>NZ_NJIF01000010.1 GCF_002209555.1 Achromobacter insolitus
GCCGGCCGGGGTGAAGTACACCTTGGGCGTGCTGGACACCTGCACCGTTACGCTGGCGTAGCGGTCGTTCTGGTTGCGGAGGGACGCGGCCGAAATGTCGGCATTGCCGGCCGCCTCGAGGGTGGCGGAGGCGTTCACAAGCGAGGCGGCCTGGCCGATGGCGTGGCCGCTGCCATCCAGCGCACCGCCGATACGCAGGTCGGCATCCGCGTGGATCAGCGCATGGTCGCGGTTGACCAACGACGCCACCCCCAGGTCCAGGTCGGCACGCGAGGCGATGACCGCCCCGCCGCTGCCACCCCCATCCGCGCCGTTGACCAGCGCGCCCGCCTGGATCGACACGGCATCGCCGTAGATGCGGCCGGTATTGTCGACGTGGCCTGCGGTGATGCGGGTCGAGCCGCCGTCGATGAGGCCGGCGTTGGTCAGGCCCTGCGCCACCGCGATGGTGTTCACGCCCGTGGCCAGCAAAGCGCCCGATGCCTGGTTGTTCAGCGAATCCGCGGTAATGCTCAAGTCGCGGCCGGCACTGACGCGGGCGCGGTTATCCAGGGCCCCGCCGATCACGAGGATCAGGTCGCGGCCACTGGAGATATCCCCGTCCTGGTCCAGGGAGCCCGCGTGTTGCAACCCCAGGTCGCCCGCGGATTGCAGCGATCCGACTCCTTGCAGCGCTTGCACGATGACAGTCAGGGTCCGGTTCGCGTGCAGCTGGCCACGGGAGTTCCTGAGCGTGTCGGCGACGATGCGCGAATCGCCCAGGGAGGCGATCTGGCCGCCGGTGTTGTCCAAGTGGGAGGAGGTCAGGCTCAGGGCTTCAACGGCCCGGATATCCCCCGACCGGTTGTCGATGCGGTCCGCCATGAGGGAGACCACCTTGCCGAGCACGCCTGTCGGCGGCCTGACGGCGTCCGGGATGCTGCGGTTGCCAAGACCGGCGGCGCCTGGGCCGCGGTTGTCGAGGCTGGCCGCGTTCAGGGCCAGCGTGTTGTCGGCCTGGATCAGGCCGCCCCGGTTGTCCACCGCGCCGGTGGCGGTGACGGCAAGGTCATGGGCGGCGAGCGTGCCCTCGCGGTTGACGACACCTGCGGTCTGGATGCGCGCGTCGCCCGCGGCGACGATAACCCCGTCAGTGTTGTTCAACGCCGCGCTCAGATTGATCGCGGCGTCGCCCGTCGACGTGAGTTGGCCGCGCTGGTTGTGCAGCGTGGCGGCGGTGATGTCCAAGACCCCGCTTTGCACAACGGCGTTGCGGCTGTCCATGTCGCCCGGCGTCGACAGGGCGACCTTCCCTATCGCGGACAGCTTGCCGTCCGCCAGATTCAATCCACCCGCGGACAGGCTCAGATCCGTGCCGGCAAGGCTGGTGCCACCATGAACGATGGCGTCCGCAGTCAGCGTGATGCTGCCCGACCGGTTGAGCGCGCCATCGGCGCCCACCCCGGCCACGAACCGGCCCGCGTTGGAAAGTGAGCCCGAGGCGGTGGCGATCAGGTCCTCGCCTGCCAACACCGAGCCGGCGTTGTCCAGCGCGGATCCGGCCCATAGCTTGGCATGCGTGTCCGCCGAAGCAATACCCGCGTTAAGCAGCGCGCCGCCCGCGCTCAGATCCAGCGCCGCGCCGGCCTGCAGGCGGCTGTCCGCCGTGACGGCGAGTTTGCCTGCGGCGCTGACGACAAGGTTGCCAGCCTGCGTGGCGGTGATGCCGCCCAGCGTGGCGTCCGTGCCCGCCTGCAACGTCATGCCTTGTTCGGCGGCAGCCCAGCCGAGCGCGGTCAACGCGCCTGCCGCTTGCGCCGTCAACGTGCCTGCCGCCTGCAGGTGCGAGGCCGCGCCCAGCGCGATATCGCCGCGCTGCGCGGTGAGCGACAGGTCGTCTTGCAAAGCGACGACCGTGCCGTCAACCGTGAGTCTGTCGCCCGCAGCCAGCGATTGCGAGCCCCCCGCCAGCAGGCGTCCCGCCGCCTGCAACGCGCCTTGCGCGCTGGCGGTCAGCTTGCCGCCGGCCTGCGCCGCCCCACCCGGCCCGACCGTCACGTCGCGGCCCGTCAGCGTCAGATTGGCGTGGGTGGCGGCGAAGCCGTCCGTGCGCGTGTCGCGCGCGGCGTCCAGCAGCATGTCGCCCACCGAACTAAGGACACCCGTTGCGTACAGGTCGCGATCGACGCGGGCAGTGAGCGTGCCCGCGGCTTGCAACTGACCGTTCTGCTTGACGATGAAATCGCGTGCGGCCGTGATTGAGGCATTGCCCGTCGCGCGTTCGCCCAGCGCCGCCACGACGCCGCCCAGCAGGACGTCTCCCCTTGCGGCAAGCGCCAGGCCACCGCCCGCGGCAACGACGCCATCGGAATCCAGGTCTGCGCCTGCGCGGGCACTCAAGCTGTCCGAGGCCTGCAACCTGCCCGCCGCGCCGACTCGCAGGTTCGCGCCGGCGTCGGCCGTCAGCCCGCCTTCCAGCGCCGTGGCGATGCCGTCAAGGCGAATGTCGCGCCGCGCGCCCAGGACGATGGGCGAGCCGGCGGTCGCCGTGCCGGTGATGAAGAGGTCGCGGCCCGCCTGGGCCTGCAAGATGCCGCCCGCAGTGCGGGCACCAACTCCGGCACCCGCGGCGGTGCCCGCGGTGCCCGCGGTACCTGCGGTACCTGCGATGCGCAAGTCCTGGCCCGCGCCCAGCTGCAGCCGCGAGCTGCCTTGCGCGAGCCCCGCTTCGCCTATGGTCAGGTTCCCTGCCGCGTCCGCGCGAAGGGCGCCGTTGGCGACCGCCTTGCCGTTGGCGTGGAGATTGCGCCGCGCGCGCAGGTCCGCGTCGGCCGTGGAGGCGAGGACGCCATCCAGAACCAGGTCGCGCCCGGCAGCGAGCGCGACGGCGCCGCCCGCCTGCGCCGTGCCTTGCAGGGTCAGGTCGCGGCCGCTGTCCAGGCGCAGATTGCCGGCCGCCTGCGCGGCGCCGCGCGGCGCGATGCGCACGTCGCCCGCGGCAGTGAGCTGCAGGTCGCCCGTCAGCGCCACCAGATTGCCGCCGATATTCACGCCCACCCCGGCCTCGGTGCCGATCAGGCGCACGCTGTTGGCGTACATGCCGCCCAGCGCCGCGGTGTCCAGGGCGAGCTCGGGCGCCGCGCCTTGCCCAGCCTGGGCTGAGACATCCCCCGATGCGTAGTCGACCCGCGCCGCGCCCGCGCTTATGTTGAGCCGGTCTGCCCAGACATCGGCATTGATTTGCAGCGTGCGCGCCAAGAGGTCTACCTGGCTGAGATTGATGCCGTTCAAGCCCGCGCCGTCGACGTGGATCTTGCCCGCCGCGATATCGAAGCCGATGCCGCCCTCGGCGCCCACCCGGGGCTTGCCCGTGGTCACCGTGGCACGGTCCGCGTTCAGAAAGCCGCAGCCGTTGCACGTGATGCCCGCGGGGTTGGCGACGATCACGTTGGCGCGGTTGCCGGCCACTTCCAGCGTGCCCAGCAGTTGCGAAGGATTGGGCGCGGTGACCTGGTTGAGGATGGTGCGGGCGCGCTGGTTGCCCAGCATGGGGTTGCCGCCCACCTGGCCGGCCAGTTGCGTCTGGCTGGGCCCGCCGCTGTTGTTGAGCACCGCGCCGGACGGGCCGACGTTGAATTGCGTATAACGGTTATTGGAAACACCGCCCGCGGAAGGCGGCGCAATATTGATGACGGGCACGCCGTTGCTGACGCCCACCGAAGGCTTTGCGCCAGGCACGTTCCTGTCCACCGAAATCGGCAGCGTCTGCGCCAGCACAGGCGACCAGACTTGCGTGAAGACGACGGACCAGATGATCAGCGAGCGAAGCTTGGACATCATGCGTATTGGGGGGAAATGCAGGCGCGCGGCGGCGGCATCAGGGTTCGAACAACGGACCTCCTGTTGTATGTGAGCCGCCGAAAAGGGGAAATAGGAGGAGTCCGATAAAGGCTTGCGCCCTACCGCATTGCGGGTCGCACCCCGGGGTCATGCCGCTTGCGGGCACATCCCTAAAACCGTGGAGGGGCGGCCGCCTATCCGTCGTTACCCTCGCGCCTGGGCGAAGGCGCAAAAGCATCATCCAACCCTTGCGCTGGGCGCCGAGTCCAAGCCCATCAGTTCGGGTTCGCGTTCGAAGATAGTCAAAGCGCGGGCGCTGCACGCCTGCAGATCTTGCTGTTGATCCACGCGTTGGCAACGTTCCTGATGTGGCTGGCTGGTAAGTTGGTCGAGGGACGCAAGCAGAGGCCGGCCTACGAATCCAACAATCGGAAAGATAGGCCGACCATCTCGTTGCTTGCAAACATCACTGGGCTCTGCCGAAATCGCTGGAGGACGGCGATGAATTCGTGGGGAAACCGCAGAGCCTGACACCTATTTTGCATCGCTCAGGCGCGATCAGGGTTCGTACTTGGAAATCTTCGTACCCTCGAGCGACACGCCGGCCATCAGCCCGCCATTGTTCATCACGAAGCCGACAACCGGCTTTTTCGCCGTGTTGCTGTCGATGCGTCCGTTGGCGCCGACATTGACGATAGCCACGGTGGCATCCGCGCCCACCGTCCAACCGCTGCTGTTGCGGAACTTGTTCAAGGCCTCATCCGTCATGAACAGCAGGACCATGGCCTTTGATTGCGCGCCCGCCTGAAAGCCGATCGAACCGGACGTGGTCTGGTAGTAGCCTACAGCCGAGTCGCCCACCCGCAGCACGCCCTTGCCGTGCTCGGCGCCGACGATGAAGCTCCCACTGAGCACATCGGGGAAAATCAACACGCCCCGGGCGCCAGCGACCAGCTCCTTGGATGAGGGCGCGGCTTGGTAAAGCTTGCTCAAGGTTGCGCTGGCCGCGCTATCCAATGATTGCCGCGTATCGGTCTTCGCCGGGGCAGACGGCTTGGACGGCGGGGTGGTGGTACAGCCCGGCAGCAAGAATCCGGCCGCACTGATCGCGATGGCGGCCATACTGGTACGGCGCAGTACAGGAAAAGTATCAAACATGGAACTCTCCTTTGGGTGACGTCCCTCAAATACTGTACCGGCACAATCCTTGATCAACACGGCAGGAATGTGGTGACGCAGGAAAGAAGACTGGCGGCCGTTACAGTATCCCGTAACGGACCTCTGAAGTGAAGTGCCGTGACGGCGTGACGCGTCACGCCGGCCGACACGGCTTTAGCCGAAACGTCACGTTCAGGAAGTTTTAAGGATGAATGATTGCGCAGGCCCCACGCCGTCAATCATCCCCTCCCCCCGCCGCATTGCGCGCCTCGGCCAGGGCCACCGTCAAATGCATCACCTTCTTCTTCAGCTGATCCCTTTCATCCGTCAACCGAGTCAGCAGGTCGCGTAACCGCGCCACCTCCGCCGGCAAGTCGGCAATATTCTCAATAGGAATATCCGGCACCGCCTCGCGCGGCGGCGGGGCTTTGGCCTGGCGGACCTCTCGGGCGGCTTGTTGTAATTCCTTTTTGCCCCCGGCCACCGCCGCGGCCTGGCGTTCCGGTGGCAGTTGCGCCACCGCCGCGGCGGCGTTGATGGAGATGGCGCCGTCTTTGACCGCGCGCACCAGTTCGGGCGCCGCGGCCTTCTGGATTTTCTCGATCTGCCCCAAGGTGTTGCTGCTGATGCGGGCGGCCCTGGCCAGGGCCTGGCGGCTCAGCGCCTGGGGCACGGGCGTGGCCGGCAGCGGCGGCGGGTCGCCGGAGTCTTCGTCCCAGGGAGGATCGTCGGGTGCGGGCGCCGACGCGGTGCGCGCTTGCAGGATTTCTTTTTTACGCAGCGCCAGGACGCCGCGCTGGAAATCCGACACGCTACGCCGGCCCAGGTGGTTTTCGATCATCCAGAGATGCACGTCCTCCATGGACTTGAACGAGGTGTTCTGGCGGGTTTCGAATGGAATGCCGTGCTTCTGGCACAGGGCGTAGCGGTTGTGGCCGTCGACCAGCAGGTCTCCCCATAGCACCAGGGCGTCGCGGCAGCCCTCGGCCAGCAGGCTGCGTTCAAGCGCGTCGCGCTCGTCGTCGGTCAAGGGGTCTATGTAGGCGCGCAGGCCCTCGTCTATCCTGATTTCCATATTGTCCAAAATACAGTTGCCCCGGCTACGCCAGGCCCTGACCTCGCAGCACGTCCTGGATCGCCGCCAGCCGCGCCACCGGATCCGTCATGGCCAGCAAGGTGGCTTTGTCGTCGGGCGGCAGCGGCAGCAGTTCGCACCAGCGGTCGGCTACCCAGCCGCTGTCGTCCAGCCTAAACGGCGGGCCCAGCGGCATTCTTTCGGGGGACACGCCGTCCTGCTGCCATTGGGCCACCAGGCGCCCCAATGCGTCGGCGCTAGCCTGCATGGCGGCCGGCACGGGCGCGGGCGGGTCGTCGGCGATGGGCTCGGTCTGGCCCATCCAAAGGCCGTATTTTGCCACCTCGCTGGAAAGCAGCCGGAAACGGCTGGTGCCGACGCAGCGCAGCTCCAGCAACGCCGGCATGGGCGCGTCCCAGGCGTCGATGCGCGCCATGGTGCCCACCGGAGCCAGTATTTCCACGCCTTCGGGTGTGCGGACCTCCTGGCCCGACAACAGGCCGACCACGCCGAATTCGCTGCCGTCCGCGATGCAGCGGCGGATCATGTCCAGGTAGCGCACCTCGAAGATGCGCAGGTGCAGCACGCCTGCGGGGAACAGCGCGTTGGATAGCGGAAACAGCGGGATCAGAGACATGGCGGCCTCCTATTTCACGATGAATGCCTCATCGACGGGCACTTGCATGGCGGTGACCATGGCATTGGTCTGCGCGGCCATGCCGATCACGCCCAGCAGTTCGGCATGCTGGCCGTCGGTCATGCCCTTGGCACGGGCGGCAGCGGTATGGGAATGGATGCAATAGGTGCAGCCGTTGGCCGTGGACACGGCGATATAGATCATTTCACGGACCAGCGGCGAGAGCTCGCCGTCCGCCATCATGACGAGCTTGAGCTGGCCCCACACCCGCTCCAGCTGTGGCGGGTCGTTGGCCAGGGCGCGCCAGAAGTTGTTGACGAAATCCGACTTGCGCGTGGCCCGGATGTCCTCGAACACGGCCCAGGCTTGCGGGCTTTGGCGGACTTCTTCGTCGGACAGCAGTTTTACGGTGCTCATGCTTCGCTTTCCTGAAAACTCGTTCAATTCGATGAAAAGACATGTCACGCACTCGCCGTATCGCGCGGCGCGGCCATGCCCTATGATGTAGCCCGGCCAGCGGCGCTCAGACGCTGCGGCCGTCGTACGGAATGCGGGGCCAGGCGTTGAGATCCACGTTTTCCAGGCAGCGCACATTCACCGCCGCCGTCTCCTCGCCTTTGGGCCCCACGCCGAAGCCGAACGGCGCGCAACCGCAATTGGCGCAGAAATGATGTGAAATCACGTGCTTGTTGAACCGGTAGGTCGACATGCCGCTGGCGGGGGTGGTGATGCGCACGCTGGCGCGGGGCACGAACCACAGCAGATAGCCTTTGCGGCTGCAGTGCGAGCAATTGCATTCCAGGACCTGGGACGGTTCGCCTTCGACTTCGAACGCGATGTGTCCGCAATGGCAGCTTCCTTTCAGCATGGCCGGGCTCCTTCATTAACGTCGGGTCGGGCTTCCATCATAGAGCGGCGCCGGCCGTCATGGCACCGTCCGTTCAACACTCTGGAGACATCATGCCCCAACTATCCGCCTACCTCAGCTTTGACGGCAATTGCGCCGAGGCCATGCGCTTCTACGAGCGCGTGCTGGGCGGGCGGATGGAGGCGATGATCCGCTACGCGGACGCGCCGCCCGACGCCGCCATGCCGGCCCTGTCCGACGAGGACGCCGGGCGTATCATGCACGCGCGCCTGGGCCTGGACGAGCAGACGCTGATGGGCAGCGATGCCACCGCCGGCCACCCCTACCCCGGCAAGCAAGGCGTGGCCCTGTCTTTGGCCTACCCGACCGTTTCGGACGCGCAGCGTGTCTTCGACCTGCTGGCCGACGGCGGCAGCATTACCATGCCGCTGCAAAAAACGTTCTGGGCCGAGGCCTATGGCGCGCTGATAGACCGCTACGGCACCCGCTGGATGGTCAGCGGCGGACGCCTTTCCCAATAGAAGACACGAGGCGGCGACCCCGCCGCCCTCCACGGAGCGACAACTAATGACGCATGGCATACATGGCAAGCAACGATGGTGGGCGCTGATGGTGCTCTGCCTGGGCGTATTGATGATCGTGCTGGACACGACGATCGTGAATGTGGCCCTGCCTTCGATCCGCGAAGACCTGCGTTTTACCGAGACCTCGCTGGTCTGGGTGGTCAATGCCTACATGCTCACGTTCGGCGGCTTCCTGCTGCTGGGCGGGCGGCTGGGCGACCTGCTGGGCCACCGCCGGATGTTTCTTGCCGGCCTGGTCGTCTTCACCGTGGCGTCGCTGGCCTGCGGCCTGGCCCAGAGCCAGGCGCTGCTGATCGGCGCGCGCGCGGCCCAGGGCCTGGGCGGCGCGGTGGTCTCTGCGGTATCGCTGTCCCTCATCATGAACCTCTTCACCGAGACCGGCGAACGGGCGCGCGCCATGGGCGTGTACGGTTTTGTCTGCGCGGGCGGCGGCAGCATCGGCGTGTTGCTGGGCGGCCTGCTCACCAGCGCGTTGTCATGGCACTGGATATTCCTGGTCAACCTGCCGATCGGCGTGCTGGTCTATGCGCTGTGCCTGCGGCTGATTCCCGCGGCCCGGCCCGCCGCAGCGGGCACCCGGCTGGACGTGGCGGGCGCGCTCAGCGTTACTGCCTCGCTCATGCTGGCCGTGTATGCCGTGGTCAACGGCAATGAAGCCGGCTGGACCTCGGCGCAATCGCTGACGCTGCTGGGCGCGGCGGCCGCCCTGATGGTGTTGTTCCTCACCATTGAAGCGCGGGTGGAATCCCCGCTGATGCCGCTGGGATTGTTCCGCTTGCGCAACGTGGCAACCGCCAATGTTGTCGGCGTGCTATGGGCAGCCGGCATGTTCGCCTGGTTCTTTGTGTCGGCCCTGTATATGCAGCTGGTGCTGGGCTACAGCCCCATGGAGGTGGGCCTGGCGTTCCTGCCGGCCAACCTGATCATGGCGGCGTTCTCGCTGGGCCTGTCGGCCAAGCTGGTGATGCGCTTCGGCATCCGCGCGCCACTGGCCACGGGCCTGTTCATCGCCGCGCTGGGTTTGGCCTTGTTCGCTCGCGCGCCGGTGGACGGCAGCTTTGCCGCCGATGTCCTGCCAGCGATGCTGCTGCTGGGACTGGGTGCGGGGGTGGCCTTCAATCCCATGCTGCTGGCCGCGATGAGCGACGTGGAGCCCAGCCAGTCCGGCCTGGCCTCCGGCGTGGTCAACACGGCTTTCATGATGGGTGGCGCACTGGGCCTGGCCGTGCTGGCCAGTCTGGCCGCGGCCCGCAGCGCAGGCCTGGCGGCCGCCGGCGCCGAGCCGGTCGCGGCCTTGAACGGCGGTTACCAGCTGACGTTTCTGGCGGGCGCCCTGATTGCGGCGCTGGCCGCGGCCCTGAGCGCGCTGCTGCTGCGTTCGCGCAACCGGGAAATGTCGGTCCAGGCCGGACCAACGCACTGAACCGCATTCCTCTGGCGCGGCGGCGGGCGGCCACTGCCCGCGCCGCGCCAGCCGGCCCGGACACTACGGGCGCGGCATCCAGTTTTCCACCAGTTTCACGAACGCGCTGGCGCCTATGGGCAAAAGCGCATCGTTGAAGTCATAGCTGGTGTTGTGAACCAGGCAAGGCCCCTCGCCATGGCCCGGTTCGCGGTGCTCGCCTTCGCCGTTGCCAATGAAGCAATAGCTGCCGGGCACCGCTTCCAGCATGAAGGAAAAGTCCTCGGCTGCCATGATGGGCGCCTGGGGCAGCACGCGATCCTGTCCCACGACGGCAGTCAGCGCCGTGCGCATGAACGCGGTCTCGGCCTCGTGGTTGATGGTCGACGGGTAGTGCCGCGTGAAGACGAAATCGCATTCGGCGCCGAACATGCCCGCCACGTGCTGCGCAACCTCGCCCATGCGGCGCTCGATCAGGTCCAGGGTTTCGCGGGTATAGGCGCGCACGGTGCCGCGCAGTTCGCAGGTGTCGGGAATGACGTTGACGACCCCGCCTGCCTGTACCGTCGTCACTGAGATGACGGCCGTCTCCAACGGCTTTTTATTGCGGCTGATGATGGTCTGGAAAGCCTCGATCATCTGGGCCGCCGCGGGAATCGGATCGATGGCCAGGTGCGGCATGGCGGCGTGGCCGCCCTTGCCGCGTATCGTCACATGGAACTCGCTGTTGGAAGCAAGCACCGGCCCCGGCGACGAGGCAAAGCAACCGACCGGAATGCCTGGCATGTTGTGCATGCCGAAGACCGCCTCCATGGGGAATTTCTCGAACAGTCCGTCGCGCATCATCTCGCGCGCGCCGCCGCCGCGCTCTTCGGCCGGCTGGAAGATCAGGTAGACCGTGCCGTCGAAGTGGCGATGGCGCGACAGGTGCTGCGCCGCGCCCAGCAGCATGGCGGTATGGCCGTCGTGGCCGCAGGCGTGCATCACGCCGGGATGCTTGCTGGCATGGCTGAACTGGTTGACCTCGTGCATGGGCAGCGCATCCATGTCGGCGCGCAGCCCCAGCGTGCGCCCGGAATCGCCGTTGCGTATCACGCCCACCAGGCCGGTCTTGCCGAAGCCGCGGTGCACCGGGATATCCCAGCTTTCCAACAGCTGGGCCACCAGATCGGAAGTGCGGTTCTCTTCAAACGCCAGTTCCGGATGCGCATGGATGTCCCTGCGCACATCGCGGATGGACGGGGAATTTTCAACAATCTCTTCGATCAGGTTCATAAGCTGCTGCGGGCTCCGCAAGCGGGGCGCGCGATACTAGGTTGGAAGAAGGGAAATCAATCGGGCTTGATGCCCAGCTTGCGCAGCACGGGGCCGGATGCGGCCCGCTCCTCTGCCACGCGCTGGGCGAAGGCCGGCGCCGCCAGATGGTACGGCAAGGAGCCGTGGCTGGCGTACATCTGCTTGAGCGCGCCGTCCTGCTGGGCGCGGCCGATCTCTACGTTGAGCCGTTGCACGATGGCGTCCGGCGTGCCGGCACGCGCCGCCACGCCCAGCCACACCGCGCCTTCAAAGCCCGTGAAATGGCTGGCAGCCAGCGTGGGGGCCTTGCCGAAGGCCGCGTCCGGCACGGCTTCGCTCATGGCCAGCACGCGCAGGCGCCCTTCCTTGACCATGGGCTCCACCAGCGCGGTGCCCGCGAAGTAGATTTCCGTGTCGCCCGCAAGCACGGAGTTCAGCGCGCCGGTGCCAGTCTTGAATGGCACGTGCATGATGTCCACGCCCGCCTGTTCGCGCAGCATCTCGAACAACACGTGGGGCGGGCTGCCGTTGCCCGAGGACGCGTAGTTGAGCCGGCCCGGCTTCTGGCGCGCCAACGCCAGCAACTGGTCCAGGGACCGGGCCTGCAATTTGTCGTTGACCGTCAGCGCCATGGGAATGACCGCCAGCGGGCTGACCGGCTGCAGGTCACGCGCCGGGTCGTAGGTCAGCGCCGGAAAAATATAGGGGTTCCACACCAGATGCGCGTTGGTCACCAGCGCCAAGGTGTGGCCGTCCGCCGGGGCGGACTTCAATTGCTGCATTGCCAGCATGCCGCCGGCGCCGGGCTTGTTCTCGACTACGACGGGCTGGCCCAGCGCGTGGTGCAGGCGTTCGGCCAGGGGTCGCGCAAACAGATCGGGCAGACTGCCAGGGCCGCCGTTGACCAAGATGGTGACCGGCCGGGCCGGCCAGTCCTGGGCGCTGGCCCACGGGCTCACCGCCACTGCGGCAATCGCGGCCAGGCAGGCCGCCATGCGCTTTAGCAAGGGTCGACGGGCGGGCGTCCGGGACGGATTGCGGGTGCGCAGCCGGGCTTGCCGGATGTCGTGTAGCCGTATCACTGCTTGTCTCCTGGTGGCGCCCGCCGCCGGCTTCATGCCGGTCGTCATCGCGACGCTTTTTTCTACGATAAGCAGCATAAATCTCGGCGTCAATAATTTTTATCGAGATTTTTTGAACGCAGTGATAAAGTACCTCCCATGTCAGACGGCGCCACCCTCCCCCCGCTCGCTCACTCCGCCTCCGCCAACACCCTGGTCGGCGCGGCCTACGTCAACCTGCGCCGCGACATCATCCAGGGCGTGCACCCGCCAGGCTCCCGCCTGCGGGTCGAACACCTCAAGGACGACTACGGCGTGGGCGCCGGTACCCTGCGCGAAGCCCTCGCGCTGCTGGTCTCCGATGCCCTGGTCATCGCGCAAGGACAACGCGGCTTTCACGTCACCCCGATCTCGCTCGAAGACTTCCGCGACATCACCGAAAACCGCGTGCTGCTCGAAACCCAGGCCCTGCGCCAGTCCATCGCCCTGGGCGACGACGACTGGGAAAGCGCTGTGCTGGCCGCCTTCCACCGCCTGAGCAAGGCCGAACAACGCCTGGCCGCCGACCCCGACACCCGCTTCGAGGAATGGGAGCAGCGCAACCGCGAATTCCACCGCGAACTGATCCGCGCCTGTCCCTCGCGCTGGCTGCATCATTTCCTGGGCATCCTCTACCAGCAGGCAGAGCGCTACCGCCGCCTGACCGTCACCCGCAAACCCATCGCGCGCGATCTCGACGACGAACACAAGGGCATCCTGGACGCCACCCTGGCCCGCGATGCCGACCGCGCCTGCGATCTGCTGGCCGCCCACATCCGCCTCACCTACGACGCCGTCGCGCGCCTGCCGCCGGATCTGTTCAATCCGCCCGCCTGAGGGCCACGTGCTCAGGCTGCGCCCGCGCGATGCTGGGCCAGCACCTCGTGCATGGCCCGCGCCGCGCGCTCCAGCGTGGGCACGGCGCGCAGCAATTCGTCGAGCATGACCCGGGCGGTCGGCGCATGGCAGGCCACCGCTGCCACGACGCGGTCGTCCGCATCGCGCACCGGCACCGCCACGGCGCTCATGCCACGCACGAATTCCTCGTTGTCGATGCCGATGCCGCGCGCAGCCAGCCGGTCCAGTTCTTCTGCCAGACGCGCGGGGTCGGTCAGCGTGCGCGGCGTATTGCGTGTGAGCGGCAAGCGCGCCAGCACCCGCCCGCGCTCCAGCCGGTTCATGGACGCCAGGAACAGCTTGCCGCTGGCGGTGCAATGCATGGGCACGTGGCTGCCTACCGCGAAGAACAGGCGCAAGGGTTCCGCCGTTTCCACGCGTTCCATGTAGATCACGCGGTCGCCGTCCGGTGCAGTGAGGTTGCAAGTTTCGCCAAGGGTGCCGACCAGTTGCGCCAGCACGGCGCGACAGGCGCGCGTGAACGCAGACGCACGCAACGTGGCCAGCGCCAGCGTGGCCGCTTGCGGCCCGGGCACGAAGCCGTTCTCGGTGGGGGTGGCGGCCACGAAACCAGCGCGCTGCATGGCGGCCAGCAAGCGCATCAAGGTGGTCTTGGGCATGTCCAGCCGCTGCGCCAGTTGCGCCAGGGTGGGCGGATGCTGGGCCCGCGCCAGGTGGTCCAGCACCACCAAGGCGCGCAGGGAACGCGCGGCCTCTTGGTGGGTCGTGGCGTCGTCGGTCTGCTGCGCCGATGCTGCACCGCGATTTTGAAACTGAATCTGCATATTCTGTTCCACTTTTCCGCCCCTGCGCCTGTTGTGCTTTGTTCTGCGCGCCTGCTTTCTAGAATCGCCACAAATGCCGCAGCGCCCAAGCGCCGGCATCGATCCAGTATATAAGTGCGCCCCACAACGACAAGCAGGGTAAACGCGCCGTAGGCCAGGCGCGGCGCCCGGCTGCAGGGAGAGCTTGCGGACATGTCCGATACCGTGGATTACATCGTGGTTGGCGCCGGCTCGGCCGGATGCGTGATGGCCAACCGGCTGAGCGCCAACGGCACGCATAGCGTCTGCCTGCTTGAAGCCGGCCCCAAGGACAGCTACCCGTGGATACACATACCGATCGGCTACGGCAAGACGATGTTCCACAAGGTGGTGAACTGGGGCTACTACACCGACCCCGATCCCGGCATGCTGGACCGCCGCATCTATTGGCCGCGCGGGCGCACGCTGGGCGGATCCAGCGCCATCAACGGCCTGATCTATATCCGCGGCCAGCGGCAGGACTACGACGCCTGGGCCACGGCCGGCAATCCGGGCTGGAGCTGGGACGAATGCCTGCCCTACTTCCGCAAGCTCGAAAACAATGACCTGGGCCCCGGCCCCACGCGCGGTACCGAAGGCATGCTCAATGCCACGTCGATCAAGACGCCGCACCCCTTGGTGGAGGCCTTGATCGATGCCGGGCAAAAGCTGGGGCTGCCCCGCTTGCAGGATTTCAATGGCGGCGACCAGGAGGGGGTGGGCTACTACCAGCTCACCACGCGCAATGGCCGCCGCTGTTCCACCGCCGTGGCCTACCTGCGCCCCGCCCAGGGCAGGAGCAACCTGCGCGTGGAAACCGATGCGCACGCCATGGCCGTGCTGTTCGAGGGCCGCCGCGCCTGCGGCGTGCGCTACCGGCGCGACGGCCAAGTCCACACTCTGCGCGCGCGCCGCGAAGTCGTGCTGTGCGCCGGCGCGCTGCAATCGCCGCAGTTGCTGCAGCTGTCCGGCGTCGGCCCGGCCGCCCTGCTGCGCCAGTTCGGCATCGGCGTGGTGCGCGACCTGCCCGGCGTGGGCGAAAACCTGCAGGACCATCTGCAGATCCGCCTGATCTACGAAACCACGCGCCCCATCACCACCAACGACCAGTTGCGCAGCCTGTTTGGACGCGCGCGCATGGGCCTGGAGTGGCTGCTGTTTCGCGGCGGGCCCCTGGCCGTGGGCATCAACCAGGGCGGCGTGTTCTGCCGCGTCGATCCGGCCAGCCGCACGCCCGATACCCAATTCCATTTCGCCACACTGTCGGCCGATATGGCCGGCGGCAAGGTGCATCCATTCTCAGGCTGCACGTATTCCGTCTGCCAGTTGCGGCCGTCGTCGCGCGGCCGCGTGCGCCTGCGCAGCAGCGACCCTTTCGAAGCGCCGTCGATGCAGCCGAATTACCTGTCGACCGAACTGGATCGCGGCATGGCCGTGGCGGCGGTGAAGTACGCGCGGCGGCTGGCCGCCACCGAACCGCTGGCCGGGCTGATGAAGCGTGAATTCCGGCCCGGGCACGAGGTGCGCACGGACGACGAGATCCTGCACTTCTGCCGCGAGTACGGCGCCACCATCTTCCACCCCTCGGGCACCGCCAAGATGGGTCCGTCCAGCGACCCCATGGCGGTCGTGGACGAGCGCCTGCGGGTGCATGGCGTGGCGGGGCTGCGCGTGGTGGACTGTTCGATCATGCCCACGCTGGTGTCGGGCAACACCAATGTGCCGGTGATCATGCTGGCCGAACGCGCGGCCGACTTCATTTTGCAGGACCTCAGGCAAGCGCAGCCACAGGCGCTGCGCGTCGCCGCCTGAATCGGAGATGACGGACCCCGGATAGCGGAACCCCAAGGCGCAGGACAACGCAGATTGATCCACCGCCCCACCAAAGGAGACTAGACATGGCCAAGCAAAACGAAGCCGCGGTGCGCAAAGTCGTCGCCGCGTCGCTGATCGGCGCCACCATCGAGTGGTACGACTTTTTCCTGTATGGCGTCGTCGCGGGCATCGTGTTCAACAAGTTGTACTTCCCCACGGGCGATCCGGTGGTCTCGACGATGCTGGCGTACACCACCTTCGCCGTCGGTTTCGTCACCCGGCCCCTGGGCGGGCTGATATTCGGCCACTTCGGCGACCGCATCGGCAGAAAGAGCATGCTGGTGCTGACGCTGATGATCATGGGCATCGCCACTTTCCTGATCGGCCTGGTGCCCACGTACGACAGCATCGGCATCTGGGCGCCGATCCTGCTGCTTCTGCTGCGCGTGTTCCAGGGGATCGGGCTGGGCGGAGAATGGGGCGGCGCCGTGCTGATGGCGTACGAATACGCGCCGCCCGGCAAGAAGGGCTTCTACGCCTCGTTGCCGCAGATCGGGCTGGCGATCGGGCTGTGCCTGGCCTCCGGCACGGTCGCGCTGCTGTCCACCCTGTTGACCGACGCGCAGTTCATGGCCTGGGGCTGGCGCATCGCCTTCCTGGCGTCGGCCGCCATGGTGCTGGTGGGCATGTATATCCGCCTGAACATCAAGGAAACGCCGGAGTTCGCGGCGGTAAAGGCCAACAACGCCGAAAGCCGCATCCCCTTCTTCGACATGCTCAAGCGCTACCCCGGCAATGTCTTCAAGGGCATGGGCGCGCGCTACATCGACGGCGTGTTCTTTAACGTGTTCGGCGTGTTCTCGATCTCGTACCTGACGCAGACGGTGCAGATCTCGCGCACCGAGGCGCTGATCGGCGTAATGGCCGCGGCGCTCGTGATGTGCTTTTTCATTCCCTTCTTCGGCCGCCTGTCCGACCGCATCGGCCGCACCCGCGTCTATTTCTGGGGTTCGCTCATTACCGCGGCGGCGTCTTTCCCGGGCTTCTGGCTGATGCTCAACAACCAGGGCAGCGTCATGCTGATCTGGCTGGCCATCATCATCCCGTTCGGGATCCTGTACGCCGCCGTTTATGGCCCCGAGGCAGCGCTGTTCTGCGAGCTTTTCGACGCGAAGGTGCGCTACACCGGCATTTCGTTCGTGTATCAGTTCTCGGGAATTTTCGCCTCGGGCATCACGCCCATCATCGCCACCGCGCTGTTGAAGACGGGCGGCGGCCAGCCTTGGCTGATCTGCCTGTACGTGCTGTTCGCGGGCGTGGTGTCGGCAGTGTGCGCCATGCTGATCGGACGCGGTGCGCAGCCCGCTGACATGGAGGCGGCAACGCCGCCCGCCATGCCGCGCGGAGGATGGGGCAAGGCCTGAACGTGAACGCGCCGGCCGCAAGGGCCGGCGCATCGCAACAGGGCTTTGGGCGTCAGGCCGCCGTTACCGGGCGGCCGTAAAACGGATAGTTGGGATCGTTGTAGCCGTGGCTGGACGCATGGCCCGGCGTCACCCAATCGTTGACGATGGCTTCGTCCTCGGCCGTGATCTTCACGTCCAGGGCCGCGTAGTAGTCCTCCATCTGCGCCAAGGTGCGGGGCCCGGCGATGACGGCGGTGACGATGGGGTTGGCCAGCACCCAGGCAGTGGCGAAATGCCCGGCCTGCGCGCCGCGCGCAGCGGCATGGGCCACCAGCTTCTGCGCGATTTGCAGGGATTCTTCGCGAAACTCGGTCGCGAGGATGCGGCGGTCTCCGCGCCCGGCACGGCTGTCGGCCGCGGGCGCCTGGCCCGGCAGGTACTTGCCGGTCAGCACGCCGCGCGCAATGGGACTGTAAGGCACCACGCCCAGGCCATAGTGCTTGCAGGCGGGCAGGATTTCGACTTCCGGGCCGCGATTGAGCATGTTGTAGTAAGGCTGGCACACCACCGGTTGCGGCACGCCCATTTTTTCGCACAGGCGCATCACCTCGGCGATGCGCCAGCCGCGGAAGTTGGACAGTCCGAAGCTGCGCAGCTTGCCCGCGCGGATCAGGTCGCCCAGCGCCCACAGGGCTTCCTCGAGGTTTTCCTCGTGGTAGTCGCGATGCAGGTAGAGGATGTCCATGAAGTCGGTGCCCAGGCGCGCGAGGCTGTCCTCCACGCCCCGTATCAACCACTGACGCGAATAGTGCGCCTGGTTCGGGCCGGTGCCGACAGCGTTGCCGATCTTGCTGGCGAGCACCCAGTCATGGCGCTGGCCCTTGAGCAGCTTGCCCACGACCTCTTCGGAGCGGCCGCCGTTGTAGACGTCCGCCGTGTCGATGAAGTTCAGGCCATGATCGCGCGCGGACGCGACGATGCGCGCGGCTTCGTCGTCGGGCGTCTGCTCGCCGAACATCATGGTGCCCAGGCATAGCGGCGATACCCGGAGATTGCTCCGGCCGAGTCTGCGGTAGTTCATGGTTGGCTTCCTCTCATTCACGGAAATGGATTAGACGCGAGCATGCAACGGCAAGCGCGCGCCAGTCAAATTCGCGTCCCAGGCATTCTTGGCTGGATCGTGAGTGATCGGTTTGTACGGCTGGGGTTCTTGAGTCGCCGGCATCTGCCCATGAACGGGATCCAAAGCCAATGCATCAAGCGACTGCCAGCCGAGGACCCCGGAGCCATACGAAGCGCAGCCCCACCGGGGCGAGCATCGGAATGGCGCAGGGCAGCCTCGGCGGCTAATGAACTCCGGCATCCGCAAGCTCGAAGCCCCTGGATTCTGACCATCAAAAAGCCAAGCCAAAAATGCTCTAGCCCCCAGCATCGACCGCGCCCAGGATCTTGCCGAACAACGCATCCGCATGCGCCGAATCCAGCCAGCGCACGATCACCACCATCTGCCGCTCCGGCTCCACCCAGGTAAACGAACTGCCTGCCCCCACGCCAAAGAAGCTGGAAGCCGGCACGCTCGGAAACACGCGGCCTTCATGGTTCAGCCAGATCAGGTAGCCGTAATACGGCGCGATGGCGCATGGCGTGCGCATGTCGCGGATCCACTCGCTGGACAGGATGCGGCGGCCATTGGCCATGCCGTCATTCAGCAGCATCTGGCCGATCAGGGCCTGGTCGCGCGCGCTGATGGACATGCCGCCGCCCCAGTGCGAGCCGCCCGGCACGGACGGCATGCGCTGCCCGTCGATCTCGACCCAGGCATTGTCGTAACCCACCCATTGCCAATCTTCGCTGGCGCCAATGGGCCGCGTGACGGCCTCGCGGAAGATCTCGGGCAAGGGCTTGCGAAACAGGTGCAGCAACGCGTACGACAGCTGGTTGATGCGCACATCGTTGTATTCCCAGTACGTTCCCGGACGCTGCAGGGGCCGCGCATCGCCTTTCTTGCCGCCGGGCGGCACACCAAAGGTAACGGCGCGGTAGCGGTCGGCCTGGTCGGATACGCCGAAGCGCTCGCCCTCCCATTCGCTGGTCTGCTGCAGCAGGTGGCGCCAGGTAATGTCGGCGTTCTGCCCTTCGTCAAAGCCGATGCCCGGCACGCGCTTGCCTACAGGTTCGTCCACGTCCGGCAGCAGGCCGCGGTCGTGCGCCACGCCGGCCAGGATCGCCAGGTACAGCTTGGCAACGCTGAAGGTCAGGTCGGCCCGATCGGGCTCGCCCCAGGACGCGATGGTTTCGCCGCGCACGGTCACTACGCCGGACACCGGGCCGCGGTCGTGGATCGGACCCAACAGGCGGTTCCAGGGCGGCGGATCGTTCAGGTGCACGCCGAAGTTGCCTTTGACGCTGCGGTCCCAGGTGGATTCGTGGTCATTGGCGAACTGGATCGCTTGCTGCATGAGTGCGTTCATTGTTTCCCTCGTTATGTGTCTTGTGTCAGGCCGGGGCGCTTGCGCGTTCCCCGGCCAGGAATTCCATTGCGGCCTGCACCCCGCCCGGACGATGCGGCACGCCTGCCGCGGCCAGGCCCATTTCCACGCCTGCCAGCGTTCCGCACAGCGTGAGGTCGTTGAAGTGGCCCAGATGCCCAATGCGGAACACGCGGTCGGCGAGCTTGCCCAGCCCCTGCCCCAACGACATGTCGAAACGTTCCAGGACGAGCTTGCGGAAAGCGTCGGCGCCATGGCCCTGCGGCATGATCACCGCTGTCAGCGCCGCACTGTGCGCGGTCGGATCCAGGCTCAGGAGTTCCAGTCCCCAAGCGGCCACCGCGAGGCGCGCCGCTTGCGCGTGGCGACTGTGGCGCGCATAGACCTGCGGCAGGCCTTCCTCGCGCAGCATGGCCAGGGCTTCGTGCAATCCGTACAGCAGGTTGGTCGATGGCGTGTAGGGGAAATAGCCGCGGGCATTGGCGGCGAGCATTTCGCGCCAATCCCAATACGAGCGCGGCAGCCGCGCGTCGTCGGCCGCGGCCAGGGCGCGCGCGCTGAGGGCGTTGAACGCCAGCCCCGGCGGCAGCATCAAGCCCTTTTGCGAGCCGGCCACCGTCACATCCACGCCCCATTCGTCGTGGCGATAGTCGATGGAACCCAGCGATGAGATCGTGTCCACCATCAACAGCGCCGGATGCGCCGCGCCGTCGATCGCGGCGCGCACGGCCGCAATATCGCTGGTCACCCCGGTGGAAGTTTCGTTATGCACGACGCACACGGCCTTGATGCCGTGCGCGGTGTCTTCGGCCAGCCGGGCTGCGATGGCCGCCGCGTCCACCGGATGCCGCCAGTCGCCTTCCAGGAAATCCACTTCCAGGCCCAGCCGCCCAGCCAGCTTGCGCCACAGGCTGGCGAAATGGCCGGTTTCCACCATCAGCACACGGTCGCCCGGAGACAGCGTATTGACCAGCGCGGCCTCCCACGCCCCGGTGCCGGACGACGGAAAGATGACCACCGGGGATTGCGTCTGGAAGACCTGTTTGACGCCTTCCAGCACTGCCAGCCCGAGCGCGCCGAATTCCGGACCCCGATGATCGATGGTGGGCTGGTCTATGGCGCGCAGCACACGGTCGGGCACATTGGTCGGCCCCGGAATCTGCAGGAAATGCCGGCCGGACGGATGACTGTTCAGGGTAAGCATGCGTAGTCCCAAAGTGGAATATTTTTGTATACCAACGAAAGGCGCCAAGCAAACAAGCAGGAGATGCCCGGCATGCGGACTTGCGGCATGCGTCACTCTATCCCATTGTTTTTACGTTAATAACCTAGGGTATACACCCATCGGGCCGGCAACAGGACCGGGTATATAGTCTGGCAAAACACGGGGAATTTTTGTATACCAATGAGCAGCGTTTCCAGCCTGATGCCTGATTCCGGCGCCGCCAGCGTGGCCGCCGAAACCGCGCCGCCGACTGCGGCCCGCGGCGCGGGCAATGGCCGCACGCTGCCCGCCACAGTGGCCGGGCAATTGCGCGAACGCATCATCCAGGGCGAATTCCCGCCCGGCGCACGCCTGAACGAACGCGCGCTGTGCGACTTGCTGGGCGTGTCCCGCACGCCGTTGCGCGAAGCGTTCCGCGTGCTGGCCGCCGAAGGGCTGGTGCAAATCGAACCGAACCGCGGGGCGCAGGTCGTCGCGTTATCGGAAGCGAACATCCGCGAAGCCTTCGAGGTCATCGGCGGGCTGGAAGCCATGTCGTGCCGGCTGGCCTGTGAGCGGGCCACGGACACCGAGATCGCCGAGATCCGCGCGCTGACCTACGAAATGATGGCCAGCCATGCGCGCCACGACCTGCCCACCTACTTTCGCACCAATCGCGAGATCCACGAACGCATCAGCCTGGCCGCGCACAACAGCCTGCTCAAGCAGCTGTACGACGCCCAGAACGCCCGCATCCAGAACCTGCGCTTTGTCTCGAACGAGAACCGGCAGAAATGGGATCTGGCCATGCGCGAACACATCGAAATGGCCGAGGCCCTGGAGGCGCGCGACGCCGACCGGCTGTCGGGCATCATGCGCCAGCACCTGCAGCGCAAGTGCGATGCCGCGCTGAAGACGCTGGGCATTCCACCCGCGGCCGCCGATTCCGGCTGACCCGTGCTCGGGCGCGAGCAGGACAGCGGGCCGCGCCGCCCGCGACCAGATGGCAGATGAGCAGTACGTGCAGTGACTTCCACAGGAGCCTCACCATGACTGATTTCCGCATCACCCCCGCAGCACCCGCGCCGTCCTGGCGCCACGCCGTTCCGCTCAAGACGCTTGCAGCCGCGATGCTGGCCTGCGCCACGCTGGCGGCCCAGCCAGCGCTGGCGGGCAAAAAGGACGACACCTTGCGCATGGCCTATGACCAGGCTCCGGAAAGCGTGGATCCTTACTACAACAACGTGCGGATAGGCGTCATCATTGCCGCCAATGTCTGGGACACCCTGCTCTACCGCGATCCGGTCACCAACGAGTACAAGGGCCAGCTCGCCAAGAGCTGGAAGCAGGTCGACGACAAGACCATGGAATTCGAGCTGCGCGAAGGCGTCAAATTCCATAACGGCGAGGAGTTCGACGCCGACTCGGTGGTGTATACGCTGAACTACGTGGCCGACCCGAAGAACAAGGCCGTGACGCAGCAGAATGTGGCGTGGATCGACAAGGTCGAGAAAATCGACAAGTACAAGGTGCGCCTGACCACCAAGGAGCCCTTCCCCGGCGCCAAGGAGTACCTGTCCACGACCGCCGCCATCCATCCCGCCAAGTACTACCAGGAAGTCGGCCCCAAGGGTATGAACGCCAAGCCTGTGGGCTCCGGTCCATACAAAGTGGTGGACTACCAGCCCGGCAAGTCGATCACGCTGGAACGCAACGCCGACTACTTCAAGGAGTCGCCCAAGGCCCAACCCAAGATCGGCAAAGTGGTGATCCGCTTCATCCCCGACCGCCAGACGCAGATGGCCGAAGTCATCTCGGGCGGCGAAGACCTGATCATGAGCGTTCCCAAGGACCAGGCGGAGCAACTGGGCGGCATGCCCACGCTGCAGATGGTCACCGGCAACACCATGCGCATCGTCTTCATGCAGATGAATATCCAGGAAGGCACGCCGGCGCCCCAGCTCGAGGATGAGCGCGTGCGCCGCGCCATCATCCACGCCATCGACCGCGAGTCCATGCTGAAGAACATCGTGGGCGAAGGCGGCGGCCTCATCAACACCATCTGCACGCCGTCCCAGACGGGCTGCACCCAGGACGGCGCGCCCGTCTACAAGTACGACCCGGCGCAAGCCAAGAAGCTGCTGGCCGAGGCCGGCTATCCCAATGGCTTCGACATCGACCTGGTGGCCTACCGTGAACGCAACCAGACCGAAGCCATCATCAACTACCTGCAAGCGGTCGGCATTCGCGCCAAGCTCAACTTCCTGCAATACGCCGCCATGCGCGACATGATCCGGGCCAACAAGGCATCCCTCACGCACCAGACCTGGGGTTCCAACCTGGTCAACGACGTGTCGGCGTCCACGCCGGTGTATTTCGCCTTCGGCAACGACGACATCACCCGCGATCCGCAAGTGCGCGATCTGCTCAACAAGGGTGACCGCACCATCGACAGCGGCGCGCGCAATGCCGCCTACAAGCAGGCGCTCGATCTGATCGCACAGAAGGCCTACGCGGTGCCGCTGTGGACCCTGCCTGCTTACTACGTGGCCACCAAGGACGTGAACTTCAAGCCCTACTCGGATGAGCTGGTGCGCTTCTGGGACATGAGCTGGAAGTGAGGCGCGGGCTCGCGCCGGCCCTGCGATGCGCCGGGCCGGCGTGAACCCAACGAAGAGGAAGCCCTATGCTGTATTTCACGATCAGGCGCCTGGGCCTGGCGGTGCTGGTGGCACTGACGGTATCCATCCTGGCGTTCCTGCTGCTGCATTTGTCCGGCGATCCGGCTCTCGCCCTGGCCGGCGAAGGCGCGCGCCAGGCCGATATCGACATGATCCGCAAGACCTACGGCCTGGACCGGCCGCTGATCGTGCAGTATGCGGACTGGCTCTGGCATATCCTGCAGGGCGACTTCGGCACCTCGGTGTACTTCAAGACCGAGGCCGGACCATTGATCCTCTCCAAGCTCAAGACCACGCTGCTGCTGGGCCTGGGCGCGCTGGCCTTCGCGCTGCTGATCTCGATTCCGCTGGGGGTGCTGGCCGCGCTCTACAAGGGCAGCCTGATCGACCGCGCCTGCCTGGCCATCGCCGTGCTGGGCCAGGCGCTGCCGAACTTTTTCTTCGCCCTGATCCTGATCATGCTGTTCTCGATATCGCTGCGGCTGCTGCCGGTGTCGGGCAGCGGCAGCTGGCAGCACTTTGTCATGCCGGCCATCGCGCTAGGCTATTACGTCGCCCCGGCCTTCATGCGCCTGATCCGCGCCGGCATGATCGAAGTCCTGGCCGCCGACTACATCCGCACCGCCCGGGCCAAGGGCCTGCCGGCGCGCAAGATCGTCTTCAAGCACGCGTTGCGCAACGCCATCGTGCCGGTGGTGGCGTTGGCCGCGGTGCAGCTGGGCTACCTGCTGGGCGGCTCGGTCGTCATAGAAACCATCTTCGCCCTGGACGGCCTGGGCTACCTGGCCTATCAAAGCATCACCTACAAGGACTATCCCGTGATGCAGCTCATCGTGCTGCTGCTGTCGGTGCTCTATGTGCTGCTGACCCTGGCGGCCGACGTCGCCAACGCGTGGCTCGACCCGCGCATCCGGGTGTCCTGACATGCGCGCGCCCTCCCCGACTCCGTCCGTGCCCGGCGCTCCCGCCCCGGCGCCGCTGGAACTGTCCGCCTCTGCCCTGCGCTGGCGCCGGTTGCGCCGCAACAAGGCGTTGCTGGCCGGCGGCGGCATTCTGCTCGTGATCGTGCTGATCGCGCTGTTCGCGCCCTGGATCTCGCCGCACGATCCCTATTACCAGGACCTGGCCTACCGCACTGCGCCCCCCGTCTGGTACGCCAAGGGCACCTGGCTGCATCCGCTGGGCACCGACCAGCTTGGGCGAGACTACCTGTCGCGCCTGTTCTACGGCGCCCGCATCTCGCTGTTGATCGGCATCAGCGTGGCGTTGATCTCCGGCCTGATCGGCACGGCCATGGGCATGGCGGCCGGCTACTTCGGCGGCAAGACCGACATGGCGGTGTCGTTCCTGATCACCACCCGCCTGTCCATGCCCGTCATCCTGGTGGCGCTGGCCACCGTCGCCATCGTCGGCGGCTCGCTCTGGGTCGTCATCCTGGTGCTGGGACTGCTCAAGTGGGACCGGTACGCGGTAGTCATGCGCAGCGCCACGCAACAGGTGCGCTCCCTGGAGTACGTGGCCGCGGCGCAAGCGGCGGGCGCGTCCACCTGGCGCATCGTCTGGGGCGAGGTGCTGCCCAACGTGGTGCCGCAGCTGATCGTGATCGCCACGCTGGAGGCTGCCAGCGCGATCCTGCTGGAAGCCTCTCTCTCTTTCCTGGGCCTGGGCGTGCAACCGCCGCTGCCCTCCTGGGGCCTGATGATCTCCGAGGCCAAGGCCTACATGTTCTTTTCATTCTGGTTGATCGCCATTCCCGGATCGGCGCTGGCCTTGTTGATCTTCGCGATCAACCTGGCCGGCGACGGGCTGCATCAGCTGCTGACGCCCGAAGAGAGAGCGTGACCATGATCGACAACGAAATCGTCCTGGACGTGGATGGACTCACCGTCGACATCGCCACGCCGCGCGGCACGCTGCACGCCGTGCGCGACGTCTCCTTCCAGGTCAGGCGCGGCGAAACGCTCTGCCTGGTGGGGGAATCGGGTTGCGGCAAGTCCATGACCTCGCTGGCCATCATGGACCTGTTGCCCAAAGCGGCGCGGCGCGCCACGCGCCGGCTCTCGGTGTTGGGCGAGGACCTGTCGTCCGCGCGCGGGCGGCGCGTCAATGCGTTGCGCGGCAGGAAGATGGCGATGATCTTCCAGGAACCCATGACGGCGCTCAATCCCGCCTACGCCATCGGCGAACAATTGACCGAGCACTATATCCATCACTGCAAGGCGAGCGCGCAACAGGCGCGCGACCGCGCGGTAGAGCTGCTGGAAAAGGTAGGCATTGCTTCGGCCGCGCAGCGGCTCTCGCAGTATCCGCACCAGCTGTCCGGCGGCCTGCGCCAACGGGTAATGATCGCCATGGCGCTGATGTGCGGCCCGGAACTGCTGATTGCCGATGAGCCCAGCACCGCGCTGGACGTCACCATCCAGGCGCAGATCCTGCGGCTGCTGGCCGATCTGCAGGCCGAGCTCGGCATCGCCATGGTGCTGATCACACACGATCTGGGCGTGGTGGCGCGCATCGCGCGCCAGGTTGCCGTGATGTATGCCGGCCAGATCGTGGAGGAAGGACCGGTCGCGGAGCTCTTCGCCTCGCCCCGCCATCCCTACACGCAGGGCTTGCTGGCCTGTATCCCCGTGCCAGGGCGCACGGCCCCCGGCGCAGCGCTGGGCACCATACCGGGCGTCGTGCCTGCGCTGGTCGGCCAATTGCAGGGCTGCGCCTTCTTCGACCGCTGCCCCCATGCGCAAGCGCAATGCCGCAACGAGGTGCCCGTGCATGACGCGGCCTCAGGACAGCGGTGGCGCTGCATCCTCCATCCAGAAGGAGTCTTGGCATGAGCCCCTTGCTGCAAGCCGACGCCGTCAGCAGGCAGTTCTCGATCCGCTCGGGCATGTTCCGGCCTCGCAGCACGCTGCATGCCGTCAATGGCGTGGACCTGGCGGTGGAGCGTGGCTCGGTGCTGGGTATCGTGGGCGAATCAGGCTGCGGCAAGTCCACGCTGGCCCGCATGCTGCTGGGGCTGACGCCGCCAAGCGCAGGGGCGATCCGCCTGGACGGACAGGACATCCGCACCCTGGGCCGGCGAGCCCTGGCCCGCCGCGTGCAGCCGATCTTCCAGGATCCGTATTCGTCGCTGAATCCGCGACGCTCGATCGCCTCCATCGTGTCGCTGCCGCTGGAAGTGCACGGCATCGCCAATCCGAAGCAGCAGAAAGCCATCGAGATGCTGGAACGCGTCGGGCTGCCGCCGCGGCTGGCCCACAACACGCCGGGCCAGTTGTCCGGCGGGCAGCGCCAGCGCGTGGCCATCGCGCGGGCGTTGGTGATGCATCCGGAGATCGTCATCTGCGACGAGCCCACCTCGGCGCTGGACGTATCGGTGCAGGCCCAGATCATGAATCTGCTGATGGACCTGCGCCGCGACTTCAACCTGACCTATGTATTCATCAGCCACAACCTGGCCGTGGTCGAGCACATCGCCACCCACGTGGCGGTGATGTACCTGGGACGCGTAGTCGAGTCCGCCGCCACCGCGCAACTGTTCCATGATCCGCGCCACCCGTACACCCAAGCCCTGCTGGCGTCGGTACTGACGCCCGAGCCCGGCCTGGGCATTCCCGATATGGGCCTGGGGCTGTCTTTCCCCGACCCGCTGCGTCCGCCTTCGGGCTGCCCCTTCCATCCCCGTTGCCAGCAGGCCATGGCGCTATGCAAAACTGAACGCCCGGCGCTGACGCTGCGCGCGCAAGCCGTGGTGGCCTGCCACCTCTACCCCTCTTCCTCCGACGGAGCCCAGCCATCATGACCCGTGCACAAGCCATCGCCCAGGCCGAGCAGTGTTTCGATTCCGGCGCATTCCGCGCCCTGCTTGCGCGCCGCCTGGCGCAACCCACGGAAAGCCAGAATCCGGACCGCGCCCCTGAACTCGCCGCCTATCTGGAAGCCGATATCCGGCCCGCCTTCGAAGCCATGGGCTTCACCTGCCGCACGCTTACCCACCCCAAGGCGCTGGCGCCCTTTCTGTATGCGGAGCGCATCGAAGACCCTGCCTTGCCCACCGTGCTGGGCTATGGCCACGGAGACGTGATCCGCGGCCTGGAAAAGGAATGGAAGCAAGGGCTGTCCCCTTGGACGCTCACCGAGTCGGAAGGCCGCTGGTACGGGCGCGGCATTGCCGACAACAAGGGCCAGCACACCGTCAACATGGAAGCGTTGAGGCTGGTGCTGGAAACACGCGGAAAGTTGGGGTTCAACACCAAATACTTGATCGAGATGGGCGAGGAAACGGGCTCCATGGGCCTGCGCGAACTATGCGAGGAACATCGCGCGCTGCTGGCGGCGGACCTCTTGATCGCCTCGGACGGGCCGCGGCTGAGCGCTGAGCGGCCCACCCTCTTCCTGGGCGCGCGCGGCAGCCTGAACTTCGACCTCAGCATCGAAGCCCGCGCAGGCGGCCACCATTCCGGCAACTGGGGCGGCCTGATCTCCAACCCCGGCATCCAGCTGGCCCACGCCATCGCCACCCTGGTCTCGCCCACCGGCCAGATCCGCATCCCGGAATGGGTGCCGCGCGAGCTGCCCGATGCGGTGCGGCGCGCCCTGGCCGACTGCCAGGTGGACGGCGGCACCGATGGCCCCGACATCGAGCCGTGGTGGGGCGAGCCCGGCCTGTCGCCGGCCGAACGCGTATTCGGCTGGTGTTCGTTCGAGGTGCTGGCCTACAAAACCGGCAACCCGGACACCCCCGTCAACGCCATCCCACCCCGAGCCTGGGCGCGCTGCCAATTGCGCTTCGTGGTGGGTGTGGACCCTGACGATCTGGTGCCCGCCCTGCGCCGCCACCTGGATCGCCAGGGGTTTCCCATGGTGAAGATCGCGCTCACGCGCGAAAACATGTTCCGCGCCACGCGCATCGACCCCGACGACGCCTGGGTGCGCTGGGCAGTGGACTCGCTGGAGCGCACGTCCGGCGCCAAGACCGCCGTGCTGCCCAACCTGGGCGGCTCCCTGCCCAACGACATCTTCACCGACGTGCTGGGCCTGCGCACGATCTGGGTGCCACACTCCTATCCCGGCTGCTCCCAGCACGCGCCAAACGAACACCTGCCGCCAGCGCTGCTGCGCCAGGGGCTGAGCCTGATGACCGGACTGTACTGGGACCTGGGCGCGGGCGGCACGCCGGCGCTGGAGCGTTAAGGCCGGCGGCTGTAGCGGGCAACGGCCAAAAAAAAGCCTCCGGCTAGGAGGCTTGTCGTTGTCGTTTGCGTATCCCGTCCAAGAGCAGATCGGTGATGAATTCCGCCAGAACCAAGCGCCGGCCCGCATCCGGCGTTTGCCTTGTGAAGCGTTCGATGATGCCCATCAGCGATTGCGCGAACCAATCGGACGGAATGTCTTCGCGGAACAGGCCGGCCTGCTGTTCGGCGGCCACGTTGCCGGCGATCAACGCCACCAGCTCGTCCTTCAATGCCTCCGCCTCGGCGGCCTGGAAGAAGCCGATGCGGGTCAGGTTGGGATCTTCCTGCAGGATGGCGAGCAGGCCGCTCACGCCCTGGCGGATGCGCCCGGCCAGTTCAGCCCCCTGCAGGTCGTCCGGCAGGCGCGCCTGGCCGATGGCCTGGCGCAGGCGCTGGGCGAACATGCCCACCAGCTCGTCGTAGGCTGCCTGCTTGCTGGGGAAGTACTGATAGAAGACAGGTTGGGTCACGCCGGCCCGGGCGACGATGTCGCTGATCCGGGTATGCTGGAATCCGCGCTCCGCGAATTCCGCCGCCGCGACCTCCAGGAGCTGTAGCCGTGTGCGTTCACCCTTGGTGAGACGCTTGTCTTGCGGTAAAGAAGTGGGTCGTGCCGTAATCATCGCGAGAAAATACTACCCTTCGGCGCTTTTAGCCACTGCTTTCAATGACTGTTTCCAGCGCAGATACATCCATTGCAATATCATCCCCAAGGCGCTTGCCTACTGTGGCTGTCCTGATTCTTGGCAGCCTGATATCGGGCTGCGTGCCCTACCCCGTCTACAAGACCATGCAGCCGGACGCCCAGGCCATCGTGCTGGATGAAAATTCCCAGCCCCTGGCGGATGCGCGGGTCGTCCTGATCAGCAGCACTTACCCGTACGGCCGGGAACAATTCCGCAATGAAACCCGCAGCGCCGCCGATGGCAGCGCCACGTTCAAGGCCCTGAAAGAGTGGCGCGCCGAATCGATGATGATCCACGGGGCGCAGGTGTATTTCTGGAACTGGTGCGTGGAAAAAGCGGGTTACGAAACCTACCAGACCCTGGACCGCGATGCCGCGCTCTTCAACCACAAACCGCAGATCCCATTGCGCCCAGGCGAGTCGCGTTCCTGCAACAACTGGCCAGACCGTTAGAACCTGCCCGTCCACGCTGAAATCAGTTGAAATCTCCGAAGCGCTTGAGACACTTTATGGAGGCGGCCAGGCGGTAAAGTAGGACTATCGGCCCGGACCTGGCGTTACGCCGGCTCCCGGGACGGATCAGGAGCAAGATCATGAAGCGGTTTTCTGGCCGTATGGCCATCGTCGCGGCGCTGGCGCTGGCCGTGGCAAGCGCGCCCGCCATGGCCGGCGGGCGTGGCGGCGGTTACTGGGGCGGCGGCCACGGCGGATATCACGGCGGTGGCTATCACGGCGGATATCACAATTACCATGGCGGCAGCAGCAGTTCCGACGGCTGGTGGATAGGCGGCGCCTTCGCGCTGGCCACCATAGGCCTGCTGCTGGCGGCCGACTCCGGGCCCACTTATACCCAGGCCGGCGTCTACTCGTCGGGCGTGGGCTACACCAGCCCGCCAGTCTACACAGCCCCCGTATACAACGCCCCGGTATACGAGGCGGCTCCCGTTTACAGCGCGCCGCAGCCTCAGTACGAGCCGGTGCAATATGAGTCCACGGCGCCCGTCAACAGCGCCCAGGCCAGCGCCACCCTGGACTGCCAGCGCTGGGCCATGAACCAAAGCGGTTACGACCCGGCCACCATCACGCAATGGACCACCCAAGTCATGGTGGATTCCTATAACCGCGCGCTCGATTCCTGCATGACCAGCCGCGGCTACCGCGCCCACTGAAAGCGCATACCGGGTATTCCCGCTTGCCCTGCCGCGCCGGCCTGCACACACTGCATGCCGGCGCGCCTCATTGAAGGGCCGCCGCGTCCTGGCGGATCGGCCGCCGGGCATATAAAGGGGAAAGCATGTTGAATTTCAAGCGGATCGCGGGGGTGTGCGCCATCGGCGCAGCCTGCGCATTCTCTGCCGCCAGCTACGCGCAGTCCGACGCCAAGTCCCAGGCCATGACCATCGTCGTGCCCTACGGCGCGGGTGGCATCGTCGACAACACTGCGCGGGCCTTCGCGCAGAAGCTTGCGGCGGAACTGGGCCGGCCCGTGGTGGTGGAGAACCGCGGCGGCGCCGGCGGCATGATAGGCATGAACACGGTGGCCCGGGCGCATGACGAGAACACCCTGGCCTTTACGGCCGTCAGCCCGGTCACGCTGTCGCCGCACGTGATGAAGACACTGTACGACCCCTTGAAGGACCTGGCGCCCGTGGCCGCCGTCATGTATTCGCCCGTCTATCTGGTGGGTGGCCCGAAGTTCACCGGCAAGACATTCCAGGACATGCTCTCCCAGGCCAAGGCCGACCCCGGCGGCCTGTCGCTGGCGACCGCGGGCGTGGGTTCGCTGGGGCACCTGATGCTGGAGCAGATCAATGGGCAGGCCGACGTGCGCATTACCCACGTGCCGTACAAAGGCATGGCGCAGATGGTGCCCGATGCCCTGGGCGGCCAGTTCACCCTGATGCTGGTCAATGCGTCGGGCCCGATCAATGCGCTGATCGATGAAGGCAAGCTCACCCTGCTGGCCGTGGGCTCGCCGGCCCGCCTGCCAGCGAGACCAGGCACGCCCACGCTGGCCGAATTGGGCTATCCCATGGCCAACATGACCTCTACCTTTGGGTTTTTTGCGCCCGCGACCACCAGTCCGGACTTCCGCAAGCGCATGAACGGCCTGATCAACCGCATCGCCGCCATGCCGGACATCAGCAAACCGCTGACGGACGCGCTGAATATCATGTCGCCCGGCACCGTCGAGCAGTTCAGCGCCCAGGTGCAGAAGGAGTACGCGGACAACGGTCAGATCGTAAAGCGGGCCAATATCCGCAGTGAATAGACGGCGGTGAATCGGAGGCGCTCCGTCAAACGCGCCCGTGTGGCAGGCGGCTCAGCGCCGCCAGCCACGCCAGGCGCACAGCAGGCCAAAGACCAGCAAGGCGCCGGCCGGCAGCACCCAGACGAACCCCGAATCCGTGTAGACCACCTGATCTACCGGGTCGTAATAGCGGCCCAGTTCGTTGAAATCCCACTTCAGGTACTGCGCATACCAGATATAGAAAAAGAAGGCCGACAACGCGAGGCTCATCCCGGCAGCCAAACGCAACAGGCCCGTGCTGCGTCCGGCGCGCGCCGCAATCTTCCATGTCAGGATTGCGCATCCCGCCACGCCCAGCAGCACGAGCAGGTCGCCGGCATCAAGGCCCATCGGCGGCCTCCAGGCGGGCCAGACAGTCCTGGGCTTCCTGCCATTGCTTTTCACTGAAGACGCACAAGCCCGCCCGCGCCAGGAGTGCTGCCGTCACGCCGACTCCGGGCTGCCTGCGGCCAGCAAAATGGCCGTCGTACACATAGCCGCTGCCGCAGGATGGGCTGCCCTCCTTGAGGACCGCAATGCCGATTGCGTGCTTGCGCGCGGTTGCCAGCGCGGCTTGCGCGCCTTGCACGAAGGGTGCCGTCACGTCCTCGCCTGAAACCGCCACCACGCGGGCACGGCCGGCCAATACCGCCGCCGCGTCCGCGGCCGGCTCTATCTCCGCGGGTGGACGCGGGACGGGCATGCCGCCCGCCATTTCCGGGCAGACGACGACCACCCGGCCCTCTTCCCGCCACCGGGCAAGCACGGGATTGTCATGGGAAACGCCACGGCCGTCGTAGCGCACGGGGTTGCCCAACAGGCAGGAACTGACCAGAACATATTGCATGCGTCGTCCGACATGAGGGGCCGCAAGCCCCGGATACAAGCACGCATGATAGAGCACCGGTGCCGCAATCCGGCTGCTCGCCAACCCTGCGTCAGCTGCCGGCGGCACCCATTTTTCGCATCCAGGCGCGCAGAGCGGGATCACGGACCTGCAGCACATCGAACAGGCCCAATGCGTTCAGGGCGGGCAATGCCGCCTGGATGTCCTGGCGCGCATCGGCCAAGGCCTGGGCCGATGCCTGCGGGTCGAGGCAGACGCGGGCATTTGCAAGAAATGCCCCAACCGTCCCCTTGCGTACGACCACGCCATTGAAGTCTCCTGCCTCCATGCCGTCCGGCAAGACATCGTGTGCTTTCATGCGCTGCTCCAGTTGAATCCATACAGGGTTACGATAGATCCGCCGGCCTGGCAAAACTGCGTTGTTATGGCCATTCAATACGGTGTTTCTGCCAATGCCACATCCTGCTTCCCTACCGCCCCTGCTGGATCCGGCGCTCGCCCGCTCCCGCAGCGGCCCCCGCTTGATCGCCGTGCGCCTCGAGGACGGCGCGCTGCGGCACACCGCCTTGCATCGGCACGCCAGGGGGCAATTGCTGGGCGCCCAGCATGGTTTGTTGACGGTTTACGCCGGCGACCAGCAATGGGTGGTGGCGGCAAGGCAAGCCGTCTGGATTCCGCCCAATCACCCGCATGGCCTGTACTCCCATGGGCCCTATGCCGGCTACAGTGCCTATCTGAGCCCGGCGGCGTGCGCGGGCCTGCCGGCAGCCCCCTGCGTGCTGCATGCCTCCGCCCTGCTGCTGGCCGCCGTCGACCGCGCCTCGTCCTGGCGCGACGACAAGACCAGTCCTGCGCGCAGCCGTCTCACAGAAGTGATCCGGGACGAGATCCGCACCTTGCCGCGTGCCGGCCAGGCCCTGCTGCTGCCCGGCGACCCGCGGCTGCAGCGGCTGGCGCTAACGCTGTCGGCCCAGCTTTCCGACCTGCGGACGCAGGACCAATGGGCTGCCTCGATCGGCATGTCGCCGCGCACGCTGGCTCGCCGCTTCCTGGCGGAAACCGGGCTGACCCTGGGTGCGTGGCGACAACGCGCCCGGCTGATGCGGGCGCAGGAAATGCTGGCTGAGGGCGCCGCCGTGACGACGGTGGCGCTGGAACTGGGTTACGACAACGTCAGCGCCTTCATTGCCATGTTCAAGCGCGAACTGGGCGCGACGCCAGGCCGCTACAGCGGCCCGGCCGACTAGGGCGTGTCAGCCCCTCGCACCCATTCGCGGACTCAGGACTCTTCGGCCTTCTTGCTGGCGCGGCGCGCGCGCGGGGCTGCTTTGGCGGCAGCCTTGCCGGCGGTCTTCGAGGCAGGCTTGGCGGGAGCCGGCGTATCGGCTGCCGCCACCGGCTCAGCCGCAACCGGAGCAGCCGTCGCGGTCTTGGCGGCAGTCTTCTTCGCAGGAGCGCGGCTGCGGCTTGCGGCCCGCTTCGCAGCAGGCTTGTCCGCCGTGGACGAGTCAGCGGCCGGGCTGCTGGCCTCGTCCCGGGCGGCCGCCCGGGCCATGCCGCCCTCGAACGGATCGGATACCTTGGCAGGCGCCTTGCCGGAAGATTCGCGGCGGCTTTCTGCCGCCGGTTCGGCAAAGGTCCATTCGGCGATGTTCACCGCGGGCAAGGGCTGGCGCGCTTGCGGCAAGGGCTTGGGCATCGGCGGCAGCCTGGAAGGCTGGAAAGGCTTGGGCGCCTGCGCCCGCGCCAGCGCATCCGCTCGCATGGCGTCGACCCTGGCGGCGTCCGCTTGATCTTCCGTTTGCCTGGCAACGTCGGCGGCCGGCGCAGCGGGCGTCTGCACGGCCGCAGCCACCGCGGCCGGCGCTTCGGATGCCGCTTGGGAGGACGGACCCGGCGCAGCCGCTGCCCAAGCCTCGGCAGACGTGGCAGCGTTCTCGCCGCTTACGTCGCCAGAACCTTGCTCGGCAGCCTGGCGATTGGCCTTGGCCTCCCCGCCGGACTTGCGGCCGCCGCGCGATTTACGGCCAGACCGGGAGCCTGATTCTTCCTGGACCGCGGCGACTTGCGTATCGCCCGTGTCGGTCACGGCCGGCTGGCGAGCCGGCGCGGTACGGGCGCCACCGTTGACCGTGGCACGATCCGCCGCCGGCGCGCCACCCGCGCTGTCGCGGTACACATAGGTGCCGGCGTTTTCCTCGCGCCCCACTTCCAGAAGGCCGCGGGACTGCGCCTCGTCCAGCAGATTGCCGAAGGCGCGAAAGCCGTAGTAGGACTCGTTGAAATCGGGTCGGCGGCGCTTGAGCGCGTCCTTCAAGGCCGAAGCCCAGATCTTGCCGCTGTCGCCGCGTTCGGCCATGAGGTCTTCGAACGTTTCCGCGACCATCTCCACGGCCTGGGTCTTGCGGGCCTCGAGTTCTTCCTTGCGGCGGCGTTCTTCGTCGGGCGTACGGCGTTGCTGGTTGGCTGCGCCGCCGCGATTGTCGCGGCGCGCGTCCGCCGCGCGCTGGCCTTCGCGCGCCAGATCGTCATAGAAAATGAACTCGTCGCAGTTGGCGATGAGCAGGTCCGAGGTGGATTGCTTCACGCCCACGCCGATCACTTTCTTGTTGTTCTCGCGCAGCTTGGACACCAGGGGCGAAAAATCGGAATCGCCGCTGATGATCACGAAAGTATTGACGTGCGACTTGGTATAGCAGAAGTCCAGCGCGTCCACGACCAGCCGGATGTCGGCCGAATTCTTGCCGGACTGGCGCACATGTGGAATCTCGATCAGCTCGAAGTTGGCCTCGTGCATGGGGGCCTTGAATTCCTTGTAGCGCTCCCAGTCGCAATAGGCTTTCTTGACCACGATGCTGCCCTTGAGCAGCAGCCTTTCCAGCACCGGCCGGATATCGAACTTCTGGTATTTGGTGTCGCGCACGCCCAGCGCCACGTTCTCGAAATCACAGAAAAGCGCCATGCTGACGTTTTCGTTGGGGGTATTCATGGTTTGCTCCAATGCTGCGGCAGCCGGGCTGAAGCCGCCAGATGACGCCCATGATATACATATCTGCCTCCCGTCCACCGCGCGCCGGCCCGGCAACCATGCCCGACACCCCATTGTTCCCGCCTCTTTTTACCGACCGCCTTGTCCTGCAACCCCTGCAAATCCAGGACGCCGACGCCATCCAACGCGTCTTTCCCCAATGGGAAATCGTGCGATTCCTGGCCGACCAGGTGCCCTGGCCCTATCCGGCCGACGGGGCGCGCGTCTATCTGGAGCAGGTGGCGGTGCCCGCCATGCGCCGAGGCGAGCAATGGCATTGGTCGATCCGCACCCGCGCCCAGCCCGATGTGCTGATCGGTATCGTCAGCCTGATGGACGACGACACCGGAAACAACCGCGGCTTCTGGCTGGACCCCGTCCACCATGGCCGCGGCTACATGACCGAAGCCAGCGAGGCCGCCACCGCCTACTGGTTCGAAGTGCTAGGCAAGCCCGCGCTGCGCGCGCCCAAGGCCCTCGCCAACGTGGCCTCGCGCCGGATCTCCGCGCGCGGCGGCATGCGCCTGATCGCCACGGAAGAGCGCGGCTACGTCAGCGGACGCCTCCCCACCGAAATCTGGGAGATCACCCGGGAAGAATGGATCGCCCGGCACGGCCGCGGGCCCGGCGCAAGCCGGGCATGACGCAGGTTCGGGGCGGCCGGGAATTTCAGGCCCAATCCGCCCCCATTTATTTCAGCAGGGCGCCCGCCCGCTAGATCGTCCAAGCCGTCGCTTACCGCCCTTTTCGCCCCTTTTTCCGGCCGATTGACCTGGGCCGGCGCTGGCTAGAATTCCCGAAAATCCGGCATTCCGCACACGGGATGCCCTCGTTATCGGGCAAGATCCATGAATCCGTCTACCGTCATCGGCGCCGCCGTCGGCCTGCTCACCCTGGTTATCGTCGTGGCCCTGGCCGCCACCGACCCCGGCATGTACATCAACCTACCAGGACTGGCCATCGTATTGGGCGGCACCGCCGCCGCCGTGTTCATCGCCTATCCGTTGTCCGAAGTGCTGCGCGTCTTCAAACTGGTGCGCACCGTGTTCCGCAATGACCAGCACGATCAGCAGCGCGACATCGAAGAACTGGTGTCCATGGCCCAGCTGTGGATGAACACGGATGTCCGCAAGGTCGAACAGGAACTCAAGAAGGTCAGCAACCCGTTCCTGCGCACCGGCGTGCAACTGATCATCGACAACACGCCCGAAGACCAGATCATCGAACTGCTGCAATGGCGCGTGGCGCGGCTGCGCGCCCGCGAGCAGGCCGAGGCCCAGATGTTCCGGGTCATGGCCACCTTCGCGCCCGCCTTCGGCATGCTGGGCACCCTGGTCGGCCTGATCAACCTGATGTCGGTGCTGGGAGAAGGCAGCATGCAGACCATCGGCCAGCAACTGGCCATCGGTCTCATGACCACTTTCTACGGCATCCTGCTGGCCAACCTGGTCTGCAAACCGATCGCGCTCAAGCTGGAACGCCGCACCGCAAGGCGCGTGGAATCCATGAACATGGTGCTCCAGGGCATCGCCATGATGTGCGAAAAACGCGGACCCGCCGTGGTGCGCGAAACCCTGAATTCGTTCGTGATGCACGTCGAAGACGAAATCTACGATGGCGGCGTGGATGCCAAGCCCCAGGCTGCGCCAACCAAGGCCGAGGCCCAGGCCAAGCCGGCCACCCAGCCTGTCTCGATCGCCCGCCCTGCCGCCGCGCGCCAATGAGCCTGATTTCTCCCTCCCTGGCGCAGCGGATCGAGCAGGCCCGCCAGGCCCAGTTGCGCGCCGAGAAAGCGGCGGCCAATAGCGGCTGGCGCCCCAGCGAAAGCGACCGCAAGGATCGCTACGCCCGCTGGCACGTTGAAGAAACCGTCGAGCAAGACTCCGAAAACTGGCTGCTCAGCTACCTGGACCTGATCACCCTGCTCCTGGCCATGCTGGTCGTGCTGCTGGCGTTGACGCGCCTGCACGGCGGCGCCTTCGGCCAATCGGAGCAGCCGGTGGAGCTGGTCGGCACGCTGGCTGCCAGCGGCCTGCCCACGTACGACGGCGAGTACTCCGAGTTCGACGCCGTCCACATTCCGGCAAGCTGGGCGCAAGCCGAAACGCCCCCGCCCGCGACCGCCGTTGCCGCCGTCCAGCCGGCGCATTCCCAGGAAGGTGAAGTCGTGGCCGAAGCAGCCCCGCCCCTGCGCGCTCCTTCCAAGGAATCGCTGGGCCTGGGCGACCTGGGCAAATCGGTCGACGTGATCATCAACGAACAGTCCGTCAGCTTCCGCATCAGCAATGAGTTGCTGTTCCCGTCCGGCCAGGCCACGCTCAGCCCCACCGGCCTGGACGTGATCAAGCGCCTGGCCGCCATCCTGAACAAAAATGAGTATCAGGTCTCGGTCGAAGGCCATAGCGATCCGGTGCCCATCCAGACCCGCCAGTTCGCATCCAACTGGGAACTGTCCAGCAGCCGCGCCACCAGCGTGCTGCGCGAATTGGTTCGCGACGGCGTGTCGGCGCAGCGCCTGCGCGCCGTCGGCTACGCCGAAACCCGTCCCATCGAGTCCAACGACACCCCGGCCGGCCGCGCCGCCAACCGGCGCGTCGAGCTGATCATGGACATCACGGCGCCGCAAAAAGCGGCACAGGGCGCCACCGCAACAGCGCCCGCCCCCGCCGCCAAGTCTTGAGGCGGGCGGCCCGCCCGCGGGCCGCCTCGCGGAACCGCCGCCTCAGAGCGGCACCGGCCGATTCCGCAGCACGTTCTTCATTACCAGCGTGGAGCGCAGCCGCAGCACGCTGGGCAGCGCGGACAACACCCGGTCATAGAGCGCCTGGAATGCCGGTAAATCCTGGGTGACGACATGCAGCATGTAGTCCGGATCGCCGAACAGCCGCTGCGCCTGCACCACTTCCGGAATATTGCTCAAGGCCGCTTCGAACGCCGACACCCGGTCGCTGCTGCCTTCGCGCATCGTCACGAAGACGATGGCCGAAAAGTTCAGGCCAACCGCGGCCAGATTGATGTTTGCCCCGTACCCGCTGATCACGCCAGCCTCTTCCAGCGCCCGCAGCCGCCGATGGCAGGGAGACAGGCTCAAGCCGACCCTTTCCGCCAGGTCCGTTATCGAAATCCGGCCATCTTGCTGAAGCTCGGCAAGAATCTTTCTATCTAAATCGTCCATGCGGAAGATTTTACCCAGGATGTCGAGAATACCGGTAGATTGCGGGAGCACTTCCCCTTGCATCGCCGATAACATTCCCCGCCTGAGATTCATTTGGGGCATGCAGTTGGAAACCGGCAATCTGGTGGCGTTTTGGCTTCTTTCGCTTTCGTTGGTTGTCGTCCCTGGCGCGGACTGGGCGTATGCCATCTCCGCCGGTTTGCGGGACAAGGCGGTTCTTCCCGCCGTGCTGGGCATGTTGACCGGCTACTTGATGATCACGCTGGTGGTCGCTGCGGGGATAGGCGCGTTGGTCGCAAGCGAACCCGCCATCCTTACCGTCCTGACCCTGCTGGGCGCAGCCTATCTGCTTTGGCTCGGCGCCAACGTGCTGGCCCACCCTTCCGAACCCGCCGCCGGCGAAGCGCGGGCCGCCGGACATTGGTTCGGCTGGGCGGCGCGGGGCTTTGCGGTCAGCGGCGTGAATCCCAAGGCCATCCTGCTGTTCCTGGCCTTGCTGCCGCAATTCACCAGCCGTGACGGGGCGTGGCCCATTTCCACGCAGATCACGGCACTGGGCATCCTGCAGATCATGAACTGCGCCGTGATCTACACCCTGGTGGGGCTGGGCTCGAAAGCGGTACTGCAGGCGCGCCCCCTCGCGGCGCGGCGGGTAAGCCAATTCTCAGGCCTGGCCATGGTCGTCATCGCGCTGATCCTGTTCGGTGAACAGCTTGCCGCCGTGATGGCTTGAACCTCGCAGCCTGCCTTAATCCCCCGGGTGGCCACTGCCAGCGCTCTCGAGGTAGCTGTCCACCGCGCTACCCACCGTCGGATGGAAGCGGTCGTCGCCGAATATCTCGGTCAGTTCAAAACGCTTGAGCTTGTCGCGGACCGGATCCTTCATTTCCGCGAAATGGAGCGCCGCGCCCTGCTGGGCCAGGCTGCGGCTCAGTTCGCGCAACATGTCCGCCGACGTGACATCGACGCTGGTGACAGGCTCGGCCGCCACCACCACGCGGCGCACCGGCGTGGGCGAGGCCTCCACCGCTTCCATCAGGCGTTGCTGGAATAGTTCGGCGTTGGCGAAGAACAGCGGCGCGTCCCAGCGGAACAGCACCAGCCCGTCGATCAGCGCAGCATTCGGATAGCGTTTCAGGTCGTGGTAACCGCGCAGGTTTGGCACGCGGCCCAGCACCGCGTAGTGCGGACGCCAGCCGTCCCACAGGAACTCAATGACAGCGATGACCACCGCCAGGCAGATGCCCGGAATGGCGCCGAACACGGCAACGCCCGCAAAGCATGCCATGGACAGCCAGAACTCCCATTGCTGGATGCGGTAGATGCGGCGCAGGTCTTTGAATTCGAACAGCCCGATGGCCGCCGCAATCACCACGGCGGCCAGCGCGCTGTTTGGCAGGTAACGCAGCAGGTTGGGCGCGGCCACCAGCAACCCCGCGACGGCAATGGCGCCCACCACGCCGGTGAGTTGCGTGCGCGATCCCGCGGCCTCGGCCACCGGCGTGCGCGACGCGCTGCTGCTGATCGGAAAGCCCTGGAAAAAACCGGCCGCCAGGTTCGCCACGCCCAGGCCGACCATTTCCTGATTGGGATCCACGCGCGTGTTCGTGCGCGCAGCGTAGGTGCGCGACAGCACGCTGGTGTCCGCGAAGGCAATAAGAGCCACCGCGCAACCGCCCAGCACGATTTTGACCAGGTCTGCGTGGCTGAGCCACGGTAACGCGAACGCGGGCAGCCCTTGCGGGATCTCGCCCAGTACTTTCACCCCTTGCCTGTCCAGGTCGAACAGGCTGACCGCCAGCGTGGCCAGGATGACAGCGATCAGGATGCCGGGCACGCGTTCGAAGCGCTTGAGCAGCAGGATCACCGCCAGCGTTGCCGCCCCCACGGCGAAGCTGTACCAGTTGGTCTCGCCGTTATAGACAGCCCGCCCCAACTGCGCCAGTTCCCGCAGCGGGCCGGCATCGTCGATGGACACGGCGAACAGCTTTGGCAATTGGCTGACCAGCACCGTCAGCGCGATGCCGTTCATGTAGCCGTAGCGTATCGGCTTGGACAGCAGTTCGGTGATAAAGCCCAGCCGCAGCAAACCCATCACGATACAGAACAGGCCCGCGACGATGGCCATCAGACTGGCCGCGGCCACCGCGCGCATCGGATCGCCCTCCGACACGCTGAGCACCACCGCGAGGATGGGCGCGGCCAGCGCGGAGTCCGGCCCCAGCACCAGGATCCGGCTGGGGCCGAACAGCGCATAGGCCAGTAGCGGGATGATGGTGGCATAAAGGCCGTAGACGCCCGGGACACCGGAAGCTTCCGCATAGGCGATGCCCACCGGCACCAGCATGGTCGTCAGCACCAGGCCGGCCGCCAAGTCCCTGGGCAGCCAGGCGGCCTGGTACGACCGGAGCACCGCCAGTCCCGGCAGCCAGCGCAGCCAGCCGGGGGCAGGAACATCCTCGGAGGCGGGAGTATGGGTAGCCATGAAACCTTCGCAGTGTTAGCGGGCCTCCGGCCGCGCCGATTCCGTAGTCTGACGCATTATTCCTGCTTGCGGCCACACCCGCACGGGGCATGGTTGGGGCATCCCCTATTTATACAGATATTGGCAGGTCGCGGCATGCTCCAGATGAACAATCCCGAGGATGCGGCAAGCGCGGGCGGCGAATCCGCGCACGGACGTCCGATGCCGCCCCCCTCTACCTCTGCTTACAAAGCTCGCGTGCCAACCCAAGCCAAGATGGCGCGGGCGCAACAAATAGCGGTAATCTGGCGAACCTTGTCGGCAGTCCGCACTGGAAGATCCCATGTCCTATCTGCTTTTCATCGTCGAACCGGTGGGCCAGCGCGCCCAGCGCACGCCCGAAGAGGGCCGCGAAGCCTATGCGCAAATGCTGCGCTATGCGCAAGACCTGACATCGCGCGGCCTGCTGGCGCGAGCGGAATCCCTGAAGTCCGAATCCGAAGCCGTGCGCCTGCGGATCCACGACGGAGAACGTTCGGTGCTGGACGGCCCGTATGCCGAGGCCAAGGAAATGATAGGCGGCTTCTTCCTGCTGAACTGCGATACCAGGGAAGAGGCGCTGGCCCTGGCGGCAGAGTGTCCTGCCGCCCAATGGGCCACGGTGGAGGTCCGCGAACTGGGCCCGTGCTTCATGTAGGCACGCTTGCAGGCGAAATAGCGGCCGGCCCCGCGGCCAGCCGCTTTCTTCAACAGTTTCCTTTCTTGGCTTGGCCTGGCGGACAGAAACCGCCGCGGCCGCCGCCGTCGTGCGGATCAACAATCACCGCGCCGCTGGGGGTATAGACGGCACAGCCCGAAAGCAAGGACGCCAGCAAGGCAAGACTGCACAGGATTTTCATATCGGCATTCAAAGTTGTAGACGCTGCGAGTGTAGGGACGCTGCCTGCAACCAGGGCTGTGCCGTTGTAACCAGGTGCTGAATCCAACACCGCCGCCTGGTACTTACCCTAGGTTTACGATTTTCTTGTCGATCCCGCTTCCCGCCGTTCGTCGTGCCAGTACAAGCCCTGCCACGGGCTGTGTTTCAGAACCGAGGAGTCTCAGGAATGCGATACATGATCATCGTCCGGGCCACGCCGGACAGTGAAGCGGGCGTGATGCCGGAGGAAAGTCTGCTGGGCGCCATGGCGACCTATCACGAGGCGCTGGCCAAGGCCGGCGTGCTGCTGGACGCCAATGGCTTGCACCCCTCTTCCAAGGGGTGGCGCGTGCAGTACAACCAGGGCAAGCGCGAAGTCGTGGACGGCCCCTTCGCCGAAACCAAGGAGCTGATCGCCGGCTACACCATGATCCAGGCGCGGTCGCGCGAGGAAGCCATGCAGTGGGCACTGCGCTTTCCAGAGCCCTTCCCGGGCCAGCCGTGCGCCGTCGAAGTGCGCCAGGTCTTCGAGCTGGACGAGTTCGGCCCCAGCGAAGGCGTCGAACGCTTCCGGCAGATACCGGGCAATGGCCAATAGCCGGGCGCAACCTCGCGCGTAACCATCACCAGCCCCCTGGCATTGGCGCCAGGCCATGCTTACCATCAGGAAACGGAACATCATGCACAACCAGATCTTCGTCAATCTCCCCATCGCCGACATGCAGAAATCGCAGGCCTTCTTCAAGAGCCTGGGCTTCAGCTTCAACCCGCAGTTCACCAACGACCAGGGCGCCTGCATGGTCGTGAGCGACAGCATCTACGTCATGCTGCTGGTGAAGGACTTCTTCCAGACCTTCACCGGCAAACCGGTGGCCGACGCCACCAAGACCACCGAAGTGCTGATCGCGCTGTCCTGCGACAGCCGCGCCGAAGTGGACGAACAGGTGGCGCGCGCCCTGGCCGCTGGCGGCACCGCGCCACGCCAGCCGCAGGACCACGGCTTCATGTACGCCCACGGCTTCGAGGACCTGGACGGCCATGTCTGGGAACTGGTGTACATGGCTCCCGGCGAGGTCCCCAACGCATGACGCGGGAGGCCGTGCATCGCGCCATCGAGGCGGTCTGGCGGATCGAAGCCGCCAGCGTCATCGCCGGCGTCGCGCGCCTGGTGCGCGACGTCGGGCCGGCTGAAGAGCTGGCGCAAGATGCCTTGGTCGCCGCCCTGGAACGCTGGCCCGAAACCGGCGTGCCGGACAACCCGGGAGCGTGGCTGATGACTACCGCCAAGAATCGCGCGCGCGACCGTCTGCGGCTGGATGCGCTGCACACGCGCAAGCACGAGCAGATCGGGCACGAGCTGGAGGCCCTGCAAGCCGACGTCGAGCCCGACTTCGTCGACGCGCTGGATGCCGCCCGCCAGGACGACATAGGCGACGACCTGCTGCGGCTGGTGTTCACCGCCTGCCACCCGCTCCTGTCCACCGAAGCGCGCGTGGCGCTCACCCTGCGCCTGCTGGGCGGTTTGACCACCGCCGAAATCGCGCGCGCCTTCCTGGCGTCCGAGTCCACCATCGCGCAACGCATCGTGCGCGCCAAGCGCAGCTTGTCCGCTGCGAACGTGCCCTTCGAGGTGCCGCGGGCCGAAGAGCGGGCGCCGCGCCTGGCGTCCGTGCTGGAAGTCATCTACCTGATCTTCAACGAAGGGTATTCGGCCACCTCGGGCGATGACTGGATGCGTCCCGCGCTGTGCGACGAAGCCCTGCGCCTGGGCCGTATCCTGGCGCAGCTGGCTCCCGATGAAAGCGAGGTCCATGGGCTGGCAGCGCTGATGGAATTGCAGGCTTCGCGCCTGCATGCGCGCACCGATGCCCAGGGCCGCCCCGTCTTGCTGATGGACCAGGATCGCAGCCGCTGGGATCCTTTGCTGATCCGCCGCGGCCTGGCGGCGCTGGCGCTCTCGGACAGCCTGGGTGCGCCGCGCGGTCCCTATGCGCTGCAGGCGGAACTGGCCGCCTGCCACGCCCGCGCCCGCGCGCCCGAAGAAACCGACTGGCCGCGCATCGTGGCGCTGTACGACGCGCTGGCGCAGGCCATGCCGTCGCCTGTGGTGGAACTGAACCGCGCCGTCGCGGTGGGCATGGCCTTCGGCCCCCAGGCCGGACTGGACCTGGCCGACCATCTGGCGCAGGAACCCGCGCTGGCCAATTACCATTGGCTGCCCAGCGTGCGGGCAGACCTGCTGGCCAAGCTGGGGCGCCACGCCGAAGCCCGCGCCGAGTTCGAACGCGCCGCCGGCATGACGCGCAACGCGCGTGAACGGGAAATGCTGCTGGGACGGGCGCGGGAGATGCCCGTAGCCTGAGGCCGGCATGCTTAAATCCAGGCATGCACCCCATCGCCCCCGCCTCGTCCGACCTCGCCGCGCCCGCCTTGCCGGGCGTGCCGGCGGCGTTCGAGCATCCCGGCGATCGGGCCGAATTCCGCCAGGCAGCGCATCTGCCCGGCGTGGAGCTGTACCGCGCGCACATCATCCGCTATGCCTTCGAACCCCATACCCATGAAGCCTATGGCCTGGGCGCGATCGAAACGGGTGTCGAACGCTTCCGCTACCGCGGCGCGGACCATCTGGCGCCCTCGGGGTCGGTAGTACTGATGAACCCGGACGAATTGCACACGGGCCGCGCCGAAACCGAGGGAGGCTGGCGCTACCGCATGGTCTACCTGGATCCGGATGTAGTAGCCCGCGTCACGGGCGACTCCGGCTGGTGGTTCGATACGGCCGTCGGCCATGACGCCGCAGGCGCACAGCGCGTCACCGCGCTGCTGGATACCTTGTGGCAGGCGCGCGAGCCGCTCGCTTTCGATAGCGCGCTGTATGCGCTGCTGGGCGAGTTCCGCCGCCACGCGCGCACGGCGCGGGCGGCGCCCAATGAAGGCGCGCCGCGCTTCGCTTCCGTCATCGACTACCTGCGCGCCCACCTGTCGCGCCGCCTGACACTGGACGAACTCGCTGCCGTTGCCGGCCTCAGCCCCTTTCATTTCCTGCGCAGCTTCCAGGCCCGATACCATGCCACGCCACAGCAGATGCTGATGGCTTTGCGCCTGTTCGAAGCCAAACGCCGCCTGGCCGCGGGCGAATCGCCCGCACAGGTGGCGCTGGCTGCCGGCCTGACCGACCAGGCCCATCTGACCCGCGCCTTCTCCCGCCGCTACGGGGTCACGCCCGCCCGCTATCAGAAGCAAGTCCGCGCCTGAGCCGCACGCAGCAATCTGGTACAAGACGCGCCAGCAACGGCCTGGCTAGACTGCCCGCATTCTTGATCTGGAGCGACTTGCTATGTGGGCTGGAACCCTTTACGCCCTGGCCGCCGGCCTGATGTGGGGGCTGGTGTTCGTGGGCCCCCTGTTGCTGCCGGAATACCCGGCGGCGCTGCAATCCGTGGCGCGCTACCTGGCGTTCGGGCTGATCGCGCTGCCGCTGGCCTGGATGGATCGCCGCGCGCTGCGCCGGCTGGGCCGCGCCGACTGGGTCGAGGCGCTGAAGCTGGCCGCCATCGGCAACCTGCTTTACTACCTGTGCCTGGCCAGCGCCATCCAGCGCGCCGGCGGTCCCCTGCCCACCATGATCATCGGCACGCTGCCCGTCGTCATCGCCATCAGCGCCAACCTGCGTAACGCCAGGCGCGACGGCAGGCTGCCCTGGAAACGCCTGGCCCCTGCCCTGGCCTTGATCGCCCTGGGCATCGCCTGCGTCAATCAGGTGGAGTTGCAGGCACTGCGCCAGGAGGCGGACGCCGACATGTCGCGCTATACCGTGGGCGCGTTGCTGGCGCTGGGCGCGGTGGCGTGCTGGACCTGGTATCCGCTGCGCAATGCGGATTGGCTGCGCGCGCATCCGGACCGCAGCCCGCGCACCTGGGCCACGGCCCAGGGTGTGGCGACCCTGCCATTGGCACTGGCGGGTTACGCGGCGTTGTGGGCGGGCATGGCAGCCGCCGGCAGCAGCTTTCCCATGCCCGCCGGTCCCCGGCCCGAGGTCTTCCTGGCCTTGATGGCCATCATCGGCCTGTTCGCGTCCTGGTTGGGCACCCTGTGCTGGAACGAAGCCAGCCAGCGCCTGCCCACCGCGCTGGCCGGACAGTTGATCGTGTTCGAAACGCTGGCGGCGCTGGCCTATGCCTACATCCTGCGCGGGCAGATGCCCCAACCGCTGACCCTGATCGGCATCGCCTGCCTGATCGTGGGCGTGCTGCGCGCGGTCCGGGTCAAGCCCGAAGCCGTGCCGGCCCCCGCCTGAAGACGCGCGCGTTTCGCCGCGCGCTAGGCCAGCAGCAATTCGGGCAAGCGGCGCAGATCGTCGATGACGTCCGAAGCGCCCTCGTCGAGCAGCCGCTGGCGCTGGTCCGGTCCGTTGTGCGAGGCGCCCACATAGCCCACCGCGCGCATGCGCGCGGCGCGGGCGGCCCGCACGCCGGGCACGCTGTCTTCCACCACCACGCAATCGAGGATTGCGACGCGCATCTGCCGGGCCGCGAACAGGAACACGTCCGGCGCTGGTTTGCCGTGCGCCACCTGCGCCGTGCTGAACACGTGCGGCGCGAACTCGTCCCATAGGCCGACCAGCTTCAGGGCCGCCTCCAGCTTGGGCGGCGTGCTGCTCGATGCCACGCAGACCTGCAGCCCGCGCTCGCGCAGCGCCCGGACTGTCTCGAGCGCGCCCGGCAGCGCGCGCAGTTCCTGGCGGAAGGTGGCAGCCAATCCATCCGCGTATTCGCGCGCGAATCCTTCCGGCAGGCTGCAAGCGCTTTCCTGCTGCAAGGTCTGCCACATATCCGCGTCGGGTATGCCTGCGAAGCGGCGCGCAGCTTCCTCGGGCGTGATGGCGATGCCATGCGCGGCCAGCGCCCGGGATTGGGCGCGCGCCGCGATGATCTCGCTATCGATCAAAACGCCGTCGCAGTCGAAGATGACCAGGCTGGGGGCAGGCGTAGGCATGATGGCTCCATAAGGGACGAAGTGCCATGATATGCCGGTCCCGTGACAACCGCGCGCATTGCACGCCGCTTACAGGCCAGGACCATTCAGGCGCCGCAGGCGCCATGCCAGCCATACGCCTCCCAGCCCCGCCGCCGCCACGATCAACGAGGCCGCCGACCAGCCGTAATGGTCGATCGCCCCGCCCACCGCCACCGGCCCTATCACCTGGCCCAGGCCGCTGCCCTGCATCACCAGCCCCACCGACGCCGGCGTCAACGCGGGCTTGGGAGCCAGCAGCGGCGCGGTGCCCAGCAACGTGGCCGGTATCAGGCCCCCGACCGCGGAGAACAGCACGCAGAGCAGAAAGGTGGGCATGGCCGGCAGCACCGAGCGGAATATCAGGAGCGCCACTGCGCCCATGATCAGGCTGGCGCAGGCGATCAGCGTCGAACGCCGCCAGCCGCGCGCCAGCAGCACCCCCGCGCCCAGATTGCCAACCACGTTGGCGGCGCTGGCGATGGCGCTGTACAGGCCGGCGGTCGCCAGGGGCAAACCCAGTTGTTCGGTCAGCAAGACCGGCAGGAAGGTGAACAACGCGAAAAACATGAGGCTGTAGAGCGTGAACGACAGCGCCAGCAATCGGGGGCCGGGCGCGCCCATTGTGTCCACCGTATCCTGCCGCAAGCCGCCCCATGACAGCCTCGCGCCGCCCGGCGTGGCCGGCGCCAAGGCGGCCACGCAGGCCAGCGCCACCAGCACCGCCGCGCCCGCGCACCACCAATAAGCCTGCCAGCCGCTGAAAGCCTGCGAGGCCAGCATTGCGATGGCCATGCCGGCAGGCATGTAGCAACTCCAGAGCGCAAACGCAAAGTCGCGCGTGGACGCCGATACCATGCGCTGCAAGGCCGCGGGCCCAGCCACCGTGATCATCAGGAAGCCCAGTCCTTCCACGATGCGCGAAGCCAGCAGCACGCTGTAGACCGGCGCCATCGCCCCGGTCACCGTGCCCACGGCAGTCGCGGCCAGCCCCGCCAGCAGCATCCGCCGGGCGCCATAGCGGTTGATGACACCGCCGGCGGCAATTCCGCCGACCAGGCCCAGGATCGAAAACACCGCGGCGAGCGCGCCGATGGAGGCCAGATCCAGGCCCATATCCTTGCGCAGCAGCGGCGCCGCGATGATGACCTTGCCGACTTGCAGCGCCGACACCACGCCGGCCCCCACGATGGCCAGCACCGCCGACCAACGCGTTCCTTCCTTGCCCATCCCTGTCTCCCCTTGCTTCAACCCACGCAGGATGCCAGCGCCGGCCGATCCTGGTAAGTGATAATCTTTTGATGGAATCGATCGATTAAATAGATCAACTTGCCGGATGATAGACGCCCTGACCCTGGACCAGTTGCGCGTATTCGCCGCCGTGGCCGATGCCGGCAGCTTCCGCGCGGCCGCGCGGCGCCTGTCGCGCGTGCAATCGGCTGTCAGCCACGCCATCGCCAACATGGAAGCGGAACTGGGCGTGACGCTGTTCGACCGCAGCGGACACCGGCCCGTCATGACGCCGCAGGGTGAAGCCCTGCTGGCCAACGCCCGGGACATCCTGCTTCGCGTGGACGCCATGCGAGCCCGCGCCCAGGGCCTGGGTGAAGGCGTTGAACTGGAACTGTCGCTGGCCGTGGACACGCTGTATCCCATCGCCGAAGTGGGCGCCGCGCTGAACGCGCTGCGCGCGGCCTATCCCTCGGTCGCCGTCCGGGTGTCCGTGCTGCCTTTGGGCGGCCCGGTCGAAGCCCTGCTGACGCGCAGCCACACGCTGGCCATCACCGCTGGCGACCATTTCCGTCATCCGCGCATCGTCATGCAGGCACTGTCGTCCGTGCAGATGGTGGCGGTGGTTGGCGCAGGACATGCCTTGGCGCGGCGCGTGGCCGCCGATGCGCCACTGGGCCCGCCCGAGCTTGCCGACCACGTGCAGATCGTGCAAATGGACCCGTCTTCGTTGACTCCGGGACGCGATTTCGCGGTGCTGTCGCCGCAAACCTGCCGCGTCAGCGGCCAGGACACCAAACACGCGCTGATCCTGGCGGGCGTGGGCTGGGGTCGGCTGCCCTACTGGCAGGTGGCGCGCGATCTGGCCGAGGGCCGGCTGCTGCGCCTGCCGACGGACAGCCTGGGGCGCGGCAGCCAGGTGGCCAGCGAAACCTACCTGGCGCATCGCATCGACCAGCCCCTGGGACCCGCCGCCCGCGTCCTGGCGGCCGCCCTGCGCGCAGCCGCCCATCAGGATTGCGGCGCGGATGCCGCCGGCGGGCGGGCGTAACTGACGCCCATGCCTGCCCGCACGTCGTTCTGGATGCCGTAGGGCGGAATCGGATAGCGCAGGCCGTTGGCGGACAAGGCCTTCATGCCCGCGATGGCAATGGGCAGGTAATGCGGCGGCAAAGCCATCAGCATTTCCTCATCAGGCACGCCGCCGTAACGGCGCTCGGCGTAACAGGGCAAGGACAGGCTGGGTTCCCCCGTGGCCAGCGCGCGGCCCCAGGAGTCCGCACAGGCCGTCTCGCCCACCACGCTCCAGTCGAAGCGCCGATAGTTCTTCCATTGCAGGCCATTGATAAGAATGATCATCTGGCCCGGCGTAGCGTAGATGAGGCAGATGTCCGGCGGATCCAGCCGGCCGGACGCCAGCGGCGACACCACCAACCCGCGGTACTTGCCCGCCGGCACACAGGACAGCGCCTCCTGGCGCGCCTGCGCATCTTCCTGGGTGGCGTGCCAGACGCCCACATAATCCTTGCCGCTTTTCCAGGCGTCGTCCTGCGGCCCCAGGCCGATCACGGCGCGGCATTGCGCGCCAACCAGATCGTCGCCCGTAATGCCCACCGTCCATCCCAGGCGTGCGGCCATGCCGACGATCTGATCGGTGGTGTGCGTGGCCTGCGGACGGCGCAAACCCTTTACGGCCGCCATGTCCGCTTCGCGCTCGTAGAGCTTCATGCCGATGACCGTCGTCTTCAGGCGCAGCAGTTTGTTCAAGTCATCGACCAGCGATGCCCAATTCGGTGTCGTCTCTTCCATGCCCGTCCCTTGGACTGTTGTGCGCGGACTTTGCCGCATTGCCGCAGATTCGGATTGCGGTCCGCAATGACTATAACGAATCGCCCGCAAGGCTTCCGATTGATCTATCGTGGAATGCGGCGATCCCGCCCGCCGCAAGCGCGCAGGACACTTCCCGGCTTCCAAGGAGCCCACCATGAACCGTTTTGAACAGAAGACCGTCCTGGTCACCGGAGGCACGAGCGGCATCGGACTCGCCGCCGCCCAGGCCTTCGCCGCCGAAGGCGCCCGCGTGGTCGTCACCGGCCGCGACGCCGCAGTGCTGAAGCAGGTCCGCGCCAGCCTGGGCTCCCATGCCCTGGCCCTGCGCAACGATGCCGGCGCTCCCGGCGCCGCCACGGCGCTGGCCGCCGAACTGCGCCAGGCCGGTATCCGCCTGGACGCCGTATTCATCAACGCGGGCGTGGCGCGCTTCGCTCCCCTGGCCGAAGCCACGGAAGCGCTCTGGGACCAGACGTTTTCCACCAACGTCAAGGGTGCCTTCTTCCAGTTGCAGGCGCTGGATCCGCTGCTCAATCCGGGGGCATCCATCGTGCTCAACGGGTCGATCAATGCCCGCATCGGCATGCCGGCCTCATCCATCTACGCCGCCAGCAAGGCCGCGCTGATCTCGCTGGCCAAGACCTTGTCGGCGGAATTGCTGCCGCGAGGCATCCGCGTCAATGTCATCAGCCCCGGACCCGTGGCCACGCCGATCTATGACAAGCTGGGGCTGGACGCCGCCACGTTGGAGAAGACCGCTGCCAGCATCCGCGCCCAGGTTCCGCTGGGCCGCTTCGGCACCCCGCAGGAAATCGCTTCCACCGTATTGCACCTGGCCTCGCCAGAATCCGCCTTCATCGTGGGCACGGAAATCATCGCCGACGGCGGCATGAGCCAGTTGTAGGCTAGGCGCCGATGGAACGCAGCGCGCGCTTGCAGATGCGTGCCGTCGCCTCGGCCGGCTTGCCCGCCGACCAGCGCGCGCAGACCTCCCGCACCCAGACGGGCTGGTCCTTGCTTGCGTCGTTCAGCCAGTTCGCCACCGAGTCCTGTACGTAGGCAGACGGATCGGCCCGCAGCGGCTCCAGCAAAGGCAGCGCCCGGCCGGGGTCTGCCTTCAACACGGCTATGTGCGCGCACCAGACCCCGCGCGGCCGCAAGGACTCGCTGGCGTAGCGCCGCAGACGCTCGGAAGCTTCCGCGGTCCAGGGCTGCAGCAGTTCCACGGCCGTGTCCAGATCAGCCGCCAATTGCGGGCGCACCGCCAACCAGGCCCATTCCCTCACACCGAAATGTGCGTCATCGGCCAGGGGTCGGATCAACCCCAGGCGCTGCTTCAGCGTCAAGTCCGGCATCGCGCCAACCATGAAGCAAGCCCAGCCCCGCACGGTGTCGGAACGATGATCGCGCAGTTGTCTGAAAGCATCCGGGCCCAGTCCTTCCAGCAGGATCTGCGCCGCCAAGACCATGCGTTTGGAAATGCCCGCTCCCGCCTGGGCGCGCAGGGCCGCGATGGATCGGGGGCCCAACCCAGGCGCGGCAGCCCGCAGCAGTTCGGCGAAGTCCACCGCGAGGCATTCGGTCAGGTTGCGGGCGGGTTCACCCGCGTTCAGCTGCGCCAGGCGTTCGGCGCTGATGTCCTTCACGCCCCGGCCCGACGGCGCGGCGGCAATGGGGACTTTCCTGCTCATTGCAGATCCTCCTGGCTCGCGGCCCGGCCCGCGTCCGTTGCCTGCCAAATCTTGCCCAGCAGGTCGCGCAGGCTTGCGCGCTCCGTGAGGCTCAGGCCCGTGAACAAAGCGCCTATCCAGTCCGTGTGCGTCTTGAAGAGCTGGTCCGCTTCGGCCCGACCCTTGGCGCTCAGCTTCACGAGCATCTTGCGCCGGTCTTCCTTGGCCGCGCGCCGCGAAACAAACCCGTCGCGCTCCAGCCCGTCCAACAAGCCCGTGACCGTGGCACGCGTGACTCCGGCGCCCTCGGCCAATTCATGGGGCGACATGCCGCCGGCCTGCTCGTGCAGCAGGAACAACAGCACGAACTTTCCCTCCGACAATTGGCGCGGCGCGAGCCGGGCAGCGCAGTCGCGGTCGATGGCGCTGGCCAGCGACAGCAGCTGAAAACACAGGCCGATTCCCTCGGCCGATGGCAGGCCGCGCCTTGCCGCCACGTCGAGCAATGCCCGGTGCTTGGGTTCCAGCATGAGTTGTGTGTTTTGCATGGTCGATGTCTTGGGCGAGTCAGCGCAAATATTAATAAGGCGCCTAACTATATTCCCATGGGCGCGCACAAGCAAGGCTCATCAGCACCACCTCGCCCCAGATTCCGGCCTATCATCCCGGATCTCATCCGCGCCAGTTGGCGCTTCCCTCTGACGATATCCGCCATGACCTATCCCGTGCTTCCCGCTTCCGAGTTTTCCGCGGCCCGCGTCGTGCCCGAGCTGCTGGTCTCGGACATCGACAAGAGCCTGCGCTTCTGGTGCGGGTTGTGCGGGTTCTCGATAGCCTACGACCGTCCGGAGGATCGCTTTGCCTACCTGGACCACGACGGCTCGCAGGTGATGCTGGAAGAATACGGTCATGGCAGGAACTGGATTACCGGCCCGTTGGAAGCGCCGCTGGGGCGCGGGATCAATCTGCAGATCGAGGTTCCCGCGATTACGCCGATAGTCGACGCCCTGCGCGGCGCCGGCTGGCCGCTGTATATGCAGGCTGAAGAAAAGTGGTACCGCGCGGGGACGACCGAAGTCGGCGTGCATCAGTTCCTGGTACAGGATCCGGACGGCTATCTGATCCGGTTCTCGGCCGGCCTGGGGCGCCGCGCCATACCGGGCACCGCTTGAGCCGCGGCAGGACGGGAGGCAAGCCGCAGGCCGCCTCCCTGAAATCCTTTACCGGTACAACACCGTCGGCAACCACATGCCGATGCCGGGGAAGACATACAGCAGGAAAATCGCGACCACCTGGATGCCCATGAAAGGCATCATGCCCAGGAAGATCTGGTTCAGGGTCACATGCGGCGGCGAAACGCCCTTCAAATAGAAGGCCGACATCGCGACCGGCGGCGACAGGAACGCCGTCTGCAGGTTCAGCGCGACCAGAAGGCCGAAGAACAATGGGTCAATGCCGAACGTATTGAGCAGCGGCACGAAGATGGGCATGAAGATCACGATGATCTCGGTCCACTCCAGGGGCCAACCCAGCAGAAAGATGATGACCTGCGCCAACAGCAGGAACTGCAGTTGCGACAGGCCTAGCGACAGCACCCATTCCTCGATGATGCGCTGCCCGCCCAGCAAGGCAAACGCCGCAGAGAAGATCGACGAACCGACAAACAGCCAGCACACCATGGCGCTGGTCTTGGCGGTCAGGAACACCGATTCGCGCAGCACCGGCAGGTTCAGCCTCCGGTACGCGAGCGCCAGCAGCGCTCCGCCCATGGCGCCCATGGCGGCGGCCTCGCTGGGCGTGGCGAGCCCGAAGGCAATGGAGCCGAGCACCGCCGCGATCATCACCGCCAGCGGAAAGAACGAGGCCATCAGCATCTTGAAGATTTCCATACGCGCCCAGGTCAGCATCGCATAGAACACCACCAGGATCGCCGCGCATATGCCCGCGAAGATCCAGAACCCCTTCGGCGCGGCGATGCCGGCGTCAGCGGCTGGCGGCGCCTGCCCGGCGGCGGGCGCCGGGGCGGCCTGCGCGCCCGGCGGCTCGGCCAGGCCGGTCGGCGCGGCCGGTTCATTGGAAGGAGGTTCCGCCAGTTCATTCGATGGCGGTTCCGCCAAGCCGTCGGCAGGCGGTTCGCTCAAGCCTGAATCGAAGCCTCCCGAGCCGAGCTGCAGTTCGGCTGGAATCTCGTAAACGACTTCCGGGCGCGTCGACGCCTGGTAGACCACCGCCACCAGCAGCACCGTCACCGCCAACGGCGCCAGCGCCAGCGCCATGTTGCGCATCAGGAAGCCGAGCGGCACATTCTGGTTGCGGCGTCCCTTGAACAAGGCCGCCAGCATGCCGGAGACTGCGCGCGTGTAACCGCCGGACGCCAGCGCCGCGGACTCCTGGGACAAGGGCACGCCGCGCTCTTCCTTGGGCAGGGGCGGCGCCATGTCGGGACGCAGCTTCGCGACGATGATCACGTAGATCATGTACAGCACCGCCAGCATGATGCCCGGGAACAGCGCCCCCGCATACAGCTGCACGACCGATACGCCGGTGGTCGCGCCATACACGATCAGCATCACGGAGGGAGGCAGCAGAATGCCCAGGCAGCCGCCCGCCGTGATGGAGCCGGCGGTCAGGCGGACGCTGTAGCCCGCCTTGAGCATGGCCGGCATGGCCAAGAGGCCCATCAGCGTGACCACCGCTCCGACTATGCCGGTCGCGGTCGCGAAGATCGCGCAGGTCGCCAGCGTGGCCACCGCCAGCGCGCCCGGCAAACGCGCCAGGGCCAGGTGCATGGAACGGAACAGCTTTTCGATCAGGTTGGCGCGCTCGACCAGATAGCCCATGAATACGAACAAGGGAATCGAGATCAGCGAATCGTTCGTCATCGTGGCGTACGTGCGCTGCACCATCAGGTCCAGTGTCTGCCCGACCGAACGGCCTGCATCGGAACTCTGCATGTAGTAGGCCAGGAAGGTGAACAGCACCCCCATGCCCATCAGCGTGAATGCGGTCGGAAAGCCCAGCATGATCGCCACCACGATCAGCGCCAGCATCAAAAGGCCTATATGCCCCGTAGTGAGGTGGTCCCAGGGCGTCAGGAACGCGATCATCAGCAGCACCAGCCCGATGCATGACAGGCCGAACCACAGCGCCTTGTGGATCTTCATGAGCGCGGCTCCCCGGAAGTGACGTAGCGATCCAGCTTGGCGATGTCTTCGTCCTTCACATGCACCATCTGCTTGAGCTTGTCGACGTCCACTTCCTCGACGTCCTCGGCGCGCGAGGGCCAGGCGCCGCGTCGCAGGCACAGCACGCAGCGCAGCACCTCCGCCACGCCTTGCACCAGCAATACCGCGCCCGCTATCGGGATAAAAGCCTTGAAGGGATAGATCGGTGGCCCGTTGGCCATTAACGATGAGTGTTCGCGGATGGCGATCGAATAGCCGGCGTAATACCAGCCTGCCCACACCAGCGCGATCACGCCCGGAAAGAAAAACACGATGTACAAGATCAGGTCCAGCCCCGCCTGCACGCGAGGTGGCAGGAAGCCATACAGGATGTCGCCGCGCACATGGCCATTCTTGGCCAGGGTATACGCGCCGGCCATCATGAAAAGGATGCCGTAATACATCATCTGCAGATCGAACGCCCAGGCGCTGGGCTGGTTCAACAGGTAGCGCGCGGCCACCTCCCAACAGACATGCAATGTCAGGACTACGATCAACCAGGCAAAGGCCTGCCCGACAAAAGTGGAGATACGGTCTATGAAACGTATGATTCGGATCATCTCACTTCCAGGTCAAGACGCGTGGCGTCCCGCCGCACTCCGGGAAAGGCGCGCGGCATGCGGCAGATATGCACTGCACAATCAAGATGCTCTACCCAATCCAGGGCGCCACGGATCCGGCTTGGCCGGTCCGTAGGCGCCCCCCTGGAGGGGGGCCGCGTCAGCGGGTACGGGCTGGGTCTCAGGCGGTCTTGGTACTGCGCGAGAAGTAGTGGTTGTAGGCCATGCGGAAGTTGACCGAGGTATCCCCGTGCCAGCGCCCCACCCGCTCGGCGAAGGCGCGCTGGGAATCCAGCACCTTCTTGAACAGCGGGTTTTCAGCCGAGCGCTTGGCGATCATTTCGTCCCAGATCTTCAACTGCTGCTGCAGGATGGCGTCAGGCGTCTTGTAGAACTTGACGTTGTGATCCTTCTGCAGCTTGATGTAGTCCTGTGAATAGCGGTTGGACGCCTTCCAGGACATGTCCGCGCTGGAAGCCTGCGCGGCGTAGCTGAGGATGTGCTTCAGGTGTTCGGGCAGCGCGTCGTACTTGGCCTTATTGAACAGCACCTCGAACTGTTCGGCGCTCTGGTGGAAGCTCTGCAGCATGCAGATCTTGGACACATCCTGGAAGCCCAGGGCCAGGTCCGACGAGGCATTGTTGAATTCCGCCCCGTCCAGCAGCCCACGGTCCAGCGCCGGCACGATTTCCCCGCCGGGCAACGCGTTCACGGCCGCGCCCATGGCGGTGTACATATCGATGGCCAGGCCCACGGTGCGGAACTTCAGGCCCTTGACCTCTTCCATCTTCGTGATCGGCCGTTTGAACCATCCAAAAGGTTGAGTCGGCATCGGCCCGTACATCAGCGACACCACGTTTACGCCCATGGCCTTCTGGATTTCGACCAGCAACTCCTTGCCGCCGCCATATTCGTGCCAGGCGAGCAGCATGTTGGCGTCCATGCCGAAAGACGGGCCGGACCCCCACAGCGCCACCGCCGTATTCTTGCCGTACCAGTAGGCGACCACGCCATGTCCGCCGTCCAGCGTGCCCGCTGACACCGCGTCCAGCAGATCAAATGCCTTGACCACGGCGCCAGCCGGCAACACCTCGATCTTCAACTGGCCTCCGGCCATGTCATTGACCTTCTGCGCGTAGTCGCGGGCGAACTCGTGGAAGATGTCGTTGGCGGGCCAGGTACTCTGGAAACGCAGGGAAATCGGGGCATTCTGCGCCCGGGTGACAGCCGGAAATCCGAGGGCCGCGGCGCCGGCGGCGGCAGCGCCCGAGATGAACTTGCGGCGGGGCTTTGTAACGTGTTGCATGGCTTGTTGTCTCCTGAAAGGACTACATGGACCAGCTTGTAGTTACTTCTCCTGCGTGGACGCGGGATGGCGACGCCTGCTGCGGTATCCCGCCGAGGCGATTGCGGACAAGGCGCAACCGTGTGCTGATTAAACCTTTCTGACTAATCGCTGACAATCAGCTTCTCGTCAGGAATTACCCTAGACGGGATGACTACGACTTTTGGATGAGTCAATCGGGCTTGAGCGACGGGCTGCGCTTCTGCTTCAGACCATCGAGCAACATCGCAAGCCCATACTCGAACATGGCATCGGGCCCGCCGTCGTCCAAAGTCCGCAAGGCTGCGGCGAGTAAAGGCGCCTTGGGCGCCAGGCTTTCCCGTTGGCCGGTTCGGCGGTCCTGGCCATCGTTCTCCGCGGCCTGCTGCTCAAGAACCGCTCCGACCGTGAAGCAGCTGATCGCCACCAAGGCATAAGCTGCGTCAGCCGGCGCGAACCCCTCGCCGCACAGAAAGCCCAGTTGTGCTTGCACCGCATCGAACTGCGGTTCGCTCGGTCGGGTGCCGGCGTGTATGCGGGCGCCGTCGCGATAGGCCAGCAGCGCCCGCCGGAAGCTGCGCGCGTTGCCCTTCAGAAACGTCCGCCAGCTGTCGCCGGGCCTGGGCATGGCGTACGTGTGGCGCTCCGACAGCATCGCTTCGGCCAGGCTATCCAGCAATGCGCGCTTGTTCTTGAAATGCCAGTAAAGCGCGGGCTGCTGGACGCCCAGGCGCTCGGCCAGCTTGCGTGTCGTCAAACCGTCCACCCCGACCTCGTCAAGCAGGTCCAGCCCCGCGCGGATCACGGTATCCCGCTGCAATTTCGTCATGTTTCTTCCTCGAACGGCTTGAAAATTTATCAATGATAAATTACTGTGCTGAACAATTTATCAACGATAAATAATTCACATCCATGCATGCCGTAAAACTCCCCGGAAACCGACCATGAAGGCCGGCAACGTCCTCGTCATCCTGAGCACCGTTGCATTGGACGCGGTAGGCGTCGGCCTGGTCATGCCGGTCCTGCCCGGTTTATTGCGCGACCTGGTCCGGTCGGAGGACATCGCCGGCCACTATGGCGCCTTGCTCGCGGCCTATGCGCTGATGCAGTTCCTCTGCGCCCCGGCGCTGGGCGCGCTTTCCGATCGCTACGGGCGGCGGCCCATTCTGCTGCTCTCGCTCGCAGGGGCCGCCATTGACTATCTGGTCATGGCAACGGCCCCGACCCTGCTCGTCCTGTATCTGGGACGGCTCGTCGCGGGTATCACCGGCGCGACGGGCGCCGTGGCGGGCGCCTGCATCGCCGACCTCGCCGACGGCCGCGAACGAGCCCGCTATTTCGGGCTGATGAGCGCCTGCTTCGGACTCGGCATGATTGCCGGTCCCGTCATCGGCGGACTGATGGGCGGTATCTCGCCGCGCATGCCCTTCCTGGGCGCCGCATTCTTGAATGGGCTGAATTTCCTGATGGCTTGTTTCCTGCTGCCGGAATCACGTAGCGGCGAGCGGCGCCCGCTGTCGTTGAAGGCTCTCATGCCCGCGTCTTCCTTCCTGTGGGCGCGCGGCAAACCGGTGGTCATCGCATTGATGTCCGTTTTTTTCGTCATGCAGTTCGCGGGGCAAGTGCCCGGCACGCTGTGGGTCATCTTCGGCGAAGACCGTTTCCGCTGGGATGCCGCCACCGTCGGCATTTCGCTGGCCGCGTTCGGCGCGCTGCACGCGCTGGTGCAGGCGCTGGCCACAGGCGCCCTCACAGCGCGGCTGGGCGAAGCGCGGACGCTGTTGCTGGGCATGGCGGCGGATGCCCTGGGCTATGTCTTGCTGGCATTCGCAACGCGTGGATGGATGGCCTTTCCTATCATGATCCTGCTGGCCTCGGGCGGCGTAGGCATGCCCGCGCTGCAAGCCATGCTGTCGGCGCAAGTGGACCTGCAGCGCCAGGGTCGGCTGCAAGGCGCGCTGGCCGGGCTGTCGAACCTGAGTTCAATAGTCGGGCCCGTGGCCATCACCGCGCTCTATGCGTCACCACCTGGTTGGAACGGATGGCCGTGGATCGCGGGCGCCGTCCTGTATGGTCTTTGCTTACCCGCCTTGCGCCGCGGGACCGCCGACGAGGCGTGCCGGGCCCTGGGCCGGCCCGCGTTACTATCGCGGGACCACAAGCCGCAAGGAAGGGAATGAACCAGAAGCAGCGCACGACCGAACGCCGCCGGATTCCACGCAAGGCCTGGGCCTTGGGCCTGATCATCGCTGGCGCCGCGGGTTTTTATGCATGGTGGGAATCGCCGCTGGGCCCGGGCCTGAACGAAGGCAAGATACGCAAGATCCTGCTCGAGGCGACGGCGCAGCCGGCGTACGCGCCGGTCGGCGCCTGCGTCAGCGTCGTGGGCGTGCGGCCCTTGCCCACCAATGCCTACACCTCGATCCTGGAAAGCCAGGACAGGATCGTGCAGGGACTGATCAAGCACGAGCTGATCACGGTCAAGCGCGTCAGCGCCAGCGGCGACGGCGGGCCGCCCCAAGCGGACGAGGATCCCGAGGACGCGACCAGCCGCGTGGAGCTGACCGACAAGGGCCGCCCGTACTACACGGACGGCGAGGCCCGCATCAGTTCCAAGCTGGTCTACACCGCGAAGTTCTGCGCCCCCGGCCTGCAGATCGGCAAGATTCTCACCTATACCAAGCCGCTCAAGAATCCGTTCGACGACAATCCCAACCTGGTCTCGGCAGTGAAGTTCGAATGGCGATTGGACCGCGCCGCCGCGGCTTGGGCGGTGGATCCCGCCTTCCGTCCGCACATATCCGGCTTCGCCTCGCAGGAGCAGCCGGACGAATGGCAGACGGAGCACATCATGCTGGAACGCAAGAGCGGCGTGTGGGAGCTGGGAGACAGGCCCTACATCATCCGCTGGTGACCACCGTATCGTCGGACTGGGCTGACGGACGGCGCACCGCCCTCAGTTTGCCGCTTTCGCCGCCGCCGCAGAAAAAGCAACCGGCGCCATCCGACTCCAATCCGGATACGCCGGTACCCGCCGGCATTTCAACGCTTTGCAGCACTTCGCCGGTGCGCGCATCCACCTGCCGGAGATCGCTGGCGCCATCCTCCCAGGTGCCGTGCCAGAGCTGTCCGTCCACCCAGGTCACCCCCGTGACGTAGCGGTTGGATTCAATGGTGCGCAGCACCCGGCCGGATTCCGGATCCACCTGGTAGATCTTGCGCTGGCGGTACTCGGCGACCCAAAGGCTGCCCTCGGCCCAGGCCATGCCCGAAGCGCCGCCGCCGCCCGGCGCCGGAATGCGGGCCAGCACCCGGCCGCTTTGCGGTTCGAGCTTCACGATGCTGCCGTCGGAGATCTGGTAGAGATGCTTGCCGTCAAAGGCCGTGCCTGCATTGGCGACCATGTCGATGGAAGCCTGGGTGCTGCCGCTGTCGGGATCCATGGCGACCAGTTTCTCACCGGTGGCAAACCATACCTGGCGGCCATCATAGGTAACGCCATGCACGGCCTGCACGCCGGGAAAGGGGCCGTACTCGCGAATGATCTGGGCTTGCGTGCGCTTCATGTCGATGTCCTTTAACTGGGGTTCGAGCATTCATGCTAGTTGTCGGCGAGCGCGGCCGGGAGTAACAAGGTTGTCGTGAATCCCGGCACGGGCGGCGTCATCCAGCGGCGGGCCCGGCCTTGCCCGCAAGCCCGCACCTTGCCGGCCGCGGCCAGTGCGTCCAGCGTGCGCTGCACGGTGCGCTGGCTTGCGCCCAGCGCCAGCGCCAGGGCCGAACTGGACCAGGCCTCGCCATCGGCCAGGCAGGCCAGGACGGCTCCCTGGTCCCTGTCGCCTTCGCCGGCGGGCCGCGCCAGCAACGCCACCTGCCTGCCCTCTCTTGGCTTCAGGACAAAGCCGCCGCGCGCCGCGCTGATCCCGGCCACCCCTTCCAAGGCCGCGCGCAGGCGCCCGATTTCGACACGCAGGCGCGCGCGGTGCGTCTCGTCGAAGTAAGCGGTTCGAAAGGCCTGCGCTATGAGTGTTTCCCTGGGCGCGGGCTGGGGCCAGGCTTCAGCCAGGACGCGGGCCAGCGCGAACAGCACCGGACGGCTGGCCAGCGGGATCTCCAGACCCTCTCCGCGCACCGCATGGCGGCATCCGTCCACCACCAGCATGTCGGACGCCAGCAGCGCTTCCACTTCATCCAGCAGGATGGGCCGCTGGCCCCCCTGCCCGACCAGCCGCGCGGCGGGCGTGTTCAGGACCAGCGTAGCGTGTTCGACTTCGGCCATCAGGGCCGGAATGCCGGCAACGCGAGCTGCCAGCTCGGCCTGCGTCAACGCCGCGCGCGCCGGGCCCGTGCGCAGCCGCCGCAAGGCAATGCCGGCTGCGATCAGTTCGTGGATGGCGCGGGACGCCGGCGCCAGGGTGCCCGGATCCAGCATGGCCAGGGCGTCCTCGGCGCGATCGAGCCGACCGATCAGCAATTCGCGCCTGGCCTGCAAATGCCGCGCGTGCGCGGCATTTGCAGGATCGCCGTGGGCGTCCAACGCGGCTCGCGCGGCCTCCAGCGCCTTCTCCGGCCAGGACAGGTCGCGCGAAACCAGGGCAATTTCCGCCTCGGCCACGACGCACCGGGCCCGGGCCAGCGCATTCTTGGGATCGAAGTTCCTGGCCGCGGTGCGCAGCAAGGTGCGGGCGCGGCGAAAATCTCCCAGTTGCGCCATGGCGATACCGCGCAAGGCCAGCGCGGGCGCGTCGTCGCGCAAGGCCACGAGGTTCAGCGCGCCCAGCGGGTTGCCGGCCGCCAGCGCGCGCGCAGCCGTAGTGATCAGAACATCCATTGAAATCCCGCCACTGCCGCCGCTCCCGCAGTCCGCTGACCGGAAACTAATCTACCATCTGGCAGGCTTGCGCAGCGCAGTCCTGATGCCCGGCCATCCGGCAGGCTGATCTTCGACGATGGGAATTCAGGCGACCGGCGTACCGGCTACGGGCGGGAACGTCACCGTCAACCCCACGCCCCTGCCGCGCAGGCCCACGTCCAGATCCACTCTTGCGCCATGCTGTTGCGCGATCTGCGCCACCAACGACAGGCCGATGCCACTGCCGCCGGCGGCGCTGCCCGGGGCGCGGTAAAAGCGGTCGAACACACGCGACCGTTCCTGCGGCGCAATGCCGGGACCATCGTCAGCCACGCGCAGGCAGGCCCCGCCAACGGGCGACGGCCCGCAAGACACGGCAATCTGGCCGCCGCTTTGCGTATAGCGCACGGCATTGTCCAGCAGGTTGCGCACCAGCACTCCCAACGCGTCCAGCCGCCCGCGGGCGACGCAAGCCTGCACGTCCAGCTGGATGCGCAGTTGCTTGCGGGTTGCGTCCGTTTCCCAATCGCGCACCAGCATGACGAGCAGCTTGTCCAGCTCGATCAATTCTGGCTCGTCGGCGCTTGCAATAAGCGCGTCCATGCGGGCCTGGTCCAGCAGCTGCTCCGACAGGCGCGAGGTGCGCTGGGCCACCAGGCGCAATTTCTCGATGGCCGCCGGCGCGTCGCCGGAGCCGGCGCTGCGGGCCACGAGTTCCGCGTGCGCGCTCAAGGCGGCCAGCGGGGTGCGCAGTTCGTGCGCGGCATCCTCCAGAAAGCGGCGCTCGCGATCCATGCCGCCCTTGACACGCAGCAGCAGCTGATTGATCGAGCGGACAAAGGGGCGCAGTTCGCCGGGCATCCCGGCCATGGGCAGCGGCGCCAGGTCGAACGGACCGCGCCGCGAAACCGCCACGCCGACGCGGTCCACTTTCCTGAATGCACGGCCGACCACTACCCAGCTCACCACCGCCAGCAACACAAACAGAACGGACACGATGATCAGCCCGCGCTTCAGGCTTTGCAGAGACTGCGCCCGCAACTCGCTCTGCGGCCGGGCCACTTGCACCTGCACGCGGCCCTGCGCGTCGGAGATCGCATACACGCGCCAATCCATGCCGTCGGCGGTCACGTCGGAATAGCCGTCCCGGAAACCGCCGCTCAAGGGCTGCTCGGGCGACTCCGGCGAGCGCAGGAGCAGCCGGCGGTCAGCCAGCGACCACAAATGGAAGCGCACTTTGTCGCGGTCGACGCGGCTGGGCGTAGGCGGCGTGAAACGTTCGGACGGAGCCTCGTTGCCCAGCAGGCTGACCGGCAGGGAAGCCAGCATCTGACTGGCCGCGTCGTGCAGCCACTGGTCGCGCGCGCCGGTCTGCGAACGGGTCGCTTCATATTGCTGGAACCCAAACACGGCGATCCAGGACAGGGTCATCGTCAACAGCAGCGTCAGGGTCAGCTGCTTGCGCAGCGTCTTCATTCCGGCGCCTCGATGCGATAACCCAGGCCATGGACTGTGACGATGAGCTTGTCGCCGAGTTTGCGCCGCAATTGGTGGATGTAGACCGCCACCGTGTTGCTTTCGATGGCGCCGCTGTCCCCATAGACGGCGGCCTCTAGCTGTTCGCGGCTGACCGTGTGGCCGACGCGCTCCATGAGCGCCAGCAGCGTCCGGTACTCGTGCGCGCTGAGATTGACTTCGACGCCGTCGCGGGTCACCGCCCGTCGGGCGGGCTCCAGCACCACGTCGCGGCAGCGCAGCGCCGAAACCACGGCATTGCTGCTGCGCCGGACCACGGCGCGCAAGCGAGCCAGCAGTTCATCGAGCTGGAACGGCTTGACGATGTAGTCGTCGGCGCCCGCGTCCAGGCCCTGCACCCGCTCGCTCAGCCGGTCGCGGGCGGTCAGGATCAGGACCGGGGTGGCGTCGTAGCGCGCGCGCAAATGTTTCAGGACCGCCAGGCCGCTGCCGTCGGGCAGGCCCAGGTCCAGCAGCACGGCGTTAAAGCCGTGCTCCACCAAAGCCAGGCGCGCCTGGGCGACATCGCGCGCCCATTGCACGTCGGCGCCCGATTGCACCAGGCTCGTATGCACGGCGTCGCCCAGCATGGCGTCGTCTTCTACTAGCAGGACACGCAAGAAAGCTCCAGAGGGGTAAATGATGCCGCAGCATGCCGGCTGCGTTTTAAGAACTGATTAAAAGCCGTTGCCCCTGCCACGCGGCTGTAACGGACATGGGCAGGAGCGGGGAAAAGCCTTGCCAGGCAAAGCACTTGAGCGCCGCATTTTAACAAGCGCCCCCGTCGATCCGGCCAGAGAAACAGGGTCGCATTCTTCGCTTGACTGTACTTGTATATACGAGTTAAATAAATCTCGCCGATACCGCATCCCCGGAACGCGCCATGAGCGCCATCCGCCGCACCGCACCTGGGCAACACCCCTTAGCCATCGTGTGCGCGCAAGCCGTCGGCCTGGCTTTGTCCATGCTCAAGGTGCAGTCCCCCCTCCTTTCCCCCTTCCTCCGTTCGAGGAGCTGTGATGCGTCGTCTTCCCGTTGTTGAAGTTCGCGTTCAGACAGGCTTTTCCCGCAGGTTTGCTGGTCCGTTGTTGCTGGCCCTCGCCGCCGCTCTCCCTGCCGCTCCGGCCATGTCCGCCACTGCCGCCGCGCTGGCCGCATCCGCGCAGACGCACGAAGCAGCCCGCCAAGCCCCCCTGGCACTGGACGGGCGTTCGCTCACTGCGGCGGACGTGGTCGCCGTGGCGCGCGGCGGCCAGCCCGTAGCGCCCACCGAGGCCGCGTGGCAGCGCGTGGCCCGTTCGCACGACCTGCTGCTGGAGTACGGCCGCCTGGGACAACCCGTGTACGGCCTGAATCGCGGCGTCGGCCAGAACAAGGACCAGACAATCTTCTCCGGCGACACGTTGTCGGACGAGGCCCGGGCGCTGTCCGCCGCTTTCAACCACCGCATGTTGCTGTCGCACACCGTGGCCTATGGCGAACCGGCATCGGCGGACACGGTGCGCGCCGCCATGCTGATACGGCTCAACACCGCGCTGGCCGGCGGCACGGGCATGAGCCCGCCCCTGATCCGTCAGTACGCTGAATTCCTTAATAAGGGCCTGACGCCGGTGGTGCTCGGGCAAGGTTCGGTCGGCCAGGCCGACATCACTATCCTGCCGCAGATCGGCCTGGCCATGATGGGTGAAGGGATGGTGGAAGCCGGCGGCAAGCGCCTGCCGGCGGCCGAAGCCATGCGCCAGGCGGGCCTGTCGCCGGTCAAGCCTTACGCCAAGGATTCCCTTTCCCTGCTGAGCTCCAATGCCTACGGCGCGGCGCTGGCCATCCTGGCCGCGCACGACGCCAGCCGGGTGCTGGACCGCGCGGACGAGGTTGCCGCCCTGTCGCTTGAAGGCCTGAACGGCAACGTCGCTCCCCTGCTGCCCGCCACCCAGGCCCAACGTCCGTATCCGGCCCAGCAGCAGGTGGCGCGGCGGATTCTGTCGCTGCTTGAAGGCAGCGCGCTGTGGCAGGTGGATGCGCAGCGTCCCCTGCAGGACCCCTTGAGCTTCCGTACCGTGAGCCAGGTGCATGGCGCCGCCCGCGAAGCCTTGCGGCAGCTGGACACACAGTTGGTGGTGCAGATCAATACGTCGGACGACAACCCGACCGTGGCGCTGGACGTCTCTCCGCCGGCTGGCGCGACGCCGCAGGAGGCCCGCTATTACGTCACCGAAGGCAAGCTGCGCGGCGCCGTGCTGCCCAGCGCCGGGTTCGACCCCACGGCCTGGGTGGTGCCGTTGCAGTCGGTGGGGGTCGCGCTGTCGCAGGTGGCCCAATCTTCGGCGCAGCGGGTGCTGCGCATGGGCGACCCGGCCTTCACCAAGCTGCCGCGCTTTCTGTCACCCAACGAAACCACACTGGCCTACACCACCATCCAGAAGCCCGTTTCGCTGCTTGCCACGGAGATCCGGGCCTTGTCCCAGCCCGTATCGTCGGACGCCCTGGCCGTTGCGGGGAACATCGAGGATGTGGCCACGAACGGCCCGCTGGCCGCGCAACGCGTCGCGCAACAGGCCGCGCGCCTGCGCACTTTGCTCGGCATCGAACTGATCCACGCGGCGCAGGCTGTGGACCTGCGCACCCGCGCCGACCCGCAGCGTGCCGTGGGCAAGGGAACCGGCGCGGTGCTCGCGGCCTTCCGGCAGGAAGTGCCATTTCTTTCGCAAGACAGGAGGCTCGCCGACGACATTGCGCGCGCCGATCAGTTTCTTGACACGGAGCGCGGCGCCGCGCGATAGGCGCCGCGCCACAGTCCGACCGACAACAAGGGGAATTCCATGAACAAGTATCTTGCGCTGTACCTGGGCGGCAGCTTGCTGGCCGCCTCACTGTCCGGGCCCGCGGCGGCGGCCGAAGGCAAGTATCCTGCCAGACCCGTGACCATCGTCGTGCCGTTCGGGGCCGGCGGCATCGCCGATGCGCTGCCCCGCATCGTCGGCCAGGAACTCAACGGCAAATGGGGGGTGCCGGTCATCATTGAGAACAAGGTCGGCGCCTCCGGCAACATCGGCATGGACTACGTCGCGCGCGCCAATCCCGACGGCTATACGCTGGCTCTGGCGCCCGCCGGCAATCTGACCGTCAACCCGCTGCTCTATACCAAGCTGTCTTTCAATACGGCCAGGGACTTCGCGCCGGTGACCATGCTGGCCACCTCGCCCAATGTGCTGGTGGTCAACGACCGCGTGCCCGCCAAGACATTCACCGAACTGGTGGCCTATGCGCGCCAGCATCCGGACAAGCTCAATTACTCCTCGCCGGGCCCCGGCAGCGGCGCCCACCTGGCGGGCGAACTGCTGAACCAGTCGGCCGGCATCGTCACGCGCCACATCCTGTACAACGCCATGGCTGCCGCCGTGAACGATGTGGTGGCGGGCAATGTGGACATGATGTTCGCCGGCGTGTCCACCGTGTTGCCGCATATCCAGTCCGGCAAGCTGCGCGCCTTGGCGGTCGCGGGCCCGCAGCGCCTGCCGCAATTGAAGGACGTGCCCACGGTGGCCGAAAGCGGTTATCCCGGCTTCGACGTGACCTCCTGGTACGGCATCGTCGCGCCGGCCAAGGTGCCCGCCGCGATCCTCGACCAGCTACAGGCAGACATCGCGCAGGCCCTCCAGAAAGAATCCGTGCGCCAGAAGTTCGCCGGCCTGGGCGTCGACCCCGCCGGTTCAAGCCGCGCGGATTTCACCCGGGCGATTCAGCAGGAAACCGACAAATGGGCGGCCATCGTCAAGCAGGCCGGCATACAACCGATCCAATAACAGAGGAGACATCATGCAATCCATAGACATTACCTACCTGAATGGCCCCGACGTCCGCGCGCTGGCCCTGACCGACGCGGAAATCCTGGCGGCAGTGCAAAACGCGCTCGACGCCCAGGGACGAGGCAAGACCGTCATCGAACCGCGCATGCACCTGGTGCCCGAGTCTTCCGCCAAAGGGCACTTCAATGTGCTGCGCGGCTATATCGAGCCGCTGCACGTGGCCGGCGTGAAGGTGGTCAGCGACTTCGTCGACAACTACAAGGTCGGCCTGCCTTCGGAAATGGCCTTGCTCAATCTGTTCGATCCGGTCAATGGCAAGCCGCTGGCCGTGGTCGACGCCACCGCCATCACCGACATGCGTACCGGCGCGGTGACGGCGCTGGGCGCCAAGTATCTGGCGCGCAAGAACAGCAAGGTGCTGGGCCATGTCGGGTCGCGCGGGACTTCATACTGGAACGTGCGCCTGCTGGACAGCCTCTACGACTTCGACGAGATCCGCGTGCATTCGCGCCGCCCGGAAAGCCAGCAGGCCTTTGGCGAGCGCCTGTCGCGCGATCTGGGCAAACCGGTGAAGGTCGTCAACGATTGGGAGTCCTGCGTGCGGGGCGCCGACATCGTGGTCGAGGCCTCGCGCCTGCCCGAGCCCACGCCGCTGCTCAAGACCGAATGGATCAAGCCCGGCGCCCTCGTCATGCCCTATGGCACCATGAGCGCCGTGGAACTGAGCCTGACCGACATCATGAGCAAGGTGGTGGTCGATGACTGGGGCCAATGCCGCAAAGGCTTGCCCTACGGCGCCTTGCGCGCCCACGTCGACAGCGACCGCATCACCGAGGAAAATCTTCACGCCGAACTGGGCCAGATCGTGGCCGGCCTGAGACCAGGCCGAGAGCGCGACGACGAGACCATCCTGTTCTGGCACCGCGGCCTGTCCACCACCGACATCGCGCTGGGCCATGCCATGCTTGAAAAGGCCCGCGGAATGGGTCTGGGCCAGACCTTGAAATTCGCGTAGGCGCCGCGCCATGGAGCTCATCACTTCGACCCGGATGTACGACGTGGCGCCGGGAGCGCGGGATGCCTGGCATGCGCTGCTGGAGACTGCCCATGCGCGCGCCGGGCTGCGCGTGCGCTTCGTCGAGCACGGCTGGCCCACGCCCATCGGCGAGCTATGGGAACGCCCCGGCCTGTGCGGCGCCTTCATGTGCGGCTGGCCCTACATCGCGGCCCTGCAGGCGGGCCGGACCTTTGCCGCCGTGGCCGCGGTGGTGCCAGACTGGCCCGCCTATGAAAACCTGCCGCGCTACCGCAGCGAATTCCTGGTGCGCGCCGACTGCACATGGTCGTCGCTGGCCGATGCGGCCGGCAGCCGCTATGGCTGGATGGTGCTTGACTCGCAATCGGGCTGGAACGCGCCGCGCGCGGCCCTGGCTGGCCTGGCGCCCGCCGGCGGTTCCCTGTTCGCGGCATCCAAGGGGCCCTACGGCAATCCGCGGGGCCTGCTTCGCGCCCTGGCCGAAGGCGAAATCGATCTGACCGCGGCCGACGGCTGGTACCTGGATCTGCTGCGCGAGCACGATCCGGGCGCGCTGGCTGGAGTGCGCACCCTGGCATACACGCCATGGACGCCCAATCCGCTGCTGGTCGCCGGACCCGATGTGGCCGAGGCCGCCGTGCGGGCCCTGTCGGAAGCGCTGGTGGCAATGCATGAAGATCCCGCTTGCGCGCCATTGCTGCGCGCCGCCCATGTAGCGCGTTTCACGCCTGCCAATCCGGCCTCTTATGCGGCCTTGAACGACATGGCGCGCGCCGCGGAGGCGGCAGGCTATCCCGCGATACGCTGAGAACGGGGCAGCCCCTCCTCTTCCCATAGGACGGACTGCCCCATTCTGCCTGTCGGCAACGCTTTAAAGAATTATTAATACCCCGTGCCGACAATGCGCTCCTGTGAAGACGGGTCTACCGGCCCGCTCGATCCACGCATAGCAATGAAAGTTGGCGCAAGTCCGTCTGGACCGCGCGCGGGAGATGCATACATGAAACGCCTGCATGGCATGGAATTGTTCGCCGAAGTGGCGAAGGCGCATAGCTTCAGCCGGGCTGCCGCCGCGCTCGGCATGCCCACCTCCACGGTGTCGCGGCAGGTGGCCGAGCTGGAGCGCTCGGTCGGCCTGCGCCTGCTCAGCCGCAACACGCGCCGGGTGGAGCTGACCGACGCGGGACGGCTGTACTTCGAGCGCTGCCGCCGCATCGTGGCCGAGGCGGAGATTGCCCACGAGGAACTGCGCGACCAGCTGGAAATTCCCAGCGGCCCGCTGCACGTCCAACTGCCGGCCGCCTATGCCCTGGACGCGCTGATACCCGCGCTGGTGGCGTTCGGCGGCCGCTACCCGGAAATCCGCCTCCAGATGAGCGTGGCCGGACCGGAGTTCGCCGAGCACCCGCCCGAAATCGGCGACGTGTCGATCCGTCTGGGCGAACAGCCCGATTCCTCACTGGTGGCGCGCCGCCTGGGCGAGGTCCACGCCCACCTGTACGCCTCGCCCGCCTACCTGGCCGCCCGAGGCACGCCCGCCAGCCCCGCCGACCTGCAACACCACGACTGCATCGGCCTGCGCACGGGAGGCGGCCAGCCCGCGCCCTGGCCGCTGCAACGCGGCCGCGACCAGTTGCTGGTGCCGGTGGAGCACCGCTACGGCGCCAACGACGCCAGCATGGCCAGGCAGCTCGCCGTGCTGGGCGCGGGCATTGCCGCGCTTGGCGGCGATGAAAGCGGCCGCCTGCGCTCGGGCGAACTGGCGCGCGTGCTGCCGGCGTGGAGCCTGGCGCCCGTCGAGGTTCACGCCGTGACCGAAACGCGTTTGCTGCCCGCGCGGACCCGACGGTTCATCGATTTCCTGGCCGACTATCTGGACAACCCGGCGCGCGCCCGGGCGCCCGATCTGCAGATCCGCCGCGCGGCCTGACGCCCGTCACAATATTGCATCCCGAGACGATGCGGCCCCCTTTTTCCGGGCATGCCGCCGTTTCCAGCCGCCTCTTGCCCCTGACCCTGCCGTCCACCGTGTAAACTCCCCCCTTTTTGACTCTGGTGGTATGTTGCAGGCCCCACAGCGCACAGGTTTAAGCGGCCCGACGCTCATTCGCTTGCTGACTCGCCTGACGGATGCCGACGTCCCGCAATCCAGGCAATCGCTTTCGGACCATCTGAGCCAGTGGCTTGGCTGGACGGATGCGATCGCGCTTTCGGCGGCGCTGAACACCAGCCCGCCGGTGATCGCCCCCGGCGCGCGCATGTTCAGCAGCGCCGAGGAACGCGAATGCGCCCGCGTGCGGACCACTCTGGCCGACGCCATCGCCAGCGACACCGCGGCGACGGCCGCCAAGCGGCCCGTGCCTGGACAAGCGCCCGCGCCCGCAAAGCAGCTGGCGGCGCTGGCCGAAGCCGACGCCGACTACGCGAATTTTCGCCAACGCTATCTATCGTTGCAGCACACGATGGAAACGGCCGTGGGTAATCTGCGCAGCCGGCTGCGGGGCATGGTCGCGGCCAAGAATGGCGAAATGACGCGCCTGGCGGTGGTCGACGCCATCATGGACCGCGCCCTGTTGCCCAAGGAACGCGCGCTGTTCGGCGCGATTCCGAGATTGCTCCAAGGCCATTTCGACCGCCTGCGCGAGGCCGAGGCCACTGCGCTGGCTGCGGCGCAAGCCGAAGCCGAGGCCCAGGCCGAATCGGAAGCCGCGCCCGATGGCGAGGCGGACGAAACGCCGGCGCCGACGGCTGTCACGCCAGGCGCATGGCTGGATACGTTCCGCAATGACATGCGCAGCGTCCTGCTTGCCGAATTGGATGTTCGTTTACAACCGGTCGAAGGGCTGCTTGCCACCCTTCGCGCCAGCTAACCGGGACACTATGTCCAAATATCTGACTAATCTCGTTGTTTTCTTGGCGGGTCTGGCCGTCGTGGGCTGGATCGGCATGGGCTATGCGGGCAGCAACCCGCTGGCGCTGGCCGTAACCTTGCTGATTGCCGTCTGCTACCTGACGGGCGCGCTCGAATTGCTGCGCTATCAGCAGGCAACCTCTGCGCTGACGCGCGCCTTGTCGGACCTGACCGATGCGCCGGGCAACCTGGGATCCTGGCTGGACAAGCTGCCGCCTGCCCTGCGCAACGCGACGCGCCTGCGCATCGAAGGCGAGCGCGCCGGCCTGCCCGGCCCCGCCCTGACGCCGTATCTGGTCGGCCTGCTGGTGCTGCTGGGCATGCTGGGCACGTTCCTGGGCATGGTCGTGACGCTGCGCGGCACCGGTCTGGCACTGGAAAGCGCAACCGACCTCGCCGCCATACGCGCCTCGCTCGCCGCGCCGGTCAAGGGTCTGGGCTTCGCGTTCGGCACCTCGATCGCCGGCGTGGCCAGCTCCGCGATGCTGGGCTTGCTGGCGGCGCTGTGCCGCCGCGAACGGGTGCGCGCGGCCCAACTGCTGGACAGCAAGGCCGCGACCACCCTGCGCGTGTACTCGCAGGGCTATCAGCGTGAAGAGTCCTTCAAGCTGCTGCAGCGCCAGGCCGAAGTGATGCAGCGCCAGGCCGAGTCCATGCCCACCCTGGTCGAACAATTGCAAACCATGATGAACGGCATGGCGCAGCAGAACCAGGCCCTGAGCGACCGCCACATGGCCAGCCAGGATGCGTTCCAGAGCAAGGCCGAAGCGGCCTACTCGCGCCTGGCCGCCGTCATGGAGCAATCCATGAAGGAAACCGTGGCGCAGAGCGCGCGCTCGGCCGGCGCCGCGCTGCAACCGGTGGTTGAAGCGACGATGGCCGGGCTGTCGCGCGAAACCGCGTCCTTGCAGGACACGGTGGCCGAGGCCGTGCAGCGCCAACTGGAAGGCCTGACGGCGAACCTGCAGGCCACCACCAGCAATGTCGCCGATATCTGGAACCAGGCTTTGGCCGGACAGCAACGCGCCAGCGAGGCAATGTCCCAGAACCTGCGCGCCTCGCTCGAGCAGTTTGCCCAAACCTTCGAACAGCGCTCGGCCGCCTTGCTGGACAGCGTTTCCTCCCGCCTGGAAGAGTCCTCCGGCAGCATGTCCCAAGCCTGGACCCAGGCGCTGTCGCGCCAGGAACAGGCCAGCGAAAAGCTGGCTGGCGACAATCTGCAGGCCTTGACGGCGGCGGCCGCCAGCTTCGAACAGCACTCGGCCTCGCTGCTGCGCACCCTGAACCAATCGCATACCCTCCTGCAATCCGAACTGGCTTCGCGCGACCAGCAGCGCCTTGCCGCCTGGACCGAAACCCTGGGCGCCATGGGCGCCACGCTGCGCCAGGAGTGGGAACAGTCCGGCGCGCAGGCCGCCCAACGCCAGGAGGCCATCAGTGCCACGCTGGCGCAGGCCGTGCGCGACATCACCGCGCAGGCGGAAGTCCAGGCTCAGCTGCTGGAAGGCGTGTCGGCCCGCATGGAAGCGGCAGCCAACGGCGTCTCGCAACAATGGGCCAGCGCCCTGGCCCGCCAGGAACAGGCCGGCGAAAAACTGGCCGACGACAATCGCCAGGCACTGGCCGCCGCAGCTGCCACCTTCGAGCAGCATTCCGCTGCCCTGCTGCAGACGCTGGACCAGTCGCACGCGCAATTGCAGGCCGCGCTGGCCTCGCGCGATCAGGAGCGCCTGGCCGCCTGGACCGGTACGCTGACCGCCATGGCCACGACGCTGGGCCAGCAATGGCAGCAGGCCGGCGCCGACACGGTGGCACGCCAACAAGCCGTCAGCGACACGCTGGCCCAGACCGCCCGCGACATCACTGCCCAGACCCAGGCCCAGGCCGGCTTGCTGGAAAACGTATCGGCCCGCCTGGAAGCGGCGGCCGGCAGTGTTACGCAGTCCTGGACCGAGGCGCAGACACGCCAGGAACACCTCAACGCCAAGCTGGCCGGCGACAACCAGCAGGCGCTGGAAACCGCCGCAGCGGCCTTCGAACAGCATGCCGCCACCCTGCTGCAGACGCTGAACCAATCGCACGCCGAACTGCAGGCCGCGCTGGCTTCTCGCGACCAGGAACGCCTCACCGCCTGGACCGGCACGCTGACCGCCATGGCCGCCAAGCTCGGCCAGGAATGGGAACAGGCCGGCACCCAGGCCGCCCTGCGCCAGCTGGAAGTCAACGACACACTGGCCCAGACCGCGCGCGACATCACCGCCCAGACCAAGGCCCAGGCCGATCTGCTGGAAAACGCCTCGGCCCGCCTGGAAACGGCGGCCCACGGCGTCACCCAGGCCTGGACCGATGCGCAAGCGCGGCAGGAGCAGGCCAACGCCAAGCTGGCTGGCGATAATCAGCAAGCGCTGGAAGCGGCCGCCGCCGCGTTCGAACAGCACTCGGCGGCCTTGCTGCAAACGCTGGAGCAGTCCCACGCCGGGTTGCAGGACACCTTGGCCTCGCGCGACCAGGAACGCCTGTCCGCCTGGACCGGCACCCTGACCGCCATGGCCGCCAAGCTCGGCCAGGAGTGGGAACAGGCCGGCACGCAAGCCGCCCTGCGCCAGCTGGAAGTCAACGACACACTGGCCCAGACCGCGCGCGACATCACTGCCCAGACCCAGGCCCAGGCCGACCTGCTGGAAAGCGCCTCGGCGCGCCTCGAAACGGCGGCCAACGGCGTCACCCAGGCCTGGACCGAAGCGCAGGCACGCCAGGAACAGGTCAACGCCAAGCTGGCGGGCGACAACCAGCAGGCGCTGGAAGCCGCGGCCGCCGCCTTCGAACAGCATTCGGCCGCGCTGCTGCAGACGCTGGAACAGTCGCAAGCGGATCTGCAAACCGCGCTGGCGGCCAAGGACGAAGCGCGGCTGGACGCCTGGACCGGCAAGCTCGGCACGATCGCCGACACGCTGCGCACCGAATGGGAACACACCAGCGAATACACGGCCAACCAGCAGCAGCAGATCTGCGACACCCTGGCCGTGACCGCGCAGGACATCAGTGCCCAGGCCCAGGCGTCCGCCAACGACACCATCGCCGAAATCGGCCGCCTGGTGCAGGCGGCCTCGGAGGCGCCGCGCGCCGCCGCCGAGGTCATCGGCGAACTGCGGCAGAAACTCTCCGACAGCATGGAGCGCGACAACGACATGCTGGAAGAACGCAACCGCCTGCTGGAAACACTGGGCACCCTGCTGGACGCCGTAAACCATACCGCCGCCGAACAGCGCACGGCGGTGGACGCGCTGGTGTCCTCGTCCGCGGATCTGCTGGACCGCGTCGGCACGCAGTTCACCGACCAGGTCCAGGCCGAAACCGGCAGGCTGGCGGAAGTGGCCGCGCAGGTCGCGAGCGGCGCGGTCGAAGTGGCCAGCCTGGGCGAATCGTTCGGCGCCGCCGTGCAGCTCTTTGGCGAATCCAACGACAAGCTGGTCGCGCATCTGCAACGTATCGAAGCGGCGCTGGACAAGTCCATCGCGCGCGGTGACGAACAGCTCGCCTATTACGTGGCGCAGGCCCGCGAAGTCGTGGACCTGAGCATGGTGTCGCAGAAGCAGATCATCGAGAACCTGCAGCAACTGGCCAGCCAACGCGCCACGGCCGGAGCGGAAACGGCATGAGCGAGGACATCGACGGCGGCGTGGAGCCGACAGTCCCGGCCTGGGCCGTCTTCGGCGACCTGATGTCGGTGCTGCTGGGCGCCTTCGTGCTGATCCTGGTCAGCGTCGTCGCCGTGCAGCTGCAGCTATCCACCCAGCTCGAGGAAGAGGTCAAGCAGCGCCAGGAAGAAACCCAACGCCGCGAGACACTGGAACAGGCGCTGGCGGGCCCCTTGGCCGCCGGCCGCGTGACCCTGATCGACGGCCGCATCGGCATCAGCGGCAGCGTGCTGTTCGCGCTGAACTCCGACCAGTTGCAGCCCGAAGGCCGGGAAGTCCTGAAGACCCTGATCGAGCCGCTGTCGGCCTATCTGAAGTCGCACAACGAAATCCTGATGGTCAGCGGCTACACCGATGACCAGCAGGTGCGCGAAGGCAACCGCCGCTTCGCCGACAACTGGGACCTTTCGGCGCAACGCGCCCTGACCGTGACCCGCGCGCTGATCGACGAGGGCGTCCCGTCGTCCGCGGTGTTTGCCGCGGCCTTCGGTTCCGAGCAGCCGGTGGCCTCGAACAATGACGAGGAAGGCCGCGCCAAGAACCGCCGGGTGGAAATCGCCCCGATCCCCAAGCCCGCCAGCGACGCCGGGACATCGCATGGCCAGTGACGGCACCCGCGGCGAGCTCGTCGGCGCCCGAGCCATGCTGGACGCCTGGCGCGAAGCTGGCGCGGACCGCGTCGCGCCCGTCCGCTTCCAGTTCATGGACGCCCTGGAGCGCCGTGCCGCGGCGCACGGCGGCGAAGCCCGCAGGCTGCTGGACGGCAAGCTGGCGGCGCTGATCCAGGCCTATGAGTCCGAACTGGATAGCGCCCGGGACCCAGACTCGACGCCGAACCGGCCTGCCGCCGCGACGCCAGAACCCGGCCCGCTGGCCGCGCTGACCGCCTACATGGCCGATCCCGGAGCTGATGCGCGCGGGACCACAAACCTGCGCGCCTCCTACCCCGAACTGGAGTCGCTCGAGTACTTCCGCAGCGTCTGGTCGCGGGTCAGCGCCGATCGCCAGGTCCGGCAGTCGCAGGAACAGGTGCACAAGAACGCCGGCCCGCTCAACTCCAATCAGCTGGTGCACCGCGCGCTGTCCCTGATGCGCGAGGTGTCGCCAGGCTATCTGCAGCAGTTCCTGTCCTATACCGATGCGCTGATGTGGCTGGAGCAGGTGCACGCGGCTCTCGCACCCCCTCCCAGGGAGGCCGCCCCCCGCGCGGGCGCCAAGAAAACGGCGCGCGGCAAAGGGCGCTAACGCGGGTCGCCACCGCCTCGCGGCCCGCTCGATTTGCGCCTGCCCGGCCATCGGCAGTAAGATACGTTCCATATACAAACCATATATGGATCATTCACTCCATGGGCATCGTCAAGATTTCCGAGCAGATGCATGAGAACCTTCGCGTCGCCAGCGGCGCGCTCAGCCGCTCCATCAACTCTCAGGCCGAACACTGGATGCGCATCGGCATGCTGTCCGAGCTCTATCCCGAACTGCGCCACGCCGATATCTGCCAATTGCTGATCCGCATCGAACAGGCAGAAGGCTTTGCCATCGCCTCGCTGTCCCAAGGGCTACCGCAATCCGCCCAGCAGGAGGCCGCATAAATGGCAAAGAAGGTTTCCATCAAATCCGCCGCCGACATCGAAATGGCCCGCAAGGCCGGCGCCATGGCGGCGGAAGTGCTGCACATGATTGCCGAGCATGTCCGTCCGGGCGTCACCACCGATGAGCTGGACCGCATTTGCCACGACTACATCGTCAACGTGCAAAAGGCCATTCCCGCCAACGTCGGCTACCACGGCTTTCCCAAGACCATCTGCGCCTCGGCCAACCACGTGATCTGTCACGGCATCCCGTCGGCCAAGGTGCTGAAAAACGGCGACATCCTCAATATCGACGTCGCGGTCATCAAGGACGGCTGGTTCGGCGACACCAGCCGCATGTACTACGTCGGCCAGCCCAGCCCGCTGGCGCGGCGCCTGGTCAACACCACTTATGAAGCCATGCGCGCGGGCATCATGGCGGTCAAGCCGGGCGCCACGCTGGGCGACGTGGGCCATGCCATCCAGACGGTGGCCCACCGCGAGCACTTCAGCATCGTGCGCGAGTACTGCGGCCACGGCATTGGCCAGATCTACCACGACGATCCGCAAGTGCTGCACTACGGCCGTCCCGGAGAAGGCCTCGTGCTGCAACCCGGCATGATGTTCACCATCGAGCCGATGATCAACGCCGGCAAGCCCCAGACCAAGCAGTTGCCCGACGGCTGGACCGTGGTCACCAAGGACCGCTCGCTGTCGGCGCAATGGGAACACATGGTGGTCGTGACCGAGACAGGCTACGAGGTCCTGACGCCCTGGCCGGACGGCTTCGGCGACTATCCTCCCATTCCCTGATCCCGTGGCGTGACGCCCCACTCAGCCTTGCCCGTGGCAAGGAACGGAGTGCGGACAGGCAAGGGCACGATCATGATCGTGCCCTTGCCGTTTCCGCCATACGCGCTCCATGTCCGCCCTGCCCTCCGCATTCCGCCGCCTCGCCGCCTCTAACCTGGCCGCGCAATTCTCCGAACAGATGGCGCTGGCGGCCGCTCCCCTGGTGGCGGTACTGGCGCTAGGCGCCAGCGCCGCTGAGACGGGCTATCTGCAAACCGCCCAAACCCTGCCGTTCCTGCTGCTGTCCCTGCCCGCCGGCGTGCTGGCGGACCGGATATCGCGGCGCACGTTGATGACCGCCGCCGAATGCGTGCGCGCCGCCAGCCTGCTGGGCTTGCTGGCGTTGCTGGCCACGGGCGGGCTCAGCCTGGGCTGGCTGGCGGCGCTGGGATTTCTTGGCGCGGTCGGCACGGTCGCCTACAACGTCGCGGCCCCCGCGCTGGTGCCGCGGCTGGTCGCGCCCGCCGAACTCGCCAGCGCCAACCGCTGGCTCGAACTGGCGCGCAGCACCGCCTTCTCCGCCGGCCCGGCGGCCGGCGGGGCGCTGGTCGGCTGGATGGGCGCGCCGTCGGCCTACGCGCTGGCCACCGTGCTGTCGCTGCTGGCGGCGGGGCTGCTGGCGGGACTGCGCCACGACACGCCGGGACCGGCGCAGCGCCGGCACCTGCTGGAGGAACTGCGCGAAGGCGCGGCCTTCGTCCTCACGCACCCGCTGCTGCGCCCGGTACTGGTGACCGCCGTGTTCTTCAACACGGCCTGGTTCGTGTTGCAGGCGATCTACGTGGCCTACGCGATCGAACGGCTGGGCCTGTCGGCCGCGGCCGTCGGCGTCACGCTGGGCGTATACGGCGGCGGCATGGTGGCGGGCGCCCTGCTGGCGCCCTGGCTGGCCCAGCGCCTGAGTTTTGGCGGCATGATCGCCGTCGGCCCGCTGGCAGCCTTGATCGCAAGCGGCATCCTGTTGTCCACCCTGGCGTATCCGTCCGGCGCCTGGGCGGCGGCGGGCTTCTTCCTGTTTGGCGCCGGCCCTATCCTTTGGACCATCACCACCACCACGCTGCGCCAGGCGATCACGCCCAACGTCCTGCTGGGGCGCGTGTCCGCCGTGATCCTGACCGCCACCTTCGGCGCGCGGCCCGTGGGCGCGCTGATCGGCGCCACGCTTGCCGCCCGGGTCGGCGTCGAGGCCTGCCTGTGGGTATCCACCGCCGGCTTTGCCGTACAGTTCGTGGTGCTGTATACCTCGCCGGTGCTGCGGTTGCGCAGCCAGCCCGAAGCCGGCGCCTGCTGAACGCTGTTGCGCACGGAAAAACGAAAATCTGTATCTGTCGGCGGCAGCGGCGGGCCGCTAGACTGCACCGGTCAGTCAACACGGTGCCGGCACGATGCTGAAAATCCTGGGTAAAGCCTCATCCATCAACGTGCGCAAGGTGCTCTGGACCTGCGCCGAACTAGGCCTGCCTTTTGAACGCGAAGACTGGGGTTCCGGCTTCCAGTCCACCGACGATCCCGCATTCCTCGCCTTGAACCCGAACGCCATGGTGCCCGTCATCCAGGACGGCGATTTTGTGCTTTGGGAGTCCAACAGCATCATCCGCTATCTGGCTGCGCAATACGGCGGCCAGCACCTGCACCCCGCCGAGCCCCGCCTGCGCGCCCGCGTCGACCAGTGGATGGATTGGCAAGCGACCGACCTGAACCGCTCCTGGAGCTACGCCTTCATGGCCCTCGCGCGCCTGTCCCCCGCGCACCGCGACGGCGACGCGTTGGCGGCATCCTGCCGCGACTGGACGCACACGATGGAAATACTGGACCGGCGCCTGGAGCAGGCCGGCGGCCACGTCGCCGGCCCCGCGTTCTCGCTGGCCGATATCCCGGTGGGCCTGTCGGTCAATCGATGGTTCCACACCCCATTCGACAAGCCCCGGCTGCCGGCTGTGGCCGCCTACTACGACCGGCTCGCCGAACGCGAAGGCTACCGGCTGTACGGCCGCAACGGCACGGCCTGACGCGGCACGGCCTGACGCAGTCTGCCTGCTACTTCACCACGCCGCAAACCAGACGGCCGCCCCCGCCGCCCAGGGGTGCGGGCGTATCGCTGTAGTTGTCGCCGCCCACGTGCACCATCAGCGCATGACCCTTCACGTCGGCCAGCTTCAGATGCGGCGCCACCACCGCCTTCTTGGCCGAGCCGTCCGCGGCAACCACGATGAACGGCAGATCGCCCTGATGGCCATCGGTGGCCATCGGCCCCTTGTGCGCCTTGGTGCCCTTGGGATCCAGGTGCCCGCCCGCAGCGCCGCCCGGCGCCATCTGGTTGTTCACCATGCCCGGCCCGCAGGAACCCTTTTCATGCACATGGAAACCATGCTCGCCCGGTGGCAGGCCCTTCAGGTTCGGCGTGAACTGCAGTCCGCCCTTGGTGTCCTTGAGGGAGATCGTGCCAGCGCTCTTGCCCACGCCGTCCACGCTCAGGAACGACATCGACACATTTTCCGCCAGCGCCGCGCCAGACGCGCCAGCCAACGCAAGCGCCGTGACCAGCATCGAGATTTTCTTCATGGAGTGCCTCCAAGATACGCGCCCGCGAGCCGCGGACGCCCGGTGGTGCATGACCGGCCCGTTGCCGCCCACGCCGAAAAAAACAATAGCATTCGCCTCCCGCGGTCCGCCAGCAATCTTCGTTCCTGATACAAACGCCACCCCGGGCATCACCCCCGCATCAGCAACACCACCGCATGCAAGCCCACCCCTATCAACCCGCCCACCAACGTCCCGTTGAACCGGATGTACTGCAAATCCCGCCCCACGCTCAGTTCCAGCTCGTCGACCAGATGCCGTTCATCCCAATTCTTCACCGTGCGGGAAATATGCTCCGTGACCCCGCTGCGCAACCTTCCGGTCAGGCGCCGCGCCCCGCCCAGCACATGGTTGTTGATCGCTTCCCGCAATCCGGGGTCTTCGCCCAGCTTGCGCCCCAAGGCCAGCAAGGCGTTTTCGAGATGCCGCGCCAGCGCCGAATCCTCGGCCGACAGATCACGCCGCAGCGCCGCGTGAATGTCATCCCATAGACCCTGCACGTACTCTTGCACCTTCGGATGATCGATCGCCCGCTGCTTCAGCGCCTCCACCTGCGCCGACAAGGCCGGATCATCCTTCAGCCGCCGGATGTAGTCCTGCACCCAGGCTTCGTAGTCCCGCCGCACCGGATGCCCGGGCTCGGACAGCACCTCGCGCAGTTCCTCCACCAATGCCCGCGCCAGCCGGTCCGCCAGATTGTCCGCGATGCCGTCCACCGACTTGACCACGTCCACCGCCGCAATGATGCGCGGCCATTCCTTCTTCGCGAACTTCACCAGCAGACTCGACGCCCGCGCCTTCACGTCCTCGTCACCCAGGTAGCCACCCAGCCGCTCCAGCGCGGCATCCAGCAGCTCCTGATGCCGCCCGTCACGGGTCAGCAGGCCCAGCACCTCGCCCGCGGTATCGGCCGCGTCCCAGCGCCGCAGATTCTTCACGACGAATTCCTGGATCACGCCGCGCACCGCCCGGTCATCCAATAGATCCAGGGTCTGGAGCGCCACATTGCGCGCGCCCTCGCTCAGGGCCCGCGCCTGACGCGGACGCGCCAGCCAGCGGGAAAGGCGCGCCGCCGGATCGAACACCCGCAGCTTCTCCATCAGCGTGTCCGGATCCAGGAAATGATCGCGCACGAAGACCGCCAGGTTGTCTCCAATGCGGTCCTTGTTGCTGGGAATGATGGCAGTGTGCGGAATGGGCAGGCCCATCGGCCGGCGGAACAGCGCCACCACCGCGAACCAGTCGGCCAGCGCCCCGACCGTGGCCGCCTCGCAGAACGCCCGCACCCAAGCCCAGGCGCCCTGCCCGCCCATCACATGGCTGGTAATGAAGCCGCTTACCATCGCCACCAGCAGAGCCAGCGCGGCGATCTTCATGCGCCGCAGCTGTGCGCGGCGCGCATCGGAAGCCAGCTCGGAATGCGTGGCGGCGAAATGGGGCGTGTCTGTCATGGGCTCTCCGGCGTGGACAGCCCCAGCATAACAATAGAGGCCGGCCGCCGGCCGGGCTGGATCAGCCCAGGGGCGGCAGCAGGTTGAACAGCAGGACCATGATGAGTCCCACCACGGAGACGATGGACTGCACTACCGAGATCGTCTTGGTGGCTTCGCCCATGGTCATGCCGAAGGACTCCTTCACCATCCAGAAGCCCGCGTGATTGGCATAGTTGAAGAACAGCGAACCGCAGCCGATCGACAAGGCGAGCAGCGGCAGGTTCAGGCTGGGATCGGCACCCGCCAGCGGTGCCAGCAGACCCGCCGCGCCCACGATGCCGACCGTGGCCGACCCCGTGGACACCGACAGCAGCATGGCGATCAGCCAGCCCAGCGCCAGCGGCGGCAGCGAGAACTGATGCGTCAGCTGCACGATGGCGTCGCCCACCTTGGCGCTGGTAAGCACCTGCTGGAATGCGCCGCCGCCCGCGATGATCAGCATGATGCCGGCAATGGGTTTGAGACTCTTGCCCATCGCGTCGCGCAGTTTTTCGGCATCCCCGCCCCGCATCAACACCAGCGTGAACGCGGCAAACAGCACGCCCAGCAGCATGGCGACCATCGGATCCCCAAGGAATGCCGCCACGCGCATGGCGCTGGAGCCCTTGGGCAGCAACATCTCGGCGCCCGCGTGCACCAGCATCAACAACGCCGGTAACAAGGCCGCCAGCACGCCCAGGCCGACGCTGGGCGGGTTACGGCCGGCTGCTTCCTGCCGGGTGGTGGTGAACTGCTCGAGCAGCGCCTCGTCCGGACGCGTCGTCATGCGCGGCGAGATGAACGCGCCATACAAGGGGCCGCCGAAAATCATGGCCGGCAGCGCGGCGATAAAGCCGTAGATCATGGTCGGCCCCACCGTCGTTTTCAACGTGGCGATCGCCGTCAGCGGCCCGGGGTGCGGCGGCACCATGCCGTGCATCGCAGCCAGGGCCGAGATCACCGGCACGCCCACGTACACGTAGGCCGAGCCCTTGAAGCGTTCCTGGCTTTCCAGCTTGCGCGCCACGCTGAAGATCAACGGCAGCATCACCACCAGGCCCACCTCAAAGAACATTGGTATGCCGATAACGAAAGCCACCAGGGTCATGGCCCAGGGAATCATGCGGGCAGACGTATGGCTGAGAATGGCATTGGCCAGGCGTTCGGTCGTGCCAGAATCCGCCAGGATCTTGCCCAGCATCGCACCCAGCGCAATCACCACGCCCACCGCGCCCAGAGTCTTGCCCGCGCCGTTGCTCAGGTTCTTGACGATGGCAACGGGCTCCATCCCGGTGGCGAACCCCACGCCGATAGAAACGATCAATAGCGCCAGCAACGGATGCATGCGGATGCGCGAGACGATAAGCGCAACCAGCACCAGCACGCTGGCCAGGGCGGTAAGAAGCAGTTGGATGTCGGAGGAGGACATGGACGGGCCTGGAAAAAGATGGGCGCGGCCCTGCGGCCGTTTGCCGTGAGGAAACGGGATTTTATTCCCGCCAAGCTGAACGCCCAGTCAGGAAACCCGCTCGACCGCGGCATGTCCACAGGCTTTAGCCCGCCGCGCCCAGCAATCCCGGCCGGCCCTCGTGGGCGGCCTGGGCCCGTTCCAGGATGAATTCGATGATCATCGCGATCGCCCGCGGGTGATGCCGGTTGGGCATGTACAGCATGTACATGCCGCGTCCGAAAATGCTCAGCCGCCACTGCGGCAGCGCGGCCACCAGATCGCCGCGCGCGATGTCGTCGTGGACCACGTAGTCCGGCACCACGCCCACGCCCAGCCCTGCCAGCGTCGCGTCGCGCAGAAACGCGTAGTTGCGCGAAATGACGGTCGGCTCCAACACCACGTGCTGCCGCGGCTGGCCGCCGTAGTAGGCGGAAAGCCGCAAGGGACGGCCGATGACCGCCGCGCTGATGATCGGCGTGCGCGTCAGGTCCTCCGGACGCTGCGGCAGGCCGCGGGCGGCCATGTAGGCCTGCGAGGCGCAGGCCACGTAGCGGACCTGGCCCAGTTCACGCGCAACGAGATTCTGGGGCGGCTCGGACATGATGCGCACGGCGATATCGACCTCGTCGCGCAACAGGTCATCAACGCTGTTCTCGAACAGCACGTCCAGCACGATATCGGGATAGGTGCGCTTGAATTCCAGCAGCCACGGCGTCATCACAAACTGGCCGTAGCCGCTGGGCACGCTCAAGCGCACTTTGCCCTGCGGCGTCTTGCCCAGGGTCTCGACGGACTCCCGGGCCGCCGCGAGTTCGTCCTGGATGCTGCGGCCATGCTGATACAGCTTTAGTCCTATTTCCGTGGGCTCCACATGCCTGGTGGTGCGGCGCACCAACTGCATGCCGACCGACCGCTCCAGCTGGTTCAGGTGATAGCTGACATTGGCGCGCGTCATCTTCAAGCGCCGCGCGGCCTCGCTGAGATTGCCCGCATCCAGTATTTCCACCAGCAATGTCAGGGATTTGGTGTCCATCGTGAGCCTCCGCGCCGATCCTGTGCACGGCGTGATTGTCAAATTTCTTTGACCTCAATGTCAATTATCGATGTCATTGTCAAGACTTCTTTACTGAGAAAGAATGGGCCAATAACAAGCGGGCCGCTCCTGGCCCATCAGCCCTGGCCTTTGCGGCAGTCGACTGCGGCGCGCTGAGGCAGGCCACAACGGAGACACTGTCCATGACAGACAGCGCAAGCACCGGCGCGGCCAGCACGCGCCGCTACGACGACATCCTCGTCGTTACCATCGACCACCCTCCCGTCAACGCCCTGAGCGCCGCCGTGCGCGGCGACCTGGCGCGCGTCATCCGCGAAGCGCAAGCCGATCCGCAGGTGCGTGCCGTTCTGCTCATGGGCGCGGGCAAGAACTTCATCGCGGGCGCCGACATCCGCGAATTCGGCAAGCCGCCGCAAGCGCCCATCCTGCCCGAGGTCTGCAACCAGATCGAAGCCAGCGCCAAGCCCGTGGTGGCCGTGCTGCATGGCGCGGCACTGGGCGGCGGGCTGGAGATCGCCATGGCCGCGCACTATCGGGTCGCCCTGGAGGGCGCCAAATTGGGTCTGCCGGAAGTGAACCTGGGCCTGCTGCCCGGCGCGGGCGGCACGCAACGCGCACCCCGCCTCATGGGCGCGCAGGCCTCCCTGGATCTCATGCTGACCGGTAAGCATCTGTCCGCGCGAGCCGCGCTGGAGGCCGGACTGGTGGACACACTGTCCAGCGATGCAGATCCCCTGGACGCGGGGCTGGCCTACACCCGCCAGTTGCTGGCCGTGGGCGCGGGCCCGCGCCGCAGCCGCGACGCCGGCGCGCTCGCTGACAAGACGGCGGCGCTCGCACAGGTGGAGGCCGCCGCCGAACGCGTCGCCGCGACCACCCGCGGACTGTATTCGCCCGCCAAGATCGTGGAGGCCGTGCGCGCCGCCATCGAGCAGCCTTTCGACGAGGGCTTGCGCACCGAACGCGCCCTGTTCCTGCAATGCCTGGACAGCCCCCAGCGCGCGGGTCTGATACACGCCTTCTTCGCCGAACGCGATACCGCCAAGATGCCGGGACAGCCTGCCCGGCCGCGCCGGCTGGAACGCATCGGCATCGTTGGCGGCGGCACCATGGGCGCGGGCATCGCCGTGGCGGCGCTGGACGCCGGCTTTCCCGTCACCATGGTCGAACAGGATGACCCCGCGCTGGAACGCGGCCGCGCGCGCGTCGCGCAGGTCTACGACCTGCTGCTCAAGAAGGGCCGCCTCACGCCGCAAGAGCGCGAAAGCCGGCTGGCGCGTTTCACCGGCGCAACGGATTACGGTGCGCTGGACGATGCCGATCTCATCATCGAGGCCGTGTTCGAGGACATGGCGGTGAAGCAGGCCGTGTTCGCGCAGCTGGACCGCGTCGCCAAGCCTGGGGCAGTGCTGGCCACGAATACCTCCTATCTGGACGTAGACCGCATCGCGGCTGCCACGCGCGGCCCCGCCGACGTGCTGGGCCTGCATTTCTTTTCGCCCGCCAACATCATGAAGCTGCTGGAAGTCGTGGTGGGCGAACACACCGCCGCCGATACAGTGGCCACCGGCTTTGAACTGGCGCGGCGCCTGCGCAAGATTCCGGTGCGCGCCGGCGTGTGCGACGGCTTTATCGGCAACCGCATCCTGGCCGTGCATCGCCAGGCGGCCGACATGATAATGGAGGACGGCGCTTCGCCCTATGAGATCGATGCTGCGGTGCGCGCCTTCGGCTACCCCATGGGTCCCTACCAGATGGCGGACCTGGCCGGCGGCGACATAGGCTGGGCCACCCGCAAGCGCCGCGCGCCCACCCGCGATCCGGCCCAGCGCTATGTGCAGATTCCGGACCGGCTCTGCGAACGCGGGTGGTTCGGGCAGAAGACCGGCCGCGGCTTCTACCTTTACCCGGACGGCGCGCGCCAGGGCGAGCAGGACCCCGAGGTCCTCGCCATCATCGCGGCGGAGCGCGCCCGCGCCCGCGTCACGCCGCGTTCCTTTACGCCAGAGGACATCCAGCGCCGCTACCTGGCCGCCATGATCAATGAAGCCGCCAATGTGCTGCTGCAGGGCATCGCGCAGCGTCCGTCCGACATCGACGTGGTGTTCCTGGCCGGTTACGGCTTTCCGCGGCATCGTGGAGGTCCCATGCACTACGCCGACAGCGTGGGGCTGGACCGCGTGCTGGCCGACATCCGCGGCTACGCGCAAGAGGACCCCGCCTTCTGGAAACCGTCTCCCCTGCTCGTGCAATTGGCCGATTCCGGCCGCAATTTTGCCAGCCTGAACCAGACCGCCTGAACCCCGCTACCAGACAGGAAACCGCCATGCGCGAAGCCGTCATCGTCTCCACTGCCCGCACGCCCATCACCAAGGCCGGACGGGGCGAATTCAACCTGATCGCCGGCCCCACATTGGCCGCGCATGCGGTGCGCGCCGCCGTCGACCGCGCCGGCATCGACCCCGCCCTGATCGAGGACGCCTTCATCGGCTGCGGCTACCCGGAAGGCGCGACGGGCCGCAACGTCGGTCGCCAGGCCGTCATCCGCGCGGGCCTGCCCGTCACCGTGGGCGGCGCCACCATCAACCGCTATTGCGCCTCGGGCCTGCAGGCCATTGCCTCGGCAGCAAGCCGCATCGTCATGGATGGCGCGCCCGCCATGATTGCCGGCGGCGTGGAACTGGTGTCGCAGATCCGCACCCGCGACGACGGCGTCAGCGGCATGGACCCATGGATCGTGGCCAATAAGCCCGAACTCTATCTGCCCATGATCGAAACCGCGGACATCGTGGCGGCCCGCTACGGCATCTCCCGCGAAGCCCAGGACCGCTACGCCGCGCAAAGCCAGGCACGCACCGAAGCCGCGCAAGCCGCCGGCCGCTACCAGGAAGAGATCATTCCCGTCACCACCACCATGTCCGTCACCGACCGCGCGACGGGCGCCGTCAGCGAGCGCGAGGTCACGGTGGATCGCGACACCTGCAACCGGCCCGGCACCACCTACGACGCCCTGGCCTCGCTTGCGCCCGTGCGCGGCGCCGGCCAGTTCGTCACGGCGGGCAACGCCTCGCAATTGTCCGATGGCGCCGCTGCCTGCGTGCTGATGGAGGCCTCGGAAGCCCAGCGCGCCGGCATCCGGCCGCTGGGCGCGTTCCGCGGACTGGCGATCGCGGGCTGCGAACCCGACGAAATGGGCATCGGCCCGGTCTACGCCGTGCCCAAGCTGCTGGCGCGCCACGGCCTCAAGGTGCAGGACATCGACCTCTGGGAACTGAACGAGGCCTTTGCCTCGCAAGCCCTGTACTGCCAGGAAAAGCTAGGCATCCCGATGGACCGCCTGAACGTGGACGGCGGCGCCATCGCGCTGGGCCATCCATTTGGGGTCACGGGCGCCCGCCTGGCCGGCCACGTACTCATTGAAGGCCGCCGCCGCGGCGCCCGCTATGCCGTCGTCACCATGTGCGTGGGCGGCGGCATGGGCGCGGCCGGCCTGTTCGAAATCTACTGAGGATCCCCATGGACCTGGAATTCACCCCCGAAGAAAACGCCTTCCGCGACGACGTGCGCGCCTTTCTCGCCAACCGCCTGCCCCAACGCCTGTCTGCCAAGGTCGAGCAAGGCAAGCTGCTGACCCGCGCCGACATGGCCGAATGGCATGCCATCCTGAACCAACAGGGCTGGCTGGCCAGCCACTGGCCGGTCGAATACGGTGGCACGGGCTGGAGCACGGTGCAGAAATACATCTTCGAAAACGAATGCGCGCTGGCGGGAGCGCCGCGCATCGTGCCATTCGGCCTGAGCATGCTGGGCCCGGTGCTGATCAAATACGGCACCGAGGCACAGCGGCGCCACTGGCTGCCCCGCATCCTGGACGGATCCGACTGGTGGTGCCAAGGCTATTCCGAACCCGGCGCGGGCTCGGATCTGGCCTCGGTCAAGACCACGGCAGTACGCGACGGCGACAGCTACATCGTCAACGGCCAGAAGACCTGGACCACGCTGGGCCAATACGCCAACATGATCTTCTGCCTGGTGCGCACGTCGCAGGAGGGCCGCCGCCAGGAAGGCATCAGCTTCCTGCTCATCGACATGACGAGCCCCGGCGTGGAGGTCCGCCCGATCATCACGCTGGACGGCGAGCACGAAGTCAACGAAGTCTTCTTCTCCGACGTGCGCGTCCCCGCCGCCAACCTGGTGGGCGAGGAAAACCGGGGCTGGACCTGCGCCAAGTATCTGCTTACCTACGAACGCACCAACATCGCCGGCGTCGGACAATCAACCGCGGCGCTCGCCCGCCTGAAAGCCGTCGCCCAGCGCCAGCGCAAGAACGGCCGCCCGCTATCCGAGGACCCGGACTTCGCCGCCCGCCTGGCGCGCGTGGAGATCGAGCTGGCCAATATGCGCACCACCAACCTGCGCGTGGTGGCGGCCGTGGCGGGCGGCGGCGCGCCCGGCGCCGAAAGCTCGATGCTGAAGATACGCGGCACCCAGATCCGCCAGGAGATCAGCGCGCTGAACCGACGCGCGATGGGCCCTTACGCCCGCCCCTTTGTGCCCGAAGCACTGCACGACGGCTACGACGCGCCGCCCGTCGGGCCCGAGGGCGCGGAAAGCGCCGCCGCGCAGTACTTCAACAACCGCAAGCTGTCGATATTCGGCGGCTCCAATGAAATCCAGAAGAACATCATCTCCAAGATGATCCTGGGACTGTAAAGGCCGGCCATGAACTTTGAACACACCGAAGACCGGCGCATGCTCTCCGACATGCTGCGCCGCTTTGTCGCCGAACAGAGCGACTTCGCCACGCGCGACCGCAACGCCCGTTCGCCGCGCGGCTACAGCCTGGAACTGTGGCAGCGCTATGCCGAACTGGGCGCCATCGGCGCGTTGTTCGCCGAGGCGGACGGCGGTCTGGGCGGCACCGGATTCGATATTTCCGTCGTGTTCGAGGCGCTGGGCCGCGGCCTGGCGGTCGAACCGCTGCTGGACGCGCTGATGGTCGGCAGCGCCATCGCCGCCGCGGGCACGCCGGCGCAACGTGAAGCACTGGAAGGATTGATCTCGGGCGCCCTGACAGCCTCCCTCGTCCACGTGGAACCTGGCTCCGGCTACGAACTTGCGCACATTGAAACCCGTGCCGACCGGGGCTCCGACGGCTGGGTGCTCACTGGCGTCAAGGGGGTGGTCACGGCAGGCGAACATGCCGACCTGTTCCTGGTTGCGGCCCGCAGCGCGGGCGGCCCGGACGACGAAGCCGGCATCAGCCTGTTCCTCGTCAGCGCGGGCACGCCCGGCCTGACGGCCCGCGGCTACGGCCTGATCGATGGCGGCCGCGCCGCGGAACTGGTGTTCGACGAGGTACGGCTTTCGCCAGAAGCCCTGCTGGGCGAGGCCGGCGCCGGCTATCCGCTGCTGGAACGCGCTGCCGGCCGCGGCATCCTGGCCTTGTGCGCCGAAGCCGTGGGCGCGATGGACTGCGCGCGCGATGCCACGCTGGAGTACCTGCGCACGCGCCGCCAGTTCGGCGCGCCCCTGGGCAGCTTCCAGGCGCTGCAACACCGCATGGCCGACGTACTGCTGGAGATCGAACAGGCGCGCTCGGCCGTGATCAATGCCGCTGCGGCCCTGGACCACCCCGACCGCGTCAGCCGCGAACGCGCGCTGTCCGCGGCCAAATACACCATCGGCCGCATCGGCACCCTGGTGGCCGAGGAAAGCATCCAGTTGCACGGCGGCATCGGCATGACCTGGGAGCTGCCGCTGGCGCACTACGCCAAGCGTCTGGTCATGATCGACCACCAGCTCGGCGACGAAGACCACCACCTGCGGCGCTACATTGCGCTGGGGCAGGCTTGAACGGAGGCCCGCGCAATGACCCAGGCTCTCGCTGCCCCGCCCCTGTCGCCCCCTTTTGCCGCGCCGTTTGCCGTGCGCAGCGCGGCGGACGTGCAACGGCTGCAGGCCCGGCCGTTGGCCGAAACGCTCACGGTGCACAGTACCTATGAGATCTTCCGCAACTCGGCTGCGGCCTTCGGCGACAAGACCGCGCTGACTTTTCTGCGCAGCGCCGACCCGGGCGACGCGCCGGTGCGCTGGAGCTACCGTGAACTGCTCGCCGGCATCCACCAGACCGCCAACCTGCTGCGCGAACTGGGCATCGGCCCGGAGGACGCGGTCGGCATTCTGCTGCCTGGCTGCCTGGAATACCACCTGGCCCTGTGGGGCGGCGAAGCCGCGGGCATCGTCCAGCCGCTGAACCCCTTGCTGGCGGAAGACAAGCTCGCCTCCCTCATGACCACGGCGCGCGCCAAGGTGCTGATCGCCTATGGATCCGACGTGGAGTGCGGTTCCTGGTCCAAGGCGCTGCGCCTGCGCGAACGCGTGCCCACGCTGCGCACGCTGCTGCGCGTGGCGCCGCTGGATGAGCCGCCCTCGGCCCGCCCGGCGCTGCCCGACCAGACGCTGGACTTCAACGCCGCGCGCGCGGCGCAACCGGCGGATCACCTGGTCAGCGGCCGCGAGATCCGGGGTGGCGACGTAGCCGCGTATTTCCATACCGGGGGGACCACCGGCGCGCCCAAGTTGGCCATCCACACGCATGCCAACCAGGTCTTCAGCGCCTGGGCCGCGGTGCAATTGCAGAACGCCGGGCCCGATGACGTGGTCATCAACGGCTATCCGCTGTTCCATGTGGCCGGTGTGCTGCCAGCCTCCCTGGCCGCGCTGTCGGCGGGCGTGGAAACCGTCATCCCCACTACCCTGCTGCTGCGCAACCGCGATGTACTGCGCAACTACTGGCGCCTGGTTGAACATCACCGCGCCACGTCGCTGCAAGGCGTGCCCACCATCCTCGCGGCGCTGGCGGAAATCCCTCTGGCGGGCGCCGACATTTCGTCGCTGCGCTACTGCCGCACCGGCGCCGCGCCCCTGCCCGCCGAACTGGCGGCCCGCTTCAAGCGCCTGTTCGGACTGCACGTCAATGAAAGCCTGGGCATGACCGAAATGGCCGGCATATCGACCATCTCGCCGCCGGGCTGCGAGTTCCCGGTAGGCTGCGTCGGCTTTCCCCTGCCCTATGTGCAAGTCCGGATCGTCGGCCTGGACATGCCTGCTGGCACGCCGGCGCGCGACCTCCCCGCAGGCGAGCCCGGCATGGTGCTGTTCAAGGCTCCCAACGTCATACCCGGCTTTCTCGATCCCGAGGACACCGCGCGCGCCTTCACCCCGGATGGCTGGTTGATCAGCGGCGACGTGGGCTACCTGGACGAGGCCGGCCGCCTGCACCTGCAAGGCCGCGCCAAGGACCTGATCATCCGCAGCGGCCACAACATCGATCCCAAGACCATCGAAGACGCGCTCGCCACGCACCCCGCGGTGCAGCTATGCGCCGCGGTCGGCGCGCCCGACGCCTACGCAGGCGAATTGCCGATCGCCTTCGTCACGCTGGCGGAAGGCGCCCAGGTCGAGGAAGCCGACCTGCTGGCCCATGCCGCCACGCACGTGGACGAAAGCCCCGCCCGGCCCAAACGCGTCATCGTGCTGGAAAGCATGCCCATGACCAATGTGGGCAAGATCTACAAGCCCGACCTGCGCCGGCTGGCCACCGCCGTGTCGGCCCAGGCCGTGATCGCGCGCGCGCTGCAAGATGCCGGCCTGGCCGACGACGGCGACCTGTTCCGCGTCGATACCCAGGCGCAGCCCGAGGTCGCGGTCCTGGCCAGCGCCCGCGCAACCGAACCGTTGAAGGCCGCCCTGCGCGACGCGCTGGCGCGGCTGCCGGTCAAAGTCGTCCTGCGCGACTGAGCAGTCCCCCCACACACAACAACAACCCAGGAGACAACCCCATGACCCACCAGCCTTCGCGGCGTGCCTGCCTCGCCGCCATCCTGCTCTCGATGGCCGGCGCCGCCCTGCCGTTCGCCGCCATCGCACAAGCCACGTTTCCCTCCAAGCCGATCACACTGATCGTGCCGTTCCCGGCCGGAGGCTCCACCGACCGGCACCTGCGCATCGTGGCGCAGGACGCCTCCAAGTACCTGGGCCAGCCCGTGATCGTCGAGAACCGGCCCGGCGCCGGCGGCACCCTGGGCCCGGCCACCATGGCCAAGACCGCCAAGCCCGACGGCTACACGATCAGCCTGTACACCCTGGCCATGCTGCGCATGCCCTACATGCAGAAAAGCAGTTGGGACCCGATCAACGACTTCAGCTTCATCCTGGGCCTGTCGGGCTACACCTTCGGTTTCACCGTCCGCGCCGACTCGCCCTACAAGACCTTCAATGAATACATCGAAGCCGCGCGCAAGGCGCCCGGCACCATAGATTACGGTTCCACCGGCGTCGGTTCCTCGCCCCACCTTCTGATCGAGGAAGTCGCCATCAACGCCAAGGTCAAGCTGAACCACGTGCCTTTCAAGGGCAATGCCGACATGCAGCAGGCGCTGTTGGGCGGCCACGTCATGGCCCAAAGCGACGCCACCGGCTGGGATCAGTTCGTCGACTCCGGCAAGATGCGCCTGCTCGTCACCTTTGGTGAAAAACGCACCACGCGTTGGCCCGACGTGCCCACCGCCCAGGAGCTGGGCTACAAGGTCGTGTCCACCTCGCCCTATGGCCTGGCCGGGCCCAAGGGCATGGATCCTGCCGTCGTGAAGACGCTGCACGACGCGTTCAAGAAGGCGTTGTTCGACCCCGCCAGCATGGACGTCATGAAGCAGTTGAACCAGGAGCCCGCGTACCGCAACAGCCAGGACTACAAAGAATGGGCGCAGGCCACTTACGTCAAGGAAAAAGGCCTGATCGAATACCTGGGTTTGATGGCGAAGGACTGAGCTGGCTCGCGGACCGCGCCTAGCGCAGGTCCGCGACCTTGACCGACCGGGCCTCGCAGGCCTGGACCAGTTCGGGATCGTGGCTCGCGAACAGCACGACCCTATCCCGCCCCCAGGTCTTGAATTGCTCGGCCAGCACGGCGCGCGCCTGCGCATCCAGCCCGTTGCTGGCGCCGTCCGCGATGATGACGGCCGGGCCGCCCAATGCGGCGGCCGTCAGATAGACCTTGCGACGCGTGCCTGTCGACATCTGTTCAAAGCGCTTGTCCAGATGCGGTTCCAATCCCAGCCGGTACGCCAGGTCGAGCACGTCCGCGGTCAGCGGCACGTTCTTTTCGGCTGCGACCCGTTCCAGCAATCCGCGCCCCGTCTGCGCGGGCTCCGCCATGCAATTGTCGGGCACATAGGCCAGACGCGCCCGGGCTTGCGCGGGTTCCTGCGCCAGGGAATGCCCGTCGATCCAGACGTCCCCTTCATCCGGCAAGACAACGCCCGCGATGATGCCCAACAGAGTGGACTTTCCGGTGCTGTCTTCTTCGCACAGCGCCACGCAACCGGGCGTGAACGCGTGGGTCAGCCCCTGGAAGACGAGATGGTCGCCGTAGCGCTTGCTGAGATGGTCGATGCGTAGCATGGCCGGGAGTGTACTTCGGCCGCCCAAGCGCCTACAAGACCGGCGCCGCCGTCTTCCTACCACGTGTACTTCACCCCTATGCGGCCGGCATATTGGTGATAGTCCTGCGCGCCCCATGAACCGGCCACGTTGACCCAGCCCGTCCAGCCCTTGGTGAAATCCGCATGTACGCCCAGCTTGAGCTCATAGCGGTCTTTCGGATAGAGATCGCCCACCGGCAGCTGGTTGAATGACACGGAGCTATCCGTGCTGCTGTGCCACCAGTTCAAGGTTGCGAACGGCTGCGCCTTGCGGCCATTGCCCAGATCGAAAGTGGAATGGGTGCGTACGCCCAGGCGCGTGATGGTTCCATGGGAGTCCGCGCCACCCACGCGCGTGCCGTTGGATTCCGTCAGGCTGTCCGTGTCCGAGCTCACATAGATCAACTGCGCCTGGGGTTCGAGCACCCAATCTCCGCGCAGCTTGAACGCATAGCCGGTCTCGGCGGACACGGCCCAGGCGCGGGAATCGTAGTCCACGCGCGGCAGATCGGTACCCATCACCCGGTTGTTGTACCAGCCGTACTGGAACCAGGTGTCCACATAGGCGCCGAGCTTGCTCTCATCGTTCTGGAACCAGGTGCCATACACCCCCGCGCTATAGCCTTGCACCCTGCCCTTGGCCTTGTAGGGGTTGCCGTCGGCGCGGGCCGTGCTGTCGGCGGAGCCATAACCCACCATCGCGCCGACATGCAGGCGGTCGGTATCCGAGAACAGCTTCCATTGCGCCACATCGCCGCCGCCTTGCAGCAGGAACATGTCGGTGCTGACGTCGAAGTTGCCGTCGCGGCTATGCGAGCCTTCCCACTTGCCCACCGCACGCAGCCAGAGCGCCCGCCGCTTGCTGTCCTGGGATTCAAACTGCTGGGTTTCGATGAATTGCGGTTCTCCCAGGCGGTCGTGCATGCTCTGCACGAACATCTGACCGACCAGCCGCTGGTTCGCCAGGTAGGCGGCCACTTCGGGCCGGTATAGCGGCTCCGGATCCGGCGGAGTCGGCGGCACCGGAGGCGTGGGCGGCGCGGGCGGCACAGGCGGTTCTGGTGGCACCGGAGGCGGGTCCGGCTCTTTCTCGGACCTCAGGTACCAGCTTTGATCGGCCGGCGCGCTTGCCGAACCCTGGTACAGCCGGTATTCATATGGACCTGCCACGGCCCGGCCAGCCAGCGCGAACGCGCCCGATCCGGAAACGCCGCCATTCACCACCTGGACCACCTGTATCCCGCTGGCCGTGGTCAGCGCGCCGGGCCCGCCCGCGTTCTTGATGCGCAATTGCGACGCGCCGGTAGCGCTGCCGCCATCGATGACCAGCTTGTCCGACGGCGAGCTGTCATCGCCCAGATAGGTATTGAGCGCGATGACGCCATCGCCGCTGTAGTTGCGCACCGTCAGGGTCTTGTATGCCCCTGCCTGTGGCGGCGTGAAATCGATCAGGCTGGGGTCATTGACCAGATTGGTGATGGTGGAGTTGCCGGTCAGCGTCCAAGTGGAATCCACCAGCGTTACGTTCGATGTACTGCCCGTCTCCGTGACCGCCGCGCCCGTCAGGGTAGCGTTGCGCGCCATCACATTGGCTGTGGCGGGCGAGCCGGCAAGCGCGCCGGTCGCATTGAGGCCGACCGGATTGCCGGCTTCTGGCGCCAGACTGGGGTCTATGCCACGCAGTGCGCGGGTCCTGCTGCTCAGCAGGGAACCGGAACTGGCGACCTGCAGCCAATTGGTGGCGCCCTGGACGGTCGTGCCGTTCAGCTCGATGTTCGCCACGCCCCCGTCCGCCCCGATGGCCGTCCCGGCCGCGCTGGTGATGTTGCCGCCGTTGATGGTCGCGCCCTGCGTGCCCGTATCGCTGGTGAGCAACAGGCCGATGGACTGCGCGCCGTTCACGCCGATCGTGCTGCCGGTCGCGGCGAAGTTCGATGTGCCGGCCACGACCACCCCATGCGCCTGCGCGCCGGATGTCCGTACGGAGCCATCGTCGAAAACCACGCTGCTGGCCGCGCCTTGCGCCAGGATCCCGAACCCGCCCTGGCCCGTGGTGACGATGTTGTTACGCGTGGCCTGGAAGACGGTGGCCGGCTGGCCGGAGCTCGTGTAAGCGTACAGGCCTACCGCGTCGGTACCTCGGGTTTCGACCTGCAAGTCCGCCAACTCGGCACGCGATCCGTCTATGCCTATCACGCCATAGGCATCCGCTCCTTCGGTAAGAATGCGCGCCGTCGAGCCGCCTTGCGGCGCCACGACCAGATGGTTGGTCGGACTGACGTAGCGGCGCAGGAACACCCCGCTGCTGTCCGGGCCCGTGGTGTGGATGTCGGTCGTGCCCTGCATCACGGCTTCCCCCACGCCCAGCATGTAGAAGCCGTCAGATGTCTGGCCTGTGGTGTTGATGCGTAGCGTGGACCCGGGCGCCGACGTGAATCGGCGCACGATCGAATCCGGATAGGTCAGGCTGTAGCCCAGTTCGACACCGCGTGCATACGTCCCGCCCGCCGTCTGCACGTCGAGAACGCCGCCGCCATCCAGCGTAATCGCGGTGTTGTTGCTGGTCATGATGCCCTTGGGCCAGGGGTTGCCGCCGGCCGGCGCGGTCTCGATCTTGAGGGTTGCGCCATTACCGACGGTTAACTGGCTCAGGGTGCCGAATGGCGTATGGCCCAGATTCACGCCCTGGAAGCCGCGTATCGTCACGTTGGAATTCGGCGCCAGCGAAAATGTGGCCCGAGAATTCGTGGTCGATTGCAATCCCAGGCCGGTGGCCGTCACCGTCGTAATGGTGACGTTGGTCCCGCTCTGGAAGTTGATATTGGCTGCCGCGCCATTGGTCGCGAACACCCCCAGATCGACGTTGCCGATGGCGATGTTGCCGGGACCGAAGTTCAACGTCGCGTTGCCGACCCGGATCGCCGTGCTCGAACCCGTGCCCGTTACGCTGTCACCACCGTTCAAGGTGAACGTCGTGCCGGCTGGAACGATGAATGGCGCGTAATTGGCGCCCCACGCCGTCGTGGCGGCCAGCGACATGGCGACGCCTATCGATCGGGAAAACAGAAGCTTCGGGGGAGATGCGTGGTGTGCCATCTGATTCGTCTCCGTGTAGACGTCCGCGCAACATGCGGGGACGCTATCAAACCAGACCCCGAACAGCCGGGGATAACGACGATAGACTTCGATACCTACGCCAAACGCCCTAATCCGGGCGTGTAATACGTGTAAATATTCGCATTAATTTATCGAATAATCATTTCTTTTGCGCAATGTGGCGTTAAGTGTGTCGATTTGGCAACGAGACCCTCTTCCGGCGCACCGGCCCGCGACGGGCATGGGATGGCTGGGGGTAGCGCGCCCCAGCCATCCCCGAAATTCACCACACGCGGAACACACGCCCCGTCTGGGCGCCTTCGACGCTGCGGCTGTAGGCCAGCGCCACACGGCTCGCGGGCGCGGATTCGAAGCCCTGGAAGTACGGGCCGTAGCTGTCCAGCGATTCCGTCAGCACCGTGGGACTGACGGAATTGATGCGGATGCCGCCCAGTTCCACGGCCGCGCCTCGCACGAAGCCGTCGATGGCCATGTTCACCGCGGAAGCGTTGGCGCCGTAGCGGATAGGTTCATCGCTCACGATGCCGCTCGTGAGGGTGATGGAGCCGCCTGCGTTGAGGTAGTGCTGGCCGATAAGCGCCAGGTCCACCTGGCCCAGCAGTTTGTCGTGCAGGCCGATCTTGAACTGCTCGGCCGTCATTTCCGCAAGCGGGCCGAAGTGCAGGCCGCCTGTGGTGGAGACGATGGCATCGACCTTGCCCACTCGTTCGAACAGCGCGCGAATGCTGTCGCTGCGGGTCACGTCCACCTGATGCTCGCCGCGGGACTTGCCCACGGCGATGATGTGGTGGCGCTGGCCCAGCTCTTGGGCGACCGCGCGGCCGATGGTGCCGGTGGCGCCGATCAGGATGATTTTCATGGGGAACTCCGGTTCAGGTAGGTTGTGTGCCGCACCGGCGTGCCGCCAGCGCTTGCTCGCATTCTGGCCAAAGGGCTCCCGGCGAAAAATCCTAAAATGGTCGGATCACTTCACACTCAGGGTGCGTAATTCATGGACCGCTTGCTCAGCATGGAAGTCTTTGTGGCGGTCGTTGAACTGGGCAGCCTGACTGCGGCGGCGGCCCGCCATGGAATGTCACCCGCCATGGCGGCCAAGCACATCAAGGGGCTGGAGGCGCGGCTTGGCCTGCGGCTGATGAATCGCACCACCCGCCGCCAGAGCCTGACCGAAGCCGGCCAGGCCTATTTCGCGCGCTGCAAGCTGATCCTGTCGGACATCCGCGATGCGGAACAAGGCGCCGAAGCGATGCGTTCGGCTCCGCGCGGCCATCTGCGCATCACGTCCACGGTGACCTTCGGGTCGTTCGCCCTGGCGCCCGCGATCGCCGACTATCTGTCCGAGTATCCCGACGTAAGCGTGGACCTCGCGCTCAGCGACGCCGTCGAAGACGTCGTGGCCTCGCGCTACGACCTGGCGGTGCGCATCGGCGAACCGGCAGACTCTGGCCTGGTTGCGCGCAAGATCGGGCGCTACCAGATGATCATCTGCGCGGCCCCCGCCTATCTGGAACGCCATGGCACCCCCGAAACCGCGAGCGACCTGGCGCGACATCAATGCCTGGACTTTTCCTACTGGAACCGCCGCACCGGCTGGCGCCTGAACTCGCAGGAAGGCGACGGCGCGGCCTATCCCGCCGGCCGCTTCGTGTCGAACAATGGCCAGGCACTGCGGCAGGCGGCCCTGGCCGGCTTCGGCATCGTGCTTCAGCCCGAGCTGCTGCTGGCCGAGGATGTGCGCGCAGGCCGGCTGGTGCCCATCCTGCAGTCCGCCTGGCCAGTCGCCCGGCCGATCACGCTGCTGTACCCCAAGGACCGCAAGGCCTTGCCCAAGCTCACGACCTTTGTGGAGTTCATGGTCCGGCGGTTCACAGCCCCCGCCAAGCAGCAGCCGAGTTTTTGCTAGACTGACCGCCCCAACTCCCCTGCACCGCCCCATGTCCCAGGAAGACCGCCCCGATCCCAGCGCCGACGATATCGCCAAGGAAATCGCGGCGGCCATCGTCGCGCACAAACTGCCTCCGGGAACGCGGCTGCGCGAGGAGGCGCTGGCGGGGGTGTATCAAGTCAGCAGGACCAAGATCCGCGCCGCGCTCCTGATGCTGTCCAAGGACAAGCTGATCCATATCGTGCCGGACAAGGGTGCGTTCGTAAGCAAGCCCGATGCGAACGAGGCGCGCGAAGTCTATGCCGTGCGGCGCATCCTGGAAGCGGCCCTGGCCCGCGAGTTCGTGGCGCGCGCCACCGCGGCGGACTATCGCCGCATCGAGGCGCACCTGGCCGAGGAACGCAAGGCGCTCGACAGCAGCGACGTGCAGGAACGCAACCGCCTGCTCGGCCATTTCCATATCCTGCTGGCCGAGGCCGTGGGCAATAGCGTGCTGACCGGCATGCTGCGCGAGCTGTCCGCCCGCAGCGCCGTCATCACCATGCTGTATCAGAGCTCCCACGACGCCAGTTGCTCGTCGCAGGAGCACCACGCCTTCATCGAGGCCGCCCGCGCCGGCGATGCCGACCGCGCCTGCATGTTGATGGACCAGCACCTGGAACACGTGCAGACCGCGCTGAACTTCAAGGATGGCGGACGCAGCGGCAGCGACCTGGTCAGCGCGCTGCTCAGCTGAAGCCGCGCCCGCCGGCGCCCGGGCCCTGCGCGCCAGCCACTGCCCGCGCCGGCTACCCCGCGCGCAGCAGTTGGCCCATGCGCTGCTGCAGCCATTGCTCGGTCTCGCTCAGGGTGCCGCCCTGCAGCCAAAGGGTGCGCACGGATAGCATGGGCAGGAACAGATCCGTGCAGCGGACGCTGACGAGCGCGCTGCTGAACCCTTCGTATTCGCCGATGTTCAGCGGCAGGATCGCCCAACCCACCCCATTGGCGGCCATGGCGGCGATGTTGTAGCTGCTGTCCGCCCGCCACACGGTGGGGCTCAGCACCACCTGATCCACGCCGTCCATCTGCATCAGCAGTTGGCGATGCCGCGCCAGGTCGTTGCGTCCGACCTCGGGCAGCGCGGCCAGCGGGTGGGCCTGGGCCACGAAAATGCCCTGGGCCACGTTGCCCAGGTGGCGGTGTGCAAAGACGCTGCCAGGGTCGCCCCGGTCGAAATGGAACGCCAGGCTGGCACGGCCCTGCTCCACGTAGTCCGCCACCTCCGTCGCGGTCCCGTTGAGCTGGGTCAGTTCCAGCGCCGGGTAGCGTTCGGCGAGTTCCTTGAGCAGTTGGTCCGCCACCAGATAAGGCAGCCCCTCGTCCAGCGCGATGGACAACTGCGCCTCGCGCCCGGCGGCGAAGGACAGCGCGCGCTGCTCCAGGGAGCCCGCCTGGCGCAGCAGTTCGCGCGCCTCTTGCAGCATGACCGCGCCGGCCGCGGTCAGGGTGGCGTTGCGACGCGATCGGTCGAACAACTCCACCCCCAAGTCCGCTTCCAGCAAGCCCACCGAGGTGCTGACTGCCGACTGTGCGCGGCCCAGGCGTCGCGCCGCCGCGGAGAACGACCCGGCCTCTGCCGCAGCGATGAATTGGCGGAGCTGCTCCAGTGTCCATTGCATGGCTGATTTCTCAATGACCCATCTGATTTATAGATGGATTCTAACTTTTTCTTGCTGATTGCAAGATGGATAATGGCGCTCTCTGAAACCCGGCCATCCCGGCCCCGCCCGCGCACGCGGCGCGGCAAGCGTTTCAGCTTCTGGAGTAGAACCATGCAGCGGACTGAACCGAACGCTGTCGCCACGGCCGCGCCCGGCCGCTGGCTGGTGCTGGCCATCGTGTCCAGCGCCTTGTTGTTGATCGTGGTGGACATGACCGTCCTCTATACCGCGCTGCCCCGGCTTACGCATGAGTTGCACGTCAACGCGTCGGAAAAGCTGTGGATCGTGAACATATACGCGCTGGTCGTGTCCGGCCTGCTGCTAGGCATGGGCACGCTGGGCGACCGTCTGGGTCACAAGCGCCTGTTCATGGCGGGGCTGGCCGTGTTCGGCGCGGCCTCGCTGGCGGCGGCCTATTCGCCGGGCGCCGCCGCGTTGATCGCGGCGCGCGCGCTGCTGGCGGTGGGTGCCGCCATGATGATGCCCGCCACCCTGTCGATCCTGCGCCTGACCTTCGCCGATGAGCGCGAACGCGCCATTGCCATTGGGGTCTGGGCCTCGGTGGCTTCGGGCGGAGCCGCGGTAGGGCCGGTCGTGGGCGGCGTGTTGCTCGAGCATTTCTGGTGGGGTTCCGTGTTCCTCATCAATGTGCCCATCGTGCTGCTGGCGCTGCCGCTGGCCTGGCGCTACATCCCGGCCAGCCGCCCGGACGCCTCGCGGCCCTGGGATCTGCCGGGTTCACTGCAGGTCATGGCCGGCCTGATCCTGTGCGCCTACGCGCTGAAGGAACTGGGCAAGACCGAGCCTTCCTGGCGCGATGCCGGCCTGGCCTGCGCAGCGGGCGCGGCCATGCTCGCGGTGTTTGTACGGCGCCAGCGCGCGCGCCCCTATCCCATGATCGACTTCGCCATCTTCCGCAACCTCAGCTTCAGCTCGGCCGTGGCAGCCGCCTTGTTCGCCGCGGCCGCGCTGTTGGGCATGGAACTGGTGTTCAGCCAGCGGTTGCAGCTGGTCATGGGCATGTCGCCCCTGGAAGCCGCCCTCTTCATCCTGCCCCTGTCGCTTGCCGCCTTTATCGCCGGCCCGTTGGCCGGCTGGCTGCTGGGGCATGTCAACAGCGCCACCATGCTGTTCCTGTCGCTGCTGGTATCGGGCCTGGGCATGACCGGCTACCTGCTCAGTTACGACGGCGCGCTGCTGCCGCAAATGGCCAGCCTGTGCGTGCTGGGCGCGGGCATCGGCGCCACCATGACCGCGGCGTCCAGCACCATCATGCAAAGCGCCACCCCGGAGCGCGCCGGCATGGCGGCATCCATCGAGGAAGTGTCGTACGAACTCGGCGGCGCCGTGGGCGTCACGCTGATGGGTTCCATCCTGTCCGGCGTCTACGCGCACACGCTCGCCGTGCCGCCCGGCCTGGCCCAGTCCGACATGGCCCGCGACAGCCTGGACCAGGCGCTGATCGTCGCCGACGGCCTATCGTCGGACCTGGGCATGGTGTTGACCCGCCTGGCCAAGACGGCCTTCGACACCGGCTATGCCGCCGTCATCGCCACCGCGGCGGCAATGCTGTTGGTCACGGCCGGATTCGTGCTCTTCAACCGCAGGCGCATGGCGACCTGAGACAGGCCAGCCATGCCAGCCGCAGCTCAGCAGTTGCGGAAAGCGTGATCCATGTCTGCGATCAGGTCCTCCTCGTGCTCCAGGCCGATCGACACGCGGACCAGCCCTTCGGACACGCCAGCCGCATCGCGCTCGGCGGCCGGCACGCCGGAATGCGTAGTCGAGGCCGGATGGCAGATCAGCGATTCAGTGCCGCCCAGGCTGACGGCCGACTTGAACAGGTGCAAGGCGTTGATGAAGCGGAACGCCTTGGCGCGCCCGCCATCCAGCACGAAAGCGAAGGTCGAGCCCGGCCCCGTGCATTGGCGCTTGTACACCTCCTGGTAGGCCCGGTCACTGATCAATTCGGGATGGAATATGCGCACTTTTTCAAGCGGATTGCCTGATAGCCACTGAGCCACCTTGGTCGCCGTGCGCGCCGCCTGTTTCATCCGCAATACCACCGTCTCCATTGAACGCGTGATCATCCAGCACGAATGCGGGTCCAGCTGCGAGCCAAACGCGCTGCGGATGGCGCGCACCTTCTTGATAAGGGACTTGCTGCCGGTGACGGCGCCCGCCACCAGGTCGCTATGGCCGCCCACGTACTTGGTCAGCGAATACACGCATAGATCCACGCCGTGCTCCGCCGGCTTCTGGAAGATCGGTCCCAGAAGCGTGTTGTCGCACACCGACACCGGACGGTAGCCATGCCGCGCTTCAAACGCGTCGAGCTCGTTCTTCATGGCCTCGAAGTCGATGAGTGCATTGGTCGGGTTGGCCGGCGTTTCCACATAGAAGAGACGCACCGGTCCCTGGGCCGCCGCGGCCTCCAGCGCCGCCCGCATGCTCTTGGCCGACAGGCCGTCCTCGATGGCGTGCGAGCCTATGCCCCATTCCGGAAAGATCTTGGAAATCAAGGTCTCCGTGCCGCCATACAAGGGCACCGACTGCACCAGCTGGTCGCCCGGCCGCAAAAAAGCCATGAACACCGCGCTGATCGCCGACATGCCGCTGGAAGTGACCGCGGCGTCTTCCGATCCGTCCAGCAAGGCCAGGCGGTCTTCGACGATCTCCAGGTTGGGATGATTGAACCGGCTGTACACCAGCCCCGCCGATTCGCCCTGGGGCAAGGGCTTGCGGCCAGAAACCAGGTCGAAAAACGCCGCGCCATCCTCGGCCGAACGGAATGCGAAAGTCGATGTCAGGAACACCGGCGGCTTGACCGCGCCCTCCGACAGAAAGGGGTCGAAGCCGTAGGACATCATCTGCGTTTCCGCGTGCAGCGGGCGGCCGAAGATGTCTTTCTTGTGATAGCTGGAATAACTCATGGTGTGCCTCTCTGTCTGGATTCCGGGCGCCCGGACGGGCCGCCGGGCAGGCGCGTCACGCATGCAGAGACGATAGCGCCGGCCGCCTCGGGCTGCATGGAAGTATGGCGACAGGGCGGGGCAAGTTTCTTTCCATTTCGCTCACCAGACCGCCATAATGCGAAATAACCTTTCCTATTGACGGCCACCCATGAAAGACTCTGCCTTGTTACATCAACTTGACGCGATCGATTGGAAAATCATGAAAATCCTTCAAGAAGATGGCCGGCTCAGCAATGCCGAATTGGCCGAACGCGTTTCGCTATCGGCCTCGCCTTGCTGGAAACGTTTGAAGCGGCTGGAGTCCGCCGGTGTGATCCGGGGCTACCAGGCCGTACTGGACCGCCGCGCGCTGGGCATCGGCGTCGTGGCCTTCGTCAGCATCTCGCTGGAGAACCACACGGAAAAGACCTGCCAGGCCTTCGAAGCCAGCGTGCTGGCCATGCCCGAGGTCCTGGCCTGCCACAACACCACCGGGCAGCATGACTATCTGCTGCACATCGTGGCGCGCGATTTCGACGCCTACTCGGAGTTCGTGCGCAGCCGCCTGCGCACCTTGCCCGGGGTCAAGGAGCTGCTGAGCACGCTATCCATGCACGAGGTGAAGTCCTCGACGAGGCTGCACCTCTAGGGGCCATTGAGACCCCGCGCCCCGGTCCGCACGCTACATCACGCCGGGCACGACGCGGTTGCGCCCCTGCCGCTTCGCCTGATACAGGCCACGGTCAGCCACCTGAATCAGGTCGGTGCAAGCCTGCTCGCCCTGGGGCACGGCCGTGGCCGTGCCAATGCTGACGGTCAGCCAAGGGCCGTCGCCCGTGTCCTTTTGCGGAATCTGCAAAGCCTCCACCGCGCGGCGCAGCTTTTCGGCGGCGAGCCGCGCGCTGCCGGCCGGCGTGCCGGGCAATACCAGGGCAAACTCCTCGCCGCCAAAGCGGGCCGCCAGGTCGGTCGAGCGGTCGCAGCTGGCAAAGATGGTATTGGCAACCCGCTTGAGCGCTTCGTCGCCCGCGATGTGGCCGTATGTGTCGTTGTAGGCCTTGAAGTGGTCCACGTCGATCATGAGCATGCTGATCTCGCGGCCGTCGCGTCGCGCGCGCTGCCATTCGGCGTTGAGGTATTCGTCGAAATAGCGGCGGTTGCCCAGGCCGGTCAAGCCATCGGAATTGGTCAGGCGGCGCAGTTCCATATTGCTTTCCAGCAGCTGTTGCTGGCTCTGGCGCAAGGCCTGGTAGGCCTCGTCGCGCTGCACCAGCGCCAGATAGGAGCGCGAGTGGTAACGGATGCGCGCCACCAGCTCGATGGAATCGGGCAGCTTCACCAGATAGTCGTTGGCGCCGGCGGCAAAGGCCGCGCTCTTGATCGCAGGATCTTCCTTGGTGGACAAGACGATGATGGGGATGTCGCGCGTCACGGGATGACCGCGGTACTCCTGTACCAGGCTCAAGCCGTCCACTCCCGGCAGCACCAAGTCCTGCAGGATGACCGTGGGCCGGGTCTGGATCGCCACCGTCAGGGCTTTTTCGGGATCCGAGCAATAGTGGAAGTCGATATTGCCCTCCGTGGCCAACGCCCGCCTGATGGCCTCGCCGACCATCACCTGGTCGTCGACGAGCAACACCATGGCCGCATGCGAATGCAGGTTCGCCGAGGCCGAGCTGTCAATGGGAGGTTGCATAGTAAGTCCTTGAATTCTCTCGAGGTCCGTCCGCTCAGGCAAAAGCCTGGATCAAGCGGGGAGCGATTTGGTCCAATGGGCTGATTTCCACTGCGGCCTGCATGGCCGCCGCGGCCTTGGGCATGCCGTAGACGGCGCTGGAGGCCTGATCCTGCGCAATCGTCAGGTAGCCGCGCTCGCGCAGCGCCTTCAGCCCGCGCGCGCCGTCCTGGCCCATGCCCGTCAGCAGCACGCCGACTGCCATGCCGCGCCAGTGCTGCGCCACGCTATGGAAAAAAACATCGATGGAAGGCCGGTACAGGCTTTCCTTGGGGCTCTCGGTGTAACGCAGCGTGCCGTCCGCCAGCATATGCAGATGGTCGCCGGTACCGGCCAGCAGGATCTGGCCGGGCTCTGGCCATTCGCCCTCGCGCACCAACCTGACAGGCAGCGGCGCCTGTTCGTTGAGCCAGTCCGCCATGCCCCCGGCGAACGAGGCGTCCACGTGCTGCACCAGCACGATGCCGGCGGGAAACGCCGGCGGAATGCCCTTGAGCAGTTGCGCCAGGGCCGGCGGACCGCCCGCCGAGGCGCCGATGACCAGCAAGCGCTTGGCGTCCGCCTGCGGCATGGGCCGCGCCACGGGAGTCAGGGCGGGACGCTTGCCGTAGCGGCCGATGAGCCAGCCCACGTTCCGTATCTTGCGCAGCAGCGGCGCCGCGGCCGTGCGCATGTCCGCGCCGCCAACCACCGGCGTATCGGCCGCGTCGAGCGCGCCGTGGCCCATGGCGTCGAACACGCGCGAGGTATGGCGCGCCACGTCGGCGGTGACCACCACGATGGCGCACGGTGTTTCCGCCATGATGCGGCGCGTGGCCTCCACGCCGTCCATGATGGGCATGATGAGATCCATCAGCACCACGTCCGGACGGTCACGCGCGCACAGGTCCACGGCCTCCTGGCCGTTGACAGCGACCCAAGCGACATCCAGCCCGGGTTCCAGCGCAATGGCGCGCCGCAGCACTTCGACTGCCATCGGCATGTCGTTGACGATTCCGACTCTCACGTGTGAGCCTTTCCGATCAAGTCTTCCACGGCCTCGAGCAGCGCATCATCATGGAAGCTGCCCTTGGCCAGATAGTAGTCGGCGCCAGCGTCCAGCCCGCGCCTCCTGTCCTCTTCCCGGTCCTTGTACGACACCACCATCACGGGCAGCCCCTGCAACTTGGGGTCGGCCTTGATGCGCGACACCAGCTCGATGCCGTCCATGCGCGGCATGTCGACGTCGGTCACGACCAGGTCGAAAGCCTCGCCGCGCAGCATGTTCCAGCCGTCCATGCCGTCCACCGCCACGGCAACGTCGTAGCCGCGGTTCACCAACAGCTTGCGCTCCAGTTCGCGCACCGTGAGGGAATCGTCAACCACCAGCACGCGCTTGCGCCTGCGTGTCTGCTCGGCCGCGCCCGCGCCATCCACCCGCGTCAGCTGTCCGCCCTCCACGAGCTTCTGCACCGACACCAGCATGTCTTCCACGTCGAGGATCAGCAACGGCGTGCCGTCATCCATCAAGGCGCCCGCCATCACGTCCTGCACCTTGCCCAGGCGCGGGTCCAGCGGCTGCACCACCAGCGTGCGCTCGCCCACGTAGCGGTCCACGGCGATGCCGTAAAGCCTGTCATGGTCGCCGATCAACACCACGCACACCGTCTCGGATGCCGGCGCGGACCCGCTCTTGCGCAGGATCTGGCGCGCGGACACCAATCCGATCTGGCGGTCCATGAAACGGAAATGCTGATGCCCCTCCAGCTGTTCGATGTCCTGCGCGCGCACCTGCAGCGCATGGTTCACGTAGGCCAGCGGAAAAGCGTAGATCTCGTCCTGCACCTCGACCAGCAGGCTGCGCACCACCGACAGGGACAGGGGCATTTCCAGCATGAAGCGCGTGCCCTGGCCCGTATGCTGCTGGATGCGCACCGCGCCGCGCAGCTGGCGCACCATGGTCTGCACCACGTCCAGGCCCACGCCGCGCCCCGAAATCTCGGTGACTTCGCCGCGCGTGCTGAATCCCGACAGGAACAGGAACTCCAGCAGCTCGGCCTCGGTAAGCCGCGCCGCGGTTTCCGCGCTGGCCAGCTTGCGCTGCGCCACCTCCGTGCGCAGGCGGTCCAGCGATATGCCGGCGCCGTCGTCGCCCAGTTCGATCAGCAACATGCCGGCCGCGTGGCGCGCCGACAAGCGGATCAGGCCTTCGGCCGGCTTGCCCGCCGCCAGGCGTTCCTGCGGCATTTCGATGCCGTGGTCCACCGCGTTGCGCAGCAGATGCATCAGCGGCGCATCCAGCTTTTCCAGGATGTCACGATCCACCTGGGTGGACTCGCCTTCGATTTCCAGCCGCACCTGCTTGCCCAGCGCGCGGCCTATGTCTCGCACCATGCGCGCCATGCCGCCCACCCCGTCGCCAAACGGCCGCATGCGGCAAGCCAGCGCGGTGTCGTACAAGCGCTGGGCAAGATGGCCCATGCGCCAGCCGAATTCGTCGACCTCGCTGGTGCGCTGCGAGAGCTCCTGCTGGCATTGTTCGACGATGCGCAGCGCATCGTCCAGCGCCGCCTGCGCTTGCGCGTCCAGGACCTGTCCGGCCAGCGCGGCCCGCACGCCATCCAGCGCCTGCACCGCCCCTGCCTGCATGCGTTTCAAGCGCAGCATCGAGGAACCGAAGGGTCCGATCCAATGCGACTCGACCAGCGTCTCGCTGGACAGTCCCAGCAATTTATTGAGCGTGTCGGCCGTCACGCGCAACACCCGCTCGCCCTCGCCCAGCCCCAGATCGGAACTGCGCCGTTGCAACACGGCGGCGGGCGGTTCGTCCATGGCCGGAATCGGCGGCAGGAAATCCGACGGCTTGGGTACCGAGACCGCGGCCGGCGGCGTGTGCGGCGCGTTGCTCAGGCGCTCCACCAGCTCGTCGATCTCGCTGCCCAACTCCGCGCCCGGCGTCGCCACCCGCTGCAGCAGGTCCGCGCCCAGCAACAAGGCGTCGATATCAGCCGCTTGCAAACGCAGGCGGCCCTCACGCGCTTCGACCAGGCAGTCCTCCATGGCGTGCGCGATGCGCACCGCCGGATGCAGGTCGACAATGCGGGCGGCGCCCTTGAGCGAATGCGCCGCGCGCATGCAGGCTTCCAGCTGCGGCGCCGAGGTCGGATCGTGCTCCAGCGCCAGCAGACCGTTGTTCAGCACCTGCACCTGGGTGCGGGTTTCGAGCTGGAACAGCTCCAGGAGCGAGGCATCGCGCATCTGTTCCGGATTCACGCCAGACTCCGTTCCAACGCTTGCATCAGCAAGGTGTCATCCAATACGCCTACCGCGCGGCTGCCGCAGCGGACCATGCCGCGCGAATACTTCAAGCTTGCGCCCTCCACGGTCGCCGGCAGGGGTTCCAGTTGCTCCAGATCGACGGCGTGGATGCCCTCGACCTCGTCCACCGGCGCCACCACCGCCCGGCCTGCCCCGCCCAGGATCAGCATGCGCGCGGTAACCGGCCGCTCGCGCGATGTATCCGCCGCGGCTTCCAGGCCCAGCAGGCGCGCCAGCGACACGCATACCGTCAGCGAGCCGCGCACGTTGGTCACGCCCAGCATGGCCGGATCGCGGCGATGCGGCAGGCTCAGGATGCGGCGGGTGCCGGCCACTTCGTCCAGGGCCCGCGTCGGCAACCCCAGCCATTCACGATGCACGCGAAACACCAGCAGCGAAGACAGATTGGCGCCAACGACCTCGGCCGCGCCCCCGTCCACTTCGTCCATCTGCGGCGGCAGGCGGTCGAGGATGCGCTTGGCCGCCGCGGCATACACCGGACAGTTGCGGCAATGCACGTGTTCCGGCAACTGTCCGCAGCTCTTGTCGCCGCGGATACCGATACGGTTCCAGCAATCGTCCACGTCGGACAGCGCGCTTATCGTCTCAGCCACGTCGCGCCTCCCCGCGCGCCGCGCGCGCCTGCAGGCGGCGGGCCGCTTCGTGGTCGCCATCCGAGGCTACCAGTGCGGCGAGGTGCAAAAGAGCCTCGCGATGCGTCGGGTCCAGATAAAGCGCCTTGCGGTACGCCGCCTGCGCCTGCCGCACGTCACCCGTTGCGTCTTGCAGCAGGCCCTGCAAGTACAGGGCCTGCGCGCTGGCGCCATGACTCTGGATATGCGCCCGGCACTGCGCCATGGCGTCCTGTACCCGCCCCTGGTCGGCCAGCGTTGCGATGTGGCGCAAGGACGCCTGCGCGCCGTCTGGCGCGGCCGACGACGCGGCAGGCGCAGCGGGAATGGGGGCATGGGGCACCGGCAGGCCGGGCGCCGGCGTCTGGGCCAGCGGCCGCCTGGGCGGAGTCCAGCTGTGCACGATGGGCCGTGCCGCGGCCGGCGCGGCGACAGGCGCTGCGGGCGGCGGCAGCGGCTTGGCCAGAAATGCGAACGAGCGCGCCATCGCCACCGCGGGCAACCGGCGACTGGTCAGCAGCGTGGTTTCGGCTGGCCCCACAAAAAGCACGCCGTCGTCGCGCGTGAACCCGCGCAGCAGCTGCACGGCGCGTTCCTGGGTGGCCGAGTCGAAATAGATGAGCAGGTTGCGGCAGAACACGAAGTCATAGGGCGCAACCCCCGCCAGCAGATCGGGATCGAACAGATTGCCCGGGCGGAAACGCACCTGCCCGACCACCTGGGCTGCCAATTGATGGCCGTCAGCCGTTTCGGAAAAATAGCGGTCGCGGTAGCCGAGCTCTTCCCCTCGGAACGAATTGCGGCCGTACAGGGCGCGCTGCGCGAATTCGACCATGCGCACGCTGATGTCGACCGCGTCGATCTGGAAACGTTCGGCCGCGACACCGGCGTCCAGCAGCGCCATGGCGATGGAGTACGGTTCCTCGCCGCTGGAACACGGCACGCTCAGCACGCGCAGCACGCGGCCCTCCGCGCCAGGGGCATACAGGCGCGCGCGCGCCAGCGCGGCCATGGCCGCCTGCGATTCCGGATAGCGGAAGAACCAGGTCTCCGGCACGATGACCGCTTCGATCAGCTGCTGCATTTCAACCGGGGAAGCCTGCACCTGCCACAGATAGTCCTGCTCATCGGCGATGCCGGCAATGCCCATTCTGCGGCGCACCGCCCGCTCAACCGCGGCCTTGCCGATGGAACCGCTGTCCAGGCCCATGCGCCGCTTGAGCAAGGCGCTGAAATCGTCGATGAGCATCATGGCCGCGCCCCGCGCGCCACGCCAGCGGCATCATCGGGAAACAAGCGCGCGCGCACAGGCGCCGGCAGCAGGTCGTCCACATTGACCGCCTGCACCATGCCGCCGGCATCGCTGAGTACCGGTCCCAGATAGCGGGCGTCCGGATTGTCCAGGCCGCCGGACTGGAAGGCAGCGGGATCGTAATGCACGGTTTCGGTCGCCTGCTCCAGGATCAGCCCCAGCAGATGCTCCGCTGCTGCGGGGCTCGTCTGGTAGCGCACCAGCGCCAGGCGGGTGCTGGTAACGGCCGCGGCGGCATGGCCACCCGCCAGCGCGCTCATGTCGATGACCGGCACGGGTACCCCGCGGCGGTCCAGCACGCCCGCTACCCAGGCCGGCGCGCCCGGCACCTGCTTCAGCTCTCGCAGGCCCAGCACCTCGATGATGCCGCTCGCGTCCAGCGCGTAGCGGTCGCCGCCGATGCGGAACAGCAGGTACAGCCGGCGTCCGGCCGCGGCGGAGGGAGCGTGCTGCGCCATGGCTGCCATCACACCTTGAAACGCGAAACGCCGCTACGCAAATCGTTGGCCACCAGGTTCAGCTCTTCGATCGCCAGCGTGGACTGGCGCAGCGATTCCACGGTCTGCTGGGCGGCGTCGCTCAGCTGCTGCAGCGCCTGGTTGATCTGTTCGGCGCCGGTGGCCTGCGCCTGCATGCCCTCGTTGACCATCTGCACGCGCGGCGCCAGCGTCTGCACCTGCTGAATGATCTGCGACAGCTGATCGCCCACCTGCTGCATGTCGGCCATGCCGCGCCGGACCTCTTCCGAGAACTTGTCCATGCCCATGACGCCCGCCGACACGGACGACTGGATTTCGCGCACCATCTGCTCGATGTCGTAGGTAGCGACGGCGGTCTGATCCGCCAGACGGCGGATCTCGGTCGCCACCACCACGAAGCCACGGCCATACTCGCCGGCCTTCTCGGCCTCGATCGCCGCGTTCAGCGAAAGCAGATTCGTCTGGTCGGCCACCTTCGTGATTGTAGTTACTACTTGTGTGATATTTCCGGCTTTCTCGTTCAGGATCGCCAGCTTGGCATTGACCGAACCCGCCGCGCCCACCACGTTGCGCATGGTGTCTTCCATGCGCGCCAGCCCCACCTGACCGCTACCCGCCAGCGCCGCTGTCTGCTCGGCAGCGCCCGAGACTTCGGCCATGGTGCGGACCAGCTCGCGCGAGGTCGCGGAAATTTCCCGCGAGGTGACGCCGATCTCGGTCGTGGTCGCAGCCACTTCAGAGGCGGTGGCTTGCTGTTGCTTGGAAGTCGCCGCGATCTCGGTAACCGAGGTGGCCACTTGCACCGCCGAGCGCTGGGTCTTGCCGACCAGGCCGGTCAGTTCATCCACCATGCCGTTGAAACCCGATTCGATGGCATTGAACTCATCCTTGCGCGCCAGCGTCAGGCGCCGAGTGAGGTCGCCGCCTCCCGTGGCCTCAAGGGTCTTGACGATGGCGCGCATGGGGTTGGCGATGGCGCGCATTAGCAGAATGCCGCAAATGATGGCGGCCACGATGGCCAGCGCCAGGGACACCAGCATGCGCACTTCAGCACTGTCCACGGATTGCTTGATGGCGACGGCGGCTTCGTCCGCCTGCTTCTTGTTCTCCGACACCATCTTGGCCAGGATGTCGCGGCCCTTGTAGAACGCGGGCCGCAGTTCGGCCTTGATCAGGGCTTGCGCCCGCGCCGGGTCGGCCAGTGTGGCGGGCGCCAGGATCATTGCGCGGATGCGCTTGTAATCCTGCAGCTCCTTTTCGAAATCCTGGAACATCCGGCTGTCGTCCTCGCGCGCAATGGTGCGACGGTACTGCGCGATATGGTCCTCGAGCAGCTGATCGTTCTGCGGCAGCGCATCCAGGACGTTGCGCCGCTCCTGCTCGGTCTCCATATTGAAGGCGTCCTGCACCACCACGAAGCCGGCGAACCACGAGGCGCGGATCGAGGTGCTGTAGTAGATGCCGGGGACGGCGTCGTTATTGATCAGCTCGACTTCCGACTCGATGACCAGCAGCCGCCGGTAATCCATCACCACCATCAACGCCATGATGGCCAGAATCGCCAGGAAGCTGGCCAGGATGCGCTGGCGTAGTGTCAGATTCTTCATGCCGGAAAACCTCTATGCAAATTCAACTCGTCGATTGGACCGAAATATTCTGGAACCAAACCAGGGACACAAGGCTGTCCATTTATTACGGGATGTTGTGAGTTGGTTGACAATTATTGCAAAGGCGAAGCCCGCCAGCCACGGGAAAGGCCGAAATTGCACCAAATATGACGGTTGTCGTCGGAAAAAAGCAAAGCCCTCTTACAAGGGCTTGTCTTTTCCCGCAACAATGCGTACCAAGCGCGTTTTCAGGCGATTCCGCCCCAGAGCGTCGCCGGCGGACGGGATTCGACCCAGTCGCGGGCCTGGCCGTAGGCGTGCGCCAACTGCAGCACGGCCAGGTCGGCCTGCGGCGGCCCGATCAACTGCATGCCCATGGGCAACCCCGCCGCGTTAAAGCCCACTGGCACGCTGATCACCGGGCAGCCCGCCAGCGTCCAGGGCGTGACCGTTTCCATCCAGCGGTGATAGGTGTCCATCGGACGCCCCCCGATTTCCTTGGGCCAGTCCAGCGCCGCATCGAAAGGGAATACCTGCGCCGAAGGCACCGCCAGGTAGTCCACGTCCTCAAACATGCGCAACACCGTGTGATACCAGGCGCTGCGCTCTTCGGTCGCCTGGTAGACCTGCCGCGCCGTCATGCCTTCCAGCCCTTCCACCTCCCAGACCACGGCCGGCTTGACCAGCTTGCGCGTCTCCGGGTTGTGGACCAGCGGGTGGAGCTGCCCCCCAACCATGAGGTGGCGATGCGCCAGCCAGATCCGCCAAAGGCGTTCGCCAGCGAACGGCACCTGGTAATCGACCGTCTCGCAACCTGCCAGCCTCAAGTCCGCGAGGGCCAGCTCGCACAGTTCCAGGATGCCCGCTTCCATCGGCAGATAACCCTCCCAGTCCCCCAACCATCCCACGCGTTTGCCGCGCAAGTCGGCATCCAGAGCTTGGGCGAACTGCGCCGGATCGCCGGTCAGGGACAACGGCACGCGGCGGTCGGGGCCCGCCATCACGGACAGCAGCAGGGCCACGTCCCGCGGCGAACGCCCCATGGGTCCTTCATACGCGAGCTGCTTGAGGAACACCTCGGTCGACGGCCCGTAAGGCACGCGGCCGGCCGACGGCCGCATGCCATAGACGTTGCAGAACGCCGCGGGATTGCGCAGCGAACCGCCGAAATCGCTGCCGTCCGCCACCGGCAGCATGCGGGCGGCCAGCGCCGCGGCCGCCCCGCCGCTGCTACCGCCCGCGGTTCTGGACGGATCGTAAGGGTTGCCCGTGGTGCCGTACACCTGGTTATAGGTATGCGAACCCAGGCCGAACTCCGGCACATTGCTGCGGCCGATAAAGATGGCGCCGGCCGCGCGCATCCGCTCGATGATGATGGAGTCGTGCGCCGTGACCTGATCCTTGTAGACGAGCGAGCCCATGGACGTGACCATGCCGCGCACCGCCGTCAGGTCCTTGGGCGCCTGCGGCATGCCATGCAGCCAGCCCAGCCATTGGCCGGCCGCCAGTTGGGCGTCGCGCTCGTCGGCTTCGCGCAGCAGTTCGTCGCTGTCGCGCCGGGCGACAATGGCGTTCAGCTTAGGATTGATCCGGTCGATGTGCGACAGATAGGCGGTCATGACCTCCCGGCAGGAAACCTGCCGCTGCCGGATCGCCTCGGACAGCGCGTGGGCGGGCATGGCCACGATGTCGTTCAATGCATCGGCGGCGGCCGGGGCTGCGAGGGTCATGCGGGTCTCCTTGTGGCGCCGGGAGTTCCGGGCGCGCTGTCTTATCGGGTGACGCGAGCCGAACGCCGGCCGCGCAGGCAGACAATATTACGCAAACGGAAGGCGCCGCGCTCGCGGCGTTCGCGCGCGACGCGCGCCTGAAAACTTGCGCCAGATCAAACCGCGGGCTGGCAGACTCGACCTAAGATCGCCTTCCGCCCCACAGGAGACGACCTTGACCCCAGCCGAAGACATTTGCACGGAAGCCGAAATCCGCGACCTGGTGCACACCTTCTATGGCAAGGCGCGCGCCGACGCGCAGCTGGGGCCGGTCTTCAACAGGCAGGTGCATGACTGGGACGAGCACCTGGCGACGCTGTCGGATTTCTGGTCCGCCGTGTTGCTGGGCACCCGTCGGTTTACCGGCATGCCCATGCCCAAGCACGCCGCCATGCCGAACCTGAGCGCCGAATTGTTCGAGCGCTGGCTGGCGCTGTGGCGCGAAACCACGGACGCCCTGCCCAACCGCGCGCTGGCCGACGCCGCCCAGGAAATGGCCAAGCGCATGGCGCGCAGCCTGTGGTACGGCTACCAGCTCAGCCGCGACCCCAGCCAGCCGCTGACGGAACTGCGCCCGGCCTGATCATTCCACGCGCCACCAGCCGGGCAGCAGGCCGCGCACCTTGGCGCGCCGGTAGCGGTCATCGATCAGGTGCACCGTGCCCACGTCGTGCTCGGTACGGATGACACGGCCCGCCGCCTGCACCACTTTCTGCATGCCCGGGTACAGATAGGTGTAGTCGTAGCCCTTGTCTACCCCATACCGCTGGTCCATGGCGCGCTTCATGTTTTCGTTCACGGGGTTCACCTGAGGCAGCCCCAGCGTGGCGATGAAAGCGCCAATCAGCCGCTTGCCTGGCAGATCCACGCCTTCGGAGAAGGCTCCGCCCAGCACCGCGAAGCCCACCCCCTGCCCCGCCTCGGTAAAACGCGCCAGGAACGCGGCGCGGCCGGCCTCGTCCATGCCGGGGGTCTGCAGCCAGATCGGCACCGAGGGATGGCGTTCGCGCATCAGGTCGGCCACCTGCCGCAGGTAATCGAAGCTGCTGAGAAAGCCCAGGTAGTTCCCGGGCCTTTCCTCGTACTGGCGCGCAATCAGCTCGACGATGGGAGCCAGTGAACGCTCGCGATCCCGATAGCGCGTGGAGACATTGCCCACCACCCGCACCGCCAGTTGCTCGGCCTGGAACGGCGCGGCCACGTCCAGCCAGGGCGTGGCCGCTGGCAGGCCCAGCGTGTCACGGTAGAACTGCTGCGGACTGAGCGTGCCGGAGAACAGCACCGTGGCGTGTGCCGCCGCATAACGCGCCGCCAGATACGGCGCAGGAATCACATTGCGCACGCACAGAACGGACGGCCGCGTCTTGGCGCCGGCGGCGCTTGCGTCCGAAAGGGTCACGTCGAACAGCGCATGCGAACCGAACTGCTCGGCCAGCCGCATGAATTGCAGGGCCTCGAAGTAGAACGCCAGCACCGGATCATCCTGCGGCAGTGGCGATTCCGCCATGTGATCCATGATTGCGCCCACCGCCTTCTGCACCGCGGCCAGCACGCCGGCTGCGACGTCGTCATAGGCCTGATAGCGTTCCGCCTGTTTTTTGTTCAGCGCGTTCCAGGAACGCTGCAAGCCGTCCAGGGACTTCTTCAGGGCCTTGGGCGCGGCATAGCGCGCCGCCGCCAGCGAGGCCTGGTCCAGTTCGCCGGTGTACATGCGGCGGGCCCGGTCGACCAGATTGTGCGCCTCGTCCACGAGCACAGCCACCTTCCACTGATACGCCTGCGTCATGGCGTACAGCATCGCCGTGGCATCGTAGTAGTAGTTGTAGTCGCCCACCACGACGTCGCTCCAGCGGATCAGTTCCTGCGACAGGTAATACGGGCAGACCTGATGCTCACGCGCGGCCGCCGCCACCGTGGCAGCGTCCAGCCGCGCGTGCGCGAGCGCCGCCTCGCGCGCCTGCGGCAGGCGGTCGTAGAAGCCCTGGGCCAGCGGGCAGGACTCCCCATGGCAGGCCAGGTCCGGGTGCACGCAGGTCTTGTCGCGCGCCTGCAGGTCCAGCACGCGCAGTCCGGGCGCCGCTGGCTGCGCGTTGACGGTTTCCAGCGCTTCCAGCGCCAGGCCGCGGCCCGGGCTCTTGGCCGCCAGGAAGAAAATCTTGTCCAGGCCCGCGCCCGGGCTGGCCTTGAGCAACGGAAATATCGTGCCCAGCGTCTTGCCTATGCCGGTGGGCGCCTGCGCCATCAGGCAGCCGCCGTCCCGCGCCGTGCGGTAGGCGGCCACGGCCAGGTCGCGCTGCCCCGCGCGGAATTCGCCATGCGGAAACGCCAGTTGCTCCAGTGCCACGTCGCGCGCCTGCCGGTGTTCCAGTTCTGCGGCGGCCCAGGCCAGGAAACGCGCGCATTGTTCGCGGAAGAACGCAGCGAGCGCCGGAGCCTCGTGCGTTTCCACCAGCACGGTCTCTTCCTCGGTGACCACATTGAAATACACCAGCGCCACGCGCAGGCTATCCAGCCCGCGCGCCTGGCACAGCAGATGCCCATACACCCGCGCCTGCGCCCAATGCACGGCGCGGTGGTTGTCGCGCACGCTGTCCAGCCGGCCGCGATAGGTCTTGATTTCTTCGAGCTGGTTGGCCACCGGGTCATAGCCGTCGGCGCGGCCGCGGACCAGCAGGCCTTCATGCTGGCCTGACAACACCACTTCGGTCTCGTACGCCGGCCCGCGGCGGGCGGTCACGGCCGCGTGGCCCGCCATGCCCTCCAGGCCCGTGGGCGCGGGGGTGAAGCGCAGATCCAGGTCACCGGCGCGCGCCGTGAATTCGCATAACGCCCGCACCGCCACGGCATAGCTCATGCGGCGTCCTCACGCCAACTGACGTGGCATACCCGCACGGGCATGCCGTGCGACACGCAATATTGCAGCCAGCGGATCTGGTTGTCCTGCAGCTTGTCGCCCGGCCCTTTTACCTCGATCAGCTCATAGCGGCGTTCCGACGGCCAGAAGCGGACCAGGTCAGGCAGGCCGGACCGGTTGGCCTTGACGTCGCGCAAGAGGCGTTCGAAATAGAGCTTGAGATGTGCGGCAGGCAGGCAGTCCAGCGCCTGGTTCAGCAAGTCTTCGGACAAGGAACCCCAGAACACGAAGGGCGATTGCAGCCCCGACTTGTCCGCATAGCGCCGCAGGATCAAGTCGCGATAGTGAGGCGTATCCAGTTGCGCCAGGCATTGCGCGAACAACGCCGCGCGGCGCTGATGGAAATCCGGCGCGTCCAGGTCCGCCGGGCCGCGCTGGAAAGGATGGAAGAAAGCCCCCGGCAAGGGCGCGAACACCGCGGGCCAGCACAGCAGCCCGAACAGCGAATTGATCAGCGCATTTTCCACGTAATGCACGGGCGCATCGTCCCGGTGCAGGTGATCGCGCGTGACGAATTCCACCGAGGCGGGCTCCGCCGGCCGCGCCAGCGTCAGGTCGGTGCGCAGCAAGGCCGGCGCCGCCGCGCGCGCCGGCGCGCTCTGCCCGACGCCACGGTGCAGGCGAGGCAACATGCGCACCAGGCGCTGGGCTTCTTCTTCGCTTTCGGGCGCTGTCTGCGCCTGCAAGGCCAAGGCCAGGGCATCGCCGTATCGCGCCATGCGCTCATAGACGCGAATACGGCGATGCCGCGCGCCCGGGTAGGCACAGCTTTCATAAGCGCGTTGCGCAGTGTCCCAGTCCTGCGCCCGCTCGCAAGCCTGCCCAATACGCAAAAGAACCTTGGCGCGGCGCTTTTCCAGCCAGGGATTGCCGCTGGCGCAGGCCTGCACCGCCTGCATCAGCATGTCAGGGTCGGCGCCCTCGCCCAGCGCCACGCGGCAGGCGTGCAAGGCCAGATAACAGTCCACATCGTCCCGCGTCTGGAATGCGCGGGATGTGGCATCGAACGGCACCGTCTCATACTGGAACACGCCCAGGTCTGCCAGCACGAACTCCGACCAGTCCTGGTGCAGGTTGCCAAAGAACATCAGGCGAAAGCGTTCGCAGATGTCTGTGACGGTCACGCGCCAGACTGGCTCTTGCGCGCCAGGGTTCCAGTCCGTGCATGGCCGCGGGGCTGCGCCTGCCGTCCGGGCGGCCTCCAGCAGGTCGGCCTTGCGGGATCCGGATTTGACGCAGACCCCGGCAAACATGCGGTTGAGCTCCGGCTTGGTGTAAAGGCCGAACAACTCGTCCAGCGTCATCGGCGCGTGCGCATCCAACCACCCCAGCGCCAACAGCGGCTCGGCGGCGACTTCCGCCGCGCCGATTTCCTCGTAGACCAGCCGGCTGGCGCGGAACCAGGGGCCTCGCCGCATCAGCATGCGCACCATCAGGGCCTGGGACGCCTGCGGCAGGGCTGGAAACTCGGCCATGAAGCGGCGTTCGCCGTCGTCCAGCAGGTCGGCGTAGCGGTCACCGACCCACGCCAGCGCGCGCTGGAAGTTGTGCAGATAGTAGTAACGGTAGGCGGGAAACATCGGCCGGGCCGGAAGACTGGATATTTATCCAGCAATCATAGCAGGCGCCCGCCCCGCGCGCGCCCGTTCAGTCTTGCCAATGGCGCAGCAGATTGAACCCTTCGTCCGGGTGCGGCTCGGCAAAGTACGCCGTGATGGCATCGTATTGCTCGTCCGTGGTGGTGTAAGGGTGCGTGCCCGAGGCGTTGCGCGCGCGCAGCCTGGCCTTGCACACCTCATCGGGCAGGTCCAGGTAATGCAGCTGATGCGTGCAGCCTGCCGCTTGCGCCACTTGCCGCAGCCATTCCCGGCTGCGCCGCGTGTTGGCCGGAAAATCCAGCACCACCGATAGCCCTGCCTTCACCAGCGCGGCGACGTGGCTGCCCATTGCATTGCGCAGGCGGCTGGCGCAACGGCCGTAGTCGGCAAGGTCCAGAATCTCACCTGGATACAGCGCGGCCAGCCAGCTGTCCTCGTTGAGCAGGATGGTGCGTGGCCGCGCGGCCAGTTTCCGCGCCAGGGTGGACTTGCCCGCCCCGATCTTGCCGCATAGAAAGTGCAGCATGGGCGCGGCCGAAGGGGAAGCATCAGTGTTGGACATCATGGGGGGCTCTCCTGGAGGAAACTGCATGCAGGAGACGGGCCAACAAAAAACCCGCCTCTGGCGGGTTTGTGTAGCGATGTACTGACGCGCGCTAACCCACCATGGTCCTAATGGTGGTAATAATCAGGGCGAACGGGGTCAGGGATCGGCGCATGACATGAAGCTTGCGCCCACCGTCCACGCTTGTCAAATGTCTTGGGCGTTCTGAATAGCGAGCTCGGTCAGCGGTCCCTGCATGCGGTAAAAGCCCAGATCGGCGGCCGTGAAATAGGCCTGCGAACGGCCGCCGACGAAATCGTCGATATGCACGACCGTGGCGCCGTCTGCTTCCTGCCAGGAGATCGCGTAAACGCCGTCGCTGACTTCCTGCCACTGGCATTGCGCCTCGCCGCTCGCGCCGGCATAGGCGCCGGAGACGATGGCGTAGCGGATCGTCTTGCCGTCTTCCGAATAGATGTTGTGTGCCGACAGACCGTCATAGTCGACACGGAAGCTGCGGCCGGCGAACAACGGACGGGAGGTGTTGGGGGTGCTCATGGTCAATCCCGAAAAAAGTTGGCTGGGAGCGCTGCCGACCCTGTCCTGGATCGACCGCGCTCATGGCTTCAATCAGAGCGGCAGGGGCGCGTCCGCCGACACCAAGCCTTGCTCGCGCAGCGCATTCCAGAATGCAGCGGGAATCGGCGCCTTGGCCAAGGCCAGATTCTCGGCAATGCGTTCCGGCCGGCTGGCGCCAGGAATGGCAGCGATCACCGCCGGATGGGCCAGCGAAAATTGCAGCGCCGCCGCGCGGATGTCGACCTGATGATCGGCAGCCAGCCGGCGCAGCCGCTCCACGCGCGCCAGCACCTCCGGCGTGGCCTTCTGGTATTCGTAGTGCGCGCCGCCTGCCAGCACGCCGGAGTTGTACGGACCTCCCACCACGATGCCCACGCCGCGCTCCAGGCTGGCCGGCATCAGCTTGCGCAGTGCCTCGGCGTGGTCAAGCAGCGTGTAGCGGCCCGCCAGCAGAAAGCCGTCGGGATCGGACTGCTCCAGCGCCATTTCGCAGGGTTCGACGCGGTTCACGCCCAGGCCCCAACCCTTGATCACGCCCTGCTCGCGCAGGCGGGTCAAGGCCTTGGCGGCGCCATCCATGGCCACCTGGAACACGTCCTTCCAGCTGTCGCCATGAAAGTCCACCGCCGGGTCATGGATGAAGACATGGTCGATGTGGTCGGTCTTCAGACGCTTGAGGCTGCCCTCGATGGCGCGCATGGTGCCGTCGGCCGTGTAGTCGTAGGCGATCTTGTTGGACAGACCGTGCTCGAACAGGCCGCCCTTCTCGCCCAGGTCGCGCCTGGAAGTATCCTCCACCTCGTCCAGGATCAGGCGCCCCACCTTGGTGGTCAGCACGTATTCGCTGCGCGGATGGCGCTGCAGTGCCTCGCCCAGGCGAAGCTCGGCCAGGCCCGCGCCGTACAGCGGGGCGGCGTCGAAGTAGCGTATGCCTTGCTGCCAGGCAGACTCCACCGTGGCCAGCGCTTCCTGCTCGGGAATGTTGCGGTACATGTTGCCCAAGGGCGCCGTGCCGAAGCCGATTACGGTCGGCGCGGACATGCGCTTGGGCGCGGTCCTGTCGGTTTTCGTGTTCATGGCTCAGGCCTCTTCGGTTTCCAGTACGGGGTAGTCGGTCAGGCCGCGCTCGCCGCCGCCGAACAGCGTTGCGCGGTCATGCAGGTTCAGCGGCGCGCCGGTGCGCAGCCGTTCGGGCAGGTCGGGATTGGCGACAAAGGGCCGGCCAAAGCCGATCAGGTCGGCCCAGCCCTGCTCCAGCGCCTCGCGGGCGCGCTCGGCCGTATAGGCGCCGGCATAAATCATGGTGCCGGGGAAAGCCTGGCGCAGGCGCTGCTTGAAGTCCACGGGCATGTGCGGCGCATCTTCCCAATCCGCCTCGGCGATGTGGATATAGCCCACGCCCATGCCGGCCAGCAGCCTGGCCGCGCCCAGGTAGGTAGTTTGGGGGTCGGCGTCCTCGCAGCCGTTGAGCGTGGTCAGCGGCGCGAGGCGTATGCCCACGCGGGCGGCGTCGCCCGTGCCCTCGACCAGCGCCTGCGCCACTTCGCCCAGGAAGCGCAGGCGATTTTCCAGCGCGCCGCCGTACTCGTCCTTGCGGTTGTTGGCGTTCGAATCTATGAACTGGTTGACCAGGTAGCCATTGGCCGCGTGCAGTTCCACGCCGTCGAAACCCGCAGCCATGGCGTTGCGCGCAGCCTGGCGGTATTCACCGACGATGGCATGGATCTCGGCAACGCTCAGGGCGCGCGGCTCGGAGGCCTGGACAAAACCGGGCTTGCCCTCGGCATCGGCCACGAAGACATTCACCCCCTTGGCCTGGATGGCCGAGGAAGACACGGGCGATGCACCGTCGAGCAGGCTGGTGTGGCTCAAGCGGCCCACATGCCAGAGCTGGGCGAAGATGCGGCCGCCCGCCGCGTGCACCGCATCGGTTACCTTGCGCCATCCCGCCAATTGCTCGGCAGTGTGGATGCCGGGCGTCCAGGCGTATCCCTTGCCCAGGGGCGAGATCCAGGTGCCTTCGCTGACGATGAGGCCGGCGCTGGCGCGCTGCGCGTAATACTCGGCCATGAGCTCATTGGGCACGTCGCCGGGCTGGCTGGCGCGCGAACGCGTCATCGGCGGCATGACGATGCGGTTGGGTAGTGTCAACCCACCCATGGAATACGGTTTGAACAGGAAATCTTGGGTATCAGACATTGCAAATCTCCACGGCCGGTGCAGCCACCTTGGCCGATGAACGATGAAAAATTGGCAGCACGTGCTCGGCGATCTCGTGAAAGGTCTCGTCCAGCGGGCGCTGGTTGCGGCGAAAATGCAGCCCAATGTGATCGACGCCTGCGGCGCGCAGCGCGTGCAGTTCGGCAATCAGCGCCTTGCGGCCGCCGCGCAGGCCGAAGCGCCAGCGTTGCAACGGCTCGTCGGCGTTTTCCGCCAAATCCAGATGGATAAAGCTGGCATAGGGTTTGGTATGAGGCGTGTCGCCCGCCACGTCGCGCCAGGCCGCCACGCGGCGCGCGTGGTTCTCTGGCGTGCCCGGATAGGCCAGGCAGCCGTCCATGTGCTCCCCGACCCAGGAGGGGGTCTGCTGGGCCAGGCCTGCCACCAGCAGCGGCAGGGGCGACTCCACGCGAGGCAGCACATCCAGTCCGTCCGGCAGGCGGGCCTGCGGCCCTTCCCGCAGAAGCGCCACCTGGTCGCGGAAGTTAGCGCCACGCCCCTCGAACTCTCGGCCGAACAGCGGATACTCCACAGGTCGATCGCCGCTGGCCACGCCCAGCAGCAGGCGGTTGCCGCTCAGGCGCTGCACCGTTGCGGCCGACTTCAGCGTAAGCAACGGCTCGCGTATGGGCAGCACCACGGCTGCGGTGCCCAGCAGGATGTTCTGCGTGACGCCAGCCAGATAGCCAAGATAGGAAAACACCTCGAACACCTGGGCTGCGTCGCCGAAGGATGGGTCGTACAGTGGCACGTCCCGCACCCACAGGGCGCGAAAACCAAGCCGGTCGGCCAGCCGGGCCAGTTCGGCATGGCGGCGCAGATCCGGCTCGCCCGGCAGGCGGCCAGTCTGGCGCCGCGCCTGTTCGCCCGCAAGCGTCCAGTCATTGTCCAGAGGGGCTTCGATGCCTATGCTGAAGCCTCCTTCAGTCAAACGAGCCAGAGCAGTCATTTCAGGCGCTCCTTAATCCCACGCCGGGGCCAGGCCTTCGGGACTGACTTCGCGGCCATTGCGCTCCAGGGAGGCGATCAGGGCCATGTCCTCCGCGTCCAGCTTGAGGTCGCGGGCCAGCAGGTTGCTTGCCAGGTTCTCGCGCTTGGTGGATGACGGAATCACCGCGTAGCCCAGTTGCAGCGCCCATGCCAGAGCCACCTGCGCCACGGTGGCCTGGTGCTTGGCGGCGATCTTGGCCAACACCGGATCCTTGAGCACCTTGCCGTAGGCCAGGGTCATGTAAGAGGTCACCTGGATGCCCTGCTCCTTCAGGAAGGCAGTCAGCTTGTTGCCTTGCAGGTAGGGGCTGAGTTCGATCTGGTTGGTGGCGATCTCGCCCTTGCCCACCGCGGCGATGGCCTGGCGGGTCAGCTCGATGTTGAAGTTGGAAATGCCGATCTGGCGGGTCAGGCCCAGGGCCTTGGCTTCAGCCAGCGCTTCCATGAATTCGGGCAGTTCCACGCCGTTGCCCGGGGCGGGCCAGTGGATCAGGGTCAGGTCCACATACTCGGTGCGCAGCTTCTTCAGGCTGTCGCGCAGGCTGGGCACCAGCTTGGTCCTGGCGTAGTTGTCGGTCCAGATCTTGGTGGTCACGAAGAGCGCTTCGCGCGCCACGCCGCTCTCGGCGATGGCCTGGCCCACTTCAGCCTCGTTGCCATAGATCTGCGCCGTATCGACAGCGCGGTAGCCCACGCCAAGTGCGTTGCGCACCGAGTCGATCACGACTTGGCCGTTCAAGCGGAAGGTGCCGACGCCGAAGGAAGGAATATTGCTCATGGAAGGACTCCTGGAATGATGTGAAAAGCGAAAGTTGTTTCCCGATGGACAGAAGTTTGCGCTTTCCATATTTGCAAATTAAGCCCTATATCAAACAAACTCTTTTGAAATTAAGTCAAATATAGGAGCACGACCGATCATGGGTTCGCGGCGCGGGCAAGCATCGGTCTCAGAGCCCCAATACATTGGCGCCTATGCAGGCGTCGACGGCGCGCTCCAGCTTTTTGTCGTGGACGACGAGCGTGATCTCCATCGATCCCGTACCGACCTCCAGGTCCAGCAGATGGCCGGCATAGGCATTGAAGTTGCTGTCGCCGGCCACGCCATGCAGGTGGATGGACGGGGCGCCGTCCTTCCACGCCACGGAGCCGACGATGCTGCCCATCTCCACATTGGAGAAAGTCTTGGCATCGAACTCCTTGCGGTCCGCATTCCAGTAGCCAAAAGTGGCATGGGCGAAGCCAAGCGCGCTCACGCTGGCAGCCGGAACGTTCTCGGCCTTGGCCAGCTTTGTCAGTTCTGCAAAGGCGTTGTCACCCATGCGCAAAACCATCAGATAGCCGGTGGGTGTCTTGATATAGCGAGGGACTCTCATATCTGCCTCTGCCCCGGCTCAGTCCAGGGCCCCGGCATCGGCCGCGGCGCGGGCGACCTCGGCGTCCTGATCGGGCGAACCGCCCGAGACACCGACGGCGCCAATGAGCCGGCCGCCGGTCCCGCGTACCGGCACGCCGCCGCCAAAGACAATCAGGCCGCCATTGGTGCGCTCCAGCCCATGGGCCGGGCTTGCGGGCTTGCACCATTCACCCACCACCTCGGTGGCCTCGCCAAACAGGACCGAGGTCCTGGCCTTGTTCAGTGCCACATCGATGGAGCCCAGAAAAGCGCCGTCCATGCGGGCAAAGGCCGTCAGCTGCGTGCCGCTGTCCAGCACGGCAATGTTCACGGCAATGCCGAGCTGATCAGCCGTCTTGCGGGCTGCGGCAATTGCCGCTTGCGCCTGCGTCAGCGTGATGTTCATGAAATTCCTTGAAGCAAGAGTTGCGGCATGACGCGACCGCGCCACGCCTGCGTAGAAGAGAGGCTGCGTTCCGTAAAAGAGTCACGCCAGCCGAGGTTGGCTTCAGGCGCGGGCCAGTTGCCGGGCGGCGGCACGGCTGTCCAATCGGCCGGACAGCACCGTCAGGCCCAAGGCGGCCAGCGTCACCAGCGCGGCGACCCAGGGGGTGTGGGCCAGGCCCAGCTGGCTGACGACCTGGGCGCCAGCCCACGAACCGCCGGCCACGCCCAGATTGAAGGCAGAGATATTGAAGCCCGTGGCGACATCGGTGGCGTCAGGCGCGACTTGCTCCGCCAGGCGCACCACATAGACCTGCAGGCCGGGCACGTTGCCAAAGGCCACGGCCCCCCAGGCCAGCACAGTCAGCAACATCAGCGGCTTGCTGGGAGCGGTGAAGGTCAGCGCCAACAGCACGGCGGCCAGCAGCGCAAAGATGAGCTTGAGCGCCACCACCGGCCCCTTGCGATCGGCCAGACGGCCGCCCCAGAAATTACCGATAGCCACCGAAACACCGTAGGCCAGCAGCACCAGACTCACCACATCGGGGCTGAAGCCTGTGATGTCTTGCAGAATCGGCGCCAGGAAAGTGAAGGCAATCAACGAGCCGCCATAGCCCACGGCCGTCATGGCATAGACCAGCAGCAGGCGCGGTTGCAGCAACACGCGCAGTTGGCGGCGCAGCGGCGCCGGTTCGGTATGCGCAATATTGCGCGGAACCAAGGCCAGCGCGCCGATCATCGCTACCAGGCCAAAAGCCGCGACAACCAGGAAAGTAGTGCGCCAGCCAAAGTGCTGGCCGATGAAAGTGCCCAGCGGAATGCCGGTGACAAAGGCCACGGTCATGCCGCTGAACATCGTCGCGATCGCGCTGGCGCCTTTCTCGCGTGGCACCAGGCTGGTGGCAACGATGGTGCCCACCGAGAAGAACACGCCATGGGCCAGGCCGGTCAGCAGGCGTGCCACGATCAGCGTGCCGTAGCCCGGGGCCAGCCAGGCCACCAGGTTGCCTGCGGTGAATAAGCCCATCAGGCCGACCAGCAATAGCTTGCGGGACACACGGCCGGTCAGCGCCGTCAGAATGGGCGCGCCCACGGCCACGCCCAGCGCATACAGGCTGACCAGCAGGCCAGCTGAAGGCAAGGAAACGCTCAGGTCGTTGGCAATGGTCGGAATCAATCCGACGATAACGAATTCAGTGGTCCCTATGGCAAAAGCCGCCAGGGTCAGGGCAAGCAGGGCGAGAGGCATGGCTGCAATCCGGTGAAATTTTTCGATGGAGTGCAGTCTCCTCCGTTTATATTTGCGGATTAAGCCCCGTATTAAATAAATTCTCTTGAATTAAATTCAATAATGAAGACCACCCTCGATGAATTGCAGGCCTTTGTGGCAGTCGTGGATACGGGCTCCATCACAGCCGCTTCCGAACTGCTGGGCCTCACGATCTCAGCCACCAGCCGCACACTGGGGCGGCTGGAAGAAAAGCTGCAGACCACGCTGCTGCGCCGCACCACGCGCAGGCTGGAGTTGACCGAGGAAGGCGCCACCTTTTTGCAAAGCGCCCGCGCCATCATCGCCTCGGTCGACGAAGCCGAGGAGCAGATGGCCGCGCGGCGCATGCGGCCTGCCGGGCGGCTGCGCGTCGATGCGGCCACGCCCTTCATGCTGCATGTGCTGGTGCCGCTGATCGCGGGCTTTCGCGAACGGTACCCCGAGGTGGAGCTGGAGCTGAACTCCAACGAAGGCATCATCGACTTGATCGAAAAACGCACCGACGTGGCGTTTCGCATCGGCGTCCTCAAGGATTCCACCCTGCACGCGCGGCCGGTGGGCAGCAGCCAGGTTCGTGTTCTGGCCAGCCCCGCATACCTCAAGCGCCGCGGCACGCCAATCGACACGGAGCAACTGGCCAAGCATGCGCTGCTGGGCTTCACCCAGCCCGAAACGCTCAACGACTGGCCATTGCGCGACGCGACGGGCAACATCCTGCGCATTCAGCCGACCATCGCCTCCTCCAGCGGCGAAACCCTGCGCCACATGGCCCTGGCAGGCCTGGGCATCGTCTGCCTGTCGGACTTCATGACGCGCGAAGACCGCAAGGGCGGCAAGCTCGTGCAGCTGTTTACCACCCAGACACTGGACGTGCGCCAATCCATCAACGCGGTCTACTACCGCAATACCGCGCTGGCGGCGCGCATTACCTGTTTTGTGGACTACGTCATCGAGACCCTGGGCGGACGGCCATTTGCGGCCTGACGTCCACGAGACAACCGACTCCGCCCCCCGAAGACTGGACCAGGGTCCAATCTCGGGGGGCAGTCCGCGGCAAGGCTTGCCGGCTCCGCGCGTCCTCAGCCGGCGCGCGGGCGGAGGAAGGTCAACGCGCGGGCTGCGGCGCCGCCCCTACGTCCTTGCGCACCTTGGCAACGTCGGCGGCGGTGACGGCCGCCCCCTTGTTGCCCCAGCTGGACCGCACGAACGTCACCACGTCGGCGACCTCCTTGTCGGTCATGCGCCAGTCGAAGCCCGGCATCGCGTAGGCGGTGGGCGCCGCCGCCGTGGCCGGCATCTGCGCGCCCTTGAGCACGATGTGGATCAAGGACGCGGGATCCGCCGAGTTCACCGTGGAGCTGAGCGCCAGTTGCGGGAAGGTCTCCGCATAGCCCTTGCCGGTGCTGCGATGGCAGGCCGCGCAGTTATTGAGGAAGGCCATGGCGCCATCGCCCTTGTCGCTGCCCGTGCGCAGCGCCTGCGCCACAGACGGGTCGTAGGCCAGCGGTTGGGTGGCGTCCTTGTTCACCGGCGGCAAGCTCTTAAGATAGGCCGCGATGGCGTTCAAGTCCGCGTCCGACAGGTGCTGGGTGCTGTCTCCCACCACCTGCGCCATACCGCCAAACGCTGCGGAATGGCCATTGCGGCCGGACTTCAGGAAGGCCACGATGTCCGCCTGGCTCCAGCTGCCCAGACCGTCGGTGGCATCGCCCCGCAAGTTCTTCGCCAACCAGCCTTCGACCACCCCGCCCGACAGGAACGCCGAGCCGTCCGCCTCGGTCAGTGCCTTTTCCTGCAAGGCCACGCCACGCGGCGTGTGGCAAGTGCTGCAATGGCCCAGGCCTTCGACCAGGTACTGGCCGCGCAGTAACGCGGCGCGATCGGCGCCCTGGGTATCGGCGGTGACGGGCGCGGTAGCCACGTCCGGCGCGAACATCCAGCGCCATACGCCCAGAGGCCAACGCATCGACAAAGGCCAGATGATGTCGGTGTCCTTGTTCTCCTGCTTCACGGGCTCCACGCCGTGCATGAAGTAGGCGTACAAGGCTTTCACATCATCGGGCGTGACCTTGGCGTAAGCGGTGTACGGCATCGCCGGGTAGAGCGAGTGCCCGTCCTTGGCCACGCCGTGGCGCACGGCACGGTCGAAGTCCTCGTACGAATAGCCGCCGATGCCGGTTTCCTTGTCGGGTGTGATATTGGTCGAATAGATCATGCCCAGCGGCGAATCGATGCCCAGGCCGCCCGCGAACGGCTTGCCGTCCTTGGCGGTGTGGCAGGCGATACAGTCGCCGGCGCGCGACAGGTACTCGCCTTGCTTGATCAGTTGCGCGTCGGCGGCGGCCGGCGTGCCGTCCGCGGCAAGCGCGGCGCTGGCGGCCAAGGCGGAAAAGGCCGCAACAATGGTCTGCTTAATCATTGTGCCGTCTCCTTAAGCCTGGACCAGCGGGCCGGGGTTCTTCAAGTACTGGTCGCGGATAGCCTGCGCAGACCAGTAGGCCAGCGCCCCGACCAGGCCCGTGGGGTTGTAGCCCATGTTCTGCGGGAACACGCAGGCCCCCATCACAAACAGGTTGGGCACGTCCCAGCTTTGCAGGTACTTGTTAACCACGCTTTCCTTGGGGTTGGTGCCCATGATGGCGCCGCCCGTGTTGTGCGTGCTCTGGTAGACCCGCGTGTCGTAGCGGGCGCCCTTCTTGCGCACTGCCACCGCGTACTTTTCGGGCTTCATGGCGCGGGCCACGTCTTCCATGCGCTTGCCCATGTAGCCCAGCATGTCGAACTCGTTGTCATGCCAGTCGAAGGTCATGCGCAAGAGCGGCTGGCCGAAGCTGTCCTTGTAGGTCGGATCCAGCGACAGGTAGGCGTCGCGGTACGACATCACCGACCCGGAAATGCCGATGGTCATGTGGCGTTGGTAGGCATCCTGCACCCCTGCCTTCCATCCCGTGCCCCACGTGGGCGTGCCCGGCATGGTAGGCGTCTGCTTGATCGGACGGCCGCCATAGCGCACGTGGCGGATACTGGCGCCGCCCAGGAAGCCCAGCGGACCGTGGTCGAACTGGTCGCCGTTCAGGTCGTCCATGCCCACGCCGCCTGCGCCCGTGCCCACGAAAGGATTGAGCTGCGTGCCCTTGGGCAGCAGCACGTTGACGCCGCCGTTCATCTGGTAGGCGTAGTTTTTGCCGACCACGCCTTCGTTGGTCTTCGGGTCGTAAGGTTTACCGATGCCCGACAGCAGCAGCAGGCGCACGTTGTGCATCTGATAGGCCGACAGGATCACCAGATCGGCCGGTTGCTCCACTTCGCGGCCCTCCGCGTCGATGTAGGTGACGCCCACGGCCTTCTTGCCCGTCGAGTCCAGGTTGACCTTGATCACGTGGGACTGCGTGCGCAGCTCGAAGTTCGGCTTCTTCAGCAGCACCGGCAGAATGGTCGTCTGCGGCGAGGCCTTCGAATACATGTAGCAACCGTAGTTCTCGCAGAAACCGCAGAAATTGCAGGGTCCCAGCCGCACGCCGTAAGGATTGGTATACGGACCCGAGGCATTGGCCGCGGGAGCCGGATACGGATGGAAGCCGACTTCGCGGGCGGCCTTGTCGAACAGCTGCGCGCCATAGGTGGTGGTCAAGGGCGGCAAGGGGAATTCCTTGCTGCGCTTGCCCTCCAGCGGATTGCCGCCTTCCACGATCTTGCCGTTCAGGTTGCCCGCCTTGCCCGAGGTGCCGCAGACATACTCGAACTTGGAGAAATACGGTTCCAGTTCGTCGTAGGTAACGCCGAAGTCCTGGATGGTCATGCCTTCCGGGATGAAATTCTTGCCGTAGCGCGTTTCGTAGCGGGTGCGCAGTTCCAGTTCCTCAGGCAGCACGCGGTAGTGCATGCCGTTCCAGTGGAAGCCCGCGCCGCCCACGCCCGTGCCCAACAGGAAGGAACCGTTCTGGCGATACGGTACGGCCACGTCGTCCACGCCATGGCGGATGGTCACGGTTTCCTTGGACAGGTCCTGGAACAGCTTGCCGCGCACGGAATACGCGAGTTCGTCGATCACCTTGGGGTATTCGGCGTCCTTGGGCGTGTCCTGCATGACGCCACGCTCCAGCGCCAGCACGTGCAACCCTGCCTCGGTCAGTTCCTGGCCAAGAATCGCGCCGGTCCAGCCGAACCCGACCAGCACCGCATCGACTTTGTCTTTTTTGATCGCCATGGCTTAACCCTTCTCCCCAGAGATCGACACGGGGCCGTAGGGATACTTCGCGTTGGGCTGGTCTGCCCAGTCCATGAAGTCCGCGCGCGCGCCCGGGAAACCCACCATCTTCCAACCCACCATGTTCTTGTTGCCGCCGTACATCGGATCGGCAAAGAACCCTTCCTTGGTGTTGGAAAGCAGGAAGCTGAAAAACGTCCTGGAGGGCACGGTTTCGAATTCGATCTTGCCGGCCTGCAGATCCTTCAGGATCTGCTCCTGCAACGGCTTGTCCAATTCGGCATACGTCTTGCCATGCGTCTTCACGCACCACGCGTCACAGGCCTGGATTCCGTGGCGGTAGACCTGCCGCGGATTCTGGTCCAACTGGTAGCCCAGTTCCGGCACCTGATCGGTATGGAACGGACCTTGCATGTACCAAAGCTTGCCGTGGCCAAACGGCGTTTCCATCTGGCGGTCGATGAATTCCGGCACGCCGGCCTCGATCGCGCCCGGGCCGTACTGGTCCGAGGGAATCAGATGGTCCACCGCGGCCACGATGAAGGCCCATTCGGCTTTGGTGAAATAAGTGGGTTCGTAGGGCTTGGCCGCGCGCGCAGCACTCGCGTCCGATTCGTTGGTACAGCCGGTGGTCATTGCGCCCACCGCCAGCGTCGACGCCGGCACGATGGCCAACGCCTGAAGGAACCGCCTGCGCGGCTTTGCGTCTTCTGTCATAGACATCTCCGTGAATACTCCAAGTTGTCCTAGCTACCGAACATGAACCTGGGAACACGAACTGCCGAGCTAGCGACAACACGCTCTTCGCTTACAGAAAATCGACCCGATCCCTACAACGTTGAGCTTGGGAATGGGTGCGCACATTATGCGCTCTTTGAGCCATCTGATACGCTCATATGACCGTATCAGATCGATTTTCTTGACATGAAAATGTCTTTTGCATTAAGGACAAAGTAAGAAACCCGCCAACGCGGGTTTCCAGGCAGGATGAATGCGCGTTTGACGCGCCTTTGCGGTGTCGCGGATTGCGATGCAGATCCTCAATGGACCCCGGACAGACGGCCATATCCCGGCGCCGCCTGGACTTCGCACCCCGCAAGCCGCACGGCATCCCAGAAACCGGCAGGCGAGCTCGACACCACCGGCATGCCCAGGCGGCGCTCTACCTCGGGTATGGCGTCCAGCGTCAACAGGCCCCCGCAGGACAGCAGGATTCCGTCGCTATCCGGCGCCGCCTCGGCGGCGCGCACGCAAAGATCGACCAGTGTGTCCGTATCCACCCGGGCCATCGCGTCCACGCCCGTGATGCCCAGGCTGCGGCACCCGGCAGGAGCCAGGCCCTCTTCAGCAAGAAACGCGGCCAAGCGCTCGTTGACATCATCGATATAGGCCGTCGCCAACGCGACGCGCCGCACACCCAGCGCGCGCAATCCATTCAGCACCGCGGTGCTCATCGTCGTGCACGGCAGGCCGGTGGACTCGCGCATTGCCTCCGTCAACGCCGTATTGAAAGCCGCGCCCCGGTAGAAGCTGAGCGACGTACCCATCAACGAAACCACTGCGGCGCCCTGCTCCTTCAGCCGGCGCGCATGGTCCACCACCGATTCGATCACCGCGTCATAACCCTCGGGCGTGACCGACCCCAGGCCCAGTCCGCTGGCAATGAAAGGCAGGCCGGGATACAGGCGCGCCCCATCCGCTGGCACCAGACCTGCGGCGGGCGGCACGATCATGCCGATGACGGGCGTACTTGTTTGCTGCATGACAGCGTCTCCTTCTATGAATACCGAAAAGCTCAAGGGGCGAACGTCAGCTTGGCGCGCGCGATCAGGTCGACCCAGCGCTGTTCCTGCGCGGGCAGCCAGGCGGCAAGCGCATCGGCGGGCTGGTATCGCACCAGCGAACCCTGCGCGATGAACGCCTCTTGCAGCTTGGGCTCGGCCAAGACCTTGGGCAGCGCCTGCGTGATCTTTTCCATGGCGGCGGCCGGCGTCTTGGCGGGCGCCAGCAGGAAAATCGCCGGTGTGGCGTCAAAGCCGGGCAGCGTCTGCGCCACCGTGGGCACGTCCGGCAGGCCCGGGAATCGTTCCGCGCCCAATACCGCCAGGATGCGTATGCGTCCGGCGCTCGCTTGCGGGATCACTGCCGGCAGGCTGGAAATGGCGGACGAAACCTGATCCGATGCGACCGCCTGGACAGCCGGACTGCCGCCTTTGTATGGCACATGCACGAGGTCCACGCTCGCCATGGACTTGATCAGTTCGCCACCCAAATGATGCATGGATCCCACGCCAACCGAGGCATACGTATAGCGGCCGGGCTCCTTGCGCGCCATGGCCAGGAAATCAGGCAGCGTGCGCGCCGGGCTGCTGGCCGGGACCGCCAGCGCCAGCCCCGCATCGCCCACCATGGCTACGGGTGTGAAGCTCGTGCCAATCCGGTAGTTGACCTTGGGGTAAATGTGCGGCGCCAGCAGCAGCGACGTGTCCGCCAACAGCAAGGTGGCGCCATCCGGTTCGGCGCGTGCCACCACATCGGCGGCGATGGTGCCGCCCGCCCCCGCGCGATTCTCGACCACCACGGGCCGGTCGATCGCCTGCGCCAGTCCCTGGGCCAATAAACGCGCCAGCGTGTCGACACCACCGCCCGGCGAAAACCCGACGACGATCTTGACCGGCGTGGTCTGTGCCTGCACGGCGGGAGCCACGGCGGTAAAGAACAAGGCGGCCGCAAGGCCTGCAATTCGATGGATCACGGCTGGTCTCCTGCTTCTGTTTTGAATCGGTGGCACAAATGCGCCGGGCAGCACAACGCCCCGGCCGACGCCGGTAAACACATGAAAGGCTTCAGTTGACGGGGTTGGTATGCCTGACCGCCGTGCGCGGGCCATACAGCCAGGCGAGCGTGGTTGCGGCCGGCGCGGCCTGTTCCGACGAGCGCATGCTGCCTACCGATGCGTACAGCCCCTGGGGAAATCGTTCGGCAAACTCGCGGAATTGCTGACCGCCTTCGACGATGTGGCGCGTGGCCGCCTGCGAGGCCGCGCGCTCGTCTCCGTCCAGCACGGCATCCAGGACGCTGGAATGTTCGCGCCAGGAGCATGCGAGGCGGCCGGGCTGATCGAAGTGCCGCAAGCGGTAGGGATGAGTGCGTTTGCGGATCGCCATGATCTGCTGGACCAGGTAGTCGTTGCCGCTCGCACGATAAAGCACGTCATGAAACGCGAGATTCGCCGCGGCATAGCCGCCAGGCCGTGCCGAGGCGCGGTCAGGCTCGGCATCGCGATGCGCCGCCAACAAGTCGCGGCGGGCGGCTTTGGTAATACGTTGGCTCGCCAGCCCCGCGCACAGCCCTTCCAGGTAGGCCAGGGTCTCGAACATATTGGCCAATTCGCCGGGTTCAAGCGCGGCAACGAATATGCCGACGCGCGGCTTGATGTGCACGAAACCCTGGGCCGAGAGCTGCAGCAAGGCGTCGCGCACCGGCGTGCGTGAAACGCCGCAGCGTTGCGCCAGCAGCGCTTCGTCCAGCGCCAGACCCGGGGGCAGCTCGGCATTGACGATCTGATCCTCCAGCGTCTGCCGTATCCGATCAGCCGCCGTGGCGGGGTAAGGCTTCTGCATCACGATTCCCTTGCTGGCAACAGTGGAAGAATTATCGTCACGCGGATCTGATATATCAACGCATTCGCCCGCCGCGGCAAGCAGTGCACCCTCCCGATTTTCTTGACATGGAAATGCCTTTTGCATTAATGACAGCACCAGGGACGCGGCCTGCCGCGCTTGCACACCAACGGACGACCCATGAACGAAAAGACCAAGACCTGGCGCAGCACCACGACCACACACAGCTGGAGCTCCACGAAGGCCCTGTCTTCGGAACAACGCGCGAACATCGAAGCGCTGCTGGACGGCGGGACCGATGGCGCCACGGTCAGCGAAACCTGGAGCTATGCGGGCACCGAGAACGGCGAGTCCTTCAAGGTCGAGATCAAGAACGGCGCAGTCACGGTCAATGGCCGCAAGTACGACAGCCTGGACGAAGTTCCCCGCCCGGAACGCGAGCGCATCCAGGCGTTGCGAGCCGGTCACGGCGACGACAGCCTCTGGGAAATGCTGCGCAATGCAGGCGTCGACGTGGACCACCTCGCCCAGGGCATGACGCCGCGGGACGGCAAACCCGAGTTCGTTATCGAGACGGACGACCCCACGACAGCGCAGGCGCGCGCCACAACGCAGCCTGTTCAATCTGACCAGGCTGCCGCTCGCGCCGGCCTTGCTCCGGGGGCCGTGCCGCCCAGCGGCGGCGGCCTGCGCAGAATGCTGCTGATCGGCATCGCGATCGGCCTGGGCTGGTGGGTAGCGCGCGCGCTGAACCTGCTCTGACGCAGCAGAACGCGCCAGGCCTCGCCTATTGAATTGTTTCAAAACTTGGCGCAAGTCCGGCCCCATACAGGGTCCGACATGCCTGGAAACATAAGGACAACGCCCCACCGGCGCAGCGCGCCTACGATCTGGAATTCTCGATGCGCGCCGCCCGCGCGCCAGGAGTCCGGATGCGCGTACTGCACTCGCTCAGGGCCCGTGTCGCCGCCAGCCTGGCGGGCATAGGTTCTCTGGTTGCCGCCGCCAGCGTCGCGTTGTATGGCGCCTACGGGAAATTGAACCGGACGTCCGAACCCGTATACAGCGCCGGCGCCTCGATCCAGACCGGGCAATGGAAGGTGGTGCCGCAACGGGCCTGGACCTCGTCCACCGCCAAGGTCTACGGCGTGCCGGTCAAGCCCGGCGGCCGCGCGCTGGTCCTCGAAGCGGACCTTACCAACCGCACCGCCGAATCCAGCGCCGATTACCTGGGACTGCTGCGCTGGGCCCCGCCCTCCGCGACGACCGCCGGCAAGCCCGTGGTGGTCGGTCTACGGGATACACAGCAAATGCCCTACCTGCAGCCCGGCCTGCCCGAGCGCATGGCCTTTGTCTGGGTACTGCCGCCATCCGCGCCCGTGCCGGAAAAGACCGCGCTTGCCGTGCAAAGCAAGAGGTACAAGCCCGTCGACAATCTGTATGGCGCGCCTGGCTGGTTCAACCCCGTGAGCGTAGGCCGGATCGAATTGCCGGTGGCGCCCGACGGTGCGCCAGGAGCCGCCCCATGAGCGCGCGATGGGGCACGCTGCTGCTGGTGCTGGCCGCGGCCCTGGCCCTGTACGCCATGCAACACAGCACGCCGCGCTACATGGCTTTGACCGGTCCCATTACCGTGCGCGGCGCCATGGGTCAGACCCTCGACGCCAGGCAGTTCGACGTCACCGTGCAGCGCGTGCAGTTCGCAAAGCAATTGAGCTACCAACGCCTGGGCGGACCGCAAACGCGCGAAACCGGCGGCATCTGGGCCATAGTCTGGTTGCGCCTGGCGGCAAAGGATACCTCCGCCACGGTGGGTGAAGCAGCTTGGCTGGGACCCGACGGCTTGGCATACCGCCACACGGATCGCCTCGTACTGGCGCGCAATCAGCCCCCCCATGTCTTGGAACCCGGCCTGCCGCGCACCGTACGGCTGGTCTTCGAGATCCGGCCCGACCAAGCTCGCGGCGCCACGTTGCTGCTGTCCGCCCGCTATGACCCGCGCCTGGATTCGCAGGTACGCATCGCGCTGGACGACGTTCCGGTGGATGGCGCCGGCCAGCCCGTGGCCGTGGCCCGATACGATCTGGAGGAGGCTGCCCCGTGAATGACGCGGCTCCGGACGAACGCGCTTGGCGTCGGCGCTGCCTCTGGTTGCTGCCGCCCTTGCTCGCGCTGACCCTGTACTGGAGCGGCCGCGAAAGCGTGGCGCGCTGGCTCGAAGGCCGCGAGTTGCAGCCGCGCGAGGTTGCCGCCGGCACGCAGGCGCCGCTGGGAGGCGCGCAGTGGCAACTGCGGCAATTCGCCGTGCTGGAGCCGCCCGCCGGCCGCGGCTGGCAGCCTGGCTCCCGCGCCGCGCTGGCGGCCTTTTCCATTCAGGTCCAAGCCACCGATCTGCCCACGCGCTGGCGCGGTTGCCGCATCGCCCTGCACGACGCCTCGGGACGCACCTGGCTGCCCGCCGCCGGACCCGCGCTGCGCTTGCCCGCCGGCACGGCGCGCGGCTGCGTTGCAGCGGCCCACCGCGGCACCGCGCCCGGTTCCAGCATGGATGTCATGGAAGCCTTTATGGTGCCGGCCGACGCGGTCGCGCCCTGGACCATCACCGTATCGATCGACGCGGAACGGCCCGGCTTTCTGCGTTTCACAACGCCGAAGCCAGCCGGCTGAATCAGGACGCGGCCGCGGGCGCCGGACGCCGCGCCTTCCAGGGCGCGTACGCGCATTCGAGTACCGCCGCGAGAAAGCAGATGCGCAAGGGCTCGATCAGCAAGCCCGTGGACGAATCGCGAAACGGGCTGCCGAACAGCAGCGATACGCCATGCGCCAGCACCTGCCAGGTATCGAGATCGTACGGACCGATCAAGCGCGCGGCGCCGTACCACAGCCACGCAGCGCCCCAGTCGATCAGGCGGTAGCCCACGATAAGCGTCACGAGCAGCAGCGCGCTGCTATGAAAGGCCAGCCGCACGCCGCTTGCCAGCGGCAGATAGCGCTTGCGGTAGCCAGCCACGAAATGCTCCACGAAATCGCGCAGAAACCGCGGCACCGCTTGGTAGCGCTCCCCGTAGCGTTCCAATCTTTCGTAGCGCCGGAGGTCGGCGTCGTCCCGCACGTCGTAGCCGTAGACCAGCGCGGCCATCACCAGCCATATCACCGGTAGCAAGGCATAGAAGAAAAGACTGAGCAGGGTCGTGCCCAAGCCAGGCCCCTGCGCCTCTACCGGCGTCATACCCGCCGCCCAGGCGCTCGACACGGGCGTCAGCATATTCATCAGGCCCTGCAGCAGCGCCTCCAGTCCACGCGGGTCGGCCAGCCATTGCCAGGCCTGGTCCTTCCAGCGGCTGATGACGTACAGGCCTATCAGTACCCAGTTGGTTTCACACAGCACCACCAGCCATTGCCAGCGGCCCTTGCCCGTGCGGTCGCGCGCCGCCACCGCCGCCTTGCGCACCAGCCACGAAATCGCCACCGAGACAAGCAGCCAGCGCGAATCCAGGGCGTCCAGCACATTGCCGTGTTCACCCAGCGGGTCAAGCCCATAGGCCAGACGCGAATATTGCCGGACGATGTCGCCCAGAAATCCCCAGGCGGCGTAATAGGCGAAGAACGGCAGCAAAGCCACCGTGAGCGCCTGCCCCAGCCTCCCTTTGCTCCCCGCGGCCGCGGTATTGCCAGCGTGCGCCGCCTCCTGCGCGCCGCGCAATGCCGGCAAGCCCGGCAGCAGCACGAGAAACATCGCGACCGTGGTGACCAGTTGCGCCAACGCCACCAGCGTGAGCACGGCCAGGCCGGCCAGATGGTTGGCAAAGCCGGTGTGGGCCGCCACCCACAGCAGCACATCGCGCGCCAGCGTGCCGGCCAGCACCAGCGCCATCAACTGCGGCCAGAACCGCAGCCACAGCCGACCAGTGAGCGCCCATGGCGCGAGTACGGACTCGAGCATGTCTACACCCTGCAGTGCGCGGATCGAAGCCGACGATCTTAATGCCGCGCGGGCGCGCCGGATGTTACCGCTCGCCACGATAGCGCACAGGGTGTCAATATACGGGCATGAGCACACTGACATTCCGCCCTGCCACCGCCGATGACGTCGCCGCCTGCATCGAGATCCGGGGGCAGACGCGAGAGAACGCATTTTCCGTGGAAGAGCTGCGCGCGCTGGGCATCACCCGGGAGTCCTGGGCCGCCGGCGTCCGTTCGGGCGAGGTTCCTGGCTTCGTCGCCTGCGACGCAGGCCGCGTGACCGGCTACTGCTTCGGCGACCGGGATTCCGGCGAGATCGTGGTCCTGGCGCTGCTGCCGCAAAGCGAAAACCAGGGCGCCGGCAAGACGCTGCTGGGCCTTACGATCCAGGTTTTGAAAAACCTGGGCCACACGCGCCTGTTCCTCGCATGCGCAAGCGATCCCGCCGTGCGTTCCTACGGCTTCTATCGGCACCTGGGCTGGAAACCCACCGGAGAGCGTGACGAAGCCGGAGACGACATTCTGGAACTGTCGCTCAAATAATTTCCAGCCGCCACCCCTCGCCCGTCGCGACGAGACGATGCGTCAAGGCCAGTCCGTCCAGGAACGCGTCATCGTGGGACACCACGACCAAGGCGCCCCGGTACCCGCGCAGCATGGTCTCCAACGCTTGCATCGACGGCAGGTCCAGGTGGTTGCTGGGCTCATCCAGTAACAGCAACTCCGCGGGCTGATCCGCATACAGCGCGCAGGCCAGCGCGGCCTTCAGGCGTTCTCCCCCGCTGAGCGCGCCGCCAGGCGCCGTGACCTTGCGCGCGTCCAGGCCGAGCTGGGCGAGACGCGTGCGCAGATCGCCTTCCATCGCCTTGCCATTCGCGGCCCGCAGTTGATCCAGCACCGAGTGCCGCGGCGACAGCAAGGACAGCCCCTGGTCCAGATACACGGTCTTGGCCGCGATCCGGCATGTGCCGCTCATTGGCTGAAGCTGCCCGGACAGCAATTTGAGCAAGGTCGACTTGCCGCAACCGTTCGGGCCGACCACGCCCACCCGTTGCTGTCCGGACAACGTGAGATCGATGCGGCGCGTAGCGGCGGGCACGAAGGGCAGCTCTGCCGATTCCAGTTCCACGACGCGTCGCTGCGCAGGCGCTGCGGCTGCCGGCGCGTGCAGCACGATGGCGCACTCGTCCTCGACCTGCTCGGCGGCCTCGCGCACCCGCTGGTCCAATAGCGCGCCGGCCGCGGCATGTTGTTGACGCAGTTTGCCCGCCGAACTTTCGCTGCGCTGTTTCTGCCGGTCCAGCAGGATCCTGGCCTGATTGGCATCGCGTCCCTGGCGGTTACCGCGCGCCTGCCGCCGCTCAAGGCGCTCGCGTTGTTCGCGCAGGGACTGCTGCTCGCGCATGCGCTCGTGCTTGCGCTGCGCCAGCAACAGTTGCGCATTGCCTCGTTCTTCCTCCTTGCGCTGCGCATAAAAACGGTAACCGCCTCCATAGCTGCGCAGTCCCCGCGTGGACAACTCGACGATGCGCTCCATGGCGTCCAGCATCTGGCGGTCATGGCTGATCACCAGCAAACCGCGTGGCCAGCGTTGCAGCTGCGCGATCAACGCTTGCCGGTTTGGTCTGTCCAGGTGGTTGGTGGGTTCGTCCAGGATCAGGAAATCCGCGCCCGACAACAAGGCGCCGATCAGCGCGACGCGCATGGCCTGGCCGCCGCTGAGCACCGCGGCCGGCGTCGAGGCGTCCAGGCCGCCCAGGCCGCAGCGCTCCAGCTCGTGCCGTAGCGCAAGGCGCACATCCCAGCGATCGCCCACGATATCGAAATCCTGGGCGGCGGTACTGCCGGCCTCGATGCGCGCCAGCGCGTCGAATATGGCCTGCATTCCGGCAAGGCCGGCGACGGTCGCGGAGGGGCAAGGCGCAGCCTGCTGGGCCAGATAATAGGCCCTGCCCGTTCGTATGCAACGCCCGGCAGCGGGCTGCGCAAGTCCCGCCAGAATGCGGGCGAGCACAGTCTTGCCCACGCCATTGCGTCCCACGATACCGGTGGGCCGCAGGTCGAACTGTTCGTTGAGATCGGAGAATAGCGTCCTGCCATCCGGCAGGACATAAGACACGCCTTCCAGCGTCAGATAGGGATTCGTCATGTGCGATTCCATGGATGCCGAGAACTCCCCCTGCTCTTGTGGGGGTAGGTGGAGACTGGCCGTCGAAAAGACGGCGGCATCAATGACGCATGGCGAATGACTCCCTGAGGTGTGTTTGATCTCACATTGTAGAGGCGGTTGCCGCGCCGGGGCAAACCCGGCCTAGGCGTGATCGGGCGGCGATTCGGGCAAGCCCGCCAGTCCCGACAGGACCATGTCGCGCTCGTAATCCGCAGCCAGCAGGCGCATCACGGCTGCCACGCCCCGCGCGCCCTCGCAGGCCAGCCCGTACAACGCGGGCCGGCCGATAAAGACCGCGCGCGCCCCCAGCTCCCGAGCGCGGATGATGTCGGCGCCGCTGCGCACGCCGCTATCCAGGAACACGGGTATGCGATCGCGAACGGCATCCACAATGCCGGGCAATACGCTGATCGACGACGGCGCGGCATCCAGTTGGCGCCCACCGTGATTGGACACGATGATGCCGTCCACGCCGTGGCGGACGGCAAGAACGGCATCCTCGCGATGCAGCACGCCTTTAAGCAGCAAGGGGCCGTCCCACAGGCTGCGCAGCCAACGCAGGCTCTCCCAGGTCAGGGAGCGGTCCATGCTGCGGGCAAGCAAGGAAGCCTGCACCTCCATCGGCAAAGATTCAGAAGCGTGTTCGGCCAGATTGACGAAGCGCGGCAACCCGCCGCGCAGCATGCGTAGCGCCCATCCAGGCCGGCGCGCCACATCCCACGCGACCCGGGGCGTGATTCGGAATGGCATGGAGAATCCATTGCGCACGTCGCGCCAACGCCTGCCCCCCACCGGCACGTCGGCGGTCAATACCAGCGCGCGGTACCCTGCCCTCCGCGCCCGGCGCACGAGCTGCTCGGCCAGCCGGCGGTCCTGCATTACGTACAGCTGCAACCACTGCTCGCCATGGCTGGCCATCGCCCGCACGTCCTCGGCCCGCTGGTTCGAGGCGGTCGACAGCACGAAAGGCACCCCGAGCTCCGCCGCAGCCCGGGCCAGCATGCCATCGCCGCCGGGGCGCACCACGCCATTCAAGCCCGTGGGCGCCAGCGCGAATGGCAAGCGCCACGTCGCCCCATAGACCTGGACCGTGGTGTCCACCTCGCGGGTATCCTTGAGCACGCGTGGCGTCAGCCGGATCCGGTCGAAATCGTCCCGGTTGGCGCGCAGGCAAGTCTCGTGCTCCGCGCCTCCGTCTATGAACTCGAACACGAACCGGGGCAAGACCTTCCTGGCCTGGCGCCGGTAATCCTCCACCGTCAACAACACGCGGCACCTACTGCAATGTAATGCCGCGTTCGCGGATGATCTTGCCCCAGCGGCTGTTCTCGTTTGCCACGAAGGCAGCCATCTCGTCCGGAGAACTGAACCAGGGCTCGACTGCGATATTGGCGTAGAAGTCGATGACCGCCTGCGTCTTGAGCGCAGCCGCCAGCCCGCGGTTCAGGGCGTCCACCGCCGCGCGCGGCGTGCCGGCCGGGACCAGCATGCCCTGCCAGGCAAAGGCCTCGAAATCCGTCAGCCCTTGTTCATGCAGCGTCGGGATATCCGGAAAGTGCTTCATGCGCTGCGGGCTCGCCACGCCTAGCACCTTGAGTCTGCCCGTCTTCATCTGCGGCACCACGGTGGACGCATCCATCAGCGCGAACGACACCGATCCGGCCATCAGGTCCGTTACCGCCGGCGCGCCGCCGCGGTACGCAACGTGCGTCATCTTCAAACCGGTCCGCTCGCGGAACAACTCGGCGGCAAGGTGCTGCGGAGATCCCACTCCCGAACTGGCGAAATTGGCGCTGTCGGGATTGGCGCGAGCCCAATGCAGAAATTCGTCCAGATTGCCAGCCGGCACCTTGCTGGAAACCACCAGCAGAATCGGATAGCGGGCATACAGGCCGGCCGACACGAAGTCCTTGACGCTGTCGTAGGGCAAGTTGGCAAACAGATGCGGGTTGGCCGCCAGGGTGGCGAAGTCGCCCGTGAAGACGATATTGCCATTGCCCTTGGCATTGGCCACGTAGGCGGCGGCGATGTTGGTGGCCCCGCCGGGCTTGTTGCTCACGAAGAAACTCCGCCCCATCTGCGCGCCCACGCTTTCCGCCAGCTTGCGCGCAATGGCGTCCGAGCCGCCGCCCACCGGATAGGGATGGACCCACTCGATCGGCTTGTCGCCCGCCTGGGCCCAGCACGTCGCCGCGCCCGAGCCGGCGGCCAACGCCAACAGCGCTTTCAGGAACAAACGTTTCCGCATGTCGCTACTCTCCATGGTTGAACGGCCGCGTGTCCCTGAGCCGTTGCAGGGCAGCAGGATGTGCCGTATCGGATGGCGAGAGTGTGAGGCCGCCACTCATTCCTGAAAATTGTTATTTAGCGCGAAAGTCATTACAGTCCGGTATGGCCTACAACCTCAATGAACTGCGCGCATTCCTTGCCGTGCTGGACGAAGGCTCGTTAGGCAAAGCCGCGGACCGGATGAACCTCACCCAGCCCGCGCTGAGCCGGATCGTCAAGCGCCTGGAAGCGGCCGTCGGCGAACCCCTGTTCGAGCGGCATTCGGGCGGCATGCGCCTGACGGCGTATGGCAAAGCGCTTGCGCCACATGCGCAACTGCTTTGCCGCGAAGAAAAAAACGCCCGCGACGAAATGAACCGCATGCGCGGCCTGGCCACGGGCGCCCTGCGCCTGGGCGTCACGGCGGGCGCGTCCGCCCTCTTTATTCCCAAGGCGCTAGGGGGGTTCCTGGACAAATGGCCCGGCATCGCCATCGATGTGGTCGAAGGCATCTGGGACGAACTGGCCACAGCCCTGGACAACTACCAGGTCGACCTCGTAATCGCGCCGGAAGCGCCCGAGACGCCTAGCATCGTCTCCGCCAGGGACTGCACGTGGCACGAGAGCATGAACGTGGTCGTCGGCACAGGTCACCCGCTGCAAGGCAATGCATCCATCAGCATGGAAGCACTGCTCGCGGAGCGCTGGTGTTTCGTGCCGCAACGCACCGAGCCGCATAATCGGCTCATGTCGCTCTTCAAGAGCAAGGGCCTGGCCCTGCCCGTCATCGCGGTTTCCAGCACGTCGATTCCCCTGCTCAAAAGCCTGGTCGCGCATTCGGGTTTCGTCAGCTGGCTGACCCGGCCCATGTACGGCGCCGAACTCAAGGCCGGCCTGATCCGGGAATTGCGGGTGGACGGCCTGGACCATGAGCGCCGGTTCTCGGCGTATCACCGGCGTGAAGGAATACTCCCGGGTCCGGCATTACGGTTTCTGGAAGAAATCAGGGGCTTGGCGCAGGCCATCACCACAGAATGATCTGCGAACAACGGAACAGCGACAGCTTCCGGCCGCTCGCGTCCAACACGGTGGCCGACCAGATCTGGGTGGTGCGGCCCATGTGTTCCGCCACCGCCTCGACCGTCAGCACCCCTTCTTTGGCGGTACCCAGGAAGTTCGATTTCAGCTCCAGCGTGGTAAATCCTTTTGCGCCGTCAGGCAGGTGCGCCATCGTGGCGTAGCCAGCGCACGTATCGGCCAGCATCACCTGGGTAGCGGCGTGCAGGTATCCATTGGGCGCCATCATCCACGATGCGACAGTCATCTCCATGGACATGCGCCCCTCCTCGATGGACAGCGGCCGCACGCCGAAGGTGTCGGGCAGCGTGCCGCGCTGGCGTTCGATGAGGCGGTCGATGATTTCACTGGAGCGCAGCATGATGTGTTCCTGGACAGAGGGTTATCAAGAGAAAGGCAAATACTATTCCATGCGCCCGCGCGCCATGAGCGCGGCGAATGCCAGTACCGCAGCCGCGGCCAGTACCAGGCCCAGCGTCAATGCAGGACTTCCCCCTGCCACGCTCGCCAGCGCGGTCATTGCGCCCGCGCAACCCATCTGCAGGCCGCCCAGCAAGGACGAGGCCAAGCCAGCCTGCCGGCTGAATGGCCCCAGCGCCATGGCCGTGCCCAGCGGATTGACCAACCCCATGCCGAGCAGGTACAGGACGACCGCTCCCGTGAAGTACGCAAGACCGCCGGATTCCCCGCCCGCCAGCATCGCCAGCGCGCCGGCTAGCGCAACCGCGCAGCCGGCGCGGGCCACGGCAGCCGCGCCCCAGCGATGGGCCAGCCGTGGCGCCAGCATGCCGGCGGCAAACACCACGAAGACCGTGCACGCGAAGAACAACCCAAGCTGCAGCGCGCTCAGGCCCAAGCGCCCCATCAACACTGCCGGCGTGGCCGCGAAGAAGGCATAGAGCCCCCCCACGATCACGCTCACGGCCAGCGCCGGCCCCATGAATCGCCGGTCCAGCGCCAAGGCCGCGTAGCCGCGCAACACCGCCCCAGGCGAGGCCGCCGCGCGCCGATCCGCCGGATGCGTTTCACCCACCACGGCCGTATAGGCCAGGGCCAGCAACAGGCCCAGGAGCGCAACCAACGCAAAGCTGGCGCGCCATCCCGGCCCATACTCCATTGCGCTGCCCAGCAGCGGTGAGAAGCCCGGCGCGGCGGCCATGGCAACCATGGTCAGCGCCAAGGTCCGCGACAGCGCCTCACCCTCGAATAGATCGCGCGCAATCGCCCGCGACAACACAGAGGCCGCGCACACGCCCAGCGCCTGCACCACCCGGCCCGCCACCAGCAAAGGCAGCGTCGGCGCCCACACGCAGACCAGACTGCCGGCAATGAACAGCGCCAGGCCGCCCACTACCGGCGCCCGGCGGCCCCAGCGGTCCGAGATCGGCCCCACAAACAGTTGCCCGACGGCGAAGGCCAGGAAAAAGCTCGACAGCACCAGTCCCATGTCGCGAGTGTCCGCGCCCAGTTCGGACGCCATGCTCGGGAACGCCGGCAGGATGATATTGGTGGATAGCGCGCCCAGGGCGGCCAGTCCCGCCAGCACGGCCAACAGGCGCCCGGTCAAACGCGCGGGCGCGGCGTCGCCGGGAGCGACGGCAATGGAGGAAGGCGTATTCATGGGATCAGCCGCCCGCCGCGTAGCGCGATGCGACCGTGTTGCTGGACAGGTTCCCCGCCATGGCGCGCCGCGCGGCGTCATAGGCCTCCCACTGCGCGCTGTCGTGCAGCGAAGGAATCGTCACCTTCTCCCCCCGCGCAAACCCCAGCAAGGCGGCATCGACCAGGTCTTCCGCGCGCATCACGATACGCGGGTCCAGCGTTTCCACCGGGCGGCCGCCTATGGCCCAGAAGTCGGTGGCCGTGGCGCCAGGCAACACTGCCTGCACTTGCACCCCGGTGCCGGCCAGCTCGTGCTGCAAAGACTGGCTGAACGCCAGTACGAAGGCCTTGCTGCCCCCGTAGACGCCGTTCAACACTTCCGGCGCCAATGCCACGACCGAGGCAATGTTGATGACCGCGCCCTTGCCGCGCGCGACAAAGCCCGGGACTGCCGCATATGCCAGCCGCATCGGGGCGGTAACGTTCAGCTCGACCATGCGCGTCATCTGCTCCACGTCGCTCTGCAACAGCGGCGTGTGCGTGCCAATGCCGGCGTTGTTCACCAACAAGGTGATGCTTGCGTCTTCGCGCAGTTGCGCTTCCACGCGCGCCAACGAGGCCCGCTCGCCCAGGTCCGCAGGCAGCACTTCGACCGCGCGGCCGGTGCGGGTGCTGATGTCGCTGGCCAGGGCGTTCAAGCGCTCCCGGTTGCGCGCGACCAGGATCAGGTCGTAGCCCTGCTGCGCAAGCTTGTCCGCGTACAACGCGCCGATGCCGCTGGATGCGCCCGTGACGAGGGCGATGCCGGGATGGTGGATTTGTGTCATGGTGAGACTCCAGGAAAGTTGGTTGCCATGGCGCCCATGTTCCGGCTTGCGGCATATGGCGTAAATGACGTATATAGTCATTAATCAAGACATCGTTCCCCAAGGACGGATTCCATGCATCGCATCGGCTACCTGCTGCCCGAAGGCTTCCAGATCCTGGCCCTGGGCACCCAGGCCGTGTTCGAGCTCGCCAATGTGGTTGCGCGCGAACCCTTTTACGCCCTGGACTGCTATGCCCTGGACGGCGCGGTACGCGCATCGACGGGCCTGACGGTACAAGCCCGCCCGCTCACCGCCCGCAGCCAGGCGGACACGTGGCTGGTAACCGGCGTTCTGTCTCCGGTATCCAGGCCGGTGGCGCCGGGGCTGCCCCAATTGCTGAAGACGCTGGCCCCACGCGCGCGCCGCGTTGCCGGCCTGTGCACCGGCGCCTTCCTGCTGGCCGAGGCCGGCCTGCTGGACGGACGGCGCGCCACCACGCACTGGCATTGGGCGGAGGCCCTGCAACAGCGCCATCCCCGAATTCAGGTCGAAGCCGACCGCATCTACATCGCTGACGGCCCGGTATGGACTTCCGCCGGCATGACGGCAGAAATGGACTTGGCCCTGGCATTGGTGGAAAAGGACCTGGGCGCGGACATCGCGCGTTCGGTGGCGCACCGGCTGGTGATGCACCAGCGCCGCTCCGGCGGGCAATCCCAGCACTCGGAAATGCTCAGGCTCGCGCCCAAATCCGACCGCATCCAGCAGGCACTGGAACACGCGCGGCGCAATCTCGCGCGCCCCCTGAGCGTCGAGGATCTGGCGCAGGCCGCCAGCCTGAGTCCGCGCCAGTTCAGCCGCGTGTTCACGGCGGAAACCGGCCAGTCACCCGCCAAGGCCATCGAGGGCCTGCGGCTGGAGGCCGCGCGACTGATGATAGAAACCAGCCGGCATCCCCTGGAAATCGTCGCCAGGGAAACCGGCTTTCGCGACCGGCGGCACCTGCGCGAAGCCTTCCTGCGAGGCTTCGGCATGCCGCCCCAGACCGTGCGACGCGGAGCGCGGATCAATCCGCCTGCCCCCTGACGCGGCGCGCAGCGTCCCCGCCAGCTCCACCGAGGTCCAGTACAATTCGCGTTTGGCGACGTTGTGCTCGCCCGTTCTGTCTGGACCCCTGCATGTTGCGACTGTCTGAAATCAAGCTGCCGTTGAATCACACGCCCGAAGAATTGCCCGCCGCAATTCTCAAGAAACTAGGCGTTCCGGCCAGCGATCTGCGCGGCTTTACCGTGGCCTCCCGCAGCTACGACGCTCGCAAGAAGCACAACATCCTGCTGATCTACACGCTGGATGTCGACGTCGACAACGAGGCGGCGCTGCTCAAGCGCTTTCACGATGACCGTAACGTCAAGCCCACTCCCGACACCGAATACAAGTTCGTCGCCCAGGCGCCTGCCGGCCTCGCCAAACGCCCCATCGTCATCGGCACCGGCCCCTGTGGCCTGTTTGCCGGCCTGGTTCTGGCGCAGATGGGGTTCAAACCCATCATCCTCGAACGCGGCAAAGCCGTGCGCGAACGCACCAAGGACACCTGGGGCCTGTGGCGCAAGCGCATCCTGAACCCGGACTCGAACGTCCAGTTCGGCGAAGGCGGCGCCGGCACGTTTTCAGACGGCAAGCTGTACAGCCAGATCAAGGATCCCAAGCACTACGGCGAAAAAGTGCTCAAGGAATTCGTCCTGGCCGGCGCGCCCGAGGAAATCCTGTACGTGAGCAAGCCGCACATCGGCACGTTCCGCCTGGTGGGCATGGTGGAAGTCATGCGCGACACCATCACCAAGCTGGGCGGCGAAGTCCGCTTCTCCAGCAAGGTGGAGATGCTGCAACGCGAGAACGGCAAGATCACCGGCGTCACCCTGGCCAGCGGCGAGCACATCGAGGCCGACCACGTCGTGCTGGCCATCGGCCACAGCGCGCGCGACACTTTCCAGATGCTGCACGACCAGGGCGTGTTCATGGAGGCCAAGCCATTTTCGATCGGCTTCCGGATCGAACACCCGCAATCGCTGATCGACCGGGCCCGCTTCGGGCCTAACGCCGGCCATCCGATCCTGGGCGCGGCCGACTACAAGCTGGTGCACCACGCCAGCAACGGGCGTTCCGTGTACAGCTTCTGTATGTGTCCGGGCGGCACGGTCGTGGCAGCCACGTCCGAGCCCAATCGCGTGGTGACCAACGGCATGAGCCAATATTCGCGCAACGAACGCAATGCCAACGCAGGCATCGTGGTCGGGATTTCGCCCGAAGTGGACTATCCCGAACATGTGCTGGCAGGCGTGGACTTCCAGCGCAAATGGGAATCCCAGGCCTTTGAACTGGGCGGCCGCAACTACAGCGCGCCGGGCCAGCTGGTCGGGGACTTCATTGCAGGCAAGGCGTCGACCGAGTTCGGCTCGGTGCTGCCGTCATACACGCCGGGCGTGCATCTGACCGACCTGGCCGCCGCCCTGCCCGATTTCGCCATCACCGCCATCCGTGAAGCGCTGCCGGTTTTCGACAAAACCATCAAGGGCTTCGGCATGCATGACGCCGTGCTCACCGGCGTCGAAACGCGGACCTCGTCGCCCATCCGGATCAAGCGCGACACCGAAACCCTGCAAAGCATCAACACCCAGGGCTTGTTCCCGGCCGGTGAAGGCGCGGGCTATGCGGGCGGCATCCTGTCAGCGGGCGTCGACGGCATCAAGATCGCGGAAGCGGTTGCGCTCAGCATCATGAGCCAGCAAAGGTAGCTGGCCTGAGGTCCGATTCTGCCCTGAAGACGATCAGTAGTCCCGCGCCTCGTCGAACCAGCGCTGCGCCTGCGCTTCGCTTACGCCCAATTGGCCAAGCCGGGCAAGCTGGCTGAACTGCCAGACGGCCTCGCCGATGTCTTCCCGTTCCGTGGTTTCGATGCCCTTCATCCCGTTGAACTGACGGGCAAATTCGGTAATGGCCGCCTGGGCGTCTTCCACGTGCCTTGCGCCTTCCAGCGCGGTTTGCGCCACGTCATAGGCCGCATTCGCGGCCTTCGCCATGCGCCCGCTCCACCCCACGAAAGGCCGTCCATATTCGCTTTGCCACCAATCGGGCTTGCGCAGCTTGGAAACCGACGTGTGGCCGCTCCATGCCCGAATCTTCTCGCGCGCCTTCATCTGCGCCTTCAATCGTTTGCCCGCGGCCTCATCGACGTTGTACGCGATGAACCTGTCCAGCAATGGCCAACTGCCCAGCGCCGGCAGGCCTTCCAGATCGGGCGTGAACCGCAGTTCCAGATTCGTCAGGCGAGGCAGTCCCGCCAGCGCGTCCCAGTCGGTGAAGCGCCCCCAAAGCGACAGGCTTTCCAGCGCCCCGAAACGTTCGATCCCGCGCAGCGATATCGCTTGCCCCAGCGGCGCGCCGTGCAACGCCAGCGCGGCCACGTCCTGTAGCACACCCAGACCGGGCAAGGCATAGCCAGGCGGGCCGGGCCGGCGGCCTAGCGTCGGATGCAAAGACAGCATGCCGGGAAGCTGCCCCGCAACGGTAATGCGCGCGAGGTCGCCGGACAACCCCAAGTGCTGGAGCGGAGGCAGCGCGGCATCAAGATGCCCCGGCATGCGATCCAGCCGGATATGCAGCGTCTGGATCCTGGCCTCGCTGGCGTCGATGGCACGCCTGCCGGCGTACACCGGCGCCCAACCGAACTGCTCGATACCGCGTTGTCGCGACCAGCCGAAGAAGCTGCTGTCATTGCCGCAATAATCGAAATGGCGCGGCCACGGAGATCCGGCGGGCGTGGAAAAAGGATTGAACGCCGTCCAGTCGATGCTGTCGTCGGGCATCACGTGCAAATCCGCCTTCTTGCCCAGGCTGGCCGGCCCGATGATCAGGTTGCCGCGCCCCGCTTCCCTGGCGAGCACATGGCTGCCTGGCGCGGTCAGGCTCAGCTGATAGCGTCCAGCCTCGCATATCGAACCCGCCGGCTCACCAGACACGTCTATGGGTGTGGACACACTTCTCTCCCGTTGAAGACTGGCACACTCGGATCGCCACTCCGTTACTCAATAAGTCCCGATGGGAACCTCGATCTTCAATGACGCGCCGCCGTTGGCCATGAACATGCCCGCGGCCAGCGCGGTTGCTCGAAACAGTGAACGGGTCATCTCGGTGCCTGTCTTGGACACAAGGGGGATCTTGGGACGTGGGCGTTGCGCCGGCATAGTACCAGCGCCGGGCCTCATTGCCGGAGCAACCCGCCATGGCACCTGGCCCGCCCTCGCGCCTGACGCCCCCCGCGGACGACCTGCCGGCCTGCGCAATCTTGGCTACTATCGCAGCATGATCCCAACTATTCCCCCCTCCATCGCTTCCCAGGTCGCCGCAGCCAAAAGCGTCATCGAACGCCATCTCGGCGCCAACATCGTCGCCATCCATCTCTTCGGCTCGGCCGTGGACGACGGGCTGCAACGCTACAGCGATATCGATCTGCTCGTCACCGTCGCGACACCTCCAAGCGAGACGGCTTTGCGTGGGCTGGCCATGGAATTGCTGACGGTCTCGGCCCCGCCGGGCGCATCGGCAAGCCTGCGCGCGCTCGAAGTCACAGTGCTTGCGCGTGAGCACATCGTGCCCTGGCGACACCCTGCCAGGCGCGAGCTGCAATTCGGCGAATGGCTGCGCGCGGACCTGACGGCAGGGCTGATGGAACCGCCCATGCCGGACCACGACCTGGCCATACTCCTTACCAAGGTACGCGGCCACAGCATCCCCATCGCTGGCCCGTCGGCCAGCCAGCTTTTCGAAGCCGTCCCCCGTAAGGACCTGACACGCGCGCTGCTCGATACGGTCGCGCAGTGGAATACGCCCGAGGACTGGGCAGACGACGAACGCAACATCATTCTTGCGCTGGCACGCATCTGGTACACGGCCGTGTCCGGCGACATTGCCTCCAAGGAACGAGCAGCGACGTGGCTGCTGGACAGGATAGAGGCGCCCTATCGCCCCATACTGGCCAAGGCGCGCGCAAGCTATCTCGGGCTGGAGGAAGACGACCTGGCGCGATATCCGGCCGAGACAAAAGCCTTCATTACCTATGCGCGCCGCGCGATCGAAGCGCTTTGACGATGTTGGATGATTACTGGGCCTCGGGGATGCCGCCTGGCCCGCGAAGCCACGCGCTGGCGTCTTCCCGACGTCAGGGCTTCAGGTCGATTTCCATGCGCACGAAATCGCCGCGATAGGTCACTTCGCCCAGGTAGATGACGCGACGCTCGGGTCCGGTAAACACGCGCCGGACTTCCGCCACCGGCGCATTCACGCTGATCCCCAAGTGCCGCGCCACTTCGACGTCGGCGGTCGAAATGGTCAGCACCTGGCGCGCGGTGACGATCTCCACCGAGGGCATGCCCATCAGAATGGGGATGACCGTCTCCTTGCGAAAACGCGAAGGGTGCTTCGCAAAGATGGCTGCATCCAGGTAGATGTTGATGACGCAGTACGGCTGCCCGTTGCGGGCATGGATACGCCGCATGAAGACATACTTTTCCGCGGCAACGCCATCGGACTCGTTCAGCAAAGGCGTTCGCGTCGACTCGTCGATGTTGAGTATGGTCGGGTGCGTATCCCGGTAGACGCTGGACAGGTTCTCGAGCGAAGTCTCGACGCGAAACCAACGGTTGTCCTGGGGAGCGCCCGTCACGAAGGTGCCGCGTCCGCGCTGCGGCGAAAGCAGGCCATCGCGAGTAAGCCTTTCGATCGCCTGCCGCACCGTGACCTTGGCCACGTGGAACTCTTCGGCCAATGCATCCAGTGACGGCAATTTGTCGCCGTTCTTCCAGACGCCCTTAAGGATCCGTTGTCGGAACAGATCCGAAAGTTGAACGTACAGAGGGGCTTGGGCGGTGTCGAGAATCATGGCGTCAAAGTGTCCGCGACTATATCACGCACGGGTCGCCGGACGCCGCCGCGCGCGTCCTCGAGGAGAAGCGCGGCGCCCTTTTCGCCTATCATGATCGCGGCCGCGTTCGTATTCGTCGACACCATCCGCGGCATGACGGACGCGTCGATGACTCGCAACCGCTCGATTCCGCGGACTCGCAATCGCGCGTCGACCACAGACTCGGCATCGCCCCCCATGCGACACGTGCCCACGGGATGGAAGACCGTTCCGCCCTTGTTGCGGGCGAAATGCTCCAGGGCCGCGGCCGTCGTCACATCGTTTCCAGGCAGATACTCTTCCCCGGTCACCAGGTCGCGAAATGATGGCTGCGCATAGATATCGCGCAACATGCGCAAACCCGCCACCAGCACCTTCGCATCGCGCGGCTCGGTCAGATAGTTCGAAACGATGCGAGGCGATGCCAGCGGGTCCTGGCTCACGATTTCCACGGTGCCGCGCGAATCGGGCCGGCATTGCGTCGCCGACGCCGAGAAGCCGGAAAACCGATGCAGCGGATCGCCTGGCTTATCGACCGACAGCGGCATGACGTTGAAGAGTATGTCGGCACGCCCGCCTACCGCGTGCTCGGTCTTTGCCAAGCCGCCCACCTGGCCCGCACCGACGGTGAGCGGCCCCCTGCCCTGGAACAACCACTGCGCGCCCATGCTCGCCAGGCTTAAGGGGTTGCGCACGGCGTCATTGAGCGACATGCGTCGCTTCAGCTTGACGATGACGCGCGCCTGATAGTGATCCTGCAGGTTGCGGCCGACTTCCGGCGAATGCGCATGCACGGTGATGCCATGCCTGGCGAGCAGCGCGGCGTCGCCCACGCCGGAGAGCTGCAGCACCTGGGGCGATTGCAGCGCGCCGGCGGCAAGCACCACCTCGGCGTCCGCCATCGCCCGCTTCAACTGCCCATCCTGCACCCATTCCGCGCCCATTGCCCTGCCGCCTTCGATCAGGATGCGCGTAACGTGGGCCCGGGTCTCGATCACCAGGTTCGGCCTGGACCGCACCGGGGTGAGGAAGGCGGTCGCGGCGTCGCAGCGCCAGCGGCTGCCCAGGGTCAGCTGGTAGGGGCCCACTCCTTCCGATTCCGCGCCGTTGAAGTCCTCATTGCGCCGGCAGCCATACTCGACCGCCGCATCCACCCAGGCAGCCGTGTAGGGATGATGGTTGCGAAGATTGGAGACCCGGAGCTCGCCCGCGGCCCCGTGGTACTCGGTTTCGCCGGCGTCGTAGCGTTCGGATTTCTTGAAATACGGCAGCACGTCCCGATAGGCCCAGCCTGTCGCGCCAAGCGCTGCCCAGTCATCGTAGTCCTCATGCTGGCCTCGGATGTACAACAGGCCGTTGATGGTGCTCGAACCACCCAGCGCTATCCCACGCGGCCACAGGATCGGGCGATTTCCGGTCTCGGGCTGGGCTTCGATCGGAAACTGCCGGGAGAACCGCGGATCGTAAATGGTCTTGAAATAACCCACCGGCAGTTTCAGCCAGAAATTGCGCGCGGCGGCGCCCGCTTCCAGAAGCAGCACGCGCACAGCAGGGTCCGCGCTGAGGCGATTGGCCAGCACGCATCCCGCCGAACCGCCGCCGATGACGATATAGTCAAAGCCTGCGCAAGCCGGAACGCTCATGCCTTGATCGCTTCAAGATAGGCCGTGGGGTCGAAGTAACGCGAAGCGGGAACGGGATTCGGGATGTTCCCCGCCCGCGCAAAGAAGTCCGTCACCTGCTGCAGCCAACGGGTCACGGAACCGTCTTCGTACTTGGTGCGCCATTCGGCCGTGGAAAAGTACTTCGCCTGCTTGAACTGCGCCTTGAACTCGGCCAGAGGCACATCCTTGTATTGAGACTTCTGCAGTGTTTCCACCGCCGCATCCGGGTCTTTCACGATGGCGTCGTTGGCCTCGCCCCAGGCGGCGATGAGGCTACGGATGGCGGGCTTCTGCGCCTCGTAAAAATCGTTCCTGGCTGCCCAGCCACCCATGATCGCCGCCTCGGGATAGAAGGCGGAAGCGTCGATCAGCATGCGAGCGTTCGGCACCTTGGACCTGACGATCGTATCGAACGGAACCCAGAGCGCGACCGCGTTGACCGCGCCGGAGACGAACGACGTCACGGCGTCGGCCATGCGCTGATTGACGATCTGCACGTCCTTGCCCGGTTCCAGCTTGGCCGCGCGCAATGCCCTGTCGAGGAACACATGGGCGGTCGTGCCGGTCGTCGTCGAGATCTGTTTGCCCTTCAGGTCGGCTACGGTCTTGATCGAATCGTCGCGCACCCAGAGCTGGGCAGTGCCATATTCGATGTCGTTCACAAGAAAAACCTTGCCCTGGCCGCGCGCGGGAAAATTCGAAACGACCGCGCCGGTGGCCAGCACGTCGAGGCTGCCGCCTATCATGGCCTGAAAGATCTCAAGGCCCGTGGTGAACACGATGGGCTCCAGTTCCAGGCCATGCTTGGCATAGCTTCCCATCTGCAGTCCCAGCCACAAGTGCCCGTCGACAGCGGGCGTATGCAGGTAGCCGACGCGCAGCTTCTTGCGGGCCTGGCCGATGACGGGCGCGGCGATTCCCGCGATGGACGCGGCAACGCCGGCCTTGAGTATGGTTCTGCGGTCCAGTTTCATGGAGTCTCCTTGTGTAGGCGCTGCTGACGGCGGCTCAATCGGTCGGTCGAACGGATTGGCGGGCCTGGGCTTGGTACTCGAACATGACCAGCTCCCGGATTTCGCGGCTCAACTCGACGAAGCGCGGATCCTCGTGGACCCGCTCCGAACGCGGGTAGCCGAAGGGAACCTCAATCACCTTTCGGACCTTTGAAGGGCGGGCGGTGACCACGACGATCTTCGACGACAGATAGATGGCTTCGTCCACCGAGTGGGTGATCAGCATCACCGTCTTGCCTTCGGTCTGCAGCACTTCGAGCAAGAGATCCTGCATGGCGGTACGGGTCTGGGCATCCAGCGCGCCAAAGGGCTCGTCCATCAGCAGGAATTGCGGCTTGACGGCGTAAGCGCGGGCGATCGCCAAGCGCTGCCGCATGCCGCCGGACAGATGTTTCGGAAAGTGGTCGGCGAAGTCGGCCAGGCCCATCAGCTTCATGTAGCGCTGGCAGACCTCGGCGCGCTCTCGCGGGCTCACCTTGCTGGCTGCAAGCTTCATGCCGAATTCAATATTGCCGCGCACCGTAAGCCACGGGAACACACCGTATTCCTGGAAGATCACGCCGCGGTCGGGTCCGGGAGCCGTAACGGGCTGCCCATCCAGCGTCACGGCACCGGCGGTAGGCTGCACGAATCCACCGACGATGTTCATCAAGGTGGTCTTGCCGCAGCCCGAGGGGCCAATGATGGAAACGAACTCGCCATCCCGGATATCCAGGGTTACACCGTCCACGACTCTCATCGGGCCGGTGGCGGTGGGAAAGTCCACCGAGACGTTATCGAAACGGATCCTGACCTTCGGATCCGAGGACGGACTGGGCGAAGCCGTGTCTACGCTGCGCAGTGGAGTGCTGATGCTCATGGTCTCTGATATTCCGGATCGGTCTCAGGCAATGCGGTCTTGCCACGCCACCAGGCGGCGGGTAGCCGCCCGCAGGGCAAGATCCATCAACATTGCAATCAGGCCGATGCAAATGATCCCGACGTAGATCACGTCCAACTGGAAGAACGACGACGCATTCTGGATGAGCGCCCCGAGTCCCTGCTGCGCCGCGATGAGTTCGGATGCCACCAACGTCGCCCAGGCCACGCCCAGCGCCACCCGGATGGCGGTAAGGATGTGCGGCACGGTCAGGGGCACGATAACCTTGATGAAGATTTCCACGTCATTGGCCCCGAGCGTGCGGGCGACGCGCACGAAAATCGGGCTGATCTGGGCGATCCCCTCGTACATCACGATGACGCCCGCAAAAAAAGAGGCGTAGAACAGGATGACCGTCTTGGCCGATTCGCCGATGCCGAAGTAGACGATCACCAGCGGAATCAGCGCGATCGGCGGGAGCGCTCGAAAGAAGTTGATGACGGGATCGATGAACACCCGCAACCCGCGGTACCAGCCCAGGCAGAAGCCAACGGGCACCGCGACGATGATGCCCAGCGTCACGCCGGTAAAGACGCGGCGAGCCGACATCCAGATGTCCTGCCACAACCGGTCCTTGGAGAGGGTAATGAACTGCTCGACGACCTCGGCCGGCGAAGGCACGAGAGCGGGGCTGACGAGCCCGCTCGCCCGCACCGCCAGCCACAGCGCCAGGAGGCATAGCCAGGGCGCCGCGATGAGCGCGGGGCGCGAGATGAAGGACGGAAGACGCATGGTTGGGATAGAGGGTTAGACCTGAGTTGCAAACCATAAGTGCTAAACATACTATAGACCAGCACTTAACATCTTTATGCCATGACAAACCCTAATACGACTCAAGGCTGGGCCCACAGACCTTTCACGCTGGCGCGCGTCGACGCCTACGTCCTGCGCTGGCCGGTCAAGCGCCCAGTACAGACCTCGTTCGGCACCATGCTTGACCGCCCCGCCCTGCTGGTACGGGTCGAGGACGGGGACGGCGCCGTGGGCTGGGGCGAGGTCTGGTGCAATTTCCCGGGTTGCGGCGCGGAACACCGCGCCCGCCTGCTCGAAACCGTGGTGGCGCCGCTGATCGTCGGCCAGGCCCACGCCTCGGCCGAAGCGGCGTTTGCCCACATGAGCGAACGCACCGCAGTGCTTGCCATCCAATCCGGCGAGCCCGGCCCCATCGCCCAGGTGATCGCTGGAATCGACCTGGCGTTGTGGGACATGCTGTCCCGGCGGGCGGGCATGCCGCTATGGCAGTTCCTGGGCGGCGCATCAGGAACAATCAGCGTCTATGCAAGCGGCATCAACCCCGACCGTCCCGAGGACACGGTGCTCGCCAAGCATGCGGAGGGCTATCGCGCCTTCAAGCTCAAGGTGGGCTTTGGCGACGAACGGGATCTTGCCAACGTCAAGGCGGTCCAGGCTCGGCTGCCCCAAGGCAATAAGCTCATGCTGGACGCCAATCAGGCCTGGGACCTGGAAGGCGCGCTGCGCATGGCCGGCCATTTGAGCGCGTACGCGCCGATGTGGCTGGAGGAGCCCCTACGGGCCGACCGCCCGGCGGCTGAATGGACGCACCTGGCCGAAAGGACGGACATCCCGCTCGCCGCCGGAGAAAACCTGATCGGTGCGGCTGCCTTCGAGACGATGATCAACAGCCGGGCCCTGAACATCGTGCAACCGGATCTGGCCAAATGGGGCGGCATCTCTGGCTGCCTGCCCGTCATCGACAGGATTCACGAAGCCGGACTGTGTTATTGCCCGCACTTCCTCGGCGCGGGCGTCGGCCAGCTCGCGTCCGCGCACGTCCTCGCAGCCAAAGGACGCACCGGCGGCATGCTGGAAATCGACTCCAACGAGAATCCCCTGCGCGTGGCTCTCAGCCCGGCATTGGATGTGATCGTCGACGGACGCGCAAACCTCGGAAATGCGGCGGGCCTGGGAGTGCAGCCGGACATCGCGCTGTTACGGGACCTTTGCGGGGCGCGTCCGTAACGCGTGACTGGCGTATGGGCCTGCCCGCCGTGACCGGCAGCAGGTCCCGCTTTAGCGGACCTCGCCGACCTCGCTCCCTTGCGCAATGGCGGAGACGGTGGCTGATTGGCGAGCCAGTTCGATGAAGGCCCGCACGTAGTCAATCGCAGTGTCGGCCTCGCGCGCGCCCAGGAATATCTGCTTGGCGATGCCGCGCGCGCCCAGCCTCACGGGCACCACGTCCATCCTGGCCGCGTACTCCTCGACCAGCCAGCGCGGCAGAGCGGCCACGCCACGGCCGCTCGCCACCATCTGCACCATGATGTCCGTGGTTTCAATGGCTTTGTGGCGCCTGGGCGTGACACCGGCCGGCAGCAGGAACTGGTTGTAGATGTCCAGGCGCTCGATGTCCACGGGGTAGCTGATGAGCACTTCCTGGGTCAACTGCTGAGGTTTCACGTATGCCACCGAAGCCAGGGCATGGCCCTTGGCCACGACCAGTACCTGCTCATAGTCGAACACGGGCTCGAACTTCAGGCCCGGCTTGAATAACGGGTCGGGCGTGACCAGCAGGTCGATCTCGTACCCGAAAAGCGCGCCGATCCCCCCGAACTGGAACTTCTGCTTGACGTCCACATCCACGTCGGGCCAGGCAGCCAGATACGGGGAAACCACCTTGAGCAGCCATTGGTAGCAAGGGTGGCATTCCATGCCAATGCGCAGCGCGCCGCGCTCGCCCTGCGCAAACTGGCCCAGGCGCTCTTCGGCCAGATCCAGTTGCGGCAGCACGCGGTTGGCCACCGCCAGCAGGTATTGGCCGGCCTGCGTCAGGCGCAGGCTCCGGCCTTCGCGCAGCCAGACGTCGGTGCCCAGTTGCACTTCCAGCTTCTTCATGCTGTGGCTCAAGGCCGACTGGGTCAGGTTCAACACGCCCGCAGCGGCCGTCAAAGACCCTTGCTTCTCGACCTGCTGGACGATGCTGAGGTGGATGCGCTCAAGCATTCAGATGATTCCTGCTCATGGATTCGTGAAATAAAACCATTTTACTTCATCATTACCCTCCTCTAGTATCCGCTGCCAGCCTCTGCTGCACCTGCACAAAAGCCGGCGCGGCACCGCACAGACCCATTCATGTGAAGCAAGATGACTCGTCCACTCCGTCTAGTAGCCGTTTCCGGCGGACTGCAACGCCCCTCCAAATCCGCCGCCCTGGCACAGCACCTGCTGGACCTGATCGCCTGCGAAGTCCCATGTAAACAGCACCTGGTTGAATTGGGTCAGCTCGCCCCGCAACTCGCTGGCGCGGTTTGGCGTTCGCAACTGCCCGACGCGGTAGAGCGGGAACTGGCCACGGTCGAGCAAGCTGACGTCGTCGTGGTAACAACCCCGGTCTACCGTGGCTCGTATACGGGGCTGTTCAAACACTTTTTCGACTTCATCGATCAGGACGCCTTGATCGACAAGCCCGTCATGCTGGCGGCCACCGGCGGCAGCGAACGCCACGCCCTGATGATCGATCACCAGTTGCGGCCCCTGTTCAGCTTCTTCCAGGCCCGCACCCTGCCGCTGGGCGTCTACGCGACCGACAAGGACTTCGCCGGCTACCGCCTGCAGGACGAAGCCCTGATCGAGCGGGCCAGGCTGGCGATCCAACGGGCCTTGCCCTTCGTTGAATTGATGCGCCAACCGCAAGCCGCCACCGCGGAAGAAGTGGTCGCTGCCTGACCACACCCGGACCGCCGGCCCGGCAGCCGCTGCCGGCGCCTCCAACCCGGCAATGCCCTTTGAACGCCCGGCGCAAGACGCAGTTGTAGCGCCTTGCGCCCATTAAAAACGGCGTTAAGTCTCTGCCGACACTTTTCACAGAAATCAGCGCAGCACATCAAAATGAGCAACGACTTCACTTTCAACATCAAGAGCATCCGCTTTGACGAAAATTATCAACCGTCAGACAGCACGCGCATAACGACCAACTTTGCCAACCTGGCCAGGGGAACGAGTCGCCAGGAGAATCTGCGCAACACCCTGCGGATGATCGACAAGCGCTTCAATAGCCTGGCGCATTGGGACAACCCCAAGGGCGATCGCTACGCTGTCGAACTCGACATCATTTCCGTTGAAATGAATATTGGAGCCGAAGGCAACAGCGCCGCCTTTCCGCTGATCGAGATCCTGAAGACGAACATCGTCGACAGAACCAACAACGAACGCATCGAGGGCATCGTCGGGAACAATTTCTCGTCCTACGTGCGCGACTACGACTTCAGCGTGCTGCTGCCGGAGCACAACAACAATAAACCCACGTTCAGCACGCCTGAGGATTTCGGCGACCTGCACGGAAAGCTGTTCAAGCACTTTGTGAACTCCAGCGCATACAAGGAGCAGTTCAGCAAGCCGCCGGTGATCTGCATCAGCGCCTCAAGCAGCAAGACCTACCATCGGACCGAAAACCAGCACCCCATCCTGGGCGTCGAGTATCAACAAAACGAATTCTCGTCGACCGACCAGTACTTCGAAAAAATGGGCTTGCAGGTTCGTTACTTCATGCCGCCGGGCAGCGCCGCGCCCCTGGCGTTCTATTTCCAGGGCGATCTGCTTGGCCACTACACCAACCTTGAGCTGATCAGCATCATCAGCACGATGGAAACCTTCCAGAAGATCTACCGCCCCGAGATCTACAACGCCAATTCCGCGGCCGGCAAACTCTATCAGCCGAGCCTGCAGAACCAGGACTACTCGTTGACCCAGATCGTCTATGACCGGGAAGAACGCAGCCAACTGGCCGTCAAGCAGGGCAAGTTCACGGAAGAGCACTTCATCAAGCCGTACAAGAACGTGCTCGAAACCTGGGCAGCCAACTACGCGCGTTAATCACCCAAACACACGGAATCACCAATCATGAAAAAACTACTGCCCACCTCTACCGCCGGCAGCCTGCCCAAACCTTCCTGGCTCGCCCAACCTGAAAAGCTCTGGTCGCCCTGGAAATTGCAGGACGACGAACTGACCGAAGGCAAACAGGACGCCTTGCGCCTGGCCTTGCAAGAACAGCAACACGCAGGCATCGACATCGTCAGCGATGGCGAGCAGACCCGCCAGCATTTCGTCACCACGTTCATCGAGCATCTCGACGGCGTCGATTTCGAAAAGCGCGAAACCGTCAGGATCCGCGATCGCTACGACGCAAGCGTCCCGACCGTCGTTGGCGCCGTGAGCCGCCAAAAGCCTGTTTTCGTCGAAGACGCCAAGTTCCTGCGCCAGCAGACCAAGCAGCCCATCAAATGGGCCCTGCCCGGCCCCATGACGATGATCGACACGCTGTACGACGCCCACTACAAGAGCCGGGAAAAGCTGGCTTGGGAATTCGCCAAGATCCTCAACCAGGAGGCCCGTGAGCTGGAGGCCGCCGGCGTGGACATCATCCAATTCGACGAGCCCGCGTTCAACGTCTTCTTCGACGAGGTGAACGACTGGGGCATCGCCACCCTGGAACGGGCAATCGAAGGCCTCAAGTGCGAAACCGCCGTGCATATCTGCTATGGCTACGGCATCAAGGCCAACACCGACTGGAAAAAAACGCTGGGGTCCGAGTGGCGTCAATACGAGGAATCCTTCCCCAAGCTGCAGCAATCCAATATCGACATCATCTCCCTGGAATGCCACAACTCCCATGTTCCAATCGATCTGATTGAACTCATTCGTGGCAAGAAAGTGATGGTCGGCGCCATTGACGTGGCGAGCGACAAGATTGAAACGCCGGAGGAAGTGGCCAACACCTTGCGCAAGGCCCTGAAGTTCGTCGATGCCGACAAGCTGTATCCCTGCACGAACTGCGGCATGGCGCCGCTGTCGCGCGCCATTGCGCACGGCAAGTTGCTCGCTTTGAGCGAAGGCGCGGAGATCGTTCGCAAGGAACTCTTGGGTTGATTCGGAGCTGAAACCGTAGCGTGTGCGAAGAATGCCGAAGCAGTAGTTGGACTGTCCTCTGCGCACCGAGTAGTCATGAAAAAGGCGCCGAGGCGCCTTTTTCATTTGCCGAGCGACGCGCCCGGCGATGTCTCCCCGCGCGACGCCCCCTCTACACCCACGCGGACGGGACAGTCAGGGAGCCTCCTGCGACAGTGCCTTCTCTTCGGCGGTCATGATCTCCAGAACCGCGGGGCGGCCCGTGTCGGCGACTCTCGCGGCCTCGCGCAGCTTGTCGATCAGCGTGCGGGGGTCCTCCACACGCGCCGTCCAGGCGCCAAGGCCCCGCGCAATCATCTCGTAGTCGCCTGACAGATAGCGGGTACGATGGGTCGTGCTCGATAGCGGCATGTGCTTGTCATAGCCGCCCATGCAGCCGTTGTTCATCAGGAGCGTCACCGTGCCGATCTGGTTACGCACGGCCGTCTCCAGGTCCATGGCGCACTCCCCGAACGCCGCGTCGCCCAGCAGGTGCGCCACCAGCGCTTCAGGCCGCGCCATCTTGGCGCCAAGGGCCAGCGGCAGGCTATAACCCAGATGGGTAGAGCGCCCCCAACCCATATACTCCCCCGGCCGGCGGCAGCGGTAGAACGGACTCAACTGGTCGCGCGGACTACCCGCGTCATGCGTAATGATGACGTCGCGCTCCGCCCAGGCGATCTGAAGATCATGCACGACGCGGTACGGATTGATGGGGGTCGAGTCCGACGTGAGCTTGTCGTGCCAGGCCTTGAGCCACGCCTGACGGATGGTGTCCAGCTCGGCGCCGATCCGTGCCGTCCGGTCCCGGTCTGGCCGCGCGCCGAACTCGCCCTTCAACATGTCTATCATCTGCCTCAGCACGAGCCTGGCATCGCCCAGGAGGGGGAAGTCCAGCGGATAGTCCTTATTCAGGTCCGACTCGTCAACCGCCAACTGAATCGCCCGCTTTCCTGCCGGTAGCGGCGCCGCAAACACCGATTTGGTCAGACTCGCGCCGATGCCGAAAATCAAGTCGGCGTGCCGCAGCCCATGCGACACTGTCGCCGGCCACGCCATGCCGCCGCTGCCCAGCGCCAGCGGATGCATCTCTGGAAAGCCGCTCTTGCCGGACAGCGTCGTCATCGTCGGAATCGAGAGCAGTTCGGCCAGTTCCACAAGTTCAGGCGTAGCCTGCGACTGCAATACACCAGCGCCAGCGTGCAAGATGGGGCGTTCCGCGGCCAGCAACTGGCGGCATGCCTCTCGCACGATATCCGGGTCGCAGAGTGTCCGAATCGCCCTGATGGGCGCATGCCGGGACACCGAGGCGCCAATGGGCTGTTCCATCACGTCCATCGGCAATTCCAGCGCCACCGGACCGCGCCGGCCGTTGCGCAGGCCAGTGTAGGCGCGTCGCAGCATTTCGCCCACCCGGTCCGGCCGGTTGATGCGCGCGACCCATTTGGTGATGTTCTGATAGTGCTTGGCCGTTTCAAAATTGGGCCGCACATCCAGGCGTGACTCGTTCACCCCGCCCGGCAGCATCAGCACCGGAGACGAATCGGAATAGGCCTGCGCCATGGCGCCGAAAGCGTTCTCGCACCCCGGCCCGTACTGCACCGCACACACCCCCACCCGCTCGCCTAGGCTGGCCCGGGCGTACCCATCGGCCATGCCGACCACGGCGCGCTCGGTCCGCGCCACCACTGGACGTATGCCCGCCGCGGTAGCCGCGTCGATAAGCGAATTGATCGGAAAGCAGAACAGCAGCTCAGTATTTTCCGCCTTCAGTATCCGGGCAACCTCGTCAACCGCCTTGCGGTCGGAAGGAGGACGGATATCGGTCGTCTGGGATGCCGCTACGGGCAGGGATGCATTCATGTTGTCTCTGTCTGTTGTTGAAATGCCCGGCAGTAATCCAGGAATTTGGATGCCAGGATGGAAAGCGGCTGGGAGCTGGAGTACAGCGCCCCTACCTCGACGATGACTTCCGGATGGAAAGGCCTGATCACGACATTGGCATCGCGCACGGCACCCAACGTAAAGGCATCGACTACAAAAGCCCCGGCACCAGCCTCCACCAGTGCCATGGCGGCGAGCATCGTGCCCGCCTCGATACGCATCCGCGGCCGCACCCCATGGGCGTCCAGGATGCGCGTGATCCGATCGTGCACGCGGGTGATCCGGTCGTTGAAGCGCTTGCGTGGCACATTGATGAAATCGACTCCCTGCAAGTCCATCGGCCCTATTGATTCCAGCTCCGCCAAGGGATGCCCGGCGGGCAGCAGGCACACCGCCGGCGTACGCGCGATCGGCAACGACTCAATGTCCGGGTGGTCCACCGGCAGCGTCGCAAAACCGATCTCCGCGCTGCCGCGCGAAACCGCATACACCACGTCGTAATGTCGCTGCACATCGAACATCACCGTAATTCCCGGATGTTCGCGCATGAATGCCGTCACCAGCTTGGGCAAGGCTCCCTGCTGCAGTGAATTCATGACGCAAATCTTTAAGGTGCCGCTGCCGATCTGCGCAATGCGCTGAGCCGCGAGCTGAATATCCTTCAAACCGATGTACGAGCGCATGGCCTCGACATGCAACGCCCTGGCCTCGACGGTCGGCACCATCACCCCCTGGCGGCGGTCGAACAGCTGGAATCCCACCTCCCGCTCCAGGCGGGCCAACAATCGGCTCACGGCCGATTGCGTCACATACATGGACTCCGCCGCTCGCGTCACCGTCCCCAGGTCAACCACCGCCAGAAACGCTTCGATCTGCCTGAGATTCATATCGTCTTTCTCCTCCTGTAGGTAGAGAAAGCTCTAACAGAGGCTCAGCCCTTGTACAAGTCGAAATGCACGGCGGGATGGTGCTGCACCGCATCAAGCAAGCCCACTTCCCAGCCCAGGTAGGCACGCATCGCGGCCTCGCGATCCTTGGCCTCGAATGGCTTCACAAATGCGTCGTCGGGCTCGTGCAGGGGATGGCCCTCGCCCTCTTCCAGCGGCAAGCCCTCCTGGCGCCAACGTTTCATGCCACCCCGCAGGACGTACACGTCCCTGTCGGTCTGGCCAGCCACGTCCGCATAGCCGAGCTCCGCGAGCACATGGTCCGGCGACACCAGCAACAGCGGACGGCCTGGCGGCAGCGGGCTCAATGCATCGGCCAATCTGGACCGGGTGAGCCAGCGCGCCGCCGGCAGATGCCCTGCCTGGTAATCCCGGTAGCTGCTCAAATCGATGATCTCGTACTCATCCAAGCGGCGCGCCGCCTCGGCGGGAGCCAGCCAACGAGCCTGAACACCCTCCAGCCCCGCGACGATCGCCGCCTGCGGACCGCTGACGAGGCTCGCAGCATCCACTGTTGCGGCGCGCAAGGTAAGCACGTCAGCGTGGCCCATCTGACGCAGCCACGAGGCCGTCATCACGTCGCGCACCCCGTGCGGGTCGTACAACACGATGCGTGCATTGCGCACTGCCACATAGGTATCCGTCGCCTGCACCAGCTGGCCGCCGGGCGCATGAACAGCGTGCGCTGGATGTCCCGCTTCGAACTCCTCCTGCGAGCGCACGTCGAACAGATAGACCGACCGCTCGCCGCTTTCGAGTATGCGGTAGCACTCCGCCGCGTCGATCTCGCCGATGCGAAAACGCTCGCGTATCGCCACCGCTCGGCGGCGCGCCACTTCCAGGGCCTTAGCGCTCGGCTCCGGCGCGCGGCGCGATGATCGGGTCTCGACCTGATGGCCCGCCAGCGACCAACCCATCGTGCCGTTGCGCAAGGCATAGACAGGATTGGGCACACCCGCATTGATCAACGACTGTGCGCCGATGATGCTGCGCGTGCGGCCGGCGCAATTGACCACCAACGTCGTCGTCGGGTCGTCCGCCAGCTCCGCGTAACGCAGCACCAGCTCTGCCCCCGGCGTACTCACCGAACCGGGAATCGTCGCCCGCTCGTGCTCGGCGGGCGTGCGGCTGTCCATAATCACCACTCGCTGGCCGGACTCCTGCATGGCCTTCAATTCATCAGCTGAAATCGAGGGCGTGCTGCAACCATGCTCGACATACTCCCCGAATGCTTTGCTGGCCGTGTTGAAGCCCGTGAACAAAGGCAGGCCCAACTCTCCCCACGACGGCGAACCGCCCTTGAGCAGGACCGCGCCCGAATAGCCGAGCTCACGTAGCCGGTGCAGCGCGCGCCGGTCCAGCTCATCGCCCGCGCCAGCGACGACTATGGGCACATCGCGGCGGGGAAACAACCTGGCCGCCCGCAGTTCCAATTGCGACAGCGGAAGGTTCACCGCGTGGAACAGATGCGGCGACACCGAATGCGCCCCCTCCTCTCTTGGATCAACCACGGCGCACTCCGCGCCGCTTTCCAGACACCGCTTCAGCCACTCTGCACTGACTGCTTCCCCAACCATTCCTGTCCCCTTTGCCCAATTGATTCGCTATCTGTTCGCGCTCAATCTATGGACGCGCCAGCCTGCTTGACCAGATCTGCCCAGAACGCGACCTGCTCTCGCACAAACGGGTCGAACTTTCCCTCATCTCTGGGATTCGCCGGCTGATACCCCGCTTGCTCCAGTTGCTCGCGGATCCTGGCGGAGGCCAGTGTGCGAATCGAAGCCTGCTCGAGCGCCTCGACGGCATCCGCAGGCGTGCTGGTCGGCACGACCAATCCGAACCACACCTCCGTACGCTCAAAGCCCGGCAAGCCCATGTCCGCCAGAGACCGGGCGTCCGGCAGGCTCGGTGGAGGCTTGAGCGAAGTACAGCCCAGCACTCGCAGCCGCCCCGCCTTAATCTGTGCCAGCGCCGAAGGCAGCGACGCCATCGAAAAATCGACCTCGCCCGAAGCCACCGCCATTACCGACTCCGCTGGACCGCGATACGGGATGTGTTCAGTCTGGAGCTTGGTTTCGCTGCTGAACAGCACGCCCGCCAGGTGCTGGGTTGTGCCATTGCCGGGCGAGCTGAACATCAGCGACTTGCCATCGCGGGGTTTAAGGTCCTTCAGCGTCTTTACCGGACCGGCGGCCGGAACCACCAGCACGTTCGGGGTCGAAGCAAACTTAACCACTGACGCAAAATCCCGCAGCGGGTCATAGGGCAGATTCTTATAGAGCGCCCGGTTGATCGCCATGGTGGCCGTCGACCCCAGCCCGAGCGTATACCCGTCCGGCCGGGCGTGTGCCACCGCAGCCATGCCGATGCTGCCTCCCGCTCCCGGCTTATTGTCCACAATGATGTTCTGCCCCAACTGCTGGCCCAGCTCCGGCGCAAGAATTCGCACGAGGATGTCGTTGGCGGAACCCGGCGTATACGCCACGATGTAAGTGAGGACCTTCGCCGGGAAACGACGCTGGGCTCGCAACATCCCCGGAAGACCAGCACAGCCCAGTGCAATCACGGATTTACTACAGAGACTCAAGAGTTCACGTCGTTTCATTCTTTTCCCCTTCCAGCGGTTCTCGCGCTTACGTTGGCTTGACGTTCGGATTCGGCGGGAAGGTCTGCCGCTTGCCACTGGGGTCGAACTGTTCACGGTCGACCTGGGCTTCCAGCGCGCGCTCGTAGAACCGCAGCTGCCACACGGGCTCGTCGCCTACGCCCTGCACGTGAATGCTGTGGATGTCCTCGCCCAGCAAGGCGACGCCCACGCCGGGTCCGACCATGACGGTCTCCCTCTGCCGGAATTCACCCGAGCTGTCGACTTCGTACAGCCGGTTTTCCTCCGCGCCCGCCATCCCGACCAGCACCGCCCAGTTCTTGTGGTTATGCGGCGGGCTGGATTTTCCAGGCAGCGCCAGCGAGAGATATAAGGCGCGGCCGGTGCCGTCATCGTCGTTCAGGCGGTAGGCGACGAAATCCTTGAACGTGCCGCGCACGGCTGGCTTGAATTCCGTGGTGACGAAAACATCGCTATGGCGCGCCAGTGAAAGCAGTTCGTTCTTGATGGCCTCAAGAGCCTGGCGAGTCTGGCCATGGTCTTGTTCGATGGTCCGGACGCGCGCCATGGTTTCTTCGACCAGCTTGCGACGGCGCGCCACCAATTCGGGCGTGGGTTCACGCATAGTTGTCTCCTTTGGGAGCAGTGGAAAATCAACGCATAAATGAAACTCCATGGCTTGAAGATTGAAGTTGCCCCGGTATTCTGTCAATTTCCAATATGCTTGAGCAGTATTCCATCACGTCATACTATTCAAAATGCTTCCGCCAGGAGAATGCAAAGATAATCCTCCGCCATCGCCCATAAAAAACATCATTAATTCCGGCATTGACGCTAATAAAATCGCTACCGGCCACGCGATTTAGGGCGGCGATAATCACTTCATTAATTGCCGTGAAAATAGAATGCCTGAAGGGAATCGGGGCGGTTGACCGTCGACCGAGCTTGTGGTCGCGGGACCTCAGTCAACGCCCGCTTTTGATCAGAGCTCCGTCCGATGCAGAAGATTTGGTTTTCCAACGCCAAGAGCCGCCGCTCGACAAAATGCAGTCAGACTACATGCCAACCCACACATGGAGTCGCCAGGCGTACTTGGCCCTCCATGCAGCAGGTGCTTGCTACGCAACGAAAGGGCGACCGCGGCGAAGACAGCGTCACAATCCGAGCAAGCTCGGCCTACCCGGTCAGCGCGCTTCACCCATCTGCGCGAGCACATTGGACGGCAGTACCACCACGCCTTCGGCCGTCGGCACCGTCTTGACCAGCGCCTGCGCCACCGCCTCCGCGCGCACAGGGCGATAGGCGCCAGGCAGCAACGGCGCGAGCAACTTCGCGATCGGGATTGCGATCCGCTCCCCAATGCGCGGCGGCTGCTGCAGTCCCTCCCGATAATCCAGCAACAACGAGGGTTGAGCGATCACCAGCGCCGTCAGCCCCAGCGCTTTCAGAGCGTCCTCCAACTCGCCCTTGACGCGGTTATAGAACACCGACGATTGCGAGTTCGCCCCGACCGCGCTCACCAACCCCGCTCGCCGGGCACCGGCAGCGTACGCAGCCCTGGCCGTCGCCAGATTGGCCGACAGATCCACGGCGCGGAACGCCTCCTGGCTGCCCGCCACCTTGATGGTCGTCCCCAGCGCCAGATACACCTCGTCGGCCGGTGGCAGCACAGGTAAATTGCCGAAATCCACCACGTGCACCTGGAGCTTGGGATGACTGACCGGCAGCGCCCGGCGGCCCAGGGCATGCACCTTGGCAACCGTCCGGTCCATCAGCAACGCCTGCAGGATCCGGCCGCCCACCAGGCCTGAGGCGCCGGCGAGCAATACTTTTCGTTGATCGGCTTGCGTGGACATGATGAGCCTCCTCTCAATTCAGGCGCGCGGCGTGGCGCGCACTGTCCGGGGTCTGCCCGGTCCAGTCCTGAAAGGCGCGATAAAAGGAATTCGGATCTTCGAACCCCAGCAGAAAGGCGATTTCGCCGCCCGACATCGGCGTGTTTTCCAGGTAGTGGCGGGCCAGGCTCTCGCGCGTGGCATTGACCAGCCCCCGAAAGCTCTCCCCTTCGGATTCCAGGCGGCGCTGCAACGTGCGCTTGCTCAAGCCCAGGCGCTCGGCCGTCCTCTCGATGGTGGCAGCGTTGCCGGGCAGCAGCTCCAGCAGCACCGCGCGCACGCGCTCCGCCGTCGTCGCCGTGGCATCGAGCTCATCGAGCCGGCGGCGAAGGTCGGGCTCGAATACGCGCCACATGCCTTCATTCACCGTAAGAAACGGGCGCGAGACATCCGCCGCCGAAAACGTAATGCTCGGGCCCATCCCCGCTTGCAGCGATACGCCAAAGAAACTCTCATAGCGCCGGGCATAGTCACTGGGCGGCAGTCGCGGCAGCGTCGCCCGCAGCGCATTGACCGGCTCCCGGGTCGCCAGTCGCGCCAACCGCAGGAAGAATGCGATCTCGGCCACCTGCAACGAGTACGGCACCTCGGCAGGCGCCGGGAGCCAACGAGGCTCCACCGACAGCTCGCCAGCCTTGCCCACGTCCAGTTCCAGGCTCATCGGCGCCACAAGTTGCTTGTACTTCGCGAGGCGCTGCACCGCCTGCATAAGATTGGCGCTACACAGCGCAGCGAACAACGGCGGGCTGAACGACTCGGCCGACAAAGCCTCGACGATGCGCAACGGGAACATGACATCGCCCGTCTCGGCCTCCAGAGCGTTCCAGAAGCGGAAATACGCTTCCGTCGACAGCCCGTTGCCGCCGCGGGACAGCAAATCGTCTGGCAGCCCAGCGCGGCGCAGCACGTGTCCGGACCGGACACCCAGATCCTTCAGCAGCGCCTGCCAGCCGATGTCCAGGGAAAAGGTTTTGGTTTGCATCGCCGGAACTCTATCGTCATTCGAAGGGGCGCATGCCCTTCCCCGATCATGCGCAAAGTATAGAGAACCCGAGCGTTCCGCTTAATTCAAATTGCGCCACATCGTCAGCAAACCACGCCACTCGACGCCTTTCGGATTCGCCAGCGCCAGGCTGGCGCGGCTTGCATCGGGATTGGCGCGCATCGCTAGAGCGCTGTCGCGGCCTGCTTTTTAAAGTGTGTTTTACGGCGGCGCCACCAGCGACGCACCATTCCTTGGGACGCGCCCCGTCGACCCTCGACACTTGAAGGAACCAACCCATGCCCCGCCAAACCATACTCATCACCGGCTGCAGCAGCGGCATCGGCCGCATGACCGCCAAATACTTCCAGGAACGCGGATGGAACGTCATCGCCACCGTTCGCTCCCAGCCGGAGCAGGATCAGGAACTCAACGCGCTCGACAACGTGCTGGTCACCCAGCTCGACGTCACCAAGAAAGACACCATCGACGCCGCCATCGCCGCAGGCATCTCGCGCTTCGGCAACATCGACGTCCTGCTCAACAATGCCGGCTACGGCTCGTATGGGCTGCTGGAGGCCACGCCCGAGCACAAGATGCGCCGGCAGTACGACGTCAACGTCATCGGCACCATGCTGGCCATGCAAGCCATCCTGCCTCACTTCCGCCAGCGCGGCCAAGGCACGATCATCAACATTTCCTCGATGGGCGGAAAAATCACCTTCCCGCTGGGCACGCTCTACCACGGCTCGAAATTCGCGGTCGAAGGAATGAGTGAAGCACTTTCCTATGAGCTCGCTCCCATCGGGGTCACCATCAAGCTGGTCGAGCCCGGCGTCATCAACACCAACTTCGCCACCAGCTCATTCGACATGAACCTCGATCCGAGCCTGACCGAATACCACCCCGTCGTCGAGGCAGTGATGGGGGCATTTGGCACAATCGCCGCCAGCGGCTCCGAGCCGGTCGTCGTGGCGCAAACCATCTGGGAAGCCGCCACCGACGGGACCCAGCAACTGCGCTACATCGCCGGCGAAGATGCCAGGCAGATCATCGCGGCGCGCAAGCAGATGGGCGATCCCGAGTACCTGGCGCTGGTACGGGGGCAGATGGGATTGTGAGCAGGCCTGACCCGAGCGTTCGATCGTATCGTCGATCCAACTACTGTTCCTTCAGCCCCAACGACTTCATCAACGGGGCGAACAGCTTTTTCTCGTCCTGCACGCGCGCGGCATAGTCGGCCACGCTCAACGGCAGCGCTTCGGCGCCAGCGTCCAGGAAGCGGGTCTGGATCTCAGGCCGCGCCAGCACCTTGTTGATTTCGGCGTTCATGCGGTCAACCACGTCATCACGGGTGCCGGCGGCGGCATACACGCCAAAAAGGCTGTCCGCGAAAACGCCGTCGATGCCTGCCTCGGAAAAGGTTCGTATGTCGGGCGCCACGGCGGCCCGTTGCCGGCTCGCCACCGCCAGCACCTTCAGCTTGCCCGCTTGCACCATGGGAAAGACCGTAGCCGGTCCAAACGCGAAGTCGATCTGGCCGGCGGCCAGGTCTTGTATCGCCGGCGCCACGCCGCGATACGGCGCATGGGTGGCCTGCATGCCGGTAGCCTGCTTGAGCAGCTCGCCAGCCAGGTGCGGCGTCGTGCCGTTGCCGGCAGAACCATAGTTCAGAGGCTCGGGCCGCTTGCGGGCGTATTCGACAAACGCCTCGAGCGTATCGACGCCCAGCGAGGACCGGACGAACAGGAACAACTGGCTGTTGGCCAGCAAGGCGACCGGCCGCAGGTCCCGCTGCGGATCGAATGGCATGCTGGCGAACATCAACGGGTTCACCGATTCGGTCGTCGATGGATTGAGCAAGAAGGTATGATTGTCTTGGCCATTGCGTGCCACCTCGGCCCCCGCCACGTTGCCGCCCGCACCGCCCCGGTTCTCGACGATCACGGTCTGCTTCAAGGCTTCGGCCAAATGCGGCTGCACCGTGCGCGCCAGCACGTCGACCAGCCCGCCAGGCGCCAAACCCACGACCAGACGCACCGGCTTGGCGGGCCACGACGCCTGCGACGGCGTTTGCGCATGGCTGCCCGTCGCCCAGCCCGTCAGCGCCAGCATCATCACGGCCAGGCAATGTCTACGCAGCATGCAACTCTCCTCATAGGGCGCCACCGCGCGATCCTGCGTACGGTGCGTCAGGCGCGCACCCCGGTGAACCGCCGTGATGCCTCATCGCGGCGGCAGCCCTGCATCTGCCGCTCATTCTTCACAAAAGTTTAAGCATAAAGAATCCCGGATAACCCTAGTTTGCTGGCGACGTCGACGCGACATTGCGAGATTGCTTAGGCTCGAACAAAAAAAACGGGAGGACTCGAATCCGAGTCCTCCCGCTCTTACTGCAAGGGCTACCGCCAAGCGCTTTAGCTGATCAGCAATAGTGGCTGACCGTCGCCTAGACCTACATATTCAGAATCAATGGGTTGTGGCCTTTTGCGGTCGCTAGTGGCAGTCCCGCGAAAGTCATTCCCACTCCATCATCAACAGGCCCCCAGAACCGGCATGGTTAAAGGACTTGGCAGTGATCGACACGGGGCCTTACCGTCGCTTTTACCGTCAGAGCCGCCCATCTTATGCTGGCGCGGAAGATGGAGCGATTTGCGGGGCGTCGACTCTTTCGACTCTATTGTCAATCACCTCATATCCTAACTTAGGAACCGGTAGCCCACCAAGCACATGCTCGCTCAAAGGCACAGTTAGCTCTGTGGTGCCCTATCCGAAAGACGAGCGTAAACTTGGCTACCCAACCACTTGGACACCAGCTCCCGCATCTCTGGTTTGCCCATGTAATCAGTGAAAAGTTCTTCATTCAGCTCCATGCGCTCAATAAATAGTGACTCAAGGACCTGTCGAAACACGAGCTGGAACTTCTCTAGAGAGTTGACCTCGGCCGCCTTCTGCAATGACTCATTCTGGCTCGCGGCTTCGGTGATCTGATCGAAGAACAATTGATCTGCATCATTCAATTCGCCGCCGAAGCGCTGATTGATGATGTCGATCAGGCGTGACAGCGAAACGGGTTCCTCACGCACCATGCCAGAGCCCACCTCTCGTGGGCCGTCAAGCGGTTTGGCATAGCCTTCATTGAGGCTGATCGAGCCTTCGCTGATTTTCTGCAAACGGTAGTAATCAAGTTCGACTTCCTCATCGAACTGATAGCCCGGCCCGCTCTTGCGCTTGGGCAGCTTCAGCGCGAGATGGCGCAGGTAGGTGAAGAGTTTTTCCAGATCGCTGTCCTGATAGGGAATCACCTGGCTCAGGAAACCGTACAAATTGCGAAAGGCCTGCAGCTTACCGCGCCATAACTCGGCTTCATCCTCTTCGCTGTTCTGCAACTGCACAAAACGCGCAACAGCCTGATCAAGAATCGCATTCATCTGCTTATGGTCACCGGAGCTCTGGCGGCGCTTCGGTGCAAAGAACACATGCGCAAACGCGGCAATCTCGGTTTGCAGGTAAATGCCCGAGGCATCCAGCTTGGCCTTCACCTCGTAGAGCTTGTCCGGATCTACCTGCTCGCCCATCACCGAGCCGTCGTAGTACTGACGGAAGGCCTCCTGGATTTCGTCGGGATCGTTGACGAAATCGAGCACGAAGGTATCGTCCTTCAGTGGGTGTGTCCGGTTCAAGCGCGACAAGGTCTGCACGGCTTGAATGCCCGCCAGCCGCTTGTCCACGTACATGGTGTGCAACAACGGCTGGTCGAAGCCGGTCTGGTATTTCTCGGCCACCAGCAGCACGCGGAAATCCGGTTTGGTGAAGGTGTCAGGCAACTCCTTTTCCTTCAGGCCGCCATTCATCTCGACCTCCGTGTACGACTTTTCCGGAATCTTGTCGTCTTCCACCACACCCGAGAACGCCACTAGACTCTTGATCGGGTAACCCTTTTCCAGGATATAGCGGTCGAATTCCTGCTTGTAGCGCACCGCCTCCAAGCGCGAGCCAGTCACCACCATCGCCTTGGCGTGGCCGCCGATCTTGTGGCGGGTGAACTGCTGGAAATGCTCGACCATGACTTCTGTCTTCTGGCCGATGTTGTGTGGGTGCAGGCGCATGAAGCGAGCCAGCGCCTTGGCCGCCTTCTTGCGCTCGACGTTGGGATCGTCTTCGGCCTTCTTGATCAGCTTGTAATAGGTCTTGTAGGTGACGTAGCTCTTCAGCACGTCCTCAATGAAACCTTCCTCAATGGCCTGCCGCATGGTGTAGCGGTTGAAGGGTTCACCGCTGCGACCGAAGATCGCCAGCGTCTTATGTTTGGGCGTGGCAGTGAAGGCAAAAAAGCTCATGTTCGGCTGGTGGCCGCGCTTGGCCATGGAGCGGAACAGCCGTTCGAGTTCGACTTCTCCTTCCTCCTCTGCCATTTCCTGGGCCTTGCGGCGCAGCTCGGCACCGCCCAGCACGCCCTTGAGCTCGGTTGCCGTTTCGCCCGATTGGGAGCTGTGTGCCTCGTCGATGATCACCGCATACTTGCGCGTGGGCAGATGGCTTTTGCTGCCGTCACCACGTTCCTCGCTGAGCTTGGCCAGTTGCCCTGTCACGAACGGGAACTTTTGCAGCGTGGTGATGATGATGGGCACGCCCGCTTCGAGTGCCTCGGCGAGCTGGCGCGAGTCCTCGTCAATCTTCTGCACTACACCCTGCCGGTGATCAAACTGGTAGATCGTGTTTTGCAACTGGCGGTCCAGCACCACGCGGTCGGTGATGACCACCACGCTGTCGAACAGTCGTTCGTCGCCTTCGTTGTGCAGGCTGGACAGGCGGTGCGCCAACCAGGCAATGGTGTTGCTCTTGCCGCTGCCGGCTGAATGCTCGACCAGATAGTTGTGTCCTGCGCCCTCGCTTGCGGCGGCTGCCACCATCTGGCGTACCGCCTGCAACTGGTGGTAGCGCGGAAAGATCAGGCTTTCCTTGCGGAGCTTCTTGCCGTCATCCGTGGTCTTCTCTTCCACATTCAGATGCAGGAAGCGGGCAAGCAGATCAAGCAGGCTGTCGCGATGTAGCACTTCTTCCCACAGGTAGGCCGTTTTGTAGTTGCGGCCTTCATGGTCGGGCGGGTTACCGGAACCACCATCCATGCCCCGATTGAAAGGCAGAAAGTAGGTCGATGAACCAGCTAAGCGCGTGGCCATGTGCGCCTCTTCGGTGTCCACCGCAAAATGCACCAGCGTGCGTTTGGTGAACACGAAGATCGGTTCGCGCGGGTCGCGGTCGTGGCGGTACTGGTGGATGGCATTGGCCGCCGTCTGGCCGCTCAAGGGGTTCTTGAGCTCCAACGTGACCACCGGGATGCCATTGACCGACAGCACCACGTCCAGCGACTTTTCCGATTTGGGGCTGAAATGCAGTTGGCGGGTCAGCCCCAGCCGATTGGCCTTGTAGCGCGCTTCCAGCTCCGGGTTCAAGCCATGGGCCGGGCGAAAGAACGCAATGCGCAACGTCTTGCCGAAGCACTTGAAACCATGCCGCAACGTGGCCAGAGTACCGTGTGTGTCCAGCCATTTGCACAGCGATTCCAGCACCCGCGCCCCGGTGTGCTCGCTGTGCAGCGCTTCCAGCTTGTCCCACACTTTGCCTTGGGTGGCGCGGATGAAGGCCAGTGCCTCATCAGGGAAGATTGCGCGTTCGCGGTCGAAGCTTCTGGGATTGATCCGCGTGTATCCGTCGCCCAGCAAGACGGTTTCAATGGCGGTTTCGAATGCGGCTTCTGAGGTTTGTTTCATGGCAGATAATTCTTTGCAATTGATCCGATGACAAACGCGAATTCTGGAAGCTTTCCGTTAGCAGGTTCTTCTATTGCTTGGGCTACTTTTTCAAAATCTTCACGAGTCTGAACAACGTCTGGATCTAACCAAGCATCGATAGCTGCTTTTCTCCATCCCTTGAGGGTGTCGTGATTCAGTTCCAAAACCGTAATGCTCTGCTTAGCAGCATCATTCATCCCCTCAATGCCACCATCGCTCTCACGAAACTTGAAGTATTCCCCGCACGCTTCTTGAGTCGGAAGTACAGACAAAGCTAAAGCTTTCTTTTTCACCGCCCCGAAATGCTCTCTTTCTGCTCCCCGCACCTCTACAGCGGCAATCATGTTTACATAGCTGAGATCGTCGCAAAGATCTCTTCCATATTCGCCACCCCAATCAACCAATTCCTGCCTGCATGCCGTCTGACTTTTCAAGTGCTCAATATGGTTTCCGAATGTTACCTGCTCGGAGTAGTTTTTAAGGGCTGAGATTCGCTCATCGACAGCAACTCCGGTGTAGCCGCACAGGCCGAATTGCTCCGCTGTCAAAATAGCTAACAGTTCCACTTTTTTAGGGAAACATCTATAAGTTACGTTGACCGGCTCGGGATCGATAGCAAGTTGTCCGTCAATAAAAGTCTGTAGACACTCCGGAGTCTGGTTTTTTACGATTCTTCTCATTTACCGAGCCGCTCAATTCGTTCTATAGTTGAAGCCAGTTTTTGAATCGCCTCGGTATTTCCGACACGTTTCCGAAGATCATCGGCTTTGATTCTGGCCTCACTCAGGCTTCGCTCTGAAACAAGGTGCGCGATCTCCTGAAGATCCTTTTCGACATATTCATTCATCTCGCCTGCACCCATCAGAACATTCAATATCCAGTTCGAGTCAGCACCATAAGCCATGCCGGGTGTTTCACTGACGACTCGATCATCCTTAATGGAAAGTATCCGCACGCACCGAGCTTGAACCTCACCAATAACCTGAGGCGAATGTGTTGTGATAACGAATTGACAGCCCTTGAAAATTGCCGGGAGCCGCTTAATCACATCTCGTTGCCATTTCGGGTGCAGGTGCAGCTCGATCTCATCTATCAGCACCAACGCCACGCCTTCTGTAATTGGATTTTCGAGATTCGGATTAGCGATAGCAAGACGCCGGGTAAGATCAAAAACCAAAGCAATCAATCCTCGCTCGCCATCGGACAACTGCTCCAAAAATAACTGCTTTCCGCTTTTATTGCCGTTGACCTGCTCATCGAGCGTTGAATCTTTCATGACGGAGTAGCGCGGCGGGTACTCCTCGTGAAACCAGAATTCTTTAATTTGTGGAATCAGATCAGAAATTGCTTTCTGAAGCAGCTTCAGAATGCGTAAGCCGTGTTTTGAGTCTTTTCGAATTACATGAGATGAACCCATGGCGCGATGCCACTTGGCGAACTCATTGAGGGAAATTTCCAGTTGCGCAAGGGATTTTGAAAATGCCGCAGCCTGCTTGAACGGAAGTGTGCCTTGAAGCTTTGGCGGAAGTCTTGAAAGCAAGCGGTGCGTTGCGTAGTAAACAACCAGCGACTGAGTCGGACTACTTTTTAAGTGGCGCTTCAAGCGCATTTCGGATTCATGGGCATCGGTGAACAGCCAATTCAAGCGTTTCTCGAAGTTGCCTTGCAGACGTTTGTTTGTCCACGCAATCTCGTTTTTTAGATTTTTGTAGTCTGGCGATCTTCTCTCAAGAGTAACCAGCTCTTTCTTCATCATGGCTTGCTTCTGCGCAAGCTCCAGCTTTTCGCCTTGATCAAGGCTCTCCTTGAAAAGGAAAGTGATCAACGAAGCATCGCCCAAGACACTGTTTTCCATTTCGATAGTGCAGGAGGACTTGCCTTGGTGAATGTCGGAGTCGAGTAGCGTCAGCGGCTTTTCTCGTGAGACCGTAAACTCAGGCAAAGCGTGGGAATAGGCGGTTGCTATGGCTTGCAGAACTGTTGATTTACCAACACCATTGACGCCAGCAATCACAGTCATTTTTTCATCAAAGTCGATGTCCAGCCGATCAAAGCCCCGAAAATTCGTCAACCCTAGACTTTTCAATTTCATGGAGTCATATCCTCCAGCGGGATTTGGCCAGTGACGGCGGCTGTGATGAGTGCTGAACGGCGTTCAATCAGCAAATCGAGCGACGTCTGGATCTGGGAGCAAAGGGGTTTCGAGACTTCAAGCGACTGCTTTATGCGAGCGCAAATATCTATCTGCTCACTACTTGAAGGTACGGGAATCTTCATGTTCGCCAGTTGCTCGCAAGTAATAGCACCCTTGGTGCTACCGGCCCCGTCGCTGTCGCTTCGAAGGAATTTGTAGGCGTGCCCCAGTAAGTAGCGCAGGTACTCAGTGTCGAGCTTTGGAGAGCGCGGCTTGATGAACGCAAGATGCTGATTGATAGTGGCCTCTATGCCCAATACTGAAGCCATACCTCGCGTCTTCCCTTGGCCAGTGATCCCCACAAGCACAGCGGGTGGTTGAATCTTGGGAAGGTGGCATTCTCGAAGGGCGGTTTCGGTCACGAATCGACTTGCGGTTGTGACGGGTGACGCATTGACGACGGAGCTGTTCAGCCAAGGGTATCCCTCGTCATCCCAATAGTCGGCGTTCTCGACCGAGGGTGTCGAGCCATTGCCAACCACAGCCAGGTATTTGATCGGCTGCATATCCCAATGCTCTGGAATATCGCCCAGCCATTCCTGTCCGGAGGGTCTGAGCGAGGCATTGGGGTTGAGGCCGCGGGTGACGACGCGGCTGATGAGGGCGGCGCGCTTTTCTTCCAGCAGCGCCAGCATGCGTTCCTTCTCGGCAATCAGCCCGTCGATGCGCGCGGTTTCGCGGTCGAGGTAGTTGGCGATTGAGTGCTGAACTTGAAGGCTCGGCAAAGGCAACGTCAACTGCGGGATATCTCCCATGCTTATGTTCTTTTGAGTGTTCGAGCTGCAAAGATCATCAATCTGACTCTGAAGTAGACTGCTCTTCAAACAGTGCTCAAGAAAGGCGCTTGCCACTTTTCTCTCATCAGCCCGGATAAGTGCCAATGGCGACCAGATGCTGAACTCAGTGTCGACCTTTACTCTTGCGATCTTCCCAGTCGAAGCTGCTTTGCCAAGCAAAATGTCATCTCGTTGCGGCGCAGCTTTCTTGCTGAACTCACGATGATCCTCTTCCGAAACATAGCGGCACGCCTCAAACACGAGCTCACCATTCTGGATGCCATCAACCGACAGAAAAGGAAATCCTTCAGCGGTAAACTCAGGTGTGAGATGAGGCCCATCCGTGATCGGGGCTGCGAGTAGAAACTTAAGTCGAACTGCCGACCAATCATCCGGCAGCAGGTTTTCGAGTAACGCGGCTGCTTGAACTGATTGCGGGCCAACGGATTGCATCACTCCGTAACCTCCCGTAGCAGTTTCAAAATTCGCTGCTCTACGCCAGCCAACTCTACATCGATCTCATGCAGTGGGCGCGGCGGCTGGTACTGGAAGAACACGCGGTTGAAGTTGATCTCGTAGCCCACCTTGCCGATGCCGCTGTCCTGCTCGTCCAGGGTCTCGCGGTCGATCCAGGCGTCCGGCACGTAGGGACGCACCTCGCGCAGGAAGTAGCTGACGATGTCCTCTTTCAGCGGGATGTTTTCGGCATCCTTGAGCGCCGGGTCGGGCTCGTACTCGACGAAGCCTTTCTTGCCATCGCCAAGCAAGCCCAGCAAAGCATGCAGGCCTTGCGTGGTGAGGTCGGTGGGCAGGGTTTGACCCGGAAAGTAAAGGGCACCCTCCAAAGGGGTTGTTTTGTGGTGTGTGGCAACCACTGGCGTCGCATCGGGGTCTACAGCGGTAAAGCAGTCACGAAAGATTTTCTTCTGCGCCGTGCCCTTGGCGCCCTTGGCCCAAGCTTCCATATCGTTGGACAGGGTCTTGAACACCTGCTGCACGGTAGCCCAGGTCTTGTTCCAGTCCAGAAGCGGTTCGGTGCCCAGTTCGTCCTGCACCGCTTGCAGGGCGTCGAACAGCTCGGGGCAGGTGTTGAGGAAACGTTCGCGGGCTTCGTCGGTGATCTGGAAACGCAAGCGCAGCGGGCGCAGTACGGTAATGCGGCGATAGCCGAAGTCCGTGTTGTCGAACACGCGGCTGGTCTGACTGTTTTCCAGTGTGCCGTGTTCGCGGGTGATGGCATCAAGCGCGACTGGGTCAAGGTAGCGGCGCTTGTCGCCCAGACTGCGCTTCATCGGCGTGTAGCGTTCGCGGGCGTCGATGAGCTGGATCTTGCCCTTGCGGTGATCAGCCTTGCGGTTGGTGACCACCCAGATGAAGGTGCCGATGCCGGTGTTATAGAACATCTGCTCGGGCAAAGCGACGATGGCCTCCAACTGGTCACGCTCGATGATCCAGCGGCGGATGTCGCTCTCGCCGCTGCCCGCACCGCCGGTGAATAGCGGCGAGCCATTGAAGACGACGGCCGTTCGAGAGCCAGGCTTGTCGCGGCATCCAGGCTTGTAATCCTGGAACTTGCTCATCATGTAGAGCAGGAACAACAGGGCGCCGTCGTTGATGCGTGGCAGCTTGCCGCTGTAGCGACGGAAGTTAGGCCAGCGGTCGATGACCTTCTTCTCAGCCTTCCAGTCCACGCCGAAGGGCGGGTTGGCCAGCAGGTAGTCGAAGCGCTGCTCCGGAAAGGGGTCGTCGGTGAGGGTGTTGCCCAGCACCACCTGGCCGTCCTTGTGGCCTTTGATCAAGAGATCGGAGGCGGCCACGGCATAGGAGCGTGGGTTGTAGTCCTGCCCGAAGACCTTGACTGTGGCCTGCTCGTTGTGGGCGCGAATCCAGTTCTGCGCCTCGGCCAGCATGCCGCCGGTACCGCAGGCCGGATCGCAGATGGTGACGATGACACCGGCCTGGGTGAGCACGCTGGTGTCGGGTTCCAGCAGCAGGTTGACCATGAGCTGGATCACTTCGCGGGGGGTGAAGTGATCGCCCGCCGTTTCGTTGGCGGCTTCGTTGAAGCGCCGGATCAGGTCTTCGAACACCAACCCCATGGTGATGTTGTCCACTTTGCGCGGATGCAGGTCGATCTCGGCGAACTGGGACACCACTTGGTAGAGACGGTTGGACTCTTCGAGCTTCTCGATCTCCTTGTCGAACTCGAAGCGCTCGAAGATCTTGCGGACGTTTTCGGAGAAGCCGGCGATGTAGTCGGCCAGGTGGCGGCCGATGTTGTCGGGGTCGCCCTTGAGCTTGTGGAAGTCGAGCTGGCTGTGGTTATGAAAGCCCAGCGGCGTGCCGTCTTCATCCTTGGCCAGGTTGTTGAGGATAGCGTCAACGTTGGCGATCTTCTTGGCTTTGAGCTCCTGGTGGCGCTTGAGCACGGCTTGTTTGCTGGGTGCCAACACAGCGTCGAAACGGCGCAGCACGGTGAGCGGCAACATCACCCGCTCGTACTGCGGCGGTCGATAGGGGCCGCGCAGTAGGTCGGCTACCGACCAGATGAAGTTGGCGAGTTGCTGAAAGTTAACGCTCATTGTTATTGAACCATCTTCTTGTTTGGTTAGGCCGGCCAGTACAGCCGCTTCAACGGCACGATCCGTTTGGTTTCAGCGTCGGTCCCGTCGTAGTGCTCAATCAGCGCCCGCACCACGTGGTCCAGCGTCCACATCGCCAACGGAATGGAGGCGCGGTCAGCTTCGTACAGGGCATCCTTGCTGAAGCCGCCCGTGCTGACGTACAGCCCGCGATCATCCTTGTGGCGGCCGCCGAGGAAGCTTCGGATTTCCTGGCTACCCATCTGTCCCTTGCGATGCTTGACCTCCACGACGATGCGCGGATGTTCGAAGCCGAAGCCGTCCGGCGAGGCCACGATGTCCTTCCCACGGTCCGAGCCAGGCGGCGAAACCTGGGTCTTGTAGCCCATGGCGCGCAGGATGCCGGCAACTAGCTGCTGCATGTCATCCCAGTCCAGTTCGTTGACCCGATCCTTGATGCGTTCCAGTGCCTGAGACTCGATGTCGGCCAGTGGATCGGCGACGACTTCCTCGGCCTCCTCTTCGACTGCTGGCGCTGGTTTGCCCTTCAGTGCGGCCAGCACTTCCGCTGCCGCGCTGGACGGTACCTCGAAGAGGGTCAGGGTCGAACCCAGGCTGTTCTTGCTGCTCGTGCCTAAGTTGTCGCGTGGCAGTTCCTGTGCTTGCCACTGCACCTTGCGCGCCAGGGGCATGCCTTGCTCTGCCCACTCGGGGTGGTGCTCGGCTGGTCCAGCGACATTGCCGATCGAGTACAGGCGATTGGGGGGCGAATAGGTGATGACCCAGTCGCCCTCTTGGATGTCGTTGACGAAGCGCCAGACCTGGGATGCGCCCGAAACCACCGTGCCTTGTTTGGCCAGGGGCTCAGCGGAATGGTACAGGGCGATCAACTGCTTGCGTCCGACACCGGGCTTGGCATGAGGCGCCAACTGATTCCAGCCCACGGCAGCTACGCCGCGTTCCCGAAAGGCGTCATACAAGCTGCCGCCATCGCCGCGTACCATCCACATCCGCGCCATTGCGTTCCCTCTTGTGTTAACAGTCGACAGTCCAACACGACCAAGGATGTGGTCGGCCGGAAATACCGGGCATTGAAATCTCTACGGCCGCAGATTATTTTTTTACCTAATCTGCAAACGTTGCACACCGATCAGCAGAGCAAGGTCCGAATAATAACTCGTCCCTTAAATCACATGAACGACTGCCGTCGCTGGAATGAAAAGAGCGCCGAAGCGCTCTTTCGTTTACCTCAACCCTTGAACAGGATCACTCCCACTCAATCGTCGCAGGCGGCTTGCTCGACACGTCGTACACGACCCGATTAATACCGCGCACTTCATTGATAATCCGCGACGAAACCCGAGCCAGCAGCGGATGCGGCAGCGGCGCCCAGTCGGCGGTCATGAAGTCGAAGGTCTGCACGGCGCGCAGGGCCACGACGTATTCGTAGGTGCGGCCATCGCCCATCACGCCCACCGACTTCACCGGCAGGAACACGGCGAAGGCTTGGGAGGTCAGCTCGTACCAGGTCAGGCCGCTGGCCTCGTCCTTGGTGTTGCGCAGTTCTTCGATGAAGATGGCGTCGGCGCGGCGCAGCAGCTCGGCGTATTCATGCTTCACTTCGCCGAGGATGCGCACGCCCAGGCCGGGGCCGGGGAACGGGTGGCGGTAGACCATCTGCGGCGGCAGGCCCAGGGCCACGCCCAGTTCGCGGACTTCGTCCTTGAACAGTTCGCGCAGGGGTTCCAGCAGTTGCAGGTTCAGCGTGTCCGGCAAGCCGCCCACGTTGTGGTGCGACTTGATGGAGGTGGCCTTGCCGGTCTTGGCGCCAGCCGATTCGATGACGTCGGGGTAGATCGTGCCCTGGGCCAGCCACTTGGCGCTCTTCTGCTTGCCGGCCTGTTCCTGGAACACTTCGACGAATTCGCGGCCGATGATCTTGCGCTTGGCTTCCGGATCCGCCACGCCGGCCAGCTTGCCCATGAACTGGGCGGTGGCGTCGATGTGGATGATCTTCACGCCCATGTTTTCGGCGAAGGTCTGCATGACCTGCTTGCCTTCGTCCAGGCGCAACAGGCCGTGGTCGACGAACACGCAGGTGAGCTGGTCGCCGATGGCCTTGTGGATCAGCGCGGCGGCAACCGAGGAGTCCACGCCGCCGGACAGGCCCAGGATGACTTCGTCCGAGCCGACCTGCTCGCGGATGCGGGCAACGGCTTCGGCCACGTAGTCGGGCATGTTCCAATCGCCCTGGCATTCGCAGATTTCGTTCACGAAGCGGGCCAGCATGGCCTTGCCCTGGACGGTGTGCGTGACTTCGGGGTGGAACTGGACGGCGTAGAACTTGCGGTCTTCGTCGGCCATGCCGGCGATGGGGCAAGATGGCGTGGAAGCCATCAGCTTGAAGCCCGGGGGCAGTTCGGTGACCTTGTCGCCGTGGCTCATCCAGACCTTCAGCATGCCGTGGCCTTCGGGCGTAGAGAAATCCTCCAGGCCTTCCAGCAGCTTGGTATGGCCGTGCGCGCGGACTTCGGCGTAGCCGAATTCGCGGTGGTCGGAGAAGCTGACCACGCCGCCCAATTGCTGCGCCATGGACTGCATGCCATAGCAGATGCCGAGGACTGGCACGCCCAGTTCGAACACCGCATGCGGCACGCGCATGGAGCCTTCTTCGTAGGCGGAAGCGTGGCTGCCCGACAGGATGATGCCCTTCAAGCCTTGCGCCATCTGGTCGCGCACGAAGGCGTCGTCGACGTCGCCGGGGTGCACTTCGGAGTAGACGCCGGCTTCGCGGACGCGGCGGGCGATCAGCTGGGTGACTTGCGAACCGTAGTCGAGAATGAGGATGCGCTGGTGCATGGAGACTCTACCGGTAAAGAATAAAACCGCAGTAAATAAAACCGCACCGGCAGAACCGCTGATTCATTTGCGGTTCTGCCGGTGCGTGATGCATGACATTGTAGTTGACTGTACGGATCAGTCGGCGCGGTAGTTGGGCGCTTCCTTGGTGATCTGTACGTCGTGCACGTGGGACTCGCGCACGCCCGCGGAGGTGATCTCCACGAATTCAGTCTTGGTGCGCATATCGTCGATGGTGGCGCAGCCGCAGTAGCCCATCGAGGCGCGGATGCCGCCCACCAGCTGGTAAATGATGGCCAGCACGCTGCCCTTGTAGGGGACGCGGCCTTCGATGCCTTCGGGAACCAGCTTGTCGGCGTTGTTGGCCGGATCCTGGAAGTAACGGTCGGCCGAGCCGTCCGTCATGGCGCCCAGGCTGCCCATGCCGCGGTAGGACTTGTACGAACGGCCCTGGAACAACACGACTTCGCCCGGTGCCTCTTCGGTACCGGCGAACATGCCGCCCATCATGCAGGCGAAAGCGCCGGCGGCCAGGGCCTTGGCGACGTCGCCCGAGTAGCGGATGCCGCCGTCGGCGATCAAGGGCACGCCCGTGCCTTCCAGCGCCTTGGCGACTTCGGAGATGGCATGGATCTGCGGCACGCCCACGCCGGCGACGATGCGGGTGGTGCAGATGGAGCCCGGGCCGATGCCGACCTTGACGCCGTCGGCGCCGTACTCGACCAGCGCGCGCGCGGCGGCCGCGGTGGCGATGTTGCCACCGATGACTTCAACCTTGGGGTAGTTTTGCTTGACCCAGCGCACGCCTTCCAGCACGCCCTTGGAGTGGCCGTGAGCGGTGTCGACGATGAGGACGTCGACGCCGGCCGCAACCAGCTTTTCCACGCGTTCTTCGGTGCCGGCGCCCACGCCCACCGCCGCGCCCACGCGCAGCTGGCCTTGGGCGTCCTTGCTGGCCATCGGGTGTTCGGTGTTCTTGACGATGTCCTTGACGGTGGCCAGGCCACGCAGTTCAAAGCCGTCGTTCACGATCAGCACGCGCTCCAGGCGGTGCTTGTGCATCAGGGACTGCGCCTCTTCCAGCGTAGCGCCTTCCTTCATGGTGACCAGCCGTTCCTGCGGCGTCATGATGTTGCGCAGGGGTTGGTCCAGGTTCTCTTCGAAGCGCAGGTCGCGGTTGGTGACGATGCCGACCAGCTTGCGCCCTTCGACCACCGGCAGGCCCGAGATGCCATGTTGGCGCTGCAACGCGATGGCGTCGCGCACTTTCATCTGGGGGGTGACGGTGACCGGGTCGATCACGATGCCGAACTCGTGGCGCTTGACGCGGGCCACTTCACGGGCCTGGGCATCAGCGGACAAATTCTTGTGGATGATCCCGATGCCGCCCTCTTGCGCCATGGCGATGGCCAGACGCGATTCAGTCACGGTGTCCATGGCGGCGGACACGAGCGGGATATTCAGGGTGATGTTGCGAGTGAGGCGCGTAGCCAGGGAAGTGTCGCGAGGCAGGACCTCGGAATACGCAGGCACCAGCAACACATCGTCGAAGGTGAGCGCTTTTTGTACGAGACGCATGGGTAACTCCGGGCGCAAAGCAAGATTATACGCCGCCCACGTGTTTTGCCTAGGTGTTGACCCTAGGTTATGGGGGATATTTATGCGCTGGGAACCGGCCCGCGCTCCTCTGAATTATTTTTACCCGGGTGTATTGACTTCAATTTCTACCCGGATCATAATTCCACTGCAATTTTTACCCGGATTAAATAATGAACACTCCCTCCACACGCCCTCCTCTCGATCCGCACACCGCATTCGCCGGCTACCGGCTACTTGCCGCCGGCGCGCTGGCCGATGTGGCCCTCGCCGTCAAACAGGCCATGGACGCCGGAACCGACGCCACCATCCTGGTGTTCGACGACCGGACCGGCAAGCAGACCGACCTGGACCTGAGCGGCGACCCCGCCGCGATCGCCGAACGCCATCACGTCCCGACCGATCCGTCGCCACCGGCGTCAGAACCCCTGCCCGACGCATCCGACGAGACACAGCCGCGCGGCCGGGGCCGTCCCAAGCTGGGAGTGGTGGCGCGCGAAATCACCCTGCTTCCCCGCCATTGGGACTGGCTGAGCGCGCAGCCGGGCGGCGCCTCGGTCGCCTTGCGCAAGCTGGTGGAACAGGCGCGCCGTGATAACGAAGCGCGGGACCGCGCGCGCAAGCGCCAGGAGGCCGCCTACCATTTCATGTCCAGCATGGCGGGCAACCTGCCGGGGTTCGAGGAAGCGACGCGGGCGCTGTATGCCGGGGACCGGGAGCGATTTGCGCGGCAGATTGCCGAATGGCCCGTCGACGTGCGCGACTACGCCATGACGTTGGCATGGGACGGCCTGGACGAGGTTGCCGCCGAATCCCACCCTTGAATCGGGACGCGGGGCGGCTTCGCCCCGCGCTTCCAAATGCCGCTGCGGCATTTCCTCACCTCAACATCGGCCACAAGCTGGGCGCCAGCAACGCCCCCATGACCATGTTGAACCACTGCAGGCGCCACGCTGCGCAACCTGCTGCGCCGGCGCCTGGGCCACGGCGTGCGCCAGATGCGCTGAGGGCGGACGCGCGCCCGCGCATGGTTGCCGCCCGATGGGCGTATCGCGCGATATGCGTTTTAATCGGGAGTAAGCGGCAGGCGCGCTTTCCGCGCCCGCGCAATCCCTCACGGTGCATCATGGCCATCGCAAAGAATTTCCTGCTCTACGACGGCGACTGCCCTTTCTGCTCGAACTATGTGCGGATGCTGCAATTGCAGAAGGCCGTCGGCCCCATCGAAATGCTGAATATGCGCGATCATCCCGACCTGGCGGTGGCCTACAAGGCGCAAGGCTATGACCTGAATCAGGGCATGCTGCTGCACCTGGACGGCCAGGATTATTGGGGTGCGGACTGCATCAACCGGCTGGCGCTCATCAGCACCGGCAATGACCTGTTTAACAGCGTCAACGCAGCCGTGTTCCGCAACCGCTGCCTGTCGACCGCGCTCTATCCTTTCATGCGCACGGGCCGCAGCCTGGCGCTGACGCTGCTGGGCAAAAAGAAGATGCAGATGTAGCTAAGCGCCGCCCGCGGCTCTTGCCAAGGGCTCCTGGACAGGCTCGATCTGTTCGCCGGCATCGGCGCCGCAACGCCGCCACCCCGATGCCGGGTCGCGCTTGTCATGCAGATAGTCCCAGTCCGTACCGCACGCGGCGCAGGTAAACGCTTCGTGTTGCACGTTCCGCCGCGCCTGCCCGAACGATCTCACCACCCCCAGGCTGATCAGGTTTTCATGTCCGGGCGCATCGCGCCGGTTCGTTATGATCGCCTCGCATTTTTCGCACGCCCCCATGCCTCTCCCCTTTCAATATCCTTTCAGCTGGATATTACGAAGGGAAAAGCGTTCAAAGCTCAGCAATTCTCACCGCTACCCAGGCGTCATACCAAGGCAACCTTGCCCGTGGCCAGGCTGTAAACGCCGCCGACCACGCCCAGCTTTTTCTGCTGCACCATCTCTTGCAGCAGCGGCTGCGCGGCCTTCAGGCGTTCGACGGCCAGACGCACATTTGCCTGGACCGCCGCGGCCATCAAGTCCTTCGCGCCAGACTTGCTCGCGAGCTCGACGGCCGGCTTGATTGCGTTTACCAGCGCTGGCAGATGGCCCGGGTACTCGGTCTTGTCCTTCAGCGCTTTCACCGTCGCGTCCACCGCGCCGCAATTGTCATGGCCCAGCACCAGGATCAGCGGCGCGCGCAATACCAGCGTGCCGTACTCCAGGCTGGCCAGGCCGTCTTCATTCACGAAGTTGCCAGCCACGCGCACGATGAAGAGGTCGCCCGGCCCCTGATCGAAAGCCAGTTCCGGCGCCACCCGCGAATCCGAACATCCGAGGATGGCGGCGATTGGCTTCTGCGTCACGGCGCGAGCAGCTCGCCCCGCGGAGTAATCCCGCATGTTCGGCTTGTTGGCCGCATAGCGGGCATTGCCGGCCATCAGGCGCTTCAAGGCCTCGTCGGGACCGATGTCGTTTGACGGCACTGCCGCGCGGGCATCGCCCAGCCAGCCTGAAGCGCCGGCTGCCGCCGCCGCGGCGGCCGCGCCGAACAGGAGCCGGCGGCGATTGAATTGAGGGGCATACGCGCAAGAAGAACAGTCGCACATGGGACTCTCCTGAAAGACGGACGTCTAGGAAAACTGCGCATGACCATTGTGTTGCTGCCGCGGAACCAGCGGCGCGCAAACGCGCTGCAGCAACGCAAAAAAAGCCGCGACAAGAAGGCTTGAGAAACGCGCCCGGCGGGCGTAACGTGAAAGCGCGGCATATGCCGCGGCACCTGCATAGGTACGCACCATGACGCCCAACACCCCCCATTCCAAGCCTGTCCAGCCGGCATCCGACGCGCACGCGGCCCCGCATGCCGACAAAGAACGCGCCCGCGTGGACCAGCAGCATGAGCAAGCCCGTCGCAAGGCCTTGGTCGGCTCGCAGCACAAGGACAACATGCGCAGCGTCGCCGCGCCCCCGCCACCACGGCCACCGCGGCGGATAAGGCTGCTTGCCGCTAGATTCCGTAACGTCTTGGTAAAACATCAAACTGAAATAAGCGCCTGAAAGTCGGACCATCAGGGGTTGAGTTTTGGACTAGGCCGAAAGCATGAGCTCCGGCCTGGCTACCGTGCCCTGAAGGTTTTCAACGACAAAGGACGCTTACCGTGACTCCGATCAGAAAGACCGCCGCCGCCTGTGCGCTGGGCGCCTTCATGACCCTGGCAGCAGCCGGCTCGGCCGCTTTCGCCCAAGGCCAGGCCGACGCCCCCGCGCCCCTGGCCACGGGCCTGACCGACTCAGGCAGCGCCGAAGGCCAGGTGATCGAAGCCGTGCGCAGCGGCGACATCCTGTCGATCAAGATACGGTTCAAGCCCATCGTCGCGGGCAAGACCGAGATGGTCTATTCGCAGATCAGCCCGCGCGACTATGAAGACAGCTTCTACGTGATCGCTGGCAACAAGAAGCACTTGCTGCTGAAAGACAGCAACGACAAGCCGCTGACCAATCCCAAGCTGCTTCTGCGCACCGCCAAGGACGCCCCCATCGCCGGATCCTGGCAGGGCAAGTTCCCTGCCCCGCCCAAGGAAATCAAGGAGGTATCGCTGACGATACCGGGCGTCGAGACCTTCGACGCCATCAAGATCACCGACCGCTAGCATGGCCGCCGCCACGCGCGCGCCCACCTTCCTGGCCGCAGCGCTACTCGCTGCCGCCAGCGGCTCCTGGGCGCAAGAGCCCCCTTACAAGGCCGAGATCCGCGATCTGCAGGCCACCATCCTGGACCTGAAGGGCCTGCCCTCGGATGCCAGCGGCGGCATATCCGACCTGAATGCGCAGATCGACGGGTTGGCCGCTCGCCACGACGCCCTGTCGGTACGACAGGACAAGAATGCCGTGACCGTCGCCATGCAGGGCGATGTGCTGTTCGATTTCGACAAGACCGCCATTCGACCGGCGGCCGAGCCTACGTTGCGGGATATCGCCAGCCTGATCAAATCCAGTTCGGCCGGCACGGTGACCATCGAAGGCCATACCGACGCCAAAGGATCCGCCTCGTACAACAAGGACCTGTCCCTGCGCCGCGCGCAGGCGGTGGCGCAATGGTTGGCAAGCCACGGCGTGGACAAGTCGCGGCTCGCCGTCAAGGGGCTGGGCGACACGCAACCGGTCCAATCGAACCGGCTGGCCAATGGCGCGGACAATCCGCAAGGCCGCGCGCAGAACCGGCGGGTGGAGTTCGTGTTGCCCAAGCACTGAGCACGGCGTGGAATTGCTAACCTGCGGCTGTACAGGCGCTCAGCCCAGCCTCACAAGCCTTGCGGCGATTTACGCGCAACGTGGCTGAGGAACTGGCACTGACGTGGTCATGAACGTCGCGGGGCATCCATGAGATTCGACATCTACGGCAGGTTTCAGCTGGACATCCACCGCGAAGGCGCTGCCTGGGTGGTGTACAGATCGAATGCAGGCAAACGCGTACGCGCTGCCGACCTCACCGTTCCTTCTGAGGTGTCCGCCGATGAACTGGCGGAGTACCTGGACGACGTGTATCACGAGTTGTCCGGTCCAGGCCAACGGATTGCCCGTATCGGCTAGCGTTGCCGGCCTATTCCTCTTCGCCGTACCCGAAAGGCCAACGGCGCTTGTTCGGCTCGGGGGCGGGTTGCTGGCTGTGCATGACGGGCTCCTGAGTATCCATTACCGAATACTACCGGCATTGGCCCGATCGAACTGCAAAGGTTCGCAAAGATCATGGAAATCGTGCTGACGCAGCCCCATCCGTGTTTCTAACACAAGGCCGGCGCAGCCCGCATCGGGGCTAGAACGTATGCCATTTCATAGGCTGGCGCGTAGGATTGAAGCCGTACGGGAGAGCGCCATGCCAGATTCCAACTGGATTTGCGGCAGCGAGCCGCCGGATCGCCAGGGATTCTTCGAGACGGAATTCAATACTGGCCAGACCGAAGTCACGATGTACTCCATATTGGGCTGGATGCCGCCAGTGCACCGTGGATACGTCGTCAGGTGGCGCCTGCTGGAACCGGCGGTGGAGCAGGCGGAGATCGAACGCTATCTGTATTACCGCCGCGAAGGCGGCCGCGGTCATTCATGAGCCGCGGCCTGCCAATGGCGGTAGCGATCAGAACTTGTAGCTCGCGGTCAGCATGGCCGCCCGGCCGTCGCCATACTCAAGGGCGGAAGAGCGCGACTCGCTGCCCAGCACCTGGCGCACTCGCTCCACATAAGCCTTGTTGCCCAGGTTGTCCACGTTGAGCTGGAGCCTGAAGTGCTTGTCCACGTCATAGGAAACCATGGCGCTGTGCACAAGGTAGCTTGGCAGTTCCCCGCTCCCCTGCCCCGTGACGTTGCGAGAGCCGATGAAGCGCGCGCCGTAGCCCAGCGTCCATGTATCGACGGGCTTATAGGTGGTCCACAGGCTGAAGGAAGAACGAGGCGTGTTGCCCAGCCGCTGCCCTTCGCGCTCGGGGTACGCTGACGAACTCAGCGTCTTGGCCTGGGTATAGGTGTAGTTGGCGAAGACGTTCCAGCGCGGGGTGATGGCGCCTGCCGCGCCCAGTTCCAGGCCGCGCGAGCGTTGCCGCCCGACTAGCGCCTGGGTGCCATCGGCCATGCGTTCGCGCACATTGGTTTTTTCGATCTGGAAAAGAGCCGCTGTCAACCCAAGCTTGCCACCCAACACGTCCCACTTGGTGCCGAACTCTATCGCGCGGTTCTTTTCCGGGTCGAGGTCGCTGGTGGTGGCAGTGAAGCCCGAGCCTGTGGTGACCAGGCTCTCCGCCGACGGGTTGAACGAGGTGCCGTATGACGCATAGATGCGGCCGTTGTGGGCGGGCTTGAAAACGATGCCGACGCGACTGCTTAGCTTGCGGTCGGTGCCCGATACGCTGGTGACGTCGCCGGCGGGCGTAGTGCTGCGCAGCGCGGCGTCGATCCAGTCGTAGCGCAGGCCCAGGCTTAGATCCCACTGGCGGGCCAGCGCGATGGTGTCCATGAGATAAAGCGCCTTGACCTCCAGGCTGGTCTTGTTGCGGCCCGAATACGATTTGGCGGTGGGGCCCGTCCAGTACCCCGGCGGATGGGACAGATCGTAGCCCGCGGCGGGGAAATGGCGCCCGATATTGTACGAATAGGTATCGCGTTCGTAGGTTTCGCGCGAGAACTCGAAACCGCTGACCATGGTGTGGCCCAGGCCGAAGGCGTCGAATTCAGTGCTCAGCGTGGTCTGGTTGGCCCACATATCGGTGACCGAGTCGCGCCCGTAGGCCTGCGGGCCCGCAGGCCGGTAACGGCCAGGCTCCAGTGCCCGCGTATTCACGTGCGAGGCGGAAACGACGGTGTCGCGGCTGACGCGGGAGTAACGGCTCAGGTTCTGCAACTTGGCCTTGTCGTTGAACGTATGCACCACCTTGGCCGTGACCGCGTCGGAATCGATATTCTCGCGGTCGAGGTTGCGCCAGCCGAAGTAGGCATGCTGCGACACGCCGTCCAGCCGGGAGCCCTGCAAGGCCGGCAGGCCGTAGTCGGGCAAGTTGTGGTCGCGCTGGTGGATGTAGCTGAGGGTAAGCCGGGTGGGCCCGGTCATCCCCAACGTGAGCGAAGGCGCCACGCCCCAGCGGTGCCGGTAGATCTCATCGCGGCCGGCGACGTCGCTGCGGTGGCCCATGAGGTTGAGGCGGAAGGCCGCGAAACCGTCGGAACCGGGAAGCTCATGGTTGGCATCAAGCGTAGCGCGACGATAGCGGGCCGTTCCCAGGCCGGCGGAAACTTCCGTGAAACTGCCTTCGCGGGCTTCCTTGCTGACCATGTTGACCGAGCCGCCGGTGGTGCCGGCGCCGCCATACACGGAGTTGGGCCCCTTGATGACTTCGACCGATTCCAGGTTGAACATGTCGGTGCGGCTGGTCTGGGCGCTGTCGCGCAAGCCATCGACCTGCATATTGGTAGTGGCGGCAAAGCCGCGGATGCTGAACATATCGCCGGAGCCGCCCCCGCCTTCCCCGGCGTTGAAGGTAATGCCCGATACGTTGGACAACACCTGGCGCAGGCTTTGCGCATTCTGCTCCTGGATGATCTCGCGCGGCACGACCGTAATGGTCTGGGGCACGTCGAGCAGAGGCACGGGATACTTGGCCGAACTGGACTGGTTGGCCTTGTACCCCTCCACGGGGGAAGCCGAGACCGTGACCGGGTCGAGGACATGGGGCGCGGTGGATGCGCCGCCATCCGCATGGGCCGGGGCGGCCAGCGCGACTACCGCCATGGCGGAGATGAAGGGCGCGCCAGGAGCGAGGGTGTGGGCAAAGAGAGGCTTGCAAGCCATAAACAGACTCCAATTGAATGCGAATGATTCGCACTCAATTTTCATCAAGACTGGCCAGCGTTTGCCTAAGACAATTCTTAAATTGCGGAGCCCCGTGCCCCGCCCCTCCTAAGCCCTTGAAATAACTGCTAGTTATGAAATTCCCTGATGAAAACCCCATCAGGGAATTTACTTATGCGCTTTAATTATTTGCAAAGCGCATACTTGCCGGGCAAGAATTCGTCCTTGGCATAAATCAATTCAGATGGAACTTCGTCAACTCGAGGCCTTCGCGGCCGTCATGTCCACGGGCAGCGTCACGGCTGCCGGCCGGTTGTTGGGACGCTCGCAGCCGGCCATCAGCCGCCTGCTGCAGGAGCTGGAAGCCGAGATCGGCTACCCCTTGTTTGCCCGCAGCGGCCCGCGCGTGACGCCTACCGAGCAGGGTTTCCTGCTGTATGACGATGTGGAACGCGCGCTGGCCAGCCTGCAGCAGATCCGCAGCCGCGCCGACGAAATCGCCCGAGGCCAGGCCCAGCCGCTGCTGATGGCTGCCACCTCCGCCCTGGCGGCGGGCCTGGTGCCCGATGCGCTCAAGCGCATTGAAGACCGCGTTGGCGCCGCGCGCATACAGCTGCGCAGCGCATCGCCGGAACGCGTGGTACACGCCGTGCTGTCGGGCGCCGCCCAGCTGGGCGCGACCAGCCTGCCGCTGGAACACCGCGGCCTGACGGTGCACTGGATCGGCCAAGCGCCCTGCGTAGCCGCGTTGCCGGAAGACGATCCGCTGGCACAGCAAGCCGTGGTGCCGGTGGCGGCACTGGCGGGGCGACGCATGATCACGATGGCCAACCCGTACCGGCTGCGCCGCCGCCTGGACGCCGCGCTGGCGCAGAACGCCCATACGCCGGGCACCATGGAAACCAATTCGTCCGTCAATGCCCTGGCCGCCGTGCGCGCCGGACTGGGCGTGTCGGTGCTGGAGCCGATCACCGCCTACGGCGCCCCCATGCCGGGCGTGGCGATCCGCCCCATCGACCTGGACATTCCCTTTTTCTTCGGGGTCATCACCCCACAGTCGCAAACGCTGACGCCGGCCTGCCAGGCCATGGCGGACGCGCTCGCCCAAGCCGCCGCCGCTTTGCTGCCCGGCTTCGCCCTGCATGACGCCGCCGAGCACTCGGCGCTCTTGCAGTCGATCTATGGCGACGACGCCCCTCTTACGGAATCCCCTGCTATATGAACCTGCCCCTAGCCAACCCGCCGCAAGGCTTAGCCGCGCTGGAAGCGCGCTTGCGGCAAGACCTGTCCTGGCTGGAAATCCCGGCCAAGAACTGGGTGATCCCCCGTTTAGTCGACGGGCAGCCCGTACTGGACGTGGCCGTCGTCGGCGGCGGCATGGCCGGTCTGGCGGCGGCCGCCTCGCTTAAGCATCTGGGCGTCAACGCCCCGATCTTCGATCAGGCGCCCGCGGGTTATGAAGGCCCATGGGCCACCACGGCGCGCATGGAAACGCTGCGCTCGCCCAAGCAACTGACCGGCCCTGCGCTGGGCCTGCCCGCGCTGACCTTCCGCGCCTGGTTCGAGGCCCAGTTCGGCTCCGAAGCCTGGGAAGCGCTGGACAAGATCCCGCGCCTGCAATGGATGGACTACCTGCGCTGGTACCGCCGCGTGCTGGAACTGGACGTCCGGAACGAGCACCGCATCCTGGCCGTGCTGCCGCGCGCCGACAAGCTGGTGCAGCTGGACATCGAATCCCCCGCCGGCCGCAGCACGGTACTGGCGCGCCGCGTGGTGCTGGCGACGGGCCGCGACGGCCTGGGTGGTGCCTATGTGCCTGAATTTGCGAAGAAGCTGCCGCGCAACCGCTGGGCGCATTCGTCCGACGTAATGGACTACAACACGCTGGCCGGCAAGCGCGTGGGCGTGGTGGGCGCGGGCGCGTCGGCCATGGACAGCGCGGCCACCGCGCTGGAAGCGGGCGCGGCCAGCGTCGACCTGCTGATCCGCCGCAACGACATCCCCCGCATCAACAAGGGCAAGGGCGCAGGCAACCCTGGCTTGACCCACGGCCACCTGACCCTGCCCGATGAATGGAAGTGGAAGATCCGCCACTACATCAACGCGGCCCAGGTGCCGCCGCCGCGCGGCAGCACGCTGCGCGTCTCGCGTCACCCCAACGCCCGCTTCAACCTGGGTTGCGGCGTGCAGGACCTGGCGCTGGTTGACGACGAAATCCGCGTCACCACGCCGAAAGGCGTGTTCACGCTGGATTTCCTGATCTTCTCCACGGGTTTCCGCATCGACTGGACCGTGCGCCCGGAATTCGCCGCGCTGGCGCCGCACGTGCGGGCCTGGGGCGACCGCTACGTGCCGCCAGCCGGCGACGAAGACCAGGAACTGCATGATTCGCCCGATCTGGGCGCCGTGTTCGAGCTGCAGGAAAAGACCCCGGGTGCCTGTCCCGGCCTGGACCGCGTGCATTGCTTCTCCTACCCCGCGGCGCTGACGCAGGGCACGATCTCGGGCGACATCCCGGCCATCAGCGAAGGCGCCAAGCGCCTGGCGCAAGGCATCGCCGGGCTGTTCTACCGCGAGGACGTTGAGACGCACTACGCCAACATGGAAGCGTTCTCGGAACCCGAGGTGTTCGGCGACGAATGGACCCCGGCGCCCGCCCCCCAAGCGGAGACCGCGCAATGACCGGCTGGTTGCTGCGCCGCGTGGCGCAAGCCGCAGTGGTTGTCTTCCTGATGACGCTGATCGTCTTCGTGGGCCTGCACGCCATCGGCAACCCGGTGGACATCCTGATCGGCCAGGACGTGGACCAGGTGGACCGCGCCCGCATCATCGCCGAACTGGGCCTGGACAAGCCGCTGTGGGAACAGTACCTGGCGTTCCTGAACGGCGCCCTGCACGGCAATCTGGGCAACAGCTTCGTCTACAACATCCCTGCCGTCGAGCTGGTGATCCAGCGCCTGCCGGCCACCTTCGAACTGGCCATCGCCGCGATGATGCTGGCCGTGGTCGTGGGGCTGCCGCTGGGCCTGTACGCGGGCCTGTATCCGGACAGCAGGTTCTCCAAGATGATCATGGCGGGCAGCATCGTCGGCTTCTCGCTGCCGACGTTCTGGATTGCGCTGATGCTGATCATGACCTTCAGCGTGTCGCTGGGCTGGCTGCCTGCCAGTGGCCGCGGCGAAACGGTGGAGTTCCTGGGCTTCCAGTGGTCCTGGCTGACGGCCGACGGCTGGCGGCACCTGATCCTGCCGGCGTTCAACCTGTCGCTGTTCAAGATTTCGCTGGTGATCCGCCTGACCCGCGCCGGCGTGCGTGACGTGCTGCCGCTGGACTTCGTGAAGTTTGCGCGCGCCAAGGGGCTGTCTCCCTTGCGCGTGGTCTGTGTGCACGTGCTGCGCAACACCATGATTCCGCTGGTGACGGTGCTGGGCCTGGAGCTGGGCTCCACCATCGCCTTCGCCGTGGTGACCGAAAGCATCTTCGCCTGGCCCGGCGCCGGCAAGCTGATCCTGGACAGCCTGAACGCGCTGGACCGCCCCGTCATCGTGGCCTACCTGATCGTGGTGGTGTGCCTGTTCGTGACCCTGAACCTGATCGTGGACATTCTCTATAAAGTGCTGGACCCGCGGGTGCGGCTGGAGGCCTCGGCATGAGCGCCGTATCGACAAACCCCACTCCCGCGCTGCGCCGCGAATCGCCGTGGCGGCGCAACCTGGCCGAGTTCATGTCGTCCAAGACGGCGGTGCTGGGCCTGACGGTGGCCACGCTGCTGATCCTGGCCGCCATCCTGGCGCCCTGGATCGCGCCGCAGAACCCCTATGACCTGCTGCAGATCGACGTGTTGGACGCGCGCCTGCCGCCGGGCAGCATGAACGGCCTGGACACCTTCCACTACTGGCTGGGCACCGATGGCCAGGGCCGCGACCTGCTCTCGGGCATCCTGTATGGCTTGCGCATCAGCCTGATGGTGGGCGTGGGCTCGGCCGTCATCGCCGGCATCGTCGGCACGCTGCTGGGCCTGTTGGCCGCCTACGCCGGCGGCAAGGTCGACGCGCTGATCATGCGCCTGGTGGACCTGATCCTGTCGTTCCCGTCCATCCTGGTGGCCATGATGATCCTGGCCTATCTGGGCAAGGGCGTGGGCAACGTGGTGCTGACGCTGGTGATCCTGGAATGGGCCTACTACGCCCGCACCGCTCGCGGCCAGGCCCTGGTCGAGCGCCGCCGCGAATACGTGGAAGCCGCCCGCTGCCTGGACATCCCCAACTGGCGGATCATGCTGAAGCACATCCTGCCCAACTGTTTGCCGCCGCTGATCGTCATCGGCACGTTGCAGATCGCGCGCGCCATCACGCTGGAAGCGACGCTCAGCTTCCTGGGCCTGGGCGTGCCCGTGACCGAACCTTCGCTGGGACTGCTGATCTCCAACGGCTTCCAGACCATGCTGTCCGGCGAATACTGGATCAGCTTCTACCCCGGCATCGCGCTGCTCGTCACCATCGTGGCGATCAACCTGGTGGGCGACCGCCTGCGCGACGTGCTGAACCCGAGGACCCACAAATGACCGCCGCCAGCATCACTTCCGGCGCGCCGGCCACCCTGGAGGTGCGCAACCTGCGCACCCACTTCCATACCCGAGCGGGCGTGCTTCCCGCCGTGGACGACGTTTCCTTCACGCTGGAACGCGGCAAGATCCTGGGCCTGGTCGGGGAGTCCGGCTCCGGCAAGTCCGTCACGGGCTTTTCCATCATGGGCCTGGTCGACGCGCCGGGCCGTATCGTGGGTGGCGAGGTCCTGTTCCAGGGCCGCGACCTGACCAAGCTGGCGCCACGCGAACTGCGCCGCCTGCAAGGCAACCGCATCGCCATGATCTTCCAGGACCCGATGATGACGCTGAACCCCGTGCTGCGGGTGGACGCGCAAATGATCGAGACCGTGCGCGCGCACAACAAGATGAGCGTGGCCCAGGCTCGCGCCTTGTCGCGCGACACGCTCGGCATGATGGGCATTCCCAGCCCCGAAGAACGGCTGCTGGCCTATCCGCATCAGCTGTCCGGCGGCATGCGCCAGCGCGTGGCCATCGCCATCGCCATGCTGCACCGGCCGGACCTGATCATCGCCGACGAGCCCACCACCGCGCTGGACGTCACCATCCAGGCGCAGATCCTGTCGGAAGTGCAGAAGCTCGCGCAGCAGCACGGCACCAGCCTGATCTGGATTACGCACGACCTGTCGGTGGTGGCCGGCCTGGCCGACGACGTGGCGGTGATGTACGCCGGCCGCATCGTCGAACACGGCACCGTCGACGACGTGCTGGACCGTCCGCAGCACCCCTACACCGTGGGCCTGATCGACAGCCTGCCCAGTAACAACCGGCGCGGCCAACGCCTGCGCCAGATACCCGGCATGACGCCGAACCTGCTTAACCTGCCCGCGGGCTGTGCCTTCGCGGCGCGCTGCTCGCGCGCCACCGCCGCCTGCGGCCAGCAACCCGGCATCACCGAGGCCCTGCCCGAACACAAAGTGCGCTGCTTCCATCCCAGCATCCAGACCAGCGAGGCGATGGCATGAGTACGACCGCCCCCGCTTCCAAGCAAACCCCGCTGATCGACCTGAGCCAGGTCAGCAAGCGCTTCGGCGAGCGCCCAGCCGGCCCCGCGGTCCGCGCCATGCAGCGCCTGGGCCTGTCCAAGCCGCCCGCCGTGACCCGCGCCGTCGACAACGTAGACCTGATCGTCAACCCCGGCGAGGTGGTCGGCCTGGTCGGCGAGTCCGGCTGCGGCAAGTCCACGCTGGGACGCATCGCCGCAGGCCTGCTCACGCCCTCGGGCGGCGAGATCCGCATCAACGGCGTGCGCCCGGCGGACATGAACGCCGCGCAGGCCCATGCCGCGCGCCTGCAAGTGCAGATGATCTTCCAGGACCCCTACGCCAGCCTCAATCCGCGCCTGCGCGTGGATGAAATCGTGGGCGAAGCGGCCCGCATCCACGGCCTGGTCGGCAATGGCGACTTCGACGATTACGTCAGCGCGCAGCTGGAACGCGCCGGCCTGGACCCGGCCCTGCGGCAGCGCTATCCGCACCAGTTCAGCGGCGGCCAGCGCCAGCGCATCGGCATTGCCCGCGCGCTCGCCGTGCAGCCCACCATGCTGGTGTGCGACGAGGCCGTGGCCGCGCTGGACGTGTCCATCCAGGCGCAGATCCTGAACCTGTTCATGGACCTGCGCGAAGACCTGGGATTGACCTATCTCTTCATCAGCCATGACCTGGGCGTGGTCGAGCACCTGTCTGACCGCGTCGTGATCATGTACCTGGGCCGCGTGGTGGAAACGGCCACGGTAGAAGAAGTGTTCCGCCGCCCCAACCACCCGTACACCCAGGCGCTGCTGGCCGAGATTCCCAGCCTGAAGTCGCGCCACAAGACCTTTACCGCGATCAAGGGCGAGATTCCCAGCCCGCTGAATCCGCCGGGCGGCTGCCATTTCCATCCGCGCTGCCCGCATGCGATGCCGCGCTGCAAGACCGAGGTTCCCACGCTGAAGGGAATCGCCATCAACCATCTGAGCGCCTGTCACCTGAACGACATGGCGTAAACGCATCCGCCGCGGCGCCCGCGCCACGGTTTTCCGAATTAACCGCTCGTTCCCCCTATACCAAGGACTCCGAACATGAAACGCCTGATTCTCACCACCCTGACCGCCGCCATCCTCGGCGCCTCCGCCGCCGCCAGCGCGGACGACCTGTCCATCGGCTTCGCCGACCCGCTGTCGTCCCTGGACCCCCAGCTGAACAACCACGCCGGCGACCGCTCGGTGGCGCTGCACTTCTGGGACCTGCTGATCGAGAACAAGTGGAACAAGCTGCAGCCCGGCCTGGCCGTGAGCTGGAAGCCGCTGGACGACACGACCTGGGAATTCAAGCTGCGCGAAGGCGTCAAGTGGCAGGACGGCACGCCCTTCACCGCCGACGACCTGATCTATTCCTACACCCGCGCGCGCGCGGTTCCGGGCAGCGTTGCCACCTACGCCGGCTACCTGCGCACCATCGACACCATGACCGCCAAGGATCCCCTGACGCTCATCGTCAAGACCAAGGCCCCCAACCCCGACCTGCCGCTGAACCTGGCCTCGGTGCACGTGGTCAGCAAGCACGTCGGTGAAAAGTCCACCACCGAAGACTACAACTCGGGCAAGGCCATGGTCGGCACCGGCCCCTACAAGTTCGTGTCCTACACTCCCGGCGACCGCGTCATCATGGAACGCAACGACGCCTACTGGGGCGACAAGCAGATCTGGGACAAGGTCAACTACCGCTACATCAACAACGCCGCCGCCCGCACTGCCGCGCTGCTGGCCGGCGACGTGGACGTGATCGACAAAGTCTCGGTGTCGGACCTGGCCAAGCTGCAAAAGGCCGCCAACATCTCGGTCTACCCGTACGACGGCCTGCGCGTCATGATCCTGCAGCCCAGCTTCAACCCGGCGCCCAACCAGTACATCACCGACAACAATGGCAAGGCGCTGGACAAGAACCCGCTCCTGGACGTGCGCGTGCGGCAGGCGCTGAACCTGGCCATCAACCGCAAGGCCATCGCCGACCGCATCCTGCAAGGCGCCGCCACCGAAGCCAACCAGTGGATGCCCAAGGGCACCTTCGGCTACAACCCCGACGTCAAGGACATTCCGAACGACGTCGCCCAGGCCAAGAAGCTGCTGGCGGATGCCGGTTTCCCCGAGGGCTTCAAGCTGACCATGCACGTGCCCAACGACCGCTACCCGCAAGGCCCGGAAACCGCCCAGGCCGTGGCGCAGTTCTGGACCCGCATCGGCGTGAAGACCCAGGTGGAAGTCGTGCCATGGGCTGTGTATTCGGGCCGTGCCAACAAGAACGAATTCGCGGTCAGCATGCTGGCCTGGGGCAACGGCACCGGCGAAGGCAGCTACGCGCTGGTCAACATCCTGGCCACCGCCGACGCCAAGAAGGGCCTGGGCGCATCCAACTGGGGCCGCTACAGCAACCCCAAGGTCGACGCCGCGCTGGAGCAATCCACCTCGGAATTCGACGTGGCAAAGCGTGAAGCCATCCTGCGCGACTCGGTCAAGATCGTGTCGGACGACGTCGGCATCATTCCGCTGTTCCACTACAAGAACATCTGGGCCACCAAGAAGGGCCTGAAGGTTACCCCCATGACCAGCGACCGCACGGCCGCCATGATGGTGACCAAGGAAGCTGGCAAAGAAGCAGGCAAGTAAGCCATGATGCCCACTCTTGCCATCACTCCGGCCGACGACCTGATCGACGTGCCGCGCCAGATCCGGGTCGAACACGTCGAACCCGGCCAGACGGTGGAGATCACCGCCCTGACCCGCCGCAACGGCGTGCTCTGGCAAAGCCAGGCCGCTTTCGTGGCGGGCCCGGACGGCACGGTCGACCTGAGCCGCGACGCCCCGGTGTCCGGCGACTACGCGGGCCTGTCGCCCATGGGGCTGATCTGGTCGCAGTCTCCCGTGGACTCGCCCAGCCGCGAACACTTCAACCACCCGGTGACCGAGGCTCTCGTCACCGACGTGGTGGCGCGCGCCGCCGGTTCCCAGGCCCAGGCCAGCTTCACCCAGCGTCTGGCGGCCGAAGGCGTGACCCGCCAGGACGTGCGCGAAGAAGGTCTGGTAGGCACGCTGTACCTGCCGCCCGGCCCCGGTCCGCATCCCGCCGTCATGATCCTGAACGGTTCCGGCGGCGGCATCAACGAACCGCGCGCGGCGCTCTATGCGTCCCGCGGTTACGCCGCCTTCGCGTTGGCCTACTTCAAGGCGCCCGGTCTGTCGGACTACATCTCCAACACCCCGCTGGAGTACTTCCAGACCGGCCTGCGCTGGCTGCGCAAGAAAGTAAGCCCCAAGCACGACTTCGTGGCCATCAGCGGCCAGTCGCGCGGCGGCGAACTGGTGCTGCTGTTGGGCGCGACCTTTCCCGACGAAGTGTCCGCCGTGGTCGCCTACGTGCCCGGCGCCGTGGTCCACAGCGGCCAGAACGCCTGCGACCCCAAGATCGGCCGCGAAGGCCCCACGTGGCTCCTGGGCGGCAAGCCCATCCCCCACGTCTGGGAAAACAATCGCACGGCCACCTGGGCGCCATTTGATGAAGGCCCCTCGCCGCACCGCCACGAAAAAGCCATCCTCACTGCCTTGCAAGACCCCGACGCCGTGGCCCGCGCCCGCATCAAGGTCGAAGACATCAAGGGCCCCGTCATGCTGCTGTCCGGCACCGACGACGGATCCTGGCCGTCCAGCATCTATTCCAAGATGGTGCAGGACAAGCTGGCCGAGGTGAACCACCCCTATCCGGTCGAGTGGCTGGACTACGAGAACGGCGGGCACTCCATCCTGTTCCCCTACGTGCCCACCACCCAGCTCGTCTACGCCCATCCTGTGTCCGGCAAGATCAGCACCAGCGGCGGCAACCCCAAGGACAACGCCCGCGCCGACCAGGAATCCTGGGAAGGCGTGAAGCGGTTCCTGGACGCAGCCATCGACGCCGCCAACCCCGCCCGCGCCGCCAAGTAAAGCATCAAGGAGATCCGCATGGCTGAACCCATCGTCTACAACGTCACGGACGACCTCGTCGACCGCCTGATCGGCCTGGCCCCGGGCGCCAAGACCTACGAAGTGCGCCACTTCCGTGAGAAGGTCGCCGCTGCCACCCAAGGCAGCTACGACGCCCTGTTCGACCCTCAGCTTCCCGGCCTGTCGCTGGCCGAGCGCCTGCTGGTCGCGCTGTACGCCACCCGCATTACCCCGTCTCCGCTCCTGGCCGCGCACTACCGCGCCCGCCTGACGGACGCCGGCGCCACGCCGGCCGACATCGCCGTCGCCGAATCCGGCAAACCGTCGGACGCCGCCACCCCGCGCCTGGCCGCCATCCTGGAGTTCACGCGCAAGCTGATCGAGAAGCCCGTCGAAGGCGACGAAGCCGCGCTGAAGACCCTGCCCGCCGCCGGCGTCTCCACGCCCGCCGTGGTCACGCTGTCCCAGCTCATCGCCTTCCTGTCCTATCAGGTGCGCCTGGTCGCCGGCCTGCAGGCCATGAAGGACCTGGAAGGACAGCCCGACCGCGCCGCTGGCACCCCGCCCGCGCCCTTCCCCGCCAACACCGCCGCCACCGCGCCCGGCGCGCTGATCAAGGCTCACGGCTTCACCAACGAAAGCCTGGAATGGAAGGCCTGGCTCGACGTCGTCAACGTCGACACCGCCACGCCCGAGCAGGTCGCCGTCCTGGAAGAAAGCCACCCCAAGGCCAAGGTCTCGGACTACTACCTGTTCCTGGTGCATCAGCCCGAAATCCTGCGCCAGCGCTCCACGGCATTCAACGCCATCATGTACGCGCCGGGCGGCTTGTCCCGTGCCGAGCGGGAACTGGGCTCGACCTACGTGTCGCGTGTGAACGGCTGCGTCTACTGCGCATCCGTGCATGCCCAACGCTTCGAGCAGCTGGCCAAGCGCAACGACGTCATCGCGCAGGTGTTCGAGGATCCCGCCACCGCTGGCACCACGGCGCGTGAGCTCGCTATCGGCAAGTTCTCCATCCAGATCACCGAAGCGCCTGCCGCGGTAAATGCCGACAGCATCCAGGCACTGAAGGATGCGGGTCTGAATGAAGGCGAGATCCTGGACCTGCTGCATTCGGATGCGATCTTCGCCTGGGCGAATCGCCTGATGCTGAACCTGGGCGAGCCGGTTTTCCCGGCTGCCTGATCCTGCAAACGTCCGGCCGCTTGCGTGCCGGACGCTTTGTCTGGAGCTTGTCGTCGCCGGCACTGGCCGGCGATGACAAGCCGTCCTATCAACGCTGCCAGGTCAGCAGTTTGACGCCCGCAACGCCAAACACCACGGCCACCGTCCCTTCGATCCAGCGCCGCAGCCTGGCGTATAGCGCAATCATCGGCGCAGTCGAAAAAGCGACGGCATAGCCGCCGAACACCATCACGCCGAGCAACGCGCAACCGCCAATGATCGCGGGCAAGGTGCCGTCCGACGCATTAGCTCCAAGCCCCAGCGACATGATCGCCATCCAGGCCAGCACCGCCTTGGGGTTGCCGATGTGCATCAGCACGCCCTGACGGTAGAGCGCCCGGTAGCGCGGCGTCGCGCGCCCCGTTTCCACCTTCGCAAAAGCCGCGCCCGGCCTCAGCGCCGACCTGCCAGTGCGGAACGCCAGATAGAGCAGATAGACTCCCCCAACCACCTTGATGATGAATAGCGCCTGGGCGGAAGCCGCCAGCACGGCGGAAATGCCAGTCGCCGCTAGCGTCGCCCAGAACAACGAGCCCGTAATGACGCCCGCCGCCAGCGCAAGCGCCGGCACACGGCCGTGACGCATCGCCGTAGCCATGATCGCCATATTGCTGGGGCCGGGACTGGCCGTGGCAATCAGATAAGTGCCGTACACAAGAGCAAGCTGACTCACGAGCATTTGCGTTTCTCCAGGAATCTCGGGCCTCTCTGCCTTACAGCGGGAGGTCTCCGCGATGAACGATATGCACCTTGTTCCCGTCAGGATCGCGCAGATACGCGCCGAAGTAGCCGTCGCCATAGTGTGGACGCATCCCCGGCGCCCCTTCGTCCGTCCCGCCCTGCGCAAGCCCGCCCGCATGGGCCGTGCTCACCGCTACCTGCGTAGGCGCCAGAAAAGCGACCATGCTGCCGTTGCCCGCCGACGCCGGCTCGCCGTCGTAGGGCATGTAGACATAAAAGCGCGGCAGCAGCGCATGCTCCGTCACCCAGCAAAGCGCCGCGGGGCCACCATCCGGCGTGACTGCGCGGCGCTTCAATCCGAGCGGAAGCAGCACCGCGTCATAAAAACGGCCCGCGCGTTCAAGATCGCGCGTCCCGACAGTGATGTGGCTGAACATTTGATGACTCTCCCTGCGCCCGCCCTGACGGCGAGACGCTTTCAGAAACGCATGACCTGCTCCAATCGCATCGGGCATGTTACTCGCATGCCCAAGGGCGTGGGCCATCCAGATATCGCAGGACCGCCGCGTCCAGGCGATGCCGGGCGCCTCGGTCCGGCCTTGCCTGGGTTTTCGTTAAACTGACGCTTTCCGCCTTCTCCTGCGCCCCGCTCCCCGCGGGGCGCATTGCCTTACCCCATGTCCGAAAAAACCCACGACATCCGCCCCGGCCAGTCGATCGAACTGCTCAAGGCCCTGCACATCCTGACCCGCGACGGCAAGATGAACCAGGACAGCCGCCGCAAGCTCAAACAGGTCTACCACCTGTTCCAGTTCATCGAACCGCTGCTCGAAGACGTCCAACAACAACGCGGTGCCGTCACCCTCGCCGACCACGGCGCGGGCAAGTCGTACCTGGGCTGCATTCTGTACGACCTGTTCTTCAAGGAACAGCCCGAGGCACTGAAGAACGGCTCCCACATCTACGGGATCGAAGCCCGCGAAGAACTGGTGAAGTCGTCGGAAGAACTGGCCAAGCGCCTGGGCTTCACCGGAATGTCGTTCCTCAACCTATCGGTAGCCGACTCCATCACCTCGGACAAGCTGCCCGCCACGATCGACGTGGTCACGGCGCTGCACGCCTGCAACACCGCCACCGACGACGCCATCCATTTCGCGTTGGAAAAGAAAGCCAAGTACATCGTCGTCGTCCCCTGCTGCCAGGCGGAAGTGGCGTCGGTGCTGCGCAAGAACAAGGCGAAGGCGCTGGCTGATCCGCTGGCCGAGATCTGGCGCCATCCCCTGCACACGCGGGAATTCGGCAGCCAGATCACCAATGTGCTGCGCTGCTTGCAGCTGGAAGCGCATGGGTATCAGGTCAGCGTGACTGAGCTGGTGGGATGGGAGCATTCGATGAAGAATGAACTCATTATTGCGCAATACAAGGATTTGCCGCGCAGGAAGCCGGCCGAGCGGCTGACGGAGATGCTGGATAGAATTGGGTTGCAGGAGTTGAAGGACCGGTTTTTTTTGCCGAACTCAGCAGGGGTGGCGGCGTAAGCGCCTGTCATGCTTCATGCCGCAGCGTCAGCATCCGTGCGTGCGGCAGTCTTCTGCCAGATGCACCGTATGACACGGTAAACGCCATGCAAGCAGCCTTCCCCACATGCCCTCTCCCCCGCGCAAGGCCGCCCCAGAGCAGACGGCGCTGCTAACAGCGGCCTTCCCCGCGCGGCTGCGGGCCGAAGTGGCACATATCGCCGAGGAGATCCCGCCCCTGGGTCATGCGCGGCCGCGGATTGTCCGTCATCGTGCAGGACGAGTCATTGACGCTGCCCTATCGCGTTCAGCATCGGGGCAGCGACTTCCGGTCTTCCAAGCTGGCCGAACCCCAGGCCCTGATCTACACGTGCATACAGTCACGCCATCATGACGGCCACGTGCGCCAGCGCCAAATTGAGCGGCTGGCAGGGGCATCCGAGCCTTGGGTTGTGCCGTTCGTGGTGCAGCTCTGCAACGAATACGTCGTTGAAATCCTGCAGGACATCGAAGCGCGCTTGCCCTTCTGGATCTGGCGCAGCAGCGCATGACCCGCTACTGGGACTGCTACTACCGGCGGCGCTGGCTCAGGAGCGAACCCTATGTGGGGTTTCGCTTGTTCAAGCAGTTTCGAGAGTGGCAGGTCTCAGGCTAAGGCCTCGCGAGCCGAAAGACTTTCGCTCCACGGGTCAATTGCCAGAGCTGCGGCGCAACCGATCGGACGAGTTCTTGTTCAAGCGCTTCGCCTCGTCTTCCGCGTAGTCTTCCTCGCCCTCTTCGTACTTACCTTCATACATGCAACTGCTGCGGTTCCATCCGCACTCGCCGCCTAATGAGCAACCGGAGCTCAAGGCGGCGAGAAACAAGAGGATGCTGCAACGGCCTAATCTTTGAATCGACATATCGCTCCCTGGTGATCGATGTAAGTGTAAGGGATGGAGATGACGACTGAGCTGGCGTGACCTGGGTCTGAATTTGAAATGGCCGCATCGCTGGGCGCGGATTTAGGCTCAAGTGTGCTCAATCTGGCACGCGTCATGCTTGATTGCGATGTCCGTCGGGCTCGATACTGGCACCGCAATCCCACAAAGATCGCCCAGATTGACAGTTGGAAAAGACGGACGACAGGGTCGCTGCAATGGCGACTGCCCTCTCTTTATTATGTCAATGCTGGAGCGGCGGATAGACGATTACCCTTAGACTCATGACCGGTGGGCTACGCCGGATGATCCGGAGTTCTGCGCGGTACGGTTTGCGGACTTTCGGAACATGGAACGGGCGTGCACTGCGATTTGGACTATTGCTCGAATTGTGGGGAACGGCGCGAATGAGCCTGAGGCTAGTGGCGGGCAACCACTAGATACTTGGATTATGTCCAATTTGCGGGGGAAGGTCAGAGGCAGCCACTCTCCAGTTTTAAACTGTCCAATTTGCGGGCTAAGGTCACTACCATCTTGGTCTGCTCTGCGACTGACCAAGGTTTAGAGCCAGCGGGGCCCGGAGGGTTTCGAAGAGAACCGTGCCAGTCCTCTCCAAACTTGGCCTCTACTGCGGTCCTCTTCCCGCCAGATATAGCCACTTCGTCAGCAACGCCATTCAGTAAAAAAGGTGCCAGACTACATTTTCTAGCCAGCTAAATGTAGTCTGACACCTTTTGCGGAATCCATGGAATGATAAGGATGAATTCGCGGGAAACGCTTAGAAGCTGGCACCTTATTTTCTAGATTCTGACAGCACCTTTGCCCCATTTCCCAACGCAGCCAAAAACTCATCCAAATCAAATCGCCACCCACCTTCCGGCAAGGGAGAAATTTGAATTTCCAACGATTTTCCTGGTTCTCGAGAAATTTCGGCAACCTGAGAATTTCCCAACCAAATTTCATATACTACACATTCCCTATCAGGAGGGCTCGCTATTAATTTCGTAAAAGTCGTCATAATTTACGGGGCTCCAAAAAGCGTATAAAACGCCCGGTCGCATCGAAGCGGACGCCTCTTCCATCGGATGCAACGATGTCAGTAACCCGACCAAATCTGCCAGTGTTATTAACAATCACAGCCTTAGCTGGATCATTTGGAATTTCCTCGACCATCCTCTGACCGATTTCATTGATTTCGGAGAGGTTTCCTTTTGCGGGAGGAAACGCACTTCCTTCTCGCCCTCCGTGCTTTTGCAAAGCTCGACCAGCCATCGAGAGCTGTCCAGACTTGTCGGCGGGATCCAGCACTTTACCCGCGTTGACCCACTCATCATGATTTCTCCCACCTATCAATTGCCCATTGGTTTTTGATCCTTTCGTTGCACTGACTATACCTGCAGCGGCCGTCAAAAATAGTGTCAGACTACATTTTTTCCCCCATGGGAAATGTAATCTGACATCTTTTTTGCAGACGCTAGCAAAAGCAAGATTTCTGCGCTTGGCGCTGCAATGAGAAATTTTTCTCCTCTGTGCTTCGGCGTGCTCAAAACGCGTTCGCCTTATGCCCGGAGTACGCCTAATCTCTTGACGGGCAAGACGGTATCTTTTTCGACATGTTTTCATGAGAATTAAGCAAGCGAGTTAGAACATCCGGCCCAAACTTTCCTGGCAAATATTTTATTGCATGAACATCTTAAATGGGCACCAGACTGACGCCTTTCTATAAATAATCAATTTGACCAATCATGTCATCAAACCGTGGCGCCGTATATCCACAAGACGAATGAATCTCTGACAATTTCTCTTTCATCTTTGATAAGCACGATTATCTCAAAAATTGTATTTATTAAAATCGATGTCAACCGCTTGTCAAAGCCAGCCTATGCCCTTCTTAATCGGCAATGACGAGTGTCGAATAAGGACCTTGTTCACGCCTTTACTCCTCAGCATTCATAGCCGGAAGAACATAATCAACAAATTCGTCAAACCTTTCCTCATCGTACTCATTGAAGAAAACAAAATGGCCACACTCGGAGGCAGACTCCGATAATTTTCTCATCTCTCCCATCTCTAATCCATCAGTGGATACTCATCCTAGAGGACTGAGACTTATCAACAATCTTTAACTAATCACAACTTACATAGGAAATCAACGACCGATCTTTTATTAACTTTCCACTGAGAAATAGAAAACCCATCCTCATCGATCTCCTGCCTTTCTGAAATATATGAATTTATGTCATCAATCACAAATGGGGATGGGAGTCTTTCCATGAAAAAAACGCCATTTTGTATATATGCGTCCTCCCCCTCAATGTAAACAACCCAATAAAAAGCAAAATTACAAAATTTGGGGTCGCGCATCGACGTCAACAAAACTGCATGCCCACACGTTTGCAATCCTTGGATCAGCGATTTTTTCCAACTTTTCACATAATCCAGTTTCGACCAAAAATCTACCGGAGCAAAAAAACTCTCCCTATACCCATTAATTTCTATCTCACCGCGCAATACCGGCTCATCAAATTCTTCGATGACCTCATCACTCAAACTGATTCTAAAGCTCATTCTTTCACCCAATTAAGGTTGCTATCGTACGTTCCCACTCTCTTCCCCTGACGATTAAATACTTTCCAACCGTCCGACACATTGTGCGCATCCACATCAGGCGTGATGTAATTCTTACCATTCCAGAAGACGACCTGACCGTGCGAGTTGAATGGCGCTTTTTGAGGCGGAATTCGCTGCGCATACCCCAATTCCTTAGCCCTGCGTTGAAGTTCTTTATTCGAACTTAAGATCGGATCAACAATAATAGGGCCATCATTTGGCGTGCTGATCAGTTCTCCGCCCCCGACTTCCGCCCCTTCTTGACCCGGCGCACCAATCTCAGGCACATCCCCCGACTTACCAGGCAATTGCGTGTCCGGCGCCATACCCACACCACCACCCGGAGGCACACCTACCGGTGGCACCGGATCTCCAGGTTTCCCGGGAATACTCTGGGGTTCACCGCCGGTCGCGATGTACTGAACGACCGCTAGCAACAGCGCTTGGTCCTCCGACAAACCGGGCGTCTTAGCCATCAGGTCCGCTGTCACCGCAGTGATCGCTGCGAACGCAATTGGCCCGATCACCTTCTCTTCGCAGGCAGGCGAACGGAAGCATGCGCCTACCGCCGCCATGCCACCGCGCTTGAGCAAGGTTCCGACCGCGTTGTTCTCGGTCTCAGACCTGCCGCTATTGACCACGGCGCTCGCGTCAGCGCCCAGGCCGACCGCCACGCCAGCCAACAACGAGGACACCAGATTGCTACGCGCCTCCTTGTCTTCGGGCGACAAGGCCGAGCCGGACTTGCCGCTGGTGGCGTCCAACAAGACGTTGACCACCGAGGCAGCTCCGGCGCCTAGCGCCGAAGCCCCGCACCCATCACCACGCGCCGATCCTGCCGCGCAGCCCACCAGTGTGTGCAACGCAGCACGCGCGGCTTGCGCGTCTGCACCGTCACCCAGCGCATCCGAGTACAGCTTGATCTGTTTCGCGGTCAAACCCTGGAGATAGTTGACCGCGCCGGCTTTCGCGACGGCAGATACAGCCCCAGTAACGTTGCCAGTCGCGCCGCCCAGGATCGCAGTGGCGATCGAACGGTATTGACCACCAGGTTCCCACTTTGCCGCATCACCCAGATCATCAGTCAGCTGGGCAATACGCGCGGGGTCTCCGCCACCTGGCTTCTTCAACTCAGTGGCCAGCTCATCAGAAAGCGCCTTCGCTTCCTTCGCCCGATTTTCTAAGAACTGCCCCGCCTGCCGTTGCGCCTCCGACGCGATCTCAAACCCCGCCTCGATCTTCTCCTTATCAAAGATCGGCTTCAGCGCATTCAAGTTGTCCGAGGTATCCCGGTTCAACGCCACGATCGTTTCCGCCGCCGTCATCCCCGTCCGATCCTGCTGCGCCGCCTCGTCGCGGATTACGACCGTGCCGGCGCTGATGGCGCTTTGTGTGGTCGAACTGCTGCTGCCCTTGGCGCCCACGACGATGGGCGTGCCCATGCCAAAGCCGCCGCTGCCAGTGGCGACGGAGGAGCCATGCTCCTTGCTGGCGCCGCCCGCCACCTGGCCGCCCTTGGTCGTGCCCAGGCCTGCGTCTGCGCCCTTGCCGCCTCCGAAGCCGAAGCCTCCGCCGATGGACACCTGGCCGCCGCTGTATTTGGCGCGGTTCTTGATGTCCTCGGTGATCAGCGTGCCGGTGTCGAGCGTGTTCAGCCCTTGCGCCACGGCCCGGTCGCTGCTGGCGATGACGCTGCCGACGAGCTTGGTCTCGTTCTTGACGTCGATCTGGAAGCCGCCGTCGCCGGCCCGCAAACCCGTCTGTTCCATGACGGACTTGAAGTCGCTGTGCATCTTGCCGGCGCTGGCGTTGGCCGAGAAGCTGCTGGCGCCCTGGCAGTACGGCGGGATGCATAGACTCAGCCCGAAGCCTGCGCTCTGGTTCTTGGAGTCGTACTTGCTGCGGTCCTGCAGGCTCTCCAGCAGCAGGTTGCCGCCGACGGATGCGATGATGCGTTCCGCCTCGCCCGTCACACCTTTGAGGGTGGTGTCCCCGCCGGATTGGATGGCCAGCACCTTGCCCGCGGTGATGAGGCTGTTGGTCCAGCTTTCGTCCTTGCCGTTGGCCTTGCCCCGGCCCAGCGACGCGCCCAGCTCCAGCGTGAAGCCATTCTGCTTGCCGCCCGTGGAGTAGCCGATGCCGATGCTGGCGCTGCTGCTCTTGCTGTCGGTCTGCTGCTCGAAGGCATTGCGCGCGGCCTGCAGGATGACATCGCCTTCGGCCTTGAGCGCCACCTTGTCGCCTGCCGACAAGGTGGAACCGGTGACGGTGATGTCGGAGTCCTTGCCCGCGCCTTGGGCGACGAGGGTCAGGTCCTTGCCCGCGGTGATCGTCGAACCATAGGCGCTGGACGAACTGCGATCCGTGGTGCTGGAACTCTTGCTGGTACCCAGGCTGAGCTTGATGCTCACGCCGCCCACTTGATCGATCTTGTTGCTCGACCCGGCCTTGGCGAGTTCGGCGGCCTCGGCCGCCTTGGCGGAGGCGCGCACGGCGTCGTAGGCGTTGACGGCAGCGACGCCGGCGGTTGCCCCGGCCAGGCCCTTCATGACGGTGTTATCCGTCTTGCCCGCGGCTTCTGCCATGCGTATGCCGGTCTGCACGGCACTCACGATAGGGTTGCTGGCGGTAAGCGTCAGCCCCGTCTGCTTGATCTCATGGAACTCCTTCTCTTGCGCGGTATCGAGCGCCGCGCCGATGGTCACCTCCTGGCCGATCAGCGTGATGTCGCCCTGGCGCGCGAGGACATTGCTACCGGTAATGTCCAGCGCTTTGCCGGCCTTGATGAGCGCATCGCCTTCGACGCTGCCGACGGTGCTGGCGGTGTTGAAGACTTTCTCGCCATCGATCCAGTCGGTTTGCTTGCGGGTGCCATAACTGAAGCCGCCCATTGCGCCGAAGCCGGACTTCTTGACCATCTTGTAGTCGTAGCGGTCCTCGGTGTTCTGGCCGGGCAGGAGGTTCACGTCGCGTTCGGCGGACAGGACCAGGTCCTTCTGCGCGCCGACATTCGACCCCGCCACGTTCAGGTTGCGCCCGGCCATCAGCACGGCCGTATCGCCCGTGAAGGTCGAGGCCTTGGCCTGTTCCCAGTCGCTGGAGGTGATGGTGTGCGTGGTCTTGGACGAGAGGAAGCGCTTGGTCTTGTAGCGGACCTCGTCGTAGGCCGAGCCGGTTTCTGCACCCGCGGCCAGGTGGAGGTCACGCCCGGCGCCCACCGCCAGCTGCTTGCCGGCGGTGACTTCGGCCGCGCGCGCATTGACGTCCTGGCCCGCGACCAGCGTAAGGTTTCCGCCCGCCGCGACGGTCGAGCCGACTTCGGAACTGGTGCTCAGGTCGTGGCGGTTGTTCTTGTTCAGAACCAGCGTTTCGCCATGGTTCTCCGTAAGCGTTTCCAGCGCGATGGCGCGGCCGGCCTGCAGACGCGCGTCGTCCTTGATGGCGACTTGCGCCGCGGTCAGCGTGATGTCACGTCCGGCTTGTAGGAGGAGACTGCCGGCATCCACGCGGGCCACGCCGCTGACATGCGTGCCCCATGTGCTGCCGAAGTTCTCGGCAGCCGAGGAGGACGTCAGCGCGATGTCGTTCCCCGCCTTCAGGGCGATGTTGTCGCCCTTGATCAGCGATACCAGGTTGGTCAGGTCCTCGCGTGCGGCCAGGTCGACCGTAGCACCCTGGATCAGGCCGCCGCGCTGGTTAACGATGTTGCCAGCGGTCATGACGGTGGCTGCGCGCGCGCCGATGGTGCCGATGGTGCCGCTATTGGCGATGTCGCCTTCGGCCGCCAGCTTGACGTTGCGGCCGGCCATGAGGGTGCCGTTGCCCTTGAGGTCGCCTTCGCGCACCAACAGGTAGACCTGCGGCACCAGCACGGACTCGGTCGTGCCGTCAGGCAGCGTGACGGTCTGTTCGACCAGCCAGACCAGATCGGTGGTGAGCTGGCGCTGTTGCGCCTCGGTCAGCGCGACGCCGAGCTGGATGCCGTTGCCGCGGGCGAACTGGGCGCCAGCGGCAAGCAGGGCCTTGTACTGGCTGTCGTTGTCGCTGTACGTGTCGAGGAAGCGCTGGCCGGTGGTGGCCAGGATCTGGTCGGACACGAGCTTCTGCTCGTAGAAGCCGTCGCCCAGGCGCTTGGGCTGGCCCGAAGGCGTCAGGAACATGGCGCCTGCGGGCACCTGCGTGTCCCAATCGCCCCACTGCGCACCCGGTTGCGCGCCAGGCTTGACCAGCAGGTTGAGCAGGTAGTCGCTGGAGACGACCGGACGCTGCCCCACGAAATGCGGATCGGTCGCGACGAGGTACGGGGCGTCCGCCCGGCCGTTGACCGCGAATAATTGGTTATCCGGGACGGCGGCCGGGCTGGAGACACTGCGCACCACGGTGGCGCCGGGCAGGCTGACGCTGTCCACTCGCAACGGCTCGGGTGAGGCGCCGCCACTGGCCGCACCGGGCGCGGCGCCGTCGAGCGGGACGGCCACGTCCCCGCCGACCGAGCCGACCGGCAGCTCGATAGGCTGGCCCGCCAGGGTATTGCGATAGGCGCTGGTGTATTCCTGGCGGTCGCGCGAACGCGCCTGGGTGACCGTGGCGGTCCCGACCCGCGTGATGATGCGTTCGCCGCCCGCACCGATATTGTGGATGGCCGGGCCGGCCACCGTGAGCGTGCCGCCCGCGGCGATCTGGCTCTTGTCGTTGGTGACGGCGCCGGTGAGCGTCATGGCCCCGCCCGACAGTATCTTGCCGGGGTCGGAGGACAGGGTGCGGGTCTCGCTGACGGTCTCCTGGACCTGGTAATAGGTGAACGTGCCGACCAGGCGGTTGTTGAAGTCGGCGTTGAACTCCCGGATGCGCGCGTCCAACGCCATATGCGGCGCCTTGTACGCGGCATAGGCTTCTTCGTAGACCTTGCGGCGCGCGGCTTCGGCATCGCAGGTGGCGTGGTTGTAGCAAGCCCGCTCAGGCGCCGTCCAGACGGGCATGGGGCCAGACGGCGGCGTCACCCCGAAAACGGACCAGATGCGCTCCTGGGCGCCGTACCGGAATTTTTCCGGTACGTCCGAGCAGATCGCGCCCGCATCGCCGCCGGTGCCATCACATACCGTGGTGACAGGCGTGTAGGTTGGCGTGATCGGCGACGTCTTACCGCCCTTGCCCTTCAAGCTGGGCGCGTAGTCGAACGGCGGCCCATAGCGCGACTCGGGGTACTTCGCGGACGGCAGCAGGAACATGCGCTCCGGGTCGTCATTCAGCCA
>NZ_NJIF01000011.1 GCF_002209555.1 Achromobacter insolitus
GTGGTGACGCGTGGCGCGAGTGAGAACCGGGTCTGGGTTTTGTGAGGCGTGGTGTCGTGACGAAGGCCACGCGCCGGTCGGCCAGCAATCGTCACTCAACGCGGATGCCGGATGGGTGGCGCGCGTCCGGGTCTGCATGCGCAAGCGGCTGCCCGTCGCGCGCCACCCATCACCGCCCACCCCCCCAGAGCTGGGGACCAATAGCAATCCACTTGTCGCATTCGCGCAAGCGAACACAACCGAAATTCAAGAAACCGCGTATGCCATTCTCGGCCGCCCGCGCGGCCGAGAATGGCGGGCAACGCAAGACTCGTCCCTGATTACGGCTCCAGCAGCGCATCAGTCCAAGATTCAAGTAGCCCGTTGACGCGGGCGCCTGAGGGGTGGGCAACCTCGATGCGCCCGAGGGAATCGGAAGGAACCGCCGCAGGCGGTGACGACGATGACGACGGGGAAGTCCGGAGCGAAGGCTCCGGACCGCAATCGTGGGCGCCCCCCCCTCAGGCGCCCGCGCCAACGGGCGGCCTAAGAAGAACTCGCACCGAGCCCAGCAAAAAAACAGCCGTCACTCAGACAACGGGTCCTGGAACTGCGAACACTTCACCTGCACCAGCTTCCGATCCTGCAACCGCAGTGCCGTCAGCGATCCGCCCCATACGCACCCGGTATCCAGGCAGATCACGTCCGGCCGTTGCAGCAGTCCCAGCGTGGACCAATGTCCGAACACCGTGGTGACGTTCCGCGTGGCGCGATTGGGCACGTCGAACCAGGGCACCAGGCCGGCCGGCCACGCGCCCGGCGTCACCTTGGTGGCGAATTCCATATGGCCGTTCGGGGTGCACAGGCGGATACGTGTCAGCGCGTTGATGATGACCCGCATGCGCTTGCCGCCCTTGTGGTCTTCTTTCCACGTGGCGGGTTCGTTGCCGTACATCTTTTGCAGCGCCTTTTGCCAGTTCGGTCCGCGCAGCGCGTCCTGGACTTCGCCGGCCAGGGCCAGCGTCTTGGCGACGTCCCATTTGGCCAGCGTGCCGGCGTGGACCAGCAGATGGTTCTGTTCAAAGTGGGCCAGCGGGCGGAAGCGCAGCCAGTTGATCAGGTCGGCTGCGTCGGGTGCGCGCAGGATTTCCTCGAGCGTGTCCGACTTGGAGGGCTTGCGCACTCCTGCGGCGGTGGCCAGCAGGTGCAGGTCGTGGTTGCCCAGCACCGACGTCGCGCGGTCGCCCAGGTCGATGATGCGGCGCAGGGTTTCCAGCGACTGGGGGCCGCGGTTGACCAGGTCTCCGGCGAACCAGAAGCGCGACTGGGGGTCGCCGACCAGGTCCGGGTGGGACAGCAAGCGATCCAGCGGCGAGCAGCAGCCCTGCACGTCGCCGATCATCCAGATACTGCCGTTCATGCGGGACTTTTGCTCCAAGGCCAACGTTGTTGCACGATCCGCGTGATGGTGTGGCGGTATTCCATGTAGCCCATGGCGCCCAACGCCACGACCATGGCGCCGATATTCGGACCCAGGGCGGTCAGCCAGGCCGGCCATTTGCCCAGCATGCCCACGTTCAGGGCCAGTTGGTTCAGCATGAAGAAGCCCACGCCAAGCAGGATGCCGATGAAAACCTTGGCGCCCACGCCGCCGCGGCGCGTTTGCATCAAACCGATGGGAGCGGCAATGGTGATCATGACCAGCAAGGTGAACGGATATGCCAGTTTGCGCCACAAGGCGACGACCTGTCGACCATATTGCAGTTGGTTGTTGCGCAAATAATCCACATAGTCCAGCAGCGTAGCGATGGACATGCGTTCAGGGGTCAGCACGCGGGCCAACAGGCGTTCGGCGCTGAGGGTGGTGTCGATATTGCGCTCGGGCACCTTGACGACGGTCGCGGGGGGATTCTTCGGGGGGCGCGCGTTGGCCAGCGCCTCGGCGGCTTCGTCGTCCAGGCGCGTTTCGGTGACGTCCTTGAGCAGCAGGTCGCCGTGCGTGAAGAGACCCGTAGGGGCCGTGGACAGGACGGACAGCGTCTGGTCCTTCTTGAACTCGTAGAGGGTCACGGCGTTTACCTGGCCGTCACCCTTGAGTTCGCCGATGTTGATGATGCGGGTGCCGCCGTTGGCGGTGGGTTCCTTGAACCAGTAGCCGCTCTTCAGGCGGTCGCCGCCGGCCTTGCCTCGGAACAGCAGGTTGGCCTCGCCGGATTTCATCTCGGCCCAGGGCGTGACGTACTCGGACAGCAGGCCCGCGCCGATCATCAGCGGGATCGTGACGATCCAGAGCATGCGCAGCAATTTCATGCCGCTGACGCCGGACACGCGCAGGATGACCAGCTCGTTGCGCTGGGCCAACCCCGCCAGGGCCAGGATGGCGCCGATCAGCAGGCCGATGGGCAACAGGTCGTAGAGCCGGGTGGGGATGGCCAGCGCCTGCATGTAGAGCAGGGCCATCATGGAGAACTTGTCGCCCACGTTGTCCAGATCGTCCACCAGCGCGAAGAACGTGAAAAGGCCCAGCAGGGCCGTAAGGACCACTGCGCAAGAGCGATAGATCTCGCGGGCCAGGTAGCGACGTGCGGTACGCATGAAGAAAAGGAGGAGCGCCTAAACCCGAAAGCTTAACAAATCCCGCCGCTCAGGGTGGGGGCTGGGGGGCCTGATCCGTGTCAGGGAATTTCGACCATTTGCATCCGGCGCGTCAGGACGCCGACCCGGGAGTTCAGGTACCGGGTATTGCGGTGGGCGTCGTAGAAGCGTGGATTGGGGAGCATGGCCGCGAGGCGGGCTGACTGGCTGGCCCCCAGGTTGGCGGCCGAGGTGTTGAAATAGTGCTTGGCGGCTGCCTGGGCGCCGAACACGCCTTCGCCCCATTCCGCCACGTTCAGATACAGCTCCAGGATCCGCTCTTTGCTCATGACGTGTTCGATCATGTAGGTCAGGACGAGTTCCTGGCCCTTGCGGATGTAGCTGCGGGAACTGGACAGGAACAGGTTCTTGGCCAATTGCTGGGTGATGGTGGAGCCGCCGCGCATCTTGCTGCGGCCGGCTTCCTGTTGCTTCTGGTTGTATTCCCAGGCTTTGCGGATGGCGTCCCACTCGACGCCGTCGTGCTCGGTGAAGTTGGAGTCCTCGGACGCCACGACCGCGCGCTTGAGGTTACGGCTGATCTGTTCGTAGGGTACCCACTGGTACTTCAGCTCGAAATCCGGGTTGCCGTCGCGCAGGCGGGACAGTTCCTCGCGCATGATCGCGCTGCTGCCCGGGGGGCGGTAGTTGTACCAGACCACCTGGGCGAACAGCCAGAACTGGTAGAGCAGGACCAGGCACACCAGCGCCATCAGCGCGCCGCTGATGATCCGGAACCAGGAGCGGCCCTTGCGCGTCGCCATGCCGTCTATTGTCCGGCCTTGAGCGCCTCGCGCAGCGCTGCCAGCACGGGGGCGGGATCGGGCCGCACGCCATGCCAGATGTAGAAGCTCTCGGCCGCCTGACCCACCAGCATGCCCAAGCCGTCGGCGGTCAGGGCGGCGCCGTCGGCCTCGGCCTGTTTCATGAAGGCGGTGGGCTGGGCGCCGTACATCATGTCGTAAGCGGCCGCGCCGGGCGCATACAGGCCGGGGGGCAGGTCGGGGGCGGCGTCCTGCAGGCCGCTGGCGGTGGCATTGATGACCAGGTTCCAGCCGCCGGCAAGGGCGGCGTCCGCCAGGCTGCCGCCGGTGACCGCGGTCTGCGGCGATACCCCGCTGTCGCGCCAGGACGCGGCCAGCGCTTCCGCCTTGGCGGCCGTGCGGTTGACGATGTGGATGCGGGCGCAGCCGGCCTCGGCCAGGGGCTGAAGCACGCCGCGGGCGGCGCCGCCCGCGCCGACCAGCAGCACCGATGCGCCGGTGAGCCGCAGGCCCAGGCGCAGCAGATCGGACACCAGGCCCACGCCGTCCGTATTGCAGCCGTGCCAGGCGCCATCGCGCCAGGACAAGGTATTGACCGCGCCGGCCAGTCGGGCGCGGCTGGACAGGCGTCCGGCGGCCAGGGCATAGGCGTCCAGTTTGAAGGGCACCGTCACGTTCAGGCCCAGCCCGCCGTCGGCCACGAAGGCGGCGACCGCCTCGGCAAAGCCGTCGACCGGGGCCAGCAGCCTGTCATAGCGCAGCGGCTTGCCGGTCTGTTCGGCAAACATGGCGTGGATTTGAGGCGAGCGGCTGTGCGCAATGGGATTGCCGATGACGGCGTATCTGGCGAGAGGGGGCGCCTCGGTCATGGGGCTTGTGTTTCCAGGGTGTCGTTGACGAAATGCCAGGTGCGGGTGATGACCAGCACGTCCGTGTCGCGCGCGATGTCGGGCGGGAACGGCGGAAAGGGCGCGGCCAGTTGGACGATACGGCGGGCCGCCTGGTTCAGGACGGCGTGCGGCGAGGGCTGGTCGATCTCGACATTGGCGATGCTGCCGTCCGCGCGCACGGACACCGTGATGCGCAGCGAGCCATAGATACGGCCGCGCGCCTCGTCGGGGTAGTGCTGGGTGCCGACCGTCTCGATGCGGGTGCGCCAGGCGTCCAGGTAGGCGGCGTAGCGCGAGGCTTCGGCCGAGGGGGCCACGAACTGCTTGCGCGGTTCGGCGCTGTATTGCTGCACGCGCGCGGCCAGCGCGGCTATCTGGGCGCTCTGGATGATGCTGGCCTGGTCTTCGGCATCGCGGCCGAGGTCGGCGCCATCGGGCCACGGGTTGACGGCCTGGCGTTCGGCGCCGGCGCGGTCGGCGGCGCGCAGCTGGGTCATCAGGCGGGTCTGTTCGGCTTCCAATTGCACCTGGCGGCGGCGCATGGCCTCCAGAACGATGGTTTCGGCCGATTCTCCGGTGCGGGGAAGCGGCGTGGTGGACATGCCGCGCTCGGCGTTGCCCCCGCCGCTCATCTGGTTCTGGGCCTGCGCGCGCGGGGTTTCCGGGGGCGTTTCGCTGCGGGCATTGAGCAGCACGACTTCCAGGCTGGTCACCGGCGGACGCGAGAGCGCGGGCGCGCCGAAACGCCACGCCAGGGCGCCGGCGTGCACCAACAGCGATATCGCGATGCCGATGCGCAGGTAGTGCTGGGCGGGTGCGCCCAGCCACCGCAGGGAACGGCTCAGCGGGGAAGGGGAATCAGCAAGGCGTTGCACGCTGGCATTGTAGAGCGAGTCCACGCCGGCTGGGCGCCAGGGTTTGTTCCCACGGACAGGCTACGCCTCAAGCGGGGGGCTTGCGGTGCCCGGGCTTGTAACAACCCGGGCACCGCCGGCCGGTGCTTCAGGCCGCCGTGCGCGGGAAGACCCAGACCTTGCTGGCGGGCAGCGCCAGGCGGCAGGGGCCGGGCTCCCGGCCTTCGGGGCCATAGGCCCGCAAGGCCAGGGTGTGGGCCGGGTCGGCGTCGGGCGTGCGGAACAGGTATTCCCAGCGGTCGCCCAGGTACATGCTGGTTAAAAGCGGCATGTCCAGGTGGTTGCCGTCGGGGTCATCCGCCAGGCGCACCTGCTCTACCCGGATGACCGCCGTGGCGTCCTGGCCCTGGGCCACGTCCGGGCTGGCCTTGCCCCACAGCGACCAGCCGCGGCCCTCGATGCGGGCCCGGCCCTCGCGCACTTCAGTCACCTTGCCGTCCAGCCGGTTGTTGCTGCCCATGAACTCGGCTGTGAACAGCGTGGAGGGGGATCCGTACATTTCCTGCGGCGTTCCCTGCTGTTCGATCTTGCCGTTATTCAGCAGCAGGATGCGGTCTGAAATCGCCATGGCTTCGCTCTGGTCATGCGTCACCATCAGCGCCGACAGGCCCAGACGGATGATCAGCTCGCGCAGGAAGGCGCGGGCCTCTTCGCGCAGCTTGGCGTCCAGATTGGACAGCGGTTCGTCCAGCAGGATGACGGGCGGGCTGTACACCAGCGCCCGGCCGATGGCCACGCGCTGCTGTTGTCCGCCGGACAGGGCGTGCGGGTGGCGCTGGCCCAGCTTGCCCAGGCCCAGCTGGTCCAGCACGGCCTGCACGCGCTCGCGCACTTCGGCGCCAGACACCTTGCGCAGCTTGAGCGGGTAGGCCACGTTCTCGAACACCGTCTTGTGCGGCCACAGCGCATAGGACTGGAACACCAGGCCCAGGTTGCGCTCCTCGGCGGGGATTTCCTTTTTTGCGGCTCCGTCGTAGACGACGCGGTCGCCTATGGTGATGCGGCCGCGCTTGGGGCCTTCCAGGCCGGCCACTGCCCGCAACAGGGTGGTCTTGCCGCTGCCGGAGGGGCCCAGCAACGACACCACTTCGCCCTGACGCAGCTGCATCGACACGCCCTTGAGCACCGGGTTGTCGCCGTAGTCCAGGTGCAGGTCTTCTACAGAAAGCTCAATCATGAAGTTTGACTCCGAATCGCAGGGCGATGCCCAGGCCGATTACGACCAGAACGATATTGATGAAGGAAAGCGCGGCCACGATGTCGATGGCACCTGACGCCCACAGCGACACCAGCATGGAGCCGATGGTCTCGGTGCCGGGCGACAGCAGGTAGACGCCGGTGGAGTATTCGCGTTCGAAAATCAGGAACATCAGCAGCCAGGAGCCGATCAGGCCGTATTTGGCCAGGGGCACGGTGACATGCCGGGTGACCTGGCCGCGGCGCGCGCCGGCGCTGCGGGCGGCCTCTTCCAGTTCGGGGCCTACCTGCAGCAGGGTCGAGGAGATCAGCCGCAGGCCGTAGGCCATCCACACCACCGTGTAAGCCAACCACACGCTGAAGATGGTGCTGCGCATGGAACGCAGCCATTCGATGAAGTTCTCGCGCAGCCATTCCGCGAAGGGCAGGGCCGACAGCCAGCCGCCTTCGTCCAGGGCGTTGTCCAGCCACATCGGCACGAAAAGGAACACCCAAAGGAAGGCCAGGCCGGCCAGGAGGCCCGGCACCGCGCGCGGCACCAGCACGCTGTAGTCCATGAAGCGTGTGATGTTGTCGGGCTTGCGGTGCATGGCCAGGCCCACGAACATGTAGCAGACCACGGCCAGCGCGCCGCCGAACACGCCGATGGCCACCGAGTTGACGATGGCGCGCATCAGGTTGGGTTGGGCGAACACCGTGCGGAATGCGTCCAGCGACAGCACGTCCAGCAGCGACACGCCCATGCCCCAGTTGGAGACGAACGCGCGCAGCAGCACGCCCAGCAGCGGCACCACAATGGTCACCAGCAGCCAGAACGCCACCACCGCGCCGGCCACCCAGCGCCACTTGCCCAGCGGCAGGGCGCGGGCGCGCGAGGCCTTGCCCTTTACGGTGACGAAGCGGTTGGCGGTGCGCATCAGGCGGCGTTGCAGCATCACCAGCGGAATCGTCATACAGATCAGCACCACGGCCACGGCGGCCATCAGGTGGTAGGACGGGATGCCGAGCTTGTTGGTGAGCTTGTATAGATACGTGGCCAGCACCAGGTTGCCTTCGGGGTCGCCCAGCACCAGTACCAGGCCGAACACTTCCAGACCCAGGAAGAACAGCAGGACGGTGGCATACAGCATGGCCGGCCGTACCATCGGCAGGCTGACCGACACCATCACACGCAGCGGCGAGGCGCCGGCCACGCGGGCGGCCTCCTCGACGTCGGAACCCATGCTGCGCAGCGCCGACGAGATGTAAAGGTAGGCATGCGGCACGTGGGTCAGGCCGGCGATGATGACGATGCTGGTCAGCGAATAGACGTTCCAGGGCACGAAACCCAGCAGGTTCTGCGCCCAGGTCGAGAAGAACCCCACGGGGCCTGCCGCCACGACATAGCCGAACCCCAGCACCATGGGCGACACGAACACCGGCACCAGGATCAGCGGTTCGATCCAGCGGCGGCCGGGCAGGTCGGTGCGTATCATCAGGAAGGCCAGCATGCCCCCCAGCGGTATGGCGATGATGGCGAGGCCAAAGGCCAGGATGAAGCCGCTCTTGAGGGCTTTGTAGAAATCAGGGTCCGCGAAGATGAAGCGGAACGCGTCCAGGCTGAAAGTCTTGGACGGCGTGAAGAAGGGCGCGGAGAGAAAACTCTGGATGATGATGAACGACAGCGGCACATAGATGGCCAAGGCCGTGATCAGCACCACCACGCCGCGGGGCAGGGACTGCCATTTCGAGCGCAATGACTGCATGGGGAATCCTGTGTTCTTGAATGGCGCGACGGTCGCGCGGCCGGGCCGCAGGCGAGCGCTCCGGCTGCGCCAGGACGGACGGCGGGGCGCCGCCCTTTCCTACGCGCTTGGCGGCCCGGGGCAGCGGCGGCGCCCCGGGCTGCGCGGCATTACTTGCCCGCGGCGGCGCGCCAGTCCTTGATGAACTGCAGGCGCTTGTTCTGCTCCAGGTAGTCCAGCAGGGTTTCATTGACCGGAATCGGCTTGAGCGCTGCGCCCAGCTTCTTGGTCATGCCGTCCACGTCGTTGTCGCCCTCGATGTCATCGCGCACGGACGCCAGGTCAGCCTGATTGGCCAGGATCGTCTGGCCCTTCTGCGACAGCAGGTAGTCCATCCACAGCTTGGCGGCGTTGCGGTTCTTGGCTTTCTTGCTGATGAAGGCCACGCGCGACAGGACCAGCGCATAGTCGGTGGGATACGCCACGCCCAGCGACGGGTCGTTCTTGGCGCGCGTTTCGGCGTACGAACCCAGGATGTTGTAGCCGATCAGGTTTTCGCCGGAGGACACGCGTTCCATCATGGTGCCGGTGGACGACTGCACGATCAGGCCGCCAGCGCCGATTCCCTTGAGCGTCTCGAAGTACCTGGGATCGTTGGCCTTGTCCTGCACCGCCAGCATGAAGCCGACCGCCGATTTCTCGATGTCGTAGGTGGTGACCTTGTTCTTGAACTTGTCCGGTTGGCTGGCGATCAGCTTGGCCAGCGCGCCGTGCGTGGTGGGCACTTCGGCAGCCGGAATCAGGCGCTTGTTGTAGATGAACACGGCCGGCTCGTAGGTGGTGCCGTAGGCCGAATCCTTCCAGACCGCCCAGGCAGGCAGCTTGCTGACTTCCGGCGACTTGTATTGCAGGGCGTAGTCGGTGGCCAGTTTCAGGGCCGAGTCCATCGACGAGCTCCAGACGATGTCGCCGCTACCGCCGCCGGCCGCTTGTTCGCTGATGTAGCGGTTGTAGAGCTCGGTGCTGTTCATGTCGTTGTATTCGACCTTGATGCCCGGATACAGCTCCTCGAAGCCCTTGATGACGGGGCCTGCGGCCTTGGTGTCGGTGGTCGAGTAGATGACGACCTTGCCTTCCTTCTTGGCGCCGTCCAGGATCTTCTGGTAATCGGCCGGGTAGCCGGCCGGCACTTGCTGCGCAAGGGCGCTGCCGGCGGCAAGGGCGAATGCAGCGGCGCAGGCGGCCGCCAGTTGGGACTTGGCAAGCATGGGTGTGTCTCCGATTGGTATAGGCATGAGCAGGATCCGTGTCCAGCTTGCGGGCATCTTAGGAGCCCGCGTCTGTCGTCGTCCTGTCATGGCGGCAAGAGGGGCATAGGGGAAATCCCTTGCCGGCAGGCGCGTGCGCCCCGCGCCGTTACGGTCTTGCGGGGGTGTCCGTTACCAGTCGGATCCAGTTCTGCACAAAGCGCGAATGCCGGCGCTGGTCCAGGCCGACCAGCAGGGCGGGGCTCAGCACTACCGGCTGCACGATGCCCTGGGAACGCGCCAGCACCGCTTCGGAGGTCCAGCGGCCGGGCGTATCTTCCATGATGGAGCCCAACGCGGCATGGCTGGACGCCACTTGCTGCCCCGCCGGCGACAGCAGCCAGTCCACCAGCGCGCGCGCCAACTCCGGGCTGGGGGCCGTGCGCGCGATCAGCACCGAGCGCGCAAGCACCAGCACGTAGTCTTGCGGAAAGACCACCCCGATGGGCGCGCCAGCCGCCTGCCGCGACAGGGCGTAGGAGCCGAGGATGTTGTAGCCAATGTCGATCTGGTCGTTCTCGATCGCGTCCAGGATCTCGGCGCTGGTGGCGGACAGGCGCACACCTGCCTGGCCCATCGCGTTGGCCAGTCCCCAGAAGTTCGACGACACCAGCTCGTCCTGTTCCGCCAGCAGGTAGCCCACGCTGCTGGCCGCGATGTCATAGGTGCCGATGCGGCCGCGCAGCTTCGCCGAGTCGCGCTCCAGCAGACGCAGCAGGTCCTGCCGCGACCGCGGCACGGTGGCTTCGGTGTAGCGTTTGGGGTTGTAGACGATGACGGCCGGCTCGAAAGTGAAGCCGTAGACTTCATGGCGCCAGATGGCCCATGAGGGCAGCTTGGCGGCATAGGGCGACGAATAGCTCAGCGCATAGCCGTCGTTGGCCAGCCGGATCTGAAGGTCCGAAGCCGAACTCATCAGCACGTCCACGTCTTTCAGTTGCCCGCTCACTGCGGCTTCGTAGAGTTCGCGGCTGCCCATTTCGCGATACACGACGGTCACGTCCGGCCGCTGCGACTGGAAGCCCTGGATCAGCGGCGCGACCACCGGCGTGTCCGTGGGCCCGGCAATGGTCAGCACCCGCGACGTGGGTTGCGGCGCGGCGTAGCGGGTGACGATTTCGGGGATGTCGGCGGCGCGCGCCTCGGGGGAGGACGAGGCCAGCAGCAGGCCCATCATGCACAGCGCGCCCAGGCAGGCGGCAGCGGCGCGCCCCGGCGCGGAGCGCGCCAGCGGCAGGATCACGCGCGCCGTCAGCCCCCCGCCTGGCCGGTCCTGCAGCCAGAGCGACCCGCCATGGGCGGTGGCCACCGAGCGCACGATCGACAACCCCAGTCCGGACCCCGGCTGGGCTTCACCGGCGCGGCCGCGCGTGAAGCGCTGTTGCACGGCGTCTTTTTCGTCGTCGGCCACGCCCGGGCCGCGGTCGGACACAGTGAGCGCCACGCGGAACCCGGCCACTGGCGTCGCCTGGATGTCGACGGGGCCGTCCGGCGCGTAGCGCAGCGCGTTGTCCACCAGGTTGCGCAGCATTTCGCGCAAGGCGACGCGGTCGCCGGCGATGCGGGCGCGGCGTACTTCTGGCGCGATCTCGATGCGCAGGCGCTGCGCCTCCAGCGGTCCGATGCGGCGCCGCGTTTCGTTGACGGTCTCGGCCACGCCCACCAATGTGCGCGAGCCTTGTCCCAGGCGATGGGTGATGGTCGCGTCCATGAGCAGCTGGTTGATCAGCTGGCTCGCATGCATGGCGTTCAGATGGATGCGTTCCAGGCGGGCATGCAGTCGCTGCGGATCGGTCTCGTCCAGGGCAACCTCGGCCTGCGCGCGCAGCGAGGCCAGCGGCGTTCGGACCTGGTGCGCGGCATCCGCCACCAACGTATTGAGCGTGCCCATGACGCCGGACAGGCGCTGCATGAATGCGTTCAGTGCTTCGACCAGCCGCCGGACTTCGCGCGGGACGGGCGTTACCAACGGCGCCAGATCGTCTGGCGCGCGGCCGCGCAACTCTCGTTCCACCACGCTTAGCGGCGCGAAGGCGCGCTGCACGCCGAACCAGAGCAGGCCCAGCGCCACCAGGGACACCACGACCAGCGGCAGCGCGGTGCGTCCCAGGATCTCGTCGGCCAGGGCTTCGCGAGAGCCCAGAGTTTCAGCCACGCGCACGGTGACCCAGCCCGCATGCTGGCTGGCGGACACCAGCCGGCCCACGGTCGCGACGCGCACGGGCTCATCGTGATAGCGCAGGTAGGTGAACACAGGAGTGGCCGATTGCGCCAGCGGCAGGCCGGGCGCCAGGTCTTCGTAGCCGGTAATGAGGCGGCCGTTGGAGGCGCGGGCTTCGTAGAACACGCGTTCGCCGCCAGACAGCATGGCCAGCGAGGACACCGGCGGTTCGACGGTGACGTTGTTGTCTTCGATCTGCACGGAACCGGCGATGGTCAGCGCCGAGGCCGCCAACAGCCGGTCAAAGGCCTGCTCCGCGGCACGCTGGGCGTAGCCGCGCAGGAAGAACACCAGCCCGATCAATGCGCAGGCCAGCAGCAGCACGCCCAATGCGAAGACGCGGCGGCGGATGGAGAAGTTTTCAGGGCTGTTCATGGCTTCGGGCCTGATAGCCCACGCCGCGCACCGTGACGATATCGATCGACGCGCCGGCGAGCTTTTTGCGCAGCCGCGATATCAGCAACTCCAGCGCGTTCAGGGTGCCGTCGTCCAGGTCGAAGAGCTGGTTCATCAGCCGTTCCTTGGCGACGGTCTGGCCCAGTTTGCCCAGCAGGATCTCCAACAGGCGGAATTCGCGCCGCCCCAGCTCCAGGGGCGCGCCGGCCACGCTGACGTCGCGGTTGGCGAGGTCCAGGCTGAGGTTGCCGTAGACGGTGACGCTACTGGTCTGGCCGGCGGGGCGGCGCATCAGGGCGCGCAGCCGGGCCTCGAGTTCCCGCAGGTCGAAGGGCTTGACGAGATAGTCGTCGGCGCCCAGGTCCAGCATGTCGATCTTGTCTTCGATTTCCGAGCGGGCGGTCATGACCAGGACGGGGGCTTCCAGTCCGGCGGCGCGCAATTCGCGGATGACGGTAAAGCCGTCCTTGCCGGGCAGGTTGATGTCCAGGACCAGGGCGTCCCAAGTTTCGTCCAGCCCCCAGCGTAACGCCGCCACGCCATCGCGCACCCATTGCACGCTGTGGCCGGCCGTACGCAGCTTGCTTTCCACGGCATCGCCGAGATCGAGATTGTCCTCGACCAGCAAAATGCGCATGTGTTGTCTCCGTGTCTTTTGTGGCTTTCGGGGGAGTTTATAGGGGTGTGAGGGTTCTGTGGGTCTTGAGGCTTGCGGGTTGGTGCCGGGGTGCTGGTTCTTTAGGCGCCTGTCGCGTCGGGGGCTCGCGAGGCGCGGGGCAACGATTGCGGTCCGTAGCCTTCGCTCCGGACTGCCCCGTCGTCATCGTCGTCCAGGCCTTCGGCCTTTCCTTCCGATTCCCTCGGGCTTATCGACGCCCCGCGCCTCGCGAGCCCCCGACGCGACAGGCTCGGCTGGTTGAAACTTCACGGGCGCTGGGGCGGGTGGTGTGCTTGGCGTTCTGGCCACGGACGAGTGGGGTTGGCGTGTCTTGCGGGGCCCGCCCCAGGCCGGCCGCGCGGGCGGCCTTTTGGGGCTTACGTGGTGTCTTGCGTCACGTGATGGCGCTGCGCGCTGGTGGTGGAGGCGTTCTCTTTGTGACGCATATGGCAAGCGAGAACCGGGTCTGGGTATGGTGTTGTGTTGGGGAGATGGCCAAGCACGCGGTCGGCCAGTAAACGTCACTTCAACGCGAATGCCGGATGGGTGGCGCGCGTCCGGATCCGCATGCGCAAGCGGCTGTCCGTCGCGCGCCACCCATCACCGCCCATCCCCCAAGAGCTGGGGACCAATAGCAAATCATTCGTCGCATTCGCGCAAGCGAACACAATTGAAATTCAGAAAATCACGTATGTCATTTACGGCCGCCCGCGCGGCCGTAAATGACGGGCAGCACAAGAGTCGTCCCTGCCCACGGCTCTAGCAGCGCATCAATCCAAGACTCAAGTAGCCCTTCGGCGCGGGCGCGTGGGGGTGAGCAACCTCGATGCGCCCGAGGGAATCTGAAGGGAAGGCCGAAGGCCTGGACGAAGATGACGAGGGGGTAGTCCGGAGCGAAGGCTCCGGACCGCAATCGTGGGCGCTCGCCTCCCACGCGCCCGCGCCGAAGGGAGGCCTACGAAGATCTCGCAACGCACCGCCCAAAGACACCAGACCAGAAGAAACCTACTCCTGCCCACCCACAGCAGGACTAATCTCCCCGATATACCGGCAATCCAGCTCCAGAGACAACTCATCCATCCCCAGAATATCAATCTCCACCGCAGTCCCGCGCTCCAGCTCCGGCATCCCGCCCACGCGCGTCACCAGCGGGGCGTTCGCGAAGCGCACGAGGTCCTCGCGCAGCACGTGCGCCACCGTCCGGGTCACGTTGTGCTGCTTGAGCCAGCGCAGGCACCAGTAGCGTTCCATCGCGCTCTGGAACTCCGCCCAGGCTGCGTACTGCGCGTCGAAAGCGCCGATGATGGCGAACAGGTCTGCGTCACGCGGCTTGAACGGGGCGACCAGGCGGGCCGATACGCCATGTTCGACGGCGGCGATCAGTTGCCACTGGTTCACCAGGTCCACGTAGCGGCGCAGCGGCGAGGTGCTCCAGGCGTATTGCGGCACGCCGATGGCTTCGTGCGGCAGGGCCTGGGTGCTCATGCGCACCCGGCCCGCCTGTTGCGATCGGTAGATGCCCGGCACGCCGTGCTGATGCAGCAGCCCGCCCCAGAGATTGTTCGCCAGGATCATGTACTCGGCCACCATACGGTCCAGCGGCGCGTTGCGCTGGCGCGGCACCAGGCGCACCGGCGTGTCCGGATCATTCGGGTCGCCGTCCAGGTAGAAGCTGTACTCCACCCGAGAGTTGTTCTCGGGCTTGCCGCGCACGTTCTCGCGCTGGGCCGACAGGGCTTGCGCCAGCTTCCAGAGCGGGCGCAGCCAATGGCCGTAGGGCAGGTCGGCCGATGGATCGGACAGACTGGCCTCAGTGATCTGGGCGTCCAGCATGTTGTGGCGCAGGTTCTCGCGCACCACCACGCGTTCCAGGCGGGTTTCCGATTCAATGATCTCCCCGGTTTCCGGGTCGGCCACGACGTACAGGGACAGCGCCGGCACTTCGCGCCCGGCGTCCAGAGAGAACGCCTGAATGACGTTGTCTGGCTGCATCGGGATCTTGTCGCCCGGCATGTAGACGGTGGACAGGCGGGCGCGCGCCAGCTTGTCGAACTCGCTGTCGCGGGTCACGGTGATGCCCGGCGCCGCCACGTGCACGCCGACGCGCAGGCGGCCGTCGGGCAAGGTGGAAACGGACAGGGCGTCGTCGATTTCAGTGGTCGTGACATCGTCCACCGAATAGATCTCGGCGTCGGCCAGGGGCAAGTCACGGTCGATCGGGGGCAGTTCCAGATCGGGGAATGCCAGCCCGCGCGGGAAGTTCACCGCCAGGAAGCGGCGCTTGTGCAGCGCCAGCGCATGCGGCCAGGCGCCCAGTTCCAGCAGCAGGCGATCGGGGCTCTTGCCCAGTTTGGCGCAGGCGGCGTCCAGCGCCTTCCATTGCTGAGAATTCTTGTCGGGACGGATCAGCAGCGACTCCGCGGCCTGGGCAATGGGTTCGGGCAGGCGCCCGGCGGCCATTTCGTCCACCCATTCCTGCTGCTGCTCAGCCTGGCGCTGCTTCTTTTCCAGCGCCGCCAGCGCGGCCGCCAAGATGTCGGGCGGCGCGGGACGGTAACGGCCCTTGCCGCGGCGGTGGAAGTAGGCGGGCGCGCCGTGCAGGCGCATCAGGAGCGCCGCCTGCTCCACGGGCGTGGGCGCGTGGCCGAAGTAATCGGCGGCCAGGGCGGGGGAATCGAATTCTTCCTGCGGCGCGCACTCCCAAAGGAATTGCAGGTCCAGGGTCTCGGCGGTCGCGGCCGCCTGGCTCATCAGCGCGGCCGGTTCCGGCGCGGCAAAGGTGAACAAGGTGTTGGCGCGCTTGATCTTGCTGCGCTTGCCGGATTCCGATTCCACCTGCAGGCTGGCATCGGTCTCGGACAGGATATTGCCGGCCTTGAAGCTGCCGTCGTCTTCGTAAAACACATACATGGTGGGGATCGTCCTGGGCGGCGCGCACGCGCCGTCTTGCGCAGCTATATAGAGTGTTGATGTCTGATACTGATTATTGGGGGCGAACCTGCTTGTCGCCAAGGGCGAATTCAAGCACTTCGGGCATCCATTCCGCAAAGTCGGATAAACCGTGGTCGCTGCCTTGCACGATGTGCTGGCGGCAGCCCGCAAAGCGGTCGCGCATCTCGCGCCAATCCAGGACCTCGTCGCCGGTGGCCGCCACCAGGAAGTACCGGTCGGGTTGGGTGATGCGAGGGGCATGGATGGCGGCCAGTTCGTCCACGTACTCGGGCAGGAAGACGAATGGCGCGTCGGAATGATACATGCGGTGCTCGCCGACCTGGGTGGCGAGATCCCGGGCGGCCTCGACCGCGGGATTCAGCAGCACGGCCTTGCAGCCCAGCTGTTCGGCCAGCCACGTAGCGTAGAAACCGCCCAGCGAAGAGCCGATCACGGTCAGCACCCGGGGGGAGTCCGCTCCGTCGAGTTGGCGTCTGGCGATGCCCATCGCCAGGTCGATGGCCTCGCGCGGGCTGGCGGGCAGTTGCGGGCAGGCCCAGGCCGCCGACAGGCCGCGCGCGGCCATGGCGTCCGCCATCATCCTGGCCTTGAACGAGGTCGGCGAGGAACGGAAACCGTGCAGATAGAGGATCATTGCTCGCCTTTGCGGTGTATTCCGGGAATCAGCCGCGTGCCTGCAGGGCGTCCAGCAGCTTGCCGTGCACGCCGCCAAAGCCGCCATTGCTCATCACCAGCACCTGATCGCCCGGGCGGGCGGCGCCGGCCACGGCCGCGACCAGCGTGCCAATGTCATCGTAGCTGGAAGCCCGGTCGCCCAGGGGCGCCAGCACCTCGGCCGGATTCCAGCCCAGGGCGTGTTTGCCCGAATGGGCGCCGAAGCAGAACACCAGATCCGCATCGGCCAGGGCTTCGGGCAGGCGGGCCGCCATGGTGCCCAGCTTCATGGTGTTGGAACGCGGTTCCAGCACGGCCAAAATGCGGGCCGGACCGACCTGGCGGCGCAGGCCTTCCAGCGTGGTGGCGATGGCGGTGGGGTGGTGCGCGAAATCGTCGTAGACCTTGATGCCGTTGACCGTGCCGCGCAATTCCATGCGGCGTTTCACGCCCGCGAAACGGCTCAGGGCTTCGATGCCTTGCGCGGCCGGCACGCCCACGTGTTCGGCGGCTGCCAGCGCCGCCAGTGCGTTCATGCGGTTGTGCTCGCCCGTCAGGTTCCAGCGCACGGTCCCGGCGGTCACGCCGCCGCGCAGCACGCTGAAGGCGCCCTCGGCATCGGGCGCGGTCGCCTGCCAGGCGCCATCGGCGCCGAACGTGACGGTTTCAGACCAGCAACCGCGGGCGATCACGCGGTCCAGCGCGGCGCAGCGCGCCGGCCGAACGATGCGGCCCGAACCGGGGATGGTGCGCACCAGGTGATGGAACTGGGTTTCGATCGCGGCGAGATCGGGGAAGATGTCCGCGTGATCGTACTCAAGATTGTTCAGGATGGCCGTGCGCGGACGGTAATGGACGAACTTCGAGCGCTTGTCGAAGAAGGCTGTGTCGTACTCATCCGCTTCGATGACGAAGGGGCGGCGCGACGGATCATAGCGGGCCGACACGTGCAAATCCTGCGCCACGCCGCCGATGAGGAAGTTGGGCGCCATGCCCGTGGCCTCCAGCACCCAGGCCAGCATCGAGCTGGTGGTGGTCTTGCCGTGGGTGCCCGCCACGGCAAGAACGTGCTGGCCGGGCAGGATATTGTCGCCCAGCCATTGCGGCCCCGAGACGTAGCGCGCGCCCGAATCCAGGATGGCCTCCATCAGCGGATTGCCGCGGCTGACCACGTTGCCGATCACGTACAGATCGGGCTTGAGCGCCAATTGTTCGGCGCCGAAGCCTTCGATCAACTCGATTCCCTGTTCGGACAGTTGCGTGCTCATGGGCGGATACACGCCCGCGTCGCAACCAGTGACCTTGTGGCCGGCGGCGCGCGCGATCAGCGCCAAGCCGCCCATGAACGTACCGCAGATGCCAAGAATATGCAGGTGCATTGAAAACTCTCCTGTCCTGCATTGTATATATAGAGGCGGCGCGAGCCGCGGCCGGCTCGGCGTAAAACGGCCGCAGCGGTTATGATCGCGCCATGAATCGACGCCTACTTCTTTCCGCTGGCGTGGCCATTGCCGCCACGGTCGCGGGCGGCTACACCCTGATGGGCCGCAAGACCTCCGCGCCCTCGGCCCCCGCCGATGCCGGCGATCCCGTCGCCGGGCTGATGCAGATGCAACTTCCCGACCTGAATGGGGCATCCCAGTCGCTGTCCGGCTGGAAAGGCCAGCCCATCGTGGTCAATTTCTGGGCAACCTGGTGCGCGCCGTGCGTGCGCGAAATGCCGGAACTCGATGCCCTGCAGAAAAAATATCCGCATGTACGATTTGTCGGGATTGGTGTCGATTCCGCCGCGAACATGCAAAAATTCGTCGAGAAAGTACAGGTTTCCTATCCGCTCTGGGTAATTGGCGCAGGTGCCATCGATACGCTGCGCAAGCTGGGAAATCCCAGCGGGGGTCTGCCTTTTACTATTGTTTTCAACGCAGATGGCGGAATTAACCGGAAGATACTGGGTGAAATTCAGCCCGATGATCTGGATCGCACCTTATCTGGTTTAAAGGCGTAAGTCTGTTGGACAAATAGTAGGAATTGGCGTAAAAAGCTGGTTTATCGGCTGTTTTGCCAACAATTGGCAAACCACTCATTGGCAAGCGCATGGCGCAAAACATACTGGTATTGCATGGCCCGAACCTGAACCTGCTCGGCACCCGAGAACCTCATATCTACGGCAGCCTCACGCTGCAACAGATCAATGAGAACCTTGAGTTGCTTGCAGGCGAAATGGGCGTCACGCTGACAGCGTGGCAAAGCAATCACGAAGGCGCGCTGGTTGACCGCATTCAGGCGGCCCGGCAAGACGGCACGGACTTCATCATCATCAACGCGGCGGCATATACGCACACCAGCGTCGCAATTCGCGATGCGCTGGCCGGGGTCGCGATCCCATTTATTGAAGTACATTTGTCCAATCTGTATAAGCGAGAGCCCTTCAGGCATCACTCTTATCTGTCCGACTTGGCGGTAGGCCTCATCAGCGGCCTGGGCGCGGATGGCTACGAGGCGGCTCTGCGTTACGCAGTGCGGCACTGATCTCGCACCAAACCACAGCATTTACATCTTATATGGCGCGGACCCGACGCTGGGACGTCGCCGACACTATCTCGGGAAGCAGCTTCTATGGACCTCCGAAAACTCAAAACCCTGATCGACCTGGTGGCTGAATCGGGCATCGCCGAGCTGGAAATCACCGAAGGCGAAGGCAAGGTGAGGATCGTCAAGTTCTCGCAGACCTTGCAGCCGGTTGCCTATCACCACCCCGAAGCTGGCGTGCCCGCCGCGCCCGTGGCCCAGGCTGCCGCGCCGGCCGCGCCCGCCGCCGCCGCGGAAGCCGCGCCGGTGATCCAGGGCCACGTCGTGAAGGCCCCCATGGTCGGCACGTTCTACCGCGCTCCGAACCCGGGCGCTGCTCCGTTCATCGACGTAGGCGCCACCGTCAAGGAAGGCGACCCGCTGTGCATCATTGAAGCCATGAAGCTGCTCAATGAGATCGAAGCCGACAAGTCCGGCGTCATCAAAGAAATCCTGGTCGAAAACGGCGAGCCCGTCGAGTACGGTCAACCCCTGTTCGTCATTGGCTGATAGCTGAAAATGTTCGAAAAAATCCTGATCGCCAATCGGGGCGAAATCGCCCTGCGCATTCAGCGCGCTTGCCGCGAGCTGGGCATCAAGACTGTGGTCGTGCACTCCGAGGCCGACCGCGAAGCCAAGTACGTGCGCCTGGCCGATGAATCGGTGTGCATCGGGCCCGCGCCGTCGCGTGAAAGCTACCTGAACATGCCGGCCATCATTTCGGCGGCCGAAGTCACGGATTCCGAGGCAATTCACCCGGGTTACGGGTTCTTGTCCGAAAATGCCGACTTCGCCGATCGCGTCGAAAAGAGTGGCTTCGTCTTCATCGGCCCGCGTCCCGACACCATTCGCCTGATGGGCGACAAGGTCAGCGCCAAGCGCGCCATGATCGAAGCCGGCGTGCCGGTGGTGCCCGGTTCGGAAGGCGCGTTGCCCGACGATCCGCAGGAAATCCTTCGTATTGCGCGCGAAGTCGGCTATCCGGTCATCATCAAGGCGGCAGGCGGCGGCGGTGGCCGCGGCATGCGCGTGGTGTACACCGAGGCCGCGCTGCTGAACGCCGTCACGATGACGCGTTCGGAGGCAGGCGCCGCATTCAACAACCCCGAAGTCTATATGGAGAAGTTCCTGGAAAATCCACGCCACGTGGAAATCCAGGTGCTCGCCGACGGCGGCCGCAATGCGGTCTGGCTGGGCGAGCGCGACTGCTCCATGCAGCGTCGCCACCAGAAGGTCATCGAGGAAGCGCCGGCCCCCGGCATCGCGCGCCGCCTGATCGAGCGCATCGGCGACCGTTGCGCCGACGCCTGCCGCAAGATGGGCTACCGCGGCGCGGGCACGTTCGAGTTCCTGTATGAAAACGGCGAGTTCTATTTCATTGAAATGAACACCCGCATCCAGGTCGAGCACCCCGTCACCGAGCTGATCACCGGCGTCGACCTGGTCCAGCAGCAGATCCTGATCGCCGCCGGCGAGAAGTTCACGCTGCGCCAGCGCGACATCACGTTCAAGGGCCACGCGATCGAATGCCGCATCAACGCGGAAGATCCTTTCCGCTTCGTGCCCAGCCCTGGCCGGATCACCAACTGGCATACGCCGGGCGGTCCGGGCGTGCGCATCGATTCGCATGCGTTCAACGGTTATTTCGTGCCGCCGAACTACGATTCGATGATCGCCAAGGTCATTACCTACGGTGACACGCGCGACCAGGCGCTGGCCCGCATGCGCACCGCGCTGTCGGAAATGGTGGTGGAAGGCATTTCCACCAACATCCCGCTGCACCGCGAAATGCTGCAGGACGCCCGCTTCATCGAAGGCGGCACCAGCATCCACTACCTGGAACACAAGTTGGCTCAGCGTCCCTGACCCGCGATCCGGGGCGTTAGCTCCGGACCGTTCCTGTTTTGTATTACGGTCGATCGGGCCGCGGCGCAAGCCGCGGCCCGTTGGCCAGATGGAAGAATCATCATGCGTGAACTCGTGCTCCATTGCCTGGAGGCGCAAGCCGAAGCCCTCTCGGACGCCCTGCTGGAAGCGGGCGTGCTGTCGGTATCGGTTGAAGACGCCGACCTGGGCACCGACGACGAACGCCCCTTGTTCGGCGAACCGGGCACCGAGCCCGACGTGCAGGCCTGGGACCGGAACCGCGTCGTTGCCTTGTTGCCCGACGGAGCCGATCCCGCGCAGATCATGGAAGAAGCCGGCGCCGCGGGCGAACTGGATCCTGCAGTGTTCGAGGGCTGGAGCCTGCGCGACGTGCCGGACGCCGACTGGGTGCGGCTGACGCAATCGCAGTTCGGTCCCATCCATATCGCCGAGCGCCTGTGGATCGTGCCCAGCTGGCACCGCGATAATCCCGACGTCCCGGCGTTCGAGCCGGAAGCCGCCACCCAGGAAGGCGCCATCCATATCGAGCTGGATCCCGGCCTGGCGTTCGGCACGGGCAGCCATCCCACAACGCATCTGTGCCTGGCCTGGCTGGAAGCCGAGTTGCCGGCCGGCGCCACGTTGCTGGACTACGGCTGCGGCTCGGGCATTCTGGCCATTGCCGCGCGCAAGCTGGGCGCGGGCCCGACGCAGGCGGTGGATATCGACGCCCAGGCGGTGCAGAGCACGGTCTTCAATGCCGAGGTCAACCACGTCGAACTCCAGGCCATGCTGCCCGATGCGCTGGCGGAAGGCACCTTTGAAGTGGTCGTGGCCAACATCCTGTCCAATCCCCTGAAAGTGCTGGCGCCCATGCTGGCCGGACGCGTCGCCGCAGGCGGCCATCTGGTGCTGTCCGGCGTGCTGGAACGGCAGGCTGAAGAAGTGGCGGCTGCGTATGCGCCCTGGATCGCCATGTCGGTCTGGCGCGCGCGTGACGGCTGGGTGTGCCTGCACGGCCAGAAGGCCTGAGCGCGGCCGCAGCAGATCGCGCCATGGCCTTGACCACCCGTTGCCCGCAGTGCGGCACCACCTTCAAGGTGGTGCCTGATCAATTGCGGGTCCGTAATGGCCTGGTGCGTTGCGGGGCCTGCTCGACCGTGTTCGACGGACGCGCCTGCCTGGTCCCGGCCGCGGGCGCGGCGCCGCAGTCCGCGCCGCCTGCCGCGCCTGTGTCGCCGGCCGCCAGCCATGCGGCGCCGGTGCTGGCCACGCCTGCCGTACCAGCCGCGCCGCAGGTTCCTCCCTGGGAAGACGAGCCGGAACCGCCGCTCGCGCCCGCGAGGCCTCCTGTTGCCGCCTCGGCTCCTCCAGCCGTGCTGCGCGGCCGCGACGACATCCGCCGACGCGTCGAACCTGTCCAGGCCGAGCAGGCGGAAGACCTCGACGAGGCCGACGGCCAGGCCGATGACGATCTTGCGGATGCCGAGGAGCCGCCGCGCTGGACGGCGCCTGCCGCGGCCAGGCCTGCGCACTACGCCGAGCAGGCTGCGCGCGGTACCCATGCGGAGCCGTCCTTCACCATTGGCCGTGCGCGCCCCGATGTGCGCGATGAAGCTCGCGACGACGAATACGACAACGAGTACGCCGACGAACACCGCGACGACGACCGTGACGACTACCACGACGAATATGCTGGCGACCGCGAAGCCCCCGGCGAGCCGGTGCTGGGCGATACACGCACTCGCTATTCCAGCGCGACCGATGTGGGCCGGGCGCCACCCGAGTTCCTCGATCAGGACCGCCAGGAACGGCGCGGCCTGTTGCGCAAGCTGTGGGGCTATGCCTGCCTGGTTGGCCTGATCGCGCTGGGCCTGCAGCTGGTGTATGCCTACCGCACGGACATCGCCAATTCCGTGCCCGCCCTGCGGCCCGTGCTGGAAACCGTGTGCCAGCCGCTGGGCTGCACCGTGGGGTACGCGCGCCGCCTGGAGCGCATCGCGATCGCATCGTCGTCGCTGCAGCCGCCGACCGGCGCCGCGGCGATCGACGACGGGCGCAGCCGCCTGGTCCTGACACTGGTCCTGCGCAACCGCTACGACAAGCCGCAGCACTGGCCTGCGCTGGTGCTGGACCTGACCGATCTGTCGGACACGGTCGTGGTGCGCCGCGTGCTCAAGCCCGAGGACTATCTCACACCGGAACAGTTGCGCGGTCCTTTCGCGCCCGCCGGCGAACTCAAGATTTCAGTACCCATTGAAGTGACCGGCGTCCAGGTCAATGGCTACCAACTCGATAAATTCTTTCCTTAAGGGATGACTAGCATGGCAACCCCAGTTCTGGTTTGCGGTTCGATGGCGTTCGACACCATCGCGGTGTTCGAAGGACGTTTCAAGGAGCACATTCTTGCCGACCGCATCCAGTCGCTGAGCGTGTCGTTCCTGGTGCCCAGCATGCGCAAGGAGTATGGCGGCTGCTCGGGCAATATTGCCTACAACATGAACCTGCTGGGCGGCAAACCCGTGCCGGTGGCGACCGTGGGCGAGGACGCCGGCGAATACATGGAGCGCATGGCGGGGCTGGGCATCGACGTCAGCCGCGTCAAAGTCATTCCGGGCACGTTTACCGCGCAGTGCTTCATTACGACCGATCTGGACGACAACCAGATCACGGCTTTCCACCCGGGCGCCATGTCGCACGCGGCGCAAAACGATCTGAGCGACGCCGACGCGGCCTGGGCCATTGTTGCGCCCGACGCCAAGGAGGGTATGTTTGCCCACGCCGAGCGCCTGCACAAGCGCGGCATCCCCTTCATCTTCGATCTGGGCCAGGCCATGCCGCTGTTCGACGGGGCGGACCTGGAACGCATGCTCGAGCTGGCGCAGGCGTTGACCGTAAACGACTACGAGGCTGGCGTGGTGGAACAGCGCACGGGCCGCAGCATGGCGGATATCGCCCGTACCCTGCAGGCCGTGGTGGTGACGCGGGGCGCGGAAGGCGCGACGCTGCTGACCGGCGGCAAGACCATCCAGATCGAGCCGGTGCGCGCGGCGCAGGTGGTGGACCCGACGGGCTGCGGCGATGCGCAGCGCGGCGGCCTGCTCTACGGCTTGACCAGCGGCTGGAATTGGGAAGACAGCTGCCGTCTGGGCAACGTCATGGGCGCCATCAAGATCGCTTCGCGCGGACCGCAGAACCATGCGCCCTCGCGTGCCGAGATCGACGCCGTGCTGCACGCGACCTACGGCATCCATCTGCCCGCATAAGCGGCGCTGGGAACCCGGCCGCTGCGTCGCGGTCGAACGGTTGAAAGATTTTGAAGGCGCCGCGTCCCGGCGCCTTTCTTGAGCCGCTTTACCGCTGTTTTTTCAGCTTCTGGCGGTGCGTTTCAGTGTGTTGCAGCCGCGCTGGCCGGGATTGTGGGCCAGGGTATGATGAGTACATCGTCGGCAACGGCCGATCGAGGAGTCCAAATGAACCAAAGCAAAACTTTTTCCCTGGTGACGCCGCGCGCGGGGCGCTGGCTGGCGATTGCTGCCGTCGTGACCTCGATGGCGGTTTTGGGCGGCTGCGCCAACCGCAGCGCGTCCAGCGGCGTCTACAGCTATGACCAGGCGCAACGCGAGCAGATCGTCCGTACCGGCACGGTCACCGGCGTGCGTCCCATCGTGATCCAGAACGACAAGTCCAGCGGCGTCGGCATGGTGGCTGGCGGTGCGCTGGGCGGCGTGGCGGGTAACGCCATTGGCGGCGGTACCGGCCGTACGATCGCGACCGTTGGCGGCGTCATTCTCGGCGCCCTGGCAGGTAACGCGATCGAAAACCAGACCGGCAAGAATTCCGGCTACGAAATCACCGTGCGCCTGGATAACGGCGAAACCCGCGTCGTCGCGCAGGAAGCGGACGTGCCCATCAGCGTGGGCCAGCGCGTGCAGGTGATCAGCGGCGCCGGTCCCACCCGCGTCACGCCGATGTAAGTAGCCCTCTGACGCCCTTCGCGGCGCAGCAAGGCAAAGCCCCCGTCAGGGGGCTTTTTTATTGCGGCGGGGCGATCCTTAAACGGGGGCGGGGCAGAGGAGGGCGCGCGTGCGTAAAAATCTGTCGTTCGGCCGCAACGCGCCACCCGGGGATTTACCCGCGAACGTTACGTTTGCCAGCCTTTTCTCGCGATTTCATCCACAAGTTCAATGGCGATTCGACGAACGTAGTGCCATGATTGCGTCTGCGATCGACGTCGCATTGCGAAAATCATGTAACTGAGTGCATCCGCGCGTCGTTCTGGAGGGCTGGACGTTCAGCCTGGTTTCAGTCGTTTCTTTGTAATCTCATCGTCCTGAATCCCGGGGCGGGGGATGTCTGGCCGATCAGGCCTGTAACGCCGCACTATCTATGCATACCGAGCAAGAACTCCACACCAAGATCGGCGAGATCGTCGAGTCGATCGTCATGAAGAAAGTCACCCCCGATACGCAACTGATTGCCACAGGCCTGGTCGATTCGCTCGCCGCCGTGGACATCACGCTGGCGGTCGAGTCGGAGTACGGTTGCAGCATCCCGGCTCCCGAGATCGCGGAGCACCTACAGTCGGTCCGCACGCTTGCCGGCTATGTCGCTGCCCATACTTCGTAATACCCGGCTGTTGTCTCACGTCGCGGCTGCCGCGACGGCGGTGGCTCTGGCAGTGGGAACATATTGCGGCGCGGATGATCTGCTCAGCCGCGTCGTGAACCCGATGTCGGCGCCCTCGGCCCTCGCGGCCACCAAGAGCAACTACCTGCCCAACCTGGGCCCGGACTGGGGTACCCAGCACGTCAACCTGAACCGCCTGGGCAACGCCCTGAGCGACGGGACGCTGGTCGTGCTTGGCTCGTCCGAGCTGTCCAGCCACGACCTGCGCTTCGTGCCCTATCGTTTCTTCCCCGAAGAACTGAAGGTGCCTACGCTGGCCTATGGCCACGCCATGTTCCAGTCCTACGGCATCGTCAGCGTGCTGGAGTCGGTGGCGGATTCGCTTACGCCCAACACGCGACTGGTGATCATGCTGTCGCCGGCCTGGTTCGCGTCGGGCGGGCAGCTGCCGCGCAGCGCGTTTGCCGAGCACGTGACCGGCCCGGTCTGGGACCGTCTCTGGGACCAGCCCAGCACGCGCGAGCAGATGCAGACATGGATCAGCGACAACGCCAACTGGGGACTGCTGTGGCTCATCGCCAATGGGCAGGTTGCGGAGCTCAAGGACAAGCTGGGGCTGTGGTGGCATGCACGCAAGGAGCCGGCGCCCGATCGTCCGCGCAGCAAACTGTCCGTGCCGGCGCACCGCTACGTGTCATGGCCGTCCTCCGCGCGTCTCGATCAGGGGCAGTGGGCGCGCCTGACGCATCAGGCGCGCGCAGTCGAGCAGGACCTGGGCGGCCACAACCCCTATGACGTGCGCGACGACTACTACAAACAGTACCTGGCGCCGCTGTATTCGCCGGCGCGCAACGAGTTTGCGGACGTGGACCCGATCACTCGCGCGGAACTCGGCGACTTGTCGCGCGTGATGGCGCTGTTGCAGAAGCGCAAGGTCCGCGCCTACTTCGTCATTCAGCCGTTCAATCCCAAGCTCATCCTGGATGTGGAACGCTTCGACCCGGTGGTGGCTGCCATCACGGGCATGTGCGCGCGCTACCAGATGGGCTGCCTGGATCTCTACAGCATCCCGTTCGAACCGGGCATGCTGCGTGACGACATGCACTTGGCCGAGCTCGGCTGGGCCATGGCCGATCAAGGCATTGCGGAGTACTTTTCCCGATGAGCAAGATTCTTCCCACGGCCTCGCCCGAGGCCGGCAGCACTGGCGAAGGGCAGCAAACCCGCAAGGCGGCTGCCGCCTGGGGACGCCGCTTTTTCTGGCACCTTTGCCTGTATATCGGCGTGATCCTGGTGTTCGTGCTGCAGGCGCAGCCCACCACGGGCAGCGGCGGACCGATCAAGGTCGAATTCCAATACCAACAGTTCTGAGCCCGGCATGGAATTGTTCGCAAGCTTGAGCTTTTTCGGCGGCGCCTTGTGCGGCGGCCTGGGCCTGTTGGCCTACCGTTCCTTTGGCATGCCGCTGCGCATCGGCTACCGCCACATCATCGGCGTGATTTGCCTCGGTGTGTGGATGGCCGTGTTCTGGGCGCGCCCCTACCAGCCCATCGCGTTGCTGGCGATTTCCGGCAGCGCGCTGTGGGCCGTGCGGCGCAACTACATCCCCACCTGGCTGGCCGTGATCATCACGATGACGCCGCTGCTGCTGGTGAAAACGGGCGTGTCGCACCTGGGCGCCATGCTGGGCCTGTCCTTCGCCACCTTCCGCGCCATCGATGTGCTGCTCTTCGCGCAGCGCAACGAGCGCGTGTCGCCGCTGGACTACTTTATCTACCTGTTCTTTCCGTTGACGCTATTGGCCGGCCCGATGTACCGCTGGCGCAACTTCCAGGCGGACCTCAAGCGCGGCTACGAAGGCGTGAACCTGAATACCTGGCTCAGCGGCCTGGAGCTCATCATGCTGGGCGTGATCCAGAAGTTCGGCCTGGCCGAACTGATCTGGCGCTACGGCCTGTCGACGCTGGACGCGCACGACTACTCGTTCACCGGCGTGGCGCTCAATGCCTCGCTCTACAGCGCCTATCTGTTCTTCGACTTTGCCGGCTACTCCACGATGGCGATCGGCATCGGCATGCTGTTCGGCTTCACCTTGCCGATCAACTTCCGCAATCCCCTGGCCACGCTCAATCCGCAGGATTTCTGGCGTCGCTGGCACATCAGCCTGTCGGAATGGCTGCGCGACGTGGTGTTCATGCCCATCTACAAGGCGCTGAGCAAGACCAAATTCTTCTCGCGCCATCGGATGGCCGCGCAGAACATCGGCATCTTCGCCACCTTGCTGGCCATGGGCGTATGGAACGGCCTGTCGCTGCACTACATCGTCAGCGGCCTGATGTTCGGCGCGTATTCGGTCGGACACAACCTGCTGATCAATGCCGCGCGGACCCGGCCGGCGCTGCAGGCCGCGCTGGCGCAGCCCGTCATGCGCTTTCTCGGGCGCGTGCTCACCCTGATTCTGGCCGCGCTGGCGCTTTACGTATTCAGCGGCCGCAGCCCCATCTGACGCCGGGAGTTTCGGCATGCGTTTCGATCTCAAGTCTTTCCAGTTCACGGACGCCGACCAAGCTCCCGACGCGCCGGCCATCGTTGCCGCTGATCGCAGCCTGAGCTGGGCGCAGTTGCGCGCCGAAGCCGGCGCCTGGGCCGAAGAGGCGCGCAGACATGGTGCGGCGCCGGACGTGCCCGTGGCTATCTACGGCCACAAGGAAGCCTCGTTCTTCGTCGCCATGGTGGGGGCCTTGCTGATCGGCTCGCCGTTCGTGCCGGTGGACACCATCTACCCGGAAGAGCGCCTGCGCCGCATCGTCGAGATCGTGCGCGCCGCCGCTGTTTTCGACGCCGCCAGCGGCACGTTCACACGGGGCGAAGGCGCGGTGCTGGCCGAGCGCGGCCTGGCCTACGTCATGTTCACGTCGGGCAGCACGGGCGATCCGAAGGGCGTGCAGATCGGCCGCGAAAGCGTCGGCCTGCTGGGCGACTGGATGCTGGGCAGTTTCGGCCTGGGCGAAGCGCCCGTGTTCATGAACCAGGCGCCGTTTAGCTTCGACCTGTCCATGTACGAAGTATTCGCGACCCTGGCCGCGGGCGGTTGCTGTGTGCTGAACGCGCGCGAGCAGATCGCCGCGCCCGCGGCCTGGATGGCCCGCCTGGCAGAGCACCGCGTGACGGTCTGGGTGTCCACGCCTTCGTTCGCCCACCAGCAATTGGCCAACCGTGATTTCTCGCCAGCCACCTTGCCGACGCTACGCACCTTTTTGTTCTGTGGCGAGCCATTACCTTCGGCGCTGGCCAAGAAGCTGCGTCAACGCTTCCCTGATGCCGTGATCCTGAACACGTACGGTCCCACGGAAGCCACCGTGGCCACCACGTGGATCGAAGTCACGGATGCTGTCCTGGCCGCGCATGATCCGCTGCCGGTGGGGCATGCCAAGCCCGATAGCGTGCTGATCGTGGACGAAGGTGAAATCTGTATCGTCGGCGACCACGTCATGCGCGGCTATCTGAACCGGCCCGACCTGAACGAGGCCAAGCTCTACATCTATGCCGATGGCCGCCGCGCATTCCGCACGGGCGATCTGGGCCAGATGGAGGGCGATGGCCTGTTGTTCTGCCGTGGCCGGATGGACGACCAGATCAAACTGAACGGTTATCGCATCGAGCTGGCGGAAATCGACGAGGCGCTGCACGGCCTGCCTGGGGTGGAGGGCGGCGCCTGCGCGGTGTTGCGCAGGCCGGACGGCACGGCGGTGCGCTTGATTGGATTTGTGGCGGGCGTGGATGCGGAGCAGGTGGCGCGCACATTGCCGCCGGACGCCCTGGCGGGCTGGAAAGAGCGGCTGGCCCAGCGCCTGCCGCCCTATATGGTGCCGTCCGAGCTGGTGGCCTGCCCCGCGCTGCCGATGTCGAACAACCACAAGATCGACCGCAAGAAGCTGGTCGAAATCTACTCCGCCATTCCGGCGTAGGCGGCCTTGAGGCGGGGCAGCGCCCCGCCTTTACAGGCCCATCATGCGCTGGCTGATATTGGACAACACCATCAGCAGCACCTGCGCCACGATCAGCAGCACCAGCGGCGAAAAGTCGATCGCGGTGCGCGGCAGCAGACGGCGGATAGGGTCCAGCATGGGCGCGGTGAGTGCCTGCAGCAGCGGCATCATGGGCGCCATCGGGTTGACCCACGACAGGACGGCCTGGATCAGCGTCAGCCACACCACTAGGTTCAGCGCCCATTTGATAGCCATGATCAAGGCCGAGCCCATGGCCTTGGGCAGGTATTCCACCGGGATCAGCGCGCCGATAGCCACCAGCCAGACCAGCACTAGATAGAGCAGCGCGGCAAGCCAGACGGCGACGAGGCTGGTCCAGTCGATCTTGTTGCCGGCGGGAATGATCTTGCGCAAGGGCATCACCAGCCAGTTGGTGACTTGGTAGATGAAGCGCGACAACGGGTTGAAGGGGTGCAGCCGTATCGCGTGCATCCAGGCGCGGGCAATCAGCGCTGCGCCGAACAGCGTGAATGCGATTTCGAGGAGGAAGCGCAAGATTTCATCGAGCATGGACACGATCACCCTGAAAAAGAGGAGTCAATTGTCGCACGCCCAGACGAAAAATCGCCTGCAGGCGGCGCGGGCTTGCAGTCCTTGGTATAGGAGGCATCTTTCCAGGCCGGGCGGGCATGAAAAAGCCGCCCGGCCTAGGCCAGGCGGCTCTGCGAAGCTAGTGCTTCGAGCCGTCCTGATTAGGGACGGCCACCCGTCGGGAACGGCCACGACGCGGCGGGGTTCAGCGCGGTCTTCGCGCCCGGTGCGGCAGCCGTGGACGGCGGCGTTACGGGCTTCTTCGGAGCGGCTTTCTTCGCAGCGGGCTTCTTGGCAGCGGCAGGCTTGGCTGCAGCGGGAGCCTTTTTGGCAGCGGGGGCCTTCTTGGCAACAGCCTTCTTGGCGGCAGGCGCCTTCTTGGCTACGGCCTTCTTGGCAACCGCCTTCTTGGCAGCGGGGGCCTTCTTGGCGACGGCCTTCTTGGCTACCGCTTTCTTGGCAACCGCCTTCTTGGCGACGGCCTTCTTGGCGACAACCTTCTTGGCTACGGCCTTTTTGGCAACCGCCTTCTTGGCGACAGCTTTCTTGGCGACGGCCTTCTTGGCGACAGCCTTCTTGGCTACCGCTTTCTTGGCGACGGCCTTCTTGGCGACGGCCTTCTTGGCTACCGCTTTCTTGGCGGCGACCTTCTTGACTGCCGGCTTCTTGGCGGCAACCTTCTTCACTGCCGGCTTCTTGGCAGCGACTTTCTTGACGGCTACCTTCTTGACGGCAGCTTTCTTGGCCGGTGCGGCCTTCTTCGCTACTGCCTTCTTGGCGGCGGGCTTCTTCACCGCTTTCTTTACGGCTTTCTTGGCTGTTGCCATGGTCATGCTCCTTAGGTTCAGGGGTCCCAGAACTTAAACCCGTGCCCCGATCCGCCAACAAGGCGCATCGTGCCCGGGCTATTCATCGGCGCATGCCGCTGTTCTGTGCGAGCAACAGCTACTACGGTTTGCGCTAATGAATTCGGCACAGCCATTTGATATGGCCCCCGCTCCTTTGGCGCGAGCCATTTCAAATGGCGCCGGCAGGCGACCTGATCACAGGCCGCCGACCGCTTGTTCTACGTGTTCGATATGCCACCACGCCGCACCTTCGGCTCGCTGCCCCCGAGGGGGGCATTCTGCCTTAGGGCGGCCCGGCGACAAAACACCCTGACCGAGGAGAGCGTCACCAAGCCTGTCGCGAACGCGACGCTCCTTGCATCTGGAGCGTGCCCGCGCCGGGCCTGATGACGTACTGCTTTTACTCCCAGCTCAGCGTGCCACCGGTTTGGTATTCGATCACGCGAGTTTCAAAAAAGTTGCGTTCCTTTTTAAGGTCGATCATTTCCGCCATCCACGGGAAGGGATTTTCTTCCTGCGGGAACAGCGGTTCGATACCGATTTGCTGGCAACGACGGTTGGCGATGAAGCGCAGGTAGGATTTGAACATAGGTGCGTTCAAGCCCAACACGCCGCGCGGCATCGTGTCTTCGGCGTAAGCGTATTCGAGTTCGACCGCTTTGCGGAAGAGTTCTCGGATTTCTTCGCGGAATTCCGGCGTCCACAGATGCGGATTTTCCAGTTTGACGGTGTTGATCAGGTCGATGCCGAAATTGCAGTGCATGGATTCATCGCGCAGGATGTACATGTACTGCTCGGCGGCGCCGGTCATCTTGTTCTGGCGGCCCAGCGCCAGGATCTGCGTGAATCCAACGTAGAAGAACAGGCCTTCCATCAGGCAAGCAAAGACGATCAGCGACTTCAGCAGCGTCTGGTCGGCTTCGGGAGTGCCCGTCTTGAAGTTGGGGTCCGCGATCGCGTCGATGAACGGGATCAGGAATTCGTCCTTGGCGCGGATGGACGGCACTTCGTTGTAAGCGTTGAAGATCTCCGCTTCGTCCAGGTCCAGGCTTTCGACGATGTATTGATAGGCGTGCGTGTGGATCGCTTCTTCAAACGCCTGGCGCAGCAGGAACTGGCGGCACTCGGGCGCCGTGATGTGGCGATAGGTGCCCAGCACGATGTTGTTCGCGGCCAGCGAGTCGGCGGTGACGAAGAAGCCCAGGTTGCGCTTGACGATGCGGCGCTCGTCCTCGGTGAGCCCGTTCGGGTTCTTCCAGAGGGCGATGTCGCGCGACATGTTGATCTCTTGCGGCATCCAGTGGTTGGCGCAAGTGGCCAGGTACTTCTCCCACGCCCACTTGTACTTGAAGGGCACGAGCTGATTGACGTCGGTCTGGCCGTTGATGATGCGCTTGTCGGCAACCTTCACGCGTTGCGAGGCGGCGGAGCCGCTGGCAGCCAGGCCGGCCGCGTGTTCAGGCGCGGGCGGCGTGGGCATGGCGGCATCGCCGAAAACACCGGTCGCTGCCCGGACTGCGGGCGCAGCCTGCCCGCCCGCCGCGGGTGCGGGCGATTGAGCAGGTTGCGTTGCGATGGTGTCGTCTTCCCAATTAATCATGATTCATTCTCCGGAGGCGGTTATTGGCAGGCTTCGCACTCTTCGAAGCCGGGGTCGCCCGGCCGCATGGTGCAAACCGCCCCGAGAACTTCGGGTTCCGGCAAAACAGGTGCAGCAGCAGCGACCGCGGGGCCAGCGGACGGAGCGCCCGCCGAGACGGCGTTCAATTCGCCGCCGCGTCCCGTGGACTTCTCGGCGCTGGTGGCGCCAAGGGTACGCAGGTAGTAGGTCGTCTTCAGGCCGCGCTTCCAGGCCAGCTTGTAGGTGTCGTCCAGCTTCTTGCCCGACGCGCCCGACATGTAGATGTTCAGCGACTGTGCTTGATCGATCCACTTCTGGCGGCGCGACGCGCATTCAACCAGCCAGCTCGGTTCGACTTCGAACGCGGTGGCGTAGAGGTCGCGGAGTTCGGAAGGTACGCGATCGATGCGGGACAGGCTGCCGTCGAAGTACTTGAGGTCGGCGACCATGACTTCGTCCCAGAGACCGAGTTTCTTCAGGTCACGCACGAGGTAATCGTTAACGACCGTGAACTCGCCGGAGAGATTCGATTTGACGTACAAGTTCTGGAAAGTGGGTTCGATGCACGCAGATACACCAATGATATTGGAAATAGTCGCGGTTGGGGCGATTGCGATGCAATTGGAGTTGCGCATGCCATGTTGTTTGATGCGCGCGCGCAACGTCTCCCAATCGAGCGTGCTCGACTCATCGACTTCAACGTGACCGCCGCGTTCATCGCGCAGCATCTTCAACGTGTCTTGCGGCAAGATGCCACGCGACCACAGCGAGCCTTCATACGATTGATAGCGGCCGCGCTCTTCAGCGAGCAGGCTCGATGCCCAATACGCGTGATAGCACACGGCTTCCATCGAACGATCGGCGAACTCGACGGCGGCTTGCGATGCATAAGGCACGCGCATCATCTGCAGGCAATCCTGGAAGCCCATGATACCCATGCCCACCGGACGATGGCGCGCGTTGGAATTGCGGGCCTTGTCGACGGCGTAGTAGTTGATGTCGATGACGTTGTCGAGCATGCGCATGGCGATGCTGACCGTGCGCTTGATCTTGTCGTGGTCGAGTTCGAAACCGCCGCCGGCAGCCGGCTTCATGTGCGCGACCAGGTTCACGGAACCCAGGTTGCACACTGCGATTTCGGATTCGTTGGTGTTCAGCGTGATCTCGGTGCACAGGTTCGAGCTGTGCACCACGCCCACGTGCTGCTGCGGCGAACGGATGTTGCACGGATCCTTGAACGTGATCCACGGATGGCCGGTTTCGAACAGCATCGACAGCATCTTGCGCCACAGGGTCAGCGCCGGCATCTTCTTGAAGAGCTTGAGGTCGCCGCTGGCCACGCGCGCTTCGTAGCCCACGTAGGCTTCTTCGAAGGCGCGGCCATACTTGTCGTGCAGGTCGGGGCAGTCGGACGGCGAGAACAGCGTCCATTCGCCGCCTTCCATGACGCGCTTCATGAACAGGTCGGGAATCCAGTTCGCCGTGTTCATGTCGTGCGTGCGGCGGCGTTCGTCGCCGGTGTTCTTGCGCAGTTCCAGGAACTCTTCGATGTCCAGGTGCCACGATTCCAGGTACGTGCAGACCGCACCCTTGCGCTTGCCACCCTGGTTGACCGCCACGGCGGTGTCGTTGACGACCTTCAGGAACGGAACCACGCCCTGGCTTTCGCCGTTGGTGCCCTTGATGTGGCTGCGCAGCGCGCGCACCGGGGTCCAGTCGTTGCCCAGGCCGCCGGCGTACTTGGCCAGCAGCGCGTTTTCCTTGATGGCGTCGTAGATGCCTTCCAGGTCGTCGGAGACGGTGGTGAGGTAGCACGACGACAGCTGCGAGTGCAGCGTGCCCGAGTTGAACAGCGTGGGAGTCGAGCTCATGAAGTCGAACGAGGACAGGATCTCGTAGAACTCGATGGCGCGGGCTTCGCGATCGGATTCGCGCAGCGCCAGGCCCATGGCCACGCGCATGAAGAACACCTGCGGCAGTTCGATGCGGGTGCCGCGGATGTGCAGGAAGTAGCGGTCGTACAGGGTCTGCAGGCCGAGGTAGCCGAACTGCAGGTCGCGCTTGGCGTTCAGCGCGTGGCCCAGTTTGGTCAGGTCATAGTTGGCCAGTTCGGGCGACAGCAGGCCGCCTTCGATGCCGCGGGCGATGAAGGTGGGGAAGTATTCGGCGTAGCGAGTGGCCATGCCGTCCTGCGAGACTTCCTCGCCCAGCACTTCCTTGCGGATCGTGTGCAGCAGCAGACGGGCGGTGACCTGGCTGTAGGCCGGATCCTTTTCGACCAGTGCGCGCGCGGAGAGGATGGCGGACTTGAACACTTCGTCGACGGGGATGCCGTCGTACAGGTTCTTGACCGTTTCCTTCAGGATCGCTTCCGTGTCGATGAACTCGGCCAGGCCTTCGCCGGCGGCTTCAATGGTGGCGCGCAGTTCGGCCAGGTCCAGCGGGCGGCGCACGCCGGCGTCGGTCACGTTCAGCACGTGTTCCTGCGGGGCGGCGGCTTTCTCCTGGTTTTCGGCGGCGGCGGCGGCCGCGGCGCGTTCCTGCGTGCGCTTTTCGCGGTACAGCACGTAGGCGCGGGCGACGTCGTGCTCGCCCGAGCGCATCAGCGCCAGTTCGACCTGGTCCTGGATGTCTTCAATATGGAAGGTGCCGCCGTTGGGGCGGTTGCGCACCAACGCATTGACGGCCTGGCCGGTCAGGTTCTCGACCAGCTCACGCACGCGCGCGGAGGCCGCGCCCTGGCCGCCATTGACGGCCAGGAAGGCCTTCGTCATGGCGATGGCGATCTTGTTGGGTTCGAACCCAACCACCGAGCCATTGCGGCGAATGATGTTGTAGCTGGCCCATTTCCCGCCATTTGCGTCGGCGGGAGAATCGGTTTGGGAGGGCGGCACGGCCGAGGGCCGGGTCACAGAGGCGATCGTAGTCTGCATGGAAGCTCCTGTGCGAAAAGCGCGTAGATAGCGACATGACGGCGTCATGTCAGGTACGAAATCGGATCTTTTAAAGGGGGTCGCAACGTTAGGACGGGCTAGTCCAAAAGGCGTGGCCGACGGGAATCAGCGCTTAGGCGACCACAACATATAGTGTAGCACCCCTCGTTGGACACTAATTCTAGTGATCGAGTACGACAGGGACAAGAAGAAGATAAGACGAAGGTCACAAAAGATTGTTACTAAATGCACTAGGCGCGCCCAGCAAGGCGCGCCTAGGAAGGTGCCGCTCAGAGCGAATGTTTATGCGGTTTTCCGCAGGGGCATATCGCGCGGGGCAGGCGCCGTATAGGTTTGCATCAAGCGGCCCAACTCCGTCCGATACTTCTCGACGTTCGCAGCCTTCACGTGGCCGAAGCCGCGGATGGTTTCTGCAAGGCCGGCGATTGTAGCCGCTTGCTGCAGCTTGTCCCGGGTCAACCCTGCCAGCAACTGGTCTATGGTCTGGCGGTACTCGCGCACCAGCGTCCGTTCCATCTTGCGTTCGGCCGTGTGGCCGAAAGGATCGAACCAGGTGCCGCGCAAACCCTTCAGGCGCGCCAGCAGCTTCAACGCTGTCATGGTGCGCGGGCCCAGCGTCATCTTGCGCGGCACGCCGGTGCGCGGGTCCTTGCGGGCGAAGATCGGCGGGGCCATGTGAAAGCGCAGGCTGTAATCGCCTTCGAACTGGCCTTTCAACTGCGCCTGGAACGATTCGCCGGTGTAGAGACGCGCCACCTCGTATTCGTCCTTGTAGGCCATGAGCTTGAAGAGGCCGCGGGCGACCGCCAGCGCCAGGCGCGGCGTCTTGGCGTCGGGCGCCAGTTCGCGCTCGCGCGCCGCGACGGCCTCGACGACGTCCTGGAACTGGCGGGCGTAGTTGGCGTCCTGGTAGGCGGTCAGGTCTTCGATACGGCGCGCAACGGCGCGCTCGAACGATTCGGGCACGTGCAACTGCACCACCTGGGCGCGCGGTCGCAGCGCGCCTTCCAGCGCCTGCGGCTGATGCGCAGCCAGCCGGCCGCTATCGAACGCGGCCCGGTTGGCGGCTACCGCCACGCCGTTGAGTTCGATGGCGCGATTGATCGCGGCTTGCGACAGCGGCACGCCGCCGCGCTGCCAGGCATAGCCCAACATGAACATATTGGACAGGATGCTGTCGCCGAACAGGGCCAGCGCGGCTTCGTGCGCGTCAATCGCGGCGGTGTTGGATTCGCCCGCCGCGTGGCGGATCTTGGCCAGCAGCGCTTCGGGCCGCATCGCGGCGTCCGGATTGCGGGTGAAGTCGGAGACCGGGGCCACGTAGGTGTTGACCGTGACCTGGGTATGGCCACGGCGCAGCGCGCCCAGCGAATCCGGCGCGATGGAGGCTACCGGGTCGCACAGGATCGCGGCGTCCGCCTGCTGCCAGTCCAGGCGCACCGGGCCGGCCGGCGAGCCGGCGGGCGCCAGACGGATGTGGCTGACTACCGTGCCGCCCTTTTGCGCCAGGCCGGTCAGGTCGAGCACGGCTGCCGACAGACCTTCCAGATGCGCCGCCATCGAGACGATGGCGCCGATGGTGATGACGCCGGTGCCGCCCATGCCGGCGACCAGCAGGCGATAGGGACGGTCCAGCGCGGGCGTGGCGGGCGCGGGCAATTGCGCGATCAGGCTTTGCAGGCGTTCCTGGTCGGCCTTGGGTGCCGCGCTCTTCTTGGGTTTGCCGCCCATGACGGAAACGAAGCTGGGGCAGAAGCCTTCAGCGCAGGAATAGTCCTTGTTGCAGCTGGACTGGTCGATGGCGCGCTTGCGGCCGTATGGGGTTTCCAGGGGCACGACCGACAGGCAGTTCGACTGCACGCCGCAATCGCCGCAGCCTTCGCACACCGCGCTGTTGATCAGCATGCGGCGTGCCGGATCGGGGAATTGGTTCTTCTTGCGGCGGCGGCGCTTTTCGGCGGCGCAGGTCTGGTCGTGGATCAGCACGGTCACGCCGGGGATTTCGCGCAGTTCGCGTTGCAGGGCATCAAGCTCGCGGCGATGATGCACCTTGATGCCGGCCCCCAGGTCCACGCCCTGATATTTCTCGGGTTCATCCGTGGTGACGACAATGCGCGCCACATTCTCGCCGCGCAATTGCTGGCAGATGCTGGGCACGGAGATCGGGCCGTCGATGGGTTGGCCGCCCGTCATCGCCGTGGCATCGTTGAACAGGATCTTGTAGGTGATATTGGCCTTGGCCGCCACGGCCTGGCGGATGGCGAGATAGCCCGAATGGTAGTAGGTGCCTTCTCCCATGTTCTGGAAGATGTGCGGCATCTTGGTGTAGCGCGACAGGCCGATCCAGTCGACGCCTTCGCCGCCCATCTGCGTCAGGCCGCCGGTGTCGCGGTCCATCCACGCGGCCATGTAGTGGCAGCCCACGCCCGAGAGCGCCTGGCTGCCTTCCGGCACCTTGGTCGAGGTACTGTGCGGGCAGCCCGAACAGAAGTAGGGGCGGCGGCGCATGCCGTCGGCGTCATTCGATAGCGGCGCCTCGCAGCCGAACGCGGCCAGGTCCGCCGCCAGCGGCAGGCCGGCGGCACGGCTGAGCCAGCTGGCGAGCGGTTGCGCCAGCAGCGAAGGGCGCAACTGGCCCGCCGAGGGCACCAGCGGTTCGCCGTCCAGGCCCTTCTTGCCGATGACGGTGGGACGGTCCGGCATATTGAACAGCAGGTCCTTGATCTGGCTTTCGACCACCGCGCCTTTTTCCTCGATCACCAGGATATGCGAGAGGCCGCGGGCGAATTCGAGCAGGCGGCCGGTGTCCAGCGGCCAGGTCAGGCCGGGCTTGTAGACGCGTACCGGCGCGTTCGCGGTGACGGTGTCCACGCCCAGGCGCGACAGCGCTTCCATCGTGTCCAGATGCGCCTTGCCTACCGTGACGATGCCCACGGTCGCCTTGGGCGCAGGACAGGTCAGGCGGTCGATGCTGTGGCGGCGCGCGAACGCGGCCACCGCCTTCATGCGCAGGTTCATGCGCGTTTCGATCGCCAGCGACAGGAAGTCGCGCGCGGAGTATTCCAGCGCTTCGGGGGGCATGTCCGGGTCCGCAGGCATGTCGTAGCGCTGCGCAGGGGCGGGGACGAACGAATGTCCGCACTCTATGGTTTCGGACACAGCCTTGAAGGCGACCCAGGTGCCCGAATAGCGCGACAGGGCCCAGCCCCACAGCGCGAAGGTTTCGTATTCGTCGATGGAGGCAGGATGCACGATGGGCATTTGCCAGCCGATCAGCGAAGCCTCGCTGGAGTGCGGAATCGAGGACGAGACGGCGGTGTGGTCGTCGCCCACCACCACCAGCACGCCGCCGTTGCGCGAGGCGCCCGCAGCGTTGCCGTGATGCAGGGCGTCGCCCGCGCGGTCCACGCCCGGGCCCTTGCCGTACCACATGGCGTAGACGCCATCCACGTTGCGGTCGGCGCGCACGCCGGCCTGCTGGGTGCCCATGACGGCAGTCGCCGCCATGTCTTCATTGATGGCGGGCAGGAAGGTGATCTGGTTGGCGTCCAGCGCCTTCTGCGCCTTCCACATGGCCATGTCCACGCCTCCCAGGGGGGAGCCGCGGTAGCCGGAAACGAAACCGGCCGTGTTCAGACCTCGCTCGCGATCCATCCGGCTCTGGGTGAGCATGATGCGCACCAGGGCTTGCGTGCCGGTGAGGAAGATGCGGCCGGAGCTGCGGGTGAGGTTGTCGGCGAGCTGGTACTCGAGGTCCAGCTGGGGCTCGGCGGCGGGGGTACCGTCCATAGTGAATACTCCTGGTTTCGGCACCATGATAGGTTCGTGAGCCATCAGGTTTATTGCGTTTTTGGATCGTGCTATCCCTATAATTCGCAATGAACATTTCGTGTTCGACAAAAACCAGGAGACTAAGCGATGGACAAGACCGATATCGGCATCCTCAAGGCCTTGCAGGAGGACGGCCGGGCCTCGGCGCAGCAGCTTTCAGAGAAGGTCGGCCTGTCGGCCGCGCCGGTGTGGCGCAGGGTGAAGGCGATGGAGGCAAGCGGGGTGATCCAGGGCTACAGCGCCCAGGTGGACCGCAGCAAGGTGGGGCTGGGCTGCATGTTCGCGCAGATCAGTCTGGAGCGGCATTCCGCCAATACGGTCGAGAACTTCGAGCGTTCGGTGCGCGACGCACCCGAAATCCTGGAGTGCTACGCGGTGACGGGAGATTCGGACTTCCTGCTCAAGATCCTGGTCGAAAGCCCGGAAGCCTACGACAGGTTCCTGCATCGCTTCCTGTTCAACATGCCGGGCATACGCCAGACGCGCACCATCGTCGCGCTGCGCGAGATCAAGCACGAACAGCGCCTGCCGCTGTAGGCGGGCAGGTCCCCTCCGTATCTATATATAGAGGGGACCGCGTTCTTATTGGGGCTGGATGCCCGAGATTCGGATCCATTCCTTCCAGCGTGCAGTGTCTTCCTTCACGAAGGCATCGAAGCGCGCCACGTCCATCGATTCGGGCGTCAGGCCCAGCGCGCGCAGCTTGTTCGCGGTGGCTTCGTCCTTGACCGCGGCCTGCATGTGGGCGTTCATTTTCTCCACGATGTCCGGCGGCGTGCCCGCGGGGGCGGACAGGCCCAGCCAGCCGGCAACGACGAAATCCGGGTAATAGCTGGTCATGGTCGGCACGCTGGGCCAGGCCGGTTGCGGCTGGGCGCCGGTGACGGCGATAGGGATCAACCCCTTGCCGTCGATCTGGCCCATGGCGGTCAGGTAGTCCACGAAGGCGAAGTTGATCTGTTTGCCGCGCAGGTCGGTGATGATCTGCGTGATGTTCTTGTAGGCCGCGCCGGTGATTTCGATGCCGGCGCGTTGCTTCAGGAGTTCGGACGGCACTTGCGAGGACGAGCTGTAGTAGCCGAAGAAGACCTGTCCGGGATGTTTCTTGGCGTAGGCGACCAGATCGGGAACCGTGCGGTAGGGGCTGTCGGGCGATACCACGCCGACGGTGCCGAAGGTGCCCAGCATGCCGACCTGGCGGAAGTCCTTCTGCGCGTCGTAGGGCAGGCTCTTATAGAGGAACTGGTTGGCGGAATGGGTGGAGTTGGTGGACAGGAGGAAGGTGTAGCCGTCCGCCGCCGCATTCTTGGCGGCATTGGTGCCGACGATGCCGCCGGCGCCCGGACGGTCCTCGACCACCACGGTCTGGCCGGTCTTCTCGCCCAGGTATTGGGCCAGGGTGCGCGCGGTGAGGTCGGCCGCGCCGCCTGCGGCGGATGGCACGATAAGCGTTACGGGCTTTTCGGGCCAGCCGGCGGCATGCGCGGCCGCGGCCAGCAGCAGGCCGGCGCCGATCAGCGCCGGGCGGAGGTAGCGGGGAATGGACATGGTTGTCTCCTGATGGCGCGATTGCGCGTCGTTGTTGTCCTAGGGTTTCTTGCGGTCAGCCGAAAAGGCCGCGGTGCCAACCCAGAATGGCTGCGGCGCTGACTTGCCACTGATCGGCGTACATCATGCAATGCGGCTGGCCGGCAAGCACCGCGTGCGAAAAGCCGAAGCGGCGCGCGATTGCCAGGTCCTGGCCAGGCGGATGCCGGTCATGGGTATCGAGCCCCGCTTCCAGGCACAGGCCGGGCGCGCCGATGGCGGCGGCATCGACGGGCACGCGCAGCAGATAGCGGTCGTTCAGCACTTCCGGGCTTTCGGCGCACAGGCGCTGCGCCACGGGCCCGATGTCGCGGTCCGGGGAGGTCGCCAGAAAACGCGCGCGTATTTCATGCTCGTTCGGGGCGCGGCGCGGCACGCCATCGGGGACGGGAGGCAGCGCCTGGGCGCCGGGCAGGTCGCCAGGAGGCGAGGGGGCCAGCAAGACTACGCCCGCCACCGCGCGCTGGCTGGCGCCCAGCAGCGCGGGCAGCGCGCCCATGCTGTGCCCCACGACGACCGTGGGGTGCGACAGCGCATCCAGTGCGCTGATTACGTCCTGGCCCAGGTCCGCGATGGTGGCTGACGAGAACGAGGCGTCCTGGGGCAGCGCGCCGTGGCCGCGCAGGTCCAGCGCCGCGCAGGCCAGGCCGGCGCGGGCGAAGTAGGCCAGGTAGTGCGCATAGCACCACGCGCCGTGATACGCGCCGGGCACGAACAGCAGGCCCGGCCTGGCGTCTTGCGGGGCGGCGCCAACGACAAGGCGGCCGCTGCCGGCAGGGCGGGCGGGCAAGTGGTCGACGAGGCTGAAATCCAGCGGGTCGGCGAAGGCGGGCGGCGGGGCGAGCAGGGAGTCGGCATTCATGGTGCGGCCATATTAGGTGGGCGCATGTGATCAGAAAACTTTATTTTTCATATGATTGGATAAGTTCTACTAATTGGGGCGCACATGCGTTCATCGCCCGAACTTTCCATCACCCATTACCGCCATTTCCTGCTGGTGGCCGAGCTGCGCAGTTTTCGCGCTGCTGCGGCCCGGGCGTTCCGCTCCCAGCCGGCGCTGTCGTTGTCCATCCGCGAAATGGAGCAACGCCTGGGGCAGCCGCTGTTCGAGCCAGGCAACCGCGGCACGCTCACGCGCTTCGGCCAGGACTGCCTGCCGCTGGCGCGCGAGCTGGTGCAGCACCACGATCGCGTGGCAAGCGCGCTGTCGGGGCTGGCCACCAATCAGGCCGGCACCTTGACCATGGCCTCGGTGGCCACGGTGGCGACGCACTGGTTGCCGGAGCTGGTGGCTGCGTATCGCGAACGCTATCCCGCGGTGGCGCTGCGCCTGTTCGACGACAACTCGGAAGGCGTGGAACGGATGGTCTTGGCGGGAGAGGTGGAGCTGGGCGTGTGCAGCCCGGTGTCGCAGGACCGGCGGCTGGCGTTCGAGCCTTTGCTGCGCGACGCCTTCGGCCTGGTCTGCCATCGCGGCCATCCGCTGGCGCGGCGCAAGTCGGTGACCTGGCGCGAGATCGAAGACCTGCCCCTGGTCGGGACCATTGCGCATCGCCAGCTTGCCGGCTATCCGCAGGCCGCGTTCATGCTGGATCGGCAGGTCTTCGTGTCCAACATGATGTCGCTGCTGGCCATGCTGGAGCGGGGCGTGGGCGTCACGGTGCTGGCGCGGCTGGGCGTGCCGCCGGACTCCCGGGGCCTGGCCTTCGTGCCGCTGTCCGGGCCGCGCATTGAACGCGAATTGGGCATCACCCGCCTGGCGGGGCGCAGCTTGTCTCCAGCCGCCGAACGCATGGAGGAAATGCTGCGGGCGAAGGCTGCGAAACGCGGCCGCAGTGTCGCTTGAAACCAACGCATTTTTGCGATTTGCGGCCATAAAACCGGGCAATTCCGGGGCGGACTGTTGCGCAATTGCACGTGGCGCGGATCGCCGTTGATTCTTCGCAAACGGCTCTTTAGAGTGCGTGATGTTTGCTGCGCGAGGGACGTGCCGGGGTGATCGGCGCGGCGCGTCGACAGACGTGTTGAGGAAGTCATGAGCAGTGTGTATTTGCGTTCGGCTGGCATTGCCTGCGCCGTTCTGATCCTGGCCGGTTGCGCCGCCAGGAAGCCCGCCACCATCACCGAGGCCCAGCCCGCGGAACCGCCCAAGCCGGTCGCCTGCGTGCCCGCCAAGGCCGGCGATCCCATGATAGGCACCTGGCTGTCGAACAGCCGCCCGCGCGACGTCAGCGGCGACCTGCAATCGCTGCTCGTGCTGTCCGCCGATGGCACCATGGCCTACGAGTCCCTGCTGAAGATCGGCCGCAAGACGCGTCCCGCGTTGCGCGAGACCGGCTGCTGGAGCGTGGCCGACGGTATCTATACGATGCAGACCACCAAGTCCGCCGGCGAGCTCGTGGATGCCAACGATCCGATCTACCTGAACCGCTATCGCGTCGAAAAGCTCGAGAAGACCAAACTGACGATGCGCGAGCTGAAAAACGGCGGCCAGGTGATGACTGCGCGCCGCATGCCCACGGGCTACCGTCTGTCCTATTGAGCGTTGCGCGGGGCGGACATTCCGCCCCGCCGCAAAGCCAAGATGGCCGGGCTGCGGTAAGGTGCGGTCTTCACCCATCCCCGCTGCCGGTCATCCATGCCTGCCTTGTCCTCCGAAGCGCGCGCCATCGCGCTGCTTGCCCTGGCCGCCTTCGTCAGCGCCAGCGCCTTTCGCATCTGCGACCCCATGTTGCCGCAACTTGCGGCGGAATTCGGCACCACCACGGGCCAGGCCGCGCGCGCGGTGACCGCGTTTGCCGTGGCCTATGGCGTGCTGCAGATGTTCTTCGGCCCGCTGGGCGACCGCTACGGCAAGTACCGTGTCGTCAGCATTGCGACCTTCGCCTGCGCCCTGGGCAGCGCCGGGGCGGTGATGGCCGGGACTCTGGATGTCCTGGTGTTCTGCCGCGTGCTGTCGGGCGCCGCGGGCGCGGGCATCGTGCCCTTGTCCATGGCCTGGATCGGCGACAACGTCCCTTATGAACGGCGCCAGGCCACGCTGGCCCGCTTTCTGACCGGCACCATCCTGGGCATGTCGGCCGGCCAGTTGGCTGGCGGCCTGTTCGCCGATACGGTGGGCTGGCGCTGGGCCTTTGCCGCGCTGGTCTGCGGCTACCTGATAGTCGGCGTGTTGCTGTTGCTGGAAGTGCGGCGCCAGCGGGCCCTGGGGCTCGGCCAGGTGGACCCGGCCGCGGTTCGCCAAGGATTCGTTGCGCAGGCCCGGCTGGTGCTGGGCACGCCTTGGGCCCGGATCGTGCTGGCGACCGTATTCGTCGAGGGCCTGCTGGTCTTCGGGGCCCTGGCTTTCGCGCCTTCGTACCTGCATGAACGCTTCGACATCTCGTTGACCGCCGCAGGCGCGCTGGTGGCCGTGTATGCGGTGGGCGGCCTGATCTACACGGTCGTGGCCGGCCGCATCCTGAAGCGCCTGGGTGAACGCGGCCTCGCGATTGCCGGCGGACTGGTCCTGGGGGCGGCGTTCCTGTCCTACTTGCTGGGGCCGGTCTGGGTGTGGAGCCTGCTGGCCAGCGTGCTGGCCGGTTTCGGTTACTACCTGCTGCATGCCACCCTGCAGACGAACGCGACCCAGATGGTGCCCTCGGCGCGGGGCACGGCGGTGGCGTGGTTCGCGTCCTGCCTCTTCATGGGGCAAGCGGCGGGCGTGGCCCTGGCAGGCGCGGTGGTCGATGAGATCGGGCCGGCCGCGCTATTCGGAGGTTCGGCCGTGCTGCTTCCGCTGCTGGGAGCGTTCTTTGCGCGCGCGTTGAAGGCGCGCGCGGCGGTCCAGCAGGCCTAGGGCCTGTCCACGCACCAAGAAGCTTCGCTGAAAAACACTGCGGGCCTTGCTCATCCGGGAATGAGCAAGGCCCGCGGTGCGTTTGGGAAAGCGGCGGTCAGATCGCTGCCAGGCGCTTGAGCACCGTTTGCTTGCCCAGCAAGGCCAGCACGGCGTCGACGGCGGGGGTCTGGGTCTGGCCGGTTACCGCGACGCGCAGGGGAATGGCCAGCTGGGGCATCTTCATGCCACGGTCGGCCAGCACGGCCTTGATCAGGGCGGACAGGGCTTCGCGGCTCCAGTCGGCGTCCTGGGCGCGCTGGGCAAAGTCGGCCAAGGCTTCACGCGCCGGGGCGGTCAGGTGCTGCTCGGCCAGGTCGGCGGGCGCGCCCTTGAATTCGGCGCAGAACAGCATGGCGCCGTCGGCCAGTTGTTCGAGCGTTTCGGCGCGATCTTTCAAGAGGCCCATGACGCCCGGCAGGTCGATCTTTTCCGGATGGCCGCCGCGGTTCGCCACGCGCGGCGCCACGCGTTCGGCCAGTTCCGCGTTGTCCATCTGCTTGATGTAGTGGGCGTTGACCCAGTTCAGCTTCTTCGGATCCCACTGCGAGGCCGATTTGGACAGGTGCTTGGTGTCGAACCACGACACCAGCTGTTCGCGCGAGAAAAGTTCGTCGTCGCCATGGCTCCAACCCAGGCGCGCCAGGTAGTTGACCATGGCCTCGGGCAGGTAACCCTCATTGTCGTACTCCATGACGTTGACGGCGCCATGGCGCTTGGACAGCTTTTCGCCGTCCGGGCCCAGAATCATGGGCACGTGGCCGTATTCGGGCAGGGTGGCGCCCAGCGCGCGCAGGATGTTGATCTGGCGCGGGGTATTGTTGACGTGGTCATCGCCGCGCAGCACGTGGGTGATGCCCATGTCCCAGTCGTCGACCACGACGCAGAAGTTGTAGGTGGGCGTGCCGTCCGGGCGCGCGATGATCAGGTCGTCGAGTTCGGTGTTGTCGAAGCTGATCGTGCCCTTGACCATGTCGTTCCAGGAGGTCGCGCCTTCCTGGGGGTTCTTGAAGCGCACCACGGGCTTGCGGCCTTCCGGGATGGCCGGCAGGGTCTTGCCGGGTTCGGGGCGCCAGGTGCCGTCGTAACGCGGCTTGTCGCCGCGGGCGCGGGCGGCTTCGCGCATGGCTTCCACTTCCTCGGGCGAGCTGTAGCAGTGGTAGGCGGTGCCGGCGGCCAGCATCTGCGCAACCACTTCACGGTAGCGGTCCATGCGCTGCATCTGATAGAAGGGACCTTCATCGGGCTGCATGCCCAGCCAGTCCATGCTGTCCAGGATGGCCTGCACCGCTTCCGGCGTGGAGCGTTCGACGTCCGTGTCTTCGATGCGCAGCACGAACGTGCCCTTGTGGTGGCGCGCGAAGGCCCAGGAGAACAGCGCGGTGCGGGCGCCGCCCAGATGCAGGAAACCCGTGGGCGAGGGCGCGAAACGGGTACGAATGGGAGAAGAGGCGTTGGAAGTCATAGGTGGCAATGATAGCGGCTGCGGCGCCACAAAACGGCGTCAGGCTGGGCCCGCGTCAAACGTAGAGCGGGATTGTCTTGTTACGATGAAGGCTATTTTAGATTAGGGCCTGCTAACACCATGTTGCGACACGCTCTCGCCCCGATGTTCGAGCCCGCCTCGCTGGTGATCGTCGCCGACCGGCCGCTGCCGGCGGCGGCTTCGCTGCCCCCCGCGCTCAAGGGCAAGACCACGGTCGTCGCCTGCGAGGTCGGCGCCGCGCCGGATCTGCCGGATACGCTGCAAGGCCTGGCCAAGGGCGAACGGCCTGATCTGGCCCTGGTTTGCGTATCGCCCGCCGTCCTGCCGGAAACGCTGCGCCGGCTGTCATCCCTGGCGCCGCGCTCCGTGATCCTGCTGCCGCATGAATTGCCCGATCCCTACCCGCGCGGCACGCTGGCGCTCTGCCGTGCCTGGGCCGAGGAAAACCGCTGCGAATTGCTGGGGCCGCGCTCCTTTGGCGCCCAGCGTCCGCACGCAGGCCTGAACCTGAGCCAGCACCCGGTGCTGGCGCGCGCCGGCCGCGTGGCGTTGCTGGCGCAGTCTCGCTCCATCATGGCCGCGGTCATGGACTGGGCCGAGGACGTGCACATCGGTTTCTCCACCGCCGTGTCGCTGGGCGACGAAGCCGTGGTGGGCCTGTCCAAGGTGCTGGACTACCTGGCCAGCGATCCGCGCACGGACAGCATCGTGCTCTATCTGGAAGACGTGGGTCCAGCCCGCGAATTCATGAGCACCCTGCGCGCGGCGGCCTCGGTCAAGCCCGTGATTGTGTTGAAGGCCGGCCGGTCCGATACCGACAGCGGCGACGCCATCTTCGACGCGGCCTTGCGCCGCGCCGGCGCGGTCCGCGTGCGCTACTTCGTGCAGTTGTTCTCGGCGGTGAAGGTGCTGGGCTACACGCGGCGCCCCAAGGGCCGGCGCGTGGCGCTGATTTCCAACGGCAGCGGTCCTCCCCAATTGGCGATGGACCTGATCGGTCCCGACGCCGCCGTGCTGCGCGCGGAACTGGCCCCCGCGACCCAGCGCGCGCTGGCGGCCATGCTGGAGCCGGACGCCGCCACCGCCAACCCGGTCATCACGTTTACGCCGCTGACGCCGGAACGCATACGGGCCATGCTGGACGCCGTGCTGGACGATAACGGTGTGGACGGTGTGCTGGTGCTGCTGGCGCCCGACGCGCTGGCCGACATGCAGGCCGTGGCGCGTGAACTGGCGCAGATTGCCCCCAAGGCGAAAAAGCCCGTCGTGACGTGTTTCATGGGCGACGCCGGCATGCGGCCGCTGCGGCGCATGCTGGACGACGCGGGCACGTCGGCATTCCGCACGCCTGAGTCGGCTGCGGACGCTTTCGGCGTGCTCGCGACCCACCACTACAACCAGCAACTGCTGCTGCAGACGCAGCCGCCGGAGCCGGCCAGCCACGTGCCGGACCTGGCGGCCGCGCGCGAGATCCTGGCGCGCGTGCGCGCCGAGTGCCGGCGCGAATTGAACACCGCCGAGATCCGCAGCCTGCTGGCCCTGTTCTACGTGCCGCTGCGCGACACGCCGATGGACGTGGCCGCGGCCGAGCCGGAATCCCGCCCCATGGCGATCCGGGTGCGGCGCGATCCGCAATTCGGCCCGGTCATCCGCTTCGGCGCGGGCGGCCCGGACGCGGTGCTGTCCCTGTCCGACCGTGGCATGGACCTGCCGCCGCTCAACGGCTTCCTGGCCCGCCAACTGATCGAGCGCAGCCGGCTGTGGCGCCGGGTGCTGGCGCCGCGCATCGGCCATATGGCCGCCGAGGCGCTGCAGCAGGCGGTAGTGCTGGTGTCAGAACTGGTGTCGGAACTGCCCGATATCGAGTCCCTGGACATCGATCCTCTATACGCCGGCGAAACGCATTTGCGCGCCGGCGGCCTGCGCATGACCCTGACCGAAAAGCCGGGTTGTGAATCGCCACAGACAGCGGGCTACCCCCACATGGCGATCCATCCCTATCCAGCGCGGCTGGTACAGGTGCGGCGTTTCGCGGACGGCATACCCTGGGTGTTGCGCCCGATCCGGCCCGAGGACGCCGAGCCGCTGCAGGAATTCATCCGAGGCTTGTCCGAACGTTCGCGCTACATGCGCTTTGTGTCCATGATGCGCGAGCTGACGCCGCGCATGGTGTCGCGCTATACGCAGGTGGACTATCACCGCGAGCTGGCCCTGGTGGCCGCCACGCAGGTGCCGAATCCGGCCAACCGCGGCCATCCTCGGGAGGTGCTGGTGGGCTTTGCCCACTACCTGCGCAATCCCGACGGCCGGGGGGCGGAGTATGCGCTGGTGATTGGCGACGACTGGCAGCGGCGCGGACTGGGCCGCCAATTGATGTCGGCGCTGATCGACGCGGCGCGCGAGCAGGGGCTGGAATACATCGATGGCCTGGTGCTGTCGACCAACCGGCCCATGCTGGCGCTGATGACCAGCCTGGGCTTCACCAACGACGCGGATCCGGAAGACCCGACGATGCGCCGGGTCTGGCTGAACCTGTCCTGATCCCGCCAGGTCCGGGACGTTCGTTCAGGCGGTCTTCCTGGCCGCCTGGACGGGCTTTAAGCGCGCGATCGATTCGTCCACCGACAGCACGTCGCCAAAGAACAGCATCCAGCCATGCAGCGCGTTTTCGTGTTCGGCCGGCGTGACCGCAGCCAGCGCGTCATCCACCATGATGGTGCGGAAGTCCCGCATCATCGCATCGCGGGCGGTGGATTCACAGCACACATTGGTGACGGTGCCGGCGATCAACAGCGTGTCCACGCCGCGCCCGCGCAATAGCGGCTCCAGTTCGGACGAACCGGGCGCCATCGCGCTGTAGAAGCGTTTGGTCACCCGCAGGTCCGCGTCGTGCGCATGCAGGTCGTGGTGCAGCGCGTAGCCGGGAGCGTCGCGCCGCAGCGTTTCCAGGCGCCGGGCGCTGCGCTCCGGCGTCAACATCACGCCATGGTGGTGGGACCAGAACGAATCGGCGTTGTCCGAGGAGGTCTGCACCCACACGATGGTGCCGCCGGCGGCGCGCACCGCGTCGCACAGGCGGTTGATGGGGGCGATGATCTCGCGCGCGGGGGCGCATTCGCCCTGGTAGCCCGGCAGGGTGAAGTACTGCTGCATGTCCACCACCACCACGGCCAGACGCGCGGCGGGCAGTTCGTCATAGGGATGCAGACAGCCCTGGCGGGCGATCACGCGGTCCTTTACCCATTGCGGGAATTCCATGGCGGTTCCTTATCCGTAGCGCCGCGCGATGGCGGCCTCGATGCGGTAGACGATCAGGTACATCACGCTGGAGATCACGGCCAGTATGGCGATGGCGGTCATAACGATGTTCAGCTTGAACACCTGGCTGCCGTTCATGATGAGAAAGCCCAGGCCGGAGTCCGCCGACTGGAATTCGCCCACGATGACCCCCACCAGCGCCAGGCCGATGTTCATCTTTACAGCAGCGATCAGCGTGGGGACGCTGCCCGGCAGCACGACCTTGGTCAGCACCTGCCAGCGGCTGGCGCCGAAGGTGTGGGCCAGCTTCACCTTGTTCAGGTCTATGCCGCGAAAGCCCGCGTAAACCACCATGATGGTCACGAAGACCGCGATGGCGACGGCCATGCCGTACACCGCGTAATCCGAACCCAGCCACAGGTAGAAGATCGGCACGAAGGCGATCTTGGGCATGGCGTTGGCCACCACCAGGAAGGGGTCCAGCACCTTGTAGAGGAAGTCGGACCACCACAGCGCGGCCGCCACCACGATGCCGATCACCATGCTCAGGCCAAAGCCCACGAGCGTGGCGCTGAGCGTGGTCATGATGTGCTTGCCCAGGTTGCCGTTGTTCCACAGTTCAATGAACGTGGGCCATAGCGCGCTGGGATAGCTCGTCAGCAAGGGGTTGAGGATGTGCATGCGCGGCAGGATTTCCCAGGCGCACAGGAAGACGGCCAGCAGCAGGGCCTGCGCGATGCGGATGTGCCTGCGGCGGGCGCGGTCGCGCCGCAGATAGTTCAGGTACTTCTCGCTGGGCGCGCGCACGGCGCGTAGCGGTACGGTGTTGGCGATGGGCGCGTTCATGGTCAACCCTCCACGTGGACGTCCAGCTCGTCCCATAGCTGTTTGAAGTAGGTATTGAATTCCGGCCGCGAACGCGCCTGGAATGGCGTGGGCCTGGCCTGGCCGTCGCCATAGTGGATGCGGTATTGGCTTTTCAGGCGGCCGGGCCGGCGCGACAGCACGATCACGCGATCCGTCATGGCGATGGCTTCGCCGATGTCGTGGGTGACCAGCACCACCGTCTTGCCCTCGCGCCGCAGAATGTCCACCACTTCATCGGAGATCGCCAGCCGCGTCTGCGAATCCAGCGCGGAGAAGGGCTCGTCCAGCAGGATGACGTCGGGTTCGGTGACCAGCGTGCGAGCCAACGCGGCGCGTTGCCGCATGCCGCCCGACAACTGGCGCGGCGTATGCGACAGGAAAGCGCCCAAGCCGCATTTCTCCAGCAGGTGCACGGCGCGGGCTTCGCTGCGCGCATCGCGCCGCCCCTGGATCTCGGCGCCCAGCATCACGTTGTCCAGGATGGTGCGCCACTCGAACAGATAGTCCTGCTGCAGCATGTAGCCGATGCGAGGATTCGGCTTGGTCACGGCCTGGCCATCTATCATCACGGCGCCCGAGGTGGGCGGAATCAGGCCGGCGATCAGGGACAGCAGTGTGCTCTTGCCGCAGCCGCTTTGCCCGATCAGGCTGACGAATTCGCCCGCCGCCAGCGTGAAGGACACGTTCGACAGTGCTTCGGTCTCGCCTTCCTGCGTAAAGTACGAAAGACAGACCTCGCGCAGTTCGATCTTCGCCGTGGCGGTATCCGGCTTCAGGTTGTGGATGACGGCTCCCATCATTGAGCCTTCTTGGCGAAGTCGGCCACCACCACGTCTTCGTACTTCACGCGGGCGCTGTCCTTCATGACCGCGCTGGCGATCAGCATGTCCTGCAACTGGTTCATGGCTTCCGCCGTCACCAACGGCGTGGTTTTCCAGATCTGGTATTGCTTGTAGCGTTCGATGGCCTCGGTTACGGCGGCCTGGTCCATACCGGGGAAGTAGCTCATGATCTGCGGGGTCAGCGTGGCGGCGGGAGTGTCCTTTACGTACTTCTCGGCGCGCGCCACCACGTTGGTCCAGGCCTGGATGACCTTGGGGTTGTCGCGGATGTATTTATCGGTGGCGGTGAATACGGTGTAGTCCACCTGGCCGACTTCGTGGCCCACGGACGCGACGATGTACCCCTTGCCATTGCGCACCAGCTCGCCGGCCTCGGGTTCAAGAAAAATGCCGTACTCCCCTTGGCCTGCCATCCACGCGCCTGCGCGCGCTGGAATGCCGATGTTGTTCAGCAGCTTTACGTCCTTTTGCGGATCCACGCCGTGCTTGCGCAACGCCGTTTCCAGGAACACGATGGGGTTGGATCCCGGACGGAAACCGATCACTTCCTTGCCCTTGAGCATGGACCAGTCGAACTTCTCCACCGGCTTGCGCGCCAGCAGGAAAAACCCGTCGGTGGCGGTCAGCCCGGCGAAGATCTTGGGCTTGACCGGGGATTCGCTGTTGTGGACGTAGATGGAGGCCTCGGGCCCGATCAGCACGATGTCGGCGCTGCCGGACAGCAGGGCGGTCATGCCCTTGTCGGTGCCTTGCGAGGTCTTCATGGACACGTCCAGGCCGGCGTCCTTGAAGTAACCCTGCGACAGGGCCACGTACTTGGGCACGTAAAGAATGGACCGCACGACTTCTTCGTAGCGGATCTTCACCGGGGGATTGAGGGCTTCGGCCTGGGCGGCCAGGGGGGCGAGCAACGCTAGCAGCGCCGCTGCCGCCAGACGGGGCGATGGCAAGAATTTCACGGGACTTTCTCCTGCGTCTTGAATGCCACGCCGAAACCCGGCGCAACACGGCCAATGGGATGGATCGACTCGACTGCAACAACAGGGAAGCCCGAACTGCTCGCCCGGGCCGGTAAGGCTTGGATCGAATACTATATTCAATGCAAATAGGCGACAAGCTTTTTGAAGTTGGCGTTTTTCTCTATGGACGCAGGAAAGGCAGCCTAGGAAAATTCCAGACTGGAATATCAGTTGGTATACAAAATGAAATCGCAGGCCGCCAGGGCCTGCGAGTGGGCGGGCAGGGCGCGGCGCGCCCCTCTGCCGCGATCAGGGCCGCCGGGCGCGGCCCCGCATGGTCTTCAGACCAGGACTTGCTTCAGGAACTTGGAGATATCCGCCACTTCCTCGGCGCAGACCGAGTGCGGCATCGGGTAGGTGTGCCATTGCACGTCGTAACCCAGCCGCTGCAGCTCGGCCAGCGAGGCCTGGGCGCGCGGCAGCGACACCACCGGGTCGTATTGGCCGTGAGCCAGGAAGATGGGCGTGTCCTGATTGGCGCTGTTGCGCTCGGCCTCGGCCGTGTCCAGCAGCGGCAGATAGCCCGACAAGCCCATCATGCCCGCTAGCTTTTCCGGCAGGCGGATGCCCGTATGCAGGGTCATGGCGCAGCCCTGCGAAAAGCCCGCCAGCACGATTTTCGACGTGGGGATGCCGCGGGCGTTCTCGCGCGCGATCAGCTTGTGGATCTGGGCCTCCGAGGCGCGGATGCCCTGGCCGTCCTCGACGCGCACCAGGTCCATGACCAGGATGTCGTACCAGGAGCGCATCGCCATGCCGTTATTGATCGTCACGCGCTGCACCGGCGCGTTCGGGAAAACGAAGCGCACCGACACGCCGGCCGGCAGGTCCAGCTCCGGCACGATGGGCGCGAAGTCGTTGCCGTCGGCGCCCAGGCCGTGCAGCCAGATCACGGCATGCGTGGGGTTGGGAGCGGTTTCGATCTCGATGCAATCGAGCAGGTCGGTCGGAGCGTTCATGGACTGAGGGTGGTGAATCAGAGGGTGAGGGTCTTCAGGGCCTGGAACAGCGCGCGGTAATGCTTCTTCTGCGGCTCCTGGCCTTGCAGCAGGGCGGCGTTGGCCAGCTTTTCCTTGCGGGCGGCGCGGATCAAGGCGCGCAGTTGCTGGACGTCGGCCTGCGGATTGCTATTGAGCAACCGCGTCAGGGCATCGTCGTCGTCGAGCAGGCGGTCGCGCAGCGTTTCCAGCCGGTGCATGGCGGCGGTTTCCTCGCGCGAGCCGTTTTCCCAGATATCGAGCTGGGCGCGGATCTCGTCGGCCGGCGCGTCGCGCATCAGCTTGCCCACGAAGTGAACCTGGCGCCGCTTGCCTTCGCGCCCGGTGGTGCGCTGCGCCATGCGGATCGCCTCATAGAGGCGTTCTTCCAGGGGCAACTGCTTGAGACGTTCGGGGGACAGTTCGATCAGCTGCTTGCCCAGGTCCAGCAGGGCGTGCATCTCGCGCTTGATCTGGGACTTGCTGGGGCGGTCGTAGCCGTTCTCGTCGTAACCGTCGTCGACGGATTCTTCTTCAGTATGGGAATTCATGGAAAACTGCGCAATGACAGACTTGGCTATGATAACCGTCTCTGCAAATTGGACAGCAATGGTTAAATCCTCCTCATCCTTGCCGCTGGCGGCGAATCACGCGCGTTTTTCCGAACTCGTCGAACAAACCCTCGCCTATGCGCGCCAGATCGGCGCCTCCGACGCCGCGGCGGAAGTCTCGGAAAGCCTGGGCCTGTCGGTCTCCGTCCGCAAGAACGACATTGAAACCGTCGAACAGACGCGCGACCGCTCGCTGGACCTGACGGTCTACGCCGGCCAGAGCCGCGGCTCCGCCTCCACCTCCGATTTTTCCGAAGCGGCGCTGCGCCAGACGGTGGAAGCCGCCTGGCACATCGCGCGCCATACCGCCGCCGATCCGGCCGCCGGCCTGCCCGACGCCGATCAACTGGCCACTGAATTCCCCAATCTGGACTTGCACCGCGCGTGGGGCGTGTCCACCGAAGAAGCCGCGGAGCTGGCGCTGCGCGCCGAGCGTGCTGCCCGCGAGGTCGATCCGCGCATTACCAACACCGATGGCGCGACCGTGGGCACCTACGAAGGCCAGTTCGTGATGGGCAACACGCGCGGCTTCCTGGGCGGCTACCCCTATTCGCGCCACAGCTTGTCGGTGGCGCCCATCGCCGGCCGCGGCAACGGCATGCAGCGGGACTATTGGTATAGCTCCGAGCGCGATCCGGCCAAGCTGGCCTCGCCCGAAGCAATCGGCCGCTACGCCGCCGAGCGCACGCTCTCGCGTCTGTCGGCCCGCCGCATCCGCACCGGCAAATTTCCCGTCCTGTTCGAAGCGCCGCTGGCGCTGGGGCTGGTTGGCGCCCTGACCCAGGCGGCCAACGGCGGCGCGCTGTACCGCAAGGCCAGTTTCCTGCTGGACTCGCTGGGCAAGCCCATTTTTCCCGAACACATCAACCTCACCGAGGATCCGCATATCCCCGGCGCCATGGGCAGCTCGCCCTTTGACGACGAAGGCGTGCGCACGCGCCGCCGCAGCGTGGTGTCGGCCGGCGTGCTGGAAGGCTACTTCCTCTCTTCCTACACTGCCCGCAAGCTGGGCCTGACGACCACCGGCAATGCGGGCGGGTCGCATAATCTGGTGTTCAGCTCCACCTTGACCCGCCGGGGTGACGACTTCGAAGCCATGCTCAAGAAGATGGGCACGGGCTTTCTCGTCACCGAACTCATCGGCCAGGGCGTGAACTACGTGACGGGCGACTACTCGCGCGGCGCGTTCGGCTATTGGGTGGAAAACGGCCAGATCCAGCACGCCGTGCAGGAAGTCACGATCGCGGGCAACCTGAATGACATGTTCAAGCAGATCGTGGCGGTCGGCGCCGACACGATTTCCCGCGGCACCAAGACCACCGGCTCGATCCTGATCGAGCAGATGGCGATCGCCGGAACCTGATCCTCCGGGCGGCCGCGGCCCGTGTGCCGCGGCCGGCTACCGGATCGCCGCAGTCGTTCCGGTCTTTGCAATCCCTTACCTGATAGTGTGGCAAGGCAGGCCGATATCAGCGTGTAATATCCGGCGGGTATCGCTTGATGTCCCAGGTGTTGCTGTAAAGGAGCAAAGAGATGCAACGACGTTCGTTCTTGAAGCACGCCGGTCTCGGCGCCGTCGCTACCGGCGCCGCAGTCAGCGCGCCCGCGTTCGCGCAGGACATGCCCTCACTGAGCTGGCGCCTGTCTTCCGGCTTCCCCAGCACCCTGGACCTGCGCATCGGAGCGGGCGAAAGCTTCTGTAAATTTGTCTCGGAAGCCACCGGCGGGAAATTCAACATCCGCCACTTCCCCGAGGGCGACATCGTGCCCGCCGCGGACCTGATGGAAGCGGTGTCCACCAAGAAGGTGGAATGCGGTCATGCTTCGTCCCGCGCCTACTACGCCAAGAATCCCGTCTTCTGCTTCGACGCTGCCGTGCCCTTCGGGTTGAACGCAAGGCAGATGAACGCCTGGATGAGCGAAGGCGGCGGCCTGCGGCTCACCCGCGAGCTCTTCAAGCCGGAAAAAATCATCAACTTTCCGCTAGGCAACACCGGTGCCCAGATGGGGGGTTGGTTCAATAAGGAAATCAAGCGCGCCGGCGACCTGAAGGACCTGAAAATGCGCGTCGGCGGCTTGGCGGGCGACGTGCTGGCCAAACTGGGTGTCGCGCCACAGCAGGCGGACCTGGCCAAACTGACTGAGGCCTTCGAGAAGGACGGCCTGCAAGCGGTGGCCGGCGCGGGGCCGTACGACGACGACAAGCTGGGCCTGAATAAGGTTGCTAAGTATTACTACGCACCGGGCTGGTGGGCCCCCGGGGAACAGCTGTCGCTTTACATCAATGACGAGGCCTGGAACGCGCTGCCCAAGAATTATCAGGCCCTTGTCGAGGCCGCCGCGCAGGCTGCGCATGCCGCCACCATCGCCCGCTATGACGCCCGCAACTCGGCGGCGCTGGCTCAATTGACGGCTAATGGCGCGCAAGTCCGCGCATTTCCGCGATCCATCATGGATCTGGCATTCGAGGCTACGCAGCAAGTCTATAAGGACTTGGCCGCCAAAGACCCCAGATTCAAGGCGATGCACGATAGTTACATGGGTTTTCGCGACAGGGAGATGCCATGGTTCCGTTTGACCGAAAGCGCCTACGACCAGTATCTGGGCGTGGCGTTATCGGCCAGAACGTAGGACACTTACGCCTGCCGAATATCATTCGGCCAGCGTTAGGGTTTTTGCTAGTAACCACACGTTTTTTACAAAAAAATGGGCGGTTTGTAGGCTTTTGTTGAATGGCGTTCGAGTATCCGCCTGATACAAAGGAGTAATATCCCGGGTCTTGACGCGCAAACACGGCGCCTTTAGGCGGCGTTCGTCGTCAATCCGGCAGGATTACATCAGCCCGGATTACCAATATTCCGAGACAGACTTTAAGGTGGTAACAACCATGCAATCCAAGACCAAGAAGCTGCTGGCCGCGCTGATCGCCGCCGGTATCGTCCCGGCTGCCCATGCGGCCGACATCAAGATCGGTGTGGCGGAAGCCCTGTCCGGCGGCGCCGCCCAGTACGGCGTGTCGATCCGCAACGGTTTCCAGCTTGCTGCTGATGAAATCAACGCCGCCGGCGGCATCAACGGCAACAAGATCGTGCTCGTGGTCGAGGACGAACAAGGCAAGAAAGAAGAAGCGATCAACGTCTTCAAGAAACTGATCTTCAAGGACAACGTCCTGATGGTCTTCGGCCCGACGCTGTCGAACTCGGCTCAGGCCGCCGACCCGATCGCCCAGGCTGCCAAGACGGTCGTCTTCGGCACCTCGAACACCGCCGACGGCATCACCTCCATCGGCAACTACGTGTTCCGCAACTCGGTCACGGAAGCCGACGTGCTGCCCGCCACCATCTCCACCGTCAAGGCCAAGACCGGCCTGAAGAACGTCGCTGTCCTGTACGGCAACGACGACGTCTTCACCAAGAGCGGCTACGACAACTTCAAGAAGGCCCTGGAAGACCAGAAGATCCCGGTCACGACGACCGAAACGTTCGCCAAGGGCGACGTGGACTTCAAGGCCCAGCTGACCAAGATCAAGGGCACCAACCCCGACGCCATCGTGCTGTCCGCGCTGCTGGCCGAAGGTGCTCCGATCATGGTCCAGGCCCGCCAGCTCGGCCTGAACGTGCCGGTCATCGGCGGCAACGGCATGAACTCGGTCAAGATTTTCGACCTGGCCCCCGGCGGCGCGTCGAACAATCTGTGGATCGGCAGCCCGTGGTCGATCGAGAACAAGGCGCCCGAGAACGTCAAGTTCATCGACGCGTACAAGGCCAAGTTCAACGGCGCGCCCGACCAGTTCGCGGCCCAGTCGTACGACGCCATGTACATCGCCGCCCAGGCGCTGAAGAACGTCAAGCTCTCCGGCGAACTGCCCAAGGATCGCGCAGCCCTGCGCGACGCGCTGCCCTCGGTCACGTGGACCGGCGCCACCGGCGCGTTCAAGTTCCGTCAAGCCAACGACCGCGCCGGCAAGCCCGCCGGCTACGATGCCGACCAGGCCCCCATCGTCAGCGTGACGAAGGACGGCAAGTACGTCATCGAAAAGTAAGCGCTACGCATCCCCGCGCGGGGGGATGCGCCTTGCGGATGGCCCGGCCGTCCGCAAGGCGCTTTTTATCGCAGGGCCGTCACCCTAAAAGAATCGCCTCCTTGCCAGGAGGCTCAAGGCCATGCAGTGGGCGCTGCATGGGGCCCTCACAGCTTTGGAAAGTCCCATCATGTTCGAACAACAATTCGTCAATGCCTTGTCGCTGGGCTGTGTGTATGCACTGTTCGCGCTGGGCTTCACGCTGATCTTCGGCGTGCTCGGGGTGATCAACCTGGCGCATGGCGCCGTTTTCATGGTTGGCGCCTACGCAGCACTGTTCGTCGTGCAGCAATTCAGCCTGCCCCTGTGGGCGGCGCTGATGGCCGCGTTCTTCGTCGCCGGCTTTACCGGGGTCATCATCGACTACCTGGTACTCAAGCCGCTGCGCAAGCGCAACGCGCCTCACCTGATCCCCATGATCGCCACCATCGGCGTGGGCATCATCCTGAATAATTCCGCCCAGGGCATCTTCGGCGCCAGCAACCTGCGCTTCCCGCACGGCACCGTGCCCGAGGAAGTGATCGAGATCGCCGGCCTGCACCTGACCGTCATCGAACTGGGCATCATCTTCCTGTCTTTCGCGCTGATGGCCGTGCTGATGTTCGTCATGCGCCGCACGCAATTCGGCCGCGCCCTGCGCGCCATCGCCGAATCGCCCAAGGCTGCCTGGCTGCTGGGCATCAACGTCGAAAAGCTGTTCGTCACCACCTCGTTCGCCGCTGCCGCCCTGGGCGGCGTGGCCGGCGTGCTGATCGGCCTGTACTCGAACGCGTTGTTCCCCCTGATGGGCCAGCCCATGCTGCACAAGGGCATCGCGGTCATCATCCTGGGCGGCATGGGCGACATCCGCGGCGCCATGCTGGGCGGCCTGTTCCTCGGTTTTGCCGAGGTGCTGTCGGTGGCCTATATCGGCTCCACCATGCGTGATGCGGTGGCTTTCGGCCTGCTGTTCCTGATCCTGCTGGTGCGCCCGCAAGGTCTGTTCGGCAAAGTGGTTCAACGCAAGGCTTAAAGAATGAGCGGATTCGAAAATTTCTGGGCCATCTACGGCAACCTGGTGCTCACGCTGGGCACCAACGCCTTGCTGGCCCTCTCCATCTGGCTGACCCTGGCTTGCGGCATGCTCGCCATGGCCAATGCAGCCTTCATGGGCATCGGGGCGTACACCGCCGCGCTGCTCACCATGAACTACGACGCGCCGTTCTCGGTCGCGCTTGCCGGCGGCATGGCCGCGCCTGCGCTGGTGGCGGCACTGATCGGCTTGCCGACCTTGCGGCTGTCCGGGGTCTACCTCGCCATGGCCACGCTGGGTTTCGGCGAAGTGGTTCGCGTGACCATCCTCAACACCGAGTCCATTACCGGCGGCGCGCTGGGCCTTAACGGCATTCCGCAGCTGACCCAGTGGTGGCATGTGGTGCTGGCGGTCGTCATCGTGCTGTTCGTGCTGTGGCGCGTGCGCGCCTCCAAGATCGGTCGCTCGTTCGACGCCATCCGCGGCGATGAAACCGCGGCAGGCCTCATGGGCATCGATGTGCGCGCCAATAAGATGCTGGCCTTCGTGGCCGGCGCGATGATCGCGGGTCTGGCTGGCGCCTTGAACGCGCACCTGACCTTCTTCATCGGTCCCAACGAATACGGTTTCGACCGTGGCGTGGAAATCCTGACCATGGCGATCCTGGGCGGCATTGGCGGCCTGGCCGGTCCCGTGCTGGGCAGCTTCATCATTACCGTGTTGCCCGAAATGCTGCGCGGTTTTGCCGATCTGCGCCTGGTCGCGAACGGAGTGATTCTGGTGGTGATTGTGTTGTTCCTGCCGCAAGGCATCTGGGATCCGGCGCGCTTCAAGCGCTGGATGCGCCAAGGACGCCAGGGAGGCAAGCGCCATGCTTGAGCTTTCTTCCGTCTCCAAGAGCTTCGGCGGCCTGCATGTGCTGCATGACGTCAGCCTGTCCGTGCCCGAGGGCGCCATCTTCGGCCTGATCGGCCCCAATGGCGCCGGCAAGACCACGGTGTTCAACCTCATTACTGGCTTGCTGCCGCCCAGCGGCGGCGCCATCACGTTCAACGGCCAGAGCGTCCTGGGCAAGAAGCCGCACCGCATCACGCGCATGGGCATCGCCCGCACCTTCCAGAACATCCGTCTCTTCAAGGAAATGACGTTGCTGGAAAACGTGGTGGTGGGGGCCTACCGTCACATGAATTACGGCTTCCCCAGCCTGCTGCTGGGCCTGCCGGGCTACCGCGAGCACGAAAAGCGCGCCCGTGAACGCGCGCACGAACTGCTGACGTGGATGCGCCTGGACCACAAGGCCAACGATCTGGCCGATAACCTGTCCTACGGCGAACAGCGCCGTCTCGAGCTGGCGCGCGCGCTGGCCACCGAGCCCAAGCTGTTGCTGCTGGATGAGCCGGTCGCCGGCATGAACACCGGCGAGCGCGCCGAACTCATGCGCGAGATCCTGGCCATCCGCGACCGCGGCTACACCATCCTCATGATCGAGCACGACATGCGTTTCGTCATGGGGCTGTGCGAACGCATCGCGGTGCTGAACTTCGGCAAGATCATCGCTTGCGGCGGGCCCGAGGAAATCCGCAACAACGAACAGGTCATCGAAGCCTACCTGGGCCGCGAAGACGACGAAGACACCGAACAAACGGAGGCTGCACGATGAGTCGCCGGGCCGCTCCCAAGACGAATACCGTAGCGCATTGCGCGGAGGCTGCACAATGAGCGCCATGCTGGAAGTCCGCGGGCTCGAGGTCAACTATGGCCATATCGAAGCCGTCCGCGGCATCGACCTGGACCTGAACGCCAAGGAAATCACCGCTCTGGTCGGCGCCAATGGCGCTGGCAAATCGACGACGCTGCTGGCCCTGTCGGGCCTCTTGCCCAAGGCGCGCGGCAAGATCACTTTTGAAGGCGAGGACATCACCAACCTGCCGCCGCACCAGCTCGTGGCGCGCGGCATCGTGCAGGTCCCGGAAGGGCGGGCCATCCTCACCACCATGACCGTGCTCGAAAACCTTGAGCTGGGCGCCTACCGCCGCGGCCTCAAGAATGTCGACTCGGACCTGGAATACGTGTTCAACCTGTTTCCGCGCCTGAAGGAACGGATCACCGGCATCGCTGGCAACTTGTCGGGCGGCGAGCAGCAGATGCTGGCCATCGGCCGCGCCTTGATGGCCAAGCCCCGCCTGCTGCTGCTGGACGAACCCTCCATGGGGCTGGCGCCCATCGTCGTGCAGGAGATCTTCCGTTCGCTGCGCGCGATCAATGCCGACGGCCTGACCCTGTTCCTGGTCGAGCAGAACGTCCGCCAGGCGCTGAAGATCGCCCAACACGGCTACGTGCTGGAGAACGGTGCCATGGCGCTGTCGGGCACCGGCCGCGAGCTGCTGGGACATCCCCGCGTGCTGGAAGCGTATCTGGGCGCCTGATCCCGGGCGCCAGTCCGGGCTGCGTCCCTGATTAAAAGGCCGGCGGCGCCCTCGAGGCGCCGCCGGCGCATTCCTTGATTTGAATAGAGTTGCCCACTTTTTGAGCAGCTGTGTTAGAATCGCAGGCTTTCCCTCATTTTGGCTAATGCACGGGCGGGTAATAACGCTTAGGCAAGACGCTGATATCGACCGAGTTTTCTTTTAACCCCTGTGAATCCTTGCGGTTTTTTCCGGGAATTCGGTCTAGTTTGGGGAAAAATACTGACTGGATGGTCCAGTCAGGAAATTTTTATTCTTAGGAACCATCATGAAGACCTTTGTGGCCAAGCCGCATGAAGTCCAACGTGACTGGTTTGTGATCGACGCCAAGGGCAAAGTCCTCGGTCGTGTGGCCAGCGAAGTCGCACGTCGTCTGCGTGGCAAGCACAAACCTGAATTCACGCCGCACGTTGATACCGGTGACTACATCGTCATTATCAATGCTGCCGATATCGTTGTTACGGGCGCCAAGGCGAAGGACAAGAAGTACTTCCGCCACACGACGTACCCGGGCGGTATCCGTGAAACGAACTTCGAGAAGATGCAAGAGCGTTTTCCCGGCCGCGCCATCCAGAAGGCTGTCAAGGGCATGCTGCCCAAGGGTCCTCTGGGCTACGCCATGATCAAGAAACTGAAGGTGTACGCCGGTGCCGAGCACCCGCACACCGCCCAGCAGCCCAAGACGCTGGATATCTAAGGAAACGCCATGATCGGTAACTGGAATTACGGAACCGGCCGTCGCAAAACCTCGGTGGCTCGCGTTTTCATCAAGAAGGGCACGGGTAAGATCGTTGTCAACGGCAAGCCCGTCGACGAGTTCTTCGCTCGCGAAACCGGCCGCATGATCGTGCGCCAGCCGCTGGAACTGACCGGCCACCTGGAATCGTTCGACATCAAGGTCAACGTGCACGGCGGCGGTGAAACCGGCCAGGCCGGCGCAGTCCGTCACGGCATCACGCGTGCCCTGATCGACTACGACGCGACCCTGAAGTCCGCGCTGTCGCAAGCCGGCTTCGTCACCCGCGACGCCCGCGAAGTGGAACGCAAGAAGGTTGGCTTCCGCAAGGCACGTCGTCGCAAGCAGTTCAGCAAGCGTTAATACGCTGCCAAAAAAGCCCGCTTCGGCGGGCTTTTTTTCGTACCCTTGTTTCAGCGCCGGGTGCTGTCGCGCCCTGTGCGTCCCTGTGCGGAACTCCGCGCATTCAGCCCGGTCGGAAAGAAGGACTGCGGTGCCATTTCGGGCTCTTAGCCGCAACACCCGCTTTCCCGAGCGATACAATCGATCCTCGTTCTACGAAGAGCACACATCATGGCCCAAGCATCGAACACCCGCATCAAGGTTGGTATCGTCGGCGGCACCGATTATACCGGCGTCGAGCTGCTGCGTTTGCTGTCGCAGCATCCCAATGTGGAACTGACCGCCATCACGTCCCGCAAGGAAGACGGGCTGCCGGTGGCTGACTTGTATCCGAACCTGCGCGGTCGCGTGAACCTCGCCTTCTCCGCGCCGGAAAAGGCCACGCTGACGGATTGCGACGTCGTGTTCTTCGCGACGCCCCACGGCGTGGCCATGGCCCAGGCCCAGGAACTGATCGCCGCCGGTACGCGCGTTATCGACCTGGCCGCGGACTTCCGCCTGCAGGACATTCCCACCTTCGAACGCTGGTACAAGATTCCCCATACCTGCCCGGACATTCTGGCCGAGTCCCAGTATGGCCTGGTGGAGCTGAACCGCGAGGCCATCTCCAAGGCCCGCGTCATCGGCAACCCCGGCTGCTATCCGACTACCGTGCTGCTGGGCCTGGCTCCGCTGCTCGAAGGCGGCAAAAAGCTGGTTGACGCGCAAACCCTGATCGCCGACTGCAAGTCGGGCGTGTCGGGCGCCGGCCGCAAGGCGGAAGTGGGCTCGCTGTTCTCCGAAGCCTCCGATAACTTCAAGGCCTATGGCGTGGCTGGCCACCGCCATCACCCTGAAATCGTCGCGCAGCTGGAAAAGATCGCTGGCGCCAAGGTTGGCCTTACCTTCGTGCCCCATCTGGTGCCGATGATCCGCGGCATGTTCTCCACCCTTTACGCGCGCATCCTGCCCGAGGCGCGTGACACGGATTTCCAGGCCTTGTTCGAACAGCGCTACGCCGACGAGCCTTTCGTCGATGTGATGCCTGCCGGCAGCCTGCCCGAAACGCGTTCGGTGCGTGCTTCGAACAATCTGCGCATCGCGCTCAGCCGTCCGGGCAACGGCGACCAACTGATCGTCCTCGTGGTCCAGGACAACCTGGTCAAGGGCGCCGCGGGCCAGGCGGTCCAGAACATGAACCTGATGTTTGGCGTTCCTGAGTCGACCGGCCTGGACCAGGTCGCGATCCTGCCTTGATGTCCTGAGGCTTGCGGCCCAGCGCCGCAAGCCGCCGCTCTTTATGCCCACCGAGTCCCCCATCGCGCCTCAGCATCGCCCCGCCAGCGGGCTGGTGCGCGTGGTCGTAGCGTTGGTGATCGGCGCGCTGTTGGGCAGTTCCGCCAGTTTCTTCTACGCGCGCCAGCTCTACCGGCCCAAGGACGCGGTGCTGGTCAGCGCCAGGCAGGCCGAGGCCCAGGAAGAGGCTATGCGCCAGCAGTCCACGCAATTGCGCTACACGCAAGGGCAGTTGGACACCGCCGATGGCGAACTGGTCATTGAGCGCGCCGCGCGCCAGGAATTGGAAACCCAGCTGCGCGCAGCGCAGGCCGAGGTCGGCAGGGTGCGCGACCAGTTGGCTTTTTACGAACAGTTGCTGCCCCCCGGACCCGAAGGTTCCGTGGACATCCGTGGCGTCGAGATCGACCGCGGTGCTGGCGGCCTGCGCTATAAGGTCCTGCTGATGCGCAGCGGCCGTAACGGTGGCGCGCAGTTCTCGGGGGCCTTGCGTTTTCAGGCCACGGGCATTCTGAAAGGCGAAACCGTAAAAGTGGACTTGGCGCCCATGCAGGTCAAGGCCGAGTCCGGCTCCGTCGCCATTCCGGGGGACAGCGCGCCGACCTCGCCATTGGCCTTGCAGTTCGATCAGTACCAGCGTAGCCAGGGCATCCTGGCGCTGCCCGAGGGATTTGTCCCCGAAAGCGTGACTGTCAGCGTCCTGGAGGGCGATACCGTCCGCGCGTCAAGAAGCGTCAAGCTCGAACTTTGAGTCTGCGCAAGCCCTGAGCTATAGTGACAACATGCGAGCGCCGTTGCCGCTCACCGAAATATGGCCGAACCGGCCAGGAGTGAACCATGAATGCAGTGACCGAAACCGTCGACCTGCAGGCTGCCCCGCCTGCTCCCCTGGTGTTTACCGACTCGGCCGCGGCCAAGGTGAAGGATCTGTTGGCCGAAGAAGGCAATCCCGAACTGAAGCTGCGCGTCTTCGTGCAGGGCGGGGGCTGTTCGGGGTTCCAATACGGCTTCACCTTCGACGAAGTCGTGAACGATGACGACACCGTGCTGGACAAGGCCGGCGTGCAGTTGCTGGTGGATCCGATGAGCTTCCAATACCTGGTCGGCGCAGAGATCGACTACAAGGAAGACCTGGAAGGCGCGCAATTCGTCATCCGCAATCCCAACGCCAGCACCACCTGCGGTTGCGGTTCCTCGTTCTCGGTGTAAATTCTCCGGGCAGGACAAGAAAAAGCCCTTCGGCGCGCCGAAGGGCTTTTTGCGTTGGCAGGCGTCAGGCGGGGTAGAGCGCGCCCAGGATCCGCGGGCCGCGCGCGCCAGTGACCGCAGGCAAGCCTGCCGGTCTGCGTTGCATGAAGGCTTGCGCCAGCCAGGCGAACGCCAGCGCCTCGACTTCCTGTGCCGGCACGCCCAGCGCATCCGTGGGGCGCACGGGGCGTTGCAGGCAGTACGCCAGCTCGCGCATCAGCCCCGTGTTGCGCGCGCCGCCTCCACATACGAAGACTTCCTGCGTGCTTGCCGCCGCGGCATCAATGGCGTTGGCAACCGTGCGCGCCGTCAGGCGCTGCAGCGTGGCCTGCACGTCTTGCGGCGCGGGCTTGGGGCCATCGAACGCCGCCAGGCGCTCGTCCAGCCATTGCATGTTGAACAGGTCCCGTCCGGTGGACTTGGGCGGAGGCAGGGCAAACCAGGGTTCGCTGGAGATCAGTTGTTCCAGCAGGGGCGCCAGGACTTGCCCGGTGGCTGCCCAGCGGCCATCGGCGTCGTAGGCTTGGCCCAGATGGCGCTGGCACCAGCCGTCCAGCAGGACATTGGCGGGGCCGGTGTCGAAGCCGCGAGGGGCGTGCCCCGGCTCGAGCAAGGTCACGTTGGCGATGCCGCCCAGATTGAGGACGGCGCGGCCTTGGGGCGCACCGAAGATGGCGGCATGGAAAGGCGGCACCAGCGGTGCGCCCTGGCCGCCAGCGGCCACGTCGCGGCTGCGGAAATCCGCCACTACGTCGATGCCCGTCAATTCCGCCAGCAGCGCGGGCGCATTCAGTTGCACGGTGTAGCCGAGGTCGGGCCGATGCCGAACCGTCTGGCCATGGGCGCCGATTGCGGCGACGTCGCCAGCGGCCACGCCGGCATGTTGAAGCAGGGCGGCCACGGCTTGCGCATACAGGCGGGCAAGGCTGTTCGCGGCCAGCGCGGCGCGAGCCAGCTCATCATCGCCGGATTGGTTCAGGGCCAGCAGTTCGCGCCGCAGATCCGCGGGCATGGGCAGGCTGGCGCTGGCTTGTACGGCTGGCGGCTGGCCGTCGCCCAGGCGTACCAGCACACCGTCCACGCCATCGACGCTGGTGCCCGACATGAGGCCAATGTAGAGCTGTGTGTCCTGGTGCTGCGAAGGAGGAGAGGAGTTCACAAGGGCCTCGGTAAAGAAAAAAGCGGCCGCGCAGCTGAAAGTGCGGGGCCGCTTTTGACGGGACGTTTGACCGGTATTAGCGGCTGGCCACGTTGGTCAGCGCGTCGGGCAGGGTCTGCTGGAATTCCGTCAGCAACTGGATCTGCGCCTTGTAGGGGGCCACGGCCTGGTTGAAGGCGCGGACTTCGGCGGGTTCCAGGCTACGGGCGACCGGCAGGTCCACCGACAGCGGATCGATGGGCTGGTTGTCCACGCGGAATTCGTAGTGCAGGTGCGGACCGGTGGCCCAGCCGGTAGAGCCGACATAGCCCAGCAGTTGGCCCTGCGAAACCTTCGAACCCTTGGTGATGCCTTCGGCGATACGGCTCTGGTGCGCGTAGAGCGTCGAATACTTGCCGTGGTGCTTGACGATGACGACGTTGCCGTAGCCATTCTGCCAGCCCGAGAATTCCACCGTGCCGTCGGCCGTGGAATGGATCGGCGTGCCCGAGGGCGCGGCGTAGTCCACGCCCTTGTGTCCCGTCCAGGTCTTGTGGATGGGATGCATGCGCATGCCGAACGTGGAGCTGATGCGGCTGAACTTGAGGGCGGTGCGCAGGAACGCGCCGCGCAGGCTGGTGCCGTCGAAGTCGTAGTACGAGCCGTTCTTTTCGTCCGGGCTGAACCAGACCGCGTTGTAGGTCTTGTCGCCGTTGATGAATTCCAGCGCCAGCACGCGGCCTGCGCCAGCATAGCGGCCGTCGTGGGAACGCACTTCGTAGACCACGCGGAACTGGTCGCCCCGGCGCAGGTCGCGCAGGAAGTCGATCTTGGCGCTGAGGATGTCGGCCATTTGCATGGTGACCGAGTCCGGGATGCCGGCGGCGTCGGTGGCGCCGAACAGCGAGGAGCGGATCGTACCCACGGCGACGCGGGTCTGGCGCTCTGTGCTTTCGGTGATTTCCTCGGCCTTGTAGCTGTCGCCCGCGGGCGCAACGTGCAGCATGCGGGTCACGACCTGGCCATCCGCCTCGTTGCCGGGCGTGTGGATGTAACGGAGCCAGATCAAATTGCCCGCTTCGTCAGTGGCAGCCTGCACCGAGCGGCCCGGGTACAGCTTGTAGATGCTGCGGGCGCTGGCATCGTGCGTCAGGAAGGTCTGCAGGCTGGGCGCGTCGAGTTCCAGGCGCTGCAGCACGGCGGCCAGCGTGTCGCCAGCGCGGATCCGGGTTTCGCTGATGTAGGGCGCGGCGCTGGGGGTGCTGACTTCGACTTGCTCGGAGCTCAGCGGCAGGACGCTGCTGATGATGCGCGAAGGGGGGAGTTCGGTGCGGTCGGGTTGCTGCACCATGCCGAGGGCGGCGGCGCCGGCGAACAGACCAATTGCAGTGACGAGAAGAGTGCGGCGGAAAAGTCCCGAGCGCTGGGGCTTGGGCTGGACGGGCGCAAACACGGCAGCAACTTTGCGCTTGATGCTACTCGCCAGTTCGTGGAGGCCACGATTCATCGTGAAGATACCCTCTCAGGTGGCTTGAGCTCGCAGGGTGCGTAACACGAACGGCCCTCGCGCGCACATACGGGGCAAGGGCTGGCGCGGGGCGCATCTTGTGAACAACGGGGTGTAAACCGGACCGCAACTGCGTATATATGGCAATTGCGTATGATTAGGGCGGTATCCTAGCTGATTCGGCTAGAATTTTCGATAGTTTTCGTCACTTTTTACACCTTTTTATCGGCTGAAGCCGAGTTGGTCCCCCTGCCATGTCATCCTCAGAAGCCCCGATTACCCCCGAAGTCGAAGCAGATCTGCGTATAGCGAAGCGCGGCTGCGACGAGTTGCTGGTCGAGTCCGAATTCGCTCGCAAGCTCGCCAGGAGCCGCGCCACGGGCGTGCCCCTGCGCATCAAGCTGGGGCTGGATCCGACCGCGCCGGACATCCACCTGGGTCATACGGTGGTGCTGAACAAGATGCGCCAACTGCAGGACATGGGCCACAACGTCATCTTCCTGATCGGCGATTTCACCTCCACCATCGGTGATCCCAGCGGCCGCAACAATACCCGCCCGCCGCTCACGCGCGAACAGATCGAAGCCAACGCCAAGACCTATTACGCCCAGGCCAGCCTGGTGCTGGATCCGGCCCGCACCGAGATCCGCTACAACTCCGAGTGGTGCGATCCGCTGGGCGCGCGCGGCATGATCCAGCTTGCCTCGCGATACACGGTCGCGCGCATGATGGAGCGCGAGGACTTCACCAAGCGCTTCAAGGGCGGAATTCCGATCTCGGTCCATGAATTCCTGTATCCGCTGATGCAGGGTTATGACTCGGTGGCACTGAAATCCGATCTGGAGCTGGGGGGCACCGATCAGAAGTTCAACCTGTTGGTTGGGCGCGAGCTGCAAAAGGAGTACGGCCAGGAGCCGCAGTGCATCTTGACGATGCCCTTGCTGGTCGGGACGGACGGCGTAGAGAAGATGTCCAAGTCCAAGGGCAACTACATCGGCATTTCGGAGTCGCCCGACTCCATGTTCGGCAAGCTGATGTCGATTTCGGACACGCTGATGTGGCGCTACTTCGAGCTGCTGTCGTTCCGCACGCTGGAAGACATTGCCGCGCTCAAGCAGGAGATCGACGGCGGCCGCAACCCGCGCGACGCCAAGGTCATGCTGGCCCAGGAAATCATTGCGCGCTTCCATTCCGCCAAGGCTGCCGACGAGGCCCTGGCCTCGTTCGAGGCCCGTTTCCGCGACGGCGCCATCCCCGATGACATCCCCGAAGTGAACATCGGCGGCGCGCCGGTGGGCATCCTGAAGCTGCTGCGCGAAGCAGGCCTGGTCGCGTCGGGTTCGGAAGCGCAGCGCAACGTGGAGCAGGGCGGCGTGCGCGTCAATGGTGACCGCGTGGTAGACAAATCGTTGCAATTGCCGGCGGGGACCTACGTCGTTCAGGTGGGCAAGCGCAAATTTGCGCGTGTTAACTTGAACCCATGATTGCGGACCTTTTGCCGCCGGGCCGCCCCAAGGCAAAAGCGGCCCCCTTGGGGGGCAGCAAGCCGTCGGCGCAGCGTGGGGGTAGTTCCTCCGCCGGGCCGCCCCAAGGCAAAAAGCGGCCCCCTTGGGGGGCAGCAAGCGCGTCGCGTGCTGCGTGGGGGCTTTTTTTGATACGCTGAGGGTACAGACAGGGGCAGTGGGGCCTTTGCGGCACATCAAGGAGCACGACATGAAACTTTCGAGTTTGTCCTTTTCCGATAACGAGTCGATTCCCGAGCGCTATGCCTTCGGCAAAATCGATGCGCAATCGCACGTCGCGCTGGCAGACAACTTCAACCCGCAGTTTTCCTGGGACGAAGTTCCGGCGGGCACGCAGTCATTTGCGTTGATCTGCCATGATCCGGATGTGCCCTCCGAGCCCGACGACGTCAACCAGGAAGGCCGCGAAGTGCCGGCCAGCCTGCCTCGAGTGGACTTTTTCCACTGGGTGCTGGTTGATTTGCCAGCCGACCTGCGCGACATCGAGGAAGGCACCTTTTCCAGCGGCATCACGCCGCGCGGCAAGGGCGGCCCGTTGGCGCCGATGGACGCGCGCCAGGGCATCAACTCGTATTCGTCATGGTTTGCGAACGATCACGACATGAGCGGCGACTACTTCGGCTATGACGGTCCTTGCCCGCCCTGGAACGATGCCATCCCGCACCGCTACGTGTTCACCCTGTACGCGCTGGACGTGCCCACGCTGAACCTGCAGGGTTCGTTCACCGGCGAAGACGCGCTGCGCGCCATCCAGAAGCACGTGCTGGCGCAGGCATCGCTGACGGGTACCTATACGCTCAACCCGAGGCTGGCCCCCAAGCAGATCGGGGCCACTTCCGCCTGATCCGTCACGGTGCAAACCAAGGCCGCAAGATTTGCGGCCTTTTTTATTTCTAGCCTGCGGGTTCAGCCTGCGGCGCGCTTGAGGCGCAGCAGCGCCAATCCGAAGCTGATGAAGATGGCACCCACCAGGCGGTTGATCCAGGTCACGATACGCGACTGGCGCAGCAGTCGCCGCGCGCGGTGGGCCAGGGACCCATAGGCCAGCAGCGACACCAGCGACATGGCCGTGAAGATACCCGTCAGGATGAAGAACTGCGGCAGCAGCGGTTCGGCGGCATTCAGGAACTGCGGAAACAGCGCCGTGAAGAACAGGATGGGTTTGGGGTTGAGCGTCGCCACCATGGCGGCTTCCAGATAGAGCCGGCCGGCGCTGCGCGGCGCTTGCGCAGCGGTGTCGGAGGGCGGCGCGATATTCGAGCGTCCCAGGATGTGGCGCAGGCCGATGTAGAGCAGGTAGGCCGCGCCGGCCACCTTCAGCAGCATGAACAGCATGGCGGACGATTGCAGCACCATGCCCAATCCCAGCATGGCGGCCGCCGACAGCAGGGACAGGCCCGTGACGTTGCCCAGGGTGGATGGCACCACAGCCCGCAGGCCGCCCGCTGCGCCGTTGCGGATGGCCAGCATGGTGGCGGGCCCAGGGCTGACGACGCTTACTGCGGCTACTAACGAGTAGGTTATGAGCGTGGCGCTTTGCATGAAAGTTTCTCAAGTCGGGTTGAGAGGGGTTTTCGGCCCCGGGAGGATGGCGTGGTTTTCGCGCCCATCGAGCGAATTTTGCCCGGGTTCCGGGCATTTTGGGCGCATTTGATCCTGTCCGACGCGGTAAACTATTCCTCATTCTCCGGGTTTACCCACCCGGGCGCAGTTTTCTCCTCTCTTACCGCCTCAGGAATCCCCCGTCATGTTTGACCGCAACCTCACCTTGTCCAAGGCTGACCCGGACGTTTGGGCCGCCATCCAGAAGGAAGACGTCCGCCAGGAACAGCACATCGAGCTGATCGCCTCGGAGAACTACGCCAGCCCGGCCGTCATGGAAGCCCAGGGCACGCAGCTCACCAACAAGTACGCCGAAGGCTACCCGGGCAAGCGTTACTACGGTGGTTGCGAGTACGTGGACGTGGTCGAGCAACTGGCCATCGACCGCCTGAAGCAGATCTTCGGCGCCGAAGCCGCCAACGTGCAGCCCAACTCGGGTTCGCAGGCCAACCAGGGCGTGTATATGGCCGTCCTGAAGCCGGGCGACACGGTGCTGGGTATGAGCCTGGCTGAAGGCGGCCACCTGACGCACGGCGCGTCGGTCAATGCCTCGGGCAAGCTGTACAACTTCATCTCCTACGGCCTGGACGAAAACGAAGTCCTGAACTACGACCAGGTCGAAAAGCTCGCCCGCGAACACAAGCCCAAGCTGATCGTCGCCGGCGCTTCCGCCTATGCGTTGCACATCGATTTCGAACGCATGGCCCGCATCGCCCGTGAAAACGGCGCGCTGTTCATGGTCGACATCGCCCACTACGCCGGCCTGGTCGCCGGTGGCGCCTACCCCAATCCGGTCCCGCACGCCGACTTCGTCACCTCGACGACGCACAAGTCGCTGCGCGGCCCGCGCGGCGGCGTCATCATGATGAAGGCCGAACACGAGAAGATCATCAACTCGGCCATCTTCCCCGGCATTCAGGGCGGTCCGCTGATGCACGTCATCGCCGGCAAGGCCGTGGCCTTCAAGGAAGCGCTGGAACCCGCTTTCAAGGACTACGCGCAGCAAGTGGTCAAGAACGCCAAGGTGCTGGCCGACACGCTGGTCAAGCGTGGCCTGCGCATCGTTTCGGGCCGCACCGAAAGCCACGTCATGCTGGTGGACCTGCGTTCCAAGGGCATCACGGGCAAGGAAGCGGAAGCCGTGCTGGGCCAGGCTCACATCACGGTGAACAAGAACGCCATCCCGAACGATCCGGAAAAGCCCTTCGTGACCAGCGGCATCCGTCTGGGCACCCCGGCCATGACCACGCGCGGTTTCACCGAAGCGGAAGCTGAACTTACCGCCAACCTGATCGCCGACGTGCTGGACAATCCGCGTGACGAAGCCAACATCGCCGCTGTGCGCGCCAAGGTCAACGAACTGACCTCGCGCCTGCCGGTCTACGGCAAGAAGTAATAGCATCCCTGCGGCGGGCTGCGGCCCTGCCGCCGCGGTCCACAAGGGACGGCCCCGAAAGGCGGCCGTCCCTTTGCTTTCAGGCCGGCAAGTACAGCGGGCTGGAAAAAATACGGGACGGATTAGCCCATATCGGCGCTGGCGGCGGGTTGCCTCGTTACAATATGCTTAACTATTGCCCTTCAGTGCCTTTAGGGATCACACATGCGGTGTCCATTTTGCGGCAATGCCGAAACGCAGGTCGTAGACAGCCGGGTCTCCGAAGAGGGGGACGCGATACGGCGTCGTCGCCGCTGCCTGTCCTGTGACAAGCGCTTCACCACGTACGAGCGGGTGGAGCTTGCCATGCCTTCCATCGTGAAGCGCAACGGCAGCCGCAGCGATTACGACCCTGGCAAGCTGCGCGCCAGCCTGAGCCTGGCGCTGCGCAAGCGGCCCGTCAGCACGGAAGACGTGGACGCGGCGGTCGCTCGCATCGAAGAGCAGTTGCTGGCCAGCGGGTTGCGTGAAGTGCCCAGCGAACATATCGGCGAGCTCGTCATGAACGAACTGCGCAAGCTCGACAAGGTGGCGTACGTCCGCTTTGCCTCGGTTTACAAGAGCTTCGAAGACATCGGTGAGTTCGTCGAGGCCATCCGCGAGATGCAGGGCCCGCTGCTGCCGGGCAAGCTGCGCAAGGATTAGGCTAGGCAGAGCGCACGAGGCTGGGTGTCAGCGGCTGGAACTTGCGCCACACCCGGCGCATGTGCTGCGCCGAACCGAAGCCCGATTTTTCAGCCACGCGTTCCAGGTCCAGCCGGGTATCGCGCAGCAGGTCGCGTGCCAGCGCCACACGTATCTGATAGAGGTAGTCCATCGGCGTGCACCCGGCGTGTTCGTGGAACAGCCGGGTCAGGTGGCGCGCGCTGGTATGCGCCTGGTCCGCCAGCGATTGCGCGGACCAGGGGGCCGCAGGGTCGCGGATGACTGCGTCCTGCACCCTGTGCACGCCCGGATGCATGTGGCTGCGGTGATCCAGCCAGGGCGATAGCGTGGAGTCGGTGCCGGCGCGGCGCTGGTACACCACCATGTCGCGCGCCGTTTCGCTGGCCACGCGCGGTCCGCAATGGCGCGACACCATGTGCAGCGCCAGGTCGATGCCGGCCGTAATGCCCGCGCTGCTGACCAACTTGCCATCCTCGACGAAGATTCGGTTGTCGTGCAGACGCGCACTGGGGTCGATGCTGGCCAACTGCGCGAGACAGGTGTGGTGGGTGGTGCATTCCCGGTGCCGCGTCAGCCCGGCGGCGGCGGCGAACAGCGCGCCGGCGCAAACCGTCATGAGCGTGAACCCGTTCGCGGGATGGCGGACGGCCAGCCAGTCGATGATGGCGCGCGAGTCCGGATCTTCCAGGCGCGTGGGCTTGCCCACCACGCCAGAAATGATAACCAGGGCCTCGGATGGCAACGTGGCCGGCAGGGGCTGGATATGCGCCAGATGCAGGCCAGGCAGGCCGCTCTCGACCTCATGCGCCGGGCCGCAGAAATGCTGCTCGAAAGTGCCGGGACTGAGCTTGTTGGCCACGCGGAAGGCCTCGGCCGGGCCCGCTACATCCAGCAGGACGATGCCGCGCGTGAGCACGAAGTAGACCGGAACCATGTGGCCTGCGGAATCGCTCAAGCCGCCAGCGCGTCGGCGGCGCGCGCGATGCGGGCGAAGCGGCCTTGCAGCACCAGCTCCGTGCGGTCGCGAATCTCGGCCGGGGTGTAGTGCTGGCCGGACGGGCTTTGCATGGCGAAGGTGAGGGTGGCGTCAGTCGGAAACACCACCTTGAAGCCGGCGTCGCTGGCGTGGCGGGTCGTGGTTTCGCAGCATTGTTCCGTGCGGATACCGCTGACGATGATGCCTTCGATACCGTGCTTCACCAGCCAGTCCTGCAGGCTGGCACCCTCGGCGTCCTTGGCGTAAAGCGAGGAATGCACGGTCTTGTGGAACACGGCGGTGGGGGCGATGCGCAGTTCCTTGAGCGTCTTGACGTGCCCTGAGGCCAGGGAGAAGGGATTGGCCGGGTCGTTCGACACGCTGGTGTGGAACACCTGCAGTACCGGGATGTCCTGGGCCTGGGCGGCGTCGATCAGGGATTGGATCCGTTCCACGAAGGCCGGATACTCGGCTTCATCCCAAAACGGACGTTGCCGGAAAGAGTCTTGTACGTCGATGACGATCAGTGCTTGTTTCATGGGCCGCGCTCCTGGAGTGCGAATTGTAGGGGTGTGTTGGCATTTTTACTTCAATCCGGTAGCGGGGCGAGCGCGGCGAAAGACGACTGTCGGCCTAAAACGGACATGTTCGATCCGGGCGGCTGACGCCTGGCGCCGCGCATTCTGCCCGGGCTGCGGCGACATACAATCCCGGACATGATGATTTCCAGCGACAACGACGACATTTTCTGGATGCGGCGAGCCCTGGCGCTGGCGCAGACCGTCATGTACACCACCGCGCCCAATCCCCGGGTGGGTTGCGTGATCGTGCGCGACGGCCGCGTGCTGGGCGAAGGCGCGACGCAACCGCCAGGCGGCCCGCACGCGGAAGTCTGCGCCTTGCGCGACGCCCAGGCGCGCGGCGAATCGGTGGCGGGCGCGACGCTCTACGTCACTTTGGAGCCCTGCAGCCATTTCGGCCGCACGCCGCCCTGCGTGGACGCCGTGCTCGCGGCCCGGCCGGCGCGAGTGGTGGTGGCCATCGGCGACCCGAATCCGCTGGTCAACGGCCAAGGCCTGGCGCGGCTGCGCGATGCCGGCATCGCGGTAAGCACAGGAGTCTGCCGCGAAGAGGCGCTGGCCATCAATGCAGGCTTTATTTCGCGCATGAGCCGCGGCCTGCCGTGGGTCTGGATGAAAATGGCGGCTTCGCTGGACGGACGCAGCGCGCTGCATAACGGCATATCGCAATGGATCACCGGGCCCGAGGCCCGCGCCGATGGGCATCGCTGGCGCGCGCGCGCCTGCGTGGTGCTCACCGGCATGGGCACCGTGCTGAAAGATAATCCGCAGCTCAATGTCAGGGGCGTGGATACGCCGCGCCAGCCCCGCAAGGCGGTGGTGGACGGCCGTTTCGAGATTCCCGAGGACGCGCGGCTGTTCGATGGCGCCGAGGTCATTCTTTTTACCGCCCGCGAGGACGCCGCCAAGACGGCACGCCTGCAGGCCAAAAACGCCCGCGTGGTGCAGTTGCCGGGCGATGCGCCCGGCCGGGTCGATCTGCCGGCGATGATGCGCTGGCTGGCCCAGGAGCAGTTCAACGAGGTCCACGTGGAAGCCGGCGCCGGCCTGAGCGGCGCGCTGGTTGCCGCGGGTTGCGTGGACGAGCTGCTGTTGTACCTGGCGCCGGTGCTGCTGGGCGATGCGGCGGGCATGGTCCGCCTGCCCATGCTGGAGCACCTGGACGGCGCCCGCCGCTACGAATTCATCGACACTGCGCCCGTGGGCGCGGATCTGCGCTTGCGCGCCAGGGTGGCCGACACTTGGCGCCAGCTGACACAGCGAGTGGCGTTGCCGGAACTCTCCTAGCCGCGGCCGGGCGGCAGGCTAGCTCCGACGCGCGTCGCGCCGCGCACGCGTCGCGGTGTAGCGCCAGGCCAGGATCGCGGCCCCGCCGCCGACTAGCGCCAGCAATGCGGCCGCCAGCAGCAGACCGGGATGGTTGTGCCGCAGGCGGTCCCAGGATTTTTCGGCCTGCGCATAGTGGAACCAGGCGGCCGCCGTGAAGTCCGGCGCAGCGCATTCGCGGCCGAAGGTCTCGCTGAACGGCACTTGCGCGCCTTGTTCTATATAGCGCCGGTAGATAGCGGTGGCCCTTTCGGGAGAGTCGTCGATGATGTAGCGGGCGCCCTGGCACAGCACGGCGGCGAAAGCTTGCGAGCGGCGGGGCAGTTCATCGGCGGCGCGCAGCGCATGGTTGGCTGCGATCTGGCGGTAATGGAAGCGGGCATAGGGCTGCGCTTCGCTGGCGGCGTAGCGGCGCCGTTCCTCTTCGGTGACGAACGGTCCGGGCAGCGCGGCCGCGGCGCGCAGGGCGGGCGTCTCGACATTATCCTCATCCGCCTTCCAGCCAGGGACCGCGCTGCGCCCCGCGCCAAAACTCGTGCTGCCGCCATACACCGCGAAATCCGGTTCCTGCTCGTAGCCCATGATTTCCATCCCGTCACGCCGTGCCAGGCGGGATGCCTCGAACCAAGCCTGGGCACGCGTTGTGCGGCCCCAGGCGTTGCCGGCCTTGCGCAAGGCAGTTGCGTAGTCCGCGGCGAGCTGGCGGGTTCGCGGCTGCCGCACTTCCCATTTGCCGTCGACATTTTCCAGCGTGGCGTAGCGAGCGTCGGAATCGGCCGGGAAGTAGGGCAGCGCCTGTTCGGCCGCACCTTCTCGCACCAGGCGGCGCGCCAGCAACAGGCGCAGCCGGTCCGACGCGGTAACGGGATGCCGGTAGCCCCACTCGTAGAAATCCTTAGGCGTCGGCGCGGGCCCGGTCGCCGCGGGCGTGGCGGGTGCGTGCCGGTCCACGTAGGCTTTGAGCTCGGGAGTGGTCAGCACACGTTCGGCCACGTAGGCCGCGTCGTTCCAATAGGGAGTGGATTGCCAGAAGCCCTCTGCGGTGCCGTCCGACACGGTGGCGTGCAGCAGTTGGTCCAGCGCCTCGACATATTGGCCACGCGATAGCGTCAGCACGCCTTGCTCGCCCAGCAGGCGCGCGGCGCCTGAAGCTTCCAGGCTGCCGTCTGCGCGCGGGAAGGCGCCGGCGGCCTGGGCATAGGCCTGGGCTGCCGCTTGCGTATCGCCTTGCCGCAGCGCCAGTTTGGCGCGCACCCAATAGGCCAGGGCCGTGTCCAGCCGGGCCGCCAGTGTTTGCGCCAGGTCATAGCGTCCGATGCGGTAAGCCAGCGCGGCCACCCGGTCGGCGTCCGGCACTTGCTTCAGGTCCTGGGTTTCCAACGCAGCGACCAGCGATTGCAGCGCCGGATTCGGCGTAACGTCATGCCCCTGAGCGGCGTCCGCCAAGCCGACCTGCCCGGTCGCGTCGTAGGCGGCGTAGGGATCCGTCGCGCTGTCCGGCCTGCCGTCGACGATGTCGCCGACCCTGGCCAACGCATAGGCGACCAGCAGGCGTTGCGCAATGGGATCGCCGATCAGCCGGCGAGTGCGCGCTGGATCTTCCAGGGCCCATTGCGCCAGCATGCGCAGCGATGCATTGCCGCTGGAGGACCCGCGCGCAGCCTGCTCGGCATACAGGCGCACCGCATGCACCAGCGAGGCGGCGGGGATGGTGTCCATGCACGGATCGGCGTTGACCAGCTCTATATAGGTGCATTGCCCTTGCGGTCCGGCCAGGAGCAGGCGCGCTTCCTGGCCGTAGCTGGCCACGGCCAGGCCCAACGGGTCCGCTGCGCCGTCCAGCGCGAGCTGTCGCGCGCGGGCGTAGGCTTGGGCTGCCGCAAGGCGCTGCGTCGCGGCGTCCGCGGCTGTCATCTCTGCCTCGTCCCCAATTTCAGCCAGCATGTAAGCGGCCCAGACGCTGCGCGCTGCGGCTTCCCGCGGCGGGAGTTGGAGTATGGCCCGGTAACGCGCCCGTGCGGACTCCAGCAAGTGTCCGGCATCGGCCCCGCGCGCGGCGTGCGTGTCGACTGCCGCGGCGATGTAAAGCCGGACGGCTTCGGGCAAATCGATGCCCACTGCATACGCCCGGTCGCCATCGGGCTGCGCCCGCATCGTCCTTGCGGTAGCGCGTTGTGCTGGAGTGAGCGCGGGGTCGCGGTCTTCCGGAAGGGCGTTTTGCCGATAGCTGCCGTCCGGCAATTCGTAGGCTTCGCGGGCTTGCAGCGCATCGCCGCCGGCCACGAGGCGGGCGGCCTCGTAGGCGAAGGTGTTGACGGGGGTGGCGTGGAGCGTGGCTGCGCGGTCATCGAGCAGTTGCGCGGGAAACTCCGGCCCGCAGGCAATGACGATGCCCGCACCCGTCAAGAGGAGCAGCGCCACAAGCGATTTACGGTTGTACATCGAAGCTCGAGAGCCCATTTTCACAGCGTATCCAGCCTATGTTGCGTTGGCCGCCGGCGCGCAGCAGGCCGTCTTGGGAGCGGCGCAGGTACGCACCGCCGGAGTCCTGTTCGAGGGTGTAGCCGTTGATGCCGTCGGCCGCGCGGCAGGTGCCGGCCCAGCGGATCGCCAAGGGGAGCGCCGCGTCCGCATTGCCGCTGTTGAACAGTATCAGGTCCTGGGCCCCGGCCTCTGCCGCGCGCGCCGTAACGGACAGCGCCGGTTGCAAGGGCTGGCGCGTAAGCACCGCGCGCCAGGTGGCCGGGCTCCAGGCGCGCTCGTCGCGCGCCGTCGGCAGGCGGAACCACACGATGCCTGCCAGCCCGCGAGGGCGCGAGCGGTGAATTTCATCCACGAATGCCGCCATGGATGCCGGGGTGGCCACCAATTCGCTGGCGCGACCGCCCGCAAGCAGCGCAGAGCGTTCGCTTTCGACCGCCGCGATGCTGCCGTCATCATTCCAGCTGACGCGGCTGCCGTAGGTTGGCAACGCCACGCGCCACGGGCGTTGTGTGCGACCCGCAAACGCGGCCAGCCATGCGCTTGCGCGCTTGGCGTTGAACAAGCCTTGTTCGGGGCTCAGGACGGCATGGACTTGCAATACGGCTTCATCGGGAATCTTGAGCAGCGCGTCGAGGCCGGAGCCGTTCAGCCATGTCGGCAACGCGGTTATGGACAACGGAAGTTCTGGCCCGAGGCCCTGTTTCAGGGCCTGCAGGAATGCGGCATACGCGGGCAGTTTCGAGGTAGGGCAGTCGTAATCGATTTCGACGCCCTTCAACATTACGCCCGCGTCTTTCCAGGCGCTGCGCGCCGTTGCGATCCGCGCAAGCACGTCCGCAGCCGGCAGCGCATCCGCGCGGCCGTCCAGACGCAGAACCATGATGGCAGGGCGTTTGGCGGCCGCCAGCGCCGCCAGGTCGGGCGCCGTGGCGAACCATCTGCCATCCGGATTCATCTCCGCCATCAGCACGCGCCATGCCCGCACCACGTCGGCGTTATTTGCCAGCGCCTGGCTGACCGGTGGCGTCCAGCTTCGTTGCCAGACATAGGCATCATCGGGGAGATCGGCTTCCGGCCGTCCGCAAGCAGCCAAGAGCAGCAGCAGGGCGCTGCAAAGCGCCGCGGAACAGCGTTTGGCAAAGATATTCATGCGGCGGGCCAGGATCGGAAAGGCATGACGTGGCGTTGACGACGGACGGGAAAGAAAAACGCGAAACGCGCGCGGCGTATGTCGGATGCGTGATTCTATCGCTGCCAGAAGGGGTACTAGCACTCTACGCGCGCGGCTGCTAATCGCGCACGGCGAAGCAATCCGCGGCTTGCCAGCACGCACGGCGCGCGAGTGCGCTCGATATGCCACCAAGTTTGCGCCTGTTTTTGACGTTGCCACGCGTGTCTGTTGCATGCATTTGAAAGCACGCGGCGTGACTATTTTTTATGTTGCGCTAAATGAATTGCCACAAAAACGTCAATTGGCTTTAGCATAGGCACATGACTTGGCGCTACGCACTGTTGGACTACACCTTGCAATGCCACGCGCCCTCGTCACCACGGATTCCCGTGCCGCGTCATCGGCGCTTTTTCACGACCGAGCCGGCACGCTGCTGAACGAAGACGCCAAGCGCCGTTCAGACCGTCCGCTGCCATCGCATAGCGGGCGCATCGGGTTTGTACCCGCATCATAAGAATCCCCCGGGACATCGCTCTTCCCTTCAAATCATTGCTGAGCATTTCATGTGCGGACGCACCATGCATGCGCGCATACGGCGATATGCTGAAGTCGGACGAGTGAACTTATTCACTTAAGTTGCATTCCCTGACGGAACTTGTATCCGAAGAGTGCAGCCTAATTGGAAAGGGCCTGATCATGCCTTTGGTTGATGTGTGGCGAAAGCAACATACCATCCAGCCGACAGTGCTTATCGCGAGATTGTCTAGTAAAGCGCGAGCGCTGAGGCACAATGGGGGCACGTAGGGACGTATTGGATTTTTCGCGTGTTGTAGGAGGTTTCCGTGCAAAACATCGTCGAAGGCTTCAAGTCGCAGTATGCAAAAGAGCAGGAATCGGAACTCTCTCTCGAGGAGTACCTCAACCTCGCCAAAAGCGATCCCATGGCGTACGCCAGCCCCGCAGAGCGCATGCTGGCGGCGATAGGCGAACCCGAAGTCGTGGACACGCGCAACGACCCACGTCTTTCCCGTTTGTTTTCCAACCGGACCATCCGACGCTATCCAGCGTTCCAGGAGTTCTATGGCATGGAGGACGTGATCGGACAGATCGTCGCGTTCTTCAAGCATGCTGCGCAGGGACTGGAAGAGCGCAAGCAGATTCTGTATCTCCTCGGCCCCGTGGGCGGCGGCAAGTCTTCCATCGCGGAGCGGCTCAAGGCGCTGATGGAGACCTATCCCATCTACGCGCTGAAGGGTTCGCCGGTGAACGAATCGCCGCTCGGACTGTTCCATCCGGAACGCTTTGGCGACACGCTTGAAAAGGAATACGGCATCCCGCGGCGTTACCTGAGCGGCATCATGTCGCCCTGGGCCGTGAAGCGCCTGAAGGAATTCGACGGCGACATTTCGAAGTTCCGTGTCGTGCGCCTGAACCCGTCGGTGCTGCGCCAGATCGCCATCGCCAAGACCGAGCCGGGCGACGAGAACAACCAGGACATTTCCTCGCTGGTGGGCAAGGTCGACATCCGCAAGCTCGACCGCCATTCGCAGGACGACCCGGACGCCTACAGCTACTCCGGCGGCCTGTGCCTGGCCAACCAGGGGCTGCTGGAGTTCGTGGAGATGTTCAAGGCCCCGATCAAGATGCTGCACCCCTTGCTGACGGCGACCCAGGAAGGCAACTTCAAGGGCACCGAAGGCTTTTCCGCGATCCCGTTCAACGGCGCCATCCTGGCCCACTCGAACGAATCGGAATGGCAGACCTTCCGCAACAACAAGCACAACGAGGCGTTCCTCGACCGTATCTACATCGTCAAGGTGCCTTATTGCTTGCAGGTGTCGGAAGAAGTCCGCATCTACGAAAAGCTGCTGCACCACAGTTCGCTGTCGTCGGCGCCATGCGCGCCGGGAACGCTGGACATGATGGCGCAGTTCTCGGTCTTGACGCGCCTGAAGGAACCCGAAAATTCCAGCATCTATTCGAAGCTGCGGGTTTATGACGGGGAGAGCCTGAAAGACGTGGATCCCAAGGCCAAGGCGCTGCAGGAGTACAAGGACTACGCCGGCACGGACGAAGGCATGACGGGGGTGTCCACGCGCTTCGCGTACAAGATCCTGTCCAGCGTCTTCAACTACGATCAGACCGAAGTGGCCGCCAATCCGGTGCACTTGATGTACGTGCTCGAGCAGCGGATCGGCCGCGAGGACTATCCCGAGGAAATCCGCCGGCGCTACCTTGAATTCATCAAGGGCTACCTCGCGCCGCGTTACGCGGAGTTCATCGGCAAGGAGATCCAGACCGCGTACCTGGAGTCCTACTCCGAGTATGGCCAGAACATCTTCGACCGCTACGTGACGTTTGCCGATTGCTGGATCCAGGACGAGGAATTCCGCGACCCGGAAACCGGCGAAAGCTTCGACCGCAGCGCGCTTAACGATGAACTGGAAAAGATCGAGAAGCCGGCCGGCATCGCCAATCCGAAGGACTTCCGCAACGAGATCGTCAACTTCGTGCTGCGGGCGCGGGCCAACAACAATGGCCGCAATCCGACCTGGACCAGCTATGAAAAGCTGCGCGAAGTGATCGAGAAGAAGATGTTCTCGAACACGGAAGACCTGCTGCCGGTGATCTCGTTCAACGCCAAGGCATCGGCCGAAGACAAGTCCAAGCATCAGAGCTTCGTGGATCGGATGGTTGAAAAGGGCTACACGGAAAAGCAGGTAAGGCTGCTGTGCGAGTGGTATCTCCGCGTGAGGAAGTCTTCCTGAGCGAGGTGAATCATGAATTCACTTATCGATCGCCGTCTCAACGGTCGCAATAAAAGCGCCGTCAACCGGGAGCGTTTTCTCCGGCGTTACAAGGATCAGATCCGCAAGGCGGTACACGGGATGATCCGCGACCGCTCCATTCAGGACATGGACCAGGGCGGCGAGATCAACCTGCCTGCCCGCGATATTTCCGAGCCGACCTTCCATCACGGCGCGGGAGGCGACCGCGAGATCGTGCATCCTGGCAATCGCGAGTTTGCCAAGGGGGATACCTTCGATCGGCCGCAGGGCGGGCAGGGGGAAGGCGGGTCCGAGCCCGGCGAAGGCGAGTCGGTGGATCAGTTCACCTTCAGTCTGTCGCGGGCCGAGTTCCTGAACCTGTTTTTCGAGGATCTGGAGCTGCCGCACATGGCGCGCACGCAACTGGGCGAGGTCAGCCAGAAGAAATGGCAGCGCGCCGGCTATACGACCACGGGCTCGCCCAGCATGCTGAGCATCAGCCGCACGCTCAAGTCCTCGCTGGCGCGCCGCGTATCGCTGGGCGTGAAGGCGCGCGCCGATCTGGAAGATGCCGAGGAACGGCTGGCCAAGGCCTTGGCGGCGGGCGCCTCCGCCGATGAGATCAAGGCGCTGGAGCAGGACGTCGAGGAATGCCGCGAGCGCCTGGCCCGCGTGCCTTTCCTGGATGACCTGGACCTGCGCTACCGCAACCGGGTGTCGGTGGCCATCCCCATGGCGCGCGCCGTCATGTTCTGCCTGATGGACGTGTCGGGCTCCATGGACGAGAACAAGAAGGACCTGGCCAAACGCTTCTTCTCCTTGCTCTACCTGTTTTTGTCTCGCAAGTACGAGCATGTGGACCTGGTCTTCATCCGCCACACGGACAACGCCGAAGAGGTCGACGAGCATACCTTCTTCTACGATCCCAAGAGCGGCGGCACCATCGTGCTGTCGGCGCTGGAGTTGATGCGCGAGATCCTGGAGAAGCGCTATCCGCCGACCGCGTGGAACGTGTACGCGGCGCAGGCCAGCGACGGCGACTCGTTCGGCGCCGACGCGGGCAAGAGCGCCCGCTTCCTGGCCGAATATCTGCTGCCGGCCACGCGCTACTTTGCGTACATCGAAGTACCCGACTCGCAGGAGGCGCGCAAGAGCAGCCTGTGGGCGGAATATGAACAGAAACTGGAGCCGCATTTCGTCATGCGGCGCATCTGCGAACGCGGCGAGATCTTCCCCGTGTTCCATGACCTGTTCAAAAAGGAAACCGCATGAATGCCATCGTGGGAGCTCTCGTGGAACCGGAGGCCGCCGGCAGCGCCCGGCCGATCTCCCAGGGTTCCGAATGGACCTTCGAGTTGATCCAGTCCTATGACGAGGCGATCTCCAAGATCGCCGCCGAGTACGGGCTGGATACCTACCCGAACCAGATCGAGGTGATCACCTCGGAACAGATGCTGGATGCCTACGCGTCTGCCGGATTGCCTATCGGCTATCCGCACTGGTCGTACGGCAAGGAGTTCATCCGCAACGAGCAGTACTACCGCCGCGGCATGCAGGGCTTGGCGTACGAAATCGTCATCAACTCCAACCCCTGCATTTCCTATCTCATGGAAGAGAACTCCATGACGATGCAGGCGCTGGTCATTGCCCATGCCTGCTATGGGCACAACTCTTTCTTCAAGGGCAATTACCTGTTCCGCCAATGGACCGACGCGGACGGCGTGCTGGACTATCTGGTCTTTGCGCGCAAGTACGTGATGTCCTGCGAAGACCGCTACGGCATCGACGCGGTGGAAGCCTTGCTCGACTCCTGCCACGCGCTCTCGCATCACGGGGTGGACCGCTACAAGCGCCCGACGCCCATCTCCTACAAGGAAGAGGCCGCGCGCCAGGCAGAACGCCAGGAGCATGCGCGCCTGCAGTACAACGACCTGTGGAGGACCTTGCCGCGCCTGGAGGCAGACAAGGATACGCACGTCGAAGCCGCCGTGTTCCCGCCCGAGCCCGAGGAGAACCTGCTGTACTTCATCGAGAAGTACTCGCCGAAGCTCGCGCCCTGGCAGAAGGAGCTGGTGCGCATCGTCCGCAAGATCGCGCAGTACTTCTATCCGCAGACCCAGACCAAGGTCATGAACGAGGGCTGGGCCACGTTCTGGCACTACACCATCCTGAACCGGCTGCACGAAAAGGGCTTGGTCAACGACGGTTTCATGATGGAGTTCCTGCAAAGCCACACCAACGTGGTCAGCCAGCGCGGCTTTGACGAACGCGGCTATGGCGGCATCAACCCTTATGCCCTGGGCTTTGCGATGATGTCCGACATCCGTCGCATTTGCGAGGCGCCCACGCCCGAGGATCGGCGCTGGTTCCCCGACATTGCGGGCGGCGACTGGCTGAAGACGCTGGACTTCGCCATGCGCAACTTCAAGGACGAGTCCTTCATTTCGCAGTACCTGTCGCCGCGCCTGATCCGGGAATTCCGCTTCTTCGCGATTTCCGACCACCAGGCCAACCCGAAGCTGGAAGTCGCCGCCATCCATGACGACGACGGCTACCGCGACATCCGCCGCCTGCTGGCCGCGCAGCACAACCGCGACAACCAGGTGCCGGATATCCAGGTGATCCGCTTCAACCGCGATTCCGACCGTTCGCTGGTGCTGCGGCACCTGAAGAGCCGCGGCCGTCCGCTGGCGGGCGACGATGCCGAACAGGTGATGAAGCATCTGGCCCGCTTGTGGGGCTTCCGGGTGCGCCTGGAAGAGACCGAGCCGGACGGCACCATCAGTTCCTACCGCGAACAGGACCCGCCCGCATCGGCCTGACGACAGGAGAGGGCACGGGGACGCAATAGCGTCCCCTTTTCTTTGGCCGCTTGCCGGCCGCATGCGCAATCTGCTAGAATCGCGGATTCGCATTTTCTGCAGCGGTTAGTCCGCCGCGAAAATCGCAGTTAGGACAGGTGGCCGAGTGGTTGAAGGCGCACGCCTGGAAAGCGTGTATACGTCAAAAGCGTATCGGGGGTTCGAATCCCCCTCTGTCCGCCAGGATTCATACAAGCATTGCCAAGCAATGCCCGGAAACCCGCACCAGCCTTAGCTGTGCGGGTTTTTTCTTGCCCAGCGCAGCCCAGGCAGCACCACTGGAAGCAACCCCATAATTCGGGTACTTTGCCGGGTATCTCGGCCTTGAAGGGCCAAAATCCGAAAAAAGTACCCGTTTTCCATAGGGGAGATATGGCCACGCTCGCCAAGCTGACCGACACCGCAATCCGCTCCGCGAAGGGACGCGAAAAGCCTTACAAGATGGCCGACGGTGGCGGCCTGTACATCCTGGTCAAGCCAGACGGCACGCGATACTGGCGCTACAACTATCGCCACGCCGACAAGGACAGAACAATGGCCTTTGGGGTGTACCCCGATGTGTCCGCGAAGCTGGCACGCGAAAAGCACGCAGCCGCGCGCGCGCAGCTGGCCGCCGGCATTGATCCGATGGCCGAACGCAAGCAAGACAAGCACGCCATCCGGTCGGCTGCAGCTGATGACTTTGAGGGTCTGGCACGCGAAATGTGGGCCAAGAAACTCACGCGCGGGAACTCGGCTGGATATGTCGAGGAAGTGCTTGGCAAACTAGAGAAGGACGTGTTCCCGTGGATCGGCCGGCGAGCCATCAGCGGCATCACGGCCGCCGACATTCTCGCCATCCTCGAACGGGTCGAGGCGCGCGCCCCGGAAACCGCGCGACGGCTGCGCGGCTTCGTTGGCCAGGTGTTCCGCTATGCCATCGCCCGGAACAAAGCGAAGGTGGACCCCACGCAAGCGCTACGCGGCGCAGTCATCACGCCGAAAACCCAGCACTTCGCCGCCATCACGGATCCGGCCGCCTTCGGTGAACTGCTGCGCAAGATGTACAGCTATCGCGGCGAGCTGGTGACTCGCGCACTCCTGCGGCTTTCGGCCCTTGTGTTTCAGCGACCGTCTGAATTGCGAGAGGCGCGGTGGGATGAATTCGACCTGACCGGAAAGAATTGGGGTTCGCCAATGTGGGAAATCCCGGCAGAACGTGACGGGGCGGAAGGGGATACCAAAATCACGCGCACCGGCTGGGAATCCCATCTAGTGCCGCTATCCCGCGAGGCAGTGAGCATTCTGGAGGCGCTAAGGCCTGCGACGGAGCATACCGGGTGGGTGTTCAAATCGAATCGGAAAACAGACCGCCCCTTGTCGGAGGGGGCAATCCTCGGTGCGCTGCGGCGCCTGGGGTACGCCAAGAAGATGACCGCGCACGGTTTCCGTGCTTCCGCGCGCACCATGGCAGAAGAGCGGCTGAGGGCCGATGAGCGCGTATTGGAAATGCAGATATCGCATAAGGTTGTAGACCCGTTGGGCCGGGCCTACAACCGGACGGCGCTTATTGAAGAGCGCGTAGCGTTCATGCAGCAATGGGCGGACTACGTAGAACAGCTGGCGGCGGGTCGTGCCCCGCCGCTAATGCCTAACGACGACTAGGGGCCGGCTTTGGTGCCTCGTAGCCTATAGGGTCATCAATCCAGCGCAGCACTTCCCCGCCCCGGTACTTGACGCCCCGTGCGCCTGTCGGAACCTTGGGCGGCGCAGTGCCATCCTTGACCCGCATGCGCCACGTCTCGCGGCTCACGCGGACAAACGGCTCAATTTCCATCCACGAATACAGCGCGCCGGGCAGAAGTTTTTCAGGCGGTGGCAGTCGGCGCTGGCGCGGCTTCTTGGCTTCGATCATGCGTGCCTCCTGATGGCGTTGATAGCGTGGGCGGCTAGGGGCGGCGGATTGGCGTTGCCTAGCATGTGCTGGGCAAGCGTTTTGTTCTCGGGCAGCTTGTAGTCGGTGGGGAAGCCCATGCCGGCGCAATTCTCGGCCGTCGTGAGCATGCGCATGCGATCCCCGTCGACCAGCGCCCATCGTGCGCGGGTGGTGATGGTCCCCAGTGGCCGGTCCAAGGACCGCCCCGTCAGGCCAGACCCGGAGCCATAGTAGGGCATCACGAAGCGGTCCCCATGCAGGCGCCGGCCGGCGCGCACCCGGGCCAATGTCTTGGGCGAGCGGCCGGGACGCTCGATAGGCGACCACGTACCGGCGTCGAAGTTGAGAATGTCGCGCACCGGCCTGTGCATCATTCTGGGGGCCGGCAGCTCGATTGGGTGCTTGCTCCGGGTGCCGACGATCAGGACGCGAATGCGGTGCTGAGGGACGCCGCAATCAGCGGCATCCCACAGATGCGGAGAGACGGCGTAACCCAGCGCGGTGAGGGCGCCGCACCACGCGGGGAACAACTTCCAGGCTAAAAATTCCTTCACGTTTTCGACCAGGAAGGCGGGCGGCCGATGGCACTCAACGGCTGAGACAACTGCCCAGGCGGTGGCGCGCGCGGCGTCGTGGTGCGGCCGCTCCCTGCCTCGTGCGGACGTGTGGCCCGTGCAGGCCGGCGATGCCATCAATAGGTCATGTGTCGGTACGCGGGTCCAGTCGGCCTGGTGCAGATCCTGGCAGATATGCAGAGCTTCGGGGTGATTGGCGGCGTGCGTATCGACGGCCGGGCGCCAATGGTTGGCCGCCCAAAGCACGTCAACGCCCACGCTGCGCGCGCCTTCGGTGTTGCCGCCTAGGCCGGCGAAAAGGTCGATGGCAGTTTTCATTGCGGTTCATCCTTGTCCGCCGCGCAGGCTCGTTTGAAGTCGGGGCGCGGCGTTTTGAGTTGATCGGATTGCTTTGTGGGTGCCGGTATCGCGGGCGGCGCGGCCGGCGGCGGTCGGTAGCGGTCGGCGCGGGGCTGGGAGAGCGCCAGCGCGGTGATTTCCAGGCAACGGGCAAGCACCGGCGAGCGCATGGCTTCGGCCAGGGTGCCGCGTAGATGGGCTGCGTCGTGGGCCTGGGCAAGCATCGCGGGGGAAGGTTTCAACATGCTCATGCCCCCCTCTTGAAGACCCAGCAATGCACGGTGGATGCTTTGCTGCTGCCGGCCTGGCTGCTGTTCTGGCGGATCCGGCTCTTGACCGTCTTCACTTCCAAGAACTTGTATTGGCGGCTGGTGCGAAGTACCTTCTTCAAGTCGCGCAACGCCGGAACCTGCTGGCGATGGTTGGCTGCGACCTCGATAAATTCGTTGAGGTTGACCGCAATCAGGTCCTCATCGCAGGAGTGATTCAGCTGGGGCTGATGCTCGTCATCGCCGTTCAGGTACGCATACGCGTCCCAAAATTCCTGCACGATGGGATGGTCTGCATTGATGACCAATTGCCGTTCTGCGGCCATATTGCTGATGAGCTGGATAGCAGCGGCGTATTGCTCATCGCTGAGCTTTACGACAAGCCGCAAAGCGTCCACGATGGACATCAGCTGCGCGTGGCACTTCAGAATGCGGGACATCTTCACGTCGCCACGGTCGCGGATGGCGTCGTGGTGGCCCTGATAGCGGGTCAGGATCGTTTCCATGATCGACGCTTCCCGCTTGGTGGCGGCCAACACGAACCCGGAAACTGCACTTGTGGGCGTCGTTTCCAGCGCGACAGCGGCGGCGAGCGTCTTGGCGTTTTGGCCGGCGCGGTCGATGTTGATATGGACGATCCGGGAAAGAATCGCCTCGGAGGCGTTCACCTCGTTGTTTTGCGATATCACGATGGAGCCGCGAAACGGAGGCTCATAGGTTTCGTTGCCTCCGTTTGCCACACCGCGCGAGCGGATGCTGCGGCCGTTGTAGGCGGTTTTCAGCTCGTCCCAATCAAAGGATTTGACGTGGGATTTCTCTTCGCCCAGGCGCTCGCGGTCGGACTCGATGAGAACGACGGGAAGGCCGGCGACCTGCGCGAAGTTCCGCGCACGCGCCGGCGTGGTGGACTTGGAAGGGTCGAAGCCTTCGTAGTCGTTGCGGCCGAAGAGTTTCCAGAGAAATTCAATTAGGGTGGACTTACCGGAGCCGGCTTCGCCCACGACTTCAAGGAACGGATAGCTTTTCTGCTTTTCGCGTATTTGCTCCGCGAACAATGAGCCCAGCCAGAAAGCCAGGGTAACAATCCCCTTGGCGCCAAAGGCCGTCCACACATGTTGCAGCCACTCGGTGGTGTACTCGCCTGGGTCGCTGTTGATCGCGAGGGTGACGGACTGATTCAGGCTCTTGACGGACAGCTTGCCGATGTCGAAGAAGTCTTCTTGGTTGACTTCATAGATATGTCCGTCCTTGACCGCGATGCGGCCCAAGACATACGCGCCATGCTCCCTGCTGTAGCCGATGAAATCCACCGTTTCAACGCGCTTGATGTTGAAAAGGCGGCGCTCCATCATCTTGTCCAAATGATGCCCCTGACCGGAGAACATAGCGCCGGGCGCGATAGCGAGCAGGCGTTTCTTGAACTCGCTCGCGGTCGATACCTGGGATGACGTGAAAGTGTTTTTCACGGGCGGCCCGTCATGGGGAAACTCCACGCGGAAGTAGTACCAGCTCTCGTCTGTCAGCTTGTTTTCTTGGAAGTACAGGGGCGTGGGGTAGCAATTGGAAATGGGCCGGATGCCGCCCGCTTCGCGCAGTGCGAGAGCGCGCAGTTCTTCGGATGAGAGTTGCTCCTTGGCCTCGTTCCCAATGCGATCCATGGCTTTCTGGTACGCATCAATGTCCATGCGGAACCAGTACAGGCGCTTGCCGAATTCAAAATCAAACTCGGTGCGGCTGTTGTCGTGCTCATAGAGCAGCAAAGCCTTTTCGGTCGCCGACTTGGCCAGAAGAACCGCGCCATGGTGCAGGTATAGCTTGCGGCCCTCGGCCGAGAGGCGTTGTTTCGCGGGATCGTCGGTGTTGCGGTCGAGCTGGTATAGGTCGTTCCAGTCGCGCTTTACGCGTCCGTCTTGAGGGATGATGGCTGCTTTGCTTGTCCAGCCGTCTTCGTCGGCGCGCTCCACAAACTTTCGGATGAAGCTGCGGCCGGCGCTGTCACCATCGAATGCCCACACCAGATGCGGCAGGTTGTTCGGGCGTGCATCTGCCACCGCGCGCAGGGCAACACTGGGGTAGTTGTTGCAGGAGAGCAGGGCGGCGGCATGTATGCCGACAGACCAGAGTGCGATCGCGTCGAAAATGCCTTCAACAAGCCACAGCTCGCTGACCTTGGCGATATCAAATCCGGGCGGAGTCCACCATTCGCCCATGTAGCTGCCCCCATACTGGAAGCGCGCCTTCTTCTTGCCGAAGCGGCTGGGCTGATCAATCAGGCGTTCCCAATAGGTCTGCGCAACGGGAAAGCGCACTGTTGCCGATGTGATGCCTTTCTCGCGGTCGTGGTAAGTCTCTTGCGTGTAGCAGCCTTTCAGCTGGGAAATGTCGAAGCCGCGGGCGTGCATGAGATATGCATCTGCGGCCGCATGCGGGTTGGTCTTGGCTTCTTCGGCGTACCGCGTCGACCAGTGATCGAAGATTTCGGGATACAGGTCTTTGACGTGACCCTCGTAGCCGCAATTGTTCAGGCGACCGCAACGCAGCACCCAGGGGTGCTCAGCGTTGGTGTACAGCTCCTTCTTGTTGCAGGCGGGGCAACGCCCTTGACGCAGCCAGCCGGAGCGCTCCTTGAACCCGTAGGCCTCCAGGCGCTCCATGACTTCGCGGTGAAGATCGGGTTTCATGATTACGCCGTCAGGTTGCGTTCGCGAATGCAGCGGGCGGTAGCCGCGTGCACGGTGCAGGCCGCCGTCAGCATCGCGCCCGAAACGTGTGCATCGCCCTGTGCAGCATCGAGAAAAAGCGACTGCGCACCGGAATAGGCACCTTTGACCAAGTAGGCCAACAAGCGATGGAGAGCCTTCAATTCATCGTCCGACATGGCGGCCTCAACGCGGGCATAAACGGGGATGGCGGGCATGTTTCGATTCCTTTGGAAAACACTTCCCCCCGGCGGGCATCTGGTGCCTGCCGTTAGGTGAAGCAAATTGCGGGGGAGGGGGCTTAGTAAGCGTCTTGCTGACGCGCGCCGAAACTCTTGAACAGGTCCAGCAGATCGGCGGTGGACAGCGCTAAGGATTCACCGGACGGGCCAGTGAGGAAGAGCGCAAAACTGGTGCTGCGGTTGGTGTCGATGCGCACGGGGCATTTGCGGCTAACGACTTCGGACACAGCCTGAATTGCCGCAGTCCAGGCGGTGGCCTGCGAACAGTTGGCTACAGCCATCAGGTGCGCTGTGCAACGAGTGGCCATCGACTGGCGCTGACGTGCGGTCGGTTCCGGGCCAATCAACAGCAATTCATGCTGCACGAATTCATGCGCGCGGTCGGACAGAAAATCGCGGTTCCAATCGACGTTGCCGGTAATAACTTGTAGGTTGGCTTTATTCATTGTCGAGCCTCAATTGTCGGGGGTCGGCATCGCGTGCCGAGTGGTTTGCAACGCGCCGCTTGATAACTTCGGCGCGGGTTGAAAGGGGGAGATTGACGCGCGGGTTGGGGATTGACGGCGGGGTGATCGTGCGCACCGCTTCCATCTGCGCTACCCACGTATGGCCGCAGGTGAAATCACGGCACTGGAAGTACAGGACGCGCATGATTTCCGACACGGTTTCGCTGGTACGCACAGTGGCGAATTGGCCGCAGTGCGGGCAATGCTGGCCGATGACGTTCATGTCCGGCCCCGTTGGCGCGGTCGTGCGCGGCCGGTTGTTTCGGCTTTGAAGGCGGCCAGGCCTCGGCAATACATCAGGTAGGCGAACTGCGCAGCGGATCGGTTTTCCGCCTTCGCCAACTGCTTGCATTCCTGTATCTCCGCTGCATCCATCCTGAGCGCAACCATCGTTTTTTGCGCGCGTTTGGTCCCATTGCCTGGCGGTATTGGTGTACTTTTCATGTGTGACACATAGCGTTAGGTAGTGACAGGGCACATTATGTGCCCAAACGGACTCATGGTCAATAAATTGAGTTCATTTGATCAAATTTCTAAGGGAACCGCATGAGCATCGGGGACAGACTGCGTGAAGAGCGCGCACGCCTAGATCGGAACCAAGACGAGTTCGCGGAGATTGGCGGCGTGCAACGGCGCGCGCAGAGCAATTACGAGCGTGGCGAGCGTTGCCCTGATGCTGACTACCTGAGCCGTGTCGCGGAAGCGGGCGTAGATGTGCTTTACGTCGTTACCGGACGAAGGGCGGAACCGGCGGCGGATGTCGGCCGAGAGGTGCAGCGCATGGCCGACGCCTGGGAGACGCTGGAGCGTGCGCTTGCGCACGTCGGGCGCACGCTCACGCCGGAGAAAAAGCGGAAGGCCGCCGAGGCCTTGTATCAGGCCAGCAAGAACGAGACGGACGGCCGGCGCATCGAGCAACTGACCGATTTAGTTTTGCAGCTCGCCGCGTAAGGGGGACCGATGAAAGACGATCAGCCCAGCGTGATCCCGTTTCCGGTGAAGAAGCAGGACCCGCTGCGCGATGCAGCGCCGGAGCAAGGCAATGGACTCTTCGAGACATTGAAGGCCGCTCTGGAATCGGCTACGCCCGTAGTGCAGGCACCAGACGAGCCCAGTCCCGCCCGCCAGGCTCCCCAGCTCAAGGAAAGCATGGCGTGTCCGGCATGCGAGAGCGAGGTACCCATACATGCGGCGGTTTGCTTGAACTGTGGCAATGATGTGCAACGTCACTTGCAGGCCATTCATGCGGAAATGGTCAAGGCACGGGCGCAGCGTCTGAAGCTTCCCGCCGCGATCCTAATGCTGTCGGCTTTTCTTCTGCTTCCCTTCGGCATCGTTAATGGTTTCGGGATCGTGTGGGGGATACTCTGCGGCGCCGTGCTTGTAGGCCTTACCGGGATAACAGTCCTGTACAGGCGGCTCGGAAATCCCACTTGGCCCTAGATGACACGGGGCTACCGGGATACGGTGATAGTAGGAATCAGTAATAACCTGTATTTGCTTGTGACAGTCTTCGCCTAGCCTTTTACCTGCCCAGCTACAAGCCGGCGGGGGCCGAGGGGCGCACACGATGCGCCCCATGTTGCGCCGGTGTTCGCACAGAAGGAAGACAAAGCATGCAAAACAATGAAGTCACCGCGTCCAATGTCCTGGTCATGGATCGCCAGCAGGCCAAGCCAAAAGCTGCGCCCGATGTACTGCAAACCCTGTTGCAGTCGCTGCGGGAGGCGGAGCCAGTAGAACCGACGCCTGCGGCGCAGGCCGTCGAGCTGGTGCCGTCGGTCCAGGCAATCAAGGGTTGCGGAAACCTCCAGGCGGTACACACAAGCGCCGCGCAGCAGCAGATCGAGGGTACGAATAACATCCAGCTGTCTGGCTTGAATGTGGTGGTCCGTTTGGACATCGCCCGCAATCAGTCCCAAGCTTTCGGCCCCTGTCGGAGCGTTCTACGCGTCGTCGCTGTAGTCGGCGTCGTCGCTCTCGCTTTGCTGTGCTGATTCCAGCGTTTCGCCTTCGAGGCGAGTGGTAAGGCCGTTATCTTCTAGCCTATGTTCGACGCGCGACAGCAGCCAGGTTATGGACCCTATAGGCGCTTTCATTGATGGAAAGCGGACGCGGGTTTGTGGCGCTAGGTCCGGTCGGCCATAGGCAAGCGTGAATTCCAGCGTAGCTACGCCACGTTGCAGCCGCTGCCATTCCGCCCGTGCATTCTCTAGCGCGTCCTCTTTCGATGCGAAAAGCTCGCGCATGCGCTTGGCATTGCCGATCACGCCCACCAGCACACTGCGGCGCTTGCCTCCCTTCTTGTCCTGCCAAAATGCGCGCACGCCCGTATAGGTGTCGCGGTTCGAGACGTGGAACCTAAAGCCGTCGCCATCTTGGCGCGAGAGTGTCACCGTGGGCATGTCCTGGCCTGTAGCGGTTTTGCCCGCGTGCATGGGGACGAACAATAGCCGGCCGTCCTTGATCGTCGCCACGGCGTCGTATCGCTTTCCAATGCGATTCAGGAATGCCGCATCGCTTTCTCCGGTCTGGTCGATATGGGCCACCTTCACAGATTTGATGGCGTCCGCAACAACCGGCTTCAGACCATGGGCCTTCGCGATTGCTTCAACGATCTTTTGTATGGTCGTGTTGTGAAAGCTGCGCTCCGTTCGCGTGCGCAATGCCGAGGTCATGTCGGCGCTGCGCGCGCGCAGGGTGATCAGGTCTGGCGGTCCGGTGTATTCCACCTCGTCCACCAGAAAAGATCCTTTGTCGATCATCGTTGCGCCTTCCCAGCCCAGGTATACCCGCAGCTTCGCATTGCGCGCGGGCAGCTCGATGCCGCCGTCATGGTCAGAAATCGAAATGTCCAGTTGGTCGGCCTCGCCGTTGCGGCACTCGGTGATAGACAGCCGCTGTAGGCGCGGTGAAATCTTTCCGGTGATGTCGCGCCCTTCCACAAGAACGCGCCAGGCCGGACGCCGGTAGGTCGGTTCAAGCATCAGACCCCCCAATTGATGACGGAGCCATCCATCGCAGAAATCGGAATCTCCAGGTCGCCAAGCAACGTGCGGGCGCGCGCATCGTCAACGCGCTGCAATTGCACGGTAAAGGCGATGCGGCGGGGCATGCCGAAAGCATTGTGTTCGGTCTGGTCCTCGGAAATGTCGGGGATGACATAAGCCCCGTACACCTGGCCGGTGCCGTCCACCAGCATGTAAGCCTTGCCCGTGGCCGCCATACGCCGCAAGAGTTCCAGGGAGCCGCCCGAGCCGGCAACCTCGGGCGCGATCCAGCCCGATAGGGTCATGGTGTCATCGCCTGGGCCTACGAATTGATAGGCGGGGGCTGCGCCCATCCGAGCGTTCGACGCGTGACGGTAGGTGCTTTGCCGGCGCAGCGTCTGATACGCAAGCGTCGGCAAGCCAAAAACAAACATGCCAAGGGCCATCATCATGGCGGCTATCTCCTAGTTATCGTCGCGGTACATCGAGCGAGCCCGCGCCGCCTTCTGCGAGTCGCGCCGCTGTAGCGCTGCCTCGATCTGCCGGGCAATCTCGGCGGGTGACGTGCCGGCGGCCGGTGTGATGTGAATATGGATCGTGTCGCCTTGGACCGTGACCGCACCGCGCGAGCGAGGGACGAGCGCGGCGGAAGTGTCAAAGGCGAGGGCCGGGGCCGAATGGACGGCCGGCGCTTCATCAGGGCGAATGTTCATACCCTGCGGTGCCGTGTCGCGGTCGGCCATTTGCAGCGCTTGCATGCGATCCGCCATTGCGGAAAGCGCGGCAAGCGTTCCTCCCAGCATCCGACCCAGGGGACCGCCCGCGAGGGCTCCGGGAATGCTCCGCAAAAACCGCGACAAGTGGCCGGGCGCGGCTTCCTGTGTCTGAGGTTGCGCCAACGGGGCTACAAGGCGCGCGTCAGTGTCTGGCGTGGGTTGGCCTGCCTTTGGTCGAGAAATCGCCTCTGCGGCCGTTTGCGGCGGCCTTGCGGGCTGGTCCAGCACTCTAGGGCCGGTCGCAGGCGCAAAGACGAACTGCGCGGCCAGCGAAACAGGAGCCGCGGGCATCATCTGCATGACCTCGGCGCGATTGAGCGCCAGGCTTGCGGCAAGCTCAACGGGCCTCGGGCGGTTGACCTCGGCAAACTCTGCCGCCGGCACTACCGGCGGCGCGAGCGCGCCCGCCAGCGCTACGGATGCGGCCAGCGTGCGCGCTGCCCGCATTGCCTGCGGCTGGCCGCTGTTGATCCCCACGGCCGCGCCTTCGGACACGTATTCGCCCATCGTCGCCATGACTCGGCTAGGTGAATGGATCCCGAGCTTTTCCTTGAACCACGAAATGACGCCGCCGCCCATTTCGCTGATCGCTTCCTTGACCGCGCCGCCCATGCTGCGAACGCCATTTATCAGGCCTTGCATCAGGTTGCGGCCCAGCTCGCCAAAGTCTCCCGGCATTTGAAGCCCGAGCGCGCCGAGGGCATTGGTGGCGGCCTCCTGCAATAGCGCCAGGGGCGACCAGCTGGACAGACCCGCAGACAAGGCGGCCAGTCCGCCGTCAAACACTGCGCTCACGTTCTGCCATATGCCGGCGAACCAGCCCGATAGGCCGTCCCACGATTGCGCCAGGACGGGAACGGGATTCATTGCGTCCAAGGCGGTCGAGAGTCCCGCGCCGGCACGGTCGAATACGCCGGCCACGGCTTGCCACTGGCTCGAAAACCAGTTTGAGACGCCGCCCCAGGCGCGCGAAAGCCACGGCATGGGATCCATGGCCCGCAGCCCGTTCACCACGGCCGCAGAGGCGCGATCAAAGGTAGTCAGGACGCGCGACCACAGGCCCGAGAAAAAGCCCGAGAGCTGCCCCCAGTTGCTGTAGATGCCATACGCGGCCAGCCCGATGGCGGTAGCGGCCAGTCCGATGGGATTCATCAGGAAAAGGCGGCCTACTGCGGTGAGGGCGGTAGCGAGCATTCCAAAGCCGCCACGGGCGAGCGAAGCCAGCGCACCGGCCAGGCCGACGCCCTTGATGCCCAGCATCGTCATGCCGTAGCGCATCAGCACGAATGGACCCAGCACGCTCGCCATTGCGAGCGTCAGCGCGCCCAGGCCGGTCACGACAAGCGCGCCCACCGCTGCGACTTTTGCAAGGCTCGCGCTCAGTACGGGATTTTCGACCGCCCAGCCCTTCGCCTTGCCGATGAGGCCGGTGATGCCCTGCGAGATTTCGCGCAGCGCTCCGTCGTTCTGCTCTTCCAGCTCGATGCCCAGGTCTTCCCAGGCGCTGCTTAGTTCGTCCAGGTCGCCGCGCAGGTTGTCGGCCATGGTGCTGGCGGCCTTCTGTGCTTCACCGTTCGGCTTGCGGTTGATCTGAACAAACTTCTGCAATTCCCCTGAGCTGGCTTGTTGGGTCAGCACCTGCAAGGCGCTGAATGCTTCTTCACCTGCAATTGCCTTGAAGAAGCCCGCGCGCTTCGCATTCCCGAACTTGCGGGTCTTGGCGTCGATCTCCGCCAGGATCGCCGGCAGGTCGCGCAGATTCCCCTTCGCGTCGGCCGTCTTGATTCCCAGCTCTTTCAGCGCATCGGCCGCCATCTTTGGCGGGGCGGCGAGGCGGCCCAGGATCGCCCGCAGGGCGGTGCCGCCCATGCTCCCCTGTATGCCTGCATCGCCCAGCTTGCCGGCCATCGCTGCGGCCGTTTCAAGATCGACGCCGACACCGGCCGCGACTGGTCCAACGTATTTCATTGTGTCCCCGAGCATTGCCAGGGATACGTTCGACCGCGTGAAAGTGGCGACCAGGATGTCACTCACGTTGTTCATGCGCTCGGCTGGAAGATTGAAGCCTGTGAGGATGTTGGACGCGATATCGGCAGTTTGCGCCAGTTCTGTGTCACCAGCCTTTGCCAAAGAGAGCATGCCCGGCATCGCGGAAATGATCGCGTTTGGCTTAAATCCCGCCATGGCTAGGAAGCCCTGTGCGTCTGCGGCCTGGCCCGCCGTGTACATGGTGGTGGCCCCAAGATCGCGGGCCTGGGCGCGCAGCGCGATCATTTGCGGGTCTGTCTGCTCCAGCCGCGCGAGCGCTTGCACTTTGCTCATGCTGAAATCGAAATCCAAACCCGGTGCGATGAGTTTGGAGCCGGCAAAGAGCGCCGCGCCACCTGACGCCACGCCGGCCGCACCCGCGCCCGCCATACCGCCGGCCATGGCTCGCCCCTTGTCGTAGCTCTCCCGGGCATGCGCGGCGCGTTGCTGAGCTGCTGCCACCGATTTCAAGCGGGAAGCCTGATCGGTGAGTGCGCTATTGGTCTGCGCGATGCGAGACCGCAAGGCGCGCTCACCCTCGGCTAAATTCGTGGTCGATACGCTGGCGGCGGATAGACGGCCGCGCAGGCGTTCCAGGGTGACGGCCTTTTCGGACACCTCACGTTTGAGGCGGCCCGCCGAGGCCTTGGCCGCATCGAAATCACGCTGCATCTGCCGCGTAGGTGTCTGCGTTGTGCGTATTGCTACAGCGAGCTGCGCAACGCGCTGCTGCGCTGCCGCCAGCTCCCCCCGGCTATTGCGCAGGCCTGCCGAGAGTTCGCGGAATTCTCCGATATCACGCTGCGCCGCGTTCAATCCACGCAGGCGCTCCCGAAGTTGCACCATGTCCCGGCCAGCTGCGCCGGCCCGGTCGCGGATTCTGCCGAGCGGGCCGCTCAGCTTGTCGTTCATCGCGGCCTGTACGCGCAGAATCAGCGCCTTGTCCATCTTCTAATCTCCACTGCCCTGATGACGAATGCGCGCCCGTTCTCGCCAAGCGCCCAGCTCGTGCAGCGAAAGCCGATCCATGTCCTCAAGCTTCCAATGGAAGACCAGGGCAAGGTCGGCCATCGCCTCTTCTACACGATCTGGTAACGGGCCTTCTCGGCCTTCGTCATGAAAAAAACGTTGACGGCCATACCCATCGCCATCAGGTCCGGCGGATCCAGGCGCGCGACTTCCTGCGGTGTCAACATGGGCTGACTGATGCGCGGCAGCAGCGTTTGCAGAGACGCCACGTCCAGCGTGGACAGCGCCATGAGGGAAAGGCCCCGCAGCGCGCCGGCCGAGGGCTTGCGAACCGTGATCTTTTCGATGGTCGTTTCCCCGCGCACCAGGGGCGTATCCAGCTCGATGACGCGCTCATCGGGATTGGTGTTCTCGGTCAAAGGCGCGCCGCTTTCGGTCGCGTTGGTGGCGGTCTGGGTATGGTCTTGCATGATCTGTCTTCCTTTCGATCTTTGATTGGCGGCCAGGGCTTACATGCCGATGGCGCGGCGGATACCTTCGGCCAGGTCGGTGCCGCCGATGTTCATGATGTTGTTGAACACGTCGATTTCGGTGAGGACTTCGCCGTTGAGCGTTTCCTTGTAGTAGGTGCAATGCGTGGCAATCTTCCATTCGGTGTCGTCGCCTACTTTGGACTCACCCCGGTCCAGCTCCTGATGCCGGCCGCGCAGCACGATTTCCACCTCATCCACTGCGCCCGTGTCGTCGCGTTGATAGGCGCCAGCAAAGCGCACCTGTACACCGCTGATAGTCGATGCGCCGAGCTGCTTGAGGATGTCCTTGACGTAGCCGCCGCAAGTCCATTCGGTCTTGAGCGCTTCATCTTCCAGGCCGAAATCGGCAAAGGCCGCGCCGGGCATGCCTGCGGCGCGGTATGCCTCCATCTTGCGCGACAGCTTCGGCGCGGTGAAGGCGGTGGCGATTCCGATCATGGAACCACCGTCCAGAAAAATGTTCAGGTTCTTGAGTTTCGACGGCATGCCCATGGCAATAGCTCCGTATGGTTGATGGGGCCGCCGGCTGGCGGCCCAGGTGAGTTAGCCGGCCAGCTGCGCGGCGAAGTCCGCCAGGTAACGATCAGTGATGCGCTGGGTGAACGTGATGTTCTCGGCGGGCGGAACCGGCGTGTAGTCGTAGTCAATCGCGAGCTTGCCGGCCTTCATCGCTTCCTTGGTGTTCAGCTCGGGATCGAACCAGGCTCCACCGCCTAGCAGGTAGCCGAGATTGACCCATTCGCGGAACTTGGCATTGATGCCTTCGAGGATGTCGCGCACCAGCTGCGGGTGCAGGGGCTTGTCAACGGCCCACATATGCGCCTCGGCCATCGTGTCGCCCACTACCTGGGCGGTGCGGGTGTAGTTCTCGAAGGGGAAGAGACTTTGCGGACCAGCGCACGTACGGCTGCCCCAGAAGCGCAGCCCGGTGGACTGAATCAGCGTGGTGATGTCCTTTTCGTTCAGATAGCCCGCGTCCGTGCTGGGCTCCTGCAGGTCGAAATACACGTCATGGCTGATGCCGGTTGCGCCATTGACGGTGACGTTGGATAGCGTCTTGTGCCAGCCGATTTCATGGTCAATCTTGGCGCGCAGACCCAGCGCGACGGCCGCAGAGGCGATGCGCTTTTCTGCGTTGGTCACGGTGTCCCACGAAACGAAGTCCGGCCAAATCAGCATCAGCTCACGCGCGCCGAAGGTCTCGCGGTAGGCCGCGACCTCTTCAATAGTTTCGCAGCCGTAAGCGTTCGCGTAAGCGAAGCCGCGCAGCTTCTGAGCGATCACGGCCAGTTCCGCAGCCACGCCCGGCGTGTCGAGGCCTGGCGCGCCGAGAATCCGCGGCTTGATCATCGGGCCGCTGGATTGAGCGGATAGGAGCGCTTGCAAGCCGGTATAGCGGCCGTTCTGCGTGCCGCCGATCACGTTGGAAGTGGTTTCGGCTTCGGTTTCGCCCTGCGGGACGCGAACAACGACAGTAGCGGCGTTTGCCTGGTCCTTGATCGCGTCGAGCGCGCGGGCGAGGGTGCCCTTGGTGCCAGCCTTGTCCAGCTTGCGCTGAATGTTCGTCAGCAGGACCGGACGATTGACGGGGAATACTTCCGGGTCGGCGTCTTCCGCCGTGGCGACGAAGCCGACGACGGCAGTGTTGATAGTGCGGATGGGGCGCGTGCCGTCGTCAGCTTCGACAACGCGCACGCCGTGATGGTAATCCTGGGCCATAGTGGGGCTCTCCGGTAGTTGCGCCGCGATGGCGCTGGACCTTGCTAGATGCAGCGGCCAGTTTGTGGGCTGGCCTTCGCGCGCGCACGGAGAGACGCTTGTTTATGGCTTGGGGACAATGGGGGGAAGGGGCCGACGCGGTGCACGCCGGCCTGGCGATAGCTTCTAGACTTGGGGCAGTTCTAGGGTGGGCAGTTGCCCGATGATGTTGTCAGCGCTCGGGAGTGGTTCGCCCGCCTCTTGAGCCTCGCCGACGATGGCATAGAACTTTTCCCAGACCTCGCTGCGCCACGCCCGGAACGCCAAACCTTCGGCCTGATACTTCGGACTGGCCGGCTCATCGGCGTAGGAGACAGCGGTTTTCAGGTCGTCATAGATGCTCTGCCGCGCGCGGTTGTCCATATGCAATTGGACGAGCGCAATAAGCCGGCGCATTGCTTCCTCGGGATCTGCACGCGGCTTTTGAAATTCGCCATCGCTGTACGAATCGCCTACTTCTACGCTTTCCTCGCAGGCGATCCAAAGAAGGTCAGGATGGTAGCGGCCGGCCGGGTCAACGTCCGTGATTTCGGCAACTTTTCCATCGACAATCAAAGCCCAGTATTTCTGTTCCATTTTTTCTCACCACTCAATAATGACTGCGCCATGCGCGCCAGGAGCGCCTGCGCTGTTTACGCGGCCGCCGCCACCTACTCCCGGGTTCGTGCGTCGGCTGGAATCCACTACCCCAAACGGCGAGGTGAACCCTCCGCCAGCCCCGCCGAGAAATCCACTCCCGTACACGTCCCGCACGCAGACCGAGCCCGCGCCTCCGTCCCACCCAAACCCCGCGCCACCGTTCGACGTGCCGCCAGACGAGGAATTTGCGTCCCGGGTGCCGCCCGCGCCGCCGGTTGCAGAGCACATGGTTCCAAAAGAGGACGTGCCGCCCGCACCGCCATTGGTTCCGGTCACCGTGGCACCGGCTCCACCTGCGCCGACGGTGATAGGCACGGAAGCCATGCCGGAGACATCAAAGATGCCCTCCCAATACCCGCCCTGGCCTCCACCGGAAGGGCCAGGCGCGACGTTGTCACTGGCCCCGCCACCGCCGCCACCTATAACCCTGACTCGCACCTTCGTGACGCCCGTAGGCTTGACCCAGGTGAACGTGCCGGGAGTTATGTAGACCTGTTGCCCCGTTACGGCCTTCAATGCGTCACCCAGCTTCTTGGGCGTGATGACTGTTGCATCGTCCGCCATCGCTGCTGCCTGGGCCGTCGTCGCTAGGCGTGCCGTACCTTGCCGTGCTTCAGTAGCCGTGGGGAACCGGGAGAGGCCCGGGTGATAGTTCCAATCCGACCACACATTGTTGTAGCGACCGCGCGTGTAGTACTCGCCCGTGTCGTACACCGTGTAAGTATGGGTCGTAATCTGCGGTCCCGCCGATCCGACTTTCAAGGTACCGGCCTTGTTGGTCGGATAGTTGCGCTCGGCCGTGGCGTTGGCGTTCATACGCTGGCCGTAATCCCCCGGCACCGTAATGGTGTTCAAATCCTCCGTGTTGAGTGGGTTATCCGCGCCCAGCCCAAAGGCGTTACCCACGGTCAAGATGCGTCCGGGCGTTGCATCGTTTGGCCCGGTCTGCGTGTCCAGGGCGTGCGTGTGGCTCGTTGCCTGTACGCTGTTAGAGCTTGTTGCCGATAGGGTGCCAGGCGTGCCGAGCGTAAGCGTGCGACTGGTTGAGAGCGTGCCGCCGCCGGTCATACCATTGCCTGCCACAATGCTGGATGCGGCCGAAGCTGCCCCGATGTCGGCAGCGCTCACATCTAGCTGATGACTGTGCGAAGTCGTAGAGACAGTGTTGGTAGAGTCTTTGGTGATCGTGCTGGGCGTGCCGAGGGTGAGCGTGCGGTTCGCGGCCAATGTGCCGCCGCCCGTCATGCCATTGCCAGCGACGATCTGGCGGGCTGCGTCGGCCTTCAAAGCCAGTGCTTCTGACAGGCCGCTTACGCTGGACATATCAGCGCGGGCAAAGGCCAGATTGCCGCTCGCCAGCGTGACGCTAACGGTCTCAAATGCGGTGACGGGCTCGACCTTCCAGCCGGTTCCCCAGGTTTCGACCGTCGCGCCCGGAGTGTTGTACTTGGCATGCACTTCAGAGACCGAAACAGTCGGGTATTGCCAAGACCGCGTTACGTCGCCCAGCCAAATGCAGATGTCGCCGGCCGAGTCCGAACCGAAGCGCACCGGCAAATCACTGTTGGGGGTGCCGGCGATAATCGTTGCGCCGCAGCGCGCCCAGGTCTTCCCGGTCTGCGCGTAGCCATGAATCAGCACCGAGACGGGCGGCGTGTCTGCCAGGTACTCGAAGATGTCCACGCGCATGCGGATCATCGAGTTCCGGCCTACGGCGATGGGCGGGAGCTTGATTTTCATTGCGCCCACGACGGACGCTATGTGCGTCGAGTACGACCCGCCATCGGGGAGCAAGACGTGCGCGGTTCTGCCAGATGTGTCATTGGTGCCGTAAAGACTGCCTACAGCCGCTCCGGCGGCAAGCGTCACAGGACCGGAGATTGCGCCGCCCGCGCGAGGATAGGCCTGGATGTCCTCCAAGACTTGTTCAGGAGTGCGCGGTGCAAATGCATTGGTGCCTGCGCCGGTCAGATACGAGCCCGCTGCCACCGTCCCCAGGCCAGTGCCACCGCGAGCAACGGGCAGGATTCCGAGAGAGGCCTTGGAAACATCCAACCCAGTCACGACAAGTTGAACGTTTCCAGACCCATCGAAGTTGACCGCTGCCGCCGTGGCCCCGCCGATGATGGAAAACGAGCGGGTGGCTGCAAGCTTGGTAGCGGTTTGCGCATTGCCAATGGTCGTGCTTTCGGCCTTCGTGATACGCCCCTTTGCATCCACGGTCACGACGGCAACAGCGTTTGCGGAACCATACACGCCAGCCGTGACGCCAGAGGCGGCGAGTGTGCCGACGAATGAAACATTCTTCGTGCCGTCGAAGGAGACCGAGCCGGTAAGGTCGCCTGTTACCGAGATAGTGCGGGCCGTTGCGAGCTTCGCTGCCGCCACGGCGGTTGCCGTCTTGTCCAGCTTCTTGTCTAAGCCTTCGTCCACGTAGCCGCGCGTAGCCAGGACCACGGCTGGATCAATCTTCAATTCGATGGGGACTTGCCCCGACACAACCAGGGCGATGCGTAGCACCTGGTCACGCGCAGCGCCCTCGGAAAGCAGCGGCTTGAAGCTGGGCGCGCAGTTGGCGATGATCACCAGCTGATTGGCCTCGTCCCAAATGGCCAGCTCCCGGATCCACCAGCCGCCGATGTCCGAGGGTAGGACCGCTTCGATGATCAAAAGCGCGGAGTTCGTGGGGTCACGAAACAGGCGATTGATCTGCACGCGGTGCCGCTCACCGATCAGCGTTTTCTGATCGCGGTTCGGCGTCGGGACCGGCGCATTGTCTCCGCCGCCGTCACCGACTGACATATGCGTGTACTTGAGCGCCTTGCCGGTCAATTGCGCATTGGCGATGGCCGCCTCGCCTGCGGCCGTTGGGATGGCGAAATATTTCTGTGTCATTGTGCGTATACGGTCAAGGTGTCAACGTGATGCAGTACCAGCCCCGTCACGGGCGGCGTGTGTACTTCGATGTCTTCGGCTTCGGGCGGGTAGACGGTGAGGATGTCGCCCGACGTGCAGGCGATGCCGAGATTCACACCGCCGCGTGTTTCGAGCTGGATGGAGAGGCCTGCCAGGTGCTGGCTGAGGCGCTTGGCGTCATCAATCAGCCGCTCCAGCTCGGGGTACATTTCTTCGGTGATGCCGCTGTCTAGTACGCCAATGGAGAGCGTGAAAGTGCCGCGCTTTCCCTCCGGCACCATCTGCCACCATTCGCGGACTTCCAGCAGGTAGCCCAGCGGCTCCACCACGCGGCGCAGTGCGCCGATGGTTCCCTTGCGTTGATGGACGAAAAATGAGTTCGCCACGGCGCGGCGCTTGGTGTCTTCGGTCCAGCTGTCGGACCAGCGATCTACCGACCGCTCCCAGGCCAGCCAGGTCAGCAGTTCTGCGGGCGTTGTCTCAGCGCGGCGCAGGGAGCGCAGAGGCTGGGGAACGTCCTCGATGTCGGCCGCCACGCGCGCAATGCGCCGCTCCATGGGCGTTGCGTTGGACGGCAGAAGATCGCGCTTCTTACTCATTGCGCGGCCGCCGGGGTAACGATCACTTCCAGGCAGGTGGCCGCCTGGGTCGCATCGAGCGCGATATCTGCGGCCGGCTCCAGCAACTCCAGATGGTCCACCCCCTCTACGTGCAGGCCCGCCGTCAGCGCGCTTCGCCAAACGGATTGCCCCTGGCGGCGCGGACGGTTGACGTAGGCGGTGCAGGACTTGGTTGCAGTTGCTAGGGTGACTTCTGAGCCTGGGCCCGCGCCAGTGAGATGCAACACCGCACGGACCCGAAACGTCGTGATGCGGGAGGACTGGACGGTTACGCGGTCGCCCATCGGCCGAACGTCCTCATCGCTAAGAGCAAGGCGGACAGCATCCAGAACGGGGGGGGATGCCGTCCCGTTCCCTTCATGCGATAGCACTGATACCAGGATTTCGCACGGCTCCGGGCTGATCGCGCTGACATCCGCGACAAGGCCATGCGCCGAGCGGGAATGGAACTCGTATGCGCCCCTTGGCCCTGCTGTTGAAAGCCCTTCCCAGGCCATCTGCGCGCGGTAGCGCAGGCTCTCATCATCCTCCATTACCGCAGCGGTCGGCGGTGACGTGGAAGCGTCCGCCGGCGTGATCTCCAGGCGTGTAACGCCGTATTCGGCGGCGATCTGTTCAAGGTCGCCCTTGCGTGCGAAGGCCAGCAGCAATGCGCGTGCAGCCTCGTTCACGCGTTGACGGAAATTCACCTCTCGCTCTGCGTTCTCTTGGAGCAAGATCGCCAGCGGTTCGGATTCGAGAGCCAGGGCGCGCTGCACTGCGTTGCGCTCATCAGAAGCGAAGAGGGCGACGAGGCGCGCCTTGCGCTCTTCAAGGATGCGCTCATAGTCGATGACCTCCACCACGTCGGGCGCGGGCAGCTGCGAGAGGTCAATAGGGCGAGAGACAACGGCCATGGGATTAAACGGTGATATCGAAAGACAAGGGGCGTGCGGACTCGGGGCCGTCCACTTCATCGGCGTTGACCGTGATCTGCACCTTTCCGGGTTCCGTGGTTGAGACAACGGCGGCGACACTGCGAACGACTACGCGGGGCTCCCAGGCGGTGATAGCCGTTGCAGCGGCCGCGTAGAACTGAAGCAGGGTCACGCCGTTAAGGGGGGCATCTACGATGGCCGGGCCTACGCTTCCAAACGGTCGCCGGCGCAGGCGCGTTTCAATCTGCGTGGTCAGCACCTTGATCAGCGATTGCCGCAGGTGTGCGCGGTCAACGATGCGTAAGCCCGTGCGTGCATCCATGCCGAGATAGTTCATGCTTGCCCCCCGTCGTTCGCGATGGGCGAATCGGTCGGCGCGCCGAGGCCGTTGGTGGGGTGGCGATGCGTATGCAGGACTACGCCGTTGGAGCGAATTTCCCCATCGGTATGCCGCAGGTTGCCGCGAATCTCGGTGAAATTGCCCTTGCCATCTTTGCCCGACAGCCCAGACTGATAGGTAAACAGGTCCGTGACGGTGGTTTTGCCATCAAGGATGATGTTCGGACACTTGATCGTGAAGGACTGCGCCACCTCTGCGCGGACGGTCTTCATGCCGGTTGCGATGAGCGCGCCCGCTGCGTGGTCGTAGACGATGCGCGCGCCGTCCGGGTACGTCGTTACATGCTCGTTTGCGCTTTCACTTGGTGCGGGGTTGCTATCGCTGTTCAGGCCCGCCAGCACATAGCCGGCGGCAGTGTCGCCGCCCGGGCAGAGCGCCAACACCTGTTCGCCGGCGGTCGGCGGGTTCCACGTCTTGGTTGTTCCCGCGCGCAGTTCGAGCCATTGCAGCCAGCCCGATTGCCACTCGCCATCTTGTATGCGGACCTTGGCCGGCCGGGTTTGCAGGTCCACCGCAAACACCGTGCCAGTGCGTATCAAGTTGCCGATGAGGCGGAAGGCTTCGGATAGATCAGACATGCCCCCATGTTGAAAGCGGGGTCTCGCGCGCGCACGGACGCACCATTGTTTCTGGGCGTGTTAGAAGCTATTGCCCGCGAGGTGCTTTAGCAGCGTGTCTCTGACCAGTTCGATGTCATCGACGGTAAAGCCCAATAGTTCGCGCCGTGGGTATCGCACATCGGGCAAGTCCGGTGCCGGCCTGTCGTTCTGACCGCGTTGGTGTACGCGAGCAATGCGCGCAACCTTGCCAAGAAAGCCGACCTGTGCGGCGTCCGTGTTCGCCATAGTCCGAAGGTGACGGGAGCCCTTGAGCTTTAGAAACATCGCCCGGCGCTTCACGCGCCCGCGCTTGCCCCGTAGGTTCTTCTTTTGCTTGCGCGCGGGGTACGCGCTGCCGTCCGGCTGTTTCTGCTGGGTAATCCGTTTGACCTGGCTGCGGCGCAGGGCTTGGCCGACCTTCACATTGATGGACCGACGCTGAGCGGCGGATAGCCGCGTCATGAGGCCGGCCGCCCAGTCTTCGATGCGCTCCAGCTCGTTACTCACCGGGCTTTCCTAAAGGCCACGGGAGGCGGGCGATTTCCGACCCGTCCAGCGTGACGGGCAGATGCGCGCCAGCGGCTGGCTCCCACTCGTCGATAGGTTCGGCCTGGTGCTGCACGGCGTAGCCCTGGCTGGGTGTGGCCTGCACGGTCACGCGTTCGGTAATCTGCGCCTGAATCTCGATGTCCGCGCTTTCGCTATTGTTGAAATCAACCATGAAAGAAAGGGCGTTCTCGCGCTGTGCAGGTGTTGCGAAGGCGTCGGCCTGGTTGATCAGCATCCAGGCCAGCACAGGAAGCATGACCGCGTCCGCTTCGCCGGTAAAGTCCGTGATGATGATGGACAGCGTGAAGCGGTATTCATGCGACAGGCCAGGTACGCCGGTCGCTACGAGTTTGCCCTTGTCGATGAAGACTTGCAGCCGGTCGGGCTCAGCCTCAAAGAGCGGGACCGCCCGTGTCAGAAACTCCCGTAACTCGCGCGCCTTTCGCATCTTCCTTGTCCTCTTGGCATTTCACAATCGCGTCCACCTTGGCCGCGCACATTCGCCATGCAGCCTCTAGCCGTTCATAGGCTAGGTTCAGCTCACCGTTCGTCCGGGGGGCTTCCGCTGGCAGGCCGCACGGCGTCACGACTGGACATGTATTTGTCGTAAGCCTCACCTCCGACGATGGCGGGCCGCTGACGCAGCCCTGTAATGCCAGCAGGCAGCAAAGAATCAGCCCAGCCGCGAATTTCCGTAACCTCATTTTGGAGCCTCTTAACGTCTATCTCGCGCTCGGAAAGGCTGGCGCGTATCGCCTCTTGCTCAGTCTGTACGGAGCGCGTTCGGCTCGCCAGAAGGTCGGCCGCGTCTTGCAGGTCGCGGGCCGCTTTGGCATTTGCTTCGGCCGTCTGTTTGATCGCCGGCAGGGCTTCTTGATAGCCGTCCAGCGCCTGGCGCTGCATCCAGGTGATGACGGCCAGCAGCAGCACCAGAAGCCACGGCATCAGCTTTTGCGCGGCGAGGTTCATGCTGCCTCCTGCGCAACGGCGGCGAAACGCTCAAAGGCGCGCGCCAGCTTCACGTCATAGAGGTTTTCGGCGTATGCCGGCCCGTTGTAGCCGCGAGCAAAGGCGGCCCACTTCCGACCGATGAGCGCCTTGTGTAGCGCCGGGTCCGCCACGATGAAGCGGACGAAGGCATCAAGATGGTCGGACTCATGCAGGCGCATGCGGCGTTCCCAGTCTGCCGCGGACTCGTAGCCCAGCGCCTCCCAGTGGTAGCCCATGACCTGAAAGGCGCCCCAGCTGCATGCCTCTATGGCCGCATCGCGGTGAATTTCTGCCGCAATGGCGAAGCGCTGGTATTCGGCTGCGCCGCCAGCATAGCCTCCCCGGGCCTTGTTCACGATGCCGGGATAGCGGGCCATCAGCGGCGCGGGATCAATGCCACGCTCCACCAGCCGCCGATAGAAGACATGGCGCTCAAACAGGATGACCGGGCGGCCGTCGGGCAGGAATCCCGGGCCTTGCGCTTCCACTTCGTTGACGGCGCGAACGGCTGCAAGCGGTACGCCCAGTGTGTCGGCCGCGCGTTGCAGGTCGGCCGTGGTCAGCAGGCGCGAGAGGTCGCCGCCTGCCAGCGCCGCCGCTGTCTTCGAGCCATACACGCCATCATCCACAAGGCGCGCGCGCCGCTGGAACGCTACGACGGCGGCATAGGTTTCATCATCAAAGACGTGGGAGCGTGCGACGGCATAACCGGCCTTGGCAAGCCGCTGTTGCAGGTCGGCCACGGCTTGGCCGCGTGCACCTTTACGTAGAACCTCAGCCATTTCTATACCCTCGAAAGAAGACGGCGACGTTGCCACCAGCGGCCACCGTGGCGGCCAGGATCAGCCCCGCCAATGCCAGTTCGGAATAGGACGCGCCGCCGCGCAGCGCGATTTCCAGGCCTCTGCACGTCAGCGCCGCCAGCAGCAAGCTGGCGAAGAAGGAAACCGCATAGCGATGGCGTGCGCCGTTGGGTCGATACCAAAGCACGCGCGCGGCCGCCGCGAGATAAAGCAGGCTGCACAGGACGGTGAGCGGCGTGAGGGTGTCCAGGGTGTCGGGTGTGGTCATTCCTTTTTCCCTCCAATGACGCCCGCCACGCTTTCGCGCAGGCGGGCCAGGTCGAAATCAGGAGCGCGCTCGATGATGCGCAGCGCAATCGGGACGATGACCAGCGCGACGAAAAAGGCGGGCAAGAAAGATTCCTTCGCCCATTCGCGCGCGATAAATTCGCCCGCGCCGCCATAGCCGCTGAGCGCAGAGAAAATGAAGGACAGAAGGCGTTTCCAGGCGGAAAGGTCTTTCTTAGTGCTTGCCACCAGGGCGGCACCCAGGACTGCACCGAAGGCCGCATTGGCGTCAACGTGCGGAAGCAGGGTAGCCAATGCCACGCCGGAAATTATCGTGGTCGTAGCCGCTGCGGTTGATGGGTCGGTCATCGCTTTTCAGTCCCAAAGGGAGGTTGTGGGTTTGGGTGCGGGCGCTTTGGGGCGCTCGGGCAGTTCGATAAGCAGGCCGTGCGGTAGCACAGTGCCGTGTTCAGCCAGGCCGGGATTGAGTTCAAGGGTTTGCTCCACCACGTCGCGCGTGGTCCCCAAGTGCCGCCAGCACACCGCGTCTACTGTGTCGTTCTGGAGGGTACGCACCAGCATCAAATCAGTTCCACCGTTACGCGCGTTTGGCCGAGTAGCGCGGTAATGGCCCAGGAGGCATCCCGGCGATGTTCGTCGGGGCTGTCCTGCAATGCGCTCACGGTGGTTTCGCCGCCCTTCGCCAGATCAAAGTCGGCCATGCGCTCGATGAGGTCAGCCTTAGCCAAGGAGTACACCGCGCGCAGGTAGCAATGCAGCGGCATGGGTTTGCCGTCGATCATGCGGCCTGTCACATCCTCCAGCCGTTCGATCCCCTGGGCTTGACGGGCGGCGCGCCATCCTGATAGATCGCGGTCAACCTCAACGATGGCGGTAATCAACGCATGGCGCAGCCTCCCCTCTGTGACTTTGCCGTCAAGGCGCATGACCTCGCGCGCGTGCAGCAATGAGATGTCAGGCCAGAAGCCATCATTGCTGATGGTGTCGGCTTCGGTGGTCCTGGCCTTCGGATTGGCAATAAAGCTCACAGTAGAGGATCCTCATAATCGGCGGTGGGCGGGCGTCAGGTGTGCCGATGGCAACCCTCAGCCCGCGCCGCCGTGCGCTCGGGGGCACCCGGTTCTAGGTCGCGGCGTTGGCCTCGGCCTTCTTGATCGTGCGTTGCAGCTGCTCGATGTCCTTTTTTGCGCCTACCTTGCCATTGAGCGACACCGCACGCTCCAGCTGGCGCAGTGCCGTGACAGCCATTTGCAGGCGGTCGCCCTTGGGTTCAGGGCCGGCGAGTTCCGCCATGGTCAGACCTATGGCGCGGTGGAGCTTCGCGCGCGCTTCGTCCGGGGCGTCCCGGTCGTAAACCAGCTCCGCGACCCGTTGCAGGGCTTGCAGCGTCGGAAAATCCTTCGGCACGCGCTCATCCAGCACTGCCTCAGATACTTCATCCAGCAACAGGGCGGGAACTTTGCGGGCGTAACGCTCGGGCAGCGGCAAGTCATGGGCCAGCACGTAGGTGGCCAGATCCAGGCCGCGCAGGAAGTCGCACACGTCCAGGTGCCACACCATCAACGTGGTGACGACTTCGTCAGCGCCGCCAGCATTCGCGGCAAGAACGCCATCCAGATAAGGCGCATAGGTCGCGAGCATGCCGCGCTTAGCCTCGATCTTGCGCTCAACGGATTCGATGGACTTCAGGCGGCGCGCGTCTTCGGTGAGAGCGGCCATCATGAGGGCGTAGGGACTGCCGGCGGGCACCGCGCCGGCCGCGAGAGGTGCGGCCGTGCGTTGCGCTCGCACGCGTAGAAAATGTGCTTGTGCGAGGCTCGCCATGTCATTCACCCGTGGTTTCAGGCGTGGTCTCTTCAGCCGGGATGATCTCGATGTTTTCGAGGATCGCCACGCAACCCAGGTCTTCGACCACGTAGGCATCATTGCTGGAGCTGTACGTTTCCACGCGGTCGCGTTCCGGTTTGTCCTTGATGTGGCGACGGCGCGAACCTTCCTGGCTGTAGATAGACAGGTTGTCCAGGCGCGTCAGCATGACCGTGAGGCCAGGCATGTACGGTGCTTTGTACGCTTGCTGGCCGCCCAGGCGCTTCTGGGAAATGATGATGTCGGCCGCGAGCTTTTCCGTGGCGGCAGATTGGCCGTTGATGATCGGCATGTATTTGTCGTGCAGCAGGTCGCCGCTCACGATGGCGACGAGCTGGGTATCTTCCTGATACCACGGCTCCAGCAACATTTTGAGGTCGAAGACGGCAGCATCGAGATTGGCGTAATCGCCGCCCTTGCCGATCTTCACCTTACCAGTGCCGCCCTTGCCAGCATTCAGGACGCGTTCCGAGGCGCGCTCGCGGACGTGTTGGAGCCAGCCCTTGTTCACATCCTGCAAAAGCGGGTTCTGATCACGGTTCGTTTCCGCTGCGGCTCGAACGCCATTGAAGCCGACCATTATTCGGGCGAGGGCTTCGCTACGCAGTTGTGCGTTCTGCACCTTCACGGCGAAATCAGGATGATGCCGCCAGGCATCCAGCATTGCATATCGCAAATGGGTGTCGTAGTCCGTCTTGACGCAGAAGTAGCCCTGCGGGTCCAGCACAGAGAGGTCAGAAGTTTTGCGCTCGCGCTGCGTGGTGTCGGTGCGGCCGGCATGAGGTGCGGCGACGCCGATACCGACCTTTTCGCCAGCCTGGTTCGTGACCGGAATCATGTTGATCAGCTTCAAGAAGTCCGAGCTTTCCTGAACTTTCTGGATCAGCTTTTGTTCCTGCACCGGAGTGGCGGAAAAGGACGTGGTGACGTTTTCGACGCCATAAAGCTGGGCCAGAGCGGCGCAATACTTGTTGAATGCCTTGCGGGTGTCGTTATGCACGCGAATCTCCTACGAATTTTGAATGTGAATCAGCAGTCCAGCTGAGCCGCGCCCGTGGCACCGGTCGCGGGCGGACGCTGGGATTTGTCGGCGTCGGTAAAGTCCAGCTTGTTGGCGAGCTTGTCGAAGTCCTCGCGGGTGACATGCTGTTTGGTGAATTGGTCGATGCTCGCGGAAAGCTCTTTGAGCATGCGCCGCATTTCGCTCTGCTCTTTCGTATAGCCGTTGGCGAACGCCTCCAGAGCTTGGCTGACGTCTTCCAGGCGGGCGGCCTGGCTATCGCTCTTGCCGGACAGGCGCGAAAAGGCATCCTTGACGCGGGCCAGCAAATTGCCGGTCTCTTCGGTAGTCGGCGGCTCGTCGGTGAAGTCCAGCGGCGTTTCGACGAGGCTGGAGAACGCGTTTTCCGCGCGGTGCTTGCGGTATGCAAAGGGGTTCGGCGCGCCGGGGTTCGTGGCGGAGAACGTCAGCACCTCGGTTCCCAGGCTGGCCGGGTTGTCGGTGACGGCCAAACCCGTCAAGTACGCCTGACCGCTGCCGGCGAAATCCTCGTCTACTTCGATAGAGCTATAGATTTTCTGACGCTCCTTCGACATCTTGACCAGGCTGGGCGTGGGGTCAAGCTGGGCCTGGAGTTGCAGCTTGCCTTCGTCGTTTTCCACCGTGCGCAATGCGATCACATCGCCATAGGCGCGGAAAGGGCTATCGGGCAGCAGGCTGCGGATGTGCTCCACCCAGATGCGAGCGCCGAATTTCTTCGGGTCGTAGTTGGCGGCCATTTGGGTGATCCAGACGCGCGAGATTGCGCGCTTGTCGGTGGTCTGGCCTTCGGTGGCCACGGTGAACCATTTGAGCTTCATAGTCGTTTCCGGTTGATGTGTCGGTGCGTTCGTGTGGGCTGTCGTGCCGACATAGTGGGCCGCTGGCTTCGCTGGCTCAATCTGCTTTCCTTGTCGCCGTCGCAGGGACAACGGCGCGTTTCGCGCGCGCGCGGAAATGTGCGGCACGCTGGCGGCCATGATCGCTACGCCCGAAAACTTGGACCCTCGATTGCTTGCGCGAACGCTCTATTGGCAGGGCTGGCGCGTGTCGTCTATTGCCCGGCATCTAGGCGAGAAGCGCACCACGTTGCAGAGCTGGAAGACGCGCGACAACTGGGAAGCCGCGTCACCGCTTCAGCGCGTAGAGGATGCGCTACAGGTGCGGATATCCACGCTCATTGCGAAGTCCGAAAAGGACGGGCGGGACTTCAAAGAGCTTGACTTGCTGATGCGCCAGTTTGAGCGCACGGCACGCGTGCGCAAGTACGGTGACGGAGGAACGGAAGCCGACCTAAATCCCAATCTGGAGCGCCGAAACGCGGAGCCGAAACGCAGGCCCGAAAAGAACGCGATCAGCGAAGAGCAAGCCGCCAAGCTGCTGGCGGCCTTTACTGAATCGCTGTTCGACTTCCAGAAGGTCTGGTATCGCAATGGAGACAAGCGCTCGCGGTTTGTCTTGAAGTCCCGTCAGATCGGGGCTACGTGGTACTTCGCCCGTGAGGCTTTCATTGATGCGATCACGACGGGCAGGAATCAGATTTTTCTGTCTGCATCGAAGGCCCAGGCGCATGTGTTCAAGCAATACATCGTGCAGTTCGCACGCGAGGCGGCAGATGTTGAATTGAAAGGCGATCCCATCGTCTTGCCCAATGGTGCGCACCTCTACTTTCTCGGGACCAATGCGCGAACCGCGCAGGGCTATCACGGGAATTTCTACTTTGATGAGGTGTTTTGGGTTCCGCGCTTCGCGGAAATCAACAAGGTTGCCAGCGGCATGGCGCTACACGCCAAATGGCGGAAAACCTATTTTTCTACGCCGTCTTCTATGGCGCATGAGGCCTACCCGCTTTGGACCGGAGAGGCATTCAATCGGCGCAGGGCAAAGAAGGATCAGGTTTCCATAGACACGTCGCACGCTGCGCTTGCAGGCGGCCTGTTGTGTAAGGATCGTCTCTGGCGCCATATCGTCAACATTGAAGACGCTGTTGCGGGCGGCTGCAATCTGTTCGACATCGACGAGCTGCGGCAATTCGAGTACAGCCCGGATGAGTTCGAAAACTTGCTCATGTGCAAGTTCATCGACGACACGCAGTCGATTTTCCCGCTGTCCATGCTCCAGGCCTGCATGGTCGATGCGATGGTTGATTGGACCGATGTGCAGTATTTCGGAATACGGCGCTACGCGCATCATCCGGTAGCAATCGGCTATGACCCTTCGCTTTCGGGCGACTCGGCCGGCTGCGTGGTGGTGGCACTCCCACGGAAGCCCGGCGGGAAGTTTCGCATTCTGGAGCGGTATCAATGGCGCGGTATGGACTTCGCGAAGCAGGCGGAAAGCATTAAAGCCATCTTGCAGCATTACAACGTGGTGGATATCGCGATTGACTCAACTGGTTTGGGGCAGGGCGTTTATCAGCTGGTCAAGCAATTTTTCCCGGCCGTGCGGCAGATCAACTATTCGCCGGAGGTGAAAACCCGTTTGGTGTTGAAGGCGCTGGACCTGATGCGCAATGGACGCCTGGAATGGGACGCGGGCGCGACTGACCTGGCGCGCGCCTTTATGGCTATCCGCAAGACGATGACAGCGAGCGGACGGCAGTTCACTTTTGACGCCGGCCGCTCGGAAGAAACTGGGCATGCGGATTTGGCCTGGGCCAGTATGCACGCCTTTGACTTTGAACCTTTGGAGGGTGCTGCCGCAGCTTCGCGCAGCATCTTGGAGATATACGAATGACGCAACTTGTAGACAGCCGCGGCCGCGAGTTTTCAGCCTCGGCATTGGATCAGCCCGTGCAAGGGGTGGAGTCGTTCACCTTTGGCGATGCCGTTCCCGTCATGGACCGTAGCGGCATTCTCGATTATTTGGAGTGTTGGCATAACGGACGCTGGTATGAACCGCCCATGAGCTTTGAAGGCCTGGCAAAGTCGTTTCGCGCCAGCACGCACCATAGTTCAGCCATTTTCTTCAAGGCCAACGTGTTGGCGTCAACGCTGCTGCCTAATGAGCTGGTCACGCGCGAGCTGATAAGGGAGGCCGCTATCAACTTTCTGACGTTTGGAAATTGCTTCATCGAGCGACGGCACAGCGTCACGGGCCGCGTGATCGGCCTGCGCAACTCTCCGGCCAAGTACACCCGTTGCGGTCGTGATCCGGGCCAGTTCTTTTTTGCGCCAGGGTCGGGGGAAGATCACGAGTTTCGTGCGGGGTCGGTGTTTCACCTCAAAACGCCCGACATCAATCAAGAGGTGTACGGGTTGCCGGAATACCTGGGATCGCTCCAATCCGCCTGGTTGAACGAGTCCGCCACGCTCTTTCGCCGTCGTTATTACAACAACGGCAGTCACGCGGGTTTCGTCATGTACCTGTCCGACCCGACGGTAAGCGATAAGGACGTGACGGCGTTGCGCCAGGCAATGCGGGATGCGAAAGGACCGGGCAATTTCCGTAATTTGTTCTTGCATGCGCCCAACGGCAAAAAGGACGGAGTGCAAATCATCCCAATTAGCGAAGTGGCCGCGCGTGATGACTTCTTTAACATCAAGAACGTATCGCGTGACGACGTGCTAGCGGCGCACCGCGTGCCGCCGCAGCTGATGGGCATCGTGCCCAGCGCTACTGGGGGGTTTGGTGCCGTGCTGCCGGCCGCGCAAGTGTTTGCACGCAATGAGATTGACCCGCTTCAAGGGGTTTTCTCCGGCCTAAACGCATGGCTGGGCGGGGCGTTTGTGAAGTTCAAGCCGTACCGCGTCGATACTGGCGAGGATAGCGGCGCGCAGTAGGGCTTTTGGCTTAGTCCTGGGCATGCGGGTCGTCGTAGTCGAAAGATGCGCCCACGGCCCGCATACGGGCTAGCACGCGGTCTATGTCGGATTGGTCTAGCTCCAGCATGGCGCAGGCATAGAAAAGCATCTGCGCGCTCATGGCGCGGGGGGTTTGCCCGCCCGTGTACTTGCGCCACTGATGCGAGCCTCCCAGCGCGAATAGATCGGCCATGCGGTTGCCTGTGTTGCCGAGTTCGTCCTTTAGGCGTGCGAGGTCATCGGTGCTGGGCGGCGTATAGTTCAGAATCGTTTTCATCGGTAGAAGAAAGCCCCGCATCTGCGGGGCTTTGTCGTTAGAGAAACAGCTTGGTGATCGTCACTACCGCGCCGATCATGGCGGCAGAGACTGCCACCGGATACCAGAGTGTTTCTCGGTTGAGCTTGCGGGCCTCGGCGTTGATCTTGGTCGATTCAGCCATCAGCTTGGCAATCTCCGCGTGGATCTTTTCCAGTTCAGCTGCTTGCATATCGACGGCCTTTGCGGTGGTCATTGTGGTGGTCTCTTTCCAGGTTGTCGGGCTGCGCCCTGTGCGCTACCCATGGAAAGAATTATAGACCCATTGGGTCTAATTGGCAAGTGCCTCTCGCTGCATTCTGCCTGAAGTTGCCCCGAGGTCAACGGGTTGGCCCGTCCTTCTGACCGCCGCGCCGATGGCCTGGTTGCACGGCCAGGGGTTCATTAAGGCAGGGCTCGCCCTGCATGTATTCCCGCAACTCGTTCACCCGGTCGAGGATGTCTTGCCGGTGACGCAGCCGGCTGGCGTCCCGTAACCCCGCGTCCAAAGCCACTAGGAGGCGCTGTAGGCGCCATATCTCCCAGGCGAATGCCCGCCCCCCTTCACTGGGGTTCTGAGCGTACAGCGCCCGTATCTTGGCCGCAGAAAGGGGCGCGGGCGGCGGCCGGCCGATGAAATCCATGATCACACCTCAAAACACTGTACAAATATACAGCATTCGATGCGATGTAGACCTCCTGGCGCGCGGTCATCCCCCCTCCACGCCCGCGCGCTAAATGTATGGAAAGTGACTCACCTTTTGGGGACCGACGCACCCCACTTCTCATAGGGGCGGCGAGGAGGAAAAGGCCGCTGACAGGTGACGCAAAACGACGCGCCACTGACGCATTTTTTACGGGATGTCGCGGCGTGCTGGTGACAGTTGCTCAATCTCTGCGCAGATTTGGGGAGGGGCTGGGAAAAACCTAACCTTCCTAACCGGGCCTGAAATTGAAGTGTAAGTGTTTGATTATTATGGAGAAATCAGGTTAGGTTTAAAACCTAACCTGACCTAACCTAAAACCTAACCTCCCCGTAAGTCATTGATTTATATGGATATCTATTTTTTATAAGGTTAGGGTATAGAAACCTAACCGGGTTAGGCTTTGGTTAGAAAAAGGTTAGGATTTGCCAAAGCTCGGAAACCCGCATGGATAAAGGCTTTCCGGGCGATTGGCGTGGTCTGGTTAGGAAGGTTAGGCTTTTCCCAGCCCCTCCCGAATTTTTTCCAAGCTACGGTATCGTGATGCGGTGGTGCGACCCTGCTCCGCTTCCAGATATCCAAGAGGGGTTAATGAAATACAACAGGGATAAGGCGTTTACGTCGGATGAAACACTGGCGACGTTCGGTCATCTGCCGGGCGATCCTACGCTGGCGGTGTTGAGGACACATCTGTGGGTCGAAGACCTCATGCGGACATACCTCGCTCGTACTTTGCCTCATGCAGAGGCTTTGAAGGGCGCCCGTCTAACCTTTGTTCAGGTGCTGGCGGTGGCAAAGGCTACCTGCCCGCACCTCCAGCCTGATGACTGGATATGGGAGGCGGCCGCTCGCCTCAACAACATTCGCAACTCCTTGGCGCACGACCTTCGCGGCTCAACTCTTAATGACCAAGTCGCCGATTTTGTCGCATATTGGGTCAAACACTCGGGCGCGCCGGTCCCTGCCCCGTTTAAGGTGGAATTGGGCCAGTCAGTGAAAGATGAGACCGGCAAATCATGGGTACTGTTCGACATCGTGGGGTACGCCTTCTTTCATGTGCTCGCCATTAACTTGAATATCAAAGTGGAGGGAATGAATCTGCCGGCCGAAGTGGAGGCGCAGCGCGATCAGCTTTTCTCCTGCAGAACAGGGAAATGACATGAGTGACTATGGACTAAGAGGTATTTTTCCGGGTACTTGGTTTATTCCGTACTGAGGAAACTCAGTAAATACGGGGGAAGCTGCCCTTTGTACGGATGACCCTCTGTCCGCCAAGAATTCGCACTGCATGTCAGTGCACAAAAAAACCCGCAAGCGCTCCGGCCTTGCGGGTTTTTGCATTGGCGCGCCAAAAAAAGACGCCGCCCGGCGCTTTCGGCCGGGCGGCGTCTTGCGGGCGGAACGCTTACGCGCCTACAGGCTTGCCGTCCGTGCGGCGTACCACCACCGTGGCGGAACGGGCGTCGCCGCCGCCTGCGCGCAGGGTGTTCCAGGTCTTGTCCGGATGCTGGATGTTGATGAAGAACGTGGTCAGGTCCGGCGTGTAGGCGATGCCGGTGATTTCGCAGCCCAGGGGACCGACCAGGAAGCGCTTGGATTCGCCGGTCTTCTGGTCGATGTAGTACATCGAGTTGTTGCCGAAGAAGTCCGTGGTCGACGCGCTGGTGCCGGCATCGGTCTGGACCCACAGGCGGCCCTTGGGATCGACGCGGATGCCGTCGGGGCTGGAGAACGTATCGCCGTTGACGTTGCCGGTCAAGTTGGCGGCAGCGCCGTCGGCGGGGTCGCGGCCGGCCAGCAGGAGCAGGTCCCATTCAAAGGTCGTGGCCAGCGGCGAGTCGCCGCGTTCGTGCCAGCGGATGATGTGGCCATGCGAGTTGCTGACGCGCGGGTTGGCGGCGCTGGTGCGCTTGCGGCTGCCGTTGTTGGTCAGCGTGCAATACACGGTCTTGTCCACGCCCACGGTGATCCACTCGGGGCGGTCCATCAGCGTGGCGCCGGCAACGCGGGCCGCGGCCTGGGTATTGACGAGCACGTCGGCCTGCGTGTTGAAGTCGACGAGCTTGCCGGTGATCACGGTGCCGCTGGCAACCTGCGTGAAGTTGCCGGGGTCGGTGGCGCCGGTGGTCAGGTTGTTCTTGCCCACCGTCAGTTCCACCCAGTTGCCGCTGCCGTCGTCGTTGAAGCGCGCCGCGTACAGCGTACCTTCGTCCAGCAGGCCCATGTTGGCGGCACGGTTGGCCGGATCATAGGCCTTCGCGGGTACGAACTTGTAGATGCAGCCGGGCGTGGTGTCGTCGCCCATGTAGAAGGCGACGCGATTGTTTTCGTCCAGCATGAAGGCCGTGTTTTCATGGCTGAAGCGGCCCATCGCAGTGCGCTTGACGGCGGTCGAGTCGGGGTTCTGCGGGTCGATTTCCACCACCCAGCCGTACCCCTCGTCGGCCGGCTTGCCGGCATCGCCGGTCTTGTAGTGGTAGTTGTTCAGCGTTTCTTCGCAGGTGAGGTAGGTGCCCCAGGGCGTGTCGCCGCTGGAGCAGTTGTTCAGGGTGCCGACGACGGTGTCGCCGACCACGGACTTGGCCGGGCCGCTGACGTTGTAGACCGTGTTGCCGGTGTAGCGCTTGTTGTAGCGGGAATCGGTTTTCACGGCCCAGGCGCCGTTGGCGCCGCGTGCGATTTCGATAACGGACACGCCGACGTTGGACAGGCGGGTCTTCACGCCCTCGACGCTCTGGTCCAAGGTTTCGTCGTCCAGCGCTTCATGGTTGAGCACCAGCAGGCCGCCCTGGTTGGGATCCACGCCCGGCAAGGCATAGAAGTGCATGCCGTCGTGCTGGCCTCCGGCCTGGTTTTCCGTGGCGGGATAGGACTGCGGCACGCCGGTGTAGCCGACCGAGCCGATCATGCATTTGTCGCCGGCGGAGTAGAGGACTTCGGCGACATAGCCCGCGGGAACGGTGACGGTGTCGGCGACGATCTTGTCGGCCAGCGGGGTGAACGTGACGGAGTAATCCGGACCGGGCGGCGGCGGCGTGGTACCGCCGCCTTCGCCGGGTTCGTTGCCGGAGGTATCGTCGTCGTCATCGTCATCGCCGCCACAGGCGGTCAGCAGGGTCGATGCGCCGAACACGGACAACATTGACAGGCCGAAGCTGTTCTTCAGCAAAGTGCGGCGCTGAGGGTTCGCGGCGACGATCTCGTCGAACATCTGCCCGGGGACGGTGACTTCGCCTTGGGCTTCGCGATAAGGGGCGCGCAATTTATCAGTCAAGTGGGACATTCCAACCTCATAGTGTCGCGAACGAGTCGCTCAGTTATCTGTAAGCAAAACGAAAGCGAGGTTAAAGGTCGGTCGTTACAACGGGGTGACGATAGTGTGAAGTCCTTGTTGTGGTGCGTATAGTCCGCCGCCTGGCCGAGGCTATACCGGTCTGCTGCGGGGTGGTTGCCCACCCGGCGGCTGAGGCGGCGGCCCCGGAATGTCCGCTCAGCCGCGCGGTCCGACGATGGGTGTCACGTCCAGCACGTACATCTGCCGTTCGCCTTCATGCACGGAGTCGATGCAGACCTGCGTGCCGTCGCGGCTCCAGCGCGGATGCAGGTCGCAGCGGTTTTCCTTCGACAGATTGGGATCAGCGTAGAAGCTGCCCAAGGCGTGTTGCTGGCCGGTCTCCATGTCGTAGAGAAACAGGATGCGCTCATGCGTCGCGGCATCCGGATACGTGTCGCTCAGCAGCCAGCGCGTATTCACCGGCGAAAAGGTCATGTGGCCGTTTTCCGTCAGTACGTCCGCGCCCACGACCTGGACTGCGCCTGTAGGCGCATCTTCATAGAGGTGATAGTGGATGCTGCCGGCATGTGGTCCCCACACGATGATCGTATGGTCATCGCGCCAGAGCGGATGCGAGATCTGGTATTCGGATTTCTCGTAGTCGAACGTGCCGACCGCGGTGGGGTCGAAGTTGTCAGCCAGCTGCGGTAGCGGGTGATCGGAGCATTCCAGCAGGCGCATGTCGCTGCCGTCCGCGTTCATGGTGATCAAGCGGTGGAGGAAACAGGTTTCGTCTTCCACGCGTTCGGTCCAGCGGTGCAGGAACAGAATGCGACTGGATGAGGGGTTGATCTCGATATGGCTGACCCAGTGGATGGCGCGCTCCATCGAGTCGCGCGGATGGAAGTTGCGCAGGTCGGCGTAGCTGACCAGTAGCCGATGCGCGCCACTTTCCAGGTCCATGCGACGGATGCCGTCGTCGGCCGGCGCGTTCGCCACCGCGCCGGGCGCAAGCTCGCTATAGCCGATGGTCTCGTGCGTGATGTAGAGGCGTCGATAATCCACGCACAGCGCATAGCGGCTGTTCGGCGCGGCCACGTAGATGGGCAGCGGCAGGTAGCGCGTCTGGCCGGTGGTGACGTTGTATACCGCGGATCGGAAGCCGGGATAGACGCCGTCGGCATCGTTGCTGCGGCAGTTGTAGATCATCTGTGGTTCGGCTTCACCGTCCAGCCATTGCAGCTGGCAGCCCATCTGCCAGTTCCAGGCGGTGGTGCTGCCCACGGCATGGTAGCGGTCACCGTCATGCAGGTCGAAGTAGCCCACCTCGGCGCTCAGCGTAGGCGTCAGCCGCGCATCCTTGAAGAGGGTACGGTTGGCCAGCAGGTAGCGGCCGTCGCGGTGCCAGACCGTCTTGTTGTAGTAGCCGAAGAAGTGGTGTTGCGGCGTGTCGCCCAGGCGGCGGCAGGCGATAGGCGTGGCGAGCATGCGGTTCATGTATGGCGTTGCGTCAAGTAAAGCGGAAAGAAGAGGGGCCGAAAGCAAGAAGGGCGCCGCGGGCGCCGCCCCGGCGGATGTTCAACCCGCGGTAATGTGTTCGGTCTCGATGACCTTGTTCCAGCGGGCGCGTTCGCGCTCGACGAATTCGCGCGCGTCGCCGGGGTTGTTGCCCACGGGCGTCATGCCCAGGCGTTCCAGGCCCTCGCGGAAGGCGGGGTCGGCATACACGCGGCGCAGGTCCGCGCTGATTTTTTCGATCAGCGCGTCGGGCACGTCCTTGCCGGCAGCCAGCGTGGTCCATGACGTCACGGTCAGGCCGGGCAGGCCGGCTTCGGCGGCGGTGGGCACGTCCGGCAAGGCGGGCGAGCGGGTCGCGCCGGTGATGGCCAGTGCTTTGAGCTTCTTGGCCTGGATGTAGCCGATGGTTGTCGGCACGTTCTCGAAGAGAAGCTGGATCTGGCCGCCCAGCAGGTCGTTGGTGGCGGCGGAACTGCCGCGGTACGGGATGTGCACGATGGGCGCTTGCGCAGCCATTTTGTAGAGCTCGCCGACCATGTGCACCGACGATCCCACGCCGGCCGAACCGAAGTGCAGGGTTTCCGGCTTGGCGCGGGCCAGGGCGGTGAGCTCGGCCAGCGTGTTGGCTTCGAGTCCGGGATTCGCCACCACCACGTGCGGCATCTCGGCCACGATGGTGATGAGCTTCAGGTCTTTGGCGGGCTGGTAATTGAGGTTCTTGTAGACCCCGTAGGTGGCGTGCAGCCCGATCGAGCCGAGTAGCAGCGTGTAGCCGTCCGGACCGGAGTCGGCCACGAACTTGCCGCCGATGTGGCCGCCGGCGCCAGGCCGGTTTTCCACGACCACGGATTGGCCGTAGAGCTTGCCCAGGTGTTCCGCAAGCAGGCGGCCCTGGATGTCGGAACTGCCGCCCGCCGTGAATGGCACGATGATGCGCACCGGACGGTCCGGGTAGTTGGCCTGCGCATGCGCGGCCAGCGGCAGCGACGCTGCCGTCAGGCTCAAGCACAGTGTCTGAAAGAGTTGGCGCCAGGAGCGGCGAAGGTTCATTTGGTTTCCCCTGGAAGGTTTGGGTAGCGCGCAGGGCGCATCTGGCGGCGCCCTTGGGAAAACCAGTGTAGGAGTCCGCAGGTATTTGAAAAAATTCTTTTTTCAACATAGGCTATGCAGGTTTGCTATACATTGCCTTGCCATGAGCCGACCCCTGAATTTCCGCCAGATCGAAGCCTTTCATGCGGTGATGCTGGCCGGCACGACCACTGGCGCCGCGCAGATGTTGCGCACCACCCAGCCGTCGGTGAGCCGCCTGCTGGCGCAGGTGCAGCAGGCCAGCGGCCTGAAGCTGTTCGACATGGAGCGCGGCCGCCTGCGCCCCACGCGCGAAGCCAAAGACCTGTTCGATACCGTGCAGCGGCATTTCGTGGGGCTGGAGCGCATCGAGGACCGGGTCGCGGCAATGCGGCGTAGCGGCAGCGGAGTGCTGCGGCTGGCCTGCACGCCGGCGCTGGGCCTGGGCGTGCTGCCCGGCGCGATCGAGACCTTTGCGCAGCGCTACCCCGACGTGCACATCAATATGCAGACCGTCGGCAGCCAGTATTTGCGCGAAGGGTTGCTGCACGGCACGTACGATGTGGTGGTGACCACGGCGCCGATGGACGGCGCGCAACTGCAAATGCAGGGCTTGCACGAGAGTGCGGCCGTTTGCGTGCTGCGGCCCGATCATCCGCTGGCCGCGCAGTCGTCCGTTGGCATCATGGACCTGGACGCGCGCCGCCTGCTGGTACTGAACGCGGACGATGACGTCTATCTGCAATTGCGCGGCGCCATGCAGGAACACCAAGTCCAGCCCGCCTCGGAAATCGAGACGACATATTCTTCGACCATCTGCGCGCTGGCTGCGGCCGGCAGCGGTCTGGGAGTGGTCAATCCCTACATCGCCGCCGTGTTTGCGGACCGGCTGGCGATACGGCCGTTCACGCCGTGTCTGCCGGTGCGCGTCAGCATGGCTTATCCCGCGCAGACGGCGCCTTCGTCAGTGACGGAGGCTTTCGTGGACATTCTCGCCCGCGCATTTGAGGCGTTGCCCAGCGCCGCCTGAGCGCCGCGCCGCGGCGCCCGGGCTCGCGTATCATCTCGCCATCGCGTCGGCCGGGGGCCTCAGTTCTTGCGATTTTCGTAGGACGTGTCCAGTACGTCGTCTTCCGGGGTGATGATGCCGGGCTCGCCGGGTTCCGCAACGGCGCGTCCGCGCCGCGGCATGCCGGCGACCTCCTTGCTGTCGTCCGGCATCGGCAGGACTTCAGTGCCTTTGCGCGGGTCGACAGGGACGGTTTTTTCCGTATCGGCGGCCTTGGCCGCCTGCGGATCGGGGGCGGTTTTCAACATGATGTCTGCTCCGCTTGCGGGCGTCCCGGGATGGCGACGCGCCTGGTTGCCACTTCCATCTTAGGGCCGCGGGGCCCGTTGGGAGCAGGATTGCCTGTCACGTTTGCAAGGGGCTGTTGCAGAAGCCCGAACCTTATAATTTCGAGCGCCTCGCGGTTTGCCGCAAGCTGCCCGGTTTCTTACTTTTCCTACGTCTACCTTGACTGAATCCGTCGAACGCTCCGTCCATGCTGAACTCGTTGCCGTGCTCGTCGCCGTTACCAACGGCGAACCAAGGGTGCTGACGACCGATGATGCGCGAGCCTTGCCGGCCGGACCCTTTGAGCTGTCGCACCGTTCGCTGCAGGCCGGCTTGCGGGCCTGGGTGGAGGAGCAGACGCATCATCCGCTGGGCTATGTAGAGCAGCTCTACACTTTTGCCGACGGTGACCGCTCCGACGAATCGGGCGCGCGCGTCATGTCGGTCAGCTACCTGGGGCTCACGCGCGAGGCGGGCGAGACCGGCGTGGCGCAAGTCGGCTGGCAGGACTGGTACCGCTATTTCCCCTGGGAAGACCGGCGCATGGGTACGCCCGCGCTGGTGGAAGAACTGATCGTGCCGCGCTTGGCCGCCTGGTGCGAAGACCACGCCGACACGGCCGTGCGGGCGCGCCGCCGCCAACGCGCCGCCATCACCTTCGGCCTGGACGGCTCGCCGTGGAACGAAGACATGGTGCTGCAGCGCTACGAACTCCTGTTCGAAGCGGGGCTGGTCCCCGAAGCGGCGCGCAGGGGCGGCGGGGGCGCCGTCGTGCCGGGTGAACCCATGCGTCACGATCATCGTCGCATCCTGGCCACGGGCATCGCCCGGTTGCGCGCCAAGATCAAGTACCGGCCTGTCGTGTTTGAATTGATGCCTGCGCAATTCACCTTGCTGCAGCTGCAGCTGGCCGTGGAGGCGTTGGCGGGACGCGGCCTGCACAAGCAGAATTTCCGCCGTCTCATCGAGCAGCAGGCGCTGGTGGAAGAAACCGGTGAAATGGCCACGGGCACGGCCGGCAGGCCGGCCAAGTTGTTCCGCTTCCGGCGGGACGTCTTGCTGGAGCGTGCCATTGCTGGCAGCAAATTGCCGCTGTCCAGGGCGATGTAACGCTTGACAAGGCTTATGCTCGTCTCTAGCATAAATGGTGCGCAATTCGTGCGCGCCTTTTTTTAACCAAAAAATACTCAAAATGAGCATTAAAGCCATAGCGCCTGTGACCGTCGACCGACTGGCCGTTCCTCCTTTGCCGGACGTCATGCTGGAGCCGCTGGTGCGCGCGGCTTTGCTCGAAGACCTGGGGCGGGCCGGGGACTTGACCACCGATGCCATCGTGCCCGCCGACACCACGGCGCAGACTCGCCTGGTCGCGCGCCAGGAAGGCGTTCTGGCCGGATTGGACCTGGCGCGCCTGGCGTTTCGCGCCATGGATCCGGGCATGACGTTCGAGGTTGCTCGGCGCGACGGCAGCGATCTGCAGCCGGGCATGGAAATCGCCCGTATCAGCGGCAATGCCCGCGCCATGCTGACCGCCGAGCGCGTGGCGCTGAACTTCCTGTGCCACTTGAGCGGCGTGGCCAGCGCCACCGCTTCCATCGCCCGCGCCATTGCTGGCTATGGCGCCCGCGTCACTTGCACGCGCAAGACCATGCCCGGCCTGCGTGCCGTGCAGAAGTACGCGGTGCGCGTGGGCGGCGGCAGCAATCACCGGCATGGCCTGGACGACGCGGTGCTGATCAAGGACAACCACATCGCGCTGGCGGGCGGGGTTGCCACGGCGGTCCAGCGCGCCCGCGCCGGCGTCGGCCACATGGTCAAGATCGAACTGGAAGTGGACACGCTGGAGCAGCTGGAGACGGCACTGTCCCTGGGCGTGGATGTGGTGTTGCTGGACAACATGAGCCTGGACGATCTGCGCCGCGCCGTTGCGATGGCGCGTGGGCGCGCCATTACCGAAGCCTCCGGCCGGATCACCCCGGAGACCGCCGCCGCAGTGGCCGCGACTGGCGTGGACCAGATCGCGGTGGGCTGGATTACGCATAGCGCCAAAGTGCTCGATATCGGGCTGGACGCCTGAGCCCGTAGACCGGCTTCGGCCGGCATCGCCCCTGTTCCCGCGCACGCGTGCAGCGCGGGACGCTTGCAAGACCGCATCATGAACCGCCTGCTTCGATCCGTTTTCTCGCTTCTGGTCCTGCCCTTGGCCGCCTGCGGCAATTCGCCTTCGGGCGAAGCGCCCAAGGACGCCGCGTATCCCTCCCACCCCATTACCATCGTGGTGACTTTTCCGCCGGGTGGCGGCACCGACCTGCTGGCGCGCCGCATCGGCGCCAGTCTGCAGGAACAGCTGGGCATGGCGGTGGTGGTGGAAAACCGTCCCGGCGCCAGCGGCAACATCGGTGCTCGTGCCGTGGCCGAAGCGCCCGCGGACGGCTACACGCTGCTGATGGTCAACAGTTCGTTCGCGATCAATCCGGGGGTGTACGGCAATCTGGGCTTCGCGCCCAAGAAGGACTTTGCGGCCGTCATCAACGTGGCCTTCGTGCCTTCGGTTTACGTGGTGCCGGCGGCCTCGCCCTTGCGCAATCTGGACGACGCGCTGGCTGCCGCCACGCCCCAGCAGCCTCTGCCGTTTGCATCTTGCGGCAACGGTACACCGCAACACCTGGCGGGCGAGATGTTGGCTCGCGCTACCGGAACGCCGCTGCAACACGTGCCCTACAAGGGCTGCGGCCCCGCGCTGACCGACGTAACCGCGGGTCAGGTGGGTATGGGGGTGGTCACGGCATCCAGCGCCGCGCCCTTGATTGCGGCGGGCAAGCTGCGTGCCCTGGCAGTGACGTCGCCCGCGCGTTCACCGTTGCTGCCTTCGGTGCCGACAGTGGCCGAGCAGGGCGTGCCCGGCTATGCGCTGGACCAATGGCACGGGCTGCTTGCGCCCGCTGGTACCCCGCCCGCGGTACTGGCAAAGCTGAACGCCGCAGTGGCCAGGATCGTTCAGCGCCCCGAAGTGCAGGCTGCGTTGCGCGAACAGGGCTTCACGCCGACCAGCAGCACGCCGCGGGAATTCCAGGCGATGATCGACGCCGATATCGACCGCTACACCGCCTTGACCGAAGCGATCGGACTGCGCGCCGATTGAGGCCGGGCGCAGGCCGTCCGGGGTTCAGGCCGCGGCGGCCCGAGCGTGCTGTTCCAGCTGTTCCTTCAAGCCCGGCTGGAGCTTGAGCTGGCGCGCCAGCTCATCCAGGTAAGCGCGTTCCATATAGCTTTCTTCATCCACCACCAGCAGGCTGGCCAGGTACATCTCGGCCGCCATTTCCGGCGTCTGCGCCGCTTGCGCGACCGTGCCGGGATCAAGCGGGCGCGACAACTCGGTTTCGAGCCAGCGGCGGTCCTGCGCGTCCGACGACAGCTTGGACAGCTCGGTTTCGAGCAAGGCGCGTTCTTCGGGGCCGATGTGGCCGTCGGCCTTGGCCGCGCCGATCATGGCGGTCAGCACCGCCGTGCTGTGCTGCTCGGCCTGGGGCGCGGGCAGCCGGTCCAGCGTCTGCGGCGGGGCAGTTGGCGCGCCGGCCTGGCTGCGCTGCCAGTCGCCATAGGCGCGATAGGCGAGGGCGCCCAGTGCCGCCATGCCGCCATACATGGCGACCTTGCCGCCGATCTTGCGTGCTTTTTTGCTGCCCAGCAGCAGGCCGAGGGCGCCTGCGCCCAGCGCGCCGCCGCCCAGCCCGGTCAGGAAGGACGAACCTTTGCCGCCCGTGGCGTTCTGCACGCGGTTGGTGGTATCCGACAGCAGCCCTTGCCCGGACTGCAGCAGTTGGTCGAGTAGTTGTCTGGCGCTCATGCGGCCCCCTTAAAGTGTGCTCAGGTATTGCGAACAGGAATATCCGACCGGTGGCGCTGGCATAAGTTCAGCTTTCCGTCAGTTGCTTTGACCGGTAACGCCCTTGACGCGCTTTGCAGGTGCTACAACGTGGTCTGGGGCGGCCGCGGCGGCCGTCCGTCGGGACCCGTTACCAGGAGATTGGATCCATGAGCATCCGCGTGCGCCAGAATGCGCCCAATACGCTGCAATTCACCGCGACGGCCGAAGGCCACGATTTGCCGCTGGATATGCCCCAGCCGCAGGGCGCCGGCCCCGACCCGCATGACTATTTCGATACGGCTCTGGGCGGCTGCAAAGCCATGACCCTGATGGTCTACGCGCAGCGCAAGGGCTTGCCGCTGGAGTCCGTGGGCGTGGAAGTGGTGCGCGATGCCAGCGAGGAGCGCAAGGGGATTTACCGGCTGACGGCCAAGCTGACGCTGCATGGCGAGCTGTCCGACGCGCAGATCGACGAACTGCTGGCGGTAGCCGAGAAATGCCCGGTGCATAAGCTGATGACGGCGGTGGACGTGCAGGTGTCCACGGTGGTGGTGCAGCCGGCCTGAACCGGCCGGCCGCGGCGGCCGGGGCCAGAGGCCCCGCCGCTTGTGGGCTTAGTCTTCCATGCCCGGGACGATCGTCGAGAAACCGGCGTCCACGTGGGTGATTTCGCCCGTCACGCCGGCGGCCAGGTCCGAGAGCATGAAGGCGGCGACGTTGCCGACGTCTTCGATGGTGACGTTACGGCGCAGCGGAGCCTGGGCTTCCACGAACTTCAGGATGGCCGAGAAGTCCTTGATGCCGCTGGCGGCCAAGGTTTTGATGGGGCCGGCGGAAATGCCGTTGGCGCGGATGCCGCGCGGGCCCAGGGCGGTGGCCAGATAGCGGACGCTGGCTTCCAGCGAGGCCTTGGCCAGGCCCATGGTGTTGTAGTTCGGGACCACGCGCTCGGCGCCCAGGTAGGTCAGGGTCAGCACGGAGCCGTTGCGGCCTTCCATCAGCGGCAGCGCGGCCTTGGCCATGGCGGCGAAGCTGTAGGCAGAGATGTCGTGCGCGATGCGGAATCCTTCGCGCGACAGGCCATCCAGGAAGTTGCCGGCGATGGCTTCGCGCGGCGCAAAGCCAATCGAGTGCACCAGGCCGTCCAGGCCGTCCCAGTGTTTGCCGAGTTCGGTGAAGGCGCCTTCGATCTGGCTATCTTCGGCCACATCGCAGGGCAGCACGATCTTGCTGCCGAATTCGGCGGCGAATTCGCCTACGCGGTCCTTGAAGCGGTCGCCCACGTAGGTGAACGCCAGTTCGGCGCCTTGCTGGTGACAGGCGCGCGCGATGCCGTAGGCGATGGATCGGTTGGAAAGCACCCCGGTGACCAGGATGCGCTTGCCGGCGAGAAAGCCCATATTTCTATCCTTTGATTTTTCCCTCTGGAGACCGCCTATTTTAAGGAGTTTGCGCGATTTCGCGATATGAAAATCCCTTGGGGGCGGATCCGTCCGCTTCGGGTTTCAATACGTTTTTCCGGGCGGCGGAAACATGCGCAGGAAGCTGGCGAGCAGCGGATCGCGCTGGTCGGCGCGCCAGACCAGTTCAAGATCGAAGCTCAGGTCTATGCCGCCGATTTCCTTGAACACGACGCCGGCCGGGCCGTGTTTCCTGAATGAGTCGGGGATGATGGCACAACCCAGCCCAGCCGACACCAGGCCGAGTATGGTGGGAAGATCGGTTGCCGCTGCGCCCGGACGCGCGAGCGGAATGCCCGCATCCTTCAGGATGCGGACAAGAGCGTCGTAATGCGAAGGCGAGCCGGCGCGCGGGAACAGAATGAATTTCTGACCGGCAAGGTCTTCCAGCGAGCGGATCCTTCCCATGCCGCGCGCGGCTGCGGCGGGCATGGCCAGCACCATCCGATCTTCATAGATCTTCATGCCTTCCACTTCGCTATCCAGCGGAGAGCGCCAGGCGACGACGCCCGCGTCGAGCTCGTGGCGTTTGATCGCATCCAATTGCCAGGCGGACAGGCCGGATTCCACCAGCACGTCGGTGTGGGGCGATGCACGCGACAGAGCCGCGATTGCCTGGCCCAGGCCGGGCAGCCAGCTATAGCCCGGCATGACGCCGATCCTCAGTGAGCCAGCCTTGCCGTTGGCCGCCAGCGCGACCTGCGCCCGTAAGGATTCGCTGCCCGCCAGCATCAGCTTCGCTTGCGCAAGCAGCGCTTCGCCCGCCCGCGTCAGCGCCACGCCGCGCGGCAGCCGCACCAGCAGTTGCGCGCCGAATTCGTCTTCCAGCGCCATCATCTGGCGCGATAGGGCGGGCTGGGCGATATGCAGGGCCTTTGCCGCGCCCGCCACGCTGCCGGCCGAGCATACGGCCACGAAGTAACGCAACTGCCTCAATTCCATGCCATGCCTCTTCGGCATAGGTAATAAGCGACAAAAGTATTTGTTGCCATCCCTTCAAATACCTATATTTTCTCGTTGATCCCAATAACGTATACCTAAACGGTCTATGACGAAACCGACATTCCGCGAATCGCCGTTTTTGCGTGACCGGCGGGTTGCGCATGTGCCTGCGCGCAATCCGCACTGCGCGACGGCGTTCACTGACATCGATCTCGACGCGCCTGGACGCCAGGCGGGCTTCCTGCACATTCCTCAGTCGCCGCACGAGGATGCATGGGGCACCGTGCGCATTCCCATGGCGGTGCTGGCGAATGGCGACGGACCCACCGTCATCCTGGAAGGCGGCAACCACGGGGACGAGTACGAAGGACAGATCGTGCTGGGCGAATTCATCCGCGACCTGCCGCTGGAACGTGTCCGGGGCCGGCTGATCATCATGCCTTCGCTCAATGCGCCGGCGGCGGAGGCCGGCCGGCGCACCTCGCCGCTGGATGGCAAGAACCTGAACCGCTCATTTCCCGGCGATCACGCCGGCAGCATTACGGAACAGATTGCCGCGTACGTCAGCGACGAGCTGTTCCCGCGCGGCGACGCGTTCCTCAGCCTGCATTCGGGCGGTTCGTCCCTGGACATCATTCCCAGCGCCCTGGTTCAGCCTTCGGCCGATGCGCAACAGACCCAGCGCAACACCGATGCGGTGCTGGCGTTCGGCGCGCCGTTCAACGTGCTGCTGGACACGTTGGGCGATACGCGCACCAGCGTCGCCACGGCCGTGGCCGCGGGGCTTACCTGTGTCAGTACCGAGATGGCGGGGCGCGGCACCGTGACGGACAGCGCGCTCGAGCTGTGCCGCGCCGGGGCCTTGCGCGTGCTGGCGCATTGGGGCGTGCTGGATCAGGCTTGCGCCCAGCCCCTGGACGGGCAGCCCGCGCCTTTGCACAAGGTTACGGGCGCCAAGTCCTACGTCATCGCTTCGGAGCGGGGCGTGTTCGAGGCGTACCATCGACACGGGGTATCGGTGGAGGCGGGCCAGCCGGCGGGCCGCATCCACCAGATCTTCGATCCACAGCGCGCGCCGGTCGAATTGCTTTACGGTGCCAGCGGCGTCGTTTTCGCCAAACGGCATCCCGGCATCGTCGTGCCCGGCAATGTCTGCTGCGTGGTGGCCAGCCGGGCCTGACGTGCGGCCCAGATTCACTTTTCCCTGATACAGAACATGGCAATTCATATTGAAACTCCGGCGCTCGCTTCCCGTGCCTATTCCCTGCGCAGCGGCAAGGACGTGCGATTCAAGATGGAGGCGTTGCAGCCTAGCGGCTCGTTCAAGGCTCGCGGCATAGGCCATGCGTGCCAGATCTACAAGTCGCGCGGCGCCCGGCGCTTCATTTCCTCGTCCGGCGGCAATGCCGGCTATGCGGTGGCCTACGCCGGCCGCATGCTGGCCACGCCTGTGATTGTGGTGGTGCCGGCCACGACCTCGGAACGCGCCCGAAGCCTGATCCGCTCCGAGGGTGCCGAAGTCATTGTGCATGGCGCATCCTGGATGGAGGCCAATGCCAGGGCGCTGGAGCTCATGACCGCGGCAGATGCGTTCCTGCACCCTTTCGATGACCCCTTGCTCTGGGATGGGCATGCGACCATGATCGACGAGCTCGCCAGGCAAGGCGGGCGGCCGGACCTGGTCATCTGCTCGGTCGGCGGCGGCGGGCTGCTGTGCGGCGTGGTCGAAGGCCTGCGGCGCAATGGCTGGGCCGATGTGCCGGTGATCGCGGCCGAGACCGCCGGCGCGGATTCCTACGCCCAGGCCCTGCGGGCGGGAGCGCCTGTCCTGCTGCCCGAGATCACCTCCATTGCGACGTCCTTGGGCGCGCGCCAGGTTTGCGGCCGCGCGCTGGAGCTGGCGCAAGAGCACCCCATTGAGAGCGTGGTCGTATCGGACGCTGCTGCCGTGGCGGCCTGCGAGGACGTGCTGCTGGAGCATCGGATCCTGGTTGAACCGGCTTGCGGCGTGTCGGTGGCGGCGTTGGACAGCGACTCGGAATTCCTGCGCAACGCGCGTTCGGTCGCAGTCATCCTGTGCGGTGGCGTGGGCGTAACGGCTGCCCAGCTGGCGCAATGGCGCGCCCAGTTCGCGGCGCAGTCCCATTAGCGGCACAGTCCCATTAGCGGCACGGTCCCATTAGCGGGCGGCCGGGCATAAAAAAACGCGTCCCCGGGGACGCGTTTTTTCATGCAAGCCGCGATCAGCCTCGGGCGTTGGTGCCCGGCACGCGCAACTGCGAGCCCACTTTCAGGGCGCTGCCCTTGATGTTGTTGAGCGCGCGCAGCGCGTCCACCGAGGTGCCGTACTGCTTGGCCAGCGAGAACAGCGTGTCGCCCTGGCGCACCTTGTGGGTACGGACATTGGGGCGGGCGCTGGCGACGCGGGCGGCGGGCGCTTGGGCGGCGCGGCCGCGCGGCGCGGCGGCCTTGTTGTCCGAGGGAGCAGCGTCCAGCGCGCCCACCGGCGTAGCCAGCGAGGCCAGTTGCACGCCGCCCGAGCCAGGCTCGCCCGGCACCAGCAGGGATTGGCCGGATGCGGACTTCTGGCGCGAGCCGATGTCGTTGGTCTGGCGCAACGTGGCTTCGCTGATGCCGAAGCGCTTGGCAATCGAGGCGTAGGATTCGCCGCGGCGAGAGTGGTAGATCTTCCAGGCGCTGAGGTCGCCCTTGTAATTGGTCAGGTTGGCGTTGAAGACCTCGACGCGGTCGGCCGGCAGCAGCAGGGTGGGGCCGTGATCGCCACGGATGACGGGACGGTTGAACGAGGGATTCAGCGCCTTGAACTCGTCCAGCGGCATTTCGGCCAGCTTGGCGGCGATTTCCAGGTCGATGTCGCTGTTCTTCTGGACCGTTACGAAGTAGGGCGTGTTGCCCACCGGAGGCAGGGCCACCGCATAGCGCTGCGGATCGGCGATGATGTTCTTGATGGCCTGCAACTTGGGCACGTAGTTGCGGGTTTCGTCGGGCATGTTCAGGGACAGGTAGTCCGTGCCCTGGCCGGCCGCTTCGTTCTTGGCCATGGCGCGCTGCACGGAGCCTTCGCCCCAGTTGTACGAGGCCAGCGCCAGGTACCAGTCGCCCTGCATTTCGAACAGCTTTTCCAGGTAATCCAGCGCCGCGTTGGTCGAGGCGATGGGGTCGCGGCGCTCGTCGCGCCACCAGTCCTGCTTCAGGTTGAAGTGCTGGCCGGTCGCCGGCACGAACTGCCACAGGCCCGAGGCCTGCGCGCGCGACAGCGCGGTGGGGTTGTAGGCGCTTTCGACGAAGGGCAGCAGCGCGAGCTCGGTCGGCAGGCCGCGGCGGTTGATCTCGTCGACGATGAAATACAGGTACTTGCCGGCGCGTTCGGCCATGCGCTGCACCGACTCGGGGTGGGACGCGTAATAGTCGGTCCACTGCTGCGAGAGGTCGGTGTTCAGGTTGGGGATGGCGAAACCGCGGCGGATGCGGTCCCAGGCGTCGGCGGGCGGGTTGGTCAGGTCCACCGTCCGGGACGTGTCGCGGGCGATGTATCGCCCTTGGGAATTGGTGGTGAGGTTCTTGCTATCGGGGGCTTTGGTTCCTGCGCAACCGGCGAGGACTGCCAGCATGAGCGGCAGAAGGAGTCGGGATAGATTCATCAGGCTGTCACTTGAAATCGTTCTTCCATTCACGAAGGGAGGCAAAAACCTCTACCGGCGTAGCGTGGCTGTGGCCGGCCCGGCGCTCAGCTGCGCGGACGACCTCAACTTCTTGCGTGCGCAAAAACGGATTGGCCGCGCGTTCCTGTCCGATTGTGGACGGAAGCGTGGGAAGACCTTCTGCTCGTAATTGCTGGGCCTGCTGGTGCCATTGTTGCAGGCTGCGGTTGGCCGGATCGACTGCCAAGGCCCAGCGCAAGTTCGCTAGAGTGTACTCGTGTGCGCAAAAAACCTGTGTATCTGGCGGTAAAACGGCAAATTTCCCTAAAGAATCATACATTTGCGCCGGAGTGCCTTCGAAAAGACGGCCGCAGCCCGCCGCAAACAGGGTGTCGCCACAGAACAAAACCGGCTCCTGGCCGGCCGCGCGGCCGAAATAGGCGATGTGGCCGGCGGTGTGTCCCGGCACGTCCAGCACGGCAAGATCCAGGTCCAGTTCGGGAATGGCCACGCGGTCGCCTTGCGCCAGGCGCACGTCGCAGCGCGGCAGCTGTTCGCGCGCGGGGCCGTATACGGTAATGCCCTCGATGCGGGACAATTCCGGTACACCGCCCACATGGTCGCCGTGATGGTGCGTGAGTAGAATGGCGCGCAGTCTCAGGCCAAGTTGGTCGAGCAATTGCAGCACGGGGCCGGCGTCGCCTGGATCCACCACGGCGGCGTCGCCGCCACGGACGATGGCCCAGATGTAGTTGTCGTTGAAGGCGGGTAGAGGCAAGACCGCGGCGTTGCGATCGCGGCCGCCTGTGGGGGCGGTCAAGGCTTGCATGGGATTCGAAGGAATAGAACGTGGCAGAAGATACTCCGCCGATTGTAGAACTGGCCGAATGGTTCCAGACGCCGCCGGGACAATACGTCCTGGCCTGGGAGCGGGCGCAGTTCGACGCGGCTGTCGCGGACGTGTTTGGATATTACGCCTGGCAGGTCGGCCTGGCGGACATGAATCTGCTGCGTGCCAACCGCATGCCCTTCAAGGGCTACGTGGGCACCGAGACCCCGTCCGCCGAGAGCGCGGCCGGCTGGCAGTCGCGAGTGGTGCTGGCTGAACCCGAGGCCCTGCCGTTCGAATCGCAGAGCGTGGACCTGCTCATCCTGCCGCATGCCTTCGAGTGCGCGGACGATCCTCACAACGTGCTGCGCGAGGTCGAACGCGTGCTGGTTCCGGAAGGTCGGGTCGTGATCTCGGGCTTCAACCCCTGGAGCATGTGGGGCGCGCGCACGCGCATGCCCGGCATGGAGCCCTGGCTGCCGCAGCCGCCGGCGTCCCAGGTGTCTTTGCCGCGCTTGAAGGACTGGTTCAAGCTGCTGTCGCTGGAAGTCGAGGCCAGTCATTTCGGCTGCTACGCGCCAGCCTGCCGAAGTGAAAAGTGGCTGCAGCGCTGGTCCTTCCTGGAATCGGCGGGCGCTCGCTGGTGGAGCGTGGGCGGAGCGGTCTATCTGGTGTCGGCCGTCAAGCGGGTGGCCGGCATGCGTATCATCGGCCCGGCCTGGAAGAAAGCCAAGCCCAAGCGCGCCCGCGCCGCGTCGGTGGTGGTCAACCGCCAGGCGGATGACCGCCGCTGAAGGGCAGAGCCCCGCGCCGCGGGGCAAATTTTTAGCAAGGATTACCAAGCAGCACCATGCAGGACGACAAACCGAACGAGCAGAAAGTGGAAATGTGGACCGATGGCGCCTGCAAGGGCAATCCCGGTCCGGGCGGCTGGGGGGTGCTCATGCGCGCCGGCAGCCACGAAAAGACGTTGCATGGCGGCGAACTCCAGACCACCAACAACCGGATGGAATTGCTGGCGGTCATCCAGGGCCTGCGCGCGTTGAAGCGCCCCTGCGCGGTCATCATCCACACGGACTCCCAGTACGTGATGAAGGGCATGACCGAATGGCTGGCCAACTGGAAACGGCGCGGCTGGATGACGGCCGATAAAAAGCCGGTCAAGAACGCCGAACTCTGGCAATTGCTGGACGAGCAGGTGCAGCGCCACACCGTGTCCTGGCGTTGGGTCCGCGGGCACGCCGGCGATCCTGGCAATGAACGGGCCGACCAACTGGCCAATCTGGGCGTGGAATCGGCCCGGCGCGGCTGAGGGCATCGGGATATACCCTCAAATCCGCCTTGAAGGGCGGATTTAGTTCTTTCATCCGGCTTCAGGATTGTTCCAGTATGTAAATCCGGGTGCTAAAGTGCCAACCCTCATTCCAGTTACTGCGGCGCAGTCCGCGTGGGGGCATGCCTGGCCCGCGCCGCAATACCGCCACATTCGCGCATGAAAAAAGCAGTACTGCTCGCCGCCGTAGCGGCAGGGGTGGCCGCGGGGGCCGCGCTCGGCGTTTATGTGCCGCGCTGGCTCGCCTTCGGAACCGTCAGTCCACAGCCCGGCGCCGTTCAAGCGCCCCTGGTCACGCGCGCCGCGCCTGTGCGGGTAGAAGTTGCCGTCGTCCAGGAAATTCCTTTCGCGCGCGGTATTTCGGCCGTGGGCAGCCTGCGTTCGGATGAGTCTGTGGTGCTGCGGCCCGAGGTCGCCGGCCGCATCCAGTCCATCGATTTCAAGGAAGGCCAGCCGGTCAAGCGCGGCGACGTGCTGATCCGCCTGGACGATTCCGTGCCGCGCGCCGAGCTGGCCCAGGCGCGCGCCAACCTGACCTTGGCGCAGAGCCACTACCGGCGTTCGGTGGAGCTGCAAGGAAAGGGTTTCGTGAGCCAGCAGGCCCGTGACGAGGCCGCCAGCACGCTGAAGGTGCAGGAAGCCGCCGTGGCGCTGGCGCAGGCGCGGCTGGACAAGATGACGATTTCGGCGCCGTTTGGCGGCATTGCGGGTTTGCGCAGCGTGTCGGTGGGCGACTACGTCAACCAGGGCCAGGACCTGGCCCCATTGGAGGCGATCGATCCGCTCAAGGTGGACTTTCGCGTTCCCGAGATGTATCTGAGCAAGGTGGGCGTAGGCCAGCAGTTGACGCTGCGCATGGACGCGCTGCCCGGCCAGGAGCGCCAGGGCATGGTCTATGCGGTCAGCCCGCTGGTCGACGCCGGGGGCCGTTCCATCCTGCTGCGCGCCACGGTCGCCAACAAGGATGCGGTGCTGCGCCCGGGCATGTTTGCCCGCGTGCAGCTGCAGTTCAGCCAGGACAAGGCGCTGGTCGCGCCGGAAGCCGCGTTGTCGCCCTCGGGCGCGACGCAGTATGTCTACCGGATCAAAAACGGCACGGCCGAGCGGCGCGAAGTCACCATCGGCGAGCGCCGCGAGGGTCGCGTCGAGATCCTGACCGGAGTGGCGGCAGGCGACCAACTGGTGGTGTCGGGCTTGCAGCGGGTAACGGACGGCGCCGCGGTGACCGTTCTGGCCAGCGGCACGTGACGCCGGCCCTTTTCCCTATGTGGCGGTAACGCAATGCGTATCTCGGAAACCTGCATCAAGCGGCCGGTGTTCGCATCGGTTCTGTCGCTAATCATCGTGCTGATCGGCCTGATTTCGTACTCGCGCCTGACGGTGCGTGAGTACCCCAAGATCGATGAGCCCATCGTTTCGGTGGATACCACCTACAAGGGCGCTTCGCCCGAGGTGATCGAATCGCAGGTGACCAAGCCGCTGGAAGACCAGCTGGCCGGCATCGAGGGCGTGGACGTGATGACCTCGCGCAGCCGCTCGGAACGCAGCCTGATCAACATCAAGTTCAACCTGTCGCGCGATCCGGATGCCGCGGCCGCGGAAGTCCGCGACAAGGTCTCGCGCGCCCGCCGTTTCCTGCCCGACGAGATCGACGAGCCCATCATCGGCAAGGTCGAGGCCGACTCGCAGCCCATTATCTACATTGCGGTGGAGTCCGGTTCGTATTCCGCGATCCAGACCTCGGACTACATCAACCGCTACATCAAGACCCGCTTGTCGGTGTTGCCCGGCGCGGCGGAAGTGCGTGTCTTTGGCGAACGCCTGCCGTCCATGCGCATCTACGTGGACCGCGACAAGCTCGCGGCCTACGGCCTGACCGTTCAGGATGTGGAAGCGGCGCTGCGCAGTCAGAACGTGGAGATCCCGGCCGGCCGCATCGAATCGCGCGCCCGCGAGTTCTCGGTGGTGTCTTCCACGGACCTGCAGACGCCGGCGCAATTCGAGAACGTGATCGTCGCCAACGTCAAAGGCTACCCGGTGCGCATGCGCGACGTGGCCAACGTGGAGATCGCCGCCGCCAGCGACCGTGTGCTGTCGCGATTCAATGGCAAACCCGCCATCAACATCGGCGTGACGCGCCAATCCACCGCCAATCCGCTGGAACTGTCCAAGGCGGCGCGAGAGGAAGTGGCGCGCCTGAACGAGAACCTGCCGGCCGGCATGAAGCTGAACATCGCATACGACTCGTCGGTGTTCATCGAGCGTTCCATCGATTCCGTGTTCCACACCATCGGCGAGGCCATCGTCCTGGTGGTGCTGGTGATTTTCTTCTTTTTGCGCAACCTGCGCGCCAGCATCATTCCCATTGTCACCATTCCGGTGTCGCTGGTGGGCGCCTGTGCGCTGATGTATCTGTTCGGCTTTTCCATCAACACGCTGACGCTGCTGGCCATGGTGCTGGCCATCGGCCTGGTGGTGGACGATGCAATCGTGGTGCTGGAGAACATCTTCCGCCACATTGAAGAGGGCATGCCGCGCAAGGAGGCCGCCCTGCGCGGTTCGCGCGAGATCGGCTTTGCGGTGGTCGCAATGACCATGACCCTGGTCACCGTGTACGCCCCGCTGGCCTTCGCAACGGGCCGCACCGGACGGCTCTTCATCGAGTTTGCGCTGGCGCTGGCCGGCGCCGTGCTGGTGTCCGGCTTTGTGGCGCTGACGCTCACACCCATGATGTGCTCGGTACTGCTGCGCCACCAGAGCAGCCACAGCCGCTGGTACAACCTGATCGAAGGCTGGCTCAACGGCATGAGCAACGGTTACCGGCGCGCGCTGGGGCTGGCCCTGCGCTACCGCTGGGTGGTGGTGGCCATCGGACTGGCGGTGGCGGCCGCGAGCGGCGTGCTGTTCAAAGTGGTCAAGAGCGAGCTGGCCCCCATCGAGGACCGCGGCGTCGTGTTCGGCATCGTCAGTTCGCCCGAAGGCGCCACGCTGAACTACACGCTGGAAAGCATGCTGGGCATTGAAAAGTTCTACGCCGACATCGCGGAAGCCAGCGGCAGCCAGGTGACAGTGGGCTTTCCGACCGTGACGGACGGCACCGCCATCCTGCGTCTGAAGCCTTGGGAAGAACGCAGCCGCAAACAGCAGGCCATCACCCAGCAGCTGCAGCCGCAGTTCGCCTCGCTGCCGGGGGTGCGGGCATTTCCGACCAACCCGCCGTCGCTGGGCCAGTCGGCGCGTTCCAAACCGGTCGAATTCATCATCATGAGCCAGGCCTCGTATGCGGAGCTGTCGCGCCTGACCGAGGTTTTCCTCGCCGAGTTGCGCAAGTATCCCGGCCTGATCAACCTGGACACGGACCTGCGCCTGAACACCCCGGAATTGCGGGTGCGCGTGGACCGCGACAAGATGGCCGACGTGGGCGCCAACGTGGATACCGTGGGCCGCACGCTGGAATCCATGTTGGGTGGCCGCCAGGTCACCCGCTACAAGGACGAAGGCGAGCAGTACGACGTGATCGTGCAGGTGACGCCCCGCGACCGCGCCAATCCCACCGACATCTCCGGCATCTACGTGCGGGCGCGCGACGGCAGCATGGTCCAGCTGGACAACCTGCTGGGTGTGCACGAGGGCGTGTCGCCGCAGTCGCTGAACCACTTCAATCGCCTGCGCGCGGTGAAGATCGATGGCGCGGTGGCCCCGGGCTATGCCTTGGGCGAAGTGCTGGCGCACATGCACCAGGTGGCTCGCGATGTACTGCCCAACACCATCATCACCGATCTGGACGGCCAGTCGCGCGAGTTCCGCGATTCCTCGGGCAGCATCTACCTGGTGTTCGCCATGGCGCTGGCCTTTATCTACCTGGTGCTGGCCGCGCAGTTCGAAAGCTGGCGCAACCCGTTCATCATCATGCTGTCGGTGCCGTTGTCCATGACGGGCGCGTTGCTGGCTTTGTGGCTGACCGGCGGCACCTTGTCGATCTACAGCCAGATCGGCCTGATCACGCTGGTTGGGCTGATCACCAAGCACGGCATCCTGATCGTCGAATTCACCAATCAGCTGCGCGATGAGGGCAAGGAGTTGTTCGAGGCGGTGGTCGAGGCCAGCGTGCTGCGCCTGCGTCCCATCCTGATGACCACCGGCGCCATGGTGCTGGGCACCGTGCCGCTGGCGCTGTCCACGGGCGCGGGTGCGGAATCGCGCCAGCAAATCGGCTGGGTCCTGGTGGGCGGGCTGATGCTGGGTACACTACTGACCTTGTTCGTCGTGCCGGTGGCCTACACCTTGATCGCCACCGCACGCAAGAAACCCGGCCAGGCCGGCAGCGCAGCGCATCATCCGGACCCCGATCCGGCGCCGCGCACGCAGCCCGCCTCGCCAGCCCAAGCGTCGGAATAAGTTATGCGCCAGATCATCTTTGACACTGAAACCACCGGACTGGACCCTGCCCAGGGGCATCGCATCGTCGAGATCGGCTGCGTGGAAATGGTCAACCGGATGACCACCGGCAACAACCTGCACATCTATCTGAACCCGGACCGCGACAGCGATCCCGAGGCCTTGGCGGTGCACGGCCTGACCACGGAGTTCCTGTCCGACAAGCCCCGCTTTGCCGACATCGCGGACGAGTTCGTGAAGTTCATCCAGGGCGCCGAACTGATCGCGCACAACGCGGCGTTCGACGTCAAGTTCTTCAACGCCGAACTCGCCAAGACCGGGCGAGGCCCGGTCACCGACTACTGCGAGACGGTCACCGATTCGCTGCTGCACGCGCGTTCGCTGTTCCCCGGCAAGCGCAACTCGCTGGATGCGCTGTGCGACCGGTTCGGCATTTCCAATGCCCATCGGACGCTGCACGGCGCATTGCTGGACTCGCAGCTGCTGGCGGAAGTCTGGTTGGCCATGACCCGCGGCCAGGACGCGCTGCTGATCGACGTGGACGACGGCAATAGTGGCGGCGGCATCGGTCTTGAACTGACTCGCTTCGACGCGTCGGGCCTGCCCGTGATCAAGGCCAGCGAGGCCGAGCTGGCCGAGCACGAAAACTATCTCGCTGCCCTGGATAAGTCCGTGGGCGGGGAGTGCACCTGGCGCAAAATCGAAGCACCGGTGGCGGCCGCTTGAAGTTTTTTTCCTGGCGACTTGCACGCGTTCAAAAAAACGTGCTAATATTTCGCCTCTTTCGGGGTGGTTAGCTCAGTGGTAGAGCACTGCCTTCACACGGCAGGGGTCACTGGTTCGAACCCAGTACTACCCACCAAAGACCCTTGGAAGATAACGTAAGCTCCGGTGGTTCCAGACTTATCGTTGTCGGCGTCCCAAGGTTAAAAGCTGTTCAAGCAGACGCAAAGCAAAAGCAGACCAAAGCAAAGAAAGCCAGCCGCGAGGTTGGCTTTTTTGTTTTTTGCGTTGTTTTTTGCGCGCGGGGAGGGTTCTTCGCCCGCATTCCAATCAGGGCGCTTTGTCCATGGCGCGCAGACCATTGCGCTGAACCGTCCCTTTCATTACCCTTCTCTTGATTTGACGCAAGCGGACTCTCATCGATTGAGCCGCGTCGCATGCAAGCCTGACTATCATTGATAACAAAGGCTTTGGCCCGTGGGGCCAGGCGTAGGCGAACAGGAGAAGGTCATGTCCGAGCACACCACCACCATGTTGATCATCATCGGCGCCGGCGTGGCGCTCATGCTGATCGGCTTCGGGCTGCGCGACCGTAATCTAGGGATGGGGCTGATGGGCATTGGCCTCATCACGGCCCTGGGCACGATCATCTACAAGGCCTACATCACTTTCTATTGACGACCAGTCCCGGGCGGTCGGGATTCAGCCTGTTTGCGCCTTGCGCGCCGCGCGCGCAAGCAGGCTGTCCAACTGGTTGGCGAACGCCTTGCGGTCGGCCTGGCTGAATGACGCCGGGCCGCCGGTATCGACGCCGCTTGCCCGCAGTTCTTCCATCATGTCCCGCAGCGCCAGCCGTTCCCGTATGGTTCCCGGCGAATAGCGCTCGCCACGGGGGTTCAGGGCCATCGCGCCTTTTTCCAGCACTTGCGCAGCCAGCGGGATGTCACCGGTGATCACCAGGTCGCCCTGGGCCGCTCGTTCGGCGATATGGGCGTCGGCGACATCGAAGCCGCGCGGCACCTGGACCGCGCGGATCAGCGGAGAGGGCGGGGTATAGAGCATCTGGTTGGCGACCAGCGTCAGCGGCACCTGCCAGCGCTGGGCGGCGCGAAACAGGATGTCCTTGATGACTGCGGGGCAGGCGTCCGCATCGACCCAAATGTGCATTGCGCTTACTTGTCCAGCGCGTTCTGCAGCACTTCGGCCACGATGTCGTTGGTGGACACGCCGCGCTCTGCGGCCAGGGCGCGCAGCTTGTCGGCATGAGCCTGGCTCAGTTTGAGCGGGAACGGCACCAGGCCGGCGGCCTGGTCCAGCTTGCGCTGTTCGCGGCGGTCGAGCACTTGCGAGGCGGTGCCGAAGCGGTCCGGCGTGGCGGCTTGCTTGAGCTGGCCGGCCAGCTTCAGGGCCTGGTTTTTCTGCAGATCGAATTTATTCATGGAAATTCCTGGTAGGGAGCGCAATCATAAGCGCAACCGGCTTCAGTGGGGTTTGCCCTGCTCGAGCTTGGCCAGCCCTTCCTGGGCGCCGTCATGCAGCGGCACGGTCAGGCCGAGCCTGGCAGTGGCCAGGCCGACCTGGGCGCCCTGGGCCGATCCCGCCGCCAGCAGGTCCTGTCCCGTCACATAGACCGCGCGCACGATCACCAGGGCTTCGTCCCGGGTAAGGTCGGCGGTGGTGAGCAACAGCGCCGCCATGCCTACCGTGGGTATCGATTCGCGCTGATTGGGATAGGTGCCGGCCGCAATGTCCAGCGGCATCAGCGCGTCGTCCGCCGCCGTCAACGTCTTGATGGCGGCGGGGTCCAGAGGCAGCAGTTTCAGGCGGGCCTGGGTCAGGGCATCGCGCAAGGGCGTGGCGGGCACGCCGATCACCTGGGCGGCAGCGTCGACCGTGCCGGAATTCAGTGCCGGCAGGGACTCCGTGAACGGCGTGTCGACAACCGTGTAGTCGCGGCCGGCCTGCAGGCCGTGGGCAGCCAGCACGTTTTCCAGCGTGGCGCGCACTGCCGAGCCTTTCGGTCCGAGGGCGATGGTCTTGCCTTTGAGGTCGCGCACCCCGCGCAAGGCGGCGTCGTCGCGCACCACGATGTGGACGAGCTCCGGATACAGGCTGCCCAGCGCGCGCAGGCCGGTGAATGGGCCTTGCTCCGCAAATGGTCCCTTGCCGTCGTAGGCAAGCCGCGCCGTGTCGGCCTGCGCCAGCCCGACCACGGCGTCGCCGCTGCGCAGCAGCGCGATGTTTTCGACGCCGCCGCCGGTGATCAGCGGCGAGACCCGGATCTGCTGCTTGCGCGCCACGTCGCTCAGGGCCCGCGCGAACGCCACGTACTCACCGCGGTCCGGGCCGCCCGCCAGGGGGTAGCCCTGTTGCAGGCGGGCGAGCCGGCCGTTGATGCGCGCCACCGAACGTTCCAGTTCCTGCTGCACCACGTGTTGTGCGGTGCTGGAGGCGCTGTAGGAAACGGAATGGGTGATCTGGTCCAACGTGTCCAGCAGTTGGCGCGTGACGGGCGGCGGCGCGCCGGTGTCCAGGTTAGGCGCCGCCGCCGCTTTGAATCCGGCCGGCGTCACCAGCTTCCAGCTGTCGCCGTCCTTGCGATAGATGGCGCTGGCGTGTGCCACGATGCGATCGCCGGCCTGGTTGCCTCCGGATTTCACCCCGCTGATGCTGCGCGGGCCGGCGCCCAGCAGCGTTACCAGCGCGGCGGCGCCGGGCTGGTCCCAGGCGCCCAGGGTGATGTCGCGTCCAAGATCCAGTTCGACGTCGTAATAGACGACGCGGCGGGTTTCACCCGCCGGGGCGCTGCTATCCGATGCCGACCCCATGCGCGTGAGTTCCGCGATCCGGAAGAGGCCCGCGCCGTAGGCGGTGGTCAGGCTGTGTTCGACATCGGCCCGCAGGGCGTCGGTATCCGGCGCCCGGCCGCAGGCCGCCAGCACCAGGCAAAGACTCAGAATGACGAGGCGTTTGAACATGGTCACATACCCCCCACGAACGGCAAGGAGATCAGCGACGTCAGCACGATCACATTCAGGATGTCGACCAGGAAGGCGCCGGTGACCGGCACGACGATGAACGCTTCCGGCGCGGGGCCGTGGCGCCGCGTCAACGCCTGCATGTTGGCGATGGCGGTGGCCGTTGCGCCCAGCGCAAAGCCGCAGAACGCGGCCGACATGATGGCCGCCTCGTAGTCGCGCTTGAGCATGCGGAACACCACCCAGGCGGCGTACACCGCGCACACCAGAGTTTGCACCGCCAGCATCAGCGCCAGCGGGCCGGCCAGTCGCGCCACGCTGGACAGGTCCAGCGTCATCATCGTCATGCCCAGGAACAGAGACAGCGATATGGTGCCGATGATTTCGGTGGCACGGTCGTCCAGCTTCAGGCCCAGCCGTTCGCCGCCATTGCGGATGAGCACGCCGGTGGCCAGGCACCACAGAAAGTTGGGCAGGCTGACCGGGGCGTCCTCGACCAGCGCGGCCAGGTACCCCCCGACGACCAGGCAGACCAGCGCCGCGGTCAGGGACACAATGTAGGAGCCCGCGGTGGAGGCCGGGGCGTGTTCCATGAGGTCGGGGGCTTCGTGGCCGTCGCCGGGAACATGGTCCAGGCTGCCGGCCAATTTGTGCCGCCGCATGATCCATTCGGCCACCGGTCCGCCCACGACGCCGCCCAGCACCAGCCCCAGGGTGGCGGAGGTCATCGCCAGCGCCATGACGTCCTGGATGTTGTTGAAGTCGGCAAAACGCGTGGCATAGGCGGCGCCCGTGCCGTGTCCGCCCACCAGCGTGATGGTGCCGCCCAGAAGACCCATCAGCGGATGCATGTCCAGCAGCCAGGCCATGCCCAGCCCCACCGCGTTCTGCAGCACCAGGAACGGGATCAGGGCCAGCAGGAAGGCGATCAGCCGCGGGCCGCCCTTGGCCAGCAGCTTCAGGTTGGCGGTCAGGCCGATGCTGCCGAAGAACAGCAGCAGCAAGGTCGGCTTGATACTGGTTTCCAGCGAGACGGAAACGCCGCCCCAGGTCGACAGCAGGTACGCCAGCACGGCGAACAGCAGGCCGCCCACGATGGGGTCGGGAATGCTGTAGCGCGCCAGGACGCCGATGCGTGTGGTGAGCACACGTCCGATGACCAGGACGAGGCAGCATGCCAGCAGCGATTGAACGGGCGTAAGCGAGATCATAGATACCTTTGCACCCTGTCAGGGCACGGTGAATTTTCTGGCTATTGGAACCCTGCCGCCTCACACGGACTGAGGCTTATGTTACGTCCGCCGCGAGGGCGGTGTACATGGGGGCAGGGGGGGCGGCGCGCGGCGCGGAGCCGGGCGGGCAGGGGGTGGCCCGCAGGCGGCCGGAACGGTTAGAGCGGAAATGCGCGCGACATGTATTGCGCGCGCGGGCCGTAGCCGGCGAGTTTCTCGGCCAGATCGGCGCTGTCCGCGCTGACGGGCCGATAGCCGTGGCGCTGCCAATAGCCCACGGCGGACTCCAGGGACACCAGGCTCGCCCGCCGCAGGCCGCCTTCATGCGCGCAGGCCGCGGCGGCGCGCAACAGTGCCTGGCCGACGCCCAGTCCTTGCGCCGACGGCGCCACGGCGCAGTCGTGTAGAAACCAGTGATCGGCGTCGGCCGGCAGCATGGCCAGCGCGACGTCTAGCGCGGGCGGCAGCCCGGAATCCCAAGGATAGGAAATCAAGTAGCCCAGCAAGCCGTCCTGGCTGGCGGAAGCCTGTGCCTGCGCGACCCAGCAATGGGCGGGGGCGAGCGCAAGGCGATTCTGGAAGAAGCCCGCGCTTTCCAGCAGGAAACCGGGATAGGCCAGGGTCTGTAGGGCCAGGATGGCGTCGATGTCGCTGGCCTGCATGGGCCGGACTTGATATTGCATGACAACCTGCGAAAACAAGAACTCGGGCGCATTTTACCGATGCCCGAGCGGATCCTCGCTTTACAGGGCTTCACAAATTGGGGACACAGGTTCACGCGACTTTATTGTTTTCAGGGATCGGCTCCCTAGAATTCGCCCTGGACTACCGGCTTTTCAGGACGCGGCGCATTTTATGAAAATTCAACGACCCCTTGCGCATACTGCTCGCCATAGTCCTGCATTCCGAGCTTAAAGTCATGCACATCCAGTTCCGGTCCGAACCCGTCTCCCCGCAAGTATTGACCAAGTCGTTTCCTCTGGAAGCGGTATGGCCGGCGGCCGAGGTTCCCGTTCCGTATGACACCTGCGTGACCTGCGTCATTCCCTGCCTGAATGAATGCGAGAACCTGCGAGTGTTGCTGCCGCTGCTGCGCAACCGCCTGGAAACGCTGTGCACGAGCTGGGAGATCATCGTGGCCGATGACGGCAGCACGGACGGCACGGAAGCGCTGATGGCCGAATGGACGGAACATGACGGCTTTCGCTATGTGCAACTGTCGCGCAACTTTGGCAAGGAAGCGGCGATCAGCGCCGGTCTTGAAGCGGCCAGTGGCAACGCGGTGATCTGCCTGGACGCGGACCTGCAGCATCCGCCCGCGCTGATCGAACAGATGCTTGCCCGTTGGGCGGCCGGGGCGGAAATGGTTTACGCCGTGCGCGAGACCCGGGCCGACGAATCCTGGGCCAAGCGCGCCGGCGCGCGCTGGTTCTACAAACTGTTGAGCGGCGCGCGGGGCGTGGACGTGCCGGCGCACGCCGGCGATTTCCGGCTGATGGACCGCAGCGTGGTGGATGCATTGATCGCGTTGCCCGAACGCACCCGTTTCATGAAGGGCCTGTACGCCTGGGTTGGTTTCAAGGGCGAGGCGCTGACCTATACGCCCGACGAACGCATGCACGGCGATAGCCGTTTCGGCAGCATGCGGCTGGTCCGGCTGGCGTTGGACGGACTGACCGCCTTCACCACCTGGCCGCTGCGCCTGGTCAGCCTGGTCGGCGTGGCGTTCGCCGTGCTGGCGCTGTCCTATGCTGTCTACCTGGTCGGCGAGTACCTGTTCTTTGGCAACGAGGTCTCCGGTTGGACGACCATCGTGACAGCGGTGCTGTTCTTTGCCGGGGTGAACCTGATTTCGCTGGGCGTGGTGGGCGAATACGTGTCCCGGATCTTCGATGAAGTGAAGGGGCGTCCGTTGTTCGTCGTGCGCCGGCGCCAAGGCCGGGCTTCGCGGCCAGGCCAAGGCCTGGGCTGACATGTTTGCCACGACTTTCGGGCGGCGCTCCGATTGGACCCCGCCGGCGGGACGCTTCCTGCTCGCGATAGGTGCGTGGCTTACGTTTCTGGCGTGGATCAGGCCGCTGACGCTGCCCGATGAAGGCCGCTACGCAGGCGTAGCCTGGGACATGCTGCGCAGTGGTTCGCATGCTGTGCCCCTGCTGGACGGCATGCCGTATTTCCATAAGCCGCCGCTTTTTTACTGGCTGACGGAGCTGTCTTTCTCGATTTTCGGCGTGCATCCCTGGGCGGCGAGAGCGCCTTCCTGGCTGGCCGCGTGGGCCGCTGCCGCGGCGTTGTACTGCTTTCTGCGGCGTCATCGTGATGCCGCGACCGCCGCGCTGACGGCGCTGATCCTGGCCACCACGCCATTTTTCTATGGCGGCGCACAGTTCGCGAATCTGGACATGCTGGTGGCCGGCCTGATCACGTTATGTGTGCTGGCCGCCGCGGATGCGGCGTTGCGCTTCGAGCGTGGCGAGGCCTGGCGCGGCATGTCTTTGGCGGCCGGCGCGCTGGCGGCGCTTGCGGTACTGGCCAAGGGCCTGATCGGACTGGTGCTGCCGGGCGCCATCCTGCTGATCTGGCTGGTGTGGGAGGGGCGCTGGCGCAGTCTGGGCGCGTTGCTCTGGCCCCCCGCGGTGCTGGTGTTCTTCGCCGTGGCGACGCCATGGTTCATCTTGATGCAGCAGCGCTATCCCGGCTTTTACGACTACTTCTTCGTCTATCAACATCTGCAGCGTTTCGCGGCCAGCGGCTTCAACAACGCGCAGCCGTTCTGGTTCTACTTGCCGGTCCTTGCCGGGCTCAGCCTGCCATGGTCGCTTTGGGGCGGGGGAATTCTGCGCAAGGCATTCTGGGAAGGTCCGCAGCGTAGCCTGCGGCGCCTGGCATTGGTGTGGTTTGCGGTTGTGCTCGTATTTTTTTCGCTGCCGGATTCGAAGCTTGTGGGTTATGTATTGCCGGCGCTGGCGCCCTTGGCTCTATTGCTGGCCGAAGTGATCCAGGGCGCCCGGCGCGCCGATGCGGACTCGGCCACTCGCCTGGTGCGCCTGAGCGTGGCCGTGGGGGCTGGGATCTGCGTCATCGCCGTGGGCGTCGCCGCACACAATGCGCGCGGCAGCGCGGGGCCCTTGGCCAAGGTGGTGCGGGAGCAGGCGCGGCCGGACGACACTTTCGTGTCGCTGCACACCTATCCCTTCGATCTGGCGTTGTATGCAAGGGCTGTGCGGCCTGCGTGGGTGGTGGACGATTGGCACAACCCGGAGGTGCCAGTGCGGGACAACTGGCGCAAGGAGCTGTACGACGCGGCCCAATTCGATCCGGCGACGGGCGGACAGGTGCTGCTGAATCCCGCGGAGTTCAACGCGCGCCTTTGCACTGCCGAGGAAGGGGCGCGCTATTGGGTATGGGGCACCGCGGCGGATAACCCGGTCTATTTGCCGTTGCAGGGCCTGGCGCCGGTGGCCAGCAGCGTGAAGTACGTAATGTGGCGCGTCGACGTGGATGCGGCCCTCAGGCAGCGGGTTTGTGGCGGAACGCCCAAAACCGGCTGACGATGAAAGTCGCGACGGCGAGCCCGAGCAGGATCAGCGCGAGCAGGATGTCGTAGCGGATGGCAGTGTTGTGCAGCAGCCAGGCGTACGCGGCTTCGTTGATGAGGAAGCCCGCCGCTGACACAAAGAAGAAACGGCGCGCTGCTACCGTCCAGGGAGTTTTGGAATGTCGGAACGTAAGCCGGTAATGGCCGGTGAAGGAAACCGCGAATGCGATCAGCCAGCCGACCAGGTTGGCGGCCAGGGGCGGCATGCGCAAGAGTTCGACGCACCCCACGGCGACAGCCCAATGGGTGGCTGCGGCGGCGCATCCGACAGCAATGAAGGTGCTTACTTGTTGCAGCAGAGCGCGCATGAAAGCAGTGGGGAAAGGGAAGTCAAAGGTATAGCGATGAGCAAACGTATCGTGGTCTGCGGTGATGATTTTGGCATGAATGCCGATATCGATGAAGGCATGATTGCGCTGGCCGGCATGGGCCGTCTGAGCGCGGTCAGCTGCCTTGCGCTGGGCCCTTCGTTCGCGGCGAACGCAGAGCGGCTGGCGCCGATGAACGTGGACATCGGTCTGCACGTGAACTTCACCGAAGCGCTCGCGCCCGGCGCTGAACCCATGCCGGCGCTGAGCCGTCTGATCCTGAATGCCTACGCGGGGCGCCTGGACACAGTGTGGATCGAGGCGCAGCTTGAACGCCAGTTCGACGCCTTCGAGGCGGCATTTGGTCGCGCGCCGGATTACGTCGACGGCCACCAGCACGTGCATCAACTGCCCGGCATCCGCGAACGTTTGCTGCAACTGCTCAAGCGCCGTTACGGGGCCCGCATGCCATGGCTGCGCCAGACCGCGCCGGGCATGCAGTTCGGCATTCCCTGGAAGGAAGCCATCAAGGCGCGCGTCATTGGCGCGCTTGGGTCCGCGGCGCTGGCGCGCCAGGCGCGCAAGGACGGCATGCGCACCAATCGCCGGCTGCTGGGAGTCTACGGCTTCGAAGGTGGCAAGCGCCGCTACGCGGACCTGTTGCAGAACTGGCTATTCAACGCGCGCGACTGCGATCTGCTTATGTGTCATCCCGCCCTGGGCAGCAAGGACGGCTGCGCCATGTCGCGCCAGCGCCGCGCGGAATTCGACGTTCTGGCCAGCCCCAAGCTGGGCGACTGGCTCACCGTCAACGGCGTGCACATTTCGCGTTTGCCGGCCACGGCACGCTGATCGCGGAGAGGCCCGCGCGAAGCTTGCTGCGGGAGCAGCCTAGACGCCCGTCAGGCTTTGCAGCAGCCAGGCGCCCGCCGGGCCCAACGCGCGGCGCCGCGACCAGACGGCGTCGACGCGGATGTGGCGCGGCCAGCCCGGCGCCTTCAGTTCCACCAGCTGATCCTGGCCGAAGCGCTGGATCATCCAGCGCGGCAATTCGGTCCAGCCGAATCCGCGGCTGGCCATTTCCAATAGCATCAGATAGCCCGGCGCCGACCACGTGGCATAGGCCGGCTCCGTTTCCTTGTCGCCCAGTTCGTAAGTGCTCAGGCGCAGCGCGCGCTCGGATTTCAACTGGTCTTCGGTGACCTGGGCAAGCCGGGCCAAGGGGTGGCTGCGGCCCACGCACAGCACAATTTCCGACAATTCGGCCAGGGTGGCGTGCGCCACGTCGGGCGGATAGCTGTCCTGGGCAGCCATCAAACCCAGGTGGGCGCGGCCTTGCTGCACCAGCGCCACCACGTCCTCATACTCGGCGATCAGGCATTCGAAGCGCAGGGCTGGATAGCGCTGGTCGATCTGGCTGAGCATGGTTTCGAAGGTTTCCGATTGGAACGTGTCGGACAGCACCACCGTCAGGCGAGGCTCCAGGCCTTCGGCCAACTGGCTGGCGCTGCGGTTCAGCCTGTCGTTGGCCGCCAGCACTTGCAGAGCCTGGCCCAGCAGGACCTGGCCCGCCTCGGTCAGGACAGGCTGGCGCTGGCTGCGGTCGAACAATGTGACGTTCAGGTCCACCTCGAGGTTGGCGATGGTTTCGCTGACGGTGGACTGGCTTTTCCCGAGCTTGCGGGCGGCGGCTGAAAACGTGCCTTCGGAGGCGACCTGGGCGAACGCCGCCAGGGATTCCAGGGAGTGGCGCATGACAGGGGGTCCGGTTGTATCGGTTTTTCCGATGAAATCTATCTTTATAGTAACGGAAATAGCGTCGAGAATCCCTGCCACTGAGTAGCAACCGACCGCAGGTGGGTCATGACGCAAGCCAAGAAATCCATTAAAGAACGTTTCCTCCACGCATTTCTGTTCGAAATCATCGCCATCGGGCTGTGTGCCCCGGCGGCCGCCTGGGCCATGGGCAAGTCCCTGTTCGAAATGGGCGTGCTGACTGCGGTGATCGCCTGGATCGCGCTGGTCTGGAACATGATCTACAACGCCGGCTTTGACCGCATCGAGAACCGCATGGGCTGGACCCGCACGCTGCGGCTGCGCGTGGTGCACGCCTTCGGCTTCGAGCTGGGCCTGATCCTGATCGTGATCCCGCTGGCGGCATGGTGGTTGAACATCAGCCTGTGGCAGGCTTTTGTCCTGGATATCGCACTGGTGTTGTTCTACCTGCCCTATGCCTTCCTCTACAACCTGGCGTATGACCGTTCGCGGCCCCGGGTCATGCAGTGGCTGGCCCGCCGCAATGGGCAGGCCGCCCCGGCCGTCACGCGTCAATCACCTTGCGCGTGAACATCTCCAGATAGTCCATCAGCGAGTCCGCGCCCTTGATGGCCGCGGACTCGTTGCCGGTGGCGATGCCTTCGGCCATCAGCATGTGGCGGCGCGCGCCTTCGGCAATGTCGCCTTCGTGCTGATAGGCATACCAGAAGCGCCGGCACTGGATGATCAGCGGCGCCACCGCGTTCACCGCGGAAGCATTCCGGCATGCCTGGTGGCAGACGTGATCCAGCAACTGGTCTGCGTGCATGTAGTCGTCGAGATTGCCGCCCTCGGCCGCGCGGATCATCTGCGCCGCGCAATCCACGATCTGGCTGCGCTGAGCCGGAGTGGCGCGGCGCGCGGCGCTGGCCGCGATCAGTTGCTCGAGTGCCCGGCGGGTCTGGATCAGGTCCATGTGATCCGCGAGCTGGATCATGGACACGCGCAGGCCGCGCCTCGGCTCCTGGCGTATCAACCCGGCGGCCACCATGCGCAGCAGCGCTTCGCGCAGCGGCGTGCGTCCCAGGCCGGTCTTCTCCACCAGATCCGCTTCCACCACCGCACTGCCGGGCTGCAATTGCAGCGTGGCGATCATGCTCTCGATCTGGTCGTAGGCCACATCGGCGGTTCGCCGTTTGGATTCTGCTCCTGCCATCAACTATTGTTTTCCTTCGTTTTGCGCCACTGCGCGTAGGCCAGCCATTCGCCGACAAATCCGCGCCGGAAGAACGACACGCACAACACGAAAATCAGTCCGATGACGATGGTGACGACGTCGCCCAGGGTGGCAAGGTAATTCTGCAAGCTGACGACCAGCGTCGCGCCCACCACAGGCCCCCAGACCGTGCCGATGCCGCCCAGCAGCGTCATCAGCAGCACTTCCGTGGAGGTGGCGAGCGAAACGTCGTTCAATGCAACCAGCTGGAGCACCAGCGCCTTCAGCGAACCGGCCAGGCCGGCCACCGACGCCGACAGCACGAAGGCCAGCAGCTTGCACCGGTCTGTATCGTAACCTAGCGATATGGCGCGCGGCGCGTTGTCACGGATGGTCTTGAGCACCTGGCCGAATGGCGAATGGATCACCCGGTAGACGAACAGGAAGCCCAGTACGAAGACTGCCAGCGCGAAGTAATACATATTGGTGTCGACGCTCAGGTCGACCAGGCCCAGGAACTTGCCGCGCGGAATCCCTTGCATACCGTCCTCGCCGCGAGTCCAACCCACCTGCACCGCCATGAAATACGCCACTTGCGACAGCGCCAGCGTGATCATCGCGAAGTAGATGCCTGTGCGCCGGATCGCCAGCCAGCCGATCGCATAGCCGATGGCGGCGGCCATCGCCACGCCGCAGGCCATGGCGATTTCGGGCGGCAGGCCGCGGGCGCCGAACAGGATCATCATTTCGCCAGCCGCGTACCCTGCCCAGCCGAAGAAGGCGGCGTGGCCGAAGGACACCAGGCCGGTAAAGCCGGTCAGCAGGTTGAAGGCCAGCGCGAATAGCGCAAAGCACAGCACCTTCATGACGAACACCGGGTAGACGATCTGCGGGAAGAACGGCACCAGCAGGGCCGGCACCAGCAGCAGCGCCAGGATGCGGATCGAGGAGGGAATGCGCTGCACCTTATTTCTCCTTGCCGAACAGGCCCGCGGGGCGTGTCAGCAGAACAATGGCCATCACGATGAACACAACCACCGTCGAGGCTTCGGGATAGAACACTTTGGTCAGGCCTTCCAGCAGGCCCAGCGCCAAGCCGGTGACGATGGCGCCCATGATGGAGCCCAATCCCCCGATGACGACCACTGCGAACACGATATTCAGCAAGTTCGAACCCATCAGCGGGTTGATCTGCATGACGGGCGCGGCCAGCACGCCGGCCACGCCGGCCAGCGCCACGCCGAAGCCGTAGGTCAGGGTGATCATCACCGGCACATTGACCCCAAAAGCTTGCAGCAGCTTGGGATTTTCGGTGCCGGCCCGCAGCATGGCGCCCAGGCGGGTCCGCTCGAACAAATACCAGGTCGTAAAGCACAGCGTCAGGGACGCGACCACCACGAAGGCCCGGTAGGCCGGCAGGAACATAAAGCCCAGGTCGTAGCCGCCCTGCAGGATCTCGGGCGGTTCGTACCCTACGCCCGAGATGCCGTAGAAGTAGCGGAAGCCGCCTTCCATCATCAGCGCAATGCCGAAGGTCAGCAGCAGACCGTACAGGTGATCCAGGTGGTATAGCCGTTTAAGCAGTGTCTTCTCGATCGCGATGCCCACCAGCCCCACCAGCAGTGGCGCCAGGATCAACGCGGCCCAGAAGTTGATCTGGACGCCCGGCCCCAGCAGCTGCGGCAGCTGCGTGAAGCCGATCCAGGCCAGGAACGCCGCCATCATGAACTGGGCGCCGTGCGTGAAATTGACGATGTTGAGCAGGCCGAAAATGATGGCCAGCCCCATGCTCAGGATGGCGTAGAAGCAGCCGTTGATCAGGCCCACCAGCAGTTGGGCGAGCAAGGCGGAAAGCGAGATGTCGAACATAGTAGGCGGCGGGCGGACAGGTGTCGCGTCGATTTCCGAAAAGCCGCGGCGGCGGTGCGCCACGGCCAGGGCAGCCGGCGCCGCACGTCGAGCGTGCGGCGCATGGCGGCTTTACGTCTTGTTCAGCGAGCACGCGGCCTGGGGCTTGGGAAATACGTCCTCGCCCTTGAGCACCGACTTCACGTTGTAGTAGTCCCAGGGCGCCTTGGATTCCTTGGGCGTCTTTACCTGCAGCAGCAACATGTCGTGCACCAGAGCGCCGTCGGCGCGCAGCTTGCCGTTGCGGATCACGGGGTCGTTGATGGTCATTTCGCGCAGCTTGGCCATCACGGCCGGCGCGTCATCGGTGCCGGCGGCTTCGATCGCCTTCAAATAGGACAGCGTGGCGGAATACACACCGGCCTGCGAAGCGGTCGGCATCTTCTTGGCCTTCTCGAAGAATTTCTGTGCCCACGCCCGCGAAGCGTCGTCATAGTCCCAGTAGAAAGCTTCGGTCAGGTACATGCCCTGCGCCTTGGCCAGTCCCATGCTGTGCACGTCCGAAATATAGGTGAGCAGCGGCGCCACGATCTGTTTTTTGTTGATGCCGAATTCGTTGGCTTGCTTGACCGCATTGACCGTGTCGTTGCCCGCGTTGGCCAGTGCGATGACGTCCGCCTTCGAAGCTTGCGCCTTCAGCAGGAACGAGGAAAAGTCATTGCCGGGGAAGGGATGGCGCGATACCCCCACCACATTCCCGCCGTTCTCCTGGATGACCTCGGTGCCGTCCTTTTCGAGCGAGTGGCCGAAGGTGTAGTCGGCGGTGATGAAGTACCAGCTCTTTTTGCCTTCCTTGACGAGCGCGCGGGCCGTGCCGGCGGCGAGGGCGTAAGTGTTGGTCGTCCATTGGGCGTTCAGCGGCGAGCACTTCTCGCCCAGGATGGCGGTGGACAGGCCCGCCGAAGGCATGGTCACGCGGTTCTTCTGCTTGGCGATCTCCATCACCGCCAGCGCGGTGGACGCCGTGGGGAAGTCGGTGATCATGTCGACCTTGCCTTGGTCGAACCATTCGCGTGCCAGGTTGGCGGCGACGTCGGGCTTGTTCTGATGATCGGCAGAGACCACTTCCACCGGCTTGCCCAGCACTTTGTTGCCCATCTCTTCGGCCGCCAAACGGGCGGCGATCACGGACCCATTGCCGGCCAGGTCGGAATAGACGCCGGACAGGTCGGTCAGCACGCCGATCTTGACCACGTCGTCGCTGACCTGGGCTTGGGCGGCGCCGATCATGCCGACAGAGAACAGCGCTGCTGCGATTCGATTCAATTTCATCTGACTACGCTCCGTGTAGGAAGGGGACTGCGGTCGGAAGGAATGAGGCTGGAACACTCAAATCAAATGCCGAGCAGGGCATTCAGCTTGTCTTGCGATTGCTGGACCTCGGTCCGGTCGATTACCGCTACGACCTGACCGTGCTCGATGACGTAATGGCGGTCGGCCAGGTGTTGGGCGAAGCGGAAGTTCTGCTCGACCAGCACGGTGGTGTAGCCGCGCTCTTTCAATTGCCGGATCACCCGGCCCAGGGACTGCACGATGACCGGGGCCAGGCCTTCGGTGATTTCGTCCAGCAATAGCAGACGGGCGCCGGTGCGCAGAATGCGCGCCATCGCCAGCATCTGCTGTTCGCCGCCCGACAGCCGTGTGCCGGGGCTGTGCGCGCGCTCTTTCAGGTTGGGGAACATCTCGTAGATCTCTTGCACCGACATGCCGTCCGGTCCTACCGAGGGCAGCAGCATGAGGTTTTCCTCGGCGCTCAGCGACGCATAGATGCCGCGTTCCTCGGGGCAGTAACCGATGCCGCGCCGCGCGATCTTGTGCGGCGGCAGGCCCACGGTTTCCTGGCCCTGGATACGGATGGAGCCGCTGCGGCGGCCCACCAGGCCCAGAATGGACTTCAGGGTCGAACTGCGGCCCGCGCCGTTCCTGCCTAGCAGGGTGACGCATTCGCCCGGCTTCACGTCCAGGTCGATGCCATGCAGGATGTGCGATTCGCCGTACCAGGCGTGCAGATTGCGGATCTCCAGCATGTTGGAGGTTGCGCCCGAGGCGGCTTCATTCATCTTCGACTCCCATATAGGCTTCGCGCACGGCTGGGTTTTCCGAGACGCTTGCGTAGGGGCCTTCGGCGAGGATTTCGCCTCGTTGCAGAACGGTGATGGTGTCGGAGATATCTGCCACCACTTTCATGTTGTGCTCGACCATGAGGATGGTGCGGCCGGCGGATACCTGCTTTATCAGGTGTTTGACCCGGTCCACGTCCTCGTGGCCCATGCCCTGGGTGGGCTCGTCCAGTAGCAATAGCTCGGGTTCAAGCGCCAGCGTGGTCGCGATCTCCAGCGTGCGTTTGCGGCCATAGGGCAGGTCGCCCGCGGCGACGTCCAGGTGCGTGCGCAGCCCGACCTGGTCCAGCAGTTCCTCGACGCGGTGATGCAGGCTTTCCAGCGTGCTTTCCGAACGCCAGAAGCAGTAGTCCACGCCCAGCTTGCGCTGCAGGGCCACGCGCACGTTCTCGCGCACCGACAGTTGTGGGAAGACGGCGGATATCTGGAACGAGCGCACGATGCCGCGGCGCGCGGTCTGCGCGGGGCGTTCCTGCGTGATGTCCACGCCGTCGTACAGGATCTCGCCGCGCGTCGGGATGTGGAACTTGGTCAGCAGGTTGAAGAAAGTGGTCTTGCCCGCGCCGTTGGGGCCGATGAGCGCATGGATGGCGCCGCGGCGCACGCTCATGTTGACATTGTTGACGGCCACGAAGCCGCGGAATTCCTTGCTCAGGCCCCGGGTCTGAAGAATGATGTCGCTTTGCATGATGTCCGTTAGGCTTGCGGGAGGACAGGCCCTGGCGCGTCGCGGCCCCGCCACGCGCCAAGGGATTCGTGCTTCTTCCGGAGCCCGGCCTTACTTCGACTGGTACTGCGCGGGGCGCTTGGCCAGCGAGGCCTGGATGATGGCAGCGCAGCGTTCGCGCTCAGCGCCGGTCAACGGCAGGCGAGGGCGGCGCACGTATTCGTTGCCCACGCCCGCCATGGTTTCCGCCAGCTTGATGTTCTGTACCAGCTTGGTCGAAACGTCCAGGTGCAGCAGCGGCGTGAACCATTGATAGAGCGCCAGCGCTTCCTGCCACTTGCCGGCCTTCATCAGGTCGTACAGGGCTACCGTCTCGCGCGGGAAGGCGGTGACCAGTCCGGCCAGCAGGCCGTCCGCGCCCAGCGCCAACGCTTCGAACGACAGGTCGTCCACGCCGATGAACAGCTGGTAGCGGTCGCCCAGCGCATTGCGCAGGTCGGTCAGGCGGCGCACGTCGTCGCTGCTTTCCTTGATGGCGACCAGCCATTTGCAGTCGGCCAGTTCGGCCATGTGCTCGGGCTTCAGGTCCACCCGGTAGGCAACGGGGTTGTTGTAGATCATGCAGGGCTTTTGCGCCGCTTCGGCCATGGTGCGGATGCTCTGCATCGCTTCACGCGAGTCCGCCACGTAAATCAGCGAGGGCATCAGCATGAAGCCGTCCACGCCCAGCTCCACGGCAGCCTTGATGAAGCGCAGTGCCTCGCGAGTGCTGGTTTCGGACACATTGGCCAGGACGGGAATGCGGCCGGCGCTGACTTCGACGGCGCAGCGCGTCACTTCCAGCTTTTCTTCAAGGGTGAGGGTGCTGGCTTCGCCCAGCGAGCCGCAGGTGACCAGGCCGTGTACGCCGTTGTCGATCAGGAAGCCGAAGTGCTTGCGCATCGCCTCGAAGTCGAGGGTCTCGTCGGCATGGAACTTACTCGTTACGGCAGGGAAGACGCCCTGCCAATGCACGTTACTCAACTGGCTTCTCCTCAAGATGCCGTCGCTTCAATGGCGGAGCGGCGAGCAGGTGCAAAGTCTAATATCTATCAAATATATTTAGAAGATATTTTGATTCGGGGATTTCCCGGGGCGGGTCATCCCGAAGCCGGTCTTCCGGGCGGGCGTGTGGCAGTGCTGAGGATGGGCGAGGAGCGGCAGCAGGCCTTAAGGCCTGCTCCGGGCGCGAAGGCTAGCCGGCCTTGCGTGGGTAGGCGCGGCTCGCGTCCTGCATGAAGGTCTTTACCGCGGTTTCGTACTGCGCGCCGCTGCGGAACGCGCCCGAGTGCGAGGCGCCTTCGATCTTGACCAAGCGCTTGAGCTCGGGCGCGACGTTGCTGGCGGCTGCGTAGAGTTCGTCGCTCATGGTGTGCGGCACCACGCGGTCGGCGGTGCCGTGCATGAACAGCATCGGCGTGCGCATGCGGGCCAGCTTGTCCACCGAGGCGAATGGTTGCGTGACCAGCAGGCTTGCGCCCGGCAGTTTGCCCCAACGCAGCGTGGCCAGCATTGCGCCGATGCTCGTAAAGCTGGACTCCACGATCAGGCCGGCAAACGCGGGCTGTTCCGGACGCGCGGCCAGATCGATTGCGATCGCGCCGCCCAGGCTATGGCCGTAGATGAAACGGCGTGACGGATCGGGCTGGATCCGGGCCAGTTCCTTCAAGCCGGCCATGGCGTCTTCCAGCGCGCTTTCCTCCGACGGCAGGCGCGGAGTCGACGCCCCGAAACCGCGATAGTCAATGGCCAGCACGGAATAGCCCATGCGCGTCCAGCCGTCGATGCGAAAGGCGCTGCCATTCAGGTTCCAGCGTGCGCCGTGCAGGTACAGCACGGTCGGCGCGCCGGCCTGCGGGCTTTGCCAATACCAAGCGCGTATTTTGTCGCCGCCGGCCAGCGTCAGGTCATAGACCTTGGTGCCGGCGGCGGGCTCGCGCCACCAGGTCTGCGGTTCGGACTGGGGAGAAAAAATGGTCTGCCGTTGCCAGGAATCGAGCTGAGAGCAGCCCACGACACTGGCGCCCGCAAGCAGGGCGACGGCGAACAGGCGGCGGGGAGAGAATCGGGTTAGGGCGGGCATGGGATATCTGACCCTGGCGGGGCGGCTGGGTTCCGGCATCAGCATACTTCGGGATGGACTTCGCGCGTCAAGGCCAGCCAGGCCTGGGCGGCGTGCGACAGGTAGCCGCCTCGGCGCCAGACCTGCACCATTTCCCAGTCCGTGCCGGCATCGCGCAGCGGCACGCGCGCCACGCCGGCATGCAGCTCTTCACGGGCCTTCAGGCGCGGCAGGAAAGCGACACCGAGCCCTGCAGCCACCAGCGCCACGATGAAGTCGATCTGGCCGCTGCGCGCGGCGATGGACGGTGCGAAGCCGGCACGCTGGCAGGCGTCGTGAATGATGCGGTTCAGGGCAAAGCCCGTTTCGAACAGTACGAAGGGCGAGTCCCGCAGTTCGCTTAGCCCCACGCTGTCGGCGCGCGCCTTGGGATGGTCCGCGGGCATCAGCGCCACCAGCGGTTCGCGGGCCACGGGCTGCCATTCAAAAATGTCGGGCACTGGTTTGAGCGAGGCCGCCAGCTCGATTTCGCCGGCCATCACCATTTCTTCCAGGCGGCGGCTGCCGTGTTCCACCAGGCTGATCTCGACCTGCGGATAGCGGCTGCGAAAGCGCGCGAACATCGGCGCAAACAGGGTGCTGCTGCCCAGAGGCGGCAGGCCCAGGCGCAGCACGCCGCGCTTGAGCCCCTTCAATTCGTCGAGTTCGGCATACAGGTCGTCGCGCTGCGCCAGCATGGCCACGGCGCGGCGGTAGACGATTTCGCCAGCAGCCGTCAGCCGCGGAGGCTGGGCGTGGCGGTCCAGCAACGGCATGCCCAGTTCGTCTTCCAGCTGACGCACCGCCTTGCTCACGGTGGGCTGGGTGGCGAAGACTGCCTTGGCCGCTTGGGAGAAACCGCCCTGGCGGACCACTTCGACCAAGGCGCGCAAGGGGCGCAGTTCCATGCGTATTCCTGATTGGAATAAGTTGAATTCAAGGAATTCATTTTATCTATATGGCGTGGAGGCGTAAAACATCTACTGCCCGCAGGAACCCATTCGATGTCTCGCCTACCCCTCGCCATTCTTCTACGCAGCTGGCTGCGCCGCAGCCGCGTGCTTCAGATCTGCCTGCTTGTTCTCTTCTCTCTGTTGGGCCAGGCGCTGGCCCAAGTGCTGGGCCTGCCCGTGCCGGGCGGCGTCATAGGCATGGCGTTGGTGCTGTTCCTGTTGGCCACGCGCCGGCTGCGCGTGCGCAATGTGCACCGGGGGGCCAGTTGGCTGCTGGGCGAGATGCTGCTGTTCTTCGTGCCCGCCGTCATGTCGCTGCTGGATCATCGTGAATTCCTTGGCCTGCTGGGGCTGAAGCTGCTGGCCGTCATCCTGCTGGGCACCGCCCTGGTGATGACCGGCACCGCCTTGACCATCGATCTCTGCTACCGCTGGATGAACCGCCATGCCGGCTGATTTCAACCTGCTGTTCTGGCCTGCCGCGACCGTGCTGGCATACGTGTGCGCGCGCCTGCTTTACCGGCGCTACGCTTACTGGTGCACATCGACCCTGGTCGTGGCGCCCGCGCTGCTGCTGGCGCTGGCCATTGCGCTGCATACCGGGTATCGGGACTACATGGCAGGGTCGCATTGGCTGATGGCGATGCTGGGCCCGGTCATCGTCGCCTTCGCACTACCGCTATACGAGCAGCGCGCGCTCATCCGGCGTTATTGGCCCGTGCTGGTGGCTGGCGTGGCGGTGGGCAGCCTGATCGCGGGTGCCAGCGCCTGGATGCTAGGCAGTCTGCTGGGCCTATCGCCGGACCTGCGGCTGAGCCTGCTGCCGCGCTCGGTGGCCACGCCGTTCGCCGTGGCCGTGTCGTCCCATGTGGGCGGAGTGCCTGACCTTACCGCCGTTTTCGTGATCGTCACGGGCGTGTTCGGCGCCGCGCTCGGCCAGTTGATGAGGCGTTGGTTGCCGTTGCGTTCGGCGTTGGCGCGCGGGGCGCTGTTTGGCATGGGCGCACATGGCGCCGGAACGGCCAAGGCCCGCGAACTGGCGGCCGATGAGGGCGCCGTCGCGGGCCTGGTGATGGTTATGGCGGGCCTGTTCAACGTGCTGGTCACGCCCGCCGTGGTGGTGGGATTGCTTGCCTGACGGCCGTGTCAGTGCACCAGTTCCAGTACTACCGGATACAGAGAGGCCACCAGCAGCAGCGCCATGCCCACATTGAAGGCGCGGATTGCCCAGGGCTTGTGCAGCACGCGGCGCAGCGCCGTGCCGAAAGTCACCCAGATGCCGATGCTGGGCAGGTTGACGATGCCGCAGACGACCGTGGCAATGATCAGGTTGGCGAAGAAGCCGTTCTGCGGCGTGTAGGTTGCGATCACGCCCACGGCCATGACCCAGGCCTTGGGATTGACCCACTGGAACGCGGCGGCCTGCAGAAAGGTGAAGGGCTTGCCGCGGGCCTCGCCGTCGTCCATTTCGCCGGAATTCGCAATCTTCCAGGCCAGGTACAGCAGATAGGCCGCGCCTGCGTACTTGAGTACGGTGTATAGCTGCGGCACTTGCTGGAATACCGAGCCCAGCCCGATGCCAACCAGGAAAATCATCAGCGTGAAACCCAGGTTCACGCCCAGAAGGTGAGGCACGCTGCGCCGGAATCCGAAATTCAGGCCGGACGAAGCCAGCATTACATTGTTGGGTCCGGGCGTGATCGAACTGACGAGCGCGAACATCGCCAAGGGGCCCAGCAGGGACAGCGACATCAAGGGCACGTCGGCCCAGTTGGCGGGAAACAGATTCATTTTTTGGTCCTGACGATGGCGCGGCGTCCGCCGGCGATAACGGCGATCACGGCAGCGGCGAAGAAATAGGTCGCCGGTTCCACGGATTCGCCAAACAACATGGCGGCCGCCACGACCGTCAGGAACGGCTGCAGCAACTGCACTTGGCCGACCCGGGCGATTCCACCCACGGCCAGGCCTCGATACCAGGCAAAAAAGCCCAGAAACATGGAGCCCAGCGCCAGATAGGCGCAGGCATAGATCACCGGGGCGCTGGGCCAACTGGCCTGTTGCGCGGCCATCCAGCCCACAGGCGCCGCCACCACCGGGGCGCTGATCGCTAGCGCCCAGCAGATTGTGCGTCCGCCGCCCAGGGTGCGCGAGGCGCGGGCGCCTTCGGCATAGCCCATCCCGCCCAGCAGCACGGCCGCCAGCAACCACAGATAGCCCGGTTCCAGCGTGCCGTTGCTTTGCCGCCAGGCGTAGGCCGTGACCAGCGCTGCACCCAGTACCGCCCATGTCCAGAACGCAGGCGACGGACGCTCGCCGCTGCGTAACGCGGCAAAGGCGGCGGTCGACAACGGCAGCAGCCCATTGAACACGGCGCCCTGCGCCGCCGGCACGGATTGCATGGCAAGCGAGGATGCCAACGGCCAGCCCACCACGATGCCCAGCGCGGCCAGGATCACGCCGGGCCACTCCTCACGGTTCGGCCTGCGGGCGCGTGTCAACCAGAGCACGGCGACAGCTGGCACGGCCGCCAGGAGCGCGCGGCCCAGCCCCACCAGCAGCGGCGCCAGTTCGCCGACCGCCAGGCGGGTCATGGGTAGTGTCAGGGAAAAGACCAGTACGCCCAGAAAGCCATAGCCGTAGCCCTCCCAGAGCGGGGCAGGCGCGGCGGGCGCGCCCTGGGAGGTCGGATAGAAAGCGGGACGGGTCATCACAGCCACCAAGAGAGGGGAACGCCAGGGCTACCCGCTATTGCGGGTTTTCGGCATTGCTGTCACTCTACGCATAGTCATCGGTACAGTACCGGTACACTTTTGCATGTCACTTTAATCACTGGCCTGGTGAAATCTCCATGACAGTTGCTTCTGCCGCTGCTTCCACCTCCATGCCCTGGCAGCCCGTGCGCCAGGCCGATGCCACTCTGGTGGCACAGTTGGCCGACGGGCTCGCGCGCCGTATCGACGAACAGGGCCTGCGGCCCGGCACCCGGCTGCCGTCGATCCGCAAGATGGCGGAACAGTCCGGCGTCAGCCGTTTCACCGTCGTCGAGGCGTATGACCGCCTGGTCGCCCGTGGCCTGGTGCAGTCGCGCCGGGGCGCCGGCTTTTTCGTCCGGGCGCGCAGCGGGCAACTGGCCGCCGTTGCCAGCGCGGCGCCCGTGTCCCTGGCGCCTCCGGCACGGATCGACGTCGCCTGGCTGCTGCGCAGCATGTTCCGCGACGCCAATCCTTCAGGCATGCCGGGCGGCGCGGGCCTGTTGCCGGCGGATTGGCTGGATCCCGAGATGGTGGCGGGGGCGGTGCGCGCCGTGGGGCGCTCCGTGCGCGGCCACTTGGTCAGCTATGGGCATCCCCAGGGCTTCGCGCCGCTGCGCCAGCAGATCGCCGCGTTCCTGCAGAACGATGGCGTGCCGGCGCATCCGGAGCTCAACCTGTTGACCACGAACGGGGTGACACACGGCCTGGACCTGATCGCGAGGCATCTGGTCAAGCCGGGCGACACCGTGCTGGTCGAAGATCCAGCCTGGTTTGTCATTTTTGGCCGGCTGGCCGCATTCGGCGCGCGCCTGATCGGCGTGCCCCGCGGGCCCGATGGCCCCGACACGGCGCTGCTCGAGCAACTGGCGGCGCAGCACAAGCCCAAGCTCTTCATCATCAATGGTTCGGTGCACAACCCCACCGGCCACACCCTGTCGGCGGGCGCCGCCTATGACATCCTGCGCATCGCCGAGCGCCACGATTTCCTGGTGATCGAGGACGACACTTACGGGGAGCTGCATCCGGGCGGGGCCATGAAACTGGCCGCCCTGGACCGCCTCAAACGGGTGATCCTGGTGGGCGGCTACTCCAAGATGCTGGCAGCCAGCCTGCGCGTGGGCTATCTGGCGGCGAATCCCGAGATTCTGCAAAAACTGGCGGACCTCAAGATGCTCGCCGGCCTGACTTCGCCCGAACTGGGCGAACGGGTCATTCACCGCGTGCTCATGGAAGGGCAGTACCGGCGCCATATCGAGCGTGTGCGCCTGAGGGTGGACGACGCCCGGCAACGCTGCCTGAAAGGGCTGTTGAAGCTGGGTTTGACAGTGCACCACGAGCCGCATGCGGGCATGTTCGTGTGGGCAGACTACGGCCGCGATACCGAGGCATTGGCGCGCGTTGCGGCCGACCACGGCATGCTGCTGGCGCCGGGCACGCTGTTTTCGCCCTCCCAGGCGCCGTCGACCATGCTGCGCTTTTCGGTCACGATCGTCGATCATCGCGGCGTCTGGACGGATCTGGAAAAAATCTTCGCGCAAAACGCCGCCAGCAATTAATAATAGAGAGCTATCTCGTTGAAGCCATTGAAGGAATCGCCATGTCCGCACCCATCAAGCCCCTGACCCAGAATTTCGCCGTCGCGCCGCAGCTCGGCCCGGACGACATGGCGGACGTCGCCGCCGCCGGCTACAAAAGCGTCATCATCAACCGTCCCGATTTCGAAGGCGGCCCTGACCAGCCGACCGCAGCCGACGTCTCCAAGGCCGCGTTGGCCGCCGGCCTGCAGATCGAATATCAACCCGTGGTGGGCAGCGCCATGACCGCCGCCGACGTGGTGCGCTTCGCGGAGCTGCTGCGCACGCTGCCGGGCCCCGTCCTGGCGTACTGCCGCACCGGCACCCGCTGCACCAACCTGTTCGCCGCCGCCCAGCAGTTGGGCTGAACGCTTGATGCGCGTCAAGGCGCGCCCGGTTCAATTGATGTGAACCTGGCGCGTTTCCGGTAGCATGGAGCTACCTCACAAACAGGAGCAGGCAAGATGTTCAAGAAGATCCTGATTCCCACCGACGGTTCCCCGCTCTCGGCCCAAGCCGCCAATGCCGGCATTTGCTTCGCGCGCTCCGTGGGCGCGGAAATCGTCGCGCTCTACGTGACGCAGCCCTTCGCAGCCACGATCGGTTTCGACGGCATGGCCGCCGCATACGCCATTACCGACGAAGACTACGAAAAGGCTTCCGCCGAGCAGGCTGACAAGTACCTCAAGCAGATTACCGACCGCGCCGACACCGCTGGCGTGAAGTCCGAGTCGCGCGCCGTGTCGAACTTCAACGTGGCCGATGGCATTGTGCAAGCCGCCGCCGACGCCGGCTGCGATCTGATCTTCATCGGTAGCCACGGCCGCAGCGGCTTGTCGCGCCTGCTACTGGGCAGCGTCACCGCCAAGGTCCTGTCGCTGGCCAGCACCGCCGTGCTGGTGTACCGCGTCAAGGAAGAAAAGAAATAGCCTGCCCCAAACAGGTGCAAGGCAGACAAGCCCCTCGTTCGCGAGGGGTTTTTTTTGCTCGCAAGAATGTTTTTTCCGCCGAGCCGCCCCAAGGAAAAAAAGCCCCCTCGGGGGGCAGAGAGCCACGTAGTGGCGAAGCGTGGGGGCCTATATAACTTGTCGCATGGCGCGTAATATTTATGCATCAGTGCGGGCGCGATTTCGCCATTCCCAAACACCCTGCGCGGCATGGCGCCCGCCGCGGCAAGGCCCGGTCGGGCTTGCCGTCTTCGCCCCGTAGTTCACTGCAAGGGAAGAGGCCATGACTCGCAAGACGCGTATCGAGCTATACCGCAATATCGGCATCAGCGCCCATATCGACGCGGGCAAAACAACCACCACCGAGCGCATCCTCTTCTATACCGGCATCACCCACAAGATCGGCGAAGTGCACGATGGCGCCGCCGTGATGGACTGGATGGAGCAGGAGCAGGAACGCGGCATCACCATCACGTCGGCCGCCACCACGGCTTTCTGGAAAGGCATGGCCGGCAACTACCCGGAACATCGCATCAACATCATCGACACGCCGGGCCACGTGGACTTCACCATCGAGGTCGAACGTTCCATGCGCGTGCTGGATGGCGCGGTGATGGTCTACGACGCCGTGGGCGGGGTGCAGCCTCAATCCGAAACCGTCTGGCGCCAGGCCAACAAATACAAAGTGCCACGGTTGGCCTTCGTCAACAAGATGGACCGCGTCGGCGCGGATTTCCTGCGCGTGCAAAGGCAGATCGCCGAACGCCTGAAGGGGGACGCCGTGCCCATCCAGCTGCCTGTTGGGGCCGAGGACCACTTCGAGGGCGTGATCGACCTGGTGAAGATGAAAGCCATCATCTGGGACGAGGCCAGCCAGGGCGTGCGCTTCGAGTATCGCGACATCCCGGCCGCGATGCAGGCGCAGGCGCAGGAGTGGCACGACAAGATGGTGGAGAAGGCGGCGGAAGCCAATGAAACCTTGCTTGAAAAGTATCTGTCGGGCGAACCGCTGACCGAAGATGAGATCAAGCAAGGCTTGCGCATGCGCACGATCGCCAACGAAATCGTGCCCATGCTCTGTGGCAGCGCATTCAAGAACAAAGGCGTGCAGGCCATGCTGGACGCGGTGATCGATTACATGCCGTCGCCCGTGGACGTGCCCGCCATCAAGGGCCACGATCAGCGCGACCATGAAATCGAACGCCATCCCGCCGACAACGAACCGTTCTCGGCCCTGGCCTTCAAGATCATGACGGATCCCTTCGTGGGCCAGTTGGTGTTCTTCCGCGTGTATTCTGGCGTGGTGAAATCGGGCGATTCGGTTTTCAATCCCATCAAGGAAAAGCGCGAAAGGCTGGGGCGCATCCTGCAGATGCATGCCAACGAGCGGCGCGAGATTACCGAGGTCTATGCGGGCGACATCGCCGCGGCGGTGGGCATCAAGGACGTCACCACCGGCGACACGCTGACCGATCCTGCGCACGTCATCATCCTGGAACGCATGGTCTTTCCCGAGCCGGTCATTTCCCAGGCCGTGGAGCCCAAGACCAAGGCCGACCAGGAAAAAATGGGCATTGCATTGGGCCGCCTGGCGCAAGAGGATCCTTCTTTCCGCGTGCGCACGGATGAAGAGTCCGGCCAGACCATTATTTCCGGCATGGGCGAGTTGCACCTGGAAATTCTGGTCGACCGCATGAAGCGTGAATTCGGCGTCGAGGCCACCGTAGGCAAGCCCCAGGTGGCGTATCGCGAAACCATCCGCAAGACCTGCAACGAGGTCGAAGGAAAATTCGTCAAGCAGTCCGGCGGGCGGGGCCAGTACGGCCATGTGGTGCTTAAGCTGGAGCCCCAGGAACCGGGCAAGGGCTACGAATTTGTCGACGCCATCAAGGGCGGCGTAGTGCCGCGCGAATTCATCCCGGCTGTCGACAAGGGCATACGCGAAGCGCTCAATGCCGGCGTGTTGGCGGGCTATCCCGTCGTGGACGTGAAGGCGACGCTGTTCTTCGGGTCATACCACGATGTGGATTCGAACGAGAACGCCTTCAAGATGGCGGGCGCGATGGCGTTCAAGGAAGGCATGCGCCGCGCGGACCCTGTGTTGCTTGAACCGATGATGCAGGTCGAGGTGGAAACGCCCGAGGACTTCACCGGCAACGTCATGGGGGATCTGTCCTCGCGGCGCGGCATGGTGCAGGGCATGGAGGACATCGCGGGCGGTGGCGGCAAGCTGGTGCGCGCCGAAGTGCCGCTGGCCGAGATGTTCGGCTATTCGACGTCGCTGCGGTCCCTGACCCAGGGGCGCGCGACCTACAGCATGGAGTTCAAGCACTATGCGGAAGCGCCGCGCCAGGTCGCGCAGGAAGTGATGGCGGCCCAGGGCGCGGGCCGCTGAGCCTGCGTGGCGCGTGTCAGGCGGGGGCGGCGGCCGTCGGGGCCGCCGCGCGCATGCGCGACGAGGCCAGCTTTACGCCCAGCAGGATCATCACGAATCCATAGGCGTGGAACAACTGCGGGGTCTCGCCCAGCAGCGGCCAGGCCAGCAGCGCGGCATAAACCGGCACCAGGAACATCGACAGCCCTGCCGTGGCGGGGCCGGCCAGGCTGATCAGGCGGCCGTACACGTAATACGCGCCCAAGCTGGGTACCACCGCCAGGAACAGCAGCACGGCGGCCAGGCGCGGATCGCCCCAAGGCGGCGTGGCGCCGGCGGCGGTCTCGATGGCGGCAAAGGGCGCCAGCGCCAGCACGCCGCCCAGCATCATGGTCGCCAGCCGGGCGCTGTCCGGCACCGCCGGCAGGCTCAAGCGCTTTTGCAGCACCGTATAGAGGGCCCAGCCGGTCGCGGCCAGCAATACCCACAGATCGCCTTGTCCGAATGCCAGCTTGGCCAGTGCCTGCGCGTCGCCACGCGCCAGCACCACCAGCACCCCGCTCAGTGCCAGCATCAGGCCGGCGCCGCGCTGGGCGGATAGCGGCTTGCGCCAGATAGCGGCTTCCAGCAGCGCCACCAGGATGGGGCTGCACGAAAAGATCAGCGCGATATTGGTAGCGCTAGTGCTCTGGGCGCCGATGTATTGCGGCGCTACCGCCACTCCCATGCCCAGCACGGCCAGTGGCGCCAGCGACGGCAGGGCGCGCCACAGGGCCTTGCGGTGCGAGCGCAAGGCGGGCGCGGCCAGCGGCAGGAGGATCAGCAGCGCGATCAGCCAACGGCCGAAGGCCAGGAAGACAGGGGGGAGACTGGCGTCATGAGCCCAGCGGGCCGCCACCATGTTGGAGGCGAATAGCGCCGGAGCGGTGAAAAGCATGGCGGCGCCGGAGAGGCCCAGGCCGGTTCTTGCGGGTGCTGCTGCGAGAGACATGGTTTCCTGCCGCGCGGATCGGCGCGCGGCGTGCTGCGTTGGAACTACCGGCGCCTGCGCCGGGTTGTGCCGCAGCGTTGACACCGAAATCGGACAGCCGGGATAGTTGGCCGTCTTGCAGGAAAGTCTACGGGCAGGGACGCAAAATAGGTTTCCTCATTCACGCCAAGTTGGTCGAATTTGAAAAATATCTATCCTGTAAAATTCGAATTTTCAGGGATATTCTCTTTTTCTACCGCGTTCCATGTCCATGCCACCCAAAATCGATGAAACCGACCGCAAGATCCTGCGCGCCTTGCGTGCGGACGGACGCCTTACCAATCTGAAGCTGGCCGAACAGGTGGGCCTATCGCCCACGCCATGCTGGAACCGGGTCAAGGCGCTGGAGGAGGCCGGCGTGATCGAGGGTTATGCCGCCCTGCTGAACCAGAAAGCGCTGGGCTTGCCGGACACCGTCATGATCGAAGTGACGCTGGAGCACCATGACGACGATACGCTGGCGCGTTTCGGCGAAGAAATCACCCGGCTGCCGGAAGTGGTCGAGGCCTTTCTCGTGACGGGCGAATACGACTATCTGATCAAAGTGGCGGTGGCGGGCACCGAAGGCTACGAGGAATTCCTGCGCAAGCGGCTCTACAAGCTGCGCGGCGTGCGGCACAGCCGATCCACCTTCGTGCTGCGTCGCCTCAAGCACACGCCTTCGGTCGAACCCTGAATGCACGCGTCTTCGGCCCGGTCTCGGCCCAGCGGCCAGGCGCGGTTCAGCCGCCGATGAATGTTTCGATGGCGCCGTTGAAGGCGCGCGGGTTGCCCAGGTTCATGCCGTGCGAGGATCCGGTGATGGTTACCCGCTCTGCTTGCGGCAACCATTGCGACAGCGCGTCCAACACGGCGGGGTAGGGCGCGGGACTGAGCGCGCCACCGATCAGCAGGGTCGGCAGCTTCAGCGTGCTGATCTGCGCCGGCGTCAGCGCTTCGGGCTTTTCCTCGGCCTGGCCAAACAGGGTGCCGACGTTGTCGCGCACCATTTCCTTGAACCAAGGCACCATGCGCTGCCAGGTGTCGGGACCCGTTACCGTATCGACGAAGAGCGCCAGCCCCGCTTCGATCTCGCCGTCGCGGATGAGCGCGAGCGCCCGCTGGCGAAAGCCGCCGCGCAGGTCGTCGTCGCCAGGCAGAGGCAAGCCGGGATCGGCCAGGGTCAGGGTGCGCAGTGCATCGGGCTGGCGCAGTGCCGCTTCCAGTGCGACGCGGCCGCCGCGGGAATGGCCCACCAGATGGGCAGGTCCGCCCGCCACGCTATCGATGAACTCCAAGACGTCCTTGGCATGTTGTTCGATCGAAAAGCCCTCGCCTTCACCGTTCCAGGTTTCGGGCCAGTAGCGACGCAGGCATACCGCCAGTACGCGGAACGATTTGCCCAGGGGCGCCATTTGCGACTTCCAATACCGGCAGTCGGACAATGATCCGTGCACCAGTACCAGAGGCGTGCCGCGGCCATACTCGGTGTAGGACATGGCGTAGCCGTCGATCAGGGCGGTTTGCAGGGGCAGGACGGGTTCGGAACGCATGGGTGTCGGATGGGAAAGCCAGGTCCGCATTCTAGCCCGCTGGCGCTTCGCCCCGGCGCTGATAAACTCGTTTTCCGACATGCCGGCGCGCTGTCCGCGCCGGATTCCCTCTTTCAACGGAGCCGCCCTGATGTCCCCCGAGTCTCTTGCCGCCTTGCCCGAGTCCGCCCAGCGCGTTGCGCGTCTGCTGCTGGAGTTGGGGCATGACAAGCCCGTGGTCGTCCTGCCGCAGACCGGCAAGACATCGGCGGAAGCTGCGGCCGGCCTGGGGTGTGAAGTCGCGCAGATCGCCAAGTCCATCATTTTCCGGCGCGCCGCCGACGATGCGCCGGTGCTGGTGATCGCCAGCGGCGCAAACCGCGTGGACGAGGCCAAGGTGGCCTCGCAAGTGGGCGAGCTTGCCAAGGCGGACGCAAAATTCGTGCGCGACATGACCGGGTATGCGATCGGCGGCGTGTGCCCCATCGGCCACGCGGTCAAACCGGTGATGTTGCTGGACGCGGATCTCTTCAACTACGACAGCCTGTGGGCCGCCGCAGGCCATCCGCATGCGGTGTTCAACCTGACCCCGCGGCAGTTGGCGGACATGACCGGCGCGCCGGTCGTGGACGTGGCCTTGCGCGCCTGAATTGCGCGGATCAGTGCGGGCGCGCTTCCAGCCCGTCGATCAGCACTTGCCGCAAGCCGCGCGAACACGCTTCCACACGGCCTTGAACCCCATACACTGCCGCCAGCGAGGCGGGAGTGATCACGTCCGCCGGCAAACCCGCCGCATGCAGCCGGCCGTCATGGATCATGACGGCCCGGTCGGCGTGCTGCAGCGCTACATTGAGATCGTGCAGCACGATGATGCTGATCAAGCCGTGTTCCCGGGTTTCCTGCCGTAGCAGCCGCATGACGTGGAACTGGTAGTTCAGGTCCAGCGCCGACAGAGGCTCGTCCAGCAGCAGCACGCGTGGATGCCGAATCAGGGCTTGGGCCAGTCCCACCAATTGCTTCTGTCCGCCAGACAGTGAATCCAGATGCTGCAACGCCAGGTGGGCAATGCCTAGCCGCTCCAGCAGCCGGTCTATGGCCTGCATGTCCACCGGCGAGGCCAGCCCATCGCCCGCCTTGGCCGCTACCAACACGGATTCGAATACCCGCAGGTGTACGGCGGCAGGCAGGCCCTGGGGCAGGTAGACGACCTGGCGCGCGCGCTCACCAAAGCTTTGCCGGACGAGGTCGCGGCCGTCCAGCGGCGCGCTACCCGCGCGCACGCGCACGAGTCCCGCCAGCGCTTTGAGCAAGGTGGATTTGCCGCTGCCATTGGGACCGAGCAGGGCGGTCACCTGGCCTGCGGGCAACTCGGGTATAGACAGGGCATGCAGCACGTCCGCCCGCCCGTAGCCGGCCGTGAGGCCCTGCACGGACAGCGCCGGCGCAAGTGCGGGGCTGGGTGCGGTCATGGCATCTGCCGGCGCAGCACGACCGACGCGAAGAAGGGAATGCCGACCAGGGCGGTCACGATGCCGACCGGCACGATCACGCCCGGCATGAGGTTCTTGGATGCAATGGACGCCAGGGACAGGATCACCGCGCCCACCAGCGCGCTACCCGGCAGGAAGAAGCGGTGATCCTCGCCAAACAGCCGCCGCGCAATGTGCGGTGCAACCAGCCCGATGAAACCGATCGTGCCAACGAAGGCCACCGCCAGCGCCGACAGCAGGCTGACGCGGGCCAGCGCTGCGACGCGCACGCGGCGCACGTCCACGCCGAAGCTCGCCGCGCGGTCCTCGCCCAGGCGCAGCGCAGTCAGTTTCCACGATTGGCGCATGGCCAGCGGCAGCGCCAGGGCATAGGCCGCGGCCAGTACGCCAACGGTGGTCCAGCTGGAGCGCGACAGGCTGCCCATGGTCCAGAACACCAGGTTCTGCAAAGCCTCGGCGCTGGCCATGAACTGCACCAGGGATACCAGAGCGTTGAAGGTGAATAGCATGGCAATGCCGAACAGCACCACGCCCGACGTATTCATGCCGCCCCAGCGGGTCACGGCATCCAGCATCAGCGCCGCCAGCATGGCAAACAGGAAGGCGTTGCCAGCCACCAGCCAGGCGGCCGGGATGCCCGGCAGCCCCAGCTGCAGCACGATGGCCAGCGAGGCGCCGAAAGCGGCGGCGGACGATACGCCCAGTGTGAAGGGGCTGGCCAGCGGGTTGTTCAGGATGGTCTGCATTTCGGCGCCGGCCATTCCCAACGCCATGCCGACCAGCGCGGCCATCAGCGCGGAGGGCAGGCGGATGTCCCATACGATTACGCGCGTTGTCGGGTCGGCTGCCGCCGGGGCAGTCAGGGTCTGCCAGAGTTCGCCCCAGGGCAGGCCCGCAGGCCCCACCGTGAAGTCCGCCAGCAACGCAATGAAAAGCGCCGCCAGAAGCAGGGCGATAAGCCCTGCCCGGCGGCGCAGGATGTGCCGGTAGGCGGCAACCGCGCTTGCGGTTGGCGGCATTACTGCAACAGCTGCAGGCGGCTCTTGGCCGTATTGGCGGCCGGCGTGGTCGGGTAGTCGCGGACAATGCGCTGCAACGTCGTCTTGGCGCCGGCGCGATTGTTCATCTCGATCTGGCTGCCGGCGATGACCAGCAGGGCGTCCGGCGCGCGCGCGTTGTCCGGGGCCTTCTGGACCATGGCGTTCAACTGCTCGATGGCCCCCTTGAAGTCCTTCAGGGCATAGCGGCTGCTACCCAGGTAGAACTGGGCGCTGGGGGCAAGCTGGCTGGCGGGGTACAGGGCGGTGAACGCGGCCAGCGATTCGGAGGCTTCCTTGTACTGGCCCTTGCGGAACAAGTCGATCGCACCGTCATAGGCGGCTTGTTCCTGGGCATCTCCAGCGGCCGCTCCCGGCGGATTCGCGCTGCCAGCGGCGCCGCCCGGCTTGGCCGAAGGCTGCTGGCGCGACACCAGTTCCAACTGGTCGCGCAATTGGGCGACTTCCTGTTGCAGGGCCTGGATTTGGTCGGCCAGTTGCAGCTTGGCGCGCTGGCTTTGTTCGTTCTGTTGCTGCACCTGTTGGCGCAAATCCAGGATGGCCCGGCGGGCTTCATCGTCGGAAAAAGCGTGGGCGGGCGCCGTCAGGGCTGCAAGCACCAGGCCGGTGGCCGCAATCAGAGGACGCAGGGACAGAACGTTATCGCGCATGAAAATTCCCGGGTATAAAAACAAACGTCGGGACGGCCGGTTGACCGTCCCGACGCGTGGTAGGGCTCTAGACTATACGAAAAAGCTTAGCGGCGATAAACGATATCGGCGCGGCGGTTTTCCGCGAAGTCAGCTTCCGACGTGCCAGTCGCCTTCGGCTTTTCTTTACCGAAGCTGATGGTTTCGATCTGGTTGTCGCTGACGCCCAGCAGGGTCATCATGCGGCGCACTGCGTCGGCACGGCGCTGGCCCAGGGCCAGGTTGTATTCAGCGCCGCCGCGTTCGTCGGTGTTGCCTTCGATCTTGATGGTCTGCTGCTGATGCGAAGCCAGGTACTTGGCATGGGTTTCGACCAAGCTGCGGTACTGGTCCGACACCGTGTAGCTGTCGAAGTCAAAGTACACCGAGCGCTGTTGCGCCAGGATGCTTTGGGGGTTGAAGGGATCAAGGATCTGGCCAGAGGCCGAGGATCCTTGGCCAGCGCCTCCGCCCTGACCCGCTTTATCGTCGAGAGGGACGGAGCTGCAAGCTGCCAGGGCGGCAGCCAGAGCGGCGATGGTTAGGCTTTTGGCAATGCGCGACTTCATGATAGTTCCTTTGCAAAGAGAGTCACACGTGTTATCGGGTAAATGGGCCCCAAGTCGGTTCACGTATTTCCCCGTTCAGTACCGAAAGCGTCTGCCGTACGCGGCCATCGCTCGAGACACCTGCAAGCACGCTACGGCCGTTTTGGATGGCTGCGTAAAGGACTTGCATTCCATTCGGCGCAAAACTCGGGGACTGATCGTCACGACCATCAGTCAACAAGGTCTCGGCGCCTGAGGACAGGTTCAACGACGCGATGCGAAACGCGCCGTCGCGTCTTGCAACGTACAGTAGCGTCGATCCGTCGGGGGAAATTCGGGGTGATATGTTGTAACCACCATTAAACGTGAGGCGGCGAGCTTCGCCGCCACTCGAGCCGGTCTGATAGATCTGCGGCCCGCCGCTGCGGTCACTCGTAAAGATAATGGAAGCCCCGTCTGGCGTAAAGCTCGGTTCGGTGTCAATCCCGGGAGAACGCGTAACTCGCGTCGGATTTGAGCCATCGGTCGCGCCAACGATGTAAATTTGCGACAAACCATCGCGGGTCAAAGCCACCGCCAGCTTGGTGCCGTCCGGGGACCAGCCCGGTGCACTGTTGTTACCTTTGAAGTTGGCAACCGGAGCGCGCGCGCTGGACGCGAGATTGTGCACGTAGACGACAGGTTTGCCGGACTCGAAGCTCACATAGGCCAGCTTGGAGCCATCGGGCGACCAGGACGGCGAAATGATGGGTTCGCGCGAACGCAGGGCAACCTGGGGATTCTGGCCGTCGGCGTCAGCCACCTGCAATTCGTAGGTGGCGCCCTTCTTCAGCACATAGGCGATGCGGGTCGAGAACACGCCGCGAACGCCGGTGATCTTCTCGTAAATGCGGTCGGCGATCTGATGCGCCACGCGGCGCAGTTCCTGCTCCGTGCCCGAGAACGCCACGCCGTCCAGCTGGCTCTTCTTGACCGTGTCGGCCAAGCGGTAGCGGACGTCGTAGCGGCCGTCGGCGCCACGCGTGATGCTGCCATAGGCGATGAAGTCGGCGCCCTTGCCGCGCCAGTCGTCGTGCGCGATGGGGGAGTCGACGTTCAGGCCCGAACCGGCGGCGTTGATCAGACGGAATTGGCCGGTGCGGGTCAGGTCGGCGCGGATCACTTCGGCCAAGGCGCGGCCATGGGTGTCATCGACTGCGAAATCGGCGATGGCCACGGGGTATTGGGTGGCCCCGGTGCCGGAAATGTCGACGCGCAGCTGCGCATGGGCGGGCTTGATGGCCATCAGGCAGGCCAGCGCCAGCATCAGCAGCCCGAGTCCATACGATCGCCAGAGAGCGAGGGGGGGTACTCGTCGGCTATAAGCGGGAGTCATATTCATCAATCTCCTGTCAATCATACATTCTGTACACAACGTCAATAATGGGTTCGTAGCGGCCCGTGGAGGGCTTCGGGAACGGGTTGCAACGGCGGATGCCCGTCTCGACCGCGCGGTCGAAGCCGGGGTTGCCCGAAGAACTGGTCAAGGTGACGCCATTGACCTTCCCGTCAGAACCTAACTGTACCCGGTATTGTGCCGTCGGATTTTCCGATCCGCTGCGGGCCGGAGGCGGATATGCCACCCCAGGCTGCACGCAGGCGCGGACCTTGGCGCCATAGCCGCTGTCTCGTCCGCCGCCCGCCTGGTTGCGGTCGGCCGTGCCGCCGGGGATGCCGGCAGCGCCCAGGGCGTCGTTGCGGAAGGCGTCCTTCAAGGCCTTGTCGGCGGCGGCCTTCTTGGCAGCTTCTTCCTTGGCTTTCTTTTCGGCAGCAGCCTTCTCGGCGGCGGCCTTCTTCTCGGCAGCGGCCTTTTCGGCGGCGGCTTTTTCCTGGGCTGCCTTCTCGGCAGCGGCCTTCTCGGCGGCAGCCTTCTCCGCCGCGGCCTTCTTGGCGGCGTCGTCCTTGGCCTTCTTTTCGGCGGCAGCCTTGTCGGCCGCGGCCTTTTCCTGGGCGGCTTTCTCGGCAGCAGCCTTTTCGGCGGCTTGGCGTTCCTGCTCCAGGCGCTTCTTTTCCTTCAATTCAGCCTGCTTGCGCTCTTCTTCGAGGCGCGCCTTTTCCTTGGCGGCTTCGGCAGCCTGGCGTGCCTTCTCCTCTTGCTCGCGCTTCTTCTTGGCTTCCTGCAGCGCGATCTCGGGGTCGACCTCTTCGGTCTTGGGCTGGGCCTGGACCTCAGGCTTGGGCGGCGGAGGCGGCGGAGGCGGCGGCTCCGGGGCCTTCTCGGGCTCGGGCTCAGGCTTGGGCTCGGGTTTTGGCTCCGGCTTGGGCTGTTGCTTCTGGGGTTCGGGTTGGGGCGTGGGCGGCGGGGAGTCGGGCGAATTGCCGTCGGCCCAGAGTTGCACCTGCACGGGGCCAGGGTTCTCCGAGCGCCAGTTCACGCCAAAGATCAAGACGATCAGCAGCAGCACGTGCACCGCCACGGCCAGAATCAATGCTTTCCGGTTGTCGTTGTTGGGCGGGGTGGCCGGTGGGCCGCTGCGGTGTCGGATTATGGGTGGCGTCATGAGCGTTGCATGCCGGCAGCGCCGGCGGAAGGCGTCGCGTTAGCGTTTTTTCGCGGGTGCGGGCTGGGATGCGCCGCCGGCGGACTGGTCCACCAGCAGGCCCAGGCGGGTGATGCCATTGGTGCGAAGTTCGTCCATGACCTTCACGACCGTCTCGTAGGGCACCTTGCCGTCGGCGGCAATGACCACCGGGGTTTCCGCGGTAATGCGCGAGCGCACTTGCGCCACCAGCTCGGGGCGCGCGATGTCCTGCATGGTGGCGCCGGGTTCGCGCACGCGCAGGGCGATCTTGCCGTCTTCCGAAATCTGGACTTCCAGCGGTTTGACCGGCACGTCCGAGGCCGCTCCTACCGAGGGCAGCTGGATCAGGCCGGGCGTGATGAGGGGGGCCGTCACCATGAAGATGACCAGCAGCACCAGCATCACGTCGATGTACGGCACCACATTGATGTCGGCCTTCATGCGGCGGCCGGACCTGCCGCGTGAGCTTACCGAGGGCATTAGCGCACCTGCCGTTGCAGAATGTTCAGGAATTCATCGACGAAGCTGTCGAAACGGATCGAGATGCGGTCGATGTCGTTCGTGAAACGGTTGTAGGCGACCACGGCGGGAATTGCCGCGAACAGGCCGATGGCGGTGGCGATCAGCGCTTCCGCGATACCGGGAGCCACCGAGGCCAGCGTGGCTTGCTGCATGTTCGACAGGCCGATGAAGGCGTGCATGATCCCCCAGACCGTGCCGAGCAGGCCGATATAGGGGGACACGGAGCCGGCCGAGGCCAGGAAGTTCAGGTGCGATTCCAGCGAATCCATTTCGCGCTGATAGGCGGCGCGCATGGCGCGGCGCGGACCATCCAGCAGGGCGGTGGCATCGCCGGAGGAGTTGCCGCGGCGGGCCTTCAGGAACTCGGTCATGCCGGCATCGAAGATGCGGGCCAGCGCGCCCTGCTCATCGCGGCGCGAGGCCACGGCCTGTTGCAGCATGGACAGGTCGCCGCCCGACCAGAAATCATCTTCGAAGCGGCGGGTCTGGGCATGGGCCCGCTTGATCGCCAGCCGCTTGGCGAAGATGTAGGTCCAGGACATGATCGAAATGCCCAACAGCATCAGCATGATCAGCTGGACCGGCACGCTGGCGTGCGAAATCAGCGAAAGCAACGACATGTCGTTGGTGACTTGCATGGTTATTCCTGAATGAATTCCAGTTTGGCGCGAACGTCAGCCGGCAACTCCGCCGGCCGCATGTGAATGGCATCGACGCAGCAGACTTGGATGTTGCCTTCGGCAAGCAGTTCCCCGTCGCGTTCCGCGCGTTGCGCGAAGTGTATCGAAGCGCGGCCCAGTCGTGTGACCCGGCTGCGTATGGTAAGTAAATCGTCCAGCTTGGCCGGCTTGCGGTAGGACATGTCCAGAGAGCGGACAACGAATAAACGTTGCTCGCTGACCGCCAGATTGGACTGGTTGACTCCCAGGGCGCGCAGCCATTCGGTGCGTGCGCGCTCCAGGAATTTCAAGTAGTTGGCGTAAAAAACCACTCCGCCTGCGTCCGTGTCTTCGTAGTAGACGCGGACCTGCAGGACGGATTCGGCGGACTTCGGATCGGTCACGATGAATAGGAAAGGGCGGTCGGGACGCGAAAAGTCCGTAGTTACTATAAGGTTTACAGCGTATCGAGCTTCGTCAGCACGGCTTCAAGCGCGGACTCTACCGGAATCTTGGCCGCTTCGGTTTCCCGACGGGCCTGCAATTCCACCACACCATCGTTCAAGCCGCGTTCTCCAACTGTTACACGCAGCGGCGCGCCGATCAGCTCCCATTCAGCAAACATCACGCCCGGGCGGGCATCGCGGTCGTCCAGTATGACGTCCACGCCGCGCGCCAGGAGGGATTCATACAGCTTCTGCGCGGTGTCACGCACGGTTTCACTTTTGCCCCAGCCGACCGGGCAGATTACCACTTCGAAGGGGGCGATTGCGCGCGGCCAGATGATGCCGCGGGCATCGTGGTTCTGCTCGATGGCCGCGCCCACGATGCGGGTCACGCCAATGCCGTAGCAGCCCATTTCCAGCACGGCGGGCTTGCCGGTCTCGTCCAGGAACGTGGCCTTGAGGGCTTCCGAATACTTCTTGCCCAGGTAGAAAACGTGGCCCACTTCGATGCCGCGCTGGATCGACAGGGTGCCCTTGCCATCCGGCGAGGGATCGCCGGCGACCACGTTGCGCAGGTCGGCCACCAGTTCCGGCTCCGGCAGATCGCGGCCCCAGTTCACGCCCTGGATGTGGAAGTCTTCCTTGTTCGCGCCGCAGACGAAGTCGGCCATGTTGGCCACGGTGCGGTCGGCGATGACGTGGACCGGACGCGCGGTCTTGACCGGGCCCAGGTAACCGGGCTTGCAGCCGAAGGCTTCGACGATTTCGGTTTCCGTGGCGAAGCGGAAGCCGGCCAGGCCGGGCAGCTTGCCGGCCTTGATTTCATTGAGTTCATGGTCGCCGCGCAGCAGCAGCAGCCAGATGTCGGCGCCTTTTTCGCCATCGGTGGCCAGCACGATCGACTTGATCGTGCGTTCCAGCGGCAGGCCCAGCAGTTTGGCCACGTCCTCGCACTTGGCGGCGCCCGGCGTGGGCACTTCCGTCATGGCCTCGGCGGGTTCGGCGCGGCTGGCGTACAGGCCGGGAGCCTCGGCCAGCTCGATGTTGGCGGCGTATTCCGAATCCGCGTTGTAGACCAGCAGGTCCTCGCCGGTGTCGGCGATCACCTGGAATTCGTGGCTGCGGGTGCCGCCGATCGAGCCCGTGTCAGCGGCCACGGCGCGGAATTCCAGGCCCAGCCGGCCGAAAATGCGCATGTAGGCGTTGAACATATTGTCGTAGCTGGCCTGGGCGCCGGCTTCGTCGCGGTCGAAGGAATAGGCGTCCTTCATGGTGAATTCGCGGCCGCGCATCAGGCCGAAGCGCGGGCGGCGCTCGTCCCGGAACTTGGTCTGGATGTGGTAGAAGTTCACCGGCAGCTGGCGATAGCTGTGGATTTCGTTGCGCGCGATGTCCGTGATGACTTCCTCGGACGTGGGTTGCAGCACGAAATCGCGCTGGTGTCGGTCCTTGATGCGCAGCAGTTCGGCGCCGTATTGCTCCCAGCGGCCCGACTCCTGCCAGAGCTCGGCCGGCTGCACCACCGGCATCAGCAGCTCGATCGCACCCGCGGCGTTCATTTCTTCCCGGACGATGGCCTCGACCTTACGGATGACTTTCAGCCCCAGGGGCATATAGGTGTAGATGCCGCCCGCGAGCTTGCGGATCATCCCTGCGCGGGTCATCAGCTGATGGCTGGCGACTTCGGCTTCGGAAGGGGCTTCTTTGAGGGTGTTGATGTGGTAGTTGGATGCGCGCATGTTTAAAGGTGGCAGCAGATACGTATAATCGACCGTAATTGTATTGAATTCGGTGGGGGTGGCCCATGCTTGACCGCGAAGGCTACCGCCCCAATGTCGGCATCATTCTCGTCAACGGTAGAAACGAGGTCTTTTGGGGCAAGCGTATCAGGGAACATGCCTGGCAGTTCCCCCAGGGCGGCATCAAGTACGGCGAAAGCCCGGTGCAGGCCATGTATCGCGAGCTCCATGAAGAGGTGGGCCTGAAGCCCGAGCATGTCCGTATTTTGGGGCGTACACGCGATTGGTTACGTTATAACGTGCCCGATCACTTCGTCCGGCGTGAGTGGCGCGGCCACTATAAAGGACAAAAACAGATTTGGTTCTTGTTGCGCCTGGTAGGACGTGACAGTGACGTTTGCTTGCGCGCGACGCAGCATCCGGAATTCGATGCCTGGCGCTGGAGCCAGTATTGGGTGCCCCTGGATGCGGTGATCGAGTTCAAGCGCGATGTCTACACCCAGGCGCTGAACGAGCTGTCGGCTATCCTCTTCCGGCGCCATCACGAAACCCGCTACCTGCGCCAGCGGGTGCACGGGCAACGGGCGGCAGAGAATCTGCCCGAAGGAACGGACGGTCATGCGCATATTGTTGGTTGAAGACGAACGGGACATGGCGTCCTGGTTGATGCGCGCGCTCGCCCAGAGCGGGTTCGTGCCCGATCACGCGGCCGACGCGCGCACCGCTGAAGCTTTCATGGCGGGCACGGAATACGACGCTATCGTCATGGACCTGCGCCTGCCCGACAAGCACGGTCTGGTGGTCCTGCGCGAGATGCGCAACCGTGACGACCGCACCCCCGTGCTGCTTCTGACCGCCCAGGGCGCCCTGCAGGACCGCGTGCGCGGCCTGAACCTGGGCGCGGACGACTTCCTCACCAAACCGTTTGCACTCGAAGAACTGGAAGCGCGCCTGACGGCGCTGGTGCGCCGCAGCCGCGGTCGCCAGCATCCGCGCCTGCAGTGCGGTTCGCTATCCTACGACAGCGAAAGCCGCGCCTTCACGCTGGACGGCTCGCTGCTGTTCCTGACCCCGCGCGAACATGCCGCCCTGGCCGCGTTGTTGACCCGCAGCGGCTATCCGGTGGACAAGTCCCAGCTGTTCGGCAAGGTGTTCACCCATGACAGCGAAGCCAATCCGGACGCTATCGAGGTTGTGCTGCACCGCCTGCGCAAGAAGCTGGCTGGCAGCGACGTGCGCATCGTTACCGTGCGCGGGTTGGGCTATATGCTGGAAAGCGTTGCCAGCGAGTCCACGGAATCCTGAGTGAGGCTGCGGCTATCCGAGTTGCCGCGCGTGGGCATCCGCGCGCTGCTGATCATTCTGCTGCTGCCGGGCGTGATCATGCTGCTGGTCGTGGACAGCGTGAACGACTACCGCACGCTGGCCGAGATCACCAACGAGGCCTACGACAGCGCCCTGGTGGAACCGGCCCGGGTGCTGGAAAGCAGTCTGGAATTCACGCCTGACGGCAATTTGCAGGTCGCCACGCCGCTGTACGCGCAGGTGATGCTCGAGTCCCGGGCGGGCCTGCGCAAGTATTTCCGCATCGAAGAGATCGACCCGCCGCTGCCTGACGGCGCCGCGGTGCCGACGGAGCCGGGCAAGACCTTGCTGGGCATGCCGGAAATGCCGCGTCCGCCTACCTGGCCGCGGTCCAACAGCCAGCCGGTTTTCTACGACAGCGTGTATCGCAACGACCCCGTGCGCGTTGTGTCGGTGGTGCGGGATCTGTATTACCAGGGGCAACACCGCCAGGTGCTGGTCGTCGTGGCCGAAAGCACGGGCAAGCGCATCGAAGCCGAGAACAACGCGCGGCGCCAGGAAATCCTGCGCGACACGCGCATGCTGGCGCTGGTCGCATTGCTGGTCTGGTGGGGCGTCTCATGGGCACTGAAGCCCTTGCGCCGGCTGCGCAACGATATCCGCGCGCGCCGCCCCGAAGACCTGACGCCGCTGGATGCATCGCGCGTGCCCAGCGAAGTGGCGCCGCTGGTCGATGCCGTCAACCACCATATCGCGCGCTACCGCCGCGTCCTTGACGAGCAATCGCAGTTCCTGGCCGATGCGTCACATCAGCTACGCACCCCGTTGGCCATCATGCTGACGCAGGCGCAGTACGCCCTGCGTGAACGTGATCCCGCCCGCGCGCAGGAAGGCTTGCGGGGCATCGTCGACCAGTTGGGCCGCACGCGCCGCCTGACCGAGCAATTGCTGGCCTTGGCGCACGCCAACCAGGCCGATCAGCAGCCGCGCCAACTGTTGGATATGAACGCGGTCTCACGCGAAGTGGTGTTGCAATACCTGCCGTTGGCGCACGAAAAGCAGCAGGACCTGGGCTGGGTGCAGGCAGGCTCGGAAGAAGGGCAGGAAATGCCCGCGCCAGTGTCGGGCAATGAGGCCGAACTGCACGAGGCTCTGTCCAACCTGGTGCACAACGCCATCCACTACGCGCCCGTGGGCGCGCGCATCACCGTGTCGGTCTGCTGCCGCGACAATCGAGCCGAGGTGGCCGTTTCCGATAACGGACCGGGGTTGGATCCGATCATGCGCCAGCGCGCCTTCGCGCGTTTCGAGCGTGTCGGTACCGACAAACCGGTCGCCTCCTCCGGTTCGGGCTTGGGCCTGGCGATTGCTCGCGCCTATGCGCGCCGCAATGACGGAGACATCGAACTACGCGATGGCGAGCCGAACGCGCAAGGCGGCGTCGGCCTTGCGTCCGTACTGTGGCTGCCGCTTGCTTCCACGGTGTCGCAGTATCCGCGCCCGGTCGATGTCGACCTCAAGGGCGATCAATAACTTCTCCGCATTTCCGCTTTCAACCTCTTTTTTCACGCGTGGTCCGGCTTCCTTTCAGGGATAACCCCCGAATTCAGGAACGCGACAGCGCACAGAAAGCGGATTAGCAGCTTCCTTCCGTAATCTGCGTCCGGGCCTGTCGCCGGGCACCGGGTGGCGCTCGTTTCGAGCTGCGCATCCCGGTCAGGCGCGGTGCCGCACCATGAAGGAGGATGAAGTGCAAAAGACAATCAATAGAAAGGACTATTACGGCGGAGCGCTGATGGTCCTCATCGGGCTGGGGGCGATTTACGGCGGGACCGACTATCACATCGGGACCCTGAGTCACATGGGTCCAGGATTTTTCCCAGCTGCGCTCGGAGGCCTGCTGGCTCTGACCGGCGTGCTGATCGCCATTTCCGCGCGCTCCGGCGAATCGGCGGCGCCTGCGCCTGGCGACGGCCATGCCCACGGCCTGCCTGATTTCCGGGGCGGTGCCTGCATCCTGCTGGGCATCCTGGCGTTCCTGCTGCTGGGCCATTACGGCGGCTTGCTGCCCGCCACGTTCGCCATCGTTTTCATTTCGGCGCTGGGCGACCGCAACAACACGATCAAGCAGGCTCTGCTGCTTTCGATCGCCATGACCGTCATCGCGGTCGTTGTCTTCTGGTGGGCGCTGCAACTGCAGCTTCCGCTGTTTCGCTGGGGTTGATGCGCCATGATTTCCCAATCCTTGATGGACCTCTGGTACGGCTTCGGCGTCGCTTTCCAGTGGCATAACCTGATGTGGTCGTTCTTCGGCGTGCTGGTGGGCAACCTCATCGGCGTGCTGCCCGGCATGGGCGCGCTGTCGGCCATTTCCATTCTGCTGCCTCTGACCTACGTGATGCATCCGGTGCCCGCCATCCTGATGCTGGCGGGTATTTTCTACGGCTCGCAGTACGGCGGCGCCATCGGCGCAATCCTGTTGAACCTGCCTTCGCATCCGCCGCACGCGGTTACCTGCCTGGACGGCTATCCGCTGACCAAGCAGGGCAAGGGAGGCACGGCGCTGGGCATCACGATGATTTGCTCATTTTTCGCCGCATCGGTGGGGATCATCGTCATGATCTTCGCGTCGCCGCTGCTGGTCGAAGTCGCCTTCAAGTTCGGCCCTACCGAGATCTTCTCGATCATGCTGCTGGGCCTGCTGGCCGGCGCTACGATGTCGCGCGGTTCTCCGCTCAAGGGCGTGGCGATGACCTTGTTCGGCTTGATGTGCGGTGTCGTGGGCACGGACGTGAACACCGGTACCATCCGATTCTCGTTCGGGCTGCTGGATCTGTCCGATGGCCTGGAACTCGTGGCGATCTCCATGGGCTTGTTCGGCGTGGCCGACTTCCTGATGAGCGTCAACCGGATGACCATCATCGGCAGCGGCGCCAAGCTGCGCCTGCGCGATATGCGGCCCAGCAAACAGGAGCTCAAGACCGCGTTCTGGCCGATGGTCCGCGGCACGGCCGTGGGCACCCTGTTTGGCGCCATGCCCGGCACGGGGCCCACGATCACCACCTTCGTGGCCTATGCGCTGGAGCGCAAGATATCCAAGACGCCCGAGAAGTTCGGCACCGGCATGATCGCCGGCGTGGCTTCGCCCGAAGCGTCGTCGCACTCCAAGACGCAGGTCGACTTCATTCCGACGATGAGCCTGGGCATTCCCGGCGACGCAGTGATGGCGCTGATCCTGGGTGCGCTGCTGATCCAGGGCATCCAGCCCGGTCCCCAGCTCATCACCGAGCATCCGGACATCTTCTGGGGCCTGATCGCCAGCTTCTGGGTCGGTAATGTGCTGCTCATGGTGCTGAACGTGCCGCTGATCGGTGTGTGGGTGAAACTGTTGCAGGTGCCGTACCGCTACCTGTTCCCGTCCGCGCTGTTCTTCATCGCGGTGGGGGTGTTCAGCACGCAGAACAGTCTCTTCCAGATCTGGGAAGTGCTGGCATTCGGCGTGATCGGCGCCATCCTGATGACCCTGGAGTTTTCGGTAGCGCCCATCCTGCTCGGCTTCGTGCTGGGGCCGATGGTCGAAGAGAACTTCCGTCGCGCGCTGTTGCTGTCGCGCGGCGACCTCGCGGTATTCGTGGAACGCCCGATCAGCGCCTGGTTCATCGGCGCGAGCGCCTTGCTCGTCCTGTTGCAGGTGTGGGCCTTCCTGCGTCGCAACAAGAACAAGGGCAAAGGCAAGCCGGGGGTACCGCAGGCGGCATAAGCGCTTTTCTGCAGGTTTGCGAGCGGCCCGGCATCATGCCGGGCCGTTTGATTTGTGCGGCGGCATCCCTCATGCTTTAGGCTTCCCGAGCCAGCATACATAGCCATCATGCACCTACTCTTCGCCTGTCCCCACCACGATCCCGCCACCTGGGTTCCGTTACTGGAAGCCGCGATGCCCGGATGCCGCATTTCCGTGTGGAACCCGGACGGGCCGCCCTCCGGCGCAGAAGCCGCCCTGGTCTGGAAGCCGCCAGCCGAACTTTTCAAGCACGAGACCGGCCTGACGACACTGTTCAACCTGGGCGCTGGCGTTGACGCCTTGTTGAAAATGCCCGAGATCCCGCCGCAGGTGCGGATCGTCCGCCTGGAAGACGCAGGCATGGCGGTGCAGATGGCCGAATATGCGTTGTACGCGCTGCTGCGCGTCTCGCGTGATTTCGAAGCCTTCGACCACGCACAGGCCCGCCAGCACTGGGACACCCGCGAAGGTTCACGGCAGGCCGACTGGCCGGTGGGCGTGCTGGGGTTGGGGCAGGTGGGCGCACGCGTGGCGCAGACCCTGGCCGAGTTCGGTTATCCCGTGGCGGGCTGGTCGCGGTCGCCGCGCGACATCCCCGGCGTGGAATCCTTTGCGGGCGAAGCCGCCTTGCCGGCATTCCTGGCCCGCACGCGCTTCCTGGTGAACGTCCTGCCGCTTACGCCGGACACCATCGGCATCCTCAATCGCGACACGCTGTCCCAGCTTCTGCCGCATGCGCATCTGGTCAACGTGGGCCGGGGCGAACACCTGGTCGAGGATGACCTCGTGCAGATGCTCGAAGAAGGCGAGATCGACGGCGCCACGCTGGATGTCTTCCATACCGAACCCCTGCCCAAGGACCATGCCTTCTGGCGCGATGCGCGCGTTCACGTCACGCCCCACATCGCGGCGCGCACCTTGCGCGATGAAAGCATCCGGCAGATCGCGGGCAAGGTCGAGCAGCTGCGGCGCGGCGAAGCCATCACTGGCGTGGTGGACCGTTCGCGGGGCTATTGAGCCGGAAGCGGCGGCGCCTTTTCCAGCCGTTGATACATCGCGGGCAGGCGCTCAGACAGGAAATCGAGCAGGGCGCGTACGGCGGGCATCATGCCCCGCCGTGACGGATAGATGCAATGCACGATGCCTTCGGGCGATTGCCATTGGGGCAGAACCTGTACCAGCTGGCCGCGCCGCAATTGTTCGTGCGTGGCAATAGAAGGCAGCAGGGCGATGCCGCGGCCGCGCACCGCCGCTTCGGTCAACACGATGAAGTCGTTGCATGACAATTGCGGCTTCAATTCCACGTGGACTTCTTCGCCCTTGTCGTTGCGCAGGGGCCAGCGCACCTCGTTCTGCGGGTCGCTGAAGCTCAGCGTGGTGTGCGTGGCGAGGTCTTGGGGAGTGTCGGGCGTGCCGTGGCGTTGCAGGTAGCTGGGGCTGGCGACCAGCGTGCCGCGCGCCGTACCGAAGTGACGCACGACGAGCTCGGCGTCCGTATCCAGCTTGGTGCGCACGCGCAGCGCCAGGTCTACGCCTTCACGGATCAGGTCCACGCGGCGGTTGGTCACCAGCAACTGCACCGACACGGCCGGCCAGGCGTCCAGGAATTCGGGCAATAGCGGCGACAGCACATCCTGCGCGATGGATACGGGGCAGCTGACGATCACGGGGCCCGTCGGCTCCGCCTGCAATTGCCGCATGGCATCGTCCGCCGCGCGCGCCGAGGCGGCCATTTCGCGGCAATAGTGCAGGTAGCGTTCGCCAGCCGAGGTCAGGCGCAAGCGGCGCGTCGTGCGTTGCAGCAGGCGCACGCCCAGGCTTTCCTCCAGGTGCGAGATCCGGCGCGACAGGCGGGATTTCGGAATGTCCAGCGCCCGGGCTGCGGCGCTGAACCCCCCCTGTTCGACGACTTGGGAAAAGTAATAGAGGTCATTGAGATCTTGCATGATTGTTCTATTCCTGGAACGAATAGTTCATCATAACCGGATTTATGTGAACAATTAAGCGGTCTACAGTGACGTCCATGCACTCGGGATCTGACTAACGCTTACGGATCCTGACCGCCCGCAGTGAGCGGGCCATCACTGGAGAAATTTGCAATGAAGACCCTGGTTATCCTTTCCTCTATTCTCGGCGATCGTTCCAACAGCAAGCAATTGGCCGATCACCTGATCCACCGCGTCAAGGCGTCCAATCCGGCCGCGGTCATCAAGGTCCGCGACATTGGCGCGCAGCCCATTCCGTACTTCGACGGCAACACTGCCGGCGCGCTGTTTACCCCGGCTGATGCCCGTACGGTGGAACAGCAACGCCTGGTTGAAATGAGCGACGAACTGGTCGCCGAATTGATGCAAGCCGATCGCATCGTCTTCGCCGTTCCGGTCTACAACTTCAACATGCCCGCGCAGTTCAAGAGCTATCTTGACCATCTGGCCCGCGCCGGCATCACCTTCCGCTACACCGCCGAAGGCGTGCCGGAAGGCCTGGTAAAGGGCAAGCAGGTGTTCGTGCTGACGGCTCGCGGCGGCAAGGCCGAGGGCACGCCGTCTGACACGCTGACTCCTTACCTGCGTCAGATGCTCGCCTTCCTGGGCATGGATGACGTCACTTTCATTGCCGCTGAAGGCATGGCCATGGGTGAAGTGGCCGCGCTGGAAGGCATGGCGCAAGCCAAGCAACGCATCGATGCGTTGCTGCCTGCCGCGCAGCAGGACAGCCTGGCCGCGTAAGCGCGGGCGTCAAAAGCAAAGGCGAGCCTGGCGGCTCGCCTTTTTTCTTGCCGCAAGCGTCGGGCTCAGTCGCGCAGCCGCTTGATCAGGCTGGAAGTGTCCCAGCGGCCGCCGCCCATCTTTTGCACGTCGCCGTAGAACTGGTCCACCAGCGCAGTCAGGGGCAGGCGCGCGCCGTTGTGACGGGCCTCGGCCAGCACCAGGCCCAGGTCCTTGCGCATCCAGTCCACCGCGAAACCGAAGTCGAATTTGTCATCGACCATGGTGCCGCCGCGGTTCTCCATCTGCCAGCTTTGCGCCGCGCCCTTGCTGATCACGTCCAACACGAGCTTCATGTCCAGGTCGGCCGCCTGGCCGAAAGCCACGGCCTCGGACAGACCCTGCACCACGCCGGCAATGCAAATCTGGTTGACCATCTTGGCCAGTTGCCCAGCCCCGGGCGGCCCGACGAGCGTGACGGCGCGGCCAAAGCACTGCGCCACGGGCTTGATCGCGTCGAATACGGCCTGTTCGCCGCCGCACATGATGGTCAGCACACCATTGACTGCGCCGGCCTGGCCGCCCGACACCGGAGCGTCCACGAAATTCAGGCCCAGGTCCTTGGCTTGCGCATAGAGTTCGCGCGCGACGTCGGCCGACGCGGTGGTGTGGTCCACGAATACCGCGCCGGGCGCCATGCCGGCGAAGGCGCCGTCCGGGCCCAGCACGACGCTGCGCAGGTCGTCATCGTTGCCTACGCAGGCAAAGACGATCTGCGCGCCAGCGACCGCTTCGCGAGGCGTAGCGGCGCTCTTGCCGCCGAATTCCGCGACCCAGGCCTGGGCCTTGGCAGGCGTGCGGTTGTAGACCGTGACGTCATGCCCTGCGCGCGCCAGGTGGCCGGCCATGGGCAGGCCCATGACGCCCAATCCGAGGAAAGTGACTTTCTGGGCTACGACAGCGTCGTAGCTCTTGGTACCGATCGTTGCCATGCAGGGGACTCCGCTTTATGAGGTTAGGGGCATCAGGGGCGCTGGCGCCTGTAAACAGGCCCTAACCTTAACGCAATCAAAAGCCTGCGGCGAGTCCGTCGCGACGGCTGTCGCTTGCGCTGACATAGCCGTCCACGGCCGGATCGCCCAGACGCCAGATGAACTGGCCCGAGCCGAAGTCCATGTAGGGATCCGCCATGCTTTCGAGCACGTGGCCCCGGGCGCGCAGCCCCTCGGCAACCGCGGAGGCCAGGCCGGCCTCTGCATCCAGCGACAGCCCATGGTTCCACTTCCAGCGAGGCGCATCGCAGGCGGCCTGTGGCTGCTGCCCGTAGTCCAGCATCCGGACCAGCGCCTGGACCTGCCCCTGGGGCTGCATATTGCCTCCCATGACCCCAAAACTCATGACAGGCGCGCCGTTGCGCATCAGGAAGCCGGGGATGATGGTGTGGAAGGGACGCTTGCCGCCCGCTACCGCATTGGGATGGTCCGGGTCTGTACTGAAGCAATGGCCGCGGTTCTGCAGGCTGACGCCCGTGCCAGGCACCACCACGCCGGAGCCAAAACCCATGTAGTTCGACTGGATGAAGCTGACCATCATGCCGCACTTGTCTGCGGCCGTCAGGTAAACGGTGCCGCCGCGCGGCGCATGGCCGCTGGCGTGGGCCTGCGCCGCATTGGGATCGATCAGGCGTGCGCGTTGCGCCAAGTAGTCCGGCGACAGCATCTGTTCGGGCGTCACGCGCATGTGACGCGCGTCGCCCACGTGTGCGTACACATCGGCGAAGGCCAGCTTCATCGCCTCGATCAGCAGGTGTTGCGTTTCGGCGTGATCCACTGGGCGGGCGGCCACGTCGAAGTTCTGCAGGATGCCCAGGGCGATCAAGGCTGCAATGCCCTGGCCGTTGGGGGGAATCTGGTGCAGCGTATGGCCGCGGTAGGCCTGGCTGATCGGAGTGACCCACTGCGGCGCGTAATCGCGCAGATCGGCCAGCGTCAGTGCGGCGTCGTGGGCTTGGGCATGCGCCACCAGCTTGTGCGCGGTCTCGCCTTCATAGAAGTCCCTGCCGCCGCTGGCGGCAATGCGCTTGAGCGTGGCCGCCGCGCCTTGCAGGACGAAGTGCTCTCCAACCTGGGGCGCGCGGCCACGAGGCAGGAAATGCTCGGCGAAGCCAGGCTGAGGCTGCAACAGGTCAGCCTGCGCCGCCCATTTTTCCTGCACGATCGGCGACACGGCAAAACCGCGCTCGGCATATTCGATGGCGGGCGCCAAGACGTCGGCGTAAGCCAGGCGGCCCAGCTTTTCATGCAGTGCGCCCCAGCCGGCCACGCAACCCGGCACGGTCACGCTGTCCCAGCCGCGGGCCGGAATGGCACCCTGATGCTTGCGCCGGAAGTAGTCCATGTTCCACGCCGCGGGCGCCGTGCCCGACGCGTTCAGACCATGCAGCTTGGAGCCATCCCAGACGATCGCGAAACAATCCGATCCCAGTCCGTTGCTGACGGGTTCCGTCAGGGCCAGCGTGGCGGCCGCGGCGATCGCCGCATCGACGGCGTTTCCGCCCTGCGCCAGGATCCGCAGGCCGGCCTGAGCGGCCAAGGGTTGCGAGGTGGCGACCACGTTGCGCGCGAAGACGGGGCGGCGGGTGGAGGGATAGGGGTTGTTCCAGTTGAAATTCATCTCGAATCGTCGCGTGGGGTAAACCCCTAGCTTAACGTAGCTGAACGGCCTTTGAACATAACCCGTATCGACTTGTATTGCCTGGTTTCATTTGTCGGGTGGCGTTCTGCGCGCGCAAAGAAAAACCCCCGGGCGGAACCCGGGGGTTTTCAGGGCGAGGCTGCCGCGATGCAGCGGCAGGCTGCGCTTTAGTCTTCTTCGACGAAGGTCTCTTCGCGCTTCTTGCGGATCGCAGGCAGGGCCACCAGGATCACCAGGAAGACGGCGACGGCCAGCAGCGAGGCCGACAGCGGACGCGTCACGAAGGTCGTGAAGTCACCACGCGACAGCAGCAGGGCGCGACGGAAGTTCTCTTCCATCATGGGACCCAGCACCAGGCCCAGCAGCAGCGGTGCGCCTTCGCACTTCAGCTTGGACCACACGTAGCCGATGATGCCGAAGATGGCGGTGGTGAAGATGTCGAACGTGTTGTAGTTCAACGAGTACACGCCGATCGTGCAGAACACCAGAATCGCCGGGAACAGGATGCGGTAGGGCACCTTCAGCAGCTTGACCCACAGGCCGATCAGCGGCAGGTTCAGCACCACCAGCATCAGGTTGCCGATCCACATCGAGGCGATCAGGCCCCAGAACAGCTCGGGGTGGCTCGTCATGACTTGCGGGCCGGGCTGGATGTTGTGGATGGTCATGGCGCCGACCATCAGCGCCATCACGGCGTTGCCCGGGATACCCAGCGTCAGCAGCGGGATGAACGAAGTCTGCGCGGCAGCGTTGTTCGCCGATTCCGGACCAGCCAGGCCGGCCGGGTGGCCCTTGCCGAAGCGTTCCGGATTCTTCGAGATCTTCTTTTCCAGCGTGTAGGACGCGAACGACGACAGCACGGCGCCACCGCCCGGCAGGATGCCCAGGGCCGAACCCAGGGCCGTGCCACGCAGCACGGCGGGAGCAGCTTCCTTGAATTCCTGCTTGTTGGGATACAGCGTGCCGATCTTGTCGGTGATGTCGACGCGGTTTTCCTTCTGCTCGAGGTTGGTCATGATTTCGGCGAAGCCGAACACGCCCATGGCCACGATGGCGAAGTCGATGCCGTCCTGCAGCTCGGGGATGCCGAAGTCGAAGCGGGCGACGCCCGAGTTCACGTCGGTGCCCACCATGCCCAGCAGCAGGCCCAGCAGGATCATCGCGATTGCCTTGGGCAGCGAACCCGAAGCCAGCACCACGGCGCCGACCAAGCCCAGGCACATCAGCGAGAAGTACTCGGCGGGGCCGAACTTGAACGCGACTTCAGCCAGCGGGGGCGCGAAGGCGGCCAGCAGCAGCGTGGCCACGCAACCTGCGAAGAACGAACCCAGCGCGGCGATTGCCAGTGCTGCGCCAGCGCGGCCGTTGCGGGCCATCTGGTGACCGTCCAGCACGGTCACCACCGCGGACGTTTCCCCTGGCAATGCCACAAGAATTGCCGTCGTGGAGCCGCCGTATTGGGCGCCGTAATAAATACCCGCCAGCATGATCAGACCGGCGACCGGGGGCAGCACGTACGTGATCGGCAGCAGCATTGCAATGGTCGGGACGGGGCCGATGCCCGGGAGCACGCCAATCAGCGTGCCCAGGATGCAGCCCAGCAAGGCGTAGGCGAGGTTCTCGGGCGTGAACGCGACCGAGAAGCCCAGCATGAGGTTGTCAAACAATTCCATGACCGAAGGCTCCTTAGTTCATGCCCAGAAAGGACGGCCACAGCGGGAAAATCAGCCCCAGCCCCTTGACGAATGCCAGATACGAGAACACCACCAGGAAGATCGCGTTGGCGACGGCGACCTTCAAGCTGAACTCATGGCTGGCCAGGCTGCTGACGACAACCAGGACGAATACCGAAATGTAGATGCCCAGCAGTTTGAGGATGAAGCCGTAGAGCACGACCGATCCGACCACCAGGAAAACGATGCGCCAGTCGAACTTGTCGACGTGGGTCTCGTGGGCCTTCTTGGACAGCGAGCCAAGCAGCACGATGGCGCCCAGCAATGCCAGAACAATGCCTAGCCAGAAAGGAAAATACCCTGGGCCCATTCGGGCGGCAGTACCCATTTGGTAGCTGCTGGCCTGCCAGGCGAATCCCAGTCCAAGGGCGATGAACATCACCCCCGACCAGAAGTCCTGTCGATTGCGTAGCTGCATGATTGGTTGGCTCCTGTTTACAGCATGTAGATAAAAAGGTCTGTGGCCAATCCCGCCGACAGGCGAGTGACAGGCACAAAAAAGGCACTTCAGGGTGCCATTTGTTCTTATGAAAGGTAAGGCTAGGATTCTTGAAAGGGCGAATGGTAATGGACGCCCGGCACGCTGCAAACCCTGTAAGGTCGGTGAAAGGCTGGGGTTTTCCCTAGAATTCGGGAACTCCCGACCCCGAGTTGTAACGGGCCAGGAAGTTTGAGGGCTTTTTGAAAGCTAAGTGAAAGTTTATAGAAAGAAAGACGAAAGCAGGATCGGCCGGATGCGTGGCGTTCGGATGAGGGAGGGATAAATCCTACTGAATATTGCCGGGTTTCTCACCTTGCGTGAAGGGACCCCGTTCAACTCAGGATGGTTTACGATAGCGCCCATGCTGCAAGATCTAGACCAACTCGCCGCCCGCATAGGGCAACTGGTGCAACGCACCCGCCAACTCCACGCAGAGCGTGACGCGTTGCGCCAACGCCTGAATGAAACCGAAGCTGAGCAACGCGTGCTCAAGCAACGCGCCGCCGAGCGCGAGGCCGAAATCGTCACGCTGCAGAGCAAGCTTCAGGATCACGATGGCGCGGTCTCCGCCATGCTCGAGCAGGCCCAGCAGGCCGAGGCTGCGCTGCGCGAGCAACTGGCCCGCGAAACCGCCGAGCGCCAATCGCTCGAATCGCGTTTCTCCGCCCGCGAGACCGAATTGCAAGGCAACTTGCAGACCCGCGACACCGAATTACAGCGCTTGCGCGTGGCCGCCGCATCGGCCCGTGAGCGCATTGACGCCGTGCTGGCCCGCTTGCCGGGCGCACCGTCTGGAGAGCAACACTGATGGAACGCGTAGATGTCACCATACTGGGACGCGACTATTCCCTGGCGTGTTCCGCCGAAGAAAAGCCGACCCTGTTGGCCGCTGTGCGCCATGTGGACCAGCTGATGCTGCGCATCCAGGGCACGGGCAAGGTCTCCAGCAATGAACGCATCGCCGTGATGGCCGCGTTGCAAGTCGCGGGCGAGCTGCTCGCCATGAAAGCACCCGATGGTCCGCTGGGCGGTTTGGCGGTCGGCGACTTCAAGCGTAGAATCGAGGACATGAACGCAGTACTCGATGACGCCTTGTCGGGTCAGGAAAAACTGCTCTGACAGTTCATGAAGCAGTACTCAAGTATTTTCAGTTTGTCCCTGCCGTGTTCGTGACTAGGCCATACATTCTCTGAACCTATGTCTTATGGCATATTGGTTGCGGGAGTGCAGAGCTGGAGTGATCGTCTCCTGTAGACGAACCCGACGCTCTTCGGAACGCGACCACCTTGAACCTCAGGGTTCGAGATGCCGGCCTTGACGGCACAGGCGGGGCATCTATCCCAGCGGGCCTGCCACAAGAGCAGGTCCGCCTCGGGCGCCTCATCTCTCCCCTCCGTCCTCCCTCCTAGGACCAGTCCATGTTCAAACACCCTGTTTTCTCGCTGACCAAACTCGGCGCGGCGTGCGCAACCGTGGCCGCTCTGAGTGCTGCGCCGCTCGTCCACGCGCAGGCCCCGGCCCCCGCCGCCGCCGAAGCCTCTGCCAGCCGCGCTCCGGAATTGACCCTGCAGGCCACGGCGTCTTCCGAGGTCAAGCAAGACACGGTCCGCATTTCCTTGTCGGCCGAAGTTGAAGCGCAGGATCAACCGGCCGCGGGCAAGAAGTTGACTGCCGCCCTGGATGACGTGATCAAGCGCGCGCGCGACGTCAAGGACGTCGAGGTGCGTACCGGCGGCTACAACGTCTGGCCGAACACCTCCAGCAAAGGCAAGATCAGTTCCTGGCGTGGCCAGGGCGAGGTGATTCTGGAATCCAAGAACTTCGAAGCCGCGGCTGCGTTGGCTTCCAAGCTGTCCGACAAGACAGCCATCTCCAACATCAGCTTCTTGCTGTCGCGCGAGGCGCGCGAGGCCGAAGAGCGCAAGCTGCTCAAGGAAGCCGCGCAGGCCTTCAAGGACCGCGCGCTGGCCGCGGCCAACGCTTTCGGCTTCTCGGGTTACCGCCTGTCCAAGCTCGAACTGGGCGGCTCGGGCGGCGCAGTGCCCATGCCGCGCATGATGGGCGCCGCCGCCATGGCCAAGGACGCCTCCGGCGGCTATAGCCCGGACGTGCCCCTGGAAGCGGGCAACGTCACGGTCAGCATTGCGGTCAACGGGACGATCGTTTTGCAGTAAGGCTGAACATGATGGCGCCCAAGGCGACCATCGGCAGGGACAGCCACTGTCCCATGCTCAATCCGCCCGCGAGCAGGCCCAGGAAGTTGTCAGGCTCGCGGGTGAATTCCACGAGGAAGCGGAACGTTCCGTAACCCATCAGGAAGAGCCCGCTCACTTGCCCCAGTGGGCGCGGCTTGCTGGAAAACCACCACAGCAGCGCAAACAGCACGATGCCTTCCAGGCCCAGCTCATAGAGTTGCGACGGATGGCGCGGCAGGCCATCGCCGCTGCCCGGAAACACCATTGCCCACGGCACATCGGTGGGGCGGCCCCAGAGTTCGCCATTGATGAAATTGCCCAGGCGCCCAAAGCCCAGCCCCAGCGGGATCAGCGGCGCGATGAAGTCGCTCACCGCGAAGAACGGCAGCTTCTTCTTGCGCGCGAACAGCAGCATCACCACGATCACGCCGATCAGGCCGCCGTGGAACGACATGCCGCCTTGCCACAGGTACAGCACTTCCAGCGGGTGGGACAGGTAATAGGAGGGCTTGTAGAACAGCACATAGCCCAGCCGCCCGCCCAGCACCACGCCCAGCACGCTGTAGAAGATCAGGTCTTCCAGGTCCTTCACGTTCAGCGAGGTAGTGTGGCCGGAGGTGATGCGCCGGCGTCCCAGCAGGTACACCAGGGCGAAGCCCACCAGGTACATCAGTCCGTACCAGTGGATGGCAAGCGGCCCGATCTGCAGGGCGACGGGATCAAATTGGGGATATTGCAGCATGTTCTGCCCGACACAATAAAGTTGAATGATAATAACCGGCGAGCATTGAAGATTCGCGCGCAAGCGAGCCAGCTTCCCGGGGCGGTCGCCACGTCCGAGCCCCGACGGCCGACAGGAGACAGACCATGCCGCATAACGAACGTTCCCGCCACATCACTCACGGTGTCGCGCGCGCGCCCAACCGCGCCATGTATTACGCGCTGGGCTATCAGGAAACGGATTTCGAAAATCCCATGATCGGCGTGGCCAATGGCCATTCAACGATCACGCCGTGCAATAGCGGCTTGCAGCGCCTGGCCGATGCCGCCATCGATGCCATTCGCGCGTCCCGCGCCAATCCGCAGGTATTCGGCACGCCCACCATTTCAGACGGCATGTCCATGGGCACCGAGGGCATGAAGTACTCGCTGGTGTCCCGCGAAGTCATTGCAGACTGCATCGAAACAGCCGCGCAAGGCCAGTGGATGGACGGCGTGGTGGTGATCGGTGGTTGTGACAAGAACATGCCTGGCGGCATGATTGCCCTGGCGCGCACGAACGTTCCCGGCATCTATGTCTATGGCGGCACCATCAAGCCTGGCCACTACAAGGGCAACGACCTGACCATCGTTTCCGTTTTCGAGGCCGTGGGCGAATACACCATGGGCCGCATGCCCGAAGAAGATTTCAAGCAGATCGAAAAGTGCGCAATTCCGGGCTCGGGATCCTGTGGCGGCATGTATACGGCCAACACCATGAGCTCCGCGTTCGAGGCCATGGGCATGAGCCTGCCTTACTCCAGCACCATGGCCAACGAGGACGAGGAAAAAGTCGCCTCCGCCGCGGAGTCGGCGCGTGTGTTGGTCGAGGCCGTCAGACAAGGGCTGCGGCCGCGGGACATCATCACGCGTGAATCCATTGAGAATGCAGTGTCCGTCATCATGGCCACGGGCGGTTCCACCAACGCCGTCCTGCACTTCCTGGCAATAGCCCATGCCGCCGAAGTCCCTTGGACCATCGACGATTTCGAACGTATCCGCAAGCGCGTGCCCGTGCTGTGCGACCTGAAGCCTTCTGGCAAATACGTCGCCACGGACCTGCATCGCGCCGGCGGCATTCCTCAGGTCATGAAGCTATTGCTCAATGCAGGCCTGCTGCATGGAGACTGCATCACCATCACAGGCAAGACCATCGCGGAAACGCTGGCCGCCGTGCCTGACGCGCCCAGGGCGGACCAGGACGTGATCATGTCGCTGGATCGGGCGCTGTATCCCCAGGGCCATCTCGCCATCTTGAAAGGCAATCTCTCGCCAGAAGGTTGCGTCGCCAAGATCACCGGTCTGAAGAACCCGGTCATCACCGGACCCGCGCGTGTCTTCGACTCGGAAGACGACGCCATGACGGCCATCATGGCGCGCGAGATCCGCGATGGCGATGTCGTGGTCATCCGCTACGAAGGCCCCAAGGGTGGCCCAGGCATGCGCGAAATGCTGGCGCCCACCTCCGCGCTGGTCGGCCAGGGGCTGGGTGAAACGGTAGGGTTGATCACGGACGGGCGCTTCTCAGGCGGAACCTGGGGCATGGTGGTTGGCCATGTCGCGCCGGAGGCTTTCGTCGGAGGGCCTATCGCGCTGATCCGCGAGGGCGATTCGGTTACCATCGATGCCCACAAGCTGCTGTTGCAGCTCAATATCAGCGACGAAGAGATGGCGGCTCGTCGCCAGGCCTGGGTTCAGCCCCGGCCGCGTTATACACGCGGTGTGCTTGCCAAGTTCGGCAAGCTCGCCAGCACCGCGAGCCGTGGGGCAGTTACCGATGCATTTGAAGAGTAGTCTGTTGTTGGCCGCCGCCTGCGTCCTGGGCGCGGGGGCGGCGCAAGCGCAAACCACCGGGCTGGACCTGGCCAAAAACAAGGCCTGTATGGCATGCCATCAAGTCGAAGCCAAGCGCGTGGGGCCGCCCCTCAAGAGTGTGGCCGAGCGCTATGCGGGGCAGGGCGACGCCATGGTCGATTACCTGGCCGGCAAGATACGCGGGGGCGGCAGAGGCGCCTGGGGCGCGGTGCCCATGCCTGCGCAAACCCAGGTCAGCCAGGATGATGCCCGGGCGCTTGCTGAATGGATCTTGTCGCTGGCACCGCCCAAGCAGTAGTCTTATTCTCCTGCGCCCACGCATGAAATCCGGGCGTCTGGCCGCAGTTCGCGGCCGCCTATCAATAAGGAACCGTCATGTCAGAACAACCCTCTCCGGGCAATGAAGTCGCCGTACTCGGCGGCGGCTGCTTCTGGTGCGTCGAAGCGGTGTTCACCGATCTGCGCGGCGTCAGGAGCGTGCTGCCCGGCTACAGCGGCGGGCATGTGGACAACCCCAGCTATGAACAGGTTTGCGGCAAGGATACAGGTCACATCGAAGTGGCTCGCGTCGAGTTCGATCCCGCCGAACTGTCTTACAGCGATCTGCTGCGCGTGTTCTTCGCGACCCACGATCCCACCACCCCTGGTCGTCAGGGCAACGACGTCGGTCCGCAGTACGAATCGGCCATCTTCTGGCAGAACGAAACGCAGCGCGAACAGGCTCAAGCGGTCATCGCCGAAGTCGAAGCCCAGAAAATCTACGATGCGCCTATCGTGACGCACCTGCTGGCACCCGCCAAATTCTGGCCGGCTGAAGACTATCACCGCGATTACTTTGCCCTGCATCCAGAGCAAGGCTATTGCCAGTTCGTGATTGCGCCGAAGGTCGCCAAGTTCCGTAAGCAATTCCAGGACCGACTGCAGAAGTAGCAGGCAAAAAAAACCTCACCCTGGGGTGAGGTTTCAAGGCCAGCGTCGATGCCCGAGCACCGGACGCTGGCGGGGGAAGTCTTTACTCGACGGTCTTCACGACGCCCCGGCGCATCTGGTCCAGTTCAATCGACTCGAACAAGGCTTTGAAATTGCCTTCGCCGAAGCCATCGTTGCCCTTGCGCTGGATGATCTCGAAGAAGATCGGGCCGATCTGGTTTTCAGTGAAAATCTGCAGCAGCAGTCCGCCGCCGGGGGCGCCGTCCAGCAGGATGCGATTCTTTTGCAGGCGCGCTACGTCCTCGCCGTGGTTCGGCAGGCGGCGGTCCAGCAACTCGTAATAGGTCTCCGGCGTATCCAGGAACACCACGCCATTCTGGCGCAACGCCTCGATAGTGGCGTAGATATCTTCCGTGGCCATGGCGATATGCTGGATGCCTTCGCCTCGGTACAGGTCCAGGTATTCCTGGATCTGGCCCTTTTCTTCCGTGCCTTCTTCGTTGATCGGAATGCGGATGTTGCCGCAGGGGGAGGTCATGGCCTTGGACTTCACGCCCGTCACCTTGCCCTCGATGTCGAAGTAGCGCACTTCGCGGAAATTGAAGAGGCGCTCGTAGAACTCCGCCCACTCTGCCATGCGGCCCTTGTGCACGTTGTGCGTCAGGTGATCCACAAGGGTCAGGCCGGCACCGCGATGATTCAGGTCGGCCTGGGCGTTCTGCGGGTCCACCGGCACGAAGTCCACGTCATAGATGCTGATGTCGCCGATACCGCCATGGCCGTCCTTGCCGGTCCAGCGGTCCACCAGGTAGATCAGCGAATCGCCGATGCCCTTGATGGCCGGAATGTTCAGTTCCATCGGGCCGCTATGCGAATCGAAGCCCCAGGCGCCGAGCTCCAGGGCGCGCTTGTAGGCGGCATTGGCGTCCTGCACGCGAAAGCCGATCGCACAGATCGACGGTCCATGCAGGCGCGCGAAACGCTGGGCGAAAGAATCCGGCTCGGCGTTGATCAGGAAGTTCACACCGCCCTGGCGATACAGGGTCACATCCTTGTGGCGGTGTTTGGCAATGGCCTTGAAGCCCAGCAGCTCGAACACCTTGCGCAGTGCGGCGGGGTCCGGCGCGGCGTATTCAATGAACTCGAACCCGGCGGTGCCCATCGGGTTGTCCCAGGGTTGGAAAGCGCTGCTCATAAGTCTGCTCCCTTGCATCATTTTTAAGGACGACTTGTTCTTCAAGTCTAGACGGAGATTGTAGGAAGGAACGACGGGCAGACAATTGCAAACGTGTCGCGAAAGCTAGCTAGTTGAGCAATAATATTGCCGTAGAAAAAATATTCAGGGCTAAAAATGTCTGACATTGAGCTAGATAGGACAGATATACGGATTTTGGCCGAGTTGCAGCGGGATGGGCGGCTCAGCAACCAGGAACTGGCCGACCGTGTGTCGCTTTCGCCCAGTCCCTGTCTGCGACGAGTCCGGAGGCTGGAAGAGAAGGGTTTCATCAAGAAGTACGTGGCGCTTATCGACGCGAAGAAGGTTGGCTTGGGCCTGCTTGCGTACGTGAACATCCGCTTGAACAAGCACAGCGGATCCAGTCACGCGCCCATGAGCGACTTCGCCCGCGACGTGCAGCTGTGGCCGGAGGTGGTCGAGTGCTATGCCATGTCTGGCGACATGGATTACCTGCTGCGCATACAGGTCGCCGATCTCGCGCATTTCTCCCGATTCGCCATGGACACCTTGATGCGCCATCCCGCAGTAGTCGACATGCGTTCGTTCTTCGCGCTTCAGCAGATCAAAGAGACGACAGAGCTGAGGCTCTGATCTTTTGGTGTGGCCGCGGAGGCTTGCGTATTGCTCTATATATAAGCGTGCGTGCCGCGAGTGGCAACTTGCCGCCGGCCTGTTGGATTCCTCCTCCCCGGCCTGGCTCTCTATATATAGGGAAGGAGCGCCCCTCATTTAAGCCCGTCCCCAGAAAACTTCATCTTTTTGAAAAATGGGTGCCATCTTCATGGAATGGGCAAATTTCCGTGCTATAGTCTCGCTCCTTCGCGATTCGGTCGGTTTTTGAGGCGCGAAGGCCAAGCAAGCACACAGGGCGACACGGGTAACCAAGCCGGCCTGCCGCAAGCGGTCAGAAATGAAAGCGATGCGGTTATTGCATGAATTGCAGCAAATTAGGCAGAAGCCGGTTGCGCAGTTTGCAAAAATCGTGCTATAGTCTTGGGCTTGGCTGGCGATGTAAACAAAGGGTTTACCCTTATATCGCCAACCGGCTGTTGCAATAACCAACCCCTGGATTTCAGGGTCAGCGCTCTGGCGAAAGCCGCTGCGATGTTGCAGGAAAGAATGCAAGTCAGGCAAAAGCCGGTTGCATAATCTGCAAAAGTTGTGTTAAAGTTTCAGGCTTGGCAGTTGCCGAAAACTTAGGGTTAACCCTGATATTTCGATAGCTGCTAAGAGAGGCGGACCTGAAGAGGTTGCAAGCCAAGTGAGCGAAACGAAGGTTGTGACGCTAACTTGACAAGCTAAAAAAACTTCTTCATAATCTCGTTTCTCTGCTGCTGACAACGTAGCGCTAGCGAAAGCAGGCGCCGCTGCCAGTGGGCAGTAAGTAGTACCGAATTTAGCAGTACCGCTCTTTAACAATTAAACAACCGATAAGTGTGGGCGCTTGATGCGAGTGCACAGTGATTAGGTTGGGCTTAAAACCCCGTCCTGATCGCAAGCACAAGAAATCAAGTGCTCACTAGAAGTGAAGTACCTTAGATGTCAAGTCTAAGCACATACCTCACTTCCTTTGAGTAGCGACGTATGACTCGGT
>NZ_NJIF01000012.1 GCF_002209555.1 Achromobacter insolitus
TGGTCTCGGTCAGGGTCTGACCGTCGTTCAGCGCCTGGACCGCCGGCAGGGTGTTGTTGAGCTGATACGACCAGGTGCCGTCGCCGTTGTCCACGAGCTTGCCGTACTTGGCGTCGCCGGTGTTGATGACAACCGTGCTGGCGTCGGCGCCGAGCGTGTCGTTGGTCAGCACGTTGCCGGTGACCGGAGCGGTGGCGTCTTCCGTGACGGAGGCTGCGTCGTCGGTGGCCACGGGCGCCGTGTCGAGGATCTGGATATCCAGATTGTCGCGATGGGTCTGGCCCGCGAAGTCGGTGACGACCACTTCGAAGAGATCGTGGACCGAGTCGTCGCCGGCCGTGTGGTCGTCGGCGCCGCCCGTTTCTTGGTAGGAGTAGGTAATCTTGCCGGTGGATGCGTCGTAACCGGTGACGGTCAGGATGCCCTTGTCGGTGGTGATGACGACCGGGTTGGCGGCGCTGGCGCCGGTGACGTCCTTGCCGCCGACGGTGACGCTGGCGATGCCGGCTTCGGCGGAGACGGTCACGGAACCGGTGATGGTGTCGCCGGAGGCTTCGACCACGCTGTTGTGCGCGCTCGAGACGTTGCCGTCGCTATCCTCGGGAGTGATGACCGGCGGAGCGTCTGTCTGGCCCGTAATGGTGATGGTCAGCGTGGCGGTGCTCGTCGCGCCCTGGGCGTCGGCAACGGTGTAGGTGATCGACGTGGTCGCGGTCTGGCCGTCGTTCAAGTACTGGAATGCGGTGCCCGGATTGAACGTGTACGTGCCGTCGGCGTTGAGCGTGAAGGTGCCGCCATTGGAGCCGGCGACGGGCTTGCCGACATCGGCATCGATGCCATTGACTTGCGAGACATGGAGGGCGTCGCCATCGGGGTCGCTGTCGTTGCCCAGCACGCCTTCGGTACGGTGGTCGACGACCAGGACATTGTCTTCGCTGGTCGTGCCTTGGTCATTGGCGGCGACCGGAGCGGGGTTGCCCACAGTCCAGAGGAAAGTCTGGGAGACGGTTGCACCCGACTTGTCGGTGGCGGTCACCGTGATGAGGTATTCGCCCTTGACGCCCGTATTGGTGTGGTCGGACGCCCAGTTGGCGAACTGGCCGGTGAACGTGCCGGTGGTGGGGTCGAACTTCAGGCCGCCAGGAACATGGTCGACGGAGTAGACCAGGGAGTCGCCGTCGTCGATGTCGCTGAAGAAGCCGGACAGGTTGTAGTTGACGACATCCCCATCCATGTTGTCCTGGTTCTGCAGGGCGACTGCCGTGGGAGCGTCATTGGTGCCGGTAATCTCGACCGTCAGCGTGGCGGAGCTGGTGCCGCCTTCACTGTCCGTAACGGTATAGGTGATCGAGCTGGTTGCCGTCTGGCCGGCAGCCAGGTGCTGGAAGGCGTTGCCGGGGTTGAACGAGTACGAGCCGTCGGCGTTCAAGGTGAACGTGCCACCGTTGGAACCGGCGGTCGCCGTGCCCACATTGCCGCTGGCGCCGTTGACTTCCGAGACCGTCAGTTTGTCGCCGTCCGGGTCGACGTCGTTGGCCAGAACGCCGTTCTGGGCGTCGACGTTGAGCGTGGTGTCCTCGTCCGTGGTGCCGTTATCGTCGGCCGCCGTCGGGGCGGGGTTGGTGACGTCCCAGTTGAATTCCTGGGAGGTCGTGGCGCCGGACGGGTCGGTTGCGGTGACCGTGACGGTGTAGACGCCGTTGTTGCCGCCCTGCGAGGCGGAATGATCGATGGTGCCGGTGATGATACCGGTGTTCGGATCGATGGTCAGGCCGGGCGGCAGGCCCGTCGCGGTAAAGGTGAGCTTGTCGCTGGTATCCGGATCCGAGAAATGGGTGGAGACGTCGTAGCTCACGCCGGTCTGGGCGTCCACGCCCGCCGTGTCGGAAATGGCGGTCGAAACGGGACCGTCGTTGGTGCCGGTGATGGTCACGACCACAGTGGCTGTGGAAGTGGCGCCGCTGGGATCCGTGATGGTGTACGAGATGGTGCTGGTGGCCGTTTCGCCCACGGCCAGATGGCCGTACTCGTTGCCCGGCGTGAAGACATAGCTGCCGTCGGGGAGCACCGTGAAGGTGCCGCCATTGCTGCCGTTGACCGTGACGCCGGCCGACGTCATCGGACGGCCGCTGACCGAGACGATCGCCAGCGGATCGCCATCGGGATCCGAGTCGTTCGTGAGCAGGTTGCCGCGCACCAGGCTGTTCTGGTCGCCGCGGGCGGCGTCATCCAGCGCATTGGGCGCGTTGTTGACGGTTGTCGGCGTGACCGCATCGTCTTCTTCGCCGGAGGCGCCGGTACCCGACAGGCGGGGCAGCACATCTTCGCCGCGACTGGGGTTCGGGTAGGAGAGATCCAGCGGAGTGGTGGTTTCCAGAATGCGGGCCAGGCGCACGAAGCTGCTGCCGCCGGCATCGCCGCCGCCCGCCACGATGGCGGCAGTGGGATCCAATTCATCGAACGGGTCGCGGCCGTCACGCAGCGCGGCCAGGAGGCGGTCGGAGTCGGTGCCGGAGGGCGGGGCCACCGCGGCTTCGGAGGGGTCGGCCAGGGGGCCCGTCATTTCGCCATTGACCGCGACTTCGCGGCCTTCGCCGATGACGATCGGCATGCCGTTCTCAACCTGAAGCGAAACCGTGGCGCCCGACGCAGTGACGACGTCGCTGCCTGCGGGGACCTTGCTACCTTGATGCAGTTCGGTCAGAGAGCCGTCGCTATTGCGTATCCACGCGCGACCGGAGATTTCGTTGACGACTGCGGGAGAAGTGTTGGCCATGTTGGTTCCGTTTCAGGGAGTTATCCAAGATGGCCAGATACTAGATTGCGCCGCCGGCGCGGGATATTGTCCTCAAGGACAGTATCAGGAAGTAATTTTGATTTTGGCGTCGGCGGGAGCGGAAATGCCGTGGACGAGCAGGGCGAGCTGCAGGCGGTCGGTTACACCCAGCTTTTCGAAGACGGCTGACAGGTGGGCCTTGACCGTGCGTTCGGTAATGCCCAGCGCTTCGGCGATCTGCGCATTGGCCTGGCCGCTGGAGGCGTAGCGGGCCACGGTGATTTCGCGGTCGGTCAGCACGCCGCCATCCCACGAGGGCGTGTCCTGGGCGCGTTCCGCAACCAATTTAAGCAGCCGCGATACCAGGGAGCGGCCCATCCAGATGCCGCCGGAGGCGACGACCTCCAGCGCCTGCGACAGCGAAGCCGCCGAGGCATATCCGTGGCAGTAGCCATGCGCGCCGGCACCCAGCACCCGGGTGCCTTGCTCGTCGTTCGGGCTGGGGCTGGCGACGACCAGCTGCAGGTCGGCCAAGGTCGTGGGCCAGATGGGATCCTGCCAGGACGGCAGCCGAGGCAGGTCCGCATCCAGTACCGCCAGCGTGCGGCCCTGTTCGCGCCAGCGCTGCAGGTCGGCCAGGCCGCGCCCGCGGGCCGCCAGCCAGCGCGCCGGGTTCAGGCCGCGCCAATGCTGCCACAACAGGTCGTCGTGCGTAATCAACAGGACAGGAACGGGTTTCATAAAGCCTTGCAGCCCTCCTTTAACGTTCGGTAAAGGCATTCGCCTTGGCGCGCAGTATCGGCTTGAGCAGGTACTGCAGCACCGTGCGCTTGCCAGTCAGGATATGAACCTCCGCCACCATCCCGGGGATGATGGGCAACAGTTTGTCGCCTACCGTGCTGCGGTCGGTACGGACCCGCACAACATAGTAGGAATTGCCTTTCTCATCGGTCACGGTGTCCGCGCCGATCTGTTCCACCTTGCCTTCCAGGCCGCCGTAGATGGCGAAGTCGTAGGCGGTAAATTTCACTTCCGCCTTCTGGTCGGCATGCAGGAAACCGATGTCGCGCGGCAGGATGCGCACTTCGAGGAGTAGCGTGTCGTCCTTCGGCACGATCTCGATGATGTCCTTGCCGGGCTGCACCACGCCGCCAACGGTGTTGTTGAACAAGGTTTTGACGGTGCCCCGGACAGGCGCGCGGACCTCGGCCAGCTTGACCCGATCGGCCAGCGCCAGCTTGCCCTGGCGCAGCGTCGCCAGTTTCGTGTTCGTTTCCGAAAGTTCGTTGCGGGCCTGGTTGCGGATGTTCAGCTCGGCTTCCTGCAGCTTGCTTTCCGCCTCTTTGATAGAGGCCTGGAAGCGGTCGATCTGTGCCTCGGCGCCTTTTTGCTCACCGCAATAGCGGGCTACGTCGCGTTGCAGGCGCAGCAGGTCCACCTCGGATACCGCGCCGCTCTTGAGCAGCGGCCGGGTCACCTGCAGTTCGCGCGAGGTCAGGCCGCAACTGGCGGCGGCCTGGTCGCGCTTGGCGATCGTTTCGCGCAGGTCTTCCTGGCGTTGCTTGAGCTGTTCGCGCGCGACGTTGACCGTGGCATTCAGTTCGGTCGTGCGGGCCTGCCACGCATTGCGCTCCATTTCCACTAGCCCGGGCGCCTGTGCCAGGGCTTCTTCCGGCGCGACGAAGGGTTCGCCGGTGGCCAGTGCCTGCAGGCGGGCCGCCTTGGCCAGCAGGGACAGGTATTCCGCGTTGTTCTCGCCCAGCGACGAGGCGAATCGCGTGGAGTCGATCTTCAGCAGGATTTCCCCCGCTTCGACTTCCTGTCCCGGACGCACCAGGATTTCCTCGACGATGCCGCCATCGAGGCTCTGGATGATCTGGACCTGGCGAGAGGGCACGACCTTGCCTTCGCCACGCACGACTTCGTCGATGCTGCCGGTGCCGGCCCACAGCAGCAGCCCGCCGGTGGCCAGCAAGCTGACCCACAGCAGGATGCGAGAGCCGCGCGCCTGTGATTCATGAATGACCCATTCCGCGTTGCCGACATAGTCGGAGCGTTGTTGGGGCTTGCCCTTTTCGGTTCCGTCGAGCAGGCGGTCGAAGAAGAACACGAAGACGCCGCGCAGCTTGCGCCACAGGCTTCCAAACACACCGTGCCGGGTTGCGCCAGGATTGTTCAGCATGGTTTCCTCAGCTTCCCCGTCCGACGCGTCCTTGACGCAGTGCTTCGACCACTTGTTCCTTGGGACCGTCGGCCACGATGTGGCCGTTGTCGATCACGATCAGGCGATCGACCAGGTCCAGGAGGGCAGTGCGGTGCGTGACCAGCAGGATCGTCTTGGTGGCGCTGGCTTCACCCAGGCGTTTGCGCAGTTGCGCTTCACTCTGGTGGTCCATATTGCTGCTGGGTTCGTCCAGCAGCAATATGGGCGGATCGTTGATCAAGGCCCGGGCCACAGCCACCGACTGGCGCTGGCCGCCGGACAGGGATTCACCGCGCTCGCCGATCACCATGTCGAAACCGTCAGGGTGCAAATTGGCAAAATCGGTCACGCCCGCCAGGTTGGCGGCCGCCAGGATGCTGGCGTCGTCGGCATAGGGCGCGCCCATCGCGAGGTTGTGTTTCAGGCTGCCATAGAACAGCAAAGGATCCTGCGGCACATGGCCGATGGCGCGGCGCACGTCGGCCGGGTCGATCTGCCGGACGTCGACGCCGTCCAGCAGGACCGCGCCCTCGGTGGGTTGGTACAGCGCCAGCGCCAGCTTTTCCAGGGTGGTCTTGCCGGAGCCGATACGGCCGATGATGCCGACCTTTTCGCCCGGCTTCAGCTTGAAGGACACCTTCTTGAGCACCGGCTGCTTGCTGCCGGGATAGGAGAAGGTCACGTCGCGGAACTCGATGCCGCCATGAAACACCGGGCGGTGGAGGAATTCGGCTTCCGCCGGGCGTTCCACCGGCAGCTTCATGTAATTGTCGATCGACCCCAGCGAGGTGCGCGCGTTCTGGTATTGCATCAGCAGGCCGGCGACCTGGCCCAGCGGCGCCAGGCAGCGGCCCGCGATCATGGAGGCTGCGATGATGCCGCCCATGGAAATGGCGGACTCCTGTGCCTGGTAGACGCCGATGATCACGACCGAGATGGACACCAGTTGCTGGACGGCCTGCACGAACCCGACCGTCGAAGACGAAATCAGCTTCAGCTTGCCCCCGGTCAGGGCAATGTATTCGGTGGCGCGTTCCCAGTTGCGCTGGATGGAGCCCTGGGCATTGAGCGTCTTGACGGATTCCAGGCCGGTCAGCGCCTCGACCAGCGTCGCATTGCGCTGCGACGAAGCCTGGAACGAGGCCATGGTCAGGGATTCCATGCGGGCCTGCGCCGCAAGCGACACCAGCAGGATCAGTACGATGGCGACCAGGGGAGGCAGCACCATCCAGGGCGAGATCCAGGCCAGTGCCAGCAGGAACAGCAGGATGAAGGGCAGGTCGACCAGTGTGGTGATGGTGGCCGATGCGATGAAGTCGCGGATGGATTCGAATGAGCGCAGGTTGGCGGCGAAGGAGCCCACCGATACCGGCCGGCCTTCCAGGCGCAGGTCCAGCACGCGCTCCATGATCTGCGCCGACAGGCGCACGTCGACCCGCTTGCTGGCGCTGTCCACCACATGGGACCGCGCGGTGCTCAGGATCATGTTGAAAATCACGACCAGCGTGATGCCGATGGCTAGCACCCAGAGCGTCTCGACGGCGTTGTTCGGCACGACGCGGTCATACACGTTCATGGTGAACAACGGCATCGCCATGGCGAACAGGTTGATCAACAGGGCGGCGATCAGGGCATCGCGGTACAGGCGCCGGTTTTCCATGATGGCGGCCCAGAACCAATGGCGCTCGCGCACCTTGGCGACTTCGGGCGCGCGCGCGTCGAAGCGGAACTGCGGGCGCACAAAACACACCAAGCCGGTGTATTGCGCCGACAACTCGGCTGCGCTCATCTCCATTGAGCTGCCGCCAAGTTCGGGATGGCTGACGACATAGGTGTCGCCGTCTTTCTTCAGCAACAGGCAGGCGCGTTCGCCGTGGAGCAGCAGGATCGCGGGCAGCAGATCCTGAGAAATGCCCTCCAGCGTGCGCCGCACCACGCGCGCGGACAGCTGCGCGCGCGCGGCGGCGCGCGGCAGCAGGGCCGGGGTGAGACGGTGTTCTTCCAGCGGCAGGCCGGCCGACAGGGCCTGGGCCGTTGCCGTCACGCCGTGCAACCGGGTGATTTCCACCAGGCAGTCCAGCAGCGGATCGTCATGCGCCGCGCGCGCATCAGCGCGCCACTCCCGGGCCGCCATTTCAGATAACTTGTCCATCTTCGTCATCCAGCAGGTCCAGGTGTTCGGAGAGGCGCGCGCGCTGTTGCTTGCGCTGGGTCAGCTTTTGTTGAGCCTGTATAGGCAGGTCGGTCATACGCAAGGTGCCATTGGCGATCAGCGCGTCGATCAAGTCTTCCAGGACGCGGACAAAGTCCGCGTCCAGTTGTGAGAAGTCGTTGCCCTGTTTCTGCATATGGTCTCCTTGCGCTTGCGTCACCTAGGGTTTGGCCTTGGGCGAGTTTACCGGGATGAACGTGGGCGGCAGATTGCCCTCGTTGTATTGCACGCGCACCGGCGCCAGGCGGGCCGAGTCGGGGACCGTCGAATTGCAGAGCTTGATCACTTCGTCGGACACTTCGAGCTTGCCGTTTTCCTCGGGCATTTCGTTGCGGGCGGGCTGCAGCGAAAGCGCCGGCAGCAAGGTGTGAGACAACGACAGCCAGCGGTATTGCGCGAGCTGCAGGTCATACAGCGCGTTGGTCAAGGCGCGGCGCGATTCGAACAGTTCATTCTCGGTGTCCAGCAAGTCCAGCAGCGAACGCTGGCCGATCTGGAACTGTTGGCGATAGGCTTCGCGCACCTTCGTCGTGGCCACTTCGTGGTCGCGCAGGAACGGCAGCTTCTGGCTCAGGCTGGCGACGTTGTTCCAGGCGACGGCCAGGTCCTGCTGCACGTTGCGGCAGGTGTAGTCGCGGATGTCGCGCGCGGCGTAGGACTGCGCGGAGGTCTGGCGCACCCGGGCGGAGTCGGCGCCGCCGCGGTACAGGTTGTAGCTCATGACGACCTGGACGCTGGAGCTCTGGATGTCGCGGTTTTGCGGCGTGGGGTCGTTCTGGTCGCGTCCGGTGGAAGCCACGAACTCGAACTTGGGCGAGAAAGCGCCCTTGGACGAAGCGACGCCGGCCTGCGCGGCCTGCAGTCCGGCCTGCTTGGACAGGAAGCTGGGATTGCGGCGCAGGGATTCGTTGAAGTCGGCCGGCTTGACCGGCAGCTTGCTGGTGACGTCGGGAGTGGGCTGCATCGAATCGGGAGGCAGAGCACCCGTCACGCGTTGGAAACGCTGCTGCACGTCCAGCAGGTTGGCGGTCTCGGTCATCAGATTGGTCTGGGCCAGAGCCAGACGCCCGCCGGCCTGTTCCAGGTCGACGCGGCGGCCCACGCCGGATTCGGCACGCTCGTTGATCTGTTTGAGCGTTTCTTCGTGCAGGGTGTAGTTCTGGCGGGCCAGCAATTCCATGTCGCGGTAACGCTGCAGGTCGATATAGGCCTGCACCGCATTGAACGCGGTGGTGTCGCTGGTGGCCAGCAGATCGTAGAAGCGCGCGAGTTTGTCGAAACCCGCTTGCTTGACGTCGTTGCTCGTACGGAAGCCGTCGAAAATCAGCTGGCGCAATTCCACGCTATAGCCAGGGCGGCTCCAGTTCTGCGACCCGACGCCGGGCACGTTGTTGCGGTATTCGCGGCCCACATAACCTTGCGCGTTGATCTGCGGGAAAAACGCGCCGCGAGCGACGGCCTGGCCTTCCAGCGAAGCTTGGAAATCGTGGTACTTGGCCTGGATTTCAGGGTTGCTGAGCAGGGTCTGCTCGACGATCTGGTTCAGCGTGACCGCAGGTTGCCCGGCTGTGGGAGCCGATGACTGTGCAAATGCCGCAGGAACGAATGCCAGGGCAAGAACCGAAGTCGTGCTTTTGAGCAAAAACGAAGCCATAGTGATTATTCGCGAGTCGAGTTTAGGAATATGTGGCCGCCATATTGTGTGGAAATGTCAGATTTGACGAGTCAATATTTGTTAATTGTTGACGAAGTTTTCCATTCGGCAATTTGGGGTTCTTCGCGCATCATCTCTTAATTAGCTTGAATTTGCACTAATTTCGCTATATTCCAGATTTGTGATCTGGTTTAATGCTGGATAAATGCGGTTTATTGCGCTTTATTTCGCATATTGGGTGGCCGTGACGAACAATGATTATATCGGTTTGATAATTTTGTATCTGTTTTAAATGGCCGAATTTGTATCTGTAACTGTTTAGCGACAGAAAATTTGAATGCCGGAAACGGGGCGGATTGACGTCTTGCGATAGCCCAGCATGGTAGTGTTAGTACTAGTATGTAAGGTGCGGTTGTACTAGGTTGAGACCGTGTGCATAATGCGTTCATGCCGCAGTGGCCGGCGCAGCGGATCGGCTTTTCCTCCGCGCGCGGCACGAGCCGGATTGTCTATTTGCAGAGCGCATCCATGGCCCAAACTCTTTACGACAAACTCTGGGACGCCCACGTCGTCCACCAGGAATCAGACGGCACCTGTCTGCTCTATATCGACCGCCACCTGGTGCATGAAGTCACCAGCCCGCAGGCGTTCGAGGGACTGGCAATGGCCGGCCGCAAGCCGTGGCGCACCAGCGCCAACCTGGCGGTCGCGGATCACAACGTGCCGACGCTGAATCGCGCCCAGGGCATCGATGATCCGATTTCCCGCCTGCAGGTAGATACGCTGGACGCCAACTGCGAGAAATACGGCATCACCGAGTTCCGCATGAATGACCTGCGCCAGGGCATCGTGCACGTGATCGGCCCGGAGCAGGGCGCGACCCTGCCTGGCATGACTGTCGTCTGTGGCGACTCCCACACCAGCACGCACGGCGCGCTGGGCGCGCTGGCCTTCGGTATCGGCACTTCTGAAGTCGAACACGTGCTGGCGACCCAGACGCTGCTCATGAAGAAAGCCAAGAGTATGCTGATCAAGGTCGAAGGCGAGATGCCTTTCGGCTGTACGGCCAAGGACGTGGTCCTGCACATTATCGGCATCATCGGCACCGCCGGCGGCACGGGCTACGCCATCGAGTTTGCCGGCAGCACGATCCGCGCCCTGTCCGTGGAAGGCCGCATGACGGTTTGCAACATGGCTATTGAAGCCGGCGCCCGTTCCGGCATGGTGGCGGTGGACGACAAGACCATCGAATATTTCCGCGGCCGTCCCTTCGCGCCCACGGGCGTGCTCTGGGATCAGGCAGTGGGCTACTGGCGTACCCTGCACACGGACGAGGGCGCCAAGTTCGATGCCGTGGTTGAAGTCAATGCCCGCGATATCAAGCCGCAAGTGACTTGGGGCACGTCCCCCGAAATGGTGTTGCCGGTGGATTCCCGCGTGCCGGACCCCGATCGCGAAAAGGACGATGTCCGTCGCAGCGGCATGGAACGCGCCCTGCAGTACATGGGTTTGAAGCCCAACACGCCGCTGACGGATATTCGCGTGGATCGCGTGTTCATCGGCTCGTGCACCAATTCACGCATCGAAGACCTGCGCGCAGCTGCCGCCGTCGCGCGCGGCAAGCGCGTGGCATCCAATGTGCGCCAGGCCATGGTGGTGCCGGGCTCGGGCCTGGTCAAGCAACAGGCCGAGCGTGAAGGGCTGGACAAGATCTTCATCGAAGCGGGCTTTGAATGGCGCGAGCCGGGCTGCTCCATGTGCCTGGCCATGAACGCCGACCGCCTCGAACCGGGCGAGCGTTGCGCGTCCACCTCGAATCGCAACTTCGAAGGTCGGCAGGGGCAGGGCGGGCGCACCCATCTGGTCAGCCCCGCCATGGCCGCCGCCGCAGCCGTCGCCGGCCATTTCGTCGACGTCCGCACTTTCCGTTAAGCGTCAAGCACCGAGTATCGACATCATGCAAGCATTTACCACTCACGAAGGCCTGGTGGCTCCGCTCGATCGCGAAAACGTCGACACGGACCTCATCATCCCCAAGCAATTCCTCAAGTCCATCAAGCGCACCGGCTTCGGCCCGAATCTCTTCGACGAACTGCGCTACCTGGACCACGGCGAACCCGGCATGGACAACAGCAAGCGTCCGCTGAATCCGGATTTCGTGCTGAACCAGCCGCGCTACCAAGGCGCTTCGGTGCTGCTGGCGCGCAAGAACTTCGGCTGCGGGTCCAGCCGCGAGCACGCGCCCTGGGCGCTGACTCAGTTTGGCTTCCGCGCCATCATCGCGCCGTCATACGCCGACATTTTCTTCAACAACAGCTTCAAGAACGGACTGTTGCCCATCGTCCTGTCCGAGCTGGAAGTCGCCCGCCTGTTCGACGAAGTCAAGGCCTTTCCCGGCTACAAGCTGCGCGTCGATCTCGACCGCCAGGTCGTGGTGGCGGCCGACGGGCGCGAAATGGGCTTCGACATCGAGCCCTTCCGCAAGTACTGTCTGCTCAACGGCTTCGACGATATCGGGCTGACCCTGCGCCAGTCGGATAAGATCCGCGCCTTCGAGGCGGAACGCCTGGCTCGCCATCCCTGGCTGGAAAGCCGCCCCATCGCCTGACGCCCCATTTCTGACTACAGGATCGTTTTCGTATGACTCACAACATTGCAGTCTTGCCGGGTGACGGCATTGGCCCCGAAATCGTCGAACAGGCCGTGCGTGTCCTGAAGGCGCTGGATGTTTCCTTCGACATCAAGCAAGCGCCCGTGGGCGGCGCCGCGTTCGACGCGTTCGAGCATCCGCTGCCGCCGGCCACGCTGAACCTGGCCAAGGAATCGGACGCCGTGCTGTTCGGCGCCGTCGGCGACTGGAAGTACGACAGCCTGCCGCGCGAATTCCGTCCGGAACAGGCCATCCTGGGCTTGCGCAAGGCGCTGGGCCTGTTTGCCAACCTGCGTCCGGCCATTCTGTATCCGGAACTGGCCAGCGCATCGTCGCTGAAGCCCGAGATCGTCTCCGGCCTGGATATCCTGATCATCCGCGAACTGACGGGCGACATCTATTTTGGTACCCCGCGTGGCGTGCGTTCGTCGCCTGACGGCGCTTTCGCCGGCGAGCGCGAGGGCTACGACACCATGCGCTACGCCGAATCCGAAGTGCGCCGCATTGCGCGCATCGGTTTCGAATCGGCCCGCAAGCGCAACAAGAAGCTGTGCAGCGTGGACAAAGCCAACGTGCTGGAGACCTCGCAGTTCTGGCGCGACATCGTCATCGAAGTTGCGCGCGAATACCCCGACGTGGAACTGTCGCACATGTATGTCGATAATGCCGCCATGCAGCTGGTGCGCAATCCGCGTCAATTCGACGTCATTGTGACCGGCAACCTGTTTGGCGACATCCTGTCCGACGAAGCTGCCATGCTGACGGGCTCGATCGGCATGCTGCCTTCGGCTTCGCTGAATGCGGGCGGCCAAGGGCTGTACGAACCCAGCCATGGTTCCGCGCCCGACATCGCAGGCCAGGGCATCGCGAATCCGCTGGCGACCATCCTGTCCGCCGCCATGCTGCTGCGTTATTCGCTGAACCTGGCGCCGCAAGCCGACCGCATCGAGGCCGCCGTGCGGCGCGTGCTGGCCGACGGGCTGCGCACCGCGGACATCTTCGAGCCGGGCACGACCAAGGTCGGCACGGCCCAGATGGGCGACGCGGTCCTGAAGGCGCTTGCCTGACGTTTTCGGGTTCTGTCTGCCTACTCAAGGGGTGGCCCGGCCGGGCCACCCCTTGTCCATTGTTGCAGCAGCGCCTCGAAAGCATTTTGCACCCCTTGCGGCCCCTATTTTTTATAGCTGCGCCGCAACATCCGCCCGTGCATTCTGATAAATTGTTGAATTGCACGGCTTTTTCCCTTGGACCCTGGTCTCCACACCTTTAAAGAGCGATTGAAATGAATCAAGCAGTAGGCCTTGTCGGCTGGCGCGGTATGGTCGGCTCGGTGCTCATGCAACGCATGCGCGACGAGAACGACTTCGCACTGATCGAACCGGTGTTTTTCTCCACCAGCAACGCTGGCGGCGCCGCGCCCACTTGGGCAAATGGCGCTGGTCCGCTGCAAGATGCCTACAACATTGACGCTCTGAAAAAACTGCCGATCATCGTGACGGCGCAAGGCGGCGACTACACGTCCGAGGTCTACCCGAAGTTGCGCGGCGCGGGCTGGAACGGCATCTGGATCGACGCCGCAAGCACCCTGCGCATGGCCGACGACGCCATCATCGTGCTGGATCCGGTCAACCGTCCGGTCATCGACGCAGCCCTCAAGCGCGGCGTGCGCAACTTCATCGGCGGCAACTGCACCGTCAGCTGCATGCTGATGGGGCTGGCCGGCCTGTTCAACAACGACCTGGTCGAGTGGATGACCTCCATGACGTATCAGGCCGCTTCCGGCGGCGGCGCACAGCACATGCGCGAACTGCTGACCCAGTTCGGCGAAATCAACCAGTCGGTCAAGTCGCTGCTGGATGATCCCGCGTCGGCCATTCTGGAAATCGATCGCGGCGTGCTGGCCAAGCAAAAGGATTCCGCCCTGCCTCACGAGCACTTCGGCGTGCCGCTGGGCGGCAACCTGATCCCTTGGATCGACAAGGATCTGGGCAACGGCATGTCCAAGGAAGAGTGGAAGGGCGAAGTCGAGACCAACAAGATCCTGGGCCGCGGCGCTGCCTTTGGCACGCCTGCCACCCCGATCGACGGCCTGTGCGTGCGCATCGGCGCGATGCGTTGCCACAGCCAGGCGCTGACCATCAAGCTCAAGCGCGATGTGCCGCTGGACGAGATCGAATCCCTGATCGCCGAAGGCACGCAATGGGCCAAGGTCGTGCCCAACACCAAGGAAGCCACGGTTTCCGCGCTGACTCCGGTCGCCGTCACCGGCACGCTGGATATTCCGGTCGGCCGTCTGCGCAAGCTGTCGATGGGCTCGCAGTACCTGGGTGCATTCACTGTGGGCGACCAACTGCTGTGGGGCGCCGCCGAGCCGCTGCGCCGCATGCTGCGCATCGCTCTGGCCGAAGCCTGAGGCCAGAGCGGGCGGCGTCCGGCGCCGCCTGATCAGGCACGCTAGGCAATCAAGGGCACCTTCGGGTGCCCTTGCCGTTTGCGCGGCGTGGGCCCCGTGTCGGCGGAAAGGCGCGCGCAGCAGGCGCGTCCGGGGCCTTTCAGGTTTGTGAAATGCGCATGATCCATTACACTTTTCCCGTGAATTGATGCCTGTTCTCACCTATATGGCGTGAGCCGGCTCCAGCCCGCAAGTCGACTACAAGAACGGAATTCCAGCTTATGACCCAGCGTTCGCGCCAAGTGAAGCATGCCCGCCGTTTAAAAGCCCTTCAATGGGCGATTGCGCTGGCGATTGGCTCAAGCGTATGCAGTTCCGCCTTGGCCATGCGCGTGGGACATTCGCGGGTGGTTTCCGTGCCGGGCGCGCCGCTGCAGGCGGTGGTGGGACTGCAGGAACTGACGCCTGACGAGATCGCTTCGCTCAAAGTGACGGTGGCGGACGAAGCCGCCTGGCAGCGCGCGGGCCTGAAGCCGCCGGTGCCTTTGGCCAGCATGGTGGTCCGCGTCGAAGACGGCATGGACGCGTCGCGCAAGAATCTGCGGGTGCGGGCCTCGCAGCCACCGACAAGCGGCGCGGTGGATCTGTTGCTGGACATCAGTTCCAGCTCGGGGCAGCGCCAGGTGCAGGTCAGCATCCTGGTGCCGTTGCGCGGCACCAGCGCGGACGTGACGCCGGCAGCGGTCGGCACGCCCGGCCGCTCGGCCGGTTCGCGTTCGGTGAACGTGAAGTCCGGCGACAACCTTTTCGCCATCGCCCAACGCAATGCCGTACCCAACGCATCGGTGTATCAGATGCTGGTGGCCTTGTGGCGCGCCAATCCCGAGGCGTTCATCCAGAACAATATGAATCTGGTTAAAGCGGGGCAGCGCCTGACAATCCCTGACGCAGCCACCGTGCGTGCGGTGGACCCGGCGGAAGCGCGCCGCATCTTCAATGAACATGCTGAGGCATTCGCCAAGTACCGCGCGCGCCTCGGGGCGGCGGCGGGCGCGAACCCGTCCGTGGTCCAGGGGCAGGGCGGAGCGTCGGGCACTGTCGCACCGCCCGTTGACGCCGGCGTGGCAAGCGCCTCGCAGCCGCAGGATCGCGTGCGGCTCTCATCGGGGCAGGCGCAGGATGGCGCGTCCGCGCAAGCGGAGGCGGCAGCGGATGCCCGAACGTCTGCCGAGCGCGCGATGGCGGACGTCCAGGGACGCGTGAGCCAGCTGCAAAGCAATGTGGACGATTTGAACAAGGCGGTGGCCCAGCGAGGCGCTTCGGGCGCCGCAGGGTCTTCCGGCACGGCTGGCGCCCCGGATTCGGCCAGTACCACGGGCACGCAAGGCGCGGCGGGCGCTTCGGGTGGCACGGGCCCGGCAGGAACAGCGGGCGCGGCGGGTGCCGCCGGCGCGGCGGGGGCTGCAGGTACGGCCGGTGCTGCGGGTACGGCAGGCGCTCCGGGTACGGCAGGCGCCACGGGTACGGCAGGCGCCACGGGTACGGCAGGCGCCACGGGTACGGCAGGTGCCCCGGGTGCGGCAGGCGCCACGGGTGCGGCAGGTGCCCCGGGTGCGGCAGGCACCACGGGCGCGGCAGGTGTCACGGGAGCAGCAGGCGCCGCGGGCGTGGCAGGAACTGCGGGTGCAGGAGGTGCCCCGGGCGCGCCAGGCACGACGGGCGCAACTGGAGCGACTGGATCAACGGGTGCAGCAGCTGGGGGGGCTTCGCCCTCGGCCGCGTCGCCTGCCGAGGGCGCTTCAGCCGCGTCCTCGCCGGGCCAGGCTGCCGGTGCGTCCGCCGAAAAGGATCCCGCCTCGGACATGCCCGCCTGGCTGGCCGATAATCTACTCGTTATCGTTACCGCCGTGCTGGCGCTGATTGCGTTTGCCATCGCATGGCTGCTGCGCAGAGCTGGCGCCCGGCGCGGAGACGATGATGAGGAAACCTATGAATTCAACGAGCCAGCGCTGGATACGGCGGCGCTGAACCGCAAGCTCGGTAGCATCAATCTCGACCTGGACGAACCGCCCACGGACGAACCGCGCCGTGTCGGCGGGCCACGGGTTTGATACATGTCTAGAGTTGCATTGGGGCTGGCGTATGACGGCTCCGCCTGGCAGGGTTGGCAGACACAGCCGCATCGGCAGACGGTGCAGGATACGCTGGAGGCCGCCCTGGCGAGTTTTTGTGGGGTAGAGGGGCCGGTGGCGACGATTTGCGCCGGCCGTACGGATACTGGCGTGCATGGCGCGATGCAGGTCGTCCACCTGGACACCTCGCTGGATAGACGGATGGAGTCCTGGGTCCGTGGCGTGAACGCCTTCCTTCCCTCCAGTATTTCGGTTCAGTGGGCGCAGCCGGTATCGGACGAATTCCATGCACGATTCTCGGCGCGCGCCCGGACCTACGTCTATTTGCTGTGGCGCGGCCGGGTACGGCCCGCGTTGTGGGCGGGCCGCGCAGGCTGGTGTTTTCAGCCGCTGGACGTCGAAGCCATGCGTGCCGCCGCGAATGTCCTGTTGGGCGAGCATGATTTTTCCAGCTTCCGCTCGTCGCAATGCCAGGCCAAGCATCCGGTGCGGCATCTATACCGGCTGGACATCGATGAGCGCGGGCCCTTCCTTGTCTTCACGCTGAAGGCGAACGCGTTCCTGCATCACATGGTGCGCAACATCATGGGCGCGCTATTGCAGATCGGGCAAGGACGCGAATCGGTGGACTGGATGGGACAGTTGCTATCCTGGCGAGACCGTAAGCGCGGCGCGCCGACATTCGCGCCGGATGGGTTGTACCTGTCCGCCATCGATTATCCGGAAGTGTTCGGACTGGCTGAACTCGATGGGGGATCGCAGTTGTTGTCGCCGTTTACTCAAACCTATTAGGGATGCCGCCGGCAACGGCGCGCCGGTCCTCATCCGATGGAGGCCTTTGCCATGCAACGCCGCGCGTTTTTGAAGCATACCGCCCTCGGCGGCGCCGCCCTGGTCGCTCCGGCGCTCGCGCAGGAAGCTCCGGTAGCCGAAGAAAACGCCAATCCGAATTCGCCGGAATCTCCGGTCGGTACGCCTGAGACGCCGCCTATCGCGCCGCAGGCCCCGGCAGCGGCCGCGCCGCAAGCGCCGGAGGTGGTGAGTGCTCCACCCAAGATAGCGTGGCGCCTGGCGTCCAGCTTCCCCAATGAGTCACCGACTTTGTTCGCCGGCGCCGAGGACGTGGCGCGTTATGTGAGCGAAGTCACGGATGGGCGCTTCAGCATCGAGATCTTTCCGGCCGGCGATCTGGTGCAGCCCGGCCAGGTGCTGGAGGCCGTGCAGCACCGCGTGGTTGAATGCGGCCATACGGCGTCGACGCGTTACTTCGATATCGACCCCGCGCTGTGCTTTGACGCCGGCGTGCCGTTTGGCTTGAACACGCGGCAGATGAATGCATGGATGACGCAAGGCGAAGGTTTGGCGCTCACGCGTGTGCTGTTCGACAAGTACAACATCCTCAATTTTCCTTGCGGCTATACCGGCGCGCAGATGGGCGGCTGGTTTCGCGGAGAGATCAAGACCGTGGACGATCTGCGCGGGCTCAAGGTGAAGGCCGGCGGTTTCGCTCGCCATGTATTGGGGCGAATGGGCGCTACACCGGTCGAGGTGCCGGTGGCCGAAACCTATGCCGCGTTGGAGCAGGGCGTCGTGGACGCCGTGGCGTGGATAGGTCCGTATGACGATGAAAACCTGGCGCTCTACAAAGTGGCCCGGAACTATTACTTTCCGGGCTGGTGGGCGGGCACGCTGCAATTGTCTTTGTATGTGAACCAGGATGCCTACGACGAACTGCCCAAGCAATATCAGTCCGCGCTGGCGCTGGCGTGCCGCATGGCATGCGCCAATATGATCGCCAAGTACGATGCCGGGAATCCGGACGCGCTACGCCGCCTCGTATCTCGGGGCGCACAGTTGAAGGCGTTTCCCAAGCCGGTCCTGCAGGCCAGCTACGAGGCATCTCTGGCCGCCTACACGGAAATGAGCGCCAAGGATCCCATGTTCAAGAAATTGTACGAAAGCATGTCGGCGTTTCGCGACAAGGAAACCCCATGGTTCCGCCTGGCCGAGGGCAGCTTCGACAATCTCGTGGCCACTTTGGGCCAGCCCACCGCGTAGTCGCGTTCTGGTTGGCGGATATACTGATTCCACCGGCCGCAGAGGGCGGCCAGGCAAATGAAGAGTGTCATGCGCACACGCATCAAGATCTGTGGGTTGACCCGTGAACAGGACATCGACGCCGCCGTTGCGGCTGGCGTCGATGCGATCGGCTTTGTGTTTTACGCCAAGAGCAAGCGTTGCCTGACGCCCATGCGCGCTGCCCAGTTGCGGCGTATGGTGCCTGCGTTTGTCGATGTGGTGGCCTTGTTCGTGAACCCGGAAGAGGCCGAGGTGCGGGCTGTGCTGGACCAGGTCAAGCCGGAGCTGCTGCAGTTCCATGGCGATGAAACGCCGCAGGACTGCGCCCGCTATGGCCACCGCTTTTTACGCGCCTTCCGTGCTGGCGCGCCCGGCCTGGAAACCGCGGAAGCCCTGGCCTCCACATGCCGCGCCTATGGCGAGGCCGCTGGCTGGCTGTTCGACAGTTATAGCGCCGGCTACGGTGGCAGCGGCCACGGTTTCGACTACTCCCTGCTCGACGAAGTGAGGGCCGATCCGGTCTCGCGGCCCCTGATCCTGTCGGGCGGCTTGACCGCCGAAAACGTCGGTCAGGCAGTGCAGTCGGTCCGGCCTTGGGCGGTCGATGTGAGTAGCGGCGTCGAGCTTGAGCAAGGAATTAAAAGTTCTGATAGAATCTCGTTCTTCGTTGCTGCAGCGCAAGCGGCAGACGCGAAGTTGAAGGGAAATTAAGTAGTAGTGTGGTCGCGAGTGTGTTGCGGTTGAAGCAGATCGGCAAAGCTTAAAAGCGGTAAAGCTTAGAGGCAGCGTCAAGAACTCTTCCAACGCGGTACGCGAAGAAGTTTTCAGTATTAAAGGCTTTGTGGTATTGAAGCTTGTGGGATGGAAGCCCGTGGGATTAAGGCTTGCAAAAAGCAAAGTGCATCAGCACGGCGCTTAGGCAAAGCTAAGACTCCCAGGTACCTGAATCCCAGCACCGAAAACTTCGAAGCGAAATAAAAAATGCAAAAAATCTTCTAAGACGATTTGCATAGTTTAAAAAAGCACTATATAATTCTTCTTCTTTGCAGGCGGTTAGCTCAGCTGGTTAGAGCGCCACGTTGACATCGTGGAGGTCGTTGGTTCGATTCCAATACCGCCTACCAAATTCCTGCAAAGTAGTGCCAAGCACTACCTGAAAAGCCGCGTAAGTCTTAGACTTTCGCGGCTTTTTGCTTTTCGTTTGCGTCGCTGCGACGACGCGGCGTCCAGACCTTTAAGCGACCGCACCGCGCGTATCGAAGGCCTGGAAGGTTGGACCGTGGTCTGGCTGCGCCTGGATTATTTATCCGCAGTTATAAACGCATTCGTTTTAGGGGCTTGGGGCGGAATGTTTTGGTGGCGCATGACGGCGTGGGTGCGTGGGGCTTGGCGCAATGGGGGAGCAGCCGCGTGTATCGCGCTTGCATACCTGTTGGCCGCGTACCAGATATTGAGAGCCGTTGATGCTTACGAGCATGTTCGCGGATTCTTGGCCGAGTACGAACATTACGAGCTGGATGAGCTCTTCCTATTGGCGGCAATGGCTTTTCCATTTTTTTGTGTCGCGCTATGGGTGCAGTCACGTCGTTTGCGCCGCGAAGTCCTGCGGCGCCAAGTACTGGACGGATACTTAAGTCAGCTACCTGGCCGAGAAAGATAATGGACGCGCGCATCACGCGCGCGGCAAGGAATCCATGTAAGCGAGGCAATTGCGGGTCGGCAAATCACCAGAATTAAGTTGAAATAAACCGCGTGAAATGGAAATATGGCGGCTGGTTTCGATCAGGGGACGGTGTGAGCGACGTAATGCCGCGGCAAGATCGACGTGGATGGCAGACGCGGTCTATCGTGCGTTGGGTGACGCTCGGGATAGTGGTGGGCTGGTTCGCATTGGTGGCCGGTGTTGCGCGATGGATGTCTCAAGGGATAGAGGTGTCGCGGCTTGACGGCCTGGCCGCCAGCGCCGAATACGAAGCCAAGATTACCGCGCGCGTCATGGATCGGCTATTTATCGAAATGGTCAGCGTGGCGAACATGGTGGCGCGGCAGGGCCAGGTGATCCAGCTCGCCATTCGATACCGCATGGATCCGCCTGGCGCGGGCGAATTGACCCGGGAGCAACGCGCGGCCCTTTTTACACGCGATCCCTTGGTGCGCAGAGTGGGCGACTTCATGAATGAACTCGCGAACGATCTGCGATACGCCCGCATTTACATGAACAATATGTCCGACGACACGGTGACGGCCAGCAACTGGGCGGAACCCGATAGTATCGTGGGCATGATTTACTCGGGCCGCGCCTATCTTGCCGACGCCTTGAGCAGAGGCACCGGAAGTTATTTTGGTATTGCCCGGCTTAACAAGAGCCCCTCATATTTCGTCGCCAGCCGTATCGAAGATTCAAACGACGTGCCGCAGGGCTCGGTAACAGTTAAATTCGATGCGCCGGATGTGGCGTTGTATCTGGCTGGACGCCACGTCGCGCTGGTCGTGAATCGCCAGGGAAGAGTTACCACGACGTCGTCCGCCCCCTTCATGTTGCGTAATGTGGCGGCGCTATTGCCCCCAGGCACGGTGTTGCCCTCCGATGGCGATGAAGATCCGGGCGAACCCATGGAGGTGCGTGCCATTTCCGGTTCTCGCCATGCAGATCAATGGCTTATCGATGGCAGACCGTACCTGGTGCGGCGCCAGCCGTTGTCCAATACCCAATACCAGTTGATTACGCTGGCGTCGCTGGATTTCCTGGCGCCGATGCGCAGGCAACATTTCATGGCGGCGGGACTGGTGGCCATGGTCGGCCTGGTCCTGCTCCTGCTTTCCGGCCACGTCGTCGGACAAATGGTGAGCCGCCGCCGGGACGAACGCCATGCCGCCAACCACGACGCGTTGACCGGCCTGCCTAACCGGCGAGCGGTGATGGCCGAACTGGAGCGATATTTCTCATTGGCGAAGCGATCGCAACGCTCGGTTCTGGTGGCGTTTATCGATCTGGACGGTTTCAAGGCCATTAACGACACCTATGGCCACGACATCGGCGACAAATTCTTGATCGAAGTCGGGCGGCGCCTGTCGGATGGCTTGCGCGCAGATGACACCTTGGGTCGATGGGGCGGCGATGAGTTCGTTGTGATCGGGCTGGGAGCGGCGCCGCCATCCGATGAGCCGAAGGATGCGGTTGATGCTTTGCGCGCGCGGCTCGCGCCGTTGCTGAGCGGGACGTACACCTTGGATGACTGCAGTTTTTATTATCCCGGAGCGAGCTTCGGGATCGTGAGTGCGGATCCGGCCGTGAGCGCGCTGCACACTGTGCTCAAGGAGGCAGATCAGCTGATGTACGCGGACAAGCAGGCGCGGCGCGACATGCAGATGGCGTAGCGAGTGCCGAACGCCGGGCGCCAGGTGTGAAGCACGGCGGCGTTGAAATCCACCTCCCCAGGCAATATACTGTATAAATATACAGTATATTGCGAGCGAAGCACATTCGGCCCCGGTTCTGGCCGAGAGGGGACGGAAGATGACCGACGTGGAATGGACACAACGGGATAACTATTACTGGCAGGGCCCATCGGGCTGGACGATTTCCCGCGTCTTCGTGGACGGAATGTGGCAGTACGAGCTGTGGTTCAGCCGCGGCAGCGGCGGCACCATTTACGGCATGCGCGCCTCTTTGGAGGGCGCGCAGGAGCTGTACCAGCAAAAGTTGCGCTAGCACTGCCCCCGTTTCACGGCCGGCCGGAAAGGGTCTGGATCAGCCACCTGCCAACGCCAGCGGCGCGACGCGTCCCGGGGGGATATCGCGTGGGGCGGAAGGCAGGCCCGGCTGTCTTTCATCCTGCAGGCGAAACACGTTTACCGCCTGGAGCAACTGCGCCGCTTGCGTCTGCAGCGCCGCCGATGCGCCGGAGGCCTGCGCGACGCGGGCCGCATTCTGCCGCGTCAGCTCTTCCATCTTGGTCACGGCCTGGTTGACTTCGTCGATGTCCGTAGTCTGGGCGCGTCCCGCATTGCCGATCTGGCTGACGATGCCGGCGACGCGCTCGATGCTGGTCACCACTTCACGTATCACGCTGGCCGCGTGGTCGGCTTGGCGAGAGCCGCTATCGGTTTTTTCCAGCGAGCCTTCGATCAGACCGCGAATCTCGCGCGCAGCGCTTGCGCTACGCTGGGCCAACGCGCGTACCTCGGTGGCCACCACCGCGAACCCACGCCCGCTTTCCCCGGCGCGGGCCGCTTCTACCGCTGCGTTCAAGGCCAGGATGTTGGTCTGGAACGCGATGCTGTCGATCAAACCGGTGATTTCGGAAATCTTTCGGGCTTCCTGCTGGATCTCGCCCATTACGGCTGCCACGCCAGCGACCGCCGAGCTGCCCGTATCGGCGACGCGCCGCGCGTCGTCGGTCAATTCCTGGGCGTGCAGCGCATTGGTGGCGTTGTCGTGCACGTTTGCCGCCAGGTCTCGCATCGATGCCACGGTACGCTCCAGGGAGCCGGCCTGCGTCCGTGTCCGTTCTTCCAGTTGCTGGTTGTCTTGCATGATGTCGCGCGATGCGGCCGACAGAGCGGTTGCCGTACTACGGACTCCACTCATGGTCCGGTGCACGGCGTCCATCGTGGCCTTGAAGCTGCGCCCCAGGCTGCTATCCATGCTGAGGCCTCCGAAGCGCAGGTCGAACACGCCGGCCTCGCGGCCGATGTGCGCACTGAGGCGGGCCAGTTCCTCGGCCGCGACCGCCGCCCGTTCCATCTCCCATGCCAGCCAACCCAGGGCGACGGCCTGCACCACGACATAAGCCGCATGCAGCAGCACCATGGGCAGGCTGGGTTCCGTGAAGCAGATCGTCCCGTAGCCCCACTGTTGGAGGAAATTGAAGGACAGGTGATGCAGCGCGATGACTACGGCCGCGCACAGGATCGTCCGCCAATCCCGATAAGCCAGAAGCAGGGAGAGCAGCACGAAGATGCCGAAATGTATTTCGGCCATGCCGGACATCAGATGGATGTGGAGGGCGGCCAGCACCATCAGGCCACAGGCCACGGCAAGGCGCGTGCTGAGCCGGCCGGGCCGCCAGAGTATCAACAGCGACGGGATGCCCGCGCCGGCCAGGCCGACGCCGATGGCGGCGCTCCATCGCCCGTATTGCGGCGCCATGCATAGTCCGACGACAAACAGCAGCCAGAGCAGGGGCAGCATGGCCCGGTCGGTCCGGCGGTAAGAGTCTTCCAGTAAATCGCTTGCGTTGCGCATGGCCTGTCCTTGCGACGGAAGCGCGGGGCTCCGCGCACGCTCGATTTTTATTCAATAATTCCAATTTGTGAATATATATTCCAAATTATTCTTCTATATTTCTCGCTTCCTCGGTTGGTCGGATCCTGATCGCCCATTGGCCCATGGCCATCGTGGAACGTTGTCCCGGCAGAAAGGGAATTGCGCGGCCCGTTTGAAGCGAGCCGATTTCCTGGGATATCCTGCTGCCCATCATGATGAGAGTACTTTGGCTCTGCCTGGGTTGCCTGATGCTGGCGTTGGGTGTGATCGGCGCGTTTCTGCCCGTCATGCCGACGACCATATTCCTGATCCTGGCGGTGGCCTGCTTTTCGCGCTCCTCGCCGCGGCTGGAGAAGTGGCTGCTGGACAGCCCGACCTACGGCCCCGCGCTGCGCGCGTGGCGCGACCAGAGGGCCGTGTCGCGCAAGGGCAAAACTTATGCTTGCCTGGGCATGGCGGTGGGGTATGTGTTGTTCTGGTGGGGCGCGCATCCGTCGTGGATGCTGGCCGCCGCCGTTGCCGTTTTTTTCCTGGCAAGCGCCGCCTACGTCGTGACGCGGCCGGCGCCGCAGGAACCAGATTCAGGCGGCGGGCAGGTCCGGCAATAGGCGGGCGCTAGTGCGAATGCCGGGGATCGCCCCGCGTTTCCACGACCTTCAAGTACAACGTGGCGGGTTCCAGGCAGCCGCCGGTTGAAAGCTGGCCGACCAGTTGCCGGTACAGCTCTTGCCAGGGCGTTTGGGATTCCGGCGCCTGGTAGGGTGGCTCCAGCTTGCGGCGTTCCATTTCGGTTTCGTCCACCAGGGCTATCACCGTGCGCTGATTCAAGTCGATGCGGATGCGGTCGCCCGTGCGCAAGAGCGCCAGGCCGCCGCCCACCGCGGCTTCCGGAGACATGTTCAGGATGGAAGGACTGGCCGAGGTGCCGCTTTGGCGGCCGTCGCCCAGACAGGGCAGCGAGTCGATGCCCCGTTTGAGCAGATGCGAAGGCGGAGCCATGTTGACCACTTCCGCGCTGCCCGGGTAGCCCACGGTGCCGGCACCGCGGATCACGAGTATGCAATGTTCGTCGATATTCAGGGCGGGGTCCTCGATGCGTGCGTGGTAGTCCTCGGGGCCATCGAAGACGATGGCGCGCGCTTCGAAGGCGTTCTCCGAGCCCGGTTCCGACAGGTACGCGCGGCGGAAGGCCTCGCCCACGACCGACATCTTGATGATCGCGCTATCGAAGAAGTTGCCCGACAGCACGATGAATCCCGCGCGGTGCTTGAGCGGCGCGTCGCAACTGCGGATAACGTCCCGGTTATTCGTTTTGGCCGTGGCGGCGATCTCGCCGATGGTTTTGCCCGAGACGGTAGCGCACGCGGTATGCAGCCGGCCGGCGGTCGCCAGCTCGTGCAGCACCGCGGGGACGCCGCCCGCGCGGTGGAAGCCTTCGCCCAGATGTTCGCCCGCCGGCACGCAATTGACCAGCAACGGGACGTCTTCGCCCAGCCGTTGCCAGTCGTCCAGGCTCAAGTCGATGCCGGCGTGGCGAGCCATGGCGATGAGGTGCGGCGGGCAATTGGTGGAAGCTCCCAGCGCCGAGGCCACGACGATGGCATTCTCGAAAGCCTGCCGCGTGAGGATGTGCGACGGGCGCAGGTCCTCGCGCACCATGTCGCAGATGCGCAAGCCGGTGGCGTAGGCCATCTGGCCGCGTTCCCGGTATGGGGCGGGAATACTGGCGCAGGTGGGCAATGACATGCCTAGCGCCTCGGCCAACGAGTTCATCGACAGCGCCGTGCCCATGGTGTTGCAGTGACCGATGGACGGCGACGAGGCGGTGGCCAGGGTCATGAAACCTTCATAGTCCAGCTTGCCCGCGGCCATCAGGTTGCGCGCATGCCAGATGACCGTGCCGGAGCCGACGCGCTGGCCGTCATGCCAGCCGTCCAGCATGGGCCCGCCGGACAGCACGATCGCGGGAATGTCGACCGTGGCGGCGGCCATGAGGCAGGCCGGCGTGGTCTTGTCGCAACCCGTCGTCAGTACAACGCCGTCCAGCGGATAGCCGTGCAGGATCTCCACTAGCCCGAGATAGGCCAGGTTGCGATCCAGCGCGGCAGTGGGGCGCCGGCCTTGTTCGGCCAGCGGGTGCACGGGAAACTCCATGGGGATGCCGCCCGCGTCGCGGATGCCTGCCTTGACGCGCTCGGCCAGCGCCAGATGGTGCCGGTTGCAAGGCGCCAGGTCGCTGCCCGTCTGGGCGATGCCGATGATCGGCCGTCCCGACTGCAATTCCTGGCGCGTCAGGCCGTAGTTGAGATAGCGCTCTACATAAATGGCCGTCATGTCGGCATGAGCCGGGTCATCGAACCATTTCTGGCTGCGCAGCTTGCGGGGAGTCTGTGACATGGGATTCTCGTTTACAGCGGTTGCGTGGCGGCCCGGCGCGTGTCCGGGCCGCTATGGCTAGTTGCGCGCCTTCTGGATCTCGTCGTTGAGCTGCTTGACCAGGTCGGGCCCGAGTTCTTGCGTGTACTTGTCGACCACGGGCTGTACCTTCTGACGCATGCGAGCCACTTCTTCGGGCGAGACGGTGTTGATCTTCATGCCGGCTTTTTCAAGCGTGGTCATGGCCTTCTGCGAGTCGGCGCGGCTGTCCTGGCGTTCAAAGTCGCGTGACGAGGCGGCCGCCTGGCGGATCAGCTTCTGTTCGTCCGCAGACAGGGTGTCCCACCATTTCTTGGACGCCATCACCACCCAGGGCGTGTACACGTGCCGGGTGATGGTCAGGTAAGGCTGCACTTCATAGAACTTGCTGCTCTGGATGGTGGTGATAGGGTTCTCCTGGCCGTCCACCGTGCGCGTCTCCAGGGCGGTGAACAGCTCGGAGAACGGCATCGGCACGGCATTCGCTCCCAGCGTGTTGAAGACGCCCAGCGCGATCTGGTTCTGCATGACGCGCAGCTTGATGCCTTGCAGGTCTTCCGCGCGCGCAATGGGACGCTTGGAGTTGGTCATGTTGCGAAAGCCGTTTTCCCAATAGACCAGGCCGACGAGGCCTTTGGCTTCCAGCTTCTTCAGCATGTCCTGGCCAAGCGGGCCATCCAGCACCGCGTCGGCTTCCTTTTCGCTGTTGAACAGGAAAGGCAGGTCGAATACGCCGAACTCCTTGACCATGCCGGCCAGCGGCGCGGTGGATCCCACCATCATTTCCTGCACGCCGCCGACCAGCGCGCCTTGCATCTGTTCGTCCGAGCCCAGGTTGGCCGAGCCGAAGGTCTTCATCTTGAGCTTGCCGCCACTGACTTTCTCGAGTTCCTGCGCCAGGTAGCGCGCGGCGCGTCCCTGGACGCTTTCCTCGTTCAGGCCATAGCCGAAACGGATCAGGCGCGGTTTGACGTCGGCGGCGGACGCGACGCCAGCAACGGCGCAGGACAGCGCCGTTGCCAGGATGAGTATGCGGGTCTTGAAACGGGTGATCATGGTGCTCCTCCTTGGGGTTTTTTTAATGCATCCAGCGTGCGGGTACGGTGATCAGCTCGGGGAAGATCACCAGCAGGACCAGCAGCAGCGTGTAGGCGACGACATAGCGCCACACGCCTCTGCAGATGGTTTCCATATTGATGCGGGCAACGCCGCAGACCACATTGAGCACGGTGCCCACAGGCGGTGTCAGCAGGCCCACGCAGCCGACCATGACGAACATCACGCCGAAGTAGACGGGGTCGATGCCCGCCTTGGTGACGACCGGCATCAGCACCGGCGCCAGGATCAGGATGGTGGGAGTCAGGTCCATCACCGTGCCCACCAGCGTCAGCAGCACCAGCAGCGCGAACATCAGCAGCTTGGGTTGGTCCAGGACTGGTTCCAGCAGCGCAATCAGGTCCTGTGGCATGTCGGCCAGCGTGATCATGTAGGACGAAACCATGGCGGCCGCCACCAGGAACATGACGATGGCAGTGGTGCTGGCGGCGTTGATGAAGAGCGGCGCCAGGTCGCGCACGCTGATTTCGCGGTAGACGAACAAACTGACCAAGAGGGCGTAGACGGCGGCGACCACGGCCGCCTCGGTCGGCGTGAAGATGCCGCCGCGCAAGCCGCCGATGATGATCACGGGCAGCATCAGCGCCCAGAGTGACTCGCGCAGCGCCTTCCAGCGCTTGCTCCAGGGTTCACGCGGCGAGGGCTTGATGCTGCCGTGCTTGCGCGCCACCCACGTCCATACCGCGACCAGTGTCAGCCCCATCATCAGCCCGGGCGCGATGCCGGCGAAGAACAGCTTGGTGATCGACACGTTGGTGGCGACACCGAAAATAATGAACGAAATCGATGGCGGGATAATGGGCGCGATGATGCCGCCCGCGGCGATCAGCCCGGAGGCCTGGCCTGCGTCATAGCCTTTCTCGCGCAGCATGGGGATGAGCAGGGAGCCCAGCGCGGCGGCGTCGGCGACGGCGGAGCCGGATAGCGCGGCCAGCAGCACGCTGGCGAAGATGGCCACATAGCCCAGGCCGCCCTGGATGTGTCCCACGAACGTGCTGGCCAGCGCGACGATTCGGCGTGAAATGCCGCCGGCGTTCATCAGCTCGCCTGCCAGCATGAACAGGGGCACCGCCATGAGGGTAAAGCTGTTGGCGCCAGACAGCATGTTCTGCGCCAGGATCTGGGTATCGAAAAAGTCGAGCTGGAACATCATGGCGATCGCGCTGAGCAACAACGCGAAGGCGATAGGCATGCCCAGGGCGATCAGCCCCAGCAGCACAAGCAGGAAGACGGTCAGGATCATTGAGGACGTCCAGGCGGGGGGAGGGGGATTGGAGGCGGCGCCGTCAGACCAGCGGGTCTTCAGGACTGGATTCCGCCGGCAAGGGCCCGCCCGCAAGGACGCGCACCAGGTCGACCAGGGTCAGAATGGCCATGGCGGCAGCGGCATAGAGCGCCGCGGCGTTGAATACCGCCAGCGACATGCCGGTGACGGGCAGCACGGTATCCAGGCCGATGATGGTCTGCGTCCAGCTGCCTTCGGCCATCAGCCACAAGACCCACAGGGTCAGCAGCTGGCAAAACACATGCGAGACGCGGCGGGCGGCGGGGCCGAAGCGTTCGACCAGCATGGAGACGCCGATATGCTGATGTGAGCGCAGCGCGATCACCGAGCCCAGGAAGATCATCCAGACGAAGGCCAGCCGCGAGATTTCGTCGGAGACATTGATACCGGAATTGAACAGGTAGCGCAGGGCGACGTTGCCGAACAGCAGCACCACCATGACGGCCAGACAGGCCACCATCAACCAGGTCTGCAACGCGAAGCACCAATCGGCGGCGCGGGCCAGCGACGACCCGCCGGGCCGCCCGGGTGGGGAAGCATGCATGTTTGTCTCCTATCCGTTTTCCGGAATTTTTAGGTTTATGCTTTGAGAAATGTTAGCGCTAACATTTTGCGTTTGGCAACCCCCTGTTTTTTGCGTCAGACTACGCGCTCACCAACCGATGCCGAGGGCCAATGTCCATCCGTAAACCCCGCAGTTCACGCGCCGGCCGTGTCACCATGCAGGACGTCGCGCGCCGCGTGGGCGTCAGCGCCATCACGGTATCGCGCGCGCTGCGCACGCCGGACAAGGTGGCGGAAGAACTGCGCCAGCGCATCGCGCGGGTGTGCCAGGAACTCGGTTACGTGCCCAACCATGCCGCCAGCGCGCTGGCATCGGCGCGCTCGCAGACCATCGTGGCGCTGATCCCGTCCTTGAGCAACGTGGTGTTCGTGGACATCATCGCGGGGATCAAGGAAGAGCTGGACCGCCACGGCTATCACATGCTGATCGGCGTTACCGGCTACTCGCCGGACGAAGAAGAATCCTTGCTGCGCAAATATCTGCAGCATGCGCCGGACGGCCTGATCCTGACCGGCATCGACCACAATCCGGGCGTCTGGGAATTGCTGCAGACGCAGGGCATCCCTACCGTGCATACGATCGAGACGCTGGATGGCGGCGAGCACATGAGCGTGGGTTTTTCGCAGTTCGATTCCGGCTATGCCGCCGGCCGCCATCTGGTGGAGCGGGGCTACCGCCGCATCGGCATCGTCGGCGCGCAGCTGGACCCACGTTCGCTGCGCCGCTGCGAAGGCTGCCGTCAGGCCTTACGCGACGCGGGCCTGTATGACCCAGCGCTGGAGATCATGACGCCGGAGAAGTCATCCATCGGCCTGGGAGCGTCGCTTCTTGAAGAGCTGCGGGCGCGCCATCCCGATTGCGATGCACTTTTCTTTTGCAACGACGACCTGGCCCAGGGGGCGGTGTTCCAGTGCGGACGACTGGGCGTGCCCGTGCCCGCAAGCATGGCCATCGTGGGTTTTCACGACGTGGCGGGCACGGCTTGGACTACGCCGCCGCTGTCGACGATCGCCACGCCGCGCTACCAGATCGGCGTATCGGCTGCGCGCCTGCTGATGCGGCATCTGGCTGGCGAGCCCGTCGCCGAACGCCATGTGGACCTGGGCTTTACGTTGGTGCAACGCGAAACCAGCTAGGCGGCGCCGTGTCGGGGGTGGTTATCAGGCCCGGCGCAGTGCCAGGAACACGCCCGACGCAATGATCAGGGCCATGCCCGCCAATGCCAGTCCGTCCGGCGGCCGCTGGAACCAGAATGTGCTGAACACCACCGCCAGCAACAGCTGAAAGTAGTTCAGAGGGGCGAGGGTGGCGGCGGATACGCGCTGAAAAGCCGAAATCAACAAGATCTGCGCCAGTCCGCTACAGGCGCCCAGGCCCGTGATGAACAGCATGTCCGACCAATCGGGCCATGGGTCCGGCAGGAAAAATGGCGCTGGCAGCCCCGTGACGATCAAGCAGATGAAGGCGGTATAGGCATACTGGACCGGGCCCGGCACCCGCCCGGAGAGCTTGCGCGTCAGGACCTGGAACACGGCATAGCTGACGGCGGACACCGCCATCAGCAGCGTGCCCAGCCAGGGCAGGTTCGAGCCGGGCCGTACGATCAGCAGCATGCCGCCGAAGCCGGCCGCCACCGCTGTCCACTGCGCCATCCGCACTCGCTCCCCCAACAACCAGGGCGACAGCGCCACCATGATCAGGGGCGAGGTGAAGTAGATGGCCGTGGCTTCCGACAGAGGCATCCAGATCAGTGCCGTCATGAAACAGGTGCCCACGGTGGCCAGCAGCAGTCCGCGCAGCACCAGCAGCGGTTTTTCGGGCGCATCGCGCAGGCGCGGGCCGCCCCGGTGTCGCCACAGCAATACCACCGCCAGCACGGCCACTGCCGAGTAGCGCATGATGTTCAGGAACGGGGCGGGGTAGCGTGCCAGCATGTGCTTGGAACCCGCGTCGAAGGTGGCAAAGGCCACCAGCGCGGCGAAGAACAGCAGGATGCCGGCCTGGCGCGCGGCGGTCGGGGAGGGCAAGGCGATTTGCGCGGAACTCATGTCGGCGTCCTGGCTTTACGCCGCAGCCTTGCCCACGCCCTGCAGGAACGCATCCAACGCGGGACCGATCGCCTCGACCATGTAGCCGCCTTCCTGCACGATTACGGTTGGCAAGCCCAGCCCGGCGATGCGCGCGCCGATGTCGCGATAGGCGTCTATGTCCAGTTTGAGCACGCTGATGGGATCGTCCTTGTAGGTGTCGAAGCCCAGGGCCAGGACCAGCGCCTGCGGCGCATAGCCGGCCAAGGCAGCGAGCGCCGTGTCCAGCGCCCGCAGGAAGACGTCGTTGCCGGAACCGTGCGGCAAAGGCAGGTTCAGGTTGCAGCCTTCGCCCGCGCCGTGGCCGCGTTCATGCGCATAGCCGGTATAGAAAGGGTAGTAGCCAGTGGGGTCTGCGTGCAGCGACACCGTCATGACGTCGGCGCGTAGATAAAAGATGTTTTGCGTGCCGTCGCCATGGTGGGCGTCCACATCCAGCACTGCGACCCTGGACCAGGTTTGCAACAGCCGGCTGGCAGCCGCTGCGCTGCTGTTCAGATAGCAGAAGCCACCCGCGCGATCGCGATGGGCATGGTGGCCCGACGGCCGGCACAAGGCATAGGCCATGCCCCCGGTGCTGGCGACATGATCGGCGGCCGCCACTGCGCTATGGGTCGACCGCAACGCCGAACGCCACGTCTGTGGCCCGATGGGACAGGACAGATCGCTGAGGTAATAGCCCGTTTGCGCCACGATGGACGGCGACGGGCAGGGGCCGCGGCCGGCCTGTTCGACCTGGCCGTTGTAGTAAGGCGAGAGGTTGGGCAGCACTTCCGGACCTGGATCCGCGGTGGGTGAACGCAGGGCCTGCCAGCGGGCATACGCCGTTTCCAGGTAGTCCAGGTAGTGCTCGCTGTGGACGCCTTGTAGCGGCTTGCGGCCATAATCGGCGGGTGCCTCCACGCTGATGCCGCGCGCCGCAAGGGCGCTTTGCAGGCTTTCCGCGCGCGAGGGCAGGTCGGTCGGGGCGCTGATCCGGCCCAGCCGCATGAATTGCCGCGGCGAATGCAGCAGCTGTTCTTCCGAGAAATACGCCTTCATTGCTGCCCCCCCGCCGGCGTTATGCGCGCTTGAGCTCGATTTCCACGAACACGAATTCGGTGTCGCTGGGATTGATCACGTTGTGCTCAACGCCGACCGGGCGGTAGTAGGCCACGCCGGTGGTGAGCTGGCTGGTGATCTCGCCGTCCGGCGTATCCAGCAGGAGCGGGCCGGTGGTCTGCGGGACGACCACGTAATTCATGCCGTGGCGGTGCCATCCGGTTTCGCCGCCGGGCGGAAAGCGCCATTCGGTGACGGTGACCAGCTCATTGTCGATCTGCACGGTCGGTATGGCGGCAGGGCGTTGCATGGGGCGTACTCCTTGGTTGGTATGAATATTCTTGGACACTTCAGGCCGCTTGAGCCTGGGTAGGATCCCAATGCTGGCCGGGAACCGCGGCGATCAGTTGCCGCGTGTAGGCGTGTTGCGGGTTATCGAAGATCTGCGCGGGCGAGCCGTACTCGACCACCTTGCCGCGATGCATGACCAAAACGGAATTGCAGATCTGGGCTGCCACGCGCAAATCGTGGGTAATGAAGACCAGCGCAATCTTCAAGCGTTGCTGCAAATCGTGCAACAGCTTGAGCACTTGCGCTTGGACCGACACGTCCAGCGCCGACACGGATTCGTCGGCCACGAGCACTTTGGGTTCCAGCGCCAGCGCGCGGGCAATGCCGATGCGCTGGCGTTGCCCGCCCGAGAACTGGTTGGGATAGCGGTCGAAGGCAGATGGGTCCAGTCCGACCAGCGATAGCAGCTCGCGCACGCGCGCTTCGGCCTGGGCGCGTGGCACGCCGTTGGCGACGGGGCCGTCGCTGATGATGCGGCCCACGGTATGGCGCGGGTTGAGCGATGCGAACGGGTCCTGGAAGATCATCTGGATGTCGTGGCGCAGCGGGCGGAAGCGTGACTCCGGCATGGCCGCGATGTCCTGGCCATTGAAGATCAATTGGCCACCATTGATGCCCACCAGCTTGAGCAGGCACTTGCCGATCGTGGACTTGCCCGAGCCCGACTCACCCACGATGCCTAGCGTCTCGCCGCGCCGCACGCTGAAGCTGACGCCGTCCACGGCGCGTACCTCGCGCCTGCCGCCCAGCCAACCGCGGCCCACTACGTAGGTCTTCCGCAGGTCCCGCACTTCCAGCACGGGGGAATCGTCGGCGGCGGGCGTCCGGTCTTCGCTGCGGCGGTGTGGTACGGCGGCAATCAGGCGTTGCGTGTACGGGTGACGGGGGCGGTTCAGCACTTCCTCGGCCGGCCCTTGTTCGACCAGGATGCCTTTCTCCATGACGGCGACCCGGTGGGCGATCTCGGCCACCACGCCGAAGTCGTGGGTGACGAACATCACGCCCATGCCTTTCTCTTTCTGGATACGGGCAATCAACGCCAGGATCTGCGCCTGGGTAGTGACGTCCAGCGCGGTGGTGGGCTCGTCGGCAATCAAGAGCGCGGGCTCGAGCGCCAAGGCCATGGCGATCATCACGCGTTGGCGCTGTCCGCCGGACAGGCGGAATGGGTACACGTGGTAGAGCGTGGCGGGGTCGGGCAGGCCCACGAAGGCCAGCAACTCCAGCGTGCGGGCCATGCGCTGGGCGCCCGGGTAAGCGTTGTGCACGCGCATGACTTCGCTGATCTGCTCGCCGACCGTCATCAACGGATTGAGCGCCGACAGGGGCTCCTGGAAGATCATCGCCATGTCCTTGCCGCGCATGGCCTGCAAGGTGGCCTCGTCCTCCTGCAGCAAGTCCTGGCCGCGGAATACGATGCGGCCCTGTTGCGGCGTCAAATAGTCCGGCAGGAGCCCCATGATGGCATTGGCGCTCATGGATTTGCCCGAGCCGGATTCACCCACGATGCAGAGGATCTCGCCCGCGCGGATGTCATAGGACACGTCCTGGACGGCATAGGGGCGGTCGCCGCCCTTGGGCAGGGCAATGCTCAGGTTCTGGATTGATAGCAGAGGGGGGGATGCACTCATGCCGTCCTCCTATTCGCCGCGCTTGCGCAGCTGCGGGTTGAGGGCGTCGTTCAGGCCTTCACCGATAAGGTTGATGGCCAGCACGGTCAGCAGGATGGCCACGCCGGGCCAGACGCTCATCCACCAGGCCTCGCGGATCATGGTGCGCGCCGCGCCGATCATGAAGCCCCAGCTCATCAGGTTGCGGTCGCCCAGGCCCAGGAAGGACAGCGACGACTCCGTCAGGATGGCGGTGGCGACCATGAAAGATGCCGAGACGATGATGGGCGACATGGCGTTGGGCAGGATCTGGGTGCTGACGATGCGCGCCGGCGTCTGCCCGATGACGATGGCGGCCTGCACGAACTCGCGCTGCTTGAGCGTCATGAATTCAGAGCGGACCAGGCGCGCAGCCGGCGGCCACGACACGACTGCGATGGCGCCCATGATGGAATAGACGGACGGGCTCAGGATCGCCACCAGCACCACGGCCATGGCTAGTTGCGGAATGGTCTGGAAGAACTCGGTGAAGCGCATCAGCGCGTCGTCCACCCGGCCGCCGCAGTAACCCGCCACCGAGCCGACCACGATACCGAAGACCAGCGCCACGGCTGTCGATAGCAGGCCCACCATCAGCGAGACCCGAGCGCCCCAGACCAGCCCGGCCGTGATGTCGCGGCCCAGCATGTCGGTGCCGAACGGGTAGTCGGCATTGGTGAATGGAGGGATCAGCGGGTCGGCCACCATCATCCAGGGGGACTCTTCATACAGCAGCGGGGCGGCGAGCGCCACGACGACCACGACCAGCATGATCGCCAGTCCGGCCACTGCTCCATAGTTGCGCATGTAGCGCCGGGCAAATGACTTCATGCGGCGGCTCCTTGCTGCGCGCCCGCGCCGATGCGCGGATCGATCAGTCGATACAGCACGTCGGTCAGCAGGTTGAAGACCACCACCATGATGGAGGTGACCAGGAAGATTCCCAGCAGCAACTGGTAGTCGCGCTGCAGCAGGGCGTCGAACATCAGCCGGCCGATGCCGGGCCAGGCGAACACGGTTTCGGTCAGCACGGCGCCGCCCGCCATCTGTCCCAACTGGATGCCGGCGAATGTAATGACCGGCAGCAGGGCATTGCGCAAAACGTGGGCGCGGATCACGCGGCCGGGACTGACGCCCTTGGCGCGCGCCGTCTTGACGAAATCCATGCCTATCACTTCCAGCATGGAGGCGCGCGTCAGTCGTACGTACACCGCCATGAAAAAGCAGCCCAGCGTCACAGTGGGCAGGATCAGGTGCTGGGCGATATCGAGCGCGCGCGCCCAGCCGCTCAGATTGGCGCCCACGGTCTCCATGCCGAAGGCCGGCAGCCATCCCAGCACGACCGAGAACAGCAGGATGCCCATCAGCGAAAGCCAGAACAGCGGCGTGGCGTATAGAACCAGAGCGCCCGTCATGACCGAGCTGTCGATCCAGCGGCGCTTGTTGCGGTATCGCGCCTTGGCGGCGACGACGCCCAGGAAAACGCCCAGCACGATGGAAAACACGAAGGCGCAGGACATCAGCAGAAAGGTGGCGGGCAGGCGTTCGAGGATCAGGTCCAGCACCGGCACATGGTTGCGGTACGAAAAACCCAGATCCAGCTGGACGACGCCCTTCAGGTACAGCATCAGCTGGGTCAGGATCGGCTTGTCCAGGCCGAAGGCCACGCGCAGCTGTTCGACGTAGGCGGCATCGCCCGCGCCGGCCTGGCCCGCCAGCACGGCGGCGGGGTCGCCGGGGGCCAGTCGGATCAGAAAGAAATTGATGATCACCACACCCAGCACGACCACCAGGGCCTTGCCGATGCGTGAAGCGAGAAAAGACAGGAATTTCATGCTCTGGGTCCTCTCGGGTCAGGCGCGGCCTGCTTGGCGCAGCCGTTGCCCGGCCAGCGTCCGCCGCCGCGGCAGGCATGCCGCGGCGGCGTCCTGCGGCGCTTACTTCTCGATGTACACGTCGTCGAAGGTCTCGTTCAAGCCGATGGCGGTCTTGACCAGGTTCTTCACATTGCCGCGGTAGAGCGTGGGAAATTCCATGTCGACCAGAAAGCCGTTGGCGATCTCGTTGACCAGCGTGGTTTGCAGCTTGGTGTAGAGCGCCTGGCGCTTGGCGGGGTCCACCTCGGATGCCGCGGCTTCCCATTGCTTGTCGGTCTCGGGGTTGCTGTAGCCCTGCACGTTGGCGAAAGGCGAGCCCTTGACGATGTTCGACGAGATATAGAGCCGCTGCACGCCCAGCGCGGGATCGCCGTACTGGTAGGTGAAGGTGGTCGTCATGTCGAAGTCCCAGTTGCCCGTGCGGCTGGCCCAGCCGCCCGCGTCGGTGGCTTCCAGGTTGACCTTGAAGCCCAATTGCTCCAACGCCTGCTTGGTGTATTCGCCCAGGCGGTCCCAAGTGGAGCCGTAGGGGAAGCTCAACTGGCGGATGGTGTAGTCCTCGGGCTTGATGCCGGACTCCTTGATCAGCGCGCGTGCCTTCTTCATGTCGTACGTCAACGGAGGCATGTTCTTGTCATAGAACATCTCGGTGGTGACGAACGGGCTGGTGGATACTTTGCCCAGGCCGAAGAAGATATTGTTGACCACCATGTTGCGGTTGATGGCCGCCATGACTGCCTGGCGCACCTTCAGGTTGTCGAAGGGCGGCTTGCGCATGTTGAAGATCAGGTAGGCCTGGGGCGAGAACATCTCCCAGCCCGCCGTGGTGTATTCGACCTTGGGCAGGGACCGCAGGCGCTTGATGTCGACGTTGTCCACGTCGCCGCCGCGCAGCACGTCCACGCTGCCGCGCTCGAAGGCGACTGCGCGCGAGGCCGAATCGGGAATGATGTTGAACACCAATTCGTCCAGATACGGTTTGCCTGGCTTCCAGTAGTCGGGGTTGCGGGTCAACTTGATGTACTCGCCCCGCTTCCATTCCTTGAACATGAAGGGGCCGGTGCCCACGGGCTTCTGGTTGGCCGGATTGGTCATGTAGTCGGTGCCCGCATACAGATGCTTGGGCATCATGGGAGCAAAGCCCGGCTCGAACATCAGCATGAATGCGGGGAAGGGGGTCTTCAGCTTGACCACGACGGTCTTCGCGTCGGGCGCCTGCACCGATTCCACGAACTTATTCAGGATCACGCGGGCCCGCGCGTGGGTCTTGGGCAACATGTCGGCCAGCGAGAACACCACGTCTTCGGAGGTGAATGGCTTGCCGTCGTGCCACTTGACGTTGTCCTGCAGATGGAAGGTGTAGGTCAGTCCGTCGGCGGAGGCATCCCAGGACTTGGCCAGCCCGGGCTGGGGCTTCAGGTCGGTCGAGTAGGTCAGCAGGCTCTCGTAGATCTTGCCGGCGACGAACTGCGTGGGGCCTTGCTGGTTGATGGCCGTGACGATCACCGGCGGTTCGGGCTGGACGATCATGTTCAGCGTTCCGCCCTTGGTCTGGGCGAGGGCCTGCGTGGCGGGCAGCGCGGCCGCGAGGACCAGTGCGCCGATGCTTAGGGAGAACCATTTCTTCGATTTCACTGCGAGCCTCCGGGCTGGAAAGAGTCTGACAGGTGTCCGCGTCGCGGATGCCGTGGACTGGCAAGCAAACCTCATGCCACCTGTGTTTTCAGGGGTACTACGGGTGGAGCCGCTACAACAATGCTTCGTACAGGTGCTCTTCAGCGCGCCGCGCACCATTGCGGCGCGCCGTTGTCGTCGCCAAAGTCCTCGCGCAAACGCGCCAGGATGCCCAGCAGGTGTGCATGCATGGCGTGCCGCGCGCGGATGGGATCGCGCGCCTGGATGGCCGTCAGGATGCGTTGGTGCTCGGCATGGGCGACCGCCCAGACCTCGGTGTCGACGAAGTAATCCTCCATGCGGCTGTATACCGGGCTGGCCTGCGTCAATTCCCACAGGTGCGCCACCGAGGCTGCTACCGCCGCATTGCCGCAAGCCGCGGCGATGGCGTTATGGAAGTCGCGGTCGTGGCGCCCGGGCGAGTTGCCCAGGGACATGCCTTCATGGGCATCGCGGATGGCGGCAATCTGGGCGGGCGATCCATGCTGCGCGGCCATGCCGGCGCATTCGGGTTCGATGAGCATGCGCGCTTCCAGCAGGTCGAACGGGCCGATGCCGTCTTGTCCGGCCGCAGGGTAGCCGGCGGCGGCCGCTTCCCGGGCCGCCGTGACGAACACGCCGGTGCCCACGCGTACATCGACATAGCCTTCGATTTCCAGCGCGATCAGGGCCTCGCGTATCGAGGCGCGGCTGACCTGCAGTTGCTCGGCCAACTCCCGTTCGGACGGAAGGCGTGCGCCGCGGGGGAATTCGCCGGCCCGGATACGGCCGGAAATCCGGTCGGCAATGACGCGGTACAGGCGTGTGACGGCGGTGGCTTGGAGGGTGTTCATCGGCGGGTGAGGCAGGAACTCTGGGCCAAGTGGTCAGGCCACAAATATAGGCATGCCGCCGTTGAATTAGAAGGAGAATTTCACATTTCGAGGGAAAACGATCACAGGGATTTCACCTCTTTCTTTAAGGTGGTCAGGCCAGCTAGGCAGGCGCCGCCGGCTTTACAGTTTCCAGACAATTCCCGCACAGAATCCCCGCTGTTGCCCGTATGGTCCATCCCATACTCGCTCCCGCTCGACGACGGGCAAGGAGACAAGAGTTGAAGGTAGGGATGCGGGGATGTTGGTCCGAGGCCACACGGATTGGCATGGGCATGGCGGTGTTCGCTTTGGCCTGGTTATTGCTATTGGACCGGACGGCCTTGGCGCCGCCAACGGACAACATCGAGCAACTGACCTGGGTGCGCAGCCTGGAATGGGGCTATTACAAGCATCCGCCGTTGCCGACCTGGCTGTTATGGCCCGCCGTGCGGCTGCTGGGATGGTCGGCCTGGACGAGCTACCTGCTTGGCGCGTTGTGCACGCTGGGGGCCTTCGCGCTGCTCTGGCGGTGGCTGCGAGCCATGCGCGGCAGCGGCTATGCGCGGGTGGCCCTATTGGCAGGCTTGTGCATCACTTTCTATAACGGGCGCCTGCATTTCTACAACCACGAGATCGTGTTGATTCCGCTGGCGGTGGGTTGTGCCGCGGCGTGCTGGAAGGCCTGGACCACGCGCCGCATGGGGTGGTGGATTCTGGTGGGCGCATGCCTGGGGCTGGGCGCCTTGTCCAAGTATCAGAGCGCGGTGGCGGGCGCCGCCGTACTGGTCTTCTGGGTCAGCCAGCGCGGCTGGCGCGACCCCACGCACCGGTTCGGCCTGCAAATCGCCGCGCTGACCGCGCTGGCGGTGTTCGCTCCCCACCTCTGCTGGCTGGCCTACAACGATTTCGAGCCGCTGCACTACGCCATGTCGTCATCGCTGGCCGCCGGCCTGCCCCTGGGCGGAAGGGGCGCTGAAGTGGGGCGGTGGTGGGCAGACCAATTGCTGAATCGCGCGTTGCCGGCGTGGGTGCTGCTGGGGATCTTGTGGTGGCAGATGCGCCGTCGCGATGGTGCTCCCACCGTGGCGGCCGAGCCTCGTCCGTGCGCCGCGGGCCGTGCGATCCTGCTGTCGTTCGGCTTCACGCCGTTGGCGTTCGTCAGCGCCATGACGCTGGTCAGTGGTTCGCATATCCAACTGCATTGGGGCACGCCTTATCTCTTGTTCGTCGTGCCGGCGATGATGGAACTGGCGCGCGCCGGAGCCTGGGAGCGCGTGCGGCCGCGCGATGCCGTGCTGGCCTTCCTGCTGCTGCAGGGCTTGCTGATGGCACGGGTTTGGCTGATGTCGCCAGGCGGGGCAGGCCTTGCGCGCAAGGCGGCGGACTGGCGCTACTTCGATTCGCAGGCGTTGGCCGAGGTCTTGCACGAACGTGCCAAGGCCTCGCTGGGCGGGCCGGTCAGACTGATATCGGGGCCTCCTGCCGAGGCCGGCGCGTTGGCGCTACGTCTGCCGGAGCAACCATTGGTGCTGATAGACGGGCAGCTGCGCTTCAGCCCCTGGGTGCCAGCTGGCCTGGTCAAGGCGTGTGGCGTACTGGAGCTGCAGCTGAATGGGCGCGCCCCGGGATTCGCCGCGCTCGGCAGGGAGTTTCCAGGTCTGCATTGGCGCGCGACGCCACCTACAGCCCGCTGTGACGAGTCTTTCGCGACGTCGGGGCCCTAGAGTGCGCCATTATTGTGCCTCGCCGCCTGGTTCGGGCAGCTGCGTGAAGGCCCGTACCAGCCGCGCGATGCCATCCAGTTCGTCATGCGCACCCAACACCCATTCCGGCTTCTCGAACGGACTGTCCGAGGGCGCGTTGTCCATCCCCGCCTTCAGATCATTGAGCAGCTCCAGCGCCATCTCGGTGGCCTGGGGACTGCTACGGGTCGATAGGGCGATGGCGATCGCCAGCGCCTGGCGCATGGCAAGCAGGCGGCCGTCCAGTTCAGTGCCCATGATGGTTTCCTTTGTTGTGCAACGTTGATGGGCGCATTTTACGGGGGCGGGGCGCCCGCGCCGTCCGGCGCTTTCGGCGGGAACGGCGGGAACGGCGGGAACGGCGGTCCCGCCCCAGGCAGCAAGAGCGCATCGTTTGCGCAAGATCAAGCCCCGGTCGCCGGCACAGGCGAATAATTCCAGGTATGCAAGCCGCCCTACGCCCATCACAGACAGAATTCCGCGCGCCTTCCGCTGCCGGCCCCTTGTTTCCGCCCCAGTTGCTGGCGCGACTCGACAAGAATGGACCCCGCTATACCTCGTATCCCACGGCGGACCGATATCACGGCGGCTTTGGCCAGCAGGACTACCGGCTGGCGCTGCAGCAGCGCCGGGCTGCGTCGCAGGCGGAGCCCATGTCGCTCTACGTGCATATCCCGTTCTGCGAATCCGTCTGTTACTACTGTGCCTGTAACAAGGTGGTGACCCGTCACCACGATCGCGCGGCGCGCTATCTGGATGCGCTGGGGGCCGAGATCGAACTTCATGTGGCGGAACTGGGCGAGGGTGTGCCCGTGTCGCAACTGCACTTTGGCGGCGGCACGCCGACCTTCCTGTCAGACGAGGAATTGTCCCGCCTGATGGCGAACCTGCGTCGCGCTTTCCGCTTCGAACCGGATGCGGAAATTTCGATTGAGGTGGATCCGCGCACGGCGACTCCCGCGCGTCTTGCCCATATGCGGGAATTGGGTTTTAACCGCCTGAGTTTTGGAGTGCAGGATTTCGACCCCCGGGTGCAGGCGGCGGTGCACCGGCAGCAGTCGTTCGAGGATGTGCGCGCGCTGATGGAGAGCGCCCGGGCGCTGGGCTATGCCTCTGTCAACATGGATCTCATCTATGGCCTGCCCCTGCAGACCACGGAGTCCTTTGCCCGCACGATTTCCCAGGTTATCGCGTTGCGGCCTGACCGTATCGCACTGTATGCCTACGCTCATCTGCCCGCGCGCTTCAAGCCGCAACGCCGCATCAATGAGGCGGATCTGCCGGACAGGGAAACGCGTGTCGGCTTGCTCAGCGCGGCCATCGACGGATTCCTCAAGCAGGGCTACGCCTACATCGGCATGGACCATTTTGCGCTGGAGACCGATGCGCTGGCGATCGCCAAGCAGAAAGGGGAATTGCATCGCAATTTCCAGGGATACAGCACGCAGCCCGACCGCGACCTGATCGCCCTGGGCGTGTCGGCGATTGGCCGCATCGGTAATACCTACAGTCAGAACGCCAAGGTCCTGGATGAGTACTATGCGGCGATCGAAGCGGGGCGCTTTGCCGTCGAACGAGGGCTCGCGCTGAGCGCCGACGATCTTGTGCGGCGCGAGATCATCATGGACATCATGTGCCAGGGGCGCGTGGACTTTGCCCGGATCGAAGCGCGCCACGGCTTGCGGTTCGCGGACAGCTTCGGTCGAGAGCTGCTGCAGATGGCCAACCTGGCCGAACTGGGTCTGGTCAATCTGCGCTCGGGCGAGCTGCAGGTAACTGGCCTGGGCTGGTACTTCGTGCGGGCCGTCGCCATGGTGTTTGATGGTTACCTGCAGGCGCCGGGTACCGCGGCCAGTTATTCCCGGATCATCTGAACCGGCGGGCGCCGGCCGGGCCCGGCACGGCCTTCATTGGGCGAACTTCTCGCGCAGATAAAGCGCAAGAGACAGGTCGTCGGACAAATGCAGCTTTTGCATCGCCCGGCGCTTGTGAGTGCTGATGGTTTTCTTGCTGCGCATCAGTCGCGCCGAAATCTGCGTGACGGACAGCCCAAGGCTGATGTGGCGCAGGATTTCCATTTCAGAGGCCGTGAGCGTCGAATGCGGGTGGGTCGGCTGCTGGGGAAGTATCTTGCCGTCCTGGACCATCAGGAAGCCCTCGTTGCCATTCACGACGCCGCGGATCATTTCCGGCAGCAGGACCATGCCGCATTCCTTGGCGAAGTAGCCATTTGCTCCGCCGCGGAAGGCGGCATACTGGGTTTCCTGGCGGTTGCCCGCTGAAAACGTGATGAGCGCCATCGAGGGGTGGTAGCGGCGAAGCCGCCGCAGATAGTTCACGCCATCCCAAGGTTCCTGGGGAAGGTAAAAATCGACCAGGGCGACTTCGCAGGGCGCGTGGGACAGTTTTTCCAGCAGGGAACGCGCCGAGGTTTCCCTGTGCACCACCTGGAAACCTGGGCGGCTGTCCAAATAGGCGCCTACTCCGAGGGCAACCACGGGGTGGTCGTCCAGGATGGCTACCTTGATCACGCGGGGCGGTCGCGACAGCAGCAGATGGCGGCGCGTGTTCGTGCGTTCTGTCGGGGTGTGGGCTTCGCGTGGCGACAGCAGGTGCGCCTGGGTCAGGGGCATTGAATAGGTTTTCATCGATACTCCGCAAACAGAAAAGGGAAAACGCCCGCGACCGTTTGCGCAGGCTACGTGTAGTCCTAGATTTGTGAGTGCAGATTACGTTTTCATCTGTCTTGAGGGGGATGAATTGCCTCAAAATCAGACCGTTGCACCGCCGACCCGGCGGACTCCGCCGCCAGACGCGGTGGCGGAGCAGGCTGTGGCGCTTTTGCCACGGAAAAGGCGCAAATAGTGCTACAATCGTGAAAGATAAGCGCAGCTTCTGTTGCGCAGTTTGCTGTCCGTTGACGCTTTGCTGTTTGTTGATCCTTGCCGCTACGGCAAGCACCTCAGGTCCAGATATCATGTTTTTCCCGTTGGCACGAACTACGACCCGGAACTTTCGCCCTATGTCGCGTTAATTTTTCGTGCGTCGGGTTTCACCGTGTCAGGTCAGCGGTAGGACTCAGCAAGACAATCCAGGAAACGCGGCTCTCAGGCCGCGTTTTTCGTTTCCGTATTTTTGTTTTTCGTTCCCAGAACCCCCCAGGAAGCACTCCCGATGGTACAGATCACATTGCCCGATGGTTCGCAGCGCCAATATCCGGGGCCGGTAACGGTTGCCGAAGTGGCGCAATCGATCGGCACGGGCCTGGCGAAAGCCGCCTTGGGCGGCCGCGTGACATTTGAGGGCTCGGAGTCCAAGCTGGTCGACACCAGCTTCCGCATCGAGGGCGACGCTCGCCTGGCCATCGTGACCGCCAAGGACGCCGACGGCCTGGACCTGATCCGGCACTCCACGGCGCACTTGCTGGCCTATGCCGTCAAGGAGCTGTTTCCGGACGCCCAGGTCACCATCGGCCCCGTGATCGACAACGGCTTCTACTACGATTTCTCGTACAAGCGTCCTTTCACGCCCGAAGATCTGGCCGCCATCGAAAAGAAGATGGCCGAACTGGCCAAGAAGGACGAAGTCGTCACGCGCGAGGAATGGTCCCGCGACGACGCCGTCGAGTTCTTCAAGAGCATCGGTGAAAAGTACAAGGCCGAGATCATCGCCTCGATTCCGTCGAACGAACCGCTCAGCCTCTACCGCGAAGGCGACTTCATCGATCTGTGCCGCGGCCCCCACGTGCCGTCCACGGGCAAGCTGAAGGTCTTCAAGCTCATGAAGGTGGCCGGCGCCTACTGGCGCGGCGACAGCAAGAACGAGATGCTCCAGCGCATCTACGGCACGGCCTGGGCGACCAAGGACGAGCAGGAAGCGTACCTGCACATGCTGGAAGAGGCCGAACGCCGCGACCATCGCAAGATCGGCCGCGAGCTGGACCTGTTCCACTTCCAGGACGAAGCCCCCGGGCTGATTTTCTGGCACCCCAAGGGTTGGGCGCTGTGGCAGCAGGTGGAGCAGTACATGCGCTCCGTCTACCGCGACAACGGCTACCAGGAAGTGAAGGCGCCGCAGATCCTCGACATTTCGCTCTGGAAAAAGACCGGCCACTGGGACAACTACCGTGAAAACATGTTCACGACCGAGTCCGAAAACCGCGTCTACGGCCTGAAGCCCATGAACTGCCCGGGCCACGTGCAGATTTTCAATGCGGGCCTGCATTCCTATCGCGAACTGCCCCTGCGCTACGGCGAATTCGGCCAGTGCCATCGCAACGAACCCTCGGGTTCGCTGCACGGCATGATGCGCGTGCGCGGCTTTACGCAGGATGACGGCCACATTTTCTGTACCGAAGAACAGCTGCAGGACGAATGCGCCGACTTCACGGCGTTGCTGCAGAAGGTTTACCGCGACTTCGGCTTCACCGAGGTGCTGTACAAGGTTGCCACGCGCCCTGAAAAGCGCATCGGCACGGACGAGGTCTGGGATACGGCCGAAGCCGCCCTCATGGAAAGCCTGCGCCGCACGGGCTGCGAATTCGAGATTTCGCCGGGCGAGGGCGCGTTCTACGGTCCCAAAGTGGAATACACCCTGAAGGACGCCATCGGACGCCACTGGCAATGCGGTACGATCCAGGTCGACTTCTCCATGCCCGTGCGTCTGGGCGCCGAGTATGTGGACCAGAATGACCAGCGTCGTCCGCCAGTCATGCTGCACCGCGCGATCCTCGGTTCGCTGGAGCGTTTTATCGGCATGCTGATCGAAAACCACGCCGGCGCCATGCCTCCCTGGCTGGCTCCGGTGCAGGCTGTCGTATGCTGCATTTCCGAACCTTCGGCCGATTATGCGGCTGAAATCACGCAAAGCCTGAAAAAACAAGGCTTTAGAGTAGAGTCCGATTTGCGTGGTGAAAAAATCACTCGTAAAATTCGGGAGCACAGCCTGCAAAAGGTGCCGTACATCCTCGTCGTCGGCGACAAGGAAAAGCAAAATGGCACCGTAGCCGTACGTGGACTGGGCGGATTGGACCTCGGAGCCATCGCATACGACGAATTCGTCGCGCGCTTGTCCGAGGACGTTTCCACCCGTCGCGACGTCAATCAACCTGATGGCAGCGCTGCTTAACATTTCTAGGAGCTTTCAACATCGCCACTGAAAAAGCCAATCGCATCAACGGTGAAATCCGCGTCCCCGAGGTGCGCCTGATAGGTCTGGACGGAGAACAGCTTGGTATCGTCAAGATCGCCGACGCCTTCCGTCTTTCCGAGCAAAACGACGTGGATCTGGTGGAAATCGCGCCGAACGCCGAACCGCCGGTCTGCCGTTTGATGGACTACGGCAAATTCAAGTACCAAGAGCAGAAGCGCCAAGCGGAAGCTCGTTCCAAGCAGAAGGTCATCCAGGTCAAGGAAGTCAAATTCCGACCGGCCACCGACGAGGGCGACTACCAGGTCAAGCTGCGCAACCTGCGCCGCTTCCTCGAGGAAGGCGACAAGGCCAAGGTGACGCTGCGTTTCCGTGGCCGCGAAATGGCTCACCAGGAACTCGGTATGCGGGTGCTTGAACGTGTGCGCGACGATCTGCTGGAACTTGCCCAGGTCGAAGCCATGCCGAAGCTCGAAGGCCGTCAGATGGTCATGGTGCTGGCGCCGAAGAAGAAGGCTGTGCCTGCGGGCAAGCCTGAATCGGCTGCCTGAGTTCCTGCCGTAGCCTCCCCAGGGAGGCTGCGCCGCTCTTGCTACCCGCCCGCGATTGCGCTGGCGGGTTCGCTAATTGGGCGGCTCTGCGCTACGATGTCATCAAGCCGCCTTCCCGCGAGGGAAGGCGGCGTCCGTTCAGGGTGTCGCGATGCACGTTTTGTTCGTTTTGGATCCCTTGCCGCTGCTCAAGGCGTACAAGGACAGCTCTGTCGCCATGATGCGCGCCCTCGTGGCGCGCGGCCATACGCTCAGTGTGGCCATGCAGGGCGATCTCTATATCGAGGAAGGCACGGTCAAGGCCGCGGCCACGCCCATCGAACTGGTCGCGGACGCCGATCTGCACGGCCACGACTGGTGGCGCGAGTCCGCTGCCCAGGATCTGCCGCTGGCGGAATTCGGCGCGGTGGTCATGCGCAAGGATCCGCCGTTCGACATGGAATACGTGTATTCCACGCATCTGCTCGAATACGCCGAAGCCCAAGGCGCCCGCGTCTTCAACAGCGGCGCCGCGATCCGGAATCATCCGGAAAAGCTGGCTATTACCGAAATCAGCGAGTTCACCGCGCCCACGCTGGTGACCCGCAGCATGGCTCGCCTGAAGGCGTTCCATGATGCCTACCACGATGTCATCGTGAAACCGCTGGACGGCATGGGCGGCACGGGCGTGTTCCGCCTGCAGCCCAAGGATCCCAACCTGAACGCCATCCTGGAAACGCTGACGGACAATGGCGCGCGCACCATCATGGCGCAGCGCTACATTCCCGATATCGTCAAGGGAGACAAGCGCATCCTGCTGATCGGTGGCGAGCCGGTGCCGTATTCCCTGGCCCGCATCCCGCTGGCTGGCGAGACGCGTGGCAACCTGGCGGCGGGCGGCCGCGGGGTGGCGCAGGAACTCTCCGCGCGCGACCGCGAGATCGCCGAGGCCGTGGCTCCCAAACTCGCAGCCCGTGGCTTGCTGCTGGTCGGCCTGGATGTCATCGGTGATTACGTCACCGAAGTCAACGTGACCAGCCCCACCTGTTTCGTGGAAATCGCAGAGCAAACCGGGTTCGATGTCGCGGGCATGTTCGTCCAGGCATTGGAAAAAGCCGTGGCGACTCCCGCCGTTGCTGCCTGACCCACCCAGGATTCCTGTCATGACCACGGGTATTGTCATCGTCGTGCACGCGCCCCTGGGCGCGGCGATACGCGATTGCGCCAGCCACGTCATGGGCAATCTGGACGGCATGCTGGCCATCCACGACATCCTGCCTGAAGACCGGCCGGACGACTTGGCGCCGCGCGTCCTGAAGGACATCCTGGAGCAGGATCATGGCGCGGGCGTGCTGGTGCTGACCGACCTGATCGGCGCCACCCCCGCCAATATTTCCAAGCGAGCCGTCGCCGATGCCCAGGCGCAGGGCGTCCAGTGCTGTGTGCTGGCCGGTTTGAATACCCCGATGCTGCTGCGGGCCCTGACTTATCGCAATCTGCCTCTGGCCGAAACTCGCGAGAAGGCATTGGCCGGGGGGCTTCAGGGCGTCTTGCGTGTAGACTGACGGGCGGCAGTTTGCCCTATTATGTCGGCTATCGATTCTGGCCGATGGACGGTTCGACGTTTTGCTGCAATCAACACTGCGGCGTCATGCCGCAGCCACAATATTTCCTATGCCTAATACAGACATCGTCATCAGCAATAAACTGGGCCTGCATGCCCGGGCGGCTGCCAAGCTGACGCAGCTGGCCAGCAAGTTTTCCAGCGAGATTTTCATCTCGCGCGGCGCGCAGCGCGTGAACGCCAAGAGCATCATGGGCGTCATGATGCTGGCGGCCGGGCTGGGCGTGACGGTAAAGCTGGAAGCCTCGGGCAACGATGCCGAGCAGGCTCTTTCTGAAATTGAATCACTGTTCGACAGCAAATTCGGTGAGCAGGAATAGAATTTCTTCCGAATCCGCCGGCCTGAGCGCTGTTCAGGCCGGCTCGTCTACGACCCTTGATCACGTGCACAACGGGGCTGGCTCTGCCAGCCCCGTTGTGTGTCTGTACGGCAAAGGCGTCGCCAAGGGATACGCCATCGGCCGGGCGGTCGTCATGGGTGCGGCGGCACTGGAGGTCGCGCACTACCGCATCTCGCCCGAGGACGTGGCCGCGGAAAGCAGCCGGCTGACCGATGCGCTGGCCTCGGCGCAGCAGGAACTGCTGCAGCTGGCCGATACTTTGCCGGCCGATGCGCCGCGCGAGCTTGGCGCCATGCTCAACGTGCACAGCCTGCTGTTGGGCGATCCGCTGCTCGCCGAGCAGACGCTGGCGCTGATTGCCGAACGCCATTACAACGCCGAATGGGCCTTGACGACCCAGGGGCAGATCCTCGGCCAGCAGTTCGACGCCATGGAGGACGAGTACCTGCGCGAACGCGGAGCCGACGTGCGCCAGGTCATCGAGCGTGTGCTGCACGTGCTGGCCGGGACTTCCGCGATCTTGCCCGACATGAGCCACATGGGCGGCGACGAAGCGCTGGTGGTCGTGGCTCATGACATTTCCCCCGCTGACATGCTGCGCCTGCGGGGCGGCCGCTTCGCCGCCTTCGTGACGGACCTGGGCGGCCCGACGTCGCATACCGCCATCGTGGCGCGCAGCATGGGCGTGCCCGCCGTGGTGGCCATGGGTAATGTGCGCGAATTGGTCCGCGACGGCGACATGCTGATCATCGACGGCGCGGCCGGCGCCGTGATCGTGAATCCGTCCAGCCGCATCCTCGACGAATACCGTCGCCGCCAGTCGGCTTATGCCGATGAGCGCGCCGAGCTGAGCCTGCTGCGCGACGAGCCCTCAGTCACCCTGGATGGCATAGACGTCGTCCTGCACGCCAATATCGAATTGCCCGAAGAGGCTGCCCTGGCGCTGGCTTCGGGCGCGCACGGCATCGGCTTGTTCCGCAGCGAATTCCTTTTCATGGGCCGCCCGGACCTGCCGGGCGAGGAGGAGCAGTACGAGGCCTATTCGTCGGTGGTCAAGGTGATGGCGGGGCGGCCCGTCACGATCCGCACGCTGGACATCGGTTCGGACAAGACGCTGGACGGCGAGGCTACCGTGGCCACCAATCCCGCGCTTGGACAGCGCGCCATCCGCTATTGCCTGGCGCGCCCCGAGATGTTCGCGACGCAGTTGCGCGCCATCCTGCGGGCTTCGGCGCACGGGCCGGTGCGCCTGCTGATTCCAATGATCGCCCACATGCATGAGGTCGTGGCGACCAAGGCGGCCATCGAATCCGCCCGCCGAGAGCTCGATGCCCGGGGGCAGGCCTATGCGCCCCACATGGAAGTGGGGGCCATGGTCGAGGTGCCCGCCATTGCCATCGCCATCGAACCCTTTGCGCAGGCGCTGGATTTTCTTTCCATCGGCACCAACGATCTGATCCAGTACACGTTGGCGATCGATCGCGGCGACCATGACGTGGCCGCCTTGTACGATCCGCTGCATCCGGCAGTGCTGCGCCTGGTTGCGCACACCATCAATGCAGGTGAACGAGCCGGCAAGCCCGTCGCCGTTTGTGGCGAGATGGCCGGAGATTCGCGCATGACCCGGCTGCTGCTGGGGTTGGGCCTGACCGAGTTTTCCATGCATCCGCAACAACTGCTGGACGTCAAGCGTGAAGTCCGGCGCGCGCACTCCAACGCTTTGCGCGTGAAAGTCGCCAGCGCGCTGAATCGCGCCTTGCCGGTGGACCTGGACGAGTTGGGTCCTGGCTGAAGCGCAACTGGGCTACGCCTGGGCCGTGAAATGAAAAAGCCCGAGACCGCAAAGGTCTCGGGCTTTTTTTCCTGTATCGCAACCACTCGCCGCCATCCCCGAGGCGCCAGCGGCGCCTCGGGGATGGGCTTAGCTGTGGTATGCCGATTCGCCGTGGCTGGTGACGTCCAGGCCTTCGCGCTCCTGATCTTCCGGCACGCGCATGCCGCACAGGGCATTGGCGATCTTGTAGGCGATCCAGGCCACCACGCCGGACCAGACGATGGTCAGCAGCACGCCTTCCAGCTGGACCCACAACTGGTGGCCGATCATGCCGGGCTCGGCCAGGCCGGGGCCGCCGAGGATCTGCGCATTGAACACGCCGGTCAGCAGGGCGCCGACAATGCCGCCCACGCCGTGCACGCCAAACACGTCCAGCGCGTCATCGGCACGCAGCAGGCGCTTCAGGCCATTCACGCCCCAGACGCAGACGATGCCGGCGACGACCCCAATGATCAGCGCGCCCACGGGCCCAACCAGGCCGGCGGCCGGCGTAATGCCAACCAGGCCGGCGACAGCGCCCGAGGCAGCGCCCAGCATCGAGGGCTTGCCCTTGACGGCCCATTCGGTAAACAACCAGGACAGCACGGCGCCCGCGGTCGCGATCATCGTGTTGAAGAAGGCCAGCGTGGCATTTTCATTGGCGGCCAGCGCTGAGCCCGCGTTGAACCCGAACCAGCCCACCCACAGCAGCGCCGCACCCACGAAGGTCATCGGCAGATTGTGCGGTTGCATGGCTTCGCGGCCGTAACCCACGCGCTTGCCGACGACGTATGCGCCCACTAGGCCGGCCACGCCAGCGTTGATGTGCACAACGGTGCCGCCCGCGAAGTCCAGCGCACCCTTGGCATTGAGCAGGCCCGGCGCCGTTTCGGACGCGAACCACACCATATGCGCGATCGGCACGTAGGCGAACGTGAACCAGATCACGGTGAAGACCAGCACGGCCGAGAAGCGGGCACGTTCAGCGAAGCTGCCCACGATCAGCGCGCACGTGATGCCGGCGAACGTTGCCTGGAACGAGGCGAACAGCAGTTCGGTCAGCGAGTTCGACATGGCGTACTTGCCGTCGGACGGCGTGAACATGCCGGAGAAGAAGGCGCGCGACAGGCCGCCGAAGAAGGCATTGCCCTCGGTGAATGCGAGGGAATAACCGTAGATGAACCAGAGCACCAGGCCCAGCACAAACGTGCACAGCACTTGCAGCAGCACGGACAGCACGTTCTTGCTGCGTACCAGGCCGCCGTAGAACATCGCCAGACCGGGTACGGCCATCATCAATACAAGCAGGGTAGAGACGAGCAACCAGGAGATATCTGCTTTATCCATTTTCAGGCTCCATTGAGTCTTTATTTATTTACAGCGCAGCTTCGCCGGCTTCACCTGTTCTGATACGGATCACTTGTTCGAGCGGGGCGGCGAAGATCTTGCCGTCGCCGATCTTGCCGGTGCGGGCTGCCTGTTCGATCGCTTCAATGACCTGATCGACGAGGTGGTCGGGCACGGCGGCCTCGACCCTCAGCTTGGGCAGGAAATCAACGGCGTACTCGGCGCCGCGGTAGAGCTCGGTATGGCCTTTCTGGCGGCCAAATCCCTTGACTTCGGTGACAGTCAGACCCTGGACGCCGATCCCGGATAGAGCCACCCGCACTTCGTCGAGCTTGAAGGGCTTGATTATGGCGATGATGAGTTTCATGGCATTTCCTCTCATGGTTGCACGTTGGCTTCGTCTATCAAGCAAATTCCGTGCCATGTCGTGCAAAGCCCACCGGGGCGGGAGGGGGCTCTGGAGTTGTGCCTGTTTGCACCAATTTGGTGCTTCATGCACGGGTGGGCGGCATCAAGTTGGTGCGGCGCGCAAGCCCGTGGGGCATGCAACAAGATATGTTTTGCGTTCGATATTTGTAGCAAATTGATGCGGAATTTATTGCGGTTTATGTTGGCATGTGCGCTGAGATTGGGCCATTGCCGCCGCCTAGTGGCTGCCCGCAGAGCCTTGCTGGCCGGGCTTTCGGGGCAAACGGCCGGGCGCCACGGAGCGCGCCGGCAGCCCTCGGAGTCGGCTTGATCGGAAGGCGCGCGTGATACCGGGGTTTACACGCATCGGCTTGTTGCCGAGAGGCGGGTGCAGAAGAATCAATACCAGTTCAAGCCTGTCCCTGAACAGCTTGGGCCACAGGCGGAAGTCCGGTACCACGGGTCTGCCGCAGGAAAGCAAGAACGGGAAGGGGCAGTCATGAATATCCACCGCAAGGCTTTCTGCATTCTGGCCCTGGCCGCGTCGCTTGCCGCGCTGGCCGGCTGCAACAAGAGTGAAGACAAGGCCGCAGCGCCAGCCGCCACCGCGCCTGCGCCCGCTGCCCCGGCTCCGACTCCGGCTACTCCCGTCCCACCCGCGACTTCTCCTTCCACGGCCGCCCCGTCCGGGGCCGCCTCGGCGTCCGTTCCGGCCGAATGCGAGGCCTATGCCGCCAAGGTCAATGCCTGCATGGACAAATTGGGCAGTGGCAATCCGGCTGCCGCCGCGATAAAGGAGCAGCTCGACGCAGCCAAGACGCAGTGGGGGTCAGTGAGCGACAAGACGCAGTTGGCCGCGCAATGCAAGCAGTCATCGGACATGTTCACGCAGTCGGCAATCCAAATGGGTTGCCCGTAACGATGTTGGTAGGGGGTTGCCGCCATGGCAGCCCGGTTTTCTCCTGTGCTTTGAAGGGCGGTCACCGCATGCGGCCCGCCCTCTTTTTTTGTGGCGAGGCGACCCTTTTTTCGCCGCTGGCCCGGATACCGCGGCTCCGACGCACTACACTTGAGGCATCAAGAACACAGTGAGGCAGTCATGAACAATCGCACCCAGTGGATGGAAGACATCCAGAAGAACATCTCGGACCTGATCGCCCGCAGTCCGGCCGCGGATGTGGAGCGCAATGTGCGCGCGATGATGACGCAGGCATTCTCCAAGCTGGATCTGGTCACGCGCGAGGAATTCGATGTCCAGGCCGATCTGCTGGCGCGCACCCGCGCCCGGGTGGATCAGCTGGCCGCACAGGTGCAGCAGTTGGAGGCGCGCCTGTCCGCGCTGGACAAGTAAGGCTGTTGCCGGCCCGCCGCGGCCGGCCAGGAATCTCTCCGGAAACGGCCGCGTTCAGCGGCCGTCTTCATTTGCCGCAGGCAATCAGGCGATGGGGCGCGAGTGACCCTTTTGTCCCGGTCGTCGCCTCGCCGGCGCTGTCTTTGCGGATACTGGCGGACCCAGCCTTTTCCCGGAGACCGTCTTGACGCTAGCTGTTCTTGCCAGCAGGGCCCTATGCGGCCTTGATGCCCATGCGGTGCGGGTGGAATCGCACCTGGGCCCGGGTCTGCCTAGCTTCAATGTGGTTGGCCTGCCGGATGCCGAAGTGCGCGAAAGCCGCGAAAGGGTGCGCGCGGCCATTCTCAATAGCGGCTTCGAGTTCCCGCCAGGCAGGATCACCGTCAATCTTTCCCCCGCGGACATACCCAAGGAATCGGGGCGTTTCGATCTGCCCATTGCCCTCGGTCTGCTGCTTGCCTCCGGCCAGCTGGCGGCGCCGGTCGCCGGCCAGGATCCGGAATCGCCCGTTCAGGATCCGACCCTTGCGGACCTGGTCCTGGCCGGAGAACTGTCCTTGACCGGCGCGCTGGTACCTGTTGCCGCGCCCTTGGTCATCGCGTTGAGCGTGGCCCGCGAGGCTCCCGGCGCCACGCTTATCCTGCCCGCGGGTAGCGCCGAGCAGGCGGCCTGGGTGCCGGGCCTGCGAGTGCTGTCCGCGCGCAGTCTGGCCGATGTCGCCGCGCATGCAAGCGGCGCGTGCCTGTTGCCGGACGCCGTGCCCGAGCCCTGGCCGGTGGCGGCGTCGGGGCCGTGTCTATCGGATGTGCGGGGCCAGCCGGGCGCGAGGCGGGCGCTGGAAGTGGCCGCGGCTGGCGGTCACAGCCTGTTGATGATCGGCCCCCCGGGCGCCGGCAAGAGCATGCTGGCGGCCCGATTGCCAGGGTTGTTGCCGCCGCTTGCGCGCAGCCAGGCGCTCGAGGTGGCGGCGGTGGCGGCGCTGGCGGGCCTCTCCGACGCCCCGCCGGGCCAACCGCCGTTCCGGGCGCCGCACCATTCCGCCACGGCGGCGGCGCTGGTGGGAGGGGGCAGCCGTCCCCGCCCGGGCGAGATCAGTCTTGCTCATCACGGTGTGCTGTTCCTGGACGAACTGCCGGAATTCAGCCGGCGCACGCTCGAAGCGCTGCGTGAGCCCCTGGAGACGGGCAGGGTGGTCATCGCTCGCGCCCTGAGGTCAACGCAGTTTCCCGCCCGTTTCCAGCTGGTGGCGGCCATGAACCCATGCCCTTGCGGGTGGCGCGGCCACCCCGGACGGGCCTGCGCCTGCACGCCGGATCAGGTGGCGCGCTACGCAGGCAAGATCTCCGGTCCCTTGCTGGACCGCATCGACCTGCATGTGGCGTTGCCGCCATCCGACCCCGAATGGATGGGCAAACCACCCGGCGAGCCGTCGGAGCCGGTCCGGGAGCGCGTGGCGCGTTGCCGCCAGCGGCAGCAGGCACGCCAGGGCAAGGCCAACGCCGCTTTGGCGGGGGCAGAGCTGGACGAGCATTGCCGCCTGGACGGCGAGGCGCAGGCGTTGCTGCTGCAAGCCATGCGGCGCCTGGCTGGCTCGGCCCGCGCCATGCATCGCGCGTTGCGGGTGGCGCGCACGATAGCCGACCTGGAAGGGGAGGACTCCCTGGGTGCCCGGCATATTGCCCAGGCCGTGCAGTACCGCAGGTCGGGCGTATGATGGCTGGCGCCTGAGCGGCCTGTGGCACGCCAGGCATTGCTCGCCGCTTGACTCGACAAAATGCGGGAAATCACCATATAATCAAAGGCTTTCCCGGATCTGGGTCATTTGGGCCCGCCCTGGAAAGAATCCGCGTGGCAGCAATGCCGGCGGAAAGTGCTGTAGAAGCACCCCCAGAAGTACCCCAGAAGTACCCCCCAGAAGTGGCAACAGGTACCTCAAGTTTTGCCGCCTGAACGGCTTCATCAGCCTTTCATGCGTCAAGCACCTGGCGTCATGTAAATCAACAATGAGTGTTTAGTTTAGGGAATCAACATGCCCAAGATGAAAACCAAGAAAAGCGCTTCCAAGCGCTTTAAGGTTCGCGGCAGCGGCTCCATCAAGCGCGGTCAGGCGTTCAAGCGCCACATTCTGACCAAGAAGACCACCAAGGCCAAGCGTCAACTGCGCGGCTCCACGGCGGTCCATGAATCCAACGTGGCCTCCGTCAAGGCCATGATGCCTTTCGCTTGATCTAAGGGAGATCTACTATGCCTCGCGTCAAACGCGGCGTAACCGCCCGCGCACGTCACAAGAAAGTCATTGCCGCCGCCAAGGGTTACCGTGGCCGCCGCGGTAATGTGTTCCGTATCGCCAAGCAAGCGGTCATGCGCGCTGGCCAATACGCCTACCGCGACCGCCGCAACAAGAAGCGCACGTTCCGTGCCCTGTGGATCACGCGTATCAACGCCGCCGTCCGCGAACACGGCGTCAGCTACAGCGTGTTCATCGCTGGCCTGAAGAAGGCTTCGATCGAACTCGACCGTAAGGTTCTGGCCGACCTGGCCGTGCGCGACAAGGCCGGCTTTGCCGCCATCGTGCAGCAAGCCAAGGCTGCCTTGGCTGCCTGATCGCGCTTTAACTCATCGCGCATCGCTGCAAACGGGGCTGTAATGGCCCCGTTTGCGTTTTGAAGGCTGGATTTCATGACTCAAACGGTTGACGACCTGGTCTCCCAGGCGCAAGAACGCTTCGCCGCGGCCTCCGACGCCGCCGCGCTGGAAAATGCAAAGGCTCGGTTCCTGGGCAAGGAAGGCGCGCTGACGGTGCTGCTGAAAGCCCTGGGCAAGCTCGAACCCGAGCAGAAGCGCGAGATGGGCGCCCGGATCAATCAGGCCAAGCAAAAGGTCGAAGAGCTTCTGAACCTGCGCCGCGCCGCGCTGGCTCAGGCCGAACTGGACGCCCGCCTGGCATCCGAAACCATTGACGTCACCCTCCCGGGCCGCGGTCGCGCGCCGGGCGGCATCCATCCGGTGACCCGGACCTGGGAACGTGTGGAAGAGATCTTCCGTTCCATAGGCTTCGACGTGGCCGACGGCCCCGAAGTGGAAAACGACTGGACCAATTTCACCGCTTTGAACAACCCGCTGGATCATCCGGCGCGTTCCATGCAGGACACCTTCTACGTCGACATGAACGACGCGGACGGCCTGCCTTTGCTGCTGCGCACGCACACCAGCCCCATGCAGGTGCGCTATGCGCGCATGCACAAGCCGCCCATCAAGGTCATCGCGCCCGGGCGCACCTACCGCGTCGACAGCGACGCCACGCACTCGCCCATGTTCCACCAGGTGGAGGGGCTCTGGATCGCCGAGGACATCTCGTTTGCTGACCTGAAGGGCGTGTACACCGATTTCCTGCGCTGCTTCTTCGAGACCGACGACCTGGCCGTGCGTTTCCGCCCGTCGTTTTTCCCGTTCACGGAACCTTCCGCCGAAATCGACATGATGTTCACCTCGGGTCCGAACCGCGGTCGCTGGCTGGAGATTTCCGGCTCGGGCCAGGTGCACCCGCAGGTGGTGCGCAACTTCGGCCTTGATCCCGAGCGCTACATCGGCTTTGCCTTCGGTTCCGGACTTGAGCGCCTGACCATGTTGCGCTACGGCGTCAACGATCTGCGCCAGTTCTACGAAGGCGATTTGCGCTTCCTGCGCCAGTTCAACGAATAACAGACGGCTGATCATGCAATTTCCCGAATCCTGGCTGCGTACGCTGGTCAATCCCGCGATCGCCACCGATGAACTTGCACACCGGCTTACCATGGCCGGCCTGGAAGTCGAAGACACCGTGCCCGCCGCGCCTGCTTTTAGCGGCGTGGTCGTGGGTCACATCGTCGACATCGCGTCGCATCCCGACGCCGACAAGCTGCGCGTCTGCAAAGTGGACGACGGTTCTGGCGAACTGCTGCAGATCGTGTGCGGCGCGCCCAATGCCGCGGCTGGCCTGAAAGTGCCGCTCGCGCGCGTCGGCGCCGAGCTGCCTGGCGGCATGAAGATCGGCGTGGCCAAGATGCGCGGCGTGCAGTCGTCGGGCATGCTGTGCTCGGCTCGCGAACTGGGCCTGTCGCAAGACCATGCCGGCCTCCTGGAACTGCCGGCTGACATGAAGCCCGGGCAATCGATCCGTGAAGCGCTGGACCTGGACGACACGCTCTTCACCCTGAAGATGACGCCCAACCGCGCCGACTGCCTGTCCATTCTGGGCGTGGCGCGCGAAGTGGCTGCCCTGACGGGCGCGCCGCTTTCGGTGCCCACCGCCGTCGCCGTGCCCGTTACGCTGGACGAACGCCTGCCGGTGAAGGTCGAAGCGCCTGATCTGTGTGGCCGTTTTGGCGGCCGCGTGATTCGTGGCGTCAATGCCCGTGCCGCCACGCCCGAATGGATGAAGACGCGGCTGGAGCGCGCGGGCCAACGTTCGGTATCTGCGTTGGTGGACATCTCCAACTACGTCATGCTGGAACTCGGCCGCCCGTCGCACGTGTTCGATCTGGACAAGATCCGCGGCGACCTCAGCGTGCGCTGGGCCCGCGAAGGCGAAACGCTCGAACTGCTGAACGGCCAGACCGTTGCGCTGGACTCGAAGGTCGGCGTGGTCGTGGCCGGCGATCAGGTGGAAAGCCTGGCCGGCATCATGGGCGGCGAAGCGACCGCCGTCACGCTGGACACCCGCAACATCTATCTGGAAGCCGCGTTCTGGTGGCCGCAGTCGCTCGCCGGCCGCGCGCGCCGCTACAAATTCAGCTCGGAAGCCAGCCACCGGGGCGAGCGGGGCGTGGATTACGCGACCATCCCCGAGCACATCGAATTCATCACGCGCCTGATCATCGACATCTGCGGCGGACAAGCCGGTCCGCTGGACGACCAGATCATCAACCTGCCCAAGCGCGAACCCGTGCGCATGCGCCTCGCGCGCTGCCATCGCGTGCTGGGCGTGCCTGTCACGCAAGCCGAAGTCGCCAAAATCTTCGGCAGCCTGGGCCTGGATTTCCAGACCGAAGGCGATGACTTCATCGTCACGCCGCCTTCCTATCGTTTCGACCTGGTGCTGGAAGAGGACCTGATCGAAGAAGTGGCCCGCATCTATGGCTTCGAGAACATTCCGGCGGAACCGCCCATGGCGCGCGCCAAGATGTACTCGCAGCCCGAGGTCCGCCGTGGCGCGCACGCGCTGCGCCGCTTGGCCGCTGCGCAGGATTACCAGGAAGTCGTTAACTACAGCTTCGTCGAAGCCGACTGGGAACGCGACTATGCCGGCAACGAGACGCCGGTGCGCCTGGTCAACCCGATCGCCAGCCATCTTTCGGTCATGCGCTCGAGCCTGATCGGCGGCCTGGTCGCCAACGTGCGCCACAACGCCAATCGCAAGCAGACTCGCGTGCGTGTGTTCGAGCTGGGGCGGGTGTTCCTGCGAGACGCATCCGCTCAGGACGGTCCGCTGGAAGTGGCCGGTGTGCGCCAGCCCATGAAACTGTCGGGCGCGGCCTGGGGGCCGGCGGTGGAAGAGCAGTGGGGCGTCGCAACGCGCCAGGTGGACTTCTATGATGTGAAGATGGACGTCGAGGCGCTGTTTGGTGCGCGCGGCGACCGTCTGCGCTTCGAAGCGGCCTCGCATCCTGCCCTGCATCCTGGCCGCAGCGCCCGCATCGAACTGGACGGCAAGCTGGTCGGCTGGGTCGGCGAGCTGCATCCGCGTTGGGCCCAGCAAGCCGATCTGGCGCACGCGCCTGTCGTGTTCGAACTGGACGTGGCCGCGCTATCTGAAGGCGAACTGCCCCAGGTACGCGAGCTGTCGCGCCAGCCTGTGGTGGTGCGCGACCTGGCGCTGTGGGTCGATGCCCACGTGTCGGTGCAATCCATGCTCGACACCGTCGCCGCGGCCGTGAAGGCGGACCCGCAGTTGTCGGTGGTGCAGGACGCGCGCGTGTTCGACGTGTGGCGCGAGAAGGCCCAAGGCAGCGAGCCCGTCGCCGAGAAAAGCCTTGCTTTCCGTTTCTGGCTACAGGACACTGAGGTCACACTGGACGAGCCCCGGTTGGCGGATTGCCTGGCTCGCATCAAGGAAGCCTTGGTGGCTGCGCATGGCGCCCGCCAACGCGCTTGAACCATGGGGAACAGTATGCTTGCTGCCGAGCCGCGCACTCTGACCAAGGCTGAACTGGCCGAACTGCTCTTCGAGCGGGTCGGCCTGAACAAGCGCGAAGCCAAGGACATCGTTGATACCTTCTTCGAGGAAATCCGCGATGCCTTGGCGCGCGGAGATTCCGTCAAGCTGTCCGGCTTCGGCAATTTCCAGGTGCGCGACAAACCGCCGCGCCCTGGCCGCAATCCCAAGACCGGCGAGACCATCCCCATCGCCGCGCGCCGCGTCGTTACTTTCCACGCGAGCCAAAAGCTCAAGAGCGTGGTGGAGCAGGCGGCCCCCGCGGCATCCGATGCCGAGGAGTGATACGCTTTGTCGGCAATTGTTATCGGCGCCTGACGCATCGCGGCATAAAATCTCCTTATGACACGTACCGAATCCACCGTTACCTTACCGCCCATTCCCGCCAAGCGTTACTTCACCATCGGTGAAGTCAGCGACCTGTGTGGCGTCAAGCCCCATGTCTTGCGGTATTGGGAACAGGAATTCACGCAGCTCAAGCCGGTGAAGCGGCGCGGCAATCGCCGCTACTACCAGCATCACGAAGTGCTGCTGATCCGCCGCATCCGTTCGCTGCTGTATGAGCAAGGCTTCACGATCAGCGGCGCGCGCAATCGCCTGGGCGATGCACGCGACGTGCCGCACGATCAGGATGCCGCAGTGCGCCTCTCGGGCGCCGAGATGCAAGCATTGCGCAACGAGCTGGGCAACGTCTCGACGATGCTGGCCGAAGCCTTGGGCACTGCGGCAAACGCTGCAGGCGCAAGCGCCGGCAACGTCAGCCCCGCAGCCTGATCGCCGGCGCATCGGTTTCTCCATATTGTTTGAACGCAGTCCCTGCAACGCGCGGCGCAAGCCGCGCGTTGCATTGAGCAGTACCTCGCGCAGCATGCATCGATGCGCATGCGGTTGATGCAATCGATGAACGCAGCGCGAAAATTTTTTTGAGTATTCAGCACTTTTTTTGCACGAATGCGTGCAAACATTTTTTTGTTCTGCTATACTCTTTTTCTTTCGGGGCGTAGCGCAGCCTGGTAGCGCACTTGCATGGGGTGCAAGGGGTCGCGAGTTCGAATCCCGCCGTCCCGACCAGTAGTTCCAAAGGCCGTCAGTGAGAAATCACTGACGGCCTTTTCATTTCTGCTGGTCCATTTTCGATGCGCGCGACTCAATCTCGATGCGCGCGACGCAAGTCGATGCGTGCGACGCAGGCCCGTTGCATCGGCGCCGGTCAAAAGAAAGCCACCTGATGAAGGTGGCTTTTGTTTTCTTCCGATCAGCTTCGATACGCCAGATGGATCAGCGGGTATGGCCTGCCTTGATCGTCCAACGGCGAATGGCCCGTGCGCTTGAAGCCCATCTTTTCATAGAAGCCTACCGCTTGGCCGTTCTGCTCATTGACGTCCGTCGTCATGTTGGGATGAAGCGAGAGGCCGTGTCGCACCAGCGCAGCGCCTATGCCTGTTCCGCGGCAGGCGGGGTCGACGAACAGCGCCTGCATGTGGCCGTTGTCGATCAGCATGAATGCCTGCGGATAATCATTGGCGTCGACCGCAAGCCAGAGCGGCACTTGGGGGAGAAAGCCGCACACCATCTCGTCGATGGCCTGGCGATCTTCGGGTGATAAAAAGTCGTGCGTGGCATCGACCGCGTTGCGCCAGATTTCGACTGCGCGTGGGCCTTCTTCGGGACGGGAGATTCTTATCGTAATCATCCGCGCAGCGTATTTGATCTTTAATTCCGGCGTCAAATTGATGACCCCGAATGGGTACACTGGGACGCCCTTCGCGCAACCCAGGGGCAGGAGGAGATACCGGTGGCGTGCGTAGTTGTGTGGAGTGTGTTCGCGGTGGCCGCATTCGCAGGCAGTCTGTTTGTCTTCTGGACGCGGCCATTTCAGTTCAAGGATCAGGGCGCGGGGCCGGACTATCGGCCGTCTGCCGGCATTGCTGGAGCCTTGATGACAATCGCCGTTCTGGCGCTGGTGATCGCGCTGAACGTATGACGATCGGCGCCGCGTCTGAATTTGGTGTAAGCGCCGGCCCAGGCAGCGCTGTCGAGGCGTTTGACGATCATTGACAACCAGGCAGTCTGCGGATGAAAGCCATGAGAAGTCTTGCGGTGTTCCTTTTGCTGGCGCTACAGGCGACCAGCGCTGTCGCTGAAACGCAAGCGGACACGTCGGTCGCGCGCGCGGTGCAGGGCGGCCGCTGGACCGACGGCGCAGTCACGGGCGCGTACCGGATCGTCGTGGAGGAGGTCGGCTTCGAGCATGTCAGCTGCCGCGTCCAGATTCAATGGATCGCTTCCGCGTCCCCTGGCCGCCCCGCGAAGCTCGTCGCGGAACAGACCTTCGCGGAACTCTCGACCACCTTCTGGAGTTGCGGGCAGCGCATGCAGAGCGTGCTTGTCACCGGCAATGTGCTGAAAGTGCAGGCCACGCATGCGTATTCCGGCGAGCCCTGCATATTTACGGCGAAGCTCGGCAAGCCGGGCCGATATCAAAACGAAGGGTGCAGCAACGAGAAGCCTGCGATCAAGGCTGGCGTTGAGTAACGCACCGCAGCGGTACATCGCGCACCGCGAGCTCCTGCGACGTCACGCCTGGCTTGGTTAAGATAAAGCCCACTCATCAATATGCCTACCTGATGCTTCTATCCCAACGCAGGTTCCTGCTCAAAAGAATATTCGCCAGCAAGTTCACGCTCTTGCTGATCGCCTGCAATATCGCGTTGTACTGCGTAGCGGGATTCCTGGATTCCCGCGCGTTCGAGAGCCTGAGCCAGACCTCATTCCTAATCGACTGGGGCGGCAACGTTCCAGCCTTGACCTTGTCCGGGGAATACTGGCGTTTGTTCACCAGCATGTTCCTGCACATCGGCTTCCTGCATCTGGCGATCAACATGCTGGCGCTGTGGTCGCTGGGGATCATCCTGGAAGCGCGCATGCGTTCCTGGGTGTTCCTGGGCGTGTATCTGCTGTCGGGCCTGTGCGGCAGCCTGGTCACGGCGCTATGGCATCGCGACGAATTCTTCCTTAGCTGCGGTGCGTCCGGCGCGATCCTGGGCATTTTCGGGGCGGCGATCGTTTACGGCCTGCATGACCGGCGCATGGGCCGGCCGCATATCCCACCTGGCAATCTGCTGTTCAGCCTGGTGCTGACCTTTGGCGCGGGCTTTGCGTTCGACGTCGATAACGCGGCGCACCTGGGCGGCTTGCTGTCGGGGGCGCTGCTCGCGGGTATCGCGTTGTATGCCGAGCGCTTGCGGCCGGTGACGGCGGCGGTGGTCCTGGCCGCCACCGGCATGCTCGGCGTCGCGGCGTTGGCTGCGGTGACGCTCGACAATCATGACCGCGACATGCAGGAACAGCTTGCCGCTGCCCGGTTCGGACGCACGCTGGGAAAAATGGGATTGCTGGGCTCGGATCAGGCGCTATGGAAAGCGCCGTCGTTGGAGGAGTGCGCTGCCGGCGCGTTGGCCGCCGCTGCGCGCGACGGATTGAAAACGCCGGATCTGCGGCGCTGCGCGAAACCCGGCGATCGGGACCTGGCTCTGCTGGCAAGGTTCATGCCGCTGCAGTACCAAAGCTGCCATGCGCAGATCGCAGGCTTGCGCAAACTCTACACGGATGCCGCCATGCAAGAGGCATTGACCGCGGCGGACCAGTACTGCGGAACTCAAACACAGATCTATCGCGCTATCTTTGAAGAAGACGGCGGCGAAATCGATCCGGAGAAGGCGCGCCAGGCGCGTTTGAAGATGAACTTCCTGCTCGACCAGAAAGGCATGTACCGGACGGATTCAGCGCCCTTGCGGGCGCAGGCAAGCGCCTTGAAGGGCATGCTCCGCCGCCCGGGCGAGCTGGCTTGGGCAATCATCGGGCACTCGGGTTGCCCGTACTGGAGCTGCGCGAGGTAGCGCGGGCTGCAGCGTGCCGCTCTTCACACCAGACGGCGGCCAGGGTCCGCGACATGATTCGTGACGATGTCGATAAACCGCTCGAGCGGGGCCGACTGGTTGTCGGCTCGCCAGACCAGTTCCCAATGCTGGACCACGTCCAGATCGGGCAGTTCCTTGAAGGCGACGGTCGGCGGTGCGGCGCGCGTGGCCGAGTCGGGCAGGACCGTGCAGCCCAAGCCCGCGGCGACCAGGGTGAGCATCGATCCGACGTCCACCCCCTGTATCGATGAGCGGGGCACGAATCCGGCCTTGAAAAAGCAGTGAATCAGCCTGTCATGCCAGACGGGCGCTGCATGGCGCGGTAGCCAGATGAAGTCCCGGCCGGCGAGTTCGCGCAGGGAATCAGGGCCGCCATTGTCCCAATGCCAGTCTGCGGGATAGGCGACCAACATCTTTTCGGAATAGATGGGGATGCCTTTGAACGCGGGATCGTCGAGCGGCCTGAATAGCGTGAATCCCGCATCCAGCCTGCCCGTCGGCAGAAGTTCGATCTGCGCATCCGAAAGCAGATGACTGAGCGTCAAGGAGACCCCCGGGGCGTCACGGCGGAATAGCCGCAGCGCATCGGCGAGCAGGGAACGCAGCGTCAGCATGACCGGCAAGGCGATGGTCAGGTGTCCGATCTCGCCGCGTCCGGCGCGCTGGGCGCGTTCCATGGCTGCGGTCGCATCGCCCAGCAGGCGGTTCGCGTCCACGAGCAACTGCTTGCCCGCTTCGGTCAGGTGGACGCCGCGCGTGGTTCGTTCAAAAACCGCGGTGCCCAGTTCTTCTTCCAATGCCTGGATCTGCCGGGTCAATGCCGGCTGGGCGATATGCACCGACTGCGCCGCGAGGCTGATGCTGCCGCGCTCGGCGACGGCAACGAAATAGCGCAATTGCCGCAGATCCATGGCTATACCTTATTAGTATGACGGGCATCGTTAAATAGCATTTTACGGCATGGATAGGGTGTCTCTACCATTCGGGCGGTAGTGAACACGCACGTGTAGATAAAACCTTCGATAACGAATCCAAGCCCATGCCACAGAAAATTCTTGATCAGTTGTCCGCGGATGCCACCAGGTACAGGAAAATCCGGCACGACCTGCACGCGCATCCAGAATTGGGTTTTGAGGAACACCGCACGGCGAAGGTCGTTTGCGAGGAATTGCGTCGGCTCTCCATCGGATTCCACACCAACATCGGACGCACCGGCGTGGTCGGTTTCATTCAAGGCCGGGATACGAGCAGCGGACGGGCGATAGGCTTGAGAGCGGACATGGACGCGCTCCCCATCCGCGAATGCACCGGACTCGGGTACGCGTCGGCGGATGACGGAAAGATGCATGCCTGCGGCCATGACGGCCACGTCGCGATGCTGTTGGCCGCCGCCGCTTATCTGCAGCGCACCCGGAATTTCAATGGCGTGGTCTATCTGATTTTTCAGCCCGGAGAGGAGGGGCACAACGGCGGCCTGGAAATGGTCAAGGATGGACTGTTCGAGCAGTTTCCCATTGAAGAGGTGTACGCGCTACACAACTGGCCGGCATTGCCCCTGGGAACGGTGTCCATCCCGGTCGGGCCTGTCATGGCCGCGTCCGACCGCATTACGATCCGGATCCGGGGCAAGGGCGGCCATGGGGGGATCGCGCCGCAACGGACTGTGGATCCGGTGCTGATTGCAGGCCACGTCATCGTCGCGGCGCATTCCATCGTGAGCCGCAACCTGGACCCGCTGGACGCAGGCGTGTTGAGCCTTTGCGCCGTGGCCGGAGGCTGCCTGGCCGGCTTCAACGTCATTCCGGACGAGGTAGTGCTGACGGGTACCGCCCGATCATTGCGGCCGGAAGTTCAGCTGGTACTGGAAGCCCGTCTGCGGGAAACCGTCGAGAGTGTCGCCAGAGGGCTCGGCGGGTCGGCGACGCTTGAGTATGAGCCGAACGTGCCAGCCACGATCAACTCGGAACCGCAGACCCGCTTGGCCAGGGACGCGGCGCAGGATGTGGTGGGCGAGCAGCATGTCGTCCGGCAGCCCTTGCCAAGTCTTGGAGGGGAGGACTTCGCCTATATGCTGCGCGAACGGCCGGGGGCATACATCCACCTGGGCACGGGCGATTCGGATCATGTGCACGGGCTGCATACCTCGCATTTCGATTTCAACGATGCCGCCATTCCCATTGGTAGCGCGGTGCTTTCCCGGATAGCCGAAAGAGCGCTGCCGCTGGACAACAACAACTAGGTAGCAGTAGGGAGGAGACAAGACATGAACAAGGCAAAAAAGAAGAGCGCCCCGCGATGGCTGCAATTGACGGCGGCGATATTTGGCAATGCGCTCGAATGGTATGACTTCGGCGTGTTCGCGGCGATGGCGTTCATCATTGCCAAGGTGTTCTTTCCGGAAGCGGGCGAACATACCGCGCTGTTGCTGACGCTGGCGACGTTCGGCGTCGGTTTCGTTACGCGCCCGATCGGCGGCATTGCCATCGGCATGTACGCGGATCGCAAGGGCAGGAAGTCCGCGCTGCAATTGATCATTGCATTGATGACGGTGTCCTTGCTCATCATGGTCTTTACGCCTTCGTATGCCACCATCGGCGTCGCCGCGCCCATCCTGATCGTGCTGGCTCGCCTGATGCAGGGGATCGCGACCGGGGGCGAGTTCGCATCGTCTACCGCCTATCTGGTGGAAGCCGCGCCCAGGAACAAGAAGGGGCTCTATGGCGCCTGGCAGATGTTCGGCCAGAATCTCGCCAATCTTGGAGGCGCCGCCACCGGGTTCCTGCTGACATCGATCTTCACCGAGCAACAGTTGCTCGACGGGATGTGGCGCATTCCGTTTGTCGTGGGATTGCTGATCGCGCCGTTGGGATGGTGGATCCGGCGGTATCTGGACGAGCCCGAAGAATCCGCGGCGTCGCTGCGCAAGGGAGAGACGGTCAGTCTGGCAGCCATGTTGGGCCGTTATCCACGGTCCATCGCAGCCACGCTGTGCCTGACCACTTGCGCCACGGCCTCGGTCTATACATTCATCATCTATCTGCCGACCTTCGTGACCCGCCAGTTCGGCTTCGCGCTGCATGATGCCTTCACCGCGCAGGCCGTCGGACTGTTGGCGCTGATCGTCATCATTCCAATTTCCGGCGCGATTTCGGACCGCCATGGAAGAAAGCCGGTGATGCTGTCGTTTCTGTTGCCTTACGCGATATTGATGTATCCGCTCTTCTCGTGGGTGCAGTCGGCGCCGACCTTGCCGAATCTGATCGTCGCATTCACCGTGCTGAGCATCCTGCTGGGCGGCTTTCTCGGACCGTTTGCGACAGCGCTCGGAGAACAGTTTCCGACCAACGTGCGCTCGGCCGGGTTGGCGGTTTGCTACAACATCGCTGTCATGATTTTTGGCGGCTTTGCCCAGTTCATCGTGACCTGGCTGATCCAGGTCACGGGGATATCGCTGGCGCCTGTGTTCTACAGTCTTGCAGGCGGCGCGCTTGGTGTGTTGGGCTGCGTGTTGTTACGGCCTGCCGATGATGCCAGGCAGGCGGCTCAGGCATTGCCGGGACGGATGGCGCAGCGCGGATCCGTGGCGTGATATGCCGCGCGTGGACAGCAAGAAGCGGGAGGACAAGGCGTACTCGCATTTGTAGGATGCAAGCATTATTCATGCTTGGAGCTGACGCCAATGTCTTTATCTCTTGCTGGAAAGGTCGCTTTGGTGACGGGCGCGTCATCGGGTATCGGACGCGCGATAGCGCTGCTGCTGGCGGCCCAGGGCGCGGCAGTGGTGCTGACCGCGAGGCGCCATGAACTCCTGGAGCAAGTGGCGGACGAGATCAGAAGCGCCGGTGGGCGGGTCTGTGTTTCGGCCGGCGATGTCGCCAGGCCGGAAACGCACAGGCAAGCGGTGCAGGACGCGCAACGCGAATTCGGCGGCCTGGATATCGCGGTAAACAACGCCGGCACCATCGGCCCCGTCAGGCCGCTGGCGGAAGTTGCCCTGGACGAGTGGGAACACACGCTGAACGTCAATCTCACCGCGGCGTTCCTGGGAGCGCGTCATCAGATTCCGGCCATGCTGGAGCGCGGCGGCGGCGCGCTGGTCTTCGTGTCCAGCTTTGTGGGGACGAGCGTGGGCTTGCCCGGGATGACGGCTTACGGCACGTCGAAGGCCGCGCTGATGGGCCTGGTCAAAGGCATTACGGCAGACTATGGCGCGCAAGGCATCCGGGCCAACGCGCTCTTGCCCGGCGGGGTGGACACCGAGATGGCCGGGAGCCAGGAACAGAAGGACTGGGCGGCCGGCCTGCACGCCATGAAGCGGATTGCGCGCGCCGATGAAATCGCCTCGGCGGCGCTGTTCCTGGCGAGTCCGATGGCAAGCTTCGTGACGGGGTCCGCACTTTACGCAGATGGGGGCAACTCCGCGGTGAAGTGAGCGAGCGCCGGGTGCGCTCAATCGCGCAAGACCGGCGCTTCGCTGGCGGCCGCCTGTCGGCGCGAGTACAGGTCCAGGGCTTCCTTGGCATTGACGCCCAAAGGCCCGAGTACGGCATCCAGCGCTTCGGCATTGCGAGCAAGCTCATCGCGGCCGGGCAACTCGCCATTGACCGCCACGATGACGCGATTGCCCGTCTGCAGATTGAAGAACGTTCCGAACACCGCCGCATAGGTCGCCGACTCGCGCTCATACAGCTGGCTATTGGTGAACGTATTCGCCACCGCCACGCCGCCCGGCGCGAGGATGCCGCGCACGTGCTGCAGGAACTCCAGCGTCATCAGGTGTTCGGGGATGTAGTCGACGTCGAACGCGTCCAGCATCACCATGTCGTATTGCTGCCCGTCGCGATGGGCGCGTTCAATGTACGCTCGGCCGTCTTCCAGGAATAGGCGTTGCCTGGGGCCCTGCTGGTAGCCGAAGTAGCGCGCCGCGACGGTGCCCACCGCGGGATCGATTTCCACGGTATCGACAACCGTGCCGGGCAAGAGCCTGGCCAGGGTGTTCTGCAGCGTGGCGCCGCCCAGTCCGACGATCAGGATGTTTCTCGGCTTGGGGTGGACGTAGAGCGCGGTCATCATCATGCGCGTGTAGGAAAACACCAATTGCCCGGGGTGCTCCAGGCTCATGCAGGTCTGGCGACCGACGTCGTGCATGGAGTTGAAATTCATGCAGCGCTCGCCGTTTTCCTCGAATACCAGCAGTTTGCCGAACTGCGAGTCTTCGCTATGGATCAGCTGCGGGCCGCCATTGCCCCGCAGCAGCAGCAATGCTGCCCCAGCGATGACGAGTGCGAGTACGGTATGGCTGGCGATGCGGAACATAGGGCGGTGGGCGATAAGCAAGGGACGCGTCATCGTATCCTGCTCGGGGAGCGGCCGCGCGGCGTCCGGGGGAGGATGGCCTCGGGACATTAGAAATCAGCGATCGTTTTTATTGAAAGATTCGTTCTATATATTTCATTTCCTTAAATACTTGGCTCTCCTTAGAATTTTGCTCGAAACGGGACGCATGGATTCCCGTTCGGAAAATCAGAGGAGACCCGCATGTTCTACGATCCCGTCCCGAGGATTCAGGCCAGCGTATATGCCCGGCTGCCCGACGAGTTGAAGTGGCAAGGCCAGGACCTGAACGAGTGGGTCGCCGGCCAGCCGCAGGGCAATCCGCCGCGCTCGTTGCTGGAAGGGCCTTCCTTCGGGCCGGACGGCTTGCTGTATTGCGTGGACGTCATCAACGGCCGCATCTTGCGCGTCGATGCGCGCGGCGAGTTCGAGCCGCTGGCGCAGTACGACGGCTGGCCCAATGGCCTGAAGTTCCATCGCGACGGGCGCATTTTCATTGCCGACTACAAGCACGGCATCATGCAGTTCGACCTTGAACGCCGCGAGGTGCGGCCGGTGCTCGAGCGCTACAACATCGAGCGCTTCAAGGGAGTGAACGACCTGTTCTTCTCGCAGGCGGGCGATCTCTACTTCACCGACCAGGGCATGACCGGCTGGCAGGACCCGACCGGACGCCTGTTCCGCTTGCGCCCGGACGGACAGCTGGATTGCCTGCTTGATTGCATACCCAGTCCCAACGGCCTGGTCATGGACCTGGACGAGCACGCGCTGTATGTCGCCGCGACGCGGGCCAATGCGATCTGGAAGGTGCCGCTGCTGCGCAATGGTCAGGTCGGCAAGGTCGGGACCTTCATCCAGATGTCGGGAGGCGGCGGTCCGGACGGACTGGCGCTGGACGCGCGCGGAGGCCTGTGCATCGCCCACGTGGGCTTGGGCACGGTTTGGTGCATGGATGCGCTGGGCCAGCCGGCCCTGCGCATCCAGTCGCCGGAGGGGCTGCACACAACCAATGTGGCCTTTGGCGGGCCTGGCGGACGCACGCTCTACATCACCGAGTCCAGTTCGGCCTGCATCCTGCGCGTTGACCTGGACGTGGCGGGCAAGCCCATGTATCTGCCGGCGCCCGATGCGCAGGCTCTCTGAGTACCACATACCCCAACTACCAAAAGGACGGAACAGATGGATCAGGCAATTGTGCTGGGCGCGGGCACCATGGGGGCCGACGTTGCCGCCGGCTTTCATGCCGCCGGTTGGCGAGTGTGGCTGGTGGAGCCCGACGCGGCTGCGCGCGCGGCGGCGACGCGGCGCGTGAATGCGTCCAGCGAAATGATCGGCGGGCAGGCGGATGCCGGGCGCATCGTCACCAGCGCCACCATGGAGGAAATCGACTGGAGCGATACGCGCATTGTGGTCGAGTGCGTGCCGGAACTGCTGGAAACCAAGCGCGAGGTCTTCGCTCGCCTGGAACGGCTGGCGCCGGCTTCCATTCCCCTGACCAGCAATTCGTCGAGCTTTCCCATCAGTGCCATCGGCGAAGGTTTGCACACCCGCTCGCGCATGGTGGGCCTGCATTACTTCATGCCCGCCCATCTGGTGCCCGCCGTGGAGGTGATACGCGGCGAGGCGACCGATGAAGCCATGGCCCAGGAAGTCAGCCGCATCATGCGCGATACCGGCAAGAAGCCGGTGCAGGTCAAGCGAGATGTGCCGGGTTTCCTGGCCAACCGCATCCAGCATGCGCTGATGCGTGAAGCCATTGCGTTGGTGGAGGAGGGCTTCGCTTCGGCCGAGGACGTGGATACGGCCGTGCGCTATGGATTCGGATTCCGCTATATCGCGGCCGGTCCGCTGCTGCAGAAGGACCTGGCTGGCATCGACATCCATTGCGCGGCTGCCGCGACCATGTACCCGCACTTGCGCACGGACGACAGGCCCAGCCCGCTCATGCGCGAGCTGGTCGAGCAGGGCAACATCGGCGTCAAATCGCCTTCCCTTAGGGGCTTCTACCAGTGGACGCCGGACAGGGTCGCCAAGGAGCAGCGGCGCTACCAGGTCGCCTTGGGCAAGGCCATGCAGATCCTGAAGGATGAGGAAGCATTGGCCTGACGCAAGCGGCGGGGCTTCGAGCCTGCGGATGCTAGGGTTCTTTAGCCGCCGAGGCTGCCCTGCGCCATTCCGATGCTCGCCCCGGCGGGGCTGCGCTTCGTATGGCTCCGGGGTCCTCGGCTGGCAGTCGCCTGATGCATTGGTTTTCAGCCCCCGTTTATGGGCAGGTGTCGCGAGCCGGTGGCCGGGCGGAGGGGTCCGAAGCGCAGCCCCAATGGGGCGAGCATCGGAATCCCGCAGTCCGGCCGCTGGCGGCTCAAGAACCCTGCGTCACAAAACCCAAGTGCGGGTGGCAGGGCTTCGAGCTCGCGGATGTCAGGGTTCTTTAGCCGCCGAGGCTGCCCTGCGCCATTCCGATGCTCGCCCCGGCGGGGCTGCGCTTCGTATGGCTCCGGGGTCCTCGGCTGGCAGTCGCCTGATGCATAGGTTTTCAGCCCCCGTTCATGGGCAGGTGTCGCGAGCCGGTGGCCGGGCGGAGGGATCCGAAGCGCAGCCCCAATGGGGCGAGCATCGGAATCCCGCAGTCCGGACGCCGGCGGCTCAAGAACCGTGCTTCCCAAAATCGAAGTGCGGGTGGCAGGGCTTCGAGCCTGCGGATGCTAGGGTTCTTTAGTCGCCGAGGCTGCCCTGCGCCATTCCGATGCTCGCCCCGGCGGGGCTGTGCTTCGTATGGCTCCGGGGTCCTCGGCTGGCAGTCGCCTAATGCATTGGTTTTCAGCCCCCGTTCATGGGCAGGTGTCGCGAGCCGGTGGCCGGGCGGAGGGATCCGAAGCGCAGCCCCAATGGGGCGAGCATCGGAATCCCGCAGTCCAGCCGCTGGCGGCTCAAGAACCCTGCGTCACAACACCCAAGTGCAGTCCGGATTCTCCTCATCCAGACGGCCTAGGACTCTCAGGGATTTTTTTGACAGAACATAAATTTTTTTCTCTTTTCGCGGGCGAGAGTTTGCGAACATGCGTCTAGAGCTTTCAGGCCATAAGAACGCATCGGGAGACAAAAATGTTCTGTAAGAATGCCGCGCGCAAGCGCATACACATCGCGGCGGCTGCGTTTATCGCGGCCGCGGCGTTCACCGTTTCCGGCCATGCATCCGCGCAGGCTGCCGACACCTATCCCAGCAAGCCCATCCGCCTGATCATCCCGTACCCGCCCGGCGGCGCGACCGACGTCATCGGACGTATCGTAGGCCAGCGCCTGAGCGAGCAGATCGGCGGCCAGGTCGTGATCGAGAACCGGGGCGGCGCGGGCGGCAATATCGGCGCTGCCGAAGTGGCGCGCGCGCAGCCTGACGGGTACACCCTCCTGATGGGAGCGCTGACCTCGCACTCGGTCATGGCGACCCTGGAAAAGGACACCATTGCCTATGACCTGCGCAAAGACTTTGCGCCTGCCGGGGTAGTCGGTTTCGTCCCGCTGGTGGCGGTGGTCAATCCCAAGCTGCCGATCAAATCCTTGGCCGAGCTGGTGAGCTACGCAAAAGCCAATCCCGGAAAACTCAACTTCGCCTCATCGGGCGCCGGCGCTCCCCAGCGCATGGCCATGGAGCTGTTCAAGCAGATCGCGGGCGTCAACATTGTGCACGTGGCTTACCGCGGCAGCGGCCCGGCCATGACCGACCTGGTCGGTGGCCAGGTGGAGACGATGACGGAGACGGTCCCGGCCGCGATCTCCTTTATCAAGTCCGGCCAGCTGCGTCCGCTGGCCGTGTTGACGCCGCAACGCGTGTCGATGCTGCCGGACATCCCGACCGCAGAGGAGCAGGGCTTCAGCGGCTTCAACGTCAGTTCGCTCTTTGGCGTCATGGCGCCGGCGGGCACGCCGGCTCCCATTGTTGCCAAGATCAACAAAGCGCTGATGACTGCGCTGGCCAAGGACGATGCCAAGGCCCAGCTGCTGCAGCAAGGCGTCTACGCCGACGCGCTTGATGTCGATGCCTCCAAGGCGCGCCTGAACGCGGAAATCGAGCAGTGGGCCAAGGTCATCCGCGACGGTGGCATCACCGCAAACTAACTGGAAGCAGCTTGAACAAGATGAGCAAGAAAACCAACGGGGCGGCGCAGGACGAGGCTAGCGGCCTGCGTAAGGGCCTTACCAGCTACGGCGACAGCGGATTCTCGCTGTTCCTGAGAAAGGCCTTCATCAAGGGCGCGGGGTATACGGACGGGGCGCTGGATCGGCCCGTCATTGGCATCGCCAACACGGGCAGCGCCTACAACCCCTGCCATGGCAATGCGCCGCAGCTGCTGGAAGCGGTCAAGCGCGGCATCATGTTCGCCGGCGGGCTGCCGATGGACTTCCCGACCATCTCCATCCACGAGAGCTTCTCCTTTCCCACGAGCATGTACCTGCGCAACCTCATGTCCATGGACACCGAGGAACTGATACGCGCGCAGCCCATGGATGCGGTGGTGTTGATAGGCGGATGCGACAAGACCGTGCCCGCCCAGCTGATGGGCGCCGCCTCCGCGGACATTCCTGCGATCCAGCTGGTGACGGGATCGATGCTGACGGGTTCGCATCGCTCTGAACGAGTCGGCGCATGCACGGATTGCCGCAGGTACTGGGGCAAGTACCGGGCCGAGGAGATCGACGACCAGGAGATCGCCGACGTCAACAACCAGTTGGTGGCCAGCGTGGGCACCTGTTCGGTCATGGGTACCGCAAGCACCATGGCGTGCATCGCCGAAGCGCTGGGCATGACGGTGCCTGGCGGCGCCACGCCTCCCGCGGTCACGGCGGACCGAATGCGCATCGCCGAACTCACCGGCGCGCAGGCCGTCGAAATCGCGAGGCAACGCCTGCGCATCTCGAAGATCCTTACCGCGGATGCGTTCGAGAATGCGATGCGGGTGCTGTTGGCCATAGGCGGATCGACGAACGGCATCATCCACCTCACCGCCATCGCCGGGCGGTTGGGCCTGGACCTGGACCTCAAAGCGCTGGACCGCATGGGCCGCGAGACGCCAGTTCTGGTGGACTTGAAGCCGTCCGGCCAGCACTACATGGAGGACTTTCACAAGGCAGGCGGCATGGCCACGCTGCTGCGCGAGCTCAAGCCCTTGCTGAAGCTCGATGCGCTGACGGTGACCGGCAGGACGCTGGGTGAGGAGATCGAGCGCGCGGGACCGGGGTTCACGCAGAGCGTGGTCAAGACAAGGCAGGACCCGATCTATCCGCAGGGCGGTATCGCCGTGCTGTCGGGCAACTTGGCGCCCGAAGGCGCCATCATCAAGCAGTCGTCTGCCAATGCCGCGCTGATGGAACACGAAGGGCGCGCCGTGGTGTTCGAGAACGCCGAGGACCTGGCGACCCGTATCGACGCCGCGGACCTGGACGTCACGCCGCAGGACATACTGGTCCTGAAGAACATCGGACCGAAAGGAGCGCCCGGCATGCCGGAAGCGGGCTATATCCCTATCCCGAAGAAACTGGCGTCTCAGGGCGTGAAGGACATCATCCGGATATCGGACGGCCGCATGAGCGGCACCGCCTTCGGCACTATTGTGCTGCATGTCACACCGGAGGCCGCGATAGGCGGGCCGCTGGCCTATGTGCGCAACGGTGACCGCATACGGCTTAGCGTCAGCCAGCGGGAGATTTCCCTGTTGATCCCGGAAGAAGAGCTGGACCGCCGCCGCCGCGAGCAGCCCGTCACGCCTCCCACGGCCGAGCGCGGCTACAAAAAGCTCTTCCTGGATACGGTGACCCAGGCCGACAAGGGCGTCGATTTTGATTTCCTGCGCGGCGTGCCAGCCAAACCGAAGTAGGGCTACTCCTTTGCCTCGCGTTCTTCCAAGCCCCCGAAAATGGCGCGGGCGTCCTGGGAAATCGACGCGGCCATCTTGGCGTGATGGCCGCGGGTGTTCCAGATCAGGCCGTTCCTGCGCACGGGGGCGCGGTTGGGCAGGGGGATGCGCGCCACATCCAGCGACTTCCACATGGAGGACCAGTCCGGAATCAGCGCGACGCCCAGGCCTTCGTGCACCAGGGCGACGATGGCAAGCAGGCCGTCGATCTCCAGGCGCTGTTTCGGCCAGATCTGGTGATCGCGCAGATAGCGGTCCGCCAGCTGGCCGCCATAGATGTTCCGGTCATAGCGTATGAAGGGTTGGGTCGACAACAGGGTGTGTGCGTCCTGTCCGGCAAGATGGGATGGGGCCACGACGACCAGCGGCTCTTCCATGAACGGCTGCCAGAGACAGCTTTTAGGCACGGAGAACTGGGGCTCCACCACGATCGCCGCATCGAGTTCTCCGTTGACCACCTTGCCGCACAGGTCGATGGAGCCGCCCGGCGTGACGAACACCGATGCATCCGGATGCCGGCGGTACAGGGACTTGAGGATGGGGGGCAGCACATTCGTGAGCGCCGAGACGAAGCAACCGATGCGGAACTCGCCGGGCTGGTCCCCATCGATGGCCATGGCGCGCAAGTCACGGATGTTCCGGATGGCCGCCTTGGTGCCTTCGAGAATCCGCATGCCGCTTTCGGTTGGCCTGACCGAGCGGCCCGATCGCTTGACCAGCGCTACGCCCAGGTCCATCTCCAGCGCCTTGATGCGGGCGGCAATGGCGGCCGAGGTCAGGTCGAGCTTGCGCGCCGCTTCGGCGAACGAACCGGCTTCGACGACCGCGACGAAGCTTTGCATGCACTTTATGTCCATGATGCGCTGGGCTCTCGCCCTGGAAGGAGAAACTTCAGATTGAAGATCGCACGAACCGCTACGAGCCCGGCCGCGAAAGCTGCAGGCTTGTCGCGCCAATTTCCCCTATGTTAAAGCGTCGAGGTTGAAACCCATGATGGCCCCTGAACTGGCTGCAGCGCGCCAGGAACCAGAAAAATCCCCTGTGGACGGAAGCAGCGTGTTTCCCCCACTGCTTAAGGTAGGGGTATTCCCCGAGGCAGTGGAAGCCCGCTTCCGTTCGGTGTTCGCGATGATCGACGAGGAGGCGCTCGAGCAGGACCCGGCGCTGGCGGCGCTGATAGGCGGCATTGTTACGCGTTCGAACTACCGGATTACCGCCGAGCTGATGGACCGTTTGCCGCGGTTGCGCATTATCACGACCAACGGGGTCGGCTACGACGGGATTGCGCTGGAGCATGCGCGGCAGAGGGGAATTGCCGTGACCAATACGCCGGACGTGCTGAACAAGGCCGTGGCCGAACTCGCGGTGGGAATGTTGCTTGCGCTGTTGCGCAGGGTGCCCGCGGCCGACATTTACGTGCGCAGCGGCGCTTGGGAGCGATCGCCATTTCCGTTGGGGGCAAGCCTCGCCGGCAAGAAGGTAGGCATCGTTGGCTTGGGGCGCATCGGTAAGGAGATCGTCCAGCGGCTCGTGCCGTTTGAAGTGGACGTCAGCTACTTTGGACGTGCGCGCCAGGAAGTGCCATGGCGGCACTTCGATTCCCTGCCTGCCATGGCTGGCCACGTCGACGTGCTGATCCTGTCGTGCCCGGGCGGAGCGGCCACGCGGCATATCGTGGATGCGGAGGTATTGCGCGCGTTGGGGCCGAATGGCGTCGTCGTCAACGTCGCCCGCGGTTCGGTCATCAACGAGGCAGACCTGTGCCAGGCGTTGGCCAGTGGCACCATCCAGGGCGCCGCGCTCGATGTGTTCGAGAGCGAACCGCTGGGCGAGAGCCCGTTGCGGTCCCTGCCCAACGTGGTGCTGGCGCCCCACATCGGCAGCGCCACGCACGAAACGCGCCGCCAGATGGCCGAACTGGCGATCCGGAATCTTGTGTCGTTCTTCACGACGGGACGGGCGATCACTCCGGTGGTGTAGCTGCGCCTGTTGCGGTTGCGCGCCTAGAGCCACACGGTCGCGACCAGCGCGGCACAGCCTGCCGTCGCCGTGGCGGCCATGATGCAGGCCATGTGCAAGGCGATCTTGCGTTCCCGGCGACCGACGTTGGGATTGCCGTGATTGGCGGACTGCAGTTGTTCCCAGGTCGACGCGGCGCCGGCTTCCCGGCTTTGCAGGGCGGAGGCGGCGTTTGCCGTGGAGCGGGAAATGTTGGTGAGCCGCAGTGCCGGATAGGCCAGCAGCAGGCCGGCCAGGAACAGGGCGCATGCGCTGATCGCGCCCGCCGTGAACGCGGAGCTGTCCCGCGCGGCAAACAGGATGATGGCCGCGGCAAGGCCGACGAAATTCAAGCCGGCCAACGCCTTCAGTGCCTGCACTCCCCAGGGACCCGTGGCTTCCTCGGTGAAGTCGCCGACGGAGCGCCAGTAAGCGGCGTCATTGGAGGCGGCCTGGAAAAAGAAGGCGAGATCTCTTTGCAATGCATCGCCTTGCCTGTTGCCGGGGCTCGTGTCCCGGTGCCACTGGATGGCGAACTTTTTGCTTCGATCGGCGTCCGCGTGATGCGCGCGTGCCCAGTCTTGCGCCAGGCGTACCGCCTCGTCGACGGTAAGTACCCCCGCGGGCCTTGCACTGTCTTTCATTTTCATCGTCCCCATATATGGGATATTGTACTGGGCCAGCGTGGGGGGCTGCGTTGATGCAAGACAGGAGGGCCGCGCGCCGCGGAGATCAAGGCAGGGCGTCGCCCGGGCGTGGGGCAGGCCGGGAAAAACGCACTTCGAGCAGACTGTTGCTGCGCAGTTTGATGGTGACGTCCGTTCGCCGCCTGCCCAGAGTCTATGCCAAATCCTCCCGCTGTTACGGTCCCGATTGGTCGTGTCTGTGTCTGGCGGGCGGGGCGCCAGCCGCACACACTTCCCAGGTCGCCGCGCAGTCCGCGCGGCTTGAGAGGACGTCCCATGCGCTACCGTTATGTCACCGCCGATGTGTTCACCAGCCAAGCATACGGCGGCAATCCGCTGGCAGTGGTGTTCGACGCTCAGGGGCTGAGCGCGCTGCAGATGCAGCGCATCGCGCGCGAATTCAACTATTCCGAAACCAGCTTTGTGCTGCCGCCGCGGGACCCGGCCCACACGGCCTGGGTGCGCATCTTCACGCCCGACCGCGAGGTGCCGTTCGCGGGGCATCCGAATGTGGGCACGGCCGTGGTGCTGGCGCGGGAAATGACGGCTTCGGCCTTGACCGTGCCGGATGCCTTTGTGTTCGAGGAGGAAGCGGGACTGGTGCGCATTGCGTTGCGCAAGGGCGCCAGGGGCGTGGACGCCGCGGAACTGCTCGCGCCGCAACCCTTGTCGCTCGCCAGCGAGGCGCCGGCCGCCGCGGTGGCGCGGGCCTTGAGCCTGGTACCCGCGGACATCGATAGCTCCGCGCATGCGCCCCAGGTGGCGTCGGTCGGCCTGATCTTCCTGGTGGTGCAGTTGGCCAGCCGCGACGCCTTGCGCCGGGCCGTGCCCGACCCGGCGGGCTATGCGGCCCTGCTGCCGCTGGACGGCGCGAAGTCCATCTATGCCTATGCCACCGATACTCGCCCGGGCGGGGCGGATGTGCAGGCCCGCATGTTCACCGGACGCATGACGGAAGACCCCGCGACCGGCAGCGCGACGGCGGCCATGACGGCATTGCGCGCTGCCCTGCGCGGAGAGGGCGCGCTGCGCCTGCGGGTGGAGCAGGGCGTGGACATGGGGCGCGCCAGCGTGCTGCTGGCCCACGCCGAACCGCGCACCGACGGCGTGTGGGCAGGCGTGGCGGGCGAGGCCGTGGTGGTCATGGAAGGCACGCTGGGGGCGCCTGATGTGTCTTGAGCCTGGCGGCTCCGCGGGGCCTCGTGTATGCTTGACCGCATGAGCGTACCGCATTGCGCGCCGATTTTCGGTGCAAACCATCGACGAATCACTCGACGTCCAAGTTGAGTGGCTAGTCACGTCCGGGCGCCGAATCATCGGCGCCATCCTTTGAAAGCCACGATACCTCTCGTGGCTTTTCTGTTTCCGGCTGGTCCCGCTATCGAGGCGTATCGCAAGGCTTTCGTTGCCATCATTGAAGGAACGAAGCATGAGTGCGCAAGACCTCGCCATCCGGCCCTACCATTCGACCGACGAAGCCGCGATCATCCAACTGTGGCATGACTGCGGCCTGACCCGTCCGTGGAACGATCCGCGCAAGGACATTGCGCGCAAGCTCGCGGTGCAATCGGATCTTTTCCTGGTGGGGGAGGCGGAAGGCGCGATCGTCGGAACGCTGATGGGCGGCTATGACGGCCATCGTGCCTGGATCAATTACCTGGCGGTATCGCCTGCCCATCAGCGCCGTGGTTACGCGACCGCGCTGATGCTTGCGGTGGAGCGCAAGCTGCTGGAAATGGGCTGCCCGAAGATCAATCTGCTGATACGGTCGGGCAATGTCGCCGTCAAGGATTTCTATGCGACGCTGGGCTTTCAGCAGGACGAGGTCATCAGCCTGGGCAAGCGCCTGATTCCGGATCTTTGAAGAGACCCGGAACGGGCGCTTGCCGCGCGTCTCAGATCGCCACGGTCAGGTAGACCGCTTCGCGGCCCACGATGGGCATGCGCGTGGGCATGAAGATGGTGCAGTCGTCGCAGGGCGAACGGATTTCCTCTGCGCCGTTCATGGCGATCAGTTCGCCCTTTGCGAACGTTTCGAAGCCGATGACCGGACGGGTGAAGGCGAAGTTCTCGGACTTCACCATGTGCACTTCAAGCAGGCGATAGCGCTGCGGCACGGGCGGGGGCGGCGTTTCGGCGGAAGCATCGATCAGGCCCAGGTGCGCCAGGAAGCGCAGCGTGACGTCCGTCGCCAGGGCGGCGGCGGACTGCGCGAAATGCTGGCCGCATTCGACCACCAGCGAGCCGCCGCTATCGGAGTCCGGGTCGCCGTGGCGGCCGTAGCCCATTACGCCCGTGCCAGGAAACAGGTCGGGCGGCATTACCAGGTGCACCTGCGGCGCGCCGACGGCGCTGGCCAGCGCCGTGTTGCGGTCCATTTCCGTGTAGACCCAGAAGGGTTGCACGGGGGCGCGCGTGGAGTGGATATCCAGCACGAAGTCGGCGGCATCGAGCACCGGACGCAGTTCGCGGGCGCGGCGCAGTTCGGGGCTGTCTTCCGGACCGTCCAGCATGGCGGCCGACCAGATGCGGTTCAGGTTGTGGACGAGCTGGCGGTTTTCGTAGGGGTTCTCGATGTCGAAGGCTTCATAGGCCTCGACATGGGCGAAGCTGACGGTCAGCGTGCCGATCTTGGGCCGCACGCCCGTGTCCAGCAGATGGGTGGCGGCCACCATGCCACAGATCTCGTTGCCGTGCGTGATGGCGTTGATCAGCACGTGCGGGCCGGGGCGGCCCGATTCGAAACGATGCACATACGGAATGCCGACATTGCCCTTGCGGTAGGCCGCAAGATCGCGCGGCAAGACTTCGAGTGGAGCGGTGTCGGGTTCGAAAGCGGGATTTTTCATGGGAGTCGGGCCTATTCAGGACGGATGCCGGCGCGGTCGATAAGGTCTTTGTACAACGCCAGGCGTTCGGACATCATGGAGGTGAACTGTTGAGGCGTCTGATCTTCGGGCGGCAGCGCGCCGGCCTTTTCCAGGGATTGCGGCATGCCGTCCTCCTTGGCGGCGGTGCGCACGGCGGCCAGCAGTTTCTGAACGATGTCGTCAGGCGTGCCGGCGGGCGCGGCCAGGCCGATCCACGACATGGAGTTGAGCACGGGATAGCCCAGTTCTTCGAAGGTCGGCACATCGGGCAGCGAATCCAGCCGCTTGGGAGCGGCGACCGCCAAGGCGCGCATCTTGCCGACCTGGATGTGGGGCAGGAAGGGCGCGAGGTTGTCCAGGGCGAACTGCGCCTGGTCGGAGAGCAGGGCATTGATAAGGGGGGCGCCGCCTCGGTAGGGCACGTGCACCGCCTGCACTTGCAGGGTGTTCTTGAACAGCTCGGCGTTGAGTTGTCCCATGCTGCCGATCCCCGCGGTGGCGTAATGCAGCTGATCGGGACGCGCTTTCAGCAGGGCGACGAACTCCGCGAGGTTGCGGGCGGGCACGGCGGCGTTGGTCACCAGCACGTTCGGCGTGCGCGACAGCTGCGAAATCGAGACGAAATCCTTGATCGGGTCGTAGCCGATATCTCCGCGCATCAATGGGTTGGCCAGATGCGAGCTTTGCGATGATGCAACCAGCGTGTAGCCGTCAGGCGTGGCACGCGCGACCCGCTTGCTGCCGATGGCGCCGCCCGCTCCATCGCGGTTTTCGATAATGACGCTGGTGCCCAGCGCCTTGCCCAGGGCGTCCGCATACAGCCGGCCGATCAGGTCGACAGAGCCGCCCGCCGGAAAAGGAACGACCAGCGTGATGGGGCGCGACGGATAGGCATTGGCGCGCGCGGCCAACGGCAGCAAGGCGGCGCCCAGGCCGGCCAGGACCAGGCTGCGGCGGGCCAAGGACGGCCCCTGCGGGTGATGCTTCATGGAATTCTCTTGTGGTGACTGCGGGTTTGGTCTAATTTGCAATAGAAATTGCAGGCTGCAATATAAGATGCAATGAGTGTTGTGAAATTTGGGGTTATCACCTAGGACCTTCCAAGAATGAACCTGCACCAACGAATTGCCGGCTATGGCCGCAAGCTCAGCAAGACCGAACAGGTGCTGGTTGAGGAAATGCAGGCGCGCTATCCGCAAAGCTTGCTGGAATCGGCAACGGCATTGGCCAGTCTGGTCGGCACCAGCGCGTCCACCGTGGTGCGATTGCTGGCCAAGCTGGGCTACGAAAGCTATGCGCAGGCGCAGATGGAGGCGCGCGCGGAAGTGACGGCGCGCCTGGCCTCGCCTGGCGAGCGCGCGGACGTGGTCGGCAGCGACAAGCCGTCGCCGCGCGCTTGCCTGCACAACGCCTTGCTGCATGATCAGCACAACCTGAAAGAGACGTACGCGTCCATCGACGTGGCCGCCTTCGAAGCGGCAGTGCGGCTGCTGACGCAACGCAGGGGGCGGGTGCATGTGCTGGGGCTGCGCCAGGCAGCGCCGTTGGCGAGCCATGTGGCGCTTTACCTGAACCTGTGCCTGCCATCGGTGAAACCCATGGTGGCCGCCGGCCCGCTGTTCCTGGAAGACCAGTTGCTCTGGATCGATGAGGCCGACGTGCTGCTGGCCTTCACGTTCCGACGCTATTCAGTTGCTGCGGCCAATGCGGTCAAATACTTCCGGCAGCGCGGCGGCAAGGTAATCCTGATCACCGATTCGGCATCGGCCCCCGCCGCGGCCTCTGCGCACCACGTGCTCATTGCGCGCAGTTCCAGCGCGTCGCCTTTCGATTCCTACACGGCGGCTTTCTCGGTATGCAATGCCCTGCTCGCAGCGGTAGCGCAGCGCAGCAAACAGGCCTTGGGCGCGGCGCTCGAGCGCGGCGAGGGCTTATGGGACGCGCAATGGATACGTCCGCCCGGCGCTCAATAGGGGAGTGGCGGCGCGCGGCCACGCTTTGCGCGCCAGTGGCAATCGACCCGGAAATGGGGCGATTCGAGGCCGTTTCCGCACGCTGCAAGATGCTTGCGCACTAGCTGCTCTAGTACGTCATAACTCCTTGAAAACATTGCTTTTCAAGCCGAATTATTTTTGGCATATTGCGGCCGGGCGAACTTCTTTCAGGAGCGAGGCATGGGCGCGTGGCCACAGCGTCATATCGATGGATTCGAGGTGGAATGCCAGGTCATCCGGCTGGATACCGGCGTGTTGGCTATCGAGGTTGCGGTGTGCCGCAGGACGGAGGGCGTTTTCGAGCGGCGCTGGTCGCTGCCGCGCTTCGTGACTTTCGACGACCCAGGCACAGCAAGACGCCATGCGGAACTGGTGCTGTCGGGCATCGTGTCGGTGGATGAGTCCACGGGCGAACCCCGTTACGGCATCCTGTAGGGGCGCTATCGAAGGGCGGGAACCCGCGGCGCAGGCAGGTTTTGTTTCTTTTCGCACAATCGTGTGCCTTGCGCGGGCGCATTTGCCCGGTACAGTGGTACAGGGTGACAACAAAAAGGAGAGTTCCATGTTTGATACTTTTCCTGTCTTGCGTCGCGCTGGCTTGGCCGCCGCGGCGATCGGCGTAGCCGGTCTGATGTTTACGGGCTGCACCACCACCAGTCCCAAATCCTCGGCCACCGCAACCGAGCAGCGCCAGTCATTGAACAGCGCGGCCGATGCCACGTTGGGCAAGCTTTACCAGGCATCGCCCCAGTCCAAGGAATTGGTCGCGCGCGCCAAGGGCGTGCTGATATTCCCAGACGTGCTGAGCGGCAGTTTCATCATCGGGGCGGAGCACGGCAAGGGCGTGTTGCGCGTGGGCGGTGCCAACGCCGGCTACTACAGCACCACGGCGGGCTCGGTCGGCTTCCAGGCCGGTGCCCAATCGAAGGCGATGGTGTTGCTGTTCATGACCGATGAAGCGTTGGCCAAGTTCCGCAATAGCAGTGGCTGGACCGTGGGTGCCGACGCTACGGTGGCGGTCGTCAATATTGGTGCGAACGGCCGGATCGATACGAATACGGCTCAACAGCCCATCGTCGGTTTCGTGATGAACAACGGCGGCCTGATGGCGGGCGTGTCCTTGGCTGGTACCAAGATCTCCAAGCTGGACCTGTAAGCCTTCTGGCAAAACAAAACGCCGCGGATGAGTCCTCCGCGGCGTTTTGCATTGGCTGGCCGCCGCAAGGGGCGGCCGGGCGTCAGCCCATGACGGAGTCGCCGTTGCTGCGCACCGCGCGCTCGCGCTGCATTTCGGCGGCTTCGATTGCCGGGTCCAGGCCGCGCCAGCGTTTGATGCGGCCACGATCCTGCTCGGGCTCCCAGCCGAGCATGCCGTAGCGTGTGATTTCGGTTTCACCGGTCTCGAATTCCACTTCGAAATAGCCCTGACGATCGGGTAGCGTGCCGCCGGGGAACCAGTCGGTTTCAGGCATGGTGTTCTCCTTGCTAGGCGATGGGAGGGACGCCGGCGCGGGCGCACGGCCCGCGTGGCGCTTTCATTGTGGAGGGGCGCGGAGGATCCCGCAAGTTTGCCGCGACGCGCCTTACGCGAGCGGGACGGCGGTGGTGTAGAGCACCTGCTTCAAGGCAAAGCTGGAGCGGATGCTGGCCACGCCCGGGATGCGGGTGATGTGTTCGACGATCAGTCGTTCCAGCGCATCGACGTCGGGCACCAGGGCGCGTATCAGATAGTCGGCGTCGCCCGACATCAGGTAGCACTCCATGATTTCCGGCAGGACGGCGATCTCGCGTTCGAATACGTCCAGCGCCGCCTTGCGCTGCTTGTCCAGCGAAATCTGGATGAACACATTGACCTTCAGGCCAAGCTTGCGGGCGTTCAGCAGCGTGACGCGGCGGTCGATCAGGCCTTCGGTCTCAAGGCGGCGCACGCGGGCCAGGCAGGGCGAGGCGGACAGATTTACGCGCGCCGCGAGCTCGACATTGGTCAGCCGCGCATCGCGCTGGAGTTCGTTGAGGATACGGATGTCAGTGGCATCCAGGTTGATTTCCGGCATAAGTCACCTAGCTATCGTCATTCGGCCATTCAAGTGTGCCGAGTATGACGGGAAATTCGCGTGAATGCAGTGAAAGATGCTGGGGTTTACCCTATAGACTATTCCATCATTTGGCGATTTCGCTAAAACACGGAATATTCAAGCGGTAGATTGGCAGTAATGAGTCAGCAGAGCACGTTGGGCAGGTTTTTGCCGCTGGTCGGCGCGGTAGCCATCTGGGGCGGGAACTGGCCCATCATGAAGTTGGGGCTGGCGCACATGAGCCCGCTCTGGCTGGCCGCCAGCCGCTTCGGATCGGCCGCGTTGATCAGCGTGCTGGTGCTGGGCATGCTGGGCCGCCTGCGCCTGCCCACGCGGCAGGAGCTTCCGTTGGTGGCGGGCGTGGCGTTGCTGCAGATGGGTGCTTTTACCGCGCTGGCCCTGTGGGCGCTGCAGTACGTGGCGCCCGGACGCGCATCGGTGATCGCCTACGCCACGTCCATCTGGGTCATCCCGCTGTCGTCGCTGGTCCTGAAGGAACGCCTCTCGATGGCGCAATGGCTGGCGACGGCGTTGAGCTACGCCGGCATCGGCGTCATCGTCGCGCCGGCGTTCAGCCCCTGGCAGACGCACACGGTGATAGGACTGGCCATGCTGCTGGGCGCCTCCTTCGCATGGGCGTGCAACATCATCCAGTTGCGCGGCAACCGGCATATCCGGCTGGGGGCGGACATGATTCCCTGGCAGACCGCCATCGCTGCGATACCGTTGGCCGCATTGGCGTGGGCGCGTGACGGTGCGCCGGCCTTTCTCGCGGAGCCACAGGCCTGGCCGGTGATCCTGTACACCGGCCCGCTGGCCACCGCACTGACTTTCATCGTGGTGCTGGGCATGACGCAGAAAATGCCGCCGGTCGCGACTTCGATCGCCATGCTCTGCGTGCCGGTGATCGGTTTGATCGTTTCGTCGCTGGTTTTCCAGGAACGCATTTCGGCTGATCTCGCGCTGGGCCTGGCGCTTATCGCCGCCAGCGTGGCGGCGTCCGCGGCAGCGACACGCATGAAGCGTCCGCTCGCGCTGCGCCCTTCGTAGGCCGCGACTCGCGTACATCTCCGAGAGAAGCGCCGGCGCGTTCTAGAATGTCGTGCGCCGGGACCGGTTCCGGCTTCTCTTGCGGATGCGCGGCGGAAATGGATTCCTTATATGTGCTGGTCGCGGCGGGCGCCATGGCCGCAGGTTTCGTGCAGGGCCTGTCGGGTTTCGGCTTCGGCATGGTCGCCATGTCCTTCTGGGCCTGGACGATAGATCCGAAGCTTGCCGCCGCGATGGTGGTGTTCGGCTCGCTGACCGGCCAGTTGCTGGCCGCGTTTACGGTGCGCCGCGGCTTCACGGTGGCGCATCTGCTGCCGTTCGTTGCAGGCGGATTGCTGGGCATTCCGGTGGGCGTCAAGCTGCTGCCGTATCTGGACCCGCTGATGTTCAAGGCGCTGGTCGGCGGCCTGTTGGCGATCTGGTGCCCCATCATGTTGTTCGCGACACGCCTGCCTCCCATTACCGCCGGCGGACGGTTCGCGGATGGCGTGGTGGGCGCGATGGGCGGCGTCATGGGCGGCATAGGCGGATTCACGGGCGTTATCCCGACCTTGTGGTGCACCTTGCGCCGCTTCGACCGTGACGTGCAGCGCGCGGTGATCCAGAACTTCAACTTGTCGATGCTGGTCGTGACGATGGCGAGCTATGTCTACACCGGCGTGGTCACGCGCGACATGTTGCCGCTGTTTGGAGTGATCGTGCCCGCGATGCTGGTGCCGACCTTGTGGGGCACGCGCGTCTATGTGGGCATCAGCGATGCCGCGTTCCGCCGCATTGTGCTGGGTTTGCTTACGGTGTCGGGCGTGGCGTTGCTGGCCTCGTCGCTGCCCAGGCTGCTCACCTAGGGCGAGCCTGGCGGCGTGCTATCGTAGGGAATTCAAGAGAGAGTTACCGCATGGCATTGCACCGTTTCGAGAAAGGCGAGTTGGGCCATTGGCTGCGCATCGTGGCAGACAACTGCGAGCCCGGCGCTGCCCAGACTGAAGTGCCCGCGCACGTTGCGCAGGCGCTGGAGACGCTGCGTTGCATTCAAGCCGGCGCCGACGGCCGCTGGCTCATCACCGACAAGGGCAAGCTCGCGCTGCGCATGGAAGAGCCCGGCGCGATCCACTTGAGGTAGTCCTGCGCAGGCGCGGCACCGCGAATTTCGATGAGGCGGGTCACAGTCGCAGCGCAGGACATCATTCCGCGTTTTGCCGCGTCTTGAGCGTTTGCTGCGGCAATTCCTGCACAATTTGCGAATGTTTTCGCAGTATTTCGCAGCTTCGCGACTATTCGGGCCGTGCTACGGGAATTTCCTGAGACGGAATGCGCGATTTGGCTGCTTTTCGTCGTATCGCGGGCACCGAGTCGCCAGTAAGATGAACTTGCGTGACGTTTACGGGTCTATTCATTTGCGCGGGGATTCTGCCCCCGCAACGTCACGCGTGGTTCACGCGTTTAAGTAACCGACTGGGAGGTAGCACATGCAGCATCGTGACCAGGAAGTTCTGATCGACGTTTCCACAGCGGCCATGGATACCGGCGGATATGGCGTATTGCTGACGGTTACGGCCGAGGGCGGCACCGAAGTGGATGCCGCGTTTTCCCACTTGGGCAACTGCGCTTCGTTGGACGAAGCACGCGATCGCGCGGAAGTATTCGCGCAGAACTGGGTAGAGGAAAACATCTTCCGATAGGGCGCTTCGCCCTGGACGGAGCTGATTGGCGGGACCGGTCTGTGTGAGCATGACGCTTTGGAGAATACTCAACGGTTTGCGGCGAAAATTTCGGTTATCGTTGCTGCTCCAAAATCTGGGGCCCTTATTGGGTATGCGCCGTTCCAAGATGACTGCCGCACAGACCAACTCTTCACTTGCGGAGCACATCCGCGCACTACGCGACCATTTTGATTCCGTTGTCCTGCCTCTTTGGATGGGGCCGGGCTTCAATGGCGCGCTGGGTCTGCCTTTTGAATCGCTGGATGCGGCCACCGGCGCTGCGCTGCCGGCGCAGCGTTATCGCGCCATGGCTTGCGCGCGCCAGCTCTACATTTTTTCTGAGGCGCCGGGCGCGGCCGCCGGCGCGCATGCCGATCTGTTGTTCGAATCGCTGCGCCGTGTATTCCGTGACGACGTAAACGGCGGTTGGCGCTACAGCGTGGACGCCCAGGCGCGTCCGCTGGACGAAACCCAGGACCTGTATACCCACGCATTCATCGTGCTGGCATGCGCCGCGTATTTCCGCCGCAGCCGCAACGCAGATGCGCGCAAGCTCATGCTGGCCACTTCGTCGGTCATCGAGGCGCGTTTCAAGACCGCCGATTCGCTGTATCACGCGGCGTTGAGCGCCGACCTGAACCAGCCCCTGCGCGCGCCCGCGCAGAATCCGATGATGCACCTGACCGAGGCGTATCTGGCCGCCGCACATGTGGCGGAGCCCACGCTGTATGCGCAGCGTCTGCGTGGCCTGGCGCAAGGCATCAGCCATTTCTTCGTGCACGCGGCCTCGCAGTGCATTTCGGAAGAGCGGCAGGGCACCGCAGGCAACCGGCTGGAACCCGGCCACCAGTTCGAGTGGTTGTCGCTGGTGCACGGTTCGGCCGAGGTGTTCGAAGGCCTGGATCTGGCGGAATCGCTGCCGCGCGCGGTGCGTTGGTCGCGCCGTTTGGGGGTGGACGAGGGCGGGGTGGTGGCAGCGCTGGATGAATCCGGGGCCGTCATCGACGACACGCGCAGGATCTGGGCCCAGACCGAGTATCTGCGGGTGCTCGGGGTGCTGGGAGACCTGCCCGCCCTGGAGGCGGGCCTGGCCATGTTCCGGACGCGTTTCCTGCACGCCGGAGGCTGGCATGAATGCCTGGATGCGGAGGGGACGGTGGTGCGCGCGGACATGCCCTCGACCTCGCCCTACCACTTGGCTACCTGCCTGGCCGCCATGCCGACCGTTGTTTAATTGTGGCGTTAACAATTATTTTTGGATTTATCGACATAGATTGATAGAAAAGTATTGGTGAAATCCCTTACAATTTAGTAACTATGTTTGTAGGGAAGCACCAATGAGCGTTATGTGCCTGGCTTGCCAACGCATTAACCCAGGGCTTGCGGGCGTTGCGCCGCATGCCCATCTGGGACATCAAGGATTTACCAACCCGACGCAGAAAGGCCGGGAAGAAAGCCGCGAAGACCACTTCCGTTGCCTGAACTGCGGGGCGAAGTGGCTGCGCGAGACCGACAAGTGGGGCGTGGACCTGGGGTTCAAGCTCGCGCCTTGAGCATTCCGTCCCCTCATGTGAGCGGGCTCCTGTACAGGAGCCCGTTTTCGTTTTGTAGCAGTTGCCGCCCGCTTCGCGAAACGACTTGTATCGACCGGGGCCGACTCAGTCCGGGCTTGCGGCCAGCACGTCGGGATCCTGGCCGGCGGTCTCCAGCAGCCATTGGCGGAAACAGGCGAGCGCATAGTGATCGCGGCGCTGCGCCGGCGCGCACAGGTGGTAGCCCCGGGCGATGCGTACGGGCAGTTCGGGAAAAGGGGCGGCCACGCGCCCCGACTGCAGATCGTCGCGGACCAGGCAGCGCTGCAGGACGGCGATGCCCATGTCGGTCATGACCGCGCGTACCAGGATGGAAACCTGGTCGAAGCCGTTGGCCAGCTGCACCTTGGCGCGCGGCACGCCGGCGGCGGCCAGCCATTGCGTCCAGTTGTCCACGCCGTTGGAGTGGTAGAGCAGCGGCTCCCCCAGCAAGCCCGCGGGGGTGTCCCAGAGCCCTTGCGCGCGCCGTGCCGCCAGCCTTGCAGGGTGGCAGATGACAACCATCTCGCGGCCGATCACATAGTCCACCTGCCAGCCAGGCCATTGCTCGGGCAATCCGGACAGGATGCTGGCATCGGGCGTTTCGCCCGAGAAGTCTTCATTGCGGCGGTAGGCCGCGAAGCCTAGCTGGATGTCCGGATGGCGCGCGTGGAAGTCGGGCAGGCGGGGCACCAGCCAGGCGCTGGCCAGCGTCGGGACCGTGGACAGCGTGAGGCGCTGGCGGCGGTTGCCGGCTCGCAAGCCGGCGCTGAGCGTCTCGATCTCCTGCAGGGGATTTTGCGTGCCGTCGTACAGGCGGCGGCCGGTTTCGGTGAGCGTGAGGCCGTGGGCGTTGCGGTGCATCAGCGGTTGGCCGAAATGCGCTTCCAGGCGTGAAATCGCCCGGCTGACGGCGCCCTGGGTCACGCACAAGGTTTCGGCGGCCCGGGTGAAGCTGCCCAGGCGCGCCGCCGTCACGAAGGCGTGCAGTTCGGACATGGATGGCGAGTGCAGGCGCATTGCGTGTCTAGGGCCCTAGCATGACCAATGGTAATGAAGCCGTGCAATATAGTCGTTTGAAAGGGGACCGTAAAGTTCGGACACTGGCGGCCTTGTCGATTGACCTTCAACTTTCGGAGTCATCCCCATGTCTCGCCGCCTTCTGGGCCGGTCCGCGCGCGTCGCGCTTGCCGGCATGTTCGCCACGCTGACCTTCGCCGGCATCGCCCAAGCCGCCGACTATCCTGCCCGCCCCATCAAGCTGGTGGTGCCGTTCGCCGCCGGCGGTTCGACCGACATCGTGGCGCGCCTCGTGGCCGAGTACGCCGGCCGCGACCTGAAGCAGACCATCGTGGTCGAGAACAAGGCCGGCGCCGGCGGTTCGCTGGGCATGGAGCAGGTGGCGCGCGCGACGCCTGACGGCTACACGATCGGCATGGCCACGATGAGCACGCACGGCTCGAACCCGGCCGTCTTCCGCAAGATGAACTACGACCCGGTGAAGGATTTCGTGCCGGTGGCCAATGTGGTGGCAGTGCCCAGCATTTTCGCGATCAACCCGAATATCCCGGCCAAGAACATGGCCGAGTTCGTGGCCCTGGCCAAGCAGCAACCTGAGCGTTACAGCTTTGCGTCGCCGGGCGTGGGTTCGCTGGGCCATGTGAATATCGAGAACTTCATGATGTTGTCGGGCATCAAGCTGCTGCACGTGCCCTACCGCGGCGCGGGCCCGGCGCTCAATGATGTCATGGGCGGCCAGGTGGACGCGATCACCGACAACCTGTCTTCGACCTTGCCTCAGGTGCAGGGCGGCAAGCTGCGCGCGCTGGCCGTGCTGGGCGCCGAGCGCTCGCCGCTGTTGCCCGACGTGCCTACCTACATCGAACTGGGCTATGCCGACATGGGCACGGGCGGCTGGTTTGGCCTGGTGGCGCCCGCCGGCACGCCGCCGGCCGTGATCGAGCGCCTGAACAAGGCGGTGCGCGCTGCGCAGGACGACCCGGAGTTCCGCAAGAAGGCCGAGGACGTGGGTGGTACGCTGGTGCGCACGACGCCCCAGGAATTCCAGGTGCAGATCGAGCAGGCCCTGGCCCGTTACGCCAAGGTCGCCAAGACTGCGAACATTCAGGCTGATTGACGATGACCCACGCCGACTTCGACGCTGTTTCCGTACACGAGCCCACGGGCCCGGCCTTGCCGCTGGTATGCGATTCGCCGCATAGCGGCGAGCGCTATCCTGATGATTTTGGGGCTGTGGCTACCCTGGCGCAGCTGCGCCAAGGCGAGGACACGCATGTGGACGCGTTGTGGTCGGCGGCGCCTGCCTTGGGCGCAACGCTGATCGCCGCGAACTTTCCGCGGGTCTACATCGATCCCAACCGCACGCTGCAAGACCTCGATCCGGAGCTGCTGGCGCAGCCCTGGCCTGAACCGCTGGATCCGGGTGAGAAGACCCGCCTGGGCAAAGGCTTGATCTGGCGCAGGATGGACAAGTCCACGCCGATCTATGATCGCAAGCTGACGTTGGCTGAAGTGCGGCATCGCATCCAGGCGTATTACGAGCCTTATCACGCTGCCTTGTCGCAGGCGATCCAGCAGGTGCGGCAGCGTTTTGGCGCGGTCTGGCACCTGAATCTGCACTCCATGCCCAACGACGCCTACGAGCGTCTGGGCCGCACGAGCGAGCATCCGTTGGCGGACTTCGTGTTGGGCGACCGCGACGGCTCGACCTGCGAGCCGGAGTTCATCGCCCTCATCGAAGCGGCGCTGCGCGACAAGGGCTATACCGTCGCGCGCAACGACCCTTACAAGGGCGTGCAACTGATTGCGCAGATCGGGCAGCCGGCCTTGAACCGCCACAGTCTGCAGGTGGAAATCCGCCGTCCGCTGTACATGGATGAGGTGACGCGCGAGCGCAATTCGGGCTTCGCGCCGCTGCAGGCCGACCTGTCCGATGTGCTGGGGCAGGTGGCGGCCTACGTGCGCACGCGCCAGGCGGCGCTGGCTTAAGTTTCCCTGCGGCGGGCCGTAGTCGGTAACAACGATCCGCGCCTTTCTGGGCGCGGCCACACGGAACCGCCATGGCTGAGAAGATCATCAACGGATTTTCGGTGCTCGCGTATGCGACCCAACCCGAGGGGCGCGTGCCGCCGCGCGCTTTCATCGAAACGCGGCGGCTGCCAAAAAAACAGACGCAGGCAGAGCTGGACGCGCAGGCCGCCGACCAGGCGGATGTGCCAGAGCAGATCGACGACGATAAGCCGGACCACCTGGCCTTCGAAATCTTCATCAGCCGGCGTTTCCGCAGCACGGTGGAGGCGATGTCGGCCGCGCGCAACGCGCTGGACCGCATCAAGCAGGTCGACGAAGAAGGCGTTCCGGACTACCTGCCCGAATAGCACGACCCTTCGGCGGCGGTGCGCCGCCCATATTGTTATCCCGACTTTGTATTTGTCGAACCCCTGAGCGCAGGCCGATGATGCCGCATGGCAATCATCGCCATTCACAGTCTGCTCAAAAGGAAGGTTGATGAATACGAACGTCCATTCCCGCGCCATCTCCACGCGGGGAATTTCGCGCCGCGCGTTGTTGCGCGCGGCAGGCGCTGCGGGTCTTGCCGCGCCGCTGGGCATGCTGGGCTCGCGCGTGCTGGCAGCCGACGCCTCGCCGCGCACTTTCAAGATCGCATGGAGCCAGACCGCGGTCTGCCAGTCGCCCGTGTCCGTGGCGTTGGAGCGCGGCTTCTTCGACAAATACAACCTGAAGGTCGAACGCATCAACTTCAGCGGTTCCACCGATCAGCTGCTGGAGGCAATCGCCACTGGCCACGCCGATGGCGGCATCGGCATGGCGCTGCGCTGGCTGAAGCCGCTGGAACAGGGCTTTGATGTGAAGCTGGCCGTGGGCACGCATGGCGGCTGCATGCGCCTGCTGACTGCGGCGGATTCGCCAATCAAAAGCGTCAACGACTTGAAAGGACGCCGCGTGGCCGTGTCTGACCAGGCCAGCCCGGTAAAGAACTTCTTCGCGATCCGCGTGGCGCAGCTGGGCATCGATCCGGAATCGGTGGACTGGCGCCAGTATCCCCAGGACCTGTTCGGCGAGGTCCTGCGCAAAGGCGAGGTCGACGCCATCGCCGGCGATGATCCTCTGATCTACACGCTGCGCGAAGACAACCACTTGCGCGAGATCGCCACCAACATCGAGGGTGACTACGAGAACCGCACCTGCTGCGTGCTGGGCCTGCGCGGCGATCTGGTGCGCAAGGATCCCGAGGCCGCCGCCGCCATTGCGCGCGCGGTGATCGATGCGCAGCGCTGGACAGCGTCCAATCCGGATGAGACCGCCCGCATTTTCGCGCCCTACGTGCCCGGTAAGGTACCTGCGGAACGCGTGGCGGCCATCCTGCGCAGCCATAGCCATGGACATGCATCGACGGGCGCCGCGCTGCGTGAGGAAATCGTGGGCTACGCGAAAGACCTGAAGACGATCAAGGTGCTCAGCGCGGGCCTGGACGTCAACAAATACGCGCAAGTGGTGGTGCCCAATGTCCTCGGCTGACGTATTGCCCGGCGCCGCCGCGGGCGCGCCCTCGGCCATGCGCCACGGGCGCCTGTGGAAAACCGGGATCGCGGCCGCCGTCTTGTGGGCCGGGGTGGGCGGAGTGACGCTGGCGTGGCCGAATGTAGAGGTCGGCTTTTCTTCCTGGGGCTACACGCGTGAATTCGGCGCGGCAGCGCTGGCGCTGGCGATTGTGCTGTTGCTGGCCGCGGCGCCTGGCGCAGGCCAGTTGCGGGCGGTGCGCGCTTTGCATCGCGCTGGCCCCTGGCTCGCGGCCCTGGCCGTGGCGGTAGGCGCCTGGGAAATCACGACAGCCAAGCTGGCGCTCTTGCCCAGCCCGTTCTTCGCGCCGCCGCAATCGCTGATCGAGGTGTATGCCACCGACTACAAGCGGCTGGCCGACAGCCTGGTGAATTCGCTGTGGCTGTTGGCCAACGGCTTTGTGCTGGGCGCGGCCGCGGGCTTTCTGACCGGGGTTGCGATCGGCTGGTCGCGCGGACTGGGCTATTGGGTGCATCCGGTGCTGCGCTTTCTGGGCCCGGTGCCATCCACTGCCTTGCTGCCGATGGCGTTCTTCTTTTTCCCGTCGAGCTGGTCGGCCGCCGTGTTCCTGATCGCCCTGGCCACCTGGTTTCCGGTCACGGTGTTGACCTGGTCGGGCGTGGCCGGGGTAAACCGCGCGTACTACGACGTGGCACGCACCATGGGCGCCAATGAATGGTTCCTGGTGCTGCGCGTGGCGATCCCCGCGGCATTGCCGCAGGTCTTCGTGGGCCTGTTCATGGGGCTGGGCGCCTCATTCTCGGTGCTGGTGGCGGCCGAGATGATGGGCGTGAAATCCGGGCTGGGCTGGTACCTGTCCTGGGCCCAGGGCTGGGCGTCCTACGCCAATATGTATGGCGCGCTCATCGTGATGGCCCTGGTGTTCTCGGGCTTGATCACGCTGCTGTTCCTGGGCCGCGATCGCCTTTTGGCCTGGCAGAAGGGAGTCGTGAAATGGTAGGGGCGGTCTCGGAAAACGCGGGTGCGTCCGGCGCCGCGCTGGCCGTGCGCGGCGTGAACCATCACTTCGACCTGGACGGCGCGGAATTGCCGGTGCTTGACGGCATAGACCTGGAGGTGGAGCCGGGCGAGTTCGTGGCGTTGCTTGGGCCCAGCGGTTGCGGCAAGTCGACGTTGCTGCGCCTGGTCGCGGGCCTGGAGCCTCCCGCCGAGGGCGGCCTGCTGGCGGACGGCGAACCGATAACGGGGCCGTCGCCGTCACGCATCGTGGTGTTCCAGGATCCGACGCTGTATCCCTGGCGCACGGTCTGGGACAACGTAGCCCTGGGCCTGCAGGCGCGGGGGCTGCTTAAAGCGCAGCGTGGCAGGGTGGATGACGCCTTGCAGCGGGTGGGCCTGCAGGCGTTTGGCCAGGCGTACCCGCATCAGCTTTCGGGGGGCATGGCGCAGCGGGCCGCGCTGGCGCGCGCGCTGGTCAACGATCCCCGCATCCTGATCCTGGACGAGCCTTTGGGCAAACTGGATTCGCTGACGCGCATCGCCATGCAATCCGAACTGGTGGAACTGTGGCAACGCACGGGCTACACGGCCTTGCTGGTCACGCATGATGTGGAAGAGGCGCTGTTCATGGCCTCGCGCATCGTGGTGCTGAGCGAGCGGCCGGCGCGGATCAAGGCCGAGATCGTCAACGATCTCCCGTACCCCAGGCATCGCGGCGATCCGCGCCTGGCGGCGTTGCGCCATCGCGCGTTGGCCTTGCTGGGACTGGACGCAACGTGGTGAACCCTGCGCGTCGGCGGCTGCCCGGGCCGGCCGCCGCGCGGCCGCCATGGCGGCTTGCGGCCGTATTCACAATCGGGCTCATGGTGCTGGCGCTGCTCCTGGCCGCGGCGGCCTGGCGCCAGCCCGGCGGTACGCCGGTGCTGGCCTATTGGCCTTTCCCGTGGCGCTACGACCCGGATCTGCCCGTCAGCCCGCATACCTGGCGCCGGCTATGGCTGGCGTTGGCGCAGACGGCGGCGGCGTTGGCGTTGCTTTGCGGCGCGCTGTTGGCCCAGCGTCGACGCCTGGCGTGGTTGTGCGCTGCCGCAATGATGGTGCTGTTTACGGACTGGCCGCGCCCGCAGATGCTGTTGACCGAGGCGCACAGTTCTTCCTATCAGCGGTCGGCATTGCCATTTTCCGATGAGAATCTGCTGCAAGGCGGGCGCCTGTACCAGGCACATTGCGCCGCGTGCCATGGCGCGGCGGCGGATGGACGTGGAGAGCGGGCGGCCAGCCTGCCCGTCTGGCCCAGTGTGCTGGGCGCCGCCTTGTTCCAGAACCGTCTGGAAGGCGAGCTGCATTGGCGTATCGCGCATGGCGGACGGGAGCCGGCCGATCGGCCCGCGATGCCGGCGTTCGGCGCCACCTTGAGCGCGGATGAGATCTGGCAGGTGCTGGATCATCTGCGCTTGCGGGCATATGGCGTCGATGGCGGCATTGGCATGCCGGCCGTGCCTGCGCCCGTCGTCGATCTGGTGTGCCGCGACGGCCGGGCGACGCGGTTGAGCGGCCTGCGCGGATTGCCCCTGCGGGTGATGGCGTATGCCGCGGGCGCGCCCGAGGAACCGCAGGATCCGCGGCTCCTGAGCGTGGCGCTGACCCGTGGCGTGACCGAGGACGTGAATGCGGATTGCGTGGCCGCGGGAGCAGATGCCTGGAACGCCTATGCGCTGGCGGCGGGCGTTGCGCCCGGAGAGCTGGCAGGCGCGCAGTTCATGGTCGACCGGCAGGGCTGGCTGCGCGCGCGCCGGCTGCCGGGCGCGGCGCCCGCCTGGACCAGCGCGGACGAGGTCTGCGGGCCGGGAGGACGGATGGAGGGCACGACGGCCCGCGGGCTGGGCGAGTTGTTGCTGGCAATGGACCGTGCGCCCATTGCCATTCCTGATACGCGGCGCGAACGCTAGGCGCGGCGGTTAATTAAGCACATTCCAACCCATGCGAGGCCTGCAACATGAGTACATTGAACGAGTATCTGGACCAGAAGCGCGCCGCCGTGCTGGCGCGTAACGGACGCGATCCGAAGTCCGTGGAGCCGGTGAAGCTGCGCGCGCACGTCAGTGCGGAAGGACGCAGCGGCGTGCGCCGCATCCGGATCCGCGACCATCAGGTGGTCAGCGATAGTCCGGCCGATTTCGCGGGCTATGACCTGGGGCCGAGTTCGCCCGAATTGCTGTTGGGATCGCTGGGGAGTTGCCTGACCCACATCTTCCTGATCAAGGCGGCGGAATTGGAGCTGCCGTTGGAGTCACTGCAGGTCGAGATCGAAGGCGATCTTGACCCTCGCGGCGGCAAGCCGGGCTATGAGCGCGTGCCGTTCTTTCCGCACAACATCCGCTATACCGCGCATATCGTGTCGCCCGCCGACGAGAGCGCGGTGCGAGCCGTGCACGAGGCCGTGGAGCAATGGTGCCCGATCCTGAACCTGTTGAAGCAGCCGCAACCGCTGGAAGGCAGGCTGCTGCATACCCAGACCGCTGCGCAGTAGCCCCCGGGCGCGGGGGCTCAGGTCAGCGTGCTGCGCATCAGGATTTCGGTCAGCGCCCGCGTAGGCTTGTTGGGGGCGGGAGCCGAAATCACGATGAATTCGACCTGGGGCAGCGCGGGCAGGTGGGCGGCGCCCGTTGGCGCGGCGAGACCCGCCGTGGACAGGTGCGAGGGTTGCACCGTAATGCCCAGGCCGGCGCGGGCAGCCGCCTGGCAGCCCGCATAGCTGGTGCTGGTGCATACGATCTGCCAGCTGCGGCCGGCGCGCGCCAGCGCATCCAGCGCCAGCGCGCGCGTCACGCTGGGTTCGCGCAGCAGTATCAGCGGCAGCGGCTCGCCGGGCGCCACGCGCAAGCCTTCCTTGGCCCGCCAGAGCAGGGCTTCCTTGTGCAGGGTCTGCCCCCGGCGGTCGCCCTTGCGGCGCTTGCCTATCATCACATCCAGGCCGTTGTCGTCCAGCAGCTTGTAGAGCTCGCTGGTGACGCCGATGGTCAGATCCAGTTCCACTTCGGGGTGCGCCAGGCGGAAGGCGGCCAGCACGTCGGGCAGCGGCCCCATCGCCAGGTCGTCCGAGGTCCCCAGGCGCACGCGCCCGCGCAGGCGAGGAGCGTCGAACAGGCGTTCGGCGCGCTCATGGGCATTCAGGATGATCTGCGCATGGACCAGCAGGCTGCGGCCGTCGCTGGTGAGCGCGAGCGAGTGCGTATCGCGCTGGAACAGGCGCCGGTTCAGCGCCTGCTCCAGCTGGCGGATGTGCTCGCTGACCGTAGGCTGGGTCAGGCCCAGCCGGCGAGCGGTCTCGGTGAAGCTGGGCGCGGCGGCGGCCGCGGCGAAAGTCTTGAGCCACAAAGGATTGAGCATGGCAGGCGGGTCATAGGAAAATCCGATGACAGTTAAAGTACCTAATGGTCTTCACGATGGCAAGTGGCGCGCCTATAGTTTTCGGCAACCTGCACGGAAACTCCAAGGCTTGCCGACATGCGCCGTTTTCTCCCTGACCAGTTCACGCTCATCCTGATCGCCACGGTGGTCTTTGCCAGCTTTTTCCCGGCAGTGGGCAAGGGCGCGGCGTTCATGACCGTGGCCAGCAATGTGGCGATTTCCCTGTTGTTCTTCCTGCACGGGGCGCGCCTGTCCACGGATGCCATCGTGGCGGGCGTAAAGGACGTGCGCCTGCACGCGTTGATCCTGGCGTGTACCTTTCTGCTCTTTCCCGCGCTAGGCCTGGGATTGCGGGCGCTGTTCCCCGGACTGTTGACGCCGTCGCTATGGCTGGGCGTGCTGTTCGTCTGCACCTTGTCTTCCACGGTGCAATCGTCGATCGCCTTCACGTCCATGGCGCGCGGCAATGTTCCGGGCGCGATCTGCGCGGCCACTGCGTCGAACCTGCTGGGGACCGTGTTGACGCCGTTGTTGGTGGCGGTGCTGCTGCATCGCCAGGGCGGCGGGCATGGGCTGGCCGATGCCGGCCGCATTCTCCTGCAATTGCTGCTGCCGTTCGCGGTGGGCAGCTTGCTGCGGCCCTGGATCGGCGCCTGGGCCCAGCGCAACAACCGCACGTTGTCCAAAGTGGACCGCAGCTCCATTCTGCTGGCCGTCTATACCGCGTTCAGCGAGGCGGTGGCGCAGGGCATCTGGCACGCATTTCCGGCCATCGACCTGGCTTCCATGGTTTTGGTGAACGCCTTGCTGCTGGGCACGGTGCTGCTGGTTACGACCTGGGGCAGCCGCAAGCTGGGGCTGTCCAAGGAAAACGAGATCACGCTGGTCTTCTGCGGTTCGAAGAAGTCGCTGGCTTCTGGGATTCCGCTGGCCACGGTGCTGTTCGGCACGTCGCAGATGGGGGTGGTGGTGTTGCCGCTGATGATCTTCCACCAGATGCAGTTGATGGTTTGCGCGGTGCTGGCCCGCCGCTACGCGGAGCGGCAGGCGCCGTCCGAAACCGCCGTGGCCCGGGCCTGAACCCGACGCCAGCGTAAGGATTCCGGCATGCGACGAACCTGCGGGACGGCGCAAGGTGCCCGGGGGCGGACGGCGTTCGGAGGCGCTGGTTCCTACGAAAGACCGGCGGCCGCGTCGTCCTGCGGGCGGATTTTTCCGGCGGGCTGCCAGTAAACGGTGCCGTCGCGTTCCTCGACCGCCAGGACGGTCAGGCGGCCGTTTTTACAGGGGCCGCCCACGCACAGGCCGGTGTCCGGCTGATAGGTGGCCCCGTGGCGCGCGCACATGATCAGGTCGCCGGCGCGGGTAAAGAAGCTGCCTTCCCAGTCCAGTTCGACGCCGACGTGGGCGCAACGGTTCAGGTAGCCATGTACGCGGTCCTGGTAGCGCACGAAAAAGGCCGTGGTGCGGCCTGCGCCGTCGGACACGGGGATTTTCACGCCCAGGCCGCCATTGGCCAGATCGGACGATGCGCAGACGCGGACGGCTGGGAGGGGGGCTGAATCCTGCATGGTAGGCCTGGAAATCAAAGTGAGGGATGTTCGGACAGGGCGGCTGGGCTTGTCAATCCGGCGCGCCGGCCTGCGCGCCATCCTGCTGGCGGGCCCACATCCCGGCGTATACGCCGCCGCGCGCCAGCAATTGCGGATGGCGGCCGCGTTCGACGATGCGGCCATCGGCCAGCACGATGATCTCATCCGCATCCGCCACGGTGGACAGGCGGTGCGCGATGATCAGGGTGCTGCGGCCCTGGCTGACTTCGCGCAGGTTTGCCTGGATTTCGCGTTCCGTATGCGTGTCCAGCGCGCTGGTGGCTTCGTCGAACAGGAAGATCGCCGGGTTCTTCAAGATGGTGCGGGCGATCGCCACGCGCTGCTTTTCGCCGCCGGACAGTTTCAGTCCGCGTTCGCCGACCATGGTCTGGTAGCCGTCCGGCATGGTCATGATCAGGTCGTGGATGTGCGCCAGGCGCGCGGCGGCCTGGATCTCCGCTTCGGTGGCGCCGGGGCGGCCATAGCCGATGTTGTAGAGAATGGTGTCGTTGAACAGCACGGTGTCTTGGGGCACGACGCCAATCGCCGCCCGCAGGCTGGCCTGCGTCACGTCGCGCACGTCCTGGCCATCGATGAGGATTGCGCCGCCATCGGCATCATAGAAGCGGAACAGCAGGCGCGCGATGGTCGATTTGCCCGCGCCGGAGGTGCCCACGACGGCCACGGTCCTGCCGGCCGGGATGGTGAAGCTGACTCCTTTCAGGATGGGGCGGCGCGCGTCATAGCCGAAACGCACGTTGCGGAATTCCACCTCGCCGCCCGCCACGCGCAGAGGCAGGGCGTCCGGGCGGTCCGCCACTTCGCGGTCCTGCCCCAGCAGTTCGAACATGCGCTCCATGTCGATGATGGCCTGCTTGATCTCGCGATAGACGAAGCCGAAGAAGCTCAGCGGCTGGTACAGCTGCAGCAGATAGGTGTTGACCAGGACGAAGTCCCCCAGCGTGTAGCGGCCCTCGGCGATGCCTGTGGCCGCCATCCACATGACCAGCGTGAGACCCACGGAGATGATGGCCGCCTGGCCGATATTCAGGATGGACAGGCTGACCTGGCTGCGCACGGCGGCGCGCTCGTAGCGGGTAAGCGAGGCATCGTAGCGGCGCGCCTCGTGCTCTTCGTTGCCGAAGTATTTGACCGTTTCGTAGTTCAGCAGGCTCTCGATCGCCTTGGTGTTGGCCTCGGAGTCGGTTTCGTTCATCTGGCGCCGGAACTTGGCGCGCCATTCGGTGACGAGCAGCGTGTACACGATGTACAGCGTGACGGTCGCGCCGGTGGCCAGCGCCAGCCAGATGTCGAACATCTTCCATAGCACGATGCAGACCAGCCCGATCTCGAAAAAGGTCGGCAGGATGCTGAAGAGCAGGAACGACAGCAGGGTCTGGATGCCCTTGGTGCCGCGCTCGATGGCGCGGTTCAGGCCGCCGGTCTGGCGCGCCAGGTGAAAGCGCAGCGCCAGCGCATGCAGGTGGCGAAAGACCTGCAGGCCGACCGCGCGAATGGCGTGCTGCCCGACACGGGCGAAGATGGCGTCGCGCAATTCCGAGAACAGCAGCGAGAGCACCCGGGCGGTGCCGTAGGCCAGGATCAGGCCGAGCGGCACCGTGACGGTTCCCGGCGTGCCTTTGCCCAGCTCGTCGATGGCCTGCTTGTACAGCAGGGGCACGTAGACCAGTGCCCCCTTGGCCGCGAACAGGCACAGGAGGGCCGCGACCACGCGCGTCTTCAGGCCCGTCTCGCCTGGTGGCCAGAGGTAGGGAAGCAGGGTGCGTAACGTGGAGAAACCACCGCGGCCTTGCGGCCGCGTGTCAGGAGCATTCATAGTCAGTGCCGGGAGGGGGATGCATCGGCCGGCAGGCCGTCGGAAGCGCATTATCGGCCACGGGCGGCATTTCCGCCGGGAGGCCGCGCCAGGGGCGGAAATGCCCGCTGTGGCGCAGGACATTCAAGGAATTGGCGGCTCTGGGGGTATTATCGGCCTCACGGCCCCTGGGATGTGTAGACCTCTCCCGGGGGTTTTCAATCCGGCATAGCGACTCGGGCGCAGCCTGACGGGCCCGTTTTTTACTGTCTCAACCAAGGATAGAGCCTGGCTGCCCCTTGGTTGCGCGACCCGGCGCATGTTCGCCGCGCGGGCGTCGCGTTGCAAGCTACGGAGGGTCTTATGGCGAAGGTACCCGCAGTGAAGTTGAACGACGGCAGCAAGATTCCCCAGCTGGGCCTGGGCGTCTGGCAAGTGCCGAACGATCAGGCGGCCGCAAGCGTGAAAGAGGCGTTGGCGGCGGGCTACCGCTCGGTGGACACCGCGGCCATCTATGGCAATGAGGCTGGCGTGGGCGCGGGGTTGCGCGCGGCCGGCGTGGCGCGCAAGGATCTGTTCATCACGACCAAGCTCTGGAATGACAGGCATGGCTACGACGAGGCCCACAAAGCCATGGACGAGAGCCTGGAAAAACTGGGCCTGGCCTATGTGGACCTGTACTTGATCCATTGGCCGGTGGCCGGCAGCACGAAGTTCGTGGACGCCTGGAAGGCGATGATCGAAATGAAGGAAGACGGCCGCGCGCGCTCGATCGGCGTGTCCAATTTCACCCAGGCCAACCTGGAACGGCTGATCGATGCCTCCGGCGTCACGCCCTCGGTCAATCAGGTCGAGCTGCATCCCGGCTTCACCCAGCGCGCGCTGCGGGCCTTCCATGCCAGGCACGGCATCGCGACGGAGTCCTGGAGCCCCCTGGCCCAGGGCGGGGTCGCCAAGGACAAGGTTATCCTGGAGCTGGCGAAGAAATACGGCAAATCGGCTGCCCAGGTGACGCTGCGCTGGCATTTGCAGAGCGATCTGATCGTGATTCCGAAGTCGGTGACGCCGGTCCGCATCCGCGAGAACATCGACGTGTTCGATTTCGAGCTGTCGGCGGCGGACATGGCCGCCATCGATGGCATCAAGGAAGGCGCGCGCCTGGGGCCGGACCCCGAGACGTTCGGCAAGTAAGGCCAGGCCTAGGCACGGGGCGCAGCGGTCAAGCCTGGCGCTTCAGCGGGAACATCCAGTAGCGCACGATGACCACCAGCAGGATGGCCAGGGCGGTCCAGGATGCCCAGTGCCAGCCCCCCGTGCCCAGCAGGGCGGCCAGCAGGCCGAACGCGCTGAGCACGCCCAGCAGGATAGGCGCGCCCCACACAAACATGAAACCACGGGCCGTCTTGCTCATGCGGGAGTCCTTTTCGGGAGGGCGGCGGCCTGGTGCTTGCGCACGAGTTCGGCAATGCGCGCCTCGGTGGCGCGGCGGCGCGCCAGCCAGAGATATAGCCCGCTGACCAGCACGATGATGGTGATGACATCCAGCAGCGCCCAGATGATCTTCAGCGGCATGCCGGCGTAGTCGCCAAAGTGCAGGGGGCGCGACAGTTCCAGCGCGGTCAGGTACCACGGCATTTTGGCCACGGTGGTCAGCTCGCCCGTCTTGCCGTCCACCAGGACCGGCGTGTTCAGGCGCGACGTCAGCGGCGAGTCGCCGCGCATCCAGGTGATGTAGTGATGGGGGCTGCCGAAGGCGTTGCCGGGGAAGGCGATGAACGACACTTCATTGCCGGGCATGGCCTTGCGGGCGGTATCGGCGGCGCCCTGGGCCGAGGCCAGCTCGGTGGGCACGTTCTGGCCCTTGTAGGGTTCCAGGATGCGCACCAGTTCAGTGGACTGCCACAGGCGGAACAGCGGGGTGGAGAGTTCGTTGATCACGCCCGTGACGCCCACCACGAAGGCCCAGACCAACGTCACGATGCCCAGCAGATTGTGCAGGTCCAGCCACTTCAGGCGGGTGGAACGGCTGGCGCGCACCGTGCCGAACTCCAGCTTCTTCATGAAGGGGCCGTAGAGCACGACACCGGAGACGATCGCCACGCAGAACAGCAGCCCCATGAAGCCCAGGAACAGCTCGCCGGGCAGCCCTGCGAACAGGTCCACGTGCAACGCCAGCATGATGCCCATGAAGGAAAACTTGTCTTGCGTGTATAGCGGGCCGTCCAGCAGCACGTCGCCCGTGCGCGCGTCCATGCGCACGGCGTGACCGGACACCTGGCCGTCTCCGGGCGTCTTGGCCATCCCCACATAGACCTGCGGTTCGTCGGGATCGAAGAACAGATAGTCGATGACTTCGCCCGGATACATCGCGCGGGCGCTGTCGACCAGCTTGTCCAGGTTGGCGCGCGGGGTCGACGCGGGCACGTCCGACAGCGGCTTGGCATCGTCGAGCCAGTGCTCGATCTCGTGGTGAAAAACCAGCGGCAAGCCGGTAAGACAGATGATAAGCAGGAAGATCGTGCAGACCAGGCTGGTCCATTTATGGACCAGATACCAGGTTTTGATGGTGGACGCGGCAGTCATGGGGGGCGGGCCCTTGCAGGCGCGGGTTGGAGAAAGCTGAATATTATCGCGAATAATATCGATTCTCGTAACCAAATTTTGACCATGGGACGGCAAGGGTGGGACGCCGAGACGGCTTGAAAGCGGGTTAAAAAGGGGGATCAAGCATCAACCCAGCAGCAGTCCCGGATCATCATGGAGCAGCGTTTTCTCAAAGTCCCGCGCAACGAGCTAGGCCGCGATTTCGCGGTGGGCGATCTGCACGGCCATTTTTCCCGCCTGGAGGAAAGCCTGGGCCAACTGGGTTTCGATCCGGCCACGGACCGTCTGTTTTCCGTGGGAGACCTGGTGGACCGCGGCCCGGAGAGCGAGGCCGCGCTGGAGTGGCTCGCCCGGCCCTGGTTTTACGCGGTCCAGGGCAATCACGAGGACTACGCCATCCGCCACGTGCGCACCGGGCAGGTGGACGTGGACAACTGGCGTGGCTATGGCGGCGGCTGGTTCCTGGATCTGCCCTCGGAACGCCAGAAGGTCTTTGCTGAAGCCTTCGCGCAATTACCCATCGCCATCGAAGTTGAAACCCTGGACGGCGCGGTGGGGCTGTTGCACGCGGATTGCCCGGTGCTGTTCTGGCCGCGGCTGGAGTCCGCGCTGCAGGACCGCTACCGGCGCACCAGCGCCGCCTGCCAGTGGTCGCGCGACCGTCTGCGGCAGATGGACCGCACCGGCATCCGGGGCGTGAGGGCGGTGGTGGCCGGGCATACGCCGGTTCCGGCGCCGTTGGTGCTGGGCAACGTCTACCACATCGATACCGAAGGCTGGAAATCCGGCTACTTCACCTTCCTGGATCTGGAGTCCCTGCAGGCTTGGCCGCGCGAGGTCGTGACCGAACTCGCGGAGCAGGAATAGCTCAGGCGTGGCCCCGGCGCCTGGCGCCGGGGGGGGCGGGCGCGATCAGAGCGGCCGGGCGGCTACCGGTCCGGCGCCGCTGACGGCGCTGGCGCGCGCGGGAGTGTCGGCGTCCACGCGAGGAACCGGAATGGGCGGGATGACCGGCGCATTGCCGGCCGGCGCGCCGGACGCCGATGGCACGGGGACCGGCAGGGCCAAGGGGGGCTGGCCAGGACCGCCTTGGGGCGCCGAGCCGCCGGGCGGCAAGGGCTTGACCGAGGTGTCCACGCCATCCGTGGAGCGGTTGTTGTTCAGGAAGTCGGTCAGCGCGTCGCCCGAGGAGAGGTCCAGCGAGGCCACGGCCTGGCCCGGCGGGAATTCCGAGAAATAGTATTCGCCGTTGTCCACGATCAGGCCGTCAGGCCGTGGCGCGGGCATTGCTTCCGGGATGCCTTTCAGCGCCGGTTGCATATAGTCCAGCCAGGTGCTCAAGGCCAGGCCGCTGCCGAATTCGTTGGTGCCCAGCGACTTCGGCTGGTCAAAGCCCATCCAGACCGTGGTGGCGAGGCTGGGCGTGAAACCCGAGAACCAGACGTCCACGGCCTCGTTGGTGGTGCCGGTCTTGCCGCCGATGTCATTGCGCTTGAGCACCTGGTGTGCGCGCGCGGCGGTGCCGCTGACCGTGACGCCGCGCAGGATGTCGTCCATGACCCAGGCGGTGCGGGGATCGATGGCGCGTGCCTGGGCGTCGCCGGCCACCACCGGTTGCGCCTGCATCAGCACATTGCCCGAACGGTCGGTGACGCGGTCCACCAGGTAGGGAGTGACGCGGTAGCCGCCGTTGGCGAACACGCTGTAGCCATTGACCACCTGCAGGGGCGTGGCGCCGCCCGCGCCCAGCGCCAGCGGCAGCACGGCCGGCCAGCGCGCCTTGTCGAAACCGAACCGGGTCAGGTAGTCCTGCGCGTATTGCGGCGAAATGGCCTGCAGGATGCGGATCGACACCATGTTCTTGGAGCGCATGAGGCCCTGGCGCAGGGTCAGCATGGGCTCGTATTTGTTGCCGTCGTTCTTGGGCTGCCACGCTTTGGAGCCGGTCTGCTCCGCCGTCAGCATGAAGGGCTGGTCCGAAATCTGCGTGGCCGGGGTCAGGCCGCGCTCCAGCGCCGCGGCGTAGACGAAGGGCTTGATGTTCGAGCCGGGCTGGCGCCAGGCTTGCGTTACCCGATTGAAGCCGCCGCGGTTGTAATCGAAGCCGCCGATCATGGCGCGGATGGCGCCGTCCTGCGGCACCATGGAAACCAGCGCCGCCTGCAGCGTCGGCATGTTGATGATTTCCCAGTTGTCGCCATTCTTGTGGATATAGACCACCGAGCCACGGCGCAGGCGCTGGCTGTCGCTGGCCTTGGGATTGAGCGCGCGCGCCACGACCGCCAATGCCTTTTTGTCGCTGATCGTGATGATGTCGCGGGCGCTGCGCGCCAGCGTTACTTCGGTGGGGCTGGCGGCCAGCACCACGGCGGCCAGCAGGTCTTCGCTGTCAGGCGTTTTTTCCTGCACGCCATCCAGGATCTCATCCAGTGCGGCCGCGTCCTTTTCGACGCCGTCGGGCAGGTCGATCTGATCTTCCGGGCCGGGATATACCGCGCGGCGGGTGTAGTCCAGGACGCCGTCGCGCACGGCGCGATAGGCCGCTTCCTGGTCCTTGGAATCGATGGTGGTGTAGACGTCGATGCCCTTGGAATAGGTTTCTTCCTGGAACACGCCATACATGAGCTGGCGCGCGAGTTCGGCGGGGTAGTCGCCATGGATCGCAAAGCCGCGCGCGCTGGCGCCGTCCGCGCCGCGGATGGTCAGGCGCTGCTTGAGCGCTTCATCGGTCTGTTCGGGCGTGAGGTAACCCAGTGTTTTCATGCGGCCCAGCACGTAGTGCTGACGGATCTCGGCGCGCGGGAAATTGGTGATGGGGTTGAAACGTGACGGGGCCTTGGGGATGCCGGCGAGCATGGCGGCTTCCGCGGGCGTGACTTCGGACAGGGGCTTGCCCAGATAGGTGCGCGAGGCGGCCGCGAAACCATAGGCGCGGTGGCCCAGGTAGATCTGGTTCATGTAGAGCTCGAGGATCTGGTCCTTGGTGAGCTCGGATTCGATCTTGAAGGTCAGCAGCAGCTCGTAGAACTTGCGCGAATAGGTCTTCTCGGACGACAGGTAGAAATTGCGCGCCACCTGCATCGTGATCGTGCTGCCGCCCTGGCTCTTGGAGCCCTTGACGATGTTGGTCAGCACGGCACGCGCCACGCCCATCCAGTCCACGCCGCCATGGCTGTAGAAGCGGTCGTCCTCGGCCGCCAGCACCGCCTGGCGCATCACGGGCGGGATTTCGTCAAAGCGCAGCACATTGCGGTGTTCTTCGCCGTATTCGCCAATCAGTACCTTGTCCGCCGTATAGATGCGCAGCGGCACGCGCGGCCGGTAGTCGGTCATTGCGTGCAGGTCGGGCAGGCTGGGCCACGCCAGGGCCAGAGCAAGGCCGAGCAGGACGGCGCCGCACACGGCGGCGCCAGCGGCGGCCACGCCTGCCTTGATCAGGAGTCGTTTCCAGGGGAGGCCCGGTTTGCCGCCCGGGGTGGCGGAGGATTGCTGGGGGGTGCTCATTGCAGGCGATTCTAGGGCAGAACGCTATAGACCGCCCAGGGAGCAATAAGGTTTCGGTAACCAAACTTGCCCGGGGGGCGGAGCCAGCGGACGCGGGGGGAAATTCAGGGACGGGCTCTAGCATACGCCGGGGGCGGCTTTGTTGCGCCACCGCCGCTCCCGCGCGCCGAGAAATGTATTGCGCGCCGTGACAAACGGCAAGTCCGGTTGCAGGCGTCAGCGGGCCGTTAGCGGCCCGCGCCCGGTTCAGCCGGCGGCCGCAGGGCGCAGGTAATGCTGCGGCGGCGCGCCCAGCGCGCGGTGGAACATCGCCGAAAAGGCGCTGGTGCTGCGATAGCCCAGGTCGGAGGCAATGCGCGCAACCGGCGCGCCTTGGGACAGCCGGCACACGGCCTCGGCCAGCCGTACCTGCTGCACCCACTGTCGGTAGTTCAGCCCCAGTTCCGCCTGGAACAGCCGGATCAGCGTGCGCGCGCTGGCGCCGACTTCGCTGCCCCAGTCCTCAATGCCACGTTGCAAGCCGGGAGCATCCAGGATGGCCGCGCAGATGGTCTGCAGGCGGCGGTCGCGCGGCCAGGGAATTTGCAGCGGCGCGACGTGCGCCGCGGCCAGTTCGGACAGGAGCAGGGCGGCGATCTGCTCCGCGCGGCCCCCCAGCGGGTAGTCGATGGGTTCGGCGGTCAGCGCCAGGATCAGTTCGCGCAGCAGGCCGCTGACCTCGACCACCTGGCATTGCGGCCAGTAGTCTCGGGCGGTTTCGGCTTCGAGGTAGAGCGAGCGCATGGATACGGCGCCCACCATGTCCACGCCATGCGGCACGCCCGCCGGCACCCACAGCGCGCGCAGCGGCGGCAGGGCCCAGAAGCCGCTGGGGGTCGTCACGCGCATGATGCCCTCCACCGCGTAGACCAACTGGGCGCGAGGATGGGAATGGGTGCCGGTCCGGGTGCCGGGCGGGAATTCCTTGGCCATGGCCGTCACCACGCGCGGCCGGTGCTGGTAGTCCTGCGGATTGATGCTGCGGGCGGGGTCGGGCAAAAGTAGTCGGGCGGGCATGCGTGTCACTTCCGGCGTAAGGATGAGCAAGGGGCGGCTGAAGTGTAATTTCCGTATTTTGTCACTTACGCGACGGAAATTGGCAGATCGATCCCGGTCCCGATTCCTACACTGGCTACAGGTCCCGGCACGGTGCCGGGCGTGCCCTTATCCCCATACCGCGTCCCGCAACCCATGAATCCACCCCAGAACCCCGCCGCCGCCATTGCCGATGCCGATACGGCTGCACCGCCAGCCGCCTCCTCGGATCCGTCCACCGCCTTCAAGGTGCTGGGCGCGATCAGCGTGGCGCATCTGATGAACGACATGATCCAGTCGATCCTGTTGGCCATCTATCCCATGTTGAAGGACTCTTTCAGCCTGTCGTTCGCGCAGATTGGGCTGATCACGCTGGTCTACCAGCTGGCGGCATCGCTCTTGCAGCCCTTCATCGGCTTCTACACGGACCGCAATCCCAAACCGTACTCGCTGCCGGTGGGCATGGGCTTCACCCTGGTGGGATTGCTGCTGCTTTCCATGGCGCCGTCGTTCGGCTGGCTGCTGGTGGCCGCGGTCCTGGTGGGCACGGGCTCCTCGGTGTTCCATCCGGAGTCATCGCGCGTGGCGCGCATGGCGTCGGGCGGGCGCCACGGCCTGGCGCAATCGCTGTTCCAGGTGGGAGGCAACGTGGGGTCGGCGCTTGGGCCCTTGCTGGCCGCGCTCTTCATCATTCCGCACGGGCAGCGCAGCGTGGCGTGGTTTTCCCTGGCCGCGCTGTTCGGCATTGTCGTGCTGACCGGTATCGGGCGCTGGTACAGCGCCAACCGCGTGCGGCTCAAGCCGCGCGCGCGGCGCGAGGGCGCAGGCCATGCGCTGTCGCGCAACCAGGTGCTGGGCGCGCTGGCGGTGCTGGGCGTGCTGGTGTTCTCCAAGTACTTCTATCTGGCCAGCCTGAACAGCTACTTCACTTTCTACCTGATCGATAAATTTGCGCTGTCGGTGCGCGAGGCGCAACTCTATCTGTTCCTTTTCCTGGCCGCCGTGGCGGTGGGCACGGTGGTGGGCGGCCCGGTCGGCGACCGCATCGGCCGCAAGATCGTGATCTGGGTGTCCATACTGGGCGTGGCGCCGTTTACGCTGCTGTTGCCCTACATGAACCTGTTCTGGACGGGCGTGCTGGTGGTGATCATCGGCATGGTGCTGGCCTCGGCATTCTCGGCCATCGTGGTCTACGCGCAGGAGCTGGTGCCAGGCAAGGTGGGGATGATCGCCGGCCTGTTCTTCGGCTTTGCCTTCGGTATGGGAGGGGTGGGCGCCGCGGCGCTGGGCAAGCTGGCCGATGCGACGAGCATAGGCTATGTGTACCAGGTCTGCGCCTATCTGCCCTTGCTGGGCGTGGTGGCGATCCTGCTGCCCGACGTGGAGAAGTCGCGCCGCTGACGGCCGTGCTGCGTCGGCAACTCCCCGCGCACCCCGGGGAAACCGGGGCCTTTGCCTGGGCCCTGGCTTCCCGGCAAGCGCGGGTGTCAGCCTGTCCGCACGGCGCTCAGGTGGGGCTGGCCGGTTTCGATGCCGGTGATGTCCCCGGCAGCGCCATGGTGGATGATGCAGGTGCGCGCCGACCTCAGCTGCGTCAGCTGGGCCGGCGTGATCGCGAAGCTGGCCGCCAGGCGGCGGTCGCTCAGCGGTTTGATTGGCTTGCGGCGGTCCTTGCCGGCGAATTTGCGGTGGTTGTAGATGGCCCAGGCGACCAACACACCGGCATTGACCAGCGCCAGCACGGCGTATCCCCAGAGCGTGTTCACGGTGGGCAGGAACACCGGCCACAGCGAGGCGTCGGGACCGCCCGCGGCGGCGCGCAGTATGGCCAGGATCCCGGAGCCAAAGAGATAGACGAAGGCAAACCAGCCGATGGCGGTCAGGACCAGGTCGAACAGGTAGCCTGCGCGGGAACGTTGCGTGGTGATGATCATGAGCTTGCGTCCGGAGATTTGATGCCCCGGTCAGGGCTGGTCCAGCGCGCGCGCCGGGCCTGCTTGCGGAGCATGACTTTGGGAAAGCTGACCAGGGTGGTGAACAGGCTCACCATCCAGAAGGCCAGCGGATACCAGATGACCCAGTACAACGAACGGGCCAGGCCGGGCTCGTAGCGGCGGTCGATCAGGATGCTGACGACGAACTGCAGCAGGCAGACGACCGCCAGCATCATGCCGGTGAAGGCGGGCGGCATCAGGCTGGCAATCTGCATATTGTTGGGCAGCGCGACCACCTGGCTGATGGCCCACAGCAGCACCGATACGCCGAAGGCGAAGGCCCAGGCCGTGGACAGGCAGAACTCCGCCATCAGCGGCCACAGGCGGCGATGGCGCCAGATCCAGATGGAACGCAGGTTTTTCAGAAAGACTTCGGCGCCGCCCTGGGCCCAGCGCAGCCGCTGCTTCCATAGCCCGCGCAGGGTTTCCGGCATCAGGATCCAGCACAGCCCGCGGGGTTCATAGAAGATGGACCAGTGGTCGCGCTGCAGCTTCCAGCTGATGTCGATATCTTCGGTGATCATGTCCAGGCTCCAGTAGCCCACCCGGTCCAGCGCCGCGCGCCGGAACGCGGCGACCACCCCGGACACGGTAAACACCTGGCCATAGACACGCTGCGTGCGCTTGATAAGGCCGATGATCGAAGAGAACTCGCCGACCTGGATCCGCCCGATCAAGGTGGAGCGGGTACGGATGCGTGGGTTGCCCGTCACGGCGCCGACGCGCGGGTTGTCGATCAGCGGGGCCACCAGGTAGGCGGCCGCGTCCGGATCCAGCATGGCGTCGCCATCGATGCAGACCAGGTATTCGCTGCGCGCGGCCATGGCGCCCATGCGCAGCGCCATCGCCTTGCCCTGGTTCTGCGCCAGGTGCACCACGCGCAGCCGCGGATGGGCGGCTGCCATGCGGTCCAGCATCTCGGCGGTGCCGTCGCTGGAGCCGTCGTTGATGGCGATAACCTCAATGTGCGGGTAGTTCTGGCCCAACGCGGCCAGCAGCGTCTCTTCGCCGTTGTCGGCTTCGTTGTAGCAGGGCACAAGAATGGACACCAGCGGATTGCCGGCCAGGGCCGGCGGCTGGCTGTCCTTGCCCCATTTCCAGTGGCGCTCCCAATGCCACCAGAAGTAAATGCCGCCAGCCATCCACATGCCGGACATGAACAGCGGGTAGAAGAACACGAAGCCCAGGAGCGCCTCACCGGTCAGCATCAGCGTGAAACCGAAGGGCGCGCCAAGCACCGCGCAGAGAATCAGCAGGGCAATCAGTCGGTCTATCATCGGATGGGGTACCAGGCTTCGGAGATGGCGGGCCGGATGCCTTGCAACCGGGGCTGGTCTTGCGAGAAGTCGTCGGGGTAGTAGCCGAAGCTGCGCGAGCCACGCAGTTGCAGCCGCTTCATCCAGCCGGCGAGCACTGCCGTGTCGACCGGGGTTGCCTCGGGGCGGCCGGGGCCGGTGCGCCAGTCGCGCGCCTGCAGCTCGAACACCGTCTTGTCCAGCGCGCCGGGGCGTTTCGCGACGGTATCGACCAGCTTGTCCAGCCAGGCGTTTTCCTTGCCAGCGGGCACGTTCTCCATCAGCGGCATCGCCATGGGCGCGGTCCAGTCGTAAGCGCCGAGGAAGTCGTCCAGGTTCTGGGCGAACCAGGTCTCGCTGCCGGGATTCAGGATGGGTTCTGCAAAGATATTGCGGGCCGTCTTGATCTGCGGACCGCGCACCGCCCGCACCCGTTGCGTGAGCTCGGCCGTGAAGTCCACCAGCGCGCGGCTCTTGAAGCGCGTCCAGCGCTGCAGGGTGTCGGGATCCGCGCGCAGCTCGGCGATGCTGCCTGGCAAACCGGCGGCCCGGTAGGCAGCCAGCGCGCCTGGACTGGCGTCTTCATAGTCGGACAGCAGCGCGTCGTCGTGGAACAGGATGCCGTCGAAGATCGCGTAGCGGGCCAGGTCCTCGTACAGATCGCCGATGCGCGCGCGCACGGTGGCGTCGAACGGCGACAAGCGGCGGTACTGGTCGGGGTCCGGGGCCGGCTGCGCCTGATCGTCGGTCCAGCGCGTGACGCGGGGCAGGGCGGGTTCCAGGTCGAAGGACAGCACAGGCATCCAGGCATAGACCATCACGTTGGCGCGGTTGTGCAACTGCCACGCGGCGCGGTTGAACAGGTCGGCCCGGGTGGGCAGCCAGCGGTTGGGGAAGTAGACCGATTTCACCAGCCCGTCGCCCTCGGGGTCCGAGTAGGCCTGCAGAAACACCGTGTTGATCTGCATGTCCAGGATGCGCTGCACCAGTTCGCCCAGGTTGCGGTCCGTCTGGGCCGGATCCGGGTCGTAGACATAGTCCAGGTCCACGTGCGCGACACGCATGAAGGGCTGGGCTTCCATGCCGACCACGCTGTTGGCGAAGGGCTTGAGCGTCGGGTCGCTCGCCAGCAGCAGACGCGGCGTGGACATCAGGCGGCCGACGCGGCCGGCGCCATCTTCCAGCGTCAGGGCGAGTTGATAGCCATGCTCGGCAGTGATACGCAGGGTGGATCCGCCTTCGGCGCCGTAGGGCCAGACCCACACTCGCGGCTTCTTGCCGGTGGCGCGGCGGATCTTCTCGGTGATGGCGGCGACGTCGCCGCCCATGCGGGCATTGAACTGCGCTTCGGTCTCGTAGCGCCGGGTCTGCGCGTCATAGGCGCGGATGGCAGCGGCAGGCTCGGTATTGCCCTGGGGGTTGGCCAGCGCGCCGTAGTGCGAGGCATTGGTGTGCGCGGCAATTTCCACCAGCCCCGACCGCGAGATTTCGCGGATCTCGTCCCAGTTCAGGAAACGCTTGCGGTCTTCGGGGCTGCCGCCGAAGTCCACGCGCTGGTTGGCGGGGGTGTCCATCCAGACGCCCACGGGCGCCAGCAGGGCAGGCCATTGATAGGCTTTCAGGATGGGCAGCACGCGCGTATAGAAGCTGCGGTAGCCGTCGTCGAAGGACAGCAGGACGGCGCGATCGGGCAGCGCTTTGCCGCCCTGGCGCGCGGCCAGGATCTGGTCCACGGTCACCGCCTGGTAGCCGTTGGCGCGCAGCCAGGCCAGTTGCTCGGCCAGGCGGTCGGTGCGCACGCTCAGGAACGCCTGGTCGGGGTCGTCGTCTTCCACGTCGTGGTAGGCCAGGGCGAGGAATTGACCCTGGACCCAGGGCTGCTCCGCGGCAGCAAGCGGACGCTCGCCCGGCGGGGTATAGACCGGGATGTCCTTGGCGCAAGCAGTCAGCGCCAGGATCGCGAGCAGCAACAGGCCGGCGAGAATCAGGCGGGTATGAGTTTTAAGCATCATGGTGTTGACTCGGTGCCGGGTTCAGAAGCGGTACGTCAGGTCGAACGCGATGCGCAGTTCGCGTTCGCGCTCGCCGTCGTACGGGCGGCTGGTGCCGGTGATCATGGCGCCCATGTCCAGGACGTCGTTGGCGCGGTAACGCTGGCCGTAGCCCAGCGCGATCACGCCGCCGGTGCCGTAGCCCTGCTGGGTGTAGGTGCCCGCGCCCAGGGTGCCGATCTGTTCCCACGCGGTCTCGTAGCGGCGGTACAGCGTGTGGGTCAGGCGCACGCCGGGCAGCAGCATCAGGTCCGAGCGCGGGTTGAAGTAAGGCACGTTGCTGTCGTGGCTGTTGCGCTGCGTCGAGGCCTCGAACTCCAGATCCGCGAGCAGGTGCGGGGCGGTGTAGACGCGCTCGCGTCCAGCCAGGCCCAACGCCCAGCGGTTGTTGCCGTCGCTGAAGTGCGAGGGCGACAACGCCAACGTCCACTCGCGGCGTTCATTGGCGCGCCAACGCACGAAAGCCGACAGGCTGTTGGACGAAATGCCACTGGTCAGGGCCCGCAGCGGGGTTTCGCGCGACATGATTTCGCCCGAGCCGCCAACCTGCCAATGGTCGTCCACGTCGTAGGCGACCGAAAGGCGGGCGCCGGGCTTCACGCCATGGCCGTAGTCGTGAGTGGAGACCTCGCCTTCCACCGTGAGGTCGCGTCCGCGCCATTCCACGCCGGTGCGCAGCCAGCGGTAGTTGCCGCGGCCTTCCTCGAAGTCGCCGGCGGCATAGCCGCCGCCGCCAAAGACCCGCCAGTTGTAGTCCAGCGGAGCGGAATAGAGCACGGCGTCGATGCCGAAATCGCCGCTGCCATTGACCGGGCTGTCCGAGGCCAGCCCGCGATAACCGTTGATGCGCAGCTCGGCTTTGTTGTGGACTTCCCACTCACGGGCCAGGCGGCGGCTGGTCAGGTTCTCGGGCGAGCGCGCCATGGTGTCTTGCGACAGTGCTTCCGCCTGGCGCCATTCCTGCAAATCCAGGGCGGTGAAGCCCTGGCCGTTCTCCACGCCCAGACTGCGCGGCGCCAAGGTTTCGGCCATCTTCAGTTCGACTTCCGAGGCGCGGGGAAGGGAGCGGGCGCGGTAGACGGTCGCCAGGTCGCTGCGCAGGCCGGAGTTGTTGGGCGCGTTGGCGACCATGTCCTCGAGGCGCTGCTGAGCGGCGACGGTGTCGTTGGCCTGCAGGTGGGCGGAAGCCAGGGTCTGCCGGCTTTCCAGGTTCAGATCGTTGGGCATGCGCGTGGACTGGCCCTTGTAGTAGAGCCAGGGGGCATAGCCCGATTCGACGTCGTCGGTCACCGCGCCGGTCTCGCTGAACTGTTCGCCCTCGGCCAGCGAGTAGTACAGGCCGGTCTCCGTCGCCAGGCGCTGTTCGGCGTCGTCGCCGCGCAGGGCGTCGTCGGCGGCGACCTGGCGGTAGATGTCGCGGGCGCGTTCGGGTTGGCGCAGATACAGATAGGCCGAGGCCACGTCGTTCAGGGCGTAGCGCGGCACGCTCACGCCCTCGGCCAGCAAGGTTTCATACTCGCGGACCAGATCGGCCATGAGCACCCGGACGTGGAGCGCGTGCAGGCGGTCGATACGGGCGCGCAGCGCGTCGGCCTGGCCGCCTTCCTGTTGTTGCCAGGCGGGGATCAGTTCGGCATAGCGGGCCAACGCCTGGTCGGCCAGCACGAATCGTTCGGCTTCCGAGCGCGTGGGCATGGCCGCCAACCGCACCTGCTGGGCCAGCGCGTCGGCTTCGAAGCCGCGCATCTGGCCAGCGTCGAACAAGTCCTGGTGGCGGCGCGCCAGTTCCAGCGCCACGTCCGCCATGCGCGCGCGCTGCAAGGCGTGGATGTACTCGCGCAACACGTAAGGCGTGCCGGGCGCGGCGTCCAGGGCGAGGTCGGCCTGATGCAGCGCTTCGTAAGGTTCGCCTTGGCGGGCATGGACATAGCTCAAGGCCAGCCGTGCATCCACATCGCGGGGGTGGCGCTTGAGCCAGCGCGCGGCCGCCTCGCGCGCTTCAGGATAGCGGCCCGCGTCGGCGAGCGTCATGATCTCGCCGGCCTGGAAGGCGGATTGCCCGGGATGGCGCTGCGCTCCCGCCTGGAAGGCGGCCAGCGCTTCGGGCCAGCGCTGCAGGTCGCGGTAGGCGCGTGCCACGGCGAGCTGGATGTCGGCGGGCAGCGCCGCGCCGCGCGGCAACTGTTCGTAGGCGGTGATGGCTTCGGCGGGATTGCCGGCCCAGCCTGCGATGATGATGTGGTCGTAGATGGCGCGCTTGCCGCCATTCTGGCCCTGCTGGCGCAGCATGGCCAGGGCGGGTTCGTAGTCGCCGGCGCGCGCTCGCGCGATCAAGGCGTCATAGTCGTTGCCGGGGCCCGCCAACGCCATGGCGGGAGCCAGGATGGCGCAGGCCACCAGCAAGCTCAGTCTCGGCCCAACGGCACCCGGGGGTGTCGATCCTCTGTTTTGCATCTGTATTACTTCCGCAGTTGCGACTCGGGGGCGTTCCTGGTCCGGCGGGCCGTGGGCATGCCTTTTTTCGGCGCGAGCCGAGGCGACGCGCAGCACAAAGGCGCCGGCGGCACGGGAAGGAACACTTTTTGGTTAGGACTGCGCGGCGCCCGCTGCGGGGACCTTCGCACTCGCGCGATGGGAGTGCATGGCTAGTACGCGCCACGCCCGTAGGGCGCGATTGCGGCGCTCTTTGCGGCACCGTCAATGGGCCGAATTATAAGTGTGTTAACTGTCAGTCAACTGTCAATTAGTGCAAAGGGCTGTGGCGCAAGGCCCGCCTTGGCGTATTCTTCGTCGCTTGCCGCGCAATCGTCTTGGCGCGGGCAGTAGAGGTTCAGGGCGAAACGGCGTGCGACGACGACGGGCGCCAGGTTGTGCCTGTCTGTCGCCGCGCGGGTAACAAAAAGCGTCAGGGATGCTGGGATGTAACCGGTCCAGGCGCGTGAACCCAGTGCAACAGCAATGAACAGCGACGGCGGGCGTCCGCGGGGCGCAAGCCGGCAAACACCATGACGACTTCTCTTTTCTTTCTGATGTGGGGCCTGGCCACGGCTCTGGCGTTGCCCTTGCTGGCGCCGTTTCGTGCCCGCGACGTCGGTGGCATCCGGGAGTTCATCATGGGCAATGCGTTGGCGGTGCTGTCGCTGCTGGCCTACGCGTCCTCGCACTTCCTGCCGCCCGGCGTCTACGTGATGGTATCGAACACCGCCTGGGTGTGCGCGATCGGCCTGGTGTACACCGGGGTGCGGAAGTTCTTCGGGCTGCGACCGCTGGCGCGGCGTACGGCCGTGCTGGGCGCGCTCTGCATCGTGGCGTTCGCGCTCATGCAGTATCTGGTCGATGACTTGCGCGGACGCATGCTGCTCTTGTCCGCCTACACATTCGGGGCCATGGTGGCGACGGGCCTGGTGTTCTTCCGTGAGCGCAAGCGGATCCAGACGCGCGGCGTGATGCTGTACCTGATGCTGGCCAGCTTCAGCCTCGCCGCGCTGCACGCCTTGCGTGTATTGGTCTATACCGTAGGCGGCCAGGCGCCTTCCTCGATGCTTGACCCGACCCCGTGGGGCCTGTTTTTCATCGTTTGTGGAACCGTGACGGTGCCCGGACTGTTCCTCGCGCTGCTGTTGCTGATCCAGACCAGCCTGTCCGAGCAGATGCAGGCAGCGCTGACCTTCGACGGCCTGACGCGCGCCTATTCGCGCCGCAGCATCCTGGATGAACTGGCGCGTGAACTGCAACGCTGCAAGCGCGCGAACGGCAGGCTGGCCGTGCTGGTGCTGGACATCGACCATTTCAAGTCCGTCAACGACCGTTACGGCCATGCGGTCGGCGATGCGGCCTTGCGCCATTTCGCCCAGGTGGTCCAGCGGGCGGTGCGGGCCAGCGACCGCTTCGGCAGGCTGGGGGGCGAGGAATTCGTGCTGTTGATGTATGACTGCGACCCGGCGCGGGCGCTGGTGCAGGCCCAGCGTGTGTGCGACGCCTTGCGCGATACGCCCTTCCATGCGCAAGGGCGCGAGCTGCGGATGACCACCAGTGGCGGCCTGGCTTCGTATCAGCCGGGAGACAGCGTGGAGGGCATCCTGGCCCGTGCCGACGATGCGCTGTACCGCGCAAAGGAACAGGGCCGCGACCGCGTGGAGATGGCCTGGATCGGCCGCGCGGCGGGCCGGCCGCAGGAGCGCGGTCCGGCCGTGCTGGAGGAGCAGGTCAGGGCTTGAGGTGTTCGGTCAGGAATTTCTCCATGGCTTCGTAGAACTCGAACTTGTTCTCGTCGTTGTGAAAACCATGGCCCTCGTTGTCCTTGACCATGTATTCGACCTCCACGCCGCGCGCGCGCAACGCCTTGACCATCTGGTCGCTTTCGTCCTTGTTCACGCGCGGATCCTTGGCGCCCTGGGCCACGAATAGCGGCGTCGTGATCTTGTCCGCGTGCAGCGCCGGCGAGGTGGCGGCCAGGCGCTCGCGGTCGCGTTCGGGATCGCCCACCATGTCGTACATCTTGTCCAGCATGGGTTTCCAGTACGGCGGAATGGACTTCATGAACGTGAACAGGTTGGACACGCCCACGTAATCGACCGCGGCGGCGTAGAGGTCGGGGGTGAACGCCACGCCCGCCAGCGTGGCGTAGCCGCCGTAGCTGGCGCCATAGATGCCGATGCGCTTCGGGTCGGCGATGCCCTGGCCGATCAGCCATTGCACGCCGTCGGTGATGTCGTCCTGCATCTTCAGGCCCCATTGGCCGAAGCTGGCTTCCCAGAAAGCGCGGCCATAGCCGGTCGATCCGCGGAAGTTCATCTGCAGCACGCAGAAGCCGCGGTTGGCCAGGAACTGCACTTCGGGGTTGTAGCCCCAGCCGTCGCGCGCCCAGGGACCGCCATGCGGGTTCACGATGCAAGGCAGGTTTCTGGCTTCCCGGCCGGCGGGCAAGGTCAGGTAGCCGTGGATGGTCAGGCCGTCACGGGCCTGGTAGCTGATGGGCTGCACGCGCGACATGTCCGCTTCCGGGATGGCGGGGTTGATGTCGGCCAGCTTGGTCAGCGTGTCGGCGGCGGCGTCGTAGATGTAGCGCGAGCCGGCCGTGCGGTCGTTGTAGGCGGCGACGATGAACTTGTCTTCGTCGCGGTTGGAGCCCTGGATGGCGAAGTCGTAGCCGGTCAGCTTGGCCGACAGCTTCTTGAAGAGCGTTTCGGTCTGGTTGTCGAAGAATTTGTATTGCGGTTTGTCGGTCTGGTAGGCGGCCACCGTCAGCACGCGGCGCTTGCGCGAGTAACCCGCCGAGTCCAGGTCGACCGTCTCGGGCGTGAAGATTTCTTCTTCGGCTTCGGGCTTGGCGGGGTCGATGACCACCAGCGAAAGCTTGTCGCGACCGCGGTTGGAGAGGGCGTAGAACTTCTTGTCGTCGAAGGTGAAGAACGCCGGGCTCACGTTGGTGCGGTAATCCGTGGTGATGAGCGGACGGAATTCGGATGACTCGTTGTCGCGATAGAGCAGGGTGGTGTTCAGGCCGTCGCTGGTGACGGCGGCGCGCACCTTGCCGGCATGGTCGGTCTGCCAGCCGACGATGTTGCCCGGGTTCTGCGCCACCAGCACGGCGGCGCCCGTGTGCACATTGACCCGATAGACGTCGAAGACCTCGGGGTTGCGCTGGTTGTGGCTGATGAGGACGTGGTCGGGATCGTCTTCCAGGTCGTCTTCGATGCCGGCGCGCACGCCGTCATAAGGGGTCAGGTCGGTGATCTTGCCGGTCTTGGCGTTGACGGCCAGCACGTGGAAGTTTTCGTCGCCGCCGAAATCCTTCTGGTAGAGCACCACGTCGGCGCCTTTCCAGAAGAAGTTGCTGATGTCGCGCGCGGTTTCGCTGGTCAGCTGCCGGGGCTGTCCCACCGGCGTGCTGCCCTGCAAGGGCTGCACATAGATGTTCATGCGCGCGGGGTTGCCGTCCACGCTGGTGGGCTGCATGAAGCCCAGCGTCCGGCCGTCGTCGGCCAGGCGGAAGAAGCCCCGTTCGGGGTTGCGGAAGAAATCCTTGAGGGGATAGGCGCGCGGCGGTTGCGCGGCGCTGGCGCCCAGCGATACGCCGATGATGCTGGCGGCCAGGACGGTGCGCTTGAGGAATGAAAACAAGGGAGGACCTCCGAGGTTGCCGCGGCGAGCGCGCAGCGCCCGCCGCCAGGTGGTCCGTCGATAATGCCATAGGGCCGCGGGCGGTGTCGAACCGCCCGCGGCCCGCGCTGCATGCGTGCAGAACCTACTGCGGCTCCAGTCCGGTCGCCTTGATGATGGCGCCGTACTTGGCCATTTCGGCGCCGATGTAGGCTTTGAATTCCTGTGGCGGCTTATAGGAAATGGCCAGGCCCTGGCCTTGCAGCTTTTCCTTGACGTCGGTGGATTGCAGCGCCTGGGCCGTGTCCTGGGAAATGCGGTCCACCAGGGCGGCAGGCATGCCGGCCGGGCCGAACAGGCCGAACCAGTTGGAGATGTCGAAGTCGTCCAGCCCGACCTCCTTGGCCGTCGGCGTCGCGGGCAGCACATCCTGGCGCCGCGGTCCGGCGATGAACAGCGGGTGTAGCTTGCCGGCGCCGATCTGGCCGATGATGGCCGGCGCCGTGGCGAAGAAAATGTCGATCTGGCCGCCCACCAGATCGGCGACGGCCAGGGCCGTCCCGCGGTACGGCACGTGCGTCAGGTTCATGCCGGAACGCGCCCGCAGCAGTTCGCCCGCCAAGTGCTGTTGGCCCCCCGTGCCCGGCGAGCCGTAGACCAGCGGGGCCTGCGCGCCCTGACGCTTCAGATCGGCATAGGTGGTGACGGGCAGCTTGGGGCCGCTGACCAGCACCAGCGGCGCATCGGCGACGAGCGCGATGGGCTGCAGGTCTTTCAAAGGGTCATAGCGCATCTGCTTGTAGACGAGCTTGTTGATGGACACCTCAGGCGTATAGGCCAGCAGCAGGGTGTAGCCGTCGGGCTTGGCGCGCGCGACCTGCTCCGCGCCTATCATGCCGCTGGCACCGGAACGGTTCTCGACGATGACCTGCTGCCCCCAGCTTGCGGTCAGCTGCGCCGCGAGGATGCGGGCGATCACGTCCGTGGCGCCGCCCGGCGTGTAGGCGACGATCAGGCGCACCGGTTTGTCGGGAAAGGCCTGCGCCGCCTGGGCGGACAGCGGGATGCAGGCCGCGGCCAGCATGCCCGCGAGTTTGACTGCGTATCGAAACATGGGATGGCTCCTGTGCTGGGGTATGGGTCAGTTGCGCTGGATGAGCAGCAGCGCCTGGTCCGGCAGGTGCCGGCGCGCGTAGTCCGTCCAATCGTCCCGCTCTTGCAGAACGCGTTGGGCCGTCAGGTCGATGACGCGTTTGAACGCGCCGCCCTGGACGTGGCGGTTCAGCGCAGGGCCGGATCCGTAGGCGAGCTCATATACCTGCCCACCGGATTGATAGCGGCACAGGCGCGCGCCAGTTTCGCCGTCGATCCGTTCGACCGATCCGGTGTCCGCGGCCTGGTCCGCGAAAACCGCGTTCAGCGCCGCAAGCGCCAGCCCGGCCGGCCGCGGATCGTAGCGCCGGTCGATGAGGCCATTGCGCGGAAAGTAGCCGCGGTCCACGTCCATGAAGGTGTCGAAGGAATAGCTCACCGCGTCCGAGGTCCGGGCCGCGAGGAAGGCTTCGGCAACCAGCGCGGCGATGGCGATGTCGTCGGTATTGGCTGCCGCCAGGCGGTCGGCCAGCTTGACGCCCACGTTCACGCTGGCGCCCCAGTCCCGGGCCTGCCTGGCCAGTTGCAGGTGCGTGGCGACGAGGTCGGAACCCCAGTCCAGGCGCACGGTGAAACCGTCCAGGTTCTTCTGCGTGAAATGCGGCAGCAAGGTGGCTTGCGCGGCCTCCAGCTCGGAAGCTCGCAGTCCGGTGTTGACGAAATGGCTGTAGTGCTTGCCGTCGAAGTGAGCGTCGTCCGCGCCCGTCCGGATCTTGCAATAGATGAGGCGCGCGGAAGTGTGCTCGCGCAGGCGCTGCAAGGCCGCGCCTGCCTCGTCAAGCGCCTGGGCATTCAGATTGACTTCGATGGCCGAGATCGCGATGCCGTGCTCGCGCGCCTGTTGCAGCAGCCGGGCGTCCGGCAGTCCGAGCGAGGTCAGCACGAAGCGGTGGCCGACGTCGGACATGAGGCGGGCGCGGCGCAACGTCTTGTCGTCGCGCAGGTCCTGTACCGGAATCTTGAGGGTGCGCAGTCCCATTTCCCACATGGACATTAGGGGGTAGTCATTGCGCGCCAGCTTGCGGCCGAATTCCTGCACCCCGCCGGTGCAGGGGATCTCGACGATCTCGGCCCAGGGATGGCGCATCTCGACCGCGATGCCATCGCAGGCGGCGGTCTTGGTATGGACGGTGGGCAGGGCGCGCGCCGCAGCCCGGCCCGGCTCGGCTTCGCCGCGCATGGCGCCATGCGTGCGGATGAGCTTGGCCACATGGCCCTGTTCATGGACATCGACGATGAAGTAGCCGAATTTCTCGACGTCGCCGCGTCCGAATTCGTCCGCCGGCGGCACGCGGTAGAACTCGGAGAAGTCGTGCCGCAGGAAGGCGGTGGACGGGAGCATGTAGATCTCCGCGCTGCCGATGACGTCGTACCAGAAGTTATGGACGTGGCCGGCAAAAACGGCCTCTACGCGAGGATCCGCCAGGCGCGACAGCAACCAGCCGCGGCCGGGCTCGTCGATGTTGTCGTACGAACCGCGTTCCTGCGCGTCGTGCAGGTAAGGCGGGTAGTGCAGCGACACGAATACGCGGCCAGCGGCGCTGGCCAGTTGCTCGTCGATCCACGCGCGCTGCGCTTCATCGGCTGGCAGCCCGGAGTTGAACAGCAAGGCATTCAGGAACAGGAAGCGCACGCTGCCATGGTCCACCGCGTAATAGTCCGGCCCGAAAACCTGGCGGTACTTGTCCAGATAGTCGTCGCAGACGATGTCGGCGGGCATCCAGTCGATGCGCTTGTCGCCGACGTCGTGGTTGCCGGGCACCAGATGCAGCGGCATATCGATCTGGCCGGCGATGGCCTTGAAGCGGCGGGCTGCCTCCTCGAACGAGGGCATGCTCGGCACCGGATGGACGATGTCGCCCAGATGGATGGTGAACGCGGGCGCCGGGGCCAGGCTGGCGATGTCGGCGAACACATGGCGCGCGCGGGCGTTGGCGCGGGCATTGGTGGCGAAGGGGGAGGCGCAGGTGTCTTCGGATTCGTTGACGTGCGTGTCGGCCACGACGGCGAAGCTGAACAGGCGGGCGCCGAGCGGCTCGCGGGAAAAGCGGGAATTCGTCATCAATCCGTCCTTTCAATTTCAATAAATGGAATTCAACTGTTTATAGTGAACGGAATGTTTGTATTTCGGCAGGCGATATACTGTCAATGCTCCGGAACCCGGGGGCCAGTCGACACTGAAACGGAGCCTTGCTCCAGGCCTTAGCCCACCCATGCACTCGAAAACTCCGCTCAACTACGAACTCGAATCCCGCGCATCCCTCGAAGCGCACCCGCGATTCGCGTCCACGCTGTCCAACGGACTGGACGTGCTCAAGTGTTTTTCCGCGGCCGAGCCGCAGCTGGGAAACAAGGAGATCGCCGAAATGCTCGGCCTGACGCGCCCGACGGTGTCCAGGCTGACATTCACCCTGGTAGGGCTGGGCTATCTGCGGCGCGACGAACGCACCGGCAAGTATTCGCTGGGGCCGGCGGTGCTGACGCTGGGCTATCCCTTGCTGGTGCATCTGACGCTACGGCAGCTGGCGGCGCACGACATGATCGAACTCGCGCGGTACGCCAAGGGGCCGGTATCCATGGCGATCCGCGACCGCCTGCAGGTGGTTTACGTGGAAACGGTGCACGACGGGGCATCGAACGCGTCGCGTCCGGATATCGGTTCGGCCCGCCCCTTGCTGCGCACGGCTACCGGGCGCGCGTTGCTGTATGCGCAGACGGCCGATGAGCGCACGCTCATCTGCGGACGGCTGGCCGAGGAGTTTCCCGAGGACTGGGAACGTTTCGGGGCGTCCCTGCAGCCGGCGTTCGATGCCATCGACGAGCACGGTTTCTGCGTGGTCAGCAAGGACTGGCGCGCCGAGCTGTGCGGCATCGCCACGCCGATGCGCTATCGCTCCAATGACCTGCCGCTGGCCTTCAATGTGACGATCCCGGCGGACAACCTGGACGAAAAGCACGTATACGAGACCCTGGGGCCGCGCCTGCGGACCCTGGTCAAGAACCTCGAGTACCGCATCGGGATCATGTGAGCGAGGGGGCGCTTATCGCGCGCCGCGGATATGCGGGATAATCGCGGGCACTGATCTGGAGATACACATGTACTGGAAACTGGTCGCGGCTTCGGCGTTGGCCCTGGGCCTGGCAGGCTGCTCGATGGGCATTTCGTCCGGCACGTCGCCGCACAGCGAATTCAAGGCGCCGGTGAGCTTCAAGGACGCCTACGACACGGCGATCCGGCAGGCCAATGCCTGCCTGCGCAGCACGGACAATGCCTACCGCGTGGTGGACACGCTGAACGAAGGCGCGCAGTCCGGCGTGGTGCAGGTGCTGGCGCCGTATAGCGACAACGAGATGACGCGGGTCGAATTGAAGGCGGCCGGCCCCAAGACCACCGACGTGCGTATCGCGGTGTGGGGCAAGGGCACCTGGGATGCGGCCGCGATGCGCGCGATGCAGGATGCCGTCTATTACGGTCTGGTGTCGTGCAGCAGCTATATGCCGCTGGATCCGCGCCCGCCGGTCAAACCGTCGCGCGACCTGCCCAATTGATACGCGGGCGCCGGCGGCCTGCCGTCGCTGGCGCTCAGTCGCCGCCCGGGCGGCGGCGAATGATCTTGAACGTGGCGGTGGCGCGCGCCACCAGCTCGCCGTCGGCGCGCCGGACCTCGCCTTCGCAGAAAGCGATGGAGGCGCCGCGCCGCAGGCAGCGCGCCTCGATCACGAGGTCGCCCGTGCCGGGCGACAGGAACGACGTGTTCATGTCTATGGTGGCCATGCCTTCGGTGCCGTCGGCGGAACCGCGGGCGGCGGCGCTCAGCGTGAAGTCCAGCACGCTCATCAACGTCCCGCCATGCACGTCGCCGCGGCTGTTGGTCAGGTCCTCGCGCCAGGGCAACGAGGTGCGGGCATAAGCCGGCGCGATGCTTTCGGGCACCAGGCCGATGAAATGCATGAAGGGTATGGTCAGGCCGAAGTAGTCGGTTTGGGGTGTTGAGGATGCAGTCATGGACCGTTGCGGACGGGAATGGGAAGTCGGTTGTCGGCGGTCATAATATTATGTTTTGGCTCGGGGGTTCCTAACATGAATGGCAGCAAGCTCGCGTAGCGTGCACGGCGTTGGGGACAACAGCTTTCATGACTGAACCAAGAAAGATCGTGCACGTGGACATGGACGCGTTCTACGCGTCCGTTGAACAGCGCGACAATCCCGAGCTGCGCGGCAAGCCCGTGGTCGTGGCCTGGACGGGGCCGCGTTCCGTCGTGTGCGCCGCGTCTTACGAGGCGCGGCGGTTCGGCATCCATTCCGCTATGTCCGCGGCCCGGGCGGAGCGCCTGTGTCCACATGCGATCTACGTGCCGCCCGATTTCAACCGCTACCGCGAGGTCTCGCGCCAGGTCCGGCAGATATTCGCCCGCCACACCGACATGATCGAACCGCTGTCGCTGGACGAGGCCTACCTCGACGTCACGGTCAACAAACTGGGGCTGCCCTCGGCCACCGAAGTGGCCCAGGTCATCCGTCACCAGATCCGTGAAGAAACCGGGCTGACGGCGTCTGCCGGCGTTGCGCCCAACAAATTCCTGGCCAAGATCGCCTCCGATTGGAACAAGCCGGACGGCCTGTTCGTCGTCCGCCCGGCCAAGGTCCTGGCTTTCCTGGAGCCTTTGCCCGTGCGCAAGGTGCCCGGCGTGGGCAAGGTGACGCAGGCGCGCCTGGAGCAGATGGGCATCCATACCGTGGGCGATCTGGCCACGCACAGCGCCCAGGAACTGGAGCACTATTTCGGCCGCTACGGCCGGCGGCTGTACGAATTGGCGCGCGGCATCGATGAGCGCGAGGTGCAGACCGACCAGCCTTTGCAGCAGGTGTCTTCGGAAACGACGTTCTCGCAGGACGTCCGGCTGGAAGCCGTGGGCGAGGCCCTCGACCGCATGGCGCAACGCGTGTGGGATCAGGCGTTGAAGAAGGGTGCGTTGGGCCGCACCGTGGTGCTCAAGCTGAAGACCGACCGTTTCCGCATCCTGACCCGCAGCCAGACCAGCCAGAATCCGCCAGGATCGGCGGAGGAACTGGCCGCCGTGGCCCGGCTGCTGTGCGAGCGCGTGGATCTGCCGGCACAGACGCTGTATCGGCTGGCGGGGGTCGGGATGAGCAATTTCGCCGACCCGCAGGAACTATCGCGCCAGCCCGATCTGTTCGGCGGGGCGTTCTAAGCGGGCCGGCCGGGATCAGGCCAGGCGAGCCTTCACTTGCTGGGACAGCGCGGTCATGTCGGCGCGGCCGGCCAGGGCCTGCTTGAGCAGAGCCATGACCTTGCCCATGGCGGGCGCGCCGGTAACGCCTTGCGCAGCGACTTCCGCCAGCGCGGCGTCGATCGCGGCCGAGACTTCCTCGGGCGTTGCGGCCTGCGGCAGGAACTCCTGCAGCACGACCAGTTCTGCCTTTTCCTGCTCGGCGGTTTCGGTGCGGCCGGCCTGTTCGAACGCGGCAATGGACTCGCGGCGCTGCTTGACCTGTTTTTCGATGATGGCGGTGATCTCGGCGTCGGTCAGTTCGCGGCGTTCGTCGACTTCCTTCTGCTTGACGGCCGCCAGCAGGAAGCGCAGCGTGGCCAGGCGCTCGGCGGCCTTGGCGCGCATGGCCTCCTTGACGGAATCGGCGAGACGGGTCTTGAGCGTAGCAGTGCTCATGGGTGAAAACCTTTGTGGTGTTGCGGCAAAGAAGCAGTTTAAACCGCGGCAGGGCTGATCGGCGCCATCGCGTTTTGAAGCGCGGATTTAAAGATGTATTATGAATGCATGTTTAATGGCGATTCCGATCGCGCCACAAGGAGCAGTAGATGTTGAGTCCCCAAATCCGCGCCCTGGTCAAAGGCACGGCTCCCGTTCTCAAGACGCATGGCGTTGCGCTGACCCGGCATTTCTATGCCCGCATGTTCAAGCACAACCCGGAGCTCAAGCATGTGTTCAACCAGGGCCACCAGGCCGGCGGCGAGCAGCAGCAGGCGCTGGCCGGCGCGGTCGCGGCCTATGCCGAGCACATCGACGATCCCTCGGTGCTGATGCCGGTGGTGACGCGCATCGTGCACAAGCACGTCAGCCTGGGCATCCGCCCCGAGCACTACCAGATCGTGGGCAAGCATCTCCTGGCCTCCATCGGCGAAGTGCTGGGCGAGGCGGCCACGGAAGAGCTGATTGCTGCCTGGGCTGCCGCCTACGGCCAGTTGGCAGACCTGCTGATCGCCGAAGAGGCGCGCCTGTACGCGGAGTCGGCTGCCAAACCGGGCGGCTGGACCGGCTGGCGCGCGTTCCGGGTGGTGGGCAAGCAGCGCGAAAGCGCCGAGATCACGTCGTTCTACCTGGCGCCCGCCGATGGTGGCGAGGTGCCGGCCTACCGTCCCGGTCAATACGTGTCGGTGCGTGTATTCGTGCCCGAACTGGGCCTGATGCAGCCGCGCCAGTACAGCCTGTCCGACGCGCCGGGCCAGGACCGGCTGCGCATCTCCGTCAAGCGTGAAGCTGCCAGCGCCGATACGCCGGCCGGCCGCGTGTCCAACGCCCTGCATGACCGCCTGGAAGAGGGCGGGGTGCTGGACGTGGCGCCGCCCCAAGGAGACTTCTACCTGCGCGAGGAAGGCAATGCGCCGGTTGTGCTGCTGAGCGGCGGCGTGGGCCTGACGCCCATGGTTTCCATCCTGAACCACCTGGTGGGCCTGAACGACGACCGGCAGATCCGCTTCGTGCACGGCTGCCGCAATAACTCGGTCCATGCCATGCGCGACCACGTCAACAGCATCGCCGCCGGACGCGCCAATGTGCGCAAGGCGGTGTTCTATGAGGAGGTCGGCCATGGCGACCAGCCGGGCCGCGACTACGACTACGCCGGCCGGGTGGATCTGCATGCCATTCGCGATGAAGTCATCGTGCCTGGCGCGGACTACTACCTGTGTGGCCCGGCCGGCTTCATGCGCGCGCAGCGCGAGGCCTTGACCGGCCTGGGCGTGCCCGCCGACCGCATCCACGCCGAAGCCTTTGGCAGCGGCGGCGCGCCCGCCTGAGCGGTGTATCCTGGCGGCCTGAACTCTCGGGCCGCCAGCCCCACCTTCCGTCCCTGCCATGCAACTGACCCGATTTACCGACTTTGGCCTGCGCGTCCTGATGTACCTGACGCAATGCCGGGACCGGCCCGCCGCAGTCACCATTCCGGAGATCGCCGACCGCTTCAGCGTGTCGCGCAATCATCTGGTGAAAGTGGTGCACTTCATGGCGCAGCAGGGTTGGGTCAGCACCTCGCGCGGCAAGGGCGGAGGGCTACGCCTGTCGCAATCCGCCGACAGCTATCGGCTGGGCGACCTGATCCGGCAACTGGAACAGCAGGGGCCGTTGATCGACTGCCGCGAGCCTCCCTGTGCGCTGGACGGCTCCTGCCGGCTGTCCGGCGTGCTGGCGCAGACCCTGCAGGCGTTCTATGAAGCGCTCAATGGCCATACCCTGGCCGACCTGGTGCGCGATCCCACGGCCGCGGCCATCATCAGGCTGCATCGCGCCGCCTGAGACGGGGCATGATGTTTTGTTATGGACCCTGCGGAGTTTGGCATTTGCCGCAGGGGGGGACGCGTCCCAGAATAGCGTGAATTCCCTGTCTTTCTGGATATAAGTATGCGGGTTTGCGTAATCGGCGCGGGCGTCGTGGGCGTCACGTCGGCCTATTTCCTGGCGCGCCAGGGCCATGACGTGGTGCTGGTGGACAGCCAGGCGCGTCCGGCGGAAGTGTCCAGCTACGCCAATGGCGGTCAGCTCAGTTATAGCTATGTGGCGCCGCTGGCCGGTCCCGGCGTGCTGCCCAGCGTGCCGGGCTGGTTGCTGCGCGAAGATTCCCCGCTGCGTTTCCGGCCCAGGCTGGATCCCCACCAATGGCGCTGGTGCCTGCAGTTCGCGCTGGCATGCCGGGCCTCGGTGGCCAAGGCCTCCACCGCCGAGCTGTCCAGCCTGTCCTATCTCAGCCGGGACGTCATGCATTCCCTGCTGGAGCAGGAAAATCTGGATTTCGGCCATCTGAAGAACGGCAAGCTCATTGCCTACCGCAGCACGGCCTTGCTGGACAAGGCGCGCGAACTGGTGGCTTACCAGGCCGCCCATGGCGCCGAGCAGCAGGTGCTGGACGCCGCGCAGACGCTGGCCCTGGAACCGGCGCTTGCCGGCATGGGGGGCAGCCTGGCAGGCGCCATCTATACCCCCAGCGAAGAAGCGGGCGATTGCCGCCAGTTCACCGAGTCCCTGTTCGACCGCCTGCAGGGCATGGCCAACGTGCAATGCGCCATGTCCAACCCTGTGTCGGGCCTGCAGCGCGAAGGCCGCCGCATCGTGGCGGTGAACACGCGCGACGGGGACATCGGCGCCGACGCCATCGTGCTGGCGACCGGCATCGGCACGCGCGCGCTGCTCAAGCCGCTTGGCCACGACGTGCCGCTGTATCCCCTGAAGGGCTACAGCCTGAGCGTGCCGCTGGCCGAGGACGACGACGCGGTGGCGCCGCGCATCAGCGTGACCGATTATGAGCGGCGCATCGTCTACGCCCGGGTGGGCGGGGTGCTGCGCATCGCGGCCATGGTCGATATCGGCAGCGCCGACGCCGGCATCGATTCCGCGCGCATCGGGCTGCTTAAGCGGCAGGTTCACGAGGCTTTCCCCGCGTTGGACTTGCGTCAGGCCGTGCCGTGGGCGGGCCTGCGTCCGGCCACGCCCACCAGCAAACCGTTGATCGGGCGCAGCCACGCGGCCGACAACCTCTGGCTCAACATCGGGCAGGGCGCGCTGGGCTTCACCCTGGCCTGCGGCAGTGCCGCGCTGTTGACGGCGCAGATGGGCGGGTTGGAGCTGCCGCTGGATCCGGCGCCGTTCCGCCCGTAATGGGGATGTCCATTTTGCGATAGTCGCTGCCTTTCCATCGGCAGACGGGCCAGATCGCGCTCAATAGGATGTTGATACTCCGCCGCGCACGCCGCTTCAGGGCGACGAACGCGGCCGGAGCCTATCCCCTCATTCTCCGAGCGCAACCACCATGTCCTATCTGTTTCCGTTGTTCGCCATTCTGTTCTGGGCGGGCAACGTCATCGTGTCCAAGATGGCCGCCAGCGCCATCTCGCCCACCGCCATCACTTTCTACCGGCTGGTGCTGGCGGTGTTCCTGATGGGCTTGTTCACGGCCGGCCCCGCGTGGCGCAACCGCAAGACCATCCTGCGCCATTGGCCCAAGCTGGCACTGTACGGCGCCTTGTCGTCGGCCGTGTTCCAGGCGCTGTCCTACCGCGCGGCCGAAACCACCACCGCCACCAACATGGCCATCCTGACCGCCTTGATTCCCTTGCTGAGCATGCTGCTGAGCGTGGTGATCCTGCGCGATCCCCTGACGTTGGGCATGGCAGCCGGCGGCGCGCTGTCGTTCCTGGGCTTGCTGTACCTGGTGGGCCAGGGAGACATGCTGAGCGTATTCCAGCAGGGTATTCATGTCGGCGATGGCCTGATGCTGCTGGCCGCCTTGTCCTATGCGCTGTACGGCGTGCTGCTGCGTCATTGGAAAGTGCCGCTGCCGGCTTGGCAATCCACCCTGGTGCAATCCATCTTCGCATTGCTCTACATGCTGCCGTTGTACCTGCGCGTGCCGGCGGCGCAGGCGGCGCTGGACATGAACACCGTGCCGCTGATTCTCTACGCCGGCATTTTCTCGTCGGTGCTGTTGTCTTTCCTGTGGATCGAAGGCGTGCACCGGCTGGGGCCGAACCGCTGCAGCATTTTCATCAATTTGCTGCCGCTGTTTACCGCGCTGGCCGCCTTCATCATGCTGCGCGAGCAACTGCACCTGTATCACCTGCTGGGCGGCGCGGTGACGCTGGCCGGCGTGTTGCTGGCGCAGACGGTGCAGCGCCCGCTCTTTGGCCGCGCCCGCGCGCTGGCGCTGGATTAGGACGCATCCCGGCCGCAAGGCGCTTTGCACGGGTGCCGGGCCGGGGGCAGTTCACTGGCGTTCAAGACAGGTGCGAGCCTGCGCCGGCACAGTGGCTCTCTTTGACGGGAGAGAGTCGATGAGCATGTTCCAGAGAACCGCCATTGCGCTGGCGCGCAGCCCCGGCGTGGGGCGGGCGATGCGGGCCATGGCCGCCCGCACGCCGCTGGCGGCCCGTTTCGTCGGCGGCGCGGACGTGGACGCGGCGGTCCGGACGGCCGTCCGGCTGCGCGAGGCGCACGGCATTCGGGCGTCCTTGTTCTACCTGGGCGAGTATGTGGATGATCCCGACGCCATCGAACACAACGTGGCGCAGGCGGTCGGCGCCTGCCAGGCGCTGGATCTGGCGGGGTTGGACGTGCACGTATCGGTCGATCCCACGGCGATCGGCTACATGCGGGATGACACGCTGGGCCAGGCCAACGCCCGGCGCATCGGGCTGGCGGTGCGCCGGCCGGTCGGGCTGGGGCGCGACTGGATGGTGCTGGACATGGAAGATTCATCCATTTGCGACCGCACCTGCGCGTTGCACCGCGAATTGCTGCAAGCAGGCGTGCCGGCTGGCCTGACCCTGCAGGCGCAGCGGCGCCGCACGCCGGAAGACCTGGCCTGGGCGATCCGCCAACGCACCTCGCTGCGGCTGGTAAAAGGCGCGTTTCCCGAACGCGCGCTGGACCACCACGGCCGCGCGCGCATCGACCAGGCTTATCTGGACGCCGCCTCTATCATGTTGTCGCGCGAGGCGCTGCAATCCGGGTTCCAACCCGTCTTCGGCACCCATGACGACCGCCTGGCGGGCGTCATCATGGAAATGGCGCGGGAACGAGGCTGGCCGCCGCAAGCCTTTGAATTTGAAATGCTTTACGGCGTGCGCCCGGACTGGCAGCTTGCGCTGCGCCGTTTGGGCTATAACGTCAGGGTTTATCTGCCCTTCGGCGGCGACTGGTGGCCCTATGCCGTGCGCCGCGTGGGCGAGAATCCCCGCAACGCATGGCTGCTGGCCCGCACGCTGACTTCGGACCAGAGCTACTTCGGCTAGGCGCCCCACCCAAATCCAACCATGGCGGTTTCCCAACACATCTGGCATTGCGGCGCCGGCCTGCCTGGCGACGTGCTGATCGCCGACTTGCGCGCCTATCGCTATGCGCCGCATTTCCACGATGCCTGGTCCATCGGCGCCATCGCGCAGGGCCACTGCGCTTTCACCGTGCATGGCGAACCGGAAACTGCCGGCGAGGGCGATCTGGTGGTGATCGCGCCGGGGCAGGTCCACACTGGCGGCACCTCGGACGCGCCGCTGGCCTATCGCATGGCCTATATCGATCCCGCCTGGTTCAAGGACCACGAGCTTGCCCTGTTTGCCGGCGGCGCCTCGCTGGCCGGTCCGGTCATCCGCAACCCGGCGCTATGCCGGTCCTGGCTGGAGGCGCTTACGCCCGACGCCATTTCCGACGCCGAACGCCGTGCACGCATTTCCAGCGCCTTGTTCGGGCTGCTGGCGGCGCATGCGCAGGCCCGGCCGGCTCCGACAGACGACGCGCCCGATGTCTGCGCGATGCTGCGTGAACGCATGGCATTGGACCCGGCTTGCGCGCCGGACCTCGAGGCTCTGGCCCGGGCGCAGGACCGCCACCGCACGACCCTGGTCAAGCAATTCGCCCGGCGCTACGGCCTGCCACCGCTGGCCTGGCTGCGCAACTGGCGGGTGGCGCGCGCCCGCGTGCTGCTGCGCGACGGCCTGGCGCTGGCGGACGCCGCGCACGCCGTGGGCTTTGCCGATCAAGCTCATCTGACCCGCGTATTCAAGCAGGTTTACGGCAGCACGCCGGGCGTGCTGCGCAGGGCAGGGGTGCCGGACTCCCAGACGTTGCGGGCGCGCGGCGTTTCCACCCGGTAGTCCGAATATTTCTGGGTAAAGAACGCGGCGCCCAGGTCCGCCGCGGCTTGCAAGGGCTGGCGTGGGTCCGCCGCGATTTCGCCGCGCAGGTTGCCGGCGCCGTGCACATAGCCGATGAAATCCGAGTGCGTATAGCGGGCGTATTCCTGGATCTGGTGCACGATGCCCAGCGCCGCGCCAGGATAGGTTTCCTCGGACGCCACCGCCAAGCCCAGCCGTTTGCCGGTCATGCGCTCTTTGACGCGTTCCGGCTCCGGGCCTTGGCCGGCATAGTGGCTGAACGAGCGGTCAAAAAACGCCTTGGTCTGCGCCGACATGCCGTACCAGTAGATCGGCGTGCAGATGAGCACGCCGTCCGCGGGAAGGAAGTGTTCCAGGAACAGCTCGGAATAGCGGTCGGGCGGCGCGGATGCGTGGCGCAGATCCGGGAGGAAGGACTGGATGTAGTCGTCCAGGAACAGCAGCGTGGCGGCAGTGCCCGCCGCCTCGGCGCCGCGCAGCGCGGCCGCGCCCAAGGCTGCGCTGTTGCCGTCGCGCCTAGGGCTGCCGACCAGGATCAGCAGGCGCTTGATTGGATGATCTGAATTCATGTTTGATCCCTATTCTGAACATGGATGGTTCCATGCTTGCCAGAAAATTTAGCGACTTCCCGTCATTGGCGACAAACGATGAATCCTTCAGTAAGATGAATTAATTTCATCACTCGGGCGGGAATTCAATGTTCGCCACGCTACCTGTTACCGCGCTGCGCACATTTGAGGCGGCGGCCAGGCTTGGCAGCTTCAAGCTGGCCGCGGCCGAGCTGGCGGTAACGCCCACGGCAGTGTCCCATCAGGTCAAGGCGCTGGAGCGGCATGTGGGGTTTGCGCTGTTTGAGCGTGTGCCGCGCGGCGTGCGCCTGACCGATAAGGGCGCGCGCCTGTTTGCCGGCGTGCATGACGCCTTGCTCGATGTGGCGCAAACCCTGGATGCCTTGCGCGCCGCGCCGGCCTCGGGCGCCTTGACCGTATCCACCACCCATTCGTTCGCGGCTCTGTGGCTGGTGCCGCGCCTGGGTCGCTTTTACGCGGCGTTTCCGCAGTACCAGCTAAACCTGAACACCAACCCCGAACCCATCGACCTGCTGCGCGAAGCCAGCGTGGACCTGGCCATCCGCTACAGCCGCGACCACTGGCCGGGGCTGCACGCCGCCTGCTCGCTGCAGGAATGGTTCGGCGTGTATGGTTCGCCGGCGTTGGCTGCCCGGCCGGCAAAGCGCGCGCCGTCGCTGGTGACGGTGCGCTGGCGCGATTCGCAGTTGTACGATCAGGGTTGGCTGGACTGGTGCGAGGCGGCCGGCCTGCCGGCCTGGCGGCAACCGGCGGCGCTGCACGCCTATACCGAAGAGCACTATGCCTTGCAGGCCGCGATCGCCGGCCAGGGGTTGGTGTTGGCAAGCTCCGTCATGGTGTCGGACAGCGTGGCCGCGGGGACCCTGGTGGCGTACCGGCCCGAGGTGAGGGTGGCCGGAGCGGCTTATACGGCGTTGTGCGCGCCGGGCCGCGAACGGCATCCGCCGGTCAGGGCTTTTCTTGACTGGCTGCGCAAGGAATTCGAGGGCCAGGCATGAGGCAGATCTCCCAACTGATGCGCAGCGGCAGCTTGAACGGCTACGTCGAACTGGTCGAATCGCTGGGCCGGGATCCCTATGCCTTCATGCGCAGCGTCGGGCTGGAAGCGAAGTTCCTGGAAGATCCGGAGATGTTGATCCCGCGCGACGCAGCGCGCGAGTTGCTGGAAATCACGGCCCGCGCCACGCGCATCGAAGACTTCGCGCTACGCCTGGCGGCGCGGCGCAAATTGTCCGCGCTAGGCCCCATCAGTCTGGTATTGCGGGAAGAGCCCACGCCCAGGCAGGCGCTCGATACGCTGTGCCGCTACCTGAAACTGGTGAACGCCTCGCTCATCATCCGCGTCGAGGACGCGGGCGGCGTGGTGATCATCCGCGAAGACCTGCTGCCCACGCCCGGCCTGCAGATGCGGCAATCGGTGGAGCTGGCGGTAGGCACCATGTTCTGCCTGTTGCGCGAGCTGATCGGGCAGCAGTGGCAGCCCCTGGACGTTTGCTTCACGCACCGCCCGCCCAAGGACGTCGCTGCGCATCGCGCCTTCTTCAGGCGCGGCGTCAAATTCAACCAGGAATTCAACGGTCTGGTCTGCGCGGCCGCCGATCTGGCCAGGCCGCAGGAGCAGGGCGACCAGGTGGCCGCAGGCCTGGCCAGGAAGTATCTCGAAGCGGCCATGACCCGCCAGGGAGAAAGCGCGCAGGAAACCTGCCGCCGGATCATCCTGGCATTGTTGCCCGGCGGCGCCTGTTCCGCGCCGGAGGTGGCGCGCTTTTTGCACATCGACCGCCGCACGCTGCACCGCCGCCTTGAAGCGGAAGGACTGAGTTTCAGCCGTGTGCTGGACGAGGTGCGCTCGGATCTGGTCAAGCACCATTTGCGCGAAAGCGACCTGCCTCTGGGCGAAGTGGCGGAGCTGCTCGGTTTTTCCCGGCCAAGCAGCTTCAGCCACTGGTTCCTGGTCCGGTTCGGATGCAGCGCCTCTCAGTGGAGCAAGCAGGCCGCCGAATCAGGAGCCTGAATACAGTCCCAAATTAGCAAGCTTATGTCCCAAAAAGGCAAGTATCAATGCCAGGGGCGGCGGATACTTGTGCCCACAGATCAGACATTGCGCCAAGCCAGCAACCCAAGCGGGCGCAGCAGTCCGACAATGAGCAAGGAGACAAAGATGAAACTGCAGCAATTCGCGCGCACGGCGTTGGCGCTGGCCGGATGGTCGCTGGCATTCAGTGTTTGGGCGTCGAGCGACAAGCCTTTGCGCGTCATCGTTCCGGGGCCCGCAGGCGGCACCGTGGATACCGCCGCCCGGGTGATCGGACAGCAGATGTCGGCGGATACCGGGCGTCCGGTCATTATCGAGAACCGGCCCGGCGCGACGGGATCGATCGGGCTGAGCGCCATGTTGAAGGCCGACCCCGACGGCAACACGATTGCGTTGGGCCCGAGCAATATGTTGGTCGAAGCGCCGCAAGTGATGAAAGTGCCTTACGACCCTCTCAAGGACATCGTGACCATCGCCCGCGTGGCCTACACGAGCTATGCGCTGGTGAGCGCCGCGGACTATCCGGCCCAGGACTTCCAGGGTCTGGTCGCGCATTTGAAGGCACGCAAAGGCAAGACGTCTTTCGCCAGCTACGGCACAGGCACGGTGTCGCAGTATTCAGGCCTGATCTTCAGCAGCCAGGCCGGGCTGGACATGCAGCACGTGGCCTACACAGGGTCGCCGCAGGCGCTGCAGGACGTCATCGGGCGCCAGGTCGACATCATGTTCGACGGCATGGTGACTTCCTTGCCCTTGATCAAGAGCGGCAGGCTGCGCCCCTATGCGGTAGCCGGGAAAAGCCGCTACAGGCAACTGCCCGATGTGCCGACGATGACGGAACTCGGCTATCCGGAGATCCAGTTCCAGGGACAGGTGTGCTTCTACGGTTCGAGCAAGTTGCCGCCCGATGTCCTGGCCAGTCTACAGGCTGTCATCAGCAAGGCGGCTGCGGTCCCGGCAGTGCAGCAAAAGCTGTCCGACGTAGGGCTGGAACCCGACGTGAACACCGATACCTCCGGACTGTTGGCTGAGAACAGGCAGACCTCCCAGCGCAACGCCGCCATCGTCAAAAAGTTCGACATCCGGGCCAACTGACCCGCTTCCTCTTTCCTTTCAGCGCCGCGCCTTTCGGGCCGCCGGTACGAGCCGGCACGTCCGTGGTCAACGCGCGCCCGCGTCGCCGCGCTGGCTCGATGCAGCGCGACCCATTTTTCACCTACCCAGCCGGAGAACCCACGCCATGAATTTCCTAGACGGCCACCTGTATCCCGAAAACCAGCAGCCCCTGATCATCACCGCCGCGCCCTATGCGCCGGGCTGGATACCGTCGGACTTTCCGGAAGACATTCCGGTGTCCATGGAGGACCAGATCCAGAAGGCGGTGGATTGCTACGAAGCCGGCGCCACCGTGTTGCATCTCCATGTGCGCGAGGCCGACGGCAAGGGCAGCAAGCGTCTGTCCAAATTCAACGAACTGATCGCCGGGGTGCGCGAGGCCGTGCCCGAAATGATCATCCAGGTAGGCGGCTCCATCAGCTTCGCGCCGGAAGAAGGGCAGGCCGCGAAATGGTTGAGCGACGATACCCGGCACATGCTGGCCGAACTGACGCCCAAGCCCGACCAGGTGACGGTGACCGTCAATACCTCGCAGATGAACGTCACCGAGCATGCCGGTGAAGACGACTTCCGGGGCGTGTCCCGCGGCTTTCCCCACCTGTATTCCACCTACAAGGACATGGTCGTGCCCGCGAATCCCAGCTGGGTCGAGGAGCACATCCGGCGCTTGACGGCAGCTGGCATCCAGAGCGAATTCCAGTGCTACAACATCAACAGCTTCGAAACCATAGAGCGGATGATCCGCCGTGGCGTCTACAAGGGCCCGCTGGTGATGAACTGGGTGGCGATCAGCGGCGGCATGGACCAGGCCAACATCTACAACCTGGCCAACATGCTCCGCGCGGTGCCCGATGGCGCCGTGGTAACAGTGGAAAGCTCCGTGCTCAATGTGCTGCCCATCAACATGATCGGCATTGCCCTGGGCCTGCACGTGCGCTGCGGCATCGAGGACGTGCTTTGGAACCAGACCCGCACTGGCAAGATGAGCTCCGTCGAACAGATCAAGCAACTGGTCCGCATCTCCGGCGAATTCGGCCGGCCCATCGCGACGGCGCAGCAGGCGCGCGAGATCATGAAGATCGGCGTTTTCTACGAAACCGCGGAAGAGACTCTGCAGGCCAACGGCTTTGCGCCCAACCGCAATGGCGGCAACCAGGGTTTCCTGCGCAAGCCCGTCTGACGCGGCAACGTTACGGCCGCCCGGCGGGCGGCGCGCATCCGCACAACGATCCAGGATGACAAGATGACGATCTCATTGACCCGTAGGGAACTCTTGCTGGGCGCGGCTGCGTCGCTGGCGAGCCGTCTGGTGTTTGCGCAGGGCGGGAACGCGTGGCCTGCCCGGCCCGTCAAAGTGATCGTGCCGGGCGGCGCGGGCGGCGTGCTGGACACGCTGGCCCGGCAGCTTTATGCCCGGCTCAACGAAACGCTCGGCCAGCCGTTTGTCATAGAGAACCGCCCGGGCGCGAACGGCTTGATCGGCTCTTCCGCGGTCAAGAACGCCGCGCCCGACGGCTACACCATCCTGCACAGCACAGCGTCGTCCATGGTGATGGCCGAAGCGCTCAATCCCGCGTTGCCAGTGAAGACCCTGCGCGATCTGGAGCCCGTGGCGCTGTCCTCGGTGGGCGGGGTGCTGCTTGTGGTGCATGCATCGGTGCCGGCGCAAACGCTGCCCGAACTTGTGGAGCTGCTGCGCCGCGAGCCCGACAAGTACCAGTCCTATGGCAGCTGGGGAATAGGATCCAACGGACACTTGACCATGGAGTGGATCAAGCAGCGCGCGGGATTGAGCATCAATCACGTGCCTTACAAAACCACGCCCGCGCTGCTGACCAACATCGTGTCGGGCGAGATCCCCGTGGGCTGGGTCGACGTCGTGTCGCCGCTGGGGTTCATCGAGCAGGGCAAGCTGCGCGGCATCGCCTTGACGGGTACCGTGCGCAGCCCGCGGTTGCCGGATGTGAAGGTGTTGTCGGAGCAGGGGTATCCCTTTACCGCCGCGGGCTGGCAAGGGGTGTTCGCGCCCAGGAACACGCCGCAGGATGTGCTGGAGCGGCTGCATGCGGCCATCAACCATGAACTGGGACAGCCCGCCTTCCTGGAAGCGTTGCGCCTAGCGAACGTGCCTGCCTCGGCCGCCGTCAGCCGCCAGGCGTTTGCCCAGACCATCACGCAGGACCTGGCGGCCTGGCGCAAGGTGGTGGTCGACGGCAACATCAAGGCAGAATGAACCATCATGCAGATATCCTCCCATGCGGACAAGATAGGCCGCCTGCTGCGATTGCAGGACAGGCTGGATCCATTGCCGGACTTCGAGCTCTGGTACTGGACCTGCCTGACTGCGGGCACCAATATCTGGAACGCCTCATTGCACGCCGTGGGGCTGACCAGCGAGGATCGCGCCTTTTCCACCATACCGGGCGTGCACGTCGTTCCCTTGGCGGGTGGCGGCTGGCGCCGCGAGTTGCGCGGCCCGGGCGACGTAAGCCATGTCGGCTGGCCAGCCATTCCCGGCGATCTGCCCGAGCCGTTGCAATGCCTGGAGGCCGCCTTGCATGCGCTCGAACAACACCGGGATCCCTGTTTGCGAGGAGACCGCCAGCCCACGCAGGCCATCGTCGATGAATGCCGCCAGGCTTTGTCGCGGGCGCTTTCCGTCTATCGGACCGTGGTCCGTCCGCAGGCTCTTCCCTCCGAGGCCCGTCCATGACCCCCGAACATCATCGCGACAAGGCGCTACGCATCGAAGCGACGTTGGCCAAACTCACCGACGAGGACTGGGAGATCCGGATCGAGGCGGCCATGTTGGCGGGCACGCACTGGCTCAACCTTGCCTTGCACCGGGCAGGGGTAAGCGAGCACTCGGAAGACATGGTGCATGCCTCGATGTGCATGGTCAGCGTGTTGCGCAAGTACCGCCTGGCCGAGCCCGCCCTGATCGAAGCCCTGGAGGAAATCGAGGAACTGCGCCCGCTGTACGTGCGCGGCGACATGGATGGCGCCGTGCAAGCGGGGCATAGGGCGCTGGCCTTGCTCGGCTTCATCGGGGAGCGCGCGCGCGGGCTGGCCTGACGCCGGCCAGGCGTTCATGCCGGCTCGGGAGCCGGGATGGATTGACGCGCCCTGTGCGCGCTTCTACTCTTTGCCGACCATCAGCGCGGAGGCCGCCAGGCGTGAATCGATTCCATGAAATGAGTGTGTTCCTGGCGGTGGCCGAGGCGCAGAGCTTCGCTGCGGCGGCCCGGCGCCTGGAAATGTCGGCGCCCTCGGTCACGCGCAGCGTTTCGGCGCTGGAGCGGCGGCTGGGTGCCTTGCTGCTGGTGCGTACCACGCGCAGCCTGCGCCTGACCGAGGCCGGCCAGCGCTACGCCGATGATTGCCGTCGCATTCTCGATGAGGTTGAGCAGGCCGACGACGCGGTCGCCGGCGCCATGGCCGCGCCGCGCGGCGCGCTCAGCATCACCGCCCCGGCCTTCTTCGGGGAGTTGCATGTGATGCCGGCCGTACTGGGCTATCTGCGCGCGCACCGCGAAGTGTCGGTGCGCACGCTGCTGGTGGACCGTGTGGTGAACCTGCTGGATGAGCGCGTGGACGTGGCGGTGCGCATCGGCGACTTGCCCGATTCGACGCTGACCGCGGTGCCGGTGGGCCAGGTGCGCCGCGTGGTCTGCGCCGCGCCCGCGTTCCTGCGCGAGCATGGCGTGCCGCAGGACCTGGAGTCCCTGCAGCGCTATTGCACGGTTACCGCGGCCATGGAGGGCAGGACGCCACAATGGCGCTTCCAGCAGGACGGCCAGCCCAGGAGCCTGCGCGTCGATTCGCAGCTGACCGTCACGTCCTTCCAGGCCGCGGTGCTGGCGGCCTGCGAGGGCTGGGGCCTGACGCAGGTCGTGTCCTACCAAGTGGCGCGGCATCTGGCCAGCGGCGCCTTGCAAGTGGTGCTGCGCGACTTCGAACAGCCGCCGCTGCCCGTGCACGTGGTGTATCCGGAAGGCCGCAAGAGCTCGGCGAAAGTGCGCAGCTTCGTCGAATTCTGCGTCGAGGCCCTGCGTCGCGACCTGGCGACGCTGCCCGCGTAGCGGGGTTTCTTTCAGGCATTGCAAGAGTGTCTTGCGAGCGCTGGCCGTTCACGGGCGGCGGCCGCCGGCCCAAGATGGAGGCTGTATCCGACTTGGAGCCTACTCATGCAAACCGCCCAGACCCCGGCGCTGACGTTCTACAGCTTTCCCCTGTCCGGCCACGCGCACCGCGTCGCCCTGATGCTGTCCCTGCTCGAAGTGCCCCACCGGCGGGTGGATGTAGACCTGCGCGGCGGTGAGCATAAGCGTCCCGAATTCCTCGCGCTGAATGCCTTCGGGCAGGTGCCGGTCATCGATGACAATGGCGTGGTGGTCGCGGATTCGACCGCCATCCTGGTTTATCTTGCCAAACGCTACAACGGCCAGGCCTGGCTGCCCGAGGATCCGGTGGGGGCGGCGGCGGTGCAGCGCTGGTTGTCGGCGGCGTCGGGCCCGGTGGCGTTCGGCCCGGCTGCGGCGCGCATGGTGACGCTGTTTGGCGCCGCCTATGACGTGGACAGCACGTTGGCCCGGGCGCATGCCCTGCTGCAAGTCATGGATGGCGAGCTGGCCGGACGCCCGTTTCTGGCGGGCGAGGCGCCCACCATCGCGGACGTCGCCTGCTACACCTACGTAGCGCACGCGCCGGAAGGCAATGTATCGCTGGATGCCTACCCGCACGTGCGTGCGTGGCTTAGCCGCATTGAAGCCTTGCCGCGCTTTGCGCCCATGCCATCGTCGCCTGTGGGCCTGGCGGCCGCCTGAGACACGGGCGCCGCCCGCAAGGAGAATGCCATGACCAACGTAGAACCCGCCTCCGCGTCGTCCGCGCCCTGGCATGCCGGTGAACGTTTGCTGCAACAGCAGGCGGGTGTCGCCGAACGCATGGAAGTGGCGGGGCGCAAAGTCATCCGCGACTACATGCCGGAGCAGCATCGCATTTTCTTCGAGCAGCTGCCCTTCCTGGTCGCGGGAGCGGTGGATGAGCAGGGCGATCCCTGGGCGGGCGTGCTGGAAGGCCTGCCGGGTTTCGTGTCCTCGCCGGATCCGCGCAGCCTGCGCGTGGCGGCCGTGCCGGATGCCGATGATCCACTGCTGGCCGGCCTGGGGCCGGACCGGCAGGTGGGCCTGCTGGGAATCGAGTTGCACACCCGGCGGCGCAACCGCGCCAACGGTCGCATCGCGGCCTGGGACGGCAAGCGCTTCGACGTAGCGGTGGCGCAGTCCTTTGGCAATTGTCCGCAGTACATCCAGGCGCGGGAGTTCCACTTTTCGCGTTCGCCCGCCTTGCGCTTTCCTGGCGCGCCGCAGGAGCGAGAGGGGTTAGACGATGTCGCGCGGGCGCTGATTGCGAGATCCGACACATTTTTCGTGGCGACCTACGCGGACGAGGGCGGCCGCGCGGTCGATGTTTCGCACCGCGGCGGCAAACCGGGATTCGTGCGGATCGATGGCGACGTGCTGACCATTCCGGACTTTTCCGGCAACCGCTTCTTCAACACCCTGGGCAATATGATGCTCAATCCGCGGGCCGGCCTGCTGTTCATCGATTTCGAGCGCGGCGACGTACTGCAGCTGACGGGCGCTGCCGAAGTGATCCTGGACAGCCCCGAGATCGAGCGGTTCGATGGCGCCGAGCGATTGTGGCGGGTACGGGCGCGGCGCGTGGTACGCCGGCCGGGGGCGTTGGCCTTGCGCTGGCGCTTCGATTCGTATTCTCCCACCGCGCTGGCGACGGGGCAGTGGCCGCGGGCGGCGTAGCGTATTCGCGCTAGCCGGGAATGGCGGTCTTCTGGACGACGGCGTCGTCCGGGCCGAGCAGCCGGCCGTCCTGCGCCCGGATTTCCAGCCTGCGCACCGGCTGGCCGCGCTTGCGGTCTATCAGGGTCGAATGGGGCTCGGCGGGGCCGTAATAGTGGTCTTCACCCCATTGGCGCAAGCCGACGATTACCGGGAACAGCGCCCGGCCCTTATCCGTCAACACATATTCCTGGTATGCGCTGCCATCGGAGGCAGGCGCCACCTCCAGGATGCCGTGCGCAACCAATGTACGCAGCCGGTCGCTGAGGATGTTCTTGGCCACGCCCAGGCTTTTTTGCAGTTCGCCGAAACGCCGCAATCCGTCGAAGGCATCGCGCACGATCAAGAGCGACCACCAGTCGCCGATCGCGTCCAGGGAGCGCGCAACCGGGCAGGCGGCGCCTTCGAGACTAGTGCGTTTGACCATGTCGGATCCTTGTCGAGGAAAGTGACGCTTAGGGGGGCAACGGCGGGCTTATCTAGATTTCGGTTGCATTATAAAACCTCAAAAACTATTATTCTGGTTTTATAAAGCAACCAGAATGGAGTGAGCGATGCCAGCCAGACCTGAACCTGCCCAATCGGGGCCTCAAGAGCCCATGCCTAGATCGTTGGTGATGCTGCTGGCGGTGGCCTGCGCCTTGAGCGTGGCCAATGTGTATTACGCACAGCCGCTGCTTGACGCCATCGGCCGCGAGTTCGGTATCGCCGAAGGCGCGGTGGGCATCGTGGTGACGGCGACGCAGTTGGGTTGTGCGCTGGCGCTGCTGTTTGTCGTGCCTCTGGGCGATCTGCTGGACCGCCGGCGCCTGATGCTGGGCCAATTGGCGTTGCTGGTGCTGGCCTTGGCGGGCGTCGCCTTGTCGGCGGGCACGCCCTGGCTGTTGATGGGAATGGTGGCCCTGGGGCTGCTCGGAACGGCGATGACGCAAGGTCTGCTGGCGCTGTCCGCGGCGCTGGCCGCGCCGGGCGAGCGCGGCCGAGTGGTGGGCGCGGCGCAGGGCGGGGTAGTGATAGGTCTCTTGCTGGCGCGCACCCTCGCCGGGGCTGTGGCGGACCTGTGGGGGTGGCGTGCGGTGTACGTGGTGTCGGCGGCTGTGGCCGCCGTGCTGGCCGTGGTGCTGGCGCGGCGTTTGCCGCAACGCCGGCTGCCCTCGGTGGATCTGGGTTACTGGGCGCTGCTGCGCTCGCTCTATGGCTTGCTTGCCACCGAACGCGTGCTGCGCGTGCGCGGCATGATCGCGCTGCTGATGTTTGCGGCTTTCAGCGCGTTCTGGACTGCACTGGTGCTGCCGCTGAGCGCGCCGCCGCATTCGCTGACGCATAGCGCGGTGGGCGCGTTCGGGCTGGTCGGCGTGGCGGGCGTGCTGATGGCGGCGCGAGCCGGCCGTCTTGCCGATAGCGGGCAGGGCGAGCGGACGACTGCAGTGGGCCTGGCGCTGTTGTGCCTGGCCTGGGTGCCCATCGCCTTCCTGGAGCAGAGTCTGTGGTTGCTGGCCCTGGGAGTGTTGGTCCTGGATATTGCCTTGCAGGCCTTGCACGTGACCAACCAGGCCATGATCTTCAGCGTGAATCCGCAGGCGCATAGCCGGCTTGTCGGCGCCTACATGATGTTCTATGCGGTGGGGAGTGGGCTGGGGTCTATCGCATCGACGGTGGTTTATGCGCAGGCGGGTTGGTTGGGGGTGTGTGTTTTGGGGGCGGGGATCAGTGTTGCGGCGTTGGTGTTCTGGGTGGTGACGGTGCCGCGGGGGGAGCGTTTGTTGGTTGGTTCTTAGGTTGCTGGTTGGTGGGTTCTTGAGACGCCTGTCGCGTCGGCGGCCTGCGGGGCGGGGGGCAACGATTGCGGTCCGGAGCGTTCGCTCCGGACTACCCCATTGTCATCCTCGTTGCCGCCTGCGGCGGCTGCCTACGGATTCCCTCGGGCTTATCGACGCCCCGCGCCCCGCAGGCCGCCGACGCGACAGGCTCGGCTGGTTGAAACTTCACGGGCGCTGGGGCGGGCGGTGTGCTTGGCGTTCTGGCCACGAACGAGTGGGGTTGGCGTGTCTTGCGGGGCCCGCCCCAGGCCGGCCGCGCGGGCGGCCTTTTGGGGCTTACGCCGTGTTTTGCGTCGCGCGATGGCGCTGCCGCGCTGGTGATGGGGCGTACTTGTGGTGACGCGCATGGCAGGTGATCGTCGGGTCTGAGTTTGCTGAGCTGCGTTGGGGGCGATGGCCAAGTGCGCCGGTCTGCCAGTAATCGCCACTCAACGCGGATGCCGGATGGGTGGCGCGCGTCCGGGTCTGCATGCGCTAGCGGCTGCCCGTCGCGCGCCACCCATCACCGCCCACCCCCCAATAGCTGGCGACCAATAGCAAGCCACTTGTCGCATTCGCGCAAGCGGACACAATCGAAATTCAAGAAACCATGTATGCCATTCCCGGCCGCCCGCGCGGCCGAGAATGGCGGGCAACGCAAGACTCGCCCCTGATCACGGCTCCAGCAGCGCATCAGTCCAAGATTCAAGTAGCCCGTCGGCGCGGGCGCCTGAGGGGTGGGCAACCTCGATGCGCCCGCGGGAATCTGAAGGGAAGGCCGCAGGCCTGGACGAAGATGACAAGGGGGAAGTCCGGAGCGAACGCTCCGGACCGCAATCGTGGGCGCCCGCTCCTCAGGCGCCCGCGCCGACGGGCGGCCTACGAAGCACTGGAACGCGACAGCCTAACTATTTCAGACCAAGCCCGTCACTCAGCGGCTGTCACGCCTGCACCTCATACTCCCCAGACCCCGTGACCACCGCCGCCAGTCCCGGCGCCTGGCTCAGCTTATGCAGCGCGTAGCACTGCACGGTGGCGATCTTGGCGTCGTGGAAGGCCGGATCTTCCTGGCGCAGGTCCAGGCTGGCCAACAGCGCGCGCGCCATTTGCCAACCGGCCAGCGTGGTGCCCGCCAGCATCAGATAGGGCACGGCGGCGGCGAATACCGCATTCGGACGGGCCGCGGCGTTGGCCAGGATGAAGTCGATGGCGTCGGCCAGCGCCGCGCGGGCCTGGCGCAGCGGCGTCAGGATCAGGCGGGCGGCAGGTTCGCTGCGGGCTTCCAGCGCGGCTTCGGTCTTGCCGATTTCGGCCAGCAGGGCGCGGGCGACCGCGCCGCCGTCGCGCAGGGTCTTGCGGCCCACCAGGTCATTGGCCTGGATGGCGGTCGTGCCTTCATAGATGGTGAGGATGCGCGCATCGCGGTAGTACTGCGCCGCGCCCGTTTCTTCGATGAAGCCCATGCCGCCATGCACTTGCACCCCCAGGCTGGCCACGTCGATGGACATCTCGGTGCACCAGCCCTTGACGATGGGAACCAGGTACTCCTGAACCGCAAGATGGCGTTTGCGGGCTTCGGCGTCCGGGCTGGCATGCGCCAGGTCGGCGTGGCCCGCGGTGTAGTAGGCCAGCGCGCGGCCGGCCTCGGTCAGTGCACGCATCGTGCCCAACATGCGGCGCACGTCGGGATGCTGGATGATGGGCACCGCGTCCTTCGATGAACCGTCCACCGGGCGGCTCTGCACGCGTTCGGCCGCATAGGCGCGCGCATGTTGATAGGCGCGGTCTGCGATGGCAACGCCTTGCACGCCCACCGCGTAGCGGGCGGCATTCATCATGATGAACATGGCATCCAGGCCGCGGTTCTCCTGGCCCACCAGATAGCCGAGCGCGCCGCCCGCGTCGCCGAATTGCAGGGTGCAGGTGGGGCTGGCCTTGATGCCCAGCTTGTGTTCGATGGACACGCAATGGACGTCGTTGCGCGCGCCCAGCGTGCCATCTTCGTTGACCAGGAACTTGGGCACCAGGAACAGGGATATGCCTTTGACGCCTTCGGGCGCATCGGGCAGGCGGGCCAGAACCAGGTGCAGAATGTTCTCGGCCAGGTCGTGCTCGCCGTAGGTAATGAAAATCTTGGTGCCGGAGATGCGGTAAGTGCCGTCGCCTGCCGGCTGCGCGCGCGAGCGGATCATGGCCAGGTCCGAGCCCGCCTGCGGTTCGGTCAGATTCATGGTCCCGGTCCACTGTCCGGAAATCATGGGGCCGATGAAGCGTTCCTTCAGCTCGGGCGAACCGGCGGTCAGCAGCGCCTCGATCGCGCCGTTGGTCAGCAGCGGGCAGAGCGCGAACGAAAGATTGGCGGCATTCAGCATTTCAGAGCAGGGCGAGCCGATAAGTCCTGGCAGGCCCTGGCCGCCATATTCGGCGGGATGCGTCATCCCCTGCCAGCCGGCGTCGGCGTATTGGCGGAAGGCCTGCTTGAATCCCGGCGACGTAGTCACGGCGCCATCTCGCCAGGCGCTGGGCTCGCGGTCCGCGGGGTGGTTCAACGGAGCCAGCACATCGCCGGCATAGCGAGCGGATTCTTCCAGCACGGCCTGGGTGGTGTCGGGCGTGGCCTCCTCGAAACCGGGCAGCGCGGCGACGCGCGGCAGGCCGGCGAGATGGTTCAGCACGAACAGCATGTCTTTCACGGGGGCTTGGTACGTCATGGCGTCGGAGCTCCTGGATGGATGGAGACGTGGGTATCAGCCGGCCTTGCCGGAACCGGCCACGTCGATGGCCTTGGTCGCGCCGACGGCGGCGCGCAATTCGAATTTCTGGATCTTGCCGGTCGAGGTCTTGGGCAGTTCCCCGAAGCGTACCGCGCGCGGCACCTTGAAGCCGGGCAGGAGCAGCTTGCAGTGCGCGATGATCTCTTCGGCGGTGGCGCTGCAGCCCGGCTTGAGTTCGACGAAGGCGCAAGGGGTCTCGCCCCATTTGGGATCGGGCATGGCCACCACGGCCACCGCCGCCACGGCGGGATGGCGGTAGAGCGCATCTTCGACTTCGATGCTGGAAATGTTCTCGCCGCCGGAAATGATGATGTCCTTGCTGCGATCCTTGATGCGGACGTAGCCGTCGGCCGTCATGACGCCCAGGTCGCCGGTGCGGAACCAGCCTCCGGCAAAGGCTTGCTCGGTGGCGCGCTCGTTCTTCAGGTAGCCCTTCATGCAGATGTTGCCGCGGAACATGACTTCGCCCACGGTCTGCTCGTCGGCGGGCACTTCTTCCATGGTGTCGGGGTTGCGCACGGACACGCCGGCCTGCAGGTGGTAGCGCACGCCCTGGCGCGCATTGCGCAGCGCGCGTTCTTCCTCGTCCAGCGCGTCCCAGGCCTCTTGCCGGGCGCAAACGGCCGCTGGCCCGTAGACCTCGGTCAGCCCGTACACATGGGTCAGCTCGAAGCCGATGTCGCGCATCTTGGCGATGACGGCCGGTGCGGGCGCGGCCCCGGCCACCATGGTGCGCACCGTGTGGCTGATGCCGGCTCGCATGTCGGCCGGCGCATTGGCCAGCGCGCTCTGCACGATGGGCGCGCCGCAATAGTGCGTCACGCCTTCGGCGCGGATCAGGTCGAACACGGTTTGCGGGTCGAACTTGCGCAGGCACACGTTAACCCCGGCGCGCGCGGCCACCGTCCAGGCGAAGCACCAGCCATTGCAGTGGAACAGCGGCAGCGTCCACAGGTACACCGGATGCTTGGGCATGTCCCATTCAAGAATGTTGCTGATGGCGTTCAGGTAGGCGCCGCGGTAGTGGTAGACCACGCCCTTGGGATCGCCGGTGGTGCCCGACGTGTAGTTCAGCGCAATGGCGTCCCATTCGTCGGCGGGCGGTTTCCAGTCGTAGCGCTCGGGCGCGCCGGCCAGGAATGCTTCGTAGTCGATTGCGCCGGGCAGTTCCGCCGGCGCGGTGTCCAGGTCGTGCACGGAAATGAGCTTTAGCTGCGGGAACTCCGCCCGGGCGCGCTGGGCGAGCTCGCCAAACTCCGTGTCCACGATCAGCGCCTGTGCTTCGCCATGGCCCAGCATGAACAGCACGCTGGGCGTATCCAGGCGGGTGTTCAGGGTATTGAGCACCGCGCCCAGCATGGGCACGCCGAAGTGAGCCTCGACCATGGCGGGAATGTTGGGCAGCATGACTGCCACGGTGTCGCCGCGCTTGATGCCGGCTTGCGCCAGCGCGCCGGCCAGGCGCTGGGCGCGTTCATAGGTCTGGGCCCAGTTGCGCCGCACCTTGCCATGGACGATCGCCAGCCGTTGGCCATAGACCTGCGCCGCGCGGGCGATGAAGTCCACCGGGGTCAGGGCTTCGTAGTTGGCGTCGCGGCGCGCAAGGCCGCGATCGAACATTCCGCTCATGCTTGTCTCCTGTCGGGACGCGCAGGCGTCCCTTATCCGTGTGCGGGGAGTTTGATCCCCGTCGCTTGCCCTAGCTTACGGGGGCGCCGAAAATGCTGTCTGTCGCCTGCATGACAGACCGCCGGCCGACCCCGTATCTCGCAGTTTTACACGGTAATTTCCATGTCCGACGTTTCAAACATCGTTTCCGCCGCGGAGCTGTCCGGCCTGTTCGGGACTTGCGCCTGGTTTGCTGCGCTGCAAGCCGACCACCAGGATCTGGTGCTGGCGACCTCACGCGCCGAGCACGTGGCCAACGGGGCGTGGATCGCGCGGCGCAACGCGCCCTCGGACTATTGGCTGGGCGTGCATTCGGGCCTGTTGAAGCTGGCCATCTACAACGAGTCGGGCCGCAGCTGTACGTTCTCGGGCGTGCCGCCCGGCGGCTGGTTTGGCGAGGGCAGTGTCATCAAGCGGGAACTGCGCAAGTACGACGTCGTGGCGATCCAGCCGTCGCTGGTGATGCTGGTGCCCACGGCCACCTTCCATGCGCTGTTGTCGGCCAGCCTGCCGTTTTCGCATTTCGTCATCGGCCAATTGAATAACCGCATGGGCGAGTTCATCGCTTCTATCCAGAACCACCGATTGCTGGATGCGGATGCGCGGGTGGCGCAGTCGCTGGCGCAACTGTTCAATCCGCAGCTGTACCCGTCCACCGATCTGACGCTGGCGATTTCACAGGAAGAGCTAGGCTATTTGACTGGCTTGTCGCGCCAGCGGGTCAACCAGGCGCTGCAGACGCTGGCGGACCAGGGGATCCTGGCGCTGGCCTACAACCAGATCAAGGTGCTGGACCTGGACCGCCTGCGCCAGTACGGACTGGACCAGATCTGAGCGCGCCGGATCAGGCGCCGCGCAGGGCCCGCTTGAGCGCCGCGCGCGCCAGGATGCGGGTGGAATCCAGCGTGGGCAGGGCGGCGTTGCCGTCGTTCAGCACCAGCGGCAATTCGGTGCATCCCAGCACCACCGCATCGCAGCCCGCATCGCGCAAGCGTTCGATCACCGCTTGCAGCAGGGCAACCGATTCCGGCTTGAAAATGCCATACACCAGTTCGTCCATGATGATGCGCGCCAGCGTATCGCGGTCGCTTTCGGACGGCCGCAGCCATTGCAGGCCGCGGTTGCCCAGCTTATCGGGATAGACGTTGCTGTCCACCAGCCAGCGCGTGCCCAGGATGCCGATGCGGCGGTAACCGCGCGCCTCGGCTTCGGCCGCCACTTCTTCGGCGATGTGCAGCCAGGGCAGGGGCGACTGCGGCAGCACGTGTTCCAGCGCCTGGTGGATGGTGTTGTCGGGGCAGATCAGGAAGTCCGCGTCCGCGCGCGCGAGCTTGCCTGCCGAGGACAGCATCAGCGCCGCCACGCCGGCCAGGTCGGCGCGGTCCAGACAGGCCACGTAGTCCGCCAGCGAATGCGTGTGCAGCGAGATCTCGGGGTGGGCATGAGGCCCCAGATGCTGGGCGCCTTCCGCGCACAGCGTGCGATAACAAAGCGCGGCGCCTTCCGCGGAGCAGGCGACGATCCCGATGTGCAAGGGCGTGGCGGTCATTCGGCAGTCTCCTTGCGCGATGCGCGCACATGGCGGGCGATGTCCAGGAAGCTTGCCGCCATGGACTTCTGTTGCGCTTGCGGCAGCCGCGACAGGAACAGTTCGTCGACCGCGGGGCCGTACACCTTCCACATTTCGCGGCGTAGCGCGCGTCCCTTGGGGGTCAGGCGAGCATAGGTGGCGCGACGGTCCTCGTCCGAGCGGAAACGTTCGACCAGGCCTTCGGCCTCGATGCGGTCCATCAGACGCGTCAGGTTATAGCGCGCAATCACCATGCGTTCGGCGATCTCGAACATCCGGGCAGTGCCGCCGGGCGCGCGCTCCAGCGCCCACAGCGCGTCGTACCAGGCCAGCGGCGGCAGGCCGGCGGCGGTCAGGCGCTTTTCGATTTCTTCCACCACCAGCGCGTGCGCGGTCAGGAAGAGGCTCCATGCGTCGGGCTTGCCCGTGGCCATGCGGTCGATTCCTTGAAAAGAGGCGCGAATACAGCGGGGGATTGTAAGAGGGCGCTGCGTCTTGTGGAGGGTATGAATCACCCTTTTGTAGTGATTTATACCCAGGCGCAGGGCGGTGGAATTCACCCTGTCAATCACAACATGATGATTCAATGGGGATTTTTCCTGGCACGGAATTCGCATAGGTGAACGTACCCCACTAACCGAAACACTGGAGGGCGTTCCCATCATGGGTCCGTATCGGAAATTATGGTTCACGCTGATCGCCGTGCTGGCGGTCACCTTCGCACTGCTGGGCTTTTATGGCGGCGAAGTCTACCGCCAGGCTCCGCCGATTCCCGGGCAGGTCGTCACGACCGACGGCAAGCCGCTATTTGGCCGCGACGACATCCTGGATGGCCAGACAGCCTGGCAGTCGGTCGGCGGCATGCAGCTGGGATCCGTCTGGGGCCATGGCGCCTACCAGGCGCCCGACTGGACGGCGGACTGGCTGCACCGCGAGCTGACGGCCTGGCTGGACCTGGCCGCGCGCGAGCGGCATGGCGAGGATTACGCGCAGTTGGACGCGCGCGCCCAGGCTGCGTTGCGCGCGGACCTGAAAGCGGAATACCGCGCCAACCGCAGCGTTGCGGCAACCGACACCCTGGTGGTGAGTCCGCGGCGCGCGCGCGCCATGGCGCAGACCGCCGCCTACTATGATCAGCTGTTTTCCGATGCGCCCGCGCTGCATGGCAGCCGCGAGAGTTTCGCAATGAAGGAAAACACATTGCCGGATGCCGGACGCCGCGCGCAGCTCACGCGCTTTTTCTTCTGGACGGCGTGGGCCGCGGCCACCGAGCGCGAAGGCAAGGCGGTCACCTACACCAACAACTGGCCCCATGAACCGCTGATCGACAATGTGCCCAGCGCCGAGAACGTGATGTGGTCCATCATCAGCGTGGTGGTGCTGCTGGCGGGCATCGGCCTGCTGGTGTGGGCCTGGGCCTTCCTGCGGGGCAAGGAAGACGATGAACCGCAGGCGCCGGCCAAGGATCCGCTGACCGCCTTCGCCTTGACGCCTTCGCAGCGCGCCCTGGGCAAGTACCTGTTCCTGGTGGTGGCCTTGTTCGGGTTCCAGGTGCTGCTGGGCGCGTTCACGGCGCACTACACGGTCGAAGGGCAGAAGTTCTATGGCGTGGACCTGTCGCAGTGGTTCCCGTATTCGCTGGTGCGCACCTGGCATATCCAGAGCGCGCTGTTCTGGATCGCCACGGGGTTTCTGGCCGCGGGCCTGTTCCTCGCGCCCTTGATCAACGGCGGGCGCGACCCGAAGTTCCAGAAGGCCGGCGTCGACATCCTGTTCTGGGCGCTGGTGCTGGTGGTGGTGGGATCGTTTGCCGGCAACTACCTTGCGATCGCCCAGATCATGCCGCCCGACCTGAACTTCTGGCTGGGCCACCAGGGCTATGAATATGTGGACCTGGGCCGCCTGTGGCAGATCGGCAAGTTCGCGGGCATCTGCTTCTGGCTGGTGCTCATGTTGCGCGGCATCGTGCCCGCGCTGCGCACGCCGGGCGGCGACAAAAACCTGCTGGCGCTGTTGACCGCCTCGGTCGCCGCTATCGGCCTGTTCTACGGCGCGGGCTTTTTCTACGGCGAGCGCACCCACTTGACGGTAATGGAGTACTGGCGCTGGTGGATCGTGCACCTGTGGGTGGAAGGATTCTTCGAAGTCTTCGCGACGACGGCGCTGGCCTTCATCTTCTCTACCCTGGGGCTGGTGTCGCGCCGTATGGCCACCACGGCCAGCCTGGCCTCGGCCTCGCTGTTCATGCTGGGCGGCATACCGGGCACCTTCCATCACCTGTATTTCGCCGGCACGACCACGCCGGTCATGGCCGTGGGCGCCAGCTTCTCGGCGCTGGAAGTGGTGCCGCTCATCGTGCTGGGACACGAGGCCTGGGAAAACTGGCGTCTCAAGACCCGCGCGCCCTGGATGGAAAACCTGCAGTGGCCGCTGATGTGTTTCGTGGCCGTGGCCTTCTGGAACATGTTGGGCGCCGGCGTCTTCGGCTTCATGATCAATCCGCCCGTATCGCTGTACTACATCCAGGGCCTGAACACGACGCCGGTCCATGCGCACGCGGCCTTGTTCGGTGTGTACGGGTTCCTGGCGCTGGGCTTCACGCTGCTGGTGCTGCGCTACATCCGTCCGCAATACGCGCTGAGCCCCGGACTGATGAAGCTGGCGTTTTGGGGCATGAACCTGGGCCTGGCGCTGATGATCTTCACCAGCCTGCTGCCGGTGGGGCTGATCCAGTTCCACGCCAGCATCAGCGAGGGCATGTGGTACGCCCGCAGCGAAGCTTTCATGCAACAGGAACTGCTGCAGAACCTGCGCTGGGGGCGCACCTTCGGCGACGTCGTATTCCTGCTGGGCGCGCTGGCCATCGTGACGCAGGTGATCCTCGGTCTCGTGAGCGGCAAGCCCGCGCAGGCCGAGCCGCGCCTGCAGGCGAAGCCGGCACGCGGTTAGGGAAGCATCAGGGGCGTCCAAAATATAGTTGCACTTGCAATTATTAAAATTCCTCCATACGATTGCAATTGCACATGATGCAATTGCAATTCACAATGCGAAATGGCGGCCGCCGTATACGGGGATGCCGCCTTCGCGCCCACCAGGAGGACGCCATGGACACCCCGATAGAACCGAGCGATGCCGATCCGCAGGAAACCCAGGAATGGCTGGAAGCCATGCAGGCGGTGCTGGCCCACGAGGGCCGGCCACGCACCCACTATTTGCTCGATCAGCTGATTGGCCAGGACCGCGCTGGCAACGGCGGCTATGCGGCGCCTAACTCCACGCCTTACGTCAATACCCTGAGCCCTGCGGAGCAGGGCGTGTTTCCGGGAGACATGGGCATCGAGCTGAGGCTGGATGCCTATTTGCGCTGGAACGCCATGGCCATGGTGTTGCGCGCAGGCAAGACCTCGGGCGTGGGCGGGCACATCGCGACCTATGCTTCGGCCACGACGCTGTACGAAACCGGTTATCGGCACTTCTTCCGCGCCGCCTCGCCGGACTTTGCGGGGGACATGCTCTACATCCAGGGCCATTCCGCGCCCGGCATCTATGCGCGCGCCTATCTCGAGGGCCGCATTTCCGAAGCCGAGCTGGACCGCTTCCGGCGCGAGACGGGCGGCGGCGGGCTGGCGTCCTATCCGCATCCGCGCACCATGCCCGGATTCTGGCAATTCCCCACGGTGTCGATGGGCCTGGGGCCGCTGATGGCGGCCTACCAGGCGCGCTACATGCGCTACCTGGAAGACCGCGAGCTGATCTCGGCGCAGGGCCGCAAGGTCTGGGGATTCCTGGGCGATGGCGAACAGGACCAGCCCGAGACGCTGGCGGCGGTCGCCATGGCGGGCCGCGAAAAGCTGGACAATCTGATCTTCGTGGTGAACTGCAATCTGCAGCGCCTGGACGGCCCGGTGCGCGGAAACGCCAAGATCATCCAGGAACTGGAAAGCGTGTACCGCGGCGCCGGCTGGAACGTCATCAAGGTGATCTGGGGCAGCGGCTGGGATAGTTTGCTGGCCCAGGACCATGACGGCCGGCTGCGCCAGCGCATGATGCAATGCGTGGACGGCGAGTACCAGGTGTTCAAGGCGCGTGGCGGCGCCTATGTGCGCGAACACTTCTTCGGCGCCGATCCGGTGCTGTTGGAACGCGTGGCGCACCTGAGCGACGCCGAGATCGGCGCGCTGAACCGGGGTGGGCATGATCCGGCCAAGGTCTATGCCGCGTACGCTGCGGCGCTGGCCCATCGCGGACAGCCCACCGTCATCCTGGCCAAGACCGTCAAAGGCTATGGCATGGGCGCGGCGGGCGAGGCGGCCAATACCAACCACCAGCAGAAGAAGATGGCTGACCCGGCGGTGCGCGCGTTCCGCGACCGCTTTTCCATTCCGGTGCCGGATGAGCAGCTCGAAGAGATTCCGTACATCAAACCCGCGCCCGGCAGCGCCGAACACGCTTACTTCGATGCCGCGATCGCGCGCGCCGGCGGCCATCTGCCCCGGCGGCCGGCGGGTCCCGGCCCCTTGGCGACGCCAGCGCTGGAAGCGTTTGCCGCGCACCTGAAGGGCAGTGACGGCAGGGAGTTTTCGACCACCATGGCTTTTGTGCGGGTGCTGGCGCAATTGCTCAAGGACCCGGGCATCGGCCAGCGCGTGGTGCCCATCGTGCCCGACGAGTCGCGCACCTTCGGCATGGATGGCATGTTCCGGCAGGTGGGCATCTATTCGCACGTGGGACAGCTCTATACGCCGCAGGACGCCGACCAGCTCAGTGTGTACCGCGAAGACCGCCGGGGTCAGATCCTGCAGGAAGGCATCAACGAGTCGGGCGCGATGGCCTCATGGATTGCCGCGGCCACCGCCCACAGCACGCACGGCGTGACTACGATTCCGTTCTACATCTTCTATTCGATGTTCGGTTTCCAGCGCGTGGGCGACCTGGCGTGGGCGGCAGGCGACATCCGCGCGCGCGGCTTCCTGCTGGGTGCGACGTCCGGGCGCACCACGCTGGAAGGCGAGGGCTTGCAGCACGACGACGGCCACAGCCACGTGCTGGCCTCGGTCATTCCCTCGTGCGTGGCCTACGATCCGGCCTATGCCTACGAAATCGCGGTGATCGTGCAGGACGGCATGCGCCGGATGTACCAGGAAGAAGAGGACGTCTTCTACTACCTGACGCTGATCAATGAGAAGACCGCGCATCCGCCGATGCCGGCAGGCGCCGAAGCGGGCATCTTGCGCGGCATGTACCGCCTGCGCGAAGGCGGGGACGGCACGCTGCGGGCGCAGCTGCTGGGCAGCGGCGCCATCCTGGGCGAAGCCCTGGCCGCCGCGGACCTGCTGCAGCAGGACTTCGGCGTGGCGGCCGACGTCTGGAGCGTGACCAGCTATTCGGAGATGGGCCGCGACGGCCAGGAGGCCGAGCGCTGGAACCGCCTGCATCCGCTGGAGGATCCGCGCCGCGGCTACGCGGAAACGGTCCTGGCCGGCAGTGCCGGTCCGGTGGTGGCCGCCACCGACTACATGAAGACGGTGCCCGAGCAGATACGTCCGTTCATGGCGGGCCGTCGCTATGTCACGCTGGGCACCGACGGCTTCGGCCGGTCCGACACGCGGGCAGCCCTGCGCGCCCATTTCGGCGTGGATCGTCACCATATTGCCTTGGCTGCCCTGAAGGCCCTGGCGGACGACGGCCTGGTTCCGCGCGAGCGCGCGGCCGAGGCTATTGCCCGCTACGGCATCGATCCGCAGGCCGTCTCGGCCGCCCTGCCGTAAGGCTAGACGCGCCGCGCCAGCAAGGCCCAGACCCCGGCGGCAGACAGCAGTGCGCCGCCGCCCAGGTTGAAGCCGCGCTGGGCGCGGGGCGAGGCCAGCAGGCGGCGGGCCGAGCCCGCGAATACGGCGTAGGCCGTGGCGTTGAGGCCGGCGCAGGCGACGAAGGTGCCCGACAGGATCCAGAGCTGGCGGGTCACGTCGCCGGCCGGGTCGATGAACTGGGGCAGGAAGGCAACGAAGAAAATGATGCCCTTGGGGTTGAGCGCGGTCACCAGGTAGGTGTTGGCGAACAGCTTCCAGCGCGAACCGGACGCGGCGGTGGCGGGCAAGGCCGCAGGCGAGACGCCAGCGCGCAGCAGCTTGAAGCCCAGGTACAGGAGATACAGGCCACCCGCCGTCTTGACCACGGTGAACCAGAATGCCGACGCGGCCAGCAGCGCACCCAGGCCCAGCAACGACAGCACCAGGGCAGTGGAATCGCCCAGCGCCACCGCCAGCACCAGCGGCAGCCGCGCGCGCCTGCCATGCGCGATGGAATAGCTGATGACCGTGAGTATCGTGGGGCCGGGCAGCATCACGAGGACAGCGGACGCGCCCAGGAAGGCCAGCCAGGTTTCAAGCGACATGGGATCTGCTCCAGGGAGAGGGCCGGGCATTGCAGCCAGCTTGCGGGCCACTGTAAAGCAATCGCGGCCGCCTGCAAACAGCGGCCGGACGGATGCTTGTGCCGGGTAGTGTTAAATACGGTTTTCCCGGACAGTGAACGCGGGCCCGCAAGGGGACGCGAAGGAAACATCATGGCATTTGATTTTGATCTGTTTGTGATCGGCGCGGGTTCCGGCGGCGTGCGCGCGGCGCGTTTCGCGGCGGGCTTCGGTGCGCGCGTGGCGGTGGCGGAAAGCCGCTATCTGGGCGGCACTTGCGTCAACGTGGGCTGCGTGCCCAAGAAGTTGCTGGTCTACGGCGCGCACTACAGCGAAGACTTCGAGCAGGCGCGAGGCTTCGGCTGGAACGCGGGCGAACCCAGCTTTGACTGGCCCACGCTGATCGCGAACAAGAATCGGGAGATCGAGCGTCTTAACGGCATTTACCGCAATTTGCTGGTCAATAGCGGCGTAACCCTGTTGGAGGGCCACGCCCGCATCCTGGATCCCCATAAGGTCGAGGTCAATGGTAAGGCCTACAGCGCCGCCAACATCCTGGTGGCTACGGGCGGCTGGCCGCAGGTGCCCGATATTCCGGGCAAGGAACACGCCATTACGTCCAACGAGGCCTTTTTCCTGAAGCAGCTGCCGCGCCGCGTGCTGGTGGTGGGCGGAGGCTATATCGCGGTCGAATTCGCCTCCATTTTCAACGGCATGGGCGCCCAGACCACGCAGGTCTACCGCGGCCCGCTGTTCCTGCGCGGTTTCGACCAGGGCGTGCGCGAGCATCTGCGCGACGAGCTGACGAAGAAAGGCATCGATCTGCGTTTCAACTCGGAAGTGACGCGCATCGACAAGCAGGCGGACGGCACGCTCGCCGCGACCCTGAAGGACGGCGCCGTGATCCAGGCCGACTGCGTCTTCTACGCCACCGGCCGCCGGCCCATGCTGGACAACCTGGGCCTGGAGAACACCGCGGTCAAGCTGGGCAAGGACGGCTTCATTGAGGTGGATGACGAATACCGCACGGCCGAACCCTCCATCCTGGCCATCGGCGACGTGATCGGCCGGGTGCCGCTGACGCCGGTTGCGCTGGCCGAAGGCATGGCGGTGGCGCGGCGCCTGTTCCGCCCCGAGGAATACCGCAAGGTCGACTACCAGTTGATTCCGACCGCGGTGTTCAGCCTGCCCAACATCGGGACGGTGGGCATGACCACCGAAGAAGCGCGGGCGGCCGGCCACGAGGTCAAACTCTACGAAAGCCGCTTCCGGCCCATGAAGCTGACCTTGACGGAGTCGCAGGAAAGGACGCTGATGAAGCTGATCGTCGACGCCAAGACCGACCGCGTGCTGGGTGTGCACATGGTAGGCCCGGACGCCGGGGAGATCGTGCAAGGGATCGCGATCGCCCTGAAGGCCGGCGCGACCAAGCAGGTGTTCGACGAGACGATTGGCATCCATCCCACGGCCGCCGAAGAGTTCGTGACCCTGCGCACGCCGGTTGCGCAGTAAGCCCCGGCGCCGCTACAGGCGTTCGATCATGGCGCGCGCGGCCATGGGCGCGAGTTCCTTCGCGCCGTTGATGAAGAAGGCGTAAACCTCCCCCGGCCGCGCCTTTTTCGCTGGAGCCCCCGCCAGCGGGAGGTCATCCGGATGGCTTCCGCGCGCCCAGGCGCGCAAGCGGTCCGCCCAGGCGTCCAGCGCCTTGGGCGCATAGCCGGCCTTGTAGGCGGTACTGGCTCGCATCAGGCGCGCATATACGAAATCGGCGGTGCGGACGGCGATGGACGGGTAGTCCTCGCTGTCCGTGTAGACCGTGGCGGCGCCGTGGCGCCGGGCCAGTTCCAGGTATTCCTCGCAGGCAAAGCTCGCATGGCGCACGTCCAGTACGTGGCGCAGCGGCAGGCCGTCCACCCGATCCGGGAGCAAGTCCAGGAAGGCGCCGAAGTCGTCAGCGTCGAAAACCTTGGTGGGCGCGAACTGCCAGACGATGGGGCCCAGCTTGGGGCCGAGTTCGGCAATGCCGCTGTGTACGAAACGCTCGATCGAGTCCTTGGCGCCGGCCAGCTCGCGGCGGTTGGTCGCATAGCGCGAAGCCTTCAGCGAGAACACGAAGCCCTCGGGCGTTTCATCGCGCCATTTGGCAAACGTGGCCGGTTTCTGGGTGCTGTAGTAGGTGCCGTTGATCTCGATGGCGGTGAGCTGGCGGCTGGCGTACTCCAGCTCGCGCGCGTGCGGCAGGTTTTCGGGGTAGAAAGCGCCGCGCCAGGGGGCGTAGGTCCAGCCCCCTATGCCTACGCGGATGGCGCCGTCTTTCGGATGAGGATGAGCTTGGGGCATGTCCGGGCTCTCCAGGCTGAGGAACCGGACAACTGTATCGCCGGCGCCACTCGTACGCCAAGCCCGTCCGGGAAAATTCCCTGTTCCGATACAGTTTTGCGCTAAGGTGTGGATTCACGAATCCACGATCCGCGCGTCCTCGCGCCGGCCCATCATGCCCGACTTTACCCATCTGATGACGTTCGCCCTGGTTGCCCTGGGCATGGTGCTCACCCCCGGGCCCAATATGATCTACCTGGTCTCCCGTTCCATCTCGCAAGGCGCGCAGGCCGGCCTGATTTCGCTTGGGGGCGTGGCGGTCGGCTTCGTTTTCTATGTGCTCTGCGCGGCGTTCGGCATCACGGCGCTGCTGATGGCGGTGCCTTACGCCTATGACGTGCTGCGCATCGGCGGCGCGTTGTACCTGCTGTACATGGCCTGGCAGGCGCTGCGCCCGGGCGGGCGGTCGCCGTTCCAGGTGCGCGACCTGCCCAAGAGCAGCCCGCGCACGTTGTTCACAATGGGCTTGGTGACCAACCTGCTCAATCCCAAGATTGCGATCATGTACGTGTCGCTGCTGCCCCAGTTCATCCAGCCGGAGCGTGGCAGCGTGCTGACGCAGTCGCTGGCGCTGGGCATGACCCAGGTGGCGATCAGCCTGACGGTCAATGCGCTGATCGCCATCATGGCGGGATCCATCGCCGGTTTCCTGGCGGGCCGCCCCGTGTGGATGGTGGTGCAGCGTTGGCTGATGGGGACGGTGCTGGCCGGGTTGGCGGTGCGCATGCTGATGGATAGCCGCCGCTGATGCAGACCGAGGACGGTTTCTTCGCTTCATTGGGCAGCATGCTCGGAGAGGCGCTGCGCAGCGTCGTGGCCGGGCTCAAGTGGTTGCTGGGCGGACTGGGCAAGGCGTTCGGGGATTTCTATTCGGGCCTGGCCGGCGCGATGGGCATGAACCCGTCGATATTCAATTTCATCCTGTTGGCGCTGGGGCTGATGTGCCTGTGGGCCGCGGTCAAGGCGCTGCTGCGTCGTTCAATCATCGGCTTCCTGTTCTGGCTGGTCGTGGCCCTTTTGCTGTTGGGCGGACTGGGCGCCTAGCGCTTCTTCCAGCGCTTCCCGCAAGTGGGTGACGCGGGCATTCGTGGGTCCCTTCCGGGTGATCAAGGCCACCACGCTCGAAGGCGGCTCGGGTTGCACGCGTATCTGCCTGACCATGCCCGCCGGGACCACGTTGCGGCGGATGAGCGCCATGTCCGGCACGATGCCGATGCCCAGGCCGCTGGCGACGAACTGAACGCCGGTCGTAGGGTTGGTGGATTCCACCACGGGCAGCGGCGCGGGCAGGCCGGCGTGGGTGAAGCAGTCTTCTATCAGCTTGCGTCCCATGGATCCTTCGGCTGGCATGACCCAACGTTCCCGTGCCAGGCTGGCCCAGTCCACGCGCCGCGCGCGGACCAGCGGGTGAGCCGCCGCCGCGATCACCGCGAACTGCACTTCAAACAGCTTGATGTACTGAAAGGCGGCCGCCTCGGATTCCAGCATCTGCAGCGGAAAGGTGGAGATCAGCGCGTCGATTTCCCCTAGTTCCAGGGCGTGGAGGAGTGCAGGCACCCGTTCCTCCAGCAATTGCACGCGCATCGGCCTTGCATGGTTCACCAGCTTTTCGACCACGCCGCCCAGGTAGGTTTGCGCGACGAAAGGAGGCGCGCCGATCCGGATCTTCGCCGCGTACCGATCGGCGGTCTGCGCGTCGGCGCGAAGGTGGCCCAGTTCTTGGAGCAGGAGGGCGGCGCCGCGCAGCACCACCTCGCCTTGCGAAGTCGGCTTCAAGCCGCGCGCCGTGCGCAGGAACAAGACAAAGCCGAACGCATTTTCGATTTCCGTCAGCGCCTTGCTCAGCGCGGGCTGCGTCAGGTTTAGCGCCTGGCTTGCGGCCCGCAGGCTGCCCGTGGCCTGAACTACTTGCAGCATGCGGAGATGGCGAAAGCGCAGCTTGGATATGAGGTGGTCGGGTTCCATCGGGTCGCTGGACATAAAACTTTAAGTTATCGCTATATCAAAATATATCAATTTTTCTATTAGCTGCGATCACTTATCCTGCCCGCATTACAAGGAGACAACATGCAACGCCGCACTTTCTGCCTGGGCGCCCTTGGCGCCGGCATGATGTTCCGTTCCATGGTGAACGCCGCCGAGATCTATCCGTCGCGCGCCGTGCGCGTGGTCGTGCCTTACGCCGCAGGCGGCGGACCCGACATCATGGTGCGGCAGTTCGGCCCGGTGCTCAGTACCAGGATGGGCCAGCCCATCGTGGTGGAAAACAAGGTCGGCGCGGGCGGCGTGCTCGCTGCGCAGTACGTGGCCCAGGCGGCAGCCGACGGCTATACCGTGCTGCTGGGCTCCAATTCGCACCTGATCCAGAAGGCCCTGCAGCCCAACCTGATGTTCGATCCGGAGAACGACTTTCTCCCGGTGACTGTCATCGGCGCTTCGCCTAGCGTCCTGGTTGTCCCGGCCAAGTCACCCTACCGGACGGCACAGGATCTCATCGCGGCATTGAAGGCGCGTCCGGGCAAGATGAATTACGCCTCCGGCGGGATCGGTTCGGCAGCGCATCTGGGCGGGGCGACCTTCGTCACGCTGCTCGGGGCGGAGGCGACGCACGTGCCGTTCAAAGGGTCGGTGGAGATCCCGACCTCGCTGCTGCGCGGTGATACGGATTTCGCTTTTACGATTGCCGGGACCGCCGTTCCGCAGGTGCAAGGCGGCCGGCTGCGCGCGTTGGCCGTCACCAGCCGCGAACCTTTGGCGGAGCTTGCCGGCGTTCCCACGCTGCGCGAGATCCTGGGCAGCGATCTGGCGGTTCAGGAATTCTGGTTCGGCTTCTGGCTGCCGCGCAAATCGAGCGCCGAGGTGGTCGACAAGCTCTATGGCGCGACCACGGCGTCGCTCAAGGACCCGGGCGTCAAGAGCAGCTTTGGTGCGGCTGGCGTCAGCGTGATCCAGAGCGACAGTCCGGAGGCCGCGGCGGCGTTCGTGCGCAGCGAGGCCCGCAAGTGGGCTGAAATCATCAAACTGACCGGCATCACTGCCGGCTGACCCGCAGGAAATCTATGGCCAAGCCTCTCGAAGGCGTACGCGTGCTCGACCTGTCGCACGTGATCGCCGGTCCTCTCGCTTCGTTCTATCTCGCCCAGCTGGGCGCCGAAGTTATCAAGGTCGAACCGCCCCTGGCGGGCGAAGTCCTGCGTTCGATGAAAAATGGCGTCGATACCGACACGCCCACCGGATTCTCGGCCATCAACGCCGGCAAGCAATCGTTGGCGCTGGACATCCGGACCCGGCAAGGCGCGGATCTGCTTCGCTCGCTGGCCGCCTCGGCCGATGTGTTCATCGAAAACTTCAGGCCCGGCGTGGTGGCCCGCTATGGCTTGGACTATGCGTCGATTAAGGCGGTCAAGCCCGACATCGTGTATTGCTCCATCTCGGGCTTTGGCCAACAAGGGGCATGGTCGCAGCGCGGCGCCTACGATCATGTGGTCCAGGCGATGACTGGCATGATGATGATGTCGGGCGAGGGCGATGACGCGCCTCCGCTGAAAGTGGGTTTTCCCGTGATTGACGTGGCCGTGGGCATGCTGGGAGCGCTGTCCATCGTGTCGGCGTTGCACCGCAGACTGCGCGAGGGCGCGGGGCAATACATCGACGCGTCCATGGTTCAGGCCTCGCTGGCGCTGATGTACACCAATACTTGCGCCTACCTGAGCGACGGCACGCCGACGCGCCGCGTGGGCAACCGCGGCTACACCGGCAGTCCCGCCGCCGACACCTATCGCTGTGCGGACGGCTGGCTGGCGGTAGCGGCGAACACGCCGGACCAGTTCCGCAAGCTGACGGCCGCCATCGGTGTCGAGTCGCTGTGCAGCGACGCCCGGGCGCTGGATCTCGATGCCTTTAACCTGCCCAACGGATTCGTGGTGCCGAATGATCGCGAGTACGTCGTGCAACAGCTGAGAACCGCTTTTTCGACCCGTAGCGCGATGCAACTCGAGGAGCTGCTGAGCCAGGCCCGCGTGCCCGCGGCCAAAGTCCGAAAGCTCGAGGAATTCCTGGACGAGGCGGACGCCACGGGTTGCGTGAACTTGCCCGACCATCGCTTCCGGCAGGGCGGGCGCGAACTGCGCACGCATGGTCTGGGCTTTGCCTTCGAACAGGACGGTGGCCCAACCCAGGCCGGCGCGCCCGCGCTGGGGGAGAGCACGCGCGCGGTGCTCAAACGCGTGGGCCTGGACGACGCGGCGATTGCCGAACTCGAGCGTGCCGGGGTCTTGCGCACCCAGGCCGACGCGGTCCTGCCCCTGATACCCTGAACAACCCTATATCCGGAGATTCTATGACTCAACTTCTGCAAGGCCGCATCGCCATCGTCACGGGAGCGGGGCGTGGACTAGGCCGCGCGCATGCGCTCGAACTGGCGCAACACGGCGCCAAGGTGCTGGTCAACGACATGGGCGCCGACCAACCGGATTCGCCCGCGCAGGCCGTGGTGGACGCCATCCGCGCGGCCGGAGGCGATGCCCTGGCGCATGGCGCCGACGTGACCAAGCCGCAGCAGGTCGAGGCGATGGTGCGGGCGGCTACCGCAAGGTGGGGGCGCGTCGACATCCTGGTAAACAATGCGGGCATCCTGCGCGACAAGACCTTCGCCAAGATGAGCCTGGAGGATTTCCGGCTCGTGATCGAGGTCCACCTGATGGGGGCGGTGCATTGCACCCAAGCGGTGTGGAACGCCATGCGCGAGCAGAACTACGGCCGTATCGTGATGACCACCTCGTCCTCGGGGCTGTATGGCAACTTCGGCCAGGCCAACTACGGCGCGGCGAAGATGGCGCTGGTCGGCTTGATGCAGACCCTTGCCTTGGAGGGGGAGCGCTATGGCGTGCGCGTGAACTGCCTGGCGCCCACGGCCGCCACGGCCATGACCGAGGGCCTGCTCGATGAGCAGTCGCTGGCCTTGCTGACGCCGGGGTCAGTCAGTCCCGCCTTGGTGGCCCTGGTGTCGGAGAATGCGCCAACCCGGACCATCCTGATGGCGGGCGCCGGCAGTTTCGAGCAGGCGAACATCACCATGACCCGCGGCATCTACCTGGACGGCGAGGACTTGTCCGCCAATGTCCTGATCGACCGCCTGGATCAGGTTTCCGACCGTGCGGAGGAAACCGTTCCCGCGACTGGGTTTGACCAGTTGCGCCACGAGATCGCCAAGGCCCAGGCATGCCAAACCGAGAAGTTGTAGTCCTGTCGGGCGTGCGCACGCCCATCGGCAGTTTCGGCAAGAGCCTGAAGGACGTGCCTCCCACCGCGCTGGCCGCCGAGGTGCTGAAGGCCGCCGTGGCGCGCGCGGGCCTCGCACCTGCGCATGTGGAGCACGTCTGCTTCGGGCAGGTCATCACTACCGAGGCGCGCGACCTGTATCTGTCCCGGGTCGCGGCGCTGGAGGCCGGCTGCGCCGATGGCACGCCGGCATTCAACGTCAACCGCCTGTGCGGCTCGGGATTGCAGGCGGTCGTTTCCGCAGCGCAGTCCATCCTGCTTGGCGATTGCAGTATCGCGGTGGCGGGCGGGGCCGAGAGCATGTCGCGCGCGCCGTACGCCACGTCGGCGCTGCGTTTTGGCGCGCGCATGGGCGATGCGCCGATGGCGGACATGCTGCTTGGCGCCCTGCATGATCCATTTCATCGCATCCACATGGGCGTCACGGCGGAAAACGTCGCCAAGCGCTATGGCATTACGCGCGACGCGCAGGATGCGCTTGCGCTGGAAAGCCATCGCCGAGCCGCGCGGGCTGCGGCCGAGGGACGTTTCGACGCGCAACTCGTGGCCATTACGACGCCGGGCCGCAAATCCATCGTGTTCGCCCGAGACGAACATGTGCGCGCCGATATCGCGCCGCCCGATCTTGCCGGTCTCATGCCCGTCTTCGGTTCCGAGGAGGGCACGGTCACGGCGGGCAATTCGTCCGGCATCAATGACGGCGCAGCAGCGCTGGTGCTGATGGATCGCGCGCAGGCGCAAGCCAGTGGCGCGCGCCCCATGGCGCGGCTGGTCGCCTATGGCCATGCAGGCGTGGATCCGCGCTATATGGGCATGGGGCCGGTGCCCGCTGTGCGTGCGGCCCTGGACAAGGCCGGCCTGTCGGCCGCCGACATGGACGTGATCGAGTCCAACGAGGCTTTTGCGGCGCAGGCATGCGCCGTGGCGCGCGAGCTCGATCTTGATCCGGCCAAGGTCAATCCCAACGGCTCAGGCATCGCCTTAGGACATCCCGTGGGCGCAACCGGCGCGATCATCGCCGTCAAGGCCTTGCATGAGCTCCAGCGTATCCAGGGCCGGTACGCGCTGGTCACCATGTGCATCGGCGGCGGGCAGGGCATTGCCGTCATCTTCGAGCGTCTTTGAATCCATGGCACGAGATCCCGTTTCCCAGCCCCTTTCGTTCGTATCGGTCCAGTCGCTCGTGGACGCCGTGGGACAGCCTCCCATTGTTTCGGATGCAGTGCTTATCGATCAGGACATGATCGACAGGTTCGCGCAGGTCACGCTCGACAGGCAGTGGATCCACGTGGACCAGGCGCGCGCGCAGGCGGAATCCCCTTACGGCGACACCATCGCGCACGGCTTCCTGGCACTGTCCTTGCTGACGCACTGGCAGACAAGCTGCATCGCCTTTCCGGGGGCGGCAATGCTGCTGAACTACGGTTTCGACAAGGTCCGCTTCACGGCGCCCGTGCTTTGCGGCTTGCGCGTGGCGGCCAGCTTTTCCCTGGCGCAGGTCGTGGAGACCGGCCCGGGCGCGGCCCGCTGCGCCTGGAAGGTCGCAGTCCAGGCCGAGGGCGCGCCCAGGCCGTCGGTGCATGCCGACTGGCTGATCATGGTGCGCTACGGGAGCCCTTGAGTCCCAGCGCCACTTCGCCGATCTTCCGTACCAGGCCGGCAAAGCGCTCGGCCCCGGTGTTGCCGTAGCCGATCACCAGCCCGTTGTCCTCCGTGCGAGGCGTTACCGCGAACGAGGACAGCGCGCCCGGATTCATGCCGAGCTTGCGCATCTGCTGCACGATCTCTTTGTCCGGGTATTGCGCCGGCAGCCTCACCGTCAGGTGCAGGCCGGAATGGCCGCCCAGCACTTCATGTTCGATACCGAGGTGCGTGGCCAGCGCTTCGCGCAGGGCGGCCTGGAGCTCGCGGTAGAGGCGGCGCATGCGGCCAAGGTGGCGCGAGAACTGGCCGTTTTCCATGAAGGCGGCCATGGTCAGCTGTTCCAGCCGATGGCCGCCGCGCATCATTTCGATGATGGACGGCATCGCCTGCGAGGCAATGGCCTCGGGCAACACCAGGAAGCCCAGGCGCAGCGCCGGGAACATCGTCTTGCTGAACGTGCCGACATAGAGCACCGGCGCGTCCTCGACCAGCCCTTGCATCGCGGCTATCGGCTCGCCCTGATGGCGGAATTCACTGTCGTAGTCGTCTTCGATGATCCAGGCTCCGGCCTGCCGGGCGCGTTCGATCAGCGCCAGGCGGCGGGGCAGGGATAGCACCGCGCCGGTGGGGTATTGGTGCGAGGGCGTGGTCTGGATGAGGCGGGGGGGACGTTCATGCCAGGCGTTTTCGGGGATGACGATGCCGTCCGCGTCCACACGCATGGCCACCACGTCCAGGTCGCCGCCGTGAAAGGCCGACTTGGCACCGCGGTAGCCCGGGTCTTCCAGCCAGGCGGTGTCGCCCGGGTTGGTCAGAAGCTGCACGCAGAGCGCCAGCGCGCCCTGTGCCCCTTCGGTGATGACGATGCGCGAGGCGTCGCAGCGCACGCCGCGCGACACCCGCAGGTATTGGGCGATGGCTTCGCGCAGGGCTGGCTCGCCCACCGGATGGCCATAGCCCAAGGCGGTGGCCGGCGCGGCCTGCAGCGCGCGGTCCTGCGCGCGGCGCCAGGCATTGATGGGGAACTGCGTCAGCGCCGGTGTGCCGGGCGTCATGGGCAGCGAGCCATCGTGCGCGTAGCGCGTGGAGACGATGCGTGTCAGCCGCTTGGCCGTGAGCGATGGCTGGGGGGCGGGCGGTGCGGCGCGCTTGGCGGCGATGGCCGCGGCGGCGGACAATGGGGCTACGCGGGTGCCCTGGCGGTCGGCGATCACATAGCCTTCGGCCGTGAGCTGTTCGTAGGCGATCAGCACCGTATTGCGCGAGATGGCGAGCTCCTCGGACAGCGCCCGCGATGAAGGCAGCTTGCCTCCGGCGGGCAGTTGGCCGGCCAGGATGGCCTGCTTGAGGCGCTGGATCAGTTGGCGCTGGCGCGGCAGGGCGCCGGGGCCGCGCGTGAGCGGGCTGGACAGCAGGGCGGTCGGGGTTGTCATGGCCCTATTAAAATCTATGATCGTGGTGCTTTTTATGATGCCACGATTCCGATATCGTGAGGGCATGCATCCTGCGTCCGCCTGTGTGGGCGGCGCGCCAACCCTGATGAGGCTCCGTCGCATGCAACCCCGCGTCAACGCTTTCCAGCAACCCATCGGCCCGGACATGACGGGCTGGACGCCGCGCCCGCGTCCGCCCCTGACTCCGATCGTTGGCCGTTATTGCCGGCTGGAGCCCTTGTCGGCCGAGCGCCACGCCGAGGACCTGTACCACGCCTTCAGCCTGGCGCCGGATGACAGCGACTGGACGTATATGTCGGTGGGCCCGTTCGCGGACCTTGCGGCCTACCGCGAGTTCGCGGAGAAGGCGCAGGCAGGGCACGACCCTTTGCACCACGCCATCATCGACCTGGAATCGGGCCGGGCCATCGGCACGCTGGCACTGATGCGCATCGATCCGGCCAACGGCGTGATCGAAGTGGGCTTCGTGTCGTTCTCGCGCCAGCTCAAGCGCACGCGGATCGCCACCGAGGCGCAGTTCCTGCTGATGAGCCGGGCCTTCGATGAATTGGGTTATCGCCGCTACGAATGGAAGTGCGACAGCCTGAACGCCCCGTCGCGCGCGGCTGCCGCCCGTCTGGGTTTCCAGTTCGAGGGCATCTTCCGCCAGGCTACCGTGTACAAGGGCCGCAGCCGCGATACGGCCTGGTTCTCGATCGTCGACGGCGAATGGCCTGTATTGCGCGCCGCCTATGAACGCTGGCTGAGCCCGGACAATTTCGATGCGCAAGGCCGCCAGCGCCAGGGCTTGTCCGAACTGACGGCGCAGGCCCGGTCCGCGTGCGCCTGATTCCGGTAGCGCTGGCCCTGTTCTGGGGCCTGAACTGGCCGGCGGTGAAGATCATCCTGTCGATCTTCCCGCCATTCACGCTGCGCCTGCTTGGCCTGGGCAGCGGCGCGGTGCTGCTGTTGCTGCTGGCGCGCGCCAAACGGGTGGCCTTGTTGCCGCCGCGCGAGTCGTGGCCGGGCATCGTGGTGGGCGGCCTGCTGGCCGTGGCGGTCTTCAACCTGGCGGTGGCCTGGGCACAGCTGAGCACCAGCACGTCGCGCGCGGCGGTGCTGACCTTCACCATGCCCATGATGTCGGCCGTGCTGGCCTGGGCGGTGCTGGGCGAACGCCTGGACCGGCGCCGGGCGCTGGCGCTGCTGCTGGGCGCGGCAGGGGTCTCCATCCTGGCCTGGCCGGTGCTGCGCGCGGTGTTTGGCGAACGCGACCTGGCCGCGGCCAAGGGCCTGGTCTTTCCGTTGGTGGCGGCCTTTGGCTGGGCCGCTGGCACGGTCTACCTGAAAGGCTGGCCCGTGGCCGGGCACCGCATCGTTATTACCGCCTGGCAGTTGACCGTGGGTGCGGCCTGCGCCCTGGTGGGCATGCTGATCGCGGGCGAATCGTTTCCGACGCAGGGCTGGAACGGCCGTGTGGTGGCGGCGCTGTCGTTCCATATCATCCTGGGCACCGCCGTCGCGTATTGGCTATGGTTCGTGCTGAGCGAGCGCGTCAGCGCCACGGTGGCCGCCCTGACCACCCTGATGGTGCCGGTAGTGGGGGTGCTGGGCGCGATGGCGCTGGTGGGTGACCGGCCCGCGGCCATGGACTGGTGGGGCTTCGGCCTCGTCTTGAGCGGCGCGGCGCTGATCGTGCTGAACCTGGGCGCTGCGCCCGCGCAGCGAACACAGCGCTGAGCGGGCGCAGCGGACTGGCGGGTCAGCGCAGGCGGCGGAGTTTTTCGCGCAGCAGCTCGGCGCCGCTCACCAGAGTGATACCGCCCAGCACCAGCAGGGCGCCCAGCACGAAGCCGGCGTCCAGGGATTCATCCAGGATGATCACCCCGAAGCTCACGCCGAACAGCGGCGTCATGAACGACAGGATGGACAGGCGCGACGCCAGGTAACGGCGCAGCAGCCAGAACCACGCGAGATAGCTGGAAAGCGCCACCACCACCGATTGGAAGGCGACGCTGAGCACCGCGGCCTGCGTGTAGCGAAAGCCGGCATTGCCGGTGGCCACGGCGTACGCCAGCAGCGCGACCGCCGCGACCGCCATTTGATAGAACAGGGTCTTGGCGGGCGCGGCTTCCGACAGCGAGGTCTTGCGGATTGCCACGGTAGTCGCGCCCCAGAACAGGCCGGCCAGCAGGCCCATTGCGTCGCCCAGCAGCATATTGGGGGCGGCGGCGGAACCTTCGGGCTGGCCTTTGCCCAGGAAGGCCACGGCGATGCCGCAGAACGCGACGGCCACGCCCAGCCACTGCAGCGGTTTCATGCGTTCTTCGGGCAGCAGCCAGTGCAGGCCCAACGCGGCGAAGATGGGGGCGGTGTAAAGAAACACCGACATGTGCGAGGCCGTCGTGTAGACCAGGCCTTGCGCGACGAAGAGGAATTCCGCAGCGAACAGCAGGCCCACGATGAGACCGGGCAGCGCAGTGCCATCGGTCAGGGCGCGCAGGCCTTCGCGCCGCCAGACGGCGACCGCCAGCACCAGCGCCGCGAACGCCGAGCGCAGGCCGATCTGCATGATGGGCGATACGTCCGCGGCGACCAGCTTGATGGCGATCTGCTGGAATCCCCAGCAAATGCACAGCAGCAGCATGGCGCTGGTGGCCAGCGCGTCCAGCGGCTGCCGCAGGGGCTTGGCCGCGCTCACGGCAGTTCTGCGGGATAGCTGTCCAGGGCCAGCCCGATCTGCTGGCGCAGGTCCCATTCCGCCAGGGTCGATTGGACCGGGCCGAAGAATGCGCCGTCGCGCGTGACGAACATGGCGGGCAGATGAAAGACCTCGTAGCGTTCGACCAGGCCGCGGTTGTCGCCGGCGTCGACCCAGCACACGCGTTCCACGGGCAGTTCCAGTTGCGGCAGCTGTTCGCGCGCGATGCGGCAGGTGCCGCAGGTACGGCTGTGAAACACCAGCAGGGACAGGCCGGGCGCGTCCAGGAGGTAGCGGTCGGCGGTGCTGTCGTTGAGTTCTATTTGTTCCATGGGAAGAGGCACGGTCCTGCAAGGACGCCGGTCGCGGCGCAAGGCGTCCATTATGGCAGCGCCAGGCCTGCGGGCGTGGGATACCCGCAGGCCTGGAAGGGCCGCGCCTGCGTCAGGCGGCGCGCAGCGCCCGGTCCAGTTCCAGGACGGACTGATACAGCACGCGGGTGCCGTCCAGCAGTTGCGAGGGCTCGATCCATTCTTCCGGGCAATGGCTGCGGCCGTTCAGGCAGGGGATGAAGATCATCCCGATGGGGCCGGTGGGCGCCATGTAGACGGCATCGTGGCCCGCGCCGCTGGGCAGGCGCATGCAGGCGTAGCCCAGCTGGCCGGCGGCGGTCTGCACCGCGTCCATCACCAGCGGCGTGCAGTCGGTGGGCCGGGCGCGGCTCAGCTGCGTGAAGCTTGCGGACAGGCGCAGCGCCGTCAGGTCCGCGGCCACGCCCGCCATCAGGGTTTCGGGGAAAGCATCGAGCACGGCGTCGCTGTCGCTGCGCACTTCCAGGGTGAGTTCGACGCAGCCCGGCACCGCATTGGCGGCGTTGGGCGTCATGGACAGGCGGCCCACCGTCGCCACGACGTAGTGCGGATTGCCGCTAGCGGCGCTGGCCTGGCGGTGGGCGGCGTCGATGATGCGGGCCGCGCCCACCAGGGCGTCGCGGCGGATGTCCATGGGCGTGGTGCCGGCATGGTCGGGCTGCCCTTGCACCGTGATCTG
>NZ_NJIF01000013.1 GCF_002209555.1 Achromobacter insolitus
GCCCCTTTGTGTTGCCCCTTTGTGTTGCGCGCCTTGCGGCCCGTTCTTTGTGACGCCGCAGCAAACAAAAATCCCTCGCCGCAACAGCCTGCGAGGGATTTTTGTTTGGGGCTTCTGCTGGAAAAGCTATTGCTGCGTGTATTGCTGCCGGTCTATGCCGTGGCGCTGCAGCTTGTCGTAAAAAGTCTTGCGTGGGATGCCAAGGGATTCCAGCGTGGCCTTGATGTCGCCCTGGTGTTCCTGGAGCGCGTCGCGGATGAGCTGCGCTTCGAAGCGTTCCATCCGCTCCGGCAGGCTCTCTGAGATGTCCGGCATGGCGGGAGTGGGCGGAGTTGGCGAGTTCAGCACGCCCAGCACGACGCGCTCGGCAAAGTGCGCAAGTTCGCGCACATTGCCGGGCCAATCGTGGGTCATGACATATTGCTTGATGGACGCGGGCATTTCGGGAATTTCGCGTTGGAAACGGCGCGATGCATGCCCGAGATAGTGGGCAAAGAGCAGCGGAATGTCTTCCCGCCGTTCGCGCAAGGGCGGGATCCGGATGGTTACGACATTCAAGCGGTAGAACAGGTCCTCGCGGAATTTATCGCGTATGGCCGGACTGCCCAGGTCTTCCTTGGTCGCGGCCACCACGCGCAAGTCCAGACTGCGCACTTCGTTGCTGCCCAGGGGGGTGATCTGACGCGATTCCAGTACGCGCAATAGCTTGACCTGGACGGCCAGGGGCATGCTTTCGATTTCGTCCAGGAACAAGGTGCCGCCGCTGGCATGTTCGATGCGGCCGATGCGTTTTTTCTGGGCGCCGGTGAACGCGCCAGGCTCGTGGCCGAAGAGTTCGCTCTCGATAACGCTTTCGGGCAGGGCGCCGCAATTGATCGCTACCAGCGCGCGATGCCGACGACGGCTAAGACGATGCAGAGCGGTAGCCACGACTTCCTTGCCGGTGCCTGTTTCACCTTCGACCAGAACGTCTACGTCCGCGTCGGCGATGTGGCGCAGCGTTTGTTTGATCCGCTGCATGGCGGGCGTGGTGCCGATGAAGGGCACCTCGTCGGCTTCGACCGCAAAGGCGGCTTCACGCAGGCGGCGATTTTCCAGGATCAGATGGCGCTTTTCCGCGGCGTGCCTGATCGCCGTGATGAGCCTGTCCGCGGCATAGGGCTTGGCCAGGAAATCGTAGGCGCCGTCTTGCATGCACTGCACGGCGGTTGCGATGTCGCCATGCCCGGTGATGAGGATCACAGGAATGTCGGGATCGATATCGCGCATGCGCCGGAACAGCTGCAGGCCGTCCATGTCCGGCATGCGGATGTCGCTTACGACTACGCCGTCGAACTCACGCGTCAGCAACGGCAACGCGGCGCGCGCGCTGGCGTGCGCATCCACTTTGATGCCGTGCAGTTTAAGTGTTTGCGCGTTGGCGCGCAGCAGCTCCTCGTCGTCGTCGATGAACACCGCTCGCGGTGAAAACGGCTGCTGCAGGCTGCCGTCCAGGGAGGCTGGCGGGGGAGATGGGAGTTCAGTTGCTGGGGGCATGATGGAGGCTCGTAGCGTTGCCTTGGCCGGGTGCCTTGCGCAACGTCAGAATAAACATCGCACCGCTGCCTGGGCCATGCGGAGCGGGGAAAGTGGGGTCGGCCGGGTCTGCGGCGATCAGGTCGCCGCCGAATTCAGCGACGATGTCTCGGCAGATGACCAAGCCAAGTCCCAGGCCTTCCGGCTTAGTGGTGTGAAAAGGGGTAAACAGGTGGGCGCGAGTTTCCGGGGATAAGCCGGGGCCGTTGTCGCTGACGTAGACCTGCACCGTGGCTCCCAGGTCTTGCAAGGCGACGACGATGCGGCCGTCCGCCAGGCCTTCCAGGGCTTCCATGGCGTTCTGCAGCAGATTCACCAGCACCTGTTCCAGTCGCACGCGGTTGGCCTGAACCTGGTAGTTCTGGGCCTCGGGTGGCCGCTGCAATACGACGCCTTGCCTCCGCGCGCGCGGCGCGACCAGCAGCAGGGCGCCTTCCAGGCAGTCCTTCAAGCTGACCGGCCCCACCGAGGCCCCGGCCTTGCGCGAGAAAGCACGCAATTCACCGGTGATGTGGCCGATACGTTCGGTCAATGCAGCGATGGTGCCCAGGTTCTCTTGTGCGGCCCGATCATCCTGCCGCCGCAAGAACTCAGCGGCGTTGTCGGCGTAAGCGCGTATCGCGGCGACGGGTTGATTGATCTCGTGTGCCACGCCGGCGGCCACTTGGCCGAGCAAGGCAAGCTTGCTGGCCTGGACCAGTTCTTCCTGCATGGTGTGCAGGCGGGCCGCCGTGCGCTGGCGTTCGTCCATTTCATCCACCAGCTGTTCGTTCACCCTCAACAACTGCGACGTGCGTTCGTCGACTAGTGAGGCCAACTGTTCCTGGACGGCCGCCTGCTGTTCAGCGCGTTCGCGGTTGCGCTGCCGGCGAAAGAGGATGAAACCGACGATGGCGGCCAGCGCGCTCTGAGCCAGCAAAGCGCCGAGCTGCGCGTTGGCGGTCGCTTGGTTGATGGCCGCCTGCACCGGCGACAACAGGTGCAAAGTCCAGCCGGGCGATTCCACGATAGGCAGGGTCGTGTGCAGTAGCGGAGCGCCGGCGGGGATCTGCGGCAGGGTGGACTCCGTGCGGACGAGCTGGCCGTTGCTGACCGGGTGCAGCGGCGGTTTGAGCGGCAAGGGTTGGAACAGGGCATCGCCGAACTGCAGGCTGGTGCGCAACGTGCGCGCCAGGGGCGGGGCCAGCGGCGCCAGCACGTCGAAGCGCCAGTCGGAGATGCTGCCCAGCAACACCACACCATGTTCGTCGGTGACGAAAATGGGGGCATTGGACTGGCGCCAATCGGCTTCCAGGTCGCGGAAGTCCACTTTCAGTACGACCACGCCCAGCATGGCGCCATTGGCGCCGTCCACCCGCCTGGAAAGATACAGCCCAGCTTCATGGCTGATCGTGCCCAGGGCGAAATGCTCTGCCGAACCCCTGGAGACCGCGCCCTGGAAGTAGGGCCGGAATTGATAATCCACGCCAACGAAGGTGGCTGGTTCGCGCCAGTTGCTGGCAGCAATGGCGAGGCCCTTCTTGTCCAGGACGTAGATAGCGGACGCGCCCACGCCGCGGCTGAGCGTATCGAGTTTTTCGTCCAGGGATTCGATCTGCGCGGGCGAGCTTTGCTGCAAGGCGGCACGCACATCGACGTCCCGGGTGAGGACGAATGGCAACGCCCGGAACTTGTCGAGATTGTTGCGCAGGAGCGCGGCATTGATCTGCGCGGCGCCCCGCGCCTGCGCCGATGCATTTTGCAGCGCGCCGTCGCGAGCCCAGAGCGTGGCGATATGCAGCACGCCAAAGACGATGCCTGTGCCCAAGAGCATGGCGGCGGCCCGCCAGGGCCACGACCATGCGGAAGCTGGGCGCGTGCGGGCAGGCCGATTTTCGGAGTCCGGATTGGGCGCCGAGGCGGCGGAGGAAGGGCGACTAGACATGGGTTGTGCGGTTTTTCGCACATTCTACCTTGCTTGTGTGTGGAATTTCGCCTGAAAAGAGCGGTTGAATTTCCGTGGTGATGGGGATAACCGTTTTCAATCAATGACTTGCGTAAGTCAGATAACGCCTGGGCGGTTGGCACGAGTCTTGCATTACCCAGTCCAAGTCTCGCGATTTGGCAGAGATGAAATCGGCTTGTGATGACACCCGCAGGCCAGAAAACAGATAACGCCCCGTCGCCCGTGCCCAACCGCCCGGAGCAAGGGGCCTTGGTGGGGACAAATCCCAATGATCGACGTGGATCAAGTCGCGCCCGCGCGCAAGCTCAAGTTCTATCAAATCCTCTATGTGCAGGTGATTTTCGCCATCTTGGTGGGGGTGCTGCTGGGTGCATTCAAGCCGGAGCTCGGCCAGCAGATGCAACCGCTGGGAGATGCCTTCATCAAGCTGGTGAAGATGATCATCGCCCCGGTGATTTTCCTGACCGTGGCCACTGGCATCGCCGCGATGAGCGACCTGAAAAAGGTCGGTCGCGTGGCGGGCAAGGCCATGCTGTATTTCCTGGTGTTCTCAACGCTCGCGCTCATTGTGGGAATGATCGTCAGCCATATCGTCCAGCCGGGTGCCGGCATGCACATCGACCCCAAGACGCTCGATGAGAAGGCGGTGTCGGGTTACGTGGCCAAAGCGCATGATTCAACCATCACCGGCTTCCTGATGAACGTGATCCCGACCACGATCTTCAGCCCATTCGTGGGCGGCGATATTCTCCAGGTCCTGTTTGTGGCCGTGTTGTTTGGAGTCTCGCTGGCCATGGTGGGGGAGCGCGGCAAGCCGATACTGAACTTCATGACTGCCCTGGCCCAGCCGGTTTTCAAGCTGGTCGCCATCTTGATGAAGGCCGCGCCCATCGGGGCCTTTGGTGCGATGGCCTTTACCATTGGCAAGTACGGCATCAAATCCGTCATCAATCTGGCGATGCTGGTTGGCACCTTCTACGCGACGTCGGTGCTGTTCGTGGTCGTGGTGCTTGGCCTGGTGGCCCGCTACAACGGTTTCTCGATCCTCAAGCTGGTGCGCTACATCCGCGAAGAACTGCTGCTGGTGCTTGGTACCAGTTCTTCCGAGGCCGCGCTGCCCACGCTGATGCAGAAGATGGAGCGCGCCGGATGTTCGAAGTCGGTAGTGGGCCTGGTGGTGCCTACCGGTTATTCGTTCAACCTGGATGGCACCAATATCTACATGACGATGGCGGCGCTGTTCATTGCCCAGGCTTGCGACATTCCTCTGTCGCTGGGCGATCAGATCCTGCTGCTGCTGGTTGCGATGCTGAGTTCCAAAGGCGCGGCGGGTGTCACTGGTGCGGGCTTCATCACCTTGGCTGCCACGCTGTCAGTCGTGCCTTCCGTGCCGGTCGCTGGCATGGCACTGATTCTTGGCGTGGACCGCTTCATGTCCGAATGCCGCGCGCTGACCAATCTGGTCGGCAATGCGACCGCTACCGTGGTCGTCGCGCGTTGGGAAGGGGAACTGGATCAGGAGCAGTTGCATGCAGCCCTGGAGGGCGACGTCCAGCCCGTGCCGGCTTCCGTCCCGGTCCAGGAGAAGCCCTCCGCGGGCGTGGTGACGCTGGGCCGGCCGGTGCAGCACGGTTGATGGGTGCTTGAAGAAAGACTGGATTGCGATGAAAAATCCCCCGGACTGCAAGGTCTCGGGGGTTTTTTTCGGGACGAGTGCCGCGTCTATCAGGGAATCTGGATGCCTGCCGCGCGCAACAGGTTTGCCGTTTCGAACAAGGGCAGACCCATGACACCGGTATAGCTGCCGGCGATATGGGAAATGAACGTGCCGGCCAGGCCCTGGATGCCGTAGGCGCCCGCTTTGCCAAAGGGCTCGCCGCTGTCGCAATAACGGCTGATTTCCGCGTCCGTCAGCTCCCGCATGCGGACTTCGGTGACGGAGACGGCTTCCTGCAATTGGTCTCCCGAGCAGACGGCGACGGCGGTGTGTACTTCGTGCGCCGAGCCCGACAGGGCACGCAGGATGCGGATCGCGTCGTCCCGGTCGACGGGTTTGCCGAGTACCGTGCCCGCCAGGATGACCGTCGTGTCGGCGGCCAGGAGCGGCAACTGAGACAGATGCTGGCTGCGCATCCAATCGCGGCCGCGCAGCGCCTTGTCTCTTGCGGTGCGCCGGACGTAGTCGGCGCCGCTTTCACCGGGATGCTGGGGTTCGTCCTCGCCCGGAGGGGCTGGCACGAGCAGGACTTCGTGTGCCACGCCGATCTGTGTCAGCAGTTCGCGCCGCCGGGGGCTGGCGGATGCAAGGTAGAGGCGCGTGGGGGTAACGGAGTCGGTCATGCGTCAGCGAGGTAGGCGCCGGCCCGGCCAGCGGTCAGGCGCGGTGATAGGGATGGTTGGTCATGATGGCCCAGGCTCGGTAGAGCTGCTCGGCCAGCACCACGCGCACCATGGGGTGGGGCAGCGTCAGCGAGGACAGGCGCAACTGTCCGGCGCAAGAGGCCTTCAGGCCGGCGTCCAGCCCGTCCGGACCGCCGACGAGAAACGCGACGTCCTGACCGCCGGCGCGCCATTGCTCCAGCCTTTGCGACAACGCCATGGTGGTGAGGTCTCGTCCGCGTTCATCCAGCGCCAGGCGCAAGGCGCCGGCGGGCAGTGCGGCTTCGATCCGTTTGGCTTCCGCCGCCATCATCTGAGCGGGCGTTTTGCCGGTGGTGCGCGGCTCGGGCTTGATTTCGCGGAGTTCCAGCGCGCAGTCGGCCGGCAGGCGTTTGGCGTAGTCGTCCCAGGCGGTTTGCACCCAGTCCGGCATCCGCGTCCCCACGGCCACGACTATCAGCTTCACGGCGGACTCAGTATTCGCCGTCGTGAGCGCCGTCGGTGGCAACCGGCACTGCGCGGGTGGACTCAGGCAGGAGCTTTACGCGTACCGGCTTGCCGCCCCAGATTTCTTCCAGGTTGTAGTACTGACGGATTGCGGGCTGCATGATGTGCACGACCACGTCGCCGAGGTCGACGACGACCCATTCGCCCGTGTCTTCACCTTCGATGGTGATTCCGGAGAGATCGAGCGCGCGGCCGCGGTCCGCCACGCTGGAAGCGAGGGCGCGAGTTTGGCGGTTGGAGGTGGCGCTTGCAATCACGACGCGATCGAACAGGCTGGTCAGATGCGTGGTGTTGAAGACCTTGATGTCTTGCGCCTTGACGTCTTCGAGGGCGTCGATGACGGCGCGTTGGAGTTTTTGTATATCCATAGCAGCAAATATAACCCGCGCGCGGAGAGCGAATGCTGGTCCGGTGGCGTTTTCAGTGCCCGGCGGGTGTGGGTTTATCGGTAAAGATGGTGCGCCGCAATATAGGCGGCGACTGGTGCGGCAAGCATGCCGTCGGTGGATTCACCTTGCGCAAGGCGTCGGCGGATCTCCGAGGCCGATACCGGCATGGGGGTAAAAGGCAGTTCCTGGAGTTTGCGCCCCTGGCTGAGCAGATGTGCGGCCAGCGCAGGCGGAGCGCTGAGTTTGGTGCCCGGGCGGGTGGCGACGGCCAGATCCACCAGGCTCGCGATGTCCTGCCAGTTGCGCCAGGTGCAGAAATTTGCGAGCTGGTCGGTGCCCAGCAGCCAGACATAGCGAGCGTCCTGAGGCAGGGCGCGAAGCGTGTCGATGGTGTAGGTTGCGCCGCCACGTTCGATTTCGATGGGATTGACCACCAGGCCCGCATGGCCGGCAATGGCCAGCTGCAGCATGTCACGGCGTTGTTCGGCCGTGGCATGCAGCGCCGCGCGTTGCCAGGGATTGGCCGCGGGGATGAGCTGCACCTCGGCCAGGCCAAGGGACTGCAAGGCATTCTGCGCCAATGCGATATGCGCGAGGTGGACGGGGTCGAAACTGCCGCCCAGGAGGCCGATGCTTTTCAAACCCAATCCCGCGGTTTCAGGTAGGCAGCCAATTCCGCTTCGGGTGTGCCCGTCTCGGGTTGCCAGTCATAGCGCCACTGCGCCAGGGGCGGCATGGACAGCAGGATCGATTCGGTGCGGCCGCCGGACTGCAGGCCGAACAGCGTGCCGCGGTCGAAGACCAGGTTGAATTCCACGTAACGGCCCCGGCGGTAGGCCTGGAAGTCGCGTTCGCGTTCGCCGTAGTTCTGGCCGCGGCGGCGTTCCACGATCGGCATGTAGGCCGGGAGGAAGGCGTCTCCCACGGAGCGGGTCAGGGCGAACGAGGCGTCGAACCCGGGTGCATTCAGATCGTCGTAGAAGATGCCGCCGACGCCGCGCGTTTCATTGCGGTGCTTCAGGAAGAAATACTCGTCGCACCAGCGTTTGTAGCGCGGGTAATAATCGGCGCCGTGAGCAGCCAGCGCGTCCCGGCAGGTGACGTGGAAATGGCGGGCGTCTTCCTCGAACGGATAGTAAGGCGTCAGGTCGATGCCGCCGCCGAACCAGAAGACGTCAGCCTCGTCGTGCCCGGGGCGGGCGGCCGCCAGGAACATGCGCACGTTCATGTGCGTGGTGGGCACATAGGGATTGCGTGGGTGCAGCACCATGGACACGCCCATGGCTTCCCATGAACGGCCCGCCAGTTCGGGGCGGTGCGCGCTGGCCGAGGGGGGCAGCCTGGTGCCCTGGACGTGGCTGAACAGCACGCCGGCCCGCTCGAACAACGAGCCGCCTTCCAGCAGGCGCGATAGTCCACCGCCGCCTTCGGGGCGCACCCATTCGTCGCTGCGGAAAGCCGCGCCTTCAGCGGCTTCCAGGGCGCCGACGATACGGGCCTGCAAGCCGGTGAGGTAGTCTCGGACGGAAGAGACGGGCAAGGCGTTCATCTACGGATCCAGCTAGACGTTGGGCTTGGACTTCTGCTGGGACGGCTTGAGCGCGCGCCAGCCGATGTCGCTGCGGTACTGACGGCCGTCGAAATGGATGCCATCGATCGCTTCGTAGACGCGGTCGCGGGCCATCTTGACAGAGTCGCCGAGCGCCGTGACGCACAGCACGCGGCCACCGGTGGTCTTGATTTCCTCGCCATCCAGCTTGGTGGCGGCGTGGAACACCATGCAGTCCTCGGCGTCGGCGGGCAGGCCGCGGATGACGTCGCCGGTGCGCGGCGTGTTGGGGTAGTTGTGCGCGGCCAGCACGGCGCCCAGCGCGGTGCGGCGGTCCCAGATGATGTCGGCCTGGTCGAGCGTGCCGTCCACGGCATGCTCCAGGGCGTCCAGCAGATCGCTCTTGACGCGCATCATGATGGGCTGGGTTTCCGGGTCGCCCATGCGGCAATTGAACTCCAGGGTCTTGATTTCGCGATCGGGGTCGTCACCCGGCGCGATCATGAGGCCTGCGTACAGGAAACCCGTGTACGGGATGCCGTCACGCGTCATGCCCTGCACGGTCGGCAGGATGATTTCGCGCATGATGCGGTGGTGCAGTTCCGGAGTGACGATGGGGGCGGGCGAATAGGCGCCCATGCCGCCCGTGTTGGGCCCCTGGTCGCCGTCCTGCAAGCGTTTGTGGTCCTGGCTGGTGGCCAGGGCGAGGACGTTGCGGCCATCGCACATGACGATGAAGCTGGCTTCTTCGCCCACCAGGCATTCTTCGATGACGACGCGCGCGCCTGCTGCGCCCATGGAACCGTCACCCAGCATGGCGTCCACGGCGGCATGTGCTTCCTCCAGCGTGGCGGCGACCACAACGCCCTTGCCGGCAGCCAGACCGTCGGCCTTGATCACGATGGGCGCGCCTTCCTGGTCGATGTAGGCGTGCGCCTTGGCCGGGTCGGTAAAGGTTTCGTAGCGGGCGGTCGGGATGTTGTGCCGGACCATGAAGGCCTTGGCGTAGTCTTTCGAGCTTTCCAGTTGGGCGGCGGCCTTGGTCGGCCCGAAGATCTTCAGGCCACGGGCGCGGAATACATCCACGACGCCGGCGGCCAGCGGGGCCTCGGGGCCGACGACGGTCAGGGCGACTCCTTCGCGTTGCACGAAATCGGCCAATTCCTCGGCATTGGTGAACGGAATGTTCTCGATCTGTTCGGCCCGTTGCGTGCCGCCGTTGCCCGGGGCAACGTACACCTTGTGGACGCGCGGGGAGCGGGCCAGACGCCAGGCGAGGGCATGTTCACGGCCGCCAGAGCCAATTACCAGGAGTTTCATGTTGCGTGGTTCTTAAGGTTGCCAGTCGAGCGCCGCAAGGCGCCAGCCCGTGGGAGTAGGCCAAGGAAGCCGGGCGGGCCCGGATCCGGTGACAGCGTGGCGCCGAGAAGGCGGGGCCTTCGCGTCGCCGGGGGTAAAGGGATTACTGCGCTTCGTCGAAAACGACGGTGGTATAGACTTCCTGCACGTCGTCCAGGCCTTCCAGGGCGTCGAGCAGTTTTTGCATCTTGATCGCGTCTTCGCCAGCGAGTTCGGTCTCGTTCAGGGCCTTCATGACGATGCCGTCCACCTCGGCCTTCAGGCCGGCGGCGTCGAAGGCGCTGCGCACGGCGGCGTAGTCGGCCGGCGCGCAGACCACTTCGATCACGCCTTCCTCGTCGGTTGTAACGTCTTCGGCGCCGGCCTCAAGGGCCGTTTCCATGACCTTGTCTTCCGACGTGCCGGGCGCAAACACGAATTGGCCGCAGTGTTTGAACATGAAGGCGACAGAGCCTTCCTGGCCCAGGTTGCCGCCGTTCTTGGCGAAGGCATGGCGCACTTCGGCGACCGTTCGGGTGCGATTGTCGGTCATGCAGTCGACGATCACGGCTGCGCCGCCGATGCCATAGCCTTCGTAGCGGACTTCTTCGTAGGCTTCGCCGTCCGCGCCGCCCGCGCCGCGCTGGATGGCGCGCTGGATGTTGTCCTTGGGCATGTTGGCGTCGGTGGCCTTGTCCCAGGCCATGCGCAGGCGCGGGTTGCTGTCCGGGTCAGGGCCGCCGGCACGCGCCGCCACGGTGATTTCACGAATGATCTTGGTCCAGAGCTTTCCGCGCTTGGCGTCTTGGCGCCCTTTACGGTGCTGAATATTGGCCCATTTGCTGTGTCCGGCCATGGCTTCCCAGGGTAAATAGTGTGCAAAGATGGCATTTTACCGTGCCGGCGCCCGGCGCGCCCGGGGGCGGACCGCATGTGTCCTTATTGCCACGCGCACAAGCGGTGCGGCAGGCTCTACACTTGGGCATCCATCTGATTCCTGGTTCGGAGAGCTGCACATGCCCAACCCCATTGTCATCGCCAAAAATGCACAGACCGAGTTGGCGCTGCTGCCCGCCCTGGCCAATCGCCATGGCTGCATCACCGGGGCCACGGGCACCGGCAAGACCGTCACCCTGCAAGTCCTGGCCGAGTCCTTCTCCCGCATCGGCACGCCTGTGTTCATGGCCGACGTCAAGGGTGACCTGACCGGCATTTCCCAGGCCGGCGCGGCCACTCCCAAGCTGCTGGAGCGCCTGAAGAACCTGGGCCTCAGCGAGCCCGCATGGGCGGCCAGCCCCGTGACGCTGTGGGACGTGTTCGGCGAGCAGGGCCTGCCGGTCCGCGCCACCGTTTCGGACATGGGGCCGCTGCTGCTGTCCCGCATCCTGGAATTGAACGACACGCAGGAAGGGGTGCTGACGCTGGTCTTCAAGGTGGCGGACGACGAAGGCCAGTTGCTGCTGGACCTGAAAGATTTGCGGGCAATGTTGCAGAACGTGGCGGATCGCGCCGCGGAACTCAAGACCCGCTATGGGAATGTTTCATCCGCCAGCGTGGGCGCGATCCAGCGCGGGTTGCTGGCCCTGGAATCGCAGGGGGCCGAGAAGTTCTTCGGCGAGCCCATGCTGGACGTGGGCGACCTGATGCGCACCGATGCGCAGGGCCGTGGCATCGTCAACGTCCTGGCCGCCGACAAGCTGATGCAAGCCCCCCGCCTGTACGCCATTTTCCTGCTGTGGCTGCTGGCCGACCTGTACGAGAAATTGCCTGAAGTGGGCGACATGGAGCAGCCCAAGCTGGTGTTTTTCTTCGATGAAGCTCATTTGCTGTTCAACGACGCGCCGCCGGCGCTGCTGAACAAGATCGAGCAGGTCGTGCGCCTGGTCCGGTCCAAAGGCGTGGGCGTCTATTTCGTGACTCAGAATCCGCTGGATATTCCCGACACCGTGCTCGGGCAATTGGGTAACCGCGTCCAGCATGCCCTGCGGGCGTTTACGCCGCGCGACCAGAAAGCCGTGAAAACGGCAGCCCAGACGATGCGCCCCAATCCCGGGCTGGACATCGAGGCGGCCATTACCGAGCTGGGCGTGGGCGAGGCGCTGGTATCACTGCTGGATCCGAAGGGACGGCCAATGCCCACCGAGCGCGCCTTTATCGTGCCGCCGGCAAGCCGGATCGGCCCGGCGACCGACGCCGAACGGCAGAGCTTGCGCCAGGGGAGTCCGCTGGCATCGAAATATGAAAAGGCCATTGACCGGGAATCCGCGTATGAAGTCCTGGCGGGGCGCGCGGCCAAGCCGGCGGAGCCGGCAGGCAACGCGAAGAACGGCTCCGCGCAGCCTGATGAAGGCAGGGGCACGCAGGAGGAATCTGGGGGCGGCCTCATGGACAGCCTGAATGAAGTCCTGTTCGGGTCCACCGGCCCGCGTGGCGGCAAACGCGACGGTGTCGTGCAGACCATGGCCAAGAGCACGGCTCGCTCGATAGCACGTGAGCTGACCCGAGGCATCCTGGGCTCGTTGCTGGGCTCGAAAGGCCGCCGTTGAACCCCTGGGCGCGCTTCGCCAGGGATGGTATCGAGTAACATTCTCGTGCAATGATAAGGGGCTGCGCGTGGCCGTTGATTTCCGGGGTCGCGCGTGATGCACCCAAGGAAAACAAAGGAAGACGTGGTGGCAAAGAAACACAAGATTGCGGTGATTCCTGGAGACGGCATCGGCAAGGAAGTCGTGCCCGAGGGTTTGAAGGTGCTGGACGCGGTCGCAACGCGATTCGGCATCGATTTTCAGTGGGACCATTTCGACTGGAGCTGCGACTATTACGCCAAGCACGGCAAGATGATGCCGGACGACTGGCAAGCGCAGATCGGCCAGCACGAAGCGATTTTCTTCGGTTCCATCGGCTGGCCCGCCACGGTGCCTGACCACGAAGCGCTGTGGGGATCGCTTTTCAAGTTCCGCCGCGAGTTCGACCAGTACATCAACCTGCGTCCGGTCCGCCTGATGCCCGGCGTGCCTTCGCCGCTCAAAGACCGCCAGCCCGGCGAGATCGATTTCTTCATCGTTCGCGAGAACACGGAAGGCGAATACTCCAACAGCGGCGGCCGCCTGTTCGCGGGCACCGAGCGCGAAGTGGTCATCCAGGAAAGTGTGTTTACGCGCATCGGCGCCGATCGCGTCCTGAAGTTCGCCTTTGAACTGGCGCAGAAGCGCGGCAAGCATTTGACCGCAGCCACCAAATCCAACGGCATTTCCATTTCGATGCCGTGGTGGGACGAGCGCGTGGCCGAGATGGCAGGAAACTACCCCGATGTGCGTTGGGACAAGTACCACATCGACATCCTGTGCGCGCACTTCGTGCAGCATCCCGACTGGTTCGACGTGGTGGTGGCTTCCAACCTGTTTGGCGACATCCTGTCGGACCTGGGGCCGGCTTGCACGGGCACCATCGGCATCGCGCCTTCGGCCAACCTGAATCCGGAACGCAAGTTCCCGTCGCTGTTCGAACCGGTGCATGGTTCGGCGCCGGACATCTACGGCAAGGGCATCGCCAACCCGATCGGACAGATCTGGAGCGGTGCGTTGATGCTGGATTTCCTGGGTTATCCGGACGCTTCGGCCGCGGTCGTCAAGGCTATCGAGACCGTCCTGGCGGAAGGCCCGCGCACGCGCGACATGAAGGGTACGGCCTCCACCGCCGAGGTCGGCAGCGCGATCGCCACGCTGATCGCCGCCGGCTGAGGACCAGCCGGCAAGGCCCTCAGGCTAGTCAATGGACGAATCTGTCTTTTCCTCATCCGCCGCCCATGTGGGCGGCGGGCGCGCCGACCGTTTCGTACGCAAGCTGTTCCGCGTGCTGCGGTCGCGCAAGCAGAGGCATAACCAGCACTTGTGGCCTTTCGTCAGGATCTGGCGGGATCGGGGGGGCGCCATCTGCGGCTTTCGCGCCTTTGGCAGGTCGCAGCCCGTTACCCCGCTGGCTCGCGGCTACGATCCCGCCGACCAGGAAGTGCACCTGATCCTGAGTGGTCCGTCCGTCACGCGGATCCCCTATGACCGGCTGGACATCCGTGCGGCGATGGGCGTGAACGGCGCCATCATGCTGGCGCGCAAGTTCGACCTGCCGTTCAAGTACTACTGCATCATCGACCAGAACTTCGCCCGGGAACGTATCGACCTGGTGCGGGAGATCGTGTCGCGCGACCTGACCCTGTATGTCCTCCCCGAAGTCTTACGCTACATCATGCAGGGGCTGCCGCAGGAGTCGATCCGCTGCCGCATCTGCATCATTGAACTGATCTCCGAACCCGCGTACCAACGCATCTCCGCACCGGCCGTGCTGCAGCGAATGGCGGCGGCCTCTCCCGATGTGCAATTGCTGGATGCGAAGCGCGGGATGGGATTCAGCTTCAATGCCGGGCTGGGCGTGTTCGACGCGGACACGGTGGCCTATGCCGCTTTGCAGGTACTGGTGTCCAGCGGTGCCCGCAAAATCTATGCGCACGGACTGGACCTGACGTTGCAGAACGGGGTGCGCTTCTACGATGAAGGGCAGATTCCGCAACCCAGCAGGCTGGCGCGCAAATTTTCGCAGTTGATCGAGCCGTCGTTCCGATTCGCGGCCGCGCAATGGCGAGCGCGCGGCATCTCGGTGTTCAACCTGTCTCCCATCAGTGCCTTGTCGGCCGACATCATCGAGCGCGCCGATTGGCAGGTCCTGCTGAAAGAATAAGACTTTGCGTGGCCGGCCCCGGACAGTAACGTCCGGGGCCGGCCACGCCGCGCGTCAGTGGGCGCCGGCCGCCGCTTCCGCCGCGCCGCCGCCGCCCGCCTTGGCGGACCTGGGGCGGGCGAACCAGACCAGGCCAGTCAGGGCCAGGAAGATGATGGCCGACGCATAGAACACGTCCACCGCCGACATGGTGAAGGCTTGCGTATTGATCAGGCCGTCTACCATCGTCAGGGCTTGCTGATGCGTCATGCCCAGCCCGTTCTGCAGCGCGTCCATGGTCCGGTCGAACGCCTGCTGGCCGGGCTTGGCCACTTCGGTCAGTTGCGAGTGGTGCATGGTCGCGCGGTTTTCCCACAGCGTTGTGGCGATGGACGTGCCGAACGCGCCGGCCGTGAGGCGCAGGAAATTCGACAGACCCGAGGCGGCAGGAATGCGCCATGGCTCGATGCCGGACAGCGTGATCGAGGTGAGCGGCACGAAGAACGTCGCCATGGCCGCGCCCTGGATGATGGTCGGCACCATGAGCGTGCGGACATCGGTCTGCGTGTTGAACCCCGAACGCATGAAACACACCAGCGCGAAGATCAGGAACGCCACGGTCGCGATCTGGCGCGGGTCGCGCGTGGCAAGCATCTTGCCGACGATGGGTGTCAGCAGGATCGCCAGGAGGCCCACCGGGGCGGTCACCAACCCGGCGTAGGTCGCCGTATAGCCCATATTGCTCTGCAGCCACAACGGCAGGAGCACCACGTTGCCGAAGAAGACGCCGTAGGCCACTGCCAGCGTCAGCGCGCCGACCGTGAAATTGCGGATCTTGAAGAGGCGCAGATCCACAACGGGATGGGCATCGGTCAGTTCCCAGATCAGGAAAAAGACGAAGGCGACGAAGGCGGTAGCAGCCAGCACGATGATGGTGGGGCTGGCGAACCAGTCCAGCTCCTTGCCTTTGTCCAGCATGATTTGCAGCGCGCCTACCCACACGACCAGCAACGCCAGGCCGATCTTGTCGATCGGCAGCTTGCGCGTGACGGATTCCCGCTCGCCATAGATGCGCCAGCTGATCCAGGCGGCCAGCAGGCCCACCGGCACGTTGATGTAGAAGATCCAGGGCCAGGTGTAGTTGTCGGAAATCCACCCGCCCAGCAAGGGCCCCGCGACCGGGGCGACCAGCGTGGTCATGGACCATACCGCCAGCGCCATGCCCGCCTTGGACTTGGGGAAGCTCGCCAGCATCAGTGCTTGCGACAGGGGGATCATGGGGCCGGCGACCGCGCCTTGCAGCACGCGGAAGGCGATCAAGGCCTCCAGCGACGGCGCAAAGCCGCACAGCCATGACGCCAGCACGAACAGCAGCGTGGACGCCAGGAACAGCCGCACTTGGCCGAAGCGTTGCGTGAGCCAACCCGTGAGCGGCACGGTGATTGCGTTGGCGACGGCGAACGAGGTGATGACCCAGGTGCCCTGGCTGGTGCTGACACCCAGGTCACCGGAGATGGTGGGGATGGACACGTTCGCGATCGACGTGTCCAGCACGTTCATGAACACCGCCGTGGACAGGGCGATCGACCCGATGATGCGGGTCGCGCCCTCTAGCGGCGGATAGGTGCCCGGCGGAGATGCCGCAGGGGCAGCGGGCTGCTGGGCGGCGCTCATGATGCGAGGTTGGCCTCGATGATCTTGCTGATCATGGTGTCGACTTCATCGTGGGCGGGTTCGAATGCTCGCGTTGACCACGCCGGCTCCTTGCGTTCGGCCTGCGTCAGCGGCTCGCCTTCCTGCTTGCCCACGTCTACTTCCACGTCCATCGACAGGCCTACCCGCAGGGGATGTTTCTTCAAGTCCTCGGGATCGAGCGCGATGCGCACCGGAACGCGCTGCACGACCTTGATCCAGTTGCCGGTGGCGTTTTGGGCGGGCAGCAGGGCAAAGGCGCTGCCGGTGCCGGCATCCAGCCCGGCAATAGTGCCGTGGTAGGTGACCGAGCTGCCGTACAGGTCGGCGACCATCTTGGCCGGCTGGCCGATGCGCATTTTGCGCAGCTGGCCTTCCTTGAAGTTGGCCTCGACCCATACCTGGTCCAGCGGCACGACCGTCATCAGGGCCGAGCCGGGCGAAACACGCTGGCCGACTTGCACGCTGCGCCGGGCTACCACGCCGCCCACCGGGGCGGGCAGCACGGTGCGCGATTGCGCCAGCCAGGCGTTGCGCAGGCCGGCCGCGGCCTCGCGCACGTCGGGGTGGTCGGCGACGGTCGTGCCTTGGGTCAACGCCTGATTGGTGGCCAGTTTGGCGCGCGAGGCGGCCAGCGCGGCGCGAGCCTGCGCCAGGCCTGACTGGGCGGATTTCAGCGCGGCTTCGGCATGCAGGATTTCTTCACCGCTGACGCCGCCGGACTTGGCCAGTTGTTGGCGGCGATTTACGTCACTTTGCGCGCGGGTCAGTTCGGCCTGGGCGCGCAGGATGTCTGCGTTGCGCAGATCGACGTCGGCGGCCAGGGCATCGTTCTGGACATAGATGGTGCGGACCTGGCGCACCGTTTGCGCGAGCTTGGCCTGGGCTTGCTGCAGGGCCACGTCGGTGTCGGCCGGATCCAGGCGCACCAGCGGCTGGCCGGCGGCGACGGTTTCCGTGTCATCGGCCTCGATCGCCACGACCGTGCCGGGCACCTGCGGCGTGATCTGCACCAGGTTGCCATGTACGTAGGCGTCATCGGTGCTTTCGAAGTGAGCGCCGAATAGCGCCCACCAGATGCCATATGCGATCGCGATGAGGATGAAGGCCCCGGTCGCCAGCAGCAGCAGGCGTTTGCGGGCGGGGTTGGCGGCGGGAGTGGCTGCGGTCATGACGTCTGAATCCGGGGAGCGTTCAATGGGTGGGGTTCGTGGCGGGGGCGGACTCGGCCGGGGGGGCGTAGCCGCCGCCCAACGCATTGGCAAGGCTGGCGTCCAGCTGATAGGCGCGGATGCGCAGATCGGTGTCCAGCCGCGCCTGGGTCAGTACGCCGGTTTGCGCGATGAGCACCGAGATGTAGTTGCCCATGCCGGCCTTGTAGCGCTTGACCGCGAGGTCGTAGGCGGCGTCGATGGCTTCGCGGGCCTGGCGCTGCTGGGCCTTTTCCTGGTCCAGCAGGCGCAATCCGTCGAGAGCGTCGGCGACCTGATGCACGGCGTCCAGCACGGTCTGGTTGTAGTCCGATACCGCGAGGTCGGCGTCGGCGCGGCGGCCGGCCAGATTCGCATTCAGTTCGCCGCCGTGGAAGATGGGCAGCGTGACTGCCGGCCCGAAGCCGGCCATGCGGGCATCCGCGCCCAGCAGGTTGCCGGTGCCCATGGCCTGGAAACCGACGAATGCCGCCAGGTTCACATTGGGATAAAACTCGGCCTTGGCGCTGTCGATGGCATGGCGCGCGGCTTCCGCCCGCCATTTTGCGGCGGTGACATCGGGCCGGTGTCCAAGCAGGTCCAGCGGCACGCTGGCCGGCACGCCACCGGCGGGCGCCGTCAACGCTACCGGTTGCAAGGACTGTCCGCGTTGCGGGCCGGCGCCAGCCAGGGCGGCGACCTGATTGCGCAATTGCGCCAGGGTGGTGTCGGTCTGCGTCAGTTCCACCTTGCCGGCGGCCAGCGAGGATTCCGCCTGTTTGACTTCCACCTGGGTGTCCAGCCCGGCCTTGTAACGGCCCTGGGTCAGTGACAACACTTCGGCGCGCTGGTCCAGCACGCGGTTGAGCACGTCGCGCTGGGCAAAAGCGTTTTGCAGGTTCAGGTAGGCGCGGACGGTGGCTCCGGCCAGCAGATTGCGTGCCGCTTGCGCGTCGGCTGCTGCGGCCGCCTGCTGTGACACGGCCGCCTGCAGACGCGAGCGGTTCTTGCCCCAGAAATCCAGTTCATAACTGAAGTCCAGGGCCAGCCGGTTGTCGCTGACGACCGAGCCCCCCATGGGGGCGGGATAGATGTAGTCCTTGGACAAATGCTCGCGGGTCAATGTGTAGTTCGCGTCCACGCGCGGCAGCAGCGGGGCGCGCGCGATGCCAACGGCGGCGTTGGCCTTGGCCAGGCGGGCCTGCGCGGCACTCATGGATGGATTGTTGGCCAGGGCCTCATCCAGCAAGGCATTGAGCTGCGGGTCGCCGTAGCGTTGCCACCACTGCGCGGTGGGCCAGGCCGTGTCCTGGCCGCTAATGCCCAGCCTTGCCTCGTCCAGTGCGGCGACGGGCTCGGAGCCGGACTCCATCAATGCGCAACCGCTCAGGGCCAGCACCAATACGGTAGTGAGAAGGCGTTTCATCCTGACTGTTTGCTGAAAGTAATTGATTAATCTGTATTTGCCTAGGCAATTATTATGCCAAATAAAACCCCAGGCATCTGGGGTAAGCGTGCTGGACGTCAGCGATCGGGCGGCGCAGACGCAGCCGAGCCGTTGGCGATCATCCGGCGCAGGAAGTGCATGAGCTGGGCGACTTCGTCGGAGGAGAAGCCGCGCAAATGGCAGTTGAGCGATCGAGCAATGTTGGCGGGAATCTGGCGTGCCTTGGCCTCACCGAGTTCGGTCAGTTCGATCTTGACCACGCGGCGGTCGTCCTGGCTGCGATTGCGGCGAAGCAGGCCTTTGGCTTCCAGGCGATCCAGCGCGCGCGTCATGGCGCCCGTGTCCATGCCGTTGAGGCGGGCCAGTTCCGCGGGCGTATCGGCGCGGCCCAGGAAGATCAAGGCAATGGGACGCCATTGCATGGCCGTGAGATCCAGGGGGGCCATTTCCTGATCCAGCATGCGGTTCAGGGAGTTGTAGACCTGCTTGATAAGGAAACCGGCGTTGTCCTCCATCATGCAGCGGGCGTCACCGCGGTAATGGACAGTGGTTTCAGGCGTAGAGGGGGGAGGCGCAGCATTCATGCGCCAAATTTTACTGCCTAGTCAGTTATTGTCAAGGCTGTATCTTCGCGGGAGCCTCGGGCGCTGCGGCATTAGGCGTTTGCTTGCGCAGTCCCGACCAGACGATGGCGGCGACGATCAGGGCGGCGCCCGCCATCATGCGGGGTGTGGGTTGCTGGCTGAAGAGGATCCAGGCAAAGGCAATGGCGTACACCGGTTCCAGCGCGATGACCAAGCCGGCGCTGCGGGCGTTCAACCGCGTCAGGCTGGACACGAACAGGTAGTGGGACAAGCCCGTGCAGAAGATGCCCAGCAGCGCCAGCCAGAACCAGTCCAGCGCCGGCAGGACGGGCAATTGGGAGACGGCGAAGGGCAGCATCACGAGCGCCACCACCAGGTTTTGCCAGCAGGCGACTTGCATCGGGTCCATGCCCGAGGCCGAGCGGCGGTTGCTCAAGGCCAGGAGGGCGAAGCTCAAGCCCGATAACAGCCCCCACGCCAGGCCGATGGTGCCTTGGTCGGCCAGATTGAACGCGGGCGTCACCAGCACGAGACCCGCGGTCACCAAGCCCAGCAGCAGCCATTCGGTCGCGCGGATGCGCTCGCGAAAGAGCAGGCCCTCGAACAAGGTGATGAAGGCGGGAAAGCTGGCGAAACCCAGCGTGGCAATGGCGATGCCGCCGACTTTCACGGCGATGAAGAAGGTGACCCAGTGTCCTGCCAGCAAGGCGCCCGACACCACCAGGACGAACAATTGCGCGGGCGTGAGGGCGCCCAGCAGCGGCTTGCGGCGCATGCGGGCGAAGAGTCCGAGCGCGAGCACCGCAAAGATGGCCCGGCCTAGAGTGATGACGGCGGCGCTGGCCTGGATCAGCTCGCCGAATACGCCGGTCAGGCCGAACAGCACGGCGGCAATATGAATATAAGTAAGGGCGCGGTGTCGGGTCATGCGTAAGACGAAATTTGGCCGGAAAGCATAGGCAGGGCGTGCGGTGTTTTTGCACAGAACATAAAATCATCGCATGAATCGCCTTGCCAAGTTTTCGCCGCCCTTCCGTCCTTCCAGCCGCGCGGCCGGCTTCATCCTGGCGACCCTGGGGGCGGTCCTGTTCTCGGCCAAGGCGATTGTGGTGAAGTTCACGTACCGCTACGGCATTGACGCGGTCACCCTGATCGCGTTTCGCATGCTTTTTGCCATGCCGTTTTTTGCTGCCGTGGCCTGGTATCAGTCGCGCCGCGCGGCGCGCGGCGAGATTCCCGTCATGACGTCCAAAGAGCGCCTGCAGGTCTGCGTGCTGGGCCTGTTGGGCTACTACCTGTCCAGCTTCCTGGACTTTCTGGGGCTGCGCTACATCACCGCCAGCCTGGAGCGTCTGATCCTGTTCCTGTCGCCCTCGCTGGTGGTGCTGCTGTCGGCGTTCTGGTTCAAGCGGCCGGTCGAACGCCGCCAATGGATGGCCATGGTGTTGTCCTATGCGGGCGTGGTGCTGGTGTTCGCCCACGACCTGTCCTTTGGCGGCGGCGAGGTGCTGTTAGGGTCTTTGTTCGTTTTCGGGTCGGCCGCAAGCTATTCTGTGTACCTGATCTGTTCCGGGGAGCTGGTCAAGCGGCTCGGCGCGACGCGTCTGGTCGCATATGCCATGTTGGTGTCTTGCGTGGCCTGCATCATCCAGTTCTTTGCCGTGCATCCGCCAGGCATGCTGATCCAGCCTGCCGGCGTCTACGGGTATTCGGTGATCCACGCCACGCTGAATACGGTAGTGCCGGTGTTCATGCTGATGTGGGCGGTGGCGCTGATCGGCGCGCCCACGGCGTCCTTGCTGGGCATGATCGGACCGGTATCGGTGCTGTTTCTGGCGTCGTGGTTCCTGCAAGAACCCATCACGGTGTGGCAGATGGCGGGGACTGCGTTGGTGCTGGCTGGCGTGTTCGTGCTGATGGGGGGCGGGGCCGGCAGGCTGTCGTCCGCCAGGCAGCGCGAGGCCCGGCCATCGCGTTGAATCTGGTTTTCTCGTTCAGGGGCCGCAAAAAGGCTCCCGTTAGCATTTTTTCCAATGAAAGGAGGCCAGCATGGCCAGCAATCTCGTCAAGGCAATTCGTATCGAGCAGCACGGTGGTCCTGAAGTCCTGAAGCTGGTCGAGGTGGAAGTTCCTCCGCCCGCCGCCAATGAAGTCACGATCGAGCAGCACGCCGCCGGCTTGAACTTCATCGATATCTATTACCGCACGGGCTTGTATCCCCACGCGCTCCCGCACGGCCTGGGCTTCGAGGCTGCCGGCGTCGTGACCGCAGTGGGCGCGGACGTTACGCATCTGAAGAAGGGCGACCGCGTCGCCTACGGCCAGAGCCCGATCGGCGCCTACGCGAAGGCGCGCAACGTGCCGGCCGCCCAGGTCGTCAAGGTGCCCAAGGGCATCGGTTTCGACGAGGCTGCCGCCCTGATGCTCAAGGGCCTGACGGTGCAATACCTGTTCCGCCAGACCTACCGTCTGCAAGGCGGCGAAACCATTCTCTTTCATGCGGCCGCCGGCGGCGTGGGCCTGATTGCGTGCCAATGGGCCAAGGCCCTGGGCGTGAAGCTGATCGGCACCGTTTCCAGCCCCGAGAAGGCCGAGCTGGCGCGCGCCAACGGCGCCTGGGAAACCATCGACTACTCGCGCGAAAACGTGGCCGAGCGCGTGCTCGAGCTGACCGGCGGCAAGAAAGTGCCGGTGGTGTACGACGGCGTGGGCAAGGACACCTGGGAGACCTCGCTGGATTGCATCGAGCCGCGCGGCCTGATGGTGAGCTTCGGCAACGCGTCCGGCCCGGTCTCGGGCGTCAACCTGGCGACACTGAACCAGAAGGGCTGCCTGTACGTGACGCGCCCGTCGCTGGGCTTGCACGTGAACACGCTGGCCAAGCTGCAGGCCGCTTCCGAGGAACTGTTCGATTTGGTCCTGAAGAAGAAGATCAAGGTCCGTATCGACCAGCGCTATCCGTTGGAGCAGGCCGGCGAAGCGCAGACCGCATTGGCCGCGCGCAAGACCACCGGCGCCACGGTGCTGATGCTGGACTGATCCGGGCGAGCACAACGCGCGCGGCGGCTCTTGGGTCTGCCGCGCCAGGCCCGGCATTGCGCAGTGCGCGGTGCCGGGCTTTTTTGTGGGCCTGGAAGCGTCTTGGGGAAGGCCTCGCAGGACACAGTGCGCCAAGGGTCGGGACGGTTGCCGCACGGCTTCGTGCGCAGAATGACAAATCGCCATGCACGGGCCGACAAGCCTTCCGCCTATGCCGTTGCTATTCTGGCTTCAACCATTTCGTTGGAGCTTCGAATGTCTTCAGCAAGCGCTAGCAGTGCCGGCCACGCCGGGTCGGACCGCCCTGAACTGGGCGCCATCCGGGAGTCCATGTTCATTGATGGCAAGCCGGTGCGCGAGGGGCTGGGCGCGCCCATTGCCGTCCATGACCCCGCTACCGGCGAGGTCATCGCCCATCAGCCCGACGCAGGCCCGCAGCAGGTGGACCAGGCCGTGCAGGCCGCGCGGCGCGCATTCGATGCCGGCCCGTGGCGCGACATGCTGCCTGCGGGACGTGAACGCCTGCTGCTGAAGCTGGCCGATCTGGTCGAGCAGCACGGTACGGAATTGGCCCGCCTGGAAACCCTGAACAACGGCAAGCTGCTGGGGGTGGCGCAAGGACTGGAAGTCGGGTCAGGTGCGCAGTGGCTGCGGTATATGGCGGGCTGGGCCACCAAGATCACCGGCGACACGCTGTCGTTGTCCATACCGTTTCCGCCCGGCGTCCGTTACAGCGCCTATACGCTGCCGCAGCCCGTGGGCGTGGTGGCTGCAATCATTCCGTGGAATTTCCCGCTGCTGATGGCGATCTGGAAGATCGCGCCCGCCCTGGCCGCGGGCTGCACCGTGGTGCTCAAGCCCGCCGAGGAAACGCCGTTGACCGCGCTGCGCCTGGCCGAGCTTGTGTTGGAGGCGGGCTTTCCGCCGGGAGTCGTCAACGTAGTGACGGGCCGGGGCGAGAGCGCTGGCGCTGCGCTGGTCGAACATCCCGGCGTGGACAAGATTGCGTTCACGGGCTCGACCGAAGTTGGCAAGCTGATCGGGCGCGCCGCGATGGACGACATGAAGCGGGTGTCGCTGGAACTGGGAGGCAAGTCTCCCGTGATCGTGCTGGACGATTGCGACCTCGACCGCGCCGTGCAGGGAGCCGCGGCCGCCATTTTCTTCAACCAGGGACAGGTATGCACGGCGGGGTCGCGCCTGTATGTGCAAAAGCGCCTGTATCCCAAGGTTGTTGAGGGCTTGGCCGACCTGGCCGCCGGCATGAAGCTGGGGTCGGGGTTCGATCCAGCCACGCAGGTCGGCCCGTTGGTGTCGGCCCGCCATCAGAAGCGCGTCATGGACTACATCGGCATCGGACGGGGCGAGGGCGGGCGCATCCTGGCGGGGGGCGAGCGCGGCGGGGACGCTGGCTATTTCGTGCAGCCCACGGTGTTCGCCGATGTTCCCCAAGACGCCCGCATTGCCCGAGAGGAGATCTTCGGCCCCGTCGTGGTGGCGCAGCCTTTCGACACTCTGGATGATGCCGTGCGGCTGGCCAACGATAGCGCCTATGGCTTGGGCGCCAGCCTCTGGAGCAATGATCTCGCCCGCGTGCAAAGCCTGATCCCGCGCATCGCGGCGGGCACGCTTTGGGTGAACACCCACAACATGCTGGATCCCAACATGCCTTTCGGTGGGTTCAAGCAATCCGGCATCGGCCGCGAACATGGTCGCGCCGTGCTGGAGATGTACCTGGAACGGAAGTCCGTTTGCATCGCTTACTAGATCGATGATCGGGCGGCCCAAGCCGGGAGATACCGGCGGCCGCGCCTTCATGACACCAAGGGGAAGACATGGCAGGCAGGACAGGCAGCCGGGCTCGCCGGCGGGCGGCGCTATTGCTGGCGTGCGCGGGCGTATCGCAGGCGGCATGGGCGGGAGACCCCAGCGCGCGCGACTGGATACCCGCGCCGGTGGGCACCAACATCATCGCCGGGTATCTGGCGGGACTGAGGTCTTCGGGCTTGTACTCCGAAGGCCAGCGCGTGGACGGCGCGTCCGTCGATGTGAATGCGCTGGTCTACCGGCAGATGCACTACCGCGATTTCTACGGCAAGACGATGCAGCTTGAGTTCATCGTGCCCATGTACCGCACGTCGCTGGATCTGCCCGGCGCGCCAGGCGATCACCAGACGGGTATCGGCGATGTGACGCTCGGGTCGGCCATCTGGCTGTACAACAACGAACAGACCAAGACCTGGTTTGCCTGGGAACCGTTCGTTGTCGCGCCTGTAGGCCGCTACGACGGTTCGCGTCCCGATGTGTCGCCGGGCAAGAACCGCTGGTCCACCATCCAGGATTTCGCATTCGTCCAGGGCTTTGGCGAATCCACCTATCTGGAAGCGATCGCGGAAGTGGAGATATACGGCCGCAACACGGATTGGTACGGGCAGACGTTGAAGAAGGATCCCTCGTTCCGCTTCTTCGCCCTGGCTTCGACCAACCTGACCCCGGACACCTACACCGGCATCCGCTACCGCTATGAGACCGGCGGAAAGGAAACCTCGTCCGGCGAAACCGTCGCGACGCGGGCGCGCAATCACCAGTTGGCCGTTGAATTGACGCACCAGATCAACGACGCCAACCAGATTCAGATGCAGTACATCCACGACCTGAAGGTCGAGAACGGGCCGCGGATGCGTGGCGTGCAGTTGCGCTACGTCTACGCGTTCTAGGGGAAACGGATCATGAGACCAGGAGGATATCGATGAACGCGCTACGCGCCAGATCATGCGCATTGCGGGCCGGACGCTGGGCGCTGTATGCGGCCCTGGCCGCCTCGGCGGGCCTAGCCCGGGCGGACTTGCCCGTGGAAGAACTCAAGGGCGGCACACGGCTGCCGCCGGCAACGCCCCACCGGCTGTACGTGATGGATGCCGTCTTCAATCACCTGGTCGACAGCCGGGTGAATATCTATGATGGCGACACGATGAAGTTCCTGGGCTTGGTGCCCACGTCGTTCAATGGACACATGACCGTGTCCGCGGACGGCAAGGACATCTATGTCATGACCACCTACTACGAGCGCCTGAACCGCGGCAAGCGCACCGATGTGGTCGAGGCCTGGGACGCCGAAACCCTCACCCCCAAGTTCGAGGTGCCCATTCCGCAGAAACGCGCGCAGGCATTGAACTACCGCAACTATCTGAGGCAGAGCACGGACGGCGGCCTGCTGCTGGTGCAGAACGCCACGCCCGCGTCTTCCGTCACTGTGGTGGATCTGAAGACGCGGCAGTTCGCGGACGAAGTGACCGCGGCCGCGGGATGCTGGAGCATTATTGTCCTGCCCTCGCGTCCGCGCAGCTTCGCCAGCATTTGCGGCGACGGCGCGTTGCTCACCGTGGATCTGGACCAGGCCGGCAAGCCCATGGGCCAACAGCGCAGCCAGCCCATGTTCGAGCCGGAAAAGGATCCCATCTTCACGCACACCGAGAACCTGGGAAACACCTTCTATTTCGTGTCCTACAACGGCAACGTCTACAGCGCCGACTTCAGCGGCAAGGATGCCGTTTTCGGCAAGCCCTGGTCCTTGCTGGAGGCATCGGGCAAGGACCAGGGCTGGCGCCCCGGGGGCTACAACCTGCTGGCTGTGAACCAGGCCAGCAAGCGGCTGTACGTGGGCATGCATCCGAATGGAGCGGAGGGCTCGCACAAGACGCCGGCCGCAGAGATCTGGGTCTACGACCTGGCCACGCGCAAGCGGGTGGCGCGCGTGCCGGGCAAGAATGCCCTGTCGATGTCGGTATCGCAGGACGACCAGCCGCGCCTGTACACGCTGGATGGCGGCAACGTCAATATCTATGACGCTGCTCCCGCCGCGCCGGTCTTCAAGGGAACGATCCAGGCGGCGGGCGAAACCGCGCTGCAGGTGGAACCACAACCGCGAGGCACGCCATGAACGATCCCGTGCTGCTGTATGCCGCGAGCGCGGCGCTGGCTTGTGTATTGCTGCTGGGGGCGGTGGAAAAGCTGAAAGACATGGCGGGCTTTGCCGCGGTGGTGTCGGCCTACCGCCTCCTGCCGGCCAGCTGGAGTCACGCATTTGCGTGGGGTTACGCGCTGGCCGAGGCGCTGGCCGGAACCCTGCTGCTCGTGCCATCGCGGCAGGCGGTGGGCGCGGAGCTGGCGCTGCTGGTGCTGGCGGCAGCCACGATGGCGCTGGTTTTCAACCTGCTGCGCGGCCATCGCGACATCGATTGCGGTTGCGGCGGCCCGGCGTCCACCGGACCGAGGCGCAGCGCGCAGCGCGCGGGGCTGTCGTGGTGGCTGGTGTTGCGCAACGCGCTGCTGGCTTTGTGGACCGCTCCAGCGCTGCTTGCCGCAGGAGGCTTATCCCGGGGGCTGCAGTGGACCGATTCCGCTGCCGTCTTCGGTTTGGCCATGGCCGCCGTAGGTCTGTACTTCACAGCCAACCACCTGTTGGCCTCCCATCTCAAGTTGCGCAATCTCTGAAGGAATACCTATGGATGCCTTGATCATTTCCAATTTCCTGCTGTGGGGCGTAGTGCTCTGCCTGGTGCTGGTCATCCTGGCGCTGTCGCGGCAGATCGGCGTGCTGTACGAGCGCGTGGCGCCGATGGGAGCCCTCACGATGGACAAGGGCCCCGGCGTGGGCGAGCCCGCGCCGCGCTTCGAACTGCCCGATCTGCTTGGCCGCCGTATCGTCATCGGCGAACGCGGGCAGCACAGTCAGCTGTTGTTCTTTCTTTCGCCCACCTGCCCGGTTTGCAAGAAGCTGCTGCCCATCCTGAAGTCGGTGGCCAGCACGGAGAGCGCCTGGCTGCGTATCGTCCTGGCCAGCGACGGCGAAATGCCCGAGCACCTGGCGTTCTACAAGCAGGCCGGCCTGGAACGCTTTCCGTATTTGCTGTCGACCGAATTGGGCATGAAGTTCCAGATCAGCAAACTGCCTTATGCCGTGCTGATCGATGAAACCGGAACCCTGCGCGCAAAGGGCTTGATCAACTCGCGCGAGCAGCTTGAAAGCCTGTTCACCGCGAAGGAGCTGGGCGTGGCGTCGGTGCAGGAGTTCCTCGCCGCCGGCGCATTGGAAGAAACTCGGATTTCCCGCAAGGAGAGCGGCAATGCACTGGCTGGATAAACTTGGAGAGCGCGCCGCGCGCTCGGTCGCGCACACCACTTCCCGGCGCAGCGTGCTTAACCGCATCGGCCGGGTGCTCGTGGGAACCGCATTCCTGATGCCCGTGCTACCGGTGGCGCGCTCGGCGCCGGCGGACAGCAAGAAGCCGCAGATGGATGATACGGCGTGCGATTACTGGCGCTATTGCGCGGTGGACGGCTTCCTGTGCTCCTGCTGCGGGGGAAGCATGACGTCTTGCCCGCCGGGCACCTCGCCGTCGGCGGTGTCGTGGGTTGGCACTTGCCACAACCCGCTGGACGGCAAGGACTACCTGATCAGCTATAACGATTGCTGCGGCAAGGCCGCTTGCGGCAAGTGCATGTGCGCGTCCGCCGAGCGTGAGCGGCCGGGCTATCAGATGTTCCTGCATAACGACGTGAACTGGTGCATGTCCAACGAGTCTTCTATTTTCCATTGCACCACGTCGGTGATCGTGGGCCTGGCCAAGCCTAAGCCGAAATCATGACGCCCGGTGCTCGACCGTCGCGACAGGGATGGCGCCGGCATTGCGCCGCCGCCATCCTGCTGTGCGCGGGCCAGGCCGTCGCGGGGGATTCCTCGGGCGGCGCGCCGGCCCCGGACGCTTCCGCGGCCGACAGGCTGCGTCAGTCCGTTCGCGCCGATTATGTGCTGCAATGCGCCGGCTGCCACCGCGTGGACGGCCGCGGCAGCGGCCGCCATGGCATCCCCGATTTCCGCAATTCGGTGGGCGCGTTCGCGCACCTGCCCGCGGGCCGGGAGTATCTGGTCCGCGTTCCTGGCGCGGCGCAATCGCAACTGAGCAATGCCGAACTTGCGGCGGTGCTTAACTGGGTGGTGGAAGAATTCAGCCCGGCGCAGCTTCCGGCGGATTTTCGCCCCTACACCGAAGAGGAGGTCGCGCAGGTTCGTCCGCGCCGCTATGAGGACGTGGTGCCGGTGCGGCACGAACTGGCGCAATCCCTGTCGGCACTCGGCTTCCAGTTGGCCGATTACTCATATGGCAGCGACAGAAAGCCCTAGCGGGCCAGCACCTTAGGGGTTGTCACCGATACTCCCTCCGGTTGACCGGTGCTAGAAAGAGGCAGCATTCCATTCAACGCTGTAGCTGTGCTGCCGGCCTCGCCGCGCCAGGCAAGAAGGCACGCCGTTTCGAGACACCGGAGTCGCCATGTCCCCATCTCTTTTGCGCAGCACGCCCAGGCATTTCCTGGACTGCGCAAGCTGGCAGGAAAGTGTCAGCGATACCTTTGTTCCGCTGGAAGTGTCCGCGATGTATCCGGCCCGCTTCCGCAACAGTGTGGCGGTGGATTCGCTGGGCTGGATGCAGGTCTGCGAATTGCGCAGCAGCGCCCAGCGCGTGCGCCGCAGCAAGCTGTTGGCTGATCGCTCTGAAGCGCCGGGCTACAAAGTGACGCTGCAGCTAGCCGGCCGCAGCGAGATTCGGCAGTCCGGGCGCAGTGCTCTGCTGGTGCCGGGCGAATGGAGCATCTACGACACCACCCGGCCGTACGAGGTCGATGTGGACGACGGCGCGCATTTCCTCGTGATGCAAGTGCCAGGCAAGCATTTCGACGCCTGGCAATCGTTCATGCAGAACGCCGTGGCCCGCAGCTTCAGCGCTCGCCAGGGGTGCGGACGCATGGCCATGGATCTGTTGCGCGTGGCGTTGACCGAGCATGCGCACCTGTCCGAAAGCGCCTCGCGCGATGCGGCCAATGCCGTGTTGCAGATGATGGGGCTGGATATCAGCGAGCGCGCGGGAGTCCAGGCTGAACACGATCAGGCTGAACTGCGGCAAGCGCAGCTGCGCCGCGTGCAGCAGCACATATTGGAAAACCTGCACGATCCCGCGCTGTCGCCGGCCGCCGCTGCCGCGGCCTTCCGGATGTCGCGGCGCTATCTGTACAACCTGTTTGCGCAGGCGTCCACGACGCCGGCCGATTTCATCCTCAGCGCGCGGCTGGAACGTTGCCGGGACACGCTGTGCGACGCCGCGCAGGCGGCGCGGCCGATAGGCGATATTGCCTACCGATTCGGTTTTTCAGATGCGGCGAGGTTCAGCCACGCGTTCCGCAAGCGTTTCGGCGTATCGCCGTCGGAGTACCGGCGGCTCGGGCGCCAACCCTGATCAGAGCTGCTCTTCGTTGATCAGGTCTTCTTTGCCGTAGAACTTCACGCCGATGTGGATGCGTTCGCGGCCCTGCGACCGGCGGTGGCGGTTGGTGTCGCGCAACGAGTAGACGCAGCCGCAATATTCCTGTTGATAGAAATTCTCGCGCTTGCTGATTTCGATCATGCGGGCGGAGCCGCCGCCCTTGCGCCAGTTGTAAGTCCAGTAGATCAGATCGTCATAGCGCGCCGCGGCGCGTTCGCCGCAGCCGTTGATCTGGTTCATGTCCTTCCAGCGCGAGATGCCCAGCGAACTGGTAATGGTGTCGAAACCATGTTCATGCGCGTATAGCGCGGTACGTTCGAAGCGCATGTCAAAGCAGGCCGTGCAGCGTTCGCCGCGCTCGGGGGCGTTTTCCATGCCTTTGACGCGTTCGAACCAGTTGTCCATGTCGTAGTCAGCGTCGATGAATTCGATGCCATGCTGCTCGGCGAAGCGGATGTTTTCCTGCTTGCGGATTTCGTACTCTTTGACCGGATGGATGTTCGGGTTGTAGAAGTAGATGGCGTAGTCGATGCCCGAGGCAGTCATCGCTTCCATGACTTCGCCAGAACAGGGCGCGCAGCACGAGTGCATCAGCACCTTGCGGCGGCCAGCGGGCAGGTCGAGTTTGGGGCGCACGAATTCAGACATGGCTTGCAGGCAAAGATAGCGGAAAACTCCTTATTTTACGCTGAGTTGCCGGGGGAGGGGGGATGCCCCGTCCCCCTATGTCTTCAGCCCAGTACGGCATCCCAGAGTTCGCGCACGGCGGCGCGCTCTTCCTGCAGCTGATCCTGCGGCACGCGTGCTTTTTCCACGCCCTGCAGGCGCAACTGGTGCTGCACTCGGCGCAGGGTGCGATAGGCGTCGCCCGCGCGCGCGGCCAGCTCGCCAGAAATCAGCCCTGCCTCGCCGGACAGGCGCAGCAGCGCGATATTGCCCAGGTTGCGGACCAGAACCGGATGGGTGGCAGAGTGGCACAGCACCAGGTATTGCGTGACGAATTCCACGTCGACCATGCCGCCGCGATCATGCTTCAGGTCAAATAGCTGGCTGGTGTTGGGATGGCCCGCGTTGATTTTCTCGCGCATCGCCAGCACCTCTTCGCGCAGTTTGGCTGCGTCGCGGGGCAGCACCAGGATGTCTTCGCGAATCTGCTCGAAGCGGGCGCCGATGCTGGGGTCGCCCGCGGCGTAGCGCGCCCGGGTCAGCGCCTGGTGCTCCCAGGCCCAGGCATGCTTGTGCTGGTATTGCTCGAACGCTTCCACCGACACGGCCAGCAGCCCCGCGTCGCCGTCTGGCCGCAGGCGCAGGTCGACTTCGTACAGGCGGCCCGAAGAGGTCATGGTCGAGAGCCACGACGTCATGCGCCGGCCCAGCTTGGCGTAGACCTCGGCGGCGTCTTCGCGCGGGTCGTCGAACAGGAAGACCAGGTCCAAGTCCGAGGCATAGCCCAGTTCCTTGCCGCCCAGCTTGCCGTAGGCGATGACGGCGAAGCGTGGTTCAGCGCCTTCGGCCTTGTTGACCAGCGGCCACGTGCGGCGGATGGTTTCGGTCAGCAACAGGTCGGCCAGCGCGGAGAGCTGGTCGGCCAGTTTCTCCACGGTGAGTTCGCCTTCCAGGTCCTGCGCCAGCAATTGGAAACTGGCCTGGCGCTGCATGTCGCGCATCAGGTTCATCTGGCGTTCGATGTCCGGATCGCCGTCAGGCAGGCGGCAGGCGTCCAGGTCGGCGGTCAGCTGGCGTGCGATCTGGGCGAAGTCCAGTGGTTCGAACAACGTGCGCCAGTCGATCAGGCTGTCTAGCAGCAAGGGGTGCTGCGTGAGGTACTGCGCGGCCCAGGGGCTGGCCGCAACCATGCGCGCTACGCGCGCCAGCGTGTCAGGGTATTCGGCCAGCAGTGCCAGGTAGGCGCTGCGCTGGACGATCTTTTCGATCAGGTCGAACAGCCGTACCGCGGCTTGCAGCGGCGCCGGCGTTTGCAGGGCGGCGCGCAGGGCGGCGGGCAGCAGGGCATCCATGCGTTTGCGGCTGCTTTCGGGCAGGCTGCGCACCCTGTGGCTGCCCAGCAGGGTCTCGGTACGGCGCAGCAGATCCTGCGCGTCGTCGCCGAAGGCCTGGCGGATCTGCTCGGCCAGTTCGCTGCTGCTGTCGGGCTCGTCCTGACCGGAGCCGGGGTCGCTGGCGCCAGGCGCGGGCGCCGGCACTTCGGCGTCGCCCATGCCCACCAGGCGGAACACGTTGCGGAAGGTCTGCGAGACGAATTGGCGGTGGGTGGCCAGCGTGCTTTCGAAGTCCGCGGGACTCATGCCCAGCGCCGCGGCCAGCGCGGCGCGCTGCTCAGGGTCGCCCGGCAGCAGATGGGTCTGGGCATCCTCGCGGTACTGCAGGGCATGTTCGGTGCGGCGCAGATAGCGGTAGGCCTCTTCCAGCCGGCGCGCGTCTTCCTCGGGCACCAGGCCGGCCGTGCATTCCGCGTGCAGCGCTTCCAGCAGGCCGCGCTTTTGCAGCGCGGGCATGCGGCCGCCCCGGATCAGTTGCGCCAACTGCACCACGAATTCGATTTCCCGGATACCGCCGTCGCCCAGCTTGATATTGTTGGCGCTGTCGATGCCGTTGCGCGCGCTGGCGCGTCGCTGCCAGTCCTGGCGGATGCGTTCGCGCAGGGCGCGCAGGGCCGAGAGCGCGTCGAAGTCGAAATACTTGCGGTAGACGAAGGGCACGCGCAGGCTTTCCAGCTGGCGCGCCTGGGCGGCGCTGTCGCTGCCTTCGAACGCCTGGGCCGGTATCAGCCGCGCTTTCAGCCAGGCATAGCGCTCCCATTCGCGGCCCTGGCCGATCAGGTAATGCTCCAGCGCGTCCAGGCTCCAGGCCAGGGGGCCGGAGTCGCCGTCGGGGCGCAGCCGCAGATCGGTGCGGAACACCTGGCCGTTGGCGTCCACCTCGGAGAGCACGGGCATCATGCGCCGCGTCAGCCGGCCGTAGAACTCGTGATGGCTGATGCGGCGCGGACCGTCGGTCTCGCCTTCTTCGCCATACAGCATGATCAAGTCGATGTCGGACGAGACGTTCAGTTCGCAGCCGCCCAGCTTGCCCATGCCTACGATCAGCATTTCCTGAGGCTTGCCGGTGGCGGGATCCCGCGGCACGCCGTGCACCGCCGCCAGATCCGCGGCCACGCTGCGATACGCCGCCGCGACCGCGGTGTCGGCCAGCGTGGTCATGGCGCCCACGACTTCTTCCAGATCGGCCTGGCCCGTCAGGTCGCGGACGATGAGCACATTGAAGACCCGTTCACGCAGCTTGCGCAGCACCATGCGGCAGACATCCACGGGCAGGGCATCGTCGCCGGCTTGCGGTCCGGCCAGCTCGGATTGCCAGCGCGCGATCTGTTCGGGCGTGACCGGATCACGCACGGCATCGGCCAGCCAGGCGGCCAAGTCCGGGTGGGCATCAAGTCTGCGGCGCAGATGGCCGGACCAGGCGAGGGCGGGGGCAAGCGTAGAGGGCGTGGACATGGCAAAAGGGGCGGCGGAATGGGCGCGTTTCAGGTATAAGTGGGGACGATACCGCAAGACATATTCTCCTGCCCACCGATCCGTGTCTGTTTCAAAAAAAGTGCTCTGCTGGGTCTTCTGGGCCGTGCTGACCGTCTATGGCGTCGTGGCCCTCGGACTGCTGGGCGTTCGCTATTGGGTGCTGCCCCGCGTGGACCAATGGCGTCCCCAGATCGAAGCCTACGTCAGCCAGGCGCTGGGCTCCCGAGTGGCCATTGGCTCCATCCAGGCGAACTGGCAAGGCCTCAACCCCAAGCTCGATCTAGCCTCCGTTCAAGTCTACGACGATGAGGCGGCCCCCGTGCTGTCCTTGCCCTCGGTTTCGGCCGTGCTGGGCTGGCGCAGCATCCTGGCCCTGTCGCCCAAGCTGCTGCGGTTGCAGCTCGAACGGCCCGAACTCATTCTGCGCCGTGACCGGTCCAACCATTTGTGGGTCGCGGGCCAGGACATCGATCTCAATGCCAGCGACCAGCGGTCCGATCTGGACCATCCGGCCTTGCGCTGGCTGGGCGCGCAGCGCGAACTGCGTATTCGCGGCGCCACCATCCGTTGGCAGGACGAATTGCGCGGCGCGCCCGAATTGACCCTGAGTGGCGTCAATTTTCTGGCGCGCAACGGCAGCCTCTCGCACCGCTTTGTGCTCAAGGCCGCGGCGGGCGACGCGTTGGCACGCAATGTGGAACTGCGCGGGGAATTCAATCGCAGCCTGTTCTCGGTAAACGCGGCCAACCCGGGCAACTGGGGCGGCCAGCTGTACGTTCAGCTGGACGACGCGGAGCCGCTGGCGTGGCGGCCGTGGCTGGATGTCCCGGCGGTGGCCGGACGCTTGAGCGGGCGGGCATGGTTGCAGCTGGAACGCGGCAAGTTCACCGATCTGACCGTGGACACCGCGGCGCGTGGCGTGCAATGGGCGCAGACCCCGCAAGGCGCGGAGGCCCCCGGTTTCAAGGCTGGCTACCTTCAGGCACGCCTCCAAGGCCTGCCGGGCGACTTCATGCAACCGGACAGCGTACCCCTGGCGCGCAGCCCGGGCGCACCGGCGGTATCGGTCAACGGCAAGGTCGAGCAGCTGGCACTGAGCCTGCCGGGCGTCTTCGAACAGCCCGACCTGGCGGTGCGCGAAGTGGCGCTGGAGGCCGCTATAAAGGGGCCGGACGCCGATCACTGGTTCGTGGACGTGGGCCACTTGCAACTGGTGAACGACGATCTCGATGTGCGCGTGCAAGGACAGTGGCGGCCCGAGGGCAAGACCGCGGCGGGCAGCGTCGACATGCACGGCGTGATGGCGCGCGGCTCCATGTCCGCCATCCACCGCTACCTGCCCCTGGAGGTCAACGCCGACGCCCGCGAGTGGCTGGCCGTCGGCCTGCCTGCCGGCGAAATGCAGTCCGCCTCCATCACGCTCAAGGGCGACCTCGACGAGTTTCCTTTTGGCGCGCCAGCATCCCAGGGCGAATTCGTGATTGCCGGTGCATTCAGCGGCGCCAAGGTCGATTACGCGCCTGCGCGAGAGCGCCGCAAGGGCTGGCCGATGCTGGAGAACCTGTCCGGCAATTTCCGCATCGACAAAGTCAGCCTGGCGCTGGACAGCGCGGGGGGCGCGGTCGCTCATACCGGGTCGGGGCATACCGTGACACTGGGGGCGGTTGCCGCAAGCATTCCCAACATGGAAGAGAACTCCGAACTGCTGCTGACCGGCGAGACCGCGGGTACCGTGCCGGCCTATCTGGCGCTGGCGGCCAACTCGCCCTTGGGCGAGCTGCTGGACGGCGCCCTGGATGAGGCGCGCGGCACCGGCGACTGGCGGGTGAAACTCAAGCTCAAGGTGCCCCTGCTGAATACCGATGACACCGAGGTGCAGGGGAATATCCTGTTTGCGGGCAATACATTCACCTTCATGCCGGAGATGCCGCTGCTCAGCCAGATGCATGGCGACCTGGCATTCTCGGAGAAGGGCGTCGAGGCCAAGGACCTGCGGGCCCAATTCCTGGGCGGCCCGGCGCGGATATTCGGGCGCCTGGCGCAGAGCACGGACGCGCTGCGCTTCGAGGGCACGCTGGCCGGGCCGGCGCTGACCCAACTGAGCAACACGCCATCCATGTCGCGCTTTACGGGTAAGGCTGCCTACAAGGGCAAGGTGGGTTACCAGCGTGGCGGCGCGGTGGATATCTCCGTCGAATCCGATCTGGTGGGCATGGCGATCGACATGCCCGCCCCGGTAGGCAAGGCGGCTCAGGCGTCGCAGCTGCTGAAAGTGGAATGGTCGCCCGCGCAGGACCGCGGCGCGCAGAATCGGCGTTGGCTTACCGCCAGCCTGGGCGATGGCGTCAATGCGCTGTTCGAGCGGGCGCCGTCCGAAGGCGGATCCTCGTATTTCGCGCGTGGCGCGCTGGGCATCAATCGGCCCGCAAGCCTGCCGGAACGCGGCTTCAGTCTGAATGCCAGCCTGCCTGAGCTGGATCTGGACGCCTGGGAACACGTGTCCGACGGCTTCAGCGCGCCTGCTGGCAAGGGCCGTCCCGCGCCCAAGCCGATGCTGCCCGCGGCCGAGCGCATCAGCCTGGCAACCGGTGTCTTGCGGACCGGTGGCTTTACCCTGAACGACATGACGCTGTATGCGACCCGGCCGGGACCCGCGCAGTGGCGCGTGGATCTGCAGTCCAAGCAGGCCACGGGCTCGCTTGAATGGCGCGAGGCCTCGGGTGCCATCGCTGGTCAGATCACCGCGCGCCTGAAGCATCTGTCCCTGGGCGGCGAGGGCGACACCAACGAGGCCGACGAGGCGCTGTCCTCCGGCAGCGATCTATCCGACATTCCGGCGATCGACCTGCAGGCCAAGGAATTTCTGCTGTATGGCAAGAATGTGGGCGAACTCCAGGTGCTGGGCACGAATCTGCAGCGCGGCCGCCAATGGCGCCTGGATAAGCTGTCCATCGTCAACGAGGCGGCCTCGCTAAACGCCACCGGCAACTGGAACCTGGAAGGCCAGAACCGCGGCCTGACCGTGGACGCTTCGGCCAAGTTCGAGGACGTGGGCAAGTTCCTGGACCGCATCGGCTTCGAAAAGGTGGTATCGGGTGGCACCGGCACGATGCAAGGCAAGGCAACCTGGCGCAATTTGCCCTGGACCCATAAGATCGAAGACCTGACGGGCGAGGTCGACGTCAGCCTGGACAAGGGCCGCTTCATGCATGTGAACTCCCGCACGGCGCGGCTGCTGGAACTGCTGTCCCTGCAATCGCTGCAGCGGCTGGCGCGGCTGGACGTAAACCCGACCAATCTGCTGCGCGATGGATTCCCCTTCGACACCATCCGCGGCAAGGTCAAGCTGGCAGACGGCACGGCCTCGACCGAGGGCTACAAGATCAACGGACCGGTCGCCGCGATCGTGTTGGCGGGCGGCGTCAACATTATCCGCGAACGCTGGGACATGAAGGCCGTGGTGATTCCGAACCTGGACGCCAGCGGGGCGGCCATGGTGACGGCGCTGGCGGTCAACCCGCTGATCGGCCTGGGGGCGTTCGTGACGCAGTGGCTGCTGAAGCAGCCGTTGGCGCGGGCCATGACCATGGAATACGCCGTCACCGGCAGCTGGGACGATCCAAAAATCGAACCGATAGACGCGTCCGGCAAGCCGGCAGGCAACAAGCAGACCCCGCGTCCTGCGCCGCAGCCCGGCACGCTGGAGGAGTTCATGGGGGGGCAGTGAGCCGCGTGGGCAGCGGCCTGTCCGGGCCATGAAAAACGCCCTGGGCGCAAGCGCTCCAGGGCGTTTTTCATGGCCGGGTCCAGGGCGCGCGCGCCGTGGACCGCAGGCCGTGACTGGGCTTACTTCTTCTTCATCATGTCGAAGAATTCGGCATTGGTCTTGGTGGCGCGCATCTTGTCCAGGATGAATTCCATCGACTGGACTTCGTCCATGTCGTGGATGAACTTGCGCAGGACCCAGACCTTCTGCAGCAGATCCGGAGCGATCAGCAGTTCTTCGCGACGGGTACCCGACTTGTTCAGGTTGATCGACGGGTAGACGCGCTTTTCAGCCAGGCGGCGCTCAAGGTGGACTTCGGAGTTGCCGGTGCCCTTGAATTCTTCGTAGATGACTTCGTCCATGCGGCTGCCGGTTTCGATCAGCGCCGTGCCCAGGATCGTCAGCGAACCGCCTTCTTCCAGGTTGCGGGCGGCGCCGAAGAAGCGCTTGGGCCGTTGCAGCGCATTGGCGTCCACGCCGCCGGTCAGCACCTTGCCGGAAGCCGGCACCACGGTGTTGTAGGCGCGGGCCAGACGGGTGATCGAGTCCAGCAGGATCACGACGTCCTTCTTCATTTCGACCAGGCGCTTGGCCTTTTCGATGACCATTTCCGCGACCTGCACGTGACGGGTGGCGGGTTCGTCGAAGGTCGAAGCCACGACTTCGCCGCGCACCGTGCGCTGCATTTCGGTCACTTCCTCGGGGCGCTCGTCCACCAGCAGGACGATCATGACGGCGTCGGGATAGTTGGTAGTGATGGCGTGCGCGATGTGCTGCATCATCACCGTCTTACCGGACTTGGGGCTGGCCACGATCAGGCCGCGTTGGCCCATGCCGATGGGGGCGAAGACGTCAAGAATGCGGCCCGTGAGGTTCTCTTCGCTCTTGATGTCCCGTTCCAGGCGGATGGTGCGGTTCGGGTGCAGCGGCGTCAGGTTTTCAAACATGATGCGATGCTTGATCGCTTCCGGCGCCACGCCGTTGACCTTGTCCACCTTCACCAGGGCGAAATAGCGCTCGCCGTCCTTGGGCGTGCGCACTTCGCCTTCGATCGAATCGCCGGTGTGCAAGTTGAAACGGCGGATCTGCGAGGGCGAGATGTAGATGTCGTCCGTGCTAGCCAGATAGGAGGTCTCGGGCGAGCGCAGGAATCCGAAGCCGTCGGGCAGGACTTCCAGGACGCCGTCGCCAAAGATCTGCTCGCCTTGCTTGGCGCGCCGCTTCATGATGGCGAACATCAGTTCCTGCTTGCGCAGGCGGTTGGCGTTCTCGATTTCCAGGCCGGCGGCCATTTCCAGCAGCTGCGAGACATGCAGCGCCTTCAGTTCGTTGAGGTGCATCGCGGTGGGTGTTTGGGGGAAAGTGAAGGAGAGTTCTGGCGGCGCGCCACGGACGGGCACACGCGGTATTGAATGAGCGCCGCCCCGAGGGCGGCGCCTTCGTTCACGGCACGCGGCTTACAGCGCGCCGTCCAGGAATGCGGTCAGTTGCGACTTCGACAGCGCGCCAACTTTGGTGGCGGCGGCTTGGCCGTCTTTAAAGAGCATAAGGGTGGGAATGCCGCGGATGCCGTACTTCGTGGCGGTGCCCTGGTTTTCGTCAACGTTCAGCTTGGCGATCGTCAGGCGGCCAGCGTACTCGGTGGCCACTTCTTCCAGGATCGGGGCAATCATCTTGCAGGGGCCACACCAGGCAGCCCAGTAGTCCACCAGCACCGGCTGGCCGGATTTCAACACATCGGCATCGAAGCTCGCGTCACTGACGTTCTTGATTTGGTCGCTCATGATGGTGATTCTCGGTTCGGCAGCAAAAGGCGCGTAAAAAGGGACGCGCCTCGCCGTTGTTCTTGTTTGTGGAATGGACTCAAGCATACCACTGTCAATAACAACAGGCATACCACTGTTAATAACAACAGGAGTTGCTGGATTTGTGTAGGATGTTGCGGCGCAGTTGTCGCGATCCGGGCTGTATGGGCTCCGGTGCGCTGGCTGTGACTGTCATCATCCTACCGAATTCGGAGCTGCTCAGGTCGTGCTCATCCCACTGGGAGCCGCGCAGAATCTAGGCTTATCCGTAAAATGTCGGTTTTTTTCCACAGATGTTGGGGATAACTTGGCCACTCCACGTTACACCGAGGCGTCCATTCGCGTCCTGAAGGGACTGGAGCCCGTGCGCCAGCGCCCGGGCATGTACACCCGAACCGAAAACCCTCTGCACGTCGTGCAGGAGGTCATTGATAACGCCGCAGACGAGGCATTGGCCGGCTACGGCAAGCAGATCCAGGTCACGCTGCACGTCGACGGCAGCGTTTCCGTCGAGGACGACGGGCGCGGTATTCCCGTCGGCCTGCATCCTGAAGAGAACGCTCCCGTGGTGGAGCTGGTGTTTACGCGCCTGCATGCCGGCGGCAAATTCGACAAGGCAGGCGGCGGCGCCTACGCCTTTTCCGGCGGCCTGCACGGCGTGGGCGTTTCCGTCACCAACGCCCTGGCCACGCGCCTTGAAGTCGTGGTGTGGCGCGACGGCGCCGTCAATCGCCTGGTCTTCAAGGGCGGGGACGTGGCCGAGCCGCTGGCGCCCTACGACCAGGGCGGGCGCAAGAAGTCCGGCACCCGCGTGCGCGTCTGGCCGGATGCCAAGTATTTCGACAGCCCCAATATTCCGTTGGGCGAACTGACGCACCTGCTGCGCAGCAAGGCCGTGCTGCTGCCCGGGGTCAAGGTTTCCCTGGTCAACGAGAAGACCGGGGACACCAAGACCTGGCAGTATCAGGATGGCCTGCGCGGCTACCTGTCCGAGGCGCTGGCCGGCGCGGAACTGATGGTTCCCTTCTTTGAAGGCGAGCAGTACGCCGGGGCAGATCACGAAAACTTCGCCGAAGGCGAGGGCGCCCAGTGGGTGGTGGCCTGGACCGAGGACGGCAACGCCGTGCGCGAGTCCTACGTGAACCTGATCCCCACGCCTGCCGGCGGCACCCACGAATCGGGGCTGCGCGAAGGCCTGTTCGGCGCGGTCAAGGGTTTCGCCGAGCTGCACAGCCTGTTGCCCAAAGGGGTCAAGCTGCTACCCGAGGACGTGTTTGCGCGCGCCAGCTTCGTGCTTTCGGCCAAAGTGCTGGACCCGCAGTTCCAGGGGCAGATCAAGGAACGCCTGAACAGCCGCGACGCAGTGCGCCTGGTCGGCGGCTTTTCCAAGAGCGCGCTGGATCTGTGGCTGCATAGCAACGTTGAATATGGCAAGAAGCTGGCCGAGCTGGCCATCCGCCAGGCCCAGGCGCGCCAGCGCTCCGCCCAAAAGGTGGAAAAGCGCAAGAGTTCGGGCGTGGCCGTGCTGCCGGGCAAGCTGACCGACTGCGAGTCCAGCGATTCCACCCGCACCGAAGTCTTCCTGGTCGAGGGCGACTCGGCGGGCGGGTCGGCCAAGATGGGGCGCGACAAGGAGTTCCAGGCCATCCTGCCGCTGCGCGGCAAGGTGCTCAATTCCTGGGAGGTCGATCGCGACAGGCTCTTCGCCAACAACGAAATCCATGACATTTCCGTCGCCATCGGCGTGGATCCCCACGGTCCTGGCGATACGCCGGACCTGTCGGGGCTGCGCTACGGCCGCATCTGCATCCTGTCCGACGCCGACGTCGACGGCTCGCACATCCAGGTGCTGTTGCTGACGCTGTTCTACAAGCACTTCCCCAAGCTGGTCGAAGCCGGCAATGTGTTCGTGGCCCGGCCGCCGCTGTTCCGCCTGGACGTGCCGGCGCAGGGCAAGCGTCCGGCGCGCAAGATCTATTGCCTGGACGAGGGCGAGCTCGAGGCCGCGCAGGACAAGTTGCGCAAGGAAGGCGTGCGCGAAGGCGCATGGGCCGTCAGCCGCTTCAAGGGCCTGGGCGAAATGAATCCGGAACAGCTCTGGGAAACCACCATGAATCCGGACACGCGCCGGCTGCTGCCCGTGGGCTATGGTGACCAGACCCCCGAAGACACCACTCGCATGTTCGACATGCTGATGGGCAAGGGCGAGTCCTCGCAGCGCCGCGCCTGGATCGAAGAGAAGGGCAACCTGGCGGAGCTGGACATCTGATGGCCGCTTCCGCGCCCGGCTCCGCCCGCATGGACGTCCAGATGACGGCCGACGACTATGCGGACTTCGCCGTCTATGTGTACAAGCGGCCGGAGCTGCGCCGGCGCCGCTACCGGTCCCACCTGCGTTTCGCGGTCCTGATGATCGTGGCCTTGCTGGCCTACCTGATCTGGCAGACTTGGGACGGCAAGGGGCCGAACTGGGCGCAGATCCTGCCCGTGTACTTCGAGGGACTGGCCGTGGGCCTGGGCATCCTGGCGCTGCTGGCGCTGGCCTACGAGTTCGTGCTGCCCTCGCTGGTCAGGATGAACACACGCCGCATGCTGAAAAGGCAGCCCGACGAGCTTTTCCTGGGCCGTCATCAGCTGGACTTCGGTCCCGAGGGCATTACGGATACCACCGCCACCGCCTCGGGGCGGATGGACTGGTCCGATGTGCGGCGGGTCGAGGAAACTCCGGAACACCTTTATGTCATTCTCGGCACTTTGCAGGGCGTGATCATCCCCAAGCGCGGTCAGGACGCCGCCACGCTGGACAGGGTGCGCAGCGAATTGCGCGCGCATGTCGCCGATACACAGCTGATGCCGTCCGCGCAGGCGCTTTGACGCCGTTTCGATGAAATTGTCTACCTGAATACATCATGACCGACAGCAATCAACCCGGCTTGTTCGATTCCAACCCGCCCGGCGGCGATGGCGACGGCGACGCCGCCATCACCCTGGCGCGCTACGCGGAACAGGCCTATCTGGACTACGCCGTTTCCGTGGTGCGCGGCCGAGCCCTGCCGGACGTCGGCGACGGGCAGAAGCCCGTGCAGCGCCGTATCCTCTACGCCATGCAGGCGATGGGGCTGGCCGCCGGCGCCAAGCCCGTGAAGTCCGCGCGCGTCGTCGGCGACGTGCTGGGCAAGTACCATCCGCACGGCGACCAGGCCGCCTATGACGCCATGGTGCGCATGGCGCAGGATTTCTCGCTGCGTTATCCGCTCATCGACGGCCAGGGCAATTTCGGTTCGCGCGATGGCGACAACGCCGCCGCCATGCGATACACAGAAGCCCGCCTGACGCCCATCGCCAAGCTGTTGCTTGACGAGCTGGACGAAGGCACCGTGGACTTCGTGCCCAACTACGACGGCAGCCAGCAAGAGCCGCAAATGTTGCCGGCGCGCCTGCCCGTGATGTTGCTCAATGGCGCCTCGGGCATCGCGGTCGGCATGGCCACCGAAATCCCGCCGCACAACCTGCGCGAAGTGGCGCAGGCCTGCGTGGCTCTCCTCAAGCATCCCCAGTTGCCGGACACGGAGCTGCACGCCCTGATTCCCGGCCCGGACTTCGCGGGCGGCGGACAGATCATCACGCCCGCCGAGGACATCGCCCAGATCTACTCGGGCGGCCGCGGGTCGCTCAAGGTGCGGGCGCGCTGGCAGTTCGAGGAAATGGCGCGCGGCCAGTGGCAGCTGGTGGTCAACGAGCTGCCGCCCGGCACCTCGTGCCAGAAGGTGCTGGAAGAGATCGAGGAGATCACCAATCCCAAGGTCAAGACCGGCAAGAAGAGCCTGACGCCCGAGCAGACCCAGGCCAAGGCCGTGATGCTGAACCTGCTGGACGCGGTGCGGGACGAGTCGGGCAAGGATGCCGCGGTGCGCCTGGTCTTCGAACCCAAGACCTCGCGCGTGGACCGCGACGAATTCGTCAACACGCTGTTGGCCCAGACCAGCATGGAAAGCAGCGCGTCCATCAACCTCGTGTGCATCGGCACCGACGGCCGGCCGCGCCAGAAGGGCCTGCGCGACATCCTGGTCGAGTGGCTGGCGTTCCGCACCAATACCGTGGTGCGCCGCACGCGCTTCCGCCTGGACAAGGTCATCGACCGCATCCACGTGCTGGAAGGCCGCATGGTCGTCTACCTGAACGTGGACGAAGTGATCCAGACGATCCGCGAATCCGACGAGCCGCGCGCCGCGCTGATGGAGCGCTTCAAATTGTCGGAACGGCAGGCCGAGGACATCCTCGAAATGCGCTTGCGCCAATTGGCCCGCCTGGAAGGTTTCAAGATCGAACAGGAACTGGCGGACAAGCGCGATGAGCAGGTGCGTCTGCAGGAACTGCTGGACAACCCCGCTGCGCTCAAGCGACTGTTGATCAAGGAAATCGAGGCCGACGCCAAGCAGTACGGCGACGATCGCCGCACGCTGATCGAGACCGCAGAGCGCGCTGTGCTCGAAACCAAGGTGCTGGACGAGCCCGTCACCGTGATCGTCTCGCAAAAGGGCTGGCTGCGCGCCCGCCAGGGCCACGGCCACGATGCCAGCCAATTCGGCTTCAAGCAGGGCGATGACCTGTACGGCGCCTTCGAATGCCGCACGACCGATACGTTGATCGCCGTGGGCGACAACGGGCGTGTCTATTCGGTGCCCGTGGCCGGGCTGCCTTCCGCCCGGGGCGACGGCCAGCCGGTTACCACCATGATCGACCTCGGAAGCGGCACGCGCATCGTCCATACGATTGCAGCGTCCGCCGACAGCCGCTGGCTGCTGGCGACGCGCGGCGGCTACGGCTTTGCCGCCAAGCTGTCCGACATGGTCAGCCGCCAGCGCGCGGGCAAGCAGTTCATTACTCTGGAAGCGGGCGACGAACTCTTGCGTCCGGTGCCGCTATTCGAAGGTGCCACGCAATTGGCGCTGCTGTCCCACAAGGGCAAATTCCTGGTCTTCGGCCTGGACGAAGTCAAGACACTGTCTGGCGGCGGTCGCGGCACCATCCTGATGGGATTGGACGGAACGGACAAGCTGGACCAGACCGTGCCTATCGGCGCGGGCGGCCTGCGTGCGTCCGGCATCTACCGCAACAAGCACACCGAGGACATCCTGGCCGGCGACGCGCTTGCTCCGTACGTCGGCAAGCGTGCCCGCAAGGGCAGGGCGCTGGATGTGCGGCCCAAGCAGCCGGTGTTGTCGCCGGTGCTGGGCTAGGCGCCCGCGGCTACGCAGGGTAATGGCGGGCTGCGGCCCGCCATTTTTTTCGCCTGTTGACCGGTATTGCGATCTTGATATTTAATAGATAGACCAATTGATCTATTAATAAAATGCGCAAGATCGACCCCATCAAACAGCAGGCGCGGCGAAGCCACATACTGGCCGCGGCGGCGGATTGTTTTGCCGAACAGGGTTTTCATTCGACTTCCACGGCGCAGATTTGCGCCCGCGCCGGGATGAGCCCCGGCAATCTGTTCCATTACTACGGCAGCAAGGCCGAGATCGTCGAAGCGCTGATCGCCGCGGACACTGAGTCCGCGCGCGCCCAGATGCAGGCGGCGTGCGCGGCGCCAGACGCCAGGCAGGCGCTGACCGACTGGGTCGCCGCGCAGCTGGCGTTGCATCAGGATCCGACCTACGTCAGGCTGGGCATGGAGATCCTGGCCGAGGCCGTGCGCAACCCGCGCGTGCATGCGTTGGTGATGGAAAACGAGGCGGCCCGCAAGGCCGGTCTGGTGTTGCTGCTGGAGACGGTCTGGCGGCAGCGGGTCCCGCCTCAGCCTGCGGCTGAGATGGCCGACACGCTGTTGCTGTTGCTGGACGGCGTCTACAGCCGTTCGGTGGTTGATCCCGCTTTCGGCGCGGCGGCGGGAGGGCGCCTCCTGGAGCAGGCATTGCTGCGATGCCTGCCCACCCGCGCGGAGCGGAACACCGCAGGGAGGCGTGCATGAGCTCGGCGGCAAATCCTGGGCGCCTGGAGCAGGTGGACGCGCTGCGCGGTTTTGCGTTGTTCGGCATTCTCGTGGTCAACATTGGCGTGTTCTCGTCGCCGTTTTACGGCGCAGGCGTCGCGGATCCGGCGTTTTCGCAACCGTTGGACTTGACCGTGCGCTGGCTCATAGCCTGGCTGTTCGAGACCAAGTTCTACCTGTTGTTTTCGTTCCTGTTCGGCTATAGCTTCACCTTGCAGATGGCTGCGGCCGAGCGCAGCCAGGCGGCTTTCGCGCCGCGCTTCCTGCGCCGTCTTGCGGGCTTGGCGGTGCTGGGGGCGGCGCACGCCGTGCTGTTCTATCAGGGCGACATACTCCTGACCTATGCGCTGCTGGGGCTGGCGCTGCTGCTATGCCGCCGGATGGAGCCCAGGCGGGCGCTGCGCATCTCGCTGTGGCTTATCGTGCTGACGGCATCGTTGTGGGCCATCCTGGGCGCATTGAGCTACCTGGACCCGGTGTCGCCCGGATACGAGGCGCAGTACCACGCGGACGCCTTGGCGGCTATCGACGCGTATCGGGGCACTATCGGCACCACGATTGCGCAGCACGTAAAGGAACTCACTGAAGGCGTGTGGTTCACCGTCCTGTTCGTGCAGGGACCGTTTGTGTTCGCGATGTTCCTGACCGGTTACGCACTGGGGCGCCGTCATGCGCTGGCGGATCCATGGCGTCAGCCGCGCGCCCTGTGGCTGCTGTGCGCGCTGGGCCTGGCGCCCGGCCTGGCCGGATCCGCCGTGTATGCCTTTACCTCTATGCCCGCGGCCGACGCGGCCTGGGAACTGCCGGGGCTGGCGGCAGACCTCCTGACCGCGCCGCTATTAAGCATGTCATATGCGGCGGCCTTGCTGCTGGCCATGCGCACGCGCCCTGGCGCGCGCTTCGCGGGCTGGCTGGCGCCCGCAGGGCGGATGGCCCTGAGCAATTACCTGATGCAGTCGATCATCTGCGCATTCCTGTTCACCGCCTGGGGCCTGCGCCTGTTCGCCTCGGTCTCGCCGCTGGCGGCGTTCTGCATTGCCGTGGCCATCTTCGCGGCGCAGCTGCCGCTATCCGCATGGTGGTTGCGACGCCACGCCTATGGTCCGGTGGAGTGGTTTTTGCGCGCGCTCACCATCGGCGCATGGCCGGCCTGGCGGCGCGCGCGGACGGGCTGATCAGACCGGCTTGGCGTGGAGCCGGCCCACGGCGGCGCCGCCATCGCGACGGCCTTGGCGCGCCCACATGCCTGCCAGCAACAGCAGCGCGGGCACGTACACCCAGAAGTCGGACCAGCGCTGCGGGTTGGGCGCCTTCACTTCGAGCACGTCCCAGCCTTGTTCCCAGCCGGCGCGCTGGGCGCGGCTGCCAAAGCGCACGCCGCCGATCTGCGTCTGGTCGCCCAGGCTCATCAGCGTCAGCCCCGCTTCGGCCAGCCGCTTGCGTCCCGCGTCTTGTCCGCCAGCGTCGTCCGTCAATTCGGGCAGGGCGACTGCCACGGTCTTGGTCAGTTCATCGCCTTCCAGATTGATTCCCCGCAGCACCACGGTGAGCCGCCCGTTGTCGGGCAGAGCCGCGGCGATGGCCTGCATCTCGGACGCCGGCCGGCTTTCGTGGCGCGGCGCGAAATGGTCCATGAACCAGTCCGGGCGGAAAAGCATGAATGTCACCAGCAGCAGCACGCCCACTTCGGCCAGCGTGCAGCGCACGCGGAACCAGCGCATGGTGGCGGCGGCGAAAGTCAGCGAGGCCAGTGTGGCGCCGGTCACGACCAGCGCCAGCTCCCAGCCATAGGTGACGTCGATCAGCAGCAACATGGGGTTGAACACGAACATGAACGGCAGGATGGCCGTGCGTGCCGCGTACGTCACGCCCTGAATGCCTGTCTTGATCGGGTCCTCCCCGGAAATGGCTGCGGCCGCGAACGTGGCCAGGCCCACGGGCGGCGTAATGTCGGCCATGATGCCGTAATAGAAAACGAACATGTGCACGGCGATCAGCGGAATCACCAGGCCGCTCTGGGCGCCCAGTTCCACCACCACGGGCGCCATCAGCGTCGCCATCAGGATGTAGTTGGCCGTGGTTGGCATGCCCAGCCCCAGGATCAGGCACACGATGGCCGTGAAGATCAGCATCAGCAGCACATTGCCCATCGACACCAGCTCGACGAAGGCCGTCATGCGCAGGCCCAGGCCGGTCAGCGTGATGGCGCCGACGATCAGTCCCGCGGTGCCGCAGGCGATGGCAATGCCTATCATGTTGCGGGCGCCATCCCCCAGGCCGCCGATGGCATCGCGCCAGCCTTGGCGCCAGGGCCCGGACAGCGGCTGTTTGCGGAACCAGGCGATCAGCGGACGCTGCGTCACCATCTGGAACAGCATGGCCATCGCGGCCCAGAATGCCGACAACCCGGCCGACAGCTCTTCCACGCTCAGGCACCAGACCAGGATGCCGATGGGAATCAGGAAGTACAGTCCGGCGCGTACGGTCGGCCACGGCTGCGGGCGCACGGGATGGTTGATGTCGATGTCCTGCGGCAGGTCCGGGTGGCGCGCCGCGACGCGCAGCAGCCACACGTATAGCGCCGCAAGCATGCCCAGCAGCACCCAGATGGCCGCAGCGCCGGCCACGGCCTGCACGCCGGTGCCTATCCAGTAGACCGCGCCCATCACCACCAAGGTGCCGCTGATGCTCATGCCCCAACCCGCCAGCTTCTGCAACGGCGTGCGGGCGGGGCCCGACGCCATCATGGGCTGGATGCCAAGCTTCAGCGCTTCCAGGTGGACGATGTAGAAAAGCGCAATGTACGAGATCGCGGCCGGCAGGATCGCGTGGCGGATGATGTCGGTATAAGGGATGCCGACGTATTCGATCATCAGGAACGCGGCCGCGCCCATGACGGGCGGCATGATCTGGCCGTTGACGGACGACGCGGTTTCGATCGCTCCGGCGCGCACGCCGCCGTAGCCGGCCTTTTTCATGAGCGGAATCGTGAAGATGCCGCCAGTCACCACGTTGGCCACGGAAGAGGCCGACACCAGGCCGTTGACGGCCGAGGACACCACGGCCACCTTGGCCGGCCCCCCGCGCAGATGGCCCAGCAAAGCGAACGACACCTGCATCATGTAGTTGCCGGCGCCGCATTTGTCCAGCATGGAGCCCAGCAGAACGAAAATGAAGATATACGACACCGACACACCCAGCGCCACGCCGTACACGCCTTCCGTGGTCAGCCACATATGCGACATCAACCGTTCCAGCGACGCGCCGCGATGCGCCAGCACGTCGGGCAGCCATGGGCCGGCGAGCGCATAGGCGACGAACACCAGGCCCAGCACGGTCATGGGCAGGCCCAGGGCCCGGCGCGTCACTTCCAGCAGCAACGCCAGGCCGATGACGGCGGTGGCCACGTCCATGGTCGTGGGTTGCCCCGGGCGGCCCGCCAGCTCGTTATAGAAGAGGTACAGATAGCTGCCGCAGAAGCCGGCCATCAGGGCCAGCGCCCAGTCGTACCAGGGCATGCGGTCGCGCGCCGAGCGCTTGCTGGCGGGGTAGGCCAGGTAGCCCAGGAACATGGCGATGCCCAGATGCAGGGCGCGGGCCTCGGTGTCGTTGAAGATGCCCCAGTTGAGCGAGAACGGCAGCGGCGACGCATACCAGAGCTGGAACACGGACCAGATCAGCGCGCCCGCCGCCAGCGTCGCGCCTGCCAGGCCGCGGACGTTGCGGCCTCCGCGGTCGGCGTCGGCGACCAGTTGTTCGAGGTCCGGGGCCGGCGTGTGCGGCTCTTTATTCATGAATTTCCCCTACGTGTCATGGCGCGCGCCGACGGCGCGGCGCGCGTTGTGTCCCTGCGCGCGGTAACGGTGCGCAAGGCCCGGCCGCCTGTGTGGCCGGGCCAGGGCTCGGCCACACAGGCATGCCGTTTCAGCGGCCCTGGGGCCAGGCCTCAGAGCAGGCCCTTTTCCTTGAAGTACTTCTCGGCGCCCGGATGCAGCGGCGCCGACAGTCCGTTCTTCACCATGTCCGCCGCCTTCAGGTTGGCGAACGCAGGATGCAGCTTCTTGAAGTCGTCGAAGTTGTCGAAGACTGCCTTGACCACGGTGTAGACCGTGGCGTCGGGCACATCGGCAGAGGTGACGAAGGTGGCCGTGACCCCATACGTCTTGGTCTCGGAAGGGTTGTTCGGATACAGCCCGGCCGGAATCGTGGCGTGAGCGTAGTAGGGATACTTTTCGACCAGTTTGTCCACGGAGGGGCCCGTCAGCGACACGAGCTTGGCGCCGCAGCTGGTGGTGGGATCCTGGATGTTGGCGGAGGGGTGGCCCACGCCATAGAAGAAGCCGTCGATCTTGCCGTCGCACAGAGCCGAGCCGTGTTCATCAGGGCGCAGTTCCGACGCCAGCGAAAAATCCTTCAGGGTCCAGCCCATGGTGCTCAGCAATTCCTCCATCGAGGCGCGTGTTCCCGAGCCGGGGTTGCCGACGTTGAAGCGCTTGCCCTTCAGGTCTTCGAAACTCTTGACGTTCGCTTCCTTGCGCGTCACCACGGTGAAGGGCTCGGGGTGGATGGAGAACACGGAGCGCAGCTTGGTGAACGGCCCGGCCTGTTTGAATTGGCCTTCGCCCTTGTAGGCGTTGAAGCCTACGTCGGATTGCACGACGCCCAGGTCCAGTTCGCCTGCCTTGATGGTGTTGGCGTTGAAGACCGAGCCGCCGGTCGATTCGACCGAGCAGCGGATGCCGTGGCTGGAACGGTCCTTGTTGACGAGGCGGCAGATGGCGCCGCCGGCGGCATAGTAGACGCCGGTGACGCCGCCCGTGCCGATACTGACGAACTTCTGTTGTGCGGCGGCGGGCGCCGACGCCGTGGACATCAATGCCGTAGCGATGCCTGCGGCTGCGAGCGCCCAGGCGTTGCGATGGCCCAAGGGGTGTTTGACGGACGTGGTCATGCAAACTCCTTTTGGGGTTTTTCCCCGTGATATTGCCGGTCTTTGCCGGCGGTTGGCGCGCCCCGCGAGCCGCGGAACGCCCTGTGCGTATCATCACGAGCCCGCGCAAGGCGGGCGGCGCGGCGGCGTTTCCCGTCGCCGCGCTTGCAGGCGGCTAGGCGCGCGCCTGCGAAATGGCGGCGTCGATGGCGCCGCGCAGACGTTCGGTCAGTTGATCCAGCTCATCGTCGGAGATGATGAAGGGCGGGGCGAGCAGCACGTGATCGCCCTGGCGCCCGTCGATGGTGCCGCCCATCGGATAGACCATCAAGCCGCGCGCCATGGCCTCGCGCTTGATGCGGGCGTGCAGCGTAAGGGCGGGGTCGAAAGTCTGCTTGCTGCCCCGGTCCTGCACCAGCTCGACGCCCATGAAGAGGCCGCGGCCGCGAATGTCGCCGACGTGGGGATGCGCGCCCAGCGCGCTTTCCAGGCGCTGGCGCAGGCCTTCGCCCTGGGCGCGTACGCGCGCCAGCAGCTGGTCGCGCCGGATGACGTCCTGCACGGCGAGCGAAGCCGCGCAGGCGATCGCATGGCCCAGGTAGGTGTGGCCGTGCTGGAAGAAACCGCTGCCTTGCTGCATGGCGTCCACGATGCGCTGTTGCACCATGACCGCGCCTATGGGCTGGTAGCCTCCGCCCAGGCCCTTGGCGATGGTGATCAGGTCGGGCGTGACGTCTTCCTGCTCCACCGCGTACAAGGTGCCGGTACGGCCCATGCCGCACATGACTTCGTCGGCGATCAGCAGCACGCCGTGGCGGTCGCAGACTTCGCGGATGCGACGGAAATAGCCAGGCACGGCCGTCACGGCGCCGGCGGTGGCGCCCACCACGGGTTCTGCCACGAACGCCATGACCGTGCCGGCGCCCAGGCGCTCGAAGGTCTGTTCCAGTTCCCGTGCCAGGCGCTCGCCGTATTGTTCGGGACTTTCGCCTTCGCGCTGGTCGCGGTAGGCGTAGCAGGGCGAGACATGCTCGACTTCGATCAGCAGCGGCGCGAACTGTGCGCGGCGCCACGCGTTGCCGCCCACTGCCAGCGCACCCAGCGTGTTGCCGTGATAGCTCTGCCGGCGCGCGACGATGTGGCGGCGTTCAGGTTGGCCGATTTCCACGAAGTACTGCCGCGCCATCTTCAGAGCGGCTTCCACGGCCTCCGAGCCGCCCGACACGAAATAGGCGTGCGAAATGCCTTGCGGGGCGTCCGCTACCAGCCGCTCGGCCAGCCGCTCGGCTACCTCGGTCGTGAAGAAGCTGGTGTGGGCATAGGCCAGCGCGTCGACCTGCGCATGCATGGCGGCCTGGATGTCGGGATGATTGTGCCCCAGGCAGGAGACCGCGGCGCCGCCGGAGCCGTCGAGATAGGAGCGGCCGGCGTTGTCGTAGACCCATACGCCCTGGCCGCGGACGGCGACGGGGGGCGTCTGGCGCAATGAACGATGCATGACGTGGGTGTGGCTCATGGAGGCAATTCCGCAGTGCAGGGGTTAAAGGCGAATCCAGGTGTCAGGCGGGGCGGCGCGGTTGGGCGGCGCTCCAGTAAACGTTGTCGTTGAGCAGGCGTTGTTCGACTTCGGTGAGGCGGTTCAGGACCTCGTCGCCGCCGCGCGCGGTCAGGCGCGCGATCAGGTGCTCTGCCAGGCCCAGCAGGCCTGCCGTGGTGTGGAAGAACGAGCCGGGCCCCTGGCGCGCCGGACGGGCGCGAACACCCTCGCGGTCCGGCGGGGCGAAGCGCAAGGTATGGCGGGCTTCGACGGCCAGCGGGGACAGCGGGTCGTCGGTCAGCGCGATGAGCGCCACGCCGCGTTGCGCGGCCTGGCGGGCCAGTTGCACGGTGGCGGTGGGATAGGGCGCCTGGGAAATGACGATTAGCGCATCGCCTGGGCCCAGGTTGTCGGCCTGTTCGGCTGGCGCGCCGCCCAGCCCGTCGATCAGCACGCTGTTGCGGCGGACCAATTGGTAGGCGTAGCGCATCTGGAAGGCAATGCCGAAGGCGGAGCGCGTGCCCAGAAACCCGACCTGCCGGGCTTCCAGCAGGGTCTGCACCGCGGCGTCGAAGGTAGACGGCGGATTCAACGCGCAGACTGAACTCATGGCGTGGATCTGATAGTCGGTCAGGACGTCGTGTCCGGGCGCGGCGGATTCACCCGCGGCGGCCTGCAGGGCGGCGGCGCGGTCCCGCAGGCCCGGCGTGCCTTGCCCTGCCAACGCCTGCTGGAACGGCAGGCGGAAGTCTTCGTAACTGGAAAAGCCGACTGCCCGGGCCAATCGCAACATGGTTGCCGGTGCAACGCCCAAGGCTTGGGCCTGGCGCCGCATGGACCACAGGCCGACTTCAGCGGGATGCGCCACGACCCAGTGCGCGGCCCGTTGCAATTCGGGTGGCAGTTGCTCCAGTTTTTCCTGGAGAGTCAGGAGGAGGTCGGACGGCAGGGACATGTACGGCAGAACGGAGCATAAAAAACATATGATAAATCTGCGTTTAATAAAAAAACATATGTTTTTATAAGGATTTCCCCCTATGGAGCGGATGCGTGTCGTCCCAGGCCTGCGCTGACAAGTTCCGGAATTCTGCTGCCATCCTCTGCAAATTTGTGTTCATTTAATTACATCGTGCCCGGGTGTTTTTGTTTGACGGGAATGAATCGTGCGCATATCATTTGTGTAGAAATGATTTGACCGAACACTCTTTATCCCATGACTGACGCCGTGACATCCGATCCTTCGCAGCAATACGATTTGCGCATCTTGCGGGCGCTGCGCCGCATTACGCGTTCCATCGCTTTGCACTCGCGCCAGCTGTCCGCCGTCAGCCACATCACGGCGCCTCAGTTGATGTGCCTGCGCACCGTGATCGCCAACGGTCCGATGACGGCGACTGCCATCAGCCGTGAAATGCACGTCAGTCCCAGCACTGTGGTCGGGATTCTGGATCGCCTGGAGGACAAGGGCTTGATCCGCCGCGAACGCGGCCGCGAAGACCGCCGCATCGTATTCGTCACGGCTACCGACGCCGGCCGTGACCTGGCGCAAGGCGCGCCGTCGCCGTTGCAGAAGCACCTGGCCGACGCGCTCAATGCCTTGCCAGAGCTTGAACAGGCCACCATCACACTGTCCCTGGAGCGCATCGTGGCGCTCATGGAGCAGGACGGCCAGGCCGCCGTCGAGACGCATGGCGATGTGTCGTCGCCCATCCTTGAAGTGCCCACGGGCGGGGCACCCCCTGAATCAGGAATCGTTGCATGAAGAAAAACGAACTGGATACCCCAACCCTCTCAAGTGCCGTGGCGCCGGCGGTCAGCGCGCAGACCCATACCATGCGTCTGCCCGACCGCAAAGACGGCGCCGCCATCCACCGCCTCATTTCCGAGTGCCCGCCACTCGACCTGAATTCCCTCTACGCGTACCTGCTCCTGGCTGAGCACTTTCGCGACACCTGCGTCCTGGCCGAAAGTGCCGGCGGACGCATCGACGGTTTTATCTCCGCATATGTGATCCCGGACCGGCCCGACACCTTGTTTGTCTGGCAGGTTGCGGTGCACACCCGCGCACGCGGCCATCGACTGGGCCGCGCCATGCTTCGCGAGCTCTTGCGCCGCAAGGGTCTCGAGCATGTCCGCTATCTCGAAACCACGGTGGGGCCTGACAACCAGGCATCGCGCCGCAGCTTTGCCGGCCTGGCCGGCGAACTGGGCGCCCACGTCTCCGAGCAGCCGTTCTTCGACCGGCAGCTCTTCGGCGGCGCGGACCATGACGACGAGATGTTGTTGAGGATAGGTCCGTTCGCCTTGCCGGCCCCCTAGGGGCGGCGCAAGCCCAGCGGTCTTATCGAATACCGGGATGGTTGGCCGATCCGGATGCGCTTGCGCACCCGGAAGGGCTCAGGCCGTCCGTCCACTTATGAGATGAAAGGGAGGATTAATCATGGACTTGAAAATCTTTGACCGGATGGAGTCGGAGGTGCGGGGCTACATCCGGTCGTTCCCCGTGATATTCAGCCAGGCCCGGGGCTCGACCCTGATCGATGAGGAAGGCACCGAATACATCGATTTCTTCAGCGGCGCCGGCACGCTGAACTACGGCCACAACAATCCTGTTCTCAAGGAAAAGCTGCTGGAGTACGTCCAGTCGGACGGCGTGGTTCATGGCCTGGACATGGCCACCAGCGCGAAGAAGCGTTTCCTGGAGACGGTGGACCGCGTGCTGCTCAAGCCGCGCAATTGGCAATACACCTTGCAGTTCACCGGCCCGACCGGCACCAACGCGGTGGAAGCCGCGCTGAAGATCGCGCGCCAGGTCAAGGGGCGTCCCAACGTCATCTCCTTTACCCATGGCTTTCACGGCGTGAGCGGCGGTTCGCTTGCCGTGACGGCCAACATGAAGTTCCGCGACGCGTCCGGTTACGCGCTGGGCAACACCACGTTCATGCCCTACGACGGATACTTCGGCCCGGACGTGGACACCATGGCCTACCTGGAGCGCATGCTCGAGGATCCCAGCAGCGGCATGGACAAGCCGGCCGCCGTCATTGTGGAAACGGTGCAAGGCGAGGGCGGCGTCAACGTGGCGACGCTGCGCTGGCTGAAAGAGCTGGAAAAGCTGTGCAAGCGCCATGACATGCTGCTGATCGTGGACGACATCCAGGTCGGTTGCGGACGCACCGGCACGTTCTTCAGTTTCGAGGCCGCGGGCATACGTCCCGACATCATCACGCTGTCGAAGTCGCTGTCGGGTTTCGGCCTGCCGATGTCGCTGGTGCTGATGAAGCCCGAGCTGGATATCTGGAAGCCCGGCGCCCACAGCGGCACGTTCCGCGGCAACAACCTGGCTTTCGTCACGGCGGCACAGGCGCTGGAAACCTATTGGGCCAACACCGCCTTCGCCACCGAAATCCAGCGCAAGGAGCGCCAGGTGCGCGACTGGCTGGAGAACCTGGTTCACAGCTATCCGAACGCCGGCCTGTCGGCGCGCGGCCGCGGTTTGATCCAGGGCCTGGTGTGCAACGCCACGCCTGCGCTGGCCAACCGCATCGCGCAGAACGCCTTCAAGAAGGGCGTGGTGATTGAAACGTCTGGCGCGCACGACGAAGTGCTGAAGTTGCTGCCCGCCCTGACCATCGAAGAAGAGCTGCTGAGCAAAGGCCTGGACGTGATCGAAGCCAGTGTCGCGGAAGCGCTCGCCGAAGAAGGGCAGTCCGCCCGCATTCTGAAATTTGGAGGAAAACGTCAATGATCGTACGCAATGTCAAAGATGTGATCGGCACCGCCGACGAAGTCCGCACCGATACCTGGGTCAGCCGCCGCGTGCTGCTGAAAAAGGACGGCATGGGCTTCTCCTTTCACGAAACCACCATCTTTCCGGGCGGCCGTACCCATATCCACTACAAGAACCATCTTGAAGCGGTGTGGTGCATCGAAGGCGACGGCTCCATCGAGACCATCGCGGACGGCAAGAAGTACGAACTCGGCCCCGGCGTGGTCTACGCCTTGAACGAACATGACGAGCACTGGCTGTGCGGCGGCAAGGAGCCGCTGCGCGTCATCTGCGTCTTCAACCCGCCGCTGACCGGCCAGGAAGTGCACGACAAAGAAGGCGTCTACGCCTTGCCTGAGCCCGAAGCCCAAGCGGCCTGACATATAAGGAGGTTCGCATGATCTCACCTGCACAGGATCCGTACGCCTCCCGTACGGATCGAAGTTCCGCCATCATCGCCCGCCAGGATCCGGTGGTCTATGAAAACGGCCAGTACGCCAGCGCCCTGAACGCCGGCCAGGTCGAGCAATACGAGCGCGACGGTTTCATCCTGCTGGAGAATCTGTTCTCGGAGGACGAAGTCCGCGCGCTGTCTGGGGAAGTCGAGCGCATGACGCGCGATCCTTCGATCGTCCGCCGCGAAGAAGCCATTACGGAGCCAGGCAGCAATGCGGTGCGTTCCATCTTCATGGTGCACGTGCTCAATCCCGTCCTGTCGCGTCTGGTGCGCGACCCCAGGCTGGTCAACGTGGCGCGGCAGATCCTCGGTTCCGAGGTGTACATCCATCAGTCGCGCGCCAACATGAAGCCGGGCTTCAAGGGCAAGGAGTTCTATTGGCACTCCGACTTCGAGACCTGGCACGTCGAAGACGGCATGCCCGCCATGCGCGCCCTGAGCTGCTCGGTGCTGTTGACCGACAACAATGAGTGCAACGGCCCCTTGATGCTGGTGCCGGGATCGCATCGCCAGTTCATCTCGTGCGTGGGCGAGACGCCGAACGAGCACTACAAGCAGTCGCTGAAGAAACAGGAATACGGCGTGCCGGATCCGGTCAGCCTGCAGCTGCTGGTGGAGCAGGGCGGCATCCGTACCATGACCGCCAAGGCCGGCTCGGTGGTGTTCTTCGACTGCAACACGATGCACGGCTCCAATAGCAATATCTCGCCTTGGCCGCGCGCCAATGTGTTCATGGTCTATAACAGCATGGACAACACCTTGAACCCGCCCAAGTACGGGCTGACGCCGCGTCCCGAGCACATCGCGACGCGCAAGGGATTCAAGGCGGTTACGCCGCTGGATGCCTTGAAGCTGGTCGGAGGCTGAGCCTCCCATGAAAAAGCCCAGGCGCCGCCTGGGCTTTTTCCTTTTGGCGTCTGCTATTCTCTGCGCACTTCGCCCTCTTGAGACACCGCACGCCATGTCCGCCCGCATTCTCAGTCTGCATATCTACCCGGTGAAATCCTGCGCAGGCATCGCCCTGAACGAATCGCCCATCGACCGCGCCGGGTTGGCCCACGACCGTCGTTGGATGCTGATCGGCGCCGACGGCCAATTCATGACGCAGCGGCAATGGCCCGCGATGGCGCTGATCCGCACCGCGCTCACCGCCGATGCGCTGCGCCTGTCCGCGCCGGGCATGTCCGACCTGGCTATTGCCTTGGACGGGTCGGGGCTGGAGCCGGGGGCGCAATCCGTGGGCGTATGGAGCGATACCATTTCGGCCCGGCGCGAGAGCGCCGCGGCCGGACAGTGGTTTTCCGAATTCCTGAAGACGCCGTGCCGGCTGTACAAGGTGGATACGGCGGCGCAACGCAATGCCAAGCCGGACTGGGTTTCGCGCTGGGTGGATGCGCATCCCGATCTGGCCGAATCGTTCGCCGGCGCGCATTGCTTCGGCTTTGCCGACGGTTTTCCCCTGCTGGTGGCCAATCAGGCTTCACTGGACGATCTGAATGCCCGGCTAAGCGCCAAAGGCGTGGCCCCGGTGCCGATGGACCGGTTTCGTCCCAACATTGTCGTACAGGGTGACTGGGAAGCCTTCGAGGAAGACCACACCGCCATGATCGAGGCCGGGGGCGTGAAAATGGCGTTCGTCAAGCCTTGCACCCGTTGTTCGATTCCCGATATCGACCAAAGCACAGCCCGGCAGTATGAAGAGCCCGGCCGCACCCTGGCGGGATACCGGAATCTGGAAATCGGCGTGGTGTTCGGCCAGAACGCCATCCTGGACGCGCCCGCGGGGGCGCGCCTGAAGGTGGGCGACGAGGTCGGAATCGAACTGGATTTCTGATCAGCAGCCCCGGCGCCCTCCGCCGGTGGCTCAGGGCGAGGACAACTTCAGGCCCACAAGGCCCAGCACAATGAGGATGACGCTTGCAATGCGCATCCAGCTGGTCGACTCGCCGAAGAGCACGATGCCGGCCACGAAGGCGCCGATCGTGCCTATGCCCACCCAAACCGCATAGGCGGTGCCCAGGGGCAGGGACTTCATTGCCAAGGCCAGCAGCCAGAAGCTGATGATCATGCCCCCGGCGGTGATGACCGACGGCCAGAGGCGGGTGAATCCATGGGTGTACTTCAGGCCCACGGCCCAGACGATTTCAAACAGGCCTGCGAGTACCAGGATGATCCAGGTCATGACGACTCCTACGCTTATGCTGCCGGCATGACGCCGGCGCGAGGGGCCGTCCCCAGAAACAGACACACCGGCCATCCGGCCGCATGCGGCAACGGGCCGTCCCGCTGCGGCAAAAATTATAGAATACCGGCTTCCGACGGCAAAACCGGGTGCCGGGCATCACTCTAGCAACACTTCGCGTTCCGGGCCGCGAAACCAGGATATTTATCATGCAACGCATCATGCTGCGGGCAAAGCTGCACCGCGTCACGGTCACCGAAGCCGACCTGCATTACGAAGGGTCTTGTGGCATCGACGAAGACTTGCTGGACGCTGCCGGCATGCGCGAGTTCGAACGCATCGAACTCTACAACGTCACCAACGGCGAACGTTTCGACACTTACATCATCAAGGCGGCCCGCGGCAGCGGCGCCATTTCCTTGAATGGCGCGGCCGCGCGCCGGGCCCAGGTTGGCGATCTGCTGATCATCTGCACCTACGGCCCGATGTCGGAAGCCGATTCGGCGACGCACAAGCCCCAGGTGGTCCTGGTGGACGACGCCAACCGCGTCAAGGAAATCCGCAAGTTCCCGGCCTGAGGCCGGCCCGCACGGAGCGCGTCTTTCCGCGAGGCGCTCCGTCAAAACCCTGAATCGTTTCATCATGAGCTTCCAGGTCATCATCCAACCCAGCCAGCACCAATTCCCGGTCGAACCCGGCCAGACCGTGCTCGATGCCGCGCTGGCCGCCGGCATCGTCTTGCCGTACAGCTGTCGCAACGGCGCCTGCTCCACCTGCAAGGGCCGCGTGGTTTCCGGGGAGTACGACGCCGGACAATATCCGGCGCAGATTCTTTCGCCCGAAGAGCTGGCGGATGGCTATACGCTGTTCTGCCAGGCCCGGCCTGAATCCGACATGGTGGTCGAATCGACCGAAGTCCGCCTTGCCAGCGACATCCAGATCCGCAAGCTGCCGTCGCGCGTGCAGACGCTGGAGCGTGTGGCCCCGGACGTTACGGTAATCAAGCTGCAGCTGCCCGCTTCCGAGCAGTTCCGCTATTACGCCGGCCAGTACATCGAGGTCATCCTGAAGGACGGTCGCCGGCGCAGCTATTCGATGGCTGGCGCGCCACACACGGGCAGCCCCCTCGAATTGCATATCCGCCACATGCCCGGCGGCGTGTTTACCGACCACGTGTTCGGCGCGGGCGACACGCAGATGAAAGAGCGCGAGATCCTGCGCCTGGAGGGGCCCTTCGGCTCCTTCTTCCTGCGCGAAGACAGCGACAAGCCCGTCGTGCTGCTGGCCAGCGGCACGGGCTTCGCCCCGGTCAAGGCCATCGTCGAGCACATGATCCACAAGAACATCAAGCGTCCGGTGGCGTTGTATTGGGGCGGACGCCGTCCGCGCGACCTCTACATGGATGCGCTGGCGCAGTCGTGGGCCGGCATGCTGCCCGATTTCCGTTATGTCCCCGTGGTGTCCAACGCCCTGCAGGAAGACGGCTGGACGGGGCGCACCGGTTTCGTCCATGAAGCCGTCATGCAGGACATCGCCGACCTGTCGGGCCATCAGGTCTATGCCTGCGGCACGCCGCTGATGGTGGACGCCGCCAGGCGCGAATTCAGCGCCCAGAACGGGCTGCCGCCCGAAGAGTTCTACGCGGACGCCTTTACGTCGGAAGCCGATCTGGCCAAGGCCGCCGCCCAGTCTTGAGTAACAGGGCATGAGCGAAAGGGGTGGAACGAGCGGGCCTGGAAAGGTTTGTGACTTCCGCCCCTTTTTATTCCATAGGCGCGGGCAAAGCGCCAGGGTAAACTGCCGTGGCAGCAGCTTGCCATGGATCGCGGACATCGGGTCGGCGAACCGAGCTGGCACGCAAGGAGCAATGCGGGCATGAAAGTAGCGGTATTGGGTGGCGGCATCATCGGAATTTCCAGCGCCTGGTGGCTGAACCAGGCCGGACATGACGTCGTGGTCATAGATCGCTGCACCGGTCCCGCCCAGGAAACCAGCCTGGCCAACGGCGCCCAGATCTCGGTTTCCTATGCCGAACCCTGGGCCAATCCCCAGGCACCGCTCAAGCTGCTCAAGTGGATGTTCCAGGATGACGCTCCGCTGCTGTTCCGCCCGCAGCTGGACTGGCGGCAATGGATGTGGGGGCTGTCGTTCCTGCGCGAGTGCCTGCCTGGCCGTCTCGCGCCCAATATCCGTGCCATGGTCCGCATGGCGGAGTACAGCCGCGCCACGCTGCGCGGCATGCGCGCAGAGCTGGGCATCCAGTACGACCACCTCGAGCGCGGTATCCTGAATTTCTATCGCGATCCCCACGAATTCGAAAACTCGCAGCGCGCCGCAGGTCTCATGCGCGATTTCGGCGTGGAACGCCGCGTGGTCTCGGCTGATGAAGTCATCGCCATCGAGCCCGCGCTGGCGCCGCACCGCCAGACCATCGTCGGCGGCGACTACACGCCCGAAGACGAGAGCGGCGACGTGCATCTGTTCACCGTGGCCTTGGCCGAGCGCTGCGCCCGGGCGGGGGTCGAATTCCGCTACAGCACGCGCGCCACGCGGCTGCTGACCGCCGGCGGCACGGTGCAAAGCATTGAGATCATCGAACCCGACGGCCGTTATGGCACCGTGTCGGCGGACGCCTACGTGGTGGCAATGGGCAGTTTCAGCCCCTATTTGTTGCGGCCGCTGGGCGTGCCGTGCAATGTCTATCCGGCCAAGGGCTATTCCGCGACTTTTCCGGTGCTCAAGCCGGAGGCCACGCCCACGGTCAGCCTGACGGACAGCAGCCACAAGGTTGTTTTTTCGCGCCTGGGCGACCGGCTGCGCATGGCCGGAACCGCGGAGCTGTCGGGATATTCCCGCAGCTTGAACACCGGACGCTGTGAAGCCATGACCCGCCTGGCGCGCGAACTCTTTCCCGACGCGCTCGATTTCGAGCGCGTCAGTTACTGGTCGGGCTTGCGCCCGTCCACTCCCTCTAACGTGCCCATTATCGGCCGCTGCCGTATCCCCAATCTGTACGTCAATACAGGACACGGTACGCTCGGTTGGACAATGGGCGTTGGCTCGGGCCGGGCATTGGCCGATCTGCTTAGCGGAAGGCGGCCGGAACCGGAATTCCCTTTTCTTGGTCTGTGAACCTATGAAGAATCTGCAATTGGCGGGCGTTGCCCGCGCGATGTTCGCCAGCCGGCGCGCATGGTTGTTCGGCGCCGCCATGGCGATGGCCGGTGCGGCGAATGCCGCGGCGGTCGAAATCCAGGTATGGCATACGCTGACCGACGCAAACAAGGCCGAGTTCGAAAAGCTCGCCAAGCAATACAACAAGGAGCAGGACCAGGTCCGCGTGACGCTGCGCGGCTTCGCCTCGCCCAGCGCGCTGGAGCAGGAAGCCGTCTCGGCGGTCAAGGCCAAGAAGGGGCCCAACCTGCTGCAACTGACCGACAACCATTCGCCTGAAGTCGTCGCCCAGCACAAGGCTGTGCTGCCCCTGTACGAGCTGCTGGCCAAGTACCCGATCAAGGACCTGAACTGGTTCGTGCCCGCCACGAGCAGCTTCACCCGCGACAGCAAGGGCCGCTTGTTGGCTTTCCCCTGGATGGCCGAAGTGCCGGTGATGTTCTACAACACCGCCGCCTACAAGAAAGCTGGCCTGGACCCCAACAAGCCCGCGCGCACCTGGGTCGGCCTGCAAGGCGAGCTGTTGAAGCTGCGCGACGTGGCCGACATCGACTGCCCCTACGCCTCGAGCGACCAGGTTACGGTCCACCTGGAGAACCTGGCGCCCGTCAACAACCAGCAGTTCACCAGCAATAACAATGGCCTGGACGCGGTCACCAAGAAGTCGGCCGCGCCCGCCATGCAGTTCGACACGCTGTACATGCGCCATATCTCGCTGATGGTCAGCTGGAAGCGTTCGCTGTTGTTCACGGCGCATTCTGCCGACAATGCCAGCGACAAGTTGTTCGCCAAGGGCGAATGCGCTGTGCTGACGGCCAACACCGGTGCGTTCGGCCAGTTCATCAACACCAAGTCGCTGTCCTTCGGCGTGGCGCCGCTGCCTTACTACGACCAAGTCACCAAGGACGGCGGCAAGCCGTTCGTGAGCGGTTCGGCGCTGTGGGTGCTGGAAGGCCATCCCCAGGCCGAAGAAAAGGCCACCGCGCAGTTCCTGGCCTGGCTGTCCAAGCCCGTCATCGCGGCGGAATGGCACCAGCGCACCGGCTACCTGCCGCTGACGGAAGCCGCATTCCGCGCTTCGGACGTGTCGTTCTATGACCGCATTCCGGGCGTCCAGGCGCTGATCGCGTCCATGCGCACCCAGCCGACGACCAACAGCCGCGGCTTCCGCATGGCCAACTACACGCGCATCGAGCCGGTGTTGAACCAGCAGCTCAACGATGCCTTCGAAGGCAAAGTGCCGCCGGTTGCGGCGCTGAACAACGCCGCGTCGCAAGCGCGCAGCATCGCCGCGCAACGCTGATCCAGGCAGGCGGCGCAAACGCCGCCACCCTGGCCCGAACCCGGTCTCTGGACCGGGTTTTTTTTGTTCTGAGCCGTACGCGACCAAACCATCCATGCGTACATGCCAGTCTGGTGACGCGCTGGCCGCTCGTCCACCATGCCTCTCATGCGTATCGATCCCGGTGCGCCTTTTGTTCGCGGTGAGGCATGGTTCGTTTCTTCTTCCTGGCGGCAGGGCTGTCCTGCCTGGGGGCCTGCACAGGGGCCGGCAAGAGTCCGGCCGCAGCTACATGGGAGGCCTCGCGCCAGGCTTCCCAAGGCTTCCGCTTCGACTGGCAGTTGTCCGGCGATCCCGCCGTGGCGCCCATGCAGGTGTTCGACGACGGCAAGGAGACCTGGCTGCAGTTCGCGCCTGGCCAGGCGCTGCCCGCGATCTTCGGCGTCGGCGGCGATGGCGAGCGCGCCTTGCCGTACTTGAGGCGCGACCCTTATGTCGTGCTGGCAGGAGGCTGGAGCGGCCTGCTGTTTCGCGGCGGGCGCCTGACCGCTAGGGCTCAGCGCCTGCAGGCGGTCGCCGAAGCCAAGCCTGGGCACGAATCGGCATCATCGACGGCGGATGCGGTTGCGGAGCCCGTCGGTCCGACCCGGCCGGTCGAGCCAGCTGCGCCCGCTATCGGAACCCTGCAAGCCGCCGGCCCCTTGGCGCTGGCGTCGTCCAGCACCGCAGCGTCGGCGCCGGCGTCGGCGTCGCAGCCGGTCTATCGCGCAGCGCCTCCGGACGCCACGCTGCGCGCCGTCCTCGCGCGCTGGGCCAGCCTCTCAGGTTGGACCTTCCAAGCTCAGCATTGGGCCGTGGACGTCGACATTCCCTTGTCAGCGGCCGCCGAGTTCTCCGGCGACTTCAAATCCGCCGTACGCGAACTGCTGGGGGCTACCGAACTCGCCGAAAAGCCGCTGCAGCCGTGCTTCTACGGCAACCGCGTATTGCGCGTGGTGCCTTTGGCGCAATCCTGCACGCGCATGGCCGCGCCAGGAGGGGCCTCGGCATGATGCGCATCGTCTGTCTGGGTATCGTCGTTTCCGGAGTGTTGGGCGGTTGCGCCGCTTCGCAACAGGTTGCCGACCAGCGCCGCGCGGCGCACGCGCGTCAAACCAAGTTGGCCGCCAGCCATCAGGCCTTTGCTGAAGGACTGTCCGATCGCGCCGCGCGCCTGGCGGCCCAGGATGTCACCGCGCCATGGCTCGCAGGTAAGCCGCAACCCTTGGCGCGCGAGGTGCTGCTTCCGCCTGCCTTGCGAGAAAACGTCCGGACGACGTTGATGCTGGCTGACGACGCCGATCTTCCCGTCCTGGCCCAGCGTCTGACTGCCGCCACCGGCATTCCGGTCCGGGTGCGGCCAGATGCCTTGCTGCCCCTGGAATTGTTCCTGCCCCGACTGGCCGTCAACGGCGCGCTGTCCGTCCCGGCGCCTGCCAGCTTCGAGGTCCGCGCTGGCGCGCAGCCGCTGGCAGATTTGCTGGACGCGCTGGCCGCGCGTTTTTCGGTGCATTGGCGCTACGAGCACAATGCGCTCGAGTTCTACCGAACCGAAACCCGCGTATTCGATTTGCGTGCCTTGTCGCTGGCCAGCAAAGTAGATGTCCGGCTTGGCCGTCAGGGCAGCGCCGAAGGTGAGGGCTTCGAGAGCACCTCCAATACATCCTTGTCGGCGGGACAGCACGACGCGCTGGCGATCCTGCGCGCCAATATTGCGCCATTCCTGACGCGTTCCGGCGTCGTCGCTGAAGCGGTCGAAGGTGCTACTTCGATCGTCGTCACGGACACGCCGGAAGCCCTGGAGCGTGTCGCGCGCTATCTCGAACGCGAGAACAAGGCGTTGACCCGCCGAATCCGCTTGATGTTCGAGGAAATCACGGTCGTCGCCAATGACGCCACGTCGGGCGGTATCGACTGGAGCATCGTCTACGCCGCAGCGGGAACGGCCGCGCGGTTGGCGCTGCCCGGGGCCGGAGCGTCAACCAGCAACGTGGAGGCAGCCATGTCCAGTGGGCCGTTCCAGGGCACGCAAGCCATTGTCTCCGCGCTCAGCACCATGGGCGCCATCGTGCGGCATAACAAGGTCCCCATCCTGACCTTGAACCGCCGCCCAGTCACCCACGCGGTAAGGACCACGTTCAGCTACATCGACCGGGTGCAGAGCACGGCCGTCCCCGGCGCCACAGCGAGCGGTGCCAACGGATCCCTGCCTGCGGTATCCATCAGCCAGAAAGAGGAGACGATCGGCTCGTTCCTGACGCTGCTGCCCGACATCCAGGAGGACGGGCAGATACTCCTTTCGCTCGCCTATGACAACGCGGTCGCTCAGCCCTTGAAGACCATCACGTTCGGAGAGCGCGGCAATCAGATCCAGGTCCAGCAGGTGACGATCGACGGCAACGGCACGGTGCAGCAGATCGAGCTGCGCCCCGGCCAGCCCATCATTGTTTCCGGTTTCGACCGCAACCAGGAGCAGCACCACCGCCAACGCCTGGCGCCCGGATTGCCGCTCATCGCGGGCGGCCGGGATAGCGCCGCCTCGGAACGCATGACGACTCTGGTGCTTGTGACGGCGCAGGTCGAGGAAGGTTACTAAGGATGGAACGCATCCCTCCTACGCTGCTGCTCGAGGTGCCCGGCACCGGCCGGACGTTGGCTTTCGGCCTGCGCTGGTTTGCCCTGATCGGCTCCAACGTTCCCGCGCTGGCCCGCTCGCGCGGCCGCCGTTTGCGCGCTAGCCACTATGTCGTGGGCGGCGCGCCGGCCATGGTGGCCGGCTATGGCCGCATGCGCCGCACGTGGCGCAACGGTCTGCGCACCCAGCGGCGTCGCCACGCGCAGGTGCAGGCCGCCGCGCAGCTGTACGCCCTGTTGTACCCCGACGGAGGACACAGCCTGATCCGTTTGCCGGACGGCGGGCATTGGTTGGTGGCAGCTCAGCGCGGCACGGTGCTGTCGCAGACCGACAAAGTGTTCGCAACGCTTGACGAAGCCCTGCGCGAGCAAACGCTTTTGCTCGCGCAGCGGCCCGCATTGCCCGCGCAGGCACCCGATGAGGCTTGGGCGCTGCTGGTGCAGGCAGCGGATCCGGCCGCTCGCCTGGACGCTTTGTCCTCCCGCTGGGCCGAGTTGCCGCTTGTGTTCCGTCTGTTCCTGGCCTGCGCGGGGCTTGCCGCTGTCGGCCCGTCGCTATGGAATGCCTTGATCGGCCCGCTGTCCGGCCGCGCTGCGACCGGGCATGTCGACCCGTCGGATCTCCCTTCGCAGGAAGATCCCTCCCTGACCGCGTTGCGGAGTGCTCCGGTCCACTCTCCCTCCGAGGTCGCCCGATTGATGGACAGCGTCGGCAAGCTGCCCATCCAGGTAAGCGGCTGGGCGTTGACCCATGCGCGCTGTCTCGCCGGCGATCAGGCTTGGACTTGTTCCGCAGTCTATGTGCGGGCCCATCCTCATGCCGCCAATGACCTGCTGCATGGGTTGCGGCCAGCCGGTTGGCAGGTGACATTCCAACCGCTGGAGGAAGCCACCCTGTCTTGGAGCCTGGCTTCGTCGCCGGGAAGGCTGGCCGACCTTGTCCTGCCGACCGCACTGCAGGTCGATACGGGCCTGGTCGCCGAGCTGCAGCGCATGCGGGCCGCGTTCACGTCCGTTGTCCTGGCGCCAGCCTCGCCGCTGCTTCTTCCGATGTCTGCTCGTACTGCATCAGACCATGCCGGCGCCAGCTATCCGGGCTCGCCCGCCGTCCGCAGCAGGACCCTCACATTGCGCGGGCCGTTGCGTTCTTTCACGTTGTTGGACGGCGCCGTTGCCGCGGCCAGATGGTCCCGTCTGTCTCTGGACGTCCAGGCGCAACCTCAGCCCGCCCTGGCCGCCAGCATGCTGGTCGCCGAACTGCAGGGAGAAATCTATGAACAGGAATAGGGTGGGCGCAGCAGGCTTCATCTTGGGGCTGGCATTGTCGGCCATGCCGGGGGCTGCGGCATACGGCCATTCGTCTGCGCCGGCCGTCCCGGATCCGCGGCCATGGCCAGAGGCCCAGACGGTGCGCGCCTTGTTGCGCGCGGACGCGGCGGCGGCGCTGGCGGACTGCCGCGTGCCCGGCCTATGCCGCTCGGGCACGGAACCAGCCGTCCCGGTGATGCAGCCGGTCAAGGCATCCGACGATATCCGGGTAAGGGCGATTTTCGGAACCGCTCGGCGCCTGAGCGCCGACATCATCTTCAACGGCGCGATGCTTCGCTACCAAGCGGGTCGGGGAGAGCCGGTTGCGGGGACCCCCACTGCGCGCACTTATCAGTTGCTTGCCATCGACGAGGGCTGCGTAAGGCTACGCCGCGACGATATCGAGCGCACGGCCTGCCTCGATGCAGGCACGGCACGGCCATGAGCGCGCACGCTCTACAGCCCGCTGCGGCGGCCGGGACTCCGCCCCAACTTCAGACACCCGAAGACATCGCTCGTCTGAAACCCGCATTCGCGCGGGCGTTGGGACACGAATTCGATCTTGCCGCGCTTGCCGGGAGGCTTTGCCCCGTGTTGCTCGAAAGCGGCGAGGTCGCCGTGTTTGCCGTAAAGGATTACATGCTGGGAGACCAGATCGACGAAGTCGAGCGCATGGTGCAGGCTGCCGGTCATCGGCTGGCACAAGTGCCGCGCTATCAGTTGCCCGCACCGCTGCTGCTGATGATCTCCCGCGGGCAATTGGCGGCGCGTGGGCTGGCAACACGTGGCAAGGAGCGGCAGCAGGAGCGCGCTTCGGCGCTGGCCTCACTGTTCCTGGACATCGTGCGCTGGGGGGTAGCGCAAGGGGCGAGCGACGTGCACATCAACGTCAATCGGCGGCGCGAGGCCAGCGAGATCCGCTACACCATCAATGGCGAATATATCGGCACGGAGCGCTTCGCCGGTTTGTCCAGCGCGACGCTGCTGGAGGTTCTGGCGGTGGCCTGGATGGAAGTCAGGGGCGGCAATGGCGCGGTTTTCGATCCGGCGCTCGAACAGCAGGGCCGCATCGCGCTTGATATCGACAGCGTGCCTATCGTGTTGCGCTGGGCGTCCCTGGCGACCGATGCAGGCCCTTCGGTCTGCCTGCGCATATTGCGCCTGGACGCGACGGCCCACTCCGACCTGCTTGCGTTGGGCTACCTGCCTGGGCAGGTCGAGACGTTGACGCGGGCACGCGAGCGCGAAGGCGGGGCCATCGTGCTGGCTGGCGTGGTCGGTTCCGGCAAGTCGACCACCATCGCAACGTTGATGCGCGGTATCGCGCCCACGCGCAAGGCCATCACGCTGGAGGATCCGGTCGAATACCTCATCGACAACGCATTACAGAACACACTTGGCGGCGCCCTGGCCGAGTCGGCGTGGCCTGCGTTCGACGCCAAGCTGAAGACCATCAAACGTTCGGCGATGAACGATTTGCTCATTGGCGAGATCCGCGACATCGATACCGGCCGTGCGTTCATGGACCTGGCCAGTTCTGGCGTCAGCCTCTACACCACGACCCACGCGGCTGGCGCCGTGCTGATTCCCGAACGCCTGGCATCGGATGCGATAGGCGTGTCGCGTGATTTTCTGGCGACCCCCGGCATCCTCAAGCTGCTGGTCTATCAGACTTTGCTGCCACGCCTGTGTGCCCATTGTGCGCTGCCGGCCGACAGTCTCTGGTCCGCATCCGCCGATACCGCAAGGGCCGATTGGCACGGGTGGCTGCAACGGATGCAGCAGGATTTCCTGCTGGATCTTGCCCCGCTACGGGTCAGGAACGCGGCAGGTTGCAACGCTTGCAGGCGACCGCAACTGCCCCAGCTGAACGGGCTATCGGGCCGCAGCGTGGTGGCCGAGATGGTGGAGCCTGAGCGCATCGGGGGCTTCCTGGAGCTCGTGCGCGCACGCGACAACGTCGGGCTGAAGCGGCTGGTCCAGGGGGGCGGTCCGGCCTCCTGGCGCAGCGCGGCCACGCATGGCGGGCCGGCGCGGGATTGCGCCCTGTACAAGGTCAGCCGTGGAGAGGTAGATCCGCGCTCACTGGTGCGCCGCTTCGACGTTCCGGCGGTCGTGCCGGCGCACCACGTTCCACCTTGCGGGGCCGGTCATGGCTAGGCGGCTCCTGCTACGTCCTTTCCGCAAACGCATTGCCGGCCGCGGCCTGCTGTTGCGTCTGGACGCCTGGCGCTTTCGCCCAGGGCGTGCAGACTACTACGAGTATCTGGCGGATCTGATTGAAGGAACGCAAGGACGCAAGAGCCTGCGTGACGTATTCGAGGACGATGCGCGCCGTTACGGTGTAGATACCGTGCGGGGGCGCTTGTCGCGACATTGGGCGGGCAGGTACCTGGAAGCGGGAGGAGACTTGGGCGCTGCCTGGGCGCACACGCTGGCCGCGAGCGAATGCCTGCTGCTCAGTTGTGTACAGGAGGAGGGCGGCGATCTGCCGGCGGCGTTGCGGGACGTCGCGCACGCCGCTCGACTGGCGTCGGCCGCCTGGCGGGCGCTGGTCTCTGCCGCAGCGGCGGGCATCGTGGCGGCGATGGTCGCTTTTGCTCTGCTTTGCGCCATTCCTTTTTTCAGCGTCCCGCGCTTGCAGCAGGTGTTCCAGGCCGTTCCCGCCGAGGACTACGGAAAGCTGACCCGCGCGCTATTCACCCTGGCTCAGGTGCTCAGGCAATGGCTCGCTTTGTGGTTGGTGCTGTTGCTGGGCCTGGTGTCCATGAGCTTGTGGTCGCTGCCGCATTTCACCGGCGCCATGCGCGCCTGGCTGGATCGCTGGCTGCTTTGGCGGCTTTACCGGGATTTTCACGCCATCCGGTTCTTGGCGCTGCTGGCCGTGCTGGTCAGGCAGCACGGCGCGGCCGACACCCGTTTGCGGCGCGCCCTGGCCGTTCAGGCCCGCGATGCCGGGCCCTGGCTGCATGCGCATCTGCTGCACATGCTGGAGCGGATAGAGGGCGGCCAGACGGGACCCGAGATCTTCGGCACTGGCCTGCTGGACCCAGAAACGTGGTGGTACATGGCCGACATGATGGATGCCCTGGGCATGGAGGCCGGGCTGGCGCAGGTGCGGATGCGCATTGAATCGCGCCTGCTGGCGCGGGTGCGGTGGCAGGCCTTCGCATTGCGCTGGTCGCTGCTGCTGACCTCGCTGGCGGCCGTGCTGGGCATCACGCTTTGGCATTACTGCGTAGTCGACGAACTGCGCCAGAACCTGACCAACTTCTATGCCAGTCAATAGGCCGCGGCCGGCACGCCGCGCATTCCGCCCGCGTGCTTCATTTACAAGGAAAGCAACCATGCACGACCTCCAAGCATTCCAGTTTCATGCACCCCTGTGCCGCATGCCCCGCCAGCGTGGTTTTTCGCTGATGGAGGTGTCCATCGTCACCGCCATCGTGCTGATAATCGCCATCGTGGGTATTCCGGCTATCGGCTCTTACGTCGTTGAAAACAAGGTGCCCAAGGTGGGCGAGGAACTGCAGCGCTTCATCGCCAGCATGAAGACCAACGCGCAAGGCGGCGGCCTCACGCCCTACGCGGGTTTGGATACCGGCGCCATGGCCAATGCCTTGCGGGAATCCAGTGTCCTGACCGTCGAGGGCTTCGGCAGCGCGGCGCGCATCGCTCACGGCCTGGGCGGCAGCGGCGTGGGCGGCAACGGAGTGGTCGAAGTCGCTGCAGCGTCCTTCGGCAGCGCTGGGCTGGGATCCGCGTTCTCTATCAAGCTGACCAACGTCAGCCAAGCCGCGTGTCCGTCGCTGGCTTCGGTATTGCAGCGGATGTCCGAAACCATCTCGATCAGCGGAGGAGGGGGCCTGAAGGTCGTGAAGGATGCGTTCGCGACGCCCAGTGTGCCGTATCGCGCAGCCGTGGCGCAGGCCCAGTGCCGCCAAGGTGACGTCAACACCTTTGTGTTCGTCGCAAAATGAGTCCGCATGGCCACCTCGTGCGCGCTGGATCGCCGGCCGCTATGCAGCGCCCGCGCCAGCATCAGCGCCAGCGCGGCTTCTCGTTGCCGGGCCTGGTGGTGACCTTGGCCTTGAGCACCATGGCCGCGATCTGGGCTTCAGGCCAAGTGGTGCAGCGAATCGAGGACTCCGCTGCGCGAGCCGCCGGGGTATGGCTGACTCAGATCCGCCAGGCGGTCGCCGATGTGCTGGCGCGGCACTTCGCCGTGCTTGCCAAAGGGGAGGGGCCGCGCAATGAGCAGGGGGTTCCACTGTTCGCGGATCCGCTTGCGCCCACCATGGACGAGCTGCGCGGCCTGGGCATGTTGCCCGCCGATTTTCCCGACCGTTCCGCTTTGGGTTTTTCGGCGCAAATCCGGATCGCCAGGGCGCCTTCGTGTCCGGGCGAACGCTGTCGCCTGGACGGGCTGGTCTATAGTGCCGCTCCGCTGCTCAAATCAGGGACGCAAGCCCCGGACCTGATTGGCATTTCGACGGCAATCGATGCTGCCCGCGGATACGGCGGAGCCATATGGCCGGGAAAGCCGGGCCTGGTGCGTGGCGCGGCATTCAGCTTCCCCAATCCGTTGATGCCGGGCTTGCCGGTCCACCCGCCGGGCACCCTGGCCCTATGGGCCGGGGTCGGCGCCGGCGGACCGGACCTGGACCGCTATGTCAGGCTGCGGGATACGCGCGACCCGCAGTTGCAGGGAAATCTGTCGGTGGCTTCCTCGGCGCAGATCGGTTCCTATCTCGCCGTGGGCGCACGCGCTGGCGCGGGCCAAGCTTGCCGCCTGCCCTCGGGCACGATGGCCAACTCCGAGCAAGGAGAGCTCCTGACCTGCCAATCGGGGACCTGGGAGCCTGCAAGCGGGGGCTTCGGCGGGGCCTACAGCTTCAACCATCCGCTGGGTTGTTACCACTACACAGGCGTGTCCACCGCCAATCCCCGCACCGGAACCTGCTCGTGTCCGGCCGGCTACAAGGCGGTGATCGTCTCCGCAGGCGGCAAATGGACCCAGACCGAGGGCTGGACTACGGGTTACGTCTGCGTCCGCTGAATCCCGGCAAGCCCTCTTTCCCGGGGAGCCCGCCAACCCTCTATAATGAAAAATTCGCCTAAATTCTGCTTCATCCACGATGAAATCCTCTGAGATTCGCCAGCAGTTTCTGCAATTCTTCAAGTCCAAGGGACACACCATTGTTCCTTCGTCGTCGCTCGTCCCCGGCAACGACCCGACCTTGCTCTTCACCAATTCGGGCATGGTCCAGTTCAAGGACGTCTTCACGGGCAAGGAATCGCGGTCCTATACGCGTGCTACCTCGTCGCAGCGCAGCGTGCGCGCCGGCGGCAAGCACAATGACCTGGAGAACGTGGGCTATACCGCCCGCCACCATACGTTCTTCGAAATGCTGGGCAATTTCAGCTTTGGCGACTACTTCAAGCGCGATGCGATCCAGTATGCCTGGGAGCTGCTGACCCAGGTCTACAAACTGCCCGCCGAAAAGCTCTGGGTCACGGTCTACCAGGAAGACGACGAGGCCTACGACATCTGGGCCAAGGAAGTCGGGGTGCCCGCCGAACGCATCATCCGCATCGGCGACAACAAGGGCGCGCGTTACGCGTCGGACAACTTCTGGCAGATGGCGGATACGGGTCCTTGCGGCCCTTGCTCCGAGATCTTCTATGACCACGGTCCCGAAATCTGGGGCGGCCCGCCGGGATCGCCCGAGGAAGACGGCGATCGCTACATCGAGATCTGGAACCTGGTGTTCATGCAGTTCGAACGAGATGCCGCCGGTAACATGCCGCGTCTCCCGCGTCCCTGTGTCGATACCGGCATGGGTCTGGAGCGCATCGCCGCCGTGCTGCAGGGCGTGCACTCCAACTACGAAATCGATCTGTTCCAGCACTTGATCGCGGCCGCCGCGCGCGAAACCGGCATCAAGAATCTGGAGGACAACTCGCTCAAGGTCATCGCCGACCACATCCGCGCCTGCTCCTTCCTGATCGTCGACGGCGTCATTCCCAGCAACGAAGGCCGCGGCTATGTGCTGCGCCGCATTGTTCGCCGCGCGCTGCGCCACGGCTACAAGCTCGGCCAGACCAAGCCGTTCTTCCATCGCCTGGTTCCGGACCTGGTCGCCGAAATGGGCGATGCCTATCCGGAACTCGCCGCCACGGCCGAGCGCGTCGCCCAGGTGCTCAAGCAGGAAGAAGAGCGCTTCGGTGAAACGCTGGAGCACGGCATGCGCATCCTCGATTCCGCCCTGGCCAATGTGCCCAAGGGCGGCCAGCTGGATGGCACGACGCTGTTCACGCTGTACGACACCTACGGCTTCCCGGTGGACCTGACCGCCGACATCTGCCGCGAACGCGAAGTCGACGTGGACATGGCCGGCTTCGAAGTCGCCATGGAGCGCCAGCGCGACCAGGCTCGCGCCGCCGGCAAGTTCAAGATGGCCGAAGGCCTGAGCTACGAAGGTGCCGATACCCGCTTTGAAGGCTACGAAAAGCTGGAGCTCGACAACGTCAAGGTTACGGCCCTGTACGTCGATGGCACGCAGGTCCAGCAGGTCAAGGCTGGCCAAAACGCCGTTGTCGTCCTGGACGCGACCCCGTTCTATGCGGAGTCGGGCGGCCAGGTCGGCGATACCGGATTGCTCGAGGCCGATGGCGTGCGTTTTGCCGTGGCCGATACCTTGAAGATCCAGGCCGGCGTTTTCGGCCACCATGGCGAACTGGAATCCGGCACGCTGTCCGTGGGCGATACGCTGCTTGCGCGGGTGGACGCGGTGCGCCGCGCCCGCACGGTGCGCAATCACTCGGCCACTCACCTGATGCACAAGGCGCTGCGCCAGGTACTGGGCGCGCACGTGCAGCAGCGTGGTTCGCTGGTGGATCCCGACAAGACCCGCTTCGACTTCGCCCAGGACGCGCCGCTGACCGCCGAGCAGATCGCGCGGGTCGAAGCCATCGTCAATGCCGAGATCCTGGCCAACCAGCCCACCGTGGCGCAGGTCATGGCTTATGACGACGCCGTCAAGGGCGGCGCCATGGCGCTGTTCGGCGAAAAATACGGCGATACGGTCCGAGTGCTGGACATCGGCTTCTCGCGCGAGCTCTGCGGCGGGACCCACGTCAGCCGCACGGGCGACATCGGCCTGTTCAAGATCGTTTCCGAAGGCGGCGTGGCCGCGGGCGTGCGCCGCGTCGAAGCCATCACCGGCGACAACGCGCTGGCCTGGGTGCAGAACCAGAACGCTTTGTTGACCCAGGTTGCCGGCATGCTGCGCAGCACGCCGGCCGACTTGCCGGCGCGCATTGCGCAAGTGCAGGAGCAGGTCAAGACCCTGGAGAAGGAGCTGGAGCAGTCCCGCAACAAGCTTGCCGCCAGCGCAGGCAATGACTTGGCGACCAGCGCTGCTGTCGACGTCAAGGGCATCAAGGTCCTGGCAGCCAGCATCGGCGACGTGGATCCCAAGGCATTGCGTGGCATGGTCGACAACCTGAAAGACCGCTTGAAGCCCGCGGTCGTGCTGTTGGCCACGGGTTCGGCCGACGGCAAGATCAGTGTGGTCGGCGGAGTTACCGCCGACCTGACTAGCCGCGTCAAGGCAGGCGACCTGGTCGGCTTCGTTGCCGCGCAGGTTGGCGGCAAGGGCGGCGGTCGTCCCGACATGGCCATGGGGGGCGGCACCGATCTCGCGGCCCTGCCTACGGCGGTCGCCAGCGTGCAGAAATGGGTGGAAGAGCGTCTGTGATGAGCGGGGCGGATGTCAGTCTTGACGGCGGCGCGCACGCGCCTTCCTTCGAGCAGGAAGTCGATGCCAGCGGCTTGACCTGCCCGCTGCCGATCTTGCGCGCCAAGAAGGCCCTGGCGCAGATGGCCAGTGGCGAAGTATTGCGCGTCATCACTACGGACCGCAATGCCATCCGCGACTTCCAGGCGTTTGCCCGCCAGACCGGCAATGTGCTGGTGGCTCAGCAGGAAGTCGATGGCCGCGGGGTGCATTTCCTGCGGCGGCGCTGACCAGCTTCCCGTCACGCGTGAAATACAAAGGGGCCCGCCGTAAAGCGGGCCCCTTTGCATTGGCTTGGCGCTTGCCTACTTGCGAATGGCGGCGGCGACTGCCCGGGTGATGGTGAAATCCACAAGATCGCCTTCCTTCAACTGCTGCAGGCGCGCCTGCAGGGCGGGGTCCTGTACCTGGATGGTGCGCATGCCGCCTTGCGGCCCCTTCAGCGTGACCAGATTGGCGCTCTTGTTTATGTGCCAGATCTCAGCCGTGATCGTAGTCTGGCGTCCCGCCGCGCCGGCGGGCATGGCGCCCTTGGCGCTGCGCGTCGCCGCGGTTTCGGTCTTGACCTCCGGGATGCCGGATCCGGCGGGGCGCACATCCACCGCCACCGACTCGTAGTAGTCGAGCGTGAGCGTGTCGCCGGGCTTGATCTGCTGGAAGTTGCGGATATTGGGGCCAGCCTGGATGTCCACGCTATTACCATTTTCGCCCTGTAGCGTGATAGTCCGACTGGCCGGGTCTACCGCAGTGACCTTGCCGGTGGCTGTCGTCAGGGCGGCTCCGATCACTCGGGCCGACGCGGCAAGCGGCATGGCCAAGGTGCCCGCCAGCAAGCCCGCCAGGGCCAGGCGCGCGACAGGAGTGAAGACTGATTTGTGGTTCTTCATGGTGGTGCACCCTCCGGTTAGAGGAAGTTGGGGGGAAAGCGCTGGAAAATGGGGGCGGCGACTAGCGGCGAATGCCGCGGGTCAGGATGAGGGCTTGATGCCAGTGCGGTGGCGGCGCCGTGGCGAGGCGGCAGGGGGGATCGAAGCGCGGGGTCTTGCGTAGGTCGACATAAAACCGATCTCCTGAATCGGGTTATTTCTTCACACGCACTGAGTTCTGACGCACTAAGACAGGCAAGAACGGGGCGGGGCGGCTACACTTCGAATTGCGGCGCGGGCCCCCGGCCCGTATTTGTAGGATACCCGGATGTGGTGTTTTAGGATACAAATCACGCCGCTACGCACAATTCGGCACCGTCATTTGCCAGCAGGCTTGTTTAAGTGCTAGAATTTCCCGTTTTTCACAACTAATTCAAGGGATTACCTATGGTGGTGATTCGCCTGGCCCGCGGTGGGTCCAAGAAGCGTCCGTTTTACAACCTGGTGGCCACCGATTCGCGTAACCGTCGCGACGGCCGTTTCATCGAGCGCGTGGGTTTCTACAACCCCGTAGCCAGCGAAGGCACGGAAAGCCTGCGCATTGCGCTGGATCGCGTGCAACACTGGACCAGCAACGGCGCCCAACTGTCGCCCGCTGTCGAGCGTCTGGTCAAAGAGTACTCGGCCAAGGTTTCCGCCGCGGCTTAATTGCCCGCGTCGCATACCCGAGCCCTGAGCTTTACTGCGCTTTCAAAAGCTGCCATTCATAGCTGCTTCATAGTTACCAAGAGCACGATACATGCCTGATGCCGCAACCTCCAACGCGGCGCCGACGGATTTGATCGAGCTGGGCCGCATCAGTGCAGCCTACGGTGTGAAAGGCTGGGTCAAGGTGCAGCCACATTCGGCCAATGCCGAAGTGCTGCTCTCAGCATCTCAATGGTGGTTGACTCGCCCTGTGCCTGAATTGGCGCGGGGCGTTGTCGCGTCTGCGCCTGTCGCATACAAGGTTGTGCAAGCCCGTTCGCAAGGGGCCACCGTGGTGGCTCAGCTGGCGGGCATTGCGGATCGCGATCAGGCCGAGGCCTTGCGCGGTTGTTCCGTGCAGGCTCCGCGGGGATCCTTTCCCGCGCCTGAGGAAGACGAATACTACTGGGTCGATCTCATCGGTTGCGCGCTGTACACCAGTGCCAACGGCGAGCCTGAGCTGCTGGGCGTGGTCGACGAGGTCCTCGACAATGGCGCCCATGCCGTTTTGAGGGTCTTGCGCCAAAGGGTGGGGGCCGAAGGTCCGGAGCCCATCCTGAACGCCAAGGGCCGACACGCCGAAATGCTTGTTCCGTTCGTGCGCGCGCACATACACGCCGTCGATCTGGCTGCTCGCCGCATAGACAGCGACTGGCCGGCGGATCTTTGATGCGCATCGACGTTGTTACGCTCTTTCCCGAAATATTCGGGGTAGTGCGGGACCTGGGTGTCACCGGCCGGGCGCATGCCCAGGGCCGGTGGTCCCTGCATGCCTGGAATCCCCGTGATTTCACGCACGACGTGCATCGCACCGTGGACGACCGCCCCTATGGCGGCGGTCCCGGAATGGTGATGATGGCGGGGCCTCTGGAAGCCGCCGTCAATGCCGCCCAGGACGCGCGCGCAGCGCTTGGCCTGGGCCGTGCCCCTGTTGCGCTGCTGGCCCCGGTCGGTCGGCGCTACGATCAGGCGGGCGCTGAATCTCTGGCGGCAAGCGAGGGGATCATCCTCATTTGCGGCCGTTACGAGGGCGTGGACCAACGCTTTATCGCGCGTTGCGTTACGCAGGAAATCTCGCTGGGCGATTTTGTGCTGTCGGGTGGGGAGATCGCCGCGCTCGCTGTGATCGACGCCGCCGTGCGGCTGCTGCCCGGCGTGCTCAATGACGGCGAGTCCGCGCTCCAGGATTCGTTCAACGATGCCTTGTCCGGCCTGCTCGACAGTCCGCATTACACGCGTCCCGAAGTCTACGAGGGTGAGCCCGTGCCCGCGCCTCTGCTTAGCGGGCATCACGCCAACATTGCCCGCTGGCGGCGCGAGCGTTCGCTGGAGCTGACCACGGCCCGGCGTCCCGAACTGATCGATGCTGCGCGCGAAAAAGGGGTGCTGACCCAGGCTGATGAGCGCTTTCTGGCCGCGCTGGCGGGCACGCCTTTGCCTGAGCCTGCCAAGCGGCGCCGCTCGTCCCGTCCCAAGTCGCCCAAGGCCTCCTGAGGCTGTCTGCTTTCTCGCTTACGCGTTTTGCTTGCTGGCGACGGACAAAGAAAAACCCCGGATCCAGGTCCGGGGTTTTTGCTTTCAGCGATGGGTGGGCCTAGTTGCCCAGCTTGGCGCGCTGCTCACGCACCTTTTGCAAGGTCTCGCCAAATTGCGCGGCGCGTGCCTTTTCCTGCTCGACCACCGCGGCCGGTGCGCGTTCGACGAAGCTGGCGTTGGACAGTTTGCCGTTGGCCTTGGCAATTTCGCCTTCCAGGCGCGCGATTTCCTTATCCAGGCGCACGCGTTCAGCCGCAACGTCGATTTCAACATGCAGCATCAGGCGGCTGCCGCCCACGACCTGTACCGGTGCGCCAGCGTCGGGCAAGGCGTCAAGCACGTCGACCTGGCTAAGCTTCGCCAGCGCGGCCAGGTACGGCGCGTTGCGGGTGAGCGTGGGGGCGTCGCCTTGGGCGCACAGCGGCACCTTCTGGGCGGGCGACAGGTTCATTTCACCGCGTAGGGCGCGAACGGCTTCGACCTGAGCTTTCAGCTCGGCGACGTCGGCTTCGGCGGCCGTGTCCACCGCAGCAGGGTTGGCTTGGGGATACGGTTGGACGCTGACGCTGTCCGATACGCCTTCCTTGCGCTTGCCGGCCACCAACGACACCTTTTGCCAGAGCTCTTCCGTGATGAACGGAATGATCGGGTGCGCCAGGCGCAGCACGCATTCCAGTACGCGGATCAGCGTGCGGCGCGTGCCTAGCTGTTGGGCCGGCGTGCCCGTTTGGATTTGCACCTTGGCCAGTTCCAGGTACCAGTCGCAGTACTCGTCCCACACATAGCGGTAGAGCGAGTTGGCGATGTTGTCGAAGCGGTAATCGGCAAAGCCGCGCGCGACGTCCGCTTCCAGTGCCTGCATCTGGCTCACGATCCAGCGGTCCACGAAGGACAATTCGCCAGCGTCCGGGCCGGTCAGGTCGTGGCCTTCCGTGTTCATCAGCACGAAGCGCGTGGCGTTCCACAGCTTATTGCAGAAGTTGCGGTAGCCTTCGCAGCGCTTCAGATCGAAGTTGATATTCCGGCCCAGCGTGGCGTAGGCGGCCATCGTGAAGCGCAGCGCGTCTGTGCCGAAGGCCGGGATGCCGTCCGGATATTGGCGGCGCGTGGCTTTCTCGATGGCGCCGGCCTGCTTCGGGTTCATCAGGCCGTAGGTGCGCTTGGTCACCAATCCGTCCAGATCGATGCCGTCGATCAGGTCCACCGGATCCAGCGTGTTGCCCTTGGACTTGCTCATCTTCTGGCCGTCCGCGTCGCGGATCAGGCCGTGCACGTAGACATGCTTGAACGGGATGTGGCCGGTCAGGTGGGTGGTCAGCATGACCATGCGAGCCACCCAGAAGAAAATGATGTCGAAGCCGGTGACCAGCACGCTGGACGGCAGGTAGCGCTGCAGGTCCGGCGTGTTTTCAGGCCAGCCCAGCGTGGTGAATGGCACCAGGCCCGACGAGAACCAGGTGTCCAGCACGTCCGGATCGCGCTTGAGTTCGCCGGTCACCCCGGCTGCGCGGGCCTGGGCCGTGGCTTCGGCTTCGTCGTGTGCCACGAAGACCTGGCCATCCTCGGAATACCAGGCGGGGATCTGATGGCCCCACCACAGTTGGCGGGAAATACACCAGTCCTGGATGTTGTTGAGCCACTGGTTGTAGATGGTGGTCCAGTTGTCCGGGTAAAACTGGATGCGGCCATCGGCCACCACTTCCAGTGCGACCTCGGTAATGCTCTTGCCAGGATTCAGCGTGCCTTCGGGCGCAGGCTTGCTCATCGCCACGAACCATTGGTCCGTCAGCATCGGTTCCAGCACGACGCCGGTGCGGTCGCCCTTGGGCTGCATCATCTTGTGCGGCTCGACCTTGACCAGATAGCCTTCAGCTTCCAGCTGTGCCACCACGGCCTTGCGGGCCTCATAGCGCTCCATGCCCTGGAACTGTTTCGGGCCGTTTTCGTTGATGTGCGCGTCCAGCGTGAAGATCACGATCATGGGCAGATCGTGGCGTATCGCGCAGGCGTAGTCGTTGAAGTCGTGGGCGCCGGTGATCTTCACGCAGCCCGTGCCGAATTCGGGGTCGACGAAATCATCCGCGATGATGGGAATGTTGCGGTCGCACAGCGGCAGCTCCACTTCCTTGCCGACCAGGTGCTTGTAGCGCGGATCTTCGGGATGCACGCAGAGCGCGCCGTCCGCCAGCATCGTTTCCGGGCGGGTCGTCGCGATGGTCAGGCCGCGCAGCGTAACCGTCTGGCCTTCCTTGTCGACTATGGTTTGCGGGCCGTCGACGAAGGGATAGAGGATGTGCCACATGTGGCCGTCGGTTTCCTCGGACACCACTTCCAGGTCGGAAACGGCCGTCAGCAGCTTCGGATCCCAGTTGACCAGGCGCTTGCCGCGGTAGATCAGTCCCTGTTTGTGCAAGCGCACGAAGGTTTCCACCACGCCGCGCGACATGCGGTCGTCCATGGTGAAGTATTCGCGCGGCCAGTCGGCCGAGGCGCCCAGGCGGCGGACCTGGCTGGTAATGGCATTGCCGGACTTTTCCTTCCATTCCCACACTTTTTCCACGAATTTCTCGCGGCCCAGGTCGTGGCGGGAAACCTTCTGGGCGTCCAGTTGTCTCTCAACCACGATCTGCGTGGCAATGCCTGCGTGGTCGGTGCCGGGGATGAACACCGTGTCGTCGCCCAGCATGCGGTGGTAGCGGACCAGTCCGTCCATGATGGTCTGGTTGAAGGCGTGGCCCATGTGCAGCGTGCCCGTCACGTTGGGCGGCGGGAACTGAATGACATAGGGCTGGCTATCGGTCCCCGTTTTTACATGCTGGCCCGCCTGGAAGTACCCGCGCTTATCCCACTCGGCGTACCAGCGGGATTCCAGCTCGGAGGGTTCGAAGCTCTTGGAGAGTTCCTGGGTGTCGCTCGCGGTATTCGCGGCGTTCGGGGGAGCAGCTTGAGTCATTGCAGGGTTCCGGCAAACAGGGGCGCCCGGGCTAGGGAGACGGGCGGCAAACCGCACATTTTAAGATGTAATACGGTCTTCTCAGCGTGTTAGAATACCGGGTTACTGTAAACCTTTTAGAAGTCCCTGAATTCATTGAGGATTCCGGGCTAGTCCGACAGGTAGGCAGTGTCGAATCCCTGCCTTGGACCAGTGGTTCGGGACGGCCCGAGACAAGCATTCGTTTCGGACCGCCCGTGCGCCAACAGCGCGATGACGCTTCAAGGGTGACACCGACAAGCGCAGAGCCACGCCAGGCAATTCATCAGAAACCAAGTCAGAAATCAGTTTTCGGAGTTCTTTATGTCCATTCAACGCACCCTCTCGATCATCAAGCCCGACGCCGTCGCCAAGAACGTCATCGGCCAGATCGTCGGCCGTTTCGAGCAAGCCGGCCTGAAGGTCATCGCCGCCCGCCTGGCCCAGCTGTCGCGCACCGACGCCGAGCGTTTCTACGCCGTGCACAAGGAACGCCCCTTCTTCAAGGACCTGGTTGACTTCATGGTTTCGGGCCCCGTGTTCGTGCAAGTGCTGGAAGGCGAAGACGCCATCCAGAAGAACCGCGACCTGATGGGCGCCACGGACCCGAAGAAGGCTGCTCCCGGCACCATCCGCGCCGACTTCGCCGACAGCATCGACGCCAACGCCGTGCACGGCTCGGACGCTCCGGAAACGGCCGCTGTCGAAGTCGCCTTCTTCTTCCCCGAAATCAACATCCACAGCCGTTGATTTTCGCGGAACACCTGTTCTAGCTTTTTGGTTTTACCCTGGCCATGGAATCCGTCGAACGAATCAATCTGCTGGGGCTTGACGGCTCCGCCCTCTCCGAACTGGTCGGAAAGTGGGGCGGCAAGCCGTTTCGGGCTCGCCAGTTGCAGCGCTGGATGCACCAGCGCGGCGCCGATTCGTTCGACGCCATGACCGACCTGGCCCGCGATTTCCGCAGCCAGCTTGCGACGCATTGCCGCATCGAGGCATTGCCCGTCAACATCGAGCAGCGCTCGACCGACGGCACCCGCAAGTGGCTGTTCGACGTGGGGCAGGGCAATGCCATCGAAACCGTCTTCATCCCCGAAGACGACCGCGGCACGCTATGCATTTCCAGCCAGGCCGGATGCGTCGTGAACTGCCGTTTCTGCTCGACCGGGCACCAAGGCTTCAACCGCAACCTGAAGACCAGCGAGATCATCGGCCAGCTATGGTGGGCCAAGCGTGTCCTGGAAGCCGACATCGGCACCGCGCGCCTGGAAGGCGCCCGCGCCACCGAAGATACGCGCGTCATCAGCAATGTGGTCATGATGGGCATGGGCGAGCCCTTGCTCAATTACGATCAGGTCGTGCCTGCCTTGCGCCTGATGCTGGACGACAACGCCTACGGCCTGTCGCGCCGCCGTGTCACCGTGTCCACCTCCGGCGTGGTCCCCATGATGGACCGGCTGTCGCAGGACTGTCCCGTGGCGCTGGCCGTGTCCCTGCACGCGCCCAACGACGCGCTGCGCGACGAATTGGTGCCGCTGAACAAGAAGTACCCCTTGAAGGAGCTGCTGGCTGCCTGCGAACGCTACCTGGCGTTCGCCCCGCGCGACTTCATCACCTTTGAATACTGCATGCTGGACGGCATCAACGACACCGACCAGCACGCCAAGGAACTGATCCAAATTGCACGCCAGCTGCGCTGCAAGCTCAATCTGATCCCGTTCAACCCCTTCCCCGAGTCCGGCCTGAAACGCTCGAACTCGGCGCGGGTGAAGGTGTTTGCCCAGCGCCTGATGGACGCCGGCATCATCACCACCGTCCGCAAGACCCGGGGCGACGATATCGATGCGGCCTGTGGTCAACTGGCCGGAGAAGTGCGCGACCGTACCCGGATCACCGAACGGAACGCCGCACAGCGCCAGACCATACCAATTAAACAGGTGCATGCATGACGCAGGATTTCGCTTCTGCAGTTTCAGAAACGCCCGCAGGCGCTGCGGGCAGCGTCGGCTCGGCATTGCGCGCGCTGCGCCAGTCCAAGGGCTGGTCGCTCGACGAAGTGTCCAGCCGCATCAAGTTTTCCACGAAGCAAATCGAAGCCCTGGAAAACGAGCAGTGGGGCAATCTGCCCACTGGCGTTTCGCTGCGCGGCCTGGTGCGCAATTACGCGCGCCTGTTGGGCGCGGATTCGCAAGCCATCGTCGACTCGCTGGATCCCAAGGCGCGCGTCACCGGCCCGGTGAAGCTCAGCCCGGGCGCCCTGCATTCGGCGCATTCCATTCCTCAGTCCAGCGCCGACGACGATCGTTCGTCCTCGACCTCCTGGGGCTGGCTCATCGCCATCGTGCTGGTGCTGGCTGCCGGGGTGGCGTATGCCTTCTGGCAAGGCTGGTTGCCGCAGCACTGGCTGCCTTCCGACTGGCTGCCGAAGTCGACCAAGTAAACCGGTTCCACCGATGCAAGAATCTTCTCTGCCTTGCCAGGATGCCCCGCCTCCCTCCGTGGGGGCGGCCGAGCGCCGCGCCACGCGCTCGGTGGCGGTGAAGTGGGGCGATCGTGTCGTGAAGATCGGCGGCGATGCCCCGGTCGTGGTCCAGTCCATGACCAACACCGACACGGCGGACGCGATCGCCACCGCGATTCAGGTCAAGGAGCTGGCTCAGGCCGGCTCCGAGCTTGTCCGGATCACGGTGAATACTCCCGAAGCCGCTCGCGAAGTCGTTGCCATCCGTGAACAGCTCGACCGCATGGGCGTGAATGTGCCGCTGGTCGGCGACTTTCACTACAACGGCCACAAGCTGTTGACGCAGTTCCCCGAATGCGCGCAAGCATTGTCCAAGTACCGGATCAACCCGGGCAATATGGGCGGCGGCAAGCGGCGCGACGACAACTTCGCGCAGATGATCGAAGTGGCTTGCCGCTACGACAAGCCGGTGCGCATAGGCGTGAACTGGGGCAGCCTGGACCACGAGCTGATGGCGCGCAAGATGGACGAAAACAACCAGCGCGCCCAGCCTTGGGAAGCCCAGGCCGTGATGCGCGACGCCCTGGTCGTGTCCGCCATCAGCAATGCGCGGCGCGCCGAAGAACTGGGCCTGCGGCGAGACGCCATCATCCTGTCGTGCAAGGTCAGCCATGTGCAAGACCTGATCGCCGTCTACCGCGATCTATCCGCGCGTTGCGACTACCCGCTGCATCTGGGCCTGACCGAAGCCGGCATGGGCAGCAAGGGCATTGTCGCGTCCACCGCCGCCCTGGCTGTGCTGCTGCAGCAAGGCATAGGCGACACCATACGCATTTCGCTTACGCCCGAACCTGGTGGCGACCGCAGCCGCGAGGCCGTCGTGGCGCAGGAAATCCTGCAGACCATGGGCTTGCGCGCATTCACGCCCATGGTTGTTGCCTGCCCCGGCTGCGGGCGCACCAGCAGCACGTTCTTCCAGGAACTGGCCGACAGCATCCAGACCTTCCTGCGCCGCCAGATGCCGGTCTGGCGCGCCCAGTATCCCGGCGTCGAAAGCATGAACGTTGCCGTCATGGGCTGTGTGGTCAATGGGCCGGGCGAAAGCCGCCACGCCGATATCGGCATCAGCCTGCCGGGCACCGGCGAAGTGCCGGCAGCGCCGGTATTCGTCGACGGCGAACGCACGGTCACGCTCAAGGGTGACCATATTGCCGAAGAGTTCCAGGCCATCGTCGAAGACTACGTCGCGCGTCGCTACGGCGCGCTCGCCTCTCATTAAAGTAAGGGTGTAGCCGCTAGCGCGCTTGCCGGCGCGCGATGCGGCATGATCAAGATGACTCAAGCTTTCCAGAAAGTCGCCGCCATACGCGGCATGAATGATCTGTTGCCGGGGGCAAGCGCCCGCTGGGAGCAATTCGAGGAAATCGTGCGCGGCTGGCTGCGCGGCTACGGCTATCGCAATGTGCGTACGCCCGTGCTTGAGCATACGCGCCTGTTCGCGCGCGGCATCGGCGAAGTGACCGACATCGTCGAAAAAGAGATGTATACGTTCACCGACGCGCTCAATGGCGAGTCGCTGACCATGCGTCCTGAAATGACCGCCGGCATCGTGCGCGCCTCCATCGAGCACAATCTGCTGTACGACCGTCCGCAGCGGGTTTATTCCATCGGTCCGGTATTCCGCCACGAGCGTCCGCAGCGCGGCCGCTATCGCCAGTTCCACCAGATCGACGTCGAAGCGCTTGGCTTCGCCGGTCCCGATGTGGATGCCGAGCTGATCGTCATGTTGGCTCGCTTGTGGAAGCTGCTGGGCCTGACCGACGTGCGCCTGGAACTGAACTCGCTGGGCCAGCCGTCCGAACGCGCTGCTCACCGCGCCGCGCTGATCGAGCACCTGGAAAAGCACCGCGACATCCTGGACGAAGACGGTCAGCGCCGCATGTACAGCAATCCGCTGCGAGTCCTGGATACCAAGAACCCCGCCATGCAGGAAATGGCCGACAGCGCGCCGCGCCTGTTCGATTTCCTGGGCGAGGAATCGCGCGCGCACTTCGATGGCGTTTGCCAGCGCCTGGCCGACGCCGGCATCGAATACCGCCTGAATCCGCGTCTGGTGCGTGGGCTGGATTACTACAACCTCACGGTGTTCGAGTGGGTCACCGATCGCCTTGGCTCGCAGGGCACGGTATGCGGCGGCGGCCGCTATGACGGCCTGATCGAACTGTTGGGCGGCAAGCCTGCGCCCGCCGTGGGCTTTGCGATCGGCATGGAGCGCCTGCTGGACCTCTGGGAACAGAGCGTGCAGGTCGAACAGCCGGCCGAGTGCGACGTCTACGTCGTGCACCAGGGCGAAGAGGCCCAGCGCCTGGCTGCGCGGGTTGGCGAAGACCTGCGCGATGCCGGCCTGTCGGTCATCGTCCATGCAGGTTCTGCGAGCTTCAAGTCGCAATTCAAGCGCGCCGATGCCAGCGGCGCCCGGGTTGCGGTTATTCTTGGCGCCGACGAGGTGGCTGCGCAGACGGCCAGCGTCAAGTTCCTGCGCGCCGACGCGCAGGGCGAGGCCGCCCAGCAGCAAGTCCCGTTGGCGGGATTGGCCGACGTATTGAATAACAAGGGTTAATGCATGGCATACGATCTGGAAGAACAGGAAAAACTCGACGCGATCAAGGCTTGGTGGGCGCGCTACGGTACCCTGGTGGTGACGCTGGTGGCCGCGGTTGCGCTGGCCTGGGGCGGATGGTGGGGCTGGAAGGCCTACCAGTCGCACCGAGCCAACCAGGCCATGGGTTACTTCGAAGCGCTGGAAGACGCGGCCCGTCTGGGCGGCGCGGATTCCTCGGTGCGCATCAAGACGGCTGCGGCCACGCTGCGCGAGCAGTATCCTTCCACGGGCTACGCCGCGCGCGGCGCCCTGGTGGCAGCCCAGGCGCTGCAGGCCCAGAAGGACGATGCCGGCGCCCGTGAACAGCTGGAATGGCTGGCCGCGCAAAGCAAGAACCCGTCGATGCAGTCCGTGGCGCGCCTGCGCCTGGCCGGCATGATGCTGGACCAGAAGCAATACGATGCCGCCTTGGCCCAACTGAACAATCCGCCGGCCGCCTTTGCCGCCTTGTTCGCGGACCGCCGCGGCGATATCCTCGCCGCGCAGGGCAAGCGCGATGAAGCGCGCGCGGCCTGGCAAAGCGCCATCGATGGCCTGGGCGCCGGAAATCCCCTGACCCAGGTTGTGCAACTGAAACTGGATGCCCTGAGCGGAGCGTGACTGTAATGCGTAAATTTGCACCTGGTCGTATGTGGCGTGGCGCCGTTTGCCTGGCGGGCTTGCTCGCCCTGGGCGGATGCGGCATGTTTTCCCATGATGACGGCCGCTACGATCCCGCGCCCCTGACCGAATACAAGGCCGGCATGTCCGTGCGCCAGGTCTGGAGCGTGTCCGTCGGCAGCGGTTCGGGCCTGGGCTTTGCGCCCACGGTGCTGGGCGACGCCATCTACGCCGCCACTCCTGACGGCTCGGTCGGCAAGTATGACCTGCAAAGCGGCCGCGCCATCTGGACGGCCAAGACCGACGGCAAGTTGTCCGCCGGCGCTGGCAGCGATGGCACTACCACGGCGGTCGCCTCGCCGAATGGCGACGTCATCGCCTTCGACGACACCGGCAAGGTGAAGTGGAAGGTCCGCGCCACCAGCGACGTCACCATCCCGCCCGTCGTGGGCTATGGCATCGTCGTCGTGCGCAGCGGCGACTACCGCATCCAGGCCTTCGACGCCAACAATGGCGAACGCGTCTGGAACGTGCAGCGTCCCGGTCCCTCGCTGGCCCTGCGCAGCGTGTCGCAGATGGTGCTGGCCGAAGGTCTGGTCATTACGGGCCTGCCGGGCGGCAAGCTCCTGGCCATCGCCTCCAATAGTGGTAACGTGCAATGGGAAGGCACGGTGGCAACGCCGCGCGGCGCGAGCGACCTGGAGCGCCTGACCGACGTGGTCGGCGCGCCTCGCATCGCGGGCAACCTGTTGTGCGGCGTGGCCTACCAGGGACGCATCGTCTGCTTCGACGTCACGGCCGGTGGCCGTCCGCTGTGGGCCAAGGACTTCTCCAGCGTCAGCGGTCTCTCTCTGGACGAGCGCTTCGCCTATGCAGCGGACCAGAACAGCGTGATCAACGCATTTGCGCTGGATAATGGCGGCAACGTCTGGAAGCAGGCAGCATTGAAGAACCGCCAAGTCACCGCGCCCGCCATGCTGGGCGGAGCGTTGGCGGTGGGCGATCTGGATGGCTACGTGCATTTCCTGTCGCGCAGCGACGGCAGCCTGATGGCGCGCCTGTCGGTGGGCGGTGGTCCTGTGGTTTCGCCGCCGCAGACCACTTCCCAGGGAGTGCTGATCCAGACGGGCAATGGCAACCTCGTCCTGATCGGCGCCAACTAAAACCTATAGAACAAAGCCTTACACCGTGTCTTTCAAGCCTGTCGTCGCCCTGGTCGGCCGTCCCAATGTCGGGAAGTCGACCCTATTCAACCGCCTGACGCGATCGCGCGCCGCGCTGGTGGCCGATTATTCCGGCCTGACCCGCGATCGCCATTACGGCGAGGGCAGGGTAGGCGAGATCCCCTTCATCGTCATCGATACCGGTGGTTTCGAGCCCGTCGCCAAAGACGGCATCCTGCTGGAGATGGCGCGCCAGACCCGGCAGGCTATTGCCGAGGCCGATGTCGTCGTGTTCCTGGTCGATGCCCGCGCGGGCATCAATGCCCATGACCACGAAATCGCCCAGTTGCTGCGTAAATCCGGCCAGCAGCGTGTGCTGCTGGCGGTGAACAAGGCGGAAGGCATGGGCGCGGGCTCGGCCATTTCGGAATTCCACGAGCTCGGACTGGGGCAGCCCTATCCGATTTCGGCGGCGCATGGCGACGGCATTGTCGACCTGATCGAGCTGGCCCTGCAGGATCTGGCCGAGCCGCCCGCCGAAGAGGAAGTGCCCGAGGAAGGCGAGCACGATCACCGTATCAAGCTGGCCATCGTCGGCCGTCCCAACGTGGGCAAATCCACGCTCATCAACACCTTGATGGGCGAAGAACGCGTGATTGCGTTCGACATGCCGGGCACGACCCGGGATGCCATCGAGATCGACTTCGAGCGTGATGGCCGCCGTTACACGCTCATCGACACCGCAGGCTTGCGCAAGCGCGGCAAGGTTTTCGAAGCGGTCGAGAAGTTCTCGGTCATCAAGACGCTGCAAGCCATCGAAGCCAGCAACGTCGTGCTCCTGATGCTGGATGCGCAGACCGAAATCTCCGAACAGGACGCCCATATCGCAGGCTTCGTTCTGGAAACCGGGCGCGCCGTGGTCGTCGCCATCAACAAGTGGGACGGTCTGGACGGCGAAGCCAAGGAACGCATCGAACGCGAATTCCAGCGCAAGCTGCGTTTCCTGTCGTTTGCGCGTATGCACACGATCTCGGCGTTGCGCGGGCAGGGCGTCAAGCCCTTGCTCAAATCCATCAACGCGGCGCACGCAGCTGCGTTTGCCAAGCTGTCCACGCCCAAGCTGACGCGTGAACTGCAGGCCGCGGTCGAGCAGCAGCCGCCTCCCCGCAAGGGTATTTTCCGCCCCAAGATGCGCTATGCGCACCAGGGCGGGCAGAATCCTCCGCTGGTCGTCATTCACGGCAACGCGCTGGACGCCATTCCGGATTCCTATCGCCGCTACCTGGAAACGCGTTTCCGCAACGCGTTTGACTTGGCTGGCACGCCGCTGCGCATCGAATTCAAGTCTTCGCACAACCCCTACACGCAGGAAAGCTGATCCATGAGCCGTTTCTGGAGTCCCGTGGTCGGGACGCTCAGTCCGTATGTTCCGGGCGAGCAGCCCAAGCTTCAGAACCTGGTCAAGTTGAACACCAACGAGCATCCCTATGGCCCGTCGCCACGGGTGCTCGACGCGATCCGCTCGGCCTGCGACGATACGCTGAAGTTGTATCCCGATCCCTCGTCCGACCGCCTGCGGCAAACCATCGCTGGCACGGTCGGCGTGCAACCGGGGCAGGTCTTCGTCGGCAATGGTTCCGACGAGGTGTTGGCGCATGTTTTCCTGGCGCTGCTCAAACATGAACGTCCGCTGCGTTTTCCGGATATCACCTACAGCTTCTATCCGGTCTATTGCGGCCTGTACGGCATCGAATACGAAACGGTGCCGCTGACGCCCGATTTCAGGATCGACGTCGAGGACTATCTGCCCGGTCGCCAGGGGCCGGCCGGCGCCATCATTTTCCCCAACCCCAATGCGCCCACCGGCTGCGCCCTCAGCGCGGCGGAGGTTGAACGCATCGTGGCCGGCAATCCGGACGCGGTCGTCGTGGTGGATGAGGCCTACGTGGATTTTGGCGGAGAATCCGTCATTCCTTTGGTTGACCGCTATGACAACCTGCTGGTCGTGCAGACGCTGTCCAAGTCGCGCTCCCTCGCCGGTTTGCGCGTCGGTTTCGCCGTGGGCAGCGCCCAGCTCATCGACGGGCTGGAGCGTGTAAAGAACAGTTTCAACTCCTATCCCATCGACCGCCTGGCATCCGCCGGCGCGGTAGCGGCCCTGGAAGACGTGGAGTACTTTGAGCGTACGCGCCAAGCCGTGATCCAGACCCGGTCGCGGATGACGGCGGGGCTTGAGTCGCTGGGCTTTGAGGTGCTGCCTTCGGCCGCGAACTTCGTGTTCGCTCGGCACGCTTCCAAGGATGCCGCAGGCCTGGCTGCCGCCCTGCGTGAACGCAGCATCATCGTGCGGCATTTCCGGCATGAACGCATCGATCAGTTCTTGCGTATCACCGTGGGCACCGATGAGCAGTGCGAACTGCTGTTGCAGGCGCTTGCGGAGGTCCTGCAGGGCTAAGCAGTCCGGGCTTTCCAGTTGGAAAACTCTGGTGTCACTTTTGCTTCCCGGCCAAGTAGCACGGGCCGGGAAAACCCTGTAGAGTACAAGTTTCGGCGTACCCCACCAGTACAAAAAGTACGCCACCACTCAATAACAAACAAATGGAGCCTGGCCAATGAGCAATAAAGGGCAAACTCTGCAAGATCCGTTCCTGAACACGCTGCGCAAGGACCATGTGCCCGTGTCGATCTACTTGGTGAACGGCATCAAGCTTCAAGGGCAAATCGAATCCTTCGACCAATACGTGGTGCTGTTGCGCAATACGGTTACCCAAATGGTCTACAAGCACGCCATCTCCACAGTCGTTCCCGCGCGTGCCGTGAATTTCCAGGTGGAAGTCCCTGCTGAGTAATCTCGCTCCAGCTTTACCTTTTATTGCCCGCCGGACGGTCCTCGTCGGCGGGCATTTTCGCTTTGGCTCCAATATGGTGCATGTATGCGCGCTCTGATCATCAGCGTGGATCTGGGAGATCCCGACTTCGCGGCCCATGCCGAGGAATTCGCCATGCTGGCCAAGGGTGCGGGCGCGGAAATCGTCGGCACCTTGACGGCTCGGCGGGATCGGCCCGACGCCAAATTCTTCATCGGTTCGGGCAAGGCCGATGAAGGCGTGGCGATGGCTCAGGCCTTGCTGGCCGACATCGTTCTTTTCGACCAGCCGCTTTCCCCCGCCCAGCAACGCAACCTCGAACGCGCCTTCAACCTGCGCGTGGTGGATCGCGTCGCGCTCATCCTCGACATCTTCGCGCTGCGCGCGAAAAGCCATGAAGGCAAGATGCAGGTCGAACTGGCTCAGCTGCAGCATCTTGCGACGCGCCTGACTCGCTTGTGGAGCCACTTGGAACGCCAGCGTGGCGGTATCGGCATGCGCGGGCCGGGCGAGTCGCAGCTCGAAATGGACCGCCGGATGATCGGCGCCAAGGTCAAGGTGCTGCGCGAGCGCCTGGACAAGGTCGAGCGCCAGCGCGTAACCCAGCGGCGGGCGCGCGCCCGTGGCGGCGCATTGTCGGTGTCGCTGGTCGGCTATACCAACGCCGGCAAGTCCACCTTGTTCAATGCCCTGACGCGCGCCGACAGCTACGCCGCCGACCAGTTGTTCGCCACGCTGGATACGACCACGCGCCGCATCTGGATAGAAGGGGCGGGCTCGGTGGTGTTGTCGGACACGGTCGGGTTCATCCGCGACCTGCCGCACGGCCTCATCGCGGCGTTCCGCGCGACCCTGGAAGAAACCGTGCATGCCGACCTGCTGCTGCACGTGGTCGATGCCGCCAGTCCGCAGCGCGACGAGCAGATATTCGAGGTCAACAAGGTTCTGGCCGAAATCGGCGCAGCCTCGATTCCCACCATTCTCGTATACAACAAGATAGATCGTGCCGGATTGGAACCGCGGGTGGAGCGCGATGCACATGGTACGATTGCGCGAGTATTTGTAAGCGCCACCGAGCGCGCCGGTTTGGATGCGTTGCGCGGGGCAATTGCGGAAACCGGACAGATTGTGGGAAACAATGCCTCGAATTATCAAACTCTTCAATCTGAATGACCCCGGCTGGGGTCGTGGGAACAACAATGGCTCCGAGCCTCCGCCCAAGCGGCCTCAAGGCAACGGAGACGGCCCACCCGACCTGGACGAGGTCTGGCGCGATTTCAATAATCGCATCGGATCCCTGTTCGGGCGCAAGGGCGGGGGCGGCAATAACCGCCCTGGCAACCGGGGCGGCATGACGCCGCCCTCGCCACGTGGTGCACGCATCGGCCTGGGGGTGATCGCCCTGGTCGCAGCCGGCATCTGGCTCGCCAGCGGCTTCTACATCGTGCAGGAAGGCCAGGTCGCGGTTGTGACACAGTTCGGCAAATACAAGTCGACGTCGCAAGCCGGGTTCCAATGGCGCCTGCCGTATCCCATCCAGAGCCACGAGATGGTCAACGTGTCGCAGCTGCGCACGTTCGAGGTCGGTTTCCGTGGCGGCGCGCGCAACAAGGTTCTGCCCGAAGCGCTGATGCTCACGACGGACGAGAACATCGTCGATATGCAGTTCGTCGTCCAGTATCGCCTGCGCGCCGACGGTGCGCCCGATTACCTCTTCATGACGCGCGATCCGGACGAGTCCGTCCGCCAGGCCTCTGAAACGGCCATGCGCGAAGTCGTGGGTAAGCAGTCGATGGACTTCGTGCTGTACGAAGGCCGTACGACGGTGGCCACGCAAGTGCAGACGCTGATGCAGCAGATCCTGGACCGCTACCAGACGGGCGTGCAGGTCAGCACCGTCGCCATCCAGAACGTGCAGCCGCCCGAGCAGGTGCAGGCCGCGTTCGACGACGCCGTCAAGGCTGGCCAGGATCGCGAGCGCCAAATCAACGAAGGCCAGGCCTATGCCAACCAGGTCGTGCCACTGGCCAGCGGCCAGGCTTCCCGCATGACCGAGCAGGCCGAAGGCTACAAGGCCAAGGTTGTCGGCGATGCCCAGGGTAATACCTCGCGCTTCACCAGCATCCTCGGCGAATACGAGAAGGCGCCGCAGGTCATGCGCCAGCGCATGTATCTGGAAAGCATGCAGGAGATCTTCACGCGCGCCAGCAAGGTCATGGTCGACACCAAGAGCAACAACAATATGTTGTATCTGCCCCTGGACAAGATCATGCATCTGGCTGCTCAGGACGCCAGCAAGTCCGGTGTCGCCGGTTCGGGTTCCTCCACCCTGGCCAGCCCGCCCGCCCAGGCGCCGTCGCGTGGCAGCGCCGCGCCGGTGCCTCAGTCTTCCGGCAGCAGCAATAGCAACACGCTGCCCCGCGACCGTACGTCGCGCTAACCCGGAGGAGTCCTGATCATGCAACGTCTCATGCCTGTCCTGGTCGGCCTGCTCATCGTGCTGGCTGCCCTTTCTTCTTGCGTCTTCGTCGTGCGCGAGCGCGACTATGCCCTGGTGTTCTCGCTGGGTGAAGTGCGCAAGACCATTAACGAACCCGGCCTTTACTTCAAGGCGCCGCCTCCGTTCCAGAATGTGGTGACGCTCGACAAGCGCATTCTGACCATTGAAACGAACGAAGCCGAACGCATCCAGACTTCCGAAAAGAAGAACCTGCTGATCGATTCGTACGTCAAGTGGCGCATCCTGGATCCTCGCCAGTACTACGTGTCCACCGGCGGCAACGAGCGCGTGGCGCAGGAGCGCCTGCAAGCGCTGATCCGTGACGCGCTGAACGCCTCGGTCAACGTGCGCACCGTACGCGACGTGGTTTCGACTGAACGCGACAAGATCATGGCCGAGATCCTGACCAACGTCGCCAAGCGTGCCGAGCCCCTGGGCGTGCAGATCGTCGACGTGCGTCTGCGCCGCATCGAGTTCGCGCCGGAGATTTCGGAGTCGGTGTATCGCCGCATGGAAGCGGAGCGTACGCGCGTCGCCAACGAGCTGCGTTCCATCGGCGCCGCCGAAGGCGAAAAAATCCGCGCCGAGGCAGACCGCCAACGCGAGGTGATCGTTGCCCAGGCCTACGCCAAGGCCCAAGGCATCATGGGTGAGGGCGATGCCGCGGCTGCTGCGATCTACTCGCAGGCTTACGGCAAGAACCCGCAGTTCTACACGTACTACAAGAGTCTGGAAGCCTATCGTGCTTCGTTCTCGAAGCCGGGCGACGTGCTGGTTGTCGATCCCAGCTCCAGCTTCTTCCAGTTCATGAAGGACCCCACCGGCGACGCGCTGGCGCCGGTCACCGTGCCCTCCAAGTGATAATGCGGCGGTAACGCGGAACGAAAAGCCCCTTGGTATTCCAAGGGGCTTTTTGATTGTTGGCGGGCGGGCTGGCCTGCATTGCTGCAATCGGGGACGGTTGCTTGCGCGGGCAATCCCGGCTGGCGCTCGCCGCTGAACCATGTACAATACCGCGTAAGCTAGAAAACATTCCGCAGCGGCTGAGCGGGCTTACGCCCCCTCAGCCGCTTTTTCGTTTGGGCGACGCCCACGCATCTCTTGGCGTTATTCAGGTAAACATTCATGGGTAACTGGTTGCTGCCCGAGAGCCTTGCCGACGTACTTCCGGCAGAGGCCCGGCGCATCGAGGAATTGCGCCGCGAACTTCTCGATCTGTACCGCACTTACGGATTCGAGCTGGTCGCGCCGCCCCTGGTCGAATACATTGATTCATTGCTGTCCGGCACCGGCAGCGATCTGGATCTGCGCACGTGCAAGCTGGTCGACCAGCTGTCGGGCCGCACGCTGGGCGTGCGCGCGGACATGACTCCTCAGGTCACGCGCATCGATGCGCACTTGTTGAACCGCGCGGGCGTTACCCGCCTGTGCTATTGCGGTAACGTGCTGCATGCCCGCCCGGCGGACCTCCTGTCGAGCCGCGAACTGCTGCAGATCGGCGCCGAGATCTACGGCCATGCCGGTTTCGAGGCGGACCTGGAGATCATCCAGCTGGTGCTGGAAACGGTGGCCATTGCCGGCGTACGCAACCCTCGGCTGGATCTGTGCCACCCGGGCGTGCTGCGTGCTCTCCTGGAATCCGACCCGGCCGCGGCGGCCCTGTCGCAAGACGTAATTCTGCTGATGCGCGAGAAAGACGTTCCGGGATTGGGCGAACTCGCAACGCGGGCTCCCGGCCTGCGCAGCGAGACCCTGAAGGCGCTGCAATTGCTGCCCAAGCTGTATGGCGGGCCTGAAGTGCTGAAGGAAGCGCGCCGCGAACTACCATTGCTGCCCGGTGTCGTGGCGGCGCTGGATGCGTTGCAACTGGTGGTCGACGCCATGCCCAATGTTGCGTTCGGCGTGGACCTGGCCGACGTTGGGGGCTATGGCTATCATTCCGGCGTGAAGTTCGCGCTGTACGCGGAAGGCTGGCGCGACGCGCTGGTCAGTGGCGGCCGCTATGACGATGTCAGCCGTGCGTTCGGTCGGGCCCGTCCCGCCACCGGCTTCAGTCTTGATTTACGCAAGCTGGCGGCGGGTTTGCCGCCGGCGGAAAGGGCGCGTGCGGTTCGCGCGCCTTGGGGGCAAGCCCCCGCTCTGACCGAGGCGGTGCGCCGCCTGCGCCGGTCGGGGGAAATTGTCGTTCAGGTATTGCCCGGTCACGAGCAGGATCAGGACGAATTCGTTTGCGATCGCGAGCTGGCGCTGCTGGATGGCGCCTGGACGGTCAGAACGCTGTGACTAACTCCCTCTCGGTAACGAGAGGGCCGCGGGGAGATTTCCGGATTTCCCGAGAAACTCGATATTGATTCGTAACATGAGCAAGAACGTAGTCGTAATCGGCACCCAATGGGGTGACGAGGGCAAGGGCAAGATCGTCGACTGGCTGGCGGAATCCGTCCAGGGCGTGGTCCGCTTCCAAGGCGGTCACAATGCCGGCCATACGCTGTGGATCAACGGCAAGAAGACGATTCTTCGCCTGATCCCGTCGGGCATCATGCATCCCGGCGTCACCTGCTTCATCGGCAACGGCGTCGTGCTGTCCCCGGAAGCCCTGCTCAAGGAAATCGAAGAGCTTGAGGCCGCTGGCCTGGACGTGCGTTCGCGCCTGCAGATTTCCGAAATCTGCCCGCTGATCCTGCCGTACCACGTCGCCATCGACAAGGCGCGCGAAGCGCGCAAGGGCGACGGCAAGATCGGCACGACCGGTCGCGGCATCGGCCCCGCGTACGAAGACAAGGTCGCCCGCCGCGCACTGCGCGTGCAGGACCTGTTCAATCCCGCGCTGTTCGACGAAAAGCTCGCCGAAGTGCTGGATTACCACAACTTCGTGCTGACCAAGTACCTGGGCGCCGAGGCGGTTTCCGCCAACGAAGTGCGCGATCAGGCCATGGCGCTGGCACCGGCCATCGCCCCGATGGTCAAGGACGTGTCCAGCAATCTGTACGCCATGCAACAGGAAGGCAAGCGCCTGCTGTTCGAGGGTGCGCAGGGCGCTTTGCTGGACGTCGATCACGGCACCTATCCCTTCGTCACCAGCAGCAACTGCGTTGCTGGCGCGGCGTCGGCCGGCGCTGGTGTCGGTCCGCAACAGCTGGACTACGTCCTGGGCATCACCAAGGCCTACACGACCCGTGTCGGTTCGGGTCCGTTCCCCACGGAACTGGTCGACGAGATCGGCACCCGCCTGGCCACCATCGGCAAGGAATTCGGTTCCGTCACGGGCCGTCCGCGCCGTTGCGGCTGGTTCGATGGCGCGGCGCTCAAGCGTTCGGTCCGTCTGAACGGTATTACCGGCCTGTGCATTACCAAGCTGGACGTGCTGGATGGTCTGGAAACCATTCAACTGGGCGTCGGCTATCGCGTGAACGGCGAATTCCGCGATGTGCTGCCTTACGGCGCGCACGCGGTGGCGCAGGCGCAACCGGTGTTGGAAGAGCTGCCCGGCTGGAGCGAATCCACTGTCGGCATCACCGAGTACGACAAGCTGCCTCAGGCGGCCCGTCGCTACCTGGAACGCGTGGCCGAGGTCTGCGGTGTGCCTATCGACCTCGTGTCGACCGGCCCGGACCGCAACGAAACCATTGTGTTGCGTCATCCCCTGAAGGGCTGACATCGGGTTATTATTCGCAAGGCCGCCGCCGGTCTCATACCGGCGGCGGCCTTTTCGTATTTATTAAGCAGGAGATGCTTGCCTATGAGCACGCCGACCAATGATGACAGCCATCTGTGGGTGACGTGGGACGACTACAACCGCCTGATCGAGCGCCTTACCTTGCAGGTGCATCAATCGGGTTGGAAGTTCGACAAGATTCTTTGCCTGGCGCGCGGCGGTATGCGCGTCGGTGACGTTATGTCCCGTATTTTTGATGTGCCGCTGGGCATCCTGGCCACAAGCAGCTATCGCGAAGCGGCCGGCACCAAGCAAGGCGACATGGATATCGCCCAGTTCATCACCATCACGCGCGGCACATTGTCCGGGCGGGTGTTGCTGGTGGACGACATGGTCGATACCGGCAAGACCTTCAGCAAAGTCTACGATCACCTGAAGAGCCAGTTTGCCGACATCACCGAGTTGCGTAGTGCGGTGCTTTGGTGGAAGGGCCATTCCCAGGCGACGCCGGATTATTACGTCGACAAGCTGCCGACCAATCCCTGGATTCACCAGCCTTTCGAAGATTACGACAGTCTGCGTCCCCATCAGCTCGAAGCCTGGATCCGCAAGGGTTCCAAGAGCTGAGCATGGCGTGCCGGCGGGAGAGGGCATTCTGGTCGCCCAAGGCGCCAGGCTGCCCCTCCAGTAGTCAAAACAGCCATGACCATGCTAGAATCGCTGGTTATCGCTAAACCGAACTTGGCTTGTTACTCTTTGGGTAGTCTTTGGGTAACGGAAACAGCCAGCGGAAATCCGGGATGGATCCGTGGTTCAGGGCTGCTAGGCAGTACTGAAACCGGCATCCGGCGCCGGGATTGCGCTTTCAAGGTTCCCAGTTCGCGGTACCTGCCTCTGTTGGTATGATTTTGGTATCGACGAGGCCGTTTACGCGTACCTGGACCCGCGCAGCGTTGCTGGTAAGCAAGCCAGGTTTGTCATCAACTTTTGTTACCCTACAAGCAGGCCAATCACTTTATGCCTATCGTTCGACTGAAGGAAAACGAACCGTTTGAAGCCGCTCTGCGTCGCTTCAAGCGCACCATCGAAAAGACCGGTTTGCTCACCGAGCTGCGTTCACGCGAGTTCTATGAGAAGCCCACGGCTGAGCGCAAGCGCAAGCATGCCGCCGCTGTGAAGCGCCACTACAAGCGCATCCGTAGCCAACAACTGCCCCCGCGCCTGTATTGATCTTTTGATTCCCGAATCTATTGATTCCAGAATCATTCATCCAGGATTTGCTCGCCCGAGTCGACGTCGTCGACGTAGTCGGGCGATACGTGCAGTTGAGAAAGGGCGGGGCCAACTTGCTTGGCCTGTGCCCTTTTCATAACGAAAAAAGTCCCTCGTTCACTGTCAGCCCCACCAAGCAGTTCTATCACTGCTTCGGTTGCGGTGCGCATGGCAGTGCCATCACTTTCCTGATGGAACACACGGGCGCCAGTTTCCCCGATGCCGTGCGTACTCTCGCGGCGTCGGCGGGAATGACGGTCCCCGAAGAAAACCGCAGTCCGCGCCAGCAGCAGGAATCCGCGCGCCGCAAGGCCGAGGAATCCCGCCACACGCAGGTGCTGGATGCAGCCCAAGCGCATTATCTGAAGCAACTGCGGGCATCGCCCGCGGCGATACGCTATTTGAAGCAACGCGGCCTGACGGGCGAAATTGCCGCGCATTTCGGTTTGGGATGGTCGGGAACCGATCGCCACGGCCTTTCGCAAGTCTTCCCGAACTACGAGGACCCGACGCTGGTCGAGTCCGGGCTGGTTATCGAATCCGAAGATGGGCGTCGCTACGATCGTTTCCGGGAACGCATCATGTTCCCGATCCGCAACGCGCGAGGCAGTCTCATTGGATTCGGCGGCCGTATTATCGGCAAGGGCGAACCCAAGTACCTGAATTCTCCCGAAACCCCGCTGTTTTCCAAGGGGCATGAGCTCTACGGATTGTGGGAAGCGCGCCAGGCCATACGCCAGGAAGGCCAGGTCATTGTGGTCGAAGGCTACATGGACGTGGTCGGCCTGGCGCAGCAAGGCATCGCCAACGCGGTGGCCACGCTGGGTACGGCTACCACGCCAGACCATGTGAAGAAGCTGCTGCGCGCCAGCGACAAGGTGATTTTCAGTTTCGACGGCGACGGGGCGGGCCGGCGCGCCGCGTGGCGCGCCTTGCAGGCTTGTCTGCCGGTGCTGCGCGACGATATCGCGATCCGCTTCTTGTTCCTGCCATCCGAACACGATCCCGATTCATACGTGCGTGAATTGGGCGCCGAAGCCTTCCGGGCGTGCCTGGGTGAGGCGGTGGCGCTCTCTCGCTTCCTGCTGGATGAGCTGGCGTCGCGGCACAACATGACCGAGGCCGAAGGACGGGCCAGTTGCCTGCACGAGGCCAAGCCTCTGCTGGCCGCCATCCCCGAATGCGCGCTGCGCGTGCAGATCGAACGCGAAATGGCCAAGCTGGTGCAACTGACGCCAGAGGAAATGACCCAGGTCCTGGCCCAGCAGCCGGCCAAGCCATTCGCGCCTGCGTCCAAGCCGGGCGTTGCTGCGGGCGATGTCGCGGCGACTGGAGCGCCGATCCGGGAGTCCGAGGCCGGCCATCCGGACATGGGCTACGACTTTGCCGGGCACGATTTCCACGACATTCCGGCCGACGAGCCCGATTACGCGGATTACGTCCAACTGCCTGCCCAAGGTTCCGATTTTGGCGGCGGGAGCGGTCAGCGTAGCGGCGGCAAGCAGGAATGGAAAGGCAAGGGCGACTGGAAGGGCAAGGGCGACTGGAAGGGTGGCAAAGGCAACTGGAAGGGCAAGCGCGATAATGACGTGGGCGGATTTGAGGGGCGCCGCACGATGCCGTCGCTGGCCAAGCGATTGCTGGGCTTGCTGCTGGCGCATCCAGAGCTGGTCGACTCCATGGGAGACCAGCAGCTTGAAGTCATCGACCATGGTCCCCATCTAGGTCTTGTAAGAGACTTGATCATGCTGGCGCAGTCCAGCGGCGCGCGCCATGTCGGCGCCTTGTTGGAGGCCGCGGATCCCGATTCGGACCTGGCCACGGTGCTGAAAGGCCTGCGCGCCGACATCCTGTCCCAGGAAGACCTGCCGGATCCGCAAACGGAATGGGACGATGCCTTGAGACGAATCGAATTTGACTCGGCGAAGCTGGAGATCGCCAAGCTCGCCGCGGCGGGGCTGGCTACGGAGGAAGCGCGCAAGCGCTATCTGGAGCTTTCCAGCCGGATGGCCGTGCTGAAGGGTGCCGGCGTGCGCTAAATGCGCTAAAATCAAAGGTTGTCCCGCTGGCGGAGGCTGATCTTTGCCTTAGGGATGATCGAGTTGGGCGGTAGCAGTAAGAGATCAGGTAAGAAATCAGGTAAGAAATCAAGGCAAGGGCCGCCGAATCAAGGGCCCCCGCTTATGGATTGTAGCGTTTACAGTTGATTTTGCTGAATTCCGACTGAATTTGGTGGTAATCCTGGCGCTGCGATACATAGGCAACAAGAAATGCCTCTGGCGGGCGGAATCTATTCTGGCCGCTGGAATCTAATGGATGTATAGGGTTTGACGCGGGACCTGCGATCCGGACGTTGTGGGTGTTCCAGAAATTGGAATATCGACACGGAACGGCAGAAATAAAAGCGGATGCGCGCGTCAAATTTGTTACATAGTTAATTAATATAGCTGAGCGGTGAATTACGCAGTTCGGCGGCGGTCATCTCCGCGTAGCGTTAGTGGTTTGGGTGCTGTGTCTACTCAGCTGCTTGGGGCAAAGGCCCGATAAGCAAGCAACGCCTATTTATAGGCAGGCAGCCCCCCCAACGCCCGGGAGCCCCCACTGGATGAGGTCATGCACGCAAGGCGCAAGTACGGTACTGCACCGGAACGGCGTCGAGCGGGCTCGCAAGAGCCGGTGCTGCGAACAACGCAGCCGTGTGAACTCCGCTGATTCACCAGATTTACCCGTATAACCGCCGCGTTGGGCTGCCGTCCAAGGCGGCCTCATGCGGTGCAACATGCCCAAACGGGTTGCGACGACCACGGAAGCGACTATGACCAAATCCACCGGCAAATCCTCCTCTGCAATTGATGCGGCCGAAACCAAGGCCACGGCGGCCAAGCGCGTCGTAAGCATGGCAGCGGAAAAGGCGCCCGCCAAGACGGCGGTGAAGGTCGCCAAAACGGCTGCCAAGAAGGCGACCAAGGCTGCCGCGGCTGACAAGCCAGAGAAGGTGACGAAGGCGCGCGCCAAGAAGGCCGAAGACAAGCTCGCCGACCTGGTTGGCAGCGCGCGCCCCGCGCCCAGCGGTCGCCGCCCGGGCCGTCCCGCCAAGAACGCAAACAACGATTCCGACGGCTTCGACGATACGATGGACGGCGATGGCGAAGTCCTGCCCGATCTGAAGCCGCCGAAGCGCGGCGGCAAGCGTGGCAAGGCCGATCCCAAGGATCTGATCGCCCGCGGCCCCGTCACGCCCGAAGAATATGAAGCGCGCCGCAACCGCCTGAAGCAGCTGATCAAGCTGGGCAAGGACCGCGGCTACCTGACCTACGGCGAAATCAACGACCATCTGCCTGATGACCTGGTCGACGCGGAAGCCATCGACGGCATCATCAGCACGTTCAGCGACATGGGCATCGCGGTCTACGACCAGGCACCCGACGCCGAAACGCTGCTGATGAGCGAAAACGCGCCGGTCGCGTCCAACGACGACGACGTCGAAGACGAAGCCGAAGCCGCGCTGACCACGGTGGACTCCGATTTCGGCCGCACGACGGATCCCGTGCGTATGTACATGCGCGAAATGGGCTCGGTGGAGCTGCTGACTCGCGAAGGCGAAATCGAAATCGCCAAGCGCATCGAAGACGGCCTGAAGCACATGGTCATGGCCATCTCGGCCTGCCCGACCACGATCAACGAGATCCTGGCCCACATCCTGCGCGTGCGTGAAGGCCAGGCCCAGATCGACGAAGTGGTCGATGGCCTGGTCGATCCGGAAGACGGCGAAGAGTACGCCGGCGCTGGCGTCTCGGCCGAGGAAGACGAGGGCGACGACGGTCCCGCCGGTGGCATGTCCAGCAAGCAGCTGGAAGACCTGCGCGTCAAGGCACTGGCAAAGTTCGACGAAGTCGGCAAGCAATTCGAAAAGATGCGCCATTCGTACGAGAAGGACGGCTACAAGTCCGACGTCTACGTGCGCGCCCAGGAATCCATCCAGAACGAACTGATGGGCATCCGCTTCACGGCCAAGATGGTCGAGAAGCTCGCCGATACGCTGCGCCAGCAGGTCGAGGAAGTGCGCCAGCTCGAACGCGCCGTCCTGCACACGTGTGTGGACCGTGCCGGCATGCCGCGCACGCACTTCATCAAGGTGTTCCCGGGCAACGAAACCAACATGCAGTGGGTCGTCGATGAAGTGGCCGCCGGCCACCCGTACGCCGAAACGCTGGAGCGCCAGATCCCCGCCGTGCAGGAACTGCAGCAGAAGCTCATCGACCTGCAAACGCGAGTCGTCCTGCCGCTGAAGGACCTGAAAGACGTCAACAAGCGCATGGCCACCGGCGAAGCCAAGGCCCGCAAGGCCAAGCGCGAAATGACCGAGGCCAACCTGCGCCTGGTGATTTCGATCGCCAAGAAGTACACGAACCGCGGCCTGCAGTTCCTGGATCTGATCCAGGAAGGCAACATCGGCCTGATGAAGGCCGTGGACAAGTTCGAGTACCGCCGCGGCTACAAGTTCTCGACCTACGCGACCTGGTGGATCCGCCAGGCCATTACGCGTTCCATCGCCGACCAGGCCCGCACCATCCGTATTCCGGTTCACATGATCGAAACGATCAACAAGATGAACCGCATCAGCCGCCAGATTCTGCAGGAAACCGGCGCCGAGCCGGATCCCGCGACCCTGGCGCAGAAGATGGATATGCCCGAGGACAAGATCCGCAAGATCCTGAAGATCGCCAAGGAGCCGATCTCCATGGAAACGCCTATCGGTGACGACGACGATTCGCACCTGGGCGATTTCATCGAAGATACGTCCACGCTGGCGCCTTCCGATGCGGCTTTGCACGGTTCCATGCGCGATGTGGTCAAGGAAGTGCTAGACTCTCTCACCCCGCGTGAAGCCAAGGTTCTGCGCATGCGTTTCGGCATCGAAATGAGCACGGACCAGACCCTGGAAGAAGTGGGCAAGCAGTTCGACGTCACACGCGAGCGCATTCGCCAAATAGAGGCTAAAGCGCTGCGCAAGCTGCGTCATCCCAGCCGGGCCGACAAGCTCAAGAGCTTCCTGGAAGGGCAGTAATCTTTTTTCGGGCCTCTAGCTCATGCCTGGTTAGAGCAGCGGACTCATAATCCGTTGGTGCCGAGTTCGACTCTCGGGGGGCCTACCAAGTAAACATGCGGGTCTCGGAGCAATCCGAGACCCGTTTTGTTTTCCGCAATGCTGGGGCTTTTCCGCAATTCGGCTCAGCGCGTGGGTGCCGCCTTATCGCCTTTGCGGCGCCGGACGTATTTCTCGGTGGTCGTAACCGACCCGTGGCCGAGTTGCTTTTGGGCTTGACGGATATCGCCGGCGGCCTCGATTTTGTCGGTGCCGGCCTTGGCGCGCAAGTCGCGGAATTGGAATGCAGACTTGGGCACACCGGCTGCTTCCCGCGCCTTATCGAATCGGTCACGCAGTGCTCCGGCCGCCAGCGGCAGGCCTGATTCGTTCACCACCAGGTACAGACTGACCACCCTGTTTTCGGCCCGGTATCGCGCCTTCCTGGCCATGATCCGGCCAATGACGGCCGCGAGTTCACCCGTAATTTCGATTCGCAGCTTTTGAGCTGTCTTGCCCTGGCGGACGTGCAGGAAGCCGTCGCGCATGTCGGTCTCCAGGAAACGCAAGGTGTCATCCGCGATGGCTTGCAGGGGGCGGATGCGCACCGGGGGGGCGCTCGCGCTGATGGTGTTCATGTAGGGCTCCAGGGATCGGCCGCGACATAGCGGCGGATGAAGTAATTGCCGAGGGGCACCAGGGCCACCGCCATCAGGGCGAGCAGCGCCAGGCCCCACCAGATGGCGGGGATAGTTGAGGGCAGGGGGATTTGCGCGGTATGCGCGGTGGTGGGCTTCGGAGAGCAGGCCGGGTAAAGCGGTCAGTGGCATCGAATGAAAGTCACTTTTGTACCGCTGACGTTGCGGCGCCGGCCTGCTCTCCGAAGCCGCCCCGACGAGCGGGGCAGGATGGTGCGGTCTTACAGGTCGCCGTTGCGGTCCAGCACGTTGAGAATGGACGCGACGATATCGAACAGCTCTTCAAAGAACCTGAGCACGGATTTCTCCGTTGACTTGGTCGTGGGGAAATGGGTGGGGTTTCTGCCGAACTGCCCGCCTAAAGCGCTCGGCGGTCGATTCAGTTCGGGCCATGTGCAAAGTTTGCGGTCACCGTTTCAGGCAGTTTGTTGAGGTCCCGGCTACGACCCGGGATGCGTCATTCTTGAAACCTAGGGAGAACGAACGCGTCCCTGGTCAAAAGGATCGGACTGCTCTATCTGGATGAGTTACTTCCTCCTCCTTTGCGAATACGCTGTTTGTTCGGAGAACGAGGGGATAGACATGGCAAAGATCCGGCTACCAATGGCAGCACTGCGGGTTACCCTCGGGGCAGCAGCGATATGTTCGTTGGTTGGATCACCGCAAGCGCTATCCATGCCAGATGCGCAATGCGCGACGATAAAAACGATCGTTTCGCAGAAGTCGAATCGTTGGGATGGCCTTCGGGGCCAGGAGGTGCCCAGCACTAACCGGCCGGGGGCGCTATTCCAGCGGCAGCGTTGGGCTATGAGGGGAGACATTAAGCCCTTCGAGACGTGCTACATCCAGGACAAGACCTATAAAAGCGGAACCCCATTCAGGTCGGTCTACTGCACTTTCAAGGTACCCACTGTTCCGGATAAGTCCGTAATGACGGCTGAATTGAGCGAAAGGCTGCTCACCTCATTCAATGGAGTTGCGAGGGAGTTCGCTCAATGTCTTGGCTCTAAGCCGAAGGAGTCTATTGGCATGAATGATTCCGCCACGAGTCAGACGATCGATTGGGAATGGGAATTCTCTCCGCCCGAGGTCCCGCAACCAGTGAAAGTAAGCCTAGGCGGATGGATTCCGAAAGTCGGCGTGGTGGTAGATGGCGTCTACACACACGCTTCGCTCTTGGCCACCTTCCAGTGATTCGAGACGGCACCTAAGTGGGTTAAACACTGGCAGAAGCTTGGCGTAACTCACTCAGTTCGCCAAACTGCATTGCCGTCTTTCCACTCAATGAGGCTTCGGCCAGCGCTGACTCGCAGCGCTGGCCGAAACCCGCTTTTCAGCGGTTCGGATGGCCGGGGTTATCGTCGCCACGCCCGGCTGGGCGTTGCCTGTCCGCGAGGGGCCAGACACACAGGGCCCCCGGGGCGCTGGCCTCTGGGGTAGTCCTGTTTAGCCCTTCTCCCTTGCGGAGGGGCGGGCGGCCTCGGTTGTTAAAGAGCGGTACTGCTGGTGCAGCGTTGAAAGAATAGTGGCAATCGCTACGCATCAAAATGACAGCAAATGCTACGCTTCTTTGTAACAGGCGAGAAAAAGCCCGCTCTAGGCGGGCAGGGGGAAGGGGTTCACATACTTTCCCAAAAACGCAGAACACTGCGCAGCGGAAGGAGTGGAATGCAAGTAGGGGGCGAGTCGCGTTGACCGCCCGGCAATTCACAAGGAGTCCACAAGGAACTGATCAAGGCTTCAATTCACACGATGCTGACCGCGTACGGCACTGAGATTGAGGACGCACGGCTGACCTATCGAACCGGGCCGGCATCCTCGGGCGATCTGTGCTGCTAGATAAGCGTTCGTGAGTGTCTGGCCATTCCATCTTTGACTGGCCTGTGCATACCACGAGCTAAAAGATAAAGGCCTCTAGCGTGGCCGTGTCATTGTGGGTTCGGCGGACGCGGTTCACTTAGGCCTTCGGCAGAGTTTCTTGCCATCCGTCATGTCGCAGACGAAGAACTTCACTTGCCACGGCCCGGTGAAGCCCCGTACGAAAGGGTAACTGCCGCCAGGGGGAATGACGCTCGTGGTTCCCCAGCCGCCTTGGGTGGCGCAGCGCTGTTCGAGAGTATTTGGCGGCGCTGCGCATGCGATCACGGCAATCGGCATGGCGCAACGGTTCTGCCATCGCGAGGGCAGAGTCGTACCACTCTGGTTGTGGACCATCTGCACGCAGTCATTGCGTGCATAGGGGGCATTGAGGTTACGGCTAGAGGCAGAGGATGATTTGCCTTGTCCGGACTGGGCCTGTTGATAATTCGAGCGTTGAGTGTCCAGTAATCGGGAGGCCTCGGTGGCCGGCCCGTCGGGCTCCTCGCCGCGTCCGCTCAGTTGCACGGCTGCTGGTGCAGTGCTGGCCGCAGTGGATGCGGCATCGGTTGCTGTGCCGCCATAGCAATCCATGATTGCGTCGAATTGCTCTCGCTCGGCCATCGCCTCCTTGACGCGACCGGCGGCCCAGTCACGTTGTGTCGGGTCGCCCTGAGCTTGTGTGATCATGTTGTTCCAGTTTGACCGCGATGCCGCCATCGCAACGCGGATTTTTTGCCAATCGTCGCGGGTGAGGCGGGCCACCTGTGCGTTGCTCTGCAAAGGAGTCGGAATCGACAAACGCGGAAGCGGGATATCAGGGCCGCCGGTGGTCGGGATGGGGGTGCCCACTGGGTACTTGAACCAGACCCACTCATAGAGTGGTCGTGGTGGCGATTTCTGCATGCCACTGATCAAGTATTCGAAATGGTGGAACGTTGTTGGGCAATGCTTATTGCCGGTGCGGGTTGAGGGGCTGGCTGTGCGGATCGCAGCCGCCGTCGGTGTGCTTACGTTGGCGTCGCTCTGGTAGCGCGCCTTGAGTGGTGTCAGGTTATAGCGGGCTATCGTTTGGCATTGTGGTATTGCTAGGCAGGCCTCGGAATCCAGCCAGACAAAGCCGTTTTGCTGCGAACGAGGGTCGCCTTTGAAAAACGCGGTCTGCCCATCGGCGCGCGTCATGCTGCCATAGAGGTTGGAACGATCAGGGTTACCGTCTACCAGGTTCAGCACAACCAGCGTGGGTTTTGAACCTGTTCGCGGCAGAATCCAAACCCCCAGGCCGTCGGCTCGACCATTTATGCATTTTCCTGTCCAGGGAATGCTGTGCGTGGCGCCATCCTGGGTGACGTTGGCTTTGCAGGAGGGGGCCCCATCCTGCGCCTGTGCTCCGAAAGCGGTCATCAAGGAGAACACCGCGATTGCCAACCAGTGATGCATCGTCTTCATGATCCGTCCCTTGTCGAGAGCTCGAGTTCGCGTTGTCGCGCGTCACGACTTCACCCACTGTCCCGCTTCGTCATCCCGCAACCTAGCGCCAGCCCAGACGACCTGGCCAAGCACACGCACAGGGTGGCCGTCTTCCAGGGGGATATCGGCATAGCTGGGATTGAACGACCGGGCCACCCAGCGCCCGGAGAGACGTTCCTTGGTCACCGTCTTCACGATCATCTTGCCGTCATAGTTGATGGCGTAGACCCCGCCAGCAGCCAGATCACGTAGCGTCAGGCTCTCATTGGGCACGATGAGCAGCGCGGCGCCGTCACGGATGACGGGTACCATGCTGTCGCCCTTCGCGTATACGACACGAACTCTCCCGTTGTCCGCGCCCACCGACTTCAGGAACGACTTGCGGAACTGGATCATGCCAGTCTGCTCTTCGGCGTGATTCTCGATGGGCTCGCCGGCCGCCAGACGCACATCGGCTAGCTCGGGGACCTTCTCGAATTTGTCATTGGCAGCGGGAGGTTCACCAACCCCGACATTTGCCACTACGCCCGTTTGGGTACTGATTCGTAGCGTGCGCTCGCGCTCTGCCTGGTGCGTGGTCTTGCCACCTTCCCAAGGAGCGGCTGGCTTAGCGATTGGTGTGAAGAAGGGATCATCCGCTGCGTCCATGTCCACGAGCGAGCTGCGGGCAGGCGATCCACTCGTCTGCCCCGGCGCGACTGTGATCGGCAAGTTCATCTGAGCTATAGCGAGGGCCATCGCTCCTTGAAGGGCGCTTAGCTTGGCAGGGGGAAGGGCCCGAACTTGGTCTTCGGGAATCTCTGGGAATGGCCAGTCAGTGGGCTGTTGGACGTCGGCGGTCGAAACGGGAGGGCCATCAGGCTCAAACCAGCCTTTCATTCCAGGCATGGCTTCAATTGCCCAAACGGTCTTTTCCGTGACCGGCCGGATTCCAGAAAGCACCTGACGAACGAAGGCGCCGTCTTTGTAGCCAAGCCGGCGGCCAAAGTCGGTTTTATTCCCTTTTGATACGTGGTCCACAGCCGCCGAAAGACGGGCGATCCGGAACTCGTTTAGTTCTATCTCGTTCATGATCCGAAAAGTAGCATGTGCTACTGGTGCATTTGCTAATTACGAAACGTAGCAAACGCTACAAATATGTGCGCATGGACCTGAACTCATCCTGTCTTCCCCTGGCGCCCTGACCGTGGCGCAACTCCGTGCGCGCATGGTTGAGCTTGGCTACGACGTCAAGAACGACGCGCAGATACGACAGTGGCGCATTCGATACAAGGACCGCCTCCCTTCGCCTGAGAACTGCGTTGGCCTGGAGCTTGCAACTGGTGGGGCGATCCGTCGTCAGGATCAAAGGCCTGACGACTTCCTGCGTATTTGGCCAGAGTTGGCCGAAGAGACGAGGGCGGCATGACATCAACACACAGCAGTCCCTGTTTTGGTTTTTGCGTTCATCAGGAGCTCTCCGATGCATAGCCGGAGTGTTCAGGGCTGCGGGTCCTTAGCCCAATCGGGCAAGTCTGCCTCGTTGTCCCGAACTACCGGTCGTTCATCCATAGCCACGTCGAATTTCGTCCGCGTACCTGTCCAGGCTCCGAATTCGAAGTCAATTTTCCCGATAGTGATTCTGACATTCTTCCCCGTCAGCTCGGAGAGCGATTTTGCAATGACCTCTTCGATGTCACTGACGGCATGCATCTTCAAGGAGTGATCTTCCTTGAGCGAAATCCTTACGGGGGCGACCCCGATTGAATGGTTGTCGTACTGCTGCGAAGTGTTCGGACGCCCAATCTTAAGTGAAGGGGCGGCAACGGCCTTTCTGGACGGCCTGACCGAAGATCCGGAATCGCTGCGACAGGCATTTTCGCAGGCCATCAAGTACGCGCGAACCTTTCCACTTCCCGTAGAACTTCGCGAATGGATGTGTATCAACCGTCTTAAGCCATATACGGGTGCGGCATATGCATAGCGCCGCCCCTATGACATTCGGCGCGCGGCTAGCGCGCCACCAAGTGGCACCGGAAGAGGCTGTCTGGTTCTTCAACGTCCCGTACGACACCCAGGACGGCGGCGTTTCCGAGCAAGCTGAGTCTGGCGAAGCAGATGACGGGGTCCAGATCGGTCCGCTGGACGTGTAGGGCGCAATTCGTTTTCCATGCAGCGCATCGTAAGGCTGTCAGGGAGGCAACGCCGTGGCCTCCATGCTTCTAAAAACGTCACTGTCGAAGACATTGATTTGTCTCTCGCATAAATTCCATATAGGCGCTGGCCCGCTTCTCGTCGCGGATGCACACGTAGGTCTGATGGGGGCCTACCAAGTATTGACGCGGGTTTGCATGAAGTTCATGCAAACCCGCGTTTTCTTTTGCGTGGGGGATTTTTGCCGATCTGGCCACGCGCTGTTTTGATGGCGTTGATCGCCCGGTGTGCGTCGGGCTGCTCCAGAGTTCATTGGACGGCAAGTCCTCGGGAACAGGGAATGGCGGTTGGTCTGCAGCCCATAAATGGCTAGGGTATATTGGCCGCGCACCGATCTGAAGGAGAAAGGATGATGCGTACGGGGTTCGCCGCCTTGCTGTTGACCGTTATTGCCGGATGCGCGTCGTCTCCGGCAGATGTCGCCACCGCCCCGAGGGCAAAGGCGTCCGCTGTTCTCGATCCCGCGCTGCTTGTGGAGGGGGCGGAAAAGGGGACCATCCGGATAGTCAGAGACCGTGGCGTGTTTGGCTCCGCAAGGAATGCATTGATATACATCGACGGGCGCCATGTGGCGAACGTCGACGCGAATCGTGTCCTTGAGCTGCAAGTACCGGAGGGAGTGATACGACTGGGTTTGCAGATGGACAATGTGACCGAGCCCATTCAGTACCAACAGGTATCGGTCAAACCCAACGTCACGTATGACTACCGGGTCAGCATGACTGGCAACGGTCTTACCACGGACTGGCGATTGGATCGTCTGAACTAGGGCGCTCTCTGCCATGCGGGTGGCGATATTTGCCCCGGACGATGCGGTCATAGGGGCCTCCCCTTGCGCATCCAGGCATATGCCGCTGTGCGGAGAAGAGATGGCGCCCGCGACGCGGGACGATCCTGCGAAATACTTATGCCGCGGGCGGCCGATGGGCTACGGCCACCGCGATTGACCCATCGGGCAGGCGGTACTTTCCATCGCCCAGCCATACAACAGGCTCCCCGGTTGGCAGTGAACAGTGATATTCGGGCTTTGGCGGATCCGTCGTCCCGCGCTTTATCACCAATCGGCGTTGGATCCGACAGGTAGATCGATCCGGCAGTTTGACGATGACATCTGCGAGCCGTGTCCCGGTGGCCATTGGCTTTCCCCTAGAGTCGGCGCCTGCATTCGGGTAGTTGTGCCAGCAGGCGCAATCCCGTGGCGCTATACCTGTAGCAGTTGCCAAGGCCGGAGGGCATCGGCCAATTGGGGTTGCGGGAGCAGTCCGCCAGTTGCGAACACAAAGTCTTCAATGGAAAAGCGCCCCTGTATTTGGGGCGCTTTCCATGTATCACACTCGGCGTTCGCGAGAGAGCGTAGTTCGCTTCGGCGGCCTCGTCAGGTTCCTTTCACGCATCCATCCGGCCTCCCAAGCGTCGACCTTTGCCTGCCATGCTGCTGGTGACTCTCCTGTGTGCCCTGGCATCGCCTGGGCTTTAAGGTAGGGACAATCCCATAGGGTCAATCCTTGGCGGGCGGCCAGCGCTCCTTGCTTTCGGATGTCCTCATGCATTTCGGCACTCCTCCAAAAGTAGATGAACGGAGGGCCAGTATGTAGTGAATTGAGGGGGCGCCGCAATAGTGTTTCTACACCGGACGCCTTGGCGCGACGCCATCTCATTTCCGCACGTAGCGACCATGGGCCCCCAAACAGTTCGCCGAGTGCGTCATTCCCCCACGCTGCATCTAGTGCTTGCGGTCTAATTCTGCTTAATCAGAGTCGCGGAGGAGTTTTCGCCGCTTAAGCTCGGCGAGTCGGGCCTCAGTCTCTTCTCGCCAGCCGGTCTCCCAGGCGGTCAGCTTGGCATTCCAATGCTGCGGCGGTGCGCCTGCATGGCCTGACATATTGGGGGCTTTCATGAATGGGCACGCCGAGAGCGGGACACCGTGTCTGGCTGCTTCTCGACCTGCGAGGCGTACAGAGTCATCCATTACGCACCTCCTCACGTTGGCATTGGCCTAGGTAAAACGATGGACGCGATAACGCCGGATGTCGACCGACGTTACCGACGGAAATAGAGGAGGGATGGCCCGCATTAAAAATTCGGACTTGACCAGCGCGCAGCGGTAAAGTGCAAGCAAACCTTGCAAATGGGGCCGCAGCAATCGGTGGGTGCTACCGCCCGAATTCGTTGGTTTTGTGTCCGCCGCTACCCGCCCGGCCGCCGGGCAATGTGCCCTCTGGCGCGGGATTGGCGCGTGACCCCTCAACGGTACCCTGGCCTCGCACGGGCTGAGGCGTCTGCTCTCCTGGGCCGCCGGGTGTGGCGGAGGCCGCGTCCGTGGGCGTTTTTTCGGAGGCAGGTGCGCCGTCCTCAGTTGAATTGGTGGGTTTCTGTTCGGAGGCCGTGGCGGGTTCCTTGCTGACTTTGTCGCGGGGTTGCTGTACCTGTGCCTGGCCCTGGGCGTAAAGCTTGGCGGGCTGTACGTGAGTGCCTGCGACGAGCAAGACAATGGTTAAAAGTGCGTGAGTTGGCTTCATGACTATCCTCCTGGAGGCGCTGGTCGTGGAGCAAATACCGTTCCTTCATTCCCGCCAAGAAAAAGCTGTCCGCGCGTAAGGGCGCAGAAGGCGTGCTTGGCTGAAAACACAATGTATTGCCGCCGCGGATCATTGCAGCCGGCGTGCCAAACGCCACTCCGGGAACGCGAATTGCGGGCTTCATTTCGCTTCATTTTTCAGGGCTCCCGAAGAGGGACGGCCCCGCAAGAGGACTAAGATCTAAGCGCGACCAGGGCCGCAGCGGTCCGAGAAAAGCGCTGTAGCCACACGCTCTATGTGACGTTGCATTTCTTTGGCGAGAGTAAACCCATGGACAGCGAAGAATTGTTGGCGCTAATGATCTCGATGCCCGCGCCTGCGCCGAGCCCTGGCAATTGGGATAGCGTTCTCATGATCTATTCGCGCCACCTGGAGCGGTTGGCGCCGAAGCTTGATGAGCAGGACCTCGGCGCGCTTATCGCCAGCGGTGCGATGTTCTACCGGACGCTGTGCGTGGTCGACGCTGCCAGGATCCAGGCGGTGGAGAGATGGGATGGAACGCCTCCGAGCGAGCCGAAATGAACGTTGTCGGTCGCTGTCCCGGACGCGTCGCCGGGGCGGGGCGGCTTCGATTCTCGGCGTTGGCGGGAGAGCGCCGATTCACCAGATTCATCTGAACCCCATCAAAAAGAGGATATGACCCCGCCCCAATGCTTGCTAGATTGACTTGAATAAACAACGCTGACGGCCAGGCGCCCGTGCTTCGGGGCGTGGCACAGGAGCTCTTGGCATGACCTGGTGGCAGATCATCCTGATCGTTCTGGTCATCATCTTGCTGGCCGTCATGTTGGCTATATGGGCGAAGGCGCAAGCGTACCGCCGCGACGCCGAAGAGCATGGGGATCTGGACGGGTAGCTCCGGGGCGGCCCTAATGGCTTTATCCGGGAAGATAATCACCCATCGCATTTGCGCAAGTCAGTCTATTTACGACGTCGTGGTCGCAGCTTTGCGCCAATCAGAACTGATAGGTATAAGTGACTTGCACCGTGTCCAGGCCCGGATTCGGCCGCTTGATGCCGGCATTCGAGAAATGCGAGTACCGCAGGCCGATGCGGTTGTTTGGCGTTAGCAGAAAGCCTGCGCCAATGTGGTCGCCGAATTGGAATGCGGAGCCGATGTTCTTGTCCGCAAAGCGGGTGCGCGTGAAAACGGTGGCTCCAATGCCAGCCTCTATATAGAACCGTTCGCTGGTCCACCAGCGGAACATGGGAATGGCGCTGAATTGCCAGACATTGCCGGGCGAGCGGGATCCGTCCGCAGTCCAATAGGATGCGCCGAACTCCGGAGTCAGGTCCAGTCGGCCCCAACTGCCGCTGAACTCCGTGCTCCAGAGCGGCGAAGTTTCATAGTTCAGCGTGTAGCGCTTGTAATGTTCGCCTACGCCATAGTGCAGGCTGACGCCGCCTTTCGTGCCGACGGAGTTGGCCGCCGCCTCGGCTCCCGCGCCTGCCAATACCAGGCTGAGCAAGGCTGGGACGAGTATCTTGCGCTGGAGCTTTCTCTGCGTGAGTTTGTCTTTGTTGGTGTTCATCTGGAAATCCCGTTTCCGGGCGGAGTTGCTTAATGGCGGGCTAACTCTATCAATCGTCCAGACGAAAAATATGAAGTAGTGTGAAGTTTTAAGCGGGTATTGGCACCGTCAGGCTGCGAAATGCTGGGTGCCAATATATGAGTGTGAGCGGGAAAGCCGGTGTCAGATAGTCATTTCGGGATCGAACGGATATATCGGACGGCGTAGATTGTTGAAGGGAAACTGTTCCAGATCGGCGCTCGCCACTCCCGGTCCCGCGACGAGTATGACCTCCTTCGCGATGGGTTCAAAGCTAGCCCTGAAGTGTTGGCGAGATTTGATCAGTACATACTTGTGTCGGGCCGGGTCGATGCCGGCATGCGTGAACACCCCGGTATCAAATGGCTCCTGTGGTTTTTCGCTGATGACCACAAGCGCACTGCCTGTATCGAGCACGGCCGTGCGGCCCAGAGTGACGAGCATGCCTGTGTGCATGGGACCGAAGACCCGGTGTTGTCCGTCCGTGATGCACCGGACGCGCCCCGTCAAACGCAGAGGCTGGCCGCTGATGCCCAGCGCGGGCACATCTGTCTTGCCGCCCACATCGACCGTGATTGAACTGCCCACACCCGCGTCGACCATTGCGGCTACGGCGGCGGGGTCCCAGAATGGGCCGGCTACCACGTCCTGTAATCCTTGGTGCAAAACCTCGCGCAAGACAGTCATGTCGTCCGTTGATCCGCCTGCACCGCAATTGTCGCCATGGTCCGCCATCACAATCGGGCCTGCTTTGGCCGAGAGCGCTCGAGCAATCGATTTTTCCATGGGTTCCGCATGGAACCTGAAATCGGCGCGGCGCGCCCAGGCTTCGGAACAGAGCTCATCGAGAACCCGTTGGGCTGCGTTCAGGTGATTGGTGTCGGCCACCACGACAACCGTGAGGCCGGCATGAGCCGTGTCGCCGTATGGGAAGCCGCCAAATACCGAAGCATTGAGAATTTCACCGTCGCTTTCCGCTTGCCGCGCGCGGTCCATGATGTCTTTCATGGGTTGCGCCAGTGGAGTTTGACGCAGGGTATGCGTCAGCATGGGAAGGCTGCGCCAGATCATCGCAGGCGTAACCTCGCCACGAAGCGCAGCCATGAGCGTGCGGGCGGCGCGCTCGCCCGTCTCGTAAATGTCGATGTGAGGGTACGTGCGATAGCCCGTAACGACGGTCGCGTTTTCGATCAGCACCGAGCTGAAATTGGCATGAAAATCGAGTGCGACCGCAATAGGGACGTCCGGCGCCACGGCCCGGATCCGCTTTAACAATTCTCCTTCGGCGTCGGAGTAGTGGTCGGAAATCATGGCGCCGTGCAGATCCAGCAATACCGCATCGCAGCCTTGCCGGACGGATTCGACGATGGTCGTGGCGATGTGTTCGAATGCTGCGCTTGTCACCAGCCCGCTAGGCATGGCGTATGCCATCAAGGGCACGACGAATTCGTGTCCTTGCGCCCTGGCCAGATCGATGAACGCGGCCGCCGCGCTATTGGTTCCTTGGCATGCCTGGATTGCGTCGTTGCCGTATAGCGGCCCCGAACTCCCGCCGCCCCGATTAAACGACGAGAGCGGAGTGGGATTGGGAGAGAATGAGTTGGTTTCATGGCGGACCAGCGCAATGACGAAACGCATGGATAGGGCTCCAGTGGAACGGTTTAGCGGGTTTGGGGTCAGTTGCCGTCCAGATCGATGTTCTTGGCGATGCTCCCGTAGCGGGCGGTTTCGGCCTGGATGCGTTGGCGGCTTTCTTCCGGTGGCGTCAGGACCGGCAGGTATGTGAAAACCTTCAGCCGATTCAGAAAATCCGGTTCCAGTACGCTGGCGCGTACTTCCTGGTAGAGCCGGTCGACGATGGCAGGGGGTGTGCCAGCCTTTACCGCCAGCGATATGTGCGCGCGTACCGTTAACGCGGCTGCGCTGTTCGGCTCTTGAGCCGGGATGCCGGGAAACGCCGGAATGGGCGTGTCCTGCAGAATGGCGAGCGGCTTGACCTTGCCTTCTTCTGCCAGATTACGGGATGCCCCGATGGGGTCGACCTTGGCGTCAAGACGTCCGCCGATCAGGTCCACCGTACCTTGCTCGGGCGCCCGATAAGGGACGATCGCGAAATCCAGTTCGTTGCGACGCCGCCAGTCCGCGAGCCCCAGATGGGCAGCACCGCCCACCACATTTACGCCGATGGAGACCTTGCCAGGATGGCTTTTGATGTACGCCTTCAAGTCCTCGAGATTGCCAAGCTCCTTCCGCTCGGGCCGGGTGATGATCCAGTGAGGCTGCGTGCTGACCACGGTGACGAGAGTCAAGTCACGCTCGGGATCGTAGGTAAGGTCTTTGATTACGTGGGGATTGATGCTGAGCGCCGTGTCGCTGGCCAGCAAAAGTGAATAGCCATCTGCCGCGCCAGACAACACACTCTTCACAGCAGGGACATTCGCACCGCCGGCAATGTTCTCTACGACGAGTTTCTGGCCTAGTCTGGTTCCGAGTTTTTCAGCCAATGCCCGGCCTATCGCGTCGACGGACCCGCCACTGGTGTACGGAACGATGATGCGCAACGGCGCCTTGGGCCAATCGGTACCCGCAGCCACGCAGGCTGTCGTCAATGCAGCGCACGCCAAGACGCCGCAGGCATATTTCAGAAAGGGAATCGCGTTCGCCATCGCTCGAACTCCTTGGTGTCGCAGACCGGGGCTGCGTCGGAAATGAATGTGTCGTGATGGCACTATAGAATCGAAGAATGGAAACAAATAGCGAATTAAAAGAAGTTAATATTTACCTAATGGTTAATATAAAAAGCACTATGACGCAGTGCTCCAAGTAGTGGACATGCCAGACCCTCATTCCCCAAGCGGGCAAGAATCCGCGCACCTGATACTGTCGCGCCTGAAGCTGCGCCACTTGCGCATCATTGGAGCCTTGGGCGAAGTGCAAACGGCTGCGGCGGTGGCCAGGCGTTTCCATGTCAGTCCTGCCGCCATCTCGAAGTCTCTGGCCGAGATCGAGGCCATTGTGGGCGCGCCATTATGGGAAGGCCGGGGCCGCCGAGGCCTGGCGCTGACCGATCTCGGCCGCGAGATGGCGAACCATGCGACCGTGTTGCTGGTGCAGCTGGAGCGCCTGGCAGAGTCCATGAGCGCAATCCAGAAAGGGGGCAAAGGGGAACTGCGTTTGGCGAGCCGGACCCTGTCCGTACATCCGCTGCTGTGCCATGCGCTTGCCACCTTCAATACGGACAGGCCGGGGATGACGGTACGCATGGTGGAGGGGGGCATCGTCGAACTGATCGAGCAGCTCGTCGATGGATCGCTGGACATTTTGTTTACCTATGCAGACCCGCGTTTGGACCTGGCCAGCCTGTCCACGGTGCGCATCTTGCCGGCACAGAAGGTTGTTGTCATCGCCAGCAGAGATCACCCGCTGCTGGCTCGCCGGAGAATCACGGCCGATATGCTTGCAAGGCAGCGGTGGTGCATCCCGAACGCAGGATCCCGCATCTTCCATCTGCTGCAGACCGCGCTGCACCATTTGGGCGTTGCGCTACCTTCGGAGGGCGTGCACACCAGCGATGTATCCGTCACGGCCAGCTTGCTGCAGGCGGGCGACTATCTGGCGGTCTTCCCGGAGGGCATTGCCGAGCAGCTGTGCACTGCGAAGGTTGCGAGGCGGGTGCGTTTCGACCTGGGCGGCCAAGTTGAACCGGTGGTCGCGGTTTGGAACAAGCAAGTCACCGCTCGTCCTGCGGCACAGTTGTTTCGACAATTGGTGGTCGATTGCGCCAATTCCGGGTCCGAATATCTCAAGGCGCCCCTGCTGGGCGCCCGCGCGGTTACGGCGCTCCGTCAAAAAAGGTAGGATTGCAGCTCCCATTTGGACGGCTCCGGGCTGCCCGGAGCATTAACAAGAAGCAAGAATGGAGCGCCACATGCCTGATCTGTTTTCGAAGTTGCGCCGGCCCGGCGTTGCCGCCGCCGTGCTTAGCGTAGCCAGCCTGATCTTCTCAGGTTGCACCACCACCACCGCCCAATCCTCGGCCACGGCCGCGGAAAAGAAACAGGAGCTGGATGCCGCGGCGGACGCCACCTTGTCCAAGCTCTATCAATCCTCGTCGCAGGCCAAGCAACTGGTGGAGCGCGCGCGCGGGGTGCTGGTGTTTCCGGGCGTGTTGAGCGCGAGTTTCATCGTGGGGGCGCAGCATGGCACCGGCGTGCTGCGGGTGGGCGGGTCGGATACCGGTTACTACAGCATCACCGGCGGCTCCATCGGCCTGCAGGCCGGCGCGCAGTCCAAAGCGATGGTGGTGTTGTTCATGACCGATGGCGCGCTGGCCAAGTTCCGGGCCAGCAGCGGCTGGACGGTGGGCGCGGACGCGACTGTCGCGGTGGCCAACGTGGGCGTGAACGGCAGCATCGATACTTACACTGCCCAGCAGCCCATCGTGGGTTTCGTCCTGAACAATGGAGGCCTCATGGCCGGGGTATCGGTGGACGGGAGCAAGATCTCGCCGCTGCTGCTGTAAGCGGCGAACGCCGCCTCACAGGCCCATGGCCTTTTCCCAGGGCAAATGGGGCGGCAGGGCCTCGCTCATCGCATCCACAAAGGCACGGATGCGCGGCGACAGGTGCCGGTTCGGCAGGTCGCCCAGGCGGCTGGATTTCCTCGTCCCATACTGCATGGGTTGTGCACGTTTGGCTTGGTGTCGCATGCAGTCGCCAGACGGTTGCAGCCTGCGGCGCCTGGGGCGGTGCGTTCCGTATCGCTGCGTTTTTCGGGACCGATGTATCCCGGCGAGACGTTGAGCGTGGAAGTTTGGCGGGACGGGTCTTTCAGGGCGAAGGTGGTGGAGCGCGACGCGATCGTCATCGACAATGGGATCCCGCGCATCGCATAGCGGGCGCTGCGCATTTGCGGCATTTGCGCGCTGCAAAATGGAAGAGCGCCCCAGCTCAAGGTGAGTCTGAGGCGCTCCTGCCCGGCTTCGCACGCGATGGGTGTCAGACAGCCCGGCAACTCAAATCTACTGCTGCGCTATAGGCTGGGCAATAGGGAAAACCCTTGAATATTAAAGGGTTACAAGATTCTGGTGCGGCCTGCACCGAGTCCCGTCATCACCGGCTAATGAAGGCAGCCAGCAGTCAACCGGCCAGCCACGACTTTATCCGCCTCGGTATCCGCGAATTGTGACGCCATCGTCAGACGCAGACACTGAAGCCTCTTCACAATGCCGGAGAGCGGATATGTCAGGGTTTAAGAAGCGTCAGTTGGGGCAGGGCATGACGGAATACATCGTGGTCGTGGCCTTGGTAGCGGTGGCAGCCATCGCGGTATATCAATACTTCGGCCAGGTGGTGCGGTCGCAGACCGCCGCCATGGCGCGCGAACTCGCGGGCGAGGATGGCGGCGCGCAGAACCGCGCGGCGCAGCAGGCGGCGCAAAAGGCGGCGGCGCAAACCAAGGCCCGTTCGCTCAAGTCCTTTACCGGCAACGCCGCGGACGCCAAGTGACGTCGCCGCACTGCGCACGGCTGGTCCATCAGCGGGGCCAGGCACTGGTCCTGGGCCTGCTGATGGTAGCGGCGGGAGGCATATCCCTGGTCGTCCTGTACAACTTGGGGCAAACCGTCGGATCGCGGCAGCAGCTGACTCACGCCGCGGATGCGGCGGCGTACAGCGGAGCGTTGGCGCAGGCTCGTGCGCTGAATGCCTTGGCCTACATCAATCGGACGCAGATCGCGCATCAGGTCGCCATGGCGCATCTGGTCACGTTGGGGGCGTCCGCCCAGTTCGCCCGCGCGATGCAGTCGCAGCGCAACCGCGGCAATCCGCCAGCTGGCCTGATCGCCATGCTGTTCGGCCCCGATATGGGCTTGGCCTATCAAGCGGCCAGGGCGGTGCCGAACGCCGAACAGCGGCTGGCGGAAGCGTTTGGCGAGCATGACAGAGTGGTCCGCCAGGTCCTCGACGCGACGGCGGCATCGGCGGTTGCCGGCCTGCCCGCTTCGCGCGACCGCATCATGAACAAGGTATTGTCCGCCAATCTTTCCGACGGCATCCAGGTCCGGGGTGCGGGTAGCGCACGTTTCAATGGATCGAATCTGCAATGGTTGACGGATGGTTGGCCGGGCTATGTGGCGCGTCGGCTGGCCACGCGCGACGCGGGTCTGCGACCTGCCGTCGAGCAGGCCGCGGACCACTATGGGTTTCTCAAGCGCCGCAACGTCACACGCCGCAATCCGTGGATGGTCCGTCCTTTTTGCCCTCTGCATCGGCACGAGTTGCGGCGCCGGGGCTCGACTTGGTTGGGACCAGACGGACGTTGGGGGGCGCTCGATACCCAGTCCTATCACGCGCTTCGCTTTAATCGCTGGCGGGGTTGCTACTTCCGTGAGTACGCCATGGGCTGGGGCACGGCCCAGGGCCAGAAAATCAAGGCGCCTGATGGCCTGGAGTACGTGGAAGAGCCACCCCTGGATTTTTCCGAGCAGGACTTCTGGCGCTGGGTAGAGCAGTCCACCAGCTGGGATTTGCTTGGCGACGCAAGCAATCGCCTTGCCAATTCATATGCCATGGCTGCAGCGCAGCGTTGGCCGGGACGCGGCCTGCCGGCCTATCGTGAAATCGCCTTGTCGCGCAGTGGCGATCCCCTGCGCTTTGCGGTGGCGGTTCGGCTTGCTGGTTCAGTCTTGAAAACCACCGATGCCAATAGCGATGTCCGTGCGCCGCTGGGCAAATTCGCTTATGCCGCGCTTGGCCGGACGGGCGCAGTCACCGTGACTTCCGCGGCCGAAACCTACTATGCCCGGCCGGAAGGCCGCAACGACGGCCTTGATGAACTCGGCACACTCTTTCGGCCCTATTGGGACGCCCGCTTGTCCGCGGTAACCGCCGCCGAGACGGCGCAGGCACGGAGGACCCCATGACGGTGGCTCTGACTCGGCAGCAGGGCCAGGCGATGGTCGAAGCGTTGCTGATACTGCCTCTTTTGGCCCTCTTGTTGTGGGGGGTGACCTGGATCGGAGGCCTGCAGTTTGCTGCGCAGGAAATGGCGCAGGCCAGCCGCAAGGCGGTGATGGCGAGCGCCATGGGGCAATCTATGCATGACTTGCCCAAGGCAAAGCGCGCGACCCTGTCGGGCGGGGCTAGCTTGTTGCACGGTATCGATTTGCCGCAGGTCGCCGCTTTACAGGACGAATGGTTCGGCGAGCACCTGAGGTTGCTGTCGGTGACGGCAAGCACGGCGCGCCGCGACCCCGTGGCTGGTCCACGTATTGCTCGCCAGACGTATGTGGCAAGCGGCGCGGGCTATGCGCACGGCGATGCGGACGCCCAGCGCCGCATTGGCAAAGCGCCTACACCCTGGGGAAAAACGGCTAGCGCCTCGCTGGCGCAGGCCCGCCGCTTGAAGCCCGTCGTCGATCGGATCGACGGTCCTTGGGGTAGGCCAGGGTTGTCGCTGGATTGGGTGTCTGTCTGGGCAGACGTGGTGCCTATGGATCGGCTGGCCATCCGCAAGGGGAAAGACAAATGACGCGACTTTGTTCTTCGGCATTACCGGCCGGCTTGGGCGCAGCGTGGGGTGGCAGTTGGCGCAGTCCGGTGGTGGCGCGCGTATTTCGACTGTTGCTGGCTGGCGCGCTGGCCGTGGCGGCAGTAGGAGGGCGCAGTATCGCTGCCGCTCAGGATCTGGCGGCTGGCGGTCAGGAAGCAGGATCTTCCAGCAAGCGAAAGCCTGGTATCGCCTCGTTGGAGGCCCTGCGCTTTCCTGTGGGATCACGGCGTGGGCTACTGGCGGACGGCATATGGCTGCACGGCGTCCCCGCGCGTGTACTGATATTCGACACACCGCTCAGCACGCCCGAACTGATCCGCTATCTGTCTGCCCAGCAACCCGCTCTGACCGACCTCAATGTGTTGTCCGGCCAGGCGATTCTGTCCGGCCGAGTGGGGCAGGAACGGTGGGTCATTCAGATGGAAGGTCTGGGCGCGCGCCGGACGGCGGGCAGCATTTCGGCGGTCAATCTGCTGGCTTCACACGGCACCCCGGTACCCGATTGGCTCCCGGCGGGCAGTCGGCTCAGGCTGGATGTGGCCATGATGGAGGACGGCGTTCGCTTCTCCGAGAGCATCTGGCAATACGTTTTGCCGCCGGAACAATTGGCCCCATTGCTGGAGGATCGCCTGATCCAGAGCGGTTGGCATCGTCTGCCGGCGTCCGACGAAGAGCATTGGTGGACGCGGGGGAAGACGCGCATGCGGCTGTCGCTGGTGCCCCTGGAGGGCGGCAGCGGGCTTCTGGTCAGCGGAAGAGCGCCATGATGAACAGGATGAGTCATGTCTTGCAGCGCTTGCGCAGGACCGGTGTATACGCGATCGCGCTGGCTGCAGGCCTGGTGTCGGCCTGGGCTGTGCGGGAGCATGTGCAGCAACGGGTCCAAGCGCTGGAAGCCGAGGCGCGCATGCCCATGGTCAGCCGCCTGGTCGCGGCGTATGACCTGCCTGCGGGCACGCAGCTCGAAGAGGTGCATCTGGCCGTGCGCGAGATCCCAGAACAATGGACTTCGAGGGCCAGCATCGATCCTCTGGATCTTTCCAGTCTGCTCGGCGCCACTTTGCTGGCCGACGTCGCCAATGGCGAAGCCTTGCTGCGCGGCCATCTGACGTTCACTGCTCCCGCTCCAGCGCTGGCTTCGCGCCTGCATAGCGGGCAGCGTGCCTTGACCGTGGCGGCGGCCGATTTGGGCGGCCTGGCCGACGTACTGCGTGCCGGCGATGCCATCGACATCTATGTCAGTTTCGCGCATCGCCAGCGGGAACTGACGGTACCCCTATTGCAGGGCATGCGGGTGCTGATGGTGGGCAGCGAGCCGGAAGGCGAAAGCAAGGGCGGCAGCATCACCCTCGCTGCAACGCCGGATGAAGCCATGCGCTTCGTGGCGGCTCGGCAAAGCGGAGTGCTGACCGCGATGCTACGTCATCGGGATGATGCCGCGGTCGTTAGCGGCGCCGCGCAAAGCGACCTTGCCTCGCTGATCGGGCTGGAGCCGGAACCCCGCGTTTTACCGGGCGTGAGCATCGTCTACGGAGACCGCTTGGATTCCAGGCTGGACGAAGGCATATCGAATTTGGCGGCTGTTCAGTCAGGAACCAACAAGGAGCAGCCATGAGGCAGGTCATAGTCAGCTTGTTCGCCTTGGCGTTAGGTCTGGTCAGCGAGGCAACGTGGCCGGCGGATCAGGTAATCGAACTTCAGGTGGGCGAAACACATGTCTTGTCGCATCCCGGAGTCAAGCGCGTGGCGATAGGCAATAGCCAGGTGATTGGCGCCATCGAGGCCGAAGGGCGAGAGGTCGTCGTGTTTGCTCGTGCCGAGGGAGTCTCGTCCATGCATGTCTGGACGAACCGTGGTCTCGCCAAAGCCTATGAGCTGAGAGTTGTCCCGGCTGGAGCACCGCGTTTACGGGCTGAGGTCGAAGCCTTGCTTGCGCGCATTCCGGGGGCGCGCAGCACCGAAGTGGGCGGCCGCATCCTGATAGAAGGCAATGACCTTTCCGATGATGATCGCTTGCGTATCGCTGCCCTGGCGGATCGCTATCCGACCGTACTGGACTTTACCGGGCAAGTGGGTTGGGACCACATGGTGCAGTTGGATGTCCAGGTGGTGGAGATTCCCACCTCCAGGTTGAGAGAGCTTGGAGTGAATTGGGGCACGACGACCCAAGGCGGCATCAACGCCGGACTGGCCTGGGATGCGGGGTCCTTGGGGCGCATGCGCCGCCCCGGAGAAGAAGTCATAGAGACCCTGGGCTCGGCGTCGGCGGCGGCGGGCTACTTCGGCGTGAATGCCCTGTTGTCGTCGCGTATCGCATTGCTGGCTCAGAGCGGCGAGGCCGTCATGCTGGCCCAGCCTCAATTGCTGGCGCGCAGCGGCGCCAGCGCCACGTTCCTGGCCGGTGGCGAAGTCCCTTACTCGTCGACCGATGCGCGTGGCAATGCCACGACGCTGTTCAAACCTTATGGCGTCATGCTCAAGATCACTCCGCGCATCGATCGCAGCGGAGTCATCCGGTCCTTGATCGAGGTGGAGGCAAGTTCCGTGGATACGGCGCTTAGCGTTCCCGGCGGGCCGGCGTTGCGCACGCGCCGCGCTTCCACCGAATTCAACGTCCGGTCGGGCGATACCTTGGTTATCGGCGGCTTCTTGTCCCGGGAACGGGATGAGGGAACCAGCGGCCTTCCTTGGCTGCAGGACATGCCCATTCTGGGCGCCTTGTTCTCGTCGCGCCGCTACCAGTTGCGTGAAACCGAGCTCGCGATTTTCGTGACCCCCAAGGTCATTGCGCAGGCCGAGCCCGCCATGGCGGAACGTGTGCAACGGGGGCGGGAAGTCCTGGAAGCGGCTTTCCCATTGCCGCCTCGCCTGGGGACCGCCGTGCCAACCGCGGGCGGTTGGAATACCCATTCGGGCGCGGGTTCGCAATGGAGCGCTCGCCGTACCGATGTTCCGCACTCTCTAATGGAAACGAGGCCATGATCGACATAGAAATGACATTCGAGGATGCGGCGGTACGCCGCTTGACGGTGGCCATGCCGGTGCTGATCGGACGTGCGGCGCAATGTGGCCTGCGCATCGCGAACTGGCGGGTTGGGCGTCAGCATGCCCGCTTGCTGCGCGAAGAGGCTGCCATCGTTCTCGAAGATCTTGGCACATTGGCGGGAACGCTGGTGAACGGCGAAAGAATCGTGCGCCACGGCCCGGTATTGCCCGACGACGAGATCCTGATCGGGCCTTGCCGGTTGCGGGTCCGCCCGGCCGCTGGTAGCCAGCACGATGACACGCCGGGCGGCGCTACGCCCGACGTTTCGGCACAGGGATCGATGCTGGTGCCGGATTCCCCAGCACCGCCCGTCGCCGCAATCTCACCGCCCATCCTGTCGCCGCAATATCAGTTGCAGGAACGTCGGCGTTTGCACGCGGCCTTGCTCGCAGCGCTGGATCTGCGCCGACGTGACGTGGCCGGCATGAGCGACAGCATGTTGCGTGCCGAGGCGGAGCGCTTGTTGACACAGATTGTCGCCACGGACGCAGACTTGCCTGCTGAGGTGGACCGCGCAGCGCTCTGTCGCGAGGTGCTGGACGAAGCGGTCGGCCTGGGGCCGCTGGAACCGCTGCTAGCCGCCGCCGACATCACCGAGATCATGGTCAATCGCCATGACGAAATCTACGTCGAGCGAGCGGGCCGCCTGTCGCGCCATCAGGCAGCGTTTACCAGCGAACAATCCGTGCGGTGGGCCATCGAGCGCATTGTTACTCCCTTGGGGCGGCGTATCGACGAGAGCTCGCCCATGGTGGATGCGCGCCTTGCGGACGGTTCCCGCGTGCATGCCGTCATTCCGCCGGTGGCAATGCGGGGTGCCTGCCTGACCATACGCAAGTTTCCGCAACGTCGCCCCGGGATGCCCGATCTGCTTGCGGCGGGCTCATTGAGTAGCGCCATGGCGCAGTTCCTGGCGCTGTGCGTAAGAAAACGCAGGAACCTGGTCGTGTCCGGCGGCACCGGATCCGGCAAGACGACATTGCTCAACATTCTGTCGAATGAAATCCCCGATGGCGAACGTTTGGTCACCATCGAGGACGCGGCGGAGCTCCGCCTGAACCACGAGCACCTCGTGGCGCTTGAAGCCCGTCCGGCCAATCAGGAGGGGCGCGGGTGCATCGATATCCGGGAGCTTGTGCGCAATGCGTTACGCATGCGGCCTGATCGGATCGTGGTGGGCGAGTGCCGTGGGCCGGAAGCGTTCGACATGCTGACCGCGATGAACACCGGCCACGAGGGATCGCTGACGACATTGCATGCCAATTCGCCTCGGGATGCTCTGGGCCGGCTGGAGTCGATGATCCTGATGGCGGGCCTGGATCTTCCTTTGGTCGCGGTGAGGGAACATATTGCGGCCAGTGTGGACATCGTGGTGCAGCAGGCCAGGCTATCCGACGGACGGCGAGTCGTGACGTCCATCGCGGAGGTCACCGGCATGGAAAGCGGGCGCATACAGCTTCAGGACCTGTTCCGGTACGACCGTCTGCGGGGTTTCGCTGGGTGCGGTGCCTTGCCCGGCTTCGTGCGCGAATGGGCGCAAACCGAGGAGACCTTCGATCCAGCCTGGTTCTCCGATACGTCCGAGGCCGGACCGGGCGCCGCGGTGTTCTCGCAAGGCACGCCATGATCTGGCTTGCGGCAGGTGGCGCCATGATCTGCGTGTTGCTGCTGGCGTGGCGCGTCCAGGCCTGGTTTGCCCCGGCGCTGCGCCGCTACCGCCAGGTCTACACCCAGGAGGCGGGCTTGCGTTTGAGCGAGGTGTTCCTGTTCATCGATCCGGCCCAGTTATGGGTGGGCGCGGTGGCCTGCGCTGCATTGGCCGCCGCATTGTCCTACGCCGCCACGGGCAAGGGGGTGCTGGCCGCCGGGACCGCAGTGCTTGCGTCTCGCTTGCCCGGGGCTCTTGTGAATGCACTGCGGCGCAGGCGTGCCCGGCGGTTTGAACACCAACTGCCGATGGCGTTGCTGATGCTCGCCTCCGCCTTGCGCGCGGGCGTCGCATTGACGACAGGCTTGCGCCACGTGGTCGAGCAGAGCGCGGCGCCGCTGGCCCAGGAATTCGGATTGATGATGCGTGAGCAGCGCATGGGGGTGTCCTGGGACGTAGCGCTTGAGAATCTGCGTGGCCGGATGCCGGCCGATTCCACCGTGCTTGTCGTGGCCGCCATGCGCATTGCGGCGCAGACCGGCGGCAACCTGGCGGAAGCGCTTGAGAGTATCGCCCAGACACTGCGCGCCAGGCTGCAGCTGCAGGCAAAGCTGCAGGCGCTGACGTCCCAGGGCCGGCTGCAGGCCTGGATAGTGGGAGCCTTACCCTTGTTGCTCCTGGTCGTGCTGGATCGCCTGGAGCCCGAAATCATGGGGTTGCTCTGGCATACCCCTATCGGCTGGAGCGTGCTGGCCATCGTGGCCGTATTGGAGATCGCAGGTATGTTGCTGATCCGGCGCATCATCCGGATCGATATTTGAGGTTCCGTGCATTGGGTGTCATGTGTGGCGGCCGGGAACACCCCGGCGAGCTTTTGCCATGAAGCCGGGAAATTGGTGGATGGCGTGACGGAGGAAGTCATGTGGTTGTACTTGAGCCTGTTGACGACCGCGCTGGTTGCCGGTTGGTTGACGTGGGTGGGCTTGAAGCCATTGTTATTGGAAAGCCCGGGCGCATCATCCGCGCTGCCATGGTGGTGGCGGGCCGCCTGGCCCTGGGTGTCGGCGGTGGCGCCCTTGGCCGAGCCGTTGTGTTCCTGGCGCTGGCGTGTACGGTTGACGCGAGCGATCGAGCAGGCCGCCTTGCCCGCCGGCATAAGTTATGCGCATGTAGCGGCGCTATGCTGGAGCGCGGCGGTGGCGGCCGGCGGCTTGGCGGTTGTGGGATCCATCATGTTGACGCAGGCGCAGCCCTGGGCTTGGAGCCCGTGGGCGGTGGCGGTTGCCTTGGTGTCTGGCGCCGCGCCGATATTCTGGTTGCGAGGGCTGGCGCTCAAGCGGCGGCGCAGTATCGAACGCGACCTGCCTTTTGTGCTCGACATGATGACGTTGTGCGTGGAAGCAGGGCTGAGCGTACACGGAGCCTTGCAGATGGCTGCGCAAAGCGGGCCGGCCGGCGTGTTGCGCGATGCGTTGACCGATGCCTTGGCAGAAATGCGGGCAGGGGTCGCCAGATCGGCCGCGATCAAGGCCTTGGCGGAACGCAGCAACAGCCCGCTTGCGCGCAACTGGGCCGCTGCCGTGGCGCAGGCCGAAGCGTTGGGCATCAGCCTGGGGCCCGTGCTGCGTGCGCAGGCAGCGCAAAGCCGCAGTGACCGTCATGCGCGCGCGGAGCAGTTGGCGATGCAGGCGCCCGTGAAAATGTTGCTGCCCCTGATCGGCTGCATTTTTCCGTGCACTTTCATCGTGCTGGCTTTTCCGATTGTGGTGCAGCTGTTGCAGAGCGTGCAATGAATGGCGGCGGGTCATCGGCGCCGCGCGCCCGGCTCAGGCTGCTCAAGGTTTCCAGCTGGTGCGGACGCGCGCGAGGCTTGCTGGGGCGCAGGCCGCCCGGGCCGCGGACTGGCATCCTGCTGATGCCTTGCGCCGCGGTGCACACCTTTGGCATGCGTTACGCCATCGACGTGGCGTTTGTATCGAGACAGGGTAGGGTTGTGGGAGTGCGCAGGGCGCTTGCGCCCTGCCGCATAGCCTTATGCCTGGGCGCCGTTGCCGCTGTCGAGATGCGCGCCGGTGTTTTCGATGCCGAACACGGAGGTATAGGCGGGATAGAAACTGCAGTACAGCACGCCACCCGCGGCAATATTGAACGGAATTTGCAGCGTGCCGGCCAACTGCGGTGACAACCCGATCGCAACCAGAAGGCCGGCGCAGAGGTCAATGAAAAGAAACACCAGGATCCACGTGGCGCCGTAGACCAGGAAGGGCAGCTTGTTGCGCCAGCAGGCGATGCCGGAGAAAAACAAGGCCTGGACCAGCTTCAGTCCATGCCAGGCGACCAGCACCGGTGCGTGCCAGAACAGCGCAGCGATCACGACATACACGACCGCGAACAGGGTCAGAGGGACAGCCATGGCGGACAGGATGGGCTCCATGGACTTTTCCACTGAGGCGATCCGCATGCCCTCGACCATTGCGTCGGTGAAGGGCAGGAAAATGACCAGGCCGGTGACGATGCAGAGCGCCGCGTACAGCAGGCCCATCAGGAACAGTTTCCTGAATACGCCTGGCTGCTTGAGCGGCTTGGCCCACATCGAGGGCAGCATGATTCGGTCGGCTTCGACGTGCTTGCACGCCGACAGTGTCATCAGGGTAATGATGGGCATCAGCGCCACGACCAGTATGGGCCCGACCGGCGGCGTCGCGGTGGCAAAGATGACCAGAAGGCTGATGGCCATGGCCCAGGTGAACATGGCCAGTGGTTGCTTGCGGAACAGACGGAAGCCGTCTCGGACCCATTGCCAGCCGGATGTCGCGGGTAGGAATGCTGCTTGCATGGCTCTTTAAAGGGGGTGATCTCTCAAAAAGGGAGGCGTTGTCCTCATTATGGGGGGCGCAACGGTTACGGCAATATTGGCAAGCCGGGGCGGTGGCGTGCTTGCAACACTCTTTCGAAATGCCGGGGATCGTGCGGTTTGAGGGTTTGCGCCGGCCGCGGCAGGAAAAAGTCATACAGACGCGATATCCAGAAGCGCAGCGCGGCGGCGCGCAGCATCAGCGGCCATGCTTCACGCTCCGCGTCGGTGAACGGACGCACGGCCGCGTATGCCGCCAGCCAGGATTCGACCAGCTCGGGCACGAATTCGCCCGTGTCCCGCTCGATGCACCAGTCATTGACGCTTACCGCCACGTCGAACAGCCAGGTATCGCAACCAGCGAAATAGAAATCGATAATGCCGCCCATGAGCGGGTCTTCGAAAGTGCCTGCAAAAAGGACGTTGTCCCGGAACAGGTCGCAATGGGCCGGGCCCGCCTGCAAGGCCTGCCAGGCCGGCGTTGCGGCAGCAGCCTGCTGGTCAGCCAGTTCCGACGAGAGGAGCTGTGCCTGGGCCGGCTCCAGGAAGGGCATGACCTTGGGCGCCGTTTCCAGCCACCACGATAGGCCGCGCAGATTGGGCTGGTGCAGCGGGAAATCTCGCGCTGCAAGGTGGGCGCGGGCCAGCGTGCTGCCCGCCAGGGCGCAATGCGCCGCGCTGGGCGCGGGCTCGTAACCGCCTGGCAGGCGCGACACGATGGCGCAGGGCTTGCCGTGCAGGGTCGTCAAGCGAGTGCCGTCCAGCAGGGTCTGGGGCCTCGGCACGGGAATGCCGCGTTCGGCCAGGTGGTACATCAGCTCGATGTAGAACGGCAGCTGCGCCTGCGTAAGCACCTCGAATAGCGTCAGGACGTACTCGCCGCGGGTCGTGTACAGGAAATAGTTGGTATTTTCGATACCCGCCGTAATCCCCCGAAGCGAGACAAACTCGCCCAGATCGAAATGCGCCAGGAGGGCGCGAGCGTCGTCTTCGGAGACAGGGGTGAATACGGCCATTGATGTGCGGGATGTAAGGGTTGTCGGACGCGCTGGCATGCCGGTTTCGGCTGCGGCGGCGCAATTTTAGACCACATGGACGGCCTGCCTGCCCGCCATCCGGCGAAGCGGCCGGATCCATCGCCCGGGCACAAAGCCGCCAAGCACCGTAAAATACCGCATCCCCTTGTTTTGTAGAGTGATTCTTGGACTCCCCCGACTGGCGGCTGTGCGTCGCCCCGATGATTGATGTGACCGACCGCCACTGCCGCTATTTCCATCGGTTGCTGGCGCCGCGCGCGCGCCTGTACACGGAAATGATTACCACTGGCGCGCTGTTGCACGGCAATGTGGAACGTCACCTGGATTTTGACGAAGCCGAGCACCCGGTGGCCCTGCAATTGGGCGGCAGCGAGCCGGACGCGCTGGCGCATTCGGCCCGGCTGGGCCGGAAGTGGGGGTACGACGAGATCAACCTGAACTGCGGTTGCCCGTCGGAGCGGGTGCAAAAGGGCGCGTTTGGCGCATGCCTGATGGCCGAGCCGTCTTTGGTGGCAGATTGCATGAAGGCCATGCAGGATGCCGTGGACATCCCGGTCACCGTCAAGCATCGGCTCGGGCTGGATTACGACGAGTCCTATGAGTTCGTCCGGGATTTCGTGGGCAAGATATACGACACCGGGTGCCGGGTGTTCATTGCGCATGCCCGCAACGCGGTGCTCAAGGGCCTCACGCCCAAGGACAATCGGGAAATTCCTCCTCTGCGCTACGACGTGGTGCGGCAATTGAAGCGCGACTTCCCGGACTGCACCTTCGTGCTCAATGGCGGTCTGGCGGATGCCGAGCAGTCCGTGCGGGCCGCCGGGGATTTCGATGGGGTCATGCTGGGCCGTGCGGCGTGGCACACGCCGCGGGTGTTGTCGGAGGTGTCTCTGCAGCTATGGCCATCGGTACGGCTACCCAGCGATGCGCAGGTGGTCGACGCGATGACGGAATACGCGGCGCGGCAGGTAGCTCGTGGCGTGCCGTTGCGGGTAATGACCCGCCCCATGCTGGGGCTGGTGAATGGCCAGTCCGGCGCGCGCCGCTGGCGCCGCATGTTGTCGGATCCGGCCCTGTTGGCCGCGAACAATCCCGAACTGATCTACGATGCCTGGCGCAGCCAGCGGCATGCGCCGGATATGCGCGGCGCCGCGATAGAAGCGGCGCCGGCAGGGGTGTGACGGGCTGCCAGCGTGGCTGGCCCCGGCTTCAGGATTTGGCGGGTTCGGCGCTTTCCGTTGGCCAGTCGCGGATGTAGGCCTTCAGCATATTGTTTTCGAACTGCTGGGCCGCCACGATAGCCTGGGCCATGTCGTAGAACGAAATGACGCCCATCAGGGTGGGGCCGTCCATGACCGGGATGTAGCGGGCGTGCTTTTCCAGCATCAGGCGCTGCACTTCGTCGGCGCTGGTGTTGGGCGACACGCTGACGGGGGCATCGTCCATGATGGAGCGGATGGTGGTTTCACCGGCGCCGCCATGCGCATGCATGTGGCGGATGATCTCGCGGAACGTGAGCATGCCGGTCAGCGTCCCGAATTCCATGATCACCAGCGAGCCTATGTCCTGCTCGCTCATTGTTTGGACGGCCTGGGACACAGGCATGTCGGGCGACGCCGTGTAGAGCGTATCGCCCTTGACGCGCAAAATCTCGCTGACCTTCAACATCGGTTCCTCCTGGGCGGACTACGCCCTGATGCTATTTGCTAATTCTTTTTCGCTTCCAGCTGCAATATGGGAGCGATTCCATTTTCGGTATTTTGCGCTTCTCCGCAGACTTCTTCCAGCGTGGGCGCATTTTGCTGGGAAATTACGGCCGAGGCGACTCGCAATATTTCCGGGTCGTTGCGGACCCTGGGCTGGCTGCGATCCAGCAGAAAGTGGTCCACCACGGGCGCCATCGAGGTTTGGCGGGCATCGCAGGTCAAGACCCAAAGGCCTTCCGGGCTGCGCGTGGCGAGCCCCATTTCAGCCAGGGTTTCCAGCACTTCGTTAAGTTCGTCCTGGTGCAGCCGAAGCTGCGCCGCCAGGACATTGGCGGGCAGGCCCGGAGGATTGGTCGCCTGCGCCTGGCGCAGGGTACGCAGCGCATCCACGGCGTCCACGAACGGTGCGCCGGGATAACGGTTGATGTCCCAGCGGCCCAGGCGGATGAGCGGCGCGCTGGATGCCAGGATGGCCCCCAGCAGTACGGCCAGCCAAGACAGGTAGATCCAAAGCAGGAAAATCGGCAGGGTGGCGAAAGCGCCGTAAATAACGGTGTAGGTGGGGAAGCGCGTGAGGTAATAGGCGAATGCCGACTTCATGATTTCCAGCACGATCGCCGTTACGCAGCCGCCGACCAGGGCGTCGCGCCAGAGAACTTCGCGGTTGGGAACCATGACGAACAGCGCGGCGAAACCGAGGCCAGTCAGGATCAGCGGAATGAACGACACCGCCATGCTGACGGCTTCCGGCACGTCGCGGACCAGTCCCAGCGATTCCCGCGCCACGAACGAGGTCGCCCAAAGGCTTGCGCCGGCCACTACTGGGCCCAGCGTGATAATGGCCCAATACACCAGCGCGCGCTGGCGCAGGGGGCGCTGACGCGTCACATGCCAGATGTCGTTGAATGCCTTGTCGATCGTCATGATCAGCAATAGCGACGTAATCAGGAGGAACGCGCCACCGATGGCGGTCAGGCGTGAAGCCTGGCGCGCAAACTGATTCAGGTAATCCATGATGTTGTCCGACACGGACGGCGGCATCAGGCTGTTGGCGAGGAAATCCTCGAGGGCGACGCGGAATTCCTGGAATACGGGAAAAGCGGTGAACAGCGACAGGACCACGGCCAACATCGGCACAATGGCCAGGACGGTCGTGAAGGTCAGGCTGGACGCCACTTGCAGCAGTTTCTCTTCGCCAGCGCGTTCGGCGCTGAAGCGCAAAACGCGACCGGCCCTCACGATCCATGAAGAGCGCGGGGTCGAGTGCTCGGTGGCCGCCGGCGTGGCGGCAGGCTCGGCGGGGCGATTCATCAGGCGATAATAGCAGCATGAACCCTGAACTCAACCCCCGTTTGCGCCTGCTGGCCTCGGTTTCGCTATTCGCCCTGATAGTGCTTTGCGTCACCTGGGAAACCGTGGTGGCGCCGGTGCGGCCGGGCGGGTCCTGGATGTTGCTCAAGGCGCTGCCGCTGGCATTTCCGCTGCGTGGCGTCCTGCGGGGCAATCTCTATACCTACCAGTGGGCTTCGATGCTGTCGCTGCTTTACCTGATGGAAGGGGTGGTGCGCGCCATGTCGGACCCGGCGCCCCTGTCGGTAATGATGGCCTGGGGCGAGATCCTGCTGTCGGCCACCTTCTTTCTAAGCGCCATTTTTTACGTGCGGCCCGCCAAGCGGGCCGCCAGGAGGCAACGCGCATGAGCGCCCATACGCTGTCCGATCTGCGTGTCGTCAATTCCTTTGCGGACTTGCCCGCAGCCTTCTACACCCGGCTCGAGCCGCAGGCGCTGAATAATCCGCGTCTCTTGCACGGTAACGCCGAGGCCGCCGGTCTGATCGGCCTGGATCCGTCCGTATTGTCGACTCCCGAGTTTCTGAGCGTGTTCTCCGGCGCTCGGCCTCTGCCCGGAGGGGACACATTGGCGGCGGTCTACAGCGGCCACCAGTTCGGGGTCTGGGCGGGCCAGTTGGGCGATGGCCGGGCCCACCTGTTGGGCGAGGTCGAAGGGCCGCAGGGAAACTGGGAGCTACAGCTCAAAGGCTCCGGGATGACGCCTTATTCGCGCATGGGCGATGGCCGCGCGGTGTTGCGTTCTTCGGTGCGTGAATACCTGGCCAGCGAGGCGATGCATGGCCTGGGCGTGCCCACGACGCGGGCGCTGGCGCTGGTGGTGTCCGATGATCCAGTCATGCGGGAAACCGTGGAGACGGCGGCCATCGTGACCCGCATGTCCCCGAGCTTCGTACGTTTCGGTTCTTTCGAACATTGGTCGTCGCGCCGCCAGCCTGATCTGCTCAAGACCTTGGCGGACTACGTCATCGACCGCTATTACCCCGAATGCCGGGATGCAGGGACGGGCGAGGCCAATAACGACGTCGCTCCCTATATGAACCTGCTGCGCGCCGTCACGCGGCGCACCGCGCTATTGATGGCGGACTGGCAGGCCGTTGGCTTCTGCCACGGGGTGATGAATACCGACAATATGTCCATATTGGGATTGACGCTGGATTACGGCCCCTATGGCTTCATGGACGGTTTCCGCCTGGGGCATGTCTGCAATCATTCGGATTCCGAGGGCCGGTATTCCTGGAACCGTCAGCCGTCCGTAGCGCTTTGGAACCTGTATCGCCTGGGCGGCAGCCTGCACGCGCTGGTGCAGGACGTGGAGGGGCTGCGAGCCGTTCTGGACGAATTTGAACCGGTTTTTACGCGTGCCTTCCACGACCGGATGGGCGCCAAACTGGGCTTGGCCGCATGGCGGCCGGCCGACGAAGCGCTGCTGGACGATCTGCTCAAGCTGATGGACGCCAACCAGGCCGACTTTACGTTGACGTGGCGGCGCATGGCCGATGCCTTGTCGGGCCAGCGCAGCGCATTCGAGGATTTGTTTATCGACCGGCCGGCCGCGGGCGCGTGGCTGGATCGCCTGGTCGGACGACATGCCCAGGATGGCCGGCCGGCACAGGAGGTGGTTGCAGGCATGAATCGTGTGAACCCGCTTTATGTGCTTCGCAATCACTTGGCGGAAGAGGCGATTCGCGCGGCCAAATCCGGCGATGCCGGCGAGATCGACACGCTGATGAAGCTGCTGCGCAACCCTTACGAGGCCCAGCCGGGACATGAGCGATATGCGGGGCTGCCGCCGGATTGGGCGGGCAGCCTGGAGGTCAGCTGCTCGTCGTGATTCGGCTGCCAGCGGCAAAAACCGAACGCGGATGAAAGCGATTTTGCTGCGATTTACGAGAAAATAACCGTTTGGACAAGGAATATCGCAGTTTTTTTCATTGCAATCATTCGTTTCCATTGTAAAAGACGTAAGATTATCGCCAACGGAATACCCGGGACTCTGCGTCGCGGGGCATTTGTCGATAATCTTCAAAATAAAGCACTCTAAATATGGCTGGCGCAGATGGTTTGCTGTGTATCGGTCTGCTTGAGGATGACGCCGACTTCCGGGAGGAGTTGGCGTTAGGCTTGGGTGGCTATGGTTTCCGCGTGGCATTTGCCTGTGATAATGCCGCGGCGTTTTATCGCCGGTTGCAGGAGCAGCCCTGCGATATTGTCATTCTTGACGCCCATCTGCCTGGAGAAGACGGTTTCTCCGTGGCGACCCGTTTGCGCGCGCTCAGTCCGGTTGGCATTGTCATGCTGACGGGTCGTAGTGCGCTGGAAGACCGGGTGCGCGGCCTCGAGGGGGGCGCCGATGTCTATATGACCAAGCCGGTGGATCTGCTGGAGCTAAGTTCGGTCATCCGCAGCCTGGCCCGCCGGATGCGTCTGGCCAAGGCGCCGCGCCCCGCGGATTCGGAAACGCGCGCCTCCGCCGATACTTCGTGGTCCCTGCAGGATGGCGGCTGGATCCTGGTTGCCCCAGACGGCGCTTCGCTGCACCTCAGCGCCCAGGAACGGACTTTCCTGATTGCCCTCATGGATGCTGCCGGCAGCGCAGTCAGCCGCCAAGTGCTGGCGGAGTTGTTTTTGCCGGACAGCCCGGGCGGCTTCGAATTGCGCCGCATCGACGTGCTGGTCAGTCGTTTGCGCGCCAAGGCGCAAAGCGCGGGCCTGAAATTGCCCGTGCTGTCGGTGCGCGGTCAGGGTTACGTGTTCGCCGCCTGAATCTCGTGATGGCGGTCAAGCCGCCGGCGCGCTGGACGGCAAGGTCACGACGAAGCGCGTGCCGACGCCGACCTCGCTTTCCATGGTCAGCGAGCCGCCCTGGTTCTGGCAGATGCGCCGGGCCAGGTACAGGCCGATGCCCATGCCTTGCGTTTCCCGATGCGCCGAGCGCCGGAAATGCGGTTCGAAAATCTTGGCCTGCTCCTCCGTGCCTATCCCCGGGCCGCGGTCGATGACAGCTACCCAAGCCATGGGAATGGCCCCGACCCGCGTATGGCCGGTTTCTATGCGGACAGGTTCGTTGGCCGGCGAATACTTGATGGCATTGTGGATCAGGTTGCGCACGACCACGCTGGTCAGGGGGCGATCGCAGTAGACGGGCAGGGAGTCCCCGGCCTGCAACATCAGCGCGTGCGCGGTATCCGGTTGCATCGCGGTGACGACATCGCGCACGAGATCCGCCATGTCGGTCTGTTCGCCACGAGGCGTCCACGCCTGTTCACCCAGCCGGTCCTGGTTCAACAATTGGTCCATGAGTTCGGTCATGCGGGCGACCGAGCGATGGATGCGCGCGAGGCGGTTGTCCACGGCTTCGCCGCTTTCGGCAAGAATCATGTCGAGGGACTGGGCTGCCGCGCTGACCGTGGCCAGCGGCGCGCGCAGTTCGTGCGAGATCAGCGCGTTCATTTGGCGCTGCGTGTCGAGCGCGCCCGCCAGTTCGGCCAGCCTGAGTTCTCCCTGTGCGAGGTGCTCCGCGTCGCTATGCTCATGGCCCGCGCGCTTCGAGCCCTTCTGCGCATGGGCTTGTTGGCCGATCGCCAGCAAGAGCAGGGCGCTTGCCACCAGCAGCAGCCGGGCCAGTTCGGCGAGCGTGCCCGCGGCCGCGCCGCCGCCCATCAGCCAGGCATCGTGGCCCAGCAGCCAGGTGGAAACGATGTACGCACAGGCCAAGGCCAGCGAGGAGGCGCGCGCGGGTGTCTTGCCTGCGGCGCGGACCAGAAACCAGACAGCCAGTGGCAGGCTCGCGATGGCGCACGCGCCGGCAATGACGGTGGACACAATGCCGTTGCCGGGGTCGTAGGCGATGATCAGCGCCAGCACCGCCGCTATCGTCAGCGCCACGCTGGACCAGCGGGTGGCTGTTGCCAGTTTGGTCGCGGACGCGGCCGAGAGCATGGGCGTGGTCAGGGCCAGCAAGGCCGCATAGGAGCCGGCTTGCAACGCCGCCGGCGGCAGCAGTGCAGGCATGGAGCGGAATACGCCTTCCAGCAGCATGAAGGCCAGTCCGGCGCCGTAGATGGCATTGCGGGTGGCTGCCCAGGCAACGGCACAGGCGGTGCCGCAGGCTATGGCGACACCGGCCGTCAAGCCCAGGTGCAAGTCTTCGTATGAGACGTCCAGGTTGTAGGCCAAGGCCGCATTGGAGCCGAGCAGGGCGCACAGCAAGGCTCCCAGGCGGGGCAACATGGCTGGCCGCGCCGCGGGCGCGTCATCGGCGCGGCGCGGGCGCAAAGGCCTGCGGATGCGAAGAAGCCAACAGATGCGAAGCAGCATGCCTTCCGTCAACTGGAAACCCATGGATGATCAGGAACGAGGTCTTGCGTCTGGGCGGAGTTTACGACAGGCCCGCGCATGGCGTGGACACCGATGCCCGCCAGCACGTTCTGCGTGGCGATGTCGGGCACGTCTTCCGCATAGACGGCGATGCCAAGCGCCGCGGCGGTTGCGACGACCGTCGCCGCAAGATGTTGGCTACCCGGGCTGTGGAGCAGGCCGGTGATGAAGCCGCCGCACAGTTTGAGGTAGGACAGGGGAAACTCGTGCAGATGCTCGATGGCCCCGAACTGGTACGACAGCCGGCTCACGCCGACCCTGGCGCCGGCGGCCACGACAATGTCGCACAGCTGCCGCAGCTCCGTTCCTTGCACGGCCAGCGCGGCCGCGTCGACTTCCACGATCAGGCGGGCGCTCAGGGCTGGGCGGTCCGCCAGCATGCGTTGCAGCCGCGATTGGAACGATGGCTGGGTGATGGAGGGGAGCGAGATCGGCACTGCCAGCGCGCCAGGACGCGCGAACAGCCAGTCCAGCCCCAGGCGAATGGCCTGTATGTCGCATTCGGTGGAGAGGCCGAGCCGCACGGCTGCAGGCATGAAGATGGAGGCCGGCACGGGGTCGGCGCCCGTGGTGTCGTGCAGGGTAAGGCTGGCCTCCTGGTGCAACAGCGCGCCGGACATGTCATGCAGGGGCTGCACGGACAAGGAGAACCTGTGTTGTTCCAGCGCGGTGACCAGGGCGTCGTGCCAGCTGTACTCCCCGATGTGGGTGCTGTCGGGCGCGCGGCTGGCTTGGGCGATCTGATCGTCGTCGGCGCTCTCGGCGCACATCAGGGCGTGGTCCAGTCGCGCCAGCGTGTCGCTCATGCTGTCGCCTGGCGCGTAGGCGGCGAGCGCCAGTGCCCAGCGGCAGGACTCGTGCTTGTCCATGGGCACGCGCAAGGAGCGCAGTTCGCGCCGGACCCGCTCGGCCAGCAGGCTGGCCTGCGGGGCCGAGGTGCGAGGCAAGAGCAGCGCAAAGTCGGAACCGCTGATGCGCGCGAGTATGGCCGCAGGGCCGCCAAATTCGGCGACCAGCTTGCGCAGGCGGTCGGAGGACGAACGCAGCCACTGGTCCGTGAAGGCCCGCGAGAGATGCCGATTGATCTGCGCCAGGTCGCGTTGGCGGAACATCAGCAGGTGGCCGCCGGCTTCCGGGTCTTTGTCCGCCAGAGCCGACCTGAACTGGTCGATGAAATACTTGCGGTTGTGCAGGCGGGTAATGGGATCCCGGTAGATCTCGCTTTGCAGAGATTCGATCCGGGCATTCTGTTCCTGGACGGTAGCGGCAACCATGCGCTGTGCGTCGACCAGCGCCTGATCAACGCCTGCCAGTTCGCACCCTCCGCTCAGCGCATTGCGGTTTCCCGGGGCCAGCGCGCGCACGCGTTCGCAGATATCGCGCGAGGTGCGAGCTTCCATTCGTCGCGCCAGGTTCACCGAAAACAGGACCCACAACAGCCCCGCAGCCAGTACCAGCCCCAAGACCCGCACGCCGCCTTGCCACAGCGTATTGCGAGCTGCGCGTGAATCGGCCTGTACCGTGACGGTGCCACGCAGGGTGCCGTCCGGGCTTGCATATGAAAGCGAAACGGCGGGCGCTTCCATGCTCAGCCAGACATCGCGCCAATCGTGTTCCCGGGACTGGGAATCGGTCGGCGGCGTTTGCCGTTCGATGATGGAGGAGCTGTGGTCGTCCGTGATGCGCACCAGCGCGTAACCGCCTCGCGCGAACATTTGATCTGCCAGCGCCATCCGCTCTCCAGGGCCGCCCGCGGCATGCGACAAGGCCCAGGCCAGCGCGTTGGCGCCGTCAGTGCTTTGCTGTGCCAGTTGCGCGCTGAGATAGCGGTGCGCAGCCAACATCCCCACCGCCTGCGCGCCGAGCAGAACGAGGCCGATCAGGATGGTGGTGAAGACGAGTAGCCGGCGGAATGTGGACATGTATGTGGAGGTTCCCTTCCTGGCCGCTGAGCGGCCTGAACTGAGGACTGCCAGGTGTCCGGTTGGAACGGCGTCGGATCGTGACCGGCGCAATAAAAGCCTGGGTACGAAGGGTGACACGAGCCACTAATACATCAGTGGCACAGCAATTCTACATGTCACAGAAGGTACCGAATATTACTAAATTCGTGCCAGGAGGGGACAAGCTGTGCAATTATTTCGATGCTGTCGGTTTTTGAATGACAACTATCGAGACACGGTGTATTAATTTTTCGGGTGCGGCTGTCGTAGTAGTAGGGCGAGCATGGCGCAATAGGGGCCGGCCCAAGCCTTACATGGTCCGTCCGAACCCTCCGTGAACAACCAGAGAAACCGTAGGAATACAGGGAAAAGAGGTGCGTTGCCTCTGAAGTGTGTGGCGTTTTTGCGAAAATAATGCATATTTTAAAAAATGTTACAGCCCTTGGGTTCCATTCCGAACCGCAACGCCAGGGGCTTATGGATAGGGGGCTCCGTGCGTGAGAGTTACCTGCTCGCACTGTGCCTGACGCTTGCGGGCGCACTTGTGGCGATGTGCTTGGTCTTCGTGCGCAGGGAACGTCGGTTGCGTCAACGCCTGACGCGCGATGAATTGACCGGTGCCCTGAGCCAGCAGGAACTGCACCGGCGCGCGCGCGCCTGGCTGAACAATGCCGAAGGCCGAACGGCCCGCGGCGCTTTCTTCCTGGTGAGCTTCGAGCAATATGCCGAGATCAGCGCCATGTTGCGCGCGGGCGAAGACCAGCACCTGCTGCTGCAGGTGTCCGACCGCCTGCGCCTGATCTGCCGCTCCATGGGCGGCATGGTGGCACGCACGGGGGCGGATGCGTTCACCGTCTGCGCGCCCGACGTGGATGAAGCGGGCGCGGCCCAAGTGTCCGCCAAGCTGCTGGAAGCATTGAGCGTGCCCTATGAACTGGGCGGGCGCCCGCTGATGGCGATGTTCCGGGTTGGGGCGGCCTTGTACCCCGAGCACGGCCGCAGCGTGGAAGAATTGCAGCGTTGCGTGCAGGTGGCCCTATTGCCGCTGAAGGAACGTGGCGGGCCGGGCTGGAATCTGTTCGACTTCAGGATGCTGGCACGCCAGCGCGACCAGCAAGGGCTGGAAAACGACCTTCGGCTGGCGCTGACGACGCCGGCCATGGAGCAGTTCGAACTGTATTACCAGCCGGTCTGTGACAGCGGCACCGGCATGGTGCAGGGGTGCGAAGCGCTGCTGCGTTGGCATCATCCCGTGCTTGGCAGCGTCTCGCCCGCCGTGACAATCGAATTGGCCGAACGCAGCGGGCTGATCGTGCCGCTTGGCGCCTGGATCCTCGAAAAGGCCTGCATGCAGGCGGCGCTCTGGCCGGCAAGCTGGCGTGTGCACGTGAACCTGTCGGTCAAGCAGATGAACGAGGACGGTCTTGTCGAACTCGTGTCGAATGCGCTGGCAGCCGCGCGCCTGGCGCCTCGTAAGCTGGTGCTGGAAATCACGGAATCCCTCTTTATCCTGCACTACGAACGGCACGTGAAAATCCTGAACACGCTGCGGGCGATGGGCATAGGCGTGGCGCTGGATGACTTCGGCTGCGGTTATTCCAGCCTGAACCACTTGCGCCGTCTGCCCATCGATTGGGTCAAGATCGACCGCAGCTTCATTTCCGCGCTGGAGTCCGACGCAGGCAGCCGCGAAGTCGTCTCGGCCTTGTTCGGGCTGTGCCAGGCGATGCACCTGCCGGTGGTTGCGGAGGGTGTCGAAACCGAGGGGCAGCGCGAGATCCTCAAGTCCCTGGGTTGCCGGGTGATGCAGGGTTTCCTGTTGGGGCGCCCGGCGCCGGCATCGGAAATCCAGGCTTTGGCCTCGGCGGTGTCATAATCGGGGTTGCTTGCAAATCCGACCTGTTGACTCCCTATGCCCGGCAATACCCTAGGTACCCTCTTTACCGTTACCAATTTCGGCGAATCCCACGGGCCGGCCATCGGTTGTGTCGTGGACGGCTGTCCTCCGGGGCTGTCGCTGGACGCTTCCGACATCCAGCTTGAACTGGACCGCCGGCGTCCTGGCACCTCCCGCCACGTCACGCAGCGCCAAGAAGCGGACCAGGTCGAAATCCTGTCGGGCGTATTCGAGGGCGTGACCACGGGTACGCCGATCGGCCTGCTCATCCGCAACACGGATGCGCGTAGCAAGGACTATTCCAACATTGCCGATACGTTCCGTCCGGGTCATGCCGATTACGCCTATTGGCGCAAATTCGGCGTGCGCGATCCGCGCGGGGGCGGCCGGTCGTCGGCGCGCCTGACCGCGCCCACTGTCGCCGCGGGCGCCATCGCCAAGAAATGGTTGGCAGAGCAGTACGGCGTCAAAGTGCGCGGCTACATGAGCCAGCTTGGTCCTATCCCCATTCCCTTCGTGACCTGGGACGACGTCCCCAATAATCCGTTCTACGCGCCCAACGCCGGGATCGTGCCGGAGCTGGAAGCCTACATGGACCAGTTGCGCAGGGATGGCGACTCCGTCGGCGCCCGGATCGAAGTCATCGCCGAGAACCTGCCTGCTGGCTGGGGCGAGCCGATCTACGATCGTCTGGATGCGGACATCGCGCATGTGATGATGGGTCTGAACGCCGTGAAGGGCGTGTCGATCGGCGCGGGTTTCGACAGCGTTGCGCAACGCGGCTCGGAGCACGGCGATGAGCTTACGCCGGACGGCTTCCTGACCAACAACGCGGGCGGGGTGCTCGGCGGCATTTCCACCGGGCAGCCCGTGACGGTGTCGCTCGCCATCAAACCGACTTCCAGCATTCGCGTCGAACGTCGTTCCGTGAACCGCGCCAACGACCCCGTTATGGTGCAGACGCTGGGCCGCCACGATCCTTGCGTCGGCATCCGCGCCACGCCCATCGCCGAAGCGATGCTCGCGCTGGTCTTGATCGACCATGCCCTGCGCCATCGCGGCCAGTGCGGTGATCCGGTAGTCTGATACGCTGTCGTTCTTCTAAATCGACTGGGGGCACGCCATGAAACGGAAACGTCATTTGCTGCGCAATGCGGGCGCTGCGCTCGCGCTGGCGGCCCTGGCTGGCTGCACGGGCATGAATACCACGCAGTCCGGCGCCATAGGCGTCAATCGGACCCAGTACATGTCCAGCATGGTGCCTTCGCAGGCGTTGGAGCAGGAAGCGACCCAGCAGTACGCGGACATCCTGAAGCAGGCGCAAGCCAAGGGGCTGTTGGACCGCGACCCCCAGCAGGTGGCGCGCGTTCGCGCGATTTCCCAGCGGTTGATCGCGCAGGCCGGTGTGTTCCGGCCGGACGCCGCCAGCTGGAAATGGGAAGTGCACGTGCTGTCCAGTAACGAAATCAACGCCTGGTGCATGCCGGGTGGCAAGATCGCCGTCTATACGGGCCTGCTCTCCAAGATCAAGCCCACGGACGACGAGCTGGCGGCGGTGCTGGGGCACGAGATCTCGCACGCCTTGCGTGAGCATGCGCGCGAACGCGTATCCCAGCAGATGGCCACCAATCTGGGGTTGTCGGTCCTCGCGATCGCTACGGGGTCTTCCGCAGCTTCCGATCTGGGCGAACAGTTCACCAGCGTGATGTTCACGCTGCCCAATAGCCGCACGCACGAAACGGAAGCCGACCGCATGGGCGTGGAGCTGGCGGCCAGGGCCGGCTATGATCCGCGCGCCGCCGTGACGCTGTGGCAGAAGATGGGCGCTGCCGACCAGGGCAGCGCGCCGCCCGAAATCCTGTCGACCCACCCGTCGGCCGCATCACGCATCAGCGATCTGCAGGCCGCTGCGCAGCAAGTGCTGCCGCTGTACGAACAGTCCAAGGGTAAAGCCGCTCGCTGAGGCCGCTTTGGCGGCCCCAGCGGCCCGGTTTATGCCGCGGCAGTCTTGACGCCGGGGCCGCGCATGACGCCGATGCCCAGTCTGGCCAGGATGCGCTGCGTTTCGGCGTCCGGCACGTCTTCCGCATAGACCGCGATATTCAAGCCGCGCGCGGTTTCCAGCACGGATGCCGTCAGTTGCTGGCTGCCTGGGCTTTGGGACATGCCGCCCACGAAGCCACCGCCCAGCTTCACATACGACAAGGGCAGCGTGTGCAATTGCGCCACCGCGCCGAACTGCTGCGCCAGCCGCCGCACGCCGATATGCGCGCCGAATTCCGAGGCGACGCGGGCCAGCGTGGCGATCTGCTCGTGGCATTCCACCAAGCCGTGCGCGTCGATCTCCAGGTACAGGCGGCGCGCCAGCGGCCGGTGTTCCGTGAGCAGCAAGGCCAATTGGCGGAAGAACTTCTGGCCGCGCAACGAGGGCAGGGCCACCCGCACCGCCAGTTCCCCGGGGTTGGCAGCCAGCCAATCCAGCCCCAGGCTCACGGCTTCCAGATCGCAATCGGCGACCAAATCCAGGCGCACGGCGGGCGGAATGAACAGCGTTGCCGGTATCGGTACCTGATCGGCGGCAGTGCGCAGCATCAGCATGGCCTCGGTCCGGACAGGGCTGCCGTCGGTGGCTTGCAGGCTTTCCGTGGCCAGTTCGAAACGGTGGTCCTCCAGCGCGGACAGAATGGCGTCCTTCCAGGCGCGTTCGCCGGATTCCGAAGGCGATTGCATGTCGGTGGCTCCAGCGATCACGACCTGGTCGTTGCCGGCGCTTTCCGCTCGCATCAGCCCGAAGTCCAGGCGCGCGAGCACGGGCCCCGCCTGGCTGCCGTGGCCGTAGTCGGTCATGGCCTGTGCCCAGCGGCACAGATGTCCTTCACCCACGGGGATGCGCGAAGCGTGCAGATCGGCACGCACCTGTTCCGCGACCATCATGGCCTGGGGCGCCGCGCAACCGGGCAGCAGCAGCGCGAAATCCGATCCGTTCAAGCGGGCCAGCAATGGGGAGGCCACGTGCATGCTCTTGAGGGTGCCGCGGATGCGCTCGCACGCCGTGCGCAGCCACTGGTCGATGAACTCGCGCGGCATGTGACGGTTCAGGTCCGCCAGGTCGCGCTGGCGGAACACCAGGACATGACCGCCATCGATGCCGCGTCCCGTCGGAATGGCCGGAGCTTCGAGCGCGCGGCGGAACTCGTTGACGAAGTACTTCCGGTTTGGCAGGCCGGTGACCGGGTCCTGGTTCAGTTCCAGCTCCAGCGATTCGATCTTGGCGTTCTGTTCTTCGACGCTGGCGTGGATGCGTTCGCGAGTCTGGTTCAGCGCTTGCACCACTCCCGACAGTTCGGGCACGCGCGCCTCGACCTGTTCCGTCGGGGATTCCTGGCCAATGCTGCGCACGTGGTCGCTGATTTCACGCAGCAGGCGATTTTTGATCCAACCCACCAGCATGAAGGCGAATACCGCCCACAGGATGCCAGCGCCCACCACCAGGGCGATCATCTTCAGGCTGCTGCGCCACAGGGCTTCCCAGGCATAGGCGTCGTTGGCGATCAGCGTGACTTCGCCGATCTGGCGCCAGCCATCGCTAACGGCGTGACTGGCCGATTGCGCGGTCAGGGGGGCCAGGGCCTGGAACCAGGCGGGAACGGACGCCGCGGTCGCGGTGGACTTCCGTTCGATCAGGACTTTGCCTTCAGGGTCGCTCAAGCGTACCAGCGAGAAATGCCCGCCGTCGTAGAGCGCCGATACCAGCAATTCCTGTACGACCGGATCATTGTTGGCGGGTTGCGAGAGCGACAATGCAAGCGACACGGCAGCGTCGGTGCTCTGTACCTGCAATTGCCCGGACAGGTACTCCCTGGCGGCATTTACGCTGAGCGCCAGCGTGCCCAGCAGGATGACGCCGATGGCAAGGGTAACGCTGAGCAATAGCTGTCGAAGTATGGACATAGTCTTGTTTCCGAACATCAGGGGCGCACGCCTTCCCGTTCCATGCGTTGAAGTAGATCACGCCAGCGGCTGAGGCGGTCAACCGGCGCGGCGGGTTTGCCGTCCACGTAGACGCCGTCGGCATTGAAACTGAACACCGGCGTCAGGTCGCGACGCTGCGTGGCGGGCAAAATGGTCGAGATCAGGTTGTCCAGCACGAGTGGCACGGCGTTCGGGGTTTCGTAGTAGCCCAACACCATGTGGGCGATCTGGGTGCTGCTGGCAGCTCCGCCGATACGAGCGCGAACATAGATGAAACGCAACTTATTGGCCGGGACGCCCAGCGCCAGCAGCGTGAAATACTTGCCGATGACGTAGTCTTCGCAGTCTCCTGCGCCTCTGCCCAGCGATTCCAGTGGCGTGGCCCAGTAATCGGCCTGCTTCCATATGGTGATGTCCTCGCCGGACATCAACGAGCGGTTCCAGAAATCATTGGCCTGCGTGAGCGCGCCTCTTTCCGGCGCGGGAGCAGGGCTGCGCATCAGTTGCAGCCATTCCGACACCGCTTTGGATCCTTTCGCGCCATAGCGGCTGGCCGACAGGCTTTGCAGCCGGTCGGCGTTCACTTCCAGGGCGGAACTTCCGCTCCAGCCGCAAGCCAGGCATAGCAAAGCCAATCGGCACAGCTTCAGCACGCTTGGGTAACGGCGGGTCGATGGCATGAACCGGATTTTCACATGTTTCTGAACGTTTCTGTTGAAAAGTCCAAAAAAATGAGACGTCCGGGGGAAGGGCTCGACGAACCCTTCCCCTGTTTGCTAGCGCTTAGCTGTGGTCGACGTTCAGCTTCCCCTTCTGCAGCAGGTCATTGATGATGGCTTGGTTGTTCATGACCTGGCCGTTGGCGTCGTGCGTGAGGTCGACGTTCTCCAGCACGATCTTCTGATCCGCGCCCTGGGTGCCAAGCTTGCCCTGGGTGTTGATCTCGACGAGCGTGTTGTTGGAGTTGGCCGGATCCTGCTTGAAGTTCAGGTACTGCGACAGGTTGCCGTCGTTCTCGCCCACGAGCAGGTCCTTCAGGTCCAGGACGTCGCCGCCATCGGCGACCGAGGCCTTCGAGAAGTCCTTGATCGTGTCGATGGCCGGGGCGCTGGTGGTGCCCTGGTCGTTGAGTTCCCACTTGAACGTGTCGCTGCCTGCGCCGCCGACCAGGATGTCATTGCCCTGGCCGCCGATCAGGACGTCATTGCCGTCGCCGCCATACAGCGTGTCGTTACCGGTGCCACCGTACAACGTGTCATTGCCTGCATCGCCGTACAGAGTGTCGTTGCCGCCCTGGCCGTAGATGATGTCGTTGCCGTTGCCGCCGTGCAATTCATCATTGCCGCCGCGCGTATCGCCCTGCACGTCGAAGATCGAGTGATTGTCCAGGATGAACTTATGCAGGTCCGCGTCTGTGGGCTGCACGCCGTTCTTCAGCAGCAGGAACTGCTTCAGGCCATCCAGTCCAGCGCCGTCACCCAGGTCGGCCGGCTTGGCGGGATTGCCGTTCACGCCCCAAGGCAACTGATCGGTATTGATCGTGTCGCCGAAAAGGATGTCATTGCCATCGCCGCCGAAGATATTGTCGTTGCCGACAGGCGCCAGTTCGGTAGTCGTGCTGCCACCGGCCAGCGCCGACTCCAGGTCCGACGGACTCAACACCACTTGCGAGTTGTCGGTACGGCCCGACGTGTACGAGCGAATATTGTCGATATCCACACGGAACGCGTTGTTACTGGAACTCTTGTCATTGAGGACGAACTGATACAGATACTCGCCGGGGCCATGGATGCTCGAGCGGGTGTTTGCTTCCGAGCCCGACTCCACCGGTGCCCAGGCGGAGCCATTCCATTTCAGCAGCACCCACTTGAATGTATCGCCGGTTCCCTTGTTGGCAACGCTCGCGTCGAAGCTGAACGTGGCGCCGCCGGCGCTGGTCACGACCATCTTGTTGGCGGCATTCATTGTTACGGTGAATTCCTTACCGTCCGCCATCGTGTCGGTGAGGCGCATCGCATTGCTGTTCTTCACGGCAGTGCCGTTTCCATCCTGCTGCCAGTTGGCGGGATTGTTCGCTCCCGTGTTTCCGGAGAAGTTCGCGTAAACCTCGCCGCCGGAGGTATAGCGGCCGCCGGTGTTGTCGTACTTATTGAGCGTGGAAGTGGATACACCCGAGCCGATGCCAATGCCGTGGACATCGCTGACACCGGCCAGCGAGTTGAACTCGGCATCCCGGTCATAGCCCCACCACCCTTCGGAGGTGGGTTCACCGTCCGTCAGGAAGTACGTCAGGTTCTTGTACGGCTTGCCGTTGGCATCAACCGTGGGCTGGCCGTTGAACCAGTCCTTGGCTTCGTGGAACGCCGCGCCATAGGGTGTGCCGCCGTCCGCCTTCAGGCCCAGCAGAATGTCCACCATTTCGTCGACATTGTCGGGGTTCAGGCCCGAGATAGCCTTCTGCAGCTTGGCGCTGCTATCCGCGAAGGTGATTAGCGATACGTTGATAGTACCGTCGTGAGTCGCCAACTGATTCTCAAGCAGCGCCTTGAGAGCTTTCTTGGCGGTCTCGATGCGCCGCTCCTGGCTGGAACCACTACCCCAGTAGTAGTCCATCGAACCGGACAGATCCAACACCAACGCAATGTTGTAGCTGGCGCCCGGCGTCACGTTCTTCATCATGCCGCCCTGGTCGCCCAACAATACGTCGTCGCCGGACCCGCCCTTCACGGTTTCGTCGCCGTTATTGCCAGTGGTGAACTGGTCGACGTGCAGCGTGAACGTCTGATCGCTGGACGTGTCCTGGCCGCCGTTGGCAGTGCCGCCGGTGTCCTTGACCTGGAACTGGAAGGACGCGCCCGCGTTCTCGCCAACGTTCGAGGCGTTGGGCGTATATACCAGCTTGCCGCTGGCGAGATCCGCCGCGCTGATCTCCTGGCCTTGCGTCACAGCCTGGCCATTGAGGTACAGCGTGCCACCGGAAGGCAGGGAATCGATGATTACCGACTTCATCGAATGGCCTTCCACCGGGTCGGAGAAGGCGAAGTCCTTCGTGCCGAACACGTAGTCCTTGCCCTCGGTCACGTGGCCGAAACCATCCTGGGACACAGGCGCGTCGTTCACCGGCAGGACATCGATGTCCAGCGAGGAAGACACCTGGCCCGTGCCGTCCGTCACGGTGTAGGTGATTTGCGGCACCACACCGTTCCAGTTGGCGTTGGGCGTGAAGACATAGCTGCCATCGGCATTGATGAAGATCGAGCCGACACCCACGATGTTGGCCGTGGCGCCAGCGGCATACTTCGTGCCATTGATGGTGAATTCGGCGACGCTCAGTGCATCGTTGTCCGTGTCACTGGAGCCCGTGAGCACGTTACCGGACACCGTCTGGTCTTCCAGGCCGTGATTGGTCTGGGCCTGGATCACCGGCAGGTCATTGGTCCCGTTGATGGTAATGGTGATGGTGCTGGTGGCGGAGCCATCGGCGGATGCGACCGTGTAGGTCTCGACGATGGTCTGGCCGGCCTTCAGGAACTGCACGGCGGCGTTGTCCACCTTGTAGGTGTATGTGCCGTCGGGGTTGATGGTCACAGCGCCCAGCTGGCCGCCGGCGTGCGTGCTGCCGGTGAACTTGAGGCTGGTCGTGTTGAAGGTCGACTCGCCGGTATCGGTGTCGCTGATGGTGACCGCGCCATTCACGCTGAGCTTGCCGTCCGACACGCCCACGTCTTCGGTGACCGACTTCGCATCATTGGTCACCTTCGGCACGTCGTTGGTGCCGTTGATGGTGATCGTGATGGTGCTGGTGGCAGTGCCGTCAGCGGACGCGACCGTGTAGGTCTCGACGATGGTCTGGCCGGCCTTCAGGAACTGCACGGCGGCATTGTCCACCTTATAGGTGTACGTGCCGTCGGGGTTGATGGTGACCGCGCCCAACTGGCCGCCGGCGTGCGTGCTGCCGGTGAACTTGAGGCTGTTCGTGTTGAAGGTCGACTCGCCGGCGTCGGGGTCGCTGATGGTGACCGCGCCGTTCACGCTGAGCTTGCCATCCGACACGCCCACGTCTTCAGTGACCGACTTCGCGTCATTGGTCACCACGGGGATGTCGTTGGTGCCAGTGATCGTGATGGTCAGCACGGCTTCACTGAGGTCGCCGTCAGCATCGGTAACGGTGTAGCGGATCGTTTCGGTCAGCAGCTGCCCGGCCTTCAAGGCTTGCACGGCGGCCAGGCTGTTGTTGAGCTGATACGACCAGGTGCCGTCGCCATTGTCGACGAGCTGACCGTACTTGGCATCGCTGGTGTTGAGGACGGCCGTTGCCGCGTCGGCGCCGAGCGTGTCGTTGGTCAGCACGTTGCCGGTGATCGGAGCAATTGTGTCTTCGGTAATGCCAGCCGTGTCGTCGTTGGCGACCGGGGCCGTGTCGAGGATCTGGATGACCAGGTCGTTGCTGGAGGACACGCCGGCCACGTCGGTGACGGTGACGGTGAAGTTGTCCTTGACGGAGTCGTCGCCCGCGGTGTGGTCGTCGGCGCCGCCCGTCTCCTGGTAGGAGTAGGAGATGGTGCCGGTGG
>NZ_NJIF01000014.1 GCF_002209555.1 Achromobacter insolitus
AATCCCACGCCCGAGATCCTGCCGGAAGTGGCGCAATCGGTGCGCGACGACGTGGTCATGGCCACCGGCCGTTCGGATTATCCGAACCAGGTCAACAACGTGCTGTGCTTCCCGTACATCTTCCGTGGCGCGCTGGACGTGGGCGCCACCACCATCACCCGCGAGATGGAAAAGGCGGCGGTGTACGCCATCGCCGAGCTGGCCGAGGAAGAACAGAATGAAGTCGTGGCGGCGGCCTATGGCACCTACGACATCTCCTTCGGCCCCGAATACCTGATTCCCAAGCCCTTCGATCCGCGCCTGATCGTGCGCATTGCCCCGGCGGTGGCCAAGGCGGCCATGGATGGCGGCGTGGCCACGCGTCCGCTGGCGGACCTGGAAGCCTACGAAGAGCAACTGCAGCAGTTCGTGTACCACTCGGGCGCCTTCATGAAGCCCTTGTTCTCGGCAGCCAAACGCATCGTGCGCGAAGGCGGCAAGGCCCGCATCGTGTTTACGGAAGGCGAGGACGAGCGCGTGCTGCGCGCGGTGCAGGTGGTGGTGGATGAAGGCTTGGCCCGTCCCATCCTGGTGGGCCGGCCGTCCGTGCTGCTGTCACGCATCGAGAAATTCGGCTTGCGCCTGCGCCTGGGCGAGGACGTCGAGGTCACCAATCCGGAATACGACGAGCGCTTCCATCAGTACTGGACCACGTACTGGGAACTGATGTGCCGCCGCGGCATCACCAAGGAAATGGCGCGCGTCGAAATGCGCCGCCGCCTGACCCTGATCGGCGCGATGATGGTGCACCTGGGCGATGCCGACGGCATGGTCTGCGGCACGGTTGGCGCCTACCACGACCACCTGCGCTTCGTGGACGAGGTCATCGGCCGCCGCCCCGGCCACAATGTGTACGCGGCCATGAACATCCTGTTGCTCAACGAGCGCACGGTGGTGCTGGTGGACACGCACGTCAACGATGAACCCTCGGCCGAACAGATCGCCGAATTCACGGTGATGGCGGCGCAGGAAATGGCCCGCATGAACCTGGCGCCCAAGGTCGCGTTGCTGTCGCGCTCGAACTTCGGTTCGGGTAGTTCGGCGTCGGGCGCGAAGATGCGCCGCGCGCTGGAACTGGTGCGCCAGGCCGCGCCGGACCTGGAAATCGATGGCGAGATGCATGGCGACTGCGCGCTGGACGAAGCGCTGCGCATGCGCATCCTGCCCTCGTCGTCGCTCAAGGGCGAGGCCAATCTGCTGGTGTGCCCGAACGTGGACTCCGGCAACATCGCCTACAACCTGCTCAAGACGGCCGCGGGCGGCAACGTGGCGGTGGGCCCGTTCCTGCTGGGCGCGAATGCGCCGGTGCACATTCTGACCTCCAGCTCCACCGTGCGCCGCATCATCAACATGACTGCGATGACGGTGCTGGACGCCAACCGGGTCGAAGCCTCGGCCTGATCCAGCCCCGGCGCGCATTCACCGCCGGGCCACGCCAGGGCAAAAAGACAAAAAGCCGCGCCATCTCCGGATGGCGCGGCTTTTTTGCGCTGAAGTCCGGCGCGGGGCGAGCTTAGTTGCGGCTGGCCTTCCAGGTGCCGTCAGGCTGCTTGCAGAACCAGAACTGCCATTTTTCGGTGGTGGCGCCGCGAGCGAAATCGCCAACCAGGAAACGGCAGACGCGGTCGTCCTTGACCCTGCTGGTCTGCGTAGGCGTCAGCTGGACGGTGATGGGCGGAGCCTTCCTGGGCTGGTGCGTGCTGCTCCACTGGGTGCGCTGGCCGTCGGCCGACGTGTTCAGGGACTGCGCCACGGCTTCGTGGAACGAGGGCTGATCGCCCTTGGGGATTTGCGTGATGATGGCATTGTTCAGCATCACCGGAGGCGCGGCGATCGCAGGCGCGGCCATGCCACAAGCCACGAGCAAAGAGGCGAGAACGCGGGTGTGTTTCAAGATGGGCTCCCTGTTGAGTCGTAGTGTTATGCCTGATCTTGGGGCGATAGTACGCGAACGGATGGAACAATGCTCTGCGCGGCGCGCTGAAACCAGCGGTTTTTGCCTGGAGGCCACACCTGGGCCCGAAGCGTCCGGTCACAAGAAGCGCGGCTGGCGCTTTCCGCATAGGCGAAAAAAAGCCGCCAGAGACTGGCGGCCAAGGTACAACAAGGGGAGGGGTAAATCCGCGTGCGCTCAGTTGGCGTGGTAGACGCCTTGGAAGGGCACGTTGTTCGGTTCCACATCGGCCATCTGGCCGGCGGCGCGGGCTGCCGCCAATTCAGCGCGCACTTCGGCGCGGGTCTTGCCGGTGTGGGGCGTGCCGTACACACCTTGGAAGGGCACGTTGTTCGGTTCCACTTCAGCCATCTGGCCGGCAGCCTTGGCGGCGGCCAGTTCAGCCTGCACCTGGGCGCGGGTCGGGCCTTCGTAGGGGGTGCCGTAAACACCTTGGAACGGAACGTTGTTGGGTTCGATGTTGGGCGAGGCGGCGTAGGCGCCAGCGCTTAGCGCGGCCAGGGACATCATCAAAGCGGTAGCGAGGGTCTTCATGGTAAATCTCCGATTTCAAGAGCTTTGGGAGCGAATCGGCGGCCTATCCGTCTGGTTCGTTGCTGTTTCCCGATGGCTCAATAGTGCGCTGAATCGGACTAGGGATAAACCCGTATATTGGTAAAAGATATTCCCATCAGTGGAAAGATAGGCAATTTCTTAGGATATATTTTCCATTGATGGAATCGGGGACGGATTTTCAGGCGCAGGAATGCCTGGAATACGGCGATTCCATGAAGCACTGGGCGCAGGCGGGGAAGGGCGGCGAAGAGGCGCGGCCCGTATCAGTAGTGCGGCGGTATCTCGTCGCGCAGGCTGCGGAAGGGGGCGCCGCCCTCGGGCGCCTGCTGGCGCAGGTCGGCCACTTCGCGCATCAGCCGGTCTATCTGCTGTTGCTGGCGCACGATGATCTGGTTGAGCTGTTCCAGCATGTCGTCCGAAAAGCTGGCCTTGACCTCCAGCTCCAGCAGGCGGCGTTCGATGTCTTGCAAGTTATCCATGGCGGGTATTAGAACCGATTCCCGCCGCGGCCCCTACAGGAGGCGTGTTTGACGCAGCGGCAATGGTGGCGTACGGGCGTGGGGCATTGGGCCGTGCATGGCCTGCTGGCGTCGTTTCCGGCTGGGACCGCCTGGGCGCAGGAAGCGGAACCGCTTTTGCCTGCCGTCGTTGTGACGGGCACGCGCCTGGACACCACGGTGCTGGATACTCCGGCCTCGGTCAACGTGGTGGAGGGCGCGGCCATGCGCCTGAACCAGCCGGGCATCAACCTGTCCGAGGGCTTGGCCGGCGTGCCGGGCCTGCAGATCCAGAACCGCCAGAACTACGCCCAGGATCTGCAGATATCCAGCCGCGGCTTTGGCGCCCGCTCCACTTTCGGCGTGCGCGGCGTGCGCCTGTACGTGGACGGCATTCCGGCCACCATGCCGGACGGACAGGGGCAGACGTCGAACATCGATATCGGGTCCATCGGCCATGTCGAAGTGCTGCGCGGACCGTTTTCCGCGCTGTACGGCAATTCCTCGGGCGGCGTGATCCAGGTGTTTACCGAGGATGGCGCGGCGCCGCCCTCGCTCGCGACCAGCGGCTGGGGCGGCAGCTACGGCACCTGGCGTTACGGCGCCCGCGCCCACGGCGCAGCCGGCGCGCTGGACTACGTGCTGGACCTGACCCGTTTCACCACCGACGGCTATCGCGACCACAGCGCCGCCCGCAAGAACCTGGGCAATGCCAAGCTCGGCCTGCAACTGGACGACGCCAGCCGCCTGACCATCGTGGCCAACAGCGTGGACCTCAAGGCGCAGGATCCGCTGGGTCTGACCTACCAGCAGTTCCAGGACGATCCGCGCGCGGCTCCACTGGCCCGGCAGTACGACACCCGCAAGACGGTCAGGCAGACCCAGGGCGGCGCGGTCTACGAGCGCCAGGTGGACGGCCGCAATACCTTGCGCGTGATGGTTTATTACGGCCAGCGGGACACTACGCAATACCAGGCCATTCCCCCGGCCGCGCAGATGGCGCCCACCCAGGCTGGCGGGGTGATAGACCTGAAGCGTCAGTACGGCGGCGCCGATCTGCGCTGGACCTCCGAGCAGACGATGGCGGGCCGGCCATTGACGTTGATCGGCGGCTTTTCCTATGACTCCATGCGCGAAGACCGCAAGGGCTACCAGAACTACACGGGTGAGGGCGCCAGCCGGCAACTGGGCGTGCAGGGCGCGCTGCGGCGCGACGAGACCAATACCGTCTACAACGCGGATCCTTACCTGCAGGCATCCTGGCAGGTGACGGAGCGCTGGACGCTGGATGCCGGCCTGCGTTACAGCACGGTCGGCTTCGATTCCAACGATCATTACATTGCGGCCGGCAATGTCGACGACAGTGGCGACGCGCGCTATCGCAAGGCCTTGCCGGTCGCGGCCGTCCGTTATGCGCCGAATCCGGATCTGAGCTTTTACGCGTCGTATGGGCGGGGATTCGAGACGCCGACGCTCAACGAGATCTCTTACCGTCCCGGCGGCCAGCCCGGCCTGAACTTCGGGCTGGCGCCGGCGCTCAGCACCAATCTGGAGGCGGGCGTGAAGGCGAACCTGGCGGGCGGCTTGCTGACGGCCGCGGTGTTCCATACCGGCACCGACGACGAGATCGTGTCCGCGGGCAGCTCCGGCGGACGGACCACGTACCAGAACGCCGGCCGCACGCGGCGCGATGGCGTGGAGCTGGGCTGGTCCGGCGAGTTCGCCAGACATGGGCGCGCGCAACTCTCCTACACCTGGCTGAATGCGCGGTATGCCGACGACGGGCCAGGCGATATCCGCGCCGGCAACAAGATCCCCGGCATCGCGCGCCAGGCAGCCTATGCCTCGCTGGCCTGGGCGCCGCCGGAGGGTTGGCAGGCATCGATGGAAGGGCGTTTTCTCAGCAAGATCTACGTGAACGATGCCAACGACGGCGACGCGCCTGCCTACTTCGTGGCGGCACTTGGCGCGGGGTATGTATTGAAGGCGGGGGCTTGGGAGCTGAACGCCTACGGGCGTGTAGACAACCTGTTCGACCGGCGCTACGCCGGATCCGTGATCGTCAACGAGACCAACGGACGCTACTACGAACCCGCTGCCGGGCGCAGCCTGGGAGCGGGCGTGGGCGCGACATACCGGTTCTGAGAACGGTCCTCAGTCCGGCATGTCCGAATAGCAGAAACCATAGTCTTCGCAGGCCGGGCAGCCCGGCGCGGCGGTTGGCGGCAGGCCCGCCTGCTCGCAGGCGGAATAGGCCAGGAACTGCTTCCACCGCAGGTTGCGCACATTGCGCACCATCAGGCCGGGATAGTGCCGTGCCAGCAGGAAGGTCACGTCCTCGCGGCCCGACAGGCCCAGGTCCCGCCACAGATGGTCGGGCCGGAGACAGGCATGCGCCAGCACGCTGGTGACCCAGGGTGTCGTGCCCGCGCCGGGCGCTGCCCAGGTGTCCAGCAGCGCGCGCATCAGGCGCATGAATTCCGTCTGGGCCGTATCTGCGCGGCGGGCCGGGTAGATGGCGGCCTGCTCGCGCAGGCTCGCCAACGCCGGGTCGTGGCCCGTCAGTGCGCCGGGGAAGAGGCACGCCGCGAGGCTTTCCAGTTCGCGCGGCGCCAGGCCGCAGCGGCCCAGGTCGCCGCCGGCCAGGCTCTTGCCGATGACGGTGGCGAAGAAGCCTGCGTCCGGATGGCCCGGTGGGGCATGGCGCAGCAGCGCGCCGCAGAACCGCGAGGCGAGGTCGGTCCTGTCGGCCGGGGTTGCTACGGGAGCGAGGGAGACGGCGTTCATGGTCGGAAGGCGGTGGTTGCCGATGATTAAACTGTTAATCAAATCGTTATGGTGTTGAATATATAACGAAACCCGCGCTGCGTCCGCGTTGTCTGGCATGGTTCCGGGGCCGCGCGATCGGCGTATCGCCGGGTAAAAAAAAACAGGCGCCCGCAGGCGCCTGTATTTTGCTTCAACGGCAGGCCGTCATTACATGGCGTGACCCATGTTGACGTTCATGTTGTAGAGCACCCATGCCGAACCGCCAACGATGATGGCGATGATCATGACGGTGAACAGGAACGTGGCCAGGTTGTCGCGGGCCGACTTCGATGCGCCCATGTGCAGGAAGTACACCAGCTGCACCAGCAGCTGGATCACGCACAGCGCCACCACACCGATGATGGTGATGGTGTGGGACAGTCCGCCGTTCATCACCAGGCCGAAGGAGCCGAAGGTGAGAAGCAGCGAGAGCACGAAACCGATGATGTAGGACTTCAGGCTGCCGTGGTCGGCGGCGTGGTCGTCGTGGCCGTGTGCGGCCGCAGCGGAGTGCGACATCAGATGGCTCCCATGAGATAGACGAAGGTGAAGACGCAGATCCAGACGATGTCCAGGAAGTGCCAGAACAGGCTCAGGCACGCCAGACGACGCTTGTTGATCGAATCCAGGCCATGGCGGCGGATCATGTCCAGCAGGACGATGATCCAGATCAGGCCGAAGGTGACGTGCAGGCCGTGCGTGCCGATCAGCGTGAAGAACGCCGACAGGTACGCGCTGCGGCCGGGGCCGGCGCCGATCGAGATCAGGTGATGGAATTCATAGACTTCCATCGCGATGAAGCCCGCGCCGAACAGGAACGTCACCATCAACCAGCCCATGGCGCGGCTCTTGTTGTTGGCGTGCACGTTCAGGTTGGCCATGCCGAACGTGAAGCTGGAGAACAGCAGCAACAGCGTTTCGACCAGCACGAACTTCAGATCGAACAGTTCCTTGCCCGTCGGACCGCCCGCGGTGGCGTTGAACAACACCGCGAACGTGGCGAACAGCACCGAGAAGATCAGCAAGTCGCTCATCAGATAGACCCAGAAACCGAAAACGGTCTTGGATCCATCGTCGTGATGCGCGTGATCGTCGTGACCCGCGTGGGGGTGAGTGGCTACGGCTTGAATCATGGCTCAGGCGGCCTTCTGCATTTTGTCAAAGTGAGCGTTTTCGATGCGTTCGACTTCCGCGGCCGGGACCCAGTAGTCGACGTCGCGGTCATAGGCGCGGACGATGAACGAACCGATCATGCCGACGAAACCGACGATGGACAGCCACCAGATGTGCCAGATCAGGGCAAAGCACATGACCAGGCCAAAGGCGCCGATGAATACGCCGGCGGCGGTGTTCTTCGGCATGTGGATGTCTTCGTACTTGGCCGGGCGCTTGTAAGCCTTGCCGTTCTGCTTGTCTTCCCAGAACTGGTCCAGCGAGTCAACGTGCGGCACGTGGGCGAAGTTGTAGAAAGGAGCGGGCGAAGAGATCGACCATTCCAGCGTGCGGCCATCCCAGGGATCGCCGGTGATGTCCTGGTTCTGCTTGCGCTGGCGAACCGACACGAAAACTTGCTGCAGCAGGAACCAGATGCCCAGCATGATCAGCGCGGCGCCGGCCAGGGCGACCAGCAGGTAGGGCTGCCATTCGGGGTTGTCGTAGTGGTTCAGGCGACGGGTCATGCCCTTGAAGCCCAGGATGTACAGGGGCATGAAGGCCAGGAAGAAGCCGACGAACCAGCAGTAGAACGAATAGCGGCCCAGGCGTTCGTTCAGCTTGAAGCCGAAGGCCTTGGGGAACCAGTAGGTCATGCCGGCGATGCAACCGAACACCACGCCACCGATGATGGTGTTGTGGAAGTGGGCGATCAGGAACAGGCTGTTGTGCAGCACGAAAGACACGCCGGGGATGGCCAGCATCACGCCGGTCATGCCGCCGATGACGAAGACGATCATGAAGCCCAGCGTCCACAGCACCGGCGTGGTGATGCGCAGGCGGCCGCGGTAGATGGTGAACAGCCAGTTGAAGATCTTCGCGCCCGTCGGGATCGAGATGATCATTGTCGCTATGCCGAAGAAGGCATTGACGTTGGCTCCCGCGCCCATGGTGAAGAAGTGGTGCAGCCAGACCAGGAACGACAGCACGCCGATGGCGGCCGTGGCGTAAACCATGGATTTGTAGCCGAACAGGGTCTTGCGGGCGTAGGTGGCAACGATTTCCGAATACACGCCGAACGCCGGCAGCACCAGGATGTAGACCTCGGGGTGGCCCCAGATCCAGATCAGGTTCACGTACATCATGACGTTGCCGCCCATGTCGTTCGTGAAGAAGTGCGTGCCCAGGTAGCGGTCCATCGTCAGCAGCGCGAGCGTTGCGGCCAGCACGGGGAAGGCAGCGACGATCAGGACGTTGGTGACCAGCGAGGTCCAGGTGAAGATCGGCATCTTCATCAGGCTCATGCCCGGCGCGCGCATGCGCAGGATGGTCACGATGAAGTTGATACCGCTAAGCGTGGTGCCCAACCCGGATATCTGGAGCGCCCAGATGTAGTAATCCACCCCCACGCTCGGGCTGTAGTCCAGCCCGGAGAGCGGCGGATAGGCGAGCCAGCCGGTCGCGGCGAATTCGCCCACGAACAGCGAGATCATCATCAGCGCGACGCCGGCGCCGAACAGCCAGAAGCTCAGCGAGTTCAAGAACGGGTAGGCCACGTCGCGAGCGCCGATCTGCAGCGGCACGACAAGGTTCATCAGCCCGGTGATGAAGGGCATCGCCATGAAGAAAATCATGATGACGCCGTGGGCGGTGAAGATCTGGTCGTAGTGGTGCGGCGGCAGGAAGCCCGCCGAGTCGGCGGACGCGACCGCCAACTGGGTACGCATCATGATGGCGTCGGCGAAGCCGCGCAGCAGCATGATCAGGGCGACGATGATGTACATCACGCCGATACGCTTGTGGTCGACCGTGGTCAGCCACTCCGTCCAGAGATACTTCCACTTCTGGAAGTAGGTGATGGCGCCGAAGACCGCTAGGCCTCCCAGGCACACGGCGGCCAGCGTAACCATGACGATGGGTTCATGGTACGGAATGGCCTCGAGGGTGAGTTTCCCGAGCATTGTTAGTTAATTCCTGCGATCAGATTGTTCGACGTGGGGGTGCACGTGGCGGAGTCCACGCCGGCCATCTTGGTCATGGTGCTGCCAAGAATGAAATCAAACATGGCGGGGGGCGCCGAGGAGTACTTGACGACCGGGTTGTGCTCGCTGCGCTTGGTCAGCTCCGCATAGACCTCGGGGGTCAGCGCGGCCGGGGCGGCCTTGGCTTCCTTGATCCAGTTGTCGAACCCTTCCTGCGGCATGGCGATGGCCTTGAAGCGCATGCCGGAGAAGCCGGCGCCGCTGTAGTTGGCCGAGATGCCCGCATAGGTGCCGGCTTCGCGCGCGTTCAGGTGCAGCTTGGTCTCCATGCCAGCCATCGAGTAGATCTGGCTGCCCAGCTGGGGGATGAAGAACGAGTTCATGACCGTGGCCGAGGTGATCCGGAAGTTGACCGGCACATCGACGGGGAACGCGATCTCGTTGACCGTGGCGATGTCGTACTCGGGGTAGATGAACAGCCACTTCCAATCCAGCGAAACCACCTCGATGGTCACCGGCTTGTGTTCGGACACGAGCGGCTTGTAGGGATCCAGCGCATGCGTCGAGCGCCAGGTGATCACGGCCAGAATGGCCACGATGATACAAGGGATGGTCCAGACTACGACTTCGATCGCCGTGGAGTGGGCCCACTTGGGCTGGTAGTCAGCTTTGGTGTTGGAGGCGCGGTATTTCCAGGCAAAAGCCAGGATCATGACGATGACTGGAATCACGACGATGAGCATCAGCCCGGTCGTCGTGAACAGCAAAGTCCTTTCCTGGATGCCGATATCTCCCTTGGGGGAGAGGATTTCCATGTTGCAGCCGCCAAGCAGCATGACCGCGCCGACGCTAAGAATGCGCGTAAGGGTCGCAAGGAGGGGGTGTTTCACGTACAGCCTTGGATGGAAGGTGGAAAATGCTGCGTAGCAGCAAGCGGAAGTGCTGCTAGGCAGCAACGTCCATCCTATCGGCTTGATATGGGTCAAGCATGCGACGAATGGTCGCATTGCCTGGGGGGATTCCGCCCCAAGGGAAACAGATTTAGGGTTTTCCTAGGGGGGCAGGGGGCTGCTGCAGGGTTCCAGGGTGCGACGATATGTCGCACCTGCACATGCGGGATATGCGACGATTTGTCGCATCTGCACAAATCAGTCGATGAGCACCTCGCGTTCCGGCCCCGGTTTTTTGGCCAGTTTGCGCTGCAGGGAGCGCCGGTGCATGCCCAACAGGCGAGCGGCCGCCGAAACATTGCCGCCGGTTTCGTGCAGGGCCTGGTGGATGTGCTCCCATTCTAGGCGGTGCAACGGTGTCATGGTGGTTTCGATCGTAACGTTTTCCGGCTTCACCAGGCCCAGCGTGCGCAGGATCATCGGCGCCGTGGCGGGCTTGGGCAGGTAGTCGTCCGCGCCGCGCTTGATGGCCTCGACGGCGGTGGCCACGCTGGCGTAACCGGTGACCAGCAGGATCCGCATGTCGGCGCGCAGGGCGCGCAGCGGCCGGATCAAGGTCAGGCCGGAGTCTTCGCCCAGGCGCAAGTCCACCAGGGCGAAGGCGGGGCGGATTTCCTCGGCCACGCGCAGCGCTTCGGCGATGCCGGTGGCGGTTCGGGTTTCCAGGCCGCGGCGCGACAGGCTGCGCTGCAAGGTGCGCACATACAGCTCGTCGTCGTCGATCAGCAGGCCAAGATCGGTTGGGTTCATTGCACTCAAGTCCCGGGGTTCCCTAGCGGGAGGTAAAAACGAATACGCGTGCCGCCATCTTCGGCGGCGGTCATGGTCATTTCGCCGCCCATCTGTTCCACCGTGGCGTGCGATAGCGCCAGGCCCACGCCCAGCCCTCCCGGCTTGCCGCTGTTGAACAGGCTGGTCGCCGGCAACAGGGTCTGGTCGGGATCGAAACCCCGGCCGTAGTCCCTGACTTCGCCGCGCAGGGCGCCATAACCGTACTCCAGATGCAGATCCACGCGAGGGGCGCCGGCGGCTTCGCCGGCATCGGCCGCGTTGTTCAAGAGGGCCTGCAGCAGGTGGGCGATGGCCGGATCCACCCGCAGGCTGCCAGGCAGGCTGCCCGAGCGCTGCAGGTCGATGGTCGGCCGGATCAGGCGCCACTGTCCCACCACCCGGACCAGGTCCACCGCGGTTGGGACCGCCAGATTGCGGATACGTTCCCGGCACAGGGCCAGCAGCTGGCTGAGCGTGGAGACGTCGGCGCGCAGGTCGTCGTCCTTGACCTCGGCGGCGATCTCGTCGGCCAGCAGCGTCATGGTCGCCAGCGGGGTGTTCAGTTCATGCGCCATCGCCGCGGCGTGAGTGGCCAGGGCGACGATGCCTTCGTTGCGGGTGAAGCGTTCGCGCAGCCGCGCCAGTTCGCGTTCGCGGTCGCGCAGGTCCGAGGCCAGGCGGGTCGAAAACACCAGCACCACCACCACGGAAATGAGGAAATTGGCGCCCATGCCCCATAGCAGCAGCGTGTGGGTGTCGACCTCGCCGCGCAGCGGCTGGCCGAAGATCGCCGCCGCCGCATAGCCCGAGATGCCCGCCACCGCCGCGGCCAGCGCCCAGTTGCGCGGCAAGGCCAGGGCCGCCAGCGCGGTCAGGATCAGGAACATCATGCCGAACGGATTGCTGATTCCGCCGCTCCAGCCCACCATCCATGCCAGCACCGCCATGTCCACGAACAGATGGCCGAATGCCGTGGCATGGGACAGGTCACGGCGGTGCCGCAGGCGCAGGCTTGCGTAGACGTTGAAGCCGATCAGCGCGCCGACGCCGATCCACAGCGGCTCCAGCGGCAGGGCCAGGCCCAGCACGCTGCTGGCCAGCAGGATGGTGGCGGCTTGGCCCGCGATGGCGAGCCAGCGCAGGCTGCAGAGGGTACGCAGGAAGGAAAAGGCGGAACTACCGGGCATATCCAGACACAGAGGTGCCGGCTGGCTGCCGGCGGGTACGGGCGCCCGGCTGCGCGGAACGCTGGCATCCGGGCGCGGCGGGGGGAGCCGGCTGCCGCCGCGCCGGCAAGGACGCGGACGGTGGATGTGCTGGCATTGTATGGTGAATCAGCAACCGCCGCCGGCCGGCCCCCGGCTTATATGTCCCCGAATTTCGGCCGGCAGTGCCGGTCCGCCGTTGCGCCTGCCTCTGTATTAATGGATATCAGAGGTGCCGCTGTGCGCCATCGCGGCAGGAGGGTAGTCTTCCTGGTCGGACGCCATCTGGCCCTGGACCTGCGCCTGCTGCAGCTCCTGCTCGACCTGCGCGCGGGTTTCGCTCTGGCGGGAGACGACGGGGGGAGGATAGTCTTCCTGGCCGAAGGTGTATTGGCCATTGGCCTTGGCCTCGGCCAGTTCGGCGCTGACCTGGCCCGCCGTCTTGGCGGCGGGGGCGGCGTAGGTGACGCGCCAGTCGCCGTAGAGGTCGCGAGAATACTGCGTGGTCTGGGCCTGGACGGCGCCCGCGGCGGCCAAGCCGGCGCATAGCAATAAGGTCTTGCTGTAGGTCTTCATGAAACGCTCCTGGCAATCAAAGCTTGCGGCCGAGGGCGGCCGCGCCTACGTCCACGATGCTGTCGGCGGACGATTCCTGGATGCGGAAAAGCCTGGCCGGCGGCGCCGCAAGGGCGCGCGCCGGACCTTTTTCAATTCGACCCGGCGCGCGGCGCGGCGTTGCACGCCAGGCGGCCTTGTTGCAAGGAAGCTGTTTCAGCCGTGCAGCACAGCTGTCAAGCCACTTTCATGGGGACGTTGCGGGCCGGGCATCAATGGCCATGGCCATGGCCGGCGGCCGGGGCTGCCCCCGCATTCAGCGGACGCGCTACCGCATCGACCGGCACGCGCCGCTGGTTCCTGGCGGCATCTTCGACGATCAGCGTCAGGGCGACGTGATCGCCCGCCGCGATCTGGCCGGCCAGATCGATCAGCATGACGTGGTAGCCGCCGGGCTTGAGCTCAACGGGCTGGCCCGCGGGCAGATCGATGCCTGGCACCTGGCGCATCTTCATGACGTTGTCCTGCATCGCCATTTCATGGATTTCCACGTGCTTGGCGGCTTGCGATTCCACACCGACCAGGCGGCCCGCGGCGTTGGACGTCAGGCGCATGAAGACGCCCGTGGCATGCTGGCTGGGCACGGTGGCGCGCACCCAGGCGTCATCGACCTTGATGCCGGCGTCCTGGGCGAGCGCAACATGGTTGGCGCCGGCCAGGGCGCAGAAAGCAAAGGCGGCGGCCGCCAGGGACTTGATCGCGATTTTTTTCATGAGACTGGTCTCTTTGAGAGTTTGGGTCAGAGCACGGTGCGCAGATCGTCCACGCATTCCTGCGCGCTCTGCTGGTGGCGCAGGGCGATGCGCAGCTTGCCGTTCGCGTCGATGACATAGGTCAGCGCGGTGTGGTCCATGGTGTAGGACGAGCCGGTGGCGACCTTCTGATAGAAAACCTTGAACGATTGGGCGGCCGCGCGGGTCTGCTCGGCATTGCCGCGCAGGCCCACGAAGTCCGGATCGAAGGCTTGGGTGTAGGCACGCAGGATCTCCGGCGTGTCGCGTTCGGGGTCGACGGTAATGAACAGGACCCGCAGCTTGCTGGCGTCCGCGCCCAGCAGGGTCTTGATCTCGACCGCGCGGGTCAGCGCCGTGGGGCAGATGTCCGGGCATTGCGTGAAGCCGAAGAACAGCATCACCGGCTGGCCGGCGTAGTCGGCAAGCTTGCGTTCACGGCCATCGGTGTCCTGCAGTTGGAAGTCGCCGGACGGCATGCCGGAAAGATCCATGCCGTGCAGCTTGGGCGCATCGGGGCCGCAGCCCGTCAGGGCCAAAAGGGCGAGTGAGGACAGCAGCAGGCGGCGCCGCGGGTCGGGCGCGTGGGAGTGCGTCGCGCCGAAGCGCGCGCGCGGAAGGGGGGAATGCATGAAAACCTCGTCGGTTGACGTGTCGTCCAGGGGCGCGGCGAGGGCCGCGCGTTCAGGCGGAGTCAGGCGGCGAGTGGCGGTGCGCGGGAGCCTAGCGGCGGACCCGAGGCGGTTCGCGCGGCCGGGGCATTGCCGGCGGGGGCGGGCAGCGCGGGAAGGCCGGCTGCCAGCAACAGGGGAGTCAGCGCCGGGGCGGGAGCCGGCGCCACGTGCGCCAGCAGGCCGAAGGGGCATAGGGCGCCGACATCGGCGGTGTCATGCGCGGTCTTGCTTTTGTCTTCGGACGACAAAGCGAGGGTCAGCGCCGATACATCGCCGGCGGCCGAGCAGAACGTGACCTCCAGCCGGCCGTCATGCAGCGCCCGGGTGTCGGGCATGTAGCCTGTGGGCACCAGCGCGCGCAGCACCAGGGCCAGGAGCGCCAGCCAAAGCACGCCCCGCGCGCGCGCGGCGCTGCCGAGAGACTGGAGGCGGGTCAGGCGGGACATGGCGGCATTCTATCCCGCGCCGCCGACGCAAGCATCTGGCCCCAGCGCCCATGGCGCGTCAAAATCTTGGTACCCTTTAACGCACTCAGATCCCGACATCCCACTCAGTGCCCCAGGTTTCAGTGCTTTCCCCGTCCGCCTCGACCTTGCCCATTTCCGCCTTGCCCGCTGCCGCGGCGTCTGCCGACGCGCGCCAGGACAGGCGATCCTTCCGCTTGTGGATGTGCGTGCTGGCGGTGGCGTTGCTGGCCTTGCTGTCCGCCTGCGGCACCACCAAGGTCCAGCCTGGGTACTACCGCGTGCAGTCGGGCGACACGCTGACCCAGATTGCGCGCAAGCAGGGCACCAGCGTGAGCAACCTGGTGCGCTGGAACAAACTCTCGAATTCCAATTCGATCGAAGTCGGGCAGTTGCTGCGGGTCGAGCCGCCGGCCGGACAGGCTCGCACCTCCCCGCCGCCCAGCAAGGCGGGCAGCAAGCCGGCGCCCAAGTCGTCCACTTCCAGCGCGCGGCGGCGCACGGCTCCGCCGGGCGCGATCTCGCTGGTCTGGCCCGCTCAGGGCAAGGTCACGCGCGGCTACGACGGATCGGGTTCCAACGGCATCGTCATCAGCAATTCCTCGGGCACGCCGGTCGTGGCCGCCGCGCAGGGCACGGTGGCCTATTCCGGCAGCGGCCTGCGCGGCTACGGCCATCTGGTCATCGTCAAGCACAACGCCAGCTTCCTGAGCATCTACGCCCACAACAGCAAGCTGCTGGTCAAGGAAGGGCAGCGCGTCAGCCAGGGCCAGAAGATCGCCGAGATGGGCAATAGCGACAGCAAGCAGGTCGGCCTGTACTTTGAGCTGCGCTATGACGGCCAGGCGGTCGATCCCGCGGGATCCTTGCCGCCGAAGTAGGAGTCCCCGGGCAGTTGCCGGCCCTGGGTGCGCGCCAGCGGCTGCCGTCGTCCTAGCGTGGGGTTTCCTGCGTCAGCGTCGAGATGAAGGCGGCCGTGCGCGGATCGGCGGGCTGGCCGAACAGGGTGCGCGAATCGCCGGATTCGACCACGCTGCCATCCAGCAGGAACACCACTTCGCGCGAGACGCTGGCGGCCAGCCGCAGATCGTGGGTGGCCATCAGCATGGTCATGCCTTCGGCCGCCAGCTGGCGCAGCACGTCGACCACTTCGGCCGCAAGGCCCGGATCCAGGGCCGAGGTGGGTTCGTCGCACAGCAGCACGCGCGGCGCCGGCGCCAGCGCCCGGGCGATGGCCACGCGCTGCTGCTGGCCGCCCGACAGGTTGGCGGGCCAGGCGTCCGCCTTTTCCAGCATGCCGACCTTGCGCAGCAGTTCCTCGGCGCGGGCACGCGCGCGGTCCTGGGGCCACTTCTGCACGGTCAAGAGGCCTTCCATGACATTGCCGATCACGGTCTGGTGCGGGAACAGCTGGAAGTTCTGGAACACCATGCCGGTCTGCTTGCGCACGCGCTGGACCTGGTCGCGAGAGAGCTTTCGGCCAGGTTCGAATTCGACCGTTTCCGGTCCGATCTCCAGCGTGCCGCGATCGGGTACTTCCAGCAGGTTCACACAGCGCAGCAAGGTGCTCTTGCCGCTGCCGGACGGCCCGATCAAGGCCGTGACGCTGCCTTCGGCGATGCTTACGTCCACCTGCTTGAGCACGGGGTTGCCGCCGAATGCCTTCTCTATTTTTTCCAGGCGGATCATCGGTTCTTCTCGTTAAAGACCGCGTGCTGGCCAAAGCGCCGTTCCAGGCGGACCTGCGCGGCGGACAGGACGGAGCTGAACACCAGGTAGATCAGCGCTGCCTCGGTGTACAGGATCAGCGGTTCATAGGTGACCGCAGCGATGCGTTGCGCCGCCTGGAAGATTTCGGGCACGGTCAGCACCGCCGCCAGCGAGGTGTCCTTGACCAGCGCGATGAAGGAGTTGGACAAGGGCGGCACCGCCACGCGCGCCGCCTGCGGCAGGATGGTACGGCGCAGCGCCTGCGCGCGCGTCATGCTGAGCGAATAGGCGGCTTCCCATTGGCCCTTGGTAATGGATTCGATGGCCCCGCGTATCACTTCCGAGTTGTAGGCGCCCACATTGAGAGTGAAACCGATCAGCGCGGCGGGCAGCGGGTCGAGCACGATGCCGGCGCTGGGCAGGCCGTAGAAGATCACGAATAGCTGCACGAGCAGCGGCGTGCCGCGGATCAGCCAGACGTAGAAGCGCACAACCGCCACCAGCGGGGCGGGGCCGAACAGGCGGATCAGCGCCACCACGAAGGCCAGCGCCAGCCCCAGCGCGAACGACATCAGCGTCAGGGGGACCGTGAACATCAGCCCCGCATGCAGCAGGGGCCAGAACGAATCCACCATCAACTGCACCCAGGCAGGCACCGCCCAGTTGCCAAGTTGCGCCAGCAGCCAGTCAGGCAGGACGGATTGCAGCCAGGGGGGTAGCGTCATGTGCGCTCCGCTCGCTTATTGCGCCGACAGGTCCGTGCCGAAATATTTGACCGAGATGGTCTTGTAGGTGCCGTCCGCCTTGATGTCCGCCAACGCCTTGTTGATGGCGGCCTGCAGCTCGGGATTGCCCTTGCGGATCAGCACGCCCGAGTTGCTGAACTCGGCGGTCTTGTCGGTGGCGGCGATTTTCACGCGGGCGTTGGGCTTTTGCTTTTTGAAGTCCAGGAACGACAGGTTGTCGTTCACCGTGGCTTCGACGCGGCCCGAGGTCAGCAGGTCGATGGCTTCGTTAAAGCCCTGTACCGCGATCACTTCGGCGCCATGGCTTTGCGCCAGCTTGCCGAAGTTGCTGGTCAGCGTGTTGGCCGATTTCTTGCCCTTCAGGTCGTCGAAGGACTTGATGCTGGTGTTGTCGTCGCGCACGATCAGCACGGCGGCCGAGGAGATGTAGGGATCCGAAAAATCGTATTTGGCGCGCCGCGCGTCGGTGATGCCGACCTGGTTGATCACCGCGTCGTACCGCTTGGCGTCCAGCCCGGCGATGAGGCCGTCCCATTTGCCTTCGACGAATTGCGCCTTGACGCCCAAGCGCTCGGCGATCGCGCGGCCGATGTCCACGTCAAACCCGGTAAGCTGGCCGGATGCGTCATGGAAAGTGAAAGGGGCGTAGGTGCCTTCGGTGCCGATCTTGAACACGCCGGCGGATTTGATCTGGTCCAGTCCGGATTGGGCATGAGCCGCGGACAATGCGGCGACCTGGACGAGGCCGGCGACGAACAGCGTACGGAAGAGTTTCATGGCGGTGCTCCACGGATGGCAGATATCTCGGGGGAGAGCATCCGTGCCTGCGATGCCCTCCGGCGTAGCCGCACTCTAACAACGCGCCTATTTTTCCACAAAGCATAAGGAATAGTAAAAATATAGCGGCAAGTCATATGGCAATACCCCTGCTCCGGCGCGATGCCGTCGGGGTGCATCCAGGCAGGACTTCAATGGAGATCGGTGTGGAACAGCAATGGAATAGGCGGGCTTTCATGATGGCTGCGGCAGGCGCGGCAGCAGCAAGCGCAATGCCCGCCCAGGCGGCGGACGCCTCGCGGCTGATGCCGGGCAGCGGCAGCATCACGCAGGTGGCGGGGTTGCGGGTGGGGCACTACACCGACACGCGCCGCCCCACGGGCTGTACGGTCATCATCGCCGAGGCCGGCGCGACCGCCGGAGTCGACGTCCGCGGCGCGGCGCCCGGCACGCGGGAAACCGACCTGCTCAATCCGGTGAACATGGTGGAGAAGGTGCACGCCGTGGTGCTGTCGGGCGGCAGCGCCTTTGGTCTGGACGCGGCCTCCGGCGTCATGCGCTATTTGGAGGAAAAGAAGATCGGCTTCGACGTGGGCGTGGCGCACGTGCCCATCGTGCCATCGGCCATTCTGTTCGACCTGGGCGTGGGCGACGCCTCCATCCGGCCGGACGCGGCCGCGGGCTATCAGGCCTGCAAGTCGGCCACGGAAGCCGCGCCGCAAGAGGGCAATGTGGGCGCGGGAGCGGGCGCGACGGTGGGCAAGCTGTACGGCCCCAAGCGTGCCATGAAGGGCGGCATCGGCAGCGCGTCGCTGACCGTGGCGGGCGTGACGGTGGGCGCCATCGTCGCGGTCAATGCCGTGGGCGATGTGGTCGATCCGGCCACCGGACGCATCCTGGCCGGCGCCCGCAGCGCGGACGGCAAAATGCTGCTGGATACCCGCGCGGCCATCCTGGCGGGCGACCTGCCCAAGTCCATGCGCCCCGGCACCGCCACCACCATCGGCCTGGTCGCCACGGATGCCAAGCTCACCAAGGCGCAGGCGCAGAAGATCGCGGGCATGGCGCATGATGGGCTGGCGCGCACCATCAATCCCATCCACACCATGCTGGACGGCGACACCATCTTCGCGCTGGGCACAGGCACCTCTGGCAAGCCGGGCAACGTAATGCTGCTGGGCGTCATGGCGGCGGAGGCGATGGCAATTGCGGTGCAGCGCGCCATCCTGTCGGCGCGCGCGCTTGAAGGCTATCCCGCCGCAGTGGATTTCGTCGCCTGACGGCTTCGCGTCCTGACCTCGGACTGTCACACAACGGCGCCATCATGGGGGGCGCCGGCGCGTGGCCGGCGGGCGGAGGGCGTGCATGTACAAGGGCGAACGATTCAATGGCGCGACGCACCTGGCCGGCCTGGCCCTCGCGGTGGCCGCCTCGGGCGCCCTGATTGCCCGCGCGGCTGAGCTGAAAGTTGATACGCGGCAGGTCATCGCCTGCGCCGTGTTCGCCGCGTCGATGATCGCGGTCTATGCGTCGTCGGTGCTGTTCCATTGCACAAGGGGGCGCCGCAAGGCTACGTGGGCCAAGGCTGACCACTGCGCCATCTACCTGTTGATCGCAGGCACGTATACGCCGCTGGCCTACGGGCCGGTGGAACATGGCTGGGGCGCCGCCATGGGCGTGGCGATCTGGCTGCTGGCCGCGGTCGGCATCAGCCGCGAACTGTGGTGGGCGCGCGGCGCGGCGCCGGCATTGCCCTTGTATCTGGCGATGGGATGGCTGGGCGTGATGTTTGCCGCGCCGATCGCGGGCGCGTTGTCCGCGGCCGGGCTGGCCTGGCTGCTGGCCGGGGCGGCGGTCTACACCGCCGGCACGCTCTTCTACGTGAATGACAAGCGCTGGCCCCACGCGCACGGCATCTGGCACCTGTTCGTCATGGGCGGCACGGCCTGCCACTTCGTGACGGTATTCGGCTTCCTGCGGCTGAGCCCGGCCTGAGCGCCGCCGTTCCTAGCGCCAGCTTGCCAGTGGCAGCATGCCGCCGCGGTTTTTCACTTTGCGCATGACGATATGCGAACAGAGGTCGCGCACGCCGGGGATCTTGCTGAGCTTGTCCTCGACGAATTGCGAGAACGCCGTCAGGTTGCGCGTGCGCACCATCAGAATGTAGTTGGACGCGCCGGTCACGATGCTGGCCTCGGTGATTTCATCATGCAGCGCGATCCCCGCCAGGAATTCCTCGTGCCAGCCGGGACGTGACTGGTCCAGCGACACGTGGACGATGGCCTCCAGTTCGAAACCCAGCTTTTCGGCGTCCAGCACGGCGCGGTAGCTGCGGATCAAGCCGCTGTCTTCCAGTGCGCGGACCCGCCGCAGGCAGGCCGAGGGCGACAGCGCCACCTGCTCGGCCAGGTCCTGGTTGCTGAGGTGGCCGTTTTCCTGCAACCGGTAAAGAATGCGCTGGTCTATCGCGTCGATCTGCATGATGCAATCAAATTCCAAAAAAATGAATCATGTGCAATCCAATGCGAAAACCTAGGGTAATCCGCGCCTGAATTTGCAATTTATCAGCCTGATCACGCTGATAGTATGTATCCGGAATATAGCCTCAAGGAGCTGGAAATGAACACCCGTGAAGCCTGCGTGGACGCAGACCGCCTAGACCCTCTGGCGGCCCTCAAGGACCGCTTCGATCTGCCGCCGGGCGTCCTCTACATGGACGGCAATTCGCTGGGCGTGCTGCCCAAGGCCGCCGCCGCCCGCGCCGCTTCGGTGATCGGCCAGGAATGGGGCACGGGACTGATCCGCAGCTGGAACACCGCTGGCTGGTTCGACTTGCCCAGCCGCCTGGGCGACAAGCTGGGCCGCCTGCTGGGCGCGCGCGAAGGCGAGCTGGTCGTGACCGACACGACCTCGTTGAACATTTTCAAGGCATTGGCCGCGGGCCTGCGCATCCAGCAACACCAACATCCCGAGCGCCGCGTCATCCTGTCCGAGCGCGACAATTTCCCCACTGACCTCTACATGATCCAGGGCATGATCGACCTGCTGCAGCAGGGCTATGAAATGCGCCTGATCGACGATGACCTGCCCCTGGACAAGGCGCTGGACGAGTCCGTGGCGGTCATGCTGCTGTCGCACGTGAACTACCGCAGCGGCCAGATGCACGACATGGCCGCCGTGACGGCGCTCGCGCATGAGCGCGGCGCGCTGGCCATCTGGGATCTGGCGCACGCCGCGGGCGCGGTGCCGGTCGACCTGAATGGCGCCGACGCCGACTTTGCCGTGGGCTGCACCTATAAGTACTTGAACGGCGGCCCGGGTTCGCCCGCCTTCATCTGGGTGGCGCCGCGCCACAGCAAGGACTTCTGGCAGCCGTTGTCGGGCTGGTGGGGCCACTCGCGGCCGTTCGACATGGCCGTGGCCTACGAGCCGGCGGGCGGCGTGCGCCGCTACCTGTGCGGTACCCAGCCCATCGTGTCGCTGTCGCTGGTGGAATGCGGATTGGACGTGGCGCATGCCGCCGACATGGCCGAAGTGCGCAAGAAGTCGCTGGCGCTGGGTGACCTGTTCATCGCGCTGGTCGAGGAGCGTTGTGAGGGCCATCCGCTCACGCTGGTGACGCCGCGCAACCACGCGGACCGCGGCAGCCACGTCAGCTTCCGTCACCCCAACGGCTTCGAAGTGATGCAGGCGTTGATCGCGCGCGGCGTGATCGGCGACTACCGCGAACCCGAGGTGCTGCGCTTTGGCCTGACGCCGTTGTATTTCGGCTATGCCGATGTGTGGGATGCCGTCGACATCCTCAAGGACGTGCTGGACACGCGCGCCTGGGACAAGCCGGAATTCAAGCATCGCGCCGCCGTGACCTGAGCGGGCCGCGACACAGCGATATTGCGCGGGCCATAACGGCCCTATATCCATAAAAGAAGAGAGCGCAGGACCTGGAGGAGACAATGCAACAACAGAAAGGATTCGGCCAGATCGCCGAACGTGAGCAGGGCCTGAAACGACGGCTGACCTCGGGACAGATGAGCATGATCGCCATTGGGGGCGCCATTGGCACGGGCCTGTTCCTGGGCAGCAAGTTCGCCATCGGCTTTGCCGGGCCCAGCGTGATCATCAGCTATGCCATCGGCGGCCTGATCACGCTATTGCTGATGGGCTGCCTGGCGGAAATGACGGTGGCGCACTCCACCTCGGGTTCCTTCGGCGCCTATGCCGAACACTATGTCGGTCCGCTGGCGGGTTTTCTGGTGCGCTATGCGTACTGGTCTTGCGTGGTGCTGGCAGTGGGTACCGAGGTCACCGCCGTGGCCGAATACATGAAGTTCTGGTTTCCGGACGTGCCAGGCTGGCAATGGGTCTGCCTGTTCTCGGCGGCGCTGATCTTCATCAACGCGATGAGCGTCAAGACATTCGGCACGGTCGAATACTGGTTCTCCACCATCAAGATCACCGCCATCGTGGCCTTCATCATCCTGGGCGCCTACGTGGTCTGGGGCAGCCCGCAATACGGCACGGCGCTGTACACCTCGCACGGCGGGTTCTTCCCGAACGGCGTGTGGGGCATGTGGATCGCGGTGGTCATCTCGATCTTCAGCTATCTCAGCGTGGAGATGATCGCGGTGGCGGCGGGCGAGGCCGAAGACCCAGAGCGTGCGGTCAAGCAGGCCTTTCGCGCCACCATCGTGCGGCTGGTGGTGTTCTACCTGCTGACGCTGGCGCTGATCCTGGCCATCGTGCCCTGGGACGAGGCGGGCAAGGGCGGCAGCCCCTTCGTCAAAGTGATGCAGGCGCTGGAGATTCCCGGCGCGGCCGGCGTTATCAACTTCATTGTGCTGGTGGCGGCGCTGTCGGCCATGAACAGCCAGCTCTACATCACTACGCGCATGATGTTCAGCCTGTCACGCGCAGGCCATGCGCCGTCCGCGCTTGGCCGGCTGAGCCGCAATGGCACGCCCTTGAATGCGCTGCTGCTGTCGACCAGCGGCATCGCCATCGCCGCGGTGCTGAACGTGCTTTATCCCGAAACCTCGTTCACGCTGATGATGGCGATTTCGATGTTTGGCGCGCTGTTTACGTGGATGATGATCTTCGTGACCCACTATTGCTTCCGTCGCCGCTGGGCGCGCGAAGGCGGCGGGCACTTGTCATTCCGCATGCCGGGGTTTCCGGTGCTGACGCTATTGGGCGCGGGCGCGATGCTGGCTATTCTGGCCACGACCTATTTCACCAGCGTCTTCAAGATGACGCTGGTGTTCGGCGTGCCGTTCCTGCTGGTGCTGGCTGCGCTGTACCAGTTGCTGTTTCGCCGGCGTGGGGAAACCGTGGCGCTGACCCCGCGCAGTCAGCGCTCCTGATTCCGGCGGACTGCGATCAAGCGCTGGCCACGGCCGGCGCGGACTGCTCGATGGACTGTTCCTGCGGCGCCGGCGCAAACACGCGCAGCCGGTGCCCGTCGGGGTCCAGCGCCACGAAGGTGCGGCCGAAATCCATGTCGGTGGGCGCCTGCAGGATGGGCAGGCCGCGCAGGCTCCAGTCCAGGTGGCGGCGGTCCAGTGCCTGGGCATCGGGGACGGTGAAGGCCAGCTCGGTCGCGCCGCCGCGGCCGGCGGCGGCCGGTTCCACGGTGTAACGCGACCACAGACCCAGCATCAGGCCGGAATCGAGCCTGAAAAGCGCGAAGGTGGGGGAGCTTTCGAGAGGCGGGCGCTGCAGCAGCGCGCTGTAGAAGGCGGCGCTGGCTGCGGGCTTTTCGACGTAGAAAATGACGAAATTGGTGTCTGACATGATGCGCTCCGGGTGGTTGAGGCGCTCATCTTAGACAGGGGTGCTGTCAGTTTTTGGCAGTAGCCTGCATCAGTTTTTTTGGGGCGCATGGGCGATTGCGCGCCACTCCTTGAGCAGCGCATGACGACGCTTGGGATAGCGTGGGCCGGGCGTGAGCGTGGCGATGCGGTCGGTGCGGAAATGGCGGAAATCCTGCCGCAGTTCGCACCAGGCCATGACGATGCGCACACTGTCGAAAAACCCCAATGCAAATGGCCAGATCACTCGCGCGGAATCGGCACCCTTGTCATCCCGGTAGGTAATGTCGATCTTCAGTTCATTGCGTATGGCCTGGCGGATCAGCGACAGGTCCACGCGATCGATCACCCGCATCGCGCTGGGGCCGACCAGCAGCGGTATCGCATCCAGCCCGTCGCGCAGTTCCGTGGGCAGCACGGCCCCGATCTTGGCCAGCGCGTTGCTCGCAGCCTGCGCCAGGCGCGGATCGGCGCGGTCCGCCACCCAGCGGGTGCCCAGCACCAGCGCTTCGATTTCCTCGGTGCTGAACATCAGCGGCGGCAACATGAAGCCAGGCCGCAGGACGTAGCCCACGCCTGGCTCGCCTTCGATCTCGGCGCCCTGCGACTGCAGGGTGGCGATGTCGCGATACAGCGTGCGTATGCTGACGCCAAGGTCGGCGGCCAGCTGGCGGCCGCTGACGGGGCGGCGATGGCAGCGCAAGGTCTGCATCAGGCCCAGGAGGCGTTCGGTGCGGGACATGGGGCGGGGCAGGGAATGACGGATCCATAATGCTGCCACGAAATGGCAGCATTCGGGGGGCGCCCAGCCGGCTCTGCCGCAGGTCGTTCAGGCCGGGGGCAGGGCGATCAGCCAGTCATGCACGCGCGCGGCCAGGTCCAGGCTGTTGCGATCCATCATCAGCATGTGGGAATTGCCCGCGATGCCCAGTTCCGGCAGCGACAGCAGGGTGACGCAGGGATGCCGCCGCGCGAAGTCGCGGGCCCGCTCGCGCATGCGCGGCCAGCGCGGGTCCGTGTCCATGTTGTCGCCCATGAGGATCAGGGTGGGCGTGCGGTAATCGGTGTCCAGTTCCGGGATGCTGGCCGGTTCCAGCGCGACGACGGCGCGTACGCGGTCGGGCCGCGCCGCGGCCGCGCGTATGCCGAACACCCCCGCTTGCGAGTGGCAGATGACGATCATGCGGCCGACCCGCTCCAGCAGGGCCAGATAGCCGCGGAGAATGGCGGCGTCGGTATGCACCCAGCGCGGGACCATCTGCGCCGCCAGTTCGCCGAACGCCTCCAGCGGGAACTGCGTATTGGCATAGGCGCTGTCGGGGCCGGGCCGGGTGCCGGGGCGTCCGATGCGAAAGCGCGTGTAGCAGTCTTCCTGCGCCTGCACGATGGGAGCTTCCCGCCAGATCTCGGGGACCGGCGCAAAGCCGGAGCGGCCCCGTTCCACGGCGTCGCACAGATAGGCGTCCCAGCCGCGGCGCAGGAAAGCATGCAGCCAGCCCTGGCGGCCGTCGGGAGTGGTTTCCCACGCGGCGCCCGTCATGCCGCCGCCGTGCCAGAAGGCCAGTGGCGGTCTGCCGCTGGCGGGTTCGGCCAGGAAATACTGCGCGTACATCTGCTCGACGCGGTAGGTGCCGTTGGGATCCAGGGCCACGGGTTGGCCGCCCTCGGCCATGACCACTTCGCGCCGCGGCAGGCCGGACAGGCGCGCGTCGCGGCCGCCGACATGGAAGGATCCCATGTCGCGCAACCGGATGGGCGCGCGCGCGTCGGCTGCGGCGTGGCCGGAATCGTCCGCCATCATTCGGCCCGGATATGGTTGGCCTGGATCACGTCTTTCCAGCGCGCGGTCTCGGCCACCACGAAATCGCCCAGCGCCTGGCGCGGGCCGGCGGCGGTTTCCACGCCCAGCTCGCGCATCTTGGCTGCGACCTCGGGCGCCTGCAAGGCCTCGTTGAAGGCGCCGTGCAGTGTGGCAAGCGTGGCATCCGGCGTGCGGGCCGGCGCCATGATGCCGAACCAGGGCGTGATCAGGAAATCGGGGACGCCGGCTTGCGCGAAGGTCGGCACGTCCGGAATGGCCGGCGCGCGCTTGTCGCTGGCCACGGCCAGCGCCCGCAGCTTGCCCGCGCGGATGTTGGCCAGCGACGCCGGCAGGTTGTCGAAGTACATGTCGACCTGGCCGCCCAGGAGGTCCGCGGCGACCTGTCCGGCGCCCTTGTAGGGGATGTGCGCCACATCGATGCCGGTGCGCAGTTTGAGCAGTTCCGTGGCCAGGTGGGCAGAGCCGCCCACGCCCGACGAGGCCGAGTTCAGCTTGCCCGGATTGGCGCGGGCGTAGGCCAGCAGTTCGGCCACCGTCCGTGCCGGCACTTTCGGGTTGACGACCAGCACGCTGGGCACCGTGCCGACCATGGCGACGGGCGCGAAGTCCTTGACGATGTCGTAGGGCGCGGGCTGGTAGAGCGACGGCGCGACCGTGCAGCCGAAGGCGCACATCAGCAGCGTGTAGCCGTCGGGCGCGGCGCGGGCCACGGCCTGCGCGCCGATATTGCCGCCGGCACCCGCCCGGTTCTCCACGATCAGCGGCTGGCCCAGGCGTTTGGCCAGGCTGTCGCTGAGAATGCGGGCCAGGATATCGGGCGTGCCGCCAGCAGGGAAGGGCACCACCAGCGTGACGGGGCGGTCGGGAAAGCCGGCGGCCGCGGCCGGCTGGGCTGCGCCCAGGAACAGCGCGGCGCCTGCCAACGCGGCCGCCGTCCAGCGGCGGGAGTAGGCGCGCCAGCGCGCGGCGTTCGGGCCCAAGGGGTTCATTGCGGCAGTCTCCGGAAAGTCGGGGTCGGGTGCGAAAGGTCCCGATCTGCCGCGGACTGTAGCCAAGGCCGGCCGCCTTGCCCAATGCCGGTTGCGCAAGGGCGATATGTCAAAAACGATATGAAGTTTTCGATGCATGCACTTCAGGCATAGTATTGCCCGCATGAGCGACTCCCAACCTTTGCCCTATCTGCGCCGGCTGGACATGAACCTGCTGCTGACGTTCGACGTCCTGATGCGCACCCGCAGCGCCACGGCCAGCTCGGCCCTGCTGCACAAGACGCAGCCGGCCATCAGCCGCGATCTGGCGCGCTTGCGGCGCCGGCTGGAAGACCCCTTGCTGGTGGTGGTCAAGGGCCGCTTCATTCCGACCGAGCGCGCGCTGGAACTGCATTCGGCGGTGCACGACGCGTTGTCGCAAATCGAATCCGCGTTGCGTCCGCCCGAAGCCTTTGATCCGGTCAAGGCCAGCGGCGTGGTCAATATCGGCACCGGCGCGCATAGCGAAATCCTGCTGGCTGCGCCGCTGATCGAACGGCTGCACCGTGCCGCGCCGGGCATTACCCTGCGCTTTCAGTCCGTGCACGGAGATTTCATGCCGGATGATCTCGATGCGGAACGCCTGGACATGGCCATCGGCCTTTTTGGCAAGGTGCCGGCGCGCTTCCACCGCGATACGCTGCTCAAAGACCGGCGCGTGTGCGTGGTGTCGGCCAGGCATCCATGGGCCGGACGGGGCGCGCTGTCGCTGGCCGATCTGCCGTCCATCAAATGGTTTGCCTTCGCGCACATGTACGGGCGGGAGACCAACTTCGACCGCGCGCTGAAGCCGGACGCCAGCCGATTGGAGTTTTCGGCCTACCTGTCGGGGTTCGGCATCACGCCGTATGTATTGCTGGATACCGACTACGCCACGACCATGCCCGCCAGCGTCGCGCGCGTGCATGGCCAGCATTTCCCGCTGGCCACGCTGGAACTGCCCGCCAGCTTGCGCAAGATCGAGCTGGTGATGGTCTGGCCGCGGCGTCTGCACACGTCGCCGCTGCAGGCGTGGCTGCGCGGGCAGATCCGCGAAGTGCTGCAAGAGCGCGCGGGCGATCCTGCAGCGCCGGACGCTTAGGAGCCGACCTTCTTGCCGCTGGCCACGTCGATGGCCGAGCCGTCTTCCAGGCTGACGCGATAGATCTCGCGCACCACGTTGCCGGCGAATCCGATCTCGACGATGGACACGTCCTTGAAGGTAGTGTTGATGCCTTCGGGCAGCACGGCGTTGAACTTGTCGGCTTCCTGCTTCATGGCGTCCTGCAGGCGAGCGTCGTACATCGCCATGCTGTAGACCAGCGTGGTGTGCGGGTTGTGTGCGCGAACTTCCTTGCCGTCCTGCATGACGTTCACGCCGCTCACGCCCATGGTCTTGACCAGGTCGCGCCCGGCATCGGCCATCTTGGCGTAGACAGGGCCGGTGACGCGCGGCAGCGGACCGTCGCGCAACGGCGCCAGGGCGGCGGTGGCCACGGTGTTGTAGCGCATCATGTCCTCGAATCCCTGGCCGCTCTTGACCACGCCCAGGTCCAGCCACCACGGATGGCCCGCGCCCTTGGCGGCCTCGGTGGGATAGAAATTCTTCAGGGTGACCTGCAGCGGGGCCGGCGGCTTGGGCAGGGCCTTGAGCATGCGGGCCGGCGTTTCGGGGTCGGCGCTGTGGATGTGCACCACCGTCACGTGCGGCATGTTGGGCGTGTCGGCCTCGGTCTTCAGGCCGAGCTTGAGCAGGTCGGCCTTCAGCGTGCCGTTGACCTTGGCATCCAGGATGGCGTTGACGTCCTGGGGCAGACGGTAGACCACGCCGTAGGTGGCCTTGTGTTCGCGGAATTCCGCCTTGTCCAGGGCGCTGTTGTCGATGGGGGCCGCGGCATGCGCTGCGGAGGCGAACAGGCCGAGGGCGGCCAATTGGAAGACACGCTTGATCATGGAAATTCCTTTTGTTTGTGTAGGCCCGCGAAAGTCATCCGCAGTGTGGCGAGCACGGATGTACTGCGTATTGCACCAAGCAAAAGAATTCCGATACCAGCCTGCGCATGCCCGATACCTGGCACGGGCCGGCTGGCATCCGCCTACCCCAGAAAGACGATGGCCACGATGGCGATGCCCAGCAGCAGGTTCACACCCACCCAGCGGCGGATGCCGCCCATGGCCTGCCCGCTGCGGGGCCAGTCGGACGCCGAGACCGCGGCTCTCAATTGCGGGTAGAGCAAGAACCGGATGTAGGCATAGATGGCTGTCATGACCAGGCCGCCGGAAACCATGAGGGTCCAGCTGCGAGGCATGAAAAAGGCGCCACCCGTCTGCGCCGCCTGGCTGGCTTCCTGGCCGATCATCACCGCGCCGCTTGCCAGGATCAGCAGGATGGCCGCCAGCACGGCGTTCAAGAACGGGCCCAGCACCGAGGCCATCAGCCGCAGACGGACCGGCGGTTCCAGTTGGGCGGCCGCGGGCCGCAGGAAACAGTGGGCGAACAACATGCCCCCGACCCAGAGGATCACGGCCATCACGTGGATGAATTTGAGCGCGGCATAGAACATGGGGCAGGCCTGTAGGGAGGAATCCGTCCCCATCATATCGCCGTCAAGCGTTGCGCGCGGGCTTGACCGGGATCATGGTTTTGCATTTAGAATGAGATTGATTTCTATTTGTGATTGAAAGTACAGGGAGCCTTCCGTGCCGAATCCCGCGGTCGCCGCCAGCGACAACGTCCATCTGCTGTATCGCGCTCACCACGGATGGCTGCATGGCTGGTTGCGCGCCAAGCTGGGCAATAGCTTCGATGCGGCCGACCTGGCGCAGGACACCTTCGTGCGGGTGTTGCGGCACCGCCATGAACTCGACGCCCTGCGTGAACCCCGCGCCTATCTCACTACCATCGCCAAGCGCCTGCTGCTGAATCACCACCGGCGGCGCTCGGTGGAGCAGGCCTATCTGGAAGCCCTGGCCCTGGTTCCGGAGGCCATGGCCCCGTCGGCCGAGCAGCGCCTGATCATCCTGGAAACGCTGCAGGAAATCGATGAGATGCTGGCGGGGCTGTCCCTGCCGGCCCGTCAGGCATTCCTGATGGCGCAACTGGAAGGCCTGAGCCATGGCGAGATCGCCGCCCGGTTGAACGTGTCGCTGCGCACGGTGCACCGCTACATCGCCAAGGGATACGAGCAATGCATCATGGCGTCGATCTGAGAGGGGCGGGCGAGGCGATGCCCGAATTGCCGCCCGTCGAGCGCAGCGTGGCGCGCGAAGCCGCGCGTTGGCTGCTGCGGCTGGGATCGGGCCGCGCCACGGACGCCGACCTGCGCGCCTGTGAACGATGGCGCGCCAGCAAGGCCGAACACGAGCATGCCTGGCAGCGCGCGCAACGGGTGAATGAACGATTCGGCCTGATCCCGGCGGCGCTGGGGATGGCGACGCTGAATCGCCCCGAGCTAAACAGCCGCCGCGCCGCGCTGAAGACGCTGATCGCGCTGGTCGTGGCGGGGCCTGCCGCATGGGCTGCCTGGCGCGTCGACCCGTTGGACTGGACCGCGGACTATCGCAGCGCGCCGGGCGAACGGCGCGAGGTGGCGCTGGCCGACGGTTCCACGCTGCTTCTGAACACGGCCAGCGCGGTCGATGTGATGTTTGGCTCCACGGTCCGCCTGCTGCGCTTACGCGCAGGCGAGATCGCCGTGCACGCGGTGGCCGACACGGCGCCGCAACCGCGTCCCTTCGTGGTGCGCACGAGCCTGGGAGACATCGAGGCGCAGGCGTCGCGCTTCTGCGTGCGGCAGGAAGGCGGGTTGTGCCGGGTCAGCGTGCAGGAAGGGCGGGTGCGGCTCAGCAGCGCCGCGCATCCGCGCAGCCCCGTCAGCCTGGCGGCGGGCGAACAGAGCAGCCTGATGGACGAGGGCGCGTCGGCGCCATCCGCCGCCGATCCGCATGCGAGCGACTGGCAGCGCGGCGTGCTGTACGCCAATCGCATGCCGCTGACCGCCTTCGCGGCAGAGCTGGGCCGTTACCGGCCGGGCATCCTGCGCTGCGACCCCGACGCCGCGCACCTGCGCATATCCGGCGCGTTCCAGGTGCGCGATACCGATGCCGTGCTCGCAGCCTTGCCCGCGACTTTGCCGGTGCAGGTGCGCTACCGCACGCCGTATTGGGTCACGATCGCCTTGCGCGCGCCCGCCGAGGCCTGAATCCGCGCTGTTACAAAAAACTGGAGGGTCAGCTGTCCGATTCGGATTTCACGAGGGTCATGGTCAGTAGAGGCACACGAATGCCGACACCTTTTGGATCGAAAGGACGACCATGGCTTACTTTTCCGCCGGCCGCGCAAGCGGCTCCCGACCCGCTCGAGGCCCGCAATGCCGAATGACCCGCCTTGCCGCCGCCGTGCATGCCGCGCTGATGCTGGCCGCCCTGCCTGCCGCCCTGCTGCCCGCAAGCGGCGCCTGGGCGCAGCCTGCGGAGCAGGCGCAGGCCCGCGGCTACCGCATCCCGGCGGGCACGTTGGCCGAGGCGTTGCCGCGCTTTGCCGACAGCGCGGGCGTGACGGTGCTGTTCGATGCGGCGCTGGTGGGGCAGCGCCGCACGGCGGGACTCCAGGGGACCTACTCCGTGCATGAGGGATTCGCGCGATTGCTGGCGGGCAGCGGCCTGGGCGTGCAGGAGCGCAGCCCGCGGGTCTACGTGCTGCATGCAGTGACGGCCCCGGACGTTACGCAGTTGGCGCCCGTCCAGGTGGAAGGAGAGGGCGCGGTGGTCACGCCGGCGTGGCAAACCAGCACCGACCGCAAGCGTCTGGATGAGCTGCAAGTCAGGAACTGGAGCGACTTGGGTAAACGCGCTGAACCGGGCGTGAGCTTTAACCGCACGACCAACAGCATCAACATCCGCGGCCTGGACCAGGACCGCGTGCTGACGCGCGTGGACGGCATCCGCTTGCCGTGGCTGGACGACGGCGCGCGCGGTCTGAAGGGCGGCCTGGAAGCGGTGGATTTCAACAGCCTGTCGCGGCTGGACATTGTGCGCGGGGCGGACGCCAGCGGCGGCGGCTCGGGCGCGATTTCCGGCATTGCCGACCTGTACACGCTGCAACCGTCGGACCTGCTGACCGATGGCAAGACCTTCGGCGCGCTGGCCAAGACCGACTACGACACGGCCGATTCCAGCTGGGGCGCCAACGCGGCGCTGGCCGGCCAGATCCACAGCAATACGTTCTGGCTGGTGCAGGCCGGCGTGCGCAATGGCCATGCCCTGGACAACCGCGGTGACGTGGGCGGTTATGGGTCCAAGCGCAGCGAGCCCAGTCCGGAAGACTACGATCAGCGCAGTTTCCTGCTCAAGCTGCAGCAACGCGTCGAAGGCGGCCACCGTTTTGGCCTGACGGGCGAGTACTTCAAGCGCAACGCGGACATCGACAGCATGTTCGAACAGGGTGCCGGCACCAGCTATCTCTACGGCGAAAACAGCACCCGCAAGGAAACCGAGCGCGAGCGCGTGTCCTTCGATTATTCGTACAAGGCGCCAGACGCAGACAGCCTGATCGACATGGCCAGCGCGGTCATTTACTGGCAGCGCCTGCAGCTGGACAGCTCGCTGAGCGGCGTGCGCAGCGTGGATTCCCGTGCCTACGCCATACCGGGCGATCCGTTCCGTTACGGCTATCCCAGCGGGCCTTATGGCCGTAGCAACTCCATCCGGCAGACCATGTTCGGCGCCAATGCCGAAATTACCAAGCGCCTGACGGGCGCAACGGTGTCGCAACTGTGGACCGTGGGCGGGGAGTGGTACGGCAACAAGACCGAGCAGTACTCCAGCGGCTACGACAATTGCCCGGTGATTCCCCCGGGCACACGGGCGCCGATGGGCCCGCGCGCTTGCGACATGCTGCACACCAACCAGGCCGACGTACCGCAGTCCAAGGGCAACCAATGGGCCCTGTGGGTGCAGGACGAATTCAGCTTCGCCGATGGCCGCTACACCATCATGCCGGCGCTGCGTTACGACCACTACGAACAGAAGCCGCAGTCCACGCCCGGCTACGAAAGCAACCCGAACGCGGGGCCGTTGCCGCCGACCAATAGCGGCAGCCGCTTTTCGCCCAAGCTGCTGGCGACGTGGAAGGCCGCGGACGAACTCAGCCTCTATGCGCAGTACGCCTACGGCTTCAAGGCGCCCAGCCCGACCCAGCTCTATACCAACTATGGCGGCCCGGGCACCTACCTGCGCGTGGGCAACCCATACCTGAAGCCCGAAACCAGCAAGGGCTGGGAACTGGGGGCCAAGATCGGTTCCGATTCCCTGGGCGGCGCGGTATCGTTGTTCGACAACCGCTATCAGAACTTCATCGATGGCGACGTGCCGCTCAACGCGTCTTCGCCGCAGTGGCAACCGGGCTGGACGGGCCAGTATCCGCTGGGCGTGACGGGCAACGTCAACCGCGCCAAGGTGCGCATCTACGGCGCGGAGGCCAGCGCGCACTGGAAGTTTTCGCCTGGCTGGCGGACCTGGGGGTCGCTGGCGTGGGCAGTGGGCAAGGACGAAGGCACGGGGCAGTACCTGAACTCGGTGGCGCCGCTGAAGGCGGTGCTGGGCGTGGGCTACAGCCGCGACGTGTGGGGCGTGGATGCGCTGCTGACCACCGCGCTGAAGCGCAACAAGGTCGAATACCCGGATGCCAGCGCCACGGCCCCCAATGCGGATTTCCAGGCCCCGGGCTACGGCGTGGTGGACCTGATGGGCTATTGGCGCCCGGCCGCCGTAAAGGGGCTGCAAGTGCAGGCAGGCGTGTTCAACCTGTTCGACAAGAAGTATTGGGAGGCCATCAATGTGCCGACCGCCGGCGCGATAGCGATTCCGCGTCCGGTCGATTGGTACACGGAACCGGGGCGCAGTCTGCGCGTCTCACTGACATACCAGTATTGATCCAGACCCGCCGCCGGTCCGGCTCATGCCGGGGCGGCGGCGGTCCACGCGAACTTTAGCAACGGCCGGAGGGCCCACGATGAGCAACAACGATTTCACGTCCCGCGCCCAGGAACTGCGCGCCCGCAACGATGCCCTGGCCGCTACGCAACCCAAGTTGCGCGCCCGCAACCTGGCCCAGGCGCTCGGCGTGTCCGAAGCCGAATGGGTGGCTGCCGAATGCAGCGGCCTGAAAGCCACGGCCCTGCACGGCACGCCGCAGGAGATCTTCCGCGAGCTGGGCACGCTGGGGCACGTCATGGCGTTGACCCGCAACGACTGGTGTGTGCACGAACGCCATGGCGTGTACGAGGACATCCAGGCCGAGGGTCCGGTAGGCCTGGTATTGGGCCCGGACATCGACCTGCGGGTCTTTTTCACGGCATGGAAGTCGGCCTGGGCGGTCGAGCAGGATGGCCGCCACAGTCTGCAGTTCTTCGATGGCGCGGGCGTGGCGGTGCACAAGGTCTACCGCACCGAGGCCACCGACACGGCCGCCTACGACGCCCTGGTAGCCAAGTTCGCGGGAGAGGCGCGGTGGCCCGAAACCCAGCCCTACGCACCTGCGGCCGACGCTGACAAGGTCGAGGACAGCGCACTCTGGCGCGAAGCCTGGCTGGGAATGCAGGATACGCACGAGTTCTTCCCCCTGCTGCGCAAATTCAAGGTGTCGCGCCTGGCCGCCCTGGCCGCCGCGGGCGAAGACCTGGCGCAGCCGGTGCCTGCCGAATCCGTCGAACGCATGCTGGAATCGGCCGCCCGATCGGGGCTGTCGATCATGTGCTTCGTGGGCAACCGCGGCATGATCCAGATCCACACCGGCCCCGTGCAGCAGTTGCGCCGCACCGGTCCCTGGTACAACGTGCTGGATCCGAAGTTCAACCTGCACCTGGATACCACTGCCATCGCTTCGGCCTGGGTAGTGAACAAGCCCACGTCCGATGGCTGGGTCACGTCGCTGGAGCTGTATTCCTCCACGGGCGACCTGATTGCGCAGTTCTTCGGCGAGCGCAAGCCGGGCAAGCCGGAGCTGGCGCAATGGCGCGAACTGATGGCCAGCCTGTGCAGCGTGCCGCTGGCCGCCTGAGGACGATGCGATGAAGAAATGGTTGGCAGTGGCTATCGGATGGACGCTGGCGGGCGCTGCCCAGGCGGCGCCGCCCGAAAGGGTGGTGACGCTGGGGGGCAGCGTGACCGAGATCGTCTACCAGCTGGAGCAGGGCGCGCGCCTGGTGGGAGACGATCTTTCCAGCCTGTACCCCGACGCGGCGACCCGGCTGCCGCGCGTGGGCTACTACCGCTCGGTGCCTGTTGAAGGCGTGCTGGCGCTCAAGCCAGACCTGGTGCTGGCCTCCGAACAGGCGGGGCCTCCTGACGCCCTCAAGCGCCTGGGCGATGTCGGCGTGCGCGTGGTGACGGTGCCGGATTCGCCTTCGGTCGATTCGCTCAAGGCACGCATCCGCAACATTGCCGAGGCGCTGGACGTGGCGCCCGCGGGCGAACGCCTGGTGGAGCGCATCGCGCGCGAGCTCAAGGCCGTGGAGGCCATTCCAGTCACGAATGCCCGCGCCATCCTGCTGCTCAACCGCACTGGTGCCATGCAAGGCGCGGGGCGCGGCACGGCTGCCAATGAAGTGATGTCGATGGCGGGCCTGGTCAACGTGCTGAAGGACCAGCAGGGTTACAAGCCTTTGTCCGCCGAAGCCGTCAGCGCGCTGGCGCCCGATGTGATCGTCGTGACCAAGACGTCGCTGGAAGCCTCGGGCGGCCTGGACAAGCTGCTGGCCTTGCCGGGCCTGGCCTCCACGCCCGCCGCCGCCCAAAAGCGGGTGATCGTCATGGACGACCTGCTGCTGCTGGGCATGGGGCCGCGGCTGCCCCAGGCGCTCACGGAACTCAAGCGGGAGGCTGCCGGTGTCATGGCGCGCTAGCGCGGGCCGCACGGCCGCGCCGCTGGCCTTGCTGCTGTTGGGCGCGGCCCTCGCAGTTGCCGCGTTGGCCGCCAGCAGCAGCGGCGCGGTGCGCATTCCGCTGGGCGAACTGCCTGCGCTGCTATGGGGGCAGCCGGTTCCAGGCAATGAACTCTGGCGCAACGTACTGATCGACATCCGCCTGCCGCGGGTGCTGTTCGCGCTGGTGGCCGGCGCGGCGCTGGCGGTCTCGGGCGCCTCCATGCAGGCGCTGTTCCGCAACCCCCTGGCCGAACCCGGCCTGATCGGCATTTCCGCGGGCGGCGCGCTGGGGGCGGTGGGGGCCATCGTCCTGACGTCGGGCGGGTTCTGGATATTGGCGCCCGCGGCTTTCGCCGGCAGCCTGCTGGCCACCTTTTGCGCCTACGCGCTGGGCCGCAGGGTGCCCGGGGTGGCGGGGCTGTTGCTGGCGGGCATCGCGATCAACGCGGTGGCGGGCTCCCTGATCGGCCTGTTCACCTTCGTGGCCAACGACGCCCAGTTGCGCGACCTGACTTTCTGGAGCATGGGCAGCCTGGCGGGCGCGAGCTGGACGCTGCTGGCGTTCCTTGGGCCGTGGGTGCTGCTGATGTCGTTGTGGCTGATGGGGCAGTGGCGGGTCATGAATGCCTTGTTGCTGGGCGAACGCGAGGCCCAGCACCTGGGCTATGCGCTTAAGCGCGTGCGCGCCCAGCTGGTCCTGGCTTGCGCGCTGATGATAGGCCCGCTGGTGGCCGCGACGGGCGGAATCGCGTTCGTGGGCCTGGTGGTGCCGCATCTGGTGCGCATGACGTTGGGGGCGAATCACCGCTGGCTGTTGCCGGCGTGCGTGTTGGGCGGGGCGCTGGCGCTGGTCCTGGCGGACTGGCTGTCGCGCGTCGCGGTGGTGCCGGCCGAACTGCCCATCGGACTGGTCACGAGCCTGGTGGGCGGGCCGTTCTTCCTGTGGCTGCTCGCGCGCGGCCGGAGGCATGGGTGATGCTGGCAGCCGACGACCTGATACTGACGCGCGGCGGCAACCGCATCCTGGACCGCGTGTCGCTCGCCCTGCGGCCCGGCGAAGTCGTGGGGTTGTTGGGCGCCAATGGCGCGGGCAAGTCCACGCTGCTGGGCGCACTGTCCGCCGAACTGGCAGCCGATGCCGGCGAACTGCGGCTGGACGGCGCGGCGCTGGCGCGGTTGCCGCACCGGCAGCAGGCGCGGCAGCGCGCCGTGCTGCCGCAAAAGCCCGGCCTGACCTTCGACCTGGATGTGCGCGAGGTAGTGGCGATGGGCGCCTATCCCTTTCCGGAGCTGTCGCCAGTCGAGGTGGATGCGCTGGTGGACCAGGCGCTGGGCTGGGCCGATGTATTCCATCTGCGGGCGCGGCGTTATCCCGAACTGTCGGGCGGCGAGCAACAGCGCGTGCAATTCGCGCGGGTGCTGGTGCAATGCAAGGCGGCGCGCGCGCCGGGCGAGCCGCGCTACCTGCTGCTGGACGAGCCCACCGCCAGCCTCGATCCCAAGCATCAGGGCGACCTGTTGCGGGTCGCGGCTGAAATGGCCCATGCTGGCGATACGGGCGTACTGGTGATCCTGCACGACATGAACCTGGCCGCCCGCTGGTGTGACCGCCTGCTGCTGCTGTGCGCGGGCCGCGCCATTGCTGCGGGCACCCCTGAGCAGGTCCTCACACCCGCCAATCTGTATCTGGCCTACGGGATCGACGCGCAGGTCATCGCGCATCCGCTGCGGCCGGACCGGTTGCTGGTGGTGACGACGTGACGCTGGGCGCGGGGTCGGTAAAATGGCGTCGATAAGCATTTTTCCCATCCATTACAGGACCCCGTGTCATGCCTACTTTTGACGTCGTCTCCGAAGTCGACAAACACGAACTCTCCAACGCTGTCGACCAGGCCAACCGCGAACTGGCCACCCGCTTCGATTTCAAGGGTTCGGACGCCAAGTTCGAGCTGGAAGGCTTTGTCGTGACCCAGGTCGCCTCCAGCGCGTTCCAGCTTAAGCAGATGCTGGACATCCTGCGCGGTCGCCTGTCGGCGCGCGGCATAGACGTGCGCTGCCTGGACGTGGCCGATCCGCTTGAAAACCTGGGCGGCGCCCGCCAGAAGATCACCATCAAGCAGGGCATCGAACAACCGGTGGCCAAGAAGCTCATCGCCGCCATCAAAAACGCGAAGCTCAAGGTGGAGTCGCAGATCAACGGCGACAAGCTGCGCATCAGCGGAAAAAAGCGCGACGACCTGCAGACCGCCATCGCCCTGCTCAAGAAGACCGACGTCGACCTGCCCCTGCAGTTCGAGAACTTCCGCGACTGAGCGGCTCCGCGCCAAGGTGCCTGGCACCCAGCGGATCTCGAGGGGGCCATGGGACATTCCAATGAGTTGCAGCTGGTTGTGGAACTGGTGCGCGCCGGCGGCATGTCAGCGGCCGCGCGCGAACTGGGCGTCACCCCGGCCGCGGTCAGCAAGCGGCTGGCCCAGATCGAGGCGCGGCTGGGCGTTCGATTGGTCAACCGCAGCACACGGCGCTTGAGCCTGACGGCGGAAGGCGAGGTCTACCTGGAAAACGCCCGCCGCATCCTGGGCGAAATCGAAGACCTGGACCAGCTCATCGCCAGCCGCCAGGACAGCCCGCGCGGCCTGCTCAAGGTCAATGCGCCATTGGGCTTCGGCCGCAGCTATATCGCGCCGGCCATCGCGGAATTCGCGCAGAAGTATCCCGAAGTTTCGTTGCAACTGCAGCTGACGGACAGCCCCGCCGACTTCGTGCAGGACGCGTTCGATGTGGCAGTGCGCTTCGGCGACCTGCCCGACACCCGCCTGATCGCCCGCAAGATCGCGCCCAACCGGCGCCTGGTCTGCGCATCGCCGGGCTATCTCAAAATCCATGGAATTCCCGCCACGCCGCACGACCTGACGCGGCACCAGTGCATCGTGCTGCGCCAGAACGAAGCCACGTACGGGCTATGGCGCTTTACCAAAGGGCAACGCAGCGAAACCGTCAAGGTGCGAGGCAACCTCAGCAGCAATGACGGCGAAGTGACGCTGACCTGGGGACTGGCGGGCCTGGGTATCCTGCAGCGCGCCGAATGGGACCTGGCCCGCTATCTGCGCAGCGGACGCCTGGTGCGCGTGCTGGAGGACTATGCCTTGCCGCAGGCCGACATCTATGCGGTGTTTCCGGAGCGCCACCACCTGTCGGCCAAGGTGCGGGTGTTCGTGGATTTCCTGGTCGCCTATTTCCAGCGGGGTGAGGAAGGCCAGTGGTAAGGGCCGCGTAGCTCAGGCCGTCCAGAGATGCTGGGCGGCGTAGGCGCGCCAGGGCCGCCACGTTTCGGCGCGTGCCAGCAATTGCGCAGGCGTGTAGGCGCGCGATTCCAGCCGCTCCAGCGCGCGTATCAAGCCGATGTCCGCGCAAGGAAACGCATCCGGCTCACGCAATTGCCGCAGGGCAATGTACTGAGCCGTCCATTCGCCGATGCCCCGTATCGCGCGCAGGCGCCGCACCGCGTCCTCCAGACCGCCGGCGGCGTCGAACAGATGCTTGTCCGCGACCGCGGCCGCGGCGACCGCGGAGAGGGTCGCGGCGCGGCTGCGAGGCATGCCCAGCGACGCCAGTTCGGCAGCAGCCACGGCCTCGGGCAGGGGAAACACATGCGTCAACGGACCTTCCGGGCTTGCCATGGGCGCGCCGTGCGCCGCCACCAGCTTGCCGGCCAGGCGGATGGCCGCCGCCACCGTGATCTGCTGCCCCAGCACGGCGCGCATGGCCAGCTCGAAGCCGTCCCATGCGCCAGGCACGCGAAGGCCGGGCCGGGCCCGGATCAGTTCGGTCATGACGGGATCGCTGGAAAACTGCGCGGCAATGGCGACCGGATCGCTGGCCAGGTCGAATACGCGGCGCAGGCGCGCGATGATGGCCGGCAGCGCCTGCAAGCGCGGAAAGCGGACCGTGGCCTCCAGCGCATCGCCGCGCGCCGGGCGGACCGTTATCGTGCCCTGATGACCGTCCAGCAGGACCGTGCGCGCATAACAGCCGTCCGTGACCTGCTCGATGCCGGGAATCGCGCGCAACCGCAGGAAGTCCAGCATGGCCGTCCAGTCGTAGGGCGGGCGGTAGCGCAATAGCAGTTTGATTTCGCCTTCCTGCGCTGCGGACACGTCAGGCTTTCCAGTGCGACGCAGCTCGCCAGGGGCGCGGGCGAACAGGTCGTGGAAAATTTCATTGAAGCGGCGGATGCTGCCAAAACCCGATGCGAAGGCGATCTCCGCCATCGGCAGCCGGGTTTCGTGGATCAGTTGCTTGGCCAGCAGCACGCGCCGGGTCTGGGCCACGGCCACGGGCGAGGCCCCCAGGTGCTGGCGGAACTGGCGTCGCAGCTGGCGTTCGCCCACCCCCAGGCGCTGCGCCAGTCCGTCGACGCCGTCCTCGTCCAGCGCGCCCAGCTCGATCAGCTGCAGCGCGCGGGTTACGCTGTCGGGCAGTTCGTGTCCCGGGCCCACTTCCGGCGCGGTCTCGGGCCGGCAACGCAGGCAGGGGTGATAGCCCGCCTCCTGCGCCGCCGCGGCGGTGGTGTAGAACGTCACGTTCTTGGATAGCGGCGTGCGGGCTGGGCAGACCGGCCGGCAATAGATGCGCGTGGTCTTCACGGCGGTGAAGAAGCGGCCGTCGTAACGGGCGTCGCGCACCTGGATGGCGCTGTAGCAGGCGTCGTGGTTCAGTTCCATGGGGTGATGCTACCGCTGCGGCGGGCGTCGGATCTAGCGGTTTTCGGACAGTGTTGTGGATGCGGCATTCCTGTCCGAAAACCGCCAGCGCCAGGCCAGCTTCCCCGCCTATATTGCTGGCGTCGATCACATCCCCTGGAGCTTTTCCCCATGTCCGCCCGAACCCAGGCATTCTTTCTTGAACGCGTTCCCACGCCCCTCGGGCTGATGCTGGTCTTGAGCGACGAGCAGCAGCGATTGCGGGCGGTCGACTGGGAGGATTTCGAGCCGCGCATGCACCTGCTGCTGCGCAGGCAGTACCGCGGCCGGCAGGTCGAACTGCGCGACGCGAGCCGGTCCTCGCCCGCGCGGCGAGCGCTGCTGGATTACTTCGATGGCGATGTGCGCGCTATCGATACCCTCGACGTAGCCACCGGCGGCACCGATTTCCAGCGCGAAGTGTGGCGGGCCTTGCGAGGCATCTCGGGCGGCCAGCCGATCAGCTATGGCACGCTGGCGAACCGCATCGCGCGTCCCGCCGCGGTGCGGGCCGTGGGCATGGCCAATGGCGCGAATCCCATAGGCATCGTCGTGCCTTGCCACCGGGTCGTGGGCGCGGACGCGTCCTTGACCGGCTACGGCGGCGGCTTGCATCGCAAGCGTTGGCTGCTGGATCACGAGCAGAGATGGCTTGAAAACTCTTGTGACAGCGCAGTATGACTTTGTAGCGTGTTAAGCAACTGAAGGGCATATCATGCGTCCCCTTCAGAGCAACCCGCAACAGGAAATAAAGATGTTTATGCCGCGCCCCTTGCGCATGTCCGCAGTTCTGGCCTTCACGCTGGCGCTCGCCGCGTGCGGCGACGATAGCGCCAAGAAGGAAGCGAAGGCGCCCGAGCCGACCACGGCCCAGGCCGAGATCGTCAAGTACAACCAGTACGTCGATACCGCCAACAGCATCTCCACCACTTTCGAGCAGGCGCTGGACCGCTACGAAACCTATGCCGTCCCGGCGCTCAAGAGCGACAAGCCGCTCAAGGACTTCGTCATCAGCAATGACACGGCGATCCTGCGCACCAAAGAGAAACTCGACCGCGCGCTGGCGATGACCACGCCCATCGCCGAGATCGACGCGCCGGCCAAGGAGTTCTCGGATGCGCTGGGCAAGCTGGCGCCGCTGAGCAACGAACTGCAGAACTATTCGGCCGCCAAGACCTTCCTGTCGGACAACGGCGCGTTGGCGCGCGAGAAAAGCCCGGCCTACGTGGCGGCGCTGACGGAGGTCGTGAAGGCGGAAAACGGCTTCTATCGCGGCATCTCCATCAAGGACACGGCCAACACCAAGGAAGCCTTCGAGAAGGCCAAGAAGGACACGGTCGCCTACTACCGCGCGGGCATGGTCTATTACGGCAAGGCCACGATGGACAAGGCGTCGGGCGTGTTCGACGGCAAGGGCCTGGGCGCCGACCAGGAGGCGTTCAAGCAGCAACTGGACAAGATGAACGAAATGGCGCTGGGCTTTGACAAGAAGACGCGCGAAGCCGATCCCAAGGGCTGCACGGGCATGATGATGAACGTCAACGGCTTCCTGGCCTCCGGCCGCAAGATCCTGGAGCACACCAATAATGGCCGCTATAAGGAAGATGCGGCGCGCACCGGCGCGTTCAAGATGATGCGTCCCACCATCGAAGACGACGCCAACAGCCTGCGCCAGAACTTCAACAACCTGATCTCCGACTTGAACATCGGCCGCTGCTGATCCCAGCGCGCGCCTGCGGCCGGTTCATGGCCGCGACCTGAAACAGCGCCCCATGCGGGCGCTGTTTTTCATGCTCGGCCGGCGTAGCGCCAGGATGCGCCACCTTCAACTCCAGGTAAAAAATGTTTTGAATTCCATTGCGCCCGCGGCTTGGGGGCGTCAGTACAGTGCCGACAGACTTTCATCAGCAAGGAGCCAGTCGGCACATGAAGACCTATCGCATCGCAACCATTCCTGGCGACGGCATCGGCAAGGAAGTGATCCCCGCAGGACAGCGCATCATGCAGGAGCTGGCGCGGGACGGCGGCCTGAGCTTCGAGTTCGAGGATTTCGATTGGGGCGGCGACTATTACCGCAGGCATGGCGTAATGATGCCGGCCGACGGCCTGGACGCGCTGCGCGGCAAGGATGCCATCCTGTTCGGTTCCGCGGGGGATCCGGACATTCCCGACCATATTACGCTGTGGGGCCTGCGGCTGAAGATCTGCCAGGGCTTCGATCAGTACGCCAACGTGCGTCCCACGCGCATCCTGCCGGGCATCGACGCGCCGCTCAAGCGTTGCGCGCCGGGCCAGCTGGACTGGGTCATCGTGCGCGAGAACTCGGAAGGCGAGTACTCCGGCGTGGGTGGCCGGGTGCACCAGGGGCATCCGCTGGAAGCCGCGACGGACGTGTCCATGATGACCCGGGCCGGCGTGGAGCGCATCCTGCGCTTTGCCTTCAAGCTGGCGCAATCCCGCCCGCGCAAGCTGCTCACGGTAGTGACCAAGTCGAATGCGCAGCGCCATGCCATGGTGATGTGGGACGAGATCGCCCTGGAGGTCAGCCGCGAGTTCCCGGACGTTACCTGGGACAAGGAACTGGTCGATGCGGCTACCGCCCGGATGGTCAACCGTCCCGCGACCCTGGACACCATCGTCGCCACCAATCTGCACGCCGATATCCTGAGCGACCTGGCGGCCGCCCTGGCTGGCAGCCTGGGCATTGCGCCCACGGGAAACATCGATCCCGAACGCCGCTATCCGTCCATGTTCGAGCCCATCCACGGATCCGCCTTCGACATCATGGGCAAAGGACTGGCGAACCCGGTGGGTACGTTCTGGTCGGTGGTCATGCTGCTGGAGCATCTGGGTGAGACCCAGGCCGCCGCGCGCCTCATGCAGGCCATCGAAAGCGTGACGGCCGATCCCTCGCTGCACACCAGGGACTTGGGCGGCAACGCCACGACGGAACAGGTGACGGCGGCGGTGTGCGCGAAGCTGGCGGCTTCGGCGAGAGCCAAGGCCGCCTAGGCGAAGCAGGCGCGTGGCAGGACCGGGGCACAGACTCCCGGCCTGCGGCGGGCTCGACGACAAGAAGCGAATTCCATTCGTACCGAGGAGACAAGCATGCACAAGAGAACAACATCCGCGCGCGTACTGGCAGTTGCCGGCCTGCTGGGCCTGTCCTTCGCCGGCGGCGCGTTGGCGCAGACCTATCCCGCGCGGCCGGTGAACCTGGTGGTGCCGTTTCCGGCGGGCGGCACCACCGACGTGCTGGCGCGGGCGCTGGGGCAAGAACTGGCGAAGAGCCTGGGCCAGCCGGTGGTGGTTGAAAACAAGCCGGGCGCGGGCTCGACGCTGGGCGCGGACTACGTGGCCAAGGCGGCGCCTGACGGTTACACGCTGCTGATGGGCGCCGTGCACCATACCATCGCCACCAGTGTCTACAAGAGCCTGCATTACGACTTCCAGAAGGATTTCGCGCCCGTGACCACGGTGGCGCTGGTGCCCAATGTGCTGGTGGTCAATCCCAAGCTGCCGGCCCAGGACGTGAAGTCGTTGCTGAAACTGGCGCAGGCCGCGCCGGGCAAGCTGACCTATGGCTCGAACGGCATGGGCACGGGCCAGCACCTGATCGGCGCGCAGTTCGAAAAAGAAGGGCATGTGCAGCTATTGCACGTGCCCTACAAGGGTAGCGGCCCATTGACCACCGACCTGCTGGGCGGGCAGATCGACATGTCGTTCGATACCGTGACGCCGGTGCTGGCCCATATCCAGAGCGGCAAGCTGCGCGCGTTGGCCGTCACCACCAATCAACGCTCGGCCGCGCTGCCGGACGTGCCAACGATGGAGGAGGCCGGCCTCAAGCCCTTCAACATGGGAACCTGGTTCGGCGTGCTGGCGCCCGCGGCCACGCCCAAGGACGTCGTGCAGCGCCTGAACGCAGAGATGGTGAAGATCATCCATTCGCCCGACTTCTCGCGGCGGATGGCGGAGATCGGCGCGGTGCCGATCGGAGATACTCCGGCCGAGATGAAGGCGCGCATCGGCGCCGACACCGAAAACTACGCCAAGCTGGTCAAGGACGCCAAGGTCGCGATCAACTGAGCGCCGCGCGGTCAGGCGCGGATCCAGCCGCGCGCGATGGGCAGGGCCAGTATCTTGCGGTACAGGCCCTGGGCCATGCCAGTCAGGGGCTCGCCGCAACGGCGCCATGCCGTGGCGGTCAGGGCCGCGGCCAGGGGCGCCAGCAGGAGTCCGCCCAGGATATCCATGGGAAAGTGCACGCCCAGGTAGACCCGGGAGGCGCCGACGATGGCGGAGGTGGCCAGCGCCAGCCAGCCCCAGCCCGCCCAGCGCCGGTCGAACACCAACGCGAACGCGAATGTGGCGATGATGATGGTGTGGTTACTGGGGAACGACGATGTCGCCTTGTGCGGGAAGAACGCCTGTCCCAGGCCCAGAACGAAGGGCCGGGCATGTGGCCACAGCGCGCCGCACAGATAGCTGGCGAAGAGCGCCACGGCGATGCTGGCCAGCGCTTTGAGCGCCAGATCGCGCTGCGGCCGGCCGCCCCACAGCCACAGGGCGGCCAGCACCGCCGGCACGAGCAGGATCAAGCGGTTGGCCACCAGCATGGCGGCGTGAATGCGCCAGACCGGGGTGGCCGGATCAGCGTTGATCAGCAGAAAAAGGGACTGGTTGAGGCTTTCCAGGGAATTCATGGCTTGTCATCACCGCGTAATAAAGCAATTGCCGCGATGGTAATGACCCCAGCCGTCAGTCCGCTTACAAAAGGCGCCGGCGCGCGCTCTTTTACTTCTGGATGCGTTTGCCTTGCGCGTCGATCACGGCTTCGCCATCTTCCTTGCTGAACGCGCCTTGCTGCGGGGCCGGCAGGATGTCCAGCACCAGCTCCGACGGGCGGCACAGGCGCGCGCCCAGGGGCGTGGAGACAAAGGGACGGTTCAGCAGGATGGGATGCTGCTCGATCGCATCCAGTAGCGCCTCGTCCGTGAGGGACGCGTCGTCCAGCCCCAGTTCCTGGTAGGGCGTGCCCTTCTCGCGCAAGGCGTCGCGCACGCTGATGCCCGCTTTCTTGAACAGCGCCTTCAGGGTGGCACGCGAGGGCGGCGTTTCCAGGTACAGCACGACCTCGGGTTCGATGCCGGCGTTGCGGATCATCGCCAGGGTATTGCGGGACGTGCCGCACTTGGGGTTGTGGTAGATGGTTACGTCGGACATGGAAGCTCCTCTTTCCGGTAGATCGTCATGCAAGGCTGTGAGCATAGTGCATCCGCGCCGGCGGTTCAGGCGCGCAGCTTCCTGCCCAGCCGCCGCCAGCCTATCACCGCGCCGGTCAGGCTGAGCGCCGCGCCTCCCAGGCTCAGGAACACGAGCAGGGCGTCCCATAGCGGGCGGCGCGACAGCAGTCCGGTCCAGTCCCAACTGTGCAGGAAGGCGAACAGCCAGCGGCTGGCGCGCGATCCGCTGTCCTGCCGGCTCAGGATCTGTCCGGTGCGGGGATCCAGGTAGACCCAGGTCGAGTGCGGGTCGTCATAGATCAGCCGCCATGCCGGCAAGGGCTTTTCGACATGGCCCAGCATCGCATGCTCATCGCGGGCGTAGTAATAAAAGTCGTAGGCGTCCAGTGTTTCGATCCTGGCGAGCCGCGCGCCGGGAACCAGGCGGGCCGCGGCGGCGCGCAGCGCTGCCGGGTCGTAGGCATGAGGGCGGGCATCGCGGGCGGACAACACCCCGGGCGCGCCCGCCGCGCTGCGCGCCAGCACCACGTCATGGCCGTCGGCACGAGCCCAGCGCAATTCGCGTGGCGGGGCGGGCAAGGCCGCGATCAAGTCCCGGGGCGGGGCCAGCGTCGTCCCGGGCTTGCCTGCATAAGCTGCCTGGGCCAAGGGCGGCGCGCCGCTTGCGAAGACCTTCCAGGGGTTCATCGACATCAGCCCGCTGAAGATCCAGGTGATCGTGATGGCGGCAAACAGCAGGCCGCTGAGGTGGTGCCAGCGCATCATGTTCTCGCGATAGGGCGAGCGGCTGCCGCTGGCGTAGGGCCGCGAGAAGCGCCAGCGCAGGATCCCGACCACCGTGCCCGTCAGCGCCAGCAGCACGCCCGCCACCGACAGCCATACCACGATGTCGTGCCACCAGCCGTCCAGCGCGTTGCCGCGGAAGGGATACAGCCAGTGGATCCAGGCGCCCGCATAGTTCCACACGCGTTCGGCGCGCGTGGCGTCCAGCACCACCATGCCCGTGGCGGACGAGATGTAGAGCCGCGTCTGCGCGGGATCGTCCAGGTCCACCCGGTGCAGCGGCCGGTCGGGGCCGAGCGCGCGCGAATGGGTGTAGGCGTCTTCCTCCACCGTGTCCTGGTAGCGGGCGGTGTATTGGCCGCCGGACCAGGCGCGCGCGGTAGCCAGCGCGGTCGCGGCATCGGCCGAAGGGAGCAGGACGCCGCTGGCGGCGTCCACCACCTTTGGAGCGCGGCGAGCCTCGCCCGGCACCAGGTAGACCGGCGCGCCGCCGCGGGCGGCGGCCAGGATCATGCCGGCGGAGTCCTGGGCGCCTGCCGCGGCCAGCGCCTGCGCGGGCGTGACGGTGATCGCCGCGGAATCCAGCGCGGGCAGGTGCGCCAGGCGCTCCTGCGGCGTGAGCTTGGGATAGCCCACGTACATCATCACCACGCCGGAGATGAACCACATGGCGAAGAACAGGCACAGCACTATTCCTGCCCAGCGATGGATCAGGTACAGCCAGCGCTTGGCGCGCGCCGACAGTGGCGGCCCGTCGCGACGGCGGGACGAGGAGGGTAGCGTCGTGTTCATGGTGGTCTGTCCTGGCGCGCCGCTCAAAAGCGGGCCTGCAGCGTGAGCTCCACCGAGCGCGGCGCGCCCAGGTAGTACATGGTGGGCGTCGCGTTTGCCGCGTAAACCTTGTCGGTCAGGTTGCGCACGCGCGCCGTCACGCTCAGGTTGCGGTTGATCCGGTGCGACAGGGCCGCGTCGAACACGGTGTAGGACGGTGTCCAGACGGTGTTGGCGGCGTCCGCGTACATGCGGCCCACGTAGCGCGCGGCCATGCTCGCCGTCCAGTCAGGCAGGAAGGCATAATCCAGCCAGACATTGGCGAGACGGCGCGGGGTGTTGGTCGGCACATTGCCATTGCGCGAAACCGCTACGCCGCCCACGGACTGCGAGAAGTCGTCGTACTTGGGATCTACGAAGGCCACGTTGCCCTGCAGGGACAACTGGGAGGTCAGCTGCAGGCCGCCAGCCAGTTCGATGCCGCGCGCCGATTGCGCGCCCACGGGCACGCTGACCCCGGGATTGTCGGGATCCGAGGTGGCCATGTTCTTGCGCTTGATCTCGTAGACCGCCACCGTGGCCGATCCTCGGCCGTCCCAGAAGTTGAACTTGCCGCCCACCTCGGCCTGTCTGCCGGTGGTGAGCTTGTCATTGTTCAGGACGTCCGCGAACGACGCGGTCGCGAGCAGGCCCGAAGGAGGGTCGGCCGCAGTGGCGTACTGCGCATATAGCGAGGCCTCGGGACTCAGCTCCCAGTTGACGCCCAGGCGGCCGGTCAGCGGCGAGTAGCTGCGCTGGGCGCTCGCGGGCGAGGCTGCCGTGACGGCGCGGCGGTTGGTCAGGTCCACGTCGATGAAGTCCTTGCGCAGCGCCGATACGATGGCCACGCCCGGCAGCACCGTGGTGCGGTTTTCCATCGTCAGCGCCAGCGTGCGGATGCGGTTGTCGCGGTCGGCGACGTGGCCGCGGGTCATGCCGGGTATGTCGTAGAAGTCTCCGGCAGAGAAGTCATAGGGATCCACCGCGTCCACCTGGCCCGGCAGGCTGGTGGGATAGCGCGTGATTTTGTTCTGGCTGACGTCCACGCCGAAGGACCAATCGCTGGGCAGGCCGGCCAGTGTGGAGCGGTACAGCCCCTCCACGCGATTGCCGATCAGGCTCTGTTCGTGGCGTTGCAGCAGGGCGCCGGACCGCAGCACCAGGCTGTTGCCGGCGTTCAGGCGGTAGCTCTCCAGGTTGCGGTAGTCGCGTTCGGCGCGATAGTAGTAGAGCGTGTTCTTGAAGGTCAGGTTGGTGCCCGCGCGCCATTCCGTCAGAGATCGAGCCCACAGCACTTCCTGCTCATACAGGCCGTCGTTGACGTTGTAGTTCTTGAAGCGTGTGCCATCCAGGATGCGTCCGGTTCCCTGCACCACGCCATTTGCATCCGTTTTCAGCGGCGTGCCCCAATAGGGCCGGTCGACCTGTTCACGCTGATACTCGAAGGCAAACGTCTGGGTCACGTCCGCGCCCAGGTCGGACAGCAGCGAGGCGGCGACCTGGCTGGCGCGGGAATGGTTGCCGTCGACCCAGCCGTGGCTGGATCCGGTGTTGGCGTCTATGCGCAGATAGTGCCCGCGGCCGCCGGGTTCGCCGGCCAGTTGCTGATTCAGGCCCATCGACAGTTGGCGGCTGTCGAACGAGCCCAGCCGCAGTTGCCCATCGTAGAAGGTGTCGCGCTCGGGCAGCTTGGTGACATAGTTGATGGCGCCGCCCACGGCGCCCGCGCCGAACAGGAAGGTGGAGGGGCCGCCTATCGCTTCCACCCGGTCATAGATCCAGCTGTCCACGGGCCGCGCGGCAATGGAGTCGTACTGCACGGAAATGCCGTTGAACAGCTGCGAGACCTGGCCGCCGGAGAAGCCGCGGTAGCTGACCGCGCCGGCGTTGCCGGGAGGCGACGCGTTGTCCACGCCCGGGATGCCGCGGGCGATTTCCTGTGTGTTCAGGGATCCGCGCGCTTCGATCTGTTCGCGCGAAATCACGGTAACGCTGGCCGGCGTTTCGCGCAGGGTCAGGCCCAGGCGGCTGCCGGTGGTGTCGCGGATATTCAGATCGATGGGGCCGTTGGGCGCGGGCGTTTCGGCTGCGGCGCCATGCACAGTGGTGGGCGCCAGGGTAGGCACGGCGGGTTCCGCGGCCAACACAAGGGCGGGGCCGCTGGCAAGCGCGCCCAGCAGCAGGGAGTGGATCGTGGTTGTCTTCATGTCTGAAACCGGTGGTCCGGCCCGCGCGCCCGGATGCCCGCCCACGGAGGCGGGCAGGGGGCGCGTCAAGCCTGAATGACGGCACGCATCCGCACGCGCGGGCAGGCGCGGACGGGACGTGGCGGTGCAATAACGGCGTGCGGACGCAGACCAACCGCGCTCAGGCGGCGGGGCGCGCCGGCTCAGGCTGCTGGCGGCGCGCGCGGCTGGGCCGCGCTCCAGGCATGAAGGGAGTGTGCCGCCAGGAAGAACAGCGGCGGATACGTGATGGCGCGCCCAAGGGGGGCCGGCACGACGGGCACGGGCGCGGGCAGGATGCCCACGTCGGCATTGGGGTTGCGGCAAAGCGGGCAGTGATGGCCGTCGCCATGGTCGGCGGCCTGCGTGCCATCATCGCTCTTGCCCGGCACGTCCAGAGTCAGGGAAGCTTGCGCGGCGCCTTCGGTGGTGCAGAAGTCGACGCTGACGCGATGGGCGTTGTGGCTGGCGGGAGACAGGCTCAGCGCATGGGCCAACGACGGCGCCAATGACGCCCACAGGATCGCGAGGAGCGCGATCCACAGGGCGGGGCGGGTCAGGAAGGCAGCGGAGCACATGGCGCTCGATTATATCGGAGCAGATGGGCTCGTCGTCCAGAGGCGGCTCAATAAAAACAGCCCTCGCGCCGGAGGCGCTAGACCGACAAGTGGCGGCGCACGTCTTCCCCGTCGATCGCGCCACGGTCGCCGCGCGCCACCACCTCGCCGCGTGACAGCACCACGAACTGGTCCGCCAGTTCGCGGGCGAAGTCGAAGTACTGCTCGCACAGCAGGATGGCGATGTCGCCGCGCTGGCGCAACATGTGGATGACGCGGGCGATGTCCTTGATGATGGAGGGTTGGATGCCTTCGGTGGGTTCGTCCAGGATGATGAGCTTGGGCTCGGCCACCAGGGCGCGGGCAATGGCCAGCTGTTGCTGCTGCCCGCCGGACAGGTCGCCGCCGCGGCGCGACAGCATGGTCCGCAGCACCGGGAACAGTTCGTACACTTCTTCCTTGATGCGGCGCGCGCGCGCCGCCGGCTTGGCCGCCATGCCCATGAGGATGTTCTCTTCCACGGTCAGGCGCGCGAAGATATCGCGGCCTTGCGGCACGTAGGCCATGCCGCGCGCGGCGCGCTGGTGCGGCGCCAGCCGCGTGACGTCGGCGCCATCGAAGGCGATGTGGCCGCGGGCCACGGGCAGCACGCCCATCACGCACTTGAGCAAGGTGGTCTTGCCCACGCCGTTGCGGCCCAGCAGCGCGAGGCATTCGCCCTGGCGCAGCGCCAACGACACGCCGCGCAGCGTGTGGCTGCCACCGTAGTATTGGTCGATCGCGTTCACGTCCAGCATGTCAGCGCCCCAGATAGACTTCAATGACGCGCGGATCGGCCTGTACCTTGCTCATCGGCCCTTCGGCCAGCACCGAGCCTTCATGGAGCACCGTGACTTTGCCGTCGCCCGCGATCTGGTTGACGAAGTCCATGTCGTGTTCCACCACCATCAGGGAGTGGCGTCCGCGCAACTCGTTGAGCAGTTCGCCGGTGCGTTCGGTCTCGGCATCGGTCATGCCGGCCACCGGTTCGTCCAGCAGCAGCAATTGCGGCTCCTGCATCAGCAACATGCCGATCTCCAGCCATTGCTTCTGTCCATGCGACAGCAGCCCCGCGGGCAGGGCCGCTTCCGGCCGCAACCGGATCAGGTCCAGCGTTTCGCCGATGCGGTCGGCCTGCTCGCCGCTCAGCCGGGCGAACAGCGTCGGTCGCACGCGCTTGTCGGTTTTCATCGCCAGTTCCAGGTTTTCGAAGACGGTGTGCTGTTCGAACACCGTGGGCCGCTGGAACTTCCGGCCGATGCCGGCGTGCGCGATCTGCGCTTCGTTCAGCGTGGTGAGGTCGATGCTCTGCCCGAAGTAGGCCGTGCCCGACGTGGGCCGAGTCTTGCCGGTGATGACGTCCATCATCGTGGTCTTGCCCGCGCCATTGGGGCCGATGATGCAGCGCAGTTCCCCCACCCCGATGTCCAGCGTCAGATCGTTCAGGGCCTTGAAGCCGTCGAAGCTGACCGTGATGCCCTCCAGGTAGAGGATGGCGCCGTGGCTCGTGTCCAGGCCCTTGGGGCTGACGCGGCCGTAGCCCGCCTCGCCGCTGGGGCCGCCGTCGAGCGCGGCGGATTCGATGTGCGTGCTGGTCATGCTTGTTTCCCCTGGGAGCGGACGGAAAGGCGGGCGGCGGCGCGGCGTGCCAATCCGACGATGCCGGTGGGCAGGAACAGCGTCACCAGCACGAAGATGAGGCCCAGCGCGTATAGCCAGAACTCAGGCAGCACGCTGGTGAACCAGGTCTTCAGTCCGTTGACCGCGCCTGCCCCGATGATGGGGCCGACCAGCGTGCCGCGCCCGCCGGTGGCGACCCAGATCACCATTTCGATCGAGGTCTCGGTGGACATTTCGCTGGGGTTGATGATGCCGACCTGCGGCACGTAGAGCGCGCCGGCGATGCCGCAGAGCACGGCGGACAGGGTCCATACGAACAGCTTGAAGCCCAGCGGGTCGTAGCCGATGAAACGCAGGCGGCTTTCGGCGTCGCGCACGGCGGTCAGCACCCGGCCCAGCTTGCTCTGCGTGACCGCGCGCGCCAGGATGAGCGCGCCGGCCAGCGCGCCCAGCGTGATCCAGTACAGCGCCGCCCGCGTGCCCGGCGCGGTGATGTCGAAGCCGAGGATGCGCTTGAAGTCCGTAAAGCCGTTGTTGCCGCCGAAGCCCGTGTCGTTGCGGAAGAACAGCAGCATGGCGGCGAAGGTCAGTGCCTGCGTGATGATCGAAAAGTACACGCCCTTGATGCGGGAACGGAACGCGAAGTAGCCGAACACGAAGGCCAGCAGGCCGGGCACCAGAACGACGAGCAGCATGGCGTACCAGAAGTGTTCCGTGAACGACCAGTACCAGGGGTAGGTCTTCCAGTCCAGGAACACCATGAAATCCGGAAGGTCGCTCTGGTAGACGCCGTCGCGGCCGATGGCGCGCATCAGGTACATGCCGTGCGCATAGCCGCCCAGCGCGAAGAACAGGCCGTGGCCCAGGGACAGGATGCCGGCATAGCCCCACACCAGGTCCAGCGCCAGCGCCGCCATGGCGTAGCACATGAACTTGCCCAGCAGCGCCACGGCATACGCGGACACGTGCAGCGCATGGCCCGGCGGGAAAACGAGATTCAGCAAGGGCAGCAGCGCCAGCAGGGCCACCGCCGCCGCCAGGGCCGTCCAGACCCGGCCCGAGAAGAGCGGGCGGCGGGTCAGCAGATTCAGGTCAGTCAGCGCGTTCTGTTTCATTCGACGCTCCGGCCACGGGGGGCGAACAGGCCTTGTGGCCGCTTTTGGACGAACAGCACAATGAGCGCCAGGATGGTGATCTTGGCCATGACGGCTCCGGCATAGGGCTCCAGGAATTTATTTACGCCGCCCAGGCCCAGCGCGGCGATGACGGTGCCGGCCAGCTGGCCCACACCGCCCAGCACCACCACCATGAACGAATCCACGATGTAGCCGCGGCCCAGGTCCGGCCCCACGTTGCCCAATTGAGATAGCGCGACTCCGGCCAATCCAGCGATGCCGGAACCCAGCCCGAAGGCCAGCATGTCGACGCGGCCGGTGGGCACGCCCACGCAATCGGCCATCCGGCGATTCTGTGTGATGGCGCGCACGAACAGGCCCAGGCGCGTGTGATTCAGCAACGCCCAGACCAGGAATACCACGAAGAACGCGAAGCCGATGATGACGAGGCGGTTGTAGGTCAGCACCAGCCCGCCCAGCACGGTGATGCCGCCAGACATCCAGCTGGGATTGCCCACTTCCACGTTCTGCGCGCCGAACAGCGTGCGCACGCCTTGCATCAGCATCAGGCTGATGCCCCAGGTCGCCAGCAGCGTTTCCAGCGGACGGCCATAGAGCCAGCGTATGACGGTGCGTTCCAGCGCCATGCCGACCAGCGCGGTCACGGCAAAGGCCAGCGGCAGCGCTGCCAGCACATACCAGTCCAGCCATCCCGGCAGCCAGGCGCGGAACGCCGTCTGCACCATATAGGTCGCATAGGCGCCGATCATCAGCAGTTCGCCGTGCGCCATGTTGATAACGCCCATCAAACCGAAAGTAATGGCCAGCCCCAGCGCCGCCAGCAGCAGCACGCTGCCCAGGCTGATCCCGTAAAACAGGTTGCCGGCCCATTCAATGGTGGCCAGGTGCCGGTCGATCTGCTTGAGCGCATGCGCGGCGGCCTCGCGCACGCCGGCATCGGGCTCTGCATGGACGCCGTCGCGCTCCTGCGTGAGCGCGGCCAGCGTGGGGCGGAACGCGGCATTGCGGGTGGCGCCCAGCACCTCCACCGCATGGCGCCGTTTGGCGGGGTCGCTGCTCTTGAGTTCGAGATTGGCCTGCGCGATCAGCAGCGCATCTCGCACGGCGTCGTTCTTTTCCGAAGCCAGCGCCTTTTCCAGCATGGGCAGGCGGGCGGGGTCGCCGGTCTGCTGCAGGCGGCGGGCCGCGGCCAGGCGTTCGGCGGGCTGCTCGGAGTACAGGCGCGAGCTTGCCAGGGCGGCTTCGATAGCGCGGCGCAGCCGGTTGTTGATGCCGATGGTGCCTGTGCCCGCGGGCAGCTCGGCGGCGGCGCCCGTCGCCGCGTCGGTGGCGCGCGTGCCGCCGTCGCCGATCAGCACGCGGCCGTCATCGGTGGCATAGAGCCGGTCTTCGCCCAACGCCTGCAGCACCTGGGCGGCGCCCGGGTCGGGCGATTGCCCCAGCGCGGCAATCGCCTGCAGCCTGGCGTCCGTATCGTCGCCGGCCAGCGCCGCAAGCAAGGCCGGGTCCACGCCCGCCGCGGCCGCCGGAGCGGCCGCGAGCGGCACGGACAACAGCCATGCCAGCAGGAAACGACGCAAGTACAGTGTGATTGCCGCGATGCGCATGGCTGCTTGTCCCGAGAGCGTTAGAGTCCTTGCTTGCCTTCATTGCCCGGGATGTACGGGCTCCAGGGCTGGGCGCGGATCGGGCCCTTGCTTTTCCACACCACGCTGAACTGGCCGTCCGCCTTGATTTCGCCGATGTAGACCGGCTTGTGCAAGTGATGGTTGGTCTTGTCCATCTCGATGGTGTAGCCGTCCGGCGCCTTGAAGGTCTGGCCGCCCATCGCCGCGATGACCTTGTCCACGTCCGTGGTCTTGGCCTGCTCGACCGCCTGCTTCCACATATGGATGCCGATGTACGTGGCTTCCATCGGATCGTTGGTTACCACCGTATTCGCGTTGGGCAGGTTCTTGGCCTTGGCATAGGCCTTCCACTTCTGGATAAAGGCCTCGTTGACCGGGTTCTTGACCGACTGGAAGTAGTTCCACGCGGCCAGGTGGCCCACCAGCGGCTTGGTGTCCACGCCGCGCAGTTCTTCTTCCCCGACCGAGAAGGCCACGACCGGCACGTCGGTGGCCTTCAGGCCGGCGTTGCCCAGCTCTTTGTAGAAGGGCACGTTGGAGTCGCCATTGATGGTGGAGATGACGGCGGTCTTGCCGCCGGTGGCGAACTTCTTGATGTTGGCGACGATGGTCTGGTAGTCGGAGTGGCCGAAGGGCGTGTAGACCTCGTCGATGTCGCTGTCCTTGACGCCTTTGGAATGCAGGAACGCGCGCAGGATCTTGTTGGTGGTGCGCGGGTAGACGTAGTCGGTGCCCAGCAGCACGAAGCGCTTGGCGCCGCCGCCGTCCTCGCTCATCAGGTATTCCACCGCCGGTATGGCTTGCTGGTTGGGCGCCGCGCCCGTGTAGAACACGTTCTTCTCCAGCTCTTCGCCCTCGTATTGCACGGGGTAGAAGAGCAGGCCGTTCAGTTCCTTGAACACCGGCAACACGGACTTGCGCGACACGGAGGTCCAGCAGCCGAAGACCACCGCAACCTTGTCCTGGGACAGCAACTGGCGCGACTTCTCGGCGAACAACGGCCAGTTCGACGCGGGGTCCACCACCACGGCTTCCAGCTTCTTGCCCATCACGCCGCCATTGGCGTTGATTTCGTCGATGGTCATCAGGGCCACGTCCTTGAGCGACGTTTCCGAGATCGCCATCGTGCCCGACAGCGAATGCAGGATGCCGACCTTGATGGTGTCCTCGGCGGCGAGTACCTGCGGCATCCATCCGGACATGGCCAACAGGCTCACGGCGGTCAGTTGCTTAAGGGCTAGTCTGCGTTTCATGGTGACTCCTGAATGGAATGTGCCGGCTGGGCCGGCGAGAACGATCTGAACAACACCCGACAACAAGGACCTCAAAGCAAAAGGCATGCCAGCCGCGCAAGCTGGCGGGGATCGCTATAGGAAGGGGCAGTCCGGCGTGCGCGCGCGGGCGGTGGCGGAACCCGGGCGGCAGGGATCGATGTGGTGCCGCGTGCACAACATGGGTGCGCGTCCCGCCCGCTGGCGGTGCGCGGGCGGGATGGCGGCATGCGCGCGGATGGTCGCGGGGCGCGGCGTCGCCGGGAGAACAAGGGGCAAGCACCGGGCGTCGGCCAACATGGCACGCCGATTGCTTGGGAATCCGTACTTGTATACAAGAAAGGATTCCAGCATGAACGCCGTAGCAACGCTGAAGGGCCCGGTAGGTTGGACGATCGCGCAGTGGCAGGCTGCCTATCGCGAGGAGGGCGCCACGCCCGAGACCTTGCTGGCCGCGTGGGCCGAACGCGGCGGCCCGTCAGACAACGCCTGGATCAAACGCGTGGACGGCGCCATGCTGGCTCGGCAGCTCGATGCCCTGCATGGGCTGCTGGAAGCCGCTGGCGGCGACCTGGCGCGCTTGCCCTTGTATGGGGTGCCGTTCGCCATCAAGGACAACATCGATGCCGCTGGCTGGCCCACCACGGCGGCCTGCCCGGACTTTGCGTACATGCCGGACCAGGATGCCACCGTGGTCAGCCGGCTGCGCGCGGCAGGCGCCATCCTGGTCGGCAAGACCAACCTGGATCAGTTCGCCACCGGGCTGGTGGGCACGCGTTCGCCGCTGGGCGCCGTGGCCAACGCTTTCAATGCGGAATACGTCAGCGGCGGCTCCAGTTCGGGCTCGGCGTCCGTGGTGGCGCGCGGGCTTGCGGCATTCTCGCTGGGCACCGATACCGCGGGCTCGGGCCGCGTGCCGGCAGGCTTTAACAACATCGTCGGTCTCAAGCCCACCAAGGGCAGGCTCAGCACGGCCGGGGTAGTGCCGGCATGCCGCACCCAGGACTGCGTGTCGGTGTTTGCGCTGACGGTCGATGACGCTGAGCTCGTGGCAGACATCGCGGCGGGCTTCGATGAGCGCGATCCCTATTCGCGCCCGCAGCCTGTCGCGGGCGAGCGTCCCTGGCCCGCGCAGCCCAGGCTGGCGATACCCGCGCAGCGGGAGTTCTTCGGCGACGCGCAGGCGGCGGCCGCGTTCGACGAGGCGGTGCGTGTCCTGAAAGATTCCGGCGCGACGGTCGAACCCATCGACTTCACGCCGTTCAACGAGTTGGCCGCGCTGCTCTATCAAGGCCCGTGGGTGGCCGAGCGCTTCGCGGCCGTGGAGGCACTGTGGAAGCGAAATCCCGACGCCATCCACCCGGTGGTGCGCGGCATTGTCGAGCAGGCCGCCAGCTATACCGCGCTGGACACGTTCAAGGCCGAGTACAGGCGCGCGGAACTGGCGCGGCGCATCCATCAGTCGCTGGCAGGCTTCGACGCCCTGGTCGTGCCGACGGCTCCCTCGATCTACACCATCGCTCAACTGCAAGCCGATCCGGTGACGCTGAATTCGCGCCTGGGCATCTACACCAACTTCGCGAACCTGGCGGATCTGTCGGCGCTGGCGCTGCCGGCCGGCATGCGCGGCGATGGGCTGCCCGCGGGCATCACGTTGCTGGGCCTGGCGTGGCAGGACCATGCCCTGGCGCAGTTCGGCCGCCAATGGCAGGCGCGTCTCGGGCTGCCTCTGGGCGCCACCGGCGCCGCGTTGCCCGCCGCCGGCCCGGGCCGCGCGCCAACGCGTGACACAGTGCGCGTGTCGGTGGTCGGCGCGCACCTGCGCGGCATGCCGCTGAATCATCAACTGACCTCGCGCGGCGCCGTGTTCGTCGAGCAGACGCGAACGGCGGGCGACTACCGCCTGTATGCCCTGGCCAACACCTCGCCGCCCAAGCCCGGGCTGGTGAAGTCGGCCAGCGGCGCGCCCATCGAGGTGGAGCTCTGGGATGTGCCGCTGACTGCCTTCGGCGCATTCGTGGCCGAAATCCCCGCGCCGCTCGGAATCGGCACGCTGACGCTGGAGGATGGCCGCGAGGTCAAGGGCTTCATCTGCGAGCCGCGCGGCCTGGAGGGCGCGCGCGACATCACCGGGTTCGGCGGCTGGCGCGCCTATCTGGCCAGCCTGGCCGCCAAAGCCTGATCCCCGCCTAAGCCAATCCCCCCGCAAAGTCATCAGGGAGTCGCACCGTGTTCGATACCGTTCTGATTGCCAACCGCGGCGAAATCGCCGTCCGCGCCATCCGCACGCTTAAGCGCCTGGGCATACGCAGCGTGGCTGTTTACTCCGACCCGGACCGCAACGCCGCGCACGTGCGCGCCGCCGACGTGGCCGTGGCCCTTGGCGGCGACAAGGCCGCCGATAGCTACCTGCGCATGGATCTGTTGCTGGCTGCCGCCCGCGAGCATGGCGCGCAGGCGATCTACCCCGGCTATGGCTTCCTGTCCGAGAGCGCCGATTTCGCGCAGGCCTGCGAGGCCGCGGGCATTGCATTCGTCGGCCCTACGCCTTTGCAGATACGCGAATTCGGCCTGAAGCACCGTTCCCGCGAGCTGGCGGCCGAGGCCGGCGTACCGATGACGCCCGGCACGGGCCTGCTGGGCAGCCTGGGCGAAGCGCTGTCGCAGGCCGAACGCATCGGCTATCCGGTCATGCTCAAAAGCACGGCGGGCGGCGGCGGCATCGGCTTGTCGCGCTGCGAAAACGAAGCCGAGCTGACCGCCGCCTTCGACAGCGTGCAGCGCATGGGCGAACACTTCTTCAGCGATGGCGGCGCCTTCATCGAGCGCTACGTCGAGAACGCGCGCCATGTGGAAGTCCAGATATTCGGCGATGGCGCCGGCCGGGTGCTGGCGTTGGGGGAGCGCGACTGCTCGGTGCAGCGCCGCAACCAGAAAGTCATCGAAGAAACCCCCGCGCCGCTGCTGCCCGCGGCAACGCGCGCGGCGTTGCTCGACGCCGCCGTGAGGCTGGGCACAACGGTCAACTACCGCTCCGCCGGCACCGTGGAATTCATTTACGATCCGGCGCGCGACAGCTTCTACTTCCTGGAAGTGAACACCCGCTTGCAGGTCGAGCATCCCGTGACCGAAGCGGTGACCGGGCTGGACTTGGTGGAATGCATGTTGCGCGTGGCCGCGGGCGAACCGCTGGACTACGCCGCCATGTCGCGCGCGCCGCAGGGCGCGGCTATTGAAGTGCGTCTTTATGCCGAGGATCCGCTGCGCCAATTCCAGCCATCGCCGGGGATGCTGACCGAGGTGTCCTTCCCGGATGGCGTGCGAGTGGATGGCTGGGTCGAGACTGGCACCGACGTGCCTGCGTTCTACGACCCCATGCTGGCCAAGCTGATCGTGCACGCCGACACGCGCGAGGCCGCGCTGGACAAGTTGTCCGCCGCGCTGGCCCGCACGCGCCTGCATGGCATCGCCACCAACCTGGACTATCTGCGGCAGATCGTGGACGACGCGCGCTTTCGCGCCGGCGAGCTGTCCACGCGCTTCCTGGACAGCTTCGCCTACCGGCCCGCCGCGATCGAGGTGCTGGTGGCAGGCACCTATACCAGCGTGCAGGATTATCCGGGCCGGGTGGGTTACTGGGATATCGGCGTGCCGCCGTCGGGACCGATGGACGACTATGCCTTCCGCATGGCCAACCGCATCGTCGGCAATGCCGCCGACGCCGCCGGCATCGAGGCCACCTTGGTCGGTCCGACCTTGCGCTTTCATGGCGACGCCATCGTGGCGTTGACGGGAGCCGCCTGCGAGGCCACGCTGGATGGTGAACCCGTGCCTATGTGGGCCCCGGTGGCCGTGCGCTCGGGCCAGGTGCTGGCGACCGGCCGCGCGCTGTCGGGCTGCCGCAGCTACCTGGCCGTGCGTAACGGCCTGGACGTGCCGGTCTACCTGGGCAGCCGCTCTACCTTTGCGCTGGGGCAGTTCGGCGGCCACGCCGGCCGCACGCTGCGCGTGGGCGACATGCTGCCGCTGGTCCGCCCCGGGCTGGCTGAAGCGGCGCCCGCCGTGTCCGAGCCCCAGGCAGCGCCCGCCGGATTGATACCGGCTTACGGCAATGCCTGGGAAATCGGCGTGCTCTACGGTCCGCATGGCGCGCCGGATTTCTTCCAGCCCGAAGCCATAGACGCGTTTTTCGCGGCGGACTGGGAGGTGCACTACAACTCCAACCGGCTGGGCGTGCGCCTGATCGGCCCCAAGCCAACGTGGGCGCGTGAGGACGGTGGCGAAGCCGGCTTGCACCCGTCCAATATCCACGATTGCGAATACGCCATCGGCAGTATCAACTTCACCGGCGACAGCCCCGTCATCCTGACGCGCGACGGTCCCAGCCTTGGCGGCTTCGTCTGCCCCGTCACCATCGCCCGCGCCGAGCTGTGGAAGGTGGGGCAGGTCAAGCCCGGCGACCGCATCCGCTTCGTGCGCATGGATTACCGGCAGGCCGTGGCGCTGGAGGCGGCGCAGGATCGCTGCGTGGCCGAACTGGCCCCACCGGTGCAGGCCGGCCCGGACCAGGCGCCCGCCGCGACCGCGGTCGCGGAGCCCATTGTGGCGGCGCTGCCGGCGCAGGGCGCGCGGCCTTCGGTCTCCTACCGCCAGGCGGGCGACGGCTACCTGCTGCTGGAATACGGCGACAACGTGCTGGACCTGGCGCTGCGCATGCGCATACACCTGCTGATGGAGGCGCTCAACGCCGATCCTATCGGCGGCGTGCAGGAGCTGTCGCCCGGCGTGCGTTCGCTGCAGATCCGCTATGACAGCCGCGTCATCCTGCAAGGCGAGCTGATCGAGCGCTTGTTGCGCATTGAAGCCGGCCTGGCCGACGTGGCCACGCTCAAGGTGCCCACCCGCGTGGTCTACCTGCCCATGGCGTTCGAGGACTCGGCCACGCTGGGCGCGGTGCAGCGCTATCAGGAGACCGTGCGCGCCAGCGCGCCCTGGTTGCCGAACAATGTGGACTTCATCCAGCGCATCAATGGCCTGGCCAGCCGCAAGCAGGTCCGCGACATCGTGTTCGACGCCAGCTATCTGATCATGGGGCTGGGCGACGTGTACCTGGGGGCCCCCTGCGCCGTGCCGATAGATCCGCGTCACCGCCTGTTGACGTCCAAGTACAATCCGGCGCGCACGTACACGGCCGAAGGCACGGTGGGCATAGGCGGCGTGTACATGTGCATTTACGGCATGGATTCGCCTGGCGGTTACCAACTGGTCGGGCGCACGCTGCCGATCTGGAACAAGTTCCTGAAGAATCCGGTGTTCCAGGATGGCAAGCCCTGGCTGCTGCGCTTTTTCGATCAGGTGCGCTTCTACCCCGTGAGCGAGGCGGAACTCGACGTGCTGCGCGAGGACTTCCGCGAAGGCCGCGCCACGATCCGCATCGAGGAAGAGGTCTTCGATTTCGCTGCGCACCAGCGTTTCCTGGCGGAGGAGGCCGACAGCATTGCTGCCTTCCAGATGCGTCAAAGAAGCGCCTTCGATGCCGAGGTGGCGCTGTGGAAAAGCGAGGGCGCCGCGGTGGAGCAGGACGCGCCAGGTCCCGAGCCCGACCCCGAGGTAGCGCTGCGCGAAGGGGAAAGCCTGGTCAGCGCCGACATGTGCGGCAACGTCTGGAAGATCCCCGTGCAAGTGGGCCAGAGCGTATCGGCCGGCGACACGCTGGTGGTGGTCGAGGCCATGAAGATGGAGCTGTCCGTCATCGCGCCCGCGGCCGGGACCGTGGCCGCGATCCGCTGCGTGCCCGGCAAACCCGTAAATGCCGGCGACCCGCTGATCGTGCTGGCCGAAGACGTGGCCTGCCCCGTCGCCTGAGCATGCGCCTGGAATCCGTGCAAACCGTTCCGGCCATGCGCCAGGCGCCGGCCCTGGCCGGCTCGCTGGCCGATCAGGTCTACCAATGCCTGAAGGAAGAATTGTTCGACTTCCGCGTGCTGCCGGGCGAACGTTTCACCGAAGCCGAGGTGGCGGCTCGGCTGGGCGTCAGCCGCACTCCCGTGCGGCTGGGCCTGGCACGGCTGGAGCGCGAAGGCTACGTGCTGCCGCAGCCGCGCAGCGGCTGGCAGGTACGGCCTTTCGATTTCGAGCGCTTCGAAGCGCTGTACGACGTGCGCGTGGTGCTGGAGCAGGCTGCCGTGGAACGGCTATGCGCCAGGGAGCATATGGATCCCGCTGGCATCCTGGGCGCGCTGAAAGACGTGTGGCTGGCGCCGCCGCGGCAGCGCATCCTGGACGGGCGGCTGGTGGCGCAGTTGGACGAAGCGTTTCATTGTTCGCTGGTGGCCGCGGCCGGCAACCCCGAGATGGCGCAGATCCATCGCGACGTGACCGAGAAGATCCGCATCGTGCGGCGGCTGGACTTCACCAAGGACTTCCGCGTGGACGCCACTTATGAGGAGCACGCCGCGATCCTGCGCGCCGTGCTGGCGCGGCGGGCCGATGAAGCCGCCCGCATGCTGCGTACGCATATCGGCATGAGCCGCGCGGAGGTGCGCAAGATCACGCTGCATATGCTAAACGAGGCGCGGGCGCAAGCCGGCGGGCGCGCCCCGTCCTCGGGCTAGCCCTGCAGTTGCCGGTAGACTTCCTGCGAGACGCGCAGCAGCTCGTCGCGGCTGACCGCGCCGGACAGGGCGTAGCCGAACTGTCCTTCGACCCAATAGAACACCCGCACCGGGCCTTCCTGGGTGAACTGGAATGCCGTCTGGCCGCCCGCAGCCTCGCGGGTCACGTAAAGCGTCAGCCGCTGGCCGTCCGCCGCGCCATACATGAACAGCGCCACCGGGCCCGCGCCGCCCGGCAGCAGGCGGCCGCCCACCAGCTCGTAACCCGCCTGCGACAGGGACGGCGGGCGCATGGTCGCGCCCATGCGCTTGGTGAGCCAGGTGACCAGGCCTTTCTCATTGTCGGCGCCCACTTCCACGGGGCGCCCCATGTCGGGCGCGTAGACCGCGTGGGCAATGGCGGCGCGCTGAGCGTAGCCGCCGGCGACGCGTTCCGGGCTGGCCGTGGCCAGCGCCGCTTGCAGCTGGCGGGCGTCCATGGCGCCTCGGGTGATCCAGGCAGCGCTGGCGCTCACGGCGGCAATTGCCACGCCGGCCGCCAGTGCGCGCCACGGCCACGGGTTCGCGGGCCGCGCCAGGGGCAGGCGCAGCGGCAGCGGCTCGTCCAGCACCGGATCCAGCATGGCGTGCAGCAAGCGCCGCTGTTCCCGCCATTCATCGACGCGGCCCTGGTCCTGCGGATGCGCCGCCAGGAAAGTCTCGACCTCGGCGCGCCGCGCCGGCGGCAATTGGCCGTCCGCATAGGCATGCAGGTCGGCTTCGGTAATCGGGGTGCCCGTGCCGGGCACCGCATGGAGGCGTTTTTCGTTCATGTCATTTCACGCGATGGAGCTTGCTGACGGTGTCGCGCGCCTGCATCAGCGCGCCCAGCTTCTCGCGGGCGCGCGACAGGCGCGACATGACGGTGCCCATCGGCACGTCCAGTATCCGGGCGGTTTCCTGATAGGACAGGTCCTCCACGCAGATAAGCAGCAGCACCTCCCGCTGCTCGGCGGGCAGGGCTTGCAGGCAGCGGTCCAGATCGCGCACCTCCAGGTGATCCGTCTGCGTGGCGCGCACCGGTGCGTCGGGCAGCTCGCCCAAGGCGGTCTGTTCGGCCCGCCGGCTGCTGGCGCGCACGCCGTCGATGAAATGGTTGTGCATGATGCCGAACATCCAGGCGCGCAGTTCGCCCCGCCGTTGCCATCGCGAATAGCGGCTCCATGCGCGCTCCAGCGTGTCCTGGACCAGGTCGTCGGCCCGATGGGGGTCGCCCGTCAGCCCGCGGGCATAGCGCCGCAGGCTGGGGATGCAGGCCAGGATCAGGGCTTCGTCTTCGGCGCGCATGGGTTGCTGCGTTTGATGGGAACCACCGCGTCAGGGCTTGGCGATGTGCCAGACTTCCTTGAAGTTGTCGCCGGTCTTGTCGCCGGCCTTGGCGTCCTTGGCGTAGGTGTACAGCGGCTTGCCCTTGCTGGCCCATTGCTTGCTGCCGTCGTCGCGGGTGATGACGGTCAGGTCGCCCATGGGTTTGGCGTCGGCGCTGGCCATGACCGGCGGCCAGATCTTGGCGCACTGGTCATTGCAGGCGCTCTTGCCGCCGGCATCCTTGTCGAAGGTGTAAAGCGTCATGCCGGCGCTATTGACCAGCATGCCGTCCTGGGTCTTGACGGCCTGGGCATGGGCGCCAGCCGAAAACAGGGCGGCGGCGGAAATGGCCAGGGCTGCGGCGATGTGTTTGCGCATGGTTTGCCTCGTACGTAGATAGGGAAAGTGGGAGACTGCCCTCTACAGACGCTGCCGGTCCCGGCTTTATTCCAGCCGGGCTGAAAGAAGTTGCAAAGGGTCAGCCGGCCGGCCGGACAGCGCCGGGTTCGCGACGCATTTCGAATTCCAGTTCGGTTTCCTCCATGGGGATGAAGCCCAGCGCTTCGTACAGGCGCCGGGCGGGGTTGCCCTTCAGCACGCTCAGGGTAACGGGGACGCCTTCGGCGTCGGCCTCGTCCAGCACGCGTTGCAGCAAGCGGCGGCCCAGCCCGCGGCCTTGGAACGCCGGGTCGATCTGGATCTGGATGATGCGCCAGGCGGCCGCGTCACGGCCATGCTTGAACAGGCCGGCGGGGCGGCCGTCCAGCCAGACGATCCTGGCGTCATCGAAACGGTAGCGGATGCGGGCCAGGTGGTGGTCGTCATCCAGCGGCGCGCCGGCGCGCCGCAGGTGTTCCTGCATGGTGGATTTGCGCAGGGTGAGCAGGAAGGGCAGGTCGTCTTCGGTGGCGGGCTGCAGCGCCAGGGAGCAGGACAAGGTCATGGACGGGGAAGGAGGCGAGGGCGTCCGGCGGGCATGCCGGCCTGATTCTCAGGTTATAGAGCGGTTGGGCTCCGGGCGCCAGCCCGCCGTCGGCGCCCGGCCGGTCAGGAATCAAGGCGCGTCGTTGCGCGCGCATTCCCAACCCAGCTCGGCCAGCGGCTCCACCTTGGCGCCCATGGCCTGGGCGTCGTCGGCAGCGGCGTTGCCGCCCGAGGCGCGAGCGGCAACGCCTTGCAGGATGGCCGCCATGCGAAAGAAGCTGTAGGCCAGGTAGAAGCCCCAGTCGGACACGCCGGAAAGCCCGCGCGCGCGGCAATACGCCGCCACGGCTTCGTCCTCCGTGGGGATGCCCAGGGTGGCAAGATCGCATCCGGCCACGCCGCGCCACAGCTGTGGCGATACCCGCCAGCACATGCAGTAGTAGGCCAGGTCCGCCAGCGGGTGCCCCAGGGTGGAAAGCTCCCAGTCCAGCAGGGCCAGGGCCCGGGGTTCGACGGGGTGGAAGATCAGGTTGTCCAGGCGGAAGTCTCCGTGCACCAGCCGGGTTTCGTCGCTGGCGGGGATATTGCGCGGCAGCCAGTCGATCAGCGACTCCATGGCGGGCAGGTCTGCCGCCGGCCGGCTTTCCCGGTACTGGCGCGTCCAGCGCGAGATCTGTCGGGCGTAATAATTGCCGGGGCGGCCATAGCTTTCCAGGCCCAGGGCGGTGTAGTCCAGTTCATGCAGGGCCGCGAGCACGCGGCTGGTCTCCGCGTAGATCGCGCCGCGTTCGGCCCGATCCAGGCCCGGCAGGGCAGGGTCGACGAAGGTGCGCCCCTGCACATAGTCCATCAGGTAGAAAGGCGTTCCGAGCAGGCTGTCGTCCGCGCAGTAGTCCAGCATGCGCGGCACGGGCACCTCGCTGCGCTCCAGTGCCCGCATGACCTGGAACTCCCGGTCGATGGCGTGGGCCGAGGGCAGCAGCTTGCCTGCGGGTTGCTTGCGCAGCACATACTGGCCGCGGCTCGTGGTTACCACGTAGGTCGGATTCGACTGGCCGCCCGCCAGGCGCCGCACTGCCACCTCGTCAGCCTGCCCCGCGTATCCCGCGCGCACCAGATAGGCGGCCAGCGCGTCCTGGCCGGCAAGGCCTTGCGCCGCGCCCGTCACGATTGCGCCCCGGCTTGCTTCTGCGCTTGCCAACGCCAGAAGTCATCGCCTTCGTCCATCAGGAATCGCGCCAGCACCATCTTGTGGACTTCGGACGCGCCATCGACCAGCCGGGCCTGGCGCGCGTAACGGTAGATCCATGCCAGGGCCGTATCGCGGGAGTAGCCGCGCGCGCCGGTCAACTGGATGGCGGTGTCGACCGCCTTGTGCAGCGTCTCCGAGACGACGATCTTCGCCATGGACACCTCCTTGCGCGCGAAGCTGCCCTGGTCCAGGCTGACGGCGGCGCGCATAGTCAGCAGGCGGCCGATCTCGATCGCCATGGCGCATTCGCCCAGCATCCATTGCACGCCTTCGCGCTCGGCCAGGGCGGTGCCGAAGCTCTGCCGGGTTGCCACGTAGTCGCGCGCGATCGCCAGGGAGCGCCGGGCCAGCCCCAGCCAGCGCATGCAGTGGGTCAGCCGCGCGGGTCCCAGCCGGATCTGGGTCACCTTCAGGCCATCGCCCACCCCGAGCAGGCGGTTCTCGTCGGGGATCTCCAGTCCGTCGAACACCAGTTCGCAGTGGCCGCCATGTTCTTCCGGACCCATGATGGGGATGCGGCGCTCAATGCGCCAGCCGGGCTGGTCCGCGTCGAACAGGAAGGCGGTAAGGCCCTTGCGCGGATCGTCCGACGTCTTGGCCATCAGGATGAAATGCTGTGCCACGCCCGCGCCGGTAATGAACCACTTCTTGCCGTGCACGCGCCACGTGCCGTCTTTCAGGGTGGCGGTGGTGCGCATCATGGAGGGGTCCGAACCGCTGCCCGGATGCGGCTCGGTCATGGCGAAGGATGAGCGCACCTTGCCGTCCACGATGGGTTGCAGCCAGCGCGCTTTCTGCGCCTCGGTGGCGACCTTCTCCAGCACCATCATGTTGCCGTCGTCGGGGGCCGCGCTGTTGAACACCACGGGTCCGAAGATGGACACGTTCATTTCCTCGTAGCAGGCCGCCATGCCGACGCGCGACAGGCCCTGGCCGCCGCGTTCGCGCGGCATCTGCAGGGCCCACAGCCCGGCTTCGCGGGCGCGGCGGCGCAAGGGCTGCAGGACTTCCTCGCGGATGTTCTCGTGTTCGTCGTAGGAGGACGGGTCCGCCTCCACGGGCAGGATATGCGTCTCGACAAATGCCTTGATGCGTAGTCGGTAGCTTTCGATTTCTGGCGTGAGGCTGAAGTCCATAATGATCCCGGAGTCAGAGCGTGGAAATGAGGTGTCCGCCATCCACGACCAGGACCGACCCGGTCATGAAGGAAGAGGCGTCGGAAGCCAGCAGCAGCAAGGGGGCGGAGAGTTCGCGTGCCTGCCCCAGCCGGCGCTGCGGCACGCGCCGGATCAGCGCCTGTCCCGCGTCGCTGGCGAAGAATTCGCGGTTGAGATCCGTTTCGATGTAGCCGGGAGCCAGGGCATTGACGCGGATGCCGTGGCGCGCCCATTCCAGGGCCAGCGCCTGTGTCAGCTGGATCAGCGCGGCCTTGGAAGCCGCGTACGCGGGCACTTGTTGCGCTACGCGCAAGCCCAGTATGGAGGCGATGTTGATGATGCTGCCGCCGCCCTGCGCCTGCATGTGGCGGCCCGCGGCCTGCGCTACGCGCCAGGTCCCGTTCAGATTGACGTCGATCACGTCCATCCAGTCGGATTCGGTATGTTCCAGCGCAGGTCGGGCGGTCGTGATGCCGGCGTTGTTGACCAGGATGTCGATGGCGCCACCCAGGCGTTCGGACGCCGCGTCGAACAGGCCGGCCACGCTGTCGGGCTGGGTCACGTCCAGCGCGATGGCGCATGCCCGCCGGTCCGGCGCGGCCAGCTGCGCGGCCAGTTGTTCGCCCGCCTGCAGCCTGCGTCCGGCCAGGGCGACGTGCGCGCCCGCATTGGCCAGGGTGCGAGCGAACTCCGCGCCCAGGCCGCCGAAGGCGCCGGTCACCAGGGCCCGCTTGTTGCGTAGGTCCTCGAACATGCTCACTCTCCTTCGGGCGATGCCGCCCCGGGGGTCATGCGGGCTTGTACGCCGACGCTTCCACTTCGATCAGCCACTGCGGCCGCGCCAGGGCGCGGACCACGACCAACGTCGCGGCGGGGCGCGCCTCGCCCAGATAGGCCATCCTGACGGGGCCGAGCAATGGCAACTGGCTTTCGTCCGTGACATACGTCACCACCTTGACCAGGTCGCCCGCGTTCATGCCCGCGGCCTCCAGCATGGCCTGGATGTTGCGCCAGGCGGCGTGGGCCTGGGCCTCGAAGCCTTGCGCGAGCTCACCCTCGGACGATACTCCGACCTGGCCGGCGATGTGCAGCCAGCGCCCGGCGCCTTCTGTCAGCACGCCCTGGCTGTAGGGGCCCAAGGGGGCGCAGACGCTGGCGGGATTGAGTGGATGGCCTGCCATGGGGACTCCTCGTGGAAGATCACGCCCGGCCCGCGCCTGGCAGCAGCAGATCGAGCGTCTTGTTGAACAGCGGATAGCCGCTGCTGGCGAAATCGGTCAGCAGATCGAAATGGTTGCGTTGCGGCACCACGAGGTTTTCGACCTCATAGCCATGGCTGGCGCAATGCTGCGAGAAGTCCCGGCTCTGTCCGCGAAAACCCTCGGTTTCCAGGGCTCCCGCCGCGAACACCAGGGGGACCTCATAGAGCGCGGCGCGCTCATACAGTCCCAGGCTGCGCGCTTCGGCCGCGCTCATGTTGAGATCGCGGTTGATGGACGTGCGCAGCAAGGGTTCGAGATCGAACAGGCCGCTCAGGCCGACATAGCCCCGTATCCTGCCGGCCAGGGCGGGCACCAGATCGCGACACAACGCCCGGGCGGCCATATGTCCGCCCGCCGAGTGGCCGGACAGCACGATGCGGCCGGCATCGTAGCCATGGCGTTCGCCCTGGGTGGTCAGCCAGGACACGGCCGTACAGGCTTCATCGACGATCTCGGACACGCGCGCATGAGGCGCCAGCGTGTAGTTGGGCAGCGCCACGGCGACGCCCCGCGCCAGGTACTCGTCGGCGATGAACGAGAAGCCGTGTTTGTCCAGGGCCCGCCAGTAGCCGCCGTGGATGAAGACCAGCAGCGGCGGCGCCGGGACCTGGTCGGGAACGAACAGGTCCAGCACGCTCGAGGGCCGGTCGCCGAAGCGCAGGTCCAGGCGCGCTTCGTGGCGGCCACGGGTGCGCGCGCTGCGGCGCGCATAGGTAAAGTAGATCTCCTCGCGTTCGGGATGCCTGGCGCGCAGGTTGTACTGCGCTTCCTGCTCCGGATCGATCGCCTGCTCCTGGGAAGAAAACGTCATCGCTTCACCTGTCTCCTGTCAGGCGCCCAGATAGGCCGCCTGTACCCGTGTATCGTCGCGCAGCGCCTGGGCGCTGCCCGAATACGCCACCCGGCCTTCCTGCAGCACGTAGCCGTAGTCCGCGGCGCTCAAGGTGAGCCTGGCGTTCTGTTCGGCGATGAACAGCGTCAGTCCTTCCTGCTTGAGCCGCCGCAGCGACAGGAAGATGTCCTTCACGACCAGGGGCGCGAGGCCCATGGAGGGCTCATCCAGCATCAGCAGGCGCGGGCTGCTCATCAGCGCGCGGCCTATCGCGACCATCTGCTGTTCGCCGCCAGACAGCGTTCCCGCAGCTTGGCGCGCGCGCTCGGACAGCCGCGGGAACAGGTCCAGCACGAAGTCGAGGTTGCGGCGGAACTCCGTCTGGCGACGCTGCTTGAGCAGCTTGTAGCCGCCCATCTCCAGGTTTTCGCTGACCGACAGCGGGGCGAAGACGCGCCTGCCTTCGGGCACCAGGACGATGCCGCGATCGACGATGCGATCCGCGGACAGCGCTTCTATCGCTTCCCCTTCGAAGCGGACGCTTCCGCGCAGCGGCCGCAAAAGGCCGCTCAGGCTGCGCATGACCGTGGTCTTGCCGGCGCCGTTCGCGCCGAGCAGGCAGCCTATCTGCCCGGCCGGAATCTCCAGGCTGGTGTCGCGCAGCACATCGCCGGCGCCGTAAGAGGCGCACAGGTTGGTGATCTCAAGCATCGGGCATGTCCTCCCCGAGATAGGCTTTCAGGACCAGGGGATCGACGCGCACCGCATCGGCCTGGCCTTCGGCGATCTTGCGGCCGTAATTCAGCACCAGGATGTCATCGCACAATTGCATGACGAAGCTCATGTTGTGCTCGACCAGCAGCACGCTGACTCCGCTGGCATTGACCTCGCGTATGACTTGCGCGACTTGCGCCACCTCGGCGTGCGGCACGCCTGCGACGGGCTCATCCAGCAGCAACAGGCTGGGGTCGGCCGCCAGGGCGCGCGCTATTTCCAGGATCTTGGCCTGGCCGAAGCTCAGGTCGGCAGCCAGCACATCGGCGTGGCGGGCCAGATGCAGCTGCTCCAGCCGCTGCATCGCGATATCACGCATCTGGCGTTCGTCGCGGCGTTGCCTGGGCGTGCGCAGCATGCAGGCCCACATGCCGGAGCCAAAGCGCGCATGGCAGCCCACCATGACGTTCTCCAGTACCGTCAGATCCTTGAAGATCTGCAGGTTCTGGAACGTGCGGGCGATGCCCAGCCTGACGCGCTGGTGGGGCGGCAGGCCCTGTACCGAGCGGCCGCGGAAGCTCACGTCGCCGCGCCCCGGCTGCAGCAAGCCCGCGACGATGTTGAACAAGGTGCTCTTGCCCGCGCCGTTGGGCCCGATCAAACCCTTGATCTGGCCTTGCCTCAGGTCGAACGACAGGTCGGCAAGCGCGGCCAGCCCGCCGAAGTTGATGCCCAGGTCCCGTACCGAGAGGAAATCGCGATCATCCATGGCGCACCTTTCCTTTCGCGGCGGCTACCGGGGACGCGGGCAGGGCGGAGGAACGCCGGCATAGCCGCTGCGCCAGCCCCGCCAGCCCGCCCGGGAAGAACATCAGGACCAGGATCATGCCCAGGCCGAACAGCAGCAATTCGACGTCGTGGAATGCGCGCAGGAATTCCGGCGCGGCGGTGTAGACCAGCGCGCCGAACAAGGGCCCCCAATACTTGCCCCAGCCGCCGACCGCGACCATGACCAGCAGCAGCACCGACGCCGAGAAGCTGAAGGTCTCGGGGGACGCGAACTGATTGAAGTGCACGTAGAAGGTGCCCGCCAGGGCCGCGACCGCGGCGCAGAGCACGAAGACCATTACCTTCAGCGCATAGGTATTGATGCCCAGGCTGGCCGCGCCGACCTCGCTGCCGGCCACGCTGATCATGGCGCGGCCGATGCGCGAGCGGGTCAGGTTCAGGAGGCCCCACATCAGCAGCAGGCCCGTTGCCCAGGCCAGATAGAAGAAGCGGCGATCGGTATCGAAGGCGTAGCCGGCGACCGTGATGGGCTCGACGCCCGACAGGCCGTTGGGGCCGCCCGTCAGGTCCACCAGTTCGACGAACAGCACCGACAGGATGGCGTTGAATCCCAGCGTCGCCATGGCCAGGTAGTGCCCGCGCAGGCGCAGGACGGGCAGGGCGATCAAGAGCGCCGCCATGCTCGCGATCGCCAGCGCCACCGGGATGCCGGCCAGCGCCGTCAGGCCGTACTTGGCGGACAGCACGCCGCTGACATACGCGCCCAGGCCGAAAAAGCCTGCCTGGCACATCGAGATCTGTCCGCAGTAACCCATCAGCAGGTTGAGGCTGGCGATCAGCATCAGGTTGATGCAGAAGGTCACCGCGAGGCCCACGGCATAGCTGTTGGGCGCCACCAGCGGAAACAGAAGGAACAGGCCCCATAGCGCCAGCAGGATGCGCAGGTCGCGGTGCGCGCCTTCGCCGGGCGGATGCAGTTCGGATTTCATCGTCAGCCCCTTTCAGACTTTGTTGATTTCGGCTTTGCCCAGCAAGCCCTGGGGGCGGTAGAACAGCACCAGCAGCAGCACGATGAAGGACAGCGCATCCTTGTACTGCGAGGAAATCAGGCCGCCTCCCAGCGCTTCGATCACGCCCAGAAGCAGTCCGCCGAGCAAGGCGCCCTGCAAGCTGCCCAGTCCGCCCAACATAGCCGCGCTGAAGCCTTTGAAGCCAAGCATCGTGCCGTGGTCATAGGACGTAAAGGTCAGCGGCGCGATGATCACGCCCGCGATGCCGCCTGCCAGCGCTGCCAGCACGAAGGCCACGGTCACCGACCGCCGGACATTGATACCGACCAGGGCGGCGGCGTCACGGTCGATGGCCGTGGCCCGCAGCGTTTTGCCCAGCAGCGTGCGTTCGAAGAAGAAGTGGGTGCCCAGCATGAAGAGAAGCGCCACCCCCATCACCCAGAAGCTCTGCGGCGGAATCTGCGCGCCGGCCAGCGGTACCGGCGCATCGCCCGAGAACGCCGGATAGCCCATGGGCGTCTTGCCCAGCCCCAGCATCACCAGGCTCTTGGTGCAAATTGCCAGGCCGATGCTGAGCAGCGTCACCAGCAACGGCGCGGGCTTCTTCAACGGATGGATCACCAGGCGCTCCGATAGCCCGCCTGCCAGGGCAACCAGGGCCACGGCCGCCAGGCAGGACAGCCACAGCGGCAACTCGGCGACCGCGTAACAGGCCGCCGCTACCATACCGCCCATCATGACCCATTCGCCTTGTGCGAAATTGATGGCGTCGGTGCTCTTGAATATGACGTTGAACCCCACTGCCACGATGGCGTAGATGCTGCCGGTGGTGATTCCGGCGACCAGCAATTGGACGATTTGCGCGGACATATCCATGGCGGGGCCCCGTCGCGCTCAGTTGGGCCGACGCATCGAAAGCGCGATGCCGGGCAGTTCGACGCCGAACTCGGCCAGGCGCCGCGTCACCGTCTCCAGGTACTGCCACAGGATCTCGTATTCCTTGTCCGCCGCCACGGCGCCCAGTCCGGCCGCGGCGGTCAGGGCGTTGGCCCGGCTTTCGGGGCCGTCGGGATCGGCGAGCCAGGGACAGTGGTAGCCACGCAGTTCGACGTCGCTTAGGTAACCCGAGACGGCCTGGGCCACCGCGGCGCGGTCGGCGTCGGACCATGCGGTCGCGCGTTCCGCGACATAGAGCCAGCCGAAAGTGGCGTGGCGCTCCTTGGCCTGCACGCATTGCTCCAGGATGCGGCGCGCCACGGGTTCCGTGGCGTTATCCAGATAGGCCCGGAATAGTTCCAGCTCCAATCCATCTTCCACCGCGGCATGCGCGGTGAAAAAGGCATCGGCATTGCATGCGGCGTCCAGCACCTGACGATGCCGGCACTGGTTGAAGATGGCTTCCTGCTGCGGGCTGGGCGGGCGGTTAAGGTAGCCTCCCAAAAGCGTCGCGTAGCGATGGAAGCACTCGATCTGCCAGGCTTCTTCGGTGTTGCGCACGGTGAGGAAGTACTTGGGGTCGGACTCGCGGCCGCTCTCCAGGCACAGGCGCACCAGCAGCGCCGGCGTTTCGCTCAGGCCCGCGTACTCCACCCACGCGCGCCGGCTCCAGGTCAGGCGGGCCGCGTCGCGGACCTGGGCGTCCAGCGCGCCGAGATCCAGGCTGGCCCAGGGAATGTCCGTCTCGGGCGCCCAGCGCTGCTGTTTGCCGGCTTCATACAATTCGCGGATGGAAGTGATGGACTGCTTGAGCGTCAGCGGGAAGCGGCGCTCAACGGGAATCCTGGTCGTAGCTGCGTTCATGACGGGTCCTCGGGTTCAGAATTCGCCGATCTTCGGGTGGTGCAGCAGGGGCAGGCGCACGCCCCAGGGCTCCATCTGCCGTCGCACGCGCTGCACCGTTTCAACGAACAGGGGCTTTTCCAGTTCTTCGACCGTGGAGCCCAGACCGGCTTCCCAGGTGATTCGGTCCACCTCCATTTCGGCGCGCGAGGCGGGGTTGTCGGGCGCCAGCCAGGCGCTGTGATAGCCGTTGAGCTCGACTTTCTCCATCATGTTGATCACCGCGTTCTCCACCACCTTGACTTCGGCGGGGGACATTTGCGGGATGCGGTGGTCGAGGAAGCGCCAGCCGAATGCGCAATGCCGGACCTCGTCGCGCATGATGCGGGCGCAGATCTGCTTGGCGACGGGATCGCGCGTGATCTCCACCAGATGGCGGAATACGTCGAACGCGATTTCCTCGGCGGCGCAGACCAGCGCCGCGAGGATCGCCTCGACCGACACCTCGGGATCCAGCGCCATCTTGCGCACACCGTGCGTGGCCACGGAACCCTGGTATGCGGCCTGCGCCGGTTGCTCCATGTAGCCGCCCAGCGCTTCGGCCATGCGGTAGCAGGCTTCCGCGTGGCGGCTTTCTTCCTGCGAGCGGATGGTGAAGAACAGACGCAGGTCGGGCTCGCATTTGTCGTGGCAGAAGCGGATCTGCAAGGCCGGGCTTTCCGAGATGGCGCCGTATTCGCTCCAGGCCCGGCGGCTCCAGTACTGGCGGGCCGCGTAGCGCTGTTCGGGCGTGTACTGCGAGGCGTCGAACAGATGCCAATCGATGTCGGTGCGCGGGTCCCACTGCTTGACCGTTGCCAGGTGATAGAGGTCGCGGATCTTGGGGATCCGGGTGTCCAGGTCCAGCGGAAAGATGCTTTCCGGATCGTCCAGGATCGTACGCGGCTCGGCGCTTGCTACGTTCATGACTGCACTCCCTGGTTTGCGGCGCCCGCGGCGCGCGTGAATGGGTGAGTGGAGATTGCTAAGAGAGAGGGGCGGCTTACTTGTAGTCGGCCAGCCGGAATTGCCCGTCCCGGTAGCCGAGCATGACGATGTCGTCCTTGTCCAGGCCGGAGTGGCGTTGCGGCGAGAAATTGAACACGCCGCCCACGCCCTGGTAGCCGGTAATGGCCGCCAGCTGATCACGCGTCTTTTCCTTGTCGCCGCCGCTCTTGTCCAGGGCGGTGCGAGCCAGCATGATGGCGTCGTAGGTCTGGGCCACGAACTGGTTGGGCTTGCGCTTGTAGCGGGCCTCGAAGCGCTTGCTGAGGTCCAGGATGCGGGTCTTGATGGGGTCGGCATCGGGCAGGTCCTGGCCCACCGGGAACTTGACGCTGACCAGCAGCAGGTCCTTGACCGAGTCGCCCGCCAGCTTCATGTAGCGCTGGTCGACGAAGCCATAGCTGTGGACCAGCGTGAGCTTGTCCAGGCCCAGTTGTTGCGCCTGCTTGATAAACACGACGCCCGCCGGGGTGACCGTCCAGCAGATGATGGCCTGCACCGAGGCGTTCTTGATGCGCGTGAGCTGTGGAGTCAGGTCGGTGTCGGCGGGGTTGAAGGATTCGTAGGTGATCTCGATCCCGCGCTTGGCGGCAAGCCGCTTCATCTGCTCGACCGCGCTCTGGCCGAAGCCGCTGTTGTCGGCCAGCAGGGCGGCGCGCTTGATGCCTTTTTTGTCGAAGTAGTCCAGCACCCGGTCGATGACCTGGTCGTCGTCCACGGTGCTCTTGAATACATACTTGCGTTCCGCCACCGGCATCACGATCTGCATCGAGCCTTCGGTGGAGATGAAGGGCGTGGCGGCCTTGTCCACCATTGGCACCATGGCCATCGCGATACCGCTCATGTTGCCGCCGCCCACGATGATGTCCACCTTGTCCTGGGACAGCAACCGCTTGGTGGCGTTGATCGCCTTGGCGGTCTGGCTTTCGGCGTCGTAGAACACCCATTCGACCTTCTTGCCGCCGATGCCGCCCGCGGCGTTGATGTCGTCGATGGCCATTTCCATGCCGGCCTTCATGTCTTCGCCGAGAAAGGCCGCGGGACCGGTCACGGACAGGATGGACCCTATCCGGACCGTGCCCTGGGCGCTGGCGGCGTGCATGCCCAGCATCAGCGCGGCAGCGGGCAATGCCATGGCCGCGCGGCGCGAGAATTCCAGAAACGTCTTTATGCAAGTCATGGTGCTACTCCTGTGCCTGATGCGGGATTTGGGGGGTGCAGCAACTTCCACGAACAGCGAAAACGTAGGCGGCTAGGTCTCCGCCGAGCCCGAGGGATTGCGGAACTCCAGCGAGTCCGACACCTGGTCCGTCTTGCCTGCGCCGTTCTGCAGCGGCACGCGCACCGAGTACCGGACCTGGTCCGCGCGGTAATGGGACAAGCCGGACATGACCGGCCGGTCCTGCTTGTCGAAATACACCAGGTGCCTCGTCAGGACAGGGTCGCCGGGCAGCAGGCTGAGGTAGTCCGCATGTTCTTCCTGCACCGCCCCGCCTTCGATCTTGAGGTTTCCGTAGGCCAGTTCGACCTGGCGGCCGATCAGTTCCAGCAGCGAACCGGCCTCGGCCTGGCGGGCGTCGATATGGGGAATGCGGTCGATGCGCACATAGCGGTAGTCGATTGAAATCGGCACCTGCTGGACGGTGCGCAGGCGCAGGATGCTCCAGACCGGCGTGCCCGGCGCCAGATCCAGCTGGCGTGCCACCGCGACGGACGCGGGTTCCTGGGCGCAGTGCAGCACGCGCAGGCTCAGCGGGCGGCCATGCGCGGACCATTGGTCGATGAAGTCCATGGCCGGGCTGAACTGCTCGTCGATCTTGGGGGCGCAGACGAAAGTGCCAGAGCCGCGGACCCGTCGCAGATAGCCTTCGTCGACCAGCTCCTGGATGGCCTGGCGGACCGTCATGCGGCTGACGTTGAACTGCTCGCTCAGCTCGTGGTCGGTGTGGAAACGGTCGCTTTCCTGCTGCCAGTTCAGGATCATCATCAACACGCGCCGCTTGATCTGCACATAGAGCGGCAGAGGGGAGTCCCGGTCCAGCGCCACGGGGCCGCTGGCTACGGGAGGCTCGCTGCGTACGTTCGTAAGAGTGGACATGACAGCTGGGTTCCGGAATATGTATATACGATTTGTATATTTGTCTAGTTAACTAGACTTTATGATATATTGATTTCGAAAGTCAAGTACGGATTAGCGATATGAATATTTCAACGCTCGACCTTCCGCTGGCGCTTGCGCCCCACAGCCTGGCCGCCGTTCTGTCCTTTGACGAGCCCGCCTCGCTGGATCAGGCGGACGTGCTCATATGGAATCCCGCCGGCTTGTTCCCTGTGCTGGACGCCGCCTGCGAACGCACCGATCCGCCGGTGCTTGGCGTAGGCGCTTCCGAATGGCTGCTGGCCACCAGCCGCCATTGGCGCGAGCAATTCAAGCGGCTGCTGGCCGCAGGCGGCACGCTGGTCGTGCTGGTGCCGGCGCCGCACACAGTGGGTGTGCACACCCTGCAAGACATCCTTCCCTACGATTGGTCCGATCCCCTTTTGCCGCGGCCCGTGAGCAGCCTGCCCCTCGAAGGCGATGCGCCGCCCCGGCAGGCGGGCGAGCCTTTCCGCACGCTTTTCACCGAAGCCGCGCGCTGCTTCCAGCCTTGCGCGACGCTGGACCAGGCGCCGGGCGCCAGCATTCTTGAAAACGAGCTGGGCATGGCGCTGGCCAGCTATGCCAGCGAACCGCCAGGGCGCCTGCTGCTGCTCCCGGCGTTGGCGCCCGGTCTTGCCCAAGAGGAAGCGGGCGCGGCGCTGTTCCTGCGGGAGCTGCGCCGCTGCATCGAACGCCTGGGCCAACGCAGCGGCGTGCGCCTGGCGGCATGGCTGGATCTGCAACGCAGCCCGGCCGACGAACAACTACATGCCCGCCGCGCGCAGTGCCTGCGCGAACGCCATGCGCTCGATCTGGAACTGCAGGAACTGGACCGCGCCATGGCCGAGCGGGACTTCTTCAAACAGTTGCTTGCGGGCGAAGGATTGAGCACGGGCCTGGCGGCGGCCGAAGTCTTTCGCCGCAAGCGGGTGCCGGTCCATGCGGACTGGGTGGAAAAAGACCTGCACATCGTCGAACTCGATGAGCGCAACGTGCTGCTCAAGACGCGCCTGGCCGGAGAGCTGCTGGACGCCGCGGCGTTGCGTCGGCTGGACGAGGCCCGCGCCCGGGTGGCGGACTATTTCTCCCGGCCTACGTCCATCCTGGTGGTGGACTGCACCGACAACGCCTTGCCGCTCTCCTCGCGCCGGACGCAGGGGCATGCCGCGCTGGACGGCCTGGAGGATGCCTGCACGCTGAGCGGCCTGCATCTGTACGGCTGGCATCTGGAAGCGCCTGGCGACAGTCCCGCCCGCCTGCTGCAGCGCCTGATGCATGCGGACGCGGACCTGTCAGATTCCCTGCTGCGCGCCACGATGCGCGGCCTGTCCCCGCTCGCCGCCGCCTGAAGGGCATGGTGAGCGCTCCGCCCCTGTGAGACTCCGATGCCCGCCGACACCCCTGACTCCGATGCCCTGGATATCGAGCGCAATGGCGCCAACCACCTGGCGCTTTCGCCGCTGACCTTCATAGAGCGCGCGGCAAAGGTCTATCCAGAACGCACCGCCATCGTCCACGGCGCGCTGCGCCAGACCTGGCGGCAGACCTATGCCCGCTGTCGCCGGCTGGCCAGCGGACTGGCGCGCCTGGGCGTGCGGCCCGGGGACACGGTGGCCGTGATGGCGCCCAACATCCCGGCGCTGTACGAGGCCCATTTCGGCGTCGCCATGGCGGGCGCGGTGCTCAATGCCCTGAACACCAGGCTGGATGCCGACACGCTGGCCTTCATCCTGGAGCATGGCGCGGCAGTCGTGCTGCTGACGGACCGCGAGTACGCGCCCGTCATGGCGCAGGCGCTGGCCAGGATACGCAAGCCGATCCGGGTCGTGGACATCGACGATCCCGAATATGCCGGGCCGGGGGAGCCGATCGGCGAGATGCGCTACGAGGCATTGCTGGAGATGGGCGATGAAGCGTCCGGCTTTGCCTGGCCGGCGGATGAATGGCAGTCGCTCTGCCTGAACTACACCTCTGGCACGACCGGCCGCCCCAAGGGAGTGCTGTACCACCATCGCGGCGCCTATCTGAATGCCATGGGCAACGCCCTGGCCTGCGACATGCGCCAGCATGCCGTGTACCTCTGGACCTTGCCCATGTTCCATTGCAACGGCTGGAGTTTCCCCTGGACCATTGCCCTGTTGGCGGGCACCAACGTCTGCCTGCGGCGGGTCGAGGCCGGCGCCATATTCGACGCCATCCAGTCGCATGGAGTCGATTACTTCTGTGCCGCGCCGGTCGTGCTGAGCATGCTCATCAACAGCCCGCCGGGCGTGAAGCGCCGTGCTGCGCGACCTGTGCAAGTGCTGACTGGCGGCTCCGCGCCGCCGGCCGCCGTCATCGCTGCGATGGATGAGCTGGGCATAGACGTCACGCATCTATACGGCCTGACGGAGAGCTATGGCCCGTCGATCAGCTGCGCATGGCACGAGGCCTGGAACGATCTGCCGCTGGAGGAGCAGGCAGCGCTGAAGGCGCGCATCGGCGTGCGCAAACACACGATGGAACAAGTGCGAGTCCTGGATCCCGCCACTCTGGCGCCGGTGCCGCCAGACGGCGCTACCGTGGGCGAAATCATGATGCGCGGCAACACGCTCATGAAGGGCTACCTGAAGAACCCGCAGGCCACGGCCGACGCCTTCGCTGGCGGCTGGTTCCACACCGGCGACCTGGGCGTGGTGCACCCCGACGGTTATATCCAGATCAAGGATCGCGCCAAGGACATCGTCATCTCCGGAGGTGAGAATATCTCGACGGTCGAGGTGGAGGATGTGTTGTATGCGCATCCCGCCGTGCTGGAAGCGGCTGTGGTGGCGCGGCCCGACGCCAAGTGGGGCGAAACGCCCTGCGCCTTCGTCACGTTCAAGGACGGCTGCGGCGCGACCGCGGACGAACTGACCGGCTTCTGCCGAGCCCGGTTGGCCGGCTTCAAGGTCCCGCGCACGTTTGTTTTCGGACCCTTGCCCAAGACCGCCACGGGAAAAATCCAGAAATACCTGCTGCGCGAACAGGCGCGGCAGCTGTAAATGTGGGGGGCGGCGCGGCGCCTTTCTAAGCGCGCAGCAGCAGGTCCAGCGCTTGCGCGTCGAAGCGCCGCAGGTTGGGAAACACCACGCCCAGGTCATCGCGGCTGGCGCCAAACCAGCCTCCCAGGGCCGCGCCGAGCTGGTCCACGGCCAGGGTGGGCAAGAGGCGTCCGTTGTCCACGAAGCCCGGACCGTTCAAGGCAATCTCGGGGTGGCTGCCGTAGTAGCGTCCGCCCTGGACGGCGCCGCCCAGCACGAAATGATGCGAACCCCAGCCATGGTCCGAGCCGTTGCCGTTGGAGCCCAGGGTGCGGCCGAACTCCGATGCCGTAAACGTGGTGACCTGATCCGCCACGCCCAGCTTCGACAACGCCTGCTGGAATGTCGCCAAGGCCTGGCCCAATTCCTTCAGCAGCGCGGGATGGGTGTCGTTCAGGCCGGCATGGTTGTCGTACCCATTCTGCGACACGAAGAACACCTGGCGGCGGGCGCCCAGCGCTTGCCGGGCTGCGATGATGCGGGCGACGATCTTCAGCTGCTGGGCTAGGGGCGAAGAGAAGTCGCCCGGCACGGCCACGTCGGCCAGCGCCGCGCGCAGGCGGGTGTCGGCGTCGATGGACTGGGCGGCGATGCGCGACATCTCGCGTTCCATCAGATGCTCGCGCGGTTGCGTGATCAGTTGGCGCAGCAAGGCCGTGCACGCGCTGGAACCATACATGTCGCGGGTCAGCAGTTCTATCTGCGTGGACCCGTGGATGCCCACGCGGTAGCCAGCGACCTTGCGTCCCGCCAGCAGCACGCTGCTGCCGCCGGCGGTGATCCCGGTAAAGGTACGCTGTGCGTTGGCATTCGCGTACAGATCCGTCAGCCGCCCCGCCCATCCCGATGCGGCCCCCTCCGGCGCCAGCGCCTGCCAATAGGATTGCTGGTCGTTGTGCGAAAACAGCTTGGGCGGCAAGGGCACGCGCGCACCGATGTATTCCTGTTTGGACGTGGGCGCCACCAGGGGGCCGATGTTCAGCAGCACCGCCATGTCGCCGCTTTCGTACAAGGGCTTGAGCGGCGCCAGCGAGGGCGCAAGCGCGAATTGAGCGCCGCCGGGCGCGGGCGCTTTCCCGCGCAGGGCGGTGGCTTGAAGAGCGTCGCGCGGCAAGGCGATATCGCTGCGCGCCTGGGCATATGCCTTGTATGCGGCCGCGTCATAAGGCACCAGCGAGTTATAGGGGTCGTTGCCGCCATACAGAAAAACGCAGACCAGCGCCTTGTAGGTAGCGGCCGGGGCGGACTGCGCCGCCGCCGCGCCCAAGGCGGCCAGGTTCAGCGCCAGCGGCGCGCCAGCCCCCGTGGCTCCCAGCGCGCAGGCGCGCAGCAGGAATTCGCGGCGGCGGGCGGATGCGTCGTGGCGGGAGTTCGTCATTTCTGCACCAGGTATTCGGGGCTGGCGGCCACCAGCATGATCGCGGCGCGCACCCGGTCTCGCGGGCGGCCCGCAGGTATCGTGGCCACGGCGCGGGCGATGGCGTCGGCGGTCTCGGCGGAATAGGCGTCGCCGGCCAGCAGCAGCACGATCCGTGCCACCAGCGCGGCAGGGTCCGGCGCCAGCGCGATCTCGGCGGCATAAGGCGTTTGCAAGTCTTCCCAGCCCCGGTCCACGTAGATGGCCAGGAAATTCAGGTAACCAGCGATGCTGGTTTCGTCGGTGATCTGCAGTTCCGGCGCCACCAGGTGCTGGCGCGCCAGCTCGGTCACTGGCGGCACGTAGCGCGGCCGGAAGAAATTGAAGACGGTCGCCGACCGCATCGGGCTCTGGGCCAGCCGGATCGTATTGTCGGTGGTGTCCGGCATGGCCCAGGCGCCCGTGTTGGAGGTGGCGCCGAAGGCTCGCGCCCAGGCCGCAAAGCGCACGATGGGTTCGCGCACTTTGCCCCAGCCGGGGGCCGCCAGGTCGGGGTTGCGCGCTTCCGGGTCCAGCAGAATGGCGCGCACGACCGCCTTCAGGTTTCCCCGCGTGCCGGCGCCGTCGTCGTTGAAGGCCGCGGATACCCGGGCGACATAGGCGCGGCTGGGGTTGCTGGTCACCAGCCGCTGGATGAGTTGCGTGCCGATGAATGGCCCTACGTTGGGATGGGCGCAAATCACCTCCATGGCGCGCTTGAGCGACAGGTGGCCGTCGGTGCCTGCCGGCACCACCGCGCCCAGGAAGCGCTTTTCGGCCAGCGAGTGCAACGCGTTGTTCAGGGCCATGGGGCGGCGGTGGAATTCCACGTCGGTTTCCGGACCGTTGATATCCCAACCGGTAAAGACCTTGGCCAGCCCTTGCACGTCCGCATTGGAATAGGTTTCCACGGGTGCGCCATCGACCATTCTTATGGTGCCGTCCGGTTCCAGTTCCAGCAGGCCGATGCTGAACAATTGCATGACCTCGCGCGCATAGTTCTCGTCGGGATGGCGGCCGGTCTTGGGATCTTCCTTGCGATTGCCGCGATAGGTCAGCATGCATCCCATCGACAGGTTGCGGGTGACGGCCGTCAGCAGCTGCTGGTAATTGCCCAGGGCATGCTCGGCCAGCAGGTCCATGAAGCCCGCCGCGCCGAATAGGGGCCAGGACGCTGTGATGGACGACACGCCCACCACGAAGATCTCCGACAGCGCGAACGCCACCCGCGTGCGCACCTGGTCCGGCGCCGAGATGAACTTGCGCCACAGCGTGGACTCCAGCGGCGCGTTGATACCATTGCCTTTGAATTCTTCGGTGTTCTTGCCTTGCTGGAGCAGCCAGTCGAAATGGGTCTGCGAGGCAGGCATCGCCAGTTGCGCGTCCAGCCAGGCCGCGTAGCCGTCGCGCACGACCGCGTCGATGTCCGCGGGCGTGGGGCCGAACGTGGCCTGCGCCAGGAAGCGCGAAGCTTGGCCCGGGGTGGGTTTTGCGTGGGAGATCTCGGCGGACTGCGGCGCAGCCGCTGACGGCGTAGCGGACATGCGCGGCACCTCGTCGAATGCGAAAACCTACGGTACTGAAGCCCCGGGCGGGCTTCAATACCGTCATTCGGACGAGAGACTAGTCCTAAAGCATGAGTTTCAGACCGAACGCGTGATGCCGCCGTCGATGCGGATGTTCTGGCCCGTGATGTAGGAAGAGGCGTCGGACGCCAGGAAGGCGATCAGGTCCGCGACCTCTTCCGCAGTGCCGTACCGGCCCATTGGGATGCGCACGCGGCGGTCTTCCTTTTCGGGCAGGCTGTCGATAAAGCCCGGCAGCACGTTGTTCATCCGCACATTGTGTTCCGCGTATTCGTCCGCGAACACCTTGGTGAAGGCGGCCAGTCCGGCGCGGAACACGCCCGACGTGGGAAACAGGGCCTCCGGCTCGAAGGTGGCATAGGTCGAGATATTGACGATGGCGCCGGACTTCTGGCGCTTCATCACGGGGGCGACCAGGCGGGCGATGCGCACCACGTTCAGCAGGTAGAACTCCATGCCCAGGTGCCAGTCCTCGTCGCTGATCTCCAGCAGCGGACCCTTGGGGCCGTGGCCGGCGCTGTTGACCACGGCGTCGATCCTGCCCCATTTCTGAAGGGTCGCATCCACCAGCCGCGCCAGATCCTCGGGCGACCGGTTGGATCCCGTGATGCCCAGACCGTCCAGTTCCCGGGCCAGGGCTTCGCCCTTGCCGGAGGAAGACAGTATGGCTACGCGCCAACCGTCAGCCGCCAGTTTGCGCGCCGCCGCCGCGCCCATGCCGCTGCCGCCGGCGGTGACGATCGCCACTTTTTCCGTGCTCATGCTCACTCCTGGTCTCGAATTATTGGGGAGCGGCCATTGTAGAAGCGGGAGCGACCCGCCACACCACATTGCCCACGTCGTCGGCCGTCAGCAAGCCGCCCTGGCGGTCGATCGCCACGCCTACCGGGCGTCCCTGGGCCTCGCCGCTTTCGTTCAGAAATCCCGTCAGCACGTCGCGCGCCGGTCCGTCGGGCTTGCCGTCGCGAAAGGGCACGAAGATGACCTTGTAGCCGCTGCGCGGATCGCGGTTCCATGAACCATGCTGGCCCACGAACATGCCGTTTGTGTAGGGTGCCGGCAGGCGGGATCCTCCCGACCAGGCCAGCCCCAGCGAGGCGGTGTGCGGACCCAGCGCGTAGTCGGGCACGATGGCGCGAGCCACCAGGTCCGGACGCGGCGGCTGGACCCGGGTGTCGACGTGCTGGCCGAAGTAGCTGTATGGCCAGCCGTAAAAGCCGCCGTCCTGTACCGAGGTCATATAGTCGGGCACCAGGTCGCTGCCCAGTTCGTCGCGCTCGTTGACAGCGGTCCACAGCGTCTTGCCGTCCGGGCCCCAGGCCATGCCCACCGGATTGCGCAAACCGGTGGCATACAGGCGCTTGTCGCCGCTGGCGACGTCGATCTCCCAGATGGCCGCGCGGCCTGCTTCGATGTCCATGCCGTTTTCACCGACGTTGCTGTTCGAGCCGACGGATACGTACAGCCTGCTGCCGTCCGGGCTGGCCAGCAGGTTCTTGGTCCAGTGGTGGTTGAGGCCCGCTGGCAGGTCCGTGACCTTCACGCCCGCGGCGCTGATCCGCTGCTGCCCGGTTTCGTACGGAAATCGGACCACGGCATCGGCATTGGCCACGTACAGCTGATTGCCGATCAAGGCCATGCCGAATGGGGAGTTCAGGCCTTCAAGCAGCACGCTGCGCACGTCGGCGACGCCGTCGCGGTCCGTATCGCGCAACAGGGTGATGCGGTTCGCGCTGGGGGTCCTGGCGCCGGCGCGCTTCATCACCAGGCCTGCGACCCAGGCCTTGAAGCCGCCGGAGGCCGATTCGGGTTTGGGCGGCGCATTGGTCTCGGCCACGAGCACGTCGCCGTTGGGCAGCACGTACAGCCAGCGCGGATGATCCAGGCCGCTGGCGAATTCCGTCACCGCCATGCCGCTGGCGGCCACGGGATGCGCACCCGCAGGCCAGCCTACGGCCTTGGCTGTCTTTACGGTCGGAATCGTCGTGGGTTTGGGGGCGGGCAACTGGGGCGATGGGCCCATGCCGGCCTCGACCGGCAGGGTCGCCATTTCGCCGCAGGCGTTGAGGGTGGCGGCAGCCAGCGCTGCCGCCAGCAGTAGGCGTGGAGTGGGCATGATGCATGCTCCGGGGGCGGTGAGGCCCATCATACGCTTGGACTTACGCAGCCCCGGCGCGGTCAACGGATCTCGAATGCTTCCTGATGCCAGCGCACGGACTGGACGCCCAGCTTGCGCAGGCCGCGCCTGAGCGCGTCCGACAGGCCGGCCGGTCCGCAGAACCAGACGTCGGCGACGCGGCCGGCGGCCACCGCGCCCTGTGCCAGCGTACCCGCCGTCAGCGTGTCGCCGTCGCGCGCGCTGTGGACGGTGAGCGTCACGCCGTCCAGCGCGGCGCAGCGTTCCTTGAGCAGCGGCACGAACGGATCGGTTGAGGCGTCGCGCACGCAGTAATGCAGCCACACGCGCGGCGTCGGGGCCTGTCCGTCCTGCAAGGCCTCCAGCCACGCGAGAAACGGCGTAACGCCGATCCCGCCTGCGACCCAGACCTGGGCCTGGGACGTTGCGCCCGCGTCCGGCGTCAACTGAAAGCGCCCGTAGGGGCCCTCGACGCCGACCGGCTGGCCGATGCGCAGCGTGCGCGCCAGCTTGCGGGTGTAGTCGCCCAGCGCCTTGATCTGGAACGTGACGCGGCGCTCGCCCTGATGCGGGGCGCTGGCGATGGTATAGGGATGGGCGCCTTCCTTGCGGTCAAAAGTGACGAAGGCGAACTGTCCCGCCTGATGCCCGCGCCAGTTGCCGTCGAGTTCGCAGCTGACCTCCAGGATGCCGCCTGGCTGGTGAGTCAGCGACACGATCCTGCCTTGCGCGCGGCGGCCGCTGCCCACGCGTCCCAAGAGCGCCATCAGTGCGGCATACAAACCGGCGGACAACAGCGGAATCAGCAGCAGGCCCGCGGGACCGCTCCAGTAGCGCGCGGGAGCCAGCGCCGCCGTGTGGAACACCAGCGCCAGGAACAGCACAGGCATGGCGCGGTGCAGGAGACGCCATCCCCGGTAGGGAAAGCGCCGCCACAACGTGATTGCCAGCATCGCGAGCAGCAGGTAGATCGACCATTCGCCCAGGTCCTTGGCCAGGCCGCGGGAGCTTTCAAAGAGCGGCAGTACGACGTCGCGGGCGGGGCGGTTGGCCGCGTCCGCCAGGCTTTTCAACGGGCCGCTGGCCAGCTTCAGCAACCAATGCATGGCGCCGGCTGACACAGCGAGGATGCCGGCCCATTTATGCAGCCGGTAGATCTTGTCCATGCCGCCCAGGGGGCGTTCCAGCCACGCGGGCCGCAGCGCCAGCAGCATGATCAATGCCATCAGTCCGATGGACCAGACGCCGGTGAGGTAGAGGCCTTGCTGGCGCGCCACCCAGTACCAGGCGCCTACGCCTGGCGGCTGCAGGATGAACGCGTCCAGCCCCCAGGCCAGGCTGAGGACGAGCAGAAAGCCGCCTAGTGCGGCGCCGGTTCCTATCGGTTTCATGATGGTATCCGTGTCGGGCGCCCGGCCCGCCGGATGCGGGCGGAGCGTGGGAAGGCGCGTGCGCGCCGGCGCTTCAGTCCTTGATGCGGCTGCGCAGGACGGCGCCGCTCTGGGCGTCCACCCGCAGCTTCACGCGCTGGCCTTGCGCGTTGTCGGCCTTGACATCGTAGCGGCCGTGCTCGAGCTCGATCTCGGTGATGTTGCGATAGCCTGCGGCGGTCAGCGTGTCGTAGATCTGGCGCACGGTCAGCGTCGCGCTGGCGGGGGCCGTGGCGGCGGGCTGGGCCGGCGCCGGGGCGGGCGTCTGGGCGTGCACGGCGGCGGCGCCGGTCAGGGTGGCGGCGCCAAGCGCCAGGGCGGCCAGGGTGTTGCGGATTGCGGTCATGGAATGGCTCCTAGGTTGTTGCGGGTTGCCGGAATGGCGACCATGACCGCATTATTCGGGTGTGCGGATGAACCAATTCTGAAGCTGCCGTTCACGTGCCGTTCATTTTTCCGGCGCTATAACTGGGCGGACAATCGCCGCTTTTGGCGGACCCTGAATGCGAAAGAAACCATGACCCCTGGAACCCGTACCCGAATCTGGCTGTCTTGCGGCGCGCTGATGCTGGCGCTGGCCGCGGGCCCCAGCGCGGGCCTCGCGGACGAAAGCGACCACGAACAGGCGCGCCAGGCGCTGCAGGCGGGCAAGGTCCTGCCCCTGCGCTCGGTGCTCGACATCGTCGAGCGCGACTATCCTGGGCAGGTGGTCAAGGTCGAATTCGAGGAAGACGATGGCGAATTCATCTACGAGATCCGGCTGCTGCAAAACGGCGGCCGCCTGGTCAAGCTGAAGATCGATGCACGCGACGGCAAGGTGCTGGGCGTGAAGGGCCGCGACATCCAATTCCGGGACAAGCACTGATGCGCATACTGGTGGTCGAAGACGAACCCACGCTGGCCGCGCAGCTGGCCGATGCCTTGCGCCAGGCGGGCTACACGGTGGATACCGCGGCGGACGGCGGCACGGCGCAATACATGGGTGCGGTCGAGGCCTACGACGTCGTCGTGCTGGATCTGGGCCTGCCGGTCATGGACGGCCTGACGGTGCTCAAGCAATGGCGCGCCGGCGGTCAGGGCATGCCGGTGTTGATCCTGACGGCGCGCGACAACTGGCATGAGAAGGTCGCCGGCATCGACGCCGGCGCCGACGATTACCTGACCAAGCCCTTCCACATGGAAGAGCTGCTGGCGCGGGTGCGGGCGCTGCTGCGCCGCTCCAGCAACCACGCCAGCGCGCAGTGGCGCTGCGGATCGCTGATGCTGGACACGCGACTGGCCAAGGTCACGGTCGACGGCCAGGCGCTGTCCCTGACCAGCCACGAATTCAAGGTGCTGGCCGTTTTGATGCAGCGCGCGGGCGAAGTCATTTCGCGCAGCGAACTGACGGAGCACGTTTACGCCCAGGACCATGACCGCGATTCCAACACCATCGATGTGTTCATCGCGCGGTTGCGCAAGAAACTGCCGCCCGACACCATCGAAACCGTGCGCGGCCTGGGCTACCGCCTGGCATGCGCCGCATGATGGCCGGACGTGCGCGCGCGCCGGGCTCGCTGCGCTGGCGCCTGTTGGCCGGTACGCTGGCCTGGATCCTGATCACGGTGGTGCTGGCCGGGTGGGGCCTGGCCAGCCTGTTCCGCCAGCACATCACCGAACAGTTGCGCGCCGAACTGACCCTGCACCTGAATCAGCTCACGGCCGCCGTGAACACCGGTCCGGACGGCCGCCTCGTCGTGTCGCCGCCTTTGAGCGATCCGCGCCTGGAGCAGCCGCTATCGGGCCTGTATTGGCAGATCGACCGGCTCGATGAACAGGGCCGCCCGGCGGCCGTGGGCGCGGCGCGCTCGCGTTCTCTTTGGGACCAGGTGCTGGAGATTCCCGCGGCGGACAGCGCCGACGGCATCTACGACATCGCGGGTCCGGAAAAACACCGCCTGACGGCACTGACGCGCACGCTCGAACCGGCGGAGACCGAGGCTTCGCCGCTGCGCCTGATCGTGGCCGCCGACAGTCAGGTGCTTGCCGAGCCCATCGGCCGCTTCAACCATATGCTGCTGATTGCGCTGGGCGCGCTGGCGGCAGGACTGACGGTGGCCGCGGTGGTGCAGGTGGTGGTCGGGCTGCGGCCTCTGGCAAGGCTCAGGCGTCAGCTGGCCACCCAGCACGGGGGCGCCAGTACGCGTATAGAAGGCCGCTTTCCCAGCGAAATCCAGCCCCTGGTGGATGATTTCAACCGTGTCCTGGATGTCAACGCCGACATGGTCCAACGTGCACGCACGCAGGCCGGAAACCTGGCCCATGCGGTAAAGACGCCACTGACGATCCTCGGCAATGCCGCGGCGCGCGAAGAGGGGCCGCTGGCGGCGCTGGTGCAGGAACAGGTTGGCATGGCGCGCCGCCAGATCGACTATCACCTGGCGCGCGCCCGCGCCGCCGCGGCCTCCGGCGCGGCCGACAGCCGCACCCCATTGCGCAAACCCATCGAAGGGCTGCTGCGCGTCATGCAGCGCTTGTATGCGCAGCGCGGATTGCTGCTGGAAATGCCCGCGTTTGCCGAGGGCCTGGTGTTCCGTGGCGAAGAGCAGGATCTGCAGGAGATGGTCGGCAATCTGTTGGATAACGCCTGCAAATGGGCGGAACGCCAGGTGCAGGTCACGGCGCTTGCGACCGGCGCCGGCCAGTTGCTCATCCAGATCGACGACGATGGTCCCGGCATTGCCGACGAGGAGCGCGAGCTCATCTTCCTGCGTGGTGTGCGCATGGATGAACAGCGCCCGGGATCGGGCCTGGGGCTGGACATCGTGCGCGACCTGGCCAGCACTTACGGCGGGCAGGTGAGAGCGGAGCGATCCCCGCTGGGCGGCTTGAGAGTGTGCCTGTGGCTGCCGGCCGCTTGAGGCCGGCGCCCAGGCTTACTTGACCAGCGTGACCGGTACTTCGGCCAGTTGCAGCACCTGGTTGGCCACCGAACCGATCAGGATGTTCGTCAGCGAGCCGTTGCCGCGCGTGCCCATGACGATGCGGGCGCAGCCATGGTCTTGCGCGTAGCCGGCGATTTCCGTCGCCACGTGGCCGAATTCGACATGGCTGGTGTAATCGGTGCCGGTCACGTCCAGCAGCTTGCGCGCCTCGTCCGTGGCTTCCTGGCCTTCGCGCAGGTAGAACTCGTCGATCATGTCCTGCGTGATCAGGCGCGACAGGCCCGCGCGGCCTTGAACGGGAGTCTGGACGTTAAGCAGGTGGACGCGCGCGGACCCGGCGCCTTGGGCAAGCTGGCGGGCATACAGGACGGCGCGGTTGGCGTTGTCGGAGCCGTCTACGGGGACCAGGATGTTCAGCATGGATGCTCCTTGACGGTTACTTGACCAGGGTGACGGGCAGCTCCGTCAAGTGCAGCACGCGGGTGGCGACGGACCCGAGGAACCAGGACGACACCGAGCCCAGCCCGCGCGAACCCATGTAGATCTCGTCGGCGCCGGATTCGTCGGCGACGCGCACGATGGTCTCCGCTGCCGCGCCCACTTCCACGCGCGCCTGGAAGGGCACGCCCGCCCGGGTCAGCAGGTCGCTGGCGGCTTGCAGCGCGTTGCGCCCCTCTTCTTCGTGATAGGCGTCGATTTCGGCTTGCGACAAGCCGCGGCCGATCTTGCCTGCCTTCAGGGGGATCTGGACGGTAAGCAGCTCCACGCGTTCGACCAGGTCGTAGTCGCGGGCGTCGAGCAAGGCTTGGACCGCATGGACGGCCGGCTGCGAGCCGTCCACGGGGATCAGGATGCGTTTCATGAGCGTCTCCTTGTGCGCGCCGCGGGCGGCGTTGTCGTTCACTGTATCCGAATTATTGGCCGAATCCGACAGGCGCGGAATGCGCGGGATCAAACCGGGCGCATTCAGCGCCAGCGCGGCTCCAGCGTGTGCGCCGCAAGCGCCTGTCCCAGGAGGCGGCTCGCCAGCGTGCCCAGGGAATCCGCCGCGCCGCTGGTTTCCAGGCGCAGTGCGCCCGGTCCCGAGGCGCGCAGCAGGCCGCGTTCCTGTAACTGGTGACGCAGCCGGCGCGCGACGGGCGCGCCGGTTTCCAGCAGCGGCACGCCGGGGCCGGCGGCTGCCTGGATTGCCTCGCGCAGGAAGGGAAAATGCGTGCAGCCCAGCACCAGCACGTCGGCGCCAGCTTCGCGCAGCTCCGCCACGGGGGCGCGCACCGCGGCCTCGGCCTCGGGGCCGCCGAGCACGCCTTGCTCCACCAGCCGCACCCACTCGGGGCAGGGCTTGAACAGGATGCGGACTTCGGGCGCCTCGCGCTGGACCAGCGAAGCGAACTTTGGGCTGGCCAAGGTGCCGGTGGTGGCGAAAACGCCCACCACGCCGGTGCTGGTCAGGTGCGCCGCGGGCTTGATGGCGGGCTCCACGCCGATGATGACCAATCCTGGGTGGCGCTGGCGCAGCTGGGCGATGGCGGCCGCCGTCGCGGTGTTGCAGGCCACCACCATGGCCTTGGCCTGGCGCGACACGAAGTAGTCGGCCAGCATGCTGGCGCGCTGCTCGACATACTCTTGCGTCTTTTCGCCGTAGGGCACGTGGGCCGAATCGGCCACGTACAGCAGGGATTCGTGGGGCAGGGCGTCGCGGATGGCGCGCAGCACGCTCAGGCCGCCGACGCCGGAGTCGTATATGCCTATGGGTGAATCTGAAAACATGGCTGCAATGCGGAGTGCGGGTGCCGGGCAGTGTAGCGCCGCGCGTTCAGGCCAGGGATTCCTCCCGCTGCCGGCGCGCCTCGTCGATCAGCTTGCGGGCGGCGCCGGACAGGGATTCGTCGCGCCAGATCAGGTTCAGCGGCGCGCGCAGTTCCGCGGGCTGGGCCAGGTTGACGTATACCACCCCCTCGATGTTCACGCGGCGCAGCGACGCGGGCACCAGCGACACGCCCAGGCCCGCCGCCACGAGGCTGAGGGTGGACAGCATGCGCGGCGCTTCCTGGGCCACGCGGGGGCTGAAGCCGGCGGCGCCGCAGGCGGCGATGATGGCGTCGTACAGGCCGGGGCCGCTGTGGCGGCGGTAGAGAATCAGGGATTCCTCGGCCAGCTCGGACAACGCGATGCGCTTGCGCGACCGGCCCTTTACGGCAGGGTGGTCGGCGGGAAAAGCAGCCAGCATCGGTTCTTCCAGAACGGTCTCCACCACCACGCCGGGCCCCAGCCCGTAGGGGCCGCGGATGAAAGCCACGTCCACGCGGCCCGCGCCCACGGCCTCCATCAGTTCGCCCGTGCTGCTTTCCTCCAGCACCAGCCGCACGTTCGGCGCGGCTTCCCGGAAACGGCGGATGACGGATGGCACGAAGGGATGGAAAGCGGCCGATCCTGTGAAGCCGACGGTCAGGCGTCCCGCCTCTCCCTGCGATACGCGCCGCACGCCTTCCACGGCCTGGTCCACCAGGGTCACGATGTTACGCGCATCGTCCAATAGCGCGCGGCCGCTTTCGGTCAGCTCCATGCCGCGCGGCAGGCGGTGGAACAGCGTGACGCCCAATTCCTGTTCCAGCACGCGGATCTGCTGGCTGAGCGGCGGCTGGCGTATGCCCAGCCGGGCGGCAGCCTTGGTCAGATGGGATTCCTCGGCCACGGCCAGGAAGTAGCGCAGCAGCCTGAGATCGACGGATGCCATATTTAACCGATATGAATATATAGATAGTCATATATTAGACATTATCCAAACCGAAGAGTAGGCTGCAATCTCGTTGGTTTCCCCATATTCCACCCCGCGCCCTTCCCCCGGCGCCGGCATAAAAATGATGAACGCAGCACCTTCCATCCCTGAGGCCGAACTTCGGCCCGCGCCCACTTGCGGGCAACTGTTCTACGGATTTCTCATGCTGGGCCTGACGGCCTTCGGCGGCGCCCTGCCACTGGCGCGGCGTATGGTCGTCGAAAAGCACCGCTGGCTCAGCGGCGCCGAATTCACCGATCTGCTGGGCCTGTGCCAGTTCCTGCCCGGCGGCAACATCATCAACCTGTCGGTGGCGCTGGGCATGAAATTCCGCGGTCCGCGAGGAGCCTTTGCGGCGTTGATGGGGCTGATCCTGGCGCCGTCCGCCATCGTGGTGTTGCTGGGCATGGTGTACGACCGTTTCCAGAACGACCCGCATATCCAGCACCTGTTCGCCGGACTGGCGGCGGCCGCCGCGGGCCTGCTGATCTCGATGGCGGTGAAGATCGGGCTGCCGGTCATCAAGCGGCGGGACTGGCTGGCCGGCGTGGTGGCTACCGCCTGTTTCATCGCCATCGCCGTGCTGCGCATTCCTCTCTTGCCCACCATGGCGGTGCTGACGCCGCTGAGCATTCTGATGGTCTGGAGGCAACGTCGATGATCCACACACTGATCGCGCTGGCCCTGATCTTCTCTGAACTGTCCGTGCTGGCGTTTGGCGGCGGCAACACCATCCTGCCCGAGATGCAGCGCCAGGTGGTGGAGGTGCACGGCTGGATGAGCGCGGCGGACTTTTCCGCGTTGTTCGCCTTGGGACAGGCCGCGCCGGGACCCAATCTGATGGTGGTCACGCTGGTCGGCTGGCATGTGGCGGGCGGGCTGGGCATGTTGGTCACCACCATCGCCAAGTTCGGTCCGTCCTCCCTCATCACCGTGATCGCCCTGGGACTGTGGGAACGCTTCAAGGACCGCCCGTGGCGCGGAGTCATACAGGCAGGCATCTTTCCCATGACGGTGGGGCTAGTGGCGGCCAGCGCGGCGCTCATTACCGAGGCCTCGGTGCATACCTGGCTGCTGGGCGCCATCACTGCAGTGGTGGCGCTGCTGGGCAGCGGCACCCGCATCCACCCGTTGTGGCTGCTGTTCGGCGGTGCACTGGTCGGTTTGCTCGGCATCGGTTAGCGTTAGCGTCAACGGGCCCCACGGGGTCTGCTTACGTCAAGGAGCGCCGCATGCCGCCGGTCAAGGATTTCGAGCCCGAGGACGATTCAGCTTCCGGCGCCGCGCTGCCGTTCTTCCATGCGCATCGCCGGCTCGTCGCTTGCGCCGGCTTGCTTCTGGCCACGGCAGGCGGCCTGTACGCCCTGGGCGTGCCGTGGGTGCTGGCGCTATTGCTGGGATTCGATGCGGGGGCGCTGGTTTTCCTGCTGATGACGGCCAGGGTTTTCGGCCGGACCAGCGCGGCGGCGATGCGCCGGCACGCCCAGCAGCAGGACGTGGGCCGCACCGGCGTGCTGTGGAGCAGCGTGGCGCTGTCCTGCATGGTCATGATGGCCTTGTGGGTGGAGCTGCAAGGCGAGGGCGGGGTGAGCAGCGTGCTCGCCATGCTGGCCGCCGCCGCGACCATTATCCTGTCCTGGCTCTACATGAACATGATCTTCGCGTTGCACTATGCGCACGGCTACTACGGCCATGGCAACGCCATGCACAAGGGCCTGGACTTCCCGGGCACCGACGAACCCGATTACTGGGATTTCGCCTATTTCGCGCTGGTGCTGGGCATGACGTTCCAGGTGTCGGACGTGCAGATCGTGAACCGGCGCGTGCGTCGCACCGCGCTGACGCACAGCGTCATCGCCTTTTTCTTCAACGTCTTCATCATCGCGATCAGCGTAAACGTGGCGGCCGGCCGGGCCTAGTATCTAGCCCGGCCGGGCCGCGTCAGGTCGGGCCGCGTTAGGTCGGGCCGCGTCAGGCCGCGCCCAGGCGCCACAGGGATGTGACTTCCTTCGAGCGGGCCGCGTGCAACGGATCGCTCGGGTCTTGCGCGCGGCCATGCGTGGGATGCGTGTCGATGCGTTCGATGACGCGCAGGCCGGCCTGGCTGATCATTTCCAGCAGCGCTTCGCGGCTGCGCAGGCCCAGGTGTTCGGCCAGGTCCGACAGGATCAGCCAGCCTTCGCCGTTGGGCGTCAGGTGCGCCGTCAGGCCATTGAGGAAGCCGCGCAGCATGCGGCTGTCGGGATCATAGACCGCATGTTCCACGGGCGAACTGGGGCGGGCGGGCAACCACGGCGGATTGCAGACGATCAGCGACACCCGGCCTTCGGGGAAGAGGTCCGCCTGAACGACCTCGACCTGCTTGGACAGGCCCAGCCGTTCCAGGTTTTCCCGGGCGCAGGCCAAGGCGCGGGGATCCATGTCGGTGGCGATGACACGCTTGCCGCCGCGGCGCGCAATCACGGCGGCGAGCACGCCCGTGCCTGTGCCGACGTCGAAGGCCACGCTGCCGCGAGGCATCGGGGTGCGCGCCACCAGATCTATGTATTCGCCGCGCAGCGGCGAAAACACGCCGTAGTGCGGATGGATGCGGGCATTCAGGGCGGGGATTTCCACGCCTTTCTTGCGCCATTCGAAGGCGCCGATCAGGCCCAGCAACTCGCGCAGCGATGCGACATAGGGTTCGGCGGCCGGGCCATGGGCCTCTTCGCAGGCCTGCCGGGCGTCCGGTGCGCGGCGCAGCGGAATGCCATGGCCGGCGTCGAACGGAATGAGCAGCATGCCCAGGATACGGGCGCGCTGCGACTGGATCTGGCGGTGCTGGTTAAAGGCGTCCAGCAGGGTATCCACCGGTTTGCGTGGCCGCTTGTCCACGCGCCGGGTCATGGCCTGCAGCAGTTGCCGCGCATTCTGGAAATCTCCGCGCCATAGCAGGCCGACGCCTTCGCAGGCCTGGCGGTAAGCCATGTCGGCGGTCAGGGTGTCATCCGCGACCACTACGCGCTTGGGCGGCGCGGCGCCCGATTCCGAGCGCCAGCGGGCAGAGTGCGGGGTCTGGTTTTCTTCCCAGCGGATTTCGGGGACGGTCAACGTGTCGCTCCAGCAAGGCGGGGCGCGCAGGGCAGGGTGTTCATGGGGAAAGACAAAAAGAAGAGGCGGGCTGCCAATGTAGCAGCTTCGCGCCCCAACCGCGGCAGGCTGCGCCGGGCTAGGCCACCCGGGCTAGCGGGGTGAGGCGCTGGCGGTTCTGCGTAACCGCTTCCAGCACCAGCGGGTGCAGGCGTTCGTCTGTGGCGTTGCCGTCGGGATGCCGTTCCAGGAAACCCAGCAACTCATTGCGCATGCGTGGTTCCCAGAATTTGTGGATATGGTTGGCCACGCCTTCCAGCGCTTCCTGCCGGTCGGGCATGGCTTCGAAGAATTGGCCGATGCGGTTGGCCATGCGGATCAGGTTGCCGATTTCCATGCGTGCGTGAGGTCCGGTTCAGGAGATGATGCGTTGGGGGTGTGAATACAGCGTGGCGTCTTCGCCGCGCAGAAAGCCCAGCAGGCTGACGTTGGCCTGGTGGGCAAGACGGATGGCGAGCGCCGTGGGCGCGGAAACGGACGCCAGCACCGCGACGCCCGCAGCCGCGGTCTTCTGCACCATCTCGAAGCTGGCGCGGCTGGACACCACCACAATGCCGTCACCGGCATGCATGGCCTGGCGCGCCAAGGCCCCCACCAGCTTGTCCAGCGCATTGTGCCGGCCCACGTCCTCGCGCACCAACGCCACCGCGCCATCCGCGCCGGCCCAGCCCGCGGCATGGGTCGCGCCGGTGATGTCGTGCAGTGCCTGGCGGGCGCGCATGTCGCGCATGGCGGCCAGCACGGCCTGGATGCGCACCGGCGCCCCGTTGGTGACCGGCGCCACCGGCCGCAGCACCTCAGGCAGTGTTTCCACGCCGCACAGCCCGCAACCCGTGCGGCCGGCCATCGCCCGTCGGCGGGACTTCAGCCGCACTTCGCAGGCCGTGGAGATTTCCAGCTGCACGACGATGCCGTCGCATTGCGGCAGCAGGTCGATACCACGCACGTCGCTGACGCTGTCGATGATGCCTTCGGACAGCGAGAAGCCCACGGCAAAATCCTCCAGGTCGGCGGGCGTGGCCAGCATGGTGGCGTGGCTGATGCCATTGAACTCCAGCGCCACCGGCGTTTCCTCGGCCACGGAGTCGCTTTCGGCGCCCGGCAACAGGACACCGCCCCGCACGCGCGAGACCTGGACCTGCGTGCAGTCGGGGCGGGAAGTCGGTGGCGTAGGCATGAAGGCGTCCTGGCGGTTCGGGCTGGCGGTTATTTCCCGGCCAGCGCCGTCTCGCTTTCACGCGAACGCTCGTGCAGCAGCTTTTGCTGGATGTCCGCAAAGCGCGACCACTGGCGTTGCCACTCCGAAGGCTGCGACACGCGCGTGACCTGCACGGCCGTCACCTTGTACTCGGGGCAATTGGTGGCCCAGTCGGAGCTGTCGGTAGTGACGACGTTGGCGCCGGACTCGGGGAAATGGAAGGTTGTGTATACCACGCCCGGCTGCACCCTGTCGGTCAGCGTGGCCCGCAGCACGGTCTCGCCGGCGCGGCTCTGGATGCCGACCCAGTCGCCTTCCTTCACGCCGCGGTCCTCGGCGTCCTGTGGATGCAGTTCAAGTACGTCCTCGCCATGCCACATGACGTTGGGCGTGCGCCGGGTCTGCGCGCCCACGTTGTATTGCGACAGGATGCGGCCCGTGGTCAGCAGCAGCGGGAAACGGCGCGTGCTGCGTTCGTCCGTGGGCACGTACTTGGTGATCATGAACTTGCCCTTGCCGCGCACGAACTCGTCGATGTGCATGATGGGGGTGCCGTCTGGCGCTTCGTCGTTGCAGGGCCATTGCAGGCTGCCCAGCTTGTCCAGTTTTTCGTAGGTGACGCCGGCGAACGTCGGGGTCAGGCGCGCGATCTCGGCCATGATCTCGCTGGGATGCTTGTAGTCCATGGGATAGCCCAGCGCATTGGACAGTGCCACGGTCACTTCCCAGTCGGACTTGCCGTTCTTGGGCTCCATCACCTTGCGCACGCGCGAGATGCGGCGTTCGGCGTTGGTGAAGGTGCCGTCCTTTTCCAGGAACGAAGAACCGGGCAGGAAGACGTGCGCGTACTTTGCCGTCTCGTTCAGGAACAGGTCCTGCACCACGATGCACTCCATGGCGGCCAGCGATGCGGCCACGTGCTGGGTGTTGGGATCCGACTGGACGATGTCTTCGCCCTGGCAGTACAGCCCCTTGAACGAGCCGCCCAGGGCGGCCTCGAACATGTTGGGGATGCGCAGGCCCGGTTCGGGTTGCAGGGTGACGCCCCAGTCCTGTTCGAACTGCGCGCGCACCGCGTTGTCGGAAATGTGGCGGTACCCCGGCAGCTCGTGCGGGAAGGAACCCATGTCGCAGGAACCCTGCACATTGTTCTGGCCCCGCAGCGGATTCACGCCCACGCCTTCGCGGCCGACGTTGCCGGTGGCCATGGCGAGGTTGGCGATGGCCATTACGGTGGTGGAGCCCTGGCTGTGCTCGGTCACGCCCAGGCCGTAGTAGATGGAGCCGTTGCCGCCCGTGGCGTACAGGCGCGCAGCGCCGCGCACGGCCTGGGCCGGCACGCCGGTGATTTCCTCCATGGCTTCCGGGGAGTTCTCCGGCAGCGATACGAAATCGCGCCATTCATTGAAGGCGCGGGTTTCGCAGCGCTCGGCCACGAAGTCCTCGGCAATCAGGCCCTCGGTGGCGATGACGTGCGCCATCGAAGACAGCAGCGCTGTGTTGGTGCCGGGACGCACTTGCAGGTGGAAGTCGGCCTTGATGTGCGGCGAACTCACCAGCTCGATGCGGCGGGGGTCGATCACGATCAGGCGAGCGCCCTCGCGCAGCCGGCGCTTCAACCGGGAAGCGAACACGGGGTGCCCGCTGCTCGGGTTGGCGCCCATCACGATCACCACGTCGGTGTGCATGACGGAATCGAAGGTCTGCGTTCCGGCGGATTCGCCCAGCGTCTGCTTCAGGCCATAGCCGGTGGGCGAATGGCAGACGCGCGCGCAGGTGTCGACGTTGTTGGTGCCGAATGCCGCGCGCACCAGCTTTTGCACCAGCCAGGTTTCTTCGTTGGTGCAGCGCGACGACGTGATGCCGCCGACCGCATCGCGGCCGTATTGGGCCTGGATGCGGCGGAATTCGGAGGCCGCATAGTTGATCGCCTCGTCCCAGGACACTTCCTGCCAGGAATCGGTGATGTGCTTGCGGATCATGGGCTTGGTCACGCGTTCCTTGTGCGTCGCGTAACCCCAGGCGAAGCGGCCTTTGACGCAGGAATGGCCGCGGTTGGCTTGCCCGTCCTTCCAGGGCACCATGCGCACCACTTCCTGCCCCTTCATCTCGGCCTTGAAGCCGCAGCCCACGCCGCAGTAGGCGCAGGTGGTCACGACCGAGTGTTCGGCCTGGCCCATCATGATGACGGTCTTTTCCTGCAGGGTGGAGGTCGGACAGGCCTGCACGCAGGCGCCGCAGGACACGCATTCGCTGTCCAGGAAGGGCTGGTCCTGCCCCGGCGATACCCGCGACTCGAAGCCCTTGCCGGAGATCGTCAGGGCGAAGGTGCCTTGGGTTTCCTCGCACGCGCGCACGCAGCGGTTGCAGACGATGCACTTCGACGCGTCATAGGTGAAGTACGGATTGGACTCGTCCTTTTCGCTCTTCAGGTGATTGGCGCCGTCATAGCCGTAACGCACGTTGCGCAGCCCCACCACGCCGGCCATGTCCTGCAGTTCGCAGTCGCCGTTGGCCGGGCAGGTCAGGCAGTCCAGCGGGTGGTCGGAAATGTACAGTTCCATGACGCCGCGCCGCAGGTCGTGCAGCTTGGGCGTTTCGGTATGGACCACCATGCCGTTTTCGGCGGGCGTGGTGCACGAGGCAGGGTAGCCGCGGCGGCCTTCGATCTGCACCAGGCACAGCCGGCAGGAGCCGAAGGGCTCCAGGCTGTCGGTGGCGCACAGCTTGGGAATATTGATGCCGGCCTCGGCGGCCGCGCGCATCAGCGAGGTGCCTTCGGGCACCGTGATTTCCTGGCCGTCTATGGTCAGGGTGACGGTTGCGGCGGACTCGCGCGCCGGCGTGCCCATGTCGCGATCGCGCTTGATGACGGTTTCTAGCATGACGGTCTCGGGTTCAAGCCGCGTGCGCGGCAGAATGGGAGGACTCGATGCCGAAGTCCTGCGGAAAGTGGTTCAGCGCCGACAGCACGGGATAGGGCGCCATGCCGCCCAGGGCGCACAGCGAGCCGCCCAGCATCGTGTCGCACAGGTCGCGCAGCAGGTGCACCTGCTGTTCGCGGCCGGGGCCGCCCGCGACGATCTTGTCTATGGTTTCCACGCCGCGCGTGGAGCCGATTCGGCAAGGCGTGCATTTGCCACAGGATTCGACCGCGCAGAACTCCATCGCGTAGCGCGCCATGCGCGCCATGTCGACGGTGTCGTCGAACGCCACCAGCCCGCCATGGCCCACCATGGCCGATATCTGGATGTATGCCTCGTAGTCCAGTGGCACGTCCCATTGCGATTCGGGCAGGTAGGCGCCCAGCGGGCCGCCCACCTGCACCGCGCGCAGCGGCCGGCCGGAGGCGCTGCCGCCCCCAAAACCGTACAGCAGGTCGCGCAGGCTCAGGCCGAAGGCCTTCTCGACCAGTCCGCCATGCTTCAGGTTGCCGGCCAGCTGGAACGGCAGCGTGCCGTGCGAGCGGCCCACGCCGTAGTCCCGGTAATAGGCCGCGCCCTTGGCCAGGATGATAGGCACGGTAGCCAGCGAAATCACGTTGTTGATCACGGTGGGCTTGCTGAACAGGCCCGAGATCGCGGGCAGGGGTGGTTTGGCGCGGACCACGCCGCGCTTGCCCTCGATGCTTTCCAGCAGGGACGTTTCCTCGCCACAGATATAGGCGCCCGCGCCCTTGCGCACTTCGAGGTCGAAGCGGCGGCCGCTGCCGTGCACGTCCTTGCCCAGCCATCCCACGCTGCGCGCCCGCGTGATCGCGGCCTCCAGCGTAGCTATGGCCTGTGGGTACTCGGAACGCACGTAGATGTAGCCGTAGGTCGCGCCCACCGCCAGGCCGGCGATGGTCATGCCCTCGATCAGCACATAAGGGTCGCCTTCCATCAGCAGGCGATCGGCGAAGGTGCCGGAATCGCCTTCGTCCGCGTTGCAGACGATGTACTTCTGGTCGCCGGGGGTGCCGGCCACTGTCTTCCATTTGATGCCGGTCGGGAATGCCGCGCCGCCGCGGCCGCGCAGGCCCGAGGCGACCATTTCGTCGATGATCTGCCCTGGCTCCATGGCCAGCGCGCGTTGCAGCCCCTGCAAGCCGCCGTGCGCGGCATAGTCCTGCAAGGACAGCGGATCGGTCACGCCGACCCGTGCGAAGGTCAGGCGTTCCTGATGCTTCAGGTAGGGGATTTCTTCGGTCAGGCCCAGGCGCAACGGATGCTCGCCGCCGCTCTGCCAGCCGGCGTCGAACAGCGCGTCCACGTCTTCGGGCTGCACGGGTCCATAGGCAATGCGGCCCTGCGGCGTAACGACTTCGACCATGGGCTCCAGCCACAGCAGGCCGCGAGATCCGTTGCGCACGATCTGCACGGACAGCCCGCGGGCGTCGGCTGCGCGCTCGATGTCGCGAGCGACCGTATCCGCATCCATGGCCAGCGCCGCGGCGTCGCGCGGCACGTAGATGACGATAGGGAGGCTCATGCCTTGGCCTCCAGGGTGCGGGCAATCAGGCGGTCCAGTTTTTGCGGCGTAACGCGGGCGTGGGGGCGGCCGTCGATCATCACCGCCGGCGACTGCGCGCACAGGCCCAGGCAGTACACCGGTTCCAGCGAAAAGTCGCCGTTCTTGCTGCTGGCGTGGAAGTCGCAGCCCAGTGCGCTGCGGGCATGGGCGGCCAGATGTTCGCCGCCCATGGCCTGGCAGGCTTCGGCGCGGCAGACCTCCAGGGTGTGGCGCGCCGCGGGTTCGCTGCGGAAATGGGGATAGAAGGTGATGACGCCGTGGACCTCGGCGCGGGACAGGTTCAGGGCCTCGGCGATGGTCTGCACCGCCGGGGCCGGAATACAGCCCAGTTCATCCTGGACCGCGTGCAGCACCGGCAGCAGCGGGCCGGGCTGGTCCTTCAGCCGGGCGAGTATGCGGGCCGTGGCCGCGATGGCCGGGGTGTGGGACGCCTGGGCCGCGTCCAGGGCCATCTGGCCGCCGCGCGCGCCGCCGCTGGACGCCAGATCGGATGTTGCCTCGCGCTGGTGCACGTCGGTCTCCTCCTGTGTTGCTGTTGTGGCGGGTGGGAGCTTGCTGTTTATATGTTTTAAAAAACATATAAAAATCCCTCAAACCGCGTTATTTGTGTACTCTAACGGGGTAATGCACCCTCTTCAATAAGAAATAAATGACATATAAGTTCCGTATCGGCCTGCGGCCGCAATGGACTCTGGGCGGAGATGACGACCCGGCGCCCGTCCCGCTGCAGGACATGCTCGCCCTGCTGTCCGCGATCGACGCCACGGGCAACATCGCGGGCGCTTGCCGCGCCTGCGGACTGTCGTACCGGCATGCCTGGGGGGTGCTGCGCCGTTTCGAGGCCATCTTCGGTACCCAGCTGCTCATCACCAATCGGCGCCAGGGCACGCAGCTGACCCCTTTCGCCCAGCGTTTGCTGTGGGCCAACCGCCGCATCGAGGCGCGCCTGATGCCCACGCTGGACAGCATGGCCTCGGAATTGCAGGAAGAACTGGAGCGCCTGTTGCCCGAAAGCGGCCCGCACCTGCGCTTGCACGCCAGCCACGGTTTCGCCGTGGAATCGCTGATGCAGCATATGGGCAACCGCAAGCCCGGCCTGGAATTGCGTTACCGCACCGCCATCGAGGCGCTGGCCTCGCTGGAGCGGCGCGAATGCGATCTGGCGGGCTTTCAGGTGCCGCTGGGCGATTTCGAAGCGCCCATCATGGAGCGCTACGCCCAATGGCTGCACGCCGACGAGTACATGCTCATCCACCTGGCCGTGCGTAATGCTGGCCTGTTCGTGACCGCGGGCAATCCCAAGCAGATCAGCGGCATGGCGGACCTGGCGCGGCCCGACGTGCGCTTCGTCAACCGCCAGATCGGCTCCAGCACCCGCTATCTGGTGGGCCTGATGCTGCAGCGGGCGGGAGTCTCCATCAGCGAGGTCCAGGGGTACGAAACCAACGAATTCACGCACATGGCCATTGCCGCGCATATCGCCAGCGGCATGGCCGACACGGGCATGGGGGTGGAGACGGCCGCCTCCCGCTTCGGCCTGGATTTCATCCCGCTCGTGCGCGAGCGCTACTTCTTCGCCATCCGCAAGTCCTCCCTGGAGACGCCAGCCATGCGCGACCTGCTCTCCATCATGCGCAGTCCGGACTACGTTGGCTACGTCAGCCAGCTGGCGGGCTACGACACCCGGGACACGGGCCGGCTGCAGACGCTGGAAGAGGCCTTTTCATGAGCACGGAACGCGATGCGCCGGGATATGATGTCCCCATGAGCAAAGTGATCTTTCTTGCCGATCGCCGCGGCGGTCCTCTGGCGCCCGTCGCGCCCGGCGAGTTGCCGCCGCATGGGCAGCCCGCGCGGGACCAGCGCGCGCGGCCGCTGCGCGACCTCCGGATCTCGGTCACGGACCGCTGCAATTTCCGCTGCACGTACTGCATGCCGCGTGAAGTCTTCGACAGCAGCTACACCTTCATGCCGCATTCCGCGCTGCTCTCGTTCGAGGAAATCAGCCGTCTGGCGGGCATTTTCACGCAGCTTGGCGTGGAGAAGATCCGCCTGACCGGCGGCGAACCCCTGCTGCGCAAACATATCGAGAACCTCGTGGGCTTGCTGGCCGAGCTGCGCACGCCCGCCGGGGCTCCGCTGGACCTGACCCTGACCACCAATGGCAGCATGCTGGCGCGCAAGGCCGCCGCGCTCAAGACCGCGGGACTCACCCGGGTCACCGTCAGCCTGGATGCGCTGGATCCTGCCATGTTCCAGGGTATGAGCGACAGCGGCTTCACGCCGGACGACGTGCTGCGCGGCGTTGACGCCGCGGCCGAGGCCGGACTGGCGCCGGTCAAGGTCAACATGGTGGTGCGGCGCGGCCTGAACGACGGTCAGATCCTGCCCATGGCGGAACGCTTTCGGCATTCCGGGCACATCCTGCGTTTCATCGAATACATGGACGTGGGCAATACCAACGGCTGGAATCTCGCCGAAGTCGTGCCCAGCCAGGAAGTCCTGGACCGCATCGGCGCGGCGTATCCGCTGGAGCCTGTCGCCAGTGGCGAGATGGGGCGCGTGGCCGAGCGCTGGCGCTACCTGGACGGCGGCGGCGAGATCGGCGTCATTTCCAGCGTCACGCACGCCTTTTGCGGCGGCTGTACGCGCGCGCGCCTGTCGCCGGAAGGCAAGCTCTTCCTGTGCCTGTTCGCGCATGACGGCTATGATCTGCGCGCGCCGTTGCGCGACGGCGCCAGCGATGCCGAGCTGGCCGCCATCATTGCGGGCATCTGGGCCGGACGCAGCGATAACTATTCGGAACTGCGCGGCCGCAACATGGCCGATCCAGCGCGCAAGATCGAGATGAGCTACATCGGTGGCTGAAACGCCCGTCCGCACCGGAATCGCCGGCCTGATCCTGGCCGGCGGCGAGGGCACGCGCATGAACCGGCAAGACAAGGGCCTCGTAGTCTTGCGGGGCGAGCCCATGGTGGCGCATGTCGCGCGCCGTTTGGCGCCGCAGGTCTCGCGCCTGATCATCAGCGCCAACCGCCACGAGGACCGCTATGCCGCCTACGGCGAGGTGGTGCGGGACGGTGAAGCGGATCTTGGCGCCTGGCAAGGGCCGCTGCTGGGTATCGCCGCGGGCCTGGCGGCGGCGCGGCAAGACGCGTGGCTGGTGGTGGTCCCTTGCGACACGCCGTTCCTGCCCCCGGATCTGGCGGGGCGCCTGGTCGGCGCGGCCGAATCCGCGGCAGCACCCATGGCTTATGCGGCCGCGGGCGGACAGCGTCATTCGGCCTGCATGGCCTTGCGCACGTCGCTATTGCCCGACCTGCTGGAGTACCTGCGGGCCGGGGACCGCAAGGTGGGGCTGTGGCAGGCGAGGGCGGGCGCCGTCGAAGCCCGCTTCGACGACGCGCCCGATGCCTTCATGAACGTCAATACGCCCGAGGAACTGGCGGCGGCGGAACGCTACGCCAGCCAGTGACGCAGGTCGTAGTAGGCGACCCGGTCCTTGTCCTGTACCCGCGTGTCGGCCGGCAGGCGGGCCAGTCCCGTCGCCCAGGGCAACGAGCTGATGACGCCGGAACCCTGGTGACCATAGGGCACCAGTTCGGCGCTGCCGTCGTCGGCCAGGCGGCGCTGCACGCGCAGGAATTCCTCGCGGCTGTCCTGGCGCGGATGCTCGGTGCGCAGGGGCAGCTGGCTGATCGGCGGGAACAGCGCGTCGCGGCCCTGCATGCGGCGTATCAGCGGCGTCACCAGCAGCGTGTACACGGCGTAGGCCGATACGGGGTTGCCGGGCAGGCCGACCACCGGCTTACCGTCGATCTGCGCCAGCGCTACCGGCTTGCCCGGCTTCATGCGCACTTTCCAGAGCGACAGTTCGCCGCCCAGCGCGGCTAGCGCGGGTTTGACCAGATCGCGTTCGCCCACCGATACCCCGCCCACGCTCAGCACCAGGTCGCAGTCGGCCAGCAGCGTCTTGAAGGCCGCCAGCAGGTCGGCCTCGGTATCGCGGGCGTGCAGCACATGCACGGGCAGGGCGCCCATGCCGCGCGCCAGCGCAGCCAGCATGGGGCCATTGGAGTTGTAGATCTGTTCGGCCGCGCGCGGTTGGCCGGGCAGCACCAGCTCGTCGCCGGTGGTCAGGATGCCCACTCGCAACTGGCCGAAGACCTGCACGCGGGCCAGTCCTTGCGAGGCCATCAACGCCACGTGCGCCGCTTCCAGCACCGTGCCGGCGGCCAGCAGCGGGGCACCCGCCAGCGTGTCTTCGCCGCGGCGGCGGATATGCTGGCCGGGCGCGGGGGGGCGCGAGATTTCCACTTGCCCGTCGGCTTCGACGGTGTCCTCTTGCATGACGACCGTGTCCGCGCCTTCCGGGATGAGGCTGCCGGTGAAGAGTCTGATGGCGTGGCCGGGCTTGAGCGGCTCCGGCATTTCGCCGGCATAGCAGCGTTGCTGGATGGGCAGGCGCACGCCAGCGCCCCAGTCGGCTACGCGCAGGGCATAGCCATCCATGGCGCTGTTGTCGGCGGGCGGGATGTCCACGGTGGCGGTGAGATCGGCGGCCAGCACGCGGCCGGCGGCATCGGCCAGGCTCACCTCTTCGCTGCGTTGCAGCGGACCCGCGGCATTGGCCAGCAGGGTCTGGGCTTGATCAAAATCCAGCATGGGTCAGTTGTCTTCTTCGCGTTGCTTGTATTGGGTGGCGAAATTGCAGGGGCGATGGCTGCTGTCCAGTTGTTCGCGGATGATCTGCGACCAGGCCGTTTCGCAGGCGTTGTTGGAACCGGGCAGGCAGAAGATCAGCGTCTGGTTGGCCGAGCCGGCAAAGGCGCGGGACTGGATGGTGGAACTGCCGATTTCGGTATAGGAGATCTGGCGGAACAGTTCGCCAAAGCCCGGAATTTCGCGGTCCAGCAGCGGCACGATGGCCTCGGGCGTATGGTCGCGATGCGAGAAGCCCGTGCCGCCCGTGGTCAGGATCACCTGCACCTCGGGGTCGGCGATCCAGTCGCTGATGACGCGGCGGATCTGGTAGACGTCGTCTTTGACGATGTCGCGGCGCACGCATTGATGGCCGGCATGGGCCAGGCTATGGGCCAGCAGGTTGCCCGAGGTGTCGTCGCCCGCGCTGCGGGTGTCGCTGACCGTCAGTACGGCGCAGGCCAGCGAAACAAGGCTTTCGTCGCTCATGGATGCTCCTTCTTTGTCGTTGAGGATTTTTTGCCGCTGGGCCGTCCCGAGGCAAAAACGGCCCCCTCGGGGGGCAGCAAGCGCGTAGCGTGCGGCGTGGGGGCCTTTTCATCCCAGGACTGCGTGCGGTCCTGGTCGGATTGGCGTTGTTCCACCCAGAAGCTGCTACCGCCCGACAGGGTTTCGCGCTTCCAGAAGGGCGCGCGGGTCTTGAGCGCGTCGATGATGTATTCGCAGCCGCGGAAGGCGTCGCCGCGGTGGGCGCTGGCCGCCGCCACGAAGACGATCTGGGCATTGCGCGGCAATGCGCCCACGCGGTGCACGATGACGGTGCCGTCAAGGTTCCAGCGGGCGCGGGCGGTTGCGGCGATCTCTTCCAGTTCGCGTTCGCACATGCCAGGGTAGTGTTCGAGAAAGAGCGTATCGGTGGGGGTGTCGGGCGCGTAGTCGCGCACATAGCCTACGAACGTGACGATGCCGCCCACGCCCGGGCCGGCGCTTTCCCGCAGCGCGGCCGTGAGCGCGGCGCCGTCGAAATCGGCTTCCTGGACGCTGATCATGGCGTTCAACCTCCGGTGACGGGTTCGAATACCGCGACCTCGTCGCCCGCACGGATGGTGGCCGACGGCTTGGCGTGGGTCTGGTTGATGGCCAGCTTCAGGCGCGCCGAGGGCGCGAGTTGCGGATAGCGTTCGCCCAGCGCGGCGAGCAGCTGCGCGCCGGTGGACTCGCCCTGCAGGGGCCAGGCTTCGGAGCGCTTGCCGACCAGTTCGGCCACGCGCGCGAAGTACAGAAGATTAATCGTTGCGCCATTCACCGCTTTTTCCTCCTGCCTTGTACTTAAGGCGAACTTGCTCGATGACGATGCCCTTGTCGGCCGCCTTGCACATGTCGTAGATGGTCAGCGCGGCGACGCTGCAGGCCATCATGGCTTCCATTTCCACGCCGGTCTTGTAGCTGGTGCGGCAGGTGGCCAGCACGTCGATGCGATGCTCGGCGTCGTCCAGGGCGAACTCGACGCCGACGAAGGCCAGAGGCAGGCTGTGGCACAGCGGAATGGTGTCGGCGCAACGCTTGGCGGCCAGGATGGCGGCGACGCGGGCGGTGTTGAGGACTTCGCCCTTGCCCTGGCCCGGCTGGGTCAGCAGGCCATAGGCAACGGCATTCATGCGCACGCTGGCGGTGGCGATGGCCACGCGCTCAGTGTCCGTCTTGGCGATGACATCGACCATGCGGACCTGTCCGGCTTCGTCCAGGTGACTCAGGGTTGGGGTGGGCGTGGACATGGGAATCGGGAGCGAAAATTGTTAATGATTGAAAAGGGTGGTCCCGGCTGGCCGGGTTGGGGCCGCTGATACGCCTATGATAGACGAGCGGTGCAGGGGGCGCGATAATCGCGCCTGTAGTTATTGGAAGGACGGAAACGCTCGGCCTTCAATTCGTATCAGGAGACGCGCAATGCCCTTGCGGATGCCCAAACTTCGGTTAACCCGCCGGGTCGGCAAGATTCTTCTGGGTATCGCGGCATTCGTACTTGTCCTTTTCGGGGTTGCCGCCTGGCAAGTCCCCAAAGTGCTGCACAACGTCCTGGTGCAGGACGTCTCCAAGATGATCGGGCGGGACGTCTCCGTCGGCGACATCAGCTTCAATCCCTTCACGCTGACCGTCCGGGCACGCGACCTGGCCGTGGCGCAACCTGATTCGCAGACGCCGTTGCTGAGGCTGGCCGAGCTCGATGTCAGCGCGGCCTGGACTTCCCTGTTCTGGTTTGCGCCGGTCGTGGATCGACTGACGCTGCGCGAGCCTAACATCGCCATCGTCCGCGAGGACGTCATGCGATTCAATTTCTCTGATATTCAGCAACGAGTGGCCGAATTGACGGCCGCCAAGCCCGAAGAGCCGCCCAAGCCGGACGAAGGGCTGCCGCGCTTCTCGCTGAACAATATGGTGATCGAGAACGGCTCGATCACGCTGGACGACAAGGTCACCGGCCGCAAGCAGGTCGTCGATGAACTTGGCGTGGGCGTGCCCTTCATTTCCACCTTCGGTTACGCCACCGACATCGACGTCCAGCCGCGCGTGCATCTGCGCATCAATGGCAGCCCCTTCGACCTGAACGGCGTGGCCAGGCCGTTCGACAAAGTGCCGTCGTCCACGTTGCGCGTGGCATTCAATGGCCTGCAACTGGAGAAGTGGGCGGATGTCTGGCCCATGCCGCTGCCGTTCAAGCTCGAGAGCGCGCTGCTGGATTCCAATCTGCAGGTCGTATTCGAGCAGCCCAAGGACGCGCCGCCCAAGATCCGCGTCGTCGGCGACCTGGGGCTGCGGCGGCTGGACTTGCGCGACGCCGCCGGCGAGAACCTGGCCGCCTGGAGCGCGCTGACCGTCACCCGCCTGGAGCTGGAGCCCATTGCGCGTCATGCCTACGTGGGCGAAATCGGCCTGTGGGCGCCGCAGATCCATGTGCGTCGCCATGCCAATGAACACCTGAACTGGCTGGACGTGGTTGCCGGGCTGAAGCGGCTGGGGGGCGTGGAGCCCACCGCCACGCCAGTGGCCGACAAGCTGCGGAAAGCCAGCGGCCTGGACCCTGCCAAGGCGGCAGACAAGGCGGCAGACAACGCGGCGACGGCGCCGGTCGCGGTAGCCAAGGCGCCCGCCGCCGCAGCGGCATCTGGAACCACGGCCGCAGCAACGACTACCGCAGCAACTCCAACCGCAGCAATTACAACCGCAGCAACGACTACCGCAGCAGCCACGGCTCCAGCCGCCGCAGCAGCCCCCGCCAACGAAGCGGCCGCGGTCCCGGCGGCGGCAAACGCCCCTGCCGCGAATCCCGCCACGCCCGCATCCACGGATGCCGCCGCGCCTCCGCCTGCGCCCGCGCCCGCGGAATGGAAGGTTGAGCTGGACGCCTTCAATCTGCACGAAGGCGAGGTCTACGTCACCGACGCGGTGAGCAAGCTGGACTACGTGATGACTGGCCTGGCCGCGACGGTCGAGGGCGTGGCCCTGCCGCAAGCGCCAGACCAGCCCATCAATCTGTGGCTGACCATGGACAACAGCACCGACGGAGGCTGGCTGCGCGCCAAAGGGCCGCTCGTCTTGAAGCCGCTCTCGCTGGAACTGGGCGTGCGTCTGGGCAATGTCGCCCTCGCACCCTTGGCGCCGGCCGTGCGCAGCGCGGCGCCGATCGCGTTGCTGGACGGCCGCCTGGCCGCAAGTGCGCAGGTCCATGTGCATGAAAAGGACGGGGCGGTGGACGCGTCGGCCACCGCCGTGCAGGCCGACCTGGCGCAATTCAAGGCCCGAGACGAATCGCTCAAGCCGGGGCTGGACATTGCGATGCAAAGCCTGCGCGTGACCGCCGATCGACTGGCGATGGGGCCGGGCCAGAGCAACTTCATGCTGGCCGCCGCCGGGGTCCAGGGCAACGGCAAGCTGGATCTCAAGGGGGCGTTCACGCTCCAGCCATTGACGGTAAAAACCTCGGTGGACCTGGCCGAGCTGAACGTCGCGTCCTTCGCGCCGTACGCCGCCTCCAGCTTGAATGCGACCGTGCGCGCCATTACCCTGGGCGCCCGCGGCAACGCCGAGTTCGCCGCCGCCGCGGGCTCCGCCCCGATGAGGGCCAGCTGGAAGGGGGGCGTCGAGGTCACTGGGGTGGACCTGCAGGACCGCGTCAACAACGACGACTTCCTGAACTGGAAGCGCCTGGGCTTCACCGGCATGGATATCTCGGTGGCGGGCGACAAGATAGGGGCCAGGCTGGGCGACATCGCACTGGAGGATTTCTACGGTCGCGTGCTGCTCAATGCGCAGGGCCGCCTGAACGTCATGGATCTCGTGGCGGCTCCTGGCCAGGCGGGCGGCTCCATCACCCAGGACACGCAGACGCCAGGTCGCAGCGCGGCGCCGCCGCCCGCCACCACAGCCGCCAAGAGCGGCGGCATGCCGGACATCTCGGTCAATAGCGTCACGTTGAGCCGCGGCCGCATGACTTTCACGGACCGCTTCGTCAAGCCCAACTACGTGGCCGAGCTGTCCAGCATCGACGGCTCGATCACGGCAGTGTCGTCCACCAACCCCCAGCCCGCCAAGGTCAAGGTCACCGGCCGCGTCTACACCACCGCGCCGCTTTCTATCAGCGGCGTGGTGCAGCCTTTCGCCAAGTACCTGTCGCTGGACCTGAAGGCATCGGCAAAGGGCGTGGACCTGCCGCGCTTCAATACTTATTCCGCGAAGTACGTGGGCTACCCCATCAAGCGCGGCAAGCTGTCGGTGGACCTGGAATACAAGATCAAGGACCGCGCGCTGCAAGCCACCAACCACGTGGTGCTCAATCAACTGACCTTCGGCGACAAGACCAACAGTCCGGACGCGACCAAGCTGCCGGTGCTGCTGGCCGTGGCCCTGCTGAAGGATTCGCGCGGCAACATCGACATCAACCTCCCGATTTCCGGTTCGCTGGACGACCCGGAGTTCTCCGTGGGCGGCATTGTGGTGCGGGTGCTGCTGAACCTGGTGGTCAAAGCCGTCACGTCGCCCTTCAGCCTGCTCGCCTCGGCCTTTGGCGGCGGCGAGGAACTGTCCTACGTGGAGTTCGCGCCAGGCAGCGCGGCGCTGACCGAGGACAGCGTGCAGCGCCTGGATACGCTGATCAAGGCGCTGACGGATCGTCCCGCGTTGAAAATGGACATCAGCGGCCGCGCCGACCCCAAGACCGACATGGAAGGCCTGCGCCAGGCCTGGGTCGACGCCAAGATCCGCGCCGCCAAGGCAGCGGACGTCACACCGCGCGGCAAGAAGCCGAACCCGGCGGGCGTCCAGGTATCGGGCGCGGAACGCGCCAAGTACCTGGAAGAGGTCTACGACGACACGGACATCAAGGACAAGCCGCGCAACTTCATCGGCATGGCCAAGTCCGTTCCGCCGGAGCAGATGGAGGAGATGCTGCGCAGCGTGGCGCCCGTTGGCGATGAGCAGTTGCGCCAACTGGCCGATGCGCGCGCGCAGGCGGTTTATGAGAAGCTGCAAGCCCAGGAAGGACTCGCGGATCGTGTGTTTATCGTTGCGCCGCAGCTGGACGCGGACGGCATCAAGGACGAGGGACAACCCTCGCGCGTGGACTTCTCCCTGAAGTGAACCAGGCTGGCCCCGTGGGCGGTGCAAGACTGCCTTGCGCCAGCTTTTTGCCAGGAGATTCTCGATGAATGACCAGGACGCGCACTTCGACAGCCTGCTTCCGCCCTTGAGGCTGGATCGGCGGGGTTTCATCGCCACCACGGTGGCGACGGGTTTTTCGCTGGCGGCCGGGCAGGCCGTGGCGCAGACCACGATCACGACCGACACCAGCGGCCTTCTGGCCGGCAAGGTGGACATCCCGGTCCAGGACGGCAAGATGCCCGCCTACCGCGCGGCGCCCAAGGGCAAGAAGGACCTGCCCACCGTGCTGGTGGTGTCGGAGATTTTCGGGGTGCACGAGTACATCCAGGACGTATGCCGCCGGCTGGCCCATCAGGGCTACCTGGCCATCGCGCCTGAACTGTTCGCGCGCCAGGGCGATCCGTCCAAGTACACCGAGATCCCCAAGCTCCAGGCCGAAATCATCGGCAAGGTCCCGGATGCGCAAGTGACGTCCGACCTGGATGCAACCGCCGCCTGGGCCGCCTCCAACGGCGGCAATCCGGACCGGCTGGGCATCGTAGGCTTCTGCTGGGGTGGCCGCCAGGTCTGGCTGTACGCCGCCCACAACCCTAAGCTCAAGGCCGGCGCGGCCTGGTACGGCCAGTTGGGCGGACAGCCTTCGGAATTGAAGCCCAGATCGGTGCTGAGCCAGGTGAATGCGCTGAAGGCGAAAGTGCTGGGCGCATACGGAGGCAAGGATGCCGGTATCCCGATGACCGACGTGGACAAGATGCGGCTGGAGCTGGCGCAGGGTCCGGCTGCGGCGAAGGCTTCGCGGATCGATGTATATCCGGACGCGCCGCATGCGTTTCATGCGGATTATCGGCCTTCTTATCGGAAGGCGGAGGCCGAGCAGGCTTGGACTCGGATGTTGGATTGGTTCAAGCAGAACGGGCTTTGACGTTGTTCTTGGGGCGATCTGCATAGCTCTTCGTAGGTCACCCGTCGTCGCGGGCGCGTGGCGGCTCGCGCCCACGATTGCGGTCCGGAGCCTTCGCTCCGGACTTCCCCCTTGTCATCTTCGTCCAGGCCTTCGGCCTTCCCTTCAGATTCCCTCGGGCGCATCGAGGTTGCGAGCCGCCACGCGCCCGCGACGACGGGCTATGTGCGTCTTGGCTTGTGGCGCTGCTGGAGCCGGGGTCAGGGGAGAGTCTTGGGGTGCCCGCATTAATCGGCCGCGCGGGCGGCCGATTAATACATACGTGATTATTTGAAGTGTGATTGTGATCGCTGGCGCGCATGCGTAGGCGGGTTTTCTGATGGCGTCGCCGTTAGGGGGAGGGGGCGGTGATGGGGGGCGCGCGGCGGGCAGCTGTTTGCGCATGAAGACCCGTACGCGCGCCACCCATCCGGCATTGGAGTTCAAGTGGCGATTGACCTGCCAACGCGCTTTGATGGACCGTCACGAAAAATTGCCCGTGACATCCCAGAGCGCTCCTCACCAGCGCGCAGCGCCATCGGGCGTCTCAAGAACCTGAACCTTCAGAAACAGAAACAGAACCTGCTACTGCGCCTTCTCCCCCGGCAACCCATCACTAACCTCAGCCAACGCCCTCTTCATATCCTCGTACTCCATCACCCTCTCACTCTGAAACCCGCCCAACACCCCCCGGCACCCATCCACCCCCGACCGCTTCATCTCTTCCATCATCGCGGTCCCCTGGCCCTGTCCTTTCTGGAACAGCCCCTCATACCCGCCTGAAGTAAAGCCATACTCCTGCGCATACTGCAGCAGGTTCTTGCGGGCCGTGGCCTGGTGCTGGGCCAGGTCGGGTTCGGAAGCCCCGCAGGCGCGGGCGGCGCCGTTGGAGGCGCCGGCGGCGATGATGAAAGATTCGTATTGGGCCTGTTCGGCGGCATCCGGAGCCGCCCAGGCCGTGGCGGCCGAGGCCAGCGTCAGGGCCAGGCCGGTCAAGATCTTGCGCATCGATGAACCTCCGCTAGATGCCCGCCAGCCGGCAGCGCGGCGTGCGCGGGCGGTAATTGCAACCACAAGATTATGGCAATCAGCCGTTTCGAGCCCGTGTAGGCGCGGTATGGAGTCGTTTCAGACTGTGCATCTTTCTTTCCCGGACGCTGGCTGGCCAGCAAGGCGGCCGCGCAGGAACTATGATGGAGCCTGTGGGGCGATCCTGCCCCAATGCATTGCCCCTTATTCCTGGAGATCTACATGACGATCAAAGTCGGCGACCGCGTGCCGGATGGCACCCTGACCGAATTCATCGAAACCGAAACCGCCGGCTGCTCGCTGGGCCCCAACGCGTTCCAGGTCGCCGACCTGACCCGCGGCAAGACCATTGCGCTGTTCGCGGTACCGGGCGCCTTCACGCCCACCTGCTCGGCCAAGCACCTGCCCGGCTATGTGGAGCAGGCCGCTGCGCTGAAGGCCAAGGGCGTCGATGAAATCTGGTGCGTTTCCGTCAACGACGCGTTCGTCATGGGCGCCTGGGGCCGCGAGCAGAAGACCGAAGGCAAGGTCCGCATGCTGGCCGATGGCTCCGCCCTGTGGACCAAGGAACTGGGCCTGGAACTGGACCTGGTCCAGCGCGGCATGGGCGTGCGCTCGCAGCGCTATTCGGCCCTGATCGTCGACGGCGTGGTCAAGCAACTGAACGTGGAAGCGGCCGGCAAGTTCGAAGTCAGCGACGCCGCCACGATGCTGTCGCAAGTCTGATTCCACGCAGTTCCTGTTTTACCGCTTAGCGCGGCGGGCTGCCCCGGCGGCCCGTTGTGCTGCCGCCAGCAGCGGTTGCCGACGCCATGCTCGCCACCATCTCCTCCTTTTCGTCGCTTTACTTCGCGACCTTGCTGATGCTCATCGGCACGGGTCTGTTCAATACCTATATGGGTCTCCGTCTGACAGCGCAGTCTGTCAACGAGGTGTGGATCGGCGCCTTGATCGCCGGCTATTACCTGGGCCTGGTATGCGGCGCCCGCCTGGGGCACAAACTCATCATCCGCGTGGGCCATATCCGCGCGTTCGTCGCCTGTGCGGCCATCGCCACCAGCATGATCCTGGCGCAAACGCTGGTCGATTCCATGCCGCTGTGGCTGGTGTTCCGCGTCGTGTCGGGCATCGTGATGGTGACTGAATTCATGGTCATCGAAAGCTGGCTCAACGAGCAGACCGAAAATCACCAGCGCGGCCGGGTCTTTTCCGTCTACATGGTCGTATCCGGGCTGGGCACCGTGCTGGGGCAACTGGCCCTGACGGCATATGCCACGTTGGACCTGCGGCCGCTGACCCTGGTGGCCATGTGCCTGGTGTTGTGCCTGGTGCCGATCGCGGTCACGGCGCGGTCGCACCCGCCCACGCCGCTGCCGGCGCCGCTGGACATCCGCTTTTTCATGCGGCGCGTGCCACTGTCGATGACGGTGCTGTTCGTGGCGGGCAATCTCTCTGGCGCCTTCTACGGCCTGGCGGCCGTCTACGGCGCCAAGCACGGCCTGTCCACCTCGCAGGCTGCCATTTTCGTGGCTGCCGCGGTGACTGCGGGCCTGTTGTCCCAATGGCCCATGGGCTGGCTGTCCGACCGCATCAACCGCGCAGGCCTGATCCGCTTCAACGCCTTGCTGCTGGTGCTGCTGCCCGTGGTCATGTGGGGCTGGATCGTCCTGCCGTACTGGGCGCTGGTGGCCATGTCCTGTGTTTTTGGCGTGCTGCAATTCACGCTGTACCCGCTGGGCGCGGCCTTCGCCAACGATCACGTGGAATCCGAGCGCCGGGTCAGCCTCTCGGCCGTGCTGCTCATGACCTATGGCGTGGGCGCTTGCGTGGGGCCGATGATTGCCGGGGTGCTGATGTCGCTGGCCGGGCCCAGCATGTATTACGTGTTCATTTCCGCCTGCGCCCTGATCCTGGTCTGGCACGTACGTCCCACGCGCGTCACCGGCGCGCACCAGGTGGAAGAGGCCCCCACGCATTTCGTGCCTATGCCGGACACGTTGCAGAGTTCGCCCGCTGCGGCGGTGCTGGATCCACGCGTGGATCCAGCAACCGACATCGCCATGGAAATGGTCCAGCCCGAAACGGCTCCCGTGGCAACGGCCGAAGCGCCGCAGGCCGAGCCTGCCGTCGAGGCCTCCGGGGATCCGGCGGACGTCGCGGCCGACGATGAGCGCGAACGGCGCACGGGCACCTGAGGCTGGGGATGGCGCGTTACCAGGGCGCCATCAGCACAATGGCCGTCAGGGCCAACGCGATGCCCAGCAGGTTCAAGCGGGTCAATGGCTCGCGAAAAGCCAACGCACCGACCAGCGTGCCCAGGGTGATCACGCCCATATTCATGGACGCGAACACCAGCGCGGGATGCTCGGGCAGAGATTGATGCGCGCGGATATAGGTCAGAATGTTGCCGAAGTTCGCCAGTCCCAGCGCCGCCCCGGCGGCCAGGTGCCGGAACTGGCAGCGCACCCGGCGCCATAGCAGATAGGCCAGCATCAGCAGGCCGGCAATGACGAAGGCCAGCAGCAGCCCGCCCGCAAAGGCGGTGCCCGCGCGCGCCATCTGCTTGAACAGGATATCGATCACGCCATAGCCCACCCAGACGGCCAGGGGCCACAGCCACATGGCGCGGCCGCTCTCGGACGCGCTTTCACCAGGGATCTGCGGACGGGCAGGCCGGCGCAGCAGGCAATACAAGGCGCAGGCGGCAAGCGCGGTTGCGGCGAGCTTGCGGCCGCTGACCGATTCGCCAAAGAGCAGGAAGGCCGCCAGCAGCGGGATGAACAGGGACAGGCGTTGCGCGGCGTCGCTGCGCACGATGCCGGCGTGGCGCACGGCCGCCGCCATGGCCAGGAACACGCTCGGCAGAAGCACGCCCAACGCGGCCAACACCAGCCACGGCGTTTGCGGCGCAAGCAGCGCGGCCGCGTCAGGACGCAGCACGGTCCAGCAGAGCAGGGCGGCCACCGCGTAGTTCATGGCGATGGCCTGGCGCACGTCCACCTGGTAACGCCGCGCCAGCTTCAGCAGGACGGCCACGGTGACGCTGCAGGCCACGCTGGCCAGCAGATAGAGCAGGCCGGGCGTCAACGGCATGTCGAGGTGTCGTGATGCGTGTGCGGGGCGGCGTCGATCCGCATGCCCAGGCGCTGCAGCAGGCGCTGATCGGCTTCCATCTGCGGATTGGCCGTGGTCAGCAGGGCGTCGCCATAGAACATGGAGTTGGCGCCTGCCATGAAGCACAGGGCCTGTAGCGCGTCGTCCATGGCTTCACGGCCCGCGGACAGACGCACCGCCGCGCGCGGCATGGTGATGCGGGCGACGGCGATGGTGCGCACGAACTCGAACGGATCCAGCGCTTCCACGCCCGCCAACGGCGTGCCTTCCACCTGTACCAGGTTGTTGATCGGCACGGACTCGGGATATGGCTCCATGCTGGCCAGCTGGGCGATCAGGCCGGCGCGTTCACGGCGCGACTCGCCCATGCCCACGATGCCGCCGCAGCATACGTTGATGCCGGCATCGCGCACACGGTCCAGCGTATCGAGCCGGTCCTGGTAGGTGCGGGTGGAAATGATCTTGCCGTAGAACTCGGGCGAGGTATCCAGATTGTGGTTGTAGTAGTCCAGGCCGGCGCTCTTGAGTTGCTCGGCCTGACCCTCGCGCAACATCCCCAGCGTGACGCAGGTCTCCAGGCCCAAGGCCTTCACCGCGCTGACCATTTCGGCCACGGCTTCCAGGTGGTGCGGCTTGGGACTGCGCCAGGCGGCGCCCATGCAGAAGCGCTGTGCGCCGCCTTCCTGGGCCTTGCGGGCGGCGGCCACCACGTCCGCCAGCGGCATCAGCTTGTCCGCGTCCAGCCCGGTGTCGTAATGGGAGGACTGCGGGCAATAAGCGCAGTCCTCGGGACAGCCGCCCGTCTTGATCGACAACAGGCTGGACAGCTGGATCGCATTCGGATCGAAATGGGCGCGGTGCGCCTGCTGGGCCCGGAATACCAGATCCATGAAGGGCAGCTCGTAAAGCGCCATGATGTCGGCGGCGCTCCAGGCGGGAGCGGTTGCCGGCTTGGCGACGGTCGGGACGGGAATGTAGGCGGTCTGCATGGATGGGCTCCTTTCGGTCTTGCGGGATCGCATCCCTGCCGGGCAGGGACGGGATCGGCGGATCGTAAGAAGCTGCGCAGGGTTTGCGCAATGCAGGCGAGGAGTGCGGAAATGGAGGGCTATTGCCCTGTTTTTCGCCGGAAATGGCGGATTTTGAGGGCCGCGAACTTCTAACTGGATCGCATCTTCGGGGATGGGCCGGGCCCTATTATTTTGAATCAAATTGTAAATACGAGGTCAGGCTTTGGGCCGCTTGTCCCGCGCCCGCGCGCGCTCATGGCCGGTGATGCCGCGATCCCGCGCCCACACGATGGCGGCGCTGCGGCGATGCACGCCGATCTTGCTGTAGATCGTGGCGACGTGGTTGCGCACGGTGTTGCGCGACAGTTTCAGGCTCTGGGCGATGCCATCGTCGTCATGGCCCTGGCACATCAGGCCCAGCACCTCGCGCTCGCGCGTGGTGAGCTGCGCCAGTTCCGCCACGTCGCGCGTGGCAGGCGCGGGTTCGCGCAATTGCGCCAGCTTTTCGATGACGCTGCGGCTGAACCACGAGGTGTCCTGCATGACTGCCTCGATCGCCGTCAGCAATTCCGTCTCGGAACGCTTGCGATCCGTGATGTCCTGTATCGCCAGCAGCACTCGCGGCTGGCCGCCGATCGTCACGGGTTCGGCCGAGAGCAGGCAGTCGAGCGGGTTGCCATCCTTGGCCGTCAAGGTGACATCGTGGTTGCGAGCGCTTTCAGCGCGCTTGAGGCTGGCCTCCAGCTCTTCCTGGAGTTGCAGGCCCAAGTCGGCCAAGGCGTGGCCAATGCCGTCTTGCGGCAAGGCGCCCGTGGCCGAGGCAAAAGCGGCATTCAGGTCCAGCGCTAGCAATGTCTCGCCGTCGCAGACGGCCATGGGTACGGGTGCCAGGCGGAACGCCTTGGAGAAGCGTTCCTCGCTTTCGCGCAACGCCAGTTCGGTGCGCTTGCGGGCCTCCAGATCAATGAAGGTGAACAGCATGCAAGGTACGCCCTGCATGTCGATGGGCTGGCCCGCGACGATGACGAACTTCGTGCTGCCGTCCGCCAATTTCAGCACGCCCTCCCGCTGGGCAATGGTTTGTCCTTCGTTAAGCATGGCGACCGCGTTGTCCTTATCGCCGCTGCCATCCAGCACATCGAGTTCATAGGCCGACTTGCCCAGCACGGCGTCGCGCGCGTAGCCGGTCATTTCCAGGAAGCCCTGGTTCACTTTCACGTAGCGCAGGTCGGACAGCTGGCAGATCAGGGCGGGCGCGGGATTGGCGCCGAAAGCGCGCTCGAAGCGTTCTTCGGCGTTTATCTGTTCGGTCTGGTCGTGCAGGATCAGGACTCGGTAATCAGTGCCCTCGGCGCTGTCCAGGTTCAGGCCGCTGGCTCGCACGTTGCGCAGGAACTCGTCGTCGTCCTTGCGCGCCAGGTCCAACAGCAACTCGTCGAACGGTTCGGAGGCCGCCAGCCTGTCCAGAGGGTACTGGCGCGCCGGCACGCGGTGGTGGTTGCGGTAAGTGAGGATGTAGCGCTTGCGATAGCCGGCAGGCGTGCCGCCCAGTTCATCCAGTGTGTCGGTCCCGTGCAGCCTTAATGCGCTGTCATTGGCCCAGGCAATGGCGCCGTCGGCCTCGAGCAGGATGATGCCTTCGTTCAGGCCCGCGATGATGCGTTGAAGATGCTGGCGGTGCGGATGGGGAGCGGCGGTGTTCGCGGTCACGTAGTCCTCTTCTTTTCGCGGGGCACGACGCAAAGAGAATGACGGCGCACCGACGGACTGTCCAGATGGCGAAATGGACGAGACTGAGCGCAGGGGGGATGGGGGAAAGGATGGCTGCCGGAAAATGAGTCGGGCAGAAATGCAAAAAGCTCCGGAATCCGGAGCTTTCGATAGATGCTGAAGCAGGGAGACTGATGAGCTGCACGATGTGCTTGGCGGAGCGGACGGGGCTCGAACCCGCGACCCCCGGCGTGACAGGCCGGTATTCTAACCAACTGAACTACCGCTCCGCAGCGGTGTACTCTGACTTCTTCAATGCACTGCGGTGTCAAGGCAGCTTGGTACTACGTGCCAGAAAAACTGGCGTCCCCTAGGGGATTCGAACCCCTGTACTCACCGTGAAAGGGTGATGTCCTAGGCCTCTAGACGAAGGGGACCTGAACAAAACAGAACTACTTTACTACCGTACTGCTTACTGGTGGAGGTAAGCGGGATCGAACCGCTGACCTCTTGCATGCCATGCAAGCGCTCTCCCAGCTGAGCTATACCCCCCAGGAAGTCCCAGATGCCCAAACTGCAGACAAACAGGTCTCACACTATATAAAGCAAAAAAGCCCCGAAAACGGAGCTCTTGAAAGACTCTGAGCGAGAGCTTTTGGCGGAGCGGACGGGGCTCGAACCCGCGACCCCCGGCGTGACAGGCCGGTATTCTAACCAACTGAACTACCGCTCCGCAGCGGCGTACTCAACTACATTGTCACTTCAACTGCATCTACTACATACTGCTGCCAGTGAACTGGCGTCCCCTAGGGGATTCGAACCCCTGTACTCACCGTGAAAGGGTGATGTCCTAGGCCTCTAGACGAAGGGGACTTGGACTTGCAAACTTGTACTGCATTCTTCGCTGTTGACTGGTGGAGGTAAGCGGGATCGAACCGCTGACCTCTTGCATGCCATGCAAGCGCTCTCCCAGCTGAGCTATACCCCCGTTCTTCTAATCAACCCGTTCAACGTTTTACGAAATCGAACACGCGGCCTTACTTTTACTGCGTACTGCTGTGTGCTTTTTCGTAGTTCGTTGCCGGTTTTGTTTAGTGCCGTTGGCGAAGAAACGAGATTATGCACGAACTAAATTTGGTGTGCAAGTCGCTTCGTCGCAAAAAACATAAAAGTTGTGAAAAAAAGGGGGGTGGAAGGGCTTTTTAGGCGTTTTTTGCTCTTTTTTTGCGCAAGGTCGGTAAGAGCGATTGATGCAGAATTCAAGTAAATCAAAGACTTGTGAGAGTGCTATTGTGGGCGGAAATTTTTTTCGTCCGCGCGGAATTTTTTCGTCGCCGGGCCGCGCCAAAATGTGCGCGGCGCGGGCGCCTTTTTTACGCCGGATATGCGAACACGGACATCGCCATGAGCAGCAAGACCTCGTTCCCCACGCGCCCGCTGGGCCAGAGCGGCATGGACATCACCCGTATCGGGCTGGGTGCCTGGGCCATGGGCGGCAATGGCTGGGCGATAGGCTGGGGTCCGCAAGACGATGCCGATTCGGTGGCGGCGATCCGCCGCGCGGTCGAGCGGGGCATCAACTGGATCGATACCGCGGCGGTGTACGGGCTGGGGCACTCCGAGGAGATCGTGCGCCGCGCGCTGGCGCAGATGGCGCCGGATGCGCGGCCCTACGTGTTCACCAAATGCGGCCTGACGTGGTCGCCAGAGCAGCCGCAGGCCATGCCGCGCCGCACCGGCGCGCCCGCCAGCATCCGGCGCGAACTCGAGGATTCTTTGCGCAGGCTGGGGGTGGAGCGCATCGACCTCTACCAGATGCACTGGCCGGCGGGCGACGGCACCCCCTTGGAGGTGTATTGGCAGGAACTGCTGGACCTGAAACGGGAAGGCAAGGTCCGCGCGGTGGGCCTGTCCAATCACAATCTGGCGCAATTGCAGCAGGCCGAGGCATTGGGGCACGTGGACACGCTGCAGCCGCCGTTTTCGGCCATACAGCGCGCCGCGGCCTCGGACCTGATCCCCTGGTGCGACAGGCATGGCACAGGCGTGATCGTCTACAGCCCGATGCAGTCCGGGTTATTGACTGGCAGCTTCAGCATGGAGCGCGCCCGCGCCTTGCCCGCCGATGACTGGCGGGCGCGGAACGCGGAATTCACTTCCCCGGGCATCGAACGCAATCTGGCGCTGGCCGATGCGTTCAAGCCCATCGCCGAGCGCCACGGCACCACGGTGGCGGCGGTGGCCGCGGGCTGGACGCTGGCTTGGCCAGGAGTGACCGGCGCCATCGTGGGCGCGCGCAGCGCGGCGCAAGTGGATGGATTGCTCGGCGCGGCGTCGCTTGAACTGGATGCCGAGGACATGGAAGCCATCGCGGACGCGATCGAGCGCACGGGGGCAGGCGCCGGGCCGCTGCGTCCGCCGGAGGACGGCGGCGCGCTGCCGTCCAATCTGTTTGCCTGAATGTCCTCAGGCGCGGCGCGTCTTGCGGCCGCTGCCGAACGCGGCGATCAGCGCCAGGCCGATCAGGGCCAGCGCCGTCTTGTCGCCAAACCGGGCGTATGGCGTCAGCCCCGTCATGCCTTGCACGGCCACCGGCAGCACGCCTGCCTGCAACGGCGCAAGCTGGGCTGCCACGCGGCCCTTGGCATCGATGGCGGCGGTAATGCCGGTGTTGGTTGCGGTGAGCATGGGCCGCGCGGTTTCCATGGTGCGCAGGCGGCCGATCTGCAGATGCTGGCGCAAGGCCCAGGAATCGCCGAACCAGCCCAGGTTGCTGACGTTCACCAGTATCGTGGCGCCTGGCTCGCCATTGGGGCCGGGTTGCAGCGAAGGCAGCAGGTCCGGTCCGAACAGGTCTTCGTAGCAGATGTTGAACGCGATGTGCTGGCCGCCGACCGCAAAGGGCGTCTGGCGCACCGCGCCGCGGTCGAAGTCGCCCAGGGGGATATTCAGCATCTCGACGAACCAGTGAAAGCCCGGCGGCACATATTCGCCCCAGGGCACCAGATGGCGCTTGTCGTACCGCATGGAGGTGGTGCCGGCTACAAGCTGTTCGACCGGCGTGCTGCCGTCAAAGCCCATGACGCTATTGGTGTAGCGGTCGCGTCCATTGACGCGGTCGTGCAGCGGCACGCCCATGGCGATCACGGTGTTGCGTTGCGCGGCCAGATCGCGCCAGACTGCCCAGACGCGGGGGTCAAGCTGGTCCTGGAAGATGGGCAGCACGGTTTCCGGCAGGATGATCAACTGCGGGTCCGGTACGCCCGGCGCAGCCGGCATGGCCGCCAGATCCAGGTGACGCACCAGGCTTTGATCGAGGAGGGCGGGGTCGAACTTCTGCGATTGTTCGATGTTGCCCTGGACCAGGCGCACGTTCAGCGGATCGCCGCTGGGCGCGGACCAATCGATGCGAGACAGCGGCCAGCCTGCCGCAGCCAGGGCCAGCGCGATGCCGGCGGCCAAGGCGTGGCGCGAGCCGGTCCCGGCTTTGCGCGACGGTTGCCACAGGCTCGCCAGTGCCGCGGCGGCGAAGGCGGCCAGGAAGGCCATGCCGTGCACGCCGAGCAGCGGTGCCCAGCCCGCGATGGGTCCATCGACCTGCGCGTAGCCGATGTTGAGCCAGGGGAAGCCTGTGAGCAGCACGGCGCGCAGCCATTCGAATCCCGCCCACATCGCGGCCCAGGCCAGCGTGCCGGAAAGAATGCGGGCAGGCGCGGAGCCCGGCTCCAGCGGCGCGTAGTGGCGCGCCAGCGCGCTGGCCGTGGCCGGGAACAGGGCCAGAAAGGCCGACAGCGCCAGCACTGCAGCCACGGCCAGCGGCGCGGCCAGGTCGCCGTAGCGATGCAGGCTGATGAAGATCCAGTAAAGGCCCAGCGCATAGCTGGTGAAGCTGAAGAGCCAGCCGCGCGCCCAGGCCTGCTTGGCCGACGGCGCGTACAGGGTGACGCGGGCGGCGATGGCCAGCATCAGGACCTGGGTGGTCGCCAGCGCCCAAGCCGGCAAGGGACCGGGCGAGAAAGTCAGGGCGTGCGCGGCGCCCGCCAGCATCAGGCCGGCGGCGCCGCGCAGTTTACGGCTGCGCGGGGACTGGGTCATGCTTCGTCGGAAGGGCGGGAGGCTTGGGACGGGGCGTTGCGCTTGACGCGCAGCCAGATGGCGCGGCGTGCGTCGCCGCGGGCCACTTCCAGGCGCAGCCCGTCGAATTCGGCGGTGTCGCCGCGGCGCGGAATGCGCCCCAGCTGTCCGCCCATCCAGCCGCCCACGCTGTCGTATTCGTCGTCGGGCAACTGGCAGCCAAAGACGTCGTTGAAGTGCGAGATGTCGGTGGCCGCGAGGACGCGCCACTGGTTTTCGCCTTCGGGGAAGATGGAGTCTTCTTCGGTTTCGTCGAACTCGTCTTCGATGTCGCCGACGATCTGTTCCAGCACGTCTTCCATTGTGACGAGGCCGGAAATGCCGCCGTGTTCATCGATGACGATGGCCTGGTGGTTGCGGCTGGCGCGGAATTCGTGCAGCAGCACGTTCAGGCGCTTGGATTCGGGAATGAAGACGGCGGGCCGGACCAGCGTGCGCACTTCGATGTTGGGTTCCAGCATGCAGCGCAGCAGATCCTTGGCCAGCAGGATGCCGATGATGTTGTCGCGGTCGCCCTCGTAGACCGGAAAGCGCGAATGCGCGGTCTCGATGACGGAGGCCACCAGGTAGGGGATGGGCTGCGTGACGTCCAGCAGGTCCATGCGGGAACGCGGGACCATGATGTCGCCCACGGTGCCTTCGGACACGGCGAGCGCGCCCTTGATCATCTTGTAGGATTCCGCGTCGAGCAGTTCGCGTTCGTGCGCGGCTTCCAGAACGGCCTTGATGCCTTCGCGGTCCTCGGGCTCGCGGCGCACGAGGGAAAGCAGGCGGTCTAGAAGGGATTTTGTGGCGGGTTTGGCTGAGCGAGCAGGAGTCGCTTCGGGGGCAGGATAAGGGTCAGACATCGTCCGGAAGGACAAGTTATGGAGGGCCCAGCATAACCGATACTGGCCTGCAATTTGTAACGCCGACCCCCAAAATTAGGGAAACCGCTGCCATCTGCGCCTTGCAGGACGCTATTTGGCGGCAATCTTTGCCGCAGGGCCGCCCCAAGGCAAAGGCCCCCTCGGGGGGCAGCAAGCCCGCATCGCGGGCGCAGCGTGGGGGCACCCTCTGCCGCAGGGCCGCCCCGAGGCAAAGGAGCCACCGCCTGGCCGCCCCGATTCAGGCGGCCACGTAGGGATCGGCGATGCGCATGGCGGCCAGCGTGGCGGTCTCCAGGGCTTCCATCCGCTTGGCGTCACGGGCTTTGATGTGGTCGTAGCCCAGCGCATGCAGCACGCCGTGGATGGTGAGGTGCGCGGCGTGATCCAGCAGCGCCTTGCGCTGTTCGCGCGCCTCGCGCACCAGCACCGGCACGCACATGACGATGTCGCCGCGCGCAACACCGAGCGGATCCACGCCGTACTCGAAGGTCAGCACGTTGGTGGCGTAGTCGCGGCCGCGGAAGTCGCGGTTCAGGCGCCGGCCCTCGGCAGCGCCGACCAGCCGCAGGCTCAGCTCCGCGGCCGAGAACTCCACCAGCCCATCTTCAGCGGCGCCCGCCAGCGCGCGCTCGGCCCAGCGGCGCAGGCGCCAGCGGGGCAGACGAGCTTCCTCGATGCCGTACTGCACGGACAGGGACAGTTCAGGCTTCATCTTCGGCGGCGCGGTCGTAGGCGTCGACGATGCGGGCGACCAGGGGATGGCGCACGACGTCTCGGCTGGTGAATCGGGTGGTGGCGATGCCCTGCACGTCGTGCAGCACCTTCACCGCATGCGCCAGGCCGCTGTCCTGGCCGCGCGGCAGGTCCACCTGGGATGGGTCGCCCGTGATGACGGCCTTGCTGCCGAAGCCGATACGCGTCAGGAACATCTTCATCTGTTCCGGCGTGGTGTTCTGCGCTTCGTCCAGGATGACGAAGGCGTGATTGAGCGTGCGTCCGCGCATGTAGGCCAGGGGGGCGATCTCGATGGTCTGCTTCTCGAACAGGCGCTGCACCTTCTCGAAACCCATCAGGTCATAGAGCGCGTCGTAGAGCGGGCGCAGATAGGGATCGACCTTCTGTGCCAGGTCGCCGGGCAGGAAGCCCAGGCGCTCGCCGGCCTCGACCGCGGGGCGCGTCAACACCAGGCGCTGCACCGTGTCGCGCTCCATGGCGTCGATGGCGCAGGCCACGGCCAGCCAGGTTTTGCCGGTGCCGGCGGGGCCGACGCCGAACGTGATGTCGTGCTTGAGAATGTTGTTCAGGTAGTCGCGCTGGCGCGGCGTGCGCGGGCGCAGGTCGCTGCGTTTGGTGCGCAGGGCGATGCCGTCGCTTTCGTCGTCCAGCGCGGGCAGCGGGTCGGCCTCGCGGGCCTGTTCTTCCTTGAGCTCTTGTTCCTGGCGGCCGACGCCGATCTCCACCAGCCCGAGCTGGATGTCGTCGACCGACAGGGCGCGGTGCACGGCCTGTTCATGGAAGCGGCGCAGCACCCGGCCGGCCAGTTCCGCAAGTTCGCCTTCGATGGTGACGCGGCTGCCGCGGCGCGCGAGCTTGACGTTCATGCCGTCGGCCAGTTGCCGCAGGTTTTCGTCCAGCGGCCCGCAGAGATTGGCCAGATGGGTGTTGTCGCCGTCCAGGGTGACGACGATGGGCATGCTGCGACGGGCGCGGGAGCGGGGAGTGGTCATTCGGCCTCTTGGGGAATACGGTCCACGTCGGCCACCCGCGCGCGCAGCGAATTGGTGTGCGCTTCGGTGATGATGACGTCGACCATTTGTCCGATGAGCCGCGCGGGCGCGGCGAAGTTCACGATGCGGTTGTTCTCGGTGCGGCCCATCAGTTCGTTCGGGTCGCGGCGCGAGGGGCCTTCCACCAGCAGGCGCTGGCGCGTGCCGATCATGTTGCGGGCGATCGTGGCGGCCTGCTCGTTGATCAGTGCCTGCAAGCGCTGCAGGCGGCGCAGCTTCACGTCCTGCGGCGTGTCGTCGTGCAGGTCGGCGGCGGGCGTGCCCGGACGGCGCGAATACACGAACGAGAACGAGGTGTCGAAGCCGACGTCCTCGATCAGTTTCATGGTCTTTTCAAAGTCTTCTTCGGTTTCACCGGGAAAGCCGACGATGAAGTCCGAGGACAGCGTCAGGTCGGGGCGGGCGGCGCGCAGGCGGCGCACCACCGATTTGAATTCCAGGGTGGTGTAGCCGCGCTTCATGGCGGCCAGCACGCGGTCGCTGCCTGCCTGTACCGGCAGGTGCAGGAACGACACCAGCTTGGGCAGGCGCGCGTAGGCGTCCACCATGCGCTGGGTCATTTCCTTGGGATGCGAGGTGGTGTAGCGGATGCGCTCGATGCCCGGGATTTCGTGTACGTACTCCAGCAGCATGGCGAAATCGGCGATTTCGTCGCTGTCGGTCATGCGGCCGCGGTAGGCGTTGACGTTCTGGCCCAGCAGCGTCACTTCCTTCACGCCCTGGTCGGCCAGGTCGGCCACCTCGACCAGCACGTCCTCGAAGGGCCGCGAGACTTCCTCGCCGCGCGTGTAGGGCACGACGCAGAAGCTGCAGTACTTGCTACAGCCTTCCATGATGGAGACGAACGCCGTGGCGCCTTCGACTCGCGGGGGCGGCATGTTGTCGAATTTTTCGATCTCGGGAAAGCTGATGTCCACCTGCGAACGGCCTTCGTCGCGGCGGCGCTTGATCAGTTCCGGCAGGCGGTGCAGCGTCTGCGGGCCGAACACCACGTCCACGTAGGGCGCGCGCTTGACGATGGCCTCGCCTTCCTGGCTGGCCACGCAGCCGCCCACGCCGATCACCAGGTTGGGGTTGGTCTTTTTCAGGTGCTGCACGCGGCCCAGGTCCGAGAAGACTTTTTCCTGCGCCTTCTCGCGCACCGAACAGGTGTTGAACAGGATGACGTCCGCGTCTTCCGGGTTGTCGGTCAGCTCCAGGCCCTGGTCGCCGCGCAGCACGTCGGCCATCTTGTCCGAGTCGTACTCGTTCATCTGGCAGCCGAAGGTGCGGATGTACAGCTTGCGGGGAGAGCCGGCGTCGGCGGCGGGGAGGGCGGCGCTGGCGCCGTCGTGCGCGGCGTTGGCGCGCTTGAGGGTAGTTTCTTGCATGATGGTCGCCGTGACGGGTGTAGATCCCGGGGGCTGAAAGGGAGGAAAACGCCGAATTTTAACCGTTGCCCGAATTTGCTTCTTGGTCTGGCGCGCCCAGCCCGTTACGATAGCGTGCTGGGCCAACTTCAGGGCCCTGGAATATTTCTCATTTCCCTGTAGCGGTACCGATGAACACCAATCCCCTGACGCCCTCGGCAGCCGCTCCCGCGATCGACGCTGCGGCGGGCCGGTCCGAGCCCGATCAGTTCCGCAACCCCTTTTCCGCGCTGACCTGGGTGTTGCTGGGTTGCGCCCTGGCGCTGGCCGCCAGCGCCTGCGCGCTGTGGGTGGACCTGCCGCTCGCGGTGTGGATCAAGCAGTCCGTGTCCGACAGCGTGAATCTGTCTTTCGAATGGATCGGCGAACTCGGCGAAAGCGGCCCCTATATCGGCGTGGCGCTGGCCTTCTACGTGATCGGACTGGTCGGCTTGGCCCGCGGCTGGCGCAATCCCGTGCGCATGAGCTACGCCAGCATGGCGCGCGGCAGCCTGCTCATGCTGTCGACCCTGGCGGTCGGCGGCCTGGTGGTGCTGGTGCTCAAGCGTTCGGTGGCGCGGGCGCGGCCCGAGCTGTTCTTCGAAAAAGGCATATACGGGCTGGGCGAGTCCTTCTCGCGGGTGCAGCTGTATAACTCGTTTCCCTCCAGCCACACGTATGCGGCGTTCGCCGTGGCGGTGGTGCTGGGCATCCTGGCGCCGCGCTGGCGTTGGGTCTTCCTGCTGCTGGCGGTGCTGGTGGCCATGAGCCGCCTGGTCAACCTGGACCACTATCTGTCGGACGTGATGACGGCCGCGGGCATCGCGGTGCTGGTCGGCCATGTGCTGGCGCCCCGAGTGCTGGGCGCCACGTACCAATGGCCTTTGCGCGCGCCGTGGCGCTGGTGGAAGAAGTAAGCCGGCATCCCGCAGGCCGGCCGTGAGCCGGCTTCAGGCTGCGCTTCAGGCGAAATTCACCACCACGCGCCGGTTCGTGCGGCTCTTTTTCTCGATCTTGGTAACGGCCACCGCGCCGATTTCGCCCGTGTTGGCCACGTGGGTGCCGCCACAGGGCTGCCGGTCCACGCCGGGAATTTCGACGATGCGTATGCTGGCGGTGCCCGCCGGCGGCGCGGCGCCCACGGTACGGACCAGATCCGGCTCCGCCGCCAGTTCTTCCGGGGTGATGCAATTGATGCTGATGCCGGTACGGGCGTTGATCAGGGCGTTCAGGCGTTCGGTCAGGTCGGCCTTGTCCAGCGTGGATTCGGGCAAGTCGAAGTCGATGCGGGCGGAATCAGGCGAAATGCTGCAGCCTGTCACGGGGGCGGGCACGAGCGACCCGAGCAGATGCAGACAGGTATGCAGGCGCATGAGCCGGTGGCGGCGCGGCCAGTCGATGGCGACCGAGACCCGCTCGCCCACTTGAAGCGCGGCGCCGCCTTCCAGCACATGCAGGATGCGCTTGCGGTCGTCGGCGTAAACAGTGTCGGTCAGCGCCCATGCGCGGCCGTCGGCGAGCGTCAGCGTGCCACAGTCCCCCGCTTGGCCGCCACTGCGCGCGTAGCAGACTGTCTGGTCCAGCTCGACGCCCTCGGGGCCAACCGCGATCACGGTGGCGTCGCACCGGTCCAGATAGGGGTCTTCGTCGAAACGCTTGCGGGTGGAAAGCATGAACAGGTCTCCGGATGTTCTGGTTTTCTTGGCGGGCGCGGAGTCAGGCCAGGATCTTCAGGCCGCTCGCGGTTTCTATCTGGGCGCTCAGGCGCGGTGGGCCGTCGGCCTGCTCCAGCTGGATCAGGTGGTCGGCGCCCAGCCAGGCCAGGCCCTGGCGCAACAACCCGGCCTGCGGGTGGCTGCCCGACAGCTGGCGCAAGGTGAGGTTCTGGCGCGGCAGGCTGATGCCGGGGTAATCCGCCACGTCCCATTGGATCAGCGTAGGTAGCAGGCCGTCGCCGGCCGCATGGCCCGCTACGCGCCATGCGGGCAGGCTGCCGTCTTCCGGCACCGTCAGCCGCCAGCGCAGATGCCCCCGTTCCATCGGGATGGCCGGGGGTATGCGCGCGGGGTGCTCGGCTTGCATGCGGGAGAGGTCCAGCGGAGCTTCGACCCGCGCCGCCCAGTGGGCCAGGTAAGGGCCTTGCGCCAGCCGGGCGCGCACCGCGTCCTGATCCAGCCCGAACCAGCGTGGCCGTGAAGGCGCGGTGGCTTGCGGATCGATGGCGATGACTTCCAGGTAGAGGCCGCCGGCCATGCCCAGCACCCGGTTGTGGGTGCCCATGCGGGGATGCGCGCCGCCGCCCGAGGGGGCGATTCCGAGTAGTCCGGCGACGTAGTCGGTGCCGCTGTCCAGGTCGGCGGCGGCGACGACGAGGTGATCGATGACGAGTTTCATGATCCGGCTATGGTAGCGAATCCGCGACGATCCGTACCCGTACAGCGCGGCTGAACGGAACAGTACAGTGTTTGCCGCCGCCTCAGGCGTCCAGGTCCCGGCGCTTTATGACGCGGTCGATCAGGCCCCATTCCAGCGCTTCTTCGGCGCTCATGTAGCAGTCCCGGTCCAGCTTGCGCTCGACCTCTTCATAGCTGCGGCCGCAGTGCTGCGCATAGACGCGCGTAACACGGTCCTTGGTCCTGCGCATTTCCTCGGCATGGATGAGCACGTCCGAGGCCTGGCCCTGGAAGCCGCCCAAGGGCTGGTGCACGTGCACGCTGGCGTTGGCCAGCGCGCATCTTTCGCCCGGTTCGCCGGCCATCAGCAGGAAGGAACCCATGGACCGCGCCGTGCCCATGCACAGCGTGTGCACGGGCGCGGTGATGAACTGCATGGTGTCGTACATGGCCAGGCCGCTGGTGATGACGCCGCCGGGCGAATTGATGTACAGGTGGATGGGCTTGGTCGGGTTTTCGGATTCCAGGAACAGCAGCTGGGCGCAGACCAATGCGGACACAGAGTCGTTGACCTCGCCGTTCAGGAAGATGATGCGGTCGCGCAGCAGCCGGGAATAAATGTCGAAGGATCGCTCGCCGCGGCCGGATTGCTCGACCACCATGGGCACGTACTGCATCACGTCCTGCATGGACGAATCTCCTGTGTTGCGGTTGCCTTGCGCTGGGCCTGGGATCAGGCGGCGCGCATGAGAAAGGGGCCGGCGTCATTGGCGGCTGCGAGCTTGCCGCCTTCCAGCCGGGCGTCGGCCAGCGCGTGGACGATGCGCAGGACCGTGCGGCCATCCGCGGCAGGCCGGAGCTGGAAGGTGACCACGCTTTCCAGGAAGGGCGGCTCTTCGTCCCGCATGCGGTAGCAGATCTCCTCGGGGGGCGTCGAATCCGTGGGTTCGGCGCTGGCCAGGGCCTGGCCAGGCAACCATTGCTCGCGGAACTCGGGAATGCTGATCGCGCGCCAGACTTTCTCGGGCGGCGCGTCCAGCTCGTACTCGAGCACGATGTCTTCGGGCTGGTCGCCGGGCGCGGTCGGTTTCATTGGTCCATGTCCTTGAGCAGAGCGTTCAGGGCGTCGATGCGGGTCGGCCAATAGGCGCGGTATTTGGTCAGCCATCCGGCAATCAGTGCCAGCCCGTCGGGATCGACTTCGTAATTCACGAATCGGCCTTGTTTCTGTTCGCGCACGAGCCGCGCCTTGCGCAGCACGGAAAGGTGCTGCGACATGGCCGGCTGGCTGATTTCCATGCCCACGCGCAGGGCGCTGGCGTTCATGCCGCCGGCCGCCAGCTTTTCGAAGATGGCGCGGCGGGTGGGATCGGCCAAGGCCTTGAAAATATCGTTTTCGAGCATGGCGACACATTAGCGAATACTTATGTGTTTGGCAAGAGGCAAGTCCTCGAACGGCCGGGCATAAAAAAACCCGCCGAATGCGGCGGGTTCCTCTTCACGCGGAGACGATCAGGCGGCTTCGCCTTCCTCGCCTTCCTTCTTGACCGGCTTGACCAGGTCTTCGCGCTTGACGCCCAGCCACATGGCCAGCGCCGCGGCGACGAACACCGACGAGTAGATGCCGAACCAGATGCCGATGGTTAGCGCCATGGCGAAGTAGTGCAGGGTGGGGCCGCCAAAGAACAGCATGGCCAGCACCATCATCTGGGTGGAACCGTGGGTGATGATGGTCCGCGAGATGGTCTGCGTGATGGCGCTGTTGATGACTTCCTGCACGTCCGCCTTGCGGTACTTGCGGAAGTTCTCGCGGATCCGGTCCATGATGACCACGGATTCGTTCACGGAGTAGCCCAGCACTGCGAGCACGCCCGCCAGTACCGACAGCGAGAACTCCCACTGGAAGAAGGCAAAGAAGCCCAGGATGATCACCACGTCGTGGAGGTTGGCGATCACGCCGGCCACGGCGAACTTCCATTCGAAGCGGAAGCCCAGGTACACCATGATGCCGATGACCACGACCAGCAAGGCCATCAGGCCGTTGTGCAGCAGTTCCTGCCCCACCTGCGGGCCCACGAACTCGACGCGGCGCAATTCGACGCCGGAATCGGCGGTCTTCAGCGCGGCCATGACGGTCTCGCTCTGGGTGGCCGACGTCTGGCCTTCCTGCAGCGGCAGGCGGATCATGACGTCATGCGAGGTGCCGAAATTCTGCACCTGGAAGTCGGTGTAGCCCAGCTTGGAGACCACGCCGCGCACGTTTTCCAGCTGCGCCGTCTGGGCGTAGTTGACTTCCATGACCGTGCCGCCGGTGAACTCGATCGACAGGTGGAAGCCGCGGGTGATGATGAAAAAGACAGCCGCCAGGAACGTGACGAGACTGATGATGTTCAGCACCAGCGCGTGGCGCATGAACGGGATAGTGCGGTGAATACGGAAAAATTCCATTTTTCGCCTTAGGCTTTATCTGTGGCGGGCGGCCGGGCCGCCCGCGCTCATGTTCAGTTGGTCTTCGGTTTCCAGACTTCACCGATGGAGATCGACGTGAGCTTCTTCTTGCGGCCATACCAGAGGTTGGCCAGCGCGCGCACGCCCACCACCGACGAGAACATCGAGGTCAGGATGCCCAGGACGTGGACCACCGCAAAGCCCCGGATCGGGCCCGAACCGAACGCCAACAGCGCCAGGCCCACGATCAGCGTGGTGAGGTTGGAGTCCAGGATGGTGCCCCAGGCGCGCTCGAAGCCGTGGTGGATGGCCTGCTGCGGACTGGCGCCCGCGCGCAGTTCTTCGCGTATCCGCTCGTTGATCAGCACGTTCGAGTCGATGGCCATGCCCAGCGTCAGCGCGATAGCCGCGATACCTGGCAGGGTCAGCGTGGCCTGCAGCATGGACAGCAGCGCCAGCAGCAGCAGCACGTTCATGGTCAGGCCGATCGTGGAGAACACGCCGAACAGGTGGTAGTACAGGATGATGAAGGCGGCGATGGCCAGGAAGCCGTACAGCGTCGAATAGAAGCCCTTGGCGATGTTGTCCGCGCCCAGGCTCGGGCCGATGGTGCGTTCCTCGATGATGGACATGGGCGCGGCCAGCGCGCCCGCGCGCAGCAGCAGCGCGGTGTCGGCGGCTTCCTCGGAGCTCATGCTGCCGGAGATCTGCACCTGGCCGCCGGCGATTTCGCTGCGGATGACCGGCGCCGTGACCACTTCGCCCTTGCCGTTTTCAAACAGCAGGATGGCCATGCGCTTGCCGATGTTGTCGCGGGTGACGTCGCGGAAGATACGCGCGCCCTTGGAGTCCAGCGTCAGGTGCACGGCAGCCTGTTGGGTCTGCGAATCGCGGCCGGGCTGGGCGTCCTGCAGGTTTTCGCCGGTCAGAATGACCTGGCGGCGGACCAGGATGGGGCGGCCGTCGCGGTCGTTGTAGCGTTCGAGGCCGAAGGGGACGCTGCCGCCCAGCAACGCGGCTTGCGCGGCGGGGGTGTCGTCGACCATGCGGATTTCCAGCGTGGCGGTGCGGCCGAGCAGTTCCTTGGCCTTGGCCACGTCCTGCACGCCGGGCAACTGCACCACGATGCGGTCGCCGCCTTGTTGCTGGATGACCGGTTCGGCCACGCCCAGTTCGTTGATACGGTTGTGCAGCGTGTTGATGTTCTGCTTCAGCGCGGAATCCTGCACGCGGGTGACGGCGGCCGGGTTCAGGGCGGCCATCAGCAGGGGTTTGCCGTTTTCTTCGCGTTCGGTGAATTCCAGGTCGGGCAGGCGGCTGCGCAGGGTCGAGATGGCGCGGTCGCGGTCGTCCGAGTTGGCGAAGGTGGCGGCAATGGCCATGCCCGAGCGTTCGACGCCGGCCACGTTGACCTTCTGGTCGCGCAACACCGAGCGCACGTCGGCGGCCAGCGAATCGTAGCGGGCGGTCAGGGCGCCCTGCATGTCCACTTGCAGCAGGAAGTGCACGCCGCCGCGCAGGTCCAGGCCCAGGTACATGGGCTTGGGCGCGAACCAGCCCAGCGCGCGCATCCAGGCAGGAGAGGCGGGCAGCAGGTTCAGCGCGACGGTGTAGTGCGGGTCGCCAGCGACGGTATTGAGGGATTTGTCGATGAGGTCGCGCGCCTGCAGTTGCAGGTCGGTCGACGCGAAGCGGGCGCGCACGGTGCCGAGCGTGCCGTTCTGTTCATAGTAGACCCCTTCGTTGGGGATCTTGGCGTCGGTCAGGATCTGTTCGACCCGGCTCAGCATGGCGGGATCGACCTTGATCGTGGCCTTGGCGCTGGAAACCTGGACGGCCGGAGATTCGCCGTAGAAATTGGGAAGCGTGTACAGCAGGCCGATGATGACCGCGACCAGGACCGTAATGTACTTCCAGAGGGGATAGCGGTTCATTGCCGGCTACTTCATGTAAAAGTGATGAAAGGGCCGCCCGGGCGGCAAGCGCGGCGGGCGGCGGCAGGGCCATCAAGCACAAGAGCCCGATGGGGCTCCTGTGGGACGCTTACAGGGCCTTGATGGTTCCCTTGGGCAGCACGGTCGAGACCGAGGACTTCTGCATGATCACTTCGACGGGCTTGTCGGCCAGTTCGGAGACTTCGACGGTGACGTAGCTGTCGTTGACCTTGGTCACCTTGCCGAGCAGGCCGCCGGCGGTGACGACTTCGTCGCCCTTGGCCAGGGCGGCGATCAGGTTGCGGTGTTCTTTCTGGCGCTTCATCTGGGGACGGATCATCAGGAAGTAGAGGATCACGAACATCAGGATGATGGGCAGCATGCCCATCAGCGCGTTACCCTCGGGGGCGGCAGCCTGAGCCACGACGAGGCTGGCGGTATCGATAACGGACATTGAATTCTCCTGCGTTTAGTCTGTTTGGGTGTTTGTATCTAGTGTTTTTATGCGCCCATCCCCGCGCGAGCCATGGATAGGGCAAGCCGACTATTGTATATAGGTTCTGCGTCCTGAAATTCTAATCCACCCCTCGCGCACGGTCGGCCGCGAACTGCGCGCGCCAGGCGTCGAAGCGGCCTTCGGCGATGGCCTCGCGCATTTCCTTCATGATGGTCAGATAGAAATGCAGGTTGTGCAGGGTGTTCAGGCGCGCGCCGGTAATTTCGTTGGCGCGCTGCAGGTGATGCAGGTACGCGCGCGAGAAATTCGCGCAGGTATGGCAGCCGCAGCTCGGGTCCAGCGGGCGGGTGTCGTCGCGGTACTTGGCGTTGCGGATCTTCACGTCGCCGAAACGGGTGAACAGCCAGCCGTTGCGGGCATTGCGCGTCGGCATGACGCAATCGAACATATCCACGCCGCGGGAGACGCCCTCGACCAGGTCTTCCGGCGTGCCCACGCCCATCAGGTAGCGGGGCGCCTGGGCCGGCAGCTTGGGCGTGACGTGCGCCAGGATGCGCATCATGTCTTCCTTGGGCTCGCCGACGGAGAGGCCGCCGATGGCGTAGCCATGGAAGCCGATCTCCTGCAGCCCGGCCAGGGATTCGTCGCGCAGGGCTTCGTACATGCCGCCCTGGACGATGCCGAACAGCGCATTGGGGTTTTGCAGGCGGTCGAATTCTTCGCGCGACCGGCGCGCCCAGCGCAACGACATGCGCATGGAGCGGGCGGCTTCCTCGACGGTGGCGGGCCGGCCGTCGATTTCATAGGGCGTGCATTCGTCGAACACCATGACGATGTCGGAGTTCAGCGAACGCTGGATGCGCATGGATTCTTCCGGCGTCAGGAACAGCCGCGCGCCGTCGATGGGGGAGGCGAACTTCACGCCTTCCTCGGTGATCTTGCGCATGCCTTGCAGGCTGAAGACCTGGAAACCTCCGGAGTCGGTCAGGATGGGCTTGTCCCATTGCATGAAGCCATGCAGGCCGCCATGCTTTTCCATGATTTCCGTGCCGGGACGCAGCCACAGGTGAAAGGTGTTGCCCAGCACGATCTGCGAGCCGATCTCTTTCAGTTCGTGCGGCAGCATGGCCTTGACGCTGCCATAGGTGCCCACGGGCATGAAAATGGGCGTCTCGACCACGCCGTGGTTCAGCGTGATGCGGCCGCGGCGGGCGCCGCCGTCGGTGGCAAGCAGTTCGAAATTCAGTCCGGTCATGGGGCGGGGGACTCGATAAACATGGCGTCGCCATAGCTGAAGAAGCGGTAGCGCTCGGCGACGGCATGGGCGTAGGCGCGGCGTATGGGTTCTACGCCGGCCAGCGCCGACACCAGCATCAGCAGGGTCGACTGGGGCAGGTGGAAATTGGTGACCAGGGCGTCGATGACGCGGTACCGGTAACCGGGAGTGATGAACAGGCGCGTGTCGCCCTGCGCCGAGGCCAGCGGCAGGCCGGGGGCGGTACGCCCTTCGGTCTGGGCGGCGGCGGACTCCAGGGCGCGCACGCTGGTGGTGCCGACGGCGATGACCCGGCCGCCGCGGCTGCGGGCGACGGCAATCGCGTCCACCGTTGCCTGTGGCACGGTGAACCATTCGGCATGCATGACGTGGTCAGCCAGGTTGTCCACGCGCACCGGCTGGAAGGTGCCCGCGCCCACGTGCAGCGTGACGAAGGCGCGTTCGACGCCCATCGCAGCCAGGCGGTCCAGCGTGGGCTGGTCGAAGTGCAGGCCGGCGGTGGGTGCGGCCACGGCGCCGGGCTCGCGGGCGTAGACCGTCTGATAGCGCTCGTCGTCGCCAGTGTCGGCCTCGTGCGTGATGTAGGGCGGCAGCGGGGTCGCGCCGTGGGCGTCCAGCAGTTCCAGCACGGGGCCGGGAAAGCGGATGTCGAACAGTTCCCCTTCGCGGCCCAGCACGGTGGCATCGAAGGCATCGGCCAGGCGCAGCACCATGCCCGGGCCGGGCGACTTGCTGGCGCGCACATGGGCCAGGACGCGGTCGGGTTCGGTGATGCGTTCGACCAGCACCTCGATCTTGCCGCCGGTGATCTTGTGGCCGTTCAGGCGCGCCTTGATGACGCGCGTGTCGTTGAAGATCAGCAGGTCTTGCGGACGCAGCAGCGAGGCCAGGTCGGCGAACTGCCGGTCGTGCAGATGGCCGGCGCCATCCAGGTGCAGCAGGCGGCTGCCGGTGCGTTCGGCGGCGGGCGCCTGGGCGATGAGCTCGGGCGGCAGTTCGTAGTTGAAATCGGAAACGGTGAGGGACTGGGTCACGCGGCTATCCGTCCGGCTAGGGCGGCAAAAGAAGGCGAAAGGCGAGCCAGGAGGGCTCGGGGCAACCGTGTATTGTAAAGCGGCCGGAAAACGCGGCAGCCGCGCCCGGGGACGGATGCCTGCCGCGGCCGCGTTCAGCGTGCCGGACTCCACCCCAGCCGGCGCGAACAATCGGCTGCCGCCCCGACCAGCGCCCGCACGGGTTCCCCATCGGGCGAGAGGTCGAAGCCGCCATGCAATCCCAGGCTGGTGATGGCGCCGGCCAAGTGGCCCTGGGCATCCAGCACCGGCACGGCGGCGGAGTCTATGCCATGCAACAGGTGGCCGCTGACGCTGGCGTAGCCGCGTTGGCGGGTCGCCTGCCATTGCCTGCGCAGCGCCGCCGCGGGGTCAGTGGGGGCAGCGGCGGCATCCAGCACCTGGGCGGCATCCGGGTCATGGCTGCGCAGCGCGTCCCACTCGGACAGGGCCCGGGGCAGGGCCAGGGATTCAGGGAGCCAGGCGGCGAAGACGCGGCCGGTCGCGCTATTGAGCAGCGGCAGCACAGAGCCCACCCGCACGTTGACCGTTACCGGCAGGCGCGCGTCGCGCCATTGCACGATGGTGGGCCCATGCTGTCCCCAGACGGAGATGAAAACCGTCTGGCCAATGGCGGCGCTCAGGCTGTCCAGGCAGCCGGCCGCCAGTTTCACGAAGTCCACTTCGGCCAGGGCGGCCAGTCCGGTATGCAGGGCTTGCGGCCCGAGCCGGTAGCGGGCGCTGGCAGCGTCCTGTTCCACGTAGCCGCGGCGCTCGAGCGACACCAGGTAGCGGTGCACCTTGGCGCGCGGCATGTCCAGGCTGCGACCCAGCTCCGATACGGACAGAGCGCCGCCCAGTTCGGCCAGCCGGGTCAGCACATCCAGGGCGATTTCAGCGGATTGGATCCCCGTACTGCTAGTTGTTGACATCGATTTGTCTCTTATTAGAATACGTGTATCACTAAAAAATACAGCGCTTGCCAGTCACTGGCAACGTGGAGACCAGCAAGAACGCAGCCGCGCCGCGCTGCGAGCCCGTGCGGACAAACCCGCAGCGGGCCCCCGAGGTGCCCGTCCGCCGGGTTCCCCGCCGTATAAACAGAGTTCCACGCCGTAGCGGATCGGCGCAAAGCATAAGACATCCGCGTATCCAAGGAGACTCCGCATGACCCCTCGTCGTACCCTCATGGCCGCCGCGCTGGCCGCCCTGCTGGCAGCGGGCGCCGCGCCCGCGCTGGCCCAAGTGAAAATCGGCGCCACGCTTTCCACCACCGGTCCCCAGGCCTCGCTGGGCATCCCCGAACGCAACACCATCAGCCTGCTGCCCACCGAGATCGGGGGCGTCAAGGTCGAGTACGTGGTGCTGGACGACGCTTCCGACACCACCCGCGCCGTCAGCAATTCCCACAAGCTCATTTCCGAGAACAAGGTCGACCTGATCGTCGGGTCCACCACCACGCCGAACACCATGGCCATGCTGGACACGGTGGCCAGCGGCACCACGCCGGTGATCACCCTGGCTTCCTCGGCGCGCCTGATCGAGCCAATGGACGACAAGCGCCGGTGGGTGTTCAAGACGCCGCACTCGGATTCGCTGATGGCCGAAGGCATTGCGCGCCATGCGGCGGCCAATGGCGTGAAGAAGCTGGCCTTCATCGGCTTCAACAATGCGCTGGGCGAGACCTTCTGGGTGGAAATCGAGAAAGCGGCCAAAAAGCACGGCATCGAGGTGGTGGGCAAGGAAGCCTTTGCGCCCACGGACACGTCGGCCGTGGCCCAGACCCTGAAGGTGGTGGGCGCGGCGCCGGACGCCGTGGTCGTCGGGGCTTCGGGCACGCCGGCCGCCATGCCGGCCCGGGCGCTGCGTGAGCGCGGCTACAAGGGCAAGATCTATTTCAACCACGGCGTGGCCAACAACGATTTCCTGCGGGTCTGCGGCGACGCCTGCGAGGGCGCCTGGGTGCCGGTGGGGCCGGTGATGGTGGCCGATCTGCTGCCCGACGACAATCCGGTCAAGTCGACCGCCCAGGCCTTCGCCAAGAAGTACGAGGCGGCCAACGGCGCGGGCAGCGTGTCCCTGTTCGCCGCCTATACCTGGGACGTCGGCCTCTTGCTGCAGCAGGCCATCCCGGTGGCGTTGAAGACCGCCAAGCCCGGCACGTCCGAATTCCGGGCGGCGTTGCGCGACGCGCTGGAAAACGTCAAGAACCTGCCGACCGCGACCGGCGTGGTCAACATGAGTCCCACCGACCACAATGGGCTGGATGAGCGGGCGCTGGTGATGGCGACCGTGGCTTCGGGGAAGTGGCGGCTGAAGTAGAGGGAGAGGGGGAGGGAGAGGGAGAGGGCCCCCACGCCGCGCACGCTGCGCGTGCTTGCTGCCCCCCGAGGGGGCTGGCCCGCCTTGGGGCGGCCCGGCGGCGGGCCGGCTATTTTTCTGGGGGGCCGTTTGTGCTGCTGCCTCCGAGGGGCTGTTTCCCCTTGGGGCGGCTCGGCGGGAGGGAGGGGCCCCCCACGCTGCGCACGCTATGCGTGCTTGCTGCCCCCCCGAGGGGGGCTGGCCCGCCTTGGGGCGGCCCGGCGGCGGGCCGGCTATTTTTCTGGG
>NZ_NJIF01000015.1 GCF_002209555.1 Achromobacter insolitus
GGGCCGCGCAGCGGCGCGCCCAGCGCCGATGGATCCCCGCCGATGCGGGCAATGCCGGCCGCGAGCGTTTCGCCCTCGGGGTTGCGGGCCTGCAGCATGTCCGCGGTCAATTGGCCGCAAAGCGCGCGGCTGCCCACGCAAGAGATACCGTAGTCGCTGGGTTCCTCGGACAGGAAGTCGATGACCTCGAAGGGGTGTTCCAGCTGGACGCCGTGTTCGCGCAGCGTGTGGGCCACCTCGATGCCGGCGAGCACGCCGATGATGCCGTCGAACCGGCCGCCGGCCATGACAGTGTCGCAGTGCGAGCCGGTCGCGATGGGCTTGCGCGCCGGATCGCGTCCGGCCAGCGTGCCGACCAGGTTGCCGCCGGCGTCCAGGCGGGTAGTGAGGCCAGCGGCTTCGAATTCACCGCGCAGCCAGGCGCGCGCTTCGTCAAACAGCGGCGAGAACGCGCGGCGCGTCCAGGGCACATCGGGCAGGGTGAATCGGGACAGGGTTTCGACGCGGGCCCAGAGGCGCTCGGCATTCAGGGGAGGAAACGGGACTGGCATCGCGCGTCCCCCTCAAGCGCTGCGCGGACGCAGGAAGCGCCCATCGCCGCTGCGATTGACAATGCGCTGTCCGTCATACACCTGCTGGCCACGGCACCAGGTGCCCGCCACGCGCACGGTGAACTCGCGTCCTTCGAATGAACTCCATTGCACCGCCGACAGACTGTGCGACGGATCGAACCTATAACGTTCGGGCGTAAGGAGGACGATGTCGGCATCCTTGCCCACCTCCAGCGTGCCCTTGCGGTCATCGAGCAGGAAGTGCTGCGCCGGGTTGCGGCTCAGCTGGCGCACCACCATGGACGGCGCAATGCCATGCTCTTCGCAGCCCGTCCAAAAAGCCGGCAGCAATGTTTCCAGGCCGGGACCGCCAGACGAGTTCTTGAACACATTGGGATTCTGCTTGCGCTCCAGGCCCCAGCTGACGTGATCGGAGGACACGAAGGTGCATTCGTCATTGGCGATGTGTGTCCAGAGCAGATCGACCTCGGCCTTGGGCCGGATCGGCGGATAGTGCTTGGTCTTCGCGCCGAAACGCCGCGTGTGCTCCTCATGGTTCAACATCAGGTATTGGACGCAGGTTTCGATGCTGGCGCGATGGCCGCTGCGGCGGTACATATTGCAGATTTCAAAACCGCGAGAAGTCGAAACATGCACCGCGTGCGCGCGGGCGCCGGTCTCGGCGCCGATCTCGTATATCAGCGCCGTGGCGAGGTTTTCGATCAATGGCGTATGCGCCCGCATGAAGGCGTCCCAGCCCGTGTCTTCCGCCTCGATCAGCCGCGCAATGTTCTTGCGCGTCAGTTCCTGCATCTGGTTGTGCACGCCACAAGCCAGTCCCGAGGGAGCGATCAGACGAAAGGCTTCGTACAGGTCGTCTTCATCGATCCGTGGAAAGCGGCCCGGTGTGGCCTCGAAGGTGGAGAACTTGAAAGCGCAGACGCCGCCCTCTATCAGGCCCGCGGCAGCCGCCAGCCCATGCTGGGCATTCAAGGTGCCGAACAGCGCCACGTCGACGTGGCAGTCGCGCTCGACCTCGGCGATCTTCGCGTCCAGCTGGGGACGCGAGGCCACTGGTTCGGGGTCGTCATACGGCATGTCCACCATGACCGTCACGCCGCCCGCGGCGGCGGCGCGCGAAGCCCAGCCCAACCCCTCCTGGTTCAGTTGGCTGCCCGAATGCACCTGACCGTCGACCACGCCGGGCATGATCCACTGGCCGCGCGCATCAATGCTGGCGCGGCCGGCGGGAGGCGTGCCCACTCCGCGCGCCGCGATTTTTCCGTCGCGCACCGCCAGCCAGCCGTCCATCGCCACCGCATCCGGATCGACGATATTGCCGCGCATCACCAAATCGAAATCGCTCATGACCACTCTATCCATTATTCGAACGCAAGCAGTGTAGTGAGCGAGTGACTAAAACGTCTTATGCTTAAATGTATGTAGCAATTAACATGAAGTTAAGCATATGAAATTGAATCTGCGGCAGATCGAAGTGTTCCGCGCCATCATGCTCAGCGGCTCCATCAGCGGTGCATCCAAGCTCCTGTTCGTGTCCCAGCCCGCGGTAAGCCGCTTGATCGCCTATACCGAGCAACGTCTGGGCCTGATGCTGTTCCAGCGCATCAAGGGCCGGCTCTACCCCACGCCCGAGGCTCATCGGCTGTTCGTGGAGGTCACGGCGCTATATCAGAACGTGCAGCGCGTGAACGAGGTGGCCGACAATCTCGTCGAAAACCGCGAAGGGCAATTACGGCTATCTTGCAGCCCCAGCCTGGGCCAATCCCTGCTGCCGCGGGCTATTGCCCAGTTCCGCAGGCGTTACCCCCAGATGCGTATCGTGCTGCAAACCCAGATTCCCGCGACGCTGCAACAGGCGCTGCTGACTCAGCAAGTGGAATTGGGCGTGGCCTACATGCCGGTGGAACACCCTAGCCTGGCCTCACAGCCCCTCTACGAAAACAAAATTGTCGCGGTCCTTCCCAAGGGACACCCGCTGGCCGCCCAAGGCCAGGTGGAAATACGCGATCTGGTCATGGAGCCGCTCATCGGCTACAGCGCGGACATCCCGTTCGGCATGCTGATCAACCGCTTGTTCGGCGACGAGGACTCGCGGCCGGAGCCGCTCATCGAAGTGCAGCAGGCCCATGTCGCCTGCGCTCTGGTGCAGGCGGGCGCAGGCGTTGCTCTTGTGGACGAAATCACCGTGGCGGGTCCGACCTGGTCGAAGGTGGTGGCGGTGCCCATACGCGGCACGGTAAGCGCGCCGGTGAACGTCTTTCATCTGCAATTACAGCCCTTGTCGCGCCCCGCGCTGGCCTTCATCAACGTGTTGCACAACCTCGAACAACAGAACTAGGCGCGGGCTGGCCCATGTAAACACCTCGGGGTTATCCCTTAGTCCGCCCTGAACCGTCCCCCATCGCCCGCTATGACGCAGCTCAGGGATTAATGTGATGTTATGGAGCAGGAACAAAAGGTAATACGACATTATCGAAATTGGTTCCTATGATGCGCTCGTCTGTTCCGGGGCCCCCAAAAATCCGCACGCCAAACGCGCCCCGAACCTCACGATCAGAACTGGGAAACAATGAAGGACATCTCCATGAACCTGGGAGCCGAAGCCGTGCCAGGCCGGCACGCCCCCCACCCCGCCCGGGACCGCAGCGGCCGCAAGGCGGTCATCGCCGCATCAGCCGGCAATGCCCTCGAGTGGTATGACTTCACCGTCTATGCCCTGTTCGCTGTCTACATCGGGCAGAATTTTTTTCAGGACGCCAATCCAACCGTACAGTTGATGACCTCGTTCCTGGCGTTCGGCCTGGGCTTCGTGGTCCGTCCGCTGGGCGCGCTCGTGCTGGGATCCTACGGCGACCGGGCCGGCCGCAAGGCGACGCTGACGCTGACCATCATGCTGATGGCCCTGGGCACGCTGTTGATTGCAGCCGCGCCTCCGTATGCCGCCATCGGTGTGGGCGCCCCGCTGCTGATCGTCTGTGGCCGCGTGCTGCAAGGTTTCTCTGCCGGCGGCGAAGTCGGCGGCGCAACGGCATTCCTGGTGGAGCACGCTCCCGAAGGCAAGCGTGGCCAGTATGCCTCCTGGCTGCAGGCCAGCATGGGGATCTCCAATTTGCTGGGCGCGCTCGTAGCGACGCTGGTCACCACGCTGCTTACCGAAGACCAAGTGGGCGAATGGGGCTGGCGCATTCCTTTCATTATCGGCCTGGCCATCGCGCCGGTTGGCTTGTGGATGCGCGCCGCGCTGGACGAAACGCCGCACTTCCGCGAAGAACAGGAGCGCCAAGCCCGCCAGAACGCCCGCATCAAAGCGCCCCTACTGGCTGTCATCCGCGACTATCCCAAGGAACTGCTGACGGGTCTATGCATGTCGGTACTCTGGGCAGTCGGACCTTACGCGCTCATCATCTTCATGCCGATCTACGTGCAGAAATCGATGGGTTTCACGAGTTCGCAAGCCTTCCTGGCCGCGCTGGTGGGCAATCTGTTCCTCACTGCGGGTTGCGTATTCTCCGGCACGCTGTCGGACCGTTTCGGACGCCGCAACATGCTGCGCGCCGCCGCGGCCGTGCTGCTGGTCGCCGTATACCCGCTGATGATGTGGCTGCAGGCGTCGCACACGCAGATGACGCTGATCGTCGTGCAATCCTTGTTCTGCCTGATGGTGGCGATGTACGTAGGCGTGGCGCCCGCGGCGCTGTCAGAGGTGTTCCCCACCGCGGTGCGCTCGTCGGGCATGTCCCTGACGTACAACACCGCGGTGACCGTGCTCGGCGGCTTCGCCCCGGCAATCCTGACCTGGATCACGTACACCACGGGCGTGGCTTTCGCGCCGGCGCTGTACGTCATGGCCGCCAGTCTCGTCGCCCTGATCGCCTTGAGCGTGCTGCCGCAAGGCAAGCACATCTGAAACGGTATCGACGGCCGTCCTTCCCCGCGCGTACGCGACCGCGATGGCCGTCAATCCGTTCTGCCCGGTCAGGCGGCCACGGCCTCTTCCAGCATTTCCAGCCGGTCCTGGCCCCAGAACACCTCGCCCCGGTATACGTAAGCGGGCGATCCGAACACCCCGGCCGCCACGGCGTCGTTGGTGTTGCGGCGGTAGACCGCCTCGATGGCTGGCTCCCCAGCCGCGGCCAGCAGCGCCGGGGCATCCAGCCCGAGGCGCTCCAGAATGGCCCGCAGGGTGGCTGCGTCGGAGATGTCCTGCTCGTCGCACCACTCGGCTTTCAGAATGGCTTTGTACAGCGCCGCCACCGGCAGTCCGGCGTGGTCCGCCGCAATGACGATACGCGAAGCCAGGCCGGCATCCGGGCACATGTATGCAGGCTGCGGATTGACACGAATGCCCAGCTTGCGGCACCAGCGCGCCAGTTCCGTCACCCGGTAGGCCTGGCGCTCGGGCGAGCGCAGCCCAAGCAGGATGCCCCCGGTGCGGGCGTAAACCTCGGGCAAGTCCACCGGCAGGTAGCGAATCCGCGCCTGCTGGCGGGCCGCCAGCGCCTCCAGCCTGTCCGCGCCCAGATAGGCCCAGTCGGAGTTCATCCAGAAGTAATAGTCGATGGTCTTCATGGCGTCCTCAGGTTTGCGCGGGCGGGCACTCGCAAGGCAGCCGCCGCGGCGGCGTCGCTGCGCATCAGCCAGGCGCTGAACAAGGCGATCACTCCCAGGATGCTCAAGTACCACACCACGTATCGGGGGTCGCCCCCACCCTTGGCCAGCAGCCAGGTCGCCACGATCGGCGCCAGCCCGCCGCCGATGGCGCCAGAAACCTGCACCGCGAGCGAAATACCCGTATAGCGCACCTCGGGGGGAAACTGGCTCGAAAATAAGGTGCCTTCCGGCCCGTACAGGCAAGCGTAGACCAGGCCGACGGCAAGGCAGACCGCAAGAATGATCCACTCCGTGTCACGCGTGCCCAGCAGCTGGAAGAACACGGGCGCGCACGCCAGGATGCCCAGCGTGCCGGCCATGAACACCCATTTATGGCCGATCCTGTCGCCCAGCATGCCGAACAGAGGCATGGTGAACAGCGCGACGGCCGCGCCCCAGATGGTGGCGTCCAGCATGACGGACCGCGCGATGCCCAGGGTGCCCGTGGCGTAGGCCAACGAAAAAGTCACCACCGTATAGAACCAGGTCACCTCCGCCAGCCTGGCGCCCACCACCACCATCAAGGCGCGGCGATGATGCTTCAGCACCTCTGCCACCGGCACCTCGACCTTGGCGCCCTTTTCCTTCATCTGCTCGAAGTCGGGCGACTCGGCGACCTTGACCCGGATGAACCATCCCACCAGCAACAGGACCACGCTGGCCAGGAACGGCAGGCGCCAGCCCCACGCCAGCATGTCGGCCTCGGGCAAGGTTGCAACCGCGCCCATCGCCAGCGAGGACAGGATGAGTCCGGGCGCCACGCCGGCTTGCGGCAGGCTGCCGAAAAAGCCCTTCTTGCCATCCGGCGCGTGCTCCACTGCCATCAGCACGGCACCGCCCCATTCGCCGCCCACCGCTATGCCTTGCAGGAAGCGCATCATCACCAGCAGCACCGCCGCCCAGTAGCCGATCTGCTCGTAGGACGGAATCAGCCCGATGAGAATGGTGGGCACGCCCATCAATAGCAAAGTGATGAGCAGCATGGATTTGCGCCCGATCTTGTCGCCGTAGTGGCCGAATATCACGCCGCCCAGCGGCCGCGCGAAAAAGCCCACTGAATAGGTGGCAAACGCCGCCAACGTGCCCGTCAAGGGGTCGAAGGACGGGAAGAAGATCTTGTTGAAGATCAGCGCGGCAGCGGTGCCATAAAGAAAAAAGTCGTACCACTCGATCGTGGTGCCCATCATGCTGGCCAGTCCGGCCGTCACGTAATCGCGGCGCGAGCGCGCAGCCGCAGGCTTGGTCGTCATCATCATGACTCCCCAAAAAGAGTTCTGGAAGAATGGGCTGCGCGGCGTCAGGCGGCGGGCAGCGGCAAGGGCGCAATGCCGTGCGTCTGCCGGGCCCAGTAGTTGAACGTCGCGTTGACGATCGAAGGCTTGAGCAGGTAGTCGTGCGCTTCGCGCGCGAGGGCATCGTCCACGGGCGTCAGCGGCCCGAACGCCTGCGCGCGGATCTGCATGCGCGCCGCGCGTTCCAGGTACACCGACAGGTAGGTCGCCTCTTCGCAGCTGCCGCCGGCGGTCAGATAGCCGTGATGCGCGAGGATGATGGCGCGCTTGCCGCCCAACGCCTTGGAGATGATCACCCCTTCCTGGTCCGCGATCGGCACGCCGGGCCAATCGCCCAGGAACGCGCAGTCGTCGTGCAGCGGTGTCATGTCCATCTGCGAAATCACCAGGGGCTGGCGCGCCGCGGCCAGCGCCGAGGCCCAGGGCGAATGCGTGTGGATGATGGATTGCACGTCGGGCCGGGCCTCGTACACCCACAGGTGAAATCGGGTGGCCGGGTTGGCCATGCCCTCGCCCGTCAGCGTGTGAAGATCGCGGTCCACCTCGATGAAATCGGCTGGCGTGGCTTCATCAAAGCCCAACCCGAAACGCAGGGTCCAATACGCCCCGGGACGCTGCGAGCGCACGCTGATCTGGCCGGCGAGCCCGGCCTCCTGCTCGGTCATGGCCAGGATGCGACAGGCATAGGCCATGGTTTCCTGGATGCTGCGCGGAACGGCGTGCAGATGGCGCGCCATTTCCTGCGTGGCACGGGTGTCGAAATAGGATTTCTCTCGTAATGCGGTGCTCATGTCTTCCCCTTGTGTCATGCCCGCGCCTTCGGCGCCACCGGACGCCGCGCGAGGTATGCACAGTATGGAAAGCCTGGCTGCATACCGCCATGCAGCCAGGGTCATAGCTGCTATTCGGATAGCGGCCGGAGGGTCATTGCCGCGCGATGCGGTGCGCGACGGCCAGCAGCTCGCTTACCAACGGCAGGGGCTGGCGGTTGGCGAGCGTAATGGCGACCACGCGCCGCCGCAAAATGGGGCTATGGACCCCGACCTTGCGCAATCCATATTCGGTCAACAGCTTATCGGGAATGCGGGACGGCAGGATGCAGGCGCCCACGCCCGAGGACACCAGCTTGAGCATGGCGTCTATGGTTTCGGCCTCGGCCACGAATTCAGGTTCCAGCCCGGCGCTGTGGATCATCTTGCGCAGCGCGTAGTGCGGCGGGAACCCCACCAGCCGCAGATCCATGCCGGCCAGGTCGACCTCCTGCGGCATCACCACGTCGCCACGCACAATGAGGCACATGTCGTCGTCAAACAGCGGGGCGGAGGCCAGATTGTCGGATGCGACTGCCGCGTCATAGACGAAACCCACGTCCGCCTTGCCGCTTTCCACCAAGGCCACAACCTCCGGCGAGCTGCGCCCCATGACGGACAGGTTCACGTGCTCATGGCTGCTGACGAAACTGGCCACTACCTCCGCCATGAAGTAGTAGCTGAGCGTGTGCACGGTGGCGAGGCGGACCGTTCCCTGCGTGACGCCCTCGCGTTGGCGCACGGCTTCAAGCACGCGGTCTATGCTGCGGTAAGCGGGCTGGATGCCGTCAAGCAGGCGCGCGCCTGCCTCGGTCAGTTCCACTCCGCGCCCGGTGCGCACGAACAGGGGCTTGCCCACGTGGGCTTCCAGCGCGGCTAGCTGCCGGCTGAGCCCCGACTGGGTCTGATCCAGGTCCTCCGCTGCCCGCGATAGCGATTTGAGTTCCGCGATGCGCAAGAAATAGCGCAACTGCCGGTCCGGTGTATCCATGCTGCCCTCCCGCTCCCTGTGCGATGCGCGCAGATATGAGCGCGGCACGACAGTGTGCACCAGGGAGCCGGCCCGGCACTACGCGGATTTGCGCTAAGGCCAGCTTGGCGTACCCTGGCGGACCAGGGCCCATGGGCCGTCATACTAAGGAACCGCGCATGTCCACGCCCTCACCCCAACGCCCCATCGCCGCCACGATCGCCGCAGTGGTCCGCGACGGCCGCGTGCTGCTGGTGCGCCGCGCCAACCCGCCAGACCAGGGCCGCTGGGCCTTTCCTGGCGGCAAGATCGACGCGGGCGAAAGCCTCCATGCCGCTGCAGCGCGCGAACTGCTGGAAGAAACCGGCGTGCGCGCGGAACCTTTGCGCGTATTCGACGCCGTGGATGTCTACGACCGCGACGACACGGGCGCGCTGCGCCGCCATTTCATCCTGATCGCCGTGCTGTGCCGCTGGCAATCCGGCGAACCGGTAGCGGGCGACGACGCCGCCGAGGCCCGCTGGGTGCCGTTGGAAGCGCTGGACGATCACTCGCTGGCGACCAGCTTCGGCGTGGCGGAACTGGCGCGCAGGGCGGCAGCCCTGTCGGCGACACCGTAGATCCGCAACGGGCCGCCACGCCGGCGCCCTTACCCCACGCCGCAGGTCCGGAGCCAATTGCGGAACACCTGCGCCTTGTCCGGCAGGGCGCCCCGGCCCGGCCACACCAGGTAATACCCAAACTCCTCCAGCCAGGCGTCGCCCGCCAGCCGGATCAGCCGTCCGGCCGTGAGCTCGTCTTGCACCATCGCCACGGGCAGCAGGCCGGCGCCCTGGCCAGTTGCCACCGCCTTCAGAAGCAGGCTGCCGTCATCGAAGGCGGGTCCCCGAGGCGTGCCCGAGTCCTCCACTCCCTGCGCCGCAAACCAAAGCTGCCAGCCATTGCGGCCCTCGTCGTGCACGCGGGGCCAGCCCAGCAGGTCGTCGGGTTTCAGAGGTGTGCCCAGCTTTGCCACCAGATCGGCCGACGCCACCGGCGCCACTTCCACGGTCAGCAGATGTTCGCTTTGCAGTCCTGGGTAGCGGCCCAGTCCATGCCGGATGGCAATGTCGGCGCCGTCCCGGCCGAAAGCCGCCAACGCGTTGCTGGTGACGATCTGCAGGTCGATCTCCGGGTGGCGGCTATGGAAATCGTGCAGCCGGGGAATCAGCCATGCCGACGCGAAGAAAGCGGTGGTGCTGACCGTCAGCACGCGGTTCTCGGGCGGCAGCGAAATGCGCGCGGACGCGGCCAGTATCTGGCGGAAGGCGTTGCGCACCGGCGGCAGAAAGCCGTGGCCTGCGTCCGTCAACTGAATACCGCGGTTCACGCGCAGGAACAGGGCCACACCCAGATGCTGCTCGAGCGACTTGATCATCTGGCTGACCGCGCCAGGCGTCACGCACAGTTCTTGCGCCGCGTCTTTCACGGACAAATGGCGAGCCGCGGCCTCGAAGGCCCGCAGCGCATTGAGCGGCGGCAGTCGTTGAATGGCCATCTCTCAGCCTCACAAATAATTTAGTTTTTCTAATTTATAAGAGATAGAAATCATGCTTTGCCACCTCGCTATTCAGGATTTAATTTTGACGATCCCGTGATGCACGCAAGATGGATAAAGAATAGATGAACTATACGGAAAGCATCAAGGCCGCGCGCCCCGCCGCTGCCGGCCTCCACTACCAGGACCTGAGCGCGCTCGCCACCCTGATCCGATCGGGCGAGATCTCGCCGGTGGAAATCACACGCGCTCAATTGCAGCGTATCGAGACGCTGGACGGCGCCCTGCGCAGCTACGCCCACGTAACGGCGGCCAGCGCAATGCAGGAGGCGCGGGCCGCGGAAGCCGAAATACGCCAGGGGCGTTACCGCGGCCCCCTGCATGGCGTGCCCATCGCGCTCAAGGACCTGTTCCGGCGCAAGGGCGTGCCGACTGCCGCCGGCACCGCCATCTACCGTGGCGTCGCAGCGGACCACGATGCCACGGTGGTCCGCCGCCTGCGCATGGCGGGGGCCGTACTGCTGGGTCAACTGCAAATGACCGAGGGCGCCTACTCCGATCATCATCCGAGCGTCGAGCCTCCGCGCAACCCGTGGAATGCGGCCTACTGGCCCGGCATCTCGTCCAGCGGATCGGCGGCGGCCACCGCGGCGGGCCTGTGTTTCGGGGCAACGGCTTCGGACACCGGCGGCTCCATCCGCTGGCCTTGCGCGGCCACCGGCCTGACCGGCATCAAACCGACCTGGGGCCGTGTCAGCCGCCATGGCGTGTTCGAGCTGGCGGCCTCGCTTGATCATGCCGGCGTCATTGCGCGCAGCTCGCAAGACGCCGCCCTGCTGCTCGAGGCAATTGCAGGAGCGGATCCGCTGGACCCGACCGCGCTGCAAGCGCCCGTGCCATGCTATGCCCGGTTGTCCGAAGCGCCGGTGCACGGACTGCGGATCGGCGTGGATTCCGCCTGGAACACCCGGGACGTCGATCCGCTCACCCAGCGCATGCTGGCGGCAGCAATGCAGACCTTCCGCGAGCTGGGCGCAACCGTGGTGCCATTGCGCTTTCCCGTCGAAGACACCGCGCAGGCGGCGCGCGACTGGGCGCCGCTCTGCGCAGTCGAAGCGGCCGTTGCGCATGCAGGCACCTACCCCTCGCGGCGGGACGAATACGGGCCGGTGCTGGCCAGCGTGATCGAGGCCGCAGGCGTCGTGTCGGGCATCGACTATCAACGCATCCTGCTGCGCCGCATGGCCCTGCGGGGCGAAGTCGACGCCTTGTTCACCCAGGCCGACGCGCTGCTGACGCCGGTGCAGCCCATGCCCGCGCTCACCCTGGAAGCCGTCAGCGTCCTGGGCCGGCAGCCCGCGCTGGTGCGCGCGCTGCAGCGCTATACCTGCGTATTCGACATGACGGGCCATCCCTGCCTGACCTTGCCTGCGGGCCAGGGCGAGACTGGCATGCCGATGGGCATGCAACTGGTGAGCGCCCATCTGGGCGAGCCCGTGCTGTTCCAACTGGGCGCCGCCTTCCAGGCGGCCACGGACTGGCATTTGCGCCGGCCGGCATGCTGACGCAGGAGACGCTTATGCCAGCGCAACAACGCACCGCCCTGCCTGCCGCCAGGCATCTCTTTCAAGGATGGCGCGTGGTGGCCGCGGCCTTCCTGATCACCTTGCTGGGCTTCGGCAGCGCCTATTCCTTCAGCGCCTTCCTCGATGCTCTGCAACGCGACTTCTCCGCCTCGCGCGGCGCGGTGTCGCTGGTGTTCTCAGTGGCGGGATTCCTTTATTTCGGCTTTGGCGTGATCAGCGGCCCCCTCGCGGACCGCTACGGTTCGCGCCGCATGGCGTGGCTGGGCATGCTGCTGGTGGCACTAGGCCTGGCGCTGGCCAGCGCCGCGCAAAATCTGACCCAGATCTATCTGGCCTATGGCCTCGGAGTCGGGCTAGGCGTGGGCTGCGCGTACGTGCCAGTGATAGGCGCGGTGCAACGTTGGTTCCTGCGCCGGCGCGGACTGGCTTCCGGGCTGGCGGTCAGCGGCATTGGCGTGGGCACGTTGCTCGTGCCGCCGCTCGCGGCCGAATTGATCGGCCTGTGGGGCTGGCGCGCCGCCTATCTGGCGCTGGCCGCGCTGGTGGCTGTCGCCGGGTGCGCGGCCGCGCTATGGGTGGAAAACTCGCCGCAAGACCACGGTTTGCAGCCCGACGGCGATGCTGCTCCCCCCATTGTTGCCATGACGCCGTCCACACCCGCGGGCGTGCCGGTGCGCGCCGCCATCCGCAGCAAGGCCTTTGCCCTGCTGTACCTTGCCAGCATGGCGGGCGCCTTCGGCGTCTTCGTGCCGTTCGTGCATCTGGTCCCATACGCGCTGGATCGGGGCATCGCATCAGGACAGGCCGTGCTGCTGCTGGGCATGGTGGGCGTGGGCAGCACGGCGGGCCGATTCCTGTTGGGCACGCTGGCCGACCGACTGGGCCGGCGCGCGTCGCTCGGCGCCATGTACGGCGGCATGGGCGCGTCGCTCGCGCTATGGGCCGCTTGCGGCCAGTTCTGGTCGCTGACGCTGTTCGCACTGGTATTCGGAGCGTTCTACGGCGGCTGGGTCGCGCTCATGCCCGCCGTGGTCATGGACTACTTCGGCGGACGCCATGTCAGCGGCATCATCGGCGCGCTCTACACCAGCGTGGCCTTCGGCACCCTGATCGGGCCGGTGGCGGCAGGCTATGCGTATGACATCAGCGGCTCTTACCTGCTGCCCATCGTCGCCAGTGCGGGGGGCAATGCGGTGGCAGCAGCGGTCACCGCACTGCTGCCGCGCCGGGCTCTACTATAGGGACCCCGATCCTTCCTGCCACTCCATGTTCGACACCTACCTCTCGCGTTGGCATCTCGTGCCTGATGGCGCCCCCATCGTCACGCGCGCGGCGCAATTGCTGCCGGTACGCCACCGGGGACAGCCCGCCATGCTCAAGGTCTCGCACGAAGAAGACGAAAAGCAAGGCGGCGTGCTGATGCGCTGGTGGGACGGCCAGGGGGCAGCCCGCGTACTGGCGCACGACGACGAGGCCATCTTGCTGGAGCGGGCCACGGGCGCGCGTTCGCTGGCCGAGTATGCGCGCAACGGACGCGACGACGAAGCCACCCGCATCATCTGCGGCGTGCTGCAAGATCTGCATGCGCCGCGCGCCCGGCCCCTGCCCGCGCTGCGTCCGCTGGAAGCATGGTTCGAGGAACTGTGGCCCATGGCGCAGGCGCGAGGCGGCATCCTGGCACACAGCGCGCGCCACGCCCGCATCCTGCTCGACAGTCCGCGCGACCTGGCGGTGCTGCACGGCGACGTGCACCACGACAACATCCTGGACTTCGGCGAGCGCGGCTGGCTGGTCATCGACCCTAAGCGCCTGCATGGCGAGCGCTCCTTCGACTACGCCAACATCTTCTGCAACCCGGACCTGGCGGATCCGGTTCCGCCCGTGGCCATCGTGCCGGGGCGCTTCGAGCGGCGGCTGGAGATCATCGTCGAGCAATCCGGCCTGGAGCGCCGCCGGCTGCTGCAATGGATCCTGGCCTGGTGCGGACTTTCCGCCGCCTGGTTCATGGGCGGCGGCGAAGACGCGGCGATCGACCTGGACATCGCCCGCCAGGCGCTGGCGCTGCTGGAACGCTGAGTCCCGGCCGCTGCAAACAAGACATCCGGTGTGATGCGGTAAGGTGTAGGCCCTGTTCCCACCCCTTGTCTCTTCATTCCTGGAGTACCGAATGACCGGATTGTTCATCGTGGTGGCGGCGCTGGCGTTTCTGATGCTGGCGGCGTATCGCGGCTATAGCGTGATCCTGTGCGCGCCCATCGCAGCCATGGGCGCGGTATTGCTGACCGACCCGTCGGCGCTGGCGCCCGTATTCTCTGGCATCTTCATGGAACGCATGGCAGGCTTCGCCAAGCTTTACTTCCCCGTGTTCCTGCTGGGCGCCGTGTTCGGCAAGTTGATCGAGCTGTCCGGCTTCTCACGCGCCATCGTGCAGGCGGTGCTGCGCTTGATCGGCGCCGAGCGCGCCATCATGGCCATCGTGCTGGTCTGCGCCGTGCTGACCTACGGCGGCGTGTCCCTGTTCGTGGTGGTATTCGCCGTGTACCCGTTCGCGGCGGAAATGTTCCGCCAGGGCGGCATCCCGAAGCGGCTGATGCCGGGCGCAATCGCCTTGGGCGCGTTCACGTTCACCATGACGGCCCTGCCCGGCACGCCGCAGATCCAGAACATCATCCCCACCACTTTTTTTGAAACCACGACCTGGGCAGCGCCATGGCTGGGCCTGATCGGCGCCTGCTTCACGCTGACCGCCGGCATCGCCTATCTGGAGTGGCGGCGCAAGCGCGCGGCCGCCGCCGGCGAGACCTACGGCACGGACCTGCGCAACGAACCGGTCACGCCGCCCACTGAACGCGAGCACCATCCGCTGATTGCGCTGCTGCCCTTGGTAGTGGTGGGCGTGGCCAACTATCTGCTTACCCGCTGGATACCGGGCTGGTATCCGGCCGGATCCGAAGTGGCGCTGCCGGGCCTGCCCAAACCCATGCCGGTCAACGCCGAAGACCAGGTAGCGCTGTGGGCGGTAATGGGCGCGCTGATCGCGGGCATCGTCACCATCCTGCTGTTTTCGTTCCGCGGCATCAAGGCGCATTTCGCGGAAGGCAGCAAGAGCGCCGTGTCCGGCGCCTTGCTGGCTTCAATGAACACCGCGGCGGAATACGGCTTTGGCGGCGTTATCGCCGCCCTGCCCGGGTTCCTGCTGGTTGCCGACGCGCTCAAGGCCATCCCCGATCCACTGGTGGGTGAAGCGGTGGCGGTCACCTCGCTGGCCGGCATCACCGGATCCGCCTCGGGCGGCATGAGCATTGCGCTGGCGGCCATGGCGCAGACCTTCATCGACAGCGCCCACGCGGCGGGCATCCCCATGGAGGTGTTGCACCGTATCGCCGCCATGGCCAGCGGCGGCATGGATACCCTGCCGCACAACGGAGCGGTCATTACCCTGCTGGCGGTCACGGGCCTGACCCACCGCCAGTCCTACGGGGACATTTTCGCCATCACGCTGATATCGACCGCGTCGGTCTTTTTGGCGATCGCGGTGTATTACCTGACCGGTATCGTCTGAGCCAGGCCGGCGGCGATGACCTCCGCCAGCCACTGCGTGAAAACACGCACCCGCGCCGATACCTGGCGGTTCTGCGGATACAGCACCGACACGGGCATGGGCGCGGGTGGCGCCCCGGGCAGCACGATCTTCAACTCGCCCGCCGCCAGTTCGCGCTCCACGCGATAGCGCGGCACTTGCACCAGTCCCAACCCGGCCAGCGCCGCGCTGGTGTAGAGTTCCGCGCCCGTGACGCTGACCACGGCCCGGGGCCGCACCTGGACGTTGCGCCCCTCGACCGTGAAATCCAGCGGCAGCCCGCGCCCGGTCGCGCTCGACAGGTAGTTCACCGCCTGATGGCTTTCCAGATCCTCCAGGCGCCGGGGCTCGCCGAAACGCTCCAGATAGGCGGGACTGGCCACCGTCACTTGCGGCATCAGCGCAATCTGGCGGCCGGCCAGGGATGAATCCTGCAACACGCCGGTGCGCAGTACGCAATCCACGCCCTCGCGCACCAGATCCACCAGGCGGTCGTCCTCGCCCAGTTGCAGGACGATGTCGGGATAGCGTTCCAGGAAAGCGGGCAAGCCCGGCATCACGAAAAACCGGGTCAGCGTGCCCTGGGCATTGACCCGCAGCAGTCCCTTGGGCGACGTATCCAGAAAGGCGCCGTCGGCTTCTTCCAAGTCAGCCAGCAAACGCACGCAGCGCCGGTAGTGCGCCTCGCCATCGTGGGTGAGCCGCACTTGGCGCGTAGTGCGTTCCAGCAGGCGGGCGCCCAGCCGCGCTTCCATCCGCTTGACCAGATTGGTGACCGTGGGGCGAGGGATCTGCAAGTCCTCGGCGGCCTTGGAAAAACTGCCCCTTTCGGCGATGCGCACAAACACCTGCATTTCCTGGAACCGGTCCATGGTCAGCCGCTCATTATTAATGTAAATGAAATTATGTTAGCGAATATAGAGTAATTATCTTTTTTCCGAAATAGTTCAAGATGCGCCTTACCCTTCAACCCATCGGAGATACGACATGAATTCCCAGCCCACGCAACGCATTGCGCTCGTCACCGGCGGATCGCGCGGCATCGGCGCCGCCATCGTCCGGCGCCTGGCGCGCGACGGCTGCGCCGTCGCCATCAACTACGCCTCCCGCGCCGCCGAAGCCGACGCATTGGCCGGCGAAATCCGCGCGGCTGGCGGCCGCGCCATCGTCGTGCGCGCCGACGTGTCGCAGGCGGCCGAGGTGCGCGCCATGTTCGATCAGGTCGAATCGGAACTGGGCCGCATCGACGTGTTGGTCAACAGCGCCGGAATCCTGAAGATGGTGCCGCTGGCCGAGACCAGCGACGAGCTGTATGAGCAAACCTTCGGCATCAATACGCGCGGCACCTTCAACACGCTGCGCGAAGCCGCCACCCGGCTGGCCGATGGCGGCAGCATCGTCAACGTGTCCAGCACCACCATCGCGCTCAACCTGCCGAACTACTCCGTCTACATCGCCAGCAAGGCCGCGGTGGAAAGCCTTACGCAAGTGTTCGCCAAGGAACTACGCGGACGCCGCATCACCGTCAATGCAGTGGCTCCCGGCCCCGTCGCCACCGAACTCTTCTTGAATGGCAAGAGTCCCGAACTGATCGAGCACTACGCCAAAATGCCTCCGCTGGAACGCCTGGGCCAGCCCGAGGACATCTCCAACGTGGTGTCGTTCCTGGCGAGTCCGCAGGCCGGCTGGGTCAACGGCCAGATCCTGCGCGCCAACGGCGGCGTCGCCTGAACGGGCCCGCTGTCCCTCATCCCAACGCATGAGCGCGCTGCCTTCGGCGCGCTCGCGGCGCATCGCCCGGATCGCCGCGGATTTGCGTGTATCCCTCATCCGTTTTACCCATGCCCCCATCGCCTGATGGGTTGAGCAGCCGCGCGCGTTTGCCGCTTTTCTCCATTGATCACTCGGGCCTTTGACTTACGGACAAGTCTGGCCAGCTGGACGAGGTTTGCATGAGACGAGAGCCGGAAGGTCTGTATTAGGCTGATCCCGTAGTACTCCGACTCACCTTGATCAATTGGACGAAAGTAAATGAATCAACTCATTCATCCGGATTGCCACCCCTTCACCGCCGCAGGCAACCTGAAGCAGCTCTCGGCGTTCTATGAGGAGGGACGTCGTGTCATGTGGATGATGCTTCGCGCGCAACCGCGTCCGTGCTTCAACCATGAACTGATCGACGAGATCATGACGCTGGCGCGCGCCGCCAAGGACTCGGGCCTGCCGATCGATTTCTGGGTCACGGGATCGCTGGTCCCTCAGATCTACAACGTGGGCGGCGACCTGAACTTCTTCGCCGAAGCCATACGCACCGGCAAGCGCGAAGCGCTCCGGGCCTATGCCCGCGCTTGCGTGGATTGCGTGCATGCCGCCACCCGCGGCTTCGATACCGGCGCCATCTCGCTCGCGATGATCGAAGGCACGGCGCTAGGCGGCGGCTTCGAAGCCGCGCTTGCCCATCACTTCGTCCTGGCGCAGAACACCGCGCGCATGGGTTTTCCGGAAATGGCGTTCAATCTCTTTCCCGGCATGGGCGGCTATTCCCTGGTGGCGCGGCGCTCGGGCATGAAGCTGGCGGAAGAACTGATCGGCTCCGGCGAATCGCACACGGCCGAATGGTTCCATGGCAGGGGGTTGGTCGACGTGCTGTTCGAGCCGGGCGATGCCTACAAGGCCACGCGCACCTTCATCGACGTGATGCGGCCCAAGCTCAACGGCATGCGCGCCATGCTGCGCGCGCGCCAGCGCGTGCTGAGCCTGTCGCGTTCAGAGCTGATGGACATTACCGAGGACTGGGTCGAAGCCGCGTTCTCGATCGACCCGAAGGACCGCGCCTACATGGAGCGTCTGGTGATCGCGCAGAACCGGCGCACCGCTTCCAGCGCGGAGTCCGCGCAGGAAGCCACCATGCATTGATGCGGTAGCGGAAAGCCGGCTGCCTCAGGCGATGAGATGCAGCCGGCGGCGCTGGGCCAGCCAGGCGGTGAGTTCGGCCGCCGGCATGGGCTTGGCGTACAGATAGCCCTGCTTGGCGTCCACGCCCAGAGTGTCGACGAAGACGGCCTCTTCGGTCGTCTCCACGCCTTCCGCGATGACCTTGAGCTCCAGCGTGCGCGCCACGGCCACGATCGCGCGCGCCAAAGCCTGCGACACCGGGTTCTCGTTGACGCCGCGCACGAAACTGGCGTCCAGCTTGATGGCGTCCAGCGGAATGCGGGCAAGCTGCGACAGCGAGGAATAGCCGGTGCCGAAATCGTCCAGATGGACGCGCGCGCCCAGTTGCCGGAACTGCTTGATCAGTTCGATGGCCGCGCCTTCGTCATCGATCAGGCAGCTCTCGGTCAATTCGATATCCAGCATGCAGGGGTCCAGGCTGGCATCCCCGATGGCGCGCATGAAGTCGCTGACCACGCCCTTGTCGTTGAGCTGGCGCGCGGACATATTGATGGCAATGCGTATATTCAATCCGTCACGCTTCCAGGCGGCCGCCTGCCGCGCTGCTTCGCGCATGACCCAGACGCCCAAGGGCGAAATCAGGCCCGATTCCTCGGCATAGGGAATGAAGGCGCTGGGGCAGACCATGCCGCGCTCGGGCGAACGCCAGCGCACCAGCGCTTCGACCCCATCGACCTCGCCATTGCGCCCAGCCAGCTTGGGCTGGTAGTACAGCATCAGGTGGTCTTCGGCCAAGGCCTTGCGCAGATTGGTGTCCAGCCAGACGTAGTCCGCGTTGCGGCGGTCCATCTCGGGCTGGAACACGCGGTAGGTATGGCGCCCTGCTTCCTTGGCCACATACATGGCGATATCGGCGCTGCGCACCACGCTGTCCAGGTCGGCGCCGTGTTCGGGGTACATGGCGATGCCGATGGAGCAGCTGGTATAGACCTCTATCAGGCCCTGGCGGAAAGGCTCGCGCAGGCGCTCGATGATGCGTTGCGCGGTGGCTTCCAGTTCCCAGGTCTGGGCGGCTTCGTGCAGCACGATGAATTCGTCGCCGCCCAGCCGGGCCAGCGTCTGCCCTTCGGACAGGCAGGAGGAAATCGCCACGGCGACCGACTTGAGCAGGCGGTCGCCAAAGCCGTGGCCGTAGTGATCGTTGATGCGCTTGAAATTGTCCAGGTCCAGGAACAGCACGCCGCCCCGGCCTTCCTGCCCCGCCGCCAGCGCCGCCTTAAGCCGCGTGGTGATCGCGTGCCGGTTGGGCAGATTGGTGAGCATGTCGGTATTGGCCAGCACCCGCAGGCGCTCCTGCGCCTGGCGTTCCTCGGTGATGTCGGTGCCCGAGCAGATCAGGTAGACGCGCTTCTCGCCGCTGCCGCTGGTGACGAACTTGTTGCGGAACAGGAAAAGGCGTGGTCCCTTGACCGTGTTGATCAGTCGCTCGGCCTCGTAGGACTGGCCGCGCTTGTAGAACTCGGCAATATTGCGGCGTGAGGCGATCGCTTCTTCGCGCGTCATGAACATTTCGAAGACGCTGCGGCCGATGATGTCCTGCTCGCGCTTGCCGGTGTATTCCTCGCTGAGCTTGTTGAAGCGCTGGACCCGGCCGTTCTGGTCGACGATGACAATGACCGAGTTGGCCTCGGACACCACGGTCTCGGCGAAGGACAGGCCTTCGACCAGATCCTTGGCAACGGATTCGGTATCGGAATGGGCGGATGCGGTGCCGGCCCATTCGTTGGGGTTGATCTTTCGGCCTACCAGATGCAGCTTGAGCAGATCGCCGTACAGCGAAATATCGATGCGCACGCTGGAGGTGATGCCAGTCAGGCTGCGTATCGTCTGGGCTTGTTCGGGACGCAGCGCCATCGCGATATTGGCCGCACCCTTGACCGCTGCAAGTTCAAACGCGTCGCTATCGGCGGACAGGCGCCAATATGGACTGTGCGTACCGAAATGCGTGTACAGAATCGACTTCTCGTCCTGGTCGTCTGTCATTGTTATCCCCCTTCTGCCGTCCTCGGAAGGCCCGCAAAATACATTACGGCCTAGTCTATTCGGGGTCAACCACTGTATACAATCTCGCGAGGGCTTTATTGCGATTTATTGCGTCCCCATTGGTGGTTCATAGCGCAAAACTTTGCATGCGCAATTATTTCAATGCGTCTTCCACACTTTGCGCGCAAGCCTTGTTGCGTCTTTTGCGATGCTGCACGCAAACAAAATCGCCGGGAGTTCTAGGCGGAACTCCCGGCGTGTGACGTAAAGCCGCAACCTTGGGAGGTTTAATCCCCCTTCACACCGGCTTCGTCGATGACTTTGGTCCAGCGGGCAAGCTCTGCGGACACGCGGGCGCCGGCCTCGGCGGGCGTGGTCCAGGTGGCGATGGCGCCCTGGTTCAGCAGCGACGCCTTGACCTCGGGCTTGGCCAGGATCTTCTTCAGTTCGCCGTTCAGGCGCTCGATCACGGGCGCCGGGGTGTTTGCAGGCGCCACGATGCCGAACATGGAACTGACCTCGAAATCCTTCAAGCCGGCTTCGGCTGCGGTAGGCACATCCGGCAGCGCGTCCACACGCTGCGCCGAAGTCACCGCCAGCGCGCGCAGCTTGCCGGCCTTGATGCTGCCCTGCGCCGCAGGCACGGTTTCGATCATGCTGAGCACCTGACCGCCCATCAGGTCGGTCATGGCCGGGCCACTGCCCTTGTAGGGCACGTGCAGCACGTCCACACCCGCGGTGCGCTTGAACATTTCGGCGGCCAGATGCTGGGGCGAACCGTTACCGGCCGACCCCATGGTGATGTAGCCGGGCTTGGACTTGGCCAGCGCGATGAACTGCGCCAGCGTGTTCGCCTGCACCGAGGGGTTCACCACGAACACCAGCGGCACCGTGCCCACGATGGACACGGGCGCGAAGCTCTTCTCCACGTCATAGGTGACGCGGCCACGGTACAGCGCGGCATTGATGGAATGGCTGGTCAAGGCGCCCATCAGCAGCGTGTAGCCGTCGGGCTGCGCCTTGGCGACCTGGTCTGCGCCGATGTTGCCAGCCGCGCCTGCGCGGTTCTCCACGATCACCGACTGTCCCAGCGCGCCTGTCAGTTCCTGCGCCAGCACTCGGCCGATCACGTCAGTCGCGCCGCCGGGCGGGTACGGCACGATCATGCGGATGGGCTTGTCGGGATAGGCGTCGGCGGCCAGGACGGGAGAGGAAACACCGGCGCACAAGGCCAGCAGCGAAAACAGGACGGCGCGGCGCGGCCGCAGACGCAGGTCTGACATGTAGGTCTCCTGCCGGGATGAGTATAGGAATGAGAGGGACGCCCGGCTCGTCAACCGCGCCAGTGTAGGGGTAGCACCTTGATAGAAGAATCAGAATTTTTCTATCGACTGATCTATACAAAAGATCAATTCCGTCTGCCCAAGAAACCGCTTGCGAACGATTTCAAAGGCTGGATATGATGCCGGGATCAGATTATCAATAATATTATCGAGATAAAGAATGAAGGACGAGACCAAGAACGGCGCGCCTGCCCAGGGCCCTTTCGACAGCGCCGGCACGGCCGCGCGCGGCGTGGCCCGCGGGCTCACCAACTACGGCGACACCGGTTTTTCGCTGTTCCTGCGCAAAGCCTTCATCAAGGGCGCCGGTTACACGGACGACGCCCTGTCGCGCCCCATCATCGGCATCGTCAACACGGGCAGCAGCTACAACCCCTGCCATGGCAACGCCCCGCAATTGATCGAAGCGGTCAAGCGCGGCGTCATGCTGGCAGGCGGCCTGCCGATGGATTTCCCCACCATCTCGGTGCACGAGAGCTTCTCGCAGCCCACCAGCATGTACCTGCGTAACCTCATGTCCATGGACACGGAAGAAATGATCCGTGCCCAGCCCATGGACGCCGTGGTGCTGATCGGCGGCTGCGACAAGACCGTGCCGGCCCAGTTGATGGGCGCCGCATCCGCGGGCGTGCCCGCCATCCAGCTGGTCACCGGGTCCATGCTGACCGGATCGCATCGCGGTGAACGGGTAGGCGCCTGCACCGATTGCCGCCGCTACTGGGGCCGGTACCGCGCCGAAGAGATCGACGCGGCCGAAATCGCGGACGTGAACAACCAGCTGGTCGCCAGCGTCGGCACCTGTTCCGTCATGGGAACGGCCAGCACCATGGCCTGCATCACCGAGGCGCTGGGGATGATGGTGGCCGGCGGCGCCTCGGCCCCGGCCGTCACCGCGGACCGCGTGCGCGTGGCCGAAAAGACCGGCGCCACGGCGGTGGCCATGGCCGCCTCGCGCCTGACGCCGGACCGCATCCTGACCGGCAAGTCCATCGAAAACGCCCTGCGCGTGCTGCTGGCCATTGGCGGGTCCACCAACGGCATCGTGCACTTGACGGCCATCGCTGGCCGTCTTGGCATAGACATCGACCTGGCGGGCCTGGACCGCATCAGCCGCGAAACCCCCGTGCTCGTGGACCTGAAGCCCTCGGGCCAGCACTACATGGAAGACTTCCACCACGCCGGCGGCATGCCGGCGCTGCTGCGCGAACTACGCCCGTACCTGCATCTGGACGCGCTCACCGTATCGGGCCGCACCCTGGGCGCAGAGCTGGACGACGCGCCGCCCGCCTTCCCCCAGGACGTGATCCGCACGGCGGCTTCGCCCATTTACCCGGTGGGAGGCCTGGCCGTACTGCGCGGCAACCTGGCGCCGGGCGGCGCCATCATCAAGCAATCCGCCGCCAACCCCAAGCTGATGGAACACGAGGGCCGCGCGGTGGTGTTCGAGGATGCCGAGGACATGGCGCGGCGCATCGACGACGACGCCCTGGACGTCACGGCCGACGACATCCTGGTGCTCAAGCGCATAGGCCCGACCGGCGCTCCCGGCATGCCGGAGGCCGGCTACATGCCCATTCCCAAGAAACTCGCGCGCGCCGGCGTGAAGGACATGGTGCGCATCTCCGACGGCCGCATGAGCGGCACCGCCGCCGGCACCATCGTGCTGCATGTCACGCCTGAAGCCGCCATCGGCGGTCCGCTGGCCTATGTGCAGAACGGCGACCGCATCCGCCTGTCGGTGGCCAATCGCGAGATCGCGCTGTTGGTGGACGATGCCGAGCTGGCCCGCCGCACCGCAGCCCAGCCCATCGTCCGGCCCGCCGCCGAACGCGGCTACCGCAAGCTGTTCCTGCAGACGGTGACCCAGGCGGACCAAGGCGTGGACTTCGACTTCCTGCGCGCAGGCGTTACGCGCGACACGGTGCCGAAAGCGTAGGCAGCCATGGACGTCCTGACGCCTGACTCTCCGCACGCCCCCGTCCCGGACGCCGCCCAGGCCGCGGTGGCCACGCTCGAAGAAGACATCGTCTTCGGCCGGCTGCACCCGCGCCAGCGCCTGACCGAAGACGAGCTCATGGCGCGCTTTGCCCTGAAGCGCCATGTGGTGCGCCAGGTCCTGGCCGAGCTGGAGGCGCTGGGCGTGGTGGAGAAAAGGCGCAACATCGGCGCGGTCGTGCGCGCCTTCTCGGTGCGCGAAGTCATGGAGCTGTACGCGCTGCGCCAAGTGCTTGAAGTGCATGCCGCCAGCCAGATCCCGCTGCCCGTGCCGCAGGCGCGGCTGGCGGCGCTGGTGGCCGTGCAACGCGAACACGACGCGGCAGTCGCCGACGGCGACACGCGCCGCGTGTTCCGCAGCAACCAGCGCTTTCACCACGAGTTCTTCGGCCTGCTGGACAACGCGGTGCTGGGCCAGGCGATCGAGGAATACGCCCGCCGCACCCACCCCATACGCTTCGGGTCACTGGCTGCTGCCGGCTACCGCGAGCGCGCCAGGCAGGAGCATTGGGCAATGATTCATGCCCTGCAGGACGGCAACCGCGAAGCGCTCATGGCTGTTTGCCGCGAACACCTGCTGCCTTCACGGGATGCGTATCTGGCGGCGGAGGAGGCGCGGCTGGGGGCATAGCCGTACCCAATGCCGCCATTGCCTGCCGCATGAAGCCCAGCGTCGCGTCATCGGCCCACGTGCCAGCGGTGAGTTCGGGTTCGGTCATCAGGGCATGCCGGAACTTCGCCTGCGTGGCCGCATCATTGCCCGCATAGCTGCGAAACAGATCCAGCCATCGCCGCGCCAGCTCCAGCCCCGCCGCAGAATCCGGCGCCACGCCGGCATCGATCGCGTCCCGCACTTCGGCGATCAGGCCCGGCCATTCGCCAATGCGGTCACCATAGTGGTCCCGCATGTACCGGGCCTCTTCGGGCGCGAGGTGTCTTTCATAGAGCCGCATCTTGCTTTCCGAGAAGGCTCGCAGCACGTAGGCGCGCATTTCCGGCGAAATGCCAATGTGCTCCTGCATTGCCGGCTCCAGTTCGTGCATGCGATTCAGCTTCACCAGCAGGCGCGGATCTCCATTCGTATCGCGCAGAAGCAAGGTCATCCAGCGCAGCGCCAGTGCGCGTGGGCGTTCTTCTTCGGGGGCCACGCCGCCCGCCATTTGTTCGCGCACTTCATCGATCAAGGCAAGCCAGTCAGGGTCGCCGTTCTGGTTCCGGTACATCGGCAGGCGCGCCAGTTCTTCCGGGGAAAAATACTTGTCGTACATGGTCATGAGTTCCAGAGTAGTCAGCCAATCGGCCAGTTCCGGCTCCGTGCCCTCGGCCAACTGGCCTTGCAGCTGCACGAGACGCTCGCGCAGGCGCGCGGCCTGCAGGATCTGGCGGTCGAGCATCACGATCTGTTTCGCGATGATCTCGTCCAGGGGAGTGCCGGGCTGGTCCAGGTAGGCGCCGATTTCCGCCAGCGGCAGTCCGAAACGACGCAACGCCTGGATCTGGTGCAGGCGGGCAATATCGTCGCGGCCATATAGCCGATAGCCGTTTTCGGCGCGCGCCGAAGGCGTGAGCAAGCCGATCGCGTGATAGTGGTGCAGCGTGCGAACCGTCAATCCGCTACGCTTGGCCAGTTCTCCTACTTTCAGTCTCACCGCATGCCTCCGTTGATTGCGCAAACCGAACTCTGGGACATGACGTTACGTGAGGGTCAAGCATTGCCGCAAGCCGCCCTGGAAAGCCTAAAATAAACGTCTGCCCAGGAGTCGAACATCATGAACACTTCGGCTGGCGATCGTATCTTTTCCGGATCCATACCGCAGTTCTACCAGCGGTACATGGTCCCCCTTATCTTCCAACCCTACGCGGCCGACCTGGCCGCACGCGTGGCCGCGTTACGTCCGGCGTCCGTCCTGGAGATTGCGGCGGGAACGGGCGCGGTAACACGCCTGCTCGCGGACCAATTGCCCGCTGGCGCATCCATCACCGCAACGGATCTCAATCCCGCCATGCTCGAACAGGCCGAGAATCTGGGCCCAAACCGCAACGTCACCTGGCGCCAGGCCGACGCGATGCGGCTACCGTTCCAAGACCAGTCTTTCGACGCCGTCGTCTGCCAGTTCGGTTACATGTTCCTGCCGGACAAGCCGGCGGGTTTTGCCGAAGCCCGCCGTGTCCTGCGTCCCGGTGGCACATTCCTGTTCAACGTGTGGGATCGTATCGAGGACAACGCATTCGCCGACACCGTCGAGCAAGCCCTGGCACAGCTGTTTCCCGCCGATCCTCCAAAATTCATGAGCCGGGTTCCCCATGGCTACCATGATCTGGCGATGATCGCAGGCGATCTGGCCCGCGGCGGATTCACCGGGCAGCAGGCGATTGAAACGGTGGCCTACGAAAGCCGGGCCGATACCCCACAGACCGCCGCGATCGCCTTTTGCCAAGGCACGCCGCTGCGCAACGAAATAGAAGCGCGCGGCGCAAACATGCTGGAACAGGCTGTCGACGTAGCGACAAAGGCCCTGCATGCGCGCTATGGCGCGGGGCCCATTACCGGCAAGATCCAGGCGCATGTCGTCACCGCGCCCCGCGGCGCCTAACTGCAGGGCGCGGCGTGCCCTTTGCCGCGCCGCTTGCGGCAGCGACTTGTTCCCGATCCGCCGCCCGGGTTAACCTTGCACCCCTCTCCTACCCGTACCGGAGCCTACAGAGTGAACAAGTAAATGCCGGGATGCCCATGCGCATCTTGCCTCCCCTCGCTGCCTGGCGCGCGAGCCGCATTTGCCTGTTCCATTCTGATCTCTTGCAGGACCCGGCCCCTATCGGGGCGCCGCGGCCCGTCACTGTGGCATAGGCCTGCAGATCGCGTGTCAACGGCAGTTTTCCCATCGAACACAAGGAAAGCTCCATGACTGCACCGCAGACTGACACGATCGACATCACCCATCACAACCGCGCTGCCTGGGATCGGCAGGCGGCGCAGCAATGCGCCTGGTCCCTACCTGTCAGCCCCGAGACCATCTATGCCGCGCGCCGGGGCGACTGGCAGGTGCACATCACCCCGCGCGCCCTGCCTGCCGATTGGTTGCCTGCAATGGACCGCGCGCCACGCATTTTGTGCCTGGCTTCGGCTGGCGGCCAGCAGGCGCCGGTGCTGGCCGCCGCCGGCGCGGACGTCACCGTCCTGGACCTGTCGCCGCTCCAGCTGGCGCAGGACGATATGGTCGCGCGGCGCGACGGCCTGGCGCTCACGACCGTGCAAGGTGACATGCGTGACCTCTCGGCCTTCGCGGACGCTTCCTTCGACTGCATCGTGCACCCGATCTCCAACCTGTACGTGCCCGACGTGCGTCCCGTGTGGCGCGAGTGCTTCAGGGTACTGAAGCGTGGCGGCAGGCTGCTCAGCAGCTTCTACAACCCGGTCGTGTTCGTCGGCGACCGCGCGCCGGAGCTGGCGGAGCAAGGCCTGATCCGGCCGCGCTTCCGGCTGCCCTACTCGGATCTGCGCGACCTCGCGCCGGAAGAGCTGGCGGCGAAACAGGACCGCGGCGACGCCCTGGTTTTCGGGCACAGCCTGGACGAGCAGATCGGCGGCCAGCTGGAAGCCGGATTCCTGCTGAAGGGGTTTTATGAAGATGAACAGCCCCAGCCCCGCTTCCTGATCGACCGTTTCCTGCCCACGTTCCTGGCGACTTACGCCCTCAAGCCCTGAGAGGCCTTTATTTGCCTTGGGACGGCACAGCGACAAAAAAAGGGGCGCCGCCTGGCGCCCCTGCCGCATCACTTGAACGGATTGGCGTCCGCGCCGTAGGCGCTGCCGCCGTAGCCGCTGGACCCGACGTCCAACGAGACCGAACTTGGATCGACAGCGGCCGCTGTCCCCTTGTAGTGCATCACCATGCCCGGGAAAGCCATCACCGCGGCGACCATCAAGAGCTGGATCACGATGAACGGCACCGATCCCCAGTAGATCTGGCCGGTGGTGACGGGCTCGATCATTTTCCCCGTGACCCTGTCCTTGTAGCGGTCCCGTGGCGCCACGGATCGCAGATAGAACAGCGCGAAGCCGAATGGCGGGTGCATGAAGGAAGTCTGCATGTTGACGGCCAGGATCACGCCGAACCAGATCAGGTCTATGCCCAGTTTATCTGCCACCGGTCCCAGCAGCGGCACGATAATGAACGCGAGCTCGAAGAAATCCAGGAAGAAGGCCAGCACGAAGGTCAGGATACTGACGACGATCAGGAAGCCCCACTGCCCGCCCGGCAGGCCGGTCAGCAGATGCTCGACCCACAGGTCGCCGTTGACGGCGCGGAAGGTCAGGCCGAACACGGTGGACCCCACCAGGATGAACACCACGAAGCAGGACAACTTGGTAGTTGTGTCCATCGCCTGCTTGAGCAGGCCCAGCGAGAGGCGGCGGCGCGCCACCGCCATCAGGATGGCGCCCACCGCGCCCATGGCGCCCCCCTCGGTCGGCGTGGCCACGCCGATGAAGATCGTGCCCAGTACCAGGAAGATCAACGCCAGCGGCGGAATCATCACGAAGGTCACGCGTTCCGCCAGCGCCGACAACAGACCCAGGCCCAGCGCCTTGTTGACCAGCGCAATCACGAAGGCGGTCGCGCCCCAGAACAGCAGCGCCACCACGATGCGCTCATCCATCGGCGCCGTGTTGTTCTCGACCCAGAGGCCCAGGAAATAGGCCGATACCGCGGAGATAGCCATCAGTACCAGCAGCGAACGCCCGCCCCGGCCGCCGTTGGGCTCCTGGAAACGCCGCGCCTCTTCCGGCAACGCGGGCGCGGAGTCCGGCTTCAGCAGGCTCATGATCACGACGTAGACGATGTACAGGCCTGCAAGGATGAAGCCCGGCACCATGGCGGCGCGGTAGATGTCGCCGATGGAGCGGCCGAGCTGGTCGGCCAGGATGATCAGCACCAGCGACGGCGGAATGATCTGCGACAACGTGCCGGACGCGGCGATCACGCCGCTGGCCAGCTTGCGGTCATAGCCGTTGCGCAACATGATGGGCAGCGATATCAGGCCCATCGAGATGACCGAGGCCGACACCACGCCCGTGGTCGCGGCCAGCATCGCTCCCACGAAGACCACCGCAATGGCCAGGCCCCCGCGGATCGAACCGAACAGCTGGCCTATGGTCTCCAGCAGGTCCTCCGCCATGCCTGACCGTTCCAGCACCAGGCCCATCAGCGTGAAAAACGGCACGGCCAGCAACGTGTCGTTGGAAATGATGCCGAACACGCGTTGCGGCAGCGCCTGGAACAGCGAAGAATTGAGCAAGCCCAGTTCCATGCCGACCAGGCCGAAAAGAATGCCGTTGGCCGCCAGCGCGAACGCCACCGGAAAGCCCAGCAGAAGAAAGACGATCAGCGTCGCGAACATGATCGGCGCCAGATTGGCAATGAGAAACTCCATGATCAGCGACCCTTGTTCAGTTCGTTCTGCGCGGCGGCTTCGCGCGCCTGCGCCTCGCGGGCGATTTCCTCGGCCAACTCTTCTTCCGCGCTCTTGGCGCCTTCGCGTTCACGCGGATCGCGGCAGCGTCCCTGCAGGAAGCCCACGCACTTGATCAGGTGCGACAAGCCCGCCAGCACCAACAGCGCAAAGCCCACCGGAATCAGCAATTTGACTGGCCAGCGGATCAGCCCGCCGGAATTGGAGGAGTGCTCATTGCTGAGATACGAATCCATGAACACCGGCCACGACAGGTACATGATCAGCAGACATGCCGGCATGAGAAAGAACAGCACGCCGAAGATTTCAATCCAGATCTGCGCCCGCCGCGACAGGCGCGAGGAAATGATGTCCACCCTGACGTGGTCGTTCTTCAGCAGCGTGTAGCCCGCCGTCAGCAGGAACATCGCGCCGAACATGTACCACTGCAATTCCAGCCATGCGTTGGAGCTGTCGTGGAATACCTTGCGCATGATGGCGTTGCCGGCGCTGACCAGCACGACTAGCAACGTGACCCAGGACACGGCCCGGCCCATGCGCAGATTGATCGCGTCTATGCCACGCGACAAGGCGAGTAGTGCTTGCATCTGTTTTCCCCAGAATTGTTTCTAATCACGCACCAGCCCTGCATGCAGCCCGTGGTGCCCCGGGCCTGAACCGTCAATCTTCTTCGCGATGCCTCAGCCAGGGCGTCACCCGCCGCTCCAGCCAGACCAGCAGGGCGAACAGCAGCATGCCCATCAGCGCGAGCACGAAGATCGCGGCAAACACGCGCACCGTGTCGAAGGTGCCTTGGGCGCTCATGATCACGTAGCCCAGGCCGCGCTGCGAAGACACGAATTCCCCGACAATGGCGCCGACCAGCGCCAGCGATATCGAGACCTTCATGCCCGCCAGGATCGAGGGCAGCGCGCTGGGCAGCCGCACCTTGAAGAAGAAATCGCGGCGCGAGCCCTTCAGCACGCGTCCCAGGTCCAGCACGTCCTGCGGCACCGAGCGCAAGCCATGGACGGTGTCGACAATCATGGCGAACACAGCGATCAGGAAGGCGATGGCGATCTTCGGTTCGGCGCCGGTGCCCATCCAGATCACGAACAAGGGCGCGATGGCAACCTTCGGCACGCTGTTCAGGGCCACGATAAGGGGGTAGATAAAGCGCTCGAACCAGCGCGATCCCACCAGCATGACGGCAATCGCCACGCCAAACACCACCGCCAGCGCGAAGCCGGCCAGCGTGGTCATTAACGTGTACGCGGCATGGCCGGCATACCAGCTCCATTCGGAGGCCAGTTCCAGCGCTACCTGCCCCGGCAACGGCAGCATGATGGCGCGCACGTGGAACACGCGAGCGGCCGCTTCCCAGAGCAGCAGGAAGAGCAGCACGGATACCAGCCCGGCCATGCGCCGGCCCGCCCCTCTCAATAGCGCGATCATCGGACGGCCTCCAGGCCGGACACAGTCCGTGCGCCTTCATCTATCAGGCCCATGCCCTGGAACATGTCGCGGATGTGCCGCACATACTCGCCGAACCGAGGGGTTTCGCGCAGCGCCAATGGCCTGGGCCTGGGCAGGTCGATTTCTATGGTTTCGAGGATGCGGCCCGGACGCGGCGAAAACACCATGACCACGTCGCCCAGGAACACTGCCTCGGCGATGCCGTGCGTGACGAACAGCACCGTATTGCGCGTTTCCATCCAGATCCGCTGGAGTTCGACATTCATCTGGTCACGCGTCAGCGCGTCCAACGCGCCGAAAGGCTCATCCATCAACAGCAGCTGGGGATCGTCCACCAGCGCCCGGCAAATCGCGGCGCGCTGGCGCATGCCGCCGGACAGTTCGCGCGGATAGCTCTCGGCGAACCGCTCCAGGCCCGTCAAAGCCAGCAGCGACCGTACCTTTTCCGCATAGGCCGACACCGGTTTGTGCGCAAACTCCACCGGCAGCAGGATGTTGCGCCGGACGCTGCGCCATTCCAGCAGCGCATCGCGCTGGAACACCATGCCCATGCCGTCCGGCGGCCCCTGCACCGGCACGCCGTCAACCCGCAGATCCCCGCTGGAGACGGTCTCCAGACCGGCCACGCAACGCAGGAACGTGCTCTTGCCGCAGCCGCTGGGGCCCAGAATGCTGACAAAGCGGCCGCGGGGAACCTCCACCGATACCGATGCCAGCGCCTCCACGCCCGCCGCGCCCGGATAGCGTTTGCGCACGTCGCTTGCGGCCACGGCCCACTGCGTCATGGTTGCACCAGGCTGTCGTAACGTTCCGGGTGCACCAGGTCCGGCGCATAGAACGAGGAGGCCTGGGCGCTGGCGGAGATCAGGCCCACGGAGGACAAGGTGGTGACGGCCTGCGTCCAATCCTGGGGCACGATCGCGCCCAGGCGCGCGCCCGCTGCCGGCTGGCCGAAGTACGGTTGCAAGGCATCGATCTGGCCGCGCAGCACTTTCTTGTCCAGACGCGCCTGGGGACGCTGCGCCAGAATGGCAGCCACGGCCTCGTCCTGGTGGCCTGCGTAGATGTATTCCCAGGCCCGCGCGCTGACACTCGCAAAGCGCGCAATCGCGTCGGCGCGCTGCGCCAGCTTGGCCTCATTGGCAAACAGGCCGAAGCTGGGCATGTTCAGGCCAAAGTCGGCAAAGCGCACGGCGTTGGAAGGCCGGTTCTGCGAGACCACCGGAAGAAAGAACGGGATGGTCGAAAACGCTGCGTCGGCGCGCCCCACCGCATAGGTCGACGCCTTGCCGGCGGCGTCCACGTTGATCAATTCCAGATCGCTTTTCTTGAGCTTGCCGGCGGCCAGGAACGCGTCGATGAAGGGGGCTTCCAGCGAGCCGGCGGTATAGGCCACCTTTTTGCCCTTCAACTGCGCAGGCCCGGTGATCCCGGCATCGGCGGGAACCAGCAGGCCGATATCGCTCTGCCGGGCGAACACCGCCACCGCTTTGACCGGCATGCCCTTTTCGCGAGCGATCATGGCCGACGCCAGGGCGGCGTGCCCCACGTCGAAACTGTCGCCCGCGCCAACGATCTGCACCGTGGTCACCGACCCATTGCCATCCTCGAGCGACACATCCAGGCCGGCCTGCTTGTACCAGCCCTTCTGCTGCGCCAGGTGGAACGCCCCATGCACCCCCCAGGGCGTCCAGTCCAGCCTCACCCGCAGCGGCTCCAGCGCCTGCGACCAGGCGGGCGCGCTCAGCACGACAGCAGCCAGGCCCAACAATGCGTTGCGCCAATTCCTTGAGAATACCGCGAGCATGATTTTCCCCGTTATGTGCCCACACCGTGCGGCCGCATCCACGGCCGCACGTCCTGCCCGATGCTCAGCCGCCGCGGCCGAACCACCGTTTGATCCGCGCCCACAGCACGCTGAAGAACATGGCCGTGGGATTGAAGCTGGCCTGGGCCGGCGCCTCGCCCGCGGCAGCGGGCCGGCGCAGCCGGGCCGTGACGTTGTTGCCGAAATCCGCGATCATGCGGCGCACGAAATCCTGCACGAGTCCGGAGCGCGAGAACTGCGCCAGCGGTCCCTGCAGCGAATACAGCAGGTTCACATGGACCTGGGTCTCGGTGGGCGACAGCGCTTCCAGGCGGTAGGTGATATCGCCGTTGGCGCGCGACTGGCTCAGCGAGTCCTGCCCTGCCCCGCGGAACACCGCCTGCATGGCGGCGTCATCGCGTTCCAGGCGGGCCGCGCCATTGAACGCCGCGGACATGGGCCCGAACTTGATTGCGATCTTGCCCTTGACCCGATCGCCTTCGTGCTCCTCGATCGAGGCGCCCGGCAGGCAGCTGGCCAGCGCGGGCAGATCCACCATGAAGGCCCAGACTTCGGCCGCCGGAAAAGGCACCGTGAAACCGCCGTCGATCTGGCTGCCCCGGCCTTCTTTCTTGCCAACAGCAGCGGCGGGGGCCGCGGCCGGCGCGGTAGCGGCGGGCGTTGCGCCGTCGCGCGCAGCCCCCGAACTGGACGCCGCCGGGGTGAATCCCGCGAATGCCACCGGCTTGGCGGTCGTCGGCGCCGCGCCGCGACCCTGCGCCTGGGCGGCGCGCAACGCCTCCACGGCGGGATCGGGCTGCTGCCTGAGCTCGGCCAGCACCGCCATCACCGCGGCGGTAATGCCCATATAGCCGGTGCAGCGGCACAGGTTGCCGGACAGTTCCACCCGCACCCGGGCTTCATCCGCATCCGGCAGCCGCAGCACAATGTCCCGCGAGGTCGCCAGCATGCCCGGCGTGCAATAGCCGCATTGCAGGGCATGATGCTGCGTGAAGGCGGCGCGCAGCCGCTGCATCACCGGGTCGGCGTCATAGCCTTCGATGGTGGTCACCTGACGCCCTTCGCATGCAACGGCGAAAGAAATACAGGACCGCACCGGCGCGCCGTCCACCAGCACCGTGCACGCGCCGCATACGCCGTGCTCGCAGCCGAGATGGGTGCCGGTCAGGCGCGCCTGGTCCCGCAGGAAATCCCCCAGATGCATGCGCGCGGGCGCCTCGTGCGATACGCGCTTGCCGTTAACTTCCAATGTCACCTGAACCATGGTTATTCCTGTCAGCCCAAGGCTTGCGCCAGGCAGCGCGTCACCGCGGTCCCGTGCAGCTTGCGATGGTGTTCATCCTTGTCCTGCATGACGCCGGCCAGTTCATTGGCCAGCAGCGTCTCGTCCAGGCCCGCCAGGCCCTGCTGCGCGATGCGCGCGGCCAGTTGGGGCAGCAGCCTGGGCGCGCCATCCAGCGCGCCGACCGCGATCCGCGCCGTTTTCGCTGCGGGATCGAACCATGCGGCGCAACTGGCCTCGGCGAATTCGCCGGTCTTGCGGCAGAACTTGTAATAGCCCCAGCGCGCCTGCGGCCCGGCCTCGGGTATGTGCACTGCGGAAATCAGCTCGTCCTCGCGCAGCCCGGTGGTGTAGGCGCCCTGCATGTAGTCTTCGGCGGGCAGCATCCGCACCCCTGCCGGCCCCGCGATCTCCAGCGTCGCGCCCAGGCCGACCACCGTCAGCACCCAGTCGGCTGCCGGGTCCGCGTGCGCCAGGCTGCCGCCCAGCGTGCCGCGGTTGCGGATGGCGCGATATGCAATGCCCGGCGCCACCTGCTGCAACGGCGTGCCGCGCAGCAGTTCGTGCACGCCGTCCTCGATCTCGGCGTGGGTCACGGCCGCGCCCACGCGCAGCTTGCCGTCCTGGCGCGTCACCGTGCGCAATTCGGACAAGCCGGAGATGTCGATGACGACGGGCGGGCGAGCCAGGCGCAGGTTCAGCATGGGGCCCAGCGATTGCCCGCCGGCCATGAGCTTGGCGCGGCCTTCATGCGCGCGCAGCGCCCGCAAGGCGTCTTGCAGCGATTCCGGGCGCGTGTATTCGAATGCAGCGGCCTTCATGCCGTCACCTCCACGGCAGCAGCCTCGGTCTTGTGGCTGCCCTGCGCGATGGCGGCAAGCACCCTGATTGGAGAGAGCGGCGTGCGCAACAGCTCCGCCGCGCCCAATGGCTTTAACGCGTCGTTGACGGCATTGAACAGCACCGCCGGCGGCGCGATGGCGCCGCCCTCGCCCATGCCCTTGGCGCCGAATTCGGTATGGGGCGACGGCGTCTCGAAGTGATGCAGGCGCATATTCGGCACCTCGGTGGCGCCGGGCAACATGTAATCCGCCAGGGTCGAGGCCAACGGCTGGCCGTTGTCGTCATAGGGTGTTTCTTCGTAGAACGCGGTGCCGATGCCCTGGGCCACGCCGCCGATGGTCTGGCCCTCGACCACCATGGGGTTGATCATGGTCCCGCAGTCCTCCACCACCACATAATCCAGGATTTCCACGCCGCCCGTGCCCGGGTCCACCGCCACCACCGCCGCATGGGTGGCATAGGTGAAACAGCCGGTGTCGACCTTGGGCTTGTAGCCCACGGTGACTTCCAGTCCGCTGGGGTCCACGTCGGGCGGCAGCAATTGCGGCCGCAGATACCAGGCGTCGGCCACGTCCTTGACCGACACAGACTTGCCGCCGGCCTCCAGCCGGTCCCCGTTCCAGGCGACGCTGGCCGGGTCGGCCTGCAACAAGTGCGCGCCGATGTGCGTCAAGCGCGGCAGCAGGCGCTTGCAAGCCTGGGACACCGCGCCGCCCGACATGACCAGGGATCGCGAGGCATAGGTGCCGGTGGAGAACGGCGTCTGCCCGGTGTCGCCGTGCAGCAGTTTGATGCTGGCCACGTCAACGCCCAGTATCTCGTTGGCGATCTGGGCGAACGTGGTTTCCATGCCCTGTCCGTGCGAATGCACGCCGACCCGCAGCTCCAGCCCGCCATCGGGCGTGACCCGCGCGGTGGCCTGGTCGAAGCCCGGGATCACGGGCGTTCCCCACGCGGCGAACACCGAGGTTCCGTGGGCAGCCTGCTCCGTGTAGGTAGCGAGGCCCACGCCGATGAGGCGACCGTCGGCTTCGCCCTTGCGCTGGCGCTCGCGTATGGCGTCCACGCCTATCATGTCCATGGCCTGTTGCAGGCTTGCCGGATAGTCGCCGCTGTCCAGGTGCTTGCCGGTGACGTTGACGAAGGGCATCTGCTCGCCCTGCACCAGATTGTCCTGTCGGATCTCCCAAGGTTCGCGTCCGACCTCACGGGCGATCGCGTCCATCATCAATTCCATGGCGAAGCAGACGCCGGTGCGCGCCACGCCGCGGTAAGGCACGAAGCCCGGCTTGTTGGTGGCCACCGCCCGCGTAACGCAGCGATAGCCCTTGAATGCGTAAGGACCCGGCAGGTTGCCGATGGCCTGCCCGGGCTCCAGGCCGATGGTGAACGGCCAGACCGAATAGGCGCCGCCGTCGATGGTGATCTTGGCGTCCAGCGCCAGCAGCTTGCCTCGACGGTCGGCGTACGCCACCATTTCATAATGGTGTTCGCGCGAATTGGCGCCCGCGGTCAGGTGCTCGCGGCGATCCTCGATGAAACGGAAGGGCCGCTTGAAGGTCTTGGCCAGCCAGGCCACGCACAGCTCTTCCTGCTGCAGCACGCATTTGTAGCCAAAGGCGCCGCCCACGTCGGGCGACACAACCCGCACGCGGCCCTGCTCCAGGTCCAGGCACTGGGCCAGCACGCTGCGGATCATGTGCGGCACCTGCGTGGCGCTGATGACCACCAGTTGATCCGCCTGGTGGTCCCAGTACGCCAGGACCGCCTTGCCTTCCATCGGCACCATGCATTGCCGCGCCAGGTCGATCTTGCGCCGCACGACCACTTCAGCCTGCGCGGCCAGTTCGTCGAACTGCTTGTCGACATTGAGCGTCACGAAGACGTTGTCGCGCCACTGCTCGTGCACGAAATCGCCCTGGGCCGCCTGGGCGCTGGCAACGTCCGCATACACCGGCAGGTCGTCATAGTCGACCTCGATCATCTCGGCGTAGTCTTCTGCCTCGGCGCGGGTCGGCGCGAACACCATGGCGACAGGCTCGCCCACGAAGCGCACCTTGCCCGAGGCCAGTGGCGGCTGGGCCGAGACCTGGTAGGTGGGCAGCGTGGAATCCGCCACGATGTCGCGCGCGTCGGCCATGGCCTGACGCACAAACGCCTTGTCCGCGATCTGCTCGGCCACACGCACCGAAGCGATGCGCGCATGTGCCAGCGGGCTGCGCAGAAAGGCCACCTCGCTCAGCCCGGGCATGGCCATGTCGGCCACGAAATTGCCCTTGCCATGCAAATGGCGCGCGTCTTCCTTGCGCGGCACCCGCGCGCCCACCCCTTGCGGCTTGCCTGGCCGGCCGTGCGTATCGGCGTTTGCTGTCGTCATGACTACCCTCTGTCTCCTGCTTGTTACTTGGCCTGGGCCTTCGCCACGGCGGCGAAGGTGTAGTTGTCCAGCGGACTTTCAGCCACGCGGAACCAGCCCGCCTGCTCGGCCTGGAACTTCTTCCAGTCGGGGAAGATCGCGGCGAAATCCGGGTTCTTGGCCGAGAGTTCGGTCCATAGCTCCTGCGAAGCGTTGTATGCCGCGTCCATGACTTCCTTGGGGAAGAAGCTGACTTTGGCGCCGCCGGCGATCAGCTTACGCAGCGCCAGCGGGTTGCGCGCATCGTAGTGGGCCAGCATGCGCATGGTCTGTTCGCCTGCCGCCGCCTCGAAAGCAGCCTGGTAGGCCGGGGGCAAGGCCTCCCAGGCCTTGTCGTGCACCATGCTGGTGATCGAGGCGCTGCCTTCGAACCAGCCCGGCGAGTAGTAATACGGCGCCACCTTGTTGAAGCCGAGCTTCTCGTCGTCGTACGGGCCGATCCATTCGGCGGCGTCGATGGTGCCCTTTTCCAGCGCCGGGTAGATGTCGCCCGGCGGGATCTGCTGCGGCACCGCGCCCAGCTTGGAGAGCACCATGCCGCCTATGCCGCCGATGCGCATGTTCAGGCCCTTGAGGTCGGCGACGGATTTGATTTCCTTGCGATACCAGCCGCCCATCTGCACGCCGACGTTGCCACAGACGTGGTTGACGATGTTGTACTTCTTATAGAGCTCGCGCAGCATCTTCATGCCGCCGCCGTAGTGGATCCAGGCGTTGTGCTGGCGCGCGCTCAGGCCGAAAGACAGGCCGGTATCGAAAGTCAGCGCCGTGTTCTTGCCGATGTAGGCCGTGCTAAGCACGTGATTGCATTCCACCGTGCCATTGCTGACCGCGTCCATGTTCTGCGCCGCGGGCACCAGTTCGCCGCCGGGAAAGGCGCGGATCTCGAACTTGCCTTCGGTCAGCTGCGCCACGCGCTTGCAGAGGTCTTCGGCCGAACCGTAGATGGTGTCCAGGCTCTTGGGCCAGCTGGTGGACATGCGCCAGCGCACCGATGGCGCGGATTGCGCGACGGCGGGCATGCCCAGGGTGGCGAGGCCAGCGCCGGCTGCGCCGGCGGCTTGTGCGAGGAAACGGCGTCGTTGCATTCATTGCTCCCGATCTGATTCGATTGAGTCCCCTTGGACCCACCTCAACTCATGCCAACGCCGCTCGCGTACACCCGAAAAAACGTTAGCACACTGAATTGTTGATCAGCATACTGACAGTAATTTTGAGTGTCAACAAGGTAAATCCCCACTCCCGGCACCCGCGAAACGCCTGGGTTTACACCGATTTCGGCGACATTTCGCGCGCAGTCTTCAGGCGGTTTGCGGGTACTCCTTTCATACAGCGGACACTCGCTCTCGCGAGCCTGAACAGGCGTGCATAATAGGCCCGCGCCGCCAGCCGCCAGCCTGCCGCCTGTCGGGGAAATCCCTAGCTCCTGACTTGTTTTTTTAAGCAGTACACTGACGACAATTACTCAGCATACTGACTAGCGAGTTGATATGAACTGGATCCGCATTGCCTCTACCGACCAACTGACCGAAGACGACGAGGTGATCCCCGTCGCCGCCGGCGAAAAGCAGCTGGCGCTGTATCGCAGCGAAGGCGAGTTCTACGCCTCCGACAACGTCTGTACGCACGCCTACGCGCTGCTGTCCGACGGTTACCTGGAGGACGGCTGCATCGAATGCCCGTTGCACCAGGCCAAATTCGATATCCGCACCGGCCAGGCCATGTGCGCGCCCGCAACCAGCGACATCCGCGTCTATCCGGTCAAAGTCGAAGGCCAGGACATCTACGCCAACCTGCAAGGCTGACCATGGCTGACGCGGACTCGATCCTCATCATCGGCGCCGGCCAGACCGGCGCGGTGGCGGCCGCGGCGCTGCGCGACCTGGGCCACGAAGGTCCTATCACGCTGATCGGCCGGGAAGCGCACGCGCCCTATGAACGCCCGCCGCTATCCAAAGACGTATTGCACGCGCCCGGCGCGCACGGCCAGACGGCCGTGCATCCCGAGGACTTCTACGAACGGCAGCGCGTCACGCTGCTGACCGGCACCGAGGCCGTGCAGATCGACCCTGCCCGCCGCCTGGTCCGGCTGGCCGATGGCCGCGACCTTCCTTATAGCCGCTGCCTGCTTGCCACCGGTGGAAGCGCGCGCGAATTGCCCAGCCTGCCGCGCGGCACGCCGGGCGTGCACTACATCAGGACGCTGGACGACGCGGCGGCGCTGCGCGCCGGCCTTATACCGCAAGCCCGAGTCGCCGTCATCGGCGGCGGCTTCCTGGGCCTGGAGGTCGCATCCACCGCGCGCGCGCTGGGCGCGGAGGTCACCGTACTGGAAAGCGCGCCGCGCCTGCTGGAACGCGTATTGCCTCCCGCCCTGTCGGACTGGCTGGCGGAACGCGCCCGCCACGCCGGGGTGGACCTGCGCCTGGGCGCGCGCATCGCCCGCAGCGGCTGGCAGCCTCACGCGGACGCCACGGTCCGCCACCAGGCGCGCTTCGCCATTGAACTGCAGGACGCGGACACGATAGCGGCCGACGTCGTGGTGGTGGCAATCGGCCTGGTGCCGGAGGTGTCCCTGGCCGCCCAGGCCGGACTGGCGCTGGACCCCGCCAATGGCGGTATCCAGGTCGACGCCGCCTGCCGCAGCAGCGACCCCTACCTGTATGCCGCAGGCGATTGCGCCAGCCAGCACCGCCGCCACCTCAACCAGGCCATGCGCCTGGAGTCCTGGCAGAACGCCAATGAACAGGCGCGCGCCGCCGCCGCGGGCATGCTGGGCAAGCCCGCCCCCGCCGAACCCTATCCCTGGTTCTGGACGGATCAGTATGGCTGCAACGTGCAGATGCTGGGCCTGCCACAGCCGGATCTCGTCTACGCCTGCCGCGGCGTGCCGCAAGCGCAGGCCGAAGCGCCCAAGTTCATCTGGCTCGGCCACCGCGACGGCGTGCCGGTGCATGCCATTGCCATCAACGCGGGCGGCGACCTGCGCCAGCTGCGCGTGCTGTTCGAACAAGGCATCGCCATCGACCCGCAGCGGTACGCCGACGAGACCGTGGCGCTCAAGCCCCTGGTCAAGTCCTGCCAGCAGAACGCCGCCGCGTCCTGAACTCCAATTACCGCCCCCGCATCGACAGGAGCTTTTCATGTATCAATCGCAAACCGTCATCGGCCTCACGATGGCGTCCAAGGACACCGCCCTGGCCGACTGTGTCTGGCCCGAAGACGCGCTGCACTACATTCCGGACTGGGTCTACACCAGCCGCGCGGTGTACGACCAGGAAGTCGAGAAAATCTTCCACGGCAAAACCTGGAATTACGTGGCCCTGGAAGCCGAGCTGCCAAATCCCGGCGACTACAAGCGGTCCTACGTGGGGCCGACCCCGGTGGTGGTCTCGCGCGCCGAGGACGGTTCGGTCAACGTCTTCGAAAACCGCTGCGCCCACCGCGGCGCGGAGTTCTGCCGCAACAGCCAGGGCAATGCCAAGGAGTTCGTCTGCCCCTACCACCAGTGGTCCTATGACCTGAAGGGCAATCTGCAAGGCATTCCCTTCAAACGCGGCGTGAATCGCGAAGGCGGCATGCCCAAGGACTTCAAGAACGAAGAACACGGCCTGCGCAAGCTGCGCGTCACCACGCGCAACGGCGTCATCTTCGCGTCCTACAGCGACGAAGTCGAACCCATCGAGGAATACCTGACGCCCGAGATCCTGGCAGATTTCGATACCGTCTTCCCGGGCAAGAAGCTCAAGATCCACGGCTACTACCGCAATGAACTGCCGTGCAACTGGAAGATGTACCACGAGAATCTGAAGGATCCGTACCACGCCACGCTGCTGCACTCGTTCCTGGTGGTGTTCGGGCTGCTCGTAGCGGGCAACAAGTCCGCCATGCTGGTCGATCCGGTGCACGGGCGCCACGGCACCATGGCCTCGGCCAAGAGCGAAGACAAGTACGCCAACGTCAGCGAAGAAAACAAGAAGGAGATGCGCTCCTTCCACGACGGCCTGCACCTGCAGGACGACCGCTTCCTGGAGTTCGTCAAGGAATTCGATTCGCCGTGGTCGGTCACCATGCAAACCGTGTGGCCCAACCTCATCGTGCAGCGCGAAATGAACACGCTGGGCGTGCGCCAGATCGTGCCCAATGGCCCGGACAGCATGATCATGCAGTGGACCATGTTCGGCTACGAGGACGACACGCCCGAAATGGAACGTCACCGCCTGCGCCAGGGCAACCTGATGGGTCCGGCCGGATTCCTCGGCCTGGAAGACAACGAAGCGATGAAGTTCGTGCAGGAAGGCGTGCGCCGCGCCAGCACCGACGTCAATGTGCTGAAGCTGGAATCCGGCAAGCAAGGCACTTCCAACACGCTGATTTCGGAAGCCGCCATCCGCTCCATGTACAGCTACTACCGCGGCGTGATGGGCTTTTGAGGCAGGAACCGAGAAACATGAGAACCCGATTCGAATTTTCCCCCCGCAAGATCGATCCCGCCCGCGCCATTGCCCTGCGCCAGGAGATCGAGGAGTTCCACGCCGACTACTGCGCCACCCTGGACGCAGGTCAGGTCGAGGCCTGGCCGGACTTCTTTACCGAAGACGGCCTGTACCGCGTCACCGCGCGCGAGAACGCCGAACTGGGCCTGCCGGTGGGTCTGGTCTATTCCGAAGGCCGGGCCATGATGCATGACCGCGCCGTGGCCATCTCGCGCACTCAGATGTTCGCGCCGCGCTACATGCTGCACCTGGTCAGCAATACCCGCGTCATCAGCGAATCCGCCAATGGCGAGATCGAATCCCAGGCTGCGTTCATGCTCATGCAGACGCTGGTGGAAGGCCCCACCACACTGCATCTGGCCGGCACCTACTATGACCGCTACCTGCGGCAGGATGGCGTGCTCAAGCTGAAGGAGCGCCAGGTGGTGTATGACACCACCATCCTCGCCAACGACCTGGTCTATCCAGTCTAGAAGTAGAAACGCCAGTAAAAATGGGGTTGCGCCTCGCGGTGCAACCCCTTTTTTCGTGGCGGCGCCAGGCGCCGCTTCAGGCCTGCGTGGCGCGCAAGGCTTCGTCCCGCGTCAGCACGGTGGCGTACTTCTGCTGCATATCGAATAGATTGGCCTCATGCGGGCCAATGGCGCGGTCGCCCACGCAGTCCGACACCACCAGGGGCCGGAACCCGTACTGCATGGCATCCACGACGCTGGCGCGCACGCAACCGCTGGTGACCGCCCCCGCAACCAGCAGCGTCTGCACCCCGCGCTGCGCCAGCCAGGCCGCCAGGCTGGTGCCGAAGAACGCCGAGGGCACGGTCTTGCGCACGACCAGTTCGCCTGCCGCGGGCGCGAGTTGCGGCACGATGGCGCTGTTGTGGTCCGCTTCCTTCAAGGTCAACATGCCCGGGACCTTGAGCGTGAAGATGTTGTGGTCCGCGTCGTCGTCGGCGAACACGATGCGGCTGTGCGCCACCGGCCAGCCTTGCTTGCGCGCATGCGCCAGCAATCCGATCGTCTGCTCGATGGCCTGCGGGATGTTGCCGCCGCCGAACACCGCCGGGTCCGCGAAGCCGTTGACCAGGTCCACGATCAGCAGGCCGTAGGGAGCCTTGGGCGCCATGGACGCGCCGAAGCCCTGACGTTCATAGGCCGAGATATCGTCATTCATGTGTGGAATTCCTTGAGCGATGATTGCTTGCCTAGGCCTGGGAGCCGGCGCCGTCCAGCACCTTGCCCTGGCGCACCACGTCCTCTCCGTCCAGCCGCACGGTGCAGCCGCGCAACGGGATGTCGATATGGCAGGTCGTGGTGCGGTTGCCGCCGGCCTCATTGTTGGGGCCCAGCGAAAACAGGAAGTTGCCCTCGTAGGCCCGCGCGTCCATTCCTATGGTGGCTTCGCGGTCGTACAGGCCCAGCGTGGTCCAGTGCGCGCGCGGCTGCAGCCCCCACCCGATGTGGGAGATCGCGTAGGCTTCCGGATCCCTGAACGAGGCCACGTACTCCCGCAGCAGCTCGGCATCGACGCCGCCGTCGATGCGCGTGGCGTAGCCATTCTCTACCGTCAGCTCAATCGCCGAGCGCACATAGAGCTTCTGCGGCAGCAGGATATCGCCCACGTCGATCACGATCTTGCCATTGGCGCCGCCTTCGTTCGGCCAGGTCAGCACAAAGCCGCTGGGCCAGTGATCCCAGCGCCCCGGTTCATCGACAAAGCCATATTCGCTGATGGCGGGAAACTCGCCCAGCGGGCAGCGCAGATCCGTGCCCGCTTCCGACACCACGCTCATCTCACGCGCCGTGCCGATACGAGCGGCCGCGGCCTTGACCCGCTGGCGATCGGCCTCGGTCGGCACCAATCGCGCCAGCACCTCGGGCGGCTCCACCGCCAGCAGGATCTTGGTTCCCGTGGCCAGGATTTCGTGCTGTTCCGGCGAGAACAGCAACGTCATCAGGTCCAGCACCAGATCGCTTTCCTTCAGCGCCGCGATGGCGGCCTTGTTCCCGGTGAGCGGAGTGGTGCCCAGATAGGCCAGCGAATCCCGGCTGAGCGCGCGTTCGCCGTTGACGGGCGGCAGGTCCAGGCGGTTCACGACGGCGCCCATGGATTGCGTCGCGATCAGCGCCGTGGCCAGAGTTTGTGGGTGGGTCGCCGCGCTGGTCAGCACCGTAACGGTCTGCCCCGCCTGCAGCTTGGACAGGGTCAGCACCTGTTGCCAGGCCTTCACCATTTCGTAGTCGCTTATAGGCATGATGTCCTCCTTGCTTGACAGCCCGCGCGCGTCATGCGCGCACCAGGGGCGCGCCCAGGAAATCGCCGAAGGCCGCGTAGAAGCCTTCCTCGTTGTCCCATGGAATCATGTGGCCGGCGGCAGGCACCCGATGATGCCGCGTGCCGGGCGCCAATTGCTGGATCTCGCTCACGTCCGCATCCAGCACCACGTCGCCCCGTTCCGCGGTGATCAACAGAATCGGCACCTCCAGACGCGGCAGGTCGGCATGGATGTCGTCGCTCTGGAATGCCTCGAAGCTCTGGATGATGGCGCGTTCATCGCAGGTATGCAGCCATTCGGCGCGCAACTGGCGCTGCTCTTGCGTCCAGGTCGGGCAGAACGCGCGCATGGCTTCGGCGTCCATGCCCTGCCGCGCCTGTGCCATGGAATCGACATACCACGGCAGTTTGGCGGGATACGGCCGGCGGTCCGGGCCCGATACGGGAGGGTCCACCAGGACCAGCCGGCTCAAGCCTGCGGGCTTGCCCCTGCCGGCCCGCACGCCGATGCGCCCGCCCATGGAATGGCCCACCACGCTATAGCGCGCCAGGCCCAGCGCTTCGGCGAAGGCCAGCACGTCGGCGGCTTGCGCGTCCAGGCTGTAGTCCAGCGCCGCGCCCGCTTCCGACAGGCCGCGGCCGCGCACGTCCAGGATATAGGTATCGAAAGACGCGCCGAAACGCTCTCCAACGAAACCCCAGGTAACCGCCGGGCTGGTGATGCCGGGCACGATGATGACCGGATCGCGCCCGGCCCCGCGCTCTCCGCCGTAGCGCAGGTAATGCTGGCGTATGCCGTTGGCGTGCACGTTGCCGCCGTACAGGAAGGTGCTCATGTCGGTCTCCCGGTCTGGCTCAGAGTTTGAACAGGCGCCGCGCGTTGCCGTGGCAGATCAGTTCGCGGGTGGCTTCGTCCATCGGCGTCTGCTCGATGAATTCGACGGCGAGCGCTGTCGACTCGTAGGGATAGTCCACCGAGAACATCACCGCCTCGCGGCCCATCTCGGCGATGGCCGCCATCAGCGACGGAGGCGAACAGACGCCGGAGGTCGTGATGACGATGTTGCTGCCCAGGTATTCGGACGGCGCGCGCGCCAGCTTGATGCCGTGCGAGTACACCGCGAAGCGGCTGTCGAAGCGCCAGCGCAGAAAGGGCAGCCCCTCGCCCATGTGGCCCAGGATCAGCTTGACGCCGGGATAGCGGTCGAACACGCCGCCAAACAGCAGCCGCAGCGCGTGGGTGGCGGTTTCGACGCCCCAGCCCCAGCAGGCGCCCACCAGCTCGGGATGGTCCGTATAGGCTTGGGGGATGACGTAGGGATCCGACGGGTGCAGATAGACGGGTACGTCCAGCTCCTGCACTTTCTCCCAGAACGGGTCGTAGGCGCGCCCGTCGTAATACACGCCGTTGGTGTGGCCGTTGATCAGCGCGCCCTTGAAGCCCAGTTGCTTGACGCAGCGTTCCAGCTCGGCGGCTGCAACCCGCGGATCGTGCATGGGCACGGTGGCAAAGGCGCCATAACGCGTGGGATGGCGCGCCACCTGCTCGACCAGGAAATCGTTATTCTCCTTGGCGCGGCGCAACGCCACGGCGGCGTCGGCCTCCGCCTGCACGCCCGGCCCCGTCTGCGACAGGATGACGTAGTCGATGCCGCCGCGATCCATTTCGCCCAGCCGGACCTCGTCGAAGTCCACCAGGCGGGCGGCCAGGTCGGCCAGCACGGTCGGATCGATGTGCTGCGCAAAGCTCTTCGAATAGTCCTTGAACCCGACCGCGGTGTAGTGCTCCTCGAACGCGATCTTGCGTATTTTGCTCATTCCCCTACTCCCAGTTTGATGGCTGGACCCTGTCCTGCCACGGCGCGTCAGCATTGTTTATCAGTACACTGACTATTACATCGGAACAACCGGAACCTCGCGCAGCCGATTTCCCATAGGGAACCGCCTGCCACGGCTTCCGAATTTACGTCAGTATACTGACTTTATAATCAGCGTACTGACAAATTAGGGAAATCCCGGAGCCAAAAAAAAAAGCCGCCGAGGCGGCGTTTCCTGCGAACGGCGTTCAGCCGGCTCCGTCCAGATCGGCTGGCGTGTCGACATCGCGCAACACGCCCGGATCGTCCACTTCGACCAGACACAGCCCGGGCTGCTTGAGCAGCCGGCGGGCGCCTTCGTCGGCGCTCAGAATCGCCAGTTGCGGCAACAGCTCCGCGCCAAACCCTACCGGATGGCCGCGCTGCCCCTGATACGATGGCGCCGCCATCGGCGCGTGGCGCAGCGCGTCCAGCACGCGCTCCTGGGTGGCAGGCCGGATCCAGGGCATGTCGGCCAGCGCCACCAGCACGGATTGGGGTGCGTGGGGAAAGGCCTGTATGTATTGCGCGGCCGCGGCCAGGCTTGCTCCCATGCCCTCGCCCGCCCGATCGGTCTCCAGCACGTCGCAGTCCTCCGCCCGCAATAGGCCGGCCAGGACGGAACTGCCCGGACGCACCACCGCAATGGCCATGTCCACCGCCGCGCGCAACGCTCGCGCGCTGGCTACGGCCACACACACTCCCTGCGACAATGGAGCCAGCAGCTTGTCGGCGCCAGGCCGATGCAGGGCATAACGCGAACCTTGCCCGGCCGCCAGCAGGATGCCGACGCGCCGGGGGGCGCTCGCCGGGTAGGGATAGACACTAGAGACATTCGCCATGATGATCAGTATAGTGAATATAAGCCGTGGCAGCGCCACGGGCATTCCCCTGTGAGAAGCCGATGAACGCTCTGGATCTGGACGTATTGCAACATGCCCGGGACTGGGTTGCCGCGGGCAGCCGCGTGCACTTGGTAACCGTGGTGCAGACCTGGGGTTCCGCCCCGCGCCAGGCGGGCGCCATGCTCGCCCTGCGCGACGACGGCCGCATGGTGGGCTCGGTTTCGGGCGGCTGCATCGAAGACGACCTGATAGGGCGCGCCCGCGACGGAACGCTCGAAGACGCTCCCGCGCGCCTGACCTATGGCGTGACCCGCGACGAAGCCGCTCGCTTCGGCCTGCCTTGCGGCGGCACACTGCGCCTGATCAGCGAGCCGCTGCGCGACACGCAATGGCTGGACATCGTGCTGGCGGCCATCCGTGGCCATCGCCTGGTCCAGCGCACGGTGGACCTGCAGGACGGCAGCAGTTCGGTGTCTCCCGCCGGTCCGGCCGATGGCCCGGATTTCGACGGGCGCATCTTCCGCAGCGTCTACGGCCCCCGCTGGCGGCTGCTGATCATCGGCGCCAACCAGACTGCGCAGGTGTTGGCCAACGTGGCCGCCACGCTGGATTTCCACGTCACGGTATGCGACCCGCGCGTAGAGTTCTTCGGCGACTGGAACCTGTCCCAGACGACCTTGCTTACCTGCATGCCCGATGACGCCGTGCTGGAGATCGGCACGGACGAACGCACCGCCATCGTCGCGGTGACGCATGACCCCAAGCTCGACGACATGGCCTTGCTGGAGGCGTTGAAATCCCCGGCGTTCTACGTGGGTGCGCTGGGTTCGCGCGCGAACCAGCAAAAGCGCCGCGAACGGCTGCGGCTGTTCGACCTCGATGAAAACCAGATCGGCCGGCTGCATGGCCCGGTGGGCCTGCGCATCGCCAGCAAGACACCCGCCGAGATCGCGGTGGCGATCGCCGCCGAACTGATCTGGGTACGCAATACGCTGGGAGACGGCGAGGCCGCCCGCAGCGCGCCGCAGGCGAACGCGCTGCAAGGCTGAGGCCGCTGCCGGCCCCTGCCCTACATGGGCTTGAGCGTGGTGCGGCTGTACTGGTTGTTGGCTTCCACCAGGGTGGACAGCAGCTTCATGAAGATTTCCTGATTGCGCGTGGACAGGGGCTCCAGCAGGCGCTGCTGGGCCCGGGCCATGCCCTCCTGCAGGAGGCCCATGATACGCAGCCCTTCCTGGGTGATGACGGCCTGGCGCGAACGCTTGTCGTTAGGATTGATGCGGCGTTCCACCAGCCCCCGTTCCTGCAGGCGCTTGACCACATCGGCGGTGGTCGTGCGGTCCAGCCCCAGTTCCATGCCGATGGCGGTCTGGTCCAGCCAGGGACTGAGCGACAGCGCGGTCAGCACGCCATATTGCACCGGCGTCACGTTCTGCGTCTTGCATTCTTCGTAGAACATGGCGTAGTGGATCTGGTTCAGGCGCCGCACCAGATAGCCGGGACGCGACCACAGCACCTGCTTGGCCGGATCGAAAATCTTGGTGTCTGTCTTCTGAGTTGCGACGCGCTTCAAGGACGTCGTCTTTTTCTGTACATCCGGCACGTTGAGGCAGCTCCAATTTAGTTAGTGCACTGAGGATAATACCACCGGCCGTGTCCTGTCGAGCGGCGCGCGACGGACGATTGCGTGAAATCAAACGCTCCTGCGCGTAGCCCCGGATTCAGGGTTCACGGACCTTAGCGCGCCTGCTCCGCCAGATACTCCTTCAAGGTCTGCACCAATGCCGCCGCAGCGGGCGACAGACTGCGGTTTCGCGCCGTCACCAGCCCGATGGAACGTTCCGCCACCGGGCCGATCAGCGGGCGTTGGACGATGCCATTTTGCGCCACTGCGCCGGCCGCGATCTCCGGCAGCGCGGCCACGCCGAAGCCGCATTCGACCATGGCGACGATGGTGGTCAGGTGTTCGGCCTCGAACGCCGGCGTGAAGCGGATCCGGTTCTGCAGAAAGGCCCATTCCGTGTACTGGCGCACGCTGCTGGGCTGCACCATGGACACGTGCGCGGCGTCCGCCGTATCGGCCCAGCGCAACGGTCCGCGGGCGCGCGCCAGCGGATGGGCTTCCGGGATCAGCAGCAGAAAGCTGTCGGACATCAGCGGCACATAGTGCAGGTCGGCGTGCTGCGGATCGGCAGCGGTCAGGGCGAAATCGACCTCGCCCGCGCGTACCAGATCGAAGGCCGGCCCCGACAAGGTGTCGCGCACTTTCAAGGCGACCAGCGGATGCGCCTGCCGGTAGGCCATGAGCACGCGCGGCAGCAGCCGCGCAGCCACCGAAGGCAAGGCGGCCACGGAGACCTGGCCCTGCTCCGCGTTGACGATGCCGCTGACCGCGGCGATCGCATCGCGAAAAGCGACCTGCAAGGCAGCGGCCTGTTGCATGAAGACTTCGCCGGCGGCGGTCAGCCGCACCGTGCGGGTGGTACGGTCGAACAAGCGCACCCCGAGCGCGTCCTCGATGCGCTGGATCTGCGTGGACAGGGCCGATTGAGACAAATGCAGTTGCGCGGCCGCCTGGCGGAAGTTGAGCGTGCGGCCCAGCACCAGCGTGGTGTCGATGTCGCGCATGGAAAGATTGATCTGCATGCCGGAAGCGGAGCTCTCTATTGATCTGAATTCAAGATCATTCTATCCAAAAAATCTGATTCATCAATCAAACCGCCTTCTCTACACTCGCCCCCAGCGTAGTTTCAGATATAGGAGCAAACCATGCAGACGGACGCGATCGCGCTGCCCAATCCGGGCGCGGCGCATGCGGTGGTGGTGGGCGGCGGCACCATGGGAGCCGACGTGGCCGTGGTGCTGACCCGCGCAGCCTGCCGGACGACGGTGATCGAATCGAACCCGCAACGCGCGGCGGGCCTGCCTGCCCGGGTGGCGGAAAACCTCAGGACCATAGGCAGGGAGGCCAACGCGGCGCTGCTGTCCACGGCAGCCGGACTGGACGAGGTCGATTGGTCCAGCGTGGACCTGGTGATCGAGTGCATACCCGAACGCCTGGACATCAAGCAAACACTGTTCGCCGACCTGGCGCGGCGCGCCCGGCCGGACGCGATCCTGGCCAGCAACAGTTCCAGCTTCCCGATCAGCGCCATCAGCCAGGGCCTGGATACCCGGGGCCGCATGCTGGGCCTGCACTTCTTCATGCCGGCGCATCTGGTGCCGCTGGTGGAAGTCGTGCTGGGCGAAGCCAGCGATAACGCCTGCGCGGACACTCTGATCGACTTTATGCGGCGCTGCGGCAGCGTGCCGGTAAAGGTGCGGCAGGACCTGCCGGGCTTTCTTGCCAACCGCCTGCAACATGCGCTATCGCGCGAGGCCTTCGACCTGATCGACCGCGGCATTGCCTCGCCCGAAGACGTGGACGCAGCCGTGCGCTTCGGCTTCGGCTTCCGCTTCCTGGCGGCCGGCCCGGTCATGCAGCGCGACCATGCCGGCATAGACGTGCATGCCGCGGCGGGCGCCACCATGTACCCCACGTTCTGCAACGCCAGCGAGCCCGCGCGATGCCTGACCGAACGCGCCCAGGACGGCCGCCACGGCATGAAGACAGGCCAGGGCTTCTACACCTGGACGCCCGAGACCATCGCCGCCGAGCGCGCGCGCTACGACCGGTTGCTGCGCGCGGGCCTGGACCTGATCGCCCCCGAACTGCCGGAGATCAAGCCATGAACGGCACCTTCCCGCCCCGCGCCGCGCTCGCCGACTCGCCCGTCATCATCACGGTGGCGCCCAACGGCGCCTATAAGCAGGCGGCCGACCATCCGGCCGTGCCGCTCACGGCCGCGGCCCTGGCAAGCGAAGCCCGCGCCTGCCTGGACGCCGGCGCAGCCATGATGCATATGCACGTGCGCAAGCCCGACGGCAGCCACCTGCTGGACGCCCAGGCCTACCGCGATGCCCTGGCCGCCGTGCGCGGCGCCGTGGGCGACGAGTTGCTGGTGCAAGTGACCAGCGAAGCCGCCGGCGTGTACAAGGCGGCCGAGCAGATCGCCTTGGTGCGCGAACTGCAACCCGAGGCGGTGTCCATCGGCCTGCGCGAGATCGCCGTGCCGGACATCCCGGAAGCCGAACTGGCCGCCTTCCTGGCCTGGATCGCCGAACGCCGCATCATGACGCAGATCATTTTGTACGACGAGGGCGACGTGCGCCGCTGGCTGTCGCTACGCGCGCGCGGCCTGGTGCCGCCAGGCGCATGGTCGGTGCTGTTCGTGCTTGGCCGTTACAGTGCGGGCCAGACCTCCTCGGCTTATGATCTGCTGCCTTTCCTGGCCGCGTATGACCAGTCGCTGCCCTGGGCCGTCTGCGCTTTCGGCCCCGAGGAAAATGCCTGCGTCACCACGGCCGCGGCATTTGGCGGCCACATGCGCGTGGGCTTCGAGAACAATCTGAAGCTGCGCGACGGCAGCACCGCGCCGGGCAATTCGGCCCTGGTGCTGCAGGCCGCGCAAGGCGCCCAAGCCCTGGGCCGGCCGCTGGCCACCGCCGCCGATGCGCGCCGCATCTATGGGGCGATAGGCTAGCGTCCCGTTGCCGCAAAGCGTTTCGGCCGGCCGGCGGAGCATGCATCCGCCGGCCGTTTTTTCTTGGCCGTTCGGAGCCTTGCTATACAGCGCCAACCCACCTTCCGCGCGCATTGTTACGCCGTGGCGCAACATTGACGCCAATTACAGCCATCTGCTAAAAGCTTCGATATCCGCACGTTAAACGCAATGCCCCAACTGTCGTAGTGAGGTGCTGTGTGCAAAACGAGTCTGATGGCTACACCAAGCCTCAGGAACTGCGTAGTTTCCTGTTCCTGACGGCTGTCATGGCCCCCGTCCTTTCAGTCATCATTGTGGCGGGTTACGGTTTCCTCGTCTGGTTCTATCAGTTGTTCGCCGGCCCTCCCGGCAGCTGATGCAACGCGACGGAACCCCTCCCATGTCCGCGCTCCCCCATTCCTCGCCGCCTGCGGCGCCCCCAGAGCTGCATATCGCCAGCATGGTGGTGCACGCCGCGCCGCGCCGCTTGCCCGACGTCCGCCAGGCGATCCTTTCGATCTCGGGTGCGGAAATCCATGGCGCTTCCGACTCCGGGAAACTGGTGGTCACCCTGGAAGCGCCCTCCACCGACGACATGATGGCCCGGATCTCGGAGATCCAGCGCCTGGATGGCGTGCTCGCTTCGGCGCTGGTCTACCAGCACGCCGACTCGCTGGACGCGATGAACGAGGAGATTGACGATGGCAATGGCTCGTAGAGATTTCATCAAGCAATCCGCCGCGGCCGCGGCCGCCACCGTGGCCGGCATCCCCATCGTCGGTTATACGCAGAACATCGTCACCGAGTCCGAGGCCGCCAAGCTCAAATGGTCCAAGGCCCCCTGTAGGTTCTGCGGGACCGGCTGCGGCGTGAACGTTGCCGTAAAGGACAACCAGGTCGTGGCCACGCACGGCGACTTCAACGCCGAAGTCAACAAAGGCCTGAATTGCGTCAAGGGCTACTTCCTGTCCAAGATCATGTATGGCAACGACCGCCTGACCACGCCGCTGCTGCGCATGAAGGACGGCAAGTACGCCAAGGACGGCGAATTCGCGCCCGTATCCTGGGACCAGGCCTTCGACGTCATGGCCGAACAGTTCAAGCGGGTGCTGAAGGACAAGGGACCCGAAGCCGTGGGCATGTTCGGATCGGGCCAATGGACCGTCTGGGAAGGCTATGCCGCGCTCAAGCTCATGAAGGCGGGCTTTCGCAGCAACAACCTGGACCCCAACGCGCGCCACTGCATGGCCTCGGCCGCGGTGGGCTTCATGCGCACCTTCGGCGCCGACGAACCCATGGGTTGCTACGACGACATCGAGAACGCCGATGCCTTCGTGTTGTGGGGCTCCAACATGGCGGAGATGCACCCCATTCTGTGGACCCGTGTGACCGACCGGCGGCTGTCGGCGCCCAAGACCCGGGTGGTGGTGCTGTCCACCTTCGAGCACCGGTCTTACGAACTGGCCGACATCGCGCTGACTTTCACGCCGCAGACGGACCTGGCGATCCTGAACTACATCGCCAACCACATCATCCAGACCAAACGCGTGAACCGGGAGTTCGTGGACAAGCACACGACTTTCCGCGAAGGCAATGCCGACATCGGCTACGGATTGCGGCCGGACCATCCCTTGCAGAAGGCCGCCAAGAACGCGGGCGATGCCGGCGGCTCCAAGCCCATTACCTTCGACGATTTCGCCAAGTTCGTCTCCAAGTACGACCTGGACTACACCGCCAAGCTGAGCGGCCTGCCCAAGAAGCAGCTGGAAGAGCTGGCTGAACTTTATGCCGACCCGAAGGTGCGCGTCACCTCCTTCTGGACCATGGGCTTTAACCAGCACACCCGCGGCGTGTGGGCCAACAACATGGTCTACAACATCCACCTGCTGACGGGCAAGATCTCCACGCCGGGCAACAGTCCGTTCTCCCTGACCGGCCAGCCCTCCGCCTGTGGCACCGCGCGCGAAGTGGGCACGTTTTCGCATCGCCTGCCCGCCGACCTGGTGGTGACCAATCCGAAGCACCGCGCGCACGCGGAGGAAATCTGGCAGTTGCCCGACGGCACTATTCCCAGCAAGGTGGGCGCGCATGCGGTCCTGCAGAACCGCATGCTCAAGGACGGCAAGATCAACGCCTACTGGGTGATGGTCAACAACAACATGCAGGCCGCCGCCAACCTGATGAACGAAGGCCTGCCCGGCTACCGCAACCCCGACAACTTCATTGTGGTGTCGGATGCCTACCCCACCGTCACCACCATATCGGCCGACCTGATCCTGCCGGCGGCCATGTGGGTTGAAAAGGAAGGCGCCTACGGCAACGCCGAACGCCGTACCCAGTTCTGGCACCAGTTGGTCAATGCGCCCGGCGACGCCCGCTCCGATCTGTGGCAGCTCATGGAGTTTTCCAAGCGCTTCAAGGTGGAGGAAGTCTGGCCCGCCGACCTCCTGGCCAAGAAGCCCGAGTACCGCGACAAGACACTGTTCGATGTGCTGTTCGCCAATGGCAAGGTCAACCGCTATCCCAACACCGAGCGCGACAAGGACTACGCCAACCAGGAATCCGAGGCTTTCGGCTTCTATGCGCAGAAGGGGCTGTTCGAGGAATACGCCGAATTCGGACGCGGCCACGGCCACGACCTGGCGCCGTTCGACACCTACCATGAAGTGCGCGGCCTGCGCTGGCCGGTGGTCAAGGGCAAGGAAACCCTGTGGCGCTACCGCGAAGGCAGCGACCCCTACGTGAAGCCGGGCGCCGGTTTCGAGTTCTACGGCAACCCGGATGGGCGCGCGGTGATCTATGCCCTGCCCTATGAGCCGCCCGCGGAATCGCCGGACAAGGAATATCCGTTCTGGCTGTCGACCGGGCGCGTGCTGGAGCACTGGCACTCCGGCTCGATGACGCGACGGGTTCCGGAACTGTACCGGGCCTTTCCCAACGCAGTCTGTTTCATGCACCCCGACGACGCCCAGGAAATGGGCCTGCGGCGCGGCGTCGAGGTGGAGGTCGTGTCGCGGCGCGGCAAGATGCGCACGCGCCTGGAGACGCGCGGACGCGACAAGCCGCCGCGCGGCCTGGTCTTCGTGCCCTGGTTCGACGCCGGCCAACTGATCAACAAGGTCACGTTGGACGCCACCGATCCCATCTCGTTCCAGACCGACTTCAAGAAGTGCGCGGTCAAGATCGTCAAGGTCTGAACGGTGAACCGGAGACAGCCATGAACATACGCGCCTTGACTCTCGCGACATGCGTCCTCCTCGGTTCCGCCGCCTGGGCGGCGCCGCCGCTGGAGATCGAAGACCCCATGCGCGGCCCCACCCCGGTCGCGCAGGAGACGGATCCGCCGCTCATCAGCCCGGTGGAAAACAAGGACATCAGGCGGATGCGCACGTACTCCATGCAGCCGCCCACCATTCCGCACAAGATCGACGGATATCAGGTCGACAAGGACTTCAACCGCTGCCTCGCTTGCCACGCGCGCGTGAATACCGAGGAAACCCAGGCGCCGCCCCTGAGCGTGACCCATTACATGGACCGCGACAGCAACGTGCTGGCCGAAGTCTCTCCGCGCCGCTACTTCTGTGTGCAATGCCATGTGCCGCAGACGGAGGCCAAGCCGCTCGTGTCCAATACCTACCAGGACATCGACGTGATCCTCAAGCGCCTGACCGCCCCGGCGCCCGCCAAGAAGTAAGCGACCGGAGGCAGCCATGCTCGGACTCATCAAGCGCTACTGGAACATCATCCGACGGCCCAGCGTGCATTTCAGCCTGGGCTTCCTGACCGTCGGCGGATTCATCGGCGGCATCCTGTTCTGGGGCGCCTTCAACACGGCCATGGAACTCACCAACACCGAGAAGTTCTGCACCGGCTGCCACGAAATGCGCGACAACGTGTATGCCGAGCTCAAAGGCACCATCCACTTCACCAACCGTTCCGGCGTGCGGGCCCTGTGCTCGGACTGCCATGTGCCGCACAACTGGACAGACAAGATCGCGCGCAAGATGCAGGCATCCAAGGAAGTCTGGGGCAAGATCTTCGGCACCATCGACACGCGCGAGAAGTTCGTGGACAAGCGCCTGGAGCTGGCGCAGCACGAATGGGCCCGCTTCAAGGCCAACGACTCGCTCGAATGCCGCAACTGCCACAATTATGAGTACATGGACTTCACGCGCCAGAGCCCGCGCGCGCAGAACATGCACTCCACCTATCTGGCGGACAAGAGCAAGACCTGCATCGACTGCCACAAGGGCATAGCGCACAAGCTGCCCAACATGGGCCCGGGCCCGACTTCCATGGCGCCCCTGCCCACGGGCCCTGGCGCGGAAGTGGCGCATGCGGCCCGCTGACGCGCCGCCTCCCCTGCTTTGCGCGCGCGGCCTTACCAGCCGCCGCGGATACTCCGCGCCCGTGGATTTCGAGCTGTATGGCGGCCAGCTGCTGCATGTGCGCGGCGCCAACGGCAGCGGCAAGACCAGCCTTTTGCGGATGCTGGCGGGTCTGCTGCGTCCCCTGGCCGGCAGCGTGCTGTGGCGCGGCGACGATGCGCGCCGCGATCCCGCCGGCTACCGCGCCTGCATGGCCTACCTGGGACACGGCAACGGCTTGTGCGGCGAACTGAGCGCCTCCGAGAACCTGCGTTACGCCCTGCACGTCGCCGGCACGCCGCAGGCGGAAACTCGTTTATTGGACACCTTGCGCGCATGGCGCCTGGAATCCTGCGCCGACATGCCCGCCCTGCGCCTGTCCCAGGGACAGGGCCGGCGGCTGGCGCTGGCGGCGGTCGTGCTGGGCGCCAAGCCCCTGTGGCTACTGGATGAACCCGACGCCGGCCTGGACGCGGCCAGCCTGGAGCATCTGCGCCTGGCGCTGGAAGCCCACCTGGCGGCCGGCGGCGCGGCGGTGCTCGCCTCGCACCGCGAACCCTCTACCCAGGCGGCGCACACCCAAACCCTGAACATGGATGACTACGCGGATGCTGGCTACGCTGTCGCAGTTGGCATTGCGTGAAATCCGACTGGCCTGGAGACGGCCCGCGGACACCTTGGGCGCCACCCTGTTCTTCATCGTGGCCGGCACGCTGTTCCCGCTGGCGGTGGGCCCCGACCCTGCGCTGCTGCTGGCCATCGGGCCGGGCGTGCTGTGGGTCTGCGCCCTGTTGGGGATCCTGCTGACGCTGAACCGGCCTTTCGCGCAGGACTATGACAATGGCGCGCTGGAACAATTGCTGGTGTCGCCGCATCCGCTGCCTTTGCTGGTTGGGGCGAAGCTCGCTGCGCACTGGTTCAGCAGCTGCCTCCCGTTGATCCTGGCCAGCCCCGTGCTGGCCCTGCAATTCGGCCTGGCGCCGCAGGCCATCGGCATACTTGTGCTGTCACTGCTGCTGGGGACACCGACGCTGGCGCTGGTGGGCGGGCTGGGCGCCGCACTGACGCTGGGCCTGCGCGGCGGCGCGCTGCTACCGCTGCTGGTGCTGCCCTTGTATGTGCCTGTGCTGATCTTCGGCGCGGGCGCGGTATCCGCTACGCACGTGGGGATGGGTGCCGGCCCGCAATTGTCGCTGCTGGGCGCCTGCCTGTGCCTGGCCATCCTGTTGTGTCCCTGGAGCGCCTCGGCGGCGCTGCGCGTGGCGCTGGACTGAGGACGCCATGCACAAGCACCCTGCCCTGGACTCCTATCCCTCCGCCGCGCCGGGCGCGGGCTGGCTGCGGTACGCCTCGCCCGCCGCGTTCTACCCGCTGGCCGGCCGCATGATCCCATGGCTGGCGCTGGCCGCCGGGCTGTTCGCGGCCGCGGGCCTGTACGTAGGCCTGGCGGTCGCGCCCACCGATAGCCAACAGGGAGAGGTCTACCGCATCCTGTTCATCCACGTCGGCGCGGCGTGGATGTCGATGTTCCTGTACCTGGTCATGGCGCTGTACGCCGCACTGGGGCTGATCTTCAATACCCGCCTGTCGTTCATGATGATGCGGGCGCTGGCCCCCACTGGCGCGCTCTTCACATTCCTGACCCTGTGGACCGGAGCGCTGTGGGGCAAACCCACCTGGGGCGCCTGGTGGGTGTGGGACGCCAGGCTGACGTCCGAACTGATCCTGCTGTTCCTCTACCTCGGCTTCCTGGCCTTGCAGGCCGCGGCCGACGACGACACGCAGCGGGCCGACCGGGGCGGTGCCATCCTGGTGCTGGCGGGCGTGATCAACGTACCCATCATCTATTTCTCTGTGCGCTGGTGGAGCACCCTGCACCAGGGCGCTTCGATCAACCTCACCACCGCGCCCAGCATGGCGCGCATCATGGTTGCCGCCATGCTGTTGATGGTGGCGGCATTCTGGTGCTACAGCGCGGCGGCGGCGCTGGCGCGCGTGCGCGGCATCATCGCCGAACGCGAACCGGCCGCCCTGCGCGCGGGCCGGGCGCAGAGGGAGACGCCATGAGCTGGGAAGCCCTGTTTTCCCTGCAAGGCCACAGCCCCTATCTATTGGGCGCCTATGGCGTGACGCTGGTCCTGATCGGCCTGGAGGCCCTGGTGCTCTGGCGCCGCAGCCGCGCGCGGCGCGCGCCGCGGGATCCCGCCAGACGCGCGGACAGGACGGCGCCATGAGCCCGCGCAAACGCCGCGCGCTGGCCATCCTGGGCGGGCTGGGCCTGCTGGCCGCCGCCGCGGCGCTGGTGCTCAACGCCCTGCAGTCCAACCTGGTGTTCTTCTTCAGTCCCACGCAAGTGCTGGCCAAGGAAGCGCCCGCCAGCGGCAGTTTCCGCGTCGGCGGCCTGGTAGAACAAGGTTCGCTGCGCCGCGAGGCCGACGGCCTGACGTTGCGCTTCGTGGTGACGGACACGGCGCATACCGTGCCGGTGACATACCAGGGCCTGCTGCCCGACCTGTTCCGTGAAGGAAAAGGCGTGGTCGTGGCCGGCAAGCTGGGACCGGACGGCGTGTTCCGCGCAACCGAAGTGCTGGCCAAGCACGACGAAAACTACATGCCGCCCGAAGCCGCCGATGCGCTCAAGCGCGCGGGCGCGGAACCGAGCGCCATGCGCGCGGAGGCGCAATGATTCCTGAGATCGGCCTGTTCAGCCTGATCCTGGCGCTGCTGGTGGCGCTGGCGCAGGGCGTGTTGCCGCTGCTGGGCGCGGCCACCGGTTGGCAAGCGGGCCTGCGACTGGCGCGGCCCGCCGCGTACGGCCAGTTCGGCCTGACCACCGTGGCCATCGGCTGCCTGGCCTGGTCGTTCGTGGACAACGACTTCTCCGTGCTGTACGTGGCCGCCAACTCGCATGCCGACCTGCCGGCCGCCTACCGCTTCGCGGCGGTCTGGGGAGGCCATGAAGGGTCGCTGCTGCTGTGGCTGTACCTGTTGACTGCCTGGACCCTGGCCGTGGCGCTGTGCAGCCGCCGGCTGCCTCTCCCCTTCGTCGGCCGCGTGCTCGCGGTAATGGGCTGGATCAGCGTGGGCTTCCTGCTGTTCCTGCTGTTCCTGTCCAACCCCTTCGAACGCCTGATGCCGCCAGCCATGGCGGGCCGCGACCTCAACCCGCTGTTGCAGGACCCGGGCATGATCGTGCACCCGCCCATGCTGTACATGGGCTACGTCGGTTTCTCCGTGGCCTTCGCCTTCGCCATCGCGGCACTTCTGTCGGGCGAGCTCGACGCCATGTGGGCGCGCTGGGTGCGCCCCTGGACGCTGGCGGCCTGGACCTTCCTGACCGTCGGCATCCTGCTGGGAAGCGCCTGGGCGTACTACGTGCTGGGCTGGGGCGGCTGGTGGTTCTGGGACCCGGTGGAGAATGCGTCCTTCATGCCGTGGCTGGCGGGCACCGCGCTGATCCACTCCCTGATCGTGACCGAGCGCCGCGGCGCCTTCCGCAGCTGGACGGTGCTGCTGGCCATCTGCACTTTTTCGCTCAGCATCCTGGGAACCTTCCTGGTGCGATCGGGCGTGCTGACCTCCGTCCATGCCTTCGCGGTGGACCCGGGCCGCGGCCTGTACATACTGGGGTTCATGCTGGTGATCGTGGGCGGGTCGCTGGCCCTGTACGCCTGGCGCGCGCCCACGGTGGGACTGGGGGGAGGCTTTTCGCTGCTATCGCGTGAATCGCTGCTGCTGTCGAACAACGTGGTGCTGACCGTGGCGGCGGGTTCGGTCTTGCTGGGCACGCTTTATCCGGTGGTGCTGGACGTACTGGAGTGGGGCAAGATCTCCATCGGCCCGCCCTATTTCGAAGCTGTGTTTGTTCCGCTGATGACGCCCGCGATCTTCCTGATGGGCATCGGGCCGGTGGCGCGCTGGAAGCAGGCCGAACTGCCCGACCTGGGCCGCAGGCTGCGCATTGCCTTCGCGGTCAGCGTTGCGACAGCCGTGCTGCTGCCGCTGGCCATGCCGGGCCCCGCGCGCCTGGGCTCGCCCATGGTGATGCTGGGCTTGTGGCTGGCAGCCTGGTCGGTCGCCAGCGCCGCAGCGCATGCCTGGCAACGGCTGACGGATGGCGACGGCCAGTGGCTGCGCCGGCTGGGCCGCCAGCCGCGCTCCTGGTACGGCATGCTGCTGGCACACGCGGGCGTGGGCATCTTCATCGCCGGGGTCACGCTGGCCAATGGCTACGAGGTCAAGCAAGAGCTGAAGATCGAGATCGGCGCCACCCGTGAGGCGGGTGGCTACGCATTCACCTTCGCCAGCATCGGTCCGGCCACCGGCCCCAATTACAGCGCCCAGCGCGCCGTGTTCCCGGTGACCCGCGACGGCAAGCCCGTGGTCACGCTGTACCCGGAAAAGCGCCTTTATGCCGTGCAGGACATGGCGCTGAGCCAGGCGGACATCGACAGCGGCTTCACGCGCGACCTGTTCGTGGCGCTGGGCGACCCCGTGGGCGATAGCGCCTGGACGGTGCGCCTGCAGGTCAAGCCCTTCATGACCTGGATCTGGACGGGCTGCATCCTGATGGCGCTGGGCGGTCTACTGGCGGCCGGCGACAAGCGTTACCGCCGCGTCCAGGAGCCAGCCCGCGCGCCGCAACCGGCCATGCCCGGCGCCGCGCGCGCGGCCTCTCGGGAGGGCATCTGATGCTGCGCTATCTCGTGCCGCTGGCCGCGTTTCTGGCCATGGCCGTGTTCCTGGCGATGGGCCTGTCGCGCGATCCGCGCGCGGTTCCCTCGGCCATGATAGACAAGCCTGCCCCCGCCATCGGCCTGCCCGTGCTGCTGGCGCCCGGCAAGAAACTGGACGTGCAATCGTTGCGCGGCCAGGTCTGGCTGCTGAATGTTTGGGCGTCCTGGTGCGGCCCATGCAAAGATGAGCTGCCCGTGCTGCGTGAAGCCGCGCAGCGCCACGGCATCCCCCTGTATGGCTTGAACTACAAGGACAAGCCGGAGGAAGCGGAAGCCTGGCTTGCGCGTAACGGCAACCCCTACATCGCATCGGCCAGCGACCTCGACGGCCGCGTCGGCATCGAATATGGCGTGTACGGGGTGCCCGAAACCTTCGTCATCGACCGCGACGGCCGCATCCGCTACAAGCAACTGGGCCTGATCACGCCCGAGATCTGGCGCGACCGGATCCAACCCGCCATCGAGGCGCTGCAATGAGGCGCCTGCGCTCGCCGCTTGACGGCCTGCTACGGGCCGGGTTCCGCGGCCCGTTGCTGACATTGGCGGCGGCGTGGGTGCTGGCGCTGGCGCTCGCCCTGCCCGGCGGCGCCCGCGCCCAGGTACACGCGTCCGCCCCCCAAGCGCTACCGCCGGTCCTTGAACAGCGCGCCGACAAGTTGGCCCACGGATTGCGCTGCCTGGTGTGCCAGAACCAGACCCTGGCTGAATCCAACGCGCCGCTGGCCCAGGACATGCGCAAATTGATCCGCGACCAGTTGGCAGAGGGCCGCAGCGACGCGCAGATCATGCGCTTTTTCGAAGACCGCTACGGCGACTTCGTGCGCTACGACCCACCCTTCAAACCCATTACCTGGCTGCTGTGGCTGGGGCCGTTCGCGCTGCTGGCGCTAGGCTTCGTCATATTGGTGCGCACCTTGAAGCGCCGCGCCGGCGCCCGCGCGCCCCTGACTGCCGACGAACGCGAACGCGCGACGCGTTTCCTGGATACCGGCTCATGACCACTCTCTGGCTCATCGTGGTGTGCCTGTTGCTGGCGACCCTGCTCTGCCTGATTCCCCCCTTGCTGCGCCGCGCTCCCGCCGCTGAACCCGCATCCGAAGCCAATGTTCGCGCCTTCTATCTCGCGCAGCGCGAACATCTGCAACGCGATATGGGCAATGGCAGCCTCAGCGCCGCGGCGCGAGCTCGCGCCGAGGAAGAACTGCAGCGCGACCTGCTGCAGGACTTGGAACGGCGGCGCACCCGCAGCACGCCCTGGGCCGGGCAGCGCGCAGGCGTAGCGGCCGCCTGCCTGCTGACCGTGCTCATCCCCGTCGCGGCCGTGCTGCTGTATGGCCAGTTGGGCAATCCTCGCGCGGCGGCCGTCGCCGGCGCGGGCCAGCCCGCCGAACCGCATGCGTCCGAAACCGGCAATGACATGACGCTGGCCATTAACGCGCTGGCGCAGCGGCTGCGCGCGGCGCCCGATGACGCGGATGGCTGGTATATGTTGGCGCGTTCGTATGAAACCCTGGGACGCTACGCGGACGCGGTAGCGGCCTACCAACAGGTGCTGCGCCTCGTGCCCGGGCAACCGGCCGTGCTGGCCGATCTGGCCGACGCGCTGCTTTCGGCCAACCAGGGCAACCCCGACGACGCCTCCATCGCGGCGGTGGCGCAGGCGCTGGCCGCGCAGCCGGACCAGCCCAAGGCGCTGGCCTTGGCCGGCATGATGGCGCTGCGTCGCGGCGACGCAGCAGAGGCGCTGGCGCATTGGGAGCGCCTGCGCACGCAACTGCCGCCGGACTCGGAAGCGGCGCGCCAGATCCAGTCCAACATCGCGCAGGCGCGCGCCATGGCGGCCGCGCCCGCCGGAACTGCTGCGGCAACCACCGCCCAGGCTGCTGCCGAGACGCCCACCGCCCATACAGCGCCCCCGCCAGCCGCAGCCGCGGCTGCCGCGCGCCTGAGCGGACGCGCCCGCATCGCCGACGCGCTGCGCGACCGCGTCCAGCCCTCCGATACCGTGTTCATCCTGGCGCGTCCCGAACAGGGTTCGCGGATGCCGTTGGCCATCCTGCGCCTGCAAGTCTCAGACCTGCCGCGCGATTTCGTGCTGGACGACAGCAACGCCATGTCCCCCGACGCAACCTTGTCGCGGGCCGGCAAGGTGCTGGTGGAAATCCGCGTCAGCCGGTCCGGCACGGCCGCCGCCCGGCCGGGCGACCTGGGCGGCACGCTGCCGGCCGTCGGCATTCCTGCCGACGGGCTGGAGCTGGTGGCCGATACCGTCGTGCCGTAAGGGCGGAATCAGACCCGCTCGATCCGCGCGGGCAAGCCTTGGCGCACCGCCGCGCCGGAAACCCAATCGATCCAGACGTTGGCGTGTTCGCCGCGCGTGGCGTCGCCGAATCCCAGGTCGTTCAGGTTTACGCCCGCTGCCAGCCCCGGATCGTGCGGCATGGGCGTGCCATCCACGACGTGCGCGCGTGCGCCCAGTTCGGTGTGGCCGTAACCGTGCTCGATGCCCACTGCGCCAGGCTGAATGCCGTCGCGCAGCAACGCCAGGCCGGTAACCGCGCCGCCCGGCGTCACGATGCGCACGGCATCCCCGTTGCGGATGCCCAGGCGCTCGCCGTCCTGCCGGTTGATCGATACCGGATTGTGCGGGTGCACCTGGCGCAGGCGATTCACGCCGATGGACATCGAGCTCATCAGGTTGGACTTGAAGGAGCTGAGCAGGAAGGGCCAATCCTGCCGCGTGTATTGCGCCCGCATATCCCGGCCGTCCGCCAGTCGCGTCGGATACCAGGTCGGACAGCCGCTATAGCGTTCGCCCGTCATGGAATGGCGGAAACTCGCCAGCTCTTCGCTCCAGATGTGCAGCGGCTTGGCGTAGGCGGCGCGCGTCTGCCGCGCCCCGCCTTCGGCTACCCAGGCGTCCTCCATCTTGTCGAAGCGCCCGCCGCGGCTCATCAGCATGGCGACCTGACGCCATTCGCCCGGCTTGAGCTTCTGCTGCAACAGCGCGCTGTAGCGGTCCACCCCGGTCAGGGCCATGTCGTCGTCGCTGGCCTCGGGCACCGGTTTGCCCGCCGCAAAGGCGATATTGGCCATGCCGCGCAGGAAGAAATCCTCCGGCGTGTCCAACGCGTACTTGGCGCCGTCCTTGTCCGAGATGGCCCCAGCGCCAAAGCCCGGCATATCCAGCCGCTTGGCGCAGGCAATCAGGAAGGTCTCCAGGCAGACAGGTTCGTCCGTGGCGGTGCGCGCCACGCGCGGCTGCACGGCGGGCCAGCGCACGGTGGAGGCCTTGGCAATCACGTCCGCCCAGGGCGCCGACATGCCCCAGCTTTCGTACGTCACCGTGTCCGGCACGATGTAGTCGGCCAGCGCATTGGTTTCGTTGATGAACGGGTTGATCGACACCGACAGCGGCAACAGGCGCGGATCTTTCATCTTGTCGATGATGACGCTCTTCAGGCCGGCAATGCCGTAGATCGGGTTGCTCATGTGGTTGAACCACACCTTGGCGCGGTATGGATAGCCTGCCAGCGCGGACGCCAGCATTTCCGAGCTGAGCCCGCCGGTGGCCGGATACCACGGCGCAGCGGCCGGGTAGACGGGCTGTCCCGCGGCCTTCTTGCGCTTGAACTCGCTGGACTTTTCGTACGGAAAGCGGTTGCGCGACAAGCCCACGCCCTTGGGCGTGGCGCGGTTGGCGAAGCCGGCGATGTTGTAGCGCGGTCCCTGCCCGTAAGGCGGGAACGGGCCGGCATCCAGCACCAGGCCGCCTTCGACGTTGAGGTTGCCCACCAGCGTGTTCAACATGGCGATGGCGTAAGCAGTGTAGAACCCCGCGCCGCTCATCGTGCCGCCATGCGCGTCGGCCACGGCGCGCTTGCCATAGCTGGTGAAGCGCTCGGCCAGGGACGCGATCTTGGCGGCGGGCACGCCGCTCAGTTCCGCGTACTCGTCCAGCGTCTTGCGGCGCGCCTCCTCACGCAACAGCGACAGCGAACTGCGCACGCGCAGCGCCTCGGGCGCGCCGTCCATGCCCGGCGCGGCCACCGCGTCATCCACGAACAGCGCGGCGGGCGCCGCGGTGGTGTGCGGCGCCAGCGTGCCATCTTCCAGACGCACTACATACACGTCTTCCCACTTGTCGCCGGCATCTGCCGGACGCGGCCAACCCAGGTCCGAACCGCGCAGGAAACTGCCCAGGCGCGCATGGCCGGGCTCGGCCACCACCAGATGGGTCGCGTTGGTCCAGGCGGCCTCGCCCGCCGCCTTCATGGCGTTGGGGCCGGGTTGCGCCAGCGCGCGGGCGTCGTAGCGTTCGTTGTCCAGGATCCAGCGGATCAGCCCCATGGCCAGGCCCAAGTCGCCAGCCGGGTTGACGGCCACCCACTCGTTGCCCGATCCGGCCGACAGGCTGGACGAAGCCGGCAGCATGGGCGACACCACCACATAGGTAAAGCCGGTCTCTTCGGGCCGCACGCGGGCCTCGGCCAACTGCCGGGCCTGGCGCTGGAACGGGTTGCCGGCCTGCGCCGGCGCCGCCCCGATGAACAGGCCGAAGCGCGCATTGTCCCAATCGGGTTTGCCGTGGGGCATGCCCTTCAGGTCGCCCAGCGCGGCGCCCGCGCCCACGCGGAAACTCTGGCCGCAATAGGAGCCGTGGTTGCTGAAGTTGACCGTGCCAAAGGATTGGCCGGCAAAGCGCTGGATGAGCGGCGTACGCCCTTCGTTGGACGCGTCCGTGAAGAGAAACTGGTTGACCTTGGCGCCGTACTCGGGATTCTGCGGATCCAGCGGCGTCTCGCGGTCGAAGATGGCGCGCAGGCCGTCCACATGGCCTTCGCCGAACAGGTCGCCGCCTTCGCAGACTTCCTGCACCAGCTGTTCGAACGAGATGGTCTGCCACTTGCCCTCGCCGCGCTTGCCCACCCGCTTTAGCGGCTGCAACACGCGGAAGGGGCTGTGCATCTGCTCCAGCATAGCGGACCCGCGCGCGCACGAGGTGGCGCGCCCTTCCAGGCCATTGTCGCCGCCCAATTGTGCGTAGACGTCGCGCACCGGCGTGTCCATGGCGGCGGGCCGGGTCGTGGCCAGCGGATGGTAGGGGTTGCCCGCCACGCGCAGAATGCGGTTTTCCTTCGTGTCCACGCGCAGGCGCACGCCGCATTGGGTCCAGCAGCCCAGGCAACTGGAGGGGCTGACGACCTGGCCTGGCTGAGCGGTAAGCACCCCGCTCACGGGGTCGATGCGGAACTCCGGCGTCAGCGAGTTGCCGCGCACCGCATGCGCGGTGGGCACGCCGGCCGTGCCTTGGGCCAGGCCCTTGACCGCGCGCGCCACGGTTTCGCCGTAGCCCGCCGCGAAGGCCGCCATGCCGCCGGCGACCACGCCGCCGCGCACCATCAGTTTGCGCCGCGCCTCGTCGCGCGGCAGGTCCGGTGATCCGTCCGGCGGGGCGCCGCGCTTATCGTCTTCGTGTTGCTTTTCCATTGCTTTTATTCCATGTTCTTTGGTCTGTCGGCGGCGTTCAGGCCGCCAATCCCCGCGTGCGAGCCGGGAACCGCTCCAGGGCGTAGGTCACGGCGGCCATCAATGCCACGCACAAGCCCAGCACCCCGACCATGCCGAGCAGACCGTCGCTGCCCCAAGGCATGTCATACAGATAGAGGCCCGCGCCGTACTTGGGCACGCCCTGCACGCTCATGAAGACGACCCAACGAAAAATCCAGGCGGCCGCCAGCATGGTCAGCGCCAGTGCGCCCGAAGGCAGCGGCGCGGACAACGTGCGGGCAGGACGCTGCAACAACGCGATCATGCAAAAGCCCGTCGCGACGGCCCCCGCCAGGCTGACGCGCCAGATCGGGAATTCCGCGAACAGGCGCAGCGCGGCGTCAAACGAGGGATCCAGGCCCAGCATGCCCAACAGCGCCCACGCGCCGGCGCCGAGCACCATCATCACCACCGCGGTCACGCTGAGACTGCGCAACAATTCCACAGGCATGGCCTGCGTGCCGCCACGCAGCCAGCGGCCCACCAGGAACATGGCGCCAAGCGCGCCCAGCCAGGCGGTCAGCGCGAAGTTCACGGGCAGGAACACGGTGTGCCACAAGGGCCGCGAGCGCAGCACCATGACTTCGGCGCCGGTGTAGACCAGGATGGACAGCGCCGACACCGCCAGCGCCATTCCCAGCACACGCACCCAGCCGATGCGGCCCCACCACCAGGCGGCGCAGAACAGCAACGCCAGGGTCACGAACACCGGCAGCAGCAAAGCGCCCAACCACATCCACGACCAGGGTGTGAAATGCGCGTAGAAATGCCAGAAGCGGCCCGGCTGGTGCAGGTCCGCCAGCAAAGACACGGGCGCGGCAATGGCGCTGACCAGCAGCACCGTCACCGCCGCGGGCAACAGGCGGCGCGCGGGGGAACCCGCGCTGCCGAAGGCCGCGAAGGCGGCGGTCAGCGCGGTGGTGGCGCTGATGCCGATGAGGAAGAAATACTGCACGGCCCACGGCAGCCAGGCGGCATCGTAGACCGGCGTCAACAATTCAGAGATCTGCATGCTCATCCCCTTCGATGGCTCAATGGCCGCCAGCCAGCCGCACGCCGGCCTGGCCGTCGACCTGATGGACGAACGCATCGGGCAGGCCGATGTAATAGACGTGGGGATCGGTCTTCATCTCGGGCTTGAGCACCTTGATGTCTTCCTTGTGCTCGACCAGCAACCGGGAGATGGCGCTGTCCGGATCGTTCAGGTCGCCGATGACGCGCGCGCCGCCCACGCAGCTTTCCACGCAGGCGGGCAGCAACCCCGCTTCCAGGCGGTGCTCGCAGAACGTGCATTTGTCGGCGGTCTGCGTTTCGTGGTTGATGAAGCGGGCGTCGTAGGGGCAGGCCTGCACGCAATAGGCGCAGCCCACGCAGCGTTCGTTGTCGACCAGCACGATGCCGTCTTCCCGCTGGAAGGTCGCCTGCACCGGGCAGACCGGCACGCAAGGCGGGTTGTCGCAGTGATTGCACAGGCGCGGCAGCATCACCATGGACGCCGGTCCTCCGGCGTCGGGCACGACTTCATATTGCAGGACGGTGGTGCGGAACTGTCCGATGGGCGGCAGGTTCTCCATGGAACAGCTGACCGTACAGGACTGGCAGCCTATGCATTTGCGCATATCCACGACCATGCCGTAGCGCTTGCCTGCCATTCCAGGACGGCGCGGCGGCTGGCCGTTCATGCCGGTGGCCTCCGCGCGGATGGGAATCACGGTGGCCGCGGCCCCCAACCCCAATAAGCCCTTCAAAAAGCCTCGTTTACCCGGTAGCGGCGGTTCCGGGGGGCTGGCGGGGGTGCTCATAGTGCTTCTCCAAGCGTTAATTCTGTTACGGGAATTAACTTATCACTTGGAGTTATATAGAGGCTTGATAAGTATCAAACCGGGGACGGATTGCCGTCAATAATCGCCGCCAACGTCCGCGGCGGCTCAATCGGTGAGCGTCAGCGCCCTGCTCCAGGCCGCCAGCTTGCGTTCGAACGACGCCGCCGCATGCGCCGGGCTGGTCGACGGCAGGTCCACGTATCCCAGCGGCACGGCGAGTCCGGGCAGCACGTGGCGGCGGTACAGCGCCGCGGCCTTGGCGCCATTGAAGCAGACTCGCACAATGGCCGGGTGGCGTTCCAGGAACGCGGCGAAATCGTTGGCGACCAGGGTGTCGCCACGGATGTCGGCGTCCAGGCTGCCGGGACGTTCGCAGGCCTGCAGCACGTCCCACAAGGCAATGCGGGCAGCCTGCAAGGCCTGCAGACGCCGCTGGTAATCCAGGCCGGGATCGAAGCCGAAGACGCTAGCCGCGATAGGCCAGAAGGCGTTGCGCGGATGCGCGTAATAACGGCCCTGCCTGAGCGATGCCACGCCGGGCATCGAGCCCAGCACCAGCACGCGCGCGCCAGCCCCCGCCACTGGGGCGAACCCCTGTACCTGATCGTTGTTGCCGCCCGCCTGGGCTGTATGCATACCGTCTTCCATGTCCGAAGGATACGCCAGCCGCAAGTTCCGCCCCCACTGTCCGATGCATGGAACAGTGCTTATCAATGCCAGGGACTACCGCCGAAGGGGTTGCGCCCTTATCTTCTTAGTTATGACGAACGGCCCCGCTGGGGCCGCGCAACAGGAAATACGACCATGAAGAAGATCCTCGGATTGCATGCCAGCCCCCGTCCCCACTGGGTGGGCGACGGCTTCCCGGTGCGCTCCATGTTCTCCTATAACGACAAAGGCAAGAACACCAGCCCGTTCCTGCTGCTGGACTATGCAGGCCCTGCACAGTTCGAGCCGGCCGAACATCCGCGCGGCGTCGGGCAGCATCCGCACCGCGGCTTTGAAACCGTGACCATCGTCTACAGCGGCGAAGTCGAGCACCGCGATTCCACCGGCAACGGCGGCGTCATCGGTCCCGGCGACGTGCAATGGATGACGGCGGCCTCGGGCATCCTGCATGAGGAATTCCATTCCCACGAATTCACCCGCAAGGGCGGAGAACTGGAAATGGTGCAGCTCTGGGTCAACCTGCCTGCCAAGGACAAGATGGCGCCGGCCGGCTACCAGGGCATCCTCAACGCGGACATCCCGGCGGTGGATTTGCCGGACGGCGCAGGCACGCTGCGCGTCATCGCGGGCAACTACGCGGGCCATGCGGGACCGGCGCGCACCTTCACGCCGATGGACGTGTGGGACGTGAAGCTGGCCGCCGGCAAGTCGGCGACCTTCCCCGTGGCCGAGGGCCGCAACAGCATGTTGGTGGTGCTGCGCGGCACCGTGCTGGTCAACGGCGAAACCGTGGCCCGCGACGCACAGCTGGCGCTGTTTTCCCTGGAAGGCGAGGACATCACCGTCGAAGCCAACAACGACGCGATGTTCCTGGTGCTCAGCGGCGAGCCCATCAACGAACCGGTGGTCGGCTACGGCCCCTTTGTGATGAACTCGCAGGCGGAAATCGTCGAAGCCATCCAGGACTTCAACGCCGGACGCTACGGCAAGATGCACTGACGCAACCGGACCGCCTGGTTTCCTGTCCCGCTACGGGTGGCGGGAAGCTAGGCCCCTGCTCCTGCGGACGCCGCCGCAGGCGCCCCAGGCGCAGGCCGTCGCGGATGTTCAGTCCGATCAGCGCGAGGTTGGCGGCGCCCGCCGCCAGCTCCAGCGCCTGCACCGCATAGAACACTCCGTCAAACCGCCCCGCCTGCGCGCGCATCGCCAGGAACACCGCCGCCGGCACGAGTACCAACAGGCCGTTGGCCGCGATGAAGGGCATGCGCCCGCGCTTGGCCTGCAAGAGCGGATGTTTGCCCTTGCCGGCCATCATGAAGCCGCTCGCGGCGGTAAGCACCATGACGGGCACAAAGCCCAGCAACGCATACGCAATGGCAAGCTTGACCTGCGCCACTGCGCCAGCCGCCAGGAACAATTCGGACACCGCCGTCGATATCCAGAATGCTGCCAGAAACAGCAGCGTCAGAATGGCCGCGGCCGCGTGGATTCTATGTTTCATGATCTTGCTCCGATGACGCCGGGAGGTGCGCGGCCAGCAAGCCCGACAGCACCTTCCCTGCCGTGTCCAGCTCCGTCGCGCTGAAGCCGCCAGCCAGCTGCCGCGCACGCTCCTTCCAGCGCGCGTCGATGGCGCCATACACGCGCTGCCCCTCATCGGTCAGCCGGTACAACGGCGAGCGCTTGTGCTGCGGGTTGGGACGAACTTCGACAAGCCGCGCCTCGGACAGCAGGTTGAGCTGCTTCTGCGCACCCTGGCGCGTCACGCCCATGGCGGCGGCGACCTGTGGCGCGCTAAGCGGCTGGCCGGCCAGCGCCAGGGCGCCCAGCATCTGCCAGCGCGCGCTGGTCAGCGCCTGGGGCGCGACGAAGGCATCGCCCCAGTCCAGCAGCGCGCCGTTCAACTGGAACAAGGTCAGGATGACCCCGGTGAGCCGTTCTTCCTTGGTCGGTTGCATAGGCGGACTCCATGGCTTTTGTTAAATTGACAACCAGTTTCCATTAATGGAAACCGGTTGTCAATATGCGCTGGCAATGTTTTTCTGCGCTGTATGGATAGCCGCCGCAATATGCGGATAGAACCCCCTGCGCCTGGACGGGTTTTCCACCAGTCCGCCCAGTCCGGCCCAGCTTTACTATCAGAGCCTTCAAGGCCCCGGCAGTGGAGTCCCCCCATGCTCGACATGACGCAATCCGCCCTCAGCACTTCTTGGCCGCCGGCCGGACCGCGGGTCGAGTCGGTCCTGGGCCAGCCAGCGCAACAGCTGTTCGCCTCCGGCGACCTGGACGAAGCTCGATCCATGGTCGGCCGGGTGATGCGACCGCACCATCTGGGCGTGGTCGGCGCCGTGCAGCGCCTGGATGCCCGCATGCACCACCAGCCCCTGGGCGAGGTCTCTCTGAATCGCCTGCGCTATGGCGCGAACGTCGAGATCCGCCCCGGTCCGCTGGAGGACTTCTTCCTGGTGCAGATGCCGCTATCGGGCTGTGCCCGCATCAGCAGCGGCCCCCAGCAGCTGGATTCGACGCCGGAGGTCGCTTCGGTCGTCAGCCCGGACGACGACTTGGCCATGCGCTGGGCCGACGACAACGATCAGTTCATGCTGCGCGTGGGCCGCTCGCTGCTGGAACGCACCCTGGTGGGCCACCTGGGCTGTGCGCTGGACCGGCCGCTGCGCTTCCAGCTGGGATTTCGCTGGCGCGAATGCCCGGCCTGGCGCTGCCTGATGAGCTATCTGCTGGACTGCTCCACGCAGCACGCGAACCTGGCCGAGCACAAACTCATCGTGCATCAGATGGAACAGCTGGTCGCCGCCACCTTGCTATCGGCCCAGCCCCACAATTACACCGGCGCCCTGCCCGGCCGCCGCGGCGCGGTGCTGCCGCGCCACGTACGCAGTGTCCAGGACTATCTGCAGGCGCATGCGCATGAGCCCGTCAGCGCCGAGCAGCTGGCGCGCATCGCCGGCGTCAGCGTGCGCAGCCTGTACGCGGGGTTCAAGGAATTCCTGGGTGTGAGTCCCATGCACTACCTGCGCGACCTGCGCATGGAGCGCGCGCACGCCGAGCTGGTGTCCGGCGAAAGCCGCAACATCGCCGGCGTGGCACTGCGCTGGGGCTTTGCGCACATGGGGCGCTTCAGCGCCGGCTACAAGGAACGCTATGGCGTAAGCCCCAGCGAGAGCCTGAGGCGGCGTGGCTGAAACCTACCCAGCCACGGCACCCGCAAGGCTGGCGGTATCGATCACGAATCGGTCCCTCACATCGCCTTTGAGCATGCGTTCGTAAGCCTCGTTGATCTCGTCCGCGCGGGTCATCTCGATGTCCGCGACAACGCCGTACTCCGCGCAGAAATCCAGCATCTCCTGAGTTTCGGGTATGCCCCCTATCATCGAACCCGCCAGGCTGCGCCGCTTCATGATCAAGGCGAACACGTCGGGCGCGTCATGCGGCGTAGCCGGAGCGCCCACCGGCGTCATTGTGCCGTCGCGCTTGAGCAGCGCGAAGCGCTGCGCAATCGGCGCAGTGCTGGCAACTGTCGACGATGCAGCCCACGCCGACCCATGGATTCGAGAGGACGCTCGGCCGCTAGGGCGCCGTAGGCGATAGTGCGACCCTGTGCCCTCACACAGCAGATGCAGGGACACGCGGCGTTCTCGCGGCCAATACGGCAGAAGCCGCCAGCAGCGCGGCGCTCATCAAGAAAGTGCTCCGATAGCCGTAGCGATCGAACACCAGGCCACCCAAGGTGGACCCCAGCGCGATCGACGTCTGCACCACCGCAACGAACAGGCTGCCTCCTGCCTCGGCGTCGCGGGGAAAAGCCCTGGCGATCCAGGCCCACCAGCCGACTGGCGCGGCGGTCCCGGCCAATCCCCACAGCGCCAGCAATGCGACGACGGCGGCGCTCCAGCCTCCCAGGGACACCAGAGCCAAGGCCGTGGCGGCCATCAGCAGCGGAATGCCGATCAGCGTCTGGTAGAAGCGCCATTGCAATACCCGGCCGATGAACACGGTGCCGATAAATCCCGCCGCGCCTATGACCAGCAGAATGAACGAAATCGTGCCGCCATGCACGCCGGTGGCCGTCTCCAGGAACGGACGCACATAGGTGAACAGCGAAAATTGCCCCATGAACAACAGGCTGCTGGCCAGCATGCCCGCGGCGACTCCCCGACGCTTTAGCAGCAGGAATGGCTTGAACGCCTGGCCGCCTCCGGGGGAGCGTCCCGCGGCAGGCAAGGACGGCAAGGTGATCCACTGCCAGATCAACGCGATCAGCGCGATCGGCACCAAGCCCAGAAAGGCGCCGCGCCAGCCGACGACCGCGCCAAGATAGGCGCCCAAGGGCGCCGCCACCACGGTCGCCAGCGCATTGCCGCCGTTGACGACCGCCAGCGCCCGTGGCACCTGACGCGACGGCACAAGCTGGATGGCCGTAGCCGCAGACAGTGACCAAAAGCCGCCTACGACCACGCCGATGAGCGCCCGCCCCAGCATGTAGGTGACGTAGTTTGGCGCCAGCGCGACGATAGCGCCGGACGCGCCCATCGCCATCGTCAGGCCGAGAAGCAGCGGCTTGCGGTCCAGGCCGCCTGCCAACCCGGAAATAAACAAGCTGGTCAGCACGGCGAACACGCCCGAGATGGCGATCCCCCGCCCCGCCATGCCTTCGGTGATGCGCAGGTCGCTGGCAATGGGTGTCAGCAGGCTGACAGGCATGAACTCCGATGCGATCAGCGCGAAAGCGCACACCGCCAGGGCATAGACCGCTCCCCAGGACGGCCGCTTCACGCGGTCGTACAGATCCACATGGCCCGCGCCGAGTACCCGGACCAATTCTTTCGGCTCGGCAGCCCCGTTGCAGGCATCCACGCTGCACGCCCTGGAATGGGCCGAAGTGGTTTGTTCGAGCTTTTTCATAGCTCCTATTTTTGCCAGCCAAGATCTTGTTGACTAGCTAATGAATGCTTAATTGGTCTATAAGCTAGACTAATCAACAAGTACGGAATACCAGCAATGGGCCGGCGCAACCTCAACGATCTCTTTTACTTTGTCACCGTGGCGCGCGAAGGCAGTTTCACGCGGGCCGCATCATTGCTCAACGTGACACAGTCGGCGCTCAGCCAAGCCATCAGCGGACTGGAAACGCGCTTGCAAATCCGCCTGCTCACGCGGACCACGCGCAGCGTTTCTCCCACCACGGCCGGCGAACGCCTTCTTAATGCCATCGGGCACCGGTTCGATGAAATCGACGCCGAGCTGGACCTGTTGACCGAGCTGCGCGACAAACCCGCGGGCACGGTTCGCATCACTTGCGGCGACCATGTGCTGCATAACATTCTGCTGCCCAGGCTCACGCCACTGATACGCGAGTATCCCGACATCAAGCTGGAGTTCGACGTGAACTACGGCTTTCGCGACATCGTGGCGGATCGGTTCGATGCAGGCGTGCGGATGGGGAAAACCATCGACAAGGACATGATCGCCATCCCCATCGGCCCCCCCATGCGACTGGCGGTGGTGGGATCCCCGGGGTACTTCGACATTCATCCGATTCCCAAGGTGCCCCAGGACCTGACCTCCCACCCGTGCATCAACCAGCGCATGCAAAGCTCTGGCGGGCTGTACGTCTGGGATTTCGAGCGGCGTGGCCGCAAGGCCAATGTGCGCGTGGACGGCCCGTTGATCTTCAATACCACGCAGCCGCAGATAGATGCGGCGCTCGCGGGCCTGGGCCTCGCCCTGCTGCCCGACGACGAACTGGCGCCGTATCTCGATGAGGGCCGGCTGGTGCGCGTGCTGGAGGATTGGTGCCCGGCATTTGAGGGCTACCACCTGTACTACCCGAGCAGGCGCCAGCCTTCGCCTGCGTTCGCCCTCGTCGTGGATGCCTTGCGCCTTGGCCGGCAGGTGCGCTAGATCCGTTACTTCGCCTTCGCAGACCGGTTCTGCGCCAGGATCTCGCGGGCGAGCTGGTTGATCCTCGGCGCGGCCTTCATGGCGCCATCCTTGTGCTGCGTGAGGAACTGGCGCAGGTAGTACTGCTCCAGCACACAGGGATTCGCATTCTTACCCGTGAATGGGGTGTGGGCCTCAATAAGCTTGCCCGCATGCGCCTGCTCGGCAAGGGTGCGCTTGCGCATAGCCTGGATCCTCCCCGCGACGGACTTGAGTCCATCCTGGGATCCCAGGCGCAGCGCGAGCCTTGTGCGCAGCGCGGCTGGATCCTTGGGCGCCTTGGCCAGATCCGTACCCAGGTTCGCTTCAGCCAGGGACATGGCCACCAGCCCCTGGACCTCGGGAGCGTCGGGCGGATACAGCTTGCAGGCGCCGATAAAGCCGATGTGCGTGGCCGCCTTCTCGCCCAGCGACTCCTGCTCGCCTTCGTCCCCCATCCGGAAGCCCTGCGAATTGCGCATCGGCTCCTGCACCTCAAAGCCGCTGCTGGGTTTCTGCGCTGCGGCAAACCCGCCACACAGGCAAAGCGCCAACGCCCACGCCCCTCCTTTCATCGTTCCCCCCTTGATCGCCCGTATGCGCCCCCGGCGCGGATTTTTTCTTACGCCGAATGCTATTCCAACATCGGTCGGCCGGTGCAAGGGATGCCGGCGGGCAGATCCCGGCGGTTGCGCTCGAACAACGCCTGAGTTCCGCGTCGCTGACCGCTATGGCGCGGAGCTTGAATTTCTACGAAACTCGCGCGCGGGGAAGCCGCCTCGCTGCTACGGTTGCTCCACCCAGGACGCCATCGCGTCCTCCCGGAGCCAGAGGCGCCAGCCATGCCGGTAGGCATGCTGCAGATAGGGCCCGCGCAGGATGCGCGGTTCGCTGTCGGAGGACTGCTCCGCGCCCAGCAAGTGCAGGACCTGGGTCCAGTTCGCCAACTCGCCCCTCCCGCCCCGCAAGGCCGCGTCCGCGAGTTGCCCGGCCTGTTCCACCGATCCGGCGCGCACCAGGAAGCAGGTGTCCGCGCCATTCGGCCCGCCGTGATAGGGGTCTTCCGATTCGTTGCCCCAGCGTATCGCTTCGTACAGATTCATGTCCCGATCCTGTTCAATCCACGGCGGAACGATACCAGCAGACAGGCGCCGGGCCGGGACCTTTGCACTGGCGTCGATCGCTTTAGAACGGTATCCCCAGCTTCACATAAAGCTGCGCGCCCTCGGGCCGGTTCTTGACCTTGAAGTCCTGCTGCCACTTGGCGGTGAACAACCAGCCGCGCTCGTTCATGTAGCGCACCGAGGGGCCGATGCCGAAGGCGCGGGCTCGGCCGGCGGCGCTGTTGGGGCCGCTATCGTCCGTGACTTGCTGGAAGGCGTAGCCGCCCACCCCCAGCACCCAGCCCTTGCCCACGCCCCAACCCAGCGCGTAGTCCGCGTGCAGGGCCTGGCCTGAACGCGTGTCGGTGGCGGAATTGGTGAAGTTGAAGTCGTACATCACTTTCAGGTCGGCGTTGAAGCCGTCCGGACTGATCCGGCTCAACGCGAAAACCGGCTGCGCGGTCCAGTAGTTCTTGCCCAGGCTGGACGGGTCCTTGCGGTCGTACTCGCCGGTGGGCGCGTACATGTCCAGCCCCACCACGTAATGCAGGCTTTCAGACGGGTGATAGCCCAGCGCCACGCCCAGGGTCATGTCGCCCAGGCCGGTGCTGCGGTTGCGCTGCCCGGCGGCCTTAGCGGTCACGTCCAGCAACGGGGCAATGGCGTGGAAGGCCAGTTGTCCCCCCATGACCTGCTGCTGCGTGACCCAGATCAGGCGCGGCGCCAGCACGTTGACGTCCACCTTGAAGCCGGGGACCGGCACGCGCTCGCCGTCGTTGCCGCGCAGCGTGTCGTAGCGCGCCCCGCCGGCATAGACCAGCATGTGCACGCCGGGCGGCGGCAGCGCGCCCGACATGAAATTCTCCAGGCCGTCCGGATAGATGCCCAGCCCGCCTCCCTCGGTAGCGTGCGCCCCCGCGCCGGCCAGCGCCAATGCCATGGCGCAGCCCAGCCGCCGCAGTTTCAAGTGTCTGCTCATGTTCCGCTCCTGCCCCGGCGGGGCGCTAGGTGTTGCGCGACGAGATAGCCGGAGCCGCCGCCCAGGCCAGGACCTGGATGGGTGGAGGCTCCGATGTGAAAGAGATTGCAGAGCGGCGTGCGGTGGCCGCGCGCGCCCTGTCCGCCGGCAAAGGGGCGCAGCCAGAAAAACTGGTCGGGCGAACACACGCCTGAATAGGGATCCCCTCCCACCAGATTGCAGTTCAGGCCTTCCAGATCCGCCGGCGAGTACGCGCGGCGGCCAACGATGCGCCCCGCCAGACCCGGCATCACGCGCTCCAGACGCGCCTGCACGCGGTCGGCCATCGCCTCGCGCAATACCGGATTCCAGCGGCCATCAGGGGGTGCGGCCAACTCGCCCGCAGCGTCGCCTTTGACCCGCGCCGGCAGTTCCTGCATCTGCACCCACAGGATCCAGCCGCCCGCCGGCGCGCGCGAGGGATCGACCGCCACCGGCTGACCGATGGCCAGCGTGGGACGCGCGGGCAGCAGGCCGTTGTTGGCTTCGGTCACCGAGGCACAGACTTGTTCCATGCTTTCGGTCAGATGCACCAAGGGCACGTGGCGCAGTTCCGGCGTCAGCCAGTCCGGCGGCGCGTTCAGGGCGAAATGGATCTGCATGCCTCCACGGCCATAGCGATAATTCGCTGCGCGATCGCGCAGCGCCGGCGACGCATCAGGCAGCAATTGCCCGTACAACTGGCCTGGCGCCACATTGCAGACCACCGCCTCGGCCGCGCGGTACTGGTGTCCGGCGGCCACCACACCCACCGCGCGGCGGCGCCGGCCTTCGCCGCTGGTGATAATGCGGTCGACCTGGGCGCCCGTCTGCAGGCGGCCGCCGTGCCGTTCAATGACGGCGGCCAGCGCATCCACCACGCCGCTGCCGCCGCCCTTGACCACCGGCATGCCGCCTGCCACCACCGCCGCGAAGGTCAGCTTGCCGATCAGCGCTGAACAGGCATCGTCCGGCCCCAGACCGGTATGCAGCACCCAGGGCGCGATCAGCGCCCGCGCCGCGTCCGATTGCAGGGCGCGTTCGGACCAGCGGCGAAAGCTCTCCATGGAATCGGCGGCGAAGGCGGCCAGGCCGTCCATGCCGCGCTTGCGCCATTCGCCGAACAGCAGCTTGAGCATGCCGGCGCCGTAGGGGTTCTGGCCCAGCAGTCCGAAAGTCAGCGCGGCGTCCTCGCCGAACAGGCGCTGCGCCATGGCGCCGAAGGCCGCGCCGTCGCCGGGCGCCCAGGCATCCAGCCGCCGCGCGCTGTCCGCCACGTCCTGCTTCAAGGCCAGGCCCGAGCCATCCGGCAGCACCAGGCCGGTGGAATACTCGCCCTGCATGAATTCCAGTCCGGCCTCTTGCAGCGCGGGCTTGAGCGCCGCATAGGCCGGGCTGCCCACGAACAGCGGATACCAGCAGGACAGCACGTCGTGGCGGTAGCCGGGAAACAGTTCCTCGGTGCGGATGCATCCGCCCAATCTGTCGTTGCGTTCCAGTACCAGCACCGACTTGCCGCGCAGCGCCAGCAAGGCCGCGCACACAAGCGAATTCATGCCGCTGCCGACAATAATGACCTGCGCCTCTGACTCCAGGGGCATGATGCGCTCCAATGAGATGCGGGCCGCTGGGCCCTGTACGCTGAAAAACCTTGCGCAGCGCCTAGGCGGCGGTCAGCGCGGTAAAGCGCCCGGCATGGAACACCAACGGCGTGGCCGCCACGCTCGCCACGCGCAGCACCCGGCCGAACAGCAGCAGATGGTCGCCCGCGGGGCTTTGCTGATCGTTGGCGCAGACCAGCGTGGCCACGGCCCCCGCGATGGCGGGCACGCCTTCCGGCACATCGTGCACGGGCGCTCCCGCGAACTTGTCCGGTACCGCGGAGCTGGCGAAACGCAGGGCCAGTTCTTCCTGGCCACAGGCCAGCACACTGATGGTGAAGTGGCTGCAATCGCGGAACGCCGCCAGGTTGGGCGAATGGTTCACCAGGCTCCACAGCACCAGCGGCGGATCCAGGGACAATGAGGCGAAGGAGTTGATGGTGAGCCCGACCCGGCGGCCGTCCGGACAGCGCGTGGCCACGATGGCCACGCCGGTCGGGTAGCTGCCGAGCACGCCGCGCAGGACCTTGGGATGCAGATCGGTGCAGCCCCAGTCCAGGGGCAGGCCCGCCGCGCAATCCGCCGTCATGCCGCCGCCCGCGCCGGCTGCGCCGCGATAAACGCTTCGCATGCCGTCGCGTCGTCCCACCAGGGAAACAGCGACGGTGGATGGTTGAAGCCGTTGGCGATGATGCTGGCCAGCGCCGGCGTGTGGTCCGCGGCCTGCAGCAGCTTGAGCAGGTGCGGGGCTGGCGGCAGCAGCATGGAATTGGTCCATTCCACCACCGCGCCGGCGTAGTCCCAGAAGCGCTCGAACGTACGCTGCATCCATTCGGCGGTGAAGCTCGCATCGCCATGCGCCAGGATCGCGTCCAGATAGACGGCGCATGCCTTGGTGGCGTTGTTCGACCCTTGTCCCGTGATCGGGTCGTTGGTCACCACGGCGTCGCCCAGCCCGAACACCAGCCGGCCCGACGGCAAGGCGAGCACGGGCTTGCGCACCGTGGGCGCGAAGCTGCCGGCCAGAATGCCGTTGTCATCGGTCAGTTCCACCGCCGCGCACCTATCCGCCTCCCAGGGCAGATAGGTGCGCAGAATATTGAGGCTTTGAGCCAGGTGCTCTTGCGGCGATTTGACGTCGCGCCAGCAATCCATGGCACCGCCGGGCACCCCCTCGAACACCATGATCTCGCAGGGGCCGCTGTGGGTCAGCGCCGGAAACACGAAGTACTCGCCCACGCCGGGAATCAGGTTGAAGGCGACCCGCGAATGCTCCGGCGCAGGACGCATGCCATGCACATAGGTCAGCGCCAGCGCGCGCTGCGGCCGGTCAAAGCGCGAGCGCAGCGCGTCGCGCTCGAACAACTTGACCACGTCGCCCTTGCCGGCGGCCAGCAGCACCAGGTCGTGCGATGCCGCCAGCAATTCCAGTTCGGCCACGCCGCCGTCCTGGATCAGCAACCGGCCGCCGCGCGCGGCGAACAGTTCCATCCAGGCCGGCATCTTGATGCGCTGGTCCACCGCCTGTGCGGGCCTGTCCAGGCGGGCGACCCAATCGATCAGCTTGTGGCCCGGGCGTTCGGGATGCGGTATCGCCAGGCCTATGCCGTCCACCGTCGGACACTCGGCCTCCCACTGGTTCAAGCCCAGGTCACGTTCGATCTGCAACGAGGCATCGAACATGCATTGGCTGGACATCACCTTGCCGCGGCGAATGTGGTCAGGTTCGCGGTTGGTGACCACGGTCACCTCATAACCCTTGTCCAGCAGTCCCGACGCCAGGGGCAGACCCGCCTGCCCTCCACCCACGATTGCGATTCGACGCATGTTTGTTCTCCTTTCGATGTGAGCAGGCGCTAGGCAGCCAGGCGCGGGATCGCGGGCTTCGCCTGTTCGGGACCCATGGCGGAATAGCCGCCGTCCACCGCGTAATCCGCGCCGGTGACGAAGCTGGCATGGTCTGAAAGCAGAAAGGCGACCACCTCGGCCACTTCCGCCGGATCGCCGGCGCGCCCCAGCAGGTGATAGTCCGCGGCGACGCTATCGGTCTTCGCGCGGTCGCCCTGCGTCAGCTCGTCCATGACGCGCGACCAGGTCCAGCCCGGCGACACAGAGTTGACGCGTATCGCGTCCGCGGCATAGTCCATCGCCAGGCTGCGTGTGACCTGCAATAGCGCCGCCTTGGAGACCGGATAAAGCCAGCGCCCGGTCTGCGCGACGCGCGAGGAAATACTGGTGAAATTGACGATGGCGCCGCCGCCTGCGGCAACCAGGTGAGGGTGGACCGCGCGCGCGGCCATCACCGCGCTGACCACATTGACGTCCAGCGCGCGCAACCAATCGGCGCGCCCCGATGCGGCGCCATCGTCCAGGTAGGTCGCAGCCAGGTTGACCAGGAAATCGATGCGGCCGAAATGCGCGGCGGCTTCGGCCACGCCGCGCTCGAGCTGCGCGTCGTCCGCAATGTCCACCGGCCAGAACCGCGTGCCTGCGGGATCGACGGCCGCCACACGCTCGCCGCCGGCGGCGTCGATGTCGAACAGCGCCACGCGCACGCCCTTGGCCCGCAGCACCGCGACCACGCCCGCGCCGATCAGCGTGGCGCCGCCCGTCACAATGGCCACTTTGTTGTCCAGACCCTTCATCGCATCACCTCACCGTTCGCTGATTGAGTGAAGCGAATACTGAAGCCGCGTGCCGACGCCGCGTTAGCCGGATCTGGCCGACGCTATCCGCAAACTGCGCTTATTGAGCGCAAACTTGATCCAGGTCCAGCCGGCGTGTCCGGAAACTGCAGCGCCTGTCCGTTCCTTGCGGCGCCAGCCAGCTTAAGTAGCAGGCCGGTCGCGGCCCGCCTTGCGCGTCTTGCGAGCGTGCTCTTTGATGAGACGCACGAAACGCTGCACCTGGCGGCTGGGACGATCAAAACGCGAACGCACCAGGCTCAGCGATAGCGGGATCGACTCCCTGAGCGGCCGGGTCACCACGCCGGGCCACCCCTGCTCACCGACCGAGAACTCATCGACGATCGCCACGCCCGCGCCGACGCGCACCAGGGCGCAGGCCAGTTCGGCGCGCACGATTTCCACCGCGGCGTTCCAGCTGACGTTGGCGCGCTGGAACGCCGCGGCCACCAATTGCCCGAATGGAATATTGCGGGCATACAGGATGAGCCTGCATTCGGCCAGTTCGGCCAGGCTGACCGCCGGCTGCGAGGCCAATGGGTGCCCTTGTGGCAGGATGCAGATCATCTCGCCGGTGGCCAGCGGCTCCACCACCAGGTTGGGATGGTCTATGGGCAGGACGGACACGGCAAGTTCCGCCTTGCGTCCCAGCAGTTCGTGCGCCATGTCGGACAGCAGCGTGGTGTGGAACTTGAGCCTGACGTTGGGGTACAGCTCGAGGTACTGCGCAATGACCGGCGGCACGAAATTCAGCGCCAGGCTGGGACTGGAGCACAGCGTCAAGGCGCCCTCGGGGCGCTCGGCCAGATCGCGGGCCAGCTCGTCGATGCGCACGGCCTCTTCGAACAGCGCCCCCACTTCCTGGAACAGACGCTGCGCTTCGGGAGTGGGAGTGAGCTTGCCCTTGTCGCGTTCGAACAGTTGCAGGCCGAGGCTTTGCTCGGTGTGGGCGATAAGGCGGCTGACCGCGGGCTGCGACACAAACAGCAACTTGGCGGCGCCATTCATGGACCCGGTCAGCATCACCGCCCGGAACACCTCCATCTGCCTGAGCTTGAAACGCATGGCTAATCCGATAATCGTTTGTTATATCCCCTGGCCAACTTAGCATAACCGCGGCAATCAGGCATTTATTAGCATTCCAGATGGCTCCTGGCGCACATTCCAGGATGATTCGATAAAGGGAATGCATGACACTGACAGTAGGATTCGTCGGCCTGGGCATGATGGGCCTGCCCATGCTGGACAACCTCGCCCGCGGCGAGGAACGCTTCAACATCCTGGCCTATGACCGCGACCCCGCAAGACTGGAGCGCCTGGCCGGACACCCGGCCTGGAACAAGACGCTAAAGCCGGTCGCCAGTCCGCAGGCGCTGGCCGATTGCGACGTAGTCATTACCATGCTGCCCGATAGCGCCATCACCAATGCCGTGATCGAGGGCGAAAACGGACTGGCGAGCGTGATGCGCGCCGGTTCAGTGCTGCTGGACATGGGGTCGTCCAACCCCGCCGAGACGCTGCGCCTGGCCCCGCTCCTGCGTGAAGCCGGCGTTACGCTCATCGACGCGCCCGTATCGGGCGCGGTGGCCAAGGCGGCCTCCGGCACGCTGGCCATCATGGTGGGCGCCGACAAAGACGGCCTGGAGCGCGTGCGCCCCCTGCTCTCGCGCATGGGCGCCTCGCTCATCCACACAGGCGCCGTGGGCTCCGCGCACGCCATGAAGGCGCTGAACAACTACGTCTACGCGGCTGGCCTGCTGGCTGCCAGCGAGGCGCTGCTGATCGCCCGCGGCATGAATCTGGACCTGGACGTTTTCACCGAAGTGCTCAACGCCTCCAGCGGCCGCAATGTGGCCACCGAAACCAAGCTGCGGCAGTTCATCGTGCCCGGCACCTACAACGGCGGCTTCGCCCTGGCGCTGATGGCCAAGGACCTGCGCACCGCCGATGCGCTGCAGACGCTGGCAGGCGTGTCGGCCTCGCAGTTGTCGCTGTGCACGGCGCTGTGGCAGCGCGCGCTCCAGGACATGCCCGCGGGCGTGGACAACACCGAGATCCACCGCTACCTGGAACGGCTGCAGGCGCCGGCGCCGGCCTGAAGCGGCTGCTGCCTGCGACAACGACAACGACAACGACAACGACATTCCACAGGAGACAACGATGAAACGATCCGCCGCCGCGCTTGCGCTGGCGCTCGGGCTGGGCGCGCCGCCGCTGCCCGCTGGCGCCGCGAGCTACCCCGACCATCCCATCCGCATGGTCGTGCCCTTCCCTCCGGGCAGCATCACCGACGTGGTGGCTCGCAGCCTGGGCAAAGCCATGGCCGAGGACCTGGGCCAGCCCATGGTGGTGGAAAACAAGCCCGGCGCCAACGGCATCATCGGCACACACGATGTGGCCCGCGCCAAGGCCGACGGCTACACGCTGGTGGTCGTGGGCGTCTCCACGGCGGCCAGCGGCGTCAGCCTGTTCAAGGACTTGCCCTACAACCCCGCCACCGATCTCACTCCCATCGGCGCGGTCGCCGAAACGCCCTACCTGCTGGTGGGTTCGCCCCGCATGCCCGGCACCAAGGTATCGGATCTGTTTGCCTATGGCGCCCAGCATCCGGGCAAGCTGACCTATGCCTACGGCTCGGGCAGCGCGCAGGTGTTCGGCGCCAAGCTGGCGGCCATGGGCAAGATCAACGTCACGCCGGTCCCCTACCGCGGCGGTCCGCAGGCGCTCACCGACGTCATCGGCGGCACCGTCGACCTCACCTTCACCGACCTGGCCAACGGCCTGCAGCAGGCGCGCGCCGGCAAGGTCAAGACCTACGGCGTCAGCACCCCGGAACGCTTTCCGTTGGCCCCGGACATCCCCACGCTCAACGAGACCGGCGCGCCCGGCTTCGACTTGACGGTGTGGTTCGGCCTGATGGGCCCGGCCGCGCTGCCCGCGCCCGTGGTCGAGCGCCTGTCGCAATCGCTGGGCAAGGCCTTGGCCAGCGAGGAACTCAGGCAGACGTATGCCCGCCAGGGCCTCACCGTCAAACAGCAGACCCCGGCTGAATTCGGCGGTTTCGTACGCGCCGAGATCGACAAATGGGCGGCCATCGTCAAGGAAACCGGCATTCCGCCGCAATGACCTATCCCTTTCAACCGTTATCAGGAACTTCCCGCATGTCGCTGATCGATATCCGCAAACGTTGCCTCATTGTCGAGACCACCTTCCACGAGAACGGTCCGGCGCCCGAACGGCCGTTGAAGCTGGCGGCCTCCTGCGCCGTCATTCGCAACCCCTATGCCGGCCGCTACGAGCCGGACCTCATGCCCTTCATGGCCGAACTGCGCACCCTGGGCACGCTGCTGGCGACCGAACTCGTCGACACGCTGGGCGGCAAGGAGAATATCGAGGTGTACAGCAAGGCCGCCATCGTCGGCCTGGACGGCGAAATGGAGCACGGCGCGGTCTGGCACGAGGCCGGCGGCTGGGCCATGCGCAGCGTGCTCGGCGAGCCGCGCGCCATGGTTCCCGCCGTCAAGGCCGTGGCGGTGGCTGGCTACCGCATGATGGTGCCGGTGCATTACATCCATGCTTCGTATGTGCGCAGCCACTTCAACAGCATCGAGATCGGCATCCAGGATGCGCCACGCTCCAATGAGATCCTGTTCGCGCTGGTCATGGGCACCGGCGGCCGCGTGCATTCGCGCCTGGGCGGCTTGACCAAGGAAGCGGTCACCGTGCACGACGGGCAGCGCTGAGTCCGCGCCGCGCCTAGGCGCCCGGGATCGTCAGCGACAGGCCGGCCCGGTCGGCCACGTTGCAGATGTGGGCGCGCATGGCCCGGCGCGCGGCTTCGGCGGAACCCGTGGCCAGCGCGTCGATGATGGCTGCATGCTCGCGTATCGGCTCACGCACGCGCGCGGGGTCTGCGAACGCCACCTGGCGGCTGCCGTCGACCACCTCGGCGATATTCTCGGCCAGGTCCAGCAACATGGGACTGCCGGCGATTTCGTACAGGCAGGCGTGGAAGGCGCGGTCCCCTTCCGACATCGCCACGAGGTCGCCGGCGTCAGCAGCCTGCTCCATGTGCGTAATGGTGGCCCGCAGGCGGGCGAGCCCCGCCTGCGTGACAACGCCCGCCGCCAGGCCGGCGGCCAACTCCTCCAGCTGGTTGCGCACCAGGTAGACATCGCGCAAGGCATAGCGGCCCTGGAAGCGCCAGCGGCCGTAGGCGCTGCCCAGGCCTTTTTCCCCGGGCCGGGCGATGAACACGCCGCGGCCCGCTTCGCTGCGCAGCAAGCCCAGCCCTTCCAGCATGGTGATAGCCTCGCGCAATGAAGCGCGGCTCACGCCGAGCTCTTCGGCCAGCTGGCGTTGCCCAGGCAGCTTGCCGGCTTCCGCCCAGTCGCGCTGGCGGAGGCGGGCCTGCAACTGCTGGGCTATGTGTTCGACGGTGTTCATCGCGGAATTCTCAAGGCATGGGCGCGCGGCGGCCGCCCCGGTTGGCGTTGACAGCCATATACTGCCTGGGCATTATGACATTCAACTGGTCTGACCGGTTAGGATAACGCCGTACTGCAAAGCGCCCCGGCACGCCCGCGGCCCCACGCCCTTTCTTGCTCAAATCGCCGCTCATGACCGATCTCTACGACCGATTTGCCCGCGCCGTCGACGCCATGGCCCGACTGGCCGACTACCCCTATTCCGAACGCCGCCAGGCCTGGCTCGACCGCCTGCGCGTCAACCTGCCCGAACTGGCCGTGCTGGACACGCTTGCGCCGGACACGGAGCTGGGCTATCTGGCGCCGCCGCCGGCCGCGCCGGCCGAACGATTGCCCGCGGCCCAGGCCGGCCGGGGTGTCGCCGTATCGCGGCATGCGCGCGGCATCGCCGCCATCGCGCGCGAATGCCGCGAGGACCCGACGCGCGGGGCCGATGCCGCCAAGGCCGCGCTGGCAGCGGCGCGCCAGCAGGCCGGCCTGAACGCCTTCATCAGCCTGTCCGACACGCCGGCGCTGGACGGCGCCGCCGCAGCCGCCGCGCGCAAGCTGCGCGAAGGCGCGGCCATGCCGTTGATGGGCGTGCCAATCGCCGTCAAGGACCTGATGCAGGTCGCGGGCTTTCCCCAGACCAACGGCAGCGGCGGACTGAAGCCGCCGCCTGCCCTGCGCGATGCGCTGGCGGTGGCACGGCTGCGCGAGGCCGGCGCCCTGGTTGTGGGCACCGCCAATCTGCATGAACTGGCCTACGGGATCACCAGCGAAAACCCCCACTACGGCTGGGTGGGCAACCCGCGCGAGCCGGGCTACACCGCCGGCGGTTCCAGCGGCGGCTCGGCCGCGGCGGTGGCTGCCGGCATCGTACGCCTGGCAGTGGGCACCGACACCGCCGGCTCCATCCGCATACCCGCCGCCTGCTGCGGCGTGGTGGGCTTCAAGCCCACCTTCGACGCCATTCCGCGCGACGGCGCCCAGGCGCTGGGCGCGAGCCTGGACCACCTGGGGCCCATCGCCGCCAGCGTGGCGGACGCCGCCCTGGCCTATTCCATCATGTCGGGCCAGGCCGAACGAACCGTCAGCGCCGGCGCGCTCACGGGCCTGCGCGTGGGCGTGCCGCGCAATTATTTCTACGACCCGCTGGCGGAAGACGTGGCGCAGGCGGTCAACCGCGCACTGGCCCTGATGCAGGCCGACGGCGCCACGCTGGTCCCCCTAGACCTGCCCGGCGTCGAACACAGCGCGGCGCTACAGTTCGCCACTCTCTGCAGCGAAGCCACTGACCTGCACTGGCGCCGGTTGGTCGACCAACCCGAGACCCTGGGCGACGACGTGCGCGTGCGCCTTGAAATCGGCCAGTTCTTCCCGGCCGCCTGGTACGCGCGGGCGCAACGCGGCCGCGCCGCGCTGGCGCGCATGTTCGACCAGGCGATGCAGTCGGTGGATGTGCTGGTCACCCCCACGCTGCGCATCGAACCGCCGCGCTCTGGCGCGGGCGCGGTGTCCCTGGCCGGCCGCGAAGTGCCGCTGCACACGGCCGTCACCGGGCTGACCATGCCCTTCAACCTCACCGGCATGCCTGCGTTGACGCTGCCTTGCGGCAATGGCCGCAATGGCCTGCCGCTGGGCCTGCAGATCGCTGGCGCGCGCGGCGCCGACTGGCGCGTGCTGAACACGGCCGCCCGCATGGAGAATCTGCTGGCCGCGTAAGGCCTTGCGGCCCGGGCCAGCTCTTGCGGGCACGGGCCTGGGCTTGCATGCTGGAAACCCCTAACTGGTCAGACCGGTACTACAGGATTACAAACAAGCAGACTTCCCGCCCGCCGACGCTTCGCCCGCGCGAGTGGCGGCATCGCCGCAGATCCTTTCCAAAAGGAAACCACGATGAAACTGCTCCGCTTAGCCGCAGCCGTATCCGCGGTCGTTCTTGCCTCTGCCGCTCATGGCGCCGATCCTGTCGTCATCGGTGTCAGCATCGCGCAATCTCCGCCCGGCTCGGTGGTGCAAGGCACCCAGGTGAAAGACGGGGTGGAAATCATCGCCAAGATGATCAACGACAAGGGCGGCGTGCTGGGCCGGCCGCTGAAGATCGTCTATGAAGACAACCAGGGCATTCCGGAAAAGGGCCGCGCGGCAGCCGAGAAATTGATCTCGCGCGACAAGGTCGTGGCCGTGACGGGTGGACACCAGAGCTCGGTCTGCCTGGCAGAGATCGAAGTCGCGCACCGCTACAAGGTGCCCTACGTCAACACCAATTGCTGGTCGGACGATGTGCGCGCCAAGGGCTATCCGGAAGTCTTCAATCCGGCCAACTACAACACCCGCGTCTCCAGCGCCATGGCTGACACCATCGCCGCGCTGAAGGTCAAAAGCGTGGTGGCCTTTGCCGAGAACACCGACTACGGCATCGGCCAGGCCAAGCTGCTGGGCGAATTCCTGAAGAAGGCCGCGCCGCAGACCCAATATAAATACGTGGCGCTGGACCGGGCCGGCAAGGATTTCACGCCGGCCGTGCTCCCCTTGCGCGGCAGTCCGCCGGATCTGGTGGTCAACATCATGTTGCCGCCGGCGGCCTACATCCTGATGAATCAGCTGTATGAACAGGGCGTGGCGCCCAGCGCCAAGACCTGGTTCTACGACGGCGCCGGCATCGCCGACTATCCCGACTTCTGGAAGAACGTGAAGGAAGCTGGCAAGTACATGCTGGCCTTCGGCCTGTATCACCCGCAGATGCCCATGCCGCAACTCGGCATGGACGTGGCCGCCACCTACCAGAAGCAGGCCAAGACCGAGCCCAACCGCCTGATCTTCCAGGCTGCGGATTCGGTGCTGCTGATTGCGCGCGCCATCGAAGAGGCCAAGTCCACCGACAGCGCCGCCATCATCAAAGCGCTGCAGGGCATGCAGTTCGAAGGCGTGCGCGGCAAGTTCGGCTTTTCTCAACAGCCGGGCTACACCTACCAGCAGTGGGTCGACATTCCCTATGTCACTTACCAGTTGACCGAAGTGGACCAGCCTCTGAGCAAGACCACGCTGATTCAGGCTAGCGGACAGCCGCTGCAGGTCGACAAACTCGTCAAGCCTGCCAAGTAACGGTGCCCCCACGCCGCGCCTTCGGCTTGCAGCCCCCCGAGGGGGCGCTTTTCGCCTTGGGGTGGCGCGGCGGCAAAAAGGACCGGATCGCCTCCACAGCATGACCGCAACACGCCGGGGCCTGGCCCCGGCGCCAGGGAGAATCGAGTGCTGGCATTGGACTTGTTCGTCAATGGCCTGATCATCGGCCTGTACTACGCGCTGATGGCGGTCGGCTTGACCATGATCTTCGGCATCCTGAAGGTCGTGAACTTTGCCCACGGCGAGTTCTACATGATCGGGGCCTACACATACACCTTGGTCTCGCTGGCCCTGGGCGTGCCGCCGTGGCTGGCGCTGCCGGTGGCTGCGGCGGCCGGGGCGCTCCTGGGCTGGGCCACGGAACGCTGGCTGATGCGCCCGCTGTATGCGGGCTATGGTTCCTGGGGCCTGATGAAGGATGAATACGCGGTGGTGGTCACTTTCGGCCTGTCGCTGCTGCTTATCAACCTGGTCGACAAGGTCGTGGGCCCCTACCCCATGCGCGGCCCGGCGCTCTCGGACGTGACGCGCATGGCCGTCGGTCCCTTCATGATGAGCGGCCAGAAGCTGATCACCGCCGGCCTGTCCATCGTGCTGCTGGTGGCGCTGGCGCTCTTCATCAAGCGTTCGCTGTGGGGACGGCAGGTGCAGGCGGTGGCGCAGAACCGGCTGGGCGCATCCATCGCCGGCATCGACACGGCGCGCGCCAGCAGCATCATCTTCATGGCTTCCGGCGTGCTGGCGGCGCTGGCCGGCGCGCTGCTCGCGCCAGTCATCAACCCCGCGCCAGACGTGGGCGCGTTTCCGGCGATCAAATCCTATGTGATCGTCGTCATCGGAGGCATGGGCTCGATCCCGGGCAGTATCGTGGCCGCGCTTGCGCTGGGCGTGCTGGAGAGCTTCGGCGCGGTCTACCTGTCGTATGACTACCGCGACACCTTCGGGTTGGCGCTCCTGATCCTGATCCTGCTGTTCCGGCCCAAGGGCCTGTTCGGCGAACGCGCGCGGGAGGTCTGACCATGGAACCGCTAGCCCATCCCAATCTGCTCGCCAACAAGCTGACCCAGGAAATGCGGTTGTCGCTTGTGTTCCTGGCCGTGCTGGCGCTACTGCCCCTGGGCGTGTCCTCGCCGTACTGGCTGGGCGTGCTGATCGTCAGCATGTACTTCGCGATGCTGGCCTGCGGCTGGAACCTGCTGGCCGGCTACGCGGGGCAGTTCTCGCTGGCGCCGGCCGCCTTTGCCATGCTGGGCGGCTACACCACCGGCCTGCTTGCCTTCCATTGGGGCGTGCCCCTGTGGCTGGGGCTGCCGCTGTCGGCCGTGCTGCCGGGATTGGTCGGACTGGCACTGGGCCGCATCGTCCTGCGGCTGTCCGGCCCCTATCTGGCGTTGACCACCCTGTCCTTCGCCGAGATCGTGCGCCTGGTGATCTACAACTCCATCGATTTCACTCGCGGCGACCAGGGCCTGCACGTGCCCGCGCTGCTGGAAAGCCGGGTGGGCAATTACTACCTGTTCCTGGCCGCGCTGGCGGCAATCACGCTGCTGATCTACCTGCTGCTGCGGGCGCGGCCTGGCCGTTTCCTGCAGGCCATCCGCGACGATGAGATCGGCGCCGCCAGCCGGGGCATCGACGTGGTGCGCTACAAGACGCTGGCCTTCCTGATCAGTTGCGCCATCTGCGGCTTCGCCGGCGGCCTGTACGGCACCTTCGCGCAACTGGTCAGCCCGGAACTGGGCATCGTGACGCAGACCGGCATGGTTATCGCCATGGTCGTGATAGGCGGCATGGGCACGCTGGTCGGACCGCTGCTGGGCGCGGTGCTGGTGTATGTCGCCTCCGAATTGCTGCGCGACGCGGGCAATATCCAGATGATCGTCTTCGCGCTGCTGGTAATCATCTTCGCGCGCTTCTTCCGCGAGGGGTTGTGGGGACTGGCGCGCCGCGCCGCCCTGCGCCGCTCGGCCGGCGCCAACGCCAGCGCCAGGGGGGCCTGATGGCATTGCTGCAGATCTCCGGAATACAGAAACGCTTCGGCGGACTGCTCGCCGTGAACGGCGCGGGCATGGACGTCGCCGACGGCGAGCTGCTGGGGCTGATAGGCCCCAACGGCTCCGGCAAAACCACCCTGCTCAACGTCCTGTCCGGCCACCTCGCGGCGGACGCGGGCGAGGTGCGCCTGGATGGCCGCAGCGTCATGGGCCTGAACCCCACCCAGCTGACCCGGCTGGGTGTGCTGCGCATGTTCCAGATGACCCGCGTCTTTAACCGCGTCAGCGCCTACGACAACCTGATCGTGTGCGGGCTGGCCATGGGCCTGGCGGAGGCAGCCGCCAGCCGGCGCGCGCTGGAACTGCTGAACGAATTGAAGCTTGCGCATGTCATGCACCTGGACGCCGGGCAATTGTCGGGCGGACAGAAAAAACTGCTGGAGTTCGGCGCCTGCTTCATGGTGCCGCCGCGCATCGCATTGCTGGACGAGCCTTTCGCCGCGGTCCACCCGGTCATGAAGGAAACCATGTCGGAATTCATCCGCCGCCGCAACCAGAGCGGCCAGGCGTTCATCCTGGTCAGCCATGACATGCCGGTGGTGGTGGACCTGTGCCCGCGTTCGGTGTGCATGAACGCCGGCCGGGTGTTGGCCGATGGCCCGACGCAAGAGGTGCTGCGCGCGCCCGAGGTGATCGAGGCTTATCTTGGCGAAGAGGGACAAGAGGAGCAAAGCCATGCCTGACTCGCTGCTGGCCATGGAAGGCGTCACCGCCGGCTACATGGGCGACATCGACGTGCTGCGCAACGTCTCGCTCACGGTCCAGGCCGGTCGCATCAGCGGCCTGATCGGCCTGAACGGCGCGGGCAAGTCCACGTTGATGAAGGCGATCTGCGGCTTCCTGCGGCCGAAGTCCGGCCGCGTGACGCGTGCCGGGCGCGACATCTCGGGCCAACCGCCGCACCGCATGATCGACGACGGCCTTTGGTACATTCCGCAGGAATCCAGTCTCTTTCCCTACCTCACGGTGGAGGAGAACCTGCGCCTGCCGCTGGAGGGCCGGCGCAAGCGCTACGGCGGCGTCCTGGAAGCGCGCTACTCGGATACGCTGGAGCGCTTTCCGGTGCTCAAGCAAAAGCTCAAGGACCAGGCCGGCAACCTGTCGGGCGGCCAGCAAAAGTCGCTGGAGTTCGCCAAGGCCTACATGGTGCAGCCGGAAGTCTGCCTGATCGACGAACCCAGCATCGGGCTGGCGCCGCGCGTGGCGGCCGAGGTGTTCCAGTGGATCCGCGCATTCGCCGACGCAGGCATGGGTATCCTGCTGGTGGACCACAACGTACGCCGGGTCGTGTCCATGTCCAACCACATCTACGTGCTGAGCCTGGGCGAAATCACCGCCTCCGGCTCACCCGAGGACTTCGCCGGCGACCTGCACGAACAGGTGCGCGAATGGCTGGGGATCAACTTCTGATGAGTGCCCGGATCCTGACCGCGCAACCGCTGACCGCCGCCGCCTTTGCGCCTTATGGCGAGGTCATCAGCAGCGCAGGCCGCGCGGGCCGCGCCATCAATGCGGGCACTTCGCTGCGCGTCGAAATGGGCGATCCCGACATCGTGGACGCGGGCGGCCGTCCATCGCTCGCGGTTTTCCGCGCGCAGGCGATCACCCTGCCTTTTGCCGCGCGCATGCTGGAACGCCACCGGCTGGGCAGCCAGACCTTCCTGCCGCTGGCCGGCACACGGTATGTGGTGCTGGTCGCGTTGGGCGCGGACGCGCCCGACCTGGCGACGCTGCAAGCTTTTATGGCGGGCGCTGGCATGGGCATCACGCTGCGCAGGGACGTCTGGCATCACCCCCTGATGGCGCTGGCCGAGGGTGAGTTCGCCGTGCTGGAACGCGCAGGCCCCGCGGTGGATTGCGAAATCGTGGACCTGCCGGACGCGCCCTGGACGATACAGGCCGCCTGAACTACGCCGCGCGCCGCCAGACGCTGGCCAGCCAGGGCTGCTGCTCGCGCGGCAGGCCAGACGGCCGGTAGTAGTGCTCTAGTTCCTCGAAGCCGGCGGCGGTCATCAGCGCGCGCCAACCGTCCAGGTCGTGGTAGGCGCCGTAGCGTCCGCGGTTCCAGCCTTCCTGGTTGCCGCCCCGCGGATTGGAGCTGAACAGCACGCCACGCGGCCGCAGCGCGCCGCGCAAGGCCTGCAGCACCTGGGGCAACTCCTGGCCGGGCACGTGGAACAGGGCGGCATTGGCATAGATACCGTCAAATCGTTCCGACGGCAGCGCCAGACGCAGGAAGTCCTGCTGCCAGACTTCGCAGCCGCTGGCCTGCCGCGCCATCTCGACAAAGCGCGGCGTGCCGTCCAGGCCCACGGGTCGGTGCCCCGGGCGGCGAAGGTCTTGAGGTCGCGACCCGGCCCGCATCCGAAGTCCAGGATGTCATAGGGAGGGTCGCCTTCGATATGGCGCAAGAGCGCCGCGATGTTCTGGCTGACGTCGTGATCGCGCGTGCCGGCCTCGAACGACTCGGCGTTCTCCTGGTAGTGCGCGAGAGTCAGGGAACTGATCTTGGCGAGATCGTCGGCGTCGAGTTTCATCGTTGCTGCGACATCCGGCGCCACCGGGAATACGCGCCGCATGCGGCGCGCAATCCCGGCACGTCGGACGCCCGGCCTCAGGCCGCCAGGCGCCCTTCGATGCTGGCCTTGGTGGCCGGCAGATCGTCAGGCAAGCCCTGCTTCAACTGGGCGAACAGTTCCTGGTGCAGCGCCAGTTCGTCGCGCCATGCCGCGGCATCCACGGACATGACCTGCTCGAACTTGTCCGGGCTGAATTCCAGGCCCGTCCAATCGATGTCCTGGTAGCTCGGGGAAATGCCGAACACCTGATCCACGCCCTTGGACTGGCCGTCGATGCGACCCAGCATCCAGCGCAGCACGCGCATGTTGTCGCCAAAGCCGGGCCAGACGAACTTGCCGTCCGGGCCCTTGCGGAACCAGTTGACGCAGTAGATGCGCGGCAGGGTGGCCCCAGCGGCTTCCAGTTGCTTGCCCAGCTTCAGCCAGTGGCTGAAGTAGTCGCTCATGTTGTAGCCGCAGAACGGCAGCATGGCGAAGGGATCGCGGCGCACCACGCCCTGCTGGCCTGCCGCCGCGGCGGTGGTTTCGGAGCCCATGGTGGCAGCCATGTAGACACCTTCGACCCAGTTGCGGGCTTCGGTGACCAGCGGCACGGTGGTGGAACGACGACCGCCGAAGATGAAGGCGTCGATGACCACGCCTTGCGGGTTTTCCCATTCGGGGTCGATGGACGGGCATTGCGCGGCCGGCGCGGTGAAGCGCGCGTTCGGGTGCGCGGCCTTGCGGCCGGTTTCGCGCGCGATGGCGGGCGTCCAGTCCTGGCCCTGCCAGTCGATCAGGTGCGCCGGCGGCTCGTCCGTCATGCCCTCCCACCAGACGTCGCCGTCATCGGTGAGCGCCACGTTGGTGAAAATGACGTTGGCCTTGAGCGTGGCCATGGCGTTGAAGTTGGTCTGCTCGCTGGTGCCCGGGGCCACGCCGAAATAGCCGGCTTCCGGGTTGATGGCATGCAGGCGGCCGTCCTTGCCCGGCTTGATCCAGGCGATGTCGTCGCCGATGGTCGTGACCTTCCAGCCGTCCATGCCTTGGGGCGGGATCAGCATGGCGAAGTTGGTCTTGCCGCAGGCCGAGGGGAACGCCGCCGCCACGTGATACTTGCGGCCCTTGGGCGAGGTCACGCCCAGAATGAGCATGTGCTCGGCCAGCCAGCCCTGGTCGCGGCCCATGGTGGACGCGATGCGCAGTGCGAAGCATTTCTTGCCCAGCAGCGCGTTGCCGCCGTAGCCCGAGCCGAAGCTCCAGATCTCGCGGGTCTTGGGGAAATGAACGATGTACTTGGTCGGGTTGCAAGGCCAGGCCACGTCGGCCTCGCCCTGCGCCAGCGGCTTGCCCACGGAATGCACACACGGCACGAAATCGCCGTCGGCGCCCAGCACGTCGTATACCTGCTTGCCCATGCGCGTCATGATGCGCATATTCACGGCCACGTAGGGGCTGTCGGACAGTTCCACGCCGATGTGGGCGATGTCCGAACCCAGGGGCCCCATCGAGAACGGCACCACGTACAGCGTGCGGCCGCGCATGGCGCCGTCGAACAGGCCGTTGAGCGTTTCGCGCATGGCGGCGGGCTCGGCCCAGTTGTTGGTCGGACCGGCGTCTTCGGCGCGGTCGGAACAAATGAAGGTGCGGTCCTCCACGCGGGCGACGTCGGAAGGATCCGAGCACGCCAGGAAGGAATTAGGCCGCTTGGCGGGGTTCAGCCTGCGCATGGTCCCCGACTGGACCATCTGCTCGCACAGCCGGTCGTATTCTTCCTGGGAACCGTCGCACCACACGACCTGGTCAGGCTTGGCCAGCGCCACGAAGCTGGCGACCCAGTCGATCAGGCCGCGGTGCTTCACATAGGCAGGCACATTCAAGGCTGCCAATCCCCCATCCAAAGGCTTATTCATCGGGGTTCATCTCCATACTAGTAAGGCTAATGGTGATACGGCCCCAATTGGCATGGGGCCGTATCAATTTGCGCCATCATACTTGCAGCGGCGGGTTGCCCGTCAACCCATCCTCTTGGACGACATTGTCACCGGTTGAGACGCGTCAGAGGTAGCTGCCATCGCGCAGCTCGCGACGGATGATCTTGCCGGTCGCGGTGGTCGGCAAACTGGTTACAAAACGGATCGCGCGCGGATACTCATGGGCCGCCAGGCGCTTGCGCACGTGGGCCTGCAGGTCCTTGACCAGCGCGTCATCGCCTTCATATCCTTCGTTCAGTACCACATAGGCCATCACGATCTCGGTGCGCTGGGCGTCCGGCACGCCCACCACCGCCGCCATGCGCACCGCCGGGTGGCCGATCAGGCAATCCTCGATGGGGCCCGGGCCGATGCGATAGCCTGCGCTGGTGATGACGTCGTCGTTGCGGCCGACGAAGCGGATGAAACCCTGCGCATCGCGCACGCCCTGGTCGCCAGTCAGCAGGTAGTCGCCCGCGAATTTTTCGGCGGTGGCTTCGGGGTTGTTCCAGTAGCCCAGGAACATCACGGGATCGGGCCGCAGTACGCCGATATTGCCTTCCTGTCCATCCGCCACTTCGACGCCCCGGTCATCCACAATAGCAACGCGATGGCCGGGCGCGGCGCGGCCGATGGCGCCGATGCAGGGGTCGAACAGGGACGAGCAGGACGACACCAGCATGTTGCACTCGGTCTGGCCGTAGAACTCGTTGATGGTCACGCCCAGCACGCGCCGGCCCCAGTCGATGAGTTCCGCCCCCAGCGACTCGCCGCCGCTGGCGACCGAGCGCAGCGCCAGCCCCCCCGCTCCGGCCGGCAGTTCGGTCCCGCGCATCATCTTCAGGGCCGTGGGCGGCAGGAAGGTGTGCGTCACGCCGTGGCGCGCCATCAGCTCGAAGGCGCTGGCGCCATCGAATTTCTCGAAGCGGCGCGCCAGCACCGGCACCCCGTGGTGCCAGGCCGGCAGCAACACGTCCAGCAAGCCGCCGATCCAGGCCCAGTCGGCCGGCGTCCACATCAGCGCGGCGTTCTCCGGGAAGAACTCATGCGACATTTCCACGCCCGGCAGGTGGCCCAGCAATACCCGGTGCGCGTGCAGCGCGCCTTTCGGTTTGCCTGTGGTGCCCGAGGTATAGATGATCACGGCCGGGTCGTCGGCCGCCGTCGCCACCGGCGTGTAGTCGGCCGATTCGGCCGCCAGGGCGGCATGAAAAGGCACAGCGCCGTCCGGGCAGTCCTCGTCGATGCAGTACACGACCTTCAGGTCGGGCAGGCTGGCGCGGATCTCGCGCAGCTTGCGGCAACCTTCGGCATCGGTCACCAGGGCGGCCGCGCCGCTGTTGGCCAGGCGGTACTGGATGGCGTCCACGCCGAACAGCGTGAACAGCGGCACTGCCACCGCGCCCATCTTGTACACCGCGATATGAGTGACCGCCGTCTCGGGCGCCTGCGGCAGATAGACGGCCACGCGGTCGCCACGCTTGACGCCGTGGCGTCCCAGGCTGTGCGCCAGGCGGTTGGATAGCGCCTTGATCTCATCGAAGGTATAGCGCGACTGCGCGCCGTCGCTCTTTTCGTAGATCAGCGCCAGGCGGCCGCTGCCATCGGCCCACTTGTCGCAGGCGTCGACGCCGATGTTGTAGGACTCGGGCACTTGCCATTGGAACTGGGACGCTAGCTGCGTGTAGGAATCGGCTCTGGACAGCATGGTTTGTCTCTGATGTTGTTGTCGAACGCGCCGGCGCCAGGCGCCGGCGATGTAACGTCTTGCCTCAAACTTGACCCTGGCTCAATAATAAGCCCCGCCCACTCGCAGCCCCCTTCCCCGCCGCATGGAAAAAGCCGCCACCGTCCCGATGCGCCGCCCGCCGGCAAGCGCCAAATCCGAACAGCGCATCCGCGACATCCTGCGCGTTGCCCGCCAGGTCTTTTCCGAAGCGGGCTTCCAGGCGGCCACCGCCACCGAGATCGCGCAGCGCCTGGGCGTGTCCGAAGCCACGGTATTCACCTACTTTGGCGGCAAGCGCGAACTCTGCGTACGGGTGATCAGCGACTGGTACGACGAAATCATCGCCAAGGTCGAGGACAGCCTGCCCCACGTGCATGGCGCCCGGGCCCAGCTGCATTATCTGGTGCACGCGCATTTGCGCCACCTGTTGGCGGAAGGGACCGGCCTGTGCGCCTTCATCCTGTCGGAAGGGCGCGCCCGCAATGACGATTTCGGCGAGGTCTACGCCGGCCTGCAGCGCCGCTACACCGCGCCCCTGATGCGCATCCTGGCCCAGGGCCAGGCCGATGGCGACATACGCCGCGACATGCCGCTGCGGCTGCTGCGCTCGGCGGTCTACGGGCCGATGGAGCACGTGCTGTGGGACGCCATCCTGCGCGGCGCCCGGGTGGACGTGACGGCTACCGCCGACCAGCTGGTCGGCTTTCTGTGGCAGGCGCTGCAACCGCCCGCGCAGGACGCGCTGGCGCTGGCCCGGTTCCGCGGAGAGGTACGGGACGCCCTGCATAGGCTTCAATCGTCGGAAAACAAGGACGGCGGCTCGTACTGAGGAAAGCCGTTGTAGGTTTCTCCCCGCTCCGCGGGCGGCAAGGTCCAGGAATGGCGGGCGTTGGGCACGCCGCCATCCACGCGGATGACGCTGCCGTTGATGAAGGCGGCCGCTGGCGACAGCAGGAACACCACCGCCGCCGCCAGCTCGGCCTCGGTACCGAAGCGTTGCAGCGGCACTTTGGTCCTGAGTTCACGCAGCACGGCGCGGTAGGCATCGTCGTAGCTATCCATGCCGCTGGACGCGATCCAGCCCGGCGCCACGGCGTTGACCCGCACGCCGGCGTGGGCCCATTCGCAGGCGGCGGTTTCGGTCAGGTTCCAGACCCCGGCGCGCGCCGCGCCGGAATGCCCCATGCCCGGCATGCCGCCCCAGATATCGGCCAGCATGTTCACAATGGCGCCGCCGTGCTGGCGCATGTGCTGGGTATAGACCTCGCGCGACATCAGGAACGTGCCGTGCAGATTGTTCTGCACCACGGCGTTCCAGCCGTTGGAGCTGATGCGTTCCAGCGGCGCGGGAAATTGTCCGCCCGCGCAATTGAACAGGCCGTCGATGGCGCCATGCCGCGCCAGCGCTTCGGCGACCGCGCCGCGCACCCCGGCCTCATCGCGAATGTCGCAGGCATGCAGGCTGATGCGCCCGGCGGCCTCGGGATAGATCCGCGCGATTTCATCCTGCGCCGCCTGCAGTTTCTCCGGCTTGCGTCCGACCAGCGCCAGGCTCGCGCCTAGTGATGCAAGCTCATGCGCGGTGCAGCGGCCCAGACCGCTGCCGCCGCCCGTCACAAGTATGGTCTTGCCTTCGTACAGTCCGGGTCGGAATACCGACGCATAGCGCTGGGAGGCCGCCGCGGCAGCCCTGTTCTGGCTCATGTCTCACTCCATTATTTTTTTGAGGATAACTCAATACTTATCCGATTTGGGTGTGGCCGGACAGGAAATTTCGCCCTAGAATCGCTCGACAGTCGCTTTGCCTTTATTGAGCCTGAATCAAGAAAACTGGAGACCAGGAATGGACACGCCTGCCCCACTGGATATCGCCCACGACGGCCCCATCGCCCGCCTGACGCTGAACCGCCCGGACATGCGCAACGCGTTCGACGACACGCTGATCGCCGCCCTGACCGGCGCCGTGCAGGCGGCAGTGGAAGATCCCGCCGTGCGCGTACTGTTGCTGACCGGCGCTGGCAAGGCGTTTTGCGCCGGCGGCGACCTGAACTGGATGCGCAAGATGGCCACGCTGACTGATGCCGAGAATCGCGCCGACGCCGCAAAACTGGCTCGTATGCTGCACACGATCTGGTCTTGCCCCAAGCCGGTCGTGGCCTGCGTCAACGGCGACGCCTATGCCGGCGGCATGGGCCTGGTGTCGGCCTGCGACATCGCCATCGCCGCGGACAGCGCGCACTTCTGCCTGTCCGAAACACGGCTGGGACTCTTGCCCGCCACCATCAGCCCCTATGTGCTGCGCGCCATGGGCGAGCGCGCGGCCAACCGCTATTTCCTGACCGCCGAACGCTTCGACGCCGCAACCGCTTTCCGGTTGGGCCTGGTGCATGACGTCGTGCCACTGGCCGATCTGCCCCGTCACGCCGAGGCCTTGTGCCTCGCCCTTTGCGACAACGGCCCTGGCGCGGTGCAGGCCAGCAAAAGGCTGGTGCGCGACTTCGCCGGCCAAGACATCGACGCCGCACTCATCGCCGACACGGTGGAACGCATCGCGGCCGTGCGCAGCACGGATGAAGCCCGCGAAGGCGTCAGCGCTTTCCTGGAAAAACGCGACCCTGCCTGGCGCGCGAAGCGCTAGGCGTCCAGCCGTTCGGCCAGGAAATCCGCGAAAGCCTGAATGCGCGCATGCCATAATTCCCTGCGCAATTTCAGGAAGTCTCATGCCACACGCTTTTCCTCCCCTGAACGCCGAGCGCCTCTGGGCCCGCGTCGAAACCCTGTCCCGATTCACCCTGCCCGATGTGCCCTGGACGCGCCGCGCGTTCTCGCCGCTGTTTGACGAAGCGCGCGCCTGGCTGCGCGGTGAATTCGAAGCCGCTGGCCTCACTACCCGCCTGGACGCCGGCGGCAACCTGGTCGGCACGCTGGCCGGACGCGATCCGGCGCGCAAGCCCATCGCGACCGGCTCGCACTGCGACACCGTCATGGCCGGCGGCCGGTTCGACGGCATCATCGGCGTGCTGGCCGGCATCGAGGTTGCCCACACGCTGCGCGAACACGGCGTCCAGCTGGAACACCCCTTCGAGGTCATCGACTTCCTGTCCGAGGAACCCAGCGACTACGGTATCTCTTGCGTGGGCAGCCGCGCGCTCTGCGGCCAATTGACCGCGGACATGCTGCAGGCCCGCAACCCCGAGGGCGAAACGCTCGCGGCCGGCATTGCCCGCATCGGCGGGGATCCATCGGCGCTGGGCGCGCCGCTGCGCGGCCC
>NZ_NJIF01000016.1 GCF_002209555.1 Achromobacter insolitus
GACGGCTTCTACGAGCAGAAGCTCGTGTCCGACCAGATCCTGGCCACCACCGGCCAGCGCTTCCTCGACACGTACAGCGACAACGACAGCCAGTACAAGGCCCTGCTTGCCGCTGGCGCGCAGTTCGCCCGCGGCCACGGCATCCAGCTCGGCGTCGCGCTGACCGAGGCGCAACAGCGCCAGCTCACCACCGATCTGGTCTGGCTGGTCGAACAGACCGTCACGCTGCCAGACGGCACGACAGAGTCCGTGCTGGTCCCGCAGGTCTACCTGCTGGTGCGCGAAGGCGACCTGCAGGGCGACGGCACCCTCATGGCCGGACGCAACGTCAAGCTGGAGGCCGAAGGCGACATCGTCAACAGCGGCACCATCGGCACCATCGGCGCGCGCGCAGCCACCGTCATGACCGCGGGCAACATCGTTAACCAGCGCGGCGGCCTGATCCAGGGCGCTACGGTCGACCTCGCCGCGCGCGAGGACCTGACCAACCTGGTATCGCTGATCAAGGGCGACGCCGTCACCCTGAAGGCGGGGAGCGATATCGCGCTGACGTCCACCGCGGCGTCCGAGAACTTTGGCAGCACCTGGGGCTCGCACGTGAGCGGCGTGTCCCGCGTCGACGCCGGTAACCTCAACCTGCATGCCGGGCGCGACATCGCCCTGATCGCGGCGCAAGTCTCGGTCAAGGACGACGCGCGTCTGCAGGCCGGCCGCGACATCGCGTTGGAAACCCTGACTGAAAGCCATGGTGAATCCCTGGTCCTGAACGCCAGGAATCGTCACCGCCTGAGCACCAGCTCTGAGGTCGGCTCGACCATCGCGGCGGGCGGCAACCTCACGCTGGTCGCGGGCCAGGACGTCAACGCGCGCGCGGCCGAAGTCACCGCCGGCAAGCAGCTGGCGGTGGGCGCGGGGCGCGACATCCACCTGGCCGCCGGTGCAGAAACCGGCTCGGCCTACGACGAGGTCCGCTACAAGACCAAGCGCTTCCTCTCGTCCAAGACCACGCACACCATCACCTCCAGCGACTGGGAACAGGCCAAGGCCTCGACCTTCACGGGCGATACGGCCGTGCTGATGGCCGGGCGCGACCTGAACGTGGCGGGGTCGAATGTCGGCGCGCAGAAGGACCTGGTCCTGTCCGCCGAACGCGACGTGAACCTCCTGCCCGGCCAGAACACCGAGGACCGCTACGACTACAAGATGGTCAAGAAGTCCGGCTTCGGCGCAATGGGCGGCTTCAGTTATGGCACCCGCAAGCAGACCGACTGGATCGATGGCGAGAAAGTCTTCAACACCGCCAGCACCGTCGGCAGCGTCGAAGGCGATGCGCTCATCAAGGCCGGCAAAGCGCTGGATATTACCGGCAGCAATGTCCTCGCGCGCCAGGGCGACATCACGCTGATCGGCCAGGAGGTGAACATCGGCGCGGCGCTCGATACCACGCGGGAGAAGGAATTCCATGAGATCAAGCAGACGGGGCTGACGCTTACCGCCAGCAACCCCATCGTGAGTGCCGTGCAGACCGGCATACGCATGGCAGAAGCCGCGGGCAAGACGGACAACACCGTCATGAAGGGCCTGGCCGGGGCAACCGCCGGCGTCGCTGCCGTCAACGCCTACGACGCGGTGCGCGCCTCCGCCAAGGCGGCCGAGGCCGCCGAACTCGCCAAGGCCGGATCGAGCAGCAAGATCGATCAAGTGGGCGGCGTCAGCATCAAGCTCAGCCTGGGTACCAGCAAGAATTCCAGCACCACGGATCGCAGTTCGTCCAGCGCCCATGGTTCGACGATCACCGCGGGCAGGGACCTGACCATTGTTGCCCAAGGCGCGGGCAAGGACTCCGACATCGCCGTCACCGGTTCCACCTTGTCGGCCGGCGACAAGGTGGCGCTCAAGGCCGAAGGCGATGTCATCCTGCAGGCCGCGCGCAACGCCTTCGAGCAGCAGACCGACAGCAAGAGCAGCAGCGCCAGCATCGGCATCGGCTACTCCACGGGCGGCAAGCAGAATGGCTTCACGCTGGAGCTGGGCGCGTCGCTGGGCCGGGGCAAGGCCAACGGCAAGGACGAAAGCTGGACCAACAGCCTCATCACCGCGGGCAACGTGCTGGCCATCCAATCCGGCGGGGACACCACCCTCAAAGGTGCGACGGGCGAGGCGGAACGCATCATCGCATCCGTCGGCGGCAACCTGCTGCTGGAGAGTTTGCAGGACAGCAGCAAGTACGACTCCAAGAACCAGAGCGCAGGCTTCGGGCTGAGTCTATGCATCCCGCCGTACTGCCAGGGCGCCAGCAGCTTCTCGGCCAACGCCAGCGCCGGCAAGATGCAAAGCGACTTCAAGTCCGTCATGGAACAGACGGGCTTGCGGGCAGGCGACGGCGGCTTCCAGATCGACGTCAAGAACGAGACCAAGCTCGCCGGCAGCGTCATCGCCAGCAGCGACCGGGCCGTGGCGCAAGGGCTGAACACGCTCGACACCGGCACGCTGATCACCGAGGACATCAAGAACCGCGCCAAATACAGCGGCGGCCAGGTGTCCATCGGCGGGGGCTTCGGCTTCGGAGGCGGCAAGGGTGCAGACGCAGGCCTGGGCACGACCAAAGGCGGCCAGGTGGCGGGCGGCGCCAGCAAGGAGCATGGCTCGTCCGTCGCCACTGGCAGCGGCGGCTTCGGCATGGGCACGCCCATCGTCGTGGGCGCCAAGGGCAGCAGCAGCTCGACCACACAAAGCGCCATCAGCGGCGGCACGGTCGTAATCCGCGACGAGGAGGCGCAGCAGGATCTGACGGGGATGACGGCGGCGGAAACGATCGTGGCGTTGAACCGGGATACCTCGGACACCTTGAATGCGCTGAAGCCGATTTTTGATAAGGAGAAGATCGAGGCGGGGTTTGAGATTGCGTCGGAGGCGCAACGGCAGGCGGGGCAGTTTTTAGAAAATCGGGCGAAGGAAGCGAAGGCGCTTTCTGATGAGCTGGCCACTGAGTTGAAGAAGCCAGGTGGCGGGGACCCTGCGCGTATCGCCCAGCTGACTGATGATCTGGGTGATGCGGCTAAGTGGGAACCTGGTGGTCAATACCGTTTGATCGCCACTGCGATCCTGGGCGGCGCGACTGGCAACGTTACTGGGGCTGTATCTGACGTCGCGAAAGCCGGCGCGGTCAACTATCTCCAGGGTTTAACCGCGAAACAAATCAAGCTGTACTCGGATGCGCTGGGTGACGGTGCAGACGCGCAAGCCGCGCGTGCTGCGTTGCACACACTGGTGGGCTGCGCAGCAGGATCGGCGCGCGGTGATGGGTGCGGGGCTTCGGCGCTAGGCGCCGGAGCTGCCTCGGTGGTCAACGTCTTGTTGGACGCCACCAGCGACAAGTCCGGCTCGGCCTTGTCGCCTGAAGCCAAGGAGGCGCGTAGCAATCTGGTGTCCTCGTTGTTGGCTGGCGTGGCGGGCGGCCTGGGCGCTGACGCGAGCGCCGTGGTCAACAGCGGCAGGTCGGAGACCGAGAACAACGCGGTCGGGACCTTACTCAAGCGCGGTGGCATGGCGGCGGTAGGCGCATGCTTCCGTTCGCCTGCCTGCGAAGAGAAGGTGATCGGGCCAATTGCGTTCGCAGCGATCACTGCGGTGACAGCGGACCTGATGGCTAAGACGCCCGGTTTGTCGGAGGACCAAGCGCTGTTACTAACGGTCGTTCAGTACATCGCGACCGGCGGCGAACCCCAGAGTATTCCAGGGAAACCAGGAGAGCCGGTGCCACCGGTAGGTGTGCCTCCGGGTGGTGGTGTGGGTACGGCGCCGGACACGCAGTTGCCTGGTAAGTCGGGGGATGTGCCTGAGATTGGTGGGGTGCCGGGGCAGGAGAACAAGGGGCCGTCGGGGGGGACAACCATTGTTACCCCGACGCCCAACGCTGCTGAGGCAACAGTAATATTCCAGCACGGGGCTGGCCAGCGAACTGGCCGACCCTATGTTTCATCAGGCGCAGAAGTAACACCGGAAATTGTTGAGGCAGCCTTACGGGGTGACCCGGCCTTCGGAGTGCAGGGAGCTGTTTCTTTGCCCGCTATCCAGCGCTATGTGGATCGTCTGCTAGCCGGGGAAACGCCGCCGCCTATTAGGATGGATGGGGATTTGATCGTCGATGGAAATCATCGGTACATCGCGGCACGAATATTGGGGCGCTACGTTGAAGTGACTCAATGGACGTCGCCGGGGTCATTGCAGAGTAAACGAAGTTCTATCTCGAATATATCAATCGATCTGGCGGATTGGGGAAACCATTGATTACTCTTAAATATCAAACAGGCGAATCATTTACAGTTCATTTGAATAGCTTGGTTGGAGCGAATTTTCGTGACGTAAACTTTCATCGGATAATTTTCGATGGAATGGATCTGCGAGGTGCTGATTTTTCTCGGGCAAACTTGAGGAACGTTGGTTTTGTTGAGGCGGAAATTTCTGATGTGAAAATGCAAAATGCTTTTCTTGTCAATTCCTACTTCATGGGTGCGAAAATGCACTTCGCCAAATTGACTGGTGCAACATTGGTTGGTGCGGACTTCACGGGAGCGGATTTGACAGGAGCCATATTTTTTAATGCCAACGCACAGTTTTCATGTTTTCAAAAAGCGAAACTAACCGGTGCTGATATGCGGGTTGAGAATGCTGAGCGAGCTCTGTGGGCAGGTTCAATCTATGACGAAAAGACACTATGGCCAATGGGCTTTGATCCTGAAAAATTTGGCGCCATAAGAAATTGAAAGATAAGCAGAAAAAGGTGTCAAAAATATAATTAAGGAAAATGTCCGACTGCCTTTTCCAGAGGCGGCGCAGCAGGATCTGACGGGAATGACGGCGGCGGAAACGATCGCGGCGTTGAACCGGGATACCTCGGACACCTTGAATGCGCTGAAGCCGATTTTTGATAAGGAGAAGATCGAGGCGGGGTTTGAGATTGCGTCGGAGTTCCAACGTCAGACGGGGCAGTTCCTGACGAATCGGGCCAAAGAGCGCGATACCCTCATTGCGCGCTCAAAGGACGCCAGTTTGTCGGCCTCCGAACGCGCTGAGGCTGCGGCTGCCGCAAAAAATTTGGATGATGAGTGGGGGCCGTCGGGTTCATATCGTCGGATCTTGGCAGCTATCTCTGCCGGTGCGAGTGGCAATGTCACCGGGACGGTAAGTTCCTTCGCTCAGTCAGCCGCTGTCAACTATTTGCAAGGCTTGGCTGCTTCGGAGGTAAAGCGGCTTGCCGACTCAATGGGCTCAAGCCCTGGAGCAGATGTTGCGAGAGCGGCGCTCCACAGCATCGTGGGGTGCGCCGGGGCTGTTGCGAGCAGTGGTAGTTGCTCAGCCGGTGCTCTAGGGGCGGGGGCGAGCTCTGTGCTTGCAAAGCTGATAGCAGTGGCAGCAGGCGATGACCTATCCACTGAGGAACGGGAAGCCCGAGGTGATTTGATTGCCAGCATTGTGGCCGGCATTTCGGAGATTGCCTCCGTAAATACTAGTGTTAGCACGATCGCTGCTGTTACGGAACTGACTTCAAGCAGCTAGCCGGCGTTGAGAGTATGCCAGTAGCTAAAATTGTCCCAGGAAAGGGAACGATATACACAGTTAAAACTGAAAGCGGGTCTAAGATAACGCTTAGGGATTTTTCCGCATCGTCCCAACAGACAGGTGCCAACTGGACTATAGATGTTATGGATAAGGCAATTAATGGTGGTCGAATAGTGGAGATTAAGTTTAAGTGATTGATTATATTTTTAAGGCCGTGCTGAAGAGTGCGTTTGGGCTTTCAATGGGTGCCATATGGCAACATATGACGATTGAATTGTCTGGTGTGCCTATCGATCATAAAGAGAGAGTTGATATTTTTTTTCTCTTGTAGAACGGCTGATGTCGAAAGGGCATTTGAAATTGGCACGTGATGGGGTTTACCTCGTAGGTAATGTCCAGGATCAGTTGAATGTTCTTAAGGCTGCGTGGCCAGATAGTCCTGGAGAGGACGATCTGGATGGGTTCGGTCTTTGGTTTTTGACCGAAGCTCCTGCCGGAGTGGTATGGATAGATTCTGAGGGGAAAGAGTACTGGGCATAGTTGTCAAATGGCAATGGGGCTGGATGTTAGGGGCGGAAGATGGATTCCCGATACGGGACTTCCGGTTGAGTGAGCACTTTGTCCCGCAATGCTCCAATGGCACGGGGAGCAGGTCATATTCGACACTCCATTCAGCCAGGAAACCCACTTGGCTCAGAAGAGTATTGTGCGAGCTTGGAACATGACCTGCAGCGGCAGTTGGTTGCCCGACGGCGCGGGCGGCCAATGAAAATTGCAGTCTGACACCTTTATTTGTGATCAATACACCACAAGGGAACTTTACTTTGCGAGACTTTTCCGCTTCATCGAGCCAACCCGCGGCATCCGACTCGGAATCTCCAACACATCATTTCATCCCCGGTAATTCGGTCCGATAAACACTGGACAACCAAATTCCGCATCTCCCCATTGCTACGATTCAAGATTCCCTCATTCCCCGGATCGAATACATAAGGCTCTCAAAAAAATGAAGCCGTCGGCCTGCATGTGCCAGCGATCCGTGCTCAGTGCACAGGGTATTTTTGTCGTTGCGGAGAGTCATGCGGTTTCTTGAAAAAATACCCTATGCACTGAAGCGCTTGCTGTTTCGCATTTCCCCGGCGCTTGCCAAGACGCTTGGGGTGGACTTCCGTCTGCGGGCCTTCAGCCGGATGTTCCTGGAGCAAGAGATATTCGGGTATATCAACCAGCAGTTCCGGCGCGGGGCCGGGACTCCGGCGGCAAGGTGCCTCTTCATTGGGCTGGATAAGCACAACTGGCATTACGACCGGTTGTTGGATCTGGACTTCTATTCAATGGATCTGAATCCGCGCAACGCGATCTACGGCCAAGCGAACCGGCACGTGGTGGGGTCGGCGACCGAATTGTCCGCCTACTATCCTCCCCGTAGTTTCGATGTGGTGGTGGCCAACGGGCTTATCGGTTTCGGGTTGGATACCGAGGAGGCGTTCGATCGATTGATGTTCGAATGCCATCGTGTCCTGACGGACGACGGTTTGCTGGTGCTGGGCTATAACGACAAACCGGATCGCTTGAGCTTCAGGGTTGAGCAGGCTGCGGGCTTTCAAGCCTTCAAGACATATGAGCCCGGCATACCGGGGATGACCGGCGCGCGCCACGTGGTGGCGGACAAGTTCCAGCATTGTTATGTCTTCTTGCGGCCCAGGCGCCTGGGATATGCGGTGGACGCCGTAGGCCTGGCACGCGCTGCTTGAGAAAATGGCTTACCTGGCGCTGTAGAAGCGCCCGGGCATGGCCGCCCTTGGATCGCCATGTACATGTGGGGCAAACCAGCGCTTCCATGCCGCCCCAGGCACTGTTTCTCACCCCTCCAGGCTGCCCAGGTCCGGCGGTCGGTTCTCGATAATGGCTTCCATGCTGAAGAACCCCGTCACCGTGGACAGTTCGAAATCGGTGATCAGCTTCTGGTAGAAGCGGTCGTAGCCGGCCATGCCGCGGCAGACTACCTTGATGAGGTAGTCCCAATCTCCGCCTATGCGGTAGAACTCCGTCACTTCTGGCAGGCGCTCCACATGCTGGCGAAAGCCGTCGGCCCAGGCCTTGGCATGGTGGCTGGTGCGGATCATGACGAACACGGTCAGGTCCAGTCCCAGTTCGACCAGATTGACCTCGGCCCGCGTGCCGCGAATGATGCCGCAGGCGTTCAGGCGCTGCAGCCTGCGCCAGCAGGCGTTCTGCGACAGGCCGACGCGATCGGCCAGCTCACGTTGCGACAGCGCGCCGTCCTTTTGCAGGCAGGAGATAATATTCAGATCAAATTTGTCTATTTTTTCCATTTCAAAGATCAAATGACCCAATTTTGAAGGTTTTTGGCAAAATTTAGGTGAGGTTTTAAATTTCCTTCCATCGTATGATATTCCGCTGTACCTAGGAATATCCCTGACATGATTACGACCACCCAATCCGGCCCCGCCAAGGCCACGCCGTTGCAGCAATTCCAAGAAAGCCTGAAGACGGAAAACGTCGTCGCGGCGTTGGCCGACGGCTTGATCGGCAAGGATGCGGTGGTCGAAGGTCCCTATGGGGTCAAGCCTCTGGTCTACGCGGATTACGTCGCCTCGGGCCGGGCGTTGATGCAGGTGGAGCGCTTCGTGCTGGAGCAGGTCCTGCCGTATTACGCCAACTCGCATACCGAGGCCTCTTACTGCGGTGGTTTCATTACCCGGCTGCGCCGCGAAGCGCGCGCGGCGATCGCGCGGTGCTGCGGGGCCGGCGATGAGCATGCGGTGATATTCGCGGGCTCGGGCGCGACGGCGGGAATCAACCGGCTGGTGCATCTGTTTGGCGTGCGCCAAGCACTTGCCGCAGGCAGAAAGGTCCGCGTGATCATCGGGCCCTATGAACATCATTCGAACATCCTGCCTTGGCGCGAATGCGGCGCGGAAATCGTCGAGTTGCCGGAAAGCCCGGAAGGCGGGCCGGAATTGGCGCAGCTGGACGTGGCGCTGCAAGCCGGCGCCGGGGCGCTGGTCATCTGCGCGTTGTCGGCGGCGTCGAATGTGACCGGCATTGTGGCGGACGTGGAAGGGGTAACCCGCCGGGTCAAGGCCGCGGGCGCGAAGATGCTGTGGGACTATGCGGGCGGGGCGCCATACCTTCCGATCCGGATGTCACCCGCCGCCGATGCGGACATCGACGCCATCGTGTTCTCGCCGCACAAATTCATCGGCGGGCCGGGCGCGTCCGGTGTGCTGATCGTCCGGCGCGATGCGGTGCTGGATGCCAAGCCTACCTGGCCCGGCGGCGGCACGGTCCGTTTCGTCTCGCCCGTGGGCCATGACTATAGCGGCAGCCTGGAAGCGCGCGAGGAAGCAGGCACGCCCAATGTGGTGGGCGATATTCGCGCGGCGCTGGTGTTGCTGGTAAAGGAAGCCCTGGGCGCCGACTTCATGCGCCAGCGCAACGAGCACTTCGTCAAGCGCGCGCTCGCCCGTTGGCAGGGCGTGCCGCAGCTGGAACTGCTGGGGTCGCTGACGGCTACCCGCTTGCCGATCTTCTCGTTCCGGGTGCGCAACGGCCGCGGCGGCTTTGTGCATCAGCAGTTGGTGACGCGCATGCTGAGCGACCGCTTCGGTATCCAGGCGCGTGGCGGCTGCGCCTGCGCGGGACCCTACGTGCATCGCCTGCTGGATATCGACGCTGAAGAATCGCAGCAGATGCGCCAGGCCATCCTGGACGGCCGCGAGATGGAAAAGCCGGGCTTCATCCGGCTGAACTTCAGCGTGCTGCTGCCAGACGAGAAGGCCGACTTCATCCTGGATTCGGTGCAGGCGCTGGCCGCCGACGCGACCGAGTTCGAGCACCGCTACGGCTTCGATCCAAGCCGGGCCATCTTCTTCCCGCACAGCGCCGAGAAGCAGGCGGCCTGAGCCGCGCGCCCGCCGGCTGGCGGGCCATGCCACTTCATTTAATCCTTCATTTGCGGGCCGCAAGTCCTGATCCACGCGGCCTTTTCGTCCGTCAGCCTGTCGGACGCGTCGCTCAGGGTTCGCGCCATTCTTGCAGGAAACTCCACCCCCTTGCGGCGGCAGGCTTCGAAGTCGTCGACCAGCGAGAACCGCGCGTCCAGCAAGTCCAGGCGACCCTGGCACAGCTCGCGATTCAGCTGCAGATCGTTGGCCATTTCGCGCGTGCGTTGCGCGTCTTGGGCGCGATCGATGTTCTCCCACTTGGTCTGGACCTCGGCGACGCAGTCGCCGTCCGCCGCTTGCGCGCTGGCGCTGGCGCCGGTGGCAGAGATCAGCAAAGCGGCGAGGAGGCGGGGGGTAGGGAAGGCCATGCGGGAATACCTTGGTAGTGCGACGGAATGGGCTGCATCATAACTGCTGTCACGCTGGCTCCCCATTGTGCAGGCGCCCTAGGCGGCAGGCCCCGATAATCGCTCGGGGCAGATGCCGTGGTCACGGCAAGCGAATGGCCCCGGCCACTTTCTTTGCGCCTTCCGTCGTCAAATGCCCGATATCCCAGGTAGTGAAGCTCACGGGATCCTCGTTCGTCCTGACCAGACAGCCCTCGTCGTTGCACAGGGTGCCGTACGCGGATACGTAGGTGATGTTCTCTGTTGCGCCTATGTCTCGCAAGGCAGTATCGATGGCCTGAATCATCGGGCTCAATGGAGTCCTCAACCGGTCCGGAATTCCCTGCGAAAGCGATCCGTTTTTCCAGGTCTTGAGCACCAGGCTAGGCAAGTTTTCAGGCCATCGAGGCGCGGGGCCAAGCAGGATCACCTGCGCGCCAACGGCCTTCACGGATCGAATGGTACGAATCAAGGCCTCGCGTTCAGGTGACGGCGCAGCCCAGTCCTTGGCGTACTGATCCCAGACCGCAAACATGACGACAGTGGCGTTCGGGTGTTTTTTAATGAGGGAAAAAGTGAATTCGTTGCTGTCACGGCAGGTGTCGTACTGGTTGTCCAGCAACGGCGGACAGCTGTTACGGGTAGTCTGAGCGATCGAGTACCGGTCGCCGAAGGCCGTCGCGATACCCGGATACAGGCGCGCGGCGTAGGAGTCTCCCCATACGATCAACGACTTGGTGCCGTGCACCCCAAGGTTCTCAAAACACTCAGGGGCGAAGGCGGAGCCACTGTCCTTGGCGGTCAACCAGCATGCGGGATATCTGGCGTCGGCTTCGTATGCATAGCGGTAATTGGCCACTGCTTGCAGCGCATCTGGAAGCCGCGACGGAATGCCTTGGCTCGCGACCGCCTGGAACCCGGTCAGCGCCACCGCGACGAGCGATCCGCCCAGCAATGAAACCGCAATCCGGGGGCGGACCTGGGCGCGCAAGGGTTTCTCGATCCAATGGTAAGTCAAGGCGGCGAGGACCACGCTTGCCAGTGCCAGCGTGACCCTTGCCGCTGTCGGCAAGTTCGGGTCGAGCATCTTGCCAAACGAGAGCAAAGGCCAGTGCCACAAATACAGCGGATAGCTGATTAGTCCGATGTAAACAAAGACGCGATTGGCGAGCACATGTCGGCCCAAGCGACTGGTGTTCGCTGACGCCAGGAGCAAGAGCGTCCCCGTCACGGGGAGCAGCGCCCACCATCCTGGGAACGCTCTGTGGCTGTCCAGCAGCACAACCGGGCTTGCGATAAGAAGCAGCCCGAGGCCTGACGCCAGGTCGCTAAGCAAACCGGGAAGACGATGCCAAAACGCATCGGGACGGAGCATCCAGCAGGCTAGGGCTCCACCCAGCAACAGCTCCCAGAACCGCGTATGCGGAAGAAAAAAAGCTTCGACCGGATGCGCTTGGACGCGCAGGATATTCAGCAGGAACGAAACCGCTGCACAGGCCAGGATGGCCGGGAGAAGAACCCTGCGTTTGAAGGAGAACCACAGAATGAGTGGATAAATCAGGTAGAACTGTTCTTCGATGCCCAAGGACCAAAGATGCATCAGGGGTTTGAGTTCAGAGGCGGTATCGAAATAGCCCTCTTGACGCCAAAGTACGAAATTCTGGAGAAAGGTTGCGCCACCGACTATCTGAGTTCCCAGCTGGCTGAATTCCTGAGGCATAAGCAGGAGCCAGCCCGCGCCGTATGCGGCAACCAGCACCGTCACCAACGCAGGAAGCAGTCGACGAGTGCGGGACAGGTAGAAGTTCGCGATGCTGAAGGTTCCCTGATGGAGATTCCTCAGCAGGATCGATGAGATCAAGAATCCGGAAATGACGAAAAAGACGTCGACTCCGACGAACCCTCCCGGAAAGACTCCCGGCAGAGCGTGATAAATGACAACTGAGATTATCGCGACTGCTCTGAGGCCGTCTATGTCTGGCCGATAGGCTATCCCGTGATTAGGATGTCTCATTTCTGGGGTCCGGTGGTTGCGCCGGAATCATACGACACCTTGTCTGCTATACGGGCACGGGTACAGGCCGGAAAAGAACCGGGTGGGTGGGCCGTGGTCCGAATGGACGATGGCAGGGCTGCGGCACTGGTCGAAAACCCAGTTTACGGTTACTTGAAAGTCGCCTACTGTGCTTCACATATCAACGACTCACAAGCGCGACCCCGCGCGTTCACACAAGACGGTCGGCGATAGAAATTTCTGTTTTATCAACACCTTGCGTTGGAGATGAAAGAGAATGACTGACACGCTCATCAAGGTCGATCTGGCCCAATCCCCCTACGAGAACAAGCAGATCCACAATCGCTGGCATCCGGATATTCCGATGGCCGTGTGGGTCAAGCCAGGGGATGACTTCGTCCTGGAAACCTATGACTGGACCGGCGGCGCGATCAAGAACGACGATAGCGCCGATGACGTCCGCGACGTGGATCTATCCACGGTGCACTTTCTGTCGGGGCCGGTGGGCGTGGAAGGGGCCGAGCCCGGCGACCTGCTCGTCGTGGACCTGCTGGACATCGGCGCCAAGCCGGACAGCCTGTGGGGGTTCAACGGCTTCTTCAGTCGCAATAACGGCGGCGGATTCCTGACCGAACATTTCCCGCATGCGCAGAAATCCATCTGGGATTTCCATGGCATGTTCACCTCGTCGCGCCATATTCCCGGCGTGAATTTCGCGGGGCTTATCCACCCGGGCCTGATCGGCTGCCTGCCCGACAAGAAGCTGCTGGATACCTGGAATCGGCGCGAGCAGGCGCTGATCGACACCAACCCCAACCGCGTGCCGCCGCTGGCCAATCCGCCGGCGCCCAAGACGGCGCACATGGGCGCATTGCAGGGCGCGGACCGCGACAAGGCGGCAGGCGAGGGCGCACGCACGGTGCCACCGCGCGAACACGGCGGCAATTGCGACATCAAGGACCTGTCGCGCGGCGCCCGGGTGTTTTTCCCGGTCTACGTGAAAGGGGGCGGCCTGTCGGTGGGCGACCTGCATTTTTCACAAGGCGATGGCGAAATCACATTCTGCGGCGCCATCGAGATGGCGGGCTGGGTACACATGCGCGTATCGCTGATCAAGGGCGGCATGGAGAAGTACGCGATCAAGAATCCGATCTTCAAGCCCAGCCCGATCACGCCGGCGTACAAGGACTTCCTGATTTTCGAAGGCATTTCGGTGGATGAGTCCGGCAAACAGCACTACCTGGACGTGAATGTCGCGTACCGGCAGGCCTGCCTGAACGCCATCGAGTACCTGAAGAAGTTCGGCTATTCCGGCGCCCAGGCATATTCGCTGCTGGGTTGCGCGCCGGTGCAGGGGCATATCAGCGGGGTGGTGGACATCCCCAATTCCTGCGCCACCCTGTGGCTGCCGACGGAGATCTTCGACTTCGACATCCATCCGTCAGCGTCCGGCCCCGTCAAGCACATCCAGGGCGGCGTGGACATGCCCCTGTCGCGGGACCGCTAGGAGAAGCCGCCATGCCCATGTATGACTATGCCTGCGGAGACTGCGGCGAGTTCGCGGCGCTGGTGCCCCTGGCCCGGTGGCGCGATCCCGCCCCCTGCCCGCAATGCGGCGCGATGTGCGGCCGCATCGTGGGCGGGGCGCCGGCGATCTCGGCGCTGTCCTCCGCCATGAACCGGGCGCGCGCGGCCAATGAGCGCAGCGCCCATGAGCCGCGCAGCTCGCGTGCCGGCCACGGCATGAATTGCGGATGTTGTTCCGGCGGCAAGGCTGCGGGCAAAACCCGCACCACGCCGGACGGGGCGAAATCGTTCGCGGGCGCGAGGCCGTGGATGATCAGTCACTGACGGCACGCCTCGCCTGCGTGCAAAGGCCCTGCATGGCAGGGCCTTTTTTTGGCGAGGGTGAGCGGGCTCAGGCTTCCAGCGGCGCCACCGCGGCGCCCTGGATCTTATGGCGCGCCAAGGCTTCGGCGACGAAGCCCGACTTCTTCATGGCTTCGACGAACGCGGCCAGGTAAGCGCTGGCTTTGTCGCCGCGACTCTTGGGCACGCCCATGGCTTGGCGGATCAGCATGAAATGACCGTCCAGCAGGCGCAGGCCGCCCAGGCGTTGCGCGTCGGCTTGAAGCTGCTGCTTCACGCCCGCGGCGACTTCCATGTTTTCCTGCAGAAAGGTGTCCACAACGGCGGGCGAGGTCGGCGCGCGAAAAATCTCCGCTTGCTTGAGTTCGCGAGTGAGATACAGGTCGTACGCGCTGCCTTTGCCGACCACGACGCGTTGGCCCTGGCGGTCCACCTCGTCCATGCTGGCAATGGGTGAATCCTGGCGCACCAGGTACGCGCCTTCGATGACGACGTAGGGGGCGGTAAAGGCGATCTGCTCGCCGCGCAGCGGGTCAATGGCGAAGAAGCCCACGTCGGCCTCTTCGGCCGCGACGGCGTTGACGGATTCACCGGCCGACTTGAACACCACCAGTTCCAGCTCGACGTCCAGCCGCCGCGCCAATTCCGTGGCCAGGTCGACCGATACGCCGCCGGCCTGGCCGGTGACGGGATCGGCGTTGGCCAGGATGGGATTGCCCAGGTTGATGGATGCGCGCAGCGCGCCGGTGGGCGCGAAGGCGGAAAGCAGCTCGTGATCGGTCTTCATGGTGTCCTTGGCGGTGAAGGCGCGCGGGCGCGGTCGATGCGGCAAGCATAGCCGCAAGCGCGCGCCTTGCGTGATGCCTTATTGCGCGCGGCGCAGGATGTAGTGGGGCGCCAGCGGCCCGGTGGGGCGGGTGCCGTCGCGGTACAGCATGGTCACCTGGTTTTCGCCGACGAAATACCGCTGGCTGTCGCCGGACGCGTCGAGCCGGATGGTGCTGCCGTCGGATTCCCAGCTGAACGAGCCCGTGACGACCTCGGGCTGCGGCTGGCGGTCCAGATATTGGGTCTGTCTTTCGTAGCGGCCGTCCTGCATCAGGGTCAGGCGGGTGCGGATGCCCGGGCAGTCCGCGCAGGGCAGGGTGCCGTCGTAGCTGCCGGCCCAATCCAGTGAGTCGCGGGCGGTGTGGCTGTCGACGGGCACGGCGCCGCTGGATCCAGGCCGGGAGGGCGCGCAGCCAGCGAGCAGGGCTAGCGTCAGGGCGCAGGTCAGGGTGGTTTTCATCATGGCGAGCTCCTGGTTTGGCAAACGGGACACGATACGGATAGTAACGGGGGGGTGCTGAAACGGGATGTAAGGCGCCAGGCCCTGGAGCGGCCGGGCATGCGCTACGCTAGGTGTCTTTCCAGGCGCGCCTGCCTGGGCATTTCCCCTTGAACAGGACGATTCCGATGAAAGGCGAGCACCGTTACAACATCACCGTGGACTGGACGGGCAACACCGGTTCGGGCACATCCAGCTACGCAGCCTATTCCCGCGACCACGTGATCCGTGCGGCCGGCAAGCCCGATGTGCCAGGCTCGTCCGACCCGGCGTTCCGCGGCGATCCTGCCCGCTGGAACCCGGAAGACATGCTGGTGGCCTCGCTGTCGGCCTGCCACAAGCTCTGGTACCTGCACTTCTGCGCGGTCGAAGGCGTGACGGTGGAGGCCTACCGCGACGAGGCGGAAGGCGTCATGGTCGAGGACCGCGACCGCGGCGGCGCTTTTAGCGCCGTTACGTTGCGGCCGGAAGTGACGATCCGCGCTGGCGACGATGCGGCGTTGGCCGCAGAGCTGCATGAGCGCGCGCATCATTTCTGCTTTATCGCCAATTCGGTCAATTTTCCGGTGCGCTGCGAGCCGCGCATCGTGCACGCCGCCTGAGGCCGCCGCCATGCTGACTATCTGGGGGCGGCGCAGTTCGTTCAATGTGCAGAAGGTATTGTGGCTGGCGGGAGAGCTGGGCCTGGAGTACGAGCACGTGCCGGCCGGAGGGCAGTTCGGCCTGCTGGACACAACGGAGTTCCGGGCGATGAACCCGCACGGCAAGGTGCCTGTCCTGCGCGATGGCGAGACCGTGGTGTGGGAGTCCCACGCCATCCTGCGTTATCTGGCCGCGCGCGATGGCGCGGCGCGGTTCTGGGCGGACGATCCGGCCCAGCGGGCGGGCGCCGATGGCTGGATGGATTGGGCGCAGACGGCATTGCAGCCCGCGTTCCTGACGGGCGTGTTCTGGGGGTACTACCGCACGCCCGAGGCCCGGCACGACACGGCAGCCATCGAACGCGCCATCGCAGCCACCCATGCCGGCCTCGCGCAACTGGACCGCGCCCTGGCGGACCGGCCTTATCTGGGCGGAGACGCGCTGGGCCTGGCCGACATTCCGGCGGGCACCACGCTCTACCGATATTTCGAGCTGGATATTCCGCATCCTCCCATGACACATCTGCAAGCCTGGTACGAGCGGCTGCAGGAGCGTCCGGCCTATCGCGAACACGTCATGGTGCCGTTCGGGGAACTGCGCGGGCGGCTGGATTTCTAGCGCCGGACGGGCAGGTTTACAAATTTTCCCGCAAGCGATGTCACATCAGGCCGGGCTGTCTCGTCATAAGGAGTGAGGGCGCCGCATTTCGCGGCGCATGCCCATTTGCCGGAGACCTATCCATGAGCACCGCCCGCCTGAACGCCTATACCGCCTCGCCCAAGGCCATGAAGGCCATGATCGCCTTGAACGACTTCGTCGAGAATTGCGGGCTGGAACATAGCCTGCTTGAACTCGTGAAAATGCGCGCTTCGCAGATCAATGGCTGCGCCTATTGCCTGCACATGCATTCCACGGACGCCCGCAAGCAGGGGGAATCCGAAATGCGTCTGTATCTGCTGGACGCCTGGCGCGAATCCTCGCTGTATAGCGAACGCGAGCGCGCCGCCCTGGCGTGGACGGAAGCACTGACGCGGCTTTCGGAGACTCGCGCGCCGGATGCCGATTATGCCGAAATGGCCAGGCATTTCAGCGAGGAAGAGCAGGTTAACCTGACGGTTGCCATCAACATGATCAACAGCTGGAACCGCATCGCCGTCGGTTTCCGATCGCAGCACCCCAAGCACTGAGGTCCAGCCTCCATGAACGCATCCGCCATCCCTGATGCTGTTGCCGACTTCGAACCCCATCGCAGGCATTTGCAGGGCCTGGCCTATCGCATGCTGGGCTCGTGGGCGGAAGCCGAGGACATCGTGCAGGATGCCTGGCTCCGCTGGCGGGATGCAGATCGCAGCCTGGTCGAAACGCCCCGCGCCTTCCTGTCGCGCACGGTCACGCGCCTGTGCCTGGACTTGCTGAAGTCGGCGCGCGCGCGGCGCGAAGAGTACGTCGGGCCGTGGCTGCCCGAACCCTTGCCCGATGCCGGCAGCTATGAAGCGCCCGGGGCGGGCGAAATCGCGCATGACCTCTCGGTGGCGCTGATGCTGGCGCTGGAGCGGCTGTCGGCGCTGGAGCGCGCCGCCTTCCTGCTGCATGACGTATTCGACATGCCGTTTGCGGAGATTGCGGCCACGCTGGGCCGCAACGAAGCCGCCTGCCGCCAGTTGGCCGCCCGGGCTCGCAACCGCGTGCGGGAGGCGCGCCCGCGGTTCGCGGTGACAGAGCAGGAGGGCGCGCGCATCGCCGATGCCTTCTGGCAGGCCTCGCGAGCGGGGGATGTGGATGCGCTGCGCAGCCTGCTGGCAGCCGACGCGGTGCTGCATGCGGATGGCGGCGGCAAGAAGCTGGCCGTGTTCCGGCCCATTCTGGGCAGCGACAAGATCGCGCGATTCTTTGCCGGCTTGGCGAAGAAGCCAGGCGGCCGGTTCCTGGATGCCGTGGTGACGCAATTGAACGGCATGCCCGGGGTGTTGGCCACCGAGCTGGACGGTCTGCCCCGGTCCACCACGCTGGAGGTGCGCGACGGCAGGATCGCCGCCATCTACATCGTGCGCAACCCTGATAAGCTGCGTCATGTCGCGGCGCTGGTGCCGCAGCCTATCGCGCCCCAGGATGTTTCCGACCTTCACTGACCCGCCGCAGGACCTGCCCGATTTAGGGCTGGATGGCTTGCGGCTGCGCCCATTGCAGGAGGCGGACGCCGTTGGCTGGCACGCTTATCTGCGTGACGATGCCGTTACGCGGCATACCAGTTGGCAACTCGATGGACCGGACACGCTGCTGCGGCTGATCCGGGGTTATGGCCAGCCATCGGAATCGCATAGCATGCGCCTGGCCATCGCCATGGCGGACGGCAGCCTGGCGGGTACCGTGGGCCTGAACGAAATCTCGCTGGCCGCGCGCCGCGCGGAGATTGCCTACGACGTTGCGCCGAGCTATTGGCGGCGCGGCATCGCCACGCGCGCCTGCGCCGCCGTGACCGCATGGGCGCTGAGCACGCTTGGCTTTGCGCGCATCCAGGCTACCGTGCTGGATACGAACCAGGCTTCGGCCGCCGTGCTGGAGCGCTGCGGTTTTCAGCGCGAAGGGCTGTTGCGGCACTATCGCCTGGTGCGCGGCGAACCGCGCAATTTCTGGATGTACGCGCGCGTCGGTCTGGCGCATGACCGGCGCCCCACCGCTATAAGGAAACCATGACGTCCGCTTTGATCGTGATCGACGTGCAGCGTGCGCTGTTTGAAACGTCGCCTCCACCCGCCGATGCGCAAGCCGTGCTGACGCGCATCGACGATCTGTGCCGGCGCGCCCGCGAGGCCGGCGCTCCGGTGATCTACGTGCAGCATGAAAGCCCGGGCAGCGCGCTGGACCACGGCATGCCCGGCTGGCAACTGGATCCGCGGCTGCACCCGGCGGATGAGGATATCCGCGTGCGCAAGACCACGCCGGACTCTTTCCTGCGCACCGAGCTGGCGGAGGCGCTGACGCGAGCCGCAATCACGAACCTGGTCGTGTGCGGTTATGCCAGCGAATTCTGTGTGGATACGACGGTGCGCCGCGCGGCCGCGCTGGGTTATCCCGTCACGTTGGCGGCGGACGCCCACACTACGCAGGACAAGCCGCATGCGCCCGGCGCGCAGATCAGGGCGCATCACAATGCGACCTTGTCGTCCATTTCCAGCTTCGGCGTGAAGATCGCCGCCGTGCCAGCGGCGGAAATCGGCTTCGGCGCCTTGGCGGCGCGGTGATCCCCATGGATCCTGAAATGCTGTCTCTGCTGGTCACGCGCACCATGCCCTTTGGCAAGTACCAGGGACGCCTCATCGCCGACCTGCCCGGCCCCTACCTGGCGTGGTTCGCGCGCAAGGGTTTTCCGCCTGGTGAACTGGGGCGCTTGCTGGCCTTGATGCACGAACTGGATCACAACGGGCTGTCTTCGTTGCTGGCGCCGCTGCGCCAGTCCGCGTCGAAGAAATAGGTCGGCCGGCGGAGAAACGCCGGGAAACAACTGTGGCCGATTGTGTAGCGTCTTGGCACGCCGTGCAGGGGTGGCCAGGGATACGATAGGGCGGCGTGTCCAGGGCGCCGCAGTCCGCGCATCTGGAAGTCAGTCCATCCAAGAGAGGTTGTCATGAAGAAACTCCGTATTTCCGCATTCCTGCTTGCCGCCCTGTGCGCGGCCGGCGCCGCGCAAGCGCAGAACGCCGCGCCCGCCACGCAGGAATACCAGTATCCCAGCGTGCGCTCCAAGGACGGCAGCCTTTCGCCGCCTTCCACGCTGCGCATGACGGTCACGCCACAGCCGGGTTCGGGTCCCGCCGTCATTCGCGATACGCCCGAAAGCCAGGCCGAGTACGTGCGTTGCCGTGAAGTCTCGGACCGCGCGGCCGTCTCGAACGCGCAGATGCAGGCCGGCGTGGCGCAATGCTTGAAGGAACTGGAACAGCGCCGCCAGCAATAGGGCGCGCCGCCCGCGACCGCGGGCGGCTTTCCGTTCTGGTCAAACGGTAATAATATTCAATCTCATCAACAGCGCTGCCCGTCGCCACGGAGCCGCTACCTTGACCACCATCCAGCCCGAACCCGATTGGACCTTATCGGCCGCCACGCCTGCCATGTCGCTGGCGGGCGGCACGTTGCGCTTTGGCCGCGATGAGCGGGTGCAGGAGCGGCTGGAGCCGGGCTTGAAGCTGGTGCTCGTGCTGGATGGGGATCTGCGCTATAGCGTGCGCGGCGCTGCGCCCACTCGCGTCAGCGGGCCCGTGCTGCACCTGAGCGTGTGCCAGGACGCCATGGGTATGGAACACGAATTCGGCGCCCACCAGGCCTTGCGCTTCGTGTCTTTGCGCACCGGCCTGGATCATCTGCGTGACGCGTTTTCCATGGACCCGGCCCAGCTGGCGGGTTTGCTGGGGGCGCCGCGGACCCAGGCCGCATACGCCGAGGCCAATAGGCGGGCGGATCGCAGGCTGGAGGCGTTGGGCCAACAGATGCTGGCCTGCCCGGTGCAGGGCGCGCTCAAACGCATGTACCTGTCCGGCAAAGCCTTGGAACTGGCCGCGCTGGCGTTGGGCGCGCTGCAGCCCGCGCAGCCGGTCGCGCCCGCGCGCGGCCTGACGCGCGCCGATATCGAACGCCTGCATCTGGCGCGCGACCTGGTTGCGGCGAACCTGCAGGATCCGCCGTCCCTGCCCGAGCTGGCGCGGCGAGCCGGCGTAAACGTCAACAAGCTCACTAACGGGTTTCGCAAGCTGTTCGGCCAGAGCGTGTATGCCTTTGTGCGCGAACGCCGCATGGAGCAGGCACACGTCCTGCTGGCCGAAGGCGCCTATACGGTGTCCGAGGCGGCCTACGCCTGCGGCTATACCGATTCCCACTTCACCAAGGCTTTCGTGCGCCGCTACCGCGTGCTTCCCAGCAGCGTCACGCCACGCCGCTGACCCATCGAAACTTCCGCAATCGCCAGCAAGACTTCCGCAATCGCCAGCACGCATCCGCTGTCATTCCTAGAATTACTTGAGAATTATTCTCAATAAAGTTCTAAGAGGACAGGCAGTGCGAAAACAGGTGAAAACGGGGGCGGGCGCATCGCGCAGGAGCGCGGCATGCGCATTCCATTGGCCGCTGTGGCTGTTTGTGGCGGCGGGGCCGGTGCTGGCGCAAGAGACCGCGTCGTTGCCGGCGGTGACCGTCAGCGGCGAAGGCATGGCGGAAACGGCGGCAAGCGTGAGCAAGCTGCCGTTGACGCTGCGCGAGATTCCACAGTCGGTGACGGTGATCGGACAGGAGCGCATGCGCGAGCAGAATCTGCAAAGCCTGGACGAGGTAATGCAGCATGCCACCGGCATAACGGTGCAGCCGTATCAGCTACTGACCACCGCCTACTATGCGCGCGGGTTCAAGGTGGATTCGTTCGAGCAGGATGGGGTGCCGGTGCTCATGGGCAACATGGCCGCGTCGCCGCAGGATATGGCGGTGTACGAGCGCGTGGAGATCCTGCGCGGCGCCAACGGCCTGATGCACGGCGCGGGCAATCCCGCTGCCACGGTGAACCTGGTGCGCAAGCGGCCCCTGCGGGAACTGTCGTTCAACGGCTCGCTCAGCGCCGGCAGTTGGGACCGCTATCGGGCCGAAGCCGACCTGGGCGGACCGTTGAACGATAGCGGCAGCGCGCGGGGCCGCATCGTCAGCGCCGTCGAGGACCGTGGCTATTTCTACGATGTCGCGGACCAGAAATCGGCATTGTTCTATGGCATAGGCGAGGTGGACCTAGGTCCGGACACCGTGTTGTCCGCCGGCCTGCAGTACCAACGCATCCGTTCCACCACCAACATGGCCGGGGTTCCGCGCTACAAGGACGGCGGCGACATCGGCCTGAAGCGCTCGACCTACCTGGATGTGGCCTGGGACCGTTTCAACTGGGACACGACGCGCGTGTTCGCGGACCTGGAACATCGCTTCGGCCACGGCTGGAGCGCCAAGGTCAGCGCCAATTACCTGACGGCGGACAGCAACCTGAAATACGCCGGCGCCTACGGCGCGATCGACCGCCAGACCGGACTGGGGTCTTCGCTGATGGGCGCTGCCTACAAGTTCGACAACACCCAGGCCAGCGTGGACGCCTATGTCGGCGGCCCCGTGGAGCTGTTCGGCCGGCGCCATGAACTGTTGCTGGGCGGCAATGCCCAGCGCACCACGTCCGAACAGCGCAGCGCGAACCTCACGCCTTATCCGAACGTACCGGTGAACGTCTTTGACTGGGATCCGCACAGCGTGCCCGAGCCGGGCGTGGGTCCGTACACCTCGCCGGGCGAAACCCGGCTGAAACAACAGGGCATATACGGCATGGGCCGCTTCTCCCTGGCCGATCCATTGACACTGGTGCTGGGCGGGCGCATGAGCTGGTGGAACCAGAGCGCGCCCGGGGCACGGCAGCGCATCGATCCCGAATTCACGCCGTATGGCGGATTGATCGTGGACCTGGACCGCCAGTGGTCGCTGTATGGCAGCTATGCGCAGGTGTTCCAGCCCCAGGGCGAACTGACGCGCGACGGCAAGCCATTGGATCCCATCACCGGCACCAACTACGAGGCTGGCGTCAAGGGCGAACTCGCGGACGGCGCGCTGAACGTGTCATTGGCGGTGTTCCAGATCCAGCAGAAGAATCGCGCGCAGGAAGATCCGGCCTGGCCCTGCGTGGGCCGCAATTGCTACTACATCTCGGGCGGGGAAGTCCGCAGCCGCGGTATCGAGGCCGAAGCCTCCGGCAGCATCACCCCTTACTGGACGGTGGCGGCAGGCTACACCTTCAACACCAGCAAGTACCTGACGGATTCGGAGTCCGGCGGCCAGCCCTTTGCGCGCTTTACGCCCAAACACATCTTCAGGCTGTGGACGAACTATGCCTTGCCCGGGCTGGAACGGCGGCTGAGCGTCGGGGGCGGCTTGCAGGTGCAGTCAGGCTATTCCACGGTGTCCGGCCCCATCACGATGCGCCAGGGCGGCTACGCGCTGGTTGATGTGCGCATGGCCTACCGCGTGGACAAGCACGTGACCGCCGCGCTCAACGTCAACAACCTGTTCGACCGCGGCTATTACCAGAGCTTGTCAGGCACCGCCTGGAACAACCGCTACGGCGAGCCTCGCAACGTCATGCTGACTCTGCGCGCTGAATATTGAGTATTTCCGGCGGGCGCCATCGGCAGGCGTCCGCCGGCAACGAGAAGGAGAGATCAATGAGTGCACTCGATACGGAAACGGTGTTCGACTGGCTGGACCACTTCGTGGCGCTGCGGCGCGACGGTGCCATGCGCGATGTGGGCAGGTTGCGCAGGCTGGAGCCGGAGGACGGCTGGTTGCTCGGCATCAAGGCCGTGGCTACGGATGCCGATGTGCATGGCGACATATGGGAGCGTCATCCCGCCGGCGACGAAATGCTTTGCGTGCTGGAAGGCCGTGTGGTGGTCACCTTGATGGATGAGGAAGGCGCCGAGACCGACATGCTGCTGGATACCCGGCGCAGCGCCATCGTGCCGCGCGGCGTGTGGCATCGGCTGCACGTGGCCTGTCCCGGCAAGATCCTGTTCGTGACGCCGGGGCAGGGCAGCGAACATCGTCCCGCGGACGCGCCGCGGGCGAAGCCATCCCGCAACCCTATGTAGAAGGAAGTCTGACGTGAACCGTATTGCAGAAGGACGCCTGTTCGTGATGATAGGCGCCTTGTATTTCTCTCAGGGCATACCGCTGGGCGTGGCCATGGAAGCCTTGCCTGCGCTGCTGCGCCGAGACGGCGCGGACCTGCAGGCGCTGGCCTGGCTGCCGCTGGTCGGCCTGCCGTGGGTATTGAAATTCCTGTGGGCCCCCGTGGTGGACAACCGTTGGACCCGCGCCATGGGGCGGCGGCGCAGCTGGATCGTGCCGATGCAGTCCATCGTGCTGGCCTGCCTGGTGGGGCTGGCGTTCCTGGGCATCGATGCCGTGGCGGCGCCCTGGGTGGTGGTCCTGATGGCGCTGGCTTCCCTTGCCAGCGCCACGCAGGACATCGCCACGGATGGACTGACGGCGGAACGCTTCCAGGGGCAAGCCCTGGCGCGCGCCAATGCCGTTCAGGTGGGCGGCACGATGGTGGGTTTCTTCTTCGGCGGGCCGGGCTGCCTGATGCTGGCAGGGCATATGGGGCAGACCGGCGCGCTGTTGACGCTGGCTGCCGTGGTCGCGGTCAGCTTGCTGTTGGCAGCGACCTGGCGTGAAACGGCGTTGGCCGCGCCATTGACCAGGCAACGCGCCACGCTGGCTGCATTCGTGCGCCGCCCCGGCGGTTGGGCCCTGGCGGCGGCCGCGTTCCTGTCCGCCATGACGGCAGTGGCGGGCTACGGCTTGTCCAAGTTGTTCCTGGTGGACGAAGGCTGGGCCGTCGAGACGGTGGGGCGCATCGGCATGGCGGGCGGCGTGGTGACGGTATTGCTGGGTTGCGGCGGCGGCGCATGGCTGATCGGCCGGCTGGGCGCGCGGGCCGTCCTGGCGCTGGGCTTGGCCGCCTCCGGCGTGGCGGCGCTGGCCTGGATGGCGCAAGCCCAGGGCTGGATGGCGGCGCAGGCCGGCACGGCCTTGGGCGCGCAGGCGCTGGGCGCATTCGGCGCGGGGGCGGCTTCCGTGGCCCTGATGACGCTGGCCATGCGTTTCGCCAGCCGCGGCGAACAGGCCGGCACCGACATGACCGCCGTGCAGAGCGCGCGCGACCTGGGAGAGATCCTGACCTCGTCGCTTATGACCGGCCTGGCGGCCCAGGTCGGCTACTCAGGCGGCTTCGCCAGCGGCTTGCTGGTGGCGGCGGTGACGCTGGCGTTCACGGCCCGGACCCTGGGGCGGGCGAATTGACATGGCGATTCCGGCGGTTGCGGCTACACTTGTGCGCCGTTTTGCTTTCAGCCCCAGAATTCCCCATGATTTCCTCCGCATGCGGCGTCGATTTCGGCACGTCCAATTCCACCGTGGGCTGGAGCCGCCCCGATCAGCGCGCGCTCCTCGCCCTGGAAGACGGCAAGACCACCTTGCCTTCGGCCATTTTCTTCCATGACGAAGACGCCGAGGTCAGCTACGGCCGCGCCGCCATTTCCGATTACCTGGCGGGTTACGACGGGCGCTTGATGCGCTCCATGAAGAGCCTGCTGGGCAGCTCGCTGATCGACGGCTCGACCGAAGTGCAAGGCCGTTCGATTCCGTTCCGCGTCTTGCTGACGCGCTTCATCGCCGAACTCAAGCGCCGCGCCGAGACGGCTGCCGGGCGTGGCTTCACTCGCGCCGTGCTGGGCCGGCCAGTGTTCTTCGTGGACGACAACCCGGCCGCCGACCAGACGGCCCAGGACACCCTGGGCGAGATTGCGCGCAGCGTCGGTTTTACCGATATCGAATTCCAGTTCGAACCGCTGGCTGCCGCATTCGACTACGAATCGCAGATCGACCGCGAAGAACTGGTACTGGTCATCGACATCGGCGGCGGCACGTCCGACTTTTCTTTGATCCGCCTGGGGCCCGGCCGTGCCGCCAAGGCCGACCGCCGGGAAGACATCCTGGCCTATGGCGGTGTGCACATCGGTGGGGTGGACTTCGACAAGCAGCTCAGCCTGGCCCACGTGATGCCAATGCTGGGGCTGGGCAGCCAACTGCGCAGCGGCAAGGATGTGCCGTCCACGCAATATGGCAATCTGGCCTGCTGGCACACCATCAACCAGGCCTATAGCCGCAAGGCCGCCGAGCACTTCGCCTACATCCGCGCCGAAGCCGGGGACCGCGAGAAGATCGATTTGCTGCTCAACCTGGTCAAGCAGCGCGCCGGCCACTGGGTGGCGGTGCAGGTCGAAGAGGCCAAGATCGCACTGTCGGACGCGCCTGCCACGCGCATCGACCTGTCGCGCATCGCGCCGGAACTGGGCGTGGACGTGACGCGGGCGTCTTTCGATGCCTGCGTCGGGCGCCTGATCGAGAAGGTCGAAACCACGGTAGGCGCGCTGCTGCGCGATGCCGGCGTGTCGACTTCGGACGTGGACACCGTGTTCTTCACCGGCGGCTCCAGCCGCGTTCCACGCCTGCGCGAATCGGTGTCGGCGCTGGTGCCCGAGGCGCGCAGCGTGGAAGGCGATCTGTTCGGCAGCATCGGCGCCGGCCTGGCGCTGGACGCGCGCCGCAAGTTCGGCTGAGCTGTTCATGTGGCGATGGTAAGCTCCGTGTTGCCCGCGCACGCGCTCTGCTACGCGCGGCTAGCCAGGTTCTGGAATCCCACATGACCCGCAAGCCCGATTCCCATCTCGAAGAAAAACTCGTCGCCAGCGAGGCTCCTTACAACGGCGCCTTTCTCAAGATCCGCCGCGACACGGTCAGCCTGCCCAACGGCAATACGGCCACGCGCGAATACGTGGTGCATCCCGGCGCGGTGGTGGTGATCCCGTTGCTGGACGACGGCCGGGTGCTGCTGGAGCGGCAGTACCGCTATCCGATAGGGCGCGTCATGACGGAGTTCCCCGCCGGCAAGCTGGATCCGGGCGAGGATCCGCTGGCCTGCGGCAAGCGTGAACTGCTTGAGGAAACCGGCTACACCGCCAGCCAGTGGGCCCGGGCCGGTGCCTTGCACCTGGCCATTGCCTATTCCACGGAAATCATCCATATCTACTTTGCGCGCGGCTTGCGCGCCGGGCCGCGCCAGCTGGACCAGGACGAATTCCTGGACGTGATCAGCGCGGATCCCGCCGAGTTGGTCGAAGCCTGCGCCAAGGGCGACGTCACGGACGCCAAGACGCTGACCTGCGTGCTGTGGATGCAGAATGTGCTGTCCGGCGCCTGGAAGCTGGATTGGCAGGACAACGCGGCCTGAGGGCGCGTCCCGCTGGATCTGCTTCGCCATGTCCACATTTCCCGTCCTGGTGCAGCCTGCCGGTCTGCGTTTCGACGCGCCAACCGATACCTCGGTGCTGCTGGCGGCGCAGGCGGCTGGCATCAAGCTGCCCAGCTCGTGCCGCAACGGCACTTGCCGCGCCTGCATGTGCCTCTTGCTTGAAGGGGAGATCTCGTACCGTATCGAATGGCCGGGACTATCGCGCGACGAGAAAGAGGAGGGCTGGATCCTGCCGTGCGTGGCACGGGCGGAGTCGGCCCTGGAAATCCAGGCGCCGCTGGCTGCGCCGATAGAGGCCGCGGCCGCGCCGCCGCGCCCGCTTACCGGGGCGCGGCGCTAGCGCCGGCAAGCATTGCGGCGGCTGCCGTGGCGGCCGCCATTCCCAGCGCCATGCCGGCGGCCATGCCGCTGAAGGGCGCCGCGCCGGCGGCCAAGGCCGCTGCGACACCCCATTGCGCTCCCACCAGCATGCCCAGACCCATCGCCAGCGCGCAGGCCAGGCGCGCGCCTAGGGCGGGCGCGCCCGGCAGCGGCAACAGCGCGGCGATCAACATGGCTGCGCTGCTGGCGGGCATCAGGGCGGCATGGCGCCATGCCTGTTCCAGCAAACCGCCGGGCGCCGCGCACTGGCTGGCGAGCAGCGCCGACGGCGTGCGCAGCGTGTCCATCCACAAGCCCGCTGCCATGGCCGCCGTGCAGCCCAGCCACAGGATCGCGGCGTCGGCGGCCATGTGGACGGCGCGCGAGCGCCCGCGTTTAACCGCAGGCGTGGCAGGCGCGGGCCGGGGCGTCGTCGTAGCGGTCATGGTGGCGCACCCAGTCGCCCAGATTGAAGTGCGGGCCCTTCTCGTTGCGGCCCAGCGGCGCGAAGTCCAGATAGTTGTAGGCGCCGGCCAGTCTTTCCACGCCGCGCGCGAAACTTGAATAGGTATGGAAGATTTCGCCGTCGGGGTCGCGGAAAAATGCGCTGGCGCCGGAGTTTTCTTCCATGCTGCCGTCGGCCTTGGGCGTCGTGGCCTGCAGGTCGAAATTGAAATCGCTGCCTTCGGATGAATACCAGGGGAAGCTCCAGCCCATGCGCCGCTTGAAGGCGTCCAGCTTGGCCAAGGGCGCGCGCGATACGGCGACTACCGTCACGTCATGCTGGCGCAGGTGCATGGCTGCGCTGTCCATGTGGTCGGCCAGGAAGGAGCAGCCCACGCAGCCTTCTTCCCAGTCCGGGCCGAACATGAAGTGGTAGACGATGAGCTGGCTTCTGCCCTGGAACAGCTCCGCAAGTTCCAGGGAGCCGCCCGCGCCTTGGAAGCGGTATGGCTTGTCCACCTTGACCCACGGCAGAGCCAGGCGCTCGCGAGCCAGGGCATCGTGGGCCCGGGTCAGCTCTTTTTCTCGGCGCAGCAGCGCCTCGCGCGCGATTTCCCATTGCGCGCGGGATACGACGGGGTGATCGGTTTGCATTGTGTGCCTCCTCGGGGCGGGCCGGTGGGCCCGGATAGGGCGAACGGCGCGGATTCAGGCCGGATTCGCCAGATGGGACGCCAGCCGGTCCAGCGCGCCGGACCATCCATGCTGATGGCTGTCGCGGGTGGCCTGGTCGACGAACGGGGTCTGCAGAAAGGCGAGTTCGGTGCCGCCGTCGGCAGAGGTGAATTCAAGCGTGATCATGGAGACTTCCGCGGGGGTGTCGCGCCAGGCCCAGGTGAAGACCAGCCGGCGCAGCGGCTCGACTTCGCGGTAGTGGCCGCTGGCATGATGTTCCAACCCGTCTTCGGTGGAGAACCCTACCTGGTAGGTGCCGCCCACGCGTACGTCGGTTTCCGCCCGCAGCACCCGCCGGGTTTCGGCGGGACCAAACCAGCGCATCAGCGCCTGCGGGTCCGTCCAGGCGCGCCAGACGCGTTCGACGGGGGCGTCGAAGCGCCGCCTGAGCCGGAGTTCAATGGGGGCTGATTCTTCTCGGGTGCTTCGGTTTTCCATGGGTGGACCTCTTCCTCGTGGTACAGGTATCGCGCCAGCGAATCCAGCTGACCGTTCCAGAACTTCTCGTAGCGGGCCAGCCAGTCGGATGCCGCCCGCATCGGTTCGGGCGAGAGCGTGCAATTCACGACGCGGCCGTCCTTGGCGCGGGCGATCAAGCCGGCGTCCTCCAGCACGCGCAGGTGCTTCATGAATGCGGGTAGGGACATGGCGTGCGGCCGGGCCAGCTCGCCGACCGTGGCCGCGCCTTGTTCCAGGTCGGCCAGCACTTGGCGTCGCGTGCCGTCGGCCAGCGCCGCGAAGATGCCGTCGAGCCTGTCGTCTTTAAACTTAACCATAAGGTTAAGTATTAAGCCGAAGCAGCATGGTTGTCAAGCAACAAAGTTGTCGCGATCAGGCGTGCTGGTGCATGGCCGAGCGATGCTTGGTATCGCGCATGGTGGCGTACACCAGCAGCGACAGGAAGATGATGCCCGCGAGGTAGTAGTAGAACCACTCCTCATGCCCTTGCTGCTTGAAGAAGAGCGCAATGGCCGGCGCCGTGCCCCCGAAGATGGACACCGTCACGGCATAGGGCACGGCTACGCCGGTGGCGCGGATGTTGGTCGGGAACAACTCCGCCTTCACCACTGCGTTGATGGACGTATAGCCGGCCGTGAACACCCAGGCGCCGCAGATCAGCAGGAAGGCCATGAAGGGCGAGCGTGTGTGCGACAGCGTCATCAGGATGGGTACGGTGAGTGCCGCGCCGGCCACGCCGAAGAACACCAGGAGCGGCTTGCGTCCGATCCTGTCCGACAGCGCGCCGTAGACCGGCTGCAGAATCAGCGCGAAGATCAGCGACCCGGCGATGATGTAGGTGGTGACGATGTCGGAAAAGCCCGAGGTCTGCCGCACAAACGTCTGCATGTAGGTCGTGAAGGTGTAGAACGCCGCGGTGCCGCCCGCCGTCAGGCCCACCACGATGGCCACTTCACGCGGGTACTTCAGCAGGCCGCGCAGCGAGCTCGTCTGCGACTTGGGGGCTTTCTGGGCTTCCTTGTAGGAATCCGTTTCGGGCATGTCGCGCCGCATCAGGGCAGTGATCACGGCCAGCATGGCGCCGATCACGAAGGGAATGCGCCAGCCCCATTCCACCAGTTGCTCGTGGGTCAGGAAAACGTTTTGCAGCAATAGCAGCACCAGGATGGCGCTGAGCTGGCCGCCGATCAGGGTGACGTACTGGAAACTGGAATAGAAGCCGCGATGGTCCGGATCCGCGATTTCGGTCAGGTAAGTGGCACTGGCGCCGTACTCCCCGCCCAGGCTCAGGCCTTCGATCACGCGCGCCAGCGCCAGCAGGGCTGGCGCGGCCAGGCCTATGGTGGCATAGGTGGGCGTGACCGCGATGATCAGCGAACCCACGCACATCATGCCCACCGACACCATCAGCGACAGACGCCGCCCGTGACGGTCCGCCAGATGGCCAAACAGCCAGCCGCCCAGCGGGCGCACGATGAAGCCGGCCGCAAACAGCGTGGCCGCATTCAACTGCTGGACGACCGGATCGTGGGAGGGAAAGAAGGCGGGGGCGAAATACAGAGCGAACGCGGTATAGGCGTAGAAGTCATACCACTCCACCAGATTGCCCATGGAGCCGATGAAGATCGCCTTGATGCGGCGCTTTGCGTCGGGCATGTCGAGATACGCTTGCGTCATATCCTTCCTTCGAGTGCGTTTGTCGGGGGACGCCGGACACGCGATCGCGGACGGGCCGCGAACTGGAACACGCATGGCGATATGTTGCGCCTGCGCGGGCCGAAATGCACGCGCTATGGCACTGATTTTCTTCAGCTTTTTGTCAGGATTCTGCGCCGGGCGGCGCGCGCCGGCTTACTTGCCGCGGGGCTTGATGACGTCGCAGGCAGCGGCGCCGTCGGGGGCCTGGGCCTCGGCGCCCAGCAATGCCTGCACGCCGCAGGCCGAGCTGAACATGCCCTTGCTGTTGTGGCCGACGCCGGCGACCTCGAAAGCGCGCCGATGCAGCGGCACGGGCCTGGCGCCGCGCGCCGCCAGCACGTGCTCGTATTGCGCGTAGCCGGTGCCGCGGGCCAGCCGTGTCGCGCCCTGGGCTTCCGCCCCGCAGGTCTTGTCCAGCAGGCGGTCTTCCGGATTGTTGTCGGCGCCGCCCAGCAGATAGGTGACATCGCGCGCCGCATAGCGCACGAAGAGCTTGGACTCGTCGGTTTCGCGGGAGTACGCAGGAAGCTTGTCCGGGCCGTACTTGTACTGGTTGTACGTGGGGCAGATGCCGCGCTCGTAAGGCGCATAACCCTTGCCGTCGGCGCGGGGGCGTTCGTTGCTCAGGTAGAGATAGGACGAGGGGTTGGCGACTACGTAGCGCAGGGCCAGCCCGTCGCGCCGCAGCGCGCCGTCGATATTGTTCAGCACGGCATAGCGCTGTACCAGTTGGCCGCCGGCCGAGTGGCCGGCCAGCACGATGCCGGCCAGCGACGAGAGGCGCTTGCGGTCATCCAGGCTGCGCAGCAGGTCGTCCAGCACCTGGAACGAAGCGACCGGCGCGGGGCGTCCCGCGGCCTGCACGCTATCTTCGCCGTCTTCCCAGCTTGCCTTGCGCCAAGCCGCCATGCCGCCAAAACCGGAGTCGATCGAGCCGGAAAAGCGCGGGGCCAGGATCAGGGTATCGCGCGCCCGCTCGGGGTTGTGCGCCAGCAGTGCGGCGACGGATTCATAGTAGCGGTCGGCGTCGCGCTTGACGCCGTGGATGACGACCACGACCTGCTTGATGCCGCGCAGGTCGTCCTTTGCCAGGTCGCGATTGGCGTAGACCGGCATCTTGTAGCGGTGGCCAGGCTTGCCCAGCTCCACGGCCTGCCAGCGCAACGGCGCCGCGCGCTTGGGGGCGGGCGCGGTTTCGCTGTAATCGTAGGGATCAGGCAGGGGCGTCTGGCTGTGTGCCCCGAGCGGCGCCAGCGCCGCCACGGCGCACAGCGCGGCCAGACCGCGCAAGGGGCCTGGCCGCGCCAGAGGCAATGGGAGGATGGGCGCGCGGCGCATGGCGCGGCGGGCGTTCAGCAGCCCTCTTGGCCCAATAATTGCTTGAGCGCGGGCAGGTCCAGGATGCGGACCTCGCGCTGGTTGATCTTGATGAGGCCGTCGCGCGCAAAGCGCGAAAACAGCCGGCTGACCGTTTCCAGGGTCAGGCCGAGGTAGTTGCCGATTTCCTCGCGGCTCATGCGCAGCACGAATTCCGTGGAGGAATAGCCCAACGACGCGTAGCGTTGCGACAGGTTCAGCAGGAACGCGGCCAGGCGCTGTTCGGAACGCATGGAGCCCAGCGAGGCCAGCATCTGGTGCGAGCGGTTGATCTCGCGGCTCATCAGCCGGCGGAACTGCTGCTGCAGGGAAGGCAGGTGGGTAGCGATGCGGTCGATATCGGCCAGGCGGATGACGCAGACCTCGGAGTCTTCCAGCGCGACGGCGGTCGACACGTGCTTGCCGTCCAGCATGCCGTCCATGCCGACGATTTCGCCGGGCAGGTGAAAGCCGGTGACCTGGATCTGGCCGGTGGCGTCTTCCAACTGCGTCTTGAGGCTGCCGAATCGCACGCTGTAGACGGCGTCGAGCGGGTGGTTCAGGGAATAGAGCGGCTTGCCTTTTTCAAGGCGCACGCGTTCCCTCACCAGTTCGTCCAGCTTTTCCACCTCGGCGGCTGCCATGCCCACGGGCACGCACACATGTCCCAGCATGCATGTGGAGCAATGGGCGGCATCAGGGGCAACGGGGACCCGTTTTTGCATACGATGACCTCTATAGTGCCCATTGCGCGGACGCATGCCGGAATGGGTATAAAGCTTGAAGACAACCGTTATTGTAGTCCGTTGTTACTACGGGTGTCTTACCGGCCTTCCGGGCGGGGGTGGGCGAGCCGGTAACCGACCCAGTCGTCGGCCGCGATATCGACCGCCTTGCCGCGCAGGGCCGGGTCTATCGGATAGTACTGGCAGCGCAGTTCATGGGCCCCCGAGGGGGTTTCCAGGCGCGCGGCGACCTCGCACCGCACAAAGCAACAGGGCTTGCCGGGCGTGTACTCCTCGATCTCGTCCATCAGCGCCACCAGGGCTGGCTCCACCTGGAAGACATCGCCCCGCACGCGCCGGCCGTCGTTCACCGGAATCAGCCCCGGCCAGTCGCCGAAGTCCACCAGCCTGCCCGGAACGCTGGCCGGCCCCACGTAGCGCGCTGCCGGCAGGCCGCGCCGCGCGGCGGCTTGAGCCAGATCATTGATTTCGCCCGCGCGTAGCGTGCCGTAGATAAAAACGTATATGCTCATAAGTCAGATTGTTGCTGCACGTCGAGAAACCATGGCGCGGGCAGGGTGTTGAAATTCTCGCATCTGGCCGCATATTCAGGATATCGAGCCAGCCGGCACGTATCGGTCAGGCTCCCCAACAAGCCAAACGACCATTATGCGATTCGACAAACTGACAACCAAGTTCCAGCAAGCCCTGGCCGACGCTCAAAGTCTGGCCGCCCGCAACGATCACCCCTATATTGAGCCGATTCACGTGCTTTCCGCCTTGCTGTCGGATTCCGACAGCGGCGCGGGCAGCCTGCTGGCGCGCGCCGGCGTGGCCGTCAATCGGCTGCAACCGGCCATCGAGACCGCCCTGAAGGCCTTGCCTCAGGTGCAGGGGGACGACAACGTCCAGGTAGGCCGCGACCTGCAGGCGGTGCTGACGCGCACCGACAAGGAAGCGGCGCGCCGCGGTGACACCTATATCGCCAGCGAACTGTTCCTGCTGGCCCTGGCCGACGACAAGGGCGAGGCCGGCCGCATCCTGCGCGACGCGGGCCTGCAGAAAAAGGCCCTGGAAGCCGCGATCGACGCCGTGCGCGGCGGCGAAAGCGTTTCTGGCGCCGAAGGCGAGTCCAACCGCGAAGCCTTGTCCAAATACACCATGGACCTGACCGAGCGCGCCCGCCAGGGCAAGCTCGATCCGGTGATCGGCCGCGACGACGAAATCCGCCGCACGATCCAGATCCTGCAGCGCCGCACCAAAAACAACCCCGTGCTCATCGGCGAACCCGGCGTGGGCAAGACCGCCATCGTCGAAGGACTGGCTCAGCGCATCGTCAACGATGAAGTGCCCGAAACCCTGCGCGGCAAGCGCGTCTTGTCGCTGGACCTGGCGGCCTTGCTGGCCGGCGCCAAGTTCCGCGGCGAATTCGAAGAGCGCCTGAAGGCCGTGCTGAAAGAACTGGCGCAGGACGACGGCAGCAACATCGTCTTCATCGACGAGCTGCACACCATGGTGGGCGCGGGCAAGGCCGAAGGCGCGATGGATGCGGGCAATATGCTCAAGCCGGCGCTGGCGCGCGGCGAGCTGCATTGCATCGGCGCGACCACGCTGGACGAATACCGCAAGTACATCGAGAAGGACGCGGCGCTGGAGCGGCGCTTCCAGAAGGTGCTGGTCGACGAGCCTGACGTGGAATCCACCATCGCCATCCTGCGCGGCTTGCAGGAGCGCTATGAAATCCACCACGGCGTGGAGATCACCGACCCCGCCATCGTGGCCGCGGCCGAGCTCTCGCACCGCTACATCACCGACCGCTTCCTGCCGGACAAGGCCATCGACCTGATCGACGAAGCAGGCGCGCGCATCCGCATGGAGATCGATTCCAAGCCGGAAGTGATGGATAAGCTCGACCGCCGCATCATCCAGCTCAAGATCGAGCGCGAGGCCGTCAAGAAGGAAACCGACGACGCTTCCAAGCGCCGCCTGGGCGCGATCGAGGACGAGCTCGAAAAGCTGCAGCGCGAATACAACGACTTCGAGGAAATCTGGAAGGCCGAGAAGGCGGCCGTGCAAGGCACGCAGGCCATCAAGGAAGAGATCGACAGCGTGCGCGCCGAAATGGCCGAGCTGCAGCGCAAGGGCCAGTTCGACAAGCTGGCGGAATTGCAATACGGCAAGCTGCCCGACCTGGAAGCGCGCCTGAAGGCGGCCGAAGTGGGCGCCGCGGAAGCGGCCGAGGAAGCCGAGGGCGGCGAAGGGCGCCCGCGCCTGTTGCGCACTCGCGTAGGCGCCGAGGAAATCGCCGAGGTCGTGTCGCGCGCCACCGGCATTCCGGTGTCCAAGATGATGCAGGGCGAACGCGAGAAGCTGCTGCACATGGAGGAATACCTGCACAAGCGCGTGGTGGGCCAGGACGAGGCCGTGCGCCTGGTGTCCGATGCCATCCGGCGTTCGCGCGCCGGCCTTGCCGATCCCTCGCGTCCCTACGGTTCGTTCCTGTTCCTGGGCCCCACCGGTGTGGGCAAGACCGAGCTGACGCGCGCGCTGGCCGAGTTCCTGTTCGACTCCGAAGAGCACATGATCCGCATCGACATGAGCGAATTCATGGAGAAGCATTCGGTGGCGCGGCTGATCGGCGCGCCGCCAGGATATGTGGGCTACGAGGAGGGTGGCTACCTGACCGAGGCCGTGCGCCGCAAGCCATACAGCGTGGTGCTGCTGGATGAAGTCGAGAAAGCCCATCCGGACGTCTTCAACGTGCTGTTGCAGGTGCTGGACGATGGCCGCCTGACCGATGGCCAGGGCCGCACGGTGGATTTCCGCAACACGGTGATCGTCATGACGTCCAACCTGGGCTCGCACCATATCCAGAGCTTGGCGGGCAAGCCGTACGAAGTGGTCAAGGAAGTGGTGTGGGACGAGCTCAAGCAGACCCTGCGTCCCGAGTTCCTGAACCGCATCGATGAAGTGGTGGTGTTCCACGGGCTGGAAGCGCAGCACATCGAGTCTATCGCCCGCATCCAGCTGCGTCGCCTTGGCGAACGCCTGGAAAAGCAGGAGATGCGCCTGGAAGTGAGCGAACCCGCTCTTGCGGAATTGGCCCGCTCGGGCTTCGATCCTGTGTTCGGCGCGCGCCCCTTGAAGCGCGCGATCCAGCAGCAGATCGAGAACCCGGTGGCCAAGCTGATCCTGGAAGGCCGCTTCGGTCCGCGCGACGTGGTGCCGGTGGATTGGCAGGACGGGCAGTTCGTCTTCACGCGAACCTTGCAGTAAACCGGTCCGGCGCGGCGAGCGCCGAGCCGCATGAAAGCAACCCCGGGAAGCTGGCCTGATCGGCAGTTTCCCGGGGTTTTTTTACATGAGCCGATCCTGTTGCCGCGGGGACGGATATCGCGCGGCGTTTTGCTGCGGCGTGTCCTCTTACGGGGCGTCGGCGTAGTCCTGGCGCTGGGCCGCCATCTGCCGGCCCAGCGTTTGCACCGCCCGCAGCACCACGGCCAGGCCGCGCCGGGTGTCCTCGTCGCGCAACAGGCCGATGAGTCCCCCCAGGCTGGGGGGGCGCGCTTCCTGTTGCGTGCGGGCATGGGCGTCGCGCAGCGTGTTGGCGGCGATCCACGCGGCGCTGCTCGCCTGTTCCGACAGCAGCGCCAGCTTTTCCACCATGGACTGGTCAAGCAGGTCTACCAGATCCGATGCCAGCGACAGCAGGTCGGCGATGTTGTCGAGCCTACCCGCTTCGGCCAGCAGGCCCAGTCTGTCGGCCAGCGCGCGCGCGCCCGGCCCTCCGCCCAGGAAGGGAGCGGGCGTGTCCGTCGCTTGCCTGTTGCTTGCCTCGTGCGGCGCGTTCATAGCATTCCCCTTGCGACGGCCCAGTACAGGCCGCGGTTGAAGCCGTGGCGCAGCAGGCCTCCGAGCTTGGTGGGTGGCGTGGGCAGCACGTCGTGCGTGTAGTCGTACCAGAGCGGCATGCCGGCGTTCAGCCCCATCTGGGCCACTGCCTGCACCCGGCCGTCGTAGGCGCTGCACGGATGGCCCAGCCGGATTTCGCCGGCGATGTTGTTTGCGATGACCGGCGCCTGGTTGTGGCAGGAACCGCCCGCCTTGCTGACGGGCAGGTCGACCGTGTCGCCGATGACGTAGACGTTGCGCAGCCCATAGACCTGCAAGGTTTCGTGGTCGGTGGGCAGCCAGCCTTCGTCGTTCTCCGCTTGCGACACGCCGGACTCGAGCACCACGTCCACGGCGCGTATCGGCGGCGTGGCCATGAGGATGTCGAAGGGTTGTTCGCCGCCTTCCTCCGAATAGGCGATGCGCCGCTGCGGATCGACCCGCGACAGGGTGAAGCCCCGTTGGAACCGTATGCCCTTCTGCTCGAAGATGGCGGGCAGCACTTCGCAGGTTGGCCGCTGCAGGAACAGGCAGTTGCGCAGCAACTGCGAGGTGGTCGGGTAGGTGTAGACGATCTCCACCTTGTCGCGCACGCCTCGCCGCCGCAGGTAGTCGTCCAACATCAGCGTGGTTTCGATGGGAGCGATGCCGCACTGGTGCGGGACGTTGGGCGTTCTGGGGAACGTGACGCTGATGAATACCCGCCCGCGCTCGATGCGCGACAGGCGGTCGGCCAGTTGCCTTGCGGCCGCGTACTGGTAGAAATGGTCCCCGGCCTCCTTCAGCCCCTCGATGCGCTCGGGCGATGGCACGCAGCCCGTGGCGATGACCAGATAGTCGTAGCCGTAGCGCTTGCCGCTCTGCGTGGAGACCTCCTGGCTGTCGAAATGGAACCGCGTGACCTTGTCGACGCGGAACTCGATTTCCGGCCTCAGCAGGGAACGTTCCGGCCGCTTCAGTTCTTCCCGGAAGAAAAGATTGAAGGCCACGTACATGAACGCCGGCTTGTAGTAGTGATCCGGCGTATCCGAGAGCAGCGTGATGGAGACTTCACCGCGGCTGATTTCGGGGTACAGCTTTCCGGCAAGCTGATTGGCGAGCATGGTGCCGCCTACGCCGCCGCCTACGACAACAATACGCTTGTTCATAAACCACCTCTTATGGAGAGATTCTGGGGGCAAGTGCAGTGCAGTGCGTCTGTGGGTGTAGCAACAGTTGCGGGCGGCGTCAACCAACCTGGCGATGACGGCGGCCGGCGTGCGCGCGGCGATGTGAGGCATGACCAGACCGTGCTGGTCCAGGAAGGCGGCTACCCGTCGGACGACCCGGGTCCCGACCTGGCCGGCGCGTTGCCTGGTTTCGAATCCGCCGCGTAGACGCGGCCTGCGTGCTGGCGCAGCGGCACCGCGTCTAGCGCCGCGCCCTGGCAAGGGCCTTCGATGCACAGTCCATCCTCGAAGCGGAACAAGGCCGAATGATGGGCGCACATCAGCACCTGGGCCTCGTAGGTCAGGACGGCGCCATGGGCCGCGTCCAGCGTGACGGAGAAGTGCGGGCAGCGGTTCAGGTATGCCCAGACGGCCTCACCCCGCCGCAGCAGGATGACCGGCTGCGCGGCGAAGTTCACTGTCAACGAACCGCCATCAGGGATGTCATCGAGCCAGCACAGCGCCGCCCCGTCGGCCGCGTCAGGCGCGGGGCAGCACGAAGTCATAACGTCCCTCGTGGAAGTCCGAATCGAATCCGAAGCGCCTGCCCGGTGTGGAGTCCGCGCCCAGCGGATCGTATTGCAGCACCAGCGATGGCTTTACGCCGAACACCGCGTCCGAGGCAAGGTAGGGATCCCCGGCGTTGAACAGATGGGTGACCAGCCTATGGTGCCCCGGCGCGTCGATCATGAAGTGCAGATGCGCGGGCCGGAAGATATGCCTGCCGGTTGCCGCCATCATGAGGCCGACGGGACCGTCGCCCGGTATGGGATAGGACACGGGCAGGATGGTGCGGATTGCGAAGTAGCCGTCCTCGCCGCTGCGGTAGCGGCCGCGCAGGTTGCCGTGGGGCTGGTCCACGTCCTGGCCCGAGTACATGCCATTGGAGGCCGTCTGCCACACGTCGAGGACGGCGCCGGCCAGCGGCCGGCCATCGGTATCGCGGACGTAGCCATGCACCAGCGCGGGCTCGCCGGGCGTGAGCGCCATGTTTTCGCCGGGCGCGCGGTCGGGCATGCCGGCCATGTAGAAAGGGCCGAATACCGTGCTTTCGGTGGCCTGTCCCGGTTGGCGGTGGTTGATGGCATCCACCAGCATCGACACGCCCAGCGTGTCGGAGAGCAGGATGAACTCCTGCCGCACCGCGCCATCGCAGATCTGGCCGGTCTCGGTCAGGAACCGGATCGCCGCCATCCATTCGGCCTCGGTGGGCTCGACGTCGGCGACGAAGGCATGCAGATGCCGTACCAGGGACTGCATCAGATGGCGCAGCCTGGGATCCGGCGTCTGGGCAAAAGCGGCTGCGACCGCATCGGTCAAGGCGGTTTCGGCGTTCGGCATGGCGGTGTTCATCGGCGGCTCCTCAGCGCTTGAAGTGCGGCGGCACGGCGGCGTCCACGTTGACCCACACGGACCTGGCTTCAGTGTAGTCATGCATGGCTTCAAAGCCCATCTCCCGGCCATAACCCGACTGGCCCACGCCGCCGAACGGGCTGCCGGGATTGACGCGCTTGTAGCAGTTGATCCAGCACATGCCCGCATGGATGGCGCCGGCCAGCTTATGGGCGCGCGCCAGGTCGCGCGTCCACAGGCCGCTGCCCAGGCCGTAGTCGGTCGCGTTGGCAATGGCCAGCGCCTCTTCGTCGCTGCCAAAGCGCAGCACCGTGACGAATGGGCCGAATACCTCTTCCTGCGCGACGCGGTCCTGGGGCCTGGCCTCGACGATGGTGGGCGCGACGTAGTAGCCGGCCGAAAGTTCGCCGCCGGGCGCCTTGCCGCCGGCGAGCAGGCGCGCGCCCTGTTCGGCGGCGATGCCCACATAGGACAGGACCTTGTCGCGGTGCTGGGCTGATGTCAGCGGACCCATTTCGGTATCGGGGGAGCGCGGGTCGCCCAGGCGGATGGAGTTCGCCAGGGCGGTGAAGCGTTCGAGGAATGCATCGGCAATCTTTTCGTGCAGCATCAGCCGCGACCCTGCGATGCATGCCTGGCCCTGGTTGTGGAAGATGGCCCAGGCCGCGCCGTTGATGGCAGCGTCGAGATTGGCATCGTCGAACACGATGTTGGCGCCTTTGCCGCCGAGTTCCAGCTGCACGCGCTTGAGGTTGCCCTTGGACGCTTCCACGATGCGGCGTCCGGTTGCGGTCGATCCGGTGAAGGCGATCTTGCCCACGTCCGGGTGTTCGGCCAGCCGCTGGCCCGCCGTGTGGCCATAGCCGGGGACCACGTTGACCACGCCATCCGGAAATCCAGCGGCGGCCATCAGTTCGGCGATGCGCAGGGTCGACAGCGGCGTGAGTTCCGAGGGCTTGAGCACCACGGTGTTGCCGGCAGCCAGCGCGGGCCCAAGTTTCCAGCTGGTGAACATGAGCGGGAAATTCCACGGCACGATCTGACCCACCACGCCGATGGGCGCGCGCTGCACGTAGTTCAGGAAACCCGATTCAACAGGAATGACGCTGCCCTGCAGTTTGTCGGCCATGCCCCCGAAATAGCGGAAGCAGCCGGCGGTGCGCGGCACGTCCAGGCCGCGCGTGTCGCGTATTGGATGGCCCGTGTCCAGCGTTTCAAGCTGCGCCAGTTCCTCGGCATTGGCTTCTATCAGGTCGGCCAGCTTGAGCAGCAGACGTCCGCGATCGGCGGCTGCCATGCGAGCCCAGGCGGGAAAGGCGCGCTGCGCCGCCTGCACTGCGCGGTCCACGTCTTCCGCTTCTGCAGCGGCGATGGCGGTGATGAGAGATCCGTCGTGCGGATTCAGCACGTCTATCGTGCCGCCCGCGGCCGCGTCCACGAAGCGGCCGTCGATAAAGAGTTTGTTCTGCATGGCTGAGAAGTCGTAATGATGGGGAAGGGGGAGTTCAGAACGCGACGGGGTAGGGCGCGAGCTCGCCGCTTTCGTAGCGCTGAGGCAGGTCGGGGGTGGCGTTCTCCCAGACCAGCAACATGGAGCGCTTGGTCGAATAGCCCTGATGCCGGATGTCGGCCGGCATGGCGCAGATGTCGCCGGCGCGCATGGTGATGCGGGCGCGAGGCGCGCCGGTGTCTTTGTCGCCGATGTCCCAGACGATCTCATCGGACAGCTGCAGGAACCACTCCACGCGATCGTTGCCATGGAACACCGGCAGGATGAACTCCTCGGTGGTGGGGCAGAACAGGCTGGCGCCGCAGACGGAAGTAACGGATGGGTTCCAGGTCACGTCCGAGCGCGACAGGTACTTGAACAGGCTGAATGCATGGAGCTTGCCCTCGAAGCCGGGTTCGGCATGGACCTGCGGTTCGTCCTGAGTCACGTCCGCGAAGGCCCGGTTGACCGGAAGGTCGTCACGCAGTGGAGAGTCTTCCGGCAGGCCCGGCATGCGCCGGGTGGCGATGCGCGAGCGTTCGATCGCGGCGATGTTGTCGCCGTGCTTGCGGCCGAAGGCGGAGCCCGTTTCCTCCGGCGCGGCAAACGGATCGAAGCCTTCGTTGGTCCAGTCATGCAACATCGCCTTGAAAGTGGCCATGATGAGCGGGGTGTCGAAAGTCTCCGTGTAGTCCACGCCTGCCGCCTTCATGACGCCATTGAAGGAGCCTGCGTAGACATCCACCTTGCCGTAGTGGTTGCGCGTGCCGAATACGTGGTCGAAGTTGACCCAACCGTAGAAAAAACCCCAGGCCACGTCGCGCATCAGCGCGCGCAGGAAGGCGTCTGCCGCGATCGCATGGGTGCGCGTCTGGCCCTTGGAGGGCCAGTGCACCTTGACGAAGTACTCGTCGCGGGTGAAGGTGAACGCGCCCAGATCGAAGCGCTTGTAGCCGGTGGCGGCGTCTGCCGCGCTGGCGGCGACTTTGCCGGCGGCGAATGAGGCGGTGGGCGCGGGGGTATCCAGCATGGCCATATCGTGACTCCAGAAAGTAAGGGTGGCGGGTGGCGCGGGGATTACTGCAGGCAGATGTCCGCCCATTTCTCGACAGACAGTTGGCCGGCGCGGGTCTGGATCAGCAGCACGCCCGGATAGGGCGCCGTGAAGCGATAGGCGCAGCCGGCGGGCAGCAGGCATTGGTGTCCGCGGCTCAGCAGGACGCGGCCCATGGGCTTGCCCGCGGGCGCCTGGCCCGCAAGCACGGTGCCGTCCGCGGCTGCGGGCGGCTGGTCCAGGGCCAGGAAATCGACCTGGGCCTGGCCGTCCATCAGGATGGCGAATTCGTCATGGCTGCAGACGTACCAGGGCGATACGCCTTCGGCGCGCAGGGTTTCAATGACGTACTCCAGATTCTTTCCGACCACTGTTTTTTCGTAGGGCGCGGCATTCGAAGCCACCTCGAAAATGTTGGAAAAGACATAGTGGCGCGGCGAGCCCTGCGTGATCTCGATGGAGCCCTTGCGGTAGTCCTTCAGCGAGCCGAAGACGGTGGTGGGTGCAGCGGTATTCATGAAGCCTCCTGTGTCGGGGGAGTCCGGCTGCGCGGTGTGCGGGGCGCGGCCGGGGGGATCGGGGTGGGCGTGTCAGTCCACCTTGAGGTTGATCTTGCGGATGACACCCGTCCATTTGGCGGCGTCTTCGCGCAGGCGGCGCGCGGTGGCGTCGGGCGGCTCGGGCAGGGGATCCAGGTCGTTGGCCTGCAGTTTCTGCTTCACTTCAGGCAACGCCAGCGCGCGCGCCACCTCTTCATTCATGCGCTTTACGATGACGGCTGGCGTGTCCTTGGGAGCGAACAGCATTTCGCGAAAGGTGGCGTCGTAGCCGGCCACGCCCGCCTGTTGCATGGTCGGGACGTCCGGCGCCTGGACCGAGCGCGCGGCGCCTGACACCGCCAGTCCGTACAGCTTGCCGGCCGCGACATAGGGCGCGACCACGGGAGACGCCAGATAGCCGCAGGGCACCTGTCCCGCCAGCACATCCTGGGTGGCGGGCGACGGGCCCTTATAGGGGACGTGCAGGATGTCCAGGCCTGCGCCGGACAGGTAAAGCTCCATCGCCAGATGGCCGGGCACGCCCTGGCCGCCGGAGGCGTAGCTGAGCGCGCCGGGCGTTTTCCGGGCCTGCGCATCCAACTGGGCCAGGGTGCGCAGACCGGAGCCGGCCGAGCACACCAGCATCTGGTTGAAGTTCGCGAGCGCCACAACGGGCGTCAGATCGTCCGCCTTGAAATTGAGCTTGCGGTAGATGGCGGGATTGATGGTGACGACCGTGTCCGGCGCCTCCAGGAAGGTGTAGCCGTCGGCGGGAGACCGGGCCACCGCCTCCGCGCCGATATTGCCGCCGGCGCCGGGGCGGTTCTCGATGATGACCGGCTGCTTGAGCGACTGCCCCACCGCGTCGGCCACGATGCGCGCCGCGGTATCGCCGGGCGATCCCGCGGGAAAGGCGACCACGATGCGGATGGCGCGGGTGGGCCAATCCTCCTTCGGCTGGGCGTGCGACGCCGTGCTGGCGGCCATACAGACTGCCAGCGCAAGTAAGTGCGGTTTCATGCTGTCTCCTGAGGTTTATTTTTCAGGCGTCCTGGTCCGGACGCGCTGCGCTACCACCTGCCGATGTGGATGCCGGCCGATTCCTCCTTGCGTGTCCATCCCGTCATGGCGGCGTGGCTGACGGTGGGGTGGATCTTGCGATTGCGCAGCCAATCGAACAGCATGGCCTGGTAGCGTTCGCGCACAGGCGCGTGCGCGGGGTCCGCGCCCAGGTCGTCGTATTCGTCCGGATCCGCGCGCAAATCGAATAGCTGCGGACGCAGACCTTCGAAATGGACGTACTTCCAGTCGTGGTCACGCACCATAATGGTGTGGCAGCCGTCGGCGGGACGGCCCAGCGGTTCGCGCACGAAGTCGCGGAACGCATAGTTGTTTTCCGAGTACACCGCGCGGCGCCAGTCAGCGGGTTCCTCGCCGCGCAGCAGCGGCAGCAGCGAACGTCCTTCCAGGATGTGATCGGGGATTTCCGCGCCCAAGGCATCCAGGATGGTGGGTACCAGGTCGATGGCTTCCACCAGGCGCGATTCCACCGCGCCGCGGCGCGCGCCGCCGGGCAGGCGCACGATCAGCGGTACTTTGGCCACGCAGTCGTGGAACAGCTCTTTTTCGCCGAGGTAATGATCGCCGAGATAGTCGCCATGGTCGCTGCAGAAGATGATCATGGTGTCCTGGTCGCGGCCGCTGCGCCGCAGGTAGTCGAACAGTACGCCCAACTGGTCGTCGACCTGCTTGATCAGGCCCATGTAGGTGGGGATCACCGTCTCGCGCACCTGGTCGCAGGAGAAGTTCCTGCTGACTTCGGCCTGGCGAAAACCCTGCAGCACGGGATGGGCGTTCTCCAGTTCACGGGGCGCGCGCTTGGCCGCCTGCATGTCGTCGATTGAATACATCGCGTGATACGGCGCGGGCGCGACATAGGGCCAATGCGGCTTGATGTAGGAAAGGTGCAGCACCCAGGGCTGTTCGCCGCTTTGCTCGATGAATTCGATCGCGCGCCGCGTCATATAAGGTGTTTCAGAGTCCGTTTCCGCGACGCGCGCCGGCAGGCCGGCGTAGCGCATGTTCCAGCCGGACAGGATCTCGCCATTGGCGCCCAGCGCCGAGTTGGCGTGGTCATGCCAGGGGTTGGCGCCGTCATAGCCTTGCTGGCGCAAGTACTGCGTGTATCGGTGCGCCTCGTCGCAAAAGCCCGGCGGCCAGATGCCGTCGTCGCGGTCGTAAGGTTCGAACCCGCCTTCCGCCGCCAACAGGCCGGCCGCGCTTGCCGGGTCTATCCCCAGGCGCTGCATGCCGTGCCTGTCGGCCTCCACGTGCGTCTTGCCCGCCACCGCCACGCGGACTCCCTGCGGGCGCAGGTAGTCTCCCAGCGTCATTTCGCTGACGGGCATGGGCACGAAGTTCCACACGGCGCCGTGGCTGGTGACGTAACGGCCGGTGTAATAGGACATGCGCGACGGACCGCAAACCGGGCCTTGCACGAAGGCATGGTCAAAGCGTACGCCTTCGGCAGCGAGGCGGTCGATGTTGGGGGTGCGCAGGCGCGGGTGTCCATAGCAGGACAGATAGTCCCAGCGCAGTTGGTCGCACATGATCCAGAGCACATTGCGTGCAGCCTGTCCGCTCATTCCCGCCTCTCTTCCTGTTGCGCCAGCCACAACGGCTTTCGATAGACGTCACGATATTTCGCCGGGCCTGGGCGGCTCAAGCAGGTTTTGCTAGAGTTTCACTGAGTGAAATTCTCAGACGTTGCAATTTGGGGGGGGCAATGAGCCGCTGGACGCCGAAGGTGAAGACGATAGATGCGCTGGAGCGCGGCCTCATCGTGCTGGACGAGGTGCGCGCCACGCAGGGCGCGAGCTTGCAGGAACTGCATGCGCGCACGGGCTATGCCAAGGCCACGCTGCTGCGCATCCTGGCGACGCTGCAATTGCGGGGATTGATATGGCGGCGCATCGCGGATGACTATTTCTGCCCTGCCAGCTCGCTCAACGAACCCAGCCGGCGCGCGCGCGTGCTGGACCTGCTGGGGCAATGCGCGGCCCCCGAACTGGATCGCCTGCAGGCGGAGGTGCTGTGGCCGTCGGACCTGACGGTGCGCCGCGGCAGCGCGATGATCGTGCGCGAGACCAATCGCAGCCAGTCGTATTTCACGATACGCAGAGACAACATCGGTTTCCAGATCAATATGCTGCGCTCGGCGGTGGGACGCGCTTATCTGGCGTTCTGCGCCGAAAAGGAACGCGAGTCGATCCTTGCGGCATTGCGCCGCAGCCGCCGGGAGGGCGACGCGCTGGCGCATGATGGCGCGGCAGTGGCCAAGCTTCTCGAGCAAACCCGCCGCCAGGGCTACGCGCTGCGCGAACAGCGCTTCGGCGGCGACTACGACAAGCCGCGCAAGGACCAGAACGACAGGCTGGATGCCATTGCCGTGCCCATCATGGCCGCGCCAGGGCGGCTCTACGGCTGCGTGAACATTGTGTGGATCCAGGGCGTGCGCTCCACCGGCCAGATGGTGGAGCAATGCTTGGAGCCGCTATGCCGCACGGCGCGGGCCATTTCCGCCGCCATGGTGCGACGCGCCTGACGCGCCAGCCCCCGAAGACACGCGCCAATCCGGCCTCTGCCCCGAGCGCGTCGGTCTTTCGCATCGCGGAGCTATCCCTATCATTTTGTATTTTTTATGTATTGAAATTATAGAAAACCTAGGGTTTATACCGATAATATGGGCGAAATTTTCATTCTATAAAGCATCATTGTTTTTTTATTGTATTTATAGAAATGAAAATTGCTCTGATGGGCTGCGGCGAAGTCGGCTCCTGCTATGCGCAGGCATGGACTGCCGCCGGGCATGCGGTGGTGGGGATCTGCGAGTTGCGGCAGGACGAAGAAATGACCGGGCGCGCCCGGAGTCTTGGCGCCGGACTGCACGCTGAGCCGGGTGCATGGCTCGCAGAAGCGGACGTCGTCGTGTCGGCGGTGTATGGCCACGCCGCGCTCGAGATCGCGCGGCGGAGCTTTCCGCATATGCGCCCGGATGCGGTCTATGCCGACTTCACCACCGCCAGCGCGCCCGATATGCAGGCCGCTGCGGCGGCCGCTGCCGACCGGCATATCGACTTTACCGACGTCGCGATCATGGGCGCCATTGCGCTGCTGGCCGAACGTACGCCCTTGCTTTGCGCCGGAAGCGGCACGGACATGGTGCTGCGGTTGGCGGAGAGCGGCGGGGCGCCGGCACGCGCCATACAAGGAGCGGCGGGCGACGCCGTGCGTCTGAAACTGCTGCGCAGCATCATGACGAAGGGCATGGAAAGCCTGGCCGTGGAATGCCTGGTCGCGGCCGAGTCCATGGGATTGAGAGCCTCGCTTTACGAGGTGCTCGCGGACATCGACCAGACGCCGCTTACCGCCTTCATGGATTCATTCGTCCGGTCCCACGTACTGCATGCGCAGCGCCGGCAGGCGGAAGTCCGGGAAGCCCGCGAGCAACTGCTGCAGGCGGGGCTGGAGCCCCTGGTTCTCGACGGCGTCGAACGGCTTTTCGGGCGGACCAGCAGGGGCATCCTGAATGCGCGAGCGGACGGCGATTTCAACTTGCCCGACTCCGTCGAGGCGCGCCTGGCCTGGCTCACAACGCTGGCGCGCGAGCGCTGAGCGCGTCGCGTTGCCCATCCAATAAGAATCAACTGTGTGAGGAAGACAATGAAAGTCCTGAAGAATTTTCTGGCGGCCACGCTCCTGCTGGGTTGCGTCGCCGCGAACGCGGCAGATATGGGCAAGGCGCCCATCACGCTCATTTCCCCATTCCCGCCCGGAGGCGGCACCGATACGCTGACCCGCATGATCGGCAGCGCGATCGGCCAGGAGCAGGGGTGGAACATGGTGGTGGAGAACAAGCCAGGCGCCGGCGGCAACCTGGCGCTGGACGCCACCGCCCGCGCGCGCCCGGATGGACATACGCTGGTGATGGCGCAGACCGACAACATCGTGCTGAACCCCTGGCTCTACAACAAGCTCAGCTACGACACGTTCAAGGATTTCAGGCCGATCGGGCCCGTGGCCACGTCGCCGAGCGTTTTCGTGGTTCTTCCGGAGTCCCCGTTCAAGACGATCGCTGATGTGGTCAAGGCCGCGCAAGCCCGTCCCGGTGTGGTTTCGCTGGGCATTCCCGGCATCGGCGGCACTGGCGACCTGACCGGCTATCTCTGGCGCAAGGCGGCGAACATCGAATTGATGCACGTGCCTTACCGGGGCTGGGGCCAAGCGTTCCCGGATCTCGCCAGCGGCCGCATCGATATGTATGTGGGCTCCGTTGCCTCGCTGTTGCCGCAGATCCGCGGCGGCAAGGTCCGCGCGTTGGCCGTGGTTGCCAAGGAACGCGCGCCGGCCTTGCCCGACGTGCCCACGTTCGTGGAAAGCGGATTCAAGACGATCGACCAGTCGATCTGGTGGGGGCTGATGGCTCCCGCCAACACGCCTGACGACGTGGTCGCCACGTTGAGCAAGGCGTTGCAGCAGGTTCAATCCCAACCCGAATTGGTGAAAAAGCTGGAAGACGCCGGCTATAGCGTGCTCAAGGGCTCCCCAGAAGACCTGGCCCGCCAGCATCGGGCAGATCACGAGACCTTCGGCAAGGTCGTGCAGGACGCAGGCATTCCCAAGCAGTAATGGCAACGCATCGCAAATTCCCCCACAGGAGCAGAAATGATCGGTTTTGAGATCCACGCCCGCAAGCGCGCGGTGAGCAAGCAAACCGTGGAGAAGTTCAACGGCGTTCCGGTGGCCAACATCAGCGACTGCATGTCGCGGATGACGGCCGGCGGCGCGCGCTTGCTGCCCATGCACGATGGCAGCCCGCTTGCCGGGCCCGCCCTGACCGTGCGCACCCGCCCCGGCGACAATCTGCTGGTCCACAAGGCGCTTGACCTCGCGCAGCCCGGCGACGTGATCGTGGTGGATGCCGGCGGCGATCTGACCAACGCCATCATCGGCGAAATCATGACCAGCTATGCGCAGACCCGCGGTATCGCCGGTATTGTGATCAATGGCGCGATCCGCGATAGCGGCGCAATCCGTCGCGGCGCGTTTCCCGTCTATGCGGCTGGCGTGACGCACCGCGGGCCCTATAAGGACGGGCCAGGAGAGATCAACTGCGTCATAGCCCTGAATGGCATGACGATCGAGCCGGGCGACCTGATCGTGGGCGACGAGGACGGCCTGTTGTCGATTCCGTTCGAGCAGACGGAAGCGGTCTACCTGGCGGCGTTGTCCAAGCACGAAGTTGAAACGAAGATGCTGGCGGATATTGCGGCGGGAACGCTGGATACATCTTGGGTGGATGCCCGGCTCAAGCAACTGGGCTGCGCCGAGGCTCGGCCGTGATCCCGGCGAGGCAGCCCGGCGGCATGCGCGTCGTCCGACTGGATCTCTGGATCGATCCCGCGTTCGACGCGTGCATTGAGCGCGAGCCGACGTTAAGCCTCGAGGTACTGCCCGTGCGCGACGAGGCGATCACGGCGGCGGGACTCGCCGGCGCGCATGCCTACCATGTCAGCGCGGCCAAGGACGAAGTCCCCGCGCGCTGGCAAGTTTCGGAAAGCCTGCTGGCACGGTGTCCGGAACTGCTTTGTGTGTCCTCGGGCGGCGCGGGCTACGACACCGTGGACGTTGCTGCCTGCACGCGGGCCGGAGTGGCAGTGGTGAACCAGGCCGGCGCCAATGCCGCATCAGTGGCGGAAATGACGTTCGCATTGCTGCTGTCGCTGGTCAAGCGCCTGCGTGAATCCCAGGCCGCGCTGGTGGCGGGATCCGCCGCCACGCGCGAGGCCCTGATGGGACGCGAGATCGAGGGACGAGCGCTGGGCATCGTGGGCATCGGCGAAATCGGCCGCAGAGTAGCGCGCGTCGCCGCCGGCTTCGGCTTGCGGGTGATTGCATACGACCCGCTGCTGCCGCCCGAGGAAATCCGCGCCCGCGGTGCCGAACCTGTGAGCTTCCCGCAGTTGCTCGAGCAGGCCGAAGTGGTAAGCCTGCACTGTCCGCTGAATGATGACACGCGGGGCATGATCGGCGCCGAAGCCTTTGCCATGATGCGCCCCGGCGCACTGTTTATTTCGACCGCGCGCGGCGGAATCCATGATGAGCAGGCCTTGCTTTCCGCCTTGCAGGAGGGGCGGCTGGCGGGAGCGGGGCTGGATGTCTGGAGCCAGGAGCCTCCCCAGCCCGGGCATGGGCTGTTGCTGCGTTCCGATGTCGTGGCCACCTACCACACGGGGGGCGTCACGCACGAAGGCAGGCGCAAGGTCGCGCATGGGTCTGCCAGCCAGATCATGGAAATGTTGGCCGGACGCCGTCCCCCGCGGCTACTGAATCCGGAGGTCTGGCCCACGTTCCTGGAGCGGCTCGGTCGACGCGAGCGTTGACGCGGCCATGCGCGATTGCCGGGATAGGCTTCCGGTATAGTTCGAGAACCCGGATCTGGAGTCACGCGCCATCATGTCGAGCGCCCGCGATTACGTTTATGCAGAGTTGCGCCGCCGCCTGATGGCGGGCTCTTTCATGCCCGGCGAACGGTTGCGTGAAGAGCACATCGCGGCCGAGCTATCCGTCAGCCGGACGCCGGTGCGCAGCGCGATCGAACGCCTGGTGACGGACGGCTTGGTCAAGCACGAGGGCCGGCGCGGAGCCGTCGTGCTGGGTTGGCAAGACCGGGACATCGACGAAGCGTTCGAGCTGCGCATGCTGCTCGAACCGTATTCCGCCAAGGCGGCTGCCGAACGGGCTAGTCCCGAACAGATACTCGAACTCGAGCGCATCAACCAATGCATGCTAGATGCCATCAACGCCGATGCCGCCGACAGCGTCGCGCAGGTGCAGCACTTCAACAACCAGTTCCATCACGCGTTGCTGGAAGCCGCGCAATCGGCCCGGGTGCGGTCCATGGTGGAAAACCTGTTGGACATGCCCATCATCATCGGTTCGTTCTATTTCTACACCAAGGACGACATGCTGCGCAGCGTGGAGCATCATCGCCAGATCATCGCGGCGCTACGCGCGCGCGATGCGGAATGCGCCCAGATTGCGATGCGCTTTCACCTTGCCGCCACGCATCTGCTTTTCCGCAGCCATCGCAAGTCGGGCCCGTAACCGCCGACCTTACTGCCGCACGCGTTTTTCTGGCTGTTTTTCCCCGGATCCGGCCTCGGCCAGCGCCTGCGTGATGATGGCTTGGGCCGTCCAGCGCACCACGTCCGTGAGTTCGGGCAGGTCCAGCTTCCAGATGTCCTTCAGCACCAGGAACACTTCGGTGCCGTACACCAGTGACAAGGCCTGGGCCACGCGGTCCTGCTGCGCGGGCGTCAGTTGGCCCGCCATTGGCGCGATGGCGCGTTTCAGGATATCCACGCGGTGGCCCCGTACCAGCCGGGGCTCCGTGCCCGCGCGACCGGCGCTGGCTTCGGCATGTTGCTGCAGCGACACCATGATGGCCGCGCGTAGCGGCGCTTCGTGCGCTTCCAGCCGGGGATAGGCGAAGCGCAGCAGTTCGTCGACGCGGTCGGCGGCGTCCGGCGCGGCAGAGTCCCACGCCAGGATAGGGCCCAGGCTTTCGTCAACCACGGCGGCGATCAGCGCGCTCTGGCTGGGGAAGTAACGGTAGGCCGTCGCGCGCGAAACCTGAGCATGCTCAGCCAGTTCGGCCACCGAGGGCGTGACGCCCTGGGCCATCAGCTGCTGCGCCGCATCCAGCAGGGTTTTGCGCATGCGCGCGCGCGGTCCGTGAGGAGGCTCGCCGCTTGCGGCGGCCTGCGGGCTGGCGGGCGCGATCAGCCGCGCCGAACCGGCGGCGGAAGGGGCGGGAGTTTGACGTGAGACAGGTGTCTCAGTATGATTCTTTCGTCTCATTTCTAGATTCTACAGGCCTTGCGGCCCCACACATCGAGGCGCGCACTGAGTGTAGCCGCCCGCGGAGGAGTCATGACGCATTCGAACCGGCGGGTCTACGTGGCCGCCACCTATGACACGAAGGGCCAAGAGGCCGACTACGTGATGGATCTGCTGCGGCGCGACGGGCTGGAGCCGGTGTCGGTGGACGTGTCCACTTCCGGCGCCGCCAGCGCAGCCCAGGTGCAGGCGAGCGAGGTGGCCGCGAACCACCCGCAGGGCGCCGGCGCGGTTTTTACCGGCGACCGGGGAACGGCCATCGCGGCGATGGCACTGGCGTTCGAGCGCTATGCGGCCGCGAATGCAGGCATGGGGGCGCTGCTGGGCCTGGGCGGCTCGGGCGGCACTGCCCTGATCACGCCCGCCATGCGCGCGCTGCCGATCGGCATCCCCAAGTTGATGGTCTCGACTATGGCCTCGGGCAATGTCGCGCCGTATGTCGGCCCCTCGGACATCGCCATGATGTATTCCGTGACCGACGTTGCCGGCCTGAACCGTATTTCGCGCCGGGTGCTGGCCAACGCGGCCGGCGCGATTGGCGGGGCCTTCAAGCAGGCCGCCAATGCCGTAGCGGACGACGGCCGGCCTGCCGTGGGTATCACGATGTTCGGTGTTACCACCGCCTGCGTGCAGCAGGTGACGCCGCTGCTGGAGTCCCGCTACGACTGCTTGGTTTTCCACGCCACGGGCACGGGCGGGCAGTCGATGGAAAAGCTGCTGGACAGCCATTTGCTGGGCGGCGTGCTGGACCTGACCACGACGGAAGTCTGTGACTTCCTGTTTGGCGGCGTGCTGGCCTGCACCGAAGACCGATTCGGCGCCGTGGCCCGTACGGGCCTGCCTTACGTGGGTTCTTGCGGCGCATTGGATATGGTGAATTTCGGCGCCATGGACACCGTCCCCGAACGCTATCGCGGCCGCCAGTTCTATCCGCACAATCCGCAGGTGACGCTGATGCGCACCACCGTGGAGGAAAACACCCGCCAGGGCGAATGGATCGCCGCCAGGCTGAACCAATGCCAGGGCCCGGTGCGCTTTTTGATTCCGGAAGGCGGCGTATCCGCGCTGGACGCGCCGGGCCAGGCCTTTTGGGACCCGCGGGCCGATGCCGCACTGTTCGCGGCGCTGGAGGCGAATCTGGTGCAGACGGCCGACCGCCGCCTGGTGCGCGTGCCTTGCCACATCAACGATCCGCAGTTCGCCCGGGCCGCGGTCGATCAATTTCTTGAAATCGCTACACACTGAGGACAGCCGCCATGCCGCGCTTTGACCGCAACGAACTCCTGGACAAGTTTCGCGCCATGGTGCGCGCGCGCACGCCCATCGTCGGCGGCGGCGCGGGCACCGGCCTGTCGGCCAAGTGCGAGGAGGCGGGCGGCATCGACCTGATCGTGATCTACAACTCCGGCCGCTACCGCATGGCGGGCCGCGGCTCGCTGGCCGGCCTGCTGGCCTATGGCAATGCCAACGAGATCGTGGTGGACATGGGGCGTGAAGTGCTGCCGGTGGTGAAGAACACGCCCGTGCTTGCCGGCGTCAACGGCACCGACCCGTTCTGCGATTTCGACGTCTTCCTGGACGATCTCAAGCGCCAAGGCTTTGCCGGCGTGCAGAACTTCCCCACCGTGGGCCTCATCGACGGCACCTTCCGCGCCAACCTGGAAGAGACCGGCATGGGCTATGCGCTGGAAGTGGACATGATCCGCCTGGCGCACAAGAAGGGGATGCTGACCACGCCCTACGTCTTCAACGAGGACGATGCCGTGGCCATGACTCGCGCCGGCGCCGACATCATCGTAGCCCACATGGGCCTGACCACGGGCGGCTCCATCGGCGCGGAAACCGCGCAGACGCTGGACGATTGCGTGGCGGCCATCGACCGCATCGCCGCGGCCGCGCTGGCCGTGCGGCCGGATATCATCGTGTTGTGCCATGGCGGCCCTATCGCCACGCCCGAGGACGCGGCCCACGTTTTGCGCGCGTGCAAACACTGCCATGGCTTCTACGGCGCCAGCTCGATGGAGCGGCTGCCTACCGAGCAGGCGCTGACCGCGGCAACCCGCGAGTTCAAGAGCTTGACGTTCTGATTCCACAAACGGAGGTTCCGTCCGCGGAGTCTCCGTTTGCGCAGTTTCCGCCGTTTTCCCAATGCCTGGGCCACGCGCCCGCAGGAGTCCAAATGCCGCACACCGTACACGTCAGCGCCATCATCCATGCGCCGCTTCAGAAGGTCTGGGCCAGCTTCCGCGATTTCAACGGCCTGGCCGCCTGGCATCCCGGCATTGCCGAAAGCCGCCTGGAAGAGGGCGGGCGCCATGACGCCGTGGGCAGCGTGCGGTACTTGACGCTGCAGCCATCGGGTTTCGTGCGCGAACAACTGCTGATGCTGGACGATCCAGGCACGGCCTTGCGCTATTCCATCATCGAGACCGATCTGCCCATGCGCGATTACATTGCCGGCGTGTCGCTGCATTCCGTCACCGAGGGTGGCCAGACGCTGGTGGAATGGTGGGCGGATTTCCGCGTCGAAGGCGCGGAATTGCGCGACGTGGCGAACGCCGTGGGCCAGAACGTATTCGCCGCGGGGCTCGCGGCTTTGAACGAGAAGCTGCGCGAGGCCTGATCGCGCAGGGCACGCCCTACGCTTTCTGGCGTTTGGGCGGGATGCGCTTGCAGCCGGCCGGCAGCTCCGCCATGCGCAGGTAGTCGTGGATTGCGTGGATCAAGGCCTGCGCGGCCGGGCTCAGCGGGTATTCCTTGTGCCGGATAATGCAGACCGTGCGCACGACCGTGGGCCGGGCCAGCAACGCATAGGCCAGTCCGGGCTCCAGCACCCGTTGCGCCGCCAGTGCCGGGAGCAAGGCTACGCCCAGGCCGGCCTTGACCAGCGCCGCCTGTGAGGTGGTGCTGGAGGCTTCGTAGAAAGGCGCAGCCGCCTCTATCGGCAGATCCGCGCGGGCGCGCAACAGCGCCATGATGCCGGTCTCGTCCACCACGCCCACCAGCTTGCGGCCGGCCAGCTCCGACCAGCGCATCGTGCCGTCGCGCGCGGGGCGCAGGCTGGCGTCATCTTCCCGGTAGAGCACGCCGAAGCGGTCTTCGAGCAAACCGTCGAATTGCAGGCCGGGCGCATCGGCCCAGCGGCTGGTCAGCCCGAAATCCACTTCGCGCGCGGCGACTTTGCGCTGGATGCGGCCGGAGTTGTCGTCGCTGAGGTAAAGGCGCACGGCAGGATAGCGCGCGCAGTAGGCCGTGGCGGCGGGCGCGATGATCTGCGTGATGGCTGACGGGGCCGCCGCCACGCCCACGCGGCCGCGCTCCAGGGCGCCATAGCGCTGCACATCATCTATCACGCCATCGAAATCCGCCAGCAACCGCAATACGCGAGGCAGGAATTCCTCGCCCGCCGCCGTCAGCAGCACGCGGCGGCTGGTACGTGCGAACAGCTGCGTGGCCAGCGCATCCTCCAGCTGCCGCACCAGGCTGGTCACCGACGACTGCGTCTGGAACAGGCGCTTGGCCGCATGCGTGAAGCTGGATTCCTGCGCTACCGCGACAAAGGCGGTCAGGTGCTTCAAGGTAACGTGCTTGGGCAAACGATTCATTTCAAAACACGATAGATAGATCAATAAAAACAATTTTCCCAGATTGATCGCGCGGACGATACTAGATGGTTTCGACGTCCTCCGGCCATGCGCATCGGAGATACCACCAAGGCAGGAACACCATGCGGCAGGAAGCTCTGGATCTGATCATCGAAGGCGGCTGGGTCATTGACGGCCTGGGTGGCCCCCGGCGGCGTGCCGACGTAGGCGTGGCGGGCGAGCGCATCGCCGCCATCGGTGACCTGGCCGGCGCCTCTGCCGCCCGCCGCGTGGATGCGCGTGGCAAGATCGTGGCGCCCGGTTTCATCGACGTGCACGGGCACGACGATCTGATGTTCGTGGAGCGTCCTGGCCTGGAATGGAAAACCACCCAGGGCATCACCTCGGTCGTGGTGGGCAATTGCGGCGTGAGCGGCGCGCCCGCGCCCCTGCCTGGCAATACGGCGGCGGCGCTGGCCCTGCTGGGAGAGACGCCCCTGTTTGCCGACATGCAGGCTTATTTCGGCGAATTGCGCGCGCAGCGGCCGATGATCAACGTGGCGGCCCTCGTGGGACACGCCAATTTGCGCCTGGCCGCCATGCGCGATCCGGCGGCCCAGCCGACCGCCGAGGAACAGGACGCCATGCAGCGCATGCTGGACGATGCCCTGGCCGCGGGCGCGGTGGGCTTCAGCACGGGCCTCGCCTACCAGCCGGGCGGCGCAGCCCGTCCAGCGGAACTGGAAGGACTGGCGCGGGTGGCGGCGGCTCGCGGCGCGATGCACACCAGCCACATCCGCAATGAAGGCGACGAGGTCGAGGCCGCCGTCGACGAGGTCCTCTCGGTGGGCCGCAATACGGGCTGCGCCACGGTGCTGTCGCATCACAAATGCATGATGCCGCAGAACTGGGGCAAGAGCCGCGCCACGCTCGCGAACATCGACCGCGCGCGCGGCGAGGGCGTCGAGGTGGCGCTGGACATTTACCCGTATCCGGGCAGCTCCACCATCCTGATCCCCGAACGCGCCGAAACCATCGATGACATCCGCATTACCTGGTCCACCCCGCATCCGGAATGCGGCGGCCAGTTCCTCAGCGATATCGCGGCGCGCTGGGGCTGCGACAAGACCACCGCGGCGCGGCGCCTGTGTCCGGCGGGGGCCATCTACTTCGCCATGGACGAGGCCGAGGTCCAGCGCATCTTCCAGCATGAATGCTGCATGGTGGGCTCGGACGGCCTGCCCAACGACGCGCATCCGCATCCCCGGCTATGGGGCAGCTTTACGCGGGTATTGGGCCGCTACGTGCGCGAGGCCGAGCTGATGACGCTGGAGACCGCCATTGCCAAGATGACGTCCTTGCCGGCCCGCGTGTTCGGCCTGGCGGGACGCGGCCAGTTGAGCGAGGGCGCCTGGGCCGACATCGTCGTGTTCGACGCGGACACGGTCGAGGATCGCGCCACCTGGGAAGCGCCGACGCTGGCGTCGGCAGGCGTGGAGCACGTGCTGGTCAATGGGCAGCAGGTCTTTCCGGCCGCTGCCGGCATGGCGCGCCCCGGCAAGATCCTGCGCCGCGAGGCGATGGCGCAAACCGTGGCCGGCGCGCGCCGATAAAACCCGACAAAAACACCAACCATCCTTGCAGGAGACATCCCCATGATGCGCAAAACCTGGGTCGCGCTGGCGCTGGCCGCCGTGTTGCCCGCCGCCCACGCGGCGTTCCCCGACCATCCCATCACGCTGATCGTGCCATTCCCGGCAGGGGGGCCGACCGATATCGTCGGCCGCCTCGCGGCGGCCAAGGCCGGCGAGATCCTGGGCCAGCAGATTGTGGTGGAAAACCGCACCGGCGCGTCCGGCACGATAGGCATGACGGCCACCGCGCGCGCCAAGCCGGACGGCTATACCGTTGGCCTGGCCACGGTCAGTACCCATGGCACCGCGCCGCACCTGTTCCCCAAGCTGGCCTACGATCCGGTCCAGGACTTCACGCCGGTCAGCAACCTGGTTACCAGCCCCAACATCCTCAGCGTGAATCCGCAGTTTCCGGCCAAGACGCTGGCCGAATTCGTCGAGCACGTGCGCGCCAATCCGAGCAAGGACGGCTATGCCAATGCCGGCGCGGGTGGCGTGAACGACCTGGGCATGATCTGGTTCCTGCAGATCATAGGCGGCAAGATGAACAGCATTTCCTATCGCGGCTCGGCGCCCGCGCTGACCGATACCGTGGGCGGCGTGGTGCCGGTCATTTTCGACAATTTCCCGTCATCGCTGCCCTACCTGAAGAGCAACCATCTGCGCGCCCTTGCCATCACCGGCACCCAGCGCAATCCGCGCCTGCCGGATGTGCCGACGTTTGCCGAGCAGGGCTACAAGGACTACGACGTAACAGCCTGGTACGGCGTGGTCGGCCCGGCCGGCATGCCGGACGATGTGCGGGACAAGCTGGCCGACGCTTTCGCGCGCGCAGTGCGCGATCCGGCGACCGCGGCCAAGATGGAAGAGACCGGCGCTTTTCCCCTGGGCAACACGCCCGCGGAGTTTGGTCAGCAGATCCGCGCCGAGCGCGACCGCTGGAAGGCCGTGATCGAAAAGGCCGACATCAAGCTGCAATAAGGGGGAGGCGGGCTGCCTGGATTTGCCGCGGCCCGGTATCAATACACGTCGCGGCGGTAATGGCCGTCGCGCTGCATGGCTTGCAGCCGCGCGGCGCCCAGGATGTCTTGCAGGGCGGCATCCACGCCGCCAGCCATGCCTTGCAGGCTGCCGCAGACGTAAATGGCCGCGCCCGCGTCGACCCAGGCGCGCACGCTCTCGGCATGATCGCGCAAATGGTGCTGCACGTAGCGCCGGTCGGCCTGGTCGCGCGAGAAAACCGCGTCCACGCGCTCCAGCGTGCCATCATTGCGCCAGGCTTCGATTTCCTCGCGGCAGAACCAATCATGCGCCGCGTTGCGTTCTCCGAACACCAGCCAGTTGCGCGGGTGGCCGGCCGCGCGGCGCGCCTTGATCAGCGCGCGCAGGCCGGCCAGGCCGGTGCCGTTGCCCACCAAAAGCAGCGGTCGGCCATCGGGCGGCGCGTGGAAATTGCGGTTGACGCGTACGCGCAGGTCTATCGCATCCCCAGGCTGGGCGATCTGGGTGAGCCAGCCGCTACCCAGGCCCAGCGCGCCGTCGGCGCCGCGCATCTGTCGTACCAGCAGCTGAATCGCGCCATCTTCCGGCAGCGAGGCGATCGAGTACTCGCGATGGGCCAGCAAAGGGCCTGCGGCCTCTCGGCGGGGGCCGATTTCAGCGATGTCCCCCGCCTGCCAGCTGCACGCGCCACCGGTGGGCGGCGTCAGCGTCAGCAGATAGCAGGGGCCGCCCTGGCTTTGGGGATTGAGTTGTTCGCGCGCGGCCAGGCGCCAGGATTCGTAGACTGGAACCTGCCAGTCGGGCAGGTCGCTGCGCCCGGCCAGAAGACCAAGATGATGCTGCCAATGCCGCAGGGCCGCCGGATCCCCGTTGTCGACCTCGACCAGATCGAACAGCGGCGTCGCGCCTTGCGCGTACAGCCAGTCGTCCAGGCGATGGCCGAAGCCGCAGAACTGGGCGTATTCGCTGTCGCCGAGCGCCAGCACCGCATAGTGCGCCCCAGCCAGCCCCGCCGCGGTTTCTTGCATCTGTTCGGCGAAGGCGGCGGCGGCGTCGGGCGGATCGCCTTCGCCATAAGTGCTGACCACGAACAGCATGCGGCGATAGGTCGCCAGGCGTTGCGCGTCCAATTGCTCCAGCGCCGCCACCCGTACCGCCAGGCCGCCGGCGCGCAGGGACTCGGCGGTTTGCGCCGCCAGCGATTCGGCATAGCCCGTTTGCGTGGCGTAGGCGACGAGCAAGGTGTCTTCGGGGACAGGCGCCTGCAGGGCTTGCAGGGCCAGCGCCTGCTGCATTTGATGGCGCCGGGCGCGGCGCCAGGCCCACAGGCACAGCAGCAGCCAGGCTCCCACCACGCATGCCGCCGCGATCAATCGGGTTGCTGCCATGGTGTCAGGGTATAGCGGCCAGTGCCTGGAATGCGGGGGTGGCGACGACACGCCAGGCGTCGCGTTCGCGCAGGATGAACAAGGCGGCGAGCTCATGGCGGCGGGCGTAGGCCAGGCCTTCTTCTTCGCCCAGCACCGTCAACGCGGTGGCGAGCGCGTCGGCTTGCATGCAGCCGGGGTGCAGCACGGTGACTGATGCCAGGCCATTGCGCACCGGCAGGCCGGTGCGCGGATCGATGGTGTGCGCGTAGCGCTCGTCCCCCCTACCCGCGTGGCGGCGGTAATCGCCCGAGGTGGCGATGCTGTGGTCGCGCAGGGGCAGAGCAAGGGCGTGATCGTCGCTCGCATCGGGCACTTCGATGGCCACGCGCCAGGGCTGGCCGTCGGGCCGCTTGCCGCGCGCGCGCAGTTCGCCGCCCACTTCGACGAGGTACTGGGTGATGCCCAGCGCATCGAGCGCCATGGCGGCGCGGTCCACGCCGTAACCCTTGGCGATGGAAGAAAGATCCAGGTAGGCGCCGCCGGGTTGCAACGCGGCCTGGCGCTGGGCATCGAGTTGCACCCGGCGCCAGCCGCAACGAGCGCGCGCGGCCTCGATCGCGGAAGGCGACGGCGGTTCGAACGCGCGTTGGTGCGGTCCGAAACCCCAAGCGTTTACCAGCGGTCCGACGGTCGGATCGTAGGCGCCGCCGCTATCCTCGGCCAAAGCCAGCGCATGGCTCAGCACGTGGAAGAACCCGGCCGGCAGCGTTTGCCAGCCGGTGGCCGTCCGGTTGTAGCGCGTGATGTCCGAATCGGGCTCCCAGGTGCTCATCTGGGCGACCACTTCGTCCAGCGCGGCCTGGATGGCGTGGCGCGCCGCGGCCTCCGTGCGCCCGCGCGGCAACGCCAGGCGGGCCGACCAGGTGGTGCCCATGGTGGCGCCGGCCAGCGCCGCGGACGCGGTCGGCATTGCCGGCATGGCGCCATAGGCAAGGCTGACCGCCGTGGCAGGCGCGCCGCGCGGAGCGTAGGAAGGGGAGCTGGCCATGCGCCTGCGGCCGCTCAGGGCTGCAGCACCTCGACCGTGCCCGCGTAGGACAGGCGGCGCTTTTTGGCTTGCGGCACGCTGACCTTGGCATCTTCCATGCCGGCTTCGATCCAGTACAGGCCCGGCTGCGGCCACTTCACGGAGAACTTGCCGTCCTTGTCCGTCTTCAGCTGGATTTCGCCGACCTTGTCGCGATAGCGGCTGCCGCCCGGCACCACATTGACTTCCAGCTCCGCGGCCGGCTTGCCGTCCAGCAGCATCTGGAAGGTGGCAGGCTCATCCGTGAACAGGTCGTTCGGATGCGTCACCGGCGCCAGCTCCAGGCCGCGGCCGACAGGCTTGACGGCCGAGGGTTTGCCGGCGGTCACGAAGGTCTCGACGCGGCCCAGGCTTTGCGAGACTTCCAGTTCCTCGGCCTTGGCGGGCACGGCTTGCGCCAGGCCCTCGGGCTTGCCGAAGTAGCGCTTGTTCTTGCCGTCTTCCTTCCAGCGGGCGAACACGCCGTCATTGACCACGGCGACGCGGTAGGTTCCGGCCTGCTTGAGTTGCAGGTCGAATGTGCTGCGCAGCTTGCCGCGATTCAGGTTCTCGGCTTCGGCGGCGCTGCCGTCCGGCGCGACGACGGCCAGGCCGTCCAGGCGCAGCGGAGCGTGGTTGAAATAGAACTTGTCGTTGCCCACGGCGGCGTCGACGGTGACCCAGCTGTCGGTGCCCGACAACACGGTCGACGACGGCACCATCCAGACGTCATGCGCCTGGGAGGCGAAAGGCAGGCACAGAGCCAGGGCGGCGGCCAGTTTGGCGGCGGATTTCATCGTTGCGCTCCTAGGAGAATCAGGGTTTCAGGTCGAGCGCGATGGCGCCCAGTTCGTGTTCGCCGCGCGCCGTCAACTGCTCGGCCTTTTGCGGCGGCCATTGGAAGGGGATACGCAGCAGCTCGCGGCCGCCGACTTCGCGCGCCGCTTCGACCACCACGGCGTACTGGCCGGGTTTCAGTCCGGACAGTGGCTTGCTAGCCGCGTCAAAACGCAGCGCATGCTTGCCCACCGGCTTGGTGGCGCCGCTGACGCCGTCCACCGGGAATTGCTGATTGCGGCCGCTGCGGCGCCACCACTGGCGCATGTCCTTGAGCCACTCCGTGCCTTCGTTGTTCTTCTTGGCCACGTCGTACCAGACGGCCAGGTCGGTCGCCACGCTCTGGTCGGGATTCTCGATCCAGATCGCGACGTAGGGACGGTGGTACTCCGCGACATCCAGGCGCGGAACCTCAATGGACAGGCCGATGTCGGCCGCTTGGGCCGTTCGGGCGATCAGGCCGGCCAGCAGGGCCGACAACAACAGCTTGCGCATGGAAGTCTCCAGGGGCGGATCGTTGGAATCAATGAATGAAAAGCAGGGCCAGCACGACGGGGATCACAACGCCCAGGCCAACCATGGGCCAGGTCGCGCTACGGTTGCCGGCGTGCATCTTCAGCAGCACCAGCCCGGTCAGCGAAAAGACCAGACAGGCGACGGCGAAGATGTCCAGGAACCAGCTCCATGCCAGGCCCGTGTTGCGACCCTTGTGCAGATCATTGAGGTACGAGATCCAGCCGCGATCGGTGCGCTCATACTCGACGTCGCCGCTGGCCAGGTCGATGGACAGCCAGGCATCGCCGCCAGCGCGTGGCAGGGACAGATAGACCTCGTCGGCGGACCACTCCGCCGGCTTGCCGGCGGCGGCGGTGTCCAGCGTATCGTCCAGCCACTGGGCGACGGGCGCGGGCAGCGGCGCCTTTTTCTGGGCGGGTGGGGGAGAGAGTTGCTGCAGGACCGCTACGGGCAAGCGCGCCTCGCGGCTGGTCACGACAGCCTTGGCCTCGATGTGCGAGGCATTGTTCAGGGTCAGGCCGGTCACCGCGAACAACAGCATGCCCAGCAGGCACAGCGCCGAGCTGATCCAATGCCATTGGTGCAGCGTCTTGAGCCAATAGGCCCGGCGGCGGGGAGTGGTTGGACTGTCCATGGGTTATCGGGTGAAAGCCCGCGGATTCTAACATTTAATGAGAATGACTCTTATAAATGCCGCTGTTTTTGCCGGAAGGGGATTTCAATCGATTTCGGGATTGGCGCCTCGGGGCGGGAAGGCGGGCCGTGGCGCCGGTCCGCCAGCGGGGATAAGATAGGCCACCCGTTACAAACACCGGAGGTCGTCATGCTTGAGCAGCAAGTCGTGGATCAGATCGGTCGTCATTGGGGGTGGGTGGCATTGCGCGGCGTCGTCGCCATCCTGTTCGGGCTCATGGCCTTGCTCATGCCTGCCATCACGCTGTCTGCGCTGGTGCTGGTATGGGGCGCATTCGCGCTGGTCGACGGGGTGCTGGCCCTGGTTGCCGGCGTGCGCATCCGCGATAACGGCAAGCCGCTGTGGGCGCTTATCGTCGTGGGCCTGCTGGGCATCGCGGCGGGCATCGTCACTTTCGTCTATCCCGGCCTGACGGCGCTGGTCCTGCTGTACATCATCGCGATCTGGGCGCTGGTGTCCGGCGTGTTCCAGATCGTCGCCGCGATCCGATTCCGCAAGGACATCCGCAACGAATGGCTGCTCGGCCTGTCTGGGCTGGTGTCCATCCTGTTCGGCGGCATGATGATCATGCAGCCGGGCGCGGGCGCGCTGGCGCTGGTCTGGGTCATCGGGCTCTACGCCGTCTTCTTTGGCATACTCCTGCTGGTTTTTTCCTTCCGCCTCAAACAGCACAAGACGTCCTGAAGACCGATGTCCGCTTATCAAACCCTAATTCCCCTGAATTTCCTTGCCGTGGGCGTGGGCGCCATGTTGGGCGCGTGGGTCCGGTGGCTGGTCGGCATGTGGCTGAACGTGGAGTCCTGGCCATGGGGAACGTTCGCGGTGAACCTGGCCGGCGGTTATCTGGTCGGCCTGGTGCTGGCACTGGTGGCAGGGCATCCCGAATGGCCGGCCTGGATCCGCCTGGGCGCTATCACGGGTTTCATGGGAGGGCTGACCACGTTCTCGACGTTTTCGGCCGAGACCGTGTCGATGCTGGAGCGGGGCGCCTACGCCAGCGCGCTGGGATATGCCGGCTTCAGCCTGGCAGGGTCGCTGTTGCTGACGGCGGCCGGCTTGGCGACCGCCAGTCTCTTGCGCTAGGGCTGGCGAGCACGCGCGGGCCTCAGGCCGCGCCGGGATTCAACACACGGGCGGCCTGCAGGCCGCTCTGCACGGCGCCTTCCAGCACGCCCGGGTAGCCCGTGTCGGTCCAGTCGCCGGCCAGCGCCAGCGTGGGCCAGGGAGTGGAATTCAGCGGGCGGGTCAGCCCCGGCACCGCCGCGAAAGTCGCCCGCTTTTCGATGAATAGTTCCGCCGCCGACACTTCGGGCATGGCTGGCAGGCGCGCGGGGTGGCGCGCGGCTTGCTCGGCCACCTGATCGATCAGCGCTTCGATCACCTGTTGGCGGTTGCGTTCCGCGATGCCGGTGGCTGCGCTGGTCACCACGGCCAGTTCGCCGGCCTTGGTGTCGCCGGCCAGTTGCGCGCGGTCGAACAGCCATTGGCCGTAGTGGTCGCGGGCGGATTCTTCGCGCAGCATCATCATGGGCTCGGGCAGGCGCCAGGGATCCTGCAGCCGCAGGTTCAGGGTGGCGATCGGCATGTACTCGAAAGCCTTGAGCGCGTTCAGCAGCCCGGTGGCTCCGGCCTCCCGCAGCGGGGTCTCCAGCAGGCGCGCGGCGAAGGCCGGCGGCACTGCCAGTACGGCTGCGTCGAATCGTTCCTGGTTGATGTCGATGCCCTCTTTGGAGGGGCGAAGCTGGCGCACGGTGCTGCCATAGCGCATGGTCACCTGGCGCGCCGCCGCATCGGGCCACAGCGCGGACAAGTCGGTGCAAGGCAGCAGCATGTCGCTGTTTTCGCGGCTGCCGGTCAGGCTGTCGCGCAGCACGCGCGCGAACAGCGCGGCGCTGGCCGTGGCAGCCGGCGTGTTCAGCGCGGCCAGGCAGAGCGGTTCCCAGATTTGGCGGATCAACGCGTCCGACTGCGCGTGGTAGTGCAGCAGGTGCAGCACGGTCCAGTCGCGCGGCGGTGTCCATGACATGGCTTTCAGGCCCCGCATCAGCCGCAGGGCCGCGACGCGGTCCTTCCAGGCCAGGCCGCGCGCGCGCAGGATCGCCACGGCCATGTGCAGCGGCGCGGGGAGCCGCGGCGCGGCCAGGCGGAAGCGGCCGTCCAGGGAGGCCAATTGCAGGGGGCGGCGCATCAGCAAGGCGTCCGGATTGCGGCCCACGCGGCGCATCAGCGCCAGCGTGTGCTTGTAGGCCCCGGAAAGCAGATGCTGGCCATTGTCCAGCGGGGCGTCGAAATCCGTGTGGAACACGCGTCGGGCGCGTCCGCCGGGGGTATGGCCGGCTTCGAACACGGTGACCTTGGCGCCCGCTTCGCGCAGGGCCACACTTGCTGCCAGACCGGCCCAGCCGGCGCCGATGACCGCGGCCTTCACCGGGCCAACCGGCGGACCAGTCCGCGTCCGCCGCCCACCCAGGTCTTCCAGGCGAGCCACAGCTTGCGCAAAGGGGTGAGCGAAATGCGCTGGTGCAACACCTGCCAGTTGTCGCGCTCGATCTCGTCGAGCAGCGCGTGATAGATCGCCGCCATCATCAGGCCCGGGCGCTGCGCCCGGCGGTCGGCCTCGGGCAGATTGCTCATGGCCTCGCGATAGAGCTCCCGGGCGCGTTCGGCCTGGAACTTCATCAAGGCGCTGAAGCGCTCGGAATATTCGCCGTTCAGGATGTCCGAGGCCTTGACTTCGAACTGCTGCATGTCGTTGACGGGCAGGTAGATGCGGCCTCGGCGCGCGTCGTCGCCCACGTCACGGATGATGTTGGTCATCTGGAACGCCAGCCCCAGCTTTTCAGCATAGACCAGGGTCTTGGGGTCGGAATAGCCGAAGACGCCGGCGGACAGCTCGCCCACCACGCCGGCGGCGTGCCAGCAGTACTTGCGCAAGCCCGGCCAGTCCAGGTAGCGGGTCTGGTCCAGATCCATTTCCATGCCGTCGATCACGGCCAGCAGGCGTTCGCGCGTGATCGCGCAGCTTTGCAGGTGCGGCTGCAGGGCACGGGTGACCGGATGGTCCGGATTGCCGTTGAACATCTGGTCGACCTGCGTGCGCCACCAGGCCAGCTTGACGCGGGCCAGCGAGGGATCGGTGCATTCGTCCACCACGTCGTCCACTTCGCGGCAGTACGCATACAGCGCCGTAATGGCGCGCCGCCGCTCGGGCGGCAGGAACAGGAACGAGTAGTAGAAGCTGGAACCGCTTTTGGCGGCTTTCTCCTGGCAGTATTCGTCAGGGGTCATATCAGGTAATTGCGCGCCACATCATGATGGCCCAATCTTTGGCGCCCAATTCGGGGCGATTCATGAATACATCGTAGCCGCCCGCCTCGATACGCTCCAGCACGCGCAGCCCGCCTTGCACCACCAGGCGCAGCTCCAGGCCCATGCGGCCCGGCAGGCGGCGCGCCAGCGGAGCGCCGAAGTGTAGCAGTGCGCGGGCGCGTTCGACTTCAAAGGCCATCAAGTCGCGCCAGGCTGGGGTGAGCCGGCAGGCGGCCAGGTCTTCGTCCGTCACGCCATGGCGCCGCAGGTCCTCCTGCGGCAGGTAGACGCGGTGTTTGTGCCAGTCTACCCGCACGTCCTGCCAGAAATTCACCAGCTGCAGGCCGGTGCAGATGGCGTCTGCCTCGCTTACGTTTTGCGGATTGGTGGCCTCGAACAGGTGCAGCATCAGCCTGCCCACTGGATTGGCGGAGCGGGTGCAATAGTCGGCCAGCGTGGTGTAGTCTTCGTAGCGTTTGACGCTGATGTCCTGCTCGAAGGCGGACAGCAGGTCGTAGAACGGCGTGATCGGCAACTGGTGGCGCGCGATCGTGGCTGCAAGCGGCATGAAGATGCCGGCCAGCTCGGGCGAGCCGGGTTCGGGCGTCGTGCCCGGTTCGGCGCCGATGCGGTGCAGTTCCGCCCGGAACGCGGCCAGCTGGGCCAGCCGTTCCTCGTCCGTGGCGCTGCCTTCATCGGCGATATCGTCCGCGGCGCGGGCGAACCGGTAGATATCGGTCACGGCGCCGCGCAGCCTGCGCGGCAGCAGCAGCGAGGCGACGGGGAAATTTTCGTAGTGATCGATGGGCATGGATGGTCTTGCGGATCTGGCCCCGGGGGCCTGGACCGATCCATTTTAGAGTAGTCACATTCCAGTGACACAACCCAATGCCGCCGGCGGTGCGGATCAGTTAGACTTAAGCGCCACAGGATTCCACACCATGCCGCGTCCAATCTCCGCCACTGTCTCCGTTTCCGCGCTTGCGCACAACCTAGCGGCCGTGCGTCGCCACCTGGACCAGACCGCAGCCGCGGCGGCCGGCCTGCCGCCCTCGATCTGGGCGGTCATCAAGGCCAATGCCTATGGCCACGGCATCGAGCAGGCCGTTGCCGGCTTCTCGAAGGCGCAAGGCCTGGCCATGCTGGACCTGGACGAGGCCGTGCGCTGCCGCGAGGCGGGTTGGGGTGGCCCCATCCTGCTGCTGGAAGGCTTTTTCGAGCCCTCCGATCTGGATATCGTCGACCGCTATCACCTGAGCACCACCGTGCACAACCGCGAGCAACTGGACATGCTGGCTCGCGCGCGCTTCTCGCGCCGCGTCGACATCATGCTCAAGCTGAACAGCGGCATGAACCGCCTGGGCTTCAGTCCCGCCGCCTACGGCGCCGCACACGAGCGCGCCATGCTGCTGCAACAACAGGGCGTGCTGGGCTCGGTCGGCAAAATGACCCATTTCGCATGTGCGGATGGCCCGCAGGGCGTGAACGAGCAACTGGCGGTGTTCAATTCGGTGACGCATAAGATGCCGGGCGCCATCAGCGTCTGCAATTCAGCCGCCACGCTGCGCTTTGCCGAGATCGCCGTCGCCTCGGAAACCCAGGCGCATTGGGTGCGCCCGGGCATATGCCTGTATGGCGCATCGCCGTTCGCGGACGCCGAAGCGGCTTCCTTTGGTCTGAAACCCGCGATGTCGCTGCGTTCGGAAATCATCGCCGTGCAGGACCTGAAGGCCGGTGATTCGGTCGGTTACGGCGCCATCTTCCGGGCCGACCGTTCCATGCGTATCGGCATCGTGGCTTGCGGCTATGCCGACGGCTATCCGCGTCACGCCACCACAGGCACGCCCGTGGTCGTGGTGGGCATCCGTACCCAGTTGGTGGGGCGTGTTTCCATGGACATGCTGATCGTCGACCTGGGGCCGGTTCCCGCGGCCGGCGTGGGTTCGCCCGTGTCGCTCTGGGGCGAGGAAGGCCCCTCCGTGGACGAAGTCGCCCAGGCTGCCGGCACCATCGGCTACGAGCTGCTGTGCGCCCTGGCGCCGCGCGTTCCCGTGACCCGGGACGTCTGAACGGGCAGGGCCTTCCCGCCGAGCGGGGCTGTCCGGCAGGCAAGAATTGCTACGCAATTTACAAGACAGGTGGCGCCGGATGGTGTCTACTTGGAAGACCGGGCGCTCAAGCGCCCGTTTTTGACCAAGAAAACAGACTGCGAGGTTTCAATCCATGAAGGACAAATGCGTGCTCGTCACGGGCGCCACCAAAGGCATAGGCTGGGCGCTTACTCAGCGGTTGTCCGACATGGGTTGTCATGTGGTTGGCATCGCGCGCAACACCACCGATGTGGATTTCCCGGGCTATCTCTACGCCTGTGACCTGGCGGATGCCGGCCGCACGGAGGAAGTGCTGCGTGAGATCCGCGAGAAATTTCCGGTCGATGCCGTGGTCAACAACGTGGGCATCGTATCGCCTCAGCCGCTGGGCGAAATCGACCTGGCCACGCTGTACAACGTGCTCGACTTGAACGTGCGCGTGGCGGTGCAAGTCACCCAGGCATTCATCGAATCCATGAAAGTGCGTCGCGCCGGGCGCATCGTCAACGTGGTCAGCCGAGCCATCCACGGCGGCCTGGAACGCACCGCCTATTCGGCAGCCAAGAGCGCGCTGGTGGGCTGCACGCGTACCTGGGCGCTGGAACTGGCTGAATACGGCGTTACCGCCAACGCGGTCGCGCCGGGTCCGATCGAAACCGAGATGTTCCGCGCCACGCGTCCGGCCGGCAGCGACGCCGAAAAGCGGGCGTTGGCCTCCGTGCCCATGAAGCGCCTGGGCACGCCCGCCGAAGTGGCGGCCGCGATCGCCTTCCTGTTGTCGGACGACGCCGGCTTCATTACCGGACAGGTGTTGGGCGTCGACGGCGGTGGCAGCCTGGGCGGACGTTCCTAGAACGCCCGAGCGGGGCGCAAAGCGCTCCCGACGATTGCCGCGAGCGCGCTTCGGCGCGCTTTTTGCTGCCCGCGTGTAGCCAGGCCTCAGGCTCCCAGTGCGCCGGCTTCCATGCGCAACGCATCCAGAAATCGCAACAGCGCCGGCGCCGCCTCGACTTGGGCGCGCTGCACCACCCCAACCGGCGGCAGGTTCCAATCGGGGCGGAATCTCAGGATCGCCAGCACTCCCAGCGCGGCATAGTGCTGCGCCACGGCGCGCGGCATGGCGGATAGCAGGTCGCTGCTGCGTAGCAACACTTCGTTGGCCAGCAATGAAACCGACTCCGCCATGGGTGCGCGCAGCGTCAGCCCTTGTTCGGCGAAGTAGGCGTCGATGCGCTGGCGCAGCGGGGCTTGCGGCGGCGGCAGAATCCAATCTTGCCGCGCCAGGGCGGCAGCCGTGATGCGGGTGGACTTGGCCAGCGGATGGCCTACGCGAGCCACGACGCATATGGGTTCTTCGTATAGCACTTCGGTCCGGAACACGGGTTGCGTCGCATCCAGCATCAGGCGCCCCAGCACGCAGTCGAGTTCGCCCCGTGTCAGGCCCGCCAGCAGCATGTCGTGCGCGCCTTCCTGCAGCATGACGGTGACGCCGGCATGATCGGCGCGCAGGCGCTGCAGAGCACGCGGCACCAGCACGGGCAAGGCTACCTGTTGCACGCCGACGCGGATCCGTCCGCTGGCACCCGCGGCCAAAGCCGCGATTTCGTTGCGGGCGCCGGACAGGTCGGACCAGAGCACGTCGGCCTTGCGGGCCAGCGCGTGGCCGAATCCCGTAGGCACGATGCCCCGGCGCGTGCGCTGGAACAGCGGCACGCCGAACATGTCTTCCAGTTCCAGCAACTGCTTGCTGGCGGCGGGCTGCGTCATGCCGAGCTCGGCGGCGGCCTTGTGCACGCTGCCCAGCGCGTACAGCGCCCGCAGCAAATCCAGATGGCGCATGCGCAGGCGCCCGCCGATATGGTGCAGCTCCGGAATCCTGGGGGTGGCCGCCATGGTTTTTTGCAATTCCTGTTGGTTATCACAGCATTCTAATAATTGATTAGATTGTATGCACCCCATACCTATACTGGACCGCAGTTCAACCGTCCTGCATAAAGGGGAAAACATGAAGATCACGATGCTGGGAACCGGCGCCGCGCTGCCCGATCCCGACCGGGGCCAGTCCGCCATCCTTCTGACGCTGGATGACGATACCCATTACCTGTTCGATTGCGGCGAAGGCGCCACCCGCCAGATGGTGCGCGCCAATGTCGATCCCGCCAAGGTCGGCTTCGTGTTCTTGACGCACCTGCACCACGACCACATTTGCGACTATCCCTACTTCGTTATCTCCAGCTGGATGCTCAACAAGACGGGCGCCCCGCTGGTGCTGGGGCCGAAGGGCACGCGCCATTTCGTCGATCACCTGTTCGAGAACGGCGCCTACCATACCGACTACCAGGCGCGCAGCGCCTATCCCGTGCGCCAGGCCAACCTGGAAGCCATGCGGCCCGAAGTGCGGGAAGTCAGTCCCGGCCCGGTATTCGACGACGGCAGGGTGCGCATTTCGGTCGACTGGGTGGAACACATTCCGCGCGATGTGTGTGAATGCTTCGGCGTGCGGGTGGAGGCGGAAGGCAAGGTCATTGCGTTCAGCGGCGATACCGCGCCCTGTGAAGCCATGGTGCGGCTGGCGCAAGACGCCGACTTGCTGATCCATGAGTGCACGTTCCCCGAATCGTTCATCGCGCATCGCGCCAAGACCGGCGTGGGCACGTATGCGCACACCAGTCCCACGGACCTGGGCATCATCGCCAGCCGGGCGGGCGTCAAAAGCCTGGTGGCGACGCACTTCGGCCATTTCGATTCGACCAGCCCGGTGATCAAGCGTGCCGCCGCCAAGCATCTGCCCGTGGAGCTGATGGGGCCGCACCTGATGGATGAGATCGTGGCCGACATCCGCAAGAACTATACGGGTCCGCTGCGGCTGGCTCACGACCTGATGCGCATCGACTTGTAGCATTCGCCAGAAAGCCGCCGGCCCCGAGGCCGGCGCATGCGCGGGCGCCGCCCGCGGGCCAGGGAGACCACTATGACGTACCGGACTTGCGCCGTATCCGTTTTGCTTGCCTTGGGCGCGGCGGCCTCGCCGCTGGCTGCTCGGGCGCAGTATCCCGATCATCCCATCCGCATCGTGCTGCCCTATGCGCCTGGAGCGGCGGGCGATGTGGCCATGCGCCAGATCCAGCCGCTCCTGGAAAAGCGCCTCGGCCAGCCTCTGATCGTCGATTACAAGACCGGCGCCGGCGGCAACATCGGCGCCTTGGAAGTGGCGCGCGCCAAGCCCGACGGCTACACCTTGGTGCTGGGCGCGACCAACAATTTCGTCATCAACCAGTTCCTGTACCGCAAGCTGGGCTTCGATCCATTGACCGATCTGGAGCCGGTGGGCAAGCTGGCAGACGTGCCCGCCTTTGTCTACGTCAGCGCGGAGGTGCCCGCGACGGACTACGCCCGGTTTGCGCAGTATGCGCGGGCCCACGCCGGCAAGCTGAACTATGGATCTCCTGGCATGGGCACCACGCCGCACTTGTCCGGCTACCGCCTCTCTCAGGCCATGGGGGCGGGCATGACGCACATCGCCTACCGTGGATCCTCCCCTGGCGTGCAGGCCCTCCTGGCCAACGAGATACAGATGTACATCGGCGGCTATAGCATTGCAGCCGCCTACATGCCGCAGGGCAGGGTGCGTGCCCTGGCCGTGGCGGCGCCTGAACGCTTTGCCGGTCTGCCCGATGTGCCCACCGCCGCCCAGGCCGGCATGCCGGACGTCGTGCAGGGCAATTGGTGGGGGTTTGCCGCACCCAAGGGCACGCCGCCCGAGCGCGTGGCGCGCTTTGCCGAAGTCTTGCATGAGGTGCTGGCCTTGCCGGAAGTCCGCCAGGCGTTCCTGGCCGGCGGCTTCGTGCCTGGGCAGGATACGCCCGCGGCGTTCGCCGCGAGCTGGCGCAACGAAGCGCCGCAATGGCAGGCGGTCGTGCGTGAATCAGGGGTGGTGCTGGATAACTGAGGAGTCGTCATGGAATTCAGACGCCGCGGCTCGGGCCGGCCGCTATTCCTGCTGCACGGCTTCTGCTCGTCGTCCGCGATCTGGGGGCCTCTGGCCGACGCGCTTGCGCCAGGGTGCGACGTGATTGCGCCCGATTGGCCCGGCTTCGGGCGCGACGCGATGACGCAGCCCTTGCACGGGTTGCCCGCCTATGCGGACGCGATCGTCATGCTGGCGGACGAGTTGGGTATCGACGGCTTTGACGTGCTGGGGCATTCATTCAGCGGCTTCGTTGCGCAGCAGTTGCTGTGCGCGGTTCCCGGTCGAGTGGGACGGGCGGTGCTGTATGGCGCCGGCCTGCGGGTGGATCCGGCCTTGCGCTTCGAACCCCTGGACCAGACGCTGGCGCGGCTGCGCGCGGACGGTCCGCGGGCCACGGCGCGCCGCGTGCTGGCATCCTGGTTCCGGGAAGGAGAGCAGGCGCCTGCTTACGCGGCCTGCCTCGAAGACGGCATGTCCATGAGCGCGGCCGGGGCCGCTTCGATGATGGCTGCGGTGCACGGCGTGGACTACACGCAGGCGCTGGCTGCCGTGCGTGCACCCGTGCTGGTCATATCCGGCGAATACGAACGCAGCCATCCACTCGCTTCGGCCATGGCCCTGCGCGCGGCGTTGTCCCATGGCAGCCTTTGCGTGCTGCCGGATTGCGGGCATGCCGCGCACCTGGAGCGTCCGTCATTGTTCAACGCCGCGGTGCGCGAGTTCCTGGCGCAGGGGTGAGACAGGCCGGGGCCTGCCCCGGCGTCTGCCTCAGTAAGGGCCTTTGGCTGCCGCAGGCGCGGCCGCGTTCTTGAACTGGCCCGCCAACTGCTCGGCCGCGCGCGCCAGCAGGGTGGCGTCGACGCCGACGGCCACGAAGGTGGCGCCCAGCGACAGGTAGTGCCTGGCCTGGTCCACGCCGCTGTGCAGGATGCCTGCGGCTTTGCCGCTGCGCACGATGCGCAGGATGGCATCGTCGATCGCCTTGGTCACTTCAGGATGTTCGGGTTGGCCCAGGTAGCCCATGCTGGCCGACAGGTCGGCCGGGCCGATGAAGGCGCCGTCCACGCCGTCCACCGCCAGGATTTCTTCCAGCGCCTCGACGCCGCGTGGCGTTTCGATCTGCACAAGCACGCACATCTGGTCGTTGGCGCGGCGCAGGTAGTCGGGAATGCGGTTCCAGCGCGACGAACGGGCCAGCGCGCTGCCCACGCCGCGCACGCCTTGCGGCGGATAACGCACGGCGGCGACGGCGGCGGCCGCTTCTTCGGCGGACTGCACCATGGGCACCAGCAGTGTTTGCGCGCCCGTGTCCAGGATCTGCTTGATGAGCACCGCGTCGTTCCAGGCTGGCCGCACCACCGGCGCAACTGGGTACGCGGCCATCGATTGCAGCTGCGCCAGAGTGGTCTGCAGCGTGTTGGGGGCATGCTCGCCGTCGATCAGCAGCCAGTCGAAACCGGCGCCGGCGATGATCTCGGTGGAGTAGGCGTTCGCCAGGCCTGCCCACAGGCCGATCTGGGGCTTGCCGCTGCGCAAGGCCTGTTTGAAAGTGTTGGTCAATATGTCCATGGATGGGGAGCGGTCAGATGAAATGGCAGTTGACGGAACCCAGCACGCCATAGTCGACGTTGAAGGTATCGCCAGGGCGGGCCAGCACCGGGCGGGTGAAGGAACCCGACAGGATGATCTCTCCCGCTTCCAGCGCCACGTCGTGGGCGGCCAGCTTGTTCGCCAGCCATACTACGCCATTGGCGGGATGGTTCAAGACGCCCGCGGCCACGCCGGTTTCCTCGATGACGGCGTTGCGCGACAGGATGGCGCCGATCCAGCGCAGGTCCAGTTCACCGATCTTGACCGGCCGCCCGCCCATCACGACGCCGGCGTTCGCCGCGTTGTCGGCAATGGTGTCGAACACTTTGCGGGGGCGCTTGCTGTCGGGATCGATGCTGTGCGATCGCGCGTCGATGATCTCCAGCGCCGGGATCACGTAGTCGACCGCGTCATAAACCTGGAACAGCGTGACGCCCGGACCTTGCAGGCGCTTGCCCAGCACGAAGGCCAGTTCGACTTCCAGGCGCGGCAGGATGAAGCGGCCGGCGGGGATATCAGCGCCGTCGTCGAAGAACATATCGTCCAGCAGCATGCCGAAATCGGGTTCGTCGATCTGCGACGCCTGCTGCATGGCGCGCGAGGTCAGGCCGATCTTGTGCCCGCGCTTGACGCGGCCCTCGGCCAGCTTGATGTCCATCCAGGCGCGCTGGATGGCGTAGGCGTCGGCGATGGCGATGTCGGGGTACTCGAGCGAAATCTGGCGGATCTGTTGACGGGTGCGTTCGGCTTCGTGCAGGCGCGCGGCGATGGCGCGCACGGTATTGTTGTCTAGCATCTGGGTTCCAGTAGTAGGGGGGATCGGGGTCAGTTGGGAAAGGGGACCAGCGTATTGACGAGCCGCCCTATGCCTTCGATTTCTGTCACGACTTCGTCGCCGGGCTGGACGTTGACGATGCCGTCAGGTGTGCCCGTGAGGATCAGGTCGCCCGGTGAAAGCGTCATGAAGCCGCTGAAATACTCGATCAATGCGGGCACGTCGAACACCATGTCGCGGGTATTGCCGCGCTGCGTCTCGACACCGTTGACCGTGGTGCGCAGATTCAAATTCATGGGATCGGGCACGTCGTCGCGGTCCACCAGCCAGGGGCCTAGCGGCGTGCAGGTGTCGCGGCTTTTCACGCGCAGATTCGGGCGGTACCAGTTTTCCAGGTAGTCGCGCAGTGCATAGTCGTTGGCTACGGTGTAGCCGGCCACGCAGTCATAGGCCTGCTCGCGGCTGACTTTGCTGGCGGTCTTGCCGATGACCACGGCCAACTCGCATTCGTAATGCATGAAGGCGACGTCGGCGGGGCGCAAGGTCTGGGCGCGGTGGCCGACAAACGTATTGGCCGCCTTGAGAAAGCCCAGCGGTTCGTCCGGGGCCTTGAAAGCGAGTTCCTTGGCGTGGTCGGCGTAGTTGATCGCCAGCGTGAAAGTGGTGCGCGGTTCGAAGGGCGGTAACCATTGCACGGCCTCTTCGGCGTAGACGCGCCCGTCGGCCAGGCGGAGCTGTCCCGGAGCGGCTTCGGTGGCGGCATGGATGACGCCGTCCAGGGAGATGCGAGCATGTTTCATGGCGGACTCCGTGGTTTATCGGGCAGCGCCGGCCGCGGCCAGCGGATTGCCCAGTGTGCCGACCCGCGAGATGCTGATGTCGTAGCGCTGGCCCGCGCGTGCGCGCGGCGCGCCGTGGGGAGCGCCCATCAGCAGGATGTCCCCGGCTTCCAGGGTCATGAACTGGGTGACGTCGGCGATCAGCCGTGCGACGGGACGGATCAGGTCGGCGGTGCTGGCGCGTTGCGCCACCTGGCCGTCGATGCGGACTTCGATGTCCAGCGCGTCGGGATCCGTGACGTCGGCGGCGGGTGCCAGGTCTTGTCCGATGGGGCAGAAGCCGTCGCGGCATTTCTGCTTGAGAGCCGGCCGGAAGTAGCTGGCGTGAGGAACGGACAGGTCGGCCACGACGCGGTAGCCCGCCACGTAGTCCAGCGCCTCGGCTTCGCTCACGCGGGTGGCGCGGCGGGCGAACACCACACCCAGGCAGGCGCCTATCTCGACTTCGTCCACGTCCGCCGGCAGGCTGATGACAGCGCCATGCCGGGCGTAGGTATTGGCGGGCTTGATGTAGAGCACCGGTGCCTTGGGAGCGGCCTTGTACGGGGGCGCGTCCACGGTGTCGCCCATTGCGGCCAGCGCCTGGCGCGTGTTCAGCGCGGCGCCCACCACGGTCCGCGGCCATGGCGCCGCGGCTGCCGCGGCCCGCGCGGCCAGATGTTCACGGTAGTTGTTGAGTTTGTAGTTCAGCACGGGATCGGCTTCTTCGATCTGCATCGAGATGCCCAAGGGGCGTGCCGCCATCTGTGGCGCGAGCACGGCGGTCAACGCCTGAAACACGCGTTCGCCCAGCGCGGCCTTCTGTTCAGCGTTGCGGCCATGGCCGATGCGCAGGACGACATGGACGAAGGCATTGTCGGGATGTCCGTCGACGATAAGGCAATCGTCCACACGCAGCGCGCGCGTACGCGCGCCGGCCAGGGGGAACAGGCTGCCATCGCCCACGGCGGCATCCTGCACCGTACGCATCAGCGTCTGCGTATCCAGGGCCAGGTTGCCCGAGTACTCAATCCAGATATGGGGCATGCCTCGCTCCACCGAATGTAATTATCATGTTAACTATATTAATGAAAAAGCCCGGCGGTAACAATCCGCGGGAGGGCTTGGACGGGCTGACCTGCTTGGGGGTTTCCCGACGTTGACAGCGGGATTCGGCAAGCATAACGTTAACGTGTTAATTATATTTGCGCCGGCCACCCCGGCGTCAGGAGCCGCATGTGAGCATCAAGCACTGGATCAACGGCAAGCAGGTCGACAGCAACGACCGCTTCATCACGAGCAACCCGGCCACTGGCGAAGCGATAGCGGAGGTGGCCGCGGGCGGTCAGGCCGAGATCGACGCGGCCGTCGCCGCTGCGGCCGAGGCCTTTCCAAAATGGGCCAATACGCCCGCCAAGGAGCGCGCGCGGCTGATGCGCAGGCTGGGCGAGTTGATAGACCAGAACGTACCGCAGCTGGCCGAGCTGGAAACCCGCGATACCGGGCTGCCCATCTCGCAGACGCGCAAGCAATTGATTCCGCGCGCCTCGGAGAACTTCAATTTCTTCGCCGAGGTCTGCACGCGCATGAATGGCCACACCTATCCGGTGGACGACCAGATGCTGAACTACACCTTGTATCAGCCGGTGGGCGTGTGCGCGCTGGTGTCGCCCTGGAACGTGCCGTTCATGACGGCCACCTGGAAGACGGCGCCATGTCTGGCACTGGGCAATACTGCCGTGCTGAAGATGTCCGAGCTTTCACCGCTGACGGCGGATCAGTTGGGCATGCTGGCGTTGGAGGCAGGCATACCCGCCGGCGTGCTGAACGTGGTGCAGGGATATGGCGCGACTGCCGGCGACGCGCTGGTGCGCCATCCTGGCGTGCGCGCGATTTCGTTTACGGGCGGCACCGTGACGGGCAAGAAGATTCTGGCCAGCGCAGGCGGCGTGAAGAAATACTCGATGGAACTCGGCGGCAAATCCCCCGTACTGATTTTTGACGACGCGGACGTGGAGCGGGCGCTGGACGCCGCGCTCTTCACCATTTTCTCGCTCAATGGCGAACGTTGCACGGCAGGTTCGCGCATCTTCATCCAGCAGACCGTCTACGATGACTTCGTGCGCCGGTTCGCGGAACGCGCGGAACGCCTGGCGGTGGGCGACCCGACCGACGACGGTACCCATGTGGGCGCGATGATCACGCGCCAGCACTGGGAAAAGGTCACGGGCTACATCCGCCTGGCCGAGCAGGAAGGCGCGCGGATATTGGCCGGTGGCGCGGACCGGCCCACAGGCTTGCCGGCCCATCTGGCGGGCGGCAATTTCGTCAGGCCCACCGTGCTGGCGGACGTGGACAACCGGATGCGTTGCGCGCAGGAAGAGATCTTCGGTCCGGTCGCCTGCCTGCTGCCGTTCAAAGACGAGGCCGAGGGCCTGGCGCTGGCCAACGACGTCAAATATGGCCTCGCGTCCTACATCTGGACCAGCGACATCGGCCGGGCGCACCGTCTGGCCCGGGGCATCGAAGCCGGCATGGTGTTCATCAACAGCCAGAACGTGCGCGATCTGCGCCAGCCCTTCGGCGGAACCAAGGAATCGGGCACGGGACGCGAGGGCGGCGAATACAGTTACGAGGTCTTTGCCGAAATCAAGAACGTCTGCGTGTCCATGGGCAGCCACCACATTCCCAGATGGGGCGTCTGACTCCGGCACCGAACCACAAGAACGAGGAGACTAGCATCATGGGCAAGCTCGCGCTGGCGGCCAAGGTAACGCATGTGCCGTCCATGTATCTTTCGGAACTGCCTGGCAAACACCAGGGGTGCAGGGAGGCCGCGATCCAGGGACATCGGATCATCGGCCAGCGCTGCCGCGACCTGGACGTGGACACGTTCGTGGTGCTGGACGTGCACTGGCTGGTGAACGGCGGCTATCACGTGAACTGCAACAGCGGTTTCAAGGGCCGCTACACCAGCAACGAACTGCCGCATTTCATCAAGGATATGGACTATGCCTACCGCGGCAATCCGCAGCTTGGGCGTCGGATCGCCGAATGCGCGAATGCGGCCGGCGTGGGCACGCGCTCGCATGAAATCGACAGCCTGGAACTGGAGTACGGGACGCTGGTGCCGATGCGCTACATGAACGGCGACGGGCACTTCAGCGTCGTGTCGGTTGCCGCGTGGTGCGCCTGGCACTCGTTGGACGATAGCCGACGTTTCGGCGCCGCCCTGCGCCAGGCTATCGAGGCCAGCGACAGCCGCGTGGCGGTGCTGGCCAGCGGCTCGCTGTCGCATCGTTTCAACGATAACGGCAGCCCCGAAGCCGCCATGCACCAGATTAGCCGCGAGTTCTTCCGGCAGGTGGATTTGCGGGTGGTGGACTTGTGGCGCCAGGGCGATTGGAAGAGCTTCTGCGCCATGCTGCCCGAATACGCCGACCTGTGCGTGGGCGAGGGCGGCATGCACGATACCGCGATGCTGCTGGGCCTGCTGGGTTGGGATGGCTACGATAAGCCGGTGGAGATCGTCACCGACTACTTCGCCAGTTCAGGCACGGGGCAGATCAACGCGATCTTCCCGGTGCCGGCCTGATCAGGTTTCTTCGGAGGCGCGCGAGTCGGACGGTTCGCGTTTGAACAGCTCGACCATGCTGTCGACGTCGCGGTACAGGCGGTCCAGCAATTCCTTGCCGATCCGGGCCTCGATTTCCTGGTACTTCGCATCCACCTGCGGACGCATGCGGTCGATGAGCTTGTTGCTCTTGGGGGTCAGCGAGATTTCCTGGCGGCGCTGATCGGCGCTGGACCGCGTGCGCTTGATCAGGCCTTGTTCCTGCATGCCCGCCAGCATGCGCGTCAGGCTGGGACTGAGAATCTGGCAGGTGCGGGCAATCTGGTTGGGTTCCATGGAGCCCACCTCGCTCAGGGTGCGCAGCACCCGCCATTGTTGCTCGGTGACGCCCGCGGCATGCAGGATGGGCCGGAAGTGCGCCATCAGCGTCTCGCGCGCGTAGAGCAGCAGATGGGGAAGATTGCGGTGGTGGAAGCTCGGACTCATGGCGGCTATGTTAGCAAGAAGCCGAGCCGCGCCGGGAGCGATATCGCGCGCCGCCTCCCATCGGCCTTGTTGAATCAATGGGAGGCGGCTGGCGGCGTTCAGGAGGGGATCTGTTGAGCCAGTTCCTGCAGGTCGTCGGGCAGCGCCTGGTCGGGCGCGGCCTGCTGCAATTCGCGCAGGGCCTGGATGGCTTCTTCCTGCTGTTCCTCGCGTACCAGGGCCCGGATATGGGTCACGCGGGCCTCGATGTCCCGTTCGCTGAGGGCGGGCTCTTCCGGCTGGGCGGGTTCGGCGGCCGGCTGTTCGGTGGCGCTGGCTTCCTGGGCCGGAGCGGCTTCTTGCGCCGCGGCTTCTTGCGGCGCGGCCACGCGCGCGGTGACGGGCGCAGCTTGTTCAGCGGATGCTTCCGGCGGCGCGGAGAGGAGTGCGGCAGGGCGGTCCGGGCTTGTCCCCGTTTCGTGGGGGACGATAACCGGTGTGTTCTGCTCGGTCAGGTCCTGGGCTTCGCGCATTTCGGTCCAGGCGAACAGGCCGAAGACCATGGCGGCGCAGGCGGCGGCGCCCCAGGCCGGGTGCCAACTATGGCCGGGATGCCAGCTGCGGCGCACCGCTGCGTCCAGTTCGGGACTGGCTCCGGGCCCGGGCCTACGGTACAAGGCGCGCAGATCCCGTTCATCGTCTTCATCGAAAGGGGGGCGATAGGTAATGCTCATGCGCGTACTCCTCGCGCATACGCCTGGTGGCAAGGCGTATCCGCGTCTGACCTCTGCGCGCGCCGCGCCGGTGGTCCGGCGGTCTCGTCGTAGCTCGGGTCCTGTTCCGGTTTAGGCGGCTTCCTGGAAAGCCGCGGGTGATTGCGCCGCGATTCCCGCTGCCGCACCCGAGGGCGCGTGGCGGCGGGTATGCCGTCCTGGGCCGGACGGTTCGTCAATGCGCTGCACTTGATGATTATGCGCGATTTGGAGAAATCCGCCAGAGAATTTCTTGAATTTGCATCATGTAACTTTGGCGCGTCCCTGTTTTTGAAAGCAGAATGACAGATTGGCGCACCGCCTTGGGGCATGCCTGGATAAAAGCGCGCGTTTTGTGCGGGCACGCCGCGCGCCGGCGCCCTGGCTTGCCGGTACACTTTCGCGCATGGCCAAATCCCGAACCGTATACGTGTGCGCCGAATGTGGCGGCACCACCCCGAAGTGGCAGGGCAAATGCCCGCATTGCAACGCCTGGAACACGCTGGAAGAAACCGTGGAGTCATCGGCGCCCGCCGCTGCCTCCCATCGCTACGCGCCGCTGGCGGCCGCCAGCCCGGTGCGCAGCCTGTCCGAAATCGAAGCCCGCGAAACACCGCGCCAGCCTACGGGGCTGGAAGAGTTCGACCGCGTCTTGGGCGGCGGCCTGGTGGCCGGCGCCGTCGTGTTGATCGGCGGCGATCCCGGCATCGGTAAATCCACCTTGCTGTTGCAGGCGCTGGCCTCGTTGTCCGAAGTCACCAACGTTCTGTATGTCACCGGCGAGGAATCCGCCGAGCAGGTCGCCCTGCGCGCGCGGCGGCTGGGCCTGCAAACCGGCAACGTGAACCTGTTGGCCGAGATCAGGCTGGAGTCGATCCAGGCTGCGGTGTCGGAGCAGAAGCCCACCGTGGCCGTCATCGACTCGATCCAGACCCTGTACAGCGGCGAGCTGACCGCCGCTCCGGGCTCGGTCTCGCAGGTGCGCGAATGCGCGGCGCAGCTCACGCGCCTGGCCAAGCAGACGGGCATCGCCATCGTCATGATCGGCCACGTCACCAAGGACGGCGCGCTGGCCGGGCCGCGGGTGCTGGAGCACATCGTCGATACCGTGTTGTATTTCGAGGGCGACACGCACTCGTCGTTCCGCCTGGTGCGCGCCTTCAAGAACCGTTTCGGAGCGGTCAACGAGCTGGGCGTCTTCGCCATGACGGATCGCGGACTGCGGGGCGTGGCCAATCCGTCCGCGCTGTTCCTGTCGCAGCATGAACAACAGGTCGCGGGTTCCTGCGTGATGGCCACGCAGGAAGGCACGCGACCGCTGCTGGTGGAAATCCAGGCATTGGTCGACAGCTCGCACGCGCCCAATCCGCGCCGCCTGACCGTGGGCCTGGAAGGCAACCGCCTGGCGATGCTGCTGGCGGTGCTGCACCGGCACGCCGGCGTCTCCACCTTTGACCAGGACGTCTTCGTCAACGCGGTGGGCGGCGTGCGCATCACCGAGCCCGCGGCCGATTTGCCGGTACTGCTGGCCATCATGTCTTCGCTGCGGGACAAGCCATTGCCGCGCGGGCTGATTGCCTTCGGCGAAGTCGGCCTGGCAGGCGAAATCCGGCCGGCGCCACGCGGGCAGGAACGCTTGCGCGAAGCGGCCAAGCTGGGGTTTTCAATCGCCCTGATTCCCAAGGCCAATGCGCCGCGCCAGCCCATCGAAGGGCTGGAGATCTGGGCCGTGGACCGGCTGGATGCCGCGCTCGATAAATTGCGCTGACGCGGGCGCCGGCTGATGCCGGCGGCCTGCGCAGGTTTGAAACCGTACATTGATTGCCCTGCCGGGTAGCGGCAGGGTCTGCTGGAGCAAGACGTGAGTCTGTTAGTTATCGCCGCGTGCCTGGCCGCGGGCGGCCTGATCGGTTTCATGGGCGGCGTGCTGGGCATTGGCGGCGGCCTGATCGCGATACCGGCGCTGGTGCTGTTGATGGGGATGTCGCAGCAACTGGCGCAAGGCACGGCGCTCATCATGGTTTTGCCCACCATCATGATGGCGGTGCGCAAGTACAACCAGCAGACCCGTATCGACAAGCGCGTGGCGCTGGCGGGAGCCGCCGGAGCGGTCGTGTTTACGTGGGTCGGCGCGCAGATGGCACTGGGCATAGATTCCGGCCTCCTGCGCCGCAGCTTCGCCGTCTTCCTGTTCTTCATCGCGCTGTTCTATGTATGGCAGACCTGGCGCGCCTCGCGTCCCACCGCCGCGCGCAAGCCGGCGGCCAAGGGCGTCGCGCCGGTCTTCACGCCGCGCCGCGCCAGCGTGCTGGGCATACTGTGCGGCACCTTGGGCGGATTCTTCGGCGTAGGCGGCGCGGTATTGGCGGTACCCATCATCACCACCGTGTTCCGGCTGCCGCAGACCACCGCTCAGGCGTTGGCGCTGAGCATGGTGATTCCCGGCTCGACCATCGCCTTGATCACCTATTCGTGGGCGGGGCAGGCGAACTGGCTGGTAGGCGTGCCGCTGGCCCTGGGCAGCCTGCTCTTCGTGCCTGTCGGCGTGAAGCTTGCCTATCGCCTGCCTGAACGCAAGCTGAGAGCCTGCTTCGCGCTCATGTTGTTTGCGACGGTGGCGTTGCTGGCGTTCGAGAGTTGAACGTCCGCGCGCAGATTATTTCGAAGCGTTAGCGGCCGAAATTTTCTGGTTCCGTGCTGAACCTTCCGAAGCGGCCCGGTTCAAACGGGAACGGGTTAGGGTGAAGTAACCCTAGAGGCGATGTTGCCGCCCCGTGTCGGAAAAAGGGCTTTGCCCTTTACATTCAGGAGTTCATGAAATGACGACTCACTCCCGTATCGCTGCGTTCCTATCCACCTCGGCCTTGTGCCTCGGTCTTGCTGCTGCGCCTTCTGCGTTCGCGGCGGGCGCCGATGCCACGTCCAAGACGGGTGAAACCAAGACCCACGCGCAGCACAAGCATCACAAGTCCGACAAGACCTCTGCCAAGCCGGCGGCGGGCAAGTCGGGAGGAGCCGCGAAGCCGGATGGTTCCGGCGCAGCGACACCGGCGAAGTAAGCACTGAGGGCCATCTGGCCCGGTAGTTCCTTTGCGCAAACGACTTCCGATTCCCGCGGGGGCCGGAAAGTCGAAAGCCTCTCGGTATGGGCGCCGAGAGGCTTTTTCATTTGAGCGCCGCGGCCGTTGGCGGGTTATTCCGCCGGCGTGATGACGCGGCCGGTCTCGAAGAACGCCCGCAGGTTGTCCAGCATCAGGTTCTCCATTGCCACACGGGTTTCCAGCGTGGCGCTGCCGATGTGCGGCAACAGCACGGCGCGGTCGCTCTTGATGAGGGCTTCGGGCACCTTGGGTTCGTGCTCGAACACGTCGAGCGCTGCGCAGCCCAGCTTGCCGTTCTCCAGCGCTGCGACCAGCGCGGTCTCGTCGATGACGGGGCCGCGCGCGATGTTGACGATGATGCCGGTGGGGCCCAGCGCCTCCAGCACTTCGCGGTTCACCAGATGGCGCGTGCTGGGGCCGCCGACGGTCGCCACGATGAGGAAATCGGCCCACTTGGCGAGGTCGGTGAGCGAGGCTTCGTAGCCGTACTCGACATCATCGCGCTTGCGGCGGTTGTGATAGCGCACGTCCATGTCGAAGCCCATGCCGCGGCGCGCAATGGCTTCGCCGATGCGGCCCAGGCCGACGATACCCAGCTTTTTGCCGCTGACGCGCAATCCCAGCGGGATGCCGCCGTGCACCTGGCCCCATTGGCCCGCGCGCACGAAGCGTTCACCCTGGCCCATGTGGCGCGCGCCGGCGATCAGCAGGCCCCAGGCGAGGTCCGCGACGCAGTCGGTCAGCACGTCAGGCGTATTGCTGACCTGCACGCCGCGCTGCTTGGCGGCCTGGATGTCGATGGTCTCGTAGCCCACGCCCCAGCTGCAGATGGCCTTGAGGTCGGGCAGGGCGTTGATGAGTTCGGCGTTGGCGCCATAGGTGGCCGACGTGACGACCGCGGTCACGCCCTTGCCATGCTCGGCCAGCGCGGCTTTGCGGTCCGGGTATTTCCACAGTTCGACCACGTCGTAGTTGTCTGCGAGGCTCTTGTTGGCGTAGGGGGAACCGGCCAGCGAGCCGACCTGGATGATGCGATGCTTGGTGGTCATGTTGTCGTACAGGTGGGTGGCAAAACATTGATGCTACTTGATCCGGGCTTGATCCAGGCAGACAGGATGTCCCCAGGGACACCCCGCAGCCCGATTCCGGTCTTATTCAAGCTGGATATTGGCTTTCTGGATGACGTCCTTCCAGCGTTTGACCTCTGCCTGCTGGAACGCCGTGAACTGCTGAGGCGTATTGGCCACCACCTCGAAGCCCAGGCCTTGTAGCGTCTTCTCCGTCTGGGGATCGCGCAGGGCGGTTTGCAAAGCCTTGGACAATTGCTGGACGATGGCTGCGGGTGTCCCCTTGGGCACGGCAAACCCTTGCCAGGAGTACACCACCATGTCTTTGATGCCGGCTTCCGCCAGCGTGGGAACGTCGGGGAGGTCGGCTGCGCGGGCGTCGCCCGTGATGGCCAGCGCCTTGAGCTTGCCGGCCTTGATGTGGGTCTGGACCGCGCCCAGGTTCTGGAACGACACGTTGACCTGTCCGCCGATCAGGTCGGCGATCGCTGCGCCGCCACCGCGGTAAGGCACGTCCACCCCCGTGCTTTGCGTGCGCTGGCGGAACAGCACGGCGGACAGGTGGTCCGATGAGCCCGTGCCCGAGGATGCATACGACACCTTGCCCGGATTCTTCTTCGCGTAATCGACCAGCTCGGCAACGGTGCTGGCGGGAAACGTGGGCGCGGCCACCAGCACATTGGGATTGCGCACGGCCTGCGTCAGGTATTCGAAATCCTTGCTGGGGTTGTACGACAGGTTCTTGTACAGGGCTTCATTGATGGCGAACGTGCCGATCGAGCCCACCATCATCGTGTAGCCATCGGGGGTGGAGCGGGCCAGCGCCTGGGCGCCGATGGCGCTGTTGGCGCCGGGCTTGTTCTCGACCACGAAGGTCTGCCCCAGGATTTTGGACAGCCCCGGCGTAACCGAGCGCGCAGTGATATCGGAGGAGCCGCCCGGCACGAAGGGCACGATCATCGTGACGGGTTTGTCGGGATAGCCTGCAGCCTGCGCGGCGGGCGTGCCGAGTAGAACGGCGCCCGCGGCGGCAGCGGCTGCTACGGCCGCGGCGCTCATCAGTTTGTTCATGGTGTCTCCTGGTTCGCGTGCTGATGAAGGGCCCGCCGCCCACGCGTTGCGGCCGGGCCGTAGAGATCAGTCGACCTTGGCGCCGGATTTCTTCACTACCTCCGCCCACTTGGTGGATTCCTGCGCCATGAACTGTTTGAATTGAGCCGGCGTGTTGCCGGACGGCGTGGCGCCCTGCGCTTGCAGTTGCGCGCGCACGGATTCCAATTGCAAGGCGGCGGCCACGTCGCGCTGGATCTTGTCGACCACCGCCTGCGGCGTGCCCGCCGGCGCCAGCAAGCCGAACCAGCTGGATGCCTCATAGCCTTGTACGCCGGCCTCCGCCATCGTGGGAACGTCGGGCAGGGCGGGCGAGCGCTGGGTGGTGGTGACGGCCAGCGGTCGCAGTTTGCCGCTCTTCAGGAAGCCCATGGAGGACGGCAGATTGTCGAAGATCAGGTCGGCGGAGCCGGCCATCACGTCGGTCAGCGCGGGACTGCTGCCCTTGTAAGGGACGTGCGTCATGCGCGTGCCCGTCATGTTCTGGAACAGCTCCCCGGACAGATGCGTGGATGTGCCATTGCCGGTCGAGGCCATGTTGACGGTGCCTGGGTTGGCCTTCAGGTACTTGATCAGATCGGCCACCGTGCGGATGCCGTGCTTGTCGGCAAACGCGGGATTGAGTTCCAGGATGTTGGGCACCGGAATCACCAGCGTCACCGGCACGAAGTCCTTGACCGGGTCATAGGGCAGCTTGGCATACACGGACTGGTTGATGGCATGCGTGCTGACGGTGCCCATCAGCAAGGTGTAGCCGTCGGGCGCGGCGCGCGCGGCCTCGGCCGTGCCGACATTGCCGCCGGCGCCTGCCTTGTTGTCCACCACCACGGCCTTGTTCCAGGTCTTGCCCAGTTCGGCCGCGACGATGCGCGCCGCAATGTCGGTGGTGCCGCCGGCGGGGAAGGGCACGATGATCCTGACGTCGCGTTCGGGGTAGTCGGCTTGCGCCGGCGCGGCCGGCAACAGGAGGGCGGCCGCCGCCAGGGTGGCGGTGTAGAGGGCGGCCAGGACGGACCGGCCTCGCGCAGGGGCTGCATGCATGGAATTCGTCTCCTCGGTGTGCGCGTGGCCGCGCATCGTTTCTGGGGGTATTCCGCCCCTGGCATGGCCCGAGGCTTTGACGCCGCACGACGCCTGCGGCGCCCTGCGTTTTGCTGCCGGACTACTTGTAAAACAAATATATGTATTGAGCTTATGGTTGTCAACCAAGTATACTTTTTTGAACTTGTACACCCGATAGCTCGATCAGCCAGGAGCCCCGCCCATGAAAACATCCCCGGTCACCGCGCAGGACTTGCAGCGTTCGGTCATTGCCGTGCCACCGCTGGCGCGCCACGCCGATCTTTCCCTGAATGAGGCGGCCAACAAGGCCTTGCTCGGCCACCTGGAAGCGGGCGGCGTGCGCAACGTGATGTATGGCGGCAACGCCAATTTCTATAACGTGGGCGTGAGCGAGTACGCGCGCATCGTCGATATGCTGGCCGGGCTCGCGGGAGCGGACACCTGGATCCTGCCTTCGGTGGGGCCCGACTACGGCAAGATGATGGACCAGGCGGCAATATTGCGTTCGCGGCCGTTTCCCACGGCCATGCTGCTGCCCATGTCTTTTCCCTATACGGACGCAGGCCTGGCCGAGGGCGTGCGCCGCTTCACGGACGCGTTGGGCAAGCCCGCGGTGATCTACATCAAATCGTCGGGCTATCTGGCGCCCGAAAGCGCCGCGCGCCTCATAGAAGAGGGGCGCATCGTGGCATTCAAATATGCGGTCGTGCGCGACGACCCGTCCCAGGACGCCTATCTGTCGTCCTTGCTGCAGGCGGTGGATTCGCGCTGGATCGTCAGCGGCATCGGCGAACGTCCCGCTATCGTGCACTACCGCGATTTCGGCCTGAAGAGCTTTACCTCGGGCTCGGTCTGCGTGGCGCCACGGGGGTCGATGCGCCTGCTGCATCTGCTGCGCGATGGCCGCTACGATGAAGCCGAGGCCGTGCGCCAACAGTACCTGGACCTGGAAGACTGCCGCGACAGCATCAGTCCCATCCGGGTGCTGCATGATGCGGTAACTCTGTCCGGCGTGGCGGACATGGGGCCGATGCTGCCTCTGCTCAGCGGCATTTCAGCCGCGGAGCGCGAGCGCGTGGCGCCGGTTGCGCGGGCCCTGGCGGCTTGGGACCGGGAGACGCCGGCCGCGTGAGCCTGCAAGCGGACCGGGGCGCGCGCCTTGGGCCGTGCATTGACGGTACGATGAGTGCTGTTCCGCCATCGCGGACCGCGCCATAGCATCGAGGAGGTTTCGTGGCCCGACCCAAAGCAACATCCGCGCCCGCGCCGCAGGCGCCCGCCGAATCCGACACCGCGGGCGCGCTGGTGCTCGAGCGCGGGCACCGGGTCCGGCTGGCGGACCAGCTCTATGGCCAGATCTTCGAACAGATCGTGTCCGGGGGGCTGAACGTGGGCGACAAACTGCCCTCCGAAAACGAAATCTCCGAACGCTTCGGCGTGTCGCGTCCGGTGGTGCGCGAGGCGCTTTTGCGGTTGCGCGCCGACGGCCTGATCACCGCGCATCAAGGGTTGGGCACCTTCGTCAGCCATGCGCCCGCGCCGCGCCTGAAAACCTTCAACGATGTGCAGAATGTCAGCGCGTATCTGCGGGCCCAGGAGGTCCGCGTGGCGCTGGAGGGCGACGCCGCGCGGCTGGCGGCCCTGCGCCGCACTGACGAGCAGCTCAGGAAGATCGCAGAAGCGCACGCGGCGTTCGCCGACAGCCTCGCGCGCGGCCAGGTGTCCGCCGAGGCGGATCTGGCCTTCCATGCCAGCATTGCCGAAGCCAGCGGCAACGACTTCTATCTGGGGGTGCTCGAAAGCATCCACGAATCCATCAGCGGCTTCATGCGGTTGACGCTGAATCTCACTCGCACGGGTTCGCGCCAGCGCGCGCAACGCGTGGTGGACGAGCATGCCGCGATCCTGGACGCCATCCGCGAACAGGACAGCGAACGCGCCCGCGTCGCCATGCAGTTCCACCTGGGCCAGGCCCGTCACCGGCTCGTCGACCGGGAGCGCGACTGATCCTTTCCGCCACCCGCCGCGTATGAATCAAAACCACAGGAGACCAGAGTGCGAGGGAACGGAGCGATAGCGGCGGAGGTGCCGGTGGAGCAGGTCCGCGAGCAGATACTGCAGGTTCTAATGGCATGGGGCATGGCACAGGACCTGGCGCACATTACCGCGGGCCTGATGGCGCGAACCGATCTGTTGGGCATCGATTCGCATGGGATCTCCATGCTGCCGGCCTACGAAGAAAAGCTGCGGGCCGGCACCCTGCGCCTGGACGCGCGCCCGCGCGTTCTGCGCGATGGCGGCGCCAGCGCGCTGATCGACGGCATGGGCGGCCTGGGCTATCCGGTCGCGGCCCAGGCAATGAACCTGGCCGTGGACAAAGCGCTGCAGCATGGCGTGGGCGCCGTATCGGTCTGCAATTCCCATCATTTCGGCGCGGCGGGCGTCTATGCGCGGATCGCGGTCGAGCGGGGCGTGGTGGGGCTGGTGACCAGCAGCGCCAATGGCGTCATCATGGTGCCCACGCGCGGCGCCATGCCCATGCTGGGCACCAACCCCATCGCCTTCGGCGCGCCGGCAGCCTACAACGAACCCTTTCTGCTGGACATGGCGACAACCACCGTGGCCGCCAACAAGGTCAAGGTCTACGACTTCCTGGACAAGCCGCTGCCGCCGGGATGGGCGGTGGACGGACAGGGTGGGGCGGTCACGGATGCCGCGGCCGCCATGCAGTACATCTTCAAGCATCCCGAGGGCGGCCTGACACCCCTGGGCGGCACGGCCGACATGAGCAGCCACAAGGGCTACGGCCTGGCGATGATGGCGCAGATCCTGGGCGGTACGCTCAGCGGCAGCGCGTTCGCCGCGCGCCGCGCCCCGACTCGCCGGCCGGGCGAGCCCGACGACGTGGGCCATTTCTTCCTGGCCTTGAACCCCGACGCCTTTCGCGCAGCGGGCTCGTTCGAGTCCGATATGGACGACATGATCGATGCCATGCACGATACGCCGCCCGCCAATCCGGACGAGCCGGTCCTGGTGGCGGGTGAGCCCGAAGCGGCCGAGCGCGCGCGCCGGCTGCATGCGGGCATACCCATCCCCACCGCGCTGGCCGAACGCCTGCGCGCCATCTGCGAGCGCGCCGGCACACCTTATCTGCTGGACGCGGCGTGAATCCGTTTTTCCTGAAAACCCTTGCCCAAGAGCACTGGAACTGAGACATGAGCAATTCAGACAAGCGCAAGAAACCCGAAGAGCTGCGCAGCCACCGATGGTATGGCGTGCGCGACCTGCGCTCGTTCGGCCACCGATCGCGCACCGCGCAGATGGGCTATCACCGCTCGGACTACGCCGGCAAGCCGGTTATTGCCATCATCAACACCTGGAGCGACATCAATCCTTGCCACAGCCACTTCAAACAACGGGTGGAAGAGGTCAAGCGCGGCATCTGGCAGGCGGGCGGCTTCCCGGTGGAAATGCCTGCCATGAGCCTGTCCGAGCCCTTCCAGAAGCCGACTACCATGCTCTACCGCAACCTGCTGGCGATGGAGACCGAAGAGCTGCTGCGCTCCTATCCGGCGGATGGCTGTGTGCTGATGGGCGGTTGCGACAAGACCACGCCCGCGCTCCTGATGGGCGCGGTGTCCATGGACCTGCCCACCATTTTCATGCCGGCCGGCCCGATGCTGCGCGGCAACTGGAACGGCAACACCCTGGGCTCGGGCTCGGACACCTGGAAGTACTGGGCGGAGCTGCGAGCCGGCAATATCACGGAGGAGGACTGGCAGGGCGTGGAGGATGGCATCGCCCGTTCACCGGGCCATTGCATGACCATGGGTACGGCATCCACCATGACGGGCGCGGTCGAGGCGCTGGGCCTTTGCCTGTCGGGAGCCTCGTCGATTCCCGCGCCGGATTCGCGCCACGCGCAGATGGCCAGCCTGACCGGCAAGCGCATCGTTGAAATGGTGTGGGAAGACCTGAAGCCCTCCGACATCTTGACGGCCGCGTCCTTCGACAATGCGGTGCGCACGGTGCTGGCGCTGTCCGGTTCGACCAATTCGGTCGTGCACCTGATCGCCATGGCCCGCCGCAGCGGCTTCGGGCTGGATCTTGACCGCTTCGACCATCTGGCCCGCACTACGCCGGTGCTGGCCAATCTGAGGCCGGCCGGCAAGTACCTGATGGAAGACTTTTATTACGCGGGCGGCCTGCGCGCGATGCTGGTGCAATTGGGTGACCTGCTGGATACGTCGCAGCGCACGGTGGATGGCCGCACGCTGGGCGAGAACATCGCGGGCGCGCGCATCTTCAACGAAGACGTGATCCGGCCGCGCGCACAGGCTCTCATCGAGCGCGACGGACTGGCGGTGCTGCGCGGCAACCTCGCGCCCGACGGCGCGGTGATCAAGCCGCCTGCGATGGAGGCGCACCTGCAGGTGCACACGGGCCCTGCGGTGGTCTTCAAGGACTACAACGACATGGCGGCCCGCATCGACGACCCAGACCTGGAAGTGAACGCCGACAGCGTGATCGTCCTGCAGAACGCCGGGCCGCAGGGCGCGCCCGGCATGCCGGAGTGGGGCCAGTTGCCGATTCCGCAAAAGCTGCTGAAGCAGGGCGTGCGCGACATGGTGCGCATTTCCGATGCGCGCATGAGCGGCACCAGCTATGGCGCCTGTGTGCTGCACGTGGCGCCCGAGGCCTATGTGGGCGGCCCCCTGGCGCTGGTGCGCGATGGCGATCGCATTGCCCTGGACGTGCCGGCGCGGCGGCTGGAACTTTTGGTGTCCGAGGAAGAACTGGCTGCGCGCCGCGCGGCCTGGCAGGCGCCGCCACCGCGCTTCGAACGCGGTTACGGCGTGCTCTACCTCAAGCATATCGGCCAGGCCGACACCGGCTGCGATTTCGATTTTCTTCAGACCGAAACGCGCGCTCCGGCCGCGGGCGAGCCTGAAATCCACTGACCCGGATACCGGGCAGACATACTAAAAAAGCCTATAGAGGAGACAACCATGCAACAGAACAAACCGGCGCGCATACGGCTGGCCATCCTGGCAGCGGCGGGAGCGATGACGCTGCTGCCAGGCATGCTGATGGCGCAGGGCGCGGACTGGCCCGCGCGGCAGCTCAAGCTGGTCGTGCCATTTCCGGCGGGCGGCAGCACCGATTCGGTGGGCCGCCTGCTGGCGGCCGAGCTGTCCAAGGAATTGGGCCAGACCGTGGTGGTCGAGAACAAGGGCGGCGCCAACGGCAATATTGGCTCCGACCTGGTGGCCAAGGCGGAGCCCGACGGCTACACGCTGCTGCTGTCGGGCGTCGGCTCCAACGCCATCAGCTATGCGATCTACCAGAACATGCCGTACCGCAATAGCGACTTCGCGCACATCTCCCTGTTGGCGACCGGCCCCAACGTGCTCGTGGCGAACAACGACTTCCCGGGCAAGACCTTCGCGGATTTCATCAAGCTGGTCCGCGAGAACCCCGGCAAGTACACGCATGCGAGTTCGGGTAGCGGCTCCTCCGGCCATCTGGCCATGGAAATGCTGGAGCAGGACGCCAAGATCGACCTGGTGCACGTGCCCTACAAGGGCGGCGCGGCGGCTATCACCGACATGATAGGAGGCCGTGTGTCGGTCATGTTCCTGAACCAGGACACGCTGTTGCCGCAAGTCACCTCTGGCAAGCTGCGCGCCCTGGCCGTGGCCAGCGCCAAGCGCAACCCCGCTTATCCCGACACGCCCACCGTGGCGGAATCGGGCTATCCGGGGTTTTCGGCCGAGTCCTGGTTTGGCCTGTCCGCGCCCGCGAAGACACCGCCTGCCGTCATCCAGCGCCTGAACCAGGCGACCGTGAAAGCCCTGTCTTCTCCTGACATCCGGCAGAAGCTGGAGAGCGTGGGTTTCGTGGTGGTGGCGGACGACCCGAAGTCGTTCTCGGCCTTTGTGGACAATGAAATCGCGAAGTGGGGCAAGGCGGCCAAGGCTTCCGGCGCCAAGATGGACTGAATGCGTCGATTGAATGCGCGGGCGGGCTTGGCGGCCCGGCCCAACCTGTTTTTCTCATGAATTGAAGGCGGCAATGAACTCACCCTTACCCAACCGTTTCCGGCAACGCATCCTGGCGCGCGAACGGCTCATAGGATTCTGGATGTGCATGTCCAGCCACATTACGGCAGAACTCGTGGGACTGGCCAATTTCGACTGGCTGCTCCTGGACGGCGAGCATTCGCCCAACGAGGTGCCGATGTTCCTGCAGCAGCTGCAGGCCCTGCAGGGCAGTGCCAGCGCCGCCGTGGGCCGGCCGTCCTGGAATGATCCGGTGGAGATCAAGCGCCTGCTGGATATCGGCTTCTACAACCTGTTGATTCCGTTCATCGAGTCCGAGGAAGATGCGCGCCGGGCCGTGGCGGCCACGAGGTATCCCCCACAGGGCATGCGGGGCGTGGCGGGCGCCCAGCGCAGCAACCGCTATGGCACGGTGCCGGATTACCTGCACACCATCAACGACAACATCTGCGTTCTGCTGCAAATCGAAAGCCGTCCGGGAATAGATGCAGTGGACGAGATCGCATCGGTGGAAGGGGTGGATGGCGTGTTCATCGGGCCGTCCGACCTGGCCGCAGCGCTTGGGCATATCGGCAACCCCGGCCACCCCGAAGTCCAGGAGGCCATCCGCCACCTGTACCAGCGGGTGTCGGCCCAGGGCAAGGCCGTGGGCATCCTGGCCCCGGTGCATGCGGATGCGCGGCGCTACCTGGACATGGGCATGCACTTCGTGGCGGTGGGCACGGACCTGGGCGTGTTCAAGCAGGCGACCTTCGCCTTGCGCGAAGCCTTTCCCACCTGAATGCCACGCTGGGTTCCCGTCGTCCGTCGCTCCACGTATCAGGCGCCGGACGCCGTCTCTTCCAGCGCCAGCAGTTCGCCGATCGTCTGGCGGCGGCGGATCAATCGGGCGCCGCCGTTGTCCAACAGCACTTCGGGCGCCAGCGGACGGCTGTTGTAGTTCGAGGACATGGACGATCCGTAGGCGCCCGCATCATGGAACACCAGGAAATCGCCGATGCGCGGCTTGGGCAGCAACTGGTCGGATACGACGCCGCCGGCGTCCTGCGTGAACACGTCGCCCGATTCGCATAGCGGGCCGGCCACGGCGATGCGGGTATCGGCCGCGCCCTGTGGGCGGCTGCCGTCCGGAGCGTGCACCGAAATGCGGTGATAGCTGCCGTACATGGCCGGGCGCATCAGATCGTTGAAGCCCGCGTCTACCAGCGCGAAATCGCGTTCCGGGCGGCGATTGATCGAGTGCACCTCGGAAACCAGCGCACCGGCTTCGGCAACCAGGAAGCGTCCTGGCTCGATCTCCAGCCGGATGTCGTGGCCCAGGCGCTCGGCGATGCGCTTGCGCGCCGCATCCCATTGTTCAAAGTAGTGATCGCAGTCGATGCGGGCATCGCCCTCACGGTAGGGGATGGACAGGCCGCCGCCAGCGGAAATGGCTTCGATGTCATGGTCCAGCGACGCGACCACGTCGACCATGGCGTCGCACACGCTGGACAGGTGGCCGTAGTCCACGCCCGAGCCGATATGCATGTGGATGCCGACCAGCTTCAAGCCATGGCGGCGCACGATGGACATGGCTTCGGCCACGTCGCCGATCCAGATGCCGTGCTTGCTCTGCGGGCCGCCCGTGTTGGTCTTGTTGCTATGGCCGTGGCCAAAGCCCGGATTGATCCGCAGCCATACGCGGTGGCCTGGCGAGGCCTGGCCCACGCGCGCCAGCATATCCAGGGATCCAGCGTTCACGGTGATGCCGTGCTTGAGCACAACGGCCAACGTGGCGTGATCGATCAGGTCGGCCGTGAAAACGATGCCCTCCGGTTCGCCCTGCGGCTGGAAGCCGGCGGCCAGGCTGCGTTCGATTTCGCCCAGCGAGACGGCGTCCACCATGGCGCCTTCAGCGCGCATCAGGCGCAGGATGTGGAGGTTGGAGCAAGCCTTCTGCGCGTAGCGGATGGTGTCAAAGCGGCGCAGCTGCGAGATGCGTTCACGGATGACGGCGGCATCGTAGACCCACAGGGGCGTGCCGTGTTCGGCGGCGAGTTGGGTGAGTTGGCGCGGATCGAAGGCCATGGCGGGCGATACCTTGAGGGAATTGAAAACAAAGGCGGCATGATGCCCGGCTTCGGTCATCCAGTAAAATGCTTATATTTCCTTGATCAATTCATTCCTGATATGGGGCGGGCGATGCTGACGCACCGGCATATCGAAGTTTTCCGGGCGGTCATGATCGCCGGCAGCGTGACCAAGGCGGCGGAGTTGCTGGGATCGTCCCAGCCGACGGTAAGCCGGGAACTGGCGCGCCTGGAGCAAGGCATCGGTTTCGCGCTGTTCGATCGGGTGGCGGGGCGGCTGCGGCCCACCATGCCAGGCTTGGCCCTGTTCGATGAGGTCCGCCAGTCGTACGCCGGCCTGGAGCGGGTCTCTTCGGCCGCTGCGCGCCTGAGGGCGTACAAGGGCGGCCAGTTGTCGGTAATCGCCTTGCCGGTCTTTTCCCATTCGATCCTGCCGGAGGCTTTCCGGCGCTTTCATGAGCGCCATCCTGGGGTGAGCCTGGCGCTGGAGACGCAGGAATCTCCTTTCCTGGAAGAGTGGCTGAGCGCGCAGCGTTACGACCTGGGCCTGACCGAGCACGACGCGGCGCCCGCCGGAACCCGCGTGGAACTGCTGCTGGAAGTGGATGAGGTATGCGTGCTGCCCGACGGCCATGCGCTACTGGCCAAGCGGCGTATCGAACTGGCCGATTTCGAAGGGCATGCGTTCGTCAGCCTGTCGTCCAGCGACCCCTACCGTATCCAGATCGACGAGGCGTTTGCCGAAAGCGGCGTGCTGCGCAGGTCCATTGTCGAGACGCCGAGCGCTGTGTCCGTGTGCACCTTCGTGCGCCAGGGACTGGGTCTGGCTATCGTGAACCCGTTGACCGCCCTGGATTTCCTCGGCCGCGGGCTGCACATCCGTCCCTTGGCGCGCGCGTTCCCGTTTCGGATCAGCGTGGTGTTCCCCGAGCATCGTCCGGGCAATCCGCTGGTCGGGGCGCTGATGGCGTCGCTGCGCGAGGCGGCGCAAGCCGCACACGGCCGCCTCGCGTCACGCTTGGACTAGGACGGGAAGGGTGCGCAGCCGCGGGCAGGCGGAACGCAAAAAAGGATGCCCATGGGCATCCTTTTTTATTTGCCGTATTCGTGACGCCCTGAAAACAGGGCGGCAGAATGGCTTAGGCCAGCGCCTTGATGGCGGCAGCCAGGCGGCTCTTGTGGCGAGCGGCCTTGTTCTTGTGGATGATGTTCTTGTCGGCCACGCGATCGATCACGCTGGAGGCCTTCTGGAACACTTCGCCAGCCGCAGCCTTGTCGCCAGCGGCGATGGATTGGCGAACGCGCTTGATGGCGGTGCGCAGCATCGAGCGCAGGCTGGAATTGTGCTTGTTGCGCTCAACGGATTGGCGAGCGCGCTTGCGGGCTTGGGCGGTATTGGCCATGTTGCTATATAAGTTGAATTCGGCAAAGTCGAACATTGTAGCAAGTCCCCGGGGGATTGCAAGCTTTTAATGTCGGATCAGCCGATGGAGCGCCCGTCAACCGGGCGGGGGGCGCTGCGGGAAAATGTCCCCGGGCTGGAGAGCCCTTGCGGATGATCCTCGTGCAAAGCCTTGAGGAAAACCCGTGGCGCCTACTGGATAAAAACACCGTGCGAAGTATACAACGAAGCAGCTCCGGAGAGCAGGGCGTCGACGCTGCCGTTGTCAGGTGGCGACGCTGATGGAGACGAACCAGGGCGTGAAGCGGCGGACATGGATGGGCATCATGTCCCTCAAGGTGTCCAGCGCCGCGTCGGTGTCGTCCAGCGGGAAGTGGCCGGATACCGGCAGGCCCCCCGCAGCCATCGAGACGCGCAAGGTGCCGCTGCGGTAGGGGCGCAGGGCCGCGATCACTTCGGCCAGGGGGCGGCCGCGTGCTTCGACCCAGCCCGCCTCCCAGGCGGCCTCGGCCATCAGCTCGGCACGCGGCGTATCCATGCGGGCCGCGTCGAACCGGGCGCCGGTGCCGGCGCGGACGGTGCCGTGGGCGCCGGACATGGTCTCGACCTCGACTTCATGTTCATGTACTACCACCAGTGTGCGCTGGGCCTGTTGACGGACCATGTAACGCGTGCCCAGGGCGCGGACCGTGCCTTCGGCGGTTTGGACGAGGAAGGGCCGCCGCGCGTCGGGCGCTACCGAGACCGTGACGGCGCCGTCCAGCAGCCGGACTTGGCGGTAAGCGGGGGTGAAATCGAGGTTGACCCGGCTGCGGGCGTCCAGCAGTAACTGGCTGCCGTCGGACAGCAGGTAGCGGCGGCGTTCGCCGGTAGCCGTGGCGGCATCCGCCGCGACGTTGCCCAGGGGGTAGAAGGCGTTGCCCACATACGCCGCGCAGGCGCCCGCGCCGGCGAGCGTCAGCGCGCCAGCCAGAAAGCGGCGGCGAGGGGGCGCGATGCCGGCCCCGGCAGGGACGGCTACAGGCGGGACGGCGGGGCCGGCCGCGGCGTATCCTGCGGGATAGGCGTCGCCAAGCCGGCCGAATGTCGATCCTTCCAGCGAACCGGTCAGTTGCTGCCAGGCATTTTCATGGGCCGGGTCGGCAGCGCGCCACGCCAGGAAATCGTTATAGTCCTGTGCGGTCGCCTTGCCAGAGCGCAATAACAGCAGCCAATTGATTACCTGGTCCGCCATGGGTTGTCCTTGGGCGTACTTCACTTCATGTCCCCGCAGTGCATCCAGGGGGATCCTTTCGATGGCAATTTGTAAATAATAAAGGTTTTTTACCAAAGATTACCGGCTGATTGTCAATTCTTGACGAATCTAATGCAAAAAAGCCGGCACAAGACCGGCTTTTGAAGTGTATATAGGCAGATTGTCCGAACTTAACGCGTCGGACGTCGGCCGAAGTCCCTAGGACGGAAGCCAAACAGTAACAACATTCCGAAGTAGACCGCCGCACTGGCTGCCAACACGCCGCTCAGCCAGGCTGCCCGGAGTCCCGCGTGGGCCTGCAGGGCGATCCAGTCGATTCGTCCGTCCGCATACCAGAGCAGAGCCGCCAGCGCGGCCAGGGCCGGCAGCAGTCGCAGCGCGAACGAAGTCCAGCCAGGGCCGGGTTGGTAGACGCCGCGGCGGCGCAGTCCGATAAGCAGCGCCAGCGCGTTCAGGCAGGCGCCCAACCCGATGGCCAATGCCAGCCCGGCATGCGCCATGACTGGCACCAGCGCCAGGTTCAACAACTGCGTCACGATCAGCACGCCGATGGCGATCTTCACGGGTGTGCGGATGTCCTGCTTGGCGTAGAAGCCCGGTGCCAGGATCTTCACGGCCAGCAGGCCGATCAGTCCGGCGGAATAGGAAATGACGGCAAGGCGGGTCTGGGTGACATCCTGGGCGTCGAAGGCGCCGTAATGGAACAGGGTGGCGACCAGCCCATCGGACAGCAGCGCCATGCCCACCGCAGCCGGCAAACCCAGCAGCAGCACCAGGCGCAGGCCCCAGTCCAGCAGTCCGCTATAACCGCCGTGGTCCTCGCGGGCATGGGCCGCGGACAGGCTGGGCAGCAGTACGGTGCCCAGCGCCACTCCCAGCAGCGCCGTGGGGAACTCCATCAGGCGGTCGGCAAAGGACAGCCAGGTCACGCTGCCCGGCTTCAGCCAGGTGGCGATGTTGGTGTTGATCAGCAGAGAGATCTGCGCGACGGAAACGCCAAGGGTGGCGGGCGCCATCTGCTTGAGGATGCGCTGCACCGTGGGATCGCCCCAAGCCTCGCGGAACCGCAGCGTAAAGCGCGGCGTGAGGCCCAGCCGCGATAGCGCCGTCCATTGCACGGCCAATTGGGCCACTCCGCCGATCATGACGCCGATGGCGAGCGCATAGATCGGCACTTCCAGGCGCGGTGCGAGCCAGATGCAGGCGGCGATCATGGCCAGGTTCAGCAGGACCGGGGTGAACGCCGGCACGGCGAAGCGGCGCCAGGTATTGAGCACGCCCGAGGCGAAGGCGATCAGCGACATGCAGAAGATGTAGGGGAACATCACGCGCGTCATCCAGACCGCCGCGCCGAACTCGGTGTCGCGGTCTGCCCCACGCAGGCCGCTGGCCATGGCGGACACTACCCAGGGAGCGGCGAAGATGCCGATGAGCGTGATCAGCATCAGCGCCGCAGTCAGCAGCAGCGCGACGCGGTCCAGCAACGTGCGGACTTCGGCTTCGGATCTGTTGTTGCGCGCCGCGCCCAGGATGGGCACGAAGGCCTGGGCGAATGCCCCTTCGGCGAACAAGCGGCGCAGCAGGTTGGGGATGCGGAAAGCGACCCAGAAGGCGTCGGTGAGGGGGCCGGCGCCAAAGGCGCGGGCCACCAGAATGTCACGGATCAGGCCGGAAATGCGGGACAGCAGGGTGAAACTGCTGACCGTGGCCGCCGAGCGAAACAGGCTCATGGGAAGGCTATGTAAAAAAAGGGGCCGGCTGGCCCCGCAAGACGGAATAGTCGCCCGAAAGGCGCCACGCCCGCAACAATGCCCGCAGCAAGCGAGCGGAGCGAGCGCATTTCGGGACGGGATTGTTTACCGCGCGCAAGAATGGCCGCGCCGCCGCCGGGCCGCCCCAAGGCGGCGCAGCCCCCTCGGGGGGCAGCAAGCGAGCGGAGCGAGCGCCGCGTGGGGGCACTTTCATAGCCGCGCCGCCGCCGGGCCGCCCCAAGGCGGCGCAGCCCCCTCGGGGGGCAGCAAGCGAGCGGGGCGAGCGCCGCGTGGGGGCACTTTCATAGCCGCGCCGCCGCCGGGCCGCCCCAAGGCGGCGCAGCCCCCCTCGGGGGGCAGCAAGC
>NZ_NJIF01000017.1 GCF_002209555.1 Achromobacter insolitus
CGCGGGGCGTCGATAAGCCCGAGGGAATCCGTAGGCAGCCGCCGCAGGCGGCAACGAGGATGACGACGGGGCAGTCCGGAGCGAAGGCTCCGGACCGCAATCGTTGCCCCGCGCATCGCAGGGCCCCGACGCGACAGGCGCCTTAAGAACTCAAAGCCGCCCCGAACAAAATCCCCCTTAATGTCGAATCTCAGCCAGGAACTTCCTCGCCCGCTCCGTCCCCGGCCGAGTAAAGAATTCCTCCGGCGTCCCCGTCTCCACAATCCGCCCCGCGTCCATGAACCACACACTATCGGCGACCTCGCGGGCAAACCCCATTTCGTGCGTCACGCACACCATGGTCATGCCGTCCCTGGCCAGGCCCTTCATCACCTGCAGCACCTCGCCCACCATCTCCGGGTCCAGCGCGCTGGTCGGCTCGTCGAACAGCATCACGGGCGGGTTCATTGCCAGCGCTCGCGCGATGGCCACGCGTTGTTGCTGCCCGCCCGACAGCTGCGCCGGATAAGCGTCGGCCTTGTGCGCCAGCCCGACGCGCTCCAGCAGCTGCAGCGACCGCTCGCGGGCTTCGGGACGGCGGGCGCGCTTGAGCTGCAGCGGCGCCAGCATCAGGTTTTCCAGCACCGACAGATGCGGGAACAGGTTGAACTGCTGGAACACGAAACCGATATGGCTGCGCAAGGAATCCAGATGCACCTTGGGGCCGTAGATATCCTGGCCATCCACCTCGATCACGCCCTTCTGGATCGGCTCCAGCCGGTTCACGGTGCGGATCAGCGTGGACTTTCCCGAACCCGACGGCCCGCAAACCACCACCACCTCGCCACGCTTGACCTGCGCCGTCACGTCGGCCAGCGCCTGGTATTGGCCATACCACTTCTGTACTGCGGAAAATCGGATCATGTCGGCACCGCCTTGGGAGCAGGCATGAGCCCGGCGCGCCGCCTGCCGATGCGGCGTTCGGTCAGGTGCACGAGAGAGCTCAGGCCAAAATTCAGGATGAAATAGGTCAGCGCCAGCAACCCGAAGACCTCGAAAGGCTTGGTCAGCAGCACGCTGTTGATCTGGTTGGCGGCATAGGTCAGTTCCTGCACGCTGATGACGTAGGCCAACGAGGTTTCCTTCACCGTGGAGACGAACTGGCTCAGCATGCTGGGCAGCATGTTGTAGAGCGCCTGCGGCAGGATCACGCGCCGCATGGTCTGCAGGTATGACAGGCCGAGCGCCCGACTGGCTTCCTGCTGCCCCGGCGGAAGCGCCTGGATGCCCGCGCGGATGATCTCGGCCAGGTAGGCGCTTTCGTAGCAGACCAGCGCGACGATCATCGTGGTGGTGCCCGCCACCGGCCGGCCGATGATGAGCGGCACGAAGAAGTACGCCCAGAAGATGAACATCAGCAGCGGCAAGCCCCGCACCAGGTAGACCACTGCCGAGGCCGGCCAGTAGAACACCCGATAGGGGCTGATCCGGCCCAGCGCCAGCAACACGCCGCAGGGAAGCGCCAGCGCCAGGCTGACCGCGGCCAGTCCCAGCGTCGCCACCAGGCCGCCGATGGGGCCTTGGGGATACTGCCCGATGAGCAGCAGCAGCCAATTGTCCTTGAGTATGTCCCACATGATCAGCGCGCTCCCAGCGGACGGTAACGTCGTTGCAACAGCGCTCCCCCGCCCATGATCAGAAACGACAGCAGCAGATAGATGACGGTCACCACGGCATAGGCCTCGAAGGTCTTGAACGTGTAGTTCTCGATTTCGCGGCCCGCTGCCGTCAGCTCGGTCACGCCGATGGCCATGGCCAGGCTGGTGTTCTTCAGCAGCAGCAGGGTCTGGTTGAGCAAAGGCGGAATCGCGATGCGGAAGGCTTGCGGCAGCACGACCTTGCGCATGGTGGGCAGGAAGCCCAGCCCCAGCGCGCGCGATGCCTCCACCTGCCCCGGCGGGATGCCACGCACCGCGCTGCGCAGGTCTTCGCAGACGTAGGCCGACATCACCAGCGCGATGGCGATGCAGGACAGGATGAACTCGCTGCCGTGACTGTTGAGCCAATCCGCCGCGCCTTGCGGCAGCAACGCCGGCACGCCGAAGTACCAGAACAGGATGTGCACCAGCATGGGCACGTTGCGATGGAACGCGACATACACCGCGATCACCGCGTTGGCCACGGGCGAGCCTGTCAGGCGGATCACCGCCAGCAGGCTGCCCACCAGGAACGCCAGGATCCAGGCCAGCCCGGCCAGCGCCAGGGTGGTAATCAACCCCCTGAGCAGCCAAGCCGGATACTCGCCCTGGAAAATGGCGCTGAAGTCGAAAACGTAATGCATCGAAGCAGGCTCCAGCGCGGTCCGCGCATCAACCCTTGATGGCTTCGATGCGGAAGTCGCGCTTCATGTTGAACTGGGTGCCCGCGCCGAACCACTTATCGAACGTCTTGGCGGCCTGGCCCGAAGCTTCCATTCCGTCGATCACCTTGTTCACCTGATCCAGCATGGCGGTATCGCCCTTGCGCACGCCCATGCCCCAGGGTTCGACAAACAGCGCCGGCTCCAGGATCTTGACCGGCACCGCGCCGCCCGCGGCCTGCTGCTTCAGCTTGACCAGCATCAGCTCGGACGCCACGAAGCCGCCGACCTTGCCTTGCTGCAACGCCAGGAAGGCGCCGCTGGGGTCCTTGAAGGTCACAGGCTCGACATTAGGGATGTTCTTGCGCGCGCCCTGCTCCGACGACGACCCGCGCACGGCGCTGACGCGCTTGCCCGCCAGGTCGGCCGGCGCCTTCAGGTCCTTGTCGGACTCGCGCGCCAGCACTTTCTGCAGGCTCACGAAATGCTGGTGCGAGTAATCGATCTGCTGCGCGCGTTCGGGGCTCCAGCCCAGGTTGGCCGCCACCACGTCCACGCGCCCGGCAATCAGCTCGGGAATGCGCGCCTCGACGGCAATCAGCTTAAGTTCCAGCGGCACGCCGAGGCTGTCGGCGATGGCCTGGCACATATCGACTTCGTAGCCCACGATGCCGCGGGTCTTCGGATCCTGGAAACTGAAGGGCTCGGCCGTGCCCATGGTGCCGCAGATGAATTTGCCGCGCGCCTTGATATCGGCGAGCGTATCGGCATGGGCGGCAGGCGCCAGCGTGGCGACCAGGCCGGCCGCGGCGACGACGGAAGCGATCAATGTCTTCATGGTATTTCCCCTGGAATATAGGTATGGGTACTGCTTAAGAACGCTGCGACGCCGCAGCGGGCCTCGGGGCGGCCCTGGAGCCGCCCGTGGAATCAAACCAGGCTGGCGCAAGCCTCGCGGATGCGCCGGCAGCCTTCCTCGATGTTCTCCATCGACGTGGCGAAACTCAAACGCAGATAAGGCGACAAACCATAGGCCGAGCCGTCCAGCACCGCAACGCCTGCCGTATCCAGCAGGAACATCACCACGTCCAGGTCGGTCTCGAGCACGCGCCCGGTTGGGGTGCATTTGCCCAGCAGGCCCGCCACCGACGGGTACACGTAGAACGCTCCCTGGGGTTGCGGGCAGCGCACGCCGGCCACGTCGTTCAGCAGCGCAACGATGCGGTCGCGGCGCGCATGGAATACGTCCGCGGCCTGGCGCACGCAGTCCTGGTCGGCGGTCAACGCAATGCGCGCGGCCGACTGGCTGATGGCACTGACACAGCTGGTGCTTTGCGAGATGAGCGTCGCCATGGCCTTGATCAGGCCCTTGGGTCCGCCCGCATAGCCCAGACGCCAGCCGGTCATGGCATAGGCCTTGGACACGCCGTTGATGGTGAGCGTGCGGCCAGCCAGCGCAGGCACGGCCGCCGCCGGCGACTGGTGCCGCGCCTCGCCATAGGCCAGGTGTTCATAGATTTCGTCGGTCAACAGCCACACCCGCGGATGGCGCTCCAGCACCTCGCCCAGAGCCCGCAGTTCGGCAGCGTCGTACATGGCGCCGGTGGGGTTGCTGGGCGTATTCAGCAGCAGCCATTTCGTGCGCGGCGTGATCGCCCGCTCCAGCGCCTGCGGCGTGAGCTTGAAACCGTCGGACTCGGGGCACGCCACCACCACGGGCGTGCCGTCATTGACCAGCACCATGTCCGGGTACGACACCCAATACGGCGCCGGGATGATGACCTCGTCGCCCGCCTGCACGGTGGCGGCCAACGCAGTGAAGATGAGCTGCTTGGCGCCCACGCCCACGATCAGTTCGTCCAGCGCGTAGTCCAGGCCGTTTTCGCGTTGGAACTTGGCGCGCACGGCCTCCAGCAGCGGCTTGGCGCCGGTGGAAGCGGTATAGCGGATGTCACCGCTATGGAGCGCGTCGATGCCGGCCTGCACGATATGGGCGGGCGTGGGCAGGTCCGGTTCACCCACGGTGAAGTCGACGATATCGCGACCCTCGGCGCGCAACTGGTCGACCCGGCTCTTCGCCGCCATGCTGGGCGAAGGCTTGATGGCGCGCGCGCGGTCGGCCAGGAATTCGGTTGCGGCCAGGCTCATGCCAACCCCTTGGCGGCAAAGGCGGCCTGCATCCAGCTCTGCGTTTTGTCGCCGGCCGCGATTTCGGCCATGATGCGTTCTTCCTTGGCCGCGTGGGCCTGTGCAGCCGCGATCAACGCGTCGGCCTCGGCGGGCGGGAAGCTGACCAGGCCGTCCTCGTCGCCCACCACGATATCGCCGGGATTGATGACCTGCCCGCCAATGGACACCGGCACGTTGACCTCGCCCGGGCCATCTTTGTAGGGGCCGCGGTGGATGTGGCCACGCGCATAGCAGGGGAAGTTGTCCGCCTCGAAGGCGGCCACGTCGCGGATGGCGCCATCCACCACCACGCCCGCGCAGCCATGGACCTGGAGATAGCGCTTCATGATTTCGCCCAGCACGGCATTGGACAGGTCTCCCCCGGCGTCCACCACCAGCACGTGGCCCGGCTGCACCTGCATCATGGCTTTGTAGATGAGCAGGTTGTCGCCCGGGCGCGTCTTGACGGTCAGTGCGGTGCCAACCAGCTTGCCGCCGCCGTTGTAGCGGCGCAGGCCCGATATGCCTTCGCGGCGCGCGAGATTGTCGCTGAGATGCGGCGTGACGATGCCGGCCAGCGCCTGGAGGACAGCCGTGGAAGCGACGGGAGAGGCCGGCAATACCCGGGCGCCAGTGTGAATAGAGGCCATGACGATCTGCAAAGTCCTGAGTCGGTAGTAGAGGCAGGTGCCATGGTGCGAGCTTTTCCGATTCCGAAAAAGGGATTAAATTTCCACGAACTTGATCTCTTTATGGAATATAAGGGTTAGCCCTTAATGGAAATTTCGGAATGAAAACCCCCGGCAAGGACGATCCCGCGTGCTGACCTTCAAGCAGATCGAAGCCCTGTATTGGACGGTCAGGCTGGGCACGTTTTCGGCCTCGGCCCAGAAGCTGCACACCACCCAATCGGCGATCACCAAGCGCATCCAGGAACTGGAGGCGGACTTCGACATCGCGCTGTTCGACCGCTCCGGCCACCGCGCCGAGCTGACCGCTCGCGGACATGAGGTGTACGCGCTGGCCGACGAAATGCTGGGCCATCGCGACCGCCTGCTGGTCCGGCTGAAGGGCCAGCACACGCTGACCGGCACCTTCCGCTTTGGGATTACCGAGATCACCGCCATGACCTGGCTGCCCGCCCTGATCCGGCTGCTACGCGCGCACTACCCTCGCATCACGTTGGAGCCGCATATCGACCTGGGCGCGGACCTGCTCAAACGCCTGCAGGCGGGGCAGCTGGACATGGCGTTCCTGCACGGTGAATTCGCCGAACCCAACCTGCAGGCGGTCCCCCTGCAGCGGCTGGAATTCGCATGGATGGGCAGCCCCGACATGATCGATTCCAGTCGCGTCTACACACCCGCAGACATCGCCGCCCTGCCCCTGCTGCGGCAAAGCCGGGAGTCGGGGCTCAACATGATCTACGACGGCTGGCTGCGCCCCCATACGCCGGCCAGCAACATCTTCACCATCAACAGCCTGATCGCAATGGCGGGGCTGACGGCGGCGGGCTTCGGAGTCAGTTGCCTGCCACGGGACTATTTCGCGGACATGGTCAGCGCGAAACGGCTGGTCATCGCCCGCACCACCACGGCATCGCCGCAATCGGTGTATTGCGCGATGTTCCGGCGGGACGCAGATGTGGCGTTTTGCCAGAGCGTGGCGGAACTGGCGGAGAGTTGTTGTGAGTTTTCGGGGGGATGGCAGTAGAGGGGGGCCTGCCGCGCCCCCAGGGCCGCTACAGCGCGCTCAGGATGGCGTCTCGGGCCTGGTGGGAAAGCTCCAGTCGCGTCGGCAAGCTTCCGTCCGGATGCCGCGCCGGCAACGGCGGCAGGAACACCACTTCGACGGCAAGCCCCGTCACTCCCAGCACGCGCCAGAGATTTGCCACCAAGGATTCCTCTCCGACAAAGGCCGCGTAGCCGCTGCGTTTGCCATGCTGCAGGAATCGCAATGCCACCGGCTGGATCTCCACGGCGGCGGCGCGCGCGGGTTCGAACAGGCTCGCATGGAACGGCAGCAGCTCGAAGCCTTCACTCGTGGTGCCTTCAGGGAACAGCCCGACCGCATCGCCTTGCTTGAAGCGGGCTTGCATGGACTCGCCCATCGCGTGCACCGCGTGGCGTTGGCCGCGTTCGATGAAGAGCGTGCCGGCGCCAGCCACCAGCCAGCCGATGATCGGCCAGCTGCGGATCTCGCTCTTGGCGACGAAGGAAGTGGCGCGCGCCGAATTCAGCACGAAGATGTCGATCCAGGACACATGGTTGGCCACCATCAGCACCGGACCGGTCAGGCGCGGCTCGCCCTTGAGGACGACCCGCAGGCCACAGAATGCCATCAGGCAACGCGACCAGCGGCGGTTCAGCCAGGCTCGCGACTTGTGCCCGATCAGCGGATATACCAGGCCCACGCACACAAGGCCGAAGAGAATCCAGGGCACCACGAGGAACAGCCTAAGGACAAAGCGCAGCAGCTTCAAACCGGAGTCTCCCAGGCCAGGCTGCCACCCACCACGGTGGCGCGTACACGGCCGGGCAGCATCATACCCGCGAACGGGGTATGGCCGCTGCGGCTTTGCAGCGCGCCAGGCTCCACCAGCCATTCGGCATCCAGGTCGACCAGGCACAGGTCGGCCGGCGCTCCCGGGCCCAGATGGCCGGTCGCGCCCGCTTGGGGCGCGATCTTGTCCAATACCGCGGCAGGACCACAGGTGACCCGCGCCAGCGCTTCGGCCAATGGCCTGCGATGGTCGCGCGCCCACTTCAGGGCCAGGGACAGCAGCAGCTCCAGACCCGTCGCGCCGGGCGCGGCCATAGGAAACGGCACGGCTTTGCCCGCATCGTCGACCAGGGTGTGATCGGAACACAGCGCGTCGACCGTGCCGTCCGCGAGCGCCGCAAGGATCGCGTCGCGGTCGCGCTGGCCGCGCAAGGGCGGGTTCAGGCGGAAGTCCGTGTTGAAAAAGCCGATGTCCACGTCCGTCAGATGCAGATTGTGGACAGAGACATCGGCGCTCACAGGCAGGCCTTCGCGCTTGGCAGCGCGCAATAGTTCCAGTCCGGCGGCCGTGGACAGCCGAGTCAGGTGCACGCGCGCGCCCATGGCGCGCTGCAGTTCAAAAATGGTGTGCAAGGCCACGGTTTCCGCCTGCGCAGGCAGCCCTTCGAGGCCGAGGCGCTCGGCATAGGCGCCGCTGGCGGCGACCGCGCCGCGCGCCAGCCACGGATCTTGGGGCCTCAGCCACAGCGCATGGCCCATGCCGCTGGCGTAGCGCATGGCCCCCCAGAGCACGCGCGTGTCGACGATGCCTTGCTCGCCTTGCGCATATGCCAGGCAGCCAGCCTGGGCCAGCAAACCCATTTCCGCCAGCGTTTCTCCGGCCAGCGCCACGGTCATCGCGCCCAGCGGATGGATTCGGCATTGCCCCGCTTCGGCCTGGCGCATCAGCGCCTCGACCTTGCCTGGCTCGTCCAGCGGCGCAGCGGAGTCCGGCGGCAACACCAGCCTGGTCACGCCGCCGGCCAGGGCCGCGCGCAGCTCGGATGGCGCGAATGATGCCGCGCCGGACTGCGTTACCCGCGCCGACAGGTCGATCAGGCCAGGCAACACGGCCAATCCGGCGGCGTCCAGCCGGCTGTCCGCGTGAAAGCCGTCGGGCTCGCGCCCCACCGCAACCACATGGCCGTCCGCGATGTAGAGATCGTGCTGCCCATCCCGTGCATTGGCCGGATCGATCAGCCGCCCGTTGGCGACGTGCAACCTCATGGCGCATCTCCGGTCAGCAGTTCCAGGGCGGCCAGACGCAAATATTGTTCAAGGTCCGCCAGTTGCGCCTCGATGGGTGTCAGGCTGGCCGACACGTCGCCATCGGTCTCGATGCCGGGCGTCAGCACGCCCGCGGGCAATAGCAAGGCATCGGACCGGGCGGCCGCCAGCGCGGCCGGCGTCAGGCCGTAGGCCTGCGCGTACTCTCGGGCGGAGGGCAACCACGCGCCGCTGATCCCTTCCACCTTCAAGGGCAGCACGACGACGACGTCGGCATCCTGCAGACCTTCCCGCAGCGAAGCGCAGGCGCGCACGCCCAGTTGCGGCAGGCCATCGGGCAAGAGCGTGCGCGGCGCGGCGGCCCGGACTTCGGGCACGCCCAATGTCGTCATGGCATGGATGACGGAACGCGCCATGCGCGAGTGGCGGACGTCGCCCACCAGCGTCACGGCCAGGTTGGTCAGATCCTGCCGCGCATCGATCATGGCCTGCACCAGCGCCAACGCCGGCAAAGGATCGGCATGGCTGCCGTCGCCGGCGTTAAGGACGCGCAGGCCCGGGGCGGCATGCGCGGCCGCGCAATGCGCCGCGCCGCTGGCGCCATGCCGCAGCACCAGCAGGCCTGGCGCCAGCCGGGCCACGGTTTCGGCCAGCGCCGCGCCGGCCTGCAAGTCCAGCGCCACCGGCGACAGGGACAGCCGTCCGGCAGCGGCGGCAAAGGCGTCACGGTCCTGCGCCGAATCATCGGGCAGGCACAGGAACAAGGGTGCGGCGGACGACGAGGCGGCGGGCGCCGCGCCCGTCGCATGAGCACGCGCAGCGTCCAGCAGCCGTTCGACATGCCGGCGAGGCAGGCCTTCCGTAGTCAGCAGGTGTATCAGTTCGCCGCGGCGATCGAGTTGCGGATTGAGCATAGGCAGTCCGGACCGCGCGCGTCAGGACGCAGGCAGGGTGTCCAGGTATCGTTGCAGGATAACAGCCGCCGCCATCGCGTCGTCCGCGGCATGCGTGCCCAGCAGGCGCTGCGCTTCCATGCTGGAGCCGCGTTCGTCGACCAGTTCGACGGTCAGGCCGAAGCGGCCATGCAATTGATTGGCGAAGCGCCGGCAACGCGCGGTGGCCGGCTGTTCTCCGCCGTCGGCGTCCAGCGCCAGCCCCACCACGACGCGGTGGGGCTGCCACTCCTGCAAAAGCGCCGCAATGCGGCCGAAGCGCGCCTCGCGGATTTCACTGAAGATGATTTCCAGCGGACGCGCCTGGCGCGTCAGCGTATTGCCGATGGCGATGCCGATCTTCTTCTCGCCAAAATCGAAGGCGAGCAGGGTTTCTTCAGGCATGGCCGGCATCGCCCGCCAACATCACCGGATCGATGCCCAGCAGCTTCAGCGCTGCCGGATAGCGTTCTTCGGGCGGCACATCGAAAATGATGGTGTCGTCCGCGCCCACGCTGAGCCAGGCATTCTGGGCCATCTCGCTTTCGAGCTGACCCGCACCCCAGCCGGCGTAGCCCAGCGTAACCAGCATGCGGGCTGGACCCTTGCCATCGGCCACGGCTTGCAGCACGTCGCGCGAGGTGGTCAGCGCCATGTCGCCCAGCTTGATGCTGGAGCTATAGTCGCCGGCGGGCGCGTGCAGCACGAAACCGCGGTCGGTCTGCACCGGACCGCCAAAGAAAACCAGGGTGTCCTTCACCGGGCCGATCTCGAGCGTCAGATCGATACGCTCGAACAGCGTGCCCAGCGTCAGGTCGGTGGGCCGGTTGATGACCAGGCCCAGCGCGCCGCGTTCGGTGTGCTCGCAGACATAAATGACCGAGCCCGCCAGGCTGCCTTCCACCATGCCCGGCATGGCGATCAGGAACTGGTTGGCAAAGTTGGCTGCCTGCGTCGTGGCGTCTTCGTGGTGTTTTTCCGTCATGGCAACCCCTACATGGGTAATCTGAAAGAACCGTGGGGAGGCCGCGCGTACACAGCAAGCATCATGCCTGGCGCCAGTCCGTCCCACGGTTGCGAAGGATGGGGCGTAGTCCCATCTTACGAGCCTTGGCGGATTATGTCGGCGCTAGCGCCTCAGATTTCCATCAGTTCAAAGTCCTCTTTGCGGGCGCCGCATTCAGGACAGACCCAGTTCGGCGGCACGTCTTCCCAGCGGGTGCCGGGGGCAATGCCTTCATCGGGCAGGCCGGCCTCTTCGTCGTAGACCCAGCCGCAAATCAAACACATCCAAGTACGCATAGTTCTCTCTTACATCAATTCCAGGCCCTTGACCCGGCGTCAGGGCAAAGGCGGGGGGCTTCCATTAGAATGGGGACAATCTTACCGAAACCCAATAGGGGTTCCCCTGATTCACCGCAAATGAATCCGGGCGCCCCCTACTCTAGCGCTGTCCAAGTGGCCCCCGTTACTCCCCCTCTCGTTTTGGTCTTCGGTCCGCTCGACCCTTCGGGCTCCGACGGCCTGCCGGCAGATGCCGTCACCTGTGCCAGCCTGGGCTGCCATGGCCTGGCGGCCGTGACCGCGCTGACCGTGCGGGATACCGCCGGCATCGAAGAAATCCATCCCGTTACACCCGACCTGCTGGACGACCAGGCGCGTTGCCTGCTCGAAGACATGTCCGTGCAGGCCATCAAGGTGGGCGGACTATACACCGCGGAAACCGCCAGCGTCGCGGCGCAGGTCGCGGCCGACTACAGCCAGGTGCCGCTGGTGCTGCATCTGGGCCAACGCGCCCAGCCGCCGGCCGACGCCGCGGACGAGGACGAGGCAGACGACCTGCTGGCCGCCACCCTGGAATTGGTGCTGCCGCAGACGGACCTGCTGGTTATCGAACACCTGCGCCTGGCCCAGTGGCATGCCGATGGTGACATCGATATCGGGGACGCACCAACGCCCATGCATGCCCTGCTGGCTGCGGGCGCGGAATGGGTGTTGGTCCTGGGCAGCCCGCAGCGGCCCGGCCACTACGCGAACATGCTCCTGGGCCCCAACGGCCAGACCGCTACGTTGCCCTGGCAGGCGCCTCCGGACCGCAACGGCGACGCTGGCGGGGTGGCAGCGACCGCCATCGCGGCCATGCTGGCCCGTGGGCTGGAGATGCCCGAAGCCGTGCGCCAGGGGCTGACCCACGCCGACGCCGCTGTCGCCGCCAGCTTCCTGCCCGGCATGGGCCGGCGCATTCCCAACCGGATTTCTCCCCAATGAAAGCGCTGCGCTTCCCCACTGGCCTTTATGGCGTCACTCCCGAATGGGACGATACCGACCGCCTGCTGCTGGCGGTCCGCCAGGCCGCCGAGGGCGGCATGCGCTCGCTGCAGCTGCGCCGCAAGAACGTGCCCGACGCCGTGCGCGCCGCGCAGGCGCGCGCACTTGCGCCGCTGTGTCGCGAGCTGGGCGTGGTCTTTCTGATCAATGACGACTGGCGCCTGGCGCTGGACGTGGGCGCCGACGGCGCTCATGTGGGCCGCGAAGACGAAAGCCTGGCGCGCATCCGCGCCGAGGCCGGTCCCGACCTGATCCTTGGCGGCTCCAGCTACGACGACCTGGGTCGCGCGCAGGAACTGCTGGCTGCGGGCGCCGACTACATCGCCTTTGGCGCCATGTTCGCCTCCACCGTCAAACCCGACACCGTGCGCGCGCCGCTGTCGGTGCTGACTGAAGCCCGCCGCCTGACCGACAACTGCGACGCGCCGCGGCCCGCAGTCGTCGCCATCGGCGGCATCACGCCCGACAACGCGCCGCTGGTGGCGGCGGCCGGCGCCGACGCCATTGCCGTCATCACCGGGCTTTTCGAGGCGCCCAGCATCCGGGCCGCCGCGGCCGCCTGCTCCGCGCCCTACTCCGTCAACCCCAACCGCAAGCCTTGAACGCCATGTCCAGTAACGCTCAGCTTTTCGAACGCGCCTGCCGCAGCATCCCCGGCGGCGTCAATTCGCCCGTGCGCGCCTTCCGCTCCGTGGGCGGCACGCCGCGCTTCATCAAGCGCGCGCAGGGCCCCTACGTGTGGGACGCGGAAGACAAGCAGTACATCGATTACGTCGGCTCCTGGGGCCCTGCCATCCTCGGCCACTCGCATCCCGAAGTGGTGCGCGCCGTGCAGGAAGCCGCCGTCAACGGCCTGTCATTCGGCGCCCCCACCGAAGCGGAAATCGAACTGGCCGAAGTGCTGATCTCGCGCCTGCCGTCGCTGGAACAGGTGCGCCTGGTCAGTTCCGGCACGGAAGCCACCATGACGGCCATCCGCCTGGCCCGTGGCGCGACGGGCCGCGCCAAGATCGTGAAGTTCGAAGGCTGCTACCACGGCCATTCGGACAGCCTGCTGGTCAAGGCCGGCTCGGGCCTGCTCACCTTCGGCAACCCCAGCTCGGCAGGCGTGCCGCCGGAGTTCGTCTCCCACACGCTGACCCTGGAATACAACAACCTGGATGCCGTGCGCCAGGCCTTCGCCCAGCATGGCGCCGACATCGCCTGCATCATCGTCGAGCCCGTCGCCGGCAACATGAACCTGATCAAGCCGGCCGCGGGCTTCTTGGAAGGCCTGCGCGAAGTCTGCACGCAGCACGGCGCGCTGCTGATCTTCGACGAAGTGATGACCGGTTTCCGCGTGGGCCCGCAAGGCGTGCAGGGACTGACCGGCGTCAAGCCGGACATCACGACGCTGGCCAAGGTGATCGGCGGCGGCATGCCGGTGGGCGCCTTTGGCGGCAGCGCCGAAATCATGAAGCACATCGCCCCGCTGGGCGGCGTCTACCAGGCCGGCACGCTGTCGGGCAACCCGGTGGCCGTGGCCGCTGGCCTGGCCACGATGCGCCTGATCGCCGCGCCAGGCTTCTATGACAAGCTCGCGGCCCAGACCGCCAAGCTGGCCCAGGGCCTGCAGGAACGCGCCCGCGCGGCCGGGCTGGCCTTCTCGGCGGATTCGATCGGGGGCATGTTCGGCATCTACTTCAGCAATCAGGTCCCGACCTCTTTCGCCGAGGTCTCGGCCTGCGACACTGCGGCGTTCAACCGCTTTTTCCACGCCATGCTGGACCACGGCGTGCACTTTGCGCCGTCCGCCTTCGAAGCCGGTTTCGTCTCGGCCACGCATGACGACGCGGTGATCAAGTCCACGCTGGACATCGCCGAAAAGGTCTTCGCGTCGATGTAACGGCATTGGGGGGGCCGGCCCGCGGCCGCTCCCCCTCAGGGCGCCTTGTAGTGCTCGTACAAGGCGGTCACGTCCCGGACGTACGCCTGGGTTTCCGCATAGGGCGGCACGGCGTCGTACTTGCGCACCGCTCCCTCGCCGGCGTTGTACGCCGCCAGCGCCAGATCCAGCCTGCCGGGATACTGGTCTATCAGCCGGCGCAAATGGCGCGACCCCGCGTTCACATTGGTCGCCGGATCCACCAGCGCGGTCTCCACGTCCGCCACTGACAACAACGGCGCTGCCGTCGCCGGCATCAGCTGCATCAGTCCCAACGCCCCCTTGGGCGAGCGCGCATCGCTGCGGAACCCCGATTCAATCGCGATCACCGCGGTCAGCAACGCCTGGTCCACGCCCGACTCGCGCGCCGCCCGCGCAATCAGTCCGTCATGTGCGGCGGGTACCTTGAGTTCACCCCAACGCTGGGCGCGCGAGGCGGGCGCCAGCGACACCAGGCGCGCCCCGTCGCCCGACTTGGGCTCGCACTCCAGGCAGACCTTCATGCCGCTGCCTCGCCAGGCCGTCCGGGCTTGCGCCCGCTTGTAATACTTGGCGTAGCCCGTAGGCACCTTCATGGATCGCCAGACGCCGAACGGATCCTTGTAGCGATAGATGTCGGCTGCCTGGGCGGGACTGGCGGGTGCCAGCGCCAGCGCACCCGTCACGATGGCTGCCAAGGCCGCCATGCCCCCGGCGCGCGCCAGGAGGGCGCGCAAGGCCGGCAGGACGGAACGGGGGTGGCAGTGCATGGGACAGGGCTCCGGCGGCGTCCGTGGACGCATGGTCGAGCTCCTATGCTGCTGCCACGCTGCCGTTTTGTCGCTAGTACCGACGTCCTAGTTCTGGCCGGCCGGTCGCCATCCCAGGGGAAAACGGGGCAGGAACTAGGGCAATCGGCGGAATCTGTGCACCTACTTTCCAGTAGCCTGCAATGGCTGGGCTAGAATATGACTTAATATTTCCTATAATTACGAAATGATTGAACCTGGCGGCTGACGCCAGGCTGGAGACGGTGAGATGGACGCAGAAAACACGCTCCGGCTGATGCTGGATGCCTCGACCAACGTCCTGACGGCGGTCTACACGCCACCGGCGCATCCCGATCCGGCGGATGGCGCCATCGGGACCGCCGCGCCGTCCCCGCTGGCCGCGGCGGACGACGACGCCGCCCTCGATGCCGACGCCAGTGTCGCTGTCGCCGATGAAGAGGCCGAACCGCGCCCCCGCGTCAATATCGACCTGCCTACCTGGGACATGCTGGCCGCGGCCGCCGCCGCCCAGGGCTGGAACGCCGAAGCGCTCGACAGCCAGGCCGTCCTGGGTTTCATCGACTTGTGCCGCAGTGCCACCGAGACCGTGCAAGCCCCGGTCGGCCAGGTCATCGACGGTTCGTTCGAGCTGGAACTGGACGCCGAGCGCATGTCCGCCCTGCTGACCCTCCACGCGCCCAAGGGTGGCCAGCCCGTGGCCCTGGAGGCCGTGCGCGCGGCGCTGGCCGAACGCGGCATCGTCCACGGCATCCTGGAACAGGAACTGACCGACGCCGTCGAACAGGGCCGCCGCGACACCGTGCAGATCGCCCGCGGCACGCCCCCCACCCGAGGCACGCCCACGCGCTTCGAAAGCCTGCTCGACCGCCTTAAGCCGCGCGGCGAAGAAATCGACGAACTGGCCCAGGTGGACTACCGCGACCTGGGCAGCCTGCTGCTGGTATCGCCCGGCACGCCGCTGATGCGGCGCACTCCGCCCCTGCCCGGTGTAGATGGCACCAACGTGCTGGGCGAACCGGTCCTGCCCGAGGAACTGCCCAACACTCCGTTCGCCAACGATCTGTCCGGCGCCGAGGTGGACCCGGAAGACCCGCTGCTGCTGCGCGCCACCATCGCCGGCACGCCCACGCTGGTCAGCCACGGCGTCCAGGTGAATCCCATGGTGGAGGTCGACGCAGTCAACCTGACCACCGGCAATATTCATTTCGAGGGTTCGCTGCTGGTGCGCGGCGACGTCGCCGCCACCATGGAAGTCCACGTGACGGGCGATGTGGTCGTCAACGGCACCGTCGAGGCCGCGCTGGTCGAGGCCGGCGGCAATGTGACCGTCAAGGGCGGCATCATCGGCCTGGCCGAAGCCCTGCAGGACGCCGCGGCGGCGGCACGCACCGCCCGCATCGTCTGTGGCGGCGCGCTGCGCGCCAAGTTCATTGAAAACGCCGTCATCAGCGCCGGCCGCGACGTGGACGTGGAACGCGAGGTCCGCCAGAGCAACATCGCGGCGGGCGGCAGCGTCAACGTCGGCCCTCCCAACACGCAGCAAAGCGCCATCACCGGCGGCCAGATCCGCGCCATGCAGGCAGTGCGCGCCGGCACCATCGGCTCGCCCGCGGGCATCCCGACACTGGTCCAGGCCGGCCTGGATCCGCATGCCGACATCAAGCGTTCGGCGCTGGCACGCAAGCGCCAGAAAATGAACGAAGAAAAGGCGAAGCTGGAACAGCTGCTGATGTTCCTGCGGGCCAATCCGCAACGCGCCCCCGGCGACGTCGCCGAGCGCGCCCGCAACACCCACGTCAAGCTCAGCCGCGATCTGCTGCAGCTGGACGCCGAGGAAGCCCAGCTGGTGCACGACCTGCAGCCCCTGGCCAGCGCCACCATCCAGGCCACGCGCCGCTTCTGCAGCGGCGTGACCATTCAAGTGGGCAACAAGGTGCAGGAATTCCTGGAAGACCAGATCGGTGGCAAGGCCGCCGTGGAAGACGGCCAGATCGTCATACGCTAAGGCCGCGTGCTGGCGCCTTCAAGGCGCCAGCTCTTTGAACCAGGCGCGCGGCGAGATGCCGCGGTCCGGCCCCAGGATGGAAAAGCCGCCGTCCACGGGGATGTCCACGCCCGTCATCCACGACGCCGCGTCGGAACAGGCAAAGCACACCGCCGCGGCGATCTCTTCGCCCGAGCCTACCCGCCCCAGCGGATGGAAATGCGCGCCCACCGCATCCGCCGCCGGACGCGAACCGCCCGACAACTGCTCCACCGACGGCGACCAGGTCCAGGCCGGCGACACCGCCAGCACGCGCACGCCGGCGGGCGCCAGTTCCACCGCGAAATTCTTGGTGATCTGCAACAGCGCCGCCTTGGACGCCGGATACAGCGCCCGTCCCGCAGCGCCGAACTTGCCGCCCGTGCTGCCCATGTTCACCACCACGCCGCCGCGCGGCAGGAGCGGCGCCGCCAACTGCGTGAAGATCGCGGCCGACACCAGGTTGGTGTCCAGCGTGCTGTGCCATTCCTCGCGCGAGGAAGCGAGCCCCCGGTCCGCATACTGGCACGCGTTATTGACGAGGATGTCCAGCCGCCCGAAGCGCGCCACGGCGGCATCGATGCACCGCTGTATCTGGCTGTCCTGCCCGATATCGGTTTCGCAGTACAGCGCCCGGCCGTCCAGCTCCCGTTCCAGCGCGCGACCGGCCTCGGCGTTGCGTCCGACCAGCACCACGTTGGCGCCGGCCGCGGCCAGTCCGCGCGCGATGTCCGCGCCCAGCCCCTGGGTGCTGCCGGTGACGATGGCGGTCTTGCCGCTCAACCCGGGAAAGCCTGTGAAATCCATGTTTGGTCCTTGATCAATGCGGCGCGGCGGCCCAGCGCACAGCCTCCTCCACCGGCCCGGTTTGCGCAATCAGACGCATGCTGGCCAGCGACGCGTCATGCACCGCGGGATCGGCGGAGGCGCAGGCGTCCTGCGCCACCATGACCTCGAAGCCGATGTCGGCGGCGTGGCGCACCGTGCCTTCCACTACAGAATGGGTCGCCACTCCCGCCACCACCAGCCGGCGCGCGCCCAGGAGCCGCAACGTTTCTTCCAGCGGCGTGCCGTAGAACGCGCTGATGCGGGTGTGCTTCACCACGAATTCGCGCGCGCTACCCGCCAAAGGCTGCAGCCCTTCGTAGAAAGCGCTGCCCCACTGCCCTTCCGCCACCGCGCCTATCGCGGCCACGTTGCGGAAGATGGGACAGTTAGCCATGAGGTCGGCATAATCCGGCCGGAACGCGATGCGCACGTGCACGATGGGCAAGCCATGGGCCCGCGCGCCCGCCAACAAAGCCGCCGCGTTGTCCAGGAGGCGCTGGCGCGCGCCACTGTCCCCGTCCAGGCCGACCCGGATCTTGCCCTCGGGATGCAGTACGTCGTTCTGGAAGTGCAGCGCCAGCACCGCGGCGTCGGTAGCGGTCACACGAACACCTCGAACACGTCGTGCACGTCGTCGCAATTGACCAGGTCCACGCGCTTCATGCGGATGCGCCAGCTATCGCCTTCGGCGGCGAGCTTGTGGGTATAGCGGCCGGCCAGCTGCCGCGGCTGGCGCTTACGCCATTCCGTCATCTGGAACGTGGAGTGCACCACCAGGTTGCCGGCGGCATCCACGCCCTCGATTTCCACGGCGCCCACCAGCCGCGCGCTGCGCGTGGGCGGTTGCTGCGACCAGTTGCGCGGATGTTCCAGACGGCGGATACGCACGTCGCGCAGCATGCGGTCTTCCCAGAACAGCGAGATGTGGTCGTAGGGGCTTTCCTGGCCCTGCACCCGTGGCATCCAATACATGCCGTCAGCCGTCCACAGCGCCTGCCAATCCGCATAGCGGCGCTCGTCCAGCAGGCGCGCCTCGCGGTACAGGAACTGCGAGATGCGATGGTAGGCGTCCGCCGGCACCTCGGCCGGCGACAGGTCCGCGGTGCTCACGTCGAAATCAAGATCTAGCAGCATGAGCGGTCTCCGGAGGTGGCGGCCGCAGCCGTGGCGGCGGGGCCTGCTTCCATATAGGTCTTCCAGGCGTTGAACTGGTTGCGCATGGGCAGTTCGCTGGTGCCGTTGACCGACACCAGGCCTTGCTCATCGCTGCGGTCGCTGCCGTGGTAGCGGTGCATGCTGACCCACTCGCCACCGCGGGTGGCATTGCCTTCCTGGCAGCGGTTGTAGAGTTCGATGTCGTCCGGCATGACGTTGGACGAGGGCGAATTGATGACGTTGGCGTACAGCATGGCGCGCTTGAACACGCCTTCCGGCGCGCCCTTGCAGCGGAAAGTCTGGATCTCGATCATGGTGCGGTCCACGGCAATGGGGCGGATCACGCGGAACTGCTGGAACACGGTGTGGGGCGAACCGCTGCCGTAGATAACGGTGTTGTGCCGGTTCATGCCCAGGATTTCGCGGGCGCGGGTCTCGCCATAGGCGGCGGTCAGCGTTTCGAAGTGGGCGCGCGACACCGGGTCGCGCTCGGCCGCGCCTGGGTTGAAGATGCCTTCCATGTAGCCATGGCCGTTGGGGTAGGCGCGCAGCTCCAGCTTTTCCCAGAATTCGTAGGGTTCGCCGTTGCCGTCCATGATGTGCAGTTCCAGCGGCATCTCGCCGATTTCCTTGGCCTCGTCGCGCGCCGCCGCGTAGGACGATTCGTGTGTAACGCGGGCATGCATGGTGTCGTGCAGGTTCTCGTAGAACACCTTCCAGTTCGAACGCTGCATGACGCGGAAGATGCCGCCCGCGACTTCGACCTCGCCCACCGGCGAACGGTCGCAGAGATTGTCGATGGACGAACGCACCCCGCCCAGGAAATCCTCCAGCGCCGGGCCGTCCTTGGCCTGGCTGGCGAACACAAAGCCCCGGTAGCTTTCCACGCGGGCCACCCGGCGCATCGAGAACGTCGGATCCGTGGGGTCGTAGGACGTGCCTTCCAGGCCCTGCTTCAACGGCACGCCCAGATGGCTGCCGTCCAGCTTGAAGGTCCAGGCATGGTACGGGCAACGGAAGAACTTGCCGACACAGCCCTCGCCGTCGGCCACCACCTTGGCGCCCTTGTGCGGGCAACGGTTATACAGCACGTGCACGCGCCCGTCCGTCGCGCGCACCATCAGCACATCCTGGTCGCCCAGGCGCGTGGTGTGATAGTCGCCCGTCCTGGGCACCTGGCTTTCATGTCCCACGTAGATCCAGGCACGCCCGTAGATCCGCTGCATCTCCAGATCGAAGATCGCGGGATCGGTATAGACGCCACGGTGCACGCTGTCGCCGCGCACCATCGCGGCCAATTGCTCTTCGGTATATGACATGTCCGGCTCCTACTTGTGCTCGCTTTCTTTCCAGCGCGCCATCAGCGTGTTCGACGGCAGGGTCTCGTCCAGCAACTTGGCGGCGGTCTCGCGGCCCGCCACGGGCAGGCCCTTCGGGTCCAGCAACCCCACCTGCACCAGCACGCTGGCCTGATCCCAGTAGATGTGCTCGTGGTAGAGCTTGTCGCCACGGAACTTGACGATGGCGATCAGCGGGATCTCCACATATTTTCCGGTGGGCTTCACGCCGGGCAACAGCCAATCGATCTCGGTGGTGTGCGTGAAGCAGAACAGCAACTCATCCACGATCTGCGTGGCGCCCACCGTGCGCGACAACGGCACCAGACGAGTGTCCGGCGGATTGCTGTTGACGAAGTGGTGCTGGTAGAAGCGGCTGAGTTCCTTGTAGCCCACGCCCCCGGTCATGGTGGGGATGTGATTCACATAGGGTTCGGCCACCATCGTGGCCATGGTGGCGGCCACATCGCGCGTGCCGAATTCGTATTCGCAGTGCTTGTCCCAGAGGTACGAGTAATCGAACTCAGGCCCGATGGCGCGTTGCAAGGCTGCCATGCTGCGCTGGTGCGCCATCAAGGCCGACGGCTTGTCGTAGTGATCGCCGCCGGTACGCGCAAACGCGTGGTCCATGCCCGGGTAGACGTAGATCTGCACCCCAGGCTTGTTGCCCAGCGCCTCCAGGATGCGCTGGCGCGCCTCGGGCGGACAGAAGCCGTCCTGCTCGGCGATGTGCAGCACCAGGCGGCCACGCAGGCCTGAAGCTTCTTCGAGGCTGTTCTCGATACCCACGCCGTAATAGCCGATGGCCACGTCCACGTCGGTGCGGCAGGCGGCCAGGTAGGCCAGCTTGCCGCCCAGGCAATAGCCCAGCACGCCCACCCCGCCCTGCTGCTCGGGCAGCGCGCGCAAGGCGTCGATGGTAGCGGCGATGTCCTTCAGGCCCAGCTCAACGTCGAAACCCTGGTAGAGCTCGAAGGCGCGGGGCATGTCGGCCGGACCGTCGGTCAGCTGAATGCCCGGCTGCTGGCGCCAGAACAGGTCCGGCACCAGCACCACATATCCCTCCTCGGCCAACAACTGCGCCGCGCGGCGCATGAAGTCGTTCACGCCGAAGATTTCCTGGCACAGCACCAGGCCCGGGCCATGGCCGGACGCCGGCACGGCCAGATAGGCGCCGAAGGACTTGCCATCATGCGAGGCCACCGTCACTTCGCGCGTCGTAATGTTCTGGGTCATACGTATCTCCTCGATGCAGATATCCGCTCTACTTCATCTGGCAGGCAGCGGCAAAAGGGTCCTGGTACTGGGTCAGCACCGTGCCCGACAGCTTATTGGACAGTTTCCCCCCCGCCCCGGCCTCGACGATGCGCAGGTAATAGTTCTGCACCGGATACTGGTTGCGGTTGAACTTGAAATCGCCGCGCACCGACTTGAAGTCCGCGCGCCGCAACGCCGGGCGCAACGCGTCCGCGTCCAGCTTGCCGCCGGTCTGGCGCACCGCGCTGTCCAGCAACATGGCCGCGTCGTAGCCCTGCGAGGCGTACAGCGTGGGACTGCGGTTGTAGGTCTTTCGGAAGTCTTCGACGAATTTGCGGTTGGCCGGGTTGTCCAGGTCCTGTGCCCATTGCGACGTATTTCGCATGCCCTCGATGGGCGCGCCCACCGCCGCGATCGTGTCCTCGTCGCCCGAGAATCCGGGGGCCAGCAGCGCAATCTCCTTGGAGAGGCCGGCGCCGTTGAACTGCTTGATGAAGTTCACGCCCATGCCGCCCGGCAGAAAAAAGAACACCGCATCGGGCTTGCTGGCCCGCAGGCGGGTAATCTCGACGCCGTAGTCCAGCTGTCCGAGTTGGGTGTAGATCTCTTCGGACAATCCCCCCTTGTAAAGACGCTTGAAGCCATTGAGCGACTCCCGTCCGCCCGGATAGTCCGGCGCGATCAGCGCCACGCTCTTGTAGCCCTGGTCGGTGGCGTACTTGCCCATCGCGGCCGGAATGTCTTCGTTCTGCCAGGCGACCGCGAAGAAATTCGGATTACAGCCCGCGCCCGCGTAGTTCTCCGGCCCGGTATTGGTGCTGAGGTAGATGGTTCCCGACTGCAGGATGGCCGGCATTACCGGCAACAGCACGTTCGAAAACACGATGCCCGTCATGATGTTCACGCGGTCGCGCTTCAACAGCCGCTCCACCGCCTGCCGCCCAGTGTCCGCCTTCTGCTGGTCGTCGGCCACAACCACTTCCGCCGGCAATCCGCCGAGCTTGCCGCCCGTATGCTGCAGCGCCAGATTGAAGCCGTCGCGGATCTCGTTGCCCAGCGCCGCCCCCGGTCCCGACAGCGTGGTCAGCAAGCCGACCTTGACCTTGTCCGCCGCCGTGGCGCCCGCCGCCGCCGTCATGCACACCAGCGCAGCCAGCGCGCGCCGGCTCCATAGATTTCGATTCATGAGCCACCCCGTTTTCCCCGCCCGGCCTTGCCGGCGGAAAGCTGACAGAACCCGTCTGCCGTCGGTAAACGCATGCTGCCGAACAACGCCGCCAGCTTACGCGCCGCGGCGCCGCCCTCCAACCAACACGCGAAGGGCCTGCCGGCTAGATTAGGCCGCGCCCGGGCACCGCTCTATCCAGATTCCGTCAGCCTTATCCGGGATTCACTTAATTCCAAGTCCTTGACGTTTAAATTACCCTCGGCAGTAACACGGGAGCGTTCCCGTCCCGGAGGCATCCATGCACGGCTGGTCCCGACTCACGCTTGCGCCCCTGTTCAAGCGGCGCGTCTTCAGCTCCACCCAGCAGGACGAGACGCGCACCCTCGTCTCCGAAGCCCTGAAAGAACACCGCCTGACCTGGAAGGGAGGCCGCGTCGATGCCGAACTGAACCGGGGCCGCTTCGGGTCGCTGACAGTCTGTACGTTGCGCTACGGCGCCGAAGTCCACATCGAGCCCGACCGCCTGCAGGACTTCATGCTGGTCCAGGTCCCCTTGAGCGGGCGCGCCTGTATCGAATGCGGCAATGACCGCGTGGACGCCGACCCCGACTGCGCCGCCGTCATCGCTCCCAATCGCCCTCTGAAACTGCACTGGGAAGCCGGTTGCGAACAGCTGCTGCTCAAGATCCCCCGCGGCAAGCTCGAAGCCATCGGCCAGCGCGCCTTCGGCGAAGCCGCGACCCGGCCGCTCGACTTCAGCCCGGCCCTGCGCCTGGACAACCCGGTCGGCGCCGTCTGGCGCAGCATGGTCGAAAGCCTGATCCACCTGCTTCCCACCCTGGACGACGGCGCGCCCCGCCCGCCAGCGGCCTGGCTGGAGCACCTGGAAGACACGCTGGTGCTGCACCTGCTCTACAACCAGCCCAACAGCTGGCAGGCGCACGCCGGCATAGCCCCCGCCGTCCCGCGCCGGCTGAGCGCCGCGGAAGGCTATATGCGCGATCACCTCGCCGCCCCCCTGACCCTGGCCGACATCGCCCGGCACGCCGGCGCCAGCGCCAGCGCGCTCACGCGCCTGTTCCAGGAACACCGCAACACCACGCCCATGAACGCGTTGCGGGCGCTGCGGCTGGACGAGGCCAGGAGCCGTTTACGGACGCAGGCAGGCGCCAGCGTCACGGAAGTGGCGCTGGGCGTGGGGTTCGGGCATTTGGGACGGTTCTCGGAGTACTACCGGGAACGCTTCGGGGAATTGCCGCGCGAGACGCGGCGGATGATGGAGTGACGTAGAAATGCGCGCGCACGCAAAGACGACGGCGCATCAACAGTAACGAAACCATGGAACGCGCCCCCGCGCATGCTGACGTCAACAGCAATTGACAGAGCCCGGCGCGGCGGCAACGTGCGAGTCCGCACGCCGGATCATCGCAACGGCAGATGTCTCATGAACTCAAACGCTCACAAAAAAAGCACCGAAGACCCGCAAACAAAAGGCCCTCGGCGCCCAGGAGCAACCGGCAATTACTGCGCCGGCACCACAGCAGTAACCTCAATCTCCACCTTGGCCCGATCCTCGACCAGATCCGCCACTTCCACCGCCGTCATCGCCGGAAAATGCCGGCCGATGTACTCCCGGTAATGCTTGCCGATGGCCGGATACGCCGCCACGTACTCATTCTTGTCCGTCACGTACCACGTCATCCGGACAATATGTTCGGGCTTCGCGCCACCCTCGGCCAGGATCGCGACGATGTTCGCCAGCGTCTGGCGCACTTGTTCCGCCAGATCGTCAGTCTCGAACTGCTGCTGGCCATTCCACCCCACCTGCCCGCCCACGAATACGAGCTTGCTGCCCACCTGCATCTCGGTGAGCACGCCATTCGAATAGCCACGGGGCGCCATCCAATCCGGCGGTTGCAGAATCTTCATAACGTCATCCTATATTTAAGAAAAGCAAACGATCCCCGCCGCTTACGCCGCGGGAACCAGATAAGCCTGCATGCGTTCCCGCAGATCCGCAGGCAGCGGCATGGACTTCATCGTCCGCAAATCCACTGTCACGATCGTCAGCGTCGCCGACAAACGCAACTGGCCATCCGGCCCCTCGAAACGCACCAGCGCCTTGAACGACGCGCCGCCGATGCGCTGTACCTCCAGCACCTGGCGCAAACGTTCGTGCCAGCGGCTGGGCGCACTGAAATCGCACTGCACCGACGCCATCGGCGTGCCGATGTGACGCTCCACGTGCAGCGCGTGAAACGGCAAGCCCATGCCCTTGTCGAACCACTCTTCGACAAAGTCATTGATCATCTCGAAGTAGCGAGGGTAGAAAACGATGCCCGCCGGATCGCAATGACGGAAGCGGACTTCGACCTGGCTGATGAAAGGGGCTGCCATGGGATTTCCTTGTTGCCTGTTCAGGCCATCTTGCGCAGCGCAAAACGCTGCAGCTTGCCGGTTTCAGTGCGCGGCAGCGCGTCGACAAACTCGATGGCGCGGGGATACTTGTAGGGTGCGATGTTGGCCTTGACGAACTGCTGCAAGGCGGCCACCAGCTCATTGCTGGCCGCATAGCCCGGCTTGAGCACCACGAATGCCTTGACGACCTGGCCGCGCTCTTCGTCCGCCGCGCCCACCACGCCGCACTCTGCTACCGCTTCATGGCGCAACAGCGCGTCCTCGACCTCAGGGCCGGCGATGTTGTAGCCGGCCGAGACGATCATGTCGTCATTGCGCGCCTGGTAGAAGAAATAGCCATCGTCGTCCCGCAGGAAGGTATCGCCCGGCAGGTTCCAGCCGTTTTGCACGAAGCGGCGCTGGCGCTCGTCCGCCAGATAGCGGCAGCCCGTCGGACCCTTGATCGCCAATCGGCCCACCGTGCCGTTGGGCACCGGCTTCATATCGTCATCCACGATCTGCGCCACATAGCCCGGCACCACGCGGCCGATAGCCCCTGGCTTGACCGACTCGGGCGGACTGGACACAAACACGTGGATCATCTCCGTACCGCCGATGCCGTCGATCATCTCGATGCCGCTGGCCTGTTTCCAGAGCTGACGCGTCGCGTCCGGCAGCGCTTCGCCCGCCGACACGCTCTTCTTCAAGGAAGACAGGTCGAACTTATCCACCAGCGCCGCCATCTGGCGGTAGAAGGTGGGCGCCGTGAACACGATGGTGGCGCGGAAATCCTGGATCAGCTGCAGCAGGCTTTCGGGAGATAGCTTCTCGGCCAGCACCGTGCTTGCGCCCACACGCAGCGGGAAGCACAGTAGTCCGCCCAGGCCGAACGTAAAGGCCAACGGCGGCGTGCCGCAGAAGATGTCGTCCGGGCCCGGCTTGATGACGTGCTTGGGGAACAAATCGCACATCGCCAGCACGTCGCGGTGAAAATGCATGCAGCCCTTGGGCGCGCCCGTGGTGCCGCTGGTGAAAGCGATCAGGCAGACGTCGTCGGCGGCGGTATCGCAAGCCGTGAAGCTGTCAGGCTTGGCCGCGGCCAGCGCGTCCAGCGCATCGGGCGCCTTATCGTTGAAATACATGACCTTCGTCAGGCCGGGGCAGTGATGCTCGTGCGCGGGCTGCGTGCAGAATTCGGCCTCTTCCTTCAGCCGGACATCGCACAACACCGCCTGGATCTGTGCCTTGTCGATGATCTGCTTGAGCTCCTTGGCACGCAGCAGCGGCATCGTTGGCACCGTCACCAGCCCCGCCTTGACGGCCGCCAGCCACGAGGCGGCCATCATCGGATTGTTCGGCCCGCGCAGCAGCAAGCGGTTGCCCGGCACCAGCCCCATGTCCTCGGCCAGCACGCGGGCGATGCGATTGGTCAGCTTGGCCAGCTCGCGGTAGGTCATCGTGGCCTGCTTGCCGTCCTGGCTCCAGCGCAGCGCAACGCGCTCGCCATGACCGCGTTCGACCATGGCGTCCACCAGTTCGACCGCGCAATTGAACCGCTTCGGATAGGCCACGTCGGGGCCGTCGAGCAGGAACTCTGGCCATTGGTCGCCCGGGGGCAGATTGTCCCGGGCGAAAGTGTCGATGTGGGCGGATGCTTCCATGGATTTCCCCTTGCTATTGCGGTGGTTTTGCTGTGCCGGGACGACGGAGCTCGGTGGCTTCCTTACGCCTTCAGCAGTTCACGGGCAATGATCAACTTCTGCACTTCTGTCGCGCCTTCGTAGATCCGCAGCGCTCTTATTTCCCTGTAAAGCTTCTCCACCGGCATCCCCGACACCACGCCCGCGCCGCCGAACATCTGCAGCGCGCGGTCGATCACGGTCTGCGCCGATTCCGTGGCGGTCATCTTGGCCATCGCCGCTTCGCGCGTGGTGCGCTGCTTCAGCACGTCGCGCATCCAGGCGGCGCGGTACGTCAGCAACGCCGAGGCGTCGATCGCGGTCGCCATGTCGCCCAACGCGGCCTGCGTCAGCTGCAGGTCGGACAGCGTCTGGCCGAACATGCGGCGGGACTTGGAACGCGCCAGGCCTTCGTCCAGCGCCCGGCGTGCAAAGCCCAATGCCGCCGCCGCCACCGACGCGCGGAAGATGTCCAGCGTCATCATGGCCAGCTTGAATCCCTGGCCTGCCTCGCCCAGCCGGTGCGAAACCGGAATGCGGCAGTTGTCGAACGTGATGGTGGCCAGGGGGTGCGGCGCGATCAGATCGATGCGCTCGCTGACCTCGAAGCCGGGCGTATCGGCGTCCACCACAAAAGCGCTGATGCCGCGCGCGCCGGGGGCTTCGCCGGTGCGCGCGAACACGCAATAGAAATCCGCGATGCCGCCGTTGGAAATCCAGGTCTTGGCGCCATTCAGCACATAGTGATCGCCGTCCAGCGTGGCCTCGCAAGCCAGCGCGGCCACGTCCGATCCAGCGTCGGGCTCCGACAGCGCGAAGGCGGCGATGGCCTCGCCCCGGGCCACGCGCGGCAGATAGCGCTGGCGCAGCTCGTCCGAGCCCATCAAGGAAATGGCGCCGCTGCCCAGGCCTTGCATGGCGAAGGCGAAGTCCGCCAGGCCTTCGTGCCGGGCCAGGGTTTCACGCAGGATGCAGACGGCGCGGGAATCCACTTCCGGCAACGCGCCGCCCCAGGCACCGCCAGGGCCGCCCGCGACCGCATAGCGCAGCCAGCCGGCCTTGCCCATGGCGCGCACCAGCTTCTTGCAGGCGCCATCGGCGTCATGGTGATCCACGTCTGCCAGGGACGCCTCGCACCAGGCGTCGACGTCGTGCGCCAGCTTGCGATGCGCATCGTCAAAGAACGGCCAATCCAGCCAGCTTGCATCGCGCATGCTCAGTCCCCTTGGAACACCGGTTTTTGCTTGGCCACGAAAGCCTCGTAGGCGCGACGGAAATCGCGCGTCTGCATGCAGATGGCCTGGGCCTCGGCTTCGGCCTCGATGGCCTCGTCCACGCCCATGTTCCATTCCTGGTGCAGCAGCTTCTTGGTAACGCCATGGGCGAAGGTGGGTCCTGCCGCCAGTTGCGCGGCCAGCGTCTGTGCTGCGTCCGCCAACGCGCCGGGTTCGTGCAAAGCATTGAAAAAGCCCCAGCTCGCGCCCTCTTCCGCCGTCATGGCGCGGCCCGTGTAGAGCAGCTCCGACGCGCGACCTTGGCCGATCATGCGCGGCAGCAAGGTGCAGGCGCCCATGTCCGCGCCCGCCAGGCCCACGCGCGTGAACAGGAAAGCCGTGCGCGCGGCAGGCGTGCCCAGGCGCATGTCCGAAGCCAGCGCCACCATCGCGCCGGCGCCGGCGCAGATGCCGTCGACCGCCGCCACGATGGGCTGCGGGCAGGCGCGCATGGCCTTGACCAGGTCGCCGGTCATGCGGGTGAAATCCAGGAGTTCCGGCATGCTCATCTTGGTCAACGGCCCGATGATCTCGTGCACGTCGCCACCCGAGCAGAAATTGCCGCCCGCGCCCGTCACCACCACGACCTTGATGTCGGTCGCGTACACCAGCGCGCGGAACAGATCGCGCAGTTCGGCGTAGGAGTCGAACGTCAGCGGATTCTTGCGCTCGGGGCGGTTCAGGGTCACCGTGCCGATCTTGCCGTCGGCCGACACCTGCCACAGGAACGTCTTCGCCTGGTAGCCGGCAAACGGACGTTTATGGTGTTTCATGGTGTGCTCTTCGGGCTGGGTGCTCATGGTGTCTCCGTTCGTGAATTGGGGGGGGATGGGGCGCCGGCTTCAGCCGGTCATCACTTCGCCGCCGTCTACGGCAATGGCCTGGCCGTTGACCGAAGCCGAAGCCGGCAAGGCCAGCCAGGCGACCGTCTCGGCCACTTCCTCGGGCTGCACCAGGCGGCCCTGCGGATTGCGTTCGGCCAGCTTGGCGCGGGCGGCGTCCGGCGTCATGCCGGTCTTCTCGACAATATTCGACACCGCGCCGCGCACGATGTCGGTTTCGGTGTAGCCCGGGCAGACGGCATTGACCGTCACGCCCTTTTGCGCGGTTTCCAGCGCCAGGGAGCGGGTCAGGCCGATGACGCCATGCTTGGCGGCGCAATAGGCGCTGACGTAGCCATAGCCGATCAGGCCGGCGGTACTGGCCACGTTGATCACCCGGCCCCATTTTTCCTGCAACATGCCGGGCAAGGCCGCCTGGATGCAGTGGAAGGTGCCCGTCAGATTGACATCCAGCATGGACTGCCACATCGCCGCGTCCGTGCGGTCAAAGCGTTGGCTGACGGCCTGGCCGGCGTTGTTCACCAGCACAAGCACCGGACCGAATTCGACTTCGGCCTGGGAAAAGGCCGCCCGCACCGAGGCTTCGTTGGCGATGTCGGCGCTGACGGCCTGCACCTGTCCCAGGCTGGCCAGACTGTCGACCGCGGCGTCCAGCGCCGCGCCATCGCGGCCCAGCAATGTGACGCGCGCGCCGCGCTGCAGAAGCGCCCGGGCGCAGGCCAGCCCGATGCCGCGGGCGCCGCCCGTCACCAGCGCGTGGCGTCCTGACAGCGGGAGCGGAATTGCGTTCATTTGATATCCAGTTGCGCCATCGCGGCGGCGCGTTCGAAGTTGGTTTCCAGCTGGCGCTTGCCGGCGAAGTACTGGCTAGGCCACGAAACATCACGGTAGCCCACCCGCGCCGCTTCGCGTAGCGTCCAGGAGGCGTCGGCCAAATGGGGACGTGCCAGGGCGCAGAGATCGGCGCGGCCCGAGGCGATGATGCCGTTGGCGTGGTCGGCCTCGAAGATCGCTCCCACCGCGATGGTCGGGATGCCGGCCTCGTTGCGCACCCGGTCGGCGAACGGAGTCTGGAACATGCGGCCATAGACCGGCTTTTCTTCCTTGCTGACCTGGCCGGACGAGCAGTCGATCATGTCGGCGCCAGCGGCCTTGAAGTGGCGGGCGATCTCCACCGCGTCGTCGGCGGTGATGCCGCCCTCGACCCAGTCGCTGGCGGAAATCCGCACCGACATCGGCTTGTTCTCGGGCCAGACGGCGCGAACGGCGTGGAACACTTCCAGCGGGAAGCGCAGGCGGTTTTCCAGGCTGCCGCCGTACTCGTCGCCACGGTGATTGGTCAGCGGGGAAATGAAGCTGGACAGCAGGTAGCCGTGGGCGCAGTGCAACTCCAGCCAGTCAAAGCCAGCCTGCTCGGCGCGGCGCGCGGCGGCCACGAAGTTGTCGCGCACCTCGTCCATGTCGGCGCGCGTCATGGCGCGCGGCGTCTGCGACACGCCTTCGATGTACGGCAACGCCGATGCCGAAACCAGCGGCCAGTTGCCCTCTGCCAGCGGATGGTCGATCTTCTGCCAGCCCAGTTGCGTGGAACCCTTGCGGCCGGCATGGCCCAACTGCATGCCGATGCGGGCATCGCTGTTGCCGTGCACGAAGCCGACGATGCGGGCGAACGCGTCGCGCTGTTCGTCATTCCAGAGGCCGGGGCAGCCCGGGGTGATGCGGCCGTCCGGCGAAACGCAGGTCATCTCGACCATGACCAGCCCGGCGCCGCCCATCGCGCGGGCGCCCAGGTGCACCAGGTGGAAGTCGCCCGGCACGCCATCGGTGCAGGAGTACATGGCCATCGGCGACACCATGATGCGGTTCTTCAGCCGCACACCGCGCGCCTGGTAAGGCGTCAGCATGGGAATCGCGGGGCGCTGGCCCGGGGCCGCGGCGGCGCCGGCGCGTTCCGCGATCCAGCGCTCGAAGCCTTCCAGCCAGGCGGGGTCGCGCAAGCGCAGATTCTCGTGCGAAATCCGCTGCGAGCGGGTCAACAGCGAATAGGCGAACTGTTCCGGTTCCAGGTCGGCGTAGCGCTCGACGTTCTCGAACCATTCCGTGGAGTTTCGGGCGGCATTCTGGATTTTCAGCACTTCCACGCTACGGACTTCCTCGTAGTGCTTCAGGCCCGCTTCGACGCTGCCTTCGGCGCCGCTCAGGCAGCGCGCCAGTTCGATGGCGTCTTCCAGCGCCAGCTTGGTGCCGGAGCCGATCGAGAAATGAGCGGTGTGGGCGGCATCGCCCATCAGCACCACGGGCACGCGGCGCTCCCCGCGCGCGGTGTCCAGCGTGTTCCAGTGCACCCAGGTGTTGCAGATGACACGCGGGAACCGGATCCAGATGGCCGAACCGCGCAGGTGCGAGGCGTTGCTGATCAGCGCATTGCCGTCGAGCCAGGGCGCGAACAGCTTTTCGCAGTAGGCGATGCCTTCTTCCTGGCTCATCTGTTCGATGCCGGCAGCCTGCCAGGTTTCCTCCGGCGTTTCCACGATGAACGTGGACATGCCGTCTTCGTAGCGGTAGGCGTGCGCCTGGAACCAGCCGTGCTCGGTCTGGACGAAGGCGAAGGTAAACGCGTCGAAGACCTTCTTGGTGCCCAGCCACACGAAACGGCAGCGGCGCTGGTCGATGTCCGGGTGGAAGGTGTCTGCGTAGCGGGTGCGGACCTGGCTATTGATGCCATCCGAGGCGATGACCAGATCGGCGTCGTATTCGCGCGCGATGGCCTGGTCGTCCTGGATAAACTGCTCGAACACCAGCTTCACGCCCACTTCCTCGCAGCGCGCCTGCAGGATGTTCAGCAGCTTCTTGCGGCCGATGCCAATAAAGCCGTGACCGCCGCTGCGCATGCTGCGGCCCTTGAAATGGATGTCGATGTCGTCCCAGTGGTTGAAGGCGTCGCCGATGGTCTGGGCGGAAACGGGGTCGGCGTCACGCAGGTTCTGCATGGTGGCGTCGGAGAACACCACGCCCCAGCCGAAGGTGTCGTACGGGCGGTTGCGCTCGATCACGGTGACGTCATTGGCAGGGTCCTGCAGCTTCATGAGCAGACCGAAATACAGGCCGGCGGGGCCTCCGCCGATGCAGACTATTTTCATTGCCGTAGCGCTCCGTGGTAAGCGACATCCGCTCTGAATTCCTGGAGCTGGGGCCGCAGATATTTAAACCTGGATAGTTTAGGCTTGAAATATATACCTGAAGGTGGCGAGGTGCAAATGGGGAAAGTATCTAGATACTTAGGGGCGGGTAATTGGGGACAGTCTTTTTTGAGTTACGGGCGGGTTGGGGCCGGGGATGCGTCTTGGGCACTGCGGGGCGTGGGCAGTCGGCACTAGTAGGCCGCCCGTCGGCGCGGACGCTTGAGGGGTAGGCGCCCACGATTGCGGTCCGGAGCCTTCGCTCCGGACTGCCCCATCGTCATCGTCGTCACCGCCTGCGGCGGTTCCTTCCGATTCCCTCGGGCGCATCGAGGTTGCCCACCCCTCAAGCGTCCGCGCCGACGGGCTACTTGAATCTTGGACTGATGCGCTGCTAGAGCCGTGATCAGGGACGAGTCTTGCGTTGCCCGCCATTCTCGGCCGCGCGGGCGGCCGGGAATGGCATACATGATTTCTGGAATTTCGATTGTGTTCACTTGCGCGAATGCGACAAGTGGATTGCTATTGGTCCCCAGCTCTTGGGGGGTGGGCGGTGATGGGTGGCGCGCGACGGACAGCCGCTTGCGCATGCAGACCCGGACGCGCACCACCCATCCGGCATCCGCGTTGAGTGACGATTGCTGGCCGACCGGCGCGTGGCCTTCGTCACGACACCACGCCTCACAAAACCCAGACCCGGTTCTCACTCGCGCCACGCGTCACCAC
>NZ_NJIF01000018.1 GCF_002209555.1 Achromobacter insolitus
ACCCCGCACACGGACTTCACGTCCGAGGTGTACATCCTGTCCAAGGAAGAAGGCGGCCGCCACACCCCGTTCTTCAACGGCTATCGTCCCCAGTTCTACTTCCGCACGACGGACGTGACCGGCACGATCGACCTGCCGGCCGACAAGGAAATGGTTCTGCCGGGCGACAACGTGACGATGACCGTCAAGCTGCTGGCCCCCATCGCCATGGAAGAAGGTCTGCGTTTCGCCATCCGTGAAGGCGGTCGTACCGTCGGCGCCGGCGTCGTCGCCAAGATCCTGAAGTAAGCAATACCCGGATGGGTAGAGTGGACTTTAAAGTCCCTCTATCCATCTTTGTCGTAAAAGTAGTATGATGTATGGTTCCGCGAGTTGTTGCATGTCGCGCGGAAGCAGCTGTGTAGTGCAAGTGTAGTGTTTTAGGGGCATAGCTCAATTGGCAGAGCGTCGGTCTCCAAAACCGAAGGTTGTAGGTTCGATTCCTACTGCCCCTGCCACCGCCAGGATAAACCCGCGGGAGATCATCGCGAGTTACGCATTCACGGCGGCTCGCGTCGCAATATGTCTAATACCAGCGTAGAAACCGTAACCAGTACCGCCGACCGGGTGAAGCTCGGGCTGGCGGTTCTTGTCGTTATTGCTGGCATCGTCGGGTTCTCCGTGCTCAGCGCGCAACCGATGCCTGCACGTATCGGCGTATTCGTCGGCGGCCTTGTGATCGCAGCCGTGATCGCCTGGTTCAGCGAACCTGGCCGCCGCACCCTGAGCTTCGCCAGCGAGTCCTACAACGAAGTCAAGCGTGTCTCTTGGCCCACGCGCAAGGAAACGACCCAGATGACGGGTATCGTTTTCGCGTTTGTGGCGGTCATGGGCATTTTCATGTGGGTGCTCGACAAGGGCATCGAATGGATTCTCTACGGCCTGTTGTTGGGCTGGAAATAAGGACGGCGAATGAGTAAGCGTTGGTATGTCGTCCATGTGTACTCCGGCATGGAAAAAAGCGTACACAAGGCCCTGAACGAGCGCATCGAGCGCGCAGGCCTGCAAACGTCTTTTGGCCGCATTCTTGTGCCCTCCGAGGAAGTCGTCGAGGTCAAGGGCGGTCAGAAGTCGATCACCGAGCGCCGCATTTTCCCCGGTTATGTCCTGGTTGAAATGGACCTGACCGACGAAACGTGGCACCTGGTCAAGAACACCAACCGCGTCACCGGCTTTTTGGGTGGCTCGGGCAACCGTCCGACCCCGATTTCCGAAAAGGAAGTCGAGAAGATCCTCTCCCAGATGGAAGAGGGTGTCGAGAAACCCCGCCCCAAGATCCTGTTCGAAGTGGGCGAGATGGTTCGGGTCAAGGAAGGTCCGTTTGCAGACTTCAACGGCAACGTCGAAGAAGTCAACTACGAAAAGAGCAAGGTGCGCGTGTCTGTCACCATTTTTGGTCGCGCCACGCCCGTCGAACTCGATTTCAGTCAGGTCGAAAAGACCTAATTTCAACCCCGGGGAGCTCCCAGGCCTGAACGCCCAGGAGCGATATAACCCGCAAGGAGCAAAGCATGGCGAAGAAGATCGTCGGCTTTATCAAGCTGCAAGTGCCGGCTGGTAAGGCTAACCCCTCCCCCCCGATTGGCCCGGCCCTGGGTCAGCGTGGCCTGAACATCATGGAATTCTGCAAGGCGTTCAACGCCAAGACCCAAGGCATGGAGCCTGGTCTGCCGATTCCGGTGGTGATCACCGCCTTCGCCGACAAGAGCTTCACCTTCGTGATGAAGACCCCGCCCGCGACGGTCCTGATCAAGAAGGCCGCCGGCGTGCAAAAGGGTTCGTCCAAGCCGCATACCGACAAGGTTGGCACGCTGACCCGCGCTCAAGCTGAAGAGATCGCCAAGGCCAAGGGCCCCGATCTGACCGCCGCCGATCTGGACGCCGCTGTGCGTACGATCGCTGGTAGCGCCCGCAGCATGGGCATCACGGTTGAGGGGATCTAATCATGGCAAAACTGTCCAAGCGCGCCGCCGCCATTGCTCAGAAGATCGACCGCACCAAGCTGTACCCGGTCGCCGAAGCCCTGACCCTGGTCAAGGAAACCGCTGTTGCCAAGTTCGATGAATCCATCGACGTGGCCGTGCAGCTCGGCATCGACCCGAAGAAGTCGGACCAACTGGTCCGCGGTTCGGTCGTGCTGCCCGCCGGCACCGGCAAGACGGTCCGCGTGGCCGTGTTCGCCCAAGGCGACAAGGCTGAAGCCGCCAAGGCCGCTGGCGCCGACATCGTCGGTCTGGACGACCTGGCTGATCAGATCAAGGCCGGTCAGATGGACTTCGACGTGGTCATCGCCTCGCCCGACACGATGCGTGTCGTGGGTGCCCTGGGTCAGATCCTGGGTCCGCGTGGCCTGATGCCGAACCCGAAGGTCGGCACCGTGACGCCTGACGTCGCCACCGCTGTCAAGAACGCCAAGGCCGGTCAGGTTCAGTACCGTACCGACAAGGCTGGCATCATCCACGCAACGATCGGCCGCGCGTCGTTCGGCGTGGAACAGCTGCAAAACAACCTGGCCGCTCTGGTCGACGCCCTGCAAAAGGCTCGTCCCGCAGCTGCCAAGGGCATTTACCTGCGCAAGCTGGCCGTTTCGTCCACGATGGGCGGCGGTGCTCGCGTGGAAATTGCCTCGCTGTCGGCCAACTAAGCCGATAGCTGTAAACGTACTTTGGGCTGCATCCGGATTCCTCCGGATGTTGCTGTCAAAGACCGCTGGAGCAGGGTGGTTCAAGCTGTATCGAGCCACTCCGCTTAATCCCGAAGCCCGTAAGGTTCGGATCCAGCGTAGACGGCGTCCCCAGGAAGATTTCTTTATACGAAGAACTCGACCAGGCGCCGCATTCGGTTGACGCGCAAGGCTCAGGCCCCAGGCGTCTTTTGATGGAGTGTTCAAACCGTGAGTCTCAATCGTCAAGAGAAAGCGGTGGTGATCGAGGAAGTCTCGGCAGAAGTTGCCAAGGCCCAATCGATTGTTATCGCTGAGTACCGTGGTCTGGACGTCGCCTCTGTCACCGTACTGCGCAAAACTGCGCGTGAATCGGGCGTGTATCTGCGTGTTCTGAAGAACTCGCTGGCCCGTCGTGCTGTTGCCGGCACGGCTTTCGAGCCGTTGGCCGAGCAACTGACTGGTCCGCTGATCTATGGTATCAGCGCTGATCCGGTCGCGGCGGCCAAGGTCCTCGCAGGTTTCGCGAAGAGCAACGACAAGCTGGTCATCAAGGCGGGCTCGCTGCCCAACAGCCTGTTGACCCAAGACGGCGTGAAGGCCCTGGCCACCATGCCCTCGCGCGAAGAGTTGCTGTCGAAACTGCTGGGCACCATGCAAGCCCCCATCGCGCAATTCGTGCGTACGCTCAACGAAGTTCCGACCAAGTTCGCCCGTGGCCTCGCCGCCGTGCGCGACCAGAAGGCCGCGGCTTAATCGCCTGCCTTCACGGAATTCGCTGAACGACCGAGCGACACCCAAACCCTGGCATTACCAAAATATTTGGAGTTCTGAAAAATGGCACTTAACAAAGCTGAAATCCTTGACGCCATCGCTGGCATGACCGTGCTCGAGCTGTCCGAGCTGATCAAGGAAATGGAAGAGAAGTTCGGCGTGTCGGCTGCTGCCGCCGCTGTCGCTGTCGCTGCTCCCGCCGCTGGTGGCGCTGCCGCCGCCGCTGAAGAGCAAACCGAGTTCACCGTCGTCCTGACCGACGCCGGCGCGAACAAGGTTAGCGTCATCAAGGCCGTGCGCGAGCTGACCGGTCTGGGTCTGAAGGAAGCCAAGGACCTGGTCGACGGCGCTCCGAAGCCCGTCAAGGAAGCTGTGGCCAAGGCTGACGCCGAAGCCGCCAAGAAGAAGCTGGAAGAAGCTGGCGCCAAGGTCGAAGTCAAGTAAGACCTGCGTCAACTTGCCCGGGGACAGCGCGGTTTGCAGTCCCCGGGCTTTTGCGTTTCCAGGAAACCCCTACTGGGGGCATGCCCTTTCACAGGGGGGTTTCCTGGAGTCGTATCACCTGGGGCCGTGGTTGACGGCCCATGCAACCTCGAGTCGGAGTGCTCATGCCTTACTCGTACACCGAAAAAAAGCGCATCCGCAAAAGCTTCGCCAAGCGTGAAGACGTTCAAAACGTTCCCTTCCTGTTGGCGACACAGCTTCAATCCTACCTAACTTTCCTGCAGGCGGATACCGCCCCGTCCGATCGCGTAGCCGACGGTTTGCAGGCGGCGTTCTCGTCGATTTTCCCGATCGTTAGTCACAACGGTATGGCGCGCTTGGAGTTCGTGAGCTATGTGCTCGGCGAACCGGTGTTCGATGTCAAGGAATGTCAGCAACGTGGCCTGACCTATGCCTCGCCCCTGCGAGCCAAGGTCCGCCTGGTGCTGCTTGACCGCGAAGTCAGCAAGCCCACCGTGAAGGAAGTGAAGGAACAGGAAGTCTACATGGGCGAGATTCCGCTCATGACCGGCACCGGTTCCTTTGTCATCAACGGCACCGAACGAGTCATCGTTTCGCAGCTGCACCGCTCGCCTGGCGTGTTCTTCGAGCACGACCGTGGCAAGACCCACAGCTCCGGCAAGCTCCTGTTCTCGGCCCGCGTGATTCCTTACCGCGGCTCGTGGCTGGACTTCGAATTCGACCCGAAGGACATCCTGTTCTTCCGCGTCGACCGTCGCCGCAAGATGCCCGTCACGATCCTGTGCAAGGCCATCGGCATGACGCCCGAATCGATCCTGGCCAACTTCTTCGACTTCGATAACTTCGAATTGAAGAGCGAAGGCGCGATGATGGAATTCGTGCCGGAGCGCTGGAAGGGCGAAATGGCCCGTTTCGACATCACCGACCGTAGCGGCAAGGTCGTCGTCGAGAAGGACAAGCGCATCAACGCCAAGCATCTGCGCGACCTGGCTGCCGGTGGCATCCAGCGCATCTCCGTGCCGGAAGACTTCCTGTACGGCCGCGTGCTGGCCAAGAACATCGTCGACCCGGACACCGGTGAAGTCATCGCCAACGCGAACGACGAAATCACGGAAAGCGTGCTGGGCGCCCTGCGCGCCGCCAACGTGCACGACATCCAGGCCCTCTACACCAACGACCTGGACCGCGGCCCGTACATCTCGCAGACGCTGCGCACCGACGAAACCGCCGACCAGATGGCCGCTCGCGTCGCCATCTACCGCATGATGCGCCCCGGCGAGCCGCCCACCGAAGAAGCGGTGGAAGCGTTGTTCCAGCGTCTCTTCTACAGCGAAGAAACGTACGATCTGTCGCGCGTCGGCCGCATGAAGGTCAACAGCCGTCTGGGCCGTGGTGAAGACATCACCGGCCCGATGACGCTGACCAACGAAGACATCCTTGAAACCATCAAGGTGTTGGTCGAGCTGCGTAACGGCCGTGGCCAGATCGACGACATCGATCACCTGGGCAACCGCCGCGTGCGTTGCGTCGGCGAACTGGCCGAGAACCAGTTCCGCGCCGGCCTCGTGCGCGTGGAGCGCGCCGTCAAGGAACGTCTGGGCCAGGCCGAGACCGAAAACCTGATGCCGCACGACCTGATCAACTCCAAGCCGATTTCGGCTGCGATCAAGGAGTTCTTCGGTTCGAGCCAGCTGTCGCAGTTCATGGACCAGACCAACCCGCTGTCGGAAATCACGCACAAGCGCCGTGTTTCCGCACTGGGCCCGGGCGGTCTGACCCGCGAGCGCGCAGGCTTCGAAGTCCGTGACGTGCACCCGACCCACTATGGCCGCGTCTGCCCGATCGAAACGCCGGAAGGCCCGAACATCGGCCTGATCAACTCCATGGCGCTGTACGCTCGCCTGAACGAGTACGGCTTCCTGGAAACGCCTTACCGCAAGATCATCGACGGCAAGGTCAGCGAGCAGATCGACTATCTGTCGGCCATCGAAGAAAGCCACTACGTCATCGCGCAGGCCAACGCCGCGCTCGACGACGAAGGCCGCTTCGTGGACGACCTGGTTGCTTGCCGTGAAGCCGGCGAAACCATGCTGACCGCCCCGGCCAACGTGCACTACATGGACGTTGCTCCGTCGCAGATCGTGTCGGTCGCTGCTTCGCTGATTCCGTTCCTGGAGCACGACGACGCGAACCGCGCACTGATGGGCGCCAACATGCAACGTCAGGCCGTGCCTTGCCTGCGTCCGGAAAAGCCGGTCGTGGGTACGGGCATCGAGCGCACCGTGGCTGTTGACTCGGGTACGACCGTGCAGGCGCTGCGTGGCGGCCTGGTCGACCACGTCGACGCCGAGCGTGTCGTGATCCGCGTGAACGATGAAGAAAACGTCGCCGGCGAAGTCGGTGTCGACATCTACAACCTGATCAAGTACACGCGTTCCAACCAGAACACGAACATCAACCAGCGTCCCATCGTCAAGCGTGGCGACCGCGTCGCCAAGGGCGACGTGCTGGCTGACGGCGCATCGACCGACCTGGGCGAACTCGCCCTGGGTCAGAACATGCTGATCGCGTTCATGCCCTGGAACGGCTACAACTTCGAAGACTCGATCCTGATCTCCGAAAAGGTTGTGGCGGATGACCGCTATACCTCGGTCCACATCGAGGAACTGACGGTCGTCGCTCGCGATACCAAGCTGGGTCCGGAAGAAATCACCCGCGACATCAGCAACCTGGCCGAGACGCAACTGAACCGTCTGGACGATTCGGGCATCACGTATATTGGCGCCGAAGTCAGCGCCGACGACGTGCTGGTCGGCAAGGTCACGCCCAAGGGCGAAACCCAGCTGACGCCGGAAGAAAAGCTGCTGCGCGCCATCTTCGGTGAAAAGGCGTCCGACGTTAAGGACACCTCGCTGCGCGTGCCCTCGGGCATGACCGGCACCGTGATCGACGTGCAGGTGTTCACGCGCGAAGGCATCGTGCGCGACAAGCGCGCCCAGTCCATCATCGACGATGAACTGCGCCGCTATCGCCAAGACCTGAACGACCAGCTGCGTATCGTTGAAAACGACCAGTTCGATCGTATCGAAAAGATGCTGATCAACAAGACGGTCAACGGCGGTCCGCGCAAGCTGGCCAAGGGCGCCACGATCACCAAGGCCTACCTGGCCGATTTGGACCGCTGGCAGTGGTTCGACATTCGCCTGGCCGACGAACCGCACGCTGTCGTGCTGGAGCAGGCCAAGGAATCGCTCGAGCAGAAGCGTCACCAGTTCGACCTGGCCTTCGAAGAGAAGCGCAAGAAGCTGACGCAAGGCGACGAGCTGCCCCCGGGCGTGCTGAAGATGATCAAGGTCTACCTGGCCGTGAAGCGTCGTCTGCAGCCTGGCGACAAGATGGCAGGTCGTCACGGCAACAAGGGCGTGGTCTCGCGCATCACCCCGGTGGAAGACATGCCGCACATGGCTGACGGTACGCCGGCCGACATCGTTCTGAACCCGCTGGGCGTGCCCTCGCGGATGAACGTCGGTCAGGTGCTCGAAGTGCACTTGGGCTGGGCTGCCAAGGGCGTGGGCCACCGCATTGCCGATATGCTGCGTGACGAGCGCACCGCGCAGGTCAAGAACGTCCGCGCTTACCTGGACAAGGTCTACAACACGACCGGCACCGGCGCGCGCATCGACGAGCTGACCGACGACGAAGTCATGGAAATGGCCCAGAACCTCAAGAACGGCGTGCCGTTCGCGACGCCCGTCTTTGACGGCGCGACCGAAGAGGAAATCACCAAGATGCTGGAACTGGCCTACCCGGACGAAGTCGCCAAGCGCATGGCGCTGACGCCGTCGCGTACCCAGGCCTGGCTGTATGACGGCCGCACCGGCGAGCAGTTCGAGCGTCCCGTCACGGTCGGCTACATGCACTACCTGAAGCTGCACCACTTGGTCGACGACAAGATGCACGCGCGTTCGACCGGCCCGTACTCGCTGGTTACCCAGCAGCCTCTGGGCGGCAAGGCGCAGTTCGGCGGTCAGCGTTTCGGGGAAATGGAAGTGTGGGCGCTGGAAGCCTATGGCGCCGCTTACACCCTGCAGGAAATGCTGACGGTGAAGTCCGACGACATCACCGGCCGTACCAAGGTATACGAAAACATCGTCAAGGGCGATCACGTCATCGATGCCGGCATGCCGGAATCGTTCAACGTGCTGGTCAAGGAAATCCGCTCGTTGGCCCTGGACATGGATTTGGAGCGTAACTAATGAAAGCGCTACTCGACCTCTTTAAGCAAGTCTCGCAAGACGAGCAGTTCGATGCCATCAAGATCGGCATCGCCTCGCCGGAGAAGATCCGTTCGTGGTCTTACGGCGAAGTTCGCAAGCCCGAGACCATCAACTACCGCACGTTCAAGCCTGAGCGCGACGGTCTGTTCTGCTCCAAGATCTTTGGCCCGATCAAAGACTACGAATGCTTGTGCGGCAAGTACAAGCGCCTGAAGCATCGTGGCGTGATCTGCGAAAAGTGCGGCGTGGAAGTCACCGTCGCCAAGGTTCGCCGTGAACGCATGGGCCACATCGAGCTGGCCAGCCCCGTCGCGCACATCTGGTTCCTGAAGAGCCTGCCGTCGCGTCTGGGCATGGTGCTCGACATGACCCTGCGTGACATCGAACGCGTGCTGTACTTCGAAGCCTGGTGCGTGATCGAACCCGGCATGACGCCGCTCAAGCGCGGCCAGATCATGTCGGACGATGATTTCCTCGCCAAGACCGAAGAGTACGGCGACGACTTCCGTGCCCTGATGGGTGCGGAGGCCGTGCGCGAACTGCTGCGCACCATCGACATCGACCGCGAAGTGGAAACGCTGCGCGGCGAACTGAAGGCCACCAGCTCGGAAGCCAAGATCAAGAAGATCTCCAAGCGCCTGAAGGTGCTGGAAGGCTTCCAGAAGTCCGGCATCAAGGCCGAGTGGATGGTCATGGAAGTGCTGCCCGTGCTGCCGCCGGACCTGCGTCCGCTGGTGCCGCTGGACGGCGGCCGCTTCGCGACCTCCGACCTGAACGACCTCTACCGTCGCGTCATCAACCGCAACAACCGCTTGAAGCGTCTGTTGGAGTTGAAGGCTCCGGAAATCATCCTGCGCAACGAAAAGCGCATGCTGCAGGAAGCCGTCGACTCGCTGCTGGACAACGGTCGTCGCGGCAAGGCCATGACGGGCGCCAACAAGCGCCAGCTCAAGTCGCTGGCCGACATGATCAAGGGCAAGAGCGGTCGTTTCCGTCAGAACCTGCTGGGCAAGCGCGTCGACTACTCGGGCCGTTCGGTCATCGTGGTGGGTCCGCAGCTCAAGCTGCACCAGTGCGGCCTGCCCAAGCTGATGGCCCTGGAACTGTTCAAGCCGTTCATCTTCAATCGTCTGGAGATGATGGGCCTGGCCACGACCATCAAGGCTGCCAAGAAGCTCGTGGAAAGCCAGGAGCCGGTGGTCTGGGACATCCTGGAAGAAGTCATCCGCGAACACCCGGTCATGCTGAACCGTGCGCCCACGCTGCACCGTTTGGGCATCCAGGCGTTCGAGCCGGTCCTGATCGAAGGCAAGGCCATCCAGCTGCACCCGCTGGTTTGCGCGGCGTTCAACGCCGACTTCGACGGTGACCAGATGGCTGTCCACGTGCCGCTGTCGCTGGAAGCCCAGCTGGAAGCCCGCACGCTGATGCTGGCCTCCAACAACGTGCTGTTCCCCGCCAACGGCGAACCGTCGATCGTGCCGTCCCAGGACATCGTGCTGGGTCTGTACTACACGACGCGCGAGCGTATCAACGGCCGCGGCGAAGGCATCTTCTTCATGGACGTGGCCGAGGTGCAGCGCGCCTACGACAACGGTGAAGTCGAGCTGCAATCGCGCATCACCGTGCGCCTGAAGGAGCACGAGCGCGACGAGAACGGCGAATGGCAGCCGGTGATCCGTCGTCACGAGACGACGGTCGGCCGCGCGCTGCTGTCCGAAATCCTGCCCAAGGGCCTGCCCTTCACGGTGCTGAACAAGGCGCTGAAGAAGAAGGAAATCTCGCGCCTGATCAACCAGTCGTTCCGCCGTTGCGGCCTGCGCGACACGGTGATCTTCGCCGACAAGCTGATGCAGTCGGGCTTCCGCCTGGCCACGCGCGGCGGTATCTCCATCGCCATGGGCGACATGCTGATCCCGACCGCCAAGGAAGGCATCCTGGCCGAAGCCAGCCGCGAAGTGAAGGAAATCGACAAGCAGTACTCGTCGGGTCTGGTCACGTCCCAGGAACGCTACAACAACGTGGTGGACATCTGGGGCAAGGCCGGCGACAAGGTCGGCAAGGCGATGATGGAGCAACTGGCCACCGAGCCCGTGACCAACCGTCACGGCGAGGAAGTGCGCCAGGAATCGTTCAACTCCATCTACATGATGGCTGACTCGGGCGCCCGCGGTTCGGCCGCCCAGATCCGCCAGCTGGCCGGTATGCGCGGCCTGATGGCCAAGCCGGACGGCTCCATTATCGAAACGCCGATTACCGCGAACTTCCGTGAAGGCCTGAACGTACTCCAGTACTTCATCTCGACTCACGGCGCGCGTAAGGGTCTGGCCGACACGGCACTGAAGACCGCCAACTCGGGTTACCTGACCCGCCGTCTGGTCGACGTGACGCAAGACTTGGTGATCACCGAGGACGATTGCGGCACTTCGCAGGGCTACAACATGAAGGCCCTGGTTGAAGGCGGTGAAGTCATCGAACCGTTGCGCGACCGTATCCTTGGCCGCGTGGCTGCCGTGGATATCGTCAATCCGGACACGCAGGAAACGGCTATCGTCGCCGGCACCCTGCTGGACGAAGACATGGTCGACACCATCGACCGCATCGGCGTGGATGAAGTCAAGGTCCGTACCCCGCTGACTTGCGAAACCCGCCACGGTCTGTGCGCGCATTGCTATGGTCGTGACCTCGGCCGCGGCACGCCGGTCAACCAGGGCGAAGCTGTCGGCGTCATCGCCGCCCAGTCCATCGGTGAACCGGGCACGCAGCTCACGATGCGTACGTTCCACATCGGTGGCGCGGCGTCGCGTTCGGCCTTGGCCAGCGCGGTGGAAACCAAGTCCAGCGGTACCGTCGGCTTTGCCAGCACGATGCGCTACGTCACCAACTCCAAGGGTGAACGTGTTGCGATTTCGCGCTCGGGCGAACTGGCGATCTTCGACGACAACGGTCGCGAACGCGAACGCCACAAGATCCCGTACGGTGCGACCGTGCTGGTGGGCGATGGCGAAGCCGTGAAGGCTGGCGCGCGCCTGGCGACGTGGGATCCGCTGACCCGTCCGATCGTGTCGGAATACGGCGGCGCCGTCCGCTTCGAGAACATCGAAGAAGGCGTGACCGTGGCCAAGCAGGTCGACGAAGTCACCGGCCTGTCGACGCTCGTCGTCATCACGCCGAAGACCCGTGGCGGCAAGATCGTCATGCGTCCGCAGATCAAGCTGGTCAACGAGAACGGCGAAGACGTCAAGATCGCCGGCACCGATCACTCGGTGAACATTTCGTTCCCGGTGGGCGCGCTGATCACGGTGCGCGACGGCCAGCAGGTTGCCGTGGGTGAAGTTCTGGCGCGTATTCCGCAAGAATCGCAAAAGACCCGCGACATTACCGGTGGTCTGCCGCGCGTGGCCGAGCTGTTCGAAGCCCGTTCGCCGAAGGATGCCGGCATGCTCGCCGACGTCACCGGCACGGTGTCGTTCGGCAAGGACACCAAGGGCAAGCAGCGTCTGGTCATTACCGACCTGGAAGGCGTGAGCCACGAGTTCCTGATTCCGAAGGAAAAGCAGGTTCTGGTGCACGACGGCCAAGTGGTGAACAAGGGCGAAATGATCGTGGACGGTCCGGCCGATCCCCACGACATCCTGCGCCTGCAAGGCATCGAGAAGCTCGCGACCTACATCGTCGACGAAGTGCAGGACGTTTACCGTCTGCAGGGCGTGAAGATCAACGACAAGCACATTGAAGTGATCGTCCGCCAGATGCTGCGCCGCGTGAACATCGTCGACGCCGGCGATACCGAGTTCATCCCGGGCGAACAGGTCGAGCGCTCCGAGCTGTTGAACGAGAATGACCGCGTCACGGCTGAGGATCGCCGTCCGGCTTCCTACGAAAACGTGCTGCTGGGCATCACCAAGGCCTCGCTGTCGACCGACTCGTTCATCTCGGCCGCTTCGTTCCAGGAAACCACTCGGGTCCTGACCGAAGCCGCCATCATGGGCAAGCGCGACGACCTGCGCGGCTTGAAGGAAAACGTCATCGTCGGCCGCCTGATTCCGGCGGGTACCGGCTTGGCGTACCACCATGCCCGCAAGGACAAGGAAGCGCTGGAGGCTGCGGAACGCGAAGCCGCCCGCCAGCTGGCCAACCCGTTCGAAGACGCACCGGTCACGGTGGGTTCGGACGCGGAAACGCCGGCATCCGACACCGGTACCGAGGATTCCGCCGAATAAGCGGAAACCCCTGGCAGGCATACCGCGCGCAGTCTGGCGCGGCATGCCTGGAAGCAAAAAGGCCGCTGATGCGAATCAGCGGCCTTTTTTTTGAGGAAGAGACTGGGCTTACTTTGTGGCCTGAGCCCGGGCCCTCTGGAAGACGGGGCCCCAGACGGGATGGCCGGCTTCATTGGGCGCCAGCTCGAAGGTGGGGTCCAGGGCCAGGATGCGTGCGAAGCTGTCTTCGCACAGCTGGGGATACTTGCTTACGCAATAGCTGAACGCCTGCAGTTTGTAGGCTTCGATGCGCACGGCCTTGCTGGAGGTGGCCAGGGCGTCCGAGGTTGCCACGCCGCGGATGACTTCACCGTAGCGGCCGGCGCTGTACTTGTCGCGTACCTGTTGCAACTGATCCAGGGCTTCCGCGGTCGGCGGCGCTTCCGGCTGCTTGGACGTAATGCCGGCGCAACCCGCCAGGAGGGCCAGTAAGCCGAGCAGACTACTCAGAACGCGAATTTTCATGGCTTCCAAAGGTGTAGAGTGGTTAAGCGGTACGCTATCGTGCCACAGCCTGATGCGCTCGGACATTTTCCGCAATGTCCTTGCGGTGCGGATTGGATAATATTCGCCTTATTCCATCGTTAATTCAGCTGTCTGGCGACAGCGCCAGTTCCCATCATGTCTTCTTCCGCCGGCCTGTTGACGCCGCGTGGCCCGTTTTCCGGCGCCGCGCCGCTCGCACTGCGCCCGTTGAGCGCCATCGCCGCCAGTACGGCGGGGGGCGTGCCGGAAGCCCGCATCAAGCGGCTTCTATCCGATCTGCTGCCATCCTTGATGGCGCTGCATGCGCAGGGTGAAATCTGCGGCGATATTTCGCTGGACACCGTGGGCATGGACGAAAACGCCCGCGCCCATCTGGTGCCGGAGTTGGTTGTGGCGCGTTCGCGCCGCGCCACCCGTACGCCTACCCCCGGGTTTGCGCCGTTCGAGCTCTATACCGATTCGGTGGAGTGGCCGCGCGGCCCCTGGAGCGATATTTACGCCTTGTGCGCGGTGATGCACGCACTGGTAATCGGCAGCAAGCCCGCGCCGGCGCCGGAGCGCCGCGCGCAGGATACCTACGAACCGCTCGCTTCCCTGGGGCTGGCGAAGTACAGCGAGGACTTCCTGTCGGTGATCGATGCCGGCCTGGCCATGGCGCCCGCGGAGCGACCGCAAACGTTGGCGGATCTGGCGGGCATGCTCGGGATCGCGGCGCAGGTCGAGACGGCTCCGGACCCTGTCGCCCCGGCGCCGGCTACCCGCGCCGCGCCAGCGGCAACCGCTGCGGCGGCGCGCCAGCCCGCGCGCGGACGCCACCCCCTGCTGTTGCTGTTGCTCGTTGTGGCGTTGATCGGCGCGGGGGTCTATGCCTGGTTCGAATCGGGGATGGGCGCGCCCAATGCACTGATCACGCGGTCCGAGGTTGTCCAGCCCAACCCGCCTGCTGTGCATCCCTTGCCGCCGTCCCCGCCGGCACCGGGTCCCGCGCCCGTCGTGCCGCCATCGGCCACCGAGCCCGGAACCCCGCAGGAACCCACACCCCAGCCTCCGGCGTCGGGGAGCGGGACGTCCCAGGGTGAAACCCGGACGCCAACGGCGCCGCCCGCCGAGGCGCCTGCTGCACCGCAAACACCCCCTGCGGCCGCACCCGCCGAAGTGCCGGCCGTCCCGGCCGAAGAAGCCGTCAAGCCAAAGCCGGTTCCCGTGTTGGTGCGGCTGGACATCCGTCCGTGGGGTGAGGTCTGGGTCAATGGCGTTGCGCGCGGTATCAGTCCTCCCGTCAAGGAATTGAGGCTGATTCCCGGCAAGTACCAGGTGGTTCTGCGCAATGCCGACCTGCCGCCGTACCGCACGACGCTGGAGGTCAAGGCGGGCAAGCCTACCGTGATTTCACACGTCTTCCAGTAAGGGCTGCCGCGGCTACGCCGCAGGCAGTTCGTCTGGCGCCATCGGCAGACGCAGCGTGAAGACCGATCCGACGCCCAGCTCGCTGCTGACCTCGACGGATCCGCCGTGGCGTTCGGCCACGGTGCGCACAAAAGCCAATCCCAAGCCAGCCCCGCCAACGTCGCCGCGGGTTTCGACGCCCACCCGCGAGAACGGTTCGAACAGTCGGGCCAGATCCTGCGCTGCGATGCCCTGACCCTGGTCACGGATGTGGACTCGCCAGAAGCCGGGCTCCTCATCGATGCCGCATTCGATCCGGGTATGTGCCGGACTGTATTTGATCGCGTTGTCGATCAGGTTGCACAGTGCGCGCATGAGCAAGGTCTGATCGCCGCGGACATAGGCAGCGGGCAACGGCAACGCCAAGCCCAGCTCGATGCCGCGCTTTTGCGCCGAGGCCCAGAACTCATCCACCGCGTCCTGCAGCAGGCTGCCCAGATCCAGTTCCACCGCACTGATCGTCATTGATTCCGCGCGGGTCAGATGCACGAAATCGTCGACCAGGCGCAGCGTCCGGTTGGCCAGGGCGGCGATACGGTCCAGGGTTTCACTCTGTCCTTCGGATGACGCGCTTTCCTGTTTCATCTCAACCAGCGCGAGGATGGAGCTTTGCGGAGCACGCATGTCGTGCGATATGAAGCGCAGCGTTTCTTCGCGCTGGCGCTCCGCCTGGCGAATGCGGGAAATATCAGTCAGCGTTGCGACGGTACCGGCGAAGTTGCCCTCGGCGGTGTGGATGGGGGCGCATTTCAGGATCAGGTCGCGCCCAGCGTGGTCGCGGACTTCCAGGTCCGCGCTCCATGGCGATGACGGCGCTACCTGTTCCTGCCCGCTGAGCGCTTCGGCCACACGCTGGCGCGCGGCGGGGTCGGAGATGGTCTTTTCAAGCAGATGGGTGGCAGGGCGCCCGACCCGGGGAGGGCGCATGCCCAGCCGCTGGAAATACATGACGGCGGCCTGGTTGCGGAATTGCATGCGGCCGTCCTGATCGAAAACGAGCGTGGCGTCCGGCATGCCGTCCAGACCGTCCGCCAGAAAGCGGCGCAGGTTGCGCACGCGGGCCAATGCCCGGCGCAGCTCCGCAACGCGGCTTTCCAGCGAGGCGCTGGGGCCCGTGCCCTGGGCGCCGGCCTCGTTCAGCACCGGTGGGTACTCTCGTTGGAGTCGGCGCAGCTCATTGTCCATGTAGCGCAACGCGGCTTCCTGGCTGCGCCAGCTCCAGAGCGGATAACACAGCGCCACACCCAGCAGCGCGGCAACCGGCGCGAACCAGACGTGGGCATAGGCCAATAGCAGAAGGGCTGTCAGCAGGATGGCGATGAACAGGGCCAGGCTGACGAGCAGTGCCCGTTTGGGCGACAGGCGCCACAGGGCAAGGCAGGCCAATAGCACGGGCAGGGCCGCGAACAGGGCATTGCACCAGGCGGGCGGCAACCGGTAGGCGATGTCGTCCCGCGCCGCGTGCAGCAGGTTGGCGATGATCTCCACGCCCGACATGCCGCTGACGTCGTGCGACACCGGTGTTGGATAAGCATCGCCCAGGCCCGTGGCCCAGGCGCCGACCAGCACGTACTTGCCGCGCAGGTCCTCGGGCGCCAGGTCGCCGCGCAGCACCGACAGGTACGACACCGTGCGCGTGTGGGCGGTGGGGCCGGCATAGGGGATCAGGATGCTACCGCCAGGCGAGGCGCGCTTGAGCAGCTTCTGCGCGGCCTCCGCTTCGCCGCCGACATCCAGCATGGCCATGGCCAGATGATTCCAGCGGCGGTCGCCTAGCTGTGCGGTCAGCGTGGCCTCGCGCACGACGCCGTCCGGGTCGATGCGCGCGTTGATGAAGCCCTTCGCGGCCGCAGCTTGCGCTATGCCGGGGATGGGTTCATTGACGGAGGAGGGATGATCGAGCCGGTCCAGCACTACCGGTAGCACCGTACGGCCATGACGCCGGATGCTTTCGGCCAGAAAGCGGTCGTCGTTCGGATTGGCCATGTCCGGTTCGGCGAAAATCAGGTCCAGCGCCACGGCGCGGGCGTCCCGTAAGCGGTCCAGCAGCGCCGCATGAACGGCGCGTCTCCAGGGCCAGTGGCCCAGCGCCTTGACGCTATCGTCGTCGATCGCGACGATCAGGATATCGGGGTCGGCGCCGCGGCCCGTCATCGAGAGCGCGCGATCGTACAGAATCTGGTCGAAGCGGCCCAGGCCATTGAATGAACCCAGGATGGCGGCAAACACCGCCAGCGCCACCGTCAGCCACAGTCCTGAGCGCGAGGTCCGGTCCTGCAGGTCGGTGGCGTCAGGCATGGGGAGGGGGCTAATAGTCGGTCAGCGTGATCAGGCCGCCTGTGCCGCTGGCAACGCCAGAACCATCGGATGTCAGGAGCATGTTGGCGCCTTCGAATGTGGCGATGGCGTCGCGGCCGTTCAGGCCCAGGTCGTCCACTGCGCGCACGGACACGTAATACGTGCCGGGGCCAGGCGCGGTAAAGCGGATGTCGTTGTTGGGGAAGCTCGTTGACGACACGGGCAAAGCGCCTTCGGCGTCGCGCGATACGCGCACCAGATAGCTGCGCGCGCCAGATACCGGCGAGACGTCGGCAGTCCAGGCGCCACCGCCCGCACGCGTGGGCGTGCCCAGTTGGGGCGCGTCCAGCAGTGCGCGCATGCCCGACACCACGCCGTCTGAACCGACGGCGGCGCCATAGCCCTTGGCCACCGCGACCGGTTTGGCCGGGCTGGCGCCGGGGGCGTGCGGCTGCAGGCGCACGCTGCCTTCGAGTACCTCGCTATGCACGCCTTGTGCGCCGCTCTGCACGCGGAAGCGCGTGCCGCGCACGCCTGTGACTGCTACGGGAGTACGGACTTCGAAGCGGCCCACGCCTTGTCCGGCGGGCGCCACCGATGATTCGACGCCGCCGCGCCGCACGAGCACCACGGAGTCCGTCAGGGCCGTGCCTTCGAACTGGCGCAGGCGTGCCATTTCAACCGAGCCGTCAGCCGGCAGCGTCAGCTTGGAGCCGTCAGCCAGTTCCAGCGTGACGAAGCCATTGGCGGCAGTGCCGACGGTGCTGCCTTCGGACACGGTATCGCCAGTCCGCAGCGACTTGCCATCGACATTGGCCTGGCCGCTGACGTGCACGACGCGCGCTTCGGCGGGCCGTACGGGAATCATGGACAGGGGAATGCGCAGTTCAAGTCCGATAGGCAGCGTTTCCGGCGTGACGACTTTGTTCAAGGTCTGCAGCTGGTTCCAGTTGGTCTGCTTCTGCGTGTACCGGGTGGCCAGGTCGATCAGCGTATCGCCTGGGCGCACGCGGTAGATGAAGTCGTCTCCGAGCGCGCCCGCGGGCTGGCTGCGCGCGGGCGCCATCAGCGTCAGGAAGGAAATCAGGGCAAGCAAAGAAAGCGCGCGGTAGCGGCTCATGGCTATCGGTTCTCCAGGGATGCGCGCGTAGGCGCTTACTGCGGGTTGGGTGCGATGTCTTCCGGCGAGCTGATCAGCTCCAGCCGATAGCCCAGCGCATACGAGGATGTAAGCCGCACGCCATGTTCGGGACGCAACTGGAGCTTTTGCCGAATGTTCGACAAGTGGGTGTCCAGGGTGCGGGAGGTGGCGGGAATTTCCCGGTTCCATACGCATTCGGCCAGCACATCGCGCGACATCAGGCGGCCGACATTGCGGAAAAACAGCAAGGCGAGTTCGAACTCTTTCGGGGCGAGCGGCACCACGGCGGAATTCAGGGTGATCGTGCGCGCGGCGGGTTCGATGCGATAGCGCGCCACGTCGAAGACATCGTCCGCGGGCTCGGCGATCTGGCTGCGGCGCAGCAATGCCGCTACCCGCGCGAGCAACTCCAGGGGGCGCAAGGGCTTGACGATGTAATCGTCGGCGCCGGCGCGCAGTCCTTCCACCAGATCGTCCTCGCTGGAACGGTTGGTCAGGAAGATGACCGGAATGCGGGGACCGATATTGGCGCGCAACCACCGCACCACATCGTCACCGTCGATGTCGGGCAGATGCCAGTCCAGCAGCACCAGGTCGAAATGCTCAGTGCGCAGCGCGGCCAGGAGGTCCCGGCTTTGCTGGTAACTACTGCAGGCATATCCGGCGGTGGTCAGAACTTGCTGGATCCGAAGCGCTTGATCCAGGTCGTCTTCCAGCGACGCGATTTTCATCAGACGTGTTCTCGCGAAGGTTTGCTACGCAAGCGCGCGCTATGGCGCCCTACTGCAAGATGGGTGAGGAATATATAGGTGTAAACGAATGATAACTCGGGAGGTGGCCCGGCTGGCTACGTTATGGCAAGAACTGTCAAACATTGCAAAGTTGACGAATCTTGACTGGAGTTGTTGCGTAACAACGCGCCACACTGTCTCAATCGTTCTCCTTCTCCGACATGTTTCGGGGACGGAGCCGGTCGAGGTTGTTGGTCGGATGGAACAGATATGAATCAATTGCGCATACTTATGATGTCACCGGACGAGGCCGCTCGCGGCGCGGCCGTGTCTGCATTGCTGCAAGCTGGTATTTCTGCACGCGGTTGCTCGACGTCTCTCGAATTATTTGGATTACTCAACGGCGGCGGCTACGACGTCGTGGTCCTGGATGTCGGGACCCTGGGCGAAATCGGTTACGCCCTGGTGGCCCGCCTGCACGGCTCGTCGTCCATGGGTATTGTGGTCACCGGCCGCGGCATGTCGGTGGATAGCCGCCTGCGCTGCCTGCAGAGCGGCGCCGACGCCTGTCTGCCGGATCCGCAGGATCCGCGTGAACTGGCCTGCATCCTGCTGTCCCTGGCGCGCCGCCTGCCCACCGGGCAGGACGCGTCCCTGGCCGAGGCGGCACAGACGGGTCAATGGGAGCTGCGCGACCAGGGCTGGACCCTGGCCGCGCCTTCGGGGGCGACCATTTCGCTGTCAGCCAACGAGCGCCTGATCGTGCGTTCGCTGCTGGAAGTCGCGGGCAAGGCCGTGGGCCGCTCGGAATTGGGCGATGAGCTCAAGGTGGAAGGGGGCGGAGTGCGCGCCAGCGGTTCTCGCAGTATCGACGTGATCGTCAGCCGGCTGCGGCGCAAGGCCGAGCTGGCCGGAGTGATGTTGCCTATCCGCACGGTCTACGGCAGCGGCTACCTGTTCGCCGACCAGTAGGCGGGCGAGTACACTGGTTGCCACGCGCCGACGCATGCGGCATCCATTCCCTGGTCGGGAACCGCGGGGCCGGCGACGGGCCGGTTGCGCCGGCCGGCATGGCCCCGATTTTTCGCTTATATGGCCCTAATTTTCACGTCTGGCGTCCAACTGACGCTCTTCTGCGTGCAACGGCCATCTTGCCGGGCTTACAATTTTCTTTGACAGCAGCCCTTGATTTCAGTTATGCTAAAGGGCTTACTGCTTTATTTCTTATTTCGCGCGCAAAAACTGGCCGCAATAGGGAAGGAAGCACGGTGTCTTGAAACGGGGTGCGTCACGAGCCTTTCGTTTCACGGCATACGGCTTCGCGATAAAGGGATCATGTTCCGGCATCGTCTCCCCACGGCATCCAGCTTTGTGCGTTTTGTCATAGTTTGTTGGCAAGCCCGCTCTTTTACGTATACGAACGTTTGAGGCGGTTTTGCGCGAACTGCCTTCTCCGAAAGTCACTGCTTGAGGAGACGAGTACGTAAGTACTTACCCAGTGGTACGTAAAAGGGATTTCAAAGGTCATGCCTACCATTAGCCAACTCGTGCGCAAGCCGCGCGAAGTCAGCATCATCAAAAGCAAGAGCCCCGCGCTCGAAAACTGCCCGCAACGCCGCGGCGTGTGCACTCGCGTGTACACCACCACCCCCAAGAAGCCGAACTCCGCTCTGCGTAAGGTTGCCAAAGTGCGTCTGACCAACGGTTACGAAGTCATTTCGTACATCGGCGGTGAAGGCCACAACCTGCAAGAGCACTCGGTGGTTCTGGTGCGTGGCGGTCGTGTGAAGGACTTGCCCGGTGTGCGTTATCACATCGTGCGCGGTTCCCTCGACCTGCAAGGCGTCAAGGATCGTAAGCAAGCCCGCTCGAAGTACGGCGCGAAGCGCCCGAAGAAGGCTTAATAACGAGTCAGCAGTACCCCCCGCGTGGCGGAAGTCCGTCACCAGGGAAGTGCGACCGCGCCATCCAGATGATGGGAGGTGCGCGGCACGTAAGGGGTCGTCTCCATGGACGGCCATGGCCGTGTAATGAAACACGGTTCAACTGAACAGACACAAGGAAGCAACAATGCCCCGTCGTCGCGAAGTACCCAAGCGCGAGATTCTGCCCGATCCCAAGTTCGGCAGCGTCGAACTCGCCAAGTTCATGAACGTCGTCATGCTGGACGGCAAGAAGGCCGTCGCCGAGCGCATCGTCTATGGTGCCCTCGAGCAAGTGCAAACCAAGACCGGCAAGGAGCCGATCGAAGTTTTCAGCCTGGCGATCAACAACATCAAGCCGATCGTCGAAGTGAAGAGCCGCCGCGTTGGCGGTGCCAACTACCAAGTGCCGGTTGAAGTGCGCCCCGTGCGCCGCCTGGCCCTGGCTATGCGTTGGCTCCGTGAAGCCGCCAAGAAGCGTGGCGAGAAGTCGATGGATCTGCGTCTTGCTGGCGAACTGATCGACGCCTCCGAAGGTCGTGGCGCCGCGATGAAGAAGCGCGAAGACACGCACAAGATGGCAGAGGCCAACAAGGCCTTCAGCCATTTCCGCTGGTAATTTAAGGACTAACCCACCATGGCCCGCAAAACCCCGATCGAGCGCTATCGCAACATTGGTATCTCTGCGCACATCGATGCAGGGAAAACCACCACGACCGAACGTATCCTGTTCTACACCGGCGTCAATCACAAGATTGGCGAAGTGCATGATGGCGCAGCCACCATGGACTGGATGGAACAAGAGCAAGAGCGTGGCATCACCATTACGTCGGCTGCTACGACGGCGTTTTGGCGTGGCATGGCTAAGAACTATCCGGAACACCGCATCAACATCATCGACACCCCGGGACACGTGGACTTCACCATCGAGGTGGAACGTTCGATGCGCGTCCTGGACGGTGCTTGCATGGTCTACTGCGCGGTGGGCGGTGTTCAGCCCCAGTCCGAAACCGTGTGGCGTCAAGCCAACAAGTACGGCGTGCCGCGTCTGGCCTTCGTCAACAAGATGGACCGCACCGGCGCCAACTTCTTCAAGGTCTATGACCAGTTGAAGAACCGTCTGCGCGCGAATCCCGTTCCCGTGGTGATCCCCATCGGCGCCGAAGACACGTTCAAGGGCGTGATCGATCTGGTCAAGATGAAAGCGATCATCTGGGACGAAGCCAGCCAGGGCATCAAGTTCGACTACGAAGACATTCCGGCCGAACTGCAAGGCGCGGCTGAAGAATGGCGCGAAAAGCTGGTCGAAGCCGCTGCCGAGTCGTCCGAGGAACTGATGAACAAGTACCTCGAAACCGGCGCGCTGGACGAAGCCGAGATCAACCTGGCCATCCGCCAGCGTACGATCGCCGGCGAAATCCAGCCGATGCTGTGCGGCACCGCCTTCAAGAACAAGGGCGTGCAGCGCATGCTCGACGCCGTCATCGACTACCTGCCGTCGCCCGTGGACATTCCGCCGGTCGAAGGCACCGATGACAACGGCAACGAAGTCAAGCGCCAAGCTGACGACAGCGAGAAGTTCTCGGCCCTGGCGTTCAAGCTGATGACGGACCCGTTCGTCGGCCAGCTGACCTTCGTCCGTGTGTACTCGGGCGTCCTGAAGTCGGGCGACACCGTGTTCAACCCGGTCAAGGGCAAGAAGGAGCGTATCGGCCGCATTCTGCAGATGCACGCGAACAACCGCGAGGAAATCAAGGAAGTTCTGGCAGGCGACATCGCCGCCGTCGTGGGTCTGAAGGACGTGACCACCGGCGAAACGCTGTGCGATGTCGATTCGCACGTGACGCTGGAGCGCATGGAATTCCCCGAGCCCGTGATTTCGCAGGCCGTGGAACCCAAGTCCAAGGCTGACCAGGAAAAGATGGGCCTGGCGCTGTCGCGCCTGGCGCAGGAAGATCCGTCGTTCCGCGTGCGTAGCGACGAAGAATCCGGCCAGACCATCATTTCCGGCATGGGCGAGCTGCACCTGGAAATTCTGGTTGACCGCATGAAGCGCGAATTCGGCGTGGAAGCGAACGTCGGCAAGCCGCAGGTGGCTTACCGCGAAACCATCCGCAAGACCTGCGAAGAAGTCGAAGGCAAGTTCGTCAAGCAGTCGGGCGGTCGCGGTCAGTACGGTCACGTGGTTCTGAAGGTCGAACCGCTGGAGCCGGGCGGTGGCTACGAATTCGTGGACGCCATCAAGGGCGGTGTGGTTCCTCGCGAATTCATCCCCGCGGTGGACAAGGGCATCCAGGAAACGCTGCCGTCGGGCATCCTGGCCGGCTACCCGGTCGTGGACGTCAAGGTCACGCTGTTCTTCGGTTCGTACCACGATGTGGACTCGAACGAAAACGCGTTCAAGATGGCCGGTTCGATGGCCTTCAAGGAAGGCATGCGCAAGGCCAGCCCCGTGCTGCTCGAGCCCATGATGGCCGTTGAAGTCGAAACGCCTGAAGACTACGCTGGTACCGTGATGGGCGATCTGTCCTCGCGTCGCGGCATGGTTCAGGGCATGGACGACATGGTTGGCGGTGGCAAGACCATCAAGGCCGAAGTTCCGCTGGCCGAGATGTTCGGTTACGCCACGAACCTGCGTTCGCTGACGCAAGGCCGTGCGACGTACACGATGGAATTCAAGCATTACTCCGAGGCTCCCAAGAACGTCGCTGACGAAGTCATCGCCGCTCGGGCCAAGTAAATAACCCTCGCCGCGTCCGCCCAAAAGGCGGCGCGGCAAATATCGAAATTTCCTTGAAAGTCAAAGGATAGAGATCATGGCAAAAGGCAAGTTTGAACGTACCAAGCCGCACGTGAACGTCGGCACCATCGGCCACGTTGACCACGGCAAGACCACCCTGACGGCGGCCATCACGACCGTTCTGTCGACCAAGTTCGGCGGCGAAGCCAAGGGCTACGACCAGATCGACGCGGCTCCTGAAGAAAAGGCGCGCGGCATCACCATCAACACCGCGCACGTCGAGTACGAAACGGAAACGCGTCACTACGCGCACGTTGACTGCCCGGGCCACGCTGACTACGTCAAGAACATGATCACGGGCGCCGCCCAGATGGACGGCGCGATCCTGGTCGTGTCGGCCGCTGACGGCCCGATGCCGCAAACCCGCGAACACATCCTGCTGTCGCGCCAGGTTGGCGTGCCGTACATCATCGTCTTCCTGAACAAGGCTGACATGGTTGACGACGCCGAGCTGCTCGAGCTGGTGGA
>NZ_NJIF01000019.1 GCF_002209555.1 Achromobacter insolitus
TGGTCGTCGTGGAAGACGGGGATCTTCATGCGTTCGCGCAGCTTGCGCTCGACGGTGAAGCATTCCGGCGCCTTGATGTCTTCGAGGTTGATGCCGCCGAAGGTGGCTTCCAGGCCGGCGATGATCTCGACCAGCTTGTCCGGATCGGTCTCGTTGATTTCGATGTCGAAGACATCCAGGCCGGCGAACTTCTTGAACAGCACCGCCTTGCCTTCCATCACGGGCTTGGAAGCCAGCGCGCCGATGTTGCCCAGGCCCAGCACCGCGGTGCCGTTGGTGATCACGCCCACCAGGTTGCCGCGCGCCGTGTAGCGGAACACATTGGCCGGATCGGCCACGATCTCTTCACAGGCTGCCGCCACCCCGGGCGAGTACGCCAGGGCCAGGTCCCGCTGGTTGGTGAGCTGCTTGGTCGGCGTGACCGAGACTTTGCCGGGGCGCCCATGCTCATGGTATTCAAGGGCGGCTTTGCGGAGATTGGCATCCATAGGGGCGGCTACTGGCTAGAGTGGGAAACACGAAAGGGGGGAATTCTATTCCGATGGCGAACGCCGCGATACCTCGGTTATGCCCGCCTGCCCCTTGGATAAGCGCATGCGTTCCATGTTAGCGCCGGCTTACAAATTGTCGCTATTCCGCGATGCGGAATGCGGGGAACCGGCGATCGGGATCGAACTGGGCCTTTATCCGGGAGTCCAGGCGGGTAGTGGCAAGCCCGGGCGGCTCACCCGTCGACTCCGCAGCTTGCGGCGCGGGTTCGGCGTCCGCCAAGGTGACCGCCTGCACCCAGGCCAAGGTGCCGCCGTGCCCCAGCAGCAGATGCGCCAGGTTGACGGTCGCGGGCGCCTCGGGCTTCAGCGCATCCAGGCGGTAGCGGCCCAGCCAACGCTCGCCGTCCCGGGTGGCGAAGGCGTCGCCCCCCGACGCCAGTTGAAACAGCGCCGGCACCAGGCGCTGCACAGTGGCCGAGCGCAAGGGCTGGACATCGGCCTCGCCAAAAGGTCCCAGCGTTTCTTCGATGCCGTCCGCCAGCATCACGTCCAGGGCCAGCAGCCCCGAGTCCGCGCACCGGCCGGCCCGCCAGTGGGCCGGCGCGGCCAGCCACGCGGCCAGGGTCATGTCCCCGGGCAGGCCGGCAAATTGCCGCAGCCCCGCCTGGGCCAAGGCCGCCACGGTGGTCCCGGGCTGCGCGCGCCAGCGTCCGGGAGCTTCGGGCAGCGGCGCCAATCCGGCCATGGCGGACGGGTCTACCCGGAGAACCGGCCCATGGACCGCTTCGAAAGGCCCTTCGGCGCCGTCCAGCGCCAGCGTCACGCCATACTCGGCGCACAGCGTGCGCGCATGCGCCACGTCCGCATCGCGCGCCGCAATCAGCACGCCACGCGGGCCGCCCGCCCCGGCCTCGCCCAGGTCGCGGACGGCGCCCTGGCACAGCAGGGTCAGCCGCTCCATGAAAGCCGCCCAGGGGCTGCGGACCGGACGACGGCCCAGGAGGAAAGCGCGCCGGGATGGCTGCATGACTACAATTCCTTTTTCGCTACAAAACGCCTTCGAGAATCCGATGCCCCGCCTTGCCAATCGCACCCACGACTTCCTGACCTTTCAGGTAATGGAACTATTCAAGCAGGCGCAAGCGCTGCAGGCGGCGGGCAAGGACATTATCAGCCTGGGCATCGGCGAACCGGACTTTACCGCGCCCCCCCAGGTCGTGGAAGCGCTGGAACGCGCGGCGCGCACCGGCCTCAGCGGCTACAGTCCCTCGGCGGGGCTGACCTCCCTGCGGGAGGCCATCGCGCAGTTCTACCATGAACAGTTCGGCGCCCGGATCAATCCGTCCCGCGTTATCGTCACCGCGGGGGCTTCCGGGGCCCTGACGCTTGCCTGCGCGGCCCTGGTCAATCAGGGCGGCGAAGTGCTGATGCCGGATCCGTCCTACCCCGCCAACAGCAATTTCGTGCTGGCGGCGGGCGGCGTGCCGCGACTGATTCCGAGTACGGCCGCCAAGCGCTTCCAGTTGTCTGCGCAAGACGTGGCCAGCCACTGGACACCCGCGACCCAGGGCGTATTGGTCGCCTCGCCCAGCAACCCCACCGGCACCTCCATCGACCACGGCGAGCTGGCCGAACTGCTGGCGCAGGTCCGTGCGCGCGACGGCTTCGCGATCGTCGACGAAATCTACCTGGGTCTGTCCTACGAAGGCCAGCCGCGCTCGGCCCTCACCCTGGACGACGATGTCATCGTCATCAACAGCTTTTCGAAGTACTTCCACATGACGGGCTGGCGCCTGGGCTGGATGATCGTGCCCGAGGACATGGTGGCCCCGGTGGAAAAAATCGCCGCCAGCCTGGCGATCTGTGCGCCCACGCTGGCCCAGCACGCCGCGCTGGCCTGCTTTTCCGCAGGCGCGATGAAGACCTTCGAGCATCGCCGCGAGGCCTTCAAGCAACGCCGCGACTACCTGCTGCCTGAATTCGAGCGCATGGGCATCCAGGTTCCCGTCAAGCCGGATGGCGCCTTCTATATTTATGCCGACATCGCCAACCTGGGCATGGACAGCGCTGCCTTCTCGCAACGCCTGCTGCTGGAGGCGGGCGTTGCCGCCGTGCCGGGCCTGGACTTCGGGCCGGCCCATGGCCGCCACACCATGCGCTTTTCCTACGCCACCGGCCTGGACCGTCTGGAAGAGGCGGTGGCCCGGATCGGCCGGCTTCTGCAAGGGTAAGGCCCCGCAAAGGCTGCTCCGCCGTGGGGCAGCCCGGCGGCGGAACGGCCATTCTTATGAAGAGCGCCGAAGCAAGCGATACACGCTAAAGGATCAGTCGCGAGCCAGCGCGATGCCCGAGGCCAGCGCCAGGCGACGGCGTTCCGCCTGCACCTTGGCGCCATAGCCGTTGTCGTCCGGTCCGGTGGACCCGACGTAACACGCCAAACCGCCATCGACCGAACCGCGCCGGTTGATACAGTCGCGCAGGATCGTGGCGCCCACCCTGATATTCGCGGCGGGATCCAGCGCGGTCTTGCCGACCGCGTCGAACTTGTCCTGGTGGACACTGGTCATCACCTGCATCAGCCCCTGGGCGCCCACATGGCTTTCAGCCAAGGGGTTATAGCGGGACTCGATGGCGATCACGGCCAGCACCAGCAACGGGTCCAGCTGCTTTTCACGGCTGACTTTGTATACCGTGTTCAACAGCGGGCCGGTGGCGTCATAGGCGACCTTGTACTTGCGCGAAATATAGTTGCGCAAGGCTTCCGCCTGCGGACCGGTGGCGCTCATCGCGGTAACCGGTTTGGGCGCCGGCGGCGCGACACGAGCAGGCCCCAGCATGCCGGTTGCATTGCTGGCGGGAGCGGTCGGAACGGCCATGGCAATTGCCGACGACATGTCGGAACCCAGTTCGGACCCGGCTTCGGATTCGGTGCCGGTTTGCATGGATGTAGGCGCTAGGGCGGTCAACAAGGCTTTGTGCACTTGCAATGCCTGGTCGCGCAAACCAGGCAGGGCGAATCCCATGCTTACCGTCACAATGACCGCAATGCCCAGATAGACGGAGCAAATGCGCAGGGACTCGGCAAGATATTGGTGCACTCCTTGGGCCAGGCTTCTGAACAGGCTGGCCACTGACGCATCGGGCATAAAACCTCCTGCGTTAAAAAAGAGGGAGTCAATGTTAACCTCTCTGTCTACCCAATATGTAACCAAATCGCTGGGATCTGTAGTGAAATACCGCGACCTTAGAGACTTCCTCGCCCAACTTGAACGCATGGGCGAGCTCAAACGCATCACTGTGCCGGTATCCACCCGGCTCGAAATGACCGAAATTTCCGACCGTGTCCTGCGTGCGGAAGGTCCGGCCCTGCTGTTTGAAAACGCCCAGCACAATGGCCAACCGGCGCAGATGCCGGTGCTGGCCAATCTGTTCGGCACCCCGTCCCGCGTGGCCCGCGGCATGGGCGCGGACGACGTCAGCGCCCTGCGCGATATCGGCGAGCTGCTCGCCTCGCTGCGCGAACCCGAGGCACCCCGCGGCCTGCGCGACGCGCTGGCCAAGGTCTCGATGCTGAAGTCCGCGCTGTGGGACATGAGCCCCAAGACCGTCAAAAGTCCCGCCTGCCAGGAAATTGTCTGGGAAGGCAAGGACGTGGACCTCACCCGGCTGCCCATCCAGACCTGCTGGCCAGGCGACGTGGCGCCGCTGTTGACCTGGGGCCTGGTGATCACGCGCGGCCCCAATGCCCGCCGCCAGAACCTGGGCATATACCGCCAGCAACTGCTGGGGCCCAACAAGCTGATCATGCGCTGGCTGTCGCACCGCGGCGGCGCGCTGGATTTCCGCGACCACGCCTTGGCGCATCCCGGCACCCCCTTCCCCATCGCGGTCGCCCTGGGTGCCGACCCGGCGACCACGCTGGGCGCCGTCACGCCGGTGCCCGACAGCCTGTCCGAATACCAGTTTGCCGGCCTGCTGCGCGGTTCGCGCACCGAGGTGTCAAAGGCGCTGGGCAGCGACCTGTCCGTACCCGCCTGGGCGGAAATCGTGCTGGAAGGCCACCTGCTGCCATCCTCGGACCCGCGCGCCGTCGCCCCCGTCGTGCCGGAAGGCGTCAATCCGCCGCCGAACACCGATTACGAAATGGCGCTGGAGGGGCCGTACGGCGACCATACCGGCTATTACAACGAACAGGACTGGTTCCCCGTCTTCACGGTGGAGCGGATCACGATGCGGCGCAATCCCATCTATCACTCCACCTATACCGGCAAGCCGCCGGACGAGCCCGCCGTGCTGGGCGTGGCGCTCAACGAGGTGTTCGTGCCCCTGCTGCGTCGCCAGTTGCCCGAGATCGTGGATTTCTACCTGCCGCCGGAAGGCTGCAGCTACCGCCTGGCGGTGGTGTCGATCCGCAAGCAATATGCGGGGCATGCCAAGCGCGTCATGTTCGGCCTGTGGAGCATCCTGCGCCAATTCATGTACACAAAGTTCATCGTCGTGGTGGACGAGGACATCAACCCGCGCGACTGGAAGGAAGTCGTGTGGGCGATGACCACGCGCATGGATCCGGTGCGCGATACCTTGCTGGTGGAGAACACGCCCATCGACTACCTGGACTTCGCTTCGCCGGTGTCCGGCCTGGGCGGCAAGATGGGCATGGACGCCACCAACAAGTGGCCGGGCGAAACCAATCGCGAATGGGGCACCCCCATCACGATGGACGCCGACGTCAAGAAACGCGTGGACGATCTGTGGGGGCAACTGGGCCTGTAATTTCCCGGCTCACGCCATGAAAAAACCCGTCAGAGCGTGACGGGTTTTTTCATGGGCGGCGCAGGCGTCAGCGTTGCCCGGCAGCCGGATCGTCATCGCGGCGCGAGTTCTGCCAGGCCCTGAACAATTGCCACCCGACAAACGCGCCGCCTGCGATCTTCAAGAGCTTGGAGCGTTTGCCGCCGCGCATGACCATGGCGGACAGCGACGAACTGACGATGGGATAACGCCGCGCCAGGCTGATCGCCTGCAAGGCCCAGCGCGACGCGCTGCCCGATGCCAGGCCGGGTAGCAGCCCCTTGAGCAGCGCGGCCGGCTCCAGCTTGCGTCCGGCGGAGGCGATGCTTTGCGCCAACGATTCGCGTTCGATGGCGGCGCGGGCGCGCAGCAGTTCGATGCGCACGGCGCGATCGACGGTGGGAGACCTTTTCGTCATGCTTCAGCCCTCCTCGCGCCGGCGCAACTGCGCTTCGTCGTCGTCCTGCGCATCGCGCACCCGCTCCAGCAGCTCGGCATCGCGGCCGAGTTCTTCCAGCATGGCAGAGAACGGCGGCGCGCCGTAGACCAGCCCGTGCCGCACCGCCACCAGCAAGGCCACGCCAACCAGCCCATAGAAGCCCGCCAGCAGGCCCAAGGCCAGATAGCGGTCTTCGGTGGGCCAGAACGCCACCGCGACCGTGACGGTGAAGACCAGCACCGCCAGTGTCAGGAAAAGCAGCGCAGCAAATGCCATGCCCAAGAGCTTGAGCAGGCGCGCTTTTTCATCCGCCGCTTCCAGCGCCAGCAATTCCAGGCGCGTGCGCAACAGCCCGACCACGCTGGAGGCAACGCCGAAAACAGATTTTCGTAGACCCATGGCTGAAAAGGACGCCGGGCGGGAAGCGCGGCCCTACGCCCGCGCCGCCCGCCCGGATGTCCTGCCCAATCAGCGGCGGCTGATCAGCAAGCCGAGCAGCAGGCCGGTCACGCCTGCGATGCCGATGGCTTGCCAGGGATTGTCGTGCACGTAATCATCGGTCGCGCGGGCAGCCTTGCGGCCGCGTTCCAGCACGGCGTCCTGCGCTTCGTACAAAGCTTCGCGCGTACGCTTCAGCGAGGTCAGCGCGCGGTCGCGCAATTCATTGGCCTTGTCGCCCGTGCTGCTGGCGGCTTCGCGCAACAGGCTTTCGGCGTCATTCAGGCTGGACTTGACACTGTCGATGAGTTTTTCTTTTGCGACTTCTTCGGATTTTCTCGTGGCCATTATTTGAGCTCCTGTTGTGTGTCAATGACGGAACCATCATACCAGCCGCCATGCGGGACCGACGGCGCGCTTGCTACGGTGTGCTACTTGATTTGCGTAATCTCAACGGCGGATTTGACGCCGCCCTGATCGATGTCCTGCTTCATCACCAGGTTGATTGCCGGACAGTACCAGTCCGTCACGGTGGTGTTCATGCCCGGGATGGGTATGGTCAGGCCCTGGAACGTGGCCATGGTGGGATCGGAGTTGCGGGTGTATGTGATCGGATGGCAGGACTGCGCGCCCAACGCCGTATTCACCGACGTCTTCTGCCCGACGGTTTTCTCGCCGATGCGCACCGTGGTGCTGGGCTGCCCGCCCACGGGCGCCTCTTTGCCGATCTTCAGGCGAAACGACGAGCCGGGCAATTTCTGGCCCGCGCTGAGTTTGCCGTCATAGGCGAACAGACCCAGCATGCGCAGGTCGAACTGGCCTTCGGAGGGCTTGGGTGCCTCGCCCGCGCTGGCATAGCGCAGGAAAGTGGCCTGGCCGCCCTTGACCGTCATCAGGTAATCCAGCTTGGACTTGCCCGGAGGCAGGCCCGCATAGCTGAAGGTGGCAACGCCCTGCACGCGCGCGCGGCAGTTGTCGCCATTGCTCTTTGTAACTTCGGCGAACGTCAGATCGGCGCCCAGCGCCAGATTGCCGGAGCCGGTCAGTTGCACGGCGCCGCCGTCATGCATGAATTGCGCATCGCACACGCCGGCCTGCGCCGCAGCGGCCGCGCCCAGCGCGCCCGCCAAAAAAACCAGGGATGCCATTTTTCGCATCGTCACACGCCACTCCATCAATCCGGAAAAAAACTGCCCGCGCCTGGCGCATGGCTGGCTTGATACTACACCGGTTGCGAAGCCCGGCGTATGTCGGAACGTGTCGGCGCGTACCGCGTCGAATCGGCACCAGCGGCGGCTATACAGGCGCTGCCGCGAGCGCGGCGCGCCCGATCAGTGCCTGGATCTCAGGCACGCAGGAGCCGCAACCCGTGCCGCAGCCCAGGCTGGCCTTCAAGGCTGCCAGGTCGCAGCCACGGCCGATGCCGGCCAGGATGGCCGCCTCGCTCACTCCATTGCAGACGCATATGGCACGTGAACGGGCCGCCCCGGCTATCCGCCCCAGCAGCAGCGCCGCCACGCCGGCCGGCGCGTCCCCGCCGCCGGCCCAGGCGAGCAGCGCGTCCTGCGGCCGCAGGTCGCCGGCAAGCAGAAAGCCACGCAACACGCCTTGCTCCATCCTCACCCTGCGCATCTGACCGCGCGCAGGGTCATCGAAGGCCACATCGGGTGCCAGCAGGTCCAGCGCGCCCGCGATCGCTTCCAGCTCCGCGGCCTGCGGCGCGGCCCTGGCGGCCAAGCGCATTCTCACTCCGCCCGCACCCACTGGCAGGACGACCGCGTATTCGAAGCGCCGCAGCCAGGGGGCCAGGCGCGCGCGCAGGGCGGCGCTGTCGCCCTGCAGCCAGCCGGCGGCCTGCCACGCCAGGCCAGCGGGTTCCGCACGGATGGCGCAGTGCTTGAGCTCCGGCTGGCGTGAAATGGGATCGGCCGCCGGACTGGTCAAGGCATTCACCCCCTGCCCCGCCATATAGGCGCTGCCCCAATGCATGGGCAGGAACACCTGCCCGGACGGCAACGCATCGTCCGCCTGCACGGGTAGCACCACACTACCCCGGCGCGATGCCAGCCTTGCCAGCGCGCCGGGCTCGAGCTTCAGCTGGCGCATGTCCTCCGCGTGCATGGACACCCAGGGTTCTTCGACATGCTGCGTCAGCGCAGGGGCCAGGGAGGTGCGCGCCATGGTGTGCCAATGATCGCGCAAGCGGCCGGTGGTCAGCCGCAGGGGATAAGCCGGTGTCGTGGGCTCGGCGACCTGCTGGTAGTCCACGTCGCAAAAGCGGGCGCGCCCGCTGGCGGTGGGAAACACGGCGTCGGCATACAGGCGCGCCGTTCCCTGCCCTTGCCGGTAGGGCCATTGCTGCGGCCCCTGCGCGTCAAGCGTCGCGTAGTCCAACGCGCTGTAGTCCAGGTCCCGGCCCGCGGTCGTGCGGGCGTGCTCGGCAAAGACCTCGCTCTCCTCCCGGTAGGCAAACAGCGCCGCCTTGTCCGGCGCGATCCGGGCGGCCAGTCGCAACGCTACCGCTTGCGCCAGGCGCCAGTCCGGCTGCGCGTCGCCGGGCGGGTCGATTGCCGCCCGCACCCGGCTGATGCGCCGTTCCGAATTGGTCACGGTGCCGGACTTCTCGGGCCACGTGGCGGCAGGCAGCACCAGGTCCGCATATGCCAGGGTCTCCGTGCCGGCGAACGCCTCCTGCACGATGACGAATTCGGCACGCTCGAGTGCCGCGCGCACGCGTGCCTGGTCAGGCAGAGACTGGGCCGGATTGGTGGCGGCGATCCACAGCACTTTGATCCGCCCTTGCAGCGCCGCGTCGAACATCTCCAGCGCCGTGGCGCCCGGCGCGTGGGGCAAGGCGTGCACGCCCCACAGGGCGGCGGTTTCCTCGCGGTCCGCCGCCGACCCTGGGTCGCGATGGCCCGGCAGCAACGTGGCCATGCCGCCAGCCTCCCGGCCGCCCATCGCGTTGGGTTGCCCCGTCAGAGAGAAAGGCCCGGCGCCGGGCTTGCCGATCTGCCCGGTCGCCAGATGCAGGTGTATCAACGCAGCATTCTTGTCGGTGCCGCTGGTCGATTGGTTCAAACCCATGGTGTAGAGCGACAGCGCCGCGCCCGCGCCGCCAAACCAGCGCGCTGCCCGGATGATGTCTTCCGCCGGGACGCCGCAGATATCCTGGGCCGCGCGCGGGGTGATCTTGCGCGCCCGCGCCATCAGGGTCTCGAAGCCCTGGGTATGGCGCTGGATGTAGCCGTGGTCCAGCAAGCCCTCGCGCTCCATGACATTCAGCATGGCATGGAACAGGGCCACGTCGGTGCCGGCCGCCAGCGGCAGATGCAAGTCGGCGAAGGCCGCGGTGTCGGTGCGCCGTGGATCCGCGACGATCACCTTCATGCCGGGACGCCGCGCCCGCGCCGCCTCCAGCCGCCTGAACAGCACGGGATGCGCGTACGCCATGTTGGAGCCGGCGATCAGCACCGTATCCGCCAGGTCCAGATCTTCGTAGCAGGCTGGCGGCGCATCGGCGCCCAGCGTGCGTTTGTAGCCCGACACCGCGCTGGACATGCACAGGCGCGAATTGGTGTCGATATTGTTGGTGCCGACCAGCCCGCGCGCCAATTTGTTGAAAACCGCGTAATCCTCGGTCAGCAGCTGCCCCGACAGATAGAAGCCCACCGCGTCCGGTCCGTCGCGCGCGATGGTGTCGGCCAACCTGGCCGCCACGATGTCCAGCGCCTCCCCCAGCGCAATGGCCCGCATCGGTTGGGCGCGCGTCTCGCGCCATTGCGCCGAGAGCACACGCGCGCCGTCGCGCCGCACCGTGTCCGCCAACGCCAACCCCTTGCTGCACAACCTGCCCCGGTTGGCGGGATGCTGTTCGTCACCACGCACGCGCAGCACGGCGCCGTCGCGCGTTTGCACCCGCAAGCCGCAGCCGGTGCCGCAATAGCAGCACACAGATGCCACTTCGCTGACGCCGTGCGCCACGTCCACGATATCTATCCGGCGCGTCTTGGACCCATCCATGCCTTACTCTCCCGCCGCGCCTTCGCCGTGCATGAGCCGCTCGCGCAAAGGGCCAATGCGCCTGCCCTCGCGGATCAGCCGCACATACCACCCGCTGTCCGCCGTATCGCCGTACAGGCAGGCGCCCACCAATTTGTCGTCGCGGATCACCAGTTTCTTGTAGACGCCGCCCGGCGTGTCGGCCAGCGTAATCGCTTCGGTCTGCGGCCCACCCGTGAAGTCGCCGGCGGAGAAGAGGTCAATGCCGGTGACCTTCAGCCGAGTCGCAGTGACGCTGCCTTGATAACGGCCAATGCCATGCAGCGCCAGATGATTGGCCGCCACTTTCGCCTGCTCGTACAGGGGCGCGACCAGGCCATAGGCGGTGCCGCGATGGCTGACGCATTCGCCCACCGCATAAATGCGCGGGTCATACGTCTGCAAGGTGTCGCTGACCACCACGCCACGATTCACGTGCAGCCCGCAGCGCTCCGCCAATTCCGTGTTGGGCCGCACGCCCACCGCCATCACGACCAGGTCCGCCGGGATCTCTTCCCCGTCCGCGAAGCGCAAAGCGCGCACCCGCCCGCTGCCTCCGTCCAGGATCTCCCGGGTCTGGCGCCCCAGCAGGAACTTCAGTCCACGCGCTTCGAGACTGCGGCGCAGCAATGCCGCGGCGCCGCCGTCAAGCTGCCGGTCCAGCAGCGATTCCCCGAGATGCACCACCGACACATCCATGCCACGCGCGGCCAGGCCATTGGCGGCCTCCAGCCCCAGCAGGCCCCCGCCTATCACCACCGCATGCCGGTAGCGCGACGACGCTTCTATCATCCGGTTTACGTCGCCGATATCGCGAAAGGCGATGACGCCGTCCAGATTGCTGCCCGGCACCGGCAGGATGAACGGATTCGATCCGGTGGCCAGCAGCAACCGATCGTAGGGCGCCTCGGTGCCGTCGTCGGCCAGCGCAATCCGGCGTGCGCGGTTCACGCCGACCACCTTGCGATTCAGCAGCAGGCGGATGCCGTGGCGGACATACCAGTCCTCGTCATTGAGCACGATGTCCCGCAGGGTCTGTTCGCCGGTCAGGACCGGCGATAGCAAAATGCGGTTGTAGTTGGGATACGGCTCCGCGCCGAACACCGTGATGTCGTACAGGTCTGGCGCCAGCTTCAGCAGTTCCTCCAGCGTGCGCATGCCCGCCATGCCATTGCCGACCACGACGAGCTTCTGCTTCGTGTCCATGGCGATCCTAGGCGGCTGCGCGCGATGCGCCGGCCTCGGCTAGCGGTTCGTCTGCCGCAGACAGGGCCGCATTGGCCTGCGCTGCGGCCTGCGAGCGCTCCGGGTTGCCATGGCGCCGATGCAGGAAATCCACCACGGACGCCCGGCAGGCCAGATAGGCCGCGTCATTGGCCAGGCGCACACGGTCGCGCGGACGGGGCAAAGGCACTGGCAGGATCTCTCCGATGGTCGCGGCCGGACCGTTGGTCAGCATAACGATGCGGTCCGACAGCAGCACGGCTTCGTCGACGTCGTGCGTAACCATGATGGTGGTGGTGCGCGTCTTGGCGACGATCTTCAGCAATTCGTCCTGCAGATGCGCGCGCGTGAGCGCATCCAGCGCGCCAAAGGGTTCGTCCATCAGCAGCACGCCCGGCTCGATCGCCAGGGCCCGCGCAATGCCCACGCGCTGCTTCATGCCCCCGGAGATTTCGCGCGGCAGCTTGCTCTGCGCCGGCAGCAGACCCACCAGATCCAGCGCGGCCCGGGTGCGTTCGATCAGCTGCGCACGCTTTTCGGAAGCGCCGAAGACCCGCTCCACCGCCAGATGCACGTTCTGGAAGCAGCTCAACCAGGGCAACAGCGAATGGTTCTGAAACACCACGGCGCGGTCCGGGCCAGGCCCGGTGATCTCGCGCTCTGCGCACAGCAGCACACCGCTGCTGGGACGGGCCAGGCCGGCGATCAGATTGAGCAACGTCGATTTGCCGCAGCCGGAATGGCCTATTAGCGTGATGAACTCGCCTTGGTCCACCGTCAGGTCGACATCGCGCAGCGCCACGAAGTTGCCCTTGCGGGTATTGAACGTCTGGCCCACGCGTTCGATGCGTACATGCTTCTTCATGGCGCTATTCCTCCGTATAGGTGAAGCGGCGGGCCAGGGCGACCAGCAGGGTTTCCAGCAACAGGCCCACAATGCCGATCACGAAAATCGCAATAACGATGTGTTCCACCTTCAGGTTGTTCCATTCGTCCCACAGCCAGAAGCCGATGCCCGTGCCGCCGGTCAGCATCTCCGCCGCCACGATCACCAGCCATGCCGTGCCGATCGACAGGCGCACGCCGGTCAACATGTAGGGCAGCACGGCAGGCAACAGCACCTTGGTGGTCACCTTCCATTCGGACAGGTTCAGCACCCGCGCCACGTTCAGGTAGTCCTGGGGAACGCGCGACACGCCAACTGCGGTGTTGATGATCATCGGCCAGATCGAACAGATGAAGATGGCCCAGATGGCGGCCGGATTGGCCGCCTTGAACAGCAGCAACCCCAGCGGCAGCCAGGCCAGCGGCGACACCGGCCGCAGCAGGCTGACGATGGGAGAGAACATCGCGCGCACCGCGGCATAGCGGCCGATGGCGAAGCCTACGGGTATGCCGATCAGCGCCGCCAGTCCGAAGCCGATCGCCACGCGCTGCAGCGACGCCAGCAGGTTCCAGCCTATGCCCTTGTCATTGGGACCGTTGTCGTAGAACGGATCGGAAAAAAGCTCGACGGCCGCGCGCCAGGTGACTCCCGGCGTGGGGATTTCCGGTATGCGCATCGCCACCACCTGCCACACCAGCACAAACAGCGCGAAGCCCGCCACGGGCCCGACCACGGCCCGCAATGCACACTCCAGACGCTCTCGCCAGAAGACGATGAACGCATCGCCACGATTCATACTCGTTACGGTAGACATAGCATGCCCCTTTCAGATATCCGCGGTTTGGCGCTCAGGCCCGGACCTTGAATCCGTCGGCGTAGCCCGCGGGATTGCTGCCGTCCCACACCACGCCGTCGATGAGTTTGGAGCTGCGCATCTCACTGGGCGGCAGCGCCACGCCCGCTGCCTGCGCGGCCTGCTTGTACAGGTCGATCCGGTTGATCTGCTTAGCAATCGCCAGGTAGTCGGGATGCTCCTTGAGCAGCCCCCAGCGCTTGTGCTGCGTGAGGAACCACATGCCATCGCTGAGGTACGGGAAATTCGCGGATCCATCGGCGTAAAAGCGCATGGCGTGCTCGTCCGTCCAGCGCTTGCCCAGACCGTCCTCATAGCGCCCCAGCATGCGGTCGACGATGCCGCTGGCGTCCGTGTTGACATAGGATTTGGCGGCAATGGTCTCGGCGGTCTTCTGCCGGTTGGCGGGCGAGGCATCGATCCACCTGCCGGCCTCGAGGATGGCGGCGGTGACCGCGCGCGCCGTGTTCGGATGCCGCGATACGAAGTCCGCGCTTGTGCCCAGCACCTTCTCGGGGTGGTCCGTCCAGATGCCCTGCGACGTAACGGCGGTGTAGCCGATGTTGTCCAGGATGGCGCGCGCCCCCCAAGGTTCGCCCACGCAGTAGCCGTCCATATTGCCCACGCGCATATTGGCCACCATCTGCGGAGGCGGCACGGTAATCACCTTGGCGTCCTTCATGGGATTGATGCCATAGGACGCCAGCCAGTAGTACAGCCACATCGCATGCGTGCCGGTGGGAAAGGTCTGGGCAAAGGTGTATTCGCGCTTGTCGGAGGCCATCAACTTGGCCAGCGATTCGCCATCGCGCACACCCGCAACGCGCAGTTTGTCCGATAGCGTGATCGCCTGGCCGTTCTGGTTCAGGCTCATCAGCACGGCCATGTCCTTCTTCGGTCCGCCTATGCCCAGGTGCACGCCGTAGACCAGGCCATAGAGCACGTGCGCCATGTCAAGCTCGCCATTCATGAGCTTGTCGCGCACCGCCGCCCAGGAAGCTTCCTTGGAGGGCGTGATGGTCACGCCATGCTTTTTGTCGATGCCCAGCACCGAGGCCATCACGACCGACGCGCAATCGGTCAGCGGTATGAAGCCGATCTTGACCTCGGTCTTCTCGGGAGCATCCGTGCCGGCGGCCCAGGCGCCGGCGCGCACCAAGGGATCCACCAACGACAGCAGGCTGGCGCCGGCCACCGCGCGCGCCGTGCCGCTCAGCCATTTGCGGCGTCCGGCGTTGGCACTGAGATCCCCGCCCGCGGCGGCGTCGGTGGAGGGGCTACGGGTCGATGGCGTCATGCATGGCTCCTGGCAAAAAAAAACGTTCCGCGCGCCATGGATTCCCATCCAGTGGCGCTGCGGAACGTCGTTGTCCCTTGCCGCGATTCGCGGCGCGTTGCGTGGGGCAACCGTCGTTGGCGCCCGAAATCACTCAAGCAAACGCTGTGCCAGAAAATACGGAACACGGGCTCATGCGCCGCCAGCCCGCGTCCGCGCTGGCGCAGCCCGAGGTTATGCGCCTGCGGCCGGCAGGCCGGAAAACGGGGCGCGAACCAATATGGTGCGCAACCGGTTGCGGCGGCGCACCATCCGTGTGCCATCCACGCTCCCTCGCTGTGCCGGCGCGCGCGCCACCGTCGCGCCACGCGATGGCACGGAACTTGCATGACTGTGTACATCAGAGGGGAATCTCATGCTTAAGGTCATGCTGCTCAACGATGGAGAAGGACGCGCGGCGTCGCTGCGGCAAACGCTGGCCGCGGCGGGCGTGCATGTCGTGGCGGAAGCAACGCCAGGCATGGACCTGGCCGCCGCGATCGCGCAGGCCGCCCCCGACGTCGTACTGATAGATAGCGATGCGCCCGGCCGGGACACACTGGAAAACGTCTGTGTGGCCAGCGAGCACAGCGACCGCCCGGTCGTGATGTTCACGGACAACGGCAATCGCGACACCATACGCAGCGCCTTGCGCGCAGGCGTCGCGGCGTATGTCGTGGGCGACGTGCCGGCCGGGCGCATCGAGCCGCTCTTGACGGTGGCGATCGAACGCTTCGCCATGGAGAAGTCGCGCCGCGAGGAATTGCGCGAAGCGCAACTGCGCCTGGCCGACCGCCAGTGGGTGGAAAAGGCGAAAGGCATCCTGATGAAGGCGCGCTCGATCTCGGAGGACGAGGCCCACGGGCTGTTGCGCCAACGCGCCATGCAAAGCCAGAAGCGGCTGGGCGAGGTCGCCCGCGAGGTGGTGGAAATGAACGCCTGGCTCGGCAAATCCACTTAATGAGCTTTGGTTATATGAAACAAAGAAATCAAAAGTTGTGGGGATGAGCCCCCCTTCCTATGATCCAACGACACTATGCCGGGTACGCCCGAGGCTGGCATTCAATGACGCTTTTCCCGATTTTTGCCGATCTGAAAGACAGGCTGGTCCTGGTGGTGGGCGGTGGCGCCGTCGCCGAACGCAAGACGCTTTCCCTGCTGGAAGCCTCCGCGGACGTACTCGTGGGCGCCCCGGCGCTGACACCCGCCCTGGCCGCCCTGGCCGCCGAAGGCCGCATCCGCCATCTTTCCGGCCGGTTTGATCCCGCCTGGCTCAACGAGGCCTGGCTGGTGGTCGCCGCCACCGATGACCGAGTAACCAATGCCGCCGTTTCCGAGGCGGCCCGCGCCCGGCGCATATTCAGCAACGTGGTCGACGATCCCGAGCTGTCATCCTTCCAGGTGCCCTCCATCGTCGACCGCTCACCCGTCATCGTCGCCATTTCCTCATCCGGCGTGGCGCCGGTGCTGGCGCGCCGGATCCGGGAACGCATCGAATCGCTGTTCGACCATACATTGGGCCAGCTGGCCGGCTTGGCCGCCAGCTACCGCAAGCGCATCCGGGCGAGCCACCCCGACCTGGGCGCTCGCCGCCGCTTCTACGACTGGCTGCTGGACGGCCCGGTGGCGGGCTTCCTGCGGCAGCAACAGCCGGCCCAGGCAGAAGCCGCGCTCGAGGCCGCCTTGGCCGCGCCACAAGCGCCTGCCACGGGCAGCGTGGTGCTGGTGGGCGCCGGCCCCGGCGATCCCGGCCTGCTGACGCTGAAGGCGCTGCGCGCGCTGAACGAAGCCGATGTGATCCTCCATGACCGGCTGGTCAGCGACGAGGTCATGGGGCTGGCGCGCCGCGACGCCGAGCGCGTGTCCGTCGGCAAGCTGCCTGGCGAAAACCACAACGCCACCCAGGCGCGCATCCATAAGCTGATGGTCGAGCATGCGCGCGCCGGACGCCGCGTGGTGCGGCTCAAGGGGGGAGACGCCTTCATCTTTGGGCGAGGCGGCGAAGAACTGGAATATCTGCGCGCGCATGGCGTGCGCTATGAAGTGGTGCCGGGCATCACCGCCGCGCTGGCCTGTGCGGCCTATGCCGGCATCCCGCTGACGCACCGCGAGCACGCCCAGTCCGTCCGCCTGGTCACCGCGCACTGCCGCGAAGACGAGGACAATCTGGACTGGCCCGCGCTGGCACGTGAAAAACAGACCCTGGCGTTCTACATGGGCGTAGGACAACTGGATCTGCTGACCAACCGCCTGCTGGCACACGGCCGGTCGCCGGACACGCCTTTCGCGCTGATCGAAAACGGCAGCCGGCCCGAACAGCGCGTGTTGTCGGGCACGCTCGAACGATTGCCGTCCCTGGCCGCGGAGCACGCCATCCAGTCCCCCGCCCTTTTGATCGTGGGCGAGGTCGCGGGCCTGGCGCCGCAGCTGCAATGGTTCAGCCAGCACATTGAAGGCCAGCCGGAGGAAGTGGCGGCCTGACCGGCTGCATCCGCAGCCGTCGCCCCAGGCCGCTATTCGGTCTTTTGAGTCGTGCCGAAGATGCGGTCGCCGGCGTCGCCCAGGCCGGGCATGATGTAGCCGTGTTCATTCAGCCCGTCATCGATGGACGCGGTATAGATATGCACATCGGGGTGCTTAGCCAGGACGGCGTCAATGCCGACCGGCGCCGCAACCAGCACCAACGCGCGGATTTCCTTGCAGCCGGCGCGCTTGAGCAGGTCGATGGCGGCAACCATGGAGCCGCCGGTGGCCAGCATCGGATCGACGATCAGGGCCAGGCGCTGGTCCAGTTCGCCCACCAGGCGTTCCAGGTAGGTATGCGCTTCCAGCGTCTCTTCGTTGCGGGCCACGCCCACCACGCTGACCTTGGCGCCCGGAATCAGGCTGAGCACGCCGTCCAGCATGCCGATGCCGGCGCGCAGGATGGGCACCACGGTGACTTTCTTGCCGGCGATCTTCTCGACCTCTACCGGGCCACACCAGCCTTCGACCGTGGCGGGCGCCAGCGGCAGGTCCTTGGACGCTTCGTAAGTGAGCAGCGCGCCCACTTCCTGGGAGAGCTCACGGAAGCTCTTGGTGCTGAGGTCGGCGCGGCGCATGATCCCGAGCTTGTGGCGGATCAGCGGATGGCGGATTTCGTGCACGGGCATGTGCGTAACTCTCCAGAATATTGATAGACAGGGTTTTCGCCTCAGGCGGAACCATGGCGGCGCGACGCGCATTGCGTCGCCCGTCGCTGAGCCACATCTGAGGATCGTAATCGGTTTGGAAGGGAATTGTTATTGACCGCCAGCAGGATCTTTCGAAGATTTTTTCCGGCGCGATGAATGCATGTTTATTGTTCAGTGAGCCAGGCGATCAGTGCGTCGTCGAAGGCGCGCACGGCGCCCGCCTGTTCATGGTTAACGATGCTGACCACCACGTAGCGCTTGCCGCTGGCGCCCAGCACGTAACCCGCGATGGAACGCACGTCGCGCAGCGATCCCGTCTTCAGGTGGGCCATGCCCGCGGTGCCGTCGCCCTTGAGCCGGCGGCGCACCGTGCCGTCCACCCCGGCGATTGCAAAAGATGAAATGTACTCCGGCATGACCGGCGAATTCCAGGCCACGGTCAGCATGGACGCAAGGCTGTCGGCGGACACCCGGGCGTCGCGCGACAGGCCGGCGCCGTTGTCGATGACCAGTTCCGGCATGTCCAGGCCTTGCTTGGCCAACAGCCCCTTGGCCACGGCTTCGCTGCTGGCGACGGTGGCGGGCCGGCGGCCTCGCTCTGCGCCCAGGGTCAGCAGCAAGGTGCGCGCCATCACATTGTTGCTGCGCTTGTTGATCTGGCGGATGGCCTCGGCCAGCGTCGGCGAATCATGCGAGGCCAGCACGACGGCGTCGGGCGGGACCATGCCTGAACGGACCTGGCCCTTGAAGGTGCCGCCCAGTTCCTTCCAGAGCATGCGGAACACCTCGGTGGCGTAGTCGGGCTGCGACAGCGCCAGGCGATACAGGCTGAACTCGCCGCAGGAGCCCGCCACCTTGCCGTTCACGCGGATGGTCACGCCTTGCTGGGTGATCAATGGCTCGGTCGTCACTACCGGAGGGCCCGGGCAGCGGGCGTCGCTCCATTCCACGCGGCCCTCGATTTTCAGCCCGGGCAGCGGCGGGTCGATCAGCGGCACCCATTTGTTGGCGGCCGGATCCGGCGTGAACAGCAGGCGCAGCGCGCCGAAGCCCACCATGAGGGCGTCGGGACTGGCGTTGTAAGCTCGGTCCGGGGCGCCATCGAACGCGCCAGGGTCGGTCGCCACCTGGCCGAAGATGCTGCGGTCGATGACAAGGTCGTTGATCTGCTTGACGCCGCGCAGGCGCAGTTCTCGCAGCAATACCCACAGGTCCTGCAGCAGGAATTGCGGATCGCCGCCAGCCCGCAAATACAGGGGACCGCTCAGCACGCCCTTGGCATCGGGCCGCGCGCCCGGCGCCGTCATGAACTCGGTGCGCCAGACGTAGTTGGGCCCCAGTTCGGACAGCGCTGCCCAGGTCGTGACCAGCTTCATCACCGAGGCCGGATTGCGCGATTCCTTGGCGTTCAGCGCCACCAGGCGCGGCCCGCCCACTTCCTGTACCACCAGGGACAGGGAACTGTCGGGCAGCTTGCTCGCTTTCCAGGCGTTCACCACGTTGGGCGGCAGGCCGGGCACCTGTGCCCAGGCCGCGCTCGCCACCGCGGCCAGCAGCCCTCCGGCCAGCCACCGCTTCAGCCCGCCCACACGCTTATTCGCTCGTCCCGTCATCTACGCCCACCCGGTTGCTCGTCCTGCAAAACCGAGAGCATACAAAACCTGGACGAGTTGCGGCGCGCAGGCCGTTTCCCCGTCGGGCCGCCCCAAGGGGGAACAGCCCCCCTCGGGGGCAGCAAGCACGCATAGCGTGCGCGGCGTGGGGGCCCTCCCTCCCGCCGGGCCGCCCCAAGGGGGAACAGCCCCCCCTCGGGGGGCAGCAAGCACGCGCAGCGTGCGCGGCGTGGGGGCCCTCCCTCCCGCCGAGCCGCCCCAAGGGGAAACAGCCCCTCGGAGGCAGCAAGCACAAACGGCCCCCCAGAAAAATAGCCGGCCCGCCGCCGGGCCGCCCCAAGGCGGGCCAGCCCCCCTCGGGGGGGCAGCAAGCACGCATAGCGTGCGCAGCGTGGGGGGCC
>NZ_NJIF01000001.1 GCF_002209555.1 Achromobacter insolitus
GAGCACTTGATTTCTTGTGCTTGCGATCAGGACGGGGTTTTAAACCCAACCTAATCACTGTGCACTCGCATCAAGCGCCCACACTTATCGGTTGTTTAATTGTTAAAGAGCGGTACTGCCAAATTCGGTACTACTTACTGCCCACTGGCAGCGGCGCCTGCTTTCGCTAGCGCTGCGTTGTCAGCAGCAGAGAAACGAGATTATGAAGAAGTTTTTTTAGCTTGTCAAGTTAGCGTCACAACCTTCGTTTCGCTCACTTGGCTTGCAACCTCTTCAGGTCCGCCTCTCTTAGCAGCTATCGAAATATCAGGGTTAACCCTAAGTTTTCGGCAACTGCCAAGCCCAAGACTATAACACGATTTTTGCAGATTGCGCAACTGGCTTTTGCCTAAGTTGCTGCAGTCCTTGCAATAACCGCTTGGCTTTCATTACTGACCGCCTGGTGGCAGACCCGGCTGATTTCTCGTGCCCGATCCGTTGTGCTTGCTTGGCTTCGCGGCTCAGAACTGCCCGAACTGCGAAGGAGCGAGACTATAGCACAAGTTTTGGACCGTGGGGGCCAGTATCCGGACTTCCGTCTTCGCCCTTCGTCTCGTGCCCCCGCCTACCTATAGTGCTCGCCATGCGATCTCTATATATAGATAGTTGTCTCGCCCCGCCTGCCCTACGTTTACTATTCGCCTGTACGACGTACCCAACTGGAGACGAACACGCTATGCCCCCAGCCATCGCCCTGAGCGAAGATATCCTGATCAATGTCACCCCCTTTGAAACCCGCGTTGCGCTGGTGGAACAAGGATCGGTACAGGAACTGCACGTAGAACGCAGCATTCAGCGGGGCCATGTCGGCAACATCTACCTGGGGCGCGTGGTGCGGGTGCTGCCGGGAATGCAGAGCGCGTTCATCGATATCGGACTGGAGCGCGCGGCCTTCATCCACATCGCCGACCTGCGCGAGAACCGCGGCGAAAGGAGCCAGGGACTCACTCCCACGCCCATCGAAAAGCTGCTGTTCGAGGGACAGACCATCATGGTGCAGGTGGTCAAAGACCCGCTAGGCACCAAGGGCGCGCGGCTGTCGACCCAGATCAGCATGGCGGGCCGGATGCTTGTCTACTTGCCGCACGACCCGCATATCGGCATCTCGCAGAAAATCGATGACGAATCCGAGCGTATCCAGTTGCGCGAACGCCTGCAGGCCTTGATGCCCGCCGAGGAAAAAGGTGGATTTATCGTTCGCACGCAGGCAGAAGGCGCCAACGATGACGAACTGACGGCGGATCTGGAGTACCTGCGCAAGTTGTGGAGCAGCGTCCAGGCGGCTGCCCGCAGCCAGCCTGCCCCTGCCCTGCTGCATCAGGACCTGACGCTCGCGCAGCGCGTGCTACGGGACATGGTGGGTCCGAACACCGGCGCCATTCTGGTGGATTCCCGCACAACCAGCGCGGCGATGCTGGAATGGGCACGGGTCTATACCCCCTCGGTGGTGGACCGGATCCAGCATTACAGCGGGGAGCGCCCCCTGTTCGACACCGCCAATGTCGACGATGAGATTGCGCGGGCGCTCTCACGCCGGGTCGACCTCAAATCCGGCGGTTACCTCATCATCGACCAGACCGAAGCGTTGACCACGGTGGACGTCAATACCGGCGGCTTCGTGGGCGGCCGCAATTTCGACGACACCATTTTCAAGACCAATCTGGAAGCGGCCCAGGCCATTGCACGCCAGTTGCGGCTGCGCAATCTTGGGGGCATCGTCATCCTGGACTTCATCGACATGGAGGAGCAGGAGCACCGCGAAACGGTCTTGGCCGAGCTGAAGAAGGCATTGTCGCGCGACCGCACCCGCATGACGGTCAACGGCTTCACGCAGCTCGGCCTGGTGGAGATGACCCGCAAGCGGACCCGCGATTCGCTGGCACATCAGCTATGCGAACCTTGCCCCATGTGCGAGGCGCGCGGCAACGTGCGTACGCCGCGCACCGTCTGCTATGAAATCCTGCGCGAGATCCTGCGCGAGGCGCGGCAATTCAATCCCAAGGAATTCCGCATCCTGGCCTCGCAAGAGGTGGTCGATCTATTCCTGGAAGAAGAAAGCCAGCATCTGGCGATGCTGGGCGACTTCGTGGGCAAACGCATATCGTTGGAAGTGGAAGGCGCGTACTCGCAAGAGCAATACGACATCATCCTCGTCTGATTTCAGGAGATCCTGTCCGTGGTGCCGACAAATTCCAGCGGGCAGTAAAAACCGCCGTGGAACTGAGCCGCGACAGGATCCTCCGGAATGTTCTGCGCCAGGATTTCGGGGGCAAACACCTCGGAGTCATCTTGCGGCGCATAGCCCAGGAACTTCGCGTTGGAATTGTCCCAGCGGTTGCGCAGGTTGTTCGACACCCCATAGACCACCGTGAAATGATAGGACTCGTGCTCCACGCAACGGGCCGCCAACTGCGCCATGTCGCGGTGGCTGATCCAGGTCAGCAGTTGCCGGGCTTCACTGGGGCGGTCCGGTGTGCGGAAGGTCCCGATCCGCAAGCAGGCGACTGACAGGCCGAACTTGTCTGCGTACATGCGGCCCAGGGCCTCGCCAAACACTTTCGACACGCCATACAGCGAGTCGGGCCTGGGCTGGACCGTGTCGTCGAGGAATCTTTCCCGCCGGTGATAGCCGACGGCGTGGTTCGAGCTCGCGAAAACCACTCGCCGCACGTTCTGGCGCCGGGCGGCCTCGAACACGTTGTAGCAACCCTCGATATTCATGGGCAGGATCTTTTCCCAGACATCGGCCCCGGGAATGCCGGCCAGATGGATGACGCAGTCGATACCTTCCATGCAGCGCTCCAGGGACGCGATGTCCCTGACATCCATCGTGCAGACTTCCTCGTTCTCCGCTGCGGGCTCCTGCGCGGCGATGTCCGCCAAACGCAGCAAGGCGTAGCGCTCGCGCAGCTGCGAGCGCAGGCAAAGACCGATGTTGCCGGCCGCTCCGGTAATCAGCACGCGCAGATTTTCGGGTTTGTTAAAGGGTGTCATCAATCAGTCCAGTCTCTATTTAGAGTGAAGACGCGGCGGCGAGCAAAGCCGCGCGCGTCCATTACGGCTTTTGCTTGGCGGCGATCAGCGCGTCATACAGCGCCTGACCATTGGGAGCTTCGCCGACGAGTTTTTTCACGACAGGCCGCGTGGCTTGCACCAGCGAATCAAGATTGCTGGGATAGACGATGGAGACGCCTTTCGTTTCCATCGTTTTCATGCCTTCGTCATAGACCTTCTTGTAATAGTCACGCGCGTAGGCCATGGCTTCGTTCGCGGACTCCTTGATGATTTTCTGCTCTTCGGGCGAAAACCGGTCCCAGCGGTCCTTGGACATGAGCAGCAACGCCGGATGGATATTGACGTGCGTCATGTTGAAGTACTTGGAGACCTCAATGAATTTGTCCGAAACAAACTGGTCCGGGGTCGTTTCCCCGCCATCCAGAACCTTTTGCTGCAGAGCCAGGTAGAGTTCCGAATAGGCCATGGGCGTGGCTTGGGCCCCCAGAGCCTTATAGCTTTCGACATATCCCGGCGATTGAATGACGCGGATTTTCATGCCCTTCAGGTCTTCGGCCGAATTGACGGGTCTATTGCCGAAGACGTTGCGCTCGATTGCCGAAAACCAGCCCAGGCCGACCAGACCGTACTTGGGAAGGACTTCCATGAATTTGTCGCCGGCAGGACCATTGAGGATCTGGTTGGCCTGCTCGACGCTATCGAACAGGAACGGCGAGTCAAACACCAGGAATTCCTTGACGATGCCGTTCAAGGTCGGCTGGCCCGTGATGACCAGATCGGTGGCGCCGGCCACGGCGCCCTGGATCATGGTCAGTTCACCACCCAGCTGCGAGTGCGGGAACACGGACACCGTGATTTTCCCGTTTGACTTGGTCTTCAGCACATCGGCGAACTTCTGCGCACCGACGTGAAAGGGACTGTCCGTCGTGAGCGTATGCCCGACGTCCATGTTCACCGCATGCACCGGGGCGGCGCACACGAAGGAGGCCACGATGCTGGCACCCAGGATTTTCTTGAGTATTTTCATTTTCCGTCTCCTCGATTTTCTAGCCGCCCCGGGGCATATATCCCCATCGGGCGGGCGATTTATTCTTTATAAGAAAAAGGTACTTATGGCAGGCACGTAAGAAATAATCAGCACATCGAGCACGAGCACGGCGAGGAATATCACCAGGTACTTCGCCAAGTGATGCATTTTCAGTTGGGCGACTTCGCACACGACGAACAGGTTTACACCGACCGGCGGGGTCACCATGCCGACCGCCAGATTGGTGATGACGATCATTCCGAAATGGATGGGATCGATGCCGAAAGCCACGCTGATGGGCGCCAGGATCGGCACGATGATCAGGATTGCCGCCAATGCCTCGATGAACATGCCGACCAGGAACAGCATGACGTTCACCAACAGCAGGAACACGATCGGATTGGTGGTCCCCGAGCCAAGCATGGCGGCGACTTGCTGCGGCACCTGGTTGATCGTCAGCAGGTACGCGAACACGGCGGCGAACGCTACGATCAGCAAGATGATGGAAGACATCACTGCGGACCGCGCGAAAATGCCAAGCAGATCCTTGACCGTTATTTCCTTGTAGACAAAGAGCCCGAGCGCCAAGCCATAAAGCACCGCGATGCAGGAGGCCTCCGTTGCAGTGAATAATCCACCGTAAATGCCGCCCAGAATGATCACTGGCATCATCAACGCGAGCGTCGCATCCTTCAGGGCGATCAGGACGCCCTTCAGCCATCCCGTGAAGCTGACAGCGCTGACCTCATCGAAGCCCTGGATGCGAGCAACCAGGCAAACCGTGAGGATCAGCGAGACGGTAATCAGCAGTCCGGGCAGGATGCCCGCAAGAAATAGCGAGCCGACCGACACGTTCGCCGTCAGCGCATACACAATCATCGGAATCGATGGCGGAATGATTGCCCCCAGCTCTCCGGAAGAAGCGGCAATGGACGCCGCAAATGATCTCGGATAGCCCTTTTTCTCCATTTCCGGGATGAGCACGGAGCCGATCGCGGCGGTCGTCGCGGAGGAGGAGCCGGAGACTGTTGCGAACAACAACGACGTCAATACCGCAACCGCCCCCAGCCCGCCCCGGATCCAGCCAACGAAAGCATTCGCCAACTGAACCAGGCGGGTGGCCACCCCGCCCGAGGACATCAGATGCCCGGCCAGGATAAAGAACGGCACCGCCATCAGGCTGAACGAATCCAGCGACTGGAACGCCATTTGCGCCACGATCAGAAGCGAACGGTCGCCCGCCTGCAAGGCGAATGCAGCGGACATGCCCAGGGCCGTGACAATGGGTGCGCCGATAATCAAGATCGCCGTAAACGATAAAAACAGGACCGGGATCACAGTGCCCCTCCTTCGCTATTCTGCATCGCCGCCGCGGCGCGCTCCGTCTCGCTACCCTCGCGGGACACCTCTATATTCGCGAGTTCCTTGACGACATGCGTGAGGGTATTCAGGCTCATCAGCACGCAGCCGATAAACATGAATACGTAGATATATGCCATGGGCATTTCCATCGCGGGCGAGGTTTGCCGCAGGCCGAGCTCTAAGAGCCTGATCGATTTCCAGGCCAGAAGGAGCGCAAGCATCAAAGTCAGCACATGCGCCACCACGCGCAGCCAGCGAGCGACCGACTCGGGCACCATTCCGATGAAAGCGTCCACGCCAATCAGGCGCAGGCGATAGGTAGCGACAGCACCGCCAAGAAAGACGCTGCCGACCATCATGAAACGGCCCAGTTCTTCCGCCCAGGGCGTGGAAAGCGGAATACCGGAATAGGTGTAAAGCAGCCGTACAAAAACAGAAATTGAAATCGCCAGAACCATTCCTATAAGAAACAGTCCGGCGCATTTTTCCGCCGCACCGTTTATCGAATTCATTATTCGCTGCAGCGTTTGAAACCTCTCGTGTGAGGCACAATACCCGGCCATGCGGAGCCCTCCCTTCTTGTCTCATTTATTTATTCACGCCTTTTTGAGCCAGGCGTTGGATAAGAAATATACTCAGCGGCATGCGATTCGTAAAATTCAAATAACGGAACATTCTTTTCAAAAAAATCGATGGCTAAGCCTTCACGCCAGGGAGCGGGGTTTCAATAATGTTGAGTGATCTCAAGCAGTTGCGCGCTTTTCTCACGATCGCCCGGCTGGGCAACTTCACCAGGACCGCGCATGAACTGAACATTTCGCAGTCGGCATTGACCATCCAGATCCAGCAACTCGAGTCCCATCTGCGCACGCGGTTGTTCGACCGGAACCACCGGAGCGTCAGCCTGACACCGCGGGGCCAGGAGCTCTACCCTCGGATCGAAAAACTGGTGGCCGAAATCGAGGATTTGGTCACCTACGCCCGGGACACCAGCGATCGCGAACGCGGCACCGTCACGGTCGCCGTCCTACCCTCCCTGGCAGCTGGCCTGCTTCCCCAGGCCATTCACCGGCTGAACCGCGACTACCCCGGCATCACCGTCTGTGTGCGGGACACAGTTGCCTCGCGTGTCAACGACATGACCCGCAGCGGAGAGGTCGATTTCGGAATAGGCAGTCCGATCAAGCGCGATCAGGAGCTGGTGTGGGAGCAACTGGTGACTGACCGCTTTTGCGCCTACATGGCCCATGACTATCCCTGGGCCGCGCCGGACTCGGTGACGCTCAAGGATTTGGCCGAACATCCGCTCATATTGCCGGTGCGGGAAAGCAGCATCCGCACCCACATCGAAGCAGCGGCAGACAAATTGAAGATTTCGCTGCCTGCAGCGTATGAAGTCGTCTACAACTCGACTGTTTTGGCGATGGCGGCGCAGGGCCTCGGCGTGGCCATTCTCTCTGAGCTGGCGGCCCGGGAAGGCGACACCAACCGCCTGCGTTGCGTTTCGATCAATACGCCGCCGCTATACCGCCATATTGGCATCTTGCGGCGGGCCGGCCGGTCGCTGTCGCGTTCCGCTGAATTGCTGACAGCAGCATTGCGGGAAATCGCGACCCAGGAATGACCTATGCCCCTAGCAGGTGGCAAATGGAATTTCACTTCATTATGTGCGAATAATGTGACTTAATAATTCGATTGCAATCATTTCTGAAAGCGATGGCGGCAGAGAGGATGACCCGATAAGCTGCGGGCGCCTTCAGGGTATACCCTGACCATTTCTTTCGTTTCTCGGAGATTGATGCAATGAAGTCCCTATTCCGTCCGTTCCTGATACTGGCCGCAGCCCTGCCCCTGGTGCTGGCCGCTTGCGGCAACAAGGAACCTGAACAGCGTGCCGCGTTCACGCAGTTCCTGCAGACCCGCATCGTCGACAAGCCCGGCGTGCGTGTCCCGCAGTTGACGGAGGAAGAAAAGAAATCCTTTGGCGACTATGCGGCGCAATATGCAGTGATCACCGACTTCAACGCCGGCATGGACGCATCGGTCAAACCCTTGTCCGGCATCATGCAGAAAGGCTCCATGCGCTCGCTGAACGATATTGTGGCCCGCCGCGATGACCTGAAGGCCGTCCAGGCCTCGCTCAATGACATGGGAGCAGCGCTGAAGGAACAACAGGCCAAGGCTGATGCCGCGCGCGCTCAGCTCAAGCAACCGGAAGACCTGAAGGCGGTGTACGACAAAGCTTATGAGAAGACGGTCAGCCTCCCGGCCGACACCTTCCGCGATGTGCTGCCGCAATTGAACGCAACCTTCGACAGCAGCCTGAAGATCGCCGATTACGTCGCCGCGCACGCCGCGCAGATCGACATTTCCGGCCCCATCGTCAAGGTGCAGGATCCCGCCGTGCAGGCCGAATTGAACAAGCTGCTGCAGGATCTGAATGCGCAGGCCAAGAACGTGCAGCAGGCGCAGACCCGCATGCAAGCCGTCATGGTCGGCCGCTAACCGAAGCCTGGCATAAAAGCCCCGCCGCGCTCATCGCGCGGCGGGGCTTTTTTTTGCCGCCGGGCCGCCCCAAGGCAAAAAAAGCGCCCCCTCGGGGGGCAGCAAGCCGAAGGCGCAGCGTGGGGGCCGTTCTTTTCAGCGATGAATCAGGCCTCGGCCACCGCCACACGGTTGCGCCCGGCCTTCTTGGCCCGATACACGGCGGCATCGGCCGCCTCGACGAGGCTCTCAGCGGTGCCGTCGGCCTGAGGAACTGCAGTTGCGACACCAACGCTTATCGTGACGACTCCGCCGTCGGCGCCTTCGTGCGGCATTTTCAGGGCGGCAACCGTCCGCCGGATGTTCTCGGCGATCTCCGCGGCGCGCTGGCGGCTGGTGTTGGGCAGCAGCACGACGAACTCCTCGCCTCCGTAACGCGCGACCAGATCGCGCGGGCGCCGCACCTTTTTCTTGAGCGAGAGCGCCAGCCGCTTGAGCAACTGGTCCCCTTCTTGATGGCCGTAGCGGTCGTTGTAGCGCTTGAAATGGTCTGCATCCAGGAACAGCAGCGATAACGGCGAGCGTTCGCGGCGCGCATTCTGCCACTCGCGCTGCAGCGCTTCGTCGAACGCGCGACGGTTGGCCAGCCCGGTCAAGCCGTCCGTATGGGCCTGTATCGCCAATTGCGTCTCGACCGCCTTTCGCAGAGTCATTTCCCGTCTGAACAGTACGATCAGCGCGACGACCGACAGCAACAATGCCGTGGTCACCGGGATGATGAACCACGCGCGGCGATTTCAGGGTTCAAGCAGTTCATCCACGTCCATGGCCACGTCGATGATGAGCGGCGTGTCCTCGATGCTTGCGAACGTGTAATAGCGGTTCACGCCGTCCGGAGACAACGCGCCCACGAACGAGCCCTCACGACGGATCAGGAATTGTTGGAATTCCAGCGCCATGCCGATGTCGCTACCCAGGTCATTCAAGGAGTATGGCGCTCGCAGCAGGACCAGGCCGTCATTGCGAAAGACGCTGATCTCGTCGCGCTCGCCGATCGACAACGCGGCGAAGCGGTCACGGAAATAGGCCAGGCGCAGCGAACCCGCGACCACGCCAGCGAAACTGCCGTCCGGGTTGGACAGCCGCCGGCTGATGGCGATGCTTTCATCGCCGTCGCGCAGGCGGCTGCGATAAGGCTTGCTGACGTACATGCCGACGTCGTCCGCATCGCGATGCACCTGGAAGAAATCCCGGTCGGCGAAACTTCCTGCTGGCGCATCCACGGAGCCCGAGTGATAGCGGATATTGCCCTCCTTATCCAGCACCACGACAGCGCCGAGGTACTCGGCCGCCGAGGGCCGGTCGAACAGGAAGCGGTACAGCGTTTCGGGCGCAAGCCGGTCCAGGCCGGGTTCACGCAGACGCTCGGCCATGCCTTGCAGCGACAAATCATAGACATGCAGGGTACGACTGATATCCGCGGACAGCACCCCGGTAATGTTGCGTGCCGAGGCTTGCGCGGCGTCCCAGGTGGCGCGCCGGTCGATCCAGAGCAGCGCGACCGCCGCCGCGCAGATACCGAGTGCGACGAGCACCGCCAATGCATACAGCGCGCGATGCATAAGCCCGCGAGACTTCAATACGGCGCTCCTGCACAAGAAATATCGGGAGTGGCTGCGCTCAGGTTACCGCTGCCGTGGCGATGCGGAACGGAAAGGCCTTCGCGCCCCGCACTTTGTCGGTCTCGCGGTGCGCGCTGATCGACCAAGCGGGGCCCGATCCGCCCGTGTGCGATACCAGCTGGCGCATGGAGCCCGCCGAGAACCCGCAGCGCAAGGCCGAGGCCTGCCGCCGGGCCAGTTCTACGCAAACAGCTTGCGGCGTCGTGGAAATCCGATCCGATTGCAGCATGGCAGCCCCCTGGCATATGCGCGTCAAAAAAGAAAAGTCTGTGCGGATAAATCTACCTTAGCCATCGGGGCTTGAGCATGAAATGATGCGAAAAGTAATGCAAAAATGACGAAATACTTGGTTACGCAGTTGGGCTGGCGGCGGCGCTCTCGGTTTCCCGGTCGGGTTTGTCGTTCTTGCCGTCCGGTGCGCTGGTCATGTTGCCGTACAGGAGCGAACGGCCAGCGAACAAGCCGCCTGCGACCTCCAGATCAAACCGTTCCGTGTCGCGCCTGCGGACGTCCTGCACGACTTCCGCGGCCTCGTCGGGGGGAACACCGATCACGCGCAGCGCAGCTTCGCCAAAAGCCAACGCCGATTCCAGCGTTTCACGCACCTGGTAGTCCACCCCTTCCTTGGCCAGCGCCAGCGAATGAATGCGGTCGTAGGCGCGCACCACGACCCGCACCAGCGGAAACTCCGCCTTGATCAGCTTGACCATATGGTTGACCGCTTTCGGGTCGTCTATACAGATCAGGATGGCGCAGGCATTCTCGGCGCCGGCGGTGCGCAGCATGTCGATGCGGGTGCCGTCGCCGTAATAGACCTTGACACCCCACTTGGCGGCCGCCCGGATTGCATCGGTGTCGGTATCCAGGATGGAGACCGTCAGGTCGCGGGCAAGCATCGCCTGGGTCACGATCTGGCCGAAGCGTCCAAAGCCCACGATGAGCGCACAGCCCTCGAGGTCCTTGGCCACGTCCACGCCTTCCATCGAGGGCGCTTCCTTGGGCAGCAGCCAGCGCAGCGCCAGCACGCACAACGGCGTAAGCGCCATGGAAATTATGACGACCGCGGTCAGCACTGCGCCGGTATGGGCGTCGAAGATACCTGCGGCGGCGGCCGCCCCATACAGCACGAAGGCAAATTCGCCGCCCTGCGCCAGCAAGGCCGCGCGCGTCATGGCCTCGGCGTGCGAGGCTCGCAGCACCCGGGCCACCACATATACGCCCACCGACTTCACCAGCATGAACACCACCACCGCCGCCAGGATCAGCGGCCACTCGCGTACCACTGCCGACAGGTCCAGCGACATGCCGACGCCCAGGAAAAACAGGCCCAGCAAGATGCCGCGAAAAGGCTCGACTTCCGCCTCCAACTGGTGGCGGAAGGTAGATTCCGACAACAGCACGCCTGCCAGGAAGGCGCCCATGGCCATGGACAGGCCGCCCAGTTCCATCAGCAGGGCCGCCCCCAGCACCACCAGTAAGGCGGCAGCGGTCATAACCTCGCGCGCATGGGCGGCCGCCAGTAGCCGAAATAGCGGGTTGAGCAGCCAGCGACCGGCGGCCAGGAGGGCCAGGATGCAGGCCACCGCGATGGCCGACTGCGTCCATGGGTCGCCATGACTGGAAGCGTCCACCGGCGCGAGCAGGGTCGCCAGGGCCAACAAGGGCACGATGGCAAGATCTTCCAGCAGCAGGATGGAAACGATGCGTTGGCCCTGAGCACTGGCTGTTTCCCCCCGCTCGGCCAGGATCTGCATGACGATTGCGGTGGACGACAGCACAAAACCCATTGCCGCCATGAAGGCCGCAGGACCCGAGAGCCCGGCCAGCAGGCCGACCACCGTCAGCAGCGCGCCGCAGGCCAGCACTTGCGCCACCCCCAGCCCGAAGATCTCGCCGCGCAGCTTCCACAAGCGGGACGGCTGCATTTCCAGGCCGATGATGAACAGGAACATCACCACGCCCAGTTCGGCCACATGCAGGATGGATTTGGGATCGGAAAACAGGCCGATGCCGAATGGGCCGATTACCAGGCCTGCGGCCAGATATCCCAGGACGGATCCCAAGCCCAGGCGCTTGAACAGCGGAACCGCGACAACCGCAGCCCCCAGCAGGACGACGACATTGACTAGCTGATTGCCTTCGGAAGGCAGGGACATGGGGCGCTCCTGAGCACGGCGGAACAAAGCGCCTCGAGGCGCCCCCCGCGCAACAGGCGGGGCCGGGCCTGCCGTCAGGCCCGGCTCCATTTTCCGGCAATCCGGACACTTGGCAATCCGGAAATGCGACAGGAAGAGACAACCGGCAGGCGACCCGCTCCGGGCGCCCAGCGGCAGCAGATCAATCCTCGCGGAATTGCATCTTGTAGAGCGATGCGTACAAGCCGTTGGCGGCCAGCAGCTCGGCATGAGGGCCTTGCTCGACGATTTTGCCGGCGTCCAGCACGATGATGCGGTCGGCGTTCTGCACGGTCGACAGGCGGTGGGCGATGACCAGCGTCGTACGGCCCTTCATCAGGCGCTCCAGCGAAGCCTGGACCTGGCGCTCGGATTCGTTGTCGAGCGCGGACGTGGCTTCGTCCAGGATCAGGATGGGTGCGTTCTTGATCAATGCGCGGGCAATCGCCAGGCGCTGGCGCTGGCCCCCGGAAAGGCGAGCGGCATTTTCGCCCACCGGGGTATTGAGGCCCTGCGGCAACCCTTCGACGAATTCCAGCAGGTTGGCTGCGGCCAAGGCATCGCGCACCTTCTGTTCGCTGGACTTGCCCAGCGCGCCATAGCCGACGTTGGCGGCGATGGTGTCGTCGAACAGCACCACATCCTGGCTGACCAGCGATAGATGCGAGCGCAGGCTGCGCAGCGTCAGCTCGTCGATCGGCGTGTCGTCCACCAGGATGGAACCGCTGTCGGCCAGCACGAAGCGCGGCAACATATTGACCAAGGTGGTCTTGCCGCTGCCGGACCGCCCCACCAGGGCCACGGTCTGCCCAGGTTCCACGGTGAAGGAAATGTTATTGACGGTATCGCGGTCGGCGTCCGGGAAGCGGTGCGTGACGCCGCGAAATTCCACTTTGCCTCGCACGGGCTCGGCCAGTTCCTTGGTGCCAGTATCGTTTTCGGGCTTCTGGTCGATCAAGGTGAACACGCTTTCCGCCGATACCAGCATCTTCTGCATGCGGGCGGCCACGTTGGTCAGACGCTTGATGGGGTCGAAGATCTGGGCCAGGGCCGCCATGAAGGAAGCGAAACTGCCCACGGTCAGCGCCCCATGGTTAGCCTGGCTGAGCGCCACGGCAATGACCGCGCCGACCGAGATCGAAATGCAGACCTGGGTAAGCGGCGTCAGGGCAGCATCCGCCGTGGCGGTGCGCATGGCGAAACGGCGCAGGCGGCGGCTGACGAAATCAAAACGGCCGCGTTCGACTTCATAGCCGTCAAACAGCTTGATGACGCGTTGGCCGTCGATGCCTTCGCCGACGACGCGGGTCAACTCGGCGTTCATGTTCACGGTTTCGCGGTTGATGCGGCGCAGACGCTTGATGAAAAAGCGCGAGATCAGCACCGACACCGGCAGCATGATCAGGATGATCAGCGTCAGCACCCAGGACATGTACAACAGCACGCAGATCAGGGCGACCACCACCAGGGTTTCACGCACCAGCACCGTGATCACGTCGGTGGCGTAACCGGTGACGTTGCCCGCGTCGATGGTAAAGCGGTTGAGCAAGCGGCCGGTGTCGCCCTGTTTGAAGTCGGCGTCGGGCAGCCCGAGCAGTCGCTCGAACATGTCCTTGCGCATGCCCAGCAGCACGTTGTTGGCCACCCAGGCCAGCAGATAATCGCTGAAGAAGTTGCAGATGCCACGCAGCAGGATCAGCCCCACCACCGCCAACGGCAAAGCCCAGACGTAGTACGGTTTGGCGCCCGAAAAGCCCCCGTCCAGCAGAGGCTTCATGATGACGGCCAGCACCGGCTGGGTAGCCGCCGCACCGGCCATCAGCAGGACGGCAAGCAACAATCCCTTCCAGTAGGAGCCCACGCGGCTGTATATCCGACTCCAGAGTTCAGCTTTGACGGGTTGGGAACTCGCGGGCGCGTTGCGTGCGGCAGAATTCAAAGGGATCACTCGCTTTTATACAATCGTGGCGAGAATTGTACCGGCTGCGCGACAAGTCGCCCTCCGAGTCATGCCCCTTCAGCCCTAACGCGCCTAGCGCCCTTCCATGTCCGATATCAGCTGCCTGTACGTCCGGTTACCCAATTGGGTGGGCGATGTTTGCATGAGCCTGCCCAGCCTGCGCGCCTTGCACGCCAGCGGCCTGCCCCTGGTGATCTGCGCCCGCCCCTGGGCCCGCGACCTGCTCGACGGCGTGGCCAAGCAAGACTTCATACCCATGCGCGGCAAGGTCGGTCCCGACCGGGCGGCGGTCAGCGCGCACCGCCGCGGCCTGGGCGTCCAGGGACGCCGCGCCCGGGGACTGCTGCTGCCGGACTCCTTGTCCAGCGCGCTGGTGTTCCGGCTGGCGGGACTGCCTTCGGCCGGCTATCGCGACGACGGTCGCAGCTTTCTCTTGCGCTGGCCGTTTGCCAAGCCCAGCGACGCGCTGCACGCGGTCCAGTCCTGGCATCACCTGACCCGCGAGGCCCTGGCCCGCTGGGGCCTGCCCAGCGGCCCGGCCGAACCTGGCCCGACCCTGGATCTCCCCCTGACGTCCGCCCATCAGGGCGCCGCCGACCTGGCGATCGAAGCCGCCGGGCTGGCGGGGCAGCGTTTTGTGCTGATCGCGCCCACCGCCACGGGGCTGCACAAAGGCAAGATCAAAGTCTGGCCTGGATTCGATACACTTACCCGCGCCCTGCAGGCTCGCGGCCATACCGTGGTAATGTGCCCCCCTCCGGCCGAAACCGAGGAGGCGCTGCGCAATGCTCCCACGGCGCTGCTGCTGCCTCCCCTGTCCCTGGGCGCATTCGCGGCGCTGACGGCGCGGGCGGCGCTGGTAATTTGTAACGACTCCGGCGTCTCGCACGTGGCTGCGGCAGCCAATGCCCGCGAATTGACCCTGTTCGGCGTCACGCGTCCAGGACGAACCGGCCCGTGGTCGCCGCGTGCGGTATGCGTCGGCTCGGAGCATGCATGGCCGTCCGCCGAGGAAGTTGAGCAGCAAGCCAACCTCCTGCTGGACGAGACGCAGTAATCAGGATTTTTTTAAGATGCCTTTGTCCAGCTATCTCGCGAATCTGATCATTCCTTACAACTTATGCCTGACCCTGGTCGTTATCGGACTGGTGTTGGGACTGTTCCGCCTGCGCAAGACCGGCGGCGCCCTTATTGCCGCCGGCTTGCTCTGGGCGCTGGCCTGGTCGCTACCCGTCACCTCGCTGTGGCTGGGCGGCGCGCTGGAATCCCGTTATCCGCACCTTGCCCCGTCGGAATCCCCCACGGCGGATGCCATCGTGGTGCTGGGCGGCAATACCGCCAATGGCCGCGCCAACTGGTTCCTGCCCTACGACAAGGACACGGCAGTGGTGCGCGTGGATACTGCCGCACAGCTCTATCTGGCCGGGCGCGCGCCCAAGGTCGTGCTGTCGGGCGGAGCGCTGGAAGGCGACGTCAGCGAAGCCCGCGGCATGGCACATGCCATCCGCCAGCAGGGCGTGCCGGAAACCGCGCTGATCCTCGAAAACGCCAGCCGAACCACCTATGAAAACGCGGCCCTGACCGAGGACCAGCTCAAGTCCCGCGGAATCGGCAAGGTCCTGCTGGTGACCTCGGCGCTGCATATGCCGCGCGCCATGGCGGCCTTCTCCAAGCAAGGCGTGGAGGCCATCGCCGCCCCGGCGCCCCCGCAAATCGTGGCACCCACGGATGGTTCGCTGCCCCTGTGGCTCCCTGACCAGCGCACCTTCGACGCCAGCCGCTCCATCATCAAGGAATACGCCGGCCTGTTCGTCTACTGGCTGCGTGGATGGGTCTGAACCAGCAGCCGGCGGCCGCACTGGCTTGCAGGCCCGGCTGCGGCGCCTGCTGTATCGCGCCGTCGATCACCCGACCGATTCCCGGCATGCCGCAGGGCAAGCCGGCGGGCGTGCCCTGCATCCAGCTCTTGCCGGACATGCGCTGCGCGATTTTCGGCCAGCCGTCGCGGCCGGATTTCTGTGGCGGGTTGCAACCGCAGGCCGAGATGTGCGGCACCGGCCGCGAGCATGCGATCCGTTGGCTGGGCGAGCTTGAGCAGGCGACGGCGCCGGGCCATTGAAACCGGCGGCGCAACCGAGCCTGCCCCCGATTCAGCCCCGCTCTTGCAGCACCTTGTCGTATAGCGCTTCGTAGCGCGCCGCCACCGTCTCCCAGCTCTGCTCGCGGGCGATCGCCAGGCCGCGTTCGGTCAAGGCCGCCCGCAGTTCGGGTTCGGAGCCCAGGCGCTCCAAGGCCTGCGCCAACTGAGCACCGTCACGCGGATCCTGCAGGATCAGCGCGTCCTTGCCAGCCGACAGATACTGCGCGAAACCGCAATACGCCGGAGAACTCACCACCACGGGCAGCCCGTGCGACATGGCTTCCAAGGGCGCCATGCCGTAGCTGTCGTTGAGCGTCGGATGCGCGTAAATGTCGGCCGCGCTGAAGTAGCGGGCGACATCAGGCGTGGGGTCGATCAGGGTGACGCGGCTGGCGATGGCGCCGGACGCGCGCACGCGTTCACGGGTGGCATCGTCCGCACCGACCACCAGCAACCGGTACTGCGGCGGCAATTGCGCCAGCGCGTCCAATAACGCGGGCAATCCCTTGCGCAAGGGATTGCGGGCGACCAGCAGACAGCCTATGGTGCCGGCGTCCCAGCCCAGGCTGGCGCGAGTCGCCTCGCGCCCTTCCCTTTGCGCGGCAGTCGGCAGCTTGACCCCGGGCGCGATGATGTCGACCGGCAACTGGGGGCCATAGCTGCGGTGCAGCTGGTCCATGATAAGACCGGATACGGCCACTACCCGCCGCGCAGGCGCCTGACGCACGCGCAGCTTCTCCAGGAGAAGATAGGTGGCCAGGCGCGGACTGAGCCAGGCGGTCAGGCGCTGCAAGGGCTTGACGCGAGTCAGCCGGTTGTAGCGCACGGGCGTCACATGCATGACCTGGATTTCGCCAGCCCAACCGTTCATGTGCGAATGCACGATGTCGTAACGGCCGCGGGTAAGGCGGTCGGCCCGCCAGGCGAAGTACAGCACCCGCATCCAGCTGGGCAGCCAGCCTGGAAAGCGCACGGGCAAAAATGGAAAAGGCAGATCGCTGTCGAAATCGCGCGCCACGACGGATACGTCATGGCGCTGGCCGAGCACCCGCATCAGTTCCACGCCGTAGGCTTCGGCGCCGCCAAACCGGTTGCCGAAGCGATCGACCAGCAGCGCGATGCGCAGCCGCCGCTCAACCGCGCCGGCGGGAGTCTTCATACCGGGTCAGGCACTTCTGCAGGAAACGGATGATATTGGTGGAACGCGACACCGTCACTCTCGGCAGCCCGAAAGGATCGTCGGTAGCGGCCGCCAGCCCGCGCTGGGTAAGCGTGGCATTGTCGTAGCCGGCCTCGCGTGCCATCGCCCGGTGCTCCGGGCCGTGATCGCCGTAGGGATAGCAAAAAGCGGTGACGGACGCGCCCAGGGCCTGCTCAAGCTCGTCCTTGGACTGGACGATCTGGCGGCGGGCCTCGTCGGGCGACATCTGGGGCAAATGCACGTGATCCAGCGTGTGCGAACCGACTTCGTTGCCGGCCTGCGCCCATTCCCGCATTTCGTTTACGGTCATCAGCGCCGAAAAAGGAATTCCCTTTTCCAGGTCCCATACGTTGCCGCCATCGAACTGGTGCGCAACAAAATAGTTGGTGGCGGTGAAGCCCAGTTCGCTCAGTACCGGCATGGCATTGTGGTGCACATTGCGGTAACCGTCGTCGAACGTAATGCCGAAAACCTTGCCTTGGCGTTCCCCGCGCACGTACGGCATGACGTCGCGCATGGACAGACCGCGATAGCCCAGCCTGCGCATCCAGCGCATCTGCCGGGCAAAGCTGTCGGGGTGCACCGTCAGCCCGCGAAACGGCGTGCCCTTGGGGTTGGGCTCGCCGATCTGGTGGTACATGAGTATGGGGATAGACATAGGGACAGATTATAAAGCCCGGTCTTGCCCCAGCGTGCGTCGGTATACGTCCAGTGTGGCGGCGGCGAAACGTTCCAGATTGAAGTCCCGCAGGCTGGTCTCCCGGGCCTTGGCCCCCATGGCGCGCACGGCGTCGGGATGGTCCAGCATGAAACGCAGCTTGGCGGTAATGGCGGGCACGTCGCGCGCCGGCACGATCCAGCCGTCGACGCCGTCGGTCACGTTCTCGGGCAGGCCGCCTGCGTCGCTGACCAGGGCGGGCAGACCCAGCCCCATGATTTCGCGGCAGGCAAACGACAGCGCTTCGCGATAGGACAGCACGAAGCCTGCGTGGCAGGATGCCAGCGCCGCCCGCACGTCGTCGAGCAGGCCGGGAAACCGGACTTGGTCGGTCATGCCCAGTTCGCGCACCCGCGCAAGCTTGGCCTCGTTGGGCGGATCGCCGGCCACCATCAGCAGCACGCGCGCGCGATCCTCGGGCGGCAAGGCGGCAGCCGCCGCCACCAGGTCCAGCCAGCCCTTGTCGTAGTCGGTGCCGCCAGCGCTGCCCAGCAACAGCTTGCCCTGCCAATCGGGCCCGAAGAAGATGGCGCGCAGCTTGTCCAGGCTTTCCGGCGGCGGCGGCGCGAAGAAATTGGTGTCGATGCCGTGGCGGATGGTGGTGATGGGACGCTTGCCGTAAGGCGACTGCTGCATCAGGCGGTGGACGTAATCGCTGACCGCGATGGCATGGTCGGTGGCCAGCGCCACCCGCAACTTGTGGCCGAAGCTGGTCAGCGGATGATCGTTGTGCTTGGTGAAAACGATGCGCGGCCGCTTGCGCATGCCCAGCGTGGCCAGCATGACCTGCTTATGGTCCGCAGACCCATTGGCGTGGATGATGTCGAAGCCGCCGGACTTGATCAGGCGGCGCAGCTGCGCGCGGTCCTTGAACCAGGACGACGGCCGTGTCGTGTACTGCATGTCCTCCACCCTCACGCCCGGAATCGCTTTGGCATAGCGGTGCAGGCGGCTGGTGGCCGGCGCCGCGACGGTGATCTGGTGGTCCTTGGACAAAGCCTTGGCCAGGTTGATGATGTAGGTGACGTGCCCCCCGCCATTGCCGGCGTGGAAGTTGGTGTAGAGGATCTTCACTTCTTCTTCTCGGCCAGGAACATCAGCTTCGAATAACGGAAGAAACTGCCGGCCGCGGCAGTAACGGCCAACACCAGGCCGTGCTTGCCATCCAGGAATCCGCGCCGGATCAGATAGATGCGCACGAAGGTCCAGAAGCCGTGGCCCAGCGCGCCAAAAACGGACGTGCGCCGGCCCTTGGCGTACATCATGGCGGCGGCATCGGACGAATAGCGGTTGACCTTGGTGATCAGCGCATCCAGATTGTCGTAGGGATAGTGGTGGAAATAGCCACGCATCTGCAAGGGCTTGCCGTTGGCCGGCACCACCCGTTCGTGCACGGCGGCGTCCGAGAAGCGCGCCGTGCCGCGCTTGAACAGGCGCAGCACGTAATCCGGCCACCAGCCGCTGTGACGGATATCGCGGCCGCAGAAATTGGACAGGCGCGCGATTTCGTACGTGTCCGACTGCGGCGCGCGCAGCACTTCCTGGATTTCCCGGGCCAGTTCCGGGGTGACGCGTTCGTCAGCGTCGATGGACAGGACCCAATCGCCCGTGGCGAGATCCAGCGCGCGGTTCTTCTGGGGACCGAAACCGGGCCAGTCCGCAGTGACTTCCACCCGCGCACCCAAGGCGCGGGCAACTTCAACCGTGCCGTCGGTGCTGCCCGAGTCCACGACGATGAATTCGTCGGCGAACGCCACGGACTTGAGGCAGGCGGCGATGTTGGCCGCCTCGTTCTTGGTAATGATGATGACAGATAGCTTCATCCGCGATTCCTGAGACGCTTTTTCCAGGCCTTCCAGGCATGAAAGCGCGGCCCCCAGAAGGGATCGCGCGACAGCCAGATGCGCCGGTTCAGCCAGGAGCCCGCCTGGTTGCGCACCGCGAAACGATAAATATGTTCGGGATCGGCGCCGGGGGTGTTCTGGCCAAAAGGGTCGGTAGTGTACAAGTGCCGGAACCCGGCCTCGCGCGCCGCGGCGACGTAGTCCGCATCGAAGTACCCTTGCGGCCAGCAGAGGTGGTCGCTGGCGGCTCCGAGGCGGCGGGTCAGGGTGTCGCGCGACTCCTGCAATTCCTGGGCGATATGGGCGCGCTTGGCGTCGACATCGGCGCCGCAAACCTTGTCCCAGCGGGTATGCGTATGCGTGTGGGAATGGAATTCGAAGGTGCCCGCCGCCTGCATGGCTTCGATCTCGCTCCAGCGCAGCATGGCCTCGTCGGCCCGGCCCTCCGCCACCAGCCGCTTGCAAGCGTCGTGGTCGGGGGTGGCCGGCAAGGCGCCGCCCTGGCCCGCATGCGGTCGCACCGGCCCGTCGCCAATCCAGCCGGTGATGGTGAACAACACCGCGCGCATGCCATGGCGCGCCAGCACCGGATGCGCATGCACCCAATTGTTCAGGTAGCCGTCGTCGAACGTGATCAGCACCGAACGCTCGGGCACCGCGCCACCGGCCAGATAGGCCGCGAACTCCCCAGCGGACAAAGACTGGTAACCGGCGCGGGCGAGGCGCGAAATCTGCGCCTCGAACACGTCGGGCGTGGCCGCGATCATGCCGCCCGCCGGCGTGACGTGGTGATACATCAGCACCGGGACGTTGGGCGCATTCATCCCGCGCGCTCCGCCAGCCACTTGGCATAGACGGCTTCGGTGGTTTCCGCCAGGCGGGCGGGCGAGAACACGCCTTCATCCCAGACCATTTTGCGGCCCGCTTCGCCCATGCGCTGCCGCAAGCCGGCGTCGTCGATCAAGCGCACCAGGGCGGCGCTCAGCGCCTCGGGATCCTTGGGCGGGACCAGGATGCCGGTTTCGCCGTCGCGGAACATTTCGGACACGCCGCCCACGTCCGTGCCGATGACCGGCAGGCCGCTGGCCTGCGCCTCCACGTAGACGGTACCGGACGCTTCCTGCTGCGTCGCCAGGGCGAAGAGGTCGAAGCCCGCCAACAGGTTGGGCACGTCGCGCCGCATACCCATCAGATGGATGCGGTCCTGCAACCCCAGTTCGGCCACATAGGCCTGCGTCTGTTCGAACACCGGCGAACCGCCGCCGACAAATACCAGATGCAGTTTGGGGCGACTGGCCATCAGGGGCGCAACCGCGTCGATCAGGTCCTTGTGCCCTTTGGTCGCGCGCATGACGGCCACGCAGCCCACGACGATGTCGTCATCGGCCAGGCCCAGTTCCTCGCGCAGCGTGGAGCGTTCCACGGGCGGTGGCAGCACGATGGGCGAGTAGACGGTCGCGACCTTGCTGGCGGGAACGCCGCGGTCGATGAGGTGTTGGCGCACATGGTCACTGACCGTCGTGACCCTGTGCGGCAGACAGGTGTAGGACCACAGCGATCCCACTTTGTTGGACAAGTGGCGCGTCCGCACGATAAGCGGCGTTCCTGCCAGCCGGCCGGCGGCAGCCGCGATGACCGTGTCGCGCCGGCTGTGGGTATTGAGCACGTCGAAGCGGCCTTCGCGCAGGATGCCGCGGATGGTCGCAATGCCTTTCAGGTAATTCACCGCGCCATCCATTTCCAGGGTGTGCACGGGAAAGCCAGCATCCGACAGACGTTCGGCCAACTGCGCCTTGGGCTGGCAGATCGCCTCCATGTGATGGCCGCGCGCGCGCATGGCGGTCATCTCCTTGAAGATCCGGCCTTCCTGGCCGCCGAAACTGGTAGCGGCTTCCGAGTGAACGATACGCAGGTTAGGCATCAATAAGTGACCTCCACGCCATCCGGCTTGGTCCATTCATTCAGGTTGGCGAGCAGCGTGTCGGCCATGCGAACGCGCCACTCCTCGCCCAGACGGACCGTGCACAGGAAATTATTCTTGGTATAGACGATATCGACCGGCACGCCGGGAATGCCGTTCTCGGGCTCGGCCCGGAAGGGATTCAGCATCTGCCGCAGGCGCGCCGCGTCGGCGCTGCCATTGAGCTTGACGCGCAGGGACTTGGCGCGGGCTTCGCGCGCCAGCTGCAGGTCGTAGAGCTGCTCGGCCACGATGCGCATGCCGCCCGAGTAGTCGTCGTTGCTGACCTTGCCCTGGACGATGACGAGTTGGTCCTCGCGCAGGCGGTTGCGGTGCTTTTCGTAGAGCTCGTTGAAGACCGAGATTTCCACCTGCGCAGTGCCGTCGTCCAGCACGGCGAAGACCATCTTGCCGCGGCGGGTCATCATGACGCGCACGCTGGCCAGCACGCCGCACATCCATTGCAGGTCGCGTTGCGGTTCCACGCGCACCAACTGCATCGGCACGATGCGGCGCACTTCGTCGCGCCACGCGTCAAACAGGTGGCCGCTGTAGTAATAGCCCAGCGCGGACTTTTCTTCGGTCAGCTTCTTGTGCAGATCCCAGGGCGCGACCTTGGCCAGTTCGCCGGCCACCACGTCGCCGCTGTCGTCGCCGAAGAGCGAAGCCTGGTTGGCGCTGCGGGCCGCCTGTTCGGCGGCTTCCATGGCGGTGGGCACCGAAGCCAGCATCGCCGCGCGGTTTGGTTCGATGGTGTCGAAGGCGCCGGCCTTGATCAGGGCTTCGATGGTGCGGCGGTTGACCGCGTGCTTGTTGACGCGGCGGCAGAAGTCGAACAGATTCTGGAAGGGGCCGCCTTCCTTGCGCGCGCGCAGGATTTCCTCGACCGCGCCCTGCCCCGTGCCCTTGACCGCGCCCAGGCCATACCGCATGGTGCGCGGCGGCTTGCCATTCTTGGTGTGCTTGTCGGCGACCGGCTCGAAGCGGTAGCCCGAGAAGTTCACGTCCGGCGGCAGCACCTCGACGCCGTTGTCCTGGGCATCGCGGCAGAAGATCTGGACCTTGTCGGTGTCGTCCATGTCCGAGGACATGGTCGCGGCCAGGAATTCCGTGGGATGGTAGGCCTTGAGCCAGGCGGTCTGGTAGGAGATCAGCGCATACGCGGCCGAGTGCGACTTGTTGAAGCCGTAGCCCGCGAACTTCTCCATCAGGTCGAACAGTTTGACGGCCAGGTCCGGATCGTGGCCCTTTTCCTTGGCGCCTTTCTCGAACAACTCGCGGTGCTTGGCCATTTCTTCGGGCTTTTTCTTGCCCATGGCGCGCCGCAGCAGGTCGGCGCCGCCCAGTGAATAGCCGCCGATGATCTGCGAGATCAGCATCACCTGTTCCTGGTAGACGATGACCCCGTAAGTGCTCTTGAGGGTGTTCTCCAGGTCGTCGTGGAAGTAGTCCACCGCGGCACGGCCGTGCTTGCGGTTGACGAAGTCGTCCACCATGCCCGATTCCAGCGGCCCCGGTCGATACAGGGCCAACATGGCGATGATGTCTTCGAAGGTGTTGGGCCGCAGCTTCTTCAGCAGCTCCTTCATGCCGCGCGATTCCAGCTGGAACACCGCCGTCGTGTTGGCGTCGCACAGGATCTTGTAGGCAGCCGGATCGTCCAGCGCCAGGGCCATGACGTCGAAGTCGCGTTTGTCCTCGTTGAACTGGCGCACGTAGCGCACGGCCCAATCCAGGATAGTCAGGTTGCGCAGGCCGAGGAAGTCGAACTTCACGAGGCCGGCGGCTTCGACGTCGTCCTTGTCGAACTGCGAGACTGCGCTGTTCTCCTGGCCAGGCTGGCAATACAGCGGGCAGAAGTCGGTCAGCTTGCCCGGGGCGATCAGCACGCCGCCAGCGTGCATGCCGATGTTGCGGGTCAGGCCTTCCAGCGGCTTCGCCAGGTCCACCAGCGCGCGCACTTCCTCTTCCTGCTCGTAGCGGTCCTTGAAGGCGGGCTCCTCCTTCAGGGTCCGTTCAAGGGACCAGGGATCCATCGGATTGAACGGGATCAGCTTGGACAGGCCGTCGCAGAACATATAGGGCATGTCCAGCACGCGGCCAGCGTCTCGGACCACGGCCTTGGCGCCCAGCGTGCCGAAAGTGGCGATCTGGCTCACGGCGGCTCGGCCGTATTTTTCCTTGACGTAGTCAATGACCCGTTCGCGGTTGTCCTGGCAGAAATCGATATCGAAGTCGGGCATGGAGACCCGCTCGGGATTCAGGAAGCGCTCGAACAGCAAGTCGTAGCGGATCGGATCCAGGTCGGTAATGCCCAGGGCATAGGCCACCAGCGAGCCGGCGCCGGAACCCCGTCCCGGTCCCACCGGCACGCCGTTGTTCTTGCCCCAGTTGATGAAGTCCTGCACGATCAGGAAGTAGCCCGGGAAGCCCATCTGGATGATGGTCTTGCATTCCCAGCGCAGGCGTTCGTAGTACTGTTCGCGCTTGGACTCGCGTTCGGCCTCGTCGGGGAACAGGAACGCCATGCGCTTTTCCAGCCCCTCTTCCGATAGCTGGACCAGATAGTCGTCCAGGCTCACGCCGTCCGGCGTGGGGAAGTTGGGCAGGCGCGGCTTGCCCAGCACCAGGCTGAGGTTGCAGCGTTTGGCGATTTCCACAGTGTTGGCCAGCGCCGAGGGCACATCGGCGAAGCGCCGCGCCATTTCCTCGGAACTGAGCAGGTACTGCTCCTTGCTGAACCGGCGCACGCGGCGCGGGTTGGCCAGGATTTCGCCTTCGGCGATGCAGACGCGGGCCTCATGCGCCTGGAATTCGAATTCGTCCAGAAACTGCACCGGATGCGTCGCCACCACCGGCAGGCCGGCCTCGCTGGCCAGGCGCATGGCGGCCTGGGTATAGGCTTCGTCGCCGTCCATGCCCGCGCGCTGCAATTCGATGTAGTAGCTGCCCGGGAACAGGTGCGCCCATTGGCGAGCCAGCGCCAGCGCCGACACGGCGTTGCCCGCGTCCAGCGCCTGCCCCACGTCGCCGCCGCGTCCGCCCGACAGTGCGATCAGCCCCTCCTGCCCCTGCAACCATTCGCGGCGGATTTCCGCGCGGCCCCTGCCCTGGTTCGTCAGGAAGGCCTTGGTCAGCAATTCACAGAGATTGAGATAGCCCTGGTGGTTGCGCACCAGCAGCAGCAGGCGGAAAGGCTTGGCAGGGTCGTCATCGTTGGACAGCCAGACATCGCAGCCAGCGATGGGCTTGATGCCGGCGCCGCGTGCGCCCTTGTAGAACTTGATCAGGCCGAACAGGTTCGACAGATCCGTCAGCGCGACGGCAGGCTGGCCCAGCTTGGCCACGCGCTTGATAAGGTCGGGGATGCGCACGATGCCGTCCACGACCGAAAATTCGGAGTGTACGCGCAGGTGAACAAATGGGGACGGGGTTGTTACGGCTTCTTCGGACATAAGGGGAATTGTACCTAGTCAACGCGGTCCAAGCCGAGGCCCCTGCGGTTGCGCAAAGGACTATGCGGGCGCCTGTGTAACAATACACGTTGCACGTCATCGCCCACTGCTGACATGAGATTTACGCACGAGATTCACCTATGAAATGGCTAATTCCCGGGATCTGGCTGAGCGCCATCCTGTTCGCGCACTTCCGAGGCCGCGTCAAGCTTCCGCTGGGCCGGCAATTGCTGGACCATTCCGTGCTGCTCGCCCCCATCAATGCCTTCATGGTGCTGACCTCGCGGGTACCGACCACGCCCTACCTCACCACGAGCGAAATTGCCGAACTCAAGGTGCTGGACGACAACTGGGAAACGATCCGCGAAGAAGCCGAACAGATGGCCGAGCTGCGCCGTATCAAGGCCGCCGATACCCATAACGACATCGGTTTCAACTCGTTCTTCAAGTACGGCTGGAAGCGTTTCTACCTGAAGTGGTACGACGCCCGCCACCCGTCCGCCGAGGAACTTTGCCCCAAGACCGTCGCCATCCTGAAGACCTTGCCCAAGGTCAAGGCCGCGATGTTCGCCGAACTGCCTCCGGGCGGCCAGTTGAACCCGCACCGTGACCCGTTCGCGGGATCCCTGCGCTACCACCTGGGCCTGGTCACCCCGAACGATGACGGTTGCCACATCATCGTGGACGGCGAGCACTACAGTTGGCGCGACGGCGAAAGCGTGGTGTTTGACGAAACCTACGTGCACGAGGCCTACAACCACACCGACCAGAACCGGATCATCCTGTTCTGCGACGTGGAGCGCCCGCTCAAATGGCGCTGGGCCGAAGCCTTCAACCGGTGGTTTGGCCGCGTCGTCATGTCGGCTGCCAGCTCGCCCAACGATGGCGGCGACCAGACCGGCGCCATCAACAAGCTGACCCACGCCCACTGGGTCATCGACCAGAAGCGCAAGGCCTTCAAGGCCTGGAACCGCACGGTCTACAAGGCTACCAAGTATGGCCTGATCGTCCTGGTCATCGCAGGGTTCCTGGCTCTGTAAAACAACTCTGTGAAACACTAAAGGCCGCAAGCAATGCGGCCTTTAGTGCATTGGGCCCTAGCGCTGCAAGGATTCCCAGCTCTTCATCAGGCGCTTGACCGAAACCGGCATGGGCGTGCGCAACTCCTGCGCGAACAGCGCCACCCGCAGCTCCTCGAGCAACCAGCGGAATTCATCCAAACGCGGATCCGGCGCCCCCTTCAATGCCGAGCGCGCGCGCTGGTACTGGGTCAGCAACGGCGCCATTTCGGCCACCAGCTTCGCATCCCGCGCGGGATCCGCGCGTAGCTTGTCGATGCGCGCCTGTACCGCCTTCAGATAGCGCGGGAAATGCGAAAGCTGCGCATAGGGCGTGTCGCGGATGAACCACTTAGGCATCAAGGCGCCCAGTTGCGCTTGCAAGTCCGCGTAGGCCGCCGCATGCGGCTTGGCCTGGGGCAGCTTGCGTTGTACCGCCGCGTACTCCGTCAGCACCGCGCCCGCCAGGCGCGCCACTTCCTGCGCCAGCAAGCCCAGCCGGCCCTTGCCTTCGGCCCGCCGGGCCTCGAACTGCTGCTCGTTGACTGGCCAGGGGTCGGCCAGGCAGGCCTGTCCCAGCGCGCAATCGATGATCTGGTCGCGTAGTTCTTCCTGCGTGCCCAGCGTCATGTAGAGCATGCTGATCTTGGTCAGGTCGGCCAGGTTCTTTTCCAGGAACTTGACCTGCTCGCGCAAGCCCAGGCGGAACAGCCTGAGCAGGCCGGCGCGATGGTGCTTGCGCGCTTCGTCCGGATCATCGAACACGTCCAGGTCGCAATGCGCGCCCCGGTCCACCAGCGCGGGATAACCGATCACCGACTGTCCGCGCCGCTTGATTTCCATGATTTCCGGCAAAGGCCCGAAAGACCAGGAAGTCAGGTTCTCGTGCGCCAGCGCCTGGGCGACCTGGGTGTCGCTGGCCGCCAGTTGCTGGAACGTGGCCTGCGCCTGCTTGCCGAATTCGGCGCGCAGCTGCGCCAGGTTGCGCCCGGCCGCCAGCATGCGGCCATGCTCGTCCACCACGCGGAAATTCATGAATAGGTGGGCCGGCAGGGTCTCCAGCTTGAAATCGCCCGGCGCTGGCCGCACCTGCACCTGGTCCCACATATCGGCGATGATCGCGTCCACCAGCCCCTGCTGCGGATCGGCCAGGCGCTCGAACCAGCGGTCGTAGAAGCCCGCGGCGTAGTCCGGCAGCGGCACGCAATGGCGACGCAGCTTCTGCGGCAGCGACTTCAGGAGCAAGTGCACCTTTTCCTTGAGCATGCCGGGCACCAGCCATTCACAGCGCGCCGGGTCGATCTGGTTGAGCGCGAACAAGGGCACCGACAGAGTCACGCCGTCACGCGGCGAACCGGGCTCGAAATGGTAGTCCAGCGCCATCGACACGCCCTGCCATTCCACCTTCTTGGGGAAGACATCGGTCGTGACGCCCGCGGCTTCATGCCGCATCAGTTCGTCACGCGTCAGCATGAGCTTGGCGGCCGTGGCCTTGTCCAGCCCGGATACCCACTTCTCCAGCGTGGCCGTCTGCGAGATGTCGGCCGGCAGTTGGCGGTCGTAGAAGGCGTAGATCAGCTCGTCGTCGACCAGGATGTCGGGACGCCGGGTCTGGTGTTCCAGCTTTTCGATGCCGGCGATCAACTTGCGGTTGTGCGCCACGAAAGCCAGCCGCGTGTCGATCTCGCCGGGCACCAGGGCCTGGCGTATGAACAATTCACGCGCGTGCGTGGGATTGACCCGTCCGTAATGGATGCGTCTGCCGGTGTAGATGGTCAGGCCGTAGAGCGTGGCCCGCTCGTTGGCCACGACCTGGCCGGCCTTCTTTTCCCAACGGGGGTCGGACCAGTTCTTGCGAATCAGATGCGCGCCCACCTTTTCCAGCCATACAGGGTCGATCCGCGCCACGCAGCGCGCATAAAGCCGCGTGGTCTCGACCAGTTCGGCCGCGACGATCCAGCGCCCCGCCTTCTTCACCAGGCGCGAGCCCGGATGAATGTGGAAGCGAATTTCGCGCGCGCCCTGGTAGTGGCCGCCCTCGTCGCTCTTGAAGCCGATATTGCCCAGCAGGCCCGACAGCAGCGCCATGTGCAACTGTTCGTAGGTGGCCTCGGTCTGGTTGAGGCGCCAGCCCTGTTCGCCCACCAGCGCCGCCAGCTGAGTATGCACGTCGTGCCATTCGCGCAGCCGGATCGGCGACAGGAAATTCTGGCGCAGCAAGGCCACCAGCTTGCGCTGCGAGGCCTTGTGCTGCACCTGTTCGCCGTACCAACGCCACAATTTCAGGAAGGAAATGAATTCGGACTTGTCGTCGGCAAACTTGGCATGGGCCGCCTCGGCGGCCTCGCGCTCCTGCATGGGGCGATCGCGCGCGTCCTGCACCGACAGGGCCGACGCGATGATCAGCATTTCCGCCAGACACTGGTGTTCGCGCGCCGCCAGGATCATGCGGCCGATGCGCGGGTCCACCGGCAGCTTGGCCAATTCGTGGCCCGTGCGCGTCAAGACAAAGGACGAGCCCGTGCGGGAAGCATCGGCGTCGTCGTCCGAAGCCGACGCCAGCTCGATCGCGCCCAGCTCCTGCAGCAGGTGATAGCCGTCGGCCACCGCGCGGCCCGGAGGGGCTTCGACGAAGGGGAACTGCTCGATGTCGTCGAGCTTGAGCGACTTCATCCGCAGGATGACCGAAGCCAGGGACGAGCGCAGCACTTCCGGATCCGTGAACGGCGCCCGGTTGTTGAAATCCAGTTCGTCGTAGAGGCGGATGCAGACGCCCGGGCCGACCCGGCCGCAACGGCCGGCGCGCTGGTTGGCAGAGGCCCGGCTGATAGGCTCGATGCGCAGCTGCTCGACCTTGTTGCGCCAGGAATAGCGCTTGATACGAGCCAGGCCGCTATCGACCACGAAGCGGATGCCGGGCACGGTCAGCGATGTTTCCGCCACGTTGGTGGCCAGCACGATGCGCCGGGCGTTGGTACGTGGATGGAAAATCTGCTCCTGTTCGGCCTGCGACAGGCGCGCGTACAGCGGCAGCACCTCGGTGCCGGCGGGATGGCGTTTGCGCAGCGCCTCGGCGGATTCGCGGATCTCGCGCTCGCCAGGCAGGAACACCAGTACGTCGCCCGGTCCATGACGCGCGCATTCGTCCACGGCGTCCACGATGGCATCGATCAGGTCGCGCTCTTCGTCCCCCGACATGCGTTCGCGGTCGCGGCCGGACTTGGCCGGCGCGGCTTCGTCTTCGTCCAGTTCTTCGCGTACGGGGCGGTAGCGGACTTCGACCGGATACAGGCGGCCGGACACTTCGATGACAGGCGCCGGCCGGTCCTCGGAGACGCCGAAGTGCCGGGCAAAGCGCTCGGCGTCGATCGTGGCCGAGGTGATGATGATCTTCAGGTCCGGGCGGCGCGGCAGCAGCTGCTTCAGGTAGCCCAGCAGGAAATCGATGTTCAGGCTGCGCTCGTGCGCCTCGTCGATGATGATGGTGTCGTAGCGGCGCAAGAGCGGGTCGCGCTGCGACTCGGCCAGCAGGATGCCGTCGGTCATCAGCTTGATGGACGCGTTGGGGCCGGTGCGGTCGTTAAAGCGCACCTGGTAGCCCACCACCTCGCCCATGGGTGTGTTCAGCTCTTCGGCGATGCGCTTGGCCACCGAGGTCGCGGCCAGGCGGCGCGGCTGGGTGTGGCCGATCATCTTCTGGCGGCCGCGCCCAAGTTCCAGGCAGATCTTGGGCAGCTGGGTGGTCTTGCCCGAGCCGGTTTCCCCGCTGACGATCACCACCTGGTGGCCGGCGATCGCGCGCGCGATCTCCTGGCGCCGCGCACTGACGGGCAGGTCTTCGGGATAGGTCACCACGGGTATGGGCCGCTCGGGACGCGGCGCGCGGCGCGCATTCTGCGCATCCGCGGCTGCCGCCGGAGCCGCCGGGTCCGCGGCCTTGGGCGCACGCGGGCGGGAAGATTCAGGCATGTACGATTTGTCCGGTTAGCCCGGCATTATAAATTTCCACGGGCCTCCTGCTGGCGCGGCGAGCGCAAACCGGAAAATCCGGCACCAAATTGGCACTCTTTTCCTCCTGCCGCGGCGGGCGACGGTCATATAATTTCGCCACGCCGTCGCCTGGCGGCGCTACGGCGCGGCCCTCGCCGCGCTTTTACCGACTCTCAGGAATCCTTCCACCCATCATGCCCGACCTGGAACCAGACACCGTCTCCGCCCTCGAAGCCCCAGAATTCGCACCCGCCCAGTTCGTCCGATGGTTCCGAGAAGTGGCGCCCTATGTGCATGCGTTCCGAGGCAAGACATTCGTGGTGGCATTTGGCGGTGAACTAGTGCAGGCTGGCGCGCTGAACGCGCTGGTGCAGGATCTGTCGCTGCTGTCCTCGCTGGGCATCCGCCTGGTGCTGGTGCACGGCTCCCGTCCGCAGGTCAATGAACAGCTGCGCCTGAAGGGCTTTACCCAGCAATTCGACCGTGGCCTGTCGCCCACGGACGCCGCCGCCCTGGAATGCGCCAAGGAAGCCGCCGGCGAGATCCGTCTGGACATCGAAGCCGCCTTCAGCCAGGGGCTGCCCAACACGCCGATGTCCCACGCCCATATCCGCGTGATTTCCGGCAACTTCGTCACTGCCCGCCCCACGGGCGTGCTGGACGGCGTGGACTACAAGCACACCGGCCAGGTGCGCAAGATCGACGTCGAGGCGCTGAAGTTCGCCATCGAAAAGGGCTCTTCCGTGGTGCTGCTGTCGCCCCTGGGCTTCTCGCCCACCGGCGATGCCTTCAACCTGGCCATGGAAGACCTTGCCACCAGCGTCGCCGTGGCGCTACGCGCCGAGAAACTCATTTTCCTGTCCAATTCCCAGGGCGTGCTGAATGACGACGGCACGCTGGACACCGAACTGGCCCGCGTGGACGCCGACGCGCTGCTGGCCGGCGGCGAACTCGACGAGGAAACCCACTCGTTCCTGCAATACGCCTCGCTGGCGGTCAAGCGCGGCGTGGCACGCGCCCACCTGTTGCCGTTCGCCCTGGACGGCAGTGTGCTCCTGGAAATCTTCACCCACGACGGCGTGGGCACCATGGTGGTGGAAGACACGCTGGATGACCTGCGTGCCGCCACGATCGACGACGTGGGCGCCATCCTCAGCCTGATCGAACCCCTGGAAGCGGACGGCACCCTGGTGCCGCGCCCGCGCAGCGTGGTCGAGCGCGACGTGGAAAACTTCACCGTGCTGGAACACGATGGCGTCATCTACGGCTGCGCGGCCCTGCACAACTTCCCCGAAGAGCAGATGGCCGAAATGGCCTGCCTGATCGTGCATCCGGAATGGCAGGGCTCCGGCGAAGGCGAGATCCTGCTGCGCCACATGGAATCGCGCGCGCGCGCCGTTGGCGCCAAGCGCTTGTTCGTGCTGACCACGCGCACCTCGCACTGGTTCATGAAGCGCGGTTTCGTACAGGGCGGCATCGCCGACCTGCCCCGCGAAAAGCAGAACAACTACAACCGTTCGCGTAACAGCCTCGTCTTTATCAAGAAGCTGTAACACGGGGGCTACCCGCAGAGTCCGCAGGGGCTTGGCGCCGCCAACGCGCCAAGCCCGTTAAAATGCGGAATTACTCATTTCTTCCGGCAGCGAACCATGGCCCGTATCGTCAACTGTGTGAAATTGAAGCGTGAAGCCGAAGGGCTGGATTTTCCGCCTTACCCCGGCGAACTCGGCACCAAGATCTGGCAGAGTATTTCCAAGGAAGCTTGGGAAGAATGGAAAGGGATCCAGACCCGCCTCGTCAACGAAAACCGCCTGAATCTGGCGGACGCGCGCGCCCGCAAGTACCTGCAACAACAGATGGAGCGCTTCCTGTTCGAAGACGGCACCGTCGAAGCACAGGGCTACGTCCCGCCCTCGGCCTGAACCCGCTGCGGTTCTCGTCCTGGCTGGAGCCGCGAACGGCTGCCGGCCTGATCGGGCCCCTCGCTTGCGAGGGGCTGTTCGTTTCCGCCTCCAGCGCCCCGCCGGCGCGGCATTAAGATTCGAGCATTGCTGGTCGTATCATCGCTGTCATGAAACAAGAATCGCGCCCGCCCTCCACCGCCGCCTCCTCCCCCATCGAACGCGCGCTTGGCATCGCGCCCGACCGCCGCACAGGCACGCTGCAGGACGTGCAGCACGTGGTGATCCTGATGCAGGAAAACCGGTCTTTCGATCATTATTTCGGTACATTGCCCGGCGTGCGCGGCTTCGCGGATCCGCATCCCGCGCCCACGCTGGCGGGCGATGTGTTGACGCAGGTGGATGGCGCGGCACGGACCCGTCCCTATGCCTTGCAGGCCGAGTACGCCAGCGATGCGCAGGTCGGCTACATCACGCCGCACACCTGGGACGACGCGCAGCGAGCCTGGAACGACGGCCGCATGGACCAATGGCTGCCCGCCAAGAGCCGGCTCGGCATGGGCGCCTACCGGGGTGCGGAAATACCGTTCCAGACCGCGCTGGCAAATGCGTTTACCTTGTGCGACGCCTATCACTGCTCGATCCACGCCGGCACCAATCCCAACCGCCTGTTCCTGTGGACCGGCACCAATGACCCGCAAGGCCTGGCCGGCGGCCCGGCCTTGGTCAACACGTTTGACCGCCTGGGGCCCGCCGGAGAGGGCTACGCCTGGACCACCTACCCTGAACGCCTGCATGGCGCGGGCGTGGACTGGCGCATCTATCAGGACATGGCGGATAACTACCACGACAACCCGCTGGCCGGATTTCGGCAGTACCGCCGGCAGCACGTGGGCGGCAATGCCGACGCGCCCTTGCGCGACCGCGCGCTGTCCACGCATACGCTCGACGATCTGGCCCGCGACGTCGCCAGTGGCACGCTGCCGCAAGTCTCGTGGATCATCGCGCCCACGGCCGACTCCGAGCATCCCGAGGTCTCTTCCCCTGCACGGGGCGGCGCTTATACCGAACGCGTGCTGGACATCCTGACGCGCAATCCCGAGGTCTGGAGCCGCTGCGTGTTCTTCGTGACCTATGACGAGAACGACTGCTTCTTCGATCACATGCCGCCCCCAGCGCCGCCCGCCCGGACGGCGGACGGCCAATCCGGCGGCCTGTCCACGGTCGAACTGGACGGTGAATACCACGACGCCCGTCGCGGCCCCAGCGCCAACACGCCGGACGACCCGGCGAGCCTGCATGGCCGTGGGTTCGGCCTGGGACCCCGCGTGCCCATGCTGGTGGTATCGCCCTGGAGCCGCGGCGGCTGGGTTAATTCGCAGGTGTTCGACCATACGTCGGTAATCCGTTTCCTGGAAGCGCGCTTCGGCGTGCTCGAACCCAACATCAGCGCCTGGCGGCGCGAAGTCGCCGGCGACCTCACCTCGGCCTTCGATTTTGCCTTGGCGCGCAACCCGGGCGACGGCAAGCAGCGCCGGGCCTGCGCCTTGCCGTATGCCTTGGATGTCCAGGGCAGAATGGCGGCGGATGGCGGCCATTACCGGCTGACCCTGCGCAACCAGGGCGCTGCCGGCGCGGTGTTGCATGTCTATGACCGTCACGCGCTGGAGCATGCCCCGCGCCGCTACACCGTGGGCGTCGGGTCGCGGCTGGACGACGGCTGGCGCCTGCACGGCGGCGGCGCCTATGATTTATGGCTGCTGGGCCCGGACGGCCTGCACCGGCAGTTTCGCGGCGATGCTCGCGATGCCGGGATGCTGGAAGCCCAGCTCGTACCGGCCGCTGCGGGCGTGCTTGTGCGCCTGATCAATCGCGGCGAGGAACCGCAGCCGGTGAAATTGGAGTCGCGCATGGGCGACGGTTGGTGCGCCATGGCGCACGTGCAGGCGGACGGCACGCTGGACCTTGCCTATGGTGGTTGCCAAGGATGGTATGACGTGGAAATCAGCGCGCCCGCGATGCCAGCGTTCGGCCGCAGGCTGGCGGGCCGCATCGACGCAAGCAAGCCCGGTTTGCCGGACCCGCGCCTGGAGGCCGGCGCCGGGCTACCCCTGGACTGACGCCGCAAGCCCGGCCGGCAAAGTTGCCGGCCTTCCGGCTACAGGCGTTTACTCTTCCGACTCTTCTTCGCCGCGCGCCAGGCGCTCGGTGTTCTTCACGCCAGTGTGACGTACGTCGGCACCCTTGACCATGTAGATCACGCGCTCGGACATGTTCTTGGCATGGTCGCCGATGCGTTCCAACGCGCGCGCAATGAAGATCATGTCGATGGCGCGCGAAATGGTGCGCGGATCTTCGATCATGTAGGTGATCAGGTGGCGCAGCGCCCCCTTCCATTCCTTGTCCACTTCCTTGTCGCTACGCACAACGGCGGCGGCCAGGATGGGGTCCAGCCGGGCGAACGCGTCCAGCGCCTGATGCAGCATGGTGCGCACATTGGCGGCCATGTGGCGCAGTTCGATCACAGGAATATGGCGCAGTTCGGCCTCGTGGATGCGGCGAGCGACGGTGGCGACTTTTTCAGCCTCATCGCCGGAACGCTCCATGTCGGTCAGCATCTTGGACACGGCCATCAGCATGCGCAGGTCGATGGCGGTGGGCTGGTGGCGGGCCAGGATGCGGCTGATGCTCTCGTCGATTTCGACTTCGTGGCGGTTGACTTCCTTTTCCCGCTCACGGACCTTCTCGACCAGGGAAATGTCTCCGCTGGCGAGCGCGTCGATGGCTTCCTGGATCATGGCTTCCACCAAGCCGCCCATTTGCAGGAACTGCGAACGGACACTTTCCAGATCCGCATCGAACTGCTTGTTTGTATGCTCCGACATCCGGGCTCCCTGCGTGGTTGATCTCATTGCATTGCCCTGAAAAAAGATATTACGAGATGGGCCTGCACAACCCGCAAGGTTATGACCCAAGTGTGACAGGATTATGAATGCGGACCCCGCCCCCCTACAAGACGAGGCGGCCGGGGTCATGCCGGAGGCGGAGCGGGACTCAGGCGCGGCGATCCAGGCGGCGGATGCCGTTCTGCGTGGCGAGCAGGGCCACGTCGGCGCCGGCGATAGCGAACAGGCCGCAGGTCACCACGCCAGCCAGGTTGTTGACCCGGGCTTCCAGGCCCGGCGCATCCGTGATGGACAGGCCGGAAACGTCCAGGATGACGTTGCCGTTATCGGTGACGAATCCCTCGCGCAACCGCGGCTGCCCGCCCAGCGCCGCCAGGGCGCGCGCCACGGACTCGCGAGCCATGGGGATGACTTCCACGGGCAGAGGGAACTTGCCCATGGTCTGCACCAGCTTGGACTCGTCGGCGATGCAAATGAAACGTTCGGCCACCGAGGCCACGATCTTCTCGCGCGTCAGCGCGCCGCCGCCGCCCTTGATCATGTGCAGGTTGCCGTCGATCTCGTCCGCGCCATCCACGTAGATGGGCATGGTCGTGATGTCGTTCAGGTCCAGCACCTTCAGCCCATGCGCGGCGAGCCGGGCGGCGCTGCGCTCGGAACTGGCCACCGTGCCGCCGATCCGGCCCTTGAAACGGGCCAGGCCATCGATGAAAAGATCCGCCGTGGATCCCGTGCCCACGCCAATGATGGCGTCCGGACCGGCGACTTGTTCAACGAATTCCAGGGCCGCGTCGGCGGCTTGCTGCTTGAGTTCTTGCTGGGAAAGCATGGCGAAAAATGCGGGAAGGTTTGTCCAGCGGGGAAATTTAGCATGCGGCGGCAGGCCACGCCCGCGCAAGGATGGCCTGCGCGTCCGTGCCGCCCGCCAATTCGCCGAACACGCCGCCGCAGGCGCCCAGGCGACTGGCGACGAATGCCTGCGCCACCGCCCCGGGCGCATGCTCGATCAGCAAGGCGGCCTGCCAAAGTCGGGCCAGGCCGCCAGCGATGCGGCGTGCCTGGAACTCGGCCTGGGCGCCGTCGGCCAGCAGCGTCCGCCAGCGCGCCAGCGCGTCGTCGAAGTCCTGGTACTGACCCGTCGCCCGCGCAAGTTCGCGTTCCAGGGCGGGCAAGGCGCCCGCTTCACGCTGCAAAGCCCGCAGCACATCCAGCGCCATCACGTTGCCCGATCCTTCCCATATGGAATTAACCGGTGTTTCGCGGTACAGCCTGGGCATGGGGCCTTCCTCTACGTAACCATTGCCGCCCCAGACTTCCATGCACTCGGCCACCGCGGCGATGGCACGCTTGCAGACCCACAGCTTGGCCGCTGGGGTGCCCACGCGAACCAGGGCGCGCGCCCCGTCATCGGCGCGTTCGTCCACGGCGCGTGCCAGCCGCAAACCCAAGGCCATGGCGGCCTCGCTCTCGAGCGCCAGATCCGCCAACACGTTGCGCATGAGCGGCTGTTCGATCAAGGGCTTGCTGAAGGCGTGCCGATGCCGGGCGTGATGCGCGGACTGCACCAGCGCCTGTCGCAACAACGCCGCGCTGCCCAGCACGCAATCGAGCCGCGTGGTGGCGGCCATCTCCAGCAACACTGTCAGACCGCGGCCCGGCTCGCCCACCATCACGCCCCAGGCATCCTCGAACTCGACCTCGGCGCTGGCATTGCTGCAATTGCCGAGTTTGTCCTTAAGCCGGCGCACGCGCACGGCATTGCGCGGGCCGCCCGGTATCCAGCGCGGCACGAAAAAGCAGCTGAGCCCCTCATCGGTCTGCGCCAGCACCAGATGCGCGTCCGCCTGCGGTACCGAGAAAAACCATTTATGCCCCACCAGCAGATAGGCGCGTCCCCGGCCCGGAGCATCCACCGGCGTGGCGCGCGTGGTGACCGCGCGCAGATCCGAGCCTCCCTGCTTTTCGGTCAGCCCCATGCCTATCAGGGCCGAGCGCTTGGCGCCCAATGGCGCGTCGGCGCCATCGAACTCTCGCGAATACAAGGCATTCAGCCACTGTCCGCCAAAGTCCACCGCACCCGCCGGCTCGCGTTGCAGCAGCGGCACAGCGGCAAAGGTCATGGTGGTCGGACACAAGGTGCCCGCCTCCACCTGGCCCTGCATGACATACGCGGCGGCCCGCGCCACCTGCGCGCCCGGCTCGGACTGCGCCCAGGCGCGGCTGTGCAGGCCACGCGCCATGATGCCGCCCATCAGTGCATTCCATGAAGGGTGGAACTCGACGCGGTCGACGCGATGGCCGCTGCGGTCGTAGCTGATCAGGCGCGGCGGGCAGCGGTTGGCCTGCGCGCCGGCCTCCAGCGTCTGCGCCCGGCCCAGCCAGGCGCCGTGCGCCGCCAGGTCCGCCGCCCAGGCTTGCGCGCCTTCGCGCGCCACTGCCTCGCGCAAGGCAGGATCGGTTTCGTACAGGGAATAGTCTTCCAGGGGCGGCACCTGGTTGGATACGGTGTGCGTCACGAACGATGACATGGTCCCCCCTGGATCGATCCGTAGGCGCGCCGCCTGCCCGCGGCGCAGTCAGCCCCTTCCCTACCTGGCCATCGGCGCCACCAGGGCCCAGGGCCGCAGCGCTTCGACCTGCACCGCCAGTTCCAACAACAGCGCCTCGGTACCCAACGGCCCCATGACTTGTATGCCGATGGGCAGGCCGTCGGACGACATGCCGAAGGGGATGGAAATGGCGGGCATGCCGGTCAGGTTGGCCAAAGGCGCAAACGGCGAATAGCCAATGACGCCCTTCTTGCCCAGACGGTAGGCCAGGTAATCGGCGTTGTCCATGGCGTAGCGGCCTATGGGCGCAGGCGGCAGCGCCAGCACGGGGCTCAGGAACAGGTCGTAACCCTGTGCGCCGTCGCGATGCAGAAAGCGGCCGACCCGGCGCGTGATCTCATGGCAGGTATCGACGCAAGCCACGTACTGCGCCCCGGAAATGGCACGGGCGTACTCGCGCGCGCCCAGCGTAGTCGGCTGCAATTCATCGGCCGCCAGACGCCGGCCCCGGGCCGCCACGAAGGCGTCGATGGCATTGGCCGCTGCGCTAGCGATCAGCGGCAGCATGGGCGACAGCACCTCCTCGGAGCCGACCGGCGGCGCGGCCGGCACAAGCTCATGGCCCAGCGAGGCGAAAAAGCGCGCGGCTTCGTCCACCGTGGCCGCGACTTCGGGATGGATGGACTCGCCTTCGTACGTCGTATTGACGAAAGCGATGCGGCGTCGCGCCGCGGACTGCGGATCGGCGGCAACGCGCGCGACCACGGCGCGGTAGGAGTCCACGGGCTGGGCGGGCGCCGCATAGGGCGCGCCCACATCGGCCCCGGCACTGATATCCAGCGATGCGGCGCAGTCGCGCACCGACAGGGTCATCATGTGCTCGGTTGCGAGGCCGCCCCAGCCCTCGCCCTTCAGCGGGCCCAGTGGCATCAGCCCGCGCGAGGGCTTCAGGCCGAGCACCCCGCAGCAGGACGAGGGGATGCGAATCGATCCACCGCCGTCGCTGCCGTGCGCGATGCGCACCATGCCGCTGGCCAGCGCCGCGCCCGCGCCGCCGCTGGAACCGCCCGCGCTATGGCCTGCCTTCCAGGGATTCTGGGTCGCCGGCCCGTAGGCCGGGGATTCGGTAGTGGGGCTCAGGCCCAGTTCGGCGCTGGTGCTGCGGCCGAACGGAATCAGGCCGGCACGGCGATAGCGCTTGACGATTTCGGAATCGACATTCCATTCGACTTGGCCATACAGTACCGAGCCCATGCCGCTGGGCAAGCCCAACGCGGCGGTGCCCAGGTCCTTGAGCAAGGTGGGCACGCCCAGGAACGGGCGGTCCTGCAACCGCGCCAAACGCTGTTCCTGCGACAAGCCGGCAAGTTCTTCGTCCAGCGACTGCGCCAGGCGCAGGCCGATTTCCGGCTGCAGGCCGCAGGCCGCGTTGATCGAGGGATTGCGGGCCGCCACCCGGTCCACTGCCTGCTGCATCGCAGCAAGCGCAGTGGTGGCCCCGCGCGCGATGTCGGCGCCCAGCGCCGTCGCGTCGAGGGTAGAGGAATCATGGCGTTCAGCGGTGCTCATGCTTGCAATGCTCCAGGAGTCGACGGCGGATTGCCGCTATGCGCCAGGATATCGGGTGCGGCACCGGGCAACAAGCTCAGACGGTTCGTGCCGCGCACTGCCACGCCCCGGCAGCCGTATCAGTTCGCTCCGGTGGCTGGGGCGTCCTGTTCCTCGTCGTCCTCCGCGTCGGCCTCGTCAGCGCCGCCCAGCAGGAGCCGGGCATCGGCGTCGGGCAGCGCCTCGACGGCCTTGAGATTCTTGAGCATGGCGCGGGTTCGGACTTCCGTCTGCCCGATCTTGTTGCTGGCGGTGTCCAGCGTCTTCTTGACGCTGGCCAGCGATTCGCCGAACTTGCCGAATTCCGTCTTGACCGCGCGCAGCACCTGCCAGACTTCGGAAGAGCGCTGCTCGATCGCCAGCGTGCGAAAGCCCATCTGCAAGCTGTTCAGCAAGGCAGCCAGGTTGCTGGGGCCCGCCACGTTGACGCGCAGGTCGTGCAGCTTGTCCAGCAGGCCCGGCCGGCGCAGGACTTCGGCATACAGGCTTTCGGTGGGCAGGAACATGATGGCGAAGTCCGTGGTGTGCGGCGGAGCGACGTACTTACCGGCAATCAGGCGCGCCTGCAATTCCACGGCACGGCCCAATGCGGCGCCGGCGCTCCTCACGCCCTCGGCGTCGGCCGCTTCCTGCGCGTCCATGAGGCGTTCGTATTCTTCCTTGGGGAACTTGGCGTCGATGGGCAGCCAGACCGGCTCGCCGCCGTCGCCACGGCCCGGCAGCCGGATGGCGAATTCCACTACCGCGTCGCTGCCGGGAACGGGCTTGATATTGCTAGCGTACTGGTCGGGCGTCATGTTGTCTTCTATCAGCCTGGCCAGTTGCACTTCGCCCCAGGTGCCGCGCGATTTCACGTTGGTCAGCACCCGTTTCAGGTCGCCCACGCCGGCTGCCAGCGCCTGCATTTCCCCCAGCCCCTTGTGCACCGCCTCCAGGCGATCCGACACCAGCTTGAAGGATTCCCCCAGACGTTGTTCCAGCGTGGCGTGGAGCTTTTCGTCCACGGTACGGCGCATTTCGTCGAGCTTGGCGCTGTTGTCGGTTTGCAACGATTGCAGGCGCTGATCCACCGTGGAGCGCACTTCCATCAGACGCCGCTCGTTGATCTGTATCAGCCCCTGCAACTGCTCGGAAAAGCCCGCGGCAAATCGCGCCAGGGATTCCGCCGATTCCGCTCGCGCGGCTTGCGCGTCGCGCGACAACCCGGCGCGCAGGTCCCCGTGCGACTGCGACAGCTCCACCCGCAAGGCGCGTGTCGAGTCCGCGAATTCACTGCGCAGGCCGCGTTGCCCTTCCGCGATGTCGGACCGCAACGCGCGTTCGGTGCGTTCCAGGCTCTCCAGCAGCGCGTCGAGCCGCGCATCCGGCGCCGGCCGGCGCAACCAGGCCAGCAAGGCAGCCAAAAATGCCAGCACAGCGCCGCCCGCGGCGATCCAAAGCAGATGAATGTCGTTCAAAAGATACGTCTCCAAAGCCAGGATTGTAGGACCCGGGCCACGTCTGCCGCAGCGCATCCCTTCAGAAGCCTGCATTGTCAGACTAGTTACCTGGAACAAGGGATTAAACTCTGATATATCCAAACAGGTTCCTCCGCCCTTGAATCCTGCAGACCCCTTCCCCTGTATCCCCGCGGCGTCATTCCAGTCCATATTTGGCCCGCTGGACCTGAACGCCGCCACGCCGCTCGCCTCTGGCCACGACAGGCATATCTTCCAACACCCCAACATGCCATCCTTGCTCGTCAAGGTCATGGATATGCGCGCCCGCGCGATCTATCTGGAAGCACGGCCGTTCAAGCGCTGGTATAAGCAGTACCAGCGTGAAAGCGCCTACCGCGTCTACCTGACGGAGATTTCGGAATACGTCACCACGACGACCCGCCCGTCAGGCGTGTGGCAAGTGCCGATGGCGCGCATCCTCGGGGTCGCGCAGACCACCCTCGGCCTGGGCCTGGTGGTCGAGAAAATCTGCGACGCGGACGGCAACCTCGCGCCCACGGTCACGGACCTGGCCAAGCAGGGCAAGCTGGACGACGCCCTCAGCGCCCAGCTGGATGAATTCTTCCTGGACCTGGCCGATGCCCACGTGGTGCTGCATGACGTCTCCGCCAGCAATATCGCCTGCGGCCTGAACGCCGATGGCAAACAGGGCCTGTACCTGATCGACGGTTTCGGCGGGCTGCCTCTGATACCGCTATATGCCTGGAGCAAGCGCCTGAACAGCCGCCGCATTCATCGCAAGTACACGCGCATGCGCGCCGCCCTGGCCGAGCGCATCGCCACGGGCGGCTTCTGAAACGCTCCTTCGAAGCGAGGGCGCCACCAAGGCGCCTATAGCCCCGGCGCTTCCGGCAGCACGACGCCCTGGCGGTCCACCCACACATAGTCATGGCCGGCCCGCTGCCCGCGGCGCAAGGGATTGCGCGTGCAGAAGGCAGCGTAGGCCGGATCCACATAGCGGTAGTGCAGGTGTTCGTCCCGTCCCGGGGGGATGCCAAGCCGCGTGGTGCAGATAAGTGCCTCGGGCGATTGGCCCACATCTTCCACATACAGCGCTTGCGGATCGAAACGGCGCGCGTCCCAATCCGGCACTTTCAAGCCCAGCGCCCGGCACAGCAGGGTCTGGCCGGCGCACAGGCCTGAAACGGGCCTGGGCCGCCCCTGCGCATCGGGGTTCAATTCCAGCATGCGGGCCAGCGCCTGCGGGCCGGAGACCCCGTCGGTCCAGGGATAGGCGGATTTGATCAGTACGGCGTTGCCGGGCCCTGCGGCGCTGAAGTTCAGCGAATCCCCGCCGCGGGCGTAATACATGTAGACCGTGCCGCCGTCCATGAACAGGGCGCGCCGCTTGTGGGTGTAGCCCAATGACGCATGGCTGCCCTTCTCTTCCAGGTAATACGCCTCGGTCTCGATGATGCGGGCGGACAGCCACAGGTCACCGACGCGATGCCGTATGACCTTTCCCGGCAATTCGCGCGCCAGCTGCGCGGCGTCGCGGTCGAAGAAGGCGTCGGGCAAGGCCCGGCCGGTGGGGTCTTGCGCGCGGTCCCGCCGAGGCTGGGCCTCAGGCGAAGCGTTCGCCGTAGCGTTTTTCGCTGAAGCCAACGCTCACCTCGCCATCGGGCGTCACCGTGACCGGACGGCGCACCAGCGCCGGGTATTCGGCAATCAGCTGGCTCCATTGGGCATCGGTGTGCGCGGTCTTGCGCTCTTCGGGCAGGTTGCGCCAGGTCATGGACGTACGGTTGACCAGCTTTTCCCATCCGCCAACCTGGTCCGCCCAGGATTTCAGGGTGGCGGCGGGCACTGGATTATCACGGTAGTCCACGAACGCGTGATCGACGCCATGCGCGGTCAGCCAATCGCGCGCCTTGACGCAGGTGCTGCACTTCGTCAGGCCGTACAGGGTGGTTTGCTTCATTTGGGTTCAGACTCCTTGCGCCATTGCATGCGATTGGCCAGGATCACGCAGGTTCCAACCGCCAGAATGAAGAGGGTCGCCAATGCGTTGATCTCGGGCTTGAGGCCCAGGCGCACCCGCGAAAAGACTTCCATCGGGAGCGTGCTGGAGCTGGGGCCGGACAGGAATGACGCCAGCACCACATCGTCCAGCGACAAAGTGAAGGACAACAGCCAGGCCGAAGCCAGCGCCGGCGCGATCAGCGGCAGCGTGATCTTGAAAAAAACGGTCATGGGCGTGGCGCCCAGGTCCAGGGCGGCCTCTTCCAGCGAACGGTCCAGGTCGCGGATGCGAGTCTGGATGACGACCGCCACAAAGGCCATGCACAGGGTTACGTGGCCCACCCAGATCGTGAAGATGCCGTTTTCCGCGGGCCACCCCAGGCTGCCGCGCAGTTCCACGAACATCAGCAGCAAGGAAATGCCCAGCACCACTTCGGGAATGACCAGGGGCGCGCTGAGCATGCCCACGTACAGCGCAAAACCGCGAAAGCGTCCCATGCGGCCCAGCACGTAGCCGGCCCAGGTGCCAATGATGACCGCTGCGGTGGCGGTCATGGCGGCGATGCGGAACGAGAGCCAGGCCGCGCGCAACAGCGCGTCGTCGTTGAACAGCGAGTGATACCAACGGAACGAAAAACCGGTCCAGGACGTGACGGTGGGCGATTCGTTGAACGAGAACACCATCAGGCTGATGATGGGCACGTACAGGAAGAAGTACCCCAGCCCCAGCACCACGGCGCGCAAAGTCTTGTTGGGACCGTTCATTTGCGGCCTCCGTTCGCCTGCTCCTGCTGCTTGACCTGGTTGTACTGGAAGACCACCAGCGGCACCAGCAACAACAGCACCATCACGCAGGTCACGGCCGACGCCATGGGCCAGTCGGCGTTGTTGAAGAATTCATTCCACATGACGCGGCCCATCATGAGCGTATTGGCGCCGCCCAGCATTTCCGGGATCACGTATTCGCCCACGGCCGGGATGAACACCAGCATGGCGCCCGCGATCACGCCCTGGCGCGACAACGGCACGGTGATCTGCCAGAACGCCTGCCAGGGCTTGGCGCCCAGGTCGTAGGCGGCTTCGAGCAGGCGCAGGTCCATCTTCACCAGCGTGGCGTACAGCGGCAGGATGAAGAACGGCAGGTAGGCATACACCATGCCGATGTAGACCGCTATGTCCGTGCGGTAGATTTCCAGCGGACTGGAGATAATGCCCAGGCCCTGCAGCAGGTTGTTGAGCAACCCATCGTTGCGCAGGATACCGACCCAGGCGTACACGCGCAGCAGCAGCGAAGTCCAGAACGGCAGGATCACGCCCAGCAGCAAAAGGTTGCGCACCGAAGGCGACGAGCGCGCAATGTAGTAGGCAATTGGGTAGCCGATCAGCACGCAGCACAGCGTGGTGACGGCGGCAATCTTCACCGAATTCAGATAGGTGGCGAAGTACAGGCTGTCCGTGAACAGCAGGATGTAGCCGCGCAGATGCAGGCTGAACTGCACCGCCTCGTCCTTGAACTCCGCCAGCGACGTGTACGGCGGAATGCCGAATTTAAGCTCGGCAAAGCTGATCTTCAGGACCAGCAGGAACGGCACCAGCAGGAACAACACCAGCCAGGCGAATGGCGGCACCACCGCCAGCGCCCGGCCCGACGGCAACCAGTCGCGGGGCGAAATGCGGATCATGACGCCAGCACCGTCGCGCTGTCGGCGTCCCAGCTGACGAAGATTTCTTCGTCAATGCCAGGCGCATCCATCTGGACAAGCAATTGGCTGGGCACGCTGGCCTCCACCGTCTTGCCGGAATCCAGGCGGATCTGGTAGAGCGCATAGCTGCCCATCCACGCCATGTGGCTGACCATGCCGTGGGCCCAGTTGTATTCGGCGTCAGGCTGCTCGCGCGACACGACCAGCCGTTCCGGACGGATGGAGACGTGCACTTCCATGCCCAGCGGTTCGCTCACACCGTGGTTGACGAAGAGCGGACGGGTCAGTTCGCCGCATTCGATGGCGACGTGGTCGGGCTCATCGACCACAATGGTCCCGGTGAACATATTGGTCGACCCGATGAAGCTGGCCACGAAACGGGAATTCGGGAAGGCATAGACGTCCTGCGGTGTGCCGCATTGGACGATCTGGCCTTCGGTCATGACGGCCAGGCGGTGCGCCATGGTCATGGCTTCTTCCTGATCGTGCGTGACCATGATGCAGGTCACGCCGACCTGCTCGAGGATCTTCACGAGCTCGATCTGGGTCTTCTGGCGAATCTGCTTGTCCAGCGCGGACATGGGTTCGTCCAGCAGCAGCAGCTTGGGCCGCTTGACCAGGCTGCGCGCCAGCGCCACGCGCTGCTGCTGCCCGCCCGACAGCTGGTTGGGCTTGCGGCGCGAATAGCCGGCCATCTGGACAAGATCCAGGGCCTCGAACACGCGGTCATGGATTTCGGCCCGGTCCACGCCTTCCTGCTTCAGGCCGAAAGCCACATTGGCCTCCACCGTCATGTGCGGGAATAGCGCGTAGGACTGGAACATCATGTTCACGGGTCGCCGGTACGGCGGCACATGGGTGATGTCCTCGCCGTCCAGGAAAATCTGGCCCGACGTGGCTTCCTCGAAGCCCGCCAGCATGCGCAGCAGCGTGGACTTGCCGCTGCCGGAACTGCCGAGCAGGGCGAAGATCTCGTTGCGCTTGACCGCGAGATTGACGGAACGGACGGCGACCACATCGCCGAAGATCTTTACGACATCGGAAATCCGGACGAACTCGTCCGGATCGGCCGAATGCTGCGCCGAGTAACGGCTATCGCTCATGATGACTTATCTTCCAGACTTCAGCTCGGACCACATCCGGTTTTGCAGGCGTTGGATGTTCAAGGGCAGCGCCTTGATCACGTACAAGGTCTTGGAGACCTCCGCCGGCGGGTAGATCATGGGATTGTCGGCCACGTCCTTCACCACATACTGCCGCGCCTCTTTGTTGGCGTTGGGGTAGAACATGGTGTTGGTGATGGCCGCGTGCACCTTGGGCGTTTCGATGTAATTGATGAAGGCCAGCGCCTCTTCGGGATGCGGAGCATCCTTGGGGATGACCATCAGGTCGAACCACGCAGGCGCGCCGCCCTTCGGAATGAAGTAGTTCACTTCATAGGACTTCTTGGCGTCCTGGGCGCGCTTGCGGGCGATCATGACGTCGCCGGAAAAGCCGTAGACCATGCACAGGTCGCCAACGGCCAACTCGTCGATATAGCCCGACGAGCTGAACTGGCGGATATACGGGCGGATCTTCATCAGCACGTCCAGCGCGGCCTTGTAGTCGTCCGCGTTGGTGCTGTTGGGATCCTTGCCCAGGTACTTCAGCACGGCCGGGAACACCTGCGCGGCTTCGTCCAGCATGGAAATGCCGCATTCCTTCAGCTTGGCGGCGTTCTCGGGCTTGAAGATCATGTCCCAGCTGGCCAGGTCCACGCCGTCGCCCATGATCTGCTTGACCTTGGTGACGTTGTAGCCCAGGCCGTTGGTGCCGTAGCCCCAGGGAATGGCGTGCTCGTTGCCCGGATCGACGGAGGCGACCAGCGCCATGATTTCAGGATCCAGGTACTTCCAGTTCGGAATCTTGGACTTGTCCAGCTTCTGGAACAGGCCGGCTTCGATCTGGCGCGAGGCGTAATGCGTGGACGGGACAACGACGTCATAACCCGACTTGCCGGCCAGCAGCTTGGCCTGGAGGGTGTCGTTGCTGTCGTAAACGTCATAACGGACCTTGATGCCGGTTTCCTTTTCAAAACCGGGAATCGTGTCCGGGGCCGTGTATTCGGCCCAGTTGTAGACGTTGACGACTTTGTTCTGCGCCATTGCCGCCGAGGAGGCCGCCGTGACCAGCATCGCTCCAAGCGCCCAGCGCATACCCGCCCGTAATTTCATCACCAGCCCCCTTTGCGTTATGCCGTATGTGACAGGAGTACCAAAAGGCGAAATGATAAAGCTTTTTAGCGATGACCTGCCCAACTTTGCGGGGTAATTGGCGCGAATTGGGCCCCCGGGCGGCAAACTGCCGCCCTCGCGCGAATCAGGGCTGGATTCCAACGCCCCAGGCCGTCCAGTAGCTGTCGCGCAGCCGCAGCCAGAAGCGCTCGCCCTCTTCCCCGGCCACCTTGCGCAATGACCGGCGCAGGCGCTCCAGGTTGGATAGCCGCTGCCGCTCGGACAGGGAGCCCTGCGTGCCGCGGTCGAAATCGATCAGCCAGACGCGGCCGTCGCTACCCACCAGGATGTTGAAGGCGTTGAGATCGGCATGCCATACGCCGGCCCTGTGCATGCGCACGATGGCCTCGGCAGCCGCCTGCCAGACCGGTTCGGCCAGCGTCTGGGCCAGGGGCCGCACGCCGGGAATGCGCTCGACCACGATGGCGGCGCGATAGATCGGGCCCTGCCGCCAATAGGCGGCGGCCAGCGGAGCGGGCACTGCCAGGCCCTGGGCACGCATGGCGGCCAGCAGGCGGTACTCGCGGAAACTGCGGGTGCGGGCCTCGCCGTTCCAGAGATAGGCATCGCGGCTGATGCGCGCGATCATCCCGCCTCGGCGGTAGCGCCGCAGCACGCCCTGCCAGCCCGCGCCCTGCACGAACCAGGCCGCCTGGCGCCCGCCGGCGTCCACGGGCCGGGCCCGATCGCCGTAATGCGCGGGGTTGAATAGTTCCGGACCGGCCTCGGCCAGCCGCGAGGGATCGCTGAGCATGGCTCCGCCCAAGGGGCCGGACCACGCCTGGCGCCGCTCGCCGGATCGGGAATCGCCTTCAGCCTTCACGGTTGCGCATCCAGTCGGCCACGCCGTAGAAAGATTGCAGCAGGCGTTCGACCAGGGCAGGTTCTATGCCCTGGTCCTCCATGGCTCGTCCAATGCAGGTGACCCATTGATCCCGTTCGACCTCGCCTATCGAGAACGGCAGGTGCCTGGCGCGCAGCCGCGGATGGCCGAAGCGTTCTATATAGTGGTCCGGGCCGCCGAAATAACCGCACAGGAACCAGAACAGCTTGTCGCGTGCCTGGTCCAGGCTGGGGCCATGGGCGGCGCGCAACGCTTTCAGGTCGGGCTCCATGTCCATCAGGTCATAGAAGCGGTCCACCAGGGCGCGCACGCCAGGCTCGCCCCCAAGTAGGTCAAAAATGCTGCTGGAATTTTCCACGGGTTCGGTAATCGTATGGACGCGCGTCGGCATCAGGTTTCTCGTAGGGTGACCAGGGGCGGCGTGCGCAACACGCCCCGCAGGGCCAGGGCGCCTCCGGCCCAGGCGCCCAGCATGCCCGCGCCGATACCCGCCAGCCACGGCCAAAGGCTAAGAGTAATAGTGAAATCAAATACCTGGGTTGACAAAGCCCAAGCGATCGCAGTGGCGCCGGCCGCCGCCAGCAGGCCAGCCAGGCCGCCCACGGCCCACAATTCGATACGCTGGGAGCGCGCCAACTGGCTACGGGTCGCGCCCAGCGCCCGCAGCACGGCGGCTTCGCGCATGCGTTCGTCGCGTGTGGCGGTCAGCGCCGCGGACAGCACCAGCACGCCCGCCGCCAGCGTGAACAGGAACAGCAATTGCACCGCGCGGCCCACCTCGTTCAGCACGGACTGCAATTGCTGCAGGATGGCGCCTACGTCGAATACCGTCAGATTCGGGAACTCGCGAACCAGCGCGGGCAGCACCGCGGCCTTGTCGGGCGGCAGATAGAAGGAAGTGATCCAGCTTTGGGGCATGTCAGCCAGCGAGGCGGGGGTCAGGATGGCGAAAAAATTGACGCGCATCGTATCCCAATCGACCCGCCGCGTACCTGAAACGGCCACTTCGACCTGCTGGCCCGCCACGTCGAAAGTCATCTTGTCGCCCAGCGAGATGCCCAGCGTCTTGGCCAGGCCGGACTCCAGCGACACTTCGGCCGAACCCGGCTCCAGCCAGCGGCCCTGCTCGATCCGGTTGGAGGAAGGCAATTCGTCGCCATAGGACAGGTTGAACTCGCGGTCCACCAGCCGCTTGGCGCGGGGCTCCTCGTAATCATCCGGCCCGACGGGCTTGCCGTTGATGGCGATAAGCCGGCCCCGCACCATCGGCGCCAGCGTGATGCGCCCCAGGCCTTCGCGGGTGAGCGCGTCCGTCACGGCCTGACGCTGGTCGGGCTGCACATTGATCAGGAATCGGTTGGGCGCATCCGGCGGCAGGGTCCGCTGCCAGCCCTGGATCAGGTCGGTACGCGTCATGGTCAGCAACAGCAGCGCCATCAAGCCTACCGCCAGCGCGCAGACCTGGGTGATGGTGGCGGCACGCCGACGCACCACGCCGGCCAAGGCAAAGCGCAGCGCCGGCAGGCCGGCAGCCAGCCGGCGCACGCGCGCCAGACCCAGGATGCAGAGCCACGCCACCAACGCGAACACGGCAAAGGCCCCGAGAAAGCCCCCCGCCACCACTCCGCCCAACTTCGCGTCACCGGCAAACCACCAGATCAGCAGGGCGAACCCCGCGGCGCCCAGGGTATAGCCCAGGGCGCTACGCGCGCTCAGCGTGTCGGCGTCGCGCCGCAGCACGCGGGCAGGCGGCACGTGGCGCAGTTGAGCCAGCGCCGGCAAGGCAAAGCCCAGCAAAAGCAGCAGGCCGGTCAGCAGCCCCTGCAGGGCCGGAATGGCCGATGGCGCGGGCAAGCTGGTGTCAATCAACGACCCCAGCAATATCACCAGCACCTGGTGCACCGCATAGCCCAGCAGGCAGCCGGCCGCCGATGAAAACAGCCCGACCAGGGTGAATTCCAGGGTCAGCATGCGCGAAACCTGCGACTGCACCGCGCCCAGGCAGCGCATGACGGCAATGCCATCACGATGGCGCGTCATGTAACGGCCGGCCGCCAGGGCCACCGCCACGGCGGATATCAGCACCGCCAACAGCGCAACCAGCGACAGGAAGCGCTGCGCCCGGTCCAGCGTGCGGCGCACTTCCGGGCGGCCGGATTCCAGGGTGGCGACCTTCTGGCCTCGCTTCAGGTTCTGCTTGAGCCAAGTCGAGTAACCGGCCACGGCATCGGGTTGGCCGGCAACCAGCATGGCATAGCCAATGCGGCTGCCCGGCGCGATCAGGCCGGTCGCGGGCAGGTCGCTGGCACGCAACAGCACCCTCGGGGCCACGTTGACGAACTGCATGCCGCGGTCAGGCTCATAGGTGATGACGCGATCCACCCGCAGATGGGCGTCGCCGACGTTCAGCGTGTCGCCCACCTTGAGGTTCAACAGGGACAGCAATTGGCCGTCTACCCAGACCGCGCCCTCGGGCGGGATGTCGCGTGTCGCGGCATCGGGCTCGAAGGGCGCGCTGGCCACGCGCAGGGCGCCGCGCAGCGGATAACCTGGCTCCACGGCCTTCAGCGCGGCCAATTGGGCGCCGTCGCCAGCCCCCACCATGGACGGAAATTGCCATGTACTGGAGACGGTCAGGCCGCGTTCGCGGGCCTGATCCATGAAGGCCGCGGGCACCGGTTCATCAGCATCCAGCACCAGGTCGGCGCCCAGCATCTGTCCGGCGTCGCGCTCCAGCGCCCGGCCAACCCGGTCCGCCAGGAAGCCCACGCTGGTCACCGCGGCCACTGCCACGACCAGCGCCAGCACCAGCAGCCGCAGTTCCCCGGCACGGGCGTCGCGCATCATCATCCTGGCGCCCTGGCGCAAGGTGGACCAAAAACCTGGGCGCCTGGCCCTTGACGTATCAGGGAAATCCATCATTCCACAATGTTAACCAACGGCCTAGATCGGGGCCGAATCCCGATATCATCCCGGGGCGGGAGGCAAAGCCACCCATAAAGATACTCAAAACCTGGAGAAGACGATGCGTAAATCCTGGCTTGCCGCCACGATTCTGGCCGCCTGCACGGCCACAACCGCCCTGCCCGCCGCGGCACAGAACACCTTGAAGATGGCCTATGCGCTGTCCACGTCGTCGCACTACGGCGCGGGCGCCGACGCGCTGGCCAAATCCATTGAAGCCTCCACCGGCGGCAAGTACAAGGTACAGCAATTTGCCAACAGCGCTCTGGGCGGCGAGCGCGAAGTGATCGAAGGCCTGCAGATCGGCACCATCGATCTGGCCATCGTGTCGACCGGCGCCACCCTGAACTTCGTGCCCGAGACCGGGGTCTTCGACATTCCCTTCCTGCTGCGCGACCTGCCCCACGCCCGCAATGTGCTGGACAGCAAGATCGGACAAGATATGCTGGCAAAGTTCCCCAGCCGCGGCATCATCGCCCTGGCCTGGGGCGAACAGGGCTTCCGCCACCTGACCAACAACGTCCGCCCGGTCAAGACGCCGGCCGACGCCAAGGGTCTGAAAATCCGCACGACGGAAAACCCGATCCACATCACGGCCTTCCGCCAGATCGGTATCCTGCCCACGCCCATGGCATGGCCTGAAGTGGCCACCGCCCTGCAACAAGGCACCATCGACGGCCAGGAAAACCCGCTGTCGGTGATCACTTCGGCCAAGCTGTCGCAAATGCAGAAGTACCTGTCGCTGACCGGCCACGTCTATGGCCCGGCCCTGGTGCTGATGTCGGCCAACGTGTATGACGGCCTGTCGGCCGCCGACAAGGCCAATTTCGACAAGGCCGGCAAGGAATCCGCCCAGGCCATGCGCGCTTACGTCGACAACATCGAAAAGACTGGCGTCGAGCAGCTCAAGAAGGAAGGCATGCAGGTGACCGAGGTGGACCGTGCCGCCTTTGCCGCCGCGGTCGAGCCGGCCTACCCCGAGTACTACAAAAAGTTCGACAAGAAGCTGATCGACGCGATCCGCGACACCAAGTAAGCAGGGCTCGCCCCAACCCGGGGCGGATCGCTCCTGGCGGCGGGATTCCGGTCCCGCCGCTTTCGTTCCCATCCTTTGCGTACAACGCCAACGGGATTCATCATGCGTTTGCTCAGCGCCTTCGACCGCTGCCTGTTCAAAGTGGTCTCGGTCTTTGCCCAATTGCTGCTGGTCGCCGCCGCGGCCGCCGCCTTCTACCAAGTCATCGCGCGTTTCGTGCTGCACTCACCCGCCGACTGGAGCGAGGTGCTGACCCGCGCCCTCCTGATCTGGACCGTGCTGCTGGGCGTGGCCCTGGCCTTCCGCCACGGCGCCATGATCAGCGTGGAACTGCTGCGCAACATGCTGGGCGGCACGCGCCGCCGAGTGCTCGAAGCCATCATCGGCCTGATCTGCGCCGGATTCCTGGGCTTTCTGGCCTGGATCGGCGGCAATATGACCTATCGCGTGCGTTTCCAGAACGTGCCGAGCCTGGACATCTCGATTTCCTGGATCTACCTGGCCATCCCCGTGGGCGCCACCCTGGCCGCCATCGCCGTGCTGGCCCGCTGGTGCGCCGGCGAAGAAGACGACGTGCCCGTGCGCAACGACGCGCAAGGCTGAGCCGCCCCTATCGAACATAAGCAGCAGATATCGCCATGTCCCAATTAATGATTGTCTCGATGCTGATTTTCTTCGGGCTGTCCGTGCCGGTCGCCGTGTCGATCGGTCTGGCCAGCCTGGCGGGAGTCGGCGCCGCCGGCCTGCCCTGGGTGGTAGTAGCCCAGCAACTGTTCGCGGCGCTGGACAAGTACCCGCTGGTCGCAATTCCCTTCTTCATCCTGGCCGGCAACCTGATGGAAGCCGGCGGCATCTCCGAACGCATGGTGGAGTTCGCCAAGAGCGTGGTGGGCGGCATCCAGGGCGGCCTGGCCTGCACCTGCGTCCTGACCTGCATGATCTTCGCCGCTGTGGCCGGCTCCAGCGTCGCCACCACGTTCGCGGTCGGCGCGATCCTGATTCCCGCCATGATCCGGCACGGCTATCCCGCGCCCTTCGCGGCCTCGCTGCAGGCCAGCGCGGCGGAATTGGGCGTGATCATTCCTCCCTCCATCCCCATGATTCTGTTCGCGGTATCCACCGACACCTCGACCGGCGAACTTTTCATCGCCGGGGTCATGCCGGGCATCCTGATCGGCGTGGCGCTGATGTTCTATGTCTGGCTCTACGCCAAGCGCAACAACCTGGGCAAACGCGACGGCGAAGGCCGCCTGCCGCTCTGGCCTGCCTTCAAGAATGCGTGGCTGGCGCTGCTGATGCCGGTGATCATCCTGGGCGGCATCTACGGCGGCGTCTTCACCCCGACGGAAGCCTCGGTGGTGGCCGTCATGTATGCCGTGGTGGTGGGCAAATTCATCTACCGCCGATTGAGCTTCAAGCAGCTCTCCGACACGCTGCACAAGTCGGTGGTGTCGACGGCGGTGATCATGTTCGTGATCGCCAACGCCGGCATCTTCAGCTTCCTGCTCAACCGCGCGGGCATTCCCGACGCGCTGGGCGTGTGGCTGGCACAGATCTTCGACACCAAGTTCACCTTCCTGATGGGCGTGAATGCGGCGCTGTTCATCATCGGCATGTTCATCGAGACCTCGGCGTCCATCGTCGTGCTGGCGCCCTTGCTGCTGCCGGTGGCGCTGAAGTTCGGCGTGGAGCCGGTGCACTTCGGAATCATCATGGTGGTGAACCTGGCGCTCGGGATGATTACGCCGCCGTTCGGGGTCAATCTTTTCGCGGCTTGCGCGGTGGCGAAACTGCCGTTGGAGAGGTTGATCAAACCGTTGATTCCGTTTGTGGCGGTGGTGATTGTTTGCCTGGTGATCATTACTTATTGGCCGGGGTTGTCGCTGGGGTTGCGGGATCTGGTCTACGCGAAGTAGGTCTGTTTGCAGGTTCTGTTGTAGTGGCGGGCGTCAGAGCTTCTTCGTAGGCCGCTCGCCGGCGCGGGCGCCTGAAGGGCGAGCGCCCACGATTGCGGTCCGGAGCGTTCGCTCCGGACTTCCCCGTCGTCATCGTCGTCACCGCCTACGGCGGTTCCTTCCGATTCCCTCGGGCGCATCGAGGTTGCTCGCCCCTTAGGCGCCCGCGCCGGCGAACTACCGAATTCTTGGCCTGTTGCGCTGCTGGACCCGTGGTTAGTGGCGATTCTTGCGTTGCCCGCTGCTTGCGGCCGCGCGGGCGGCCGCAAGCAGCATACGTGGTGGTGGTCGTCGTGGCTATCCGCGCTTGCGCGAATGCGAGGAACTGCTTGCTAATGGCACCGGCATCTGGGGTGTGGGCGGTGATGGGTGGCGCGCGGCGAGCAGCCGTTTACGCATCGAGATCCGTTCGCGCGCGCCACCCATCCGGCGGCGGAGTTGAAATAACGATGTTCGCTGACTGTGTCTTGGCGCTTGAGATCAGCCACCAACAGCGCGCAGCGTCATCGCAAATCGCAAGACACCGCGTAAGCCCCAAGAGGCCGCCCGGGCGGCCGGCATGGGGCGGGCCCCGCAAGACCCGCCTCCACTACGCCGCTCGTGAAAAAAATGCCAAGGACACCGCTCGCCCCAGGCCCACGGCGCGGCTGGCGTCTTAAGAACCAACGCCGCCCAGCCATAGACTCATGCGGCCTGAACCACATCCCAAGTCACCGCATGACACCGCAGCTGACGTCCGCCAACGCTGGCAACCGCCGGCGCCTCCAGCTTGCACTGCTCCCGCGCCATCGCACACCGGGGATGAAACGTACACCCCGACGGCGGCGAAATAGGATTGGGAACCTCTCCCCCCATCGGCTCCCGATCCCGCCGCGGATCGTCCAGGTCCGGAATCGTATCCAGCAGCATCCGCGTATACGGATGCTGTGGCGAATCGAACAACTGATCGGCAGGCGCCTGTTCCACGATCCGCCCCAGGTACATCACCGCCACGCTGTCCGACACGTGCCGCACCACCGACAGGTTGTGGCTGATGAACACATAAGTCAGCCCGAACTCCTTCTGCAGATCCCCCATCAAGTTCAGGATCTGCGCCTGCACCGACACGTCCAGCGCCGAGGTCGGTTCGTCGCACACCAGGAATTCCGCCTCGGTGGCCAGCGCCCGCGCGATCGAAATCCGCTGGCGCTGGCCGCCAGAGAACTCGTGCGGAAAGCGACCGGCGTCGCTGGCGGACAGGCCCACCAGCTCCAGCAGCTCGTCGACGCGACGCCGCGTCTCGGTTGGCGTGGCCCGCAAGCCCAGCGTCGTGATCGGTTCGGCCACGATATTGCCCACCCGCCAGCGCGGATTCAGGCTGGCATACGGATCCTGGAAGATCATCTGCGGATGCAGCACTCCGCCCTTGCGGTTGCGCCCGTACCGCAACGTTCCGCGCGTCGGCGCCACCAGTCCCACCAGCAACTTCGCCAGCGTCGACTTGCCGCAGCCCGATTCGCCCACGATGCTCAGCGTCGTGCCTCGCGGCACGGATAGCGACACCCCGTCCACCGCCTTCAGCGTCTGCTCGGGCTGCCGCGACAAGGTGCGTTCCAACCAGGGCGGCGACACGTCGAACCAGCAGGCCAGGTCTTCGGCCCGCAACAGCACATCATCGTTATGCGGCATGGGCGACTCCTCCTTGATGCAGCCAGCAGGCGCTGACGGTAGCCCCGGTCGGGGACGCCGCCAGCGGCGGGCGCTGCTGGCCGCAGCGCGGACCCGCCATGGCGCAACGCGGGTGGAAAGCACAGCCGTCGGGCATGGCGTGCAGGCGCGGCATGGCGCCGTCGATCTGGTTCAGCCGGGCAGCACGCTGGCGCAGGCCGGGAATCGCGTTCATCAGGCCCTGCGTGTAGGGATGGCCCGGGCGACGCAAAACGTCCAGCACCGGCCCGATCTCGACGATGCGGCCCGCGTACATCACCGCCACGCGGTCGGCGGTCTCGGCGATTACCCCCATGTCGTGCGTCACCAGCAGCACCGACGTGCCCTGCTCTCGGCACAGGCGGCGCAACAGCGCCGTGATCTGCGCCTGCACAGACACGTCCAGCGCCGTGGTCGGTTCGTCCGCGATGATGAGCGCAGGCCGGGCCGCCAAGGCCAGCGCGATCACCACGCGCTGGCGCATGCCGCCGGAAAACTGGTGCGGGTAGTGATCGATGCGCTTGTCGGCCGCGGGGATGCCCACCGCAAGCAGCAGCTCCAGCGCCCGCTGGCGCGCGGCCTGCGCCGTGACCTTGTCATGGTGGCGGATCGTCTCGACCAGTTGGTCTCCCACCGTGAATAGCGGATGCAGGCTGGTCAGCGGATCCTGGAAGATCGCGCCGATCTCCTTGCCGCGCAAGCGCTGGCGCGCCTTGGGCGGCAGATCGTCGATGCGCCTGCCCGCCAGGCGGATCTCGCCGCCCCCCAGCCGGCCTGGCGGTTCCAGCAGGCCGATCACCGCCATGCCGGTCAGCGATTTTCCCGCGCCGGACTCACCGACCATGCCCAGGATCTCTCCCGGGTGAATGTCGAAACTGATGTCGCGCGTCGCGACCAGAACGCCGTGGCGAGTAGGAAACTCGACCGACAGTCCGCGCACCGACAAGGTCGGGCCGGCGCTGGTGTTGGCCGCGGCTGGCGGCTGCGCGGTGCTTGGGACGATTGCCATCATGACGGACTCCTTGCCGGACGCGGATAGCTGGAGGAAAAAATCTGTTCGACCGGAGGATGGCCCCAGGTGCGGTCCGGGTAGCGGCCCACCAGTCCGTCGAACTGCATCTGCGCCTGCTCTTGCGCCAGGCGCGCGTCAAAACCGGGGATATGGCCATCCACCATGACGAAACGGCCATCGATGACCACCTGCGACACGTCGCGCCCGCTGCCGCTCACCATCAGCGTCTGTATCGGGTCTACCAGTTGGCCGTTGCGGTCATGCGAAAAATCGAAGACCACGATGTCGGCCTTGGCGCCCACGGCCAGCCGCCCCAGGTCCGGCCGCCCGAGCGCATCGGCGCCGCCCACCGTGGCCGCGTCGTAGTAGTCCTCTGAGCGCACCGCCTCGGTCGAACCTTCGGTCACACGGCACAGCATCATTCCCACCTGCATGTTCAGCACCATGTCGGGCGGCCAGGTGTCCGTGCCCATGCCGATATTCACGCCCATCCTGCGGTAACGCGCAAACGATTCCAGCGTAGCGCCGTGCCGTCCCGACACCAGGGGGCAATGCACGATGCTCGCACCCGAATCGCGGATGATCTCCACGTCGCGCCCCGGCCGGTCGATATGGCGTGTGCCCGACACATAAGTGCCGTGCGGCAGCAGGGCGCGCTCGGACAGGAAATCCAGGCTTTGCAGCCACTCCGGCGGGCTCATGCCGTGCTGCTCCAGCACCAGGTCGTACTCCAGGCGCGACTGACAGCAGTGCAGCCGGATCGGCAGGTTCCGTTCGCGCGCCGCCGTCGCGGAAGCGCGCAACAGCGCCGGCGTGCAGGTTTCGATGCGGTCCGGCGACAGCATGCCGCGCACGCGGCCATTGTGCCGGCCCTCCACTTCGTCGCAGAAAGCCAGGGCGTCGGCCAGCCCCGCCATGCCACGGGCTTCATCGTAGTGGCAACGGATCTTGCCATCGGCGTCTACATAGGTATGGCCGCTACGGTAGGCCGGACCCAGATAGACGCGCAGACCCAGTTCGCCGGCTGCATGGGCCGCTGACAGGAACTCATCGCGGGTCTCGCCCCATACTCGGTAGAACAGCGAAGCAATCGGCAGCGCCGTGGTAATGCCGTTCCTGATCAACTGGGCAAAAGCGTAGCGCTTCTGGAATGCCAGCTCGGCCGCGGAGTACATCTCGTACGGCCCCTGCTTCATATAGGTCTCGGGCCAGATACGGCCCTTCCTCCAGGCGGGCGAGTTGTCGAAACCCAGGATGGTCGTATCCAGGTCCGACAGCGCATCCAGGTCCACGAACCCCGGGCCGATCAGCGCCCGCCCATAATCGCGGCGCTGGGCGACCTGGCCGGGATAACGGTGGCCCACGTACAGGATGCGGTCGCCTTCGAATACCACCTCGCCGTTCTCGTACAGGCAATGGCGGCCGTTCTCGTGGCCTACCACCCAGCGGGCGGTGAGCAGGATGGGCCCCTGTAGCGCGCTCATTACGGCGCCTCCGCCAGGGCGCGTCCGCCACGCGCGACCACGCGCCCGCTCTTGACGACCAGCTTGCGCACGGGACGCGAGACGATGGCTTGCGCCACCGTCTCGGCATCCACCAGCACGAAATCGGCGCGGCAGCCCGGCGCGAGGCCGTAATCGGACAGGCCCATCACCTGCGCATTGCCGTAGGTGGCCACATGCAGCGCCAGTTCCAGTTCGTCATCGCGGCGGAAGTTATTGCGCAAGCCCACCAGCATGGTGCGTTCCAGCATGTCCGGCTTGCCGTACGGCCCCCAGGTATCGCGCATGCCGTCATTGCCCGTGCAGACCGTCACACCGGCCGCGTGCAGCCGCGCCACGTTCGGCACTGGCCGCGAGGCCGAGCCCGTGGTCATGATGTGCACGCCGGCCTTCAGCAAGCCTTCCGTGAGGGCCTGTACCGCCTGCGTGTCCGGCATGCCCAGACAGAAGGAATGCGACAGCGTCACCTTGCCCTGCATGCCCAGCGCCAGCACGCGGTCTATGGTCATCTGCATCGAAAACGCACCCAGCTCGCCGGCCTCGTGCAAATGGATGTCGATGGGTTTGCCATGCTTTTCGGCCAGGCCGAAAATGGCGTCCAGATGCCCCTTGGGATCACGGTCCATGCCGGCCGGATCCAATCCGCCCACGACTTCCGCGCCCATGCGCAGGGCCTCGTCCATCAGTTCCAGCGTGCCCGGACGGATCAGCAGTCCGCTCTGCGGGAACGCCACGATTTCCACGTCGATCTGGTCGCGATACTGTTCACGCGCGCGCATCACGCCTTCGATCGCGCCCAGCCCGATGTCCGTGTCCACGTCCACATGGCTGCGGATGTGGCTGGTGCCGTCGCCGATCGACATCACCAGCTGTCGGGCCGATTGGCGGTACGGATCGATGCCCAGGCGCTTTTTTTCGGCGCGCTCGTTCTCGATCTTGTCGATCAGGCGCGGGCCGACCTCGTTGCGGTACCAGGGCATGCCGTACATGGTCTTGTCCAGATGCGCGTGGGCATCGATCAGGCCCGGCAGCATCAGGGCGCCCTCCCCGTCCACGACTTCCACCCCGGCGGGGACCGGTCCGCCCAGCGCCTGGATGCGGCCGTCGCGCACCAGCACCGAGGTAATCTCGCCGCCTGCGGGGCGGACTTGGGTATACAGCGTTGCGTTTTCCATGGTTCTACTCTTGTCGGTTTGCGTTCAGCGCAAACGGGGGTTCAGGGCATCGCGCAGCCAATCGCCCAGCAAGTTCACGACCAGCACGATCAGGCTCAGGTACAGCGCGGGAAACACCACCACCCACCACTGTCCCGAAAACAGGAACTGGTTGCCCAGGCGGATCAGCGTGCCCAGCGAAGGCTCGGTAGGGGGCATGCCCACGCCCAGGAAACTGAGCGTGGCCTCGATCAGGATCGCCAGGCCCAGGTTCAGCGTGGCGGTCACCATGACCGGCGTCAACGTGTTGGGCAGGATGTGCGTCAGCATGATGCGCAGCGAACTCACCCGGATCAGGCGCGCGGCCTGCACGTACTCCTTGCCCCGCTCCACCAGTGCCGAGGCCCGCACCGTCCGCGCGTATTGCACCCAGTTGGTCATCGAGATCGCCAGGATCAGGATCACCGCGGACAGCGTTTCGCGCATCCCGGGCGGCAGCAGCTGGCGGAACACCGCCGTGACCAGGATCGCGACCAGAATGGTCGGGATGCTGAGCAGCGTGTCGCCCAGGCGCATCAGCGCGTTGTCGATCCAGCCGCCGAAATAGCCGGCCGCCAGCCCCACCAGCAGACCGATCGCCAACGACAGCACCACGGTCGCCAGTCCGATCACCAGCGACATGCGGGAACCGTACAGGATGGCGGACCAGACATCGCGGCCCTGCGTGTCCGTGCCCAGCAGGAACTGCGGATCCGAGCCGGCCTCCCAGACGGGCGGCAACTCCGCGTTCAGCAGGTCCAACTGCGCCAGGTCATACGGATTCTGCGGCGCGATCCAGGGCGCGAACACCGCCAGCAACACCACGGCCAGCAACACGATGCCCGCCCCCATGGCCACGTAGTCCTGGCGCAGGCTCCACCACAGATCGCTTCGAAGGAAGCGTGCAAGCCGGCCCTCGCCCGCTCCGGCAAATGGTTTAGTGAGCATTGGCTCCCCCCTTGACGTGCTGGCTGCGCAGGCGCGGATCGACCACGCCATACATCATGTCCACCAGCGTGTTCAACGCCACGAAGATGAAGGACACGATCACCAGGTAGGCGGCCATGACAGGAATGTCCACGAACATGACCGATTGGATGAACAGCAACCCCATTCCCGGCCACTGGAACACCGTTTCCGTAATCAGCGCGAAGGCGATCAGGTTGCCGATCTGCATGCCGGTCACGGTGATCACGGGCATCAGGCAATTGCGCAGGGCCAGCCGGAAATGCACCACCCGGTCCGGCAGACCGCGCGCCCGCGCGAATTTGATGAACTCGGTGCGCAGCGTCTCCAGCATCTCGGCCCGCACCAGGCGCATGATCAAGGTGATCTGGAACAGCGCCAGCGTGATAGACGGCAGTACCAACGCGGCGCGCCCCGACGGCGTAAGCAGGCCTGTGGTCCACCAGCCTATCTTCACCGTGTCGCCGCGCCCGAAGCCCGGCAGCCAGCCCAGTTGCACCGAAAAGATCAGGATCAGCATGATCCCCACCACGAAGCTGGGCAGCGATATGCCCAGGATGGAGACGAACTGCAGCGCCTGCGCCAGCCGCGACTTGCGGTAGATGGCGGTCAGCACGCCTAGCGGCACGCCGATGATCAGCGACAGCAGCGTCGCCATCAGGACCAGTTCGAACGTCGCAGGAAAGCGCTCGGCCACCAGCGCGAACACGTCTTGCTGGTTACGGTAGGAAATACCGAATTCCCCCTGGGCCGCGTTGGTCACGAAATGCACGAACTGCATGCCCACGGAAGCGTTCAGGCCCAGCCGTTCGCGCAGTTCATCGCGCTGCGTCTGCGAGGCCTGCTCATTGAGCATCATGTCGACGGGGTCGCCGACGAACCGGAAGATCACAAAGGCCAGCAACGCTACCGCCAGCATGACGCCGACTGCGTTAAAGACCCTTCTCACTATGAATGCCAACATCTGCGGCTCCCTTCAGACCGTTGTCGTTCCCAGGACCGCCGGCGGGCGGCGGCTTGCGGCGTCATTGCATGCGCACAGTCCACAGGCGCGCCTTGTTGTCCGGCATCTGGAGGACTTCACCCACGTTCTGGCCCACGGCCCAGGCCATGGGCTGTTGATGCAACGGCACGAAGCGCACGTCGTCGTGCAGCGTCTGCAGCACGCCGGCCATCATCTGCACGCGCTTGGGACGGTCCATTTCGGCCGCGGCCGCATCGATCCTGGCGTCCAGCGCCGGATCGCCCCATTGCCCCCAGTTGAAGACGCCAGCGGGGCCGCTGCGGCTGTGCATCACCTGCAGCAGGATGGAAAGCGCGTCGATCTGCGGCTCGTTGGCCCAGCCATGGATGGTGATGTCGAACTCGCCACGCGAACGTTTGGGGTTCTGCAGGGAGCGCGGGCCGCTGGCCAGCGAGGCCTTGACGCCAATACGCGCCCACATGGACGCAGCCGCCTGGCAGATTTCCTCCTCGTTGACGAACATATCGTTCGAGCACAGCAGCGACACCGTGAATCCGTCCGGGTAGCCGGCCTCGGCCAACAACTTCTTGGCGCGGGCGGCGTCAAACGGCAGGCGCTCTTCCTGCTTGGGCTCGTAGCCCGGAATGGATGGCGCCACCAGCGCGCCCGTCGTACGCGACAGGCCGCGCATCACGCGCTTCTGGATCAGCTCCGGCGACAAAGCCATGTACAGCGCCTGGCGCACCCGCAGATCCTTCAACGGGTTCTTGTCGGTGATGTTGGAGCCGACCAGCTTGTCGCCCAGGTTGAAGCCGAAGTACAGCGTGCGCAGCTCGGTGGAGGCCAGCACCTTGACGTTGGTTGCCGCGCGCAGCCGGTCCAGGTCCTGCAGCGGCGCATTCTCGGTAAAGTTGATGTCGCCCGACAGCAAGGCCGCCACCCGCGTGGGCGCGGAGGCGATGGGCGTGAATTCGATGCGGTCCAGATTGTGGCGCGGCTTGTCCCACCACCCCGGGTTGACGACCAGCACGGTGCGCGTGTCGGGACGGTAGGACTCCACCTTGAAGGGGCCGGTGCCGTTGGCGTTGTGCGTGGCGTAGCCTTCGATCTTCTTGGCGGCGTCGGTGGGCTTCAGGCTGTTGTTGTCCACCAGCCACTGGCGGTTGAAGATGAAGATGTTGGTCAGGTCATTGAGCATCAGCGGGTACGGATGCGTCATTTCAATATCCACCGTGTAATCGTCCACCTTGCGCACCGCCTTGAAGGCCGGCAGGTTGCCCTTCAATGGCGAGGCGTCATCCGAAACACGGGTCATCGAAGCCACCACGTCGTCCGCCGAAAACGGCGCGCCATTGTGGAACTTCACCCCTTTGCGCAAGTGAAAACGCAATACCGTGGGCGAGGTGCTCTCCCAGGATTCCGCCAAGGCGGGCGTGATGTTGAACTTGTCGTCATAGCGGATCAGCGCTTCGTACACATGGTTCAGGAACGCGAGGTTGAACGTGCTGCCGTAGGAATACGGATCCAGCGAATCCAGGTCCCGGGCGGCGCCCCACTTCAACGTGTTGGCGGCGCTGGCCCCGGTCATGGCCGACAGCGCGATCACGGCGCCCGCGGTCCACTTGAGCAAAGTCTTCATGGCTGCAACTCTCCCTTGTGTATCGGTCTGATCTCGCCGGGGTCGTGCCCGGCGCGGTGGGTACGGCAAAAAGCTAGGAATGCGCGTCCGCGCGGATGAGAGACAAACGCTGCGCGCGCTCCAGGGACGCAAGCGCGAGCACCTGGGCCAGGGCGGCGCGGTAGGAATCGATGATGGGAACGGCAGGCAGGCGCGGCAGGCTGGGCAGGTAGCCGGCCAGCGCGGCGCCGGCCACGATGACGACGTCCGCTCCCTGCGCCACTGCGGCGTCCAGCGCCCGGCTGACGTGCAGCGCGGACTCCGCCGAACGCGAGACATAGTCCAGGGCATTGCCCGGCAGGGCCAGGATGGCGGCGCACCGGGACTCCAGCCCCAGTTGGCGGATCAGTTCACGCAGCATGCCGGGCCAGCGCTGCCCCACTGTCACGATGGCGTAGCGGTCGCCCCGCTGCATGGCGCTCATGATCGAGGCCTCGGCCATGCCGACGACGGGCACATCCAGGCGTTCGCGCACCGCGCCGATGCCGGGCTCGCCGAAACACGCCAGCAGGCAGGCGTCGAACCCAGCCGGCGTTTCCACCGCCTTCTCCACGACGTCCAGCACGGCGTGGGCAGCGATGGCCGCCTCCGCCCGGCTGGCGATATAGGCAGGGCCGAACCCGGCCGTGACGGCATGGATATGGACCGAACCGCCGTAAAAGGCCTCGGCCTGACTGGCCAGGCTGGAGGTCAGTTCGGACGTCGTGTTGCCATTGACCACCAACAGGCGGTATGGCGAAGAAACGGACTGCGCGGTGGCGGCGGCCTGGGGTACTGCGGACATGGATCAGCCTTTTGATTTGTATACAAACAATAAGATTCTTTTAAGACAATCCAGATTGTTTTGTATAAAAACTTGTATACGATTTATGTCGCCAATGTACTCCGCACAATTGCGGCGACAAGCTATCGCTAACCCTTAGCCCAGGGTGTAGTATGCTTTCCGCACTGAGAAAAATGCGCGCCGGCAGCGTCTGCCGCACTATTCCAATACTCTGAAAGCGCGCAGGCATAGGAGCCAAAGAAGAAGATGAAGTCCCTCGCGCCACCGGCCAACGAGCCCGCCAAGAAAGACGTCAGCCGCAACGAAATCGTATACAAAAACTTGCGCCGCGCCATCATCGAGCAGGCCCTGCTACCCGGCGACAAGCTGCCCGAGGACATCATCGGCGAGCGTTTCGGCGTCAGTCGAACCATCGTGCGGGGCGTGCTGACGCGCCTGTTCAGCGAAGGGCTGGTGGATTTGCGGCCGAATCGCGGTGCCGCGGTGGCCCGGCCCAGCCTGGAAGAGGCGCATGACATCTTCGAGGCGCGCCGCTGCCTGGAACGCGACGTCGCGCGCCGGCTGCTGCAGCACATCACAGAAGCCGGTTTGGCCCGGCTGGAGCAGCACGTTGCCCAGGAAGAGGAAGCCCGCAAGCGCAACAGCACCAACGAGTCCATCCGGCTGTCCGGAGAATTCCACATCCTGATGGCGGAGCTCTCGGGCAACGCCGTGTATGCGCGCTATGTCAATGAAATCGTGTCGCGCTGCTCGCTGATCCTGGCCCTTTACGGCCGTCCGCATTCGAGCGAATGCGCGGTCAGCGAACATATGGAGATCGTGACGGGCTTGCGCGCGCGCGACGAAAAGCACGTGCTGCACCTGCTGGAGCATCACCTGGAGTCGGTGACCGCGCGCGCCCTGCTGACCGCGGACGGCCCGGGCGTGCGCGATATCCGCAAGATCCTGGACCGTTACGGCACGTAGGGGCGGCCCCGCCCGACGGGCGTGCCGCAGCCCCCAACGAAAAAGCGCCCGGTTCGGGCGCTTTTTGGTTCAGGAAGGCTAGATTTCGCGTTCTTCCGTCTTGAGGTTGTTGTCGCGAGCGAAATCCACCACGAACTTGTACGCCAGCGGTTCCAGATCGCGCAAACGCAAATCGACCACGATCCCGCGCACGCCGTCGATCACGACGGGCAGCACATAGGGCGAATAGGTGAGGTGGTTACCGGCACAGCCGGCGGGCCGGAATTGTGCCATTACGCCGGCGAGCCGTTCCGCCCAGTCGCTGGGGCGAAAGCGGCTACCGCTTTCGGTAACGCCATGAATTACGAATTGTCTGACGCGAGTTGCCATGAGTTCTTCACTACAGCGCGCCCTTCACGAAAGCCGGATCTTCGGCGTGATCAAACATGCGCCCTGCGCCGCGAATTGTATATGATTGATCCTTTGCCCTCTTTCAAAAAGCGATTCGCCCGGGGAAACCGGCTGCCAGGCAGGCAACTTCCGGCCCGCAGCTCCAGACCGGCAGCTTCCGACAGGAACTCCGGCCAGTCCCGGCGAAATCCGCTTCATCCCCAGGAGGATCCGCAATGACCTCGCCTCTGGCCAACATCTACTCACGGCTGCCCGTAGCGTTCACGCACGGCCAGGGAGTCTGGCTGTGGGATGACCAGGGCCGCAAGTACCTGGACGCGCTGGCTGGCATCGGCGTGTCCTGCCTGGGGCACGCCCATCCGAAGTTGGTGGCAGCCATCAGCGAGCAGGCCGCCCGCGTCATCCATACCTCGAACATCTACGAAGTGCCGCAGCAGACCGCGCTGGCCGCCCGCCTGACCGAACTGTCCGGCATGCAGGAAGTCGCGTTCAACAATAGCGGCTCCGAAGCCAACGAAGCCGCGATCAAGCTGGCGCGCTACTACGCCTACCAGCGCGGCAACAAGCACGCCCACATCATCACCATGGATTCGTCCTGGCATGGCCGCACCCTGGCCACGCTGGCGGCCACGGGAAGCGAAAAGGCGCGCAAAGGCTTCGAACCGCTGCCCTCGGGCTTCATCCAGGTGCCCTACAACAGCGTGGACGCGGTGCGCTCCGCCGGCGACGCTGAACCGCGCGTGGCCGCCGTTCTGCTTGAAGTGCTGCAAGGCGAAGGCGGCATCCGCCCCTCCGATATCGCCTATCTCCAGGAAGTGCGCCGACTCTGCACCGAGCGCGGCTGGCTGCTGATGATCGACGAAGTCCAGTCCGGCATCGGCCGCACCGGCAAATGGTTCGCCCACCAGTGGGCCGACATCGTGCCCGACGTCATGACCCTGGCCAAGGGCCTGGCGGGCGGCGTGCCCATCGGCGCCATGCTTGCCGCCGGCCCCGCCGCCGGCGTCCTCACGCCCGGCAGCCATGGCACCACGTTCGGCGGCGGTCCGCTGGTGTGCGCGGCCGGGCTGGCCGTACTGGACGCGCTGGAATCCGAAAGATTGCTGGACAACGCCCACACCGTGGGCCAGCACCTGCAAGCCGCCCTGGCCAATGCCTTGGCCGGCACGCGGGGCGTCACCGAAATCCGAGGCCGAGGCCTGATGCTGGGCATCGAGCTTGCCCGCCCCTGCGGCGTGCTCGCCATGCGCGCCATGGAGGCAGGGCTGCTCATCAACGTTACGCGCGACCGCGTCATCCGCATGTTGCCGCCGCTGATCCTCAGCCGTGACGAAGCCGACCGCATCGTCGCCATCCTGGTTCCGCTCATCCAGGAATTCCTGGCCGAAACACCATAAAATCAACGTCCCGTCCGGGCCATGAGCCTGGCCGGGCCCTATGACCTGCGACATCACCATGACTCCTCCCACGACCCAAAACGGCCCGTTGCGGCACTTCCTGCAGTTCAAGGACTTCTCGTCCGCCGAGATCGCCTATGTGCTGGACCGCGCACGCCTGATCAAGGACAAGTTCAAGCGCTATGAACCCCACATGCCGCTGCACGACCGCACGCTGGCGATGGTGTTCGAAAAGGCCAGCACGCGCACTCGCGTGTCGTTCGAGGCCGGCATGTACCAGATGGGCGGTTCGGTCATCAACCTGACCTCCAACGATTCGCAGCTGGGCCGCTCCGAGCCCATCGAAGACACCGCGCGCGTCATTTCGCGCATGGTCGATATCGTCATGATCCGCACGTTCGAGCAAACGCGCATCGAGCGCTTCGCCTCGCATTCGCGCGTGCCCGTGATAAACGGCCTGACCAACGAATTCCACCCCTGCCAGATCCTGGCGGACATCTTCACCTACATCGAGCACCGCGGCCCCATCGCCGGCAAGACGGTAGCCTGGGTGGGCGACGCCAACAACATGGCATACACCTGGCTGCAGGCCGCCGAAATGCTGGGCTTCACGCTGCATGTGTCCACCCCGGCCGGGTACGAGCTCGAAGCCTCGCGCATCGGCACTCCGCTAGCCAAGGTGCTGCGCCAGTTCAAGGACCCCATGGAAGCCTGCAAGGGCGCGCACCTGGTCACCACCGACGTATGGACCAGTATGGGCTATGAAGCCGAAAACGAAGAGCGCCGCGCTGCCTTCGCCGACTGGTGCGTGGACGCCGAAATGATGGCCGCCGCCGATCCCGCAGCCGTGTTCATGCATTGCCTGCCCGCCCACCGCGGCGAGGAAGTCACGGGCGAAGTCATCGACGGCCCGCAAAGCGTGGTCTGGGACGAAGCCGAAAACCGCCTGCACGTGCAAAAGGCGCTGATGGAGTTCCTGCTGCTGGGCCAGATCAAGTAAGGCCCCCGCAGCAAAATAAAGGCCTGCGCATCTTTCGATGCGCAGGCCTTTTTTCTTGCGCGGGCAACGCCTAGGCGATCCGCTTGAACATGGTCCGGCGGGTGTTGCGGAACGACGGTCGCACGCGGCTGCTCCAGTCGCTGGCGCGCACGACCAGCCAGGGCGGGCTGCCGAAAGTCTCGCGCGTATGCAGGTCGTAGCACGCCAGATAGCGCGGCGATTCATCGCGGCATTCAAAGCGCATGGCGCGCACGGTGCCCGGCACCGAAGCCAGGCCCGGCAGGTGTTCCTGGTCGTACCAGGCGTTCAAGTCGGCCTCTGCCTCGGGTAGCACGTCGGTTTCCACGACGTAGTGCCAAGGCGCGTCCTGTCCCGCCGAGGCGCCAGCGAGCTCCAGCGTGGGATGCAGTACGCGCGCCCGCGCGCCCGGAAAACTCTCGGCCAGACGCGCGAGAACCTCCGGCAAGGACGCTGCGGGTCCATGCAGATAGACGTAGGTCTCGTCCTCGTCCACGGCGGCATACGCGGCGGCGCGCACGCCCTCCAGTCCCTGGGTCAGCGTCTGCGCAAGATCGCGGCCGCGCGGCTCGTCGAAGCGTTCTCCCAGCGACACCAGCAATACGGTTTCCGGCACAGTCATCTCCTTTTCAATGCCCGACGCGCAAGGCCACCAGGAAGCGCGACACCATGTTGTACGCGCCGACGGTGGCGGCCAGCTCCACCAGCAGCGTGTCATCGTAGCGCGCCCGCAGCGGCGCGAACACTGCATCGGGTACCTCGATGTCGCGCGTCATGGCGTCCGTCAGCGCCAGCACCTCGGCCTCGCCCGGCTCCAGGCCCTGCAGCGCCGACGCAGCCGGACCGCCGCGCAACGCGTCGACCAGCGTCTGCGGCATTCCCGCAGCCAGCGCGTGCGGCACATGCGCCTCGAACTCATAGGGCGCGTTGTTCAACGTCGCCACCCGCAGGATGATCAGCTCGCGCAGGCGCGGCGGCACGGCCGTATTCAGGCGGATCGCGGTCAGCATGGCTTCCCACCCCTGCACCACGGCCGGACTGTTCAGCAGCACCTGGTACAGGGGCGAAATGCGCCCGCGCGCCGCCGCAATCCGCGCCTCGACGTCAGCCAGTTCCGGGCGCGTGCCCGGCGTCACCAACCCTACTCTGCATGCGTTCATCTTCACTCCGGACGGATGTTCTTGCGCTGGATCAGCGCGGTCCATTTCTCACGATCGGACGCGATCAGGTTCGCCAGTTCCTGCGGGCTGCCAGGCGCGGCCTGGGCGCCAAACTTCTCCAGGCGGGCACGCACGCTCTCCGCCCCCAGCGCGGCGCGCACGGCCTGGTTGAGCTTGTCGATGGTGGCCGGCGGGGTAGCGGCAGGAGCGACGATGCCATACCAGTTGTTGGATTCCACTCCGGCGATGCCCTGCTCGGCCAGGGTCTTGACCTCGGGTAGCAGAGGGTGGCGGGTCGGCGCGGCGATACCCAGCGGCTTGAGCTTGCCGCCCTGGATATGGCCGATCAGACCGGGCACATCTCCAAAGAATCCCGACACCTGGTTGCCCATCACGTCGTTGATGACCGGAGCGGCGCCCTTGTAGGGCACGTGCATCACGTTCGCCTTGCTGGCGTCGGCGAACATTTCCAGGGTCAGGTGGGGAATGCTGCCTATGCCGGACGAGCCAATCGCGACGGATTGCGTCGCGGCCTGCGACTTCTTGACGAAGTCCGCCGCGTCGACCGCCGGATTGGAGGGGTTCACCACGAACACCGTGGCGTTGTTCACCACCTTGGACACGGGTGCGAAATCGCGCGCAGGATCGTACGGCAAGTCCTTGTACAGCGCCGGGCTTATCGCGACCGCCCCCACGCTGGTCAGGAACAGCACCGAGCCATCGGCGGGCGCCTTGGCCACGTAGGCCGCGGCAATGTTGCCATTGGCGCCGGCCTTGTTCTCCACGATGACCTGCTGCTTGAGCTCTTTGCCCAGCTGCTCGGCCAGTACCCGGCCGACCAGGTCCACCGGCCCGCCAGGGGGAAAGGCAATGATGAGGCGCACGGGCCCCTCGGCCCGGGCTGCGCCCAGGGCGGCCAGGCTCAGCAAGCCGGCGGACAGTATTTTCTTGAACATGATGTCTCCTGATTGAATGGAATTTTCTTGTCTTGCACGCACCGTCTGATGGCGGCCGCGTTTGCCGCGCCTACTCGAATCCGTACAGCCGCGCCGGGTTGTCCACCAGGATGCGCTGGCGCAGGGCCGCGTCGGGACAGGCATCAAAAAGCAGGTCGACCAGCTCGCCGTCGTCGGGCATGTCGCCCGCCACGTTCGGATGCGGCCAATCCGTGCCCCACAGGCAGCGGTCGGGCAAAGCCTCGGCCAGCGCTCGCACGAAGGGCAGGCCCTCCGCGAACGGCCGCTTGCCGGACGAGATGCGGTCGATGCCCGACACCTTGACCCAGGCTTGCGGCACGCTCGACAGGTCCAGCAACGCCCTCATCGCCGGCGACTCCAGCCCGTCGCCCGCCTTCAGGCGCCCCATGTGATCGACCACGAAAGGCAGCGGCAGCGCCGTCAGGCGCGGCAGCAACTCAGGCAACATCGCGCCGTCGAGATGCAGGCACAGATGCCAGCCCAGGGGCGCAATCAGCGCCACCACCCGGTCAAAGACCGCCGGATCCGGCGCGCCGCCCAGATGCGGCACGAAGTTGAAGCGGGCCGCGCGCACGCCGCCATCATGCAGTTGGCTGACGGCGGCCTCGGTGGCATCCGCCCCCAGCAGCGCCACGCCGCGATAACGCCCTGCGCTGCGGGCAAGCGCGTCCAGCAAGGCACGATGATCCGATCCATGGCAATTGGCTTGCACCACCACCGCGCGCTCCACGCCCAGGCGCTCATGCAGCGCCGCCATGGCCTGGTAGGGCGCGTCCGGCGGGGTGTACGAACGGCCTTCGGCATATGGGAATACGTCCGCCGGCCCGAATACGTGGCAATGCGCATCGCACGCGCCCGGCGGCAAAGCGTGACGGGGGCGGGACGGCGACGCGAGCGGAGGACGGCAATCGGACACGGGCGGGTTCCTACGTTGAAAACGCCATGGTCCCGGATTGCTCGCCTCCCAACAATGCTATATCTTTGATTTCAGATATAGATTTTCCAAATATCTTATGGACCTCAAGCAAATCGAGTACTTCCTGCGTGTGGCCGAGAGGCGCAGCTTCTCCCGCGCGGCCGAAATGCTGGATGTGGCCCAGCCCACGCTCAGCCGCCAGGTGCGCCTGCTGGAACTGGAGCTCGGCCAGCACCTGCTCTACCGCAACGGACGCGGCGCCGAGCCCACCGAGGCCGGGCTGCGCTTTCTGGAACACGCGCGCGCCCTGCTCACCTTGGCCGAACGTGCCAAGGAAGACCTGCAAACCCTGCGCGAAACGCCCACCGGCAAGGTCGTCGTGGGCCTGCCGCCCCGGATCGCGCGGGTGCTGACGCCACCGCTGGTCCAGGCCTTCCGCCGCAGCTTCCCGGAGGCCTCCATTGCCGTGGCCGAAGGCCTGAGCGCCCAGGTGCGCGAATGGCTGCTGGCCGGGCGGGTCGACCTGGCTCTGCTCTACGACCCGGCGCCCTCGCCCCAGCTCGCCTATGAATCCCTGTTCCGCGAAGACCTGGTGCTGGTGGCCGCGGCCGGACACCGGCCCGCCCTGCCCCCAAGCATCGCGGTGGCGGAACTGGGCAGCTACCCGCTGGTCGTGCCCAGCCTGCCCAACGCCATCCGCACCCTGGTCGAGAGCGTGTGCCGCGCCCAAGGGGTGCGCCTGACCATCGCCGTCGAGGTCGACGCGGTCCAGACCATCGTCGAGCTGGCCGCCCAGGGCGACGCCTACGCCATCCTGCCGCGCTCGGCAGCGCGCGGTCCCGCCGCGGAACACGAACTGTCGCTGTGCGACATCGTGGCCCCCACCATCACCAACAACCTGGTGCTGGCCAGCGCCCGCCACCGGCCGGCCACGCGGCTCGCTACCGCCACCGCGCTCCTGATCCGGCGGCTGGAGCTGCCGGCGCTGTTCGCCCCGCCGGGCCGCTCCCACCAAAAGAGTTAAAATAGAGTCTGTTTTTCTTGTTTGGCGGCTAGCTGCTGTCAAAGTCTGCTGTCAAAGTCCTGTTGGCGTCTCACTTCAAACAATGACCACTATCCTCCCGAACCTTCCCACCGGCCAGAAGGTCGGCATCGCCTTCTCCGGCGGCCTGGACACCAGCGCGGCGCTCCTGTGGATGCGCAACAACGGCGCCATCCCCTACGCCTACACCGCGAACCTGGGCCAGCCCGACGAGTCCGACTATGACGAGATCCCGCGCAAGGCCATGGCCTACGGCGCCGAGAAGGCCCGCCTGATCGACTGCCGCGCGCAGATGGTGGCCGAAGGCATCGCCGCCCTGCAATCGGGCGCGTTCCACATCTCGACCGCCGGCATCACCTACTTCAACACCACCCCGATCGGCCGCGCAGTCACCGGCACGATGCTGGTGGCCGCCATGAAGGAAGACGACGTCAACATCTGGGGCGACGGCAGCACCTTCAAGGGCAACGACATCGAGCGCTTCTACCGCTACGGCCTGCTGACCAACCCGGACCTGAAGATCTACAAGCCCTGGCTGGACCAGCGCTTCATCGACGAGCTCGGCGGCCGTTCCGAAATGTCGGAATACATGCGCCAAGCCGGCTTCGACTACAAGATGTCGGCTGAGAAGGCCTATTCCACCGACTCCAACCTGCTGGGCGCCACCCACGAAGCCAAGGACCTGGAGCATCTGAACTCCGGCATCCGCATCGTCAAGCCCATCATGGGCGTCGCCTTCTGGCGCGACGACGTCGCCGTCAAGGCCGAGGAAGTCACCGTCCGCTTCGAGGAAGGCCATCCGGTCGCCCTGAACGGCGTGGAATACAGCGACCCGGTCGAACTGATGCTCGAAGCCAACCGCATCGGCGGCCGCCACGGCCTGGGCATGAGCGACCAGATCGAAAACCGCATCATCGAGGCCAAGAGCCGCGGCATCTACGAAGCCCCGGGCCTGGCCCTGCTCTTCATCGCCTACGAACGCCTGGTCACCGGCATCCACAACGAAGACACCATCGAGCAGTACCGCGAAAGCGGCCGCAAGCTGGGCCGCCTGCTGTACCAAGGCCGCTGGTTCGACCCGCAAGCCATCATGCTGCGCGAAGCCGCCCAGCGCTGGGTCGCGCGCGCCGTCACCGGCGAAGTCACGATCGAACTGCGCCGCGGTAATGACTACTCGCTGTTGAACACCGAATCGCCCAACCTGACCTACGCTCCCGAGCGTCTGTCCATGGAAAAGGTCGAAAACGCTCCGTTCACTCCCGCGGACCGCATCGGTCAGCTCACCATGCGCAACCTCGACATCGTCGACACCCGCGGCAAGCTCTTCACCTACGTAAAGACCGGCCTGCTCGCCTCCTCCGGCACCTCGCTGCCCCAGCTGAGCGACGAAGGCAAGAAGAAGTAATTCTTCAACGCCAAAAACCAGAAAGCCCTTCGGCATGCCGAAGGGCTTTTTGCTTTACAAACACCAATCGCAAGACACACCCAAGCCCCCAGAGGCCGCCCGCGCGGCCGGCAGGGGGCAAGCCCCGCAATATCCTCCACCAAACCCGCCCCAGGCGTCAAAAGAATGCAACGCGCCGTCAAGCAGCAAGCAGTAGCCTAAAGCTCCACCTGCATCCCCATCTCCACCACCCGATTGGCCGGAATCTTGAAAAACTTGGTGCTCCGCGTCGAATTGCGCGCCATGAAGGAAAACACGGCACGCCGCCACCGCCACAAGGCCGGCTTCTTCGCTGCCACCACGGTCTGCCGCGACAGGAAATACGACGTACGCATCGGCTCCAGATCGATCTCCGGATACGCCTCGGCCACCAGCCGCAACGCCTCCGGCACATCCGGGTCTTCCTTGAAGCCGTAGTTGATCGTCGCCTGCCAGCTCGATGCCGACAGCTTGGTCACGGAGAAGCGCTCCTCGGCCGATACATAGGGCACATCCGCCACCAGGATGGTCAGGAACAGCACATGGTCGTGCAGCACCTTGTTGTGCTTCAGGTTGTGCAGCAACGCCGGCGGCACATTGCCGGAATTCATCGTCATGAAGATCGCGGTGCCCGGCACCCGCGACGGCGGATACTCTTCGAGCTGCGACATGAATTCCTTGAGCGGCTGGCGGTCCCGCTGCTGCATCTCGGACAGCAGCCGGCGGCCACGACGCCACGTCATCATCAGCGTGAACACCACGATCGCCACCAGCAGCGGCAGCCAGCCGCCCTCGTGGATCTTGAATACGTTGGCCGAAAACAGCAGCACGTCGAACAACAGCAACAGGCCCAGCGCCACCATCCACAGCACACGCTTGAGGCCGGTCGAACCGCGCGGCAACACCGCGAAAGCCAGCACCGACGTCGTGAACATCGTGCCCGTCACCGCGAAACCATAAGCGGCAGCCAGGTTGTCCGAATTGCGGAACAGCAGGACCAGGATCAGCACCGCGCACAGCAGCAGCGCATTGACCTGCGGCAGATAGATCTGGCCCTTCTCGATGGCCGAGGTATGCAGGATCTGCATGCGCGGCCAGAAACCCAGTTGCACCGCCTGGCGGGTAACCGAATAGGCGCCCGAGATCACGGCCTGGGAAGCCACGATGGTCGCGACGGTTGCCAACGCCACCAGCGGAGCCAGCCCCCATTCCGGGGCCATCATGAAGAACGGATTGCGTATCGCGGTCGGGTCGCGCAGCAACAGTGCGCCCTGCCCGAAATAGCACAGCGTCAAGGCCGGCAGCACCATGCTGAACCAGGCCCGGCGGATCGCCGGACGGCCAAAGTGGCCCATGTCTGCATACAGCGCCTCGGCGCCGGTCAGAGCCAGCACCACCGCGCCCAGCAGAACGAAGCTGATCCAGGGAAACTCGACGATGAAGCGCAATCCCCACATCGGATTCAGCGCCCGCAGCACTTCCGGCGTCTGCCAGATCTGCCAGCCGCCCAGCGCGGCCAGCGTGCCGAACCACAGCAACATCACCGGGCCGAACAGCTTGCCCATGGCGCCCGTGCCGTGCGACTGGATCGCGAACAGCGCGATCAGCACCACCAGCGACAGCGGCACGACCCAGGCGTCCAGCTGATGCGACACGATGCCTATCCCTTCCAGCGCCGAGAGCACCGAAATCGCGGGCGTGATCATGCTGTCGCCATAGAACAGCGCCGCCCCGAAGATTCCCAGCACGATCAGTACCCAGCGCAGCTTGCCTTCGCGCCCGCGCACTGCCAGTTCCAGCAGGGCCAGCGTGCCGCCCTCGCCGCGGTTGTCGGCGCGCAGCACCAGGGTCACGTACTTGAACGACACCACTACCATCAGCATCCAGAACAGGATGGACAGCACGCCCAGCAGGTGCGCAGGCTCCAAGTCGGTGTGCACGCTCAAGCCCGTCAAACAGGCCCGCAACGTATAAAGAGGACTGGTGCCGATATCGCCATACACCACGCCCAGCGCCCCCAGGATGAGTGCGGCCCGCGACGAGGGGGCGTGGCCGCCCGGGGCTTGCGCATTGGACGACGTAGGTACGCTGACCGAACCTTGGCTCATGATGTCGGTTCTTGACGAGTAAGTTGGGCCCCCTTGCGAGGGCCGGGAAACACGACGGACAGCCGTGTTCCTGCAAAGTCCGGGCGGCTGGTGAGCTTCCACCAGGCGCCATGCGCGTGGGCGATTTCCCGCACAATGGCCAGGCCCAGGCCGGACCCGCCCGCGGTCGCCGTGGGCGAACGATAGAAAGCCTCGAATACGCGTTCGCGCTCGTCCGGCGAAATCCCAGGCCCGTCGTCCTCCACGGTCAGCGACGGCGGATTCGCACCGACGATCAGCGTGATGCGGCCGGTCTTGTTGCCGTAGCGCAGCGCATTGTCGATGAGATTGCCCAGCAGCTCGGCCAGCAATAAGGGATCGGCGTCGATCCAGATGGGCGCGTCGGGAGCAACCAGGTCCAGTTCATAGTGCGCCTCGCGCACCCGCGGAAACCATTCCGCGCCGTGCGCCCGCACCCATTCACACAAGTCGATGCGCACGAAACTGTCTTGCGGGCGGGCGTTGGGGTCGGCGCGCGCCAGGACCAGCAGCTGCTGGCCCAGGCGTATCATGCGGTCGCTCACGGCCTTGATTCGTTCAGCCCGAGCTCGCACGTCGTCGGGCAAGGGACGCGCCAGCATTAATTCGGACTCCAGGCGCAGCCCGGACAAGGGCGTGCGCAACTGATGCGCGGCATGGCCAATAAAGCGCCGCTGCGCCGCCAGCGAGGCATCCAGGCGCAGCAGCAAGTCATTGGTGTGCGTGACCAGCGGCTCGATCTCGACCGGCACGCCGGCCACTTCGAGCGGCTGCATGTCGTCGATGGAACGTTGCCTGATCTCTTCGGAAAGGTGGTTTACCGAACGCAGCCCGGATCGCACGCCCTGCACCACGACCCATGTGAACAGCGCGATCAGCGCCACCTGCCCCACCACCATCAGCCAGAAGAAATCTTCCAGCATCCAGAGCGACATGTCGATCTTGTGCGTGATGACCCAGGTAGCCGCCAGGTCCAGCAGGACCAGCAGCAGGATCGGCGGCATCAGGCGGATGACCAGATGCCGCGCAAGCGAACGGGAGGGGAGCAAAGGACGGGCAACCGGGGTAGCGGTAGGAGTGCGTTCCTGCATCATGACGCAATGCCCTCGCCTAGGCGGATGGATGCGCTCGGCCGGCGCAATCCGGCCGTAGCCGGGCCGTCAGGCCGTTTCCACATCCAGCATGTAGCCAAAGCCGCGCACCGTCTGGATGCTGGCGCCTGTGCCCTCAAGGCGTTTGCGCAGGCGGTACACATAGACTTCGACGGCGTTTTCGCTGAAGTCGGCATCCCAGGCCGAAAGCGAGTTCACGATCTGGCGCTTGGTCACGACACGGCCGACGCGGGCCATCAGCATTTCCAGGACGGAGAGCTCGCGCACCGACAAGGACAGGCGCTGGCCATTGGCGCGGACCTCGCGGCCGACGGTATCGAACACCAGCGGACCGACTTCGATCAGCGGCTGCGCCTGGCCGGCGCGACGCCGGCCGAAAGCGCGCACACGCGCCGCCAGCTCGGGAAGTTCGAAAGGTTTGGTGACGTAATCGTCGGCGCCGGCGTCCAGGCCGGCGACGCGATCCTCGATGCCATCGCGGGCGGTGAGGATCAGCACGGGGACCTGATTGCCGTCCTGGCGCAATTGCCGCAGCACGTCCAGGCCGCTCATGCCCGGGAGGTTGAGGTCGAGCAGCATCAGGTCATAGGGCTGGCCTGCCAAGGCACCCAGAACCCGGTCGCCCTCGGTCAGCCAGTCGACCGCATAGCCTTGGTCGGCCAGAAATTCCTGGAGCGCATGGCCCAGGGTGGTGTCGTCTTCGATTACCAGAACTCGCATGCGGCGATTCTAGCGCGATCCCGGCCGGAGCGGGGCGCGAAATGCGCCCCGGGGCCGGGAAGCGTTCAAGGTGCGGACGGAGCGGGGGCGGCCCCGCCAGCGGCAGGAGCTGCCGCGCCCGCGGCGCCGCCCGAGGGCGGCGTGGTGACGAACCCGATGCGCGTCATGCCCGAACGGCGCGCCGAGGCCATGACCTTGGCCAGCGTCTCGTAGCGGGTGTTCTGGTCCGCGCGGATGCGGATCTCGGGTTGCGGCTTGGTGCCGGCGATCGATTTGAAGCGGTTGGGCAGGTCGTCGATATTGACCGGCTTCTCGTCCCAGAACAACGCGCCGCTGGCGTCGATGGCCAGGTCGACGGTCTTGGGCTCTTCCTCGATCTGCTCGGCGGCCACCTGGGGCATGTTGATCTTGATCGAATGCGCCAGCAGCGGCGCGGTGATGATGAAGATCACCAGCAGCACCAGCATGACGTCGATCAGGGGCACCATGTTGATCTCGGAAACCGTATGGCTTCCGGACCCTTTGCCCTCGAAGCTGCCAAAGGCCATTATTCGCTCCCGCGTTGAGCCACTGCGCCATTGCCGCCCTGGCGGCGCAGGGCGCGCACCTTGCCGTCGGACAGCGCGACTTGCTGGCCGGTGGTCAGGAACGCGAACAAATCATGCGCGAAAGCATCCAGGCGCGAGAGGAACACGCGGTTGTTGCGCACGAAGGTGTTGTAAGCCAGCACCGCGGGAATGGCGACCGCCAGGCCCAGGCCCGTCATGATCAGCGCTTCACCCACCGGACCGGCGATACGGTTGATGGTCACGCCATCGGACAGGCCGATGCCGACCAGGGCATGGTACACGCCCCAAACCGTGCCGAACAGACCTACGAAGGGCGCCGTCGAACCCACCGAAGCCAGCACGGTCAGGCCGTTTTCCAGCTTGGCGGTTTCTTCGTCGATCACCTTGCGCATGGTGCGCGTGACGAAATCCGAATTGCTGCCCGACTCTTCCAGCTTGGTCGCGCCGAACTTGTTGTGATGCGCCTGCGCATGCATGGCGTGGCTGGCCAGGTGCGAGAACGGATCGCGGGCGCCATGCGTGACGATCTCGTTTTCGACCTGTTCAAGCGAACTGGCATTCCAGAACTTGTTGAGGAAATCCGCCGAGCGCTTGCGCATGCTGACGTTGCTGGCGACCTTGACCAGGATCAGATACCAGGTCACCAGCGACATCAGGATCAGGATGATGAACAGGCTCTTGCCGACGAAGTCGCTCTGCGCCACAAAGTGCAGAAAGCCCATGTCGGGAACCGCGGCGGGAGCCGGAGCGGCCGGCAACGCCGAGGGCAGCGCGGCAGCGGCGCCGTGCAGCGCGTCGGCCGATTGCTGAACGGCGCCAGCGGCTTGCTGAGCCGCGGCACCGACCGTCTCGGCGGCTTGTTGGGCTGCGGGCGCGGCCCCAGCCGCGGAGGGCGCAGCGGCGGCGGCAGCCGGCGCCGCCGGGCTGGTGGTCGCCTGCGCCACCAGGGTGGCGCTATGCAGTGCGTTGGACATCTCAGTTCCTCATTACGAAATCGAACGGAATTTTGGCTTTGGCGGGATAGGCCACGCCGTTACGGGTATACGGTTTGAAACGGCCCTTGCGGGCGGCTGCCAGCGCCGATTCGTCCAAGCGCGGAAAGCCCGAGGATGCGTCGATGGTTGCCCGCTCGACCAGCCCCTGGGTATTGATCTCGACCAACACGACCACTCGGCCCTCCTCCCGCATGCGCCGCGAAGCCATCGGGTAATTGGGCATCGGACGCGCGCCCTGGAACTCGATGCTGGACACCAGCACCGGCTGGTCCGGCGGCGGCCCCTGCTGCGGCCCTTGCGGCGCCTGCGTGCCCTCGGGCGCGCCGCTGGGCGGCGCCTTGGGCGGTTCGGGCTTGGGCTCGGGCTTGACGTCCTGCTTGGGCTCGGGCTTGGGTTTAGGCTTGGGCTGCGGCTTGGGCTTGGGTTTGGGCGCCGGCATCGGCGGCTTTTCAACCACCGGTTCCGGTTCGGGTTCAGGCTCCGGCTCGGGCTTGAGTTCAGGCTCGGGCTCGGGTTCAACCTCGGGCTGCGGCTCCGGCGGTGTTTCCGTCACCGGCTGCTGTTCCTCGGGAGTCGGCTCGGCCTTGGCGATCTGGGGAATGGGCGCATCCACCACGCTCACCATGATGGCTTCCGGTTCCTCGAGTTCAGGGCGATTCTCGGGGGCCATGAAGATGGCGCCGATCACTGCCGCATGAAGCGCCAGGACCGTCAGGCCAGCGCCTGCGCGTATACCGAATGAAGAGCGCGAAGATGAATTCCAACCGCGTTGAAAACTAGGCATGAATCAGCCAGGGTGCATTGACTTATCCGGCCAGCCAGGGAAAGACGCACACGCGATGGCGACGCCGGCTGACCGGTACAAGCCCACAATAATATCTTAAATGCGAATGATTCGCACGTCCTATTTCATCTGATCCGGTCCTACATTTCTGACCTGGATCAATGGATTCAAGCGATGCGTCTCGAGGCGGACACTACAGGCAGCGACCCACGCGCATGGAGCAGCACGGCGACAGATCAACGCCAAAAACAAAAAACCCGCCACCATGACGTGTGCGGGTTTTGTGCGGAGCGCGTATCGGATACAGCCTGGGCTTTTGGTGGGTGCTACAGGGGTCGAACCTGTGACCTACGCCTTGTAAGGGCGCCGCTCTACCAACTGAGCTAAGCACCCATTCTGATGCAGCCTCAAGACGAAATTCGCGAAAAATCCGTACAAGCAACTGCCAACCGGGGCACTCAAAAGCAATACGCGGGCCGGAGTATACCGGACCGCGCAATTGTCGGCAAATCAGCAGGTCTGAATGCCTGCGATCTGCCTGCCGTCCATTAGTTGACGGCATCCTTCAGGGCCTTGCCCGGACGGAACTTCGGCACCTTGGCCTTCTTGATCTTGATGGTTTCGCCGGTGCGCGGATTACGGCCGGTGCGTGCGGCGCGAGCCGACACAGCGAACGTGCCAAAGCCAACCAACGTAACCGTACCGCCCTTCTTCAGGGTGGTCTTCACGGCACCGATCAGGGCGTCGAGCGAACGACCAGCGGCAGCCTTGGAGATGTCGGCCTTGCTGGCGATGTGATCGATGAGTTCGGTTTTGTTCATTCAGGTGTACCCCTCACAAGGTATGGAGTCTGTCGGTAGTGCAGTTCATGGCCGTCATGATTGGACGCCGCTGAAGACGCAAGACCCGACAAACGACGAACAGACAGTGGATAAACTTTTTTCTTGCGCTGCGAAGCACAACTTTTAAACTGCTGCGCCGCTTAGATTCAATGGCAAATTGCCTTCAAATCGTCAGCGACGCAGACGTGTATTAGGCCTTGGCGTAGCGCGGCTGTCAAGCGAAAACCTCACCACAACCCGCGTCAATACTAGCTTTTAGACCGTTTCGCAATAAACAGAAACACGCATTTTGGGGTTTGTGCGACACCCCCGAACACGATATTTAACTTGCGTCAGACATCGGCCCATCGGCGCAGCAAATTGTGATAAACGCCCGTGAGCTGCACGATGGAAGCATGCCCTGCGGCGTCCTGATTCAAGCGCTGTATGGCCACATCCATCTCTAGCAGCAGCGCGCGCTGGCTATCTTCGCGCACCAGGCTCTGCATCCAGAAAAAGGACGATACGCGCGCGCCGCGCGTCACCGGATTGACCTTGTGCAGGCTGGTGCCCGGATACAGCACCATGTGCCCAGCCGGCAGCTTCACCGCGCGCGGACCATAGGTGTCGTCGATGACCAGCTCGCCGCCATCGTAGGAATCAGGCTCCGAGAAAAACAGCGTGGCCGACAGGTCGGTGCGCACGCGTTCGGCGGTGCCAGTAATGCCGCGCACGGCGTTATCCACGTGATAGCCGAAGGCCTCGCCACCCTCGTAGCGGTTGAACAAAGGCGGGAAGATCTTGCGCGGCAACGCGGCCGACATGAACAGATTGTTGCCCGCCAGGCGTTGCAGGATCAGGTTGCCCAGCTCCTGCGCCAGCGGATGCTGCTCGGGCAATTGGCGATTGCGTTTGACTTCGGCCGATTGATAGCCCGCCGTGACCTTGCCGTCGACCCAATCAGCGGCGTCCAGCCGTCGCCGGATTTCGGCAGCCTCTTCCGGCGTAAAAACTTCTGCGATCTGTATAAGCATGGGCGCTATCCCGATTGTGTTGCAAGCGCGCACGCCCGATGGTCGCGCGCGTGCCGCAGCATTATCCCTGCAGACAGCCGTTGAGCGCCTGATCGAAATCAAACAGCAAATCGGCCTCATCTTCGATGCCCACCGAGACGCGGATGAGGCTGTCGGCAATGCCCATCTGCTTGCGCCGCTCGGCGCCCATCTCGTAATAGATGGTGTGGGCGGCGGGCAGCGCCAGGCTGCGGGTATCGCCAAGATGGGTCGCCATCAGCACGATGCGCAGGCGGTTCAGGAAGTCGAAGCAGTCCACGCCATCGGCCAGCTCAACGCCCAGCAAGCCGCCGAAGCGCGATCCGAACAGCGCTGCGGCGCGCGCATGCTGCGGATGGCTTGCCAGACCGGGGTAATGCACCTTGGCCACGCCCGGGTGCTCTTCCAGGAAGCGCGCCAGCGCCAGCGCGTTGGCGCAATGCTTGGCCATGCGCAAGGCCAGGGTCTCGGCCCCCACGGCGATACGGTGCGCGGGCTCGGCCGCCAACGTGCCGCCCATGTCGCGCAGGCCCTTTTTCTTGATCTGCGTAAGACCCCAGCTGGTGGACGGCCCCTTGCGATAGGCATCGTAAATGTTGGAGTACGCGGACCAGTCATACAGGCCGGTGTCCGTCACCGCTCCGCCCAGCGCATTGCCGTGGCCGCCGATGTACTTGGACAGCGAATTCATGACCAGCGACGCGCCGACCGAGGCAGGACGGAACATCCAGGGCGACGTCAGCGTGTTATCGACAACATAGACCAGCCCTTTCTCGCGGCAGATCTCGCCGATAACCGCCAGGTCGGCGACTTGCGTACCCGGATTGGCGATGGTTTCGGTAAAGACCATGCGGGTGTTGGGCTGGATCGCCGCGCGCACTTGCGACGAATCCGTGGAATCCACGAAGGTGATTTCCACGCCCAGCTCCAGCAGCGTTCCCAAAAGGCTGTTCGTGTTGCCAAAGACGAACTGGCTGGACACCAGATGGTCGCCCCGGCGCAGCAACGTGGTGAAGATAGCCGCCAGCGCTGCCATGCCGGTCGCGAAACTGACCGTGCCTTTGCCGCCTTCCATCTGGTTGACCTTGGCCTCCAGCGCGGTGGTGGTGGGCGTGCCTTGACGGGCATAGGTGAAGCCCGCCTTGCCCTGGAACACCGCGGCCAGCTCGCGCGCGTCGTCGTAGGCGAACTCCGACGACGGATGCATGGGCTTGTGCACCGCTCCGTGCTCGACGGATTGCTTGCGGTCGGAATGGAGGATCGTGGTGGTAAAGCCGTTCTGGTGCATGATGAGCTGACGCTAAAAAGATGGGGTCTACAAGATAGGCAAGGCGGAGATATCAGGCACGGCGTTGGCGCACGGTTTCGTACAGGCAGACGGCGCTGGCCACGCTGACGTTCAGGCTTTCCACCGAACCCAGCATGGGAATGTTCACCAACTGATCGCAGGTTTCCCGTGTCAGGCGACGCATGCCCTCGCCTTCCGCCCCCATGACCCAGGCCATGGGCTGGCGGGCATCGATCTGGTGCATGCTGTCCGCCGCCTGGTCATCGGTGCCCACCAGCCAGACGCCGCGGTCCTTCAGGCTGCGCATGGTGCGAGCCAGGTTGGTCACCATCAGATAGGGAACCGTATCGGCCGCGCCGCAGGCGACGCGTTGCACGGTCGCATTCAGGCCGACGGCCCGATCCCGCGGGGCGATGACGGCATGCACGCCCGCGGCGTCCGCGGTGCGCAGGCAAGCGCCCAGGTTGTGCGGGTCGGTCACGCCGTCCAGGATCAAGAGCAACGGCGGCCCTTCAATGACGTCGAGCACCTCGTCCACGTCCACCGCCAGCTGACGCTCTTCGGCCAGCGCCACCACCCCCTGATGGCGGGTGCCGCGGGACAGGCCGTCCAGGCGTTCCATCGGAACCGGATGCAGGCGGCAGCCCGCTTTCTCGGCCTGCTCGATAAACGCCTGCATCCGCTTGTCGCGGCGCGACGCCTCTACATAGATTTCCTTGATTGAGTCGGGCGCGTGGCGCAGCCGCGCGACTACCGCGTGAAACCCGGCCAGGACTTGGGTCGACGCCATAAATGCAATACCTTTAGATAAACGAATACCCGCCCCAGAGCGGGGCGGGCCACCGGATCGAGCCGGGCATAGACGCAATGTTACCCCTTATGGCCAGGCCGCCAAACGACGGCGTGGCCATAAAGAAGTATCAATGGCGCTTGTGCGTGGCTTTCTTGGCCGGCGCGGCGCGCTTGGGGGCCTTCTTGGGAGCCCTGGGCGGCTTGCTGGCTTTCTTGGCCTCGGCACGCCGTTCCTTGGCCGTCTGGCCCTTCAGCGCCGCGGGCTTGGGCGACGCCGCCTTCTTCACGCGGCGCGAGGGTTCGTCGGGCCCGCGGGCCGACGCCTTGCGCAAGGCGTCAAAGCTCGTGCCCTGCACCAGGCGGAACTCGATGCGGCGCGCCTCCAGATCCACGCGCGACACCTGTACCTGGACCTTGTCGGTCAGGCGGTAACGCATGCCGGTGCGCTCGCCACGCAGCTCGTGCAAGGCGTCGTTGAACTGGAAGTACTCGCCGCCCAGCTCGGAAACATGCACCAGCCCTTCGACGTGCAGGGTATCCAGCGTGACAAAGATGCCGAAACTGGCGACGCCGGTCACCGTGCCACTGAAGTCCTCGCCCACACGCTCCTTGACGAACCAGCACTTGAGCCAGGCCTCGACATCGCGCGAGGCCTCGTCGGCGCGGCGCTCGCTCGCGGACAGGACCAGTCCCAGCTTTTCCCAGATGGCGTGTTCATGTTCGCGCTGGGTCCGGCCAATGACCACCGGCTGGTCTTCCAGGCTGGGCACATACCGCTCTGCGGCCAGCAATGCCTTGATGACACGGTGAGTCAGCAGGTCGGGATAGCGGCGGATGGGCGACGTGAAATGGCTGTAGCCGGGATACGAGAGGCCGAAGTGCCCCATGTTGTCGGGACTGTAGACTGCCTGCTGCATGGAGCGCAGGCACATGGTCTGCAGCAGCTGGTAGTCAGGGCGACCGCGCACCGAATCCAGGAAGTCTCCGTAGTCCTTGGCCGTGGGCGTCTCGCCCCCGCCCAGCGACAGGCCCATGGTGCGCAGGAATTCACGCAGCGACTGCAGGCGTTCGGGCGTCGGCCCTTCGTGGATGCGGAACAGGCCAGGATGCTTGCTGCGGGTCATGAAGTCGGCCGCGCAGGTATTGGCGGCCAGCATGCATTCCTCGATCAGCTTATGCGCATCGTTGCGAACCGATGGCACGATTTGCTCGATACGGCCGAGTTCGTTGCAGACGATCTTGGTCTCGACGGTGTCGAAGTCGATGGCGCCACGCTTCTTGCGCCCTTGCGCCAGCAATTGGTAGAGCTCATACAGATGCTGGACCTGCGGCATGACGCTGCGCATGGCGTGCGCGGCTGGACCGCCGGGCTGCTGCAGCGCGGCCCAGATGTTGGTGTAGGTGGTGCGCGCATGCGAGTGCATGACCGCGTTGTAGAACTGGTAAGCCGTGACCGTTCCCGCCTTGGCGCCGCTGGCCGGGATGACCATGTCGCAGACCAGCACCAGGCGGTCGACGTCCGGGTTGAGCGAACACAGCCCGTTGGACAACGATTCCGGCAGCATCGGAATGACGCGGCGCGGAAAGTAGACGCTGGTGCCGCGTTCGATCGCGTCATCATCCAGCGCATCGCCCGGACGCACATAATGGCTAACGTCGGCGATGGCCACCAGCAGGCGCCAGCCCGGACGCTTGCGCTGGCCCGTGCCCAGCTCGACGGGTTCGCAGTACACAGCGTCGTCGAAGTCGCGCGCGTCTTCGCCGTCGATCGTGATGAGCGGCACGTCGCGCAGGTCCACGCGATCCTTGAGATCGGCCTTGCGGACCACGTCCGGCAGGCGCGCGGCCTGCTTGAGCGCAGCTTCCGAAAACTCGACCGGCACGTCGAACTTGCGCACCGCGATCTCGATTTCCATGCCGGGATCGTCGATCTCGCCCAGCACTTCGGCCACGCGGCCCAGCGGCTGCGTGTGGCGCGTGGGCTGCTCCATGATTTCAACAGCGACCACCTGCCCATGCTGGGCTCCGTTGGTGTCGCTGGGCGGAATCAGGATGTCATGCTTGATGCGCTGGTCTTCGGGGACGACGATGGACAGGCCATGCTCGTGCAGAAAGCGTCCCACCAGCTTGTTGGTGCGGCGTTCAATGACCTCGACGATAGTGCCTTCAGGCTTGCCGCGGTATTCGCCGGAGGGTTTGACCAGCACGCGGTCGCCATGCAGCACCTTGAGCATTTCGCGAGGCGACAGGAACAGATCGGGCCCGCCGTCATCGCGCAGCAGAAAGCCGAAGCCGTCGCGGTGCCCCAGCACCTTGCCGGCGATGAAGTCCAGTTTGGTGGCCAGCAGCAGCACGCCCTTGCGATTGGGCATCAATTGCCCGTCGCGCTCCATGGCGCCCAGGCGGCGTTCAAACCCCACCATCGTCGCGGCGCGCTCGACGCCCATGCGTTCGGCCAGTTCCACGGGAGACAGCGGCGAGCCGGCGGCGCGCAGCGCTTTCAGGATGGCTTCACGAGACGGGACATCGGGATCGAAGTCCGGCGGCGCTTCGGGCAAGGGTGTTGATCTGTTGTTATTCGATTCGTTATTCGATCGTTTTGCCAAAGCTAAAATTTCCGTATATAATGCGCAGCTTCTGTGGTTCGCCCAAGGCTGAACACTGAAGCAGAAAATGGTCAGAAAGGCTCGGTTGTTAAGTTTAAGCTTAAGTTAAAAGAAACTTAGAACTTCAAACTTAAAAACTTGGCCGGGGTTTGAAAGCAAAGTTGAAATCAAAGTTGCTTAAAACCTTATTGTAGAACCAACTGCACTTTAGACGCATGTTTTAGTTAATGTGTTTTAACTGAAGCGATGCAACTAGAGCCGCAGCGTATCACATAGTTCTGACAGTATCTCTCAGTGCCCAGGTGGCGGAATTGGTAGACGCGCATGGTTCAGGTCCATGTGCCGCAAGGTGTGGAGGTTCGAGTCCTCTCCTGGGCACCACGGAATTTTCGATCAAGACCAGGCAAGCCAGTCTTGATGACAAAGGCTAAAAAGCCCCGGAAATCGCAAGATTTCCGGGGCTTTTGCTTTGCGGATCCGCGGACGCCTCTTGCATCCGCACGCCTTGCCCGCGCCCGCCCTGCCCTTTAGCGCCACGGCACCTTCCGATTCAAATGGTGCCGCGCGTAAAGATCGGCGCCCATGCCTTCGATCTGCCCATCGATCAATGCCTCGAAAGGCCGCAACAGGGCATCGAAATTCATCGGCGCCTCGATGGCGTTCAAGGCATGCGTCACGGCCTCTATCGTGGACAGCGCTCCGGGCACATCGGCATGACGAACCCGGTAACGCGTGGACAATCCCGCCGGCAACATCACGCGCGGCAACGCGGCCAGCCCGGGGTTTATATGCAGCAGCTTGCGCGCATGCCCCCAGGTGCCGTCAGGCACGATCAATCGGATGGGCTTGTCCAGATCCCGCCCGTAACCAGGCATCAGAACCTCTGCGCCCTCGCCGGGAAACAACAAGCGAGGCAGGTGACCTGGCAAGGCCCAATCCTCTTGCGAAAAATACTCGCCCACCACGCGTCGCGCGCCCTCCAGGCCCAGGACGGCCAGTCGCGCCGTGTTCAAGGCGTGGCGCGCCTCGCTCGGATGCTGCAACACGACCACTTGAGTGCGGCAGGAAAGCGAAGGAATCAGGGCGCACAAGCAGTGCGATCGGGGACGCAGGCAATGCGTGCAGAGGGCGCGGGACATGGGGCGACACTATATCGAAAGTTCGCGAGCGGCCCGACTGCAAAAAAATATGAAAAAAAAGCCGCGCGACTTGCACACTTCTAAAAAAGTGTGCATAATCTCATTCCTCTGCTGCTGAACAAGAAACAACGCGAAAGCGAAGCGACAAGTGAAGCAACAGCGCCCAGGTGGCGGAATTGGTAGACGCGCATGGTTCAGGTCCATGTGCCGCAAGGTGTGGAGGTTCGAGTCCTCTCCTGGGCACCAATTATTACATCACGAGGTACCTGCGTGATGCGCCAAAAAAACCCCGAACGTGTAAGCGTCCGGGGTTTTTTCTTTGCGCGGCACAAATGCATGTTCGGCCAACTGCATGTGCGGCCAGATGCACGTTCGGCCAACTGCGGCGCGATCAACCTCGCAAGGGTGTACTGCACAGCCGATTTGTGGTGCCCGGCCCGCATATCGCTGAGCCGGGGCAAGCCTCTCCCTACTTCAGCACGCGCGTCATGACGACGTGCGGAATGCCGGCTTCGATGAATTCCTCGCCTTCCACGTTAAAACCGTGCGCCTGGTAGAAGCCCGCCGCGTGCGTCTGCGCATGCAGCACCAGCATGCGATGGCCGTCGCCATGGCCTTGGTCGATCAGGGCGTCCAGCAACTGCCCGCCCACTCCCATTCCACGCGCCCTCTTGTGGACCGCCATGCGACCGATGTGGCCGTCGGGCAAGAGCCGGCCGGTACCCATTGGCGTGCCATCCGGGCCATAGGCCACGGCATGCACGGACACGGCGTCATCGTCGTCCAGCTCCACCTCCGGCGGCACTTTCTGTTCGACGACGAACACCTCGTGGCGCACCGAATACGCGTCGTCGCGCAAGCGGTCCCAGGTTCCCAGGGCGATACGCACCGTAGCTTGTTTGTTGGTCGACATGTCCATCCCTCGCGTGCAGCAAATGAATAAAAGAATCCTACGCCGCATTTTGGCAGGGATGAACCATGGCCAAAAGGGGGTACGATCGCGGCTTGCCCACGTCGTCCAGGTTCCGCCACATGCCGCCTGCCGCTCCCCCCGCCTGGCTGAAAGCCGCGCCCGCGCTCTTCCTGCTTCTCTGGTCCAGCGGTTTCGTCGTGCTCAAAGTGGGGCTGGCCTATGCCGATCCCATGACGTTCCTGGCATTACGCTACGCCTGCGTGGTGCTGATTCTTATGCCTTTCCTGCTGGTCCTGCGCCCGCCGCTGCCGCACGGCGCCAGCGCGTGGGGCCATCTGGCGATGGTCGGGCTGCTGTTGCAGGCAGGCTACTTCTGCTTTACCTATCTGTCGCTCAAGCAGGGCATGTCGGCCGGCGCCCTGGCGTTGATCACGTCGCTGCAGCCCATCCTGATCGGCCTGTTTGCGCCGGCGATCGCGCATGAGAAGGTCGACGCCCGCCGCTGGGCGGGCCTGGGCCTGGGCGTGTCGGGCGCCGCACTGGTGATCATCGCCAAGGCCTCGATCGACGTGCTTTCTCCGCTGGGCCTGGCGTTCGCCATCAGCGCCCTGCTCTGCATCACCGGCGGCACGCTGTATGAAAAGCGCTTTGGCGTGCAGACGCACCCCGTCACGTCGAATATGGTTCAGTACGCGGTGGGCCTGATCGCCACGGCGCCACTGGCATTCTGGCTGGAGCCGATGCACATCGAATGGACCGCTCCCCTGCTGGCGTCGCTGGCCTACCTGGTAGTGGGCAATTCGCTGGTGGCCATCACGTTGCTGCTGACCATGATCCGATACGGCGAGGCCTCGCGCGTGTCCGCGCTGTTCTTCCTGGTTCCGCCCTGTACGGCCATCATCGCCCTGCTCATCCTGGACGAAGCCATCCCGGCGCTGGCCTGGCCGGGCATGGCCCTGGCCGCGCTCGGGATTTTGCTGGTGACGCGCACGGGACGCGCGGCCGCCAAGTAGAATGAGCGCCCTTCCAGGTCCTCGTCCATGAATGCCGTCATTACCTCTGCCCTGCCGGTCTTCGCACTGATCCTGACCGGTTGGCTCGCCGCCCGCTGGCGCATCCTTGGCCCCGGCGCCACCGATGCGTTGAACCGCTACGTCGTCTACCTGTCCCTGCCGGCGCTACTGTTCCGCGCCATGACGCAGGTGGACCTGGCGCATATGGCGCACTGGGGCTTCGTGGGCGCCTTCGCGGGCGGCATCGCCGTCACGTTCCTGGCATCGTTCATCGGCGCGCGACGCACGCAAGGCGCACTGACCGACCGCAGCATCCAGGGACTGGCCGCATCCTACGCCAATGCGGGCTATATGGGCATTCCGCTGTGCCTGGCGCTGCTGGGACCCAACAGCATGGCGCCCGCCACGTTCACCACACTGCTGACTGCAAGCGTGCTGTTCGGTTTCGCCATCGCCTTGATCGAATTCGACCGCCAACAAACACCCAACCTGCCCTCCACCCTATACAAGGTCGGACGCGCGCTGCTGCGCAATCCGCTCTTGGCGGCGCCGCTGCTGGGCCTGGCCTGGGCTTTCACCGGTCTCGCGCTGCCTGAAGGGGTAGACCGCTACGTGGCCTTGCTGGGGGCCTCCGCCAGCCCGTGCGCGCTGGTCACGATAGGCCTGTTCCTGGCGCAGACGGAAACCTCCAGTTCGGGCCCGGGCGTCATGCGCCTGGTCAGCGGCAAGCTGCTGCTGCAGCCCGCCGTCACCGCGTTGCTGGCGTTCTATGTCTTCGCCATGCCGCCGGTCTGGGCCTGGACCGCCGTGCTGATGAGCGCGCTGCCCATAGGCACCGGCCCTTTCATGCTGGCGCAAATGTACGGCCGCGACGCCCGAGTGACCTCGCGCGCCATCCTCGTCTCCACCGTGGCATCGGTACTGACCGTCAGCCTGCTGGTCGCGTGGATCAGCGCCCACCCGATTTCCTGAAGCAACCCGCCATGCTGCTCGCCGCCGCCATCTTCGTTGTCACCATTACGCTGGTCATCTGGCAACCCCGGGGGTTGTCGATAGGCTGGAGCGCCGTGCTGGGCGCAGCCCTGGCGCTGGCCACGGGCGTGGTGCACCTTGCCGACATCGCGGATGTCTGGCGCATAGTCTGGAACGCCACTGCCACCTTTATTGCCATCATCGTCACCAGCCTCATCCTGGACGAAGCCGGTTTCTTCGAATGGTCGGCCCTGCACGTGGCGCGCTGGGGCGCGGGCCGGGGCCGGCTGCTGTTCGTCCTCATCGTGCTGCTGGGCGCAGCGGTTTCCGCACTGTTCGCCAACGACGGCGCGGCGCTGATCCTTACACCCATCGTCATGGAAATGCTGGTGGCGCTGGGCTTCGGCCCTGGTGCCTCACTGGCTTTCGTGATGGCCGCGGGCTTTATTGCCGACACGGGCAGCATCGCGCTGATCGTGTCCAACCTTGTCAACATCGTATCGGCCGACTTTTTCAATATCGGTTTCGGCGAGTACGCGTCGATCATGCTGCCGGTGAACCTGATGGCCGTTGCATCCACGCTGGCCGTGCTGCTGCTGTTTTTCCACCGTAGCATTCCGCCGCGCTACGACGTGAACCAGCTGCCCGCGCCCTCCTCCGCCATCCGCGACCTGACCACCTTTCGTGCGGGCTGGGTCGTCCTGGGGCTGTTGCTGGCGGGCTTTTTCATCCTGGAACCGATGGGCATCCCCGTCAGCGCCATTGCCGCCGTCGGCGCACTGGGCCTGCTGCTGATCGCCGGCAGACAGCACATCGTGGGCACGCGGCGCATCATGCGCGAGGCACCGTGGCACATCGTGGTCTTTTCGCTGGGGATGTACCTGGTGGTGTATGGCCTGCGCAATGCCGGCCTGACTGCGCATCTGGCGCAAGTGCTGGACCGGTGCGCGGAATATGGCGTCTGGGGCGCGGCGATGGGCACGGGCATCATCACCGCCTTCCTTTCGTCCATCATGAACAACCTGCCCACAGTGCTGGTGGGCGCGCTGTCGATCGCGGACACCAGTGCCACCGGAGCGGTGAAAGACGCGATGATCTACGCCAACATCATCGGCAGCGATCTTGGCCCCAAGATCACGCCGATCGGCAGCCTGGCGACGTTGCTGTGGCTGCACGTGCTGGCGCGCAAGGGCCTGCGCATCACCTGGGGCTACTATTTCAAAGTCGGTATCGTACTGACGCTGCCGGTGCTATTGCTGACATTAGCCGCACTGGCGTGGCGACTCCAGTAGCCCGTCGGGCCAGCTCAATATTACTTTTAGTTATTTAAAAGACATTAATTGATGGTTTGAGTCAGGCATCCGCCACTTTAGACTTTCGACATCCCACGGGTGCCTGCGCGCGCCCGTTTTGCTTTCTTACGCATCAGATCCCGGGACTCGCCCATGAGCACCAACGCCACGACTTTCCCCCTGCCGTCTTCCGCCCTGCCGCCCATCCAGATCAACCGCAAGCCGCTCTGGATCGCCTTGCTGCTGGTACTGGCCGGCACGCTGTATCTGCACCAGACCGTCGGCTGGCGCCAGGGCGCGCTGTGGGTGGTGGGCGCCCTGCTGGGCGTGACCCTCTATCACGCCTCTTTCGGCTTCACGCAGGCCTGGCGCGTCTTCGTGTCCGACCGCCGCGGCGCCGGGCTGCGCGCACAGATGCTGATGCTGGCCGCGGGCGTGCTGCTGTTTTTCCCCTTCCTTGCGGCAGGCACCCTGTTCGGCCAGCCCGTCAACGGCTTCGTGTCGCCCCCGGGCATCTCGGTCTTGCTGGGCGCCTTCCTGTTCGGCATCGGCATGCAGCTGGGTGGCGGCTGCGCCTCGGGCACGCTGTTTGCGGTCGGCGGCGGCAACACCCGCATGGTGGTCACGCTGCTGTTCTTCATCATTGGGTCGGTCATCGCAACCGCTAACTTCGGCTGGTGGTCGAACCTGCCGGCGCTGGCTCCGACCTCGTTGATCAAGACCTGGGGCCTGGCTCCCGCGCTGATCGCAAACCTGGCGGTGTTCGCCCTGATCGCCTGGGCGGCCACCGCTCTGGAAAAGCGCCGCCACGGCCACGTGATTTCGTTCGCCTCGCGCACCGCGCGGCCTGTTTCCCTGCTGCAAGGCCCCTGGCCGCTGATCTGGGGCGGCGTGGCGCTGGTGGTGCTGAACTTCGCCACGCTGGCCCTGGCCGGCCGCCCCTGGGGCATCACGTCGGCCTTCGCGTTGTGGGGCGCCAAGACCCTGGACGCCATGGGCGGCGACGTGGCTACCTGGGCCTACTGGGCCAAGCAACCCTCGCTGGCCGCGCCTTTGCGCCAGGACGTCACCACCGTCATGGACATCGGCCTGATGCTGGGCGCGCTTGCCGCCGCTAGCGCGGCCGGCAAATTTGCGCCGGTCTGGAAGGTGCCTGCCCGTTCGCTGGCCGGTGCGATCATCGGCGGGCTGCTGCTGGGCTACGGTTCGCGCCTGGCTTTCGGCTGCAATATCGGCGCCTACTTCAGCGGCATCCTGTCCGGCAGCCTGCACGCCTGGCTGTGGCTGCCCGCCGCCTTTGCCGGCAGCGCCTTGGGCGTGCGCCTGCGTCCCGCGTTCGGCCTGGCGGTCGAAAAAACCCCGGCGGCGTCCAGCTGCTGAGAAACAGAATTCCAGGACCGTCCCGCGGCGCGGCGGGACTACTCCTGGTGTATGGTTGCTCCATCCCGAAATACGGAGATGGACATGAGCTGGATTTTCGGCCGCTACACGGCCTTTTTATTGACCCTGATCGGCGCCGCGGTCACCGCCGCCCTGGCAGCGTCCAGCTCGCCCTGGTGGCTTTGGCTGGCCGTGCCGCTGACGATGCTGGCGGCGCTCGGCCTCTATGACCTGATCCAGACCCGGCACGCCATCCGGCGCAACTATCCGGTCCTGGGCAACCTGCGCTTCCTGTTCGAATTCATCCGGCCCGAGATCCGCCAGTACTTCCTTGAAGACGACACGCAGGCCGCGCCGTTCTCGCGCGCGCAGCGCTCCATCGTCTATCAGCGCGCCAAGCGCGAAATCGATAAACGCCCCTTCGGCACCCAGGAAGATGTCTACGGCGACCGCTACGAATGGATCAACCATTCCATGTCGCCATCGCAGATTGCCGACACCGACTTCCGCGTCACGGTGGGTGGCCCCGATTGCAAGCAGCCTTATTCCATGTCGGTTTTCAACGTGTCGGCGATGAGCTTTGGCGCGCTGTCGGCCAATGCCGTCCTGGCCCTGAACGAAGGCGCACGCCAAGGGAATTTCGCGCATGATACCGGTGAAGGCGGCATCAGCCGCTACCACCGCCAGCCGGGCGGCAGCCTGGTCTGGAACATCGGCTCGGGCTACTTCGGCTGCCGTGACGAACAAGGCGCATTCTCCGAAGAGGCCTTCATCAAGAATGCCTGTACGCCGCAGGTCAAGATGATCGAGATCAAGCTGTCCCAAGGCGCCAAGCCCGGCCACGGCGGCATCCTGCCCGCCGGCAAGGTCACGCCCGAGATCGCCGAAGCGCGGGGCGTCGTGGCATGGCAAGACTGCAACTCGCCGGCCACGCACTCCGCCTTCGATTCCCCCATCGGGCTGATGAAGTTCGTGGCGCGCCTGCGCGAGCTCTCCGGCGGCAAACCGGTGGGCTTCAAGTTCTGCGTGGGCCATCCCTGGGAATGGTTCGCCATCGTCAAGGCCATGCTCGAAACCGGCATCACTCCGGACTTCATCGTGGTCGACGGAGCAGAAGGCGGCACGGGCGCCGCGCCCGTGGAATTCGTGGACCATGTCGGCACGCCCCTGCGCGAAGCGCTGCGCCTGGTCCACAACACCCTGATCGGCGTGAACCTGCGCGATCGCATCAAACTGGGCGCATCCGGCAAGATCATCACGGCCTTCGACATGGCGCGCGTCATGGCCATGGGCGCGGACTGGTGCAATGCCGCGCGCGGCTTCATGTTCGCCATCGGCTGCATCCAGGCCCAGGCCTGCCACACCGGCAAGTGCCCCACGGGCGTGACCACGCAAGATCCGCTGCGGCAGCGCGCGCTGGTGGTGCCGGACAAAGCGCAGCGCGTGGCCAATTTCCATCACAACACCTTGCATGCGCTGGCGGAACTGCTGGCGGCGGCCGGTTTGACCCATCCCGGCCAGTTGCGCCCGCACCATATCGCGCGCCGTATCTCGCCCAGCGAAATCCGGCTGCTATCGGCGTTGTTCCCGGAACTTGCGCCCGGCGAATTGCTGCGCGGGGAGTTCCGCCACCAGGTATTCCGTGCGGGCTGGGCGATGGCGCAGGCGAGTTCGTTCCAACCGACCCACGACATCACCACGGCCTTGGCACAAGAACACGCCGCCCACGCAACGCCCGCGGCCGCCCAAGTCTGAGCCGGTGGACGCCGGACGCTACAACCAGCGCTCGAACATGCGCGAGAAGAATTCCATTGAACGGTCTCCCACGCCCCGGGCCTGCCAGGCTTCGGGCGTGATCGCGACCGAATCGGCAACGTCGCGCTGGAACAGCGCCTCCATTTCCGCCGCGAAGTCTGGCCCCAGCACTACGGCATTGATTTCGTAGTTCAGCGCAAAGCTGCGCCAATCCATATTGCTGGATCCCACCGTGGACCACACACCATCGACCACGGCTGTCTTCGCATGCAGCAGCGCGTCGCGCCGCTCGTAGATTTTCACGCCCGCGCGCAGAAGGTCCGTGTAATGTGAACGCCCCGCATGGAATACCAGCGACGAATCGCTGAAACCGGGCAACACCAGCGCCACGTCGACCCCGCGCCGCGCCGCATCCGTCAGCACTTCGATGAAGGCCGGATCCGGCACAAAGTACGCCATGGTGATGTGTATGTACTCCTGCGCGCTTTCAAATGCCGACATCAGCGTCAGGTAGACGGTGTAGCCGTCGCTACGGTCGGGCTGGTTTGCGAGGATCCGCACGCTCGTTGCGCCCACCGACGGCGACACGCGCGAATCTCCTCCCTTGATGGGCTCTTTGGACTGCGATTCCCAGCCCGAGCGGATGACCTGCTCCAGCTGCGCGACCGCAGGCCCTTCGATGCGCAAATGCGTATCGCGCCACGGCGCGGCCTTGGCATCCCCCGCTGCCGGCGCGTCGGCCTTGCCGGCGCTGCTTCCCGCTCCCGCACCGGAGCCGGAGCCCGACCCTGACCCTGGTGAAGACTCGTAGACGCTGCTGACGTTGATGCCGCCCAGGTATCCCACCTTGCCGTCCACCACCAGCACCTTGCGATGATTGCGCTGGTTCGGCGACCAACCTGCTCGCGCGCCCGCCGGATTGACCGGATTGAATATCGCCACCTGCACCCCCGCATGGCGCAGGCGCTGGAACAACGCATCCGGCGTCTTGATCGTGCCGACCGCGTCAACCATCAACGACACCTCGGCCCCGCGATTGCGCGCCGCGATCAACGCTTCGGCAAAGCGCGCCCCCTCTGCATCGTCATCGAAGATATAGGTTTCCATGTGCACGTATCGGCGGGCCTGGGCGATGGATTGCAGCATCGCGCGATAGGTGCTGGGTCCATCGGCCAGCAGCTTGACGCGATTGCCCGCCACCAATGGCGCGCCGCTGACCGCTTGCTCCACAGCCAGGTGGCGCGCAAGGAAGTCATCCTTCGGAGTCCGCGGATCCGCGGCAATGCCCTGCCCGCGGCGATAGCTCTGGAGCGCCGCATCGGCCGACAAGCTGGCCTGCGATTCGCGAGCGCGGCGCTCCGCGGCATCGGGAACGCTGGCGCACGCCGCCAGCAAGACCGCGCACATCAGCGGCAACAGCCACCGATGCGCGCTGGCCAGCCACGCGCGCACGTTCCGCCACCGCCGCAGTTCCAGCCGGCATGCGGCCGCTGGCGGCTTCATGGCATTACGGCTTAGCGCCGGCCACCCGACGCCAGCAGGCAACCGAGCACGGCGCCCACCAGCGCTGCCACCCCCACCGACTTCCAGGCATGCTCATGCACGTACTCGTCGGCATAGGCCGTCGCACGACGCGCGCGTTCACGCGCCGCGCCCTCCCAATCGCCCGCGGATTCGCGCGCGTCGGCCAATTGGCGCTTCAGGCGCGCGCGCGCCGCCTCGATTTCGGAGCCCGTGTACGAAGCCGTGGAGCGCAGCAGGTCTTCGGTTCCCGCCAGCAATTCATGGAGACTGTCGCTCACCCGTTCACGATGCAGGGCCATTTCGGCGCGTTGGTGCTTTCGGTTCATGGTCGCTCCTTGTCGTTGTTGGGCCTCACGGAGTCGGGCCGCCTGACGCAACGCAGCATGCCGTGTTCCCAGACAGGGCTGCGCGTTGCAGGCCCCATTGTGACGATCATCGGCCGCCCCCGCCAGAGCTTTGGCAACCAGCCGTAAACCGATATTTCAGCGCAAGCAAACGTGTCGGCGGCTGTTCTCCCACGCTGGCGCCCATATGGCAACCGCCGGTTCCAAATTCGTAAAAGTCCATTGCATTCAGCAGCTTGGCGCTTGACACCGGCCCCGCCCTGGCGGCCACAATAAGCTTTTGCAATGCGCCAGAACCCCGCCTGGACTGAGCCTCCCAACGCCGTGCGCCCCCCGCCAGGCCCTCCCTTCCGGGGATGCGCCCAAGCGGGATCGCCAACCGGCAAAAAAAGGAACAGACGCATGGTTTCGCCTTCCGCACTGTTTGCCCCCACCGCGCCGAAGTTCATCGCGCAAAACCCGCAGCCCCCCAGCGCCGAACAAGTCGAACTGCGCGAAGGCTTGATGGCGCGTCCTGCACACATCGATCCGAAGTTCCTCTACGACGCCTTGGGCTCGGCGCTCTTTACCGCGATCACCCAGCTGCCGGAGTACTACCCGACGCGCTGCGAATCCGAGATCTTCCAGCACCACGGCGCCGACATCGCGCGCCATATCGGACCGGTGCTATCGATGATAGATCTGGGCGCGGGCGACTGCGTCAAGGCCGAACGCCTCTTTCCCAGCCTGCGGCCTCGCCACTATGTGCCGATCGACATCTCCGCGGACTACCTGCAGGCTGCGGTGCGCCGCCTGCAGCTTTCGTATCCCGACTTGCAGATCACCGCCATCGGACAGGATTTCACCCACGAACTGGCCCTGCCCGCCGGGATCCCGGCCGAACAGCGATTGTTTTTCTATCCGGGGTCCAGCATCGGCAATCTCAGTCCCGAGGACGCGCACGCCATGCTGCGGCGGATCCGTGAACAATGCGCCGGCGGCGGACTGTTGGTGGGCGTGGACCGCGTCAAGCCCAAGCACGTCCTGGAACCCGCCTACGACGACGCGCTGCATCTGACCGCCGCCTTCAACCTGAACCTGTTGCGGCACGTAAACAGCGTGCTGGACGCCGACTTCGACGTGGACGACTGGCGCCACATTGCGCTCTTCAACAGCGCCAGCTCGCGCATCGAGATGCATCTGGAAGCGCAACGCGCGGTGCGTGTGGCGTGGCCCGGTGGCGCGCGCGCATTCAGCGCTGGCGAACGCATCCACACCGAAAATTCCTACAAGTTCACCCCGCAAGCCTTTGCCGACCTGCTGCAAAGCGCCGGCTACCGCGACGTCGCGCACTGGTCGGATTCCCGCGGCTGGTTCTCAATTTTCAGCGCCCGCGCATGACGCGGGCCCGCCCTTAACGCCACTGGAGGATCGCCATGGAACCTGCGTGCCTGCTGACTCACCCTGCCACCGGACCCTATGCTGCCGGCCAGGCGGGCCAGCACGACCGCTACGATGCCGTGCGTTCGACCAGCACGGCCCTGGCCGCCCCACTGAGTCCCGAAGATTGCCAGGTGCAGTCCATGCCGGACTGCAGCCCCGTCAAATGGCATCTTGCCCATACGACCTGGTTCTTCGAGACCTTCCTGCTGACGCGTTTTCATCCGTCCTATTCCGTCTTCCATCCGCAGTACCGCATGCTGTTCAACTCCTACTACAACGCCGTCGGCGCCAAGCACCCGCGTCCGCGCCGCGGCCTGCTGTCGCGCCCCGCGCTTGCGGAGGTGCAGCACTATCGCCGGCACGTGGACAGCGCCATGCACGAGCTGATCTCGCGCCTGGGCGGCAACGACCCCGCGTTCGACGCATTGCTGGAACTGGGTTTGAACCATGAACAGCAGCATCAGGAGCTGATCCTCACCGACCTGAAGCACATGCTGTCCGCCAATCCGCTCAAGCCTGCCTATGTGGCGCCCGGGCCGCCCGCGCTGCCGCCTTCCACCCCGGTGGGCTGGACTCGCTACGCAGGCGGCATCACCCGCATCGGCCATGACGGTCACGGCTTCGGTTTCGATAATGAAGGCCCCGCCCATGATGTGCTGCTGGCCCCCTTTCATCTGGCCGACCGCCTGGTGACCCAGCACGAGTACCTAGCCTTCATCCGCGATGGCGGCTACAAGCGGCCCGAGCTTTGGTTGTCGCTGGGCTGGGACCGGGTCTGCGCCGAAGGTTGGCGCGCGCCTCTCTACTGGGAAGGGCAGCGCGACGATTGGCGCATCTTCACGCTGCGCGGCATGCAGGAACTGGAACTGCAGGCGCCGGTGACGCACGTGAGCTACTTCGAGGCCGATGCCTACGCGCGCTGGGCCCGCGTGCGGTTGCCGCGCGAAGCCGAATGGGAGCATGCCGCCCGCCAATTGCCCGAAGGCGCGCTGACGGGGCGCGCCAACATGCTGGAAAACGGCCACCTGGACACACGCCCCGCCCCCACGCGCAGCGGCTCCGGCGGCCCCGTGCAACTGTTTGGAGACGCGTGGGAATGGACCTGCAGCGCCTACGACGCCTACCCCGGCTTCAAGCCCGACAGTGGCGCCGTGGGGGAATACAACGGCAAGTTCATGTGCGGTCAGTACGTGCTGCGAGGCGGATCCTGCGCTACGCCCCGGGACCATATCCGGCCCAGCTACCGCAACTTTTTCCCGCCCGAGGCCCGCTGGCAGTTCTCGGGCATTCGGCTGGCGCGGGACGCCTGAAGAATTCTTTGAATATTTGATGACGGACCGCTTGCAAACGCCAAAAAAATCGTGCTAGAATTTCGTTCTTCGTTGATCACCTCCTGCTGAACAAACGGCTCTGCGTAAGAAGTACCACGCAAGTACCCCGCAAGACCGGCCGCAGGGATCAAACGAAATGGCGCATTAGCTCAGCCGGTTAGAGCGACGGAATCATAATCCGCAGGTCCCCTGTTCGAATCAGGGATGCGCCACCAGAATCAAGAAAGGCCCTCGCTTCGGCGAGGGCCTTTTGCATTGCAGCTTGGGTTGCGCTTAGGCGGGTGCTCCTCAGGGCAGGCGTACCGCGTCGCGGCGCCTGCCGCCCCAAGTTGCCGCCAGGCTGGCCACAAAGGCGCCTATCAGCATCGAAGCAAAACCCCACAGCGCGAATGCGGCCGCGGCCTTGCGCGCCTGGTCCGCCGCTTCCTTGGCCTTTTGCTTGGCATCGTCCGCGGCCTGCTTCACGTTCTGCACCGCCTGCTCGACTCGGCGTTGCGCCGCCGCGGGATCCATGCCGGTCTGCGCCGCCACGACTTTCACGACGTAGTCGCGATCCTCGCCCGTCATGGAGCCGCGCGCCACGCTCATCGCCACAATGCGGCCCACTTCTTCCCGCGCGCCGTTGCGGTCGGACACTGCATCAGGCCGTTCCGAACGCAGCAGCGCATCGGAGAAATAGCCTTGGACCTGCGCCATTGCGTCGCCTCCGCCCGCAGCAGCCGCTGCCGTGGCGGCCGTGCCGGCCCCTGCCGCCATGGAGGCTCCCGCCCGGGCAACACCGGATGCCAGGGTAGCAATGGACGCCCCCAGCAACACGGCGCTGACAACCGCGCTCAATGCCCATACGAGGAACCCGTGCGCCGTGTCGCGGAAATAGACCTCGTCCGAATGCACGTCGACCCATTTGGTGCGCAGCCGCCCAGCGACATAGCCTCCGATACCGTAGGCGACGATCTGCGTTGCCAACATCCAGACGATGAGACCGATGCCTATCGCTGGCGCCGTAGCTCCCTCGCCGCTCCACGGCGAGATCGAAAGAAAGCCCAAGCCGGTCCCGCCAGCGAACAACGCCAGGGAAAGCGCTGCGGCGATGACAGCGCCGGCGATGACGGCGGCCCAGGACACGGCAGAAATGGCGGACTCCCGGGGAGGCACTCCGCCCATATATGGCTGACTCAATGAAGATGGGTTTTCCATGGATTTGTTCCTTGTTCATGATTCAACGCAGCCGCGCACACACGCCGCCGCGGCAGGAAAGCCTCGCGGATCAATGCCAGAAAAGCGCCAGCAAAATGATGATGGGAATGGGCACGCCAAGCAGCCACAACAAAATGGAACGCATAAAACCTCCTTGAATAATGTCCTGCGCGCTGGGCGCAGCATTCAGGCCAGATCAATCGTGCCGGGCGCCCGAGGGTCCGGCGGCGGCGGCACGGGATCGATGACATCGGGATCGTTACGCGGGCGCTTCGGATCCAGCGGCGGATCGTCCGGTGGCGGATTATTGGGAAAGGCGGGATCATCGGGCGCAGGCTCGTCGCCCCCGCCAGGTTCCCGATGCATGGACTGGGACATAGTGGTCTCCTCAAGCGGCGCCTAGCGCGCCGCCCCCCTCTCAGCAAACCGCATTCCCGGTCCATGCCGGCAGCAATAAAAAAGCCCTCTTGCGAGGGCTTTCGTGCGGGCGGCGAGCAAGACCGCACAGTGCTTGATCAGGATTTGCTCTTGGCGTCCCTGATCTGTTCGGCGGATTTTTGACTGTCGGCCCCCAGGAATTCGACGACGGCGGCCTTTCCCGCCGCGGACGCTTCGTCCTGGCTGGCGTAACGCCTGGCCGAATAATTGGTGCTGCGCACATTGCCGGTTTCGGGGTCAAACAGGGTGATGATCCAGGCGAACTCCCCCGGCATCAACTGCCTGACTTGCAACGTGGCGCGCGTGCCTGGGCGCAGTTGCGGCATGTGGCGGCCTTTATCGTGATTCGACGCCGCCATCGTAGCGCAAGATGCCCGAGCAAACACGCCCCCACGAACAGGCGGCGGAAATGCTGCGCCCGCACATGAATTCATGCTGCACCCCCCGAGGCAAATACGCCACAAACCGCGCATCGCGTCAGGAAAACCCTAGGGCCTATTGCCCGAATACAGGCGCACAATCAATACAAACATCTAGACCGCTCAGCGGCAGCCGCATCCCTTTAATCAGGCGAGGACGGAGACAACATGACTTATGTAGCAGTGGTTATGAGCTGTTTGATGGTTGTGGGTATCGTCGCGTTGGTGATTCAAACGGTTCAAAGCGCAGGGTCCGAACCCTGGCTGAAAATCTCGGCGGCGATAGTCAGTTCCCTGTTCGCTTCACTCTTGTTGATTCCGCTCGGCTACGCGGTTGCGCAGACCGTGTTGATCGAATAATTCCATAGTCGCGACACTCGCGCCTGGGGCTACGCGCCCCGGGCGGCCTTGCCGCGGGTCGCCGCCCAGCACAGCAGCGACCCGGCGGTCACCATGGCCACGCCCTGCCAGAACGAGGCAGTCAAGCGGGTGGAGAGCCACACGGCCGCGAAGAACGTCGAGAACACGGGAGTGAAGTAGGAGGCCGTGGCCAGCAAGGTCAGGTTGCCTTTGAGTATCCCCAGATTCCATAGCGCATAGCCTGCCGCCATGGCGCCACCCGTCACCGCCAATTCCAGCGTGGCCGGCCAGGTGAAGGTCAAGGCAGGCTCGGCACCCACCAAGTACTTGATCCAGAGGGCCGCTGCCGTCAGCATGAAGAACAGGGCGACGCCGTTCTTGCCGTCGGCGAATCGCGTGGTCACGTTGCAATACACGGCCCAGATGATGGCGCCGCTGAAGGCCAACCCATAACTGAGGGGATTGCTGGAGACGTTGGCAATGGTGCGATCCCAGGAAAGCCCGCCGGACCCACCCAGGACCCAGACGATGCCGGCCAAGGACAGCAATATGCCGGGCACCACCCATGCGCTGGCCCGCTGGCCATTGATGAGCATGGCAAGAATCACTGTAAAACAGGGCCAGAGATAGTTGACGATACCCAGTTCGATCGCCTGCCCGCGGTTGGCCGCGAATCCCAGCGAGAGCGACAGGCAGATCTCGTACGCGACGAAGAGCAGGCTGCCAACGATGAGATACGAGCGCGGAAAGGTCCGCAGCTTTGGAAAGCCCAGCAGCAGCACCAGGAATGCGGAGCCGGTCGTATAAATGAGCGCGGCGCCACCGATGGGACCGAAGCTTTCGCTGACGCTGCGGATCAGGCCGACCACGGTGCCCCATAACAGCACCGCCAGCAAGCCCAGTGAAGTCGCCGTGTTCCGGCTCAGGGAGAGTTGCATTACCGATTCCGATTGCCCGTTATAGGGCGCCAAGCGGGGCAGTGTAGCGAAAACCCGCTTGCCCCGCGGCCGGTCTCCGGCTGGCGGAAAACCAGCGCCTCAAACCGACATGCTCGCCCGAACAGGACAGAAGAAGGAGCAAGCGCCGCATGACCATATCCATACGCAGATTGAGCGACGTGCTTGCCAGCACGGAATCGGGCCGGCTTTACCGGATTGAAGTGTTTCTGCGAGCGGGCGAGCCGGGCGTGACCGCGGCGCGGCCTGACGCGGCCCGGCCTGACGCGGCGCGACCTGACGCGGCCCGCTACATACTCCGGACGACGGAGGGGGAGCGGGTGTTGCCGCTGGATCGGAACCGGTATCGGTTGAAATCGGGCGAGGTCCTTACCGCCCTGACGCCGCCTCGCCACGATATCTGATGACGCGTCGCCGGCGGCCGGATGCGATCACTGGTCCACCTCCACCCGCCGCTTGCCCTGCCCTTTCGCCTTGTACAGCGCCATGTCGGCGCGCTCCAGCAATTCGCGCACGGCCATGCCGGATTGCGGATAGACGGCGATCCCCACGCTGGCGGATACGGCGACGCTAATGTCGGGATACGGCATGGACAGACTCTCGACCAATGCCTGGGCCACACGCCGCGCATTCTCCTTGTCCGCGCCCAGCAGCAGCACGGCGAATTCATCGCCGCCCAGCCGCGCCGCCGCGTCCGATACGCGGATCGCATCGGCCATGCGCTCTGCCGCCTCCTGTAGCACCGCATCGCCGGCCGCATGGCCATGCAAGTCATTGACCGCCTTGAAACCATCCAGATCGATGGCCAGAATCGCGAAGGATTCCCCGCTGCGCTGCGCCACCGCCAGTTCGCGCAATACCAGTTCGTTGAACAGCACCCGATTGCACAGGCCGGTCAGCGGATCGTAATGCGCCAGGTGTTGGGCATGCGTCAGCATGCGGGACGCCTGCACCAAGGCTCCGCCGACTTCCGCGACTTCCTTGACGCGCGTGCCCGGCACCGTGACCGCATGCCCCTTGCCTAGCGCCAGCGCGGGCTCGACCAGGCTTTGCACCGATGAGGTCAAGCGGCTGGCGAGCCGCAGAGCCAACAGCAAGCCCAAGCCGAATGCCACCAGCGTGCCCAGGGCGATCCAGGCGATGGAGCGGTAGAGGTCCGTGGTCAGCAGGCTCATCGGCGCGCCGGCCGCGACGGTCCAACCCGACAGCGACGAACGGCTGAACGCGGTATAGACGGGCGTGCCTTCCTTGGTGACGGTCTCCAGCGAGCCTTCGCTTTCCTGCTGCACCGCGCGCGCCAGTTCGGGAACGGCCTTCTGGCCCACGAACTTAGCCGTGTCGCGCGTGCGCGCGAGGATCGTGCCGCTATCGTCCAGCACGGCGGCCACCCAACCGTCCGGCAAAGCCCGCCTGCCCAGCAGGTTGCCGATGCGCTCGGGCAGGATGCCGACATTAAGGCTGTAGGCAACCTCGCCGTTGCGCAACACCGGCACGCCAAGCGCAATCAGGGGACCTTGATTGACCTTGCTCGTGAAGAGACCCGTCAACACCGCCGCGCGGGTCTGGAACACCTGGGCCAGTTCAATGGAGGCGCCGGTGGTCGGCAGCGGATTGCCAAAAGGCACGGACGTATTGATGAGCTGGCGGCCAGCCTTATCGGTCAGGACGTAGCTGTCTATGATCTGGAAGCGCACGGATTCACGCGCCCGCCGATGAAAACCGGCCAGATCGCCCGCCACCAGGTCCGGCGACGACGCCAGCATCTGCAAGCCGGCCTCGACGCCGGTCAGTTCGCGGTCGAGGATGGCGGTAAGGTTGCGCGCCAGGAAAATCGTATCGCGGAAAATCCGCTCTTTCTGGATGACATAGCTTTCGTAGACCGCCACAGAAGCCATGACCAGCGCGGGCGTGATACAGGCGAAGACCAGGGTCAGCAGGCCCGCGCGCATGGAATAGCGGCGCGGCCGGCGAACCCGCGCGCCCACCAGGCTTTCGCCGTCACCCACGGGAACCTCGCCCTGCGACGTGCGCAAGCGTCGGCCTGCCGATCGAAACCACACCTCTGGACCCATGCGCCTCCCGAAACGCTCCGCCCGGCCCATTTCCAGAGGACGAACGAACGTCAGAAATTATTGCAGAAGTTCGCAAACGCACAATCCGCGCCATGGGAATCCCCTCGCCGCGTCGATACAGATGTGGTGGAAGAGTTGCGTCCCCGATTTATCTCGAACGCACAAAGGCTGCCGGCCTTACTGATCTTCCAGATCCGGGGTGCCGGTGAACTGAGTCTTGAGCAAAGTCAGCGCCCCCTTCTCGGCCAGCGCCTCGTTGGGGAACACATGCTTGGTGTCTTCCAGCACCGGAAAGCCGAAGACCCGCACGCGGGTGTGATACCCCTCCGGGGTCTCGGCGAATTCGATGTCGAAGTTGCGTTCTTCGATCCAGCCGGATCGATGCAGTTTCCATTCCATATCCCACGCGCTCCCGAATAAACGAGGTTGATACGAAAGACCGGCCCCGATGGAAGCCGGCGCTGCTACACCATACACCCGTCTTGGCACGGGCGGATTGCCACTGCGCAAGCCCCGCCTACTTTTCTGCGCGCGGCTTATCTTCGACGCTGCCGGGCAACCCGTCCACCGGCGGGGCGAACAAATCCCAGCTCGCCATGAACAGCGCGGCGATCAGCGGGCCGATCACGAAGCCATTCAGCCCGAACAAAGCCATCCCGCCCAGCGTAGAGATCAGCACCACGTAGTCCGGCATTTTGGTGTCCTTGCCCACCAGAATGGGGCGCAGCACGTTGTCCACCATGCCAATGACCAGCACGCCGAACAGAATCAGCGCGACGCCCTTGATGGTGGCGCCAGTCAACAGGAAGTAGATTGCGACCGGCGCCCAGATCAGCCCCGCGCCCACCGCGGGCAGCAAGGACAGGAAACCCATGATCACGCCCCACAGCAGCGCGCCCTGGATGGACAGGATGGAGAAGATGATGCCACCCAGCGCGCCCTGCGCCGCCGCCACCGCGACGTTGCCCTTGACGGTGGCGCGCACGACGGTGGTGAACTTGCGCAGCAGATGCTGCTTATGCGTGTCGCTCAGTGGCATGGCGCGTTTGAGCCGCGCCGACAACAGCGGACCATCGCGCAGCAGGAAGAACAACAGGTACAACATGATGCCGAAGCTGATCACGAACTGGAACGTGTCCTGTCCAATGCTCAGGGCCTGGGTCGCCAGGAACTGGCTTGCCTGCATCGCGCCCGCGCTGAGCTTCTCCTGCAAGCTCGGGATGTCCGCCAGGTCGAAGCGCGCCAGCAGGTCGTGCACCGACGGCGGCAAAGCCTCCATGGCCTGCTGGAAATAAGCGCCGAAGTTGATCTGTCCGGACTTGATGCTTTGATAGAGGTTCGCCCCTTCGCGCACCAGCGATCCGCTGATGACGATGAGCGGCAGGATCACAAGCAGCAGCACCAGGAGCAAAGTGATCAGCGCGGCCAGGTTGCGCCGTCCGCCTATGCGCGGCACGAGCCGGCGCTGCAGAGGCGCAAAAATGATGGCGAGGACGGCGCCCCAGAAAACAGCGCCATAAAAAGGCCACAACAACCAGCCGAATGCGATGGTGACCACCACCAGCAGGAGCAGAAAGGTTCTGTAGTGCACGCTGGAAGATTGGCTCATGTTACGTCCCAGGCTCGGCTGACGCCGCGAGACCCGCATTGTACAAAGCGCCGCTCAGCGGGCGTCCGGCGGCTGCCCGGTGACCTGCAGCAAGGCGGCGCGCGCATGCTCCAGGACGTCCGACCGCGCGTTCAGCCCCTGCAGACGCAAGTTCAGCTCCTGTTGCAGCGTGGGAGTCGCGACGCGCGCCTGCCCGTCCGCCAGCAGGATATCCTGGGCATTCGCCGCCACGAAATCCGCAACGCCCAGCGCATCGCGCGCCACGGCGTCCATGCCGGCAGCGGCATCCAGCAATTCGGCTGCCGGCGCTGTCACGGCTTCGTCATAGACACCGTCATAGACGGGCGCAAGATCGGCCGGCAAGGCCAGGGCAGCCCGCGCCTTGTCTGCCTTCGCCTGGGCCTGCTGGACCTCGGCAGCCTGCTCGGCCAGTGTCTTGCGCGCTGCCTCGAAGCGGGTCCGCCGCTCCACGATCTCGGCGACCGAATGGATGCTCTCGACTTCCAGCACGTCGAGCAGGGAAGCGGCCGACTGCGCCATGGCCTGCTGGAAATCGGTGATCACTTCGTAGGCATCGGCGTAGTCGCCGATGGCTTCTTTTTCCGGCTCGCCGAGCGAGCCTATCGGCAGCAAGGACGCGCTGCTCATCCGGCTTTGCAGCAACTGGATAAACGCGGCCCGCTCCTGGGGCTCCTTATTGACGCAAGCCGCCAGAAACAGCATCGAGGCCATCGTCAGGCCCAGCAGGCAAGCTCGCAGCAGTGCCATGCCCATCCTCCTTGCACGGGGGTTCGCGAAATCGGCGCCGCCCCCAACCAGGGAGGCCGCCTTCCGGCAGATTATCCCGAAGGCGCTTCCCGCCATCCCTGGTGGGCGGATTTTGTTGCCATCGAAGCGTGTTGACACAGGGTCGGCCGCGCGCATCAAGGTTCCAGGGGGTACATCATGGCGCAGCGGCGCGCGGCATCGAAACCCGCGGCATGCTCGAAATGCAAGCGCGCCCGCAAGCCTGGCGAGAGCGCGGCTGCCGGCACCTCGGTAAAACCTTGTCGCTGGTAAAAAGGTTTGTTCCAGGGCAAGTCGCGGTCGGTGGTCAACACCACCGACCGATAGCAGCCCGCAGCGCGAGCATGCGCGCATACGGCACGCAGCAGCGCACGCCCCAGGCCACGCCCCTGCCACGGCAAAGCCACCGCCATCTCGGCCAGGTAGAGATCGCCGTCCATGGGCCGGGTCAGCGCGAAGCCCGCGGCTGCGCCGTCGGCGGTCTCGGCGACCCAGAGCAGGCCGGCGGCTTGCGCCTGCGCCAGGTCGGCCGCCGGCACGGTGCCGTCGCCAGCGGCCCACGCCATGTGCGTGTCCAGAAACCGCTCTGCGGCGGAACGTTCGATATCGGCCAGGCTGGCCAAGTCTGAGGGTCGTGCGAGTCTGATCATAGGCATGGCAGTATGCCTCATGCGGGCCAGCAGCCCGATCCCATAAAATGGCGCCTTCGGCCACAATGGCCTCGCGACACAGGCTAGCCCCAAGACATGACTCAACACGCCACTTCCGACACCTGGGGCTTTGCCCATCCCGATTGCCGCGGCGCGGCCGCCCTGCTGTTCTTCATGAACGACCTGGCACGGGTGGTCAACCAGTACCTGAGCCCCGGCCAGTTGTCTGACGAAGCGCTGGCGGATGCGCAGAAGGCGGTCGATGCCCTGCTGGCCCGCTACGTGGAAATCCAGGCCGCGCCCGAGGCATTCGACAATGAACGCATCGAACTTGCCCTGGAAACCGAGCGCCAGCCAGACGGCCAGACGAGCGCGCAAGTAGCGCTGCGCATGTCGGCGCGCCTGGAAGGCCTGATCATCGAAGCCCAACGCCAGGCCCGTCCTGCCGCACATTAACGGTCAATAAAAGAGGGGCTCGCCCCCCTCGCGAAAAAACGCTTGCAAAATCAAGCGGCAAGCATTAATATTAACGGTTGGGTCCACCACCCACGCCAGCTTTTACTCGAAAAGAACGAAAATAAAGCGGCGAAATCAGGGTGGGCCAATAGGGTGAGCCATAGCGCTCCCCCCGGGCAAATCCCTGCCAACACTCTCCCACGGTCGACGGAACATAAATCCGGATAGCGGCCAGGAACAAAACGCCTTCACCAAACCGCCAGTCCGGCTTGGCACGAAGCAACCACATCATCAGCGGCGCCCGGCAAGCCTGCCTTGCGCATACTCGCGTGCCGCAACCCAATTGATGCCGTCCCGGACTGATGGGCAGCATCGCGCCGTCCGCCCATGCGCGCAGAACATGAGAATGCGCAAAGGAATGGCGGCACTTATGCGTTAGTGTCACGACAAGCCTGCCCGATTCGATACGGCTGGCAGCGGCACGCGGCGGCAATACCGCGCGCCACGTGGCCAGACGCGGCTTTTCCCATAACTAGAAACCAAGAGAACAAACACCATGAATACTCGTTTCACTACCTCGGATCTGATCCGACGCCCGGCTCACACCACGCTGGACAACACGCCGATCCATGTCGGCGACATCGTTTACCTGAAACCTGCAAACGGCCCGGAAATCCGCGCCACGGTCATCTACAACGCGCCCATCGACGGCACGACGACCTACACGACCGAAATCGTGCCCTGCGGAGCTCCCGCGCAAAAGGCCCCCGGCCAGCGCATCCGGTTCCGCCACGAGCACGTGCATCGCATTGAATCGGTGCGCCACAGCACCCACTGAAGCAGTGCCCCGCCCCGTTGCGCTTGCAACGGGGCAATTTATGCGTGATAAAGTCCCCGGCAATACAGCCCTGGCGATCCCCCCATGCAGAATAATCGTCTCGCGGTCCACATCTGGGACCTCCCCACCCGCCTTTTCCATTGGGCGCTGGTCGTTTGCATCGTCGGCGCATTCGTGAGCGTCAAACTCGGTGGCCTGTACATGGACTGGCACGTGCGCTTCGGCTGTACCGCGCTGGGCCTCATCCTGTTTCGATTGCTGTGGGGATTCTTCGGCCCCCGCTACGCACGCTTCTCGCAGTTCGTGCGCGGCCCGGCCGCCGTGGCCCGCTATCTCAAGGGGGCCGCAGCCCCCGCTGGCCATAATCCGCTCGGCGCGCTGTCGGTGCTGGCGCTGCTGCTCGTCATCGGCTTGCAGGCCGTCAGCGGCCTCTTCACCACTGACGACATCATGACGCAGGGCCCGCTGTTCGGCCACGTCAACGAAGCCGTGTCGGCCGCAATGACTTCCTGGCACAAGCTCAATGAATGGGTCATCCTGGCCCTGGTCGCCCTGCATCTTGCCGCAGTGCTCTGGTACGCACTGGTGCGCCGCAAACGGCTCGTGCGCGCGATCATCACGGGCAAGGTCGACGCCAAGGACGTACCCACGGGCACGCCGCCCACCCAGGACGGTTTAGCCGTCTGGCTGCGAGCCCTGGTGCTGGGCGCCTGCGTAACCGGCCTGGTGCTGTGGATCCGGTCGCTGGAAGTGGCGGCCGACATGTCCTTTTCCTGATGCCCATGAACACCGCCAAGCAAGCAGACAAGTAAGCCGCAACAACTCGCTTTTTTTAGTTGTTGCGGCGTTCTCACGATTGCAGTCGCTCAAGGAGAGCGCCGCCTGATCCTTTTTGAAGGAGATGGTTTCGTGCGCTCAAATGGTTCTCCCTGGCGGCACTCGCTTGTCGCCACACTCTTCCTGTTGTCACCGTTCGATCTGCTGGCCTCGCTGGGCATGGACATGTACCTGCCCGTGGTGCCTTTCATGGCCGATGCACTAGGCACCGGCCCCGCAACGATCCAATGGACATTGACGTCCTATTTGGTTCTGCTTGGGACCGGACAGCTTGTGTTCGGCCCACTGTCCGACCGGCTGGGCCGTCGGCCGGTCCTGCTGGGAGGCGGCCTCGCCTACTGCGCGGCGTCGTTCGGTCTCGCAGCAGCCTCCTCGCCTGACGCGTTTCTGGGCCTGCGCATCCTTCAGGCCTGCGGCGCCTCGGCCTGCCTCGTTGCCACCTTCGCAACCGTGCGCGACGCCTACGCGGGCAGCAACGAAAGCCACGTCATCTACGGCATGCTGGGCTCACTGCTCGCGATGGTACCTGCTGCAGGCCCGTTGCTGGGCGCCCTGGTCGATGCCTGGCTGGGATGGCGCGCCATCTTCGGTCTGCTGGGAACCGGGATGACAGGGGCCGTCATTGCCGCCTGGCTGCTTTGGCCCGAGACCAGGCCTCGGAAAGCGAAGCCCACTCAACGGCCCCGGCTCCTTGAGCCCGCCGCAAGCCGTAGCTTTTGGCTCTATACGCTAGGCTACAGCGCGGCCATGGGCAGCTTCTTCGTCTTTTTCTCGACCGCGCCCTGGCTCATGATGGGGCGCCAAGGGCTGTCGCAGCTGAATTTCAGTCTGCTGTTCGCGACGGTGGCGCTCGCGATGATGGGGACGGCGCGCCTTATCGGACGCATGATTCCCCGGTGGGGCAAACTGAAGACCTTGCGGTTCGGGATGGGCGGCATGATAGCCGGAGCTACCTGCCTCGCCATTACCGAATTGCTTGCGCCGCATTCAGTGTTGGGCCTCATCGTTCCGATGTGGCTGGTGGGCGCCGGCATCGCCATGGCTGTCTCCGTGGCCCCCGACGGCGCGCTGCAGGGCCACGACCACATGGCAGGAACCGCCACCGCACTGTACTTCTGCCTGGGCGGGCTGATACTGGGTGGACTTGGCACGCTCGCCATCACCCTGCTCCCAAACGAGACCAGTTGGCCCATCACGGGTTATTGTCTGGGCCTGGCCACCGCGGTGCTTTGCCTGTCTTTCACCGGCAAACACGATTGATGCGCCTCCGGACCCTGCGTTCGCTCGCTGCGCTGCCTGCCGGCCAGGGTCCGCTCAACGCCGTGCTTCAATCAGGTGCCGGGTCGAATGGGCGACGAACGGCTCCCCGGCGCGCATCCGGTCATCCAGCGCCAGCAAGGCCCCGCGGTACTTGTCGGCAGAAAAATCCGGCACCCACCACACGCACTTGCGCAGTATCCAGACCACGGCGCCCACGTCATGGAAGATCATCCGGCAGCGTGCAGAACGCAAATCCATCACGGTAAGCCCGGCAGCCGCGGCGGCCGCCGCTTCTTCCTGCGGGTCGCGCAGGCGCCGCTGCTGCGGCAATGGCCCAAGAAAATGCTCGATCAACTCAAAGGCCGACGCAGCGCCTACATGCTGCGCCAAGTAGCGCCCCCCAGGTTTAAGGACGCGGCGTATCTCTGCCCAGTCCGGATTCACGGGATGCCTGGACGTCACCAACTCGAATGAAGCGTCGGCGAATGGCAAGGCGGCGCCTGGCGCGGTCTGGATGACCTGTACACCGCGTCCGACCAGAAGGTCGTGCGCCTTTCTGGCATTGGGCGGCCAAGCTTCGGTCGCATACATCACCGGCGGGAACCGGGATGCTTCGCCAAGCACCTCGCCGCCTCCCGTATCCAGATCCAGCGCCGCCTGCACGCCAGCCAGATGCTGCGCGAGCAGCCTGGCATAGCCCCATGGCGGACGTTCCTCGGTAGCCCTGCCGGCCAGCCAATCAAAGCCCCAGCCGCTGACATCCGCGGCCTCGGCCTCCGCCACCAGATCATCAAAGGGTCTCATCGGTTCTCCCCTACGAAGGATGCCTGGGATTCCGGAAACCGCGACGCCCATGCAATGACGAAAAAAAGGCGCCAACGCTTGCGCTGACGCCTCTTTGCCCCCAGCCGCCCGCGAACGGCAGGCGCTTTATTTCTTTTTGCGGTATGCGTCGTGGCAAGCCTTGCAGCTTGCGCCGACATCACCGAACGCGGCACGCAGCTTGTCGAGGTCGCCCGCATCGGCGGCGGCCGACAGCTTGACGATGTTGTCCTGGAAGGCCTGCTGCTTCTGCTTAAAGCCCGCAGCGTCGCTCCAGACTTCGGGACGGGCGTCGCCACCCTCGGTGCCTGGCCCGAAACCCGCCCAGGGCAAGCCGGACAGCGTCTTCAGCACTTCCACATTGGCCTTGATCTGCGCGGCGTCGTAGGGCTGCTGGCCCTTGACCACCGGCGCCATGCGGCCAAAGTGGGAAGCCATCAGCGTCAGCGCCGATTGGCGGTACTTGACCGCGTCTTCGGGCTTGGCGAACTGCGCGGACGCGCTCGTCGCCAGCAGGGGCCCAACCGTCATACAGGCCAACGCGGCGAGCGTGGACAACTTCTTCATTGCAATCTCCCGTAAGTTCAACAGAGGCCGCGCGCGCCAAGCGCGCGGCTAGGCGACTATACCGCCCGGGCCAAGTCAGCCGCCAGCCCGATGTAGGAACGCGGGGTCATCGCCAGCAGGCGAGCCTTGGGTTCTTCGGGCAGGGCCAGGCCCTGGATGAATTCTCGCAGGCCTTCCTCGGTAATGCCCTTGCCCCGGGTCAATGCCTTGAGTTGTTCGTACGGCTGCGGCAGGCCATAGCGGCGCATGACGGTCTGCACCGGCTCTGCCAGCACTTCCCAGCAAGCATCGATATCGGCGTCGATCGCGACGGAGTTGACCTCCAGCTTACCCAGGCCGCGCATGCAGGCATCCCAGGCCACCACGCTGTAGCCCAGGCCCACGCCCAGGTTGCGCAGCACGGTGGAGTCCGTCAGGTCGCGCTGCCAACGGGAGATCGGCAGCTTGTCCGACAGGTGGCGCAGCACGGCATTGGCCAGGCCCAGATTGCCTTCCGAGTTTTCGAAGTCGATCGGGTTGACCTTGTGGGGCATGGTGGACGAACCGACTTCGCCTTCCTTCAGGCGTTGCTTGAAGTAGCCCAGCGCCACATAGCCCCAGACGTCGCGGTCCAGGTCCAGCACAATGATGTTGGCGCGCGTGATGGCGTCGAACAGGGCCGACATCCAGTCATGCGGCTCGATCTGGATGGTGTGGCGGTTCTGGGTCAGGCCCAGGCCTGCCAACACGCGCTGGCTGAACGCGGGCCAGTCGATCTCGGGATAGGCCGACAGGTGGGCGTTGTAATTGCCGGTGGCGCCGTTCAGCTTGGCCAGGGGCTCGACGGCCTCGATGGCGGCGATGGCGCGATTCAGGCGCGCGGCCACATTGGCGAATTCCTTGCCCAGGGTCGTCGGGCTGGCAGGCTGGCCGTGCGTGCGCGAAAGCATGGGTTGATCAGCCTGGGCAACCGCCATGTCGTTGAGCTTGGCAGCGACTTCGCGCAGGCGCGGCACCACGACCTCATTGCGGGCGCGCGTCAGCATCAACGCATGCGAGGTGTTGTTGATGTCTTCGGAGGTGCAGGCGAAATGGATGAACTCGGCGGCGCGGGCCAGTTCGGCGTCATCGGCCACCTTTTCCTTGAGCCAGTACTCGACGGCCTTGACGTCGTGGTTGGTGACGCGTTCGATGTCCTTGATACGGGCGGCATCCGCCTCCGAGAAGTCGCGCACCAATTGTTGCAGACGGGCGCGGGCGGCTTCGGAGAAGGTGGGCAGTTCCGGCAGACCGGCATCGGACAATGCGATCAGCCAGGCCACCTCGACTTCGACGCGGTGCGCCATGAAACCGGCTTCGGAAAGCAGGCCGCGCAGCGCGTCGCCCCGGGAAGCGTAACGGCCATCCAATGGCGAGAGGGCGTTGAGTTGGCTGAGCTGATCGGCGATTTGCATGGTCTGGGAAAGAAAAAGCGGGGAATGAGCGAATCGGCCGATTTTATCATCCGGAAGCACGCAACATTGTGGCAAACTGACGAAGATTCCGGCCTCTTGACCGTCTTGCCGTCATACGGCCTGCTATACTTCGGCCGCTTTCCGACTCCGCTTGTGACTCCATGAAACTGATCGGCTCGCTTACCAGTCCTTACGTGCGCAAAGTGCGTATCGTTATGGCCGAGAAAAAGCTGGACTACCGGCTTGAACTCGAAAACGTCTGGTCCGCCGACACGCAGATCCAAACGTACAACCCGCTGGGCAAGGTGCCTTGCCTGGTCATGGAAGACGGCGGCGCCCTCTTCGATTCTCGCGTCATCGTCGAGTACGTCGACACGCTGTCTCCCGTCGCTCGCCTGATCCCCCAGCCGGGGCGTGACCGCGCGGCCGTCAAATGCTGGGAAGCCATCGCCGATGGCCTCCTGGACGCCTGTGTGACCATCGTCAAGGAAAACCAGCGTCCCGAGGCTCAGCGCAGCCCCGAATGGATCGAACGCCAGTACTCCAAGATCCACGCCAGCCTGGACGCAATGAACAAGAGCCTGGGCGACAACGCCCATTGCATGGGCATCAACTACAGCCTGGCCGATATCGCCGTCGGCTGCGCGCTGGGCTACCTGGACCTGCGTTTCGCCTCGCTCGACTGGCGCGCCAACCACCAGAACCTGGCCCGCCTGTACGACAAGCTGTCGCAGCGCCAGTCGTTCATCGACACCGTTCCGGTGGTGTAAGTCGCCCCCCGAGGCGCTGCGCGCCTCCCCCCAGGGGGCGCCGCTACGGACCGGCGGAGCCGGATCCGTGCGGCCCCGCTTCTGCATTGGCGGCACTTGCGCACCCGTGCGGCCCCGCTTCTGCCCCGGCGGCACTTCTCGCCGGCGCAGCCCCATATCCGGCTCAGCCGTTGAACGTCTGCCAGGCCTTGAACAGCATGTAGGCGGCCAGCGCGAACAGCAGGCAGGCAAATACGCGTTTGAGGGTCTGCACCGGCAGGCGATGCGCCATCCGCGCGCCCAGGGGAGCCGTCAGCACGCTGGTGCATACCAGGGCAATCAGGGCCGGCCAGTAGATATAGCCCAGCATGCCCGGGCGCGTTTCGCCGGAATTCAGCCCTGACACCACGTAGCCCACGCTATTGGCCAGCGCAATGGGAAAGCCCAGCGCCGCCGAGGTTGAGACGGCGTTATGCAACGCCACATTGCACCAGACCATGAACGGCACCGACAGAAAGCCGCCGCCCGCGCCCACCAGTCCGGACAGGAAGCCAATGCCCGCCCCCGCCGCGCTGGTGCCGACCACGCCCGGCATCTGGCGACTGGGCTTGGGCTTCTTGTTCTGCAGCATGCTCCAGCCGGAATAACCGACAAAGAGCGCAAAGAACAGCGACAACCACAACGTGCTGAGCGCGGCAAAGACCGCGCCGCCAGATAGCAGGCCGCCGATGATGATGCCCGGGGCCATCGCCCAGACGATGCCCCACTTGATGGTTTTGCGTTGCTGGTGCGCCCGGACGCTGGAAATGGAGGTGAACAGGATCGAGGTCATCGACGTGGCGATGGCGGCATGCACCACCAGATCGGAAGGCATGCCCTTCCAGGCGAACAGCATCGTCAGGAAAGGCACCAGCAACATCCCGCCGCCTATGCCCAGCAGGCCCGCGGCGAAACCCACCACGCCGCCCAGCACCAGCAGGCAAATCACCATCGTTACATCCACAACTGTCTCCTCTTTCTTCTTGCTAATGAACAAAGCCCCAGGGGCTGCGCCCGAGGGGCTTTGAATAAAGTCCACGCCTGCCGCGCGGCAGAAGCCGGCGCGGCGGCTACAGGATGATGCCTCCACCCAGGCAAACCTCGCCATCGTAAAGCACGGCGGACTGCCCGGGCGTCACCGCCCACTGCGGCTCGGTGAAGTCCAGACGGAAGGTGCCGTCCCCGGCGCCGTCCAGTCGGCAGGCCGCATCGGCTTGCCGGTAGCGCGTCTTGGCGCCATAAGCGCCCGGCGTCGGCGCATGGCCCGCGACCCAGCTGGCATCCTGCGCCCGCAATTCGCCCGACAGCAGCCAGGGGTGATCGTGCCCCTGCACCACATAAAGGATATTGCGCTCCAGGTCCTTGCGCGCCACGTACCAGGCCTCGGCCGTGCCGTCCTCGCGCTGCCGTCCTTTCACGCCACCCACGCCCAGGCCCTTGCGCTGGCCGAGCGTGTAGAACGACAGCCCTTCGTGGCGGCCGACCTTTTGCCCTTCCGGCGTCATGATCGGACCCGGCTCCGTGGGCAGGTAACGATTCAGGAACTCCCTGAACGGCCGCTCGCCGATGAAGCAGATCCCGGTGGAATCCTTCTTCGCGGCGTTATGCAGGCCGATCTCGTGCGCGATGCGCCGCACCTCGGTCTTGCGGATCTCGCCCAGCGGGAACATCGTGCGCGACAGCTGCGCCTGGTTCAGGCGATGCAGGAAGTAGCTTTGGTCCTTGGAGCCGTCCAAAGCCTTGAGCAGCTGGAATTGCGTGCCGCCCCCCTCGGCCGGCACTTCGCGCACCCGCGCATAATGCCCCGTGGCGATGTGCTCCGCGCCCAGCGCCATGGCGTGGTCCAGGAAGGCCTTGAACTTGATCTCCGCATTGCACAGCACGTCAGGATTGGGCGTGCGGCCCGCGGAATACTCGCGCAGGAACTCCGCAAAGACGCGGTCTTTGTATTCGGCGGCGAAATTGACGAATTCGAACTCGACCCCAACCAGGTCCGCGACGCTGGCGGCATCCAGCAGGTCCTGCCGGGTGGAGCAATATTCGGAATCATCGTCGTCTTCCCAGTTCTTCATGAACAGGCCGACGACCTCATAGCCTTGCTGCTTGAGCAGCCAGGCAGTGACCGACGAATCGACCCCGCCGGACATGCCGACGACAACGCGGCCTTTTTTGCCTTCGGACCGCTGCGAGGCAGAAGCTCCCTCGGGGGAAGAGCAAGCCAAAGCTGCGGCGTGAGGGCCGTTCTGGGTGGATGTTTGAATCATGATCGGACTATTTTAGATCGGACGGCAGGGCGTCTTCCTGGGGTTGCGGCTCGGCGGCCCGGGACACTTCCATCAACCAGGTGCGGAATGCCTGCAACGTGGGCAGGTTCGCCTTCTGCTCCGGATAGCACAGGTAATAGCCCATGCGCGCCCGGATCGGCAGTTGGATGGCGACGGCAAGCTTGCCGTCACGCAGCTCGTCTTCGATCAGGCAGCGCGGAATCAGCGCCACGCCAAAGCCCGCGGCGGCGGCCTGCGACAACAGCGCGTACTGATCGAAGCGCGCGCCCTCCAGGCTGCGCCGGGTATCGCAGCCCGCCTGCTCGAACCAGTCGCGCCAGCCCTCCAGAGCCGACGTGTGGTGCAGAAGCGGATAAGCCAGCAGGTCCGCCGGCGAGGTGCAACCGCCCGGAATCAGGCGTGGGCTGCAGACCGGCAGGATTTCGCGCCCGACGATGTAATCCGCCCCGCTACCCGGCCAGATGCCCTCGCCAAAGCGCACGGCGGCGTCCAGCTCGGGCGTGGAAAAGTCATAGCCCTGGCGGTGGGGCAGGAATTCGACGTGGATGTCCGGCCGCAGACGCATGAAGGCCGTGAGGCGCGGGATCAGCCAGCGCGCGCCGAAGGTCGGCATACAGGTCAGATTGAGCGTGCCGCCCTGGCCCTGGTGCGCGATCAGCTCCACGGTGGCGGCCTCGATCTGCCCCAAGCCCGCCTGGATTTTGGTGAGATAGCTCCGTCCGGCCTCGGTCAAGACCAGGCCTTGCCTGATCCGCAGGAATAGTTCGATGCCGACGAACTCCTCCAAATGTTTCACCTGCTTACTGACCGCGCCCTGCGTGACACACAATTCCTGCGCCGCGCGCGTGAAACTGCTATGTCTCGCGGCGACTTCGAACGCCTGGAGATCCGTTAAAGAGGGACAAAAACGCCGCATAAATGATGTCGTCCCGCGGTAGCCGCAGGCTCCTTCCCCCTGGCAAAGGGGCATATATCCGGGAGCGACCCCGCGGAAAGACGCTCCGCGTTCCCGGAAAGGCTTGCGTTGGGCACGCAAATTGTTTCAGGCCGCGCGGCAAAACAGGGCTGTTCCGGGGCCGCCGCGAAAAGAGGCATGAAAAAAAGTCATAGCTTACGGAGAAACTTTCGTTTGCGCAAACGGGACCGCCAGGAAAGAATCGTTGCGTTTGCGTCTGCCTTTGCGCATCCGCTTTCCAATTCATTAGGGGAATTCATGCAACGCCGTAACGTAGTACTGGGCCTGTGTGTCGCCGCCGCGACCCTGGCCACGCCACTGACCTCGGGCATCGCGCACGCCGAAGACGCGTATCCGACCAAGCCCATCCGCCTGATCGTTCCCTTCCCGCCCGGCGGCACCACCGACATCGTCGGCCGCCTGTTCGCGGACAAGCTGGGCAAGGAACTGGGCCAGACCGTCGTGGTGGAAAACCGCGGCGGCGCCGGCGGCTCGATCGGCAGCGCCTTCGTCGCCAGCAGCGCGCCGGACGGCTACACGCTGGGCATCGCCACCGTCAGCACGCACGGCATCAACCCGGCCATCTACCCGAACCTGCCGTTCGATGGCGAGAAGGACTTCACGCCCATCTCGAACCTGGCCGCCGTGCCCAACATCATGACCATCAACCCGAAGGTCCAGGCCAAGAACATCGCCGACTTCATCAAGCTGGCCAAGAGCGAGCCGGGCAAGCTGACCTACGCGTCCGCAGGCAACGGCTCGGTCTCGCACATGATGGGCGAACTGTTCAAGATGGCTTCGGGCACCAACCTGATGCACGTGCCGTACCGCGGCGTGGGTCCGGCGCTCAACGACGCCCTGGCCGGCCAAGTCGACGTCATGTATGACAACCTGCCCTCTTCGCTGCCGCACGTGCAATCCGGCCGCCTGATCGCCATGGCCGTCGCCTCGCCCAAGCGCGTGGCCAGCCTGCCCGACGTGCCCACCTTCGCGGAAGCCGGCCTGCCGGCCGTGAACGACGCGTCCTGGTTCGGCCTGGTGGCCCCCGCCAAGCTGCCCCAGCCCGTGCTGGACAAGCTGAACGCCGCCGTGCAGAAGGTCAGTGCCGAAGCCGACGTCAAGAGCCGCCTGGAAGCCCTGGGCGCCGCGCCTGCCGCCAACACTCCGGCCGAATTCGCCGCCCAGATCTCGGCTGAAATCGCCAAGAACAAGCGCATCGCGAAAGAAGCCAACGTGAAGATCGACTAAGCGGTCTTCGGTCCTCGTCGCCCCCGCGGGGCGCGAGGACCTCCGATTCACGAACGCAATACCCCCATATGCGAATTACCAACCCCCTGTCTTACCGGCTCGACCTCCCGCAGCAATATCCTGATTCGGAACCCTCGGCTCCTCTCGTGCTGGACTCCCCGCACAGCGGCACCGCCTACCCCCCCGATTTCGCGGCTGCGGTGGACTTTGGCGCACTGCGCACCGCCGAGGACACCTGGGTTGACGACCTGTGGGGCGACGCCATCGAAATGGGCGTGCCGATGATTGCCGCCGCGTTTCCGCGCGCTTACATCGACGCCAATCGCTCGCCCGACGAAATCGACGAACTGTTGCTGAACCAGGCGTGGCCCGACGCCATCAATGCCTCGCCCAAGGTCAAGCTGGGCAAGGGTCTGATCTGGCGCATGCTGGACGATGGCACGCCGCTCTACAACCGCAAGCTGACGGTGGACGAAGTCCGCCACCGCATCGATGCGTGCTGGAAGCCCTATCACGCCGCGCTGGGTCAGGTGCTGGACGCCGCCCACAAGAAATTCGGCAAGGTCTGGCACATCAATTGCCATTCCATGCCCAGCGTCGCCGGCGCCTACGCCACCGACCGCCCGGGCCTGGTGCATCCTGATTTCGTGTTGGGTGACCGCGACGGCAGCACCAGCGACCCGGCATTCCGCGAGTTCATCGCCGCCTGGCTGCGCGAACGCGGCTACGACGTGACCGTGAACGACCCCTACAAGGGCGTGGAACTGGTCCGCGCCTTCGGGCGCCCCGAAGAAGGCCGTCACAGCCTGCAGATCGAAATCAACCGCAAACTCTACATGGACGAGGTCTCGCTGCGTCCGTCCGAGAACTACGGCCGCCTGAAAGCCGATCTGCGCGAACTCACCGCCGCGCTGATCACCTGGACTCGCGCGCAAACGGCTTGACGCCGGACGTTTGCGCGCAAGTGCCGGCCGGCGCAAAGCCAAGACCGGCTGGAGCAATTGGGTTGCAAAACCCCAGCCCCATGGTTCGCCATGGGGCTTTTTTTCGGCCCGATCTCAAGAAGATCCGAAGCGACGAGCAAGCCGAAACAGAAAACGGTCTGCGATCGGAGGAACCCGCAGCCATTGCGCGCAGTCAATGCGACTCCAGTGCCGGCCCGCTGCCGGGCCGCCCCAACGCGGGCCAGCCCCCCTCGGGGGGCAGCAAGCGAGCGTAGCGAGTGCGGCTCGGGGCCCACATTCCGTGTATAACTACTGCGAACCTTCTGAGGAGAGGCGTAGATGCACATCGGGATACCAAAAGAAACCCGAGACGGGGAAACTCGTGTCGCAGCAACACCGGAGACCGTCAAGAAGTACGTAGGCGGCAAACACACCGTTGTCGTGGAGCGCGGGGCCGGCACAGCCGCCCGCTATCTCGATGAGGCTTATGAGGCAGCGGGCGCCACGCTCGGCACCGCCCAGGATGCGCTGGGGGCAGAACTCGTCATGAAGGTGCGCGCGCCTTCGGCGGCCGAACTGCCCCAGATGAAATCCGGCTCTGTGGTGATCGGCATGCTGGATCCCTTCGACGCCGAAGGCATACAGCAGATGGCCGCCGCCGGGCTCACCGGCTTCGCGCTGGAGGCCGCGCCCCGCATCACGCGGGCTCAGAGCCTGGACGTGCTGTCCTCGCAAGCCAACTTGGCCGGCTACAAGGCCGTGCTGCTGGCGGCCCATCACTACGGCCGCCTGATTCCCATGATGATGACCGCCGCGGGCACGCTGAAAGCGGCCCGCGCCGTCGTGCTGGGCACCGGCGTCGCCGGGTTGCAGGCCATTGCCACCGCCAAGCGCCTGGGCGCGGTCGTCGAGGCATCCGACGTGCGCCCTGCCGCGCGCGAACAGGTCGAATCGCTGGGCGCCAAGTTCATCGACGTGCCCTTCGAGACCGACGAGGAACGCGAAATCGCGCAAGGCACGGGCGGCTATGCCCGGCCCATGCCACCCGCATGGATGGCGCGGCAAGCGGCGCTCGTGTCCGAGCGCTGCAAGCAGGCCGACATCGTCATTACCACGGCGCTGATTCCCGGCCGCCCCGCCCCCACCCTGGTGTCTGCGGAAACCGTTGCGGCCATGAAACCCGGTTCGGTACTGGTGGACCTGGCGGTCGAGCGCGGCGGCAATTGCCCGCTGTCAGAGAAAGGCCTGGTCGTGGAAAAGCATGGCGTGACGATCATCGGCTTGACCAACCTGCCCGGACTGGTCGCGACCGACGCGTCGGCGCTGTATGCGCGCAACATCCAGGATTTCCTGAAGCTCATCATCAATGCGGACGGCGCGCTGGCAATCCAGCGCGACGATGAAATCGTCGCGGCCTGCCTGGTGTGCGAAGGCGGCAACGTGGCGCGGAGGAACTAACAGCATGGAAGCGATCAACCCCACCCTGATGAACCTCATCATTTTCGTGCTGGCCATCTATGTCGGCTACCACGTCGTGTGGAACGTCACCCCCGCATTGCATACGCCCCTTATGGCCGTCACCAACGCCATTTCCGCCATCATCATCGTGGGCGCCATGCTGGCTGCCGCGCTGACCGAAGGCGGACTGGCCCGTGGCATGGGCGTCTTCGCCGTGGCGCTGGCCGCGGTCAATGTGTTTGGCGGCTTTCTCGTGACGCGGCGCATGCTGGAGATGTTCAAGAAGAAGGACAGGAAGCCGGGCAAGGAGGAAGCGCAATGATCTCGCTGAACCTCGTCACCCTGCTCTACCTGATCGCCTCGGTCTGCTTCATCCAGGCGCTCAAGGGCTTGTCCCATCCGACCACGTCGCGCCTGGGCAATGTCTTCGGCATGGCCGGCATGGCGATCGCCGTGCTGACCACGGCCGCGCTCATCGTCGGCCTGGCCCGCGACGGCGCCGCCACCATCGGTCTGGGCTGGGTTGTGCTGGGCCTGCTTGTCGGCGGATCCATCGGCACGCTGATGGCCAAGCGCGTCGAAATGACCAAGATGCCCGAGCTGGTGGCCTTCATGCACAGCATGATCGGCCTGGCGGCGGTCGCCATTGCCGTGGCCGTGGTGGCCGAACCGCATGCTTTCGGCATCGTGCCGGCCGGCATGCCGATCCCCACTGGCAACCGCTTCGAGCTGTTCATCGGCACATTCGTGGGCGCCATCACGTTCTCGGGTTCGGTGATCGCGTTCGGCAAGCTGTCGGGCAAGTACAAGTTCCGGCTGTTCCAGGGCGCGCCCGTGGTGTTCTCGGGCCAGCACATGCTGAACCTGGCGCTGGCGCTGCTGATGCTGGCTTGCGGCATCTGGTTCATGCTCACGCAGGAATGGACGCCCTTCGTCATCATGACGATCATCGCCTTTGTGCTGGGCGTGCTGATCATCATCCCGATCGGCGGCGCCGACATGCCCGTGGTCGTCTCCATGCTGAACAGCTACTCGGGCTGGGCCGCGGCCGGCATCGGCTTTTCGCTGAACAACCCGATGCTGATCATCGCGGGCTCGCTGGTGGGCTCATCGGGCGCGATCCTGTCCTACATCATGTGCAAGGCGATGAACCGGTCGTTCTTCAACGTGATCCTGGGCGGTTTCGGCGGACAAGCTGGAGGCGCAGCCGCGGCTGGCGAAGCGCAACAGCGCAGCGTCAAGTCGGGCAGTCCCGACGATGCCGCATTCCTGATGACCAACGCCGAAAGCGTGACCATCGTTCCGGGCTACGGCTTGGCGGTGGCGCGGGCGCAGCACGCACTGAAAGAGCTGGCCGAGAAGCTCACCGAGCGGGGCGTGACCGTCAAGTATGCAATCCATCCGGTCGCGGGCCGCATGCCCGGTCACATGAACGTACTGCTGGCCGAAGCAGAGGTCCCTTACGACCAGGTCTTCGAAATGGAGGACATCAACAGCGAGTTCGGCCAGACCGACGTAGTGCTGGTGCTGGGAGCGAACGACGTGGTCAACCCGGCCGCGAAGAACGACCCGAAGTCGCCCATCGCCGGCATGCCAATTCTCGAAGCCTACAAGGCCCGCACCGTGATCGTGAACAAGCGGTCCATGGCCTCGGGCTATGCAGGCCTGGACAATGAACTCTTCTACATGGACCGCACGATGATGGTTTTCGGCGACGCCAAGAAGGTGTTGGAAGACATGGTCAAGGCCGTGGAATAAGAAGATGGAGCCGGATGCCCCGCAGGCGTCCGGCGCTTATGCGCCGCGCTGGCCGGCAGGCTGGCGCAACTGCTCGTCAACCACCTCGATCCAATGCCGCACAGGCGTATCGGTACCGCTTTGCAGGTGGCCGATACAGCCAATGTTGGCGGACAGGATCACGTCCGGTCCCCCCGCAGCAATGGCGCCCAGTTTGCGGTCGCGCAGTTCCAGCGCGATCTCCGGATTCAGCACGGAATAGGCTCCCGCCGAACCGCAGCACAGGTGCTTGTCGGCAAAAGGCTGCAAGGCAAAACCCAGGTCCGCCAGCAATTGCTCGGACAACGGCCGCAGCCCCTGCCAATGCTGCAGCGTGCATGGCGGATGGAAGGCTGCCCTTGTACCCGCAGGCAGGCGCTCGCGTAATTGGGCCGCATGCGGCGCTACGATTTCGGCCACATCCTTCACCAACGCCACGATCTCAGCGGCCTTTTGCGCATAGGCAGGATCATGCCGCAGGTGATGCGCATACTCCTTGACCATCGCCCCGCAGCCGGACGCATTCATTACGATGGCCTCGACTTTCCCGTCCTGCAGTAGCGGCCACCATGCGTCGACATTGGCACGCATCTGTGCCAACGCATCGTCCTGCGCATCCAGGTGGAAGCTGACGGCCCCGCAGCAGCCCGCGCCGGGCGCGATGCGGGCCCCGATGCCCACCGCATCCAATACGCGGATCGTAGCGGCATCGATGGTCGGCATCATGGCGGGCTGCACGCAGCCGGCCAGCATCAGCACCTGCCGCGCATGCCCTGCCACTTGAGGCAGCGGCCCGGCCGCGCGGCGTTCCGGCACTTTGCGCCGCAGCGCTTCAGGCAGCATGCCGCGCACGGTCTGCCCCAGCCGCATTGCGGGTCCGAACAGCGGCGAGAGCATGGCCTTGCGCAGCAGGGTCCGCTTGGTCTTGTCCGCCCAACTGCGCGGCACGCGTTCTTCGACGATCTTGCGGCCGATATCCACGAGATGACCATACTGCACGCCGGACGGGCACGTGGTCTCGCAATTGCGGCACGTCAGGCAGCGATCCAGGTGCTGCTGCGTGGACTGCGTGGGTTCGGCGCCTTCCAGCACCTGCTTGATCAGGTAGATGCGTCCGCGCGGGCTGTCCAGTTCATCGCCGAGCACCTGGTAGGTCGGACAGGTGGCGGTGCAGAAGCCGCAGTGCACGCAACGCCGCAGGATGGCGTCGGCCTCCTTGCCCAGATCGGTGTCGCGTGCCCAGGATGCCAGATTGGTTTGCATGATGCCCTATAGATCCAGGACCAGGCGGCCGGGATTGAACAGACCGGCCGGATCGAGCTCTTGTTTGAGGCGGCGCGTGATCGAAGCGATCCCGGGCGCCAGCGGATGGAATACACCGTCTGTGGGCGGCCTGGCCTGCCCCGTGCGGAACAACGTGGCGTGCCCTCCCAGCCGTTCCGCGGTTTCGCGCAGCGCGGCGGCGTCATGATCGCCTTGCAGCCAACGCTGCCCCCCGCCCCATTCCAGCAGCGTTGGCCCCATGCCGAGCGCGGCGGCCGTGGGAGGCAGCGCCAGACGCCAAAGAGGCCGACCTGGCGCAAAAAAGGCATGGGTCTGTTCCCGCAGCGACCGCCACCACGCCTGCGCAGCCTCAGGCGCCATCGGCGTTCCGCCGATCAACTGGCGAGCACTGGAGATCGCGGGTGGCGCGCCCGACAGGCGCACGGCCATCTCGCCTTCGGCGCCATCATCGTCGCCGCTCCAGCTGGTGGCCGATATCGGCAGAGGCTTGCCGCGCCACAGGGCGAAGCTTGCCAGCGCCTGCGCCTGCGTGGCGGGCAGCGTCAGCGTGAGCTCTTCCATCGGCCTGGGCACGACCTTCAGGGACACTTCGAGTATGGCGCCGAAGATGCCATGCGAACCGGCCAGCAGGCGCGACACGTCGTAGCCCGCCACGTTCTTCATGACCTCTCCGCCAAACGAGAGAATGCGGCCTTCGGAGTCCAGCAATTGTGCGCCCAGGACAAAGTCCTTGAGCGCGCCGGCGCTCATGCGGCGCGGGCCCGACAGTCCCGCCGCCACGCATCCGCCCACTGTGGCCGATGCCGAGAAATGCGGCGGTTCGAAGGCCAGCATCTGTCCGTGCTCCGCCAACGCCGCCTCGAGTTCGGCCAGCGGCGTGCCCGCACGCACGGTCACCACGAGTTCGGATGGGTGGTAGCTGACAATGCCGCGATACGGCGTCATGTCGAGCAGGCAATGGCCATCCTGCGGCGTCACCGGACGGTAATTGCCATAGAACGCCTTGCTGCCGCCCCCCATCACGAACAGGGGTTTGTGGCCGGCACGGGCCGTCATGACCTGGTCGCACAATTCCGACAGGACAAAATCCATAAGGGACAGGTCCTAGAAACGGGCGAGATCGGGGAAGCGCAGTTCTCCCGCATGGACATGCATCTTGCCGTATTCGGCGCAACGGGCCAGCGTGGGGATGACTTTTTCAGGATTGAGCAGGCAGGGCGGATCGAAGGCCCGCTTTACCGCCAGGAACGCGTCGAGTTCTTCGCGAGAGAATTGCACGCACATTTGATTTATCTTCTCCATTCCCACCCCGTGCTCTCCAGTCACGGTCCCTCCAACCTGCACGCACAGCTCGAGAATGGCGGCGCCGAATTTTTCGGCACGCTCCACCTCGTCCGGCTTATTCGAATCAAACAGGATCAACGGATGCAGGTTGCCGTCGCCCGCGTGAAAGACGTTGGCGCAGCGCAGGCTGAACTCGTCTTCCATCTGCTCGATGGCGCCCAGCACGCGCGCCAGATGACGGCGCGGTATCGTGCCGTCCATGCAATAGTAATCGGGCGACACCCGGCCGGCAGCCGGAAAGGCATTCTTGCGACCGGCCCAGAACTTCAGGCGTTCGCTCTCCGACGAAGACACCTGGCAGCGTGTGGCGCCCGCCTCGCGGAACACGGCCTCCATGCGCGCGATCTCATGCTCCACCTCTTCGGGCGTGCCGTCCGATTCGCACAGCAGGATGGCTTGCGCGTCCATGTCGTAGCCGGCACGCACAAAAGGCTCGACCATGTGCGTCGCGCGGCGGTCCATCATTTCCAGGCCCGCCGGTATCATGCCGGCTGCGATCACCTGCGTCACCGCATTGCCCGCCGCCTCAACGCTGGAAAAGCTGGCCATGACCACCTGTGCGCAGGCGGGCTTCGGGATCAGCTTGACCGTCACCTCGGTCACCACTCCCAACATGCCTTCCGAACCGATGAAGACGGACAGCAGATCCAGGCCCGGCGCATCAGGCGCCTCCGAACCCAGTTCGACCACGTCGCCATCAATGGTCACGACCCGCACGCGCAGCACGTTATGCACGGTCAAGCCGTACTTCAGGCAATGCACGCCGCCGGAATTCTCCGCCACGTTGCCGCCGATGGAACAGGCGATCTGGCTGGAAGGATCAGGCGCGTAGTACAGCCCGTAAGGCGCGGCCGCCTCCGAGATCGCAAGATTGCGCACCCCCGGCTGCACGACGGCCGTCGCGCTGGCCAGGTCGATGTGCTTGATGCGGTTGAATTTCGACAAGCCGAGCAAGACGCCCCGGCTGTGCGGCATGGCGCCTCCGGACAAACCGGTCCCGGCGCCTCGCGCAACCACGGGTGCGTTCAGCCGCTTGCAGATGCGCATGACCGCTTGCACCTGTTCTTCGGTTTCGGGTAGCGCAACAACCGCGGGCAACGCGCGATAAAGAGAGAGACCATCACACTCGTAGGGGCGCGTATCCTCTTCGCGGAACAACACGCAGTGCGTGGGCAAGGCGGCCGACAACGCCTCGATGAGCTGCTGCAAGGAATACGGCGCCTGCACTTGTGCCAGGCCGGTTTCGACCAATGAATTCATGAGCGCAACAATAGCGCGAGCGCCCATCCTAAGCAGACCGGGATTTACCCGCATCCGTGCACTCTGGGGACACCAGATAAGTAACCAGCCGTAATCGCCAGTGACGCCAGGCGCGCCGGGACGATGCTGCGCCCCTCCAGCTCTCGCCGCAGCCAACGAAAAAGCCGACGGCATGCCGTCGGCTTCGGATGTCGGCGGCGCTAAACCGCCAGACTTACCAGGACACGATCTTGCCTGGATTGAGGATGTTGTTCGGATCGAACGCATGCTTCAGGCTGCGCATCAGATCCAGGGCGTCTTCGCCGTGTTCTTCGGCCATGAACTGCATCTTGTGCAGGCCCACGCCGTGTTCGCCCGTGCAGGTGCCATCGGCAGCGATCGCGCGGCGCACGAGGTTATGGTTGATGGTCTCGGACTCCTCCCATTCCTTGGCGCTGTCCGCATCCAGCAGCATCAGCACGTGGAAGTTGCCATCACCGACGTGGCCCACAATCGTGTAGGGAAAACTGGCGCGGTCGAGTTCCTCGACCGTATCGCGCACGCAATCGGCCAGGCGCGAGATCGGCACGCATACGTCGGTGGTGCTGGCGCGGCAACCCGGGCGCAATTGCAGGCCCGCGAAATAGGCGTTGTGGCGGGCGGTCCACAGACGGCTGCGGTCTTCAGGACGTTCGGCCCATTCGAAGTCCATGCCGCCATGATCCGCCGTGATCGCCTGCACGGTTTCGGCCTGCTCCTGCACGCCGGCGGGGCTGCCATGGAACTCGAACACCAGCAGCGGGGTTTCGCGCAGGGTCAGCTTGCTGTGCAGGTTCACCGCGCGCACGCTGGCCGCGTCCATGAATTCGACGCGAGCGACCGGCACCCCCATCTGGATGATTTCGATCACGCTCTGCACCGCTGAATCCAGCGTGGGGAAATTGCAGACCGCGGCCGACACGGCTTCCGGCTGGGGATACAGGCGCACCGTCACTTCAGTGATGATGCCCAGCGTCCCCTCGCTGCCCACGAAGATGCGCGTCAGGTCGTAGCCCGCCGAGGACTTGCGGGCGCGGCCCGCGGTGCGGATGATGCGGCCGTCCGCCGTCACCACCGTCAGCGACATGACGTTCTCGCGCATGGTTCCATAGCGCACCGCGTTGGTGCCCGAAGCGCGCGTGGCAGCCATGCCGCCCAGGCTGGCGTCAGCGCCGGGATCGATCGGGAAGAACAGCCCGGTGTCGCGGATTTCCTCGTTGAGCTGTTTGCGCAGCACGCCCGCCTGCACGGTGGCGGTCAGATCCTCGGCGTTGACCGCCAGCACCTTGTTCATCTGCGACAGATCCAGGCTGATGCCGCCCTGGATGGCAAGGATATGGCCTTCCAGGGAAGACCCGGCGCCATAGGGGATCAGCGGAACGCGATGCTCGTTGCACACCTTGGCGATCTCGGCCACTTCCTCGGTCGTGTGCGCGAAGACCACGGCATCCGGCGGCATGGCCGGATAAGGGGATTCATCGCGGCCATGGTGTTCGCGCATGGCGGCGGCTTCGGACAAGCGGTCGCCAAAGCGCGCGCGCAAGGCATCCAGACAGGCGGCCGGCACCGGGCGGCGCAACGTTTCAGCGTGCAAGGGAGCGTTCATGGTCAGCGTGTTCTCGGGTTCGTTAACCTGAATATTCTACGCCGCCGCGCGCCCTGCGCCGCAAACCGCCAACGCAGGCGATCCGCGGCGCTGCCGGGACTTACTTGCCAGAGGTCAGGGCGACCCGGCGGCGTTCGCGCACAGCGTGGGCCAGGCGTTCGAGCACGGCGACGGACGCGTCCCAGTCGATGCAGCCGTCCGTGATGCTCTGACCGTATACCAGCGGCGTGCCGGGCACCATGTCCTGGCGACCGCCCAGGAGGTGGCTTTCGACCATGACGCCCACCAGGCGGCTGTCGCCCGCTTCCATCTGGCGCGCCACGTCTTCGATGACCAAGGGCTGGTTTTCGGGTTTCTTGCTGCTGTTGGCGTGGCTGGCGTCAATCATGATGCGCTGCGCCAGGCCGGCCTTGGACATGTCCTGGCAGGCCGCCTCGACGCTGGCCGCATCGTAATTCGGCGTCTTGCCGCCGCGCAGGATAACGTGGCAGTCCTCATTGCCGGCGGTCGACACGATGGCCGAATGCCCGCCCTTGGTCACCGACAGGAAATGGTGCGGCTGCGATGCAGCCTTGATCGCATCCACCGCGATCTTCACATTGCCGTCGGTGCCGTTCTTGAACCCCACCGGACACGACAGTCCGGAAGCCAGCTCGCGATGCACCTGGCTTTCCGTCGTCCGAGCCCCGATCGCCCCCCAGGAGACCAGATCCGCGATGTACTGCGGCGTAATCATGTCCAGGAACTCGCAACCCGCCGGCAGTCCCAGGCTGTTGATGTCCAGCAGCAATTCGCGGGCGACGCGCACGCCCTTGTTGATATCGAAGCTGCCGTCCAGGTCCGGATCGTTGATCAGGCCCTTCCAGCCTACCGTGGTGCGCGGCTTCTCGAAGTAAACGCGCATCACGATTTCCAGGTCGGCGCTCAGCCGGTCGCGCACGGGCTTCAGGCGCTTCGCATATTCGATGGCCGCCCGGGTGTCATGGATGGAGCAAGGACCGATCACGACGATCATCCGGTCATCCATGCCATGGAGGATGCGGTGCATCCCCTGGCGGGCGGCGAACACAGTGTCGGACGCCTCCTTGGTGCAGGCGAACTCGCGCATGACGTGCGCGGGCGGGTTCAGCTCTTTGATTTCTCGAATGCGAAGGTCGTCGGTATTGTGTGACACGGTACTGCTCCTGGGTTGCCCGCCACGGAGAGAGGCCCGAGGGGGTTTCCTCGGTAGTTTCCTCAACTGGCGGCGCAAAAAAAGCCGCCAGTTCGCTGGCGGCTTTTTTGGGGGGATTCTTTCCAAACTTCAGATTGAGCGCGTCCCTTCCTCCGCCAGCGGCTTCAGAAAACCATAAAAATAAAAATAAAAAGCGGGGGACGCGAATTTCATGGGGAACGACTCTAGCACAGATTTTTCCGGCCGTCAGAATTTTTATTGGGGGCAGTTGGCCCGCGCAGCGAATGCGATGTGAGGCATCGAGCGGGGGCTCGATGCGGCGCGGTTACGCCGTGCCACCGACCGTGAGGCCTTCCATGCGCACCGTCGGCATGCCTACGCCCACCGGCACGCTCTGGCCGTCCTTGCCGCAAGTGCCGACGCCGGAATCCAGCTGCAGGTCGTTGCCGATCATGGTGACGCGGTTCATGGCGTCCGGACCGTTGCCGATCAGGGTCGCGCCCTTGACCGGATAGGTCACTTTGCCGTTTTCGATCATGTAGGCCTCGGACGCCGAAAACACGAACTTGCCATTGGTGATATCGACCTGGCCGCCGCCGAAGTTGACCGCATACAGCCCGCGCTTGACGGACGACACGATTTCCTCGGCCGGCTTGTCGCCAGCCAGCATATAGGTGTTGGTCATGCGCGGCATGGGCAGGTGAGCGAACGATTCACGCCGGCCGTTGCCCGTGGCCGCGGTCTTCATGAGGCGCGCGTTCAGGGTGTCCTGCATATATCCGCGCAGGATACCGTCCTCGATCAGCACGTTGCGCTGGGTGGCGTTGCCTTCGTCATCGATGTTGAGCGAGCCGCGACGGTCCGGAATGGTGCCGTCGTCCACTACCGTCACGCCCTTGGAGGCGACGCGTTCGCCGATGCGGCCGGAGAACACGCTGGAACCCTTGCGGTTGAAGTCGCCTTCCAGCCCGTGGCCAACGGCCTCGTGCAACAGGATGCCGGGCCAGCCGGAGCCCAGGACGACAGTCATCTCGCCCGCCGGCGCCGGGCGAGCTTCCAGGTTCACCATGGCTTCGTGGACCGCGCGCTCGACGTAGCCCTGCAGCATTTCGTCCGTGAAATAAGCCAGGCCCAGACGTCCGCCGCCACCGGCGTGGCCCATCTCGCGGCGGCCGTTGCGCTCGGCGATGACGGTCAGCGACAGGCGCACCAAGGGGCGCACATCAGCGGCCAGGCGGCCGTCGCTGCCCGCCACCAGCACCACGTCGTACTCGGCGCCGAGGCCCGCCATGACCTGGATCACATGCGGGTCGCGCGCGCGCGCCATGCGTTCCACGCGCTCCAGCAGCGCGACCTTTTCGGGAGCGCTCAGCGTGGCCACAGGGTCAATATCGGCGTAGAGGCTACGGCCGATTTCAGCTTCGACCTGCGCCGCCACCTTTACCTTGCCGGCGCCGCGGCGCGCGATGCCACGCACGGCGTGCGCGGACGACAACAGCGCCTCCGGCGACAGTGAATCCGAATAGGCGAAAGCGGTTTTCTCGCCGCTGACGGCGCGCACTCCGACGCCCTGGCTGATCGAAAAACTGCCCGTCTTGACGATCCCCTCTTCCAGGCTCCAGCCCTCGCTGCGCGTGTACTGGAAGTACAGGTCGGCGTAGTCGACCTTGTGCGTGAAAATCTCTCCCAAGGCACGCGCCATATCCGCCTCGGTCAGGCCCCAGGGGTCGAGCAGCAGGGATTTGGCGGTGGCAAGGGAAGCAATGGCGGGATCGATGATTTTCATGGGACTCTATTCAGGAGGCGGCGCGCAGGCGCGCGCTCGCGGTGATGCTCAAGATCATATCGTAACGCCGACGCGGCCTGGCGTCGCCTGGGCGGCTGGCTGCTCGAAAGCCGCAAGAAAGGCACGGTGGCGAAAAATGCCGCGGGCATTATCTATAGCGAATGGGTGGGGGCGAAATATTACATATCAAGTTAAGCAAAGCAGCGCAGACCGTGCTCGATATGCCCCTTTTTCCGAACCTCGCCCGGACATTACGAGCGCGCCGCCATACCGGCGACCGATAGCACGGATGCAAACGCCAAACTCGTCATACAACCTGACATGAAAATGAAATATACGGAATAGAGGAGCGAGCAGGCTCCTATTAGATCTTATGCAGCATGCGCGGTTGAAAATCAGACCACAAGACAATTGATTCGTTCCTGCCCATCGTGTCATCAGACCTCTTAACGTGCACTGGAATGCAGGCTGGGGCTGCGGCCGAGCAAGCTCAAGAACCGCGGATTTGCGTGGGATGCGAAACAAATCGCGTGTTTGCAAGGCTCTACGGGGCTATTTGTCCGCCTCGTGAACCAATAACCCAATTGTTTCAAGTTGTCCCAAATTCGAGAATATCCTTCCCAAAACTTGGTCAGCGCCGGCCCGCTGCTAACTGAAACTGGCGCCCAACCCTTTTGATACAAAGTAATTAGTCTGAAAACCGGGAAGTCAAGCCGCAATTTCTGTATTATGCGAAGCACAACAATTACACATAACTTCGCCGGCGATTACAGCAGTTCCATAATCAGGAATAAACCATGGCCCGAGAATCCTACGCAGCACTGCAAGCAAAGATCGAAAAGGAAATCAACAAGCTACAAAAGAAGGCTGAAGTCCTGCAAACCAAGCGCCGCAAGCCGGTGATCACGCAGATCATCACGTCGATGCGCGAGTACGACATTACGCCTGAAGAGATCATCGCAGCCTATGGCGCCGGCAAACCCGCCCGCGCCGCCACCGGTGGCCGCCGCAAGGCCGGCGCCGCCGCCCGTCCGGCCAACGCCGCCAAACGCGCCGTTGCGCCCAAGTACCGCCATCCCCAAACAGGGGAAACGTGGAGCGGCCGTGGCAAGGCTCCCCGCTGGCTCGCCGCGGAAGAAGCCGCGGGCGCAACCCGCGACAGTTTTCTCATCAAAGAATAAAACCTATCCGCTAGTAAGAAATAAAAATCGGCGCACCATTCTGGTGCGCCGATTTTTATTTAGAAGCTGGTTCAGAAAGAGCGTGGGGGCTCACTGCACCGGGAAACGTATTTCGCGCTCCGCGCCATTATTGCCGGGAAAATTATCAAATATTGCGCGCACCAGGTACGGCATCGTCCGCAGGAAATCATCACGCTCGCTCAATATGAAAGCGCTGGAACGGTATACCTCCGCGCCGCCGCGCTGAGTGTCGTAGATATGCAGAGTGAGCGTATTGCGCTGAACGACCATGGGTACGTCCACCCAGTCCGGTCCCCAATAGCCGTATCCGGCTCCCCACGGGCGCGGGCCATAGAAACCGCCATACCCGTAACCGTAGCCGCCGTAAAAATATGGATCGTAGGGACGCTGCACCATTATCTGGGTTTGCGTCGTGCCGTAGTTGAACGACACGTCGAAACGGCCTTTGGCTCCCGGCCTGGCCTCTACCAGGCCGGTGGCGCCTATGCCTGCCCGCACCATGTCCTGATAAGACTGATATTCGAGGTTGTTGTTTTGGGAGGCGTCCGCAGCCACGAATTGATATGTCTGCCCTTCAACGCCCGAGGGCCATTGCTGAAAGGAGGTCACCCGCGCGGAAACCGTGGGAGCCGCGCACCCCGTCAAGGCAAGCGCCCCCGCCACGGCCAGCAGGCCTGCCCAGCGGCGTACATTGAACATGGACAATCTCGACATTTTGCGACCCTTCCCGCGCGCGACGGCGCCATGATACTGACTTTGACCCGTACCGCTACAAAAAGTTTACGGTACGCCATAAGGCCCAGGGCAGCACGTCATGCCCAGCCACTACAATAGACTCCTCGTTCATACAGGACTGCAATCCCATGCGCACCGACACGCCCATAACCGTATATCGCAAGGATTACCAGCCCTACCCCTACGACATTCCCGAAGTCGCCCTCGCCTTCGACCTCGCGCCGGACGCGACCGAAGTACGTTGCACGATGCAAGTGCAGCGCAAGCCCGGAGCCAGCGCCGACGCCGCCCTGGTCCTGGATGGAGAAGACCTGGAACTCGTCTCGGTAGGCGTGAATGGCGCTCCCCTGCCCGCGGACAGCTACCGTCTGTCCGAACATAGCCTTGCGTTGTATGGTCTGTCGGCCAGCGCCACCGTGGAAATCGTCAGCCGCTGTAAGCCTTCGGCCAACTCCACGCTGATGGGCCTGTACGTCTCGGGCGGCAATTTCTTTACGCAGTGCGAAGCCGAGGGCTTTCGCCGCATCACCTGGTTTGCGGACCGGCCCGACGTCATGTCGCGCTACCGCGTGACTTTGCGCGCCCAGCCGGAATACCCCGTGCTGCTGTCCAATGGCAACCTGCTCGCTAGCCGCCAGTTGCCCGATGGCCGCAATGAAGTCGAATGGGAAGATCCCTTCCCCAAGCCCTGCTACCTGTTCGCGCTGGTGGCCGGCAACCTCACGCACCGCGAAACCACCGTGAAGACCGCCAGCGGCCGCAACGTCCTGCTGCAGGTCTACAGCGATCCGGGCTCGGAATCCAAGACCGAATGGGCCTTGGATTCGCTGGTGCGCGCGCTGCGCTGGGACGAAAGCCGCTTCGGCCTGGAGCTGGACCTGGACCGCTTCATGGTCGTGGCCGTCCATGACTTCAACATGGGCGCCATGGAAAACAAGGGCTTGAACATCTTCAACGCCGCCTATGTGCTGGCGGATGCGGATACCGCCACGGACGCCAATTACGAAGGCATCGAGTCCGTCATCGGACACGAGTACTTTCACAACTGGACCGGCAACCGCGTCACTTGCCGCGACTGGTTCCAGCTGAGCCTGAAAGAAGGCCTGACCGTCTTCCGCGATCAGGAATTCAGCGCCGACATGATGGCCCAAGGCATGGATGCGGCCGAAGCCGCTAGCGCCCGCGCCGTCAAGCGGATCGACGATGTGGTGGCGCTGCGCGCCGCCCAATTCCCGGAAGATGCCGGGCCCATGGCCCACCCGATCCGGCCGGAAAGCTACCAGGAAATCGGCAACTTCTACACCGCCACCGTGTACGAGAAAGGTGCCGAGGTCATCCGCATGCAGCACACGCTGCTGGGCGAGGAAGGCTTCCGCGCGGGCATGGATGAATACTTCCGCCGCCACGATGGGCAGGCCGTGACCTGCGACGACTTCGTGGCCGCCATGGAATCGGTTTATGTGCGCCAGCATCCAGACCGCGACCTGTCCGTGTTCCGCCGCTGGTACCGCCAGGCCGGCACGCCTCGCGTGACCGTGAAACTGGACCACGACGCCGCCACGCGCCGCTGCACCGTGACGCTTACGCAGGAATGCCCGCTGGTCGGCGTGGAAAAGAAAGCTGGAGCCGACTACGTAAAGGCTCCCTATCACATCCCGTTCTCCATCGGCCTGCTGGACCAGCGCGGCCAGGCGCTGCCGTTGCGCCACGCTGGCGAGACCAAGGAAACCGCGCTGCTGGAACTGACCCAGCAAAGCCAGCAATGGGTGTTCGAAGATATCGCCGAGCGCCCCGTGCCATCGTTGCTGCGGGATTTCTCCGCTCCCGTCATCGTCGATTACGGCTGGACCAACGAAGAACTGGCCCTGCTGTCGGCGCATGACAGCAACCCCTTCGCGCGCTGGGAAGCTGGCCAGGAGTTTGCCACACGCCAGATCCTGGCCCTGGCCGAAGCCCGCCAGGCGGGCAAAACCCTGCATGCGGATGCCGCCTTCATCGAAACCTGGCGCGCATTGCTGACCGATCCCGCGCTCGACGCCGCCTATCGCGCCCGCGCCCTGGCCCTGCCGTCCGAAAAGACCCTGGCCGAGCGCATGCAGCAAGTGGACCCGCCCGCCCTGGCGGTGGCGCGCGATTTCCTGCGCGCCGAACTGGGACGCCAATTGGCCGCCGAGTTCCGCCAGGCGTTCGACGCCAACCAGACCCCCGGTGAATACAGCCCGGCGCCAGTCCCGGCCGGCAAGCGCGCCTTGAAGAACCTGGCGCTCAGCCATCTGATGGCGGCGGGAGAGCTCGACGCCCAGCGCCTGGCCGAGCAGCAGTACGACAAGGCCGGCAACATGACCGACAGCATGGCGGCGCTGTCCGCCCTGATCAATTTCGGCCAAGGCGATTTTCCCCAGACGGCACTGGCCGCGTTCTACGACAAATGGCGCGACAACGCCCTGGTGGTGGACAAGTGGTTCGCCTTGCAGGCCGCGGCTCGCTCGACCACTGTGCAGACCGCGCGCGAGCTGATGCAGCATCCTGCGTTCACCTTGCGCAACCCGAACCGCGCACGCGCGCTGATCTTCCAGTTCTGCCTGAACAACGCGCGCGGCATGCATCATCCCGACGGCACGGGCTATGCCTTCTGGGCCGAACAGGTACTGTCGCTGGATGCCCTCAACCCTGAAATCGCCGCTCGGCTGGCGCGTGCGCTGGACAACTGGTCGCGCTTCGTGCCCGCGCTGCGCACGCCCATGCAGGCTGCCCTGCAGCGGGTGCGCGCACATGAAGGCCTGTCGCGCAATGTGCAGGAAATCGTATCCAAGGCTTTAGAATTCGCAGCATAGGAGATCCCTTTGAAACGCAAAACATTGACCCAATACCTGGTGGAGCAGCAACGCTCCGCCCAAGCCCTGGCGCCGGAAGTACGGCTCCTCATCGAAGTCGTGGCGCGGGCCTGCAAGGCCATCAGCCACGCAGTGAGCAAGGGTGCGCTTGGCGGCGTCCTCGGCAGCCTCGAAAGCGAAAACGTCCAGGGCGAAGTGCAGAAGAAGCTGGACGTCCTGTCCAACGAGATTCTGCTCGAAGCCAATGAATGGGGCGGTCACCTCGCCGCCATGGCCTCGGAAGAGATGGAAACCATCCATCTGATCCCGAACCGCTACCCCAAGGGCGAATACCTGTTGTTGTTCGATCCCCTGGACGGCTCGTCGAACATCGACGTGAACGTTTCCATCGGCACCATCTTCTCGGTGCTGCACGCGCCGCACAATGTGTCCGGCGCCCCCGTTTGCGAACAGGACTTCCTGCAACCGGGCGACAAACAGGTCGTCGCCGGCTATGCCGTCTATGGCCCGCAGACCATGCTGGTGCTGACCATAGGCAATGGCGTGGTTGGCTTCACGCTGGACCGCGAAATGGGCTCTTGGGTGCTGACCCACGAAAACATCCGCGTGCCGGAAGACACCAAGGAATTCGCCATCAACATGTCGAACATGCGTCACTGGGCCGCCCCGGTCAAGCGCTATGTCGACGACTGCCTGGCCGGCACGACCGGCCCGCTGGGCAAGGACTACAACATGCGCTGGATCGCCTCCATGGTGGCCGACGTGCATCGCATCCTGACCCGCGGCGGCATCTTCATGTACCCCTGGGACGCCCGCGAACCCGGCAAGGCCGGCAAGCTGCGGCTGATGTACGAAGCCAACCCCATGAGCTTCCTGGTCGAACAGGCTGGCGGCGCCGCAATCAATGGCACCCAGCGCATCATGGAGATCCAGCCGGACAAGCTGCACCAGCGTGTCAGCGTGATCCTGGGCTCGAAGAACGAAGTCGACCGCGTCGGCCGCTACCACGCGGAAGAAGCCGCCAAGCAGTAAAACTGCGACGCTGCATCCATGAAAAAAGCCCCGGCGCCTTACGCGCCGGGGCTTTTTTCATGGACAAATGATCAGGGCGACGGTCACTTGACCTGTTCAATGGACTTCACGTCGTCCTTGTTGATCTGGACCTTCTTGCCGTCCTTGTCATACTCGTACATGCCCGATTCCTCATCGTACTTGGGCGTATCGGGCGTCACGGTCGAGCTGCCGTCCCGCTGCTGAATGACCGACGGAGACGAGCATCCGGCCAGCACCCCGAATCCGGTCACGGCCAGGGCGAGCGTCATGGTCTTCAGTTTCATGGGCGTGTTCTCCGAAAGTGAATCGTAAATTCACTGTATCTGACCCTGTCCCCGCATTCGTGACGGGTTGTGGTCAAAATGCATGCGAAGGTAATGAGGTCGCCCCCCAAAAGGCAAAAAACCCCTCGCAAGCCGGGCCTGCGAGGGGTTGCACACGCACACAAGACGCAAGCGGCCTTTACACCTTGGCGTGGGCCTCGATGTAACGGCGCACTGTGGCCACGTCGCAATCCATGGTTTCAACCCGCTGCGGCAGGGATTCCAGATCGGCCAGGTTGCCCGGCGGCGTGGCCGGACGGCCCAGCGCCTGTTCGATGGTTTCCGAGAACTTCGCCGGCAAGGCGGTTTCCAGCACCAGCATCGGCACGCCGGGTTCAACGAAGTCGCGCGCGACCTTGACGCCATCGGCGGTATGCGGATCGATCAACACGCCGGTTGCGTCGTAGACCGAGCGGATGGTAGCCAGACGGTCGTCATGCGAGCTCGCGCCCGACACGAAGCCATAGCGCTCCTCGAATTGCGGTTTCAGCGAGGACAGATCGAACGATCCATCGCGCGCCATGCTGGCCCACAACGCTTTGACGCGGGCGGCATCGCGGCCCACCAGATCGAACACGAAGCGCTCGAAGTTCGAGGCCCGCGAAATGTCCATCGAGGGGCTGGAGGTGGCATAGGTCTGCTCGGCGGGACGCGGACGATAGACACCGGTACGGAAGAACTCTTCCAGCACATTGTTCTCGTTGGTGGCCAGCACCAGGCGGCGGATGGGCAGGCCCATGCTGCGCGCGATATGTCCGGACAGGATATTGCCGAAGTTGCCCGAGGGAACCGCGAACGAAACCTGCTCGCCAGCCTTGCTGGTGGCGCGCAGCCAGCCATGGAAGTAGTACACCACCTGGGCGGCGATGCGCGCCCAGTTGATGGAATTGACCGCGCCGAGGCGATACTTGGTCTTGAATTCCAGGTCGCCCGCCAAGGCCTTGACGATGTCCTGGGCCTCGTCGAAGACGCCGCGCACGGCGATGTTGTGGATGTTCTCGTCCTGCAGCGAGTACATCTGGGCGCGCTGGAACGCGCTCATGCGGCCGTGGGGCGACAGCATGAATACCGCCACGCCCTTTTTGCCGCGCAAGGCATACTCGGCCGCCGAACCCGTGTCGCCGGACGTTGCGCCCACGATATTCAGGGTCGTGCCACGCTTGGACAGCACATACTCGAAGACCTGGCCCAGGAACTGCATGGCCATGTCCTTGAAGGCCAGCGTCGGACCTTCAGACAGGCCCAGCAGCGACAGGCCGCCGTCCAGCGGGCGCAGCGGGACGATGTCCTCGCTATTGAAGATTTGCTGCGTGTAGGCCGCGCGGGTGAGGCGGCGCAGATCGTCGGCCGGGATGTCGGTGGCGAACATCGACAGCACTTCGAACGCCAAGTCGGCATACGGCAGGCCGCGCCAGGACTCCAGCGTGTCGGCCGAGACCTGGGGCAGTTGCTCCGGAACGGCCAAGCCGCCGTCCGGCGCCAGGCCTTCCAGCAGGATGTCCGAGAATTGCAGCGGTGTCATGCCGCCACGAGTAGATATGTATTTCATGTCGATGGTTCCGCTATGCGCTACGCCGTTGCTCCCGGACCCCGGCCGCCGCGGAACCGGCTTTGCCGGTCCGCCAGCGGCGCCCCCTGGAGGAGGAAGCGCCGCAGGCGCTTCGGGGGTGCGGCTTGCTCACGTCAGGTTTTCCACGCGCAGGCGCGTGACTTTGGAACGGACGAACGGCAGGGCCTCGATACGCTCGATCGCCCGATTGACATTGCCTTCGACTGCTTCGTGCGTCAGGAAGATGATGTCGGCGCCGCCGATGTGGGACGGCTGCTGGATCATCGATCCAATGGAAATGGAACGGTCGGCCAGAATGCGCGCGATATCGGCCAGCACGCCCGGCTGATCGTCCACGCGCAGGCGCAGGTAGTACGAGGTGCTGACCTTTTCGATCGGCAGGATCGGCGTATCGGACATGGCGTCCGGCTGGAAAGCCAGATGCGGCACGCGGTTGCCCGGATCGGCGGTGTGCAGGCGGGTCACGTCGACCAGGTCAGCCACCACGGCCGAGGCGGTGGGCTCTTCGCCCGCGCCCTGGCCATAGTACAGCGTGGGGCCCACGGCATCGCCCTTGACCAGCACGGCGTTCATGGCACCTTCGACGTTGGCCAGCAGGCGCTCTGCGGGCACCAGCGCGGGATGCACGCGCAGTTCGATGCCATCGGGGCGGCGCTTGGTGACACCCAGCAGCTTGATGCGATAGCCCAGGCGTTCCGCGTGTTCGATGTCTTCGGCAGCCAGCTGCGAAATACCCTCGATGTAGGCGCGGTCGAATTGGACCGGTACGCCGAAAGCGAGCGAAGCCAGCAGGGTCAGTTTGTGAGCCGCATCCACGCCTTCCACGTCGAACGTGGGATCGGCTTCGGCATAGCCCAGGCGCTGCGCCTCGGCCAACACGTCGGCGAATGGCAGGCCGCGCGAACGCATCTCGGACAGGATGAAGTTGGTGGTGCCGTTGATGATGCCGGCCACCCACTGGATGCGGTTGGCGGTAAGGCCCTCGCGGATTGCCTTGATGATGGGAATACCACCGGCGACGGCGGCCTCGAAGGTCACCATCACGCCGCGCTCGTGGGCCGCCGCGAAAATTTCGTTGCCATGCTTGGCCAGCAAGGCCTTGTTGGCGGTCACGACATGCTTGCCGTTGGCGATGGCTTCCAGCACCAGTTCACGCGCCAGCGTATCGCCGCCGATCAGTTCGACGACGATGTCGATTTCAGGATCGCGCACCAGCGCGCGTACATCGGTATCGACCAGAATGGCGTCGCCGACACGGGCGCGCGCCTTGGCCACGTCGCGCACGGCGGCGCGGGTCACCTCGATGCGGCGGCCGGCACGGCGAGCGATTTCTTCTGCATTACGCGACAGCACCGCCCAGGTGCCTCCGCCAACCACGCCCAGGCCGAGCAGGCCGACTTTCATGGGTTTCATCGCGGCGCCTTCTGCGGGCGGGCGTTGAGGGGAATTCATTTCAGTTCTCCATAGCTGCTATGCAAGGGACACCATACCTGGCAGCACCAAGCGCGGCCGCGCGGAGCCGGCTTCGCCGGTCCGCTGCGGCGCCCCCAGGGGGAAGCGCGCAGCGCTGCGGGGGGAGCCCTACTTCAGCAATCCGTCCTTGCGGAACATGTCTTTGATGCCTCGCACCGCTTGCCGCGTGCGCTGCTCGTTTTCGATCAGGGCGAAGCGCACGTATTCGTCGCCGTACTCGCCGAAGCCGATCCCGGGGGACACGGCCACTTTCGCATCCGACAGGACACGCTTGGCAAATTCCAAAGAGCCCATCGCCCTGTAGGGTTCGGGAATCTGCGCCCAGATGTACATGGACGCCTTGGGAATTTCCACATTCCAACCTGCTTCATGCAAGCCGCGCACGAGCACGTCGCGGCGGCTTTGATACTGTGCCACGATTTCGTTCACGCAGTCCTGCGGACCGTCGAGGGCGGCGATGGACGCCACCTGGATCGGCGTGAACGTGCCGTAGTCGTGATAACTCTTGATGCGCGCGAGCGCATTGACCAGCTCGCGGTTGCCGACCATGTAGCCGATGCGCCAGCCCGCCATGTTGTAGCTCTTGCTCATCGTGAAGAACTCGACCGCGACATCGCGCGCGCCAGGCACCTGCATGATGGACGGAGCCACGTAGCCGTCGAAGGTGATGTCGGCGTAGGCCAGATCGTGCACGACCAGGATATCGTGTTCCTTGGCCAGCGCGACCACGCGTTCGAAGAACGACAGGTCCACGCACTGTGCGGTCGGATTGCTGGGAAAGCCCAGCACCATCATCTTGGGCTTGGGAATGGATTCGCGCACGGCGCGCTCCAGTTCCTCGAAGAAATCCACGCCCGGCGTCATGCGCACCGAACGGATGTTGGCGCCGGCGATGACCGCGCCGTAGATGTGGATCGGATAGCTGGGGTTGGGCACCAGGACCGTGTCGCCGCGGTCCAGGGTGGCCAGCATCAGGTGGGCCAGGCCTTCCTTGGACCCGATGGTGACGATGGCTTCGGAGTCCGGATCGAACTCGACCGCATAGCGGCGCTGGTACCAGTCACAGATCGCCTTGCGCAGGCGCGGAATGCCCTTGGACACCGAATAGCCGTGCGTCGTCGGGCGGATTGTGGCTTCCACCATCTTGTCGACGATGTGCTTGGGAGTTGCGCCGTCCGGATTGCCCATGGACATGTCGATGATGTCTTCGCCGCGCCTACGCGCCGCCATCTTGAGCTCGCCGGTAATGTTGAAAACGTACGGGGGCAAACGCTCGATGCGGGAGAACTTCCTCATGATGGGAATCCTTAGGGGCGATAAAAGGGCAAAAAAACCAGGGCGCGAATGCGCGAAGGGGAAATGGGTTCGAAACGCCGCGGGAGCACAAGATTGCAGCGCAGCAAAACCCTGTAATCTAGCGCAAGGACGCCCGTGCGGCAAATGGGAAAAAAACGGGGCCGCTTTCCGCGTCCGCCCCCCGTAAAAGTCCGCATTCCGGGGGGGCTGCCTCGCTCTCCATTTTGCTCGTTGCCCAAACCCGCTAAACCGGCGCCTCCGGGGGGCGTGGATACCCTGCAACATGGCGTCATCCTGATGCGCTATTATCGGGAACATAAAGCCGGAGTTTTTATTGAAGCTGCATACCGATCCTGCGACGGCCGCTCTGAATACCGTCACCGCCTATGGCGATGGCTACATCGAGGTCAACCAGGTACGTTTTTCCTCCTCGGTCGCATTCGGCCCCGAAGGCGAAGTTACCCACTGGCCCGTTGAGTCGCCGGCCGACATCACCCCCACCCTCTTGCGCCAGGCGGCCGGATTGTCCGAGCCCGTCCGCGACCCCATGGCATTTCTGGACGAACCAGAAGCCAGCCCTACCCGTCCCGCGAACGCGCCGGAAGTGCTGCTGGTGGGCACGGGCGCGCGTCAGCAGTTCCTGCGCCCCGACGTGCTGCGCCCCCTGCTGGCGGCCGGCATCGGGGTCGAGATCATGGACACCCACGCCGCCTCGCGTACCTACAACATCCTGATGGCGGAGGGCCGGCGCGTGGTCGTGGCCCTCATCCCCCCCAACGGAGAATCCCAGAAATGACGCCGACCATAGGCAAACCCGCGCCGCTGTTCACCGCCGAAAGCACCATAGGTCCGATCAGCCTGGAGCAATGCCAGGGCCGCGCCGTGATCCTGTATTTCTACCCCAAGGACAATACGCCTGGCTGCACCACCGAAAGCCAGGACTTCCGCGACCTGCACGCCGATTTCCTGGCGGCCAGCGCCGTGGTCATCGGCATCTCGCGCGACTCCCTGAAATCGCACGAGAACTTCAAGGCCAAGTACGAACTTCCCTTCCCTCTCATTTCCGACGCCGACGAAACCGTCTGCAATCTGTTCGGCGTCATCAAGCAAAAGAACATGTACGGCAAGCAGGTGCGAGGCATCGAACGCAGCACTTTCCTGATCGATGCCTATGGTGTGCTGGTGCAGGAGTGGCGCGGGGTGAAGGTCCCGGGCCACGCCAAGGAAGTCCTGCAGGCAGCAAAAAGCATCGGTTAGCCGTCAGCACAGGTTTACCCGTCAGGCGCTATAGCCGGCCCACACTGGAGAGTGACAAATATGCCGCTTCCGAAGTTGCCCACCCGTCCCGCAGCCATCCTGACCTTCCCCTCGGGCGAATCCGCCCGGGCGCAGGCCCGCAGCCCCAAGACCGCCGCTGCGCGGTCCAATACCCAGACAGTCCTGGCCGAAGATGACGAGGACGAGCTTCTCGTCCAGCCCGAACTCGAAGGCCTGGCAGCGCCGGCCCGCAAGGCGCAGATTCCCGCGCCTGCTCGCCAGGTGCCGCCACCGGCGCCCGCAGCCCCTGCCGCACGCGCCGAAACGCGCCGCGCCAAGCCCGCGCCCGCTCCAGCCAAGCGCGCCAAGGCCCGCGCCCAGAACGAACCGCGCAAGCTGTTCGTTCTGGACACCAATGTATTGCTGCACGACCCCAGCTCGCTGTTCCGCTTCGAAGAGCACGACATCTTCTTGCCGATGATGACGCTCGAAGAGCTGGATCACCAGAAAAAAGGCATGTCGGAAGTGGCGCGCAACGCGCGCCAGGTCAGCCGTTCCCTGGACGCGCTGGTGCAGGACGCGACCCAGCTCGATGAAGGGCTGGAACTGGCCAAGCTGGGTAACAAGGACGCCACCGGCCGCCTGATGTTCCAGACGACCGCCATCCACAGCACCCTGCCCTCCGACCTGCCCATGGGCAAGGCCGACAACCAGATCCTGGGCGTTGTCCGGGCGTTGCAGGAAAAGTACCCGCAACGGGATGTCGTGCTGGTGTCCAAGGACATCAACATGCGCCTGAAGGCGCGCGCGCTGGGCATGGCCGCGGAAGATTACTTCAACGACCATGTGCTGGAAGACTCGGACCTGATGTATTCGGGCGTGATGCAACTGCCCGAGGACTTCTGGAACAAGCACGGCAAGGACGTCGAATCCTGGCAACAGGGCGGCACCACCTTCTACCGCATCCATGGCCCGCTCTGCTCGCAGTTCGTGGTCAACCAGTTTGTCTACTTCGAAGGCCAGATGCCGCTGTACGCCCAGGTGCGCGAAGTCAGCGGCAAGATGGCGGTCCTGGCGACTCTGCGCGACTACACGCACGGCAAGAACAACGTCTGGGGTATCACCGCGCGCAACCGCGAGCAGAACTTCGCCATGAACCTGCTGATGAACCCGGAATGCGATTTCGTTTCGCTGCTGGGCCAGGCGGGCACGGGCAAGACGCTGCTGGCGCTGGCCGCAGGCATCACGCAGGTGCTGGAGACCAAGCGCTACACCGAAATCATCATGACCCGCGTCACGGTGCCGGTCGGCGAAGACATCGGTTTCCTGCCGGGTACCGAAGAAGAGAAGATGCTGCCGTGGATGGGCGCCCTGGAAGACAACCTGGACGTCCTGAACATGGGCGAAGGCGAAGGCAACGGCGACTGGGGGCGCGCCGCCACCATGGATCTGATCCGTTCACGGATCAAGGTGAAGTCCCTGAACTTCATGCGTGGCCGCACCTTCCTGAACAAGTACCTGATCATCGACGAAGCGCAGAACCTGACGCCCAAGCAGATGAAAACGCTGGTCACCCGCGCGGGCCCCGGCACCAAGGTGATCTGCCTGGGCAATATCGCCCAGATCGATACGCCCTACCTGACGGAAGGCAGTTCCGGCCTGACCTTCGTCGTCGACCGTTTCAAGGGCTGGCCGCACTCGGGGCACGTCACCTTGCAACGCGGCGAACGTTCGCGCCTGGCCGACTACGCCGGAGATGTTCTGTAACTCCTTGCCACCAAAGAGAAAAGCCCCTTGATCGCTCAAGGGGCTTTTTTTTGCCGGCGTGACGACTATTTGTCAGCGGCGTTGGTAATGGCGTTGCCAGCCTTGGACATGTCCTTGCCCATGCCCGCGACGGTATTGCAACCGGCGAGGACGAAGCCGAACACGACAAAGGCGGTCAGCACGATCTTGCTGCGCATGCTGGCGCTCCTGAGGTGGTGAAACGAATCCGGGGCGTACTTTAGACGATCTGGACGCGAAGTTCACCCAGGCCTTCCACGCCGCCGGTGATCACATCCCCTTGCAGCACGGCGCCGACGCCTTCCGGCGTGCCAGTGAAGATGATGTCGCCGGGTTGCAGTTCGAACAGGCCGGACAGGTAGGAAATGCTCTCGGGTATGTTCCACAGCATCTGGGAGATGTCGCTGGACTGCTTGCGCTGACCATTGACGTCCAGCCAGATGGCGCCCTTTTCCAGGGTGCCGACCACGCTGCGCGGATGGATCGGGCCCAGCGGCGCGGACAGGTCGAACGCCTTGCCGATTTCCCAGGGACGGCCCTGCTTCTTCATTTCGCCTTGCAGGTCGCGGCGCGTCATGTCCAGGCCCAGCGCATAGCCCCACACGCAATCATTGGCCTGTTCCACCGGAATGTCGCGGCCGCCCTTGCCCAGTACCACGACCAATTCCATCTCGTAGTGCAGATTGGACGTCTTGGGCGGATACGGCATCTTGCCGGTTTCGCCGTCGGCCACGCTCAGGACGGCATCGGCGGGCTTGCAGAAGAAGAACGGATCCTCGCGGCCGGTGAAGCCCATTTCCTTGGCGTGTTCGGCGTAGTTGCGGCCGACGCAGTAGACGCGGCGCACCGGAAACAGCGCGGCGCTGCCGGCAACGGGAACCGCGACGGGCGGCTGGGGGGGCAATACGTAGTCCATGTTCAATCGACCTATGAAGAATACGTGGCCGGAATCCGGCAAAAGAAAATAGCCAGCCCCGCGAGGCACCCGCTACCGGAAGAGGCAGGAGGCGGCCTCCGTGGGAGGCGGACCAGACGGTGAAAAGTCATCCGCGAGTTTATCCCTTTCCGCGCGCGCAGGCGCGGCCGGGAACGTTCAGCTGAAAGTAGGAATTTCCCCGTCGTACACCACCAGGCGCTCGATGAAGCCAGCCATATACGTCTTCATTTCCTGATGCGCCGGCGACACCTGGTAGCGGTCGTGCGCGGGACCGTCCACGAACGCCGCCACCACCGCATGCGTCAGACCGTCCGAGCGGCTGGCGACGTTGGGCCGGAAGGCATATCCCACCACCCCATCGCATTCGGCCAGGATGCGCTGGCAATAGCCCTGCACGCGGTCATGGAAGCGCGCATCGGCGGCACCGGACAGTTGCAGCATTACGACATGCAAGAACATCAGGATTCCTTTTTCGTGCGGGTAAGCGCCAGCCAGGCCCGCGAGACCAGTCCCATGATGCCGTCGCGGAACAAGAGGACGCAAAGTATGAAAATCGCGCCTTGGACGATAAGCACCCAGGAGCCCAGCGGCGCCAGATAGTTCTGCAACGAGACAAAGGTAAAGGCGCCGGCCAGGGGACCGAACACCGTCCCGATGCCGCCCAGGAGCGCCATCAGCACCACTTCGCCGTTGGCATGCCAATGCACGTCCGTCAGCGAAGCGACGCCAAACACCAATACCTTGAGGCCGCCGGCCAGCCCCGCCACCGAGGCCGACAGCGTGAACGCCATGAGCTTGTAGCGCGAGGTGGAATAACCGAGCGAGCGCGCGCGTTGTTCGTTGTCGCGCACCGAGCGGATCACTTCGCCGAAAGGCGAATTCAGCACGCGTAGCACAAAGGCGTAGCCCAGCGCGAACACTGCCAAGGTGAAGTAATACATGGGCATCACGCCTTCCAGGTCGAAGATGCCGAACAGCTTGCCGCGCGGCACGCTCTGCAGGCCATCCTCTCCGCCTGTAAAGCCGCCCTGGACCGCAATGAAGTAGACCAGCTGCGATAGCGCCAACGTAATCATCGCGAAGTAAATGCCTTGGCGGCGGATCGCGACCGCACCGAAGGCCAGGCCGAGCAGACCGCCTGTCAGCACGCCAGCCAGCAGGCCAAGTTCGGGAGTCGCGCTCAGAAGCTTCATCACGATACCCGTCGCGTAGGCCGCTGCACCGAAGAACGCGGCATGCCCGAACGACAGCAGCCCCACATAGCCCACCAGCAGATTGAAGGCCGCCGCAAATAGCGCGAAGCACAGCACCTTCATCAGGAAGGTCGGGTAGATGAACCAGGGCGCAACCAGCGCAGCCACCGCCAGCACCGCCATCGCGACGCGCATGCCGCGGCGGCTGAGTTGCACCGGCTCGCGGGTTGCCTCGGCAGCCAGCACGTTCTGCACCTGCAAAGGCTTGCCGAACAAGCCGGCGGGCTTGCACAGCAGCACCAGCACCATGATGATGAAGATCGCCAGATTGGCGGCTTCGGGGTAGAACACTTTGGTCAGGCCTTCGATGATGCCCAGTCCGAAGCCGCTGACGATCGCTCCCATGATGGAGCCCATGCCGCCGATCACCACTACCGCGAACACGACCACCACCAGGTTGGATCCCATCATCGGACTGACCTGGTAGATAGGCGCGGCGATTACGCCCGCCACCGAAGCCAGCGCCACGCCCAGCGCATAGGTCAGCGTGATGAGCAGAGGCACGTTGATGCCGAAGGAGCGCACCACCGTCGGATTTTCGGTGGCCGCGCGCAGCATGGCGCCCACACGGGTCTTCTCGATCAACACCCAGACCGCCAGGCACAGCACCAGCGACACGGCCACCGCCCAGCCGCGATACCAGGGCAGGAACATGAAACCCAGGTTGACGCCACCGGCCAGCGCCTTGGGTATCGTATAAGGCAAGCCCGACACGCCGTAAGCCTGCCGCAGGCCGCCTTCGATCAGCAACGCGATGCCGAAGGTGAGCAACAGCCCGTACAGGTGATCCATGCGGTAGGTGCGCGAGATCAGCAGGCGTTCGACCACGATGGCGAACACGGCCATGATGAGCGGCACCAACACCAGCGCAGCCCAGTAATTCACGCCCAGATAGTTCAGCAGCATCCAGGCAAGGAACGCGCCCGCGGTGTATTGCGCGCCATGGGCGAAGTTGATGATGTTCAACAGGCCGAAGATCACCGCCAGCCCGATCGACAGCAGCGCATAGAACGATCCGTTGATCAGGCCCAGCAGCAGCTGGCCGAATAGTGCCGTCGACGGCACGCCGAAAATTTCGAACACGTGGATTCTCCCTCAGACACCCAGGCGGCGCTTGATCCGCTCGGGATCGTTGCGCGCTTCTTCCGCCGACAGCTGGTCAACCACGCAGCCGTGTTCCATGACGTAGTGGCGGTCGGCCACCTTGGTCGCGAAGCGGAAGTTCTGCTCGACCAGCACGATGGTGAAGCCCCGTTCCTTCAAGGTGCGGATGGCATGCCCGATCTGCTGCACGATGACGGGCGCCAGGCCCTCGGTGGGTTCGTCCAGCAGGATGAGCTGCGCGCCGGTGCGCAAAATGCGCGCGATCGCCAGCATCTGCTGTTCTCCCCCCGAGAGATTGCCGCCCGAACTGGCACTGCGTTCGCGCAGGTTGGGAAACAGCGTATAGATCTCGTCGAGCGACATGCCGCCGTCGGCCAGGCGCGGCGGCAGCATCAGGTTTTCGGTCACGTTGAGGCTGCGGAACACGGCCCGTTCTTCCGGGCAATACACGACGCCCAGCCGCGGAATGCGGTGCGGGGCCATGCCCACGGTTTCCTGGCCGTTCAGGCGGATGGAGCCGCGCCGCTTGTCCATGATGCCCATGATGGCGCGCAGCGTGGTCGTCTTGCCCGCCCCGTTGCGGCCCAGGATGGTGACCAGCTCACCGCGCTTCACTTCCATGTCCACGCCATGCAGCACATGGGATTCGCCGTACCAGGCGTTGAGGTCCTTGATCGACAGCATCTCAGTGCGCCTCCTCGTCCGAACCCATGTATGCGGTGATGACGCGCTCATCGCTCGACACCGTGGCATAGTCGCCCTGGGCCAGCACCGCCCCGCGCGCGAGCACCGTGATGGTGTCGGACAGGTCCGCCACCACCGACAGGTTGTGCTCGACCATCAGGATGCTGCGGTTGGCCGATGCGCGCCGGATCAGCGCGGCAATGCGGGTCACGTCTTCCTGGCCCAGTCCCGCCATGGGCTCGTCCAGCAGCATGATCTCTGGCTCCAGCGCCAGGGTCATCGCGATCTCCAGCGCGCGCTTGCGCCCATAGGGCAAGAGTGCCGCGGTGGTGTGCGCCAGGCCGGTCAGGCCGACTGCATCCAGCAGTTCCATGGCGCGCCCGTTCAGGCGGTCGATGCTGCTGCGGCTGCGCCAGAAGCGCCATCCATCGCCGTGTTGGCGCATCAGCGCCACACGCATGTTCTGCAACGCCGTCAGTCCCAGGAACACGGCGGATATCTGGAACGAACGGACGATGCCCAGGCGCGCGATCTGCTCCGGCGCGAGCGCCGTGATGTCTCGGCCGCGATAGTGGATGACGCCTGCATCGGGCGTGAGGAACTTGGTCAGCAGATTGAAGCAGGTGGTTTTGCCTGCGCCATTGGGGCCGATCAAGGCATGGATGGAACCTTCGCGCAGAGACAGGGACACGCCGTCGACGGCGTTGAAGCCGCCGAACCGCTTGATCAGGCCCTGCGCGGACAGGACCGCTGGGGAGTTCATGGACGCGCTCCTACATGCGGGCCAACAGGCCGCCATCGATCGCCAGGACAAGTCCGTTGACGAACGACGCGCCCGGCGAGGCCAGATAGACCACCGCGGGCGCGATATCTTCCGGTGCGGCCCAGCGCCCGGCGGGCACCGCCGAGGCCAGGAAGGACTGGAACTGTGGATTGTCCTGCAGTCCCTGCGTGAAATCGGTGCGCACGAAACCAGGTGCCAATGCGTTGCAGGTGATGCCGCTGGCGCCGTACTCGACCGCCAGCGCGCGGGTGAACGCCGCAATCGCGCCCTTGGCGGTAGCGTAGGCCGCGATATTCGGCATGGTGGCCTGTCCCGCCACCGAAGACATCAGCACGATGCGGCCGAACCCACGCTTGCCCATGCCGGGCAGCACGGCCCGCGCGCAATGGAAGGCTCCGTTGACGTGCACGTTCTGCAGCATCTGCCATTCGGCGGAACTCATCTCCACCACGGGCTTGCGGTTCTGGTTGCCCGCGTTGCTGACCAGCACGTCGATCGCCAGCCCCGCGCCCTCCAATTGCGCAACGGCCTCGGACACGGCCTTCTCGTCGGCGACGTCGAATGGCGCCCCATGGGCCTTGATGCCTTCGGCCGCCAAGCGTTCGCATGCCGCGACGCAAGCCTCGGCCGACAGGTCATTGATTACCACCTGGGCGCCCGCCTGGCCCAGTGCCCGCGCGATCGCATAGCCCAGCCCCCTTGCAGCGCCAGTCACCAGCGCGACGCGCCCCGCCAGACCGAACGTGCGGTCCAGATAGTCGTGTTTCAAGCTTGTCTCCTTGTTTTTTATGTGCCGGATTTCTTGGCCCGGCCTGTGTCGCTGCACGCTTCCGACTCGCGAAAACGTGATTGACATAAATCTCAATATACGCGACTATTTTTAAACACTCAATAACAAGATTTTTTCTTTATCTCTCATAAAGAGTTCTGGTAGGAGACACCATGGCCCTAGAAACCCCCGGCTGCCCCGCAGCCAACGCATTGCCGCCCTTGGCATCGCGCTTCCTCAAGGTTGCCGATCTGCCGTGGAAGCCCACGCAAGTGGAAGGCATCGAGATGAAGGTGCTGATGCAGGACAAGGAGACCGGACTCTTGACCGCCCTGTTCCGCTGGCAGCCCGGCACCGAACTGCCCTTGCATGAGCACGTAGAGGTCGAACAGACCTTTGTGCTGGAGGGTTCGATCGTCGACGCCGAGGGCGAAGTCTGCGCCGGCGACTACGTGTGGCGCCCGCGCGGCAACCGGCACGTGGCGCGGGCACCCAACGGCGCCCTGGTGCTCAGCTTTTTCCTGAAACCCAATATGTTCATCGACGCCTACGCCGGCCAGACGCTGGAATAGCCCACCCCGATGCGACCGTCCGGCACAGGGCGGCGCACAAGAACGAAGCCCCCGAGGAGACATACCCATGAAGACCCGTTTCAAAAACAGCCTGGCCGCCTGCGTGCTGGGCGCCCTGTCCGTGTCCGCCCAGGCGCAAGTGTCGGATGACGTCGTGAAGATCGGCGTGCTGGGCGACCAGTCCGGCATGATGGCCGACCTGTCCGGCAAGTTCGGCGTGGAAGCCGTGAAAATGGCCGTCGAGGATTTTGGCGGCACGGTGCTCGGCAAGCCCATCGAGGTGATCTCGGCCGACCACCAGAACAAGGTGGACATCGGCGTGGCGACCGCGCGCCGCTGGTACGAGAACGACAAGGTCGACCTGATCCTGGACGTGCCCAACTCCGCGATCGCGCTGGCCGTGCAGGACCTGACCCGCCAGATGAAGCGCGTGGTGATCTTCACCAGCGCGGGATCGGCCGACCTGACCGGCAAAGCCTGCTCGCCCAACGGCATGCACTGGACCTACGACACCTACGCCTACGCTACCGGCGTGGCCAATGGCGTCATGGAAGACGGCGGCAAGAGCTGGTACTTCATCACCTCCGACTACGCTTTCGGCCATTCGCTGGAACGCGATGCCATGGCGGTGGTCAAGTCCAAGGGCGGACAGGTGGTCGGCAGCGTGCGCCACCCGATCGCAAGCGCGGACTTTTCCTCGTTCCTGCTGCAGGCGCAAGCTTCCAAGGCCCAGGTGATCGGCCTGGCCAACGGCAGCGGCGACACCATCAACAGCATCAAGCAGGCGTTCGAATTCGGCATCATGGGCAGCAAGCAACGGGTGGCCGCCCTCTTCATGAGCATCGTGGACGTGCGCAGCGTGGGGCTGGAATACGCACAAGGGTTGAACCTGGTCGAACCTTTCTATTGGGACCAGGACGACAAGGCGCGGCAATGGTCCGAACGCTATTTCAAGCGGACGGGCCGCATGCCGTCCATGGTCCAGGCCAGCAACTACAGCGCCGCCATGCACTACCTGAATGCCGTCAAGGCTGCGGGTACCGACGCCTCCGAACCGGTGCTCAAGAAGATGCATGAAACGCCCATCAATGACTTCATGACCGAGAACGGCCGCATTCGCGAAGACGGTCGCATCATGCGCGACCTTTACCTGTTCCAGGTCAAGAAGCCGTCGGAATCCAAGCGCGATTGGGACTACTACAACCTGGTGCGCAAGATTCCCGCCGAACAGGCCTTCCGTCCGCTGAAGGACGGTGCGTGCCCGCTGGTGAAATCGTGATGGACGGCGCGCTTGGACTGCTGGCCGGCAAGCGCGCCCTTGTCACGGGGGGGGCCAACCCCCGCGGCATTGGCGCGGCAATCGTCGACCTCTTCATCGCGCAGGGCGCCACGGTCGCCGTGCTGGACCAGACCTACCCGGATGGCGCCGACGCAATGCTGGCCGCAGGCCGCATCGACCTGCATTGCGACGTGTCGCGCGCGGCCTCTTGCGAAGCCGCTGTTGCCCGCGCCAAGCAAGCGCTCGGCGGCATCGATGTGCTGGTCAACAATGCCGGCATCGTCGCCGCCACCCGCATCTGGGACCTGCCCGAGGATGAATTCCGCCGCATGGTGGAGGTGAACCTGACCGGCACCTACAACGTCACGCATGCGGCCCTGCCCGCACTGCTGGATAGCCCGCGGCGTCCGGCCATCGTCAACCTGGGATCCACCGCCGCCCTGCGCGGCGGCGGCCTGCTGGGAGGTTCGCATTACGCCGCGTCCAAAGGGGGTGTCATCAGCTTCACCAAGGCGCTGGCCCGTGAACTGGGGCCACGCGGCGTGCGCGCCAATTGCGTGGCGCCCGGCATCATCGAAACGGACATGACGGTGGGCAAATTCGGCGAAAATTGGGAGCAAGAACTCAAACAGGGCATTCCGCTGCAGCGCTTCGGCTCGCCCGCCGAAGTCGCCCAAGCCATACTCTTCCTGGCTTCGGACCTGTCCTCCTATTCAACCGGCATCGTGGTCGACGTCAATGGCGGCTTCCACATTCACTAGGCACGCCCTCCCGCAATGAGCACTCCAGACCGCATGTTGTCCATCCTCGACCTATTTCGCGACGACACCACCGCCGCGTTCCAGGAAGACGTCATGGCGCATCTGGACTGCTCGCGCGCCACGGCGTACCGCTATCTGAAGTCGCTGACCGAAAGCGGACTGCTCGCGCCTACCTCGGGCGGCGCCTATGTGCTGGGATCGCGCATCATCGAACTGGACCGCCATCTGCGCCAACACGATCCGCTGATGCGCGCGGCGCGCGAGGTCATGCGCGCCACGGGCGACGAGCTGCACGCCAACCTGATGCTGTGCAACTACTACGGCGACAAGGTCATGTGCGTGGATCGGTACTGGACCGACGATTCCATCGAATCCAGCTATGCGCGCGGCCGGCCCTACACCATGTTCCATGGCGCCACGGCCAAGCCCATCCTGGCGAACCTGCCGCCCTACCAACTGCGCAACCTGATGCTGTGGCATGCCGCCGAAATCCGCGAAGCCGGACTGGGCGAGGACTGGGACGAGTTCCGCGCCAACCTCAAGCGCCTGCGCGCCGCCGGCGTGTATGTGTCGCACGGCGAAGTCGACCCCGGACTGATAGGCATAGGATCCGCCATCTTCAGTCCCGAGCAAAAGGTGGTGGGCAGCCTGGTGTTCATCGCCGCGGAGGCGCGCACTACCCCCGAGCGGCTGGAGATCTTGCAGGCGCGCATCCAGGTCGCGGCGGCGCAGGTGTCACATAACCTGCAGGCCCCGCAAAGCAACGGCGCGGCGGCGATCGGCATCATGCCGTCGCGGCCGCGCCGCATCAAGACAGCGGCCAAGTCGAAGTAGCCCCTACGCCGCGCCTTTGGCTTGCTGCCCCCCGAGGGGGCGCTTTTGCCTTGGGGCGGCCCGGCGGAAGAAATCGCCCCCACGCCGCGCCTTTGGCTTGCTGCCCCCCGAGGGGGCGCTTTTGCCTTGGGGCGGCCCGGCGGAAGAAATCGCCCCCACGCCGCGCCTTTGGCTTGCTGCCCCCCGAGGGGGCGCTTTTGCCTTGGGGCGGCCCAGCGGCAAAAACCCGCCGGACCCGCCGGCCGGGTCCCGACCTGAATCAGGCCTTGTTGTAGCGCTCGGCGCTGCGCACGATTTCTTCGTGCGCGGCTTCCAGGCCCTTCCAGCCCTTGACCTTGACCCACTTGCCCTTTTCCAGGTCTTTGTAGTGCTCGAAGAAATGCTGGATGCGGGAGATGTCTTCCGCCGGCAGGTCTTCGTAGGTCTTGATGTTGCGGTACGGGGGGTACAGCTTTTCGATAGGCACGGCCAGCAGCTTGGCGTCGCCGCCCGACTCGTCGTCCATTTCCAGCACGCCAATGGCGCGGCAGCGCACGACCGCGCCGATCTGGATCGGGAACGGGGTCAGCACCAGCACGTCGGCGGGGTCGCCATCTTCGGACAGGGTTTGCGGGATGTAGCCGTAGTTGCACGGGTAGTGCATGGCCGTCAGCATGAAGCGGTCAACGAAAATCGCGCCCGTGTCCTTGTCGACCTCGTACTTGACCGGGTCGGCGTTCATGGGGATTTCGATGATGACGTTGAAGTCTTCCGGCAGCTTCTTGCCAGGGGAGACGCGATCAAGACTCATGATTCAACCTTGTTGTGTGTCTGAAGGATTGTTCAAATCGAGCCGTCGTCCTTGAACGGCGGCTTGGTCGCCGGCACGGGCGCGCCGGCCGGCGCGGGCTTGGCCGCGGCGGGCTGTGCCGGCGCATACGTGGGCACGGGATCATCGAAAGCCGCCGCGGGAATCGGCGCGCTGTCGAAGTACTCGTCGATGTCCGAGGTGCCGCCGGCCAGCGGGGCATCTTCGGGAGCCAGCGCCCGTTCGCGTTGCTCTTTATTCACGCGCGCGTCGGGATCCAGCACGTAGTCGGAGGCCGAAGCCGCCACCGCCGGCGGCAGCGCGGGGTAGTCCCCGCCCAGATCGGCATCGCTATCGGTATCGGACAAGCCCACCGCATAGCCGCCTTCGGCGTCCACGCGATACGGATCCGAACCGGTGTCCGCCGCGGGCAAGGCGGCATCCGCCGCCAGCACGGGCAGCGCCATGCTGGCCGCCGTCGCCAGCCGCCAGTGGCGCACAGCGTCCGCGGGACGGTCCAGACGGTCATACAGGCTGCCCAGCAGCGCGTGCGTCTGCGCATCGCTGCGGCGGCTGAGGCTGCGCAGCAGATAGCGTTCAGCCTGGCCCCAGAGCTGGCCATTCAGGCACAGCATGCCCAGCGCGGTAAGCAGGTCCGGATCGGTGGGACGCTGCTGCAGCCAGGTCTCGGCACGGGCCAGCCGGCGCGAAACCTGCTCGGCTTCGCAGCGGGCGTAGGCCGCCACCAAGGCCGGATTGAATTTCACGGCAACCGCGGCTTCCAGCACGCGGGCCGCTTCGCTGGCTTCGCCGGCCGCTTCGAACGCGGCGGCGCCCGCCAGCGCGATTTCCGGCAAGAGGCGCTCTTCGGCCTTCAGGTCTTTCCAGATGGCGCGCCAGGCATCGTTGCCGCCCGCCGCGGCGGCGCGCAGGCGCGCGGCGCCCGAGGCGTCGATCAGATGGTCGGCTTCCGCGCGGGCCAACGCATTGCGGCGCACCAGGCCGCGCGCCAGCGTGAAGACCTGCTCGTCGTGATGCAGGGCCGTGTGGGCGCGCAGCAGCAAGCGCATGGTGTGCAGATGACGCGCGCCACCGTCGGCCAGCGGCTCCAGCACCGCCAGCGCGCGCTCGGCGCGGCCCTGGTCCAGCAGCATGTCGGCCGACACCGTGGCGGTTGCCTCGATCAGGCCGGCGTCCGTGCCGGCTTGTTCCTGCGCCGTCGCCAGCAGGCGGTCGCGGCGATCGAATTCGCCCAGGCCATGCGCGGCACGGGCCGCGGACAGGGCCGCCAGGACGCGGCGCGTCTGGACCTTGGTCTGGTCCAGCAGCTTGGTCAGATCCTTTTCAGCGGTGGTGTAGCGCCCTTCCAGCAGGCCGATCCAGCCCCGCTCCAGGAGTTCGTGATCGCGCGCCTGGGCGCGCTTGCCGCGCCAGGCCCGCACGCGGTCCGGAATGGCGAGCAGCCATGCCAGCAAGCGCAGGCCCACATAGAGCACGATGAAGGCCGCGACGATCAGCAAGACCGCCAGCGTCAGCGACATGCTGATGCGCCACGGCCAGACCAGCAACAGCACGTTGCCCGAATGCGAACGCAGGACCACCGCCAGGGCGACGGCGACAACGGCGAGCAGCAGTGTCCAGAACCAGGTACGCATAAGCCTCAGTCCTGTCCGCTGGTCTTGAAGCCCGCTGCGCGCAGCGCAGCCACGGCATTCAGGCTGTCGGCCACTTCCGGCATGCGCACGGCGATGTCGGTTTGCGCCAGTTCGCGCGCCAGCGTCTGTGCGGCGACGGTATCGGGGGAACGGTTGTCGAAATACTTGGCGAGCGTGACGCCGACGTTGTCGAGCTCGCTCTTCCAGACGGCGGGCTGGCGCATCAACATGGCCAGTTGCGCCGTCAGCAGACGCTGGCGCAGCGTGCCGCGCACTTGATCGGCCTGTTCAGGCGACAACAGCAAGGCCGCGGGTTCGTCCACGCGCTGGATGGTGATCAGGCCGCCCAGCTCGTGGGCCAGTGCGGCGCCTGCACGGCCGGGCCAGGAGGCCATCTCGGCGCGCCAACGCTGCCACCAGGGCGCGTCGGCCGGCAGGCCGGCCAGCGGATCGACCGTGGGGGCCGGCGCGGCCGCAGGAGCGCTTTCGCCAGCCGGCGCCACGCCAGGCGCGGCAGCATCCGGAACCAGCAGAGGCGCCTTGCCGATGAGCGCCACCAGGCGGTCGATGCGGGCCGACTGGGCAGGGATATCCACGGTGGAGACCGCGCGCAGGCGATCCAGGTCGCCATTGATGGCTTGCTGCAGGCTGGAGAAACGCGGACGGTCGGCGCGCGCCAGGCGCGATTGCGCCGTTTCGAGCGCCACGATCGCGTTGGAGACGTTGCCGGCCAGCCGCAGTTGCTGGTTTGCGATGGTCAGCAGGCGCTCGACGTCGTTCGCCAGCAATTCGTCGCTGGCGCTGTCGTTGAAGTTCTGCCAAGCCAGTTGCAGGGCGTTGTACTGGCTTTGGGTCTCGCGCACGGTGTCTTCGAGCTCACCGACGCGGCCAGCCTGGGCTTGCGCCAAGGCCAGGGCTTCGCGGGTGTCCTTGCGGGCCTGCGCGAGGTCGGTGGTGAGGGTATCGATGCGCGTGGCGACCTCGCGGCCGGCGGATACGAACTGGGTGCGCTGCATCCAGAGGGCATAACCCAGACCGCCAGCCAGCAGGATGAGAATGATGAGCGCGGGAACCAGCGGTCCACTGCCGCGCTTGGCCGGGCGGGCCTTGACGGAATCGGCCGGGGCCGATGCGGGCGCAGTTGCACCCGGGGCGGCCGTCGGAACGACCGGATCGGTAGCGGGAGTCTTGTCTGTCATGACGCGATTGTATTCGGTGTCAGTCCGATGCAACGAATCAAGCAGCAACAAAAGCCTGGAATATCGACTCGTCGTTGGGCAAGCAGATTTTTACCATCGGCCGCGCCCTGCCTTGATGACAGCCCTGCGGGATCCGGCGCTCCAGGGCGGGATGCGTCAGCACAAAGTTGCATTGCGCCCACCAGGCCGCCAGCCCCGCCTCCTGCAGACCGGCCCGCACCGCATCGGCGCCCTCCCCGCTGGTGATGAGCCAGGTGGCCGGAATTCCCGCGTCGGCCCAGCGCCGCAGGCTGGCGACTTGATCGGCGTCCCAGCGGGCGGGACGGCGCAGGTAAGCCGCATGGCGGGTCACAGCCACGCCGTGCGCCTCGAGCTTGTCGCCCAGCCAGTCCCTGCCCTGGGTGCCGCGCACCAGCAACACGCGGCCAGGCAGTTGCGGCAAGCCGAGCAAGACCTCCCAGAGGGCCTCGGAATCGTGGCTGGGCGCGCTTTCCGGGGGATGCAAAACTGTTGTATTCGCGCCAAAACAGGCGGACTCGCGCAAGGCCTGGGCACTGGCTGGTCCGACGGTGGCAGCCATGACGCCCGTGGGCCAGGAAACCGTCCCGTCCGACTGCGCCCACTGATCCAGATACAGTCTGGCCGCGTTGCCGCTGACGAAGACGACCAGGTCGTAGTCGGCGGGCCGCGGCGGGCCGCCAGCCGCGACGGGCAGCGCCTGGATTTCCAGGGCCGGCAGCATGCAGGGCGTCCAGCCGGCGCCAAGCAGGCGGCCGGCCAATGCCTCGTTACGGCCCTCGGGCCGCGTCAGAATGGCGACCCGCGGCAGTTCGGCGGCAGCGGACGCCCCGGCCATCAGTCGGACCTGGGTTCGTCTTGCAGCAGTTCGCGCAGGATGTCCTGCGCGCCTGCATCCAGCAGCGCCTGGGCCGCGGCTTCGCCGATGGACTGGGCATCGGCCACCGGGCCGCTGCGGGCCGTACGGACCACGCGCACACCATCGGGCGACGCCACCAGGGCGCGCAGCGACAAAGTGCCCCCGGCGATCTCGGCATACGCCGCCAGGGGCACCTGGCAGGACCCGCCCAGCTTGCGGGAGACGGCGCGCTCGGCCACCACACAGGAAGTGGTGTCCGCGCTGACCAGGGGAGCCAGCCACGCGCGCATGTCGTCGCGGTCGTCCCGGATCTCGATGCCCAGGGCCCCCTGCCCGGCCGCCGGCAGGCTGTCGGCGGGTTCGAGCAGGCTGCGGATGCGCGCGCTCAAGTCCAGGCGCTCCAGTCCTGCGGCCGCCAGAACGATGGCGTCGTATTCGCCCTTGTCCAGCTTGCCCAGGCGGGTGTCGAGATTGCCGCGCAATGGCTTCACCACCAGCTTGGGGTAGCGCGCGCGGATCTGGGACTCGCGGCGCAGGCTGGACGTGCCGACAATGGCGCCTGCCGGCAGATCGGCCAGCGAGTCATGGGTATTGGAAACGAAGGCATCGCGCGGATCCGCGCGATCGAGGACGGCGCAAAGCTCGAACGGCGCCTGCAGATCGACCGGCACGTCCTTCAAGGAGTGCACGGCCAGATCGGCCCGGCCGTCGAGCAGCGCGTTTTCGAGTTCCTTGACGAAGAGCCCCTTGCCGCCCACCTTGGAGAGCGTGCGGTCGAGGATCTGATCGCCTCGGGTCGTCAGGGTGAGAAGCTCAACCGCGCACGCCGGGTACAGCGTGCGCAGCCGGTCGCGCACATGCTCGGCTTGCCACAGGGCAAGCCGGCTGGCGCGGGTCGCGATGACCAGGCGTTGCGGTAGAGACACGAGACGGCATCAAACGAAATTGGAAACGATGACCGTCGCGACCACCCCGAGGATGGCCAGCACGAACAGGCCCTGAAGAAGGCTCAGGCCCGATTCGGATTGCTGGGGATCGGTGGATCTACGCAGACTCATGTGCTGATTCCTTGGAAGCGGTTTTGCGGCTTGCCAGCCACCGTCCAAGGACAACAACCAGCAAGGCACCAATGATTTCTGCGCCGATTTTAACCGCAGTGGGCTGCACGCCGAATTGACGTTCGACAACCACGTCGGTAATCAACATGCCGCCGGCGATCCAGCCCAGCAAGGCAGCGCCGAAGGTGACGACCAGCGGATAGCGGTCGATGAGCTTGAGAACCAGGGTGCTGCCCCAGATGATGATGGGCACGCTGACGATCAGGCCGAAGGCGACCAGGCCGATCTGGTGGTCGGCGTGGGCGTTCTGGGCCGCGCCGGCGATGGCGATCACGTTATCCAGGCTCATCACGAAGTCGGCGATGATGATGGTCTTGATCGCCGCGGCGATGGATGTTCCGCCCTTGATGTTGCCATGGGCATCATCCTCGGGAATCAAGAGCTTGACGCCGATCCAGACCAGCAACAGGCCGCCCACGACCTTCAGGAAGGGAATCGACAGCAGCGTCAGGGCGAAGGCAATCAGGACCACACGCAGCAGAATCGCACCGGCGGTACCCCACAGAATGCCTTGCATGCGCTGCTTGGGCGCCAGATTGCGGCAAGCCAGCGCGATCACGACGGCGTTATCGCCGCCGAGCAGGATGTCGATGAGGATGATCTGGAATACCGCTGCCCAACTCAGCGTCTGGAAAAACTCAAGCACTATGAACCCCCGAAGGCATTTATGAAAAGAGTGGCCGGTCCCGGTCCGGCGAGGCTCGCCGCGCATGGCGCGGCGAGCTTATTCAGTACAACTTATTAGTATAATTCAGCTTTCAGTCAGCTTTCTGGCGCATCAGCAAAACTTTGCCGATTGCCAGCACCAGCACCGCGCCCAGCGCGCCCGACATCAGCGCAAAACTGTGCTGCGTCACACCCAGGGCGGCGTCGATGCGCGCCACGGGTTCCTGCAGGGCCGGATCGCCCACCAGCAGTTCGCCTGCGATGAAACCCAGCAGCGCCGCGCCCACCCAGACGATGACCGGAAAGCGTTCGATGACCTTCAGAAGCAGCGTGCTGCCGAAGATGACCAGCGGAATACTGATGGCCAGGCCCAACACCAGCAAGGTCGTATCGCCCATGGCAGCGGCAGCGACGGCCACCACGTTGTCCAGGCTCATGACCAAGTCGGCAATCATGATAGTGCGGATTGCAGTCAGCAGATTGCCCTGCGTCTTGCCCCCGCCGTCTTCCTCGCCCTCGGGCAACAGCAGCGTCACGCCGATGTAGACCAGGAGCAGCGCGCCGATCAGCTTGAGCCACGGCAGCAACAGCAGCTTGGCAGCCACTAGCGTCAGCACGATACGCATGATGATCGCTGCGGCGGAGCCGACGACGATCGCTTTTTTCTGTTGGGCCGGAGGCAGCGAACGCGCCGCCAGCGCAATAACCACGGCGTTGTCGCCCGATAGCAGAATGTTGACCCAAATGATCTGGAGCAACGCTATCCAGAATGCCGCTGAACTAAGTTCCATGCCTCTCTTTCCTAGGTGTGATCCCCCTAGGACGAACCAAATGAATGGGTGAAATAAGACGAAAAAAACGTACTGACCGCCTTGGTGCGAGCCCGGCGGCATTCTTGCTTGGTACGCGTGGAATTTCTTTCATTATAGTTTCGTTCAGCTTTCCGTATGTTTGCCAGGCCGCGGCATGGACACGGGATTTCCCTAGGATTGCCGAAAAAAAGACGAAAAAAAGCCCGCCGTGGCGGGCTTGGAGCAGGCGGATACGTGCGCTGGAAACCAGGGGTTTGGCACCAACGCCAGGGCGTCCGCCAGCAGGCCGGGCGCCGGACGCCAGAGGCGTTCGGACACCACGACCTGATGCTTTTTACAGCACCGACTTGAGCAGCTTGCCCATTTCGGACGGGTTGCGCGTGGTGCGGATGCCGCAAGCTTCCATGACTTCCAGCTTGGCGTCGGCAGTGTCGGCGCCGCCGGAGATCAGGGCACCGGCGTGACCCATGCGCTTTCCGGGAGGGGCGGTAACACCAGCGATGAAGCCGACCACGGGCTTCTTCATGTTGTCCTTGGCCCACTGCGCGGCGTTGACTTCGTCCGGACCGCCGATTTCGCCGATCATGATGACGGCGTCGGTGTCGGGATCGTCATTGAACATCTTCAGGACGTCGACGTGCTTCAGGCCGTTGATGGGGTCGCCACCGATGCCGACGGCGCTGGATTGACCCAGGCCCAGCTCGGTGACCTGCGCCACGGCTTCGTACGTCAGGGTGCCCGAACGGCTGACGATGCCGATGCGGCCCTTGCGATGGATGTGACCGGGCATGATGCCGATCTTGATTTCGTCGGGGGTGATCAGACCCGGGCAGTTCGGGCCCAGCAACAGGGTCTTGCTGCCCTTGGCCTTCATGCGGTTCTTGACTTCCAGCATGTCACGGACCGGGATGCCTTCGGTAATGCAGATCACCAGATCCAGTTCGGCCTCGACGGCTTCCCAGATAGCGGCGGCGGCGCCGGCGGGCGGCACGTAAATGACGGAAACGGTCGCGCCGGTGTCAGCCTTGGCGTCTTTCACGGAGGCGAAAATCGGCACGCCTTCGAAGTCTTCACCGGCCTTCTTGGGGTTCACGCCGGCCACGAAGGCGGCTTTGCCGTTCGCGTACTCACGGCACATGCGGGTGTGGAACTGGCCCGTCTTACCCGTGATGCCCTGGGTGATGACCTTGGTGTCCTTGTTGATCAGAATCGACATTTGTGAATCCTTGGATTTTCTTTGTACCGCCAGGCCGCCCCGAGGTGGAAAGCGCCCCCGTGGGGGACGGCAAGCCGAAGGGCGCGGCGTGGGGGCATATTTACTTGACGGCGGCTACGACGCGGGTGGCGGCTTCAGCCATCGTGTCGGCGCTGATGATCGGCAGACCGGAGTCAGCCAGCATCTTCTTGCCGAGTTCTTCGTTGGTGCCCTTCATGCGGACGACCAGCGGCACGTTCAGGTTGACGGCCTTGCAAGCGGCGATCACGCCTTCGGCGATGACGTCGCAGCGCATGATGCCGCCGAAGATGTTGACCAGGATGGCCTTCACGCTCTTGTTCGCGAGCATGATCTTGAAGGCTTCCGTGACCTTCTCGGCCGTGGCGCCGCCGCCAACGTCCAGGAAGTTGGCCGGCTCGCCGCCGAACAGCTTGATGGTGTCCATGGTGGCCATGGCCAGGCCGGCGCCGTTCACCAGGCAGCCGATGTTGCCGTCGAGCTGGATATAGGCCAGGTCGAACTTGCTGGCTTCGATTTCGGCGGGATCTTCTTCGTCCAGGTCACGATAGGCGACGATTTCCGGATGACGGAAGAGCGCGTTGGAGTCGAAGTTGAACTTGGCGTCCAGGGCGATGATGTTGCCCTTGCTGTCGCGGTTCAGCGGGTTGATTTCGACCAGCGAGGCATCGGTTTCCATGTAGCAGCGATACAGCTTCTGGAACACGTCCACGGCCTGGGCGGTGGAGTCGGCGGGCAGGCCGATCGCGTTGGCGATCTTGGTGGCTTGCTCGGCCGACAGGCCGGTCAGCGGATCGATGTACTCGGTGATGATCTTCTCGGGAGTGGAGTGCGCCACTTCCTCGATGTCCATGCCGCCTTCGCTGGAAGCGATGAAAGCGACCTTCTGGGTGGCGCGGTCGGTGACCAGCGACACGTAGTATTCCTTCTGGATGTCGGCGCCGTCTTCAATGTACAGGCGGCGGACCTTCTGGCCTTCCGGGCCGGTCTGGTGCGTGACCAGCTGCATGCCCAGGATTTCCGAGGCCAGCTTGCGCACGTCGTCCAGCGAGCGGGCCAGCTTCACGCCGCCGCCCTTGCCGCGGCCGCCCGCGTGGATTTGTGCCTTGACGACCCAAACCGGTCCACCCAGCTTTTCAGCGGCAGCCACGGCCTCGTCGACGGAAAGAGCGGGAATCCCGCGCGGCACGGGGACGCCAAATTGCTTCAGCAGTTCCTTGCCTTGATACTCGTGGATTTTCATGTGTTACCTGTCAGGACGTATGAGAAAAAGAAGGTGAATCGGAGGACGAATCGGCCGATGCCTCAGCGCTACCCCCCGTGTACCACTTGGGATAGTGCTCAGCCACCACCGGGCCGCGGGTGCTCAGCGCATGGCAGCCGTCCAATTGGAATGGACGCCGGTTCGGGTTGTTTTCCTGCCGCCGGCGATTGGCCATGGTCTGGACCGCCGCGGTGGGAAGCACCTGCGACAGCTCGGTCATGTGCGTACAGCCCTCCACGTGCCCGAACCGCTCTTTGACCTGCCGGCGGAACCCTTTGAGCAGGTTCATTCCGATCAGATCAGTGTAAGCCGGTTCGATGGCCATGCAATGCTCGCCATAAGGAGCTGCGTCATAGACGGCCTGCGCCGCCACGATCGAGAAATTCTCGTCGATGGTGATGCGCAGATGCATGTGATGGATAGGTTGTCCGGCCTTGAACATCTCGCCGTCGCGCTTGGGAAAATCGTACGCCTTGACGTCGATCAGCTCGGCTTCCAGGTCCCAGAGCCCGTCTTCGCGCGCATACGACTGCACGCGTATGGAACGCGTGTGCAATGGTTGGCGAGGATAGTCCGGCGGTGGCAAGGGCATGCTGGGGGCCTGCGGGGCGAAGATGCCTGCGCATGGTGCGCGGCAACAAAACCTTCAAAGTATAGCGCAGGCAGCTCTCGATCAAGCGCCTTGTCCGCCGCCTGACGCCTCGCCGCAGGGCCCGGCCCGCACGCGGGAAAATATGGGGCCATAGCTGGAAAACCCATTGATCCCGCCCACGCCCAGTCTGGCCCCGCCGCCACGCCGGAACTACCGCTGCGTCCAGGGAGTGGCCGGACTGCCTATCCAGGCCTGGCCCGCCGGGATGGCCTCGCCCTTGAGCACCAGCGTCAACGGACCGAGACGCGCGCCCGGCTCGACCCGGGTGTCATAGAGAATGGTGCTGCGCGGCCCCACATTGACGGCTGCGCCGATGCGGACCATGCCGATCTTCATGACCCGGTCTTCGAACAGGTGGGTTTGCGGCCCGGACCAGGCGTGCAGCACCGCGTCGTCGCCGACCGACACGCAGTCGTATTCGGTGATGTCGGTGGTGTCCATGAAGACGCGCTTGCCGATACGCGCGCCCATGCAGCGCAGAGCCAGCGGCAGCCAGGGCGTCGCCCGCAGGAAGTTGAAGAAGTTGGGAACTGCGATGGATTCGTACAGGCTGGTGACCGCTTCGCTCTTCCACACGAACGGCGTCCACATTGGCTCGGCACGAGGCTTGTAGCGTCCGATCAACGCCCATTTCAACGCCACCAGGAACAGAAAGGCCCCCACGCCGTACAGCACGCCGGCCAGCATCAGCTCGTCAAAGGCGGAGATAAACCCTTCGCGCGCGGCCATGGGGATGACCCTCATCACGGTCAGGTAACCCACGGCGATCACCACGGCCAGGGGCAGGATCATCCGCAGGCCTTCGACACTGCCCCGCAGGACCTTGCGGGCCAGGCTTGGCCGGAACGTCAGATGCGCCGGAAAACCAGCCGTCTGCTCACGCGCGGGCAGCGCCAGCGGTGGATTGCCTAGCCAGGTCTGCCCGCTGGCCATGCGGGCATTGGCAGGCGCGCGGCTCTGCACGCCGATCAGCACGTCATCGGGCAACACCGATCCGTCGGGCACGTAGGCGCCGTTGCCGACGAAACTGCGGTTGCCGATGACGGTGGGACGCATCGTCATCCAGCCGCCGTCGATTTCCTCGTCGCCCAGCATGACGCCGTCGGCGATGAAGCTGTCGCGCCCCAGGGTCAACATGTCCGGCACCACGCCCATGGCGGTGGAGATTTCCGTCCCGCGCCCCACTTTCGCGCCCAGCAGCCGGTACCAGTTGCCGGCGTAGATCGACGCGTACAGGCCATGCAGCACGCTGAGGCTGGACTCCTGGATCTGGTTGGTGAGCCAGCGCCGCAGATAGATCTGCCCATAGACCGGCCACCGCCCGCTGGCCAGCCGGGGCAAGAGCGTCCAGCGCAGCAGCGCGGACACGAGCACGGTCAGGAGCAGCAGCAAGGCGCTGGCGGGCAAGGCCAGCAGCAAGTAGCTCAGGAACGCTTCAGGCCAGGGCACTCGCGCGCCCATCAGATCCAGCCAACGCGCATCGATCCAGTCGATCAGCACAAAGCTCGGGAACACGGGCATGAAGAACAAGGCGGCGATGAGCGTGCCCCCGCCCGCGTAGGCCACGCAGTCCAGCCGGCTCCAGATTCCCTGGCGCCGGGGCCGCGGCGGCAACTCGGGCGCACGGGCCTGCGGATCATGCCGCGCCGGGGCCCCGCTCCAGATCTGGCCTGCGGGAACCCGGGCGCCTTGCGCCAGCGAAGACAGTCCGTCCAGGCGAGCGCCCTCGCCCATTGCCACATCGCCCTGCAGTACCGAATACGAGCCGATGTAGGCGTTGTCCGCCAGCGTGATCGGCGCAACGGACCACTCTCCGCCACGCACCGAAAAGTTCTCCAGGTTCACCGCGGCGCCAATGCTGACGCCGTTCCCCACCGACAGCAGGTCTGGCGCGCGCACGGAGACGCGGCTGATGGAAGCGTCGCGGCCTATGCGCGCCCCCAGCGCCCGCAGGTACCAGACCTGCAAAGGCGATCCGGCCAGCAAATGCGCAGGCGGAATGTCCATCACCCTGTCCACCAGCCACCAGCGATAAAACAACCAGCCGTAAAGGGGGTACCGCCCGGGCTTGAGCCTGCCCAGGATGCCCCATTTGCAGGCGACGGCCACTCCGAAGCTCAGCAGATTGCAGGCCAGATAGCTGGCGATGGACAGGACCACCGCGCGCCAGACCGAATCGCCCTCATCGCCGGTCCAATAGTGATAAGTGAAGAACGGCGTCAGCCAGATCAGCATTCGCACGCCGATCAGCAGCGGCAAGGCCGCCAGCTGCGCGAGCCCGCAGCTCCAGCGGCGCCATTCGGGCGCCGCCGCCGGATCGCGGTCGGTGCCGGGGACGCCCACAGACTCCGCCGCCATCGCCAGCGCGTCCAGCCGGGCCGCCAGCGCGCCCAGCCCGGGATGCTGATAAAGCTCGTGCATGGTCAGGGCGGAGAACTGCGGATGCTTGCGCAGCGACGACACCAGGCGCGCGGCCAACAGCGAATGGCCGCCCAGGTCGCGGAAAAAGTCGCTGGCCAGCCGCAGCGGCTGCCCCGGGAACAACGGCCTCAACGCTTCGAACAAGGCGTGCTCGCCCGGCGTAGCGGGTTCGTCATCCTCTACGCAAGGTTCGGACACGGCATCGAGCTCGCGCGCCTTCAGCGCCTTGCGGTCGATCTTGCCGGAGGTCAGCCGGGGAACATCGGCCACCAGCTCGAAGCGGGCCGGGATCATGTAGGCGGGCAAGTCCGCGCTCAACGCGGCGCGCAGGGCGTGCGAGTCCAGCCTCGCCTCGCCCTCGGGCTTGAGGAAAGCCACCAACTGCTCGATTCCCGCCAGATCGCGCAGGACTACCGCCGCGGCGCCCACGCCGGGCAAGCGATACAAGGCAGCCTCGATTTCCCCGAGCTCGACGCGGAATCCACGCACCTTCACCTGATCGTCGCTGCGGCCCAGGCAATGGATCTGCCCATGCTCATCAATGCGGGCCAAGTCTCCGCTGCGATACATGCGGGTGTCGTGATCCCCCGAAGGCCGCGGATTGGCCAGGAACTTCTCGGCTGTCAGTTCGGGCCTGCCCAGATAACCGCCAGCCACACCGGGACCGGTGATGCACAGCTCTCCGACCTGCCCCTGCGGCAGCACCGCGCCGTCTTCGCCGCGCACCAGCATGCCGTAGTTGGGCAGCGGCGTGCCTATGGTCACAGGCTGGCCGGGCAACAGTTCGGCCAGGCTCGCGGACACCGTCGTTTCTGTGGGACCGTAGGTGTTGAACAAGCGCCGGCCGGGCGTGGCCCAGCGCGGCACCAGGAAATCCGGACAGACCTCGCCGCCCAGGTTCACGATGCGCAGCCCGGGCACATCATGCGCAAACAACGCAAGCAAGGTTGGCACCGCGTGCAGCACGGTGACTCCTTCGCGCACCAGGGCGTCCGGCAAGCCTTCCGGATCCGTGGTCAGCATCTTGGGCGCGACCCACAACGACGCGCCGACCAGATAGCTGATCCAGATCTCTTCGAACGACATGTCGAAGGCCACCGAAAAGCCCTGGTAGACCTTGTCTTCCTGGCGCACGCCCAGCACTTCGTTCTCGCTGCGCAGGAAATGGCAAATGCTGGCGTGGCTGATGGGCACGCCCTTGGGCTTGCCGGTGGAGCCGGAGGTATAGATGACATAGGCGGGATGCTCGGGCAACAGCCCTTCGCGCCTGCGCAACACACCTTCCACGCGTTCCGACAACGCCCAGGTCGTCCAGGTTTGCATGCCGTCCAGCCTGACCTCCGCGCCCGCGATGAGGCCGCTCGCGCCTGCGTCCTGCAGGCAGGCCAGCATGCGGTCTGGTGGAGTGTCGGATTCGAACGGCAGCCACGCCGCCCCAGCCTTGGCGATGGCCGCCTGCATCACGAGCAGGTCGGCTCCGCGCGGCAGGCACAGGCCCACAATATGCCCGGGCCGCACACCGGCCGCGATCAGGTGATGCGCGGCCAGGTCGGCGCGCTGTCCGAGCATGTCATAAGTGAGGATGTGATCCAGCCAATGAATGGCGACGGCGGCGGGACGCCGGCGGATCGTGGCTTCCAGAATATCGGGCAACGTCTCTGCACGCAGCAGGTCCGGCCGATAGAGGCCTTGGAGAATCATAGGAACGGCAAGGATCCAGCAATGGGATTTTTGCGTATTGACCCATGCCGCAAGATTTCGTTCAAGCAGGATTGAAAAAAAAGCCCGTTCCGCCTCCCATGTTGTGGCTTGCAGTCATCAGGCCGGCTCAGGCCGACTGGCGCAAGGCCCGGGCAGCCTGCACCATGCCGATCAGCGCGGCTTCGGTTTCAGGCCAGGCCCGCGTCTTCAGGCCGCAGTCAGGATTGACCCACAAACGCTCCTTGGGCAGCCGGGCAGCGGCCTTTTCCATCAGGCCAACCATCCACTCCACTTCAGGCACGTTGGGCGAATGGATGTCGTACACGCCGGGGCCGATATCGTTCGGGTAACGGAAGTCCTCGAACGCCTTGAGCAGATCCATGTTGGAACGCGACGTCTCGATCGTAATCACGTCGGCGTCCATGGCGGCGATGGATTCGATGATGTCATTGAACTCCGAATAGCACATATGCGTGTGGATCTGCGTCTCGTCGCGCACGCCGGCGGTCGACAGGCGGAAGCAATCCACGGCCCAGTCCAGGTACGCCTGCCATTCAGCGCGACGCAGCGGCAAGCCTTCGCGGATGGCAGGCTCATCGATCTGGATGACGCTGATGCCCGCAGCCTCCAGGTCCACCACTTCGTCACGCAGCGCCAGCGCCAACTGACGGCAGGTCTGCTCGCGCGGCTGGTCATCGCGCACGAACGACCATTGCAGGATGGTGACCGGCCCGGTCAGCATGCCCTTGACCGGCTTGTCGGTCAGAGACTGCGCATAGGACGACCAACCCACGGTCATCGGCGCGGGGCGGGCAACGTCGCCGAAAATGATGGGCGGCTTGACGCAACGCGAACCGTAGCTCTGCACCCAACCATTCTTGGTAAAGGCAAAGCCGGCCAGCAATTCGCCAAAGTATTCCACCATGTCGTTGCGTTCGGGTTCGCCATGCACCAGCACGTCCAGGCCAACCTTTTCCTGGAAGCGGATGACTTCCTCGATTTCCTTGCGGATGGCGGTCTCGTAGGCAGAGTCCGTCAACGCGCCTGATTTCCAGTCGCGACGCAAGGCCCGTATCTCGGCGGTCTGGGGGAACGACCCGATCGTGGTGGTCGGATAGGCGGGCAGCCCCAGTTGTTCCTGCTGACGCGCGATACGGCCGGCGAACGGCGCGCGGTCACGCGATACATCGGCGGCGGCAGCCATGCGCTGGGCGACGGCAGGATTATGGATGCGGGCGGACGAACGGCGGGCGGCCAGCGCCGCGCGCTGCCTGCTCAGCCCTTCCTGCGCCCCCGCTTGCGTCGCGCCATCCAGGGCACGGCCCAACAGACTCAGTTCTTCCAGCTTTTGTGCAGCGAACGACAGCCAGCTCTTGAGTTCGGCGTCCAGATCGGTTTCATAGGCCAGGTCCACCGGCACATGCAGCAGCGAGCACGAGGGCGCCAGCCACAGGCGATCGCCCAGTTGCTGCTTGATCGGGGTCAGCGTGGCGATGGCGGCGTCCAGATCGGTGCGCCAGATGTTGCGGCCGTTGATGACGCCGGCCGACAGCACCTGTTCGGCGCCCAGGCCGGAAACCACTTCGGCCAACTGCTCGGGCGCGCGAACCAGGTCTACGTGCAGCCCCGCCACGGGCAGGCCCAGCGCAGTGGGCAGGTTGTCCTTCAGACCGTCGAAATAGGTCGCCACCAGCAATTTGACCGGGCTGGCGGACAGTTGCTCATAAACCTGTTTGAATGCGTCGCGCCAGGCTTGCGGCAGATCCAGCGCCAGGATGGGTTCGTCGATCTGCACCCACTGCACGCCGAGTTTGGCAAAGCGCGCCAGCACTTCTTCGTATACCGGCAGCAGCGCCGCCAGCAGTTGCAGCTTGCCCGCGTCGGCGGCGCCAGCGGCAAAGGCGTCGCCTTTGCCCAGATACAGCCAGGTCAGCGGGCCCGGCACCACAGGCTTGACGGCGTAGCCTTGTTCCTGCGCTTCCTGGACCTGTTCGAACAGCGATTCGCGCGCAATGCGGAAAGTCTGGCCCGGCACCAGTTCGGGCACGATGTAGTGGTAGTTGGTGTCGAACCACTTGGTCATTTCGCAGGCGGCGGCCGGCTTGCCGGACGGGGCGCGGCCACGGCCCATGCGAAACAGCGTGTCCAACGTGACGGGCTCACTATCCTTCTGGCCGAAGCGGGCCGGAACAGCACCCAGCAGCGCGGTCCATTCGAGGATCTGGTCATACCAGGCAAAGTCGCCCACCGGCACGAACTTCAAACCTGCGGCAGCCTGAAGCTTCCAGTGCTTGGCGCGCAGCTCGCGCCCGGTCCGTTCGAGTTCTTCAGCGGTCCGCTGGCCGGCCCAATAGGCTTCGACTGCGCGCTTCAGTTCGCGCTGGGCGCCTATGCGGGGAAAACCCAAATTATGAATAGCAGTCATGATTTACCACCATTAGACGAAATTTGTTCAAGTGAAAGCTATTCTGAGGCCAAATCAAAATGAATCAAAATCAATGTCTACATTCATAAAATGAGTAAATCTCATACAATATGAGCTTATTCCCAATCGGCCGCGTCCTCCATGCTTGAAATCCGTCACCTTGAAACGCTTACCGCCATCCGCGACGGCGGCAGCCTGCAGGAAGCGGCGGAACGCCTGCACCTTACGCAGTCGGCCCTTTCACACCAATTGCGCGACCTGGAAACCCGGCTGGGCACTCCTTTACTGAACCGGCGCACGCGGCCTGCGCGGTTGACCACGGCGGGCCTACGGGTGCTGGCGCTGGCGGATGAGGTGCTGCCGCGCATCCGCGCTACCGAACGAGATCTACAAAGACTGGCCGCGGGCCGCACGGGCCGGCTGCATCTGGCCATCGACTGCCACTCCTGCTTTCAATGGCTGATGCCGGCACTGGATGCCTTCCGCGCCCAGTGGCCGGACGTGGCGCTGGACCTGTCCGCCGCTTTTTCTTTTGCTCCGCTGCCCGCTCTGGTGCGTGGCGACCTGGACCTGGTCATCACGTCCGACCCGCAGCCCCTGGACGCAGTGGAGTACCTGCCGCTGTTCAAGTACGAGCTGGTGTTGGCCGTCTCGGAATCCAACCCGCTTGCGGGCAACAAATTCATCATGCCGGACCAATTGGCCGACCAGACGCTCATCACCTACCCGGTGGACAAACAGCGCCTGGACGTTTTCACGGCGTTTCTCGATCCGGCCGACGTGGAACCGGCCGCGATCCGTCGCGCGGAGCTCACGCCCATCATTGCGCAGCTGGTCGCCAGCAACCGCGGCGTGGCCGCGCTGCCTAATTGGGCACTGACGGAATATATGAACCAGGGATGGCTGCGCCAGTGCCGGCTGGGGCCACAAGGCGTATGGCGCACGCTGTACGCGACGGTGCGCAGCGAGGACACGGATGCCTCGTATATCGACGAATTCCTGACCATCACCCGCGACGTCTGCTTCAAGACGCTTTCCGGGATCAAGTCGGCAAAGTAAGACACGAGGCCTCCGCTGCGGAGGCGTTCAGTCGCCGTCGCTTTCGCCCAGGATGCGGCGGATCACGTCGTGCGCAAAACCGCGACTGGCCAGAAAGCGTGCCTGCTTTGCGTAGGCCGCGCGGTCTTCCGGCTTGGCGCTGAAGCGCTTTTTCCATACTTCGAGCGCGCGATCGTATTCAGTGGCCCGCAACTGTTCGCGCAATTCCGCGACCTGGTTGTCGTCCACGCCGTGCTGGCGTAGCTCCTGCACGATACGGGCCGCCCCCTGGCGCGAGGCGCGCCGATGGACCAGGCTTTGCGCAAAGCGCTCGGTGGACAGCCAGCCTTCTTTTTCCAGGGCGTCGAGCACGGCCTCGACCTCGGCCGGATCCTCGGCGTGGGCGGCAAGCTTGCGCGCCAATTCCTCGCGGGCATGTTCGCGCCGCGACAGATAGCCCACGGCCCGCATCTTCAACGAAGGCCCCTTGCGGGCTTGTCCATCGGCATCCGGACCGTCCTCGGCCGCAGCGGCGCGGCGCACGCGCCGCGCACTGCCCGCTTCCGAGCTGCGGCTCCATGAATCCGGCGCATCGCCGGATTCCGCTTCCTGCTCGCGGCGCACATCCGACGTGCGGCGCAAGCCCTGGGGCTTGGCCACGGTTTCGAATTCATCGTCCAGCTTGGCGCGTAGGCGTTCGGCTGAAGCGGGCGGCGGTTTCCAGCTCATGCGTATCCTGCTTGCTATGCATAACGGCAGGCCCGTCCTGGCGCCTGCCGCACATGTTCGGGCTGCCCCGACAAGATATGCGGGCCGGTAGCGGCGGATCTGAATCCGCCGCGCCAGGCCCGCCACCGATCCGATTACTCTTCGGCAGTATCTTCCGCGGTGGGCACGAATTCGGCCGCGCGGCTGACGATGCCCTGGTTTTCGCGGACGCGGTTTTCGATTTCGATGGCCAGGTCCTTGTGCTCTTTCAGGTATTCGCGGACATTGTCCTTGCCCTGCCCGATGCGGTTGCCGTTGTAGCTGTACCAGGCACCGGACTTGTCCACGACGTTTGCGGCCACGCCCAGGTCGATGATTTCGCCTTCGCGCGAAATACCGGCGCCGTACATGATGTCGAACTCAGCCTGCTTGAACGGCGGCGCAACCTTGTTCTTCACGACCTTGACGCGGGTTTCGTTGCCGACGACCTCGTCACCCTTCTTGATCGAACCAATGCGGCGGATATCCAGGCGCACGGAGGCGTAGAACTTGAGCGCGTTGCCGCCGGTGGTGGTTTCGGGGTTGCCGAACATCACGCCGATCTTCATGCGGATCTGGTTGATGAAGATGACCATGCAATTGGTCTTCTTGATGGTGGCGGTGAGCTTGCGCAGCGCCTGGCTCATCAGACGGGCCTGCAGGCCGGGCAGCGAGTCGCCCATTTCGCCTTCGATTTCAGCCTTGGGCACCAGCGCGGCCACCGAGTCGACGACGATCAGGTCAACCGAACCGGAGCGCACCAGAGCGTCGGTGATTTCCAGGGCTTGCTCGCCCGTGTCCGGTTGGGAGATCAGCAGGTCGGACAGGTTGACACCCAGCTTGGAAGCGTACTGCACGTCCAGCGCGTGTTCGGCGTCGACGAAGGCGCAGGTGCCGCCCAGTTTTTGCATTTCAGCGACCACTTGCAGCGTCAGCGTGGTCTTCCCCGAGGATTCCGGACCGTAGATTTCGACCACGCGGCCACGCGGCAGGCCGCCAACGCCCAGCGCGATGTCCAGGCCCAAAGAGCCCGTGGAAACCACCTGGATGTCGTGCGAAACCTCGTTGTCGCCGTAGCGCATGATCGAGCCCTTGCCGAACTGCTTTTCGATCTGCGAAAGCGCGGCGGCAAGCGCCTTGGCCTTTTCCGATGCGGCGGCCTTGGTGGTTTTGTCGTCCATGTAGAGTCCTGTCTGTAACGTATCTGGTGTCGAGGGGGATTGCGGGTCTGGCGGTGCTTTGAGCTACGGATCAGATTATGGCATCGGATTGTACTGTACAAAAATACAGTGTGCCAGTATTTTGCACGTATACCCTGAGTGGCAAGGTTGGCGCCATATGCCAGAATGCCCGACGAACCCGGCGTTTCGTCCCCTTTGCGCCGCGCGGTCTTATTTCACTGTAGCCCATGCGTATCCTGATCGCCGAAGACGACAGCATCCTGGCCGACGGCCTGTCCCGTTCGTTGCGCCACAACGGTTACGCCGTGGATGCGGTGCGCGACGGCCTGGCGGCCGATTCCGCGCTGGCGGCCCAGGCCTTCGACCTGCTCATCCTGGACCTCGGCCTGCCGCAACTGGCCGGGCTGGAGGTGCTGCGCCGCCTGCGCGCGCGCAATTCCGCACTGCCCGTGCTCATTCTGACCGCCGCCGACAGCATCGAACAACGCGTCAAGGGCCTGGACCTCGGCGCCGACGACTACATGGCCAAGCCCTTTGCGCTGTCCGAGCTCGAGGCCCGCGTACGGGCCCTGACCCGGCGCGGCGCCGGCGGCGGCGCCACCATGATCAAGCACGGCCGCCTGTTGTTCGACCAGACGGGCCGCGTGGCCATGGTCGACGACCAGACCCTGGACCTGTCGGCGCGCGAAGTCAGCCTGCTCGAAATCCTCCTGACCCGCAGCGGCCGCATGGTCAGCAAGACCCAGCTCGTCGACCACCTGTGCGAATGGGGCGAGGAAGTCAGCACCAACGCCATCGAGGTCTACGTCCACCGCCTGCGCAAGAAGCTGGAGCCCAGCGGCGTGAAGATCGTGACCGTGCGCGGCCTGGGCTACTGTCTTGAGCGGGACCAGGGTGCGGCGTACCTCGCAAGCTGAAGCGGCGCCGCCGGAAGCGCTGAACCAGGAAGCACTGGATGTGATGCGGGCCGGGGCCAAGGGCCCGAGCTTCGCACCGCCGCAACGTTCCCTGCTGGGCGAAATCCTGGACTGGATGCTGGCGCCGCTATTCCTGTTGTGGCCCATGAGCGTCGCCATTACCTATGTGGTGGCGCAGAACATTGCCAACGTGCCTTATGACCGGGCGCTGGCCAACAATCTCCACGTGCTGACCCTGCAGGTCCACGCGCAGGACGGCCGGGCGGTGCTGAAGATGACCGACACCGCGCGCGAGGTGCTGCACGCCGACGAGACCGACAGCGTGTTCTGGCTGGCGCTGGGCAGCCGGGGCGAATACCTGGGCGGCGACCGCGCCCTGCCCCTGCCTTCCACCGTGGGCCAGCCCCGCCCCGGCGAAGTGCAGTACGAAGACGCGACCTTGCGCGGGTTCGGGATCCGGCTCGCGTTCACCTGGGTGGATCTGCACCTGCCCGATACGCAACCGGCCCTGCTGATTGCTGCGGAGACTGTCGAAAAACGCACGCAACTGGCCAACGACATCATCAAAGGCGTGATCATCCCGCAGTTCGTGGTGCTGCCCGTCGCCGTGCTCCTGGTGTGGTTCGGGCTGTCGCGGGGCGTCGCACCGCTGAACGCGCTGCAGCAGCGCCTGCGGGCACGCCGCCCGGACGATCTCTCGCCGATCGACGAACGCGCCGCGCCCACCGAAATCGCACCCCTGGTGGCCGCGATGAACGATTTGCTGGACCGGCTCTCGTCCAACGTGCAGGCGCAACGCCGCTTCGTCGCGGACGCCGCGCACCAGCTTAAAACGCCGCTGGCCGGCCTGCGCACCCAAGCCGAGCTGGCGCTGCGCGACGCCAGCCCCGAGGAAATGCAATCCAGCCTGCGCCAGCTCGTGACCGGCTCGGAACGCGCCACGCGCCTGGTAAACCAGCTGCTGTTGCTCGCGCGGGCTGAAAACCCCAGCGCCATCGGCCTGACCCGCACGGACCTCAACACCATTGCCTATGAACAGGCCATGCACTGGGTGCCGCAGGCGCTATCGCTGAGTACCGACCTGGGCTTCGAGGGTTCGGACCACCCGGTGGAGATCAACGGCAATCCGCTGCTGCTGGCCGAGCTGCTCAACAACCTGGTCGACAACGCGCTGCGCTACACGCCGCGCGGCGGCCACATCACGGTGCGCGTGCAAAGCCTCGGCGGGCATGCGGTGCTGGAGGTCGAGGATTCCGGCCCCGGGATCCCGCCCGAAGAACGGGAACGCGTATTCGACCGTTTCTACCGTGTGCTGGGTACCGCGTCCGACGGCAGTGGCCTGGGCCTGGCAATCGTGCGGGAAATCGCCCAGAAGCATCAGGCCAGCGTCGAAATCAGCGATCACCCCACGGCGCACTCAGACCTGCCTGGCATGCGGGTGCGCGTGGTTTTTCCGCTGTATACCGAGGCCCCGGACTCCCCAACCGCCCCCTAGGACTATCCCTAGCGTCCCTGGCTAAAGTTACTCATTGTTTCAATTTTAAGATTCAAGTAAGGATCTCGTCAGAACCTCGTCAGCCTCGCCCCCCAATGTTGCGTATAGCTCAATGTCGGCTCACCGGCGGCGGGCGGAGCACGGCGGACCACCGCCGGCCACAAAAACCGAGGAGACATCATGAGCACAACAACCATGGCAGGCCGCGGTCCATCCGCGGATCCGCGCCCGATGACCAAGGATGAGCGTCGCGTCATCTTTGCGTCGTCGCTAGGCACGGTTTTCGAGTGGTACGACTTTTACCTCTACGGCTCGCTCGCAGCCATCATCGCGCAACACTTCTTCTCGGGCGTGAATCCCACCGCGGGCTTCATCTTCGCCCTGTTGGCGTTCGCCGCCGGTTTCGCCGTGCGTCCGTTCGGCGCGCTGGTGTTCGGCCGCCTCGGCGATCTGGTCGGCCGCAAGTACACCTTCCTGGTCACGATCGTGATCATGGGCCTCTCCACGTTCCTTGTGGGCGTGCTCCCCAGCTATGCCAGCATCGGCCTGGCGGCTCCCGCCATCCTGATCGTCCTGCGCCTGTTGCAAGGCCTGGCGCTGGGCGGCGAGTACGGCGGCGCCGCGACCTACGTCGCGGAACACGCGCCCCATGGCCGCCGCGGCTTCTACACGTCCTGGATCCAGACTACCGCGACCCTGGGCCTGTTCCTGTCGCTGCTGGTCATTCTCGGCATCCGCACGTTCATGGGCGAAGACGACTTCAAGGCCTGGGGCTGGCGCATTCCGTTCCTGATCTCGGTCGTCCTGCTGGGCATCTCGGTGTGGATCCGCCTGCAACTGAACGAATCGCCGACCTTCCAGCGCATGAAGGATGAAGGCAAGGGCTCGAAAGCGCCCATCGCCGAATCGTTCGGCCAATGGAAGAACCTGAAGGTCGTGATCCTGGCGCTGCTGGGCCTGACCGCCGGCCAGGCCGTGGTCTGGTACACGGGCCAGTTCTATGCCCTGTTCTTCCTGACGCAGACGCTGAAGGTCGACGCCAATACCGCCAACATCATGATCGCCATCGCGCTCCTGATCGGCACTCCGTTCTTCGTGGTCTTTGGCGCCCTGTCGGACAAGATCGGCCGCAAGCCCATCATCATGGCCGGCTGCCTGATCGCCGCGGTGACCTACTTCCCGATCTTCCAGGGCATCACGCACTTCGCCAATCCGGCGCTGGAAAAGGCCCAGGCTTCGGCTCCGGTCACCGTGATCGCGGATCCTGCCACCTGCTCGTTCCAGTTCAACCCCGTGGGCACCGCCTCGTTCACCAGCTCTTGCGACGTGGTCAAGTCGTTCATGGCGCGCAACTCGGTCAACTACAAGAACGAAGCGGCGCCTGCCGGCTCGGTCGCCAAGGTCAAGATCGGCAACGACGAGTTCGCCTCGTTCGACGGCAAGGCCCTGGCCCCCGCTGACTTCAAGGCCAAGGCCGCCGAACTGGACAAGTCGCTGACCTCCGCCATCCGCAGCCACGGCTATCCCGCCAAGGCCGATCCGGCCCAAAGCAACAACGTCATGGTCGTGGTGCTGCTGACCATCCTGGTGATCTACGTGACCATGGTGTACGGCCCGATCGCCGCCATGCTGGTGGAAATGTTCCCGACGCGCATCCGCTACACGTCGATGAGCCTGCCCTACCACATCGGCAACGGCTGGTTCGGCGGCTTCCTGCCCCCGGTCGCTTTCGCCGTGGTTGCCGCAACCGGCAACATCTACGACGGCCTGTGGTATCCGATCATCATTGCAGTCATGACCCTGGTCATCGGCACGCTGTTCGTGCGCGAATCCAAGGACAACGACATCAACGCCTAATCGACCATCCCCCGCCGGACGGGACTGCTGCGCCCGCCCGGCCTTTCAAAAGCTCCGCATGGAGCTTTTTTTTTGCGCCGGATCAAGGCAGTTGCAGCCCCTGGCTTCCCAAGGCAACAAAGAAGTCCGGACTTTCAGGACCATGTCAGACCCGCGCCATTAGACTGAGTGCTCAGATTACGGCCTTGCGCCAGATCGACCGACGATTGATCCCCCTGTCGGACGATTGCAGGGCCAGTGTTCTGACACCGATACCGCGTTCCCCGCGAGCCTTTTATGACGCGGTATTGCGTGCTCCCGTACCGGCCCGGCCCTCATTGAGCCGGGCCGCTTTTTTTTGTCCAGGCACAAGCAAATGGCGGCCGCATAGCGGCCGCCATCGTCAGGTCGCGCAAGCGGCCCTTAGGGGGCCGTTGGCGCTCAGCGGCGCATGCCTACGCCGATTGCCACCACGCCGGCCACGATGGCCGCAATCCCCGCCCACGCGGGAATCGCCACCGACTTTTCGGTCTCGGCCGTGGCCTTCACCGAGCCGATCTGCAGCACGGTCTCCTCGGACTTGTAATTGAAGCCCTTGTAAGCCAGGGCGGCAACGCCCAGGACAATCAGGATGGCGCCGATGATCTTCATTTTTTATCTCCAGTTCGACATTGCTGCCGCGGACATTAGCGCATAGCCCTGCCGCTGTCAGTGACAGAAGGTGTCGCGTCGCGCTGCGGTATTGCCGCACTTCGGCAAAGCGCCCGCGTCGTATAGAATCAACCCTTTTGGCCGACGCTCATGTGGTTCAAGAATCTCAAGATTTATCGCCTCTCCTCGCCGTGGACGCTGGTCGGCGACCAGCTTGAAGAAACGCTCGCGCGGCATGCCTACCAAACTGGCAACAACCTCGAAATGCAAAGCCTGGGCTGGGTTCCTCCGCGCGAGAACGGTGGTCTGGCCCATGTGGTCAACGGCCAGATCCTGCTGAGCCTGCGGGCCGAAAAGAAGCTCCTGCCCGGTACCGTGGTGAACCAGGTCGCCAAGGCCCGCGCCCAGGAAATCGAAGAGCAGCAAGGCTACAAGCCGGGCCGCAAGCAGATGAAGGAAATCAAGGAACGCGTCACCGACGAGCTCCTGCCGCGCGCTTTCAGCGTGTACCGCGATACCCGCGTCTGGATCGACCCGCAAAACCACTGGCTGGTCATCGATGCCGCCGCCTCGGCCAAGGCCGACGAAGTCATCGGCCTGCTGGCCAAGTGCGTGGATCCCTTCCCGCTCGAAAACCTGTACGTCGCGCAATCGCCGGCCTCCGCCATGACCGGCTGGTTGGCCGAGGACGAAGCTCCGGCCAACTTCTCCATTGACCAGGACACAGAGCTACGCTCCTCCGGTGAAAGCGGGGCGGCCATCCGCTACGTCAAGCATTCGATCGACGCCGATGATGTGCGCCGCCACATCCAGTCGGGCAAGCAGTGCACCCGCCTGGCCATGACCTGGGCAGACCGCATCTCCTTCGTGCTGACCGAAGGCCTGGACGTCAAGCGTGTCGCGCCCCTGGACGTGCTGAAGGAAGGCAACGAAGGCGTGGCTGCCAACGACGACGAAAAGTTCGACTCCGACATGATGCTGATGACGGGCGAACTGGCCAAGATGATGGCCGAGCTGGTCGAAGCCCTGGGCGGCGAAAAGAAGGTGTAAAACAGCCGGCGCCAGCGCGCCCGGCATGCAGGCCGCCCCCACCGGGCGGCCTTTCTTTTTGAAGCGGCGGTTTTCTCAGGCCGCCACGGCGCGGTCCCGGCCGGCCTGCTTGGCCTGGTAGAGCGCCTTGTCGGCCCGATCGATCAGGTAGGCATAGTCCGGATGGCCGTCGAACGTCGCCACGCCGATGCTGGCAGTAATGTGCAGCGGCCCAGCCTCAGGGATGTTGAAGACATGGCGGCGGATCTCCGCGCCCAGCTTCTCGGCCGCGGCCAACGCGGCTTCCTGCGCGGCGTCGACCAGCACCACCAGGAATTCTTCGCCCCCGTAACGGAAGACAAAGTCGCTGGACCGGCACGACTGGTGCAGAACCTCGGCAAACTGACGCAGCACCTGGTCGCCGCCAGAGTGGCCATGCTGGTCATTGATGGCCTTGAAATGGTCGATGTCCAGCAACAAAACGGAGAACTCGCTGCGCTGGCGCCGCGCAATCGAAATCTCACGGCCCACGACGGAGGGCAAGAAACGCCTGTTCAGCACGTTGGTCAATGGGTCGCTACCGCTCTCGATCTCGGCCACCATGTCGAACAGGCCATTGAGCAGATGCTTGATACGCGCCACAAGCTCCTGTAATTCGCGCACGAGATCTGGCATCACCGCGGCCTGCCCCTGCTCCTCGCCCCGCATGAGCTGGGGCAGCACCACGCTATCCAGTTGCGCAACCGCGTCGGTGATTTGCTGCAGGCCTGGCGCGCTTTCGAACATCGCACCGCCTTTGTGCTGCAGCCATAACCCAAATTCCGAAGCCGCCAGCCGCGGCAGGCTTTGCCCAGGCGCTCGGTAATGCAGGCCGATCAACACCGCCTGGCTCCATTCCAGCAAAGCGGCGCGTTGCCGCTCGCGTTCCGTGGAAATGTTCTGGCCCAAGGCGAAAAGACGGTAGGCCTCGTCGTTGCGGGCGCCGCGATTGATGTCGCGCATGAAGGCGCGGCTCATCTGCTCGACCGCCAGGTCGAACAGATTGCATACGTATTGGGTCGCGATCGATGCGGCCATGCCGTCCAGATCGCTGGCGCGCAGCCGCAGCGCGATTTCGTTCTTCAGGATGCGGGCCCCGGCCATCACCAGGTGGATGGGGATATGGACGCGGGCATGCACTTCGCCGACCTTCTTCTGCGTCGCCATCAGGACGCCAATGTCGCCCTGGTCGCGCACGCACAGCAATCCCTTGAGCCAGCGCGTCATGCCTGCATGCAGGCGGCTAGACACGATTTCATGCGACAGGCGCGGGCCTGCCTCGGCATCGGCCAGCAGCGTGGAATAAAAAGCGTCGACCAGTTCGGAAAGACTGTCGCCAACCACCGCGGCAACCTGCCCGCGCGTATAGGCGTCGACTGACTGGTACACCGCTACCCAGGCCTGCTCATTGGAGGCGCTCAGGTAGCACGCCTGGCTGGATGCGCCCGGCCGCTGCCCGGGAAGTAACGGGACGTCGATACTGCTTGAAGACATAAGAAATCCGCCCAAAGGCTCCATGGAGTGTCCGGAAACGACACGCGACAGGAAAAGCCAGCGCGGATTATGCTTGAAAATACCGGGCCGGAACCGCCCCACGGCCGGCGCCATAGGGGTATTCGGCCCGACGCCGCCGCCCTTAGTCCAGGCCGTGGAAAGTGGAATCGTCCGGTCCGACGTGCGACGGATGCTGCCAGGTAACGTCACGCAGGGAATGCTGGACCAGCCCCTCGACACCCAGCAATACCGCGAAGATCGCCATGCGGATGGGGATGCCGTTATCGGTCTGGCGGAAGATGGCCAGGCGCGGATCGTGGTTCAAGTCCACGCTCAGGTCATTGGCGCCGGGGCGGCTGTCGCGCGGCAGCGGATGCATCACGATCGTGTCCGGACCGCAGTAGGCATCGATGATGGCGCGGTTGATCTGGAAGTCAGGCGTATAGCCTTCGTTTTCTTCATTGGCGAAACGCTCTTTCTGCACGCGCGTCGCGTAGATCACGTCGGCGCCGGCCAGGCCTTCGGCCAACGAGCTCTTCTGTTCAATGATGTTGCCGTTGCGGCTGGCCTGCTCGATGATGTAGGACGGCATTTCCAGCCCCTTGGGCGACACCAGCGAGAACTTCACGTTCTTGTACAGCGCCATCAACTTGATAAGGGAATGGACGGTGCGGCCGTACTTCAGGTCGCCGACCATGGCGATATGGGCGCCATCCAGCAGTTTGCCCAGGCGCGAGAACTCCGTCAGGATCGTGTACAGGTCCAGCAAGGCCTGGCTGGGGTGCTCGCCCGGGCCATCGCCGCCGTTGACCACGGGGATATTGGTGGCGCGCGCAAACTCGGCGACCGACCCCTGGTCCGGGTGGCGGATGACCATGGCGTCGACGTAGCCGCTCATGACGCGACTGGTGTCATAGATCGACTCGCCCTTGGCCATGGACGAGAACGTGAAGCCGGTGGTGTCGCAGACCGATCCCCCCAGGCGGCAGAACGCGGAACCGAAACTGACGCGCGTGCGGGTACTGGCTTCGAAGAACAGGTTGCCCAGCACCGCTCCTTCCAGCACGCGGGACACCTTCTGGCGACGGGCGATGGGCTGCATCATGTCGGCCACGCGGAACAGATCCTCGACGGATTCTCGCGTGAATTGGTCCACCGATAGCAGCTGGTGCTTGCCCTCGACCGCGATACGGTCACGCAGCGGGCCTTCTTGTACGCTTTGCGTATATTTTTCCAGCAAGACGCCGTTCTGAACGATTTCGCTGACGAAACGCTGCACCACTTCCGGCATGGCGCGGAATTCCTGGGACCCTTCGGGCAACAGCCAGGTATCCAGCGCTCGGCGTTTGACCCCGATGCGGGTCGCGAACACATCGCGGGTGAGATTCAGGCGCCGCATGGCGTCGCGCAGGAAGGCTTGCTGGGAAATGGTCATGACGGGCCCCGAACAGGAGATTTATATACGCACTGCGCATATTATTCTCAACACAAATTCAAGTCCAACAATTTTGCGCACACGGGTTTACCCCGAATTACCGCCTGGCGTAGGCCGTAGTCGTCTGGGGGGTGTCCGTGACGGCCTGCCCGGCCGCGAGCCAGCAGGCGGCGCAGAAGGCCAGCGCGCTTACCAGGTAGCAGAACATGGCCAAAAGCTGGGCGGGCCAATGGCCGCGCGTCAGATGTCCGTTGTAGCCCTGGCGCAACAGGCTGACCTGCGCCAGGTAGGCAAACAATAATCCCAGGCAGCCGACAAGGAGGCCACCCAACAGCAAGGCCAGCGGCAATTGCAGGTCCGGCGCCGCGATATCGCCTCCCACCACGCCCAGGGAAAAGCCCGTCAGGAGCAGCGCCGCTCCCCCATTGAGCCATCCCAGAAAGCGGAACGCCCCCGCCAGAAGCGAGAACGACAGGCCGCTGGCTCGGATCTGCTGGGAGCGAGCGTCCATCGATCAGCCTTCGCCGCCCTTGCGGCAGACCGGCGTGGCACTCTGAATGGAGGTCTTGGCAGCGGCGATTTCGGCCGCGTCCCAGCGGCCTTCGCCCAACACCGTGACGGTTACCTTGGAGGTCGAGGGGCTGGCGCTTTCGGCGGATATCAGTTCCAGCACTTTGGCGGGTTCCGACACTTTATAAAGCTGCACCTCGTCAGGCGCGCCCTTTTCGCCCTTTACGTGGCGCCAGGCATAGGCGACGTTGTAGGCATGCTGCACCTGCACGTGGCAGGTGCGCACGTACTCGCCTGCACGGCGGAAAGCGGCTTCGTAGTTGGTGTTGACGGTGAATGTCTCCGTCACCACGGCATCGGACTCGTAGACCCCTTTGCTCGCGCAACCGGCCAGCAGAGCCGCAAACGCCATTCCCACCCACAAAGACTTGCGCATGACACTTCCCACGATCGAATTCAACTCCGGAATTATGCCAGTGGAGGGGCCCCCACGCTGCGCGCGCGACGCGCGCTTGCTGCCCCCCGAGGGGGCGCGTTTTGCCTTGGGGCGGCCCGGCGGCAAAACTGGCCCCCACGCTGCGCGCGCGACGCGCGCTTGCTGCCCCCCGAGGGGGCGCGTTTTGCCTTGGGGCGGCCCGGCAGCAAAACGGCCCCCCCACGCTGCGCGCGCGACGCGCGCTTGCTGCCCCCCGAGGGGGCGCGTTTTGCCTTGGGGCGGCCCGGCGGCAAAACTGGCCCCCACGCTGCGCGCGCGACGCGCGCTTGCTGCCCCCCGAGGGGGCGCGTTTTGCCTTGGGGCGGCCCGGCGGCAAAACGGGGTACCTGCCGCCCCGCCGTTTCTTGAATGGCAAAAAAAAGCCGCGGGGCTGCTGGGCAGATCTCGCGGCCTTGGCCGGCGTGGCGGCGCATGGAGTGAGGGCCTACTTGGTGGCAGCGCCCTCTATCTTCTCGCCGCCCCTCTGGATGTCCTTGCCTGCCCCCGCGACGGTGTTGCAACCCGCCGAGAGGGCGGCGATCGAAAGCAACATGACGAGAAAGACTTTGTTCTTCATAGACATCTCCTGTCTGGGCTTGGAAAGTAAAGCCAGCATACCGCAAAGACCCATATTTGGGCATAGCCGCACCCCAGCAACCGCAACCGCTGCGCGCGAGTCCGGCAGCGATCAAACAGCGTTGAAAAGGCTTGCGTCCGCCTGTCGCGCAATTGCCGCTAATCGATTAGGATTCGCAAATGACCAAGAAACACGCATCGCAAAACACTGGTTCCGCCCCTCAGGGCTGGGGCTGGGAACAGCCGCAATGCCGCGGGCAGGCGGCTTTGGCGCTCTTTATCGACGATCTCCATCGGATTTTGCAGGCGCATGCTGCCGGCAAGCTGGCTGAAAGCAGCACGCTGGCCGACGCCCAGCGCAACGTCAACGAATTGCTGGCTCGCTACAACGAAATTGGCGCGGCGCCGGATATTTTCCTCGGACAATCGGTCGAACTCAAAGAGGGCGTCGACCGCGACGGGGTATCCCATACGGTACCTATTTTTTCAGCCCGTCTGAAACAATCCTTGGTATCAATGTTGGGCCAAGGCCCAGCCTGAACATCGACCGGCTTGGCATCACGCCCCAGGGCCATAACCAGAACAGACAGCAGGAGACCGCACCATGACGAATACCGACAATGTCGTAGAGTTTCTGCGATTGCTGTCGCTGGATGTCTCCCTGGGCGCCGCTGCCCAGCATGCCGCAAGCCAGGCGGACGCTCCCCTGGCGCTGGCCCGGCTGGCCACCGCGCATGGGTTGCCCTGCAATGCGTCTGACTGGTCTGCCTTTGCCCGCAGCTGCCTGGACAGTTCCGAGCAGATCGATCCGGACACCGTTCCCGCGGAAGCCACCATCTGGCAATTGGTGCAAGACCCTGCGCACGGCACCGATATCCCCGCCAGCGCAATTACCCGCGTCATTGGCATCATCACGCAGCCCGATGGCGGCGCACCCGTAGTGGGCCATGTCGTCGGCGACCTCGCGCCGCGCGCGCCGCTGGGGCTGGCGCCCTATTCTTCGGGCTCCTGAGCCCGTGCGGGCTCAGGCTTCGGGCGATAAGCGCCCGGCCGACCGCAGGAACGCCATTACTCCCGAAGCCGCGGCCACGCCGCTGGCCATGCAGGCCGTCAGCAGGTAGCCGCCTGTCGGCGCTTCCCAATCCAGCATTTCCCCCGCGCAGAATACGCCGGGAATCCCGCGCAACATCAGGCGGGAATCCAGCGCATCGAACGACACGCCGCCCGCGGTGCTGATCGCCTCGTCAATGGGACGCGCGCGCAACAGGCGCAGCGGCAGGGCCTTGATGCGAAAACCGAGGCGCTCGGAGTCCCGGAAGTCTTCTGCCGTGGCGCATTCACGCAGCAGCCCCGCCTTGACTCCGGTCAGCCCCAACCGGCTTTGCAGATGGCTGGACATCGAACGCGACCCGCGCGGATGCGTCACCGCCGCCATCACCCTTTCCTGCGGCCAATCCGGGGCCAGATCCAACAGGGCGATGGCATGCCCATCGGCCTCGATCCGGTCGCGCAGCGGTGCCGACAAGGCGTAGACCAGGCTGCCTTCTATGCCACTTTCCGAAACGACGAATTCTCCCTGCCTGGCCAGCGCCTCTCCCGCAGCGGTCTTGCAAGCCATGGCCACGGACTTTACGGGCTGCCCTGCATAACGCTCCCGGAAATGGTCCGACCACGCCACGTCAAACCCGCAATTGGCAGGACGCAGCGGCGCTACGGCAACGCCGTGCGCTTGCAGGCCGCCCACCCAGGCGCCATCCGACCCCAGCTTGGCCCAGCTGCCGCCACCCAAGGCCAGCACCACGGCGTCAGCCGCATAGACGCGTTCGCCCTCGGGCGTCTCAAAACGCAGCACCTCGGCGCTGGGTCGCGAATCCCCAGACCACCCCAACCAGCGATGCCGCATATGCAGGCGCACACCGCCCGCACGCAACCTGGCCAACCACGCCCGCAGCAAGGGCGCCGCCTTCATCTCCTGGGGAAACACCCGCCCGGAGGATCCCACGAAGGTCTGGATACCCAGGCCATGCGTCCATTCACGCAGGCGGGCCGCATCCAGCAGTTGCAGCCACGGGGCGACATGAAGCGAGCGGTCGCCATAACGCGCCAGGAACGGCTGGGCCGGTTCGCTGTGGGTCAGGTTCAAGCCGCCCCGGCCCGCCATCAGGAACTTGCGCCCTACCGAGGGCATTGCGTCAAACACGTCCACCTGCACGCCTTGCGCGCTCAGGCGTTCGGCGGCCATCAAGCCGGCAGGACCTCCACCGATGACGGCAACGCGCAGCGGAAGCCGACTCATGGCGCCGGCGCCTTTAGGCCGAGGGAGGGGATAGGCGAAGCACTAGACATGGAAAACAGATCGGGCGGGAATGGCGGACAAGGCGCGAGCGCGCCCAGGAGGGAAAAGATTGTCGCACAGCCGGCTGCGCAGCCCGAACGCAATAAACGCCCCGATGGGGCGTTTATTGACCGACAGTGCCAAGTCCTTGTTCTGCCAGGGAAAACCCGACATGCGCAAAGGCTATCCCAAGGCTTGTCCACAGTAGCTGTGGGTAATTTGACCCGAATTAGCGTGCAGTCGGCCAGGCGGCTGCGCAACGTCAGGCGTTTACCGCGGACTGCATCGGGCCAGACCAGGGTTCGGCGTCCATCTGGAAGCGCAACTCCTGGTATTCGCCATCCACCGAGACGGAAGGCAACAGGCCGGCCCCGAGCGCTTGGCCGAGCGCGCGGCGGCATAGGGTTTCAGGGTCATCGGGCAGGGACTGGAACACCCCGTCCGGTATCCGCAGGCGCAGCAGCGCCTGGGGATCGCCGCGTTCCGCTGGCCGGCCAATGTGGATATGGGCAGGATAGCCATGAGGGCACCAGATGCCCACGTGGTATTTGCCGTCAGCGCCAGTATCGGCAACATAGCCGGGATGATCGTATTTTGCAGTTCCCATGGCCCCTCCTCGAGTGCGGCAACCTAGCGCGCGTGCCCCATGGTAGCGCAGGGCCGCAGGCCTGTGCGGCCGCGAACACCCGGGAAAGTCCGGACTGGAACAAAGGTTTGACGCAGAGCAAGCGGCGCCGGCAATCCCACAGCCAGGATGGGTCATGGCCGAAAAAAAAGCCGCGATGGGAATCGCGGCTTTTTTCTGCAAGGGATTATCCAGGACAGCATTTTCGTCATGCTGCGGGACTATCCGGGTCCTGCTTGAAACTGGTTGCGGGGGCAGGATTTGAACCTACGACCTTCGGGTTATGAGCCCGACGAGCTGCCAGACTGCTCCACCCCGCGTCTGATGTGTGAATCATACATCATTTTGAAATCTTGTGCAGCGCACCCAGCGAGTTTTTCCTGCTTTTGGCTGAATTCAACTGAAAAAATGCGGCGGCTGCGCGCAAGAACCGGGCGAAGACGCCAGTTCGTTCCAGGCAGATGACTTCCGCAGGCCCTAGGGCCGTAACCTGCGCCACGGCGCCGTAACCCAACCCGTGCCCTTCACCCGCATTGATGCGCACCGATACCGCGCCAGGCAGTCCGCCCGCGGCTTCCGGACCAGTTGCCGGCTCCTCTATCCGCACGCTTCCGCTCACGCACACTAGCGTCGCGCCGGCGCTCAAGACCAATTTCCGGCTGGCGCCGGCGGCAAGTTCCAGGCGGCGGGCCTGGGTATCGGGAGCGTAAGTCGCCATCATCGTCATCTCCTGTCGGACAACGACAGGCTACGCCCGCGCTGCTATGCGCAACAGTCACACTATTCAGGTTTCTGTACCGATGCAGATCCTCGATTTTCATGCTGTTATGGTGTACTTTGCTTGAATCTGTGCCTAGCCTCATTCCAACCTCAGGGAGCATGATCGGCGCATGGATCCGCAACCGCTCTATCTACGCTTGGCCAACCACTACCGGCGCGCCATCCAGACGGGCGTGCTCGCGCCCGCGCAACGCATGCCGTCGGTCCGCAACCTGGTGCGTACCCACCACGTCAGCTTGTCGACGGCGCTGCAGGCCTGCCGTCAGTTGGAAGACGACGGCTTGATCGAAGCGCGCCCCCGCTCGGGCTACTTCGTGCTCAAGCCCCGGCGCAACAGCATCCCCCCCGTAGACGAACCGGACATCCGCCAGACACTCGGCGCCGCGCAGTACGTCGGCATCCACGACCGGGTCTCGGACTTCGTGGCCAAGTGCGAAGCGCACCCGGTCAGCGCCAATTTCGCGCTGGCCGCCGCGGTGCCAGAAGCCTACCCACTAGAAGAACTGAAGCAGGCCATGACGCGCGCGCTGCGCCAGTCACCGCAGGTGCTGGTCAACCCGGTCCCGCCGCAAGGACATCCGGACCTGCGCGCCGTGCTCGCTCGCCGGGCCTTGGCCAACCGCATCAACGCCACGCCCGACGACGTCATCGTCACGCACGGCTGCATCGAGGCGCTGAACCTGGCCCTGCGCGCGGTGGCGCGGCCCGGCGACACGATCGCGGTTGAGTCGCCCGCCTACTTCGGCCTGCTGCAGATCCTCGAAAGCCTGGGCATGCGGGCGCTGGAGATCCCCACCAGCCCGCAACACGGGCTGTCGATCGAAGCGCTGGACCTGGCGTTCCAGACTCACGGCAACATCCGCGCCGTGGTGGTGGTGCCCAATTTCCAGAATCCCCTGGGCTGCGTCATGCCCGACGCGGAAAAGGCCAGGCTCGTCGCCCTGTGTGAACGCCAGCAAGTGCCGCTGATCGAAGACGACACCTACGGCGCGCTGACCGATGACGACTTGCCGCTGGCTGCGGCCAAATCCTGGGACGCGACCGGCAACGTCATCTATTGCTCGTCCATGCACAAGACCCTGGCCCCTGGCATGCGGCTGGGCTGGCTGCTGGGCGGCCGCTGGAAGGCCCGCATTGCCATGCTGAAGTTCGCGCAAAGCCGCCCCAATGAACCGCTCGCGCAGATCGCCGTGGCGGAGTACATGGGCTCGCGCGCCTATGATCGTCACCTATCGCGCCTACGCCGATACCTGAAGATGCAGCGGGACCAGACCGCCGAGACCATCGCCGCGCACTTTCCTTCCGGCACCCGCCTGAGCATGCCGCGGGGCGGCATGCTGCTATGGGTGGAAATGCCCGACGGACGTTCCGGCATGGATGTGTTCGAAGCCGCCCTGCGCCAGGGCATCCGGGTTGCGCCGGGCGCCATGTTTTCCAATGGCACGCGCTACAACCATTTCTTGCGCATCAGTTGCGGACAACGCACCACGCCCGAGATTACCGGCGCCCTGCTGACGCTGGCACGCATCGTGGGTGAACGGCCCCGATGAATCCCACCCTGCATCAGTTCATCGTCGACTACGGGCTGTGGGCGGTGCTGGCCGGCACGCTGCTCGAAGGCGAGAGCGTGGTGGTGTTCGCGGGATTCCTGGCGCACCAGCACTTGTTGCACTTGCCCTATGTGATGCTGTGTGCCTTCGCCGGTTCTTTCTTCGCGGACCAGGCTTTGTTCTTCCTGGGACGCCGTTATCGCGACCATCGCTTTGTCCGACGGATCCGCGAGAAACCCGCATTCGAAAAAGCCCTGGCTGCCATCGACCGCTATCCGCATGGCTTCATCCTGAGCCTGCGCTTCCTTTATGGCTTGCGCACCGTCGGCCCGGTGGCGTTGGGCGTGTCGAACGTGCCGCCCCTGCGCTTCCTCGTGCTCAACGCCATCGCTGCCGCCATCTGGGCCATATGCTTCAGCGCCCTGGGCTATCTATTCGGACAAACGATCGAATCCATGCTGGGACGCTTGCACGGCGTGGAGACCAAACTGGCGATGGCGATTGCGATCGGCGCGGCAATCTGGGTTGCCTATCACCTGCTGGGCCGGCGCCGGAAATAGTCGCGGCCTCAGACCACCAGTTTGCCGCTGGCCCGAAGCACGTAGCGGCGGCGGGCATTGCGGTACCAGCGGCCCAGCAGAGGCAAGCGCGCCAGGCGGCGCAGGATGGGATGGCGCTGATCGAAGTCGTGCCAGGCCTTGAAGCCATGACCCATTCGCTCCCAGCTCTGGCGTGCCTCGGGGGAGAGTTTGCCGGGGTCGAACGCCGCCAGCTTTGCCGCTTCCGAGACGCGAACCGCGATCGATCCGCCCCGGCATTCCAATGAATACTGATTCCGCATGGGGCCGCATATTACCCGGCTTGAAGACGCTGTGTCGGCCCGCGAAAGCCGATGCCGGCGCGAGCAATTGGAGCCAGCTTTGACCGCCCCATGCAAGTCTTTGTAATTAAAGGAAATTGAACATCTATGCCCGCGCTATCCCAAGGCTTGTCCACAGAAGTTGTGGGTAACTCTCGTCAACGACAGGCCGTACGGCGGATTACTTCAGGGCACCGAGAATCATGTCGCGCACACTCTCGAAGCCGGCCACATACTGCGGATTTTCCGAGCGGGCCAGCAGGCTGGAATAGTTCTGTTCCAGCTGGGCCTCTATGGCTTCGCGCAGGCCGGGCGAGGCCTTGGCCAGATGCAGCATCGACAGCAAGGTCGAATTCAGCGCATCGATACGGCCGCCCTGATGCGAAATGGTATGCACGATGACGGCGATTTGTTCCTGGATGTCCATGTGAAAGCCTCCTGGCATTGAAGTCGGCGCAAATCCTAGCACGGCGTCCCGGGCCCGGCGCCTTGCCAGCCCGTGCTAGGCAAGCCTTGCGCACCGCGCTAGCATGAAGCGTAGCCGCAGAGGCACGGCGGCGCACGTCACCGGCTCCCCGCCCCGGCGGACCCGGTGCAACCGGAGGCCGCTCATGAAGACGATCCAGAACTACGTCCCGCCGGATGCCCAATCCATGCGGCGCCTGCAGGACCGGCTGGGATACAGCGACGCGCGCATGGCTGAACTGGCCGGACTGGACGCTGCCATACCGTGGCACAGCTATATCGGCGGTCCCGAACCGCGCTCGCTGGGCCGCCAGCGCCTCTTTTACGTTGCCGCCCGCCTCACGCTGGACGAAGCGCAGTGGCAACGCGTGCTGGATGCCATGCACGAATTGGGCGCCCGCTTCAATTACCAGAACACCCAGCATCCCGATGCCTTGCCCACCCCCGAGCCCATCGCGGACGAAGAGCGCAAGTTCGGCATGCTGCTGGTCAGCCGCAACGGCTCCTTCCACGAAATGGAGCAACTGCGAGAGTTCGCGCACTTTGCGCACGAAGCCGACGTCAGCCGCTATGTGCATTCGGCCTTCTATGACAGCGACATCGATCTGTGCCGTTTCAGCTTCGCCGACCATGATGGACTAGACGATGCAAGCCGCGACCGCATCTTCGATGCCGCGCGCAAGACCATCACGCGCTTTGAATTCGACGGACGAATCTATCAGGGCGGCATCCCCCCCGAATCCGACGGCTAGCGCCGCCCCGTGACAAGCCCGCAGGCGGCCCGCATTGACGCGGGCAGGCCGGGGCCTGTACCGTCGGCACTCGCGCCCATGCGCTCCCTGTCGCCCACCACCGTATGAACGAACGACTCGACGCCATCGACCGGCAACTGCTCAGCCTGCTGCAAGCCAATGCGCGCGAACCCGCAGCCATCCTGGCGCGCAAGCTGGGCCTGGCCCGCACCACGGTGGTGGCGCGCATCGCCCGGCTCGAGCGCGAGCACATCGTGGCTGGCTATGGCGTGCGCCTGGGACGGCTGCTGGAAGAAGCCGCGGTGCGGGCCTATTGCTTCATCAGCGTGCTGCCCAAGACCCCGGCCGCGGTCATCCGCGAGCTCGAGAAAATGCCCGAAGTCGAGGAGGTATCCTCGGTCAGCGGCCCCTACGACTATCTGATTTTCCTGCGCTGCGAGACCCACGAGCAACTGGACGAACTACTGGATCGCATTGGCCTGATCGACGGGGTCAAGCAGACCCAGACTTCCATCGTTCTCAGCCGCAAGCTCGACCGCCGCAGCGCGGTGGGCGCGCCCTGAAATGATGGTGTAATGGAGATCATCGCTATTTCAGGACGCCCCATGTTTGCACGCCTAGTCCCCGCCGCCGCATTGCTTGCCCTGCTTGCCGCCTGTTCCAGCATGAGCGAGGTCACATCCGTCGGCAAGGATACCTACAGCGTCAGCTACAGCTCCGGCTCCCAGTTGCTGACCTGGGTGGAAATCAAGAACCAGGCGCTGCAACGCGCCGACCAGTATTGCCAATCCATCGACCGCAAGCTGGTCAAGCCTAAGATCACGTCCAATCATGCGACCGGCCTGGGCTCCAAGCGCGCCACGGTGACCTTCGAATGCGACGTCATCGAGCCGCCCAAGAAGCCTGCAAGCTGACGCAACGATCCGCCCGCGATCGGGTGTAGCATGATCCGCAACGCAACCTCCGTATCCAGCACCGTGAAGACCTCCCTGCCCGTGGGTATCACCATGGGCGATGCCGCCGGCATCGGCCCCGAAATCGTCGTCAAGGCTTGTGCGCAAGGCTTGAATGCTCCTTGCGTGGTTTACGGCGACGCGGTCCAACTGCGCCGCGCCGCCGCGCAATTGGGCGCCAGGCTCGAGATCGTCGAAATCACGGATGTCGGCCAGGCCTTGGCCGGCGCGGATCACATCAACGTCATCGGCTGCAGCCCCGCCCTGCCCGCCGATCTACCCCTGGGGCAGATCAGCGCGGCCGCCGGCCGCGGAGCCTACGATTACGTCTGCGCAGCCATCGACGACGCGCAGGCTGGTCGCATCCGCGCGATTGTCACCGCACCGCTGAACAAAAAGTCCATGCACGCGGCCGGCATCGACTATCCCGGCCACACCGAGATCCTGGCCGAACGGTCCGCCACGCGGGACTTCGCGATGATGCTCGCCAACGACGAACTGCGCGTATTGCTGGTGACCATCCACGTGGCGCTGGCCGAGGTAATCGCGCGCATTACCCCGGAGGCCGAGCTGACCGCCATGCAACTGGCCGACCGGGCCTGCCGGCAGATGGGCATCGCCCAGCCACGCGTCGCCGTCGCAGGCCTGAACCCGCATGCCGGCGAAGGCGGCAAGTTCGGCCGCGAGGACATCGACATTATCGAACCCGCGATCGCCGCCGCCCGCGCCCAAGGCATAGACGCCAGCGGTCCCTGGCCCGGCGACACCATCTTCATGCGCGCTCGGCGCGGCGAATTCGACATCGTCGTGGCGCAATACCACGACCAGGGCCTCATTCCGGTCAAGTACCTGGGCCTGGACCATGGCGTGAACGTGACGGTGGGCCTGCCTTTCGTGCGCACCAGCGTCGACCATGGCACCGCCTTCGACATCGCGGGCAAGGGTGTGGCCGACCATGCCTCGCTCGTCGCCGCCTTCGACCTCGCGCTGGCCATGACGCCCTGAGCGCCACGCAGGGACTGCCGCGCTGACAACTGCCCGTCAGGAAACAGGGCGTCTCCGGGACTACAATACGCCCCGTTTACGGCGCCCACGGCGCTTTTCGTTCGCCCTCCCCCCCGTCCCCCATGTCACGCCTTGCTCGTCTTCTTCCCGATCGCTTCACCCTCTACCTGATCTGCACCGTCATCATTGCCAGCATCGTGCCTGCCCACGGCCAGGGCGTGGTCGTATTCGGCTGGATCACCAACATCGCGGTCGGCCTGCTTTTCTTCCTGCACGGCGCGCGCCTGTCGCGCGAGGCCATCATCGCCGGCCTGACGCACTGGAAGCTGCATCTCACGATCTTTTCCGCGACCTTCCTGATGTTCCCGCTGCTGGGCCTGGCGCTCAAGCCGGTGCTGGAGCCACTGGTCACGCCGGAGCTTTATCTGGGGATCCTGTTCCTGTGCTGCCTGCCCGCCACGGTGCAGTCGGCCATTGCCTTTACCTCGATGGCGCGCGGCAACGTGCCTGCCGCCGTGTGCAGCGCCTCCGCCTCCAGTCTGCTGGGCATCTTCATCACGCCGCTCCTGGTGGGTACGGTGGTCGCCAATGCCGGCAGCGCGCCGATTTCGTTCGACGCCGTCGGCAAGATCATGCTGCAACTGCTGCTGCCCTTTGTGCTGGGCCAGTTCGCCCGCCGCTGGATCGGCGCCTGGGTACACAAGCGCAAGGCCATGCTGAAGTTCGTTGACCAGGGTTCCATCCTGCTGGTCGTCTACACCGCTTTTTCGGAAGCCATCAACGAAGGCCTGTGGAGCTCGACTCCGATTCCCGCGCTGGCCGGCCTGGTGGTAGCTTGCGCCGTCATCCTGGCGCTGGCGCTGGGCCTGTCGGCATTGGCCGGCAGAATGCTGGGGTTCAATGTCGAAGACCGCATCACGCTGCTGTTCTGCGGATCGAAGAAGAGCCTGGCCAGCGGCATTCCAATGGCCCAGGTACTGTTTGCCGGCCATGCGGTCGGCGCAATCGTCCTGCCTCTGATGCTGTTCCACCAGATCCAGCTGATGGTGTGCGGGGTGTTGGCGGCGCGCTTCGGCAAACGCCCCGAAGCACAGGCCTGAAGCTCCTTCCTGGCCAAGAAAAAACCGCGCCCGGGCGCGGTTTTTTTCTTGGGGCGGGAACGGCTCAGTACATATCGCGCGGCTGCGCGCCCGAGAAGTTCAAGAAGCGAGTGCTGGAGCCCTGGAAGGTCAGGCGCACGGTGCCGATGGGACCGTTACGCTGCTTGCCGATGATGATCTCGGCGGTGCCCTTGTCCGGCGAATCCGGGTTGTAGACCTCGTCGCGATAGATGAACAGGATCACGTCCGCGTCCTGTTCAATAGCGCCGGATTCGCGCAGGTCGCTCATCACGGGACGCTTGTTGGGGCGCTGTTCCAGGCTTCGATTCAGCTGCGACAGCGCGATCAAGGGGCAATTGAGCTCTTTGGCCAGGCCCTTGAGCGAGCGGCTGATTTCCGACACTTCGGTTGCCCGGTTTTCGCCGGAACCATTGCCGGACATGAGCTGCAGGTAGTCGATGATGATCAGGCCGAGCTGACCGCACTGGCGCGCCAGGCGGCGGGCACGGGCCCGCACTTCCATCGGACTGAGCGCCGGCGATTCGTCAATGTACACCTGCGCATCCTGCATCAGCTGCACCGCGTGGGTCACGCGCGGCCAGTCCTCGGCGATCAGCTTGCCGGTACGCATGCGATGCTGATCCAGCAGGCCGACCGAACCCAGCATACGCATGGCCAGCTGGACAGCGCCCATTTCCATGGAGAACACCGCCACCGGCAGCCCCTCCTCGATGGCGACGTGCTCGCCGATGTTCATCGAGAACGAGGTCTTGCCCATCGACGGGCGGCCGGCCACGATGATCAAGTCGCCGCCCTGCATGCCCGAGGTCATCTTGTCCAGGTCCGTGAAACCGGTGGGCACGCCGGTCACGTCGGAGGTGCTTTCACGGTGATAGAGCTCGTCGATGCGCTCCACCACCTGCGTCAGCAGCGGCTGGATTTCCTGGAAGCCCGCGGCGCCGCGCGCGCCTTCCTGGGCAATCTGGAAAACCTTGGACTCGGCCTCGTCCAATAGCTGGCGGGCTTCCTTGCCCTGCGGGCTCATGGCGGCCGAGGATATCTCGTCGGCAATCGCGACCAGCTTGCGCAGCATGGCGCGCTCGCGCACGATTTCGCCATACCGGCGGATGTTGGCGGCCGACGGGGTGTTGTGGGCCAGCGCGTTCAGATAGGCCAGGCCGCCGGCATCCTCGGCCTTGCCGGCGCTGACCAGCGATTCGTGTACGGTGATGACGTCGGCTGGGCGCGCCAGCCCGATCAGCCGGGCGATATGGTGCCAAATCAGCCGGTGATCATGCCGGTAGAAGTCCTCTTCGACCAGCACGTCGGCAATGCGGTCCCAGGCTGCGTTGTCCAGCAGCAGGCCGCCCAGCACCGATTGCTCCGCCTCGATGGAATGGGGGGGAACGCGCAAGTATTCGAGCTGGGAGTCGGCAGGTGTGTTCATGACTTCAATAGTAACGGCTGCAGGATATCCGCGACGCGGAAGAATCCCTGGATATCGCGCGAGGGCAGACGGCCCAGCACCACGCGCAGGGGCGCCGCGATGCCGCAGAGCACGCGCGCCAGGCGCGTCAGGCGGGCTCGGACCTCGGCATCGGGATTGCTTTCGAAATAGACTTCGAGCGCCAGTTTACCCAGCGTACGGGCTACGTCGTCGGGCAATTTACGCAAAGACACCAGAGAGGCCAGCATCTGGAACAGGTCATACGCCTGGGCCAGCGGGCGCGACAGGGTCGAACCGATGTTCTCTTCGAAATCGATGCGCCAGAGTTCTCCATCCTGCAGCGTGATGTTGCGGATTTGCGCGCCGCCGTGCCACAGGCCGCGGGCATGGAAGGCAGCAAGATCGGCCGCGGCCGCGCGCGCCAGCCACAGACGGGACGTCGTGTCCTCGTTGCGGATCAGGTCCGCCAGGTCCTCGCCCACGTACTCCAGCACCAGCAGCCCTTGCTCCTGCCACCAGACTTCGGGCACACGGCAGCCCGCCTTCAGCAGTTGCGCGAGGCGTTGCGACTCGTGCGCCAACCCATTGCGCAACAACACGCCCGGTCGCGGAAACTCGCCCAGGAAAATCTTGCACCCCACCCCCAGGAACAGGGCGCGCACATAGCGCAGCGCATAGCTCACTCCCCGGCCGATGCTGGGCCGCCGCCGCTTGATGATGCAGCGCACGCCATCGATCGTCACATCCCGCACTGAAGGTTCACGCGACGCATCCACGCTGTCCAGCCAGGCTCGCAGACCGGGTGGCGCGTTATGGTGAACGGGGGGCTGAGTCAAGACGTCCTCTGGGAAATGCGGCGCAGGGCCTGAGTCGCGGAGTCCGAAGACTACACGCAATACGCGAAGGGCAAAAAGAAAAAAAGCCGGCGCGCGGGCCGGCTTCTTTTTACTGCAGGTACCGGCTTAGGACAGTTCGCCTTCGACCAGGACCGTCACGTCGACCAGAACGTCGGCGTGCAGGGCAACCTGGATCGGGAACTCGCCGATCGACTTCAGTTGGCCGTTGGGCAGGCGGACTTGCGCCTTTTCGACGGCTTCGAAGCCAGCCTTGCGCAGGCCTTCAGCGATGTCGGCGTTGGTGACCGAACCGAACAGACGGCCATCGACACCAGCCTTCTGAACGATCTTCAGCTGGAAGCCGGCAACGCGCTCGCCCAGAGCTTGGGCGGCGGCCAGCTTTTCAGCCTGGGCCTTTTCCAGTTCGGCGCGGCGCGCTTCGAATTCCTTCAGGGCGGCGTCGGTTGCACGACGGGCCTTGCGCTGGGGGATCAGGAAGTTGCGGGCGTAGCCATCACGCACGCGAACGACTTCACCGAGGTTACCCAGGTTGACGACTTTTTCGAGCAGAATAACTTGCATTTCAGTGCCCCGGATTAGTTGTGGTTGTCGGTGTAAGGCAACAGGGCCAGGAAGCGCGCGCGCTTGATGGCGGTGTCCAGCTGGCGCTGGTAGATTGCCTTGGTGCCGGTCAGACGAGCCGGGATGATCTTGCCGTTTTCTTGCACGAAGTCGCGCAGGGTGTCCAGATCCTTGTAGTCGATCTCTTCCACGCCGGCAGCGGTGAAGCGGCAGAACTTACGACGCTTGAAGAGCGGGTTCTGCTGCGTGAATTTGCGTTTTTCCTTGCGTTTTCCGAAGAAAGCCATGATATGTGCCTCTTTGTTTGAGGGGGCTGGTTTTACCCTTGATGGGCCCTGACCCCCATAACCTATCCGTATTCAGAAGGCGCTCATCGCGCCCTTTGCCCAATTCCCTTCAAGCCACCAGCGGATCGCGTCCTGCGCTGCCGCTGACCTTGCGTGCCTGCTGCAAATGCAGCTTGACCTTTACGGAATCCTTGCGGGTGGGAGCCAAAAACCCCTGCACCAGCAATTCGGACCCCAAGGCCGTGTCCTTCAGCAGCAACGCCAGGTCGCCCAGTGCCACGGCCGCGATAGTCAGTTCGACGCGGCGCGGGTGGCCAGCTTCGATGACTTCCGACTCGTGCGCCAGCACCATTTCCAGTGCGGGCAATCCGGCGGGAGTGTGGCGCAGAGGCTCGCATTCGAGAACGCGGGCGCTGAGTTCCAGCTTGTTCATCCTGCCAGGCACCAAGGGGACTTCATGGGATGGGCTCTGCGTGAGCCCTGCTTACTCGGCCTGAGCCGCGACCGCTTCCGCCGAAGCCTTGCGGGCTTCTTCGCGCTCGACCGACTTCATCATGATCGAGGGCGTGGTCTGGGCTTTCTTGGTCTTGATGACCAGGTGGCGCAGAACGGCGTCGTTGTAGCGGAACGAGTGTTCCAGCTCATCCAGCGTGGCTTGGCCGCACTCGATGTTCAGGCAGACGTAGTGAGCCTTGACGAGCTTCTGGATCGGGTAGGCCAGTTGACGGCGACCCCAGTCTTCCAGGCGGTGAACCGAGCCGCCTTGGCCCGTGACCAGCGCTTGGTAACGCTCGACCATGGCGGGCACTTGCTCGCTTTGGTCGGGGTGAACGATAAACACCACTTCGTAGTGACGCATGAGTAAAACTCCTTGAGGATGTCTCGCCGGCCGACCGTCTTGCACCCGCGCTTTCCATCAGGGGTGGATTTGCATCATTGATTTGCATCATTAATGCATCGTAGACGTGGCCCGCAAGGGGCAGCCCGCTACCCAAAAACCATGGGCGGTCGAGCAAGAAAGCTCTCGATTATCACCGATTGAGCGGCCAGGTGCAAGCCGAAAAGGGCTTCAGGGAATAAGGGACAGGCCGTTTCCACCGTCCCGGCCTGCCGGCCGCGGCAAATCGGCAACATCGATTTCCTGCGGACGGTTGACCACGCTGACCATTACATAGCTGATGATCATCAGCAAGAACCAAGAGCCCAGCTTGGCAATGGACACCAGCTCCCAGCCCTGCGACTGGTTGGGATAGCGCCACGCATTGGCGAAGGTGCCGATGTTCTCGGCGAACCAGATGAACAGGGCCACCAGCACGAAGCCCAACAGCAGAGGCATGCGGCGGTAGACGCGCCAGATCCGAAAGTACACCCAGGTGCGCGCGAACAGGACGGCGGTCAGCGCGAACAGGACCCACCGGAAATCCATGACGTAGTGATGCGCGAAGAAATTCACGTAGATCAGCACGGAAAGCACCACCGTGGCCGCCACGCGAGGGTGGGCGCGGAAGCGGAAGTCGAACAGGCGCCAGACCCGCGCCAGGTAGCTGCCCACCGCCGCATACATGAAGCCCGTAAAAAGGGGCACGCCGCCGATGCGCAGCATGCTGGCCTCGGGATAGAGCCACGAGCCGGCGGCCGTCTTGAACACTTCCATGCCGGTGCCCACCACATGAAACAGCAGGATCACGCGGGCTTCGCTCCAGGTTTCCATGCGCAGCGCCAGGAGCAAGGCCTGTATGCCCAGCGCCGCCAGCGTCAGGAAGTCATAGCGGGCCAGCCAGGCGTCCTTGGGATACCACCAGTGGGTGCCCAGCAGCAGCGCGCACATCAGGCCGCCGAACAGGCAAGCCCAGGCCTGCTTCACGCCGAAACGAAAGAACTCGTAGAGCGCGACGCCAAAACGGCCGCGGCTGGCCAGATTGCTGGCCAGCCGCGATTCCCAATCCTGCAGCCCCGCGATGAGCGGCCAGTCATTGGCCGCCGGATGGCTCACGGCAAGCTCAACCTTCGACGACGGCGTAGGCCGAGTGGTTGTGAATGGATTCAAAGTTCTCGGCTTCCACGCGATAGCGGGCGATGCCGGGATGCGCGTTCAGGCGGGCAGCCACGTCGCGGACCAGGTCCTCGACAAACTTGGGGTTGTCGTAGGCGCGCTCGGTGACGTACTTTTCGTCCGGGCGCTTGAGCAGGCCCCACAGCTCGCAGGAGCCCTCTTCTTCGATCAGGCGGATGACGCCGTCCATGCCGATGTCGGCGTTCAGGATGGCGGACACCGTAACGTGTGAGCGCTGGTTGTGCGCACCGTACTCGGAGATGGCCTTGGAGCAGGGACAGAGGCTGGTGACGGGCACCTGCACGATGAGTTCGAACTCGACCTCGTCGCCGTGGGCGCGGGCGATCCACTGCACTTCGTAGTCCAGCAGGCTTTGCACGCCGGAAATCGGGGCAGACTTGTTGATGAAGTACGGGAAGGCGGCGGTGATGTCACCGCGCTCGGCGTGAAGCAGCGGCAGCATGTCGGCAGCCATGGCGCGGAACAGGGTCGGCGTCATGGGAATGCTGCGGTACTTTTCCAGCAAGGCCACGAAGCGGGACATGTGCGTCCCCTTTTCTTCGGGCGGCAGCGCCACGGTCAGCGTCCAATTGGCCACGGTGCCCTGGGGCGAGCCGTCGCCGCTTTCAATCAACATGGGGTGGCGCACGCCACGGATGCCCACGCGCTGGATCGGGATGTGCCGCGTGTCCGCCGAGCTCTGGACGTCGGGCATCACGATGGCGGGGTCGATCGGAGAATTCATTTCGGCTTACCTGTCTAGGCGGTCAGTCGCGAATACGCACGGCCTAGGAATCTGATGAGAGGGGGCCATTATCGCCCATAGTCCGCCAACCGCCAGGGAAAACCCTTCTATTCGTAGGTTAGCGGGGCCGGAACAGTGTGTTTCATTCCCGCGGCGCCGGACCAGGCCCGGCACCGCGGGATGGGACCGGAATCAGCCCAGCAGGTCGGCATAGCGGGCGCGGATCGAACGCTCGATGCCGGCGGCATCCAGGCCGATACCCGCCCACAGGGCGGACTGCTCGCCATGATCGATGAATTCGTCGGGCAGGCCCAACTGCAGCACCGGGATCGCGACGCCGGCCGCGCTCAGCGTCTCCAGCACGGCACTGCCCGCCCCGCCCATGATGGAGGCGTCTTCCAGCGTAACCAGCGCGTCGTGGCGGCTGGCAAGGTCCAGGATCAGCTCCCGGTCGATGGGTTTCACGAAGCGCATGTCGGCCACCGTGGCGTCGAGCTGGGCGGCGGCGCCAAGCGCTGCCTGGACCAGGGTGCCAAAGCCCAGGATAGCGATCTTGCGGCCTTCGCGGCGCACCACGCCGCGGCCGAGTTCGACCGTGCCCAGGCCTGCCTCTTCGGCCGCGCCGCAACCCGCACCGCGCGGATAGCGCACCGATGCCGGACCGGGAAACTGATAACAGGTCGACAGGAGCAGCCGCGTTTCGTTTTCGTCCGAAGGCGTGGCCACGACCATGTTGGGTACGCAGCGCAGGAAGGCGATGTCGTAGTTGCCGGCATGGGTGGCGCCGTCCGCCCCTACCAGACCGGCACGATCCAACGCGAAAGTCACGTCCAGGTTCTGCAAGGCCACGTCATGGATGAACTGGTCGTAACCGCGCTGCATGAAGGTAGAGTAGATCGCGACCACCGGTTTCTGGCCTTCGCAGGCGATGCCGGCGGCAAAGGTCACGGCGTGCTGCTCGGCGATGCCCACGTCGAAATAGCGTTGCGGAAAGCGTTTTTCGAATTCCACCAGCCCACTGCCTTCACGCATGGCGGGCGTAATGGCGACCAGGCGCGAATCCTGTTCGGCCATGTCGCACAGCCACTGGCCGAACACCTGCGTAAAACTGCGCTTGCCCGGCGCCTTCGATTGCTGGATACCGACCGCCGGATCGAACTTGCCGGGCCCGTGATACAGCACCGGGTCAGCCTCGGCCAGCTTGTAGCCCTGGCCCTTGCGGGTCACGACATGCAGGAACTGCAGGCCTTCCAGCGCCTTGAGATTCTGCAGGGTGGGCACCAGCGCGTCCAGGTCGTGTCCGTCTATCGGGCCGACGTAGTTGAAGCCGAATTCCTCGAACAGCGTGGCCGGCGTGACCATGCCCTTGGCGTGTTCCTCGAAGCGGCGCGCCAATTCCAGCACCGGCGGCACGTGCTGCAACACCGCCCGCCCCACATTCTTGGCGGCCGCGTAGAAGCGGCCCGACATCAGGCGCGCCAGATAACGGTTCAGCGCCCCCACCGGCGGCGAGATCGACATGTCGTTGTCGTTCAGGATCACCAGCAGGTTGATATTGGGAGTGACGCCGGCATTGTTCATGGCTTCGAAGGCCATGCCCGCGGACATCGCGCCGTCGCCGATGACGGCGATGTGCTGGCGCTGCACGCCGGCATTGCGCGACGCCACCGCCATGCCCAGCGCAGCCGAGATCGATGTGGACGAATGCGCGGTGCCGAAGGCGTCATATTCGGACTCGCTGCGTTTGGGAAAGCCGGAAATCCCGCCTTGCTGGCGCAACTTGGCCATGCCGGCGCGACGCCCCGTCAGGATCTTGTGCGGGTAGGACTGGTGGCCCACGTCCCAGACGATACGGTCATGCGGCGTGTCGAATACCTGATGCAGGGCCAGCGTGAGTTCGACGGTGCCCAGGTTGGACGACAGGTGCCCGCCCGTTTTGGATACCGACTCCAGCACGAAGCCGCGCAGCTCGTCCGCCAGTTTCTTCAGCTCGCGGCGATCCAGGCGCTTGAGGTCAGCCGGGGATTGAATGCGGTCCAGTAAATCTGTCGTCATGCTTTTATGTGGTTCGTTGGCCCGGCCTGCCTCCAGCCCGGGCTGGTCCCGGTTCAGCGGTCTCGTAGGACGATGAAGTCGGCCAGTTCAGCCAGGCGCGATCCAGCCTCGCCCAGCGGAGCCAGGGCGGCCAGCGCGTCCTCTCGCAGTTCCTGGGCAAACGCGCGCGCGCCGTCCAGCCCCAGAAGCGATACATACGTGGGCTTGTTCTCGGCGGCGTCCTTGCCGGGCGTCTTGCCCAGGCTGGCGCTATCCGCGGTCACGTCCAGGATGTCGTCGACGACCTGGAAAGCCAGCCCCACCGCCTGCGCATAGGCGTCCAGCGCCTGGCGCGAGGCGGAGCTTGCGCCCGCCACGATGCCGCCCAACGCCACGCTGCACGCCAGCATGGCGCCCGTCTTCATGCTGTGCATGGTTTGCAGTTCGTCGCGCGACAGCGCGTGGCCGACGCTGAACAGGTCGATGGCCTGCCCGCCCGCCATGCCCTGGCTGCCCGCGGCGCGCGCCAGTGACTGGGTCGCCTGCACGATCAGGGCCGGCGCGATCGGCATCGAGGCGAGCAGATCGAAGGCCAGTGGCTGCAGCGCGTCGCCGGCCAGCATGGCAGTGGCTTCGTCGAATTGCACGTGGGTAGTGGGCCGCCCGCGGCGCAGCGTGTCGTCGTCCATGCAGGGCAGATCGTCGTGCACCAGCGAATAGGCGTGGATCAGTTCCACCGCGGCCGCGGCGCGGTCCAGCGATGCCTGCACAGCCAGCACGCTGCCGCTGACGGGACATGCCTGCCCCGCGGCGTAGACCAGCGCGGCGCGCACCCGCTTGCCGCCGCCGAGCACGGCGTAACGCATGGCTTCGTGCAACCGGGAGGGCAACGCGTCAGCCGGGGGCAAGAGATCGTCCAGAACGTCCTCGACGTGCTGCACGCGGCCCTGCAACCATTCCGGGAAGGCGAGTTGAATTTGCTTCATCGGGTTCTTATTCGTCATCCAGCGCCGCCGGGTCCAGCGGACGCAGCAAGTCGCCCTCCAGGACCTTGACCTGCTGTTCGGCCTGCGCCAAGCGTTCCTGGCAGACCCGCGTGAGCGCCACGCCGCGCCGGTAGGCGGCAAGCGACTGCTCAAGGGGCAACGAGCCGTCTTCCATGGCCGCTACCAGCGATTCGAGTTCGGCCAACGCCGTTTCGAAATCCTGGGGCATGGGACGGTCATCGATCTGCGGATCGGCTTGTGAAGGCTTGGCCAAACGGGTCTCCGAGGGCGCTAGGGGTGGATCAATCCGTGAATTGTACGAGATACCCGCAAGAGCGTCGGGCTTGCCGCCATGCGCCGCGCGTCTCAGCTCGCGGCGCCCGCCAACCCCACGATGGCGGCTCGCAACAAGGGCGCCACGCGCGTGCGCAGGTCCGCCTCCGGCAACAGGCTTGCGGGTCCGCCACAGCTCATGACGAAGACCCCTTCGCCGGTGATGGACGAGAACGGCACGGCGACGGCGTTGATCCCCGACTGCCATTCGCCGATCGCGTAGCAGCAGCCCGTATCGCGCAGTTCCGCGCGGGCGCGCTCGATGGCCTCTGCGTCCGGCGCCGCCTCGCCCAGGCGGGTCAGCGCGTCGGCGCAAGCCTGGGGCGGCAGGCTGGCCAGATAGGCCCGGCCCATGGCGCTGTCCAGGCTGGCGCGATAACCGACCGGCAAACGCAGGTACAGCGCCGAAGAGCCGTGGATGGCTTCGACGTAGGTCATGGCGTCGCCGTCGAAGGCACCGAGCGCCACTGCGCCGCCGGTAGCCCGCGCCAGCTCGGTCATTGAGGCCTTGGCCAGCTCCCTCACCTCCAGCCCCGCCAGCAGGCCGAAACCCAGGGCCAGGACGCCGTAGCCGGGCGAATACTTGCCGGTGTCCGGGTGATAGCGCAGGTAGCCCAATTCGGTAAGGGTGTAGGTAATACGACTGATCGTGGGCTTGGGCAAGCCGGTCAGGCGCGCCAGGTCCAGGTTGCCCAGAGCCGCCACGCCATGGCGGAAGCAGCGCAGCACATCGAGTCCGCGCGCCAGCGCTGTAATGAAGTCGGGGGAGTTGGCGCCCTCGCCCGAGCCGGCAACACGCTTACGGCGCGCGGGCAGGCTGAGCTCGACCTTGCCGTCCGGTTTGGCGGCGGGATGCGCGATGCGCTTGGAGTCAGAAAAAGATTGCATTTCTATTCGCTTCGTTTTTATAGTTTATTTCGAATAACAAAATTAAATTTCATTTAACGGAATTTAAAGCAAGGCACGAGACCTGGCAAGCGTTGCCCGCAACGCCAAGCCCGGCCCGACCCTCCACTCATGCACGCGATTTCAAGGGGAAAACATGATTCGCACTAGCTTCAAATTGCTGGCCACCCTGTTGCTCAGCGCGGCGGCCCTGGGCGCCCAGGCCGAGACCTATCCGGCCCGCCCGATCAAGGTCGTCTCGCCCTTCCCGGCCGGCGGCGCCACCGACGTGCTGACCCGGATACTGGCCGAACGCATGGCCAAGACGCTGGGCCAGCCCATGATCGTCGAGAACAAGGCGGGCGCAGGCACCTCGATCGGGGCGGCCTTTGTTTCGCGGGAAGCGCCGGACGGCTACACCATCCTGATGGCGACCAACTCCACCCTGGTCACGAACCGCTATCTATACAAGGAACTGCCCTACGACCCCGACGGCTTCGCCCGCATCGGCATGGTCGGCGTGGGGCCGCTGGTGCTGCTGTCCAGCCCCAAGCGGCCGTTCAACAGCACCCAGGACGTGGTGGCCTACGCCAAGCAGAACCCGGGCAAGCTGACCTTCGCCACCTTCGGCCCCGGCACGTCCTCGCACCTGGCGGGCGAACTCTTCAAGGAGCGCGCCGGCATCGACATCCTGCACGTGCCGTTCAAGGGCGCGACCCAGGCCCTGCCGGCCCTGGTCAGCGGCGACGTGGACCTGTTCTTCGACATGGTGGCCACGGGCATGCCGCAGGCCGATGCCGGCAAGGTCAAGGTCTTCGCCATTACCAGCCCCGGGCGCCTGCCCACGCAGCCGAAGCTGGCGACGCTTGCCGAACAAGGTTATCCGGCCTTCGACATGACCGCCTGGTTCAGCTTCGTGGCCCCCAAGGGTACCCCCGCCCCGGTCATGGAAAAACTGCAGCAAGCGCTTGTCGAAACGCTGCAGGACGAAACGATCAAAAAGCGCATGCTGGACATGGGCATCGATCCGCGCTCGGGCACGGCGGCCGAACTGGACAAGCAGATCCAGACCGAACAGCCCATCGTGGCGCAGCTGATCAAGCAGGCCAATATCGTTTTGCAATGACAATGCCGGCCGTTTCGTGACAAAACGTTGGCGGGCCCCGGCCCGTCGACGAATGCGCCGAGCCGCAAGGCTCCCGCCGGCAGCGGCCCCAGTGGCCCCTGCCGGTTTTTCGTGCGCAGCCGATATGCCCTCTAACCCCTGGATACAGAACCGGGGCGCTCCCCGCTGCTATGGTGAAAAGGCAAACACCGCAACGGGAGCCCGATGCCGTACATCGAAGAGAAATATGCGCGCCTGGACGCCGCCCGCTGGCTGGCGGCGGTGGCCGTCGTGCTGCTGCACAGCGCGGCCATGATCGTCAGCAACCCCGCCGTCTACGGTGGCGGAGCCTGGCTGGCCGCCAACCTGTACGACTCGGCGGCGCGTTGGTGCGTGCCTGTGTTCGTCATGGTCAGCGGCGCCCTGCTGCTGGATCCCGACAAGCCGCAAGATGCGCGCCAGTTCTACAGCCGGCGCATGGCTCGAATCTGCGCGCCGCTGCTGTTCTGGACGTTCTTCTACCTGGCGTGGCGCACGGCGCTGGATTGGTGGGACGACGGCCGCATCGATTTTTCGTTCTGGCCGCGCAAGCTGGTACAAGGCGAGCCCTACTATCACTTGTGGTACCTGTACATGATCGTGGGCCTGTATCTGTTCGCGCCGCTGGTCCGGATCCTGTATGCGCGCAGCACGCCGCGCGCCCGCGCGCTGTGGGTGGTGGGCATCCTGGGGGTGGCGATCCTGGACGCACTGTACCGTCGCGCTTTGGGCGCGCCCGCGGGCTTTTTCCTGACCTGGTTCCTGCCCTACCTGGGCTACTTCGTGGCGGGCCGCCTGATCTTCGACGGCCAGATGCGCATCCCGCGTCCCGGTCTGATGCTGGCAGCCAGCGTCGCGGCCACCGCGCTGGGCGTCTATGCGATGTCCAGCAATCGCGCACTCGACACCTACTTCTACGACTACTTCAGCCTCACCGTGCCGTTCATGTCGCTGGCCGCGTTCCAGTGGATCGTCTCGTCGCCGCGCTTGCCGCGGATGGCCTCGCTGGCCCCGCTGACTTTCGGCATCTACCTGATCCATCCATTGTTCCTGGACGTGGCGCGCCGCGCCGGCGCGCTTACCGGCGCGCGCGCGGACGCCTGGACGCTGCCCTTGCAGGCCGCAGTCGTGTTCGCGCTGTCGGCGGCCAGCTGCTGGCTGCTGAGGCGGCATCCCGCGACGCGCAGATTCGTCTGAAAGGCCTACATCTTCAAGGGGTTATGCCGCGCACCGCATGGTTAAGCCGGCTTCGGCATAACTTCACCAAGCTTCGCAGTTCTTCACGGGCGCAGGGTAAGGGCTTGGGGTACAATTCACGGCTTACTTGATCGGCCAGACACCGATTTTTCTTCGCGCCAGCACGGAACGCAGCCAGCGGATTTCAAAGCCGCCCGGCAAAAGCTCCTCCGTCCTGGCTTTTTTATCCGAGCGGGGGGAATCATGACCGACATCGGTCGGATGGCACATGTAGTGCCAGCTCGCACCCAGCTACCCGTCAGCGCGTATTTTGACGAAGCCCTCTTTGCCCGCGAGCAAGAACTCATTTTCAAGCAATCCTCACAATACGTCGGCCACCAGAAAGTGGTGCCCGAAATTGGGGATTGGCGTACGTTGGTTCAGGAAGACGGAGGGCGCGTGCTGGTTCGCAACCAGCAAGGCGTCGAACTCATCTCAAATGTCTGCCGCCACCGTCAGGCATTGATGCTTGGCGGCGAGGCCGGCAATGTGGCCGGCAACTGCAATACGCATGGCAATCTGAAGGCAACCGGCGGCAATATTGTCTGCCCCTTGCATCGCTGGACGTACAACAACCAGGGCGAGTTGTTGGGCGCGCCCCAGTTCGCCACCACGCCCTGCATGAACCTGCAGAAGTTCCGCCTGCGTGACTGCCATGGCCTGCTGTTCGAAGGCCCGCGCGATCCGGCCTCCGACATGGCGCCGCTGTTCTCGCGTCCGGAATTCGACTTCGGCGATTACGTGCTGGATCACGTCGAAGTGCACCAGTGCAACTACAACTGGAAGACCTTCATCGAGGTCTACCTCGAGGACTATCACGTCGGTCCGTTCCATCCGGGCCTGGGCCGATTCGTCACCTGCGACGACCTGAGCTGGGAATTCAACGACTGGTACAGCCTGCAGAAGGTCGGCGTGCACAACGCCCTGGCGCAGCCGGGCTCCGACGTGTACAAGCAATGGCATGACCGCCTGCTGGCGTTCCGCGAAGGCGATGCGCCCGATTTCGGCGCGGTCTGGGTCACGTACTTCCCGACCCACATGATCGAGCTGTATCCGCACGTGCTGGTGCTCTCCACGCTGTATCCGAAGGGTCCCCAGGAAACGGTGAACGTGGTCGAGTTCTACTACCCCGAGGAAATCGCCGCCTTCGAGCGCGAATTCGTCGAGGCCCAGCGCGCCGCCTACATGGAAACGGCGATCGAAGACGATGAGATCGCCGAACGCATGGACGCGGGCCGCAAGGCGCTGATGCTGCGAGGCGTGAACGAAACCGGACCGTACCAGTCGCCCATGGAAGACGGCATGCAGCACTTCCACGAATGGTATCGCCGTATCATGCAGGAACGCGTCTGAAGCCCGCTTCGACGCCGCTCCCATGCAAAAGGCCTCGCGTACGCGAGGCCTTTTCTTTTTCCAACTGCCGGAATCAGCGACCCAGCACGCCCGCGACCGTGCGCTCGCCGATGGCCAGGCCCACCGTCATGCCCACACCCGAGTGCATCACCGCCACCGTCATGGCGGCATCGACCGGCATGACCGAGAACGGCGCCGGGCCGTGCGCGCCATAGACTCCCTGCCAGCGCTCCAGCACCCGCAAGCGCGCGTCCAGGGCCTGGGTCGCCAGGTCCAGCATGGCATTGTCGACCGCCTCGTCATTGAACGGCGGCGCGTCCTGGCCATAGCGGTGCGAATCGCCGATGATCAATTCGCCATAGGGAGTGGGACTGATCAGCAGGTGGATGCCGTTTTCCAGCAGCATGGGCGTTCGCGCCTGGATCAGGTCGCGCAGCGCCAGCGCCGACGGCAGGTCGGAGAACGCGCCGTAGTGCACGCAGGACAGGCCGGTCAACAAGGGTCGGTCCAGCGCGAAAGGTTGAGTCTCGAATGCCGCGCGCAACATCTGCAGGCGCGTGACCTCCAGATTCATCGGCGCAAAGCGCTCCGGCAGCAGCGTCAGGTAGTCATGCCCGGGGCAGACGAACACGTGGCTGCCCTTGAATTCGCCCGCCGAGGTGCACACCAATCCGCCTTCGACGGCCCGAGCCAGCGTGCCGGTGATGAACTCCACGCCCAGCGACTCCGCCAGATAGCGCGTAATGGCCGGCAGCGCCTCGCGCGAGTAGATCTGCAGGTCGTCATGGCCTTGCAGGGCCGCGCAATGATGCGCCAATCGACCGCCATACAGCCCGGCCACCTCGCGGCCCGAGAGCAGTTCGGCGCGATACCCTTCCTGGCGCATGCGCGTCTCGGCGAACTCTTGCAGCACGTCCGCCTCGTTGGCATTGCGCGCCAGCACCAGGGCGCCATTGGCGCGCACATGAAAGCCCGCGCGGTCCGCCAGTTCCAGCCACAGCTCACGCGCCTGCTGGGCGTGAGACAGCATCATGCCGGGAGCTTGGCCCGTCACGATGACCTGGCCGAAGTTGCGAATGGTGGCGCCGTGAGCCTGGCGGCTGCGTTCGATGACGGCCACCGAGAGGCCGCGCTTGGCGGCGGCCCAGGCGTGGGCGATGCCCAGCATGCCGGCGCCCACCACGACTACGTCGAAATTTTTCATCTGTGGAACAGTGCAAGAGGAATGCGTTGAGGCTGCCCTCGCGGGTGCCCCGAGGCGCGGCGGCCGACGCCGCCGCGGTCAAACAGCCTTACTTCTTCTTCGGCTCGGACTTGCCGTCGTAGCGCTTGGTCCACTCGGCGATGATGCGGTCGCGATTGGTCGCGGCCCAGGTGAAGTCGTTCTTGATCATGCGTTGCATCAGGTCGGCCGGCAGGTTCGGATTGGACGTGGCGATCGACGGGATGGCCAGCACGGCAAAGTTGGCCTTGTACAGTTCATTGGCCTCGCGGCTGGCGGAGAAGTCGGCCAGCTTGCGCGCGGCTTCTAGATGCTTGGTGCCCTTCATGATGGCGGTGGCTTCCACTTCCCAGCCCAGGCCTTCCGAGGGGAACACGGCTTCGACGGGCGCGCCGTCGGCCTTCAGCTTGGCGGCGCGGTAATCGAACGACACGCCGATCGGGAACTCGCCCGCGGCGGCCATGTTGCAGGGCTTGGAACCCGAGTGCGTGTACGAGCCGATGTTCTTGTGCAGGGCGTCCATGTAGGCCCAGCCCTTTTCTTCACCGAAGATCTGCAGCCAGGCGCTGACGTCCAGGAAGCCCGTGCCCGACGAAGCCGGATTCGGCATCACGATCTTGCCCGCGTACACAGGCTTGGTCAGGTCCTGCCACGAAGTGGGCTTGGGCAGCTTCTGCTTTTCGGCTTCGATGGTGTTGAAGCAGATGGCGGCGGCGAAGCCGTCCATGCCGACCCAGGTGGGTTCGGCCTTGGCGTCGCGCATATTGGCGGCGATCTGGTCCAGGCCCTTGGGAGCGTAGGGCTGCAGCATGCCTTCCTTGTCCATCAGGCCCAGCGAGGTGCCGGCCAGGCCCCAGATCGCGTCGGCCTTGGGGTTGTTCTTCTCGGCCAGCAGCTTGGCCGTAATGATGCCGGTGGAATCGCGCACCCACTGGATCTTGATGTCGGGATTGGCCTTCTCGAACGCGGCCTGATAGGCCTTGATCTGGTCGGCTTCGAGCGCGGTGTAGACCGTCAGGGTGGTCTCGGCGGAGGCGGCGCCCATCACGCCCGTCAGGGCGGCGGCCAGTGCAAGCAGCTTGTAGCGATTCATGAAGTGACTCCGTGGGTAAGCGGAAAAAAGGCTGAGGGAGGCCCCCGGGGCGGGTCGGAACCGGCCCCGGCAAGCGGTGCAATCAGGGAGAAGAACGGTTAGGGACGCTGGCCCGCGGACAGGCGGGATTCGATGTCGGCGATCACGGCGGGCAGGTCGGCAACGGTGTCGATCAGGTAATGCGGCGCGACGGGCGACAGTTCCTGGCTGGCGGCGGTGCGCGCTTGCTGGCGACCCGCTTCGTCCAGGCTCAGGTATTCCTCCAGCGTCAGGCCGGCGGCGTTGCCCGACAGCAGCAGGCCCACCGTCCACATGCCGGCGCGGCGCCCTTCCTCGATGCCGGGCGCGGTGTCGTCGACCTTGACGCAGGCGGCCACGTCGGTGATACCCAGCTCGATCACATTCTTCAGGGCCATCGCGGGGGCCGGGCGCGCGCGCGGCACGTCGTCGCTGGCGACGATGCAATCGGGCTCCAGCCCTTCGGAGGCGGCGCGCTCGACCACGCGGCGCATGACGCTGGCGGGATAGCCCGAGCACGAGCCGATCTTCAGGCCACGCTGGCGCAGGGCGCGCAGCAGCTCGGCCGCTCCGGGTATCGCCGCGGAGTATTGCGCGACCTTTTCCAGCTGCATCGGCAGGAAGCGCTCGTAGATGGCGGTCACATCGTCATCGCCAGGCAAGCGGCCGAACTGCGCCTGGTACTGGCTGGCGATCACGGGATCGTTGCAGAGCGTGCGGATGTGGTCCCACTTGCCCATGCCCATCGGGCCTCGCGCCTGGGCCAGCGACATTTCCACGCCGAACTGCGAGAACGCATCCACGAACACCTTGGTGGGCGCAAAGGAGCCGAAGTCGACCAGCGTGCCGGCCCAGTCGAAGATCACCGCTTCCAGGCGGACGGGCAAAGGCGAAACAGTCATGAGAGTCATCCTTCAATAAATTCGTTCAATGGGCCACGGGGCGGCGCCAGGCCTGGCTGCGCGCCACCAGCGCGCGGCTTGCCAGGTGCAGGACCAAGGCGGCGACGGCCGAACTGGCCATGATCACGGTGCACATGGCGGCGGCAGGGCCGATGAAGCCGGCGTCGTCCATGTTCAGCACCGCGACCGCGGCCAAGACCGTCGAAGGGCTGTACAGGAACACTACCGCGGAGACCGTCGTCATGGCGGAAACAAATAGATAGCGGGCCACATCCAGCGCGGCGGGCAGGCACATCGGCAGCGTCACGCGCAGGAAGGTCGTCAGGCGCGGCACCTTCAGCGAGGCGGAGGCAGCTTCGAACTCGGGGTCCAGCGCGTTGAGCGCCGTGGCCGCCGTGAGATGCGCACTGGTGTAGAAATGGACGATGGTGCACAGGACCAGCAGCGGCATGGTGCCGTACAGAACGTTCAGCGGGTTCGACAGGCTATTGAAGAAGAAGATATAGCCCAGGCCCAGCACCAGGCCCGGCACGGCCATGGGCATCAGCGCCAACATGCCGACCATGCCGCGCAGGCCCCGCGTGACCGAGCTGCGGGCCGGCACCTTTTCCATCATCCAGGCGCCCGTGAAAACCACGGCCGTGCCGGCCAGCGCGGTGCAGAACGCCAGTTTCAGGCTATTGCGCCAGGCCAGCCACCCGCCGCCGTCCATATTGTCGAAGTCATACGAACGCAGCGACATCGACAAGTTGTAGGGCCACATCTTCACGAACGAGGCCCACACCGCCACACCGATAATCAGCAGCAGGAATGCCGCCAGCACGCCGGCCAGCGCCAGGAAGGCAGCATCGCGGCGGCGGTGGACGCCTGCGGCATAGGGCTGGGCCCGGCCGCTCATCTGGGCGCCCTGGCGGGCGCGCAACCGCCGGTCCAGGGCGAAGGTCAGGATCGCGGGAAGCAGCAACAGGATGCCGATGGCAGCACCCTTGGGGAAGTTCTGCTGGCCGACCACGGCCTTGTAGGCCTCCATCGCCAACACGTTGTAATCGCCGCCAACCACCTTGGGCACGCCGAAGTCCGTCACGGTCAGCGTGAATACCACGCAGCAGGCCGAAAACACGGCATAGCGGGTACCCGGCAGCGTCACGGTCAGGAAAGTTCGCCAAGGGCCTGCGCCCATGGCGCGCGCCGCATCGTAGAGGCGGCCGTCGGCCAGGGCCAGGCCGGTCAACAGGATCATGAGCGCGTGCGGAAAGGTGTAGAACGCCTCGCCCACGACAATGCCCCAGAAACCGTAGATGGTCGCGCCGCCGGTCAGGCCCTTGAGCAGGCCCTGGTTGCCCAGCAGATACACCAGCGCGATGCCCGGCAGCAGGGACGGCGCCAGCAAAGGCAGCAAGGCGATGGTGCGCAGCAGCCCCTTGCCCGGCAGGCGCGTGCGCGTCAGGCCGTAGGCGAATCCGTAGGCGCACGGCACGACGAGCAGCGTGGTCACGACGCCCACCGCCAGGCTGCGCCCGACCATGCTCATGAATCCGTCGCCGCCGATGATGCCCGCAAGTACCGACAGGCCAGCCCAGGCGCCATCGCTGTCCGTCACGGACTTGATCAGGATCGCGGCCAGCGGCAGCGCCAGGAACAGCAGCAGGCCCAGCGCCAGGGCGCCCTGCCCCGCACTCAGGCCGCAGGCGCCGATCCATGCCGGCAGCGGACGGCGGCCCAGCGCCGGCAGGGGCGCAGCGAAGCTGCCCGCAGCCGCGGGGCCCGGCTTGGAGGAATGGCTCATGGCGGGGTCAAGCGTAGGCGCGTATCGCATGGCGCGGCAGCTCCACCCAGCAGCGGCTGGCAGCGTGAGGGCCCAGCAGGGCGTCTCCAATTTCGGGGGGCACGATGGAATGCACCGTGCTGCCGGGCACGCCTTCCAGGCGGAGGGCCAGGCGGTAGCCACGGCCGAGGAACACGCCGTCCAGCACGTCGGCCAGCATAGCGTTGGCTTGGTCCGGACGCGCGGTGCTGACGCGCACCGCTTCCGGCCGCACGAACAACTTGCCGCTGGCGGCGCCCAGCGCCTCATCCACATCCAGCTCCTGCCGGCCCACGCGGGCACGGTGCGCATCGACGCGCTCGAACGGCAGCCAGTTCGCCTCGCCCACGAAATCGGCGATGAAGGCCGAGCCGGGCTGGCGATAGAGTTCTCGGGGCGTGCCGTATTGCTCGATGATTCCGCCATTCATCACGGCGATCCGATCGGCCATCACCATGGCCTCTTCCTGGTCGTGCGTGACCATCAGCGTGGTGATGGACAGGCGCTTCTGCAAGGCCCGCAGTTCGATGCGCAGATGCTCGCGCACGCGGGCGTCCAGGGCCGACATGGGTTCGTCCAGCAACAGCAGGGAGGGCGACGGCGCCAACGCGCGCGCCAGGGCCACGCGCTGCTGCTGCCCGCCCGAGATCTGTCCCGGATACTTTCCAGCCGCGCCGGCCAGCCCGACCAGCGTCAGCATTTCCTCGACGCGGTTGGCGACGTGGTTGCGATGCGCGCGCTTGCCGCTCAGGCCGTAGGCCACGTTCTGGGCCACGGTCAGGTTGGGGAACAGCGCATAGGACTGGAACAGGATGCCGTAGTCGCGCGCCTGCGGTTCGGCGTGCGAGATATCGCGGCCGGACAGCACGATCGTGCCGCTGTCCTGGCGTTCCAGGCCCGCGATGGCGCGCAGCAAGGTGGTCTTGCCGCAGCCCGAGGGACCCAGCAGGCACACCAGTTCCCCGGCACGGATGTCGAGCGAGACGTCCGACAGCGCGGTATGGCTGCCGAAGCGCTTCACAAGATGCCTGACAGAGAGAAATGCGGTATCGCGTTCGGCCATGGGGCCTCCGGTTTGGGAACGAAGGCAGTATGGAAGACGCGTATTGAGTGTTTATGACACTTCGCGCAAATGCAGTAATAAAAACATCAAATTATTTTGGTGTACTGGCGGTCTTGCGCATTGCGCCCCTATTCCGCCCCCTGCACCGTGCTTGTCGCCGAACTCAAATCCTTCTACGCCGTGGCCCGCTGCGGCACCGTCACCAAGGCTGCCGCCCAATTGGGAGTCAGCCAGCCCACGGTGACGGGGCAATTGCGCCAGTTGGAGTCCCGCTACGGCGTCGAGCTGTTCCACCGCCAGGGCCGCGGCATGCGCCTGTCCGATGCCGGCCACAGCCTGATGCCGATGGTGGAAAAGCTGGTCCAGCAGGAAACCGAGATCGATTTCCGCCTGCGCGACGCCAGTGACTTGCGCGAGGGCAATCTGCGCATCGGCGCCACCGGCCCTTACTACATCATGGACACGGTGCGCGCCTACAACCAGCGCTACCCGGGTATCGATCTGACCCTGGCCATCGGCAACTCGCAGAGCATGCTGCAAGCGCTCCATGACTATCGGATCGAGATTGCCACGTCGTCTTTTCTGATGGATGACAAGCACCTGTACCGGCGCATGATCGCCGCCGACCCCATCCGTGTCGTAACGCACCGCGATCACCCTCTCGCGCGCCATGGTCGCCTCTGCCTGGCGGACCTGGCCGATCACGCGCTGCTGTTGCGCGAACCCGGCTCCATGACGCGGCAATTGACGGAGGACGCCTTGCTTGCGGCTGGCGTCAGCGTGCGCCGCACGCTGGAAATCGGCAGCCGCGAATCGATCCGCCAGGCCATTCTGTGCGGGCTGGGGATCAGCCTGATTCCCTCGCGCGAAATCCCGTCCCATCCCGATCTGGCGGCCCTGGACATCGAGGGCGCCGACATCGTGATGCACGAATACCTGTACTGCCTGCGCGAGCGCCAACCGGTGCAGCTTATCGCGCGCTTTCTGGAGATGGCGCCAGCCGCCGGCTGAGCGCCGCCCTCCCCTATGCGGCCACTCAGGAGACAACCATGGCCTTGACCTTGCAAGATATCGAGCAGATTTTCCTGGAGCGCGGGCACCGCTCCTATGACGGCGAATCCGTCAGTCATCTGCGACACGCGCTGCAGACCGCGGCGCTGGCCGAACGCCACGGCGCAAGCGCGCACTTGATCACCGCCAGCCTGCTGCATGACCTGGGCCACCTCATCGCCGACAGGCCGGGCACCCCTACGCTGCGCGGTATCGACGACAAACACCAGTATTTCGTGCTGCCCTTCCTGCGCGGCCTGTTCAGCTCGGCGGTGCTCGATCCGATCCGGCTGCATGTGGAGGCCAAGCGTTACCTCTGCTATGTGGAACCGCAATATGAAGCGTCGCTTTCGGAGGATTCGAAACGCAGCCTGGCGCTGCAGGGGGGCAGTTTCGATGCGAGCCAGGCGGTGGAATTCGCGAGCATGCCGGGCGCGCCGGATGCGATTCGCCTGAGGCGCTGGGACGACATGGCCAAGGTTCCCGGCCTGGCCACACCGCCCCTGGACCACTTCCTGGAGATCGCCGAGAGCGTCTCCGGGCGGGTCAAGCTGGCTGCCATTTGGTAGGGCTGGCGGGAAAGCCGTGCGTCCTGGCGGTCCAGACGACCGCCAGCGTCGCCGCCAGCAGAGCAAGCAGCGCCGGCACGAATGCGGCCACTCCCACGCGTTCGAGCAACGCGCCACCGACCACGCCGCCCGCGGCAATCGCCGTATTCCACGCGGTCACCAGCATGGACTGCGCAACGTCCGCGGCCTCGCCCGCCGTCTTGGCCAACGCAGTCTGGAACAGCGTCGGCGAGCCGCCGAACGCCACGCCCCAAGCGCCAACCGATAGATAAAGCATGGCCGGCATGCCGCCCCCGGTACCCAGCGCGAACGCGGCCAGGCCGAACAGCGCGATGCAGGCCAGGGTAAGCACCCGCAGATGGCGGTCGATCAGCGTCCCGACCACCCAAATGCCGACGAGGGAACTCAGTCCGAACACCAGCAGCACCAGCTCGGTGCTTGCGGCCATCCCTAGCGATGCCAGGAACGGCGCGATGTAGATATAGAGGATGTTGTGCGCCAGAACGAAAGCCAGCACCGCGAACAGCACCGGACGCACGCCGGGCAGCAGGAATACGCGTCGTAGCGGCAGTTGCCGGCCCCGGGCTTGTCCCGCGAAATCCGGCACCCGCAGGCGCACCCAGACCATCAGCATCAACGCCAATCCGCTCATGATGCCGAAGCCCGCGCGCCAGCCCCAAAGCGCACCCAGGAAGGTTCCGGCCGGCACGCCCAGCGACAGCGCCAGCGGCGCCCCCAGCATCGCCACAGCAATCGCCCGCCCCTGCTGGTGCGCGGGCACCATGCGGGCGGCGTAACCGGCCAGCAGCGCCCACAACAGCCCCGCCGACACGCCCGCCAGGAAGCGTGCAGCCAGCGTCAGCACATAGCCGGATGACAGCGCAGTCACGGTATTGGCCAACACGAATCCGGCAATAGCCATCAGCAGCAACGGCCGCCGCCGCACGCCCCGGGTGGCGGCGACCAGCGGGATCGCCGCCACCAGCGAGCCGATCGCATAGATAGTCACGGTCTGGCCGATACTGGCCTGGGATACGGCCAGGCCCTGCGCCATCTGCGGCAGCAGTCCGGCAGGCAGCGCCTCGGTCAGGATGGTGATGAAGCCCGCCATGGCCAGCGCCAGCAGCGAGCCCAGCGGCAGCCGGTCGCGAGGGGCTGCGGGATGCGCGTACGCAGTTTGCGGGCGCGGTGAATTCGTCGATTTCTTCATGTCAGGCATCTCGTTGAAGCTTGGTGCCGAGACGATAAAAGCCCCGCGATTAAAGAAAAAGTAGGCTACATTTCCTTCTTATGCTGAACCAAATGTCCGCAATCGAGGAAATAGATGGAAAGCCTCAATGGCTTTGTCGTGTTCGTACAGGTGGCAGAAACACGCAGCTTCGTGGCCGCAGGCCGACTTCTCGGCGTGTCGGCATCCGCTATTGGCAAGAGCGTGGCGCGGCTCGAGGACAAGCTGGGCGTGCGCCTGTTCCACCGGAGTACGCGCAGCGTCACGCTGACGGCCGAGGGCATCCTGTTCCTGGAGCGCTGCCGCCGCATCCTGGCCGAGATCGAGGCGGCCGAACTGGAACTGTCACACGCAGCCGCCGCCCCGAGAGGACGCTTGCGCGTCAGCCTGCCGCTGGTCAGCGGGCTGGTGCTGCCGGTGCTGGGCGAGTTCATGCGCGCCTATCCCGAAATCGAACTCGACCTGGACTTCACTGACCGCATGGTCGATGTCATCGAAGAAGGTTTCGACGCCGTGGTGCGCACGGGTGAACCCGCCGACTCCCGCCTGTCTGCACGCCGCCTGGGCACATTCCGAATTCTGCTGGTCGCCTCGCCCGCCTATCTAGCCAGCCGGGGCGCCCCCAAGGCGCCGGCCGACCTGCTGCATCACAGCTGCTTGCACTATCGCTTTCCCAGCAGCGGCAAGCTGGAGAGCTGGGGCGTGCGGCAAGGACCCGGCGAACCCGAACTGCAACTGCCTGTCTCCATGATCTGCAACAACATCGAGACACGCGCCTGCTTCGCGCTGCAAGGCCTGGGCATCGCCTACCTGCCGGACTTCGCCATCCGCGAACCCTTGGCGGATGGCAGCCTGGTGCAAGTCCTGGCGGGGCAAGTGGAACGCACTAACGTCTTTCACATGCTCTGGCCCGCCAGCAGGCAGCCGTCACCTAAAGTGCGGGCGCTGGTGGACTTTCTTGGAGCCAGGGTGTTCGCCGACGGCAATGCGCGAGCCGAGCCGGGCGGTCGAGGACGCCGATAAAAAAAGCCAGGGCATGCTCCCTGGCTTTGAGGACCTATGCGCCCTTGGCCACCGGGCGGGACGGGTCGCTGCACCATTCGCTCCAGGATCCCGGGTACAGCCGCGAACCAGAAAGGCCCGCGATCTCCATGGACAGCAGATTGTGGCAAGCCGTGATGCCGGACCCGCACTGGTGCACGATGGCCGCAGGATCTCGGCCGTCCAGCAGGCTGGCGAACTCCTCGCGCAACTGTTCGGCAGGCTTGAAACGGCCGTCGGGCTGGAGATTCTCGCCATTGGGGCGGTTCAGGGCGCCAGGGATATGGCCGGCCACCGGGTCCATGGGTTCGACTTCGCCGCGGTAACGGTTGGCCGCGCGCGCATCGATCACGGTAAACGCGGGGCGGGAGATATTCTCCAGCACCGTCCGGGCATCCACGGCAGCCGCCAGCGAGGGGCCGGGTTCGACCGGCTGGCCTGCGCGCACGGGGGCAGCCGGTACGGTCGTGGTGGGCAGCCCGGCCGCGGTCCATGCCTGCCAGCCGCCATCCAGCACGGCCACCTGATCGTGTCCCATCCAGCGCAGCATCCACCACAGGTGCGCCGCGTACATGCCGCCGCTGCCGTCATACGCCACCACCAGGGTCTGGGGCGTCACGCCGTGGGCAGCCATGAGCGCGGCCAGTTCGGCGCGCGAGGGCAACGGATGGCGGCCGTTCTTGCCGGTGCGGGCCGCGGACAGCTCGGTTTCATGGTCCAGGTAGCGCGCGCCGGGAATATGGCCGGCATCGTAAGCTTGGCGGCCCGCGGCGTGGTTGCTCAGATCGTGCCGCACATCGAACACGCGCACGTCGGGCGCGTCCAGGCGCTTGGCTAGGTCGGCGGCGGAAATCAGGGTCATCGTCATTCGGTGTGCTCCTGTGAGGGAAGGTGGCGACCGTGGATCAGGCCGGCTTGGGGTCGCGCATGGTGCGCCATATCGACAGCAGACCCGCGAAAATGATCAGGCCCATGCCGGCCCAGGCCAGGGCGTCCAGCTGTTCGCCCCAGAATCCCATGCCCAGCAGGGCCGCGAAGATGATGGTGCTGTACTGCAGCGCCGCCGTCAGCAGCGCCGAGCCCAGGCCGAAGGCGCGCGTCATGGCCAACTGACCGAACAGGCCCGACAGGCCCACGCCCAGCAGCGACAGGTAGCCCGTCCAATCGGCCTGGCCCCACCCTTCGAACGCCAGCCCGGCCAGGCTGGACACGCAAACCGCCACGGAGAAGAACAGCACCGTGCGCCATTCCGGTTCGCCGACCCGGCCCAATTGGCGGATCTGCATCATGGCGATGGCGGACATGGCGCCAGCGGTCATCCCCAACAGCGCGGCCAGCCACTGGTCCTCGTTGATGCTGGGGCGCAGCACCGCGATCACGCCCAGGAAACCCAATGCCACCGCCAGGATGCGCACGGGGTCGCGCTGCGCGCCGCCCCACCCCAGCATCCAACAGGCGATGAACAGCGGCGCCGTGTAGTTCAGGCTGGTGGCGGTGGCAAGGGGCAGATGGGCGATGGCGAAGAACCCCAGCCACATGGACGTGACGCCGGACAGGTTGCGCCACAGGTGGAGTTTCCAGCTGACGGGAATGATGGACTGGCGGCCGGCCCGGGCCCAGATCAGCAGCAGGATGACCGAGGGCAGTCCGCGAAAAAGCACGACTTGCGGCAACGAGGCGCCGTGCTCGGTGCCGAGTTTCACGAACGAACCCATGATGGCGAACATGGCGGACGCCAGCAACATCCAAAGTGCCTGCATGGGGGTCTACGCTAAGGGAAAAGTGAGGAGGAATAAGGGAAAGCGATACTATACTCTCCGTCACCGGAAGCGGCGCCGGCGAGTCGGGGAACTGGCGGGCCGCCGCGATGTCGAATCCCGGCATATCCTGCTCGCAGAGGAACACAAAAAACATGAAACGCATTGTCTTGTTCGTCCTGACCAACCTGGCCGTCATGCTCGTGCTGTCGGCCACGCTGCGCATCCTGGGCGTGGACCGCTACATCACCGCCAATGGCCTGAACCTGAATGCCTTGCTGATTTTTTCGGCGGTGGTGGGTTTCACGGGCGCGATCATCTCGCTCTTGATCAGCAAGCCCATGGCCAAATGGAGCACCGGCGCCCAGGTTCTGGACCCGAACTCGCCCCGCAACCAACGCGAAGCCTGGCTGGTCGACACCGTGCACCAGTTGGCCGACCGCGCCGGCATCGGCCGCCCGGAGGTCGCCATCTATGAAGGCGCCCCCAACGCATTTGCCACCGGCGCATTCAAGAACGACTCCCTCGTCGCCGTGTCGACCGGCCTGCTGGAAAGCATGAGCGAAGAAGAAGTCGCCGCCGTGCTGGCCCACGAAGTCGCCCACATCGCCAATGGCGACATGGTCACGCTGACCCTGATCCAGGGCGTGGTGAACACCTTTGTGGTGTTCCTCGCGCGCGTGGTCGGCTACTTCATCGACCGCGCCGTGTTCAAGAACGAACGCGGCATCGGCCCGGGCTACTACATCACCGTGCTGGTCTGTGAAATCATCTTCGGCGTCCTGGCCTCGATCATCGTGGCCTGGTTCTCGCGCCAGCGCGAATACCGCGCCGACGCCGGCTCGGCCCACCTGATGGGCGCCCGCGAACCCATGATCCGCGCATTGGCCCGCCTGGGCGGCCTGGAGCCGGGCGAACTGCCCAAGTCCTTCGAAGCCTCGGGCATCACCGGCAAGGGCGGCCTGGCCGCCATGTTCGCCTCGCACCCGCCGATTCCGGCCCGTATCGCCGCGCTGCAGAATGCGCGCGTGATCTAACCAGCCAGGCCCGCGGCAGGGCGGCCGGTTGCCTGGACGCCCTCCGCAAAGACAGCCGCGCCCTTCAGCACTCGACGATGTTCACCGCCAGGCCGCCGCGCGCGGTTTCCTTGTACTTGGTCTTCATGTCGGCGCCGGTTTCGCGCATGGTCTTGATGACGGAGTCCAGCGACACGTAGTGCTGGCCATCGCCCCGCAGCGCCATCCGCGCGGCGTTGACGGCCTTGATCGAGGCCATCGCATTGCGCTCGATACAGGGAATCTGGACCAGCCCGCCCACCGGGTCGCAGGTCAGGCCCAGATTGTGCTCCATCCCGATTTCTGCCGCGTTCTCGACCTGTTCGACCGTGCCGCCCAAGGCCGCCGCCAGGCCGCCCGCCGCCATCGAGCAGGCCACGCCGACCTCGCCCTGGCAGCCGACTTCGGCGCCCGACAATGAGGCGTTGTACTTGTACAGCAGCCCCACGGCGGCCGCGGTCAGCAGGAAATCACGCACCCCGTCGCGATTGGACCCGGGCACGAAACGGTCGTAGTAGTGCAGCACGGCCGGGATAATGCCGGCGGCGCCGTTGGTCGGCGCCGTCACCACGCGGCCGCCGGCTGCATTTTCTTCGTTGACCGCCATGGCGTACAGATTGACCCAGTCCATGACGGACAAGGGATCGGACAAGGTGCGTTCGGCCCGCTGGGTCAGGTTGCGGTACAGCTCGGGAGCGCGGCGGCGCACGCGCAACGGGCCGGGCAGTTCGCCGTCGGCTTCGGGGTAATTGATGCCGCAACCGCGCGACACGCAGTCCTGCATGACTTGCCAGATGCGGTCCAGCCCGGCGTGCACCTCGGCCTCGTCGCGCCAGGTCAGTTCATTCTTCATCATCAGCTGCGCCACCGACAGGCCGCTTTCGCTGCACATGGCCATCAGCTCGCGGCCCATGCGGAACGGATACGGCAGTTGATCGTGCGCTGCGATGACCTGGCTGTTGGAGGCGCCAGCCGTCACTACGAAACCGCCGCCCACCGACAGATAGCGGGCTTCGCGCAGCGATGCCCCGTCGGCGTCAAAAGCATGAAACTTCATGCCGTTAGGATGCTCCGCCATGGCTTCGCGGCGGTAGAACATCAGGTGTTCCTTTTCCACGAAAGGAACCGGATAGCGCCCCAGCAGCGGCAATTGGCGGCTGGCGCGCACCGACGCGATCATGCCGGCAATGGCGGCGGGATCCACGGTGTCGGGCGCTTCGCCCATCAAACCCAGCAATACCCCCTTGTCGGTGCCGTGGCCCTTGCCCGTGGCGCCCAGCGATCCGTAGAGCTCGGCGCGCACGGAGGCCACACTGGGCATGAGTCCGTCACGCTCCAGGCCTTGCGCGAACAACAGGGCAGCCCGCATGGGCCCCACCGTATGGGAGCTAGACGGACCTATGCCTATCTTGAACAGGTCGAAAACGGAAACGGCCACGCAAAACTCCAGTACATCAGCGATTGATGGGGCAATGATACGCGCAGGCCAGCCCGCGCGCAGCTAGCCTCCTGTTGCGTAAGGCGTATGCTGTATTGAAGGGACAGGTTCCCCCGCCCGTGCCGCGCATGCGATCATTACAGAATTATTTCTTGTCATAAAAAGAATGGAAACACGCCAGGATGTCCGGACTTATTACCCTGCTTGACTTCGCCGGCTACGTCGCCCTGCTCCTGTGGGGCGTGCACATGGTCCAGACAGGCGTGCAACGCGCCTTTGGGGCCGCGCTCGGCGCGGCATTGGGCAAGGCCCTGGGCACCCGGCTGCGGGCCTTCGCCGCAGGGCTGGGCATTACCGCCGCGCTGCAGAGCAGCACCGCCACGGGCCTGATGATCACCGGTTTCGCGGCGGGTGGCGTCGTCGGGCTGGCGCCGGCCCTGGCCGCCATGCTGGGCGCCAATGTCGGCACCACGCTCATCGTCCAACTGCTGTCCTTTGACTTGACCTCGCTCGCCCCCATCCTGATCCTCGTGGGGGTCTGGATGTTCCGCCGCTATCCGCCGGGCCGCACGCGCGACCTGGGCCGCGTCTTCATCGGCCTGGGGCTGCTGCTGCTGTCCCTGCATCAGCTGGTCGAGTTGTTCCAGCCCTTCCAGACCGCGCCCATGCTGGGCATGATCCTGGACGCGCTGGCGACCCAGCCGGTGGCCACCGTGCTGCTGGCGGCTGCCTTCACCTGGGCCGCGCACTCCAGCGTGGCCGTAGTGGTGCTGGTCATGTCGCTGGCAAGCCATCACATGGTGGCCCCGCATGTTGCTTTTGCCCTGGTACTGGGGGCCAACCTGGGCACCGCCATCAATCCCATGATCGAAGGCGTAACCGGCGATGACCCCGCTGCCCGCCGCTTGCCGCTGGGCAACCTCCTGACCCGGGTGCTGGGCGTGCTGGCCGGCCTGATGCTGCTGCCCTATCTGCAGCCGATGATGAGCGAACTGGCGGCGGACCCGGCCCGCGCCGTGGCCAATTTCCACACGCTGTTCAACGCGGTCATCGCGCTGGTGTTCCTGCCGCTGCTGACACCCTATGCCGCCCTGCTGACACGCTGGCTGCCCAAGCGCGCCGACCCGAACGACCCGTCGCGTCCCCAGTACCTGGACGAGTGGGCCCACGACGTGCCCGCCGTGGCCCTGGGCAACGCCGCACGCGAAGCATTGCGCATGGCCGACATGCTGCAAACCCTGCTGCTCTATGCCCGCGCCGGCTTCAAGCGCGACAACCGCCACCGCATGGTGCAGGCGCGGCAGCTCGACGTCGCGCTGGACAAACTGGAGAACGCCATCACGACCTACCTGGCCACGCTGGACCAGGAGAACATGACCCGTGAAGACGTGCAGCGCCTGGACGACATCCTGGCCTTCACCAGCAATATCGGCCATGCCGGCGACATTGCCCACCACGGCCTGCTCAGCCACGTGGCCAAGCTGCGCAAGCAGGGCTGGGTCTTCTCGCCCGAGCAGCGTGCCAGCCTGGACGACACGCTGGGCCAGCTGATCGCGAACCAGCGCACGGCCGCGGCCCTGTTCGTCAACGACGACCTGCGCCAGGCCCGCGCGCTGGCGGGTGAAAAGGCCCGCTTCCGCTCGATCGAAACCAATGCCGCGGACACGCACTTGCAGAAAATCAAGGGCGGCGAAGTCGACGCCGCCGAGGTGGGCGCGCTCTACCTGGACATCCTGCGCGACATGAAGGGCATCAATTCCCATCTGGTCGGCGCAGCGGCCTACCCCCTGCTGGCGCGGCACGGCGAACTGCTGCCCAGCCGCTTGCGTGAAGCGGGGAACTGAGCAGAACGAAAAAGCCGACCTTATGTGGTCGGCTTTTTTCACCGCGCTCCCGGGCAGCTTTCGCTGCGCCCCGGATCCTACAAATAACGCTTGAACCACTCAAGCATGCGCTTCCAGCCATCCTGCGCGGCCTCGGCCTTGTAGCTGGCGCGATAGTCCGCCAGGAAGGCGTGGTCGGCTTCGGGATACACCACGATTTCCGAACGCCGCGCGTTGTCGTTGCCGGCGGCCAACTTGGCTTTCATGGTCTCGACGTCGGCCAAAGGAATGCTGGCGTCCTTGCCGCCATACAGGCCCAGCACCGGCGCATGCAACGCATTGACCACGTCGAAGGCGAAGCGCTTGATCAGCGGCCCGTGGCCGACGCTCAATTTGCCGTACCAGGCCACGGCCGCTTTGACGTCGGGATTGTGCGCGGCGTACATCCAGGTCAGGCGGCCGCCCCAGCAGAAACCCGTCACCGCCACCCGCTTGGGATCGCCGCCGTGCGCGGCCGCCCAGGCGACGCTGGCATCGAGGTCGGCATAGACCTGTTCATCCGGCACCTTGCTGACCAGTTCGGCGATAAGTTTCGGGATGTCGGTATAGACCGAAGCATCGCCCTGGCGTTCATAGAGATTGGCGGCCACGGCGAGATAGCCCGCCTTGGCGACCCGGCGGCACAGATCCTTGATGTGCTCGTGCACGCCGAAGATTTCCTGGACCACCAGCACGATGGGCAGGTCGCCCTTTCCTTCGGGCGCGGCGTAATAGGCATCGATCGAACCATCGGCCACGGGCAGTTTGAAATCCCCGTGGACCAGGCCCCGGGTGTCCGTGTGGATCACGGTGGGCGCGACATTGCCGGCTGCGGCGGAAAAACTCATGAAGAACTCCTGTGTAGGGATGATCAACCAAGCCGGATATCCCACCAGCGCCTGCATGGCCCCGGCCGGTCTCAATGCCGGTGCGTATGCTCCACTTGCGGCGCGCCATGGCCAACTTCGGCCCCATGGTCATGCCCATGGTGCATCACCGTGGTGACGCTGTAGATCAGCACCACGCCCACGCCGACCAGCAGCAACTGCGGGACGGCGTCGGCCAGGGATACCCGTTCGTGCATCTGCGGCATCAGGTCGGCCACCGAGATATACAGGAAGCTGCTTGCCGCAACCACCAGCACATACGGCACCCATTGCTGCGCCTGCTGCAGCACAAAGTACCCTATTATGCCGCCCACGGCTGAACACAAGCTGGTGAAGAGAATCAGGGAGAACGCGCGGCGCCGCGCCAGGCCTGCATTGAGCAGCACCACGAAGTCGCCCAGCTTGTGCGGCACTTCGTGGATGATGATGGACGCCGCAGTCAATACGCCCAGCAGCGGATCGGTCAGGAAAGCCGCAGCCACCAGCACGCCGTCGCACAGGTTGTGCAGCGAGCTGCCTATCAGGATCAGCACGCCGCCCCGGCCCGCCTCATGGCGGTCATGTCCCTTGTGATGGTGATGACCATCGCCTTCGTGATGATGGCTGTGCCGCAGCAGCGCAATTTTCTCCAGCACGAAAAAACCGATCAGCGACGCCAGCATCAAGCCGAAAAGCACGTGGGCATCGGCCACGCCGGTCTCGAACGCCTCGGGCAGCAGATGCAGCAGGGCGACGGACAGCAGCACGCCCACCGACAGGCTGACCATGTGGTGCAGATATTGCGCGAAGACCTTGTAGGCCAGCCAGCTGGCGACAAGTACGGCGATAAGCCCGCCGGTGACGGTGGCGAGCAAAACCCAGAGCAGCAACATTTGGGGGACGTGTTTAAGGCGGGGAAGCGCAACATTATATTGTTGCAATACCAAAAACGGAAATGGGCCGCGCGCGGCGGCCCATCCCTCTGTACGGCAGGCCCCCGTGCCTAGTGAGCCTGCTCCCAGTTCTTGCCCATGCCCACTTCGGCCACCAGCGGTACGCGCAGCGTGGCGACATTGCACATCAGGCGCGGCAACGCTTCCTTGACCAGTTCCAGTTCGGAGTCCGGCGCCTCGAGCACCAGTTCATCGTGCACCTGCATGATCATGCGCGTCTGCAGGTTTTCGGCTTCCAGCCAGTCCTGCACCGCCACCATGGCCATCTTGATCAGGTCGGCCGCCGTGCCCTGCATGGGCGCATTGATGGCCGCGCGCTCGGCTGCCTGGCGGCGCGGACCGGATGCGCCGCGGATCTCGGGCAATTGCAACCGGCGTCCGAAGACGGTTTCCACGTATCCCTGTTCGCGCGCGCGGCGGCGGGTGTCCTCCATGTACATCGCCACGCCGGGATAGCGGGCGAAGTAACGGTCGATGTAGGCCTGCGCGGCGTCGCGCGTGATGCCCAGGTTCGATGCCAGCCCGAACACGCCCATGCCGTAGATGAGGCCGAAGTTGATGGCCTTGGCGGCGCGGCGCTGTTCGGTGGAGACATCGGCCAGCGCAACGCCGAACACTTCCGAGGCCGTGGCGCGGTGAATGTCCTCGCCGGCGGCAAAGGCGCGCTGCAGATTGGCGTCGTCCGACACGTGCGCCATGATGCGCAGTTCAATCTGGGAATAGTCCGCCGACATCAGCATGCCCTGCTCGGCGATGAAGGCCTCGCGCACCCGCCTGCCGGCTTCGGTGCGCACCGGAATGTTTTGCAGATTGGGATCGGACGATGCCAGACGACCGGTGATCACCGCCGCCTGCGAATAGTGCGTGTGCACTCGGCCCGTGTCCGGATTGATCATGCGCGGCAGCTTGTCGGTGTAAGTCGACTTCAGCTTGGACAGCCCGCGGTATTCCAAGAGGACCTGCGGCAATGGGTAATCCTGCGCCAGCTTGCTCAGCACTTCTTCGTCGGTGGACGGCGCGCCGCTGGCCGTCTTGCGCACCACCGGCAGCTGCATGCGGCCAAACAGGATCTCGCCCAACTGCTTGGGCGAATTCAGGTTGAACGGCTGGCCGGCCAACTCATAGGCCTTTTGTTCGAGCTGCAGCATTTCCTGGCCCAGCTTGTGGCTCTGGCGTCCCAGCTCGGCCGCATCCACCTTGACGCCATTGCGCTCGATCGTGGTCAGCACGGTGGATACCTGCATTTCCAGCAGATAGATGCAGTTCAGGCCTTCGTCGGCCGCCACCATCGGGCGCAGCACCTGATGCAGCTGCAAGGTGAAGTCCGAGTCTTCAGCGGCATAGTGGCCGGCCTTGTCCACCGCGACTTCATCAAAGCCGATCTGCTTGGCCCCCTTGCCGCAGAGGTCCTCGTAGGACACGCCGCTGCGGCCCAGATAGCGCTGGGCCAGGTCATTCAGGCCCACGCCGCGATGCGATTCCAGCACATAGGCCTGCAGCATCGTGTCTTCGGTGATGCCGCCCAGCTTGATCCCTTCGTTGGCGAACACGTGCGCGTCGTACTTGGCATGATGCAGCAGCTTGGCCCGCGAGGCGTCCTCGAGCCAGGGCTTCAGGCGCGCCAGAACCTCGGCCTTGGGCAGTTGCGGCGCGTTGTCGGGGCCGCGATGCGCCACCGGGATGTAGCATGCCACGCCTGGCGATACCGCCAGCGACATGCCCACCATCCTGGCTTGCATTTCATCCAGCGAGGTGGTCTCGGTGTCCACCGCAACGAGCGGCGCGTCCTTCAGTTTTTCCATCCAGGCGTCAAACGCGGCCCAATCGGAAATGATCTGGTAGTCCAGCTCCGTGGGCGCGGCCGGAGCCTCGTGCGCGACGCGCGCGTCGCCCGTGGGCACGCGCTCGGCATCACCGGTCAAATCGCGCAGCCAGGTACGAAAGCCGTAACGTTCATAGAGTTCGGTCAGCGTGGCAACGTCGCGTTCACGTGGCGTGAGGTCGGCGACACCGTCGACGTGGCCTGCCAGGTCACAGTCGTACTTCACGGTCAGCAATTGGCGGGTCATCGGGAAATTCGGAATGGCCTCGCGCAGGTTGCTGCCCGCCACGCCCTTGATGCTTTCCGCGCCTTCCACCAGCTTGTCAATCGAGCCAAATTCCGTAAGCCATTTGACGGCGGTCTTCGGGCCCACCTTGGTTACCCCGGGCACATTGTCCACGGCGTCCCCGACCAACATCAGGTAATCCACGATGCGGTCCGGCGGAACGCCGAACTTGTTGACCACGCCGGCCTCGTCCAGCACTTCGCCCGTCATGGTGTTGACCAGGGTGACGTGGCTGTTGACCAGTTGCGCCAGATCCTTGTCGCCGGTGGACACGATGGTGTGCACGTCATGCTCGGCCGCGCGCTTGGCCAGGGTGCCGATCACGTCATCGGCCTCGACGCCTTCTATGGCCAGCACCGGCCAGCCAAGCGCGCGCACGGCGCGATGGATGGGCTCGATCTGCGCCGCCAGGTCTTCCGGCATGGGGGGGCGGTGGGACTTGTATTCCGGGTAGATATCGTCCCGGAAGGTCTTGCCGCGAGCATCGAAAATACATGCGGCATACTCTGCCTTATGATCAGAGACAAGTTTGCGCAGCATATTCACCACGCCGTAGAGCGCCCCCGTGGGTTCGCCTTGCGCGTTGCGCAAATCAGGCATAGCGTGGAAAGCGCGGTACAAGTAACTTGAACCGTCGACCAGTAATAAGGTTTTTTTCATGGTTACAAAGGCAGATATGGCAATAGCTGCGGAAACACCCGCCAACAAACAAATTCCGCTGATTATGTCAGAGATACGGACGGCGGCAGACAAGCTCGCGAACATCGGGCCTGCTGTCAGCGTCTTCGGCAGTGCGCGAGTCAGCCGTAATTCCCCTCACTATGAAACCACCGTCGCAATCTCCGCCGCCCTGGCCGATGCGGGTTTCGCGGTAATCGCCGGCGGCGGTCCCGGCATCATGGAGGCAGCCAATAAGGGCGCATTCGAGGCAGGGGGCACCAGCATCGGGCTGAACATCAGTCTCCCGCATGAAGCGCACAACAACGAATACCAGACCATCAGCCTGTCATTCGAGTATTTTTTCTCGCGCAAGGCAACCTTCTTCATGCACAGCTTCGCCTATGTGGCGATGCCTGGCGGTTTCGGCACCCTGGATGAGCTCTTCGAAGCGCTGACGCTCATCCAGACGGGCAAGGTCCCGCCCGCCCCCATCGTGCTGGTGGGCAGCGAGTACTGGTCCGGCCTGGTCGAGTGGCTGGGAGGCCAGGTACTGGCCAACGGCATGATAGGCGCGCACGACCTGGACCTCTTCATCATTGAAGACGATCCCGTCAAGGTGGTGCGCAAGGTCGTGGAATTCCACGCCAAGGTGCATTCGGACGCGCAATACGCGCCATCCCTGCCCGCTTGATGTCAACCGGGGCGGCCTTGCGCCGCCCCCTCGGGGGGCAGCAAGCGCGCAACACGCGCGCGGCGTGGGGGCTCGCGCCGCCGCCAGGCCGCCCTAAGGCGGCGCCGCCCCCTCGGGGGGCAGCAAGCGCGCAACACGCGCGCGGCGTGGGGGCTCGCGCCGCCGCCAGGCCGCCCTAAGGCGGCGCCGCCCCCTCGGGGGGCAGCAAGCGCGCAACGCGCGCGCGGCGTGGGGGCCTTATCCTATTTGCGCATGAACGAAGGCAGCACGTCCGCCGGAATCGGGCAGACATACGGCTGCCCGCGGCGCGTTTCCGTCAGTTCCGCCTTGGCGCGGGCCAGCGCCTCGGGCTGCGTATACAGGTCCGCGGCGGTCGCCGCGATGATCTTGGCCGCGTGCACCATGCCCTTGTGCGCCATGGACATCTTGCCCTGCGCCACCATCTGCCAGGAATGGAACGGCGTGCCGTAGGCATAGCAGGCGCCCCAGCATTGCGCGGTGGGCGCGACCCAGCTCACGTCGCCCACGTCGGTGGAACCGTAGGTGATCTCGGTCTTGCCTGGTTCGTAAGGCGCCACGCCGGTGAACAGCGGCGTCGGATTACGCAATACCGCACCGAGGTTCTTCCCGGCGTTGTCGATATCGTCCGCGGAAATCGCGTCCCACATGCGGCGCGCGGCCTGCTGTTCGCCAGTGGTGTACTGCGGCCCCTGCAACGCCAGCATGTTGTCGTACATGATCTGGTTGAGTACGCCATTGGGAATGTAGTTCGAGCACGCCTTGTCGAATACGATTTCCAGTTCGCAGCCCGTCATCAGCGCGGCGCCGCGCGCCACGTTCTGCACGCGCTCGTACAGTTCCGCGGCTTGCGAATTGATGGGTGCGCGCACCAGATACAACACCTCGGCCCGCGCCTGCACGACGTTGGGTGAAATGCCGCCGCTATTGGTCACCGCATAGTGCACGCGCGCATCCGGCACCATGTGTTCGCGCAGATAGTTAACCCCCACGTTCATCAGTTCCACCGCGTCCAGCGCGCTGCGGCCCAGATGCGGCGAATTGGCGGCATGCGCGGCCACGCCGCGGAAGCGGAAATAGGCCTGGATGTTGGCCAGCGAGGACTGATGGAAGATCCCCGTGTGCGATGCCGGGTGCCAGGTCAGCGCCGCGTCCAGATCGTCGAACAGCCCTGCACGCGCCATGAAAGTCTTGCCCGAGCCCCCCTCTTCCGCGGGACAGCCGTAGAAGCGGATGGTACCGGGCAGGCCGTTGGCCTCGAGGAACTCCTTCACCGCCACCGCGGCGAAATGCGCAGCCGTGCCCAGCAGATGATGGCCGCAGCCATGGCCATTGCCGTTCGGCGTTTCCGGTGACGGCTGGCAGGCGTACGCACCGCTTTCCTGGCTCAGGCCGGACAGCGCGTCGTACTCGCCCAGGATGCCGATCACGGGTCCGCCGTTGCCGGCCTCGGCCACGAAAGCGGTGGGAATGCCAGCGGCATCGCGCGTGACGCGAAAACCGGCTTCCTCCAGCATCGCGATGTGCAACTCGGCGGACTTGTGTTCGTCGTAGCGCAGTTCGGCCAGGCTCCAGATGCGGTCGCTCAGTTCCGCGTAGCGCTCGCTGCGCGCGTCAATGAACGGCGCAAGTTTGTCGATGGCACCCATTGTTTCTCCTGTGGCTGGTGTGGCGGGGAAAAAACCGGTCAGGTCACTCGTCGAGCTTGATGCCGGCAGTTTCAATGATTTTGCGATTGGCGGCCAGCGTCTGCGCGATGCGGTCGGCGAACGCCTGGGGCGTGCCCGCGTCCGGCTGCGCGCCCATGCCGGCCAGGCGCTGCACCAGAGCCGGATCGGCCAGTGCGCGCACGGCGGCCTGGTTCAGGCGCTGGACCACGGCCTCCGGTGTTCCCGCGGGCGCGACCAGGCCGAACCAGGTCTGGCCCAGCGCGTTGAGCTGCGGATACCCTAGTTCCGTCATGGTCGGAAGTTCCGGCATGTCGGGCAGCCGGGCTGGCGCGGACACCGCGATGGCACGGAGCTTGCCGGCCTTGACCAGCGATTGCGCCGATGCGTACTGGTCCTGCTGCACCTGCACTTCGCCGCCCACGGCGGCAGTCAGCGCCGGCCCCATGCCGCGGTACGGCACGTGCAACACATCGACCTTCAGGTCGGCGTTCATGGCCGCCAGGTTCAAATGGCCGAGCGACCCCACGCCGGGCGAGCCATAGGAGTACTTTCCGGGATGGGCGCGCAGTTCCGCCAGGAATTGCGCGAAGTCCTGCGCGGGAAACGCCGGATTCACCATCCATACGACCGGCACCGTGGCCACGGATGCCACGGGCGCCAACTGCGTCTGCGGATCGACGCGCTTGGTGCCATACAGCAGGGGATTCACCGCCATGGTGCTGACCGTGGCCATGCCCAGCGTATAGCCGTCCGGCTCGGCCCGAGCTACCGCCTCGGTACCGAGCAGCCCCCCCGCGCCAGCGCGATTCTCCACCACCACGCTCTGGCCCAGCTCCTTGCGCAGGCCCTCTGCCACCGCGCGGGCCAGGGCGTCCGTGGAGCCGCCGGGCGCAAATGGCACGATGAGCCGCACGGGCTGGGAAGGATAGTCGCCCTGGGCGGCGGCCAAGGACGAAGCGCTCAAAGTTACGGCGCAAACAAGGGCATGCAGCAAACGGGACTTCATGGACCAGCCACTCCTGGGAACGGAAGCGATGAACGGGATCGCTGCATTGTGGCCAGGGCATATCCTTATTTCAAATATATTAATGCGTGGATATATTCGCATTTTGAATAGCTATTTTTCCCGTGCCATGGACGTCGCCCCCGCCACCCTGTTGTCGCGCCTGCTGGCCAAGGGCCGCCTGCGCCACTTGCAATTGCTGGCCAGCATTGCGGACCTGGGCAGCATCCAACAGGCGGCCAGCCATATCGGCCTGAGCCAGCCTGCGGCGACTCACGCGCTGGCCGATATCGAGGATCTGCTGGAGGTCCGGCTGTTCGAACGCCACGCCCGCGGCATGCGCACCACGCGTAGCGGCCAGCTCATGGCGGAGTGCGCCCGGAGCATGCTGACGACACTGCGCGCGTCCACCGATACGGTTGCGGCGCTGCGCCAGGGCGCTACCGGCAGCCTGCGCCTGGGCGCCATCCCGGCCGCCACCGGGGGGCTGCTGGCCGAACGCCTGCCCGCCTACATGAAGGCGCGCCCGGGCTTGCAGGTGGAGATCGTGGAAGGAAGCCGGGAACAACTGCTGCCTCAGGCGGCCGGTGGCAGCCTGGACATGCTGCTATGCCGGCGTCCGGAGGCGGTCCCGGCGGGCCTGGAATTCGTGGCGTTGCAGGAAGACAGGGCGGTGATCGTAGCCGCCGCGGGCCACCCGCTGCTGGATCCCGGCGGCACGCCTACGCTGGCGCAAGTCACCTCCCAGCTCTGGATCGAGCCGCGTCCGGAACTGGCGATCCATGCGGTGTTCAAGGCCTTTTTCGAACGCGCCGGCGTACTGCCCCGGCTATGCAGGCTGAGCAGCGCCGCCCCGCCCATGCCCTTGCTCATCGCCATCATGCAGGCCCAGGAAGCGCTGGCGATGGTGCCGCAAACCCTGGCCAACTGGTATGTGCAGCATGGCCATTTCCAGCGAGTGCCCATCGAATCGCCGGGCTCGTTCCAACCCATCGGTGCAATCGCGCGTGAACAGGGTCCGGGCCGTGATTTCCTGGATTGGCTGGCCGCGAACCGCCAGGCCGGCTGAGCCTGCACCGGTCGGTTCGAAACGGCCGCGCGCCTGCTCAGCCGATATCCCCTCCAGCCACGTACATGATCTGTCCGGTGATGTAGGAGGCCTCAGGCGCGGCCATGAAGCAGATCGCCGCGGCGACTTCCTCGGCCTGGCCCAGTCGGTCCTGCGGCGTGTCCCGCAGGCACGACGCGTACATCTCGCCCACCCATGCGGTCTCCTGCTCGGACGGCGTCTCATGATTGCGCGGGATCGCGCGCACGCCATTGTCCAGCGCGCCGGGCGACACGCAGTTGACGCGCACGCCGGATTTCGCAAGCTCCAACGCCATGCAGACAGTGGCGGCATGCACGCCGCCCTTGGACGCCGAATATGGCACGCGGTAGATGCCCCGCGTAGCATTGGAACCCACGTTGACGATGGCGCCCGCGCCTTGGGCCCGCATCACCGGTATGACTTCGCGGCAGGACCACAGCGTGGGCCACAGCGAACGATTGACTTCGCGCTGCATCTGCTCGGGCGTGTACTCCCAGAAGGGCCGGGTCCAGATCGTGCCGCCGACGTTATGCACGGATACGTCGATCCGGCCGTTGATTTCCAGCGCTGCCCGCACCATGGACTGCGCGCCCTCATGGGTTTCCAGATCCGCCTGCACGAAGCGGGCCTGTCCGCCCGCAGCCCGGATTTCCTCGGCCACCGCAGCGCCCTGCTCCTCTGCCCGGTCCACGATCACGACGTGTGCGCCTTCGGCCGCCAGGCGTCTCGCCGTTGCCCGGCCGACGCCTTGGGCGGCGCCCGTGACCAGGGCCACCTGGCCCTTGAAACGTTGTTGTGTATTCATGTTTGCATCGTCCTTGCAGATAATCAGTGCGCCGCCGAAAGCGCGCCGTCTGGCCGCGCGTGCGCCAGCTTGAGGCTCAGCACCGCAAGGGCCGCGACCGCCAGGGGCACCGCCAGCGCCATGAAGAATCCCGACGGTCCGCCCCAGGCCAGGAACGTGCCGCCGATGGCCGAACCCGCGATCGCACCCGCGCGTCCCATGCCGATAGCCCAGCCGGTCGCCGTGGCGCGCAGCGCGGTGGGATACGCGCCCACGATCAGATAGTTCAGCGCGATCTGCTGTCCGCCTATGCCCAGCCCCGCGGCGCCGACCAGGATGAAGACCAGCGTCCAGTTGTCGCCGGCATAGCTCAAGCCGACGGCCACTGCGATGCCCAACGCGAACATCCCGCCCAGCAAGCGCCGGGTGTTGACGCGCGGCAGCACGAAGGACAGCGGAATCGCGCAGATGATGAAGACGGCATTAACGATGACCGTGCCCATGGGAGCCTGTTCAGCGGGCAGGCCGGCGGCCTTGAGCACCGTGGGCAGCCAGGACAACAACATGAACCAGGCCACCCAGTTCAACAGGTACACCGCCCAGATCGCCACGGTCTTGCCGCCGTGCCCGCCGGAGAACAACGCGCCGACGCTGGCCTTGGCGACGGATTCCTCAGGCACGGTGAACTGCGTGTCGGCGTCCAGCTTGCGGCGCGATATTGTCGAGAGTATTCGCGCGATGTAGCGCTGGCTTTCCGGGTCTCGCCGAGTGGCCTTGAAGTACAGGGACTCGGGCAGCATGAGGGCGGCGACGGCCAGCAGGACCAAGGGCGCCAGGCCGCCCACCACGAAGATGCCTTCCCAGCCGATGACGGGCAACATGCGCGCGGCGAGCAGCCCTCCCAGCATGGCGCCCGCGGGCAGGCCCAACAACACGCCGGTCATGATGGCGCCACGCAGCCGGGCCGGGCCGTACTCGGCCGCCAGCGCCAGCAGCACGGGCGTGCAGCCGCCCATGCCCAGCCCGGCAATGAAGCGCAGCACGAGGATGTGGGTCGTATCGGTGGCCCAGGCCGTGGCCAGCGTGGACAGGCCGAACAGAGCCAGGCCAAGCATGATGGCCGGCCGGCGGCCGATGCGATCGCCGATCAGGCCCAGGGTCATGGCACCCACCGTCATGCCGACGATACCGGCGGTCAGGATGGGTGCCAACGCGCCTGCCTTCAGATCGAAAGCGGCCAGGATGGCCGGGCCGGTGAAGGCGATCGCCTGCGTATCGAATCCGTCGAACAGCGCGATAAGAAAGCACAGGATCAGCACGCGCCATTGAAAGGCGCCCAGTCGCTCCTGATCGATCAGCGTCGGAATCGACCAGCTGGAAGTAGCGGTCATGATGGTTGTCTCCATGGCGCGGCCGAACCCGGCCTCGCGCCTGCGGGTTGTTATGAGGTGTCAGGGGAAAATGGCGGCGCCGCGAACGGGCGCCGCCCAGGCAGTGATCAGAGCGTAATCAGGCGGTGGCGCGGTCCATGCGGGCTTGCGGGCGGGCCTCGTCGGCGTCCAGCGCCGGCTGCAGCACAAAGTCGAAACAGACGCGTGTGAAAGGGGCGTCCACGCCCAGGCTCTCATAGCCGGCGGGCGGCGTGTCCGGCTGCAGTTCGACCACCAGTCCATCGCGCGTGGCGAAGGCGAAGTCATCGTCCAGGAAGGTGTCGCCCGGGATGTTGACCTGCGTGGTCAGGGTTCGCAGGCCTTCGGCCGCCACCAGAAAGTGGATATGGGCCGGCCGGTTGCCATGGCGGCCCAGGGCCTCGAACAGTTCGGACGTGGGGCTGTTCGGCGGAATCGCGTAGCCCGGCGGAATGAAGCTGCGGAAGCGATAGCGGCCCTGCGCGTCGGTCCTGATCTTGCGGCGCAGGTGATAGTCCTCCTGGTCGGGATCGAAGTGCGAATAGCGCCCCAGCTCGTTGGCATGCCAGACATCGACGAGCGCGCCGGCGACAGGCTTGCCGTCCACGTCGCGTACCTGCCCTTCCATGACCAGCACGGTGCCCTGCGCGGGATCCTCGTCCAGGCGTGCCTGGCCGTCCGAGAGCGGCGCGCCGGCAATGTAGAGCGGCCCCTCAATCGCGCGCGGCGTGCCGGCGGCGCGGCCAGCGGCCACGTCGGCCTCTTCCTCGCGGATGTCGATCAGGCGGTCAAAGCCCAGGCCGGCCGTGATCAGGCCGAGCTGGCCGCTGGCGCCCAGGCGTGCAAGCCAATCCACGCCAGCCCAGAATTCATCGGGTTTGATGTCGAGGTCATCGATCGCACGGAACAGGTCCGACACAATGCGCTGCGTGATCTGCCGCACTCGTTCGTCGCCCGGATTGACTTGGGAGCTGTTGACCAGATCCAGTAGTTGTTGCTGGGTGTATTCAGCCATGATGCGTCTCCTGCATTTTTGAATGATCGGGAAGATGGTGGGTCAGGTTGCGGCGGGCTCGCCGCTGCGGCCGAAGTCGACCGTCGTCGGCGTCAGGCCTGCCCTGGCGCGGTCAAAACGGTCCAGCCGCTTTTCGTCCACGACGACGCCGAAGCCTGGGCCGTCGGGCAATTGGAGTTCGAAGTCGCGCACGGCCATGGGTTGCTCGACGATGTCATCGACCAGCAGTTGCGGGCCGAACAGTTCGCACCCGTGGTGCTGGTCGGAAAGCGTGGCAAACACGTGTGCGGAAGCCGCGCTTCCCAGCGAGGTCTCCAGCATGGTTCCGCCGTACCAGCCGATGCCGGCGGCTTGCGCCACGGCTGCGACTTCGCGCGTGCGCAGCAGGCCGCCGTGCTTGGCCACTTTCAGGGAAAACACGTGGCAAGCGCGCTGCGACGCCAGCATGAATGCGTCTTGCGCCGAACATACGGTTTCGTCCGCCATGATCAGCGCGGCAGCGCCCAGCGACTGCGTCGCCTCGCGCAAAGCCTGCACGTCCCACTTGGCCACCGGCTGTTCGATCAACGTCACCCCCGCCTCCACCAGTTGCGGCAGATAGCGGCGGGCGGTGTTGCCGTCCCAGGCCTGGTTGACGTCAACTGTCATATCGGCGCGGCCATCCAGGCCGCGCGCGATGCGGGTCACGTGCGCCACGTCATCCGCCGGGCTGCGCGCGCCGATCTTGAGCTTGAACAAGCGATGGCGGCGCGACTGCATCATCTTTTCGGCCTCGTCCAGGTCGCGCTGCGAATCACCGCTGGCTAGCGTCCAGGCGAGCGGCAGACGCTCGATCCGCTTGCCGCCCAGCAATTGCCAGGCCGGCACGCCGAGGCTGCGCGCCACCGCGTCCACCAGCGCCATCTCGACCGCGCTCTTGGCGAAGGTATTGCCTTTGCAGACCGTCTCGAAGCGGGCGATGTGATCGGCGAACCTGCGGGCGTCGGCGCCGGCCACCGCCGGAGCAAGGTATTGCTGGATCGCGTGCAGAATGGACTCGGGCGATTCTTCGTTCCACGACGGCCCGCCTATAGTGGCTGCTTCGCCATAGCCGCAAGCGCCGTTGGCGAGCCAGAGCTGCACGATGACCGGACTTTGCCGGTTAATGGCGCCGAAGGAAAACTTGTGCGGCCGGATGGTCGGAATGTCGACGATCCGCGCGTGGATGCGGTCGATGCGCCACGAGGCATCGCTTTGCGTAAGCGGCGTCCGTGCCGGCGCCTGGGTCGAAACGGGTGTCATAAAACCTGAAGCCCTGCCATGAATGATGCAGGCAAGATTAGGGCTCGGCCGGTTTTGCATCCAATGATTTATATTGCATTAATTGTTCGATATCATCGAATGATAAATCGCCAATCATCGACCGCCCCGGCCGGGCCGCGCGGCTTTACTCCTGGAGTTTCCGATGGAATTGCGTCAGCTACGCTACTTCCTCAGCGTTGCCGAAACCGAGCACCTGACCCGTGCGGCCGACGCGCTGCACGTCACGCAATCCACCCTCTCCCACGGACTGCGCCAACTGGAAGAAGAATTGGGCATGCCCTTGTTCGACCGCATAGGCAGAGGGTTGCGCCTGTCGCAGGCGGGCCGCGTCCTGAGGGATCACGCCAGCCGCGCGCTGCAGGAAATCGAGGCCGGGAAAATGGCCCTCGCGGACCTGGCTGGGCTGCAGGCCGGGTCCCTCACCATAGGCGTCATCCCAACCTTCCTGACCCATTTCGTGCCGGACGCGGTGGCCTCGTTCAGCCTGGCCTTTCCGAAGGTCCAGATCCACGTCCGCGATCTGCGGGCCGGTCCCATCGAAGATTTGCTGGTCAGCGGCCAGCTGGACCTGGGCATTTCATTCCATCCCGCGATGCGCGAGGAAATCGAGGCACAGCCCCTGTTCGACGAACGCCTGCGCGTAGTGGTTGGCAAGCAGCACCCGCTGGCATCTCGGCGCAGCCTGCGCATGCGCGACCTGGCTGGCGTGCCGCTGGCGTTGTTGCCGCGCAGTTTCGCGACGCGCCGCATGATAGACGCGGCCTGCGCCACGGCGGGGCTGGCGCCGGAAGTCCGTGTAGAAATGGAATCGGTGGACGCCCTGATCCACCTGTGCCGGCAAGGAGAACTGGCTACCATCGCCGCCGAGCATGCGGCCGGCGCCGCCGGCTCGGAATTGAAGAGCATCGCCCTCACCGACCCTACCACCGTGCGCCGCGCAGCCATCCTGTGGCGCAAGGAAGCATCGCGCAGTCGGGCAGCGCAGGAGTTTGCCGCGCGGCTGCTGAACGCTGTGCAACGCCTGCCGGGCGCCGCGGCCGCGCCGCGCGCCTGACAGGCCGCGCGCGGGAAGGCCGCGATCACGGTGCCGATTTCGCGCCTAGCCCAGTGCCTTGACGATAGCGGCGCGCGCCAGGCCAATGAACTCGCTTTCGCCCGGCCGTGCCGGCAACAGGCGGAATTCCGCCATCGGCAAAGCTGGCAGGCCGGGCGCGCGCAGGCGGACCATGCCGGGCGCCATCGCGGATTCATTCAGGCATGCCACGCCCAGCCCCGCCGCCACGGCCAGCTGCAAACCGGCCACGCCAGACGCGACATGCGCCACCGAATACGGCACGTCGCGGCGTGACAGCAGGCGCTCCACATACTGGCGCAAGGCGCAAGTTTCCGGCAACACCAGCAAGGGCAGGACATCCTCGACCGGCGGGGCGGCATCCTGCGCCGCCATCCACATCAAGGGTTCCCGCCGCAACAGCGCCCCATGCGCCCTGCCCCGCGCGGCGCCGCGCTCCATGATGCGCATGGAAATACCGACGTCGATCTCGCCGCGTTCGTAGGCCGTCTCGATCGCGCCGCTCTTCATGATGGTGACGTGCAGCCGCACCTGGGGATACTGCTCGTTGAGCCGGCGCAGCATGCGCGCCACGTCGCCGGGACGGAAATAGTCCGTGATGCATAGCCGCAATTGGCCGCGCAAGGCCACGCCGCGCAGATCCCGATAGGCCTCGTCGCTCAGGGCAAGGATTGCCCGCGCGTGGCTCAGCAATCGTTCACCCGCCGGGGTGGCGATCACGCCGGCCTTGCCGCGCAACAGCAACGGCTGCCCCGCCCGCTCTTCCAGTTTGCGCATCTGTTCACTGACGGACGACTGCGACAGGAAGACCTTGGGCGCCGCCGCCGTGAGGCTCCCCGCCTCCACCACTGCCACCAGCGTGCGCAACTGGTCCAGGTCGAATCCGGACATGGCTTATCCAACGGAATTATCGATGGATTAAATCGTAAATTCCCGCTTTTCCGATGTCAAACCAGCCCCTAGACTGATTTCGTCCTCTCACACAACAGGAGTTTCGCCATGCCTCATATCGTCGTTCACCTGTCCGGCCAATCCGATGACGCCATCAACCGCCGCGTGGTGCAGGCCGTGGCTGGCCTGACCCAATCCGTACTGGGCAAGCAACTGCCCGTCATCGCAATCACCTTGCAACACATCCCCCATGATCGCTGGTTCATTGGTGGCCGCCCGCTGTCCGAACTGGGACAAAATGCCTTTCACCTGGACATCAGCGTCACCGATGAAACCAATACCAAGGCCGAGAAGGCGCGTTACATCAAGGAGATCTATGCAGCGTTCCAGGAAATTCTGGGTGAACTGCACGATTGCTCGTACGTCCACGTGATCGACGCGCGAGCGGCTGCCTATGGATATGGCGGACGAACACAGGAATACCGGCACCAGCACGGATAGTCCCGCCTGGCGAAAAAAAAACCGCAGCCCGTAGGCTGCGGTTTCTCGTGCAATGGAGCGGAGCCGCGCTTCGCTTCATGCCATTTAGACAGCGGCTTCGCGCGCGGCGCGCTTGCGCTCGTTTTCCTGCAGGAAGCGCTTGCGCAGACGGATCGACTTGGGCGTGATTTCCACGAGTTCGTCGTCGTCGATGAATTCCACGGCGTACTCCAGCGACATCTGGATGGGCGGAACCAGGCGCACGGCTTCGTCGGTGCCCGAGGCGCGCACGTTGGTCAGCTGCTTGCCCTTGATGGGGTTCACGACCAGATCGTTGTCGCGGCTATGGATGCCGATGATCATGCCTTCATACAGCGCATCGCCCGGATTCACGAACATGCGGCCGCGATCTTGCAGCTTCCACAGCGCGTAGGCCACGGCATCGCCGTTGTCCTGGCTGATCAGCACGCCATTGCGGCGCTCGCCGATGGAGCCTTCCTTGATCGGCGCGTATTCGTGGAAAATGTGGCTCATCAGGCCCGTGCCGCGCGTCAGCGTCAGGAATTCGTTCTGGAAGCCGATCAGGCCGCGAGCCGGGATCAGGTATTCCAGGCGGGTGCGGCCACGGCCATCCGGCTGCATGTCTTGCAGATCGCCCTTGCGGCGGCCCAGCTCTTCCATCACGCCGCCCTGGTGGGCGTCTTCGACGTCGACGGTCAGCGACTCGAACGGCTCGCACTTCACGCCGTCGATGTCCTTGAACACCACGCGCGGACGCGACACGGCCAGCTCGTAGCCTTCGCGGCGCATCGTTTCCAGCAGAATGGTCAGGTGCAGTTCGCCACGGCCCGACACTTCGAACACGGTGTCGTCGCCGGTATCGCGCACGCGCAGCGCCACGTTGGACTTCAGTTCGCGATCCAGGCGGTCGCGCAGTTGGCGGCTGGTCACGAACTTGCCTTCGCGGCCGGCCAGCGGCGAGGTGTTCACCATGAAGTTCATGGTCAGGGTGGGCTCGTCGATGCGCAGCATCGGCAGCACATCCTGGACGGCCGTATCGGTCACCGTGCAACCGATGCCCAGGTCTTCGATACCGTTGATCAGCACGATGTCGCCGGCTTCGGCTTCGTCCACGACGATGCGCTCCAGGCCATGGAACTTCAGCACCTGGTTGATGCGGCCGCGGCCGCCCTGGCCTTCGGGGCCGAACTTGTAGGCCACTTCCATGCCGGGACGCATGCGGCCGCGGTTGATGCGACCCACGCCGATCTTGCCGACGTAGCTGTTGTAGTCCAGCGAGATGATCTGCATTTGCAGCGGACCGTTGGGATCGTCGTCGCGCTGCGGCACGTGTTCCAGAATGGCTTCGAACAGCGGACGCATATTGCCTTCGCGCACGTCCGGATTCAGGCCGGCGTAGCCCGACAGGCCCGAGGCGTAGACCACCGGGAAGTCCAGCTGCTCGTCGGTGGCGCCCAGCTTGTCGAACAGGTCGAACGTGGCGTTGATGACGTAATCGGTGCGAGCGCCCGGGCGGTCGACCTTGTTGACCACGACGATGGGCTTCAGGCCCAGGGCCAGCGCCTTGCGGGTCACGAAAATCGTCTGAGGCATGGGGCCTTCAACCGCGTCCACCAGCAGCAACACGCCGTCGACCATGGACAGCACGCGCTCGACTTCGCCGCCGAAGTCCGCGTGTCCCGGGGTGTCGATGATGTTGATGTGCGTGCCTTCGTATTCGACGGCACAGTTCTTGGCCAGAATCGTAATGCCGCGTTCCTTTTCCAGGTCGTTCGAGTCCATGACCCGTTCGGCCACCGCCTGGTTTTCGCGGAAGGTACCGGATTGGCGCAGCAACTGGTCGACCAGGGTGGTTTTACCGTGGTCCACGTGGGCGATGATGGCGACGTTGCGCAAGGCGCGAGTCATAGCGAGTCCTTTAAGTTCAGGTGGCGGGCAGCAAGCCCGCCGGCAATTCGTTCAATGCAAGCAATGCCTGCTTGGGGTCTGGCATGGCCTGCAAGGCATCCAGCGCAACGGCGCGATCCAGGGAAAACGGCCCGACGTGCGTGCGCCGCAGCGCCGTCAGGTGGGCGTAACAGCCCAGCACGCGCCCGATGTCCTGGGCCAGTGTCCGGATGTATGTGCCTTTACTGCATGCCACATCGATCTCTGCCTGCGTCCCGTTCAAGGACAGCAGTTCGATGCGGTAAATCGTGATCTGGCGCGGCGGCCGTTCCAGCTCGATGCCGGCGCGCGCATACTCGTACAAAGGTTTGCCGTCGCGCTTGAGCGCCGAATACATGGGCGGAATCTGTTCGATCGTGCCCGAGAATCGTGACAGCGCGTCGCGCAGCGCCTGTTCATCCACCGTAAACCCGGGCTCGGCGGTAGAAACGATATTGCCGGTCAGGTCGCCCGAATCGGTTTCGGAGCCAAATTGCAGCGTAGCGCGATATGCCTTGTCGGCGTTGAGCATCGCGCCGGAAATCTTGGTTGCGCGGCCCATGCAGCACACCAGCAGGCCGGTGGCGAAGGGATCCAGCGTGCCCGTATGGCCGGCTTTCGCCGCGTCCATGGCACGCTTGGCGCGTTGCAGGGCGTGATTACTCGACAAACCTACGGGTTTGTCGAGCAACAGCACACCGTCGAGCGTAAGCCCGCGTCGTTTAGCCATCGTCGGAATCCGGTTTTAAAGCAGTGACGACAGCCCGATCAGGACTGGTCTTCAGGTTCGTCGGGCACGCCCGAGTGCGGGCCGGGCCGATTTGCGCGGTCGATGAGGATCGACATCTCGATGCCACGGGCGATTTGCTCGTCGTGGAAGAAGCGCAAAGTGGGGACAGTATGTATGTGCAGCAGCTTGTACAGCTGGGAATGCAGCCAACCGGCTTTTTCGTTCAGCAAGGCGGTCGCGGCTTCGGGCTCAGCACCCAAAACCGTGAAATACACCTTCGCATGCGCGTAGTCGGTCGACAGTTCCACACCAGAGAGCGTGATCAGTCCGGCGCGGGTCGTGTCGATCTCGCGCTGGATGATCCCGGCCAGATCCTTCTGGATCTGGTCGGCCAACCGCAGATTGCGGCCGGGGATGGCTTTGGACTTGTGACGGCTCATTAGAAAAAATGCCTCGCGGACGCCTTACAGCGTACGCGCGATTTCCTTGATTTCAAAGACTTCCAGTTGGTCGCCCACCTGGATGTCGTTGTTGCCGCGCAGCGTAAGGCCGCAGTCGAAGCCCGACTTGACTTCCTTGACGTCGTCCTTGAAGCGGCGCAGCGAATCGAGCTGGCCGGTCCATTGGACCACGTTGTTGCGCAGCAGGCGGACTTGCGAATCGCGACGCACCAGGCCGTCCAGCACCATACAACCGGCAATATTGCCGATGCGGGAGATGCTGTAAACCTCGCGGATCTCGACCAAGCCGATGACTTCTTCCTTCTTCTCGGGCGCCAGCATGCCCGACATGGCTGCCTTAACTTCGTCCACGGCGTCGTAGATGATGTTGTAGTAGCGCACGTCGATGCCGTTGGTCTCGGCCAGCTTCTTGGCGCTGGCTTCGGCGCGGACGTTGAAGCCGATCACGACAGCATTCGAGGCAATGGCCAGGTTGATGTCGCTTTCCGAGATGCCGCCCACGGCCGCGTGCACGACCTGCACACGCACTTCGTCGGTCGACAGCTTGGTCAAGGACTGCACCAGCGCCTCCTGCGAACCCTGGACGTCGGTCTTCACGATCAGGGCCAGGGTCTGCGTGCCTTCGCCCAGGTTGTCGAACATGGACTCGAGCTTGGCGGCCTGCTGGCGGGCCAGCTTGACGTCGCGGAACTTGCCTTGGCGGAACAGTGCGATTTCGCGCGCCTTGCGCTCGTCGGACAGCACCATCAATTCGTCGCCGGCGGCAGGCACTTCGGTCAGGCCCTGGATTTCCACCGGGATCGACGGACCGGCTTCCTGGATGGGTTTGCCGTTTTCGTCCAGCATGGCGCGCACGCGGCCGAAGCTCGCGCCGGCCAGCACCACGTCGCCGCGGTGCAGCGTGCCGCTTTGCACCAGGATGGTCGCGACCGGGCCGCGGCCCTTGTCGAGACGGGCTTCGATCACCAGGCCCTTGGCGGGCGCGTCGACCGGCGCCTTCAGTTCCAGCACTTCGGCCTGCAGCAGCACGTTCTCGAGCAGATCGTCGATGCCCTCGCCGGTCTTGGCCGACACGGACACGAACGGCACGTCGCCGCCGTATTCTTCCGGCACCACTTCCTCGGCCACCAGTTCCTGCTTGACGCGGTCGGGGTTGGCGGTGGGCTTGTCGATCTTGGTCATCGCCACGACCATGGGCACACCTGCAGCCTTGGCGTGGTGGATGGCTTCGCGGGTCTGAGGCATCACGCCGTCGTCGGCCGCGCAAACCAGGATGACGATGTCAGTCGCCTTGGCGCCGCGGGCACGCATGGCGGTAAACGCTTCGTGGCCCGGGGTGTCGAGGAAGGTCACCATGCCGCGTTCGGTCTGAACGTGGTAGGCGCCGATGTGCTGCGTAATGCCGCCGGCTTCGCCCGCGGCAACCTTGGCGCGGCGGATGTAGTCCAGCAGCGACGTCTTACCGTGGTCGACGTGGCCCATGACGGTCACGACCGGCGCGCGCGGCAGCTGTTCGGCTTCCGACACGTTGGAGGTTTCGTCCAGGAAGGCTTCCGGATCGTCCAGCTTGGCGGCGATCGCCACGTGGCCGAGTTCCTCGACCACGATCATGGCCGTTTCCTGGTCCAACACCTGGTTGATGGTGACCATCTGGCCCAGCTTCATCAATTGCTTGATGACCTCGGCGGCCTTGACGGACATCTTGTGGGCCAGGTCGGCCACGCTGATGGTTTCCGGCACGTGGACTTCACGCGCGATGAATTCCTGCGGTGCCGGTTCGCTGCGGCGATCGTTCTGCTGGTTGCGGCCGCCTCGACCGCCCTTGCCGCCACCCTTGCCGCCAGCGCGCCAGCCGTCACGGCTGGCCGGGGCTGCCGGTTTGTCGGCGGGCTTCTTGCGCGAGGAGTCCTCGGACCAGGTCGAGGCGACTTCGGCCGTCTTGATGGTCTTCTTCGCACCGGGCGCGGCGGGCTTGGCGTCCTTCTTGGCGCCAGGAGCGGCGCCCGGCTTGCCGGCGGGCTTGTGCAGCGTGCCCGAAATCGGCGCCGCGGCGGCGGGCGCTTCCGGCTCGGGAGCGCGCAGCACCTTGCGCGGGCGGTTCAGCATCTCGCGCAGCGCGGCGGCTTCGGCCTCGGCGGCGCGGCGAGCCTCGTCGCGAGCCGCCGACGTGGCGGAGGCGGCAAGAGGCGGGCCGGCGCGGCGGTTGTCCGCACGATTGCCCACCTTGACGGCGGGCGCGGCGGGCTCGGGCTTCGCGGCGGACTTGACGGGTTCGGACTTCGCGGCAGGCTGAGCCTGGGCGACAGGCGCGGCGGCCTGGGAGGAAGATGGTTCGGACTTATTGGCTAGCACAACGGGTTCCGGCTTGGCTTCTTCAGCCTTGGGCTCGGTGGATTCAGTCTTGACTTCGGGCTTGGCCTTTTCGGCCACGGGCTCGGCAGGAGCAGGCGCGGGCGTCGGTTCGGGTTCAGGCTGGGCCTGGACTTCGGCGGCTTTCGCCTCGACGGGTGCGGGCGCTTCGGCCGCGACGGATTCAACAGGAGCGGGCGCTTCAACCGGCGCGGGCGCTTCTGCAGCAACGGGTTCTTCCGCCTTGGCCGGGGCCGCAGCCTCGGCCTGGACGGGAGCGGCCTCGCGAGGAGCGGCCGTGGCGGGAGCCTCGGGCGCGGCGGCGGGCGCCGACACCAGCGGCGTCTCTTCGACGGCGGCCTCTTCTTCGGCACGCGCGGACGCGGCCTGTTCCAGGGCGATTTCGGAGGGATCACGCTTGACGAACACGCGCTTCTTACGCACCTCGACCTGGATCGTGCGCGAACGGCCAGTGGCGTCGGCCTGGCGGATCTCGGACGTCTGGCGGCGCGTCAGGGTGATCTTCTTGCCTTCGGTCGCGCCGTGGGCGCGACGCAGCGATTCGAGCAATTTCGCCTTGTCGCTGTCGGTGACGGAATCGTCGACCGATTTGAGGTCAACGCCGGCCGAGCGCAGCTGTTCCAGCAGCACATTGGCAGGCATTTTCAGCTCGGTAGCGAACTGCGCGACGGTATTACTCGACATTAGGCTCTCTCTTCCCTATATGCAGCTATTACAAACAACGTGAACTCGCGGCGGATGGCATTCCGCCCGCCGCGGACCCGTGTCCTTTTGGTTATTCTTCGTCGAACCAATGGGCGCGGGCACGCATAATGAGATCGCTGGCTTCCTGTTCGGTCAGACCGGCGATTTCCGCCAGTTCGTCCGTTGCCAGTTCAGCCAGATCATCACGCGTATGCACTTGGCGCTCGGCCAGCTTGGCAGCCAGCTCGGGCGTCATGCCTTCGAGTTCAAGCAAATCCTGCGCGGTCTCAAGGCGCTCTTCCTGGGCGATCGCCTCGGTCAGCAGCGCATTGCGGGCACGGGCGCGCAACTCATTGATGGTGTCTTCGTCAAAAGCCTCGATTTCCAGCAGTTCCTGCATGGGCACGTAGGCGATTTCCTCGATACCGGTAAAACCTTCGTCGATAAGGATGTCTGCGACTTCCTCGTCGACGTCCAGCTTGCTCATGAACGTGGTGCGCAGGCCGGACCGCTCGACTTCCTGGCGGTTCAGGCTTTCTTCCGGCGTCATGATGTTGATCTGCCAGCCGGTCAGCTCGGAAGCCAGGCGCACGTTCTGACCCTTGGCGCCGATGGCCTTGGGCAGGTTTTCTTCGTCCACCACGACGTCCATCGCGTGCTTGTCTTCATCAACGACGATGGACTCGACGTTGGCCGGCGCCAAGGCGCCGATGACAAACTGCGCGGGGTCTTCCGACCACAGCACGATATCGACCTGTTCGCCGCCCAGCTCGTTGCGCACGGCGGTAACGCGCGAACCGCGCATGCCCACGCAGGTGCCGATCGGGTCGATGCGCTTATCGTATGCCACCACGGCGATCTTCGCACGCACGCCGGCGTCGCGAGCCGCGGCCTTGATCTCCAGCAGGCCTTGCTCGATCTCGGGCACTTCATTCTCGAACAGCTGGCGGATGAATTCCGGCGCGGTGCGCGACAGGATCACCTGCTGGCCACGAGCGGCGTGGTCTACGCGCAACACAAAAGCGCGGACACGATCGGCCACCCGGAGGTTTTCCTTCGGGATCATTTCGGAGCGCGGCAGGCGCGCTTCGATCTTGCCGGTTTCGACGATGGCGTCGCCCTTGTCCATGCGCTTGATTGTGCCGGACACGATGGTCTCGCCGCGATCCAGGAAGTCGTTCAGCACCTGTTCGCGCTCGGCATCGCGGATCTTCTGCAGGATGGCCTGCTTGGCGGCCTGCGCGCCGATGCGGCCGAACTCGATGGGTTCGAGCGGCTCTTCGATGTATTCGCCTTCCTTGATGCCGGGGACGATTTCCTGCGCGTCCGACAGCATTTCCTGCTTGTCGGGTTCTTGCAGGCCAGCTTCGTCAGGCACGACCAGCCAGCGGCGGAAGCCTTCGTGATCGCCCGTGTCCCTATCGATGGCGACACGAATGTCCGCATCATCCTTGAAGCGCTTTTTCATCGCCGAGGCCAACGCGCTTTCCAGCGCGCCGAATACGACGTCGCGCGTGACGTTCTTTTCACGCGCCAAGGCATCGACCAACAGAAGAATTTCGCGACTCATCGCTTTTTGCCCTTGAAATCCAGAACGGGATCCAGTTTTGCACGTTCGATATCATCGACCGTGAAATTCAACACCTGGACTTCGTTCTTTTTTGCCTCAAATTCGAGACCGAACACGGTCTTTTGCACCCCAGCGGCCGCGTCGGAGGCTGCGGCGTCGTCTTCGGGCACCGACAGGGTGCCGGCAAAGACCTTACGGCCGTCCAATGCCTCGCGCAGCTTGATTTCGATGCGCTCGCCTGCGAAGCGCCGGAAATCGGCCTCGTTGCGCAACGGGCGGTCCACGCCCGGCGAACCGACTTCCAACCGTTTGTAGTCGACGTTTTCGACCTCAAACACCCGCGACAACTGGCGGGACACCTGTTCACAGTCTTCGATGCGCACACCGCCGACCCGATCGATCGTGACGCGCAAAAGGCCCAGGGCGGCACGCTCGACGTCCACGAGTTCGACGTCCATGCCGGCCAGAGCCTCTTTGGTCAATGCGAATAAATCAGCCATATACTCAAAAAAAATGGGCTGCACGCCCAGCCCACCGTATTGCACAGCGCCCAGCCGCTACCCTACTGCACGTAAGGAGCAATGCTGGGCAGTGCCCTATATTGCGACCTAAATTTGGCTTGCGCCGCCCCAGGCCAGTCCTGACCCGCCGCCCCGATCCGCAATCCGGACCAAGCGGCATCTGGCGCAAAGTCCGATGCCAACCGCCAGGCTGCCGCCGACGCACTTTTGCGCGTAATTGCCGCAGTTTGTCCCGCGCTTTTTTCCCGCGCTTGCAATCACAGTTGCAATGCAGCGCGGCCCTGCGGCACGCAAACGGCAACGACACGAAGCCATGAAAACCATTGATTTTACCAGATAAACTGGAAAAACGCCTGATTCCTCACGGGCTTACGTTTATGTGGGACATATCCCACGCGGCGGCGCGGCCAGCGCGCCGCCCGGAGGCGCTCAACGCCCCTGGCGACCACGCCCGCCCATCACGCCCAGGCGGGATTCGTGCGCGGATGCGCCGCGCGGTTGCCAGTCATCGCCGCGGGGGGCCGACGAGGCATTGCGGGGCGCGCGCGGCTTGCCGCCAGCACCCGGACCCTTATTGCCGGAGCCGGCCGACTTGTTACCGCCCCGGCCGCCGCCAGCACCCGCCGGCTTGCCGCCACGGCCAGCGTTGCCGCGAGGTCCGGCAGGCTTGCCGCCCGCCGGCCGGCGATTGCCCGCCGGCGCTTCGGCCGCATTGCCAGCGCCCACTTCGGCCGATGCGACATTGCCAGGCTGCCCTCCGGCTGCCGCAGCACGCGGACCACGCGGCTTGCCACCCGATTTGCCGCCCGGCTTGCCGCCTTGCTTGCCGCCCGAACGGCCACCAGGCGCCGCCGAACGGCCGCCGGACTTGCCGCCCTTGCGATTACCACCCGCCCCCTCTCCCGACAGCGGATGACCGTTGGCATAGCCGCCTGCGATCATCAAGCCCGTGCCGAATGGGTCCGACGGACACGCGGCTGCCTGACCCGCGCTGCCCAGGCGGCCACCTTGCAATTTGCCGCGGCGGCCGATGCGAGCGCCATTCATGCCATTGCGATCCATGGTGCCAAAGCCCGGGGGCAAGGCGCTGTCATGGGACTGAGGCTGCTTGGAACGGCGGCGATTGCCACCAGATTCGTCGTCATCGCGCAACAGGCCCAACTGGACCATCAGCGCCGTAACCAGGGAGGGATCCAATTCATCCCAACGGCCGCGGCGCAGCGTGCGCGGCAGGACCACGTCGCCAAAGCGCGTGCGGATCAGCCGGCTGACCGTGACACCCACCGCCTCGAACATGCGGCGCACTTCGCGATTACGGCCTTCCTGCAGCGTGACGCGGTACCAGCGGTTGCTGCCATCGCCACCCAGGTAGTCCAGCGCGCCAAACGCGGCCAGACCGTCTTCGAGCTCGATGCCATCGACCAGCGACTGGCGCTGGGCTTCGTCCATTTCGCCCAACACGCGGACTGCATATTCGCGCTCGGTACCGTAGCGCGGATGCATGATGCGGTTGGCCATGTCGCCGGAAGTGGTGAAGATCAACAGACCTTCGGTGTTCAAGTCCAGGCGCCCCACCGACAGCCACTTGCCCGTGCGCAGCTTGGGCAGGCGGGCAAAGACACTGGCGCGACCGCCCGGATCGTCGTGGCTGACGATCTCGCCGGCCGGCTTGTGATACAGGATCACGCGCGGCGGCTTTTTCGTATTCACGCGCATGATGGGCTTGCCATTGACGCGCACTTGATCATTGGGCGCCACGCGCTGGCCGATATGGGCCGGCTCGCCGTTGACGGAAACCCGCCCGGCGACGATCAGCTCTTCCATCTCGCGGCGCGAACCGATGCCGGCGTCGGCCAGCACCTTGTGCAGCTTGGGCATGACCGAATCGCTGTTCAGATACTTACCCAGGCGCTGCTCCATGCGGTCAGCGGTTTCCAGATAGGACAACGCTTGCTCGGCTTCCTGCTCGGTGCCGCGGGATTCCTGGGGTTCGGCCTGGACGGCTGCCGGCGCTGCAGGCTGGGCTTCGCCCGCCGGCGCCTGCTCGGCAGCGGCATCGCCGCGACGGCGGCGGAACGGCGTTCTCAACTTGCGGCCGCGGCCACGGGCACCCGCCTCGCCTTCTGCCGCCGGCTCGCGCGCGGCGGACTCCGGTTGGCCGTTGGAAACGGGATCATCCGAACGGGGATTGTCGTCCTGCATTGTTGTATTCGTTGTCACTGGGACAGCTCCGAATTTCAAACTTGGGTGGGCCTGCCTGCGGCAGGCTCGTCATCATCTGGGGACACCGGCTCTCGGTCGGCCTCGGGCCGCTCGAAACCTGCCTCGTCCGATTCCGGAGAGGCGGCATCCGGGCCAGGCCGAACAGGATCGCCAAGACCGGAAGCGGGCTCATGCCCGGCGGCGTCAGGCGCCACGGTGTCGGTCTCGTCAATCGGGTCGGTCGGTTCCGCGTGTTTTGCGTTCTCGACGCTTTCCTTTGCAGCACCGGCTTCTGGGGCATCGGCGGCTATATCGGAAATGTCGTTGTCAGCCGCGTCGTCGGGAAAACCGGACATGGCTGACGTATTGGACAAGCCTTCGGCTTGCTCCCGGACGGTGAGTTCGTCTGCGGGATCCGCGCCTTCTTCTGTGCGCGAAAGCACGGATTCTACGCTATCGACGGGGGCTATGGGTACATCCTGTTCCGAAACAGACAATTCCGCAACCGGAATACTCAAGCCGGCCTCGTCAGTTTCTTGCGCCACGGCGGATGCCTCGCCTTCGGAAGCCTCTTCGCCTTCGGAAGCCTCTTCGCCCTCGGAAGCCTGCTCGCCCTCGGCAGCAGCCTCGCCCTCCGTAACCGCCTCGTCCCTGACCACGGCCTCATCCCCGGCGGCGGCCTCGGACTGCTCCGCAGCCGCTGCACCATCTCCGGCGGGCGCGTCGCCCTCGCCCGCAGCCAGGGGCTCTTCCGTGCCCATCACCTGCTGCACTTCGCCCAAGTCCAACCCGGCAAGCGCCGCAGCCGCCTGGGCAGACTCCAGCGCAGGCAATTCGTCCAGAGCACGCAGGCCCAGGTCATCAAGAAACTGACGGGTAGTGCCGAACAAGGCAGGCCGGCCCGGCGCATCGCGGTGGCCGATGACCTCGATCCAGCCGCGATCCTCGAGCGCCTTCACGATCTGGGAAGACACCGTAACGCCGCGGATATCCTCGATATCGCCTCGGGTCACCGGCTGGCGCCACGCAACAATGGCAAGCGTTTCCATCACCGCGCGAGAATACTTCGGTGGCTTTTCCGGATTGAGGCGCTCCAGGTAGCGCTGCATGCGCGGACGGCTCTGAAAGCGCCACCCGGTAGCCAATTGCACCAGCTCCAGACCACCGTCGGCCCAATTGGCCTGCAGCGTCTCCAGAAGCGTGCGCAACGCACTGTTATCGAATTGTTCATCGTCCCCGAATAGCTTGCGCATATCGGACAGTTGCATCGGCTGCGCCGCGCAAAGCAGCGCGGTTTCCAATACGAGTATTGCCTCGCTATCGTTCATCGACATTCAAATTCAAAAGGGCTAACTTGCGCTAGGTTAAAAATAAGGCTACTATTCATTTCTCAGACGCGGGGTGGAGCAGTCTGGCAGCTCGTCGGGCTCATAACCCGAAGGTCGTAGGTTCAAATCCTGCCCCCGCAACCAAATTGATCAAGGCCTGGCGAATGCGCCGGGCCTTTTTCATTTGCGGCGCCGGTAAAAGTTTGCGAAAACGGCAAACCCGACAGCGTCCGCCCACCCAGCACGCCCGCACAGGCACCCACCGCCGCACCGACGGCCTGGGCGGCTCGCCAGCAACAGATAGCGTGGGTTTGCGAATTTCTCACTGGATTCCTGTGTTTACCGCCACGCGCCCCGGATACACGTATCCCGGGCATGCGCCGAAACGACCGCGCCAATCGGGATTGGGCGGAATGCCTGCCACGCCCCGCGCAGCAAACACTCAAGCAAATTCTGGAAAAGCCGGCACAAATCGCCGACCAGCCTGCGGAGCACGCCGGCAAACCGGCGTTATCTTCCTGCGGCAATCGATATCAAGGACCTGAATCTTCAAGGATCGGGCTCCGTGGACGGCAAACAGACCGCCGCAAACCACACACCCGACACGCTCCCCCGGTGCACACGGAAACCGATTCCGCGATGCCGCGCCCCATTTCGGGCCGCAACCACGATTCTTGGATATTTTCTAAGACCACATGCGCGACGGACGCCAGTCCGCTGCATACGGCAGCCGGAAACCCCCCGAAGCCACCGCGCCAAGCATGTTCAAGCAGTAATGTGATTATACCGCCATATACCCCGCCCTCAAGCCTGGACGGCGCCACCCGAGGCGCGAAAACTACGAAGCAGGCTTGTCCCACGGCGTGGATTCAAGGCGAGCCACCAGAAAATCCAGCATGGACCGCAAGATCAAGGGCATCTGACGGCGCGAGACGTAAACGCCGTAGATACCCAATTCCTGAGGCTTGCTTTGCGTCAGGATGGCCCGCAAACGGCCCGACGCAATGTAGTCCGCAGCGTAGTAGGTCGGCAGCATGGCGATCCCCGCCCCCTCCACCGCCGCGCGCGACAGCACGGACACCTCGTTCGCGCTGATGTTGCCGCTGACTGGCACATCCACCAGCTCGCCGTCTCGCTCAAATCGCCACAGGCTCTTGCCAAAATAGGAATGAGTCAGGCAGTTGCGCAACGACAGGTCCTCGATACGCGCGGGCACACCTTCGCGCTGCAGATATTCCGGCGAAGCACAGACCACCGAACGGCAGACGGCGAGCTTGCGGGCAATCAGGTTGGGATCCAGGTCATTCGTAATGCGCACCGCCAGATCCACGCGCTCTTCCACCAGATTGACAGCGCGATCGACCAGCATCAGGTCCACCGAAGTGCCCGGATGCAGCTTGACATAGTCGGTGATGGCGCTAGCCAGATGGCGGGACCCGAACGACATGCTGGTAGTGATGCGCAACAGCCCCCGCGGGCTGTCATCAGGAGTCGATACGGCATTGCGCAGATCACCCACCATGTCGAGCATCTGCCGGCAGCGCGGCAGGGTTTCGGCGCCGGCGGGCGTCAGGCTCAGGCGCCGCGTCGTGCGATGCAACAAGCGCACCCCGACCCACTGCTCCATTTCCGCCAGATAGCGCGACACCATGGCGCGCGACATGTCCAGATGAATCGCCGCCGCCGACAGGCTGCCCCTGTCAGCGACCTCCACGAATACCTGCATGGCCTTCAGACGATCCATGATTGTCTCGATTCTTGCACCAGACTGCTCCGGTTATAACGTATTTTGGTGCAACGACGACACCAAAATCGAGACCGCCAACCAGAGGATGCAGGCAGGGCCGGGCAATCCGGCGCAGGCAAATCAGGGAACAGGCTGCCCCAGCGCGGCGCGCACGGAAGCGTGAACTCCAGCCGCATCCGGACCACGCAGGATGCACACAAGGCGCGACTGCCGATCCGCATCCGGCCATTGATCAAGCTGACGCACCGGATAGAGCTCGCCATGCACGCCATGCACTTCGCACGGCAGCGACTCCCCATCGAAACACACCAGCCCCTTCATCCGCAGCAAGTCCCGGCCGTGCTCCTCCAGGATGCGGGACACGCCCGCGAGAAAGGTCGCGCGCCCAAGCGGCACCGCCAATATCAGGGAAAAACTGCTCACGTTTCCATGCCCTGTCGCCCGGGGCTGCGCGAAGGGCCGCAGCCAGTTCGCGAGACCCACGCCGTCGCGCCGGCCCCGCATACCCAGATCCGCGCGAAGCGCATCGGCAAGAGGCGCATCAGGCCATTGCACGCAGCCCAGCGCCCCCGGATTGATGGCGGCGACAGCCTGCGCCAGCCTATCCCGGCTGGCGGCATCCGCCAGATCCGGCTTGCTGATCACCACGACATCGGCCAGGGCCAACTGCCGCGCAGCCTCGGGCTGCCGCTCTAGCTGATCCAGCCCATTGCGCGCATCCACCACGACGATCGCGCCCCGGTACACATACCGCTCAGCCAGGAAACGGTCGTGCTTGAGAGTAAACAGGATGGGAGCAGGATCGGCCAGCCCGCTGGTTTCGATGAGCACACGTCGAAAGGGCCTGATCTTGCGGCTGAGCGCCAGCATGAACAGCTCGCGCAGCGCATCGACCACCGCGCCACTGACGACGCAGCAAAGGCAGCCACCTTCGACGAGCACAATGTTGTCGCGAGCCTGGCGCACCAAGTGGTGATCGACGCCCACTTCGCCGTATTCATTGACGATGACCACGGCGTCCGCATAAGCGGGATCTCGCAGCAGCCGGTTGAGCAACGACGTTTTGCCGCTGCCCAGGAAACCGGAAATCACCGTCACGCCGATGCGCCTGTCGCCTTCCATGTCCGATCTTCCACGTCCGCCAATCCGATGCCGACAAAAACCAAAAGGGCCATTCACTTGCGTGAATGACCCTGAATTCTTTGGCTCCCCGAGCTGGGCTCGAACCAGCGACCTGCGGATTAACAGTCCGTCGCTCTACCGACTGAGCTATCGGGGAACTGCTAAGAAACGAGATTATGAACTAAAAATTTGAACTGTGCAAATCGCAAATTTTTCGGGGCATTTTGCACGCCTGCTTGCCCATCGCCAAAAAACTCTGATATGATCTCGGTCTTTCCAGATCGGGCCCCATAAATCAGGGCAGCGAACCGGAAAAACAAAGATGTTTTGCTTGCGGTTCCAGCCCTGGACGATTCCAAGCGGGAACGAAGCAAATGGTCTTGCCGGCATAGCTCAGTTGGTAGAGCAGCGCATTCGTAATGCGAAGGTCGTAGGTTCGACTCCTATTGCCGGCACCAGATTCCAAAAAGCAGCCCTCTCGGGCTGCTTTTTTCATTTCCGCGCCCTGCCCGCCGCGGGAACTCCCGCGCGTCGCCTCGCGTCCAACTTGCTGGACCATCCTGGCGAACACCACCATGCGTATTCTTCTTGTCGAAGACGACCTCATGATAGGCGAGAGCGTGCTGGACTGCCTGCGCGCGGAACATTACGCCGTCGATTGGGTCAAGGACGGGAACGCCGCGGAACTTGCGCTGCGCACCGACACCTACGACCTCATACTGCTGGACCTGGGCCTGCCCAAGCGCGACGGCCTGTCACTGCTGCGCGACCTGAGGGCGCGCAAGGACCGCACGCCGGTGCTGATCGCCACTGCCCGCGACGCCGTGAGCGACCGGATCGCCGGTCTGGATGCGGGCGCCGACGATTATGTGGTCAAACCCTACGACGTGGACGAATTGCTGGCCCGCATGCGCGCGCTGATCCGCCGCAGCGCCGGCCGCGCCGAGCCAGTATTCGAGCACGAAGGCATCACCATAGACCCGCAGTCCCACGCCGCCATGGTGGACGGCAGCCCCGTCACGCTTACCGCCCGCGAATGGGCCGTGCTTGAACCGCTGATCGCGCGTCCGGGCATGATCTTTTCGCGTGCCCAACTTGAAGAAAAGCTGTACAGCTGGAAAGACAGCATCAGCAGCAATGCGGTTGAGGTTTATATTCATGGCCTGCGCAAGAAGCTGGGTCCGAACCTGATCCAGAACGTCAGAGGCGTCGGCTATGTCATCCCCAAAACATGAGCATTCCGCTTAGCTACTCACTGAGAGCCAGGCTGCTTTTTTTCCTGCTGGCCGCCATTGTGATCGGCGCGCTGGTGCAGGGCGCCATCGCTTACCGCAGCACGCTGGCGCAAGCGGACGACATCTTCGACTCCCTGCTGCAGCGCACCGCCCTGTCCCTGGGCACCGGAGACGGACTGCTCAGCACCGGGGTGTCGCACGCCCGCGGGGCGGGCTCCCCCGTGGCCGACGACCTGATCATCCAGATCTGGACACCGGACGGCGTGCGCGTCTTCAATTCCCGCTCGCGCCGCCCGCTGCCGGACCAGATCGTGCTCGGCTTTTCCGACGCCAAGATGGAAGGCAGCACCTACCGCGTGTATTCGCTGGCCACCCCGTTTCAGGTCATCCAGGTGGCGCAGGACATGAACGTACGCACGAGCATGGCGCGTGCGCTGGCGCTGCGCACCATCGCGCCCATCGCCGCCGCCGCGCCCCTGCTCATGCTGATCGTCTGGTGCGTGGTCAGCTGGTCGCTGCGGCCCGTGAAGCGCGCGCGCACACAGGTCGCCGCACGCCAACCCGAGGACCTCTCCCCCATCAGCGTGCAAGGCCTGCCGGATGAGATCCGCCCCCTGATGCAGGAGCTGAACCTGCTTCTGGAACGCATGCGCGGCGCCTTCGCACAGCAAAAACAATTCGTGGGTGACGCGGCGCACGAATTGCGTTCGCCACTGACCGCGCTGCGCCTGCAATTGCAGGCACTGCAGCGCGCGGGCGACGCGGACACCCGCCGGCTGGCCGAGCAGCGTCTGGCCGCCGGCATCGACCGCGCCACACGCCTGGTGGAGCAGTTGCTGTCCATGGCGCGCCACGAGAGCGCGGCCGGACAGGCCCCTTCCGAAGCGGTCGATCTGGCCGACGTGCTGCGCCAGGCGCTGTCCGAAATGCTGCCCCAGGCGAACGCCAAGTCGATCAGCATCGACCTGGACGGCGCGCCGCAAGCATGGGTGCAAGGACAGCGCGACGCGCTGGCCCTGCTGGTGCGCAACCTGCTGGATAACGCAGTCAAGTACACGCCCGCCGGCAAGCGCATCCACCTCCACCTGCAGCAGGCCGACCATGAGGCCGCGTTGCTGATCGACGACGAAGGCCCCGGCATCGCGCGGGAAGAACGCGAGCGCGTGTTCGACCGCTTTTATCGCGTGGAAGGCAATGCGCAGCACGGCAGCGGCCTGGGACTGGCGATCGCGCGTGCCATCGCCGAGCGGCACGGCGCCTCGATCGAGCTACTGGACACACCCACGGGCGAGGGCCTGCGCGTGAAGGTGGTTTTCCCGACTTAAGACTCCCCTAAGTGTCAGGCCCGAAGATAGCGCCATGTCCTTCAACATGAACGCAGGAGCCGACATGAAGACCACCCAAATGAAACCCTCGCGCCTGGTGCTGGCGCTGCTGGCTGCCGGCGCCATTGGCGGCGCGGGCGCAACCGCCTTCACCGGCGGCGTTTCGATGGCGGCCAACGCGCCGGCCATCACTTCCTCCATCCAGGCGCCGGGCACTTCCAGCCCGCCCAACTTTGCGCAGATTACGCGCGATTTTGGCCCGGCCGTGGTGAACATCAGCGTCAGCGGCACCCGCAAGGTCTCCGCAGACGAAGGCGATCCCTTCGCCCAGTTCTTTGGCCAGTTCCCCGGCGGACGCGGACAGATGCCCTCGCGCGAAGTGCCGATGCGGGGCGAAGGCTCCGGCTTTATCGTCAGCGCCGACGGCATCATCCTGACCAATGCGCACGTCGTACAGGACGCCAAGGAAGTCACTGTGAAACTGACCGACCGCCGCGAATACAAGGCCAAGGTGCTGGGCTCGGACCCGCAGACCGACGTAGCCGTCCTCAAGATCGACGCCAAGAACCTGCCTGTCGTGAAGGTGGGCGACGTCAACCAGTTGCAGGTCGGCGAATGGGTGCTGGCCATCGGCTCGCCCTACGGCCTGGAGAACACGGCCACTGCCGGCATCGTCAGCGCGAAGGGTCGCTCGCTGCCCGACGATACGTCCGTACCCTTCATCCAGACGGACGTGGCGGTCAACCCCGGCAACTCTGGGGGCCCGCTGTTCAACGACCGCGGCGAAGTCGTGGGGATCAATTCGCAGATCTACAGCCGCACCGGCGGATTCCAGGGCCTGTCGTTCTCGATCCCCATCGACGTGGCCTACAAGATCAAGGATCAGATCCTCGAGCACGGCAAGGTGCAGCACGCCAGGCTCGGCGTGACCGTGCAGGAAGTGAACCAGGACCTGGCCAACTCCTTCAAGCTGGATGCCCCTTCGGGCGCGCTGGTCTCCAGCGTGGAGAAAGGCAGCGCTGCCGACAAGGCCGGCCTGCAACCCGGCGACGTGGTTCGCAAGATAGACGGCAAGACCATCGTATCCTCGGGCGACCTGGCCTCCACCATCACGCTTGCCACGCCGGGCGAAAAGATCAAGCTGGACGTCTGGCGCAATGGTTCGCAGAAGGAACTGGTAGCGACCCTGGGCGGCGTGCCCAAGGACAGGACACAGGCCTCAGCGGGCGATCAGGAAGTGCAGCGCGGCCAGCTCGGCCTGGCCTTGCGTCCACTAAGCCCGCAAGAGCAACAGGCAGCCGGCGCCGAAGGCCTGCTGATCGAACGCTCTATCGGCCCCGCCGCCAAGGCGGGGATCGAGCCGGGAGACGTGCTGCTGTCCTTGAACGGCGTGCCGGTACGCAATGTCGCGCAGGTCAAGGAGGCGCTGTCCAAGGCAGGCAAGACGGTCGCCCTGCTGGTGCAACGCGGCGAAGACAAGATCTTCGTGCCGGTGCAGATCGGCTAAGCCGACCCGCGCCCGGGTTGCGTCATTCCGCGTCGGGCTGCTTGCCCGGCGCGGCCGCGTCGAACGCCGGCAACGCGCGGCAGGCCGCATCGATGCGCACGACATTGGGCATGGCCGACAGGTCGCAATCGAAACGCTGGGCGTTCGCCACCTGGGGCACCAGGCACAGGTCGGCGATCGTGGGCGTATCGCCATGGCAGAAACGGCCGGTGGCGGGAGAACCCGCCAGCTGAGCCTCCAGGGCTTCCAGGCCCTGGTGCACCCAGTGCTTGTACCAGGCGGTCTTGGCGGCCTCGTCCACGCCCAGCGTGTGCTTCAGGTACTTCAATACGCGCAGATTGTTCAGCGGGTGCGTATCGCAGGCGATACCCAGCGCCAGGTCCCGCACTCGCGCGCGGCCTAGCGCGTCCGCCGGCAACAGCGGCACGTCGGGGTGCGTTTCTTCCAGGTATTCGATGATGGCCAGCGACTGGCCGATGACGGCGTCGCCATCGACCAAGGTGGGCACCAGCGCCGTCGGGTTCACCTTGCGGTAGTCCGCCGACAACTGCTGACCGCCATCCTTCAACAGATGCACGGGCAGATATTCGTACGGCAGCCCCTTGAGATTGAGGGCGATGCGCACTCGATACGCGGCCGAGCTGCGAAAGTAGCTGTACAACTGCATGAAGTCTCCTTGGTACTCTGATTGTTCTGATACGGCGATCGTGCGCCCGGCTATTCCAGCGATTCCGTCTGGGCCGATTTTCGGGATAGTCCCTTGGGCAGCGGGAATGCCACGTTCTCTTCCAGGCCCGGCATGGTGCGCACCGACAACGCGCCCAGTTCCTTGACCCGGTCGATCACTTGCTGCACCAGGATCTCCGGAGCGGAAGCGCCCGCGGTCACGCCAATGCGCTTGCGGCCCACCAGCCAGGCCGGATCGATCGATTGCGCGCCGTCGATCAGATAAGACGCCACCCCCTTGCGCTCGGCCACTTCGCGCAGCCGGTTGGAGTTGGAACTGTTGGGACTGCCCACCACCAGCACCAGATCGCAATCCGGCGCCATGACCTTGACCGCGTCCTGGCGGTTCTGGGTGGCGTAGCAAATATCGCTTTTCTTGGGCTCGACGATGTTGGGGAAACGCTGCTTCAGCGCCCGCGACACGGCCGCCGCATCATCCACCGACAAGGTGGTCTGCGTAACATAGGCCAGATTATCGGGATCGGCCACTTGCAGGCCCGCGACGTCCTCAACGGTCTCGACCAGATACATGCCCCCCTGGGCCTGCCCCAGCGTACCCTCGACCTCGGGATGCCCCTTGTGGCCGATCATGACGATTTCGCGGCCGGCCGCGCGCATGCGGGCCACCTCGATATGGACCTTGGTGACCAGCGGGCAAGTGGCGTCGAACACGCGCAGTCCGCGGGATTCGGCTTCGGCCCGCACTGCCTTGGACACGCCGTGCGCCGAGAACACGACAATGGCGCCCGCAGGCGCGTCGTCCAGCTCGTCGATGAAGATGGCGCCCTTGGCGCGCAGGTCTTCCACCACGTAGCGGTTGTGGACGATCTCATGGCGCACGTAGATAGGCGCGCCGTGCAGCTCGAGCGCGCGCTCGACGATGTCGATGGCGCGATCCACGCCCGCGCAGAAGCCGCGCGGCTGGGCCAGCAGGACTTCCGCGCCCGCGGCGGTGACAGGCTGGCTCATCAGAGGACTCCCAAGAGCGCCACGTCGACCCGCAAGCTGATGCCCGCGAGCGGGTGGTTGAAATCGAACAGGGCCGATTCATCATTGATTTCCTTCAGGACGCCCGAATAGCGGCCGCCATTGGGCGCGGTGAATTCCACCAGATCGCCCGGCTCGAAGGTGGCGTCAGCGCCGGCATGCTCGGCAAGCATGGCGCGCGTAACGCGCTGGATGAGTTCGGGATTGCGGTCGCCGTAGGCGTCGGCCGGCGCCACCGTGACGCTGAAGCGCTCGCCTTCGGCACGGCCGACCAGCGCCGCCTCCAGGCCAGGCGCCCACTGGCCGCTGCCCATCTGCAGCGTACCGGGACGGCCGTCGAAGGTGTCGGCGAACACGGAATCCTTGCCCGGCCCGGAGGCCAGCGTGATGCGGTAGTGCAGGGTCAGGTAGGAATCCGGACGGACAAAAACGTTCACTTCATTAGAGGCGATGCTCACGATCTGCCACCGTATATGCAATTGAATAAACCTTGATTTTAGAGCCTCTTATGAAATTGTCCGCCCGCCTCCCCAAACATGAGCGCCCCAGGGAGCGCTTGCTGCGCCTGGGGGCCGCCGCGCTTCAGGACGCGGAACTGCTCGCCATCGCCCTTCGCACCGGCATTCCCGGACTGGACGTCGTGGGATTGGGCACTCGGTTGCTGGAAAGATTCGGCGGCCTGCGGGGGCTACTGGGCGCCACACCCGAGGAACTCACGGCGGTTCCCGGCCTGGGCGCGGCCAAGGCCTGCATGCTGGCCGCCCTGCTGGAACTGGCCCGCCGCGCCATCGAGGAGGACCTGGCCCGGATCAACAACCTGGACCACCCGCTGCAGGTCAAGCAGTACTGCCAGATGGCGCTGGGACACCGCCAGGTGGAACACTGCATCGCGCTGTACCTGGATAACCGGCTGCGCCTGATCGCAACCGGCGAACTGGCGCGCGGCACACTCTCCCAGGCATCGGTCTACCCCCGCGAGGTCGTGCGTGAGGCCCTGCGCCACCATGCAGCCGCCCTGATCATCGCCCATAACCACCCCTCTGGCCTGGCGGAACCCAGTGCCGCGGACCGCGAATTCACCCGGCACCTGAAACAGGCGCTCGCACTGGTGGAAATCAGGCTGGTGGACCATTTGGTCGTCGCGGCCGGCACGGTGGTGTCCATGGCCGAACTCGGCGCCCTGTAGAGGCTGCGGCCCGCCCCGGAATTCGTTAGACTACCGCCCGCAATTGCTTTAGGCTTAACGCATCTCCAGACCATTTCCGCCCGATATGAAACGCCTGTGGGACATTTCCCCGCCCGTCTCCACGGCATCGCCAGTCTTCCCCGGCGATACGCCGTACCGCCAGCAATGGAAATGGTCGCTGACGCCCGGCTGCCCGGTCAATGTCAGCGAAATCACGCTGTCCCCGCATATCGGCGCGCACGCCGACGCTCCCCTGCACTACGAGAACGGCGCGGCCGCCATCGGGGCGGTGTCGCTGGAACCGTTCCTGGGCCCCTGTCGTGTCATCCACGCCATCGATTGCGGCCCCCTCATCACGGTGGACCATCTTGCCCATGCGGCCCTGAACCTGCCACCCCGCGTGTTGGTCCGTACCGCCAAGCACGCTGCCCAGGACTGGTGGACCGACGATTTCTCCGCCTACGCGCCCCAGACCATTGAATGGCTGGCTGAACGCGGCGTCATGCTGATCGGCCTGGATACGGCCAGCATCGACCCCGCGTCCAGCAAGACCCTGGACAGCCACCACACGATCTTGCGGCACGACATGCGGGTACTGGAGAACCTGGTGCTCGACGACGTGCCGGAAGGCGATTACGAGTTGATCGCACTGCCGTTGGCGCTGGTCCAGGCCGATGCCAGCCCGGTTCGCGCCGTCCTGCGCGAACTGTAGGCTGGTCCGCTGGCCATTGCGCGGCTGATCCGGAAATTCAGCCGCCCATTCTGGAAGCACGACCATGAAGAAAAATTCAGCTTCGCATGCGGCGCTCGGCCGCATCCGCCCGCACGCGCCCAACTGGCGCGCGCTGCCCGCCTCCGCCCGTCGCGCGGCACCGCCCTGCCACGGAGGCCGCGCATGACCCACCCCGAACGCCCCGAAGACATCGTCCGCCAGGAAAAAGCGCAGTTGGATTTCACGCGCGACATGACCTATGGCGACTACCTGCATCTGGACGAACTGCTGGGCGCGCAGCATCCGCTGTCGCCCGAACACAACGAGATGCTCTTCATCATCCAGCATCAGACGAGCGAGCTCTGGATGAAGCTGATGCTGCACGAGTTGCGCGCCGCCATCGCAAACGTGGCCTCCGATCGCCTCCAGCCCGCTTTCAAGATGCTTGCCCGCGTCAGCAAGATCATGGAACAGCTGGTCCATGCCTGGGATGTGCTGGCAACCATGACGCCGCCCGAATATTCCGCGCTGCGTCCCTATCTGGCGCGCTCCAGTGGATTCCAGAGTTATCAGTACCGCCAGGTCGAATTCCTGCTCGGCAACAAGAACGCCGCCATGCTCAAGCCGCATGCGCACCGCGACGACCTGCTTGCCCAGGTTCGCAGCGCCTATGAAGCCCCGTCGCTGTACGACGAGGCATTGCGGCTGTTGGCGCGCCATGGCCTGGACGTGCCGGCCGATCACCTCGAGCGCGACTGGACGCAGCCCTATGAATCCTCGGCGGGGGTGGAAGCCGCCTGGCTGACCGTATACCGGCAGCCCGACCGCTACTGGGACCTGTATCAACTGGGGGAAAAGCTGACCGACCTGGAAGACGCGTTCCGCCTGTGGCGCTTTCGCCACGTCACCACCGTCGAACGGGTCATCGGGTTCAAGCGCGGCACAGGCGGCACCTCGGGGGTGGATTACCTGCGGCGCATGCTGGAAGTGGTGCTGTTTCCCGAGATCTGGAAGCTGCGCACGGATCTCTAGATCCTAGCCTGAAGGTCCAGGCGGATTCTTATCCGACCCTGATTTTTAGCAGGCAAGCGCCCCATTCGGGGCCTTTCACCCCCTTGGCCTGCCCAAAATTCCCATGCTAGAATTTGGGGTTACTTTTTGGATACGTGGCTAGAACGGCTTACGACTATCCTGCCGCTGGGCACCCATTACCCAAGCAGGCGAGATACCGGGCATTTTGGCTGGCGACCCTAACAACTTGCAAGGCTCGATCGAGCCCTAGGAAAGCACCATGAAAGAAGGCATTCACCCCGAATACCGCGAAGTCGTCTTCGCCGACCTGCAAACGGGCAACAAGTTCATCACCCGTTCGACCGTGCAAACGCGCGAAACCATCGAAATGGATGGCAAGACGTACCCGCTCTTCAAGTGCGACGTGACCTCCGAATCGCATCCGTTCTACACGGGCGCTCAAACCCGCATCGTCGAAACCGGCCGCGTGGAAAAATTCCGCGCCCGCTTCGCCCGCACTGCCGGCACGGTCAAGTCCGCTTCCTGATCCTGTCGCTCCCGCGGGAGCCGCAGCAAAAAGGCAGCCTCCGGGCTGCTTTTTTTTCTCCCAGGCCGTCCGATTTCGACGCTGGGTACTAGCGCAACCAGACCACTCGGTTACATTAACGCCCGTGTCCCCACTTTCCATTTCCACTCCGGCCCGGCTCACGTCCGTGGCCACCGCAAAACTGCCCAGGCTGATCCTGCTGGGCTTGTCGCTGGCCTACATCGTGGCCGGCCTGTTCATGCGCGACCCGTGGAAAACCGACGATGCGGTGGGGCTGGCAACCATGCTCACGGCGATCCGCGAAGGCGGCATCACCTGGCTGCTGCCGCAAGTGGGACACCTGGCCCATGCCGAGGAAGGCCCGCTGATCACCTGGGTGGGCGCGATATGCATCTGGCTGTTCGGCCCGTTCATCGGCGACATCCCCGCCGGCCGGTTGCCCAACCTGCTCTGGTTTGGCATCACCGCCACCAGCGTCTGGTACGGCACTTACCTGCTGGGCCGCCGGGCCGAGGCCCAACCGCTGGCGCTGCCATTCGGCGGCGAACCCGAGCCCCGCGACTATGGGCGCATGTTGGCGGACGCCGCGCTGCTGTTGCTGCTGGCCACGGTCGGCATCCTGCAGCGCACTCACGAAACCACCGTCGTGCCCGCCATCATGGCGTGGCAGGCGCTCGCGTTCTATTCGCTGGCGCGCAGCATCGACCGGCCGTTCACCGGCAGCACCACTCTGGGTATTGCCCTGGCGGCCAGTTTCCTCACCCGCGGCTGGGTGGGCGCCTTGCCCATCATGGTAGGCGCGGCCCTGGCGTTCTACCCTCACAGCCGCCTGTGGAAATGCCGGCGCTGGCTACCTTGGACCGTGCTGCTGACCGCCCTTTTGATCCTGGCCTGGTGGATTCCGGCCAGCCATAGCAGCGAGTACTGGATCCGCAACTGGAAGATCTGGAACCTGGCGTCGTTTGCCGCCCCCAACTGGCACGACATGGGCCGCACACTGCGCGACCTGCCTTGGTACCTGTGGCCGACCTGGCCGCTGGCCCTGCTGGCCGTGTGGCGCTGGCGCGCATGGCTCTACGCGCCCCACATCTGGCTGCCCCTGGCCATGTTGGCCTGCGCGGCGCTGGTGCTGTTCGGGCTGGAAGAAGCGTCCGACTCCGAGTACGTGCTGCTGGCCGTGCCGTGCGCGGTACTGGGCGCGTTTTCCCTGCCCACGTTGCGCCGCGGTGTGGTCAATACGCTGGACTGGTTCGCCGTCATGTGTTTTTCCCTGACGGCAGCGACGGTCTGGCTCGGCTGGGTCGCCCTGCACTTCCAGTGGCCGGCGCAGATTTCCCGCAACATCGCCCGCCAGACCACCGGTTACCAGCCCGAGATCTCCTGGATCGCGTTCGCGCTCGCCATAGGCTTTACGGTGGGCTGGATCGCGTTGGTGGTGTGGCGACTGCGGGTGCGGCCGCAAGCGCTGTGGCGAGGCACCGTGCTGTCGGCCGGCGGCCTGACCGTGACCTGGATCCTCCTGGTGCTGCTATGGCAGCCGGCAGTGGACTACGCCCGCAGCTATCGCACCGTGTCGGGCCAGCTGGCCCAGGCGCTGGAACAGCACGTGCGCCCCGGCGAATGCGTCCGCGGGCTGAGCCTGGGCAGCGGGCAGCGCGCCTCGTTCCTCATCTTCAATAACCTGACGTTCACCTTCGACTCCCGCTGCACGCTGGTGCTGCAACAGACCAGCAACCAGAGCCTGCGCGACAACACGGCCGCCTACAGCGACGGCGCCGAAGTGCTGTGGCAGGGAGGCCGCCGCGCGGACCGTCAGGAAGTATTCCGCCTGCTCAGAGTCGGCTCCCCCCGATGACACCCGCCCCCAATGCGCCGATGAGTTTCGGCGCCACCCTGCGCGGCATCGCCAGGCAGGCCTGGCCGGTGCTGGTCAGCCAATGGGCGGGCATCTCTTTTGGCGTGCTGGACACCGCCATGACGGGTCACTCCAGCGCGGCCGACCTGGCGGCCATGGCGCTGTCCGCCTCCATCTACATCACCATCTTCGTCGGGTTGATGGGCGTGGTGCACGCCCTGATCCCCATCCTGGCCCAGCATTTCGGCGCCGGCAACAATCTCGAAGTCGGCCGCAGTTGGGGCCAGGGCGTGTGGCTGGCGCTGGGGCTGTCCGTGGTCGGCGCCGTGCTGATGCTGTTTCCGGACATGTGGTTGTCCATGTCGGGCGAAGTCGCCCCCGGCGTGCGGGAACGCATCGGATCCTACCTGCAGGCCTTGGTGCTGGCGTTGCCCGCCGCGCTGGTGTTCCGCACCATCTACGCGCTGGGCACCTCGGTCTCGCGCCCCAAGCTGGTCATGGCGATCAACCTGACGGCCATCGGCTTCAAGGCCTTCTTCAATTGGCTCTTCATCTACGGCAAGCTGGGACTGCCGGCCATGGGCGCCACCGGCGCCGGGCTGGCCACGGCCGTCGTGTCATGGATGAGCCTGGGGCTGGGCCTTTGGGTCATTACGCATGACCGCTACTACCGGCGCTTCAAACTCCACGTGGGCAAGCCCGACTGGAAAACGCTGAAGGAACTGCTGCGGCTGGGCATTCCCATGGGCGGCTCGTACCTGGTGGAGGTGTCGGCCTTCACATTCATGGCGCTGCTGGTGGCGCGCGAAGGCACCTACGTGACCGGCGGCCACCAAATCATGTCCAACCTGGCCGCGCTCTGCTACATGATGCCCATGGCGCTGGGCGTAGCTACCGCGGCCCTGACCGCGCAGGCCATCGGCGCCGGCAACCTGGCCCATGCGCACCGCACGGGCATGGCCGGACTGGCGCTGGGCCTGCTGGGAGCGCTGCTGACGGCGGGAGTACTGCTGGCCGGCCGTCCCCTCATCCTGGCCGCCTACACCGACAACCCCGAAGTGGCTGCGGTAGCCACCACGCTGCTGGCCGTCCTGCCCCTGTTCCATCTGTTCGATTCGATGCAATGCATCAACTCCTATCTGCTGCGCGCCTACAAGGTGGCGGTGGTTCCCCTGCTGCTGCAAGTCGTTGCGCTGGCGGGCGTGGGACTGGTGGGCGGCTGGTGGTTCGGCTTCGGCCCGGGCCGCGGCGGCCTGGACGGCGTGCGCGCCATCCTGGTCCCCGGATCGCCACAAGGCGCGGGCAGCATGTGGCTGATGGCCATGGTCGGCCTGGGGCTCTCTGCCGCCCTGCTCCACTACTGGTACCGGCGCATCGTGCGCGGGACAATCAAGTAAAAAAAGCAGCCTAGCGGCTGCTTTTTCACTACCGCTTCCTGGAACACGCGCGCGGCGTTGGGGGCTCGCGCCGCCGCCAGGCCGCCCTAAGGCGGCGCCGCCCCCTCGGGGGGCAGCTAGCCCGCGCAGCGGGCGCGGCGTGGGGGCTCCTTTCCCCGCCGGGCCGCCCCAAGGGGAAAGCGCCCCCTCGGGGGGCAGCTAGCCCGCGTAGCGCGGCGCGGCGTGGGGGCCCTATTATTTCGGCCGCTTATCGATCACGCGGCGCGCCTTGCCGGTCAGCGTGCGCTCCACGTGGCCAGCATCCGATACCTGGATGCGCGCGCTGACGCCAATGTGCGTCTTGACCGCGTGCTGGAGCTGCTTGCCCAGATTGGCGCGTTCCGCATCCGACAGCGTCGAAAATTCCGCGCGCAGTTCCGTCAGGATTTCCAGTTCGTCCATATTGCCGGTGCGCGACAACACCAATTGGTAGTGTGGCGCCAGCTGGGCGATCTTGAGCACCAGCTCCTCGACCTGGGTCGGGAACATATTGACGCCGCGCACGATCAGCATGTCGTCGCTGCGGCCGGTGATCTTGCCGATGCGGCGCATGCTGCGCGCGGTTGGCGGCAGCAGGCGCGTCAGGTCGCGGGTACGGTAGCGGATGATGGGCATCGCTTCCTTGGTGAGCGAGGTGAACACCAGTTCACCCGGCTCGCCGTCGGCCACGGGTTCGCCCGTGTCGGGATTGATGATTTCCGCGTAGAAGTGGTCTTCCCAGACCACCGGACCGTCCTTGGTCTCGACGCATTCACTGGCCACGCCCGGGCCCATGACTTCCGACAGGCCGTAGATGTCGACGGCGTCGATGCCTGCTTCGGCTTCGATGTCGGCACGCATCTGCCCGGTCCAGGGTTCGGCGCCGAAAATCCCGATGCGCAACGAACTTTGACGCGGATCAATCCCCTGGCGGCGCTGTTCCTCCAGAATATTGCAGAAATAGGAAGGCGTGACCATGATGATGTCCGGACGGAAATCATTGATCAGTTGCACCTGCTTTTCCGTCTGTCCGCCCGACATCGGAATGACCGTGCAGCCCAGGCGTTCCGCGCCGTAATGCGCGCCCAGGCCGCCGGTGAAGAGACCGTAGCCGTAGGCAACGTGCACCGTGTCGCCCGGCTTGCCGCCCGCCGCGCGGATCGAGCGCGCCACCAGATTGGCCCAGTTGTCCAGGTCGCTCTTGGTGTAGCCCACGACCGTGGGCTTGCCGGTGGTGCCGCTGGAGGCATGAATGCGCGAGATGCGCTCGCGCGGCACGGCGAACATGCCGAAGGGATAGTTCTCGCGCAATTCCTTCTTCGTGGTGAAGGGAAACTTCGAGATATCGGAAAGCTGTTTCAAGTCGTCGGGATGCACCCCGGCTTCGTCGAAGGCCTTCTTGTAGTGCGGAACGTTTTCGTAGGCATGCTTGAGCGACCACTTCAGCCGCTCCAGCTGCAGCGCGCGCAGCTCATCCTCGCTGGCATGCTCGATGGGGTCCAGCCCCGGCTTGCTCATGGTGTTGGACATGGTTATCTCTCTCCTGAAATTCTCTCTGCGCGGGGTCCGGTTGCCTGGCGGGCGGGATACCCGCACAAGCCATCAATCCGGCCCGCGGCCGTATCTTTGGTTGGATGGCTGCCTCAAGCGTCCGCCGGAACCCCGACGATCTGGCCCTTGATGCGGTAGGAGCGGCCGCGGAACAACGCCACGTTGCGTCCGTCCTGATTGGTCACGGTCACGTCATAGACGCCGGTGCGGCCGGCCAGCGAACGCTCTTGGGCAACAGCGGTCAGCAGGTCTCCTTCGAAGCCTGGGGCCAGGTAGTCGATGGTGCAGCCCGAGGCCACGGTGCTGACGTTGCGCGAATTGCAGGAAAAGGCGAAGGCGCTGTCCGCCAAGGCGAAGATGAATCCGCCGTGGCAGGTCTTGTGGCCGTTCAGCATGTCGGCGCGCACGCGCATCGTCAGGCGCGCATAACCCGGTGCCATTTCTTCGACTTTCATATCCAGGCCCTGCGACGCCGCGTCACCCGCGTACATCACGGTGCCGACGGCCTGCGCCAGCTCCTGGGGATCGGTCGGCACTTCGACCGCGGGAACATGTGCATTCATTCTTATTGCCCCTTGAATTGCGGTTCGCGTTTGCCGAGGAAGGCGGCCACGCCTTCCGCGTAGTCAGCGCTGCGGCCGAGTTCGCGCATCATGTCGCGCTCCAGGTCCAGCTGCGTGGACAGGTCATTGCCCAGGCTGGCCTGCATGGCCCGCTTGGTGTAGGCGAGGCCCTTGGTGGGCGCCTTGGCGAAGTGCTGGGCCAGGCGCTCCAGCGTGGCGTCGAATTCGTCGTCCGCCACGCATTGCCAGATCAGGCCCCATTCTTCTGCCTGCTTGGCGCTGAGCTTGTCGCCCAGCATGGCCAGGCCCATGGCGCGAGCCCGGCCGACCAGGCGCGGCAGCACGAACGTTCCGCCGGTGTCGGGAATAAGCCCGAGGCGGCAGAACGACTGGATGAACGAGGCCGAAGCCTTGGCGATGACGATGTCTCCGGCGAACGCCAGGTTGGCGCCCGCCCCCGCGGCAACGCCGTTCACACCCACCACGACGGGCATCGGCAAGGCGTTCACGCGGCGCACCAGCGGTCCGTAGAACTTGTCGACGGTCTCGCCCAGATCCGGCGGCGTACCGTCGGGCGCGGGTTTGCGTTCGCTGAGGTCCTGGCCGGCGCAGAAGCCGCGGCCGGCGCCGGTCAACACCAGCACGCGCGCACCTTCGGTTTCCACGCGGGTCAGGGCATCGGCCACTTCACCATGCATGTTGGCCGTGAAGCTGTTCAGCTTGTCCGGACGGTTCAGCGTCAAGCGCGCGATGCCGCCCGACAGGTCGAATTGAATGTCTTGATAGGTCATATCAGTTATCCATGGCGGGCACGCCACTCACGTCAAAAATCGTCAGCCCCCTAGCCGGGCAGCGCGGAGCCGGCTTTGCCGGTCCGCAGCTGCTCCCCCTCGAGGGGGAGCGCGCAGCGCTTCGGGGGCGGGTCTCATCCTCAAACATGGCGGCGGGTTTGCACCACGCGGAAGCGGTTGGACACGAAGGCCGAGTCGGACAGCGCGGCGTTGGCGGCCGGGTTGGCGCCGGTGCCGTGGAAATCGCTGAAGGCGGCGGTCTGGTTGACGAACACGCCCCCCGTCAGGTTGAGCGACAGGGACACCCCGGAGACTTCCGCCGCGTCCTGCACCTGGTCGGCGACGGCGTCGCTGGTGGTGTAGGCGGACAGCGACAGCGCGCCATGCTTGATGACGCTGTCGCGCGCCAACTGGATGCTGTGGGTGGTGGAATCGGTGGCCACCACGAAGGCGATCGGGCCGAACCATTCCTGGCTGATGGCGGCATTGCCGGCTTCCGCGCGCAACAGCAGCGGCGTGCGGACGCGGGCATTCTCGAACTGCGGATGCGTCAGCGCCTTGCTGTCGGCAACCACCGGCAGGCCCAGCGCGCGGGCCTTCTCGATGCGCTCGACAATGCCTTCATTCTGGATGGCGCCGGTCAGCTCGACGGCCTTGGCCGCATCCGCGCCCACCTTCTCGACGGCAGCGCCCAGGGCGGCGGCGACTTCGTCAAAGCTGACGCGGCCTTCCGGAGTCTGGATGCCATCGCGCGGAACATAGATATTCTGCGGTGCGGTGCACATCTGGCCCGAATATAGGGCCAGGGAGAACGCCAGGTTGCGGGCCACGCCCTTCAGGTCGTCGGTGGAATCGATGATGACCTGGTTCACGCCGGCCTTCTCGGTGTAGACCAGCGCCTGGCGGGCATTGTTTTCCAGCCAGTCGCCGTTGGCGGTGCTGCCAGTGAAATCAACGATCTTGACGGCCGGGTCCAGCGCCAGCTTCTGCGCGGTGTCGTCGCCGGCTTCATGCGCGGCCAGCAGCACCACGTCCGGATCGAAACCCGCTTCCTGCAGGACTTCGCGCGCCACCTTCACGGTGATGGCCAAGGGCAGGATGGCGCCAGGGTGCGGTTTGACAATGACGGTGTTGCCGGTGGCCAGGCTGGCGAACAAGCCTGGGTAGCCGTTCCAGGTCGGGAACGTGGAGCAGCCGATCACCAGCGCGACGCCACGCGGCACCACGGTGAACTGCTTTTCCATGCGGATCGGGTCGTTCTTGCCTTGCGGTTTTTCCCAGACGGCCACGCCGGGGATGCGCGACATTTCCTGCCAGGCGTAGGTCACGGCTTCGAAGCCGCGGTCCTGCGCGTGCGGGCCGCCCGCCTGGAATGCCATCATGAAGCCCTGGCCGGTGGTGTGCTGTACCGCATAGGCGATCTCGAAGCTCAGCTTGTTCAGACGGGCCAGGATTTCCAGCGACACGCCCACCCAGGCGCGCGGACCGGCACGGCGCCAGTCTTCCAGCGCGCGCTTGGAGGCGGCAATCAGCTTATCGACCGGCACGTGCGGATAGCTAATGCCCAGGTCGAAGCCATAGGGCGATTTTTCGCCGCCCACGGTGCCGTCGGCATCATGCAGGTTCAGCGGAAAAGGCTTGCCCTTCAGGGCTTCAAAAGCGGCGCGGCCCTCGTCGTTGGCGGTCTCGCCGTAGTTGCGGGGGCTGGGCGATTCGGCAAAGGGGCTCCAGTAGCCGCGCAGGGAGGCTGCGGCCATGGCTTGCTCCAGCAGGGGCTGGTGGCGTTCGAAGAATTGTTGGGACACTGCGTCTCTCCAGATAAATATGGTTTTCTGCCTGGCGCGGGCCGGGTCAGGTTTCCTGGTCGAAGTCGATGACCAGCCGGTCGCTGACCGGGAAGCTCTGGCAGCTCAGGATGAAGCCGCGCGCGACTTCGTAGTCTTCCAGGGCGAAGTTGGCGTCCATATCCACCTCGCCTTCGATGACCTTGCAGCGGCAGGTGGAGCACACCCCGCCCTTGCACGAATACGGCAGTTCGATCCCTTGCGCCAGGGCCGAATCCAGCACGCTGTCTTTATTCTTTTCAATCACGAACATACGGCTGTGGCCGTCTTGCACCACGGTCACCTCGCACTGCCCCTTGCCGGGCGCCTGGCGGGCTTCCTGACCGGTGCGCAACGCGCGCGGCCCCTTGGGCGCGCCGAAAAGCTCGAACTTGATGTTCGACTTCGGAATACCCCGGGCCTGCAACCGCTCGACCACGCTTTCGGTCATGGTCTGCGGACCACAGACAAAAGCGTAATCGATATCCTCGGGACTCATCCAGGCCGACATCAGTTGATCGACCTTGTCGCCGTCCAGGCGACCGTTGAAGAGTTCGATGTCCTGGGTCTCGCGGCTCATGATGTAGACCAGGGAGAAACGCTCCATGTAGAGGTTCTTCAGGTCCTCGATCTCTTCGCGGAACAACACCGCCGACGAAGCGCGATTGCCGAAGAACAGCGTGAACTTGCTGTTGGGCTCGGTGGACAGCGCGGTCTTGACCAGGGAGAACACCGGCGTGATGCCGCTGCCTACGGCAAACGCCACATAGTGGCGCTTGTTTTCAGGGGAAAAATCGACGGTGAAGTTGCCGGCCGGCGCCATGACTTCCAGGGTCTGGCCCGGTTGCAGCTCATGGTTGGCCCAGCTGGAAAAGACGCCTTCGTCCACCTTCTTGATGGCCACGCGCAACAGCTTGTCGTGGGGCGCGGAACAGATGGAGTAGGAACGGCGCTGTTCCTGGCCGTTCAATTGCGTGCGCAGCGTCAGGTACTGGCCGGGCAGGAAGGCGAATTCCTCCGCCAACGTCTCGGGCAGGTCGAAGGTCACGACGACGGCATCGCGCGTGTTGCGCGCCACCGAGGCCACCGTCAAGGAATGGAATTGGTTCTGGCTCATTGCGAAACCGCTCTCAGTGAGTCTTGAAATAATCGAAAGGCTCGCGGCAAGACACGCAGCGATACAGCGCCTTGCACGACGTGGACCCGAAGTTGCTGACCAGGCGCGTATCTTTCGAACCGCAGCGCGGGCAGGCGATGGCCGGGCCGGCCGCGCGCCGGCTGATGCCCGAGATGTCGACGGCGCGTTCGGCGGGCGCGGCAATGCCGTAGCCCTTGAGCGCCTCGCGCCCCTTCTCGCTCATCCAGTCCGTGGTCCAGGCCGGGGCGAGGCGGGTTTGCACACGAACTTCGGCGATACCGTGACGGGCCAGCGTCTGCTGGATGTCCTGCGTGATCTCGCGCATGGCCGGGCAGCCGGAATACGTGGGCGTGATGACCACGACACAGGCGTCGCCGTCCCAGGACACGTCACGCACCACGCCCAGATCCACCACGGACAGCACGGGGATCTCCGGATCGGGGACCTCTTGCAGCCAGGCGTACACCTGGTCGGCGGAAACGGGCGCCAGGGCGTTCACCAGGTGGCTCCCGGATAGGCGCGCGGCAGGAACTGCATTTCGGCGAGCACGTAGCCTAGTTCCTCGGTGTGCTTGCCCTGCCGGCCGCCGCGGTACGCCGCATGGTTGGCGGCGGACTCGTCGGGCACGGTCAGGGTGGCTTCTTCCAGCACTTCGCATACATGCGCCAGCCAGGGTTCGCGCAAGGCCGACAGCTCGCATCCGATGCCGCGGGAGGCAACGTCCAGATCCACGGCATCGTCGGCGAACAGCTCGCCGGTGAAGCGCCAGGCGTCATCGATCGCCGCCTGCATCTTGGCGTGGCTTTCCGCCGTGCCGTCACCCAGACGCACCACCATGTCCGAGGAGCGGCGCACGTGATAAGTCACTTCCTTGATGGACTTGGCCGCGATGCCGGCAATGCGTTCGTCGCTCGACTTTTCCAGGCGTTGCAGCAGAAAGTAGTGCCAGACGTCGAACAAGAACTGGCGCGCCATGGTGTCGGCGTAGTTGCCATTGGGGCGTTCGACGAGCAGCACATTATGGAATTGGTGCGCATCGCGCAGGTAGGCCAGCGCGTCTTCGTCGCGGCCGGCTCCTTCGACCTCGCCCGCCAGCGTCAGCCACATGCGGGCCTGGCCCAACAGGTCCAGCGCGGTATTGGTCAGCGCCAGGTCTTCTTCCAGGATCGGGCCGTGGCCAGTCCAGGCGCCTAGCCGCTGCGACAGGATGAGCGAGGAATCGCCCAAGCGCAGCAGGTATTCAAACAGAGTCTTGTCCATGTCTCCCCCGCCGTCTTACATGTGCTTGATTTCTTCGGGCATCGGGAAGAACGTGGGATGCCGGTAGACCTTGCTGTTGGCGGGTTCGAACAGCGGATCCTTGTCGCCAGGACTGCTGGCCGAGATGTCTGACGCGCGCACCACCCAGATGCTCAGGCCTTCATTGCGGCGGGTATAGACGTCGCGGGCGTGGTTGATCGCCATTTCAGCGTCGGGCGCGTGCAGGCTGCCGACGTGTTTGTGCGCCAGGCCGTGCTGGCTGCGGATGAACACTTCCCACAGGGGCCAGTCTTTACTCATGATGAATGTCCTCGAATACCGGGCGCGCGCCGCGCGCCCTGATCTGCAATGTTTAGAAGTGTGAGTCTGGAAGCTCACCTACCGCAGCTTCCGCGCGGAGCCGGCTTTGCCGGTCCGCTGCGGCGCCCCCTTGAGGGGGGAAGCGCGCAGCGCTTCGGGGGTGGGCTTTATCCTTTCACGCAGCCTTGCGCTCGGCCTGTTTGTCGGCGTAGGCGACCAAGGCGTCGCGCACCCAGGCGCCGTCCTCGTGCGCCTTGACACGCGCGGCCAGGCGTTCGCGGTTGCAGGGGCCGTTGCCCTTGAGCACGGCATAGAACTCGCTCCAGTCGATCTCGCCGAAGTCGTAATGACCGCGCTCGGCATTCCACTTCAGTTTGGGGTCCGGAATGGTCAGACCCAGGAATTCAGCCTGGGGCACGGTCTGGTCCACCATCTTCTGGCGCAGTTCGTCGTTGGAGAAGAGCTTGATCTTCCAGGCCATGGACTGGGCGCTGTTGGGCGAATCGGCATCCGAGGGACCGAACATCATCAGCGCCGGCCACCACCAGCGGTTCAGGGAGTCCTGCACCATGGCCTTCTGCTCCGGCGTGCCGTGCAGGCACATCTGCATCAGCAGGTCGTAGCCCTGGCGCTGGTGGAAGGACTCTTCCTTACAGACGCGCACCATGGCCCGCGCATAGGGGCCGTAGGAACAGCGGCACAGCGGGATCTGGTTGATGATGGCGGAGCCATCGACCAGCCAGCCGATCATGCCGATGTCGGCCCAGCTGAGCGTGGGGTAGTTGAAGATACTGGAGTACTTGGCGCGGCCGGCATGCAGGTCGTCGATCAGGTCGTCGCGCGACACGCCCAGCGTTTCGGCGGCGCTGTACAGATAGAGGCCGTGACCGGCTTCGTCCTGGACCTTGGCCAGCAGGATGGCCTTGCGCTTGAGCGAAGGCGCGCGGGTGATCCAGTTGCCTTCGGGCAGCATGCCTACGATTTCGGAGTGCGCGTGCTGGGAAATCTGGCGCACGAGCGTCTTGCGGTAGGCATCCGGCATCCAGTCCTTGGCTTCGATGCGGACGCCGTCGTCGATCCGGCGCTGGAACGTCTGTTCCCGGCCTTCGAGCTGGTCCGCGGTCTTGACCTGCTTGACGCCGGTTTCGACGAGTTGAGCGTACATGTCTGTCTCCTTGAAGACGGTTTGCGAAAACGCAAAGCAAACGTTCCGCAGTGCCGTCATGTCATAGGCGGATTATTTAATACAAAAAATTCATTGTCAAACTCAAATCTGTATCACATTGGATTTATGTATCATATTGAGGATCCCGATATCGGCCGCCTGCGGCCCCCTCTAATGGCAAACCCTCAGTCGCCCCTGGACCGCTTTCTGTCACGCCTGATCAAGAACGATCCGCCACGCGCAAAATCGCTCTGCGTCAGCCTGCTCGGGGACGCACTCGCGCCGCACGGCGGCGCCATCTGGCTGGGCGATCTGATCGAACTGCTGGCCCCGCTGGGCATCAACGAACGCCTGCTGCGCACCAGCGTGTTCCGACTGGTCGCCCAGAACTGGCTGCAGTCCGAGCGGCACGGCCGGCGCAGCCTCTATCTGATTTCCGATCAGGGTCTGCGCCACACCGCGCACGCCTCCCAGCGCATCTACGTGGGTCCGCCCAAGGAATGGAATGGAGAATGGACGCTGGTCGCCCTGCCGCGCACCGGCAACGGGCTGGCCGAGCGCGCCGAGCTCCGCAAGGAACTGGTGTGGGAAGGATTTGGCATGATCGCGCCTGGCCTGTTCGCGCATCCACACACGGAGGCCAGCGCCGCCCATGACATCCTGGAAAAGTTGGGCATTCCAGACCGCGCGCTGGTGCTTTCGGCGCGCGACCTGGCCGGCGCGGGTGGCCTGCCCATCGCCAGCCTGGCCACGCAATGCTGGAACCTGGACGAACTGGCTGAACAGTATCGCCAGTTCGCCAAGAATTTTGGCCCCTTGGAAAAGCTGCTGGAGACCCCGCCCTCGCCCGCCGAGGCCTTCATCGTGCGAGTCATGCTGCTGCACAGCTGGCGCCGGATCGTGCTGCACGATCCGCAACTGCCCGGCCCCATGCTGCCCGACGACTGGCCCGGCCATGGCGCGCGGGAAATCTGCGGGCGCATCTACTGGCGGGTGTTCGACGCCTCGGAAGCGCACCTGGACGCCCTCGCCGGCCGCGACAACGAGCGCTACGCGCCGCTGGCGGCCGACATCGCCACACGCTTCGGCGGCAAGCCCGTCTAGGAAATCTGCCGGGCGCCGCGCTCAGGCGCCGTCCGCGTCCGGAATTACCACACCCAGCGAGTCCACCTCGGATACGCCGCAGGCGTCGCGTCCTGGTCCCGGCAGTTCCAGGCCTCTGGCCCGTCCGATGAAGGACAGCGTCCAATGCGCACGGATCGGCCGGCCCAGGGCCTGCCCGGTGTCGGCGTCTATGCCGCTGGGTACGTCCAGCGCCAGCACCGGCACATCCCAAGCGTTGACCCTGTCCACGAGCGCCTGCCAATCCGCGCCCAGCGGACGATTCAGTCCGATACCGAACAGGCCGTCGATGACTAGCCCAGGCATAAAACCCGGTTCCAGCGTGGACCAGGTTTCGCCGCCCGCCGCCTGCCACCTGGCATGGGCATGGGCGGCGTCGGCGGGCAGGCCGCGCGCGCCCGATGGCAACAGCACGCGTACATCGTGGCCCATCGCGCGCAAGCCGGCCGCCGCTTCCAGCGCATCGCCACCGTTGTTGCCGGGCCCCGCCAGCGCCAGCACCGCCGTCCCCGGCCGGACCTGCGCCGCGGCATAGCGGGCGGCGGCGGCTCCTGCCAGAGGCATCAAGCGCCGGCCCTGCGCCAAAGCCTGGCGTTCGGCCTCGCGGATCCGGGCAACGGGATAGGAAGTCGACATGGCTGGGATTACGCGTGAAATTCACGCATTGCGTGAAAATTTACCAACAAATCGGAACACGCCGAGCAGGGCACGCAGCAAACACGCAGGGCGCGCGGCATCTGCAGGCTGGCATGCATTTTGCGTTGTAGTCGAGGCCGGTACGAGCGAGACCGGACGACTCAACCGAAGAGACTATACCAATGCGTTCCATGAGCATCATCTGCCCGAACGGGCATTTAGGATTCGCCCCCCTGCGCACCGAGAGCTTTCAGCTCGGCGTCGCCGCCGGGCCGGACTGCATCGCCGCCGACTCGGGCAGCGACGACGTGGGGCCCGTGCCGCTGGGCTCCGACACCTCAACCAGCCCGCAGGCGTGGCAGCGCCACGACCTGGAGCAGATGCTGCTGGCGGCGCGCAAGCTGGGCGTGCCCATGATCATCGGATCGGCGGGGGATACCGGTTCCAACAGCCGCGTCGACCTGTATGTGCGCCTGATCAAGGAAATCGCGGCGGAACACAAGCTGGCGCCGTTCAAGATTGGTTATTTCTATTCAGAGGTCGACAAGGAGCGCGTGCGCCGCGCCCTGCGCGACGGCCAGCAGGTGGCGGGGCTGGACGGTTACGCCGACCTGACCGAGGCCGAGCTGGATGCCAGCGACCGCATCGTGGCAGTGGCCGGCGTGCATCCCTACATCAAGCTGCTGGAGGCTGGCGCGGACGTAATCATCGGCGGCCGCAGTTCGGACGCCGCCGTGTTCGCCGCCCCCGCGCTGCACCGGGGCTACGACGCGGACAAGGCCTACTACCTGGGCAAGGTGCTGGAATGCGCGTCCTTCTGCGCGGAACCCTACGGCGGCAAGGAAACCGTGATGGGCGAAATTTCGGCCGAAGACGTGCGCGTTACCGCCATGCACCCCGACCAGCGCTGCACCATCGCCTCGGTCGCGGGCCACGCGATGTATGAACGCTCCAATCCCTATGAAGAGTTCTTCGCGGGCGGCCGTCTGGACATGGCCGAATGCCGGTACGAGCAGCTCAGCGAAAAGACTACCCGCATCACGGGCTCGCGCTTCGAGCCTGCCACCCAGGTGCGCGTGAAGCTGGAAGGCTCCGGCAAGGTCGGCGAGCGCTACATGGGGCTTTGCGGCATACGCGACCCCTACACCATCGCCAACGTGGACCGCGTCATCGCCTGGGCGCGCGACAAGGTGCGCGAGCGCTTCGGCGATTCAGGCTATGAGCTTCACTACAAGGTCTATGGGCGCGACGGCGTCATGGGAGACCTGGAACCGCTGAGGGACCAGCCCGGCCATGAGCTTTGCGTCATGGTCCAGGGCGTCGCTCCGACCGCCGAGATGGCCGAGGAGCTGACGCTCACGGGCTTGCGCCAGATGTTCTATGCCCGCCTGCCCGACGTGAAGGGCACGGCCGGCTCCGTATCGTTTCCGCTGGACGAGGTGGTGCGCACCAGCGCGGCCTATCGCTGGACCCTGAACCATACGCTGCCGGTGCAAGACGCAGGCGAACTCTTTCCGACCCACCTCACCGAGGCTGGCGCCTGAGCCAGCAAGACCATGAGCACCCAGAAACTCAGCACCCTGGCCAAGACCATCCGCAGCAAGAACGCGGGCGTCAACAAGATTACCTTCGACATCATCTTCCGCGAGCCGGCGACCTACGAGGCGGTCAAAAGCTCCGGCGCGCTGACACGCGCCAGCATGGCGGCTCTCTACCGGATCGACGACAACCGCATCTCGGACTTCGTGCATTACGATCCCGGCCTGGCCATCAAATTCACGATCTACCGGCTGGCTCCCAGCGGGTCCGCGGGCGATGGCGATATCTTCGGCGCCCAGCAGTACGCGCCTCTGCTGGACGTCGCCATCCCCATGCCGGACTGAACGCTGCGGGCGCCATGTCCGGCGCCCGCTCCAACCTCCGCTCTCCTAGAGAATCGATCATGAAAGCGCTAATGCATACAACGTTGTTCCTGGCGGCATCCCTGCTGGCCGGCGCGGCAGCGGCCCAGACGGCAGTGCCCAAGCAGGTCAAGATCGTGGTGCCGTTCACGGCCGGCGCCAGCAACGACGCGATCGCCCGCGCGATCGCGCCACAGCTCGCTGCGCGTCTCGGCAACACGGTCATCGTGGAAAACCGTGGCGGCGCGGCCGGGGCGATCGGCTCCGAGTATGTCGCCCGCTCGGCCAAGGACGGCTCGGTGCTGCTCCTGACCTCGTCGACCTTCCTCACCACCGCCGCCACGCAGCCGCACTTGCCGTACGACCCGCTGAAGCAGTTCGCGCCGGTGGCGATGATAGGACAGGGTCCGTTGGTCATCGCGGCCTCGGCGCAGACCCCCTACACATCCTTGAAGCAATTGCTGGAAGCCGCCCGCGGCAAGCCGGGAGCCCTGAACTATGGCAGCGCGGGCGTGGGCTCACTGGCGCACCTGGCCACGGTCATGCTGGATGACGCCGCGGGCACGGAAATGACGCATGTGCCCTACAAGGGCGCGGCAAATGCCGCCTCGGACCTGGCTGGCGGCCTGATCCACGTCATGCTGTCCAACTACAGCACGCTGGCTCCGGTGGTGCAAAGCAAGAAGGTCACCTTGCTGGCCACCACGGCGCAAGCGCCCTCCCCGGCGTTCCCCGACCTGCCGCCGGCCGCGCAGGCGCTGCCGGGCTATTCGGTCCAGATCTGGGTGGGCGTATTCGCCCCCGCGGGCACGCCGCAGCCCTATATCGACAAGCTCAACGCCGCCCTCAACGAGATCGCGGCATCGCCAGAGATGAAAGCACTGCTGGATCTGGACGGAACGGTGCCCACCCGCATGGACAGCGCCGAGTTCGGCACGCGCGTGCGCGAAGAGCTCGCGCTGTGGCAGGGCATCGCGCGCAAGCACAACATCAGCGCGGAATAGGCTTCAGCCGTCCAGCCCCAGCTTGAGCATCTGGTGGCGCAGGGCATGCCGCGTCAAGCCCAGGGACTCGGCGGCACGGCCCAGGTTGCCCTCCTGGGCCTGGAGCGCCGCGCGAATCAGTCCGCGCTGAAACTGCGCGGACTGGTCGGCATAACTGCCCCCGCCCGCGGTTGTAGCCGCTAGGGCGGGCTTGCCTGCTTCCCGCAGAATGCGCTGCGGCAAATGGCGGGCCAGGACCGTCTCGCCATCCTCCAGGATGCAGATCCGCTCCAGGAGATTGCTGAGCTCACGCACGTTGCCCGGCCAGGCGTAGGTTTTGAAGATGCGCCGGACCTCAGCGTCGATGGCGGTGAAGCGGCTGCCGTGGGTGGCGTTGTAACGTTCCAGGAAGCGCTGCGCCAGGACGATGACATCGTCGCCTCGCTCGCGCAGCGGCGGCAGATTGATCGACACGACCTGCAGGCGGTAATAAAGGTCGTCCCGGAAACGTCCTGCCTGCACTTCCCCCAGCAGGATCTTGTTGGTGGCGGCAATGAAGCGGGCATCGACCGAGACTTCCTGCACGGAACCGATGCGCCGGAAGCGCCGACTGTCCAGCAAGGTCAGGATCTTGGCCTGCATGACGGGATCCAGTTCGCGGATCTCGTCCAGGAATACGGTGCCGCCGTTGGCGGCTTCCAGCAGCCCGGTCTTGCGCGCAACGGCTCCCGTGAACGCGCCGCGTTCATGGCCGAACAGCTCGGACTCGAGCAGATTGCCGGGGATGGCTGCACAGTTGATCTCGGTGTAGCCCTTGGCCGCGCGCGCGGACTGCGCATGCAGGTTTCGGGCCACCAGCCCCTTGCCGGTGCCGGTTTCACCGTAAATGAGAACGATGCTGGCCTTGCTGCGCGCCACCCGGCCGACCAGATCGCGCAAAGCCGCCATCGACGGGTGATCCCCGATGAGCGGCTCGCAGGCGGATGAGGCGGCGGGCATGGGCGCGTACCGCCTACACCTTCAGGAAGTGCTCGCGGTAATACTTGAGTTCGTCGATCGATTCGTAAATGTCCGCCAGCGCTTCGTGGCGGCTCTTTTTCTCGAAGCCCTTGTAGACGGCAGGCGCCCAGCGGCGCGCCAGTTCCTTCAGGGTGCTCACGTCCAGATTGCGGTAATGGAAGAACTGCTCCAGGCGCGGCATATAAGCAAACATGAAGCGGCGGTCCTGGCTGATCGTGTTGCCGCACAGGGGCGACTTGCCCGCGGGCACGTGCTGCGCCAGAAACGCCAACAGCGTATCCTCGGCCTGCGCCTCGGAAATCGTGGATGCTTTGACCTTGTCGATCAGGCCACTCTTGCCATGCGTGGATTTGTTCCAGCTGTCCATGGCGTCGAGCAGGCTATCGGGCTGATGCACCACCAGCACCGGGCCTTCCGCCACGACGGTCAGGTCGGGTTCGGTCACCACGACGGCGACTTCGATGATGCGTTCTTTTTCGGGATCCAGGCCGGTCATTTCCATGTCCAGCCAAACCAGGCGGTTTTCGTTCACAGCCATATAATTTGCCTATAAGGGATGCCCCCGCGCCGCGCCTTCGGCTTGCTGCCTCCCCAAGGGGGCGCTTTTTACCTAGGGGCGGCCCGGCGGTAAAGATTACCCCCACGCCGCGCCTTCGGCTTGCTGCCCCCAAGGGGGCGCTTTTTACCTAGGGGCGGCCCGGCGGTAAAGATTGCCCCCGCGCCGCGCCTTCGGCTTGCTGCCCCCAAGGGCGCGCTTTTTACCTAGGGGCGGCCCGGCGGTAAAACACACGATTTTCGCACATAACTACTTGACCAAGCCGCATCGCCCATGTTCACACTGCTGTTTGTTGCCTTCCTGCTGACCGATATTGCCGTGCGCCTGTGGCTGGCGTCGCGCCAGATTCGTCACGTCGCGCGCAACCGCGACCAGGTGCCGTCCGAATTCTCTCACCGTATCGGACTGGCAAGCCATCAGCGCGCGGCAGATTACACGGTGGCGCGGGTCAAGCTGGGCATGCTGGAACGCACCTACGACGCCATCCTGCTGGTCTGCCTGACCCTGATGGGGGGGCTGCAATTCATCGACCTGATGGTGGCCCAGCTTACCAGCAACGACTTCCTGCGGCAGATGCTGTTGCTGGTCGTCGTGGCGCTGCTGCTGGGAGTCCTGGGCCTGCCGTTCACGCTCTGGCGCCAGTTCAAGCTCGAGGCGCGTTTCGGCTTCAACCGCATGACGCCCGCGCTGTTCGCCGCCGACGCCGCCAAGGGTCTGCTGGTGGCCGCGGTGCTCGGCTTGCCGCTGGCGGCCGCCGTCCTCTGGCTGATGGGCAGCGCGGGCGCGTACTGGTGGGTGTGGGCCTGGGCGCTATGGACGGCGTTCAACCTGGCGCTCCTGATCATTTACCCGATGTTCATTGCACCGCTCTTCAATAAGTTCACGCCGCTGTCCGATCCGGAACTGGCTGGACGCATCCAGCGCCTGGCGCAACGCTGCGGCTTTGCGCTCAATGGCCTTTTCGTGATGGACGGCTCGCGCCGGTCAGCCCACGGCAATGCCTACTTCACTGGATTCGGCCGTTCGCGCCGGATCGTGTTCTTCGACACTCTGCTGGCGCGGCTGAACGGCGACGAGATCGAGGCCGTGCTCGCGCACGAGCTGGGCCATTTCGCCAAGCGCCATATCATCAAGCGCATTGTGTTCAGTTTCGCCGCCGCGCTGGTGTTCTTCGCCATCCTGGGCTGGATTTCCCAACAGCCGTGGTTTTACGTCGGCCTGGGCGTCATGCCACAGCTGGGCGGGCGTAACGACGCGATGGCGCTGCTGCTGTTCTTCCTGGTCATCCCCGTATTCACTTTCATGCTCACGCCCGTGGCCAGCTGGTACTCGCGCCGCGACGAATTCGAAGCGGACCGCTATGCGGCCGAACAGAGTTCGCCGGAACGCCTGGTGTCCGCGCTGGTCAAACTCTACGACGATAACGCCGCCACCTTGACTCCCGATCCCGTGCATTCAGCCTTTTACGACAGCCATCCGCCCGCCGCCGTGCGCATCCGCCACCTGACGGCGGCCGCTGCATGAGCGCGACTACAGCCGGGCCCAATGAAGGGCGCATCATCGCCGCACACGGGCGCCATTACACCGTGGAACTTGCCGACGGCACGCTGCGCAAGTGTTTTCCGCGTGGCAAGAAGGCTGGCGCCGCCGTGGGCGACCGCGTGCGCATCACGCCCCAGGGCAAGGACGAAGGCGCCATCGACGCCATCCTCCCGCGGCGCAACCTGCTGTACCGCTCGGACGAGATGCGTTCCAAGCAGTTCGCGTCCAATGTCGACCAGTTGCTGATTGTTGTCGCCGTGCAACCCACTTTTTCGGACGACCTGACCGGGCGCGCCCTGGCGGGCGCCTGGAGCGCGGGCATCGCGCCCATCATCATCTTGAACAAGACGGACCTGACTGACGAGTTGCCGGCGGCGCGCGCGCGGCTGGCACCCATTGCCGCCCTGGGCGTGGACGTCATTGAACTCAGCGCGCTGGAACCCGAGAAGGTGCATACGCTGCTTGCGCCCCGTCTGGCCGGGCACACCAGTTTGCTGCTGGGCCAAAGCGGCATGGGCAAGTCCACGCTCCTCAACGCCCTGGTGCCGGACGCCGCCGCCCCCACCCGCGAGCATTCCACCGCGCTGGACATGGGCAAGCACACCACCACCAGCACCCGGCTCTATCACCTTCCCGCTCCGGGTGGCGACCTGATCGATTCCCCGGGCTTTCAGGCCTTCGGCCTGCAGCACCTGAGCCGCGAAGACATCATCCGCGGCTTTCCGGAGTTCACCAAACCCATCGAGGAGTGCCGTTTCTATAACTGCACCCATCGGCAGGAACCCGGCTGCGGCGTGGTGGCGGCCTTGCAGGCCGGAGCTATCGACCCGGCGCGCTACGCCCTGTACCAACGCATCCTCGAAGAAAACCTGGCAGGCCAGCAGCGCTACTAGCGCCGAGCCGTCCCGCAATGCATGACGGCCCCATCCGGGGCCGTCATGCATAGGCTTCAGCGGTCGAATGACCTCAACGTGGCGTAAAGCCGTGGCGCAGCAGATGGTAAAGGTTGCGCAACATCCCGGCGGTGGCCCCCCAGATGAAATGCTTGCCGTAAGGCATGCCGTAATACTGGCGCACCCGGCCATCGTCCAGCCGGGCTTCATACAGCCGATGATTGGCGGGGTCCATCAGAAACGACAGCGGCACCTCGAATACTTCCGCCACTTCGAATGCGTCAGGCGCCAGATCGAAACCCGGGCGCACCAACGACACCACCGGAATGATGGAAAAACCCGTCGCGGTCAGGTAGGGCGGCATGCTGCCCAGAACCTCCACGTGATTGGCGGGCAAGCCGGTTTCTTCCTGCGCTTCTCGCAGCGCCGCGGCCTCCGGCGTGGAGTCGCTGGTTTCGATGCGTCCGCCGGGAAAGCTGATCTGGCCCGCATGATCGTGCAGGTGCGCCGCGCGCTGAGTCAGCATGATGTGCACGCCGTTGTCACGAGTCACCAGCGGAATCAGCACCGCCGCGGGGACCGGCACGCCTTCGCGGCCCGGATAGCGCAGATCGGTATCGCGCGAGAGCTCCAGCGTCCAGGTGGATGGCTGGCTGAGCGTGCCCCGCAGCGAATCCGGGGTCAACAGACTGGCGGGCACGGCCGGCAAGGACTCGTTGGCCACGACCCAGGGTTGCGTCGCCGGATCGAAGCCGGGACGCGCCAGCGGCCGCCGGGGCCGCGGGGAAGACGAGGAATCAGACATACGGCTCTGCAAAAAGAAAAAGGCACCCTCGCAGGTGCCTTTTTAACCCGGAAACCCGTGCCGAACGAAAACGCGGGATGGCGTGAACGTCCGACACTGGTAGGGCCGTGTGCCGATAAGCGATCAAGCCGCCGAGGCTTGCTTGCTGACCAGCTTTTCCTTGATACGCGCCGACTTGCCCGAGCGGTTGCGCAGGTAGTACAGCTTGGCGCGGCGCACGTCGCCGCGGCGCTTGACTTCGATGCCGGCGATTTGCGGCGAGTACAGCTGGAACGTACGTTCCACGGCTTCACCCGACGAAATCTTGCGCACGGTGAACGCGGAGTTCAGGCCGCGGTTGCGCTTGGCGATCACGACGCCTTCGAAAGCCTGCACGCGCTTGCGGGTGCCTTCAACGACGTTCACGCTCACGATGACGGTGTCACCAGGAGCAAATTCAGGCTTGGCTTGACCGCCGGTCAGACGGGCAATTTCTTCCTGTTCCAGGATAGCGATAAGGTTCATGAGAACTCCTAGATCATCATGTCTTTGCGGACTAAAACTTTTGCCGTTCGATGTTGTTCACGCGGTTTCCGCGGAAAACAGCGCTATGCGCTGAGCCCGCATCCGTCGCGTGGCACGGGTGGCTGACGCTAAGGCCAGCCCCTGTTGCATGTGCCGCAAGCAGAGGATGAGATTTGGCAAACCAATGATTCTACACCAAAAATCGCTCTGGGCGTGAGGTAACATCTCCCCCGTGCTGCCGGTTTGGAGTACCCTTCCGTCTTCTGTAACAAACACGTCATCTGACGCTGTTCCCTCATGTCGTACTCGTCCCTGATACTGGTCGTCCTGGCGGCAATGGCCCACGCCACGTGGAATCTGCTCGCCAAACGTGCGGCCATGGTGGGCGCTCCCTTTGTTTTCGCCTATGGCCTGTGCGCTTCGGTGCTGTATGCGCCGTGGGTCATCTGGGTGTTGCTGCATGACGGCATGACCTGGACCTGGCCCGTGGTCGGCGCCATCCTGACCTCCAGCCTGTTGCACCTGGGCTACAGCTTGTGCCTGCAAAAGGGTTACCAGGTGGCCGATCTGTCCGTGGTCTACCCGATTGCCCGCGGCACCGGCCCGCTGCTATCCACGACTGGCGCTTTCTTGCTGCTGGGCGAACCCGCCACCACCACCGGCATCATCGGCATGCTTTGCGTGGTGGCCGGTGTGCTGCTCATCGCGACCCAGGGCCGGCTGGCCATCTTCAAGCAGGCGCAGGCCTGGGTGGGAGTGCGCTGGGGCGTGGTGATCGGCCTGTTCATCGCCGCGTATACCGTCGTCGATGCCTACGGTGTCAAGGTGCTGCTGATCAGCCCGGTGCTGTTCGACTGGTTTACCTGCGTGACCCGCACGGCGATGATGACCCCGCATATGCTGCGTCGACGCCCCCAGGCCTGGGAGGCCATGCGTGGGCACTGGCATCTGGCGCTGGCGGTCGGGCTGTTGTCCCCGCTGGGGTACATCCTGGTGCTGTACGCCTTGCGCAACGGCGCGCCGCTGAGCCTGGTGGCGCCCGCCCGGGAAATGTCCATGATGCTGGGCACCCTGGCCGGCATGTTCCTGCTGCGTGAAAAGGTCGGGCTTGGCCGCCTGGCGGGCTGCATGTCCATTCTTGCAGGGGTCATCCTGCTGGGCTCAAGCTGACCGGTCAGCTAAGGCCGGACAACGGGGCGCGACTGCTGCGCTCGAGTACGAGGTGCGGGCACGGGGCCGGCACGCTATTCGAGCGCAGGCTCAAAATCCAGCGGCCGCGCCCAGCCACATCAGGCCAGGGATGATCGCTCCCCAGGCCAGCACCATCACGACATCGATAACCATGGCCTTGACGCTGACCTGAGCCGTCACCGGTTCCACCGTGGCGTTGCCCAGGCTGCGGTCACGCGCGGCAGGCGCGGCGATCGGCCCGACCGCTGCCGGCGCCCCGGCGGCACCAATGGCAGCCTCGGGTACCGGCATGGGCAGGGGCATGGCGCGGCCGGACAAGGCTTGCGTGTCGGCCGGCGCGGGCGGAAAGGGCCACCTGGCCGGTGCCGAGCCTGGGCGGGCGCGACGGCCCGATCCGGCGTTGGCCGCAGCCGTGTTCCAGGGCATCGCCAGGCCAGCCACCTTGGCGCACCAGGCGCGGGCGCGATGTGTGCCGCGGCGCAGCGGGTTCAGCGTGACGACGAGCTCATCCGACAAGACGGAAATATCAGCGGTGTTCATGGGAACTCCTTGGAAAGACGGTCCAGCGCCAGGGCGAAGCGCCCGGCATGCATCCGCGGCAGCAGCCGGCGGTCAATCGAACAATGACAACTGGCCTGCGGCCATGGCTTGCAAGCGGCGCGCGGCGCGCCCTTGCGCGCCGCCAGCTGCGGGCGATACGGCAGGAAAAGGGACCCCTGAAGGCGCTTGCACGCCAGCCGGGGATAGAAAATCGGCAGCCTTCGCCGCAACCGCGGCGGGGGGCAGGAAACGGTCGCAGTCCAGCGCCAGACGGTGGCGATTCAGACCCAGTTTGCGCGTGGCGATGGTGAAGCGCTGACGCAGCAGATCGGCCCAGACGCCGGTGCCTCGCATGCGTGACCCGAAATTTGGATCGTTGCGGCGGCCATTGCGCAGGTCTTCGATGCGATGCAGCACGCGCTGGGCCCGGTCCGGGAAATGGGCATTGAGCCAGTCCTCGAACAGGGTCTTGACCTCCCAGGGCAGGCGCAAGACGGTGTAGCTGGCGTAATGCGCCCCAGCCGCCTTGGACTCCTGGAGGATGTGTTCCATGGATTCGTCGTTGATGAACGGGATGATGGGCGCCACCAGCACGCCCACCGGCACGCCGGCGTCCGTCAGGCTGCGCACGGCTTCCAGACGGCGCCACGGCGCGGCGGCGCGCGGTTCCAGCGTGCGGGCCATGCCGGCGTCCAACGTGGTGATGCTCATGTAGACGACCACCAGCTTCTGCTCGGCCAGCGCGGCCAGCAGGTCCAGGTCACGGGCGACCAGCGCGTTCTTGGTAACGATGGTGAGCGGATGGCGCGTTTCCAGCATTAGTTCCAGCAGGCCGCGGGTCAGGCGCCATTCGCGTTCGATGGGCTGATAGGCGTCCGTGGCGGAACCGATGTTGATGGGAGATGGCTTGTAACCAGGCCGGCTGAGTTCGGCGCGCAAGGCCTGAACCGCGTTGGCCTTTGCCACCAGGCGGGTTTCGAAGTCCAGCCCGGGCGAGAGCCCCAGGTAGGAATGGGTGGGCCGGGCGTAGCAATAGACGCAACCATGCTCGCAGCCACGGTACGGATTGACCGCGACGTCGAAGGGAATGTCGGGCGAATCGTTGCGCGACAGCATCTTGCGCGCTTCTTCGGCGGTGACCGTGGTCTTGGGGGCCACGGGCGAGACGCGGACGTCGGGCAGGACGGGAATGACCCGCGCACCGGAACCGCCGATGGCAGGTTCGGGAAAAATATTGGGGATTGAATCTGTATTGGGGACTGAATCTGCGCAAGCAGCGTCTGTGCAACGAGCGCCTGCGCAGTCGGGATCTACGTAGGCCGGATCCACGTAATCGGCGGGCAGACCCGACGAAGACCAGCCGTCGTCGACCTGCACGCGGTCATCGCGCTGAAAGCGATGCCGAACATTAGTAACCGCACCCCGACCGCGCAAGGCGGCGGGGGCGGCAGCCGGGGACCCAGAACCGGCGGGAAAAGAATGATCGGTGCGTGCCATGAAAACTACTGTACAAAAACACAGTGGTTTTGACAAGCACCAAAAGCCTTTTCGTAAGACAGCCCCACTTTACCGCAAGACGCCGACGCCGTCCGGACAAATCGATTTCACCAGGCGAGATCGCCTGGAAAGCCGCGCCAACATTGGATTTAGCGGAAAAACAACAGACTCTGCCGCACCAAAAATCCGTTGTTTTCCGGCCTCTACCGCTAGCGCAACATGCCGGCGGCCGCGGTCTGGTGGGTAGCCTCGTCGATGAGGATGAATGCGCCCGTCGCGGGCACATCCGCATAGCGATCGACCGCCAGCGACTCGCGCGTGGTCAGCGTCACGCGTCCGATGTCGTTCATGCGCAGCGTGCCTTCGGTGTTCTCCACTTCCTGCAATTCGTGGATGTCACGTTGCGACAGCACCGCGCGGATCTTCGCCGAGGTCAGGCGCGTGCCCGACTTCAGCAAATACTTGCGAGCCGGATTCAGGGCCTGCGCATCGAGCCAGCACAACTCGGCCTCGAACTCGCGCACGACCTGCGCGGGCGCAGACACGTGCACGATCACGTCGCCGCGCGACACGTCCACGTCGCGGTCCAGCACCAATGTAATCGAGTCGCCCGCCACCGCTTCATCCAGCGCTCGATCGAAGGCGCGCACTTCCCGCACCACAGCCGTCACGCCGGAGGGCTGCACGGCGATCTCGTCGCCGGGACGCAGCACGCCGCTCGCCACACGGCCGGCGTAGCCGCGAAAATCGTCCTTGCGGTTGCCATCGTGGCGCGCCACCCACTGCACCGGAAAGCGCAACGGCAAGGCGCGGCCGTCACTGGCCAGGTCCAGCGATTCCAGCAAGGCCAGCAACGGCTGTCCCTCGTACCACGGCGTCTGGGGCGACAGCGTCACCACGTTGTCGCCGTTCAGCGCCGACAGCGGCAGCGCATCGAAATGCTCGATGCCCAATTTGCGCGCCAGGTCGCCGTACGCATCGCGGATGCGCTCGAACACCGCGCGATCCCAGTCCACCAAATCCATCTTGTTGACGGCCACCACGATGTGGCGGATGCCCAGCAGGCGCGCAATGGTGCTGTGCCGCTTCGTTTGCGGCAGCAGCACGCCGTCGGCGGCGCGAGTGGCGTCGATCAGGATGACGGCCACGTCCGCCGTCGACGCTCCCGTCACCATGTTGCGCGTGTACTGCTCATGCCCCGGGGCATCGGCGATGATGAACTTGCGCGCCGGCGTGGAGAAATAGCGGTAGGCCACGTCGATGGTGATGCCCTGCTCCCGCTCTGCCTCCAAACCATCGGTCAGCAGCGAGAAATCGATGCCGTCGCCGGCCACCCGCTTGTGCTTGGCGCGCGAGATCGCGTCCAGTTGGTCAGCGAACACGCCCTTGCTGTCGTACAGCAGGCGGCCGATCAGCGTCGACTTGCCGTCGTCCACCGAACCCGCCGTGATCAGGCGCAGCACGCCCGTGTCGGCGCCGGAAAGAAAAGAATCGTTTAGTGCGTTCATGTGCGTCCCTCATCGCCGGCAAACGCCGGCACTTCCTGCGATCAGAAATAGCCTTCCTTCTTGCGGCGCTCCATCGAGGCCTCGGAAGTCTGGTCGTCCATGCGCGTGGCACCGCGCTCGGTAATGTCGGTCACCGCGGTCTCGGCGATGATGGCCCGGGTGTCGGCGGCATCGGACGCCACCGGGCAGGTGCAGGAAATGTCGCCCACCGTGCGGAAGCGCACCTGCAGGCGTTCGACCTGTTCGCCATCCTGTGGCGGCGTCAGCCGCGTGACCGGCACCAGCAGGCCCTTGCGGCGCACCACCTCGCGCTCGTGGCTGTAGTAAATGGACGGTAGTTCAAGTTGCTCGCGCTGGATGTACTGCCAGACGTCCAGCTCGGTCCAGTTCGAGATCGGAAAGACGCGCATGTTCTCGCCGCGATGCACGCGCGTGTTGAACAGGTTCCAGAGTTCCGGACGCTGCGCCTTCGGATCCCACTGGCCGAATTCATCGCGGAACGAGAAGATGCGTTCCTTGGCGCGAGCCTTTTCCTCGTCGCGGCGCGCTCCGCCTATGCAGGCGTCGAAGCCGAATTCCTCGATCGCCTCCAGCAGCGTCACGGCCTGGGCGGCATTGCGCGAATCGGTTTCGCGGCGCAACACCACGCTGCCGCGCGCAATCGAATCTTCCACACTGCGCACAATCAGGGTTTCGCCCAGTTCAGCCGCGCGCGCATCCCGGAAGGCGATCACTTCGTCGAAGTTGTGGCCGGTGTCGATATGCATCAGCGGGAACGGAAACCGTCCCGGCCGGAAGGCCTTTTCGGCCAGGCGCAACAGCACGACCGAGTCCTTGCCACCCGAGAACAGCAGCACGGGCTTCTCGCTTTCGGCGGCCACCTCGCGCAGGATGAATATTGCTTCCGATTCCAGCCAATCCAGGTGGCTGCGTTGGATCACAGCAGACATATGCACTTCCCCTAAGACAGATTTTGAATTCGTGGGCCGCATCAATCGGCACGCGCCGCAATGCTTATGACCCGGTTGCCCGCATGCAGGCCACATTCCTTGGAGTCCGACGACTCCCACCACCAGCGCCCTGCCCTGAGGTCTTCGCCCGGTCGGATGGCGCGGGTACAGGGCTCGCAGCCGATGGACGGATAGCCCTGGTCATGCAGCGGGTTGTATGGGATGCCGAGCGCGCGGATGACGGACCAGACGTCCTCTTCGCTCCAATCGGCCAGCGGATTGAACTTGTAGAGGCCGAAGGTCTTGTCATCCTCTTCCAGCGGCAGTTCGCCGCGGGTCGTGGATTGCGCCCGCCGCTGGCCGGTGATCCAGGCGCCACGGCCGGCCAGCGCGCGCTTGAGCGGCTCGACCTTGCGGATCTGGCAACAGGCGCGGCGCAGCTCGACGCTTTCGTAGAAGGCATAGGCGCCGTGGGCGGCAACGTGTTGCTCGACGGCGGTTGCGACTGGCCGGTAGATGGTGATCTCGCGGCCATAGTGCTCGCGCACGGCATCCAGCACACCCAGCGTCTCGGCATGCAGACGGCCCGTGTCCAGGGTGAAAACTTCCAGGTCCAGGCCCGCGCTATAGATCGCGTGCGTCAGCAGCATGTCCTCGGCCGCCAGCGAGGACGCCAGCGCGGCGTCCGGATAACGTTGCTGCACATCGGCCAGGCGCGCGCCCAGCTCGCGCCAGCGCGCCGCCAGGCCCGCATCGAGGTCAAGGGTAAGATCGGTCGTGCTCATGATTGCGTCGCGAAAATGCGCGCCCGGCGGGGACGCGCCAACAGGATTTCGCCATCCCGCAGGCCCAGCTCCCGGTAACGGGACTCCGGGACTTCGGCTTCGATGATGGCGTCGGATTCCTCGCTGGCCAGCTCCAGGTAGGCGCTGGGACCCGCGAGATAGGCGTGTGCCAGGCGCACGGGAATACCGTCCGCGCCGGCGCGATAGCGCTCGACGTCGAACTCGTGCGGCCGCACATAGGCGGTGGCGCGCTGGGCTTCGGCCTGCGCCAGTTCCGGCGCGGGCAAGGACAGGCCCGACCCGTTCCAGACACCTCGCGTGGCAAAGCCCTGCAGCTGGTTCACGTCGCCCAGGAAGCCATAGACGAACGGCGTGGCCGGTTCTTCCCAGACTTCGCGCGGCGTGCCCACCTGCTCGATGCGGCCCGAGTTCATCAGGACCACCCGGTCCGACACTTCCAGCGCTTCCTCCTGGTCATGCGTGACGAACACGCTGGCCACGTTCAGTTCGTCGTGCAGACGCCGCAACCAGCGACGCAGCTCCTTGCGCACCTTGGCGTCCAAGGCGCCGAAGGGCTCGTCCAGCAGCAGCACCCGCGGCTCCACGGCCAACGCGCGCGCCAGGGCGATGCGCTGGCGTTGGCCACCCGAGAGCTGAGCGGGATAGCGGTCCGCCAACCAGTCCAGCTGCACCAGTCCCAACAGGTCATGCACCTTGCGCTGGATAACGTCTTCCGAGGGGCGTTGAGAACGGTGCTTGACGCGCAACCCAAAGGCCACGTTCTCGAAGACCGTCATATGCTTGAACAGTGCATAGTGCTGGAACACGAAGCCGACCTGGCGCTGGCGCACATCCACCGCGGTCGCGTCTTCGCCCGCGAACAGCACGCTACCGGCATCGGCCGATTCCAGCCCCGCGATGATGCGCAGCAGCGTCGTCTTGCCGCAGCCCGAAGGGCCCAGCAGCGCCACCAGCTCGCCCGTTTCGATATGCAGCGAAACGTCGTTCAGCGCTCGGAACTGGCCGAAGCGCTTGGATAGATTGCGGACTTCGATACTCATGCTTGTCTCCTTCCGGGCCGCCGCCTCAGGCTATGGCCGGCTTGATGGCGGCCGCCTGGCCGGGATACTCGACCGGCAGGTCGGCGGCTTGCTGAAAGCGCGCATTGCGCCATTCCACGACGTTCTTGGCCACCAGCGTCACCAGTGCCAGCAGGGCCAGCAACGACGCCACGGCAAACGCCGCGGAATACTGGTATTCGTTGTAGAGAATCTCGACGTGCAGCGTCATGGTGTTGGTCAGGCCCCGGATCTGCCCGGACACCACCGACACGGCGCCGAACTCGCCCATGGCGCGCGCGTTGCACAGGATGGCGCCGTAAAGCAGGCCCCATTTGATGTTCGGCAAGGTCACCCGCCAGAAGATCTGCCAGCCGCTCGCGCCCAGCGTCAGCGCCGCCTGTTCTTCCTCGCTGCCCTGTGCCTGCATCAGGGGAATCAGCTCGCGCGCGACGAACGGAAAAGTCACGAATAGCGACGCCAGCACGATGCCGGGCACGGCGTAGACGATCTTGATGTCGTGCGCCTGCAACCATCCGCCGAACCACCCCTGGGTGCCAAACAACAGCACGAATACCAGGCCCGCGACCACTGGCGACACCGAGAACGGCAGATCGATCAGCGTGATCAGGAACTGCTTGCCGCGGAACTGGAACTTGGTGATCGCCCAGGCCGCGGCCACGCCGAACACCAGGTTCAGCGGCAGCGCGATGGCCGCGACCAGCAGCGTCAACCGGATGGCTGCGAGCGCGTCCGGCTCGATGATGGCGTCCAGGTACAGCTGCCACCCTTTCTTGAAGGCCTCGGCAAATACGGCCGCCAGCGGCACCAGCAGGAACAGAGCGAGGAAACCCAGCGCGACGAATAGCAGCACGCCACGCACCCAGCGCGGCTCGGTCAGATGGGCGGGACGATCCGCGGCGCTCATGCGAGCCTCCCGAGATTGCGGCGGGCCTGCCAGCCCTGCAACAGGTTGATGACGAGCAACAGCACAAAGGACAGCACCAGCATCACCGTGGCGATGGCAGCGGCGCCGGCGTAGTCGAATTCCTCGAGCTTGGCGATGATCAAGAGGGGCGTGATCTCGGACACCATGGGCATGTTGCCGGCGATGAACACGACCGAACCGTATTCACCCACCGCGCGCGCAAACGCGAGTGCGAAGCCGGTCATCAAGGCCGGCATGATGATGGGCAGCAGCACCCGCCGTATGGTCTGCCAACGATTGGCGCCCAGGCTGGCGGCGGCCTCTTCGATCTCGCGCTCCACGTCTTCCAGCACGGGCTGCACGGTGCGCACCACGAACGGCACGCCGATGAAAATCAGGGCGATGACGATGCCCAGCGGCGTGAACGCCACCTTCCAGCCGAACCAATCGGCCAACGGCCCGCCCAGCCATCCCTTCTGCGAATACAGCGAAGTCAGCGCGATACCCGCCACGGCGGTGGGCAGCGCGAACGGCAGGTCGACCAGCGCGTCCAGGATTTTCTTGCCCGGGAAGCGGTAACGCACCAGGACCCAGGCCACCACCGTGCCGAACACCAGGTTGACCAGCGCCGCGATAAACGAGGCCCCGAAGGTCAGCCGGTACGAGGCCATCACCCGAGGCGCGGTCACCGCATCCCAGAAGCCCTGCCAGCCCAGCCCGGCGCTCTTGATCGGCAATGCCGCCAGCGGAATGAGCACAAGCACGCTCAGGTACAGCACCGCGTAACCCATCGAGATACCGAATCCGGGCAGCACACCCGGGCTGTTGCGCCGAAAGGCAAAAGGCGCTTGCGCGCCGCTTGCCACCGGGTTCGAGGCTATCGTCATGGCCGTCGTCCGATCGTTATTTGCTTATTTCTTTTGCGGCAGGTAGATCTGGTCGAACGTACCGCCATCGCTGAAGTGATCCTTCTGCGCCTTGCGCCAGCCGCCGAAGATCTTGTCGTCGATAGTCACGAGCTTGACCTTGGGGAACTTGCTTTCGTACTTGGCGGCCACGGTCTTGTCGATAGGGCGGTAGTAGTTCTTGGCAATGATTTCCTGCGCAGCGGGCGTATAGAGGAACTCCAGGTAGGCCTGCGCCGCGGCGCGGGTGCCCTTCTTGTCCACGACCTTGTCGACCACGGCCACCGGCGGCTCGGCCAGGATGGACAACGACGGCACCACGATGTCGAACTTGTCCGGCCCCAGTTCTTCAAGCGCCAGGAATGCCTCGTTCTCCCAGGCCAGCAGCACGTCGCCCACACCGCGCTCCACGAAGGTGGTGGTGGCGCCGCGCGCGCCGGTATCCAACACGGGCACGTGCTTGAGCAGATCACCCACGAAGGCGCGGGCCTTGTCTTCGCTGCCGCCGTTCTTCTCCAACGCATAGGCCCAGGCGGCCAGGTAGTTCCAGCGCGCGCCGCCAGAGGTCTTGGGGTTGGGGGTGATGACCTGCACGCCATCCTTGACCAGATCGTCCCAGTCCTTGATCTGCTTGGGATTGCCCTTGCGCACCAGGAACACGATGGTAGAGGTGTAGGGCGAGCTGTTCTGCGGCAGGCGAGCCTGCCAGTCGGCGGGCAGCAACCCGCGGTCGGCAACGGCGTCGATGTCATAGGCCAGGGCCAGCGTCACCACGTCGGCTTCCAGGCCATCGATGACGGACCGCGCCTGGCGGCCGGAGCCCCCGTGCGACTGGCGGATGGTCAGGTCGACGTTCGCCTTCGCCTTGTATTCCTTGATGAATGCGTCGTCGATGGCGCGATACAGCTCGCGGGTCGGGTCATACGAGACATTCAAGAGTGTCTGCTTCTGCTGCGCCTGGGCCGGCGCAATCGCGGCAAACGACATCGTCACTGCGGCCAAGGCGGCCAACCATCCGGCTTTCCTGAAAGACATCCCTTGCTCCCTGTGTTCGGCAATGTGGGAGCAAGTGTGCTGGCTGGACGTTCTGAACGGAACGAATCATTATTTGGTTGCTCATCGCTCGCAGGCATATAGGACCGCAGTCCCAGCAATGGGAACATCGCCCGCTCCGCTCGCGTCTCCCAATGAAAAACCGCCGTCTTCCCCAGGAGAAGACGGCGGTTGCGTACGGGGGGCCGCCCCCGCGATTTCCGAATTTACTTATTCGGTTGCGGCGTGATGCGCAAATACGGACGCACGGCCTTGTAGCCCTTCGGGAACTTCTGCTTGATCACGGCCTCGTCCTGCAGGGACGGCACGATGATCACGTCATCGCCGTCTTCCCAGTTCACCGGCGTGGCCACGCTGTGGCTGTCCGTCAGTTGCAGGGAATCGATGACGCGCAGGATTTCGTTGAAGTTGCGACCGGTGCTGGCCGGATACGTGATGGTCAGGCGCACCTTCTTGTTGGGGTCGATGATGAACACCGAACGCACGGTCAGCGTGGCGTTGGCGTTCGGGTGGATCATGTCGTAGAGCTCGGACACCTTGCGGTCCTTGTCGGCCAGGATCGGAAAGTTGACCTTGGTGGACTGCGTATCGTTGATGTCCTCGATCCACTTGGTGTGCGAATCGGCGCCGTCGACCGACAGGGCCAGCACTTTCACATTGCGCTTGGCGAACTCGTCGGCGAGCTTGGCGGTGTAGCCCAGTTCGGTCGTGCAGACAGGCGTGAAATCGGCGGGGTGCGAGAACAGCACCCCCCAACTGTTACCCAGGTACTCATGGAAACGGATCGGCCCAGCCGAGGATTCCTGTTCGAAATCAGGGGCAGTGTCGCCCAGGCGTAGATGACTCATGGTGTCTCCTGTGTGCAGATGCAGGTTTGGGGGGAGCTGGCCGCCCGTTGGGAGGGCGGCGCAGGAACAGCGTTTCATGGCGTAGCGTAGCGCCTGTGAAACGATTCTTCCATCAAACCTTTAGCCGAGGAAATACGCAAGTCATATAACCTTATGCAATATTCAGGCTGGCGCCGCAGGCGTCCGCGACGGCCCCTGCACGCACGGCTGCGGACAGGGTCAGCGCGCGCGGCAGGATATGGGCAGCGTAGAACAATCCCGTCGCCAATTTGCCTGTATGGAACGGATCGGAGGACCCGGCCGCCAGATGACGGCGGCAGGCCAGCACGGCTCGCGCCATCTGCCAGCCGCCATGCACCACTCCGGCCAGCATCAGATACGGCACGCTGCTGGAATAGACCGCCCGGATGTTGGTCGGCGATTGCTCCAGGATGAACGCCACTCCGGCCTCGTAGGCCTGGATGGCGCTATCCAGGTTGTCGCGCAGCAGGCGCAGCCCCTCCCGCTCGTCCGCGGACGCGCGCGTCACCTCGGCTTCCACGGCACGCAGGGTCTCCCGCATTGCCGAGATCGCTGCGTGGGCCGTGGCGCCACCATCGCGTTGCGTCTTGCGGCTGACCAGGTCATTGGCCTGGATCGCGGTCGTGCCTTCGTAGATGGGCAGGATGCGCGCATCGCGGTAATACTGCGCAGCCCCGGTTTCCTCGATATAGCCCATGCCGCCATGCACCTGCAGGCCCAGTGACGCGACCTCGACCGCGGTCTCGGTCGAGTAGCCCTTTACGATGGGCACCATGTATTCATAAAAGGCGCGGTTGCGCGCGCGCAATTCCGGATCGGGATGATGCGTGCCCTTGTCGTGCGCGGCCGCGGTCACGTAGGACACGGCGCGGGCCGCCTCGGTCAGCGCCTTCATGGTCATCAGCATGCGCTGCACGTCTGGATGACGCACGATCGCCACCGGCCCGGCCGATCCTTCCACCGCGCGCCCCTGCACGCGGTCTCGCGCATAGGCCAGGGCATGCTGGTAGGCACGCTCGGACACGCCTATGCCCTGCTGCCCCACCGAGTAACGGGCCGCATTCATCATGATGAACATGTATTCCAGGCCGCGGTTCTGCTCACCGACCAGATAGCCGATGGCACCCTCGCCTGCCTCGCCCTTGCCCGAACCGTACAGGAGCACGGCGGTAGGACTGCCATGGATACCCAGCTTGTGTTCCAGCGACGCGCACCACACGTCGTTGCGCTTGCCCAGGCTGCCGTCGGCCTGCACCAGGAACTTGGGCACGATGAACAGTGAAATACCCTTCACGCCGGCCGGCGCGTCCGGCGTGCGCGCCAGCACTAAGTGAATGATGTTCTCGGCCAGGTCGTGGTCGCCATAGGTGATGAAGATCTTTTGCCCGGTCAGGCGGTAGCTGCCGTCGTCCTGCTTCACCGCGCGGGTCGCCACCTGTGCCAGATCCGAACCGGCTTGCGGTTCGGTGAGGTTCATCGTGCCAGTCCATTTGCCGCCGATCAGCTGCGGCACGTACTGCTTGCGCTGCGCGTCCGATCCGACCGTGAGCAAGGCCTCGATCACGCCGTCCGTCAGCATGGGGCACAAGGAAAACGCCAGACTGGCCGCCTGGATGTTCTCGCCCGGCGCCGCCGCAACCAGCTTGGGCAGCCCCTGGCCGCCCCACTCGGCGGGATGCTGCAAGCCCTGCCAGCCCCCCGCCGCATAGTCCTTGAACCCCTGCGCGTAACCCGGCGTGGTGGTGACCCGGCCGTCTTTCCAGACCGGCGGCTGCGTATCGCCCGGCACATTCAGCGGCGCGACGGCCTGTTCCACGAAGCGGCCATTCTCTTCCAGGATGGCGTCCACCAGATCGGGCGTGACTTCTTCGAAGCCGGGCAGCTTCAGGACCTCGTCGAGTCCGGCCAGCTCCTTCAAGGCAAAGCGGAAGTCCTGCAGCGGGGTTACGTAGGGCATGGGGTCTCCGTCAATTGGCAGTCTCTAGGCTTTCTTTGGCCAATCTTAAACCCTTGCTTCCTTCCTTGCGGGCGTACTCCCCGAAAGCGGCCAGGGACGCGGACGGGGTCACTTCCTCGTATCCGGCCGCCATGCCCTGCTGCACATCGGCCAGCGCCAGCACCTCGTTGCTGGCTTTGAACAGGGTTTCGAGCACTTGAGGCGGAGTGTCCTTGGGAGCAAAGATGCCCCACCAGTTGGAAAGGTCGTAGCCAGGCACAGTTTGCGAAATGGGCGGATAGGGCAAGAGCCGCGAGGGCTGGCCAGAGGTGACCGCCAGCGCCACGACCTTGCCCGTATCGATCACCGACTTGGCCGAGGGCGCCGTGGCGAACGAGATATCCGTATCGCCCGCCGCCACGGATTGCGCCGCCGCCGCGCCGCCCTTGAAGGGGATGTGCATCAGCTTCACGCCGGTAAGCGTCATGAACTCAACCGCCGCCAGATGCGTAATGACGCCATTGCCAGACGATGCAACGTTAATGGTGCCCGGCTTGCTCTTGGCGCGGTCGATCAGGTCCTGCACGCTCTTGAGCCCCAGCTTGGCATTCGCGATCAAGACCATGGGACCGGTGGTCAGCTGCGCCACGGGCACGAAGTTGTCCGGCGTGTAATCCACCTTGTACAAGGCGCTGTCGCTGCCCATGACGCTGGAATTCCCCAGGTATAGCGTATAGCCGTCGGCTGCGGCGCGCGCCGCAAGGCTGGCGCCGATGGTGGATCCGGCGCCGGGGCGGTTCTCGACGACCACAGGCTGCTTCAATTGCCGGGCCAGCGCATTCGCGTAGACTCGGCCCACCTGATCGGCGCCGCCGCCAGGCGGAAATCCGATCACCAAGGTCAGGGGTTTGCTGGGATAGGGCTCGGCGGCATACGCGCCGCCGGGCGTGGCGGACGCCGCGATGACAGCAAGCAAGGCGCCGCAGACGGCAATAGCAGGTTTCATCAGTGTCTCCTTTGATGGCATCGGAGCCGCTTGTGGCGCGGCTCTCTGTTCATGCACCGGCCGCTTCAGCAGCCAGTGAAATTCGGCGGGCGCTTTTCCTTCCACGCCTTCGCGCCCTCGGCGAGGTCGCGGGACCGCTCGGAGCGCAGGACCGCCTCTTCTATTGCGGCCAGATCGACCTCCCCTCGCGCGATGCGGTTCAGATGGGCCTTCACGCCGAATAGCGGTATCGGCGCCATCCCGGCGATCTGTTGGCTCAAGGCGTCCAGCCGGGAAGGCAGCATGTCGTCCGGCACCATTTCCGTCAGGAATCCGATGCGCAGCATTTCGTCGGCCTGCAGCTTCTGTGCCGTCAGGAACAGGCGCTTGGCCTGGTCCAGGCCCAGCCGCGTCACATAGCGCGACATGCCTCCCGCGTAAAAATGCAGGCCGAGCCGCGTGGCCGGCATGAACATGTCGGCCTGCGGCGTGCCGATACGGAAGTCGCATGCCAGGCACAGATCCGTGCCGCCGCCATAAACGCCGCCCTGGATGGCCGCGATCGTCACGGGACGCGCCGCCTCGATCAGGTCCATGGTCTGGCCGAAATAGAGCGAGCTTGGCGCGCTGTCCGAGGCTAGCGACGAAATGTCATAGCCGCTGCAAAAATACTTGCCCCCGGACAGGAAGCGCAGCACCCGCACGTTGTCGTCCGCGTTCACCCTGTCCAGATGATCCCTGAGTGCCGCCAGATCCTGCGGCCCAAGCCGGTTGGCATGGCCCGGCCGGCGCAGGCGAATGGTCGCTATATGCTGGTCGATGGAGAGATCGGGCGTCTCCGCGAAGTCCGTCATGCCAGGGCCTCCGCCTGATGCGCCACGCCCTCCGCCAGCAGCCGGTCGATCTCGGCATCGGCCATGCCGTAGCGCGCGAAGACCTCTCGCGTATGCTGACCGAACACGGGCGGCGCGCGGCGGCTTGCCGTCTCGGCGCCGTTCAGCCCGATGGGCAGGCCCACCTGACGCAATTCGCCCAGCACCGGGTGCGTCAAAGACTGGACCAGCCCAGAGGCCTGCACCTGCGCATCGGCGAACACATCCTCCAGCGTGTTGATGGGTCCTGCAGGAATGCCGCCTTCGATCATCAGGGCGGTCCATTCCATGCGCGTCTTGCGCTTGAGCCCCGCTTCCAGTTCCAGCTTCAGTTCGTAGCGATGCTGCATGCGCTCCGCATTCGTGAGGAAGCGCTCGTCCGACACCAGATGGGACAAGCCCAGAATGCCGCAGAGCCGCACCCACATGGCCTGGGTCGCCGGCGCCAGGTTGAGCGGCCCATCGGCCGTCTCGAATGTGCCGTAGGGCGCAATCACCGGGTGCACATTGCCGCAAGGCTCCGGCACCTCGTGCTTGCTGAGATAGCGTTGGCCCTGCACGCTGAGCAGCGCCATCAGGCCCGCCAGCAGCGAGGTTTCCACGTGCTGCCCGCGCCCGGTCGATGCGCGTTGCGCCACGGCGGACAAGATGCCGATGACCAGCCACATGCCAGCGGTCAGGTCGCCGATGGCGACGCCCACGCGCGTCGGTCCGGACTCCGGCGTGCCCGTCAGGCTCATGAACCCGGAATAGCCTTGCGCCACCTGGTCAAACCCGGCCCAGTCCCGCGCCGGTCCCTTGCTGCCAAAGCCGGAAATCGATGCCATGATCAAACCCGGGTGATCCTGGGCCAGTGACGCGTATCCCAAGCCCATGGCATCCATCGTCCCGACCTTGAAGTTTTCGACCACGATGTCGGAAGCCAGAGCCATCTTGCGCAACAGCGCCAGCCCCTCCGGCTTGCGAAAATCCACGCCTATGCCTTGTTTGCTGCGATTGGCGCTAAGATAATAAACACTTATGTCATCATCGAAAGGGCCCCACTGCCGCGCCATCTCGCCTGCGGGCATGGGTTCCACCTTCACAACCTCGGCGCCCAGGTCTCCAAGAATCATTGTGCAGAACGGCCCGGACAGAGCCCGAGTCAGATCCAGCACCTTCAGCCCTGCCAACGGCAGACTCATAGTCGTCCTCCCGTGATACGAAGCCCATTCTAGGCAGCGCATCACAGGCCCCGAAAATACTATTTTCCGATCCATCCATAAGATTCTCTTATTCCATGAATCTGCGACAGCTCAAGTACTTTGTCCGTGTCGTTGAAATGCGCAACATGACCCGCGCCGCCGAAAGCCTGCATGTGGCCCAACCCGCGCTCAGCCAGCAGATGGCGCAGTTGGAGGAAAGCCTGGGCGTCGCATTGCTGGTGCGCGGAGTCAAGGGAGTCCAGCCCACCGCGGAAGGCCTGTTGCTGTACCGGCACGCGCAAACCATCCTGCGCCAGGTCGACAGCACGCGCAGCCTGCTTTCCAAGACCGGGGACCAAGTCACGGGGACCGTATCGATAGGTCTGGCTTCCAGCACCGCCCGCATGCTAGCGTTGCCACTGATGCGGCGGGCCAAGGCGGAGCTGCCTTCGGTGGTGCTGGAAATCGTCGATGTGCCCAGCGCGGACCTGACGAAGCTGGTCCTGCAGGGCCGCATCGATTTTTCCCTGTCTCCCGACCAGCAACCCATGCAGGGCCTGGTGCGCACGCCACTCCTTCGGGAAAGCCTGTTCCTGTTGGCTCATGCCAGCGTCAAACTACCCCGCCGCACCCTGGCCATCGCGGACTTTGCGCCACTGCCCCTGGTTCTTCCCAGCTTGCCCAACACGCTGCGCGCGCGCCTGGACCACGCTTTCCTGACTGCGGGCCTGACCTGCAACCTGTTTGCGGAGGCCAGCACCTCGGCCATTCTGGTGCCCGCAGTGCGCAGCGCAATGGCCGCGACTATCCTGCCCTGCTCAGCCGCGCAGCCCGAGATCGAGGAAGGATCCATCGTGGCGCATGCGCTGGACGAGTCGCTATCGCGCGAACTGGTGTTATGCGCCAGCGAGAGCCTGCCGCCAACCCCTGCGGTCGACCAGGTGATCGCAATCTGCAAGGACGAAATAAAACGCCTGATCAACGATCAGGCGTGGCGGGGATGCGCGCTGCTGAATCAGGATCGGCGCTAGCTCAAGTGATGCGCGAGCGACACGATGATCGGGCCCAGCACCGGCAGCAGCACGTTGGCGATGGCGTAGGTCACTGTGTAGCCCAATAGCGGCACGGAGCTGCCGCTGGAGGTCAGGATGGCGCTGATGGCCGGCGTGCTGACATGCTGGCCCGCAATCGCACCGACCAGCAGCGGCCCCTCGATCTTCAGGATCTTGTGACCCACCCAAAGCGACAGGCAAGCCGGGCCCAACGACACCAGCAGGCCGATGAGCGGCAGCACCGCGCCGTGCTCCCGGATCAGCGCAATGGCCTCCGGCCCCGCCGACAGGCCGACGCAAGCCACGAACACCGCCAGCCCCAAATCCTTCAGCAGCTGCACGGCATGTTCCGGCATATGGCCGATCGAGGGCCGCTTGGCATTGATCCAGCCGCAGACCAGACCGCTGACCAACGCCCCGCCGCCGCTGCCCAGCGAGACGGGAATGCCCCAGAGCCGCGCGCTCAGGCTGCCGATCAGCAGGCCGGCGAGAATGCCGAATGCCAGAAACACCAGATCGGTCACGCCGCTGCGGCGCAGTTCGTTGCCCAGCGCCGCGCCGGCCTGGGACAGTTCCGGCTCGGCGCCCACCAGCGTGACCAGGTCGCCGTACTGCACCACGGTGGACGGCGTGATGGGCAGCGAGTGGCCCGAGCGCACGATCGATTGCAGGAACACGCCGCGCGCGCGGCGGGCATTCGGCCGCTTCGCCAATTCGCCGACGGTATGGCCGTTGACGGCCTTCTTGTTCACGATGACGGCCAGCTCGCTCAGCTGCAGGTCGTCTGCATGCGCCTCCGGCAGCTGGATCTCGGGTCCGATGACGGAGCCCGCGCGCAGCGCAAAACGCCGCAAGCCCAGCACCACGACGACGTCGCCGGTGGCCAGCCTGTCGTCAGGCGTGGCGTCCACTGCTTCGCCATTGCGCAGGATACGGCTGATGACGGTGCGGCCCCCAAGTTCGGCTTCGATCTCGGCGACACTCTTGCCATCGGCGTCCTTGACCACATGCGAGCGCCCCACGAGCCGCGGCAGCGTGGGCATGTTCGATTCTTCGCCTTCACCCGCCGCTACCCCGAGCTTCTCCTCCAGCGCCTTGGAGGCTTCGCGCAGGTTTATCCGCAAGAGCGCCGGCGCGATCTGGCTGGTGAAGAACACGATGCTGATCAGACCCACAAGGTAGGTCAGCGTATAGGCCGTGGCGATGTTGGCTTCCATGCGCTGAACATCGGCATCCGCCAACCCCAGGTGTTTGAGTGCTTCGGCAGCGGTACCGACCACCGCCGACTCGGTGGCGGCGCCTGCCGCCAGGCCCGCGGCCGTCCCGGCGTCCAGACCGAACAGCGGCACCGCCACCAGCACGATCGTCAACACCAGCAAGGCTTCAATAAGAGGCAGCGCGATGTACCGCAGGCTGGAGCGGTTCAAGTTCGCGAAGAACTGTGGACCGCCCGAATACCCCATCGCGAAAATGAACAAGGCGAATGCAACTTCCTTCAGGTCGCCTCGCATCTGGCAACCCGTCTGACCGATCAGCAGGGCGACGATGAGCGTTCCGCACACGCCACCCAGCTGTATCGGCCCGACTTTGAGCTTGCCGATCAGGTATCCCAATCCCACCGTCACGAACAGCACTGCGATGGGAACGCTATTGAAAAACCCGACCGAGCAAGTCATGTCGTCATTTCACCCGTTTGCGCGGCTTACTTGCCCGCTTTCGACTTTTTAGCAGAACGCGCCGCGGTATCGGCCTTCTTGACTGCCTGCTTCACCGCCTTCTTTGCAGCGGTCTTGCCAGCCTTCTTGGCCGTCCCTCCGCGCTTGGCCGCAGCGGCCTTGATGGTCTGTCCCTTGCCGGCGGTCGGACCGGAACGCACCAATTCGGATGCCTTCCAGGCTTCGACGTACTCGCTCGCGGCTTCAACCATGTGCTTGCCGATCTTGGCGTAATCGGCATCGTCCAGGTTGGCCAACGAAATCCGGATGGACCACGGCGGACCGCCAAAGCCTCCCCCGTCCATCAGCACCACACCCGATTTCTCGGCCAGACGGAACAGGAAGTCGACCGGCTCGTAGTTGCTGACCATGTACTTGCAGAACGCATCCCCATACATCACCTTGGCCCAGACCATGAAGTCCAGTTCCACGTAGTACCAGCCACGCATCGGATCATCCGGCGGCATGGGGATACCGAGCCCCTGCCATAAGGAATCGCGCCTGCGCCGCACGATCTCCATCGTCAGATGCTTGTACGCGTCCTTCAAGTCCAGCAAATGAGCCAAAGCGAAAAAGCCCATCTGCACTTGCTGCGGCAGGGACAGGCCGGCAGTATGGTTCAGCGCCACATTCCGGCTGTCCGCGACCATACGGTCGATGAACTTGAGTTTCTCGGGCTCCATCGTCATGGCGCCATAACGCTTGTCCAGGCGCTTTTTCCAGGAGGCGGGCAACTCGGCAATGCGACGGTCCATCGTGTTCGTCTCGTGCGTCGCGATCACCCCGAGGCGCCAGCCGGTGCAACCGAAATTCTTGGAGAACGAATACACGCAAATCGTGTTGTGCGGAACCTCGGCCATCAATGAACGGAAGTTCGGGACGAAGGTGCCATACACGTCGTCCGTCACGAGCACCAGATCGGGATTCTTCCGAATCAAGCGCACGATCTGCTTCATTTCCACCGGACTGAAGGCCACGGACGGCGGGTTGCTGGGATTGACCGTCACCGCCAGCTTGATCTTCGGATTCTCGAGCTTGGCGATCTCGGAGGCCGGATAGTGCCAATCATGCGTGCCGTCGGCACGCATGCTGTTCGCATTGATGGCGACGATCTTGAACTGGAAACGCTCCAGGTGCGCGATCTCGATGTAGGGCGTGAACGTGGGCAGGAACAGCGCGATCGTGTCGCCCTGCTTCAACAAGCCGTTCTGCATCAGCGAATCGAAGATGTAGCACATGGCCGCCGTGCCGCCTTCGACCGGAAACAGATCGAACTTCCCCTTGGGAGGACGGCCGTCGCACATTTCCTTGATCAGGTAATCGTGCACGATCTGCTCGATGTGCACCAAGGCGCGAGGGGGCACCGGATAGTGGTCGCCGATGATGCTGTCGGTCAGTTCGTAGATCCACTCGTCCGGGTCGAATCCCTTGACCTTTACTCCATATTCCAGCACGCCGACCAGAAAATCGTGTCCATCCTGGCCTTTGTGCTTGGACAGGAACTTGCGAAGCCGGTCCGCGCATCCTTTCTTGGCAGGCATGCCGGCCAGGATGACTTCATCATGCACGCGGCGCGCCTCCTTCATGGCAAATTGGCCTAGCAGGAAAAACGCGTCGCGCGGTTCGGTCGCAATCCAGTTGGGATTGCCGCGCCCCGCGTTCAACATGGTCGCGGCCGCGACTTGCTGGCTATCCTTGGCCAGGGTGATCAAATAGTCCTTCAGCTCGAAGGGAGACAATTGCTCCAGTTCTCGTTGGTGAGAGCGGGTCGTTTTCAAGGCCGAGGCCAAACTGACGGTGAGAGGCGCGGTGGAAGCCATCGTTCAGTACTCCTGGTTTGTGTTGTGACAGGCGCTTTCGGGCGGGGACAGGTAGGTCCGCCGCCCATCTCGTACTGCCCGCAAGCCGGGCGGCCTGCGGGGGGGCCCGCTAGGTCATGAGCATGACGATGACAATCCCCCAGATAATGAGCAGGGTGTTGCCAATCGCATAGGGCACGGTGTAGCCCAGGGCGGGTACCTGGCTCTTCGCCGTTTCGGTAATCTGTCCGATGGCGGCCGTCGTAGTCCGGGCGCCTGCGCACACGCCCAGCGCGATGGCGGGATGGAACTTGAAGAGATACCGCGCGATGAACACGCCCAGGATCATGGGCACGCTGGTTGCGATGATGCCGGCAATGAAGAGTTTTGCCCCCAGTTGCTGAAAGCCCAGGACGAAGCCCGGTCCGGACGAAATGCCGACCACTGCTACGAATGTCGTCAGCCCGACGGAAGTCAGGAACCAGTGCACCGGCTCCGGCACACGCCCGAAGGTCGGATGCACGGAACGCAGATAACCAAAGATCAAGCCGGCAATCAACGAACCGCCCGAGGTGGACAGCGTGATCGGTATTCCCCCCACCGTCAGCACGAGCGAGCCGAACAGCCCGCCCAACAGGATGCCAAATCCAACGAACACCATGTCGGTCTGATCGGTGGCACGGTCCACGTAACCCACTTTGCCGACCACGCGCTCCACGTCGCGCTTGGCGCCCAGCAGGAAAAGTCGGTCGCCGCGGTCCAGCTTCAGCCCCCAATTGACCGGCATCTCGTGGCCGCCGCGCACGACCTTGCGCAGGAACACGCCACGCCCCAATTCACGCACTTTGTCGTGTTGCGCGATTTCCTGGACCGTCTTGCCGGCCAGATTCTTGTTGGTGAGCACGACCTCGACAATCTCGGCTGGCAGATTGATCACGTCGCGGTCCTCGACCTCGCCGCCGATGATGCCGGGAGCCTGGATGACCAGGGCGTCGTGCCTGCCGGTGACTCCAAGCACGTCGCCCGCCTGCAGCACGGTCTTCGCATCGCAGTCCACGATCTGATCGCCACGGCGGATGCGCTCGACAAAGACCCGGGCCTCGACGAACCGGGACTCCAGCTCGCCCACCGTCTTGCCCACGAGGTCGGCGTGATCCAACTTATAGGCGCGGGCCGTGAATTTGCGGTAGCCGGAGAGCTCCATCGAGTCGGCGCCACCGGACATTTTGGCCTCATAGTCCTTGCACTCTTTCACGATGTCCACACGCATCAGCTTCGGGCCAAGCGAGGCCAGGATCCAGGCGCTGCCAACCGTGCCGAAGATGTAGCAGACCGCGTAGGCCACCGGGATGCTGTCGATCCATTTCTTCTTGGTCGCCGCATCCACGTTCAAGCCGTTGATCGTGTCCGTCGCCACGCCCATCACTGCGGAAATGGTTTGGGCGCCGGACAGCAGGCCCGCGCCAGTACCGGCGTCAAAGCCGAACCCGACCGCCGTTGCCCAAGTGACCAACAGGCAGATAACGCAAATAATGACCGCGAAAATGACCTGAGGTAGGCCATCGCTTTTCATGCCGCGGAAGAATTGAGGACCGACGCCGTAGCCGAGTCCAAAAAGAAAAAGCAGGAAGAACACCTGCTTTACGATTGGAGCAATAGTAATGTTGAGTTGCCCTACCAGCACACCAACCAACAGCGTGCCGGTAACTGCACCGAGGTTGAATCCGAAGAGCTTCTTGGCGCCTATCCAATACCCGAGACCCAGGGTAAGGAAAATCGCAAGTTCCGGATATTTTCGCAGAGTGTCAAAGAACCATTCCATCCCGAATCTCCTTCGTTCTGTACAGGCCAAGCACTTGCGCGAATCGAGCTGCGCGTGAAACACATTATCAGAAACTTTCGATAAAGCAAAAGATTTGGAGAGTCTGGACTGAAAGAGTTCAAACCACTGTCTCCAAAAACGGAAAAGCCCGCCAGCGCGAAGCTGGCGGGCCCTTCATACAACGGCGTCTTGCGGCTTACAGCGCGCCGGTGAGTTCAGGCACGACCTGGAACAGATCGCCCACCAGGCCATAATCCGCCACGCCGAAAATCGGCGCTTCCGGATCTTTGTTGATGGCGACGATGACCTTCGAATCCTTCATGCCGGCCAAGTGCTGGATAGCACCCGAGATACCAACCGCCACGTATAGCTGCGGCGCGACGATCTTGCCGGTCTGACCGACTTGCCAGTCGTTAGGCGCGTAGCCAGCGTCAACCGCAGCGCGCGAAGCACCGAGCGCGGCGCCGAGCTTATCGGCCAGCGGATCCAGGATCTTGAAGTTCTCGGCGCTGCCCAGGCCACGACCACCGGACACCACCACGCGAGCACCCGCCAGTTCCGGACGATCGCTCTTGGCGACTTCCCGGCCCACGAAAGTGGACAGGCCCGAATCGGCAACGGCGGCAACTTCTTCCACCGCGGCGGAACCGCCTTGCGCGGCCACGGCGTCAAAGCCGGTGGTGCGCACGGTAATGACCTTGACGGCGTCGGCCGACTGCACCGTGGCAATCGCGTTGCCGGCGTAGATCGGGCGCTGGAAGGTGTCGGCGGATTCCACGCCAATGATGTCGGAGATCTGCGCCACGTCCAGCTTGGCAGCCACGCGCGGGGCCACGTTCTTGCCCGATGCGGTGGCGGGGAACAGGATGTGGCTGTAGCCCGAGGCCACGGCCAGCACTTGTGCGGCGACGTTCTCGGCCAGGCCGTCGGCCAGCTGCGGCGCGTCGGCCAGCAGGACCTTGGCGACACCCGCGGCGGCGGCGGCCTGGTCGGCCACGGCGCGTGCATTGGCGCCGGCGACCAGCACATGCACGTCGCCTCCGATCTTGGCGGCGGCGGCGACGGCGTTCAGGGTTGCGCCCTTGAGCTGGGCGTTATCGTGTTCGGCAATAACCAGCGTCGTCATGTTCAGACCACCTTCGCTTCATTCTTGAGTTTGTCCACCAGGGCCGCGACATCGGCCACCTTGATGCCGGCCTTGCGGGCGGGCGGCTCGCTGACCTTCAGCGTCTTCAGGCGGGGAGCCGGATCCACACCCAGTTCTTCAGGGGTGACGGTGTCCAGCTGCTTCTTCTTGGCCTTCATGATGTTCGGCAGCGTGACGTAGCGCGGCTCGTTCAGGCGCAGGTCGGTGGTGACGATCGCCGGCAGCTTGAGGGTCAGCGTTTCCAGGCCGCCGTCCACTTCGCGCGTCACGGTAGCCTTGCCGTCGGCCAGTTCAACCTTGCTGGCGAACGTGGCTTGCGGCCAGTCCAGCAGCGCGGCCAGCATCTGGCCAGTCTGGTTGGCGTCGTCATCGATGGCTTGCTTGCCCAGGATGACCAGTTGCGGCTGTTCCTTGTCGACCAGCGCCTTCAGCAGCTTGGCCACGGCCAGGGGCTGGAGTTCGGCATCGGTCTGCACCAGCACGCCGCGGTCGGCGCCAATGGCCATGGCCGTGCGCAGCGTTTCCTGGCATTGCGCAACGCCGCAAGAAATCGCCACGACTTCGGCAACGGCACCCTTCTCCTTCAGGCGGGTCGCTTCCTCGACGGCGATTTCGTCAAAGGGGTTCATGGACATCTTCACATTGGCGATATCCACGCCGGTTTGATCAGACTTGACGCGCACCTTGACGTTGTAGTCAACGACGCGCTTGACAGGTACCAACACCTTCATCCCGCTGCCTCCAAATGGAAAATAATTACCCGGCATGCGCCGGGATCGCATTGCACAATTTTTTCCTGATTCTACAGCTTCGCCAGCGCTCGTATATGGGCGACCACGCTACGGCCCAGGGCTGACAAGTTGTAACCGCCCTCCAGGGTACTGACGATCCGCCCCTGGCAGTGGCGCTCGGCCACCTCCACGAGCTGCTCCGTTATCCAGGCGTAATCGGCCTCGACCAGGCCCATCTGCCCCATGTCGTCCTCGCGATGCGCATCGAAGCCCGCCGACACCAGGATCAGCTCGGGCCGGTGCGCTTCCAGCGCCGGCAGCCAGGTGTCGGTGACGATGCCTCTTACCGCCGCCCCGCCGGTATATGCGGCAACGGGCACGTTCAGCATGTTCGTGGCCGGATTCTCGGTGCCGCTATTGGGAAAGAAGGGATGCTGGAAGAAGCTGCACATCAGCACCCGGTCGTCCCCGGCAAAGATGTCTTCCGTGCCATTGCCATGGTGCACGTCGAAATCGACGATGGCCACCCGCGACAGGCCATGGAAGTCCAGCGCATGCTGCGCTGCAATGGCGACGTTGTTCAGAAAGCAGAATCCCATGGCCTGGGAACGGCAGGCATGATGACCCGGCGGCCGCACTGCGCAAAAGGCCGTGCGGGCTTCGCCACCGATTACCGCGTCCACCGCTGCCACCCCCGCCCCCGCCGCGTACAGGGCGGCTTCATAGGTGTGCGGATTCATCAAGGTATCCGGATCGATAGGGAAATACCCTTGCTCCGGCAAATGTTCGCTCAAACTGTTCAGATACTGGACAGTATGCACACGCAAGATGTCGTGGCGCGATGCCTGCGGCGCCTGGCGGTCATCCAGGTAAGGCATCAAGCCGCTGGCAAGCAACTGGTCTGAAATGGCGTCCAGCCTCTGGGGGCTTTCGGGATGCCAACTGCCCATTTCATGCAAGCGGCATGCCGGGTGGGTAAGATACATGGTCTCCATAAGGAAGATTATGTTCATCTGTCGGCGATTACTGCAACTCGGAACGCTCTCCGCCCTGCTGGCGGGCTGCTCCACCACCGCCCCCACTGCCCCCAATACCGCCGCCGGCCAGCCGGCCTCCGATTCAACCCCGGCCCCCATCCGCATCGGACCCAGTGCGCCGACACCTGGCCCCGAGCTGGCGGACGACGCCCCGGCCGCGCTGGGCGCCAACGGCGCACTGCGACCCGAAGTCCGCTCCTTCGTGGAAAACCTGGCCGCCGAGCGCCAGTTGCCGCTGGACCCGATGGTCGCAGCGCTGGCCGGATCACGCTACAACGCCACGGTGGCGCGCCTGATCGCGCCATCCCCGCCGGGTAAAAAGATCTGGCGCAGCTGGCTGACCTACCGCTCGCGCTTCGTCGAACCCAAGCGCATAGGCTGGGGCGTGGACTTCTACAACGAAAATCGCGACTTGCTCAATCAGGCGGCGCAGCGCTTCGGCGTGCCGGCGCCCATCATCGCCTCGATCATCGGCGTCGAAACGCTTTATGGCCGCAATATGGGCAATTTCCGCGTGCTCGACGCGTTGACCACGCTGGCCTTCGACTACCCGGACCCCGCCAAGCCCGAGCGCGCCACCATGTTTCGCGGCCAGCTCGCCGACTTCCTGACCCTGGTCATGCAGGACAAACTGGAGCTGGAAACCCGCGGCTCCTATGCCGGCGCCATCGGCATGCCGCAGTTCATGCCCACCAGCGTGATGCATTACGCCGTGGACGGCGACGACAACGGCCATATCGATCTGACCAACAATACCCGCGACGCAATCATGTCCGTGGGCAGCTTCCTGTCGCAGCATGGCTGGCAGCGTGGCCTGCCCGTGTTCGCGCCGGTGGTGCTGCCTGGCGATCCGGCCCCGCTCGTGGACGGCGGACTGGAACCCAAGCAGAGTTGGGGCACGCTCACCGCGGCCGGCGCGCGCCTGCAGCCAGGAGCATCTGCCGCCGGGTGGAGCAGCCAGCCGCTGGGCGTGGTCGACCTGGTGGAAGAAGCCCGGGGCACGGCGCAATACCGTGTCGGCACGCCGAACTTCTTCGCGCTCACCAAGTACAACCGCAGCTACTTCTACGCAACCTCGGTCGCGGATCTGGCTAGCGAAATCGAAGCGCGCGTGGGCCGCTGAGCGCACCAGGGGCCGCGGCGCCGACCGCCGCGGCCCTGTCTTAAACCGTGGCGACCGGCGTCGCCGGCGAACCCACGGCGCCAGGCAGGTTCAACGGCGGCGCGGTCAGCAGGAAGCGGCTGCGGCCATTGCTGGCAAGCCAGCGCGCAAGCGCGCCCAGATACCACATCTCACCTATCGGCATGCCAAGCTTGAAGATGCAATGGTGGTGCAGCGGCAGCGCCGCGCAGCAGGCATTGGGCTTCTGGGTGGGGTAGATTTCCAGGGCATGGTTGTCCGACGCCATGGCCGCCACCTTGGAGTCCGTGATCCACTGCAGCAGCTTCTCGTCGCTGCCGTCCAGGCCGGCGCAGATCTCGTGCAGGGTGTGCGCGTCGGGCTCGCGGTTCTTCTCCAGCAAGGCATCGCCGAATTCCGTGTGGAACAACACGATATCGCCGCGCTCGATCTCGATTCGGTCCGCCTCCAGTATCCGCATCAGATCGTCATAGCCGACCGACTTCTGCTCTCGGCCGAAATGGCGCGCCAGGTCGACCATCACGCCCCGGGTCTGCAGGCACGACTCGGCCAACTGCGTGATATCCAGCTTCTTGGCATTGGAGGCCGGCCCTTGGCCCAGATCGGTCTTGGCGTAGCCATTGTCCACGTCATAGTCCACCGGCCCCACCACGTGCTCGTTTGGCCGGTAACCGTTGTAGTAAACCCGCTCGGGCAGGCCGTCGCCGTTGGCGTCGAACAACGCGCCCACATGCGCCAGCGAATCCCATTGCGTGGAGTACTGCAAGCTCATTTCCACGATGTCGTCGCTCAACACGTCGACGCATCCGGGACGCAGGCGTCCAAGCGGAAAATTCAAGTACTGGTCGCCGTCCCTTTCGGTGGGGCGCAGCTTCGGCGGATGGCGCCGGACGTTCACCCCGTTGCCGCCCGGGTAATCCAGCGGCAGCGACAGGCAGAAACTCAGTCCTTCGCGGACTTCCCGTATGCCGCTCAGCACGTTCGCGGGGGTGATGTAATTCAGGCAACCTCGCTGGTCGTCAGGCCCGAAATCTCCCCAGTTCGATCCCTCAGGACGGTTCTTCCATCTCATGCGTAGCGACTCCTTGGCGATTGAATGCTGTTTGACATAAATTTATCACGTATAGGATACTAACATCATGGATGTGAAAACTGCTGGCCGAGTCCTGGACGTACTGAACCTCTTCGCCGAGGAGCAGAAGCCTTTGCTGTACAGCGAAATTGCCGCGCAGATGGGCATTCCGCTCTCGAGCTGCCACGGTCTCCTGAAGACCATGGTGGCGCGCGGCTATCTGTATGAAATCGGCAAGAAACATGGCTATTACCCGACGCAGAAACTGATCCACGTGGCCACGCTCATTTGTCACAGCGACCCGCTCAACGCAGTCATCGAGCCCGTGCTGGCCCAGGTGCGCGACCTGACCGGAGAGACCGCATTGCTGGCCAAGCTCGCCGACGACAAGGTCGTATACCTGATCGTCGCGGAATCGAAACAGACGATCCGCTTCTCTCATCAGCCGGGCGGCTTCAAGGCGGTGCACGCCACCAGCTCCGGCAAGGCGCTCCTGTCCGTCCTGTCCCAGGACGAACGAGAGAAATGGTTCAAGGCCTACAGCGGTTTTGCCGCCTACACGGACAGCACGCTGACCAGCCGGGAAGCCTTCGACCGGGACCTGGAAGCGGGCGTGGCGCGCGGCTGGCAGCGATCGGTGGGCGAGAACGTCGAGGACGTGATGTCAATTTCGCTCGGGTTTCGGGCCTATGAACAACCATTTGCCATTGTGGTGGCCGGCCCGCTAGGCCGAATGCAAAAGAATGAAGCCACCACGGGGAAACAGCTGACCGAGGTCAAGGCAATGCTGCACGCGGCGCTGCCCTCGGCCAACCTCACTTTTGTAGGAGAAGACAGTAGATGAACAAACGCACCTTCCTCGCCGCGGCATGCTCGGCGATTGCCACGGCGGCCCTGCCGGCCGCAAATGCCTATGCGCAGGCGGACTATCCGGACAAGCCCATCCGCGTGATCATGCCGTGGGCCGCGGGCGGGCCGACGGACGTGGTCGGCCGCGTGATCGCGGTCCAGATGGGAGAGATACTGGGTCAGCCGCTGGTGATCGAAACCCGCGCGGGGGCCAGCGGCACCATCGGCACCGCCCAGGTGGCCAAGGCGCCTGCCGACGGCTACACCTTGCTGATGAATCCCTCGGTGCAAGGCATCTACCCCGCTCAATTCAAGAATCTGAGCTTCGATCCGATCAAGGACTTCCGGATGGTGGGCGTGCTGGGCACGGTGCCGATGGTGGCCGTCGTCCCGCCCGATTCCAAGTTCAAGACCTTCGGCGACCTGATCAAGCAAGGCCAGGCACAGCCTGGCTCGCTGACCTTCGCCTCCCCCGGCGTCGCCACCTTGCCGCATCTGGCGGGCGAGCTGATCAATACCTCCACCAAGGCCAAGATCACCCACGTCGGCTACCGCGGCAGCAGCCCGGCGCTGACCGACGTCGCGGGCGGCCACGTGGACCTGATGTACGCGCCGCTGGCGCCGGCCTTGCCTCTCATCCAAAGCGGCAAGATCCGCCCGATCGCGGTCACCACCAAGGCGCGGCTGGCCGAACTGCCCGACGTGCCCACGATCGCCGAAAGCGTCCTGCCCGGCTTTGACATCGTCACCTGGTACGGCATGTGGGCGCCAAAAGATACGCCGCAGCCCATCATCGCCAAGCTGAACAAGGTCATGATCGAAGCGTCGCGATCGCCCAAGGTGGTGGAGGCCTTGAAATCGCAAGGCACGATGCCCAGCGCCATGAGCTACCAAGAGGCCGAAGCCTTCAATCTCGCGGAAAGCGAACGCTGGATCAAGGTGATGCAGGACGCCGGCATCCAGCCCGAGTAAGCGGCAACGAGAGAGCGCGCGACTGCTGCTCCCGTCCAATGAAAAACCGCCATGCCCGGGGCCAGCCCGGCATGGCGGTTTTGTTTGACCCGGATACCGAAAGTCAGTTGAAAACGCCCGTGGACAGGTAGCGGTCCCCGCGGTCGCACACGATGAACACGATGGTGGCGTCGTTCACGCGCTCCGCCACGCGCAGCGCGGCAACCAATGCGCCCGCCGAGGAAATCCCGCCGAAAATGCCCTCTTCCGCGGCCAGCCGGCGCGCCATTTGCTCGGCGTCCTTCTGCTCGATGGATTCGTAGGCGTCCACCCGGCTGCGATCAAAAATCTTGGGCAGGTAGGCTTCGGGCCACTTGCGGATGCCCGGGATGGACGACCCTTCGGCGGGCTGCGCGCCTACCACCTGCACTGCGGGATTACGCGACTTCAGGTAGGTCGACACGCCCATGATGGTGCCCGTGGTGCCCATGGCGCTCACGAAGTGGGTGACGCGCCCGTCGGTCTGATTCCAGATTTCCGGCCCGGTAGTCTCGATGTGGGCACGCGGGTTGTCGGGATTGGCGAACTGATCCAGCACCAGCCCACGGCCGTCGGCCTGCATGGCCGACGCCAGATCGCGGGCATATTCCATGCCGCCCTTGTCCGCAGGCGTCAGGATCAGTTCGGCGCCGTAGGCCGTCATGGCCGCGCGGCGTTCCACCGACAGGTTGTCCGGCATGATCAGGATCATGCGATAGCCGCGCATGGCGGCCGCCATGGCCAATGCAATGCCGGTATTGCCGCTGGTCGCTTCGATGAGGGTATCGCCGGGCTTGATGTCGCCGCGCTCTTCCGCGCGCGCGATCATCGACAGGGCCGGCCGATCCTTCACGGAGCCGGCGGGGTTGTTGCCCTCCAGCTTGGCCAGGATGACATTGCCTCGGGCAGCGCCCGCGGCCCCGGGGATGCGCTGCAGGCGTACCAGCGGCGTGTTGCCGACGGTTTGCTCGATAGTGGGATAGGTAGTAGTCATGCGGACGATAATAACTCTGCCTGGCGGCACGCGGCGCCAAAAGCCGCGCTCCCGCCAGGGCTACCCGTACTGGCCGGCCGTCGTCAGGGCCGGGCGCGGGCTGTGGGCGGAGACGCCACCGCCTTCGTTTCGGGCTTGGCTTCCGGTTTGACCGCCCCCGCCCTGCCCGGCGCAGGCTTGCCACGGAGCTCGCCGGGCGCGGCCTGTGACGCCGCCCCGCCTATCTGCAGGCCGGCTTCCTGCAGGGCCTGCGCTCTTTTCGGGCCTATGCCGCGCACCCGCTCAGCCAGATCGTTCAGGGACTCGAACTTCCCTCCCCGCTCGCGCTCCTTCACGATGATTTCCGCCATGCGCGGGCCAATGCCTCGAACGCCTTCGAGCTGCTGCGGGTTGGCCTGGTTGACGTCCACCGCATGCGCGGACGACGCCCCGAAACCCAGCCCCGCGGTCATCAATAGCGCGCCCACCGCCTGTCGCAAGGGACGCGCGCCGGCGCCGGAACCGATGGGCGCTCGCGGCCTGCGCCACCGCGCATAGGACGAAGGCCGCGCCGTGGCGGATTGAAGAAATGGATTCATGGAAGGTCTCCCTGGAGTCTGGCGCAACGGCTGTCACGCCACGCCCAGATCATGCCGAGGACCTTGCCGCCCGCGTCCGTGCAGTGAACGTATACGTCCGCCCCGGCAAACCACAGGGCAAAAAAAAACCACCGGGGGCCGGTGGTTTTTCAGGAACGGCGCTGTCGCGGCGCCGGCCGCCCGCGTCTCTTTACTTGCGGGCGCGCCAATAGCGCACGTACTCCGTCACCCCGGTGCGCACGTCGCGCATCGGTGCCTGGAAGCCCGCCGCGCGCAGGCGCGTGACATCGGCCTGCGTATAGCTCTGGTAGCGGCCTTTCAGGTCGTCCGGGAACGGGATGTAGCGGATGAGATCCAGCTCGACCAATTGCGCAAGCGTCAGCTCGGATTCGCCGCGCTCGCTGCGCAGCGCATTGACTACGCCAGCCGCCACATCGTTGAACGGCTGCGCCCGGCCGGTGCCGCAGTTGAAAATGCCCGACTGCTCCGGATGGTCCAGGAAATGCAGGTTGACGGCCACCACGTCCTCGACGGAGATGAAGTCGCGACTCTGGCCGCCATCCACATAACCGTCCCAGCCCGCGAACAGGCGCACGTGTCCGTGCTCCAGGAACTGGTTCATATTGTGGAACGCCACCGAGGCCATGCGGCCCTTGTGCTGTTCGTGCGGGCCATAGACGTTGAAGTAGCGCAAGCCCACGACTTGTGCCGTCAGGCTGTCCATGCGCTGGCGCAGGACCTGGTCGAACAGCAGTTTGGAATAGCCGTAGACGTTGAGCGGGCCTTCATTCGCCGGATCTTCCACGTAGATCGACGAACCGCCGTAGACCGCCGCCGACGAGGCGTACAGGAACGGAATGCGGCGTGCCTGGCAAAACTCGAACAGCTCCAGCGTGACACGGTAGTTGTTATCGAGCATGTAGCGGCCATTGCGCTCGGTCGTGTCCGAGCAGGCGCCCTGATGCAGCACGGCTCGCACTTCGCGCAGGCTGCCGTCAAGGATTCGGCGGCGGAAGTCGTCCTTGTCCATGTAGTCCGCGATCTGGCAATCGACCAGATTGACGAACTTGTCGCCTTCGGTGAGGTCATCGACTGCGATGATGTCCTGGATACCGCGACGGTTGAGTCCGCGCACCAGGTTGCTGCCTATGAAGCCCGCGGCTCCGGTAACGACGATCATGAGGATACTCCTGCCAATTCCGCGGCGGTGACGATGGAGGTGCCCAGCTTGCCCACGGCGATGCCCCCGGCCTTATTGGCCCAGCCCATCGCGTCGACCCACGGCAAGTCGATGGCTCGCGATACGGCCAGCGTCGCCAGCACGGTGTCGCCTGCGCCGGACACGTCGAACACTTCATGCGCCTGCGCGTCGATGTGATCGCGCCCCGCGTCGGTAAACAAAGTCATGCCTTGCTCGGACCGCGTCACGAGCAAGGCTTCCAGATCCAGGTCGGCGCGCAGGCGCTGCGCCCGACTGGTAAGTTCGGCCTCGGAATTCCAGCGGCCCACGGCCTCCTGCATCTCCGAGCGATTGGGGGTGACCAGGGTAGCGCCGCGATAACGGGTGTAATCGTGACCCTTGGGATCCACCAGCACCGGGACCCCGGCGCTACGAGCCAGGGCAATCAGCGATTCGACCCGCGTCAGCACACCCTTGGCATAGTCGGACAGCACGACGATGTCATGGTTGGCCAGATGGCGGGCAAAGGCCGCATCCACGTTGTCCAACGCCGCCTGCGCGGGATGCTGCTCGAAATCCACGCGCAACAACTGCTGCTGGCGGCCCAACACGCGCATTTTCAGCGTGGTGTGCAGGGACGGATCGGCGATCAGCTCGGTCTGTATGCTGGCTTCGGTGGACAAACGCCTGACGCTATCGCCTGCCTCGTCTTCGCCCAGCACGCCTACCAGGGTCACGTGGCCGCCCAGGGCCGCTACGTTGCGCGCGACGTTGGCGGCGCCTCCCAGACGGTCTTCGCGGCGCGCGACGCGCACCACGGGAACCGGCGCTTCTGGCGAAATGCGTTCGACTTCGCCGAACCAGTAACGGTCCAGCATGACGTCGCCCACCACGAGGACACGGCTATGCGAAATGGCTTCGGCGGGAAAAGAGTTCATTCAAGTTCTTCCAGACGGCGCGGCGCATAGGTTTCCCAGGCATTGCAGCCGGGACATTGCCAGTAAAAGCGACGCGCCTGAAAACCGCAACTGCGGCATGCGTAGCGGTCCAGCCGCTGCGTATGCTTGTGGATCAGGCTGCGCAACAGCGTCAGGTCGGCGCCGGGCACGGGGCCTTGCTCGACGCTGCCTTCCGAATTGGCCAGCTCGGCCTCCAGCAGGCGGTCCAGCCCCAGGAGCGATGGGTGGCTGCGCAATGCGTTGCGGGCGAACGCCCACGAGGGCGAAGCGCCTTTCTGGACGCGGAGTTCGCGAAACAGCACATTGAAAAGGTCCAGCGAGGCATGGCGCTCGTACTGCTTCTGCAACACGTCGAGCCCGGCTTCCTCCTGGTTGGCCGCGCGGTAGTTGGCCAGGACCTGTTCGGCCACCAGGCCGGCATACTCCGGAGCGTCGGTCATGATCGACTCCAGATACAGCCTCTCGCGCTTGGGATCCTGCTCGATCAAGGCCAGGCGGGCGCGCAGCATGGCGGTGCGGACCATGGCCCCCTTGCCCGAACCGGGATCGATGGTCGACAGGGCATGGTCGGCGGCATCCAGCGCCTTGTGGGCTGCGTCGATATCGGCGGGCTTGGCCGCCAATGCGGTCTGCGCCTGTTCGCAGTAGTAATGCACGATCTGCGGCACGGGTTCGTCGACCAGGCCTTGCAGCGTCTTCACGGCTTCGATGGCGCGCGGCCAATCGTGTTCCGATTCATAGATGCGGATCAGCGAACGCAGCGCGGGCAAGGCATAGCGGGTGTCCTTGAGCTGTTCGAAGCCGCTTTCGGCGCGGTCCAGCATGCCGGCTTTGAGGAAGTCCTGCGCCAGCTCGTGCTGCGCATGCTCGCGCTCGGCCGCAGGCAGATCGGAACGGTTCAGAAGGCTTTGGTGCACGCGAATCGCGCGCTCCATCTCGCCCCGGCGCCGGAACAGGCTGCCAAGCGCAAAGTGCAGCTCGGTGGTTTCGGGGTCCAGCTTGGCCACTTCGACGAAGGCGTCGATGGCGCGATCCGGCTCCTCGTTGAGCAGGAAATTCAGCCCGCGGAAATAGGAGTCGGGCAGGCTGCGGGTTTCCCGCAGCATTTGCCGGATATCGAAGCGCGCGGCCAGCCAGCCCAGCGCGAACAATACCGGCACGAAAATCAACCACCAAGGTTCAAAATCCACTATGCGGGCTCTTGCGGTGTCAGTGCGGAAAAGGATTCAGGGCCGGCGCGTGCACATCACAGCGGCGACATCGGGGCAACGGCCTCCGGCGGCACGGCGGGCGTGGTGCCATTCACGGCGGCCTGCACGCGGTCCAGTTCGCGGCGCAGGCGCATGGCTTCACGGCGGCGGCGCATGGCGGCAGGCACGGTCAGCAGCAAGCCGAACAAGGCGCCCAACACGAACACGACCAGCATCACGACGATGAGCGGAACATCCTGCACCACGTAATCGGCGTAGAACTTCACGGCGACCGGGTCCGTGTTTTTCAACGCAAACATCAATACTGCAACAAACACGAGCAATCGCAGGGCCCAGACAAGGTAGCGCATGGCGCATGCTCCAAAGAATTCGAGACTATCAATTGTAAGCGACGGATCCCGCCTGCCGCCAAAAAACAAAGCCCCTTGATTGCTCAAGGGGCCAGGTTTTCGGTCCGATCCGCCCGAAGGCGGCCTTTCAGCCGTGCCGTCAATGCATGGCGTGCAGACTCACCATCGACGGCATCGGTTCACTCGATCCAGAGGATTGAGCGTCCTCATCATTGCCGCCGGCCAAGTCCACCCGCTCGCGCAGTTCCTTGCCCGCCTTGAAGTGCGGCACCTGTTTTCCAGGCACCAGCACCTGTTCGCCGGATTTCGGATTGCGACCGATGCGGGGAGACCGCTGCGACAGCGAAAAGCTGCCAAAACCGCGGATCTCGATGCGCTGACCCGAGGCCAGGGCCTGGGTCATTGCGTCGAGCACGGTCTTGACCGCGTAATCGGTGTCGCGGGCGGCCAGCTGAGGATAGCGGGCCGCCAAGGCGGCGATCAGCTCCGACTTGGTCACGAATTAACCGTCGTTGCGCTGTTGGTCCAGCTTGGCCTTCAGCAGCGCGCCGAGGTTGGTGGTGCCGGACGAAGCGCTGGCGTCGGACATGCGCTGGATCGTTTCGGCGGTTTCGGCGTTGTCGCGAGCCTTGATCGACAGCTGGATCGAACGCGTCTTGCGGTCGATGTTGACGATCATGGCTTCGATGTTCTCGCCGGCGGTCAGAACGGTGGTGGCATCTTCGACGCGGCCCGAGGAGATCTCGGAAGCGCGCAGGTAGCCTTCGACGTCCACGGACAGCGTGACAACAGCGCCCTTGGCTTCGACGGACTTGATGGTGCCCGGAACAACGGCGCCCTTGTCGAAGGTGGCAACGAAGTTGTTGAAGGGGTCGCCTTCCAGCTGTTTGATGCCCAGCGAGATGCGTTCCTTGTCGGTATCGATGCCCAGAACCACGGCTTCGATCTCGTCGCCCTTCTTGAAGTTGCGCACGGCTTCTTCGCCGGTTTCCGTCCACGACAGGTCGGACAGGTGAACCAGGCCATCGATGCCGCCGGGCAGACCGACGAACACGCCGAAGTCGGTGATCGACTTGATGGCGCCGCGGACCTTGTCACCACGCTTGAAGTTGGTGGCAAACTCTTCCCACGGGTTCTGACGGCATTGCTTCATGCCCAGCGAGATGCGACGACGGTCTTCGTCGATTTCCAGGACCATGACTTCGACTTCTTCGCCCAGGGTCACGACCTTGCGCGGATCGACGTTCTTGTTGGTCCAGTCCATTTCGGAGACGTGCACCAGGCCTTCGATGCCGGCTTCGACTTCAACGAACGCGCCGTAGTCGGTCAGGTTGGTGACCTTGCCGAACAGGCGGGTGCCTTGCGGGTAGCGGCGAGCCAGGCCCACCCACGGATCTTCGCCCAGTTGCTTGACGCCCAGGGAGACGCGGCTCTTTTCCTGGTCGAACTTGAGCACCTTGGCTTCGACTTCCTGACCCACTTGCAGGACTTCGGAGGGGTGACGCACACGGCGCCAGGCCATGTCGGTGATGTGCAGCAGGCCGTCGATGCCGCCCAGGTCCACGAACGCGCCGTAGTCGGTGATGTTCTTGACCACGCCCTTGACCACAGCACCTTCGTGCAGGGTTTCGAGCAGCTTCTGGCGCTCTTCGCCCATGCTGGCTTCCAGCACCTGGCGACGCGACAGAACGACGTTGTTGCGCTTGCGGTCGAGCTTGATGACCTTGAATTCGAGGGTCTTGCCTTCGTACGGGGTGGTGTCCTTGACCGGACGCAGATCCACCAGCGAACCCGGCAGGAACGCGCGGATGCCGTTGGTCATGACGGTCAGGCCGCCCTTCACCTTGCCGGTGATGGTGCCGGTAACCAGCTCGCCGTTTTCCAGGGCCTTTTCCAGTTGCAGCCAGGCCGACAGGCGCTTGGCGCGGTCACGCGACAGGATGGTGTCGCCGTAGCCGTTTTCCAGGGAATCGATGGCCACCGAGACGAAATCGCCGGGTTGCACTTCGAGCTCGCCCTGGTCGTTCAGGAACTCTTCCAGGGGGATCAGCGCTTCGGACTTCAGGCCGGCGTTGACGACGACGAAATTGTGGTCGACGCGCACGACTTCGGCGCTGATGACCTCGCCGGACTTCATGTCCTGGCTCTTGAGGCTTTGTGCGAAAAGGTCGGCGAAGCTTTCGCCGCCGGTGGCGGTAGTGGAAACGGAAGACATGGGGTTGAAATCCATTGGGCCGAAATGGCCGTTAAAAACACACCGCAGCGGATTGCCCGCCACAGTGGAGTCAAAATACCTGCTTGCCGGTTTACCCTTGCGGGGTGTCCCGTGGGGGCTGCGCCTGGCGTGAACAGGGCCGATAAAAATAGAAAACCTGCGGAGGATTCGCGGGGAAAGTCCGGGACCTATACGTCAATCCGCGGCGGCGTTCTTCCAGAAATCCAGTATTGCCTGCACCGTTTCCGCAACCGTCAAATTGGACGAATCCAGCACGTGTGCATCTGCTGCGGGAGCCAAGGGAGCCGTAGTTCGCCCCATATCGCGGGCGTCCCGCTCGCGCATATCCCGCAGAAGGTCATCAAGATTAGCAGAAATTCCCTTTTCGATCAACTGCTTACAGCGCCTCTGCGCCCGCGCGACCACATCGGCCACCAGGAACACTTTCAGGGGCGCATCGGGAAACACCACCGTGCCCATGTCTCGGCCGTCCGCCACCAGCCCCGGCGCGAGCCGGAAGGCGCGCTGGCGCTCGAGCAGGGCCTGGCGCACGCCCGGGAAGGCCGCCACGCGCGAGGCGAAATTGCCGACTTCTTCGCGGCGGATTTCATGGCCGACATCCACGCCCTCCAGGTAGACATGGGGACCTTCGAATCGCACATCGAGGGTCTCGGCCACGCGCGCCACGGCGGGCTCGTCTTCGGCGGACAAGCCACGGTTGAGCGCCGCCAAGGCGGTCAGGCGATAGAGGGCGCCGCTGTCGAGCACCGCCCACCCCAGCGCCTTGGCGACGCGGTGGGCCACCGTGCCCTTGCCGGACGCGGTGGGGCCGTCGATGGTGATGACAGGCACGACAGAGGAAATATCAGAGGGAATCGAAGTCATGGGCAATTCTTCGCTAGGCCGCTACCAGGCCCGCGTAAACATCAAAGTAACCCGGGAAGGTCTTGCTGACGCAGCCCGGATCGAGAATACGCACGGCCGCGGGCCCGAAAGCCGCAAGCGAGAAGCACATGGCCATGCGGTGGTCGTCCCAGGTGCCGATGTGGGCGTCGCGCCAGGCGTCCGGCGCCGGCGGCGTCACGCGCAGCCAATCCGGCCCCGATTCCACCTGGGCGCCCAGCTTTTCGAGCTCGGTTTGCATGGCATGGATGCGATCCGTTTCCTTGACGCGCCAACTGCCGATATTGCGTAGGCGGCACGGCCCGTCGGCGTACAGGGCCAGGGCGGCCGCGGTCATGGCGGCGTCCGGAATCAGGTTGAAATCGGTATCGAAGGCTTTCAGGCGTTCGCCCTGGGCGACCCGCGCGCCGGACACCTCGATCCAGTCGGGGCCGTAGCTCACCGTGGCGCCCATGTCCGCCAGCGTGCCGGCAAAGGCGACGTCGCCCTGGATGCTGTCCGCCCCGACGCCGGTGACGCGCAGCGGTCCGCCGCCGATCGCACCCAGCGCCAGGAAATAGGACGCCGTGGAGGCGTCGCCCTCGACCGCGATCCGTCCCGGACTGCGATAAGACGCCCCGCCTTCGATGACGAAGCGGCTCCAGCCGTCGCGGCGGACCTGCACGCCGAAACGCGCCATCAGGTTCAGCGTGATCTCGATATAGGGCTTGGAGATGAGTTCGCCCAGCACCTCGATGGTGACGGGCTTGCCGCTGCGGCCCGCTTGCAGCGGCGCGGCCATCAGCAAGGCGGTCAGGAACTGGCTGGATACCGAGCCCTGCACGCGCGTGACCGCGTCCGCCGCGATGTCTCCGCGGCCGATGCGCAGGGGCGGATAGCCGGGCTGGCCCAGGTAATCGATGCGCGCGCCCAGGGCTTTCAGCGCGTCGACCAGATCACCGATGGGGCGCTCGTGCATGCGCGGCACGCCGGACAAACGGTAGTCGCCGCCCATGAGCGCCAGCGCGGCGGTCAGCGGACGGATCGCGGTGCCCGCATTGCCCATGAACAGGTCCGCGCTTTCCACGGGAAAACGCCGCACGCCTTGCACCGTGACGCTGCCCGCCTCCAGTTCCGATACCTGCACGCCCAACTGGCGCAGAGCGCCGAGCATGACGCGGGTGTCGTCGGAATCCAGCAATCCGGTGATGACCGTGCTGCCCTCGGCGATGGCGGAGAGCAGCAGCACGCGATTGGAAATGCTCTTGGAACCAGGCAAGGCGATCACGCCCCGCGCTTGCCGCACGCGCGGCAGATCGAGATAAGGCAAAGCGCCCATGTCAGCTACTCCTTGCGCCAGCCGCGGCGGGCGCGGGCCGCCGTGTCCAGCAACGTCAGCAACGCCGCGCCATCGCCCTCGGCAATGGCGCGCTCGGCACGATCCAGCACCGCGCGCACGTCAGCCAATTCGGCCAGCATTGCGTCACGGTTGGAAAGAAAGATGTCGCGCCACATCTCCGGCGAACCGGCGGCAATGCGCGTGAAGTCGCGAAAGCCGCTGCCGGCCAGCCCCAGGCGCGTCGGCGCGTCGGCGGCCTCGGCGACCTGAGCCATATAAACGGACGACAGTAGATGCGGCAAGTGGCTGACCGACGCCAGCACCCGATCATGGGCGTCGGCGTCCATGTCGATCACATCCGCTTCGCAAGCCTGCCAGGCACGGCGCACCAGGTCCAGCGAGGGCGGCGCATTCTCGCCCAGAGGCGTCAGGATGACCGTGCGCTTGCGGTAAAGGCCGGCATCGGCGGCTTCGGGTCCGGTGCGCTCGGCGCCCGCGATGGGATGGCCTGGCACGAACTGCGCGACCCGGTCGCCCAAGGCAGCCCGCGCCGCGGCAACCACTTCAAGCTTGGTGCTGCCCGCATCGGTCAGCACGGTACCGGGACGCAAATGCGCACGCATGCGTGCCAACGCGTCCGCCAGCCCGCCCACCGGCGTCGCCAGCAGGATTAGGTCGGCGCGCGCGGCCGCTTCCTCGGCGCTCGCGGCCTCGTCGATCAGGCCCAACTCAATGGCGCGCGCCAGGGATTGCGCATTGCGCCCTACCCCCAGCACCCGGCCGACCTGCCCGGCGCGGCGCAAGGCTGCGGCGAAGGATCCGCCGATCAGACCCACCCCCACGACGGCCAATACAGGAATCAGGGGGCCAGCGGCCCCCTGATCGGATTTCGGTGACGCGTCGTTCATGCGGAAAGAATGGCAGTCAAGGCGTCGATGAATCGCTCGTTTTCCTGCGGCAGCCCGATGGAGACCCGCAGCCACTCCGGCAAGCCGTCGCCGGCGACCGGACGCACGATCACGCCTCGCTTGAGCAGTTCAAGGTTGATGCGCGGGGCGTCGCCCACATGCACCAGCACGAAATTGCCGTAGCTGGGCACGTAGCGCAGCTTCAGGCGTTCGAACGCGGCGCACAGTTGCGCCTTGCCCGCCTTGTTGGAGGCGTAGGCCTCTTCCAGATAGGCCGCATCGCGCAGCGCGGCGATAGCCGCGGCCTGCGCCAGCGTGTTGACGTTGAACGGCTGACGCACGCGGTTCAGCAGGTCGGTCAGGGCAGGCTGCGCGACCGCGAAGCCCACACGCAGGCCCGCCAGGCCATAAGCCTTGGAGAACGTGCGCGACACGATCAGGTTCGGGTAGCGGCGCACCAGGGCGGTGCTGTCGAAGCGGAACTCGGGATCGAGATATTCGTTGTAGGCCTCGTCCAGCACAACCGTCACGCGATCGCCATGGGCGGCATGAACGCGCTCCAGGAAGGCCGCGATCTGGTCACCCGGCACGAACGTGCCCGTCGGGTTGTTCGGGTTGGCAATGAACAGCAGCCGCGTATCGTCGGCGATGGCATCGAACATCGCGTCCAGGTCATGGCCGTAGTCCTTGGCCGGCACCACGATGTGGCGCGCGCCGCGCGCCTGCGTGGCCAGGCGGTAGACGGCGAACGAATGCTGTGCGTAGACGGCCGACACGCCCGGCTCCAGCAGCGCCAGCGCCGCGATTTCCAGGATGTCGTTGGAGCCGTTGCCCAGCGTGACCCAGTTCATCGGCACGCCGTAGCGCTCGGCCAGCGCGGCCTTCAGATCAAAGCCATTGGGATCCGGATAGCGGGCCAGCGACTCGGCCGCGGCCAGCATGGCTGCGCGCGCGGACTTGGGCATGCCCAGCGGGTTTTCGTTGGACGCCAGCTTGACGATGCCGGCGGGATCCAGCCCGAATTCGCGGGCCAGTTCTTCGATGGGCTTGCCCGCCTGGTAAGGCGCAATGGCGCTGACGTGCGCGGGAGCAACGAGGGGCTTGGATGCGGTGGTCATGTCGGAGGGACTCACGGCGCCGGGTAGGAACCCAGCACTTTCAGGTAGGCAACCTGCGCCTGCAAGGCGGCCAGGGCGCGTTCGACGTTCGGATCATTGCGGTGACCCAGGACGTCCACATAGAAATAGTATTCCCACTGGCCGGTGCGGGCGGGCCGCGACTCGAAGCGCGTCATGGACACGCCGTTGGCCGCCAGCGGCGCCAGCATTTCGTAGACGGCGCCCGCGCGGTTGGGCACCGCCAGGATCAGGCTGGTCTTGTCTTTGCCGCTGACCAGCGGCTCGATGTTGCCGATCGCCAGGAAGCGCGTGCGGTTGTGCGGATCGTCCTGGATGCCCGCGGCGACAATCTGCAGGTTCCAGGCGGGCGCCGCCACCTCGCCGGCGATGGCCGCGATGCTCGGATCGGCCGCGGCCGCGCGAGCAGCCTCGGAATTGCTGGACGCGGCCACGCGCGCCACGTCGGGGTAGTTGCGCGTGAGCCAGCCCTGGCATTGGGCCAGCGCCTGCGGGTGCGCGGAAATCGTCTTGATCCCGTCCATGCTGCCGGACTGCGACATCAGGCAATGGCGGATGACGAGCGAACGCTCGCCCAGGATCTTCAGCGGCGTATTCAGCAGCAGGTCCAGGCTGCGGTTGACCGCGCCTTCGGTGGAATTCTCGACCGGGACCATGCCCACGTCGGCCTGCCCCGCTTCGACGGCGCGGAAGACCTCATCAAAGGATGCGCACGGCAGTTTCTGCACGGCGTGGCCGAAATGCTCCTGCGCGGCCTGCTCCGAGAACGAGCCTTGCGGCCCCAGGAAGGCGACCGTCATGCCGCGTTCCAGGCCGCGGCAGGCGGAGATGATTTCGGTCCAAACCGCCGCCACGCCGGCATTCGGAAACGGGCCGGGATTGGTCTGCTGCAGGCGGCGGATCACGTCGGCTTCGCGCTCGGGGCGCAGAACCGGGCCGTCGGCGTTCGCGGCATGCTTGACCTCGCCCACTTCCAGCGCGGCGCTCGCGCGCTGCGTCAGGAGGTCGAGGATCTGAGCGTCCAGCGCATCGATGCGCTGGCGCAGGGGAAGCAGCTTGCGCTGCAGATCGTCATCCATAGCGACGCTCGAATTCCTTGAGGTACTCGACCAGCGCCGCGACTCCAGCAAGGGGCACGGCGTTGTAGATGGAGGCACGCATGCCGCCCACGCTCTTATGGCCCTTGAGCTGCGTCAGGCCGGCCGCGTCCGCGCCTTGCAGGAAGGCATCGTTGAGCGATTCGTCGTGCAACACGAACGGCACGTTCATGCGCGAGCGCACGGGCGCGTGGATGGGATTGCGGTAGAAACTGGTGCTGTCCAGGTAGCCGTAGAGCAGATCGGCCTTGGCCTTGTTCGCCGCTTCCATGCCGGCGACGCCGCCATTCGCCTTGACCCACTTGAACACCAGTCCTGCGACGTAGATGGCAAAGGTGGGGGGCGTGTTGTAGCGCGAATGCTCCGCGGCCACGTTGGCGTAATCGAACGCGGACGGGCAGATCGGCAAAGCGTGGCCGATGAGATCGCGGCGCGCGATGACCATGGTCACACCCGCCGGGCCGGCGTTCTTCTGCGCGCCGGCATACAGCATGCCGCAACGCGTCACGTCCATGGGACGCGACAGGAAGTGCGAGGACGCATCGACGACCAGCGGCACGTCGGGCGCGCCCAGCGCGGCGGTATCGGGCCAATCCATGAACTCGACGCCACCGATGGTTTCGTTGCTGCACAGGTGCAGATAGGCCGATTCCGGCCGCACCTGCCAGGAGTCGACGGGCGGCACCCAGGTCAGCGGCGCCTGCTCGCGGCCGTCCAGCTGGATGGCTTGGTCGCTGCTCGCTGCCACATGGGTGCTGCCGTAGCGGCCGGCTTCCTTGTACGAACGCTTGGACCAATGGCCCGTCACGACGAAATCAGCCGCCGGCGTGCCGCGGCGTCCCATGAGGTTCATGGGAACGATGGCGTTTTCCCCGGAACCGCCGCCTTGCATGAACATGATGGCGTAATCCGCCGGCAGTCCCAGCAAGTCGCGCAGGTCGGACTCGGCTTCATCGCAGATCTGCACGAAATGCTTGCCGCGATGGCTCATTTCCATCACGGACATGCCGCTGCCGTGCCAGTCCAGCATTTCTGCAGCGGCTTGCTGCAGCACCACCTCGGGCAAGGCCGAGGGGCCTGCCGAGAAGTTCCAGGGGCGGGCCATTATTGCTCCGTAGGTTCCGTCGAATCCGTCGAGTCCGCTGCGCCGTTGTCGTCGCCGCCATCCGCATCCTGGCCGTCATCGCCCAGGTCGCTGTCATCGTCCGCGTCGCTTTCCACGACACGGCGCACGCCGGACAGCGAGCTGCCGTCGTCGACGTTGATGAGCGTGACGCCTTGCGTGGCGCGGCCCATTTCGCGGATTTCGGAGACGCGGGTGCGCACCAGCACGCCGCCGGTCGTGATCAGCATGATCTCGTCCGAAGGCATGACCAGCACGGCGCCGACGACCTTGCCGTTGCGCGAGCTGGTCTGGATCGCGATCATGCCCTTGGTGCCGCGGCCGTGGCGCGTGTACTCGGTGATCGGGGTGCGCTTGCCGTAGCCGTTTTCAGTGGCCGTCAGCACGCTTTGCGTTTCATCGCCAGCCACGAGCAGCGCGATGACGGTCTGGGAGTCTTCCAGCATCATGCCGCGCACGCCGCGGGCGTTGCGGCCCATCGGGCGCACATCGTTTTCGTCGAAGCGCACTGCCTTGCCTGCGTCCGAGAACAGCATGACGTCATGCTGGCCGTCGGTGAGGTCGGCGCCGATCAGGTAGTCGCCATCGTCCAGGTCCACGGCGATGATGCCGGCCTTGCGCGGATTGGAGAAGTCGGACAGCGGGGTCTTCTTGACCGTGCCGCGCGAGGTCGCCATGAAGACGTAGTGGTCTTCGCTGAATTCCTTGACCGGCAACACCACGGTGATCTTCTCGCCTTCGGCCAACGGGAACATGTTGACGATGGGCTTGCCGCGCGAGTTGCGCGTGCCTTGCGGCACTTCCCAGACCTTGAGCCAGTAGACGCGGCCGCGGTTGGAGAAGCACAACAGGAAGTCGTGCGTGTTGGCGATGAACAACTGGTCGATCCAGTCGTTTTCCTTCATGGCCGTGGCCTGCTTGCCGCGTCCGCCGCGCTTCTGCGAACGGTACTCGGACAAGGGCTGGCTCTTGATGTAGCCGCCGTGCGACAGCGTCACGACCATGTCGGTCGGCGTGATCAGGTCTTCGGTGTCGAGCTCGGTGGCGTTGAGTTCGATTTCCGAACGGCGCGTGTCCTTGGCGCCGGTGGAGAACTCCGCCTTGATGGCCTGCAGCTCTTCGCCAATGATCGTGGTGATGCGCTCAGGGCGCGCCAGGATGTCCAGCAGGTCGGCGATGGTGGACATGATGTCCTTGTATTCGCCGACGATCTTGTCCTGCTCCAGCCCGGTCAGGCGTTGCAGGCGCATGTTCAGGATTTCCTGGGCCTGGGTATCGCTCAGGCGGTACATGCCGTCGCCCTGGAGGCCAAACTCGGCGCCCAGGTCGTCCGGACGGAAGGCCGCGCGGCCTCCCGGCGTGTCGCCATCGGCGCGCGACAGCATTTCGCGTACCAGCGACGAGTCCCAGGACTTCGCCATCAGTTCCTGGCGCGCGACCGGCGGGGTCGGCGCCGCCTTGATGATGGCGATGAAATCGTCGATGTTGGCCAGCGCGACGGCCAGGCCTTCCAGCACGTGGCCGCGTTCGCGGGCCTTGCGCAGCTGGAACACCGTGCGGCGCGTGACCACTTCCCTGCGGTGCTGCAGGAAGTAATCGATCATCTGCTTCAGGTTGAGCAGGCGGGGCTGGCCATCGACCAGCGCCACCAGGTTCATCCCGAAGGTGTCCTGCAGCTGGGTATTCTTGTACAGGTTATTCAGCACCACTTCGGGCACTTCGCCGCGCTTGAGCTCGATGACCAGGCGCATGCCGTCCTTGTCGGACTCGTCCCGGATATCGGAGATGCCTTCGATCTTCTTGTCGTTGACCAGCTCGGCGATGCGTTCCTGCAGCGTCTTCTTGTTGACCTGGTAGGGAATCGCGTCGACCACGATGGCCTGGCGATTGCCCTTCTCCATGTCCTCGAAGTGGGTCTTGGCGCGCATGATGACGCGGCCACGACCGGTGCGGTAGCCTTCGCGCACGCCGGACATGCCGTAAATGACGCCGCCGGTGGGGAAATCGGGGGCCGGGATGAGCTCCATGAGCTCATCGACCGAGCAGCCCGGATTGCGCAGGCAGTACAGGCAGCCGTCGACCACTTCCTGGAGGTTGTGGGGCGGAATGTTGGTGGCCATGCCCACCGCGATCCCGGAGCTGCCGTTGACCAGCAGGTTGGGCAGGCGCGAGGGCAGCAGCAGCGGTTCTTGCTCGCTGCCGTCGTAGTTGGGGCCGAAGTCCACCGTTTCCTGGTCGATGTCGGCCAGCAGTTCGTGGGCGATCTTGGCCAGACGGATTTCGGTGTAACGCATCGCCGCGGCGTTATCGCCGTCGATCGAGCCGAAGTTGCCCTGGCCGTCGACCAGCATGTAGCGCATGGAGAAATCCTGCGCCATGCGGACGATGGTGTCGTAGACGGACTGGTCGCCGTGGGGGTGGTATTTACCGATGACGTCCCCGACGATACGCGCGGACTTCTTATAGGCGCGGTTCCAGTCGTTGTTCAGTTCGTGCATCGCGTAGAGCACGCGCCGGTGGACAGGCTTGAGGCCGTCCCGCACATCCGGTAGCGCCCGCCCTACGATCACGCTCATTGCGTAATCGAGGTAACTGCGGCGCATCTCTTCTTCCAGCGATACCGGAAGCGTCTCCTTGGCAAAGGAATCCATATATATAACGACAGAATCGTGTAAGGAGGAACCCGGGCCGGGTAAACAGGAAATTCTATCATCCGATTCCCGGAGCGGTCAGAAGGGCCTCCCGAAGTGGCCGCTTGGCGGACCGGACCGAAAGACATGAAGAGGTGGCCGACGTTGCGCCCGGCCGCGTCCTGCGGGCCTGTTGTCAAAAACCAACATGGAAAACCGATGGAGTGCCGAAAACGTCATATCCAGCACCAATGCGCCTCTCCAGGGAAGCCAAAGCCCCCCAAATGCCTTAAGATTGTTTCCAGCACGCAGGAAACCCAGTAGCTATTCCTTTGAACCAGCTCTTGGCGTTGCTATACTGGCCCCGTTTTCCTGATATGCGGCGGGGGTTCGCTGCGAGTCACTTATCCAGCTTCAAGCTCAACGAGGAGAAACATGAACAAACCCTCCAAATTCGCTCTGGCGCTCGCCTTCGCCGCCGTCACGGCCTCTGGTGTAGCTTCCGCGCAAACCGTGGACAACTGGCGCAACCCGTTCGGTGACGTTTGGAAGAACGGCACGAACGAACTGTGCTGGCGCGATGCTTTCTGGACCCCGGCCACCGGCATCCCCGGCTGCGACGGCGTTCCGGTTGCACAACAGAAGGCGAAGCCGGCCCCGATGGCGGCCAAGGTCGTGTTCAATGCTGACACGTTCTTCGACTTCGACAAGTCGACGCTGAAGCCCGAAGGCCGTCAGCTGCTGGACCAAGTCGCCCAGCAAGCTCGCGGTATCGACCTCGAAACCATCATTGCTGTGGGCCACACCGACTCGATCGGTACCGAAGCCTACAACCAGAAGCTGTCCGAGCGCCGCGCCGCTTCGGTCAAGTCCTACCTGGTCAGCAAGGGTATCGACCCGAACCGTATCTACACGGAAGGCAAGGGTGAGCTGAACCCGATCGCTTCCAACAAGACGAAGGAAGGCCGCGCCCAAAACCGTCGCGTTGAGATCGAAATCGTGGGTAGCCGCAAGTAATTGCTGGACTAGCTACAATAAGGGGGCCTCGCATAGCGAGGCCCTTTTTTTCGCCGGCCACGCACCAAACCGGTGCAGAGCCGTGACCCTCCCCTCGCCTGGCGCGACGGTCCTCTATATATAGAGTCATAGAGTCGCCTTACGCTGAACCTGCCCATGACTACGCAAACTCACGACACCGCCCGCCCCGCCATCAACGCCGATCAGGCTGAACTGGATAAGTTCGGCGCCCTGGCCAGCCGTTGGTGGGACCCCGAAAGCGAGTTCAAGCCCCTGCATGCCATCAATCCGCTGCGGCTGGAATGGATCCAGGAATGCGCGGGCAGCCTGGCGGGCAAGCGGGTGCTGGACGTGGGCTGCGGCGGTGGCATCCTGTCCGAAGCCATGGCGCGCGGCGGCGCGGAAGTCACCGGCATCGATCTAGCCGACAAGTCCCTGAAGGTGGCTCGCCTGCACGGCCTGGAATCGGGCGTGAAAGTCGAGTACCGCAAGGTTCCCGTCGAGGAACTCGCGGCGGAACAACCAGGTCACTATGACGTGGTGACCTGCATGGAAATGCTGGAACACGTGCCCGATCCGGCTTCGATCGTGCGCGCCTGCTCGACCCTGGTCAAACCCGGCGGCTGGGTGTTCTTTTCCACCTTAAACCGCAATCCCAAGTCCTTCCTGTTTGCCATCGTGGGTGCCGAGTACGTCCTGCGCCTGTTGCCGCGCGGCACGCACAGCTATGACCAATTCATCAAACCCAGCGAACTGTCGGCGGCCGCCCGCGGCGCCAACCTCGAACCGGTGAGCATGCGCGGGATGGAATACAACCCGATTACCCAGATCTATACCCTGTCGTCCGATACCTCGGTCAATTACCTGATGGCTACCCGCAAATGAGCGCCCTGATTCTGTTCGACTTCGACGGCACGCTGGCCGACACCGCCCCCGACCTGGCCGCCGCGGCAAACCGCCAGCGCACCCGCAAGGGCCTGGAACCGATGCCTTACGAGGCCTTGCGCCCGGTTGCGTCCCAAGGCGCTCGCGGGCTGCTGCGGGTGGCGCTGGACTTGAAGCCCGGCGACGCCGATTACGAACCCACCCGGCTGCAGTTCCTGGAAGATTACGCCGCCGGCTCGACGGTCCACAGCAAGCTGTTTCCCGGCATCGAGGCCCTGCTGGCGGACATCCGCGGCCGCGGCCTGTCTTGGGGCATCGTGACCAACAAGGTCACCTATCTGACCCTGCCCATCGTGGAATACCTGGACCTGACGCGCGATAGCGCGGTCCTGGTCTGCGGCGACACGACCGCGCACGCCAAGCCGCACCCCTTGCCTCTGCAACATGCCGCGCGTGAAGCCGGCTTCGCCATCGACCGCTGCGTCTACGTGGGCGACGACCTGCGCGACATCCAGGCCGCGCACGCGGCGGGCATGCCCGCCGTTGCGGCCGCCTATGGCTACGTCGGCGAAGACGACAACATCACCACCTGGGAAGCGGAAACCTGCGCCAACTCCCCGGAGGAACTCTGGTCGGCCATCCAGCCCTTGCTGCCCAGCGACCTGCGCTAAGCCTTGCCGGACGGGTCGCCCCGCGGCCCGTTCCCCCTCCGATTGTTCGCCAACCATTAGTTGAGTTGCTCGAACAATCTTTCCGAAGCCAGGGCCTTTATCCTGCATCCGAAGTCACTTAAAGTGTGATCCATGCAAGGCATTCGGGAGCTTCCCAATTGCCTTTTCCGGCTGATGCCGGAGGCCGCGGACCCCACCGTCCTTCGCCACTGATCCCGCGCACCGGCGCCCTTCGGCCCCGATGCACTTGCCCGGCACTCAGGCCGGCGCACCCCTGACCTTTTTAGACCACTTACAACGCCGCCCGCGCGCCGCCCTCCAGCGTCGCGCCAGAGGAATGCCTATGCTATTGCCAATCCTGTTACTTTCTGCCGCCGGCTTTACCATCCTGACGACCGAGTTCCTGATCGTCGGACTGCTGCCGGGCCTGGCCCGCGACCTGCACGTCACCGTTTCCCAGGCGGGCCTGCTGGTCACTCTGTTCGCGTTCACCGTAGCGGCAACGGGGCCGCTGCTTACGGCGCTCATGGCCAATGTCGAACGCAAGCGCCTGTTCATCGGCGTGCTGGTGCTGTTCGGCCTGTCCAACGCCCTGGCCGCCGCCGCTCCCAACATCTGGGTCATGGCCGTGGCCCGCTTCGTCCCCGCCCTGGCCCTGCCGGTGTTCTGGTCGCTGGCCAGCGCCACGGCGGTGGAGTTGGTCGGCCCGGCCCGCGCCGGCCGCGCCATCTCGATGGTCGCATTCGGCATCGTGGCGGCCACGGTGTTCGGCATCCCCATCGGCGTGCTGATCTCGGACGCTTTCGGCTGGCGCGCCGCCTTTGGCGTGCTCTCGGTCGTAGCGTTCGCCAAGGCCGTGCTGCTGCTGTTCGCCTTCCCCAGCACCCGTATCCGCGCCGACAGCGTCAAGCTCATCACGCAGCTGCGCATCCTGCGCAACCCCATCGTGGTGGGCCATGTGTTGCTGTCGCTGCTGGTCTTCACGGGCATGTTTACCGCCTATACCTATTTGGCGGACATGCTGGAGCGGCTGGCGGGCTTCAATGGCCAGATCGTAGGTTGGACCATGATGGCGTTTGGCGCCGTCGGCCTGATCGGCAACACGCTGGGCGGCCGCCTGGTGGACCGCAGTCCGTTGGGCGCGACCGCCCTGTTCTCGGCGCTGATGGCGGCTGGACTGGCGGTGGTTGCCCCCGTGATGCAGTCGCATGGTCTTTTGGCGGTGGCGCTGGGCGTGTGGGGGATCGCGCAAGCCGCGCTCTTCATCGTCTGCCACGTGCGCCTGATGAAATCCGCGCCCGAGGCGCCCGCGTTTGCCGCGTCCCTGAATATTTCGGGCGCCAACATCGGCATTGGCCTGGGCGCCGTAGTCGGCGGACATGTCATCGACAACTATGGGTTGGCATCGCTGGGTTGGGCGGCTGCCGCCATCGTGGGCGTGTCCGTGGGCCTGGCCTTCGTATTGATGGCCGCTTCACGCCCCAGCCGCGAATCCAAGACGGTCTGCGCCAACGCAACCTGATCCCGCCTGTATCGTCCGCGCCACGCCAGGGCAAGGCCGCGCAGGCGATACAGCAGGCTATGGCGTTTACCAGTACAATAGGAGTTCTTGGGGCCGATCCGGATTCGACGTGGGTCGCGAAACAACTCAGGGCATGCCGAGCACCAGTACGCTCGTTAAACCACTGGAACACTACAAACGCCAACGACGAGCGTTTCGCTCTCGCCGCTTAAGCGGTGAGCCGCTGCACTGATCTGTCCTTGGGTCAGGCGGAGGAAGGCAACTTCCTAGGGGGGCAACCCTCGAACCGCAGCAGCGACATTCACAAGGAATCGGTTTGAACTGGGGTCACACGGTTCAAATTTAAATTACGTGAATCGCTCTGGTCCGGCCTGTCGGTTGGCTAAGTCCAGGGTTAAAACCAAATAAATCGACTACGCATGTAGAACTGGTTGCGGAGGGCTTGCGGACGGGGGTTCAATTCCCCCCGGCTCCACCAAATACCGCAGTAGGCCGGTCCGATCTTTCAATCGGACCGGCCTTTTTATTTGCCGGCTCAAAGCCGCGATCACCCTTCCAGCCGGAACTGCGGCAAGGTGATGTCTTCCGACACCTGCTCGAAGCAGACCCGCACCCGGCTTCCTATCCTGACGGCCTCGGGTGGGCTGTCGATGATGTTGGCCATCATGCGCACCCCTTCGTCCAGGTCGATCATGGCAACGACATACGGGACTTTTTCGCTCAAGGCGGCGTTGCTCGGCCGCCGGTTGATGGTGTAGGTGTAGACGGTTCCTCCGCCCCCGCAGTCGATCCACTCCAGGCTATCGGACAGGCAGGCCGTGCAAAATTCGCGCGGATAGAACTGGCGCGTCTTGCAGCAACCGCATTGCTGGACGACCAGACGGTTTTGCCTGGCCGCGTCCCAATACGGCTGGGTGATCCGGGTCGGTTGCGGCCGCGGGCGTTGGGCTTGGTCCATGGTCAGACTCCGAGTATCAGGGTGGTGTTGCAAGAAAAAACCAGGCCGGGCGCATGCACCAGGGCCAACTCGGCGCGGGGCAGTTGGCGTTCGCCGCATTCCTTGCGCAATTGGTGCACGGCCTCCAGCAGCAGCAGCATTCCGAACTGGCCGGGATGGTTGTATGAAAGGCCACCGCCCGAGGTGTTGATCGGGAAGTCGCCGCCGGGGGCCAAGCGCCCGTCCGCCACGAAAGCACCGCCTTCGCCCCGCTTGCAGAAGCCCAGCTCTTCCAGCGACTGGATCACGCCGATGGTGAAGTGGTCGTAGATCTGCACCACGTCGATGTCGGCGCGCGTAACGCCGGCCATGGCGAGCGCGGCGTCGGCCGTCTGCGCCACGTTGGTATCCAGCCAGTCCGCCGTGTTGAATGGCGTGTAGTGATGCGAGAAGGATTCTGCGATTCCCATCACGTAGACTGGCGGACGCTTGAGTTCGCGGGCGCGCGCGGCAGACGTGATGATGACCGCGCCGCCTGCGTCGGTCACGAGGCAGCAATCGCGCTGCCGCAAGGGGTCGGCGATCATCCTGGACGCCATGACTTCATCGATCGAGGTGTCCTCGCGCCGGTAGGCCTTGGGGTTGAGCTGCGCCCACTTGCGCGCCGCCACCGCCACCTCGGCCAGATCCTTGTGCGTGGTGCCGTAGCGCTGCATGTGCAACTGCGCCACCATCGCGTAATAGCCGATGGGACTCAGTTGGCCATACGGCGTGATGAACTGGCCGCGCGGCATGCGCATGTCTTCGGGCGTGCCGCCCACCTTGCGCGTGCCGTCCGAGAGCTGGGTGCTGCCATAGGCCACCAGCGCCACCTCGCACATGCCGGCCTCGATGGCGGCCATGGCGTGGCGGATGTGCATGACGCTGGACATGCCGCCGACGCTGGTCGAATCCACGTAGCGCGGACGAATGCCCAGGTATTCGGCGAGATGCAGGCCGGCGAATTTGTCGTCCACGTGCGCGAACACGCCATCGACGTCATTGAGCGTCAGTCCGGCATCGCGCAGCGCGCGGGCAGACGCCTGCGCCTGCAGGTCCAGCGAGGTCATCCCGGGCACTTTCCCCAGGTCCGATTCGGCGGCGCCGACGATGGCGACCGATTTCGAGAGATGCTTGGTCATGTAGGGATCTGTTCCTGTCGAGGTCGAAAAAGAAGGGTCAAAGCGTCCGGGCGATCAGCTCGCGCATGACCTCCGAGGCGCCGCCATAAATCCGGTTGGGCCGCACGTCGGTGTAGGCGCGCGCAATGGGGTATTCGCGCATGTACCCGTAGCCGCCATGGAACTGCAGCAGGTCATCGATGGCGCTCGTGGCTTCGGATCCCCACAGCTTGGCCATGGCGGCGCCCCCCGCGTCGAGCTCGCCGTCCAGGTATTGCTGCACGCAGCCATCGACGAAGGCGCGGGTTGCTGCAGCCAGGGTCTTGATGTCGGCGAGCTTGAAGCGGATGTGCTGGTTGTCGATCAGGGCTTTGTCGAAGGCGCGCCTTTCCTTGGTGTAGTCGACGGTCCATTGCAGCGCGCTCTCCAGCGCCATGGCGCAACGCACCGCGATCATCAGGCGTTCTCGCACCAGTTCCTTCATGAGGTAGCCAAAGCCCTGCCCGGGCTCGCCCAGCATGTCCTCGTCCGGCACGTACATGTCCTGGAAGAAGAGCTCCGCCGTGTCCTGCGCTTTTTGCCCGACCTTGTCCAGGAGACGCCCGCGCGTGAATCCTGGCGTGGCGGTGTCGACCCAGAAGAGGCTGATGCCGCGCGCGCCGGCGGCGGGATCGGTCTTGGCCACCACCAGCACGCGGTCGGCATGAAAGCCGTTGGTGATGAAGGTTTTCTGGCCATTGATGACGTAGCCGCCCTGCGCCTTCGCGGCCGCGGTGCGTATCGCCTTGACATCGCTGCCCGCCCCCGGCTCGGTCATGGCGATGGACGCCACGATGTCGCCCTGCGCCATGCCGGGCAGGTCGCGCTGCTTCTGGCGTTCCGTGCCGAAATTCAACAGGTAGGGCGCGACGATGTCGGAATGGGTCGTGAAGCCCGTCACACCGGTGGCCAACGCGCGCGCGATTTCCTCCACCACGATGATGGTATGCAGGAAATCCCCCCCGCCCCCGCCGTATTCCTCGGGTGTACTGGGCAACAGAATGCCCGCCGCGCCGGCCTTGCGCCAGAGATCCCGCGGCACCAGTCCTTCCTGTTCCCATTGGTAGTGGTTGGGCGTGATCTCATCCGCGATGAAGCGCGCCACGGTATCGCGGAACAATTCATGGTCCGCCGAGAAAAGCTTGCGCTGCCGGTTCATGCCGTCTCCTGGTCTGTCATGGTGGGCCGCCTATGCTTGCGGCCAATAGCGCTGCTTGACCAGGCGCTTGAGCAGCTTGCCGGTCTCGGTGCGCGGCATATCGCTGGAGAAGTCCACGCTCTTGGGACACTTGATGGGCGAGATGCGGTCACGGCAATAGGCGATCAGCTGCTGCGCCAGGTCGGGGCTGGCCGCGGCCGGGTCCCGCAATTGCACAACCGCCTTGACCTCCTCGCCGAACTCGTCGTTGGGCACGCCGACCACCGCCACGTCGGCCACGGCGGGATGCGTGCAGAGCAGGTTCTCGGCTTCCTGCGGATAGATATTGACGCCGCCCGACACGATCATGTTGGACAGGCGGTCGGTCAGGTACAGATAGCCGTCCTGATCCAGATAGCCGATATCGCCATAGGTGGCCCAGCCGCGCGCGTTGTAGGCGCCGCGCGTCTTCTCCGGATCCTTGTGATATTCGAAGGAGCCGCCGCCCGAAAAGTAAATGACCCCGGGCTGGCCCGCGGGCAATTCGGTCAGGCCGTCCTCGCTCATGATGTGCGCCTGGCCGAACTCGGGCTTGCCGACCGAACCTCGGTGCGTCAGCCATTCCTTGGACCCCAGAGAAGTTCGCCCGACCAGTTCGGTGCCGCTGTAGTACTCGTACAGGATGGGCCCCCACCACGCGATCATGGCTTCTTTGACATCGACCGGGCACGGCGCGGCCGCGTGCACGGCATAGCGCAGGGTGGACAGGTCATGGCGCTGGCGCGTTTCCTGCGGCAGGCGCAGCAGGCGGATGAACATGGTCGGCACCCATTGCGAATGGGTGACGCCGTAGGTCTCGATGGCTTCGAGCGCCGCCTCCGCATCGAATTTTTCCATCATGACGCAGCTGCCGCCCGCGCGTAGCGCCGCCATGTTCCAGCGCACCGGGGCTGCGTGATAGAACGGCGCCGTGGACAGATAGACCGTGTCGCGGTCGAATGCCTTCCAGGCGCTGCTGGGCGCGTCGCCCACGCGGAAGTAGCGATTGGCCACCGTTAGCGGACGCTTGATTCCCTTGGGCAGGCCGGTGGTGCCCGACGAATAGAGGAAGTCCGTGCCTTCCGGGGTCTCAGGCAGCGTTACGTCATCCGCATAGCGGCCGATCCAGGCTTCGTATTGGATCGCGCCGGCATCGGCGCCGTCCATGCAGACGCGCAGCACGCCGCGCCGGTCCAGGCCGTCCGCATCCGTTTCAGCCTGCGTGTGGCCGGAATAGAACAGGACCCGGGCGTCGCAATTCTCGATGATGTAGCGCGCTTCGTCGCGCTTGAGGTGGCGGCTGATGGTGGTGTAGTACAGGCCGATGCGGTGCGCCGCCCACAACAGTTCAAAAAAGCGCGGATGGTTTTCCAGGAAAACCGCGATCACGTCGCCGGCCTGCAGGCCGGCATCCAGCAAGGCCGCCGCGCATTTGCGGGTGCGCAGTTCCAGCTCGCGCCACGTCACTGTGGTTCCGGACGGAATCATGCGGTAGGCGATGCGGTCGGGCATCTCCCGGGCATGGACTTCAAGTGCAGACATGGTTCACCTCGGGTTAGCTCAATGGGCCAGGTTGGCGACGCCGTTGCTCAACACCACCGTGCCGCGCTCGTGGGCCAGGGCTCGGAAATGCAAGCTGTCGCCGTCGCGCCACAGCTCCACGCGCAGCGTCTCGCCGGGGAAGAACGGCGCGGAAAAACGCGCGGCGATTCCGCCCAGCCGTTGTGGCGCAACGGGCGCGCAGGCCTGCAGCAAGGCGCGCGCCGCCATGCCATACGTGCACAGGCCATGCAGAATGGGCCGATCGAAGCCGGCGGCGCGCGCCATGTTCGGCAACGCATGCACCGGGTTGAGGTCACCGTTCAGCCGGTAAAGCAGGGCCTGCTGCGGCAGCGTGGGCAGCAGCACGACCTGGTCAGGGTCACGCTCGGGCACCGCGGGCAAGGCTTCGGGCGGCTCGTCGCCCTGGCCAAAACCGCCGTCGGCGCGGCAGAACGACACATGCTCCACCGTGGCCAGGGGCGCGCCGCTATCGGCGTCCGAAATGTCGCGCACGGTCACCACCAGCGCGCCCTTGCTGGCGCCCTTGTCCACCACTCGCGTCACCCGCGTCTGGCTGCGCACGGCGCCTGAGGCCGCCAACGGCGCATGGAAGGTCATGCGGTGTTCGCCATGCAGGATCTTCACCCAGTCGATGCCGGTGGCCGGATCGGCCGCCCAACCGTTGGGCGCCCCGATGGTGGCCAGGAAAGTCGGCACCACGGCCGTCCCGTCTTCATGCACATAGCGCAGTTCGGCCTCGTCGGCGGGATCGCTGCCGTAGCCCAGGCCCAATGCATAGATCATGCAGTCGCGCGCGGTATAGCGGTCGACGCGGTCGTCGAACTTCCAGTTGCGCAGGTTTTGATAATCAATTGCCATGGATCGTGTCTCCCTACGCATGCCGGCGGCGCGTTGCCGCCGCCGGCATGCTGGTCATTCCGCCTTGATGCCGGCGGCCTTGATGATTTTTTCCCAGCGGTCCTTTTCCGACCGGATGAAGCTATCGAACTCGGCCGGCGTGCCGCCCAGCGGAATGCCCCCTTGCTGCGCCAGCTGCTTCTTCACTTCTTCGTCGGCCAGGACTGCGTTGAGCTCCGTGTTCAGGCGCGCGACCACGGCCGGCGGCGTGCGCGCCGGGACCAGCACGCCCAGCCACGCGCCGACATCCACGTCGGGATAGCCTTGCTCGGCCAACGTAGGCGCGTCGGGCAGGATCTGGCTACGTTCACGGGTGGTGACGGCCAGCGCCCGCAATCTGCCAGCCTTGACGAGCGGGGCCACGGTGATCACGTTTTCGACGGTGAAATCGACCTGGCCCGCGACCAGGTCGTTGGTTGCCGGCGCCGCGCCCTTGTACGGCACGGTGACCGCGGTAAAGTCCAGGCGGTTCTTCAACAGTTCTCCGCCCAGGTGGCCGGACGTGCCGATCATGGACACGGCCATGGACAGGTTGCCTTGCTTCTTCCGGGCGTAGTCGCGGAATTCCGCCAGCGTCTTGACCGGCGCGTTGGCATTGACGACCAGCGCGTTCGGCATGGTGATGATGCGCGCCACCGGAGCGAAGTCGGACATGGCGTACGGCAGCTTGCTGTACAGCGTGTAGTTCACGGCGTTCGGCCCGCTGCTGCCCATGATCATCGTGTAGCCGTCGGGCTCCGCGCGCAGCAAACTCTGCATGCCCAGAATGCCGGCCGCGCCGGGCACGTTCTCCACCACCACCGGCTGGCCCAGCCGTTCGGACAGCTTCTTGCCTATCACCCGGCTTGTAATGTCCAGGATTCCGCCCGGCGAACTGGGCGCGATCAGGCGCAAGGGCTTGTTTGGATAGCCATCGGCTGCGCGCGAGGTCTGCGGCACGGCCAAGGTAGTCATCAGGCCGGCCAGCACTGCCAGCGCGACTCGCCTGCGTGTGTTCATGTGTGTCTCCTGATAGTCTTGTGTTCCGCGGGCTTGTGGCGCCCGCTGTCGTGGATCCGGAGATCGGACCCGGTGCCGCGCCTCAGTCCACCTTCATGCCGGTGGCGTCGACCACGCCCTGCCACTTCTTCACTTCGGTCTTCAGGAAGGCACGGGCCTCTTCGGGGCCGCCCGTCAATGGACGGGCGTAGATCCGGTCCATGAATTCCTGCACATCCGGCTGCTTGTTGATGTCGGCCACGGCATCGGCCAGCGTCTTCAGGACCGGCGCCGGCACCTTGGCGGGCGCCGCCATGAAGTACACCGCTTCCACGTCATAGCCTTTAAGGCCCGCCTCCTCGATGGTGGGCAGGTCCGGCATTGCCTTCATGCGCTCGCGCCCGGTGACGGCCAGGGCCTTCAGCTTCTTGGACTGCACCAGGGGGATCGCGGTGGAGACGCTGCCGAACATCATGTCGACCGTGCCCGACATCAGATCCACTTCCGCCGGCGACACACCCTTGTAGGGCACATGGGTCATGTCGACCCCCGCCATGACCTTGAAGAGCTCGCCCGCCAGATGGATGGAGGAGCCCATGCCCGCCGACGCGAAGGTCAGCTTGTTGCCGCCTGCCTTGGCCTTGCGGACCAGGTCATCCACGCTCTGGATGCTGGAGCCGGGCGGCACCACCAGGATATTGGGCGTGGACGCCACCATGCCGATGGGCATGAGGTCGCGCTCCCAGTCATAAGGGTTGCGCTTCATGGCGGCATTGGCTGCTACGTAGTTGGCCGCCATCGCGATGGTGTAGCCGTCGGCCGGGGCCTGCGTCAGCGCCTGGACCGCGATATTGCCTCCCGCGCCAGGGCGGTTCTCCACGATGAATGTCTGGCCGAACCGCTCGCCGAGCTTTTTGGCGTACAGGCGGGCAAGCAGGTCGGTGGCGCCGCCGGGCGCGAAGCCCACGTACACCCGCACCGGCTTGTCTGGATAAGTGTCGGCCCCGCTGGCTGCTCCGACAGCAGCCAGGCTCAGTACCGCGGCCAACAATCCCTTCAACATTGCCATGAGTCGATCTCCTTCCGTTTTTTTAGAGATATGGGAATGCCGGGCCAACTTATTCCGACATGCCGAACAGTATAACGACGTGCCGATATTAATTGTCAATATTTCCGGTGGTGTGTATATTTGTTCGGAACCTCGGAATAAATTCGACACTCATCAGCTACAGAAGGGGAATGGAGATGGACCTGCAACTCACCGGTAAAGTCGCTGTCATCACGGGTTCCGGCCGCGGCATCGGCTACGCGTCGGCGCTGGCCCTGGCGCAGGAAGGCGCCCGGATCGTCATTACGGACATCAACCCCGAATCGGTGGAACAAGCGGTCGGCAGCCTGAAGCAGGCCGGCCACGAAGCCATCGGCGCCGTGCTGGACGTCTGCGATCCCGAACAGGTCCAGACCATGGCCGATCTGGCGGCGCATGCGTTCGGCGGCATCGACATCCTGGTCAATAACGCCGGCTTCACGCGTGACAAGTACTTGCTCAAGATGCCGGTGGAAGATTGGGATTCGGTGGTGGACACCATCCTGAAGGGCGCCTACTACTGCACCAAGGCCGCCCTGCCGTCGATGATGGAAAGGAAGTGGGGCCGCGTCATCAACATCGCCTCGCGCGCGCACTGGGGCAACCCCGGCCAGACCAACTACTCGGCCGCCAAGGCGGGCCTGATCGGCTTTACCCGCGCGCTCGCGCTGGAACAGGGTAAGTTCAACGTCACCGCCAACGCCATCGCCCCGGGACTGATCGAAACGCCGCTGGTGCGCGGGCTGTCGACCTACGAGACGCTGCGCACCAACGCGCTGGCGCGCCAGCCGGTGCCGCGCCTGGGCGCGGTCGAGGACATCGCCAACGCGGTGGCCTTCCTGGCTTCGGAGCGCGCCTCGTTCATCACGGGCGAACTGCTGCACGTGACCGGCGGCCGCTACGCTTCGTAAACCGCCCTTCCCGCGCCCCCTTACGGAATCCGATCAGCCATGCAAAGCGCAAGCCCTGCCAGCCAGTCCCCGCTTCCCCCCCAGCAGCCCCTGCAGGTCGGCCACAGCTTCGAGTCTGCCGGCCGCACCATCACCGAAAGCGACATCGTCAACTTCGCCTGCCTGTCCGGCGATTTCAACCGCCTGCACGTCGACCACGAATACGCCAGCGCCACCCCGTTCGGCCAGCGCATCGCCCACGGGCTGCTGGTGCTGTCCGTGCTGTCGGGCCTGACCACCCAGTCCAGCGGCTACCGCCAGCTGGAGCCCTACGTGCTGGCGCTGATCGACATCAATTGCCGCTTTCCCAAGCCCACTTTCATCGGCGACACCATCGTCGTTCGCGTGACAGTGACGGAAAAGACGGGGCAATACCGCCCCGGCAAGGACAAGGTGGTGTTCCGGCGCGAAGCCATCAACCAGCGCGGCGAGGTCGTCGTGCAGGCCGACTTCGCGATGGTGCTGCGGTCCATGGAGGGCGCGGCATGAAGCCCTTCGCTGACTTGACCCGCTTTATCAATCCGCGCAACGTGGCCGTAGTCGGCGCTTCGGCCCGCGAATCCAGCCAGGGGCGTCGCCTGTACGACAACCTGGTGCTGCATTCCTCCGTGCCTGGCGAGGTCTACGCGGTCAATCCCGCCTATCAGGAGATCGGCGGCCGGCCGTGCTGGCCGTCCATCAGCGCGCTGCCCGAAGCCGAGATCGACGTGGCGCTGATCATGATCAACGCCACGCTGGTGCTGGATGCCTTGCGGCAATGCGTGGCGCGCGGGATTCCATTTGCAGTGGTCATGACGTCGGGGTTCTCGGAAGCGGGCACGGAAGGCCAGCGCCTGGAGCGCGAGATCGCCGAGCTGTGCCAGACCACGGGCCTGCACGTCTATGGACCGAACTGTCCGGGTTTCGTGAATGTGCGCGATCGCCTGGGCATGACCTTTTCACCCGCGTTCAAGGACGATCTGAATGCCGGCTCGATCGGCCTGGCGACGCAGGGCGGCGGGCTGGGCCGCAATTTGCTGCAGGGCCTGTCGTTTGGCGAGGGCGTGGGCCTGTGGTTCTCCGCTGGTAATGAGGTCGATCTGGAGATTCCCGATTTCATCGCCCACATGGCGAACGACCCGAAAATCAGCGTCATCGCCTTGTTGATGGAAGGCGTCAAGAACGGCCGGCGCCTGACGGCCGCGCTTGAGCTGGCGCGCGCGCGCAACAAGCCGGTGGTGGTGCTGAAGGTCGGCCGATCCGAAGCCGGCGTGCGCGCGGCGCAGTCGCACACGGCATCGGTGGCTGGCACGGCTGCCGTCAACAGCGCCGTGTTCCGCCAATTCGGCGCGATCGAGGTGGACGACCTGGACCAGCTCCTGGCCGCCTCGCGCCTGCTGACCCGGATTACGCCCAAGAGCGGCAACGGGCTGTGCATCTACACCTTTTCGGGCGGCACCGCCGCGCTGGCCGCGGACATCGCCGGCGCCGCCGGGCTGCCGATGGCGGTATTCTCGCCGGACACCAAGGCCGCCCTGCGCAAGCTGCTGCCGGATTTCGCCAGCATGGACAATCCGGTCGACACCACCGCCGACATCCTGCGCAACCCCGAAGCCTCGGCCGCATGCCTGCGCGCAATATGCGCCGACTCCGCAGTGGGCACGGTGCTGTTCCCGATTCCCATGGATTACGGCGTCATTACCGACGGCATGGCCCAGGCCATCGCCACGGTTGCCGCCGAAACCGACACCCTGATCGTGCCCGTCTGGATGAGCCGGCGCCTGGGCGGCGGCTTCCAGTTGCTGGAAACCGCGGGCTTGCTGCCGTTCCTGTCCCTGTCGGACGCAATCTCGGCCCTGTCCAAGGCCATTCCGTGGAAACGCCCCGCTCGCGCGGCTGCCGCGGCGCCCCGACATGGGGACGACGGCGCCACCGGGGGGCCCCGCATGCTCAGCGAAGCCGACGCCAAATCCATGCTGCGCGAAGCCGGTCTGCCGATACCAGAAGGCCGGGTGGTCACGAGCGCTGAGCAGGCGGCCCGGGAAGCGGAGCATCTGGGCTTTCCGGTGGTGATGAAAGTGGTCAGCGCCCAGATCGCGCACAAGACGGAAGCAGGCGGCGTCAAGCTCGGCATTGCGAGCGCCGGCGCGGCGCGCCAGGCCTATGCCGCCATCCACGAATCGGTCGCGCAGCGTTGCCCTGGCGCGATCGTGGACGGCATCCTGGTGGAGCGCATGCTACCGCCCGGCGGACGCGAGGTGCTGGTCGGCGTGCACAGCGACGCGGCTTTCGGCCTGGTGCTTACCTTTGGCCTGGGCGGCATCTTCGTCGAAACCATTCGCGACGTGGCCCACCGGATGGTCCCGCTGTCGCGCGAGGATGCGCGCGCGCTGCTGGCCGAGATCCGTTATGCCGAAATGCTGGATGGCGTGCGCGGCCAGGCGCCGGCCGATCTCGCCGCGCTGGAAGACTTGGTCCTGCGGGTCTCCGACTTTGCCTGGAGCCACCGCGACACACTGCAGGAAATGGAGCTCAATCCGGTCTGGGTCGGCGCCGAAGGACAAGGCGCGGTGCCGCTGGACGCGCTGATCGGCCTGCGCCAAGCCGCGGAATCCAGTTCGGACCCGCGCCCGGCATGAACACAGCCAGATCCCCATTCCCGCCCCTATCTGCCTAGGACTTGCATGGACTTCTCACTGGATTCCACCCAGACCGAACTGCGCGACTCGCTGCGCCGCTACCTGGCGGCCGAAGTCGCACCCATCGTCAACCGCTACGAAGCCGAAGGCCGCGTGGTGCCACAGGAAATGGTGCGCGCCATGCGCGACTTCGGTCTCCTGGGCGGCATGTTGCAAGAGAAGGATGGCGGCTACGGTTTGCCGATGACCACCTACGGCCTGCTGATCGCCGAGCTGGCGCGGGTCTGGCCGTCGCTGCGCAGCATCGTCAGCACCAGCAATCTTGCCGCCTCCGTGCTGAGCGATGGGGGCTCGCCCTATCTCAAGGAAAAGTACCTGCCGCGCGTCCTGTCGGGCGACGCCATCGCCAGCTTTGCGTTGAGCGAACCCAATATCGGTTCCGACGCCGCGAACGTCGAGACGCGCGCGGTGGAAACCGCCACGGGCTGGCGGGTCAATGGCCGCAAGCTCTACATCAGCCTGGGCACGGTCTGCGAGCTGGGCGTAGTGTTCGTGCAAACCCAGCGGCAAAGCGGCGAACGTGGGGTCTCGTGCCTGCTGTTCGAGCGCGCGATGGCAGGCTTCTCGTCCAGCCCCATCCACAAGATGGGCATGCTGAGCTGCCCGCTGGGCGAACTGCTGTTCGAAGACGTGGAGATCCCCGCGGCCAACCTGATCGGCACCGAGGGCAAGGGGTTCGCGTTGGCCAAGAAATACCTCAACATCGGCCGTTGCGTGGTGGCGTTTTCGGCGCTAGGCATCGCCGAAGCGGCGTATGAGGCGGCGGTAAAATACGCCGGCGACCGGGTCCAGTTCGGCCGGCCCATAGGCGGCTTCCAGCTGGTGCAGCATATGATCGCCGACATGATGACGCTGGTCGAAACCTCGCGCCTGCTTTGCTGGCGCGCGGCCGACGCGCTGGACCGCAATGCCGCCGACAGCCAGATGCTATGTTCGATGGCCAAGCGCCATGCCACCGATGCCGTGCTGCGCGTAGCCGAACTGTCCATGCAGGTACATGGCGGCGCTGGCTACACCACGCTGTTCCCCGTCGAGCGTCATTACCGCGACGCCCGCCACCTGAGCATTGCCGAAGGCACCAACCAGATCCAGGCCCTCCTCATGGCGCAAAGCGTATTAGGCATTTCCGCGTTGAAATGACCGACGATGTAAAAGCCCGGGCCGGCTCCCCACTCAACTCCGACATCCTATGCCGCAAATCCTCCCTACCGCGCAACGCGTGCTGCAAGTCTTCGAAGTCTATGCGCGCGAACGCCGTCCGCTGACGAATTCGGAAATGGCGCGCTTTCTCGATCTGGCCGACAGCAGCTGCTCGGACCTGCTCTACACGCTGCGCCAGGCCGGCTACCTTTTGCGCACGCCGAAGTCCCGCTACTTCCACCCGACAGGCAGGCTGCTCGATGTGGCCCAGGGCATCTCGGCGGCCGACCCGCTGCAGGCATTTGCCTCCGAAGCGCTGGAGATCCTGACGCGCCAGTCTGGCGAGTCCTCGATGTGCGGCCTGCTCGACGGCAACAAGGTGAAGATCTACGCCAGCCAGGAAAGCCCGCGCGCCCTGCGCTACGTGGTGCAGCCGGGTACCACCTTCGACCTGCAGGTCGCGGCGCTGGGCAAGGCCTTGCTGGGCGAGATGGATGCCGAGGAACGCAATGCGCTGATCGACGCGCTGCCGTTCGAACACGTTACGGCCAGCAGCATTACCGACCCTGGCACCTTGCGCACGCAGATCGAATCCCAACTGGAAAAGAAGTACTTCCATACCCGCGACGAAGGCAACGAAGGCGTCTCCGCCGTCGGCATTGCGGGACGCGTAGGCGGGCAATTGACCGCTCTCTCCATCGTGGGGCCGACCCACCGCATGGACGCCAACATGGAAAAGTACACCCAGATCATCCTGGACGCGCGCGCGGAATTCTTCGAATCCTGAGAACCCGCTTCATCATGGAGTGACGATAGACATGGCTGGTCCCCTGAGCGGGTTTACCGTCGTGGAAATGGCTGGCATAGGGCCCGGTCCCTTCTGCGCCATGATGTTGGCGGACATGGGCGCGGACGTGATCCGCATCGACCGGCTGGCCCCGGGATTCCTGGGCGGAGGCGGCACCATCATCGACCGCGGCCGCCGCACGATCGCGCTGGACCTCAAGAAGCCCGGCGCGACCGATATCGTGCTGCGGCTGCTGGACAAGGCGGACGCGCTGCTGGAGGGGTTTCGGCCCGGCGTGATGGAAAGGTTGGGGCTGGGGCCCGACGAGTGCCTGGCGCGCAATCCGCGCCTGGTGTACGGACGCATGACGGGTTGGGGGCAGGACGGGCCGCTGTCGCAAGCGGCCGGCCATGACCTGAACTACATCGCCATCACTGGCGCGCTGCACGCCATGGGGCATGCCGAACTACCACCGGCGCCGCCGCTGCACCTGGTCGGCGACATGGGCGGCGGCGCCATGATGTTGGCCTTCGGGGTGCTGTGCGGCTTGCTCGAAGCGGGCCGCACCGGTAAAGGCCAGGTGGTGGACGCCGCGATCTGCGACGGCGCCTCGCTGCTGGCCAGCGCCTATCACGGCAAGCTGCGAAGCGGCGACTGGATCAACCAGCGCCAGTCCAACATGCTGGACGGCGGCGCCCATTTTTATGGCTGCTATGCGTGCGCGGACGGCAAGTACGTGTCGATCGGCGCAATCGAACCGCAGTTCTACCGCCTGCTGCTGGAGCGCTGCGGCATCGACGACCCGGATTTCCAGCAGCAATGGGAACGCGCGCAGTGGCCGCAATTGCGCGCCAAGCTCGCTGGCATTATCGCCGGCAGGACTCGAGAACAATGGTGCGCGCTGCTTGAGGGCACGGACGCCTGCTTCGCGCCGGTGCTCGATTTCGAGGAAGCCCCGCAGCATGCCCACAACCAGGCGCGAGGCAGCTTCATCGAAACTGCCGGCACTGTCCACCCCGCCCCCGCGCCGCGCTTTTCCCGCACGCCGGGGCAGGCCCGCGCAGTGCCAGCGCCGGGCGAGCACACGGACGCGCTGCTGGGGGAACTGGGGCTGACCCAGGACGACATCCAGTCCCTGCGCGAGCATGGCGCCATCGCCTGACGGCCCGCGACAGCTTGCGGCCGGGCCCGCATGCGGCCTGGCCATCATGGAAGGCAGACATGGAGACTTACCCGATGCAAGTCATCTCAAGCGAGTTCAAGACCGTGCTCTATGCCGTGGAAGGCGGCGTCGCCACCATCACCCTGAACCGTCCCGCCCAGCGCAACGCGCTGGACCTGACCATGCGTGAAGAACTGGCCCACCTGGTGGGCGAGATCCGGCGCGATCGCGGGGTGCGCGTGGTGATCCTGGCCGGCGCCGGCGGCGCCTTCTGTTCTGGCGGCGATATCTCCACCATGGGCTGCGGCGGCTCCGCCGAGCAAGCGCACGAACGCATGGCCAGCCTGCTCGTGACAATCGAAGGCCTGATCACGCTGGACCGGCCGGTCATCGCAGCGGTCGACGGCGCGGCCTATGGCGCCGGGCTGGGCCTGGCCCTGACCGCCGACCTGATCCTGGCCTCGCCGCGCGCGCGCTTCTGCCTGTCGTTCCTGCGGCTGGGGGCCATCCCGGATTGCGCCACGCTGTATACCCTGCCGCGCATGGTGGGACTGCAGCGCGCCAAGGAACTGGCCTTCTCCACCCGCGAGTTCCAGGCGCAGGAAGCCCGTGACATGGGCATCGTGTTCGAGATCCAGCCGCAGGAACGGATCCACCAGCGCGCCCGCCAGATCGCGCTGTCGATGGCGGAACTGCCCATGGCGGCGCTGGCGATCACCAAACGCGCTTTCAACGCTTCGCTCAACAGCGATTTGAACACCATGCTGGACCTGGAGGCTGCCGGCCAGGGCGTGGCCCGCTCCACCGACTACCACCGCGAGGCGGCCGGGCGCTTTCTCGACAAGGTGGCGCAGCGCTTCCAGTGGCCGGCGGCCGATGCCGTATAGGCCATGGCCCATCTGATCGATTTCTTCGAGCGCGGCCTGAGAATATCCGCAAGCGCGCCCTGCTTCGCGGAACCCGGCGGCCGCGTCCTGGACTACGGCACGGTGGCGGATCTGTCCCACCGCATCGCCAATGGCCTGCACGCGGCGGGCGTGGGCCCGGGCGACAAGGTCTGCTTGCTCAGCCCCAACCATCTTCTGACCTTCGTCGCGGTGCTCGGCATCGTCCGGTCCCGCGGCATCTGGCTGCCCGTCAATGCACGCAACAGCATCGAGGAAAACCTCCACGTACTCGCGCGTGGCCACTGCGCCTTCCTGTTCCTGCACAGCAGTTTCGCGGGCGACCTGGACAAGATCCGGGCCGCCCTGCCGGACCTGAAGAGCCTGGTCATCATCGACGGCCCGCAAGGAGCAGCGCCGGGACTGGAGCAATGGGCCGCCGCGCAGAGCGCGGCACCCGTGGCCTCCGAGGGCGGCGGCGATGACATCGTGGCGATCCGGGGCACCGGCGGCACCACGGGCATGCCCAAGGGAGTGCTGGTCACACATCGCATGTACGCCACCCTGCTCGCCAACTGGTTCGCCGCCATGCCGGTCCGCGAAACGCCCGTGCATCTGGTCGTGGCGCCGCTGACTCATGCGGCCGGCATGGTGGCCTTTGCCACGCTGGCCTATGGGGGCGTGAACATCGTATTGCCATCGCCGCGCCCGGAAGCGATTCTGCAAGCCATGGAACGGCATCGCGTCACCCAGCTTTTCTGCCCACCCACCGTCATCTACCGCCTGCTCGCTCACCCGGAGGTACGCCGCTGGCGCTACGACGCGCTGCGCTACTTCGTCTATTCGGCCGCGCCCATGTCGGCGGCCAAGCTGAAGCTGGCGCTGGAAGTCTTCGGTCCCGTCATGGTGCAGTGTTACGGCCAGGCCGAGGCCCCCTTCACCTGCACCACGATGACCACCGAGGATCACGTCGCCGCGCTGCGGCAGGACACGGTACACCGGCTGGCCAGCTGCGGGCGGGCCGGCCCATTTGTCCGAGTGGAGATCATGGATCCGCAAGGCGGGCTGCTCGGTCCCGGCGAACGCGGCGAAATCGTGGTCCAGGGCGACCTGGTCATGGCCGGGTACTACAACAACCCCGAAGGCACCGCGCAAGCCTTGCGCGGCGGCTGGCTGCACACCGGGGACGTCGGCTATCGCGACGCCGACGGCTTTTTCTACATCGTCGACCGCATGAAAGATTTGATCATCTCGGGCGGCTTCAACATCTCGCCGGGTGAAATCGAACAAGTTCTGTGGGCGCATCCCCTGGTGAACGATTGCGCCGTGATCGGTGTGCCGGACGAAGATTGGGGTGAGGCAGTCAAGGCCATCATCGAACTGAAACCGGGCGCGCGGTGGAATGCGGAAGACGCCATCGCATATTGCCGTGCGCGGCTGGACGGCATGAAGACGCCAAAGTCGGTGGAGTTCCGCGACGAGCTGCCGCGCAGCCAGGTGGGCAAGGTATTGAAGCAGCAACTGCGCGAGCCCTACTGGGCTGGCCGGGACCGGCGCGTGTAGGCCGGCGCCCGATCGCGACTGGCCGGCCCGCGGCTAGCCCTGCGCCCGCGCGCTGGCGCGCCGCGCCAGCGTGCAGTAGTAATCGGCCGCAGGTGTCAGCGGCAAGCCGGCCCGCTGCACGATGCACACCGGCGGCGCCGGCAGCGGTTCCTTGACGCGGATTTCCTGGAATACCCCCTGCAATAGGGGATATTGCAACCATTGCACCGGCAGCATCATCAGCAAGTCTGAATTGGTCAGGGCCGTGATGAAGGTCAGCGCCGACTGCGCTTTCAGGGCGAGGTGAGGCGGCGGCAAGCCATGCTTCTCGAAAAGCGGCCCCAGTTCCTCTTCGGCCTTGTGCGTGATGGAGGTAGTGATCCATTGCGCCCCCGCGAGGTCGCGCAGGGACCGTGCGCGCGCAAGCGGATGCCCTTTGCGCCCGACAATCACGCGCATGTTGTCGAAGAGCTTTTCGACCTGCAGTTCACCCGGCGTGCGCGCAGGCACCGGCCCGATGTAGAAGTCCACGGTACCGTCGAGCAGGGACGACTCCACCCGTGGATAAACCCCATCGATGATTTCCAGATGAGTATCCGGGTAGCGCGCCCGGAACTCCCGCAACACTTCGGCGAACAGGCCCAGATGGGGCGCCGTCGACATGCAGAGCGTGACGCGCCCGCGGGACTCGCCGTTCAGTTGGCCGATCTCGTCGCGGGCACGCTGAAGCTCGTGGCGTATGGCGTTGGCCCGCCTGAGAAAAACCTCGCCCATGGGCGTCAGGCGCACGCCCTTGGCGTGCCGTTCGAACAGCACGCATCCCAGTTCTTTTTCGAGTTCGCGGATGCTGCGGGAAATTGCAGGCTGCGGCGCGTCCAGGTGACGAGCCGCAGCCCTGACCCCGCCACGTTCGGCCACCGCCAGGAAATCTCGCAGGGTGTTCAGCTTCATGGATAGCGATTCAAATTTGATATCAGTAAGCTAATTCTGCCATCTTTAAGCATCGGAGGCATAGGCCTAGGATGCGTCCAAAACCTGCAGGAAAAAGCAGGCAACCCAGGAGACCTAAGGTGGAAAAGCGAGCCTCGCCCCGCGTGCTGATCGTGGGCGCCGGACCGGCCGGATTGAGTCTGGCGATTGAACTGGGGCACAGGAAGATTCCGTGCCTGCTCATCGAGCGCAACGACCGCGTGGGATACGCCCCACGGGCGAAGACAACCAACGTGCGCACGCGTGAACACCTGCGGCGCTGGGGCATTGCCGACCGCCTGCGGGCAGCATCGCCGCTGGGCGCCTACTACCCTTCAAACGTGGTGTTCTGCACCCGCCTGGCGGGCTTCGAACTCGGGCGGCATGAGAACGCCATGTACTGCGCCCCCGGCCGCAATCCCCTGTACTCGGAACATGCGCAATGGATTCCTCAATACACCGTGGAAGAGGTGCTGCGCTCGCATGCGGCCACCCTGCCCGGCGTTGAAATCCGGTTCCGCACCGAGTTATTGGACCTGTCGCAGGATGCCAGCGGCGTGCGCGTCCGCTTGCGCGATCTGGCGCAGGGCCGCGACGTCGAACTGGAAGTGGACTACCTGGCAGGCGCCGACGGCGCCCGCAGCCTGGTACGGGACCTGATCGGCACGCGCATGGAAGGCAGGCACGGCCTGTCCCGCAACTACAACATCGTGTTCCGCGCGCCCGGCCTGGCACAGGCGCATAAGCACGGGCCCGCCATCATGTACTGGCAGGTCAATGGCGACGCGCCCAGCCTGATAGGTCCGATGGACGGCGGCGACACCTGGTTCTTCATGCCCACGCACGTAGATCCGCAACAGCGAGCCAGCGACATCGACGCGCGCGCACTGATCGCCCGCGCCACCGGCATCGACCTGCCCTACGAGGTGCTCAGCAGCGATGAGTGGACCGCGAGCAAACTCCTGGGCAACCGCTACCGGCAGGCGCGCGTCTTCCTGGTTGGCGACGCCTGCCATCTGCACCCGCCTTTCGGCGGCTACGGCATGAACATGGGCGTAGCCGATAGCGTGGACCTGGGCTGGAAGCTGGCCGCCGTGCTGCAAGGCTGGGGCGGCCCCGCGCTGCTCGACAGCTATGAACTGGAACGTCGGCCGGTACACCAGTGGGTGCTGGATGAAGCCGAGCACAACCATTCGATACTCGGCAATCACTTGCTGGCCGAGCACCTTGAAGATGCCGGCGCGGCGGGCGAACAGGCGCGCCACGAAGCCGGCGCGCGCATCCAGGCAGCGAAAATGCGCGAGTTCGCCACGCTGGGCGTGGTGCTGGGCTATCGGTACGCGGACTCCCCCGTCATCGTGCCGGATGGCAGCCCCGCGCCTGCCCGCGACTTCATTAACTACACGCCCTCGTCCCATCCCGGCGCCCTCGCCCCCCACGCCTGGCTGCACGACGGCAGCTCCCTCTATGACCATTTCGGCCCGGGATTCACATTGCTGGCCTTGCCTGCGGCAGCCGCGAGGGACGTCGATTCCGCCGTACTCGCGGCTCGAGCCGCAGGGGTGCCGCTGACGTTGATCCGTCCGACCGAAGGCGGAATCGCCAACCTCTACCCTGCCCCGCTCACCCTTATCCGGCCCGACCAGCACGTCGCCTGGCGCGGCGCAACCTGGCCGGACGCTGACTTGTACGCCCAGGTCACGGGGCGCCACTGAAACCAAGACCGGCGGTGCGCAGCCAGGCACCGTCCCAATCCAAGCCTAGCGAGATCCGCCACGAAGGTGGACGACTGGAGACCAACCATGATCCGCAATGAAGATCTGGCGAACGCCGAACGGGCTGTCGCCGGCTTTCGCCACCGCGTCCTGCCCCTGCTGTTCGCAGGATATCTGCTCAACTTCCTGGACCGAACCAACATCAGCTACGCGCAATTGCAGATGGGCGTCGACCTGGGCATTTCCCTGGCGGCCTATGGATTCGGCGCGGGGCTGTTCTTTATCGGCTACGCCAGCGTATGCGTGCCGGCCAATCTGGCGCTGCAACGCTTCGGCGTCAGGCGCTGGCTGGCGTTCATGTTCCTCGCCTGGGGCCTGGTTTCCTGCCTGATGGCGGCGCTGCATGGCGAGAAATCGTTCTACGTGCTGCGCTTCCTGCTAGGGGTGACGGAGGGCGGCTTCATTCCCGCCGTCAATTTCTATATTGCATCCTGGATACCGCCGCGCTATCGCAGCCGGATCAACTCGATCTTCATCATGGCGCTGCCGCTGGCGATGATCTTCGGCGGTCCGCTGGCGGGCATGCTGCTCAAAATCGAATTCGGCATGCCAGGCTGGCGCTGGCTGTTTCTCATCGAAGGCCTGCCGACCATGCTGCTGGGCCTGCTGATCCTGCGCTACCTGCCCGGCACCCCGCGCGAGGCGCGATGGCTCAGCGATGAGCAGCGCCAGGGCTTGCTTGCGGTCATGGAGCATGAGGCTCCCGCCCGCGCGGCCGCCCCGGCCGCGTCCTGGACGCGCGGATTCGCGGTCTTCCGCCAGCCGATGCTATGGGGCATCCTGCTGATACTGCTGGCGGCCTACGCCGCAACCTTCGCCCTGGCGTACTTCCTTCCCACCATTCTCAAGCAGTTGTACGGCATCACGCCCCTGGAAATCGGCACGCTGCTGATGATTCCCAACGTGGTGGCGCTGGTGTTCAGCTACGTCATCGGGCGCAGCAGCGAACGCACGGGCGACATCCGCTGGCACCTGGCCGTCGTCTGCCTGGTGGGCGCTGGCGGATTCCTGATGCTGCACGGCGCGGCAACGGTATCACTGGCGGCATTCCTGGCCGTGGTGTCGGTCATCACGGGCTACACCATCGCGTACTACGGCCCCCTCAATGCCGCCGTGCAGAACTACATCGGCGCCAGCGCCGGCCCTCTTGCGCTCGTTACGACCATAGGCTCGCTCGGAGGCTTCTTTGGCCCGACCCTGACGGGCGCCGTCATGCAGGCCAGTGGAGGCGAATGGGAACTCGCGGCCCAGGTGTTCGCGCTGGCGACGCTGGCAAGCGCTGGCCTGGCAATACTGTGCGTGCGCAACCGGGGCGCCGCGCGAGGCGCGCAGGTCGCTGCGTCCAGCACCTGAAATCGATCCAACCTGCATAGGGAGTCAGACATGAATGCGAATACGCAAGCAAGAACCGCGGTCATCACGGGCGGCGCCAGCGGCATCGGCCAGGAATGCGCGCGGCAACTGCGCGCCGAGGGGTGGCGGGTCATCGTGTGGGATCGGAGCGCCGCGGACGGCGGCGTGGCCGTCGATGTTTCCGACTACGCCAGCGTTGCCCGCGCAGCCGCGCAGCTGGACGGCGTCGATCTGCTGATCAACGCCGCCGGGATAGCTGGCGGCCGCGCCCCCGTCGCGGACAAGGACCCGGCGGAATGGGCCCAGGTCCTGGCGGTGAACCTCAACGGCACCTTCCATTGTGCGCACGCCCTGTACCCCGGCCTGCGTGCCCGCGGCGGCGTCATCGTCAACATCGCTTCGGTCGCCGGCATGGTCATGATGAAAGGCCGCGCCCATTACGCGGTATCGAAAGCCGGCGTGGCGACGCTGACGCGCTCGCTCGCCAACGAATGGGCCGAGGACGGCATCCGCGTCATCGCGGTCGCGCCCGGCTACGTCAAGACGCCGTTGATCCAGCATTCCATCGATGCCGGGGAACTGGACGAGGCGCGGCTGGCGGCCATGCACCCCATGAATCGCCTTGCCACCACCCAGGAAATCGCGGCATCCATCATTGCGCTGACCAAGCCGCCGTTCCTGTTCATGACAGGTTCCGTCGTCACCATCGATGGAGGCCTGACGCTGGGCAAATAATCCCGGACATCGCGCGACAGCAACAGTTTGTCCCTAAATTCCGTCCTAATCTGCCCCCAATGAAATAAACTGTCACATATTACGAAAACTTTCAATCCATAATCTACGCAAGAAAATGCCACCGGCGTAGGGGGCCCGCTCTTGTGATGAAAGTCCTTTCGATATTCGGGACCCGTCCCGAAGCAATCAAGATGGCGCCGCTGGTGTCCGCCCTGCAAGGCGAGCCCCAGATCCAGAGTGTCGTCTGCGTGACGGGCCAGCATCGCGAGATGCTGGACCAGGTAATGGCGCTGTTCGATCTGCGGGCGCAGCATGACCTGGACATCATGGTGCCCAACCAGACGCTCAACGGCCTGTACGCGCGCTTGATCAGCCGGGTGGACAGCGTGCTGGAAGCGGAACAGCCCGACTGCGTGCTCGTCCATGGCGACACCAGCACCGCATCGGCCTGCGCGCTGGCCTCGTTCCATCGCCGCGCGCGCATCGGCCACGTCGAAGCAGGCCTGCGCACCGGCGACCTGGCCAAGCCCTTCCCCGAGGAAATGAACCGCCGCGTGGTCGATGCGGTGGGCGACTGGCTGTTCGCGCCCACGGCGCAATCGCGCGGCAACCTGCTGCGTGAAAACCTGGCGGGCCGCATCACGGTCACCGGCAATACCGTGATCGACGCGCTGGCCATGACGTGCGCCAAGCTCGCTCCGGAAGGCGCGCTTGCACAGCAGCTGGCGGCGCGTTACGGCTGGCTGGATCCGCAGCGCCGGCTGCTGCTGGTCACCGGGCACCGGCGCGAGAGCTTCGGCGACGGTTTCCGCAACATCTGCGCCGCCCTGGCAGAACTGGCGCGGCGCGAGGATCTGCAGATCGTCTATCCCGTGCACTTGAATCCACAGGTGCGCAACGTGGTGATGACGCAGCTGGATGGCTTGTCGCGCGTGCACCTGATAGCCCCGCTGGATTACCTGGACTTCGTCTGGTTCATGCAACGCGCCTATCTGATCCTGACCGACTCCGGCGGCGTACAGGAAGAAGCGCCCTACCTGGGCAAGCCAGTGCTGGTGATGCGCGACGTCACGGAGCGCCCGGAAGCCGTGCAAGCCGGCACTGTAACGCTGGTGGGCACGGATACCGGGCGCATCCTCGCGGAAGTGAACCGGCTGCTCGACAACCCGGATCTCCATGCCTCGTTCTCCCGCCGTATCAATCCGTATGGCGACGGCCACGCCAGCCAGCGCATCGTGGATGCGCTCTGCGGCCGTGCGGTATCCGAATTTTCATTGCCAGGACCGGCCGCGGCCCGTTAATGGCCGCCCTACGTATCCCATCTCCGGAGCCCTCATGCCCAAAGCCCCGCATTTGCACGCAACCCGCACCCTGCGCCGCGCCTTGATCGCCGCGGGGTTGCTGCTCCCGCTGGGAGCGCTGGCCAGTCCTGCGGGCGATGCCTTGCGGCGCTTGGGGGGCGACGATTGGGTCACGCGAGACACCAGCCTGGAAGACCTGGGCATCCGCGAGCCCGTGGTGCTGAGCGACAGCGATGCGCGCCAGGAGTTCTACCTGCCCGTGCCCCGCGGCGTGCCGATAGCCGACGCCACGCTGGACTTCGATGCGCGGTACATCAAGGGCGAGCCAGGCCGCGCCAGCATGGTGCTGTGGGTGGACGGCGTGCCCCAGACCGCGCAACGCGTCGCCGACGGCGAAGGTTCCGCCACGCGCAAGCTCAACGTGGAACCGCGCGTGCGCGACACCGGCTTCGTGCGCCTGGCCGTGGACTGGCAATCGGAGGTTGCGCAGCGCCAGTGCGAGAGCAACCGCGCCACGGCAAACGCCTTGATGGTTTCGCCGCGGACGCGCCTGAGCTATCGCTACGCGCCCTCGTCCATCGGCAGCCTGGACGAGGCCTGGAGCATACTGCCGGGCAAAGCCGTGCTGATGGTGGCGGGCACAAAGCTCGACCAACAGGCGTTCGACAGCGCCTGGCGCATGGGCGTGGCGCTCGAACGCAGCGGCAAGCGCGTCACGGTGCGGGCCTTCCCCTCGGTGGGAGACGAGATCGACACGCGGGGCCTGCAGGCCCCGAACGGACTCGGCCAGGTGCCCGCATTTGCGGCCCTGGTGGGCAATGACAAGCACAAACTGGCCAGCCCCGCCGAGATCGGCGCGTTGCTGGTCATGGGCGCGCCCGCCGTCAGCGGCGACGTGGTCATCGCGGATGCCGCGCTGCGCGCCCGGTACAACGAGGCGCTGGACGCCTTGCAGGCTCAGTTGGCGCAGGACGCCGATGCTGCCGAGGCCTTCAAGGCATGGCGCCAGCGGCGCATGCCTTTGGCCGGCCAGGACCTGCAGCCCAAGGAAATCCGCCTGTCGCCGCTGGGCCGGCAGGCGGTGATCGCGGTCGCCGCCGACGCCGGCGCACAGGGCGCGGGCGCCTTCGACACCGCCTGGCGCCGCATCCTCGTCACCCGTCAGGCGCAGGTCAAGGCGGCCGAACCGCCGCAGTCGCTTGGCCAGGACGGCATGCGCCTGACGACGCTGGGGGGATCATCCGCCAGCTTCGACGTCGTCGCGCGCGGCGACTGGAACGCGACATTTCCGCTGGCCGCCGTCTCCGCGGACGGCAGCATGCCCGACGAGCTGGTCATGGACCTGGCCGCCGCGCCCGGCGCCTCCGCCACCCGGCCCGTCGCCTCGGTGTTCTGGAACGGCATCCTGCTGGCCGCCAAGCAGATGGACGCGGACGGCCATCCCGAGCGCGTGACGGCGCGCGTGCCCGGCTACGTCCTGGGCTCGACCAACGCGGTGCGCGTCACCTTCCAGCGCCAGCCGGTATCGGTGGACTGCAACGAAATCCCGCAGGGCTATCCCGTCAACGTGCTGCCCACGAGCTACGTGAAGCCTGGCCGCGCGCAGCCGGACGGCACCTTCGTGGGGCTGTTGCCGCTGCTTGCCGGCAGCCCCCAACTGCTCGTCCCCGACACCTATCTGGCGGATGCGCCGGCCAGCATCCAGCGCGTGATCGGGATCGCCGCGGCCAGCGGGCTGTCGGCCACGCGCGCGACGCTGTCGCTGACGCCGGCAGGCCAGGCGGCCAAGCCCGGCGGGCCTTTCGTGGCGATGGAAGTGGCGCTGGACGGCGCCAAGCCACTCGTCAAGGTTACGGATCGCAAGCAACTGACCGTGGACGGCAAGAGCGCGCCCTGGCTGGACGTTTCCGGGCTGGACAACCTGAGCACGGCCGAGGTCGTCCGGGCGGGCGGCCAGGACGGCCTGCTGTGGCACACGCTGGGCCAGCGCCCGGCAATCCCGCAAGCGCCCTTCGTGCTGAACCGCGGCAACATCGCCATCATCGGCGCGGCGGGCCCGTTGGCCTGGATCGACAGCGCCAACCCCGGGGCCGGCCAGCCTCCGGGCGCGGGCGCCAGCGCCTTCTTCGAATGGCGCCGCTATCTGTCATGGAGCGTGCCGGCCCTGAGCGTCGGCCTGCTGGTGCTGCTCCTGATCCTGATCGCCGCGTTGCGCATCACCCGCAGGAAGAACAAGGAAAGCAAGTAACCCGGAGGCGCTGGCGCCATGTCCTCGCTTTACTGGCCCTACCTCATCGCCGACTACTACCGCGGACTGGAGATCGTGACGGCGGTGGTCGGCGTCATCATCCTGCTGTCCAGCCTGGACGACTTGTTCATCGATGGCTGGTTCTGGCTGCGCGAACTGCGCCGCGGGCTGACCGTCAAGCGCCAGTATGCGGCGCTGACCGCGGAGCAACTGCGCGCCAAGCCGGAACAGCCGCTGGCAATCATGGTGCCGGCGTGGCTGGAGTACGACGTGATCGCGCCCATGCTCGAGAACATGGTGTCCACGCTGGAATACAAGAACTACATGATCTTCGCGGGCACTTACCAGAACGACGAGCGCACGATCAAAGAGGTGGAGCGCATGCGGCGGCGCTACCGCCAATTGATACGCGTGGAAGTCCCGCATGACGGGCCGACCTGCAAGGCCGACTGCCTGAACTGGATCGTGCAGGCCATCTTTGCGCAGGACACCCGGCAGCCCGTGCCCTTCGCGGGCGTGATCCTGCACGACAGCGAAGACGTGCTGCACCCGCTGGAACTGAAGTACTACAACTACCTGCTGCCGCGCATCGACTTCATCCAGTTGCCGGTGACCTCGCTTGAGCGGGAATGGCACGAATTGGTTGCCGGCACCTACATGGATGAGTTCGCGGAATGGCACACCAAAGATCTGGTGGTGCGCGAGAGCCTGTCCAAGATGGTGCCGTCCGCCGGCGTGGGCACCTGCTTCTCGCGCCACGCGCTGCAGGAGCTGGCGGCAGAAACGAACAACCAGCCCTTCAATACGGATACCTTGACCGAAGACTATGACATCGGCGCGCGCCTGGCCCAGCGCGGCATGCGCCAGATCTTCGGCAAGTTCGAGGTCGAGTACGTGACCCGCCGCCGCTCCTGGTTCGGCCTGGGGCGGGAAAAAATCTCCACCATCAAGATGCCGCTGGGCGTGCGCGAATATTTTCCCAACACCTTCCGCACGGCGTACCGGCAGAAGGCCCGCTGGACGCTGGGCATCGGCCTGCAAGGCTGGCAGCAGGTGGGATGGACGGGATCGCTGGCCACCAAGTATCTATTGTTCCGCGACCGCAAGGGCCTGTTCACTTCGTTCATCGCGATACTGGCCTATCTGCTGCTGGCCAACTTTTTCCTCTTCTACCTGGCTGACCGCTTCGGCTGGTGGAAGGTCTACTACCCTTCCTACTTCCGCCCCGGCGGCTGGCTGGTGACGCTGATGTGGCTGAACGCGGGCGCCCTGTTGCTGCGCGTGGTGCAACGCGCTTATTTCGTCGGCCGCATGTATGGCTGGGAACATGCCCTGCTCTCCATGCCCCGCATGATCGTGGGCAACTTCATCAATGCCATGGCGGCGGCGCGGGCGTGGCGCCTGTTCATCGTCCACCTCGTCACCGGCAAGCGGCTGGCCTGGGACAAGACCATGCATGACTTCCCTTCCACCGACCAATTGGCGCAGCAGCGCCAGCGCCTGGGCGACCTGCTGCTGTCCTGGCAGGCGATCGACCACCAGATGCTGGAACAGGCGCTGGAGATCCAGGCGCGCGAGAAGCGGCCGCTCGGCGAAATCCTGATGGAGCACGGCTGGCTCGACGAGAAAACGCTGCACGAAGCCCTGTCATTCCAGCAAGGCGCCCCGACGCAAACCGAGCCCCCCGCGGATCCGCTATCGCACAGGCCCACTTCTCCATGACCGTCATTTCCCGTTCGCTGGCTTTTTCCGCCTTGCTGCTGTGCGCGGCGGCGGCGCCCGAAGCTGCCGGGCAAGCCGCGGCTGCCGCCGAGCGCCCCCTTGAAGGCGACGCCTACCAATTAGCCGACCAGGCCTACAAGCAATACGATGCGGGCCACTACGAAACCGCCCAAATCATGGCGGAGAACGCCATCCGCCTGCGGCCGGACGTGGCCCGCCTGCGGTTGCTGCTGGTATACACCCTGGAAAAACAGGGCAAGCGGCAGGAGGCCGTGCGCGCCGCGGACGCGGCGATAGCCGCAGGATTGGACACGGCCGAGCTGCGCCAGGCAAAGGCCAATCTGCAACGCCCGACAGCCGTGGCCGTCCCCGCCGCCCCGCCGCCTCCGCAAACGCCCACGCAAACGTCCGCCGCGCAAACACCCGCGACGCCTCGCAAGCCCGCGCCGCAGACTCCATATCAACGGGCATATCCCGTAGCGGCGCGCGCCTATGCGGACTATGCGCGCCAGGATTACGCCGCAGCAGCCGCGGGCGCCGAGCGCGCCTTCCGCGCTGTCCCCAGGCAAGGCGAATGGGCCTTGCTGTGGGTCGAATCGCTGGGCGCGCAGCAACGCTATCTGGACGCCAGCCAGGCCGTCGACACGGCGCTGGCGCTGGGCGCGCCTAACAAGGCCGCGCTGCAGGCCAGGCAACAGGCGTTCGAACGCCAGCTCGCGGCAAACCAGGCGCCGGCCGCGCCCGCTCCGGGCAGCGCCGCCGCTGCGGGCGCCTATGCAGCCTACGACAAAGGCGCCTACCAGGAAGCCATCGTGCTCGCCCGCCAGGCGGTGGCCGAGGCGCCGGACAACGAGAGCTACGCCCAACTCCTGACGACCACGCTGGCCGCAGGCACTACCGCGCAAGTCGCTGAAGCACAAGCCCGGCTCAGCGACGCAATCGCCCGCCAGCCGGACTCGGCCCAGTTGCTTGCGCAACGCGGTTATGCGCGCCAGCGCCTGGGCCAGCCCGCGGGCGCGGCGTCCGACTTCGCGGCCGCGCGCGCAACCGGCCAGGCGCCGCCCCGCCTGATCCTGGACCAGGCCTATGCGCAATCCGCGATGGGCGACAATCGCGCCGCCACGGACTCGCTCAAGCAGGCCATCGACATGGACGACGCGGGCCAACTGGGCCTGACGCCGCTTGAGCGCTACAACACGCGCAGCGCGGTCGGCGCCCTGTCACGCGAATGGGGCGGCTCCTTCTCCGCTTCCTATCGCGGCGCGAGGCCGGCCAGTTCCAGCCTGGGCGGAGCCGCCATCAACACGCCGGGCGACGTCATCTTCAGCACCGCGGAGATCTTCTGGCGCCCGCCCCAACTGAACAACCGCTGGGGCATGCTCGAGGCCTACGCGCGCAGTTCCAACACGCTGTACGACAGCGGCAGCACGTATGAGTCGCGCCGCAACGTGGATCCCTGCACTGGAGAAAGCACGCCGGACGAACGCTCCAACGAAGAACGCTTCCGCAACAACAGTACGGCGTCCGGCATTCCCAGCACCATCGGTGCTCTGGGCCTGCGCTATCTGCTGGCCGATACCGGCGTGACCTTCGGCATAGAACGGCGCTTCTTCCTGGGGTCCGCCACCCGCCAAGGCTATGCCTATCCCGAATCCAGCGCCGTGCAGTGCGCGGCCCAGCAGGCCTTTCACAACGCGTATCCCAATCTGCAGGACCAGAGCGCCGTGGCGCGCTACAAACTCAATGGCAATGCCGGCGGCTGGATGTCCTACGTGACTTACGGCTATTACCAGGGCCGCGAACTGCGCGTGGACGTGCCGAGCTGGCTCACCATCGAAGGTTATGCCCAGGCCGGCTACGCCTGGGATGACAACAGCGCCCGCTATACGGCCTACTCGGTGGACTCCAAAGGCCAACGCCAGCAGGAACTGGGCAGCTCGTCGGGCCGCCTCAAGCGCGACCAGGCTTTCCTGTCCGGCGAACTACGCGTGGGCCGCAGCTTCCGCGCCACCAGCATCAGCGACAAGCTGGTCCTGTTTCCGTATGCCGTCATTGGCGCCGACTGGCTGTGGCAGAAAAGCGTGGCCAAGCTCGACGACCTGGCTGGTTACGGCAGCCAGTCCGTGGTCCTGTCCGACCATGATTCCTCATGGTCGCTGGGGGTGGGGCCGGGATTCAACGTGCGCTATTGGTTCCGCGAGGACCACTACAACGCGCCGCGCTCCTATCTGGACTTCGGCGTCCAGTACCGGGCCAGCCTGGGCGGGGGTGAAAGCGACCGCGCCAAGGGCTGGTTCATGAATATGACGCTGTCGTATTAAGGCGTCGCGAGCTTGCCGGATACGCCGGCGGTCAGGGCGACCATCGATGCCGAGTGGCTGAGACTAAATATTTAGAAACAGATATAGCCAAGGCTTGGTAGCTGTCAGGGCTTACCCGCACATTTCATCAAATTGTTTCATCGTTCTGACGAGGCTCCGAGGGCGGCAGCCGGCCTCGTCCCTGGTCCGGTCTGCGGACATGTCTCCCCATGAATCCGAGGGAATTAACCGGATCGCTTCTTGCCAATAGGGTGTGAAGAATATCGAACACTCGGCAATAAAACGACATAAACAACAACCCAAAAGAATATTGTTTACTCGGTCTTGAAAAATATATCAAATAGCGTCAACTGATTCCAAATGTAAGAAAATCGCCGTCCGAGTGCCCATGCCGCGCCCCTCCCAATCTCGCCGTCCTGCCGTCTTCACCCCGTTCCTTTTCCCCTTGCATACAGGCTTCGCCGCCTTGGCCCTGGCGCTGAGCACCGCCCCGGCCATAGCCCAAAGCCTGCCGGTCCAACTGCATTTGCCGTCCGCTGCCGAGCCGGGCCGCCCGCTACCGCAACCCGTGATGCCGGAAAGCACCCCCTCCGCACCGGCGGTGAAGGTGCAGCAAGGCAGCGCGACGGAGGCGCCCGCGGGGGCTGAGAAGCTGAGCTTCACCCTGACGCAGATGCAGGTCGATGGCATCACGCACTACCCCGCCGACGCCGTGCGTCCGATGTACGACAGCTTGTTGGGCAAGACGATCACCGTGGCCGATGCCTTCAAGGTGGCCAATGACATCGAGCTGCTCTATCGCAATGACGGCTATGTCACGACCCGTGTCATCGTGCCGGAGCAGACCATCGAAGGCGGCCGCTTCCGCATCGTGGTGATCGAGGGCTACATCGCCGACGTGAAGTACGACGGCGACATAGGGCCGGCCCAGGCGGCGGTCGAAAAGCTGGTGCAGCGCCTGCGTGGCGTACGCCCGATCAACGTGGCGGAGGTCGAACGGCAACTGCTGCTGGCCAATGACCTGAATGGCATGACTGTGCGAGCGTCACTGGAGGCCTCGCCCAAAGAGGTAGGCGGATCGGTACTGGTCGTGCACAGCGAGCGCAAAGCCGTGGATGCGCGCCTGGGCATGGACAACCGCGCTTCCCCGTACCTGGGATGGAGCGAAATGACCGGACAGGTCTCGCTGAATTCCTTCGGTGCGCGGGCCGACACGCTGACGCTGACGGGCACGCTGGGCTTTCCCGCCTACCGGAGCAAGGCCGTAGCCGCCAACTACAACATGCTGGTCTCCGACGACGGCATGACCTTCGGACTGGCTGCAAGCAACGCCAAGAGCGAACCGGGCCGCGAACTGGCCCCGCTGAACGTCGCCAGCGACGTGCAGGCCTACTCCGCCACGGTCACATATCCCCTGATCCGTTCGCGTCTGGAGAACCTGCGCGCCTTCGGTACGTTCGACGTACGCAACGTCACGTCCGACATCACCGGCGCTCCCTTCACGCGCGACCGGCTGCGCGTCCTGCGCGCCGGCATGAGCTACGACCGCACCGATAGCTGGAACGGCATCACCGCTGTGCGTGGCACGGTGCACCAGGGCCTGGGAATCATGGGCGCCTCGCAAGAGGGATCCGACTTGGCGTCCCGCGTCAATGGCCGCCCCGATTTCCTGAAGCTCACCGCGGAAGTGACCCGCCTGCAACAGCTGTCGGAACGCGTCAGCCTGGTGGCCACGTTCGCGGGACAGTACAGCGCCAGCCCGCTGCTGGCCAGCGAAGAGTTCGCCCTGGGCGGGCCGAACTTCGGCCGCGGCTACGACGATGGCGAAATGTCGGCCGATTCCGGCGTGGCGGCCTCGCTGGAACTGCGTTACGCGGTTTCCTCCGACAACTTCCTGCCGCTAGGCGCGCATGTCTACTCCTTCGTGGACGGCGGCCGCATCTGGTCTCGCAGCGAAAGCGCGCCCCTGACGCGTTCCAAGGTTTCTTCTCTGGGCGCGGGCATGCGCGCCAATCTGGCCAAGAACCTGTACGCCACGCTTGAAGTGGCCAAGCCCACGAGCTCGGACGTCCTGACCCAGGGCAACAAGAACCCCCGCGTGTTCTTCAGCATCTCGGCGCAGTACTAAGCAGCGAACAAGAAGAAAGAAGAGACCGACCATGACCCGCAATTCCCGCAGCCTTGCCAAGACCGCCCGCCGCCTGAACATGAAAAAGGAAGCCGCTCTCCCCGCGCTCAGCACGCTGGCCGTGCTGATAGGCTCGCTTGCCTCGACCGGCGCAAACGCCAATCCCACCGGCGGCAAGGTGATCGCCGGCTCGGCCAATATCTCGGATCGCGGCAACGGCACGCTGGACATCACCCAGTCGACCGGCAAGGCCATCATCAACTGGAAAGACTTCAGCATCGGCGCCAACGAGACGGTCAACTTCCGGCAGCCCGGCGGCAACAGCGTGACGCTGAACCGCGTGGTCGGCAACGACCCCTCGGCCATCTTCGGCCGCTTGAACGCCAATGGCACCGTGATGCTGGTCAATCCGAACGGCGTGGTGTTCGGCAAAGGCGCGCGCGTCGACGTGGGCGGCCTGGTGGCCACCACCGCGAACATCAACGACAAAGACTTCCTGGCCGGCAATTACAAGTTCAATCAGCCGTCTTCCAAGCGCGGCGCCATGATCGTCAACGAAGGCACGATCAGCATCAAGGACAGCGGCCTGGCCGCGCTGGTGGCGCCCGCGGTGCGCAACTCCGGCGTGATCGAAGCCAAGCTGGGCCGCGTGGCCCTGGCGGGCGCCAAGACCGTCACGGTCGACTTTCATGGCGACGGCCTGCTGAGCTTCGATGCCACGTCCGCGGTCGCCGATCTGCCCAAGGATGCCGACGGCAAGCCGGTATCGGCCTTGGTGGCCAACAACGGCGTGATCCGCGCCGATGGCGGAACGGTCTTGATGACGGCGCGCGCCGTCAAGGGCGTGATCGACAATGTCGTCAATACCGATGGCATCGTCAGCGCCAAGTCGGTGGGTACGCAGAACGGCAAGATCGTGCTGTCCGGCGGCGACGCCGGAACGGTCAGGATCGCTGGCACGGTCGACGCGACCGGCACCGGCACCGGCGAGCGCGGCGGCAAGGTCGTGGTGACCGGCGAACACGTGAACGCGGCGCGCAGCGCCGCCATCGACGTATCCGGCGCGGCAGGCGGCGGCGAAATCGCACTGGGCAGCCTGGGCGTCACGCCGGATGACGGCTCGGCCGCCTTCAGCGGCAAATCGTCCACCGTCAAAGTGGCAGCAGGCGCAACGCTCAAGGCCGACGCGCTGGTCGACGGCAAGGGCGGCAACGTCACGATGTGGTCCAACGACGCCACCGCTTTCGGGGGCACCCTTTCGGCCCGTGGAGGTGCGCAAGGCGGCGACGGCGGCTTCGCCGAAGTGTCCAGCAACAAGAACATCGGCCTGACCGGCACGGCGGACCTGCGCGCGCCCAAAGGCAAGACCGGCCTGCTGCTGATCGATCCGACCGATCTGCGCATCGTCGACTCGGCCACTGGCGGCTCGCAAGACGGCAATGCCGGCGACGGCACCATCAACGGCGGCGACGCCAACGCCGCCAACAACACCGTGTCGCGCGGCCTGCTCGAAAGCCTGGCGGGCACCACCAACATCAAGCTGGAAGCCACCGGCCAGATCACGGTGGCGGACATGTCGGCGATCAACCTGCAGACCGCCGCCGGCCACAGCTTCACGATGCGTTCGACCCAGACGGGCGGCATCCGCTTCGAAAACGCGAACACCGAGATCAGCACCCAGGGCGGCTCCATCACACTGGAGGCGCTGGGGGTGGGCAGCACGCTGAACAACATCGGCAAGCTGACCAGCCGCGGCGGCGCGATCACTCTGAATGCCACCGGCGACATCAACCTGGCCAACATCATCGACGCCGGCAACGGCGCGGCGCTCATCCGCACCAGCGCGGGCTCAATCCGCAACACGGGCGGCGCCAACCAGGTTGTGGCGGGCAGGACCGTCCACCTGGACGCCAGCGGCGGCAACATCGGCGATATGGCCGCGCCGGTCAATACCCAGACGTCGCTGCTATCGTTGGCGACCGGCGGCAACCTCGCCGTGGCCAACCGCCAGACGCTGACTACGCTGGACATCACCAGCCGCCATGCGCAATCCGGCGTCAACAACAGTTTCCAGCTGACCTCGCCGGGCCTGGCCTTCGCGCTGCAGGACAACGGCGGCTACCAACTGAACACGATCAGCCAATCGGGGCTGAACTTCTCGTTTACCGGCGATCGCAGCATCACCGTCGCGGACGTGGCCCTGGGCACGGGCACGCTGACGCTGGCATCAACGGCCGGCGATATCTTCGGTACTCTCGGTGGCCTGCTGAACGCCAACCAGATCACGTTGAGCGCGTCCGGCAGCAATGGTCGCAATGGCGCTATCGGTTCCTCGGCACAAGCATTGCGCACGCAGGCCGCCGCCCTGACCGCCACCAGCGGCAGCGGCGGCATCTACGTGAACGGCCTGGGTTCGCTGAACCTGAAGGCGATCGACACCACCGGCAGTCTGGCCGTCCAGATCACCGCCCAACTGACGCTGGGTGACATCAAGGCGGGCGGCGGCGCGACGCTGACCTCGATGCTCGGCAGCATCCTGGATGATGGCAACGACGCCACCAGCATCTCCACCTCGTCGCTAAGCCTGTCGGCTCAGCAGGGCATCATCGGTGGCTCCGTACGCGCCTTGAAGACCAACGCCTCCAACTTGTCCGCCACCGCGGGCGCCGGCGGCGTGTACTTGGACAGCACCAGCACCAATCTGAACATCACGCAGGCACAGGCCAATGGCGGTCCGATCGCGATCACCGGCGCGGGCAGCGTCTCGGCCAATAACGTCGGCTCGGGCGGCGGCGCCATCAACCTGACCGGCAACAGTATCGCAGCCGGTCAGGTCAACGCGGGCGCGGGCAACGTCACGCTCACCGCGCGCGCGGGCAGCATCACAGGATCCTCGGCCTCGCTCATCACCGGCAACGTCGTCACGCTGCTGGCCCCGGCCTCCAACACCAGCTACACGGTGGGCACCTCGGGCACCCACCTGCGCACTGCCGCCGGCGTCCTGAACGCCACGGGTGGCAGTATCTATCTCAACCAGGCCCAGGGCTCGGTGCTGCTGGACGACCTGAAGGCCAGCAACGGCATCTACGTCACCGGCGTGACGAACCTGAGCGCCAACATGCTGGATGCGGGCACCGGTACGCTCTGGCTCAATGCGCAGGGCGGCAGCATCGTGCGCGCCAATGCCAATAGCGCGCTGGCGGGCAACAACGTCACCCTCCAGGCCCAACAACACATCGGCACAGCCAGCGACCACCTCCTGACGGCCACGACCAACCTGACGCTGGGCAGCGGCGGTGACATCTACGTCGACAACCCCGGAAAAACGCTGACCTACCTGGTCATCAGCAATTCCCACGCGGATCCCGCCCGCCGCAACACGCTGCAAATCGCCGCGCCATTCCTGAATTTCGACGTCAACGACGACCTGGGCAACGCCTACGAGCTGCGCCAGGTATACAGCTCGCTGCTGAGCCAGTTCTCGTTCACCGGCGACCAGAGCCTGAAGCTGGGCAACATCCGTGCCGGCAGCAGCATCGGTCTGAGCTCCACGCTGGGCAGCATCCTCGACGACGGCATCGTCGATACCCGTGTCACCGCCAACAACGTCAGTCTCAGGGCCGCTCAGGATATCGGCACCGGCTCCGGTTTCGTCGGCGTCAACGCGCAGGGCCTGACGCTGGACACGCGCGGCGACCTCTACGTCACCGATATCGCCGACCTCTTCTCGTTGACCGTGTACGCGCGCCACAAGGGCGCGGATGACCGCTATGCGCTGGACGTGCGCGCACCGTCGCTGCTGTTCAACATCACCGACGACGTCGGCGGGCACACGATCCATGAAGTCCGCGACAGCAACTGGGTAAACTTCAGCTTCACCGGTGACCGCGACATCACGGTCGGCAACATCGATGCCGGATACAGCGGCAGCATCGCGCTGACCGCCACAGGCAATATTCTCGACGACGGCAACAAACAGACCCGGCTGCTGGCCAGTTCGGTCAACCTGATGAGCAGCAAGGGCGTCGGCGCCGCCGGCACCGGCCACCTGGACGTGCTGACCGGCCTACTGGGCGGCTGGGCTGGAGATGGCGGCTTCTATGTGCAACTGCCTAATCCCACCGGCTCGTCCAACACCGCCGGCGTCGTCACACTGAACAACATCACGGCCAGTGGCGACGTACAAATCGAGGCGCGGCAAGGCGACATGCTGCTGGCCAACATGGTGCGCAGCAGCTTTGGCAGCGTGGCGCTGAACGCCGCCAATGGATCCTTGTTCGGCTCGGGTTACGGCGGCGTGTACGCCGGCGGCAACAACGTCTCGCTGAAAGCGGCAGGCGCGATCGGCGGCGTGTACGGCGGGAATCTGAACTATGTCGGAGTGAGTGGCGCGGGCGTGGTCAATGTGCAGGCGCTGGCCGGAAGCGACATCTACCTGAACGGCACCGCGACTGGCATTCAGTTGACGCGCGTGGAAGCCGGCACGGGCCAGATCGGCTACCTCCAATCGTATGGCAATACCACACTGGGCGACCTGCGCGCAGGCGGCGCGGTTACGCTGAACAACTCGGGGGGATCGCTGGTGGACGACGGCGACGCCGCCACCATCATTCGCGGCACCCACATCGCCTTGACGGCGGGCGGCGCCATCGGAGCACCCGGTGCGGCCTTGGCCTTGCAGGCGCCCGACGTCAGCCTGGCCAGCGGCGCCGGCATTGCCGTCGACAACCTCGCCGGCCTGGCTCGGCTGAACATCACGCGCAATGGAACCGCCAACGGCTCATACAGCATCACGGCGCCGAACCTGACGGCTTTCACCGTGACGGATGACGGCCTGGGCATCCACCTGACGGACATCGCCAGTTCGAGCGGCCTGGACTTCGGCTTTGCCGCCGACAGCAAGAACCTGCTGGTCGGCAACATCGACGCGGGCGCCAGTGGCAAAGTCAGCCTGGCAACCGGCCTGAGCATCAGCAACGACAATCCGGCCAGCCCCGGCGCCATCCGCGCCTCGACCGTCGCCCTGACGGCGGGCGCGAACGGTTCCATCGGCTCATCCATCCCAGGTGGCGCGCTGGCCTTGACGGGTGCTTCGGCGCTCAACCTGACCGCCGGCAACAACATGTACGTCGGCAGCGACACGGTGCTGCGCAGCCTGGCTATCAACAGCCTGAAGAATGCAGGCAGCGCCGCGACCTTCGACATCACCGGCGGCGCCGGCCAAGTCATCCGCATCAGCGACGACGGTGCCACCCAGTACCTGGAACAGGTCACGGGCGGCCTGACCGACTTCAGCTTCAGCGGCCGCAAGAATATCCAGGTCGGCACGCTGACCGCCAGCAACTCCATCAGCCTGACCACCGCCAATGGCGGCGCCAACTCCAGCATCACCAGCGACAGCGGCAGCGGCCGCATCGCGGCGGGCAGCGTCACGCTGTCCGCCACCGGCTCGGACAGCTACACCGCGCGCGATGCCAATACCGGTGCCATCGGCGCAAGCGGCCGCGCCCTGCGCCTGAGCACCAGCAACCTGGCCATCACCAACAACGGCGATATCAACCTGCACAACGGCGGGTTGACGCTGAACAGCCTGGATCTGCACCTGTCGCGGCGTGATGCCTACAGCGTCACCAACTTCGACACCAACAGCTATACCTTCGGCGGCCTGGGCAGCCAGACGCTGTCCATCTCCGGCGGCACGACCCTGGCGATCGGCGCCAACATGAACGGCGCCGCCCTGGCGGTCAATACCGACACCGCCATCGTATCGAACACCATCAACACTGGCGGCGGCTCGGTATCGCTGACGTCACGCTACGCCAACACCGACCTGTCTCCGAGCATCGGCGGCTCGGGCCTGATCACCGGCAACAACGTCAGCCTGAGCGCGCTGGGCACCAACGGTAGCGTGTCGGCCCAGACCAGCACCGCCAACCTGGCGGTGGCCTCGGCCGGCAACGTGTCCGTCGCCAACAACAAGCAGCTCGGGTCGCTGTCGCTGACGGCCAACCACAGCAGCACCAGCGGCGCTCTCACCAATACCTACAACATCAGCGCCAGCGGCATGACCGCGTTCTCGCTGAGCGACTCGACCGGCTTCGCCGGGCTGACGCTGAACAACATCACCAACACCGGCAACCTGGCGCTCTCGATCTCGTCGGACCGCGCGCTGACCGTCAACAACGTCAGCACCGCCGCTGGAGGGTCAGTCACGCTGGCCAGCAACGGCACCATCTATGGCAACAGCTTCAGTGCCAGCGCCCCCAACATCACCACCGGCGCGCTGACCCTGAACGCCGGCTCGGTCACGGGCGTCTATGCCACCGGCCAGCCACTGTTCGTCAGCGTTGACTCGCTGTCATCCAACATCCGCGGCAGCCTGTCGGTGTCGAACAACAAGAGCCTGACGCTGCTGGACAACAGCGCCGCCGGCTCGGCCCTGGTAAGCGTCACCAATGGCTCGATCATGCAGGGCGCCGGACGTTATGTCGCGCCCGTATTGACGCTGACGGCCACGCAGTCGATCGGCGCAGCCGGCAACGCGATACAGACCGACACGCGCCAGCTGACCACGCAGTCCGGCGGCAACCTGTATGTCAACAATGCCAGCGACCTGTACTCGTTGAACATTACCGCCAACCATGCCAACAGCGCGGTGGACAATGTGCTGCAAGTGGCGGCCAAGGGCTTGACATTCAATGTCGCCGACGCCGGCGTCTATACGATGGCCCAAGTCAGCGACCTGACCGGCCTGAATTTCTCGTTCACGGGGGATCGCACACTGTATGTCGGCGATGTCGACGTCGGCGCCGCCAACACCGTGAGCCTGGGCGCGTATGGCGCGGGTGCGCATATCCTGAACCTGTCCCCAACGTCCCACGTCACCGGCGACGTAGTCACCCTGGGAACCAGCGGCCAGATCGGCGTCGCCTCCGGCGACAACTCGGGCTCGATCCACACGACCACCAGCGAGCTTTACCTGACAGCCGGCAGCCACGTCTATGTCGACAACGACCGCGACCTGGCCAGCCTGTATCTGTATGCCACCGGTGTGGCGCCCGCCACCTATCAGATCCAGTCGAACGAGTTGAAGTTCGACGTGGCCCACAACGGCAGCCGCCTGCAGGTCAACGAGGTACGCGACGACACCGGACTGAACCTGACGCTATCGAGCAACGTCGGCCAGGACATCGGTATCATCGACACGACGCCGATTGGCACCGTGCGCCTGTCCAGCAACAACAGCATCCTGGGCAGCGCCGACGACAGTCAGCGCATCTCGGCCTCGCAAGTTTCAATTACGACCCAGGGCTCGGGCAGCATCGGCGCCGTGGGCCGCGAGATCAATCTGTCGGCACCGCTGTTGAGCATCCAGAACGGCGGCGATGTGTACATCGACTCCGATACCCATATCGACGCGCTGACGCTGTACTCCACGGGCAACAGCGCCCGCAGCTACGGCATCACCTCGCCAACGCGCGACGGCGGAAACATCGTGTTCGAGGCCGCGGACGGCGGCAGCGCCAGTAGCGCCGGACTAGTCCTGACCAAAGTCGAGGACAAGGGCGGCCTGAACCTGAGCGTGACCAGCGACCGCAACATCACCGTCGGCGCCGTCAACGTCGGCTATGACAACGTGGTGTTTTACTCGCGCGGTTCGCTGCTGGGCGACGGCGATGCCGCCAGCAAGATCGACGCGGCCGCCCTGACCCTGACCGCGACCAACGCGATCGGCGCCGCCGGCGCCGGCAACGCCATCGACACCCGCGTCAGCACACTGTCCGGAAGGGCCGACAACGGCGGCGCGTTCATCACGGTGGAAGGTAACACCAGCCTGCCGAGCCTGACCTCCAGGGGCGCCAGCGCGGTCAGCAACACGGTCGGCGACATCGAGCTGGGCACGGTCAACACCAATGGCAACGCCTTCACCGTCAACAACACCGGCGGCTCTATCCTGAGCGGCACGATCAACAACGCCACCACGGTCGACCTGACGGCGAATGGCTCGATCGGCAACAAGAGCGCCATCCGCACCAATGCCCTGAATGGCGGCACCACCACGGTCACGCTCAGCGCTACCAAGACCGACCGCGCCGACGGCAGCATCGCGCTGACCGAGACTTATGGCCTGCAGGCGACCGCCGTTACCGCGCCGGGCAACATCACCCTGGTCGCCGACACCGCCAACAACGGCCGCAATCTGACCGTGGGCACCATCACGTCCACCGACGGCGCGGTCGCGCTGTCAACCTCGCGCGGCAGCATCACCGGCATCAACAACAGCAATCTGGTCACGGGCAAGAGCGTCAGCCTGACCGCCAACTACGGCACGGCCGCCACCATCGGCGGCTCGAACTCGGCCCGCCTGCACCTGAACACCGAGAAGCTGACGATGGCCACGCCGGGCAGCATCTACGTCGACAACCTGGCCGACCTTTCCGACCTGACCATCATCCGCAACAACGCGCAGGGCTCGAACCTGGGCAGCGGCGGCTTCCTGACCATCGACGCCCAGAACCTGACGTTCAGCGGCGCCGACACCAGCAACGCCACCGCGCTGACCATCGTGCGCGACACCACTGGCCTGAACTTCACATACCAGGCCGTCGGCGCGATCAACATATACGACATCGACGTCACGCAGAACGGCTCGGTGACGCTGTCGACCAACCCGTACTACTACACGGGCGGCTCGATTCTGGGCATGAACGCGTCCGCGAAGATCGTTGCGGGCGACCTGGCGCTGTCCACCGCGTCTGGCAACACGCCCAATACCATCGGCTCGGCCGGCCAGACCCTGAACACGCAGGTCAAGAACATCACCGCTACGGCCTCGGGCGGCATCTGGCTCAAGCAGACCGGTTCGATCAACCTGGGCAACCTGCGGGCCGGCGGCGACCTGTCGGTCACCACCACCACTGGCGACATCCAGGTCGGCACGGTCAGCTACGGCACCGGCAACGCCCTGACCCTGAACGCCCAGACCGGCAGTATCCTGCACGGCGGCGGCACGCTTTCGGGCGCGGGCGGCGGCCCCATCACACTGACGGCCCGCAACGGCATCGGCACGCGCGACGCGGCGATCAAGATCGCCGCCCCGAACAGCCCGGTATCGGCCACCGTCACCGGCGACGGCTCGCTCTATCTGGACAGCACCGGCAACCTGCTGGGCGGCCTGACGACCTCGGTCGCCAATGGCGAGACCCGGATCACCGGCAATGGCAACCTGGTGCTGACCAGCATGGCCTCGGGCACCGACGCGGTCGGCAATGACATTTCGGTCAAGACCAGCGCGGGCAATATCACGGCCAAGAACGTGCAGGCAGGCGCCAATAACGGCCAGGTCACGCTCAGCGCCGAGAACGGCATGATTCTGGCCGACAGCGCCGGCGCCAGCGTCAAGGCCTACGGCGTATCGTTGAATGGCGCCGTCGGCGTGGGCATCAATACCGGCAACGGACGCATCAACGCGACCGGCCAGCGCGTCGAGGTCACCACCAACGGCGCCATGTACCTGGCGGCGGACAATAACTCCGTCTACTCCTATCTGTCGGGCAACATCATCGACATCGCCGCTGCCGGCAACTTGCAGATCGCCAATGCCCTGTCGAACAACGGCACGATCAAGATCACCGGCAACGGCACAAACAGCCAACTCGTGGCGGGCAACATCGACGCGGGCGCAGGCGCCGTCAATATTGATTACAGCAAGGCCGGCAGCACCATCGTCGACGACCGCGAGGCGTCCACCCGCATCATCGGCGGTACGGTCGCGCTGAAGGCCGGCGCGGGCATCGGCGGCGCGGCGGGTTCCGCCGACAAACTGCAGACCACCGCGGCCAGCATCACGGCCGAAGTCACCGGCGCCGGCGCCATCTATTTGGACGACAACCGCGCGGCCGGCACCACGCTGAATTCGATCACCACCCAGAACGGCGCCATCGGCATCACCACTGCCGGCCCCACGCTGGTCGCGAACGCCGTCAGCAACACCAGTTCGGCAGGAAACAATATCTCGATCGCGACCTCGAACGGGGACCTGTCGATCAACACGATCGACGCCAAGCAACTGGGCAACGTCATTCTCGATGCAGCGGGCTCCATCCGGGGCGCGCTGCCAGGCAACCTGATCTTCGGCAACGTCCTCAGCGCGACGGCGGGCGGCAGCATCGGCTCGGCGCTGAACCTGGCCGATGGTTCGGGCGGCATCGCCCTGCGCACCAACCTCGCGTCGCTGGGCAACCTGGCGACGGGCGCCGACGGCGCGGTTATCGTCCTTGACAACGTGGGCACGCGCAAGCTTACGCTCAGTGGCAACGTCGCGCAGACGGGCGAACACAGTTCCGCCTATCTGCGCACCGCCGGCGACCTGGACGCTCACGCGGGCCTGTCCAGCACGGCGGACAACCTGCTGCTGGCTGCGGGCGGCACGTTGACCGTCGCCAGCGGCGGCGTGCAAGCCAACGACACCGTCACCCTGACGGGCGGCAACGACATCGTTGCCTACGGCTCCACGCCGCGCACGATCGCGGTCAAGGCGGATACGCTGAACTTCAGCAGCGGCGCCGCGGGAGGCAACACCACGCTTACGACGCAGGTAGGTACCGCCAACGTCCGCCTGAATGGCACGGCGGCCGCGGCCAACCTCGCGCTGAACAATACCGGTGCGCTGGCGGCATTGCTTGACACGGCCAATGGCAACATCACCGCCAGCGCGACCGGCACGCTGAACGTGTCGGCAACGGCCAGCGGCAGCAACCGCAGCATCGACCTGAGCTCGCAGCAAGGCGACGTGGATATCGGCACCGTCAACGCAGGCGCGGCCAACGGCACCATCATCCTGAGCGCCATTCAGGGCTCTCTGGCGGGCCTGGACGGCAGCCTGCAAGCCAACAACCTCGACCTGACCAGCAAGAACGGCATCGGCGCCGAGAATGCTCACTTCTCGACTTCGGCCCGCAATCTCAAGGCCAACGTCCTGGGCACCGGCGACATCTTTGTGGACGGCACCGGCTCGCTGACGCTGGGCCGCATCGCCACGGCCGACGGCAATATCGCCATCAACGCCAACGGCGACCTGACCAGCGCTGTCGGCATTTCCGCCGGCAACAGCGGCGCAAACGGCAACGTGACGTTGACGGCCGACGCGGGCGATGTCGCCATCAGCCACGCCATTGCCAACGGCGACATCAACGGACTCGTGGTGAACGGCACGCGGATCTCAATGGCCGCCGCCAACACCGCGGGCCGCCAGGCCTATACCGGCGACGTCACCCTCAATGGCGACCTCACTGGCTCGGCCATCGACATCACCGGCAACACCACGCTGGCAGGCGGCAAGCGCACCCTGACCGCCAACGGCGATGTCAGCCTCTCGGGCCTGCTGAACGGCGCCGGCCAAGAGGCGGCCATTGTCTCCACTGGCGGCCACGTCACGCTGGGCGGCAACGCCACCAACCTGGCCAGCCTGAGCGTCGATGGCGCCAGCATCGACCTGCGGCAGGTTGCCACCACTGGCGCCCAGCAGTACAACGGCGCCACCACGCTGCGCGGCACGTATACGACAAACAACGGCGCCTTCGGTGTCGATGGCGCCACCGTCCTGGGCAGCGGCGTTACCGTGTCCACCGGCAGCGGCGCGGTCACTTTCACGGGTGGCATGTCGGGTGCCAACGCGCTGACCGTCACCAGCACCGGCGCCACCACCTACGGCGGCGCCGTCGACATCGCCTCTTTGAACCAGGCAGGCACGGGTGTCGTGGCGATCAACGGAGGCATGGTGACCACCAGTGGTGCGCAGGACTACAGTGGCCGCGTGCAACTGGGCGACGATGCGACGCTGACCGGCGCCACCCTCACCCTGCGCAATGGCGCGGACGGCGCCCATGGGCTGGAGATCGACGGTACTGCAGCGCTGGCAGGTGCCATCGGCGCCAATACCCGGCTCGCCAGCCTGACCGTCGTCGGCCCCGTCACGCTGAATACGAGCAGCATCTCCACCACAGGCAACCAGCATTACAAGGGCGCCGTAACCTTGGGCAGCGACCAGTCGCTGAACACCACCATCGGCAGCGTCGCCTTCGACAATGCGCTGGATGGCGCGCGCGACCTGACCGTCGGCTCGACCTCGGGCGGCAACATCAGTTTCGGCGCCGTTGGTGGCGCCACGCGCGTGAACAAGCTGACGGCCAACACGTCCGGCACGACCGCCTTCAACGGCGCGGTACGGGCGGCATCGGTACAGACCGACGCTCCCGGCAGTGTGATCATCGAGAGCGCCAGCATCGACACCACGGGCACCCAGTCCTACGGCGAGCGGATCACCCTGGCCCGGAACGCCACGCTCAAGGGCAGCAACGTCACGCTGAATCAGGGTGCAGACTCGGCCGACGAAACACAGAGCCTCACCATCGACGGCAACGCCACAATCAACGGCGCCATCGGCGCGGGCAACAATGCCCGCCTGGCCTCGCTGACCATCACGGGCGCGGCCGAGCTGAATGGCGGCGCCATCAATACGATTGGCGCGCAGTCCTACCAAGGCAATGTCACGCTGTCCGGCGATCTGAGTCTTGCGACCGCCAATGGCAATGTCGGGTTCGGCGGCACGGTCGCCAGCGCCGCGGGCGCGGGCAGCAACCTGACGGTGGGCACGGGCAGCGGCAACGTCACGTTCGCTGGCGCGGTCGGCGATGCCGGCGCCGCGCGCCTGGGCGGGCTCACGGTCAACAGCCAGGGCGCCGCCACGCTGGACGGCGCCGTCTACGCGGCGTCGGTCACCACCGATGCCGGCGGCACGCTGGCCATCAATGGCGGCCGCGTCGACACCACGGCCACGCAGTCCTACGGCGAACTCGCCGTGCTGGGCGCGGACACGCTGCTCACGGGCAGCAAGATCACGCTGAACCAAGGCGCGGACTCGACCGACGAAACCCAGGACCTGACCATCGGCGGCAACGCGACGATCAACGGCGCCATCGGCGCAGGCAGCAATGCCCGCCTGGCCTCGCTGACCATCACCGGAGCGGCCGAGCTGAATGGCGGCGCGATCGATACGGTCGGCGCGCAGTCCTACCAAGGCAATGTCACGCTGTCCGAGGACCTGGAGATCACTACGGCCAATGGCAACGTGGGCTTCGCAGGCACCGTCGCCAGCGCTCCCGGCGCCGGCAGCCGCCTCACGGTCGGCACGGGCAACGGTAACGTCACGTTCGCTGGCGCGGTCGGCGATGCCGCCGCGGCGCGCCTGGGCGACATCACAATCAACAGCCACGGCGCCACCACGCTGGGCGGTGCGATTTACGCCACCGCGGTCACCACCGATGCCGGCGGCACGCTCGCCGTCAATGGCGGCCGGATCGATACCACCGGCACGCAGTCCTATGGCGAACTCGCCACGCTGGGCGCGGACACCGTGCTCAAGGGCAGCACCGTCACGCTGAGCCAGGGCGCGGACTCGGTCAATGAATCCCAGGACCTGACGATAGCCGGCAACGCCGTGATCAAGGGAGCGGTCGGCGCGGGCGGCAATGCCCGCCTGGCCTCGCTCACCATCACCGGAGCTTCCGAGCTGGGCGGCGTCGCCATCAACACCGTGGGCGCACAGTCCTACCAAGGCCAGGCCACGCTGACCGACGGCCTGGACATCACCACTGCCAATGGCAATGTCGGCTTCAGTGGCACGGTAGCGGGCGCGGGCAAGCAGCTGACGATCGATGCCGGCAACGGCAACGTCGCCTTCTCGGGCGCGGTCGGCGCTGCGGCCGCGCGCCTGGGCGATATCACCGTCAACAGCGATGGCGCTACCGTGCTGGACGGCGCCGTCTACGCAGCGTCTGTCACCACCGACGCCGGCGGCACACTGGCCATTAATGGCGGCCGCGTCGATACCACCGGCACGCAGTCCTACGGCGAACTCGCCGTGCTGGGCGCGCAGACCTCGCTCAAGGGCAGCAACGTCACGCTGAACCAAGGCGCGGACTCGGCCAACGAAACCCAGGGCCTGACCATCGACGGCAACGCGACGATCAACGGCGCCATCGGCGCGGGCAACAATGCCCGTCTGGCCTCGCTGACCATCACCGGCGCAGCCGATCTGAATGGCGGCGTCATCAACACGCTCGGCGCGCAGTCCTACCAAGGCAACGTCACGCTGTCCGATGACCTGGACCTTGCGACCGCCAATGGCGCTGTCGGCTTCGGCGCCAACGTCGCGGGCGCGGGCATGCAATTGACGATCGGGACCGGCAACGGCAACGTTGCCTTCTCGGGCGAGGTTGGCGCTGCGGCCGCGCGCCTGGGCGACATCACGGTCAACAGCAGCGGCGCCACCATGCTGGACGGCGCCATCTACGCCGCTTCGGTCACCACCGACGCCGGCGGCACGCTCGCCATCAACGGCGGCCGGGTCGACACCACGGCCACGCAGTCCTACGGTGAACTGGCCACGCTGGGCGCGGACACCCTGCTCAAGGGCAGCAATGTCACACTGCACCAAGGCGCGGGCTCGGCCGACGAATCCCAGAGCCTGACCATCGACGGCAACGCGGCGATCAACGGCGCCATCGGTACAGGCAGCAATGCCCGCCTGGCCTCGCTGACCATCACCGGCACGGCCAATCTGGATGCCGGAGCCATCAAGACGGTTGGGGCGCAGTCCTACCAAGGCAACGTTGCGCTGTCCGATGACCTGGGCATTACCACGGCCGATGGCAATGTCGTTTTCGGCGGCACGGTCGCCAGCGCTGCCGGCGCGGGCAGCAGCCTCACCGTCGGCACGGGCAACGGCAACGTCACGTTCTTTGGCGCGGTCGGCGACGCCGCCGCCGCGCGCCTGGGCGACATCACCGTCAACAGCAACGGCGCCACCATGCTGGACGGCGCGGTCTACGCCGCCTCGGTCACCACCAACGCCGGCGGTACGCTCGCCATCAATGGCGGCCGGGTCGATACCAGCGGCACGCAGTCCTATGGCGAACTGGCCGCGCTGGGCGCGGACACCGTGCTCAAGGGCAGCACCGTCAGCCTGCTGCGCGGCGCTGACGGCGCCCACGCCCTGAACATCGCGGGCAATGCGGTGATCAACGGCGCCTTGGGCGCCAACAACCGCCTGGCTTCGCTCGCCATCGGCGGCGATGCAGAGCTGGGCGGCGGCGCCATCCACACCGTGGGCGCACAGTCCTACCAAGGTCAGGTCACGCTGACCGACGGGCTGGACATCACCACTGCCAATGGCAATGTCGGCTTCAGTGGCACGGTAGCGGGCGCGGGCAAGCAGCTGACGATCGACGCCGGCAACGGCAACGTCGCCTTCTCGGGCGCGGTCGGCGCTGCGGCCGCGCGCCTGGGCGACATCACCGTCAACAGCAACGGCGCCACCGCGCTGGATGGTGCGGTCTACGCCGCCTCGGTCGCCACCGACGCCGGCGGTACGCTCGCCATCAATGGCGGCCGGGTCGATACCAGCGGCACGCAGTCCTATGGCGAACTGGCCGCGCTGGGCGCGGACACCGTACTCAAGGGCAGCACCGTCAGCCTGTTGCGCGGCGCTGACGGCGCCCACGCCCTGAACATCGCGGGCAATGCGGTGATCAACGGCGCCTTGGGCGCCAACAACCGCCTGGCTTCGCTCGCCATCGACGGCAACGCAGAGCTGGGCGGCGGCGCCATCCACACCGTGGGCGCACAGTCCTACCAAGGTCAGGTCACGCTGACCGACGGGCTGGACATCACCACCGCCAATGGCAACGTCGGCTTCAGTGGCACGGTAGCGGGCGCGGGCAAGCAGCTGACGATCGACACCGGTAACGGCAATGTCGCCTTCTCGGGTGCGGTCGGCGCTGCGGCCGCGCGCCTGGGCGACATCACCGTCAACAGCAACGGCGCCACCGCGCTGGATGGCGCGGTCTACGCCGCCTCGGTCACCACCGACGCCGGCGGTACGCTCGCCATCAATGGCGGCCGGGTCGATACCAGCGGCACGCAGTCCTATGGCGAACTGGCCGCGCTGGGCGCGGACACCGTGCTCAAGGGCAGCACCGTCAGCCTGCTGCGCGGCGCTGACGGCGCCCACGCCCTGAACATCGCGGGCAATGCGGTGATCAACGGCGCCTTGGGCGCCAACAACCGCCTGGCTTCGCTCGCCATCGGCGGCAATGCCGAGCTGGGCGGCGGCGCCATCCACACCGTGGGCGCACAGTCCTACCAAGGTCAGGTCACGCTGACCGACGGCCTGGACATCGCCACTGCCAATGGCAACGTCGGCTTCAGTGGCACGGTAGCGGGCGCGGGCAAGCAGCTGACGATCGACGCCGGCAACGGCAACGTCGCCTTCTCGGGCGCGGTCGGCGCTGCGGCCGCGCGCCTGGGCGACATCACCGTCAACAGCAACGGCGCCACCGCGCTGGATGGCGCGGTCTACGCCGCCTCGGTCACCACCAACGCCGGCGGCTCGCTCGCTATCAATGGCGGCCGGGTCGATACCACCGGCACGCAGTCCTATGGCGAGCTGGCCACGCTGGGCGCGGACACCGTGCTCAAGGGCAGCACCGTCAGCCTGCTGGGCGGCGCTGACGGCACCCACGCCCTGAACATCGCGGGCAACGCGGTGATCAACGGCGCCTTGGGCGCCAACAACCGCCTGGCCTCGCTCGCCATCGGCGGCAACGCAGAACTGGGCGGCGGCGCCATCAACACCGTGGGCGCACAGTCCTACCAGGGCGACGTCACGCTCAACGCCAGCCTGCAAAGCGACACCGCCAACGCCGACGTCGTCTTCGGCGGCAAGGTTGCCAGCGCCGCCGGCGCAGGCTATGGCCTGGCCATCGATACCGGCAACGGCAATGTCACCTTCTCGGGCGCGGTCGGCGATGCCGGCGCAGCCCGTCTGGGCGACATCACGGTCAACAGCAATGGCGCTACCGTGCTGGACAGCCCCATCTACGCGGCGTCCGTCACCACCAGCGCTGGCGGCACCCTGGCCATCAATGGCAGCCTGGTCGACACCACTGGCGCGCAATCGTACGGGGAACTTGCCATGCTGGGCGCGGACACCGTGCTCAAGGGCAGCACCGTCAGCCTGCTGGGCGGCGGCGACGGCAGCCACGGACTGACCATCGACGGCGACGCAGTGCTCAAGGGCCCGATCGGCGCTAACGAAGCCCTGGCCAGCCTGACTGTCACCGGGAATTCCAAGCTCGGCGCAGGCGGCATCGCCACTTCGGGCGACCAGTCGTACCAGGGCGCAGTCATCCTGGACGGCGACTCGGCCTTGACCAGCCGCAACGGCGATATCCGCTTTGGCGATTCGGTCGATGGCGGCCATGACCTGACGGCATCCGCCGCAGCGGGCAACGTCGCCTTCGCCGGGCCGGTGGGCCAGGGTACGCGCCTGGAACACTTTAGGATCCATGCTGCCGGAGACACCGTCCTGAACGGTCCGGTCCGCGCAGCCTCGGTGCAGACCAGCGGCCAGGGGGACCTCCTGATCAATGGCGGTTCCATCGACACCACGGGAGCGCAGCAGTATGGCCAGCATATGGTCCTGGGCGGCGCGGACACCACGCTCAGCGGCACGGACATCCGGCTGCAGGCCGGCGTCGACGGCACGGATCCGGGCCAACAGGGCCTGATCATCGCCGGCAACGCCGACATCCAGGGCGACATCGGCGGCACCACGCCGCTGCGCGGCCTGGACATAGACGGCACCACCACGATGGGGTCCGGCAAGGTCGTCACGACGGGAGACCAAACCTACGCCGGCGCGGTGACCTTGACGGGAGATCGCCAACTGAGCAGCAGCTCCGGTTCGGTCATGCTGGGCAGCACGCTGGACGGGGGCAACGGCAACAATCTCGCCATCAGCGCCGGCCAGAATCTGCAGGTCGCAGGCAACGCCACCGGCCTCGGTTCACTGACGCTGCGCGCCGTCGACACCATCGTGCTGAATGGCGACGTCAGCGCCTACCGCGTGCAGCAGCTGGAAGCCAAGTCCGCCAGCTACAACGGTGCGGTGCGTGCCTCGGGCCCCGGCGGGATCGATATCTCGGGCGGCAACGCATCGTTCGGCAAGGACGTCACCGCGGAGGCGGGCGCGATCAACATCGCCAACACTGACGCCGCCGGCACGACGGCCTTCGCCGCCGCCACCACGGTGAAGGCCGCCACGGGCTTCAACCAGACTGGCGGCGCCGGCCTGACATTGCCTGCGCAACTGCTGGTTACCCAGGGACCCATTAACCTGGGCGCGCCGGCCAAGCTGCAAGGCTCGACCGCAACCATCAGCACCAACGGCAACATCACTGCCGTCGGCCTGTCCGGCCCGCAGACCTCGCTCACCCTGGCCGCCGGGCCGCTGGGCGCCCTGCGCATCGGCCTGAACAACGCAGCCGCGAACAACAAGCTCGACGTGGCCGATCTCTCGGTGCCATCCGCCGGTTCGGCCGACATCTGGGGTTCGATCGGCGGCAAGACGGGCGCGCTGGCCGCCTCCATGGTCAAGAGCTCGCTTGTCGGTTCGCCGTACTTCCTCAACGGCGCCACCTGGGGCCCGACGGGGGTGATCAATCGCCTGTCCTCCGTCACGGCGCCCAGCCAGATCATTCCCACGACGCCCACCGCCGACCCGCTGTTCCGTGGTACGGTCGCGCCCGAGGGCTATGGTCCTGACGCACTGGACGCCTACACCGACCCGCAGGTGCTGAAAGTGGCCTCGGCCGGCTTTTCCTGGCAGTTGCCATCTTTCAACCACCATCCGCAGCAATCCGCCGTCGAAGACAACAAGGTCTTGGACGACAAGCGTCGTGACGACGACGCGCAATCCCGCACTCTCTGATTCAACAAGATGACTATGCAGACCTCGCTTCCCCTGTTCTACGAACAACCCCGTCCGCTGGCTGCGGGCGTGCACGCCAACCTGTCCCTCGCCGGCAATACGGGTTTCGCCTACGCTGCCAAGACCAATGCCGTGCCGTTGGTCGCCACCGAACTGCCGACCGCATGCCGCCACTTCCCCATCGTTTTCAGCGATGGCGACCAGCCCATGCCCGTCGCCGTGCTGGGCGTGCGCGGCCAGGAAAATCTGTTCGTCGATGCCCAGGGCCAATGGTGCGCCGGCACCTACATCCCGGCCTATATTCGCCGCTACCCCTTTATCTTCATGGAGAACGAAGACCGCAGCCAATTCACGCTGTGTGTCGACGAGAAGGCCGCCTCCGTGGTCGAGGGCCGCGACAATCCGTTCTTCGACGAAGCCGGCGAACCCACGGACCTGGCCCGCAGCGCTCTGGAGTTCTGCCGTGATTACCAGAACCAGCACGCCTACACCATGGAGTTCACACGCGCCTTGGCCGAAGCCGAACTGCTGGTCGAAAACCGTGCCGACATCACGCTGGCCGACGGCCAGCGCCTGGCCATGTCCGGTTTCAAGGTGATCGACGAAGCCAAGTTCAACAAGCTGCCGGAAGCGGAATTCCTGCGCTGGCGCGCCAACGGCTGGCTGCCGCTGGTCTATTGCCATTTGCTGTCTATCAACACCTGGCCCGCGCTGATCAATCAGCTGGAGCCGTCCGTCCCGGCCGACGAAGCTGCCGCCGGGGCGTGATCGCGATGGCCGGCCATGGCGCCGGCCTGATTGGTCCGCCGGCGTGCGATTAGAGCGGCCAGTCCCGCCTGAGGCGCTCAGCCTCGGGGGTGGGCCCGATCAGCCAGGGGTCCGCGGCAAAGGCAACGACGCTTTGCGCGCGGTAACGCCGCGCGATGCGCAATTGCCGGCGCACGCGCGCGCTATCGGCAGAGCGGGCGTTGAACGTGGTGCCGTCCTGGCGCTCGGACGGCAATTCCTCGAACAGTTCTACGATCAGGTCGAACGGCACGCGGCGCGCCAGCAACATGCGGTGCAGCGGCTCCAGCGCGTCGTACGCTGCCATACCGGACACCCCCACCCCATCTTGCAGCATGGGTCTCAGCCTCGCGGCATCCAGCAGCCCGTTCCAAAGATCGGCCAGGCTCAACGGTCCCGGCAGTTTGCTGTGATAGGTGGATATGGCGGGTACGCGTCCGGTCTGTTGCAAAAGAGGATCCGACATTTCGCGCAGCCAGCGCGCCAGGCGTGACTGCCTTTCGGGCGCGGCCCAACTGTACTGCTCGATTTCGTAAGGGATGTACCAGCCGCGGAAAGCCGCGTGGCCGGCGATAGTCGAAGCGCGCGCATAGGCCAGCGCTTGCGCTTGAGCCTCCTGCAGGAAACCGGCGAGCGCGGCGTCGTCGGCATTGCCCAATTGCCGCCACCAGCGCTCGTCGTAGGGCAGCCCCAGCTGCAGGCCAATGCCCAGCCGTTCCGCTTCCTCGAATATCAGCGCCAGGGTGGACGCGGGCAATTGCCAGGGCTGCGCGCCCCCGCTAGCCCCGACCCACTGGATGATGATTTCGCGAAAGCCCAGCCCGTGCATGGCCGCAATGCGCTCGCGCCAAGCCTGCGGATTCAATTCCAAATGGCTGGGCCAAAGTTGCCAGAAGGTGCTTTGCACCGACCACGCCGGCGCGCAGGCGGGCAGGCTGGCGGCCAGCGCCGCCACGCCCAGGCCCAGGCCCTGCAACAAACGCCGCCGGTCGATGGAAGCAGGCGCTGACGCCTGCATGGCTTGCCTGGCGATAGGAACTACCCTGCGCGATTGCCGAAAATGCCCGACAACGACGCCAGCAGCTCGGCCGGGTTGAACTGTTGTTGGCCGCCTTGCACTTCCCCGTTCGGCGTGGCCTGGTCGACCAGTTGCGGCAGCAGCGAGGACAGCGAGCCCAGTACCGAATCCGTGTCCTGTCCGGTCTTGGCCGCCAGTTCGTTGACGACGCCGGGATCCAGAACGGAACCGAGCTGGTCTGCGCTGACGGGCATGTTCTGGCCCGTGCCCACCCACGAGGCCACGATTTCGCTCAAGCCGCCCTTCTGGAAGCTTGCGATCAAGCCGGACAGGCCGCCCGGGTACTTGTTCAGTTGCTCGATCAGGGCGGGCAACAGCGAAGCCGAGCCCCCTTGTTGACCGCCGCCGGCCATCGAGGCCAAGGTATCCAATAGGCTCATCATCGTGCTCCTGAAAAATCGGAGAATCAGTATAGGCCCATGCCCGGCGCCCTGCCTGTCATCTGAAGGATGACTCCCGGCATCTTTACAAAGCTTGTCCATTCCGGCCAGGCAATTCAGTTTGGCGTCTTTCCTGCCTGTAAAGCCTGCAGCGACTTCAGGCCGGCGCGCCCATCCGGCTTCAGGCCCAGCTCGCGCTGCGCCTCCTGCAGGGCCTGCCGGGTGCGGGTACCGATCATGCCATCGGGTTCGCCGATCTCATAGCCGCGGGCAATCAACAGCCGTTGCAGTTCCCGCCGCTGCGCCCGCGACAGCCCCGGATCGTCCGTGGGCCAGGCTTGCGCCAAGGGACCTCCGCCCCGCAGCCTGTCGGACAGGTGGGCAATGGCCAAGGCGTAGCTTTCCGCCGCGTTGTAGGAATACAGGGCGTCGAAGTTGCGCGTGACCAGGAAGGCGGGGCCGCCGCGGCCCGCCGGCAGCAGCAGGCCCGCCGGCGTGTCGCCCGCCGGCAGCGGCTGGCCGTCGGCGCGCGTTACGCCCCTTCCTGCCCAATACGACATCGCGCGCTTGTTCTTCCTGCCGGCGCCCGAGGTGTCCAGGCCCGCCGGCAGCCGGACTTCAAAGCCCCACGGCAGCGCGGCGCTCCAGCCCGCGCGCTTGAGGAAATTGGCCGTGGAGGCCAGTGCGTCCGGCACGCTGTCGACCAGATCCCGGCGCCCGTCGCCGTCGAAATCCACCGCCAGCCGCAAGTAGGTCGACGGCATGAACTGGGTCTGGCCAAAGGCGCCCGCCCAGGAGCCCGTCAGGCGCTCGGGCGCAATGTGCTCGTCCTGGATGATCTTGAGGGTGGAAAAGAACTCGCCCCGGAAATAGGCCTGGCGCCGGCCATAGCAGGACAGCGTGGACAGGGAGGTCAGCAGCGGCCGGCCGCCCAAGGTGCGGCCGTAGTTGCTTTCCACGCCCCAAACGGCGGCGATGGTGGCGGCGTCCACGCCATAGCGCGATGCGGCGCGGTCCAGGTCGGACTGCCAGCGCGCCATGCCGGCCTGGCCGTCGGAGACGCGCTCATCGTCGACCAGGGCCGCCATGTAGTCCCAGATGGGCGTCTTGAACTCCGGCTGGGCGTCCAGCAGATCGATCACCGCCATATCGGGCGCGAGCCCCGCGGTGTGGGTGTCGAACGTGGCGCCCGACACACCTGCCTTGAGCGCCGGGCCGCGCAATTGCGCCAGGCACGCCGCGAACGAGTCGGCGGCTGACGCGGCGGGCGCCAGTGAAATGAGCGCAGCCCCCGCCAAGGCAATGGCCAGCGGGCGCAGCAGACGAACCTGCGGTGTCTTGATGGAAGGATCGGTACTCATGTTGTCCTGTCAGCCGGATTGCAGCGCGGCAAGTTCGGCATCGTCGAATCCGGCGGCGCGGCGCGCCTCCAGGTTGAAGGGACCGCGCAGGCGCGGGGCATCGTGGCGCTGTGCCAGTTCGGCATAGCAGGCGACGGGATCCTTGCCCGCCAGCGCGCACAGGTGCTTGTACCAATGGTTGCCGATAGCCACGTGACCGATTTCGTCGGCCAGGATGATGTCGACGATAGCCGCGCTTTCCCTGTCTCCTGCCCCGGCCAGCTTGGCGCGAATCATGGGGGAAGCGTCCAGGCCGCGCGCCTCCAGCGTGCGCGGCACCAGGGCCAGGCGGGCCAGCAGATCTTCCTGCGTGCGTTGCGCCATGTCCCACAAGCTGTCGTGGGCGGGAAAGTCGCCATAGGCGTGCCCCATGGCGGCCAGGCGCTGCCTGAGCAGATCGAAGTGATAGGCCTCTTCGCGCGCCACCCGTAGCCAATCGCGATAGAACGCTTCCGGCATGCCGGCAAAGCGCCACATGATGTCCAGCGCCAGGTTGATGGCATTGAATTCGATATGCGCCAGGGCGTGCAGCAGGGCCGCGCGCCCTTGCGGCGTGGCCATTGAGCGATGCTTGACCTGGGCGGGAGGCACCAGTTGCGGCAGCGAAGGACGGCCGGGCAGTCCCGCAACAGGCGCGTACACCCGCTCGCAATCCAGCGCGGCCTCATCCGAAATGGCGCGCACCGCCGCCAGCTTGTCCTGCCATGCCGTGGCAGCCAAGGCTGCCAGCGCCTGCCCCCGCAGGCAGTCCAGGCCGTGCCCGAACGCGGCGGGCGTCGTAGTGCTGTCCATACTCTCTCTGTGCCGGGCGGCCTCAAGCTGCCCCGAAATCCCGTGAAAGCGCCGGGGCCGCAGGCCTCGCGCATACACGGAGACTTTATCATTCACCCATGGATTCCCTGCGCTTGACCATAGAGACCGACCTGTCCCGCATCGACGCCCAGCAGTGGGACGCGCTGGCGGGCGAGCAGCCCTTCCTGCGCCATGCGTTCCTGTGCGCGCTGCATGAAACCGGCTGCGCCGCGCCAGGCACCGGCTGGGCGCCGCATTATCTTGCGCTGTGGCGAGACGATGCGCTGGCTGCCGCCGCCCCGCTCTACCTGAAGTCGCACTCGCGCGGTGAGTATGTTTTCGACTACGCGTGGGCCGACGCCTTCCAGCGCCACGGCTTGCGCTACTACCCCAAGCTGCTGTCCGCGATTCCATTCACCCCGGTGACCGGCCCCCGGCTGCTGGCGCGCAACGACGAGGACCGCGACACCCTGGTGCGCGGGCTGATCGCCTTTGCCGAAGAGATCAAGGTTTCTTCGCTGCATCTGCTGTTTCCCGCGGATGCGGACGTGCGCGCGCTGCGCGAAGCCGGGTTCATGATCCGCGAAAGCGTGCAGTTCCACTGGACCAATCCCGGCTACGCGGACTTCGACGCGTTCCTGGCCGCGATGAGCCATGACAAGCGCAAGAAAATCCGCCAGGACCGCAAGAAGGTGGCCGCCGCCGGGCTGTCCTACCGCTGGCTGCGTGGCGCCGAAATCGGCGCGGCCGAACTGGACTTCTTCTATGAATGCTATTGCCGCACCTACTTCAGCCATGGCAATCCGCCCTACCTGAACCAGGAGTTCTTCCGCCGCGCGCATCGCGCACTTGCGGACGCTTTCGTGTTGATCCTGGCGCAGCGCGACGGCCAACCGGTGGCGGCCGCGCTGAACCTTGCAGGCGGCGACGCGCTTTACGGGCGCTACTGGGGCGCGACCGAGTACGTGCCCGGCCTGCACTTCGAGACCTGCTACATGCAGTCCATCGCCTATTGCATCGCCCATGGCATCGCGCGCTTCGAAGGCGGCGCGCAAGGCGAACATAAGATGGCGCGCGGGCTGCTGCCCACGCCCACGTGGTCCGCGCACTGGGTCGCGCACCCGGGGTTTGCGGACGCGATCCAGAACTTCCTGGACGAAGAAACCGCGGCGGTGACGGACTATCTGGGAGAGCTGGAAACGCACTCTCCGTTCAAGCGGCCGCGGGAAGACTGAGGCCTACAGGAAACGGTCCAGCAGCTTGCGGCTGTGCTTGTCCAGCGCCTGGATGTTGCGCACCAGATAGAAGATGCCGTGGCTGTCGGCGATCAGCAGGGTCTGCGGACTCAGCCGCCGTATGTCTTCTTCGCCCCGCAGCGTAAACGACGTCGGGCCGCGATCGGTATCGACCTGCCAGGTGCTGGGGGTGGCAAACGTGGACACGCTGGCCAGCTTGCGGATCTCGGGCATGAATTCCCGGCTCGCCAGCTCTTCTTCGATCAAGGCGCGCTGCGGGGCGGGCACGTCGGACAGGTGTTCGATCCAGAGCAATTCGTGCCCGTCCACGGTCACGAGCGACAGGCCACGATCCGCCTCGCTGATCGGAAACGCGCGAACGGGCAACACGCCTTCGTGCATCTCGCCATCGGCGGACTGGAACTCCAGACGTCCGAAGGCATTGCGGCGCAACTGAAAAGACGGCAAGGTCATGACGATAATTCCGGTTCCGCGTCAGGCCACGGCGGCCATGTCTTCGCTGCCTGACGCTTGCGCGTCGGCCTCGGCCTGGCGCGCCTGCGCCTGGTACAGACGGTAGTAGGCGCCCTCCCGGGCCATCAGTTCTTCGTGCGGCCCCTGTTCCACGATCTGGCCGCGATCCAGCACCACCAGACGGTCGGCCTTGCGCAAGGTGCTCAGGCGGTGGGCGATGGCGATGGTAGTGCGGCCGCGAACCAGATTGTCGAGCGCCTTCTGGATTTCCTTTTCGGTGGTCGTATCCACCGACGAGGTCGCTTCGTCCAGGATCAGGATGCGCGGATCGATCAGCAATGCGCGCGCGATCGAGATACGCTGGCGCTCGCCGCCGGACAGCGCCTGGCCGCGTTCGCCGACCAGCGAGTCGTAGCCGTGCGGCAGCCGCAGGATGAATTCGTGCGCGTGCGCGGCGCGTGCGGCGGCTACGATCTCATCCCGGGTGGCGTCCGGCTTGCCATAGGCGATGTTTTCGGCAATGGTGCCGAAGAACAGGAACGGCTCCTGCAGCACCAACCCGATGTTGCGCCGGTAGTCCGCCACGCGCACCGAACGGATGTCGGCGCCGTCCACCAGCACCGCGCCTTCGGACACATCATAGAAGCGGCAGATCAGGTTGATCAGCGTGCTCTTGCCCGAGCCGCTGTGCCCCACCAGGCCGATCATTTCGCCAGGGGCAATGTTCAGGTTCAGCCCGCGGATGACTTGGCGGTTGCCATAGCGAAAGCCCACGTCGCGCAATTCGATGCGGCCGTTGATGTGCGGCAGTTTGGCCGGATTCTGCGGTTCCGGCACGCTGGAAACGTGGTCCAGGATGTCGAAAATGCGCTTGGCGCCGGCCGCGGCCTTTTGCGTCACCGAAACAATACGGCTCATCGAATCCAGGCGCATGTAGAACCGCCCGATATAGGCCAGGAAAGCGGCCAGCACACCGACGGTGATTTGTTTTTGGGACACCTGCCAGATGCCGAAAATCCACACCACCAGCAGCCCCACTTCGGTGAGCAGCGTGACCGTGGGCGAGAACAGCGACCAGGTGGTGTTCACACGGTCGTTGACTTCCAGGTTGCGATTATTGGCTTCGCGAAAGCGCGCGACTTCGCGCTTTTCCTGGGCGAAAGCCTTGACCACGCGGATGCCCGGTATGGTGTCGGCCAGCACGTTGGTGATTTCCGACCAGATGCGATCGACCTTTTCAAAGCCGTGGCGCAGACGGTCGCGCACCGCGTGGATCATCCAGATAATGAAGGGCAGCGGCACCAGCGTGACCAGCGCCAGCCACGGATTGATGGACACCAGGATGACCGCGGTCATGCAGATCATCAGGATATCGGTTGCAAAGTCCAGCAGATGCAGCGACAGAAACACGCAAATGCGGTCGGTTTCGCTACCGATGCGCGAGATCAGATCGCCCGTGCGCTTGCCGCCGAAATACTCCAGGGACAACTGCTGCAAGTGCTCATACGTGGTGGTGCGCAGGTCTGCGCCGATGCGTTCGCTGACCCATGCCAGGATGTAGGTCCTGGCCCAGCCCAGGCCCCAGGCCAGGAAGGCCGAGGCCAGCAGCCCGCCCAGGTAAAGACGCACTTTGTCGTAATCGATGGGCGCGCCGTTCTGGAACGGAATCAGCACGTCGTCCATCAGCGGCATGGTCAGGTACGGCGGCACCAGCGTCGCGGCAGTGCCCAGCAGCGTCAATATGAAACCCGCCAATAGCGGGCCGCGGTAAGGCCGGGCAAAGCGCCACAGGCGCAGCAGCGCCCAGGTGGAGGACGGCGCCGCCTGTTCCTGGTTGCAGCTTGGGCACTCTTCCTCACCTGCCGGTATGACGTTATTACAGATGGTGCAGGTGCGCTCTGCCGGCTCCTCCGCCTGATGACCGGACAGACGGATCGCCTGCTGGGTCTCGAACTGCGCCAGCAAGCGCAGCGCGGCCGGGTTGCGGGCCAGCGTGAAACGCCACACGCCCAGGCGGGAACTGTCGTCGTGCAATTCCAGCACCGCGGCGCCGGCATGGTCGGTCAGGCTGAGTTTTAATTGGGGGCCATATGCCCAGGAATCCCAGCCCGCCTCGTCGGGCTGGCGGGCCAGCAGCCGGCGGTCGGTAGCGGCGATCAGCCCCGGCCGGAACTTCAAGCGCTGGTCCAGGTCTATCTCGACCCAGGCCAATAAGGTTTCGCCATCCGCCAGTTCGGCGCGGATTTCATCCCGCCAGCGGGCAGGAAAGGCTTCGGCAAGGCCGGAAAGCAGGTTTGGTTTTTTCATTGGAACGCATACCGGGCCAGGACTCTGCCCTACTAGGCGGCAACCGGTTCGCAACCTCAGGCGGCGGCAAACGTGTCCCTTCCTTACAACACAACGAGTTCACGCCTTGAAGGCGTCGTATAGTATCAGCCGATTTTTCTAATTAGGAATATCTGGGATCCCCCACTCGTTGGCATTATTCTAAAGGCGCAACCCCAATAAATTCGCGGTCTTGCATAGGGGCGTCCGCGCGTGCCAACCTGCTTCTCTCGTAAATTAAAACATGAAAAAGAAAGACATTGAATTTCTCGATGTCGTGGCTTTGCGCGGCCCGAACATTTGGACGTACCGTCCGGTACTTGAAGCGTGGGTGGATATCGGCGAGCTGGAGGATTACCCCTCCAATACCATTCCCGGCTTTTACGAGCGGCTGACCGAATGGCTGCCGACGTTGATCGAGCACCGCTGCAGCCCGGGGGTCCGGGGAGGCTTCCTGTCGCGCCTGAAGGAAGGCACGTGGCCCGGCCACATTCTTGAGCATGTCACCCTGGAATTGCAGAACCTGGCCGGCTTGCGCGGCGGTTTCGGCAAGGCCCGCGAAACCTCCACTCGCGGCGTCTACAAGGTGGTCGTGCGCGCCTGGCAGGAACAGGTCACGCGCACCGCCCTGAACGAAGCCCGCGACCTGGTCATGGCCGCCATCGAAGACCGCCCCTTCGATGTGCCCGCTGCCATCTCGAAGCTGCGCGGCCTGATCGACAAGCATTGTCTCGGCCCCAGCACCGCCTGCATCGTGGATGCCGCCGACGACCGCGACATCCCCTACATCCGCCTGTTCGAAGGCAACCTCGTGCAGTTCGGCTACGGCTCGGCCCAGCGCCGCATCTGGACGGCGGAAACCGACCGCACCAGCGCAATCGCCGAAGGCATCTCGCGCGACAAGGACCTGACCAAGGAACTGCTTTCGACCTGCGGCGTGCCGGTGCCCGAAGGCCGCCTCGTGCGCAGCGAGGACGACGCCTGGGAAGCGGCCGAGGACATCGGCCTGCCGGTGGTAGTGAAGCCCTATGACGGCAACCATGGCCGCGGCGTATTCACCAACCTGACGACCCGCGAGGAAGTGGTGTCGGCCTATCGCGTCGCGGTGGACGAAGGCAGCGGCGTGATCGTCGAACGCTTCGTGCTGGGCAACGAACATCGCCTGCTCGTCGTGGGCGATCGCATGGTGGCCGCCGCCGCCGGCGAACCCGCCTGGGTCACGGGCGATGGCAAATCCACGATCTCCGAACTCATCGACAGCCAGATCAACACGGATCCCCGCCGCGGCCGCACCGAGAACCACCCGCTGAACCCGGTGCGCCTCGATTCCGCCGCGCGGCTCGAGATCGCGCGCCAAGGCCTGTCGGAAGACAGCGTGCCGCCCGAAGGCCAGCGCGTGCTGGTGCAACGCAGCGGCAACGTCGCCTTCGATGTCACCGACCGCGTGCACCCCAGCATCGCCGCGACCGTGACCCTGGCCGCGCGCATCGTGGGCCTGGACATCGCCGGCGTCGACCTGGTGGCCGAGGACATTTCGCGCCCGCTGGATGAACAACGCGGCGCCATCGTCGAAGTCAATGCCGGCCCGGGTCTGCTGATGCACCTGAAGCCCGCCGACGGCACCCCGCGCCCGGTGGGCCGCGCCATCGTGGACCATCTGTTCCCCGAGGGCGATGCGGGCCGCATTCCCATCGTGGGCGTAACGGGCACTAACGGCAAGACCGTGGTGGCGCGTCTGGTCGCCCGCCTGCTGAGCCTGTCGGGCAAGCGCACCGGCCTGGCTTGCAGCGAAGGCCTCTACCTGGACCGCCGCCTGGTCCAAAAAGGCGACCGCGCCGATTTCGCCTCCGGCACGCGCCTGCTGATGAACCGCAACCTGGATGCCGCCGTCATCGAAAACGACAGCGGCGTGATCCTGGGCCAGGGCCTGGCCTACGACCGCTGCCAGGTGGGCGTGGTCACCAACATCGACGATGCCGACCATCTCGGCGACTTCGACATCAATGAAACGGAACGCATGTTCAACGTGTTCCGCACACAGGTGGACGTGGTACTGCCCGGCGGCGCCGCCGTGCTGAACGCGCGCGATCCGCGCGTGGTGGAAATGGCGGAACTGTCCGACGGTTCGGTGATTTTCTTCGGCATCGATCCCGCGCTGCCAGCCATTGCCGCGCACTTGCAACAGGATGGCCGCGCCGTGTTCGTGCGCGACGGCAGCATCGTTCTTGCGCAAGGCAGCCGCCAGGAACGCCTGGCCGCCGTGGCCGCTATCCCGCTGACCCATGGCGGACGCGTGGCTTTCCAGGTCGAGAACGTGCTGGCCGCGGTGGGTGCGGCCTGGGCCCTGGATATTCCGGTTGAACTGATCCGCGCCGGCATCGAAACCTTCGACATCGACCAGGCCGACGCACCCTGGCAGTTCACGCTGTTCGAACGCAACGGCAGCACCGTGGTGGTCGACGACGTGCACAATGCCTCGGCGCTGCGCCCCCTCATCGCCGCCATCGAGCAGTTCCCCGCGACCACGCGCGCCGCCGTCTATTCGGCCGGCGCCGACCGCCGCGACGCGGACCTGATCGAACAGGGCAAGCTGCTGGGCGACGCCTTCGACCGCGTGGTGCTCTACGACGACCTGACCGTGCGTAGCAAACGCCCCGAAGGCCAGGCGCGCGCGCTGCTGCGGCAGGGCCTGGCGCAAGGCGCCCGCGTCAAGGACATCCAGGAAGAACCCGACCACGGCAAGGCCATCCAGAGCCAACTCGACGGCATCGCCGCGGGCGATTTCGTCCTGCTGCAATCGGACGAAGCCTTCTCCGGCCCCACCATCGACCTGGTCCGCCGCTGGATTCAGCAATACTGACAATATCTGCGCGCGCCCTTGCCCGAGCGGCGGGCGCGCGTAAGCTAGACAGGAATACCTGCCATGGAAGTTTCCCGTATCCGAGCACTGCGCGGTCCCAATCTGTGGAGCAAGAACACCGCGATCGAGGCCATTGTTTCCTGCGCCGACGCCGAATGCTCCATCGACAACCTGCCTGACTTCGAAGCGCGCCTGCGCGCGCGGCTGCCCCAGACCGGCCTGCTACGTCCGGAAGGCCATCAAGGTGCCGTCTCCATCGCCCACGTGCTGCAGATCGTGGCGCTGACGATGCAGGCGCACGCTGGCTGCCCCGTCACGTTCGGCCGCACCGCCTCCACCATCGAGCCTGGCGTGTTCCAGGTGGTGGTCGAATACAGCGAAGAGGAAGTCGGCCGGCTGGCGATGGAACTGGCGCAAGTGCTGGTGCGCGCCGCGCTGGACGACACGCCCTTCGATCTTGCCGATGCCCTCAAGCGCCTGCGCGACCTGGACGAAGACGTGCGTCTGGGACCCAGCACCGGCTCCATCGTCAACGCCGCCACGGCCCGCAACATCCCCTATCGCCGCCTGACCCAGGGCAGCATGGTGCAGTTCGGCTGGGGCAGCAAGCAGCGCCGTATCCAGGCCGCCGAAACCGACCTGACCAGCGCCATCTCCGAATCCATCGCGCAGGACAAAGACCTGACGAAGATGCTGCTGGACGCAGCCGGCGTGCCAGTGCCGATGGGCCGTTCGGTGACCACCGCCGAGGAAGCCTGGGCCGCCGCCGAAGAACTGGGCGGCCCGGTCGTGGTCAAGCCGCGCGACGGCAGCCAGGGGCGTGGCGTCGCCGTCAACATTGAAACGCGCGAACGCGTGATCCAGGCTTTTGAAGTAGCCGAAGAGATCAGCTCCGAGGTCATCGTCGAGCGCTACATTCCCGGCCACGATTTCCGTCTGCTGGTGGTGGGCGGCGCGCTGGTCGCGGCTTCGCGGCGCGATCCGCCCCAGGTCACCGGAGACGGCGTGCAGACCATCCGCCAATTGGTGGATCAGGTCAACGCCGACCCGCTGCGCGGCGACGGCCATGCCACCTCGCTCACCAAGATCCGCTTCGACGACATCGCCCTCGCCACCCTCAAGAAGCAAGGCTTCGATGCCGATTCCGTGCCGCCCTCCGGCACGCTGATCTTCTTGCGCAACAACGCCAACCTGAGCACCGGCGGTTCAGCCACCGACGTCACCGACGAAGTGCATCCCGAGATGGCCGCGCGCGCGGTGTCGGCGGCCCGCATGATCGGGCTGGACATCTGCGGCGTGGACGTCGTGGCGGAGAGCGTGCTGTACCCGCTCGAGGAACAGAACGGCGGCGTCGTGGAAGTGAACGCCGCGCCAGGCCTGCGCATGCACTTGAACCCGTCCTTCGGCAAGGGCCGCGCCGTGGGCGAAGCCATCATCGCCAACATGTACGCCGACGGCGATGACGGCCGCATCCCCGTCGTGGCCGTGGCGGGCACCAATGGCAAGACCACTACCGTGCGCCTGACCGCCCATATCCTGGGTGTCGCCGGCAATCGCGTAGGCATGACGAATTCCGACGGCGTCTACGTGGACAACCTGCGTATCGACACCGGCGATTGCAGCGGTCCGCGCAGCGCGCGCAGCGTGCTCATGCACCCGGACGTGGACGCAGCCGTGTTCGAGACCGCGCGCGGCGGCATCCTGCGCGAAGGGCTGGCCTTCGACCGGTGCAACGTGGCCATCGTCACGAATATCGGCATGGGCGACCACCTGGGGCTGGGCTACATCAGTACGGTCGAAGACCTAGCCGTGGTCAAGCGCGTGATCGTGCAGCACGTGCATCCCACGGGCACCGCGGTCCTGAACGCGGCGGACCCCATCGTGGCCGAAATGGCCGCGAGCTGCCCGGGCTCGATCACCTACTTCGCCGAAGACCGCAACCATCCCGTGCTGGCGACGCACCGCGCGCAAGGCCTGCGCTGCGTCTACCGCGACGGCGACTCCATCGTGACCGCCCAAGGTGCCGACGAGACCCGCTACCCCTTGGCTTCCATTCCGCTCACGCGCAACGGCACCATCACCTTCCAGGTGGAAAACGCCATGGCGTCGATCGCGGCCGCCTGGGCGCTGGGGCTGGACACGGACATCATCCGCCGCGGCCTGGCGACCTTCGTCAACGATGCCCAGACCGCTCCCGGACGCTTCAACGTGTTCGATTACCGCGGCGCCACGGTGATCGCCGACTACGGCCACAATCCCGATGCCATCCTGGCGCTGGTGCGGGCCGTGGACGCCATGCCCGCCAAGCGGCGCTCCGTGGTCATCAGCGGCGCGGGCGACCGCCGCGATGAAGACATCCGGATGCAGACCGAGATCCTGGGAGAAGCATTCGACGACGTGCTGCTGTATCAGGACCAATGCCAGCGCGGCCGCGCCGACGGCGAAGTGCTGGCGCTATTGCAGCAGGGCCTGGTCAACGCCACCCGCAGCAAGCATGTCGAAGAGATCCATGGCGAGTTTCTCGCCATCGACACCGCGCTGGCGCGCCTGGGCGCTGGCGACCTCTGCCTGATCCTGGTCGACCAGGTCGAAGAAGCGCTGGATCACATCGCGCGCCGCATCGCGCAAGCCTGAGCCGATCGCGGCCTTCGTAGCGAAACGGGGCGCCCTTGGGCGCCCCGTTCGCGTCTGGCATCGGCGTGCGGCCGATCAACTGGCGCTTGACGCCGCAGGCACAGCCGCCTGGTACCTGTCGGTCACGTGCGTGCATCCCATTACCGTCATCGCGGCCAGCGTCAGCAAGATTGCGCTGCAAAGTCGTTGCGTCATGCGAATTCCTCTTCCTATTCTGAGGCCGAACCTGCTTGCGGGTTCCGCCATGACTATACCGTTGCGCCCGCGCCCAAGCCAACCGCGGACGCCCCGGTCCACCCCCGCAAATCCAGTTACCAGCCTCCCTCAAAAGCGGACAAGACATTGCCGGAATGTAACTGCAGCTTCTAGTGCGCCTGCAACCTCTTCCCGCCGGAAGGCGGCTATTTTCCCGCCCTCCGCGTTGTTACATTTACCCACAGCCAGGTTTGACGGCCGCGCCGCGTGCTCGTACGGTAAGTGCATGGCCTGAACGGAAACCTTTTTACCGACAGGCCCTAGCTGATCAGTGTCCAATTCAACCGCGGCACTCCGGTTTACAGGCCGCAAACCGGATGCCGCAAGCAAAAGGAGAGGTCACCATGAACAACGACATCATCGCTGGCAAATGGAAGCAACTGACGGGCAAAGCCAAAGCCGCCTGGGGTGAACTCACCGACGACGAGCTGACCCGCACCGAAGGCAACGCCGAACGGCTGGCAGGCCTGATCCAGGAGCGTTATGGCAAGACTCGCGAAGAAGCTGAAAAGGAAGTCCGCGACTTCTTCGACCGGAATCCCTGATCCGTCCAACCACCAGGAGAAGCTGACATGCTGCACTACGCCGTAGTTTTCTTCGTCATCGCCATCATCGCGGCTGTCCTGGGCTTCGGCGGCATCGCCGCCGGCGCTGCGGGCATCGCCAAGATCCTGTTCTTCGTCTTCCTGGTACTGGCGCTGCTGTCCATCCTCGGCGGCGCATTCCGCAAGAAATAGAACTCGTACCCAAGATACTTCGCCATCCTCGCGTATCGACGCGCTGAATCACTAACAAGGAGCATGACTATGGAATTTCGCAAGCTGATCGCCGCCGCTGCACTGGGCACGGGCGCCGTCTTCACTTCCATGGCTTTTGCCGCCGACGACGGCAAGCCGAAACAGTCCGTGGGTGAATACGCGTCCGACGCCACCGTGACCACCAAGGTCAAGGCCGCCATCGTGGCCGACAAGCAGCTGAGCGCGCTGGATATCGCGGTCGAAACCAATGCGGGCGTCACCAAGCTGACGGGTACCGTCGGCACAGCGGCCGAAGCTGATCATGCAGCCACCGTTGCGCGCGGCGTCGAAGGCGTCAAGCAGGTGATGAACAACATCAAGGTCGACCCGGCCAAGAACAAGAAGTAAAGCGGGGGCTTGCCAGCCCTATCCAGAAAACAAAGCGGCGCCTGTGTCATACACAGGCGCCGCTTTGCATTGTTCTGGGCAAGAGTCCGTCGTGTCGCTCGATTCAGATATCGACCACCCCGCGCCCTATTTCGAGCGCTCGGCCGCCCACCTGGATCCGGCCATCGGCCTGGACGTCCAGCAACAACCGGCAAGGCCTGCCGATCTGGTCGCCCTGCTCCACGAGGATGCGGGCGGGCAAGGCATGATTCCGATGCTGCAGCCAGCCGCCCAGGTTGGCGCAGGCGGAACCGGTGCCGGCGTCCTCGTTCAAGCCACCGCCCGCTTTGGCGTAGAAGTAGCGCGCCACCACGACCTGCCGCCCGTCCTGCTGGCGGCCTTCGTCAAAGGCGAAGGCGTACATGACTTTGCGTCCCAGGCTGTTGGCCTGCCAGCGGTCCAGCCGGGAGGCATCGGGAGCGATGCGGCGCACGGCTTGAACGCTGGCGACAGGAATCAACAGTTGGTCGGCGCCCGTATCCACCCAGATCGGGTCGCCCAGCAGATCGGCGGCATCCAGACCGAGCAAACTTGCGATTTCGGCGCGGTCCAACGCCGGTGGGGCGGTCTGCACACCGCCGGGACAGGGCGCGGTAAAGGTCCAGGCATCGCCATGCGCGGTCACCGGCACTACCCCCGCGGCAAACTCCAGGGTCAGCTCATCGCCCGTTTGCTGCAAGTCCCGCACCACCTGCGAGGTGCCTATCGTCGGATGCCCAGCGAACTTCATCTCGAAGCCCGGCGTGTAGATGCGCACGCGCGCCGCGGCCTTGTCCGAAGGCAGGATGAAAGTGGTTTCGGACAAGTTGAACTGCGCCGCCAGGTTAAGCATGGTGGCGTCGTCCATGCCGCGCGCATCTTCAAACACGCAAAGCTGATTGCCGCTGAAAGTGGAGGAAGCGAAAACGTTGAGCAGGCGGAAAGCGTAAGAGGCCATGGCGGTAGCAAGGGGTTGAATGCGTTGCGCCGGCCAACGCCGGCGCAATGCCCCACTTTATCGCAAGCCTCGGGGCCCTGCTACCAGATCGCGAAGAAAAGCACCCACGCCAGACAGAACGGCGCCAGGCCCGCAGCCAGCACCGTCCAGGCCAGCCCTTTGCGCCATGCACTCGCCACACGGGGCTTTAACAGCCGCGCATACAACCGCAGCGTCCACAGCACCGCCAGGCTCAGCAACGTAAAACGCACGGGCGCGGCCCAAGCGGCCTGCATGCCTTCATGCTTGAGCAGATTCACGGTGGTGGCCGACAGGCCCAGGAACACGCCGATGCCGGCCGAAGGAATCAATGCCTGGGCCAATTTATGCAGGCCGGGACGGCCCCAGCGCGTGGCCGGCTCGTCCGGCACGGGCACGGCTGGCGCCAGGCGATCGGCAATCCACAGCGACAGGAAGGTCGCCCCACCGACGCAGACCGTAGCGCCCACCACGAACATCAGAATGCCGGCCCCATCCAGCCACGAGAAGCTGTCATTCACTTCCGGGTAATGCGTCAGGATGAACCAGGGCGCGTTGTCCATCAGCGGCCACATGATGTCGTGTTCGACCAGCCAGGTCGCGGCCCACTGCTTGGCGGTCACGTACCAGGGGCTGGCGCTCCAGAGGAAGGCACCGATCGCGATGCCCATCAGGCCGAAGCACAGCAGCGCCGTCTGCCAGGGATCGCCGTGCGTGACATGCACGATTTCTTCTTCGGGCGAACGCGGCGTCAGCGCGATCGCGCCGCGATAGCCGCTGCAACGTCCGCAGACATGACAATCGCCCGCGCCCTTCATATGGCGCAACGGCACCAGCGGCGCACAGTTGATGGGTTCGATGCGGATGACCGGATGGCGCCACTTTTCTTCATCGACCTTGAAATGCCACGGCGCCAGCTTGGCCAGCAGGTTGAAGACGCCATTGACCGGGCACAGGTATTTGCACCACACGCGCTTGCTGCGGCCGTAGCGCCAGCCGACGATCATGGCCGCCACGGTGGAACCGCCCAGCACCGCCAGCACCGCCAGCGGATACTGGTACACGCTGACCAGCTGGCCGTAGACGGTGGTCAGCGCGAAGGCAACAAAAGGCCAGCCTCCCCAGCGCATCCATTTCGGGATCGCATGCCCCTGGCCGCGCTCGCTGGCCCATTCCGTCAGCATCCCTTCGGGGCAGAGCCAGCCGCACCAGGCCCGGCCAAGAATGGGCATGGAAATCAGCACGAACGGCCACCACACTCCCCAGAACGCGAACTGCGCGACGATGGTCAGGTTGTTGAACACCGAGGCCGCATTGTCCGGCAAGGGCAGGATGGCGGGCACGATCAAAAGGAAAGCGTATATCGCAACAATGCCCCACTGCAGCTTGCGCAACAGCGGGGCATGGTCACGAAGGAAGTCGGCGATACGGGAGGTTGCCCTCCCGAGTGCAGCTGCCATGGTCAAACCTTCAAATATTCAGTCCGGCAACAGTCGGGTTCAGGAAGCGTTGCGGGCTGCGGCGGTCGCCCCTGCGGGCTTGCCTCCCACCCAGCGCAGCAGCGCCCAGACGACGATCCAGTAAGCCACCCACAACAGCACCGAACTCAGCGCAGGCAGGGCCCGGTAGCCGGCGAAGTCGGCCAAGACCTTGCCCACGCCGGTGCTGTCGCTCAAGAGCCAGGAACTGTCCCACACCGGGTCCACGATGGTCGGCAGCACGTCCAGCGAAATCAGGTGATCCAGGCCGCCCACCAGCAATGCGCCGGCCAGCAACAGCAAAAGGATCTCGGTCACGCGGAAGAAGCGGCGCCAGGTGATGAGCTTGCCGCCCAGCTGCAACAGCCAGAACGTCAGCAACGCGACGACGAAGCCGGCAATGCCAGCCAGCGCCAGCTTCAGCATGTCGCTGCCGCCCTCGCCCGCCGACACGGTGCCGTACAGGAACACGACGGTCTCGCTGCCTTCGCGCGCCACGGCGATGGCCACAAGCACGAACAGGCCCCACCAGTTGTCATTGGCGACGGAAGCCCGCGCCCCGCTCTCGAGTTCGCCCTTGAGCCTGCGACCATGCTTCTTCATCCAGACGACCATCTGCACCACCAGCGCGCAGGCGGCAAGCGACATGATGGCCTGGAACCATTCCTGGCCTTCGTCGCTGAGCCAGGTGGACACGCCCAGCAGCACCAGGGCCAAGGCCACGGCCAGCGCAAGGCCCGCGGCCACGCCGCCCCACAAATAGGTCAGGCCGCGCTTGCCCTCGGGCGTCGCGCGCAGCCAGGTGTACAGGATGCCCACCACCAGCATGGCTTCGACGCTTTCGCGCCAGACGATGAAAAGTACCTGTTCCATATGGTGCTACCGCGTCATTCCTTGGGCTTGACGACCAAGGTGCCTTTCACGCTCTGGTGAAAATCGTCAAAAAAGGGATACTCGCCCGGGCGGGAAATGGTGATCACGACGAAGGATTTCACCCCCGGCCCCAGCACCTTTTCCTTGCGCAGCGGAATGCTTTCGAATTCCACCGGCTCGTTGCTCTCGTTGATGAGCTCGATCTTGAAACGACCCGCCGGCACTTCCAGCGTGGCGGGTTCGAAGGTGCCGTCCGGCTTGAACTTCAGCGTGAACGTGGGCAGCTCGTCAGCCTGCGCGGGCGCGCCGCCGGCCAGTCCGGCCAGGCCGATCAGCATTGCGGCGGCAAGGCGAAGCAGGCTGCGCACGATCAGTAACCGCCCTTCTTGCCCGTACCGGCGTAGACGAATTCATATTCCAGGTCAAAGGGCTCGAACCACGGGCCCACGCCCGTTTCCTTGTCGACGTGGCGGCCGAAGTGGCTCATCTTGTCCGCGGTGGGCGGCAGTACCGTGTACTTCAGCTTGTACTTGCCCGGACCTTCCAGCTTGACGTTTTCGCCGTAGTGCGGACCGTCGTTGGCGACCATGGGCATGAACGTGCCCTTCTGCACATTCTGGCTGCCGACCTTCTGGATTTCGTACTTCACGACCAGATAAGGCACCCACTCGCCCTCGGGAAAGCCCGTCTTGTTGCCGGCAGTGGCGTGGATGTCGGCTTCAAGGTGCACATCCGAATCCTTGGCCGGGCGCATCATTCCCGGGGGGTCCATTTCGATCGGCTGCAGATACACCGCGCCGATTTCCATGCCGCCCTTTTCCACCGGTTTGCCGATAGGGTATTCGGCCGCGTTGGCGGCGGAAACGCTCAGAGCGACAATGGCCAGGGCCAAGGCTTTCTTGATCATGTGCATAATCCTTGAAACACAAATGGGACGACGGTTCTCAAAACACAAACAAGAACCGTTTTCATTAATGTAACGAAATCAACTGACAGAACCCTGAACCTGGCGCCAGGAAATTCCGCGGATCATTGCGTTTGATCAAGTGGTAAATAAGGCTCGCCCCCCTGGGTTCAGAGCCCGAGAAACTTGAACGGCGCCGACGGCTGGAAGGCGCGCGTGGCATCGCCCGCAAACGTGTGGCGCTGGTCTGGTCCCAGGTCCAGCTTCAGCACCTTGCCGCTTTCCGGACTGAAGTCCAGAGCCTTCAGATCCACCCAAAATGTGTTGGGGGTCAGGGCCGATTCGAAGAAATACAACTTGCGCCGGTGGTCGAAGACAGTGCGCCAGCGCGTGGACGAAATATTGGGTTGTCCAGGCGTACTGATGCCATAGGGCACAGAGACGTTGCGTATCACGCTGAAGACACTGGCCAGCGCCTTGTTGGGATCCGGGTCCTTGGGGATGGCGTTGATATAGAACGATGCCCGCACGTAACGGTCGGCCGCGCGATTGGTGCCCGGCAGCATGGTGGTGCCGCCGATCTGCTGCCAATAGGCATTGAGCGCCAGTTGCTGTTCGAATTGAGGCGAATTCGTCATCACCTGGTAGTCGCGGCTGTGGTGGATCACCTGGCGTCCGCCGATGTATTCGATGATGGCGCTGTCCCCGCTGGCGTCCGAGATCGACAGGTGCAGCGTCGTCAGGCGGTCCTCGCCCGGCACGTTGTCCGAAACGATGGTGTAGGGTTCCTGTCCCAATGCCTCCACGGCTTCCTTGACAGTGGCGTAGTTGTCCAGCACGTACTGCGCCCACGCGGCAATGGTCAGGCCGGGTTTGCTCTTAGCATCGAATTGCGGGTACTGCGATTCGGCCAGCCACAGCAGATTGGCGCTCAAGCCCGCTTCGTTCACACCGTCGGTGGTCGAGACGTCATAGCCGGATGTGACCACGCTGCCGTAGCGCGACGTCCAGTGCAGGGAGTTCGGGCCGGCCTCGCCGCTGCGAGCCATGCCGCGCGGCAACACCCACAGGTTGCTGGTGATGTCGTTCTTCCAGTCCATGGACCGCGCGGTAACCACCTGATCGCCGGCTCCGTGGAAGACGACGCGCGTGCAGGCCCAGGTGGCGGGCGATGCGGACAGGACCGTCAGTCCGGCTAACACCGAGCAGGCCAAGCGGGAAAACATCTTGTTCAGTCTCATGCTTGCACTCCCGGGTGACTGTTCTTGCGCTTGCCGCCCAAGTCGAAGCCTGCAAGCGGTGATGAAAAAACACCCCAAGAAACCGGACCGCTGTCCGGCTTTTGGGGTGCTGACGATCGATGAAGCCGCGCCTGGCGCGGCCACGCCGTTACTTGCGTCCGGGCCCTTGCGTGCCGCCGGGCGTGAACGGAAAGGTCGAGAACATGGCGCGCGTCTGATCCTGCATCTGGTCCTGCATCTGCACGAACAGATTTTTGCTCTGGTCGATGTAGTTGTTCATCATGTTCTGCAGCATGGGCGTCTGCACGTTCATGAACTGGGCCCAGGCCTCGGGACCGAATTGGCTGCCATACAGGCCCTTGGACTGCTCCGCCATGCGTTGCTGGATTTCCATGAAGGCCTGGATGTTCTTTTCCAGGTAGGAACCCATGATGCCCTGCATGGCATGCCCGTAGAACCGGATGATCTGCGACAGCATGTTCGACGAGAACATGGGCATGCCGCCGCTTTCTTCTTCAAGAATGATCTGCAGGAGAATGCTGCGCGTCAGGTCTTCGCTGCTCTTGGCGTCGACGACCTGGAATTCTTCATTGGCCAGGACCAGTTGTTTGACATCTGCCAGGGTGATGTACGTGCTGGTCCGGGTGTCGTACAGGCGACGGTTGGGGTACTTTTTAATCAGGCGCAGGCTGGCGCCGGTTTGTGCTTGCGTCATGGTTGTCCCCGGATCGGGCGATCTCTAAGGCTTCAGATAGGGTTAGTGTAATCCGGAGGGCCTTCTCCCCAAGGCCCTCCGGCGCCGACGAACCGCCTGCTGGCGGTCCGCGATGCGTCAGCCCATATGCAGGCCGCCGTTGAGCGAGAAGTCCGCGCCCGTCGAAAAACCGGACTCATCCGAGGCCAGCCACGACGTGATGGACGCGATTTCCTCCGGCGTGCCCAGGCGGCGCACCGGGATGGTGGCGACAATCTTTTCCAGCACGTCGGGGCGAATGGCGCGAACCATGTCCGTGCCGATGTAGCCGGGCGAAATCGTGTTGACGGTGACGCCCTTGCTGGCCACTTCCTGGGCCAGCGCCATGGTGAAGCCATGGATGCCAGCCTTGGCCGTCGAATAGTTCGTCTGGCCGAATTGGCCCTTCTGCCCGTTAACCGAGCTGATGTTGATGATGCGCCCCCACTGGCGTTCGACCATGCCGTCGATCACCTGTTTGGTCACATTGAACAAGCTGTTCAGGTTGGTGTCGATGACCGCGCGCCAATCGTCGGCGCTCATCTTGCGGAACAGGCCATCGCGGGTAATGCCCGCGTTGTTGACCAGCACGTCGACCGGACCCAGTTCCTTGGTGACCCGTTCAAAGGCCTCTACCGTGGAGTCCCAATCCGACACATTGCCCACGGACGCGTAGAACGTATAGCCCTGCGCTGCCTGCTCATCCAGCCATTGCTGGTAATTGCGGCTGGGGCCGCAACCTGCCACCACGCGAAAGCCATCCTTGGCCAAGCGTTGGCAAATAGAGGTGCCGATACCGCCCATCCCGCCTGTTACGTAAGCCAGTTTTCCGCTCATTGGACTTCCTCCTGTGTGCGACGGACGCCTCGTTAATTAACTTTCTTCCATCCGGGCCTGACCGCTGCCGCGGCCTCAGGCCGCCCGGACTTTCACATACCTGCCAGGCGCCGGCTCTATCGGCCGGTACTTGGCATTGCCCAACTTTGCACGCGCCTTGACCTGCTTGCCCGAATGGCCCGATAGCCAGCCGGTCCAATCGGGCCACCAGCTGCCCGGCATCTCCACCGCCTGGGCGAACCAGGCGTTCGGATCTCCAGGCAGATGGTGGCCAGACTGCTCGAGCTTGTCAGCCACCCAATAACTGCGGCGCTTCTTGGCCGGCGGATTCACCACGCCGGCGATGTGGCCGGACGCGCCCAGCACGAAACGTTGCGGTCCGCGCAGCACCTGGGTGGAGGCATACGCCGAGACCCAGGGCACGATATGGTCTTCGCGTGACCCGAAGATGTACGCAGGCATTTCCAGCCGCGTCAGGTCCAGCGGCAAGCCGGCCGCGTGCGCGCGTCCCGGCACCTTGAGGTTGTTCTCCAGGTAGGTATTGCGGAAGTACCAGGAGAAGAACGGCCCGGGCAGATTGGTGCTGTCGCCATTCCAGAACAGCAGGTCGAACGCGGGCGGCTTCTGGCCTTTCAGATAGTTGCCGACCACGTAGTTCCAGACCAGTTCATTGGGGCGCAGGAACGAGAACGTGGTGGCCAGGTCGCGGCCAGGCATCAGCCCGCCCTGCCCCAGCTGGTGGTCGCGCAGCAGCGCGTGGGCCTCGTCGACGAAGACGTTCAGGATGCCGGTATCGTGGAAATCGAGCAGCGAGGTCAGCAAGGTCAGCGACGCCACGGGGTGCTCGCCGCGCGCCTCGGCCAAGGCCAGCGCGGAAGCCAGCATCGTGCCCCCCACGCAAAAGCCCAACGCGTTGACTTGCGGCTGCTTGGTGATGTCGCTTGCCACGCGCAGCGCCTGCAGCACCGCATCGTCCAGGTACTCGGACCAGGTCGCGCGGTCCACGCCATCGGTATCGCTGGACACCGGATTACGCCACGAAATAAGGAATACCGTGTAGCCCTGGTCCACCGCATGCCGGACGAAGGAATTCTCGGGCTGCAGGTCCAGGATGTAGAACTTGTTGATGTTCGGCGGCACGATGACCAGCGGCCGCTCGTGCACGGTGGCGGTCGATGGCGCGTACTGGATAAGCTGGAACAGCCTGTTTTCGAACACCACTTCGCCCGGCGTCACCGCGACGTTGCGGCCGATTTCGAACTGCGACTCGTCCGTCTGCGTGATGCGGCCTTTCTTGACGTCGCCCAGCAGATTGGCCAGCCCTTCATTGAGCGCACGTCCTGCGCTTTCAACAATGGATTGCTGGGCATCAGGATTCAGCGCCAGGAAATTCGACGGCGACAGCGCGTCGACCCATTGCATGATGGAAAAGCGCAGGCGGTCGCGCATGGGTTCGCTGACCTGTGCGGCGTCGACCATGCGCGACATGGCGCGGGCCGACAGCAGATAAGTATGCGCCAGCAACAGATGCGAATGATTGGAGGCCCAGGCATCGCCGGAAAAGCGGCGGTCTGGCGGCGGCGCAAGCGCGCCACGGCGGGCGTCATCGCAAAGGCGTTGCCACTCGCGGGAAAATTCGGCCTGGATGTCGGCCAGGACTTCCGGTGCCACGCTCACCGGAATGGGCCCTGCGGAGAGATTGGCATTCACTTCGACACCTTGTTATCGAAACTACGCGATTGATGTTGCATTCCGGGTTGGGGGCTGTCAATGCGGGTATACAAGGAGGCCTGACAGGGTATGCCGCAAGGCCGGCCGCCGGCCTTGCGCCAGATCAAACCCGGCCGAGCCAGGCCAGCATGGCCATGCGTCCGGTTTCGCCGTCGCGCCGGTACGAAAAGAATCGGACCGATTCCGCCACCGTACACATCCCGCTCAAGGACACCTCTTGTACTCCGGCCCGGCGCAGGCGGAAATCGGCCAATCCGGCGAGATCCGCCAGCCATTTTCCGGAGATGCCCTGCCGCGGCGTGAAGTAGCGCAAGGTTGCCGGATCGTCCTTGGAGAAGGCGTCCAGTACGTCCTGGCCGACCTCGAACGCCTGCGGGCCAATGCCCGGCCCGACCCAAGCTCGCCAACCCGAGGCTTGCGGCGCCTTGGCGCGCATGACCGCCAGGGTGTTTTCCAGCACGCCACCCGAAAGACCGCGCCAACCCGCATGCGCCGCGCCCAGCACCGTCCCTTGCGCATCCGCGATGACTACCGGCAGGCAGTCCGCCACCATGACGGCCAGGACGCGGCCCGCACGCGCAGTGACGCTGGCGTCGGCCGCAGGTTCATCCGGCAAGTCCGCCTGATCGGCGTCCACCACCTCGCTGCCGTGGATCTGGCGCAGCCACAGGGGTTCGGCCGGCAACGCAGCGCGCACTCGGCGTCGGTTTTCCGTGACGGTGTCCGGATCGTCTCCTGCGCGACGGCCCAGGTTCAAGGTGTCGTGCGGCGCGACGCCCGCGCCCCCTGCCCGGGTTGTGCAGAAATAGTTCACGCCAGCCCACTCGGGTCCGGTCACCACCGGCAGGCCTGCCACTATGCGTTCCATGCAATCTCTTCCTGGACCAAGCTCATGTCGGGAGGCACGGCCGCGGCGAACTCGACTTCGCCACGGCCGCCCGGATCTTCGAAATGCAGCGCGCGCGCATGCAGCATCTGCCGTTGCGCGCCCGCGATGTTCTTGCCGCCGTATATCGTGTCGGCCAGCAGCGGATGTCCCAGGCTGGCCATGTGCACCCGGATCTGGTGGGTCCGGCCGGTTTCCAGGCGACAAACGACTTCGGTGACGCGGCCGCCGGGATCCGCCTCGCCGCGGCGGGCGGGCGTGTAATGGGTGATGGCCGGTTTGGGCGCCACCGGGCGCTCGACGCTCATGCGTACCGGGACGCGCGAATCGCGGCCGATGGGCCGGTCGACCTTGCCGGCCGTGGCCAGCCAGCCATGCGCCAGGGCCACGTACTCCCGGCCCATGCTGCGCGCCTGCAATTGGCGCACCAGGTGCGTCTGGGCGGTTTCGTTGCGCGCCACCACCATCAGGCCGGACGTGTCTTTGTCCAGACGGTGCACGATGCCGGCGCGGGCCACCTGGGCCAGTTCGGGGTAGCGGTACAGCAGGCCGTTGAGCAGCGTGCCGCTCCAGTTGCCGGCGCCGGGATGCGTGACCAGCCCTGCGGGCTTGTTCACCACGATCCAGTCGGGACTCTCGTCCACTACCGCGAAATCCACCGGTTCGGGCGCGAAGGCCAGGGTTTCCGGGGCGGGCTGGGGCCAGACGGTGAGCTCGTCGCCCGGGCCAACCGTCTGGCGGACTTTGCCGGGCGCGCCATTCACATGGACGTTGCCGGCCTCGATCCAACCCTGCAGCCGGCTGCGGGAATGCTCTGGCAGCAACCCCGCCAGCACCTTGTCAAGCCGGTCGGCGCGGGTACTGGAAGGTACGGTTACAAATTGCGGCTCCCCCCGGGGAGTTTCCTCGGAAATACCCAGGAGTTCGTCGTCGGAAACGAGATCTGCGCCGGAGGCTGTATCAGACATGGAGACAAATCATATAATCAGCCTGCCATGCTAACACCAAGGATACGATTCTCGTGATTCACCACTCCGCAGCTCCCTCGAATCCCGCCTCCCGAAGCGGGCCGGTCTTGCGCGTGGTTATCGCGCTCTTTGCCGTGATGGTCATCGCCGGTTGCGGCTCGACCAACAGCAAATACGACAAGACCACCAACTGGAGCGCCGAACAGCTCTACGCGGACGCCAAGTCTGAAATGGCGTCGGGCGGCTGGAAGGAAGCGCGCGAGCGGCTGACCGCCATCGAAAGCCGCTATCCGTTCGGCGTCTATGCCCAGCAGGCCCTGCTTGAACTTGCCTACGTCAACTGGAAGGACGGCGAAAACGAACAGGCCCTGGCCGCGATCGACCGCTTCCAGCAGCTCTACCCCAACCACCCCGGCACCGATTACGCGCTCTACCTGAAGGGCCTGATCAACTTCACGCCGACCAGCGCCTTCATGAGCAGCATCACGGGCCAGGACCCGGCCGAGCGCGACCCCAAGGGGCTGCGTGCGTCCTACGATGCATTCAACGAGCTGATCAAGCGCTACCCCGACAGCAAGTACACGCGTGACGCCGAACAGCGCGTCGCCTGGCTGGTCAACACCATCGCCATGAACGAAGTGCACGTCGCCCGCTACTACTACGAGCGCGGCGCCTACGTGGCCGCGGCCAACCGCGCACAGACCGTCATCACCGACTTCGAAGGCGCCCCCGCCACCGAAGAAGCGCTCTACCTGATGGTCGAGTCCTACGACAAGCTCGGCCTGACCGAACTGAAGAACGACTCGCAGCGCGTGTACGACAAGAACTTCCCCAACAGCGACTTCAAGACCAAGGGCCTGAAGGCCGACCGCAGCTGGTGGAATCCGTTCGACTGAACCGCCGCTGCCTTCCGAAAAAGCCCCTGCGCGACAGGGGCTTTTTTTATTGGGCCGCGCCGCGGCGCATGGCCTGGGGCGGCTGCCCGTAGATGCGCAGAAAGGCTCGGCGCATGCGCTCCGTATCGCCAAAGCCGACGCGCCGCGCAATGGCGTCCATGCCGGCCTCGCCCTCCTCCACCAGTTCGCGAGCCGCCTCGGCGCGCACCCGCTCTACCGCCTTGGCGGGCGTCTGGCCGGTTTCCTGCTTGAACTGACGGCAGAACTGGCGCGGACTCAGGCAGGCCACGCCGGCCAGGCGTTCGATGTCCAGGACTTCATCCAGGTGCTGGCCCACGTGGGCCAATACCTCGCGCATGCGTCCGCTGGGCGGCGCCAGATCCTGCAGCGCCGAGAACTGCGACTGCCCGCCGGTGCGCCGGTGATAGACCACCATTTCGCGGGCCGTGGCGCGGGCGACGGCCTCGCCGTGGTCCGCCTGCACCATGGCCAGCGCCAGGTCTATGCCGGCCGTAATTCCCGCCGACGTCCACACCGCCCCGTCCTCGACATAGATGCGATCCGCTTCCACCGCCAGGGCCGGATGGCGTTGCTGCAGCTCGGTGGCATGACGCCAGTGGGTGGTCACCCTGCGCCCGTGCAGGATGCCGGCCTGCGCCAGCACGAAAGCGCCCGTGCAAACGCTGGCGACTCGCCGGCCGCGCGCATGCGCGGCACGCAGATAGGCCAGCATGGCCGGCGCCGCCCGCGGCTCGCGCGCGCCCTGGCCGCCAGGCACCAGCACGGTATCGGCGCGCAGGCCGCGCCACGAGCGGGTTAGCACGGGTACGCCGGCCGAACACCGGACCAGCCCGCCCTCGGCCGATGCCACGGCTACCTCATAAGCGCCCGGCACCAGCTCGGCGGCGATCTGGAAGACGGATAATGGCCCAGCCATATCCAGCAGCTGGAAGTCAGGGACGGGCAGGATGCAGACGCGATGGGGCATAGCGGAGGTCTATGGCAAGAAACGAGGGAAAATAGTCATTCCTGCCAGAGTTTCCGACGCTAGAGTGGGGCCTGTCAATCCTTCGGACGTTCACCGTCATGACCTCCTCCTCGCGCGGCCTGCGCAATGCCCGCATCCTCGCCATCTGCCAAGGCCTGTACATCGCGGCCATCTCCATCGACCTCACGTTGACGGCCTTGACGGGCCAGATGCTGGCGCCGCATCCGGCGTTGGCGACGCTGCCTTTTGCGCTGATAACGGTGGCGGGCGCCGCGGTCACCTGGTATGCGTCATTGCTCATGCAACGCATCGGCCGCCGCGCGGGCTTCATGCTGGGTTCGCTGGCCGGCGCGGTCGGCGGGCTGATCTCCGTGGCCGCGGTCTTTGCCAGCGATTTCTGGCTCTTCTGCCTGGGCACGGCGCTGGTCGGCGTGTTCCAGGCCTTTGCTCAGTATTACCGCCTGGCCGCCGCCGATGCCGTGCCTGCCGAAGCCAAAAGCCGCGCCATCTCCGTAGTGCTGACGGGCGGCGTCATCGCCGCGATCGCGGGGCCCGCCCTGGCGGCCTGGGCCAAGGACCTCTTTCCCGCGGCGATCTTTTCCGGCGCCTACCTGATGGTGGGGCTGCTGGGAGCGGCCAGCGCGCTGCTGCTCGTGGCCTACCGGGACCAGGAGGGCGATGGCGGCCAGTCCGCCGATGCGCAGGGCACGGGCCTGCCGGCCCGTCCCTTGGGCGAGGTCATGCGGCAACCCATCTTCGTGGCGGCCCTGGCCAACAATGTCGTGGGTTCGGTCTCGATGATGTTCATCATGACGGCCGCGCCGCTGGCTGCCGTCGCCTGCCAGCACAGCATCGCGGACGGAGCCAGCATCATGCAGTGGCATCTCATCGGCATGTATGCCCCGGCCTTCTTCGCGGGCGCGCTGATCAATCGGCTCGGGCTGCCGCGCGTGCTCGGCCTGGGCATGGCGCTGAACGCGGCCTGCTCGTTGATCGCCATGCAATCGACTTCGCTTGCCGCGTTTCATGCGGCGCTGTTCTGTCTGGGAGTCGGCTGGAACTTCATGTTCGTCGGCGGCACCACATTGCTGGCCCAGTCCTACCGCCCCGCCGAGCGCGCCCGCGTGCAAGGGGCCGCCGAAATGCTGCGCTATGCCACCACGGCGCTGGCCACGCTGGCCGCCGGACCGGCCCTGGCGCGTATGGGTTGGGAAACGCTGAATGCCGCCATGCTGCCCATCGTGGGCCTGGCCGCGCTCATGACGGGCTGGTGGGCCTTGTCGCGCAGAGGCGAACGAGCCGTCGCCTGAACAAACCGATGCAAGACCTGCCCAGACAAGGCCGCGTTCAGTCCTGCGGCTCTTGCTTGCGCCGGTAGAAGGCCAGCACTTCTTCTAGTTCGCGGGTTCGCGCGAACGGGGGCAGCCCCCGCCACAGCCGCTTGCCATAAGGTTTTTCGACCAGGCGCGCGTCACCCACCATCAGCACGCCCCAGTCCGATTCCGTACGGATCAGGCGGCCCGCGCCCTGCTTAAGCGAGATTGCCGCTTCCGGAAGCTGATATTCGGCAAAAGGATTGCCCCCGTGCGCGCGGCATGCACGCAACCGCGCCTCGATGACCGGGTCATCGGGCGGAGCAAACGGCAGCTTGTCGATCGCCACCAGCGTCAGCACGTCGCCGGGCAGGTCGATGCCTTCCCAGAAACTGGCGCTGCCCACCAGCACCGGGTGCTCCAGCTTGCAGAAACGGTCGAGCAGGTCTCGGCGCGTGCCCTCGCCCTGCTTCAGCAAGGGCCATTCGTGTCCGGCATCGTCGAAGGCGTCGGCCAGCAGATTCGCGACCTTGTCTACCGCGCGCAGGGTCGTGCACAGTACCAGCGTGCCGCCCGGACTCGCCTCCAGCAGCGGCATCAGCGCCTGGACGAAACGGTCGAGGAACTGCGGCGATTGCGGCTCGGGCATGCCGCGCGGCACGAACAGCAAGGCTTGTTCGGGGTAGTCGAAGGGCGATTCCCACTTGCCCGTGCGCGCCTTGTCCAGCCCCAGCTGGCTGGTGAAGTGCGTGAATTCACCGTTCACGGACAAGGTGGCCGAGGTCATGATCCAGGCCTGGCCCGGCTTGCGGTATTTGGAGAAAGCCTGGGCCACCGACAGTGGCGCGGAATGCAGGCGCACATGGTGCTGACCGTGTTCGACCCAACGCACCGCCGGCCCCGTCCACTGATCCGCGGCGGCAGCGCCTTCCAGGAGGGCGGCGGGCGTAGGCAACCCGTCTCCCAACGCCGATTGCACCGCGGGCTCGGGCGCCTGGTCGTCGCGGCCCCAGCCTTCATCGAAGTGGTCCGCGGCTGCGCGGCCGGGAGTGGCCCAGCGCTTGAGCCGCACCGAAATCTCGGCGCCGCTGCGCGCGGCCGCCATCAGGTCCGGATGCTTTTCGGCTACCGCGCCCAACGCCTTTGCCGCGCTGTCCACGGCCTCGCGCAGCGCCAACAGCGCCACATCGAATTCCTCGGGATTGGGAATGGCTTCGAAGGTGGCCTTGCGGCCCGGCATCCGGTCCAGCGGAGCACAGACCAGGCGGAGTTCGCGCGCCGCCGTTTCCACATGGCGGCTGACGTCGCTCCATTTGGCGGCCTCGCGGGCATAGGCCAGGCCGGCGGCTTCCATCGCGCGGCCGAAATCCAGCAGTTGATGCGTGGACACGCTGCTGCCCAGGAAGCGCGTGGCAGTGTCGGGCAACTGGTGCGCTTCGTCGAAAATCACGGTATCCGCTTCGGGCAGCAGGTCGGTCACGCCCTCTTCGCGCAGCACCAGGTCCGCCATGAACAGCGCGTGGTTGACGACGACCACGTCGGCTTCCTGTGCCTGGCGGCGAGCCTTCACCACGAAACAATCGCGGATGCGCGGACACTCCTGGCCCAGGCAATTCTCGCGCGTGGACGTAACGCGCTGCCAGATGTCGGCGTCTTCAGGCACCTGCGCGAGATCGCCGCGATCCCCGGTCTTTGAAATGCCGGCAAATACCTGGATCTGGCGCAGCTGCTGGATCTCGGTGCGGGACTTCAGGGCGCGCTCGTCGCCCTGCAGGCGATCCAGGTGGTAATGACAAACATAGTTGCCGCGCCCCTTGAGCAGCGCGGCGGTCACTGGCGCGGCCAAGGCCGCGCGCACGCGCGGCAGGTCGCGGGCGAAAAGCTGATCCTGCAGGGTACGGGTACCCGTGGAAATCAGCACCTTGCCGCCCTGGATGAAGGCGGGTACAAGATAGGCCCAGGTCTTGCCGATGCCGGTGCCCGCCTCGGCCACCAGCGTGGCGCGGTCCTGGATGGCCTGGCCGATGGCCTGCGAGAGTTCCACCTGCGAGGGTCGCGGCTTGTAGCCGGGCAGGGCCGTGGCCAATGGCCCGTCCGCGTCGAAGAATTCGGAGATATCCAGGTCCAGCATAGCGAGTCAACGGTGAACCGGTGCCGGTTACGGTTCGGGCGCCAGACACTTGTGTGGGAAAGGACCAAATGATACCCGCTACGCGGCAGGCCCTCGCTCCGGATTGGCCGCTATCGCGCTCCAAGGGGGACATATCCGCCCACCCCTGGCACGTTTTGTAACAGCGGCTTATGGCACAATCCGCCCCTTGTTTTTCCTTTTTGTCGTCGTATCGAGATGTCTGAAACTTCCGCTATCACGAACGTCGCCGCCGGCGTCGACAACGCCCGCATCGTCGCGCAGCTCGCTACCGAGCTTGGCGCGCGCGCCTCCCAGATCGCTTCGGCGGTGGAACTGCTGGATGACGGCGCCACCGTGCCGTTCATCGCCCGCTATCGCAAGGAAGCCACTGGCGGCCTGGACGATACCGTGCTGCGCAATCTCGAAGTGCGCCTGGGCTATCTGCGCGAACTCGAAGAACGCCGAGGAGCCATTCTTGAATCCATTTCGCAGCAGGGCAAGCTGACGCCCGAGCTGCAACAGGAAATCGGCGCGGCAGACACCAAGCAGCGCCTGGAAGACCTGTATGCGCCCTACAAGCCCAAGCGCCGCACGCGGGCCCAGATCGCCCGCGAAGCGGGACTGGAGCCGCTGGCCGACGGCATCCTGGCCGATCCGGGCTGCGATCCCGCCACGCTGGCGGCGCAGTACCTGAATCCCGAAGCATCCATCAACGACGCCAAGGCCGCCCTCGACGGCGCGCGCGACATCCTCGCCGAGCGCTACGCGGAAAACGCGGACCTCCTGGCCGACCTGCGCGAACATCTGTGGTCCACCGGCCTGATCTACTCCAAGATGGTCGAAGGCAAGGAAACCGAAGGCGCCAACTTCCGCGACTGGTTCGACTTCAACGAGCCGCTGCGCACCCTGCCCTCGCACCGCATCCTGGCGCTGTTGCGCGGCCGCCAGCAAGGCGTGCTGGAACTGCGCCTGGGCCTGGAAGCCGAGCTCGAAGCGCAGACGCCGCATCCCTGCGTGGCCCGCATCGCCAGCTTCCTGAAGCTGGGCAATGGGCTGTTCGCACTGGATGCCACGCCGCGCGCCCGCTGGCTTGGCGAAGTCTGCCGCTGGACCTGGCGCGTGAAGCTGCTGACGGCGTTTGAAAGCGAGCTGATCGGCCGCCTGCGCGAAAGCGGCGAAGCCGAAGCCATCCGCGTGTTCGCCGCCAACCTGAAAGACCTGCTGCTGGCCGCTCCCGCCGGTCCCAAGGCCGTGCTGGGTCTGGATCCGGGCATCCGCACCGGCTGCAAGGTCGCCGTGATCGACCAGACCGGCAAGGTCGTGGACACGACCACCGTCTATCCGTTCGAACCCCGCCGTGACCGCGACGGCACCATCAACACGCTGGCCGCCCTGGTCGCGCGCCACAAGGTCGACCTGATCGCCATCGGCAACGGCACCGCTTCGCGCGAAAGCGAAAAGCTGGTGGGCGACATGATGGAACGCTTCCCGGACCTGAAGGTCACCCGCGTGGTGGTCTCCGAAGCCGGCGCGTCCGTCTATTCCGCCTCTGAAACCGCCGCGCAGGAATTCCCCGACCTGGACGTGACGCTGCGCGGCGCCGTATCCATCGCGCGCCGCCTGCAGGATCCGCTGGCCGAACTGGTCAAGATCGATCCCAAGGCCATCGGCGTGGGTCAGTACCAGCACGACGTCAACCAGCGCGAGCTGGCGCGTTCGCTGGACGCCGTGGTCGAGGATTGCGTGAACGCCGTGGGCGTGGACGTGAACACCGCATCCGCGGCGCTGCTGGCCCGTGTTTCCGGCCTGAATTCGTTGCTCGCCAAGAACATCGTCTCCTGGCGCGACGAGAATGGCGCCTTCCCGACCCGTGAGTTCCTGCGCAAGGTGCCGCGCTTCGGCGACAAGGCATTCGAACAGGCCGCCGGCTTCCTGCGCATTCCCAACGGCGAAAATCCGCTGGACGCTTCGTCGGTCCACCCGGAAGCCTATCCGGTGGTGGAACGCATCGTCGCCAAGATCAAGGCTGAGGTGAAGCAGATCATCGGCCAGCGCGAAGCCCTCAAAGGCGTGTCGCCGTCCGACTTCACCGACGAACGCTTCGGCCTGCCTACGGTGCGGGACATCTTTGCCGAACTCGAAAAGCCCGGCCGTGATCCCCGCCCGGAGTTCAAGACGGCGCAATTCAAGGAAGGCGTTGAAACCCTGAACGACCTGTATCCGGGCATGGTGCTGGAAGGCGTCGTGACCAACGTGGCCAACTTCGGCGCGTTCGTCGACATCGGCGTGCACCAGGACGGCCTGGTCCACATTTCGGCTTTGGCCGAGAAGTTCGTAAAGGATCCCCGCGACGTCGTGCGCGTGGGCCAGACGGTCAGCGTGAAGGTGCTGGAAGTGGACGTCGCGCGCAAGCGTGTCGCCCTGACCATGCGCCTGAACGATACCGCGGCCCCTGCGCGGCGCAGCGGCGACGCCCCAAAGGGCGGCGATCGCAACCGCCGCCCGCAGGGCGATGGCGGCCGTGGCAATGCCGGCGGCGGCATGAATAGCGCCATGGCGGATGCTTTCGCCAAGCTCAAGCGCTAGGCCCCAGGCCTTTGCCCCAAAAAAAAACGGCGCCTCGTGCGCCGTTTTTTTTCCCTAGGGCTTACCCGTAAAGAGAGGCCTTGCTTGCGTTCTCTCAAGCCATGACGGGTAAAAATGATAGAAAATATCCAATTGTGTCCAAATACTAAAACCCGCGGTACGCAGCCGCCAAGCCGACACAAGCCCATGAGCAGGCGAACCATGGCGCCCAGCGCCTGCCCGGGAGCAGCACAAGAACAACAGCGCCCCGCCCCGACCGACCGGAGATCCACCCCGCCATGCCCAATTCCATCACGCTTGCCGCCAACGAAACGGCAACCATCACCACCAAGGAAGCCAGTGCCAGCGGCGTCTACAGCGAAATTACCCTGGGCCAGTATTCGCATCTGCTTGTCGACGGCGCCGAAGTGACCTTCAAGCACATCACGCTGGAAAGGCTGGGCAGTCGCATCATCGAGCTGCAAAACGGCGCGCAGTTGCATGTGGGCGCGCTGGGCTTCGCGAGCATGGGCGCCAGCATCGTCTACCGTATCGGCGCGGGTTGCGCGCTGACCTTCGATGCCAGCCAATGGGACCCGGAAGTGGTGGCCAACACCACCTTCGATTTCGCCAGCCAAGGCAGCGGCACGCTGAAGTACTTTCCGTTCATCAATCCGGAATGGCTGGATTGCCCCAACGTCACGGGCTACACAGAAGGCGACATGCTCGAAATCGCCGGCCAAGGCAGCGCGCAGCGCTTCCACGTGCGCGATGGGCGCATCGTGGCAAACGCCCGCGCCGCCTGACCGGCCTGGCCGGCTGCTACGGCCGCCGCCTATTCCTGCGACAGCGACGACAGCGCCGCGCGCGCGCGCACCAGCGAGGCGCCGGAGCCGTCCTGGGCGCCCGCAGGCGCAGTCGCCACGGCCACCCCGTCGATCATGGCGGAATAACCTTGCCCGTCGGCCTGGAGCACCGTCTCCGCCGGTTCAGATTGCAGGCGGCGCATCAGGGCGCCCGCCTCCTTGGGATCGGCGAAGCGCTGCGACAGCAGCAATTCCTCGCCGTCCGCGCCCAACAGGCGGAAACGGAAGCTGCCGTCATCGTCGCGGAAACTGACGAAACGCGCGCCCTTGCCCTTTTCTTTCTTGGGTTGCGCGGACGGGGTCTGCGCAGCCTGCAGGTTGCGCAGGCCCACGGCCTGGCGCAGCTCCTGCATGAAGGGGGTTGCCAGCTTGCGCGCCTTGGCGGCGCCAGCCTGCAGGATGTCTTCGATGCGGCCGGGGTTGGCCATCAGGTCGAAGTACTTTTCGCGCATGGGCGCCAGCAGATTCTCAAGGTGGTCGTACAGCGCCTGCTTGGCCTCGCCCCAGCCCATGCCCTCTTCGAGCTGCTTGCGCAGCGCGGCAGCCTGTTCATGCGTGGCGAAGGCGCGGTAGATCGTGTACAGGTGCGAATTTTCGGCGTCCTTGGGCTCGCCCGGCGCGCGCGAATCGGTGACGATGCGCATCACTGCCGCGCGCAGCGCGCTGGCACCACCTTCGAACAGCGGGATGGTGTTGTTGTAGCTCTTGGACATCTTGCGGCCATCCAAGCCGGGCAAGGTCGCCACGTCTTCTTCGATCACGACTTCCGGCAGTGTGAAGTAATCGCGGCCGTACAGGTGATTGAAGCGTTGAGCGATGTCGCGTGCCATTTCCAGATGCTGGATCTGGTCGCGGCCCACGGGCACCTTGTTGGCATTGAACATGACGATGTCCGCGGCCATCAGCACGGGATACGAGAACAAACCCATCGTGACCCCGTCATCGGGCTCCAGGCCTTTCTCGGTGTTCTGGTCCACCGACGCCTTGTATGCGTGCGCACGGTTCATCAACCCCTTGGCGGTGACGCAATTCAGCAGCCAGGTCAGTTCGGGAATTTCGGGGATGTCCGACTGGCGGTAGAAGGTCACGCGCTCGTGGTCCAGCCCCACGGCCAGCCAGGTCGCGGCGATTTCAAGGCGCGAACGGGCCACGCGCGCGGGGTCGTCGCACTTGATGAGGGCGTGGTAATCCGCCATGAAGAAGAATGCGTCCACGCCGGGCTGCGCGCTGGCCTGAACGGCGGGCCGGATTGCGCCCGCGTAGTTGCCAAGGTGGGGAGTTCCAGAAGTGGTGATGCCGGTGAGGACGCGGGTATTCATGAGAGACAGAGGCGTTTGCTGGAAGAAACGTCCAGTGTAACGTGCCGGACGCGCGCCTACAGGACCGCCAGGACGGGAGCCGCCAGGGCACACAAGCCACCGGCGGTCAGCGCAGCGCGCGGCCGGAACGTCAGGAACCAGATCAGCAGCAGCCCGGCGATGCTGAGAATGCCAATCCACTCGACGGTGCCGTAGCTCCATCCCCAGACCGCCGCCGAGGCGCATAGGGACAAGGCCAGAGCGATCCAGCCGAACAGGCGCAATGGCAGCCGGTGGCGGCGCGGCATGGCCCGGTCGAACAGGTCTTCATAGTGGCGGTCCATTCCCAGGCACAGCGCCGAGAAGCCGGCATAGGCCAGGCAGAAGGCGGCAAGCGTCATGGCGTATCCCCTCTTGGTTCGTAGGCGCCCTGTCGCGGCCCCATGTCGGACTGGGCCACGGATTGAACTGCCTGTTGGACGGCAGGTTTGGCCACGGGCCTGGCTGCGGGGCGCCCCTTGGCGGGCGCCTTGGCTGCGCGCGCAGCCTTGCGGGCCATCCAGGCCAGCAGCAGCGCCCCGGCCAGGCAGGTCAGATCAAAGCCCGCCATGACCCAATCGCCCGCGGGCAGCGACACGCCCAGGTGACGCGAGGTCGTCAAGGCATTGACCACGGGCACCAGCGCGAGCGTGGCCGCCGCGGCAGCCAGCAAGTCGCGCCACTTGCGGTGCTGAAACAGGAACGCATAAACCAGCGACAGGCCCCAGACGGCAAAGAATGCGCGCGTTTCCCAGAGCTGCCTGCCCGGCATGTCGGCGGGCAGCAGGCGATTGGCCCAAAAGAAAGCGGCCACAGAGATGAACAGCCCCGCCACGGTTCCGGCATTGAGCGCGTCCACCAGGCGCAGCGAAAACGCTTCGCGGGCGCCTGGCCGCGCCTTCTGGCGCCGCTTGGCGATCCACAGGACCAGGCCTGTTCCTACCATGCCCGTGCCCGCCAGGCTGACCAGGAAATAGAGCCAGCGCAGCAACGGTTCGGCAAACAGGCCCAAATGCAGGCCGGTTATCACGCCCGCAGTGCGCACGGTGGCGCTCAGTTCGTCCTCGCCTTCCTGCAGCCCGCCGGTCACCCCGTCAAAGCGCATGTACGGCGCCAGGCGGCCATAGGAGACGCCATCGGCCGCATCGCGCACCAGGGTCACGGTGGCGCCGGCGTCGCCGGGATGATTGACGGTGACGCGGCCCACGCGGCCTTGCCAGTGCTCCTGCGCCTGCGCCACCAGTGGCGCCAATGGAACCAGCGGCGCGGGCTCGTTGCGCGCGGGCGCGATTTTGAAGGCTTTGAAAACGTCGTCGGAATACTGGCGCGGATTCTCGTAGACGGCCAGGATACCGGCCGGCATCAGCATGGCCATGAACAGCACCAACCCGCTGAAGGTAATCATCAGGTGAAACGGCAGCCCCAGCACCGACAAGGCATTGTGGCCGTCCATCCAGGCGCGCTGCCCGCCCTTCCTGGGCCGGAAAGTGAAGAAGTCCGTGAAGATCTTCTTATGGGTAATGATGCCGCTGATGATGGCCACCAGCATGAACATGCCCGCGATGCTGGCCAGCCAGCGCCCCCAGGGAAATGCGGTTTCAAGTTCGAAATGGAAACGGTAGAAAAAGTCGCCGCCGCGCGTCTGGCGCGCGGTCACGGCCTCGCCGGTGGCCGGGTCCAGTTTCACGCGCACAAAGCCGCGCTCGCCCGGCTTGGGCTTGGGCGACTGATAAAGCAATTGAATGAGCGGTTCGCGGTCGGACGGTGGCGTAATGAACCAGCGCGTAGCATCGGAGGCATGCTCGCTCAGGTAGCGCTGTGCGGCGGCCACGGATTGCGCCGCGGACGCCGGCCGAGTCTGGATCTCGGGCTGCATCCAGCTTGTGATTTCGGGTCGGAAGAACGCCAGCGTGCCGGTCAGGAACATCGCGAACAGCACCCAGCCGAAGATCAGTCCCGACCACGTATGCAGCCAGGACATGGATTGGCGCAGGCCTTCTTCGCCTTGCGCCTTTTCCCCTTTTGCCTTCATGCCGCCCCCATGGCGCGGCCGATCGCGAACAGGCCGCCCAGCAACGCGGAGGGCAGCAGCACGCCCGCCCAGGCGCGCCAGGCGTTGCGGGTGGCAAAGACCCAGATCACGCCGCAGGCGTAGAACACGAAGGACAGCATCTGTGCCGTGACCACGGCGTCCGGCCGCCGCAAGGGCAGCCAGATCGCGAGGCAGGCGGCGGCGGCCGACGCCAATACATAGCCGCCCAGGATGGCGGCGGTCGCCCTGGAAAAGACGGCCAGACGGTAGCGCATCATGCCTGCGCCGGCTGCGGGAGCTTTCACTGGGATACGTTGAAGGTCAGGGTGGAAACGTAACGGATCTTGGCGTAGGCCTTGCCATCGGCCTCACCCGCCTTGTCTTCGACGTGGGCGGCTTCCAGCACGTACTGGCCGGGCCACGGCGTGGTGATTTCGATGCGGCCGTTCTCATCGCTGTGGAAGCGCTTCTCCCACTTGGGCGGGCCGAACACGGTGACTTCCGTTTTCGCCAGCGGCTTGCCCTTGAACTGCAGGACGAAGGCGTTGCCACCGGCCGAGACCGGCACCAGTTCAAGGTCCAGCTTGCCCTCGGTGTCCGCGCGGCCAGCCTTGGCGCCGTATTGCACCAGCGTGTCCTTGAACTGATAGGGCTGGCGCAGGCGCACGTCGCCTTTGCCCGCCGCCGCGAATTCGAGGAAATCCGCGCCCTCGCCCGATGCCTTCAGCGCCTTGCCGTCGGCGCCGGTGACGACCGGCGCGACCATGATCTTGCCGAGCAGACCGTCGCGCTTTTCGCGCAGATCATCCGCCCACTCCCCGAAATACGCCTTGGCCGGTCCCTCGGCGCTGCGTTCCAGCCAAACGAAATGCGCCTGCGCGGCGCCCGCCGTACCCAGAAGGGCAAGAGCGGCCAAGGTTCTTGCGAATGTCATTGTTGATTTCCTTTAGAGGACCGGATCGGAGCCCGCCCCGCGGCCAGGGCCCGATTCGGAGGTTTTAAATTATAACCATTCTCACTTCGAAATAGCGCCAGGTCTTACCAGCGATAGCGCAAGCTCGCCTTGATCGAGCGTTGATAGCCATACCAGCACCAGGAATCGCCCGAGCACGACGCGATGTATTCCTTGTCGAACAGGTTCTGCACGTTCAACGCCACCTGCATGCCCTTGAGCGAGGGCGAAGCGCGGCCCAGGTCGTAGTCCAGCATCAAGTCGAACAGCGTGACCGACGGCACCTTCAGGGTGTTGGTTTCGTTCGCGTACGACGATCCGATGTAACGCACACCGCCTCCCACGCCCATGCCCGCCAAGGGACCGTCCTGCAGCTGGTAACGGGCCCAGGCGGAAGCCTGTTGCGAAGGCACGCCCACGGGCGTCTTGCCTTTCAGGTTCAGGCCCGCGGTGTTGGGATAGGCTTTGGAATACTCGTTGTCCATCAACGAATACGCCGCAACCAGCGTCAACCCGCGCATGGGCTCGGTCTTGGCTTCGAGTTCGATGCCCTGCGTGCGCAGTTCGCCAGCCTGGATGGAGCAGCGCCCGCCGGCCGTGCCGCAGATATGCGTCGGATCCGGATCGGTGGTCGTCATGTTCTCGCGGCGGATGTCGAATGCCGCGACGGACAGCAGCGTAGCGCTGCCCGGCGGTTGATACTTGATGCCGACCTCGTACTGATTGCCTTCGATGGGCTTGAACGGCTTGTTCTGCCAGCCGGTTCCGGACTGCGGCTCGAACGATTCCGAATAGCTGAAGTACGGCGCCACGCCATTGTCGAAGTTGTAGATCACGCCCAGGCGGCCAGAGAATTTCTCCGCATCCAGCGAAGACGGCGTGACGCGCCCGGTGGCAAGCGCAGTGGTCTCGCCCACCGTGCGCAACCAGTCGTAGCGGCCGCCCAGCAATACCGAAAGGCGGTCGATCTTGATCTGATCCTGGAAGTACAACCCGGTCTGATACTGCTTGGACGTCGCGTCCGACGAGAATGCCGGCGTCGGAATGTTCTGATGATTGTCGGGATTCAACACGTCCAGCGCGGGCGCGGTTCCGAAGCCGGACAGCGTGTCTGTCTTGACGTGCTGGTAGTCAAAGCCCAGCAGCGCAGTGTGGGCGAACCGGCCGGTGTTAAAGCGCGCCTGCAGATTGTTGTCCAGGGTCAGTGCCCCCACGTCCACATCGGTCGCGATCGACGCGCGCTGCTGGTAGCGGTAGGTATTGTCGGTGTAGCCGTAGTTGTTCGTCATCGCGCCATAGACGCTGCGGTACTTCGCTTCCGAACGCGTCCAGCGCAGGCTCTGCGAGGCCTTGAAGGTATCGTTGAAGCGGTGGTCCAGCACATAGCCCAGCGAATAGCTCTTGCGGTCGCTCTTCTCGAAGTTGGCGTCGCCGTCGTAATAGTCCGCCGGCAGGCGGATGCCATCGGGCGCGGAAAGCAGCGTGCGCATGGACGACACGCTGCCATAGGACCCCATATCGGGATCATGCTGGAAGTTCGTCAACACGGTCAGCGTCGTGTCGCCGCTGGGCTTCCAGGTAAAGGCCGGCGACACAAAGTAGCGGCGCTCCTTGGTGTCTTTCACCTGGCCGTCGGACATGTACCCCGAACCGACCAGGCGATACAGGAACTTGCCCTCGTCATCCACGGGGCCACCAAAATCGAAGTTGGCGCGGCGGTAGTCATAGTTGCCCACCTGCACCTCGACTTCCCGCAGCGTCTCTTCCAGCGGGCGCTTGCTGACCTGGTTGACCACGCCACCCGGACCGCCTTGGCCGTACATGACCGAGGCAGGCCCCTTCAGCACGTCCACGCGCTCCAGGCGATAGGCGTCCACCTGCGGCAAGGCGTCCCGCCCGCCGAAGACCCGCAGGCCGTCCAGGTAGGTCGACGCCGAGAAGCCGCGCACGCTGAACTGGTCCAGGCGCGTGGCGGTGGCGCCGCGCGACTCCGTGGCGACGCCCGCGGTATAGCGCAACACCTGGTTAAGGGTCTGCGCGCCCTGCTCCGTGATCTGCTCGCGCGTGACCACGGAGATCGATTGCGGCGTTTCGATCAATGGGGTGTCGGTCTTGGTGGCGCTGGCGCTCACCGTCGCCACATAGCCGACCGTCGCTATGGCGCTATCGGACATGCCCGACACCGTCACTGGCGCCAGCGTGGGCGTATCGCCCGCAGGCGCCGCCACCTGCACCAGCGTCCAGGTATTGCCCGATTGGGCGCGCGCCTGCAGGCCGCTGCCCGCCAGGATGCGGGCAAAGCCGGCGCCCACCGAGTAGGCGCCTTGCAACCCATCGGAATGGCGTCCGCGGACCAATGCCGGGTCGAAGGACAGGACAACACCGGCGCTGCGCGCGAATTGCGTCAGGGCATCGGCCAAAGAGCCGGCAGCGATCTGGTAGCTGTGTTGCGCGTATCCTGAGGCGGACGCCGACTGAGCCCAGGCCTGCGGCATGCCGGCGGCGAGCCCGCCCGCCCACATGGCGGCCAGCACGGCGATGCGGCCGGCGGACAAGGGGGCGCGCAAGCGCGAGTGAGATGAAGCGGACACAAAAATCTCCCTGTACGGTGGTATCTATCCGTGCCTTCCGTACGGGATCCGAAAACCTGCAATGCGCAGGCAAGAAAATTTTGTAACGCTCACGCCTCGCGCGGGCCGACCTGCAGCCAGTACCGGGTATGCCGCGTCACGCGGATGGGCAAGGCGGGTTCCAGGGCTCTGAGTGCGCGCTCGGCATCGTCCAGCGGGAATACGCCCGACAGCCGGAGGCCTGCCACCGCCGGGTCCACTCGGATCATGCCCTCGCGCTGCCGGGACAGATGTCGCGCAAAGTCGTCCAGGCGCCAGTCCTTGGCCACCACCAGGCCGTCGGTCCAGGCCAGCCTGTCGGGGTCCGACGCGTAACGGCTAACCGCGCCCCGCTCCGAGAATTCCAGGCGTTCGCCCGCCTCCGCATGTGTCGCGACGCCAGCGCGCAGCAACAGGACGCTGCCTTCATACACTCCCACGCGCGCGCCTTCGGCGGTGCGGCGCAGGTCAAAGCGCGCCCGTTCGACACGCAGTTCGCCATGGCCCGTGTCCACGCGCAACGCCGCCATGGCAGGCCGCGTTTCCGCGCGTACCAGCATTTCACCGCGCAGCAGGTCTATGCCGCGAGCATCGCCCTGCAAACGCAGGCGCACCGCGGTGTCGCTGTTCAGGGTGATATGCAGTCCATCAGCCACGGCTACCGCCAGCCGCTCGCCGACGTCGGTGCTGAGGTCGGCGGCCAGGCGCTGCCACGGAGCGTGGCGATAACCCGCCCAGCCGGTAACGGCTGTGCCGCCGACGGCAAGCAGCCCACACAGCACCGCGCGGCGTCCATGCGAACGGGGCGCGGACAGCGCCGAATGCGCCAAGGCTGCCGGCACACGGCGCGCATCCTGGCTGATTCGCTGCAAACGCTCCCAGGCCAGGCGATGCGCGGGATCCTGCGCCAGCCAGGCCTCGCAGGATTGCCGCTCCGCCACGCCTGCCATGCCGGACTGCAGCCGCACCCACCAGGAAATCGCCTGGGCCGCCACGGAATCGACGGCGCTAGTCATCGAACGCCGCATAGCAAGCCGTCATGGCGCGCACCATGTACTGCTGCACTGAACTCAGGGAAACGTCGAGCCGTTGCGCGATCTCGGGATAGGTCAGTCCGTCCAGCTGCGACAGCAGGAAGGCGGAACGCGCTTTCGGGGGCAGCCCGTCCAGCAATCGATCCAGCCGCGCCAGCGATTGCAGTTGCTCGGCCTGTTCTTCCGGAGATGGCGCATAGGCCTCGGGGATGGCGGTCAGATAGGCGAGATACGCGCGCTCCAGCGCCGCATGCCGCTGATGGTCCACCACCAGTCCTTTGGCAATGGTCGTCAACAGCGCGCGGGCATCGCCGGCCCTCACCGCCTTGCGGCCCTGGATCACCCGCAGGAACACATCCTGCGCCAAGTCTTCGGCGCGATGCTCGCACCCCAGCTTGCGGCGCAGCCATCCGAACAGCCAGGGACGGTGATCGCGGTACAGGCCATCGACGGGCGCGGCGGGAGCATCGGCGCGCGCGGCCGATGCGGACAGGAGGGGGGAGGACACGTTGGAGACGGCGGTGCTTGACCAGAGGTCTCCAAATCTTAATTGATAATGACTTGTATTACCAATTTCAAATGCGATCCGCCCGAAAAATGCGGGCGGATGCGGCGGGGCTACAACGTCACGGTCAGGCGGCGTTCCGACTCCAGGTATTCGCGCGACTGCATCTCCAGAATGCGCGAGACGGTGCGATGGAATTCATTGGCCAGCGCGCCTTCCGTGTAGATTTCCTCGGGCTGGCATTCCGCGGACATGATGAGCTTGACGCGATGGTCATAAAACACGTCGATCAGCCAAGTGAAACGGCGCGCCTCGGAAGCCTGGCGCGGCCCCATGCGGGGCACGTCGGACAGGATCACGGCATGGAAGCGGTTGGCCAGTTCCAAGTAGTCGTTCTGGGAACGCGGACCGCCGCAAAGCGTGGCGAAATCGAACCACACCACCGAACCGGCAAGCGCCAGCGCGCGGATTTCGCGGTGCTCGATATGCAGCACGGGCTCCTGCGGCGGAGTATCGGCCAGACTGTTGAACGCATCTTGCAGCGCCTGGCGCGCGTGATCATCCAGGGGCGTGTGATAGCACTGCACCTGCTCCAGCGAGCGGCGGCGATAGTCCACGCCGGCGTCCACGTTCATGACATCCATCCGCGCCTGGATCAACTCGATGGCGGGGAGCACGCGATCACGGTGCAGCCCGTCGGTATATAGAGTCGACGGTTCGTAATTGGACGTCATCACGAAGGACGTACCGTATTCGAACAGCTTGAACAACAGGCGGTGCAGGATCATCGCGTCCGCCACGTCGGATACGTGGAACTCGTCGAAGCAGATCAGGCGGTAGCGCTTGGCCACGCGTCTGGCCACTTCGTCCAGCGGGTCCTGCATGCCCTTCACTTCTTCGAGCTCGCGATGCACCCCGCGCATGAACTCGTGAAAATGCAGGCGCGTCTTGCGCACCACGGGCACGGTGGCGTAGAAGGCATCCATGAGGAAGCTCTTGCCCCGGCCCACGCCGCCCCACAGATACACACCGCGCGGCACGTCGGGACGGTTCAGCAGTTTCTTCAGCGCATTCGAGCGCATCGACTTGAACTTGACCCATTCGTCGTAATAGCGCTGCAGCCGGTCGATCGCCTTTTTCTGGGCTTCGTCGGGCTTGTAGCCGCGCTCGGCCAAGGCGTGTTCGTAGTATTCGCGGACGTTCATGTGGGAGCAGGTAAAGCAGAATGAAAAAAGGGCGGATCCGTAAACCCGCCCCCGTCTTGCATCGGCTATGCGCGTATCAGAAGTTCAATGCGCGCTTGTCCACGGCCAATGCGGCTTCCTTCACGGCTTCCGACAGCGTCGGGTGCGCGTGGCAGATGCGGGCGATGTCTTCGGCAGCGCCACGGAATTCCATGATGGTCACGGCTTCCGAGATCAGCTCCGAGGCCATCGGGCCCACGATGTGCACGCCCAGGACCTCGTCGGTCTTGGCATCGGCGATCACCTTGGCAAAGCCGGTGGTGTCGCCCAGCGCGCGGGCGCGGCCGTTGGCCAGGAAGGGGAAGCTGCCGGCCTTGTACTCGCGGCCTTCGGCCTTGAGCTGCTGCTCGGTCTTGCCCACCCAGGCGATTTCCGGCGAGGTGTAGATCACCCACGGCACGGTGTCGAAGTTGACGTGGCCATGCTGGCCGGCGATGCGCTCGGCAACCGCCACGCCTTCTTCCTCGGCCTTGTGCGCCAGCATCGGGCCGCGCACCACGTCACCCACTGCCCACACATTCGGCAGGTTGGTCTTGCAGTCGCCGTCCACGGCAACGAAGCCGCGCTCGTCCAGCTTCAGGCCCACGGCGTCGGCGTTCAGGCCGCCGGTGTAGGGCACGCGGCCGATCGAGACGATCAGCTTGTCGACCACCAGCTTCTGCTCGGCGCCCTTGGCGTCGACGTAGGGCACGGTGACGGACTTGGCGGTCGCCTTGATCTCGCCGATCTTGACGCCCATCTGGATGTTCAGGCCTTGCTTGGTGAAAGCCTTGAGGGCTTCCTTGGCCACTTGCTGGTCAGCGGCGGCCAGGAATTCCGGCATGGCTTCCAGGATGGTGACTTCGGAGCCCAGGCGGCGCCACACGCTGCCCATTTCCAGGCCGATCACGCCAGCGCCGATCACGCCCAGCGTCTTGGGCACGGCGCCGATGTTCAGCGCGCCGTCGTTGGACAACACGACCTTTTCGTCGAACGGCAGGCCCGGCAGTTCACGTGCCGACGAGCCGGTGGCGACCACCACGTGCTTGGCAACCAGGTCTTCCTCGGCGGTGCCGGTGACCTTGATGGCCCAGCCGCCGTCCACCTGGCCGGCGAACGCGCCCTTGCCATGGAAGAACGTAACCTTGTTCTTCTTGAACAGGTACAGGATGCCGTCGTTGTTCTGCTTGACCACCGTGTTCTTGCGGCCGATCAGCGTGTCGAGCTTCAGGCTGACGCCCTTGACTTCGATGCCGTGCTCGGCGAAGTGGTGGTTGGCTTGCTCGTAGTGTTCGGACGATTGCAGCAGCGCCTTGGATGGGATGCAACCGACGTTGGTGCAGGTGCCGCCAGGAGCCGGGCCGCCTTGGCCGTTCTGCCAGGCGTCGATGCAAGCCACCGACATGCCGAGCTGCGCAGCGCGGATCGCGGCGATATAGCCGCCGGGGCCCGCGCCGATGACGACGACGTCAAATTGTTTGGACATAGTGTTCTCGCGATGAGGTATTGAGTGGAACACGCCCCGCCCTGCTGGCCGGCGAAGAGCCGGCCGGGGCGCCGCGGACCTCTTGGGTCGCTTGGGCGCCGGGCCGGGGCGTCGAGATTACAGGTCCAGCAACAGGCGCTGCGGATCTTCCAGGGCGTCCTTCATGGCGACCAGGCCCAGCACGGCTTCGCGGCCGTCGATGATGCGGTGGTCGTAGGACAGGGCCAGGTAGTTCATCGGGCGGATGACGATCTGGCCATTTTCCACCACGGGGCGATCCTTGGTGGCGTGCACGCCCAGGATGGCCGATTGCGGCGGGTTGATGATCGGGGTCGACAGCATCGAGCCGAACACGCCGCCGTTGGAGATCGAGAAGGTGCCGCCGGTCATTTCTTCAATGCCCAGCTTGCCGTCGGCCGCGCGGCGGCCAAAGTCGGCAATGGTCTTTTCGATGTCGGCGATGGACAGCTGGTCGGCGTTGCGCAGGATCGGCACAACCAGGCCGCGCGGGCTGCCGACAGCGATACCGATGTCGAAGTAACCGTGGTAGATGATGTCCTTGCCGTCGATCGAGGCGTTGATCAGCGGGAACTTCTTCAGGGCGGCCACGGCGGCCTTGACGAAGAACGACATGAAGCCCAGCTTGATGCCGTGCTCTTTCTCGAACTTGTCCTTGTACTTGTTGCGCAGGTCGATGACGGCCTGCATGTTCACTTCGTTGAACGTGGTCAGGATCGCGTTTTCCTGCTGCGATTGCAGCAGACGCTCGGCGATACGGGCACGCAGGCGGCTCATCGGCACGCGCTGTTCCGGACGGCCGTCCAGCGACAGCGTCGGGGGAGCAACCGGAGCGGCTGCCTTGGCGGGAGCGGCCTTGGCGGGCGCGCTGGCGGCCAGGGCGTCGCCCTTGGTCACGCGGCCGTCACGGCCGGTGCCGGCCACGGAAGCGGCGTCGACGCCCTTCTCGGCCAGGATCTTGGCGGCGGCGGGCGAAGCCACGCCGGCGGCAGCCGACGAAGCAGGCGCGGCGGCCGGAGCGGCAGCGGCTTGCTCGGCGGCCTTGGGCGCTTCGGCGGCGGGCGCGGCGGCGGCAACGGCAGCCTTGCCGGCGGTGTCGATACGGGCCAGCAGTTCGCCGGAGGTGACGGTGCTGCCGTCGCCCTTGACGATTTCAGCCAGCACGCCCGAGGCGGGAGCCGGCACTTCCAGCACGACCTTGTCGGTTTCGACTTCGATCAGGATTTCGTCCGCTTCAACGGCAGCGCCCGGCTGCTTCTTCCAGGTCAGCAGCGTCGCTTCGGAGACGGATTCGGAGAGTTGGGGGACGACGACGTCGGTAATAGCCATTTTGTTTGTTCCGTAAAGTTTGTGTTCTGGTCGCGCTGCGCGGCAAGCCCCGAAATGGAATTCCAGAAACCTGCGCGCGCGGCGCGTGCATCAAGCGAGTGTTACTTCGTCAACATGACCTTGAACTTGGGCGCGAAAGCCGTTTCGATCAGGGCCTTCTGCTGCTCCTGGTGCTTGGCCAGGTAGCCCACGGCCGGCGATGCCGACGCGGCGCGGCCGGCATAGCCCAGCTTCTGGCCTTCGACCATGTTTTCGTACACATGATGCTGAACGTAGAACCAGGCACCCTGGTTCTGCGGTTCGTCCTGAACCCAGATCACTTCGGTTGCCTTCGGGTACTTGCGCAGCTCCGCTTCGAACGACTTGTGCGCGAAGGGATACAGCTGCTCGACGCGGATGATGGCGACATTGTCGGCACCACGCTCGCGGCGGGCGTTGACCAGATCGTAGTAGACCTTGCCCGAGCAAGCCAGCACGCGCTTGACCTTGGCGGCGTCGATCGTGTCGTCCACTTCGCCGATCACGGGACGGAAGCTGCCGCCGGCCAGATCGGTCAGCGGAGAGCCGGCATCCTTGTTGCGCAGCAGCGACTTGGGCGTGAACAGCACCAGGGGCTTGCGGAACGGACGGATCATCTGGCGACGCAGCACGTGGAAGATCTGCGAGGCCGAAGTCGGCTGCACCACTTGCATGTTGTTGTCGGCGCACAGCTGCAGGAAACGCTCGATGCGGCCCGACGAGTGCTCGGGGCCCTGGCCTTCGTAGCCGTGCGGCAGCATCAGGGTCAAGCCCGACTGGCGGCCCCACTTGGCTTCGCCGGAGCTGATGAACTGGTCGATCACGACCTGGGCGCCGTTGACGAAGTCGCCGAACTGGCCTTCCCAGATGGTCAGCGTGTTGGGTTCCGCGCTGGAGTAGCCGTATTCAAAGCCCAGCACAGCCTCTTCGGACAGCACGGAGTCGATGACGGTGAACGGAGCCTGGCCTTCCGAGACGTTCTGCAGCGGAATGTAGGTGCCGTCGTTCCAGCGTTCGCGGTTCTGGTCATGCAGCACGGCGTGGCGGTGCGTGAACGTGCCACGGCCCGAGTCCTGGCCCGTGATGCGGATGGCGTAGCCCGAGGACACCAGGGTCGCGAAGGCGAGGTGCTCGCCCATGCCCCAGTCCAGGTTCATTTCGCCCTTGGCCATCGTGCGGCGGTCGTTCAGCAGCTTGGCGACCAGCGGGTGCACGGTGAAGCCTTCCGGCACGGTGGTGATGCGTTCGCCAATGCGCTTGAGTTCGGCCAGCGGCACGGCGGTGTCGGCCTGGTCGGTCCACTTGGCGCCCAGGAACGGCGACCAGTCGATGGCGTACTTGCTCTTGTAGTCGGTCAGCACCGGTTCGATGGTGCGCTGGCCGTCTTCCATCAGCTGGCGGTAGTCCTTCACGAGCTGATCGGCTTCGCCTTCAGCCAGCACGCCTTGCGTGGTCAGCTTGTCGGCGTACAGCTTGCGCGTGCCGGGGTGGTGGCCGATGCGCTTGTACATCAGGGGCTGCGTCAGCGACGGGGTATCTTGCTCGTTGTGGCCCAGCTTGCGGAAGCAGACGATGTCTACGACCACGTCATGGCGGAATTGCAGGCGGTAGTCCAGAGCCAGCTTGGTGACGAACACGACGGCTTCGGGATCGTCGCCGTTGACGTGGAACACCGGCGCTTCGATCATCTTGACCACGTCGGTGCAATACAGCGTCGAACGCGAGTCGCGCGGGTCGGACGTGGTGAAGCCGATCTGGTTGTTGATGACGATATGCAGCGTGCCGCCCGTGCCGTAGCCGCGGGTCTGGGCCAGGTTGAGGGTTTCCATGACCACGCCTTGGCCGGCAAAGGCCGCGTCACCGTGCACCAGCACCGGCAGCACTTGCTTGCCTTCGGTGTCGCCGCGGCGTTCCTGGCGAGCGCGCGCGCTGCCTTCGACCACGGGGTTGACGATTTCCAGGTGGGACGGGTTGAACGCGAGCGACAGGTGGACCGGGCCGCCACGGGTGGACAGGTCGCTGGAGAAGCCGTTGTGGTACTTCACGTCGCCGTCGGTCAGGCCTTCGGCGTGCTTGCCTTCGAACTCGGCGAACAGATCGCCGGGCATCTTGCCCATGATGTTCACGAGCAGGTTCAGGCGGCCGCGGTGGGCCATGCCGACCACGATTTCCTGGACGCCGTTTTCGCCGGCGTGGTTCACCACTTCATCCATCGAGGCGATGAAGCTTTCGCCGCCTTCCAGCGAGAAGCGCTTCTGGCCGACGTACTTGGTGTGCAGGAAGCGCTCGAGGCCTTCGGACTCGGTCAGTTGCTGCAGGATGTGGCGCTTTTCTTCGGCCGAGTAGGCGGGCGCGCCCAGGGTGGTTTCCAGGCGTTCCTGGATCCAGCGCTTGGCGGCGGGGTCGGAGATGTGCGTGAATTCGGCGCCGATGCTGCGGCAGTAGGTGTCGCGCAAGGCCTTCAGGATGTCGCGCAGCGTCATCGTGCTGGCGGTCGTGAAGTAGGTGTTGGTAGCCGAGTAGGTCTGGTCCAGATCGGCTTCGGTCAGGCCGTAGAAGGCCGGATCGAGTTCGGGAATCGGGGGACGTTCCTGGCGCTTGAGCGGATCCAGGTCGGCCCAGCGCGAACCCAGCGAGCGGTAGGCGGCGATCAGGGATTGCACCGAGACTTGCTTGGAAGCCACGCTCAGGTCGGGTTCGGCGGCGCGTTGCACGAAGGCATTGGCCTTGGCGCGTTGGGCGAACGATTCGACGATGGGAGCGTGGGCCTGGTCGCGAGTGGATTCCTGGCCGTCGGTAGCGGGAGCATGCTGCAGCTGGTCGAAGTATTCGCGCCAGTTGTCAGGTACCGAACCGGGGTTGTCGAGGTAGGCTTCGTAAAGCTCCTCAACGTAGGGGGCGTTTCCCCCAAACAAGTAAGACGTGGATAGGGATTCTATTTCCGAAGACATAATCGCTTCACCTTTACGAGTGCTTCACTCGATTACGATGCAGGAAAACCTTCCGCGACACGGGCTTCCCGTTAAGCGGATAGCAGGGGCAGAAGGCGCGTACAAGCCTTGAAAGCCGTATGTGCAAGAGTATAGCCCTTTGAGTTTAAAGCCGTCTTCTTGCGTTTGCGTGACGCAAAAGCGCATTCGGAATGCCGTCATGCAGCATTGGAATGTCCAGCCAACCCCTTCCATTGCGCCGTCTACACGCCAGCAATTTCCGCCATCCCAAAATGCCGCAACGCATCATTTTCGAGCACCGCAATGGCAGTGTTGCGCATTAGCCTCGTTCACACCGGCAGTTCGGTCGTCGACAGGATCTCTTTCAGGACGAAAAAGGTGCGAATCTGGCGGACACCGGGCAGCTTGATGATCTCGCCCGCGTGCAGCTTGTTGAAGCGCTCCAGGTCCCGGATGCGCAGCATCAGGAAGTAGTCGAATTCACCCGCGACCAGATGGCACTCGAGGCAACCGCTGATGCCGCGCGCCGCGGCCTCGAAATCCGTGAAGGATTCGGGCGTGGAACGGTCCAGCACCACCCCCACGATGACGAGCGTGGACATATCCACCTCGGCGGGTTCGAGCAGCGCGACAGTCTTGCGGATGATGCCCTCGGCCCTGAGCTTTTCCACGCGGCGCAGACAGGCGGCCGGGCTCAGGTGGACGCGCGTGCTCAGTTCCAGGTTCGTGATCTGGGCGTCCTGCTGCAAGAAGCGCAGGATCTGGCGATCGATGCGGTCCAGGCCGGAAATCGCTGGCATTTGATATGCCCCTGAAAATTAAATTTCTTTCTTTAATCTTATTGAAAAATATTAAATAGAACCAAAGAAAATTATTCAACTATTTCACTTTCAAATCAAAAAAATACGCAATTGACGATAAATCCGTGGGCTTTCTATGATTTTTCCATCCGCGCCATCCGGCCGGCACAGGAGAGCCCCCTATGGATCTGCAACGATTTCCACGCCATCGCCTGACTTTCGGCGACACCCCCATCGAAAAACTCGAACGCCTGTCCGCGCACCTGGGCGGCAAGGTCGAGATCTACGCCAAGCGTGAAGACTGCAACAGCGGCTTGGCGTTTGGCGGCAACAAACTGCGCAAGCTCGAATACCTGATCCCGCAGGCGCTGGAACAAGGTTGCGACACGCTGGTCACCATCGGCGGCATCCAGTCGAACCACACACGCATGGTCGCCGCCGTGGCCGCAAAGCTGGGGCTGGCCTGCGTGCTGGTGCAGGAAAACTGGGTGGACTATTCGGACGCCGTCTATGACCGGGTGGGCAACATCATGATGAGCCGCCTGATGGGCGCCGACGTGCGCCTGGTGGACCAGGGTTTCGACATCGGCTTTCGGCGCAGCTGGGAGGAAGCCCTGGAGGACGTCAGGAAACGCGGCGGCAAGCCCTATGCGATTCCGGCAGGCGCGTCGGACCATGAACTTGGAGGCCTGGGCTATGTGGGCTTCGCCGAGGAGGTTCGGCGCCAGGAGGCAGAGCTGGGATTCAAGTTCGACTATATCGTCGTGTGCGCGGTCACCGGCAGCACGCAAGCCGGCATGGTGGTGGGGTTCGCGGCCGACGGACGCGCCGACCGCGTGATCGGTATCGACGCATCGGGTACGCCCGAACAGACTCGCGCGCAGATCCTGCGCATCGCGCGGCGCACCGCCGACATGGTCGGGCTGGGCAGCGCCATCGAAGAGCGCGATGTGGTGCTGGACACCCGCTATGCCTATCCCGCCTATGGCTTGCCGTCCGCCGAGACCAACGAGGCCATCCGCCTTTGCGCCAGGCTGGAAGGGATGATGACCGACCCGGTCTACGAGGGCAAATCCATGCAGGGCATGATGGACATTGTCCGCCGCGGCGAGATTCCCGCCGGCTCGCGAGTGCTGTATGCGCACCTGGGAGGGGTGCCGGCGATCAACGCCTACAGCTTTCTCTACCGCAACGGATAGAGGCGCCTACGGCGCCGTGGGCTGGCCTTGCGGCGACCTGCGCTGATGGCAGGTTCCCGCCCAGCGGCCCGGGGCTTGCCATCCCTGGCGGTCAGCACCCATGATGGATGCAGGAAACGCAGCCCAGCCGGCGAATCCGCCGGCTGGGCTTTACGCGTCGCGTCACCTTGCCCCGGGTAGCGCTGGGCAAGGCTCAGCCCTTCCCGAAAAATCATGTACATAAGTTGTATACAAAACTGAGATTTCCGGCTATGGTGCAGCACATCAGGAAGTCGTCCGCCAACCCACGTCCGGCCGCCGCGCGCCGGCGCACTCCGCCCGCCTGTTCATGACCACCTACGATTCCACGCTCCCCTACCCCCGCGACCTGGTCGGCTATGGCCGCCGTCCGCCGCATGCGCAATGGCCGGGCCAGGCGCGCATCGCGGTGCAGTTCGTGCTGAATTACGAAGAAGGCGGCGAAAACAGCGTGCTGCATGGCGATGCCGGATCCGAACAGTTCCTGTCGGAGATGTTCAACCCCGCCAGCTATCCCGAGCGCCATCTCAGCATGGAGAGCATCTATGAGTACGGCTCGCGCGCGGGCGTCTGGCGCATCCTGAGGGAGTTTGAAAAGCGCGGCCTGCCGCTGACGGTATTCGGCGTCGGCATGGCCTTGCAGCGCCATCCCGAACTGAGCGCCGCATTCGTCGAGCTGGGGCACGAGATCGCCTGCCATGGCTGGCGCTGGATCCACTACCAGCACATCGACGAGGCCACGGAACGCGAGCACATGCGCCTGGCCATGGACGCGATCACGCAGTTGACTGGCGCTCGTCCGCTGGGCTGGTACACCGGCCGCGACAGCCCCCGCACGCGGCGCCTGGTCGCTGACTACGGTGGCTTCGAATACGACAGCGACTATTACGGCGACGACCTGCCTTTCTGGATGCGCGTGCAAAAAACGGACGGCAGCGTCGTGCCGCAACTCATCGTGCCCTACACGCTGGATTGCAACGACATGCGTTTCGCGTTGCCGCAGGGCTATTCGCACGCCGACCCCTTCTTCCAGTACCTGAAGGACAGCTTCGATGCGCTCTACGCCGAAGGCGAGGACGCGCCCAAGATGATGAGCATCGGCATGCACTGCCGCTTGCTGGGACGGCCCGGCCGCATCACCGCGCTGCAGCGCTTTCTTGACCATATCGCCAACCACGATCGCGTCTGGATATGCCGCAGGCTCGATATTGCGCGCCACTGGAAAGCCACGCACCCCTACTCACCTCAAGCCTGAACAGGACGGCCATGGCCCATACCCTAGCCCAACTCAATGCAGCGGCGCCCGCGGACGCCGCTGCCATGCTCGACAATCTCTACGGGCACGCGCCCTGGATCGCCGAGCGCGCGCTTGCCGCCCGGCCGTTCCGCTCCCTGGCCGACCTGGAACAGCGCTTGCGCCAGGCCGTCAGCCAAGCCGACGTGCCGTCGCGCACGGCGTTGTTGCATGCCCATCCCGAACTCGGCGCCATGCCGGGCACATCCCGGGATCCGGACTCGGCGCGCGAACAGGACCTGGCCGGGCTGGCGCTAGGCTCGCCCGCCGAACTGACCCGCCTGCAGGAACTGAACACCGCCTACAAAAGCAGGTTCGGCTTCCCCTTCGTGCTCGCGGTGCGCGGCCCGCGTGGCGCGGGCATGACGCGGCAGCAGGTCATCGACGAATTCATGCGCCGCAAGGACAACCCGCCCGATCTCGAATTCGACGAGGCCATGCAGCAACTGCACCGCATCGCCGAACTCCGCCTGCGCGACCGGTTTGGCGGCGAACCCGCCATGGGCAACGACATCTGGGACTGGAGCGAGCAACTGGCCGCCCACAGCGACCCGGGCTATGCCGAAAAGGGCCAGTTGACCGTCACCTACCTCACCGAAGCCCACCGCGCCTGCGCCCGGCTGCTGTCGCAGTGGATGCGCGATTGCGGTTTCGACGAAGTTGGCATCGACGCCGTGGGCAACGTGGTCGGCCGCTATCTGGCCGACCGCCCCGACGCCCTCACGCTAATGACCGGCAGCCATTACGACACCGTGCGCAACGCCGGCAGGTACGACGGCCGTTTGGGTATCTTCGTGCCGATGGCCTGCGTGCGCGAACTGCACCGCCAGGGCAAGCGCCTGCCCTATCACCTGGAAGTCATCGGCTTCGCGGAAGAAGAAGGCCAGCGCTACCGCGCCACTTTTCTCGGCTCGGGCGCGCTGATCGGCGATTTCAAGCCGGAATGGCTGGACCAGCAGGACGCCGACGGCATCAGCATGCGCGACGCGATGGCGCAAGCGGGCTTGCGCAGCGAGGCCATCCCGGGACTGCGCCGCGATCCTTCCCGCTACCTGGGCTTCGTCGAGGTCCACATCGAGCAGGGGCCGGTGCTCTACGAGATGGGGCTGCCCCTGGCCGTGGTCACTTCCATCAATGGCTGCGTGCGCTACCAGGTCCGGATCAGCGGCCTCGCGTGCCATGCCGGCACCACGCCCATGAACCGCCGCCGCGACGCCGCCACCGCCACCGCCGAACTGGCGCTATACGTTGAGCGGCGCGCCGCCCGCGATGGCGACTCCGTGGGCACGATGGGCATGTTGGAAGTGCCCGGCGGCTCGATCAACGTGGTTCCGGGCGAATGCCGTTTCAGCCTCGATCTGCGCGCGCCCAGCGACTCCCAGCGCGATGCGCTGGCGCGAGACGTACTGGCTGAGCTCGAAGCCGTGTGCCAGCGCCGCGGACTGAGCTACGCGCTGGAAGAAACCATGCGCGCCGCCGCCGCGCCCAGCGATCCTGCCTGGCAAAAGCGCTGGGAGCGTGCCGTGGATGCGCTGGGCCTGCCCGTGCACTGCATGCCCAGCGGCGCCGGCCACGACGCCATGAAGCTGCATGAGGTCATGCCCCAGGCCATGCTTTTCGTGCGCGGCCAGAACTCCGGCATCAGCCACAACCCGCGCGAATCCACCTCCAGCGACGATATCCAGCTGGCCGTGCTGGCCATGCTGCGCCTGCTCGATGACCTTGCCCAAGAAACCCGATAGCGACCATGACCAACCACACCCGACTCGACGCCTGGGTTGACGCCCATTTTGATGAAGAAGTCCGTTTCCTGCAGGAGCTGGTGCGCGTGCCCACCGACACGCCTCCCGGCAACAATGCCCCGCACGCGGAACGCACGGCCGAGCTGCTGCAAGCCTTTGGCCTGGATGCCGAGGCCCATCCGGTGCCTGCGCAGGAAGTGCAAGATTACGGACTCCAATCGATCACCAACCTCATCGTGCGCCGCGAGTACGGCGCGGGCGGGCTGCGCGTGGCGCTCAATGCGCATGGCGACGTCGTGCCGCCCGGCGAGGGCTGGGAACATGATCCCTACGGCGGCGAAATCGACAATGGCAACCTGTACGGCCGCGCCGCCGCCGTCAGCAAGAGCGATTTCGCCAGCTTCACGTTCGCGTTGCGCGCGCTGGAGGCCGTTGCCCGGCCTACCCGAGGCGCGGTTGAACTGCACTTCACCTACGACGAGGAGTTCGGCGGATTGCTCGGCCCCGGCTGGCTGCTGTCGCAAGGGCTGACCAAACCCGACCTGCTTATCGCCGCGGGCTTCAGCTATGAGGTCGTCACCGCGCACAACGGCTGCCTGCAAATGGAAGTGACGGTACACGGCAAGATGGCGCATGCCGCCATTCCCAGCAGCGGCGTGGACGCCTTGCAAGGCGCGGTCACGGTCCTCAATGCGCTGTATGCGCAGAACGCGCGCTATCGGGAGATCCGCTCCGACGTGCCGGGAATCAGCCACCCTTACCTGAACGTCGGCCGCATCGAAGGTGGCACCAATACCAACGTAGTGCCGGGCAAAGTGGTGTTCAAGCTCGACCGCCGCATGATTCCCGAAGAAAACGCGGCAGAGGTCGAAGCCGACATCCGCCGCATCATCAAGGAATCCGCGGCATCGGTGCCCGGCATCAGCGTGGACATCAAGCGCCTGCTGCTGGCGAATTCCATGCGCCCCCTGCCCGGCAACCAAGCGCTGGTGCGGGCCATCCAGAAACATGGAGAGGAAGTGTTCGGCGAGCCTATCGCCGCCATGGGTACCCCGCTCTATACCGACGTGCGCCTGTACGCCGAAGCGGGCATCCCCGGGGTGATCTACGGCGCTGGCCCGCGCACCGTGCTGGAATCTCACGCCAAGCGCAACGATGAGCGCGTGGCGCTGGAAGACTTGCGGCGCGCCACCAAGGTCATCGCACGCACACTGGCCGACCTGCTGGACGCCGCCTGACGCGGCCGCCCGGCAGGGCAGGCCTGGCGCCTCACGCCAGTTTCATTACCCGGCGCCAGAACAGGATTGCGACCACCACGAAGACGGCCAGGCCCAGGAAGGACGCCGTCTGCGCAAAGCCTTCGCCGGCGATCGCCAGCGGCGCCTCGGTGCCGGACGCGCCGATGATGCCGGCCATCAGCACGCCGACCAGGCTTTCGCCGACGATCAGTCCCGAGGCGATCAGCACGCCTCGGCGATTGGCGCTCTCGGCAAATTGCTCGTAGGGCTTGCCGACCGCAGCCGCCCGGCGGCGCAAAGCCCCCTCCAGCAGCCAGGCCAGGACCGCGCCGACTACGATGGGCGCGGCAACGGTCGGGGGCAGGTAAATGCCGATACCCACCGCCAGCACCGGAATACGGGCCACGCGGCAGGTGCGCTTCATGATCTCGTCCACCACGATCAGGCCCACGCCGACCGCCATGCCGATCAGGATCATGGTCCAGTTGAGCTGGTGCGTGAAGATGCCGCGTGCGATCGCCAACATCAGCGTGGCTTGCGGCGCCGAAAGGGCCTGGGCCGGATCCATGCCTTCTCGCGGCATGGCGTCGGCAAATCCATAAGCGTTGTAGAGCAGTTCCAGCACCGGTGAAATCACGGCCGCGCCGGCCACGCAGCCGATCAGCAAGGCCACCTGCTGGCGCCACGGCGTCGCGCCCACCAGCCAACCCGTCTTCAAGTCTTGCAGGTTGTCGTTCGAAATGGAGGCCACGGCCACCACCGCCGAGGTGCTGAAGATCGACAAGGCGATCGCCATCTGCACGCCATTCTGCGCGCCCAGCAGTTCGCCGCCCAGGGCCAGCATCAGCAGCGACACCAGCACGATGGCGACGATGCCCACGCCGGAGATCGGGCTGGTCGAAGATCCCACCAGCCCCGCCATGTAGCCGCAGGCCGCGGCCACGAGGAAACCAAACACGAAAGCGAACAGCACGGCATAGGCCACCAGCTTCCAGATTCCGGCGGGCGACAGCGGCGCGCCTGACAGGAAGACCTGGAACGTCACCACCAGAACAGCCACCAGCACCAGCGTCACCGCCGAAATCCAGCCTGCCGACAGGTCGCGCTCCGTGCGCCGCGCTTGCCCGGCGCGAGCGGCGCCCGCCTTGGTCAACGCGGCAAACGATGCCTTGACGCCGCGCGCCATCGGCATGAACAGCGTGGCCAGCGTCCAGATGGCGCCCACGCCGATCACGCCGGCGCCGATGAAGCGCACCTGGGACGCCCACAGCCCGGTGGCGTATTGCGCCAAGGTCTGGCCTGCGGGCATATCGCCCATGGCGCTCAGGATGGGCACGGCAATGCCCCAGGAAATGATCAACCCGGTCAGCATGGCCAGGCCCGCAACGATGCCGATCAGGTAGCCGGCGCCCAAGAGCGCCAGTGAAAAGCCCATCGGCAGGCGGAACACCGCGCCGCCCACTTCAAACCAACGACTGATGCCGTCACCCAGCACCCGCAGGCCGCTGGCCGCGAAACTGACCGCGGCGGCGACCAGGCCGCCAGCCACGATGTCGCCCATGCCGGTCTCGGTCTTGGCCGGCGCCCGGCCGTCGTCCCCGGCCTCGTCCTGCGCGCGCTCGGCGCTGCCCACGCGCAGGATTTCAGCAGCGGCCACGCCTTCCGGATAGGGCAGATCGCTCTGCACCACCATCACGTGGCGCAGCGGAATGGTGAACATCACACCCAACATGCCGCCGGCCGCGCAGATGCCCAGCGTCTGCCAGAAGGGGAAGCCTTGCCAGTGCCCCATCATGACCAGGGCCGGCAGGATGAAGATGATGGACGACAGGGTCCCGGCCGCCGAGGCCTGGGTCTGCACCATATTGTTTTCGAGGATGTTTGCGTCCTTGAACAGGCGCAGGACGGACATCGAGATCACCGCAGCCGGAATGGCCGATGAGAACGTCAGGCCCACCTTCAGTCCAAGGAAGACGTTGGAGGCCGTGAAGATAACGGTGATGATTGCGCCCAGGAGGATGCCGCGGAACGTAAGTTCGGGCAACGTGACCTCTGCCGGGACGCTGATGGGTTGGGTCATTGCAGTCATTCCTTTCTTGCCAGCCGCGAATTCTAGCGCCTTCGCGTCCACCCAGTGGCCACATCCCCTAAGACGGTCGCCGGGCGCATCTTCGGCAGAAGCTGCCGCAAGCTACAAAACCTGCAACAGATTATGCTGAATTTACAGAAATCTCCCTAGAATTTTGATTACCCATGCCTGAAGCTAGGGTCTAGCATGGACGTCAAACCAGGAGACGACAAGACCATGCGCGACGCCAGTTCCGCCCGCCCCGGGCAAGCTATCCAGCACGATTCCGACCCCGCCGAAACCGCCGAATGGCGCGATGCGCTGCAGGCACTGGTACAGGCGGAAGGTTCCGAGCGCGCGGGCTATGTGCTGGACAACCTGCTCGGCCACGCCGCGTCGCTGGGCTTGCGCGCCAACAGCCAGACCCGCACCGCGTACCTCAACACCATTCCCGCCGACGAGGAGCCCCCCTTCCCCGGCAATCTGGCCGTGGAAGAGCGCATCGCCCGCATCAACCGCTGGAACGCCCTGGCCATGGTGGTGCGCGCCAACCAGGCGCATGGCGAACTGGGCGGCCACATCGCCAGCTACGCGTCGGCCGCCGACCTGTTCGAAGTCGGCTTCAACCATTTCTTTCGCGCGCGCACCCAGGATGGCCCGGGAGACCTGGTCTACATGCAGCCGCACTCGGCCCCCGGTGTCTATGCCCGCGCCTATCTGGAGGGCTTCCTCAGTGAAGCGGACTTGGCGCATTTCCGGCAGGAAATCACCGCCTCCGCGAACGGCCTGCGCGGCTTGTCGTCTTACCCGCATCCGTGGCTGATGCCGGACTTCTGGCAATTCCCCACGGGTTCGATGGGCATCGGCCCTATCAACGCGATTTACCAGGCGCGCTTCATGCGCTACCTCGAGCACCGTTCGCTCATGCCCGGCGCCGACCGCAAGGTCTGGGGCATCTTCGGCGACGGCGAAATGGACGAACCCGAATCCATCGCCGCGCTGACACTGGCCGCGCGCGAAAAGCTCGACAACCTGGTGTTCGTGGTCAATTGCAACCTGCAGCGGCTGGACGGCCCGGTGCGCGGCAACGGCCGCATCATCGATGAACTGGAAACGCTGTATGCCGGCGCTGGCTGGAACGTCATCAAGCTTGTCTGGGGCAGCGACTGGGACGCTCTCCTGCGGCGCGACACGGGAGGTGCGCTGGCGCGCGCGTTCGCCAATACCGTGGACGGACAATTCCAGACCTTCGCAGCCAATGATGGCGCCTTCAACCGCGCCCACTTCTTCAACCAGAACCCCGAGCTGGCGGCGCTGGTGGCAGACTGGAGCGACGAAGCCATCGACCGGCTGCACCGCGGCGGACATGACATGGTGAAGATCCATGCCGCTTACCACCGCGCCGTGCGCCACCAAGGCCAGCCCACGGTAATCCTGGCGCAGACCAAAAAGGGCTTCGGCATGGGCTCGGCCGGCCAGGGCAAGATGACCACGCACCAGCAGAAAAAGCTGGACGATGTAGCCCTGCTGGCTTTCCGCGACCGCTTCGCGCTGCCGATCTCGGACGCCGATTGCCTGGCGCTGAAGTTCTACCGCCCCGCCGAGGACAGCGCCGAACTGCGCCACTTGCAGGCGCGCCGTGCCGCACTCGGCGGGCACATTCCCCGCCGCAACATCGAGGCGCCCAAGCTGGCGCCCCCCCAAGCGGAACATTGGGCGCGCTTTGCACTGGCCGCGGATGGCAAGGAAATGTCATCCACCATGGCCATCGTGCGCATGCTGACCGCGCTGCTCAAGGACGCCACGGTGGGGCCGCGCATCGTGCCCATCGTGGCGGACGAGGCCCGTACTTTCGGCATGGCCAACCTGTTCCGCCAGATCGGCATCTATTCCGCGCAAGGCCAGTTGTACGAACCCGAAGACATAGGCTCCGTGCTGTACTACCGCGAAGCCCGCGACGGCCAGATCCTCGAAGAAGGCATCACCGAGGCCGGCGCGATTTCCTCCTGGACGGCTGCCGGCACCAGCTACTCGGTCAACGGGTTGCCGATGCTGCCCTTCTATATCTACTACTCGATGTTCGGCTTCCAGCGCATCGGCGACCTGATCTGGGCCGCCGCCGACCAGCGCACGCGCGGCTTCCTCATCGGAGCCACCTCTGGCCGCACCACCCTGGGCGGCGAAGGCTTGCAGCATCAGGACGGCTCCAGCCACATCATGGCCGCCGCCGTGCCGAACTGCCGCGCCTACGACCCGGCCTATGCCTTCGAGGTCGCCGTCATCGTCGAACACGGCATGCGCCGCATGCTCGACGAGCAACGCGACGAATTCTTCTACCTGACCGTCACCAACGAAAACCTGGCGCAACCCGACATGCCGCCGGGCGAAGCGGTGCGGGAGGGCATCCTGCGCGGCATGTACCTCTTGCGGCCCGCCCGAGGACAGGCCCAGGTACGCCTGCTGGGCGCCGGCCCCATGCTGCGCGAGGCCGAAATGGCCGCGCAACGATTGCAGGCCGATTATGGCGTGGACGCCGAAGTCTGGAGCGTCACCAGCTTTTCCGAACTGGCCCGCGCCGGACGCGAGGCCGAGCGCGCCCGCGTGCTGGGGCTGGATGCCAGCGACGACTGGGTGCGGCACTGCCTGGGCGGCAGCGACGCCCCGGTAGTGGCCGCGAGCGACTACATACGGGCCGTGCCCGAACAGATCCGCGCCTGGGTGCCTGCCCCCTATCGCACGCTGGGCACCGACGGTTTCGGCCGCAGCGACACCCGCGCCCAGCTGCGCGACTTCTTCGAAGTCAGCGCCGACTGGATCGTGCTGCATGCCCTGGACAGCCTGGGCCGCGAGGAAGACGCCAAGGGGCTGCGTGTCCGGCTGAACGCCGGCGCCCGCCAGACACCCCCTTGGCAGCTCTAGGATTGCAAACCGCGGTGCGGCGAGGTTTTGAGCAAAATCGTCCATTCGCTGCACCGCAACAACCAAGCACCCGCGCTTTCTGTTGAAATACGGGTGTTCCCAAGCATTTCCAAGAAAATACGGCGGGCCGCGAGCCCGCTTTTTGCAATCCGCTTTCCTTCCTTTCCTCCTTTCTTTCCATTTAGCGCCCGCAAGGCCTGTATCCCATGGACGAAACTCTCACCAAAATGGCGTTGGACTACCACGCCTACCCCACTCCCGGCAAAATCTCGGTCACCCCGACCAAGACGCTGGCCAACCAGGACGACCTGTCCCTGGCCTACTCCCCCGGCGTGGCGGCCGCCTGCATGGCCATCTTCGACCAGGGCGATGACGCAGCCTCGAAGTACACCTCGCGCGGCAACCTGGTGGGCGTGATCACCAACGGTACCGCCGTGCTGGGCCTGGGCAACATCGGCCCGCTGGCCGCAAAACCCGTCATGGAAGGCAAGGGCTGCCTGTTCAAGAAGTTCGCCGGCATCGACGTGTTCGACATCGAACTGGCCGAAAACGACCCCGACAAGCTGGTCGACATCATCGCGGCGCTGGAACCCACGCTGGGCGGCGTCAACCTCGAGGACATCAAGGCGCCCGAGTGCTTCTACATCGAGAAGAAGCTGCGCGAGCGCATGAAGATCCCCGTCTTCCATGACGACCAGCACGGCACCGCCATCATTTCGTCGGCCGCCATCCTGAATGGCCTGAAGGTCGTGGGCAAGGACATCGGCACGGTCAAGCTGGCCTGCTCGGGTGCCGGCGCCGCCGCCATCGCCTGCCTGGATCTGCTGGTCCACCTGGGCGTCAAGCGCGAGAACATCTACGTGGTGGACTCGCGTGGCGTGATCTGGGACGGCCGCGATGAAAACATGGAGGTCAACAAGAAGCGCTACGCGCAGAAGACCGACGCGCGCACGCTGGCCGACGTGGTCAACGGCGCCGACGTGTTCCTGGGCTGCTCGACCGCAGGCGTGCTGACCGCCGACATGGTCAAGACCATGGCCGCGAGCCCGCTGATCCTGGCTCTGGCCAACCCCGAGCCGGAAATCCGTCCCGAAGTGGCCAAGGCCGCCCGCCCGGACTGCATCATCGCCACCGGCCGTTCGGACTACCCGAACCAGGTCAACAACGTGCTGTGCTTCCCGTTCATCTTCCGCGGCGCCATGGACGCCGGCGCATCGCGCATCACGGAAGAAATGAAGCTTGCTTGCGTGAAGGCCATCGCCGAACTGGCGCAAGCCGAACAGAACGACGAAGTGGCCCGCGCCTACGCTGGCCAGGAACTGTCGTTCGGCCCGGACTACATCATCCCCAAGCCCTTCGACCCGCGCCTGATCGTCCAGATCGCCCCGGCCGTGGCCCAGGCTGCCGCCGACTCCGGCGTGGCCGCCCGCCCCATCGAGGACATCGAAGCCTACCGCCAAAAGCTCATGGGCTTCGTGTACCACTCGGGCCAGTTGATGCGTCCGCTGTTCGCCCAGGCCAAGAAGGCGCCCAAGCGCGTCATCTATGCCGACGGCGAAGACGAGCGCGTGCTGCGCGCGGTGCAGACCGTGGCCGATGAAAAGCTGGCGTTCCCGATCCTGATCGGCCGCCCGTCCGTCATCGAAATGCGCATCAAGAAGTTCGGCCTGCGCCTGGCGGCCGGCAAGGACTTCGAGATCGTGGATCCGGAAGACGACAGCCGCTTCAATGAAACCTGGAACGCGTACTACCAGCTCAAGGGCCGCGAAGGCGTGACCCCGGCCATCGCCAAGGCGATGATCCGCAAGCACAACACGCTGATCGGCGCGATGCTGCTGCGCCGTGGCGATGCCGACGCCCTGCTCTGCGGGGTGGCCAGCAAGTACGACAACCAGCTCAAGTACATCGACGAAATCATCGGCAAGAAGGAAGGCCAGACCTATGCCGCCCTGAACGTGCTGATGCTGCCCGACCAGACCTTGTTCGTCACCGACACCCACGTCAACGAAAACCCGACGGCCGAGGAAGTCGCCAGCATCACCATCCAGGCCGCCGATGAAATGCTGCGCTTTGGCGTGGTGCCGAAGATCGCCCTGCTGTCGCACTCCAACTTCGGCAGCCGCATCACGGATTCGTCGCGCAAGATGGCCGCCGCGCGCCAGATGGTGCAGGACCGCGCTCCCGACCTGGAAGTCGACGGCGAAATGCACGCCGACGCCGCCCTGTCGGAAAAGATCCGCGTCCTGGCCTACCCGGACAGCACGCTGAAGGGTCGCGCCAACCTGCTCGTCATGCCCACGCTGGACACCGGCAACATCACGTACAACATGCTGAAGATGACCGGCAGCAATGGCGTCGCGATGGGTCCGATCCTGCTGGGCGCGGCACGCCCCGTGCACATCCTGACCACCAGCGCCACGGTGCGCCGCATCGTCAACATGACGGCGCTGGCCGTGGTGGATGCTCAGCAGGAAGCCGCCGAGGCCGCCAAGAAGCGTCGTTGATCAACGACCGCCGTCAAGGCCAAGGGCGCCCTTCGGGGCGCCCTTTTTTCATTGTGCGCTGCCCGCTCATCGCATAGCCGGGCAACCCGGGCTGATGGTAAAAACCAAGTTCAACCTTGTTTTCTGGAGTCCACATGCTGGCCGACGCCCTGTATGCCTGGTTTCACTACCTGGCCATTTTCCTGCTCGTGGTGGTGCTGACAGCCGAAGCCGTGCTGCTACGACCCGACCTCACGGCCAATGGCGTCAAGCGCCTGGCCATCTACGACCGCCTCTATCTGGCCAGCGCCGTGGTGGTGCTCATTACTGGCGTGCTGCGCCTGACCCTGGGCATCAAGGGCGCTGCCTTCTACATGGGCAACCCGTGGTTTCACGCGAAGATCACGCTGTTTGTCGTCATCGGCCTCTGTTCGATCCCCCCGACGATGACCTTCCTGCGATGGGCAAAGCAGTCCCGCCAGCAGCCGGGTTTCGTGCCTGCGGCAGCCGACATCAAGCGCGCCCGCCGCTGGGTCATGATCGAATCGCACCTGTTCATCTTCCTGCCGCTGTTCGCCGTGCTGATGGCCCGCGGCATCGGCGCGTAACACGCGCCAAGAGGCCCTTGCGCTCAAGGGCAGGATGCGCGGCGGCGAGGCTCGGGTTCCTCGTCGCCCACAACGAAGGTGGCGAAGTGGAAGACGCCCACCGTGTCGTTCTGGACCACGTCCACGACCTCGCCGGCCAAGGTTTGCATCACCGACATGCCCTCCGGCACATCGGCCTGGCCGTCGCGCTTGGCGGCCTCGCCATTCCAGGGACTCAGCACCAGCACGCCCGGATACGGTTCGCGTGCATCGCCGCGGCCGCGTCGCATCGACTTCACCTGCGTGCCAGCGGCATAGCTCACGCCGCCGAGCCGCGTCGGGCAGGCAAGTTCCGCGTCGCTGACCCGCAGCAGGCGCCGCGCCTCGTCCAGGTACAGCCGCGGCTCGCTCAAGGGCAGTCCGAATATCCGGACGGCCATCGGATTCTTGACCTCGATGCGCCAGCGGTCCGGATCGCGTGAACCGTCGGTGTAGACCGTGCCGCTGGAGCCATAGACGATGGACCCCGGCGCGAGGTCCAGGGCTTCGGCGCGATTGCCCGGGCCCAGCACGCACTTGTCGAACGCCGTCATCGTGCCATCGCGCGCCACCTCGAACTCGATATCCTGTGTGGCGTCGCACTGCCAGCCCAGCACCGTCTGGGTGCCCGCGCCGCGCAGGATGACATTGCGCGGATAGCGGCCCCGCAAAGCGTAGGTTGCGTCGTCATAGTCAGAATTGAGATAACGCCGTGCGCTCGACGCCTGCACGCCATACATGGCCACGGGCTGCGGAAACTCCGCTTCGACATAGGTCTCCAGCTGCCCTTCGTCCTGCAGCTTCAGCCGTGTGCCCGCGGGCATGGCGGTGCCCCCGACGGTCGTGGCTTCCTGCAGCGTGACATTGCGGGCTGCCTCGGCGCGGGCGCCTTCCCGCTCGATTTGCCAGATCACCGTCTGCACCCAGGCATAGAAGGCAAACGGCACGGCCAGCACGACGAATACCAGGGATGAGGTCTTCCAGTACTTGCGCACCGTGCGGCGCGCGCCGCCACTGGCGACCAGGACCACGGCCCAGGCCAGCAGCACCAGGCCGGCCAGAAACCCAAGGGAAACAAAAATGTAAAAGCCAGCGGAAGGCAACGCTATCGGAATCATGGCAAGGATGGTACACGCCAAACCATCGCGCCGCGGCCACATGGCGAACGGACAACAAAAAACCGCCCGAAGGCGGTTTCTTGTTCAAGCGAGGCTGCGTATCAACGCTTGTCCATCGGGGGCACGTCGCGCGTGACCGAACCGGTGAACAGCTGGCGCGGACGGCCGATCTTGTAATCGGGATCCGACAGCATTTCGTTCCACTGAGCGATCCAGCCCACCGTGCGGGCCAGCGCGAAGATGGCCGTGAACAGCGAGGTCGGGATGCCGATGGCGCGCTGGACGATACCCGAGTAGAAGTCCACGTTCGGGTACAGCTTGCGCTGCACGAAGTACGGGTCTTCCAGGGCGATGCGTTCCAGTTCCATGGCCAGCTTGAACAGCGGGTCGTTTTCCAGGCCCAGGGCCGAGAGCACTTCCTTGCAGGTTTCCTGCATCAGCTTGGCGCGCGGGTCGTAGTTCTTGTAGACGCGGTGGCCAAAGCCCATCAGGCGCACGCCCGAGTTCTTGTCCTTGACCTTCTCCATGAACTCGCCAACCTTGGCGATGCCGCCGTTGGCTTGCAGTTCTTCCAGCATTTGCAGGCAAGCTTCGTTGGCGCCGCCGTGAGCCGGGCCCCACAGGCAAGCCACGCCAGCCGAGATGGCGGCGAACGGGTTCGTGCCCGACGAACCGCACAGGCGGACGGTCGAGGTCGAAGCGTTCTGCTCGTGGTCGGCGTGCAGGATGAAGATGCGGTCCAGCGCGCGCTCGACGACTTCGTTCACCTTGTATTCTTCGCACGGCGTGGCGAACATCATGCGCAGGAAGTTGCCCGTGTAGGACAGGTCATTCTGCGGGTAGATGAACGGTTGGCCTTGCGAGTACTTATAAGCCATCGCGACCAGCGTCGGCATCTTGGCGATCAGGCGGATGGCCGAGATGTGGCGATGCTGCGGGTTCGTGATGTCGGTGGAGTCGTGGTAGAACGCGGACAGCGCGCCGACCAGGCCCGTCAGCACGGCCATCGGGTGCGCATCGCGGCGGAAGCCACGCAGGAAGAAATGCAGCTGCTCGTTCACCATCGTGTGATGGGTCACTTGCGAATCGAAATCGGCCTTCTGGTCCTTGTTGGGCAGTTCGCCGTTCAGGATCAGGTAGCAGATGTCCATGAAGTCGCAATTGACGGCCAATTGCTCGATGGGGTAGCCGCGGTACAGCAGTTCGCCCTTGTCGCCGTCGATGTACGTGATGCCCGATTCGCAGGCAGCGGTGGACATGAAGCCGGGGTCAAACGTGAACATGCCCGTCTGGCCGTACAGCTTGCGGATGTCGATCACATCCGGACCGACCGTACCCTTGTAAACAGGGAACTCAATAGGGGCGCTGCCATCCGAGAAGGATAGAGTGGCTTTTTTGTCAGACAGGTTCATGTTCATTCCTCTCAATTAATCAGAGCGCGCGCATCTGGCCAATAATGCGCCGAAGCCTGGGCGTGTCGAGCGCGCCCTCAAGCTCTTTGCGGGCCAGCAGCAAGTCGAGGAGGTCGTTGTCTCCCATCTCGAAAAGCTGCGTCAATGCCGCCACGTCATCATCGGTGAGTTCGCCCTCGTGGGCGTCCAGATACCGGGTGATGATCAAGTCGTTTTCGAGCAAGCCGCGGCGCGCCCGCCAACGCAAACGCGCCCGCTCCAATTCAGTAAGCTTGCTCATCCTACTTTGCACCTATAAAAGCCCCCACGCCGCACCCGCTACGCGGGCTTGCTGCCCCCCGAGGGGGCATTTTTGCCTTGGGACGGCCCGGCGGCAAGAAAATGCCGCCGGAGGCAAAATGCGCTTAATAAAAACTAGACCGTACGGCGAACCATCAGTTCCTTGATCTTGCCAATCGCCTTGGTCGGGTTCAGTCCCTTGGGACAGACGTCGACGCAGTTCATGATGGTGTGGCAACGGAACAGGCGGTACGGATCATCCAGGCTGTCCAGACGGCTGCCCGTGGCTTCGTCGCGGCTGTCGGCGATGAAGCGGTAGGCTTGCAGCAGGCCGGCCGGGCCGACGAACTTGTCCGGATTCCACCAGAACGACGGGCAGGAAGTGGAACAGCACGCGCACAGAATGCACTCGTACAGGCCATCCAGCTCTTCGCGCGCCTCGGGCGACTGCAGGCGTTCCTTTTCGGGCGGCGGCGTGTCGTTGATGAGGTACGGGCGGATCGAGTGGTACTGGTTGAAGAAGTGCGTCATGTCCACGATCAGGTCGCGGATGACGGGCAGGCCCGGCAGCGGACGCAGAACGATGGGTTCCTTCAGTTCGCGCAGGTTGGTCGTGCACGCCAGGCCGTTCTTGCCGTTGATGTTCATGGCGTCCGAACCGCACACGCCTTCACGGCACGAGCGGCGCAGGGCCAGGCTGTCATCGACGTCGTTCTTGATGCGCACCAGCGCATCGAGCAGCATCTTGTCGGTCGGCTGGAGTTCGACTTCCAGCTTCTGCATGTAGGGGCGCTCGTCCTTGTCCGGATCGTAGCGGTAGATTTCGAACTTGACGATTCTCTTGGTGCTCATAGTGGGCTCAATCCGGACTTAGAAGGTACGCGCCTTGGGCGGGAAGGACTCGACCGTCAGCGGCTTCATCTGCACGGGCTTGTAATCCAGGCGGCTGCCTTCGGAGTACCACAGCGTGTGCTTCAGCCAGTTTTCGTCGTCGCGCGTCGGATGGTCGTCCAGCGCGTGCGCGCCGCGGCTTTCGGTGCGGTTGGCGGCCGACTTGATGGTGGCGCGGGCCACTTCGGTCATGTTCGCCAATTCCAGCGCCTCGACGCGCGCGGTGTTGAACACCTTGGACTTGTCCTTGAAATAGATGTTGTCGGCTTGCTTGGCCAGATCCTCGATCTGGGTCACGCCTTCGTTCAGCAGCTCCAGCGTGCGGAACACGCCGCAGTGACGCTGCATCGAGAAGCGGATGGCATTGCCGATGTCCTGGGTCTTTTCGCCCGAGGTGCGCGATTCCAGCTTGTTGATGCGATCCATCGAGAATTCGACGGCTTGCTGCGGCACGGGCTGATGCGCGTGCTGGCGTTCCGGATGCGAATTGACGATGTGATTGCCGGTGGCGCGGCCGAACACGATCAGGTCCAGCAGCGAGTTGGTGCCCAGGCGGTTGGCGCCGTGCACCGACACCGCGGCGCATTCGCCGATGGCGTACAGGCCGTTGACGATCTTGTTCTCGCCGTTTTCGCGCGTCAGCACCTGGCCGTGGTAGTTGGCCGGGATGCCGCCCATCTGGTAGTGGATGGTCGGAACGACGGGGATCGGTTCCTTGATCGGGTCCACGTTGCCGAATTTGATGGCGATTTCGCGGATCGAGGGCAGGCGCTTGTTGATGACGTCGGCGCCCAGGTGGTCCAGCTTGAGGACCACGTAGCTGCCGTCCGGACCGCAGCCGCGGCCTTCCTTGATTTCCTGGTCCATCGAACGGGACACGAAGTCGCGCGGGGCCAGATCCTTCAGCGTGGGCGCATAGCGCTCCATGAAGCGTTCGCCATCCTTGTTCAGCAGGATGCCGCCTTCACCGCGCACGCCTTCGGTGATAAGCACGCCGGCGCCGGCCACGCCGGTCGGGTGGAATTGCCAGAATTCCATGTCCTGCAGCGGGATGCCCGCGCGGGCGGCCATGCCCAGGCCGTCACCAGTGTTGATGAAGGCGTTGGTGGAAGCGGCCCAGATGCGGCCGGCGCCGCCGGTGGCCAGCACCGTGGTCTTGGCTTCCAGGATGTAGATTTCGCCCGTTTCCATTTCCAGGGCGGTCACGCCAACGACGTCGCCCGCTTCGTTGCGCAGCAGGTCCAGCGCCATCCATTCGACGAAGAACTGGGTGCGTGCGGCGACGTTGCGCTGGTAGAGGGTGTGCAGCAGCGCGTGGCCGGTACGGTCGGCAGCGGCACAGGCGCGCTGGACCGGCTTTTCACCGAAGTTGGCGGTGTGGCCGCCGAACGGACGCTGGTAGATTGTGCCGTCGGGGTTGCGGTCGAACGGCATGCCGAAGTGCTCGAGCTCGTACACGGCGTTCGGCGCTTCGCGGCACATGAATTCGATGGCGTCCTGGTCGCCCAGCCAGTCCGAACCCTTGACGGTGTCGTACATGTGCCAGTACCAGTTGTCTTCGCTCATGTTGCCCAGCGAGGCGCTCACGCCGCCCTGTGCGGCAACCGTGTGCGAACGCGTGGGGAACACCTTGGACAGCACTGCAACGGACAGGCCCGCTTGGGACAGTTGCAGCGAACAACGCATGCCGGCTCCACCGGCGCCAACGACCACCACATCAAACTGGCGGCGCGGCAGGGATTTCATGACAGAGACCACGGCTTAAATGCTCCAGAGGATTTGCGCGAAGTAAACGACCGAACCGACCAGCCAGAGGATCGTCAGCACTTGCAGCAGCAGGCGCACGCCCACCGACTTGACGTAGTCCATCCAGATGTCGCGCACACCAATCCAGGCATGCCAGGCCAGCGCAATGAATGCAAGGGTGGCCAGGATCTGGCCAACCGGAAGAACGCCCACGTAGAAATTGAACAGCGCGGTCCAGTGCTCGTACGTGAAGGCCGGCATCATCAGGATGCCGATGAGCAGCACCAGCGTGTACACGGCCATGATGACGGCGGTGATGCGCTGGATGATGAAATCCATGACGCCGTAATGGGCGCCCACGACCAGACGCTTGGGTCCGTAGTTTTTGACGTCGGCCATTACAGCACTCCGAACAGTTTGAGGGCGAACACCAGGGTCAGCGCCAGGCTCACCCCGAAAACCACGCCGGCGCTCTTCTTGGCCGACAGCTTGTCGATGCCGATGTGCAGGTCCAGCAGCAGGTAGCGGATGCCGGCACAGAAGTGGTGCAGATAGCCCCAGATCAGGACCAGGAAGACAAGCTTGACGATCGGGTTGCCAGCGTACGCGGCCACGGCTGCGAACGTCTGCGGCGCGGCCACGCTGGCCGCGAACAGCGGCAGAATGACCAAGGGAAGACAGAGGAACAGCAGCGCGCCGCTGACGCGGTGCAGAATGGACAGCTTGCCGGCCAGGGGCAGGCGGTAGCTGGCGAGTTGCGCAATACCAATATTGCGAAACTGCGGACGTGGCTTGGCAGCGGTGTCGGACATGACGGCCTCGGTGTTTCGGAACTAGGGAATCGTTACGGCGGAAATGCCGTAGCCCTTGCGGGCAAACACGGTATTTTCGCCCAGAGATAGGGTCGGTATCAAATCGTAGGTAAAAAACTCATCAATTCAGACTATTGCGGTAGTGGTATCGATCGGTCAAGTACAACCCCCGGCGAATTTCCATGGGGCGGTCACCATACGTATAAGACACCCTATCCACCTGCAACAACGGCGTCCCGGCGGGAACATTAAGCAACGGACAGACCTCGGCCGGGGCGATCACCGCGCGCAGCTTTTCGTCCGCGCGCACCATGCTCACGCCGAATTCGGATTCGAACAGACCGTAGAGCGGCGCCTTGTTGGCGGTCAACAGCTCCAGGGTCAGTCCACGGAAGATGGATCCAGGCAGCCAGATGTCGTCCACGACGGTGGGCGTCTGCCCCATGGACAGCAGGCGGCGGATCATGACAACGGTTTCGCCGGCCCGCAGGTCCAGGGCGCGCGCGATCTCCGCGGGCGCCCGCAGGCGCCGGCATTCCAGGATGCGGCTTTCGGCCCGGCCGGCTTCGCCTTCGTCATCGGCGGCCAGGCGCAGGAAGCGGTAGCGCACGCGCGCTTCGTGGTGGGTGGCGACGAAAGTGCCCTTGCCCTGGCGGCGCAGCAGCATGTGCTCGGCGGCCAGTTCATCGACCGCCTTGCGCACCGTACCCTGGCTCACCTGGAAACGGGCAGCCAGATCGATTTCGCTGGGGATGAGTTCGCCGGGCTTCCATTCGCCGCGTTCCAGGCTCTGGACAAGCAGATCCTTGATTTGCCGGTAGAGCGGACTGAAAGCGGCCCCCTCGCCCGCCGTACGGGCGGCGCGAATGCGTAAGGAGGTTTCGGGCCGGGGCTCTGCCATGGATCTTTTTGATTGAGTCATGTTTATCCGGGGAAATGGGAAGGCGGCGCAAGGCAGCGAACCCATCCGCAATGCGCTGCTGCCGCCGGTGTTCTGGCTTGATACAGGCGCGCAACTAAAACCAGGTTGCGGCGCATTCGAATAAACGCTCTATTGTGGCATATCGGCCGGGAGGCTGTCCAACGTCTTATGTCTTATATAAGATAGAAGAGCAATTGACGGACACGTAAATTCGATCTAGGATTCAACGCTGCCCGGGCTCCGCGCCTGCCACTGTGCGCACCGCTGAATACGCCGCTGCGCACACCGTTGCACCCGCGTCGATTTCCACGCCCAACGATTACACTGATTGGTGAGATTTTTTCTCGCCAAACCATTACGGAGAACGTCCATGTCCAAGCCTGCCTTGCGTGTCGCCGTCACCGGCGCCGCCGGCCAAATCGGTTACGCACTGCTATTCCGCATCGCCTCGGGCGAAATGCTGGGTAAAGATCAACCCGTCATCCTGCAACTGCTGGAAATCCCCGACGAGAAAGCGCAAAAGGCCCTGAAGGGCGTCATCATGGAACTGGATGACTGCGCCTTCCCGCTGCTGCAAGAAGTCACCGCCCACAGCGACCCGCGCACCGCATTCAAGGACGCCGACGTGGCCCTGCTGGTTGGCGCCCGCCCGCGCGGCCCCGGCATGGAACGCAAGGACCTGCTGTCGGTCAACGCCCAGATCTTCACGGCCCAGGGCAAGGCCCTGAACGACGTCGCCAGCCGCAACGTCAAGGTCCTGGTCGTCGGCAACCCGGCCAACACCAACGCCTACATCGCCATGAAGTCGGCGCCGGACCTGCCCGCCAAGAACTTCACCGCCATGCTGCGCCTGGACCACAACCGCGCCCTGTCGCAACTGGCCGCCAAGTCCGGCAAGGCCGTCGCCGACATCGAAAAGCTGGTCGTGTGGGGCAACCACTCGCCCACGATGTACCCCGACTATCGCTTCGCCACCGTCGGCGGCGAATCGCTGTCCAAGCTGATCAACGACGACGCCTGGAACCGCGACACGTTCATCCCCACCGTGGGCAAGCGCGGCGCCGCCATCATCGAAGCCCGCGGCCTGTCCTCGGCCGCTTCGGCCGCCAACGCCGCCATCGACCACGTCCGTGACTGGGTCCTGGGCAGCAACGGCAAGTGGGTCACGATGGGCATCCCGTCCGACGGCTCCTACGGCATCCCCGAAGGCATCATCTACGGCGTGCCGGTCATCACCGAAAACGGCGAATACAAGCGCGTCGAAGGCCTGGAAATCGACGCCTTCTCGCGCGAGCGCCTGGACTTCACGCTGAAAGAGCTCCTCGAAGAGCGCGACGGCGTCAAGGACCTGCTGAAGTAAGCAGCGCACGAGTAAAGAATTGGGCCCGTTTGCGCGGGCCCAATTCCTAAGCAAGACCGAAACATAAACCTGTCCCTTTGCCCCTCGGCAAGGAATGTCGCGAAGGGGACAGATTTATTTTCCGGGCCCGCGGTAAGGTCAGGAACCAGGACGGGACACGTCCCGTCCGGGCCTGCCGCCCGCCAGTCCGCAGTCCAGTCGTTCCATCCGGGGCCCATGAAAACACCCGGTCCAAGTTACGGAGACCACCCATGTCCAGACCCGAATCCGCCGGCGCCCTCTTTCGCCGCGCACTTGCCGAAGAAAGCCCCCTGCAGATCATCGGCGCCATCAACGCCAACCACGCACTGCTGGCCAAGCGCGCCGGCTACCGCGCCATCTATCTGTCCGGCGGCGGCGTCGCGGCCGGCTCCCTGGGCCTGCCCGACCTGGGCATCAACACGATGGATGACGTCCTGACCGATGTGCGCCGCATCACCGACGTCTGCGACGTGCCGCTGGTGGTGGATATCGACACCGGTTTCGGCCCGTCGGCGTTCAACATCGCCCGCAGCGTCAAGAGCCTGATCAAGTTCGGCGCCGCCGCCTGCCACATCGAAGACCAGGTCGGCGCCAAGCGCTGCGGCCATCGTCCCGGCAAGGAAATCGTCTCCACGGAAGAAATGGCCGACCGCGTCAAGGCCGCGGCCGACGCCCGCACCGACACCGATTTCTACCTGATCGCGCGCACCGACGCGATCGCCTCGCATGGCGTGGATGCCGCCATCGAGCGCGCACTGGCCTGCGTGGAAGCGGGCGCCGACGCGATCTTCGCTGAAGCCGCCTACGACCTGCCCACCTACGACCGCTTCGTCAAGGCGGTCAAGGTGCCGGTGCTGGCCAACATCACCGAATTCGGCAAGACGCCGCTGTTCTCGGTGGAAGAGCTGAAGAGCGTGGGCGTAGGCATGGTGCTCTACCCGCTGTCGGCCTTCCGCGCCATGAACAAGGCCGCCGAAGCGGTCTACACGGCCATCCGCCGCGACGGCCACCAGAAGAACGTGGTGGACCTGATGCAGACGCGCGAAGAACTGTACGACCGCATCGGCTACCACGAGTTCGAGTCCAGGCTGGACGCGCTTTTCCAGAAAGGCAAGGCTTAAGCAAGCCCTTGTTTCCGGCGCCGCGGCAGCTGCCCGGCGCCTTGCATGCCCACCCCATAGCAACGACCATCGCGAAAGCAAGGAGTAGAGACATGAGCACGGCTCCCAAGAAGCAAGTGGCCAAGACGGACGCCCAGCCGGAAGAAAAAGCCGGCTTCAAGCCCAAGAAGTCGGTTGCGCTGTCCGGCGTCGTCGCCGGCAACACCGCACTTTGCACGGTCGGCCGCAGCGGCAACGACCTGCACTACCGCGGCTACGACATCCTGGACATCGCCGACGCCAGCGAGTTCGAGGAAATCGCCCACTTGCTCGTCCACGGCAAGCTGCCGAACAAGGCCGAACTGAAGGCCTACAAGGAAAAGCTGCGTAGCCTGCGTGGCCTGCCCGCCCAGCTGCAAGCCGCGCTGGAAGCCCTGCCCGCCGCCAGCCACCCGATGGACGTGATGCGCACCGCCGTGTCGGTGCTGGGCTGCGTGCTGCCTGAAAAGGACGACCACAACACCCCGGGCGCGCGCGACATCGCCGACCGCCTGATGGCCAACCTGGGTTCTGCCCTGCTGTATTGGTACCACTACAGCCACAACGGCCGCATCATCGACGTGCAGACGGACGACGACAGCATCGGCGGCCACTTCCTGCACTTGCTGCACGGCGAAAAGCCCAGCGACGAGTGGGTCAAGGCCATGCACATCTCGCTGAACCTGTACGCCGAACATGAGTTCAATGCGTCCACGTTCACCGCCCGCGTCATCGCCGGCACCGGCTCGGACATGTTCTCCGCCATCTCGGGCGCCATCGGCGCGCTGCGCGGCCCCAAGCACGGCGGCGCCAACGAAGTGGCCTTCGACGTGCAGAAGCGCTATGAAACCCCGGACGAGGCCGAGGCCGACATCCGCCGCCGCGTCGAAGCCAAGGAAGTTATCATCGGCTTTGGCCACCCGGTCTATACCGTGTCCGACCCGCGCAACAAGGTCATCAAGGAAGTGGCCAAGAAGCTGTCCAAGAAGGCCGGCAGCACCAAGATGTTCGACATCGCCGAACGCTTGGAAACGGTCATGTGGGACATCAAGAAAATGTTCCCCAACCTGGACTGGTTCTCGGCTGTCAGCTACCACATGATGGGAGTCCCCACCGCCATGTTCACGCCGTTGTTCGTCATCGCGCGCACGGCGGGCTGGTCGGCCCACATCATCGAGCAGCGCATCGACAACAAGATCATCCGCCCCACCGCCAATTACGTGGGCCCGGAAGACCAGAAGTTCGTGGCGCTGGAAAAGCGCAAGTAAGCCACGGCACAAGGGCGCGGACGAGGCACGGCATGGCCACCTGTATTCATTCCATGGAGAGGTACCGCTATGTCTGCCCCGATCTCCAACGTCCGTCCCGATCCCGACCTGGTTCTGGTCGATATCGCCGACTACGTCCTGAAGTATGAAATCCAGAGCGGCCTGGCGTACGAAACGGCGCGCAACTGCCTGATCGACACGCTGGGCTGCGGCCTGGAAGCGCTGGAGTATCCCGCGTGCAAGAAACTGCTGGGGCCCATCGTCCCCGGCACGGCAGTGCCCCACGGCGCCAAGGTGCCGGGCACGCAATTCCAGCTCGATCCCGTGCAGGCCGCGTTCAACATCGGCACGATGATCCGCTGGCTGGACTTCAACGACACCTGGCTGGCCGCCGAATGGGGCCACCCGTCCGACAACCTGGGCGGCATCCTGGCGACCGCCGACTGGCTGTCCCGCACCGCGGTCGCCGCGGGCAAGCCTCCCCTGCTGATGCGCGATGTGCTGACCGGCATGATCAAGGCGCATGAAATCCAGGGCTGCATCGCGCTCGAAAACTCCTTCAACAAGGTCGGCCTGGACCACGTCGTTCTGGTGAAAGTTGCCTCCACCGCCGTGGTGGCGCAAATGCTGGGCCTGAGCCGCGAGGAAGTGATCAACGCGGTGTCGCTGGCCTGGGTCGACGGCCAAAGCCTGCGTACCTATCGCCACGCGCCCAATACCGGCAGCCGCAAGAGCTGGGCGGCGGGCGACGCCACCAGCCGCGCCGTGCGCCTGGCGCTCATCGCCAGGACCGGCGAAATGGGCTATCCGTCCGTGCTGACGGCCAAGACCTGGGGCTTCTACGACGTGCTGTTCAAAGGCCAGCCGTTCCGGTTCCAGCGCCCCTACGGCAGCTATGTGATGGAGAACGTGCTGTTCAAGATTTCGTTCCCGGCCGAGTTCCACGCCCAGACCGCCGTGGAATGCGCCATGGAGCTCCATGGCCGGCTGGAAGCAGCCGGCAAAAGCGCCGACGACATCGCGAAAATCACGATACGCACGCACGAAGCCTGCATCCGCATCATCGACAAGAAGGGACCGCTGGCCAATCCGGCCGACCGGGACCACTGCATCCAGTACATGGTGGCGGTGCCGACGCTATTCGGCCGCCTGACCGCGGCCGACTACGAAGATGAGGTCGCGCGGGATCCGCGCATCGACGCGCTGCGTGACAAGATCGTCTGCGTGGAAGATCCCGCCTATACCCGGGATTATCACGACCCCGACAAGCGCTCGATCGCCAACGCGCTCACAGTGGAGTTCAAGGACGGCACGCGCATGGACGAAATCGTCTGCGAGTACCCCATCGGCCACAAGCGCCGCCGTGCCGAGGGCATACCGCTGCTGGAAGCCAAGTTCCGCACGAATCTGGCGCGCATGTTCCCAGTCCGCCAGCAGGACCGCATCCTGCAGATCTCGCTTGACCAGAAACGGTTGGAATCCATGCCCGTCCACGAATACGTCGACCTGTACGTGATCTGAGGCCTATCCGGCAAAGCCCTGCCCGCAGGGCTTTGCTTGAGGCCGCCTGGCGCGAGGGCGCAGCTTACAATGCGGCTTTCCTCGACTGGATCGCGCCATGGCCATGCTTTGGGTCAAGACCTTTCATATTGTCTTTATCGCTTCCTGGTTTGCCGGCCTGTTCTATCTGCCGCGCATTTTCGTGAACCTGGCGCAGCAATCGGACCCCGCGGTCCAGACCACCCTGCTGGGCATGGCGCGCCGCCTGTACCGCTTCACCACCATCCTGGCCGTCGTCGCAGTTGTCTTCGGCATGTGGCTGTACCTGGGTTACGGCATCGGAGTCGGCCCCGGCAATGGCTGGATGCACGCCAAGCTCTTTTTCGTCCTGCTCGTCATCGGCTACCATCACGCCTGTGGCCTGATGCTGCGCAAATTCGAACAGGGTAAAAACACCCGTTCCCACAAGTTCTATCGCTGGTTCAACGAAGTTCCCGTCTTGCTGCTCTTGGTGGTGGTGGCGCTGGTCGTCGTCAAACCCTTCTGATACCCCCTCTACCTTTGCACATTCGCCAGGATTCGTATGTCCTCTGATGAACAGGACCGCCCGCGCAAGACGCTGACGATCAAGAAAACGGCGCGTGACGCCCACGCCGCCGAGGCGCCCAAGCGCACCCGCTCGGGCGCACGCGCCCGCCTGGTGGCGCAGCAAGAGCGCACCAAGGAAAACATCGAACGCCAGAAGGATCCCGCCGCCTATCAGCGCCGCAAGGACGAGGAAGCCCGAGGCCCGCGCGGCGCCAGCCGCGGCCAGCCCTCGCGCGACGCAGCGGACCGGCCGGCTGCGAGCCGCAAGCGTCCTGACGGCCCGCGGCGCGAAGCCGAGCCAGGCGGCCGCTCCGGCCGGGTCCCTCAGCGTGCGCCGCGCCTGCGCGACGATCAGTACATCGCGCCAGCCACGCCGGCGGGGCGTTTCTACGACCCGTTCGAAGACGACGGCCCTGCCCCCGAATTCCCCGCCGAATCCGACCACGCGCTGGAGTCGGACGCCGCCGAAGCCGGCTACCCCGATCATGGCCGCGACGAACACCGCGGCAAGCGCGAACCCTCAGTAGAGGTTCGCAGCCGCCGGCCGCGCGAAACCCGCCAGGCGGAAGTGTTTCCCATCTTCGCCCCCTGCCCGCAAGGGCTGGAAGAAGCGCTGACGGCGGAAATGCAGGCGCTGGGCTTCGAGGATGCCCGGGCCGGCCGCGCCGGCTGTTCCTTTACCGCCGACTGGTCGGGAGTCCAGCGCGCCAACCTGTATTCGCGTCTGGCAACCCGCATCCTGGTACAGGTGGCGCATGCCGAGATTTCGCACGAAGACGACATCCTGGATCTGGCCCGCGACACCCCCTGGGAGCGCTGGTTCGGCGCCGAGCAGACCCTGCGCGTGGACACCTCCGCCATCAAGAGCCCGGTGCAGAGCTTGCAGTACTGCAATCTGCGCGCCAAGGACGGCATCTGCGACCGCCTGCGCGACCTGGAAGGCGAGCGCCCGAGCATCGACACGGTGCGTCCGGATGCTCGCGTGCACCTGTTCCTGACCGGACATACGGCCACGCTGTACCTGGACACCTCGGGTGAATCGTTGTTCAAGCGCGGCTGGCGCCTGGACAAGGGCGAAGCGCCGCTGCGCGAGAACCTTGCCGCCGGCATGCTGGCCTTGGCTGGCTGGGATCCGGCAGCGCCGCTGCTGGATCCATTCTGCGGATCCGGCACCATACTCATCGAGGCCGCCTGGATCGCGCTGGGCGTGCCCCCGGGCATCTCGCGTCCGTTCGGTTTCGAGCGCTTGCGCGGACACGATGCCTATCGCTGGCGCGACCTGAAGGACGACGCCCGCTCACGCATCCTGCCGCAACTGGACGCGCCGCTGGTCGGCTACGACCTGGACCCGCGCGCCATCGAGTTCGCCCGCAACAACGCCGAGCGCGCCTGGCTGACGGAAGACTCCATCCGGTTTGAGGTCGGCGATGCCCGCCACGTATCGGCACCCGCCGAGCACGGTTGGATCGTAACCAACCCGCCCTATGGCGAGCGTATGGGGACGGAACAAGATGCAGATCTTTGGCGCGACTGGGCGACCTGCCTGAAGCGCAATTTCGCCGGCTGGCAGTTGCACGTCATCACGAGCGATCTGACGCTGCCCAATCAGCTGCGCCTGAAGCCCAAGCGCCGAGTACCCCTGCATAACGGCTCGTTGGACTGCCGCCTGTTCGGCTTCGAGCTGGTCGCCGCCGGCTATCGCGACGCCTGAGGGCGCCGCGTCCGGGAGGCCCTCGCCCCACGGACGCGCCTCCCTCATCCCTCTGCCGACTTGGCACCGCCCGTTGTAAAAGCGCCGCAACATGGGCGGCGTATCTTTGCTTATGGTGTTCCCCCGCATCATTTGGGAGCATCATCGCACCAGGGTGTTGCCAATATGCACCGGCCACTTGCACAAGTTCAGGGTTAACCCCTATAATTCGGGTTATCCCTAGTAGCTAAACAAACAGTGCAAGCCCGTGGAGGCTATTGTGATCAACCCGAACAACACCATCCGCCTGACCGACGAACTCGAGCGCCAACTGATGCTCCAGGCTATTGAAGAACAATTCCGTCCGCATCCGATGCGGGCTTTGGCCGCCGGCCTGCGTAAGCTGGCCCACGGCATCCGTGCCCTGGCTGGCAAGACGAGCGCCAAGAACGCGCACTCCGCCGCCTAAGCAAGGCCCCAGGCTTTCGGCCTGAACAGTTTTCCCCTTGGGGGCTGCACAGCCCCTTTTAAGACCCGCCCTTACCGGCGGGTTTTTTTTGCCCCCACGCTGCGCGCGCGTTGCGCGCTTGCTGCCCCCCGAGGGGGCTGGCCCGCCTTGGGGCGGCCCGGCGGCGGGCCGGCTGTTCTAGCGGGGACCGAACAAGCGCTCCGGCGGACTGCGCGCGCGTTGCTTTTGCCCCCACGCTGCGCGCGCGTTGCGCGCTTGCTGCCCCCCGAGGGGGCTGGCCCGCCTTGGGGCGGCCCGGCGGCGGGCCGGCTGTTCTAGCCCGGACCAACAGCCGCTCCGCGTTGCGCGCTTGCTGCCCCCCGAGGGGGCTGGCCCGCCTTGGGGCGGCCCGGCGGCGGGCCGGCTGTTCTAGCGGGGACCAAACAAGCGCTCCGGCGGACTGCGCGCGCGTTGCGCGCTTGCTGCCCCCAAGGGGGCTGGCCCGCCTTGGGAAGGCCCGGCATTCCCGGGCATAATACGCGTCCATGACCGACGCCCTCCTCGACCAGACCCCCAACCGGCTGCGCCGGTTCGCCTGCATGATGTACGAAGCCGTGCTGCTGTTCGGCGTGGTGTTTCTGTCGGGCTACCTCCTGGACACTCTCACACAGAGCAAAAACGCGCTGGAACTGCGCGGTGCCCGGCAGGCATGGTTGTTCTTTGCCATTGGGGCGTATTTCGTTCTGTGCTGGCGCCGCCGCGGCCAGACGCTACCCATGAAAACCTGGAACATCCGTCTGGTCGACCGCGACGGCAACACCCCGTCCACGGGCCGGTTGGTCCTGCGGTACGTGCTCGCCTGGCCCCTGGTCCTGGCCGGAGCAGCCCTGGTCTGGGCAGCCGCCAGCGCCACCGGCTGGCCTTCGATGGACATGTTCATCGTCGCCGCGCCTTTCACCATCTTCATCTGGTCCTGGTTTGATCCCGACGGCCAGTTCCTGCACGACCGCATCCTGGGCACGCGCCTGCGCAACGCGCCGCAACGCAAGAAAGGCCGCTAGATGTGATCCGGCTTCCGGCTCATACACATCCTGCGACAAACAGCAACATCGTGCGGCGAATTAGCTGTTTGCTTTCAGAAAGTTGAAAGTCGACCGCAAAGACAATGGGGCCCCTTTTTTTCAGACGCCTCAGAATCCATCATGCGCGCTTTCATTTCCCGAGTTGCGCTGGCCGCCGCCAGCGCCCTGTTCCTGCTGCCCGCCGGCGCCTATGCACAGAATGCGGCGGCCCAACAGGAAATCGAGGCAGCTACGAAAGCCGCTTTCGCAGCCGCCCAGGTAGGGCCCGCGGACGTCAAGCTGGGCGACCAGGCCGTTGTACGCCTGCCGGAATCGATGTTCTTCGTGCCGCGACTGCAAGCGGACCGCCTGATGGCAGCCTATGGGAATGGCAAGGATCCTTCGCTGCTGGGCGTCGTGATGCCCAAGAGCGATGATGACGACTGGGTCATCACCGTCAATTTCGACAAAGCCGGCTACATCAAGGACGACGACGCCAAGAACTGGAACGTCAGCGAACTGCTGGACAGCCTGCGCGAAGGCACCGAAGAATCCAACGAAGAGCGCAAGAAGCGCGGTTTTCCCGAGCTGATCATGGACGGCTGGGTCGAAGCGCCGAAGTACGACAGCAACACGCAGCGGCTGGTGTGGTCGGTGGCCGTCAAGCACAAGGGCGAAAGCGCGACGGAAAACCCCACCGTCAACTACAACACCTATGCGCTGGGCCGCGACGGCTACATCACGCTGGACCTGATCACGCAGAAAAACATGGTGCCCAAGGATAAGACGGCTGTGCTGACCTTGCTGGACAACCTGAACTACGTCGATGGCAAACGCTACGCGGACTTCGACTCGTCGACCGACAAGGTGGCTGAGTATGGACTGGCGGCCCTGGTCGCCGGCGTAGCTGCCAAGAAACTGGGCCTGTTCGCCGTGATCGCCGCGTTCCTGGCCAAGTTCGCCAAGGTCGGCGTGCTGGCGGCAGCCGCGCTGGGCGGCGGCCTGTGGAAACGCCTGCGCGCCAAGAAAGCCAACCAGCAGCAGTCCTGATCGCCCGGCAGAATAACGCCTTGCCACCGGCGGCAGCCTGCCGCCGCCGGTGGCAAGACACGCCGTCACAACAGCGTCATACTGCATTCACGTTCCGGTCATGGCCGGATGGTTTCATTCCCAGGCATGAGCACAGCCCCTGGGAAAGCGACCGTGACCGAAATCCGCCCCGCGCACTGGCGCGCCCTCTGGATTTCCGATATTCACCTGGGCACCGCCGGGTGCAAGGCGGAATTCCTTCTCGACTTCCTGGACCACAACGATTCCGACACCCTTTACCTGGTGGGGGATATCGTCGACGGCTGGCAACTGCGCAAACACTGGCACTGGCCTCGGGCGCACAACGACGTCATCCAGCGCATTCTGCGCAAGGCGCGCAACGGCACCCGGGTGGTGTTCATCCCTGGCAACCATGATGAATTCGCGCGCGAGTTCGCCGGTTATGCCTTTGGCGACATCGAAATCCTGGACGAAGACGTGCACGTCACCGCCAAGGGGCTGCGCCTCTTGGTATTGCATGGCGACCAGTTCGACGGCGTCATCCAGCACAGCCGCTGGCTCGCCCACCTGGGCGACGGGCTCTACCAGTTGGCGTTGTGGATCAACCATCATTTCAACCGGCTGCGCCATCGCCTGGGGCTGCACTACTGGTCGCTGTCGCAGTATCTGAAGCACAAGGTCAAGAACGCCGTCTCCTTCATTACGGACTTCGAGGAAGCCTTGGCCGGCGAAGCCCGGCGCCGGGGCCTGGACGGCGTGGTCTGCGGCCATATCCACAAGGCCGAGCTGCGCCATGTGGGCGACATCCTCTACTGCAATGACGGCGACTGGGTGGAAAGCCTGTCCGCCCTGGCCGAGACACACGACGGACAGCTCCAGCTGCTGGATTGGGCCGCGGTCATGGCGGAACACGAGGCCGACCCAAGCAAGCGCGCACCGCGCTCGCTGACGCTGCCCGCCCTGCCGTCTGCTCTACGCCGCCAAAGCAAACACCCGTGATAACCCGTATGCGTCCCCGTTACGCAACGGGGATGTTGCAGTTCACGGCCCTCTAGGTCATGCTTGCATCTGGGGCAACGGGCGAACTGACCCGTTCACGCTGCAACATGCTCACAACATAGGGCCATGAACGACCAATATCAGGCGCTCTACCAAACATTCCGCTGGCTGGTACCCACCCAGTTCAACATCGCGGAAGCGTGCTGCCACCGCTGGGCATCCAGCAGTCCGGATGCGCGGCGCATTGCCATCTACTACGAAGATGAATCCGGCAACCGCGAGGTCTGGACCTATGCCCGCCTGGCGGAAGCGGCCAATCAGCTGGCCAACGGCCTGGTGAAAATGGGCGTGGGCCGCGGCGACCGCGTCGGTGTGGTGCTGGGACAACGCCCCGAAACCGTGGTGGCCCACATGGCCATCTACAGCGTGGGCGCCGTGGTGCTGCCCCTGTCGGCCTTGTTCGGGCCGGAAGCCCTGGAAAGCCGCCTGCGCGATTCCGAAACCCGCGTCGCCATCGTCGATCACGCATCCAGCGCCAACCTGCTCGCCGTCAGCGACGACTGCCCCAACCTGCAACAGATCATCGGCATCGGCTTTGCCGACGAGCGCGTGCTGCCCTGGCGCAGCCTGCTGGCGCGCCAGCCCAACGAATTCAAAATGGTCCAGACCCGCTCGTCGGACCCTGCCATCCTGCTCTATACCTCCGGCACTACTGGCGCACCCAAGGGCGCCCTGCTCCCGCATAGCGTGCTGATCGGCAACCTGCCGGGCTTCGTCGCGTCGCAGGACTGGTTCCCCAAGCCCGCGGACGTGTTCTGGTCGCCCGCCGACTGGGCCTGGACCGGCGGCATGATGGACGCCTTGCTGCCCACGCTCTACTTCGGCCATCCCATCGTCGGCACGCGCGGGCGCTTCTCGGTCGAGCGCGCATTCGAGCTCCTGGAACGCTATCAGGTCACCAACACGTTTCTCTTCCCCACCGCGCTCAAAATGATGATGAAAGCGGTGCCGGAACCGCGCAACCGCTATCAGCTGGCCCTGCGTTCCATCATGAGCGCCGGGGAAAGCGTGGGCGAGACCGTTTTCGAATGGTGCCAATCGGCGCTGGGCGTGACGCCCAACGAAATGTTCGGTCAAACGGAAATGAACTACGTGGTGGGCAACAGCCAGAAGCGCTGGCCTGCCAAACCGGGCAGCATGGGCCGCCCCTATCCAGGCCACAACGTCGCGGTGCTGGACGAGGACGGCAAGCCAGTGGAACCGGGCGGCACCGGCGAAATCGCGGTCAACCGGCACGATATCCATGGCTACCCCGACCCGGTGATGTTCCTGGGCTACTGGCGCAACGAAGCCGCCACCCAGGCCAAGTTCAAAGGCGACTGGTGCCTGACCGGCGATCTGGCGAAGGTCGACGCCGATGGCTACCTCTGGTATGCGGGTCGCGCGGATGACGTATTCAAGTCCGCCGGCTACCGGATTGGCCCCGGGGAAATCGAAAGCTGCCTCATTGGGCATCCGGCCGTGGCCAACGCCGCCGTCGTACCCAAGCCGGACGCGGAGCGCGGCGCCCTGGTCAAGGCCTATGTGGTGCTGACGCCCGAGTTCGCGCAGCGCGATCGCAACGACATCATCGAGAACCTGCAGGAGCACGTGCGCGAGCGCCTCGCTCCGTATGAGTACCCGAAGGAGATCGAATTCGTCGACGAACTGCCCATGACGACCACCGGTAAAATCCAGCGCCGCATCCTGCGCCTGCGCGAAGAAGAACGCTCGCGGACGGCCGCGGGCCAGACAGACGCGCTGCAGGCTCCCAAGGCCTGATAGTGCAACCGGAGACCAAGGCATGCCCATCTACCAGCTCGACGACCTGATTCCCCGCATCGACCCGGCGGCCTACGTGGCCGACAGCGCCGACATCATCGGCAACGTAACGCTGGAGGCAGGCGTCAGCATCTGGTCCAACGTGTCGATCCGCGGCGACAACGACGCCATCCTGATCAAGAGCGGCACCAATATCCAGGAGGGCAGCGTGCTGCACGTGGACGACGGCTGTCCGATGACCATCGGCCCCAACGTGACCGTGGGTCATCAAGCCATGCTCCACGGCTGTACCATCCATGAAGGCGCACTCGTGGGCATGCAGGCCATCGTGCTGAACAACGCCGTCATCGGCCGCAATTGCCTGATCGGGGCAGGCGCCATCATCCCCGAAGACCGTGTCATTCCCGACAATTCCCTGGTCATCGGCATCGGCAAGATCGTCCGCGAGCTCTCGGACGAAGAAATCGCCAATCTGCACAAGAACACCGCCCATTACGTGGCGCGGGGCCAACACTACAAGACCGCCCTGAAACGGATCGGCTGAACGCCCCCGGGCGGCAGTCCAACCCTGCTGACGGCAGGGGGAATAGGCTGGGCTGATCGGCTAACATCTCCCCATGACTGATCAGCTCAAAAAATACCTTACCGAAGACCGCAGCGTCCGCATCCAGGCCGTGCGCCTGGACGCAACCTGGAAGGCCACACAGGCCAATCACGACTATCCCCCCGCCATCACCCACCTGCTGGGCGAACTGGTGGCGGCGTCCGCGCTGTTGGCCGCCAACATCAAGTTCGAGGGCTCGCTGGTACTGCAGATCCAGGGCGACGGCCCGATTGCCCTGTTGGTAGTGGAGTGCCGCAGCGACCTGAGCCTGCGCGCGACCGTGAAGATGCGCGAAGGCCATGAAGTGCCTAGCAGCGGCGACATGCAAAGCCTGCTGAATCCGGGCGGCAACGGCCGCTTCATCGTGGTGCTGGATCCGCAGCGCAAGTTGCCGGGCCAACAGGCCTACCAGGGCGTCGTGCCGCTGGAAGGCGACACCGTGGCCGAGGCGCTGCAACATTACATGAAGGCCTCTGAACAACTGGACACCCGCCTGTGGCTGGCGGCCGATGCCGAGCATGCCGCGGGCATGCTGATCCAGCGCCTGCCGCACCATGGCGGTTCGGACACGCCGGAACTCTCCGAGCAGAACGCCGCCGAAACGTGGGACCGCGCCTGCGCGCTGGCCGGCACCATCAAGCACGACGAGCTGCTGGCCACCGACATCGACACGCTCATACACCGCCTGTTCTGGGAAGAAACCCTGGTGGCGTTCGATCCCCAGTCGGTGCGCTGGCACTGCCCCTGCACCCGGGAACGCGTGGCCAGCATGCTGCGCACCCTGGGCCAGGAAGAGGTCAACAGCATTCTGGCCGAACGCGGCCAGGTCGATGTCGCCTGTGATTTCTGCGGCAAGCCCTACAAGTTTGATTCCGTCGACTGCGCCACTTTGTTCTCGTCCGGCGCGGCGCCCGCTTCGGACACTCCTCCCACGGTCCACTGACCGGTCCGGGCGGCCCAGCCGCCAGGACCTTTCCGTCACGCCGGATTATCCTCATCGACAGGCGGCCATGCCTGCGCCAGACTGTGCAGCCATGACCGCCTTTTTTCACGCCTCCTCCGGCCGCCAAGCCGGCGCGGCCGCCCTCGAATTCGCCGTGGCGGCCACGCTGGTGCTGCTGCTGGGCCTGCTCTCGATCGAGGCGGCCCACTGGCAAGGCGTGCGTCAGATGGCTTATCTCGCGCTGATGGAAGCCGGGCGCGCCGGCGCCACCTCGCACGGCAACCCCGCGCGCATGCGGACCGCATTTTTGCAGGCCCTGCTGCCACGCTACGTCGGGGCGCACGGCCTGGCTGGCGCTCGGCGCCGGCTGGAAGCCCAGCTAACGGGACTCAGCGCCATTTCGGGCACGCATCCCTGGCGCATCGAGGTCCTGCTGCCCGACGAGCAGTCGTTCCGGGAGCATGCCCGCCCAGGACTCCAGTTACCCGCGGCGGCGGGCATGCGCGCCATCGACAACAACTATCAAGACTTGCAGCATGCGCGCCGGCCGCCGGGGCCGGCCGGCCAGACCATCTTCCAGGCCAACACGCTGAAACTGCGCCTGACCTATCTGCACAAACCGCTGCTGCCACCCTTGCGCGGGCTGCTTGCCGCGTTAAGCCACGACGGCAACAGCTATGCGGGCAACGCGCAGGCCAAAGGCCTGCTGCCCATGCGCATGGAACTGGAAACGGAGATGCACTCGCACCCGGTGGATTGGGCGCGCAGGACTCCCCAGCCCGACGGCATCGTATACGGCGGGTGCCGCAGCTTGCGCTGCGGCTGAACGAAATGGGGAATGAACAGTAACGGCGGCCGGCGTTCAGTGCCGGGCGTTAGTCTGATTGGCCGGTCTGGGCGAGGCCGCAGCCGGGCGGGCGGCCGGCGCGCTGGCGCGCGCGGGCGTGGCGGGCTTGGCCGCGGCGTCCGCTGCCAGGGACGCGCCCCCAGCCGGGGCCGGGGTGTTCTGCGGCAAAATGTGCACAAACACCTCGCCCTCGCGCATCATGCCCAGCTCGCCGCGGGCACGCTCTTCAATGGCGCCGGAGCCACCCTCGAGGTCGCGCACCTCCGCTTCAAGCGCGGCGTTGCGCGCGCGCAGGCCTTCATTGGTCTCGCGTTGCTCCGCCACCTGGCGTTGCAGATCCCAGACCTTGAACCACCCGCCCTTACCCAGCCACAGCGGGTATTGGATCAGGCCTAGCAGCACGAACAGCACCAGGAACAACAGGCGCATACGCGGGAACCCTCAGCAGTCGTGGCGTGGATGCGGCCCCGGGATTACTCCTGGAGCCGCGCTTCTCATCAACGCAGGTTGTAAAAAGCTTCCAAGCCAGGGTACGACGCGACTTCGGCCAGCTCTTCCTCGATACGCAGGAGCTGGTTGTACTTGGCCATGCGGTCCGAACGAGACAGCGAACCCGTCTTGATCTGCATGGCGTTGGTGGCCACGGCGATGTCGGCGATGGTGGAGTCCTCGGTTTCGCCCGAACGGTGCGACACGACAGCGGTGTAGCCGGCGCGCTTGGCCATTTCGATGGCGGCGAAAGTCTCGGTCAGGGTGCCGATCTGGTTGATCTTGATGAGGATCGAGTTGGCGACGCCCTTCTGGATGCCTTCGCGCAGGATCTTGGTGTTGGTGACGAACAGGTCGTCGCCCACCAGCTGCACCTTCTTGCCCAACTGGTCGGTCAGCAGCTTCCAGCCTTCCCAATCGTTTTCGGCCATGCCGTCTTCGATGGAAATGATCGGGTACTTGTCGCACCAGGTGGCCAGCAGATTGGTGAATTCCTGCGAGGACAGCGAGATGCCGCCTTCGCCGGCCAGCGTGTACTTGCCGTCACGGTAGAACTCGGAGCTGGCGCAATCCAGGCCCAAGGCGATCTGCGAGCCCGGCTCGTAGCCGGCTTCGGTGATGGCCTTCAGGATCAGCTGGATGGCGGCTTCGTGGCTGGCCACGTTGGGCGCGAAACCGCCCTCGTCGCCCACTGCCGTGGACATGCCCTGGCCGTGGATCAGCTTCTTGAGCATGTGGAAGACTTCGGCGCCCCAGCGCAGGGCTTCGCGGAAGCTGCCCGCGCCCACCGGCAGAATCATCAGTTCCTGCAGGTCCAGCGTGTTGTTGGCGTGCGCGCCGCCGTTGATGACGTTCATCATCGGCACGGGCATGCTCATGGGGCCGCTGCCGCCGAAATAGCGGTACAGGGAGAGCCCGGACTCGTCGGCGGCGGCGCGGGCCACGGCCATGGAAGCGGCCAGGATGGCGTTGGCGCCCAGGCGTTCCTTGGATTCGGTGCCGTCCAGTTCGATCAAGGTGCGATCGACGAAGGTCTGTTCCTGGGCGTCCAGGCCCATCAAGGCTTCCGAGATTTCCGTATTCAGGTTCTCGACGGCGCGCAGCACGCCCTTGCCCAGATAACGGCTCTTGTCGCCGTCGCGCAGTTCGATGGCTTCGCGGGCGCCAGTGGATGCGCCCGACGGCACGGCCGCGCGGCCCATGGCGCCGGACTCCAGCAGCACATCGCATTCCACGGTGGGGTTGCCGCGCGAATCCAGAATCTCGCGGCCGATGATATCGACGATTGCACTCATGACTTTACATTCCCTGAACGATAAACATATTCATGACGGCCGCGCCTTCGCGGGCATTGCGGGCGCGGCGGTACTGCCAGGAGTCGTAGAAAGCCTGGGCCGCGGTCATGGAGGGGAACTCCATGACGACGGTACGGCCAGGCTCACGGCCCTCGAGGTGCCTGGATTCGCCGCCACGCACCAGGATCTTCGCATCGTACGCGCGCATGGCGAGCGTGGACAGACGCTTGTAATCCTCGTATTGCGCGGGCTTGGTCACTGAGACGTCGGCGATGAGGTAGGCACTCATGGGGTTCCTTCAGAGCAGTTGCGTTGGTTTCGGTCTGGCACCGGATACGGCGAAGCCGCCAGTGTCGCGCAAGGCGGCCTGGCGACGCATATCTGATGCTAATCGGTTGTATCCGAAAGAAGCGCCGCCGTACAGGGCGGCGCTGAGGCAGCGGCCCGCGGTCCAGAAGATCCGCTTACGGAACTCCAGACCGCAGGCGCGCATTACGCCTCCTGGCCGCGGCGAGCCTTCTGCTCGATGGCGGCGCGGATATAGCTCGTGAACAACGGGTGGCCGTCACGCGGGGTGGACGTGAACTCGGGGTGGAACTGCACGCCCACGAACCACGGGTGATCCGGCAATTCCATCATTTCCGGCAGGTTTTCGCTCGGCGTACGGGCACTGATCACCATGCCGGCCTCTTCCAGGCGCGGCACATAGACGTTATTGACCTCGTAGCGATGGCGGTGACGTTCGTTCACTTCGTCGCCGTAGATGGCCTGAGCGCGCGTGCCGGACTTGATAGGCACGCGTTGCGCGCCCTTGCGCATCGTGCCGCCCAGGTCGGACGACGAGTTGCGCTTTTCGACCTTGCCCTCGCGGTCCATCCATTCGGTGATCAGGGCGACCACGGGGTGCGGCGCCGAGGGATCGAATTCCGTGCTGTTGGCGCCGCCCAGGCCGGCGACGTGGCGCGCGAACTCGATGACCGCCAGCTGCATGCCCAGGCAGATGCCCAGGTAAGGCACGCCGTTTTCACGGGCGTAGCGGATGGCGGCGATCTTGCCTTCGGTGCCGCGCTTGCCGAAGCCGCCCGGAACCAGGATGGCGTCCAGGTGCTTGAGCTGGTCGGTGCCGCGGGTTTCGATGTCTTCGGAGTCGATGTACTCGATGTTGATCTTCGAGCGCGTGTGGATGCCGGCGTGGACCAGGGCTTCCGTCAGCGACTTGTACGATTCAGTCAGGTCGACGTACTTGCCGACCATGCCGATGGTGAGCTGGTGTTCCGGATGTTCCAGCGCCTCGACCAGGTTGTCCCACATGGACAGGTCGGCGGGCGGCGGGGTGAGGCCCAGGGCTTCGCAGACGATGTTGTCCACGCCCTGCTTGTGCAGCATGGCCGGGATCTTGTAGATCGAATCGGCGTCCCAGACGGAAATGACCGCGTCCAGGGGCACGTTGGAGAACATGGAGATCTTGGCGCGCTCGTCGTCCGGGATGCGGCGGTCGGCGCGGCACAGGAGCACGTTCGGGTAGATACCGATTTCGCGCAGCTTCTGCACCGAGTGCTGGGTCGGCTTGGTCTTGAGTTCGCCGGCCGAAGCGATGAAGGGCACCAGGGTCAAGTGCACGAAGGCGGCGTTGTTGCGCCCCATACGGAGGCTCATCTGGCGGGCGGCCTCCAGGAACGGCAGGGACTCGATGTCGCCGACCGTGCCGCCGATCTCAACGATGGCGACGTCGGTATTGCCGTTCCAGGCGGCTTCGGCGCCGCGGGCGATGAAGTCCTGGATTTCGTTGGTGATGTGCGGGATGACCTGGACGGTCTTGCCCAGGTAGTCGCCGCGGCGCTCCTTGCGGAGCACGGATTCGTAGATCTGGCCGGTGGTGAAGTTGTTCACCTTGTGCATGCGAGCCGAAATGAAGCGCTCGTAGTGGCCAAGGTCCAGATCGGTTTCGGCGCCGTCTTCCGTGACGAACACCTCGCCATGCTGGAACGGGCTCATCGTGCCCGGATCGACGTTGATATACGGGTCGAGCTTCAGCATGGTGACTTGCAGGCCACGCGACTCGAGGATGGCGGCGAGCGACGCAGCGGCGATGCCTTTGCCCAGGGAAGACACCACACCGCCGGTGACAAATACGTATTTGGTCATCGTAATGAGCACCCGGGACGAGCGGGCGCGTGCGGGAAATTTGGATTATAGCCGGGCGGCGGAGGTTATTTGGGTTTTCCCCTAGCTCCGGGGCGTAACATTTGGCAGCACTCCAAATGCCGCGGAGCCCATCCCCTTGCGCGGCGGGGCCGAGCCGCGTGCTATGGTCGATCCCTAATTTTTTCTGCACTGTTGTTTCGCAACACCACGATCTCCCAGGGACTCGCCCCTTCCTACATCGATGATGACCGCTGCTCCATCTTCCGCTCTGCCCGCCCGACGCCTGGCGCTCATAGCCGTCCTGATTCAGCTGACATACACGCTGCTGGCCCATGGCTATGCCTGGTTCGGCCTGCCCCAAAGCGCCGCCATGCGGGAAGCATTGAGCACCCCGCAGTTCCTGGCGCAGTTCGCGGCCACCACTGTCGCCACGCTCGCAGTCGTCGGGCTCGTCGTCTGGAGCACCATGCACCGCTGGCTCGCGCGCCACGCGACCCAGGCCGTGGACGAACCGCGCAAGCTGTACGGCACCTTCATTTCGCTGCTGCTGCTCTTCACGCTGACCTCGTCGGCGGGCATCGCTATCCTGCAATCCCGATTGATGGAATGGCTGCTGGCCAATCGCGATGCGCTGGATGGCTGGTTCGGCCAGAGTTTCATCGGCAAGATGATCGCGCTGAATGTACTGATCAAGCTGCTGACCATCCTCACGGACATCATCGGCGCGTGGGCAGTCGTGCGTATCGCCGCCTGGACGGTGCGGCCGGCGGGCCCCGCGGGCGGGCCGGAATATGGCAGGTCGCATGCAGCCTGGATCGCCAGCCTGGTCGTGCTGATCTGGCAGTTGAACGCCTCGACCCTCGTGGGCGGCTACCTGCACGCGCAATCGCCCGAGGCGGGCGGACTGGCCTACGCGCTGGGCTATCTGGTGATGCCGGCGGCCGTGCTGGCACTTTGCGCGCGGGCCTGCCTGAAAATCCTGCCGCCTGACACGGGCCGCGCCGGCCCTTGCCGGGCGGCGATCCACGGCACCCTGGCGTTCTGGATCGCCCAGGGGCTGGGGATCGGCCTGGGCTACCTGAGCATCAAGGCCATGACCTGGAGCCAACTGGTCCGCGTCGCGCAATCGCAAATGACAGTAGCCGTCCTGCTGCTGGCGTACGGCGCGCTGCTGGTCGTGGGTTGCTGGGCAGGCAAGCTTGCCTTGTACCGCGGCGCCAACGCCCCATCGCGCCAGGCCTGAACTGGCGGGCCAGAAGAAAAGGCCGCGGGCATCACGCCCGCGGCCTTTTTCATGCGCCGTGCGCCACCGTTCAGATCGCTGCCGTACGGCGTTCCAGCCAAGCCAGCGCCTCGCCCTCGACCAGCGGCGACAGGCGTTCGAACACCGTCTTGTGATAGTCGTTAAGCCACGCGATCTCGTCCGCGCGCATCAGCGAAGGCTCGATGCAGCGCGTGTCGATCGGGCACAGCGTCAGCGTTTCAAAGCACAGGAATTCGCCCAGTTCCGAGGTCAGCCAGGCACGGTTGGCGACCAGGTTTTCGATGCGCACGCCCCAGCGGCCCGGACGGTAGATGCCCGGTTCGTTGGAGGTGATCATGCCCGGTTCCATGGCCGTGTGCGGGCCGGGCGCGGCGCGATAGGAAATGACCTGCGGACCTTCGTGGACGTTCAGGAAGTAACCCACGCCGTGGCCGGTGCCATGGCCGTATTCCGCGCCGCCCTCCCAGATGGGCGCGCGCGCAATGGCATCCAGCATGGGCGAAGGCGTGCCGCGCGGGAACGACGCGCGCGACAACGCGATCATGCCCTTGAGCACCAGCGTGAAGTCGACCTTCTGATCGGCGTTGGGCGTGCCCACCGCGACCACGCGGGTGATGTCGGTCGTGCCGCCCAGGTACTGGCCGCCCGAGTCGATCAACAGCAGGCCGTCGCCTTCAATGGTGGCATGCGACTCGGGGGTGGCGCGGTAGTGCGGCATCGCGCCATTGGCGTTGAACCCCGCGATGGTGGCAAAGCTGGGGCAGACGTAGGCGGGCCGGCGTGCGCGGGCGGCGGTGATCTGCTCGTCGATGGTCAGTTCCGTGATGGTTTCCTTGCCCAGCGCGCCTTCGAACCATGCGAAGAATTCACAGAGAGCGGCGCCGTCCTGCGCCATGGCCTGGCGCACGTTGGCCAATTCGGCGTCGGTCTTGCGGGACTTCAGCAGTGTGGACGGATTGATGGCCTCGACGCGCGGCACCGCCGGATCCATGGCATGGAATACGCCGCAGGTCACACGGGCCGGATCGATCAGCAGCTTCTGGTCCAGTTCCAGCGAAGCCAGGGCATCGGCCGCCTGGACGTAATCGGCCACTTCGACGCCATCGGCCGCCAGTACGGCGCGCAGGCCGGCGTCGATCTTGCCATTGGCCACGAACAGCGTGGCGTGGTCCAGGCCGACCAGCGCGTGGCCGACGAACACCGGGTTGTAATCCACGTCCGCGCCGCGCAGGTTGAAGAGCCAGGCGATGTCGTCCAACGTGCTGAGGAAATGCACGTCGGCGCCATGCGCCCGCATGGCCTCGCGCACCTGCGCGAGCTTGTCGGCGCGGGTCACGCAGGCCTGCGGCGCGACGTGTTCATAGATGGCGGCACCGGGCAGACCGGCACGGTCCGTCCAGATGTCTTCCAGCAAGTCCTCGCGAATCTCCAGGATGGCGCCGGCGGAAGCCGCCGCCGCCGACAGCGCGCGGAAAGCGCCCAGGCCCAGCACCTGCCCGTCCACTCCGATGATCTGGCCCGCCCCGGTATTGGCGGCCAGCCAATCCACGTGACCGGGCGTCGTGGCCAGCGCGATCTTCATCAACTGCACGCAAGTGCCGGCCAATTGCGCCTCGGCCTGTACCCAGTAGCGGCTGTCCACCCACAGGCCGGCGAAATCCGCCGTGACCACCAGCGTGCCGACCGAGCCCGTGAAGCCGGTCAGCCAGCGCCGTCCTTGCCAGCGCGCGGGCAGGTACTCCGACAGATGCGGGTCCGAGGAAGGAACGACATAGGCGGATAGGCCGCGGCGGCTCATGGCCTGCCGCAATTGGGCGATACGGGCGTCGGTGCTAGACATGGGGGATGGGATCCTTAGCGCAACATGAAAGACATGGCGGCCAGGCTGTTCAGCGTGCGGACGGCCGACTGCATGCTATCCGTGGTGAATCGCAGGGTCACGCCGTCCACGCGTTCCAGCGTGGGCCACATGCAGAACAGGTCGGCCAGAGCCGAGCTTTGCGTCTGCAACCGGCATTCTATAGGGGCGGGAATACGGAAAGGAACCGGTACGCCTTTTCTGCCGCCGGCCTGCCCCAAGGCAGAAACGCCCCCTTTGAGATTTCTCACGGCGGTTTCGGCGGCTGCCGCAATCGCGCGCCGCGAGGCGGCCGGCGACAGGGTCACCCCGCTGCCCTGCCCATGGGCCACTTTGGTCTGTACCCATTCGGCGCCCGGAAACGTGTCGCGCGTTTCCTCGATGAAGGCATCGTCGCCGGTGCCCAGGATGACAGGCACGCCCATCTCGCCCGCCAGCGCGCCGTAGAGCCCGGCCTCGCCCAGTTCCATGCCGTTGATGAATACACGGGCGAACGCGAAGCTGTTGATGGTGTGGGCCAGGATGCCGCGGCCTTGCGAACGCGAGTGGTAGCCGATCATGAAGACGGCGTCGCAGCCCTCTTCCAGGCCGCCCATCATGCCGAGGTAGCGCGGCTTGCCCAGTACCAGGCGGGCGCGCTCGTCCAGGCCGTCCGGCAGCAGGTTGCGAAAGCCGCCGTGCGAATCGTTGACGAGGATTTCTTCGGCGCCGCCGGCGATCGCGCCCTGCACGGCCGCGTTGGCCTCGGCGGTCATCCAGGCGCGGGCGCGCTCATATTCGCCATTGCCGGCGCGGACTTGCTCGGAATGGAAGACGCCGGCGACGCCTTCGATATCGGTGGAAATCAGGATCTTCATGGGGTCAGCCTTCGATGAATTCAGAATGCGGTGTCGGACAGCCACTGGCGCCACTGCGGCGCCGCGTCACGGATTGAAGCGCGGTGGTTGCCGTCGCGCCCCGTCACGCCATCGGCGTGCCACAGCGCGGAAACAATGGCCTGTTCGCAGGCTTCGGCAGCCGCTTCGAACAAGGGATCGATGCGGGCCTCATGCAGCATGGCGATTGCCGGCATGGGCTGCTCGGGCAATTGCGGAACCGTGTAGGCCGTGGAAAACGCCAGCGCGATATCGCCGCTGCCATGGCCGAACACCGAGCCCGTGCGCGCCAGTCCCGCGCCTGCCCGCAGCGACAGGCGGCGCAGCTGGCGCGAGTCCAGGGGCGCGTCGGTGGCCAGCAGCAGGATGATCGAGCCCTTCTCCGGCACGATGGCGGCGTTCTCGCCTGCCTGCGCCAGGCCGCGATCCAACTGTTCCGCGAGCCGGCGGCCGAAAGGCCGGCCCGCCACCGTCAGGTTCGGCAGACGGCCGAAGTTGGACAGCACCAGCGCTCCCACCGTGTACTGCAGTCCCGGCTGGACCGAAGCCAGGCGCGAAGCCGACCCGATGCCGCCTTTGAACGAAAAGCAGGACATTCCGCGTCCGGCGCCCACGGCACCCAGCTCGAACTGCTTGGCGGCCGCTGCCAGCGCAGCGGCGTAGTGCGATTCTTCTACCGCCAGCGCCTGGATGTCGTTCAGGTAGCCGTCGTTGCATTCGAAGACCAGCGGATTGACGGTGGCCATGCCCCGGCCGATGCCTGGGTTGGCCGCGACCGCGGCGCGGATCTGCGCATTGGCCACGGTGCCCACGCCGAAGGTGTTCGTCAGGCCGATGGGCGTTTCCAGCACGCCCAGTTCCTGAACCTGGACCAGGCCCGTGCTTTTGCCGAAGCCGTTGAGCACCGTGGCGGCGGCCGGCACCTTGTCCAGATAGGGATCGCCGCCGTGCGGACGCACGACGGTGACGCCTGTCTGCAGCGGGCCCTCGGCCAGCGTGCAGTGGCCGACGGTAACCTCGCCCACGTCGCAGATCGAATCCAGCGGCCCCGACGGCATTACGCCGATGTGAGGGATATCCAGCGCTTGTTTGTCCATGTTCGCTACGTGTTGCCACGCTCCAGAATGCAAAACGCCGCCGCCCGGGGTCCGCGGCACGCGCATATGGCGCGCTTGGCGGACGGAGGCGGCGGCGGAAAATCGCCCTCCACGCCGGCCTTCCGAGAAGGGCCGGCGGCAGGATTACTTGCGATCGATCTTGGGATCGAGCGCGTCGCGCAGGCCGTCGCCCAGCAGGTTGAACGCCAGCACCGTCAGGAAGATCGCCAGCGCCGGGAAGATGGCCACGTGCGGAGCGATCACCATGTCGGCGCGCGCTTCGTTCAGCATCGCGCCCCATTCAGGCGTGGGAGGCGACGCACCCATGCCCAGGAACGACAGGCTGGCCGCGGTGATGATGGAGGTGCCGATACGCATCGTGCCGTACACAACGATGGGCGAGATCGTGCCGGGCAGTATATGGCGCATGATGATGGTCCAATCGGACGCGCCCACGCTCTTGACGGCCTCGACGTAGGTCATCTGCTTGATCGACAGGGTGTTGCCGCGCACCAGGCGGGCAAACGCCGGCACGCTGAACACGGCCACTGCCACGATCACGTTGACCATGCTGGAGCCCAGGATGGCAACCACGCCAATGGCCAGCAGCATGCCGGGGAACGCCAGCAGCACGTCGGAGATACGCATCGTGATGCGTTCCCACCAGCCTTCGTAATAGCCTGCCATCAGGCCCATGAAGGTGCCGACGATGGCGCCCATGGCAACCGACAGGAAACCCGCGGCCAGCGAAATGCGCGCGCCCATGATGATGCGGCTGAAGATGTCGCGGCCCAGCGAGTCCACGCCCAGCCAGTGGGTCGCGGAGGGTCCGGCGTTCAGTGCGTCGTAGTCGAAGAAGTTCTCCGGGTCGAACGGCACGATCCACGGCGCGAAGATCGCGACGACGACCAGCAGCAGGACGAAGATGCCCGCGCCGACGGCGAGCTTCTGCTTCTTGAATTTGCGCCAGAACTCGGTGGCGGGCGTGCGCACGTCGCTCTTGGGAGCGGCGGCGATGGTCGCGGCGGGTGTCGTATTGCTCATGGCCGCCTCACTTGTAACGGATGCTGGGATTGATGACGCCATAGAGCACGTCGACAATCAGGTTGATCAGGATGAATTCCAGCGAGAACAGCAGCACCAGGCCCTGGATCACCGGATAGTCGCGCTGGGTCACGGCGTCCACCAGCAGACGGCCGAGGCCGGGCCAGTTGAAGACCGTTTCGACCACAATGGAGCCGCCCAGCAGGAAGCCGAACTGCAGGCCCATCATGGTGACGACGGGAATCAGCGCGTTGCGCAGCGCATGCTTGATGACGACGCGGCGCTCGGACAGCCCCTTGGCGCGGGCGGTGCGCACGAAGTCTTCCTGCACGACCTCCACGAAGGAGGCGCGGGTGAAACGCGCCATCACGGCAGCCACTGCGGCGCCCAGCGTGATGGACGGAAGAATGTAGTGTTGCCAGGTCGAGGCGCCCACGGTAGGCAGCCAGCCCAGATTCACGGAAAAGATCTGCATCAGCATCATGCCCAGCGCGAACGCGGGGAACGAGATGCCGGACACCGCCAGCGTCATGCCGAGACGGTCGGGCCAGCGATTGCGCCATACCGCCGACACGATGCCGATAACCATGCCGAAGACCACGGACCACACCATGCTGGCTATCGTGAGCCAAAGGGTGGGCATGAAGCGGTCGGCGATTTCGGTCGAGACGGGGCGCTTGGTACGCAGCGAGGTACCCAGGTCGCCTTGCAGCATGTGGCTGAAATAGCGCACGAACTGCTGCGGCAGGGGCAGATCCAGTCCAAGTTCCTTGCGCACGAGCTCGACGGTTTGCTGGTCGGCTTCCTGGCCCGCGGCCAGTCGCGCCGGGTCGCCCGGAAGCATGTGCACAAACAGGAACACGACCACGGCTACCAGCAGCAGCGTGGGGATCATGCCCAGAAGACGTTTGACGATGTAGGTCAGCATTGAAATTCCTGCAACATCGGCGGGGACACCGCGTCCCCGCCGTATGTGGCCTTACAGGGGCGCGCAGGCCCCGAGAGTTACTGCCAGATTTACTGCTTCAGATCGATGTCGCCGAACCAGAACGAGGTATCCGGCTCAACGTACACGCCCGACAGGTTCTTCGACTTCACGTACAGGTTGTTCTGGGTCACCAGGAAGGCCCACGGGGCGTCCTTCCAGATGGTTTCCTGAACGTTCTTGTAGATCTCGGTCTTCTTGGCGCGGTCGGTCGTGGCCAGGGCTTGCTGGATGCCTTCGTCCACCGACTTGTTCGAGTAGTACGACACGTTGTTGAGCACCGGCGGGAATGCAGCGGTGGTCAGCAGCGGACGCAGGCCCCAGTCGGCTTCGCCGGTCGAGGACGACCAGCCGGCGTAGTACATGCGGACCTTGGCGTCCTCAGGCTTCTGCACCTGCTGGACGCGCTGCACGCGCTGACCCGACTCCAGCACTTCGACCGACACCTTGATGCCGACTTGCGCCAGTTGCTGCTGCAGGAATTGGACCACCTTCACCGAGGTGCCATCGTTATAGGCGGACCACAGCTGGCTTTCGAAGCCGTTGGGGTAGCCGGCTTCTGCCAGCAGGGCCTTGGCCTTCTTGATGTCGTACGGCCACGGGCCGGTCTTGTGCGCGTAGTCCACGCCTTGCGGCACGACGCCGTCGACGATGGTGGCATAGCCCGAGAAAGCGACCTTGGCCAGGGCTTCCTTGTTGATGGCGTAGTTGATGGCTTCACGCACCTTGACGTTGTCGAACGGCTTTTGCTGCGTGTTCATCGACAGGTAGCGCGCCATGATCGAGTTCTGGTGATCGACCACGTCCAGCTTGTCGTTCTTCTTCAGCACGGCGGCCTGCTCGAACGGCACCGGGAAGGCGAACTGCGCTTCACCCGTCTGCACCACGGCGGCGCGGGTATTGTTGTCCGTCACGGTGCGGAAAGTCAGGGTGTCGACCTTGGGGTAGCCCTTCTTCCAGTAGCCGTCGAACTTCTTGACCTTCAGGTATTCGGCCGGCTTCCATTCGACGAATTCGAAGGGACCGGTACCCACGGGGTGGAAGCCGATTTCCTTGCCGTACTTGGCCAGCGCGGCGGGCGAGATCATCATGGCGGCCGGGTGGGCCAGCGCGTTGATGAAGGCCGAGAACGGCTTCTTCAGCGTGATCTTGACGGTCATCGGGTCAACCACTTCGGTCTTGTCGATGACGCTGAACTGGATGTAGCGCGACAGGCGGTTGTCCGGATTGGCCGGGCGGTCGAAGTTGATCTTGACGGCTTCGGCGTTGAAATCGGTGCCGTCATGGAACTTCACGCCGGGACGCAGCTTGAAGGTGTAGACCAGGCCGTCTTCGCTGACGGTGTAGTCGGTCGCCAGGACCTTCTGGACCTTCAGATCCTTGTCGAACTCGAACAGGCCTTCGTAGTAGGCCTTGCCGGCCGCCTGGTTCAGCGTGCTGTTGGTGTTGTACGGATCGAGCGTTTCCAGCGCGATGGAGACGGCGAACGTCACGTCCTTGGCGGCATGCGCCAGCGGCGACGCGATCACGCCGAAGGCCAGCGCAGCGGCGGCCATCAGTTTGGTGGGGCGCAGAACTTTCATCATTGCAACTCCTGGTTCCAAAAAGGAATTAGGGGGTTTGGTGGAAGAAAAACAAGTACGACGACTGACTCAATACGCTCCGCCGACCGGATGACGGGCGACGAAGTGATCCGTTCCGACCTGCACCAGCGGCTGCACCACCGGCTCGTCGCCGAGCTTGCGGATGGGGCTGGGGATTTCGTCGGACAACAGCGTGCGCTTCATGTGGCGGCGGGCCGGATCGGCGATCGGCACGGCGGACATCAGCTTCTTGGTGTAAGGGTGCTGCGGATTCTCGAAAATGGCGCGGCGTGGGCCGATCTCCACGATCTGGCCCAGGTACATGACGGCGACGCGGTGGCTGACACGCTCGACCACGGCCATGTCATGCGAAATGAACAGGAAGGAAATGCCCATGTCGCGTTGCAGGTCGATCAGCAGGTTCACGATCTGGGCCTGGATCGACACGTCCAGCGCCGACACGGATTCGTCCGCGATCACGACCTTGGGATTCAGGGCCAGGGCGCGCGCAATGCAGATACGCTGGCGCTGGCCGCCCGAGAATTCGTGCGGATAGCGCTGCGCCATTTCCGCCGGCAGGCCCACGCGCTCCAGCAGTTCGGCCACGCGGCGCTCGGCATCGCGGCCTTTGGCCACGCCGTGCACCAGCAGCGGCTCCATGATGGAAAAGCCGACCGTCACGCGCGGGTCCAGCGAGGCGAACGGGTCCTGGAACACGAACTGGATGTCGCGGCGCAGGGATTGCAGTTCGGTGTTCTTCAGACGCACGATGTCGCGGCCACCGAAGCGGATCTCGCCGCCCTGGCTGTCGACCAGGCGCAGCAGCGAACGGCCGGTGGTGGACTTGCCGCAACCGGATTCGCCCACCAGCGACAGCGTTTCACCGGGATACAGGTCGAAGCTGACCTGCTCCACGGCATGCACGCGGCGCTGCACACGGCTCATGATGCCGCCACGCAGATCGAAGCGGGTGACCAGCTTGCGCACGCTCAGGATGGGCTCGCGATTGGCGTCCGGGGCAGTGGGCGCGCTGACGGGAGCGGCTGCGGCCTCGGGCTGGGCCTGGCCTTCGGCCTGCAGCAGCGGAAAGCGCGCGGGCAGGTCCGTGCCCTGCATGGCGCCCAGCTTCGGCACGGCCGACAGCAGCGCCTTGGTATAGCTGTGCTGCGGCGCGGCGAACACCTGGTCGGAGGGACCTTCCTCGACCTTATCGCCGCGGTACATGACCAGCACGCGATCGGCCACTTCCGCGACCACGCCCATGTCGTGGGTGATGAACACCACACCCATGTGCATTTCTTCCTGCAACTGGCGAATCAGCTGCAGGATCTGCGCCTGGATGGTGACGTCCAGCGCGGTGGTGGGCTCGTCGGCGATCAGCAGCGCGGGCTTGCAGGCCAGCGCCATGGCGATCATCACGCGCTGGCGCATGCCGCCCGACAACTGGTGCGGGTAGCGGTCCAGCACCGACCTGGCTTCCGGAATGCGGACCTGCTCCAGCATGCGCAGCGCCTCGGCGCGCGCCGCGGCGGCGTCCTTGCCCTGGTGCTGGCGGATCGATTCGGCGATCTGGTCGCCGGCGGTGAAGACCGGGTTCAGGGAGGTCATCGGCTCCTGGAAGATCATGGCCATGTCCGCGCCGCGCACATTGCGCATTTCGCGTTGGCTGGATCCCACCAAGTCGATCACGGAGCCGTTGCGCCGCCGCAAGGCCATGCTGCCCTGGGCGATGCGCCCGCCGCCATGCTCCACCAGACGCATGAGCGCCAGGGACGTCACCGATTTGCCCGAACCCGATTCGCCCACGATGGCCAGGGTTTCGCCCCGGTCCACATGGAACGACAGATTGCGCACGGCTTCGACCGTGCGCTCCGATCCCACGAAGCGCACTGTCAGGTCGTCGACCTGGACCACGCGGTTTTCCGGCAGCGCCAGGCTGTTTGCGCGATCAACCATCTCTTTTGATTCCCCAAATACTGAAAAAACGAACCCGCCGCCGCTTATCGGTAGATAGCGGTGACCGGCTTCTCGCCGACGCGGGCGTAACCCCGATACATGCCTTCCGTGTTGAACGGCAAGGCCACATTGCCCTGGGCGTCGACGGCCACCAGGCCGCCCTTGCCGCCAATGGTGGGCAGCTTTTCATGCACGACGCGGTCGGCGGCCGCTTCCAGCGACGCGCCGCAATATTCCATCTGGGCCGCCACGTCATAGGCGGCGACCATGCGGATGAACATTTCGCCGGTGCCGGTCGTGGACACCGCGCAGGTCTTGTTGCTGGCATAGGTGCCGGCGCCGATCAGCGGCGCGTCGCCCACGCGGCCGACCTGCTTGTTGGTGATGCCGCCGGTCGAAGTGGCCGCGGCCAGATTGCCCTGGGCGTCCACCGCAACAGCACCCACCGTGCCGAATTTCTTGTCCGAGTCCAGCGGATCCGCCGGCGCGGGCTGGCCGCGCGCGACCAGGGCCTGGCCGTCGTGGTCCAGGACCGCGGCTTCCGGGGTCTCGCGCTGTACACGCAGCAACTGCTCGCGACGGGCTTCCGTGGAGAAATAGGACGGATCAACCAGCTCCACGCCTTCTTCCTTGGCGAAGGCTTCGGCGCCCTCCCCTACGAAAAACACGTGCTTGCTGTTTTCCATGACCTTGCGCGCGGCGAAAACCGGATTGCGCACACGGTGCACGCCAGCGATGGCGCCCGAGCGCAGCGTGGCGCCGTCCATGATGGCGGCGTCCAGTTCATGCGTGGCCGCGCTGGTGAAAACGGCGCCATGGCCGGCATTGAACAGCGGACAGTCTTCCAGCAGGCGGACGGCTTCGGTCACGGCGTCCAGGGCGCTGCCGCCCTTGGCCAGCACAGCCTGGCCGGCGCTCAGGATGGACTCCAGCGCGCTCAGGTACTCCTGTTCTTTTTCGGGCGACATGGCCGCGCGGGACATCGCGCCGGCGCCACCGTGAATCGCGATCACGGGTTGAATCATCGTTTACCTACTCCATGGATGAGCCACGGCATGACGGACTGGGTCACCCCAGCGGCGGCCGCGACGGAATTCTTGGCCCGATAGGCCACCGCAGCCGACAGGGCTTCGATCAGCCCCAGGGCGGCGGTTTCGGAATTGGGACTCAACTGGCGCGCGGAGTACGCGTACAACACCACGGAGGCCGTGGGCGCCAACGGAGACGTGGGCTTGTCGGTCAGCACCAGTACGGGCACGCCAGCCTGCTTGGCCGCGCCGGCCAGGGTCACGGTGTCCGCCAGGTACCGGGGAAAGCCGATCGCAATCACCAGGTCCTTGGCCGTCATGCGGGCCATCTGGCGTGCCGCGTGCGACACGCCGCCTGGGCCTGCCAGCGATTCGACGGAATGCAGATGCATGCAAAGGCCACGCTGCAACAGACCCGCCAGAAAGCCACTGGCGCCGAAACCGATAATGAAAACGCGGTCCGCGGACAAGATGGCATCCACCGCCTGCTCGCAGGCCGCCGCGTCCAGCGATTGCAGATTGCGCTGCGCGTTGCGGATATCTTCTTCCAGCGTAGCGGCGAAGATCTGCACGGCGCTGGCGGAGTGCGCCAATTCGGTACGCAGCTTTTCCACGGGCTCAAGCGCCGCCTCGAAGCCGCGCGCCAGCTCGGCGCGGAACTGCGGATAGCCCGGCAGGTCCAGGGCGCGCGCGAAGCGATTGGCGGAGGCCACCGACACCCCGACCGCGGCGGCGAACTCATCGATGGTCATGGTGGCGGCCCGGAATTGGTGCGCCAGCACGTACTCGGCCATCTTGTGCTGAGTGCGGCTCAGCGCGGGCTGGGCCCGGGCGATCCGGTCAGCAATCGTAAGTGCGGCCTTGGTCATCGAGTGGGGAGGTGTAGCGGGAGTTTATGTAAATCTGTTTACAAACAAATTTTAGAGAAGAAAATAGATTTTCATACCAAGGGTATACCCTTGAATAAATGTAACAGTGCATCAAATAAAACGGGGCCGGTTTGCGTTACGCTAAGCCCCGACCCGAAGGGCCCTCCAGCGGGCTCCCGCCCCGGGGCTCTACTCCCGCCACACCGGAAAGACGCCATGCCCGATTGGATCTGCAAGCCGCACCAGGAACTGACCATCAATGAGATCTACGCCATCCTGCGGCTGCGAACGGAAGTCTTTGTGATTGAACAGAATTGCATCTTCCAGGACATGGATGGCAAGGACCTGATCGGCCAGACCGCTCACTTGATGGCTTGGCAGGACGGCAAGCTCGCGGCCTATTGCCGCATCCTCGATCCGTCGCTGAAGGACGGCCAGATCGAGATCGGGCGCGTCATCACCGTGCCCTGGACGCGCGGCCAGGGCCTGGGCCATGCGCTGATCCGCCGCGCGATGCAGGAAGTGCGCCAGCGCTGGCCCGGCCGCGCCATGTACCTGGGCGCGCAGGCCCGCCTGCGCAATTACTACGGCGGACACGGATTCGTGCAGGTCACCGAGGAATACATCGAGGACGGCATCCCGCACATAGGGATGCGGCTTGACGAAAGCGCATGAAAAACGCCCCTTGCAGGGGCGTTTTTGATTGGGGCGGCAGGCGGATTACCGAACCGCCGATACGTCCAGCTTGGCCTGCGTCTTGGACTTGATCTCGTCCACCGTCACGCCAGGCGCCGTTTCCAGCAGCTTGAGGCCGTTTTCGGTGACTTCCATCACGCCCAGGTCTGTGATGATCAGATCGACCACGCCCACGCCCGTCAGCGGCAGGTTGCATTCGGCCAGCAGCTTGATGTCTTCGGTGCCGTCCTTCTTCTTGGCCACGTGTTCCATCAGGACCACGACGCGGCCCACGCCCGCCACCAGGTCCATGGCGCCGCCCATGCCCTTGACCATCTTGCCCGGGATCATCCAGTTGGCCAGATCGCCTTTTTCGGACACCTGCATGGCGCCCAGGATGGCCAGGTTGATCTTGCCGCCGCGGATCATCGCGAACGAATCCGCCGACGAGAAGATCGAGGAGCCAGGCAGCGTCGTGACCGTCTGCTTGCCGGCGTTGATGAGGTCGGCGTCGACTTCATCGTCGGTGGGGAACGGGCCGATGCCCAACAGGCCGTTTTCGGATTGCAGCCACACTTCCATGCCCTTGGGCACATGGTTGGCCACCAGGGTCGGCAAGCCGATGCCCAGGTTCACATAAAAGCCGTCTTGCAGTTCGCGCGCGGCGCGCGCCGCCATTTCATCGCGGGACCATGCCATGTCTGTTCTCCTTAGGCCGGGCGAGTGGTGCGTTGTTCGATGCGCTTTTCGGGCGTGGCGTTCAGCACGATCCGATGCACATAGATGCCGGGCAGATGGATCTGATCGGGTTCCAGGCTGCCGGTATCAACGATTTCCTCGACTTCGACCACCGTGAACTTGCCCGCCATGGCGACGTTCGGATTGAAGTTGCGGGCGGTCTTGCGGAACACCAGATTGCCGCTGCGGTCGGCGATGTGCGCCTTGACCAGCGAAACGTCGGGCACCAGCGAACGCTCCATCACGTACTGCTGGCCGTCGAACTCGCGGATTTCCTTGCCGTCGGCCACGATGGTGCCCACGCCGGTGCGGGTGAAGAAGGCCGGAATACCGGCGCCGCCGGCGCGCAGCTTCTCGGCCAGCGTGCCCTGGGGCGTGAACTCAAGCTCGAGTTCGCCAGACAGGTACTGGCGCTCGAATTCCTTGTTCTCGCCCACATAGGACGCGATCATCTTGCGGACCTGACGCGTGTTGAGCAGCTGGCCGAGGCCGAAGCCGTCGACGCCCGCATTGTTGCTGATGCAAGTGAGGTCCTTGACGCCCGAATCGCGCAATGCGGCGATCAGGGCCTCCGGAATACCGCAAAGGCCGAAACCGCCCACGGCGATCATCTGGCCGTCCTTGACGATGCCTGCCAGCGCCTCCTGGGCGCTTGCAAAAACCTTGTCCATCGCTCCAACTCCTAGTTAAGGTCAACTGAAGAGGGCGCGGCTGCCGGCGCCGTTCCAGAAGCTCCGTGGGGGGCCCTGTGACGGCTGGCGCCGTGGGTGGCGCGCCCTTATTGCTTTTTTTGATTTTGCGCTAGATTTTACCGGCATGCCCGGCCAAAGCACGCGCTATTTTGGCCGGGCCGTCCATCGCGCCTGTTCAAGCCGCGGGCTTGAACATGGCACCCAGCTTGGACAGCACCTCTTGCGGCCACGGGGCGGACGCATTGGCCACATAGTCCATCCAGACTAGCACGTTGCGCGCACGGGCATAAGGACCGCCCGCATCACCCGTTTTCTCCAGCAGCAACTCGAATTCCGCGCTCGAGCGGCCCAGGCGCGTGAGCTTGTGCGTCACGCGCACCGTGGCGGGATAGGTCAAGGGACGCAGGAAATCGCATGACGCATGCGCCAGGATGAGGCCCTGGTCGGAGGGCAGCGCGAAGCCTGCGCCATAGAGGATCTGTATCCGGGCCTCTTCCATGAGCCGGAAATACATCGCGTTATTCAGATGATTCAGGGCGTCGGAGTCGCCCCACCGCAAAGGCAATTCAACCTGATGGGTATCTCCCACGGCCAGAGTCCGCGCAGACGTTTTGTCCGGGTTCACCAATTACTCCTGATGGCTAAAAGAAATACGAAGGCATACATGGCCTCCGCCTGCAATACAATCGCCGATAATACTTCCAGCCAAATATGGAATACATACGGGGAGCTTTGCAAATGTCTGAACGCGAGTCGATGGAATATGACGTGGTCGTGGTTGGCGGTGGACCCGCCGGCCTGTCCACTGCTATCCGTCTTAAGCAGCTGGCCGCTGAAAAGAATCAGGAAATCGGCGTCTGCGTACTTGAGAAAGGCGCGGAACTGGGTGCGCACATCCTGTCCGGCGCTGTCATGGACCCGCTGGCGCTGACCGAGCTCATCCCCGACTGGAAAGAAAAAGGCGCCCCGCTGAACGTGCCGGTCACGCATGACAAGTTCATGTTCCTGTCCGAGACCGGCGCCCGCACCACGCCCAACTGGCTGCTTCCTCCCTGTTTCCACAACGAAGGCAACTACATCGTCCGCCTGGGCGACGTGGTGAAGTGGATGGGCGAACAGGCCGAGGCGCTGGGCGTGGACATTTTCCCCGGCTTTGCGGCCGTGGAGCTGCTGTACGACGAAAATGGCGCCGTCCGCGGCGTGGCCACGGGCGACATGGGCGTGGCCCGCGACGGCTCGCATACCGACCACTACCAGCCCGGCATGGAACTGCATGCCCGCTACACCGTGTTCGCCGAAGGCGCGCGCGGCCAGCTGGGCCGCCAACTGATCGAACGCTACAAGCTGGACGATGGCCGCAATCCGCAGTCCTACGGCATCGGCATCAAGGAAATGTGGGAAGTCGATCCGGCCCAGTCCAAGCCAGGCCTGGTCATCCATACCGCCGGCTGGCCGCTGGATGCCGACACCTACGGCGGCTCGTTCCTCTACCACCTGGACAACAATCTGGTGGCTGTGGGCATGATCGTGGGCCTGGATTACGCCAATCCCTGGCTGTCGCCCTTCGACGAGTTCCAGCGCTACAAGACGCACCCCGCCATCCGCGGCACCTTCGAAGGCGGCAAGCGCATCGCCTACGGCGCGCGCGCCATTACGGCGGGCGGGCTGCTGGCCCTGCCCAAGCTGACCTTCCCGGGCGGCGTGCTGGTTGGCTGCGAGGCCGGCTTCCTCAACGCCTCCCGCATCAAGGGCAGCCACGCCGCCATCAAGTCCGGCAAGCTGGCCGCCGAAGCAGCCTTCGATGCCCTGCTCGCGGATCGCCGCCAGGACGAGTTGGCCGCCTACCCCGCTGCATTCGAGGCATCCTGGCTTCATGCCGAACTGAACAAGGCGCGCAACTTCAAGCAGTGGTTCAAGAAGGGCCGCACCATCGCCACCGTGATGACCGGCGTCGAACAGTTGCTGCTCAAGGGCAAGATGCCCTGGACCCTGCGCCACAACAAGCCCGACCATGCCTGTCTGCAACCGGCATCGCAGTGCGCGCGCATCGACTACCCCAAGCCCGACGGCAAGCTCACCTTCGACAAGCTCAGCTCGGTGTTCATCTCGAACACCAACCATGAAGAAAACGAGCCCATCCACCTGACACTGAAGGATCCGTCCATCCCCGTGCAGGTCAACCTGGCGAAGTACGGCGGTCCGGAATCGCGCTACTGCCCGGCGGGCGTGTACGAATTCGTCAAGGACGACCACGGCGAGGACCGCCTGCAGATCAACGCGCAGAACTGCGTGCACTGCAAGACCTGCGACATCAAGGACCCGACCCAGAACATCGTCTGGGTGGCCCCGCAAGGCGGCGAAGGCCCCGTCTACAGCGGCATGTAATTCGACCGGACGCCAGCGCCCGGCCATCAAAGGCGCCCCGCGGGGCGCTTTTTTTTCGACAGGCAGGACCATTCCATGACCGAACGCGTACTTCTCATCGGCTGCGGCGACCTGGGTCAGCGGGTAGCCCGGCGCTTCCTGGCACGTGGCGACGAAGTCATTGCGCTACGGCGCAATCCCCCGGCAGGCGGCGCGGACGGCATTCTCTGGCTGCAAGGCGATATCTCCCGCAGCGACACCCTGCCCACCCTGCCCCAGGGCGTCACCCGCCTGATCCATCTGCCCGCGCCCGGCGCGCGCGAGGCCGGCGCCTACCGCGCGGTGTTCGTCGACGGCATGAAGCATGTACTGGACGCGCTGGATCGCTCGCACCTCAAACGCGTCGTGTTCGTCTCCTCCAGTGCGGTCTACGGAGAACACGAAGGCGGCTGGGTCGACGAGGACACGCCACCCGCGCCGCTGGGCGTCAATGGCCGGCTGCTGCTCGAGGCGGAAACTGCGCTGGCCGCGCGCGGCCTGCCGTCCACCGCCTTGCGGTTGGCGGGCCTGTATGGCCCCGGACGCCTGCAATTGATCGACCGCCTGCGTCGTGGCGCGGCCGGCGCGCCGGCCTCCCCCGCGCACTGGGCCAACCGCATTCACATCGACGACGCCGCCGCGGCCGTCGTCCACCTCGCGCTGCTCGAGGACGTAGCGCCGGTTTACATTGGCTGCGACGATACGCCTCTGCCCCTGCATGAGCTATACGCCGAACTGGCCGGCCTCATCGGCGCGCCCGCGCCTCCCGAAGCCCCGGCGCCTGCGAATGTCGGCAGCAAGAAGCTCAGCAACGCCCGACTGCGCGCCACCGGCTTCGTCCTGCAATGGCCGGACTCGCGGATGGGTTATGCCGCGCTGCTCGCGGCATCCGATGGCGCGGACGTGCCGCAGGCATAGTTCGACGCGCATCGAATCATGGCAGGCACGACTGGCCGATACTGGCGGCCAGATCCACTACCCGCCATCGCCATGTATCCCGTCCACCCCCTGCAGGCGGTCACTCATCCTGACCCCTACCCCTACTACGCCGCGCTGGCGCGGGAGCAACCGCTATACCGCGAGGCAGCGCTGGACCTCTGGGTCGCCAGCCACCCGGACACGATAGCCGCCGTCATGCAGCATCCCGCCGCGCGCGTGCGCCCGGTCACGGAACCCGTGCCCAAGGCACTGTGCGGCGGCCCTGCGGGCGAATTGTTCGGCCGCTTCGTGCGCATGAACGACAGCCCGGCGCACTCGCAAGTGAAATCCCTGCTGGTCAGCTATATCCGCGAGCAAGGCGCGCAGGCCTGTCCGCCCGTCTGGCCAGAACCCGGAGCTTTGGATGCCGCCGCGGTCGACCACTACCTGAGCGCCGCGCCAGTGCATGCGCAAGCCGCCTTTCTGGGTTTGCCTAGGCAGCTGTATGCCGATTGCGCAACGGACATTGCGGGCTTTCTGTCCGCGCTGGCCACAAGTGATCGCATCGAGGCGGGTCACGCGGCCGCGCTGCGCCTCCATACCCGCATGGAGGCGCACCTGCACGCGCCAGATGCTGCGCCGGCCTTGCGCAAGCTGCGCGAAGACGGCGCGCGCCAGGGCGTAGCCCCCGAGCTGCTGGCCGCCAATCTGGCCGGCCTGCTGTTCCAGTCCTGCGAGGCGGGCGCGGGGCTGCTGGGCAATGCAATCGTCCTGGCCGGGCGGCGCGGCCTGCCGGCGGACGTCACGGACGATACCGCGCTGGCGCTGATGGATGAGGTCGAACGCAAGGACCCGCCGCTACACAATACGCGCCGATTTCTCGCCGCCGATATCGACATCGGCGGCCAGCGCATCCAGGCCGGCCAGACCGTGCTGCTGGTGCTGGCCGCGGCAGCCACGGTGCAGCCTGAAGCGCACTGGACGTTCGGCGCGTTCGGCCATGCCTGCCCCGGCCGGCCTACCGCTCGCACTCACGCCGCGAGCGCCTTCACCCACCTGCTGCGCGCGGGCCTGGATACCCGCGTGCTGGCGTCTCGATTCCGCTATCGGCCGCTGCCGAACGCGCGCGTGCCGCAATTTGATTTTCCCGAGGAACAGACACCATGATCGCAGTGATATTCGAAGTCGAGCCCGCCCACGGGGACCCCAACCCTTATCTGCACATTGCCGCAGGCCTGATCGACGAGTTGAAAGCCATTGACGGCTTCATCTCGGTCGAACGCTTCCAGAGCCTGAGCACACCGGGCAAGCTGCTTTCGCTGTCGTTCTGGCGGGACGAGGAGGCGGTCAAGCGTTGGCGCACGCTGGAGTCACACCGCCGAGCCCAGGAAGCCGGGCGCGGCGGCGTCTTCGCCAACTACCGCCTGCGCGTGGCGCAGGTGCTGCGCGACTACGGCATGAACGAGCGCGACGCGGCACCCGCCGACAGCCGCGACCGGCACGGCTAGGGCCGCGTCTCAAGCCCCGGCCGCCGCGGCCGCCAATGCCACCCTATGGGTGGCGCCGGACGCCAGGACTGCGGTCATCGCGGGCGAGCCCTGCGCGGTCGATGGGTCGAAGTAATCGGCCTCGTCGCGCTCGGAACCCGCCGGCAGATCGCGCACTTCCACGCGAAAACCCTCGGCCCGGTCGCCGCGCAATTCCGGCACTGCCTGCAGCAGGCGGCGCGTATAGGGATGCGTGGGCCGGTCGAACACTTCGTCGCGCGTGCCCTCTTCGACGATATGGCCGCGCAGCATAACTACCACGCGGTCCGCGATCTGTTCGACAACGCCCAGGTCATGCGAAATCAGCAAGCACGCGAAACCATACGAGCGTTGCAGCGCCATCAAGGTCTCCAGTACCTGCTTCTGCACCGTGACGTCCAGCGCGGACACAGGCTCATCGGCGATGATGACCTCGGGCCGCAGCACCAGCGCCCGCGCGATGGCGACACGCTGACGCTGCCCGCCGGACAATTCGTGGGCATAACGCTCTGCGTAGTCCTCGCCCAGGCCCACGTCGCGCAACGCCTCCGCCACGCGCTTGCGCCGGGCGTCGGCCGTCATGCCGGCTTCCAGCCTCAGGCCCTCGCCCACCAGGTCGCCGATGGTCATGCGAGGGTCCAGCGACGAATATGGATCCTGGAACACCATTTGCACGCGCCGGCGCGCCGCTTGCCAAGCCTGTCCAGTGCCACCCGCGGACAAGGCCCGGCCATCCAGCTCGATGCGTCCCTGCGCCTGCGGGACAAGGCCAAGAATGGACATCATGACCGTGGTCTTGCCGCTGCCGGATTCACCCACGATGGCCAGCGTTTCCCCGGGCGCCACGGCGAACGTCGCGCGATGCACCGCGCGCACGGCGCGTTTGCGGAACCAGCCCTCACGCACGGAGTAGTCGATCGCCAGTCCGTCGACCTGCAGGATGGGCGGACCTTGCACCGCGGCCCGGGCCGGGCCACGCTTGGGCAGCGCATCCAGCAGGCTGAGCGTGTAAGGGTCCGCGGGGCGTGACAGCACCCGGGCCACCGGGCCGGTCTCGACCGCCCGTCCGCGGCACATGACCAGCACGCGCTGCGTGTAAGCGGCCACCAGTGCCAGGTTATGACTGATGAAGATGAGCGCCGTGCCCTGCTCGCGGGTCAGTTCGCACATCAGGTCCAGCACTTCCTTCTGCACCACGCAATCCAGCGCCGTCGTGGGCTCGTCCGCGATCAGCAGGCGCGGCTTGAGCAGCATCACGCCGGCCAACAGAATGCGCTGTCGCATACCACCCGAAAACTCATGCGGATAGCGCTTCATGCAATCTTGCGCGTCGCGCACGCGCACCCGTTCCAACATGCGTACGGCCTCGTCCCAGGCCTCGCGGCGCGCCATCCCCCGGCGCAGCACCAGCGCCTCGATCAGTTGCTCACCGACGCGGAACGCCGGGTTGAGCGACACCATCGGCTCCTGGAACACCATGCCAATGCCCGTGCCGCGCATTGCCAACCAATCGCGTGGCGACTGCCGCAGCAGGTCCTGGCCGTCGAACAGCGCCTGCCCGCCGGTAATGCGGGCCGAGTCCGGCAAGAGGCCCAACAGGGTCTTTCCGATCAACGTCTTGCCACTGCCGGATTCGCCGACGATGGACAGCGATTCACCCGCGTGCAGATCGAACGACACACGATTTACGACAGGCGCGGCATCCCGCTTGCCGGGAAAGCGGATCTCCAGGTCTCGCACGGACAGCAGGGGTTGCACGGTAGCGCCCGGATTGCCCGCATGTCCCGCGCTCTGGCGTTCGTACTTGATGGGATTTTGCGAGTTCATGCCATCACCCCCCGCATGCGCGGATCCAGCAGATCGCGCACGGCATCGCCCAGCAGATTGATACCCAGCAGGCTCAACGAAATCATGGCGCCGGGGAACACGGCCAGCCAGATCGCCTGGTCCATGGCGTTGCGGCTTTCGGACAGCATGCCCCCCCAAGTGGCTAACGGCGGCGGCACGCCCAGGCCCAGGAAGCTCAGCGCGCTTTCCGCCAACAAGGCGGAACCGAAAATGGACGTCGCGAAGATCAGCAAAGGCGGCAGGCAATTGGGCAATACGTGGCGGAATACCGTCCATAAGCCGCTATGGCCGGTGGCGCGCGAAGCGATGACGAAATCGCGTTGGCGCAAGGACAACGCGGCCCCGCGCGCGATGCGCGACACTGACGGGGAATAGGCCAGCCCCAACGCCAGCACCACGCCCCATTTGGACGGCCCCAGCACCGTCATGATGCCCAGTGCGAGCAGCAGACCCGGGAAAGCCATCAGCGATTCCACCAGCACCGTGATGCCACGGTCGACCCAGCCGCCCGCATAGCCCGCGGTGACGCCTATCGTCGTGCCCAGCAGCAGCGCCAGCAACACCGAGAACACACTGACCGCCACGCTGACGCCCGCGCCCGCCATCAGCCGCGACAGCACGTCGCGGCCGAACTCATCCGTGCCCAGCCAATACTCCGCCGACGGTGGCGAAAAACGCGCCAGCAGGTCCCCTTCCAACGGATCGTGCGGCGTATACACCAGCCCGACCAGAGCCAGCAGCACGACGCCTCCGACCAGCGCGCCGCCCAGCACGGCATTGGTATGTTTCAAGCCCATGATGATCCTATTGAAGCTTCACGCGCGGGTCGAACAGCGGATACAGCAGGTCCACCACCAGGTTGACCGCCACGTACAAAAGCGCGATGAACAGCAGGCAGCCCTGCACCACGGGGTAGTCCCGCGCATAGATGCTTTCCACCAGCAGCCGGCCGATGCCCGGCAGCGTGAACACCGTCTCGATGACCGCGGCACCCGACAGCAGATGGCCCAACATCAGGCCGATCACCGTCAGGGTGGGGCCGAAGGAGTTCGGCAGCACGTGGCGCAACATGACGCGCTTTTCCGGCAGGCCCTTGGCGCGCGCATGCGCTACGTATTCCAGTCGCAAGGTTTCGATGGTGCTGGCGCGCATCATGCGCGTAATGGCGGCGATCTCGGTCAACACAATGGCGCACACTGGCAGAACCAGGTAGCGAGCCGCCCCCAGGCCGCCTTGCGCGATGGATTCAAAGCCGTATACCGGCAACCAGTTCAGCTTGACCCCGAACAACCAGATCAAGAGAATGCCGACCCAGAAGCTGGGCATGGACACGAACAGAATCGAAGTCGACACGATCGCGGTGTCGGCGCGGCGGTTCTGGCGCCAGGCGGCCACCATGCCAGCGGGCACCGCCACCAGGCAGGCCAGCAGCGTGGCGGTCAACACCACCTGAGCCGTCACCGCGAAATGCGTCAACACCAGGTGCATCACGGGTTCGCGCCGCGCGATGGACATGCCGAGGTCGCCCTGCATTGCATTCCCAACCCAGATCAGGAACTGCTCGCCCACGGGACGGTCCAGTCCCAACGCGTGGCGCATTTCAGCAAGCAGCGCCGGATTGTCGATGTCGCCCAGCATCAGCGAAGCCGGATCCCCCGGGATCGCGCGTATCAGCGCGAACACAAGCACCGTGACGACGATCACGGTGGGCACCGACGCCGCGATGCGCTTGAGTAGATAGCCCAGCACGGCGCCTCAGTTCTTCGTCACGTTGAAAAAACGCGGCTTGCGCAGCGGCCAGCCCGTGTAGCCTTGCAGCTTGCTGGAGACCACGACATAGCCAGGCTTGTTGTAGTACATCAGCAGTGGCGTGTCGCGCAGCATCAGAGAGTGCAATTTGTCGAACGCCTGCTTGCGTACGGCGGGATCGGACTCGGCTTCGATGCTTTCCAGGATGGCCGCCGCCTCGGGGCTTTCCCATTGGGCCATGGGCGTCTTGGACTTGTCGCCGATCACGTCCCGGAACATCAGTGCCGGTTCGGTGCGCGCCGAATAGGCGAATGCCATCAATTGGAACTTGCCTTCGCGGAAGTTGGTCACCTGAGTGCCCCACTCCAGCATGTCGAGTTCGGCCTTGATGCCGGCCTTGCCCAGCAATTGCTGCGTCACGACCGCGACCCGGTAGAGGTACGGATAGCGCTTGTTGGCCTGCAACTTGAGGGGCTCGCCGCGATAGCCGGCGGCATCGAGCAGGCGCTTGACCTCCTGCAGGTTCTTTTCGTAGCCCGCGCGATCCGCGTCCGAGTAATAGACGCTGGCCGCGGGCACCAGCGACGGGTTATAGGTGGCCTGGCCGTTGTTCAGGGCGCGGGCGATACCGGGGAAATCGAGCGCCAGCGCAATGGCGCGACGCATGTTCACGTCCGACAACAAGGGCGCGCGCGTCTGCATCAGCAGGTTGACGGTATCCAGCCCCTGTTCGGTAACGATGTTCCAGCGCGGGTCCTTCACTGGAAGATTGTCTTCGTCCGCGTTGTAGGCATCGACCTGGCCCGCCATCAAGGCTGCCTTCTGCGCCGCGGCATCCGGAATCACGACGAAGCGCACGTTGGCCTGCGCGACCTTCCTGCCCGCCATGCCGCTGGGCGCTTCCTCACGCGGCCTGTAGCCGGCGTAGGGCGTCAACAGCACATACTGTTCCTTCTTCCAGTCGGCCAGGACATAGGGACCGGTGCCTATGGGCTTGGACCATTTGCCCTCGGCGTCGACACTCTTGGCGCTCAGCACCGGCATCGGACACTGTACGCTGGCCATCTGATCCAGGAACAAGGCGTAGGGCTGATCCAGCCTGAACACCACCGTGGACGGATAAGGCGTCTCCACCGCCACGACCTTTGCCCCTTTGCTGCCGTCGTAGAGGTTTTTGCAGGAATACTCGGACTGGGCGCTATTGAGATAGTCGTAGGTCCATTTCACGTCGGCCGAGGTCATGGGCGCGCCGTCATGGAACGTGACGCCCTGGCGCAGCTTGAAGGTATAGGCGCGTTTGTCCTCGGACAGGGTCCAGCTGTCCGCCAGCATGGGCGCCACGCTCATGTCGGCGCGCAGCGCCACCAGGGATTCCACCACGTGCGCCAGCACGTTGTCGGTGGACGTGTTGCGGGACCGTCCGCCCGGCAGCGTGGTGGGCGTGCCGGACCCTTCCGCGTAGCGGATTTCGGGAGCGGCGGCCTGCGCCCACACCGTGGCTGGCAAGCCGGTCGTGGCGCCGGCCAGCGCGGCGGACAACAGCAGCGCGCTCTTGACGCGCGAACCATGCGAATTCATAGGGATCACTCCAGGAGCGGCAATCGCCGCATACAGGTCTGGGGCCGGTTCAGAAGAGCCGGTACTCCGCGAAGTTGCGTCCTTCATAAGGCTTGCGCGCGATCCACATCACGCCGCTGGCCGGCTCCATCAAAGTGGTGGCCACCGTAGCCGAAATGCTGTCGAAGCTGGCCGGCTTGGGCGAACGCAGTACACCGTCCGGAGCGGCGAAGTCGTCGGCCAGGATGCGCTTGATGGCGTCCCAATCGATGCTGCCCGAAGCACGCGCGAGCATGTCCTGCACACGGCGTTGGCGATAGATCGAATCCGGATTGGCCGCCAGGCCACGGTCGAACAGCTTGGCGCGCGCAGGCGGGCTGATCCAATGGTTGGCGTGGACCAGCAAGCCGTCTTCGGGCGTGATCCAGAAGATCTCGTCGGGAGAGCACTCCAGATCGACCGCCTCGCCCTGCGCCTGGGCCAGCATCAGATTGTTGGAGCAAAAGCGCCGCGACGCCCACAGCACCTTCATAGCGTTGCAGATATTGGTCGCTTCCAGCATCTTGCGCCGTACCAGCACCAGCGGCACCTCGGCGGGGCGCTGGTAATCGTGCTCGCATGACAGGAAGTTGCCGGACAGGGAAACGCCCGCGCTGTTGAAGCCGTGGCGCGCCAGGCTGCCCGCCTCCGTGAACATCAACAGATCGGGACCATCTTCGCGGCGCATGCGCAACACGATGCCGGTATCCACGCATTCCTCGCGCCAATCCCAGTTGTGGGCATGCATGAGTTTGCCGCCGGCGGCGGCCTCGGGCAGCACGACCAGCCCCGTGCACCCATCGTCCAGCCCTTTGCGGGCGCGGCCCAGCTCGGCATGGCCGAACATCATTTCGGTGCGGCAGTTAATGACCACCACATCTTCGAGCGCCTGACCCGATCCGTCGGCAATGCCGCGCAACTCTTCCAGGTAGGCTGCGTCATAGTCGCCCACCACGGGCACCATGGCGGCCGCCAATGCCTTCAAGCGATCCGCGGCGACGCCGCGGCGCTCCAGCTGGCCACGATAAAGGGCCACGCTGCGCGCTACGCGCTCCGGGACGGCGGCGCCGTGCTGGCGGCCCCGCTCGTAAGGACTGCCCTGTACGTCGACCAGGGGGAAGGGGGTAGGCAAAGTCACGGCTCAAGGCTCCGGCGCGAGATTCATAAGACGGGCAAATTTTGTACTAATATATAGAAAAGTTCAATACAAGGGTTTCCCCGAATGCTTTGCAGGCGCGTGTGCGCCAGAGGCTCTCCGGTACCATTCCGACTCCGTCGCCAATCGCGCCCGCTCGCCCATGCCCAACGCCGCTCCCGCCCGCCCCACCCCGCTGCAAGTCGATCTGGCGCGCCACATTGCGGAAGACATCGTGGCCCGGCGTTATGCGCCCGGAGATCACCTGTCCGAAGAAACGCTGGCGGCGAGCTACGAGGTATCGCGCACACCCGTACGGGGCGCGCTGAGATTGTTGGCCGCACAAGGCCTCATTACGCATCGCCCCAACAGCGGCTATACGGTGGCGGCCCATGCCGTCGCGGCGCCCCCAGCCATCGAAGGGGCCGGCCCCACGCAGGACGAGCTGTACCGTCGCCTGATCGACGACCGCGCCGCGCGCGAACTGCCGGAAACCTTCACCGAGCGCGATCTGCAGCAACGCTATCCGGCGCCGCGCAGCGTGCTTGCCAAGACTTTGCTGCAACTGTCGGCGGACGGGCTGATCGAAAAACGCAAAGGCCATGGCTGGCAGTTCGCTCCGTCGCTGGAGAACCGCGACGCGCTCAACGAGAGCTACCGCTTCCGGATGACCATCGAATGCGCCGGCCTGCTGGAACCCACATTCCGCCTGGACCGGGAGGCGCTGGCGCGCATGCGCGCCGCGCATGAAGCGCTTGCCGCGCGTAGCGACGCCGATATCTCCGCCACCGAATTCTTCAACCTGAATGCCTCATTCCACGAGATGCTGGCGCGCTTCTCGGGCAATCGCTACATCCTGCAGGCGGTACAGCAGCAAAATCAGTTGCGCCGGCTGGAGGAACATGCGGCGTTCTACCGCGACGCGCGCTTCGTGAACTCCAGCAGCGAACACCTGCAGATCATCGACGCCCTCGAAGCCGGCGACCAGGAATGGGCTTCCCAGCTCATGCGCCGGCACTTGAAGACGTCGCTGCAAGTGTCCTGAAAAGAAGGACTCCCCCCCTTGCTGCGCCCCCCCTCAACGGGGCTGCGCTGACGGACTCCTATTCCCTCAGGCTCCCCCCGCGACAAGGGGAGCCACGCAGCCCCGCCACCCGATCGGCTCGACCAGTATTGTATTTATTATTTGATTAATACAAAATAGAAAGCCCAAATCTTTCCAAGCCGGATCTCCCATGTCCTCCTCAGCGCCTCACCCCGCCCCCGCCCTCAACGCCGAAGCCTATTGGATGCCCTTCACCGCCAACCGGCGCTACAAGCGTGCGCCCGTGCTGTTCAGCGCCGCCGAGGGCATGCACTACATCCGCCCGGACGGCCGCCGCGTGCTGGATGGCATCGCGGGCCTGTGGTGCGTGAACGCCGGACACCGCCGGCCTGAAATCGTCGATGCCATCGCCCGCACCGCCCACGAGCTGGACTACGCGCCGTCTTTCCAGATGAGCCATCCGCTAGCGTTCGAGCTGGCCGAAGCCCTGCGCCAGGAGGCGCCGCCGGGATTCTCGAACGTGTTTTTCTCGAACTCTGGCTCCGAAGCGGTGGACACCGCATTGAAAATCGCGCTGGGCTACCACCGCGCGCGCGGACAGGGGCAGCGGGTGCGCCTGATCGGACGCGAGCGTTCTTACCACGGCGTGGGTTTCGGCGGCCTGTCGGTATCGGGCATCGCCGGCCACCGCAAGCCTTTCGGCAATCTCCTGCCCTACGTGGACCATCTGCCGCACACCTATGACCGTAGCCAGATGGCCTACACGCGCGGCCAACCGGATTGGGGCGCCCACCTGGCCGACACACTGGAGCGCATCGTCGCCCTGCACGACGCATCGACCATCGCCGCCGTCATCGTGGAGCCCGTGGCGGGGTCCACCGGCGTGCTGGTGCCCCCTAAGGGCTATCTGCAGAGGTTGCGGCAGATTTGCGATGCGCACGGCATCCTGCTGATCTTCGACGAAGTGATCTGCGCCTTCGGCCGCATCGACGGCGCCTTCGCGTCATCGCACTTCGGCGTCACGCCAGACATCATCACCAGCGCCAAGGGGCTGACCAACGGTGCCATTCCCATGGGCGCCACGCTGGTGCAGCAACATGTCTATGAGGCCTTCATGCAAGGACCGGACAGCGCCATCGAACTGTCCCACGGCTACACCTATTCCGGCCATCCCGTGGCCTGCGCCGCCGGCCTGGCGACTCTGGACATTTGCCGCCGCGAGGGCCTGTTCCAGCGCAGCCGCGAACTCTGGCGCTATTGGGAGGACGCCGCGCACAGCCTGAAAGGACTTCCCCACGTGGTGGACATCCGCAACATCGGCTTGCTGGCCGCCATTGAACTGGAGCCCCTCGACGGCAAGCCCGGCCAGCGGGCTTATGCCGTGCACCAGGCCTGCCTGGAACGCGGCTGCCTGATCCGCTCGGCGGGCGACACCATGCTGTTGTCGCCCCCTCTCATCATCGAGCGCGCGCAGATCGACGAATTGTTCTCAGTGCTGTCGGAGGTATTGCGCGCGGACGCGTCAGCGTCGGCGTGATCTATCCCAGATGCCGCGCCACGGCCTGGATGACCCGCTGCACATCCGCGGCCGACACATCCAGGTGCGTGACCAGGCGCGTCGGCCCGCCATAGACTGCGCGCATCTGGATGCCGTCGACGGCCAGCTTGGCCGTCAGCTCCTCACAGCGCGCGGGTTCGAATTCGGCGAACACCATATTGGTGTCCTGGCTCAAGACTTTGACGCCTGGAATCGCGCGCAGGCCGTCGGCCAGCAGGCGGGCGTTCTCATGATCTTCGGCCAGGCGTTCGACGTTGTGCTCCAGCGCGTACAGGCAGGCCGCGGCCAACACGCCAGCCTGGCGCAGGCCGCCGCCCAGCATCTTGCGCCACCGCCGAGCGCGCGCAATCAGCTCCACGCTGCCCACCAGCACCGACCCAACCGGCGCCCCCAAGCCTTTCGAGAAGCAAATGGACACCGAATCAAATGGCTGGCACAGGTGCGCCACCGGCTTGCCGCTGGCCACGGCGGCATTGAACACGCGAGCGCCGTCCAGGTGGGTGGCCAATCCATGCTGGCGCGCCCAGGCAGTCGCGGCGGCCACGTAATCCGCGGGAATCAGTTTGCCGTGAAAGGTGTTTTCCAGCGCCAGCAGGCGAGTGCGGGCGAAGTGTGGATCGCCTTCGGGCTTGAGCGCCGCGGCCAGCTTTTCCAGCGGCAGCGAGCCATCCGCCGCGTGCTCGATGGGCTGCGGTTGGATGCTGCCCAGCACGGCCGCGCCGCCACCCTCGTACTTGTAGGTGTGCGCGAGCTGCCCCACCAGATATTCGTCGCCGCGTTCGCAATGGGCCATCAGGGCGCCCAGATTGCTTTGCGTGCCGGACGGAAAGAACAGGCCCGCCGCCTTGCCCGCGCGCTCGGCAACCGCCTCCTGCAAGCGGATCACGGTGGGGTCGTCACCCATGACATCATCGCCGAGGGGCGCGGATACCATCGCTTGCAGCATGGCCGCAGAGGGCCGAGTGACTGTGTCGCTACGCAGATCGATCATGAAAAGTCCCAGGATGGAAAAGGAATTCTGAAAAGGCCTAGTCGGCGCGCGCCGCAGGCGCTGCGCGGCTCACCACCCAGATGCCAGCGAGAATCAGCGCCATGCCGCCCAGCTCGGCCGACGAAGGCTGTTCGGACAACAGCGCCCAGGCGAACAGCATGGCCACGACAGGCACGCCCAGGCTGGACAGGCCCGCGATGGAAGCCGGCACCAGCCGCACCACCAGCAGCCACAGCAACCAGCCCGCGGCCGTCGCGATCAGCACGATATACGCCATGCCGGTCCAGAGTTGCCAGCCCCATTGCGCGGACATCTGCGGAACGAGAAAAGCGACCGGCGTCATCACCAGTCCGCCCAATAGCATCTGCCAGGCAGTGAAGGTCATCACATCGGGCGCATGGCGCTCGAACATGCGCTTGGACAGGACGGTGCCCACGCCCCAACAGAGCCCGCTGCCCAGCCCGAGCAGCACGGGACGGATGTCGCCCAGCCCGTTCCAGGGCTCCACGAAGCAAACCAGGCCGATGGCCGCCAGCGCAATGCCCAGCCCGTGGCGCGCCGTGGGCCGCTCGCCCAGCAGCCACCACGCGAACAGGATCACCCAGAAAGGCATCGTGTAGGCCATGAGCGAAACCTTGCCCACGCCGCCCGACACCAGCGCCGTCTGCACAAAGCCCTGGAACCCCGCCGTCTGCGTCAAACCGATCAGCAGGGTCAGCTTCCAGGGCGGCATCGCCAGTGGGCGCCCCATGGCCGATGCCAGCGCGAACAGCACCAATCCGCCCGACACGTAGCGCAGCGCCACGAAATCAAAGGGGCCGATGTAGGGGACGATCAGTTTCATCGCGATCCAGCTGCCCGCCCAGACCAGGATGGTGCTGAACATCAGGGCTAGCCCTGCACGATCGAAACTGCTGCGGCTCACTGGCACGGCTCCGTAGAAAAAATCTGGACGCAAAAAAAGCAAATACGCCCGTACCGGAGGTTCCGATACGGGCGTATGACATTATGCGCCTGCCTTGCCGCCCCCGGCGGCCATGGGCGGACCTTTCCCGTCCATGGCGCGGACGGCGGCGATCACAAGGACTTTGCCAACTGATCCAGGATGGCCGGATTCTCGAGCGTGGAAACGTCCTGCGTGATTTCCTCGCCCTTGGCGACCACGCGCAACAAGCGGCGCATGATCTTGCCGGAGCGGGTCTTGGGCAGGTTGTCGCCGAAGCGGATGTCCTTGGGCTTGGCGATCGGGCCGATTTCCTTGGCGACCCAGTCGCGCAGCACCTTGGCGATGGCTTGCGCCTCGTCGCCTTCGGGGCGCGAGCGCTTGAGCACCACAAAGGCCACCACGGCCTCGCCGGTAGTGTCATCCGGACGACCCACCACCGCGGCCTCCGCGACCAGTTCGTGCGCCACCAAAGCCGACTCGACTTCCATCGTACCCAGGCGATGGCCCGACACGTTCAGCACGTCGTCGATGCGGCCCATGATCCAGAAGTAGCCGTCGGCATCGCGCTGCGCACCGTCGCCGGCCAGGTAGTAGCCGCGCAGTTCAGACGGGAAATAGCTCTTCTTGAAGCGCTCCGGGTCGCCCCAGATGTTGCGGATCATGGCGGGCCACGGACGCTTGATGACCAGGAAACCGCCATTGCCCTGTTCGACATCGCCGCCCGTCTCGTCGACGATGGCGGCGGCGATTCCCGGCAGCGGCAAGGTGCAGGAGCCCGGCTTGGTCGGCGTGGCGCCCGGCAGCGGCGTGATCATGTGGCCGCCGGTCTCGGTCTGCCACCAGGTATCCACGATGGGGCAACGTTCGCGGCCCACATTCTTGTGATACCACATCCAGGCTTCGGGGTTGATGGGCTCGCCCACCGTGCCGATGATGCGCAGGCTGTCCAGATCGTAGTTCTGCGGGTGCGCTTCGGGCGCGGCTTCGGCGGCCTTGATCAGCGAACGGATCGCGGTGGGCGCGGTGTAGAAGGTAGTGACCTTGTGGCGCGCAATCATGTCCCAGAAGCGCCCAGCGTTCGGATAGGTGGGCACGCCTTCGAAGACGATCTGCGTCAGGCCGGCGGCCAGCGGGCCGTAGGTGATGTAGGTATGGCCAGTGACCCAGCCCACGTCGGCCGTGCACCAGTACACGTCATCCTTGCGGGCGTCGAAGGTCCATTTCACCGTCAACAGCGCCCACAACAGATAACCTGCCGAGGAATGCTGCACACCCTTGGGCTTGCCGGTGGACCCGGAGGTATAGAGGATGAAGAGCGGATGCTCGGCGTTGACCGGCACGGGCTCGCAGGTGTCGGGCTGGCCGGCTTCAACGTCATGCATCCAGAGGTCGCGGCTTTCATTCCACTGCACCTTGCCGCCCGTGCGGCGGTAGACGACGACCTTGGTCACGGCCTCGCAACCGCCCATCGTGAAGGCCTCCTCCACGGCGGGTTTGAGCGGAATGGTCTTGCCTCCGCGCACCTGCTCGTCGGCCGTGATGACCAGCGAAGCGCCCACGTCCACGATGCGCTCCTGCAGGCTCTTGGCCGAGAAGCCCCCAAACACCACCGAATGCGTCACCCCCAGGCGCGCGCAGGCCTGCATGGCCACGACGGCTTCGATGGACATCGGCATGTAGATGATGGCGCGATCGCCCTTCTTGTAGCCCAGCGCCGCCAGGCCATTGGCAAAGCGGCACACGCGCGCCAGCAGTTCGCGGTAGCTGACCTTGTTGACTTTGCCGTCGTCGCTTTCGAAGATGATGGCGGTCTTGTCGGCATTGCCGTTGGTCAGGTGCACGTCCAGGCAATTGGCCGACACGTTCAGTTCGCCGTCGCCGAACCAGCGATAGAACGGCGCATCCGATTCGTCCAGGACCTGCGTGAACGGCTTGGTCCATTGCAGGTTGTCGCGCGCCTGCCCGGCCCAGAATCCGTCGAAATCGTTCTCGACCTGCGCGCACAGCGCGTTATAGGCATCCATGCTGGGGATCGCGGCGCCTTGTGCTGCGCGCTCGGGCGGCGGGAACACCCGGGTTTCCACCAGTACGGACTCAATAGCGTTCGACATGATCTTGTCTCCAATCGGTAATTCTGTTGTTTGTGCCGCTTGTTCCATTACCCAACCGCAACCGTATCGCCACGCTCTTACGGGCACCTTACGCAAAATGCGGGCCAGAGCCCGCGGCGCAAGGACGGTGCCGGGCAATCAACGCGCGCCGCCGCTACGCAAGGGCGACGCCACCGGACAGTCCATAAGGATAGCAGCCAGCGCGGTCTGCGCGAACCGCGCGCCTCAAGCGGCGCGCCGCGCCAGCCCGCGTTTCATGTCGACGCGCGACAAAAGAATGAGGCCGCCCACGAAGAACAGGCCGGTCACCAGGATGGCCAACCGGTGGTTGCCGTGTGTGGCCCACGTAACCAGGCCATAGGTAAGCGGACCGATCACGGCGGCCAGTTGCACCGCGAAGGTCCATAACGAGAAGAATTCGGCCAGCCGGCCGGCTGGAGCCAGCGCGCCGGTCATGGCGCGGCCCGCGCTCTGCGTGGTGCCCATGCACAGGCCGGCTAGCGTGGCCGCGACCCAGAACACGGGCGCCGTCACCGCGGCGTAGGCCACCAGCACCATGACAATCCAGCCGCACAGCGTCACGGCCAGCGCCGGCTTGTGGCCGATGCGATCCTGCACATAGCCGAACGAGAACGCGCCGGCCGCCGCGCCGATGTTCACCGTGAACACCAGCAGCATGATCTGCGGCGTGGTGAAACCCATCACCTCCGAGGCATAGACCGCGGCCAGCGTGATCACCACGGAGATGCCGGCCTGGTAGCAGGCGATGCACATCAGCAACCGACGGAACTCCGGAAAGTGCCGCCCGGTTTCGCGCCAGGCATATGCCAGCCGCTTGAGCATGTGCAGCGCTTCCTGCTTGCCGGCCTGCGGTTTGGCGCGTTCGCGCAGCAAGAAAAACGACGGCAGCGCCGCCAGCGCAAACACCGTGCAGGTAACGACAATGACCCACGGGACGAAATGCTCGGCGGTTTCACCGCGCGCTTCGGCCATGGTCACGACGGCCAGGGACAGCCCCAGGGTGAGCATGCCGCCGCAGTAGCCAAAGCTCCAGCCCCAGCCCGACACGCGCCCGAGCGCCGCGGGCCGCGCAAGTTCGGGCAGGAAGGCCGCGACCACGGACTCCCCAACGCAATAGCAATAGTTGGAGACGACGATAGCCGCCAACGCCAGCCAGACATCCCCCGGCCCGGCCTGCGTCAGCACCAGCGTGGCTGCCACGCAGCCCGCCGTGCTGGTATAAAGCAGCCGCCGCTTGCTGGCGCGCGCATCCGCGCGGGCGCCCAGCGTGGGCATGGTCAGCATGATAAGCAGATAGGACAGCGACAGCGCCGCCGTCCAAGCCAGCGTGGCCCACGGAGCACGTCCGCCCACCACGCCGACGAAATAGGTGCTGAACACCGCCGTGAGAATCACGGTGGTATAGCCCGAGTTGGCGAAGTCGTACATGGCCCAGGCCCAGACTTCGCGCTTGGCCACGCCGGGATTCAGGGGGCCGTCGCCCCCAGCTCCGGCGCGCAGCGCGGAAGCGCCGGCAGGCGCTTCCGACGGCTCGCCGTGGCTCATAGGCCGAGCGCGGCGATGCCAGCTTGAGCGATCAGCACATCTTCGCTCGACTTGACGCCCGACACGCCGACCGCGCCCACCACGTGGCCATCGGCCACGACCGGCACGCCGCCTTCCAGCAGGCCATCGATCAAGGGGGCCGACAGGAACGAGTAGCGGCCGTTGTTGATCATTTCCTCGTAGACGCGCGACTCGCGGCGGCCAAGCGCCGCGGTCTTGGCCTTGGCCGGAGCGATATGCGCCGAAATAGGAGCCGCGCCGTCCAGGCGCAGCATGCCCAGCAGGTGGCCGCCATCATCGACCACGGAGATCGTGACGGCCCACTTGTTCTGCAGGGCGTGTGCTTCGGCCGCGGCCAAAATCTTCTTGACGTCCTCGGCGCTCAGCACGGGCTTGGTATTCATTGCAGCGACTCCTTTATTTGTTCCAGGGCGGTTGGGTCTTCTATGGTGGTCAGATCCCCGGGGTCGCGTCCTTCACATACCGCGACGATCGCGCGGCGCAGCACCTTGCCCGAACGGGTCTTGGGCAGCGCGCCCACGAACCGGATCCTGGCGGGCCTTGCCACGGCGCCCAGCTGATCTTCCACCAGCCGCATGATATCGCCTTCCAGCCGCTTTGCCCCCTCTTCGGTCTCCGCCCCGGCGGGATTCTTGAGCACGGCGAAGGCCATCGCGACCTGCCCCTTGAGCGAGTCCGCTACGCCCACCACCGCGCATTCGGCAATCGCGCTGTGGCTGTTCACGGATTCCTCGATCTCGCGCGTGCCCAGGCGGTGGCCGGCCACATTGATCACATCGTCCGTGCGGCCCAGGATGAACCAATATCCATCGGCGTCCACCAGCCCCCAATCGAAGGTCGAGTACACCTGGCGACCGGGTATGGACGTGAAATACGTCTGGACGAAGCGCTCGTCGTCACCCCAGATGGTGGACATGGCGCCCGGGGGCAACGGCGGCACGATCGCCACCACGCCCTTCTGGTCGGGACCCAGGTCCTCGCCGGTCGATTCGCTGACGATGCGGGCGTCAAAACCATAGACGGGAAACGACGGGCTGCCGTAGCGGGTCGGCACCTTCTCCACGCCCGGCTGGGCCGACAGAATCGGCCAGCCCGATTCCGTCTGCCAGTAATTGTCGATGATGGGCTTGCCCAGGCCGTTGGAAATCCATTGCGCGGTCGGCTCGTCCAGCGGCTCGCCTGCCAGGTAGACGGCGCGCAGCGAGGACAAGTCGTGGCGCTTGAGCAGTTCGGGATCCTGTCGCTTGAGCACGCGCACCGCGGTCGGCGCCGAAAACAGGGTGTTGACCCCGTACTGTTCCACCAGTTTCCACAGGATGGCGCCGTCCGGACGCACTGGCGTGCCTTCATACAGCACCGTCGCCTGCCCGCCGATCAAGGGACCGTAGATGATGTAGGAATGCCCCACCACCCAGCCGATGTCGCTGGTGCAGAAAAAGGTATCCCCGGCGCGCCCGTCGAACAGGTACTCCATGGACGAAGCCAGCGCCACGGCATAGCCGCCGGTATCGCGCTGCACGCCCTTGGGCTTGCCCGTGGTGCCGGAGGTATAGAGGATATAGCTGGGCTCCGAGGACTCCAGCCATTCCACCGGCACTCGCGCCCCCATATGGCGCTGGCGCAAGGCTGCGTAGTCCAGGTCGCGCCCCGCCACGGGTTCAAACGGCGCCAGGCCGCGATCGAACACCACTACCGAGGCCGGCGGCGACTTGGCCAGCGCCAACGCGCGGTCGAGCAATGGCTTATACGGCACGACCTTGCCGCCGCGCGAACCGCCATCGGTGCAGACCACCACCTTGGGCGCCGCATCGTCAATGCGCTGCGCCAGGTTGACCGACGCAAAGCCGCCAAACACCACCGAGTGCACGGCGCCGATCCGCGCGCACGCCAGCATGGTGAATACGGCTTCCGGCACCATCGGCATGTAAAGCAGCACCCGGTCGCCGCGCCCCACCCCAAGCTCCTTGAGCATGGCGGCGGCAGCGTTGACCTCGTCGTACATTTCCTGCCGGGTATAGACGCGCTCGCGTTCCACCTCGGTGGACACCCAGATCAAGGCCGGCGAATCGGCCTGGGTCGGCAGCCAGCGATCTATGGCGTTGTAGCAAAGATTGGTGCGCCCGCCTGTGAACCACTTGGCGAACGGCGGCCGGGAGTAGTCCAGCACGGACTCGAAAGGCGTCTCCCAGTGGATGCGGCCGGCCTCTTCCCGCCAGAAAGCATCGCGGTCATGTATCGAGCGGTAATGGAAATCCCGGGTTTTTTGCATTTATGTCTCCTGTTATCGTTCGTACGCCTTAAGGCTGATTGATTTCTTCTCGAATCTTTTGGTCATTCTGGTAGGCAAACCTTGCACGAGGCTTGCCGCAAGTCAAAAAGTTCTGCCGAATGTCCACGCTGCATGGACATTAACGCCGGTTTCGTCACGAACTGGTCTTAAAAGTTTGGTAGAATCCCCGCGAAGTTGTAGAAAAATGTTGATTTTGCTGACATCTCGGCCAAATTCACGGCGAATTCCGTGTTTTTTGTCGTTATCTGCAAATCACCCCCAGGCGAATGCATCGACACTCCAACCACGCGAGACTGAATTCATCCTCCGGCCAAGCAAATCGCGGTCTGCGCTTGCTGGCGTTGGTTGCTTGCGTGGCGGGTCTGGCAGGTTGTGCTGGTACAAATCAAAAGTCAACCGCCCATACGTCCGAGATAGATCCCTACGAAACGGAATGGGTAGCCACTACCGATGACCCCATCGGCGTGCTGGTAAGCCAGAAATTCAAGCGCGACCGCCAGAAGACCCACTCGGGCGTCAGCAGCGACAACGCCCTGGTCAGCGAAGCCTTGAATCACCTGGGCATCCGCTACCGTTTCGGCGGCACTTCCCCCGACACCGGATTCGATTGCAGCGGCTTGGTCACCTACACGGCCGAACGCTCGCTGGGCCTGAAGCTGCCCCGCAACGCCGCCGAGATGGCCCAACTGGGCACCTCCGTCAACAAGAACGAACTGAAAGCCGGGGACCTGGTTTTCTTCAATACGCTGGGCCGCCGCTACTCCCACGTGGGCATCTATCTTGGCGACGACCGCTTCGTACACTCGCCCAGCGCCGGTGGCGTGGTCCGTGTGGAAAACATGACCATGGCCTACTGGTCCAAGCGGTACAACGGCGCCCGCCGCCTGGACAACAGCCTGATGGCGTCCGCCCGCGCGTCCAACTGACTGATACGCTCCCAGGATAGCCGCCAGGCAGTCCTCCCAACAAGCAAAACGCCGCCGGACTTTCCAGTCCGGCGGCGTTTTTCATATCTCTTCGCGGCCTTGGGGCCGCAGGCCGTTTCGGCCTCCCCAGTTTCTTGTTTGGCGGCGGCAGACCGCGTTATCAGTGCACCGAGCCCGCTCGCGGGCACAGGCCGCATTGCTGCAGGGCCTGCTGCATGCTGCATACCGAACGCCGACAAGCAACGACCCGGATGCCGCCGCGCTGCGCGGCGTTACGGAAGGTCTTCATGACGTTGTGTCCCAGGAAGTCGGTCAGCAGGATGACCAACTGGGTGCCCGAGGGCAGCTGCAACGTTTTCTTCTGGTGCGAGGGATCACGCCCGCTGATGTGGTGCGTGATCGAGATATTGTGTCCTTTGAGCAGATCCGGAATGTTGCCGAGGCGGTCGGCGCCCACTACCACTGCACTTAATCCTGCCGTCATGATGAACCTCACTGGGTCGTTGAGACTGGATGTAATGATAATGATTCCTATTTTTTAGTCAACTCAAATGAGATCAGTTCTTATTTAATTATTTTTATGAGCATAGGAAAGGGGATAGCGCGAGCCGCCCTGCGCCCGCAAAAAAAGGCGCGGCCCCACCTGGCGCCGCGCCTCTGGTACCGAGGAGAGCCGTGCCTACTTGGGGGTGCCCTGCACCGCCTCCGTCACTACCGCGCGCGTCAGCGACGGCGCCAGCATTTCCAGGAAGGTATAGACGTAGTCACGCAGGAACACCCCTGCCTTCACACCCACGCGGGTGGTGTGCGTGCCGAAGAGATGGCCTACCGGCAGCCCCACCAGATTGCCGTCGCGGCGCGGATCGTAGGCCACGCCCGCGATGATCCCGATGCCCAGGCCTACGTCGACGTAGGTCTTGATGACATCGGCATCAATGGCTTCCAGCACGATGTCCGGATGGATGCCCTGATTGGCGAAGATCTCGTCGATCGTGCTGCGGCCGGTAAAGGCGCGGTCGTAGGTCACGATGGGATACTCGGCCAGCTGGGCCAAGGACAGGCGCTTGGCGGCGCTGGAGGTCAGTTCAGCCAGGGGATGGTCCGGGCGCACTACCACCGTGTGTTCCCAGGCGTAGACCGGCAAGGTCGCCAGGCCTGGCGTCAAAGCCAGCGATTCCGTCGCCAGGGCCAGGTCGGCCTGCTCGTGCAGCACCATTTCCGCAAGCTGCGCAGGGCTGCCTTCGGCCAGCGACAGGTGCACCTTCGGGAATTGCTTGCGGAATGCCGGAATGACGCGAGGCAATAAATAGCGCGCCTGGGTGTGGGTGCAGGCAATAACCAGGCCGCCCTCGTCGCGGCGCGCGAACTCGTCGCTGACCTTCTTCAGGTTGTCCACTTCGCGCATGATGCGGTCAATGACCTGGGACACCGCCAGGCCGGGCTTGGTCAGCCCCTTGATGCGCTTGCCGTGCCGTTCGAAGATCTTGATGCCGAGCTCGTCCTCGAACTCGATGATCGCCTTGGAGACCCCGGGCTGCGAGGTGTAGAGCATCCGGGCGGCTTCGGTCAGGTTGAAGTCGCGCCGGATGGTTTCACGCACAAAACGAAATTGCTGCAGGTTCATGAATTGGCCCCTGATAGACGGGCCAATTATAAGTAATAAGGACGCCTTACTATATAACTTATTTATATAAGCTTACACGCAAGGCGTCCCCAGTTCAGCGCATCGAGATCGTGGTGTTCACGCTCTTGGCATGCGCCGACCAGCGCGCGGTGACGGTCTTGGTCTGCGTCCAGAACTGCACTGCCTGCTTGCCATTGGGGCCCAGGTCGCCCAGCTTGGAACCACGGGAACCCGTGAAGCTGAACCAGGCCACCGGCACGGGGATCGGCACGTTGATGCCAACCTGACCGACGTCGATGTTGTTCTGGAAATAGCGCGCCGCGCCGCCATCCTGGGTGAACAGCGCCACCCCGTTGCCATTGGGGTTGCGGTTGATGAACGCCACGGCGTCCTCCAGCGTTTCCACGCCCACCACGCACAGGACCGGCCCGAAGATTTCCTCCGTGTAGATAGTCATGTTTTCGGTGACGCCGTCGAAAATCGTCGGACCCACGAAGTTGCCCTGCTCGAAGCCGGCAACCTTCAGGCTGCGACCGTCCAGCAGCAGCTTGGCGCCTTCGTCCACCCCTTTCTGGATCAGGCTTTCCACGCGCTTCTTGGCGTTGGGCGAAACCAGGGGACCGAGATCCGCTTCGCGGTCCATCCCCGAATTGACCTTGAGCTTCTTGGCGCGCTCGACGAAGTCGGGCAGCCAGTTGCGGGCCTCGCCCACCAGCACGGCCACGGACGAGGCCATGCAACGCTGGCCGGCCGCGCCGAAGGCGGCGCCCACCAGCTGGTTCAGCGCGACCTCGGGATCGGCATCAGGCAGGATCACGCAGTGGTTCTTGGCGCCCATCATGGACTGGCAGCGCTTGCCCGCGGCAGACGCGCGGTTGTAGATCTCGGTGCCCACGCGGGTCGAGCCAATGAACGACACCGCCTTGATGTCAGGGTGTTCGCACAGACCATTGGCCGTATCCGGACCACCGTGCACCACGTTCAGCACGCCCGGCGGCAAGCCGGCTTCCAGCGCCAATTGCGCCAGGAACAGCGAAGACGTCGGATCCTGTTCCGAAGGCTTGAGCACGAAGGTATTGCCGCAGGCCACGGCGATCGGGAACATGAAGCAAGGCAGCATGACCGGGAAGTTGAACGCGGTAATCCCCGCGCACACGCCCAGCGGCTGAATCAGCGTATAGACGTCGATGCCGGACGCGGCGTTCTCGGCATACTCGCCCAACTGCAGGTTGGCGATGGAGCATGCGTGCTCCACCACTTCCAGGCCGCGGCCGACTTCACCTTCGGCGTCCGGCAGCGTCTTGCCGTGCTCGCGGGTGATCATTTCGGCCAGCTTACCGGTATTGGCGCGCAGCAGCTCCTGAAACTTCAGCATGACGCGCATGCGGGCGCCCTGCCCGCTGTTGCGCCAGGTCTTGAAAGCCTCCTTGGCGTTGGAGACGGCCAGATCCAGTTCTTCGCGCGTGGCGAAAGGCACCTTGGCTACGACCTCCTGGGTGGCGGGATTGATCACGTCCCGCCATTCGGTGGTTTTGGACTGCACGAGCTTGCCGCCGATCAATAGCGGAACGCGGGGGACTTCACTCATTTGATGCTCCTCACACTGCGTAGTCGATGCGGATGGAATCCGCGTTCATGAATCTTCAGGACCTACTGCTTCACCAGCGGGCAGGTCGAATCTGACAGGGGCTGGAAGGCCTCGGCGGCCGGAATGGTGGCCACCAGCTTGGAATAGTCCCAGCCGCCCTTGGACTCGGACGGTTTTTTCACTTCATACAGGTACATGTCGTGTATCACGCGACCATCGGGACGGATGGAGGCGTTGCGCATGATCGGATCCTCGATCGGCAAGGCGCGCATCTTGTCGGCCACTACCTTGCCATCGGTGCTGCCCGAAGCAGCGACCGAGCGCAGGTAATGCCGCACGCTGGAATACACGCCGGCCTGCGTCATGGTGGGCTTCAAGCCGCGGAAGGCCTTTTCGAAGCGCGAAGACCACTGGCGCGTTGCGTCGTCGTAATCCCAGTAGAAGCCGTCCACATACGACAGGCCCTGGGCGCTTTCCAGGCCCAGCGCGCGCAGATCCGACAGGAAGATCAGCAGCGACACCAGGCGCTGGCCGCCAGCCACGATGCCGAATTCACGCGCTTGCTTGACCGCATTGACCGTGTCCTGGCCGCCATTGGCCAGCGCGACGACCTGGGCCTTGGATGCCTGCGCTTGCAGCAGATAGGATGCGAAATCCGGCGCGTTCAGGGGATGGCGCACGCTGCCCGCCACGGTGCCGCCCAGCGCCTGCACGGCCTTGGCCGTGTCGGCCTCCAGCGAATGGCCGAAGGCATAGTCCACGGTAATGAAATACCAGGATTTGCCGCCCGCCTTCACCGTGGCCTTCGCACCGCCCGCGGATTGCGAGTAGGTGTCGAACATCCAGTGAAAGCCCACGGGCGAGCATTCCTTGTTGGTCAACGCCGTCGTGGCTGGACCCGAGAACATCACGACCTTGTTCTTTTCGCGCGCGATGCCCTGCACCGCCAGCGCCACCGCGGAGTTGGTCAGGTCGGCAATGGCGGTGACGCCATCGCGATCGAACCATTCACGCGCCTTGGCCGCGCCCACGTCGGCCTTGTTCTGGTTGTCCGCGGACACCAGTTCGATCTTCATGCCCTTGCATTCCGCGGCCAGGCAATCGTCGATCGCCAACTGCGCCGCCGCTACCGAACCCGGTCCTCCCATGCCGGCGTAGGTGCCAGACATGTCCGTCAGAATGCCGATCTTCACTGGCGGCTTGTCCGCCGCCTGAGCCTGGCCGACCAATGCGGCGCCCAGACACAAGCCTACGGCCAGCCCGCGTGCGTGCAATTTCATGGATTTGTCTCCTGAGTTTTTATGCGTTGTGGCGCCGTCTTCGCGGCCTGCGGTTCCAGGGTTTCGGCCCCGGAGAGCCCGTCTACAGGCCCTGAGCCCGCCGACCCAGTGTAGATGTGTGAAAATTAACAAGCAACACTAGAAATGCACATTCCTTGTGCATTCATGCACAACTAGAATTTGCCCGGCGGCGCGGAGCGCGGCCGGGCCTGGAGAGCCGGAAAGTGCTTGATTGGGACAGCCTGCGATATTTCCTGGAAGTAGCTCGCACCCAGCGGGCCAGCGCCGCGGCGCGCAAGCTGGGCGTCGAGCACACGACAGTATCGCGGCGTATCCGCGCGCTGGAGACCGAACTGGACACGCTGCTGTTCGAGAAATCACGCAGCGCCGGCTTCGTGCTGACCGAAGACGGCCAGCGCCTGTTCGTCCATGCGGAACAGATGGAAAGCACCGTGCACTCCGCCCGAGAGAACCTGTCGGGTATCGGCCAGGCGCTGTCGGGCCATCTGCGCATCGGGGCCACCGAGGGCTTCGGCAGCTACGTGCTGACGCCATTGGCGGCGGATTTCCAGCGGCGCTACCCGCACATCACCCTGGACATCCTGCCGGTGCCGCGCTTCGTCAGCCTGTCCAAGCGCGAGGCCGACCTGGCCATCACCATCGAGCGCCCCCAGCGCGGCCCCTACGTATGCAGCAAGCTGTGCGACTACACGCTGCGCCTGTACGGCACGCCCGGCTACCTGGCCAGCCATCCCCCGATCAGGGAACGCGCGGACCTGGCCGACCACACCTTCATCGGCTATGTGGACGAGCTGCTGTTCAGCGAGCGCCTGCGCTATCTGGAAGACCTGCTGCCCGCCAGCAAAGTGGTTTTGCGCAGCACCAGCGTGGTTGCGCAGTACCACGCCGCGCTGCAGGGCCAGTCGCTGGCGATCCTGCCGTGCTTCATTGCCGCACAGGATCCGCGGCTGACGCCGGTGCTGGAAAACGACGTCGAAATCACGCGCTCGTTCTGGATGTACTGCCACGAAGACCTGCGCAAGCTCAAGCGCGTGACCGCCTTGTGGGAATTCATCCGCAAATCGGTGCTGAAGAACGCCGACCTGCTGGCCGGCAAAGGCGGCACAATGAAGTACCTGCCCTGAAAACACAGCGGCCCGCTCAGGCGGGCCGCAATGCGCCGGTTCGAACAGGCATCAAGCGCTGTTCTTGGGCGCCTTGACGCGCAAACGCCGCATCAGCAGGAATACCGTCAGCATCGCCACCGCAGCGTGGATCGCCCAGACGCCTATGCCGAAGCTGAGCTTGCCGTTGGAAATCCAGGCACGCGACAGGTTGATCAAGTTCATGTACAGCAAGCCCACCAGGCCGGCGATGAGCAGGTCGCCCGACCGTCCCAGACGCGGATTGACCGCACCCAGGGGAATCGCCAGCAGCGCCAGGTTCAGCGCGGCCAGCGGCAAAGAGATCCGCCACATCACTTGCGACCAGCTGCTGTCCGTGTTGTCAGCGATCAGCTGCGGCGTGGTGCGGGCCTTGGCGGAGCGTTCCGCATTGGCGCGCGCTTCGGCCACAGGGTCGCCACCCGACTTGCTTTCCAGGCGCAGGCCGTACTTGTCGAAATGCACCAGGCGGATCTCGGGCGTGCCCGGCTTCAGGTCATAGCGGTGGCCTTCGCCCAACACCAGGAAGCGGTCGCCGTTGGGAAGCGTTTCGCTGTGCGCCTTGCTGGCGGTCAGCACGCTGAGCCATTCAGGACCGTTTTCGCGCGCGAACACGTTGCCCAGTTCGTCGCTGGGTTCGAGGGGATCTTCGGCGAAGAATACGCGGTTGCCGCCCGACGATTCCGCGAACTGGCCGGCCGTGACCTTGGACAGGTCCGAACGCTGCTCGAAACGTTCATGGTATTCGCCGATCTGGCGGTATGCCCATGGGGCCGCCACCAGCGTCAACCCCGCCACCGCCAGCGCCACCGGGATAGCGACGCGCAGCACGGGCCTGAGCCAATCGGCCAGCGACAGGCCGCTGGCGAACCACACCACCATTTCGGATTCACGGTAGTTGCGCGTGACGGTGGTGAGAACCGCGATGAAGACAGACACCGCGAGGATGGTCGGCAATGCCGTGATGGTCGACAACGCGGCCAGCACCAGCACAACGTCGGCTCCGATGTTGCCGCCCGCCGCTTCACCGAGCAGGCGCACGAGCAACACGCTGAGCCACACGATGAGCAACGTGGAAAAGACAACGCCAGCGTGACTGGTGATCTCGCTGACGACAGAGCGTTTAAATAGAGACATGGGAGAATATGCGGGATAATCGACCGCATTCTACACAGACGCACACGGGAAACCCTCATGGAATTTAGCACACAGACCACTGCTTCCCTGCACCAAGTCAAGACCGCCGCCCTGGCCGTCGGGGTATATGCGGAAGGCGTGTTGAGCCCCGCCGCCGACCTCATCGACCGCGCCTCCAATGGCGCCGTGCGCTCGGTGGTCAAGGCCGAGTTCCGCGGCCGCGCCGGCTCCACGCTGACCCTGCGCAACCTGCCTGGCGTGTCCGCGCAGCGCGTGGTGCTGGTCGGCCTGGGCAAGCAGGAAGAATATTCGGCCCGCGCGCACGCTTCGGCCGAGCAGGCCTTTGCCGCCGCCTGCGTATCCGCTCAGCTGACCGAAGGCGTGTCGACGCTCGTCGCCAACCCGATCGCAGACGTTGCCGTCATCGCGCGCGCGCGCAGCGCCGCCATCGCGGCGGGCAACGCCACCTATCATTACGACGCCAGTTTCGGAAAACCCGACCGCGACGCCCGCCCCAAGCTGAAGAAGATCGTCCAGGTCGTCGAACGCGCCGACGCGGCCCAGGCCCAGAAGGGCCTGCGCGAAGGCGGCGCCATCGCCAACGGCATGGACCTGACCCGCACGCTGGGCAACCTGCCCGGCAATATCTGCACGCCGACCTACCTGGGCGAGACGGCCAAGCGCCTGGCCCGCGAATTCAAGTCGCTGAAAGTAGAAGTGCTGGACCGCAAGCAGGTCGAAGCGCTGGGCATGGGGTCGTTCCTGTCGGTCGCGCGTGGCTCCGAGGAAGCGCTGCGCTTCATCGTGCTGCGTCACGCCGGCAACAAGGCCGCCAAGAAAACCGCCAAAAGCGCGCAAGGCCCCATTGTGCTGGTCGGCAAGGGCATCACTTTCGATGCCGGCGGCATCTCGCTCAAGCCTGCCGCCACCATGGACGAAATGAAGTACGACATGTGCGGCGCCGCCAGCGTGCTGGGTTCGTTCCGCGCCCTGGCTGAACTGGAGCTGCCGCTGGACGTGGTCGGCCTGATCCCCGCCTGCGAAAACCTGCCCAGCGGCAAGGCCAACAAACCGGGCGACGTCGTCACCAGCATGGCCGGCCTGACCATCGAAATCCTCAATACCGACGCCGAAGGCCGCCTGGTGCTGTGCGATGCGCTGACCTACGCCGAGCGCTTCAAACCGTCCGCCGTCATCGACATCGCCACCCTGACCGGCGCTTGCGTCGTGGCCCTGGGCAACGTCAACAGCGGTCTGTTCTCCAAGGACGACGCCCTGGCCGACGCGCTGGCCGCCGCCGGCCGCCAGTCGCTGGACACTGCATGGCGCATGCCCATGGACGACGCCTACCAGGAGCAGCTCAAGTCCAACTTCGCCGACCTCGCCAACATCGGCGGCCCCCCGGCGGGCGCGGTCACGGCGGCCTGCTTCCTTTCGCGTTTCGCCACGGCATACCGCTGGGCCCACCTGGACATCGCCGGCACCGCCTGGCGCGGCGGCAAGGACAAGGGCGCCACCGGCCGGCCCGTGCCCTTGCTGATGCAGTTCCTGCTGGACCAGGCTTGAAGCGGCAGCAACGGAAGCCTGCATGATGCGCATCGATTTCGCCTTCGGCGCGCCCGATCGCTTGCGCACCGCCTGCCAGGTGGTGCGCAAGCGTTACCTGGCAGGACAGCGGCTGGTGGTGTACTGTAGGGATGGCGCCCGCCTGGCCGCGTTTGACCGCATGCTCTGGGCGTTCGACGATACGTCTTTCGTGCCGCATGTTTTGGCCAACGATCCCCTGGCAGCCGAAACGCCGGTGATCCTGACCGCCGGGGATCCGCAGCAGGCAGCCGCCGCGGCTGGCCAGGGCGAGCAGCCCCAGCCTTCCTGGCTGCTGAACCTGGACACCGACTGCCCTCCCGGTTTCGAGGCTTTCGAGCGGCTGCTTGAAATTGTCTCCGACGACCCGGAAGACAAGCAGGCAGCCCGCCAACGTTGGCGTACGTACCAGACCGCGGGCCACACGCCGCAAAGCCACGACCTCAGTCGCCAGCAGCCGGACGGCTGACCGCCCAGCCCCTACGGCGCGCCATTTCGATTTTCGGGAGCCATCATGCCCTCTCGCTCCGCCGATCCCGGCATTCCTACCCTGACCCAGCGGGCCGAGCCGTCCCTGCACCCGTCATCCGCCCAGGATGACGCCGACGCGCCCGTACTGACCGAACTGGCCGACGACGAGCCGGCCTATGACGACGACGCCTTTCCGCTCTTGACCGACGTGGCCGACAGCCCTGATGCGTCCCTGGACAACGCCGCCGTCGCGCCAGCGCCTGCCCAGGCCGCGCCCGCCGCGTTGCCGGATGCCACGGTGCTGAGCGCCCGCTTGCAGGCCGAGATCGAACAACTGATGCGCGAGGCCCTGGCCGACGCCATCGAAGAGATCCAGGCCCGCATGGACGCTGAATTGCCGCGCATCGTGGCCCGGGTGCTGCAAGACGTCCGGCCGGGTTGACCCGTCTGGAACCTATTTCCCGCCTCTGGTCTAATCCTAGTCAGAGCTGGATTCTTCAGGGAACTGTAAGGTATCCTACCCATCTAAGCCTTCTAGGCAACCATTACTCTGCCGTACACAGGAGTTCTCCATGAACGAATATCGTCCGTCCCCTTTTAACCGTTCCGGCACCATGGCCGGCGCGCCGGGCGAGGTCGCGCGCAACCAGGTCCTGCGCAACACCTATTGGCTCTTGGCGCTCTCGCTGATCCCGACCGTGCTGGGCGCTGCCGTGGGCATGTACACCGGCATCAACCGCGTCATGGGCGCCAGCCCTGGCCTGTCCGCCATCGTGTTCCTGGTGGGCGCGTTCGGTCTCATGTTCGCGATCGAAAAGAACAAGAACAGCTCGCTGGGCGTGGTCCTGCTGCTGGCCTTCACGTTCTTCATGGGCGTGATGCTGTCCCGCCTGCTGGGCTTCGTCATGGGCATGAGCAACGGGTCCCAGCTGGTCATGACGGCCTTCGGCGGCACCGCGATCGTGTTCGGTACGATGGCCACGCTGGCTACCACCATCAAGCGCGACCTGTCGGGATTGCAGAAATTCCTGTTCATCGGCGCAGTCGTGATCCTGGTGGCGGCCCTGGCCAACATCTTCCTGCAGTTGCCCGCCCTGATGCTGACCATCTCGGTCCTGGCCATCGTCATCTTCTCGGCATTCATGCTGGTCGACCTGCAGCGCGTGGTCAACGGCGGCGAAACCAACTACGTGTCCGCCACGCTGGCCATCTACCTGGATGTCTATAACGTCTTCTCGAACCTGCTGATGCTGCTGGGCATCTTCGGCGGCAACCGCGAATAATCGCAGCCAGCCAAACCGGCACAAAGGGCCTACATTTGACGTGTAGGCCCTTTTTCTTTGCCCGTGCTCCCTCTTTGTCGGAACCCCTCCATGCCCGACCGCCGCCGCTTCCTCCAGACCGCAGCCGCCACCGCCCTGATCGGGCCCGCCAGGACCGCCAGCGCCCTCAGCGTGTTGACACCGATGCTCGCCCGGCCCATACCCGCATCCGGCGAAACGCTGCCCGTCATCGGACTGGGCACCGCCGATACCTTCAACGTGTCCCCCGCCGACAAGACCGCCATGGCGCCCCTGGCGCAGGTGCTGGACACCTTGCTGCAAAAGGGGGGCAAGCTTATCGACACGGCGCCCAGCTACGGCCAGGCGGAAGCGGTCACCGGCGCGCTGCTGGCCCGCGAGGGCGCCTTGCGGGCCAGGACCTTCCTGGCAACCAAGATCAGCACGCAAGGCCATGAATCGGCCTTGCGCCAAGTACGCCAGTCGCAGCAGGCGCTCGGCAGCGACAAGCTCGACCTGATCCAGGTGCACAACCTGATCGACACCGTCAACCAATTGGCGCTGCTGCGCGACCTGAAGCGGCAAGGCGTTATCCGCTATGTCGGCATTACCCACTACACCGAGTACGCTCACGACGAACTGACCGCGCTGGTCGAACGGGAAAAGCCCGACTTCCTGCAGGTGAATCTGTCCGTCGGCGACCGCAATGCCGAAAAACGCCTGCTGCCCGCATGCCAGGCCAATGGCGTGGCGGTGCTGATCAACCGTCCCTTCCAGGACGGGGCCCTGTTCCGCCGAATCAAGGGCATGAAGCTGCCCGAGCTGGCGGCCGAGATCGATTGCACGTCCTGGGCCCAGGTTTTCCTGAAGTTCGTTATCGGCCATCCCGCGGTCACCGCCGTCATCCCTGCCACCTCCAAACCGGCCAACATGGTCGACAACGCGCAGGCCGGTTTTGGGCGGCTCCCGGATGCCGCCATGCGCGAACGCATCGCAGCCCTGCTGGCCTGACGCCATGACGCCGGCTCCCGCCAGCCTGCCGGGCCGCGCCGCGCGGGCGCTGGGCATCCCGCCGCAGGAACTGGCGCCGGCCGCCTGCGGCTTCGCCTTTTTCTTCTTCCTGTTCTGCGGCTATTTCATGCTGCGCCCGATACGCGAGACGATGGGCATCCAGGCGGGCGTCGACCAGTTGCAATGGCTGTTCACCGCGACCTTCGTCGCCATGCTCGCCGTGGTGCCGCTATTCGGCTGGTTATCGGCGCGCGTGCCGCGTGCCATGCTGGTGACCTGGGTCTATGCCGCCTTCGCCCTCAGCATGGCGGGCTTCGCCGTCTTGCTCCACCTTCGGCCCGGCAGCGTCTGGGCGGCGCGCAGCTTCTACGTCTGGCTGTCGGTCTTCAACCTGTTCGTCGTATCCATCGCCTGGAGCCTGATGGCCGACGTGTTCCGCCTGGATTCCGCCAAGCGCCTGTTTGCCTTGATCGCGGCGGGAGCCAGTGCAGGCGGGCTGGCCGGCCCGCTTGTGGGCGGCTTGCTGGCGGGCGCCCTGGGGCCCGCCGGCCTGCTGCTTCTGTCCGCCCTGCTGTTGGCAGCCACGCTCCCTCTCAAGCGCTGGCTGTTGCGCTGGCGCGCGGCCAACCGCGAGGACCCGGCCCCGGACGACATACGGCAGCCGATAGAAGGCTCGATCCTCGCGGGCATCTCGCGCATCTTCCAGTCCCCTTATCTGCTGGGAATTTCGCTGCTGGTGATCCTGCTGGCCACGCTCAACACGTTTCTCTACATGGAACAGGCGCGCCTGGTGGCGCATGCTTTTCCCGACACGGCCCAGCGCATCCGCGTCTTCAGCGCGCTGGACTTTACGGTGCAGGCGCTGTCGCTGCTATCGCAGATATTCATCACCGGCCGGGTGGCCACCCGCCTGGGACTGCGCTTCCTGCTGACCGCCGTGCCCTTGACGATGACGATCGCCTTCCTGGCGCTGGCGGCCTTCCCCGTCTTCGGCGTGCTGGCGGCCGCCATGATCGTGCGCCGCGTTGGCGAATATGCGCTGATCCGGCCGGGGCGCGAAATGCTGTTTACCGCGGTTCCGCCCGAAGACAAGTACAAGACCAAGAATGTCATCGACACCGTGGTCTACCGCGCGGGCGACGCGGCCAGCGGCTGGGTCAAGGCGGGCGTGGACATGCTGGGGCACGGCGTGGTCCTGATCGCCATGCTGGGCGCCGCATGCGCCCTGGCGGCGGCGGCGGTGGGCCATGGGCTGGGCCGGACCGCGGACCGGCGCAATGCCGAAGGATCTTAGATTTTCCTGAATATCCATATCACTAAGGCAAACGTATTCCTTGGGTGGCGACCGCACAATGGCGCAGCTTTCAATGCCTGGGGAAACGTCATGAAACGCATCGCCTGTTTTGCCGCCCTGTTGCTCAGCCTGGCCGCGCCCGCCGCGCTGGCCGCCTATCCTGAACGCGCCATTACGCTCATCGTGCCTGCGGCGGCCGGCGGCAACGCCGACATCACGGCACGCCTGGTGGGCCAGGAAATGAGCCGGCAGCTCGGCCAGCCCATCGTGGTGGAAAACCGCGTGGGCGCGGGCGGCCGCATCGGCACCCAGGCCGTGGCACGCGCGCCCGCCGACGGCTACACCATCGGCTACGCCCACGTCGGCACGCTGGTGCTGCACCGTTTCCTGTTCAAGCAGCAGCTCTACGACCTGGACCGCGACATCGCGCCCATCGGTCTGGTCGCCGAAACGCCCAATGTCATCGTGGTGAATGCGTCCTCGCCCTATCGAGACCTGAAGGGCTTCATCGATGCCAGCCGCGCGCAACCGGAGCGCCTGACGATGACGTCTGCCGACCCCGGCACCACCAGCGAGGTGGGCGTCAAGCTCTTCATTGCCCAGACCGGCGCCGCCGTGCGCCAGATTCCTTACAAGGCCACCGCCGCGCAACTGTCCGACCTGCTGGGCGGCCACGTCGATTCCATGATGGAAAACCTGCCTCCATTGATCGGCAACCTGAAAGACGGCCGCCTGCGCGCGCTGGCGGTCACCACCAGGACCCGCGCCGCCTCCAATCCGGACGTGCCCACCGTAGCGGAACAAGGCTATCCCGACTATGAGCAATCCGCCTGGAGCGCACTGATCGCGCCCGCAGGCACCCCGCCCGAGGTCATCGCCCGGCTGAACGCGGCCATGAATGCGGCGTTGCGCTCGGACAATGTCAGCAAGGAATTGCGCAGCCGCTCCCAGGAACCGCTGGGCGGCACGCCGCAGGAAGTACAGAACCAGATACGCAAGGAGCTGCCCAAATGGGAAGGCATCATCAAAGCCGCCGGCACGACGCTGGACTAAGCCGGCAGGTGTCACGCGCAGGAGTTCCCGCATGGCCACGGTAAGCCGCGAGGACTTTTCCTGCGCCGCCGCCACCAACGCGTCGGCCTACCGGCGCGTCACCATCCCGATGCTGCGGATCGAGGCGGGGCCAGGCCCCGCCGTCGCCTTGATGGCGGGCGTGCATGGCGACGAATGGGAAGGCCAGGCTGCCATCCTGGACCTGTGGCGCCACCTGCCCGGCATCCTGCGGCGCGGCACGGTGTATCTGCTGCCGGCGGTCAATGCGGAAGCGTCGCTGGCGGGCACACGCCTGTCGCCCTCGGACGACGGCAACCTCAACCGTGCTTTCCTGGGAGCCCCGGCGCGCGGCTACACGGAAAGCGTGGCGGCCGCGCTGGAAGCCCGCCTGCTGCCCCGCATACAGGCGCTGGTGGACGTGCACAGCGGCGGCGCGTCGCTGCGCTACCTGCCCTCATCGGTGATCACGCGCTACGGCAACGATGCCTATGATGAACGCCTGCCTGCCCTAGCACGCGCGTTCGGCCTGCCCGATTGCGTGTTCTTCCGCGGCACGGAAGCTGGCTCGATGCCCGCCGCCGCCAGCCGCCACGGCGTGCTGCGGCTCAGCGCCGAAATCGGCGGCGGCCGCGAAACCAGCCAGGCGCTGGTGGATCGCTGCCGAGACGGCCTTTTGGGCTGCCTGGGCGAGCTGGGCCTCTTGCCCGACCGCCCTGCCGTCAGCACTCCCGAAGTCCGCCTCTACGATCTGGACGCTGCCGCCGCCACCTTGCGCGCCAGCGAGGCTGGCGTGTTCGTACCCGCCGTCGAACTGGGCCAGATCGTAAGCGCGCGCCAGCGTATCGGCCAATTGATAGAACCCGCCCGCCCCGACTCTCCCGCGCGCGCCCTGACCAGTCCGCAGGCGGGCACCGTCGTCTGCCTGCGTTCGATTGCCCGCAGCGACGATGGCGATTGCCTGCTGCAGGTCGCGCCCGCCCTTCCCCTCGACACTCTTGCTTCAAAGTACTGAGACATGCAGATGAACCCCAGTTTGTCCGGCCTGCGCTGCATCCGCTGCGCCAGCCTGTGGCCCCCCGCCGATTACCCCGAAGGCTGCCCCAGTTGCCTGGAAGCCGGCCATCCCGCCAGCCTGGAATGCCTTTACGAATCCTCCGCGGCGCAAACCATGCCCGTGCCGGTGCTGGGCGCCGTCACCCTGGGCGAAGGCGACACCCCCTGCCTGGACGCGCCCGCGCTGGCGCAAGCCGAGGGTGTGGGCCAGCTTTGGCTGAAATGCGAAAGCGCCAATCCGACCGGCAGCCACAAGGACCGCATGGCAGCGCAGCTTGTGTCGCGCGCCCGCCTGGCCGGCGCCACGCGCGTGGCGGCCGCCTCCAGCGGCAATGCCGGCGTCTCGCTGGCGGCATACTGCGCCGCCGCCCGGCTGGAGGCCGACATCGCCATCACCAGTAACTGCCCTCCCTTGCAGCGGGAAGCCATGCAACGCTTTGGCGCCAGGTTGACCGCGTTCGAAGACAGCCTGAGCCGCTGGCCCCATGTGGAAGACCTGTGCCGCAATCATGGCGCCTTCGCCGGCACCAATTACCTGAATCCGCCCGTGGGCACGCATCCCTACGGCGTGGAAGGCTACAAGCCGATCGCCCTGGAACTGCTGGAGACTTGCGGCTTGCCCACCGACATCGTCGTGCCCACCGCGCGCGGCGATCTGCTGTGGGGGATATTCCTGGGGTGGCAGCATCTGCTGCAAAGCGGGCGCATTGCGCGCCTGCCCCGGCTTCATGCGGTGGAACCCTATGCCCGCCTGTCGCGCGCCCGCGCCACCGGCGACGCGCGCAAGATCTGGGACGGCGTGACGGACCAATACTCGATCGCGGGCGGCACCAGCACGCTGCAATCGCTGGAAGCCCTGTCGCGTTCCGGCGGCACGCCCGTGGAAGTATCGGACGCCGCAGCCGCTCAAGCGCAGCAGCGGCTGGAACGCATGGGCCTGGCCACCGAACTGTCCTCGGCGGCGGCGCTGGCTGCCGTCTCCCGGCTGCGGCGTTCAGGTCTGCTGGATGCCGAATCGTCCGTCGTGCTGATCGTGACCTCGGACGGACGTCGGGGTTGACGCGCGCGTAGCCGCCTGCAGCGCGCTAGACGCCGAAGCTGTCCGTCAGTGGCGCCAGCGCGCCGCGCAGGCAAGTAGCCCAGAACTTGCCCGCTTCGGACAAGGGGCGGCTGCCGTGCAGGATCATGTGGCATTCAAAATGCACGGGCGCCGCCAGCGGGCGATAGCACAGGCCCGCGGGCGCCATGCCCACCGCCGTGGCCGGATTGGCGATGCCCACCCCGTGTCCCGCCAGCGCGAGCTGGCACACGGTGCTGGAGTATGGCGTTTCGATGGCGATCTTCAGGCTCTGCCCGGCCTGCGCCAGCAGCGCGTCCAGGCGCTTGCGCGACCCGTCCTCTGCGTTCAGCGCGATCACGTCGGCGTCCGCGAGGTGCGAGAAATCCACTTGTTCCAGCCGCGCCAACGGATGGCCCTTCGGAAAGACCACCACGGCGCGCAGGCTGGCCAGCCGGTGGCCTCGCAACCCTTCAAGTTCGGACTCGTCGGCCACTGCGGCCAGGTCCAGTTCGCCCGACACCACCATGTCGCGCAAGGTGTTGGAATCCCGGATCTGCAGATAAAGCCCGGTATCGGGATAACGTTCACGGAAACGCGCGATGGTGTCGCTGATCACCGCACCGCTATACGCATGGATGCAGCCGATGCGCAGCCGCGGCTGCGCCGCGCCGCGAATCGCGCGGATCTTGCGGCCCAGGCTTTCCAGCCCGACATTCAGCCGGCGGATTTCCTCATACAGCAGAGTCGCTTCGGGCGTGCGCTGCATGCGCTGGCGCACGCGTTCGAACAGGCGCAGCTCGATGCTTGCTTCAAGCGCAGCGAGAGTAGCGCTGACGGTGGCCGGCGACACGTCCAGCCGCCGGGCGGCGGCTGTGACGCTTTCCGTTTCATAGACGGTGCGGAAGGTCTCGACCTGTTTTAGCGTGAAGGTCATGGCCGCGGCGCAATGCGCTCAGATGCGTTGCAGATCCAGCAACACACGCCGGGTCGACAAGGGACGACCCGCCAGGATTTCGGCCAGCCGTTCGCGCAGGTCGCGGCGCAGGGCGGGCTCGATCACCGGGTCGTCGAAATCAGGGGCTGCCTCATCCACGCCATAGCCCGTCTCGCGCAGCAGCGTCCATTCGAAGCGCCGCAGAGCGCCAGCGGCGCGCGTGCCGCCGGACAATTGCTGCAAGGCGAAATCGTAGGCGTCGAACAACAAGGGATGGGCATCTTCGCGAGGCAGCAGGCGCAATAGCAATTCGTTCATGTACCAGGCCGACATCAGCGCGGTGCCCGTCAGCGGCCGGATACCGGCGATCTCGGCGCGCGTCAAGGTCTTGACCTCGCCGTTTCCGGTCCATGACAGCAGCAGCGGCTGGAACGCGGACAGCACCGGGCGCAGGACGGAATACGGGCGCTTGGCGCCCTTGGCGACCATGGCTACGCAGCCGTGGTCGCGGGAGAAAGTCTGAACGATAAGGGAAGTCTCACGCCACGCGGTGGCGTGCAGCATGTATCCGGGGCGATCCTGGACGCGGGGCGCCCGTCTACTCATAACCCAGATCGCGGAGCGCACCCTCGCGGTCGGACCAACCCTTGCGCACCTTGATGTAGACCTCCAGGTGCACCGGTTTGTCCAGCAGCTTGGCAATGTCCTGCCGCGCCTCCGTGGCGATGCGCTTCATGTGCATGCCGCCCGTGCCCAACAGGATGGGCTTGTGGCTGTCGCGTTCGACCACCACGCAGGCATTGATGCTGGCGCCCTTGTTGGTTTCTTCCCATTGCTCGATGACGACGGTACAGCCATAGGGCAGCTCGTCGCCCACCAGGCGGAAGATCTTCTCGCGCACCAGCTCGGCGGCGATGAAGCGCATGGGACGGTCGGTCAGCGTGTCTTCCTCGAACATCGGCTCGCCTTCCGGCAGGCGCGACGCGATTTCTTCCAACAGCTGGTCCAATTGCTGGTTCTTGGTGGCGCTGACGGGGACCACGGCGCCGAACGGATGCAGCGCCATGATCTTGGACACGAAGGCGAACAGGTCGTCGCGGTTCTTCAGTGCGTCGATCTTGGAGACCACCAGGATGGTGCGCTCAGGCGCCGGCAGCAGCGGCAGCAGCTTGGCATCGCCCTCCGACCATTTGCCGGCCTCCACCACGTGGACCACCACGTCCACGTCGGCCAGGGCCTGCGTGACCACGCGGTTCATCATGCGGTTCATCGCGCCGCCGTGGCGGGTCTGGAAACCGGGAGTGTCCACGAAGACGAATTGCTCGTGCTCGCGCGTCAGCACACCGTGAATGCGGTGGCGCGTGGTCTGCGCCTTGCGCGACACGATGGAAATCTTGGAACCGATCAGGGCATTCGTCAGGGTGGACTTGCCCACATTGGGGCGGCCCACGATGGCGACGAAGCCGGTACGAAAAGGGGTATCGCTCATTTAGTCTCTTGAGCCACTGCCACGGGCAGCGACAATTGCGCGGTTTTGCGCGCCTTGCCCGACTTGCGGGCAGCCTTGGTCGCCGGGCTGACGGCCAATGCGGCCTCCAGCGCCAGCTTGGCCGCCGACTGCTCGGCGGCGCGGCGGCTGGCGCCGGGCGCCATCACCTTGATCTCGAGCGCCGGAATGGCGCATTCGACTTCGAACTGCTGGCTGTGGGCCGCGCCATGCGTGGCCACCACCGTGTACACCGGCAGCGCCAGTTTGCGGCCCTGCAGGAATTCCTGCAGCAAGGTCTTGGCATCCTTGCCCAGGGTCTTGGGATCGACGGAGGCCAGCACCGGCTGGTACTGGCGCACGATCACGCGACGGGCGGCATCGAAACCCGCGTCCAGGAAGACGGCGCCGAACAGCGCTTCGACCGTGTCCGCCAGGATGGAAGGACGGCGGAAACCGCCGCTCTTCAGCTCGCCTTCGCCCAGGCGCAAGTACTGCGACAACTCCAGCCGCTGCGCAATATCCGCCAGCGACGCCTGTTTGACCAGGTTTGCCCGCAGGCGCGACAGATCGCCTTCGTCGATTTTCGAATAGCGCTCGAACAGCATTGCGGCAACGACGAAGTTCAGCACGGAATCCCCCAGGAATTCCAGCCGCTCGTTGTGGCGCGCGCCGTGGCTGCGATGCGTCAGCGCCTGTTCGAGCAATGCCGGATCACTGAAGTGGTGATCCAGGCGGTTTTCTAGCGTGGCTAGCGACATGATCAGTTGAACCGGCCGATACGGCTGAGATCGCTGAAATTCATCCAGATGAAGAACGCGCGGCCGACGATATTGGATTCCGGAACGAAGCCCCAATATCGGCTGTCGGCGCTGTTATCCCGATTATCGCCCATGGCGAAAAACTGCCCTTCGGGTACTTTGCAGCGTACCCCATTACGGCTGTATTGGCAGTTCTGCCGGTTGGGAAATTGCCACATCGGTGCGTATTCCTGCGGTTTTCCCTCATCCAGCAGGATTTTGTGCTCAACTTCGCCCAATTTCTCTTTAAATTGCGCGATATACGAAACGCGATCCGGCTCGAAATAATCGCCGTCGCGCACATGCGGCACCAATTCGCCGTTGATGTAGAGCTTTTTGTCCAGGTAGGCGACCTCATCGCCCGGCAGGCCGACCACGCGCTTGATGTAGTCGACGTCCGGATCCACGGGGTAGCGGAACACGAACACGTCTCCGCGCTGCGGCTTGCCCACGTCGATGATCTTCTTGTCGATGACCGGCAGGCGCAGTCCATAGCTGAACTTGTTCACGAGGATCAAGTCGCCCGACTGCAGGGTCGGCAGCATGGAGCCCGAAGGGATGCGGAACGGCTCGACCACGAACGAGCGCAGCATGAACACGAACAGGATGACGGGGAAGAAGCTGACGGCGTATTCGATCCACCACGGCACACGGCGCGCGGCGTCGCCGGCTTCGCGCCGCAAACGCTCGGCTTCCTGCGCATCGCCGACCAGGGCAGCATCATACTGCGCCATCGCCGCCTGGGCCCGGCGTTCGCGGCCCTTGCGCAGCACTGCCAGATCAAGCACCCAGATAATGCCGGTCAATACCAGCAAAACAAAAAGAATCAGGGCAAAGTTCCAACTCATCAGCTAACCGCCTTCTTTGGGTTCTATTTGTCTTCCACTTGCAGGATGGCGAGGAACGCCTCCTGCGGAATTTCCACGCTACCCACCTGCTTCATGCGCTTCTTGCCGGCCTTCTGCTTTTCAAGCAGCTTCTTCTTGCGCGAGATATCGCCGCCATAGCACTTGGCCAGCACGTTCTTGCGCAGCGCCTTGACGTTCTCGCGCGCGATGATTTCGGCGCCGATGGCGGCCTGGATGACCACATCGAACATCTGGCGCGGGATCAGGCCGCGCATGCGCGTGACCACGTCGCGCGCGCGGTGACGGGCGTTGCTGCGGTGAACGATGACGGCCAGCGCATCGACGCGGTCGTTGTTGATCAGCAGGTCCACGCGCACCACGTCGGCCGAACGGTACTCCAGGAACTCGTAGTCCATCGAAGCGTAGCCGCGAGAAACCGACTTCAGCTTGTCGAAGAAGTCCAGCACGATCTCGGCCAGCGGAATCTCGTACACCAGGTGCACCTGGCGGCCGTGGTAGCTCATGTTGACCTGCACGCCGCGCTTGTTATTGCACAGCGTCATGACAGGACCCACGTAGTCCTGCGGCATGAAAAGCGTGACCTTCACGATGGGTTCGCGGATGTCTGCGATCTTGCCGATTTCCGGCATGCGCGACGGGCTTTCCACCGTGATCACGGAGCCGTCGCGCTGTTCGACCTCGTACACCACCGACGGCGCGGTGGTGATGATGTCCATGTCGAATTCGCGCTCCAGGCGCTCCTGCACGATTTCCATGTGCAGCAGGCCCAGGAAGCCGCAACGGAAGCCGAAGCCCAGCGCCTGCGACACTTCCGGCTCGAACATCAGGGCGGCGTCGTTCAACTTGAGCTTTTCGAGCGAATCGCGCAGCTGGTCGTACTCGGAGCTTTCCACGGGATACAGGCCCGCGAACACCTGCGGCTTCACTTCCTTGAAGCCAGGCAGCGGCTGGGCTGCGGGCTTGTTGGCCAGGGTGACGGTATCGCCCACCTTGGCGTCTTCTAGCTGCTTGATGCCGGCGATGATGAAGCCCACTTCGCCCGCAGACAGATGCGGACGCTGTTGCGACTTCGGCGTGAACACGCCGGTCTGCTCGCACAGGTGGGTGGCGCCCGAAGCCATCAGCAGGATCTTGTCCTTGGGCTTGAGCACGCCGTTGATGATGCGCACCAGCATCACCACGCCCACGTAATTGTCGAACCACGAGTCGATGATCAGCGCTTGCAACGGTGCGTCCGGATCGCCCTTGGGCGCGGGCACGCGCGCAACGATGGATTCCAGGATCTCATCGATGCCCATGCCGGTCTTGGCGCTGGCCAGCACCGCTTCAGAGGCGTCGATGCCGATCACATCCTCGACTTCCTGGCGGGCGCCATCAGGATCGGCCTGGGGCAGATCCATCTTGTTCAGCACGGGCAGGACTTCCACGCCCAGCTCGATCGCGGTGTAGCAGTTGGCCACGGTCTGAGCCTCGACGCCCTGCGAGGCATCCACAACCAGCAGCGCGCCTTCGCAGGCCGAAAGCGAACGGCTGACTTCATATGAGAAGTCCACGTGCCCCGGGGTGTCGATCAGGTTCAGGTTGTAGATCTTGCCGTCCTGCGCCTTGTAATGCAGAGCCGCAGTCTGCGCCTTGATGGTAATGCCGCGCTCGCGCTCGATTTCCATGGAATCGAGGACCTGCGCCGACATCTCGCGATCCGCCAATCCGCCGCAGCGCTGAATCAGGCGATCGGCCAGGGTCGATTTGCCGTGATCGATGTGGGCAATGATGGAGAAGTTGCGAATATGCTGCATGCTTGAAGTTATAAGGGACGGAACACTCGGCACGGAGCCGGAAGACACCGCCGCCGGAGTACGCACGGCTGACGAGGAGGGTGCCAACGGGCCTGGCCCGGGCAAAACAAGGGGGCGCCATGCGCCCCCTCTTGCGGCAACCAGGCATTTTAGCCGGTCTTGGACCTTTTTTGCCGACGGGACCGTCCTGAGGCAAAAAGGCGCCACGCCCCGGTGGGGTATAACCCGCCGCGCAGGGGCGTGGCGTTGAGCGAATTTACTTTGAAGCTGGCACGGCCACCCATTGCGTCTGGTCACCGCGGCGTACCAACAATCCGGCGGCGCGGCCCTTGTCCAGCTTGGCCACCAGGTCGCCGAATTGCTTGGCGCCAGTGACGTCGGTGTCGTTCAGGGCCAACACAATATCGCCTTCCTGCAGGCCGGCCTTGGCGGCAGCCCCTTCGGCGACCTTCACCTGGACGCCTCCCTTGATGCGCAGCTTCTTCTGCACGTCGGCCGGCACGTCAATCACGCCCAGGCCCAGCGCGTTGGTGACTTCCGGCGCCGGTGTCGCGCCCTTCTTGTTGGCGCTCGCCGCCTTCTCCGTCGGGATTTCACCCACCTTGACCGACAGCGTCACATTCTTGCCCTTGCGCCACACTTCCATGTCGGCGCGCGTGCCCGGCTTGGTTTCACCCACAATGCGCGGCAGATCGGACCAGCGCTTGATGGGCTCGCCGTTGAACTTCAGGATGACGTCACCGGGCTGCACCCCCGCCTGCTCGGCGGGACCGTCGGCTTCCACGCTGCTGACCAGCGCGCCTTCGGCCTTGGGCAGGCCGATGGCTTCCGCCACATCCTTGCCTACTTCGCCGATCTGCACGCCGACACGGCCGCGAGTGACTTTGCCCGTGGCGCGCAACTGGTCCACCACGCGCATGGCTTCGTCGATCGGGATGGCCAGCGAAATACCCATGAAGCCGCCGCTGCGCGAGATGATCTGGGAGTTGATGCCCACGACCTCGCCTTCCAGGTTGATCAGCGGGCCGCCCGAGTTGCCCGGGTTGACCGCCACATCGGTCTGGATAAAGGGCAGGTATTCACCGGTGTCGCGGCCGATGGCGCTGACGATGCCGGAGGTCACGGTGGAATCCAGGCCGAACGGCGAACCGATGGCCAGCACCCACTGCCCTTTCTTGAGCTTCTTGGGGTCGCCGATGACCAGCGGCGTCATGTCTTTGGCTTCGATCTTGATCAGCGCCACGTCCGTGCGCTCGTCCGTGCCGATGACCTTGGCCTTGAACTCGCGGCCGTCGGTAAGCGTCACGTAAATGTCCGTCGCATCCACCACCACGTGGTTATTGGTCAGGATGTAGCCGTCAGCCGAAATGAAAAAGCCGGAACCCACGCCGCGAGGCACGGTGCGCTCTTCGGGCTGGGAAGGCTGGGGACGCTGGCGCGGCGACGGGCCGGGTTGGCCCGGAGGCTGGAATTCAGGACCGAAGAACCAGCGGAACAATTCGTAAGGGTCGCTGCCGCCGCCGGGCCCCATGCCGCGCACCGGCACGGTGGCCGTGGTGCGGATGTTCACGACTGCGGGGTCGGCCTTCTCAACAATGCTGGTGAAATCGGGCAGCGTTACCGCCGGCGCCTGGGCCACCGCGGCGGGCACGTAGGCGGCGGACATCATGACGCTGGCCGCGGCCGCCACCAGAAAGCGCCGGAAAACTGCATTCGACACTGTCATTGCTTTCATAAGTGTTACTCCGAAATTGCTGCTTGCCGCGCCCGGCCGATCACTTGGATTCGGCCGCGGGCGCCGCTGCCGCAGGCGCGGCGGGCACATATTCAGTGGATTGCGCAAGCTGCTCCAGCGTCGCGACGGGCACTTCGCCCACGGCCGTGAGCCAGAAATCAGCAATGCGGGTGCCGTATACCGTGATCGCCCCGCGCTGCGCCGCACCGTGGGGAGGGCGGTGGCCGCGCTGGCTGTCGTAGGGCTCGATGAATACGGAAATGGCCGCCAGTCCGTCTGACAATACCATCTGATTGACCGTTACACCCCGCCCCATCGAACGCGCGACCTGCATGACGGCCTTGAATCCCTTGGGCGCCGGGATGCGCCACCCCTGGGCGGCCAGATCCACCGGCTTCATCGAAGGCTCTAGCACCTTCCAGTCGCGCGTGCTCCAACGCGACGTCAGCAACTGGGGATCGACTTCCGAGCCCAGCCGCAGTGAGGTGAACGACACCTGCTCGACCACACCGCGTGCGGCATTGAGGGTCTGGGCCTTGAGCAGCAGATTGGTCTCGACGTCGGCGCACAGCCGGTAACCATAGCGCAGCTTGTCCAGCGGTTCGATCGTGATCAGGCGGCACTCACGTCCGGCCACACGATGCAGGGCAGACTCGGCACGGATCTTGTAGTGCTCGGACAGGTTGGCGGCATCTCCCAGCAACAAGCCCGGGAAGCGGTCGCCGCGGCGGCGCTCCAGCAGCACGGTCTTGCGTTCGGGAATCAGGCACTGCACGTCTTCGTTGTGGCGGAGGTATTCGCGGGGCTGGCCGTCGAGGATTTCCAGGCGTTCGCGCTCGCCGGTGCCATCCATGACGTGCACGAGGCGCGAAGACTGGATCGTCTCGCCCTGCTGATACATGAAGACGCCCGCATAGTCCTGCTTGCGGGCGGCTTGTTGGATACGGGTCAGCAATTGGACCACGTCATCCGTGGCGGCGGGAGCGGCATCGGCGGCGCGCGCGGGTTCGTGCGCGGCCAGGAAAGCGGTCAGGAGCGTTGCGGCAAACCAGCCGGCGCGGTGGGCCTGCAGCGTGGCGGCCCGACCCAGCACCGGCCAACGCGATGGAAGCACCAGCGCCATCAGCGCCCCACCCCGGTGTCAAAGGACACCTGGCGCACGGCGCTGGGGCCGGCCATCTGGCGATGGGCCTCCAGATAGTCGCGCAGGCCGGAGTCGTCCGCAGCCGACGCCGGCGTACTGGCATCGGCCAGCACGCGCACTTCGGTGGCCGGCTCGCCGGTCAGGTAAGGCTGCGCCACCCAGGCAACCGTTGCAACCGCCGCGGCCACCGCCAGGCCCGACAGCCCGACGCGCAAAGGCGAACGGCGCCGAGGCGCCGCCACAATGGGTAATTCCGCGTCCAGCGCCCGTGCCAGGCGGGCCTGAAAGGCCGCGCTGGGGGTCAGCGCCAGATCGGCGTTGCGCAGGGAATCACCGATCAAATGATAGGTGTCCCAGGTCTCGCGCCCCTCGCGGGACAACAAGCCGGGAAATATGTCGTCGGATTCTTCTCCGTCCATCCAGGCGGAAACCGATTCCTCCCAGGAGGACTCGGCGATCACGACGGATTTGGCTGCTGTTTGCATGACTGCCACTCCTTACCAGCGACGCTCGGCATCGGTGCCTAGCAATGGACGCAACTTGATGGCGATGGCTTCGCGCGCACGAAAAATGCGGGAACGCACCGTACCGATCGGGCAATCCATGCTCTGGGCGATGTCTTCGTAACTCATACCTTCGATTTCCCGCAGGACAATTGCGGTACGCAACTCTTCCGGCAATTCCTCAATGGCCGCATTCACCGTCTCGGCGATTTCGCGGCTGGCAACCATGGATTCCGGCGTGCTTATATCGGTTAGGTTGTCGGTTTCGTTAAAAGTTTCACCGTCTTCCGTTTCTATCGCATTGGGCGCGCTGGGACGCCGACCCTGCGAGGCCAGCCAGTTACGCGCCGTATTGATGGCGATCCGATACAACCAGGTGTAGAAGGCGCTTTCCCCCCGGAACTGGGGCAAGGCCCGGTAAGCCTTGATAAAGGCCTCCTGGGCCACGTCCTCGATTTCCGAGGGGTCCCGGATCATGCGGGCCAATAGACGGAGAATCTTGCGCTGGTACTTGAGCACCAGCAGATCGAAGGCCTTTTTGTCGCCCCGCTGGACGCGCGCGACAAGCTCAGCGTCGACTTCGCGCTCGCTCATGACGCCTCCCGCAGGGTGGCCGCCGGACGGGCGGGCCGCGCCGCGCCCGCCAGCAGGCACAGGCGCCGCCAGGATTCGGGTCGCAACGTCCGCTGCCAGACGGTGAGGGTGATTGTGCTATTGGTAAAGGCCGTACTCCCGGTGGGCAAGGGCTGCAACGTGAGCGTCAGCCAGCCAAGACCGCGCTGGCCTTGCAACAGCCTCGCGTCCTGCCAGCCTTGCGGCAGGCGCACCTGCCAGCGCCCAGCCCCGGCGGCCGCACGTAATGCAGATACCGGGGACAGGCTGCTCCGTGCCGAGTGTAACAGCCCGGCCAGCACGAGCAGGAGCGCAACCAGCGCGCTCGCCACCCATGCCATGCCGTGCCAGTACGCTGCCGTCACCACGCAGGCCCCTGCCGAGACCAGCGCCAAGCCAAAAAGCGCCGTGGCGCTTCCTGGCCGTCGGACAGGCACGCGAAACGCCCAGCGTCCCCCGAGCGGCTCTTCCAAATCAGACCCGGCGAACGGCCATCGAGCCGTTGGTGCCGCCGAAGCCGAACGAGTTGGACAGGCCTACCTCGATCTTCATCTGCCGCGCCTCGTTGGCGCAGTAATCCAGATCGCATTCCGGATCTTGATTGAAGATGTTGATCGTGGGCGGCGACACCTGGTTGTAGACGGCCAGGGTCGTAAACACCGCCTCGATGCCACCGGCCGCGCCGAGCAGGTGCCCGGTCATGGACTTGGTCGAGTTGACCACCAGCTTCTTGGCGTGATCGCCAAAAGCCAGCTTCAAGGCATCGGTTTCGTTCTTGTCGCCCAGGGGCGTCGAGGTGCCGTGAGCGTTGACATACTGGACGTCTTCCAGGTTCAGGCCGCCGTTGCGCAGCGCATTCACGATGCCACGACGCGGACCGTCCTTGTCGGGAGCCGTGATGTGGTGCGCGTCCGAGCTCATGCCATAGCCGGCAAATTCACCATAGATGCGCGCGCCGCGCTTCTTGGCGTGCTCGTACTCTTCCAGCACCAGTACACCCGCGCCCTCGCCCAGCACGAAGCCGTCGCGGTCGCGGTCCCAGGGACGCGATGCCGTCTGAGGATCGTCATTGCGGGTCGACAAAGCGCGCATGGCGGCAAAACCGCCGATGCCAAGCGGCGACACGGTCGATTCCGCTCCGCCGGCTACCATCACGTCGGCATCGCCGTACTCGATCAGGCGGGCGGCATCGCCAATGCAATGCAGGCCGGTGGTGCAAGCCGACACGACGGCGTAGCTCGGCCCCTTCATGCCATAGGCGATGGACAAGTGCCCCGAGATCAGGTTGATCAGCGAACCCGGCACGAAGAACGGCGAAATGCGACGCGGCCCCTTGGACAGGTATTCGACCTGCGTTTCCTCGATGCGCGGCAAGCCGCCGATGCCGGAGCCCACGATCACGCCGATGCGTTCCGCGTTGGCTTCGGTAACTTCCAGGCCGCTGTCACGCCATGCCTGCATCCCTGCTGCCAGGCCGTAATGGATGAAGGTATCCATCTGGCGGGCTTCCTTGGCCGAGATATAGGTGCTGATGTCGAAGTCTTTGACTTCGCCAGCAATATGCGTGGTGATGGCCGAGGGATCGAAACGGGTGATGCGGCTGATGCCAGAACGTCCGTTGACGATATTGTCCCAAGCGGTGGTCAAGTCGTTCCCGACGGGAGAAACGATACCCAGGCCAGTGATGACGACACGTCGCTTCACGGATGACTCCTCAAACAGACAAAAGAAAGGCGGTTTTCGGGATGCGCTGCACGTGCGGCCCACGCGAAAGCGGGTCGGGCATTACAACGCCCTTCCCGCACGCGGACCACACGGCAAATTCCTGAAACCGCCCCGATTTCCCGGTTGGCCCCGACTTGCGTCGCGAGGCAACCAGAAGGGTAAAAGCCCAGCTTACTGCTTGCCGTGCGAATTGATGTAGTCAATCGCTTGTTGCACGGTCGTGATCTTTTCGGCCTCTTCGTCGGGGATCTCGGTCTCGAATTCGTCTTCGAGAGCCATGACCAGTTCGACCATGTCGAGCGAATCGGCACCGAGGTCGTCAAGGAAGGAGGATTCGTTCTTGATCTCGGCTTCGTTGACGCCAAGTTGTTCAGCGACGATCTTCTTGACGCGCTGTTCGATGCTTTCCATGCAGATCTCCAATTGGGAAAAATCCCGCGAATTATAGCCAAGCGCTGAGATTTGCGACGCCTGGCCGTGACAAAAATAACACCGCGCACTTGATCTGTCGCCGGGAATGGCGCAGGAAACCGGTGTGCGGCGTTTCCGGTTGAATCTCGCGTTGCCTGGCCGGTTGTCCGGCGGCGGCACGGCAGCCTGGGCCGCCTACGCGCGATCCGTGATTTATTGCATGTACATCCCGCCGTTGACGTGCAGGGTCGTGCCGGTAATGTAACCCGCCTGCGGCCCGGACAAAAACGCCACTGCGTGGGCGATGTCCGCGGGCGAACCCAGGCGGCCGAGCGGAATCTGCTGCAGCAGGGCCGCAGTTTGATTTTCGCCCAGCGCGCGCGTCATGTCGGTATCGATGAAACCCGGTGCGACGCAGTTCACGGTGATGTTGCGGCTGCCCAGCTCGCGCGCCAGGGCGCGGGACATGCCTGCCACGCCAGCCTTGGCGGCCGCGTAGTTGGCCTGGCCGGGATTGCCGCTGGAACCCACCACCGACGTAACGTTGATGATGCGTCCCCAGCGAGCCTTCATCATGTTGCGCAATACGGCGCGCGACAGACGGAAAACCGAAGCCAGGTTGGTGTCGATGACAGCCGACCAGTCGTCGTCCTTCATGCGCATTGCGAGCGTATCACGGGTAATGCCGGCGTTATTGACGAGGATGTGCGGACCGCCGCCTTCCTTGCCCAGCGTGTCGATCAGCGCGTCGCATGCAGCGGCGTCGGTCACGTCCAGCACCACGCCGCGGCCGCCGAACGGGGCCAGCGCTTCGGTGATGGCGGCAGCGCCCGATTCGGACGTGGCGGTGCCGACGACCGTGGCGCCGCGCGCGGCCAGTTCCTGCGCGATGGCGCGGCCGATGCCGCGCGTGGCGCCGGTCACCAGCGCGATCTTGCCCTGCAGTTCGATCGAGGTGTTGTCCATGTTCTTAATTTCCGTTGACGGCGGCCAACGCTGCTTCAAGCGAAGCAGGATCGGTAATGGCCATGCCCGTGAGTTCGGGGTCGATGCGCTTGGTCAAGCCGGCCAGCACCTTGCCGGGACCGCATTCGATGACGTGCGTGACGCCCTGCGCTTTCATCGCGCGCAAGGTTTCAACCCAGCGCACAGGATGCCATGCCTGGCGCACCAGCGCATCCCGGATTGCCCCGGGGTCTGCGGGCGAAGCCACATCGACGTTGTTGATCACTTGCACCTGCGGCGCGGACACGGCCACGCCAGCCAACGCGCCAGCCAGCACTTCGGCGGCGGGCTTGAGCAGGCTGGAGTGGAACGGCGCGGATACCGGCAGCAGCAGCGCCCGCTTGGCGCCCGCGGCCTTGGCGGCCTCGCAGGCGCGCTCGACAGCAGCCTTGTGGCCGGCGATCACGACTTGAGCAGGCGCGTTGAAATTCACGGCCTCGACGACCTCGCCCTGAGCGGCGGCCTCGCAGGCAGCGCGCACGGCATCGTCGTCCAAGCCCAGGATGGCGGCCATCGCGCCCGTGCCCACCGGCACGGCGGCCTGCATCGCATCGGCGCGCACGCGCACCAGGCGCACGGCGTCTTCAAGCGCGAGCGAACCCGCTGCCGTCAGCGCGGAATACTCGCCCAGGCTGTGACCGGCCACGACATCGGGCTTGCGGCCGCCCGCGGCACACCAGGCCTCATACATCGCGACAGCGGCGGTCAGCATGGCGGGCTGCGTATTGGTGGTCAGGTTGAGTTGTTCCGCGGGACCTTGCGCAATCAGCGCGCCCAGGTCCTGCCCAAGCGCCTGTGAGGCCCGCGCCACGGTGTCCGTGACGGCCGCAACGCCAGACCAGGCGTCCAGCATGCCGACAGCTTGGGAACCTTGGCCAGGAAAGACAAAAGCGATTTTCATGATTGACCGTATGGATTGATTCAGTGTCTGTGTGGAATGCCAGGCACATCGTTCCGGCGGCTGCGGCGGGTACGCCGCGCCACGCCGGACCGCGCCCTTACATGCGGGCCAGTACCGAGCCCCAGGTGAATCCGCCGCCCACACCTTGCATCAGAATCAGCTGACCCGGCTTGACACGGCCATCGCGGCGCGCGGCGTCCAAGGCCAGCGGCACGCTGGCCGCAGAGGTGTTGGCGTGGCTGTCGACGGTTACGACGACCTTCTCGACCGGCACGGCAAGCTTGCGCGCCAGGAAATTCAGGATGCGCACGTTGGCCTGGTGCGGAATCAGCCAGTCGACATCGGCGATCTCCACGCCCGCTTCGGCGCAGGTATCACGCGCGGAACGGTCCAGCACGGTGACGGCCTGTTTGAACACGGCCTGCCCGTCCATGCGCAGGAACGGATCGCCGGTGACGTCACCGTACGCGACGTTGCCCGCGGCGTTCAGGATCTTGGCCTGGCTGCCGTCGGCGTGCAATTGCGCGGCCAGGATGCCGGGCTTGTCGGAAGCCTTGAGCACCACGGCGCCGGCGCCGTCGCCGAACAATACGCAGGTGGAGCGGTCATTCCAGTCCAGGATGCGCGAAAAGACTTCAGCGCCGATGACCAGCGCGCAGCGCGCCCGGCCGGCGCGGATGAAGCTGTCGGCGGTGGTCATCGCATAGACGAAACCGCTGCACACGGCCTGCACGTCGAATGCCGCCGACCCCTTGGCGCCCAGGTTGGATTGCACGATGCAAGCGGTGCTGGGGAAGACGAAATCGGGAGTCGAGGTGGCCAGGACGATCAGGTCGATGTCCGAGGCCTCCACGCCAGCGTCGGCCAGCGCGCGGCGCGCGGCCTCGGTGGCCAACTGGCTGGTCGTGACGCCGCGTTCGGCCAGATGGCGCTGGCGGATGCCGGTGCGCTCGACGATCCATTCGTCGGAAGTGGCGATGTCGCGCGTCGCCAGCTCCGCCGCCAGTTCGTCATTCGAAACCACGCGTTCCGGCAAGAAGCTGCCGGTGCCCGCGATCACGGAATATTTCATTGCGGTATCCATCAAGCGGTGTCCCCAGCCACGTTTGGCAACGGCGCCGTAGGGCCCCCGCCAGATTGAACGCGCTTGGTAATCTGAGCGACCGTCTCAGCGGTGCGCTCCAGCAGTTTACTCACTACGGCTTCGCGGGCGCGCTGCAACGCAAAACCATAGGCGTAGACGTCCGCGGAACCATGGCTCTTGATGACCACGCCGCGCAAGCCCAGCAACGCGGCGCCGTTATAGCGCCGGTTGTCGACGCGGGTGCGCAGGCGGTTGAGCACCGGCTTGGCCACCGCGCCAGCCAGCAGCGTGATCAGATTGCGTTTGAACTCTTCGCGAATGACGCTGGACAACATCTTCGCCAGTCCTTCGACGGACTTGAGCACGACGTTGCCGACGAAACCGTCGCAGACGACGACGTCGACCGTACCCTTGAATATGTCATTGCCTTCCACGTTGCCGTAGAAGTTGAGCGGGCTGCTCCGAAGAAGCTCGGCGGCTTCCTTGACGACTTCGTTGCCCTTGATGACCTCTTCGCCGATATTGAGCAAGCCCACCGACGGGCGCTCACGATGGTCGACCGCCTGCGACAGCGCGGCGCCCATGATGGCGAATTGGAGCAGGTGCTCGGCCGTGCAGTCCACATTCGCGCCCAGGTCCAGCACCGTGGTGGCGCGGCCCGTCTGGTTCGGAATGGACGTGGCGATCGCGGGGCGGTCTATGCCGTCCAGCGTCTTGAGCACATAGCGTGAAATGGCCATCCACGCGCCGGTATTGCCTGCGGAAACGCAGGCGTCGGCGCGCCCGTCCTTGACGGACTGGGCGGCCAGGCGCATGGAGGAGTCTTTTTTGCGGCGCAGGGCGACCTCGACCGGGTCGTCCATGGTGACGACTTCGGAAGCCGCCACGATTTCAATGCGATCACGCGCCACGCCGCGGTGCTCGGAGAGCGCCGCTTCGATGGCGTCGGGAAGCCCGACCAGCAATAGCCGGGTATCCGGAAATTGCCGGGCGAACTCGATCGCAGCCGGAATCGTGACGGGCAGACCGAAGTCTCCGCCCATACAGTCTATGGCGATGCGTATCACGGGTGCCAGGTATCAGCGCTCAGCCGAAATGGTCCGAGTACGAGTTCGGCCCGGAGGCCTTATTCGTCGGCCTTGGTCTTCAGGACCTTGCGGCCACGGTAAAAGCCGTTGGGGCTGATGTGGTGACGCAGATGGGTTTCGCCCGTGTTGGGTTCGATCGCCGTCGGCGGGTTCACCAGAAAATCGTGTGCACGGTGCATACCGCGCTTGGACGGGGACTTCTTGTTTTGTTGAACGGCCATGATGACTCCTAGAAACGGGGCGCATTGTACGCGATGCGGCCCGATGTTGATCTCAATCTTTGTGCTTCAGTTGTTCCAGCACCGCAAACGGCGACGGACGCTTGACAGCGGGCTCCTCGGGAGAAGCTTCGCTGACATTGGCCAGCGCGCCCGGGCATACATCATGCTTGGGCACATACGGAACGCTCAGAATGAGCTCATCTTCGACCTGGGCCAGCAGGTCAAAATGATGCGAACCCACCACCTTTTCAGGCAGGTTGGACACAAAACCATTTCCTTCTTCGTCTTCGTCGTCCTCGCCGGATGCATCCCCGTAGGAAGCATCGTCGTCGAGATCGGCCTCGGACTTGACCAGCTGCAAAAGGACTTCGCTGTCGATCGGAAACACGAACGGCTCATTGCACCGCTGGCACACCAGCACAGGATTCGCCTGTACATGGAGATGCAACAGCGGCCGACCCAGCATCAGGCCGGATTTGCCGATTTCGCCACGCACGGACCACGTCACGAGTCCGGCATCGCCCTGCGGTTGTTCGGGCAGCCCGTCAACCACGCGCGTAAGCCGCACAAGAGGTATGGTTCCTTGCGCTTCCTTGCCCATCTGGGCAAATGCGTAGGCATCGATGCGCTTGATTTTCAGTCCTTTGCATTCGCGGGAAAAATTCGGGGGCGTCTATGCAGCTCGTTGCTTCTCGCCAGCCGCAGCTACTTGCCACATGCTTAGCCGCATACACACCACCTGCATGGCGCTCTTAGAGCCTGCCTAAGCAGTCCGCCCTTAAAGCAGTCTGCTTGCTTAGCAGTGCTTTATAAAGCGTCGGCCAAAGCCTCTCAGAGCGCGGGGCTCGCGCCCGCTCATGCAAAAATCCCGCAAAACGTTAGATAATACTGTGACTTACGTATTAACGTCAAATATCGCATGCCTTCAAAACCCAGCCTGATCCTCGCGTCCAGCTCGCGTTACCGCAAAGAACTGCTGTCCCGCCTGCGCCTGCCGTTCACGGCCATTTCTCCCGATGTAGACGAAACGCCACAATCCGGCGAAACCCCCGAAGCCTTGGCGCTACGCCTGTCCGTGGCCAAAGCCATGGCGGTCGCCGCCAACCACCCCGGCAGCATCGTGATCGGCTCGGACCAGGTGGCCACGGTGGACGGACAGCCTATCGGGAAACCGGGAGATTTCCCGCGCGCCCTGGCGCAATTGCGGGCCCTGTCGGGTCAGATCGTGGAATTCCACAGCGCTTTGGCGGTCACCGACGGCCACCGGGTGGAAAAAGCCGACATTGTCACGCGCTGCCGTTTCCGCCAACTGACGGACCGCGCCATCGAAGCCTATCTGCGCGCCGAAGAACCCTACGATACCGCAGGCAGCGCCAAGGCGGAAAGCCTGGGCATCGCCCTGATGGAGAGCATCCAGAGCGATGACCCCACGGCCATCATCGGCCTGCCCCTGATCGCGCTGACCGGCATGCTGGCGCGTTTCGGTCTGGACCCGCTGGACGCCCCAGGGGCCGCGGCATGAGCGGCGCACTGCACCTGATACCGGTCGGACTGGGAGAAGCCCCACCCGAACGCTGGCTTCCGGCCGAGGTCCGCGCCCTGGCAGGCCGGCTGGATACTTACATCGCTGAAAACGCCAAGACCGCCCGCGCCTTCCTCAAGCTGATCGGCACCACCCGGCCGCTGCAGGAAATCACGATCCACACCCTGAGCGACAAGGTCGACGCCGCCCAGATCAAGACTTGGCTGACGCCGGCATTGAGCGGCGCGGAAATCGGCCTGGTTTCCGAGGCCGGCTGCCCCGCCGTCGCGGATCCGGGCGCCAAGGTCGCGGACGCCGCCCACCGACTCGGCATCACCGTGAAACCCTGGGTCGGCCCCTCCTCCATCCTGCTGGGCCTGATGGCCAGCGGCCTGGACGGACAGCGCTTCGCCTTCCATGGCTACGCGCCGGTGGACCCGGCGGAACGCGCCAAGCAACTGCGGGCCTGGGAGCAGCATTCGGCCAAGCACAACCAGACCCAGTTGCTGATCGAGACCCCCTACCGCAACGCCGCCATGTTCGCGACGCTGCTGACCAGCCTGAAGGGCGACACCAAGCTGTGCGTGGCCCGCTCGGTCACCACCGCGGACGAATGGATCGTCACGCGTAGCGTGGCCGACTGGAAAAAGCAGCCGGCGCCCCAGCTCGACAAGCTGCCCACCCTGTTCCTTTTCCTGGCGCGCTGATCCATGCGCCACCTGATTCTTGCGCCGCTTGCCGCGGCCATCCTGGCGGGATGCGCCGCGCGCGGCCCTGCCGGCCTGGACCTGGACACCTCGGTCACTGCCGTCAGCCAGGCCAGCCGGGTACGCAGCATCGTCCTGCACTACACCAGCGTTGATGACGCCCGCTCGATGGAATTGCTCTCCAAGGGCAAAGTCAGCGCCCATTACCTCGTGAACGAGGCGGGCCGCGTCTACCGGCTGGTCGACGAGAACCGCGCCGCCTGGCACGCCGGCGCCAGTTCCTGGTATGGCAACATCGCCATGAACAGCACCTCCATCGGCATCGAGATCGTCAACCCGGGCTGGACACAGGGGACGGACGGCAAGCCTGTCTGGCACCCCTATGACGAACGGCAACTGCGCGCCCTGACCATACTGCTGCGCGACATCGCGCAACGGCATGGCATCGCGCCCGAGAACGTGGTGGGCCATAGCGATATCGCGCCCCAGCGCAAGGTCGACCCCGGCCCTCTTTTCCCGTGGAAAATGCTGGCCGAAGCCGGAATCGGACGCTGGTATGACGAAAGCGGAGCCCCCGCGCATCTCGCGCGCCTGCAGGTCCAAGGCATCCCCGACGTGGCATGGTTCCAGAAGCAACTGGCGCGGCTGGGCTACGCCTGCCCGCAGGATGGCACGCTGGACCCGGCGACGATCGGCGCGCTGGCAGCCTTCCAGATGCATTACCGGCCAGCGCTATACGACGGCCAACCCGACGCGGAAACCGCCGCCATCATGCTGGCGATGCTGTAAAACCGGGCAGGGCTAGCGCCGGCTGCGCAGCCACACAACCAACCGCCAGCCCAGCAACAGCGCCAGCACAGCGGCGTAAAGCGCAGGTTGCGCCAGATCGTTCTTGCCAGCCTTGTGCCACCAATAATGCAGCACCGCCAGCAGGCCGATGGCATAGATGGCACGATGCAAGGTCTGCCAGCGCTTGCCCAGCTTGCGCATGGCCCATTGCGTAGAGGTGGCCGCCAGCGCGCTCATCAGCACGAACGCCGCGAATCCCACGGTGATAAAGGGACGCTCACCGACGTCGCGCAGCATACCCGCCGGGTCGAAACCGCGATCCCACCAGACCCAGGCCATGAAATGCATGAAGCCATAGAAAAAGGCGAACAGCCCGCACATGCGGCGCAAACGCACGAGCGCGGGCTGGCCGGTGATCCGGCGCAGCGGCGTAATGGCCAGAGTCACGAGCAGACAAACCAGGGTCCAGGTACCCGATGAGCGGGTCAGGAACTCGACGGGATTGGCCGTCAGCCCGTTATTCATGCCCAACCAGATCCAGCGCGCGAAAGGCGCCAATCCCAACAGGAACAGGAATGGCTTGAAGCGCCCCACCGTCTTGGCGGAAAGCGCCGTCTTGCGTGGCGGCGCGGCCGAAGCCGCCCGCGGGGTGCCGTCAGGCATGGAATCGCCTCAGTAGTTCGCCTTCAGATCCATGCCCTGGTAGAGCGAGGCCACCTGCTCGCCATAGCCGTTGAACATCAAGGTCTTGCGCTTCGGCGAGAACAAGCCGTCTTCGCCGATGCGGCGCTCGGTGGCCTGGCTCCAGCGCGGGTGAGGTACATCCGGGTTCACGTTGGCATAAAAGCCATATTCCTGTGGCGCGGCCTTGATCCAGGATGACACGGGCGGCTTTTCCACCAAGCGGATCTTCACCAGCGACTTGGCTGACTTGAAACCGTACTTCCAGGGCACTGCCAGCCGCAGCGGCGCGCCGTTCTGGTTCGGCAATACCTTGCCGTAGACCCCGAAAACCAGCATGGCCAGGGGATTCATGGCCTCGTCGATGCGCAAGCCCTCCACGTAGGGCCACTCCAGGATCGCCGCCCGCACGCCCGGCATGTTCTCGCGCTGCACGGCAGTCACGAATTCCACATACTTGGCGTTGCCCGTGGGCTCGACCTGCTTGAGCAGCGCAGACAGGGAATAGCCCACCCACGGAATCACCATGGACCAACCCTCGACACAGCGCAGCCGGTAGACGCGTTCTTCCATCGGCGCCAGCTTGAGCAGCTCTTCGATCGAGAAGACACGCGGCTTGCCGACCTCCCCCTCGACGCTTACGCTCCAAGGGCGTGTCTGCAACTTGCCCGCATTTGCGGCGGGATCGTCCTTATCCACGCCGAACTCGTAGTAATTGTTGTACGAAGTGACATCGGCCAGGGAAGTCTGCTTGTCCATGACGCTCAGGGCGGCATTGGCCTTGCCCGGCAAGGCGCCGGCTTCCTGGGCGTGCGCACTGCGCATGGCCCATCCCGGCAAGCCCGCGGCAGCCGCAACCATCCCGGCGCGCAACATCAGTTCTCGGCGCGAGCGCCAGACGGCCTCGGAGGTGATCTCGGAGGGAAGAATATCGTCGGGCTTGCGTATCAACATCATGGTCTCCGGTCTGGCACCCGCCTGGTCATGGGCGCACCTGCGCAAGCCATGGACGCCGCGCCGCCCCATGATATTCCGCAGCGGCGAGCAATTGCGGGTATTTCCTATAGACCTGCGCCAGCGGCGGGCGTTCCACGCCCTGCGGTGGTCAGACCCGCGGAAGCAGCCACTCGCGCACTTTCGGCACGCTGTCCAGCACCGCCTGGGGCGAGCAACCCTCAAGTTCCTTTAGGGTATGCGCGCCGTAGGTGACTCCCAGGCCGTGCACGCCGGCGTTAATCGCCATCTGCAAGTCGTGCGAGGTATCGCCCACCATGACGACGCGATCCGGATCCACGTCCAGCTCCTGCATCAGTTCGTGCAGCATGGCGGGGTGAGGCTTGCTGAAGGTTTCGTCCGCGGTTCGGGTCGCGTCGAACAGCGGGCCCAGGCCGGTGGCGGCCAGGGCGCGGGTCAGGCCCACTCGGCTTTTACCGGTGGCCACCGCCAGGCGCACGTTCTGCCCCGCCAGCTCAGCCAGGAGTTCCTGCACGCCCTCGAACAGGCGCAGTTCCGGGTCGCGCAGCAGATAATGCGTGCGGTAGCGCTCCAGGAAGCGCGGCAGCATTGCCTGCGTCAGTTCCGGCACCGCTCGGCGCAGGGCGCTTTCCAGGGACAGACCGATGACCCAACTGGCGTCGGAAGCCGAGGGCACCGCCAGCCCCAGGTCGCGGCAGGCGCCCTGGATGGCGGCCACGATGCTGTGCGTGGAATCCATCAGGGTGCCATCCCAGTCAAAGACGACCAGCGAATACGACATAATCAGACCGACTCCAGTTGTTTCAGTATTTTCCGGCAAGCTGGGGGCAGCTCGGCGGTAAGCGTCAGCGGCTCGCCCGTCACCGGGTGGGCCAAGGTCAATTGATGGGCGTGCAGGAACATCCTGCCAAAGCCCATGCGCGCAAAATGCGCCCGCACCTCGTCGTGGCCGTACTTGTCGTCGCCCACGATGGGAAAGCCGCTGGCGGCCAGGTGCACCCGGATCTGGTGGGTTCGGCCGGTGCGCAGCTCGGCGTCGACCAGACTATAGCCACCAAACCGCTGCTTGAGGGTGACGATGGTGTGCGCCGACTGACCGTCCGGATCCACCTTGACGCGCCGCTCTCCGGACTGGGTGGTCCACTTGGACAGGCCCAGCTTGATGTGCTGACGGTCGTTGACCCAATCGCCCTCGACCAGGGCCAGATAGTGTTTGTCCCCTTTTCCTTCGCGCAGCATGGCGTGCAGCGCCAGCAAGGCGCTGCGCTTCTTGGCGACCATCAGGAGGCCCGAGGTCTCGCGGTCCAGGCGATGGACCAGTTCCAGGAACTTGGCGCCAGGCCGCGCCGCACGCAATTGCTCGATCACGCCGAAGGACACCCCGCTCCCGCCGTGGACCGCCACGCCGGCGGGCTTGTCCACCACCAGCAGCGCCTCGTCCTCGAAAACCACCGGAAACTCCGCGCCAGGCACCGGACGGGGCTTGCCCGGATCGGGCAGCCGCAGGGGCGGAACACGGACCACGTCTCCTTCAGCGACCCGGTAGTCGGCTGAAGTGCGTCCCTTGTTTACGCGCACCTCACCGCCGCGGATCGCTTTGTAGATATGGGTTTTGGGGACGCCCTTGCACAGACGCGCCAGGTAGTTGTCCAGGCGCTGGCCGGCATGCTCGGCGTCGACTTCCACCAGCCGGACGGCAGGGGGAGCTTTAGAGGGGGATTTCGAGGAGGAAGTTTCTTTGCGCATTGCGGAAAGCGACATATAATCGGGACAGCCTAACGGGGCTGAACTAGCCGCCTGACGTAGAGATGCAACTGTACGCAACTCCGTCGAGCGCGCGGGCCGCCATTGTACTGCCTGCTTATTCAACCCCTGGGGTCATTTGGTCGCCGGCGCAACCGCGCCCTGCCGGATAGTGGTGTGGCATTCATTTTGCCCGCTGTCCCAGCAGGTCCGTTGCATGCCGCAAGCGGCTCTGAAGCACCGCAAGAATCGTCGCATATTTAAAGCACCAGCTGCGTGTGGGCAACCAATCCGACCGCAACTGCCGTTCACAGCACTTTTCCGTCAAACCACATTCAGTGAAGCTGACCCTCCTGCTGACAGAACCCCGTGCCCCACGGCACGACGTGCCCGCCTGACCCGCGGCGGATACGCCTGGGCGCCGCCCAGGTACGGTCCGCAACTCTTGCCCGCTTCAGCCCGCAGCCCGAGTGACCCGAGGTCACGCGCCGATATCGGCGCGTCATGACAACGGAGAACCCCTCTCATGAAGCGCATGCTGTTCAATGCGACGCATCAGGAAGAATTACGCGTCGCTATCGTCGATGGGCAAAAACTCATCGACCTCGACATCGAGACTGCCGGCCGCGAACAACGCAAAGGCAATATCTACAAAGGTGTCATCACCCGGATCGAACCCGGCCTCGAAGCTTGCTTCGTCAACTACGGTGAAGACCGTCACGGTTTCCTGCCCTTCAAGGAAGTGGCCCGCAGCTACTTCAAGGAAGGCGTGGATGTCCGCAGCGCCCGTATCCAGGACGCCCTGCGCGAAGGCCAGGAACTGATCGTCCAGGTCGAAAAGGAAGAGCGCGGCAACAAGGGCGCCGCCCTGACCACGTTCATCTCGCTGGCTGGCCGCTACCTGGTCCTGATGCCCAACAACCCCCGCGGCGGCGGTGTATCGCGCCGCGTCGAGGGCGAGGACCGCCAGGAACTGCGCGACACCATGGAGCAGCTCGACCTGCCCCAGGGCATGAGCATCATTGCCCGCACCGCCGGCATCGGCCGCAACGTCGAAGAACTCCAGTGGGACCTGTCCTACCTGTTGCAGCTCTGGACGGCCATCGATGGCGCCGCGCGCGACAACTCCGCGCCCATCCTGATCTACCTGGAATCCAGCCTGGTCATCCGGGCCATCCGTGACTACTTCTCCCCGGAAATCGGTGAAATCCTCATCGATACCGACGAGATCGCCGACCAGGCCACGGCCTTCATGAGCGTGGTGATGCCGGACAACGTCCAGCGCGTCAAACGCTACCGCGACGATATTCCGCTCTTCTCGCGCTTCCAGATCGAACACCAGATCGAAACGGCCTACTCGCGCACGGTGCAATTGCCCTCGGGCGGCGCCATCGTTATCGACCACACCGAAGCCCTGGTTTCCGTGGACGTCAACTCGGCCCGTTCCACCCGCGGCGCCGACATCGAAGAAACCGCGCTGCGCACCAATTCGGAAGCAGCCGACGAAGTGGCCCGCCAATTGCGCCTGCGCGACCTGGGCGGCCTGATCGTCATCGACTTCATCGACATGGAGGACAGCAAGAACCAGCGCGCCGTCGAACAGCGCCTGCGTGATGCCCTCCATTTCGACCGCGCCCGCGTCCAGATGGGCAAGATTTCGCGCTTTGGCCTGATGGAACTGTCGCGCCAGCGCCTGCGCCCCGCCCTGAACGAAGGCTCGCACATCACCTGCCCGCGCTGCAACGGCACCGGCGTGATCCGTGACGCCGAGTCCAGCGCCCTGCACGTGCTGCGCCTGCTGCAAGAAGAAGCAATGAAGGAAAACACCGCCGCCGTGCACGCCCAAGTGCCGGTCGACGTGGCCACCTACCTGCTGAACGAAAAGCGCGCCGACATCACCAAGATGGAGGCCCGCCTGAAGGTCAACCTGATGCTGATCCCCAACAAGCATCTGGAAACGCCGCACCACCACATCGAACGCCTGCGCCACGACGATCCGCGCCTGGAAGAAGTGAAGACCAGCTTCGAACTGGTTGAAGCTCCGGCCACGGACGCCCCCTGGCAGCCTCGCGAGCACGAAATCAAGTCGCGTCCCGAAGCGCTGGTCAAGGGCATCACGCCCTCGCAGCCCGCTCCGGTTTCGACGCCCGCTCCCGCCGCACCGGCTCCCGCTCCGGCGGCCACCGGCGGCCTGGGCGGCCTGTTCAAGCGTCTGTTCGGCTGGCTGGGCGGCGGCGCCGACACGGCCAAGCCCGCCCCCGCCGCCCAGGAAGACAGCGCCAAGCGTGCGAGCTCCGGCCGCGGCAAGGGCCGCAGCAGCCATGACGGCCAGGAACGCCGTGGCGAACGCCACGGTTCGGACCGCAACCGCAACCGCCGCGGCGAATCGCGCGGCGAAGGCGCCGAGGGCAGCGAAGGCGGCCGTCACCACGTGCGCGGCAACCGGCGCGCCGAAGGCGAACGCCAAGAGCGCACGGATCGCCACAACCGCAACGAAGCCCGCGGCGAACGCGATACCCAGGCTACGCACGCCGCCCTGGCGTCCAACCGTCCCGAGCAGGCCGCGGAAGTCGGTGCCGAGGACAGCGGCGCCGGCCGCAACCGCCGCCGCGGCCGTGGCCGCAATCGGCGCGAAGAAGGTCAGTCCGACGCTCCGATGAGCGAACAGGAAAGCATGGTCGCCGCCCTGGCCCAGACCGTCGCTACCGCCCTGCCCGAGACCAAGCCTGCCGCTGAAGCAGCCCCGGTCGTGGCCGAGACCGCCGACACCGCTGAGCAAACCGCCGATGGCGTGCCCTCGGTGGAAGGCACCGAAGGCGCAGCCGATCCCGAACGCAAGCGCCGCCGCCGCCGCAGCCGCCGTGGCCGCCGCAGCCAGGAAGAAGCAGGCTTGGCCGGCAGCGACGAGCAGCAGGATGATGGCGCCGACGACGACAGCGCCGACCAGTCGGAAGAAGCTGTCGCCCAGCCCGTCGCGACGGCCGCGACCGCCGAGCAAGCCGTGGAACCCGCCCAGGCTCAACAAGCCGAGACCGTCCCGGCGCAAGCCCAGCAGACCGAAGCCGCGCCGGTTGAACCCGCCAAGGTTGCCGAGGCTCCCGTTCAGGCCCAGCAGGTAGAACCCGTCCAGGCCGAAGCCGTGCAAGCGGTCGAGCAGGTGGCCCAGCCCGTGCAGACCGCCGCACCCGAAGTGACGCAGTCGATCGCCGTGCAGGCCGCTAGCGAGGTGTCCGCTCCCGCCGCGTCCGAACAGGCGCCGGTGGAAGCTGCCGCCGTCGAGCCCGTGGTTGCTCCTGTCCCGGCCCCCGCGCCCGCACCGGTCGCCCAGGAAGCGGTTGCCGCAGCGCCCGCGCCCGCGGCGCCCGCCAGCCAGCCCATCGTGGTGCCGGCAGCCGCGCCGTCCGCCAAGGCGCAAGCCTTGCATGACGTGGTGAACGCCGCCGGCCTGCAGTGGGTGGAAACCGATCCGGACCGCCACGCACAGACCCAGCTGCGCATCGCCGCCGCGCATACGCCGGTCCGTCTGGGCCGCGAGCGCAAGCCCGTTGCCCCCGTTTCCAACGAACCCTTGGTTCAGGTCGAAACGCGCCACTAAACCCCAGGCCCGCAAGGGCTTGTGGCTGCAGTAGCCTGCCACCCCGGAAGCTGGACACTGATCCGGCGCCGGGGTGTTTTTCATGGCGGACCTGGGGCAGCCGCGCCCAAGCCTGCCCCCATCGGATCCATCCCTGCTGTTCAGTCCCCTTCTATTGGATCAGCAGGCAGGTTGAGCGCCAGTCCCGCCTCCTCGACGAAAGCCTCCGCCAACGCCGAATGCGGCATATGCCTCGCCCAGATGATCCCCATGCGGCGCAACGGTGCGCGCCCGGGCAAAGGCACGCGCTTGACGCGCCGGCTGTCCAGCCAATCCGGCGCCCAGTCTGGCACCAGCGACACTCCCAGCCCTTCCGACACCATGCAGGCGATCCCCATCAGGCCGTCGACCTCCAGGCGTTCGCGCGGCACGATGCCATGCTGCCGCAGGTATTGGTCCGCCAGGCGGCCTCCCCAGACGTTGCGGTCGTATCGGATGAAAGGCTGGGTGCTCATCAGCTCGTGCGCATCATTGCTCACGGTATCGGGCGGCGCCAGCACTACCAGCGGCTCTTCCGCCACCAATTTCCAGGCGTAGCCCTTGGACAGGTTGAATTGGGGCTTGACGATGAAGGCTGCGTCCAGGTCGCCATTGATCACGCGGTGATACAGGTGATTGGAAGTGCCGGGTTCCACGAATACGGCAAGTTTGGGCAGGCGGCGGTAAAGACGCGCCAAGACCGTGGGCATGATGCCGGTCAGCGCCGACACCGACACTCCCAGGCGAAGCTCGCCCAGCGGTGCATCGTCGCTTGCGCTGGCGCGCAGATCCCGCACCTCGCGCAGCACGCTGCGGGCCCGCTCCAGCACCTTCAGTCCCGCCTCGGTGGCCTTGACGCTGCGGCCCACGCGCTTGATCAGGATGGCGCCCAGTTCTTCTTCCAAGGTGCGCACACGCGCGGCGATGGCGGCCGGGGTCAGGTCCAGTCTGCGAGCCGCCTCCGCCAGCGATCCGCTCTCGACGACCGACACAAAGCTCTGCACATACCGAGTATCCACTGCGCCCCCTTTTTCTATATGCACGGTTTGCGCCAGGGCAAACCACAACAATTTTATGGATTGAAGCAATTAAACAGCAGATGTTCATCGGCCGGTTCGATGCCAGAATCAGATGTTGTTGGCGCGCCGCCATGGTGCGTCTTCCCCATCCATCCGACTGCGAGTACAGATCATGAGCACCCAAGCCAGCATTCCCGGCGTTTTTTCTCCGGTCCTGACGCCGTTCGACGAAGCCTATCGCCCGGCACTGGGACGCTACGTGAAGCATTGCCGCTGGCTGCGCGAACAATCGGTCGGCCTGGCCATTTTCGGAACCAATTCGGAAGCAAACTCGCTGGCATTGTCCGAAAAGCGCAGCCTGCTGGACGCCTTGCTGGAAGCCGGCGTGGAGCCCTCCGCGTTGATGCCCGGCACGGGGGCCTGCGCGCTGCCTGACGCGATCGAACTGACACGCCATGCCGTGCACAGCGGCAGCATGGGCGTGCTGGTCTTGCCGCCCTTCTATTACAAGGGAGTGAGCGACGAGGGCCTGTTCCGCTACTACGCCGAACTGATCGAAGGTGTGGGCGACGACAGACTGCGCATGTACCTGTACCACATCCCGCCCGTGAGCCAGGTGCCCTTGAGCCTGGACCTGATCGACCGCCTGCTGGACCGCTATCCCGGCCAGGTCGCGGGCGTAAAGGACAGCGGCGGAGACTGGAACAATACCGCCGCCATGATCGAACGCTTTGCGCCGCGTGGCTTCCAGGTCTATGCGGGCAGCGAAGCATTCCTGCTGCAGACCCTGCGCGCGGGCGGCGTGGGTTGCATCACCGCCACCGGCAACGTCAATCCGGGCCCTATCGTCGCGCTCCAGCAGCACTGGCAGGAGGCAGACGCCGACGCCCGCCAGGCCGGGCTGAACGCAACCCGCAATGTGTTCGGGAAGTTCCCCATGATTCCCGCAATGAAGGCCGCCATCGCCTGGAAGTCCGGCGATCCCGCCTGGGCGACGGTGCGCCCGCCGCTGGTGGAACTGAACGCCGAGCAGCGCTCCGCCCTGCAAGCCGCCCTGAACGACAACGGCTTTGACATGCCGGGCGCGGACTCGTTGGCCGACAACTGATCCAATCCGCCCGCAGGTACGCCAGTACCTGCGGGACAGGACGGCAGCCCTGTGCCGCGGGGTGGGTCCTAACTCACCACGCCGATGTTCCAGGGCACGAATTCGTGGTCGCCCAGTCCCAGGAGCTCGCTTTTGCTTCGGGTGCCGGAGGCCACCAGCAGGATTTCCTCGAAGATCCGCTGCGCCACCTCTTGCAGAGTGGCCGTGCCATCCAGGATGTCGCCGCAATTGACATCCATGTCTTCCGTCAGCCTTTCATACATCGGCGTATTGGTCGCCAGTTTGATCGACGGCACGGGCTTGGCGCCGAACATCGAGCCTCGACCGGTGGTGAAACAAATCATATTGGCGCCCCCGGCGATCTGGCCGGTCGCGGACACGGGATCGAAGCCCGGCGTATCCATGAAGACCATCCCGGGCTGCCGCACCGGTTCCGCGTAACGGTACACCTCCATCAACGCCGTCGTGCCGCCCTTCATCGAGGAGCCGAGTGACTTCTCGAAGATGTTGGCCAATCCGCCCATCTGATTACCGGGGCTGACCTTGCCGTTGATCTGCACGTCCCGCCCGGGAGAATATTCTTCCTTCCACCATCGGATGCGCTGCACCAGTTTCTCGCCGACCTCGCGGTTCCGGGCTCTCGACGTCAACGTATGCTCCACGCCGTAGATCTCAGGCGTTTCAGACAGAATGGCGGTACCGCCATGGCGCACCAGGATGTCCATGGCCGCACCCAATGCCGGATTGGCGGTAATCGAAGAAAATCCGTCCGAGCCGCCGCACTGCAGTCCTACCGTGAGATGACTCGCCGGCACCGGCACGCGCTCGACATTGTTGGCCTCGGGCAGCAGCGCCTGCACGGCGGCGACGCCCGCCTCGATGGTCTTCCGAGTGCCGCCGGTCTCCTGCATGATGAACGTCTTCAGGCGCGCGCCCGCCTCCAGCCCCTGGTCCTTGAGCAAGGCATCCAGCTGGTTGCGCTCGCAGCCCAGTCCAACAATCAGTACAGCCGCGAAATTGGCGTGGCAGGCATAGCCGCCCATCGTCCGGCGCAACAGATCCATGGGTTCACCCGACATTTCCATGCCGCAGCCCATGCCATGGCTCAATGCCACCACGCCGTCCACATTGGGATAAGCGGCCATCAACGCCGGCGTGAAGGCCTCGGCGATGCGGTGTACGACCGTCGCCGAACAGTTGACGGTCGCCATGACTCCTATGTAGTTGCGCGTGGCGACCTGGCCGTTGGCGCGCACGATACCGAGAAAGCGCGCCTGCTCGGACTCGGGCAGGATGGGTGTGGGCACGTAATCGCGGGCATGCGCATAGTCGCGGTCGAATTCCTGGAAATCCATATTGTGCGAATGGACGTAGGTGCCCGCCGGGATGTCGCTGGCCGCGAAGCCTATGCACACGTTGTACTTGAGTATGGGCTCGCCCGCGCGCAGGTCGCGCGCCGCGATCTTGTGCCCGGCCGGAATCTGGCTGCGGCTGACGATGCCTTCGGAAGGCACGGCCATCCCTATGCTGATAGGCACGCGAGCCACCACGACGTTGTCCGCGGAATGCAGCCGGATGACAGGGCCGGCAGCGCGCTTTTCTGTGAAATCGATCATGTCTTGCTCTCGTATGGATAAACGGATGCCCGGCCGAGGACGCTCGCGCGCGGGCGGGCCGGCTATTCGGGTTTGATGCCTATGTCGCGGATCAGGACGGACCAGCGCGGCAACTCCGCGCCCACGAAGCGCGTGAAGGTCTCGGAGTCGCTGCCCACGACCGTGAATCCCTGCTCGCTCAGCTTGGCCTGCATGTCGCTCTGCTCCAGGGCGGCGCGAATGGAATTGGAGAGCTTGCCCACCACGGGTTTGGGAGTGTTTACCGGCGCGAAAACGCCATACCAGGTAGACACCTCGAAGTCCTTGAAGCCCGACTCGGCCAGCGTCGGGATCGTCGGCGCCTTGGGATCCCGCTTCAGGCTGGTAATGGCCAGCGGCCGGACCTTGCCCGAATTGATGTGCGGCAGCGCCACCGGCAGGTTGGCGAACATGTACGGCACATGCCCGCCCAGCACGTCGGCCATGGCCGCCGATTCGCCCTTGTAGGGCACGTGCGTGACCTTGGTGCCCACCATGTGCGCGTATAGTTCCCCGGCGATATGTTGTGGCCCCCCTTGGCCGGAAGAGGCGTAGCTCACCGCGCCATCGCCCGCCTTGCGGATGTGCTCGGTGAGTTCCTGCACGGTTTTCGCCTCGACCAGTGCCGGGTTGACGACCAGTATCAGGGGCATGGTCACGACCTGCGACACCGGCGCGAAGTCCTTTTCAGGCTTGAACGGCAGGGATGGGAACAGGGACGGTGCGACCACCATGGTGGATTGCGATCCCAGGAACAGCGAATAACCATCGGCTGGCGAACGCGCGACGTTGTCGGCAGCAATGGTGCCGGTGGCGCCAGCCCGGTTTTCCACGACCACCTGCTGCCCCAGGCTTTCGGCCATCTTGGCACCCACCAGGCGCGCCACGATGTCCGCGCCGCCTCCGGGAGCGAAGCCCACCACCATGCGCAGCGGCTTGTTGGGAAACTCCTCGGCCATGACGGCGGACGGGCCGCTGGACAACGCAAGGGCCAAGCAGACGGCGGGGGCCATGCGCGCCAGGCGACGCGCGGGCGTACAGGGGTAGTTCATGTATTGGTCTCCGTCGGCCGCCGTCTCTTCCCTCCCCCCGCGCGGCCATGGGCGCGACGGAGAGGCCAGGCCTAGCGGCGGCCATTGTGTGTGTTGGGCAATGCCAGGGCATTCTGGCGATTGCATCCCGTACCAACAAGTATGTGTACACACCGTCAGAACATAATATTTTTATGTTCTTGAATCGAATCAGATACCGAACGGCAGAACGGGGCGGCGGCCGCCCAAAAAAAATCCACCCCGGTGGGGGTGGATCTGTGTGTGTGGCGCACCCGCGGGCGGCGCCATGCGCGCATCAACGCGCCGGGGATCAGAACTGGTAGGTGTAGGTCAGCTGCACCACGTCCAGGCCGGGATTCGGGCGTTTGATGCTGGCGTTCGAAAAGTGGGAATAGCGCACGCCGATGCGATTGTTCGGCGTCACGAGAAAACCCATGCCGATGTGGTCGCCAAACTGGAAGGCCGTGCTGATGTTCTCGTCGGCGAAACGCGTGCTGGAAAAGAGCGTGGCGCCAATACCCGCTTCAATGTAGAAGCGCTCGCCGGTCCACCAGCGGAACATCGGGATGGCGTTCAGTTGCCAGACATGGCCCGGGGAACGCGAGCCGCTCGCCTTCCAGTACGACGCGCCGAGTTCAGGCGTGAGGTCCAGGCGCCCCCAGTTGCCGCCGAATTGGTACGTCCAGACCGAGGGCGTCTCGTAGTTGAGCGTCAGACGCTGGTAGTGGTCTCCAATGCCGTAATGCACGCTGACACCGCCCTGAGTACCCGTGGACGATTGGGCGCTTGCCAACGACGCGCCAGCAGCCAGCGCAAGCCCCAAAAGGCCGGTAAGCATCTTCTTCTTGGTCAACTGCATTGGGAAACTCCGTAGATTTCAATCCTAGTACGCAACATAGCAAAATCCGGGCCGGACGGCTCCCGCTTTGTCGCACGCAGGCAACATCGCGGATGGAAAACACTGTTCCGCAAAACAAGCGTCACACGGGCTCCCAGTCCATACGAAAATGCCGCCGGGAGCCCGATGCTGCCGGCGGCATTTCTGCCACTATCTGCCCTACCCGCGCATGGGCTGGATCACCAGGCCATCAGGCCGCGGTGACGACATCTGCCGGCTGGTTGGTCAGCAAGGCAAGCAGACGGGCAATTTCTTCGCGCAGCTGGCGGCGATCGACGACCATGTCGATGGCGCCCTTCTGCAGCAGGAATTCGGCGCGCTGGAAGCCTTCCGGCAGTTTTTCGCGCACGGTCTGTTCGATCACGCGCGGACCGGCAAAGCCGATCAGCGCCTTGGGTTCAGCGATGACCACGTCGCCCATGAAGGCGAAGCTGGCCGATACGCCACCCATGGTCGGGTCGGTCAGGACGCTGATGAACGGCAGGCCGGCCGCCGACAGACGCGTCAGCATGGCGTTGGTCTTGGCCATCTGCATCAGCGACAACAGGCTTTCCTGCATGCGTGCGCCGCCCGAGGCGGCCACGCAGATGAAAGGCGTCTTGTTGTCCAGGGCGGCCTGGGCGCCGCGCGCAAAGCGCTCGCCCACCACCGAACCCATGGAACCGCCCATGAATTCGAATTCGAAGCAGGCCAGGGTCGCCGGCACACCACGGATGGAGCCGCTCATGACCACGAGCGCATCGGTCTCGCCGGTTTGCTTGACTGCTTCCTGCAGGCGCTCGGGATACTTACGCGTGTCCTTGAACTTCAGCGTGTCGACCGAACGCGTGGTCTGGCCGATCTCGACGCGGCCCTCCACGTCCAGCAGCGAATCGATGCGGGCGCGGGCTCCGATGCGCATGTGGTGGTCGCACTTGGGGCAAACGTGCAGATTGGCCGCCAGGTCTTCGCTGTACAGCACCGATTCGCACGACGGGCATTTCACCCAAAGGCCTTCGGGAACGCGGCGGGCGCCGCTATCGCTGGTTTTGTTGATGCGAGGAGGCAGGAGTTTTTCGATCCAGCTCATTGATTATTCATCCCGTTTGAGGTCACGCCCGCCGCTCAGGCCGACGCGCTTTCTCGTTTTACTTGATCCAGCGCTTGCCGGATGGTGCGCAGCCAGCCGCTGGCGGCGGTGACTGCAGCGTCGGTTTTCTGGGCCGCGGGGGCATTCGCCGCCGCCTGCTCCATGGTTTCAATCAGTTTGCTGCCGATCACGACGGCATCCGCCGCGCGCGCCACGCGTTGGGCGCTTTCGGCGTCGCGGATGCCGAAGCCCACGCCGACCGGAATATCGCGCACATGGCGGCGGATCACGGCCAGGCGCTCGGCGACGTCGTCGGTATTCAGCGAGCCCGCGCCGGTGACACCCTTGAGCGACACGTAGTACACGTAGCCCCGCGCTACTTGGGCGACGGCTTTGATCCGCGCTTCCGTCGACGTGGGCGCCAGCAGGAAAATGGGCGCAATGCCGTGTTCGCCCAGCGTGGCGGCGAACTCGACGACTTCTTCGGGCGGATAATCCACCACCAGCACGCCGTCCACGCCAGCCTGCTCGGCGCGGCGCGCGAACTCCGCCTGACCCATGCGTTCTATCGGGTTGGCATAGCCCATCAACACCACGGGAGTGGAGGCGTCGCCCTGGCGGAACTCACCCACCAGCTCCAGCACGCGGGCCAGGCCCACGCCCTGAGCGATGGCCCGATCGGCTGCGCGCTGGATCACCGGACCGTCGGCCATGGGATCGGAGAACGGTACGCCCAGCTCGATGACATCGGCGCCGGCCTCGACCAGCGCATGCATCAGGGGGACGGTCGCGGCAGGCGAAGGGTCGCCGGCGGCAATGTAGGGAATCAGCGCCGCGGCGCGGCCGGATTCGGCGGTGCGCGCAAAAGCGGCGGCGATACGATCGATGCGAGTGGTCATGGACGCCTCAGAGCTCGATACCGGCCTTTTCGGCCACGGTATGCATGTCTTTGTCGCCGCGGCCCGACAAATTGACCAGGATGATGGCGTCACGCGGCAGCGTGGCGGCCATCTTCACGGCTTGCGCAATGGCGTGCGACGACTCCAAGGCCGGCATGATGCCTTCAATACGGCAGCAATCGTGGAACGCCTTGAGGGCTTCCTCGTCGGTAATGCCGACGTACTCGGCGCGGCCGGAGTCCTTCAGCCAGGCGTGCTCCGGACCGACGCCGGGATAGTCCAGGCCGGCGGAAACCGAATGGGTTTCCTGGACCTGGCCGTCGGCGTCCTGCATGACGTAGGTGCGGTTGCCGTGCAGCACGCCCACCTGGCCCGCGGCCAGGGAAGCTGCGTGGCGGCCGCTGTCCATGCCCTCGCCCGCCGCCTCGACGCCGATCAGGCGCACGTTTTCGTACGGGATGTAGGGATGGAAGATGCCCATGGCGTTGGAACCGCCGCCCACCGCCGCCACCACGTAGTCGGGCTGACGGCCGACGGCTTCGGGCATTTGCGTCAGGCATTCATTGCCGATGACGGTCTGGAAATCGCGCACCATGCGGGGGTAGGGATCGGGACCCGCCACCGTGCCGATGATGTAGAAGGTGTTCTCGATGTTGGTGACCCAGTCGCGCATGGCTTCGTTCAGCGCGTCCTTCAGGGTGCGCGAGCCGGAGGTCACCGGCACGACCGTCGCGCCCAGCAGCTTCATGCGGTAGACGTTCGAGGCCTGGCGGCGAACGTCTTCGCTGCCCATGTAGACGACGCATTCCATGCCGTAGCGGGCCGCCACCGTGGCCGTGGCCACGCCATGCTGGCCGGCGCCCGTTTCGGCGATGACGCGGGGCTTGCCCATGCGCTTGGCCAGCAATGCCTGGCCGATGCAGTTGTTGACCTTGTGGGCGCCGGTATGGTTCAGGTCTTCGCGCTTGAACCAGATCTGGGCGCCGCCCAGCATTTCCGACCAGCGGCGGGCATGGTAGACCGGGCTGGGCCGGCCGACGAAATGCTTGAGTTCGTAGTTGAACTCTTCCTGGAAGGCGGGGTCGAGACGGTAATGGTCATAGGCCGCGCGCAGCTCGTCGAGCGCGTGCATGAGCGTTTCTGCCACGAAAACACCGCCATAAGGGCCGAAATGGCCCTGGGCATCCGGAAAGTCGTAAGGTTTCACCAAGCATCTCCCCCGGGTATCGCGGCAGGCCACTGCCGGCCGCAAATCCGGTTTGCAACCCGTCATTTTACCTGACGCCGGCAACGGCCGGGCGCAATGCCGTGGCCGTGCCGGGAACCGTCAGCTTGCCGTCAGAGCGACTGCCCCAGGCGGCGCAGGAAGGTGTCGCAGGCGGCCAGTTGGTCCAGCGCCACGTATTCGTTGGGCTTGTGGGCCTGTTCGATATGGCCTGGGCCGCAGACCACCGTCGGGATGCCGATGCCCTGGAACAGGCCGGCCTCGGTGCCGTAGGCGACCTTCCGGGTGGCACGGTCTTCGGTCAGGGCACGCACCAGCTGAGTAATGGCGGCCTCTTCGGACGCTTCCAGGGCCGGCGCCGCGGCGCCCGTCTCGATTTCGATGCTGGCGCCATCGAATTCGGCTTTCATGCGCGGCAAGAGCTCTTCGCGCACGTATTTCTCGACTTCTGCCTGGATCTCGTCGGGCTGCATGCCGGGCAGGTTGCGGAATTCGTATGTGAATTCGCACAGCTCGGGGATGGTATTGACCGCGATGCCGCCACGGATCTGGTTGGTGGTCATCGTGGAGAACGGCACGTCGTAGAACTGGTCGTACGGACCGTTGGCCTTGAAGCTGTCGGCCAGATCGCGGATGCGGCAGATCAGGCGGGCGGCGTATTCGATGGCGTTGCAGCCGCGCGGGGTCAAGGACGAGTGCGCCGCCTTGCCGTGCACCTTGCAGCGGAACAGGTTAATGCCTTTGTGCGCCACGACCACCTGCATGCCGGTGGGCTCGCCCACCACGCAGCCTTCGGGACGGATGCCGCGCTCGAGCAGATCGGCCAGCATGTAGGGCGCGCCGGCGCAGCCGACTTCCTCGTCGTAGGAAAAGGCCAGATGCATCGGCTTCTTGCGCGGCATGGCCAGGAATTCCGGCACCAGCGCCAGCGAACTGGCGATGAAGCCCTTCATGTCGCAGCTGCCCCGCCCGTAGAGCAGCCCGTCTTTTTCGACGAGCTTGAACGGATCCGTGCTCCATTCCTGGCCGTCCACGGGCACCACGTCGGTGTGGCCGGACAGAACGATGCCGCCCTGCATGCCGCCGTCCTGGGCGGGCAAGGTGGCGAACAGGTTGGCCTTGGTGCGCTCGGAGTTGTGCGCCAGCCATGCGTCGACGCCCTGGCCCTTGAGCCAATCTCGGACGGTTTCGATCAGGGCAAGATTGGAATTGCGGCTGGTCGTGTCAAAGCCAACCAGCGTTTCCAGCCAGGTGCGCGCGTTCATGTCACTACTCTCTTGGGGAAAAACAGGAGTGTAAGGCCAGCGGGCGTTCGCGTCTCGGACGGGGTGCGGCGCGCAAGCGCCTAGAATGTCGCCCGGTTAGGCAAACCCCCAAGGAGAAACCGTGCAGCACAAAGCAGTTCCCACGCGCAACATCGTGGCGGCAGTTATAGGCAATGCCCTCGAATGGTACGACTTCCTCGTGTTCGCGTTCATGACGCCGATCATCTCGAAGCTGTTCTTCCCGACCGACCCCAGCGTTCCCGGCAGCGAGCTGAACGCCATCCTGATGACGACGGCGATCTTCGGCGTAGGCTTCTTCATGCGGCCGGTCGGCGGCATCATCCTGGGCCTTTATGGCGACAAGAAAGGCCGCAAGGCGGCCATGGTCATGGTGACCTCGCTGATGGCCATTTCGATCGCGCTCATCACCGTCGCTCCTACGTATCATGCGGCAGGCATCCTCGCCCCGATCTTCATCCTGATCGCACGCCTCCTGCAGGGCTTCTCGGCCGGCGGCGAATTCGGCACCTCGACAGCGCTGCTGATTGAAATGGCGCCCAACGGCAAGCGCGGCTTCTATGGCTCTTGGCAGATGGCTGGCCAGATGCTGGCCCTGCTGATCGGCGCAGCCTGCGGCACGCTCATCACCGAGTTCTTCACGCCGCAGCAGATCGCGGACTGGGCATGGCGCCTGCCTTTCGCCTTTGGCCTAGTAATTGTGCCCATCGCCATCTATATTCGCCGCAACGTCGACGAAACCGACGCCTTCAAGCAGCTCAAGGAAGAAGAGCGCCAAGCCGCCGCGCGCGGCGACGTGCGACGCCTGAGCCTGGGCCAGATGCTGAAGACGCACACCCGGGAGACGCTGATCGGCGTGGGCCTGGTGGTGACGGCGACCGTGTCCATCTACATCACCTTCACGTATCTGGTGACCTACTCCACGCAAATCCTGAAGCTGCCGCTGAACCAGACCTTCCTGGTGCAGATGGCGGGAGCGGCGTTGATGGTGCTGCTGACGCCCTTCATGGGCGCCTGGTCGGACCGCGTCGGTCGCCGTCCGATCGTGATCGGCTCGCTCATCGGCTACCTGATCGTGCTGTACCCGCTGTACTACTGGCTGTCGGACGCCCCGTCCATCGGCCGCCTGCTGGCCGTGCAAGTGGTGGTCTGCCTGTTCGTGTCGGCCTTCTTCGGCGTGTTCAGCACCGTGATGGCGGAACTGTTCCCGGCTCGCGTGCGCTCGGTGGGCCTGTCCCTGGCCTATAACGTCGCCGTGATGATTTTCGGCGGCTTCGCGCAGTTCATCGTGACCTGGCTGATCAAGACCACCGGGTCGCCGATGGCGCCTGCCTACTACGTGATGTTCGGCGTGGCGCTGGGGCTGATCGCCGCGTTCTACATGCGCGAGCGCGCGCACGAGCAGCTGGACCACTGAGTCCCGCCGCCACCCGGGCCGCAGGGCCCGGGTTTCCCGCCTAGCGGCGCGTCGCCGACGACACGCCCGGCACTTCGGCCAGGGCGTCCAGGGCGCGGGACAGCGACTCCCCCCCGCGCACTTCCACCGTGAACACCATGTGGGCCAGCGACTGCTTGCTCTGCGTGTTCACGCCCACCACATTCAGGCGCAGCCGGGCAAAAACCTCGGACAGGTCCCGCAGCAGGCCGGAACGGTCGTGCGCGCGCACACTGATGTCCACCGGATAAAAGGTATCGGCGGTTTCGCCCCAGGCGACCTCGATGACGCGTTCGGGCTCGCGCGCCGCCAAAGCCAGATAGCTGTGGCAATCGCTGCGGTGAATCGACACGCCCCGCCCGCGCGTGACAAAGCCGGCAATCGGGTCCGGGGGCGCCGGACGGCAGCAGCGCGCCAGCTGGGTCAGGAGCGATCCCACCCCAACCACCAGCACGCCGCTCTTGCCGCTTTTTTCAGCGCTGCCTGCGCTGGCATGGCGCAAGGCAGCCGGTTGCGGCTCGGCGGCCGGCGCCGGCTGCTGGAACAAGGTATCGATCTGCCGCAGGCTGAACTCTTCCTTGGCCGCCGCCACGTACAGGTCGTCGGCGCGGGCGAACCCGAGGTTCTGCGCCAGCTGCTCCAGGTTGACGGCAGTCTTGCCCAGACGTTGAAGTTCTTTTTCGACCAGGGCCTGGCCCTGCGTAATGCGTTGCTGCAGCTCGATCGCGTTGAACCACATGCGCACCTTGGCCCGGGCCCGGGGGCTCGCCAAAAAGCCCAGCTGAGGATTGAGCCAGTCGCGCGACGGCCCGCCAGACTTGGCGGAAATGATCTCCACGGTCTGTCCGGTGGACAGATGCGTCTGTAGCGGCACCATCTGGCCATCGACGCGCGCGCCGCGGCAGCGGTGGCCCAGGTCGGTATGCAGGTGATAGGCGAAATCCACGGGCGTGGCGCCCGCCGGCAATTCAATCACGCGCGCCTGCGGCGTCAGCACATAGATGCGTTCGTCGGTATGCGGCGGGGCTGCCGCGGGGCCACGGCTCTTGCCCGACGCCGGCTTGGCGGGCACGGCCTTGGCGGGTTCGCTACCGCCCTCGACATCGCTATTCCAGGCCAGCAACTGGCGCATCCACGCCAATTGGCGGTCGTATTCGCTGGAGGCGGCCACTTGGCCACCCTTGGCGCCCGCTTCCTTGTAGCGCCAGTGCGCGGCCATGCCGTACTCGGCGAACTGGTGCATCTCGCGCGTGCGGATCTGCACCTCGAAAGGACGGCCGTCGTCATCGGCCACCACCGTGTGCAAGGAGCGGTAGCCGTTGGGTTTGGGCCGCGAAATATAGTCGTCGAACTCTTCGGAGATCGGCGTCCACATTTCGTGCACCATGCCCAACGCCGTATAACAGGCGCGCACGTCGTCCACGATGATGCGCAACGCGCGCAGGTCGTACATCTGCGAGAAATCCAGCCGCTTCACGCGCATCTTGTTCCAGATGCTGTAGATGTGCTTGGGACGGCCACTGACCTCGGCCTCGACCCCGGCGCGGGCCAGGCCGGTCTGCAGGCGTTCGATGGCCCCGGCGATGAAGGCCTCGCGCTCCACCCGCTTTTCTTCGAGCAGGCGGGCGATCTGCTTGTATTTTTCGGGCTCCAGGAAGCGGAAGGCCAAGTCTTCCATTTCCCACTTGATCTGCCAGATCCCCAGGCGGTTTGCCAGGGGCGCGTACAGATCCAGGGTCTCCCGCGCGAAATCGGTAGAGCACGGCGCCTTGCTTTCCGCGTGCCAACGCAAGGTGCGCAGGCGCGACGCCAGCCGCATCAACACGATGCGCAAGTCGGCCGCCATGGCCAGCAGCATCTTGCGCTGCATTTCCTTCTGCGAACCGCTTTCGGCAGCGGCATCGCTTGCCTGCCGGGCCACCACGCCCAGCCGCAACAGGGCGCGCGCGCCCTGCACCAGCCGCGCGATCTCGGCGCCGAATGCGGCGGCGACCGGATCGTTGCGCAAGGACGGCGCAGGCGCCATCAGGTCGGTGGGCAAGGCGGCCAGCAACGCCGCCGCGCGGGTGGCGGCATCGGTATGCAAGGCTGCAAGTATGCGGACCACGCCCGCGCCATGCCCGGCCAGGGGCTCGCCGGTCAAGGCGTGCTGTCCTTCAAAACGCGGCTCGGCCCAGGCCACGGCCTGGTCGATCAGCGTCATGCCGTCGGCGTCCAGGCCGGCGCCTACCTCCTGCCGCCAGGAAGCGTCGAAAGGCGTAGGCGCGTCGGGAACAGGCGGGGCGGACATGACGGATGTCGAGCAGATGTAGTTTGATATCCCGACACTCTACACTAGGGTTTGTTATCGCTAAAACAAGCCGCTAGCCCCGGCATATGGAAGGAACCAAAGCTTATGTTGCGCTGGCTGAAGGGCCGGGGTGCCCGCCCGTCCGCGGTGGCCGAAATGCAGGCCCGCATCTCGCCGGAATTGTGGCGCCAGGTGCTGGACGCCCACCCGTTCCTGGCGGCGTTGACCGCCGAGGAAGCCGCTCAATTGCTGGCGCGTTCGGCCTGGTTGCTGGCCAGCAAGAACATCAACGGCGCGCAGGGGCTCGAGGTCTCGGATTTCATGCGCCTGAGTATCGCCGCGCAGGCCAGTCTGCCCATCCTCAACCTGGCGCCGGAACTGTACGAAGGCTGGGACGAGATCATCGTGTACCCCGCCAGTTTCCGCATTCCCCGCTCGCGCCAGGACGACGATGGCGTGGTGCACGAATACCTGGAGGACGCGGCCGGCGAGGCCTGGGAAGGCGGGCCGCTGGTCCTGTCCTGGGAAGACACGCAGTTCTCCGATGGCGGCTTCAATGTGGTCATCCACGAATTCGCCCACAAACTCGACCTGCGCTCGGGTTACGCCGACGGCATGCCCTCGCTGGCCGCCCACCCCGAGCTCAAGCCGCAGTCCTGGCGCCGCATCCTGGACGACAGCCTGGATCGTTTCATTGCAGCCGTGGACGCGGTCGAGGCAGCCATTCCGCACGACGTCGACCCCGAGAGCGAGGCTGCTGACGCCTGGTACGGCCAACTGCCGATGGACCCATATGCCGCCACCGACGAAGCCGAGTTCTTCGCGGTCAGCTCGGAACACTTCTTCGTGGATCCCTACCCCATGCACGAAGCCCTGCCGCAATGGTATGGGCTGCTGCGGGCCTACTACCGGCAGGATCCGCTGGAACGCTACGCATGAAACAGCTGCTGATCGTGTGGCATTCGCGCACCGGCGCCGCGCGGCAGATGGCCGAAGCCGCGGCGCGCGGCGCGCGCTCGGCCGCCACCCAGCTGGATCAGGCGTCCGATCTGAGCGTCGTGCTGCGGCCGGCCGCGGAGGTTCAGGCAGAGGAGTTGCTTGCCAGCCACGGCTACCTGTTCTGCGCGCCCGAAAACCTGGCGACGCTAAGCGGCGAGATGAAGGAATTCTTCGACCGCAACTACTATGCGGTGCTGGATCGGATACAGGGATTGCCTTACGCCTGCGCCATCAGCGCGGGCAGCGACGGCACGGGCGCGGCGCGGCAGGTGGAACGCATCTGCACCGGCTGGCGGCTCCGATCGCTGGCGCCGCCGCTCATCGTCAACATGGGCGCTCAAACCGCGCAGCAAATCCTGGCGCCGAAGACGGTGGCCGGCGCGGACCTGGATAAGTGCGAGGAATTGGGGGGCCTGCTGGCCGCGACGCTGCTGCTCGGGCAATAGACGGCAGAGCGGAAGAAGAGGCATGCATGGGCGGATGCGCGCACCCGCCCCCAGGGGATCGCCCTGGCATGCGCCGGGCGCTGATGCGCCCAACGCGGGGAAGGCGTCTTAGACGGCAGCCGTCACGACGATTTCGACCTTGTAATCCGGATTGGCAAGGCGGGCTTCAACGGTGGCGCGCGGAGGCGAATTGCCGTCGGCGACCCAGGCGTCCCAGGCCTTGTTCATGCCATCGAATTCCTTCATGTTGGCCACGTAGATCTGGGCCATCAGGATCTTGGTCTTGTCGGTGCCGGCTTCGGCCAGCAGGCGGTCGATCGTGGCGAGCACCTGTTCGGTCTGGCCGGTGATGTCCAGCGTGGAATCGTCCGGCACCTGGCCGGCCAGGTACGCGACGCCGTTGTACACGGCCATGTCGGACAGGCGCTTGGCCACGTGGAAGCGCTTGATGCTGCTCATGAATAGTCCCCTAGATTCGAGTGGGTTGGGTGGAACAATGCAGAAGAACCCGCAATTTACCCCGAGCCGCCATCAGGCGGGAGGCAATTGGAATACCTGGCGCAGATAGGCCAGGTAGGCTGGATCGTCGCACATGGTCTTTTCCGGCGCGTCGGACACCTTGGCCACCGGCTGCCCATTGCAGCGGACCATCTTCATGACGATCTGCAAGGGTTCGTGGCCCAGGTCGTTGGTCAGGTTGGTGCCGATGCCGAAAGACACCTTGCAGCGGCCGGAAAACTGGCGGGCCAGCTCGATGGCGCGCGGGAAAGTCAGCGAATCCGAGAACACCAGCGTCTTGGCCCTGGGATCCACGCGGTTCTTGCGGTAGTGCTCGAGCAGGCGCTCGCCCCAGACGAAGGGATCGCCGGAGTCATGCCGCGCGCCGTCGAACAGCTTGCAGAAATACATGTCGAAATCGCGCAGGAAGGCATCCATGCCGTAGACGTCGGACAACGCAATGCCCAGGTCGCCCCGGTACTCCTTGGCCCACACTTCCAGCGCGAAAACCTGCGAATCGCGCAAGCGCGGACCCAGCGCCTGGCAGGCCTGCAGGTACTCGTGGCCCATCGTGCCCAGCGGCAGCACTTCATGCTGCTTGGCCAGCAACACGTTACTGGTGCCGGCAAAATGCACGCCCATCTGGGCTTTCATGGTGGACACGATCTCTTCGTGCCAAATCTTGGAGAAGCGGCGTCGCGTGCCGTATTCAGCCACGCGGAAGTCGGCCAGCGCCGGATCGTCCAGCACCAGGTGCATCTTGGACTGCAGGCGCTTGCGGCCTTCTTCCCAGTCGGGATTCTTGCGCGTATTGCGGAAGTAGACCTCGTTGACGATGGCCAGGACCGGGATTTCGAACAGGATGGTGTGCAGCCAAGGCCCCTTGACCTCGATGCTGATTTCGCCCGGGCCTTCGCCTTCGCCGATATGGATGCACCGCTCCGGCAAGTGGAACAGCTCGAGGAAATCGACGAAGTCGCTTTTGATAAAGCGCAAGCCGCCCAGATATTTAAGTTCGTCTTCCGTGAAGCGCAGCTGGCACAGCTGGTGCACTTCTTCGCGGATTTCGTCCAGGTAGGGACGCAGGTCGATCCCCGGCGTGCGGCATTTGTAACGGTACTCGACCTGAGCAGCGGGAAACTGATGCAGAACCACCTGCATCATGCTGAATTTATACAGATCGGTGTCGAGCAGCGAAGTGATTATCATGATGGCGCGTTTCGTTTCGCGACACCATAGCATAGAGCCCGCGCCGTCCGGGGCGAAGGGCCACTATGTCAATACGGGTATTGCCGGCACATCGGCGCCGCATTGGGTAAAATCCGCCCAACAAAGACACATATGCCGCCGCTCCCGGAGTTCCTGAATGACCCACGTTGTCACCGAAAACTGTATTAAGTGCAAGTACACCGACTGCGTAGACGTGTGCCCGGTGGACTGTTTTCGTGAGGGTCCGAACTTCCTCGTGATCGATCCTGACGAATGCATCGACTGCGCCGTCTGCATCCCGGAATGCCCGGCCAATGCAATCTACGCGGAAGAAGACGTGCCGCAGGACCAACTGAATTTCATCGCCCTGAATGCCGAACTCTCCCCCGAGTTCGCCAGCATCAGCCGCGCCAAGAAGCCCCTGCCCGACGCCGACGAATGGAACGGCAAGCAGGACAAGCTGCAATACCTGGAAAAATAATCCGCGAACGCCGGCCGCCGCCTGGCGGCCGGCCTCGCGCGATGTGCCGATGACCGACGACTCCAAATACACGCGCCAGACCGTAACCCACGTTCATACCTGGGTGCCCGACAAGCTTTTCTCCGTGCGCGTGACGCGCGACGACGCGTATACGTTCCTGCCGGGCCAGTTCGCCCGGGTCGGCCTGCCGGAAGCCGGCGCCTCTGAAGGCGAACCCACCCTGTGGCGCGCCTACTCCATGGTGTCGGCGCCGCATCAGCCCTGGCTGGAGTTCTATTCCATCGTTGTCCCCGAAGGCCTGTTCAGCCCGCGCATGGCGCGGCTGCAGCCCGGCGATTCCCTATACGTGGAAAAGAACCCCTACGGTTTCCTGACCCTGGAACGCTTCGCGCCTGGCGGCGATCTCTGGCTGCTGGCCTCGGGCACGGGCCTGTCGGCCTACCTGTCGATCCTGCGCGACCCCGCCGTCTGGCGCGCCTACCGCCGCATCATCCTGGTGCATGGCGTGCGCACCGCCGCGGAGCTTGCCTACCGTAGCGAAATCGAATCCTGGCGCGTCCAGCCGGAGCTGGCCGAGTTCTTCGCCGCCGACCCGCAAAAACTCATCTACCTGCCCATCGCGACCCGCGAGGCCCTGCCGGGCATGCCCCAGGAACGCCTGACCACGCTGATCGCCGACGGCCGCCTGGAGCAACTGGCGGGGCAGCAGCTGGATCCCGCCCAAGCCAAGGTGATGCTCTGCGGCAATCCCGACATGCTGGCGGACGCCCGCAAGCTGCTGGGCGAGCGCGGTTTCAAGCCCGGACGCCGCGGCATCCCCGGCAACCTGGCGGTGGAAAACTACTGGTAGCGCCACGCCGCCCGACTTAGTGCATAAATCCTCCGTTTGGTGCTGCAACACCTCGCAAAAAGCGCCCTAAACTGGTGCCCAATGGGTAATGGGTCGCTTTTTAGCAACAGATTTGCTTTTTTTGTCGGCGTTTCTTCAGGCTGTTTAGAAATATCGTTAGTGCCCGGGGCAATAATCGGGACACACGCACGACCCAGAAGGACTTTTCTCAAATGCTGTATCAATTGCACGAAATGCAGCGCGCCTTCCTGACTCCGTTCGCAGCATTCACGGACGCCGGTTCCCAGCTGTTTTCCAGCCCCTACAGCCCTCTCGCCTATACCCCGATTTCCCGCCAGATGGCGGCCGGGTATGAGCTGATGACCCGCATCGGCAAGGAATACCAGAAGCCTGCCTGGAACCTGCCCACCACCGAAATCAAGGGCAAATCCGTCCGCGTCATCGAAGGCGTCGCGATGGACAAGCCGTTCTGTCGCCTGTTGCACTTCCAGCGCGACGTCCGCCACGCGGGACGTGACGATCCCAAGGTGCTGCTGGTCGCGCCGCTGTCGGGCCACCACGCCACGCTGCTGCGCGACACCGTGCGCGCCCTGTTGCCAGCCCACGACGTGTACGTTACCGACTGGGTCGATGCCCGCATGGTGCCGCTGTCTGCCGGGCCGTTCCACCTCAATGACTACGTCCGCTACGTGCAGGACTTTATCCGTCACCTGGGCCCGGACGTGCATGTCATTTCCGTGTGCCAGCCCACGGTGCCGGTGCTGGCCGCGGTCTCGCTGATGGCCTCCGCCAATGATCCCTGCCAACCGCGCAGCATGGTGATGATGGGTGGCCCCATCGACCCGCGCCAGTCGCCCACGCAGGTGAACCGCCTGGCCACGACCAAGCCCTACGCCTGGTTCGAGAACCAGGTCATCCACCCCGTGCCGCCGCGCTACCCGGGCGCCGGCCGCAAGGTCTATCCAGGCTTTCTGCAGCATGCCGGATTCATGGCAATGAATCCCGACCGCCATATGAAGTCGCACTATGACTTCTACCTGGACCTGCTGCGCGGCGACGATAGCGACGCCGAAGCGCACCGCCGCTTCTACGACGAATACAACGCCGTGCTGGACATGCCGGCCGAGTTCTACCTGGACACGATCCGCATGGTGTTCCAGGAATTCCAGCTGCCCAACGGCACCTGGGAAGTAGACGGCAAGCTTGTGCGGCCGGCGGATATCAAGAACGTCGCCCTTTTCACCATCGAAGGTGAACTGGACGACATCTCGGGCCAGGGCCAGACCCGCGCCGCCATCAAGCTGTGCAAGAACATTCCGGCCGAACGCAAGATGCATTACACCGCGCCCAACTGCGGCCACTACGGCATTTTCTCGGGCCGCCGCTGGCGCGAAATGATCTGTCCTAAAATTGCCGAATTCATCCGGCAATCTGCGTAGGATGGGTATCGCGCGAGTCAACCTGGACTAGCACCCGGACCTTCGACGCGCGCAATCCATCAAACTACGGTGGCTAGAAGTATCACCGTTGCTTGATGGGTTGCGCGCGATCCGCATTTGGATTCCTGGCGCCCGTCCTTCGCGCTCCCGTCCCACGGTTTTTTCTTCATATCCATGTCCTGTCGCTCACTAGCCGACCGCATCGATGCCTTGCTGCCCCAGACGCAATGCACCAAGTGCGGATACGACGGCTGCCGGCCCTACGCCGATGCCATCGCGGACGGCGCCGCCCCGATCAACCGTTGTCCTCCCGGAGGCGATGAAGGCATCGCCGCGCTGTCGGCGCTGCTCGACGTGCCCGCCCTGCCCCTGGACACCACCCGCGGGGAACCCAGCCCGTTGCTGGTCGCGCGCATCGACGAAGCGCATTGCATCGGCTGTACGCTATGCATCCAGGCCTGTCCCGTGGACGCCATCGTGGGCGCCAATAAGCATATGCATACCGTACTGGCCGACTGGTGTACCGGCTGCGACCTGTGCGTAGCGCCCTGTCCGGTCGATTGCATCCAGATGGTGCCGGCAGGCCGCGCCTGGGGCCCGCACGACGCCACCGTCAGCCGCCAGCGCCACCGCAGCCATCTGGCGCGTACCGAACGCCTGGCCGCCGACAACGCGCGCCTGATGGCGCCCGAAGCAGCCGCCCCCTCAAACGCGACCACGCCCGCTCCCGCCGCGGACGATACGCGCAACGAGGACCGCAAGCGTTCCGCCATTGAATCCGCGCTGGCCCGCGCCCGGGCCCGCCGCAACCCGACGCAATCATGAACGCCGCCAAACGCCGAGAGATCTTCGCCCGCCTGCAAGCCGCCAACCCGCACCCGACCACCGAGCTCGAATACGACACCCCGTTCCAGTTGCTGATCGCCGTGTTGCTGTCGGCGCAAGCCACCGACAAATCCGTCAATATCGCCACGCGCAAGTTCTTCCCTGCTTATGGCACGCCGCAGGCCTTGCTGGCGCTAGGCGAAGAAGGCCTCGCCGACTACATCAAGACTATCGGCCTCTATCGCACCAAGGCAAAGAACACCATCGCCACCTGCAAGATCCTGATCGAGCAGCACGGCGGTGAAGTGCCGCAGACTCGCGAGGCGCTCGAAGCCCTGCCCGGCGTGGGGCGCAAGACCGCCAACGTAGTACTCAACACGGCTTTCGGCCAACCCACGATGGCGGTGGACACGCATATATTCCGAGTGTCCAACCGCACCGGCATCGCTCCTGGCAAGAACGTGCTGGAAGTCGAACAGAAACTCGAAAAATTCGTGCCGCGCGAATACATGCAGGACGCGCATCACTGGCTGATATTGCTGGGCCGCTACGTCTGCGTGGCGCGCAAACCCAAATGCCCTCAATGCGGCATTTCCGACCTCTGCGAATTCAAGCAGAAAACTCCCGCCTGAGCGCCTGCGCCGCGAACGCCGACACCGCATCGGCCTGCGGAAAACCGGGTTTTCCCTCGCTACGAAATGCATGACGCGTTGATGACGATCAACGCGTATTTGCTGCAATGCATTTCCATTATGGAAAGGCTCTCTTCCCTTGTGGCGCAAGCATTGTCGGCCTGCCGACAATTGCCCTTTCCGCACTGCAAAACCTATGACAAACCCTCATGGAATTTTGATAAAGAGGTGCGCATACTCGCCGGCAACTCATAAGAAAACTGCGAGGCTTCGCCAGTTTTCCGGACCCTGCGGGGACCTGACGCAACGACGACAGGTGGAGACCGAAATAAATACAACGCCGGTGCAGCGAACATGGACGACACGATCCTGGAGACAAAAGGCCTCACCAAGGAATTCCGCGGATTCGTCGCGGTCAATGGGGTCGATTTGCGTATCAAGCGGGGCGAGATTCATGCCTTGATCGGGCCTAACGGCGCGGGCAAGACCACTTGCTTCAACCTGCTTACCAAGTTTCTCTCTCCCACGTCGGGAACCATCAAGTTCAACGGTATCGACATCACCGGCGAGCGACCCGCGCAGATCGCGCGGCGCGGCGTGATCCGTTCGTTCCAGATCTCGGCGGTGTTCCCGCACCTGACCGTTCTGGAAAACGTGCGCATCGGCCTGCAGCGCAAGACCGGTCTGTCGTTCCACTTCTGGAAAAGCGACAAACAGCTGGCCGCGCTGAACGAACCGGCGCGCGCCTTGCTGGACCAGGTCGACCTCGGTGCCTTCGCCAACGAAACCACCGTCAACCTGCCCTATGGCCGCAAGCGCGCGCTGGAAATCGCCACGACGCTGGCCATGGAGCCCGAGCTGATGCTGCTGGATGAACCGACGCAGGGCATGGGCCACGAGGACGTGGACCGCGTCACGCAGCTGATCAAGCGCGTCAGCGCCGGACGGACCATCCTGATGGTGGAACACAACATGAATGTCGTGTCCTCCATCGCCGACACCATCACTGTGCTGGCGCGCGGCAGCGTGCTGGCCGAAGGATCGTACGCCGAAGTCTCCCGCCATCCGGCCGTGATGCAGGCTTACATGGGCACCACCGAGGGCGAACTTCAAGGAGCGCACGCATGAGCACCCCGGCACTGGAAATTTCGGGCCTGCAAGCCTGGTACGGGGAATCGCATATCCTGCACGGCGTGGATATGCGGGTTGGACAAGGCGAAGTGGTCACGCTGCTCGGACGCAACGGCGCCGGACGCACCACGACACTGCGGGCCATCCTGGGCCTGACGGGCTCGCGCAAGGGCTCGGTACGCATCCACGGCACCGAAGCCATCGATCTGCCCACCTACAAGATCGCTCATCTGGGCGTGGGCTATTGCCCCGAAGAACGCGGCATCTTCGCCAGCCTGTCCTGCGAAGAAAACCTGCTGCTGCCCCCGGTCGTGGGATCGCTGGGCGGCGGCATGTCGCTGGCCGAAATCTACGATATGTTCCCGAACCTGCAAGAGCGCCGGAATTCTCCGGGCACGCGCTTGTCTGGCGGCGAACAGCAGATGCTGGCCGTCGCGCGCATCCTGCGCACTGGCGCGAACCTGCTGCTGCTGGACGAAATTTCGGAAGGCCTGGCTCCCGTCATCGTGCAGGCGCTGGCACGCATGATCACCGCGCTGAAGCAGCGCGGCTACACCATCGTCATGGTGGAACAGAACTTCCGCTTCGCCGCGCCGCTGGCCGATCGCTTCTACGTCATGGAGCACGGCCAGATCGTCGAGCACTTCGAAGCCGCAGAACTTTCAGAAAAACAGGACACGCTCAACGAACTGCTGGGCGTCTAGAACCTGTGTCATCCGCCGGAAATCCGGCAACACTACACCGTAGGGAAGAGAGGAGTCATCCCATGAAGCTGCACACCATCACTGCTGCACTGGCCATGGCGGGCCTGGGATTTGCTGGGGCAACCGCCCATGCGCAAGGTATCTCCGACGATGTCATCCGCATCGGCTTCATCACTGACATGTCTGGCGTGTATTCCGACATCGACGGCAAGGCCGGTCTGGAAGCCGTGCGCATGGCGATCGAAGACGCTGGCGGTTCGATCAACGGCAAGAAGATCGAAGTCGTGTCGGCGGATCACCAGAACAAGGCCGACGTCGCGTCGGCGCGCGTGCGCGAATGGTTCGACGAGCAGAAGGTGGACGTCATCATCGCCGGCACGAACTCGTCGACCAGCCTGGCCATGGCCGGCGTGGCCGCCGAGAAGAAAAAGCCCTTCATGGCCATTGGCGCGGGCGCGTCGGACCTGACCAACGCCCAGTGCTCGCCCTACACCGTGCACTATGCGTACGACACCGTGGCGCTGGCGCGCGGCACTGGCTCCGCCGTGGTGAAGGACGGCGGCAAGAGCTGGTTCTTCCTGACCGCGGACTATGCCTTCGGCCACGCCCTGGAGCGTGACACCATGGCCGTGGTCAAGGCGGCCGGCGGCGAGGTCAAGGGCCAGGTGCGAGCCCCCCTCGGCGCATCCGACTTCTCGTCCTTCCTGCTGCAGGCGCAAGCCTCCAAGGCCCAGATCCTGGGCCTGGCAAACGCGGGCGGCGACACCATCAACTCCGTCAAGGCCGCCAACGAATTCGGCGTGACCAAGACCATGAAGATGGCCGGCCTGCTGGTCTTCATCAACGACGTGCACGCGCTGGGCCTGCCCGCCACGCAGGGCATGTACCTGACCGATGGCTGGTACTGGGACCAATCCGACGCCTCGCGCGCTTGGTCGAAGAAGTTCGAAGCCAAGGTGGGCCGCAAGCCTTCCATGCTGCAAGCGGGCGACTATTCGGCCACGGCCTTCTACCTGAACGCCATCAAGTCCCTGGGCACGGATGACGGCGACGCCGTGATGAAGTGGATGAAGTCGAACAAGATCAACGACTTCTTCGCACAGGGCGGCTATGTGCGCGAAGACGGCCGCATGATCCACGACATGTACCTGATGCAGGTCAAGACGCCGGCCGAATCCAAGGCCCCGTGGGACTACTACAAGGTCGTGGCGACGCTGCCCGGCGACGAGGTCTACACCAAGTTGTCCGAGTCCACCTGCAAGCTGGTCAAGAAATAAACCAGCCCATGTGATCCCAGGCGCGACCCGGCAGCCCAAGGCGCCGGGCCGCGTCTTTGACCGGGTCGCGTTTTCGACTAGCTCGCTTTCATCCGTACGCGCAGGACTTTCACAAGATGACTGACATTTTCGGCATCCCCATACAGGCCTTGTTCGGCCAGCTATTGCTAGGCCTGGTCAACGGCTCCTTCTATGCCATGCTGTCGCTCGGGCTGGCCGTTATCTTCGGGCTGCTGAACGTCATCAACTTCGCGCACGGCGCGCTCTACATGCTGGGCGCTTTCATCGCCTGGATGGGCCTGTCGTACCTGGGGTTGAATTACTGGATCATGCTGATACTCGCGCCGCTGGTCGTCGGGCTATTCGGCATCATCATAGAAAAACTGTTGCTGCGGCATCTGTACAAGCTCGATCACCTGTACGGACTGCTGCTCACTTTTGGCCTGACGCTGCTCATCGAAGGCCTGTTCCGAAGCTTCTATGGCGTTTCGGGCCAGCCCTATCCGACGCCCGATGCGCTGCGCGGCGCCACCAACCTGGGCTTCATGATCCTGCCCAACTATCGTGGCTGGGTCGTGGCGGCCTCCGTGGTGGTGTGCCTGGCCACCTGGTTCGTCATCGAGCGCACCCGCCTGGGCGCCCTGCTGCGCGCTGGCACCGAAAACCCGCGCCTGGTCGAAGCCTTCGGCGTGAACGTGCCCCGCATGATCACCCTGACCTACGGCTTCGGCGTCGCGCTGGCAGGCTTTGCCGGCGTGCTGGCCGCGCCTGTGCTGCAGATTTCCCCGCTGATGGGCTCCAACCTCATCATCGTCGTGTTCGCCGTGGTCGTGATCGGAGGCATGGGGTCCATCATGGGCGCCATCGTGACCGGTCTGGGCCTGGGCGTGATTGAAGGACTGACCAAAGTGTTCTGGCCCGAGGCCTCGAGCACGGTCGTGTTCATCATCATGGCCATCGTTCTGTTGATCCGCCCGGCCGGGCTGTTCGGAAAAGAAAAATGAATCGTCAATTCCTGGGCTATGCGGTACTGGCCGTCGTGGTGGCCATTCTTCCCTTTGTCGGGGTGTATCCGATCTTCGCCATGAAGATCATGTGCTACGCGCTCTTCGCCTGCGCATTCAACCTGCTGCTGGGCTTTACCGGGCTGCTGTCGTTCGGCCATGCCGCCTTCCTGGGCAGCGCGGCCTACGCAACGGGGCACGCGCTCAAGGTCTGGGGCTTTCCCACCGAGATCGGCCTGCTGTTCGGCGTGGCCGTGGCCGCGCTGCTGGGCCTGGCGATGGGCGCCCTGGCCATCCGGCGCAGCGGCATCTACTTCGCCATGATCACCCTGGCGCTGGCGCAGATGGTGTTCTTCTTCTTCCTGCAAGCGAAGTTCACTGGCGGCGAAGACGGCCTGCAAAGCGTGCCGCGCGGCACCCTGCTCGGTCTGATCGACCTGTCCAAGGACCTGAACCTGTATTACCTGGTGATGGCCATCTTCATCATCGGCTTCTTCATCATCTGGCGCACGGTGCATTCGCCCTTCGGCCAGGTGCTGCAGGCGCTGCGCGAGAACGAGCCGCGCGCCATCTCGCTGGGCTACGACGTCGACCGCTTCAAGCTGCTGGCCTTCGTACTGTCCGCCGCGCTGGCCGGACTGGCGGGCGCGACCAAGACCCTGGTCTTCGTGTCGGCCACGCTGTCCGACGCCACCTGGCAGATGTCCGGACTGGTCATCCTGATGACGCTGATCGGCGGGCTTGGCACCTTGACCGGCCCCATCCTCGGCGCCTTCATCGTGGTGCTGCTGGAAAACAAAGTCGGCGACTTCGGCCAGATGATGGCCAAGCTGACCGGCGTGGACTGGTTCCTGCGCCTGGGTGAATCCGTCACCATCGTGATCGGCCTGATCTTCGTGATCTGCGTGCTGGCCTTCCGCCGCGGCATCGTGGGCGAGATCGGCGCGTTCATCAATCGCCGGCGCGCGGCCCGCGCCTGAGACCTGGCATCCGCTTGCACGGGGCCGCATGCTTCATGCGGCCCCGTTTCCATTTGGCGAGACGCCCGTCACCCGTACAATGAACGGCACCCAACCAAACAGGTGCCTGACCATGCGCAACCCGCATCCGCTCGCCCCCGTCATTGGCGCCCTGGCGCTGGCCGCCGCCCTGCTCCCCGCGGCCGCGCAAGCCGCTGAATCCGGCGCCCCCGTCTGTGAAGTCAACCGGCCGGTACGCTTCAGCGGCCTGAACTGGGAATCCAACCTGGTGCTGGCCGGAATCGAACGCTACGTCCTGGAACACGGCTACGGCTGCAAGACCACGGTCGAGATCGGCGAGACCCTTCCCATGCTGGCCGCTCTGCAACGCGGCGACGTAGACGTCACGCCGGAGGTGTGGCCCGGCCAGATCGAAGGCGCCTGGAAGAAGGCGCTGGCCAGCGGCAAAGTGCTGGGCGTGGGCCACGTATACGACGCCGGCGAAGGCTGGTACGTGCCGCGCTACACGGTCGAACGCCATCCCGGCTTGAAATCCGCCGCCGACCTGGCGCGCTTCAAGAAAGTTTTCGCCGATCCCGAAGAGCCAGGCCGCGGCCGCATCTACGGCTGCCCGGCAGGCTGGGCCTGCGGCACCCTGAACGAGAACCTGCTGCGCGCGCTGAACCTCGAACAGGACTACACGATGTTCGCTCCCGGCTCCGGCGCCGCGCAAAAGGCCGCCATCGTGTCCGCCTACAAGCGCAAGCGCGACATCGTCTTCTACTACTGGACACCCACCTCGCTGGTCGGGGCGCTGGACCTGGTGAAGCTGGAATTGCCGCCCTTCAACCAGGCCGCCTACACCTGCATGACCGATCCCAAATGCGCAAAGCCCGTGGCCACCGAATTCAAGCCCAATCCCGTCGTCACCGGCGTAAATGCCGAGTTCGCGAAACAGGCGCCGAAGGTCGCTGAGTTCCTGAGCAAGCTGACGGTGCCCAGCGATGCGATCGACGCCACGCTGGGCTGGCTGGAAAACGAAGGCAAGGAACCCGAGGACGCCGCGCGTTATTTCCTCAAGCAATACGCCCCCGTCTGGCGGCAATGGATGCCGGCGCAGGAGGCCGACCGCGTGCAGGCCGCGCTGGCGCGCGAATGACGCCTGCCGCCTCATGTATCCTGACGTTTCGGCGCGCCGATAGCGCCAACCCAATTCAAGCGAAGGAAGACAACCATGGACGCCCTGTTCTGGCACAACGGTCACTGGACCACTGAAAACCCCAAATTGCTCGGCCCGGCCGACCATGCCTTCTGGATGGCCAGCATGGTGTTCGACGGCGCGCGCGCCTTCCGCGGCCTGACGCCTGACCTGGATCTGCATTGCCAGCGCGTGGTGCGCTCGGCCGAAAAAATGCTGATGAAGCCGCAGATCGGCTGGGAAGAAATCCAGAAGCTGTGCCTGCAGGCCGTGGCGAAATTCCCGCAGGGCAGCGAGCTCTACATCAAGCCCATGTTCTACTGCGCCGACGGCTTCCTGCTGCCGGACGCCGACAAGACCCAGTTCGTGCTGCACGTGTTCAAGGTGCCGATGCCCGGCGACCAGGGCTTCTCCGCCTGCTTCTCCAGCTATGCGCGCTCGTGGCCCAATATGGCGCCCACCGACGCCAAGGCGTCCTGCCTGTACCCGAACGGCCAGCGCGCCATCCGCGAAGCCGCCGAGAAGGGCTTCGACAACGCCATCATGCTGGACGGCGCCGGCAATATCGCCGAGTTCGCGACCAGCAACCTGTGGATCGCCAAGAATGGCGTGGTATCCACGCCGGCCGACAACGGCACTTTCCTGAACGGCATCACGCGCCGCCGCGTGCTCGCCCTGCTGAAGGCAGATGGCGTCGACGTCCAGGAACGCAGCCTGACCCGTGCCGACATCGAGGAAGCCGACGAAGTGTTCTCGTCGGGCAACTATGGCAAGGTGGTGCACGTAAACCGCGTCGAAGACCGCACGCTCGAATACGGCCCCATGGCACGTCGCGCACACAAGCTGTACATGGACTACGCGGAAAGCACCGGCGCCAAATAGGGTCCGCCGCCTCTTCAGCCCCCACCTCAACGCTGCCCGCCTCGTGCGGGCAGCGTCGTTTCTCAGGAATGCCCATGCAGACTCGACGCGATTTTCTCCGCAACAGCGCCGCCCTGGCCGGCGCCGGCAGCGCGCTGGCGCTGTTCCCCGCAGCGATACGGCGCGCCCTGGCCATTCCTGCCAACCACCGCACGGGCACGATCCGCGACGTTGAGCATATCGTGATCTTCATGCAGGAGAACCGCTCGTTCGACCACTACTTCGGCGCGCTTGCCGGCGTACGCGGATTCGGCGACCGCTTTCCGATCCCGGTGCCTGACAGTCCCGATGCCCGCCACCGCAGCGTCTGGGCTCAGTACAACGACAAGCCGGATGACGGCCAGCCACGCACGGTGCTGCCCTTTCACCTGGACACCCGCGAGGCCTTCGAGACCATGCGCGTGGCCAGCACGCCGCATACGTGGTCCAACGCCCAGGACGCCTGGGACGCCGGCCGCATGGGTAACTGGCCTGCCGCCAAGAAAAACCATTCGATGGCATATTTCACGGCGGAGGACATGCCCTTCCAGTACGCCATGGCGCGCGCCTTCACCGTCTGCGACGCCTATCACTGCTCGTTCACCGGCGGCACCAATACCAACCGGCTGTTCGTCTGGACGGGCACCAACGACGGGCTGGGACGCGGCAACGGACCGGCATTGGGCAATACCTACAACAAGCTCACCGGAGGCGACCCGGCGCGCGCCTACACCTGGACGACCTACCCCGAGCGCCTGGAGGCAGCCGGCGTCAGCTGGCGCATCTACCAGAACATGGCGGACAACTATTCCCTGAATCCCACCGCCGGGTTCAAAGCCTACCGCGATGCCTATCATGGCGTGCTGGGTTCGGCCGCCGCGCTGAAGGACAAGGCCCTGACCACGCGCGACCTGGACCTGCTGCGCCAGGACGTGCTGGACGGCACGCTGCCGCAGGTGTCGTGGATCTGTGCGACCAAGGCTGGTTCCGAGCATCCCAGCCCGTCCAGCCCGGCCCAGGGCGCCGACTACACCGCCCGGGTACTGGACGCGCTGACAGCCGACCCCGAGGTCTGGAGCAAGACCGTCCTGCTGCTGATGTTCGACGAGAACGACGGTTTCTTCGACCACATGCCGCCGCCCGCACCGCCCTCGCGCGATGCCTCGGGCGCGTTGGCCGGAGCCTCGACGGTGGACACGCGCGGCGAATATCACGAGATCGTCGCGGGCGCGGAAAAGGACGATACCCTGGCGCATCTGCACGGCGTATATGGATTGGGTCCGCGCGTGCCTATGTATGTGCTGTCGCCCTGGACCAAGGGCGGCTGGGTCAACTCGCAGGTGTTCGACCACACTTCCGTGCTGCGATTCGTCGAACAGCGATTCGGAGTGGCCGAGCCCAATATCTCACCATGGCGCCGCGCCGTCTGTGGCGACCTGACATCGATCTTCGACTTTTCCGCGCCGGACGGCGCAGGCTTGCCCAGCGGCTTGCCAGCCACGGCGGAACGCGCCGGACTGGCCTCTGCGTTGCCGGGCACGATCACGCCGCCCGCGCCGAGACAGCCCGCGCTGGCGCGGCAATCCGCCGGCACGCGCCCGTCACGCCCCCTGCCCTATGCGCTGCAAGTGCACGCCCGCGTGGATGACGGCGGCGTCGCGCTGCGTTTCGAAAACATCGGCACAGCCGGCGCAGTATTCCATGTGTATGACCGGCTGCATCTGGCGCAAGGCCCGCGCCGCTACACCGTCGAAGCTGGCACGCAGTTGGAAGGAACATGGCATACCGCGTCCGACGACGGCCGCTACGATCTGTGGATATTGGGCCCCAATGGATTCCACCGCCATTGCACAGGCCGCGCCGGCGCGCCACCGTTGGAAGTCACGGCCGCCTACCAGGGACCGGGCGCATCCCTGCAACTCACGGTACAAAATCCCGCTCCGCAAGCCCGTTCGTTCCAAGTCCAGGCCAATGCTTATGGCTATCCTCAAGCAAGCGACACCAAGCTCGGGCCCGGCGAGAGCGTTAGCTTGTCCTGGGACATGACGCGCAGCGGGGGCTGGTACGACGTGACGGTTCTCGACGGCGGCGACCCGGCCTACACTCGCCGTCTGGCCGGACGCATCGAGACCGGCGCACCCTCCACCTCAGACCCCGCGATGGGGCAAGAGCTGATACTGCAATGGACACCCCTGGCATGATGAAACCACCCGCACCCTATGAAAACGCCGTAACGTTCCAGTTCGGCGACTCGCCCGAGCTGGCCGACGAGTTGCTGGCGCTGGTGCTGGCCGGCACGAAGACGGCCACCTGCGGCGCGTTGCGCGACTTCAATGCGCAAGAACCCGTGCCCGAGGCCGGTCGGCGCGACGTCGTGCTGGACGGACGGGGCCGCCCGGCCTGCGTCATCGAGACGCTCAGCGTGCTGATCCAGCGCTTTGACCAAGTGGACGAAGCGTTCGCGGTCGCCGAGGGTGAAGGTCCCTACGAGGCCTGGCGCGATGGACACATCGCGTATTTCGAACGCAACGGCGGGTATGCGCCGGACATGATGCTTGTATGCGAGCGCTTCCGCGTGGTGGAAGTCTTCGAAAGATAAAAAAGGACGCCTCGCGGCGTCCCTTTCTCTTTCCGCGAACAGCGGTAAAACGGCTCAGCCTTCCTCGCCGCCCTTACCCAGTCCCAGATAGCTTTCAATGACCTTGGGGTCGCCAGCCAGCTCGCGCGCCGGGCCGTGCAGGATGACCTCTCCGGTCTCCAGCACGTAGCCGTAGTCGGCCACTTGCAAGGCCGCGCGCGCGTTCTGTTCGACCAGCAGGATCGCCACGCCGGTTTCGCGCAGGCGCGCGATGATGTGGAAGATCTCGCGCACGATGCGTGGCGCCAGGCCCAGGCTGGGCTCGTCCAGCATCAGCAGGTTGGGCTTGGCCATCAGCGCGCGGCCGACTGCCAGCATCTGGCGTTCGCCGCCCGACAGGGTGCCCGCCTGTTGGGCGCGGCGCTCGCGCAGCCGCGGAAACAGATCGAATACCTCGTTGAGCGTGTCGCGCCAGCCGCTTTCGCGGGCGCGGTAGCGGCGGAAACCGCCCAGCAGCAGGTTGTCCTCCACCGACATGGTGCCGAACAGTTCGCGGCGCTCAGGTACCAGCGACATGCCGGCCGCGACGCGGCGTTCGACCTGCCAGCCCGACACGTCGGTACCGGCGTACTGCACGGTGCCGGCCGCGTGGCCTGTCTGCGGCAGCGAACCCATCATGGCGTTCAGCATGGTGGACTTGCCGGCGCCGTTTGCGCCGATCACCGTGACGATACTGCCGGCGGGCACGGTGAGCGAAGCGCCCACCAGCGCACCCACCTTGCCATAGCGGGCGGACAGGTTGCTGACTTCGAGTACGGGAGAGCTCATTACACGCCTCCTGCCGACACGGGTTTGGCCTGATCCGCTTCGGGCAGGTCGTCATCGATGCCGCCCAGGTAGGCTTCCAGCACCGCAGGGTTCTTTTGCACGTCGGCCGGCACGCCTTCCGCCAGCTTGGTGCCGAAATCCATCACCACGAGGTGGTTGGTCAGACGCATCACAAAATCCATATCGTGTTCGACGAGCAGAATGCTCATGCCCTCTGCGCGCAACTGCTCCAGCACGCGCGCCAGGTCCTGCTTTTCCTTGTAGCGCAAGCCGGCGGCGGGTTCGTCCAGCAGCAGCAGCACCGGATCGGCGGCCAGGGCGCGCGCGATTTCCAGGATGCGTTGCTGGCCCAGAGCCAGGTTGCCGGCCTGCTCGTACAGGTATTCACCGAGGCCGACGCGCTTGATCTGCTCGGCGGCTTCGTGCAGCAACTGCGCTTCACGAGCGCGGTCGGAATGCATCGCTCCCGCCAGCACGCCGACATCCGAGCGCAGGTGCGCGCCCAGCGCCACGTTCTCCAGCACGGTCATGCCGGGCAGCAATTGCACGTGCTGGAAGGTGCGGCCCACGCCCAGCTTGGCGATGTCCCGCGCCGATCGGCTGTCGATGCGCTGGCCCATGAAGGTGACCTTGCCGCGCGTCACCGGCAGCACGCCGCTGATCAGGTTGAAGGTCGTGCTCTTGCCGGCGCCGTTGGGGCCGATCAGGCCCATGATTTCGCCGGATGCCACTTTGAAGGAGATGTCGTTGACAGCGACCAGGCCGCCGAATTCCTTGCGGATGGCATCGACTTCAAGCACGACCTGGCCGGCTTGCGGGCGAGCGCGCGTCGGCAGCGCCGGCGCGGGCGCGGGCGGCGCGAGATTGCGGCGCGAACCGTCGGCCCCGGTGATGCTGCTCCACCAGCCCGCCAGGATCGGCCACAGGCCGTTACGGGCGTATTGCAGCATCAGGATCAGCAGCACGCCGAAGACGATCATTTCGAAGTTGGCGTTGGTATCCAGCAGCTTGGGCAAGAGGTTCTGCAACTGGTCCTTGAGCACCAGGATCACGCTGGAGCCCAGCAAGGCGCCCCAGACGTAGCCCGCGCCGCCGACCACCGCCATGAACAGGTACTCGATGCCGTAGTTGATGCCGAACGGGCTGGGGCTGACGGCACGCTGCATGTGCGCGTAGAGCCAGCCGGACACGCAAGCCAGCAACGCCGCCCAGACGAAGATCACGACCTTGTAGGCAGCCGTGTTCACGCCCATGGACTCCGCCATGCCGGCGCCGCTCTTGAGCGCGCGGATGGCGCGGCCCGGACGCGAGTTCAACAGGTTGCGGGTCGCCCACAGCGCCAGCAGCACGAACACCCAGATCAGGTAATAGATGTGGCGGCCGCTGGCCAGCGACACACCGAAGATACTGATGGGCTCGATGCCGGCAATGCCGTCATGCTTGCCCAGCCAATCGATGTTGCCGAACAGGAAGTACAGCGACAGCCCCCAGGCGATGGTGCCCAGCGGCAGGTAGTGGCCCGACAGGCGCAAGGTGATCGCGCCCAGCAGATAGGCCACGATGGCCGTCAGAATCAGCCCGGCGGGCAGTGCCAACCAGGGCGAAACGTCGTACTGCGTGGTCAGGTAGGCGGTGGTATAGGCGCCCAGGCCCACGAACGCCGCCTGGCCGAACGAGGTCAGGCCTCCCACGCCGGTCAACAGCACGAGGCCCAGCACCACCAGGCTGGCCAGCCCGATGTAGTTGAGTTGCGTCACCCAGAATTCGGGCGTGACCGGCAACAGAGGCAGGCCCGCCAGGACGACGATGAAGACGGCAAGCAGAATGCGGTTCATGACGTTTATTCCTCTTCGTCCACGTGATGGGTGCTGAACGAACGCCAGACCAGAACCGGGATAATCAAGGTAAAGACAATCACTTCCTTGTAGGCGCTGGCCCAGAAGGACGAGAAGGATTCCAGCACACCCACCAGCAGCGAGCCCGCGGCGGCCACGGGGTAGCTGGCCAGGCCGCCGATGATGGCGCCGACGAAGCCCTTCAGGCCGATCAGGAAGCCGGTGTCGTAGTACACGGTGGTGATGGGCGCGATCAGCATGCCGGACATGGCGCCGATGGCCACGGCCAGCGTGAAGGTCAGGCTGCCGGACATGGTGGTGCTGATGCCGACCAGGCGGGCGCCGCGGCGATTGACCGCCGTGGCACGCAGCGCGCGGCCATACAACGTCTTGCCGAAGAACAGCCACAGGCCGATGATCAGGATGGCGCAGGTCGCCACCACGAACAGGCTTTGCGCGGACCAGGTCATGAAGCCCAGGTCGACCTGCCCGCTGACGAAGGCGGGAGTGCGCCAGCCTTCGGCGCCGAAGAACACCAGGGCCAGGCCGGTGAGCGCGAAGTGCACTGCCACGGAAACGATTAGCAGCACCAGCACGGTGGCCTCGGCCAGCGGCTGGTAGACGATGCGGTAGACCATCGGACCCATGGGGATCACCAGCAGCAGCGTCAGCAGCATGTTCAGCCACAGCGAATTGCCGGGCGCGGTGTAGGTCACGGTCAGCCAGAGCAGCGCCAGCGGCAGGACCACGCACGTGGCGAAGGCCTTGGGCAGCGCGGCGGCGCTACGGGTACGCAACGCGCGCAGCAGCTCAAGCGCCAGGCAGACGACGCCCAGCAGCGGCAGAAGATAGGCGGTGCCCGGCACTTTGCCGTCCACCAGCATAGCCAGGGTCAGGGCGCCGAACGCCACGAACTCGCCCTGGGGAATGAAAATGACGCGCGTAACGGCAAAAACCAGCACCAAAGCCATGCCCAGGAGGGCATAGATGGCGCCGTTGACGACACCGTCTTGCAGCAGGATCAGCGCAATTGAGGAATCCATCTAACAACCTTATTTATTCTGGTGTTCCGGCCGCACCCGGGACACTGATACGACACACCGGCCGGAAAGGCCGGTGCGAAGCATTGCTGGGGTGCCGCGCGGCGGGCGCCGCCGCGCTTTGTTCACCCTTGGATCGGGCGATCCTGGAGGTTTACAGGCCGGGTTGGTAGACCCACTTGCCGCCTTCCACCTTGACGATGACGCGCGAGCGCTCGTCAAAGCCGGCGTGGTCCGTCGGCGACATGTTGAATACGCCTTGCGAGGCAGCCAGATCCTTCACGCCTTCCAGGGCGTCGCGCATGGCGGCGCGGAATTCCGGCGTGCCGGGCTTGGCGCCCGACTTCAGCGCCACGGGCAGCGCGGCCACGACCAGCTGGCCGGCGTCCCACATGTGGCCGCCGAACGTGTTGGTGGAACCGGCGCCATTGGCCTTCTCGTACGCTTCCACGTAGGCCAGGGCCGACTTCTTGACCGGGTTGCTGTCCGGCAGCTGGGCCGCGACCAGCAGCGGGCCTGCAGGCAGCAGCATGCCGTCGCAGTCCTTGCCGCAAACGCGCAGCACGTCGTTGTTGGCGGCGCCGTGCGTCTGGTAGATGGTGCCGCCGTAGTTGCGGGCCTTCAGTTCCTTCTGCGGCAGGGCCGAGGGCGTGCCTGCGCCGGCGATCAGGATGGCGTCGGGCTTGGCGCCGACCAGCTTGAGCACCTGGCCCGTCACGCTGGTATCGGTGCGGCTGTATTTCTCGATGGCGACGATCTCGATGCCCTTGGCCTTGGCGGCCTTCTGCATCACGTCCAGCCAGCCGTCGCCGTAGGCGTCGGCAAAGCCGATGAAGCCCAGCGTCTTGACCTTGGACTTGGCCATGGCGTCAGCCAGGGCGCCGGCCATCAGGGCATCGTTTTGGGGGGTCTTGAAGACCCAGCGGCGCTTGTCGTCCACGGGCTCGACGATCTTGGCGCTGGCGGCAACGCTAATCATGGGCACCTTGGCTTCGGCGGCCACGTCGACCATGGCGAGCGAGCCCGGCGTGACCGAGGTGCCGATCAGCACGTCGACCTTGTCGTCGGAGGCCAGCTTGCGCGAGTTCTTGACGGCTTGCGTCGTATCGGTAGCGTCGTCCAGGACGATCCAGTCGATCTTCTGGCCTGCCACTTCCTTGGGCAGCAGTGCCACGGTATTGCGCTCGGGGATACCCAGCGACGCGGCGGGGCCGGTGCTGGACACGGTCACGCCAACCTTGACCTGGGCGTTCGCCAGTAGCGGCAGGGCCAGGGCAATGGCGGCAGCCGCCGCGGACAAGCCGAAGTGCTTGCGCATATTTTTGTCTCCTGTGGTGGCTCTGGAGCGCCTCGGTCGAGGCAGGGCGAGCCTAGTTAAAGTTATACAGAAAAAAATATTATAGGGTTAAAACAGTATCAGATGACGATGCGCAACTCCGGTAATTCCCTGATGTGCTACGAAAAACGCGTTTCAGCAAATGCATTCGTTAATGGCGAACTTGTACTAGAAAAGCTTGGCGGACGTCAGTTGGGGGATTCCCTGGGGCGCCACCGCGCGTCTCAGCGCCCCAACATGGGCCACACACGCTCTACCCGCGACGCCACCCATGCGGCAACCAGTGCCTTGGCCAGGTCGCCCGGCAGGAACACGGCCACCGCCAGCGCCGCCTTCGTAAAGCCCATCTTGGTCACCGCAGCCAGCCAGGGCACGCCGCAGGCGTAGACCACGGCGATGCCGCCTACCACGCAAGCCGCCACGTAGCCGGCGAACCTGGCCGCCCCGCCCGTGGCGCGGCCGGCAAGGCGCCGCGCCAGCCAGCCGGTCACAAAAGCGCCCGCCACCAGGCCCACGAGAAAACCACCGGTCGGCCCGAAGAAAGCGCCCAACCCTCCCCGGCCACCCGGCAGCACGGGCAGCCCTACTGCCGCCAGCGCTAAATAAAGCAGGCACGCCAGCGCGCCGCGCACAGGGCCCAGCATCGCCCCCGCCAGCATGGCGCCCAGTGTCTGCAGCGTGACCGGCACCGGGATGGCGGGCAGCGGAATCGGCGGAATCAGGCTCAGGACGACGATCAGCGCCGCGAACAGCGCAATCAGCACGGTATTACTGGATTTCACGGTTTTCCCCTTTGGGAGATGGAACAGGGCGCGCGGCCCCTCAATGGCTGCGCGCGTCTATCGCTTCGGACACTTCCTGCGCCCTTTTCAGCGTTAACACGATCAAAGGCACGATCAGCGCAACGGGATTGGCGCCCAGTCCACGGGCCGCCTGCGCCTCGCGGATTTCCTGGAAATTGCGCCAGATTTCGGGCACGAAGCGCAGCGCCAGCGCCAGGGCCAGCGCAACTTTGCCGGCATCCACCAGCCGCATGCGTTCTAGCGGCATCAGCGCCTTTTCGCAAACGGCGATCAGGTCGGACGTGCGGGTGGCCAACGTGACGGCCAGGGCCAGGCCCACCATCGCCCCCACGCGCAGCAGGACCGCCAGCGCCTCCATCCCCCCCTGGAACCAGGCGGTGAAGAGGCCGACGGCCAACAGCACCCAGATCAATCCCTTGATCTGCCGCCAGACCGCGGCCGCGGTCACGCCCGTGGTCCCGACCAGCACGGCAGCGGCCAGAAAAGCCAGCGCCAGCCAGCGCGGATCGCGCAGCAGGAACAGGCCCGCGCCCGCCGCCATCAACGCCAGCAGTTTCAGCCAGGCCGGCAATCGGTGCAGGACACTATTGCCCGCGACGTAGAGCGGTTCCATCATGCGCAGTGCTCCCGGTACCAGCGCAGGGCGGCTGCCGGTTGGTCGTCGGCCGCGATGCCGCCGTCGCGCACCACCACCACCCGGTCGAAATCCTCCAGCAGTTCCAGATCGTGGCTGACGACGATGGCGTCATGAGGAAGGCCCGCGATGGCATCGCGCACGCGATTGCGGTTGCGCAGGTCCAGCTGGGTGGTGGGTTCATCGAATACGATCAGCGCCGGTTCCATTACCAGCACCGCCGCCAACGCAACCAGCTGGCGTTCGCCGCCGGAGAGCGTGTGGCTGGTCCGGTCCGCCAGGTGGCCCACGCCCAGGTGGCCGAGTTGGGCATCGATACGGGCTTCGCGCTGCTGGCGGTCCGGGGCCAGGTGCTTCAGGCCGAACGCCAGGTCCTCGCGGACGATAGGAAAGACGATCTGGTTCTCGGGATTCTGGAATACGAAACCGACCTGCCGGCGCACGGCCTTCAAGTCGTGCCGGGTATCCAGGCCGCCCACCCGCACGCTGCCGGCGGAAGGCAGGACCAATCCGTTGATCAGGCGCGCGAGGGTGCTCTTGCCCGCGCCGTTGGGGCCGACGATGCCGATGCGGCGTTCGGCCAGCGTCAGGCTCACCCCATTCAGCACTTGCGCCTGGGGCGTGGAAACAACCGCCTGGTCAAACTCGATTAACATGGGGCGGGATTATGCCCGAACCATTTCGGGCATCGGGACTCCAAGAGCTCATATGGACAAAGTACGAAAATCCGACGCCGAATGGCGTGCCCAGCTTTCCCCCGAAGAATACGTCGTCACCCGTGAAAAGGGTACCGAACGGGCGTTCACCGGGCGTTACTGGAATACGTTCTCGCATGGCATCTACCGCTGCGTGGGCTGTGGCACCGCGCTGTTCGCTTCCGACACCAAATTCGATGCCGGCTGCGGCTGGCCCAGCTACTTCCAGCCGCTGGACCCGGAACTGGTGCGCGAGGAGCGCGACACCAGCCACGGCATGGTCCGCACCGAAGTCCTATGCAACGTCTGCGACTCGCACCTGGGACACGTCTTTCCCGACGGCCCCGAGCCCACCGGACTGCGCTACTGCATCAATTCCCTGTCGATGACGTTTGAACCCATAGAAGACTGAATGAAGAAGTTCCTGTTCGACCTGTTTCCGCTGTTCCTTTTCTTCATTGCGTATCGGTACACGGACATTTTCATCGCTACGGGCGTCGCCATGGCGGCGGCCGTGCTGCAGATCGTCTGGTTGAAGGCCACGGGCCGCGCCACCGAGGCCATGCACTGGATCAACCTCACCGTCATCCTGGTCTTCGGCGGCGCCACGATCTGGCTGCATAGCGACGTCTTCATCAAATGGAAGCCCACGGTGCTGTATTGGCTGTTCGGCGGCGCGCTGGTCTTTGCACGCCTGTTCTTCGGCCGCAACCTGATCCGCCGCCTGATGGAAAAGCAGATCCAGTTGCCCGATGCCGCCTGGGAACGCCTGAACCTGGTCTGGGCCGGATTCTTCCTGATCGCGGGCGCGCTCAACCTGTACGTGGCATTTTCCGGCCACTTCACGGAATCGCAGTGGGTCAGCTTCAAGGCCTTCGGCCTAATGGGCCTGATGGTCGTCTTCGTGATCGGCCAGTCGATCTGGCTGGGCAAGCACATCCAGACGGAGGAACAGGCCCCCTCCTCCGATACGCCGCCCCGCCAACCCTGACGCCCCCTCACTTCCAGACCGGCGCGCCCGCCTCCCGGGCCCCGCGCGCCGGAACTAACCCATACCCCCAATGTCAGACACCACCGACCGCATGTCCCTGATCCGGGAGCGTCTAGCCGCCCTGGAACCCGTCAGCCTGGAGATCCTGGACGACTCGCATTTGCATACCGGCCACGAAGGCAGTAAAAACGGCGCCGGCCACTATCGCGTGATCATCGTAGCGCCTTGCTTTGCGGGGCTCTCCGCCGTTGCGCGGCATAGGCTGGTGTATCATCATTTGCAAGATTTGATCCCTTATCCGATTCATGCGCTTGCGCTAGATGCCCAGGCTCCCAAATAGAAAGTAAAAGGATATTCATGAAACGCATCGTCATGCTGGCTGCGGCCTGCGTCATCGCCGTGCCGGCTTTTGCCCAGAACGTGGCTACCGTCAACGGCAAGGCCATCTCGCAAAAGAGCCTGGATCAATTCGTCAAGCTGTTGGTCAGCCAGGGCGCCACCGATTCGCCGCAGCTGCGCGAACAGGTCAAGCAGGAAATGATCAACCGCCAGATCTTCGTGCAAGCGGCCGAATCCAGCGGCATCGCCAAGCAGGCCGACGTCCAGACCGAAGTCGAGCTGGCCCGCCAAGGCATCCTGGTCCGCGCCCTGATGGCCGACTACCTGGCCAAGCATCCGGTGTCGGACGCCAAGGTCACGGCCGAATATGAAAAGATCAAGAAGGAACAGGCCGGCAAGATGGAATACAAGGTCCGCCACATCCTCGTCGAAGACGAGAAGACGGCAAACGACCTGCTGGCCCAGATCAAGAGCAACAAGGGCAAGTTCAACGACCTGGCCAAGAAGAACTCCAAGGACCCCGGCAGCGCCGAAAAGGGTGGCGATCTGGGTTGGGCTCCCCCGACCAACTACGTCCAGCCGTTCGCGCAGGCCGTGACGCAGCTGAAGAAGGGCGAATTGGTCGACAAGCCGGTGCAAACCCAGTTCGGCTGGCACATCATCATGGTTGACGACACCCGTCCGGTGGAATTCCCGCCGCTCGACCAGGTGCGTCCGCAGTTGGAAGAAATGCTGCGCCAGCAAACCCTGGCCGACTACCAGAAGGAACTGCGCGAAAAGGCCAAGATCCAGTAAGCCTTGCCGCAAGAATGAAAATTGCCCGCTCATGCGGGCAATTTTTTTTGCGCCTGCGTTGGGCGCTCCCAATAGGCGTGGCTCCAACCTAGGCCAGCGCCTGCTTCAGATGGGGTTCCCACAACCGCCCTTCCAGCAGCGGCGACAGATGGCCATAGCGCCCGTCCACGCTGACTTGGACGACGTTAGCGGGATATGGGGCCTGGGCCCGGGCGTCTGGATCATCCGGCGCAAACAGCTCATCCGACACGCAGCGCAGCCACCGCACGGGCGTGGCTGTCTCCAACAATGCTGCCCGGGCGTCGTAGCGGCAGGCGGACGTCCTGAGCGCCGCCATGGACCACGGCGAAAAGCGCCCCGCCCAGGCTTGCGCCTCGGCCTGCAAGCGCGATTCCGCATCGGGCTCACGGGCGTCCGCCAACCATCGCGCGTAGCCATAGCGCCGCAAGGTCGCGCACCGCAACTCGACCCATTCTCGCCTCGCATCCGCATCGCCCGCGTCCAGGGCGGCAGCGATCCGGCGCAGGCGCTGCGCATCCGCCATGCTGCCACCGCCACGCGGCGCCGAGGCCAGCACCACCGCCCGCCCGATCGGCAACGGCGCGGCCACCGCCCACTGGAAGGCCTGATAACCGCCATAGGAATAGCCCAACACCGCGTCCAGCCGCTTGACGCCGATGGCGCGCAGCCATTCCCCCTGAAGGCGCACCCCATCGGCAATCGACACGTCGGGAAATGTGCTGGCGGCCGCGCCCACCGGCGCGCTGCTGCCAAAACAGGAACCCAGCGCGTTGGGCGCCAGCACGCAAGTATCGCGTGTGTCCAGCGCCGCCCCGGGCCCCAGCCAAGGGCTCGCCCACCCGGCGTCGGGATAGGCCTCTCCCTCGTCCGCCTTCAGCGCCTGCTGGCTGCCGGATATGCCGTGCAGCAGCAGGACCACGGCGCGCGCTCGGTCCGGCGCCGGACCATAGCGGGACCACGCCAGCCGCGCCGGCGCGAGCCGCTTGCCGCTTTCCAGCGGCAGGGCGTCGAATTGCATCACGCCTGCGGCGTGATCCGAAGACGGGCTGGCGGACACCGGACCCTCCTAGATGGGACGTTCGCCCATGACCGTCGTGCGATAGATCGTACGCCGCATGCTGGCTGGCAGTTCGCGCGTGGTTGCCTTGTGCATCACGCAGCGGTTGTCCCACATGACCACGTCGCCCGGCTCCCATTGCAGCGCGTATTGGTACTTCTGCTGCGTGCAATGCGCGAACAGGCGTTCCAGCAGTTCCTGGCTGTCCGCCTCGCCCCAGCCGGACACCTCGGCCGTCATGCCGGGATGGACGTACAGCGCCTTGCGGCCTGTTTCAGGGTGCGTGCGCACAATGGGGTGCTCCACGTCCGGCGTGCCGGCCAACTGGCTCGCGTCCATCTTTACCTGGGTGCCCTCCTCGGCGCGGGTATTCTTGCGCCGGTAGCGGTGCACTGCCCGCAAGCCTGCCAGCTGGGCTTGAATGCCGCCGTCCAGTTCCTCGTATGCCCGGTACATGTTGACGAACAAGGTATTGCCGCCTTCCGGCGGGATCAATTGGGCATTGAGGATAGTGGCCTTGGCCGGGCATTCGCGGAAGGCGAAGTCCGAATGCCAGTACGAACCGCCGTCGGCGATGCCTGCCGGCACGCCGTTCTTTACCTCGTTGGACAGCACGAATATCTCGGGATATTCAGGATGGTTGTACTGGGCGAGCACATGGATATCCAGCTCGCCCAGGCGGCGGCTGAAACGCAGTTGGCCCTCGGGCGACAGGCGCTGGTTCTTGAAGACCAGCAGTTGGTGGCGCAGGAACAGCTGGTTCACGTCCTCGAACGCGGTGTCGTCGAGAGTTTCCAGGTCCACGCCATGCACGGCCGCGCCGATCAGCGGGCTCAAGGGAATCGCTTTCATGATCAGACTCCTGCCAAGGTTCAGGGAAGGCGATGCACGCGGGCCTCGGTACGCACCAGGGGCTCTGCGCCATGCTCTCCGATCAACACCGGGTATTCCAACCGCATGCCGCCCACGCCCGGGCGGTACAGGTGCGTGCCCAGCGCCACCACCATGCCCGGGGTGACGATGTCGCGGCTGCGCAGATTGATAAACGGCCGGGTCCGCGCGCAGGTGCCCAGGCCATGGCCGAACAGCGGCAGCCCGAACTCGCTCAAGCCATGTTTTTCAAACACGGCGATGCCGCGGCTGGCGCACTCCGCGATCGGGCGGCCGGGCGTAAGGGACGCAAGCATGGTCTGCACGGTGTCTTCCCAGCAATCGATCAGCTTGCTCTGGACGGAGTCCGGCTTGCCCAGGAAGACAGGCAACGCGGTATCCGCCATATATAGGTCCAGCAAGGGATGCAGGTCCAGGATCACGAATTCGTTCGGCCGGATGGCGCGGTCCGTCGCCTGCTGGGTAACGCCGCGCAGGAATCCCGTGCGTTCGCCGGCGCCCACTTCGGTGCCCCCGGTCACAGCCCAGGACCAGGTGCTGCCCCGCTGCCGGATCGCGCGCTCGATTTCCCCGGCGATTTCGTTCTCGGTCGCGCCCGCCCGCACTGCATTCATGCCCTGCTCGAAGCCGTAATCCGAGACCTCCGCGGCGTGGCGCAGGCGCTCTATCTCGGCCCCGTCCTTGATCAGCATGACATCGTCGATAACGTCCACGCCGTTTTCGAAGCGGATGTCGGGCAAGTGGCTGGACAGGTCGAAGTATTCGGCGGCGGTGAGCATGCCCGGCGCCACCTGCGCGGCGCCCGGATGCGACAGGTCCAGCGCGACCTTGCCCCGCGTCAGGCCATGGTGTTCCAGGCGCTGGCGTATCAATTGCGGAAAGTCCGAGAATTCGAACTCGTACATTTCCATCTCGTGGCCTTCCGCCCGCACCCGCGAGGCGTCCATGGCCCAGTAGATGAACTCGCAGCGCCCGTCCGCCGTGACCAGCACGGCGCCGCGCCACGGCATGAACGCCCCGCTCAGGTAATGCAGCGCGCCCTGGCGAGTGCCAAGATAGGCGTCAAACCCGAGTTCGCGCGCGTGCTGGGCAACGCGCTTGCGGCGCGCCTGAAAATCGATGGACTGCATGTATCGCTCCTATTTGGGGATTCAGGAAACCGACGCGCCGGAGGCCTTGACCACGGGGGCCCATTTCTCGGTTTCGTCGGCGGTAAAGCGGGCGAAGTCGTCGGGCTTGCTGGCCACCGGGTCGGCAGCCTGCGAGACCAGTTGTTCCCGCACTCGGGGATCGGCCAACGCCCGGGCGATTTCCTGCTGCAGGCGATCGACGATGGGGCGCGGGGTGCCGGCAGGCGCGAACACGCCGATCCATGACGTCATGGCATATCCGGGCACGGTTTCGGCCACGGTGGGGATGTCGGGCGCAGCGGGAGAACGCTTCGGACCGGTCACGGCGATGGCGCGCAGCTTGCCGGCCTTGATCAGCGGCTGCGCGATGACCAGGCTGTCGAACGCCAGGTCGGCCTGGCCGCCGATCACGTCCGTCAGCGCGGGCAGGCTGCCCTTGTAGGGGATGTGCTGCATCTGCACGCCCGCCATCTCGTTGAACAGCTCACCGGACATGTGCATGGACGTGCCGCTGCCGCCCGAAGCGCGGTTGAGCTTGCCCGGGTTGGCACGGGCGTAGGCGATCAAATCCGCCACCGAATAGATCGGGAGCTTGGGATTGACCACCACGACCAACGGATACGACACCACCTGCGTCACCGCCGTGAAGTCTTTCAGCGGCTGGAACGGCATGGACTTGTACAACGTCTGGTTGATGGCGTTGGTGCCGATGGTGCCCATGAGAATGGTGTAGCCGTCAGGCGCCGACTTCGCCACCGCGTCCGCACCGATATTGCCGCCCGCCCCAGGCTTGGCCTCGACGATGACGGATACGCCCATGCTCTGCGTCATGCGCTCGGCCAGCAGCCGCGTGACGATTTCGGTGGGTCCCCCAGCCGCGGCCGGCACCACGAAACGGATGGGTTTGCTGGGATAGGCCTCGGCCGCGCCGGCGGCGGAACTGGCCGCCATCCCCGCCGCCAGGGCGCATGCGCCCAAGGCGCGCATTAGTCTCCTGCACATGGCATGTCTCCATATATGCGGGGCGTACCGGGCGGGGTGCCCTGGCCGACCCATCTAATTAACGAACAATTGTTCGCTAATTGGCATTTTATGAAGATTGCGGCGGATGTCAAACTACAATCGAGCCTTCAACGACAAGACCGCCGATACATGGACACGACATTGCCGGAACCCAAAGAAAGAAAAGAGGAGTTTCTCGACAGCCTGGCCAACGGCCTGCAATTGCTGCAGATCTATGCCACGGGCGTGGCGAGCGTGACGGTGCAGGAAGCGGCCGAGCAACTGGACGTCACGCGCGCGGCGTCGCGGCGCATACTGTTGACGCTGGAAAAGCTAGGCTATGTGCGGCAGGACGGCAGGAATTTTTCGCCTACGCCCAAGGTCATGGATCTGGGGTATGCCTATTTCGCTTCGCTGAGCCTGCCCAAGCTGACCCGCGCGACCATGCGCGAAGTCGCGCAGACCGTGGGAGAAACCTGCTCATTGGGCGTGCTGGACAGGCAACACGTCGTGTTCCTGGCGCGCGAAGAAGGCCCCAAGCTGCTCAAGCTGGACCTGTCGGTGGGCAGCCGCCTGCCCGCCTACGCCCACTCGCTGGGCCGCACGCTGCTGTCGACGCTGGACGACGAGGCGCTCGATGCCTATCTGGAAAGCGCCGACCTGAAGCGGCTGACGCCCTATACCACGGTGTCGCGCAGCGCCTTGCGCAAGCTGATCCGGCAGGTGCGCCAGGACGGCTACTGCATTTCGGTCAGTGAATTGGTGGACGGATTCGCGGGCGTGGCAGTGCCGCTGTACAACCATGAAGGCCGCGCGGTGGCAGGCCTGAGCGTCAGCATGGTGCTCGGATCCCGCCAGCCCGACGAATTGAAGCGGCAGCATTTGCCGGCCTTGCAGCGCGCAGCCGCTGCCATCCTCGACATGATGCCTCGCAGCACCATCTGACCGGCTCTACAGGCCGGGCGGCCTCAACCGCCCTGCTCGCCCAGCAGGGCCTTCAGCCCGTCCTCGTCCAGCACGGCCACGCCCAGTTCCTGGGCCTTGGTCAGTTTGCTGCCGGAATCCTCGCCAGCAACCAGATAGGCCGTTTTCTTGGACACCGAACCGCTGACCTTGCCGCCCGCCGCCTGGATGCGCATGGAGGCCTCTTCGCGCGTCCAGTTGGGCAGCGTCCCGGTCAACACAAAGGTCTTGCCGGCCAGGGTCGTGCCTTGCGGCGCCGCCTCGGCTACCGGGTTCACTCCTTGCGCTTTCAGTTGTTCGATGACGTCGCGGTTGTGCTGCTCGGCAAAGAAGCGGCGGATCGACGCCGCCACAACCGGCCCGACATCGGGCACCGAGGACAGGGCGTCCTCATCGGCGTCCATGATGGCCTCGATGCTGCCGAAATGGCGAGCCACGTCTCGCGCCGTGGTTTCGCCCACGTGGCGGATGCCCAGCGCGAACAGCAACCGGCTCAGCGCCGGCGCGCGCGCCTTGTCGATGGCCGCCACCAGATTGTCGGCCGACTTCTGGCCCATGCGGTCCAGGCCCACCAGCTCCAGCGGGCGCAAGCTGTAAAGATCCGCCAAGGTCTTGACCCGGCCGCTGTCGACCAACTGATCGACCAGCTTCTCACCCAGGCCTTCGATGTCCAGCGCCTTGCGGCTGGCGGCGTGCCACAGCGTCTGCTTGCGCTGCGCCCCGCAGAACAGGCCGCCCGTGCAGCGCGCGATGGTTTCGTCTTCCAGGCGTTCGATGGCGGAACCGCAGACCGGACAGGCCGTGGGCATGACGAATTCGCGGGCATCGTCCGGCCGCTTGTCGAGCACGGGCGCCAGCACCTCGGGGATCACGTCGCCCGCGCGGCGCACGATGACCGTGTCGCCGATGCGCACATCCTTGCGGCGGATTTCGTCCTCGTTATGCAGGGTGGCGTTGGTAACGGTAACTCCGCCCACGAACACCGGCTTCAGGCGCGCAACGGGCGTAATGGCGCCAGTGCGGCCCACCTGCACTTCGATGTCGAGCAAGGTGGTGGTGGCTTCTTCGGCGGCGAACTTATGCGCCAGCGCAAAGCGCGGCGCGCGCGCCACGAAACCCAGCACCTTCTGAGCCGGGAGCGAATCCACTTTGTAGACCACGCCGTCGATGTCGTAGGGCAGTTCGGCCCGCAACTGTCCGACCTTGGCGTAAAAGGCCATCAGGCCCTCGGCGCCGCTGGCGCGGTGATTGTGCTTCACGTTCACCGGCAGCCCCAGCGAAGCGAGCCAGTCCAGCATCGCGCCATGGGATTTTTCGGGCAACTGCGACGCCTGGGCCGCGCCCGCCGATGCCTCGGCGAACAAGCCGCCCTGTGTGCCCGCCAAACCCTGGACCTCGCCCCAACCATAGGCAAAAAAGCGCAACGGCCGCTTGGCGGTGATGCGCGGATCCAGCTGGCGCAGGCTGCCAGCCGCCGCATTGCGCGGATTGACGAAGACTTTCTCGTCGCGCTTGGCCTGGGCCTGATTCAGTTTTTCAAAGTCGGCGCGGTTCATGAGTACTTCGCCGCGGACTTCCAGCACCTGCGGAAATGAGCCCTTGAGCTGCAGCGGAATCGCTTTGATCGTGCGGATGTTCGAGGTGACGTCCTCGCCCGTCTGGCCATCGCCGCGCGTGGCGGCCTGCACCAGGCGGCCGTTCTCGTAGCGCAGGCTGATCGCCAGCCCATCCAGCTTGAGCTCGCAGAAGTAATCGGCTTCCTGGGCCGGCCCCAGCAGGCCCGCGCCGCGCAGCGTGTCGGTCACGCGGCGGTCGAAAGCCAGCACGTCCTCTTCGTCGAAGGCATTGCCCAGGGAGAGCATGGGCACCACATGGCGCACGCTGCCAAAGGCGGAGACAGGCGCCGCGCCCACGCGCTGCGTGGGGGACTCCGGCGTCACCAGTTCAGGATGCTCGGCCTCCAGGGCCTGCAGTTCCCGCATCAGCCCGTCGTACTCGGCGTCCGATATCGACGGATCGTCGTAGACGTAGTAGCGGACGTTGTGCTGTTCAATCTCGGCGCGCAGGCGCGCCGCGGCTTGCGCCGGGTTTTCACCGCCAGACGCGCCGCTCATTTAGGCAAACACCCTTTGGGCGCGCTCGCTGCCGGCGGGCAGGCCCGCTTGTTCGAGCTGGCCGAACAACACCTGCAGACGCTCGTCGATGACCGTTTCCGACCCGTCGGCCAGCGGCTTGCCCTGGTCGTCGACCAGGTCCGCGCGCAGGCGGGCGGCCAGGTCGCGGCCCACGTCGACCATGCGGCCGAAGGCGCGGCTGTCCGCCGGGCTGCAGGGAACGTCCAGCAACAGGTACAGGCGTTCGATTCCGCCCATGCCGGCATCGAACGCCGCGCCATCGGCGCGCGCCAGCGTGAAGCGGGCCACGCCGTTTTCCGCCGGCCAGGCCAGGCGGCTGCCGTCGGCGACGAAGCCGAGGTCGCGAGCCACGGCCAGGACTTCGGCGGCCGGCTGGGCCGTGCCCAGCAGCAGGGTCAGGCCAACCTGGGTATCCAGGGCAGCGCAGGTATCGTCCAGGCGGGCGCCTTGCTCAAGCACGGCTTGCTGGTCCGGACCTTCGATGGTGGCGTCGAAACGCTCGGCCATGTCCTGGGCGCGGGCCCAGGCCTGCGACCATTCGATGGCGGTCAATGGGCCGCTGCGGTTGGCCAGCAGCACAGCCAGTTGCATGGAGGCATAGGATTCGCCGGCATGAACGCGCGCGCGATGGCGGCGCTGGTCGGTTTCGGCGAACACGCGCATGGGCTTGCGGCCCACGTGGCGCAGGCTTTGCATGTAGGGCAGCAGGTCGGCACCGCGCACCGCTTCAGCGAAGTTGATCTCGATGACCACCTCGCAGGCGGGATCGGGCTCTTCGGTATCGTCGGCATCGCTACCGGGGTCAACCGGCACCGGCTGGCCGGGCTGCGCGCGAGGCGCATCGCCTCCCATGCCGGGTTCGCGGCGCGCTGCCGCGCCCGTTGCCGATGCCGCGCCGGCGGCCACCCCGGCCCCCGCCCCCAAGAGCGGATCCTGTTCGGAGGATGGGAAATGGGTCTGCATCTTGCGACGGACACGTCGGTCCTGCCACCAGTTGAATCCCAGCACCAGCAGTATCAGCAATACGCCCAGGGCTATCAGCCCGATCTGCAAATCACTCATGTATAAATCCCGCGCCGAAACCCCGACGCCCTTCTGAATATTGGGTTTATGCCGCTTCGGAGGCCATCATCTGGACGGCCGAGTCTATGTCTACCGCAACGATACGCGAAACCCCTTGCTCTTGCATGGTTACACCGATCAGTTGCTTGGCCATCTGCATCGCGATCTTGTTGTGCGAGATGAAGAGGAACTGGGTCTGCTCGCTCATGTTGGCGACCAGGTTCGCATAGCGCTCCGTGTTGGCGTCGTCCAGCGGCGCGTCCACCTCGTCCAGCAGGCAGAACGGCGCGGGGTTGAGCTTGAACAGCGCAAACACCAGCGCGGTGGCGGTCAGGGCCTTTTCGCCGCCGGACAGCAGGTGGATGGTGCTGTTGCGCTTGCCCGGAGGCTGGGCCATGACCTGGACCCCGGCGTCGAGGATTTCCTCGCCCGTCATGGTCAGCTTGGCCTCTCCGCCGCCAAACAGCTTGGGGAAAAGCTCGCCAAAATGGCCGTTGACGACGTTGAAGGTCTCTTGCAGCAGTTCTCGGGTCTCGCGGTCGATCTTGCGGATGGCGTCCTCGAGAGTCTCGATGGCGGTCATCAGGTCCTGATGCTGAGAATCCAGGAAGCCCTTGCGCTCGCGCGAGGTGTTCAGTTCGTCCAGCGCCGCCAGGTTGACCGAGCCCAGGGCTTCGATCTGGCGCGAAATACGGCTGACTTCCGACTGCAGCCAGCTTGCGCGGCGCCATTCGTCGGGCTGGTTGGCCAGATCCTGGGCCAGCGCCTCGCGGTCGACCTCGCGCGCGTTCAGTTGCTCGGTGAACTGTTCTTCGGCCAGGCGGGCGGCCTGCTCCTGTAGTTGCAGTTCCATGATGCGGGCGCGCCGCGGCTCCAGCGTCTGCTCCTGCTGCAGACGGTCTTCGTCCGCGCCGCGCAGCAAAGCCGCCAGGTTTTCGAGTTCCTGGCGCGCACGCGACAGGGCTTCCTCGCGCTCGGCGCGCACTTCCAACGCGTCCTGCAGGCCCGCCTGGGATGCCGAGGCGTCCAGTTCGGCCAAGTCCACCAGCAGCTGTTCCAGCTCGACGCTGCCACGCTGGCTCTGATCGGCAGCCAGTTGCTGGTTGCGTTGCAGGTCGGTAATGCGGACCTGGATGCCGCGTTCGGCGAATTCGGCTTCCTGGGCGGCGCGTTCCAGTTCGCGCAGGCCGGCGCGGGCGGCTTCGGCCTGCGCCGCCAGGGTCTCACCGTCGATCTCGGCGTCGGCGAACCGGGATTGGTGTTCGGCCAGCTCTTCGTCCAGCGCCTCGAAGCGGGCCTCGGCTTCTTCGCGGGTGGCGCGCAGGTCTTCTTCCTGGACCTTGATCTCTTCCAGGTCCTGGCGCAGGCGCGAGGCGCGTTCGCCGGACTGCTCGGCCTGCTGCTGCAGGCGCGAATGTTCAAGCTGGATGTCGTGCACCCGGCGGGTGACCTCGGCCACGCGCTGGCGGGCTGGCGCAATGGCCTGGGACACTTGCTGCCAGGCGGCTTCGGCGCGGGCGACCGCGGCGCGCGCCTGGTCTGCGATCAGTTGCTGCGCCTTGATCTCGCGCTGCAGGTTCTCGATTTCCTGCTGGCGGGCCAGCAGCCCGGCCTGTTCGGAATCCGGCGCGTAGAAGCGCACGCTATGGGCATCGACCAGGTGGCCGGCCTTGACCACGCAGGCGCCGCCAGCGGGCAGGCTGGCGCGCATGGCCAGGGCCTGGGTCACGTCGGTAGCCGTGTAGATGCCGCCCAGCCATTCGTTGAGCAGCGTGCGCAGGTCGGGATCGGTAATGCGCAGCAGGCTGGCCAGCGACGTCAGACCGGCCGGCGCGGCCGGCGTGGGCGCCGCCACCGGCAACTGGTAGAAGGCCAACCGGGCGGGCGGCGCGTCCTCGGCGAAGGCGCGGGCCCAATCCAGGTTGCGCACTTCCATGGAGGCCATGCGCTCGCGCAGGGCGGCCTCGAGGGCGGTTTCCCAGCCGGGCTCAATGTGCAATTTCTGCCACAGGCGCGACAGCCCGGCCAGCTCATGCTTGGCCAGCCAAGGCTCCAGCGCGCCCTGCTTCTGCACGTCTTCCTGCAGCTTCACCAGCGCCGAAAGACGGGCCTCCAGGCGAGCCAGATTCTGCACCTCGGTCTGGGCGGCCGCCTGGGCGCGGCTGCGCTCGGCATCCGCTTCCGGCACGCGGCCTTCCAGGGTGGCCAGTTCCTCCTGGGCTTCCTCGAGCTGGTCCTCGCCGGCGACGCGGTCGCCGGCCAGTTGTTCCAGCCGCACCGGATCCGGACTGTGGAGTTCGCGCAATTCCTGCTGCAGACGCTCGCGGCGCTGCTCCAGGGCCTGCATCTGGCGGTCCGCGTCGCGCTGCGACTGCGCCACCAGGGCGAGGTTCTGTTCAACCCGCGCCAGTGCGGCGCGCATCTCGTCGCGCCCGGAGGCGGCTTCGCGCACGCGCTGTTCCACGGCCGGCAGCGCGGCCTGGGCGTCCTCGGCCTTGGCGCGCGCCTCTTCCGTGCGGGCGGCGCCGGCAGCGAGGTCTTCCTCGGCCTGCGCGATCTGTTCGGTGCAATGTTCGCGTTGGGCAGTCCACTCGCCGATCTGCTGCTGCAGCTGATCCCGGCGCGCCTGCAGGCGGTTGCGGGAATCGACGACATGGCGGATTTCGGCTTCCAGGCGGCTGACCTGGGCATTGGCCTCGTACAGCGCGCCTTGGGCGGCATGGACGGCGTCGCTGGCGGCGTAGTGGGCCTGGCGCCGGGACTCCAGCGCGGCCTCGCCCGCCCGCAAGCCGGCAATGGCGGCTTCCAGTTCGTTCTGGGCCTGCGCCATCTCCTGGGCTTTCTTGGCGCGCTCTTCACGCGCCCCGGTTTCCTTCAGGAACCACAGCGCATGCTGCTTCTTTTCGCCGTCCGCCTGGAGTTCGCGGTAGCGCGTGGCCACTTCGGCCTGTGCTTCCAGTTTTTCGAGCTGGCTGTTGAGCTCGCGCAGGATGTCTTCGACGCGGGTCAGGTTCTCGCGCGTGTCGGACAGGCGGTTTTCGGTTTCGCGGCGCCGTTCCTTGTAGCGGGACACGCCGGCCGCCTCTTCCAGGAACACCCGCAACTCTTCCGGGCGCGCCTCGATCAGGCGGTTGATCATGCCCTGGCCGATGATGGCGTAGCCGCGGGCGCCCAGGCCGGTGCCCAGGAAGATGTCGTGAATGTCGCGGCGGCGGACCTGCTGGTTATTGACGAAATAGCTGCTGGTGCCGTCGCGGGTCAGCACGCGGCGCACCGCGATTTCCGCGTACGTGCTCCATTGGCCGGCCGCGCGGCCTTCGCTGTTGTCGAACACCATCTCCACCGAAGCCCGCGCCGCAGGCTTGCGGTTGCCGGAACCGTTGAAAATGACGTCCTGCATGGACTCGCCGCGCAGTTCCGAGGCCTTGGCCTCGCCCAGCACCCAGCGCACGGCGTCGATGATGTTCGATTTCCCGCAGCCATTGGGACCCACCACGCCCACCAGTTGGCTGGGCACGGGAATCACGGTGGGATCGACAAAGGACTTGAAGCCGGCGAGTTTTAGCTGAGTAAGACGCACAATACGATGACGACGGGGTGGGTTGAACGAAAGGCGTTAACGGACCTGCCGCACAGATTGCAAACCGGCCCCTGTAGGGCCGGCGCACAGATGGGTCGTATGATACCGCAGGCAGTCTGTCCCCAAACGTCAGCAAGGGTCAAGGCGCGTTGTCCCTAAGGCTTGCCGGCGGTCAATCCACGGGCAAACGCTCAATGGCTGCCACCGGGGCTCCGGCTATACTCCCTGACACTTTTTTGCACGACACATAAATTTTCACGCGGACTGGCCGGGGCCAGGCCAAAGAACGGGGACATTCTTGAAACGTGGTTTCTATCTGGTCATGGCCGCGCAGGCCTTCTCGTCATTGGCGGACAATGCGCTGTTCATCGCAGCCATCGCCTTGATACAGGAACTGCATGGGCCGGACTGGCTGGCACCCATGATGAAGTGGTCGTTCGCGCTGGCTTACGTCGTCCTGGCCGCCTTTGTCGGCGCGCTGGCGGACTCTTTCCCCAAGGGCCGCGTGATGTTCTCCACCAACGCCCTGAAGGTCGCCGGCTGCATGCTGATGTTCTCGTATGCCAGCATCGGCGTCGCCCCCCAATACCAGACCTACCTGGTCTGTGCGGCCTATGGCATCGTCGGCATCGGCGCCGCGGCCTATTCTCCCGCCAAGTACGGCATCGTCACGGAAATGCTGCCCCCGGCCATGCTGGTCAAGGGCAATAGCTGGATCGAAGGCCTGACGGTCTTCTCCATCATCCTGGGCACGGTCCTGGGCGGCCTGCTGATTTCCTCCTCCGTTTCCACCGCCCTGCTCAGCCATTCCTTCATCGGCAAGCTGGTCCACACCCCGGCCGAGGCCGCGATCCTGGTCATCTCGTTCGTGTACCTGCTGGCGGCGCTGTGCAACCTGATGATTCCGCACACCCACGTGCGCTACCCGCCGCAGCAGAAGAATCCCGTCCGGCTCGTGCGCACGTTCTGGGGCTACGTCCGCGTGCTCTGGAAGGACAAGCTGGGCCAGATCTCGCTGGCCGTCACCACGCTATTCTGGGGCGCCGGCGCCACCCTGCAGCTGATCGTCATCGAATGGGGCCGCAGCCACCTCGGATACCAGCTGGATAAAGCCTCGATGCTGATGGGCGTGGCCGCGCTGGGCACGGTGGTCGGATCCATCCTGGCTGGCCGCATTCCGCTGCGGCGCGCCCTGGCCGTCCTGCCGGTCGGCGCCGCCATGGGTCTGGTCGTGCTCCTGATGCCGCTGGTCTACTCACCCTGGAGCGTCTACCTGCTGCTGCTGATCACGGGCGGCCTGGCCGGTTTCTTCGTGGTGCCGATGAACGCGCTGCTGCAACACCGCGGCCACGTGCTGCTGTCGGCGGGCCACTCCATCGCCGTGCAGAACTTCAACGAACAGCTCAACATCCTGTTGATGGTGGCCATGTATACCGTGCTGCTGTGGCTGCAGCTGCCCATCAACATCATCATTGTGATTTTCGGCACCGTGGTCGCCGTGCTGATGGTGGTCTTCATGCGCTGGAGCAAGCGCAATCTGCAGGCCAACCCCGAATTGCACGATCAGATCGGCCAGGAAGGCCACGGCCGCGCACTGGACTCCTCGCACTAGACGCAAGCAGGTTCAGAACGAAAAAAACCGGGCGATGGCCCGGTTTTTTTATTTGGTCCGCAGATCCAGCGGCGCCGACCTCAGCCCAACCGCGCAACCGCCAGCCGCAAGTCTTGCCACGCGCGCGCCTTCTCGCTCGGACTGCGCAGCAGATAAGCGGGGTGGTAGCTCACAACCACCGGAATCTCCAGACCCTCGTCGGTCTTCAGCTGGTGGATGCGGCCCCGCAGGCTGCCTATGGTGGCGTCGGTGCCCAGCAGCGTCTGTGCCGCAAAACGCCCCAGCACCAGGATCCGCTCAGGCTTGAGCAGCGCGATCTGGCGCATCAGGTAGGGGCTGCACGCCGCAATTTCCTCAGGCTTGGGATTGCGGTTGCCAGGCGGACGGCATTTGATGACATTGGTGATGAACACATCGCGTTCGCGGCTCATGGACACCGAGGACAGCATCGCGTCCAGCAACTGGCCTGAACGGCCGACGAAAGGCTGCCCTTGCCGGTCTTCCTGCTCGCCAGGAGCCTCGCCCACCACCAGCCAGCGGGTCGGCTGGCCGCCATGGCCGAACACCGCGTTGCGCCGGCCCTTGCACAAGCCACAGGCCTCGCAGGCGAGGACCTGGTCATGCATTTCTTCCAGCGTGGCGTTGCGGATCGCTTCGGCCACAGGGACCGGCGGCGGTGGCGGCGCCTCGGCCTCAACCTTCGGGACCGGACGCGGCGGCGGGCCGCTGCGGTTCAGGATCGACGCAGGTATGCCGGGACGTCCAGGTACGGCTTCCGCGGGAGCCGAGGCGTCGGGAGCCTGCGCCTGGGCGGTCGGCGTGCCGACCTGGGGGGACCGCGGCGCAGGCGGCGCCTCGGCTGCGGGCGTTTGCACCGAAGGCGGCAAAACCTCCTTGGAAACAAGAACTTGCGGCTCCGCGGCAGGCCGGTTGACGGCCGGCGCCGGACGCAGCCACAGCCGCTCCATGCCGATCTCGCGCAGCCAGATGCGCTGTAGCGGATTGACGCGAGGCGCGGCCGACGGCGGCGCTGCAGTGGGCTGGCTCATGCCGCCCCTCCACCCGCCGCGAAATGCTTCTGCATGACCAGCGCATCTTCCCTGCCGCCTTTCTCGGCCGGGTAATAGCCCCGGCGCATGCCGATCTGCAGATATCCGTGCCGCTTATAGAAACTGATGGCCGAGGCGTTGGACGGGCGCACTTCCAGCAGTACGCCCTCCAGGCCCCGTTCGCGCGCCTGCTGTTCACACCAATCGAGCAACACGCCGCCCAGGCCCTGGCGGTGCAACGGCTTCGCCACGGCGATCACGAGCAGGTGAGCCACGTCGGGCGCGAACATCAGCACGCAGAATCCCGCCACTTTGCCTTCCCGCCGCAGCACCCAGGCGCCATAACCCGCCGCCAGGGCGTCGGCGAAATTGCCGCGGGTCCAGGGAAACGCCTGCACGTGCGCTTCCAGCGCCACGACCTCTTCCAGATCGGCGTCGGTCATCGGTTGAGGCACGGAAGCGGCCAGCGAGGACTGGGCTTTCGGATTGCCGCCCTCGCCGCGCATGCGCTCGGCCGTCGTGAACGCCACCTTGTCGCGCACGTACAGCGGCGCGGCCAGCTCCGGCGCCAGGGCCTCGCCCCGCATCCAGCCCTGGCGTCCCAGGCGCGCGACGCTGGCCGCTTCGGGCCGCTGCGCGCCGGCGGCTCGCCGCCAGGGAGACTGCATCTCCGACGCGTAGGCATCCCAGGCATCGCCGGCCAGCAGCAGGTCCAGCGGCCGGCCCGCGCGGGCCGACCATCCAGGCAGATGATGGGCGGTCCAGGGCACCACTTCAGCTGCAGCAATCAGTAGCGGCGCCTGCAGGACTTCCCAGGAAATTTCACCATCCGAAACGTCCGCCTGGCGGTAGACGGCCAGATAGACTTCATTCATGCGGGCATCCAGCGCCACCACGATCGCGTCCGCAGGCGTGGCATCCACCTGTGCGGCGACCGCCTGATGAGAGACAATGGGAAGTACCGGGATGCCCAGGCCCAAGCCCATGCCTTGAGCCACGCCGCAAGCCACCCGCAGGCCGGTAAAGCCGCCCGGCCCCTGGCCGAACGCCACCGCATGCAAGGCGGAAGGCGCAAGTCCGGAGGCCGCCAGCAGCTCGTTGGCCATGGGCAAGAGCCGTTCCGCGTGCTCCTGGGAGCCTTCATGTTCCCTGACACTGACCTCCAGGCGGCCATCGGCCGCCCGCAGCAGGGCCACGCCGCAACGGGACGAAGAAGTTTCCAAAGCCAGCAGGTTTAGTTCCATAGGTGCAGATTGTACGAAATACCGCGACTCCGCCCCCGGTTATCAGGGGGATGTCAGGGGGATTTCAACCATGGATCGCAATGTGTAATATCTTGTGAACGCCCACTAGCCGCTGGTTCTTGCCACTGTTACATTTCCGGCCATGAATACGCAAAACACCACCCCCACCCGAAAAATCCTCGTCGTCGACGATGATCCGCGCTTGCGCGATTTGCTGCGTCGGTACTTATCCGAACAGGGATTCAACGTTTTCGTTGCCGAAGACGCCAAAGAGATGGGCAAACTCTGGCAACGCGAGCATTTCGACCTGCTCGTGCTGGATCTGATGCTGCCCGGGGAAGATGGCCTGTCCATCTGTCGCCGGCTGCGCGGTGGTCACGACAACACGCCCATCATCATGCTGACGGCCAAGGCGGAAGAAATCGACCGCATCGTCGGCCTGGAAATGGGCGCGGACGATTACCTGTCCAAACCGTTCAATCCTCGCGAACTGCTGGCTCGGATCAACGCGATCCTGCGCCGCCGCGGCACCGAGGAACATCCCGGCGCCCCCAGCCAGGAAAACGAATCCATCGCCTTCGGCCCCTACACGCTGAACCTGTCCACCCGCACGCTCACGCGCAATGGCGAACAAGTGCCCATCACCACCGGCGAATTCTCGGTGCTGAAGGTGTTTGCCCGCCACCCGAAGATCCCGCTGTCGCGCGACAAGCTCATGGAACTGGCGCGCGGCCGCGAATACGAAGCCTTCGATCGCAGCCTGGACGTGCAGATCTCGCGCCTGCGCAAATTGATCGAACCCAATCCGTCCAAGCCCGTATTCATCCAGACCGTCTGGGGTCTCGGATACGTGTTCGTGCCGGACGGTGGTAGCTGATCGACTCGCCCGCCCCGGGCAGGAGCGCAGCCTCGTGCCCCGCTTGCGCAGAACCTTCAGGAACCTGACATCACGTTTGCGGCTCGGCTTGTTCGGCCGCACGTTCCTGTTGCTCGCCGCGCTGATGCTCGTCAGCCTGGGCGCGTGGCTACAAGTTTTCTTCAGCATGGAGCTGGGACCGCGCGCCAATCAAATGGCGCAGCGGGTGATCACGGCCGTCAATATCACGCGCACCGCGCTGATCTACTCCCATAACGACGAACGCAGCAAGCTCCTGCTGGACCTGGCCACCAACGAAGGCATCCAGGTCTATCCGCGCGAAGTCACCGACTTCGCCGAGGCCCTTCCCGACGACGACTACTGGCAACGCGTTGCCCAGCACATCCGCACGCGCTTTGGCCCGGAGACGCAGATCGCCTGGGGCGTGAACCAGGTGCCCGGCTTCTGGGTCAGTTTCCAGATAGAAAAAGACCTTTACTGGCTGGTGTTCGAGCGCGAGCAGATCGGCCTGACCGGTGGGATCGAATGGCTGGGCTGGGGCGCCACGGCGCTATTGCTATCTCTGGTGGGCGCCGCGGTCAGCGTGGGCTTCGTCAACCGGCCGCTATCGCGCCTGGCCAGGGCTGCCCAGGTGCTCTCGCGCGGTGAGACCCCCGCTGCCCTGCCCGAGCAAGGCCCCCTGGAAATCCGCGACCTGAACGCTTCGTTCAACCGCATGGCCAAGGACCTGCGACAGGCCGAGGCCGACCGCGAGCTGATGCTGGCCGGGATCTCGCACGACCTGCGCACGCCGCTTGCCCGCATGCGCCTGGAAATCGAGCTCAGCGGGGTATCCGAGGACGCGCGCCAGGCCATCGACGAGGATCTGGGCCAGATCGACCACAGTATCGGCCAATTGATGGAGTACGCGCGCCCGGCCGGCACGCTGCCTCAACTGGCCACGGATATTTCCGCGGTGCTGGCCGAACTCTACGAACGCGAACGCAGCCATACGGCGTCCGTGGGCGGAGAGCTGGAGGCCACTCTGGAGCCGGGCCTGCGCGCCCGCATCACGGCGCTGGACCTCAAGCGCATCGTCAGCAACCTGATCGAGAACGCCCGGCGTTATGGCCGCTCCAGCGATGGCATGGCGCATCTCGTCATGACATTGCAAGCTGAAGGCTCCATGATCGTGATCGAGGTCTCGGACCGTGGTCCCGGCATCGCCCCCGAGGACGTGGATCGCCTCTTGCGGCCTTTCTCGCGCGGCGAGGCGGCACGCACCGGAGTCAGCGGCGCCGGCCTGGGACTGGCCATCGTGGAGCGCCTGCTCAAGCACGTCGGCGGCTCGCTGCGCATGCTGCCCCGTGAAGGCGGCGGCCTGACCGCAAGGATAGAGTTGCCCAAAGCGAAGTTTAGGAATTATCAATTAGACAATGAAAATCCATAGCGTAGAATTTATGGTTTGAGGCACAGGCCTTAATTCCACCAACAACTGGGAGTAAACATGAAAACTGTTGGCGACAAACTCGAGCCCTTCAAGGTCACCGGCGTCAAGCCCGGCTTCAACCAACACGAAGAAAATGGCGTGTCGGCGTTTGAAGACATCACCGAAAGCTCGTTCCCCGGCAAGTGGAAGGTCATCTACTTCTACCCGAAAGACTTCACGTTTGTTTGCCCGACCGAAATCGTCGGCTTCAACAAGCTGGCCAAGGATTTCGAAGACCGCGACGCCGTCCTGCTGGGCGGTTCGAGCGACAACGAATTCGTCAAGCTGGCATGGCGTCGTGAGCACCCGGACCTGAACAAGCTGGGTCACTACCAATTCGGCGACACCACCGGCGCCCTGATCGACCAACTGGGCGTGCGTGAAAAGGGCGCTGGCGTTGCCCTGCGCGCCACGTTCATCGTCGATCCGGACAACACGATCCAGCACGTTTCGGTGAACAACCTGAACGTCGGCCGTAACCCGGAAGAAGTTCTGCGTCTGCTCGACGGCCTGCAAACCGACGAGCTGTGCCCGTGCAACCGTACGGTTGGCGGCGCCACGCTGTAATTTCCAGCCCGGCCCGGGACCCGCTGGCGGGTCCTGCGCTGGGCTTTAACTGCGCTAGATTATAGGTAAAAACTATGGAATTTCTTACGACCATTAAGGAACAGCTGCCGGATTGGGCCAAGGACATCCGCCTGAATCTGGACGCCGTGATCGCCCGCTCGACGCTGGCCCCTGAAGATGCCGTGGGCGCCGCCCTGTCCGCCGCCTACGCCGCGCGCAGCCCGGTGCTGGTCGAAGCCTTCAAGAGCGGCCTGTCGGAAGGCGACGCCAACGCCGCGCTGACGGCCTCGGCCCTCATGGGCATGAACAACACCTGGTATCCGTACGTGGAAATGACGGGCGATGCCCAATTGAAGAGCCTGCCGGCCCAATTGCGCATGAACGCCTACGCCACTCACGGCGGCGTGGAAAAGAAGCGCTTCGAGCTGTTTGCCCTGGTGGCCTCCATCATCGGCAAGTGCCATTTCTGCGTGGCTTCGCACTACGAAAACCTGAAGAACGACGGCCTGTCGACCGAGCAGTTGCGTGATGCCGGCCGCATCGCTGCCGTAGTCAACGCCGCAGCCCTGGCGCTGGCCGCCCAAGGCAAGTAAGGCGCAAGGCAAAAAGAAACCCGCCTGCATTGCGCAGGCGGGTTTTTCTATTGCCGGGCGATGCTGCGATGGCTCACTTCTTCGGCATGGTCGAGGTCGTGGGCAGGCCATTGGCGGCCCAGGCCTCCACGCCGCCACGGTACCAGTACACAGTCCATCCCAGGGTGCCTGCGCGCAGCGCCGCGTTGTAGGCCGAACGATCATTCATGCTGGCGCCCAGGAATACGACGGGCGCGTCCCGCTTGCCGCCGTTCTGCTTCAGCAGCCAGGCATCGAGTTCGGTTTGCAGATGGTCGGTCACGCTGCCGTCCGAGCCCGCATCGGCCAGCGGATAGGCGATTGGCACCGTATCGCGCAAACCGCTCGTATCAACGATCAGAAGATTCTTGTCGTTCTGGATCATCCCGATCAGGTCGCCGGTCGTGATCACCTTGGCGCGGTAGATCTTGTTTGGCGTCGGCCCCTTGTACGGCGAGGTGAACAGCATGGTCGTGGCGGGCACGCCGAAGTCCTTCAGCTCGTCGATGGCGCTGGGAGGCATGCCTTGCCCAGGCGCCGGTTGCTGCCGCGGCGCCGCCGGCGCTGCGCCTCCCTGCTCGGCAACCTCGCCCCCCACGGTCCCCATCTCGATATCCGAGATCATTACCGCGATGTTCTCGATCAGCTCGTAGCACATCGTGATGGAACCCTCGCGCGGGGCGTACCAGGCATTCAACTGGCCACAGTCCTTGAACACCACGTTCACCGGACGGGGCAACACATAGGTCTGCCCCAGCAGCTTGATGTTGTTCGTGATCGCATCCGAAAGATTGTTCGCGAACAGGTTGCCGATCTTGCGCTTGGACGGCTGGAAAACCACGTTCACCGGCGCACCGGGCGCATTCGCCGGCTGCAGACCCTCGGGCGTCCAGGTGCCCACGCGGGTATGCGGCGCCAGGATCTTGCGCCAGGCGCGGTTCTGCTTGTTGAATTCGTCCGCGCAGCGCGCGCGGGTCCGGTCTTCCAGGCCGACGTGCTTGGCGATGGACTCGAACACGCCAGGGTTGCCGCCATACATGACGCAAAGCATGTTGCGGAACCGCTTCAGGTCGCCAGTGTGCTCATCCTGCCACGCCGAGGAAGTGTCCGCCCCCCTGCGCTCGGCCAGCTTGCCGCTGTAATACCACTGCAAGGCGGCGTACTTCGCCGCATCCTGCGCCATGATGTTCACTTCCTTGTTGTCCGACGGATACATGGTCGGCTCGACGATCTGCAACGCGGAGTAGATATCGACGGCATCCTCTTCCGCTCCCGTCGAGGGCAGCTCCAGCTCGCCGATCAGGGCGTGCCCGAACTCGTGCATGAAGATGCTGCGCATGATGCCGATATACACCGACACGATACGCATGGTGTCGCCGCCAAAGCGCGGATACGGCCCCGCTCCGGGCAAGGCAGCACCGCCGTTGCCGGCCCCTTGCGCGGCAGTGGGCGCCTGCGCCTGGGGCTTCTGCGCCGCCCCCGAGCCGCCGCGAGTCGGCAGGGTGCCGGCCGCCGGCGCCGCCTCGGACTGGCCGGTCATGGTGATCTTGAAGTCGGCGACGCCGAAAGTGCCCACATCGTAGGCCATGATGCCGAGTTCGGAGCCCGTCGCGGGCTCGTTGCTGACGTCGCCGATCTGCTTGCCATTCACAATGAAGCGGGCCGCGCCGGGCAACTCGACCACGCGGATCCGGTCGGAACCGTCCAGCTTCGCCACATTGGGCAGCGAGGCGATGTCCCGGCGGTTCTGCCCCTGCAGACAGAACAACAGCGTGTTCTTGTCGGCAGTCAATTCAAGCAGGCACAGGCTCTTGTTGGCGCGGTTGCTCAGGGCAATGCCGATGGACGCTTTGGGATTCGGGGATTTGACGACCACATTGACGTCGGTCACGCGGCCCGAGTCAGGCGCCGGGCCGACATTCATGTACAGGGTCTGTTCGCTGTCGGCCTTCGAGGCGTTATGCAGAGTGAACCATCCGTCCTGCACGCCGGCGGTCCAACCCTCCTGCATCTGCTGCTTGACCACGCCGGCTAGCGGACCTAGCTGCTGTTCATACTGCGCGTGCGCGGGTGAACTCAATGCGCCGAAGACGGCAACCAGGGCGATGCCACGTAAATGCATCCGAATGTCTCTGTAGTCGAAATGAAGTAGCGCAGAATATGCCAGATCAATTCGACTCGCTTATTCATTTGTTAAAGATGTATCCAAACTAAATGAATAGCGAAAAAATGCATTCGGACGCTGGCTAAAACCCCTAGCGCGGCTAGCTCGCCACGCGCGACAGCAGCGCCACCACCGTGGCCGCGATACCCTCCTTGCGCCCCAGGTAGCCCAGGCCCTCGTTGGTCTTGGCCTTGATGTTGACTTCGGTCTCGGCCAGCCCCGTGTCGGCGGCAATGTTCTTCACCATGGCCGGCGCATGCGGACCGATTTTGGGCGCCTGCGCATGCAGCGTGGCGTCGATATTCACCGGTTCCCAGCCCGCCGCGCGCACGCGTGCCATGGCCTCGCGCAGCAGCACGCGGCTGTCGGCGCCCTTGAAGGCCGGATCGGTATCCGGAAAGTGACGCCCGATATCGCCCAGGCCAGCGGCCCCAAGCAGCGCGTCGGTAATCGCGTGCAGCAGGACGTCCGCATCCGAATGCCCCAGCAGGCCATGCGTGTGGGGAATCGTCACGCCGCCGATGATCAGCGGGCGGCCCTCGACCAGCGCATGCACGTCAAAGCCCTGGCCGACGCGGAAAGGAATACTCATAACCATTTTTCCATCAGTTCGAAATCATCCGGCCATGTCACCTTGAAATTGCGCATGGCACCGGGCACGAGCAGCGGCGCATAGCCCGCCGCCTCGATGGCCGAAGCCTCGTCGGTGACCGCCACGCCGCTCACGGAAGCCTCCGTCAGCGCGTCACGCAGCACGCCAGCCCGGAACATCTGCGGAGTCTGCGCCAGCCACAGGCCATTGCGGTCCAACGTGCGCTCCACGCGCTCATGGCCTGCCTTGACCGTATCCGCCACCGGCAATGCCAACAAACCCCCGACGGGGTCGCCGAGACAGGCGTCGATCAGGCGTCCGAGTGCGGCGGCCGGCAGCCCGGGACGCGCGGCATCGTGCACCAGCACCCAGGTATCGTCGGCCACGCCGCTATCGGCCAGCGCGCCAGCCACGGTATCGGCGCGCGTCGCGCCTCCGCAGGCCCGCCATACCGTGCGGGGCAGGCCCGCCAGCGCGGCGTCCACCCAGCCATCGCCGGGGGTCACGGCGACGCGCACCTGCGAGATGCGCTCGTCGGCCAGCAGTGCGCATACCGCGTGGCGCAGCATGGGCTGTCCGGACAACGGACGATATTGCTTGGGCACGGTTTCGTGCCCGGGCCGGCTGGCGCGAGCCCCTACGCCCGCTGCGGGCACGATTGCAATGAGGGAGGCAGACATGGTGCGGTGATTTTATAATCTTCCGCTTGATGCCTGCTTCCAGCCTGATGCCCGCCCCCTCTACCTCCGCCACAGCCGCGCCTCCCGTTCCCGCGACGGCCCCCACCCTGTCCGCCCTGAAGGCCGGTACGCGCTATGCTCAGCCGCGCCCTCCGGGTTCCGGCGACGCCTGGCTGCTGGCTGACCTGGCGCGGCAGGCCTCCGCGCCGCTGGTCATCCTGACCGCCGAGCCCGTCGAGGCCCAGCGCCTGGCCGAGGAAATCCAGCTGTTCGCGCCGGACCTGCGCGTGCGCCAGCTGCCCGACTGGGAAACGCTGCCCTACGACGCGTTTTCGCCGCACCAGGATCTGATCTCGGAGCGCCTGCACACCCTGCATTCGCTGATGACGAAGTCGGTGGACGTGCTGACGGTGCCGGTCACGACCGCGCTGTACCGCCTGGCGCCTCCCTCCTTCCTCGCGGCCTACACGTTTTCGTTCAAGCAAAAGGACAAGCTCAACGAAGCGGCGCTGCGCGCCCAGCTGACGCTGGCGAACTACAACCACGTCACGCAGGTGACGGCGCCCGGGGAATTCTGCCTGCGCGGCGGCTTGATCGACCTGTTTCCCATGGGCTCGGTGGTGCCGTACCGCCTGGACCTGTTCGACGACGAGATCGAGACCATCCGCAGTTTCGACGTGGATACGCAGCGCAGCCTGTATCCGGTGCGCGAGGTGCAACTGCTGCCCGGTCGCGAATTCCCCATGGATGAGGACGCGCGTAACCGATTCCGCGCGCGCTTTCGCGAAGTGTTCGAGGGCGACCCGTCGCGCGCGCTGCCTTACAAGGACATCGGCAATGGCATTCCGTTTGCAGGCGTCGAGTACTACCTGCCGCTCTTCTTCGAGGAAACGGCAACGCTGTTCGACTACCTGACGGAAGGCACGGTCACCGTCACGGTGGGTGACATCGACGACGCGATCCAGCGCTTCAACCAGGACACTTCCAGCCGCTACGGCTTCCTCAAGAGCGACCGCGAGCGGCCGGTGCTCCCGCCGTCCGAACTGTTCCTGGACAACGAGGCGCTCTACGCCCGGCTGAAAGAATTCCGCCGGCTGTCACTTGCCGCCGGCCAACCGCATCCGGACTTTCGTGCCGCGCCCGACGTCAGCGTGGCCAGGCGCTCCGAGGACCCGATCGCCAAGCTGCGAACGCTGGTGCAGTCTGGCCAGACGCGCGTACTGCTGTGCGCCGACTCCGCCGGCCGGCGCGAGACCCTGGTGCAGATGCTGAATGAGTTCGGCGTCACCCCCGACGCGCAACCGGACACCATTGAAGCCTTCCTGGCGTCGGACGCCCATTTCGGCATCGTCGCCGCGCCGCTTTCCACCGGCTTCGGGCTACCCCAGGCCAACCTGGCCTTCCTGACCGAAAACGACCTGTATCCTGGCCTGGCGACCACCGGCCGTCGCGGCAAGCGCGACCAGGAACGCGCCAGCAACGTCGAAGCCATGGTGCGGGACCTGTCCGAGCTGCGCGCGGGCGACCCGGTCGTGCATGCGCAGCACGGGATTGGCCGCTACCACGGCCTGGTCAACATGGACATGGGCGAGGGAGGAATGGAATTCCTCCATCTCGAATATGCCAATGGCAGCACGCTGTACGTGCCCGTGTCGCAGCTGCACGTGATCGCCCGCTACAGCGGCGCCGATCCAGAGGCCGCGCCCCTGCACCAGCTGGGTTCCGGGCAGTGGGACAAGGCGCGCCGCAAGGCGGCCCGCCAGGTCCGCGACACCGCCGCCGAACTGCTGGCCTTGTATGCCCAGCGCGCCGCGCGCGAAGGCTACGCCTTCAATCTGCCGCTCAACGACTACCAGGCTTTCGCAGAAGGCTTCGGCTTCGAGGAAACGGCCGACCAGGCCGCCGCCATCGAAGCCGTCATCGCCGACATGACTTCCGGGCGGCCCATGGACCGCCTGGTCTGCGGCGACGTCGGCTTCGGCAAGACCGAAGTGGCGCTGCGCGCCGCATTCCTGGCCGTGGCCAACGGCAAGCAGGTCGCCCTGCTCTGCCCCACTACGCTGCTGGCCGAGCAACATGCGCAGACCTTTTCGGACCGCTTTGCCGACTGGCCCGTAAAAGTGGTGGAGCTGTCCCGCTTCCGCTCCGCCAAAGAGGTCTCCGCCGCCATCGAAGGCATCAACGATGGCCGGGTGGACATCGTCATCGGCACCCACAAGATCCTGTCCAAGGATGTGAAGTTCAAGCGCCTGGGCCTGGTCATCATCGACGAGGAACACCGTTTCGGCGTACGCCAGAAGGAAGCTCTGAAGGCGTTGCGCGCCGAGGTCGACGTGCTGACTCTTACCGCCACGCCCATTCCCCGCACGCTGGGCATGTCGCTGGAAGGCATCCGCGACTTCTCCGTCATCGCCACGGCGCCGCAAAAGCGCCTGGCCATCAAGACCTTCGTGCGGCGCGAGGACGGCAGCACCCTGCGCGAAGCGCTGCTGCGCGAGCTCAAGCGCGGCGGCCAGTGCTATTTCCTGCACAACGAGGTCGAGACCATCCACAACCGCCGAGCCCGCCTGGAAGAGCTGGTGCCCGAGGCCCGCATCGCGGTCGCCCACGGCCAGATGCCCGAGCGCGAGCTGGAACAGGTAATGAAGGGGTTCTACCAGCAGCGCTACAACGTGCTGCTGTGCACCACCATTATCGAGACCGGCATCGACGTGCCCAGCGCCAACACCATCGTTATCCACCGGGCGGACCGCTTCGGGCTGGCCCAGTTGCACCAGCTGCGCGGCCGCGTCGGACGGTCCCACCACCAAGCCTACGCGTACTTGCTGACCCCAGGCGAAGACGCCATCACCAATAACGCAAAAAAGCGCCTGGAAGCGATCCAGGCCATGGAAGAGCTCGGTTCCGGCTTTTACCTGGCCATGCACGACCTGGAGATCCGGGGCACGGGCGAAGTGCTCGGTGATTCGCAATCCGGCAATATCCAGGAGGTGGGCTTCTCGATGTACAACGAGATGCTCAACGAGGCGGTCCGCGCGCTGCGCGCCGGCGAAGAACCGGATCTGGACGCGCCTTTCAACCTGGCCTGCGAAGTCAACCTACACGCTCCGGCGCTGTTGCCATCCGACTATTGCGCCGATGTCCACGCCCGCCTGGGCATCTATAAGCGCCTGGCGCATGCCGCGGATGAAGACGACCTGATCCAGATCCAGGAAGAACTGATCGACCGCTTCGGCAAACTGCCCGAAGCCGCCCAGACGCTGCTTGGCACTCACCGGCTGCGTCTTGCCGCCCAGCCCCTGGGCATCGTCAAGATCGACGCCAGCGAGACCCAGGCGCTGCTGCAATTCGGCCCCAAGACCTCGGTCGACCCCGCCAAGATCATCGAACTCGTACAGCGCCAGCGCCACATCAAACTGGCGGGACAGGATAAATTGCGGGTTGAGATCAAGGCCGCGCAAATCCCGGCCCGCGCCGACGCCGTGCGCGCCGTGCTGCGCGCCCTGAAGTAATTGCCCAACCCATGCAGATTTCCATGACTACCCATCACCTCGTTGTCCAATCCCCCGGCCTGACCGTGGAACATGCGGAACAGCTGGCGGCGCTTGCCCAGGCGCAAGGCGTCGCACGCATCAGCGCCACCGCCGCCCGCCTGCTCGACGTGCAGCACGACGACGCCACTCGCGCCGACGTCGTGGGCTGGGCCGAGCGCCATGGCGTCGACACTGCCTTCCTGCCCGCGGGCACGAAGCTGTCGGCATGCAAAGTGCTGGCCATGGACATGGACTCCACGCTGATCAACATCGAATGCATCGACGAGATCGCGGGCATGGCAGGCCTGAAGGACAAGGTCTCCGAAATTACCGAGGCCGCCATGCGCGGCGAAATCAAGGATTTCTCGGAAAGCCTGCGCCGTCGGGTTGCCCTGCTAGAAGGCGTGCCCGCCTCTGCGCTGGAGCAGGTCTACGAGGAAAAGCTGCGCCTGAATCCCGGCGCCGAGCGCCTGATCACCACGGCCCAGGCAGCCGGCATAAAGGTACTGTTGGTCTCAGGCGGCTTTACCTTTTTCACGGAGCGCCTGCGGCAGCGCCTGAACCTGGATAGCGCCCATGCCAATACCCTGGAAGTCGCCAACGGCGTGCTGACCGGCAAGGTCCTGGGCGACATCCTGGATGCCGACGCCAAGGAGGCCCACCTGCGCGAGTTCGCCCGCCAGCATGGCGCGTCCCGCGAACAGATCATCGCCATGGGCGACGGCGCCAACGACCTCAAGATGCTCGGCATCGCGGGCTTCCCCGTGGCATACCACGCCAAGCCGCTGGTGCGGCAACAGACGCGCTACGCGCTCAACGTGTCGGGACTGGACGGGGTGCTGAACTGGTTCGAAAGCTGACCACAACGCGCCGGGATCCCCGCGTTCCGACATAAAAAAAGCCACCTCTCGGTGGCTTTTTCATTGCTTCGATGGATCAGTACCGCACGCGCAGCGAAAGCAGCGCCGCCCGGCCGGTACCCAGCGCCGCATAGTGCGCCGCGTAGGCCTTGGTGTAGTACGTTTCGTCGAAAATGTTCAGCACGTTCAGCTGCGCCGACATATGCTCGTTGAATTCGTAGGCCGCCATGGCATCGAAGCGCCAGTACGAAGGCACCCAGCGAGCCTTGGGCGTGCCGTCGGCGTTCTTCGTGGAGTCCGAGTTGCCGTACACCTTGTCGACGTAGTAAGCGCCGCCGCCGACCGTCAACTTGGGCAGCACCTTGTAGGTCGTCCACAGGCTGAAGGCATTGCGGGGCGTATTGGGCAGGTCCTGGCCCACGGCGCCGCTGTTGTAGGCGCCCTTGGTCATTTCGCTGTCCATGAAGGTGTAGCCGCCGAACACGTTCCACTTGGGCGTAATGCTGCCCGAGAAGCCCAGTTCGAAGCCACGCACCTTGGCTTCGCCAACCTGCGCGGTCTCGGTGGCCGACACGGCGACGCTGGTGTTCTTGCGGATGTCCTGGAAGGCGGCCGCGGACAGGGTCAGGCGGTCATCGAATACTTGCCACTTCGTGCCCAGTTCCACCGTGCGGCTCTTTTCCGGCTCGAGCGACTGGTTCGTCACCGACACAGCGTCGCTGATCGCGCTTGCAGCGATGGCCGACGGGGTGGACGAGGTGCCGTAGGTAGCGTAGATGGTGCCATTGGGCACCGGCTTATACGCAACGCCGACCTGGTAGTTGAAGAGGTTGTCCTCGCGGCTGGTGCTGTAGAACGCCGGGGTGCTGGCCGGATCGTTACGACCCTTCGCGATATTGCTGCCGCTGGTACGGTAGTTGTCCCAGCGCAGCCCAAGGCTGGCCTGCCATTGCTCGTTGAACTTGATCGTGTCAAAGCCGTACAGGGCGACCGTATCCGTGTTGTAGCGAGCCGGGTTGCCGTTGCGTTGCAAATGGCCAGGGTAATAGGTGCCCGGGTCCGGATCCCACAACGAGGCGCAGAGGGCCGGATTGGCGTAGGTATTCCTACCGTTCGCCGTGCCCGTCACGCAGCCGCTGGTACCGGCGGGTACGCCCGACTCGGTGTAGCCATCCTTGTCCTGCTTGATGTTGCTGTACTCGAAGCCCAGGTCAAACGAGTGATTCAGGCTGCCCGTATCGAATTCACCGGTCAGGTTGGTCTGGTTGGCAAAGCTCTTGGTGACGTAATAGCCCGACTTGAGCGCCCGGTACACCAGGCCGTTCGGAATGTTGCCCTTGCTGTCGTCCGGGTTGGTCGCCGCGAAATCGGTCGTACCGCGGCCGTAGCGCGTCACGTTGCGCAATTGCAGCTTGTCGGAGAAGTCGTGCTGGAAGTCCACGGTCGCGACGTCGTCGCGCGTCTTCATGAAGTCGCGGCCCTTCAGCCCGTAGAAGCTCTTGCGGCTCACGCCCATGGTCTCCGTCACCGGCTGACCCGTCTTCGGGTCATACGGGATGGAGTAATCCGGCATGCTGTCGTCTTGGTAGTGGTAGTAGCTCAACGTAATGCGGGTCGGCGTGCCCACGCCCAGCGTCAGCGATGGCGCCACGCCCCAGCGCTCGAAGTTCACCGCGTCGTCGCGGCCCGGGGTATCGCCCTTGTTGCCCATGACGTTCAGGCGAAACGCCGCCTTGTCGGCCAGGCGCCAGTTGCTGTCGATCGTTGCGCGGTAATTGCTGTCAGTGCCGATCTGCGCCGTAGCTTCCGTGAAATCGGCGGCCTTGGGCGTTTTGCTGACCATGTTGATGCTGCCACCCGCACCGCCGCGGCCCGAGTAGACGGAATCCGGTCCCTTGATGATTTCAACCTGCTCCAGGTTGAACGTGTCGCGCACCTGCGTGCTGGAATCGCGGATGCCGTCCAGGAAAATGCTGTTGGCGGAGTTCTGGCCACGAATGATGGGCAGGTCGCCGCCCGGGCGGCCGCCTTCGCCCGCGCCGAACGTAATACCGGGAGAGTTGCGCAGCACATCCTGGAGAGTCGAGGCGGCCTGGTCCTGGATGACCTGCTTGGGCACCACCTGGACGGTGCGCGGGGTATCCAGCAATGGCGCCGTGAACTTCGGCGACTGCGCCGTGGAGGTTTGGTAGGAAGACCCCTCACCCTCCACTCGCACGGGCGCAAGTTGCGTTACGCCAGAATCCGCGGATTGCGCGGCGGCGTAAGGGCTGATGAACAGCGCCGGTGCCGCGATGGCGGCGGCCAGGGAGGTAGTGAGCGTATTCAGCGAATACGTATCTTGGGGCTTCAAACCAGCTTCTCCGAATGTGAATAGCAACGATTCTTGTTTTTTTAACGTTTGCGATTCTGAACGCTGAGGCTGAATGAAACCTGAATGAAAGACTTAAACGCATCCAAAAGATGAAAAAACAACACCGTAGGCGGGTTTCCCCCAGGTATTGCGGCACCCTCTTCTGCGGAAAGCCAGGGATCTAGAACTCGAGGGGTGCCTCTCCGTTAAAAATGTCCGCAAACCGCCGAGAAACCCCGCTGGAGGGGCTTGCGCGCCTCAGCCGGCCACTCATGCGTACGCAAAAAAAAACGCCCCACAGGGCGTTTTTCGGAAATGGAGCCGCTTGCTTTCAGGCACGCAGGCGGGGATGCCGCTTGAACAGATAACGGTACACGAACCCCGGATAAGCCAGGACCAGGTACAGGCTCAGCGTGATGGCGTAGAACTCCCAGGTCTGGGAAAACCGGTTGCCCAGCGCGGACTCGAAAGCGAAGCCCAGCGCGCCGACGATCGCATAAAACACCAGCACTTCGACCAGGCGCATCCAGAACGGCTTGACCGCCGCCACCCCGCCCTGTTTCCACGGCATGACGGCGAATACCCGCTCCGTCAGGAACGGGAGATTCGCGCTGACCAAGGCCAGCGCGATCAGCAGCCATACCGCCAGAGTCTGGTTCATGGCCCCGTTTCCGCTTACAGGCTCAGCGAGCTGCGGATGGCCTGCACGCACAAGGCCATCAAGCCGCCGGGCAGGATCCCCAGGATCAGGATCAGCGCGCCGTTGACCGACAGCACACCGCGTTGGCCGCAGGTGGCGACCATCGGCGCCGCATCGGCGGCCGGCTCGTCGAAGTACACAACCTTGACCACGCGCAGGTAGTAGAAGGCGCCGATCAGGGAGAACAGCACGGCGATCACGGCCAGGGTCACGTGACCGGCGCTTACCAGCGCCTGCAGCACGGCCAGCTTGGCGTAGAAGCCCACCAGCGGCGGAATGCCAGCCAGCGAGAACATCAGCAGCAGGACAATGGCGGCATGCCACGGGCTGCGGCGGTTCAGGCCCTTCAGGTCATCGATGTGCTCGCATTCGAACCCTTGGCGCGACAGCAGCAAAACAATGCCGAAGCTGGCCAGCGTGGTCAGCACATAGGTCAGCATGTAGAACAGCGAGGCGCCATAGGCGGCCGACGACAGTTCCGGCTTGCCCGCGACCGAACCGGACATCAGGCCCAGCAGCACGAAGCCCATGTGCGAAATGGTCGAGTAGGCCAGCATGCGCTTGAAGTTGGTCTGCGCGATGGCGGTCAGGTTACCGATGGCCAGCGACAGCACCGCCAGGATCATCAGCATCGGCTGCCAGTCGGCGGCCAGGCCATGCAGGCCGTCCACCAGCAGGCGCAGCGTGATCGCGAAAGCGGCCAGCTTGGGCGCGCCGCCCAGGATCAGCGTGACGGCGGTCGGCGAACCTTGGTAGACGTCCGGCACCCACATGTGGAACGGCACCGCGCCCAGCTTGAACGCCAGACCCGACACCAGGAACACGATGCCGAATACCAGGGCGAGCTTCTCGGCCTTGCCCGCGGCGATGACCTTGGACACTTCGGCCAGATCCAGGTGGCCAGTGGCGCCGTAGATCATCGACATGCCATACAGCAGGAAGCCCGAGGCCAGCGCGCCAAGCACGAAATACTTCATGGCGGCTTCGGTGGCGACGACGTTGTCGCGACGCAGCGCGATCAGCGCGTACAGCGCCAGCGACATCAGCTCCAGGCCCAGGTAGATGGAGATCAGGTTCCCGGAGGAGATCATGACCATCTGGCCCAGCAGGGCGAACAACGTCAGGACGTAGAGTTCACCGCCTCGCATCATGTCGCGCACTTGCGCGTAGACGCGGCCGTAGACCAGGGTGGCGGCCACGGCGATGTAGGAAGCGATCTTCAGCAGATGCGACAGTTCGTCGGTAACGTACAGGCCGTTGAAGGTCGAGCCTACGACGCCATTCTTCCATTGCAGGGCCGACACCACGGTCAGCACGCCCAATGCCAGCATGGTCAGCAGGAACGTCGGCTTGCGCTCGGGGTGATTGCTGACCGCGTCGACGAGCAGGATAGCCAGGCCGAAAACCAGCAGGAGGATTTCCGGTGTCGCCAGGGCGAAATCGATTTGGGATTGCATCATTGTCTTGTCTTACAGTTTCGAGACGGCAACGTGTTGCAGCAGGGCCTCCACCGACACGTGCATCACGTCGGTAAAGGGCTTGGGATAGATCCCCATGTACAACACGGCGATCGCCATCACGCCAAGAATCACGAATTCGCGGCGGTTGATATCGGTCAGCTCGCGCACGTGATCATTGGCGACGTCGCCCAGCACCACGCGCTTGACCATCCACAGCGAATACGAAGCGCCCAGGATCAGGGCGGTCGCCGCCAGCAGGCCGATCCAGAAGTTGTGCTCGACCGCGCCCATGATCACCATGAATTCGCCGACGAAACCGCTGGTGGCCGGCAGGCCGCTGTTGGCCATCGAGAACAGGATGAAGAACGTAGCGAAGCGGGGCATGACATTGACCACGCCGCCGTAGTCGGCGATGCGGCGCGAGTGCATGCGGTCATAGAGCACGCCAATACACATGAACATGGCGCCCGACACGAAGCCGTGGGAAATCATCTGCACGATGGCGCCTTCGACGCCGGCCGTGTTGAAGATGAAGAAACCCAGCGTCACGAAGCCCATGTGGGCAACCGACGAATAAGCCACCAGCTTCTTCATGTCGTCCTGGACGATCGCAACCAGGCCGATGTAGATCACCGCGATCAGCGACAGCGTGATCATCAGGCCGGCCAGGCTGTGCGAGGCGTCCGGAGCGATAGGCAGCGAGAAGCGCAGGAAACCATAGGCGCCCAGCTTCAGCATGATCGCGGCCAGCACGATGGAGCCGCCCGTGGGGGCTTCGACGTGGGCGTCGGGCAACCACGTGTGGACCGGCCACATCGGCACCTTGACGGCAAAGGCCGCCAGCAAGGCCACGAAGATCAGGATCTGCGGGGTGTAGCCCAGCTTGGTCTGCTGCCAGGTCAGGATGTCGAACGAACCGCCCGAGACGTTCCAGAGGTACACGAACGCGACCAGCGTCAGGAGCGAGCCCATCAGCGTGTACAGGAAGAACTTGAACGCGGCGTAGACGCGGTTCGGGCCGCCCCAGACACCGATGATGATGTACATCGGGATCAGCGTGGCTTCGAAGAACACGTAGAACAGCATGCCGTCCAACGCGCAGAACACGCCCACCATCAGACCCGAGAGGATCAGGAAGGCAGCCATGTACTGGGCGACACGGCTGGTGATGACTTCCCAGCCGGCCAGCACCACGATGATGGTGATGAAGGCCGTCAGGAGCACGAACCACATCGAGATGCCGTCGATGCCGAGGTGGTAGTTGACGTTGAAGGCTTCGATCCAGGAAGCCTTTTCCACGAACTGCATGGCGGCCGTGGAGGAGTCAAAGCCCGTGTACAGCGGGATCGTGACGAGGAAACCGGCGATTGCGCCGACGAGCGACAGGCCGCGCGTCAGGCCGGGACGGTCGTCACGGCCCACCGCCAGCACCAGCAGGCCGAATACGATCGGGACAAAGATCGCAAGCGTGAGCCAGGGGAAAGTGTTGGATGCCATCTCGCTTGCCATCATTGGGGAATCAGCACAAAGAAAGTCACCAGCGCCATGATGCCGATGATCATCGCGAACGCGTAGTGATAGATGAAGCCGGACTGCAGGTGGCGGCTGATCGCTGCCACCCAGCCCACCACACGGGCGCTGCCGTTGATCAGCAGGCCGTCGATGATGCCGCGGTCACCGGTCTGCCACAGGCCACGGCCCAGGCAACGCATGCCGCGAGCGATGATCTGCTCGTTGATCCAATCCACGTAGTACTTGTTTTCGAGCACCTTGTTGATGCCCGACAGGCTGGACTGGATCTTGGCCGGCACCTTGGGGTTGATCAGGTAGCAGTACCAGGCGATGACCGCGCCAGCGACGACCAGCCAGAACGGAACCGTCTGGAAGGCATGCAGGCCGAAGGCCACCCAGCCGTGCCACTCTTCATGCAGCTCGTGCATGGCAGGATGCTGCGGCAGGACCTTGATGACGCCGTCGAAGAACTTGCCGAACAGCATCGGGTCGACCACCCAGGCGCCAATCAGCACCGAAGGGATCGCCAGCAGCACCAGCGGCAGCGTGACCACCCAGGGCGACTCATGCGGCTTGCCGCCATGATGGCCGTGGTCGTCGTGACCATGGTCATCGTGGCCATGGCCATGGCCGTGGTCGCTGGTGTCGAAGCGTTCCTTGCCGTGGAAGACCAGGAAGTATACGCGGAACGAGTACAGCGAGGTCACGAACACGCCGATCAGGGTGGCGTAGTACGCGAAGGTCGCGCCCCAGACGTTTGCGGCGCCGGCGGCCTCGATGATGTGTTCCTTCGAGTAGAAGCCCGAGAAGAACGGCGTGCCGACCAGGGCCAGCGTGCCCAGCAGGAAGGTGATCCAGGTGATGGGCATGTACTTGCGCAGGCCGCCCATGTTGCGGATGTCCTGGTCGTGGTGCATGCCGATGATGACCGAACCCGCGCCCAGGAACAGCAGCGCCTTGAAGAACGCGTGGGTCATCAGGTGGAAGATCGCGACCGAGTAGGCCGAAGCGCCCAGCGCAACCGTCATGTAGCCCAGCTGCGACAGCGTGGAGTACGCGACCACGCGCTTGATGTCGTTCTGGATGATGCCCAGTATGCCCAGGAACAGCGCGCCGATGGCGCCGATCACGATGATGAAGGACAGCGCGGTGTTCGACAGTTCGAACAGCGGCGAGAAGCGCGCGACCATGAAGATGCCGGCCGTCACCATGGTGGCGGCGTGGATCAGCGCGGAGATCGGGGTCGGGCCTTCCATCGAGTCAGGCAGCCAGGCGTGCAGCGGAACCTGGGCCGATTTGCCCATGGCGCCGATGAACAGGCAGATGCAGGCGACCGTCAGCAGCATCCAGTCGGAACCGGGCAGCGTCAGGGCAGCCAGCTTGTCGGCCTGGGCGAAGACTTCGCCGTAATGCATCGTGCCGGCGTAAGCGAACAGCAGGCCGATACCCAGCACGAAACCGAAGTCGCCAACACGGTTGATCAGGAACGCCTTCATGTTGGCGAAGATCGCCGTGGGACGCGTGTACCAGAAACCGATCAGCAGGTAGGACACGAGGCCCACCGCTTCCCAGCCGAAGAACAGCTGCACCATGTTGTTCGACATCACCAGCATCAGCATGGAGAACGTGAACAGCGAGATGTACGAGAAGAAGCGCTGGTAGCCGGGATCATCCGCCATGTAGCCGATGGTGTAGATGTGCACCATCAGCGACACCGAGGTCACCACGACCATCATCATGGCCGACAGCGGATCGATCAGGAAGCCGATTTCCAGCTTGGTCTGGCCGATCAGGCTCCAGGTGTAGACCGCGCCGTCAAAGCGCAGGCCATTGAGCACGTCGTTCAGCACCACCACCGAACCGATGGTGGAGATGAGCACGCCCAGGATGGTGATCATGTGCGAAGCACGGCGGCCGATGGGACGGCCCAGGAACCCGGTGCCGAAGAGGCCCGCGAGAATTGCCCCCGCCAGCGGAGCCAGCGCGATGAGCAAGTAGAGATTGGGTGAGCTAGACATTTTCTTCCAATACCCCGTCAGCCCTTCAGGCGATCGAGTTCGTCAACGTTGATCGTGTTCAGGTTGCGGAACAGCAGCACCAGGATGGCCAGGCCGATCGCCGCTTCGGCAGCGGCCACGGTCAGGATGAAGAACACGAACACCTGGCCGGCGGTGTCGCCGAACCAGCTGGAGAACGCCACGAAGTTCATGTTGACGGCCAGAAGCACCAGCTCGATGGACATCAGGAGAATGATCAGGTTGCGGCGGTTCAGGAAGATGCCGAAGATCCCGATGGCGAACAGGATCGCCCCGAGGATCAGGTAGTGGGCCAGCGTCAGCGTCATTTTTGTTCTCCTTGGGGCGCGGCGGCGGTCGGAGCGCCGTTCTGCGCCTGGGCACGCTCGCTCTGGGCGGGCATGCTCACCATGCGGTAACGGTCCTTCGAGCGCACGCGGACGGCGGCCACCGGGTCGTTGTACTTCACGTCGCGGCGGCGGCGCAGGGTCAGCGCGATGGCGGCAACCATGCCCACCAGCAGCAGCGCGGCGCCCACTTCAATCGCGTAGATGTACTGGGTGTACATGGCCTCGCCCAGCGCGCGGGCGTTGTTGTAGTCACCGGCGACGGGGGCTTGCGGGCCCGCGCCGTACCAGGTCGAACCCAGCACGAAGGCCATCTCCAGCACCATGACCAGGCCAATCACCAGGCCCAGCGGCAGGTAGGTCTTCAGGCCCTGGCGCAAGGCATCCATGCGGATGTCGAGCATCATCACGACGAAGAGGAAGAGCACCATCACGGCGCCCACGTATACCAGCACCAGCAGCAGCGCAAGGAACTCGGCGCCAAGCAGCATCCACAGCATGGCTGCGTTGACGAACGCCAGGATCAGGTGCAGGACTGCGGTAACCGGGCTGCGCGCGGTGATCACGCGGAACGCCGCGATCACCAGCACCGCGGCCAGTATGTAAAACAGGACAGTGGTAAAAGTCATGGATCAGGTCCTGGGCTTCAACGGTAGGGAGCGTCTTCGGCCCGGCGACGGGCGATGTCGGCTTCGTAGCGGTCGCCCACGGCGAGCAGCATGTCTTTGGTGAAATACAGGTCGCCGCGCTTTTCACCGTGGTATTCGTGGATGTGCGTTTCCACGATGGAGTCCACGGGGCAGCTTTCCTCACAGAAGCCGCAGAAAATGCACTTGGTCAGGTCGATGTCGTAGCGCGTGGTACGGCGAGTGCCGTCGTCACGCTGGTCCGACTCGATCGTGATCGCCAGCGCGGGACACACGGCTTCGCACAGCTTGCACGCGATGCAACGCTCTTCCCCATTGGGGTAGCGGCGCAGCGCATGCAGGCCACGGAAACGCGCCGACGCAGGCGTCTTTTCCTGGGGGTAGCGCAAGGTGACCTTGCGCTTGAAGAAATACTTGCCCGTCAGGCGCATGCCCTTGAGCAACTCGGTCAGCATCAGGCTGCCGAAGAAATCCTTGATCGCTTCCATATCCTGCCTCTGCCTGGCGGCTTAGCGCCAAATGTTCCAGGGCGTCTGCATCCAGATCGCCACCACGACCAGCCAAACGCCGGTCAGCGGGATGAAGATTTTCCAACCCAAGCGCATGATCTGGTCATAGCGGTAGCGCGGGAACGACGCGCGGAACCACACGAACAACGAGACCACGACGAACGTCTTGAGACCCAGCCAGATCCAACCCGGAATCCAGGTCAGCGGCGCGATGTCGATCGGGGAAGCCCAGCCGCCCAGGAACATGATCGAGGCCATGCAGGACAACAGGATCATGTTGGCGTATTCGCCCAGGAAGAACAGCGCGAACGCCATGCCCGAGTATTCGACCATGTGGCCGGCCACGATTTCCGATTCGCCTTCGACCACGTCGAACGGGTGGCGGTTGGTTTCGGCCACGGCCGAAATCACGTAGATGACGAACAACGGCAAGAGCGGCAGCCAGTTCCAGGAGAGGAACGTCAGGCCCTTGTCGGCGAACCAGCCGCGATTCTGCACGTGCACGATCTCGGACATGTTCAGGCTGCCCGATACCAGCAGCACCGTCACCAGAACGAAGCCGATGGCCAGTTCGTACGACAGCATCTGCGCCGAAGCGCGCAACGCGCCCAGGAAGGCGTACTTGGAGTTGGACGCCCAGCCCGCGACGATCACGCCGTACACGCCGACCGAGGTAATGGCCATGATGTACAGCAGACCGGCGTTGACGTTGGCCAGGACCACGTCGGGGCCGAACGGCACCACCGCCCATGCGGCCAGCGCCGGCATGAGCGTGACCACCGGGGCCACGATGAACAGGACCTTGTTGGCCTGCGTCGGAACCACCACTTCCTTGGTCAACAGCTTGAACACGTCGGCAAACGGCTGCAGCAGCCCCTTGAAACCCACGCGGTTCGGACCCATGCGCACGTGCATGGCGCCGATCATCTTGCGTTCCCAGTACGTAAGGTAAGCCACGCACAGGATGATGGGCACGGCGATGATCACAATCTTGATGAGGGTCCAGAGGACCATCCAGACCGTCGGGCCCAGCAATGCCGTACCCTGGCTCTCAAGAACATTAAGCCATTCCATCAGGCACGCTCCACGCTGATTTGACCGAATGCGCCACCCAGGGCCGCGGTGTTTTCAAAGGCTGCGGAGATGCGCACGGCGCGGTCGGCCACGGCATCGTCCTGCACGGTTTCGAGTTCGACGGCGCCCTGCCCGCTCGACACGCGCACCTTGACCCCGGCCGTCAGGCCCAGGCTGGTGAGCGTGCGGCCGTTCATGGCGGCAGCCGGCCTCTTGGAGGCCGGGGCCGCTTGCAGCGGCTCCGAACGGCGAACCATGGCGTCGGTGCGGTAGATCGGCACGTCGGCGACACGCTCCAGGCCGCTGGCGACCTGACCCAGGCCCAGCGGAGCCTTGATCTCGTTGGACAGGCGGCCTTCGATGCCGCCAGCCAGCACGGCGTCGCGCACGGACTCGGAGGTTTCATCGTCAAAGCCGGCCAGGTGCAGGACGTTGCCCAGCACGCGCAGGACCTTCCAGCCCGGACGGGTCTGGCCAAACGGCGTGACCGTGCCCTTGAAGCTCTGGGGCAGGCCTTGCGCGTTGACGAAAGTGCCCGAGGTTTCGGTGAACGGCGACACCGGCAGCATGACGTCCGCCCACTCGGCCGCGGCCGAACGGTAAGGCGTCAAGGCCACGGCGAACTGCGCGCCGCGCAGCGCGGCGATGGCTTGCTGGCCGTTGTCGGCATCCAGGAGCGGCTCGGCGTGCAGGACCACGTAGGCCTTCAGCGGCTCGGCCAGCATGGCGGCGGCATTCTTGCCGCCCTTGCCCGGGATGGCGCCAGCCAGGTAACCGCCAACGGTGTTGCCGCCGGAGGTCAGGAAACCGAACTTGCCACCGGCCAATTCAGCTACGGCGCGGCCGTTGGCGGCCAGCGTCGAGGCCTGGGCGCTGGCCACGGCCAGGTTGCCCATCAGCACGGCAGTATTGGCGCCGGAAGCCAGGCTGGCGGCGATGAGCTTGGCGTTTTCGCCGGGGACGACCGAGGAGAACTCGGCCGGGACGGCCTGTTCCTTGGCCTGGGCCAGGGCGACGGCCACTTCGGCCAGCGCGCGCGCCAGCTCGGACGGGGCCACGGTAATGCGGGCGGCCACGGGCATCAGCGGATCGTCGGCAGCGCTGTCGACCATCAGGATCTGGGTGCCGCGCTTGGCGGCCTGGCGCAGGCGCTGCGCCATCAGCGGATGGTCCTTGCGCAGGAAAGAACCCACGACCAGGACGCGGTCCAGGTTGTCGAGTTCGGCGATGGGCATGCCCAGCCAGGGCGCGCCCGTCAGGGCGGCGTCAAAAGCCGGATCCGTCTGGCGCAGGCGGAAATCGATGTTCTCGGAACCCAGCGAGCGGACCAGGCGGCCCAGCAGTGCGTATTCCTCGGTGGTGGCGTATTCGGACGCCAGCGCGCCGATCTGGCCGGCGCCGAAGCTGTCGCGCACGCGGGACAGGCCCTGGGCGACAGCGGCCAGCGCATCGCTCCAGGAGGCTTCCTGCCACTTGCCATCGGTGCCCTTGATCATCGGAGCCGACAGGCGGTCTTCGCTGTTCAGGCCTTCGTACGAGAAGCGGTCGCGGTCGCTGATCCAGCATTCGTTGACGGCTTCGTCTTCGAACGGAACCACGCGCATGACGCGGTCGCCCTTGACCTGCACCACCAGGTTGGCGCCCAGGCTGTCGTGCGGGCTGACCGAACGGCGGCGAGCCAGTTCCCAGGTACGCGCGCTGTAGCGGAAGGGCTTGGAGGTCAGCGCGCCCACCGGACAGATGTCGATCATGTTGCCCGACAATTCTGACTCGATCGAGCGGCCGACGAAGGTCGTGATCTCGGAGTGCTCGCCACGGCCCAGCATGCCCAGTTCCATGACGCCGGCGATTTCCTGGCCGAAGCGCACGCAGCGGGTGCAGTGGATGCAGCGGCTCATTTCCTCGGCGGAAACCAGCGGACCCAGGTCCTTGTGGAACACCACGCGCTTTTCTTCCTGGTAACGCGAGGAAGAACCGCCGTAGCCCACGGCCAGATCCTGCAGCTGGCATTCGCCGCCCTGATCGCAGATCGGGCAGTCGAGCGGGTGATTGATGAGCAAGAATTCCATCACCGACTTCTGAGCGGCGCGAGCCTTCTCGGAGCAGGTGTGGACGACCATGCCGTTGGTCACGGGCGTGGCGCAGGCGGGCAGCGCCTTGGGCGCCTTTTCCACTTCAACCAGGCACATGCGGCAATTGGCCGCGATGGACAGTTTCTTGTGGTAGCAGAAATGCGGCACGTAAAGCCCGACTTTCTGGGCGGCATGCATGACCATGCTGCCTTCGGGCACTTCGACCTTGTTGCCGTCGACGGTTAGTTCAACCATTGCTGTTCCTGAGACCTACAGATATTGCGGGACCACACAAGACTTATGCTCGATGTGGTGCGCGAATTCGTCGCGAAAATGCTTGAGGAAGCCACGGACGGGCATGGCGGCGGCGTCACCCAGGGCGCAGATGGTGCGGCCCATGATGTTGCCTGCCACGTTGTCCAGCAAGTCCAGATCTTCCGGACGGCCGTGACCGTTTTCGATGCGATGCACCATGCGGTAGAGCCAGCCGGTGCCTTCGCGGCACGGCGTGCACTGGCCGCAGCTTTCCTCGAAATAGAAGTACGACAGGCGCAAGAGCGACTTCACCATGCAACGCGTTTCGTCCATGACGATCACGGCGCCCGAACCCAGCATCGAGCCGGCCTTGGCGATGGAGTCATAGTCCATCGTGCATTCCATGATGATGTCGGCCGGCAGCACCGGGGCGCTCGAACCGCCGGGGATCACGGCCTTCAGCTTCTTGCCGCCGCGCATGCCGCCCGCCAGCTCCAGGAGCTTCGAGAACGGCGTGCCCAGCGGGATCTCGTAGTTGCCGGGACGCTCGACGTCGCCGGTGATCGAGAACAGCTTGGTGCCGCCGTTGTTCGGCTTGCCGACTTCGAGGTAGGCCTGGCCGCCATTGCGGATGATCCAGGGCACCGCCGCGAACGTTTCGGTATTGTTGATGGTGGTGGGCTTGCCGTACAGGCCGAAGCTTGCCGGGAACGGCGGCTTGAAGCGCGGCTGGCCTTTCTTGCCTTCCAGCGATTCCAGCAGCGCGGTTTCCTCGCCGCAGATGTAGGCGCCATAGCCATGGAAGGCGTGCAGCTGGAAGCTGAAGTCCGAACCGAACAGCTTGTCACCCAGAAAGCCCGCGGCGCGCGCTTCTTCCAGCGCTTCTTCGAAACGCTCGTAGACTTCGAAGATTTCGCCGTGGATGTAGTTGTAGCCGACGCTGATGCCCATGGCATAGGCCGCGATCGCCATGCCTTCAATCACGATGTGCGGATTGAAACGCAGGATGTCGCGGTCCTTGAACGTACCGGGTTCGCCTTCGTCCGAGTTGCAGACGAGGTACTTCTGGCCCGGGAAGGCGCGCGGCATGAAGCTCCACTTCAGGCCGGTCGGGAAGCCCGCGCCGCCGCGGCCGCGCAGACCGGACGCCTTGACCTCGGCGATCACGTCTTCCGGCTTCATGCCGGTGGTCAGGATTTTCTTCAGGGCTTCGTAGCCGCCACGCTTGACGTAGTCGGCCAGGCGCCAGTTGGCGCCGTCGACGTCGGCCAGGATCTGCGGCTGGATGTGCCGGCCATGCAGGCACATCGAATTAGACAGGTCGTTCAGCGGGTTGGGGTCCAGCCCCTGCGCGAACTGCTTGTACAGGTCGGGCGCGTTCATGCCGACTCTCCTTGCACCTTGAGGGCGGCGACCAGCGCGTCCAGCTTCTCTTCGGTCATGCGCACGCACATATGCTTGTTGTTCACGATCAGCACCGGCGAATCGCCGCAGGCGCCCATGCACTCCCCTTCCACCAGCGTGAACTGGCCGTCAGGGGTGGTGCCGCGGTAATCGACACCCAGCTTGCGCTTGAGGTATTCGCCAGCACGTTCGCCGTCGCGCAATGCACAGGGCAGGTTCGTGCAGACGGCGATTTTGTTCTTGCCGACGGGCTTGACGTCGAACATGTTGTAGAAGGTGGCGACTTCCTGGACCGCGATGGGCGGAACGCCAATGTAGTTGGCCACATCTTCGATGATTTCGGTAGCCAACCAGCCCTTCTCTTCTTGCGCGATGGCAAGCGAGGCCATGATGGCGGACTGCCGCTGGTCGGCCGGGAACTTCGCGAGTTCTCGGTCGATTTTCTGGTAGGCCTGTTCGGAAAGCAGCATAGTTTGAATCCGGGTTATGCGGGCGTGCTCGTGACTGTCTGGACGGATCAGCGATCGATCTCGCCGAAAACGATGTCCTGCGTGCCAATGATGGTGACGGCGTCGGCGATCATGTGACCGCGCGACATTTCATCCAGCGATTGCAGGTGGACAAAGCCGGGGGCCCGAATCTTCAGGCGGTAAGGCTTGTTGGCACCGTCGGACACCGCGTAGATGCCGAACTCGCCCTTGGGGTGTTCCACCGAGGCGTACGCTTCACCGGGAGGCACGTGGAAACCTTCAGTGAAGAGCTTGAAGTGATGGATCAGCTCTTCCATGTTGGTCTTCATGGCGGTGCGCTTGGGCGGTGCGATCTTGTGGTTCTCGATCATGACCGGGCCCGGATTGTTGCGCAGCCATTCCACGCACTGGCGGATGATGCGGTTGCTTTCACGCATTTCGGCGATACGGACCAGGTAGCGGTCATAGCAGTCGCCGTTGACACCCACGGGGATGTCAAAATCGAGCAGATCGTAGACTTCGTAGGGCTGCATCTTGCGCAGGTCCCAGGCCACGCCCGAGCCGCGCAGCATCGGGCCGGTGAAGCCCAGCGCCTTGGCGCGTTCGGGATCGACCACGCCGATGCCCACCAGACGCTGTTTCCAGATGCGGTTGTCGGTCAGGAGGGTTTCGTACTCGTCGACACAACCCGGGAAGCGGTTGGTGAAGTCTTCGATGAAATCCAGCAGCGAACCCGAACGCGCGTCGTTCATCGCGCGCACTTCCTTGTCGCCGCGGTACTTGCTGGTGTCGCCGTATTGCGGCATCGAATCCGGCAGGTCGCGGTAGACGCCGCCCGGACGATAGTACGCCGCGTGCATGCGCGCGCCCGAGACCGCTTCGTAGCAGTCCATCAGGTCTTCGCGTTCACGGAAGGCATACAGGAACACCGCCATGGCGCCCACGTCCAGCGCGTGCGAACCCAGCGACATCAGGTGGTTCAACAGACGGGTGATCTCGTCGAACATCACGCGGATGTATTGCGCGCGCAGCGGGGCTTCGACGCCCAGCAGCTTCTCGATGGCCATGACGTAGGCGTGCTCGTTGCACATCATGGACACGTAGTCCAGGCGGTCCATGTAGGGCAGCGCCTGGATGTAGGTCTTGTGTTCGGCCAGCTTTTCGGTGGCACGGTGCAGCAGGCCGATGTGCGGATCGGCGCGCTGGATCACTTCGCCGTCAAGCTCGAGCACCAGGCGCAGCACGCCGTGCGCGGCCGGGTGCTGAGGGCCGAAGTTGAGCGTGTAGTTCTTGATTTCTGCCATGATTTAACGCCCCAAGCCGTAGGAGTCTTCGCGGACCACGCGCGGAGTGATCTCGCGCGGATCGATCGTGACCGGCTGGTAAATGACGCGCCGTTGTTCGGGGTCGTAGCGCATTTCGACGGTACCGGACAGCGGGAAGTCCTTGCGGAAGGGATGGCCGATGAAGCCATAGTCGGTGAGGATGCGGCGCAGGTCCGGGTGGCCTTCGAAGACGATGCCGTACAGGTCGAAGGCTTCGCGCTCGAACCAGCCCACGGCCGGCCAGCATTCCATCAGCGACGCAACCATGGGGAACTCGTCGTCCTCGGCCCAGGTGCGCACGCGCAGGCGCCAGTTGTTCTCGATGGAGAGCAGGTGCGCGACCACGGCGAAACGCGAGCGGTGGACCTTGGCGCTGGTTTCCTCGGGCAGCTGGCGCGTGCCGTTGCCCCAGGTCAGGTAGTCGACGCCACAGAGGTCGATACAGGTTTCAAAGCGCAGGCCGGCTTCGGTGCGCAGCTTGTTGCAGACGGAGAACCACTGTTGGGCGGGCACTTCGAGCGTCAGCTCGCCCAACGCCTCGGTCAGCGCGATATCCGCGCCGAGGGTGGTCTGCAAATTGTTTTTCAGGGTTTCGAGCCTGGTCATCATCTTGTACGCTTAGGTGAACCGATACGCTGGTTTCGCGGCGCCGGCCGCAGGAACTGCTGCCTGGCGAGGCGAAGCTCAGCGCGCAATCGTGTTGGTCAGACGGATCTTGTTCTGCATTTGCAGCAAGCCGTAGACCAGCGCCTCGGCCGTGGGCGGGCAGCCTGGCACGTAGACGTCTACCGGTACGATGCGATCGCAGCCACGGACCACCGAATACGAATAGTGGTAGTAACCGCCGCCGTTGGCACAGGAGCCCATGGAAACCACCCAACGCGGCTCGGGCATCTGGTCATAGACCTTGCGCAGCGCCGGGGCCATCTTGTTGCACAGCGTGCCGGCCACGATCATCAGATCGGACTGACGCGGGCTGGGCCGGAAGATGATGCCGAATTGGTCCAGGTCGTAGCGGGCCGCGCCCGCGTGCATCATCTCGACCGCGCAACAGGCCAGACCGAAGGTCATGGGCCACATGGAGCCGGTCTTCGCCCAGTTAAGGAACTTGTCGGCGCTGGTTGTGATGAACCCTTGCTTGAGAATGCCGTCTATAGCCATATTCGTCTCTGATAGCGTGCTGAAGAAAAACCCGGCGGGTTATTCCCAATCCAGCGCGCCCTTTTTCCATTCGTAGATGAAGCCGACCGTCAGCACGGCCAGGAAAACCATGACCGTCCAGAAACCGACGAGACCGACCGTACCTTGGGCAATGGCCCAGGGGAACAGAAACGCGATTTCTAGGTCGAAAAGAATGAACAGAATCGCCACAAGGTAGTAGCGCACGTCAAACTTCATGCGAGCGTCTTCGAAGGCCTCGAAACCGCATTCGTACGGCGAGAGCTTCTCGGCGTAAGGACGCCGCGGACCAAGGAGGGAGCCGGCCGTTAGAAGCGCGAACCCGATAAGGGTGGCCACTACGATAAACAGCAGGACGGGAAAATACTGTTGCAGGTTCATTCAGGCGTCCGTCAAATGCGCAAACCTTAGGATTGTAGCATTCGCGCGGTTACTTCTGGCTGAACTCTGTAGCTCGAACAGCAGGCGAAAGACAGCATTCCTCTAATGGAACAATGGCTGCTTTCAGCACCGGTGCGCAAGCATACCGCAGTCCGCCAACGTCCGCACAAACCCACGTAAAAACACAGGCGCAAAAACGAAAAAAACCACCCCTGAGGGTGGTTTATACGAACGGGCCGAAGCCCGTTCGTGCACTTTAAATCCAGGCAGGGCTTGCGCCCTGCTTTGGATTAGAAGCGGTGACGGATACCGACGCCGACGGCGGTCGACTTGACGTCTTCGATGAAGGCGTAGTTCTTGGCGTACGAACCGTAAGCGTACAGGTTGGTGCGCTTGGACAGGTCGTAGGTGTAGCCCAGCGAGAAGACGTTCATCGTCTCGTCAGCACCGTTGATACGGTCGTTGCTGGGGTCAACCATTTGCCACGAACCGAACAGCTTGCTTGCGCCGCCGATCGGGGCGGACAGGCCGACCATGTACGAGTTGGCCTTGAAGCCGTCAGCAAAGATGTTGTTGCCGAAGTTCAGGGTACCAGCGTTGGTGCTCGTGCCTTGGCCAGCGAACCAGCCGTCGGTCGTGCGAGCGTAGGCCAGAGCCAGCTTCACGACTTCGAAGTCATACGAACCGCCGATGGCGTACATACGCGGGGTAGCGTCGGTCAGAGCGGTCGGCAGCTTGTTCGAAGCGTTCAGCTGATCGTACGAGAAAGCGACGTTCAGCGGGCCGTTGACGTAGCGCAGACCGGTGGTGATGGCGCGGGTGTTGTCAGCAGTGCGGAAGCCCGATTGAGCGCCGTTGTTGTCGTCAGCGTTGAACGAGTAGCCAACGCCGAACTGGAAGCCGCTGAACGACGGGGTCTGATACATGACCATGTTGTCGTAGCGTTGCGTGTTGGCAGCGCTCATCGAAACGCCGATGTTAGCTTGACCGAAGCCAGCGCCGAACGGGTCGATCGAGCCGAAGTACTTCGACGCGATGTTGGTTTGGCGACCGAAGTCCAGTTGGCCCCAGCTGTCGCTGGCCAGACCGATGGTGGCTTGACGACCGAACAGGCGGCCGCCTTGAGCGGAGTTGCCGTTACCGGAGTTGAAGCCCGATTCCAGTTGGAAAACAGCGCGCAGGCCGTCACCCAGGTCTTCCGAACCACGCAGACCCCAGCGCGAACCGTTCTGGACGCCGTTGATCATGCCGAAACGGCTGCCGTTGATGGCATCGGGACCGCCGCTGATCTTGTTGTAGCCGAGGCCCGTGTCGATGATACCGTACAGGGTGACAGACGTTTCTGCCTGGGCGACACCGGCAAAACCGGCGAGCAGGGCGGCAGCGAGCAGAGTCTTTTTCATTTAAGAAATCTCCGTTGATTTGAGTGACAAGAGCAGCAATCCAGCAAACCAGCCTGCCGCCCCCCTAACTCCGCGAAGGGAAGTTGACGCTATTGCATCAAAAATCAGGGGGGCTGGCTATGGTCGGCGCCAGAAAAGTGCAGGTTTACGACAGCCTTGTTGGGATATTGCAACAACTCCTGGAGGCCCCGGGCGATCGCACTAGGGCTTACCCTTGGTTTTGAGGCCAAGCACCTATTCATGCGACTTTCAGCCCTGCCCCCAATTATTCGGATGAGCTGGATACCATCCCAAGCGGCAAATTTCGGACCATTTCCGGTGCCAGTTGGGCATGGCCGCAGCGCAGGACGCAGCACCGCAACCCCGCTTTCCCCCTGACGACGACGGATGGGCCGGAAGCCGTCCGCGCGTTTTGATAACGTTGTTATTTATAAAAATCGCCGATATGATCGAATCGTCGATTTCAGCGTTCATCCCCATGCCTACGCCCTCCTCCCGCACCGACCGGTCCGAACGCCTGAACGCGCTGCGCCGCCAACTCGTTCTTGACGCCGCCCAGCGCGTATTCGAGCGAGACGGCCTGGAAAAGACCACGATCCGCGCGATCGCCAAGGAGGCGGGTTGCACCACCGGGGCGATCTATCCCTGGTTTGCCGGCAAGGAAACCATCTATGGGGCGCTGCTGGAGGAATCGCTGGAACGCCTGCACGCCCATCTGTCCGAGGCCGCGACCGGCGGCGCCGGAGCATCCGCCGCGCGCAATGCGATCAACGCGTTCTTCGGCTACTACGCAGAACGGCGAACCGATTTTTCCCTGGGCATGTACCTGTTCCAGGGGCTGGGGCCACGCGGCCTGGGCCGTGAAATGGACGAAAGGCTCAACGCCCGCCTGCGCCAGTGCATCGATCTGCTGGGCCTGGCGCTGGCACGGACCAAATCCTGGGAGGCGGCGGTGATTGCCGTCGAGCAGATGAATCTCTTCACGTACCTGATGGGACTGTTGCTGCTGCTGCATACCCGCCGCCTGAAGTCCCTGGGCCAGCATGCACAAGCGCTGCTGGACAACTATTGCCTCGCCCTGGAGCAACGATGACCGCAACCGACCTGGACACCCCGGCCGACGCCCCCCTGATCAGCCTGACGGACTTCCACATCCTGCTGGCTGACCAGCATCCCTTTTCCTTGCTGCTGGGCATAGACGTGCTGCGCATTGGCCGCGGCACCGCGCGCGCCGTGCTGCCCGCCCGCGATGCCCACCAGCGGCTGGGAGGCATCGTCGCCGGTCCGATGCTCATGGGGCTGGCCGACCTGACCATGTACGCCGCGGTGGTGGGCGCCACCGGGCAGGCGCACGCGGTAACGGCCAGCCTGACGATCAACTTCCTGCGCAAGAGCCCCGCAGGCGCCATCTATGCCGACGCCCGGCTGCTGAAAGTGGGCCGGCTTTCCGCGGGTGAGGTGATCCTCACCGGCGAAGGCTCGGACGAACCCTTGGCCCATATCGTGAGCACGTGGTCGGTGCCCAAGCCATGAGCATGCGAGTCAGCATCGTCGGCATGGGCAGGACCGGCACGCTGGCCGCGCAACGTCTGCTGGCGGCCGAGCCGGACATCGCACTGACCCTCTACGACATAGAACCCGGACGCTGCGAGGACTTCCGCGGCACCGCCACGCTAGCGACTTCGGCCCGCGAGGCGCTGGAGGAATCGGACACCATCGTGCTGGCATTGCCACGTGAGCGTGAGATCGACCGCACGCTGGAGCGCTTCAGCGACGGCAATGTAACGGCGCCGGTGGCGGGCAAACTGATCGTGGACCTGGAGCCCCCGTGCGCCGAACGCGCGCGCAGTCTGGACCAGGCCATCGTCGCTGCGGGCGGGCGCTATACCTGCGCGCCTTTGCAAACGAGCGCCGATGCCCCCGGCGCGGAAGCGCGTTTACTGAACGCGCTGGCGCGGGTCGCATGATGCGCGCAGCCGCTGCGCCGCCGCCACGCACAACGCCAGCCAGGCCAGGCTGACCGCGAAGCCCGCCAGCACGTCGCTGGCAAAATGGACCTGCAGCAGGATGCGGCTGAGTCCGATCGCCATGATGAGCGCCGCCAGCAGCGCGATGCCGGGCAGCCGCCAGGAAGGCGGCGCCAAACGCCACAGCAGATAGCAGGCCATGCCATAGACCGCCATCGCCGCCGATGAATGGCCGCTTGGAAAGCTCCACCCCGCGGCGCTGGCATAGCCATGATCGTGCTCGGGGCGGACCCGTTCGAACGCATGCTTGAGCAGCCAATTGAGCGCCCCGCCCACGCCGGTGGCGACCGCGCACACCAGCGCCAGCCGCCAGTCGCCGCGCCACAACAGGAACAGCGTCATCAGCACGCTGACGCCCGTCAGGAATTTCCGGTCGCCCAGGTAAGTGAACCAGGACAGCAGCCACAGCAACGGCGTCGACATGGACATGCTCAGGGAACTGGCCAGGGCCCTGTCGAAGGCGACCACCACCCCTTCGCTTTCTATCGCGAAAGCCAGGACCAGAAAGAGCGCCAGCGCGGCGCACGTGCCCGTCATGAAGAAGATCGCGCGGCGGCGGCCGGGCAACCCCAGGCCGCAGCGCGCGAAGACGTACGCCGCCGCGCCCGCCAGCAACGGCAGCGCGAGAAATAGCTGCAAGGCATGGGCCGCAGCCCACGCCGCAAAGGCATCCGTCATGAAAAAGCGCCCGTCACGATGAAGTTCCCAGCCCTCTCATTACAGCCCGACCTGCGTCCTGTCCACCGGTGCAAAAGCATGCGCCCCGGCGGCGTAGTCCCAGCGCTCGACATGGCAAGCGCCCTGTTCCTCGCGGGTAATGACATTGACCGAATTGGGAATGTTGCCGCGCACACGGCGCGAGCAGGTCGTCCCCGCCTGGACGATCCAGCCACGAGAGGGAGCGGAAGGATCGAGCGGCAGCACATAGGGCAGATGGATGTGTCCACCCAGGATGAGGTCGACGCCTGCCTGCGTCCAGGCCGCCAGCGCGCGCTCGCGCCCGTTCAGCAAATTGGACAGATCGGACTCCACTTTGGCGCGCACGGGATGGTGCGCCACCACGATGCGCAACTGTCCCGGCTTGGCTTGGCGCAGCCGCTCCGCGACCCGGGCGATCTGGCCGTCCGATATCTCGCCGTCCTTGCGCCGGCGCGGACGCGTGGTGTTGACGCCGATGGCGAGCAGGCCGGCGTTCTCGTACACGGGTTCGAGCACCGGCCCCAAGGCCCGCTTGTAGTTGCCGTAGGGGTTCAGCGCGCGGGCGAACACATTGAACAAGGGAATGTCGTGATTGCCCGGCACCGTCAGCACCGGCAACGACAGGCGTTCGATGAATTTGCGGGCGGCTGCAAACTGGCCGCGCCGCGCGCGTTGGGTGATGTCGCCGCTGAGAACCACCAGATCGGGCGCAAGGCTGCGGGCCAGGTCCAGCGCGGCCTCGACGACGGGTTTGCGTTCAGTGCCGAAGTGGGTATCGGAAAAATGCAGGATACGGGTCATGAACGGTCCAGATATTGCGAGTCCGCCGGCACCACCAGCGGCAGCCGTTCCTCGGCCACTTTGAATTCCAGCGGCGTATCCATCCAGGAGATTTCGCCGTCCATCGCCACCTTGACCCGCCGGCGTCCGCGCACCGCTACCGTCAGCCGGTCGAAGGCAAAGCTGACCACGTGTTCGGCCTCGCCCAACCTGCTGAACAGGCCGCGCAGGAGCAGGCCGTACAACGCCAGCGTCCCAACCGGCCTTGCAGCCATGGCAATCAGCCGGTTCTGATCCAGTTCGGCGCAATCAATGCCGATGTGTTCCAGTTGAAGCTTGTTGTTGCCCACCACCAGCGTAGGCGAACGCAGGTTGCGGGCCTGCCCGCCGTGATCCAGGAGCAGGCTCAACTGGCGCGGCGCGCGCAGCAGGGTCACCAGACCCGACCATAGCGCCACCAGCCGGCTGCGGCCGTACTTCTGCTTGTAGGCTTCGCGGTCCTCGAGCAGTTGCGGGTACAGGCCAAGGCTGGCATTGACCAGGAACAGCCGGCCGTTGAGCATGCCGACCTGCACGGGCCTGGGCTGTCCCAGCAGGAAGCCGCGCAAGGCGACCTCGGTGTCTTGTGAGATGCCGTAGCTGCGCCCGAAATAATTGAATGTTCCCTGGGGCAGGATGCCGAAAGGCACCCCTTTGCCCAGCACCACGCTGGCGACGGCATTGAGCGTGCCATCGCCGCCCGCCGCGATGACCACGCCCTGCCTCTCCTGCGCGAGCGCGACCGCCGCCTCGGCGGTGTCCGTCAGGCGCGACGGATCTTGCACGGGCATCAGTTCGTAGTGGCGCCCCGCCTCGTCGAGAATGCGGCGGATCGTGTCCTGCAGGATCTGCGCGTCGCCGCGCCCCGATCCTGTATTGAGGACGATGAAAAGGGGTTCTTGTCCCGTCAGGGAGCGGACAGTTGCTGCCGGGTTCTGCTGGGGTAGCGTCATGCGACAAACATACCCCATGCCGGCAAAGCGCCGCAACAAGGCTGGCGGCGGGCGGCGCCAGGCGCGCCCGCCGCCGCCGTTCAGCGGCCGATGGCGTAGGCCTGCATCAGACGCGGCGTAGCCGCCGCGTGCAGCAGGCCGTCGGGGTCGCGCGAGGCCGCAGTCAGGCGGCCCACCGACCATTCGGGGACTTCCTCGATCTGGTGCCCGCGCTGGCGCAACGCCTCGATGACCTCGGGACCGAAGCTCGCCTCCACGGCCAGATGCCCCGGCTTGCGGTCCCGCGGATAGAAGGACGTCGGGAAATGCATGGTGTGGGACATGGGCAGGTCGATCGCTTCCTGCAGATTCAGTCCATGGTGCACGTGCCGCAGGAAGAACAGCAACTGCCATTGCTCCTGCTGGTCGCCGCCAGGCGTGCCAAATGCCAGGTAGGGCTTGCCATCACGCAGCGCCAGCGATGGCGTCAAGGTGGTGCGCGGACGCTTGCCCGGCGCCAGCGTGCCTGGCAGCCCCTCTTCCAGCCAGAACATCTGCGCGCGGGTGTTCAGGCCGAAGCCCAGTTCGGGAATCACCGGCGAGGACTGGAACCATCCGCCCGAAGGCGTGGCCGAGATCATGTTGCCCCAGCGGTCGATGACGTCCACGTGGGTGGTGTCGCCGCGCTTGGCCGAGGCGCGCATGTCAGCCAGCGTGGGCTCATTGGTGGCGCTGCCGGGCGCGGAGACCTTGGACAGGCGTTCCAGCGTGTCCATGACGCGTTTGACCTGCGCCTCGAAACCCGGCACCTGCCCGGGCAGGAGATCTTGGGAGGCCGACTCGCCGATGAGCGCGCGGCGTTCGGCGTTGTAGGCGTCGGACAGCAAGTGATCCAGCGGTACATCGACGAAAGCCGGATCGCCGTAATAGGCTTCGCGGTCGGCGAAGGCCAGCTTCATGGCCTCGGTAACGCGGTGCACGAACTCGGCGCTGGTCGGGCTGACGCCGGCCAGGTCCATTTCCCTGAGCAGCGCCAGCGTCTGCAGGAATACGGGCCCCTGGCTCCAGGACCCCGCCTTGGCCACGGTGTAGCCGTGATAGTCGTAGGTGACCGGTTTGTCGTAGCTGGCCGACCAGCCCGCCAGGTCGTCGGCGGTGATGACGCCCCGGTGGGTGGTACCGCTTTCGTCCATGACATCGGTGCCGCGCGCGTATCGGTCGATCTCCTCGGCCACGAAGCCGCGGTAGAACGCGTCGCGCGCGGCCTCGATCTGGCGCTCGCGGTCGGCGCCGGCGCTTTCGGCCTGCTGCAGCACGCGGGTCCAGGTGCGGGCCAGCGCCGGGTTGCGGAACAGCTTGCGGGCCTCCGGCACCTTGCCGCCGGGCACATATACCTGCGCCGTCGTGGGCCAATGGGTCTGGAAGAAATCCTTCAGGCCCGCGATGGTATTGGAGATGCGCGGCATCAGCGCATGGCCATGCTCCGCGTAATAGATGGCGGGCTCCAGGACGTCGCGCACGCGCATGCTGCCATGGTCGCGCAACAACAGCATCCAGGCATCGAAAGCGCCTGGAATGACGGTGGCCAGCAGGCCGTTGCCGGGGATGAGCTTGAGCCCTTCCGCGCGGTAGCGCTCCAGCGTGGCGCCCGCGGGCGTGGTGCCCTGGCCGCACAGCACCTCGACGCGGCCAGTGCGCGCCGAATAGAACACCGCGGGCACTTCGCCCGCGGGGCCCACCAGATGGGGCTCGACCACCTGCAGCACGAAGGCCGAGGCAACGCAGGCGTCAAAGGCGTTGCCGCCGCGCTCCAGCAGCGACATGCCGGCCGCGCTGGCCAGCCAATGGGTGGAGGTCACGACGCCGAAGGTGCCGAGAATTTCGGGACGGGTAGTGAACATGGCTCACCCCCTGCCCGCTACGTAGGTACTGTTGTTCAATTGCGCACGCAGTGCGCTGGATGGCATGTCCACGTTCTATCTCACAAAAGGTGTCGGACATCAGGAAGGACCGTTAAAGAGACACCGTCCCTCCTGACCGATTTACTTCTTGGCGACGCTTACGCCCTTCAGGCGGATCAGGCCGTCGGGGTAAGGCACGAACCCTTCGATCTTCTTCTGCACGCCAAAGGTCCACGGCAGATAGAACAGGTAGATGATGGGACGCTGTTCCTGCATCGTCGCCAGCACCTGGTCGTACATGGCGCGACGCTTGGCGTTGTCGGATTCCGCGCGCGCGTCATTGAGCAGCTTGTCCACGCCGGCATCGCAGAACTTGCCGTCGTTCAAGTTGCCCTTGCAGCTCACGTACTGATGGATATTGCCGCTGGGATCGACACGGCCCGACCAGCCGCTCTGCCCGACTTCGAAATCGCCGCGCGCAAGCGAGGACTGCAGGGAGGCAAACTCCACCGGACGCAGGGTGATGTCGAAACCCGCTTCGGCGCCCATGGCCTGCACGAGTTCGAATACCTGCTGCATGGTGGTGTTGTTGCCAAAGGTGATTTCGAATTTGACGCGGTCAAAGCCCGCTTCCTTCAGCAAGGCCTGCGCCTTCTTTGGATCGCGCCCCTTGTGTTCGAAGGCGGTGTTGTAGGCGAAGCTGGCGGGCGGGAACGGCTGATAGGCCGGCTGGAACATGCCTTCGCCGATCACCTGGTTGAGCACGTCGCGGTCGATCGCGAGATCCAGCGCCTGGCGCACGCGCTTGTCCTTGGCCAGGGGATTGTTGGCGCGCGCGCCATTGCCCAGGTTCACGGAAATGGACTGGAAGCCCAGCCCGGTCACCGGAGCCAGCGCCAGGTTCTTGTCGTCCTTGACAGCCTTGGCATCGCTGGGCGCCACGCGCTCGATGATGTCCAGGTCGCCCGCGCGCAGGTTGTTCAGGCGCACGGTATTGTCGGGAATCGGGGTATAGACCAGGCGGTCGAAATGATAGTTGGCCGCATCCCAGTATTTGGGAAATTTTTCGAGCACGATGCGATCATTCTGCACGCGCTCCTTGAACTGATACGGACCCGAGCACACCGGCTTGCCGCCAGGATCCTTGTCGAAGCTGGCAGGCGACATCATCATCCCGGCACGGTCCGACAGCTGCGAAAGCAGCGAAGCGTCCGGTTCGGACAGGTTCAACACCACGGTGGAGGCGTCCGGCGCCTCGACGCTGGCGACCGTGGCCAGCTCGCTCTTGCGGTTGCTGTCGGGCAAGGTGCGCGCGCGATCCAGGTTGGCCTTGACGGCCGCGGCGTCAACCGGTGTGCCGTCATGGAACACGGCGTCGGTACGCAGCTTGAACGTCAGCACTTTGTGGTCGGGGCTGATCGTCCAGGATTGCGCCAGCTGCGGCACGATCTTCAGGTCCGGCGTGATCTCGACCAGCTTGTCGCACAGGGAGGCGAAGACGATGCGGCCCACGAACGTGCGCGCGCGCACCGGGTCCAGCACATCGGGGTCGTCCTGCAGGCCGATACGCAAGGTGGATTGGGCTTGCGCCAATCCGCTGGCCAGCATTCCCGCCATGGCCATGGCGAGGCAAAGTTTACGCATGAAAGATCTCCGTCGGTTCAGGTCGGCCTGGTTCCCCGCGCGGACGCGCCGCCTGGCATGGAGGAACAGACCCGAGCCGTGCTGCATCGCCGGGTCCATCCCCCGCTGCGCACGTTCTTGTTGGATTCTGCGCCAAGCGCGCGGCGATTGTATAGAGCGGTGGCTGTCGAATGCCTAAATACCCGCCGGGCGGCCGCCTTGCGGACGCGCTGTCAGGGAATGCGGCAAGGCGCGGCGAAATCCACGGCGGCCTGGACCTCGACGCGCAGCTTGCCCACCAGCGGCCGGGCATCGTCGCGCCGGTACTGGAAGGCATAGGGCAAGGCCGCCAGGGGCGGATCCCCCTCCAGCACGCGCAAACTTCCTTCGGCCTGCAGCGCGCTGGCCCAATGGCTGGGGAGCAGGCCGACACCGGTGCCTTCAATGAGGAGGCCGACCACCGCCCCCCAGTTGTTGCAGCAGAGGCGTTCGCCGCCGGCCTCGCGGCCCGCCAGCCAGTCGTCGATGATGCGCGTAGTGCCGGCGCCCGCCGGTAGCGTAACCAGCGGCAGGCGTTCGAGTAGCGCCGGTGTCATGTGCGTGGCGCCGTCGAGCACCGCCGGCGCGGCCACCCAGGAAAAGTGGGCCTGGCCGATGGAGGTGGAGGCGATGTTGGGCCGCGAGGAACGGCCCGCAATCACGGCGAAGTCCAGTTCGCCATCCGCCACGCGCTGCTCCAGCACCTGGCCGATATCCACATAGGGCTCCAGCACCAGGTCCGGATAGGCGGCGCGCACGCCTCGAATCAGCCGCGGCAGCCAGGTGAGCGCGGTGAGCTCGCCCACCCCGAAGCGGCAGCGGCCGCTGAGGCCCGCGCTCTGCGCCAGCGAGGCGCGGATCTGTTCCGCCGAAGCGAGCAGGTCGCGTGCCTGCGGCAGCAGGCGTTGGCCCACGTCCGTCAGCACCGCCTTGTGGCCGCTACGGTCGAAGAGGGACTGGCCCAGGCCTTCCTCGAGCTCGGTGATGCGCTTGGACAGCGACGACACCGACAGGTGCAGGCGCTCGGCCGCCACGGCGAAACTTGCGCAGGTGGCGGCCCAGTAGAAGGCTTCGAGTTGCTTGAGGGTCATGCCTGGATTGTATGAGGCGTCCGGCTCCCGGCCGACCCTGGGAAAATCAGGCGGCTTTCGGCGTCAACAGGTGCGCGGAAAACCGGAGGGTGTCGATGGCGGCGCGGAGCATGCGCTCGACGCGCGGCCACATATCGCCCTTGAGGCGATCGGACCAGCAGATGCTGTCAAACACCCCGTCGACCAGGGCGTGCAGATAGAGATTGGACAGGCGCACATCCAGTGCACGCGGCAGGTCTTCGCGCTTGACCGCGGCACGCAGCAGTTTTTCGGAGGTACGCAGGGCATGGCGCTCCCACAGGTCGCGGCGGCGCAGAAGCGGCGCATTCTCGTCGCTGTGTTCGCATTTCAGGTACAGGATCTCCAGCACGCGCTGCACGGATCCTTCCTGCGCATAGATCTGGATGTATTGCCGCATGGAGGTATAGAGCGATTCCAGCGCCTCGCCCTCCGTCGACACCTGGGTGAGCGGAGCGGCTTCGCCGAGCGCGCGGTCGCACATGGCGATACAGACGTCGATCTTGTTCTTGTAATGGCCGTAGACGGCGCCCCGGGATACGCCCGCGTGGTCGGCAATGTCGCTCATCGTGGTACCGGCCACTCCTTTGGACAGGAACACGCGCTCCGCCGCATCCAGGATGCGGTCGCGGGTGCGTTGGGACTCTTCTTTCGTCTTGCGGGCCATGCTGGGGACCTCCTTCTTAAAAAAACGGGCTGCAAAAAAACGGCGGCTCCGAACCGAGAAGCCGCCTTTTTCGACACTGTGAATAAGTGTGAAGCGGGGAGCATACTTCTGAACAAAATAATTAATCAAGCATGACGGATTAAATGATAGACTCGCTTCCCCACGCGGGAAAGTCGGCGCCTTTCCCCACATAAGCCCCAGCGCGGGCCCATCACGACACTATAAAAATGAAGCAAAGAGTCCCTCTACGCACGTTCGTCCTATCTGCCGTATTAATTCTTATTACTGGTTGCTCGAAACCGGAAACCCAACCAGCCGCCGACGCCCCGGCGGAGATCGGCGTCATCATCGCGGCGGCCACGCCCACCAGCGTCGCCACCGAGCTGCCGGGCCGGCTTGAGCCCTATCGCGAGGCCGAAGTGCGCGCGCGCGTGGCCGGCATCGTCACGGCACGCCTCTACGAGGAAGGACAGGACGTGGCGCGCGGCGCAGCCCTGTTCCAGATCGATCCCGCGCCCCTGCAGGCCGCGTACGATTCCGAGGCCGCGAACCTGGCGCGCGCGCAGGCGAACCTGTCCGCCGCCGCCGACAAGCTGCGGCGCTACGCCGACCTGGTGTCGGACCGCGCCATCAGTGAACGCGACCACGCCGAAAGCGTCGCGCAGGAACGCCAGGCTCGCGCCGAAGTCGCCCTGGCCCGCGCCAACCTGCAAAGCGCAAAGCTGAAGCTGGACTATGCGCGCGTTACCTCGCCCATCGACGGCCGGGCACGGCGCGCCCTGGTCACCGAAGGCGCCCTGGTGGGCGAAGGGCAGGCCACGCCGCTGACGGTGGTGCAGCAGATCGATCCCATTTACGTGAACTTCGCGCAGCCCGCCGCCGAGGTGATGCAACTGCAGAAGCAGATCCGCGCGGGGGCCCTGGAAGGCGTAGCGCCCGAACAGGTACAGGTACGGCTGCTGCTGCCCGACGGCAGTGAATATGGTCGCGGCGGCACGCTGTCCTTCGCCGACCTGGCGGTGGATCCGGGCACGGACAACGTGACGATGCGAGCGTTGTTCGAAAACCCGGGCCGCGACCTGCTGCCCGGCATGTACGTGCGGGTGCGGCTGGAGCAGGCGATCAACCGCGACACCTACCTGGTGCCGCGCAACGCTCTGCTGCGCAATGCCGACGGCGCGCACGTGCTGGCCGCCGGCCACGACGGCGAGCTGAAGAAGATCGCCGTCACCGCCGAGCGGCTGCAAGGCCCGAACTGGGTCGTCACGCAAGGACTCACGGGCGGCGAACGCATCGTCGTCGAGAACGCCGCGCACCTGGCGGCGGGGCAAAAAATCAAACCGGTGGAACGGGCGGCGCCCAGCGCGCAACCCCTGGCCCACGGGAACCCGGAAGGCGGCAGCCAGGCAAGGACGCCCGCTCCCGGCCAAAAAGGATAAACCGCAATGGCGCGTTTTTTTATCGATCGCCCCGTCTTCGCGTGGGTGATCTCCCTGCTCATCGTGCTGGTCGGCCTTCTGTCGATCCGCGCGCTGCCGGTGGCACAGTATCCCGATATCGCTCCGCCGGTGGTCAACGTCGGCGCCAGCTATCCAGGCGCCTCGGCCAAGGTGGTCGAGGAAGCCGTCACCGCCATCATCGAACGCGAGATGAACGGCGCTCCCGGGCTGATGTACACCTCGTCCAGCAGCGACTCGACGGGCTGGGCCAGCATCAACCTGACCTTCAAGCAAGGCACCAATCCCGACCTGGCTGCGGTGGAAGTGCAGAACCGCCTGAAAGCGGTGGAGCCGCGCCTGCCGGAATCGGTGCGCCGCGACGGCGTGCGCGTGGAGAAGGCGGCCGACAACATCCAGCTGGTCGTATCGCTGAAGTCGGACGGCAGCCTGGACGACATCCAGCTGGGAGAGCTGGCCGCCTCCAATGTGCTGCAGGCGCTGCGCCGCGTGGAAGGCGTGGGCAAGGTGCAATCCTTTGGCGCGGAAGCTGCGATGCGCATCTGGCCCGATCCGGCCAAGCTGACTGCCATGTCCCTGACCCCGGGCGACATCGTCTCGGCGCTACGCAGCCACAACGCGCGGGTCACCATCGGCGAACTGGGCAACCAGGCGGTGCCGAAAGACGCGCCGCTGAACGCCAGCATCGTCGCGGGCGAATCCCTGCGCACGCCCGAGCAGTTCGGCAACATTCCGCTGCGCGCGCAGCCGGATGGCGCCACCTTGCGCCTGAAGGACGTGGCGCGGGTCGAGCTGGGCGGCACCGACTACATGTACCTGTCGCGCGTGAACGGCATGACCGGTACCGGCCTGGGGATCAAGCTGGCGCCGGGCTCGAACGCGGTGGACACCACCAAGCGCATCCGCGCCACCATGCAGGAACTGGCCCAGTACTTCCCGCCGGGCGTTACATGGGACATTCCCTACGAGACATCCACGTTCGTCGAGATCTCGATCAAGAAGGTGCTGATGACCCTGCTCGAAGCCGTGGCGCTGGTCTTCTGCGTGATGTACCTGTTCATGCAGAACCTGCGCGCCACGCTGATCCCCACGCTGGTCGTGCCGGTGGCGCTCCTGGGCACCTTGGGCGTGATGCTGGGGCTGGGCTATTCCATCAACGTTTTGACGATGTTCGGCATGGTGCTGGCCATCGGCATCCTGGTGGACGACGCCATCGTGGTGGTGGAAAACGTCGAACGCATCATGGCGGAGGAAGGCCTGCCGCCACGCGAAGCCACGGTGAAAGCCATGGGCCAGATCAGCGGCGCCATCGTGGGCATCACGGTGGTGCTGGTGTCGGTGTTCGTGCCCATGGCCTTCTTCGACGGCGCGGTGGGCAATATCTACCGTCAGTTCGCCGTGACGCTCGCCGTGTCGATCGCTTTTTCGGCCTTCCTGGCGTTGTCGCTGACGCCGGCGCTGTGCGCCAGCCTCCTCAAGCCCATCGCCGCGGGCCACCACGAGAAGCGCGGTTTCTTCGGCTGGTTCAACCGGGCGTTCGCGCGCCTGACCGCGCGCTATACCGCGCGGGTCTCGGGCGTGCTCGCCCGCCCCGTGCGATTCGGCCTGGCTTATCTGGCGGTCATCGCCGCCGTGGCGCTGCTGTTCGCGCGGCTGCCCTCCTCCTTCCTGCCGGACGAAGACCAGGGCAGCTTCATGGCCATGGTTATCCTGCCGCAGGGATCGCCGCAAGCCGAAACCATGGCGATGGTGAAGGAAGTCGAGCGCTACATGATGGAAAAAGAACCCGTCGAATACGTGTATTCAGTCAATGGCTTCAGCAACTACGGCAGCGGGCCCAACTCGGCCATGTTCTTTGTCACGCTGAAGGATTGGAAGGAGCGCCGAGGCGCTGGCCAGCATGTAAACGCCGTGGTGGAACGCATCAATGCCGCCTTCGCCGACCGCAAGAACGTCATGGTGCACGCGCTGAACTCGCCGCCGCTGCCGGACCTGGGCTCGACCTCGGGATTCGACTTCCGCCTGCAGGACCGCGGCGGATTGGGCTACGAGGCACTGACCCAGGCCCGCCAGCAGCTGCTGGCGGCCGCGTCCCGCCATCCCGCGCTCGCGGAGGTCGTCTTCGCGGGCCAGGAAGATGCGCCGCAACTGGAGCTGCGAGTGGACCGCGACAAGGCCCAGGCCATGGGCGTATCGGTGGACGAGATCAACACGGCGCTGGCGGTGATGTACGGGTCTGACTACATCGGCGACTTCATGCTCAATGGCCAGGTGCGGCGCGTGACCGTGCAGGCCGACGGCAAGAGCCGTATCGACATGGAAGACGTCTCGCGCCTGCATGTCCGCAACCTGCAGGGGCAGATGGTGCCGCTCTCCGCCTTTGCCACCCTGAAATGGTCGATGGGGCCGCCGCAGCTCAACCGCTACAACGGCTTCCCCTCGTTCACCATCAACGGGGCGGCGGCGCCCGGACACAGCAGCGGCGAAGCCATGCGCGCCATGGAGACGCTGGCGGCCGAACTGCCGCGCGGCATCGGCTTCGACTGGTCCGGACAGTCTTATGAAGAAAGGCTCTCCGGCAACCAGGCGCCCGTGCTGTTCGCCCTGTCGGTGCTGGTCGTGTTCCTGGCGCTCGCCGCGCTGTACGAAAGCTGGTCCATCCCGCTGGCGGTGATCCTGGTGGTGCCGCTTGGCGTGATCGGCGCGGTGCTGGGCGTGACGCTGCGCGGCATGCCCAACGACATCTACTTCAAGGTGGGCCTCATTGCCACGATCGGCTTGTCGGCCAAGAACGCGATCCTGATCGTGGAAGTCGCCAAGGACCTGGTGCGCGACGGCCAGGGCATCGTGTCCGCCACGCTGGAGGCTGCGCGGCTGCGGCTGCGGCCCATCGTGATGACCTCCCTGGCCTTTGGCGTGGGCGTGCTGCCGCTGGCGCTGGCCACGGGCGCCGCCTCGGGCGCCCAGGCCGCGATCGGCACGGGCGTGCTGGGCGGCATCGTCACCGCCACGGTGCTGGCCATCTTCCTGGTGCCGCTCTTCTTTCTCATCGTGGGCCGCGTGCTGGGCATGCGCGTCCGCCCCTCGCGTCCGGAAGGCCGCGAAACGCTGGAGACCTCGCCATGAAGGCTATGGCAATGACCCTGCTTGCGCTGGCTTTGGCCGGTTGCTCGCTGGCCCCTACGTACGAACGCCCCGCCGCGCCGATTCCCGATGCCTACGGCACGCCCGCCCAGGACGGGCAGGCCGCCGTGCCGCAGGATTGGCGCGCCTACTTCAATGACCCGGCGCTGCAGGCCTGGATCGACGCCGCACTGAAGAACAACCGCAATCTGCGAGTGGCGGCGTTGCGTATCCAGGAAGCTCGCGCCTTGTACGGCGTGCAGCAGGCCGACCGCCTGCCCTCCATCGACGGCACGGGTGAATTCAGCCGCGGACGGGCAGCAGAGCCCGGCCAGCCTCGCATGCCGGTGGCGGACCGCTACCGCGCGGCTATTGGCATCGCCGCTTTCGAACTGGATTTCTTCGGCCGCGTAAAAAGCCTGAGCGATGCCGCGCTGTCGCGCTACCTGGCCAGCGAGGAAGCGCACCGCGCGGCTACGCTGTCGCTGGTGTCGGAGACTGCCGCGGCGTACTTCAATCAGCGCTCGCTGGCGGAGCAGTTGCGCCTGACCGAGAGCACGCTGGCGCTCCGCGAAGCCACGCTCAAGCTCACCCAGCGCCGCTACGACGCAGGGCTGGAAACGGCCGTGGGGCTGCGCACCGCGCAGATGCTGGTGGAATCCTCGCGCGCCACGCATGCCGAGCTGAGCCGGGAGTACCGCCAGGCCGTCCACACGCTGGGTTTGCTGGCAGGTGACTTCACGTTGCCACCGGACACCGATGCCGTCACGCTGGAAAGCCAGAGCTTGACGCCGCTGGCCGCAGGCCTGCCCTCGGCCCTCTTGATCCGCCGTCCGGACCTGCGCCAGGCCGAGGATACGCTGCGGGCCGCCAATGCCGACATCGGCGCGGCGCGCGCGGCGTTCTTCCCTTCCGTGCAGTTGACGACCGACATCGGCACCACGGCCGGCAGCTTCTCGGACCTGTTCGGGTCGGGCACGGGCACCTGGACTTTCGCCCCCAAGCTGACGCTGCCCATCTTCAATGCCGGCCGCAACAGCGCCAACCTGTCGCTGGCCGAAGCGCGCAAGGACATCGCAATAGCGCAGTACGAAGGCAGCATCCAGCAGGCTTTCCGCGAAGTGGCCGACGCGCTCTCCGCGCGCGATACGCTGCGCGCCCAGATCGACGCCCAGCGCAAGGTGCGCGACGCCGATCGCGACCGCCAGCGCCTGACCGAAAGGCGCTACGAGCGTGGCGTGGCCAGCTATCTGGAAATGCTGGAAGCGCAGCGCAGCCTGTTCGAGTCCGAGCAGGAATTCATCCGGCTGCAGCAGCGCCGGCTGGTCAACGCGGTGGAGCTATACAAGGCGCTGGGTGGCTGGGAGCAACCCGGCACGTGACCCGTCATTGGGCCTTGTCGATGCGGTAGGCGCAGCGGCGCGCCCCTGTGAGTATGTGTTCTTCGCGCCGGACCCGGACGTCGTCGCCGAGAACCTTGTGGAAGAGCTCCAGTTCACTGCGGCAAAAGCCCATACAGGCTTTTGCCGCGGAACAGATCGGGCAATGGTTCTCGATGAAGAGGAAGTCCGGACCGTCCTTGCGCAGCTCGGCCATATAGCCTTCGGCGGACCGGACTTCAACCAGCCGCTCCAGCCGGTCCTTCAGGCTGCGGGCCCCTTGCATCGCCTGCCGATAGCCGTTGAGCATGGCTGCCTCGCGCGCCTGGATCAGCTTTTCGACGCCCTCTTCGCCAAACACCTGGCGGATGGCGCCGATCATCTGCACCGTCATTTCGGCATGCGTATCCGGGAAGCGGCCATGCCCGGCATCCGTCAGGAACCAGATCTGCGTGGGGCGACCCCGGCCCGCGCTATGGCTTTCCGAATCCACCAGCCCCTCCGCGTGCAAGCGGGTCATCTGCTGGCGCACGGCCTCGGCCGTCACATCCATGGCCCGGGCGATGACGGCGACGGACTGCGGGCCGCGCGTCTTCAGGGTCATGAGGACGCGGTCCGCAGGTTGGTGCTCCCAGACGACGGGATGGGACGGGCTGTCAGACATGGATGTGGATTCTCCGGATATTCGCCTATGGTGCCACGAACCGCGCCGGCCGGTCAGCCGGCGGCCGCCAACTGATCCGCCGGCGGTGCTTCCCATCCGCCGCCTAGCGCCTTGTACAGTGCGATCAGCCGGGTATAGGACTCGGTTTCGGCCACGGCGACGGCGTCCTGGGCGCGCAAAAGCGTACGCTGCGCGTCCAGCACCGTCAAATACGGGGCGCTGCCTTCGCGGTAGCGCAATTGCGCCAGTTCCGCCGCCCTGCCGCTATGGGCTGCGGCCTGCACCAGGCTGCCCAGGCGCTGCTGCGTCTGGCCGTACTCCGTCAGCGCGGCCTCTAGTTCCTCGACCGCGCGCAGCACGGTCAGTTCGTAGCTGGCGACGGCGCCGTCCGCGCGCGCCACGGCGCCGCGCTTGCGTGCCAGCGCCGTAGGCAGGTGGAATGCCGGCCAGTTGGCATTGGCCGCCACGCTGAACGCGCGGGTGGCCGACGAACCGAAATCCGCGCCGCGCAGAGCGACAAAGCCCAGGAACCCGCCCAGGTCGATACGCGGATACAGCTCCGCGGTCGCCACGCCCACATCCGCATTGGCGGCTGCCATGCCGCGCTCGGCCGCCAGGACATCGGGACGGCGCGACAACAAGGCGCTCACGTCGCCGATCGGCAGACGGGTTTCCAGGGGTGCCAAGGCCTTGCCGGCATCCAGTTCGCCCAGTTCCACCGGCCGCAGGCCCGCAAGCACCGCGATCCGGTACTGCGCCAGCCGCCGGGCGGCGATCTGCACCGGCACGCTGGCCTGCACGGTCTCCAGTTCGGCGCGCGCACTGGCCAAGTCGCCCTCGTCGCCGCGGCCGGCCGAGACCATGGCCTGGATCACCCGCAAGCTGTCGCGCTGGCTTTCCAGGTTGGCGCGCGCCACCGCCAGGCGTTGCTCCGCGCCCCGCAGCTCGAAGTAGTTGCGCGCGACTTCCGCGGCCACCACGATACGGGTCTGGGCCAGATCCGCGACCTGCGCCTCGCTACGCGCGGCCGCCCCCTCGGCCGCCCGGCGCAAGCGGCCGAACAGGTCCAGCTCCCAAGTGGCATCAAAGCCCGCCCGGTAGCTCTGCGCCAGGTTGCGCTGGCCACTGGCGCCGGCATTGGCCTGGGAAAGACTGCGCTCGTAGCCTCCTCCCAGCGTGACCGTGGGCAACTGGTCCAGTTCCTTTTCGTCCAGCACCGCCCGCGACTCCGCCAGGCGCGCCTGCGCGATGCGGATGTCCAGGTTGCGGGCCAGTGCCAGTTCAATCAACCGGTCCAGCTGCGGGTCCTGCAATTGTTTCCACCAGTCGCGCTGCAGCCGGTCGGTGGAGAACAGCCCCTGCTCCGGGCTGGCAAGCGTCACCGGCGCGGATTCGGGCTTCTGATAATCGGGTCCGACAGCGCAACCGGCCGTGGCCAGCGCGGCCAGCAGCACGGCCGCGCCACGGCGCACGCGTAGGGAAAGTTTTGAGTGCTTCATGATCGGTTCCTTCGGCTAAGCGGCGGTGCCAGGCACGGCGGCGTCCTCGGCCTGGGCCAGCGCCAGTTCCCGTGCGCGCGGCGTATCGTGGGCCGCGCGGTGGTCGCGGGCGAATACGGTATAGACAGTAGGCAGCACGAACAGCGTGAACAACGTGCCCACCAGCAGGCCCACCACGATGACCAGGCCCAGGCTGTAGCGGCTGTGCGCGCCCGCGCCGCTTGCGAACAGCAACGGGATCAGGCCCATGACCATGGCGGCGGTCGTCATCAGAATGGGACGCAGCCGGATGCGCGCGGCCTGCTCCATCGCAGTGCGCCGGTCCAATCCCTGGTTCACCTGCATCTCGTTGGCGAACTCCACCATCAGGATGCCGTGCTTGCTTATCAGGCCGATCAGCGTCACCAGGCCGATCTGCGTATAGATGTTGACGGTTGCCATGCCCAGCGCCAGCGGAATCAGCGCGCCGCAGATCGACATGGGCACGCTCACCAGGATGATGAAAGGATCGCGCAGGCTTTCGTACTGCGCCGCCAGCACCAGATAGATCACGATGATGGCGAAGATGAAGGTGATCATCAGCGCCGAGCCCTCCTGGCTGTACTGGCGCGCATCGGACTGCCAGTCGTAGCTGAAGCCGGCCGGCAACGCCTGCGCCTGGCGCGTCAGGAATTGCACCGCGTCGCCCATGGTGACGCCCGGCATGGGAATGGCCTGGAACGTGGCTGCGTTGAGCTGGTTGAACTGCGTGAGCTTGTTGGGCTCCACGCCCATGGACACGGTTACGATGTTCGACAGCGGCACCTGCGCGCCGCTGGCGCTCTTGACGTAATAGCGCGCCAGCGATTCAGGCGAAATGCGTTGCTCGCGCAGGCTCTGCGGAATCACGTCGTAGGAACGGCCGTCCATGCCGAAGCGGTTGACGTAGTTCTCACCCACCAGCACGGCAAGCGTATCGCCGATGGCCTTCATGGTGACGCCCAGGCTATTGGCCTTGGCGCGGTCCACCTTCAGCTGCACCACGGGATTGTTGTAGTCCAGGTCGCTGTCGACCACCATGAACAGCCCGCTTTCGCGCGCCGCCTTCTTCAGCTCTTCCATGGCCTCGTAGACGACCGGATAGTCGGACGCGCTCATGATGACCATCTGCACGGGCAGCCCGCCGGTCGATCCTGGCAGGGACGGCAGCTGGAAGGCGAAGATATTGCTGCCTTCCACCTGGTTGGCCATGGCCTGCATGTCGGCCTGGATCTGGTCGGCGGAACGGTGGCGCTTTTCCCAGGGCACGAAGTCCACGCCGCCTATGCTGTTGGACACACCGTCGGAGCCGTTGATCAGCCAACGCCCCTGCTGTTCAGGCAGGGTCTTCATCACGTCGTCCCACTTGTGGCCGAACTTCTCCACGTAGTCGATGTTGGCATGTTGCGGCGACTTGATGGCGGTCAGCACGGTGGACTGGTCCTCGACCGGCGCCAGTTCGCTCTGCGCGGCGTTGTAAAGGAATGGCAGGCTGGCCAGCACTGCCACGGCGACCAGGCCGGTCACCCAGCGATGGTGCAGCGATATGTCCAGAACGCGGCCGTAGGCGTCGCCCAGGCGCCCGAAGAAATGCTCGGCGCGGCGAGCCATCCAGCCTTCGGAAACGCGGTTATCCAACAGGAACGAGCTCATCACGGGCGACAAAGTCAAGGCAATGACGCCCGACACCACCACCGAGCCCGCCAGCGTGAAGGCGAACTCCTTGAAGAGCGTCCCGGTAAGTCCGCCCATCAAGCCGATGGGCGCGTAGACCGCGGCCAGCGTGATCGTCATCGCGATCACCGGCCCCGCCACTTCGCGCGCGCCGATCAGGGCCGCGCGCACCGGCGACTTCCCTTCTTCTATGTGGCGATGCACGTTCTCCACCACGACGATCGCGTCATCCACCACCAGGCCGATGGCCAGCACCATCGCCAACAAGGTCAGCAGGTTCACGCTGAAGCCAAACAGCGCCATGATGGCGGCCCCGCCCAGCATGGACAGGGGAATGGTCAGCACCGGGATCAGCACGGCGCGCAGGGAGCCCAGGCACAGGAAGATCACCACCACCACGATGGCGATGGCCTCGATCAGCGTGCGCACCACGCCGTCAATGGACGCGCTGATGAAACGGGCCAATTCGAACGGCACCTGCACGCTGGTGCCCGGCGGCAGGTTCTGCTTGATGTTGGGCAGCAACTCGTTCAGGCGCTTCACGATCACCAGCGGATTGCCCACCGGCGTGGCGTTCAGCCCGAAGTACACGGCAGGCTCGCCGTCCATCAGGCCGCTGGAATCCGTGGACGCGGCGCCCAGTTCCACAGTGGCCACGTCGCCCAGGCGCACTATCGCATCGCCCTCGCGCTTGACCACCATATCGCGGAATTCCGCGACGTTGACCAGGTCCGTGTTGACCTGGATGTTGGAGACGACATACAGGCCCTTGGCCTGCCCTGGCGCCGCCTGCACGTTGTTGTCGCGCAGCGCTTCGGCCAGCTCGCCCGCGGAGATGCCGCGCGCGGCCATCCGGTTCGGGTCCAGCCACACCCGCATGGCCAGCTTCTGCCCGCCGTACAGTTCCACGCTGGCCACGCCATCGATGGACGACAACTGCGGCTGCACCACGCGCGACAGATAGTCAGTCAGGGCAGCAAGAGACAAGGTGCTGCTGGAAAAGCCCACATAGGCGACCGCTGTCGCCTCGCCGGCAGACTTGACGAGCACGGGATCGTAGACGTCTTGCGGCAAGCGATACTTGACCTCGTTGACCTTGGCCATCACCTCGGTCATGGCCTTGTTGGAGTCGGCGTTCAGCTTCATGCGCACCGTGATCACGCTGCGGCCCTGGGTGGACGAGGATGACAGATAGTCGATGCCTTCCACCGTGGCCACCGATTGCGCGATGGGCTGGGTGACGAAGCCTTGCATCAGGTCGGGCGAAGCGCCCGGGTATTGGGTGGTGATCGTGATGGTCGTGCTTTCGGTCAACGGATATTGCCGTACCGGCAGCCCGCTCAGGGCCTTGATGCCCAGCAGCAGGATCAGTGTGCTGACCACCAGCGCCAGCACCGGCCGGCGTACGAAGAGATCGGTGAATTTCATGTGCTTCTCCGCGATCTCACCGGATCTGGGCCAAAGTTTGCTTCGCGGCATCCAGCGCCACGGTGTCCTCGGCGCTGACCTCCACCGCCGCGCCGTTGTGCAGGCGCAGTTGGCCCGACGTCACCACCTGATCGCCCGCTTGCAGTCCTTCGGTCACGACGACACGGCCGCGTACCCGCTCCGCCGTCTTCACGTAGGCCTGCCGCACGGTCGGCGCGGACGCTTGCTCGCCCGCCTTGGGCGGATTCAGCACGTAGACGGAGTCGCCATAAGCGCTATAGCTGACCGCCGTTTCGGGCACGGTGATCACGTCGGGACGCGCGGGCAGGCCGATCTGGCCCTGGGCGTACATGCCTGCCGCCAAGGCGCCGTCGGGGTTGGGCAGGGTCGCCTGCACCCGCACGGTACGCGACCCCGCATCCACCTGCGGCTCCACGGTGCTGACGCTGCCTTCGAAGACGCGTCCCGCGTGGGCATCCACCGTGACCGCTACCGGTTGCCCAATGCGCAGCGTGCCCATGGCCTGTTCTGGCAGGGTGATGTTTGCGTACATGGAGGAAGCGTCGGTCAGCGACACCAGCGGATCGCCGGCGCGGGCGAATTGGCCCAGATTCACGCGCCGCACGCCCAGCACGCCGTCAAACGGCGCCTTGACGCGCTTTTGTTCGATCAATGCCTGCACCCGCTTGATGTCGCCCGCAGCCTGGTCGTAGTCGGCCTGGGCCTGGTCCAGCTGTTCACGCGTGGCGGCCTGCTGCGGCAACAGGCGGCGCGTGCGGTCCAGCAAGGCGCGCGCGTTGCGCGCCTGCGCCTGCAGGCGCGCCAACTCGCCTTGCTCGGGGGCATCGTTCAACTGCACCAGCAACTGGCCGGCCTTGACCTGCGCGCCAGACGCGAACAGGATCCGATCGACCCGGCCGTCCACTTCGGCCGCCACCTGCACCTGGCGCGCCGCTTCCAGCGAGCCGATGCCGCTCAGGGTCACGGGGAAGTCCGCTAGCCGGGCCGTGGCCACCGCGACTTTGGCAGGCGCCATGGCCCAGCCGCCCTTCTGCTGCGCGCCCCCGTACTTCCAGTACAGCCCGCCGCCCACCAGCGCTACCGCCAGCGCCAAGGCCCCCGCGGCCCACGCTCCTGAATTCGCCTTCATGATTGACTCGCTATTTATCAAAGAATGTTCTTGGATAATCCACGATATCGGGCATTTCGTCAAAAGGGTTAATCCAATCCCTGGCATAGCGGCGAACTATGACCCGCAAACCCCTGCAACGCGTATGGGCAAAAAAAAAACCGCCAGCGAGCTGGCGGTGTCATGGGGCGCGGCGCGGTCAGGTCCGCACCATATGCAGGTAATGGCGGTGGCGCTCGTATTGGTCCAGGATGTCGCCGATCACGGCATCGCGGCTCCAGCCCATGATGTCGTAGTCTTGCCCGCCTTCCCGCAGGTGGACCTCGGCGCGGAAGTACTTGCGTTCATCCTCGTCCGCCGCTTCCTCGGGGGTGAGGCTGGGACGCACGAAGGCTTCCGGCTGCACGGCATAGGAAAAATCCAGATGCTCGCCATGCGAAACCTCCATGATCACGCCTTCGTCGTTGCCGTGTTCGCGCACGTCCACTTGATAGCCCTGCTTGCGCAATTCGTCCGCCACGTCTTCGAGCGCGGGGCGCACCACGTCTCCGATGAAGCGCTGCACATGGGCGCGGCGCGGCATCATGACCATGTTGCGCAAGCGCCGCTCCCAGGACTGCCCGCCACGCGCGGGACGCGACAACGTCAGCGACTGGTAGCGGATGCCACGCTTGGTCGCGTCCAGCTTCAGCGCCTTGAAGAGGCCCCACAGGGACAGCAGAAGGATGATGGAGAATGGCAGCGCGCTGGCGATGGTGGCGGTCTGCAAGGCGGTCAGGCCGTCGGCCAGCAGCAGCGCGATCGCCACCGCGCCCATCAGCACCGACCAGAAGATGCGTTGCCACACGGGCGTGCGATCCGAGCCGCCGGACGCCAGCAGGTCGACCACCAGCGCGCCCGAGTCGGCCGAGGTGACAAAGAACACCGCCACCATCGCGATGGCGACGACGGACAACACCCCGCTCCAGGGCAATTGCTCAAGAAAGGCGAACAGCGCCAAGGAAGAATCGGCCTGCACCACTTCGGCCAGGCCCTGCACCTTGTCGACCAGGATCATGTGAATGGCGGTATCGCCGAACACCGTCATCCAGAACAAGGTGAAGCCGGCCGGCACCAGCAGCACCCCGGTGACGAATTCGCGAATGGTGCGGCCGCGCGAGATGCGCGCGATGAACAGGCCGACGAAGGGCGACCACGCGATCCACCAGCCCCAGTAAAACAAGGTCCAGCCACCGATCCAGTCGGTAGGTTCGTAGGCGTACAAGTTGAAGGTCTTGTTGACGATGTCCGACAGGTAGGCGCCGGTGTTCTGCACGAAGGTCTGGAACAGGAACACCGTGGGGCCGACCACCAGCACGAACAGCAGCAGCACCGCGGCCAGCACCAGATTGGTCTCGGACAGGATGCGGATGCCCTTGTCCAGGCCGCTGGCCACCGACAGGGTCGCCAGGCCGCAAGTCACGATGACCAGGATAATTTGCGTGGTCACGCCGACCGGCGTGCCGAACAGGTGGTTCAGACCGCTGTTGATCTGCGCCACGCCCAGACCCAGGGAAGTGGCCACACCCAGCACCGTGCCGATAATGGCGAATATGTCCACCGCATGTCCGATGGGACCGTGGATGCGGTTGCCGATCAAGGGATACAGCGCCGAGCGCAAGGTCAGCGGCAAGCCGTGCCGGTAACTGAAAAAGGCCAGGATCAGCGCCACCACTGCGTAGATGGCCCAGGCGTGCAGCCCCCAATGGAAGAACGTGATCTTCATCGCTTCGCGGGCTGCGACGGCCGTGCCTCCTTCGCCCACGGGCGGCGATATGAAGTGCATCACGGGCTCGGCCACGCCGAAGAACATCAGGCCGATACCCATGCCTGCCGAGAACAGCATCGCGAACCAGGTGAAGTTGCGGTAGTCGGGTTCGCTGTGGTCCGGCCCGAGCTTGATGTCGCCGTAGCGGCTGACCGCCAGGAACACCACCGCGATCAGAATGATGGCTACGACCAGGATGTAGAACCAACTGGCGTTGCCCAGTATCCAGCCCTGCACGGATTCAAACAGGCTTTGCGCCGCCTTGGGCGCCAGGATGGCGAATCCGACCAGCAGCAGCGTGAACACGGCCGCGGGAAAGAACACGGGGCGATTGATGGTGGATGATCGGGTTTCTGAAGTCATGCAGCAGCTCCTTTCGCCCGAGGGTTGGAAAATCCAGCGAGCGCCCCCCTCAGTCCGGCCGCGCGCCGCAAGTATTACTATCACGGCGCAAGGCCGTCTGACAATCTGAAACCTCAAACCGGGCCGGCCTCAGGAGAGATATCCCATGATCGATCACCTGGACCATCTGGTCCTGACCTGTACCGACCCCGACGCCACGGTGGATTTCTACACCCGGATCCTGGGCATGCGCCTGGAAACCTTTGGCGAAGGCCGCCAGGCGCTGCGCTTTGGCAACCAGAAGATCAATCTGCACGTCCGTGGCCGCGAGTTCGAACCCAAGGCCCACCTGCCCGTGCCGGGCGCGCTGAACCTGTGCTTCATTGCCGACAGGCCGCTGGACGAGGTGATCGCCCAGCTTGCCCGCGAGGGCGCCCAGATCATCGAAGGCCCGGTGCCGCGCACTGGCGCCACCGGCAAGATCCGCTCGGTCTACCTGCGCGACCCGGACCTGAACCTCATCGAAATCTCGGAACTGCTGGCCTGAGGCTGCCGTCCGGCCACGCTACTGCGGGCTGGATTCGCCAAAGACCACGCTGCGGAAGAAACCGGCCAGCACGGCCTCGGTCATTTCGGGCGTGACGGCCTGCGGGTCGAAGGCATAGCTGAACTGCATGCCATCCGACAAGGCCAACAGGCCCAGCGCCAGCTGTTCCGGCGGCATGCGTAGCGGCGTACCGACGCGTGCCGAGAACTGGCGGATGTATTCCGTGGTGGCTTCGCGCAGTTCCCGCATACAGGCGGTGAAACCCACCCGGAAATCGGGATCGCGGGCCGCCTGGAGCTTGGCTTCCATCCACAACAGGAAGCAGTCGTTCTCGCGGTAGTGCGTGGAGTAGTACTCCAGCACGCGGGCTTCCATCTGCGGACGCGATTCGCCGTCCTCGAAAATGGCGCGCATGTCGCTCATTACGCTTTCGTGATCGCGCCTGAGCAACTGCAGGAAGAGTTCGGACTTGCTGGTGAAGTTGGAATAGAAGGCCCCGCGCGTATACCCCGCCTGCTCGGCGATGTCCTCCACGCTGGTGGCCACAAACCCCTTGGCAAGAAAAATCGATTGCGCAGCGTCGAGCAGACGCTGACGCGTCTGATCACGGCTCTGCTCTCGCGTAAGGCGGACTTTTGACATGGCGGGAGTTTAGCACTGGCGGCCATTTCAGATTCAATGTTGAATCTGGATTCATGACTGTATTAGAATCCAGGCCGTATCGGGCCGCAATCGGCCCTTGTTCCCGATTTCTCGCGCCGCGAGGTGTTACGTGAATTGCCCTGGCCCTTGCGCGCGCCTTGCCGCGCGCCCCGGCGCGGCTGCCCCCGCGGCACCGCCCCCGCTCTCCCCCCGCCTGGTCCGCTGGCCGCGCCTGCTGTCGCTGTCGGCTACCGCGGCCATTGCGTTGCTGATCGCAGGCTGCGGCCGCAACGAGCCGCCGCCGCCCGCGCCGCGGCCCGTGGTCGCCATGCCGGCCCATGCGGACGAACGCCTGCCGGCCTGGACGTTGCCTGGCGAAGTGCAGGCGCGCTACAGCACCCCCCTGTCATTCCGGGTGAGCGGCAAGATCATCGAACGCCAGGTCCGTCTGGGCGATACCGTCGCCCCCGGCCAGATCGTTGCGCGACTGGATCCGGCCGACGCCGCCAAAAACGCGGCCAGCGCCCGCGCGCAGTTGACGGCCGCCCAGCACCAGCTGGAGTACGCGCGTCAGCAACTGGACCGCGATCGCGCCCAGGCCCGCGAAAACCTGATCGCGGCGACCCAGCTGGAGCAGACGCGCAACGCCTACGCCGCGGCGCTGGCGCAACGCGACCAGGCGCAACAACAGGCGGCGCTGGCGGCCGACCAGCTGAAATACACCGCTTTGCAGGCTGACCATGCCGGTGTCATCACCGCCGAACAGGCGGACACCGGACAGAACGTGGCCGCGGGCGAGCCGGTCTACAGCCTGGCCTGGTCCGGCGACATCGACGCGATCTGCGACATTCCGGAAAGCGTGCTTGCGGGGCTGTCCATCGGCCAGCGCGCCAGCGTCAGCCTCGGCCCCCTGCCCGGCCAGACGTTTGCTGCGGTGCTGCGCGAGATTGCGCCTGCCGCGGATCCGCAAAGCCGCACCTACCGCGCCAAGCTCACGCTGGAGGCCCCCACGCCGGATGTGCGCCTGGGCATGACGGCCAACATCAGCTTCGACAACCGTTCCGGCGAAGGCCTGGCTACCTATACCGTGCCCGCGACCGCGCTGTTCCACGACGGATCCGCGCCCGCGGTGTGGATCGTCAAGGCAGGCGACGACACGCTGGAATTGCGCCGCGTCGAAGTGCTGCGCTACGACGCCCGCACCGTCACCCTGTCCAAAGGCCTGCAGGCCGGCGAGCGCGTGGTGTGGCAGGGCGTGCATGCGGTGGCCGCGGGCGAAAAAGTCCGCGCCGTGCCGCCGTTGCATCCCGAGGACTTTGCCTCATGAACGGCACTCAACCGGATGCCGTGGCCCAGGGACGCCGCGATGAGGAAGGCCGATTCAACCTGTCGGCCTGGGCGCTGCGGCACCAGCCGCTGGTCATTTTCATCATCACGCTGATCACGCTATTCGGCGTGCTGTCCTACTCGAAACTGGCGCAGTCCGAAGATCCGCCCTTCACCTTCCGCGTCATGGTCATCAAGACGCTCTGGCCTGGCGCCACCGCGCAACAGGTGCAGGAGCAGGTCACCGACCGCATCGCCAAGAAGCTGCAGGAAGCCCCCAACACGGACTTCATGCGCAGTTATTCGCGGCCCGGTGAATCCCTGATTTTCTACACCATGAAGGACTCCGCGCCCGCCAGCACCGTGGCCGAGCAGTGGTACCAGGTGCGCAAGAAGGTCGGCGACATTTCGGCCACCCTGCCCCCGGGCGTGCAAGGCCCGTTCTTCAATGACGAGTTCGGCGACGTCTACACCAACATCTACACCCTGCAAGGCGACGGGTTTTCGCCCGCCCAGCTGCGCGACTATGCCGACCGCCTGCGCACCGTGCTGCTGCGCGTACCGGGCGTGGCCAAGGTGGATTACTTCGGGGATCAGCCCGAGCATATCTACATCGACATTTCCAACACTCAGCTGACGCGGCTGGGCGTGTCTCCGCAGCAGATCGCGCAAGCCATCAACGGGCAAAACGCGGTAGCCAACGCAGGCACGTTAACGACCGCCGACGACCGCATCTTCGTACGGCCTACCGGCCAGTACGCCAACAGCCAGGCCCTGGCGGACACATTGATCCGGATCAACGGCAAATCGATCCGGCTGGGCGATATCGCCACCATCCGCCGCGGCTACCAGGACCCGACCGTCGAACAGATGCGCCTGGGTGGCGGCCCCGTGCTGGGCATAGGCATCACGATGCAGCCGGGGCGCGACGTCGTGCACCTGGGCCGCGCGCTGGGCGCCAAGTTCGATGAGCTCAAGGCCCAGCTGCCCGCCGGCCTGATGCTGAAGGAAGTCTCCAGCATGCCCAAGGCCGTGTCGCACTCGGTGGACGACTTCCTGAGATCCGTGGCCGAGGCAGTCGCTATCGTGCTGGCCGTGAGCCTGGTGTCGCTGGGCTTGCGCACCGGCATGGTGGTGGTCATTTCGATACCGGTGGTGCTGGCGGTCACGGCGCTGTTCATGGACATGTTCGGCATCGGGCTGCACAAGGTATCGCTGGGCACGCTGGTGCTGGCGTTGGGCCTGCTGGTGGACGACGCCATCATCGCCGTGGAAATGATGGCCGTGAAGCTGGAACAGGGCTGGAGCCGCGCGCGGGCCGCCGCGTTTGCCTATACCAGCACCGCCTTTCCCATGCTGACGGGCACCCTGGTCACGGTGGCGGGCTTTCTACCTATCGCGCTGGCCAAGTCCAGCACCGGCGAGTACACGCGTTCCATCTTCCAGGTGTCCGCCATCGCGCTGATCACCTCGTGGTTCGCCGCCGTCGTGCTGATTCCGCTGCTGGGCTACCGCATGCTGCCCGAGCGCAAGCGCGAAGCGCATCTGCCGGACGACCACGAGCACGACATCTACGACACCCGCTTCTACCAGCGCTTGCGCGGCTGGGTGGGCTGGTGCGTGGACCGCCGCTACCTGGTGCTGGGTGGCACGGTGCTGGTGTTCGTGGTGTCCATGGCCTGCTTCCGCTTCGTGCCCCAGCAGTTCTTCCCCAGCTCCGACCGCAGCGAACTTTTGGTGGACGTGCGCCTGCAGGAAGGCGCCTCGTTCGCGGCCACGCTGCGCCAGGTCGAACGCCTGGAAAAGGTCTTGGAGGGCCGCCCCGAGATCGATCATTCGGTCAGCTTCGTCGGCACGGGCGCGCCGCGCTTCTACCTGCCGCTGGACCAGCAGCTAGCCACGCCGAACTTCGCCCAATTGGTCATCACCACGCATTCCGTCGAAGACCGCGAGAAGCTCGCCCAATGGCTGCAACCCGTGCTGCGCGAGCAGTTCCCGGCCATCCGCAGCCGCCTGTCCCGCCTGGAGAACGGTCCACCGGTGGGCTTCCAGGTGCAATTCCGCGTCAGCGGCGACAAGATTGCGGACGTGCGGGCCGTGGCCGAGCAAGTGGCGGCCGAAGTACGCGCCGATCCCCGCTCGACCAATGTGCAGTTCGACTGGGACGAACCCTCCGAACGCTCGGTGCGCTTTGAGATCGACCAGCAGAAGGCGCGCGAACTGGGTGTCAGTGCCAGTGACGTGTCGGATTTCCTCGCCATGACGCTGTCGGGCTATGCCGTCACGCAATACCGCGAACGCGACAAGCTCATCACCGTCAGCCTGCGCGCGCCGCAGGAAGAGCGGATCGACCCCGCGCGCCTGACCACCCTGGCCATGCCCACGCCCAACGGCGCGGTGCCGCTGGGCAGCCTGGGCCACCTGCGCTACGGACTGGAGTACGGGGTCATCTGGGAACGCGACCGCCAGCCCACCATTACGGTGCAGGCGGACGTCGCCGCCGGCGCGCAGGGCATAGACGTGACCCGCGCCATCGACGCCAAGCTCAACACATTGCGCAGCGGATTACCGGTCGGCTATCGCATTGACGTGGGCGGTCCGGTCGAGGAAAGCGCCAAGGGGCAGTCCTCCATCAATGCCCAGATGCCGCTGATGGCCGTCGCCGTGCTGACCCTGCTTATGCTGCAGCTGCAGAGCTTCGCCCGCGTGCTGATGGTCGTGCTGACCGCGCCGCTGGGATTGATCGGCGTGGTTGCCGCATTGCTGCTGTTCGGCAAGCCATTCGGCTTCGTCGCCATGCTGGGCGTGATCGCGATGTTCGGCATCATCATGCGCAACTCTGTCATTCTGGTGGATCAGATCGAGCAGGACATCGGCGCCGGCCACAAGCGCGTGGACGCCATCGTCGGCGCCACCGTGCGGCGCTTCCGGCCGATCACCTTGACCGCCGCCGCCGCCGTACTGGCCCTGATTCCGCTCTTGCGCAGCAACTTCTTCGGCCCCATGGCCACCGCCCTCATGGGCGGCATCACGATTGCCACCGTGCTGACGCTGTTCTTCCTGCCAGCGCTATACGCGGCGTGGTTCCGCGTCCGCCACGACGAACGCGACGAGCCCGAAGGCGTGCCGCCTGGCGCCCACGCCGGCGACACGGCGGAAAGGGGAGCATGACGATGCGCAGATTTCCACGACACCTGGCCGTCCTGCCGTTGACGCTGGCGCTGGGCGCCTGCGCCTTCGCGCCCAGCAGCAAGCCGCCTGCCGTCGCGCCACCGGCGCAATATGGCGTGGAAGCCACGCCCGCCGCGAGCGCCAACGCCCAAGGCGTGGCGCAGCGCTTCGAACAAGGCGCACGGCCCGTGCCGCAATGGTGGAAGCGCTATGGCTCGGACGCCCTGAACGCGCTGGTGGCCGAAGGCCTGGCCAACAGTCCGGACCTGGCGGCCGCCGAACGCAATCTGGCAGGCGCGCGCGAGCAACTGCGCGGCCAGGTGAATTCATCCTTGCTGCCTTCGGTGGATGCGGGCGCGGATGTCTCCCGCCGGCGCGCGCTGACCATGCCGAACCTGCCCGAACCGACCGCGCAATACAACGTGTTCACCGGCCAGATCCACGCCAAGTACGACCTGGACCTGTTTGGCGCGGCGCGCTTCGCCAACGACTCGCTCGCGGCGCAGGTCGAGCAACAGGCCTTCCAGCTGGAATCGGCGCGCCGTTCGCTGGCCAGCAACATCGTGACGGGAGCCATCACGGCCGCCGCGTTGGCGGAGCGCGTCGCGCTGACTGAAAAGCAGGTGGTGCTTGCGCGGCAGGTGGCGCGCGATACGCAGCGCCGCTACGAACTGGGTTCGGCATCGCAGAACGATGCCCTGGACGCGGACCAGGACGCCGCCACGCTGGAAGCGTCCCTGCCGGGCCTGCGCGCCCGCTGGCATGCCACGCGGCATGCGCTGGCGGTGCTGTTGGGCCGCAATCCCGATCAGGCGCCGGCCGACCTGGCTTTCAGCCTGTTGGCCGTGCCCGAGCAGGTACCGGTGGTGGTGCCGTCCGAACTGCTGGCCGCGCGTCCGGACATCTTGTTCGCCGACGCGGTGGTCCAGGCCGCCGCGGCCGACGTGGGCGTCGCCACCGCGCAGCTGTTTCCCAGCCTGTCGCTGTCCGCGTCCATGGGCAAGGGCGGTTTCAACTGGCCGGCGGCAATGTCTGGCGCAGGTGCCATCTGGGCGATCGGCGCATCGCTCACGCAACCCATTTTCCATGGCGGGGCGTTGCTGGCTGAACGTGACGCGGCCAAGGAGCGCTACGAGGCCGCCTTGCTGCAATACAAGCAGACCGTGCTGACAGCCTTTCGTGATGTGGCCGACACGCTATCGCGACTGGACGCCGACGGGCAGGCGTTGGCCTCGGCCGAAGCCTCGCGCCGCGCCGCGGAGCAGTCCTACCGCAACACCGCCAGCCGCGTACGGCTGGGCGCGCTGGCACCCTATACCGAGTATGCGGCCGAACAGCACTACGTGGCGGCGCGCTTGCGCGAGATCGAATACGCCAGCGCCCGCCTGACGGAAACGGCCGCGCTGTTCCAGGCGATGGGATCACCGGCAGACGCGGCACTGCAATAGACGCGCGGGGCCGCGCGCGGCTGTGACGATGGCGGCCTGGCGAGCAAGCCTTCGCGCTCATGGCGCGGGGGCCAGTTCCTTCATGCGGGTAGCCAGCGCCAGGGATTCGATGCGGCGGGCGGCGGACTGCAGCAGGGACGCGGTCTTGTCCTGCGCGATGGTGTTGAGCCGGGTGGCAAGAAAGGTGACGGTCAACGCGCCGAATACGCGACGGTCTTCCTGGAACACCGGCACCGCGATGCCCGCCCGCTCCGGCGATATCTCGCCTACCCCAAGATAGAACCCCTGTACCCGGATCCTGTCCAGATAGCCGGTGAACTCGGCCTGCGTCCCGCCCAGGCCGAGGTCGCGGATTTCGTCTGCATGCGCGTCGTACAGGCGGCGCTGATCCTTGCGCGGCAGGAAGGCCACGATGGTCTTGGCCGTGGCGCCGCGAAACAGAGGATGGGCGCGCCCGCGGCCGTGCGGAATGCCCAGTTCGTCCGGCCCGCGCTCGTGGTGGATGTTGAGAATGCGCAGGCCGTGGATCACGCTGAGCAGCACGTCCCCGCCCACCTGGTCCACCACCTCGCGCATGATCGGCCGCGCCACGCCCAGCACCGGATCGCCGTCGATGATGAGGTGGTCCAGTTCGATGATGCGTGGCCCCAGCTTGTAGCCCTCGCCCGTCACGCGCAGCAGATACCCCAGGTCCGTCAGGTCGCGGATGTAGCGATAGCCCGTAGGCGCCGAATACGACAGGCGCGAAATGATTGCTTCCGCCGACAACACCGGGGTTTCGAGGCTGAAGAGGTCAAGAATCGCGAGGGCTCGCTTCAGGGTGGACATGGCGGTCGTGGTCGGGAACAACGCGGGATCGGGCGCAGCGTATCACACGGGTCCGGGGACTCCCGCAGGCATCATTGAGCAAGGCTATCGCCCCTCGCAAACCTACAAGTCCACACCTATCATTTTCTGTATTTTTATCATTTATAGATAAAAAATAATTGGATAAATTAATTTTTTATCGAATAATGATATTCACGAACCTACCTGCTTGATAGGAAAAACGGCTTGAACGGGCAATAACACCGAGGGGAACATCCATGAAACAGTCATTCAGTACCAAAAGCGGCGTCAGTCGCCGGCATTTCCTGGGCGCATCGGCCGCCACGCTGGCCGCCGCGGCCCTGACCCGTCCTGGCCGCGCCTGGGCAACCGGTTATCCGGCCGAACGCGCCCTGCAGTTCATCGTGCCCTTCCCGGCCGGCGGCGGCACCGACCTGGTGGCGCGGCCCCTGGCCCAAGGCATCGGCGAAGCGCTCAAGCAAAGCGTGGTGGTCATCAACAAAGGCGGCGCCGCGGGCAACATCGGCACTCAGCAAGCAGCAAGGTCCGCGCCGGACGGCTACACCATCGCCCTCGGATCCACCGGCACTCACACGGTGAACCAGAGCCTGTACGAAAACATCGGCTACGACCCCGTCAGGGATTTCGAGCCGGTATCCATGGTCTGCTACTACAACAACGTGCTGGTGGTACATCCGTCGTTTCCCGCCCGCACCCTGCAGGAGCTGGTGAGCATCATCAAGGCCAATCCGGGCAAGTACTTCTACGGCATTACGCAGAACGGCAGCTCCGCGCACCTGGCCATGGAACTGCTCAAGGCGACGGCGGGCCTGGACCTGCCCGGCGTGCCTTACAAGGGCGCGGCGGCGGCGGTCAATGACTTCCTGGGCGGACAATTCCCCATCCTGATGGACGTGGTGATCAACCAGCAGCAATTCATCCAGGGCGGCAAATCGCGGCCGCTGGCGGTCACCTCGGCCCAGCGCGCACAGGCCCTGCCCGACGTGCCGACCGTCGCGGAGTCGGGCTTCCCCGGGTATCAGGCCATAGGCTGGAACGGCGTATTCGTGCCCGCTGGCACACCCGCTTCCGTCATCCAGACGCTCAATGGCGCCGTGCAAAGCGCGCTCAAGCAGCCGGCCATGGCGCAACTGACCAAGAACGGGCTGGAACTGCATGGCAGCACGCCTCAAGAGCTGGGCCGGTTCGTCGCCACAGAAAGCGAGAAGTGGCGCGCGCTGATCAAGAACGCGAACATCAAGGCCACCTGATGCAACGAATACCCTATGGCGTCCCGCTGGACGCGCAAGCCAACCCCTGGCTGCCGCTGGACGGCGAGCTGCGCGCGCAAGGTCTGCGCGCCCCGGGCGCTGCCACGGTGCGCGCGGTGGTTTGCGTCACCGTACACGTGGACGGCCCGGCTGTGGAGGTCGGCCGCAAGCAGTTCCCGGCCGGACCGCATACCGCTGGCCGCTATGCGATACGGCGCGGCGTCCCCAGGCATCTGGAAATCCTGGCGCGCCACGGCATGCCAGCTACATTCTTTGCCTGCGGCTACGACGTCGAGCACTACCCCGCCACCTTCCACGACATCCTGGACGCAGGCCATGAGATCGCGGCGCACGGCTATCTGCACGAAGCCTGGGATCTGGGCGAGGACGAGCCGGCCCTGCTGGAAAAGACCCACCGCATCATCCAACGCGAGCTGGGTGTGACGCCCGCAGGCTGGTGTTCGCCCTCCGGCCGCAAGAGCCATCGCACCCTGCCCGCGCTGCGGAGGCTGGGGTACTGCTACGACGCCAGCGAAAAAGACCAGGACCGTCCCTACGTGCCCGCGGACATGGCGGATTTCGTCATGTTGCCCAACAACACCGTGTCGCTGGACGATTACCCCTTCTATTTCTCGGGCCACAGCCTGGCAGCTGAAGCCTATGACAACTGGGTGCAGGAGTTCGAGGCGCTGCGCCAGGCCGAAGGCTATGTGCACCTGACCGTGCACCCCAAGGCCGCCGGCGGTTCCGGCACACCCGCCCGCGCCGCCGCGATGGACCGCTTTCTTGCCTATGTGGCCGCCCAGCCCGATGTGCACGTCATGACGCTGGAAGCATTGGCGCGGCACTGCCTTGCCCGTCCCGACGCCTGGAGAAGCGCATGAGCGCCGACAAAACCGTACTGGTCACCATCAACGTGCAGGGCATCGGCCCCGAAGCCGCGACCCAACCCGAAACCTCGCTGCACGGCCGCGACGCGCATGGCCGCTACACCTATGGCGGCGGACTGGCTCGCTTGCTGGACATGCTGCGGCGCCAAGGCATCCGCGCGACGCTGTTCTGGCCGGTGTTCGAAGCCGAACGCTGCCGCGATCTCTTGGAACAAAGCCTGCACGACGGCCACGAGGCCGCGTCACAAGGCAATGCTTTCGAAGACCTGCCTTCGTTGGGCGCGCGCGAAGGCGAGGTGCTGGAACGGGCGCGGGACCGATTGGCGGAGCTGATAGGCTCAGCGCCGCAAGGCTTCCGCTACCCTGGCGCGTTCAGCGCCAACACCGTGCCCCTGCTGCGCCAACTTGGCTATCGCTACGACAGCAGCGCGATCGACGACGACGCTCCTTATGCGCTGGACGCGGACGGCGGCGCCGGCATGGTGGAACTGCCTTGGAGCGAAGGCCTGTGCGACGCGACGCACTTCAGCCGCCGCGTCACCCAGGACCGCGCCTACGCGCACTGGGTGGAACAGGGCGATGCGCTGCTTGCCGCCGAAGGCTATGCCTGCCTGACCCTGCACCCGCGCGCGGACAACGGCGTCGGGCGCGCCGCGCGGCTGCAAAAGGTGGAACAGTTGCTGGAGCGTTTTCGTGCCGCGGGCGCCGCGTTCAAAACCTGCTCGGAATTGGCCGCCGCCCACGCGCCAGCACGCTGAACCCAAGGCGGCAGTCCCACTGCACTGGTAAACCCTGAGCAATATTGGCGCCAAAATAAGCTAACATTTTTTCGCCACGGAATTTCCGATTCAGATTTTCACCCACCGATTGCACGGCGCCCGGCGCCGGCCCATGTCCATGACCCAGATCACCCAATTTCCCTTCGTATCGGTTTCGGGCGCGCCCGAAGCCCGCGGCCGCTCGTATGGCCAGCAAGCCGCCGACCGCGTGCGCAAGAGCGCCAGGATGTATGGCCAAACGCTGGTCGACCTGGGCTATGACGCCATGGCGCGCACCGCGCTCATCAACGGCTTCGCCCGCGAGATCGAGAACTTCGCGCCGCATTACCTGGAAGAAATGCGCGGCATCGCCGCCGGCGCGGATGTGTCCTTCGAAGACATCGTGATGGTCAACGCCCGCACCGAAGTCATCGCCAAGGCTCGCGCCGAAAAGAAAAAAGCCGCCGAACTGGAGCCCGGCGACGGCTGCACCGGCGCGCTGATCCTGCCGACGCGCTCCGCCAACGGCCGCCTGATCCATGGGCAGAACTGGGATTGGCGCGCGGAATGCGCCGAGACTGCCATCGTGCTGCGGGTGCGCAACGACAACGGCCCGGACATCCTCACCTTCGTCGAAGCGGGCGGCCTGGCGCGCAGCGGCCTGAACAGCGCCGGCGTCTCCATTACCGCCAACTACCTGGAATCCGACCGCGATTTCCGCCAGTTGGGCGTGCCGCTGTCGCTGATCCGCCGCAAGGTGCTGGAACAGGAACATTTTGCGCTGGCCATCAAGGCAGTGGCGACCACGCCCAAGTCCTGCTCCAACAACATCATGATCGGCATGGCCGCGGGCTTCGGCGTGGACTATGAGTGCACCACCGACGAAGCCTTCCCCATCTATCCAGGCAGCGATGACCTGATCGTCCACGCCAACCATTGGGTCAGCGAAGTAGCCCTGACGAAGCTGCGCGATACGGGCCGCGCCAGCACACCGGAAAGCGCCTATCGCGATTGGCGCGTGCGCCGGTTGCTGAACGAGCAGACCAAGCTGACGCGCAAAGACCTCAAGCGCGCCTTGTTCGACGACTTCGGCTCGCCCTACTCCGTCTGCCGTCCGCCACGTCCTGGCAGCCATGACAACCTGTCCGCCACGGTCGCGATGGTCATCATGGAGCCGGAGGCCGGGCTGATGGAAGTCGCGCCCCTGCCGGCGCTGAATCGCAGCTTCACCCGCTACAGCCTGAACGCCGAACCCGAACTGCTGGCCGCCGCCTGAAGCGGCGCGCGCAACGCTATCCAGGAAGACGTATCGATGAAAAAACATCTGTTGGGCGCCGCGGTTACGCTGGCGCTGGGCGCCATGGCGGGCACGGCGTGGGCGCAATCCGCCCCGCCGCTGCGCATTTCGTTCACGGCCGACATCCGCTCCACCGAGCCCGGTGTCAACCGCGACAGCAACAGCGACGCGGTAGTGCTGCACATCGTGGAAGGACTGGTGGCCTATGGCGAGGACGCGGAAGTGCGCCCCCTGCTGGCCAAGTCGGTGGACATCAGCGCCGACGGCAAGACCTATACCTTCAAGCTGCGCGAAGGCATCAAGTTCCATAACGGCAAGCCGATGACATCGGCCGACGTGCTTTGGACCTGGCAGCACTACACCGCGGCCAATTCGGGCTGGCGCTGCGCCAGCGAATTCGATGGACGCGGCACGGTCAAGGTAACGGGTGTTGAGACGCCCGATGCGCAGACCGTTGTCTACCACATCGAAAAGCCCAGCAGCCTGTTCCTGGCGACGCTGGCTCGCGCCGACTGCGGCGGCACGGGGATCCTGTCCAAGGATTCGGTGCGCGCGGACGGCACTTGGGACAAACCCATCGGCACGGGCCCCTTCGAGCTGGCGGAATGGAAGCGCGGCGAGTACGTGCGCCTGACCAGGTTCGCGGGCTATTCCAACCTGGACGGCAAACGCGACGGCTATACGGGTTCGAAGCGGCCGCTGGTGGACGAGGTGCGTTTCCTGATCGTGCCGGACGATTCCACCGCCAAGGCAGCCTTGCAACGCGGCAACATCGACATCATCGAGGACGTATCCAATAGCGACGTGCCGGTGCTGCAAGGCACGCCCAATGTCAAAGTGGCGCATGCGCCGGTAATGAGCATGACCGCGCTGCTGATACAGACCAAGGACCCGGTCCTGTCGAACGCCAAGATGCGCCAGGCGCTGGCGCATGCCATCGATTATGCGCAGCTGGCCGCGGCAGTGACCGAAGGCCTGGCCCAGCCCAACAACTCCATCGTGCCGCTGGTCTCGCCTTATCACGATGCAGCGCAAAAACAGGGCTGGAACTACGACCCGACGCTGGCGCAGAAGCTGCTGGGCGAGGCCGGCTACAAAGGGCAGGAGCTGACGATCCTGACCACCAAGCGCTATCCGCAATCGTATAACTCGGCCGTCATCATCCAGGCGATGCTGCAGGCGGTGGGCATCAAGGCGCAATTGTCCGTGGTGGAATGGGCGACGCAGCTGGATCGTTACAACGCGGGTACTTATCAGATGATGACGTTCCCGTACTCGGCGCGGCTGGATGCGGCGCTGAACTACGAGATGGTCACCGGGGACAAGGCAAAGCAGCCGCGCAAAGTCTGGGACAACCCGGAAGCCGTGAAACTGATCGAAGCGGCATCGTCGGATACGGATCATGCGAAGCGGCAAGCTTCGTTTGATCAGCTGCACAAGCTGTTCCTGGCGGATGTGCCTAGCATCCCTTTGTATAACGGGCTGGATATCGGGGCTTATCGGTCGGATATCAGGGGGTATCAGCCTTGGGCGGTCAAGAAGCCGCGGGCGTGGGAGGTGGAGCGGGTTTCGGCTCCTTGATGTTGTTTTTTGTTGATGCCGGTGTTGTCTTCGTAGGCGCCCGGCGGCGCGGGCCTTGAGGCTGCTCGCGCCCGCGATTGCGGTCCGGAGCGTTCGCTCCGGACTCCCCCTTCGTCATCTTCGTCGCCGCCTTCGGCGACTCCTTCAGATTCCCTCGGGCGCATCAAGGTTGCTCGCAGCCTCAAGGCCCGCGCCGCCGGGCTACGAGTTTCTTGGTTCACTGAGCCGTCAGACCCGTGGGTAGTGGCGAGGTTTGCGGGGCCCGCTGCTTGCGGCCGCGCAGGCGGCCGCAAGCAGCTTACGTGGTGGCGAGACGTCGAGGCGGTGTGCGCTTGCGCGCTGGCATGGTCCTCGTTCTCCTCTCCTCGCAGTTTCCTCTCGCCGCGGTTTTCCCCCCGGTTTCCCTTTTTCTCCTCTTCACACGCCTCTCTGATTGCCTGGGATCATCAGGTCTGGCCTATTAGGGATACTACCGGTATCTACTTGGGATACCAGTGGGGTACCTTCTCAACCATTGCGCGGGACGGCAACTGAGAGTCTCTGCCCCCCGCGCCTTTTTCTTACGCTGCAACACACATGAACGCTACGCAACGCACCTATCAGACCCTGCTGGACCAGATCGTTTCGCGCCGGATTCCGGCGGGGGAAGTGTTGGAGGAACGCCGTCTGGCGGATGAGCTGGAGGTATCGCGCACGCCGTTGCGGGCAGCCATGAACCGGTTGCTGGGCGAAGGGATGCTGGAGCGGCTGTCCAATGGGTCCATCGTGGTGCGCTCGTTTGGCGTGACGGATCTGCTGGAACTGCTGCAGATCCGCAGCCTGTTGGAAAGCGAGGCGGCGGCGATGGCGACCGGGCGGATTCCGGCGGAGCCGCTGGAAGGCCTGCGGGCGCGGCTGCAGGCCTTGCTGGATGCGAAGACCCCGGACGAGAAGTCGGATTGGGAGGTCGATAACGCACTGCACGATCTGGTGGCGGCGTACTGCGGCAACCGGAATCTGGCGACGATGATCACTGCGGCGCGGCGGCAGGTGCGGATGTGCGACGTGGAGCGCTTGCCGCAACGGCAGGTACAGGCGCGGGAAGAACATCTGGCGATCGTGGAAGCGCTGCTGTCTGGCGAATCCTCCCGGGCGCGACAAGCGATGGCGGCGCATCTGGAGAACGTGCGGCGCAGCTATGTGAATTCGCTGGGATATCTGAACCATGGCGCGTGACATGAATGATTGTCCGCGCGTGATCCGCCCTCGGCCACTCACGCCCGAGGCCTTCGCGCCGTACGGCGAGGTGATTGCACACCAGGGCGCGGAACGCCGCCACTATCTGACCGAACCCATGCGGCATGGACCCGAAGTGGTTCGGCAGGCGGGCTGGGTCAGCCGGGTGCAGGCCGCGCCTGCGGGGCCGATCGAGATCCGGCTGATGGAACGCCACCGCCATGCGGCGCAGAGCTTCGTGCCGCTGACAGCGTCGCCCTATCTGGTCGTGGTGGCGCCAACCGGTGCCGACGGCCTGCCCGACATGGCGCGGCTGGAGGCCTTTCTGGCAACCGGCAGCCAGGGCGTGTGCTACCGCGTCGGCGCCTGGCATCACGGCCTGACCGTGCTGCAGGGGCCGGCGGAATTCCTGGTTTTGATGGGCCAGACCGGTCGCGGCGATGACGATGAGTTCTGGCAGGCGCCGGCTCCGCACGCCGTGGTCTCGCTTTCCGATTGATTTCTCACCGATGACCAGCCTGCTATGACTACCGATCATCCGCATTTGCGCCGCGACTTCGTCGGCTATGGCGCCACCCCGCCCGATCCCAAGTGGCCGGGCGGCGCGCGCCTGGCGCTGAACCTGTGCATCAACTACGAGGAAGGCGGCGAGCCTTCGGTGCCGGACGGCGACGCTGAATCCGAGACCGGCCTGACCGAAGGCGGCGCGGGCGGCTTCACGGGACGCGACCTGGCGGCCGAATCGATGTTCGAGTATGGCAGCCGGATCGGCTTCTGGCGCGTGCACCGGCTGCTAAGGGAACGCGGCATGACGGCCACCATTCTGGGATGTGGCCTGGCGCTGGAACGCAATCCGGCCGTCTGTGAAGCGATCAAGTCGGCCGGCTATGACGTATGCGCGCATGGCTGGCGCTGGGAACGCCATCAGAACCTGACATTGGAAGAGGAACGCGAACGCATCCGCCGCACCGTGGAATCAATCACCCGCACGGTGGGCTCGCGCCCGTTGGGTTGGTACTGCCGCTACGGTCCCAGTCTGAACACCCGCGCCCTGCTGGCCGAGGAAGGCGGTTTCCTCTACGACTCCGATACCTACAACGACGAGCTGCCCTATTGGACCGAGGTAGGCGGCAAACCCCACCTGCTGGTGCCTTACGGACTGGCCAACAACGACGCCAAATTCATACGCGGCGGCATGGCCACGGGACAGGACCTGTTCGAGTACCTGCGCGACGCCTTCGACATGCTGTACGAAGAGGGCGCCACCGCGCCCAAGATGATGTCCGTGGGCCTGCATCTGCGACTGGTCGGCCAGCCGGGCCGCGCGGCGGGCCTGGCGCGCTTCCTGGACCATGTGTCCGCTCACGACGACGTCTGGGTGTGCCGGCGCGCCGACATCGCGCGCCACTGGCATGCGAACCACCCTGCCGCCCAAGGCGCCGCGCGCTGATTTGTTTTCTGCATCGCCCACGTTTTCTCATCAGGAGAGCAGCATGTCGAAGTACCAGAAAATCAATCGCCGCGGCCTGCTGGCCACGGCCATGGCCGGGTTGCTCGCGCTGGGCCTGAGCCCGGCGGCCGCGCTGGCCGAGGCCTACCCCAGCAAGCCCATCCGCATCGTCGTGCCCTTCCCGCCCGGAGGGGCGGCCGATACGCTGGCGCGCGCGTTGTCGCAACAGTTGAACGATACGTTGGGCAAGCAGGTCATCGTGGAAAATCGCGCCGGCGCGGGCGGCACCATTGGCACCAACGCCGTGGCCCGGGCAGAGCCGGACGGCTATACGCTGCTGCTGGGCAACGTATCCACGCTGGCGATCGCGCCCAGCCTGTATCCGAACCTGAACTACGATCCGGTGAAGGATTTCACCCCCATCACGCTGGTGGGCAAGAGCCCGCTGGTGTTCGCCATCAATCCCGGCCTGCCCGCGAAGAACCTGCCGGACCTGATCGCCCTGGCGAACAAGGAACCCGGCAAGCTGACCTTCGGATCTTCGGGCGCCGGCAGCATCACTCACCTGACGGGCGAAGTGCTGAACCTGGCCACGGGCGGCAAGCTGGTGCACGTGCCTTACAAGGGCAGCGCGCCGGTGCTGCTGGCCGTGGCCTCGGGCGAATTGAGCATGGGCGTGACCCAGGTGGTGGAAATGCTGCCGCAGTACAAGGGCGGCCGGGTCGGCGCCGCGGCGGTGACGGGCGCCGAAAAGTCGCCCGCCCTGCCCGACGTATCGACCGCGGCCTCGCAAGGCGTGAAGGGACTGGAGGCCACCACCTGGTACAGCCTGATGGCGCCTGCGGGCGTGCCTGCGGAAGTGGTCCAGCGCCTGCACCCGGCGCTGGAGAAAGTGCTGACCAATCCCGATCTGCGCAAGCGCTTTGCCGATGAAGGCCTGATTCTGGCTCCATCCACCCAGGGCGAGCTGGGCGCATTCCTGGGCAATGAAGTCCGGGACTGGGCCACGGTGATCAAGCAGGCGGGTGTAAAACTCGACTGAAGGCAGGTAGCGGGCCGCGCTGGCGGCCCTGCCTGAGCGGGATTACTTGCCGTCCCGGACCTTGGTCTCCCAGGCGCGCGGCTTGCCTTCCCAAACCGAGAATCCATCCACGCGCTTGCTGGACGCCCAGGCGTCGGCGCCGTTGTACAGCATCAGCATGGGCGTCTGCTCCAGCATCAGGGCGTGCAGCTGATCGAACAGTGCCTGCCGCCTGGCCGGATCGGATTCCAGGAAACTCTCATCGATCAACTTCTGCGCCGCGGGGTCATCCCACACCTTGCGGGGCTGCTTGGCTTTGTCGCCCGAGAACTGCTCAAAGCTCAGCGACGGGTCCAGGCGCGACGAGAACGAAAACGAGCTGATCTGGTATTTGCCCGTGTTGTAGCGGTCCAGCTGCGTGGCCCACTCCAGGACCTCGATCCTGGCGTTGATGCCCACGGACTGCATCATGGCTTGCGCGATCACCGCCACCTGATAGCTGGGCACATGGGCACGCTTGTTGGCGTAAATGACGACGGGCTCGCCCTTGTAGCCGGCCTCCTTCAGCAATTGCTGCGCCCGGGCTGGATCGTACTTGTAGCCGCGCTTTTCGGCGTCCTTGTAATAGGCGGAACCCGCGTAAACGGCGGAGTTGTTCAGTTGGCCCAGGCCTTCGGAGGCCGCGGCCACGACCTGCGGAATGTCCAGCGACGCGGCGATGGCCTGGCGGACCTTCACGTTCTTCAGCACCGGATCCTCGGTCTGGAACAACAGCACGTGCTTGACGGCGTCATGCGGGCTGAACACGGTGAGGTTCTTGGCATTCCTGAGTTCGCCGACGTCGGTATTGGTGATCTGGGCGGCGTCGATGGCGCCCGACAACAGGCCCGCCTTGGAGGTGGACGGATCCGGCACCACCAGGAACTTGACCTCTTCCACCAGCGGGCGCTTGGAACCGACGTAGCCATCCGGCTTGTCGCCAGCGGGCGAAACGTAGTCCTTGAAAGCCGACAGCAGCGTGTATTCGCCCCGCTTCCAGTCCTTGAACATGTACGGACCGGTGCCCACCGGCTTGATCCAGGAACCATCCGCCGCAACCGAATCCTTGGAGATGATGGCTGTCATGCCGCAGTCGGTGCGGGCCAGCGAATCCAGGAACACGGCGGACTTGCGGTCCACCTTCATCACCACCGTCTGCGCATCGGGCGCGGACACGTCCGTCACCTTCAGGCCGTTACGGCCATCGAAGTCGCTGCGGCAACGCCAATCCGTCTTCGGATCCATGTAGCGTTGCCAGTTCCAGATCACGTCGGCCGAGGTCAGCGCGGCGCCGTTGTGGAACTTGACGCCTTCACGCAGCTTGAAGGTATAGGTCAGACCGTCTTCCGACAGGTCCACCGATTTGGCCAGCAAAGGGCCCACCGTGCCGTTTTCGCGGTAGCCGACCAGGCCTTCGACAATGTTGAGCACCACGCCGTCGGTGGTGTTGTCGCGGTTGACGCCGGGGTTGGTCGAGCGAATGTCGGCCGGCTGGGCGATGGTAAGCAGCGCGGCCTGGGCCGAGCCGGCGGCGGCCAGCGCCAGGCTGAGCGCAAGCGCTCTGGGTACGAAAACGTGGTGCATGCAAAGACTCCCCGGCGTGCGGCGCGAAATTCACGCATATATTGGCGCCAAAATTAGCTGCTCATTATGGGCGGAATGCGCCACGCCGCTATCGGGGGTATCCCTGAAAGGCGCCGGAATGAAAAACGGCGGCCCGGAGGGCCGCCGCAAGCAGATGCGCCAGATGCCGGACGCGTCAGGAAATGTCCTGGCCTACGTGTTGCGCGATGATTTTCTGCAGGCGTTTGACGTCGCGCGCTTCCAGGGCGTCCACCATGTCGAAGTGCTCGCGCGCGGAAATCTCGATGCGCGAGCGCGTGACCCATTCCTTGGCGGGGGCCGCGGGACCGCGGGCGCGGGTTTCGTGGATCAGCGCCACCAGTTCGCGGTTGCGGCACAGATCGTACATGCCGGCATGGAAGGCCAGGTTGACCTCGTACTGTTCCAGCAGCGTGCCATCCTGCAGCAGCTTGGCGAAACGTTCGGCCAGGGCGCGCAATGCCCGAACCTTGGCCGGCGTCACATTGGGCATCAGGTCCGCCGCGGCGCCAGTTTCCAGCAGAATGCGGATATCGCGGATCTGCAGGTGCTGATCCGGATCCATCGCATAGACGTGATAGCCCCGGTTGGGGATGTGCGCGATCAGCCGCTTGGCGGCCAATTGGTCTAGCGCCCGCCGGACGTCCAGACGCTTGGCGTCGTAGCGTTCCTGCAGGTCGATCTGTTTCAGCCAGGCGCCGGGACCGAATACGCCCGCTTGAATATCATGGGCAATGCGATCAACCAGGCCGGGCTGTGCCGTTGCCGCTTTCGGCATGGACCACTCCCGTCTATCAAATCCGAAGCGCGTATTTTATGCGTAAGTATCCAGGGGGATGGCGCTGGCACCCCCTGGGAAACCCGCCCCCTCAGGCGCTGGCCCGCAGCGGCTCCTGCTGGTCCAGCCTCCAACGCAGCCGCACGCCGCCGGTGTCGGTGGATTCCAGCGCTGGAATCGCCGACAGCAGGCTGCGCGTGTATTCCTCCCGCGGCTGGTCGAACACGGCGTCGCGCGAACCTTGCTCAACAATGCCGCCGTCGCGCATTACCACCACGCGGTCCGCCACCTGTTCCACCACGCCCAGGTCATGGCTGATGAACAGGCAGGAAAAACCGTGGCGTTCCTGCAGGTCGGCAAACAGGTCCAGCACCTGTGCGCGCACGGTCACATCCAGGGCGGACACCGGTTCGTCCGCAATGACAAAGGCCGGACGCCGCACGATGGCGCGGGCGATCGCGACGCGCTGCCGCTGACCACCGGACATTTCGTGGGGATAGCGTTTCGCGTATTCGGATCCCAGCCCGACTTCGGCCAGCACCTCGTCCACGCGGCGGCGCTTTTCCGCCGCAGGCATATCTTCCAGCATGCGCAGGCCCTCGCCCACCAGCTGGCCGATCGTCATGCGCGGGTCCAGCGAGGAATACGGGTCCTGGAACACCATCTGGCAATTCAAGCGGTAGTCCCGCCAGGAGGCGGAGCGCCGGTCCACCTGCTGGCCACGGAACAGGATCTGGCCCGACGTGGGCGCCAACAGCCCCGCGATGGCGCGGCCCAGCGTGGTCTTGCCCGAGCCCGAGCCGCCCACCACCGCCACCACTTCGCGCGGTTTGACGTGCAGGTCGATGCCATTGAGCGCGCGCTTGGCGCCGGTGCGCGAGAACAAGCGCTGGTGTCCGGCGTAGTCCACCACCAGGTTCTTGACCTCGACGATGGGCGCCTCCTTGCCCAGTTGGCGCGCCGGCAGCCGGCGCGGCATGGCATCCAGCAGCTTGCGCGTGTAGGGATGCTGAGGCCGTTCCAGGATGGCCGCCGTGGCGCCGGTTTCCAGCACCTTGCCGTGCTGCATCACGACCATGCGCTCGGTGTAGCGCGCCACCATCGGCAGGTCGTGGCTGATCATCAGCACGGCCGTATGGTGTTCGCGGGTCAGGTCCACCATCAGTTCGAGCACGTCGCGTTGCACCACCGCGTCCAGCGCGGTGGTGGGTTCGTCGGCGATCAGCAGCGTGGGCTCCAGCAGCATCACGGACGCCAGCATCATGCGCTGGCGCATGCCACCGGAGAACTCGTGGGGCCAGGCTTCCATCGCCCCTTTGGGGTCCCGGATGCCGACCCGGCGCAGCATTTCCAGGATGCGTTCACGGCGCGCGGAGGCGGACAGGTCCTTGCGGTGCAGCCTCAGGCCCTCCTCCAGTTGCCGCCCGATGGGCATGGACGGATTGAGCGAGGTCATCGGCTCCTGGAACACCATGCCGATGCGCGCGCCGCGCAGCTTGCGCAGCGCCGCGGGCGCCGCCCGCGTCACATCCACGCCTTCGAACGTGATGGAGCCGCCCGCAACCACCAGCGGCGCGGGCGTCAGGCCCATGATGGCGCGCGCGGCCTGCGTCTTGCCGCTGCCCGATTCGCCGACGATGCCGACCATTTCGCCTGGCGCTACCTCGAAGGACACTCCGCTCACGATTTCGCGGCCGCCGGGGCCCACGGTCAGCGACAGATTGGATACCGATACCAAAGCGCTCATTACACGCCCCTCATGCGGGGATCGAGACGGTCACGCACCGCGTCGCCCAGGAGATTGATTCCCAGCAGCGCGAGCGCGATGGCCAGGCCGGGAAGTATGGATAGATAGGAGGCCTGCGCCATGAACGGCCGCGCGGCGGCCAGCATATTGCCCCACGTCGGCGCGGGAGGCGGCACGCCCAGGCCCAGGAAGGACAGCGCGCTTTCCGCCAGGATCACCCAACCGAACATGGACGTCGCCAGTACCGTCAGCGGCGCCACGCAATTGGGCAGCACATGGCGGAACATGGTGTAGAGCTCGGAATTACCCAGCACGCGCGAGGATTCGATGAATTCTTTCTCGCGCAGAGACAACACCGTGCCGCGCACGATACGCGTCACCGACGGCGTATAGGCCAGGCCCAGCGCCAGGATGATGCCGTACTTGTTGGCGCCCACGACGGCCAGCAGGCCCAGCGCCAGCAGCAGTCCCGGGAAGGCCAGTAGCGCATTGTTGAAGGCCATGATGACGCGGTCGGTCCAGCCCCGCACAAAGCCCGTCAGGGTACCGATGACCGTGCCCGCGATGATGGCAAAGCTCACCGTCAGGAGACTGATCCAGACGCTGCTGGACGCGCCGGCAAGCAGACGCGACAGTTCGTCGCGGCCGAATTCGTCCGTGCCCAGCAGGAACTCTCCGCCGGGCGGCCTGAGCCGTGCCACGAAATTGATCTTCAGCGGATCATGGGGGGTCCAGAAGGCGCCCATGACGGCCGCCACTATCATCAGCGCCACGATAGCGCCGCCCAGTAGCGCGTTGGCTGCGATTCGCTTTTTCATTCGGCGGTCACTCTCGGGTCGAAAATGGGATAGCAAAGGTCGATGAACAGGTTCACGATCACGTAGACCACGCCCACGAACAGGAGACAGCCCTGGATCACCGGGTAATCGCGGGCGAAGATGGAGTCCACCAGCAGGCGTCCCAGCCCGGGGATGGTGAACACGGTCTCCACCACGGCGATGCCGCCCAGCAGGTTGCCCAGCACCAGGCCGATCAGCGTCCAGGTGGGGCCGAACGCATTACGGAAGGCATGGCGCATCAGCACCGCGGATTCCGACAGTCCTTTGGCGCGCGCGTGGGTGATGTAGTCCAGCCGCAGCACTTCCAGCGTGCTGGCTCGCGCCATGCGCATCAATACGCCGATTTCGTGCAGGAACAGCGTCAGGATGGGCATGGCCAGGTACAGCAGGCCGGCCTTCCAGTCCTCGCCAATGGACACATAGCCCACCACCGGCAGCCATTGCAGCTTGAGGCCGAAGAAGATCAGCAGCAGCAGGCCCAGCCAGAAGGTCGGGATCGACACCAGCAGCGTGGCGGTGCCCACCAGGAACAGGTCCGGCGCCTTGTTCTGCTTCCAGGCGGCGATCATGCCGGCCGGCACCGCCACCAGCGCGGCGAAGAACACGGCCACCAGCACAACGCGGCCGCTGATCAGGAAACGGTCCCACACCAGCGGCAGTACCGGTTGCCCGGTATTGATGGACGACCCGAGGTCTCCGTGCAGCATGTTGCCGAACCAAATGCCGAACTGGGTGAGCCAGGTCTGGTCCAGCCCCAGCCGCGCCCGCAGGTCGGCCAGCGCGGCCGGCGTGGCCAGGTCGCCCAGCAGCAATTGGGCGGGATCGCCCGGGATGAGCCGGATCATCACGAAGACCGCCACCGCCACGATCAGCAGGGTCGGTATGGCCATGACGATACGGGATAGCGCGAAACGCAGCATGGCCCTCTCCTATTCCTCGGCGCGGACTCGCGGAAGCCCGCGTCCGCTGCCGGTGGTCTCAATTGCGTTCATGTCGCAGCTTGCGCAAGGCAGCAGCCAGGAAGTCCTGCACCTGGCCCACGCATTTCAAGCCGTCGTGCGGCACGTTTTCCACCACGTCCAGCACCGCGGAAACGCCGGCGGCCTCGAACGAGCGCCGCAGCGACTCCAGGCGCTCCGGGCGGGTCTTGCCGGCGGCGTTCGCGCCGGGCATGAAGAACTTGCCGCCTTCGCGGTGGGTGATTTCCCAGGTCTCCAGGTCGGCCTTGCCCACGATCATGTGCACGGCCACCTGCTTGAGCGCTTCGATATCGACGCGCTTGCCAAAACGCGCCTCCGCGTCGCGCACGCCCACCCACCAATCCTGGTTGGGATCCAGCAGCGTCACCGAGCCCGGCGCTCCGATCGACACGGCCCACAGGCTTTCGGGGTGCAGGTAGGCGTAACGGTTGACGAATTGGCCGCCGCCCGAATAGCCGAACAGGCCGAATTTCTTGAACTCGCGGCCGAACTTCTCGCCGACCTCCGCCACCATGTCCAGCAGGATCTGGTCGTAACGGATGTCGCCTTCCCGCAGTTGCTTGAAGCCGTCGCGGTTGCCATCGCCCAGCGGGCTCACCGGGAACAGGGGGCACAGCACGATGCAGTCGTTCCAGCGGGCGAACTCCGCAAACGCGTCGCGGTATTCCACGAAGGCGCGGCCCGTGCCGTGCATGATCACCACCAGTTCCATCGGATGCCTGGCGGAATCGATATGCGGCGGCACGTAGGTGCAATAGGAAAAGCGTGGATCGGAGCGCGCGGCAAAGACGGTGCTATGTCCCAGGTCGTACATGGCCCGCGCGCGGGCGGCGTCGGGCTGGATGGCAAGTGCTGCGTTGGACTGCATGGTTTCCTCGTTTCCATGGCCGCGCGGGCGGACGCATGGTGTGTACCGGTGGTCGAAATAATGATCACATAAATTGGCGCCAATTTTAGGCGCACGCATTCCGGCACAACAAGGCAGGGGATTCCCTAGGAAACGCGCGGAAACGGGCGGCGCCGCGCGCAGCGCGGCGCGGGCGCGCATCAGCCGAGGCCGTGCGCCTGCCTCAGCCTTTCTTGAACAGGCGCTTGACGAGGCTGACCGCCCCCAGCACTACCGCTCCGGCCACGATGCCGAACAAGGCGTTGAGCAAGGTGGCGGTCAGCGCCTGCACCACCCCGCCCCCGCCCACTGCGGCGGCGGCCTGGTCGACGGCGGCCTGCACCGGCGGGATGCCGTGGGTCAGGATGGCACCGCCCACCATGAACATGGCGGCGGTGCCGACCACGGAAAGCGTCTTCATCAGATAAGGCGCCGCGCCGACGATACGCCGGCCCAGCCAGGCCACCCCCTGCGAGGACTTGCGGCTCATATAAAGACCCAGGTCGTCCAGCTTGACGATGCCGGCCACCAGCCCATACACCCCGATCGTCATCGCGATGGCGATAACGGACAGCACCAGCACCTGGCGAGTGAAATCCGCGTCCGCCACCGCTCCCAGGCTGATGACGATGATTTCCGCCGAGAGGATGAAATCCGTGCGCACCGCGCCCTTGATCTTGTCGCGTTCGAACGCCACCATGTCCACCGAGGCATCCTGCAGGGCTTCGGCGCGCGCGGCATGGTTGCCTTCGTCCGAATCGCCATGCGGCAGGAACTTGTGCGCCAGCTTTTCCACGCCTTCGTAGCAGAGAAAAGCCCCGCCCACCATCAGCAAGGGCGTGATCGCCCAGGGCGCGAATGCGCTGACGAGCAGCGCTGCGGGCACCAGGATCAGCTTATTGATGAAAGAGCCCTTGGCCACTGCCCATACGACCGGCAGTTCCCGGTTGACCGGCACTCCCGTGACCTGCTGGGCATTGAGAGCCAGGTCGTCGCCCAGCACCCCAGCCGTTTTCTTTGCCGCCACCTTGGTCATGACGGACACGTCGTCCAGTATGGTCGCGATATCGTCGAACAGTGCGAAGAAGCTGCTTCCGGCCATCAAGAATCCCCTAAGCCTCATAAGGTTTCCCGAGTGTACAGGCCGCCGCCATCCGGAAAATGGCGCCTGCCTGGCCGTTTTCACTTCTTTTCTGTCCGTAACCTCCATGGCGCCGTCCAGCCGTCCGGCCTACCCTGTCGCCTGGACTCGTCTCTCGCCCCAGGAGGCCACATGCTTGCCTTGCGACCCAGTTGCGAACACTGTGATGCGGCGCTGCCGCCGGACTCCACCGCAGCCCGGATATGCAGTTTTGAATGCACCTTCTGCGCCGCTTGCGCCGAGGAACTGCTGGGCAATGTCTGCCCCAACTGCGGCGGCGGCTTCGCGCCGCGCCCGGTCCGCCCGGCCAGCGACCGCAAGGGCGGGAATTTCCTGGGCAACTATCCCGCCAGCGCCGAGCGCAAGCACCGCCCGGTCGACTTCGCCGCGCACGAGGCGCTGCGGCGCAGCCTGGACGGCGTTGCGCCAGAACGCCGCTAGCTGCGCGCGCGCGCCGCCGGACTGGCGGCGTTCTCGAACAGGATGTTGTTTTCCAGGTGGATGTGCGCCATCAGGTCCTCCTTGAAGGTACGCAGGCCCAGGTACAACGCGCGCCAGGTGTTGCAGGCGGCGCGCGGCAGCGTTATGCCATGGGTCAACGCCAGCAGCCGTTCCAGCGCCACGCCGTGATCGTCATGTTCGGCGCGCATGACCATGATGGGCATGCTGGCCATGGCCCCATGGCCGCGGGCCAGCATCGGGAACAGCACCTGTTCCTCCTTCTGCATATGGCTTTCCAGCTCCTGCTGCATCACGCGCAAGTGATCGGCCAGGCCTGTCGGGCAGTCCGGGCTGTCGGCATGCACCTGTTCCACCTTCAACGCCAGACGGATCAGTTCCGGTAGCTGCTGGCGATGCACCTCGTGATAGCGCGCCAGGATGTGGTCGACCAGTTCGGCGGCGGAGACCTGGCTCCAATCCGTTTCGTGGGACGGCGCGCGCGCCAGTTCAATCAGGCGGGCCTCGATCTGCCCCGCGTCCAGCGAACGCTGGGCCGCCGCCTCTGCCAGGCTCTTCTTGCCGCCACAGCAGAAATCCAGCTGGTACTCATGAAACACCTGGGTAGCGCCAGGGATGCTGCGGGCCAATTGCCCCAGGGATTGCTCGACCATGCTCATCGCGTCTCTCCATAGTTCGTGACGGGTACTGGAACAAACGCGAAAACCGTGCCAGGAAAAACTTGCTATTTATCAATAGATTGCAAATTAAAGGGTGAATATCACCCTGAAAAATGACGGTTCAATGCACCCCGAACGGTAAAATTCACCCCATGCAAAACCTCTTGCTGGCCGATCTGGTTGCCGACCTTCCCCCCGCAGTCCGCCTGCAGCGGCTGGTGTCCAGCTTGCGCACGCACTTCCGCTGCGGCGCGGTGGCGCTGCTGCAATTGGAAGAGGATCATCTGCGACCCATCGCGGTGGACGGACTCACCCAGGATGCGCTGGGCCGCCGCTTCGCCGTGCAACAGCACCCACGGTTGGCCGCCATCCTCGCGCGGCGCGGGGTCACGTGCTTTCACCATGACAGCACCCTGCCCGATCCCTACGACGGTCTGATCAACGGAATGGCGGGCGAACCGCTGCCGGTGCATGACTGCATGGGCACCAGCCTGCATATCGAAGGCCGGCCATGGGGCGTGCTGACCCTGGATGCGCTGGAGGTCGGCACCTTTGACGCCGAGGCCCAGTCCGACCTGCGCGATTACATCGTGCTGCTGGAAGCCGCCTTGCGCACCACCCGCCTGGAGGCGGAAATCCGCGCGCTGCGCGTGGCGCGCGGCCCGGAACCCGCCGACAGCGCCGTCGCCGACAACAACGAGATCCTGGGGCAAAGCGAGGCCATCGGCCGTCTGCTGCACGAGATCCAGGTGGTGGCGGATTCGGAACTGCCCATCCTGCTGCTGGGCGAAACCGGCGTGGGCAAGGAACTGTTCGCGCATCGCGTGCACCGCCTTTCGCGCCGCCGCGACAAGCCGCTGGTGCATGTGAACTGCGCCGCGCTGCCCGAATCGCTGGCCGAAAGCGAATTGTTCGGCCACGCCAAGGGCGCCTTCTCGGGCGCGGTCGCCGACCGCCCGGGCCGCTTCGAGGCCGCCAACGGGGGCACGCTGTTCCTGGACGAAGTGGGTGAACTGCCGCTGCTGGTGCAGGCCAAGCTCCTGCGCACTTTGCAGAACGGTGAAATCCAGCGCCTGGGCGATGACCGTCCGCGCCGTGTGGACGTGCGCATCCTGGCCGCCACCAACCGCAGCCTGCGCGACCTTGTTCGCGCCGGCGATTTCCGCGCCGACCTCTACCATCGCCTGTCGGTCTACCCCATCCCCATCCCCCCGCTGCGCGACCGCGGCAATGATGTGCTGCTGCTGGCCGGCCGCTATCTGGAGCTGAACCGCGCGCGCCTCGGCCTGCGCAGCCTGAGACTGTCGCCGGAGGCCGAGGACATGTTGCGCCGCTACCGATGGCCCGGCAATGTGCGCGAACTGGAGCACGTCATCAGCCGCGCCGCCATCAAGGCCGTCAGCCATGGCGCCAGCCGCAACGAGATCGTGACACTGGGCGCGAAACTGCTGGACCTGTCCGACGGCGACATGCCCCTGCTCTCGCCGCACGACGATGCCGACACGCCCGCGCCCCTGGGCCAGGACCAGACGCTGCGCGTAGCGGTGGACACATGCCAGCGCCAGGCCATCCGCCGCGCGCTGGACGCACATCAAGGCAACTGGGCCCACGCCGCGCGAGCGCTGGGCGTGGACCCCAGCAACCTGCACAAGCTGGCGCGGCGCATCGGGCTCAAGGGCTGAGGCGGCCTATTCGATCTTGATGCCCGTGTCCCGGATCAGCTTGCCCCAGCGCTGCGATTCGGCCTGCACGCGCTGCTGGAATTGCTCCGGCGAGCTGGACACGATATTGAAGCCGCCCTGCTCCATGCTGTCCCTCACCTGCGGCGTCGCCAAGGTGTCGCTCAAGGCCTGCTGCACGCGCTTGCGCACCTCGGCGGGCAGGCCGGCCGGCGCCAGCATGCCCACCCAGGAATAGGCCTCGAAGCCGGGTACCAGCGTGGCGATGGGCGGCACGTCGGGCAGCGCCGGTGCGGGCTGCGCCGTGCCGATGGCCAGCGCGTTCAGGCGCCCGCCCTGCACGAAGCCGACGATGGTCGGCAGGCTGGCGATCACCACGTCCACCTCGCCGCCCAGGACCGCGTTGAACATCGGGCCGCCGCCGCGATAAGGCACGTGCGTCAGCTTGATGTCCGTGCGCGCCGCCAGGGCCGCCAGGTTGAGATGATTCGATCCGCCCACGCCCGAGGAGCCGTAATTCAGCTGGCCTGGATGCGCGCGCGCGTAGTCCAGGAACTGCTGCAAGGTGGTGATGCCGGTCTTCTTGGCCGTCAGCAGCACCGCAGGCATGGTGCCGATCAGGCTGATGTAGTCGAAGGACTTGATGGTGTCGTATGACAGGTTCTTGTAGAGCGAACCGTTGACCGCGTGCGAGTCGAACGCCAGCATCAGCGTGTAGCCGTCGGCTGGCGCGCGCGCGAGCTCGGCGGTGCCTATGGTGCCGGAAGCGCCGCCCTTGTTGTCCACCACCACGGTCTGGCCTAGCTTCTGCGACAGAACGGGCGCGATATTGCGCGCCACGTAGTCCACCGAACCGCCGGGCGGAAACGGCACGATCAACCGCACCGGCCTGTCCGGATACCCCTGTCCCCATGCCGCGCCGGCGGCGGCGCAAAGCGCCGCCGCAGCGATGGCGGAACGCCATCGTTGCTTCATCATGCCCAGTCTCCTTTGGTGGTGTGCGGGCCGCTATGCTGCGGCCCTTATCGGTTCACATCGACGACGATGCGGCCGCGTATCCTGCCCTCCAGCATGGGCGTCGCGGCGGCCGCGATTTCCGACAGGCCCAGCTCCCGCGTGTTGACCTCCAGCATGCCGCGCGGCAACTCCGCAGCCAGCCGGCGCCAGGCCTCGGCACGCAGCGCCATGGGCGCATAGACGCTGTCCACGCCAACCAGCGTCACTGCGCGCAGGATGAAGGGAGCCACCGTTGCCGGCAGGTCCATGCCTTGGGCCAGTCCGCAGGCCGCCACCGGCGCGCCGTAGCGCATGCCGGCCAGCACATTGGCCAGCGTATGGCTGCCGACGCAATCGACGGCCGCCGCCCACGCCTCCTTCTGCAGGGGCTTGCCGGGCGCCGACAGCGTGGCGCGATCCAGAATGCCGCTGGCGCCCAGGCCGCGCAGATAGTCGGCTTCCTGCGGACGCCCGGTGCTTGCCGTAACCGTGTAGCCCCTGCCCGCCAGCAGCGCGATGGCGACCGTGCCGACTCCGCCATTGGCGCCCGTCACCAGCACTGGCCCTGCCTCAGGCGTGGCGTTGTGCCGCTCCAGCGCCATCACGCACAGCATGGCCGTGTAGCCAGCGGTGCCGATGGCCATGGCCTGGCGTGCGTCCATCCCGGCCGGCAAGGGCAGTAGCCAGTCTGCCCGCACACGCGCGGCTTGCGCCAAACCGCCCCACCGCGTCTCGCCCAGGCCCCAGCCATTGAGCAGCACCGCATCGCCCGGCTTGAAACGCGGATCGGCGCTGCGGCGCACTTTGCCGGCGAAATCGATGCCCGGCACCATGGGGAAGCTGCGCACCACCGGCGACCTGCCGGTAATCGCCAGCGCATCCTTGTAGTTCAGGGACGAATACTCCACCTCCACCAACACCTCGCCTTCCGGCAACTCGTCTTCGGCGATCTGCGCCAGGCGCGCCTGTGTGGCCCCGTCTTCGCCTCGCGTCAGCTTCAATGCCTGATACGACATGCTTTCCTCCCTGTGGATGGCGGCCCCCGCCGCGATGGTTCGCGGCCCCCCGGCAAAGCGCTGGGCCAGTCCGGCCGCGATGCGCTCATTCATCATTTCAGTGGTGCCATCGGCGAAGCACAGCGCCTTGGCCGCGAGCAGCCGCCGCGCCATGCCTTGGGCCGGCAACAGGCCGCTGGCGCCCAGGACCTGCACGCAGGCGGAAATGGCGTCCAGGCACTCCTCACCCGCGTACTTCTTGGCCATGGCCGCGGCCGGTACAGCTTCGTCCGAACCGGCATCGATCAGGCCCGCGGCGCGGTCCGTGAGCATGCGCAGGATCTGCAGCCGCATCGACACGTCGGCCAGCGACCAGCGCAAGCCTTGCTGCTCCATGATGGGACGGCCGAAAGCTTGCCGCGTCGAAGCGTGGCGCACCGCCTGCCGCAGCGCGCTGTCGAGCAGGCCCGCGGCCATCGCGGCGATGTGCGTGCGTGCCTTGTTCACACCGGCCAGGGCCATCTGGAAGCCCTGGCCTGGCGGGTACAGCACGTCGCTATCCTCGGCCGGGTAGCCGTTCAGGCGAATGCCGGCGATGCCGGCCGCGCCCAGCCCTTCCAGCGGCGCGCCTGTCACGCGCTCGCATTGCGGCGCGCGCAGGTCGACGATGAAGCAGGCGATGCCGGCCGGCCCCCGCGCCGCATCGGTCTGCGCGAACACCAGCGCCAGTTCCCCGCCCGCGGCGTTGGCCACCCAGGCTTTCTCGCCATCCAGGATGAAGCCCCCGCCATCGCGGGGCCGCGCCAGGGTGGAGATGGAAGCGAAATCGCTGCCCGCGCGCGGCTCCGACATGGCGGTGCCACCGACGAGATCGCCGGCCAGCAATCCGGGCAGGTAACGCTCGCGGGCGGCGGCGCTACCGTGTTCCGCGATGCGCAAGGCCACGTTGTGCTGATTGATGAAGGCGAAGGCAAACGCGAAATCCGTGGCGGCCAGCGTCTCCGCCGCCCGGGCCCGCATGTAGTACGGCAAGCCCAATCCCCCGCAATCCGCCGGGATTTCTATACCCGCATAGCCCAGCCTGCAGGCCTCGCGGATCTGGGCGCCGGCCCAGGCCTGGTCGCCGCAGCCCGCCGCCGCCAGTGGCACCACCGCCTCTTGCGCAAAGGCCGCCAGTCCTAGCAGCAGCCCGCGCTCGCCCTCGCTCAAGCCCAGGTCGCGATCGTCCGCCGCCGCGCTCATTGCATGGCTCCCGCCGCCGCGCCGGTGCGGATGACGCCCGCCGCCTCCAGGGCGGCCAGGCTGGCGCCGTCGTAGCCGGCCATGGCGCGCAACAGCGCCGCCGTGTCCTGCCCCAGCGCGGGCGGGTAGTCCAGACGCGGCTGCCCGACGAACTTGAAGGGATTGCCCAGCATGCGCACGGTCTCGCCATCCCGTGGCCTGGCCACCTCTTCCACCATGCCGCGCGACGCCGCCAGCGGATGGGCCAGCGCTTCGTCCACGCCCAGCACCAGCGCGGCGGGCACGCGCCGCGCCTCGAAGATGTCCAGCCATTGCTGCGCGCTGCGCGCGCCGATGGCACCCGACAAAGCCTCGGTCAGCGCGTCCACGTTGGCCACGCGCGCCGCGGGCGTGGCATAGCGCGGGTCGGCGGCGAGTTCGGGGAGCCCGATGGCGCCACACAAGGCCTGCCAAAATGCCTCGCCCGTGGGCGCCAGCGCGATCCACCGTCCGTCCGAGGTGCGATAGATGTCGCTGGGCGCGATCATTCCGTGGCGCGCGCCCGCCGCGCGCGGCACGTGCCCGCCTTGCAGATAGCCCTGGGCCTGCCACGTCAGCATCGCCATCTGCGCGTCGAACAGCGACACCTGCACAGCCTCGCCCGCGCCGCTGGCCTGCGCCTGTGCCAAGCCGGCCGCCACGCCCAGCGCGAGGTACAGCCCGCCCGCCAGGTCCGCCACCTGATAACCCACGCGCACCGGCTTGCCGCCCGCCTCCCCCGTGATGCTCATCAGCCCGGACATGGCCTGCAGCATCAGGTCAAATGCGGGCGCGCCCGCATAGGGCCCGCGGTCGTCCAGACCGATCAACTGGCCGACCACGATGCGCGGATTGATCGCGGCCAGGGTCGCGTGGTCCAGCCCCAGCCGAGCCGGAACGTCCGAGGCGAAACCGTAGATCACCGCGTCCGCCTCGCGCACCAGATCCTGGAACGCCTGCCGGCCCAGCGGATGCTTCAGGTCCAGCGCCACGCTGCGCTTGCCCCGGTTTACCGACAGGAAGAACGGCGAATCCTGCGTTTCGGTGACCGGAGGCACCGAGCGCGCGTAGTCGCCGCTGACGGGCTCCACCTTGATGACCTCGGCGCCCAATTGCGCCAGCAACTGGCCGGCGAATGGTCCGCCCAGCACCCACGTCAGATCCAGTATGACCTTGCCCTGCAGCATGCCCCCTCCCTTACGGTGAGTTAAATTCACAGCGTTCCCGGGGCGCGACATCCATTGCCGCGTTTTTCCGGCCTGCAACCATGCGGCGTATTCCAGCACGGGAGCGGGTGCCGGGGCCAGGCATCATTTCTCGCGACTGTTGTGAGGTAATTTCACAATGAAACCCAGACTGCCGCCCTTGACCTCCATCCGCGCCTTTGAATCCGCGGGCCGTCAGCTGAGCTTCACGCAAGCCGCCGACGAGCTCTCCGTCACGCATGGCGCAATAAGCCATCAGATCAAGGCGCTGGAAGATTGGCTGGGCGTGAAGCTGTTTCGCCGCCTGGGGAAGAAGATCGAGCTGACCGACCAGGGGCGTCTCTATCTGGACACCATCAGCCCCGCACTGAACGCGATCGCATCGGCCTCCCGAAGCCTGCGCACACGCGAAGTGCTGCGCGTGAACGCGCTGCCCACATTCACCATGCGCTGGCTGTTTCCTCGGCTGGCGCGGTTTCGTGAGCATTACCCCGAAGTGGAGGTGGAAATCTCCACCGGGCTGGAGCCCTACAGCCGCCTGCCCTCGAACCTGGACGTGGTGATCCGGCGCGAGGCCGAACCCGTGCCCGGCCTCTACAAGCGCCGCGTGCTGAACGAGAGTTTCTTTCCTGTGTGCGCGCCCGGCCTGCTGCAGCGACTGCCGCTGGAACGCATCACCGACCTGTCTCGCCACACCTTCCTGCATTGCCGTGCGCGGCGCAGCGCGTGGAACGACTGGCTGGCCAGCGTGCAGCACAGCCGCGTCGTGCCGGCCGAATCGCTGGAGCTGGAACACCTGTATTTCGCATTGCAGGCCGCGCTTGACGGGCTGGGCATGACCATCGGCTATTCGTCGCTGGTGGCCAGCGACATCGAGGACGGAAGGCTGCTGGCGCCGTTCGGCCCGCTGACCGTGCAGTCGCCCGGCTACTTCCTCATCATCCGCGAGGACCGCCGCCACGATCCGATGCTGAAGACCTTCTGCGACTGGCTGATGGTCGAAGGCGAGCGCTTCAACAAGCACATGGAAACGTTGGTGCCCGGAGGCTGAAGTCCGCCGCCCTGCCCGCCGCCGCGGCGCAGGGCGTTGCGGCAGCCCTCAAACCGCGAGTTCGTCGAACTGTACTTTGCCGCCCTGCATCACCAGCGGAATATGCTCGCCCTGGCCCAGCAGGCAAGACAGGTCGCGCAGAGGGTTGCCGTCCACCACCAGCATGTCGGCGAACGCGCCCGGCGCGATGCGGCCCAGCTTGTCCTGCATGCCCAGCACCTCGGCTCCCACCAGCGTGGCGCTGGCGATCACGGCCTGCGGTCCCAGCACCTCGGCGCGCAGGCGGAACTCGTCGCTCTGCAGTCGGTGCGACGGCCCCAGCAGGTCCGTGCCGAAGCCCATGGAGACGCCCGCGTCGCGGTAGATTTCCAACGAGCGCAGGCCGGCGTTGCGCACCTGCGCGATCTTGGCCACGCTGTCCGCGGGCAGGCCGAGATCCGCGCCTTCCGTGGCCAGCGCCTCGTAGGTCACGAGCGTAGGCACCACGTAGGCCCCGCTATCCGCCATCAGCCGCGCGGCCTCGGCGTCGACCAGATTGCCGTGCTCGATGGTGCGCACGCCGCAGCGCACGGCCCGCGCAATCGCGTCCGCGGTGTAGGCGTGGGCCAGCACGTAGGTTTGACGCGCGCGTGCCTCGGCCACGATGGCGCGGATCTCGTCTTCCGAATAGCCCCAGGCGCCCACCGGATCGGTCGGGGAAGCCACGCCGCCCGATGCCATGATCTTGATCTGGTCCGCGCCCATCTGCAGCTCCTGGCGCACCGCGCGGCGCACCTCGTCCACGCCGTCGGCCACGCGCGCCAGCGCTCCGACCCGCACGCAACAGGGGCAAGGTGAATCGCCCGGCATGAAGTCGGTGCGTGCGCGCCCGTCGCCATGGCCGCCCGTCTGGCTCAAGGCCCGGCCGGACACGAACAGGCGCGGCCCCTGCACCAGGCCCTGCTCCACTGCCTGTTTGAAGGCATGGCCCGCGCCGCCGGCGTCGCGCACCGTGGTGAAGCCGCGCCGCAGCATGTCGCGCAGTATGGGCGCGGAGCGGAACGTCACCAGCACATTGGGCATCGCCATTTGTTGCGGCAGATTGAGCTGCACCGCGATTACGTGCACGTGCAGGTCGATCAGGCCGGGCATCAGCGTCTTGCCCTTCAGGTCGATGACGCGCGCCCGCGCCGCGGACAAGGGCCGGTCCGAGACTTCCTTGACCAGGCCGTCCTCGACCAGCACGTCGTGGCCTTCCAGCAGCTCGGACCGGGCCGGATCCAGCAGCGCGGCGTTCTTGAACAATATGCTTTCCATGATGCTCCCTAGGTTCGGATGATGAATGCGTGTAGAAGTCCTGGCCGGCGTTGCGGCGGCCGCGTCAGGCGCAGCACAGCGCCGGCAGCACCAGCTGGGCATAGGGGCGGCACGCGGCCGCGTCTTCCGCCCCGTACCAATGCGCGGCGTGCAGCAGGTTCAGCGAGCCCACGGTGCGGCCGCGCCAGCGTATCGGCATGTTCAGCACGCTCTGGCAATCCAGCGATGCGATCAGCGCATGGTCGGAAAAGACCGCCTGCAGATCGGCGGGCGTGCGGCCGATATAGGGCTCGCCCCGATCCAGCACCGTTTCGGTCCAAAGCCCCGGAGCCAGCATCTTGCTGCCGCCGGCGGGATAGGCCTCGGGCAAATTCGAGTACAGCCGTGTCGCCACGCCGGTGCGCGGATCGTAGGAAAGGATGGTGAACAGGCGGTGGCCGATGGAGGCGGCCAGGGCCTGGTCCACCGCCGCGTACACCGCCTGCGGCTGGGCGACCTCGGCATGCGCGCGCGCCAGGGCGTCCAGTGTCGGAATCAAGCCCGCGCGGGTGCCGCTCATTTCACGCCTCCGGCCGCGATTTCCTCCAACGAGCGTCCGCGCGTGGGCACGCCCATCAACACCACCACCAGCGCGCCCAGCAGCAGGGTCACCGTGGTGGTTCCAAACACGCCCAGGAAGCCGAAGTTCGGGTACAGATACCCCACCAGGATGGGCGAGACGATGGCTCCTACCCGACCGATGGCGGACGCCAGCCCCGCGCCGGTGGTCCGCACCGCCGTGGGAAACACTTCCGCGGTGTAGGCGTACACGCCCGCATAGGTGCCGTTCATAAAGAACGACATGAGCACGCCGGCCAGCATGATCTGCCCGTCGCTGTGCGACAGCGCCAGGCCCAGCGCGCTGGCGCCACCCAGCAGCATGTAGCTGGCGATGGTGGCCTGTCGGCCGATCTTCTCGTTGAGCCAGGCGGCGCTGAAATAGCCCGGCACCTGCGCGCAATACATGGCCAGCGAATACGAAAAGCTCTTGGTGATGCTCATCCCGCTCTCGACCAGCAGGCCGGGAATCCAGACGAAGAACGAGTAGTAGCTGAACGTGATGGACAGCCACATGATCCAGGTCATGAAGGTGATGCGGGCCTGCCGGCCGGTGACCAGCAGCGCGAAGTTCTCGCGCAGGCTGCCGCCGCCGCGCGCGGGCTCGGCCGGCTCGGGCCGTGGCTCGGCCAGCGCGTGGCCGCGCCGCGTGAAGTCGGCCTCGATGCGGTCCAGGATGACGCCTGCCTCCTGTTCGCGGCCCCGGCTTTCCAGCCAGCGCGGCGACTCGGGCAGCGCCCGCCGCCACCACAGCAGCATCACGACGGGCAACGCCGTGATCACCAGCACAATGCGCCAGCCGCTGGCGTGCGCCGGCACGATGAAATAGCCCAGCAACGCGGCCGCCACGAAGCCGAACGAGAAGAAGCCCGCCAGCGCCCCGGTGAAGCTGCCGCGAAAGCGCCGCGCCACGAATTCCGCAAGATAAGGCGCGATGATCGCGCTCTCGGCGCCCGTGCCCATGCCCGCGACCACCCGCGCCACAAAGAACGGCGGCCAGCTGTCCACCCAGGCGCTCACCAGCGACGCCACGCAATACAGCGCCAGCGCCCACATCATCACCGCGCGCCGGCCGATCAGGTCGCCCAGCGTGCCTGCCAGCAGCGCGCCGAAGAAGAAGCCGATGAAAGTGCTGCTGCCCAGCAGGCCGATCTGCACGCTGCTCAAGCCCCACTCCGTGCGCAGCACCGGCAGGATGAACGCCAGCACGGCGGCGTCCATGGCGTCGAACATATAACCCAGGCCGCCCATCAGCAGCAGGTGTTTATGAAAACGTGCGAAAGGCAGGCGCTCAATCCGCGCCGAGATCATGGACATGCGATTCCCCTGTAGCCGACGGTTCGGACCGTACTTGATGAGAAAGCGCATGATAGGCACGCGTGATTTCATGAATCCAATTTATAGTAATGATGCCCTCTATCATTGATGTGAATATCCTTCCATGACCTTCCGCACCCTGGACCTGAACCTGCTCAAGGTCTTCGAAGCCCTGATGACCGAGGGCAGTGTCACGCGCGCAGCCAATGCGCTGTTCATGACCCAGCCCGCCGTCAGCAATGCGCTGGCCCGTCTGCGCGAAAGCCTGGGCGACCCGCTGTTCGTGCGCGCCGGCAACGGTGTCATGCCGACCCAGCGCGCGGCCGTGCTGTGGAACGAGCTGGCCGAGGCGCTGGACCGCATGCGCAGCGCGCTCGACCCTGACGCCTTCGACCCGGCGCGCGCCAAGGTCGAGTTCAGTCTGTCCATGTCGGATTACACGGCGGGCATCGTCATGCCCCCGCTATGCGGCCTGCTGGCGCGCGCGGCGCCCCAGGCGCGCGTGCGCACCCTGCCCAACAATGTGGTGGATATTCCCGATCAGCTGGAAGACAACCGCGCCGACTGCGTGCTCAGCGCCTACATCAACGAAGCCCAGTACCCGGGCCACATCCGCTCGCGTTCGCTGTGGCTGGTGGAGTACGCCTGCTTCATGCGCCGCGACCATCCGCTGGCCTCCATGAAACGCCTGAGCACGCGGGCCTTTCTATCGGCCCGCCACGTGGACGTGAGCCTGGGCGGGCAGACGCCGCCCTCGTATGACGTGTACCTGTCGGCGCGCGGCCTGTCGCGCGACGTGGCGGCCCTGGTCAACCACTACAACGTGGCCTACGAAATGCTGCGCCATACCGACATGATCGCGGTGTTGCCGCGCCATCTTGGCGCGCTGACACCGCATGCGCCCTATCTGCGCGCCATGGCGCTGCCCATGCTCGCGCCGCCCCGCACCATCACACTGTTCTGGCACCAGCGCAACGACACGGTGCCGGCGCAGCGCTGGCTGCGCCAGACCCTGGTGGACTTGTTCGCCAGCGGCGAGAACACGGCGACGCCGGTCCCCTGAACGCTGGCGGCCGCTCAGCGCGCCGCTGCCAGCGCGTCCAGCACAATATCCGCCACCAGCTTCGCCGCTTCCCATTGCGGCATGTGGCCCGCGTCCGGTAGCAGGTGCAGCGCGGTGCGGGGCGGTGCGTTCAGGGCGTGGCGCCACGGGATGACAGCGTCGCGCCGCCCATGGATCAGCGTGCAGCGGCACGCGAGATGGTTCAGGTCCTCGACAATGCTCAGCTGCTGCACACCGTCCCAGCTCGCTTCCCTGCACAACTCGATCAGGGGTTCGCGCCGCGCCTGGGTGCTTTGCCGCAAGGCATCGATGAAATTACCCGACGGCGTCATGCCCGAAACAGTGAGCTTTTGCAGTTCACGCTGCGCCGCCTCGTTGGTACCGGCATACGCCATGCCCGTAAGAAAGCTCTGGTTTATCTCCGTGCCCAATCCGACCGGCGCGATGAGGATCAGGCTGTCCACCGCCATGCCGGGCCGGGACGCGGCACGTGCTGCCACGGCAGCGCCGAATGAATGGCCGATCAGGGTCACGGGTCCGCCGCACAGGAACGCGACGGTATCGACCACAGCGTCGACGACCTGTTCGAAGCGTGTCGCCTGCGAGCGCGTCGCGCCATGGCAAGGCAGATCCATCGCCAGCACACGCAGCCCCGCACGGCTGAGCGCATGCGCCAGGCTGGCCCAGGCGTCGCGGTCGCCGAACATGCCGTGTATGAGCACGGCGGTCTGGCTGTCCGGGCTGCTTGCCTCCCAGACCGTGAACCGGACGTCGCCATGGGGGGTTGTCGCCCAGCCCTCGCGCTTGTCGCCCTGCGCTCCCCGCAACTGCATGCGATCCTGCCCGCTTGTGCCCGCCTGACCGAGGTCGGCCACGGTCACGCGGCCATTGGGGCCCGACCCCTCCACCCCATCCAGCGCAATACCGTGCTCGGCCGCGACGCGCCGGGCGGCGGGGGTGGAGAACTTGCGCACGCCCGACGGTAAAGCATGCGCCGGCTGGGCCGGCCGGACCGGCTGCGCCGCCGCGGGCGCGGGGGTCGGCGAGGCCGGCGGCACCTGCGTGCCACTGGGATGGGGCGATGCGGACTGCGGCTGCGACTTGAGCGGCGCCTCCCCCTCCATCTGGATTCTCGCGATTACCGTGTCCGCGTTGACTATGCCGTCCACGGCGACCAGGTGTTCCACCATGATCCCGTCATCATGCGCCGGCACCTCGATGATGGACTTGTCCGTTTCAATCTCGACCAGCACATCGCCCGTCTTGAAGGCCTGGCCCGGCGCCACGATCCAGGCGACCAGGCGGGCGGCGTCCAGGGCTTCGCCCGTCGGCGGGACGACCATATCCAGCGTTCTCGTCATGCTCTTTCCTTCAAAAGGTCAGGCCGCCGGGCTCATGAACTGGATGAACTCCGTGATGGCCCCTTCGGGCTCCATCAGATAGAAGACCTTGGTGCGTCCCTGCCGCATGACCCGCGGCGACGAAACGCTTTCATAGCCTGCCTGCGTCGCCTGCTCATATACGGCGTCCACGTCCTCCACTTCGAAGGCCATATGGCTGTAGCCGAAGTCACATTGGCGGCGCGGCTGCTTGTCGCCGTCCGGCGTGTAGTACTTGAACAGCTCGACCCGGTGCCCGCCATGGCGCAGCATGGCCCAGCGTATGGTGGCGCCCGGCAGGCCGACCACTTCGCCCAGCGCCGGTTCGGAGCGATGGTCCATTTCGCCCTCCAGCTCGAAGCCCAGAAAGCCGGTGTAGAAGTTCCGCGCGCGCTCGAAATCGTTGACGCATACGGCGGTGTGGTGGGTAGCGAGCAGTTTGTCTTTCAGCATTGGTCTCTCCCAGGCTGGGGCGCCTGCATCAGCGGGATCCGCCGCGGCGGCTGTCCATGGTTTTCAGGGCCGTTTCCACGGCTTGAGCGTCCGCCAGCGCCGCGCGCTCCAACACCTTGGACACCACCGGCGAGGAGTTGGCGCCCGTAACATGCACGATCTCGTGGTCCAGCCAGTCGAACAACCGGGACTGGGCCTCGCTCGCCACTCGCGAGCCGATCGAGGTGCCACGCGTGGTCTGCTCGACGATCATCAGCGCCTGCGTGCGCTTGACGCCAGCCCCGATGGTTTCCCAATCGATGCCCAGCGGATCCAGCGTGCGCAGGTCTATCACCTGGGCGTCTACGCCCGTCCGCTCCGCCGCCTGGCAGCAGACCTCGACCATGACGCCGTAGGTCAGGATGGTGCAGCGCGCGCCCTCGCGCGCCACTCGGGCGCGGCCGATGGGCACGATGTAGTCCCAGGCCTCGGCCGGCACCTTGTCCACTTTCTTGAACAGATCGTTGTATTCCACCATCAGCACCGGATCGTCGCAGCGCAGCGCCGCATTGAGCAGCCCGATGTAGTCATAAGGCCGCGACGGCGCCAGGATGCGCCATCCGGGGTACTGGGCGAACAGGCCGCTGGCGTCCATGGAATGCTGCGACCCATAGCCGGTGCCTGCGGTGACCCGGCTGCGCACCAGCACTGGCACCGCGAACTTGCCACCGAACATGTGGCGCACCTTGGCAATCTGATTGAACAGCTGATCCGCCGCCACCAGCGCGAAGTCCGGATACATGATCTCCACCACCGGGCGCATGCCATTGAGCGCCGCGCCCAACGCCAGACCGGTAAAACCGTTCTCGCAGATGGGCGTGCCGATGAGGCGCTGCGGGAAATGATCGCCGATGTCCTTGGTGGCACCGGCCGTTCCGCCCTTCAGGCGATGCACGTCCTCGCCCAGGATGAAGATACCGTCATCGCGCTGCATGTTCAGCAACATGGCGCGCGAAATCACGTCCTGGAACTTGGCGTCCACCAGGGCTGCGGGCGCCTGCTCCTCCAGCTCCACGGCGCGCTGGCCGGCAAGCTCGCGCAGATCGCCACGAATGCCGCTATCCACGCCGGCCGGGTCTGGCCACAGCTCGGGCCGGATGCGCTGCGCGGCCTCGTCGCCGTAGTTTTCCAGCAGCCGTTCCAGCGCGCCGTCTATCAGTTCGTCGGCGCGGCGCTCCAGGCGGCTGATGCCGGCGTCGTCGATCAGGCCCAGCGATTTCAGCTGCGCCGGAAAGGCCAGGATGGGGTCGCGCGCCCCCCAGGCCTCTTCCTCTTCCTTGTCGCGGTAGCGGAAGGCGCTGCCCTTCAGGGCGCCCGACTGGTGCAGATAACGGTACGTCTGCGCCTCCAGCAGCACCGGCCCGCCCTCGCGGCGGATGATGGCGCGGGCCTCCTGCATGGCCAGCCGCGCGGCCACGACGTCCATGCCGTCGAACTCGATGGCCGGCACGCCCAGGGACAGGCCGCGCGCCGACAGACGGGTCTCGCGGGTCTGCTCCGAAACGTGGGTCGAGACCGCGTACAGATTGTTTTCCACGAAGAAAATGGTGGGCGTGCTATAGAGCGCCGCCAGGTTCATGGCCTCGTACGCGGCGCCGCTCTGCATGGCGCCGTCGCCGAAGAAGGCCACGGACACGTGGTCGCGCCCCCGTAGCTTGTCGGCGAAGGCGTAGCCCACCGCATGCGAGGGATTGCCGCCCACAATGGCGTTGGAGCCATAGATGCCCGCCTCGGGATAGCGCAAGTGCATGGACCCGCCGCGGCCGCCGCAATAGCCTGGCGTGAGGCCCAGGATTTCGGCATAGGTCCGGTAGACCACATCGCGGTGCGAGTCCAGGGTTTGCGATTCCAACGGCGAATAATCCGCCGGCGTGGCGTGGTTCAGCGCCTTGGCAAGGAATTGGTGGTGCATGCGGTGGGTGCCGTTGATCTTGTCAGCCGACTCCAGTACCGACATGGCGCCCACGGCCGCGCCGTCCTGGCCGATGCTGGAGTGCGCCGGACCATGCAGAATGCCGGCAACACTCAACTTCAGCAGCTTCTCCTCGAAGCGGCGGATCACGATCAACTGCTCCAGCATGCGGACCATTGCACGCGGCTCGATGGCCCCCGCATCGGCGGCGCTGGGGGTAAGCCTCCACCACGGCGTTTCGGTATGCAGGGCGGCCAGCCGCGAGGTCTTCGCGGCAGGCGCCGCGCCTTCATTGATATGCTTCATCGGGCTTCCCTTCAATGAGCCGCGGCCAAGGCGGCGTCCAGCGGTTCGGTCTCCTGCGCGCGCAGCAGCTTCCAGATGTGTGTGCGCAGATGCACGAACGCCTCCATGTCCATCACGTCTTCGATCCGCTCCATGCTGTCCCAGTCCTCGCGCTTGCGCACGTCGGCCACGTTGATGATTTCCTTGATCTGGCCCGGCCGCCCGGTCAGCACCACCACGCGGTCCGACAGGTACACGGCTTCCTCCACGCTGTGGGTGATGAACAGCACGGTGCGCGGATTGAGCCGGGACAGTTTGACCAGTTCTTCCTGCATGACCACGCGGGTCTGGGCATCCAATGCGCCGAACGGCTCGTCCATCAGCAGCACATCGGGATCCAGCGCGTAGCTGCGCGCGATGGCGACGCGCTGCTGCATGCCGCCGGACAACTGGTGCGGATACGCCTGCTCGTAGCCAGACAGGCCCATGAGCTCGATATAGCGCGCCACGGTCCGTGCCCGCGCCTCGCGCGAAGCGCCCTTGCACTTCAGGCCGAAGCCGATGTTTTCGGTCACGGTCTTCCACGGAAACAGCGCGAACTGCTGGAACACGACGGCGCGGTCGGGACCGGGCTCCTCCACTTCCTTGCCCCCCACGCGCACGCTGCCTGCCGACGGGAATTCCAGGCCCGCCGCCATGCGCATCAGCGTTGTCTTGCCGCAGCCGGAGGGCCCGACGATGGAAACGAACTCCCTTTCGCCCACCTCGAAACTGACGTCATCCAGCGCGAGAAAGCGCTCCCCGCCCCGGCTGAACGTGCGCTGCACCCGCTCGAAAGTAATCTGACTCATGCTTGCGTTCCTTTGTTGAGAACCGCGGCCGCTGGCCTACTTTGCGACATCGGCGACGAAGGCCCTGAGTTTGGGATCGTCCTGGATCATCTGCAGATACTTGCCCGTGACCATGGTCTTGGGATCGGGGATCTTCTTGACCACGCCCACGGACACCATGAATTCGCCCACGCTGTTCCACCACCCCACGATCTCGGAAGTGCCGCCGGGACCTGGGGCGAACAGCCTGGTCTGCTCGGCCAGATCGAACGCGGGCCGGTCGCGCAGCTCCTGCTCCAGGTACTTGTCGGGGAATTTCACGCCCACGCTGCCGAAGAACGCCTTCAGATATGCCTTGGCCTCCTCGGGATGCGCCCGCTGCCAGGCCACCGCGCGCAGATAGACCGCCAGGAAGCGAGCCACCTTGTCCGGATGCTGCCTGGCGAATCCCGGCGTGGTGAAGAGGTAGCTGTGGATGGGCATCTTCAGCTCGGCGCCGGTGCAGATCACCTTTGCGCCGATGGCTTCCTCCAGGATGTAGGTATTGGGCGCCCACACGGACGAGATGTCGTACTTGCCGCTCATCACCGCGGCGTTGATGTCCGGCGGAGACAGATTCACGAAGCGGTAGTCATCGGGTTTGAGCCCGAACTTCTTCGACAGGCATTCGGCGGCTCCCCAATGGCCCGTGGAATTGCTGGTGACGGGTATGGTCTTGCCTTTAAGCAGCGCCGGGTTCTTGAGATATTCGTCCGCCCGGTCCTTGGTCGCCATCAGCGTGATGATGGCGGCCTCTCCATCAGCAATGCCGATGGTCTGCAAGCCGTACTTCGACGCCCCGAGCAGCGAGGGAATATTGCCCGCCCCGCCTACGTCCCAGGACCCCGAGGCGCCCGCCGCAATCTCCACGGCCCCGGAGGCGAAGGTCGAGATCTCGGGCTTCAGGCCCACTTCTTGCCACCAGCCCTTCTCGCTGGCGATGTACCACTCCAGCGCCCACCGCTGCGGCTGCTGCCCGATGCGGATGGTGAACAGTTCCGCGCCCGCGGGCGCGGCCTGGGCCGCCGCCTGTCCGGGTCCCCCCAGCCAGCACCCGATCACGAGCGCTGCCAAGGCCTTGAGGCCTTTGTATGGTTTCATCTGTCTCTCTCCAATATGGAATGCCGCTACTCGCACTGCCTGCCTGTATCCCCTCCTTCTCCGTTCCGATCAGCGCGACCAATCGCGCTGCACGCGCCGTTGCAAGGCCCGCATGGCGAAATCAATGCCCGCGCCTATCAAGCCGATGGTGATCATTCCGCTGATTACGATGGCGGGCTCAAGATTGCTGCCGCCCTGCACGATCATGTAGCCCAAGCCGGTGGAACCCACGATCAGCTCGGCACCGATCAGCGATTGCCAGCCGAACCCCGCTCCGACTCGGATGCCGGCAACGATGTGCGCCAGCGAGGCCGGCAGCAGGATTTCGGTCAGCGTCGCCCAGCGTCCGGCCCCCAGCATCTGGCCTGCCTCGATCAAGGCGCGGTCGATCTGCTTGGCGCCGCGGTAGGCGTTCAATACGCAGGGCGCGAAGGCTCCGGCGAAAATCACCAGCGTGGGCGACAGGAACCCGGTGCCGAACCAGAAGATCGCGAAGGGCACCCACGCGATGGGAGGAATGAAGCGAAACGCCTCGAACACCGGCGCCACCGCCCAGTCCAGCGCCTTAAAGCGTCCCATGAACAAGCCCAGCGGCACGCCCAGGAGGACGGCGATGGAGAAACTGATCAGGAATTTCTCCAGGCTGGCCAGCAGGTGCATCTGCAGTACCGAACCCGCATAGGGTTCGCGCGTGTGCTCGACCATGCTGCGCAACACGGTCAGCGGTCCCGGCAGGAAGGCCGGCGACACCAGGCCCAGGCCGGAGAGCAGCGCCCAGCCGCCGAACAGAGTAGCGATGCCCAGCGCCGGCATCAGCCAACGTTCCGCCGTGCGGCGGGACACCAGGCAGCGCCCGCGGGCCAAGCCAGCGCTGTTCAGGCTTTCCATGGCATCACCCTGCGTTCGACTTGCGCGAGCAGCGCGGACATCAACATGCCCATACCCGCCACGGCGGCCATGGCCACCACGATCATTCCCGAGTTCAGGTCCCGGGTGGCGATGATCAGCACGTGGCCCAGGCCGACAAAGGAGCCGACCAGTTCGGCCGCCACCAGCACCATCCAGCAGGCCTGCAGCGACGTCCGCAGACCGGTGAAGATAGCGGGCAGCGCGCCCGGGACGATGACGTCCAGCAACATCAGGCGGCCAGCCGCCCCATTCACCCGCGCCGCCTGGATCAACGTATCGTCGATATTGCGCACGCCGGTGTAGGTGTTGATCACAGTGGGCGCGAAGGCCGCCAGCCAGATGACGAAGACCTTCGCGCTGGTGCCCAGCCCGAACCACAGTATCGTCAGCGGGATCCAGGCAATGGGCGCAATCGGGCGGATGATCTGGAACACCGGATTGACGTAGGCTTCGACCAGCCGGCTTTGCCCCATCAGGATGCCCAACGGCACGCCAGTCAAGGCCGCCGCCGCGAAGCCGTACAGCACCAGCATGCTGCTGGCCGCGACGTGTTGCAGCAATGTGCCGTCGGCATAGCCTTCACCGGCAATCTCCCGCAAGGCGTCCCAGGCATCGACGGGCGACGGCAACTGCACCGCGCTCAGCAGCTCCAGCGGTCCTGTAGCCAGATACCAGGCCAAGAGCAGCGCCGCGACCGATGCGCCGCTGACCAGCCAGCGCAGGGACAGGCGCCGGCGTGCCGGCGTCGGTGGGTGGGCGGGGGGCCTGGCAATGGTCATGACGGCGCTCCGGTCGAGCAGGCCCAGGACGGCCTGGGCGCCGGCGATGGCGCGGGGTGAAAGTGAATGGCGCGCCATGTCAATGCGCCCTCAGCACGATCTTGGCCGATGCCGCGCGTCCGCCGTCCAGGTCGGAGAAGGCCTGCGCGCCCGCACCCAGCTCACGCTGCTCGATCCAGGACAGATCGCCGAAAACGCCTCGATGCAGAGCGTCCACGGTCGCTCGCAGATCCGCGCTGGTGTAGGTGTAGGCGCCGATCAGGGTGATCTCGTCCAGAGTCAGCCGGCGCATGTCGATCTCGCTGGCCCAATCCTGCAGGCCGATGTGCAGCATCACGCCGCCCGGCTGCACCGCGGCCAGCGCGGCCGGCCTTGTAAGCTTGCCACCCACCGCGTCCACCACTAGTTCGTACGCCCCCGCCTCGGGCGTCGTGTCGCGTGGATCGAAGGCCATGCAGCCAACATGCCGTTCTGCCGAGGCGCGCCGCAACGGATTGGTTTCGGCCAGGCTGACGCGGCAGCCCTGGCTGCGCAGCAACAGCGCCGTCAAAAGACCGATGGCGCCGCCACCCACGACCAGCGCGCGGGCTTCGGCCAAGGGTCGGAACAGCGCCCGCTGCGCCAGCGCCACGCCATGCAAGGCCGTGGCTGCGGGCTCGGTCAGCGCCGCCGCGGCGGCTGGCATGTCCTGCGGCACGGGGATCAGGCAACGCTCGGGGATGGCCATGAACTCGGCGAATGCGCCGGGACGGGTCATGCCCACCATGCCCCGGTTGCGGCACAGGTTGTTGCGGCCCTGCACGCAAAAATCACATTGGCCGCAATGGATCAGCGGATTACCGGTGACCCGCTGGCCCGCGCGGCTGCCGCCCACCAGCGTGCCAACGAACTCATGGCCCAGGATCAGCGGCGGATTACGGCGCGGATCATGCCCGTGATAGGCGTGCATGTCCGAGCCGCAGATGCCCACGGCCTCGATACGCAAGAGCGCGTCGCCGTCTCCCGGCACTGGATCCGGTTCCTCGCGGAACATCATCTGGCTGGGCGCGGTGTAGACAAGGGCTTTCATGGCGGAACTCCACGGAGATGCCGATCAGCGGGCCGAAAAGCCGCCATCTACGAACAAGGTCTGCCCGGTGATGTAGGCCGACGCCTCGCTTGCCAGGAAGACGGCTGCGCCGTGCAGATCATCCAGCCGGCCGTTGCGACCCATCATGGTGCTGGCCGCAAGGGCCTGAACCCGGGCCGGATCGCTCATCACCGAGGCGGTCAGCGGCGTCTCGAAAAAGCCTGGCGCTATCGCGTTGCAGGTGACGCCATGGCGCGACCAGTACTCGGCAATGGCGCGGGTCAGCTGCATCAGGCCACCCTTGGAGGCGCCATAGGGCGCGCTGTCCGGAAAGGCGCGCACGCATTGCAGCGAGGTGATATTGATGATGCGGCCCCAGCCCCGCTCTCGCATGGCAGGGGCCAGCGCGCGAGTCAGCAGGAACGGCGCGGTCAGGTTGATCGCCAGGGACCGGTCCCAGTCCTCGTCGGCGGTGTCCTCGAAAGGCTTGCGCACATTGATGCCCGAAGCGTTGACCAGGATGTCGGGCGCGCCGAACGGTTCGGCCGCGCGGGCCGCAAGGGCGCGCAGCGCCTCGCGGTCGCTCAGGTCGCAGGTCAAGGCACGCGCCCGCAAGCCCGCCGCCTCGAACTCGCCAGCGGCGCAAGCGAGCTCCTGCGCGCGCCGCGCCACCAGCACCACGCTGGCGCCCGCCCGAGCCAGCGCCAGGCCGATGGTCTTGCCTATGCCGGAGCTGCCGCCGCTCACCAGCGCAACGCGGCCGTCCAGGTCGAACAGGCGGGACATGTCGTTCTGCATGATGGCTTCACTCCCGCACGGGTTCGCCCAGTTCGAAGGATTCCTGGGGAAAGTACTTGGCCAGGCGATCGTCCGCCGTGCGGGCGTGCGCCTCCATCCCCTCCAGGCGCGAAATCCGGGCGGTGACCTGGGCGGTATCGCGGCTGGCCTGCCGCGTCATGCGTTGCCACGTCACGGTCTTGATGAACTTGTGCACGGACAGGCCGCCCGAATAGCGCGCCGCGCCCTTGGTGGGCAGGATGTGGTTGGTGCCGCTGGCCTTGTCGCCGAAAGCCACCGTGGTTTCCTCGCCCAGGAACAGCGAGCCGTAGCAGGTCAGGTGCCTGAACCACCAATCCAGGTCTTCGCAATGGACTTCCAGATGTTCGCTGGCGTAGCGGTCGGAGACCTCGACAGCCTCTTCGCGCGTATCGCACAGCACGACCTCGCCATAGTCGCGCCACGCGGCGCCGGCGGCGTCCCTTGCGGTGGGAGGCAAGGCGGCAATCAGTTCCGGCACCCGTGCGAGCACTGCTTCGGCCAGGGCGCGATCGGTCGCGATCAGCCACGCGGGCGACTCGTGGCCGTGTTCGGCTTGCCCGACGAGGTCCGAGGCGACGATGGCGGGATCCGCCGAAGCATCCGCGATGATGCAGACCTCGGACGGACCGGCGAAGACGTCGATGCCCACGCTGCCGAACAGCATGCGCTTGGCTTCCGCCACAAACTTGTTGCCCGGCCCGACGATGATGTCTGCCGGCTTGCCGGTAAACAGGCCGTAGGCCATGGCGGCGATTGCCTGCACGCCGCCCAGCGTCATTACGGCGTCCGCGCCCGCCACTTGCATGGCGTAAAGCACCTGAGGATGTATGCCTTCGCCTCGGTAGGGCGTAGAGCACGCGATGACCGTGGGCACGCCGGCCGCCTTGGCGGTGGCGATGCTCATATAGGCCGAGGCAATGTGCGCATAGCGCCCCGTGGGCACGTAGCAGCCCGCGACGTTGATGGGTATCAGCCGTTGTCCGGCGACGAGGCCCGGCGCAAGCTCCAGCTCGAACTCGCGCACCGAGGCCATCTGCGCCTGCGCGAACTTGCGCACCTGGCTGGCGGCGAATTCGATGTCGCGCTTGATGCCGTCGGGGATGCTTGCCGTACGCCGTTCGATCTCGGCGGCGCCGACGATGATGTCCCCCTCCCATTTGTCCAACCGCCTGGCATAGTCGCGCACCGCGGCTTCGCCTCCGGATTTGATGTTCGCCAGCATCTCGGCGGCGACCTCGCGCGCCGCGGCCTCATTGCCCTGGGGCTGTTTCGACGCGGACTTGAGCTTGCTTACTGCCATGGCATGACCTCGCGGAAGTAGGGATGAAGCTCAGTTGGCCTTGTTGGCAAAGGTCTTGAGCGCCGGGGTCTGGTCGACCCGCTTCATGTAGTCGTCCGTGATGTAGGTCTTGGGATCCGGCACCTCGGTGAGCGTGCCCACGCTCTTCAGGTAGCCAGATAATGCCTCGTACGCGTTGTCCAGCGTGGACTTGCCGCCTGTCCGCGACATCAGCTTGAGCTGCTCGTCCAACGTGAAGATCGGCCGTTCCAGCTCCTGCCCGAGATAACCGTCATTGAGCTTGATGCCATTGGCCTGGAACAGTTTGCGCAGGTAGCCCATGGCTTCCGCCTTGTTGTTCTTCTCGAAGCTGACGGCCCGCAGGTACACCGCCAGGAACTTGGCGACGGCGTCTGGATTCTGTTGGGCGAACTCACCTCGCGCCACCAGCGCCCCCGGGATCATCACGCCGGCGTCCTTGCCGCTGCACACAACCTCCGCGCCGCTTTGCTCGTTCAGCGTGTAGAAGTTCGGCGCCCAGGTGCCGGCCAGCATGCCATTGCCTCCGATGAAGGCGGACACCAGTTGCGCCGGGGCCAGCGTCACCACGCTGACGTCGCTGCGTTGCATGCCCCACTTCTGCAGGCAGGCCATGGTCGCGTATTCCCCGGTGGAGTTCGGGCTGAGCAGGATCTGCTTGCCCTTCACTTCCTTGGCCGCGTTGCTGCGCACGGCAGCGGCGTTCTCCTTGCGCGCCATCACGCCGTTGGCGGTCGATTCGTCATTGGTGACGCCCAGCGTCACGATGCCGTAGCGCTGCGCGCCCAGCACCGCCGGCGGCGAGCCCGTGCCGCCCACATCCCAGGACTTGGACGCGGCGCCCGCGATCTGCTGCGCGCCCGCGGGATACACCACGAATTCAGGTTTCAGGCCCGCTTCGGCCCACCAGTTCTTTTCCGTAGCGATGTAGATCGGCAGCGCCCAATAGGCGATCTGGTAGCTGACTTTGATGGGGGTCGGCGCCTGCGCCGACACGGACGGGCTCAACAACAAGGCGCCCAGCGGCGCCAGGCACAAACCCAGGATGCGGGGGATTCTCGACATGCTTAGTCTCCGTCAGTGGATTCCGGTCTGCATGCGCGAGCTGCCGCGGCATTCCCCGGATAGCAGGCCCGGATCTGCGTTCGGGCTCGATTTTTTGAAAGCGCATACAAAGAATAAGCGCGCAAGAATCGCATTCAACCCCGAGAAAACCCTAGAAATAGACCATAGCGTTTCAATAACTGTATATTCACACCATCAAATTTCTGAAAGCGCTTTCAAACATGAAGCGAAAGTCTGCGCCCCTACCCGGGGACACCCTGAAGTCGATCGCCGCCGCCGGCGGCATCTCGTCGGCCACCTTGTCGCGGGTGCTGAACCATCCCGAAAAAGTGCGGCCGGACCTGCGCGCCCGCGCCATGGCACTACTTGCCGAAGCGGGCTATGTTCCGCACGGCGCAGCCCGTTCGCTGGCCTCGCGCAAGACCCGCACCATGGGCGCCATCATCCCCACGGTGGATAGCGCCCTGTTCGCCAAGCTGGTCGATGGCATGCAGCAGGCAATCCATGAACACGGCTACCAGCTGCTGCTGGCCAGCACCAACTACAGCCCTGCGCGCGAGGCCGGAGAAGTGCGCGCCCTGATCGAGCGCGGCGTCGACGCGATGATGCTGGTGGGACGCAGCCGCGACCCCGAACTCTACGAGTTGCTGCATTCCAAAGGCATTCCCTTCGTCACTACCTGCCACTACGACGACGCCGATCCCTGGCCGATGGTGGGCTGGGACAACGCCGCGGCGGCGCAGCGCATCGCCGACTATCTGCTGGACATCGGCCACCGCCGCCTCGGCGTGATCGCCGGCATCTCCAAAGACAATGACCGCGCGGCCGACCGCGTGGCCGGTTTCACGCGCGCGCTCAAGCGGCGCGGCATCGACCTGCCGCCGCAGTACGTCATTGAAAAGCCCTACACCGTGCCCGAAGCTCGCCGCGCCATGGCCACGCTGCTGCGTTTGCCCGAACCGCCTACGGCGGTCATGTGCGGCAACGACATCCTGGCCTATGGCGCATTGCAGGAGTGCCTGTGGCAGAACCTGCGCGTGCCCGAACAGATTTCGATCACGGGATTCGACAACATCGAAATGGCCGCCCACTGCCGGCCAGGCATTACGACCCTGAACGTGCCGGCCTTTGAACTGGGACAGCGAGCCGCCAACATCCTGCTGGCCGCCGACGCCGACACGCCGCCCGAAAACGTCTGCATTGAACTGGAACTGATCGTCCGCGATACCACCGCCCCGCCACGCAGCAGCACCAGCGCGCGGCTAGGCAGCTGACCACACCGGAGCAATCCCCATGGAACACACCGAATCACCCCGCATCGCATTCCTGGGCCTGGGCGTCATGGGGAGCGCGATGCTGCGCAACCTGGCCGCGCAGGGGTATGCCGTATCAGGCTACGACGTCGTGCCGGCCGCGATGGAGCGCTTGGCGGACACCGGGTTCCGTCGGGCCGCTACACCGCTCGACGCCGCGCGCGGCTGCGACGTGGCGATCACCATGCTGCCCACGTCCTCGCACGTGCGCGACGCCCTGTTCGGCGCCGACGGCGCGGCCGCGGGCTTGAACCCGGGCGCGCTGGTCATCGAGATGAGCACCGGTGACGCCGTGGAGACCGACCGCATCGCCGCCGACCTCGCGGCCCTGGGCCTGCGCTGCCTCGACGCCCCGGTCGGACGCACGCCGCGCGAGGCGGCGCAGGGCAAGGCGCTGATCATGGCGGGCGGCGCGCAGGCCGACTTCGACCAGGCCGCGCCCATCTTCGCCGCCATGGCCGATGAGATCGTGCACGTGGGGCCTTTCGGCTCAGGCATACGGCTCAAGCTCGTCAACAACTACATGTCCATGGTTGGCATGGTGCTGACGGGCGAGGCGCTGATGTTCGCCGCCAAGCTGGGCCTGGACCGCGCCACCGTCGTCAAGGTGCTATCCAACACCACCGCGGGGCGCGGACAACTCCTGACGAATTTTCCGGGCAAGGTGCTGGCGGGCGACATCAGTCCCGACTTTCCCATGCGCATGGGCTACAAGGACATCAACCTGGCCATGAACCTGGCCGCCTCGGTGGGTGCGCCCCTGGGGCTCGGCGGCTATGCCCGCGAAATGTTCGCGCTGGCCAAGTCCTGGGGACGCCAGGAACAGGACTGCACCGCCATGCTGCTATTGCTGGAAGATGTGGCGAACCTGCACCGCCAAGCCGCGAGGTCCGGCCATGAGTGAGCACATCGCAACCCTGCCCGCCCGGCGGCCGCGCGTATCGCGCCGCCGCGTCACCGTCGGCGTGGCCGCGGTCGCCGCCGCCTTCGCCGCCTGGTGGATCGTGTCGGCGCTGGGCCTGGTCAATGGCGCGCGCTTCCCCACCCCGCTCACTACGTGGCAGGCGGCCGTGCAGCTGTCGCGGGACTCCGGCTACGCCGGCGGCACGCTGTTCCAGCACATCGGGCACAGCCTGCGCCTGGTGTTCCTGGGTTTTCTGGTGGCTATCTGCACCGGCGTGCCGCTGGGCTTATTGATGGGATTCAGCAAGCGCATCGACGCCCTGGTCGGACCGGTGTTCTCGCTGCTGCGCCCGATCCCGCCACTGGCCTGGATTCCTCTGGCGATCCTGTGGCTGGGCCTGGGCGACCCGGCGAAAATCTTTCTCATCTGGGTGTCCTCGTTCACGCCCGCCGTCATCAACACCTACGCGGGGGTGCGCAATATCGACCCCACGCTGATCGAAGCCGCGCGCGTGCATGGCGCGGGCAGTCCGCTTCGCATGCTGCGCGAGGTGCTGGTGCCCGGCGCCATGCCCATGATCTTCACCGGCCTGCGCCTGTCGCTGCAGACGGCCTGGATGACCCTGGTGGCAGCGGAACTCATCGGCGCCTTTATCGGGCTGGGCAAGGTGCTGGACACCGCGGCGCTGGACATCCGGCCCGGCATGATCCTCTACGCCATGGTCTGGGTGGGCCTGCTGGGAGCGGTGATGACGCGCGGATTGGAATGGATCGAAAAGAGGGCTTTGCCATGGCTACGCTGACACGCGCCTCGGGCGATACGCCCGCCTTCACCTTCGGCCTGTCGTGCCTGGGACTGGCCGGTTTCTTCCTGGCCTGGCATCTGTTGAGCGTGGGCGGTATCTTCCCGCCCAACTACCTGCCCGGTCCGCTGACGGTGCTGCAAACCATCGCGCAGTACAGCAGCGAGCCGTACTCCGGCGCCACGCTCTGGACGCATCTGGGGGCCAGCCTCTACCGCTTCGCCTGCGGCTTCCTGCTAGCTGCGGCGGTGGGCATACCGCTGGGGCTGCTGATGGGCTGGTACCGCTGGCTGGATGACGTGGTCAGCCCCTTCTTCGACGCACTGCGCTTCGTGGCGCCCATCGCGTGGGTGCCGTTTGCCGGCCTGTGGTTTGGCACGGGCATCGGCGGCCCGACGCTGATCATCTTCGCAGGCGCCTTTCCGCCCTGCCTCATCAGCGCCTACCGCGGCGCCAAGTTCGTCGACACGCGCCTGCTGGAAGCCTCGCGTACCTTGGGCGCGAGCGGGCCGCGCATCGTGGCGGAAGTGCTGCTGCCAGCCTCGCTGCCGTCCATCCTGGCGGGCCTGCGCGTCAGCGCCGGCATCGGCTGGCAATCGCTGGTAGGCGCAGAATTGATCGTGGTAGGCAACGGCATCGGCTACATGATGGTGCAGGGCCAGCTCAACATCGCCACCAACATCGTCATGGCGGGCATGATTGCCATCGGCATCGTCGGCATCTGCATCGACGTCGCCCTGCGCGTGTTCGAACAGCGCCTGAAGGCGCGTTGGGGACGCTGAATAGCCGCGCCGGGACGCGCGGCGCGACCCGCCCGGCGCAACCCGCCTAGCGCGTGTCCGCCTGCCGCAGCTTGTAGTCCAGGATGGGCTGTCCGCCTGAGAGAATATCCGTCTGCATGGCGATCCGGGCGGCTTGCGGGTCCTTGTTGCGGATCGCCGCCATGAGCGGGTAATGGCCGTCGATCATGTCGCGTCCGCCTTCCGCGTAGATCTGCGCGATCAGCGGCCCCATCTTGAGCCACAGGCGTTGCAGGATTTCGAGCATGGTCGGCATCCGTGCGATCTTGCAGTACTCGAAATGGAAGCGCTGGTTTAGCCCGACCGCCGTACGGATGTCTTGCGCCTTGAGCGCGTCCTCGTTGGCCTGCACCATGGCTTCCAGCCGCGCGATGTCCTCTGGCGTGGCGTTCTGCGCCGCCCTGGCCGCCGCCATGCCCTCCAGTTCCAGGCGGATGTCGCGGATCTCCAGGTACTCGGCCGTGCTGACCTCGTAGACCCGGATGTCACGCGCGCTGCGCATGACCAGCGCGCCGTCCTGCACCAGGCGCAGGATCGCGTCGCGCACAGGCGTCACGCTGACGCCCATGCTCTCTGCAAGTTCCCGGATGCGCAGCCGATCGCCCGGGCGCAGCCTTCCCTCCATCAGCGCCTGAGCCAGCCGCTCATATACGAGCGCGCCCAGGTTTCCATGCTCCAGCTGGGAAAAGGCGGCGGCGGTCTGCGTTTCGGAGTTCTGCGTCATTGTTGTTGGAGGTTGGGCGCGTGGCAGGGATGAAGACGATACGACAAAGGCTCGGAGGCCGCCTAAGGGCATCGCCGTGTTTTCAGGAGATTTTCAATATGATGCATCATAAAGAATGAAAAACCCTTCGAGGAGCCTAGTTAAGACGAAATCGAAGTTGGATCGGCAACGTCGAATCGTTCACAAAGCAATATCAACGCTCAACAAGCAAATATTAAGTTATTGATTTATTTAAATAATAAAAAAATATCCGACGTAGCCACTACTGGCTTGGCTCGGGTAATCACTGATTCGGTCGGCTTGGCACTTGATGCATGATGCATCATCTTGAACTACTGATTCCGCCCAACACCGTGCCGGCCCACCCCCCGCGTATCGTCGAATCCACCGCTCTCACCGAAGCCCTGCTGACCACCTCGCCGCCCGCCGCGACCGTAGAGGACGCAGCCGCAGTGGCTCGGACCTGGTATGGCGCGACGGCCGGTTGCCAGCCGCTGGCGGGCGAGCGCGATCGCAACTTTCGTGTGACCCGGGCCCATGGCTCGTCGCTGACGCTGAAATTCATCAATACAGCCGAAACCGTGGCCGAAACGGAAATGCAGATCGCCGTGCTGCGCCATTTGGCAGGCCGCTGCGCCGTGCCGGTGCCGACTCACCACGCGCCACAGGGTCTGGACGGCGCCGATTGGCTCATGCACCAACCGCCCGGCGCGCAAGCCCCGGCGGTGCGGGTGCGCGCCTACAGCTTTCTGGAAGGAGAACCGGGCTCGACCTTGCGCGCAGAGCGAGCCGCCTGGGTCGCCCTGGGCCGCGCCGCTGGCGAGCTCGATGCGGCGCTGGCGGATTTCGCGCACCCGGCGGCGGGGCGCCGTTTCCTATGGAACGTATGCGAAGCGGCCTCTATGCGCCCGCTGCTCGAAGTGGTCGAAGACACGCGGCATCGTGACTCGCTGGCCGACTTTCTGGATCTGTATGCCCGCCATACCGTGCCCGCACTGCAAGGGCTGCCGCAACAGATCATCCATAACGACCTATCGGCCAGCAATCTGCTGACCGACGCCGGCGGCGTGGCGGTGGCTGGCGTGCTCGACTTCGGCGACATGGTCCACGCCCCGCGCATCGCCGAGATCGCCATCGCCGCCTCCTACCAGATGACCCAGTCCGACGCTCCCATGCAGGTGCTGGATTGCATGCTCACGGGCTATGCCTCCGTGCTGGCGTTGAGCCAGGAAGAACGCATGTTGACGCTGGACCTGGTGCTGGCCCGGCTGGCCCAACGCATGGTCATCACAGCCTGGCGCGCGCGGCAGTTCCCTGGCAACCGCGATTACATCCTGCGCAGCCATGCCGCCGCGACCCGGCTCTTCGACGCCCTGATAGACCCCTGGAAATACGGGCGGGATCGGCGCGCCCCTGCTTTTGCATCTCATTGAACCCACGGATATCACCATGCCACAGGATTTCCCCGCCTCTTCCTCGTCGTCCAGCGAACTGCTGGCGCGCCGCCGCCGCGTCCTTGGCGCGGCCTACCGGCTGTTCTACGACGAGCCCGTGCATCCGGTGCGAGGCGAGGACGTTTGGCTGGAAGACGCGCAAGGCAAGCGCTATCTGGACGCCTACAACAACGTGCCCGTGGTCGGCCATGCGCACCCCGCGGTGGTCGAGGCGCTGGCCCGCCAGGCCGCAATGCTGAACACGCACACCCGCTACCTGCACGAAGGCGTGGTGGAGTATGCCGAACGGTTGCTGGCCCTGTTTCCAGCCGCCCTGGACAATGTCATGTTCACGTGCACGGGTAGCGAAGCCAATGACCTGGCGCTGCGTATCGCGATCGAAGCCACGGGCCGCACCGGCTTCATCGTCACCCGCAACGCCTATCACGGCGTGACGCGATCGCTCGCGGACATGTCGCCCTCGCTGCGCCCCGTGGCCACCCACGTCCGCACGGTGCCGCCGCCCGATAGCTACCGCGGCGACCCTGCGCAAGCCGCCTCGCGTTTCGCCGAGGCGGTGAAGGCCGCCGCCGACGAACTCGCCCAGGCGGGCACGCCCGCGGCAGCCCTGATGGTCGACACCGTCTTCGCAAGCGACGGCATCCATACCGAATCGAACCAGGCGTTGGCACGAGCTGCGGCGGCCATCCGGCAGCGAGGCGGCCTGTTCATCGCCGACGAAGTCCAGGGCGGCCTGGCCCGCGCTGGCCAATCTTGGTGGGCCTTCCAGCGCGACGACGTCCTGCCGGACATGGTGTCGCTGGGCAAACCGATGGGCAACGGCCATCCGATAGGCGCACTCGTGCTCCGCTCGGACCTAGTGGACGAATTCGGCCGCAAATGCCGCTACTTCAATACCTTCGGCGGCAACACAGTATCGGCCGCGGTGGGAGTCGCGGTGCTAAACGTCCTGCAAGACATAGACGCGCCAAACCGCGTAGCCGAGGTCGGCGCGTACCTGGGCGGCGGCCTGCGCCGCTTGGCCGAATCCCATCCTTGCATCGGCGACGTTCGCGGCCGCGGCTTGTATTGGGGCGTGGAGCTGGTGGACGCACGCTGTCCCACCCAACCCGCGCCCGCCGTAGCGGCGGCCGTGGTCAATGGCCTGCGGCATGCCGGCGTACTGATCGGCGCCAGCGGCCCTCTGGCCAACGTGCTGAAGATTCGCCCCCCGCTCACTTTCCAGAAGGCCCACGCGGACCTGCTGTTGCAAGCCCTGGAACAGCAATGCGCCGCGGCCGCGCTGCCTTGAGGCAACCGGGCCGCCCTCTCGCAGTCTCCACGCTACAGATAGGAAAAAGAAAATGAAGCAGCTTCCACCCAAGATGAAATCGGTACTCGGACAACTCGCCCTGGGTGCCTCGCTCCTGGCCTCGGCAGCATCGGGCGCCCTCGCGCAAACGCGCGGCGGCACCTTGAACGTCATCCTGAATCCCGAGCCGCCCACGCTGATATATGGCCTGAATCAGCAAACGCCCACGCAAATCGCCGCGGGCAAGATATACGAAGGCCTGCTGACCTACGATTTCGACCTCACGGCCAAACCGTCCCTGGCGAAATCGTGGGAGATCTCGCCTGACGGGCTGGTCTACACCTTCCACCTTCAGCAAGGCGTGACCTGGCACGACGGCAAGCCCTTCACCTCGGAAGACGTGCGCTTCTCGCTACAGGACTACCTGCCGCAGACGCATCCGCGCGCCCGCGGCAACCTGTCCCACGTGGCCGGCATCGAAACACCCGACGCCCACACGGTGAAAATCACCCTGAAGCAGCCCTACGCGCCCTTCCTCAACGCCTTCGAAGTCTCAAGCGCCCCCATCATGCCTGCCCATCTCTACAAGGGCACGGACTTCCGCAACAACCCAGCCAACCAGACGCCGATTGGCACGGGCCCGTTCAAGTTCAAGGAATGGAAGCGCGGCCAGTATGTGCAACTGGTGCGCAACGACGCCTACTGGCAGGCTGGCCTGCCCTACCTCGACAATGTCTATTTCCAGGTCATTCCCGATTCGGCCTCACGGCTGCTGGCACTGGAAAATGGATCGGTGCAGGTCGCCAGTTTTGGCGACATCGACTTCGCGTTCCTGCCACAGATCAAAGCCAATCCGGCCTTGGAAGTCACCACCAAGGGTTATGAATTCGCCGGCCCGCTGTCCTGGATCGAGCTGAATCACCGCGTCAAGCCGCTGGACGACAAGCGCTTCCGCCAGGCGATTCAGTACGCAATCGACCGGGACTTCATCGCCAAGCGCATTTTCTTCGGCGCCGCGCGGCCCGCCACCGGCCCGATCTCGTCGGTGACGAGCTTCTACGACGCCAACATTCCCCAATACAAGTACGACCCGAAGAAGGCCATCGCCCTGCTCGACGAAATGGGCCTCAAGCCCGACGCCAATGGCAAGCGCGTGTCTCTGCGGCTACTGGGCCTGCCGTACGGCGACACCTGGAACAAGGTGTCCGAGTATGTGAAAAACTCCCTGGCCAAGGTGGGCATCGATGTGGTGCTGGAAAGCACGGACGCCGGCAATTGGGCGCGGCGCTACGCCAACTGGGACTTCGACATGACGGTCACCTACCTGTACCAGTACTCGGACCCTGCCCTGGGCGTGGACCGCAGCTATCGGTCGGACAATATCCGCCAGGGTGTATACGGCACCAACATTTCCGGCTACACCAACCCCGCTCTGGACCAGCTGTTTACCAACGCATCGCTGGAAACCGACAAGCAGAAGCGCCAACTGCTCTACACGCAGGCGGCAACCACCTTGGCGCAGGATGCGCCCTCTGCGTGGCTGGTGGAGCTGTCATTCCCGACCATCACCAACAAGTCGGTCAAGAACGTGACGACTTCGGCCATCGGCGTCGCCGAGACCTTCGCCACGACCTACATCCAGAAGTGAGGAGGGACCGGCCATGAAGTCCCTGCTGGCGATCGCTTCCGTCCTGATCAAGTCCATCACGGTGCTGCTGGCCGTGGCGGTCATCAACTTCATGCTGGTGCGGATGGCGCCGGGCGATCCGGTCAGCGTTCTCGCCGGCGAGGCAGGCGCATCCGACCAGCAGTACATCGACCAGCTGCGCAAGGAGTTCAACCTGGATAAGCCGCTACCGGTTCAGCTGGCTGGCTACCTGGGTTCCATGGCGACCCTGAACCTGGGTTTCAGCTACCGCCAGCAGCAGCCGGTCTGGGACCTGATCGCGGACCGCCTGCCGGCCACCCTCGTGCTGGCCATCCCGGCGTTCCTGCTGTCGTTGTTAGGCGGCGTCCTGCTTGGTGTGCTGGCAAGCAAGTACCGCGGCACCTGGAAGGATTCCGCCATCACGGCGGGATCACTGGCCTTCTACGCCACGCCCATCTTCTGGGTGGGGCTGATGCTGGTGCTGCTTTTCTCGGTACAGCTGGGCTGGTTCCCGCCGTTCGGGCTGGAGGCCATGGGCTCGGGCAAGACCGGCCTGGCACGCGCGCTGGACATTGCCCATCACGCGGTTCTGCCCGTGCTGACCCTGGCCGCGTTCAACCTCGCTCTGTATGCCCGGATGACGCGGGCGTCGATGAATGAAGTGCAGACCGCCGACTTCGTCAAGACGGCCTGGGCCAAGGGCCTGTCGCCTTCGCGCGTGGTCTGGGTGCATCAGCTGCGCAACGCCGTGCTGCCGGTCATCACCCTGGCCGGCATCCAGGCGGGACAACTCATTGGCGGCTCGGTGCTGGTGGAGACGGTGTTCGCCTGGCCCGGCATCGGCCGCCTGGCCTTCGACGCGCTGATGCAGCGCGACTACCAGGTGCTGCTGGGCGTTTTCTTCTGCACATCGCTGATGGTGGTGGCCTTCAACCTCCTCACCGACCTGATGTACCTCCTGATCGATCCCCGTATGCGGAGTGCTGCATGAAAGGCCTGTCCAAACGCTTTGCCAAGAACATCGGCGCCGTCGCGGGCCTGCTGGTGCTGTGCCTGATCGTGCTGATGGCGCTGAGCGCCAACGGCATTTATCCAGAGAACCCCTGGGACCCCTCGGTCGCGCCCTTTCTCAAGCCTCTGCAGGAATCCGGCGTGTGGCTGGGCTCGGATTCGCTGGGACGCGACATCGCATCCGGCATCGTGCATGGCGCGCGCGCCTCGCTGCTGGTGGGCTGCGTCGCCACTGCGGTGGCATTAGTGATCGGCCTGGCGGTGGGCATACCCGCCGGTTTCCTGGGAGGCCGCAGCGATGAAGTCCTGATGCGACTGACGGAAATCTTCCAGACCATTCCCAGCTTCTTCTTCGCCATCGTGCTGGTGGCCATTTTCCAGCCCTCGTTCGCCTCTGTGATCGCAGCGGTGGGGCTGGTGAGCTGGCCCCCGGTAGCGCGGCTGGTGCGCGCGGAATTCATGCGCGTCAAGTCCAGCGAATTCGTCGAGGCTGCGCGGGTGCAAGGCTTGTCCAGTTTGCGCATCGTCATTGCCGAAATTCTCCCCAACTGCCTGTCTCCGCTGATCGTGATGGCCTCGCTCATGGTTGCCAATGCCATCCTTCTGGAAAGCGCCATCAGTTTTCTGGGCCTGGGCGATCCCAACCTGATGAGCTGGGGCTACATGGTGGGCGCGTCGCGCTCGCTGCTGCGCCTGGCTTGGTGGATGTGCCTGTTCCCGGGGCTGGCTATTTTCCTAACCGTACTGGCCATCAACCTGGTGGGCGAAGGCCTGAACGACGCGCTCAACCCCCGTCTGCACCGCAAGGGACAATAACCGTGAACGGCTTGCTCCAGATCGAAGACCTGTCCATCAAACTTCCCGCCGGCGCCGACCGCCCATATGCGGTCGAAGGCGTCAGCCTGGACATTGCGCCGGGAGAAATCGTCTGCGTGGTGGGTGAATCGGGCTCCGGCAAATCTACCTTGGCCCATGCCATCCTGAGCCTGCTGCCGCGCGGCGTGAACATCAGCGGCGGCGCCATAAAGCTGGACGGCCAGGCGCTGACCGGTCTGCCGCTGAATGCGCTGCGCAAGATCCGCGGCAAGCGCATAGCCATGGTGTTCCAGGAACCCCTCAGTGCTTTGAACCCCCTTATGCGCTGCGGCGACCAGATCGTGGAAATGCTGCGCGAGCATGACGCGTCAGACGCGACTCTCAACGCCGAGCGCCTGGCCGAGCTGCTGGTATCGGTAGGACTCGCCGATCATCGCCGCATAGCGGACTCCTATCCGTTCCAGCTATCCGGTGGCCAGCGCCAGCGTGTGATGATTGCCATGGCGCTGGCGCTGGAACCCGAGATCCTCATCGCCGACGAGCCGACCACGGCGCTGGACGTGACCACCCAGGCGCAGATCCTGGAAGTGTTGCTGGACATCCAGAAGCGCAAGAACCTGGGCGTGCTGTTCATTACCCATGACTTCGGCGTAGTCTCCGAAATCGCGGATCGCATTGTCGTCATGAAGGACGGCCGCGTGGTCGAGATCGGCGCCGCGCCTCAAGTGCTCAGCCATCCGCAGGCCGATTACACCCGCCGCCTGCTCGCGGCCGTGCCGTCCTCCGTGCCCCCTGCCGCTGCACCGATCGCCGCCCCAGCGCTGCTCTCTGTGAACGGACTGCGCAAGACCTATGTGCGCAAGGGCGGACTATTCAAGCCCGCGCGCCAGTTCCCTGCGGTGCGCGACGCCAGCTTCGAGATTGCTCGCGGCGAGACCGTGGGATTGGTAGGCGAATCCGGCTCGGGAAAATCGACCATCGGCCGCATCGTCGCCGGCCTGATCGCGGCAGACGGCGGCTCGGTGCGCCTGAAGGGCGCGGACCTGACGGCGCCCGGCGCTTTCAACGACGTTGCCGTGCGCCGCTCGGTGCAAATGGTGTTCCAGGACCCCTACGGTTCGCTCAACCCGCGCCACCGCGTCTCCACCATCCTGACGAGCGGCCTGGTCGCGCAGGGCGTGCCTCGCCACCAGGCGCTGCGGCGCGCCCGCGAACTGATGGAACTGGTGCGGCTGGACGTTACGGCGCTGGACCGCTATCCGCATGAGTTCTCCGGCGGCCAGCGCCAACGGCTGGGCCTGGCCCGCGCCATCGCAGCCCAGCCCGAACTGATTATCGCCGACGAACCGGTGTCAGCATTGGACGTGTCGGTGCAGGACCAGGTGCTGACTCTGTTGAAAGAATTGAAGGAAAAACTGCATCTGTCGATGCTTTTCATTACCCATGACCTGCGCGTGGCTGCCCAGCTCTGCGACCGCATCGTGGTACTGCAACAGGGCGCCATCGTCGAGCAAGGCACCGCCGCGCAGGTGTTGCAAGCGCCGGCGCATCCCTACACCCGGCAGCTTATCGACGCCGTGCCGGGCCGCCAGTGGAAATAGGCGGGGTACCCATGGCTGCCCACTATTCATTAATCCCTCCGGCTACCCAGGAGCTCCAATGATGAAGGCCCTGCTTTCCCCCCTGCATGACGCCGATTGGACCGGCAACGCGCTGGTCCGCGGCATCCTCAAACCGCATCACGATGCGCGCGGTCGCGGTCGCGAGATCGAGGCAGCGCTGCGCGACGTCGGCCTGGATTGCCAGACCGTCGGGCCGCTCGCCCAGGGCGTGCCCGAGCTGACGCAGATTCACACGCCGGACTACCTTACCTATCTGCAGAGCGCTTGGACCGAATGGCGCAAAGCGCCCGACGCCTCGTTCGAGGTGCGCCCCAACATCTGGCCCAACCGCCACTACCCCGACATGCGTGCGTCCACGCCCGTGGCCATGGCGGGCCGCTATCTGGCCGACGGTGCCACGCCCATCGTCGAGGACACCTGGCGCAACGTCTACGCCAGCGCCGAGACCGCGGTCGCCGCCGCGCAGGCGCTACTGGACGGCTCGTCCAGCGTATACGCGCTGGTGCGGCCCAGCGGCCACCATGCCATGACCGACATGGGGATGGGCGGATGCCTGCTCGCCAATACTGCACTGGCCGCGCAAAGGCTGGTCGGTCAATGGGGCCGGGTGGCTATCCTGGACATCGACGTCCATCACGGCAACGGCACGCAGCAGATCTTCTATAGCCGGGACGACGTGCTGACCATCTCGATCCACGGTGACCCCGGCAGTCTCTACCCCTTCAGCAGCGGCTACGGCGAGGAAACGGGCGCGGACGCGGGCATCGGCTACAACCTGAACCTTCCGCTGGCGGCGGGCACCGAAATCTCTGGCTATCTGAAGGCCTTCGAGCCGGCGCTGGAACGCATCGAGCAATTCAACCCCCGCGCGCTGGTGGTGGCCGCCGGCTATGACACCTTCCGCGGCGACGCTTTCGGCAATCTCAGCCTGGACACGCCGGACTACGCCCTGCTGGGCAGGCGGATTGCGCAGCTGGGTTTGCCCACGCTGTTCGTGCAGGAAGGCGGCTACGCCATTGACGCCCTGCGCGCCAACACACGCTCAATGCTGGAAGGCTACCTGGGCCATGCCCGCTAGCTCCACCCATTTCTCGGAACCAGGAACGCGATGCAACCCACTATCACTCCCCGCGTCGCGCTGATCAGCGGCGCCAGCCGCGGCATAGGCCTGGCCATTGCGCGGGAAATGCTGGCCAACGGCTGGCACATCAGCGCCGGCACCCGCAGCGCTACCGAGGTTTTTGACGGCTTTCCGGCCGATCAGGTGCACCGCGCCCGCTTCGACGCGGAGGATGCCGCCAGCGAGGACGCCTGGATCGAATCCGCGATGGCGCGCTATGGTCGCATCGACGCGGTGATTCACAACGCCGGCATTCTCAGCAAGAGTTCGGTCGTCGAGGCCACGGACGACGAGTTCGACCGGCTATTCGCCATCAACGTCAAATCTCCGATGCGTCTGACACGCAAGGCCTGGCCGCACCTCATTGCGTCGGGCGCTGGCAAGGTGCTGGTCATGGCCTCGCTAGCCGGCAAACGGGTTCGGGCACCGGAAGGGACGCTCTACGCGATGAGCAAATTTGCCGTGCTCGCCCTGGCCCACGGCATCCGCCATTGCGGCGACCCCCACCAGATACGCTGCACGGCTCTCTGCCCAGGGTTCGTGGCCACCGACATGGCGGACGGGGTGCCCGCCGAAATCAAAACCCGCCTGACCCAGCCGGAAGATATCGCCCGCATGGCGCGGCTGGTGCTGGAACTCCCGCCCAGCGCCAGCGTCGCTGAAATACCCATCAGCTGGCAGGTGGAGTCGGAGTACTAGGGCGTGTTGGCAAGCCCTAGCCGGCAGCCTCCAGCACCACCGCGCGGAACTCCTGCATCAGCGGCGACCAGGTGGCGCCATGGCGCGTGACCAGCGCCATGCTGCGCCGCAAGGGCCGGCCGAGCGCCACCGGCAGTTCCACGATGTCGCCGCCCAGCGCGCTCTGCGGCATTAGCGCCAACAGATCCGACGCCGCCAGCAACGCCAGCGCACCGCCGGAAAAATGCTGCACTTCCAGCGCCGCCGCTGGTTGCGCCAGGCCCGCTTCCGCATAACGCGCTTCCAGCGCATGACGTGCCACCGAGCCCGGCATGGGCAGGATCCAGCGCTGTCCGTCCAGATCGCGCAGCGCCAGCTTGCGCCGCGAGGCCAGGTGGTGCTTGCGGCTGGCGGCCACGCACAGGCCGTCCTCGCGGATCGCTTCCTGGTGCAGCGTGCCCGGCACGTCGGCGTAGATCGGCGTCACCGCCAGGTCCAGCTTGCCTCCCGCGACCTGATCATTGAGATCGTCCGATTGCCCCTGCGTCAGTTGCACCCGCAGCGCAGGCCGGCGCGGCAGAAGGCGGCGCAGCGCCGGCATCACCACGCTATCCACCGTCGCGCCGGTGGCGCCGATCCGCAGCAGCCCCGCCTCGCCCAGGCGCAGCTCCATCGCGTTGCGCACTGCGTCGCGGTACTCCGCCCATAGGCGTTGCGCGTGCTCGCGGAACGCCAGGCCCGCGGACGTCAGGCGCAGTCCGCGGCCGCCGCGATCCAGCAACGCCAGTCCGGTGTCAGCTTCCAGCCGTTGCAGCGATTTCGACAGCGCAGGCTGGCTCACGCCGCAGGCGGCAGCGGCGCGGTCCAGATTGCCGTGTTCGACCACGGCCAGAAAATACTCGATGTCACGCAGCGACAGATTCATGAACATTGGTTATGCATAGACTCATCTTCAGGAATATTAAGCCCGAACCAGGCTCCTAGAATCCCTGGATAAACCCGAAGAGCGACAGGAGTGCAGCGCGTGGACAAAAAGCCCAATATCGTATTGATCGTGGCCGACAACCTGGGATGGGGCGAACTGGGCTGCTATGGCGGCGGCGCCCTGCGCGGCGCGCCCACCCCAAACATCGACCGGCTGGCATCCGAAGGACTGCTGCTGCAGAACTTCAACGTCGAAAGCGACTGCGTGCCCACGCGCTCCGCGCTGATGAGCGGCCGCCATCCCATCCGCACCGGATGCCTGCAATCCGTGCCGCCGGGCCTGCCGCAAGGGCTGGCGCGCGACGAGATCACCCTGGCTCAACAATTGTCGGGCCAGGGCTACGCCACGGCGCACTACGGCAAATGGCACCTGGGCGACATCCCCGGCCGCTACCCTTCCGATCGCGGCTTCGACGAGTGGTATGGCATTCCACGCACCACGGACGAAAGCCAGTTCACCTCGTCCATCGGTTTCGATCCCGCGGTCGCCGATATCCCTCACATCATGCAGGGCCAGGCCGGTTCGCCTTCGGAAAACGTCAAGGTCTACGACCTGGAGACGCGCCGCGGCATCGACGCCGAACTGGTCGAGCGTTCCATTGGCTTCATGCGCAAGCACGCCGCAGCCAGCCAGCCGTTCTTTCTGTATCTGCCGCTGGTGCACTTGCACTTTCCCACCCTGCCGCATCCGGACTTCGCCGGACGCACCGGCGCGGGCGACTTCGCCGACTCCATGGTGGAAATGGACCACCGAGTCGGACAGATCGTGCAGGCAGTGGACGACCTGAAGCTGCGCGACGATACCGTGTTCATTTTCTGCAGCGACAATGGCCCGGAATTCCGCAAGCCCTACCGTGGCACCGCCGGCCCCTGGAGCGGCACCTATCACACGGCCATGGAAGGCAGCCTGCGCGTGCCCTTCATGATCCGCTGGCCTGGGAAGGTCAAGCCCGGCCAGGTTTCCAACGAGATCGTGCACGTCACCGATCTCTACACCACGCTGTCGCGCATAGGCGGCGCGTCCATACCGCAGGATCGCCCCATCGACGGCATCGACCAGACCGACTTCTTTACGGGCGCCAGCCAGGCGTCGCCACGCGAGGGTTTCCTGTTCTACATCAAGAATGACCTGCGCGCGGTCAAGTGGCGCGATTGGAAGCTGCACTTTTATTGGGAGCCCGAGGTCAACGAAGGCAAGGGAAAGCTGGAGTCTCCCTATCTGTTCAACCTGAAGCAGGATCCCAAGGAAGAAAGCGACATCCTCATCTTCAACACCTGGGTCCTCGGACCCATCCTGAAAATGGTGCAGTCCTTCAACCAGTCCTGCGCCGCGCATCCGAACACGCCGCCCGGCAAGCCGGATCCGACCTGAGACTTGAGGCAGACCGGGCCAAAAACATAAAAGGGGAAAACATGAAATTCGCTATCCGCTGCTGTGCGCTGCTGTTGGGCGCCGCGCTGACCGCCACCGCCAGCGCGGCGGACAACAAGCTGGACTGGCCCGGCAAGCAGATCACCTGGGTGGTCGGCTTCGTGCCCGGTGGCACCGCCGACGTGCTGACCCGCATCGCGGCGCAGGACCTGGCGCGGCGCAGCGGCCTGAATGTGATTGTCGAAAACCGCCCCGGCGCGGCCGGCGCCATCGCCTTGCAACTGGTGGCGCGCAGCAAGGCCAGCGACGGCTATCTTCTGACCGTGCCCGGTCCGCTCATTTATCCCACGCCCCAGCCCGAGATCGGCCGCGAGCTGGCGCCCGTCATCCTGATGGCGCAGGGCCCCATGGTCATCGTCGGTCCCGCCAAGGACGCCAAGGCGTCGTTGCAGGAGGTGCTGGCAGACGCCCGCCAGCGGCCCGAGGCCTGGAGCTATGGCAGCTCCGGCAACGGCACCTCGCAGAACCTGGCCGGAGAACTGCTCAACCAGTACGCCGGGACCCGCATCGTGCACGTGCCCTACAAGGGCGGCGGCCAGGCAGTCTCGGACGTGGCCGGCGGCCAGATCCCCCTGGCCATTCTCGGTTCCGCGCCGGTCATGCCGCAGATCAAGGCCGGCACGCTGAAAGCCTATGCCGTCACCACGCCCTACCGCCTGGACAGTCTGCCGGGCGTGCCCACGGTGGAAGAGTCCGGCTTCAAGGGCTACGCCGCCACCCAGTGGTTCTCGGTTGCGGCGAGCAAGGAAATCCCGGCGGCGCAGCTGGATCAGGTCAACGCCGCGTTGCGCGCCGCCGTGGCCACGCCGGAGTTCAAGGCTGCCCTGGAAAACGCCGGCATGGTCGCTGGCGGCGGCTCGCGGGATGAATTGCAGTCGTTCATCCAGGCCGACAGCGCCAAGTGGCAGAAACTGATCGACAGCGGGGCGGTGAAGCTGGCGAATTGAGGCCCCGCCCTCAGCTCATGTACACGCCGCCATTGATCGCATAGTTCGCCCCCGTCACGAAGGCCGCCTCATCCGACGCCAGCCAGGCGCACAGGCCAGCCAGGTCCTTGGCCGTGCCCAACCGGCCTACCGGCACGCTTTCGACGATGCGGTCCAGCAGCGCCGGCGGAAACGCCTTCACGGTGTCATCGGCAATGAACCCCGGCGACGCCAGGTTGACGGTTACGCCGCGCGCCGCGACCTCCTGCGCCAACGAACGCGTGAAGCCGATCACCGCGCCCTTGGCGGTGGCGTAGTTGATCTGGCCGATCTGGCCCTTCTCCGCCGCCACCGAACCGATATTGATGATGCGGCCCCAGCCTCGGTCCGCCATGCTGTCGACGACCTGCTTGGTCGTGTTGAACAGCGTATCCAGATTGCTGCGCAGCACCGCCGACCAGTCGGCATGGCTCATCTGCCGGAACCGCATATCCAGCATGGTGCCGGCATTGTTCACCAGCACGTCGATCTCGCCGACTTCGCGCCGCACCTTGGCAAACGCGGCCTCGGTCGACGCCCAGTCCGTGGCATCGCCCTCGGACGCGATGAAGTCATAGCCCAGGGACTTCTGTTCCTTCAACCAGTGATCCTTGCGCGCGGAGCGCGGACCGCAGCCTGCCACCACGCGATGTCCCGCGTGGTGCAGGGCCTGGCAGATCGCGGTGCCCGTGTGGCCCATTCCGCTGGTGACGTAAGCAATGCGCAAAGCCATGAACTTCCCCTTTTGAAATAGACGGTCAGGCGCCGCCGATCAGGCCACCTGGCCAACCAGCGGGAACAGGCCGAAGGCCAGCGCGGCCGCCAGCATCACCAGGCAGACCATCGTGGCCCACTTCAGCGAATAACGCTGGTGGTCGCCAAAATCCACCCCGGCCAGGCCGACCAGCAGATAGGTCGACGGCACCAGCGGGCTCAGCAGATGCACCGGCTGGCCGACCAAGGAGGCGCGCGCCATCTCGACCGGCGAAATGCCGTAGCCCTGCGCCGCCTCGCTCAGGATGGGCAGGACGCCGAAGTAGAAGGCGTCGTTGGACATGAAGAAAGTGAAAGGCAGGCTGACCAGCGCGGTGATGCCAGCCAGATAGGGGCCCATGGCGTCCGGGATCACGGCCAGCAGGCTGCGCGACATGGCCTCGACCATGCCGGTGCCCGACAGGATGCCCGTGAAGATCCCGGCCGCGAAAATCAACGACACCACCGACAGCACATTGCCCGCGTGCTGCGCGACGCGGCGGCGTTGCTCCGCCAGGTCGGGGTAATTGATGACCAGCGCGATCGCGAAGGCGATCATGAACAGCACGGGCAGCGGCAGCACGCCCATCACCAGGCTCACCATCAGGGCCAGTGTCAGGCCGGCGTTTACCCACAACAGCTTCGGGCGGCGCAGATCCTGGTCGACCTCGATCTCGGGCAGGTTCTTGGGGCCGTCCTCGTCATAGCCCGCATGCACCGAGGCGCCGTCGGGCAAAGAAAGCACGCCCAGCCGGCGACGCTCGCGCAGGCCCAGGCAGAATGCCAGCACCAGAATGGCCACGATAGCCACGCCCATCACCGGGACCAGCGGCACGAAGATGTCACCCGCATCCACGTGCAAGGCGCTGGCGGCGCGCGCGGTCGGGCCGCCCCAGGGCGTCAGGTTCATGACGCCGCTGGCCAGCATCGCCAGACAGGTCATGGACAGCGCATTCATCTTCAGGCGGCGGTACAGCGGCAGCATCGACGCCACCACGATCATGTAGGTGGTCGAACCGTCGCCGTCCAGCGAAATCACCAGCGCCAGCACGGTGGTTCCCACCACGATCTTCAGCGGATCGCCTTTCACCGCGCGCAGGATGCGGCCAACGATGGGATCGAACAGGCCCGCGTCGATCATGACGCCGAAGTACAGGATGGCGAACATCAACATCACGCCCGTGGGCGCAATCTTGCGGATGCCATCCAGCATCATCTTGTCGATGCCCGACCCGAACCCGCCCAGCAAGGCAAAAATAATGGGGACAAGGATGAGCGCCACCAGCGGCGACAGGCGCTTGGTCATGATCAGCGTCATAAACGTGATCACCATGCCGAAGCCAAGCAGGGTCAGAAGCATGAAGGTTATCTCCGGCTAGTCGTTGTTATGCGTGAACCGCGCCTCCGGCGGGGGAAGAGCGCGACCGCAAGACTAGAAATAAAAGCTGTCGACAACCTGTCGTTTTTGGACGCGAGCGCAGCGAGTGCAGCGTGGGGGCCCTCCCCCTCATGCGACAATCGCCCCCATGCGCATACTGGTGATCGAAGACGACGCGGACCTTGCCGACGCACTCGTGCGCCGGCTGCGCCGTCTCGGCCATGCGGTCGACTGCCAGAACGACGGCCTGAGCGCCGACGGCGTCCTGCAGTACGAAGTCTTCGATCTCGTCATCCTGGACATCGGCCTGCCGCGCATGTCGGGCTTCGACGTCCTGCACCGGCTGCGCGACCGCGGCAGCAAGACCCCCGTGCTGGCCCTGACCGCCCGCATCGACATCGAAGATCGCGTCCACGCTCTGGATACCGGGGCCGACGACTACCTGGCCAAGCCCTTCGATTTCCGCGAATTGGAAGCCCGTTGCCGGGCCCTGCTGCGGCGACCCAGCGCCCAGGCCGCCGGCACCATGCGCTTTGGCGAACTGGTCATCGACAGCGCCGCGCGCCAGGTCACGCTGGCTGGCCAGCGCATCGAACTGCCCAAGCGCGAATACAGCCTGCTGGAGATCCTGCTGGCCGGCATGAACCGCGCCGTCAGCAAAACCGAAATCGCCAACAAGCTGTTCGCCTTCGACGACGATGCCGCGCCCAATGCCATCGAGGTCTATATCGCCCGGCTGCGCCGCAAGCTCGAAGGCTCGCCGCTGCGCATCGAAACGCAGCGCGGCACCGGCTATCTCCTGACCTCCACCGATGACCACGACAGCGCCACCGCGCCCGGCATCCGCCGGGACTGATCCCGCCCACCCCGCCGCCGCGCAGGGTCGCATCTCGATCAAGCGCCGCTTGCTGGCCATGCTGCTGGCGCTCTTCATCGCCGCCCTCGCCACGCTCTATCTGCTGGTACGCGGTTACGCCCAGCAGACTGCCGACACCACCTACGATCAGCTGCTGCGTTCTTCGGCGCTGTCCATCGCCGACAGCCTGCAACTGGTGCAGGGGGAATGGCGCATGGATATGCCCTACGCCTCGCTGGCGCTGCTGGAGCAGGCCCCGCGCGATCGCGTGTTCTACCGCGTCGGCGATGCCGGCGGCGCGCTGATTTCCGGGTACGCCGATCTGCCCGCGCCGCCCGGACGCGGCAACGACGGCGCCGCCTATTCCCCGCGCCTGTACGACGCCAGCTACCAGGGCGCGCCGGTACGCATCGCCTGGATGGAACGCAAGATTGCCGGTCCCCGCAACGCCGAGACCGCGCTGATCCAGGTCGCCCAGACCCGCGAAGCCCGCAACGCGCTGGCAGAAAGCATTCTGTGGCGAGGCACCCTGGCGCTGATCGGCTTCACCGCCGCTGCGCTGGCGTTGGCCTACTGGGGCTTGCTGCGCTCTCTGGCGCCCATCCGTCGCATCGAACGCGAGCTGGCCGCCCGCAGCGCCTCCGACCTGCACCCCATCGCCGCTCCGGTACCCGAGGAACTCGACACCCTCGTGCACTCGCTGGACGGCTTCATGGCGCGCCTGTCGGATAACCTGGACACCCTGCGCCTCTTCATTGCCGAGGCCGCGCACCAGTTGCGCACGCCGCTGGCCGCGCTGCACGCGCAGATGGAAATCGCGCTGGACGAGGAAGATCCCGCCGAACAGCGCCGCAGCCTGATGGCCGTATTGCGCAATGCCGAAAAACTCTCGCGCCTGGTCAACCAGTTATTAAGCGACGCCAGCGTCATCCACCGCAGCAACGTGCGCCATTTCCAACCCGTGGACCTGGCCGAACTACTGCGCCAGGCGGTGTACGACACGGTCCCGCAGGCGGATCCGCAGCCCGACGTGCGCCTGCACCTGCCCTCCCATGCGCCCGGCGGCAATCCGCCCACCGTGCTGGGCGACAGCCTGATGCTGCGCGAAGCCTTCAAGAACCTCATCGACAATGCGCTGCGCCACGGGGCTACGGATGACGGCCATATCGACGTACGGCTGGAACGACAGGACCGGGAATGGCGCATCTCCGTTTCGGACCAGGGGCCCGGCATTCCCCCGGCGCTGGCCAACGCGGCCTTCGAGCGCTTCGTGCGCGGCCCCAATCCGCGCTCGCCTGGCGCCGGCCTGGGCCTGTCCATCATCAAGCGCGTCGTCGACATCCATCAAGGCCGCCTTGCCCTGAGCAACCGCGTCAACGGCGGCCTGGAGGCCGCGATCACGCTGCCCGCCGATCCTCATGAAGATTGATTTCCTGAAATCCCTGCGCCTATTGACGACCTTGGCAGCCCTGCTGACGGCCCTGGCCGGCCATGCCGCGGAAACCAGCGCCGAAGGCCTGACGCTGGGTCCCGCCGGCAGCAAGAACGTGCTGATCGTCCATGCCTCCAACAGCGTGCAGGTGTTCCGCGGCGTGCTGGAAGATTTCAGCAGCCTCAACCCCGGCCTGCGCCTGGAATACACCGAACTGTCCACGCAGGAGCTGTATGCCGGCACCCTCTCGCGCGCCGCGCAGGGTCCGGCGTCCAAGACCGGCCCCGACATCATCATCAGCAGCGCCATGGACCTGCAGACCAAGCTGGTCAACGACGGCTACGCGCAACCCCATCTCTCGCCCGAAACCCGCGCGCTGCCCGCCTGGGCCAACTGGCGCGACGAGGTCTTCAGCATCGGCACCGATCCGATCGTGATGGTCTACAACACCGGCAAGCTTGCGCCCGAACGGGCGCCGCGCACGCGGCGTGAACTGCTTTCCCTGCTCCAGGCACCCGACCAGCCGCTGGCTGACGCCATCTCCACCTACGACGTCGAGGGCAGCGGCATCGGCTACCTGGCTGCGACGCAGGACACGCGCCTGGACAGCATGGCCGGCGCGCTGCTGGCCGAAATGGGTCGCAACCGCGTGGCGGTCCATGCTTCCACGGAAGACGCGCTGGACAAGCTCGAACGCGGCGAGATCACACTGGCCTACAACCTGCTGGAATCCTATACACGGCACCGTATCGACCAAGGCGCGCCGCTGGCCATCGTGTATCCGCAGGATTACACGCTGATGCTGTCGCGCTCGGCCATCATCCCCAGGCAGGCCCCGCGCGCGGACCTGGGCGCGATGTTCCTGGACTACCTGCTGTCGGCCCGTGGCCAGGAGATGGTGGCGCGCCAGTCCGGCATGCGGCCGGTCAGCGCCTCGGCCAACCCGCAGGCCGGCGTGCGCCCCGTGGGACTGGGCGTGGGCCTGCTGGTGTATCTGGATCCGCTCAAGCAGCGGCATTTCCTGGATTTGTGGCGCGCGGCGATCCATCCTCGCGGCGGCAGCGTCCAACGCTGACCGTATTGCGACGGGGGCTGGTAAGCATGGCCCGGTATATCCGCACCATTTTCCGCAGGTCGGCCGCCTGACACCGGCAGGCGGCCATTTTTTTGGTCTGACCCAGGATTTTGCGAGGATAATTTCTTTTCAGGGCGGTGGCTGCCGGCCCTCTGTGCCGCCCAGCCGCCTCGCGCCGGCAGACCATGGCCGCGCAGCGCTCCCCCCTATCTGGCAGGAGCCACCTCTACAACGATCTGTGATGCGTGACAGCGTTTGCGTCTGAACCAGAGTTGGAGGCACGAAATGGCTGAACACCAGATTGCCGTCCGGCGCGCGATCGAGGCCCTGGACCACCTGACGGATCCCGAGCCGCCCTGGCATGACATCCTCCTGACCGCGCGCGATATGGTGGGCGCCGACAGCGGCACGCTGATCGTCTTCGACGCCCGCCACAAACTGCTCAACCTCTCTTCCGTGAGCTTCCCCGAAGAGGGCACCCTGGACTATCAAAACCACTACTACAGCTGCGACATCGTCGAACAGGACTCGCGGCTGCTTCCCGCGGGCACGTGGCTGGACACCGCGACGATGTGCGACCACGGGCGCTTGCAGCGTTCCGAGTTCTACACGGACTTCATGCTCAAGCACCATATGGCGCAAGTCCTTTGCCTGGTGATCGAATCCAGCGCCATGTTGCGCGCCGCTATCGCCTTTCAACGCGCGAAGGTGGACAGCAAGGCCAGCGACCGCCTGCGATCCGGCGACTTCGCCGAGTACTTCCGCCTGCTCCAACGCCAACTGGCGCAGAGGGAGAAGGCACGCGCGATCGGATGGGCCACCATCGAAAGCGCCCTCTCGGATGTCGACGAGGCCGTCCTGCTGGTCAGCCACGACGCAACGGTCGAAAAAATGTCCGCGCTCGCCATGCGTTACCTGGACCACGGACACGGCTGGCACGTGCGCGGGGGCAAGCTGCGCCATCCAGACGCCAAGATCCAGGCGCTGTTCGACGCCTATTGCCTGGCGGTCTCGCGCGACGGCAAGGCGCGGTCGCTGGCGGCGGCAGCCGGATGGGGCGAATTGACGTGGGTAGACATCGGCGCGGCGCCGCAGGCGCTGAGCCTGATCGGCAACCGCATGCTGCTGGTGCGCATGCGGCGCAAGAGCGCCTTCGCGCAGCCGGATGTGGACCGGCTGGAATCCGTCTTCGCCATCACCCATGCGGAAGCCGCGGTGCTGGCCGGGCTTGCCATGGGCCACAGCGTGGAGGAAGTCGCCACATTGCGCCACGCCTCCGTGCTGACGGTGCGAAAACAGGTTGCATCCCTGCTCAGCAAGATGGAATGCAACCGGCAATCCGAGCTGGTTCGGCTGGCCTCTCTGCTGTAGAGGCGCCCTGCCGACGCCTGCATGACGTACCCAATATTGAGTATGTGGCGCCCACCTGGGGCGTCCTACGATGAGCACGAAGGCATGAGGCCCGGACGCCCCATCCGGCCCGAGTCGTAAACCTGGTGGCGTTTCCCCGCGCCAGGCACGCGTGCGCTCGCGAGCCGGCCTGCCCAAGAAGAACACCAATGCGCCAATCCGGTTGCGCAGCTGTCCCTGCCTCGGGCTGCATAGCCGCACGCCCCCATGGACACCGGTTTCCAATGCTGCGGTCACTCACGTCATCAGGAGCACTTCATGAAAACTGCCCTAACCGTCCGCGCCATGATTCCCGTCGTTCTGGCGGCCTTCGCCCTGCTGTCCGGCCCCGCCGCCGCCCAAACGGCCGTCGCCCCCACCACCGCGGCGCCGCCCTCCGACGTCCAGCTCAGCCGTGACCAGGTAGAACGCGACCTGGCCGCCTGGAAGCAATCTGGCGTCGAAAGAAACTGGGATAGCGACAGCACCCCGGACATCAATAGCCCCGAGTACGTTGCAGCCTATCGGAAGTATGTGGACACGGTCCGGCCGGCCAACGCGCCGCAGATGCAGCAATCGCAGGGCCAGAGCAAGTGGTAATGCCCGTTATCCTGCCCGCGAGGGCGCACCGCCGCGCTCGCTGCCCGGCGAGCGGCCATAGTGCGCGCGGTACGCCCGATTGAACGTGGAAACTTCCTCGAATCCCCAGCTGGCGGCAATGTCCGCAATGGATCGGCCCGGCTGGGTTTCGATGGCCTGGCGGCACTTTTCCAGGCGGCACTGCCGCACATGGGCGCTGAAGCTCAGTCCGTGCTCGGCCAGGATCTTGAACAGATAGCTGCGGGAAATGCCGAGTTCTTCGCTAGCCGAAACCGGCGTCAGGCCACGGTCGGCCAGACGGCGCTGCACCAGCGCCAGTATGCGATCAAGGACCTCGTGCCGCACCCGCTCGGCGACCTGCGCGCCGGCATCCACGCCGTCGATCTGCGTGCGTGACAGCAGGTCGCTGCAATGCCTGACCATCAAGGCCTGGACCTGCTGCAGCTCGTTCGCCGGCAATTCGCTGACCAGGCGCATATAGCTGGCCAGCACACGCCCTGCCCCTGAACCGCCGTCCAGCACCGGCGTGGCCAGGCGCCCGCGGCGGCCCAGTTGCGGCCGAAGCAGGCCTTCGGGGATTTCTATGCAGAACATGCGGAAATCGGTGCGGAAATCGACTTCCCAGGGCGACGCGCAATCCACTACGTAGACGTCGCCCGCCCGCGCGCGCATGGCGCTGCCGCCCTGCGACACCACCGCCTCTCCCGCGCACAGCAGATTGGCGAAAAAAGGAGATTGCGTGCGGGCCGAAAGGCCGGCGGCGGACAGCCTGACCACATGGGACTGCGCCGTGATGGTGGAGCCGTGCAGGTCTGGCAGCAGCAGGCCGTCTATCTGGCCGCGGAAGCTGCGCGCGGCGTCGCGCTCGGGTTCGAGAGGCACGTACGCATCGCAGATCGCATCGCGCCAATACGCGAACTGATCCTGCGGCGCTATGACATCGGTGGTGTGGTGGTAGGCCTGCGCGCTCATCTTGAGTACCGGATCATGCCGACGGGGCCGCCATCTTCTGTGGGGATGGACGCTTTGCGCCACTGCCGTGGACGCTACGCGCTGGCAGGGCGAAGACTACCGGCCGATTATACGCACAGACCTATATCGCCGGACGCTGATCCAGGCCCCCATCAGGAGACAAAAGATGTCCACGCCCGAGCCGCTCGACGAGCGGATCGCCGCCTTTGAACGCGACGGATTCGTGGTGCTGCCCGGGATCATCCCGCCCGAGCAGGTCAGCCAGTTGCAGGAAGCCCTGATACGGATCGAAGCCGAACACAACCTCGGCTACGCCAAGACCTCGTTCGAGGGCCACAAGACGGTGCGCATCAATAACCTGCTGGTCTACGACCCTCGATTCTGGGACGTGCCGCTGCAGCCCGAGGTGCTGGCGCTGGCCGAACGCCTGCTGGACCGGGAACTGCTGCTGTCCTCGCTGTGTTCACTGACGCTGGCGCCTGGCCAAGGCGCCCAGCCCCTGCATGAAGACACTCAGCAGCTGGCGCTGCCCCGGCCCCGCCCGCCGCTGGCGGTCAACGCCATCTGGGCCCTGAGCGACTTCACGGCCGACAACGGCGCCACCCACATCGTGCCTGGCAGCCACCGCTACGATGCGTCGCCGCCCTATGGCGCGCAGGACATAGAAACCGTGCAGGCCACCATGAAGGCCGGCAGCGTCATGCTGTTCGACAGCGCGCTGTGGCACAAAGGCGGCGCCAACAACAGCAACGCGCGCCGCTATGCGCTGTCGTGCTACTACTGCGCAGGCTGGATGCGCCAGCAGGAAAACCTGCAACTGGGCATTCCCGCCGACCTCGCGCGGCAGTTCCCGCGCCGTCTGCAGGAACTGTGCGGCTACAGCATCTACAAGGGGCAATACGGCCACATCGACAACGCCGACCCCATCACCCTGCTGGGCGGCGAGGGACGGCCCACGGTCTGGCAGGCCAGCGACGCCAAGACCGCCCGCAAGGCCGCAGAGCGCAAAGCATGAGCGCCCCTCTCTTGCCCGCCGTCCCCGACTCGGTGGTCCACCTACTGCGCGACGCCGCCCGCGAAACGCCCGATCTGCCAGCCTTGTCCTTCGAGGGCGCGCGCCTGAGCTATGCGCAATACGCCGGCCTGGCCGGGGCGTTGGCGCGCCGCCTGGGGGAACAGGTCCGGCCCGGCGACCGGGTCGCCTTGCTGATGCAGAACTCGCTGGACCTTGCCGTCGCCACGTTCGCGGTACATGCGCTGCGCGCGCAGGCGGTCCCGCTGAATCCCGGTTATCGCGAACGCGAGCTGGCCTATATGCTGGAAGACGCCGCGCCCCGCATGCTGCTGCATGACGACAGCGTGAAGCTGGACCTGGGCGCCCTGTGCCCCGGACTGGATGCCGGCGCCATTCTGTGCACAGGCAATGGCGCGGGCATGATCGCCATGCTGCCGCAAGCCTGCGCGCTGCCCGAGGACCTGCCGCGGCACGAGGACCTGGCCACGCTGCAATACACCGGCGGCACGACGGGGCTTCCCAAAGGCGTGAACATCCTGCACCGGCAAATCGCCTACAACATCGCGCAACGCGAAGCCTGGCTGCCAACGCGACGCAACAGCGAAGTCGTGCTCTGCGTGATGCCGTTGTTCCATGTTTCGGCGGTCTCGATGTCGCTCTACCTGAGCCTGCACGCGCGGGGCGAACTGGTGTTGATGCGGCGCTTCGACGCCGCGCGCACCATCGAGGCCATTGCGACTCACGGCGTCACCCTGCTGCCGGGCGCGCCCGCGATCTTCCACGATCTGCTGCTGAGTCCGGCCCTGAGCCTGGAACGCCTGGCCAGCCTGCGCGCCTGCTTCTCCGGCGCGGCGCCCCTGCCGCGCGAAACCCTGGCGCGCTTCGAACAACGCGCCGGATGCCCCATCTACGAAGGCTATGGCATGAGCGAGGCCGGCCCCTGCCTGGCGTTCAATCCCATGCATCTTCCCCGCAAACCCGGATCGGTCGGCCTGCCCGTGCCGGGCGGCGAACTGCAGGTGGTGGACCTGGACCACGGCGGCCGGGTCCTGCCGCCGGGCCAGCCGGGCGAAATCCGCGTGCGCGGCCCGCACGTGATGGCGGGCTACCGGCAGCCGGCGCCGGATGCCGCCCAGGCTTTGCGCGAGGGCTGGTTCTATACCGGCGACGTGGCGGTGCTGGACGACGAAGGTTATCTCCACCTGCAAGGCCGCCGGCACGATTGCATCAATGTCGGCGGCTTCAAGGTCTATCCGCTGGAAGTGGAGCAAGTGCTGTTGTCACGCCCTGAAGTCGGCGAAGCCGCCGCCTTCGGCGTGCCGGACGAAAGGCTGGGTCAGGTGGTGCATGCCTGGGTGACGGCCGCGCCCGGCCAACGCCTGGACGCGGCCGCCCTGCAAGCCCACTGCACCGCGCACCTGGCGGGCTACAAGGTGCCGCGCCGGATCGGCGCGATGGACGCCCTGCCGCGCACCAGCATCGGCAAGCTCGCCCGCGGCGCGCTGCCCCCCGTGGCCGCGCCCGGCCCGATTTCGCAGTGACATTCAACACAAGGGGAGGAACATGAATCAACTCGATCTGCAGGCGCTGCAACACCAGCTCGCCGAAGAGGGATATGCCGTCATCGAGAACGTGCTGGACGCCGCGCAACTGGAACAGGCGCGCGCGCGCGTGGCCGCCCTGATGGCCGCCGAGCGCGCCGAGCCGTTCCCGCTGGACGACGAACGGCATGACGACGACGACGACATCCTGGCCTACTATAAGCGCCACTACACGGTGAGCGACATGGAGGCCCGGCGCATGGTGGCGCGCGTGCACCAGTACCGCCGCGACAACGAGAACACGCGCTGGCCGGTACCCATTAACAAAGTGTCGAAGAACTTCCTGCACTTGCCCACCCTGTTCGACGACGACAAGTCGCAACGCGTCTGGAATCTGCTGAACAAGGCGCCCGACATGATCCCGCTGATCGAGCACCCGGTGGTGCTGCCCATGGTGCGCAGCGTGATGGGCCAGGACTGCAATCTGCACGACTTCCAGGCCACCAGCATCGGCCCGGGCACCGGAGGCGGCGCCTGGCACGTGGACGCGCCACTGGGCCAGATCGCCGAACCGCTGCCGGAATTTCCGCTGACGCTGCAGAACGTCTGGATGCTGGACGACTTCACAGCCGACAACGGGGCCACCCGCGTCATGCCGCGCAGCCATAAGCTGCGCAAGTCGCCGCCCTGGGGGAGCGGCCCGCTGGACGGCGAGGTCACCCTCACCGCCCCTGCCGGTTCGGTCGCCATCTGGTTGTCCAACACTTGGCACCGCTCGGGTCCGAACCATACCGACCGCGAGCGCCGCGCAATCCTCTGCAACTACAACGTGTCGTGGCTGCGCGGCTTCGCCGATTTCACCAGCACGCTGGCCGACGGCATTGCGGCCGGGTTGTCCAATGATGCGCGCTACCTGTTGGGCTACGGCGCGCGCGCGCCGCTGACGCGCTGACATGGCCGCCGCTACCTTGCCCCAGGCCCGCGACGCCGCGGTCACCATCCACGGTTACTGTGATCCCGCGTTTGAAGCAGTGCGCTCGGCTTTCGCACGCAACTTCCAGGACGGCGGCGAGCTGGGCGCCTCCGTCGCCATCGAGGTCGATGGGCGGCCGGTGGTCGACCTATGGGCCGGCTGGGCCGATACCGACCACAGCCAGCCCTGGCAACGCGACACCGTCTGTATCGTGTTCTCCAACACCAAGCCGGCCACGGCGCTATGCGCCCATATGCTGGCCGAGGCTGGCGAACTGGACCTGGACGCGCCCGTCGCCCGCTACTGGCCGGAATACGCGGCGGCGGGCAAGGGCGGCACCACCCCGCGCATGCTGCTCAATCACACCGCGGGGTTGCCCGCGCTGCGCGATCCCTTGCCGGCGGATGCCGCTTTCGACTGGGAAGGCATGACCGGCCGCCTGGCCGCCGCCGCGCCCTTCTGGGCACCGGGCGAACGCGTGGCCTACCACGGCCTGACCTACGGTTGGCTGGTCGGCGAGCTGGTGCGCAGGCTCGCCGGCTGCATGCCTGGCGAATTCTTCCGCCGCCACATCGCGCAGCCGCTGGACCTGGACTTCTGGATCGGCTTGCCCGCCAGCGAGGAAGCGCGGGTGGCGCCCATCGTGCCGCCGCCCGCGCCGCAAGCGCCGCTAAGCCCCTTCGAGCAGTCCCTCAAGGACGAACCCGACAGCCCCACTGCGCTGTATGCCAAGAACACCGGCGGCTGGCGCCCGTCCGGCTTCAACAGCCGCGCAGGCCACGCCGCCGGACTGTGCGCGGCAGGAGGCATCGGCAATGCGCGCAGCCTGGCGCGCCTGTACGGGACGCTGGCGCTGGGCGGTGCGCGCGACGGCGTGCGCCTGCTGCGCGAGGACACGTTGGCCGCGGCTACCGCCTTGTCCGCGCGGACGGACGACGACGCCTGCCTGCGCGTGCCGTCGCGCTATGCCAGCGGCTTCATGCGCCAGATGGACAACCGCGCGCTCGGCCTGGACAGCGCCTGCTTCGGCGAGCAGGCCTACGGTCATACGGGCGCCGGTGGATCGCTGGCCTTCGCCTGGCCGCAACGGCGGCTCGCCTTTGCCTACACCATGAACCGCATGGGCCGCACGGTGCTGCTCGACAACCGCGCGCACCGGTTGGTGCGCGCGGCGCATGCCGCGATCGGCGCGCCCCCGCCTTATTGAAGCCAGCGCGGCACACCAATCACAAAAAACACTGGAGACAAATCCTCATGAACACGCACTTCCCTCATCGCCCCTCCGTCCTGTGGCGGCTCTTCGCCGCCGCCGGCGCGACCCTGTTGGTCCACGGCGCCTCCCTGGCCGCCGACCCGGTCAAGATCGGCTACCTGATTCCGTTGTCGGGCAGCGCCACCGCCTCGATCGGCAAAGACATGTCGCGCGCCACCCATCTGGCCGTCAAGCACATCAATGAAACAGGTGGAATCAAGGCGCTGGGCGGCGCGCAGCTGGCACTGGTCGAAGTCGACACCCGCGGCGACGCCAAGGTCGCCATGACGGAAGTCGAACGCCTGATCACTCGCGAGAAAACGCCGGTTCTGCTTGGCGCCTTCCAGAGCGGCGTGACCTTTCCCGCCACCGCCGTAGCGGAAAAGAACCGCGTGCCATGGGTGGTGGACCTGGCCGCCAAGGCCGACATCACCGAGCGCGGCTTCAAGTACGTGTTCCGTCCGACGCAGATTCCGGCTTCGGGCAACGCAGAGAGCATGGCCGAGTTCATCGACTACGCGGGCAAGACGACCGGCAAGCCCGCCAAGACCGTCGCCATGGTCTACGAGAACACCGACTGGGGCCAGGACATGGCCAACACGCTGCGCGCCAAATTCAAGGCCGCCGGCATCGACCTGGTGCTCGACGAGGGCTACCCGCCCAACTCGCCCGACCTGCGGCCGCTGGTACTGAAGATCAAGGGCAAGAAGCCCGACGTCGTCACCGTGACTTCCTACGGCGCGGACGCCGTGCAGCTGCACAAGCTGCTGGCTCAAATGCGGGTCGGCTCGACTTATGTCGGCAGCGCGGCCGGCCAGATCGACAGCACCTTCATCCCGCTGGTCGGCAAGGACATCGCCAGCCATGTCTACACCACCAATGGCTGGGCGGGCTACGAATCGTCCATCACCACGCCGTTCGCCAAGAAGTTCTGGGACGATTTCGTCGCCGCCTACAAGGTCGAACCCAACGAGCTGTCGGTCAGCGCCTACGCGGCCGTCTGGGTCATCAAGGACGCGCTGGAGCGCGCGGGCAAGGCCGAACCCGAGGCGATCCGCGACGCCCTGGCCCAGACCAAGCTGGAAGGCACCGATCTGAACAAGCTGGTGGGCTACGACATCGTGATCGACGCCAAGGGCCAGAATCCGCAGAAGCGCTACGTCATGCAGCAGATCACGCCCGAGGGCCAGTACCGCACCGTATGGCCGGAAAACCTGGCGTCCAAGTCCTACAAGATGGTCTGGCCCGCCGCCCAGCCCTGACAACCCGGCGCCGCCCGCGTCCCTGCAAGGTCGCGGCGGCGCCCCGTTACCGCTAGGAGCCTTTCCTTGACCACTACCCTACTCCAGGCGCTGCTGGGCGGTATCGCCAGCGGCGCCGTCTACGGACTGATCGCGCTCGGGCTCAGCCTGCAGTTCGGCGTCATGAAGATCATCAACTTCGCGCATGGCGCCTTCCTGATGATGTCCATGTATGTCTGCTTTGCGCTGACCAGCCATTTCGGTTTGCATCCGCTGGCCGCCATGCCCCTGACGGCCGCGGTGCTGTTCGCGGTCGGCTACGCCTGCCAGCGCTGGCTGATCGACGGCATCTACCGCAAGGAGACCTCGCGCGAGCCGATCGGCGTGCTGATCTTCACCACCGGCCTGTGGATCTTCCTGGACAACGCGTTCCTCGCGCTGGCCGGGCCCGACAGCCGCACCATCGATGCGCCCTGGGCCAATGAGGTCTGGATGCCCGGCGACCTGATCTTCACCTATCCCCAAATCGCCGGCCTGTTCTTCGCCTGCCTGATTACCGCCGCGCTGGTGCTGTTCCTGCGCCATACGCGCACCGGCCGCGCCATCCGCGCCACGGGCCAGGACCGCGAAGCCGCCAGCGTGCTGGGCATCGACAGCACCCGCGTTTACCGGCTGTCGTTCGCCATCGGGCTGCTCGTACTCGGGGCGGCGGGCGCCCTGCTGTTGCCGCTCTACCCGGTCAATCCCTTCGTCGGCGACATCTTCGGCCTGCGCGCCTTCGTCATCGTCGTGCTGGGCGGCATCGGTTCCGTCGCCGGTGCGTTCTGGGGCGGCATCCTGGTCGGCGTACTGGAATCCGTGGGTAGCCAGTTGATCCCCATCACCTACGCCGAGGCGCTTATCTTCCTGCTGTTTCTCGCCACCATGTATTTCCGGCCCAGCGGGCTGTTCGGCGTGGAGAACGAATAATGGCCAAAAAAAATATGACGTCGGCGGCCGGCATTGCCGCGCTGGCCGTGCTTGCGCTGCTGCCGCTTGCCAGCGGCAACCAGTACCTGTTGTCGGTCGGCGCCATGACGCTGCTGTATGCCTACCTGGCGCTGTCGTGGAACATCCTGGGCGGCATCGCCGGCCAGCTCTCGCTCGGCCACGCCGCCTACTTCGGGCTGGGCGCCTACACCTCCACCTGGCTGTTCGTGAACCTGGGCATCAGCCCATGGCTGGGCATGTGGGCGGGCGCCGTCGTCGCCATGGGCGCCGCCCTGATCGTGGGACTGTCCTGCCTGCAGTTGCGCGGTGCCTACTTCGCGCTGGCCACCATCGCCTCGTGCATGGTGCTCAAGACCCTGGTGGAAAACGCCGACACCCTGCTGGGCGGGCCGCGCGGCATGGAGGTCACGCTTCTGCGCGATGCGCCGCTGTACTTCCAGCACACCGGCAAGGCCTACTACTACATCGTGGCACTGGTCTTCACCATCGCCGCGTTGCTGATCAACCGCCACGTGCTGCGCAGCCGCTTCGGCTATTGCCTGACGGCGGTGCGCAATGACCAGGATGCGGCGATGGCGCTGGGCGTGCCGGTGCGGCGCTACAAGTTGACGGCCGCCATGCTGAGCGCCGCCATGACCGCGCTGGGCGGCACCTTCTATGCACAGTTCGTGCTCTACATCAGCCCGGACAAGGTCTTCGGCGCCAACCTCAGCGTGGTGATCGCGGTGGTCTGCATCATCGGCGGACGCGGCACATTGTGGGGACCGGTGCTGGGCGCCTTGCTCCTGTTGCCGGGCGAGGAACTGGCGCGCTCTCTCACCGGGGGCATGGTCGGCGCCGACATGATGCTGTACGGCCTTTTGCTGATGATCGTCATCCGCTGGGAGCCGCGCGGGCTGATGGCCATACTGGCGCGCCGCGCCAGCGTGCCCGCACGCGGCGCCAGCTCGCCGGTCAAGGCCGCCGGCCCCGTCATGGGAGGCACGCGATGAACCTGCTTGAATTCCACAGCGTCAGCCGCAACTTCGGCGGCGTGCGGGCCTCGGACGAGGTCAGCTTCGCCGTCGGCGCGGACGAGATCGTGGGCCTGATCGGCCCCAACGGCGCCGGCAAGACCACCTTGTTCGCAATGGCCTCGGGCTTCGTGCCGCCCAGCAGCGGCGAAATCCGCTTTAACGGCGCTCGCATCAACGGTCAGGATCCGGCGCGCATCTGCGCGGCGGGACTCGCGCGCACCTTCCAGATCGTCAAGCCCTTTGGCGACATGACCGTTCTGGAGAACGCCATGATCGGCGCCTTCCTGCGCCATCGCGCACCAGCCCAGGCAGAGGAAATCGCGCAGGCCGTCCTGGATCGCGTCGGCCTGGCCGGACGGGAGCACCAGGTCGCGCGCACCCTCACGCTGTCGGGCCGCAAGCGGCTGGAAGTCGCCAAGGCCCTGGCCACTCAGCCCCGGCTGCTGTTGCTGGATGAAGTGATGGCTGGCCTCACGCCGGTGGAGACCGAGGAAATGGTGGCGCTGATCCTGTCGCTGCGCGGCGACGGCATCAGCGTCCTGGTGATCGAACACAATATGAAGGCCATCATGCAACTGTCCGACCGTATCGTCGTCATCCAACAGGGGCGCAAAATCGCCGATGGCCTGCCGCAGCAGGTCGCCAACGACCCGCTGGTGGTGCGCGCCTATCTGGGGGAGGCCGCCTGATGCTGGAGATCCGTCAACTGGACGCCGGCTACGGCGACGTGCAGGTCTTGCGCGGCGTGGACCTGCGCGTGGACGAAGGCGAGATCGTCAGCCTGGTCGGCGCCAATGGCGCCGGCAAGAGCACGCTGATCCGCACCGTCATGGGCTCCCTGCCCGCGCTGGCCGGCGAGGTCCGCTTCCTGGGCGAACGCATCAGCGGTCTGCCCGCGCACCTGGTGGCCCGCCTGGGCATGGCCCAGGTCATGGAGGGCCGCCGCCTGTTCGGCCACATGGACGTCGAGGACAACCTGCTGGTCGGCGCCGACGTGCTGCGCGACAAGCGCCGCAGCCGGGACAACCTGGACTGGGTCTACCAGCTGTTCCCGCGCCTGCGCGAGCGCCGCCGCCAACTGGCACGGTCATTCAGCGGCGGCGAACAGCAGATGCTGGCCATCGGCCGCGCCCTGATGACGTCGCCCAAGCTCCTGCTGCTGGACGAGCCGTCCATCGGGCTGGCGCCCATCATGGTCAAGGACATTTTCGACAAGCTGCCGCTGATCAATGCGCGGGGTATCACCATCCTGCTGGTGGAGCAGGATGTGCACCGTTCGCTCAGCATGGCCGCCCGCGGCTATGTGCTGGAGCACGGCGAGATCGTCATGTCCGGGCCTGGCGCCGAGCTGCTGGCCGATGAAGGGCTGCGCCGCGCCTACCTGGGGGTTTGACGCCGGGGCGCCGGTCAACGCGCGCCCCGGTCAGAATGTCACCTTGACCGAGGGCGCGCTGCGCTTGGCCTCGCCGTGGAACACGGCTTCGATATTGTTGCCGTCGGGATCCAGCACGAAGGCCCCGTAGTACCCAGGGTGATAGTCCCGGAACCCCGGCGCGCCGTTGTCCTTGCCGCCATGGGCCAATGCCGCCTGGTAAAAGGCATCGACCATCGCCTGATCCTGTGCCTGGAACGCCAGGTGATGGCGGCCGGTCAGTTACCCCGCCGCGGCCTTGCTGTCGGCGGTGGACACGAACAGTTCGTCCGCCCAGAAGTAGCTGTCGCCCGTGCCGCCCATGGGCACCTTCAACGCATCGAAAACCGCCTGATAGAACCGCTGGCTGGCCGAAAGGTCCCGTACCACCAGCTGGATGTGATCGATCAGCCGGCCGCGATGGATTTCATTGGTCTGCATGAGGCACTCCCGTCGGAAAGAGAGCCTTTGACTATACCGCCCGCCATGCGGCCCCGTCGCGGCGGTTCATGCCAGGTACGAAACGACTTCGTCGCGCGGGTGATTGCAGCCGCGATCATGTCGCCACCTGCGCCGCGGCTGGGAGCCGTCACGCCGCGCTCAGCGCCTTGCCCAGCACGGTGAACACGCGCTCGTCCGTGGACTGCGCAACGTTGAACCGCAAAAAGTCCCCGGCAGCCAAGGACTGGCTGAACGCATTGCCGGGCGCCACCACCACGCCGTCCTGCAGGCAACGCCGGGCGACTGTCGCCGCGTCCTTGCCCTCCGGCAGGCGGCACCACAGGAACATCCCTGCGCGGGGCATCAGCCAGGGCTGGACGCCAAGCTTCTGCAGCCTCGCGGCGGTCCGGTCCATTTGCTGTGCCAGACGCAGCCGGGTCGACTCCATGTGCCTGCGGTAGCCGCTGCCAGTCAAGGTCCTGAAGATGATGTCGGCCGCCAGCCGGCTGCTGCCAAAGGTGGTGGCGAGTTTCAGATCGGTCAGGCTTTCCATCCAGTCCGAGCGCGCGGCGATGTAGCCGCAGCGCACCGACGCCGATACGGTCTTCGAAAAGCTGCCGATGTGGATGACCCGCGACAGCCCGTCGAACGCGGCCAGCCGCGGGGCAGGCGTGTTCTCGAAATCCGCGAAGATGTCATCTTCGACGATCACCAGCTCGGAATCCTCCGCAAGCTTCAGCAAACGATGCGCGGCCAGGGGCGATAGCGTCGCCCCCGTGGGGTTGTGGACGCCCGAGTTCGTGATGTACAGACGCGGAGCATGTTCCTGCAACGCCGCCTCGAATGCCCGGACGTCCGGACCGTTCGGCGTGTATGGCACCCCGACCGCCTTGACGCGATGCGCCTTCAACAGCGCATGGAAGTTGAAGTAGCAAGGATCGTCCACCAGCACGGTATCCCCGGCTTCCAGCAGAAAGCGCAGAATCAGGTCGATGGACTGGGTGCCCGAATCGGTCAGCATGATCTGCTCGGGCCCGGCCTCTATTCCCATGCCCGCCATCCGGCGCGCCAACAGCTGTCTCAAGGGGGGATGGCCCAATGGGGTGCCATATTCGGTCAGCTCGCCGGTGTCGGCCCGCGCCATGCCACGCATGGCGCGACGCAGCCCTTCTTCATACATCCAGCTGATGGGCAGCCAGCCGCAGCCCGGCCGCAGCGTGTCCGAATCCGCCGACAGCGATTGGCGCGAAACCCAGAGCGGATCCACTTCGCGGTCCAGCTTGGGCCCCATCTCGGTAAGCGCCAAAGGCGCCACGTGCCCCGCCACATAGAAACCGGAACCGGGACGCGACACCAGCACCCCTTCGGCCGCCAGCCGCTCATAGGCCTCAACCACGGTGGACACCGACACATCCAGCGCCTTGGCCTGCATCCTCACCGACGGCAAGCGGGCGCCGGGCAGCGCGGTGCGCGCCGCAATCCGTCCCAGGATCTCGCTCATGACCTTCTTGATGAGAGTGCCGCCGCGCGCCATGGAGTTCTCCGCTGTACTGGCTACCAGTGCATAACAGTTTCTTGAAATTGTACTGGATTGTGCGTGGACTCCCTGGGGCCTCCGTGCTGTACTGAAGCCCGGTATCAAGGAGCTTCAGATGGAAAAGGCCACCAGCGGCTGGGTAAACGGTTTTATCGGCGTCGTCATCTTTGCAGGATCTCTGCCTGCGACCCGGGTGGCGGTGGCAGACCTGGATCCCGTCTTCCTGACTTGCGCGCGAGCCGCCATCGCAGGTCTGCTGGGCCTGGCGCTCTTGCTGTTGTTGCGCCAACGCAGGCCGACCCTCTCCGACCTTCCCTCCCTTGCGCTGACGGCTTTGGGAGTCGTGGTCGGCTTTCCCTTGCTGACGGCGCTGGCCCTGAAGCACGTCACTTCGGCCCACTCCATTGTCTTTCTCGGCCTGCTGCCGCTCAGCACGGCCATCTTCGCGGTCATACGCGGCGGCGAACGTCCGCGTCCACCGTTCTGGATGTTCTCCATCATTGGTGCCGGCTGCGTGGCGGGCTATGCCGCGTGGGGCGGACTGGAGGCTTCGCCCACGGGCGACCTGCTCATGCTCGCCTCCATCATCGTCTGCGGCCTGGGCTACGCCGAAGGCGCCAAGCTCTCCCGCAAACTGGGCGGCTGGCAGGTCATCAGCTGGGCCCTGGTTTTGTCGCTGCCCATCATGTTGCCGATCGCGCTGCTCACCATGCCGGCCTCGTTCGCGCAGGTCGGCACGCCGGCCTGGCTCGGCTTCGCCTATGTGTCTCTCTTCAGCATGCTCATCGGCTTTGTGTTCTGGTACCGCGGGCTCGCGCAAGGCGGGATTGCAGCCGTGGGGCAATTGCAGCTGTTCCAGCCATTCATGGGCTTGGGGCTGGCGGCGGCCCTGCTGCATGAGAATGTGAGTTGGACCATGCTGATCGTGACCCTCGCGGCAGTGGTCTGCGTGGCCGGCGCGAAGCGGTACGCGTAGTGATCGTGGCCGCGCAGCCGCAAGGCGAGCGCGCTCACGTCGTAAACTGGCGTGCCATGGCCCGTTGGGACGCAGCATGTCCTTCATCCCCTTTTCCAAGCCGCGCCCGGCTCGCGAACAGACCTGGCGCTTCATGCACAGCCGCCAGCTCCCGCAGGTCCCCAATCCGGATGACCGCATCGTGCTCTACGATGCCCCGCCGGATGCCGCCACCCTGGCGTCGATCGAAGACGCGCATCTTTGGGCGCCACATGGCGATCCGCTGCGCGAACTACCCTCGCTCATCGCCCAGTTGCCGTCCCTGGTCCATCTATCCATCGGTCCCGGCGCCATTGCCGCCGATATCCTGACGGCGTTGCACGCAGACATGCTGCCCGCCAGCCTGCGCCACCTTTCCATCCATCCCGAATCAGGGACTTACCACTGGCAGGGCGGCCCTATGCCCGGGCTGGAGTCGCTGACCGTGAACGCAATGTTACGGTTCGATCCGGAAGACTTCCCCGCCTTGATATCGCTATCGACGGTGCCAGACCGGCGTGGCGCGCTGCTCGATCACGCCATGCGACTATCACTCATGGAGCTGAATCTCTGGACCGTGCCATTCGATTCGTCCCTATTCGATCGCATCGCCGGATTGCCGCTGTTGGCACTAGGCCTGCTCGCCGGCCGTGGAATGAAAACCCTGTCCGGCATCGAACAGCTGAGCCAATTGCGCTCGCTACGGCTGAAGAACCAGGGCATGCTGCAGACGATAGCTCCCATTGCGATGCTCCCCGACTTGGAAAGGCTGGACATTCAGTATTGCAAACGGATTGAGGACATAGGCGTGCTGGATGCGCTGCCTCAATTGAAGGAGCTGACGCTGGTAGGTTGCGGCGATGTGGGATTGGGCCAACTGGAGCAGGCCTTGCGCGCGCGAGTGCCGCGCGCGAACATCGCGGCAACGCGATAACCGGGGCGAGCCTGATGAACCTATTGCACGAACGCTTCCTGGACCATCTTTCGGCCCGCGGCTGGACGGTACTGCGTACAGCACCCCGTGCCGTCATCCCGGCCTCCTCCGCAGGCAGCGAAGCCCATGCGGTGTTCCTGTCCTTGTTCACTCAGCTGTCCAGCGCGGACGACACGCGCTGGTTCCTCAGCGCAACCGACTATGCCGGAACCGCCGAGAGCGCCTTCAATCAGGACACCTTTCGCGACATCAGCCTGGAAGCCGCCATCAGCGACGCCGACCGCCAAATGGTCGAAACGTTCTGGGCGCGCCATGTGCCACTCTTCATGAGCGTGGACGGCGAGTATGAGTTTCTGGCGCTGGACCGGGTTTCGGGCGCGGTCGTACACGGCGCCGAGCCGGAGTTCGAGGCTGTCAGTGAAATGGCCCCAAGCCTCGAGAGTCTCTTCGATCAAATGCTTGCGGGCGGCAAGGCGGCCGCGCTGCTGGGCTGATGGTTCCGGTATATTCAGCCGACTCCCCTTGGGCCGTACGCCTCAGATGATTCGACCACGCTCCCGCATGCACCGCACCCTGCTCCCGGCGCTCGCGCTGGCCATGCTGTCCTTGCCCCTCACACACGCTGCCGCCGCCCAACGCATCGTCTATACGGGAACATTGCAGGGCGCGGGTGACGTGGTGCTCGAACTGGATACCGAAGCAAGCGCCGACGGCGTATTGACCGGACGCTACTTCTACGCCCGGCATGGCGTGGATATCCCCTTGCGCGGCACCGCCAAAGATTTGGTCGAGCCGAAGCCCTATGGGGAAGCCCCTCAGGGCTCCAGGCAAGCGCTGCCCGCGGCAACCTGGCAAGGCATCCGTGACACCAACGGCTACCGCGGACTCTGGGTCGACGCCGGCACGGGTCGGCAACGCCGCTTCGACCTGAAGCCGGTCGCCCAATACGACACGGACCAGCTGGAAAAAGACCGCGGGCAGGCCCGAGCCAAGCAGCTGAATCCCGGCGACATCGACCTCCATGCGGGCATCAATATCCATCGCGCGCCCTACGAAACCCTGAAGCTGGCCGGACATTCCGAGCCCGTCGGCAAGGAATCGGGCAGCGGCCCGGTGGCCTATCGCCTGTGGCGTGACCCGCGCACCAAATTCACGTATCCCCGGCTGAGCCGGCACCCCGATGCGCAGGTTCTCCAGCGCATCAACTACCTGCTCGAACAACGCCATTGGCAAAAGAGCCTGGGTGCGCTGGACTGCATGGCGTCCGCGTACACCAGCGGCAATCCTGGCGCGGGCACGCTGGGCGGGTTCGACGAAGAAGCCGTCAACGTCAGCTGGCTGTCCCGCGCGCTGATGACGGTGACCGAGTCGGGCAGCCTGGACTGCGGCGGCGCCCACCCTTACAACCATTTCGAGCCCTACACGTTCGACCTGCTGCGCGGCGAATACCTGGATTGGAATCGGGTGTTCGACGCGTATGCGCCGGGCAAGCGCTTCCCGGGCGGTGAAAAGAGCCCTGCGTTGCTCGGCCTGGTATCACAGGCGGTCAAGGCGGGAACGCAAACCGCGCCATCCGAGGATCGTCCCAATCTGGAAGATTGCGCGGATCTGTGGCCCGACTATCTGGCCTTGGGCGTCCAGGCACCCGGCGCGCTGAGCCTGTCCGTGTCCGGCGTGGGCCACGCTGCGGGTGCGTGCCTGGGCACGCATGCCAGCGTGCCATTCAAGGAGCTGGCGCCTTATCTGAAGCCGGACGGACAGGCCTATCTGGTCACCGACTGAGACGGAGCACGGGACGGCACCAGGCGCCTCGCGTGCTCCTGGAAGCCGCGCAGCGCGTCGGAAGGGACCAGCGATCCGCCGGTAGTCCAGATGACGTGGGTGGCCTGGGACATCTCGATACCCTGCGTATACGACCGCCCCGCGGCTGAGCCGAGCAGCCACCTCGGTCCCGAGACGCCGGCGGCGGCCGATGGTTCGACCTCGACGCCCAGGATGTCTTTCAAGGCAAGCAGGTTCAGGTAAAGCTCGTCATCCGACACGGTGAAGACACCGCCAAGCTGCGGCCCCATCAACGCGGTCACCAATTCGGAAGCCTGGCCAACGGCCAGGCCGTCGGCCTCCGTGCGGTTGTCCAGGCCAAGGTCGTAGACCGACACAGGGGTATCCGATCCCGAGGCCAATTGCACCAGTACGCAGGGCGAGGCGACGGGCTCGGCGAAAAAACAATGCACGTGAGGGCCGAACAGCGCTTTCAGGCCATGGCTGATGCCACCTGGCGCGCCGCCGACGCCGCAAGGGATATACACAAACAACGGGTGGTCCGCATCGACTACGCGCCCCGCTTCGGTCAGTTGAGCCGCCAGTCCGCGCGCCGCGGCGGCGTAGCCGAAAAACAGTAGCTCGGATCGCTCGTCGTCGACGAAATGGTTGCGGGGCGCGGCGAGCGCCTGGGCCCGCCCGGCCGCGACGGCCTCGGCGTAATCGCCGGCATGCTCCACCACGCGCACGCCGCGCTGGCGCAACCGGTCCTTCTTCCATTCCTTGGCATCGGCGGACATGTGGACCACGGCATCGAATCCCAACGCGGCCGCCATGACGCCGATGCTCATGCCCAGGTTGCCCGTGCTGCCAACGGTCACGGCGTACTGGCCGAACAAGGCGCGGGCCTGCGGCGTGGCCAGGACGCGCCTGTCCGTTGACGCGTCCTGCAGCAGGCCATGCTCCAGCGCGATCGACTCGGCAATGGCCAGCACTTCGTGAAAACCGCCCCGCGCCTTGATCGACCCCGCCACAGGCAGCTCATCGTCGCGTTTGAGATACCAGTTTCCCGACGCCTCACCGGCACCCAGCGCAAGATGCAGGGGTTTGGCGTCCATCAGCCGGGACTCGATATGCCCGCCTGCGGCGGCAAGCTCGGGAAACAGCGCGGCCAGCAGCGGCGCGCAACGCGCCAGGCGGCTTTCGGCCTCGTCGATCAGCGCCAGGGACGGCGCGGAGCCGGGCAAGCGCCCTCCCCTAGCCGGGTTGAGCCATAGCAACGGCGTTCTTGATTGAAGATTTTCTAATAGCTGAGGATCGAATTTTGCGGTAATCATGGACTTGCGGGTTGATGGTTCGGCGCAAATCGTAGATTCAGGAGCCATGCAAGAATAGCGATCATTTCTAATTCAGCCATTAGCCTGACTTATGCCAGTCCATTTCGACTCCACGCTGCTGGGCGCCCTGCGCTGTTTTGACATGGCCGGCCGCCATCTCAGCTTCACCAGGGCGGCGGCGGCCATGAACCTCACGCAAAGCGCGGTGAGCCAGCAGATCCGGCAGCTGGAAGACCGCCTGGGCTACCTGCTGTTTGTGCGCCGGCAGCGCGGCTTGAAATTCACGCCCAAGGGCGAGTCGCTGTTCGCAACGGTCAACCGCGCGCTGGGCGATATCCAACACGAAATCGAGCGGCTGGGCTTGCCCACTTCCGCGCTGCAGGTCAATTGCCTGCCGTCGTTCGCGCTGCAATGGCTGATGCCGCGCCTGACGGAATTCCATCGCTTGCAGCCGGACGTGTCGGTGCGGTTGAAGGCGGAGTTCCAACCGTTGGACCGCAAGCTGATGGACGAAGAAGACATAGACCTCGCCATCCGCTACGACCCAGCGCGCTACAGCCATCTGCAAGCGGATGCCCTGCTGGACGAATACTTGCTGGTGGTCGCCACGCCCGAATACCTGGCCGCGCACCCCGCGTTTCGCACCGGCCAATCACTCGACGGCGTCGAGTTCCTCCACGACGCGACGCCGTGGGTAGGCGCCGCGGAATTCATCGAATGGCGCACCTGGCTGCAAGCGCATCAACCCGGCTGGCTGCGTCACCTGGACGGGCCGCAATTCAACCTGGCCAGCCTTGCCATCGGCGCCGCGCTGAATCATCAGGGCGTGGCGATCGGCCGCAGCGCGATGGTCTACGACGAAATCCGTAGCGGCCGGCTGGTAGACGTGTTCGGCAAGCACGCGCCCGCGCCGGCGCGCTACGTGCTGCTGTCGCGCCGGCCTGATGAGCGGCGCACCCGGATCTTTTCCGAATGGCTGAAATCCGAGTGCCGGAACTTCGACGTCGCGCGTTCCGAGCTGATCGGGTGCGCACAGGGGTAGCGCCGCAAGACCAGCGGCCGCCCTGCGCAGGGAGCATCAGGCAGCCGCGGCGTTCAGATGCTCATAAAGGATCGCCGCGCCTATGCCCATCAATGCCATTCCGCCCAGTATTTCGGCTCGCTTGCCGGCAACGCTGCCCAGCACCCGGCCCAGCATCACGCCTATTGTCACCATCAAGGTGGTGGCCAGGCCGATCGCGGCGGCAGCCACCACGATGTTCACGTCCACGAACGCCAGCCCCACGCCCACGGCCATCGCATCGATGCTGGTGGCAAAGCCCGTGGCGGCCAACAACCAGAATGAATGACGGGTGACGGGCGCGGCGTCTTCGTCCTCTTCCTTGAAGCCGTTGCGTATCATCAGCAGCCCCAGGACACAGAGCATTGCAAACGCGATCCAATGATCCCAGGCGACCACGTACTTGGCGGCGACGGAGCCCAGTCCCCAGCCTATCACTGGCGTGATGGCTTCGATCACGCCGAAGATCAGCCCTATGCGCAAGGCTTCCGGGAATCTGGGTTTGTGCAGCGCGGCGCCTTTGCTGATGGCTGCGGCGAAGGCGTCCGTGGACATGGCGAACGCGAGAACGATGATGGCGATGGCATTCATTTGAGGAAGGATCCTGCCGGGCGCGAACCGCACGGACCTTCCGCGCCGCCCGGCGTCGCGCGAAAAATCCGTGGTCTCGCCAAGCTTGAATGCCGCCTGCGCCATGGCTGCAAAAGCCAAGAATGTTGACGCAAGCCTTTACGGAACAGGGCGCAACTGGCCGGACCGCAAAGAGGCTACTCCCCAAAGAGTAGAGGCAGTCTAGCAGACCTGGCTGACGCCTGTGTTACCCCCTACTCGCCGCGTATCCCCGCCTTCTCGATCACTTCTTTCCAGCCTTTCGCCTCCCTGTCGACCCATTCCTGCGCCTGCGCCTTGCCCGCGAAGGGCCCGCGCATGCCCAGCCCGGCCATGCTCTGCTGGAACTCCGGCATGGCGTACACCTTGGCCAGCGTCTTGTCCCAGACGTCCGCGATCTCCTTGGGGGTGCCCTTGGGCGCCATCACCAGGAAGGCGAAGGACACGTCGTAGTTCTTCAGCGCCGCCACGCCGGACTGCGCGGCGGTAGGCACCTCGGGCAGGTCGGCATCGCGTTCCTTGCCCGACACCGCCAGCGCTTTCAGCTTTCCCGCACGCACATGCGGCAGAACGCCGGGGGTGGCCAGGAATGCGGCCTGAATCTGGTCGCCCAGCAAGGCATTCACAGCCGGCGCGTTACCGCGATAAGGCACATGCGCGACTTCCATGCCCGCCGCGAGCCTGAGTTTCTCGAAGGCAAGATTGCCCGGGCTGCCATAGCCGGCCGAAGCATAGGTGATGCGATTTGTCTTGGCATACCGCAGGAAGTCATCCAGCGTATTGATACCGAGCTCAGGGCGCACCGCCAACGCAAGGCCGAAGGATCCCGCCAGGCTCAGCGGTTCCAGCCTCTGCGTGACGTCCTTGTCCAGTCCCTTGAAGATGTAGGGGTTGACGGTCATCAGCGTGTCCAGCGTCATCAACAGCGTGTAGCCATCGGGTGCAGCTTGCGCTACCGATTGCGCGCCGATGTTGCCGGACGCGCCAGAGCGGTTTTCAACGACGACCGTCTGGCCCAGGAGCTTGCCCGCATGCTGCGCGATGGCACGCGCTTCAAGGTCCAGTGGACCCGCGGGCGGAAAGTTGACGATGAGGCGGACCGGGCGCGAGGGGTAATCCGAAGCGATGGCGGATGAGGTTCCGGCCACGAGCAGCGCCGCACAGAACAGCAAGGACTTGATCATGCTTTTCTCCTGGATGGGCTGGCCGGTAGGCCAGCGTCTCTGCGAGTGGTCAGGCGATCGCCGAAGGATGCGGACTGCTCTCGGCGTGGCGGATCATGCTGCGCGACAGTTCCAGCAGCAGTTCAGCGCGCAGCGAGCCGGCCGCGGGGTCGTCCCACAGATTGCGCAGCTCGTGCGGGTCTTCACGCAGGTCATAGAGTTCGCCCCAGGCGGCATCGGCATAGACGCTGAGCCGGTGGCGCGGCGTTTGCAGCGTGCGCATGCGGGTGCGGCCAGGGAAGCCGAACATGGTGCGTTGCCCCTCTTCCTCGATCAAAACCGCATCGCGCACGCGCTCCGCCTCGCCGGACATGAGCGGCAGCAAGGACGCGCCCTGTATGCCGTTGTAGGCAGGCAAGCCAGCGCGCGCCAGCACTGTCGCGGCGATATCGGCGGTCGAACACAACGCCTGGCTGCGCGCGGCGGCAGGCGCGGCCTGCGGATCCCGCCAGATGAATGGCGTGCGGATCAGGCTTTGGTAGTGGACCGGCCCTTTGAGCAGCAATTGATGGTCGCCGAAGTAGTCGCCGTGGTCGCTGGTGAAGATGACGACGGTGTTGTCGTCCAACCCGGTCTGGCGCAATGCCTGCATGACCCGGCCGATGGTGGCGTCGATATGGCTGATGGAACCATAGTTCAGCGCGATGGCTTCGCGCGCCTCGCGCTCGGTGCAGGCGAAGATGGCGGGCGTATGCTTGACGGCCTTGCCTTCGTCCCGCTGCCGATGCAGCCAGGCCACATGGGGCGGTATCTGGCGCCCGGTAGAGACGCAGGCATGAAAGGACTCCGGCAGCATGACGTCCTCCGGGCGGTACATATCCCAGTACTTGCCATGCGGCGTGAAGGGGTGGTGCGGATCGGGAAACGAACACTGGATGAAAAATGGCTTGCCACCCGCGGCATGCTCGCGCAATTGCGCAATGGTCTGGTCGCCTATGTATGCCGTGGTGGAGCATTCTTCCGGCACACGGGTGCGCCAGGCCTGGTGATGCTCGGTCAGCACATAGCCGGGCGCTGGCATGGCATGTTCAGGGCCCCACAGGCGCCGCGCTTCCGGGTGCTCTCGCGCCAGCCAGCGTTCGTAATGGCCCCAGACCTGGTCGCCATGGTCAACCGCGAGCGCCACGCGCTCGAAACCATAAAACGGGGTGTCCAGGTCATGGGCGGGGTCCGTGCGCCAGAGCGGTCCCCATTCCTGGTCATAGTTGCCGGGCTCGGCAACCCACGCCTCGCCCCGCGCGCCGTCGCCGGCGGGCGGCCAGACCGCCGGCTTGCCCGTCATATTCTGCAGATGTGACTTGCCGATCAGCGCCGTCGCGTAGCCCGCGCCGCGCAAGCGGTCGACAAAGGTGGTCGCGCGCTGCGACAAGGGGATACCGTTGTGGCGCACGCCGTGCACCGAGGGCATGCGGCCGGTCATCAAGGTGGCGCGATTGGGCATGCAGATGGGCGACGCCACGTAGAAACGGTCCGCCGACCACCCCTGCTCCGCCAGTGCATCCAGCGCCGGCGTGCGCAGCATGGCGTTGCCATAACTGCCCAGATGATCCGCGCGCTGCTGATCCGTGATGAATAGCAGGAAATTCGGCTGCATCGTGTCTCCTCGCCGCCGGCTTTGCACCGGCTGGACTCTGTTTTGTGGCCATTATGGTTAGGCGAGACATAAATTGATAATGAATTAATATTACCGAGCCATAACCCTGAATTTATGTCTGAGGGACGTCTGCATGGACTGGACTCATCGCATCCGCCTGCGCCACCTGGCCATCCTGGTGCGCCTGTGCGACACCCGCAATCTGAGCCAGGTTGCGTCGGAGCTGAATATCACGCAGCCCGCGCTGTCCAAGTGGCTGAAAGACCTGGAAGAAGACATCGGCCTGACGCTGTTCGACCGCCACGCGCGAGGCATCGAGCCCACGCCCTACGGGCTGGAACTGCGCACCCACGCGCGCGAGATCCTGGGCAAGCTGGGACGGGCCCAGGACACCATGGCGCAACTTGCCCGTGGCGCCACCGGAACGCTGGCGGTGGGCGTCACGCCCAATATCGCGCCAGTGCTGCTGCCGCCCAGCATCCAACGCTTTCGCGAACGCTATCCTCGCGTACTGCTGCGGCTTGCCGAAAACACCCTGGACCATCTGCTCCCGCTGGTGCAGGAAGGCACATTCGATGTGTTGGTCGGCCGCCTGGAACAGCATTCGCTGCCCCGCAACCTGCACTACGAAGAGCTGTACGGCGAACCCATTTGCCTGGCCGTGGGCACGGCGCATCCGCTCGCGCACAAGCGCAAGGTGACATGGCAAGATGTGCAGGAATATCCCTGGATCGCGCCCGGCGCTTCAACACCGATGCGGATCCGCATCGATTACGAACTGGCGCTGGCCGGCCAGCCCGCGCCCTGGCATCAGGTGGAATCGTCGTCGGTGCTGGTCAACCTGGCGCTGCTGGACGGATCCGACCTGGTGCTGCCGATCTCGGAGCGGCTGGCGCGACATTTCGCCAAGCAGCACATGATCAAGGTATTGCCGCTGGCGATGCGCAGCCGGGGCATTACCGGCATGGTGTGGCGCGATGCCGCGCTGGCCTCCGAACATGCGGCGTATTTCATGGAATGCCTGCGGCTGGCACGCTAAGTCCGGCTCGGGAAAATGACAGATAATCCGCCGAATCCTGATCGCCTATCGGACCTATCCATGACCCAATCCGAATACGCAACCGAACTGCTGCGCATCCTGCGTGCCCACGGCGCCGCGGCCGGCGCCACGTTGACGGCCTTGATCGCCGCGCTGCCGCCCAAGGCGCGCGAAATCCACTTCGTGGTGTTTCCCGACCAGGACGGCGAAGGCACGTTCTCCGTGGTGGCCAGCCTGGAAGGCCCGGACCTGTTCGTGCTCAACAAGGCCATCGAAAACCACCGCTACCTGTTCGACGTGCGCCACACAGAAGACGGCATCGAGCCCCAGGTGCCGCTGTTCGCGTCGGACGAAGCTGGTTTCAACGTTCAGGACGTCATCGTCGATACGGCGATGGAATGGGTCGCGGAACTGTGGGAAACAAGCGGCCAGGGCCGTTCTCCGCTACCGGCGCTGGTGTATGGGGAAGAAGGCTACGGAACGCGCGAGCCGCTAGCCTTGCCGGCCTAGCCGCGCTGCCGCGCAACCCCGGCCGCAGGCGCGCTCACCAAGACACGTGGAACATTGCCTTGGCCAGCACCACGATGAACGCCATGTGGCAGAACACGCTGACATGCATGCGCCGGCTCAGGGCGCCGGTCAGACGCTGGCGCCGCGCCAAGGTCAACGCCGTGGCGACATGAACCAGCACGCTCAAGGCCAGCGCGATCTTCAGCAACAGCAGGATGCCAAAAGACGAGGCGAATGGATCCGCAAGCGCGCTGCGGTACTGCCAGGCCAGTCCCAGACCGGCCAGGTACAACACCACCACCGACCACGGCAGCACCGCTCGCACCCGCGGCGCCAACTGGCTGCCCAGCGCATGGCGCACCTCGGGTGGCAGACGTTTATGCACGGGCTCCAGGAACAGCACCTCGAAGGTGACGGTGCCGACGAAAAGAAAGGCGGCGAGCAGGTGCAGGATGAGCAGCAAGGGGTAGGTATTCATGGCTGCGTGTAGTTCCCACGGATGGGGGTGACCGTCAGTAGCAATTTTCCCATCCGGGCGCGACCCGTGAAGTGATGAATGTCAAACTCCTGCCGCACCGGCCCGCCAGAGCAACCCGCACGAAAAAAACGCGCCCGAGGGCGCGTTTATTGGGAGGGAGGCCTGCAGCAAACTGCGGCGCGCAGTCTACTTGCGCGACGCGTCCTGCTCCACCACCATATCCAGCACATACACCTGCTTGGGCGCATCCGCGGGCGGATTCTTCCAGTCGTAGCGCTTCACGCGCAGCACGGTGCGCACGCCGTCCTGGTGCTGGAAGCCTTCGATGGACTGATACAGCGGATGCCACTTGTCCTGGGTGGGCTGCTGCACGCCAGCGTCGTTGTAGCGGCGCTCGCGCACCATCAGGCACTGATAGTTGGGAATCAGCGGGTGGCTGCACTCGGTCTTCTTCGCGGCGACTTCCAGGAACATGATTTCGCCGGCGCTGCCGTACAGGGTCTCGGGCGTCGGTTCGCCGACGAACTTCAGCACGCTGCCGTCCTGCGCGACCAGTTCCAGCCCGGGTTCGGATGCTTGTCCGCTGAGCGTGGCACGCAGTTCGCCCTTCATGCGCTGGCCGATTTCGGCGTCCAGGCGCATCAGGCTTTGGTCGCAGGCTTTCATGGTCGACGCGAGGTTCGCCACGCGCAGCACGCCATTCGTGTAGGTGTAGCCGCCGAACTGCGCGTTGCAGCCGCCGCGGATATTCAGCGCGTCCTGCGTGAACGACAGGCGCAGTTGGTGTTCGACGCCGGCCTGCAGCGCGGCGATCGGCTTGCCCGCCGCATCGGTGGCGGAAGCCAGGCGCCAGTAGTAGGCGGGCAGGCTCACTTCAGGGCTGGCGGGCGTGGTGGCGGTAGTGGGCATGGAGGACGATCCTTCGCGGGGAGAGGAAGTCGGAGCGCAAGCTTGCAGCAGCGCGGCGCATACGGACGCAAGGAGGATGGTTTTCTTCATGGTTCGTTCCTGTCAGCCGGATGGCACTGATGAAAAGCGGGATTCTACGTTCGCGGGATGGACGTTTTGAACGCGCGGCCCTCCAGTGGGTTTCAAAATCTTGCCGCCGATCCGGCCCGAAAAATATCCTCCGGGCAACGTCTCCTACGGGTTTTCCCTAGGCAAACGCGTACTGCTCTAGTCTGCCAGCGAACAGCCGAGAGGTCTTCGCTGGCTTACAACTAAATACATAACCCTCAAAATACTGCAAGTATTGCCAATACACCGGGAACTGCACGCAATACGCGCAAACCGTCGCGACACCGGCCTGATCGCGCAGGCGCGATCAACTCACCGGCGTCAGTTGGCGGGGTAGGACGCGCCCGTCAGGCAGGCTCGGGCCCACTCATAGTCGTCATCGCCCACGATCTCTCCATCGATCTTGGGCAGCGGCTGGGAGGGATAGGAAAAGTCCGGCTTTTGCGGCTTCATGTTCCATTTTGTCTCGCCTGCCGTATCGGAGCATGCCTCGTCCGAGTTGCTGAACGAGCAGGACGCAGCCAACTGCGGTTTGCCGTGCACGATGTTGGCGACATAACGCTTGGTATAAACGCCGCCCGAAGCCCAGTACTCGTCGACCGAGCAGATGCGGTCATGGTTCTGGTAGTGGCGCGTCGCGAAGCAACCGTAGTAGGCATGTTCGCCCGGCAAGATGTCGCATGAAGTCGAGTAGCCGGCGTAGGCGCCGCCGGTGAATTGCGCCTGGAACTGCTGCTGGCGAACGGCGCTGCCGATCATGTCGGGCAGCGCGGCGCCCTTGTGTGTTTCCTTGAGTTGCGCCGTACGGCTTTGGATCAAATCGCGAGCAACGCCTGCAACCGTCTTGCCGGCGGGAACCGAACCCGGATCCTCGATCAGGTTCATCAGCGCGCCGTCGCGCGCCACAATCCAGCGCTTCTGGCTGTGCGCCAGCATGGCGCGGATATCGCCGTCGGGGGCCTGTTTCAGTATCGCGGCGTAAGCCCGGTTCAACTCGGCGTCCGCCGCCACGGTCTTGCGGTCCGAGCAGATCAGCTTTTCCACGGCGGTGGCGGCTTTGGCGCAATCGATCGCGTAGGCGGGCGCGGCAAGCGCGTATAGGCTCGCCAAGCACAACAGGCGGCCCGCGGAGATTCCAGATTTCATGTGACGTTTCCCTTTGAGGATGCGCCTCGCGTTGTCTCGATGCCTGAAGACGGTGTCGTCGTCCAGCGCGAAGCGGCAGCAAGGCTGCACTATGCACGCGACTTTTTAACAGACTGAAAACGGAGTTCATCCCTTTGCACCGCGGCGCGGATTGCAGGTCCGCTGGAATATTCCCCTTCCCCTGCTCGTCTACTCAGTGGCAAGCCGCGCAAGAGATCACGCGGCGCACCGCGTATCAACCAGCCGAACACGCCGGACGCCCGGCGTCGGTCAGCGCAGAAATGGAAGTCTTGATATGAAGTCGATCAGATCGTTTGCCTGCGGCATTGCCCTGGCTTGCACCGCCGCCGGCAACGCCTGGGCCGCTCCGAGCCTGAACGTATACGGCCCCGGCGGTCCCGCGCCCGCGATGAAGGAAGCGGCCGCTGCATTCGGCAAGCTGCACGGCATTGACGTCAGCGTCACCGCGGGCCCGACGCCGGCCTGGGCCGACCAGGCCAAACAGGACGCCGACGTGATCTACAGCGGCGCCGAAAACATGATGAGCGGCTTCGCCTCGGCGCTGCCGGGCGTGTTCGAGCTGCGCGAGGCCCGCACGCTGTACCTGCGGCCCTCGGCTATCCTGGTGCGGCCCGGCAATCCCAAGGCCATCAAGGGCTTCAAGGACCTGCTCCAGCCCGGCATCAAGGTCATGGCCGTGTCCGGCGCGGGCCAGACGGGACTGTGGGAAGACGTGGCCGGCCGTCTTGGCGACATCGAAACCGTGCGCGCCTTCCGCGCCAACCTCGTGCTGCCGGAGGCCGGCAACAGCGCGCAGGCGCGCACCCAATGGACCGAGGACAAGACCATAGACGCCTGGCTGATCTGGAACATCTGGCAGGTGTCCAACCCCGGGCTCGCCAGCGTGGTCGAGGTGGAAGAGCCGTACCGCATCTATCGCGACGCGGGCGCCGTCGTCACCAAAAAAGGCAAGGGCAATGCGCAGGCGCAAGCCTTTGTCGACTTCCTGACCGCAGCGGAAGGACGGGCGATCTTCAAGAAATGGGGCTGGAAGACGGATTGAAGTCCATCAGGAGCCGGACACAAAAAAAGCCCGCGATTCCCAGGGATTTGCGGGCTTTCGGAAAAGCTCGGACCGGGACGCGCAAGGCGCCCCGAGAACTCAGCCGACCACGCGGAAGCGCTCGGCGTCGTCCATGAACGCCTTCTCGCCGAAGCCGTTCTCGTTGGAGCCGAACGGCATCTGCGCACGCAGCTTCCAATAAGCCGGAACGTTCCATTCGCGGGCGACGGAGGCGTCGATCAGCGGGTTGTAGTGCTGCAGGCTGGCGCCCACGCCGGCGCTGGCCAGGGTGCTCCAGACCGACAACTGAGCCATGCCGCCCGCTTGCTCGGACCAGACCGGGAAGTTGTCCGCGTACAGCGCAAATTTTTCCTGCAGACCCTGCACCACGCCCTGGTCTTCGTAGAACAGCACGGTGCCCACGCCCGCGGCGAAGCTCTTGAGCTTGGCTTCGGTCTGGGCAAAGCTCTCGGCCGGCGCGACCTTGCGCACTTCTTCGATTGCGATGTTCCAGAGCTTCTCGCTCTCGGCGCCGAACAGGATCACGGCGCGCGAACTTTGCGAGTTGAACGACGAGGGGCTGTGCTTGATCGCGTCCTGGATCAGGGAGGTCAGTTCCTCCTTGGAGATCGACAGGTTGCGGCCCAGCGAATACTGCGTGCGACGCTGCTTGAGGGCGTCCAGATATGCGTTGCTCATGACGATTTGGCCTTCCGACGAGTAGATAGAGGAAAATGCATGAGGAATTCTAACGAGCGGCGATTGTTCCGAATACGTACCAGAGCTAAAAAAACCCCTCATCGTGCGGAACAAACTGTTCTGCCCATGAAGCTAATCTGCTCCGTACACAACAAGCGCTATCCCAATTCAAGGAGCCCGCGTGCATTACACCCAAGACCCGAACACCCCGGCCAGCGCCGACATCGGCTTTGACGATTTTCTCAAGGTCGACATCCGCGTCGGCACGATCCTGTCGGCACAGGCCTTTCCCGAGGCCCGCAAGCCCGCCTACAAACTGACGATAGATTTCGGCTCCGGCGTGGGCATTCGAAAAAGTTCTGCGCAGATCACCGCGCGCTACGCGCTGCCAGAGCTGGCCGGCAAGCGCGTCATGGCGGTGGTGAATTTTCCTCCGCGCCAGATCGGGCCGGTGAAGTCCGAAGTGCTGGTGCTGGGTTTCGCGGACGAAGCCGGCGGCATCGTGCTTGCGGTGCCGGATGACCAGGTTCCCAACGGCACGCGCCTGACCTGATCCCCCAAGCCCCGGAGTTCCTCCATCGGGGCTTTCCCCTATTACTTGTCTGCCGTCAAAAAACTATCGTATTCGAGAATTATCAAATAAGAGAATTCTCGCTTCCGACAAAATGACAGCAGAACCCCTATTCGATTACGCCGTGATCGGCGCCGGTATCGCCGGCGCTTCCGTGGCCTACCGCCTGAGCGCCACGGCCACGGTCGCCGTGTTGGAACGCGAAGCCCAGCCGGGCTACCACTCCACTGGCCGCTCCGCCGCCATGTTCATGGAAACCTACGGCACGGCCCAGATCAAGGCGCTTACCCGCGCCAGCCGCGCCTTCTACGAAAATCCGCCGCAAGGCTTCAGCGAGCATCCGCTGCTCAGCCCGCGCGGCGTGCTGTACATCGCCACGCCCGAACAGCAGGACCTGCTGCGCGAGGTCTATGACGACTTCCGCAGCCAATCGCCCAATGTGGCGCTGATCGACGCCGAACAGGCCGTCGAGCGTGTGCCCTGCCTGCGCGGCGACCAGATCTGCGGCGCCATCGAAGAACCGGACGCTCGCGACATTGACGTGCACGCCTTGCACCAGGGCTTTCTGCGCGGCATGGTCCGCCAAGGCGCGGTGCTGCACAACAATGCGGAAGTCGTGTCGGCCGCGCACGCTGGCGACGCCTGGACGCTGACCCTGGCCGACGGCCGCAGCCTTCGAGCGCGCGCGCTGGTCAATGCGGCCGGCGCCTGGGCGGACCATACCGCGGCCCTGTGCGGCGCGTCGCCCGTCGGCCTGCAGCCTTGCCGGCGCACCGCTTTCACCTTCTCCGGCCCGCAGGACATGGACTTTTCACATTGGCCGGCAGTGGTGGGAGTCGACGAGAGCTTTTACTTCAAGCCCGACGCGGGGCAGTTGCTGGGCTCGCCGGCCAATGCCGATCCAGTCGCGGCCCACGACGTGGTGCCGGAGGAGCTGGACGTCGCTACCGGCATTTACCGCATCGAAACCGCCACCTCGCTCACCATCCGCCGTCCCAAGCACACGTGGGCCGGCCTGCGCTCCTTTGTGCGCGACGGCGATTTCGTCGTCGGGTGGGACGCCGATGCGCCCGCTTTCTTCTGGCTGGCGGCGCAAGGCGGCTATGGTATCCAGACGGCCGCGGCGACCTCCGAACTGGCTGCTGCCCTGCTCACGCGCCAACCGGTGCCCGCCCATCTGCATGCGCACGGCGTGGACGCCGAAGCCGTGCGTCCCGCGCGCCTGCGCTGACCCCTCCCCTTGCCTCCCGAGAGCCCATCATGACTTCCATCGTCCGCTACCCCAGCCCTCTTCCCCTGCCGTTCTCCCGCGCCACCCAGGCCGGCGGCTTCCTGTTCCTGTCGGGCCAGATTCCGATGGACGCCAACGGCCAGGTCGTGCGCGGCGACATCACCGTCCAGACCCATGCCGCTATCGAGCGCATCAAGGAAACGCTGGCCCTGACGGGCGCCACGCTCAAGGACGTCGTGCGCGTGACGGTATGGCTGTCGGACCTGGCGCTGTTCGCGCAATTCAACGACGCCTACCGCAGCCATTTTTCGTCTGACTTCCCCTCTCGTTCGACGGTCGAGGCCAAGCTCGCCTTGGACGTGGACGTGGAAATCGAAGTGCAGGCCTGGCTGGGCGCGGCGGCGGGCCACGGCGGCTTCACGCCCGGCCCTGTGTCCGAAGCCTGAGCCCGCGCCGCGGGCTTGTTCGATCGCTTGACATCGCCAGGCCCCGGCGCCAGGCGGTGCGGCCTTTCCCTCGCGCTCGCGGCAACGCCTGCGCCCCCTGTGCACATCTTTACGCGGAGCGGCAGCATGAAAATTTTTTCCGGGTCCCTGGCGACCGAGACGAACACCTTCTCTCCCATCCCGACCGGGCTGTCCGCCTATCGGGCGCGTGGCTACTATCCCGCGGGCCAGCACCCGGACCGCATGCAGATGTTCTCCGGGCCGCTGTGGGCGGCGCGCCAGCGCGCGCAAGGCAAGAACTGGACCCTGATCGAAGGCCTGACCGCGGGCGCCACGCCGGCCGGCATCACCACGCGCCACGCCTATGAGACCCTGCGCGACGAACTGCTGGGAGACCTGAAGCGCGCGGGCAAGGTCGACATCGCGTTGTTCGGCCTGCACGGCGCCATGGTGGCAGACGGCTATGACGATTGCGAAGGCGATCTGCTGCGCCGGGCGCGCGAGATCGTTGGTCCCGACGCCGTGATCGGCGCCGAGCTGGACCCGCATTGCCACATGACGGCCGACATGATGGAAAGCGCCGACTTCCTGGTCTGCTTCAAGGAATATCCACACACCGACATCCTGGAACGCGCCTACGACCTGGTGGATCTGTGCGTAGCGCGCGCCGAAGGCCGCATCAAGCCCGCGCGCGCCGTGTACGACTGCGAGATGATCTCCATCATGCACACCAGCCGCGAACCGATGCGCGGCTTCGTGGACCGCCTGCTTGCCATGGAAGGCAAGGAAGGCGTGCTGTCCGTATCCATTGCACATGGCTTCCCCTGGGGCGACACGCCCGACATGGGTTCCAAGGTGCTGGTCTACACGGATGGCGACCAGGCGCAGGCCGATGCCCTGGCGCGCGCGCTGGGCGAAGAGATCATCGGTTTTCGCGACCGGTTGGCGCCGCCCTACCCCGGCGCCGACGAAGCGCTGGACCAGGCGCTGGCACTGAACGACTTCCCCGTGGTCCTGGCCGACTCCGCCGATAACGCGGGCGGCGGCGCGCCCAGCGACGCCACTTTCATCCTGGAGCGCGTGCTGGCGCGCGGCATCACCGATGTGGCGACTGGTCCGTTCTGGGACCCGGTGGCCGTGCAGCTGTGTTTCGAGGCCGGCGAAGGCGCGCGCATCCAGCTGCGCATCGGCGGCAAGGTAGCGCCCGTATCCGGCCAGCCGCTGGACCTGGACTGCGAGATCGTGGCGCTCAAGCGCGACGCCATCATGACCGGGCTGGCCGGCACGCCAGCGCTGCTGGGCGACGTGGCGGTCGTGCGCAGCCAGGGCGTGACCATCGCGCTGACCACCAACCGGACCCAGGCCATGGGCACCGACCTGTTCACACAGTTCGGCGTGGACCTGCAGGCCATGAAACTCATCATCGTGAAGTCGTCGCAGCATTTCTACGCCTCGTACTCGAAGGTCGGCCGCCACGTCATCTATGTGGAAACGCCGGGCGCCATCACGCAAAACTACAACGCGCTGCCTTACACCAAGCGCAAATTGCCGAAGTGGCCATTCACGGCCTGAGGCGCCATCCATCGCCGCCCGGCATGGACACGGGAACAACCTAGGGGATAACAATGATCAGACGTTTCAGTTTGCTGGGCGCAGCCGCCCTGCTGGCCATGGGGGCCGCCACGGGCGCGTTCGCGCAGACCAAGACCCTGCGCCTGGTTCCGCATGCGGACCTCAAGACGCTCGACCCGCTCTTCAACACGGCCTACATCACGCGCAACCACGGCTACATGGTGTTCGACACCCTGTTCTCGCAGGATAGCCGCGGCCAGGTCAAGCCGCAGATGGTGGACAGCTGGACCGCCTCGGAAGACGGCAAGAGCTGGAGTTTCACGCTGCGTCCCGGCCTGAAATTCAACGACGGCACGCCGGTCAAGGCCGAGGACTGCGTGGCGTCGATCCAGCGCTGGGCCAAAAAGGACACCCTGGGCCAGGCTTTGATGGCCGCGGGCGCCGAATTCGCGGTTACGGGCGACAACAGCTTCACGCTCACGCTCAAGGAACCTTTCGGCCTGGTGCTGGATGCCTTGTCCAAGCCTTCGGGCATGCCGCCCTTCATCATGCCCAAGCGCCTGGCCATGACGGATCCGAACACCCAGGTCACCGAGATGGTCGGCTCGGGCCCCTTCCTGTTCAAGCGCGACGAATGGGTGCCCGGCAACAAGGTCGTCTATGTGAAGAACCCGGCCTACGTGCCGCGCGCCGAGCCCGCGGATGGCCTGGCAGGCGGCAAGAACGTCAAGGTTGACCGCGTCGAATGGGTCTACATCCCGGATGGCAACACGGCCACCGCTGCCCTGATGAACGGCGAAGTCGACATGATCGAACAGACCACGCCGGACTTCCTGCCTGTACTGGAAAGCAACAAGGACATCACCCTGAACACGTCGGTGGCGACGCAGGGCATGGTCATCCTCAATTCGCTGCATCCGCCGTTCGACAACCCGCTCGCCCGCCAGGCGCTGTACCACCTGGTCAACCAGAAAGAAATGCTGTCGGCCATGGGCTACCCGGAAAAATACCGCGTGGACTATTGCCCCAGCCTCTTTGTCTGCGGTTCGCCCCTGGCCAGCGACGCCGGCGCCGCACCCTATGCCAAGACCGATCCGGCGCGCGCCAAGCAGCTGCTGCAGGAAGCCGGATACAAGGGCGAGAAGGTTGTGGTCCTGTATCCCACGGACCACCTGAGCGCACCCGCCGTCATGGTACTGACGCAGAACATGAAAAAGGCCGGTATCAACGTCGACCTGCAGTCCATGGACTGGGCTTCGCTGGCTGGACGCCGCCTGAAGAAGGATCCTCCCGCGCAAGGCGGCTGGAACGTGTTCCTCACCTGGGGCGGCTATTACGACGCCAGCACGCCGGTGACCAACCCCTGGATGTCCGCCGCCTGCGGCAACAGCCTGCCGGGCTGGCCCTGCGACAAAGAGCTCGATGCATTGCGCACCAGCTGGATCCGCGAGACCGACGCAGCCAAGCGCAAGGACATCGCCGCGCAGATGCAGGCGCGCGCCTACCAGACCGTGCCTTATGTCATGTGGGGCGAATTCAAGCCCGTGTCCGCGTTCCGCGGCCTCGCGCATACCGAGCTGCTGAAGACCGGCATCCCGGTGATGTGGAACATCGAGAAGCAGTAAGGCACGTGCCGGGCGCCGCTTGCGCCCGGCCGCAAGCCGGGGGAAAACAGCGTGAAATACATACTGCGCCGCATCGCGGCCGTCATTCCTGTCATGGCCGTGGTCGCGGTCGTGGTGTTCCTGCTGATCCACCTGTCGCCAGGTGATCCCGCAGCCGTGATCGCGGGCGACAACGCCACCGCAGACGACGTGGAGAAGATCCGCCAGAACCTGGGCCTGGACAAACCGCTGCTGCAGCAGTTCGGGATCTGGGTCAGCCATATCGCCACGGGCGATCTGGGTACCTCGATCTCTACGCAGATGCCTGTCTCGCAACTGATCGGCCAGCGCATGGGGCCGACGCTGTCCATTGCCATCTTCACCATGCTCTTCGCGGTGATCGCGGCGATTCCGCTGGGCGTGCTGGCGGCCTGGCACGCTGGACGCTGGCTGGACCGGCTGGTCATGATCGGCGCGGTCTGCGCGTTTTCGGTGCCGGTGTTCCTGATCGGCTACAGCCTCGTCTACGGATTTTCCATCAAACTGGGCTGGCTGCCGGTGCAAGGCTACAAGCCGCTGGCGGACGGCGTGGCGCCCTATCTGCGCCATCTGGTGCTGCCCTGCCTGTCCCTGGGCCTCGTTTACATGGCGCTGCTGACACGCATGACGCGCGCCACCATGCTGGAAGCCTTGTCCGAGGACTACATCCGCACCGCCCGCGCCAAGGGCCTGGCAGCGGGGCCCATCGTCTGGCATGCGCTGAAGAATGCCGCCAATCCCATCGTCACCACGATCGGCGTGGGCGTGGCCCTGCTGATCGGCGGCGTCGTGGTCACGGAAACCGTGTTCGCCATACCCGGCCTCGGCCGGCTGACCATCGACGCCGTGCTGCGGCACGACTATCCCGTGATCCAGGGCGTGTTGCTGGTGGCCTCGGGCATCTATGTACTGATCAACCTGCTGGTCGACCTGAGCTACCGGCTCTTCGATCCGCGCATCCGCTATTGAACGGGGCAACGCATGACTACCACTACCCTGTCCCTGCCCGCGCGGCGTCCGCGCCACCGGCGCCTGCTGCGGTCCCTGCGCCGCCATCCCATGCTGTACCTGGGCGGCGTCATCCTGCTGGCGCTGGCCGCGATTGCGCTGGCCGCCCCGTGGCTGGCCACCGTCGACCCGCAAGACATCAATCCGCTGGCGCGCATGAAGCCGCCCTCATCGGAACACTACTTCGGCACCGATGCGCTGGGCCGCGATGTCTATTCACGCACCATCTGGGGCGCCCGCGTCTCGCTTGTGGTCGGCATCGTCGTGGCGGTGGTATCCACCGTCGCCGGCGTGGCGCTGGGCATGGCGGCGGGCTACTTCCGCCGCATCGACGCCTTCATCATGCGCATCATGGACGGCCTCATGGCCATTCCGGGCGTTTTGCTGGCCATTGCGCTGATGGCCACCCTGAAGGGCGGCCTGGGTACCGTGATCATCGCCATCGTCATTCCGGAAGTACCGCGCGTGGTGCGCCTGGTGCGGGCGCTGGTGCTGACGATACGCGAACAACCGTACATCGAGGCGGCGGTCTCCTGCGGCACGCGCGTGCCCGCCATACTGCTGCGCCACATCCTGCCCAACCTGTTCGCCCCGCTGATGGTGCAAGCCACCTTCATCGCGGCATCCGCCATCCTGACCGAAGCGGTGCTCAGCTTCCTGGGCGTGGGCATTCCGCCCCAGATCCCCAGCTGGGGCAACATCATGGCCGAAGGCCGCAACTTCGTCGCCGTGGCTTTCCACATCATCCTGTATCCGGGCCTGTTCCTGGGCGTGGCCGTCCTGGCCGTCAATCTGGTGGGCGACGGGTTGCGCGACATGCTCGATCCCCGCCTGGCCAAGAAGCTGTAGGAGCACACATGCAAACCCAACCCGTCTTGCGCGTGCGCGACCTCACCACCTGTTTCGACGGCGACGAAACCACCGTGGTCGCCGTGGACCGCCTGTCCTTTGACCTGATGCCCGGCGAAACGCTGGGCCTGGTCGGCGAATCCGGCTGCGGCAAGAGCGTCACGTCCCTGTCCATCATGCGCCTCCTGCGCGCCCCCGGACGCGTGGCCGGCGGCAACATCGAATTCGACGGCCAGGATCTGCTGGCGCTGCCCGAGAAGTCCATGCGCTCGATCCGCGGCAACCAGATTTCGATGATCTTCCAGGAGCCCATGACCTCGTTGAACCCCGTGTTCACGGTCGGCCGGCAGATCTGCGAATCGCTCATGCTGCACCAGGGCATGTCGCGGCGCGCGGCCATGGCGCAGGCTGAGTCGCTGCTGGAGCTGGTGCAGATCTCCGATCCGGCGCGCCGCGTGCGCGAGTATCCCTATCAGCTGTCCGGCGGCATGCGTCAACGCGCCATGATCGCCATGGCGCTGGCCTGCCAGCCCAAGGTCCTGATCGCCGACGAGCCGACCACCGCGCTGGACGTCACCATCCAGGCGCAGATCCTGCACCTGTTGCGCGAAATCCAGCAACGGCTGGGCACGTCCATCGTGCTCATCACCCACGACCTGGGCGTGGTGGCACAGATGTGCCAACGCGTCATCGTGATGTACGCCGGACGCAAGGTCGAAGAAGGCAGCGTGGATGACATCCTGGACCGCGCCCAACATCCCTATACCCAGGCGTTGATCCGTTCGCTGCCGGATTTCGCCGAAGGCCAGGACCACACGGCGCGGCTGGCCGAATTGCCCGGCATCGTGCCGGTCATGACGCCGCAGTCGCGCGGCTGCGCCTTCGCGGCGCGCTGCCCGGAAGCGCAGCCGCGCTGCGCCGAGCAGGCGCCCAGCGCAGCCGACGCCGGCAATCGCCACCGCGTCTGGTGCTGGGCCCGCGAGGCCGCCCCCGCGTCCGCCGCACTGACCGCCTGAGGCCCGCCATGAATCTGCACGACATCCCCCTTTCGAGCGCCGTTCCGGCGACCGCCGCCGAGGCCCCGCCCATGCTGGAAGTCATCGGCCTGAAGAAGCACTACCCCGTGGACAGCGGCAACGGCGCCAAGGTATTGCGCGCGGTCGACGGCGTGTCCTTGTCGGTGCCGCGCGGCCAGACGCTGAGCCTGGTCGGCGAGTCAGGTTGCGGCAAGTCCACCACAGGCAAATGCCTGATCCGCCTGACGGACCCTACCGAGGGCCGTATCCTTCTGGAAGGACGCGACCTGGCCGCGATGAACAGCGGCGAACTGCGCGCCATGCGCCAACGCATGCAGTTCATCTTCCAGGATCCGTTTTCCTCGATGAACCCGCGCATGCGGGTGCGCGACATCATCGGCGAGCCCCTGCGCGCCTTTGGCCACGGCCGCGCCGCGATCCGCGACCGCGTCACGCAGTTGCTGGCCCGCGTCAGCCTGCGCCCGGACGCCGCCGACCGCTACCCCCACGAGTTTTCGGGCGGGCAGCGCCAGCGCATCGTGATCGCCCGCGCGCTGGCGCTGGACCCGGGCCTGATCGTCTGCGATGAACCGGTGTCGGCGCTGGATGTGTCGGTACAGGCACAGGTCATCAATTTGTTGATGGATCTGCAGCGCGATCTGGGACTGACCTATGTCTTCATTTCGCATGACCTGAGCGTGGTGCGCCACATCAGCCACCGCGTCGCCGTGATGTACCTGGGCAAGATCGTCGAGACCGGCACGCGCGATGCCATCTTTGAACGCCCCGCCCACCCCTATACCCGCGCCCTGTTGGCCGCCGTGCCTTCCGCCCGCCAAGGCGAGCGCAAGCCCGTGGAAGTGCTGAAGGGGGAAATTCCCAGCCCCTTGTCGCCCCCCTCGGGCTGCGCTTTCCGCACCCGCTGCCCGATGGCGCAGCCACGCTGCGCGGAAGAAACACCTCAGCCTCGCCAGATCGCCCCCGAGCAACAGGTCGCCTGTCATTTCGCCACCCCCATTTAGCCGGAGAACCGCATGTCCCAGCCCGACGCCACCCCGTTCGACTACATACTTTCCGGCGGCACCGTCATCGACGGCACGAACGCGCCAGGCCGGCTCGCCGACGTGGGCGTGCGGGGCGATCGGATTGCCGCCGTCGGCGACCTGAGCGCCAGCAGCGCCCGCCGGCGCATCGACGTGGCGGGAAAAGTGGTGTCTCCGGGCTTCATCGACTCGCACACGCATGACGACAACTACCTGCTGAAACACCGCGACATGACGCCCAAGATCTCGCAGGGCGTCACCACCGTGGTCACGGGCAACTGCGGTATCAGTCTCGCCCCGCTGGCGCACGCCAATCCGCCCGCGCCGCTGGATCTGCTGGATGAAGGCGGCTCGTTCCGCTTTGCACGCTTCTCGGACTACCTCGAAGCCCTGCGCGCCGCGCCGCCTGCCGTCAACGCCGCCTGCATGGTGGGCCATTCCACCCTGCGCGCCGCCGTCATGCCCGACTTGCGGCGCGAAGCCACGGCCGATGAAATCCAGGCCATGCAGGCGCTGGCCGACGATGCGCTGGCCAGTGGCGCCATCGGCATTTCCACAGGCGCCTTCTATCCGCCCGCCGCCCATGCCAGCACCGAGGAAATCATCGAAGTCTGCCGCCCCCTGAACACGCATGGCGGCGTCTACGCCACCCATATGCGCGATGAGGGCGAACATATCGTCCAGGCGCTGGAGGAGACCTTCCGCATCGGCCGCGAACTGGACGTGCCGGTCGTTATCTCGCACCACAAGGTCATGGGCAAGCCCAATTTCGGGCGCTCCAAGGAAACGCTGGCCTTGATCGAGGCGGCCATGGCCAGCCAGGACGTATCGCTGGACGCCTATCCCTACGTGGCGGGCTCCACCATGCTCAAGCAGGACCGCGTCCTGCTTGCCGGCCGCACGCTTATCACCTGGTGCAAGCCCTATCCCGAACTGAGCGGACGCGACCTGGAAGAAATCGCCGCCGAGCGAGGCAAGTCCAAGTACGACGTGGTGCCCGAACTGCAGCCCGCCGGCGCCATCTACTTCATGATGGACGAGCCCGACGTGCAGCGCATCCTGGCGTTCGGCCCCACCATGATCGGGTCCGATGGCCTGCCCCACGACGAGCGCCCCCACCCTCGCCTGTGGGGAACGTTTCCCCGGGTGCTGGGCCACTACTCGCGCGACCTGGGCCTGTTCCCATTGGAGACCGCGGTCTGGAAAATGACCGGCCTGACCGCCGCCAAATTCGGCCTGGCCGAACGGGGCCAGGTGCAGCCCGGCTACTACGCCGACCTGGTGGTCTTCGACCCGGCCACGGTGGCGGACTCGGCCACGTTCGAGCATCCCACCGAGCGCGCCGCGGGCATCCATTCGGTCTACGTCAACGGCGCGGCCGTCTGGGAAGACCAGTCGTTCACTGGCCAGCATGCCGGCCGCGTCCTCAACCGGGCCGGAGCCTGAGCCCCGCCAGCCTTTACAATCCGGCATACGCAGCGGGGCTTGCGGGCCCTGCCCCCAACCACCCCCTACCTGCCAGATCGCTACATGCCCCTACCCGGCACTACATCCCCACCCGAGATCGTGGGCAAGGAAGAAATGGGCGCTCGCCTGCGGGCCGAGCGCAAGGCGCGGAAAATGACCTTGCAGGCGCTGTCCCGCGCCAGCGGCATCGCGGTTTCGACGCTATCGAAAGCGGAGCTGGGGCAGATCGCCCTCAGCTACGAGAAATTCGCCGCGCTGGCGCGCGCGCTCGGCATAGACATGACCCGCATGTTCATGCTGCCAGACGCCTCGCAGGCCGCCGTCGCCCCCACTTTCGTCAAGAACAAGCTCAGCGACGCCCGCGACTACGTCACGGAGAACTACCATTACCGCTTGCTCATGGGCGAGTACCCCGGCAAAAAAATGACGCCCATGCTGGCGCTGATCGATTCTCGCAAGGTCGTCGAATTCGAGGACTACATCCGGCACCCTGGCCAGGAATTCGCAGTCGTGCTGTCCGGCAAGGTCCGTATCCAATTCGAGAACGGCGACAGCGTCGTGCTGGGCAAGCTGGAAACCGCCTACTTCGATAGCAGCATCGGCCACGTCTACCTGTCGATGAGCAAAAAGCCCGCCGAGGTCCTGGCAGTGTGCAGCGACGTGGGCGAAGTGCCGTCCCGGCTCAAGCCTCCCGCCTGAGCCGTCGCGGGGCCCGACGCCTAGCGCAGCAGGTCCGCGTTGTGCTCGCCCAGTCCCGGCGCGACGCCAGCGCGTGCCCGGGGGCTCGCCGAAAACCGGAACGGCGTGGCAGCGCAAAGCAGCTCCCCTTCCGTCGGGTGCTCGACGGTCTCGAAGAAGCCCACGTCCGCCAGATGCGGATCGCGCAGCAGGTCGCCCAGGCCATTGGCCGGACCGGCGGGGATGTCATGCTCAAGAAACAGCGCCAGCCATTGCGCCGCGTCGCGTTCCAGCAGGCTCCGGCTGACTTCCTCGTACAAGGGTTCGGCATGGCGAATGCGGTCCCCCATGGTCGCGAACCGGGGGTCGGCGGCCAGCTCGGGACGGCCCAGCAAGGCAAACAGGCGCTGCCATTGCGCATCGGTGTTGGCCACCAGGCATACATAGCCCTCGCGTGTCTTCAAAGGCCGGTGATAACGGCTGAAGACCCGTTCATAGCCACGCGGCTCGGCCTCCTGGACGCCGCCGAACATGCTGTCCGCCAGATGTTCAACCAGGTTGAACGAGGCCATGGTTTCGAACATGGGGACCTCCACCTGCTGCCCTTGGCCGGTGGCGGCTCGCGCCACCAGCGCCGACGCAATGGCGCCCGCCAGGTAAACGCCGCAGAGCTTGTCGGTAAACAGCATGGGAATGAAGCCCGGCTCGCCATACATTCTTGCGTGCAGGCCGGACACGCCGCTCATGCCCTGGATCACATCGTCATAGGCAGGGCGTTCGGCATACCGCCCATCCTGATGGAAGCCCAGCGCCACGGCATAGACCAGCCGCGGGTGACGCAAAGCCAGGCTGTCATAGTCGATGCCCAGGCGCCTGGCGGCCGCCGGCCGCATGTTGTGCACGAAAACGTCGGCGGTGGCCAGCAATTCATCCAGCCGCGCGACGTCCGCCGCCTGCTTCAGATCCAGGACCACGCTGCGCTTGCCGCGATTCAGGTTCAGGAAGAACGACCCCATTCTGGCATTGCGCGATTTGCCGACCATGCGCATCGGATCGCCCTGTGGAGGCTCCACCTTGATCACCTCGGCGCCCATGTCGGCAAGCAGCTGCGTCGCCATCGGTCCAAAAACGAAATTGCTGGCGTCGATGACGCGCACACCGGACAAAGGGCCAGTCATGGCTGCTCCTGGTTGATTGCCGCCCTGTTCGGGCTTTGGGAGATTGAAAGGGACGCCGGCGGCGCGGACCGTTCGCGCGCGTCGCGCAGCAGATCGCGTCCGATGATCAGATGCTGGACTTCGGTCGCGCCCTCGTAGATGCGCAGCGCCCGCACATCCCGGTACAACTGCTCCATGATGTGACCTGTGCGCACGCCCAGCCCGCCATGCATCTGCAACGCCGCGTCCACCACCTGCTGCGCGTGTTCGGTCGCGGCCAGCTTGGCCATGGCGGCGTCGCGCGACGAGCCGAGTCCTGCGTCACGGGCCCATGCGGCGCGATAGACCAGCAGCGCCGACGCGTCCGTCTGGATCGCCATCTGGCTCAGCTTCGCCTGGGTCAGCTGGAAATCGGCCAGCGTCTTGCCGAACATCTTGCGCGCCAGCGCGTGCCCTGTGGCCTCGTGCAGCGCCCGGCGCGAAAAGCCCAGCGCCGCCGCGCCCACCGAGGTGCGGAAAATATCCAGCGTGCGCATGGCGAGCTTGAATCCCTGCCCAGGCTCGCCCAGCAATTGACCTCCTCCGACGCGGCATGCGCTGAACGTCAATGTGGCCAGGGGATGCGGGGAAACGACGTCGATGCGTTCCGAAATATGCAGGCCAGGCGTACCGGCATCCACGATGAAGGCCGATATCCCCTTGGTGCCGGCGCTCTCCGGCTCGCGCGCGAAGACGACGTACTGGTCTGCGATGCCGCCGTTGGAAATCCAGGTTTTCTCGCCATCCAGGACGTAGGCGTCGCCATCCCGCCTGGCGACGCACGACAACGCGCCCACGTCGGAACCCGCCTGCGCCTCCGACAGCGCAAACGCCGCCACGTGCCGCCCTTCCCGGGCCGGCGTCAGATAGCGCGCGCGCTGCGCGGCCGTGCCGTCCAGCGCAATGGCGGCCGTGCCCAGGCCCTGCATGGCAAACGCAAAATCGAACAGCGCGCCATGTTGCGCCAGCCGGTCACGCAGCAGGCAGATGGCTCGCGCGTCGATGCCCGCGCCGGGCTCGCGCGGGTCGGGCACAGCATAGGCCAGCAACCCGGCCTCGCCCATGCCGGCCACCAGGCGCCGGCATTGCGCATCCATCTGTGGCCGGCCCTGCGGGGCGGGCCCGGCAGGCATGCTCGCCAGCCAGGCGTCGGCCTGCCGCAGCAGCGTCTGGTGGCGAGGCTCGAAGAACGGCCACGCGAGCGTTGCCTGCATGTTCATGAAGAAACGTCCTGTGGTGGATGCCGCGCTATTGCTTGGGAATGTTGGCGCTCTGGGCGGTGGCGATTTCAAGTTCGATTTCCTTCTTCTGGAACTTGGCCAACGCGGCCGCATCGCCGATGAAGGAAATGAAATTGCTTTGCGCCAGGAAAGCCTGCGTCTTGGGATCGGCATAGATCTCGAGAAGGGCGTCCTGCAGCGTCTTCACGACCGGTGCGGGCGTCTTGGCCGGCGCGAACATGGCCCACCATGCGACCTTGAAGAAGTCCTTGAAACCGAGCTCCTGCAGGGTGGGCACGTCCGGCGCGCTGGCCAGCCGCTTGTCGGTTGTCACTGCCAGCAGGCGCAGCTTGCCCGCCTGCACCAGGGCCTGCGCCCCGCTGTACTCGGCAATCACAAAATCGACCTGCTTGCCCGCCAGGTCATTGAGCGCCGGGCCCGCCCCCTTGTAGGAAATGCCGTTGGCGCTGGCCTGCGCCAGTGAAAGGAACCATTCAGTGGCAATCTGATAGGTAGCGCTACCCGCTCCGTAGTTCAGTTTCTTCGGATCCTTCCTGGCGGCGGCAACCAGGTCCGCGACCGTCTTGTAAGGCGAGTCCTGATAGACGTAGAAGCCCATCGGCGCCTGCGCCAGCACTGCGACCGGCGCCAGATCGACCAGCGGATCGTAGGGCAGCTTGGCGAACGCCGCGACATTGGTGGCCACCGGCGCATTGGCCGCCAGCAACAGCGTATAGCCGTCGGGCGCCGCCGACACGACCGTCTGGGTCGCAATGATGCCGCTTGCTCCGGGCCGGTTCTCCGCGATCACGGGTTGGCCAAGCTTGGCCTCCAGTTGGCGCGCGGTGTAGCGGGCCAAGGTGTCCGTGCCGGTGCCGGGAGGATACGGAACGATCAGCCGGATCGGCTTGTCCGGAAAAGCGTGGCTAAGCTGGGCGCCCAGCGCCAGCACGGCGCCTGCGAGCATGGTGGTCAATCGCTTCATGTCTCCAACTCCTTTGATGGTGCCTTGTTATCGGTTTTTGGTATTGCGGGCGCCTGTGCCCGCGGTCAGGAAAACGACTGTGGATGCAACGCAACCCGTCCAATGACCTCACGCGAAGCCAGCGCGGCCAATGCGTCCTCGTAGGCTTCCAGCGCGTAGGTCTGCTGGGTGTAGGGTTTCAGCGCCCCCTCGACGACCCAATCGAACATCGTGGCGAAGGCGGCGCGCACCGCCGCGCGGCGCTCGGGAGGAACGGCCACCCTGCCCCAGCCCATGTAGTAGCCCCAATAGATGCCGATGGCGGTGGCGTTCTTGACCAGCAGGATGTTGGCGGGGATCTGCGGAATCTCGCCGCCGGCGAATCCCATGGGAATCAACCGGCCTTCCGGCGCGACGCAGCGCAGGGATTCCTCGAACACCTTGCCGCCTACCGGATCGAAGATGACGTCGGCGCCCCGTCCGCCGGTCAGCGACAGCACCGCGTCGCGGAACCCGCCTGTCCGATAATTCAGTCCCTCGTCGGCGCCATGGGCCCGCGCCGCATCGAGCTTGGCCTGAGTGCTGGCGCATGCGATCACGTGCGCGCCCAGTCGCTTGGCGATTTCAATCGCCGCCAGCCCGCTGCCTCCGCTGGCGCCATGCACCAGCACGGTCTCGCCCGGTTGCAGATGCGCGCGCCAGCGCAAGGCGCCGTAAGCCGTGGCGTAAATGGTCGGAAACTGCACGGCACTGTCGAAGTCCACGCCGTCCGGCAAAGCGAAGGTCGTGTCGACCGGCGCCACCACTTCGCTGGCGAAGCCGCCCGACTGCACACCTGCCACCACGCGGTCGCCCGGCCGGAACAGTGTTACCCCGGGCCCGCATTCCCGCACGATGCCCGCGACTTCCGTGCCCGGAGTCAGGGGCAGCGGCGGCCGATTCTGGTGCTTGCCCTGCAGCACCAGCAGGTTAGCGAAACTCACGCCGCACGAATGCACTTCGATGCGCACGCTGTCCGCCCGCAAGGGCGGCGCGTCGCAGGTCTCGACGCTGACTTGGCTCGGATCGTCCAGTCCCCGGCAGATAACGGCTCGCATGGTCTACTCCTGATCGGTCTCGGGCAAGGCGCCATGGCGGCCCGCCCCCTGTTCGAAACGCTGTGCGCCGGCACGCGCCTCCAGCTTGCGCGCGGCGGCGGCGTAAGCCATCTCCGCGGCCACTGCGTCCCGCTCGGACAGCGCTGCCTGGGCGTAGGCCGACTGCCTGTCCGAACGCATGGCGATCTGCGGAAACTGCGCCATCTGATGGGCAAGCGCCTCGGCTTCGGCGCGTGCGCGTCCGTCTGGCACGACCCGATTGACCAGCCCAAAGCGCTCGGCCTCCGGGGCTTGCACGATACGGGCGGTCAACAACATGTCCAGCGCTCGGCTCATGCCTATCAGACGCGGCAGGCGCACGGTCGTGCCGTCGCTCATGGGCACGCCCCAGCGTCGCGACAGCACGGCGAACGAAGCGCTCTCCTCCGCGATGCGAAGATCGCACCACAGTGCCACCCCCAGCCCGCCCGCGCAGGCGTGCCCGGCCACCGCCGCGATGACGGGCTTGGATAGCGGCGCGTGCAAGGGTCCCTCCGGGCTGCCCGCCCACGGCTCGTAATCGGTGCCCGCAGCCAGCTCTTTCAGGTCCGCGCCGGAACAGAAGGCGCCGCCAGCGCCGCACAAGACGGCCACCCGGGCTTGCTCGTCGGCATCGAATTCGCGTAGCGCGCGCGCCAGCTCGAAGGCTGCTTCGCGGTCCAGCGCATTGCGCACTTCGGGCCGGTTGATGATGACCGTAGTTATAAAACCTGCGCGTTCCACCAGGATTTTCGGAGCCATGAATCGCTGTCGTCCGTTATTTAAATAATACTAAGCAGTATTAAAACGAGTTAAAAAAAGCCGCGCGCATTGGCTTGTCGGCGCGGCATGGCGTTTACTGCGGATGCGGCAACAAGGCGCTGACCGCAAAACCGGCCAGCTCGCTGGCGACACGCTCGCGATCCTTGGCGGTTTCGTTCTTGCGCGGGTGATACCAGCGCGACGTCCAGTTCAGGGCGCCAAGGAGCGGCTTGACCAGCAGCTTCGCATCCATCGCACGGAAATCGCCGCTCTCCACTCCTTCTTCGATGACTCGAACATAGAGCGCTTCGTTCGCGGCGCGCAGTTTGAGGATCTCTTCCAGTTCGGCGCGCTCGGATGCGGTGGTGCGGCCCGTCAGATGCAGCTCCAGGCCTTGCGCGGCAACGCGCAAATAAGCCAGGTGCTCCATCATCAGCACGGTGTGATCGTGCGCCATTTTCCGCAGCTTGACGGCCGGCAGCTCCGCGGACAGGGCATGCGGCTCGATCGCTTCGCGGGTGAGCTCCATGGCACGCCGCTGCACGGCGAAGAACAGCGCCGACTTGTTGCGGTAGTAGTAATAAATGATGCCTTTGGTGGCGCCGTAAGCCACGCTGATGTCGTCCAGCGATGCCGCGGAGAAGCCCAGGTTCATGAACACGGACGCGGCCGCATCGAGAATGCCGAGCCGCTTCTCGATTCCTTCCGTGCTGTCTATCAGGCTAGGCCGTCCCATAATGTCCTTGCTGTACCGGAAACAAACGCGAAATTCTACCCTCAGCCCTGCTTGCCGGCGCCCGCGAACTCAGCGCGGATCGCCTGCGTGTGGGCGCCGATTGCGGGCACGTCGCCCAGGCGCCGCGGTTCTCCGCGCACCTGCGCGGGCGGCGCCACAATGGATGCCACGCCATGCGCGGTGCGCACTTCCGAGCGGCGCAGGTGCGGATGCGCGGACAATTCCTTGACGCCATTGACCGAGGCGAAGGCAATCTTCGCCAGTGTCAGGCGCCGCCGCAGTTCCGCCAGGTCCACCGAGCCGAGCACGGTTTCGATAGCGGTTTTCAGTTCTTCCGAGTGCTGCACACGGTCGCGGTTGCTGCGGTAGCGCGCGTCGTCGACCCATTCGGGTTTCAGCAGGACGTCGCAGGCAAAGCGACGCCATTCACCGTCGTTCTGCACGCCGATCAATAGCGACTGGCCGCCCTGGCACGTAAAGGCGCCGTACGGCGCGATGGTGGGGTGTCCAAGGCCCACGCGCGGCCAGACGGTGCCAGCGTAGTCGTAATGCAGCAACGGCACCGTCATCCAGTCGGCCATTGCATCGAACAACGACACGTGCAGCGCGCTGCCCTCTCCCGTCCGTTCACGCTGCAGCAGCGCTTCCAGGATGGCCGCATGCGCATACATGCCGGTGCCGATATCGCAGGCGGATATGCCGACCCGGCCGGGCGCCTCCGGCGTACCCGTCACCGACGCAATGCCCGACTCCGCTTGCACCAGCAGATCGTAGGCCCGCATGTCCGCATACGGACCGGACTCACCATAACCGGTGATGTCGCAAGTGATCAGCCGGGGATTCGCGGCGCGCATTTCCTTCCAGCCGAAGCCGGCGCGTTCTGCCGCGCCCGGCCCCAGGTTCTGGATCAGCACGTCGGCCTGCAGGATCAGGGTGCGCAACAGCGCCAGGTCTTGCGGCTGCGTGAAGTCCAGCACGATGGATTCCTTGCCGCGGTTGAGCCAGACGAAGTAGGTGCTGTCGCCCATTACCGCGCCGTCGTAGCCGCGCGCGAAATCGCCGGCCGCGCGTTCGATCTTGATCACGCGCGCGCCGGCATCGGCCAGGCGCGACGATGCGTAGGGCGCCGCGGCAGCCTGCTCCACCGCGATCACCAGCAGACCTTCCAAGGGCAATGCCATTTCCGTCTCCGATCCAGCATTCGTTTTTTTAATGCTACCGCGTAGTATTAGAATTCACAAGCATCCTGGGGAAGACCCCATGGCCGCCTGGCATATGGCTGTCATACTCGCGCGCCATACTGGCGTTCGGAAATCCGGAACCCGCAGGCGGGAACGCCCCGGATATCCATATGAAAGGTATTTCGTTGGCCGCCGCTCCTGGCCGACTTACGATGCCTGGCATCGACTGGGCCTGGCGCCCGCAGGAATGCTCCACATGCAACGTTTGATATCCCCGATCCTTACCCGCCGTCCCGTGCTGCTGGCCGGCCCGCTCAGCGCGCGCCGCTACGACGCCGTGGCTTCCCTGAACGCCCACCGCGAAGCGCGCATGCTGCGCGAATCCGCCCAGCGCATCCTGGCCGTTTCCGCCCGCTACATGCTGCCGGGCGCCTGAGTCCGGTTTTTCCCTGCCGCGCGCAAGGGTGCGGCACGCGTTCCCCGATGCGCGCAACGCCCGCCACCTCCTCTTCATGCCGCCCTTCCCGCCGCCACCTGCGGTAGGATTGCCGATTCCGCCCGCAACCGGGCCAGGCAGAACAGGAGTCATGCATGCAAAAGGTGGTCATTGTCGGCGGCGGCCACGCGGCGGCGCAATTGTGCGCCAGCCTGATCGAAGGCGGCTTTCCCGGCAGCCTCACGCTGGTGTGCGAGGAAGCCTCGCTGCCCTACCACCGGCCGCCGCTCTCCAAGACTTTCATCAAGGATCCGGAAGCCCCGATCCAATTGCTGCGCCCAGAGACCGCCTACGCCAACGCTGGCGTGCAGGTCCTGCTGGCGGATCCCGCCGTCGGCATAGACCGCGATGCGCGCCGCCTGACGCTGGCCTCGGGCAAGCAACTGGACTACGACGCCCTGGTACTCGCTACGGGCACCCGCGCGCGGCGCCTGCCCGACGTGCCTGACGATCTGCAGAACCTGATCTACCTGCGCAACGCCGACGATGCCGCGCGCCTGCGCGCCGCGATCGCCGATGCGCCTTCGGTCACCGTCGTGGGAGGCGGTTTCATCGGCCTGGAAATTGCCGCCACGGCCGGCGCCCTGGGCCGGCCGGTCACCGTCTTCGAATCCGCGCCCCGGCTGCTGGCCCGTTCCGTGTCGCCCGAGGCCTCGGAACATGTCGCCCGCGTGCTGCATGAGTCCGGCGTCGATCTGCGCCTGTCCTCGGACCTGCAACATATCCGGACGGAGAACGGCCGCGTGCGCAGCATCGTGGTCAATGACGCAGAGCACCCGGTCGACCTGCTGGTCGCCGGCATCGGCGCCGTACCCGAAATCACGCTGGCGCAGGCCGCCGGCCTGGACTGCCTGAACGGCATCGTGGTCGACGCCCTGATGCAGACCTCGGCGCCCGGCATCTACGCCATAGGCGACTGCACCTCTTTTCCGTATGCGCGCTGGGGCAAGACCCTGCGGCTGGAGTCGGTCCAGAACGCCAATGATCAGGCCCGCACGCTGGCCGGCGTCCTGCTCGGCACAAAAACGCCCTATCACGCCCTGCCCTGGTTCTGGTCCGACCAAGGCGCCTTGCGTCTGCAGATCGCCGGCCTGGCTCCGCCGGACACCGAACGCTTGCTGCGCCCGGGCGCCAAGCCAGGCAGTTTCTCGATCCTGCATTTCGCTGACGGCCACCTCGTCTGCGTCGAATCCATCAACGCTCCGATGGACCATCTGGCGGCGCGCAAACTCCTGGAACTGGGGCTGAATCCGCCCCGGGAAGCGCTGGCCGACCCGGCCGTGCCGCTCAAGAGCCACTATTGAAACGGGCAGCGGGCGCGCCCGCTGCGGCGCGCCTCAGATGAACCCAGCCGCGCGGAACATGCGTTCGTAGATCTGGCGCAAGACGGCCTCTTTGCGCTTGTTGTATTCCATGACCTGCATCACGCCGCTGGCGGCGTCGTGCTTGGCCTGGGCATACAGATCGCGGTCCGCTTCATGCTCTCGCAGCCAGTCCCGGAACATTCGGTGACGGATATTCTCCGGGCAATCGGGGCCGAATACATGCAAGTTCACGCGCGGCGACGCCAATTGCAGCAGGCGGTGCTGATGCCAGGATGGCTCCCGCAAGACCAGCACGTAACCGATGGCCTCCAGCGCCGGCACATACGCGTCCTCGCGCACGGGATCGGCCACGGCCAGATCGATGTCTATTACCGGCTTGGCGGGCAGGCCGGGGACCGCGGTCGAACCCATATGCTCGACCGCGAGCGCGGCCGTTCCCAATGCCTGGCGCACCTGTGCTTCCAGCCGGCCATAACAGACGGGCCACGCCGGGTCATAGGCTACGACCATGACCGGCTCCGGCGCAGGTCTGCCGCGAACCCAGGGGTCTTCGTCCGGGTCCGCGTCGTAGTGCCGCATGATTTCTTCAGGCGTGGGCGCGCGCCGGTTTCCTGCCTGGTTCAATTGCCGAAAGCGCGGCGCAGGCGCTCCAGTTCGGCCATGTTCAGGCGCTTGGCTTCCGCTTCGGCGTAGTTCCGTTCCCCCGACTCGTAAGCGCCCTTGTAGATGCACTTGCTGCGGCTCGCACACTCGCCGCCAGCGCGGGCGGTGGACGAATACGACTTGGCTGCCCCCTTATCCGGAGTCTTGGAACCGCTCGAAGAACAGCCCGCCATCAGCGCAGCCGCAAAAATCGCCACACCCCAGCGGCTCAACGTTTGAATGGACATTTCCTGGCCCTACAGAAAAGCTGTAGCCGCTTTTATAGCAGGCTCTCGAAGCCAGGGCTCACGTGGCGATTGATTCAAAACGTTGCCGCGCGGCGGGCGAGCCCTAAACCATCAGATACTCCGTCAGTTTCTCCAGCATGGCGTCGCAGGCGTGCAGCTGCGTGAGCTCGACGTATTCGTCGGCCTTGTGCGCCACTTCGATGCTGCCGGGTCCGCAGATCAGCACCGAGGTCTGCGCCCACAGTTGTTGGAACAGCCCGCCTTCGGTACCGAAGGCCGCCTTGGTGAGCGGCGTTTCCGGCGGTAGCCACGAGGCCAGCAGCGCCACGGCCGCCGAGTCGTCGGCCGTGGCCAGGCCAGGGTAGCTGTTGACCACTTCGACCCGGGGCGGCTCCGCTTCCTGCCGGGCGCCCGCAGCGCGCATCTTCGCCTTGGTCAACGCCAGCACCCGCTCCAGGATCTGATTCGGATCATCCTGCGCGACGTTGCGGATCTCGAAATTGACTTCGCATTCCGCAGGCACGATGTTCAGCGCCGTGCCGCCCTTGATGGTGCCGGCATGCACCGTGGTGTACGGCACGTCATAGCCGGCCTCGCGCGGCCCGTGTTCGGCGAGGTCGCGCTGTACGTCGCGCAGCGCGCCAATCAGATCGCTGGCCGTATGGATGGCATTGACGAAATGCGGCGCCAGCCCGGAATGGCCCGCCTGGCCGCAACATATGGCCCGGTAGGCCGCCTTGCCCTTGTTGCCGGTGCCTATCTTCATCAACGTGGGCTCGCCCACCACGCACAGCAGGGGCGCCGGCTCCACGTTTTCCAGCGCGCGCAGCAGATGGCGCACGCCGACGCAGCCGATTTCCTCATCGAACGAGAGCGCCAGATGCAGAGGGCGCGCCAGCGGCAGGCGGGCCGCGCGGATCATGGCCATCACGGCGCATGCGACGAAGCCCTTCATGTCGGCACTGCCCCGCCCATAGATGCGGCCGTCTCGCTCGGTCGCCTCGAAGGGCGGCGTGGTCCAGGGCTGCCCCGCCACGGGCACCACGTCGGTGTGGCCCGAGAGCAGGATGCCGGGCACATCCGAGGGACCGACAGAGGCATACAGATTGCTGCGCCTGGCGTCCTGCGGATCCGCCACCAGCGTGGACGGGATTCCCGCCCGCGACAGCAATTCCCGTATCCGTTCTATGAGTTCGATATTGGGCGTCAGCGTGACGGATTGAAACGCGAGCAATTCGCGTAATAGGTCTGGACTGTTGTCCGGGGAAGGCTTGTTCATGGCATGGGACCTGCGGAAGACGGACGGCGTGCGCCGCCCATTCATTTGCTTTCGGGAGGCACGTAGGGATCGAAGAAACTGCCTTCGCTCATGCCCGGAATGTACTGATCCGAGATATAGGCGCGGCAACGCTGCATGAACACTTCGGTCAGGCGCGACGGCTTCATCGGTTTGTAGGTGGTGAGGCCGAGCAGCATGGGTCGGTGTTCGCCCACCAGGCGCAGCCGCACCAGCCGCTTGCCATCCAGCGCCTGGGTGGACTTGGGCCGCACATTGAACAAGGCGTAGCCGATGCCGTTGGCCACCATGGATCGCACCACTTCCTCCGAACGCGAGCGCGCCACGATATTCGGCTCCAGGCCGAATTTCGCGAACAAGGACATGAAGTAATCGCGGCTCAGGGGCAGGTCCAGCAGCACCATGGGCAAACGCGCCAGCTCTTCCAGCGTTACCGCGATCTGCTGCGACAGCGGATGCAGTTCGCTGACCACCACATGAGGCGGCAGGCGCGCCAGCGCCTCGAACGATATCTCGTCGCCCAGCCTCAAGTCGTAACTGAGGGCAACGTCGATCTCCAGCGTATGCAGCTTGTCGATCAGCAACTGCTGGTCACCTTCGACCATGTGCAGCTCGACCTTTTCGAATGCGCGCGAAAACCCGAATATCACCTCGGGCGCGATCATGGCCGTGAGCGACTGGAAGCAGCCCACGCGCAAGGTGCCCTGGATGGTGTTGCTGGAGACGGATGCGATCTTGTAGAGGCGCGACGCGCGCTCGAGCAGATCTTCGCATTCGCTCATGACCTGCTGGCCCAGCACCGTCAGGGCAAGGCCCTTGGACGGATGCCGCACGAATAGCTGCACGTCCAGCTCGGTTTCGACATGCGCGATGGCAGCCGAGATCGACGGCGCCGAAATGTGGATCTGGCTGGATGCCGCGGCGATACTGCCATGCTTGGCCGTGGCGACGAAGTACTCCATCTGGCGCAGCGAAATGCGATTGAGCATAGTCCGAAGTGAGAAAACTGGAGCAGGCTGGAGGGAGGCGGCGGTCCGCTGTGCGGGCCGCCGGCGCGGCCCGGCGCCAGCGTCCACCGCACCGAGCAAAAGTGTATCCACTATGCCCTGACAGCGGGGCATGGCGCTCCTCGGGTTTTCTCGCACTCGCCGCAAGCGCTCACGGATTGCCCGGCACGCCAAAGGTCGGCGCGGCGCGCGGATCCCTGGCGCGAGTGATGTAGGCCTGGATCTGCGGTTCGTAAACCTTCCAGGCCTCATAGAGCCGCTCGACCGGCCCCTCCTCGACCCAGTCCATGCGCAGATCGACGATAGGCCAATCCAGGTCCGCCACCACCAGCAGTCCCGCCGAATGCACGGGCCCTTCCTCCCCGCCAGCCGCCTGGCCCGCCAGCATGGCCTGCATCAGGCGTTCGGCCAATGAACCTGACGCCTGCTCGAAGGCCGCCAGCATGGCTGCGGGCACATCCAGCGACGCCAGCATATTGCCGGCGCAGGCGGCGTTTTCACCCCGCGCGTCGGCCAGCCGGCCCAGCGCGTTCGAACCGGTGTAGATGGCCGGCGCCTGCGTGGCGTCGATGGCCATCAGCTGCCGGTAGCTGATGAAAGGACGTTCCGCCAGGGCCTGCAGCGCGCTCTGCGGCGTGCTGCCCTCGCCCATGGCGTCCAGGATGAGGGTCCCCAGGGCCGGGTCGGTAATGTTCTGGCTGACCGCCGCGCCCACGCCCGAACGCGCGCGGATGCAACGCGCCGCGACCGCGGGCGAGGAGGACGAGACGGCCGCGCCGAATTGGCCAGTGGCCGGGCAGCGGGCAATGATGGAGAAAGTCATGACCAGGGCCTCCTGCGGCGTCAATCCGGAATTACGGCAGTCGCGTCGATCTCCACCAGCCATTCGGGACGGGCCAGCGCGGACACCACGATGCCGGTGGACACCGGGAATACGCCCTTGAGCCATTTGCCGACCACGCGATAGACCTGCTCGCGGTAGCGCGGATCGATGATGTAGATGGTGATCTTGCAAATATCCTGCAACTCGCCGCCGGCCTCTTTGAGCAGCATGTCGATGTTCTTCATCGCCTGCTCCGCCTGGCCCGCCGCGTCGCCTATGCAGACGCTCTCCGACGTGTCCAGGTTCTGGCCGATCTGCCCGCGCAAAAAGACGGTGCTGCCGCGTGCAATGACGGCCTGGCACAGATCGTTGTCGAGGTTCTGTTCAGGGTAGGTCGCCTTGGTATTGAAGGTGCGTATGCGCTTGTGCTTCATGGCTCGTATCTGCATTAGGGTTTATCCGGAGACCCTGCACCCGCCTGGCTGGCGGCATCGCAAGGCCGTGAGCTGCCCACTGATGGTCGGCCCAAGCGACACCGCAGCCTATTTGTTTTTTCCGGCGTCCCGTCTCGGAAATCCTGACGCGGGCGGCACCCTGCGCGATGTGCCTCGGTCCTGCTTCGCCGGCGTCGCCGGGCCATCAGGAAAATCTATCCATGCCAACGGAAAAGGCGACTTGGTGCCTCGGATCGCCTCTCGCATCATTGGTTTTCGCTGGCATGGCCGGTGCGGCGGGCGCGGCAATGCCCGCCCCCGGATCGACGGCCGACGCCATCTGATGCAATCCGCAGCAACCTCACCTTACAAGGGATCCGGATGAACACCGCCTCAACGCCCGCGCAAGCCGCCTATCCCCGATTCCGCTATGACGGCTCGGGCGATCTGGCCCGCATCGGGTTGATCTACATCGCTTCCAGCGTCGTCATGGAAGAAGAAATGTGGGCCATGTCCGCTCCAGGGGTTTCCACCCATACGGCGCGCATCAAGCTGCCCAAGGTCACCGTGCAAGGCATCGAAGAGATGATGAACGCGCCGGAACTCGAACAGGCCGCCCGGCTGGCCGGCGCCGCTCCCATCGACGTGCTGCTGTTCGGCGGCACCAGCGCCTCGTTCCTGCATGGAACCGCCTACGATCAGGCGCTCATCCAGAAGCTGCGGCAATGGGTGCCGGGGCCTCAGATCACCACCGCCTCCACCGCGACGCTCGCTGCGTTGAAGAAAGTCCAGGCGGGCAAGGTTGCGCTGGCCACCCCCTATCTTCCGGAGATCCATGAGCGCGCCATCCGCTTCCTGCAGGAAAACGGCCATGAAGTGGTCAAGAGCGCCTGCCTCGGCATCTCGGACGATCACGCGCTGGCCGAGGTCTCGCTGGAGAAGGTCTACGACCACGTGCTCTCGGTCGACCACACCGATGCGACGGCCATCTTCGTCTCGTGCACGAACTTCCGCACCGTCGGCGCCATCGAGGCGCTGGAACAGAAACTCGGCAAGCCGGTGATCTCGGCCATCCAGGCCTCGTTCTGGCATTGCCTGGATCTCACCGGCGCAGCGGGCGCCAAGCCCGGCTACGGCTCGCTGTTCGACGGCAACCTGAGCAAGGCCGCAGCGATGTAGACCATTCAACGAAGTGCATGACCAATAAATAAGCAAGGGGAAATAATGCATCTACACCAAACCATCACGGCGCTGACACTCGCAGGTGCCTCCCTGTTCGCTGTAACGTCCGCCCAGGCCGAGAAGCTGGTGCTGGGCAACGAAGGCAGCTATCCGCCCTTCAGCATGGTCGACCCTTCAGGCCGCCTGACCGGCTTTGAACCCGATCTGGCGCGCGAGATGTGCAAGCGGATGAAGGTCGATTGCGAAATCGTCGTCATGGACTTCAAGGCGCTGATCCCGGCACTGCTGCAGAAGAAACTGGACGCCGTGGTCAGCCAGACCAAGCCGTTGCCCGAGCGCAAGGAAAAAGTGCTGTTCGGCCGCCCGGTCCTGTTCAATCCGGACTCCTATGTGGTGCCCGAGGCCAAGAACTACACCTTCACGCCCGAGGGCCTGAAGGGCGTGCGCATCGGCCTGCAACGCGGCTCGGCCCAAGCCAAGTACGTGGGTGAGACATTCGGCAACGCGGTGCAGATCGTGTTCTATGACAACCCGGACCAGATCCGGCTCGATCTGGCCAACGGCCGGCTGGACATGAGCCTGGGTCCCAAGATCAGCTGGACCAACGAGTTCCTGTCCAAGCCCCAGGGCAAGAACTGGAAATTCGCTGGCGGCGATCTGTGGACCGGCGGCGGCGAAGCCGGTTCGAGCTGGATCGCCCGCAAGGACAGTGGCGACCTGCTCAACCGCATGAACGCCACGCTGGAAACCATCATCAAGGACTGCACCTTCACCAAGCTGCGCAAGCCCTACATGGAAGTGGAGCTCCTGCCAGAGGAAAAGGCCTGCCGCTAGCAGGATCCGCTCGCGCCGCCCGGGTCCCTGGCACGAGCTCGCCGGGTCGGGCGGAACTCTCCACACGCTTGCCAGGAATACCTCATGCCTTCGATGGGTTTCGTGCAGCAACTCGCGACCGGCGCGATGATGACGATCCAGGTCGCCGTCTGCGCCTATCTGCTGGCGCTCGCGATCGGGACGTTCTTCGCCCTGATCACGCTGCGGCCGACCTGGCTGGCCAGAATCGTCTGGATTCCGTATGCCTCGATCTTCACGGGCGTGCCTTCGCTGCTGGTCGGCTTCCTGTTCTATTACGGCGGCTCGCAGATCGTCGCCAGCCTGCTCGCGCCGTTCGGCATAGGCCAGCGCATCGAGGTGACGCCGTTCATGGCGGCGGTGGCGGCGCTGGGCATGGTGTATGGCGCCTACCTGGCCGACCTGATCCGCAGCGCGATACAGAACGTACCCCACGGCCAGTTTGAAGCCGCGCGGGTGCTGCTGGTGCCGCGCACCGCCATCTGGCTGAAGGTGATCCTGCCGCAGATGCTGCGGCTGGCCTTGCCCGGCATGACCAATATGTGGATCGTCGTGCTCAAGGACACCGCCCTCATCTCCCTGATCGGCCTGAAGGAAATCATGGCCTACGCCAAGCTCGCCTCCGGCGTGACCAAGGAACCCTTTGTCTACTACCTGCTCGCGGCCGCCTTCTTCCTGGCGATGACCTGGCTCACCTACTACGTGGCCCGCCGCGTCGAAACATGGGCTGCGCGCGGCTTCCATCCTGTCGTGACCAAGGGAGCGTCGCATGCACTTTGACTTCCAGGTAGCCTGGGACAGCCTGCCCAAACTGCTGGCCGGCGCCGGCACCACCTTCGCGGTGCTGTTGCCGGTGCTGGTCATCGGTCTGCTGCTGGCGCTGCCGGTGGCCCTGGCAAGTTTCCGGCCCGGCCCGCGCGCCCTCTTCGCCAGCAGCTACATCGGCTTCTTCCGCGGCGTGCCCAGCCTCGTGCTGCTGTATTTGATCTACAGCGGACTGCCGCAATTCTCCATCGTGCGCGACACCGTGCTGTGGAACGTCTTCTCCAACGCCTATGTCTGCGCGTGGCTGGGCCTGGCTTTGACGCACTCCGGCTTCATGGCGGAAATCATCCGCGGGGGCCTGGCGGCGATACCCCGGGGCACGATTGAGGCCGCGCAGACGCTGGGTCTGAAGCCCGCGCAGATCCTGTTCCGCCTAAAACTCCCGCTGGTGGCGCGCTATGTGCTGCGCGCCTATCAGAATGAGTTGCTGATCATGGTGAAAAGCACGGCGGCCGTCAGCGCCATCACGCTGGTCGACCTCACCGCGGCGGCCAACACCGTGTTCGACTACACCTATGACCCGTTCACGCCTTTGATCACGGCGGCGGCCATCTACTGGTGCATCACCAATTGCATACGCCTGGGCTTCTCGATCGCGGATCGCAAGTTGAACCGCTACCTCGCCAGGACCTGAGCCGCCGGGCCGAACGATCATAGAGCGCGAACCATCATGACTGCCATCCTGTCCCGCATCACGCCGCCTGCCGCCTCCACCCTGTCCGATTGCGCGCCAGCGGTCTCTATCTCGGGTTTGAACAAGTTCTACGGCACGTTCCACGCGCTGCGGAATATCCACCTCGAAGTCTCGAACGGAGAGATCGTCATTCTTTGCGGTCCCTCCGGGTCGGGCAAGTCGTCCCTCATACGCTGCATCAACCATCTGGAGCAGCATGACTCGGGCGACATACGCGTCAATGGCGCCGAACTGACACGGCGCCCCGAAGACGTGGAGAAAGTCCGGCGCCAGCTGGGCATGGTGTTCCAGAACTTCAACCTCTTTCCGCATATGACGGTGCTGGACAACTGCACCTTCGCGCTGAAGATCGCCTTGAAGGTCCCGGCTCGCGAAGCGGAAGAAACAGCGCGTGAGTATCTTGCCAAAGTCAATGTGATCGAACAGGCCGGCAAGTATCCGATCCAGCTCTCCGGTGGGCAGCAGCAGCGCGTGGCCATCGCGCGCGCGCTCTGCCTGCGCCCGCGCATCATGCTCTTTGACGAGCCGACCTCGGCGCTCGATCCGGAATCGGTGGGCTCGGTACTGCGCATTATGGAAAACCTGGCGCAAACCGGCATCACCATGATCTGCGTCACCCACGAAATCGGCTTTGCCCGCAGGGTGGCCGACCGCTGCGTCTTCATGGAGCGAGGCGAAATCATCGAGACCGCGCCCACTGAACAGTTCTTTGGTTCGCCCCGAAACGAGCGCCTGAAGAATTTCCTCGAGCAGGTTCTGTAGTCAACCATATAGACAAGGGGTTGTCATGATCAAGAAACTCATTTGCGCCGGAATACTTGCCGGCGCGGCTCTTACCGGCGCGGCGCAGGCGCAGGACGCGCTGGTGGTCAGCACCTGGGGCGGCAGCTTCCGGGATCTCATCGACGAGAATATCGGTCGCGAGTTCACGCGGCAGACCGGCGTCCCCGTGAAGTACATCACCGGCGGCACCATAGACCGCCTGAACAAGGCCAAGCTCGCCACCAAGCCTGAAAGCGACATCACGTTCACCACGTCGCACATCGGCTGGCTCTATGTCAACGCCGGCCTGTACGAGAAACTGGATCTGAGCAAGATCCCCAATTACTCGCACCTGGTCGACCGCGCCAAGATCAGCCCGTACCACATCGGCAGCTGGGCCTACGTGTACACCATCGGCTACCGTCCCGACCTGGTTCCCGCCGGCATCACCTTCAACAGCTGGAACGATCTCTGGAACCCGGCATTGAAAGGCAAGCTGTCCGCGCCCGATTTCGACCCCAGCCATATCATCGACGTATCCGCCCTGCTCTCCGGCGGGGACGCCGCCACCTGGGAAAAGGGACAGGACAAACTCAAAGCCTTGAAACCCAACTTCAAGGCCTTCTACACCAACGATGCCAACAGCCAGCAGTTGATCGCCGCCGGCGAAACGCCCGTGCAGGTCGTGCTGTCCATGAACGCGTACTACATGATCGGCCAGGGCGTGCCCATCAAGGTGGCAATGCCCAAGGAGGGCGCGGTGCTGGGCGTGGATACCATGGCCATCATGAAAGGCAGCGCCAAGAACGACCTTGCCCATAAGTTCATGAACATCGCGCTGTCGCCAGAGGTACAGGCCAAGATCGTGGCTGCCAAGAAGGCCAGCCCCGTCATCGACAACGCCAAGGTGTCGCCAGAAGACGCCGCGCTTCCTGGCGTCTTCACGACCAAACAGCAATGGGACACCCAGGCCATTGTTATCGACGACAAGCTGCGCGCCGAAAAAACTGCCGAATGGCGCAAGTGGTTTACCGAGAACATCATGAACTGATGGCTGGAGGCTGCGGCCCGGGAGGCCGCGGCGCCGCTATGTCCTCAACGTAAGCCTAGGATGGGTCCACCATGGATGCGCGTTCCACCCTGAGGGGATGGTTGATATCCCCGGCAAGCTTCATCGCCCTGTGCATCTGCGTCGCCATGGCGGCGGTGCTGCAGTACAGCTTGCGCACCTTCATTCCAGGCTCACTGGACGTCGGCGGCCTCACGCTGACGAACTTTTCGGGCATGGGCAAGCAGATCTACCTCGATGCCTTCACCAATACTTTGCGCCTGAGCGTGGAGACCACGGTCTGCTCCCTGCTCGTGGCCTACCCGCTGGCGTATGCCCTGGTCCGGGTGCGCAACCGCTACATCAAGTCCTTCATCCTGATCGTATCCATCACGCCGCTGTTCCTGGGCGAGATCGTGCGCACCTATTCCTGGATCATCGTGCTGGGCAGCACGGGCTTCATCAACTCGATGCTGCTCAAAATGGGCCTGATCGATACGCCGCTCAAGCTGATGTTCAGCCACCTGGGCGTGCTGGTGGCGCTGGTGCACGTCACCATCCCGGTCGTGGTGCTGATGCTGGCCACCGCCATCTCGCACATAGACCGCGATTACGAAAAAGCCGCGGAAAGCCTGGGCGCAGGTCCGGTACGCACCTTTCTGACTATCACCCTGCCGCTGTCCATGCCAGGCATCCTGGCCAGCATCACGACCTCGTTCGCCTGGACCTTCAGCGCCTTCGCCACGCCGCAGATGATAGGCGGCGGCCGCGTGCCTACGGTCTCGACGCTGGTCTACCAGCTGGGATTCTCTTCGATGAACTTCCCCCTGGCGGCCAGTCTGAGCGTCATGGGCCTGGGCCTGACGGCTATCGCGCTGATGCTGCTCGGCAGGGTCACGCGACGACTCAAAGTCATCGGAGGACACTGACATGAGCATCCGAAAATCCCTGCCCCTGTGGCTGCGCATCGGCGCGCCGGTGCTGATCACGCTGATCCTCGCGTTCGTTCTGCTGCCGGTCGTCGTGGTGACCCTGGCCTCCTTCAACGACAAGGCCCTGCTCACTTTTCCACCGCAGGCCTGGTCCTGGCGCTGGTTCGAGCGCGTGTTCACCTACGCTGACTTCCGCGACGGCTTTCGCGCCAGCATGGTTGTCACGCTTTGGTCTTCGCTGCTGGCGCTGGTCATCGGCACTGGCCTGGCGATCGCGGTCAAGCGCATGGCGTTTCCGGGCAAGAATATCCTTCAGGCCATCCTGCTCTCGCCGCTGGTTATTCCCCATTTCACCGTCGGATTGGGCCTGCTGATCCTCGCGGCGCAGTTGAACGTGGACCGGGGCTACGGCATCGTGATCCTGTGCCACGTCATCCTCGTGCTGCCTTTCGTGCTGCGCAGCGTCTATGTGTCGATGGAGAACCTGGACGAGCGCCTCGAACAGAGCGCCGCCAGCCTGGGCGCTTCGCCCGTGCGGGTGCTATTCACGATTACCGTTCCCTTGCTGGCGCCTGGGCTGTTCGGCGGCTGGCTGTTCGCGGCCATCATGTCGTTCAGCGAATTCACTGCCTCGTTGTTCGTGACCACCCAGAGCACGCAGACCCTTCCGGTGACCATGTACAACTACGTGCGCGAGTTCGCCGACCCGACGCTGGCCGCGCTGTCGGTGGTGTACATCGTCGTGACGGCCGCGCTGTTGATCTTCGCCAACCGATTTCTCGGGCTGGGCAGGATCCTCAATATCGAGGACAACCACTAGAGAATTCTGGGTGGAATATTGCCGATTGGTTTTGTGAGGTCAGGTTCTTGAGCCGCCGGCGTCCGGACTGCGGAATTCCGATGCTCGCCCAATGGGGCTGCGCTTCGGATCCCTCCGTCCGGTCACCGGCTCACGGCATCTGCCCATGAACGGGGTCCAAGACCAACGCATTAGGCTACTGCCAGCCGAGGCCCCCGGAGCCATACGAATCGCAGCCCCACCGGGGCGAGCATCGGAATGGCGCAGGGCAGCCTCGGCGGTTGAAGGACACGGACATCCGCAAGCTCGAAGCCCTGCCGCTTCGGTTTTGTGAGGTCAGGTTCCTGAGCCGCCGGCGTCCGGACTGCGGAATTCCGATGCTCGCCCAATGGGGCTGCGCTTCGGATCCCTCCGTCCGGTCACCGGCTCACGGCATCTGCTCACGAAGGGGGTCCAAGACCACCGCATTAGGCTACGGCCAGCCGAGGACCCCGGAGCCATACGAAGCGCAGCCCCGCCAGGGCGAGCATCGGAATGCGCAGGGCAGCCTCGGCGGTTAAAGAACGCTGATATCCGCAAGACGCAACTTCAATAGCCGCGCGCTGGATCGACGCGGTTGGCGGGTTCCAGGCCTTGGCTGACTCGTAGTACGTTGTCGGCGATCTGTCCGGCGGCGGATGCCGGAATGGCCACCGAAGCCAGGTGCGGCGTAATCAGCACGTTGTCCATCCCCCAGAGCGGGTCGCCAATCGGCAGGGGCTCGCGCTCGAATACGTCCAGCGTCGCACCGCCTAGATGGCCGTTGCGCAGCAGATCCGTCAGGGCGGCCTGATCCACCAGCGCGCCCCGGGCCACATTGATCAGGGCCGCGCCGCGCGGCAGGCGCTGCAAGCGTTCGCGGTCCAGCAGGCCGCGGGTCTGCGGCGTGAGCGGAAGCATCACCACCAGGATGTCGGCGCGCGACAGTACCGTGTCCAGCGACTCCATGCCGCTGTGGCACTCGACGCCATCGATGCTACGCGGGCTGCGCGACCAACCCAGCACGGTCAGCCCCTGGCGGCGCAGCTCCTGCGCCGCGCATGCGCCCAGCTCGCCCAGGCCCAGCACGGCCACGCATACGTCTTCGGGAGAACGCGGATGACGATAGGCCCACTCGCCGCGCCGCTGCGCCGCTTCAAAGTACGGAATATCGCGGGCATAGCGCAGCACGGCGAACAGCACATAGCCTGCCATCATGCGTGCCATGTTCGGATCGGTGATGCGGGTGATGGGCACTCCGGCGGGAAGATCCTCGCGCCCCACCAGCGAATCCACACCCGCGCCCAGGTTCACGATGAGGCGCAGGTTCTTCATGCGATCAAAGAAGCCCTGCGGCGCCTTCCAGGCCAGCGCGTAGTGGATACCGGCCGGGTCATGCGCTTCGCTGGCGTGCACCATCCGCAAGTCCGGCAGGCGCGCCTGCATGGCGTCGCGCCAGGCCGCGTAGTCGTCGAACTCGCTGTAGAAGATCATTGCGCCCGACACGGCGGGGCGGGAGGATGCATGCATGGACGGTCGACCTCAGGTACTGCGGTTTATCAGACGCGACATGGCCTCGATGGCCAATTCATAGCCATCTCCGCCCAGTCCCGCGATGACGCCATCGGCGGCCTTGGAAATATACGAATGATGGCGGAAGGCCTCGCGCCGCCAGATATTGCTCATGTGGACCTCGATGATCCTGCCCGGAAAGGATAGCAAGGCATCGAGTATGGGCACCGACGAATAGGTCAGGCCGGCCGCGTTGATGATCACGCCCTGCGCCGTGCCGCGCGCCTCCTGTATCCAGTCGACCAACTGGCCCTCGTAATTGGATTGGACGAAGTTCAGCTGGATGCCCAGCGAGGCGGCCTTGCTCTCGCAGCGCTGCTGCAACACGGGAAAGCTGTTGGAACCATAGGTCTTGTTAGCGTCCAGCCCGTAGAGATTGGCGTTGGGCCCGTTTAGGAACCAGACCCTGGAGGATGAAGGGGTTGCGCTCGGCGTCGTCATGGCGGCGGTCTCAGGCTTCGTGGGGAAGGGTGGCCTGCATGGCAGGCATTTGGTTGAATACGGCGAACCAGGCCGCGGCGCGCGGATGCGCCGCGCGCCAGTCCAGCTCGGGAAAGCGGAAATCCAGATATCCCATGGCGCAGCCGATGGTCAGGCTGCCGATGTCAGGATCCGCTTGCGGCAGTTCGTCCGCCTGCGCCTCGATTTCGCCCAGGCACGCCCGCACCTTGACCAGTTGCGCCTCCCGCCACTGCGGCCATTGGATCTCGGCCGGCCGCGCAGTATGTTCGTAGCGAGCCAGCAGCGCGGCATCCAGCAGGCCGTCGCCCAGGGCCTGGCGCTTCAATGCCAGCCAGCGGGCCGCGCCAGCCGGGAATAGCTGCGTATCGCCGGCAGCATCCGCCAGGTATTCGCAGATCACGCGGCTGTCATATAGCGCCCTGCCGTCCGGCAGGATCAAAGTCGGCACCTTGGCCAGCGGATTGTGGGCGGCGATGCGGGCATCGCGGTTGACCGGATGCGCGGCGCTGGGCAGCCATTCGATCCGTCCGGCCTGGCCGGTCAGGTGCGCGCAGATCATGACCTTGCGCACGAAGGGGGACGTAGGGGCGTAGAGGAGTTTCAATCCAGTCTCCGAGCTCAGGGTTTGAGGACCAGCTTGCCGAACACCTTGCCGCTTTCCAGCAGTTGATGCGCGCGGACGGCGTCGGCCAGAGGCAGGCTCTGCGCCATTTTGGGCCGGATGCGACCAGCGGCGACCAGGGGCAGCACGTGGCGCCTGAGCGCGGCGGCCATGCGGGCCTTCTCGGCATCGGTCTGCGGACGCATGGTCGACGAATGCAGGCTCAGCTGCTTCTGCATCAGGGTCAGCAACTCGACATTGACGGCCGAACCCTGCAGGAAGGAAAGGCTGACGTGGCGCCCGCCGAAAGCCAGCGCCTGCAGATTGCGCCGCACATAATCGCCGCCGACGATATCCAGCACCACGTCCACGCCGCGGCCCTCGGTATGGGCCTCGCAGGCCTGCACGAAATCCGTGTCATGAAAGCAGACCACCTCTGCCGCGCCGAGTCCGCGCAGGGCGTCACTGCGGTCACGTTCGCCATCCGTCACGATCACCCTCGCCCCCGCCGCATGCGCCATCTGGATCGCCAGCGTGCCTATGCCGCCGCCTCCGCCATGGATCAGCACGGTCTCGCCCATACGCAGGCGGCCCAGCTCGAACAGGTTGTGCCATACCGTGTACAGACCTTCCGGCAACGCGCTCGCCTCGGCGTCGTCCAGGCCCGCGGGCACGGCCAGGGAATGATCCACGCGCGCCACGCACCACGGCGCGTAGCCGCCACCCGCCAGCAGGCTCATGAAGCGCTGCCCGACCAGGGACTCCGGCACGCCGGGCCCGCAGGCTGCCACCTCGCCGCAAGCCTCCAGCCCGAGCACGTCGGTCACGCCCGGCGCCGGCTTGCTCAGGCCCTGGCGCTGCATGATGTCGGGCCGGTTGATGCCGGCAGACAGAACACGCAACAGCACCTCGCCGGGACCCGGCGCCGGAACCGGCCGGGTGGCCAGCGTCAACACCGTGGCATCGCCAGGCTCGCGGGCAATGATGGCTTGCATCTCAACGGGAATCTGATTCATGGGCTTGTGTCTCGCGGAAGAATGGATGCAGCGCGGCTGCGCAGGCGCGGCCGCTGCGTAGGATGGAAGGGCGCGCGGGGAGCCGGTCTGTCAGGACGACGCGTTGAACACGCTGACCCCATGGCCAGGCAGGGCAAGTCCCGCCACGGCGCCCACCGGCCATTCATGAATGCAATTCAGGTCGGCGGTGCGCACCATCACGTGCTGGCGCCCCTCCACGGGAATATGCACCTCCAGGTACAGATCCACGTGATCGCCCTGGAATACGTGGTTGACCACCGTGCCGCTCAACACCGACCCGCTATGCAGGGTTTCCAGCTTGATGTGTTCGGGCCGCACATAAAGATCCAGCCGGTGTCCCTCGTGCGAGCCGCCCACCAGGCGGTGGCGCGGAATGTGCGTCAGCCCCGCGCCCAAGCGCAGTTGGATGGTCTCCGCGCTGGAACCGTGATAATGCGCTGGCAAGATATTGACGTCGCCCAGGAACGAGGCCACGAACGGGTCCTGCGGATTGCGATACAGCTCGTCGGGTGCTGCGACCTGCCGGATCACTCCCTGGTTCATCACTGCAATACGGTCCGACATGCTGAGCGCCTCGCCCTGGTCATGCGTGACGAAAATCGTCGTCACTCCCAGCTTGCGCTGGATGTCACGGATCTCTACCTGCATGGCGCCGCGCAGCCCCTTGTCCAGCGCGGAAAACGGCTCGTCGAGCAGCAGCACCTTGGGACGGATCACCAGCGCCCGCGCCAGCGCAACCCGCTGCTGCTGGCCGCCCGACAGCTCGCGCGGCTTGCGCTCGCCCAAGCCATTCAGCTTCACCAGGGCCATGGCTTCGGCCACCCGCCGCTCGATCTCGGCAGTCGGCACGCGCCGCATCCGCAGGCCATAAGCGATATTGCGCGCCACCGTCATGTGTGGGAACAGCGCGTAGTTCTGGAACACGATGCCGATCTGGCGCTGATACGGCGGCAAGGCCGTGACCGGGGTGCCGTCGATGAAAATCTCGCCTTCGTCCGCGTCGGCAAAGCCCGCGATCAGGTTCAGCAAGGTGGTCTTGCCGCAGCCGGATGGACCCAGCAGCGTCAGGAACTCCCCGCTTTCGATCTTCAGGGAAACTTTCTGGAGCACCGCGTGATCGCGGTATCTCTTGACGACTCCCTCCAGGCTGAGCGCGCTGGAAGTGTCGGAGGAAAAGGGGCGATTCGGCATGGCTGCTGCACTCACAGAGTTCAACTTCCCGGTTCGAGAAATTCCGGGAAAAACAGGCGATGGCCGCATGGCACGCAAGGAAGCGTCGTCAGCGTTGGGGTGGATTCAAGAATACGGCAAAGCCTTTTTTCAAGTGCATTGCCGATGCTGATGGGGGCCATCGGAAAAAAGAAATCGCGCTATGCCGGATGCCGCGTCGCCCCCTGCCCGCGCAAACCTGCCCCTTTGCTTTTTCCTAAGTCAGCCGTCCGAAAAACGAAGTTATCAACTCAGGCCTTCGGGGTCACACTGCGTGCCTATCGTTCTGCGCGCCGTTTGACCATCGCGCGGTTCGCCGGCCTTCCGTTTCTTGATCTTCGTGTCAGCCTCGAGACGCACCAGGGTCTCGGTATTCTTTAGGATGTTCAAATGTCAATTGAAAAAACCAATACGCTGGTGATCGGCGCCGGTCAGGCCGGCATCGCAATGAGCGAACACCTCGGCGCCATGGGCATTGCGCACATCGTGCTCGAACGCAAGCGGATCGCCGAACGCTGGCGCTCCGAACGCTGGGACTCGCTGGTCGCCAACGGCCCCGCCTGGCACGACCGCTTTCCCGGCCTGAAATTCGATGACGTCGGGCCCGATGTCTTTCCGCCCAAGGAGCGCATGGCCCAGTACTTCGAAGACTACGCCAAAATGCTCAAGGCGCCGGTGCGCACCGGCGTCGAAGTCCTGCGCGTCCAGCGCAATGACAAGCGTCCAGGCTTCACCGTCACCACCTCCGCAGGCACCATCGAAGCCCAGCACGTGGTCGCCGCGACCGGCCCCTTCCAGATACCTACCTATCCGAAGATCGTGCCGCAGGACGCGGGCATCCAGCAACTTCATTCCTCGGCCTACAAGAACCCGGGGCAGTTGGCCGATGGCGCGGTGCTCGTCGTCGGCGCGGGCGCATCCGGCTCGCAGATTGCCGAAGAACTCCGCCAGGCAGGCCGCACCGTCTACCTGTCGGTGGGCGAACACTACCGCCCTCCCCGGTCCTACCGCGAGCGCGACTACTGCTGGTGGCTGGGCGCCCTGGGCATGTGGGATGAAGTCAAGAAAAAACCCAAGCGCGAACACGTCGCCTTCGCCGTAAGCGGGTACGAAAACGGCAAAACCGTGGACTTCCGGCGCCTGGCGCGAGACGGCATCCAGCTCGTGGGCATCACCACCTCCTATGAAAACGGCGTGCTGCATTTTGCCGACAACCTCGGTCGCGACGTTGCCCAGGGCGACGCCGACTACTTCGAGGTCCTGCGCGAAGCCGACGCCTACATCGAGCAGAACGGCCTGGACCTTCCACCCGAGCCCGATGCCTGGAAACTGCTGCCCGATCCGGAATGCCTCACCTACCCGATCCTCAGCCTGAACCTGGCCGAGGCCGGCATCAAGACCATACTGTGGGCCACGGGCTTCAAGGTCGACTTCAGCTGGATCGACGTCGACACCTTCGACGAGAATGGCTACCCCATCCACAAGCGCGGCATCTCGGCCGAAAAAGGCATTTACTTCCTCGGTCTACCCAACCTCACCAATCGCAGTTCCTCATTCATCTGGGGGGTTTGGCACGACGCCCGCTACATCGCGGACCATATCGGCATCCATCTCGACTACCTGGCGTACCGGAAGGAATGATGACGGCGGCGTCTGGCCTGTTTCGGGGCCAGACGCGGAAAAACCCGCAACTCGATCGAGGATGCGGGTTTTTACTGGCGTCTGCCCGATTCTATTTCCCCGGATGCCGCAAACCGCGCCGCATATCGAACCCATAGTCCTGCCCGTCATTGCCGAGGACCGTGCGTACCGTCCACCTGGACAGCGCGCGTAGTTTTCGGCGATTACGTTGTAGCAACGCAGTGACTGATCTGGCCCGAATCGATCAACAGCTTTAAATACGCCGTGCCTTCCGAAATGGCACGCGTCGGCGTATCGCGAGGCGTGAGCGGGCAGGGAATACACCAATCCAGAAGCACCAACGTCGAATAGGCGACCTGAACCAGCGGAAGAAACCCTTCGGGCAAATTGCCGAACTGTTCCAGGCAGCGTAACGGCACGGCTCGGACGGCCAGGCGAAATCCCTTATGCTCCGTAAGGACGAGTTCGTTCATAGAGCGTCTCCGGCCTGCCGCAGCGGGCTAGCGCCGCTGCGGCGGGCTTATTGAATCACAGCACCGTCACCGGGATTCTGCGCGGCTGCGCCTCGCGAACCCGTGGCACCCGCAGCGTCAGGATGCCTTGTTTCAGGCTGGCGCTGATCGCATCCTTGTCGAACTCCGGCCCCAACCTGAAGGAACGGCGAAATAGCGGTTCCCGCAGTTCGCCATGGATTAGCCGGACATCGCTAGGGACCTGCACCGACGCCTCTCCCTCTATGACCAGCATCTCCGATTCCACTTTGACGTTCAGCCGTTCCTTCGTGACGCCGGGAAGGTCCGCAATAACGGTGACTCCCGTCGCATCCTCAAAAATATCGACTGCCGGCAGTGTGGCGGGACGTTGCTCTTTGGAGCGACCGTCCTGTTCGACAACGAGTTTGTTGCGCTCATTCATGATCATCTCTCCTTGATGCTTCCCTACGCGGGTGTCACTGAACAGCGATAAGCCGCGGTTTCGACGACTCCTTCTTCTTGATGGATATCATCAAGCAGCCATCGACGTAGCGCGCCTCGACGTTGTCCGAATCGATGTCGCCGGGCAACTCGATCACGCGCGTGAAATCGCCCTGGGCACGTTCCCGAGCGTAGTAGCGCCCCCCCTCGGGCAGAGCCTGCGCTTTGCGCGAGCCGCCGATCGTGAGCAGCCCCTTCTCCATGGATACTTTCAAAGTCTCGGGCTCAATGCCGGGGACGAAGCAGACGACCACGGCAGCATCATCCGAAACCCCAATATTGACTGGCGGGAAGCGTCCGCTTGGCAATGATCGCAGTGTGGCTGGCGATGCTGCATTACCAAGCACGCGCTCCATCTGCTCCTGGATCGCGTCAAAAAGGGACCCGACACCGCTGTCGCTGAAAGGGTAGTTCGCCATAATTTCCTCCCAAGAAAGTCTTTGAAGGATCGAGACCCTGCCCGGTCGCCAAGAGCGACCAGCAACTCGATCGCCTCAGTACCGGTATATGAATTCACGGCGCGGATTCAAGACCCTGCATTTTTGATTTGAAAAATGGCTCGACGGCGCGCAATAGGTTTTTTCATAACGCCCGCTCCGAAGGGGCGCTGGCCCGGAATGTCGAAGACCGGGCAGGGTGCGCTGCGCAAAACGCAGGCAATAAAAAACCCGCGATCTCATGGAGAAAGCGGGTTCTTTACACGCCCAGGAACAACCTGGGACAAATTCTTGGTGCCGACGGCGAGACTCGAACTCGCACAGCTTTCGCCACTACCCCCTCAAGATAGCGTGTCTACCAATTTCACCACGTCGGCTAAATCAAGCCAGAAAAGCGTGCTTTCCTGGAAAGTCGAACATTCTATCACGCAATTTAAAAATCAGGGGAGTCCGGGGCATTTTGTCGTTCCAACGCCACCCATCCGTCCCCCGCAGGCATGCAGACAGGGGAGCGGGCCGCGGGCAGCCCTTTCCCCCAGCCTCTCAGTTGATCTGCAGGTTGGTCGCCTTGACGACTTCTCCCCACTTGCGGGTTTCGCTTTCCATAAAGGCCTTGAAAGCTTGCGGCGTGTTTGGCGGCGGGGGCATCAGGAAGCCGTTGGTCTGGTAGCTGGCGGCCAGGGCGGCGTCGGAGGTCAGGGCCTTGTTGATCGCGGCGTTGACCTTCTGGACGATTTCCGGCGGGGTGCCGGCCGGCGCAAACAGGCCGAACCAGGCCGCCACGTCGAAGCCTTCCACGCCGGATTCCGCGATGGTGGGGATTTCCGGAGCGAACGGCACGCGCGTACCGGTGGTGACGGCCAGGCCGGTCAGCTTGCCCGCGCGCACGTGCGGCAGCAGCGGCGGCAGGTTGTCGAAAATGGAATCCACCTGGCCGCCCAGCAGGTCCGCCACGGCCGGACCGCTACCGCGATACGGCACATGCAGGATATCAATGCCGGTCTTCATCTTGAAGAGCTCGCAGCCCAAGTGCGCGGACGAACCGTTGCCGGGCGAGGCGCAGGTGAGCTTGCCGGGGTTCTTCTTGGCGTAGGCGATGTATTCCTGCACCGACTTGACCGGCACGCTGGCATTGACGGCCAGGATGTTGGGCACCACGTTGAGCAAGGCGACGGCGTCCAGGTCCTTGAGCGCGTCGTACGACATCTTGGAATAGAGCGACTGGTTGATCGCGGTGGAGATCGACCCCACGAAAAGGGTGTAACCGTCGGCAGGCGAACGAGCGACGGACTCTGCCCCGATGTTGCTGTTGGCGCCGGGCTTGTTCTCGACCACGAAGGTCTGGCCGAACTCCTTGCCCAGCACGTCGGCGATCATCCGTGCGCTGATGTCGGTGGTGCCGCCTGGGGCATAGCCCACGACCAGGCGCACCGGCTTGGTCGGATAGGCGCCGGCCTGAGCCTGCGCCGGCCCGCTGGCGATGCAGGCAAGCACCGCTGCCGCGCCGGCCAGTTTGGTATAGATCTTCTTCATGTTTCCTCCTGTCGAAAACGGATGGGTGGGCATGGGGATGCCCACCTTTTTTTGTTGTTGTGCGGGCAGTCTTGCCCAGGGCGGCGACGCCGCCCGCCTCAGGCCGCGCCTGCAGGTCGCAAGGGCGCGATCAAGTCCGGCGTGAGGTCGGCCAGCGTGGCGCAGCCCAACAGCGCCATGTTGGTCGAGATCTCGCTGCGGAATATCTCCGTGACCTTGCGGATGCCGGCGCTGCCGCCCACGGCCGCGCCGAAGAGCTGCGGCCGGCCTGTGAAGACCATGCGCGCGCCCAGGGCCACCGCCTTGAGCACATCGGATCCCCGGCGAAAGCCCCCGTCCACCATGACCGGAAAGCCCGGCGGCACGGCGGCCACCACATCGGGCAACGCCTGCAGGGGTGAAATGCAGCCATCGAGCTGCCGTCCGCCGTGGTTCGACACGATCACGCCGTCGGCACCCGCCGCGCAGGCCAGCCGCGCATCGTCGGGATGCATCACGCCCTTGAGCACCAGCTTGCCCGGCCAGTTCTCCCGGATCCAGCGGATGTGCTCCCACGAGAGCTTGTCGCGCTCGCCGCGAAAGCCGTTGGGCGGGTCCTGGGTGATGGGCGGGCCGATCTCTTCGTACAGGTTCGAGAACCTGGGGATGCCGCTGCCCAGCAGCGTGCGCAGGAAGACGTTGAAGCTCCAGCGGGGGTGACGCATGCCGTCCAGCATCACGCTGGGGCTGAGTTTGAAGGGCACGGTGAACGACAGCTTCTGCAGGTTCTCGCGATTGGCGCCCACACAGGTGTCTATGGTCACCACCAGCACTGGAATCTCGGCCTTGCGCAGCCGCGCCATCAGCCGGGAAATGCGCTCGATATTGCCCGGCAGATAGGCTTGATACCAGCAACGCTTGCCCGTGGCCTGCTGCAAACGCTCCAACGGCACACTGGAGGCGCCGCTGATGATGAAGGGAATGGCCGCCTGCTGGGCTGCCTGCGCCAGCGCCAGGTCGCATTCATGCATGACGATGGCCGAAAAGCCTGTGGGCGCAAAACCCACGGGCATGGCGTAGGCTTGGCTGTACAGCTCGACCTGGCTGCTGCGCTGGTCGACCACGCGCAAGCCGCGCGGCCGGAAACCGACGTCGCCCAGGGCGCGCACGCTCTCGGCCAGCGAAGCGCCGTCTTCGGTGCCGCCGCAGACGTAGCCTTCGACGCAGCGCGGCATGATGCGCCGCGCCTCGCGCTCGAAGTCGCGCACGGACAGGCAACGGTCCAGACGGCTCATGCGGCCACCGGCGAGCCGGCCTGCGCGGCCAGCCCCTGCATGCACGCCGCCAGCGAACGGTCCTGCGTGTCCTGATAGAGCGCCAGCTCGTCCTGCACCGAAGCGCCCAGCGCCTGCTCGAAGGCCGCCTGGCTGGCATTCAGCGCGTACTCGGCCTGGGCCTTGTCGCCCAGGTTCGACTGGAAGATTCCGGCGGCGCTGACGGGCAGGAAATCCTCATACACGAGAGGTTCAAAGCGGATATAGCCCTCGGCGATCAGCGCCTGCGCGCTGGCTTCGGGGTCGGCCCCTTCCTTGCCGGTGAGGAAGTAGCGGAAATAGGCCAGCCCCTCGGCGTGCAGCTGTTCATAGTCGTCCGGGAATGCGGCAAAACAGTCCTGCAGGTTCTGCATGTAGGCCGCGGCATTGCCTTCGTTGGGCGCGCCGCTGATGCGGCTGCGGGCCAGATCCAGCAACTGGTCGTACAGCGCCCTGCCCTTGCGGGTCAAAGCCACGCCGCGTTGCTCGATCTCGCCGAAACGCGCTGTGTGGCTGCCGACCGCGGACTGGCCGTCGGCGCCGGTGAAGCGGACCGCTTCCTCCAGTGCCTTGAAGCTGGTCTGGCGCAACAGGATCGGGCACTTGCGCGGCGGCGGGCCTTCGATCACGGCCTTGGCGGACACGCCGCGGCGCGGCATCTCGGCCTGGGCTTCGTCGATGTCCAGGGTGCGCGGCGTCAGATGGTTGATGTGCGGGCCCTTGAAGGCCACCACGTCGGCGATCAGGCGATGCTGGCCATGCAGTTCCTGGTAGTCGTCCAGGCTGACGGTCGCCTCGCTGTGCCAGCGGAACGTGTGCAGCGCCTCTGCCACGAATTCGCGGGCATCGGCCTCAATCAGGCCGCCCTGCGTCTCGTGGCGGGCCGCGAGCTCCAGCGCGCGTTCGGTAAAGATCCGACGCGCGGCCAGGATGCGGGCGGCCTTCTCGCGCAAGGCCTCGTCATCGATCAGTTCCAGCCGCAGCAGCGAAGTGAAAACCCGGAACGGGCTGGCCTGCAGCGAGGCTTCGTGAGTGGCGCGAAAAGCGGTGGAGTGCACCGGCACGCCAGCGGGCGACAGGTCGTAGTAACCCACCGGTTGCATGCCCATCACGGCGAACACGCGCCGCATGTTGGAGAGCTCCTGCGCGGTGCCGACGCGGATCGCGCCGTGGCGCTCGATGTCCAGGCGCTCGATCTCGCCCGTGCGCGCCAATTGCGCGGCCAGTTCAGGCTGTGCTGCCAGGGTCTGGGCATTGACCTGGGCGACCAGGTCCAGCAGCGTGTCGTACAGCGGCACTTCCGACTTGTACATGTCGGACATGGCGCGGGAGAACCAGGCGCGGATCTGATCCGGATTGACGAAATTCTGACTCATGGCGGGCTCGGCACATCGGTAAACAAGGATGGCTCGCATGAAATCATGCGCGGCGCCCGCGATCAAATGAAAAAAATCGGCTTAATCAGTCCGTTTTTTCATGGACCGCACCCGCTGGGCGTCGCGCTCCCGCTTGCGCGCGGCCTCGTCCTCCACCCACGCCACGAACTGCTTGATCTTGGGCACTTCGGCCGAGTGCTCGGAATACGCGACGAAATACGCGCCGTCGCTGGGCTGCACATAGTCCCAGGGAATAACCAGTTTGCCGGCCTGCAATTCCTCTTCGGCCAGCAGGCGCGGCGTCAGGGCCACCCCGCAACCGCCTTCGGCCGCGCGCACGCACATGTAGAACGTGTCGAAGCGAGGGCCGTGATAACTGCGGTCCGACTGGAATTGCTGGTGCGAGAAGTAATCGTGCCAGGCCTCCGGGCGCGAGGCGCACTGGATCAGGGCCTGCGCGCTCAGGGCCTCCAGGCTGTCCACCTTGTCCCCCGGCAGGAATCCCGGCGCGCATACGGGCACCACCTCGGCCTCGAACAGTTCCCGGCATTGGGCCCCGGGCAGGGTGCCGTGGCCGAAGAAAAAGGAAATGTCGATCTTGGCCTGCATCAGGTCGAAAGGCCGGGTTTCGCTGCGCACCTTGACCTGGACGTCAGGGTGCGCGGCCATGAACCCTTGCAGGCGAGGGATCAGCCAGCGCGCGCCGAAAGTGGGCTGGGTGCCTATGGTGAGCACCTGGGTTTCGCTGCCGTAGGTCAGGATGTACCGAGAGGACATGTCCACCTGGTTCAGGATGGCCCGGACCTCGGACTGATACAAGGCCCCCGCCGGCGTCAGCTGCAGGCGCCGCCGCACGCGCAAGAACAGCGGATTGCGCAGCAGCGCCTCCAGTTGGGCGATCTGCTTGCTGATCGCGCTCTGGGTCATGTGCAGTTCCTCGGCGGCGCGCGTGAAGCTCATGTGCCGCGCCACCGCCTCGAAACATTGCAGCGCCATCATCGATGGCATCAAACGCTTTTCCATGGGGCCGATCCGGGTATGCCTGTGCTGGCGGCGGGCTGCAACGCTTGGCAGCCCACCGCGCAAGCGGCATTATCGCAGGCCCCGCCTTACCACTGGTATCCGACCCGTTTGTTGTTCTGGGCCGGCCGGGCACGCCCCCCGATGCGCGCCCGGCCGCTTATGCCTGGACGGTCACAGATGCAGCGCCATGGCCGGGTCGCTGACGCCGGGACGCCCGTTCTCCATGCGTCCGGCGAAACGGCGCTCGAAGCCTTCGGCGGTCACGGAGAAGTCGTACCAATTGCCGCTTTCCTTGATGGACCAATGGTGTTCGGCCACCGCGCCCGGCTCGACCGCCAGCGTCCAGGGGCCGTCCGTGCGGTAGGCGTTGGACTGCAACGTTGCCTGCAGGCGGGCCGTGCCACGGTTGGAAACCTTCACGTACAACGCACTGCCGGCGGGTTCGTAGCAGACCTGCACTTCCAGGGCCGTGCCGCGCTGCGTGTTGCCAGCGAAGGTCCGGACGAAGCCGTTGCTGCTGTAGACCCACAGGTCGTAGTCGCCGCCGGTCCAGGTATCGGACAACGTCTTGCCCGCTTCAACGGTGTAGCGTCGCGGAATCAGGTCCAGGTTGCGCTTGTCGTAGACGTGGAACACGGCGCCCGCTTCGCCCGTGTTGCTGAACAGCAGCTCCACGGCGCCGTCCTGCCCCAGCCGGGCGCTGGTGTGCAGTTCATAGGGCAGCGCGCGGGACAGCCGCGTGCCGGTCTCCTGGTACAGCGGCTGCGGGATGGCGGGCGCCTGGGTCACCGCCGTGGTCGGCAGGAGCTTCTGGGCCGCGTTGATCGCGGGATAGTTGCTCGTGTCAGGCAGCTTGGGAACGCTCGGGTCATTCGGGTTGGTGAAATCGAAGCAGGTGGTCAGGTCGCCGCAGACTGCGCGGCTCCACGGACTGATGGCGTCCACCTGAATGCCGAAGCGCTGCTCCAGGAACCGGCCTACCGAGGTGTGGTCGAACACTTGCGAATTGACCCAGCCTCCCTTGCTCCACGGCGACACCACGTACATCGGCACGCGCGAACTCAGGCCCCACGGGCGGATGTTGCCGGTGATGCTGTCCTCGGCCTTCAGGTAATTGCCGACCGAAGCATCGAAGTACTCGCCTTCCAGCGGCACGGTGGACTTGCCCATCAGCACGCCGTTGGCGTCAAAGGATGGCACGGCGGGCATCGCCGCATGGTCGAAGAAGCCGTCGTTCTCGTCGAAAGTCACGAACAGCGCAGTCTTGCTCCAGACGTCGGGATTGGAGGTCAGCGCATCCAGCACGTCGGCAATGAAGTCGGCCGCGCCGGCCACGCCTTCGCTGCTGCCCGGGTGCTCGGCCAGCGCCTGCGTCGGCAACACCCACGACACCTCCGGCAAAGTGCCATTGGCCACGTCCTGCTTCAGCTGGGCCAGGAAATTCACGGCGCCGTCGTTCTTTTCAGGGCCGCCCGTCAGGCCGTGCTCATAGAGGGGAGAACCGGGCTGCGCGGTGCGGAAACTCTGGAAGGCCAGGCAGCCGTGCATGGCGCCCGTCCAGTTGTTGTTCATGTTCTGGTAGATGTGCCAGCTGACACCCGCACGCTGCAACAGATCGGGCAAGGTGTCCCACTTGAAGGCGCTGTTCTTGTACTTGTAGTTGTAGGCGCCGGTCACCGGGTCGATCTGGCCAGAGCCGTCCACCTCCTGCGCGCGGCCCGCCACCCAGTTGGAGGGGCTGGGCCAGCAGCGCGAGTTGACGGGCTCGGAGTCGGTGTCCGTGCAATTGACGCCCAGCTTGCGCAGTTCGGGATTGGCGTTGGCGCCCGACCAGAACACGATGCGGTTCGGGTCGGTGCCGGTCAGGATGGAACAGTGATAGCCATCGCAGACAGTGAAAGCGTCGGCCAGCGCGAACTGGAACGGAATGTCCTCGCGCATGAAAAAGCCCATGGTTGCCTGGTTCTTGAACTGGATCCACTGGTCCATCTTTCCCTGGTTCCAGGCTGCCTGCTGGTCGGGAAAATTGTGCGGCGTGCCCGATCCGATCAGCGCGTTGCTGGTCCGGGAATCGCGGCGGAAGGGCTGGATATCCTGACCACCCTTGGGGTCGGGCTGGAAGAACACCGACTTGCCCGTGGCCAATGGAATCGGAAAACGGTCGCCGAAGCCACGCACGCCGCGCATGGTGCCGAAATAGTGGTCGAACGAGCGGTTCTCCTGCATCAGGATCACGATGTGCTTGATGTCCTTGATCGTGCCGCTGTCGACCGCTGCGGGAATCGCCAGCGCGCGCTGGATCGAGGCGGGCAGCAACGCCATCGCCGAGAGGGCGCCAGCCGCCTGGGCCGATGCGCGGAAGAACTGGCGGCGGCCCGGCAAGGACGGGGACGCGCTGGCGGAATGCGAGATATGGGTCTTGGTCATGGGGCTACTCATGCGTTGGGTTGGGCGGAACGACTGTTCAAGGCGCGCAGCGCAGCTGCGGTTGAGGCGGCTGCGGTTCGGGCTGTTCGGTCTCGGGCGGCGAGGCCGTGTCGTCATCCGAGTCGTCGTCGCCGCCGCAGGCGGCAAGGGTCAGGCTCAGGGCGATGGCCGCAACAAGGGCGCGGCCCAGTGCAAAGTACGGGGTCATGAAAACTCCTGGTCAGGGAACGTTGCCGGGTCGGTCCGGCAGGAAACCTATCGAGGCGCGACGGCCGGCGGGCCGCCGCGCCGGCTCAGCTCAAGCGGCGCCGCAAGCGCGCGGCAACCTGGTCCAGCAAGAACACAGTGATGAAGATCACGACGAGAATGGTCCCGACGTGGGCGTACTGGTACATGTCATAGCGGCCCTTCAATTCCTGCCCGATGCCGCCCGCCCCCACCAGGCCGACAACCGTGGCCATGCGCACGTTTCGGTCCAGGATATAGAGCGTGTAGCCCGTGAACTTGGGCATGACCTGCGGCAGCACGGCGTAGGCCAGCACGCGCGGCTTGCTGGCGCCGATTGCGGCCAGCGCCTCTTGCGGCTTGGTGTCGGCTGTCTCGATATCCTCGGCGTAGAACTTGCCCAGGAATCCCATCGAATGAATGGCCAGCGCCAGCACCCCGGCAATCGGGCCAAAGCCGTAGGCCAGCACCAGGAACAGCGCGCATATCAGTTCCGGCATGGCGCGGAACATGCTGACCAGCGCCCGCGCCGCCACGTAAAGCAGCCGGTTGGGTGCGTAGTTGCGCGCGCTGCAATAGGCCAGCGGCAGGCTGCCCAACACGGCCAGGAGCGTGGCCCAGATCGCGATCTCGAACGTCTCGACCATCTTGACCGCCACCCGCCACAAATAACCCAACGGTTCCACCAGGTAGGTCTGCGTGGATACCTCGTTTTCCATTTTCAGCGTGTGCGGATTCAGCCGGCTTTCGGTCATCTGCACCGTTTCCACACGCGACAGCCAGGGCAGCTTCTCGGGATTGAAGCCTTCGATGCGGGAGGTCTCCGTGCGATACGAAACCTGTAGCGGGAACAAGTTGTCGGCCAGGGCGCCCAGGCCAGAGGTGACCTGGGACTGCTTCTTCAATCCGACCGCAGCCAGCGCGCCGTCCAGGGTCAACGCCGCCATGCGGCCCATCTCCACCCGCTGGCCGGTGTAGAGGAACAACATCAGCGCCGCAATCACAATCAACAATGTCCGGGCGCCGTAGGGCGGATCCAGGCGCCATGCAGTGTTTTCCACGTGAGAGTTCATTAGGCGCCTCCCGCGGACAAAGCCACCGGCCGTATCGTTGGCGCGGTGCGGGGGCCGGCAGCGCCAGGGCTTGCCAATCCGGGCGACACGTCGGCGATGTCCGCCCGCGCGGCCTGATACAGCGCGCGGGCGGTGGCCTCATCGAACTGGCTGGCCGGTCCGTCGAACACCATGACGCCGTCGCGCAAGGCAACGATGCGGTCCGCGAACTCCCGCGCCAGGTCGACCTGATGCAGGCTGCATAGCACCGTCGCGCCGCGTTCGCGCGCCTGATTGCGCAGCAGTTCCAGAATGTCGCGGCTGATGCGCGGGTCCAGACTGGCCACGGGTTCGTCGGCCAGCAACAAGGCGGGTGCCAGCATAAAGGCGCGGGCGATGCCCACACGCTGTTGCTGGCCGCCGGACAATTCGCTGACGCGGCGTTGCAGATGTTCGGGCTGCAGGCCCACCTCTCGCACCAACTGGCAGGCGCGCTCGCGCAGCTCTGCTGGAAAGCGCATCAAATAAGCGCGCCATGCGGGCAGGCCGGGCAGCGCGCCCGACAGCACGTTGGTCGCCACCGTGGCCCGCGACACCAGGTTGAAGTGCTGATGCACCATGCCGATCCTGGGCCGCAGGGCTGCCAGCGTCGATGCCTGGACCTGCCTGCCATCGACCCACACTTCCCCTTGGGTCGGCGTAGTCAGCCCGTTGGCCATGCGCAGCAGCGTCGATTTGCCGGCGCCCGAGGCGCCCAGAACCACGCAGAACTGGCCGCGCGGCACCCGCAGCGAAACCGAATCCAGGGCGGCAGTCCCATCGGCGTAGCGCATGCCCACGGATTGGTAGCGCAGCATGTCCATTTCCATTGCGCCGGCGTTCACCGCTGTGCCGCCTTCTGCAGGATCTCGCCCTTGATCTCGTCGGTCAGCAGAGCCATCTTCGACGCGGGACCAGCGAACTGCGCCTCGGAAAACTCGGTATCGAAGCGGTCGAGCTTGGCGCCGCCATAGCCGCGCACCATGTCGGGAGTCACGCCAGGCGCCTGGTGCACCGTGGAGAATGCCTGCTTGAGCGTTGCCTTCAGCGACTCCGGCAGCTTGGTGTTCATCGCCAGCGGCGGGTACGGAATGGGCTCGCTCTTGAAAATCACCTTCACCGACTTCGGATCCACCGCGCCCTGGCGCACGGCCTTGTCGAAGGAATCGAACGACAGCGCAGCCGCGTCGACCTGGCCTTGCACCAGCGCGGCGAGGCTACTGGCATGGCTGCCGGTCAGTTGCAATGCCGCCAGGTCCTTGGCCGGGTCCATGCCGTCCTTGATCATGGACGCCACCTGGAAGGTGAAGCTGGAGGCCGAGTTCACGTCGCCGAATGCGGCACGCTTGCCCTTCAGGTCGGCAAGCGTATTGATCGGCGAATCCGCCTTGGCGAACATCGCGGCGTAGTAAGCGGATTCGCCCTTCTGCACGCCCACGGCCAGCAATTGCGCGCATTGACGTTCATGCGCCTGCACATAAGAGACCGGGCCGAGGAATGCGACCTCGGCCAGCTGATTGCACATGCCTTCCACTACGGCGCCGTAGGACTGGCCCACCGTCAACTGGAAATGCAGGCCCGTGCTGCGTGTGATGGCGTTGAAGATCGGAGCGTAGTCGGCCTTGGTGCCCGACTCGGTGCCGCCATCCGCGGGAATGAGCAGTACCCGCAGCGGGCGCTGTTGCGAGCCGTCGGCCAGGGATTGGGCTTGCGCGAGAGGCGCGCAGGCGAGCAGGGAAAGCAGCGCCAGGGCGGGCGCGAAAGTACGGATTTTCATTTGATTGGTCCTGGTCTTGGGGAAGTTGCCATCGGGGCGCAAGAAGCGCGGCCCTGATTCCGGAACGCAGATTAGTCACCGCACATGACAGGCAAATGAAAATTTCTCAAATCAAAAAAATGATTTTTTGAATTTTGTTCAGATAGAATCACAGCCGGCCGGGGATGCCCGAATCGTCGCGACGCCCCATCCCTCAACCCGCACGCGTTTCGACGCCCACTCGCCGATCCATGACTCGCATTGCCAGCACTTCCCTCTCTTCCTCGCCGCAAACCTCAAGCGCGGAACCGCCCTGGACCGCGTGCTCGAGTGGCCTGATCCTGGATCTGGACGGAACTTTGATACGCGGACATGAGGTGATACCCGGCGCCAGCGAACTGCTGACCCGCTGGGCGGGGCGCTACGTCATCGTGTCCAACAACTCCACCGATACGGCGGCGGGCCTGGCGCCGCGCCTGCGCACAATGGGATTGCCGGTACAGGCCGAAGCACTGGTCCTGGCCGGTGAACAGGCCTTGCGCCATATCGCCCGCCAGCATCCGCACGCCGGGCTGATGCTCTGCGCCTCGGAGGCGCTGCAGGCGTGCGCCGCCGGCCTCGGCTTGAAGCTGGTGTCCCGCAACGCGGACATCGTGCTGCTGGCGCGCGATCTTGCCTTTTGCTATGGCACGTTGCAGACCCTGGCGCGAGAGCTTGCGCAAGGCGCGGCGTTGATGGTCAGCAATGGCGACCTCACCCACCCCGGTCCGCAAGGGGCTGTCGTCCCCGAGACGGGCGCGCTGCTGCAGTCGGTGCTGGCGTGCGCGCCCGGCGCGCGCCCGCGCATACTGGGCAAGCCCGGCGCCATGCTGCTGGAGGAAGGCCTGCGCCGGCTGGGCCTGACGCCGGCCGACACCACGGTCATCGGCGACAACGTGCGCACCGATGCGCTGGGCGCGGTACGCCTGGGCATCGGCTATCTGCTGGTCGGGAATGCGCCCCACGCGGATGCGCCGGACGTGGCCGCGCTGCTGGACAGCGCATGCGCGCGCCGGCATGAACTGCCGGCGGGCATCGAGGGCGATCAGTAGCGCTTGTTCGACAGCACGTCGAAGGTGCTGCGCAGCGTGGAGACGGCCTTGTCGTAATCCGACAGGGCCAGGCAGGCGATCAGGGTGTCGATGATGGCAAGCTGCGCCAGCCGGCTGGTCATCGCCTCGGTGCGAAAGCGCGTCTCGCGCGACATGGTGTGCAGCACCACGTCCGCATGTTCCTGGATTGGCGACTTGCCGAAATTGGTAATGCAGATCGTGCGAGCGCCGGCTTCTTTCGCCAGCCGCGTTGCCAGCACGGTTTCATGCGTGCTGCCCGAATGCGAGATGGTCAGCACCGCAACGTCCGGCCCGGTCAACGAAGCGCTGATGGCCTGCACGTGGGAATCGGTAACGGCGGTGGCATGCAGCCCGATGCGCAGCATGCGGTAGTGCGCGTCGTGCGCGATCACGGCCGAGCTGCCGATGCCGTAGATTTCCACGCGGCGGGCGCTGCGGATCAGATCCACCGCCGCCGACAACGCGGCCACGTCCAGCACCGATTCGGTTTCCTGCAGTGTCTGGATATTGCTGTGGAATATCTTGCTGACCACCTGCGCGGGCGAATCCTGGGCAGCGAGGTCTTCGTGGATGTACTGCACCGGCTGCACGATCTGCTGGGCCAACGCGATTTTCAGTTGCTGAAAACCCGTGGCGCCCAGCAGCTTGCAGAAACCCACCACGCTGCCTTCGCTGCACTGGGTACGTTCCGCCACTTCGCTGACCGACATATGCACCACCTCGGCCGGGTGGCGTATGACGAATTCGCCGATGCGCTGCGAGGCCGCTCCCATCGAGGGCAACAGGCTCTGGATGCGCGACAGCATGGCCTGCGGCGAGCCCCGCTGCGGATCGGCGGCTGACGGCGTGCGGGAAGAGCGTTTGGATGTGGCCATGGCGGGATAGAAAAACGGAAACCGGATGCGAAGGCAACGATACCCTACCCGCATCCGGCGTGGCGACCGCACATGCTAACGACCGCGGATGACAGCATGCCCTGGCGCGCCTCGCCCATGAAAAAGGCCGGCATGTGCCGGCCTTTCCGTTTGCTGTGGCTTACTTCGCAGGCGTCGCGGGCGCTTCCGTCGGCTTGTCGCCTGCGGCCGGAGCAGCCGGGGCAGCCGGTACCGAGGGCACCGAGGCGTCGGGCTTGGCCGGCGCGGCGGGGACCGAAGAGGCGCCAGGAACCGACGAAGCGCCGGCGGGGGCAGGCGCGGCGCCCGGCACCTGCGGGACCGAGCGGTCAGCCGGGTAGCTCTGCATCACGCCGGAATCCACGGCGGGGCCGCTGGTGCCCTTGTGGCTGACATAAGCCAGGCCGGCGGTGGAGGCAAAGAAGACCACGGCGGCCCACTTGGTCGCGCGCGACAGGAAGTTCGCCGCGCCGGTGGCGCCGAAAAGGCTGCCGGCGGAGCCGCTGCCGAAAGCGGACCCCATGTCGGCGCCTTTGCCCTGCTGCAGCAGGACCAGGACGATGATAGCCAGCGCCGAGATCACTTGGACGGCCAGCAGGATTTTGAGCATCAAGGGCATTACAGACTCCGGAACGGAAACTTAGATGGCGGCGATTCGCAAAAATTCTTCGGCCACGAGCGACGCGCCGCCGACCAGGGCCCCGTCGATATCAGTCATGGCGAACAAACTGGCGGCGTTGGCAGCTTTGACGCTGCCGCCGTACAACACTTGCACCTGCGCGGCGCCCAGCGCGCGCAGAGCGGCGCGGATCGCGCCATGGACTTCCTGCGCCTGCTCGGGGCTGGCGCTGCGGCCGGTGCCAATGGCCCAGACGGGCTCGTAAGCCAGGACCATGCGCGAAACCGCCTCGGCGCCCAGCGCCAGCACGGGCTTCAACTGGCGTTCGATCACGGCCAGGGTGTTACCGGCATCGCGGTCGGCCAGGGATTCGCCAACGCAGACGACCGGCGTCAGGCCGGCAGCCAGCGCGGCCTGGGCCTTGGCAGCCACGGCTTCGTCGGTTTCACCGTGGAGCACGCGGCGCTCGGAGTGGCCAGCCAGGGCCCAGCGGCAGCCGAATTCCTTCAGCATGGCACCGGAGACTTCCCCGGTGTAGGCGCCTTTTTCATGGGCGCTGACGTCTTGCGCGCCCCAGGACACGCTGCTGCCGGTCAGGGCCGAAGCCGCTTGCGCGAGATAGGGAAACGGCACGCAGACGCCGATTTCGCAGTGGCTCGCAGCATCCGCGGCGCGCAGCTCCGTCAGCAACGCGGCGTTCTCGGCCAGGTTGCCGTGCATCTTCCAGTTGCCCAGCACGAGGCGGGCGCGGTTTTCGACTGAAGTCATGGCGAGGTATCTGTATCGGTTGGACTGGGCGAGCCAAGGGCTGCGTAGCAACCGCCCACGGGCCTGCCTGGAAAAAATTCCAGGCGAAACCCGTGATTGTATCCTGTTGCGGGACGCTACGCCGAGCGTCCCCCCATTTCTTACATGGTCAGGATGATTTTGCCTATGTTTTCACCGCTTTCCATCATGGCATGGGCGCGCGAGGCCTCGGCCAGCGGGAAGGTGGCGTGCACAATGGGCTTGATGGCCCCTTTTTCCAGCAGGGGCCAGGCGTGCTCGCGCAGGGCGCGCGCGATCGCGCCCTTGAAGGCCACCGGACGGGGACGCAGGGTCGAGCCGGTGATGGTCAGGCGGCGACGCATGACCTGGGCGGTGTCCACATTGGCGTGCGCGCCGCCCAGTTGGGCGATGATCACGATGCGGCCGTCATCGGCCAGGCATTGCATGTCACGGGCGATATAGTCGCCGGCCACCATGTCCAGGATCACGTCCACGCCGCGTCCGCCGGTGGCGTCCAGCACTTCCTTCACGAAATCCTGGGTCTTGTAGTTGATGCCGCGATCCGCGCCCAGCGCTTCCACGGCGCGGGCCCGGTCGTCGCTGCCAACCGTGGCGTAGACCTTGTGACCCATGGCGCGGGCCAGCTGGATCGCCGTGGTGCCGATGCCGCTGGCGCCGCCGTGCACCAGCAGCGCCTCGCCTTCGGACAGGCGGCCGCGGTCGAACACGTTGCTCCAGACGGTGAAGTAGGTTTCCGGCAGGCCTGCGGCCTCGATGTCGGACAGGCCCTCGGGAATGGGCAGGCATTGCGCGGCGGGCGCGACGCAGTATTCCGCGTAGCCGCCGCCCGCCACCAGGGCGCAGACCTTGTCGCCCAGGGCGAAGCCGCTGCCCGCCAGGTCGCCGCCGACGATTTCGCCCGCCACTTCCAGGCCCGGCAGGTCGGAGGCGCCGCGCGGCGGCGCGTAATTGCCTTTGCGCTGGAACACGTCGGGACGGTTGACGCCCGCGGCGCTCACTTTGATCAGGACTTCACCCGCGCCGGTTTCCGGCGTGGGGCGTTCCACGGGGACCAGGACCTCGGGGCCACCGGGGCGAGAGATTTCTACGGCGTGCATCGCGTGCCTCCTTTGCAGCAAATGGATTATTATTGCGCCCTTTACGGCGTATCGTGTTCCCGGCCAGGTAGATTGTTTGCCTGATGGGCGCATCACCGGAAATATACGCAATACCAGGAAGCGTGGCAGAGTGGTCGATTGCACCGGTCTTGAAAACCGGCAACGGGCAACCGTTCGTGAGTTCGAATCTCACCGCTTCCGCCAGAACATCCGATGCCAGCTGCGCATCGCCGCCCCGAAGGGTGTATGTGTCCCAAAGGCTGCCGTAAGCATGCAGCCGCGGCAGGAACATGTTCACCCCGAGTGTGCACCCCGAGGAAGGCGAAGCGCGTCACAAGCTCCCCTTCCTTACCCGCCCGCCAGCGCCGTTTTCAAATAACCCCGCCCCCGTTCGCTGAGCGGGAGCGTTGCGGCAACCTGTCTGCCGGCGTCATCCATCTTGTTCCAAGTCTTCTGCAACACCGCCACCACCTTGTCCGGATAGCGGTCGCAGAACTCCTCGTACTGGTGCTCAAGAAATACGAGGCACAGCGCGTTTTCCATGCATTGGACGTCGGGATCGCGCTTGATGCCCTGCTTGCGCACAATCTTCAATACCGCTTGTATGGTTTCCGCGTCATGGCCCGCCTGCGCGAGCAAGCGTTGCGCAATGGCGGCGTGATGCTCCTTGAGCGTGTTGCGCCATTGCAGATAGCCTGCCCTGCCGGCCGGACAGGCATCGCGCGGCACCTCCCAGCGTCCGATATGTTGGCAACGAGCAGCCAGGCGCAAGGCAATACCGGCCTGCGGCGCCAGCTTCATCACCCAGCCATGCAGGAACTGCGCATGCAGCCATTCGCGCGGATGCGCCGCACCGTTCCAGTCAGCCAGGTTGGGGTCCCGCCGGTTGTAGTCGTCGAAAAGTTGCAGGGCGCGCTGCAGCGGCGCGTCGTCCGCCTTCAGCGGCGTGGGCGAAAAGTCCATGCGGCCTCCTGTTGCGTCATCGGTCAGAGCGCGGTTCCCAGAGTGTAAGGGACGACAACGGGCTATTTCTTCACGGTTCGCCCAACGCCGCGACTAGGCGTAGTATGGGGATAGCTGCCGCTGTTCACGCTCCTAGGGCCGCCCGGACTCGCGCCGCCCTCCCCACCCTCAGGAGGTAGTCATGTACAAGCACATACTCATCCCCATCGACGGATCCGCGCGGGCCTATGCCGGCCTGGCGCAAGGATTGGGCCTCGCCCGCGCCCTGGGCGCGAGCGTAACGGTGTTGACGGTGTACAGCGCCTTCCGCCCCACCTCCATGGAAACCGTGCACCTGGAAGGCGTGCACACGGAATACGCGCGCGAGGCCACGGAATCGGCCAAGACCTACCTGGCGCAAGCAAGCGCCCAGGCCAGCGCCGCAGGCGTGCCCTGCACCGCCGAAATGCGCGAAAGCAACGACCCGGCGCAGACCATCATCGACGTCGCCATGACCCAGGGCTGCGACCTGATCGCCATGGCGTCACGCGGTCACGGCGGGCTGGCGGCCGTATTGCTGGGCAGCCAGACGCAAAAAGTGATGGCGCATTCGACGCTGCCGGTCATCGTGTACCGCTAAGGCGAGCGTCGCTCGCACTCGGGACCGGGACAGGAGCCCGCGCGCCGTAGGTCCTGGGTATGCCGGCAGCCGCCACGCCGCTGCGCAGGTTTTCCTGCGGCAATGCCTGCGCCAGCAGCGGGCGGGCCTCCAACAGCCGGGACAGGTCCACACCCGTGCGGTACCCCATGCTCTCCAGCATGAAGACCAGGTCTTCGGTGACGATATTGCCCGACGCGCCGGGCGCGAAGGGGCAGCCGCCCAAGCCACCCAGGCAGGAATCGAAGGCGCGGATGCCTTCGTCCAGGCCGGCCAGGGCATTGGCCAGCCCCAGCCCCATGGTGTCATGCAGGTGCAGCTTGACCAGCCGCGCGCCCACGGCATCTTGCGTTGCACGTACCGCTATGCGCACCAGGCCCGGGTGCGCGTAGCCCACGGTATCGGCCAGCGCAATCTCGTCGGCCCCGGCCAGCGCGGTAGCGGCGGCGACCTGCGCCACCCGGCGCACGGGCACCGTGCCCTCCAGCGAACAGCCAAAGGCGGTGGCGACCGCGGCATCGATGCGCATGGGCCGCGGCTGCGCCCGCGCCCAATCGACGATGGAGGCCAACACGTCCACCTGGGCGTCGGTGCCCTTGCCCACGTTGGCGCGGCTATGCGTGTCGCTGACCGAGACGGGAAACGACAACGCATGGGCGCCAGCCTCGTAGGCGGCGATGGCGCCCTTGAGGTTGCATACCAGCGCAACCACGGTCAGGCCATCGATCTTCAGGACGTCGGGAAGAATGGCGCCGGTGTCGGCCATCTGCGGCACGAGCCTCGGCGACACGAAGCTGCCCGCCTCGATCTCGCGCAGGCCGGCATCGGCAAGCTGCCGAATCCAGCGCAGCTTGTCGGCGGCGGACATCATGCCCTTGGCCATTTGCAAACCGTCGCGCGGTCCCACCTCGCAAAGCCTGATTTCCTGGTTCATTTGCTGTCCTGTTTTCGTTCCCGCGCTACTGCTGCACCACGATGCCGGCGCTCTCGATCGTCTGCTTCGCCTTGCCGATGTCCGACTGGATCAGCGCGGCAAATTGCTCGGTGGAGACCGGATCGGTTTCCAGTCCTTGCGATGCCAGGGCTTCCTGCACGTCCTTGCGTGCGAGCAACTTGTTGAAGTCGCTGTTCAGGCGCGACACGATGGCCGGCGGCGTCTTGGCGGGCGCCAGCACGCCGTAGTAGGTCACGACGCTGAAGTCCTTGTAGCCCAGCTCCGCGACCGTGGGCACGTCGGGCAGTGCCGGATTGCGCCTGGGCGAGGTGACCGCCAGCGCGCGCACCTTGCCGGACTTGATCAGCGTCGCCGCCGACGAGATCGAGGACCCCGCGAACTGCAGGTGTCCGCCCATCAGGTCCGCAAGCGCCGGCGCGGAACCTTTGTATGGCACGTGCTGCATCTTGAAGCCGGCCGCGTGCTGCAGCATTTCGATGGCGATGTGCACGCCCCCGCCCGTGCCCGACGTACCGTAGGAAATCTTGTTGGGGTCCTTCTTGGCCGCGTCGATCACGTCCGGCAAGGTCTTGTACGGGGAACTCTCGGACACCAGCAGCACCATGGGCGTGGTGGCCACCAGCGCCACCGGGGCCAGATCCTTGACCGGGTCGTACGACACTTTCATCAGGAGGGGAATCAGCGTGACGTTATCGGACTGGCCGATCACCAGGTCGTAGCCCTGGGCCGGCGACCGCGCCGCTTCGGCCAGCCCCAGCGCCGTACCCGCCCCCGGCTTGTTCTCGGGGATGACGGACCAGCCGTTCAGTTCATGCAGCTTGGTGCTCATCAGGCGTCCGATGTAATCGGTGCCTCCGCCCGGCGTGGACGGGATGATGATGCGAATGGGCTTGCTGGGGTAGTCCTGGGCGTGCGCGGCACAGGCGGCGGCCAGCGCGGCCACCGCAAACAGTTTGCGGATCATCTCGACGTGTCTCCTCTTTGATGGATGTCTTGGCGGTCTGCGCCGCCTCGACAGGTATCGGGCGCTACCGCCCGTTCATGCAATCACGCCCGCGCTGCGCAGGGCTTCGATACGCGCGGCATCGCAGCCCAGCCCCTGCAGGATGGCCTGCGTATCGCCGCCCTGCCGCGGCGGATCGAAACGCTTGCCGGCTTTCAGCCCGTCAAATTCGATGGGCAGCGCAGCCGCGGAGATCTCGCCGCCCTCCGGCAGCCGGGTCTTCAGCAGCGCCCCACCGGCGTTCAGATGCGCGTCGTCCAGCAGATCGTGCGGTTGGCGTATCGGCCCATAGGACAGCCCGGCGGCTTCCAGGGCCGCGCACAGCTCGTCGGTCTTCCAGTGCTTCAGGATCTCGCCCACCCCTGGCACCAGCCAGGGCCGCGCCGCCTCGCGATCGACGGCGGTAGCCAGGCGCGGATCGGCGGCCCATTCGGGCGGCAGGAATTTCTGGGCAAAATTGCGCCATTGCGCATCGCCGACGACGGCGACGAACACGCGTCCGTCCGCTGTCTCGAACACGTCGTACACGCCCCAGGGAGGCCGGCGTTCCGCGCCCATGGGCTTGGGCGCCGCGCCCGTCAGCTGGAACTGTGCAATGAACTGCGCGACCAGCAGCAGGTTGTTCTCGAACAGGCCGGAGCGCACGTGCCTGCCACGCCCCGTGGCGTGGCGGTCGTGCAGCGCCGCCAGCGCGCCCACCACGCCGAAGGTGCCGCCCAGGATGTCGTTGACCGAAGCCGCCACGCGCTGCGGAGTGTCGGCGCCGCCGTTGATGTAGGCCAGTCCGCCCATCATCTGCACCACTTCATCGAGCGCGGTGCGCTGCTTGTAGGGACCGGAAAGAAAGCCCTTAAGCGAAACGTATATGAGACCGGGGTTCTCGGCCGACAGGGACGCGTAGTCCAGCCCATACTGGGCCAGGCTACCGTCGCGGAAGTTCTCCACCACCATGTCGGCCTGCAGCGCCAGCTGGCGCACCACGGCCTGCCCTTCCTGCGCCTTCAGGTCGATGGCCAGGCTTTGCTTGTTGCGGTTGAAGACGGGAAAGTAGCCGCTGCCCGAGCCCTTGAGGCGCCGCGTGCGGTCGCCTTCTATCGGTTCCACCTTGATCACTTCGGCCCCCAGGTCGGCCAGCGCCAGGCCTGCCGCCGGCCCCATGATCATGTGAGACAACTCCAGCACCTTGATGCCGCGCAGCGGCAATTCGCTGTTGTCCAGGTAGGGTGAAGCCGGTGTTGCTGCCATCTGCATATCCTTGGGGCCTGACGCAATGAAGACAGGCGGCGGCAAAGCCGATGCATGCCGGCCATGCCGCCGCCCCTATGCCTCCATCATCGGCGGCAAGGCGCGCTGGCGGGTAGCGGTCTTTGAGCACGGGGGCATTCTCGTTTGGGAACGTCCGGGAAAGCCCTGAGCTCTGCGGCACGCCGGCACGCGGCCCCCGTTCAGGCGGCGCCGGCCACGCCCAGGTGCGTCAGCAGCACGCGGGCCGCGGGCGGTAATGCCTCCAGCCCCAGCACGGCGATACACAGCGAAGTGCTGGACCATGCGCCGACAAGCGGAATGAAGCGGATGTCCAGGTTGGCATGCCGCGCCTTGAGATACATGGGCACCACCGCTACGCCCATGCCGCGCGCGACCAGCATGCAGATGGTTTCGTGCGAACTGACGCGGGCGCTGATGCGCCGCATCACGCCCGCCTCCTGCGCGGCCTGCTGGAACACCGCGCTGATGCCGTTGTCGCGGTTCAGCTCTATCTGCTCGAAAGGCAGCAATTGCGCATAGTCCAGTGTCTCGCGGTCGGCAAGCAGATGCTGGCCCGGCACGACCGCCGCCAGATCGCAGCGACCGCAAGGAAACACCTGCAGGCCGTCATGGCCGAAATCGGAGCCGACCGCCACGTCGGCCTGGCCATCCAGCACGGCGCGGAACACCTCCTGCGTCGTGCCTTCTTCCAGCGAGATATCGATCTGGGGATAGGCCCGGCGGAAAGACTGGATCTGCGCCGGCAGCTCGCCGGACAGCGCCGCCACACTGACCGCCAGGCGGATGCTGCCACGCACGCCGGTAGCAAAGCCCGCCATTTCGCGGCGCATGCGGTCCATGCTCTGCAGCACCATGCGCACGTGCGTGGCCAGGGCATTGCCCGCTGGCGTGGGCTGCACTCCCTTGACCCCACGCTCCAGCAACGGCACTCCGAAGGCATCCTCCATTTCGGACATCCGCTTGCTGACGGCGGAAGGCACGATGTTTTCCCGAGCGGCGGCGCGCGCCAGGCTGCCCTCTTCCAGCGCGGCGAGAAACAGGCGGAGAGACACGGGATCGATATCGCGGGGATGCAGCGGCGGGGACTGAACTGGCTTCATGGCGGGAAGTGTCGTGCCTTGCAACGGGATCCAGGCATCGGGGTTTTCCCGGCCCGGGGCGTCCTGGGTGTTGGTAGGTGTTGGTGGGCCTTGCTGGGCGTTACACGGTCGCCGGCCACTCTCCGCCGGGCTTCCATTCAAAGCCATTCAACAGGCCCAGCAGGCCACGTCTGGCCGCGGCTACCGCCTCATCGCGCAAGGCGTCGGCGCGCCAGCCCATTTCGATGGCGTACCCCGGCATGGCGACCGGGCAAGGCAGCATGCGCAGGCCGGAAGCGGCGGCCAGGCCGCGCGCCGCATGCGCGGGCAATGTCGACAGCGCATCGCTGCCAGGCAACAGAAATGCCAGCGCCGAAAAATGCGTGGTAGATGCCTGCACCCGGCGCGCCAGCCCCAGGGCGTGCAGCACTTCGTCCACGACGCCGATGAAACCGCCTGACGACACCAGCACATGCTGGCGGCTGATGAACTCCTCCACCGATAGCGTGACCTGGCCCGGCGCGAGGCTGGCGGGGTCCATCAGGCAGGCATAGCCGCCTTGCCCGACGGTCACGCGCTGCAAGGCATGCGCCGTCAGGCCGCCCGAGGCGATCACCAGGTCGGCCTCGCGCGCCATCAACATATCGCCCGCCAGCCGGCTGTGCGTCTGCCGGAAAATGATCCGCAGGCCAGGCGCGCTTTCCGCCAGGGCACGGATCGCGTCCCGCCCCAGTGCGATCTCAAAATCATCCGACAGTCCCAGCGTGACCGACCTGCCGGCAAAGCCCGCCGCTCCCGGGCGCGCCAGCGACAGGCTTTGCCGGCACTTGTCCAGCGCTTCGCCGATCACGGGCCGCAGCTCGCGCGCCCGCAGACTGGGCGTTAGCCCTCTGCCCGTGCGCGTGAACAACGGATCGCCATAGAGCGCGCGCAGACGGCCCAGCGCCGCGCTCACGGCGGACTGGGTCACCCCCAGGCGCAGCGCGGCGCGTCCTGCCCCGCCTTCGTCGTAGATGGCCTCGAACACCTTGAGCAGGTTGAGATCGGCGGACTCGATATCAATCTGGTTCATATCATTTATCTCTGACCGGGATTGATTGATTTTAGGCTCGGCCGGACACTGAAGCCTGTTGCCACGCCCCGAGATCCCCGCCATGACCACGAAAACCATCGCCGCGCTACAGATCGGCTCCTCCCCCGAAGGCAAAGCCCGCACCCTGGAAAACATCCTGGCCTACGAAAGCGAGATCGCCGCCTCCGGCGCTACGCTCGTGGTCATGCCTGAAGCGCTGCTGGGCGGCTATCCCAAGGGCGAGATCTTCGGCACCCGGCTGGGCTACCGCCTGCCCGAAGGCCGCGAGGCCTTTGCCCGCTATTACGAGAACGCCATCGACGTGCCCGGCCCCGAGACCGAGGCGCTCGCCGGCCTGTCCCAGCGCACCGGCGCCAGCCTGGTCGTGGGCGTCATCGAACGCGGCGGCAATACGCTGTATTGCACCGCCCTGTTCTTCGAGCCCAACACGGGCCTGGCCGCCAAGCACCGCAAGCTCATGCCCACCGGCACGGAACGCCTGATCTGGGGCCAGGGCGATGGGTCGACCCTGCCCGTCGTCGACGCCGAAGCCGGCCGCATCGGCGGCGCCATCTGCTGGGAAAACCATATGCCACTATTGCGCACCGCCATGTACGCCAAGGGCGTCGAAATCTGGTGCGCACCCACCGTGGACGAACGCGACCTCTGGCAGTGCTCGATGCGCCATATCGCCCACGAGGGGCGCTGCTTCGTGGTCAGCGCCTGCCAGGTGCAGCCTACGCCCGCCGAACTCGGCCAGGATGTGCCGGGCTGGGACGCCAATCGCCCGTTGATCAATGGCGGCTCTGTCATCGTGGGCCCGCTGGGCGACGTGCTGGCAGGCCCCCTGCGCGGCAAGGCTGGGCTGCTGACCGCCCAGGTCGACACGGGCGAACTGGTGCGCGCCCGGTACGACTTCGACGTAGTGGGCCACTATTCGCGCCCCGACGTCTTTTCATTGACCGTGGACGAACGCCCGCGTCCGCCCGTGCGCTTCGTCTCCTGAGCGCCCGTTGCGCCCCGGGCTCCGGACGCAGGGATGGTATAGTCTCGCCCGCTGCCGGCCCTTGCGGGGCTGCGCAACGCCCGAGTGGTGAAATTGGTAGACACAAGGGACTTGAACTAATTTGAGCCCTTTGGGGGAAACTCCAAAGGTGTAGCCCGTCAAACTCGGCGAATGCCCTGGACCCGTTCCGAGCCAACGCCGAGCCAAGCCCAGGTCGCATGACCGGGGAAGGTGTAGAGAGCAGACGGCGGGCACCTACGGCCGCAAGGCTATGGTGAAGGCGTGCTCCAGACCACGAACAGCGCATCCGCGCTGGCGGCGAAAGCCGAAGTGGTAAGAAAATCCCTCGGCCTCGCGGCCGTACCGGTTCGATTCCGGTCTCGGGCACCACCCCCCTCCTGCAGGCAGGCGTGCAACCTTCGTCGCAATCCGGCGAACCGCCTTCCTCGTCAACCTGACGCGCGCAAAATTCCGCTTGCCGATCTAATCTAGTCCGGTAACCAGGGAGCGCGCCATGATCACCCTCTACTCGTACCCCGGACTCTACGGGCTGGAAGACAACAATCCCTACGGCCTGAAGATCTACGCCTTCCTGAAGCTCTGCCGGTTGCCGTTCGACCACCGCCACACGCTGGATGTCCAATCTGCCCCCCGCGGCCAATTGCCGTACATCGCCGACGGGGAGCAGCGCATCGGCGACAGCGACACCATCATCACGTACCTGAAGCGCGCGTACGACCTGACCATCGACGACTCCCTCACGCCGACGCAGCAAAGGCAGGACCTGCTGGTCCGCCGCGCGTTGGACGACCTGTACTGGGTCATGTCCTACTCCCGCTGGCGCGACGACCGCTATTGGCCCATCTTCCGCAAAGCGCTGCTGGACGCCCACCCGGACGTCACGCCCGAGCAAGTGGACGCTGCCCGCCAATACAATTTCCAGCGCTACCACTACCAGGGCATCGGACGCTATGCACCCGAAGACGCGTACGCGCGCGGGATCGCCGATCTGGAAGCCATCTCCAGCCTGCTGGGCGACAACGGCTTCATGTTTGGCCCCAATCCGGGTAGCGTGGACGCAGGCATCTACGGCTTTATCGCCAATATCTATTTCTACGCCATTGATACGCCGCTCAAGCAATGCCTGGTGTCTCGGCGCAATCTGGTCAGCCACTGCAACGCCGTGCGCGCCGAGCTGGGTTAGGCCCGGCACAGGCGCGCACGCGCCCAGCCCCTCGGCCATTTCCAAAAAACGTTATTCTTGCGCCTCGCTTTCCATTTATCCGCCCCCACTGCCTCCGGCGCGCCATGCGCCAGCAGGGCCCAGACCGCACTTGACCGCCTCTTCCCCCACCCCGCCCTTCATCGTCCTGGACGCCTGCGTCCTTATGTCCGGCATCCTGCGCCGCATGCTGCTCCGCCTGGCGGAGGCCGGCGTGTACACCCCGGTATGGACGGATCGCATCGGCGAGGAATGGCGCCGCAATGCCTCGCGCATCTGGGAGATCCCGCCGGAAGTGATGATGGAACTGTGGGACGACATGAACGCGCGCTTTCCTGGCGCTCGCGAAGCGGACACGCAGGTCTACGAGGCCTCTTTGCGCTACAGCGATCCCAAAGACTTCCACGTGATCGCAGCCGGCCTGGCACGGCGCGCGCGCTGCGGCTTGCAGCAACCGCCGGTGGTGCAAGTGCTGACCTGGAACCTGAAGGATTTCAACCGTTCCGAACTGCGCCGCCAGGGGCTGGACGTCTACAACCCCGACCGCATGCTGACTCACTGGTGGCAGGCGGCGCCTGACGCCATCCGGGCCGCAGCGGCGCAGGTGCCGGCGGATTACGTGGCGCTGGGCCGCGAACCCGAACCGCTGTCGGCCACGCTGCACCGCGAGCGCCTGTATGGGCTGAAGAGTCTGTTGGCGCGAGATGCCGCGCAGAGCGGCGGCGCCTGAACCGCTCAGTGGTCGTGGTTGCTGGCGGCGAAACCCGCCGCGTTCAGCACGTCGATCACTTCCTGGATGTGCTCATGGCCGCGCGTCTGCAACACGAAGTCCACCTCGACATTGCGCACAGGCAATGAGGTGAAGGCACGCTGATGGTGCACTTCGGTGATGTTGGCTTGCGCATCGGCGATAAGCTTGGTGGCATGGGCCAGCGCGCCGGGCAGGTCGCGCAGATCCACCCGGATGCGAGCCAGGCGGCCGGCGCGCACCATGCCACGTTCGATCAGCTCGCCCAGCATCAGCGGATCGATGTTGCCGCCCGTCAGCACCAGGCCGATACGCTTGCCTTTGTAGCGGTTGCTGCCTTCTTCCTGCGCGCGCAGCAGCGCAGCCAGGCCGGCGGCCCCCGCGCCTTCTACCACCGATTTCTCGATTTCCAGCAGCACGACAATGGCGTGCTCGATGTCGCTTTCGCTGACCAGCTCGATGCGGTCGACGAGCTGGCTCACGATGGGCTGGGTCAGCGCGCCCGGCGATTTCACCGCGATGCCCTCGGCGATCGTGTAGGCGCCCAGCGGCATGGACACACCCTTGACGGCCGCGTACATCGACGGGAAACGTTCGGTCTGCACGCCGATGATCTCGATGCCGGGCTTGAGCGCCTTGGCGGCCGTGGCTATGCCTGAAATCAGGCCGCCGCCGCCAATGGCGATGACCAGGGTATCCAGCTGCGGCTGGTCTTCCAGCATTTCCAGTGCCACCGTGCCCTGCCCAGAAATGACCGCTTCGTCATCATAGGGGTGGATCATGATCAGGCCGCGCTCCCGGGCCAGTTCGTAGCCGCGCGCCTTGGCGTCATCGAAGGTATCGCCGGCCAGCACCACTTCGGCGCCAAAGCGGCGCGTATTGGCGACCTTGACAGTGGGGGTGAAGCGCGGCATCACGATCACGGCAGGCACCCCCATGCGCTGGGCATGGTAGGCCACGCCCTGCGCGTGGTTGCCCGCGGAGACGGCGATCACGCCCTTGGCGCGTTCATCCTCCGACAGCGTCAACATGCGGTTGAGCGCGCCGCGCTCCTTGAACGAAGCCGTGAACTGCAGGTTCTCAAATTTCAGCCAGATCTCGGCGCCGAAAATATCGGACAGCGTGCGGGACAGGGTAAAGGGGGTCTTCAGCACCTGGCCGCGCAGGTTCTCGCGGGCGGTCTGAATGGAAGCGATATCGATCACGATGGAAAATCCTGTTAGCGCACTGGCAGGAAATTGAAGAGCAGCAGACCCTGCGCGTAGTTGATCCCGATACGCCGCGTGTTCTCGCCGAGCAGATTGGCGATCAGGTCCAGACGGCCGATGATGGCGCCGAATTCGCGTTCAAAGCTGAGATTGGTGGCGTTCTGGGACATTTCGTTGGCCAGCAGCAAGGGTTCGCCCTGGGCATTGCGGCGCGACGCCAGCAGCCAGGCCGCTGCCTCGACGTTCCGTGCGGCATTGTAGACCCGCTGTCCGTCCAGCGCGTCGGTGGCGTACAGGCGCGTCTTGCCGTTGTGGGCCGCGATGATGGTGTCCGCCAGGCCGTAAATGAAGGCGGCGACCCGGTCGCCGGAATAGTTGGGGTCCAGGGACACGGCCAGGATCTGGATGTCTCGCAACCCGGCCAGGTCCTTGGGCGGAATACGGACTTCGATGGAATGCTTGACCAGCGACACGGCTTTGGGCAGATCGGGCGCTCCCGACTTGCGCCATTCGCGCGGATTGCGGCGGTAGAGCTTGTCCAGCAGTACGTAGAGGCTGGCCAGGTTGTCGCGGACTTCCAGCGTGACGGTACGATTGAAGTCCGTCTGGCCGAACTGGTCGGCGGACATATCTTCGCTCTTGGGGGTGCCCTGACCCGGTCCGGGGCTGCTGCTCATGCAGCCGGTCAGCAGCGCCGCAAGCAGCACCGCGGCACTGGCGGGTCTGGCCCACGCCGTCATGCCTTGCCCATCCGTTTCCCCCCTGTCCGTCACGGCGCGAATGCCATCCTCCCTGTGCGGGTGGCTCCGCTCTCGCGCAAGACTTTACAGGAAGGTAGGCGCCGTTGGGAGATGTCCGGCGCATGAAGAAGCAAGAAGATGAGTCCGGGCCGGCCGATGCTGGGCGGCGCCCGGCCATGAAAAACGGCGCCCTGGGGCGCCGTTTCATGCTACCGGTTGCGCGCGCTTATTCGGCTTGCGGTTCCGATTGGGGGGCAGCTTCAGGAGCGGCAGCGGCTTGCTGCTGCTCGATGCCGCCGATCGCCTTGATGGACAGGCGCAGGCGGCCCTTGTCGTCGGCCTCGATGACCTTGACGCGGACTTGCTGGCCGACCTTCAGCACATCGTTGATGTTGGCGATGCGGTAGTTGGCGATTTCCGAGATGTGCAGCAGGCCGTCGCGGCCCGGCAGCACTTGCACGATGGCGCCGAAATCCAGCAGGCGCAGCACCGCGCCTTCGTAGATCTGGCCCACTTCGACGTCGGCGGTCAGCTCGACGATGCGGCGCTGGGCTTCCTTGGCCTGCGCTTCGTCGACGCTGGCGATCACGATCGTGCCGTCGTCGGAGATGTCGATCTGCGTGCCGGTTTCTTCGGTCAGCGCGCGGATGGTGGCGCCGCCCTTGCCGATCACGTCGCGGATCTTCTCGGGATTGATCTTGATGGTCAGCATGCGCGGGGCGAAAGCGGACAGCTCGCCACGCGAACCGTCCAGCGCTTCCTTCATCTTGCCCAGGATGTGCAGGCGGCCTTCGCGGGCCTGAGCCAGCGCCACTTGCATGATTTCCTTGGTGATGCCCTGGATCTTGATGTCCATCTGCAGTGCGGTGACGCCGTTCTCGGTGCCCGCGACCTTGAAGTCCATGTCGCCCAGGTGATCTTCATCGCCCAGGATGTCCGTCAGCACGGCGAACTTGCCGCCGTCCAGGATCAGGCCCATGGCCACGCCAGCCACGTGATCCTTGACCGGCACGCCGGCGTCCATCATGGCCAGCGAGCCGCCGCAGACCGAAGCCATCGACGACGAGCCGTTGGACTCGGTGATTTCCGACACGATGCGGATGGTGTACTGGAAGTCTTCCGGAGCCGGCAGCAGCGGGATCAGTGCGCGCTTGGCCAGGCGGCCGTGGCCGATTTCACGGCGCTTGGGCACACCAATGCGGCCCGTTTCGCCGGTGGCGAACGGAGGCATGTTGTAGTGCAGCATGAAGCGGTCGCGGTATTCGCCCATGAGCGCGTCGATGATCTGCTCGTCCTGCTTGGTGCCCAGCGTGGCCACGACCAGCGCCTGGGTTTCACCACGAGTGAACAACGCGCTGCCGTGGGCGCGCGGCAGCACGCCCAGGCGCACGCTGATCGGGCGCACGGTGCGGGTGTCGCGGCCGTCGATGCGCGGCTCGCCGTTCAGGATCTGGCCGCGAACGATGGCGGATTCCAGCGAGAACAGGATGTTGTCGACGGTGACGGCGTCCGGAGCCGGCTCGCCCTTTTCAGCGGCGGCGGCGTTCAGCTTGGCCGAGACGTTGGCGTAGACTTCGCGCAACTGGGTGGTGCGGGCTTGCTTTTCGCGGACCTGGTAGGCGGCGTTCAGGCCTTCCTGGGCAGCCGCGGTGACGGCGGCGATCAGGGCCTCGTCCTTGGCGGGCGCTTGCCATTCCCAATCGGGCTTGCCAGCGTCCTTGACCAGTTCGTGAATGGCGTTGATGACGGCCTGCATTTGCTGGTGGCCGTAGACCACGCCGCCCAGCATGATTTCTTCGGACAGCTGGTCGGCTTCGGATTCAACCATCAGCACGGCGTTTTCGGTGCCGGCGACAACCAGGTCCAGCTTGGACGACTTCAACTGCGAGGCAGTCGGGTTGATGGCGTACTGGCCATCGATGTAACCCACGCGCGCGGCGCCGATCGGGCCGTTGAACGGAATGCCCGAAATGGCCAGCGCGGCCGAGGCGCCGATCATGGCGGGAATGTCGGGATCGATTTCGGGATTGACCGACAGCGTGTGGATGACCACCTGGACTTCGTTGTAGAAGTCTTCGGGGAACAGCGGACGCAGGGGACGGTCGATCAGGCGCGAGGTCAGCGTTTCCTTCTCGGAGGGCTTGCCTTCGCGCTTGAAGAAGCCACCCGGAATACGGCCGGCGGCGTAGGTCTTCTCGATGTAGTCAACGGTCAGCGGGAAAAACGTCTGACCCGGCTTGGCCTTCTTGGAAGCCACAACGGTGGCGAGGACGACGGTGTCCTCGACGGACACCACGACGGCGCCGGAAGCCTGGCGAGCGATCTCGCCAGTTTCCAGTACGACCGTGTGCTGGCCATACTGGAACGATTTTGTCACTTTATTGAACATGACGATTATTCCTTACAAATGAAAAACCGTGGCCGTCGCGACATGCGTCGCACCGACCACGGTTGCGTCATGGGGAGCCAGCCCCGTCGATCACTTGCGCAGACCGAGTTTTTCGATCAGTGCGCGGTACGAATCGGGATTGCGGCCCTTGAGATAGTCGAGCAGCTTGCGGCGACGGCTGACCATACGGAGCAGACCGCGGCGCGAGTGATGGTCCTTCATGTGTTCTTTGAAGTGACCGGTCAGTTCGTTGATGCGGGCGGTGAGCAGAGCCACCTGAACTTCGGGGGAGCCGGTATCGCCTTGAGCACGTTGGAATTGCGCGACGATATCGGATTTCTTGATGTCAGCTACAGACATTTATGACCTCTTCGGACATGCGACAGGGCCGAGGCGCCCTGACGTGGTTGGGAAAAAATTTTGCGTGGACCTGGCTGAATTCGCTTTCTCACTGCTGCCATTGATGACTCAAACAGAAGCCCGGAACCCGGGTGTGGGCGCGGCGTTTCAACACCGGGACCAGGCACCTGGAGAGCTCTGCGGCCAGCGCAAAGTATCTTGCAAAATCAATACACTTGATAAAGCTCGATGATTATAGCCGATTCGCTAGAATTACCCCAATGAGGGCGCCTGCCCCGCCGCAGGCCGCGGTGCGACGTAAGGAGAAAATATGTCTAAATATTACAAAAGTGCCCGTCTGGCGCTGGCCGCCGCAGTCGTGGCCGGGCTGACCGCCTGCGCAAACATGGCCCAGATCCCGCCCGGCACGCCCTACGCCGACGTGCTGTCCAAGTTCGGACAACCCAACTTCGAATGCCCGCAAGCCAATGGCGGACGCCGCGTCATCTGGACGCAGCAGCCGATGGGCCAATATGCCTGGGGCACCAATGTAGGCACGGACGGCCGCGTGGGCCAGGTGGTCCCGCTCCTGACGGATGCGCACTTCAAGGTGCTGAGCGAAGGCGAATGGGGTCCTGACCGCGTGCGCTGCGAATTCGGCCCGCCCGCCCGCATCGAGGAAGCCGGCCTGGGCGAAAAGCGTGAGGTGGTCTGGTCGTACCGCTACAAGGAAAACGGCGTATGGAACTCGCTGATGTACGTATACATGGGCCGCGACGGCAGCAGGCTGACGCACTTCCATCCCGGGCCGGACCCCATGTACGACGACGATCGGTTCATGTGGCGCTGAGCCATCCCTGAAAAACACAACCCGCCATCCGGCGGGTTGTGTTTTAGGGGGCAGCCTGCCGCGATCAGGAGGACTGGCTGCGGCGTTCCTGTGTCAGGCGGCGCGCGCGGTTCCAGCGCCAGGCCCACATGATCCAGCCCGACAGGCCATACAGCACGAACAGGCCGAACAGCACGACCGGGGGATCGCTGGACACGAAGACGAACACGGCCACCACCAGCAGGATGCCCCAGAACGGCACGCTGCGACCCAGCGCGAAACTCTTGCCACTGAAGAACGGCGCATTCGACACCATGGAAATGCCGGCGTACATGGTCAGCGTGAACGCCGCCCAGGCCATCAGGCTGTCATGGATGGGCAGCTTGTTGTCCACGGCCAGCCAGACGAAACCCGCCACCAGCGCGCCCGCGGCCGGACTGGGCAGCCCCTGGAAGTAGCGCTTGTCCACCACGGCAATGTTGGTGTTGAAACGCGCCAGGCGCAGCGCGGCCCCGGCCACGTAGACAAAAGCGGCCAGCCAACCCCAGCGGCCCAGGTCGTTCAGGATCCATTCGTACATGACCAACGCCGGCGCCACGCCGAAGGAAGTCATATCGGACAGGGAATCGTATTGCTCGCCAAAGGCGGACTGCGTGTTGGTCAGGCGGGCGACCCGGCCATCCATGCCGTCCAACACCATGGCCGCGAAAATCGCGATGGCAGCCACTTCGAAGCGGTCGTTCATGGCCTGCACGACGGCGTAGAACCCCGCGAACAGTGCGGCGGTGGTGAACGCGTTAGGCAACAGGTAAATGCTGCGGTGGCGGTTCTCGGAATCGCGCATGGAAAAATTGGGCATGGTCTCAATAACTTACAACGAACATTGAAAGGTTAACCCATCTGGCCCCGCTTGCGGGCCGGAGCAAGCCGCGTGCCTGGCAAGATCGACGGGGACGCCGGCAAAAAAAACGGCATGCCCTCGCAGGCATGCCGCTTCGACCCTGATTACGCGGGGCTGGCCCCGCGCAGTGGCAGGGATCAGTTCTTGGACTTGTCCACCAGCTTGTTGGCGGCGATCCAGGGCATCATGGCGCGCAGCTTGCCGCCCACTTGCTCGATCTGCGATTCCGCGTTGATGCGGCGGCGCGAGGTCAGCGTCGGAGCGCCGGCGGTGTTTTCCAGGATGAACTTCTTGGCGTATTCGCCGGTCTGGATGTCCGTCAGGCACTGGCGCATGGCCTTGCGGGTTTCGTCGGTGACGATCTTCGGACCCGTTTCGTATTCGCCGAACTCGGCGTTGTTCGAAATCGAGTAGTTCATGTTGGCGATGCCGCCTTCGTAGATCAGGTCGACGATCAGCTTCAGTTCGTGCAGGCACTCGAAGTACGCCATTTCGGGGGCGTAGCCGGCTTCCACCAGCGTGTCGAAACCGGCCTTGATCAGTTCGACGGTACCGCCGCACAGCACGGCCTGTTCGCCGAACAGGTCGGTTTCGGTTTCTTCGCGGAAGTTCGTTTCGATGATGCCGGCACGGCCGCCGCCGTTGGCGCTGGCGTACGACAGGGCCACGTCACGCGCGGCGCCCGACTTGTCCTGATACACGGCCACCAGGTGGGGCACGCCGCCGCCCTGCTTGTAGGTGTTGCGCACGGTGTGGCCCGGAGCCTTCGGGGCGATCATGATGACGTCGATGTCTTCGCGCGGCACGACCTGGCCGTAGTGCACGTTGAAGCCGTGGGCGAACGCCAGGGCGGCGCCAGCCTTGATGTTGGCGTGCACTTCCTTGTTGTAGACGGAAGCGATGTTCTCGTCGGGCAGCAGCATCATGACGATGTCGGCGGACTTGACGGCGTCGGCGACTTCCTTGACTTCCAGGCCGGCGTTGGCGGCCTTGTTCCACGAGGCGCCGCCCTTGCGCAGGCCAACCACGACCTTCACGCCCGACTCATGCAGGTTCTGCGCATGCGCGTGGCCTTGCGAGCCGTAGCCGATGATGGCAACAGTCTTGCCCTTGACGAGGGAGAGATCGCAGTCTTTGTCGTAGAAAACTTTCATGGTTTGCTCCAGATTCCAGTATTTTGGATATTTGTTTAATTCAGATGTAGGGTGCGGCTTGGCCTGGAAGGCCGGTCAAATCTTCAAAATCCGTTCACCGCGTCCGATGCCGGACACGCCGGTGCGCACGGTTTCAAGGATGGCACTGCGGTCCAGGGCCTCCAGGAAGGCCTGTACTTTTTCCTGCACCCCCGTCAATTCGATGGTGTAGGACTTGTCGGTCACGTCGATGATGCGGCCGCGGAAGATGTCCGCCATGCGCTTCATTTCCTCACGCTCCTTGCCGACCGCGCGTACCTTCACAAGCATCAGCTCGCGCTCGATGTGCGCGCCTTCGGTCAGGTCGACGACCTTGACCACGTCCACCAGGCGGTTCAGGTGCTTGGTGATCTGCTCGATCACTTCGTCGGAACCGGTGGTCACGATGGTCATGCGCGACAGCGTGGAGTCCTCGGTGGGCGCCACCGTCAGGGTCTCGATGTTGTAGCCCCGCGCGGAAAACAGTCCCACCACGCGCGACAGCGCGCCGGGTTCGTTCTCGAGGAGGACGGAAATCACGTGTTTCATGGGTGGCCTCCTTACAGGTCTTCAGAGCCGAGCAGCATTTCGGTCAGCCCGCGGCCGGCCTTGACCATCGGCCACACGTTCTCGGTGCGGTCGGTGATGAAGTCCAGGAAGACCAGGCGGTCCTTGTGCTTCTTGAACGCTTCGCGCAGCGCCGGCTCGACATCCGCCGGACGTTCGATGCGCAGACCCACGTGGCCATAGGCCTCGGCCACCTTGACGAAATCGGGCAGCGAATCCATGTAGGACTCGGAATACCGCGAACCGTAGTCGATCTGCTGCCACTGCCGGACCATGCCCAGGAAGCGGTTGTTCAGGCAGACGATCTTCGGCGTCAGGCGGTACTGGTGGCAGGTCGACAGTTCCTGGATGTTCATCTGGATGGACGCTTCGCCGGTGATGACGGCGACGTCCTGCCCCGGATTGGCCATCTGCACGCCCATCGCGTACGGCAGGCCCACACCCATGGTGCCCAGGCCGCCGGAGTTGATCCAGCGGCGCGGCTTGTCGAACTTGTAGTACTGCGCCGCCCACATCTGGTGCTGGCCCACGTCGGAAGTCACGAAGGCGTCGCCGCCGGTCACTTCCCAGAGCTTTTCCACCACGTATTGCGGCTTGATGACTTCGTCCGAGTTGGCGAACTTCAGGCATTCCTTGCCGCGCCAGGTCTCGACCTGCTCCCACCACTTGGTGATGGAGGCGGGCTTGTGCTCGGCCGCGGCGATGTCGTACTGCGCGCTGAGGTCTGCCAGGACGTCCTTGACGTTACCCACGATCGGGACGTCCACGCGCACGCGCTTGGAGATCGACGAAGGATCGATATCGATATGGATGATCTTGCGGGCGTTCTGGGCGAAGTGCTTGGGGTTGCCGATCACGCGGTCGTCGAAACGGGCGCCAATGGCCAGCAGGACGTCGCAATGCTGCATCGCCATATTGGCTTCGTAGGTGCCGTGCATGCCGGGCATGCCGACGAACTGGCCGCTGCTGGCGGGATAGCCGCCCAGGCCCATCAGGGTGCTGGTGCAGGGCGCGCCCAGTTGCGTCACGAGCTTGTTCAGCTCGGGCGCGGCATTCGACAGGATGACCCCGCCGCCCGTGTAGATCATGGGCCGCTCGGCGGCCAGCAGCATCTGCACGGCTTTCTTGATCTGCCCCTGGTGGCCCTTGTTGACGGGCGCGTAGGAGCGCATCGAGATCTCGCCCTTGGGCGGCGTGTACTTGCACTGCGCGACGGTGATGTCCTTGGGGATATCCACCAGCACCGGGCCGGGACGGCCGGTGCGCGCGATGTAGAACGCGCGGCGCATGGTTTCGGCCAGGTCCTTGACGTCGCGCACGAGGAAATTGTGCTTGACGCAGGGACGCGTGATGCCGACGGTGTCGCATTCCTGGAAGGCGTCCTCGCCGATGGCCGCAGTGGGCACTTGCCCGCTGATGATGACCATGGGGATGGAATCCATGTAGGCGGTGGCGATGCCGGTGACGGCATTGGTCACGCCCGGTCCGCTGGTCACGATGCAGACGCCAACCTTTTGCGACGAGCGCGAATAGGCATCGGCGGCGTGCACGGCGGCCTGCTCGTGACGAACCAGGATATGCTGGAATTTGTCTTGCTTGAAAATCGCGTCGTAGATGTAGAGCACCGCGCCGCCGGGGTAGCCGAAAACGTGTTCCACGCCTTCATCGGCCAGGCAGCGCACGACGATATCGGCGCCATTCAGTTCCATGTTGTCATTCCTTTCAGTACCGGCCCTGCAACCCTGACTGCTGCTCGCCCGGATACGGCGGCAACTGAACCCATACCGGTTCCGACAACATGATCCGGCGCTTTGCGGCTCACGGAGCCACGCCACCCGGACACCTTGCCGACCCGGCACACGCTCGACAGAACGCAGTGCAAACGCCCCTGGGGGACGCTGGAGGTCGAAATGGAAGCCTTGGCAACACACGCTTGTGGCGCGGCCAACGGCAGGTGTAACTGCTGCGGGATGACTGGGAGGTGACCCTGGCAATCCGCCTCAACGCACCGGTTTCGGATAGGCTGACCGGCGCAAGTGGAGCAATTTACCGCGTTGCGTCAAAGGTAGCAAATCGACCTTTCTCCAAGCGTTGCGCGGAAGGTTCGGTAACTATCTGACCCCAAAAATTGGAACAGTCTCTCTATACTTGTTTCGTCACCCAGAACCGAGCCCCCCGCCCATGGATTTGCGCATTGCCAGCATCCGCCGCTTCCTCTACAGCCACTACTTCTTCGGAGGGGTGCGGCAAGGGGTCGGAATGCTGTTGCCGGTGCTGGTGCTGGGCGGCATCTTCGGTAACTACACGACGGGCCTGGTCGCGACCTTCGGCGCGCAGTGCCTGGCCATCATCGACCAGCCGGGCGGACCGCAGCGCCATCGCACCAACGAGATGCTGGGCGGCGCGGCGCTGGGCACGCTGACCGTCATCATCACGGGCCTGGCATCCTCGCATCCCGTGCTGATCTGGCTGGCGGTCATCGCGCAGTGCTTCGTCTATTCGATGTTCACCGTGTTCGGCAAGCGCGGCGGGCTGATCGGCTTTGCCGGGCTGCTGCTGATGACCCTGACCATGCATTCGCCGTTGGCGCCCCACGAGGTGCTGGCGCACGCCGCGGCCACGCTGGGCGGCGCATTGTTCTACGTTGCATTCAGCCTGGGCTTTTCACGGCTGTTCTGGCTGCGCGAGGAGCAGCAGGCCATGTCCGTGGCGCTCTTTGCCACCGCCGACTACGTCGCGGCGCGCGCCACTTTCTATGACGAAACGGCCGATCTGGACGACGCCTATCGCGACCTGATCCAGCGCCAGTCCATCATGACCGAAAAGCACCAGGCAGCGCGCGACATGGTGCTGCGCGCCCTGCCTCGCGGCAAGGGGCTGGGCGACCGGCAGCGCGTGATGATCTGGAACATGTTCGTGGACATGCTGCAGCTGCTGGACACGCTGGTGGCCACGCACACCGATTACCCCGCGCTACGCCGCGCGCTGGCCGGCAGCGACTGCCTGATGTTCATGCGTGACGCGCTGGTGAAGATGTCGCTGGAGCTCAACCGCATCGCGCTGGACGTGTCGCGCGGACGCAAGGTGCAGTACCGCAGCAGCGCCCGCGCTGAACTGCGCGCCATCGAATACGAAATCGAACAGCTCAAGCAACAGGGCCTGGGCGAGCGCGAGCCCGAGATGCTCGCCCTGATCGTCCAGGTATTGCGCCGGCTGCGCAACTCGGCGCGCATCGTCGACCGCCTTGCCGACCACACCGCCGCCTCGCCGGATGCCAAACCCACTGACGTGCTGCGCATCAACAAGTCGCTGACGCGCTTCATCTCGCGACAGGAATTCCGCGTGGGACTGCTGACCAGCAACCTGCGGCTGGACTCGCCGCATTTCCGCTATGCGCTGCGGGTAACGGCCGCCGCGGCCATCGCCATGACGCTGGCCAGCCAGTGGCTGTCACCCGCGTTTTCCGCGCACAACTACTGGATCATGCTGACGATCGTCATCATTATGAAGCCGGGCTTTGCGCTGACGCGCCAGCGCAATAGCTGGCGCCTGACGGGCACGCTGATCGGCTGCATCCTGGCCCTGCTCCTGTTCAACCTGACCGACAGGCCGGAAATCCTGTTCGCGGTGCTGCTGGGCGCCTGCATCATGGGCAACAGCCTGGTGCAGCTGAACTACATGGCGAGCGCCACTTTCAATACCCTGTTCGTGGTGCTGGTGTTCCACTTCGTGTCTCCGGGCACCGTCTCGATGTCGGTGATCGGCGAACGCGCCATCGACACGCTGCTGGGCTGCGCGCTGGCGCTGATCTGCAGCTACATCCTGCCCTGGTGGGAAGCCCGCTACCTGAAGCCGCTGGCCGCGGCGGCAACGCGCGCCAATCGCGAATACCTGATCGCGGGCATGCGCTACGTCGAGGCCATGCAGGCCCATGGCGCGCCGGTGGGCGCCGCAGCCGGCGAGACGCCGGCCGTGACGGACGCCGACCTGGCATGGCGCCTGGCGCGCAAGAATGTGCACATCGCATTCAGCAATTTCGCTGAAGCCTTCTACCGCATGATGAGCGAGCCCACGTCGCACCAGGTAAGCGTGCCCGAGCTGAACAACCTGCTGATCCAGAACCACATCCTGGCTTCCCAGATCACGGCGGCCATTCCCATCCTGGCCAGCCTGCCCGCCACGCCCGACGCCGTGCAGCGGGCGCTGACCGGCATGGTGGACCTGCTGGACGAGCATCGCGCCCAGCCGCCAACCGACCTGCCTACGCAATTCAACACTGAAGGCGAGCAGGCCGCCCTGGTCTATCCGATCAAGCAAATGCTGAAGGCCGCGCACATGATCCGCCAGGAGCTGCACGCGTTGGCCGATCCCACGCACGCGCCGCCGGTGGCGGCGGCCGTGTAACGCCGTGAATCCTGTCGGACGAGTTGGGGGATCCCGGGCGCAGGGCCCGGGACCGGGTCAGACCTTGCGCCGGAATACCAGCTTGTCTTCCGACGAAGCGGAGGCGTCGAACTTATATCCTTCGAGGTCGAAGCCTTGCAGGCCTTCCGGCTTGGACACCTTATGCAGGATCGCGTAGCGCGCCATCAAGCCGCGTGCGCGCTTGGCGTGGAAGCTGATGACCTTCCAGGCACCGTTCTTCCAGTCCTGGAAGACACACTGCACCACGCGCGCCTTGAGGGTCTTCAGGTCGACCGACTTGAAGTATTCCTCGGATGCCAGGTTGACGATCACGGGCGCCTTCTGGCCAGCCTGCCGTTCGTTCAGGTATTCGGCGATGGCCGGTCCCCAATACTCGTACAGGTTCTTGCCCTTGGGTGTAGCCAGGCGCGTGCCCATTTCCAGGCGGTACGGCTGCATCAGGTCCAGCGGGCGCAGCACGCCATACAGGCCGCTCAGGATGGCCACGTGCTCTTGCGCCCAGTCCAACTGCTTGGCCGACAGGGTCGCGGCTTCCAGGCCTTCGTAGACGTCGCCATTGAAGGCCAGCACGGCCTGGCGCGAATTGGCCTGCGTGAAGCTGCGCTTCCAGCTGGCATAGCGTTGCACGTTCAGTTCGGACAGCGCCGGGCTCAGGCTCATGAGCTCGGAAATATCCTCGGCCGACTTGGTCTTCAGAACCTTGATCAGGCCGGCAGCCTGGTCCACGAACAGCGGCTGGGTATGCGTCTCGATGTGCAGCGGCGAGTCGTAGTCCAGCTTTTTGGCGGGTGAAAGCAGAAACAACATTCCGGAAATTCCTTTTTAGCGTGCCGTCCAGCCGCCATCGACCGAGACGGACGTACCTGTAATTTGAGCCGCGGCGTCCGAAGCCAGGAACACGGCGGTGCCCCCCAATTGCTCCGGCGTCACGAATTGCAGCGACGGCTGCTTCTCGCTCAGCAGTTCGCGCGCGGCCGTTTCCTGGTCGACGCCATTCTTTTCCGCCAGCGCGGTGATCTGTTTTTCAACCAGAGGGGTGCGCACCCAACCCGGGCAGATCGAGTTGGCGGTGATGCCCTGCCCGGCGGTCTCCAGTGCCGTGACCTTGGTAAAGCCGACCACGCCATGCTTGGCCGCAACGTAGGCCGACTTGTTGGCCGACGCCACCAGCCCATGGGCAGAAGCGATATTGATGATGCGGCCAAAACCCTGTTTCTTCATGTGCGGCAAGGCGGCGGCCGTGCCATGGAACACGGCGGACAGGTTCAGCGCCAGGATTGCATCCCACTTTTCCGCGGGGAAATCCTCGATCAGCGCGGTGTGCTGGATACCGGCGTTATTGACCAGGATGTCAATGCGGCCCATCTGGCGCACGGTGTTCTCGACCAGCTCGCGCACGGCGGCGCCCTTGGACAGGTCGGCGCCGTCGTAGATCACCTTCACGCCGTGCTTGTCGGCCAGGCCGGCGCGGACCTTTTCGATTTCGGCGGCGTCGCCAAAGCCGTTCAAGACGATATCGGCGCCTTGCTGGGCGAAGGCTGTGGCGATACCCAGGCCGATGCCGCTGGTGGAACCGGTGACAAGGGCGACTTTTCCTTTAAGCATGAGCATTCTCCTGTGGTCGGGCACATTGGACGGGCCAAGCGGGGTTCAAGTGTAGCTGCCCGGCATGGCGGCAATCATGCCATGCCCGTACGGCCCGCGGGGTCAAGCAGCAGGCGGAGGATCGCGCGGCGCAGGAGGGTTCGGCGTCTCGTCCTGGACCGGCTCCGCCGCCGGCAGATCAGCCATGCCGCCCCGGTTCTCCGGGATGCGCTCCAGCAGCTTGATCAGCATCGGCACCACGCCCATCGAGATCGCCACGATGACGGACAGCACGTCGCGCTGTTCCAGGTTCACCAGTTTGTTGTCCCAGGCTTCGTTGAAGATGGCGAAGCTGAACTCCCCGCCCTGCGCCAGCGCCAGGGCGAACAGCAGGCGGTGATAACGCGGCAACCCGAGAAAGCGGGAAAATCCATACAGAATCGAGGCCTTGACCAGCAGCAGGGCAAATACGCCCAAAAGAATGAAAGGCCAATGGCTGGCCACCACCTTCAGGTTCACGGACATGCCGATGGCCACGAAGAACAGGCCCAGCAATAAACCCTTGAACGGGTCGATCGCCTTTTCCAGGTCGTCCCGATAGCGCGATTCGGCCATCAGCACGCCCACCAGGAATCCGCCCAGGCCGGCGGACAGGCCGGCGAAGTCGAACAGTTGCGCGGCGCCCACCACCATCAACAAGGCCGCGGCGGTGAACAATTCGTTCAGTTGCGCCTTCGCCGCCCAACCCAGCAGCCGCAGCCGGTACGCGGCCGCCACCACCAGCACCGCTATCAGCGCCTCCTTGAAGGATGGCGCCGAAGTGCCGTCGGAACCGAGCAGACCCGCCGCCACCAACATCGGAATTGCCGCCATATCCTGAAAAAGCAATATCCCCAAGGCCGACCTGCCCAGCGGCGTGCGCGTCAGCATGCGCTCATCCAGCAGCCGCAAGGCCACCGCCGTCGAGGACAAGGCTAGCGACAGGCCGCACAGGATCGCCGCCTGCCACTCCATGCCAGCCAAGTGCCGCAGCGCGGCACCGAACACCACCGCCAGCAGCAGCCCGCAAGCCAGCATCTGCAAAGAGCCCAGCACGAAGACTTCGTTGCGCATGGCCCACAGGCGCTTGGGGGAAAGCTCCAGCCCGATGATGAACAGCATCATCACCACGCCCCACTGCGACACCCCGATCATCGTGTCCACGTTGGTGACCAGCCTGAGGCAGGACGGCCCGACCAGCACGCCGGCCAGCAGATAGCCGGGGATGGCGCCCAGGCCCAGCAACTGGGTGAGAGGCACGCACAATACTGCCGCAAGCAGGAGGATAAGGATCAGATCCATGGGACGAGCGGTTCCGGGATGTGCGCCTGGACGGAGGGATGCCCGGACTGGAACGCCGGGCATGTCGGAATTCTGGGGCAAAGAACCCCGCCACTGAAAGCCGGTTGAAACCCGTTGTGGGAGACTATCCACGCCCCCTTTACACAAACAAAAAAAATCCTGTAGAATTGCGGGCTTCGCTGCTTCGACAACGTAGATCCTTCCGACCAGGGATCTTTAGTGGAAGACCCGGCCCGGGGCAAACCCAGCCAGGACAACCACCGTTACGAAACCCAGCCACGGAGAGGTGGCAGAGTGGTCGAATGTACCTGACTCGAAATCAGGCGTACGGTATCCCCGTACCGTGGGTTCGAATCCCACCCTCTCCGCCAAGTATTCCAAGCACTTGTGCCTGATTCAAGCGATCAGCCAAGCGCAACTCAAAAGCCCCTTCCGAGGGGCTTTTGTTTTTTCCGGCGTGTTTCTCTTCCGACCTATGGACGCCTCTGGCCGGAAGATTGGCCCGAGGCGCTCTCCCGAGGCTAGTACGCCGCGAGCTGCAAGGCCGCCGACGCCTGGCGGGGCGCGGCCAGCACAGCCCCCGCCTCCGCGCCCGGCAACTTGAATGCGCTGACCGCCCGCGTCAACTCCGCCGTCTGGTCCTGCATGGACCCCGCCGCGGCGGCGGCCTCTTCGACCAGCGCCGCATTCTGCTGCGTCACTTCGTCCATCTGCGACACGGCGAGGTTGACGTGCCCGATGCCGTCCGCCTGTTCGGCGGACGCCGCGGCGATCTCGCCCATGATGTCCGTCACGCGCCGCACGGCGCCGACGATCTCCTGCATCGTCGACCCGGCGCGTTGCGCGCTGCCGGAACCCTGGTCGATTTTCTGCACGGTGTCTTCGATCAGGGTCTTGATCTCCTTGGCGGCCTGGGCGCTGCGTTGCGCCAAGGTGCGCACCTCGGCCGCGACCACGGCGAAGCCCTTGCCCTGCTCGCCCGCCCGCGCCGCTTCCACCGCCGCGTTCAGCGCCAGGATGTTGGTCTGGAAGGCGATTCCCTCTATCACCGAAACAATATCGGCGATCTTGACCGAACTGGCCGAAATCGCGCTCATGGTGCTGACGACTTCGGAAACCGTGGAGCCGCCCAGGGAAGCCGTGTCGGACGCCGCCGCGGCAAGCTGGTTGGCCTGCATGGCGCGTTCGGCGTTCAGCTTCACGGTGGACGACAGTTGCTCCATCGAAGCCGCAGTCTCTTCCAGCGACGCGGCCTGCTGCTCCGTCCGGGAAGACAGGTCTGTGTTGCCCGCCGCGATCTCGCCCGATGCGGAAGCGATGCTGTCGACGCCCGCGCGTATCCTGGCGACAGTGCCGGCCAGGTTCGCATTCATGGACTCCAGCGCCCGCATCAGTTGCCCGATTTCGTCGCGGGAAGTCACGGCAATGGAACTGGTGAGATCGCTGGCTGCGACCGTGCGCGCCACGCGCACCGCCTCGGACAGCGGACGCGTAATGCTGCGCGTCAGCAGAACGGCCAGCAGCAGGCCGCTGACCACCGCGATGGAACCGATGGCGATCATCCAGAAATTGGCCGTGCCGTATGCGCTCTGGATATCGGCGGCCCGGGCGTCGATTTCGGCCCGCTGCAGGCTGGACAAGCGTGTGATCTGTTCAATGAACTGGCGCGTCGCCGGCAGGAACTCCCGGTTGAAAATGGCGTCGGCGGCCTGCACGTTGCCTTCCTGCTTGGCCTTGAAGATGCCGTCGCGGGTACGCAAATAGTCCGCGCGGGACTTCCGGATGCCTTCCCACAGGTCTTTTTCCTGATCGCTTTGGATCAAGGGTTCGATTTGCTGCTGCAGCGCCGAGGAATTCCGGGTGGAGGCCGCCGCTTCTTCCGCGAAAAAGCCCGCCAGGCTGGCGTCGGCGCTTTTGGCGATCGCCGTAGTGCGCGTCACCCCGGACTGGATGTTGCGGGCCCAATCGTTGATCAGGCGCTCCTTGATCAAGGAGCGCTGCGTCACGGTTTCCACCGACTCGTTGATATTGGCCAGACTGACCAGGCCGACCACGCACATGACGATGATCATGGCCAGCAGGATGGCAAATCCACCCGCCAGGCGGGTTCCAAGCTTCATGTTGTTCATATTGCTCCCGGCTACTTCAGGGGCAATCGGACACGCACTCGGGCAGAAGCCTCGACGCCGGGCAATCGCCGCCGCCAATGCAAGCCAGATGCCCGCAAGCCCCTGGATATCCGCCCCCAAAATTGTGTCCGTTGTATATGAAAGATGCCGCCGGAAGCCTCTGTTGCGAGGACAAACGAGACAGCCGGCGGAATGCTAACAGCGCCGATTTGGCCCGCATCGAGGGAAATGAAGAACGAATTGACGCAAGCTCTTCGCTTTGCGTAACCGGTGCCAGATCGCCGGGTCCGGCCGCCCCCCCAAGAAAAAAGGCGGCTGAAGCAGCCGCCTTTCCCACCGCCCCATCACGTATTACAGCGGCGCCGTCGGCCGCGCCAGTTGGAACAGATCCGTGCTGCGCGCGTACCAGCCGCCGCCATGCATGCGAGCGATCAGCCCCATGCTGGGCGTATCCATGTACCCGCGCTCGGCATCCTGCACGTAGGCATCGTCGACATGCGCGCCCAACACCCGGCCGATCACCACGAGCTGGCGCGGACCGGTCACGATGGTTGCCTGGCTGACGCATTCCAGCGACACAGGAGAGCCCTTGATCAGCGGGGGACGCACATGGATTGCCGGCAGTGCAGTCAGGCCGGCCGCCGCCAATTCGTCCACATCCGCCGGGTAGTCAGCACAAGTCTGGTTCATTTGCGCGACCAGCGACTCCGGCACCAGATTCACCACGAACTCGCCGTTCTCGATGATGTTGGCGCCAGAGTCCTTCAGTTCACCGCTGGCATGGCGCATCAGGCCGATGGCCACCGTCGGCGGCTGAGGCCCCATCACATTGAAGAAGCTGAAGGGAGCCGCGTTGACAACGCCTTTGCCAGAAATCGTGGTGAGCCACGCGATCGGGCGGGGCGTGACGGTTGAGGTCAGCACGTTGTAGACCGTCTGCGTCGGCAAGGCGCTGAAATCAAAATGCATGATTCAAGCCTCCCCGGTGTTCAGCGCCGAGACGGCGCGCTTTTCGCGGGTGTCGACTTGCAGCTGGAACACGTCGGGACGGGCGTAATGGCCGGAGACGTCAAAGTCATACTTGCCGCGCAGGATCTGGTTGGGATTGATGTCCGCGTACAGAATAGTCTCGGCCGAAAAATCCGGGCCCGCCAGCACTTCGCCCAGCGGATCGATGATGGCGCTGCCGCCGCGCATCAGCACGGTGTCGGGCGCGTCGCCCAGGGCGCATTCGAAATCGTCGGGATAGGCGTCGCGGCGCAAGTGCTGGCAAGCCGTGAGGACGTAGCAACGGCCTTCCAGCGCGATATGGCGCATGCTGGGGATCCAAGAATCGCGGTCGTCGGCGGTGGGCGCGCAATACAACGCCACGCCCTGGCTGTACATGTACATGCGCAGCATGGGCATGTAGTTTTCCCAGCAGATGACGGCGCCGATCTTGCCGTAAGGCGTATCGATGACGGGCATGGTGGAGCCGTCGCCGAAGCCCCAGATCAAGCGCTCGCCCGCGGTGGGCATCAGCTTGCGGTGCTTACCCGCCAGCCCTTCGCGGCCATTGAAATACAGCACGGTGCAATACAGCGTGCCGCCGTCGGCCTCGATGCAGCCCATGACCACGAAGCTGTCGGTGTCGACCGCGGCCTGGGCCACCAGCGCAACCTCTTCACCGTCCAGCCGGATCGCCTGGCGGTGGTAGCTCGCGAACGCGTCGCGGCCTTCGGGTTTGCGCATGCCTATGGGCGCGCCAAAGGAATTGCCCTTGGGATAGCCGCCCAGGAACGCCTCGGGGAACACAAGCACCCGGGCGCCCTGCTCGGCCGCCTGGCGGATCAGGGAAGCCGCCTTCTCGGCGCAGGCGACGCTGTCGGTGGGGATGGAGGCCGCCTGGATGACGGCAGCCTTGAAGCTCTGTTGCGTGGACATGTCTCTCCTTTTTTTCAGTGTGCAGCGTCTTCGTCGATGGCGCGGGCGCGGGTGTTGGGCAGGAACAGGCTGCCGATGACGCCCACCACCGCAGTCACGACGACCGGATACATCAGGCCGCCAAAGATGTTTCCGCTGGCCTGGGCCAGGTAGGTGGCGGTAAAGGGCACGATACCGCCGAAGATGCCGGCACCGATGTGATACGGGAAGGATAGTGCCGTATAGCGGATACGGGCGGGGAAGAGCTCGACCAGATAGGACGCGACGGGACCGTAGACCATCGCCACGACTGCCGTCATCAGCACCAGGAGCAGGATGATGGTCGTGCGGTCGACGCGCGCGGGGTCGGCGCGCTCGGGATAGCCGGCGGCGGTCAGCGCGCTGGTGTAGGCGGCGCGGTCAAAACCGTTGACGGTCGTGCCGCCCACGCTCATGGCGATGCTCTGGCCGGGCAGCGGCGCCGCGTACTCGAAGTTGATGCCCTTGCCGACGAGGAATTTCTTCGCTTGCACGCAGACCTTCTTGTGGTCGGCATGGCTGCCTATCATGGCCGCCTGCAGCCCGAAATCGCAGGCGCCGCCGCTGGTGTCGGCATGCACGCGCACCGGCGTGGTCTGCATGGCCTGCGCCAAGGCCGGGTTGCCCGCCTTGAGCAGCACCTCGAACATGGAGTGGTAGCCGAGAGCCGCGACGAACAGGCCTGCCATCATGATCCACTTGCGGCCGATACGGTCCGACAGCCAGCCAAACAGCACGAAGGTGGGCGCGCCGATGATGAAACCGATCAGAATCAGCGTGTAGACACTGGTCTGATCCAGCTGCACTGCCTGCTGCAGGAAGATCATGACGTAGAACTGGCCGGTGAAGTAGGTCGCGCCCTGGCCGGCGGTGACGCCGATCAGCGCCAGCAGCACCAGCCGCAGGCTGGACCATTGGCCGAACGTCTCCTTGACCGGGTTCTTGGACAGGCGGTTCTGCTGCTTCATGCGCGTGAATACGGGCGACTCGTGCAGCTTGGCACGCACGTAGATCGAAATCGCCAGCATCACGATCGACAGGATGAACGGCAGGCGCCAGCCCCATTGGCGGAAATCCTCCGCGCTCATGGACGCCTGCGTGCACAGGATCACAATCAAAGACAGGATCAGGCCCGCCGACGAGGTAATCTGGATCCAGCCCGTCAGCAACCCGCGGCGCCTGGGTTCGCAGTGTTCGGCCACGTAGATGACCGCGCCGCCGTACTCGCCGCCTACCGCCAGGCCCTGCACCACGCGCAAGGTCAGCAACAGGATCCACGACAAGTGGCCGGCCGATTCATACGTGGGCAGGCAGCCGATCAGCACGGTCGCGCCGCCCATCATGACCACGGTGATGAGGAAGGTGTACTTGCGGCCCAGCTTGTCGCCCAGGTAGCCGAACAGCACTGCGCCCAGCGGCCGGATGATGAACCCCACCGCCAGGGCGCCGAGCGCGGCCAGCAGCGCGACCGTGGGATTGTCCTGCGGAAACAGTACCTGGCTCATGAAGACGGCCAAGGTCCCGTAAATGAAAAAGTCGTACCACTCGAACAAGGTGCCCAGGGTCGAGGCAACCACCACCTGGCGTTCCTCTTTCCTGCTGAGCGTCGGACCGGCCTCGATCCGCTGCATTGCCACATTCGCTTCCATGCCTGCGTTCCCCAAACGTTCTAGATTGATAATGCTGTAGTCATTAACTATTATCAAACTTAACTCGGGGCATGAAAAACTAGGGGAAACCCGGCGCACCCAAGCCCGCGCCTCACCGGGAGCGACCCGCCCCGCTGCTACACTCCCGCCAGAAAATCAGTGGAGGCAGCAATGGCAAGGCCCGCCGGCAAGGCAGAAAAGAACGCGGAACAGGCGCCGGCCTCGGCGCGCAGGGGCATCCAGTCGATCGAAGTGGGATTCCGGATCCTCGATGTCATCCGCAAGGCCGGCCACCCCCTGCCCCTGAAGGAAATCGCCGACGCCTGTGAGCTGACGGTGCCCAACGTCCATTACTACCTGGTGAGCTTCCAGAAGGTGGGCGTGGTGCAACAGCACGCGGACTCCGGCCACTACGGCCTGGGGCCGTATGCACTGCGCCTGGGCCTGGCCGCCCTCGAACAGTTCGACGTGTTCACCACCGCCCGGCCCATCATGGCCGAAGTCGCCGCGATCACCGGCCACACCGTGTTCCTGGGTGTCTGGGGCAACAAGGGGCCGACCATCGTCTACCGCGTCGAAGGCGCCCGCAGCCGTCCGCTGCTGGAATTGCGCGTGGGCAGTGTGCTGCCGTTGTTGTCCTCGGCGCTGGGCCGCAACTTCCTGGCCCACCTGCCGGAGGCCAGCACGCGAGAACTCCTGGAACAGGAAATGGCTTCATCCGGCCTGGACGGATATGGCAGCGCCGCCGGCAAGTCCTACACACAGCAAGACGTGCAGGCCATCCGCGACGAAGTCCTCAAGCACCACCTCAGCCGTTGCCGCGACGCGCTGCTGCCGCACTTCACGTCGCTGTCGGCCCCCATCTTCGACATGCTGGGCGAAATGAAAGCCGCCATCACCCTGATGGGCCCCGTGGGCGCCATCGACGATGACCTGCAATCCGGCACCGCCCACTTGCTCAGCGAAAAAGCCCGCTCGATCTCGGCCACGGCCGGCTGGGTGGAACCGCAGGCGCGCTGAGCGGCGCGGCGGTCCGCCTCATGCGCGCGCGTCGGGCAGCCGGCTGGGCGGCGGCGTGCTGGCCACGTTTTTCCGGTAGTACGCAATGAACTCCATCGCCGGCATGGGCTTGCCGTAGAGCCATCCCTGGCCAAAATCCACCTCGCGCGCCTTCAGGTGGTCCGCCTGCTCCTGGCGCTCGATGCCTTCGGCCACGGTCAGCAGATTCAAGGATTTCGCCATGTCGATGATGTGGTCCGTGACCTTGTGGGTCGCCGAATCGGTGCCTATCGTATCGACGAAGGACTTGTCGATCTTCAACGAATCCAGCGGCAGCCGCTGCAGGTACGACAGGCTGGAATACCCGGTGCCGAAATCATCAATGGCCACGGCATGGCCCTGCGCCCGGGCCTGGGCAATGACGCTGCAGGCCTTGTCCACATCCATGAAACCGCGTTCGGTCGCTTCCAGCCAGATCTGCTGCGGATCGATGGCCGTGCCTTCCAGCATGCGCTGGAGCACTCGCAGCGCCTTGCCGTCCTTGAGGTCGCTTGCGCTCAGATTGACCGCGATGTGTGCCCCCCGGTCCTCGCCCAGCAGATCCTCCATGTCCCGGATCACCAGGCGGAACACCTCTTCGGTGATGCGGTTCATCAGCCCGTTGTCCTCGGCGATGGAAATGAAGAGGTCCGGCCGCAGCGTCTTGCCGCCGCGGCGGATCCACCGGACCAGCGCCTCGGCGCCGATGCAGCGTCCGGTCCGCAGGTCGATGATGGGCTGGTAGTGCACAACGAACTCCCGACGCCTGATGGCGGCAGCCAGTTCGCCCGCGATCGACAGGCGCCGCCGCGACAGCCAGACCACCAGGCCGATCATCACGGCCGCGACCAGCGCCCCCATGGGGAGCCAGAACAGGCGTTCGCGCGGCAACATATCCAGCGCTTCGCTTTGCGGTTCAAGCAGGACCACAGCCAGATCCGCATTGCGGGCGACGGCGCTGAGATAGGCCTCGTCGATGTCCAGCTTGCCGCCATTGAGCGCCTGGGACACCAGCACCAGATCGGGGTCGTTGCGGGTTCCAAGCATGCCCACGCCAGGCAGGACCACGGCGAGCTGGGCGTCGTCCGCCGCCGCTTTTTCGGTAAAGCGGCCCGGCTCAAGCAAGGCGCTGTAATCGCCGTGGCGCACCGCCACCATCCTGATGGAGGGGCTCAGCACCGGCACGGCGTCCAGCAGCAAGCGCGCGCCGTTGGTGAGTTCGACCTGCGCCGGCACCAAGGGCTCTTCGTAGCTGGGCACGCCCCAGGTGGTGCACTGGACGACGCCACCGGCCACAAAGGCCAGATCGTCCACGGCCCGATCCCGCAAGGCCAGGGCCCGCATGTGGCGAATGTGCTGCGACGAACAGGGCTCGAACGCAAGGTCGCCCAGATCGCGCAGCGTGGCCACGATCTGGTCCAGCATGTCCTGGGTTTCCGTCAGGATGCGCTCGGCCTGGCCGTCCAGATAGCGCTGCTCGCCCGCCACCGCGCGCGCCCAGGACATGTGCAGCGCGAAGCCGATGGGCAGCAGCGCTGCGGCGGCGGCGAGAGCGATGGCGATGCCGATTACATACTTGCGCGGCATCGAGGCCGTCCCCAGGGATCGCCGGCTGGCGAGGTTATATCTTTTTACACTTTTTGGGGGGCAAGTGTCTGCATCAATTTCCGCGCGCCGGCGGCGGTGTCAGCCTTCCGCTACGATCTTCGCATCGCGGATGGTCTGGGCGTACTTCTGCTGCTCCTGTTTCATGAAATCGGCGAAGCGCTGAACGCTGCCGCCACCGTCCTCCGCCCCCACCTGCGCCAGCTTCTCCTGGACATCGGCCATCGCCAGCACGCGATCGATGTCCTGGTTCATGCGTTGCACCATGGCGGCCGGCATCTTGCCGGGACCCACCATGCCGAACCAGATGCTGGCCTCGAAGCCGGGGTAGCCCTGTTCGGCCACGGTGGGCACATTGGGCTGGCTCTTGGACCGCTGCTGCAGGGTTTGCGCCAACGCGATCACCTTGCCGGACTGCACCAGCGGCGTGGCGGTGGTCATGCCTTCGAAGCAGTACTGCACGTGCCCGCCCATCAAGTCGTTCATCAGGGGAGCCGACCCCTTGTAGGGGACGTGCAGCACGTCGATACCGGCGCGGGCCTTGAAGATTTCCAGCGCAAGATGCTGCGCCGAGCCGCTGCCGGCAGAACCAAATACGATCTTGCCCGGTTGCGCCTTGCATAGCGCGACCAGTTCGGGCAGCGTCTTGGCGGGCTGCGTAGCGCCGCCGATCAGGATGGTGGGCGTCTTGCCGACCAGGGCGATGGGCGTGAAGTCGCGCTCCACCGAATAGGCCAGCTTGGGCTGCAGCCCGGGCGCGATGCCATGGCTGTTGACGTGGGCCATCAGCAGGGTGTTGCCGTCGTTGGGTTGGCGCGCCACCTGTTCGGCGGCGATGATGCCGGCCGCGCCCGCGCGGTTCTCGACGATGACCGGAATATTCCACATCACGCCCAGCTTCTGTCCCAGCAGGCGGGCCAGCACGTCCGTGCCGCCGCCTGCGGGAAAGCCCACCACGATCTTTACCGGCCCTTGCGGCAGGTCTTGCGCCCGCGCCGCCGCCGGCAAGACCAGCGCGGCCCCCAGCGCTGCCGCGCCGGTCATGAATTGCCTACGTTGCATTGCTGTCTCCTCGCGCCGGTCCAGCGGCCGACGACTGATTATCGAAACACTGCCATCAGCGGGGCACGCGGCTCCACTTGCCGTAGCGTTCGACCATGCGCTCGTCAAAGCCGAAGCCCAGGCCGGGTTCCTGGTGCAGGATCACGCGTCCCTGCTTGTGTGTCAGCTGGCGGTCCACCAGCTTGCGGAAGTTCAGCACCTGATCGTCCCAGAAGAATTCGACGTAGCGCGCATTGGGCGTCGCGGCGACCAGCGGAGCGTGCACATCATGGAACCAATGCGGGCAGACCATGACGCCATAGCTGGCGGCGGTGGCGGCGATGCGCTTCCATTCGGTGATGCCGCCGCAGACCGCGGCGTCGGTTTGCAGAATGCCCGCCGCGCCCTTGTCCAGCAATTCCTTGTGATACCAGCGGCCATAGCCGATCTCGGCGGTGGCGATGGGCAGGCGCGTCAGGCGCGCCAGCTTGGCATGGCTGTCGATGTCGTCGGGGCCGAAGGGTTCTTCGATGAAGTACGGGTCGTACTGTTCAAAGCGGCGGATGTATTGCATGGCCTGGGTCACGTCCTGCCAGGCGTTGTTGCAGTCCATCATCAGCTCGACGTCGGGTCCGATGGCTGCGCGCGCGGCTTTCAGGCGCGCCTCTTCCTCTGCCGGCGACAAGCGGCCGGTCTTCATCTTGACGGCACGGAAGCCCTTGTCCACGTAGCTCGCCATTTCCTCGCCCAGGTGCTGGGGCGTCTTGCCATCCAGGTAATAGCCGCCGCTGGCGTAGGCCGGCACGGATTCCAGTTCGACCGCACCCAGGAACTTGTGCAGCGGCAAACCGGCGGTCTTGGCGTTCAGGTCCCACAACGCGATGTCCAGGGCGCTCAGCGCCCGCATCACCGTGCCTTGGCGGCCCTGCAGCAGGGCTTCCTGGTACATGGACTGCCACAGGCCTTCGACGGCATGCGTATCCTTGCCCAGCAGCACCGGACCCAGCAGCCCCTGCACCGCGGCTTCGAAGATGGCACCACCGGCGCTGCCCACGTAGCAGAAGCCGATGCCTTCCACGCCGTCGGTGGAACGGACCTTCACGAGGCCGTAATGCCGCGTCGACACGGTGCGGTTCGAAAACGAAGTCACCTTGTCCAGCGGCACCGCTGCGGCGCATACGTCTATGGATTCAATGATGGGCACAACTGGCTCCTTGGTAGTCGCGATATTCGGGCTGGCGCGGCCGGCGCATCGTGCGCGGCCTCAACGCTCTGACCGTATTCTTGCCCCCGCCAAAGAAAACAACAATTATCTTCATCCATCTTTAGAATACGTAAAAAGCATCTTTTAGGGAGGCCCCTGACCGTGGATTCGCGCTTTCTGCAAACCTATGTGCATGTGGTGGAGCTGGGTTCCATCGCCCAGGCCGCGCGCCATCAGGGGCTGACTCCCGCCACCGTGCAACAGCGGCTGCGCGCGCTTGAAGCGGACATGGGCAGCGCCTTGATCGCGCGTTCCGGCCGCACCGTCAAGCCCACGCAGGCAGGCTTGCGGATTCTCGAACGGGCTCGCGCCATCCTGCGCGACGTGCGCGACCTGCGTTCCGCCGCTTCCGACACCGAACTCCCGGCCGGCCCGTTGCGTCTGGGCGCCACGCCCACCGCGCTGACCGGCATCATGCCGCCCGTGCTGAGAACGTGGGTGGCGCGCCATCCCCATATCGAAATCTATATAGAACCCGCGCCCACCACCCTGCTCTATGGCAAGGTGCTGTCCGGCGAACTGGACGGCGCGCTGCTGGTGCATCCCCTGTTCGCCATACCCAAGACCTGCGCCTGGCGCGACCTGCGGCAGGAACCCCTGGTGCTGGTCACGCCAGCCGGCATGAAGGTGCGGGATCCCCTGGAGATCCTCGCGCGCGAACCCTACATCTGCTATGACCGCAGTGTGGTGGGCGGCAAGATGGCCGACGATTATCTGCGCGCGCGCAACCTGCGGCCGCATGTGAGGTTCGAGCTCGATGGAATCGATTCCATCGCCAAGCTGGTATCGGAGGGATTAGGTGTGGCGCTGCTGCCTGATTGGGCGGCCACGGGCGAGCCGTCGGCGAGCGTCAGGCGTTGGCCCTTGCCGCCGCCCTGCCCGGTGCGCACCGTAGGCGCGATCTGGCTGCGCTCCGGCGTGCGCTCGGCGCTGATGCAGGCCTTCGTGGAAATGGCCGAGACCCAGCTCGGCCTGGATTGAACGCGAAAGGCCCCTCAGCCCTGGGAAAGCGCGTCCCGGCCGTCGCGCGCCACGACTACGCCGCCCGACACGACCAGGCGGCGCGGCGCCCGTGCTGCCACCGCTTGCGCGATGCAGCTGGCATCGACCAGCACCAGATCTGCGCGCGCCCCCGGCGTCAGCCCATAGTTCGAGAACCCGCACGCGCGGGCTGCGGCATCGGTCACGCAGTCGAAGGCCCACTCGACTTCATCGTCGCGGCGCAGGTCGTTGCGCAGGCCGATCAACATGGCGCGAGCCAGCATGTCCGGACTGCCATAGGGCGTCCAGGTGTCGCGGATTCCGTCATTGCCGCCGAAGATCGTCACCCCTGCCTCACGGCAGGCTCGCACGGCCGGCACGGGGCGCGACGGCGGCGCCGTGGTCAATAAGGCGACCTCCAACGTGGCCAGCCGACGTAGCAAACCGTCCAGCCGCTTCGCATCCACGCCGCCCAGACAGAAAGCGTGGCTGATGACAACCTTGCCCTGCATGCCCAGCGCCTGAACGCGGTCCAGGATCAGGTCCAGCGTGAAGGCACCCAGTTCGCCCGGTTCGTGCAAGTGGATATCGATGGGCTTGCCGTGCTTGTCCGCAATACCGAACAACACATCGAGCGAGCGCGCCGGATCGCGATCGATGGCGGAGGGATCCAGTCCGCCCAGCACATCCGCCCCCTGCCCCAGGGCCTGATCCAGCAACTCGGCCGTGCCTGGCCGGATCAGCAGGCCCGACTGCGGGAAGGCTACGGTCTGGATTTCGACGCGGCCGGCCAGTTCCTGGCGCGTGGCATGCACGCCTTCCAGGTGGCGCAACCCCGCTTCGGTGTCGATATCGACATGCGTGCGGATCCGCGTCGTGCCTTCACGCAGGAAGGCCAGGGCCAGGGCGCGCGAATGGCTGGCGGCGTCATGACCGGTTCGAGCGCGCCAGGCGCGCTCGTTCTCGATGCGGTCGGTCAGCGCCGGCCCCACTTCGTTCACGTACCAGGGAGAATCCCAGGTGGTCTTGTCCAGATGCGTATGGCCTTCAACCAGACCCGGCAGGAGCAAGGCGCCTGCGCCATCCTCCACGAGCGTGCCCGGGTCGACGGCGAGGCCGGGCCCAATGCGCTGGATACAGCCACCGCGCACGAGCACGTCCGCCGCGCCGCCTTGCGGCACGCGGACGTTCTTCAACAACAGATCGGTCATGACAGGGTTCCTGGCACCGCGCGCGGCGGGCGGTCGGGCGCCGGCCGGGGGGCAAGCGCCGTCAAGCTCAGACTTGGGGCGGTTCTATCCAGAAAAAGCGTTCGCCCTGGCGGACCATGTCGGCCACGCCTTCGGCGCCGATGCGGTAATCCGTGCCCATCAGCGTGGCGCCGCCATCCTCGTGGATATGGATGATGGCCAGCGGGTCGTTTGCCATGGTGTACCAGTAGTAACCCGGCTTGAGATCATGCAGGTTCGTAGTCATGTTTCGAGTATACAAACATCCCCCCGCCGTATTCAAAAAGACACACAAATCCAGGCCATGCCTGACACGATGAGCGCGAAACGGCATACTTCCCGGTTCCAGGCCCAAACCGCCCGCACCGTTGACGTGCGTCGACCCGGCTGTCGCCGCATCGGCGCATATGCTTTGATCGTGAGAGGAACCGCGAGCGTATGAAAAGGCAGTCTCTTCAATTCAGCGAGCCGCTCAAACAAGCTGTTTTGGACGGCCGCAAAGTGCAGAGCCGGCGCATCCTGAAGCCGCAACCGACCAAACTGACCACGGTTTGGTATGCCGATGCCGCGGATTCCGGCAGATGGGTGGCCATGGGACCATCCCTGGATAATCCTTCCGAACTGCGCAAAACCTCCAGCTGGGTCAGATGCCCTTATGGAAAGTCAGGCGATAGCATCGAATTGACCGACGAAGCGGGCGTTCCCTTCGCGACCGCCGTCATTGTGGGCGTGCGCGTGCAACGCCTGCAGACCCTGTCCGAGGCCGATGCCCGCGCCGAAGGTACCCACGCGTTGTATCAAAGCTCCGCCCTGCTCCCTGGCGTGCCGCTGCAGACCGCCTTCGCGTTGACGTGGTGCGAACGCTATGGCGCGCACGCCTGGGCCGCAAACCCCTGGGTATGGGTCGTCGAATTCCGCCGTCAGCAAACGGACGGCGAGCAAGATATCTAGTGCGCTGGCTGGCGGGCCCCAGGAAACTGGTGCACCCGCGCAACGCCGTTACGCGGAAACAGGGGCGGATGGTGACTGCCTGTAACCAGGCCGTCAGGCTTCATCCGATTCCAGGCAATTTCAATCTATTTCAATCCTGGCCCTCCCAGAGCGGACCGATGCTGCTGCGGAGCAGCAAGAGGCGTGCCCCACCGGCGGGGGCGGTTGCGGATTGTCGCGATTGACGCCGACCCGCTTACTTCTGGCGGCGCAAAAAGCCCGAAAATGGCATCAACGAATACTCAACTTTGCTGCGTCATGCGGCAGGCAGGTGCAACATGAAAAAATGGCTTATCGCTGGTGCTGGTGCGGCTGGGCTGCTGATCTCCAGCGTCGCCCTGGCTCGTGTGGACGTGGGCATCTCCATCGGCTTGCCCGGTGTCGTGTACCCGGCGCCCGTGTATGTCGCGCCCCAGCCGGTATACGTGCCGCCCCCGCCGCCCGTCTACTACCGCCCGGCGCCGGTTTATGTCGCGCCGCCCGTGGTCTACCCGGCGCCGGTTTATTATCGCGGCGGCGGCCGCTACTATGACCGCGGCTACTATTATGGCCGCGGACGCGGACATGACCACCATCACGGCCGCGGCCGCGGACACGACCGCGATTAAAGTTTGAGGCTGTTGCCGGCCGCCAGCCGGTTAACGCCAGCCCGGAAAAGACAAAGGCCACTCGAAAGAGTGGCCTTTTTTCTGCGGGCAATATCCGGTGCCGCGCGGAAATGTCTCAGGCCGCGGGGGTCTGCACGGGTTTACCGGCCAGCGCGACCGGTTGCTGCGGCGCCTGCCGGGACTTGCCGTCCACCCATCGCGGTGCGGCTTCCTGAACGAGATCGATCCAGCGGCGGGGCTCGCTCGACGACCGCCACCAACCATTATGCGGACGCATGGGCAAACTCCGGTTCACCGTTGAAACGCACGCCATTAATGCCATGGAACAACTGCAGGCTTTCCTGCTCGGCTTCGTGCAAAGTCGTGAACGGCGCCTGTCCAGGCACGGTCCAGCATTTTTCCGGTGCGGTGCCGCCGACTCGGCGGGTCCAGATCTGCACACGGTAGCCCTGCTCGTCCTCTCGAGCCACGGAGCATCTCACACGAAAATCTCCAATCATTCTTGAAGTCATGGACAACTCCTTGTTATTTAAGTGAATGAAGCGTGTAGCACACGGGGCATATTGTGCCGCAACTATCCGGCCCTTTTATTGGAATACACAATTTCTCACATCAAAATCAGACACTCTCGCCAGGAGATTAATAGTCTCAGACGACAGGAATATGTACAGATAATAAAAAAAAACGGAGCCTGAAGGCTCCGTCTTTTACTCCGCCAAATGACGGATGGACAGCGAAATCCCGTCAGGCTTGCGCCGCCGGATTCAATACCGTCAAACCACCCATATAAGGCTGGAGCGCTTGCGGGATAAGCACGCTGCCATCGGCTTGCTGGTGGTTTTCCAGCACGGCGACCAGGGCGCGGCCCACGGCCAAACCGGAACCATTGAGCGTGTGGACGTATTCCGGCTTGCCCTGGGCATTACGGAAACGCGCCTGCATGCGACGGGCCTGGAAAGTTTCGCAGTTGGACACCGAGGAAATCTCGCGCCAGGTATTCTGCGCGGGCAGCCACACTTCCAGGTCGTAGGTCTTGGCCGAACCGAATCCCATGTCGCCCGTGCACAGCAGCACCACGCGGTACGGCAGGTTCAGCAGCTGCAGCACGCGCTCGGCATGGCCGACCATTTCTTCCAGCGCCTCGTAGGACTGCTCCGGCTGCGTGATCTGCACCATTTCGACCTTGTCGAACTGGTGCTGGCGGATCATTCCGCGCGTATCGCGGCCGCCGCTACCGGCTTCCGAGCGGAAGCACGGCGTGTGCGCGGTCAGCTTGAGGGGCAGGTCGGCGGCAGCCTGGATGGTGTCGCGCGCCACGCTGGTCAGGGTGATTTCCGACGTCGAGATCAGGTACTGGTCTTCGCGCACGTAAGGCTTGCCCTGATCGTCGACCTTGGGATCGTCGTCGCCGCCGCCCTTGGACACCGCGAACATGTCGTCCTTGAACTTCGGCAGTTGGCCCGTACCGTACAGCGTCGACGCATTGACGATATAGGGCGTGTAGCACTCGGTATAGCCGTGCGTGCCGGTCTGCAGGTCCAGCATGAACTGCGACAACGCGCGATGCAGGCGCGCGATGGGGCCGCGCATGAACGAAAAGCGGGCGCCGGACAGCTTGGCGGCCATGTCGAAATCCAGCCCCAGGGGTTCGCCAATGGCGACGTGGTCGCGGGCTTCGAACGGCAGGCCGGGCGGGTTGCCATCGGCGCCAGCCTCGCCAGGCAGCCAACGGCGGACTTCGACGTTGTCGTCGGCGGATTCGCCCAGCGGCACGCTGGCGTGCGGCAGGTTGGGCACCGACATCAGCAATTCGTTCAGGGGCTGCTGCAGCCCGGCCAGCTCTTCTTCCAGCTGCTTCAGGCGGACGGGCACAGCCTGCGACTCCGCCATCACGGCGCTGGCGTCCTCGCCCTTGGCCTTGAGCTGGCCGATCTGCTTGGCCAGCGCGTTGCGGCGGGCTTGCAGGGACTCGGTTTCGGTCTGGACGGCCTTGCGGCGGGATTCCAGCTCATTGAACCGTTCCGTGTCGAAGGACACGCCACGGCTCTTGAGGCGGTCTACGACGGTTTGCAGGTCTTTGCGCAGCAGTATCGGGTCTAGCATGGTGATATCGGTGAGGTTGCGTGAAGCAACGGGCGTGGCCCGTTACCGTTTTTTGGCGCGTTCCTGAGCGTCCAGCTCGCGCAGGAATGCCAGCTTTTGCTGGATTTTAGCCTCCAGGCCGCGATCGGTCGGCCGATAGAAGGAGGGATTGAGCCCATCGGGGAAATATTGCTCGGCGGCGGCATAACCGTGAGGCTCGTCGTGCGCGTAGCGATATGCCTTTCCGTGGCCCAGCTGTTTCATCAATTTGGTGGGCGCATTGCGCAGGTGGATCGGCACCGGCGCGCTGCCGTGCTCGGCCGCGAACTTGCGCGCCTGGTTGTAGGCGTTGTAGACGGCGTTCGACTTGGCCGCGCACGCCATGTAGACCACCGCCTGCGCGAGAGCCAGCTCGCCTTCCGGCGAACCCAGGCGCTCGTAGATGTCGGCGCCGTTCACGGCCAGGTCCGTCGCGCGGGGATCGGCCAGGCCGATGTCTTCCACCGCCATGCGCACCAGCCGCCGCGACAGGTATTTGGGATCGGCTCCGCCGTCGATCATGCGGCAGAACCAGTACAGCGCAGCGTCGGGATTGGAGCCCCGCACCGATTTATGCAGCGCGCTGATCTGGTCATAGAACGCGTCGCCGCCCTTGTCGAAGCGACGCAGGTTCTGCGACAGCGAAATTTCCAGCCAGGCCGCGTCCACCGTGTCCCGGCCCGCTGCCTGTGCCGACTCGGCCACCACTTCGACCGCGCTGATCAGCCGGCGCGCGTCGCCGTCGGCCCAGGCCGCGAGCTGTTCGCGCGCATCAGGCTCGATGCGGATGCGCTCGCCCTCGTCCAGTCCGTCGTTCAGCGCCTGTTCGGCCCGATCGACCAGCTGTTGCAGCTCTTCGGTGGTGAGCGATTGCAGCACATACACGCGCGCCCGCGACAACAATGCCGAATTGACTTCGAACGAGGGGTTTTCGGTGGTGGCGCCGATAAAGGTGAACAGCCCGCTTTCCACATAGGGCAGGAACGCGTCCTGCTGCGCCTTGTTGAAGCGGTGCACTTCGTCGACGAAGAGGATAGTGCGCCGTCCCTGGCCTTGAGCCACCTGGGCCACCGTGACCGCGTCACGGATGTCCTTGACCCCGCCCAGCACCGCCGAAATGGCGATGAACTGGGCATCGAAGCCATCGGCCATCAGGCGCGCCAACGTGGTCTTGCCCACGCCGGGCGGCCCCCAGAAGATCATGGAATGCGGACGCCCCGAATCGAAAGCGACGCGCAGGGGTTTGTCCGGCCCGAGCAGGTGCGACTGCCCGACCACGTCGGACAGCGTGCGCGGGCGCAGCCGCTCGGCCAGGGGCACATAAGGCCGATGCGCAGGATCGGCCGCGAAGAGATCGTTGCTCATTGGCAGCAGATGAGGGGAGACAGCAAGTAAATCAAGTCAGCATTACACCATGCCGCGCGCGCGCCCCGCCCTGCGGAGCCCGGCAACCTAGGCCAGCCCCGGCGGCGCGAAGCGCCGGTTCGCCAGCACCGGCAGCACCTTGCGGGCATGGGCCAGCCGTTCGGGGTCGATATCGGCGAACACCAGCGCCGGGGCCTCGCCCGCGCGCGCCGTCACCACGCCCAACGGGTCCACCACCATGCTGCAACCGATGTTGCGTTCGCCGCATTCGCCCGTGGCCGCCACGTAGCAGGTATTTTCCAGCGCGCGCGCCGTGACCAGCACTTCCCAGTGCATTTCCTTCAACGGGCCGCGCACCCAGGCGGCCGGCAGCACCAGCAGATCCGCGCCGTCCAGCGCCAGACGCCGCGCCAACTCGGGAAAGCGCACGTCATAGCAGGTCATCAGGCCGACGCGCAGGCCGCCGATGTCCAGCAAGGGCGGAATGTCGATGCCGGGCGTGACGTTGGTGGATTCCTTCATGTTGAAGGCGTCGTACAGGTGCAGCTTGCGGTATTGCGACAGGATCTGGCCGTCGCGCAGCGTGACCAGCGTATTCCAGACCCGCCCTTCCCCGGTCGGCACGTGCACGCACATCATCGTCGCCAGCTGCGAACCGCGGCTGGCTTCCAGCAGGCGGCTCATGAAAGGGCCGTCCAGCGGCTGCGCCGCCTTCAGAACAATCTGCGGATCGGTGATATCGCGGGCCAGAATGCCCTCGGGCAAGACCAGCAGGCCGGCGCCGCCCGCTCGGGCGCGCTCCATCAGGTCTATGCAGACCTGGGCGTTTTCTTCCCAGACCCGGCTGACGGCGAACTGGCCCAAAGCAACTTTCAGCATGGCGCTTCCTTGTGTCGGAGGTTTTTCCTATTGTCGCGCCAACCGCCGGCCAGCGCCGACTACGGGAAACTCCTAGCTCCCGCATGTAAATTTCTTTCACGATAATGAAAAAAATCGGATTTGACGTAAATATTTTCCATAGCAGGCGCCCCCCATGACGAACCCCTTTTTCCCCGCAGCCGCCCTGGACGTGAACGGCAAAGGCCTGGGCGCCTTTCCGGAATCCTGTACCACCGCCGACGTGGCCGCGCTGAACTGGAACCTGCTCAATGAGGACGTGAGCCTGCCCGTGGCCGTGCTGTACGAGGCCCGCGTACGCCACAATCTGCAATGGATGCAGCGCTTCATGGAGGCGTACCGCGTCAAGCTGGCCCCGCACGGCAAGACCACGATGAGCCCGGCGCTGTTCCGGCGCCAGATCGAGGGGGGCGCCTGGGGCATCACGCTGGCGACCGCGCCACAGGTCCAGGCAGCGTATCAGCACGGCATCCGCCGGGTCCTGATGGCCAACCAGTTGGTGGGCCGGGCCAACATGGCCATCATCGCGCGCCTGCTGCGCGATCCGGCCTTCACCTTCTTCTGCATCGTGGACTCCCCCGCCAACGCGGCGCAGCTGGGCGCCTACTTCGGCGAACAAGGCCTGATCCTGCCGGTGCTGATCGAATTAGGCCCGCAGGGCGGCCGCACCGGCGTGCGCGACGACGCCCAATTGCAGCCGCTGGTCGAAGAGATCGGCAAATGGCCCGGCCTGGCGCTGGCTGGCATTGAAGTCTACGAAGGCGTGCTGCAGGAAGAAAGCGCGATCCGCGCCTTCCTGCGCCGCGCCACCGACGCCCTGCGCGGCCTGGCAGCCGCCGGCCGTCTGCGCAAGCACGGCCCCGCGCTGATCTCGGGCGCGGGCTCGGCCTGGTTCGACGTGGTCGCCGAGGAATTCTCGCAACTCGACATTGGCGCGCCGCTCGAAATCGTGCTGCGCCCCGGTTGCTACCTGTCGCATGATGTCGGCATCTACCGATCCGCCGCCGAACGCATCAACGCCCACAATCCCGTCGCCCGGCAGATGGAACCCGGCCTGCAGCCCGCCCTGCAGGTCTGGGCCTACGTGCAATCGTTGCCCGAACCGGGCCGCGCCATCGTGGCAATGGGCAAGCGCGACGCGGCCTTCGACGCCGGCCTGCCGACGCCCGCCGCCTTGTTCCGCCCCGGACGCGATACCGCACCCGGCCAGGCTCCCGCCCACTGGAAGCTGAGCGCGATGATGGACCAGCATGCCTTCATGCAGATCGGCGAAGGCGACGATATCCAGGTCGGCGACATGATCGCCTTCGACATTTCCCACCCCTGCCTGACTTTCGACAAGTGGCGCCAGGTGCTGCTGGTGGACGAGCAGTACCGCGTCACCGATGTGGCCGAGACCTTCTTCTGACCTCTGACATCCGATCCGTTTTCTGAACGACCTTGCCCGCCGCGCCGCGCCGGCACGCGGAGGCAGGAAGCATCGCGGGACTCCGGCGCAACAACTCTTATTACTACAAGCAAAACCCGTTTTTGACCCTCTGGAGAGAGAATCATGAACTTCCGTACCTCCCGGCGAGGCGGTGGGCTCAATAGCCTGCTGCTGGCCGGCGCAATTGGCTTGACCGCATTGTCGACCCCCGCCCTCTGTGCCACGCCGGTCAAGGGAGGCACGATCTCGGTCGCCACCATAGGCGAGCCGCCCACGCTGGACCCCATGACCAGCACGGCCGACCTGGTCGGCATCCTGACCCAGCACTTCTTCGAAACGCTGTACACCTTCGACGACAAGTGGAACCTGACTCCGCTGCTGGCCGACAAGCTGCCGGACGTTTCGCCGGACGGCCTGACCTACACCATCCCGCTACGCCAGGGCATCACCTTCCACGACGGATCCAAGATGGATTCGTCGGACGTGCTCGCCTCGCTGAAGCGCTGGACCGAAACCGCCACGCGCGGCAAGATGGCCGCCAAGATCATTACGGGCATGGAAGCGCCGGATGCCAACACTGTCCGGATCACGCTCAAGCAGCCCTATGCGCCCTTGACTGCGCTGCTGGCCATGAACAACAGCGCTGCGGTCATCATGCCCAAGGGCAAGATTGCTCCGGCCCTGACCGAATTCGTCGGCACAGGTCCGTACCAACTGAAGGCGCGCGTGCCCGACCAGTACATCCAGCTGGTCCGCTTCGAAGGCTACAAGCAGCGCGAAGGCGAGCCCGACGGCTTCGGCGGCGCGCGCAAGCAGTACCTGGATGAAATCCGTTTCGTGCCGGTCAGCAACGCCAACACCCGCGTCGAAAGCGCGGTGGCCGGCCAGTTCGACTATGTCGATTCCTTGCCGGTGGAATCGCTGCCCAAGCTCAAGAACGGCCGTTCCGATCCCGTGATGCTCAAGCCCTTCGGCTGGCCGCGCCTGGTGCTCAACACCAAGCAAGGCATCATGTCCAATCTGGCGGTACGCCAGGCCGTGCAGCTGGCCCTCAACGAAGAGGACATGCTGTACGCCGCGTTCGGCGACAAGAACTTCTACAAGCTCAATGGCGACCTGTATCCCGAGGGCTATCCCTGGGCCACGTCGCTGGGCGGCAAGGTCTACAACAAGGGCGATGCCGCCGGCGCGAAGAAAATGGTGGACGGCGCCAATGTGCAGGACCGCAAGATCCGCATCCTGACCAGCCAGCAATACGAGTTCCACTACAAGATGGCGCTAGTGGCCGCGGAGTACCTGAAGGCCGCCGGCTTTACCGTGGACATGCAGGTGGTGGACTGGGCCACGCTGACGCAGCGCCGCCAGGACCCAGCCTTGTGGGATATCTTCATCACGCACAGCCCGTTCCTGCCCGAACCCGCGCTGATCGACTTCCCGTCCAAGGACGCGCCGGGCTGGTGGGACACGCCGCGCCGCAACCAGACACTGGATGCCTTCAACCAGGCCCGCAGCCAGGAAGAACGCGTCAAGCGCTGGGCTGACGTCCAGCAGGCCGTGTACGACGAAGTGCCCTTTATCAAGGTCGGTGACTTCAACGCCCAGGCCGCCCGCTCGCCGTCGCTGCAAGGCACCAAAGCCGTGCCGTGGCCCTACTTCTGGAACGCCTGGAAGTCCAAGTAAGACAGGGTGTCACGCGGCAGGCGTAGCCGGAACCCAACGGCCTGCCGCGCAACCCATCGGCGCATGCCTGCAAGCGCGCTCGTCATCGAGCGCGCCGCACCCTCCCCACGATACGACGCTTTCTTAGGACATCCATCGTGTTGCGTTATCTCTTAAACCGGCTGGTCGGGCTGGTGGCCGTGATGTTCATCGTCGCGACCATCGTGTTCGTGATCATCCGCGTCACGCCCGGCGACCCGGCGGCCGTGATGCTGGGTCCGCAAGCCAGCCAGCAGGACATCGCCGCGCTGCGCACCCAACTGGGGCTGGATCAGCCTCTGGCCGTGCAATACCTGTCGTGGCTGGGCAAGCTGGCCCAAGGCGACCTGGGCCAATCCATCTTCATGAACAAGCCGGTGTTGTCGGCGCTGGCCGACCGCGCCGAGCCCACGATCCTGCTGACGCTCATGTCGCTCATGATCGCCAGCGCCATCGCGCTACCGGTGGGCATATTGTCAGCGGTCAAGCGCGGCACCACGCTGGACCAGTCGGTGCTGTCTTTCTCGATGTTTACCTCCAGCGTGCCCAGCTTCTGGCTCGGGCTGCTACTGATGCAATTATTCTCGGTCAAGCTGGGATGGCTGCCCGTGGCCGGTTACGGCGGGCCCGATGCCTCGCTCATGACCCGCCTGTCGCACCTGATCCTGCCCGCCGTGGTGCTGGGCCTGGTGAACTCGGCGCTGATCACCCGCTTCATCCGCGCCAGCATGCTGGACGTGCTGCGCGACGACTACGTGCGCACTGCGCGCGCCAAGGGCCTGCCGGAAAGCAAGGTGATCCTGAAGCATGCCGTGCGCAATGCGCTGATCCCGATCTTGACCGTGCTGGGCCTGACCACGGCGCTGCTCATCAGCGGCGCGGTGGTGACTGAAACCGTGTTCGGCCTGCCCGGCGTAGGCAGTCTGGTGGTGTCGGCGGTCTTGCGCCGCGACTACCCCGTCATCCAGGGTGCGCTGCTGATCATCGCGGCCATCTATGTCCTGATCAATCTCATCATCGATCTGCTGTACCTGCTGGTCGATCCCCGGGTCCGCTACTGATGATGAATCCCACCCCCGAAGCGCCCGCGGCGCTTCCCCCTCAAGGGGGCGCCGCCTGCGGCCCGGCGAAGCCGGCTCCGCGCGGCCCCGACGCATCGCAAGTGGAGCATTTGAAATGACAACCGGGACTACTGTGAATTCCGGAACCGACCGCTGGCAGGTGCTGCGCCTGCTGGTGTCGCGCAAGACCGTGCTGATCAGCCTGATCGTGATCGTCGTGCTGGTCCTGGCCGCGCTGCTGGCGCCCTGGATCAGCCCCTACGATCCGTTCAAGCTGTCCATCATGAACCGGCTAAAGGGGCCGGGCGCCGCGCATTGGTTCGGCACCGACGACTTCGGGCGCGACGTGTTCAGCCGCGTCATCTACGGCGGCCGGCTGTCGCTGATGGTGGGCTTCTCCGTCGTGATCGTCTCCAGCGTGCTGGGCATTGCGTTGGGCTTGATTGCGGGCTTCTTCCGCTCGGCGGACAAGGTCGTTTCGCGCCTGATCGACGCCATGATGGCCTTCCCCGACATCCTGCTGGCGATCTCGCTGGTGGCCGCGCTGGGCCCCTCGCTCATCAACGTGGTGATCGCGCTGGGCATCGTCTATACGCCGCGCCTGGCGCGCATCGTGCGCGCCTCGACGCTGGTAATTCGCGAACTGCCCTTCGTCGAGGCGGCCCGCGCGCTCGGCGTGCCCACCTGGCGCATCGTCACCGTGCACGTGCTGCGCAACCTGGTGTCGCCCATCCTGGTGCAAGGCACCTTCATCTTCGCCTACGCGATCCTGGCCGAAGCCGGCCTGTCCTTCCTGGGAGTGGGCGTTTCGCCTGACATCCCCACCTGGGGCACCATGATCAACGCCGGCCAGCAATACATGGGCTCGGCCGACTGGATCATGATCTTCCCCGGCATCGCCATCGTCCTGTCCGTGCTGTCGCTGCAATTGGTCGGCGACGGCCTGCGCGACGTCCTCGATCCGCGCCTGCGCAAGGAGCTGTAATCATGACCGCAAGCACCCGAGACGTCGTGCTTTCCGTGGAAGGACTCAAGACCTGGTTCCACAGCCGCGACGGCATCGCCAAGTCCGTGGATGGCGTGACCTTCGACCTGGCCCGCGGCGAAACGCTGGCCATCGTCGGCGAATCCGGCTCCGGCAAGTCCGTAACCAGCCTGTCCATCATGGGCCTGCTGCCCAAGCCGGCGGGCCGCATTGAGGCCGGCAAGATCCTGTTCCGCGACCGCCAGGGCGTTCAGCACGATCTGGCTCACGCCACGCCCGCCACCCTGCGCAAGATCCGCGGCGCCGAAATCGCCATGATCTTCCAGGAGCCCATGACGAGCCTGAACCCGCTATACACCGTGGGCGACCAGATCGCCGAGGCCGTGCTGCAGCACGAGGGCGGTTCCTACGATGCCGCCATGCGGCGCGCCCGCGAAATGTTGGAGCGCGTGGAGATCCCGGCGGCCGACCGGCGCATCAATGAGTATCCGCATCAGATGTCGGGCGGGATGCGCCAACGCGTGATGATCGCGCTGGCACTGGCCTGCAACCCGGCAGTGCTGATCGCCGACGAGCCCACCACCGCGCTCGACGTGACCGTGCAGGCGCAGATCCTCGACCTCCTGCGCCGGCTCCAGGCTGAGATGAACATGAGCATCCTGTTCATCACGCACAATCTGGGCGTGGTGGCCGAGATCGCGCACCGCGTGGCGGTCATGTATGCCGGCCGCGTGGTCGAGGACGCGGGCGTCTACGACCTGTTCGAAAAACCCACTCACCCCTACACGCGTGGTCTGCTGTCCTGCATTCCCACGGCCGCCCTGCTGGCCTCCGGCGAACGCCTGCGCGCCATCCCCGGCAACGTGCCCAGCGTGCTGTCGCTGCCGCCTGGCTGTACGTTCGCGCCGCGCTGCCCGCTGGCCGCCGACGACTGCCGCGCCGCCGTGCCCGAACTCGTGCCGGTGCAGACCGAACACCGCGCGCGCTGCATCAAGGTGAATTCGATATGACGAACAGCCCCATCCCCGTCCGCGCTGAAGAGCCGCTGGTGCGGATCCAGGACCTGAAGGTCCATTTCCCCACATCCCAGGCGCGCAACGCCCCGGTGGTGAAGGCGGTGGACGGCGTCAGCTTCGACGTGCCGCGCAACACCATCGTCGGCCTGGTCGGCGAGTCCGGCTCGGGCAAGACCACCACCGGCCGCGCGCTGCTGCGCCTGTTCGCCCCCACTGCCGGACGCATCTTGTTCGACGGGCAGGACATCACCAAGCTGTCCGAAAAACAAATGCTGCCCTGGCGCCGCCGCATGCAGATCGTGTTCCAGGATCCCTATGCCAGTCTCAACCCCCGCATGACGGTGGCCGAGATCCTGGGCGAAGCGCTGGACACTCATCAACTGGCGCAGCATCGCCGCATGGCCCGCATCGGCGAACTGCTGGAACGCGTGGGCCTCAATGCCGACCACAGCCGGCGCTACCCGCACGAATTCTCCGGCGGCCAGCGCCAGCGCATCGGCATCGCCCGCGCGCTGGCGGTGGAGCCCGACTTCATCGTGGCCGACGAGCCCGTGTCCGCGCTGGACGTGTCGGTACAGGCGCAGGTGCTGAACCTGCTGCAGGACCTGCAACGCGACCTGGGGCTGACCATGCTGTTCGTGGCCCACGACCTGGCCGTGGTGGACTACCTGTGCGACGAGGTCGTGGTGATGTACCTGGGCCGCGTCATGGAGCGCGGGCCGACCAGCGAAGTCTACGCCCGCCCCCGCCATCCCTATACGCGCGCGCTGCTGTCCGCCGCGCCGGTGCCGGATCCGCGCGCCCCGCGTTCGCGTATCCTGCTCAAGGGCGATATCCCCAGCCCGGTCAACCCGCCTTCCGGTTGTGTGTTCCGCACCCGCTGTCCATACGCTATCGAAAGCTGTGCGACGACCGAGGCGCAGGCCGCCAATGTCGGCCCGGGCCATTACGTGGCTTGTTCGCGCATCGGCGACGCCGAGCTGGCCGCCTGATCGCCGCCCAGCCCAGACCAGACCCAGGAAGCCCACATGAACATCATCCGCGACATCGTCTTCCAGATACGCAGTCGGCGGGACTCGCTAAGCGTCACCGAGCGCAAAGTCGCCGACGCCATTCTTGACGACATCATCTGGGGCGCCAGCGCCACCGTCGACCAGCTGGCGGCCAAGGCCGGCGTCAGCATCGCCACCATCTCGCGCTTTGCGCGCACGGTCGGTTGCGACGACACGCGCGACCTGAAACTGAAGCTGGCCCAGGCCAGCACCGTGGGCAGCCGCTTCCTGGACCCCAGCGCGCCCCCCGAAGAAAGCACCTTCTACGCCCGCATCTACGCCGACATCGAAAGCACGTTGCGCGCGCACCTGCCCAACTTCACTGAACAACTGTTCGAGGCCGCAGCCGGCATCGTCGACGGCGCGCGCATGATCTATGTGTTCGGCATGGGCGGCGCATCGGCCGTGCTGGCGCAGGAAGTGCAGTCGCGCCTGGTGCGCCTGGGCTACCCCATTGCCGTCTACAGCGATGCGGTGCTGCTGCGCATGGTGGCGGCCACCCTGGACGAACGGGATGCCGTGCTGATCCTGTCGGCATCCGGCCTGACGCCGGAAATCGTGGGCGCGGCACGCATCGTCAAGCAGTACCGGGCGCGCATCGTCGCTATCACCGATGCGACCTCCGCGCTGGCCGAGCTCGCCGACGTGGTGCTGCCCATCCGCACCGACGAAACCGACTTCATCTACAAGCCTTCGGCATCGCGCTACGCAATGATGCTGGCCATCGACCTGCTTTCGACCGAGCTGGCCATGCTGAACCAAGAAGAAAACCGAGAGCGCCTGCGCCGCATCAAGCTGGCGCTCGACGAACACCGCGGCGGCCCGAACCGCCTGCCGCTGGGCGATTGAACTGGAACACAAGATGTACGACACCCTCATAGGCAATGTGCTGGTCGTGGATGGCACCGGCGAGGCCGCCTACCGCGCCAGCGTCGCCCTGGAAGGCGGCCGCATCGCCGCCATCGGCGACCTGCCCGGCGCGGCCGCCCGCCAACGCTTCGACGGCACGCGGCTCGCCCTGGCCCCCGGCTTCATCGACGTCCATACCCACGACGACACCAACGTCATCCGCACGCCGGACATGCTGCCCAAGCTGTCCCAGGGCGTAACCACCGTGGTGGTAGGCAATTGCGGCATCAGCGCTTCGCCCGTGGCCTTGCGCGGCGAGCCGCCGGATCCGATGAACCTGCTGGGCGCCCGTGCCGACTTCAGCTATCCCACCTTTGCCGATTACACCCGCGCCATCGAGGCCGCTCGCCCTGCCGTGAACGTCGCCGCGCTGGTCGGCCACACTGCCTTGCGCAGCAATCACATGGACCGGCTGGACCGTCCCGCCACGCGCGCGGAAGTGCTGGCCATGCGCGAGCAACTGCGCGACGCGCTGGCCCATGGCGCCATCGGCCTGAGCACCGGGCTGGCGTACGCCTCGGCCTTCGATGCGGACACCGAAGAAGTCAAGCTGCTGGCCGAGGCCCTGGACGAATTCGGAGCGCTCTACACCACTCACCTGCGCTCGGAATTCGCCGCGATCCTGGAAGCCATGCAGGAAGCCTTCGACATCGCCCGGCACGCCCGCGTGCCGGTGGTGGTGTCGCACTTGAAATGCGCCGGCGCCGGCAACTGGGGCCGCACGAAAGAGGTGCTGTCCACACTGGAAACCGCGGGCCGTCTGCAACACGTGGGCTGCGATTGCTATCCCTATTCGGCCAGCTCATCGACCCTGGACCTGAAGCAGGTCACGGACGAATTCGACATCGACATCACCTGGTCCGTGCCGCATCCCGAGCAGGCCCGCCGCAAGCTGGCCGACATCGCCGCCGACTGGGGCGTGACCTTGCTTGAAGCGGCCGCGCGCCTGCAGCCCGCGGGCGCGGTGTACCACAACATGCATGAAGACGACGTGCGGCGGGTGCTGTCCCATCGGCTCACCATGGTGGGTTCGGACGGACTGCCCAACGATCCCATGCCGCACCCGCGGCTCTGGGGCGCGTTTCCGCGTGTGCTGGGGCACTACAGCCGCGACGTGGGCCTGTTCCCGCTGACGGAAGCCGTGCACAAAATGACGGGCCTGTCCGCCGCCCGCTTCGGGCTGGCCGAGCGCGGCCTGGTGCGCGAGGGCTATCACGCCGACCTGGTGCTGTTCGATCCGGCTACGGTCATCGACCGCGCCACCTTCGCCGCCCCCGTGCAGACCGCCGCCGGCATCGAGGCGGTATGGGTCAACGGCGCCCTGTCCTACCGCCAGGGCGCAGCCACCGGCGACCGCGCCGGCCGCTGGCTGCCGCGCAGCGGCGACCTGCGCAAGAACTTCCAGTAAACGCCGGGCGGGTGTCTTGCGCGTCCGCCATCAATTCAAGGAGAGAACCATGAGCACGACTCCCACCGCCGACGACAACGGCATCACCCGCTACGGCGTCGCCGGCGGCACGGGCCAAGGCGGCTCGCACATGCCCTTTGCCCGCGCGGTTGCAGCCGACGGCTGGCTGCACGTATCCGGACAGGTGCCAATGGAAAACGGCGAAGTCGTCGAAGGCGGCATCGTGACGCAGTCTCACAAAGCGATCCAGCAGGTGCTGGCCATCCTGAAGGAAGCAGGCTACGGTCCAGAACACGTGGTGCGCTGCGGCGTATGGTTGGACGATGCGCGCGACTTCGCGTCGTTCAACAAGGTATTCAAGGAGTACTTCGGAGAGAATCCGCCGGCCCGGGCCTGCGTGCAGTCTTCGTTGGTGGTGGACGCCAAGGTCGAGGTCGACTGTATCGCGTATAAGCGCCCCCACGCCACGCCCGCTGACGCGGGCTAGCTGCCCCCCGAGGGGGCCCTTTCCCCTTGGGGCGGCCCGGCGGGGAAAGTGCGCCCCCACGCCACGCCCGCTGACGCGGGCTAGCTGCCCCCCGAGGGGGCCCTTTCCCCTTGGGGCGGCCCGGCGGGGAAAGTGCGCCATTCCTACGAAAAAAAGCCCGGCGTTGCCGGGCTTTGTCTTTACATCTTCACCACATCCACGCCCTTGGGCGCGACGAACTGGAATTCCTTGGCGGGCAGTTGCGGGTTGGCGGCAATGCCGGACAGATCCACGCGGGTGGTCTGGCCGAACGAGTCCAGCAGTTCGACGCGCACGGGCAGGTTGTCCTTCATGCCGATGTCGACGCGCGAAAAACCCGCGTCGGCGGTGCGCGGCTTGGCGCGCAGCCAGTCGATTCCGTCCTTGGACGGCAAGGCGGATACGTCGAACGACTGCTCCAGCGAACCCGAGCCGAACAGAATGGCAGCAGGCGACGTGCCGATGGCGGCATCGACCTTGCGTTCGGTCACCTGGGCCAGATCGGGGTCGAACTGAAACACCTGACGGCCATCCGACACAACCAGTTGTTCATAGGGCTTCTGCACTGCCCACTTGAACTTGCCGGGACGCTGAAACGAAAACACGCCGGTCTGGGCGGGTTGCGTGCGGCCCTGGTTGTTCACCGTGTACTGCGAAAACGAGCCGGTGGCCGAGGTCACCGTGGCCACGAAGGCTCGCAGTTGTTCCTGCGCGCTGGCGGCGAACACCATGGCCGGCGCCAGGCTCAAAGCCGCGACGGCGGCCAGGCGGCGTAGGGTCTTCATCAAGCTTCCTCTCGGGCGGCGGCCGCCGCGGGAACGAGGATCTCGCGGTTGCCATTGGACTGCATCGCCGACACCATACCCGATTGCTCCATCTGCTCCAGTAACCGGGCCGCACGGTTGTAACCAATGCGCAGGTGGCGCTGCACCAGCGAGATGGACGCGCGGCGATGCTTGAGCACCACTTCGCAAGCCTGGTCGTACATCGGATCCGATTCGGCGTCCCCGCCGATGCCGGTCACGCTGCTGGCGCCTTCGCCTCCATCGCCGTCCAGTCCGCCTTCCAGCAGGCCTTCGATGTAATTGGGCTCGCCCTGCGCCTTGAGGCTTTCCACCACGCGGTGCACTTCGTCGTCGCTGCAGAACGCGCCGTGGACGCGAACCGGCAGGCCTGTGCCCGGCGGCATGTACAGCATGTCGCCCTGGCCCAGCAGGGTTTCGGCGCCCATCTGGTCAAGAATGGTGCGCGAATCGATCTTGGACGACACCTGGAACGCAATACGCGTCGGGATGTTGGCCTTGATCAGACCCGTGATGACGTCCACGCTGGGACGCTGCGTGGCCAGGATGAGGTGGATGCCGGCGGCGCGCGCCTTCTGCGCCAGGCGGGCGATCAGTTCTTCGATCTTCTTGCCCACCACCATCATCAGGTCGGCAAGTTCGTCGATGACCACCACGATGGTGGGCAGCGGCGACAAGGGCTCGGGCTGGTCGGGCGTCAGCGAGAACGGATTCGGGATGGGCTCTTCACGCTTGATCGCATCGCGGATCTTGGTGTTGTAGCCCGCCAGGTTGCGCACCCCCATCTTGCTCATCAGGCGGTAGCGCTTTTCCATTTCGCCCACGCACCAGTTCAGCGCGTTGGAAGCCTGGCGCATGTCGGTGACCACCGGCGCCAGCAGGTGCGGAATGCCTTCGTAGACGCTCATTTCGAGCATCTTCGGGTCGATCAGGATCAGCCGGGTATGGGACGCGTCCGCCTTGTACAGCAGCGACAGGATCATGGCGTTGATCCCCACCGACTTGCCCGAACCGGTCGTGCCCGCCACCAGCAGGTGGGGCATCTTGGCCAGATCGGCCACCACCGGATTACCGGCGATGTCCTTGCCCAGCGCCATGGTCACGACGGAATGACTGGCGTGGTAAGTCTGCGAGCCCAGGATCTCGGACAGGCGCACCATCTGGCGGCGCGGGTTGGGCAGTTCCAGGCCCATCAGATTCTTGCCGGGGATGGTTTCCACCACCCGGATGCTGACCAGGCTCAGCGCGCGCGCCAGGTCCTTGGCCAGGTTGACGATCTGGCTGCCCTTCACACCGGTGGCGGGCTCGATTTCGTAGCGCGTGATGACCGGGCCGGCCTGCGCCGCCACCACGGTAACCGACACACCGAAGTCGGCCAGCTTCTTTTCGATCAGGCGCGACGTGAATTCGATGGTCTCGGCCGACACGGTTTCCTGGTTGGCCAGCGGCGGATCCAGCAGGCTGATCGCCGGCAGATCGCCTTCGGCGCCGCCGGACGGGGCGAAGAACAGCGACTGCTGCTTTTCCTTTTCGACCCGTTCGGACTTGGGCACCACGGTAATCGCGGGCTCGATCCGGACCGGTTGTTCGTGAACCAGCTTTTCCTGCTTGGCCACGACCTGTTCGGTACGAACGGCCTTGGCGACTTCGCCTACCTTGCGATCTTCGCGCGCGGCATAGGAATTGCGGATGCGGCGCACCAGACCTTCCAGCCACGAACCGACGCGTTCGGCCACGGACAGCCACGAGAACGAAAAGAACAGGCTCAGGCCGATGGCCAGCATCACCAGGAAGGCCAGCGTGCTGCCGGTGAAACCGATGCTGCGGCCGATCAGGTCGGCCAGCGTCTGGCCGATCACCCCGCCGGCGCCGCTGGCGTTCTCGGAGGCGCCAGGCAGGTGCGTGCCGCGGCTGGCCAGGCGCAGGGCTTCCATGCCCAGCGAACCCACCAGCAGCAGGAAGAAACCAATGCCCTCTTCCCAGTGGACGCGGGGCAACACTTCCGATTGCTTACTGTTTGTAACTTTAAGATGACTGGCAAGGCGCCGATAGCCGGCCCGCACCCGGTGCAACAGCAGTACTACCCACCACCAGGCGGAAAAACCGAACAGATACAGGAGGATGTCCGCCAGATAGGCGCCCAAAGTCCCGCCGCGGTTGTGGATGGCCCCGGCAGGAACGGAATGCGACCAGCCCGGGTCGGCCGGGTTCCACGTGGCGAGCACCAGCGTCAGCCAGGCCGCCAGGGCGGCGAAGAGAATCCAGCGGGCTTCGCGCAGCAGTGCGGATAGGCGCGTCTGCAGGGGAGAAGGCCCGTTACGGGTATTGCGCGAGGCGCGCGGAGAAGCAGTCGAGATACGCGGCATGCGGCTCATTATAATTGGGCGTTAACCTAAAGATACCCGCCCATGTCCACGCCCAAGCACGCTAAAGTTTTGATACTCGGTTCCGGCCCTGCCGGTTACACGGCGGCCGTCTATGCGGCACGCGCCAATCTGAGCCCTGTTCTTGTTACAGGTCTGGCCCAAGGCGGCCAGCTCATGACCACCACGGACGTCGACAACTGGCCGGCGGACGCGGAGGGCGTGCAGGGCCCGGACCTGATGCAGCGCTTCCAGAAGCACGCCGAACGTTTCAACACCGAAATGATCTTCGACCACATCGCCAAGGTTGATGTGTCCAAGCGCCCGTTCACCCTCACGGGCGACACCGGCAAGGTCTACACCTGCGACGCCCTCATCATCGCCACCGGCGCCTCGGCCAAGTACCTCGGCCTGCCGTCGGAAGAGGCCTTCATGGGCCGCGGCGTGTCCGGCTGCGCCACCTGCGACGGATTCTTCTACCGCAACCAGGACGTGGTCGTGGTCGGCGGCGGCAATACCGCCGTGGAAGAAGCGCTCTACCTGTCGAACATCTGCCGCAAGGTCACCCTGATCCATCGCCGCGACAAGTTCCGCGCCGAGCCCATCCTGGTCGACAAGCTCATGAGCAAGGTCGAGAACGGCAATATGGAACTCAAGCTGTTCCATACGCTGGAGGAAGTGCTGGGCGACGACAGCGGTGTGACCGGCGTGCGCGTGCGCCACGTGGACACCGGCGTCACCGAAGACATGGCGGCCACCGGCGCGTTCATCGCCATCGGCCACCAGCCCAACACCGAAATCTTCCAGGGCCAGCTGGAAATGAAGGACGGCTACATCGTCACCAAGAGCGGCCTGTCCGGCATGGCCACGATGACCTCGGTTCCGGGCGTGTTCGCCGCCGGCGACGTGCAGGACCACGTCTACCGCCAAGCCATCACCAGCGCGGGCACGGGCTGCATGGCCGCGCTGGACGCGCAACGGTGGCTCGAGAATGCGGGGCAATAAGGTCGGCCTGGCCGACCTGAAACGCCTGAAGAAAGACCTGCAGGCCGAGCGCGAACGCGCCGCCCTCGCCCAACGGACGGCGGCGCTGAAAAAGCCCGAGTCCGCTCCCCTGGACGAAATGGCGGCGTTCAAGCGCACGATGCAGTCGGTCACGCCGCTCAAGCAGGCCGCGCGGGTGGAACACAAGCCCCTGGCGCAACCCGCGCCTGCCCTGCGCCGCGCCAATGCGCTGGGTGAAACGCCCTCGCGCGCCGATGCCGGTGTCTCCGATGGCGGCGAAATTACGCATCTGCTGTCCGAGGGCGGCACGGCCTTCGTGCGCAGCGACGCCGCGCCGGACACCGCCCGCAACCTGCGCCGCGGCCAATGGCGGGCCGGCGCCGAGCTCGATTTGCACGGCCTGCGCGTGGAACAGGCCCGCCACGCCCTGCTGTCGTTCCTGGACGAATGCCTGGAACACGGGATCCGCTGCGTGCGCATCGTGCATGGCAAGGGCTACGGCTCGCAGGGGCTTGAGCCGGTGCTGAAGGACAAGGCCCGCACCTGGCTGGTGCAAAAGAGCGACGTCCTCGCGTTCTCCGAGGCTCCGGAACGCGAAGGCGGCGCCGGCGCCCTGCTGGTGCTGTTACGGCAATCGGAAGGAACCCGCAAATGAAGTGGCTTTACCTGGGCGTGGCCATCATCGCCGAGATCTTCGCAACCAGCGCGCTCAAGGGATCCGAAGGCTTTACCCGGCTGATGCCGTCCATCGTCACGGTGTTCGGCTACCTGATCTCCTTCTACTTCCTGTCGCTGACGCTGCGCGAGATCCCGGTGGGCATCGCCTACGCCATCTGGTCCGGCGTGGGCATCGTGCTGATTTCCATCGTGGGCGCGGTGCTGTTCAAGCAGCACCTGGATACCCCGGCGCTGATCGGCATCGGACTCATCATCGCCGGCGTGGTGGTGATGAACGTCTTCTCGAAGTCCGTTTCGCACTGAGCCGCCGCGGCGTTCAGGCCCGTTCGCCCTGCGGCTTGGTCGCGCCCGGATGACGCAGGTAGTCCACCAGCGCCAAGGTGGCGCGGTCGGGCGGCGGAGTCAGCAAGGACACCACGATTATCGTCAGGAAGGCCACCGGCGCGCCGAACACGCCCGCCGCGATCGGCTGGATGCCCCACCACAGGTCCACCGGCTGCGTGCGCGAAATGCCCAACACCCACTCGCGCAGCCACGGGTGCGTATGCGTCATGTAGGCGAACGTCACCGCCAGTCCCGCCGCCATGCCCAGCGTAGCGCCCCACTTGTTGGCGCGGCGCCAGAAAACGCCCATGACCAGCGCCGGGAAAAAGGACGAAGCCGCGAACGAAAACGCGGCCGACACCATGAACAGAATGTCCGCCGGCTTGCGCGCCGCCACCCACGCGGCGCCGAAGGCCACCAGCAGCAACAGGATCTTGGACACCATCACGCGGCGCGCCGCCGACATGCGCGGCGAAACCATCCGGTACCACATGTCATGCGAGAGGGAATTGGACAAGGTCAACAGCAAGCCATCGGCGGTGGACAGCGCCGCAGCCAGCCCGCCCGCTGCCACCAGGGCCGAAATCACGTAGGGCAAGCCGCCGATTTCCGGCATGGCCAGCACCACTACGTCGGCGCCCATGCTGATCTCGCTCAATTGCACGATGCCGTCGCGATTGACGTCGGTCACGTCCAGCAGATTGCTGTCCACGGCGCTCCAGGCGTGCACCCAATTCGGCAGGCTGAGGAAGCTGGACCCGACCACCTGGGTATAGACCTCGTACTTCACCAGCAGCGCCAGCGCCGGCGCCATGAAGTACAGAAGCAGGATGAACAGCAGCGACCAACACACCGATTTGCGCGCCTCGATGACCGAGGGCGTGGTGTATGAGCGCATCAGGATATGCGGCATGCCCGCAGTACCCAGCATCAGGCAGAGCACCAGCGCCAGGAAGTTGACACGCATGTTGCTCTGTTCGACCGGGTCCTTGGAAGGGAAAGGCTCCGCATGCGGCGTGGCCGGCGCCGCCCGCGCCTCGAAAGCGGCCTTCGATTGCGCCCATGCGATCCGCGCCTCTTCCACGCTGCCGGGATAGCTGGCCAGCTCGCGCTCGGCCGAGCGGATTTCGACCATGGGTGCGTCGGTGGCGTTCAGTTGCGCCAGCCGGCTGCGCAGCTTGTCTTTTTCCAGCGCCCACGATTCGGGCAAGGCCGCCATGCGGCGGCCCATCTCGTCGGCGCGCTCCTGCCACAGCCGCCGCACCTCGATTTCGGATGGGTCGTTCTGCAGGTAGACCTCTTTTTCGGTGACCTGCTGCAACACCACGCCGGCCGACAACTGCGGCACGGGCATGTTCGTGTGCTTGATCGACAGCCACACCACCGGCACCAGATAGGCGATGACCAGGATGATGTACTGCCCCACCTGCGTCCACGTCACCGCGCGCATGCCGCCCAGGAACGAACAGACCAGCATTCCGCCCAAGGCCACGAAGATACCGAGCTCGAAAGAAATGCCGGTCATGCGCGTGGTGATGATGCCCACGCCGTAGATCTGCGCCACCAGATAGGTGAAGGAACAGAGGATGGCGCAGGCCACGCCCGCCAGGCGCGGCATGTTGCCGCCATAACGGGCGCCCATGAAGTCGGGAATGGTGTACTGGCCGAAACGGCGCAGATAGGGCGCCAGCAGCATCGCCACCAGCACATAGCCGCCGGTCCAGCCCATGATGTAGGCCAGCCCGCCGTAACCCGTCAGGTAGAGCGTGCCGGCCACGCCAATGAAGGACGCCACCGACATCCAGTCGGCGGCCGTGGCCATGCCGTTGTAGATCGCCGGCACCCGGCGGCCCGCGACGTAGTACTCCACCTGGTCCGAGGTCCGGCAGACGATGCCGATGCCGGCGTACAGGCTGACCGTGACCAGCAGGAACACGTAGCCGATCCAGTTGCGGGGCATGCCCAGGATTTCGGCCAGCGCCATCAGCAGGATCATCAGCGCGAAGCCTGCCGTATACAGCACGTAGATGCGCCGCAGCCGGACTCTGAATTGCTGGGGTGTGTCTCCGCTGAAAAACGGCATCAGCGGGGCCCCCCCGCGTCATCGGAGCGCTCATCGGCGCGGTTCATGACCCGGGCGTAAATGCCGATGATGACCAGATAGGCCAGCGGCGCGCCATAAGCGGCCATCCAGAAGGCGAACGGCCAACCGATGAAGTCGACGCTCAGGCTGCGGGCAAAAAAAGCGGGGATGAAGGTCAGCGCGGCCCAGACGACAAGCAACGCCAGGATCAGCCACAGATTGCGGCGCCAATAGGGAGTCGTGTCGGGTTTCGAGGATGAAAAGCGCGATTCCGGCATAACTAGGACGAGCGGACCCTACCTGATTATTGCGAAACGCGGCGCTTGAAAAGCCTTTGCGCTTGAAATGCCGGCTTTTTATGCGACAACGGCTGGCACTACCTGGTGCCAGCCGTTGTGCGTTTTGCTTTTTTTGGGTACTGCTTTACTTTTTTTATGTACCGGTGCCGCCGGTATTTGCCCATGCAGGGCTTTGTCTCCTCACCTGCATGGGAAGAGATTCTGCACCAGATGCGGGATTGTCACACTAGGGGAATGCCCTAAGAAGGAGCATTCATTTACATATTTCCCGCACCAATGTGGTGCATTTTGCCTATCAAGTTCTAAATATTGGGATTTTTTGGGAACCTTGCGGCCCAAGATGCTCCCGACGCCCCGCTCCGGACGCCGTTTCCGGCAAGCCTTTCAGTGTGAGGCACAGCGGTGGACACCCCATGCCCGTATTCGGGCAGCGCCGGGCCCCACCGCGCGTTTACGTTTCATTTATACCCCCCTCCCCAACGTATACCCCGTTTTTATCCCCTGCTCCGTAACCTGCCGGTGTCCTGATTGGTCACTTCGCCTGCCCGGCGCGCATCCCTCGCCGCGCAGGCCCGTCGTTCGAAGGGAGCGCCGCTCCCGGGGAGGAAAAACGTGGATGCCATCTATATCGCCGTCTTCGCCGTCATGGCCGGGCTGACTTTCGCTCTGCTCCGGTTCTGCGAAGCCTTGTCTTCGGGAGAGCAGTCATGAACTGGCTCTATGGGTTGAGCGGCCTGACGGCCGCCCTGTTGTTCGTGTACCTGCTGGTCGCGCTATTCAAACCGGAGAAATTCTGATGACCGCCGAATTCATCGGATTGCTGGTCGCATACCTGGCAGTCCTGCTTGCGATCGCGCCGCTGCTTGGGCGCTACATCCGCATCGCCATGGAAAACGGACAATCCCGGATGACCGCCTGGGGCCGCCCGATAGAACGCGGCATCTATCGGCTGGCGGGGATAGACCCGCAGGCGGAGATGGGTTGGAAGCGCTACGCCGTGGCAGTGCTGGCCTTCAATATCATCGGCATCGCGGCGGTCTACGCCCTGCAGCGCCTGCAAGGCGTGCTGCCGCTGAATCCTGCGGGCATGGGCCCGGTCTCTCCGGACTCCGCCCTGAATACCGCCATCAGCTTCGTGGCCAATACCAATTGGCAAGGCTACGGCGGCGAGTCGACGATGAGCTATCTGACGCAGATGCTGGCGTTGACGGTACAGAATTTCGTCTCGGCAGCCACCGGCATCGCCGTGCTGTTCGCGCTGATCCGCGGCCTGTCGCGCCACTGTTCGGCCACGGTCGGCAACTTCTGGACCGACATGGTGCGCAGCACGCTTTACGTCCTTCTGCCGCTGTCGCTCGTGCTCGCGCTGGCGCTGGTGAGCCAGGGCGTAATCCAGAACTTCAGCCCCTACCAGGAAGTCCAGACGGTCGAGGCCGTGCGCTATGACCAACCGCGCGTGGATGCCCTGGGCCAGCCCGTGCTGGACGCCAAGGGGCAAGCCGTGACGGATCCGGCCGTCAGCAAGACTCAGACGCTGGCCATGGGCCCGGTCGCCTCGCAGGAATCGATCAAGCTGCTGGGCACCAATGGCGGCGGCTTCTTCAATGCCAACTCCGCGCATCCATTCGAAAACCCCACGCCCCTGGCGAACTTCCTGGAAATGCTGGCCATCCTGGCGATTCCCGCCGCGCTGTGCTTCTCGTTCGGCGAGATGGTGGGCAATCGGCGCCAAGGCATCGCGATCCTCGCGGCCATGACCGTGCTGTTCGCGGCATTCGCGCTGTCCGCCGGCTATTTCGAGCAGCAGCCCAATCCAATGGCGGCGCAGGCCGGCGCCGACAGCTCGCTCAGCGTCTTCTCGCCCGGCGGCAACATGGAAGGCAAGGAGACCCGCTTCGGCATCGCCGCCACTTCATTGTTTGCCACCGTCACCACGGCGGCGTCCTGCGGCGCCGTCAACGGCATGCACGATTCACTGAACGCCATGGGCGGACTCACGCCGATGCTGCTGATGCAGTTGGGCGAAGTGGTCTTCGGCGGCGTGGGCTCGGGCCTGTACGGCATGCTGGCCTTCGCCATCCTGGGCGTCTTCATCGCCGGCTTGATGATAGGCCGCACCCCGGAGTACCTGGGCAAGAAAATCGAAGCCTACGACATGAAGATGGTCTCCATCGTCATCCTGGCGACCCCGCTGCTGGTGCTGGCCGGCACTGCGCTGGCGGTTTCGGTAGCGGCTGGCCAGGCTGGCGTGCTGAACCCCGGCATCCACGGCTTTTCCGAAATCCTCTACGCCCTGACGTCCGCCGCCAACAACAACGGCAGCGCCTTTGCCGGCTTGTCCGCCAACACCCCCTTCTACAACGTGCTGCTGGGCATCGCGATGTGGTTCGGCCGCTTCGCGATCATCGTCGCCATCCTGGCGATGGCCGGCTCGCTGGCCGCCAAGCGTCGGCTCCCCGCCGGCCCCGGCAGCATGCCCACGACGGGCCCGCTGTTCGTGGTGCTACTGATCGGCGCGGTGCTGCTCGTGGGCGCTTTGACGTACGTGCCCGCGCTGGCCTTGGGCCCCGTGGCGGAACACCTGCAAATTAAAGGCTAGGAATGAAAATGGCCAAGATTGAAACCTCTACTACCGGCGCCGGAGGCGGCGCCGCCCGTGCCGCATCGCACGGCGTGCATGAACGCCAATTCGGCATGTGGTCGCGCGCCCTGATCGGCCCAGCGGTGCTGGACAGCCTGCGCAAGCTCTCGCCCGCCGCCCAGTTGAAGAACCCCGTGATGTTCGTGGTGTACGTGGGCAGTATCCTGACCACGGCGCTATGGATCATGGCCTTGCGCGGCCAGGCCGAAGCGCCCGCCGGATTCATCCTGGCGATCGCGGTGTGGCTCTGGTTTACCGTGCTGTTCGCAAACTTCGCCGAAGCCCTGGCCGAAGGCCGCGGCAAGCAGCAGGCCGCCACCCTGCGGGGCCTGCGCACCACCATCGACGCGCGCCTGCTCAAGGGCTTTCGCGATGCGGACGCCAGCACGGCACAGCCCGGCGCCTGGCGCGGCAAGGCCGTCAACCAGCCATCGGGCCTGCTGCGGCGTGGCGACGTCGTGCTGGTCGAAGCGGGCGAGACCATCCCGGGCGACGGCCAGGTCATCGCCGGCGTCGCGTCGGTGGATGAAAGCGCCATCACGGGCGAGTCCGCTCCCGTGATCCGGGAATCCGGCGGCGACTTTTCCTCGGTGACCGGCGGCACGCGCGTGCTGTCGGACTGGATCTTCGTGCGCATCGCCGCCGATCCCGGCGAGAGTTTCCTGGATCGCATGATCGCCATGGTCGAAGGCGCCAAGCGCCAGAAGACGCCGAACGAACTGGCGCTCACCATTCTGCTGGTGGGCCTGACGGTGGTGTTCCTGCTGGTGGTCGTCACCCTCATGCCCTTCTCGATCTACGCGGTCAGCGCCGCGGGCGGCGGCGCAACAGTCACCGTCACGGTGCTGGTCGCGCTGCTGGTCTGCCTGATTCCCACCACCATCGGCGGCCTGCTGTCGGCCATCGGCGTGGCCGGCATGAGCCGCATGATGGGCGCCAACGTCATCGCGACGTCCGGCCGCGCGGTCGAGGCCGCCGGCGACGTGGACGTGTTGCTACTGGACAAGACCGGCACCATCACCTTCGGCAACCGCCAGGCCTCGACCTTCCTGCCCGCGCCAGGCGTCTCCGCGCGGGAGTTGGCCGAGGCCGCGCGTCTGGCATCGCTGGCCGACGAAACGCCGGAAGGCCGCAGCATCGTCGCGCTGGCCGACAGATCCATCCACGCGCCCGCCCCGACCACGACAAACGCCGAGTTCGTGCCTTTCACCGCGCAGTCCCGCATGAGCGGCGTGAACCTGAATGGCCGCATGATCCGCAAAGGCGCCGTCGATGCCGTGCAAGCCTGGCTGGGCGCGCAGGACTCAACCGTGCCGGAACAGGCCCTGCGCCTGGCCGAAGACGTGGCTCGCCGCGGCAGCACGCCGCTGATGGTCAGCGACGGCAACCGCGCGCTCGGCGTGGTCGAACTGAAGGACATCGTCAAACCGGATATCCAGTCGCGCTTCGCGGAACTGCGCCGCATGGGCATCAAGACCGTGATGATCACGGGCGACAACAAGCTCACCGCCGCGTCCATCGCCGCCGAGGCGGGCGTGGACGATTTCCTGGCTGAAGCCACGCCCGAGGCCAAGCTCAAGCTGATCCGCGCCTATCAGGCCGAAGGCCGGCTGGTGGCGATGACCGGCGACGGCACCAACGATGCGCCCGCCCTGGCGCAGGCCGACGTAGCGGTGGCGATGAATTCAGGCACCCAGGCCGCCAAGGAGGCGGGCAACATGGTGGACCTCGATTCCAATCCCACCAAACTGATCGAAATCGTCGAAATCGGCAAGCAGATGCTGATGACGCGGGGCGCGCTCACGACCTTCAGCGTGGCCAACGACGTGGCCAAGTATTTCGCGATCATTCCGGCCGCGTTCGCCACCGTCTATCCGCAGCTCAATGTCCTGAACATCATGGGCCTGGCCACGCCTGCCTCGGCCATCCTGTCGGCCGTGATCTTCAACGCGCTGATCATCGTGGTGCTGATCCCGCTGGCGCTCAAAGGCGTGCGCTACCGGCCGCTGGGCGCGGCCGTCCTCTTGCGCCGCAATCTGCTCATCTATGGCCTGGGCGGGCTGCTGGTCCCCTTCGCCGGCATCAAGCTGGTCGATATGGTGCTGGCCGCCCTGGGTTGGGCCTAGGCCCCGAACTGCTAGGAGATTCACATGAAAAATTCCACGTCCCTGCCGCGCCAAGGCGGCATCCTGCGCCCCGCGCTGGTCGTCTTCGCGGCGCTGTCGCTGGTGACCGGACTGGCCTACCCCTTTCTGACCACGGGCATCGCGGCCGCCGTCTTCCCCCACGAAGCGGCCGGATCGCTGATCAAGCAAGACAACCGCATCGTAGGTTCGGAGCTGATAGGCCAGGCGTTCAGCTCGCCGGGCTACTTCTGGGGCCGCCCCTCCGCCACTGCACCCATGCCGTACAACGGCGCCGGCTCCAGCGGTTCGAACCTGGGGCCGCGCAATCCCGCGCTGGCTGACGCCATCCAGTCGCGCATCGCCGCCTTGAAGGCAGCCGATCCCGATAACCCGGTCCCGGTACCGGTGGACCTGGTTACCGCGTCGGGCAGTGGCCTGGATCCGCACATCAGTCCGGCCGCGGCGGCCTATCAGGCCGCACGCGTCGCGCGCGCCCGCAACCTGTCGCGCACGGACGTCGACGCCCTGATCCAGGCCCATACCGAAAGACCCTGGTTGGGCGTACTGGGAGACCCTGCGGTCAACGTGCTGACGCTGAACCTGGCGCTGGACCAGTTGCGTCCGGCGCGCTGATGCCGCGGCGTATAGTATTGCCAGCCGTCTCCTCATACCTATTGCGCGTTCATGGCTGATATCGCTGGCGAGCGTCCCGATCCCGACGCGCTCTTGAAGACCCTGGACGATGCCGCGCGACAGGCGGTGCGCGGCAAGCTGCGCGTCTACTTCGGATCGTCCGCCGGCGTGGGCAAGACCTACGCCATGCTGGTCGCCGCGCGCGCGCAGGCCACCCAGGGCGCCGACGTGCTGGCAGGCATCGTCGAAACCCACGGGCGGCGCGAAACCGCCGCGCTGCTGGAAGGCCTGCCCGTCCTGCCGCTCAAGGACGTCGCGTACCGGGGCCACGCCCTCAAGGAATTCGACCTTGATGGCGCGCTGGCCCGGCATCCGGACCTGGTGCTGGTGGACGAACTGGCCCACTCGAACGCGCCCGGTTCGCGCCATGCCAAGCGCTGGCAGGACATCCATGAACTCCTGACGGCCGGCATCGACGTCTGGACCACGCTGAACGTGCAGCACCTGGACAGCCTGAACGAAGCAGTGGGCAGCATTACCGGCGTGCGCGTCTGGGAAACCGTACCCGACGAGGTCTTCGACGCCGCCGATGAAGTCATCCTGGTGGACCTGTCGGCCGACGAGCTGTTGCGCCGCCTGAAGGAAGGCAAGGTCTATCTGCCCGAGCAGGCGCGCCACGCCACCCGCAATTTCTTCCGCAAAGGCAACCTGATCGCGCTGCGCGAGCTGGCGCTGCGCCGCACCGCCGATCACGTGGACGAGGACGTCCAGGCGTACCGCCGCGACCGGGCCATCGAGCCCGTATGGCGCACGCGCGAAGCCGTGGTTGCCTGCATCGGCCCGGACATGGACGCCGACTACATCATCCGCAGCGCCCATCGCCTGAGCCAGCAGCTGGAATGCGATCTGCACGTGGTCACCATCGACATCCCGCGCGCTGCCCCGCCGCCTCAGGCGGAGCAGGAACGGATGCAGCGCAGCCTGGCCCTGGCGGACGCGCTGGGCGCGCGCAGCGAGGTCCTCGCCGGCGGCGACATGGTCGATGCAGTCGTGCGCTACGTGCGCCGCCACAACATCACCAAGGCCATCATCGGACGGACCCGCGCCAGCGGCCTGCAACGCCTGCGCCTGTCACTGTCCGCCGTGTTGACCGCGGCCCTCTCCCCGGGATGGCTATGGCGCCGCCACAGCTTTGCCGACATGTTGGCTGCGGGCTGCCCAGAGATCGACATCATCCGCCTGGGAGCGCCCCCGCTGCCAGCCGCCTCCCCGCCCGGACGCGATCCGCTCACGCTGGGCAGGCAAGCACGCCAGGCCGCCGATGAAAGCAACCCGCGGCCGCTGGCGGGCTACGCCTGGGCGCTGTGCTACTGCGCGGCGGCCACCGCGCTGTCCATGCTTGCCTTCCCTGCCCTGCACCAGACCAACATCGTCATGCTGTTCCTCCTGGCAGTAGTGGCGGTGGCGCTGCGCCACGGCCGTGGACCGGCGGCGCTGGCCTCGGTAGTCAGCGTCGGCCTGTTCGATTTCTTCTTCGTGCAGCCGCTGGCATCCTTCGCCGTTTCGGACGTGCAGTATCTGCTGACTTTCGGCGTGCTGCTGTCGGTGGGCCTGCTCATCGGCCAGTTGACGGCCGGCCTGCGCCTGCAGGCGCAGACTTCGGTCAAACGCGAAGCCGATGCGCGCAGCCTCTACGAATTCGCGCGCGAATTGTCGTCGGCGCTGCTGCCGGAGCAGATCGTCACCCTTGCCGGCGCCTTCGTGCATGCCACCTTCGGCTCGCGTTGCGCCCTGTACATCCTGGGCATGGACGACAGGCTGAAGCTGGCGTCGCCCGCCGCGGAGGACATGCCGCCGCTGGAATCCGCCCTGGCCCAATGGGTCTATGACCACGGGCAGCCCGCAGGCGCTGGCACCGCCACCCTGTCCAATAGCGAATTGCTGTACCTGCCGCTGAAGGCGCCCATGCGCACGCGCGGCGTGCTGGCGCTGGCTGCCCCGCGTCGCAGCCTGTTCCTGAATCCGGACTCGCGCCGCCAGATCGAGGCCTATGCCACGCTCATCGCCATTGCGCTGGAACGCCTGCACTATGTGGAAGTCGCGCAGCAGGCGCTGGTCAGCATGGAATCCGAGAGGCTGCGCAACTCGCTGCTGGCGGCCGTGTCGCACGACCTGCGCACCCCGCTGACCAGCCTGGTCGGCATGACGGACACACTGATGCGCCAGCAGGCGGCGTTGCCGCCCGACGTCCACGAGACCATCCGCGCCATGCGCGACCAGGCCCAGCGCATGCACGCGCTGGTCGCCAACCTGCTGGACATGGCGCGGCTGCAAAACCGCGACACGCCGCTGCGCCTGGAATGGCAGTCCATCGAAGAGCTGGTCGGCGCCTCGCTTGCCGCCATGCGCGAACCATTGGCCGCGCACCGCGTCACCGTGGACCGCCTGTCGCATCTGCCGCTGGTGGAATGCGACGGCGTGCTGATCGAGCGCGTGCTGTGCAACCTGCTGGAAAACGCGGCCAAGTACACGCCTGCGGGCAGCGCGCTGCGGCTGCATGCCGCCGTCCAGGACGGTGAACTGCGCGTCTCCGTCAGCGACAACGGTCCCGGCGTGCCGCCGGGCGCGGAGCGCCGTATCTTCGAGAAATTCACGCGCGGCGACCGCGAGTCGGCCACGCCGGGTGTCGGCCTGGGCCTGGCGGTTTGCGAAGCCATCATTACGGCCCATCATGGGAAAATCTGGGTCGAGCATGCCCCCGGTCAGGACTCCGGCGCGCAGTTTGTCTTCACACTGCCCCTGGGCACGCCGCCTCCGATCCAATCCGAAACCCCTTGAGCCTCCCACCGCATGTTCGATTACCAGCCTGCCGTCCTGATCATTGAAGACGACGCCAACATCCGGCGCTTCGTGCGCCAGGCCCTGGAAAGCGAGGGCTGCGTGGTCCACGAGGCCGAAACCGTCAAGCGCGGATTGATCGAAGCCGGCACGCGCCAGCCCGACGCGGTGGTGTTGGACCTGGGCCTGCCCGATGAAGACGGCATGACCCTGATCCGCGAACTGCGCGGCTGGACCGAAGTGCCGGTACTGGTGCTTTCCGCCCGCAGCGCCGAAGCCGACAAGGTCGATGCGCTGGACGCCGGGGCCGACGACTACCTGACCAAGCCCTTTGGCGTCAGCGAATTGCTGGCGCGCCTGCGCGTGCTGCTGCGGCGGCACGCCAGGGGCGGCGCCGGCAATGCGTCCGAGATCGCCTTCGGCGACGTGCGCGTGGATTTCGCCCGTCGCGTGGTCGAACGCGCCGGCCAGCACGTGCACCTGACCGCCATGGAATACCGGCTGCTGGCGGCGCTGCTTGCGCATCGCGGCAAGGTCATGACGCACCGCGAACTGCTGCGCGAAGTGTGGGGGCCGTCGCACGTGGAAAGCAACCACTATCTGCGCATCTACATGGGCCATCTACGCCAGAAGCTGGAAGCGGACCCGGCCCAGCCCGTCTACCTGTTGACCGAGATTGGCGTGGGCTATCGCTTCGCGGGCTGAGCCAGGCGCCGGCGGCGCGTATTGATGCCGCCTTTACACGCAGCCCGCAAGTCTTGTCTCGGGCTTTATGCCATTCCTCCTATTGTTGCGGTCCCATCCAACACTAGGAGCACTCCCCATGCCCCGCCATCCCCTGGCCGCCTTCGCGCTGCTGACCCTGGCCGCCGCGCAAGCCGGCAATGCACTGGCCGCCGACGCGCCCGCCGACACCGCTGGCGACGTGCCGGCCGTCTCTGATTTCGCCTTGACGGCCAATCTCACGCTGGCCAGCCAATACCGGTATCGCGGCCTGATGCAAAGCAATAACAAGCCGGCCATCCAGGGCGGATTCGATCTGAGCCACTCCAGCGGCTTCTACCTGGGCAACTGGAACTCCAGCATCAGCTGGCTCAACGACAGCAACAGCGATGTCTCGGCCCCCGTGGAAATGGACTTCTACGGCGGCTACAAGGGCACTCTCGCAAAGGACGTGCCCGTCGACCTGGGCGTCCTGCGGTACTACTACCCGGGCGACTATCCTTCCGGCTACACCAGCCCCGATACCACGGAGCTGTACGCCGGCATCGGCTATGGACCGGTGATGTTCAAGTATTCCCTGTCCCTGACCAACCTGTTCGGCTTCGCCGACAGCAAGTACAGCCAGTATCTGGACCTGTCCGGCAACTTCGACACGGGCCTCTGGGGCCTGACCCTGAACGCCCACGTCGGCCGGCAGTGGGTGCGCAACGTCGACAATGGCAACTACACGGACTGGAAACTCGGCCTGACGAAAGACTTCGGCCAGGGGCTCTCGGTGTCGCTGGCCTATCTGGACACCAATGCCGATCGCGCTGTGTACACCAACACGCGCGGCCGCGACATGGGCCGCGCCACCGGCCTGCTGTCACTGACGAAGACATTTTGAAGACCCCGGGCGTTGACGCGTTTTTTACGCGTCGCGTCCGTTTTTATCGGCAGGATTTATGGCGCCCTTCCTATAGTGGAACCGTCATCAACCAACCCGATCGCGGAACGCCGCCAGCAGCGTCAGCGTCCCGCTCACCGCCATGATCCCTCGACTGCAACCCCGCCACACCCCTATGTCCGACATCCTGCCCGCGCAGCGCACAAAAGGTTTGGCAGACCTGGTCGCCCTGACCGTCAGGATCGACACGCTGGACGCGCTGAACGTGCGGCTGGCGCTGCATCGCGCGCTGGGCGAGCGCATCGGCGTCTACATTCTGTCCGTGGATCACGCCCATGCGCAAAGCGTGCTGCAATTGCAATGCGACCGCGCACAGCTCGACGCGCTGATGCACGCTGTCATGTCCGGCCTGCCCCGCGCGGAGTTCGGCGCCGTGCGCCCCGCGCACCCGATCACGGTGCAGTAAGCCATGGACACGCCACGAAAGACTGCATTCGAGGGCATCTGGCTGCCCATGATCACCCCGATGCGCGGCGGCTATGTGGACCTGGAGGCCGCGCAGGCGCTGGCCCGCTATTACCGCAACGCGGGCATCGCCGGCCTGGTGTTGTTCGGGTCAACTGGCGAGGGCAGCCTGCTAAGCATGCCAGAAAAGATCGACATGATCGAAGCCATTTCCAGCGACCCGCACGCGCTGCCCCTGGTGTTTGGCGCGGGCGGCGTCGATACGCGCGGCGTGGCCGCCGCGATCCGGCGCCTGGACAAATACCAGCCGGCCGGCTACCTGGTGCCGCCCCCCTACTATCTCGGACCGTCCCAGGCAGGCATTCTGTGGCACTACCGGCAGATCGCCTGGGCCACCGAGCGGCCCATCATCCTCTACAACATCCCCAAGCGCACCGGCGTGACGATGACCGTCGAAACCATGGAGACACTGGCTGCCCTGCCCAACTTCTGCGCTGTGAAGGAATGCAATCCTTCCGTATTGGCGGCGCTGAATGCGCGCGGCACCTTGGCTCCGCTTTGCGGCGAGGACCTGGCTCTGCTGGACCACTTCGCGGCGGGGGGCCGCGGGGCCATTCCGGCCGCCGCGCACCTCTATCCCGAGCGCTATATCGAAGTGATGCAACTGGCCCGCGACGGCCATCTGGAAGCCGCGCGCGCACTGTTCGAGCCGCTGCGCGGCTTGATCCGCCTGCTTTACGCCGAACCCAATCCCGCGCCGATCAAACGGGCGCTCGCCATGCAGGGGCTTGTCGCCGACGAACTGCGCATGCCCATGACCAGCGCCAGCCGCGAGCTGGGGCAACGCCTGCAGCGGGCCATGAGCGTGGTGCAGGGCTCGCCTAGCCGGCTGCAGACAGCTTGAAGACGGACACCGCGCTCGCCAGTTCGCCCGCCTGGTCGCTCAGGGCGGCGGCTGACGCCGCGAACTCTTCGACCAACGCGGCGTTCTGTTGCGTCACGCCGTCCAGATGCGTCACGGCCTGGTTGATCTGCTCGATGCCGACGCTCTGCTCGGCCGACGCCGTGGCAATCTCACCCATCAGCGGTGCGCTGGTGGCGGCCGATTCCAGCACGTTGCCCATGGTTGCGCTGGCCTGCTCGACACGCTGGCTGCCCCGAGCCACCGAGTCCGCCGACGCTTCGATCAATGTCTTGATTTCCTTGGCTGCGGTAGCCGAACGCTGAGCCAGCGCGCGGACCTCTCCCGCCACCACCGCGAAGCCCCGGCCCTGTTCACCCGCTCGCGCAGCTTCCACGGCGGCATTCAGCGCCAGGATGTTGGTCTGGAATGCGATCTCGTCGATCAGCCGGATGATTTCGTCAATACGCTGCGAGCTCTGCGAAATCTCGCGCATGGCATCTATCGCGTGCTGGGTTTCATCGCTGCCTTGCCGTGCCAGTTGCGCCGCCTGGCCGGCCAGCGAGCTGACCTCGCGGACGTGCTCCGCGCTTTGCTTGGCGGTCGCGGTAATTTCCTCGACGCTGGCGGCCGTCTGCTCCAGCGCGGCGGCCTGCTTTTCGGTGCGGTCCGATAGGTCCATGCTGCCCGCCGCGATCTGGCGCGACGCCGCGGCAATGGATGCCGTGGAATGCACGATGCTGCGCACCGCGGCATCCAGGCGTCCCTGCATCCGCGCCATGGCATCGAACAATCGGCCAATCTCGCCCCGCTGATTGCGAGGCACGTCGCCCGACAGATCGCCGTCCGCCACGCGTTCGCATACCGCCACCGCCTCGTCCAGCGGCCTCAGGACGTGGGTGCGGAAGAAGCGCAGCGCCGCCGCCAGCAGCAGAACCAGAAGGCCCAGCGTCATGCCGCCCTGCCGCCACAAAGAACTGTAGAAAGCCTGATCGACGTCGTCCACGTAAAGACCCGAGAACATCAGCCAGCCCCATTCGGGGTCGTAAGCGGCGTAGCTGATCTTGGGCAGCGCCCGCTCCGTTCCCGGCCGTGGAAAGAGATAGTGCGTATAGCCCCCGCCCGCCTTGCCCTGGGCATACAGATCCTCGAAAATCGCTTGCCCCTCGCTGTCCTTGATGGCCCGCACGTTGGTGCCAACCAGTTTGGCATCGGGATGCACAAGCAACTCATAGCCATCGCTGAAGGCGCCGACGTAACCGTCCTCACCGTAGCGCAATTGCGCCAGCCGCCGCGCCACATTGCGCTTGGCCTCGTCCACGGCCATCCCCTCGCGCACGCTCTGCTTGCCGTTACGCACGATGCCCGCCGCCAGGTCCAGAACATGGCGCAGCTCGGTCTTGCGCTCGGCCACCATCTCGGCACGGCGTTCCCAGCTGCCCCATGCGCCCAGGGCCAGCACTGCGGCGCCAACCGCGAACACAAACCACAGCAGCTCTCTGCGCAAGCTGGAATTTTTCATAGTCCCTCTTATCTCTGACCATTCGTCATGAAACCAATCACGGCCGAATGTGACTATTTATGTATACGTTTCGTCAGAATAAGGGACGGCACCAGGGTTTTCACCAGGTCTGCGAGAGCAGCTTGATCTATCGCAAGAGGCATAAAAAAAACGCAAGGCGCGCTTGCCTTGCGTTTCTCGAGGGGTGGCGATTTCAAGCCGCGGGTTTCTTCACGTCATCCTAAGATGCCTGCCGTCGCGCATCCGCGGAGCGCGGCGTGGTCAATGCAATCAGCGCCACCACGATCAAGGAATAGGTGGGAACGCTGCGCATGTTGCGGAACATCATTTCAGTCAGGCTGAAGGCGCAATACCCCAGGCAGAACAGCAACCCCATCTGCGCGCCGATGCGTATGACGCGATCGTCGCTGGCCAGCCGGCGCAGAAACACGAAAGCGGGTACCAGATATAGCGCGAGTATGCTCAGCAAGCCCAGCAGGCCGTATCCAGACAACGCGGCAAGCAGGTCGTTGTGAGGTTCGCCGTAGCCTTCGACCACCTCCTTGGACACCACGCCCTGCTTCTGCAGCTCAAGCAGTTCGTTGCGGAAATTGCTCGGCCCCACCCCTACGACGGGGCTTTTCTGGAACATGAGGAGCGACGCGTGCCACAGCTGCAGACGGATGCCGAACGAGGTATCCCGGTCAGCCGATGTGGAGAACCCCTGCAACTCGGTCGCGACCGACTGCATGCGGCTACTGAAATTCCATATTCCGACCGCGCTGACGATCAGCACCACGCTGACCGCCAATGCACAATATCCTTTGTGACGGGTGCTCCAACCACGCAGCCCCAGCAGAAACACCACTGCCAGGATAGGAAGCAGCATCCAGCTGCTACGCGTCAGCGACAGCCAGGTCGCCCATACGCTCAAGGCAAAGGCCAGGATCTTGAGCGCGGTTTCCGCGCGCGGCCAGCGCGACAAGGCGCCCCAACCGATCGACAACAGCGACATCGAACCGAACAGCAGGGTCATGTTCGCAAAGGCAACGGCGTTGTAGCGCCCGCCGATATCGACCACCGAACCTCGCCCCCAGTACGTCATGGCGACGATCAGTATTCCCGACCCCGCCAGCGCACCGGCCAGAATGCTCCATTGGATCTGCTTGAGCCACTGTTGCGGCGCTCTCAACAGCAGCCAGAGCACCGGCACCGCCAGCGCGAACCGCAGCAGCTTCTCCAGCTCGGAATTGCTCCATACGCCTCGCACCATGGACGTGAGGGCCAGGCAGAGCAGCGGCAGCAGCAATACCAGGCCCACGGGCCAGAGGGCCCGGAAATTCATGGGTTCGTAGTGCTTGATCGCATTGGCCGCCAGCGCCGTCAGCGCAATCAAGCCGGACAGATAGACAATGGCCGGCCCCCCTACTGGACTGGTCAAGGCCAGTGCGGGAACCAATAACACCAGCCACGTGGCCAAGAGAACGTACATTCGGGGCACAACAATCAACCTGGGAAAAACGCGGCATGCATCATGCCGTTTGATTAGTTAGACAAAACCCGCCCGCCATGACGGCGGGCGGGTCTGGGGAAACGCGGAAAAGCTACCCGCCAGTGCTGCTTACATATTATCGATCATCACCTGGCCGAAGCCCGAGCACGACACCTGCGTCGCGCCTTCGAGCAAGCGGGCAAAGTCGTACGTGACCTTCTTGGACAGGATGGATTTTTCCATGCTGGAAATGATCAGGTCGGCCGCTTCGGTCCAGCCCATGTGGCGCAGCATCATTTCGGCCGACAAGATTTCCGAACCGGGGTTCACGTAGTCCTTGCCCGCGTATTTTGGGGCCGTGCCGTGGGTAGCTTCGAACATGGCGACAGAATCGGACAGATTCGCGCCCGGAGCTATGCCGATGCCGCCCACCTGCGCTGCCAGCGCGTCGGAGATGTAGTCGCCGTTCAGGTTCAACGTGGCGATTACGTCATACTCGGCCGGGCGCAGCAGGATCTGTTGCAGGAACGCGTCGGCGATAACGTCCTTGACGATGACTTCCCGGCCGGTCTTCGGATTCTTGAACTTGCACCACGGGCCGCCGTCGATCAGCGTGGCGCCGAATTCCTTCTGCAGCAGCGCGTAGCCCCAGTCGCGGAAGCCGCCTTCCGTGAACTTCATGATGTTGCCCTTGTGCACCAACGTCAGCGACGTGCGGTCATTGTCGATGACGTACTGCGCCGCCTTGCGCACCAGGCGCTCGGTGCCTTCGCGCGACACCGGCTTGATGCCGATGGACGAGGTGTTCGGGAAGCGGATCTTCTTCACGCCGAGCTTGGTCTGCAGGAACTGGATCAGTTCCTTGGCCTGCTCGCTTTCGGCCATGTATTCGATGCCGGCGTAGATGTCTTCCGAGTTCTCGCGGAAGATCACCATATTGGTCTTTTCCGGCTCGCGGACCGGCGAAGGCACGCCCTTGAAATACGCCACCGGGCGCAGGCAGACGTACAGGTCCAGCTGCTGGCGCAACGCCACGTTCAGCGAACGGATGCCGCCGCCCACCGGCGTGGTCAGCGGGCCCTTGATGGACACCACGTAATCCTTGACCACATCCAGGGTCTCGTCGGGAAGCCACACGTCCGGGCCGTAGACCTTGGTGGCCTTCTCGCCGGCATAGACTTCCATCCAGTGGATCTTGCGCTTGCCGCCGTAGGCCTTCTGCACCGCCGCGTCGACGACCTTGATCATCACCGGCGTGATGTCGGCGCCCGTGCCGTCGCCTTCGATGAAGGGGACGATGGGCTGATCGGGCACATTCAGCGAGAAATCAGCATTGACCGTGATCTTCTGGCCGCCAGCGGGAACCTTGATATGTTGGTAGGACATGAATGCTCCATTTGCTCCGAGTGGTTTTTCTGCACGCGCCGGCATCGGGAAGTGCCCGTTCCGGCGGGGATGATCGCCCTCGGGAACCGCGCACTGGATGGCCGATAGCAACCAATTCTATATCGCAAAGCGGCTGGCGAGCCTGACCGTCCGCGCACGGCGGTAAAATAATGCATCACCAGCCCGCTTTCCGCCCCCCTCAGATGTTCAATCCCTCCCGCGACCAAGTCCGCGAATTCTTTATCGAAACCTGGCGCAAGCACCGCGCCTCCGAAGTGCTGACCCCGCTCGAGGCCATCGCTCTGGACTGGATCATCGAACATCCCGAGTACCACGGCGACCTGGAAAACCCCGAGGCGATGACGGCCGAATACTCCGTGGAAAAGGGCCGTACCAATCCCTTTCTGCACCTGTCCATGCACCTGGCCATCGCCGAGCAGCTGTCCATCGACCATCCGCCCGGGATCCGTCAGGCCTACCAGCAACTGGTGGCCCGCAGCGACGCCCACCAGGCCGCGCATGAAATCATGGAATGCCTGGGCCAGGTAGTCTGGGAAGCGCAACGCCTGGGCACCCCGCTGGACAGCGATACCTATATCGATCTGATCCGCCAGCGCGCCAGCCGCTGAAACGCCCCGCCTGCCCAAAAGAGAAAAGCCCTCGAATCGAGGGCTTTCTTGTTTTGCGGAAGGACGAGCCTGCGTTGCCTATTTACGCACGCCCAGGTCGCTCGGCTGGGCGGCCAGCCAGGCAGCCACGTTGGAGATGTCCTGGTCGGACAGTTGCGTCGCGAAGGCGCCCATGATGGGGTTCTTGCGCACATTGGCCGTGGCCGCGCTGCCGGAGGCGCCGCGCTTGTAGGCCTTCAGGGCGTGCACCAGGTAATCCGCGTGCTGACCGGCGAGGGTCGGATAGGCCGGATCCACCGCCGTCTTGGCGTCCGCGCCGTGGCAGGATGCACAGTTGAACTTGTCGAAAACGGCCTTGCCGGCCGCCAGGTCCTGCGCCTGGGCGGCAACGCCCGTCATGGCCAGGGTCGCGCCCGCAAGGGCAAGCATGTAGCGATTCATGTGTTTGCCCCCTTACTTGAGATTCGAGTAGTACGCGGCCAGGTCGGCGATGTCCTGGTCGGACAGGCTGCCGGCGATGGCGTCCATCGTGGGATGGCTGCGCGCGCCTTTCTTGTACTCGTTGAGGGCGGTTTCGATGTACTTGGCGTTCTGCCCAGCAATCATCGGCACGTGGTAGAGCTCAGGAAATGTTGCCTTGTAGCCTTCGATGCCGTGGCAACCGATGCACATGGAAACCTTGTCACGGGCGTTCTGGACATTACCGACCACTGCTGCGTCTGCAGCAACAGCCTGGCCGGCGATCGCACAGGATGCCATCGTGGCCAACACGGATACCGTGTACTTCAGAGAGGTTCGCAACTTCATTGGAATGGCTCTTCTTGGTATGGCTAAGGACTAGGGCCTGCTCACACGAAAAGGCCCTCGGCAAACACGTTGCGGGTCGAACCCAAAGCAAAACCGCCTGATTGTACGATAATTGCTCAGGATTAATACCTTACGATGGTATTGATTACCGTCAAATCTCAGAAGCCATCAGACCATGTCCGCAGCCCAGTCCGCTACCTCCGCCTCGCCAGACCGCTTCGACGGGACCGACAACTATGTCGCCACCGATGACCTGAAACTCGCCGTCAATGCCGCCCTTACCTTGCAGCGCCCGCTCCTGATCAAGGGCGAGCCCGGCACCGGCAAGACCATGCTGGCCGAAGAGGTGGCGCGGGCGCTGGGGCGTCCGCTGCTGCAATGGCACATCAAATCCACCACCAAGGCCCATCAGGGTCTGTACGAATACGACGCGGTGTCGCGCCTGCGCGACTCGCAATTGGGCGACGAAAAAGTCCGTGATATCCGGAACTACATCGTGCAGGGCACGCTGTGGCAGGCCTTCCAGTCGCCGGAACCGGTCGTGCTGCTGATCGACGAGATCGACAAGGCCGACATCGAGTTCCCCAACGACCTGCTGCGCGAACTGGACCGCATGGAGTTCCACGTATATGAAACGCGCGAGACCATCTCGGCGCGCCATCGTCCGCTGGTCATCATCACGTCCAACAACGAAAAGGACCTGCCCGACGCCTTCCTGCGCCGCTGCTTCTTCCATTACATCCGCTTCCCCGACCGCGAAACCATGCGCGATATCGTGGCGGTGCACTATCCGCACCTGAAGCAGGACGTGCTGCGCGCCGCGCTGGACACGTTCTTCGCGCTGCGCGACGCGCCTGGCCTCAAGAAAAAACCGTCCACCTCCGAGCTGCTGGACTGGCTGCGCCTGCTGCTGGCCGAAGGCTCGACCGCAGCGGAAATCGACGCGCACACCGCCACGGCCGTGCCGCTGATGGCGGGCGCGCTGCTCAAGAACGAGCAGGACGTGCACCTCCTGGAACGCCTGGCGGCCATGACGCGCGGCGGCCAGCGCCGCTGAGCCGCCTCCTTGCACCGACGGCCCGCATATGCTGATCGATTTCTTCTACCACCTCCGGGCGCACAAGCTCCCCGTCTCGGTCAAGGAATACCTGACCCTGGTGGACGCGTTGCGCCAGGACCTCATGGCGCCCACGCTGGACGAGTTCTATTTCCTGGCGCGCGCCACGCTGGTCAAGGACGAGGCGCTCTACGACCGCTATGACAAGGCTTTCGGCGCCTACTACAAGGGCATCGCGGCCGCGCTGCCGGCGGGCAAGGAAATCCCGCTGGACTGGCTCATCAAGCAATTTGAGAAAAGCCTGACCCCGGAAGAAAAAGCCGCGATTGAAAAGCACGGCTGGGACAAGCTGATGGAACTCTTCAAGGAGCGCCTCGAAGAGCAAAAGGAACGCCACGCCGGCGGCAGCAAATGGATCGGCACCGGCGGCACTTCGCCCTTCGGCAATGGAGGCTATCACCCCGAAGGCATACGCGTGGGCGGCGATTCCGCCGGCAACCGCAGCGCGGTCAAGGTCTGGGACATGCGCCAGTTCAAGGACTACGACGACCAGGTCGAACTGGGCACGCGCAACTTCAAGGTTGCCCTGCGCCGCTTGCGGCGCTTCGCGCGGCAAGGCGCGGAAATGGAACTGGATCTGGACGACACCATCGCCAGCACCGCGCGCAATGCCGGCCACCTGGATCTGCGCATGGTCCCGGAACGCCACAATACCGTGAAGGTGCTGATGCTGCTGGACGTAGGCGGCAGCATGGACGACCACATCGGGCGTGTCGAGGAACTGTTCTCGGCGGCGCGCAGCGAATTCCGCAACCTGGAAGTCTATTACTTCCATAACTGCCCCTACGAAAGCCTGTGGCAAAGCAATCGCAGACGCCAGAGCGAGCGTTTCGACACCTGGGACGTCCTGCGCAAGTACAACCCGGACTGGCGCCTGATCATCGTTGGCGACGCCACCATGAGTCCCTACGAAATCCTGCAGCCGGGCGGCTCGGTCGAGCACTACAACAAGGAGCCCGGCGCTGAATGGATGCGCCGGTTGCTGGACGCCTGGCCCAAATCGGTCTGGCTCAATCCCGAACCCACGGCATCGTGGCAATACCGTCAGTCCATTGCACTGATGCGCGACATCATGCAGGGCCGCATGTACCCCGTAACGGTCGCCGGCCTGGAACAGGCCATGCGCGTGCTATCGAAGTAGAAGCAGACGGGACTGGCGCTCAGCCATCCACGGGCTTTTCCGGCGTATCCAGCGTCAGTTGATAGAACGCCAGATCCAGCCAGCGTCCGAACTTGAAGCCCGCCTCGCGTATGGTGCCCGCATGCGTGAAGCCCAGTTTCTCATGCAGCCGGATGCTGCCCTGATTGGCGGCGTCGATGCCGCCGATCAGCACATGCACCTGATTGGCCCGCGCCCGCTGGATCAGCTCGCGCATCAGCGCCTCGCCCAATCCCCGCCCGCGAAAGCGCCCGTCCACGTACACGGAATGCTCCACCGAGTACTTGTACGCAGGCCAGGCGCGGAATGTGCCATAGCTGGCAAAAGCCATGAGCTCGCCGGCTTCGTTCTCGTATCCCACCACCGGAAATCCGCCCTGCTGCTTGGCCTGGAACCAGCCCTGCATCGCCTCGCGCGGCCGCGGCTTGTAGTCGTACAGCGCGGTGGACGTGGCGATGGCGTCGTTGAAAATGGCCAGTATCTGGTCGGCATGGCGGGCATGCGAACAATCGACCAGGGTTGCGCCATCCGGCGCGCGGGTTTCGGCGTGCGTAGTCATGGCGCAAATTGTAGCGAGCCGCAGGGCCTTGCGGGCCTCGGGCCGGCGGCCGATCCGGACAAAAAAAACCGGCGAAGCCGCCGGTTCAGTGGGGTGTTGCCGCTTCTGGCCACTCTCAGGCGGCGCGGCTCTCCGCAGATCGGTCGATGGACGGCTCGCGGCGCAGGCCGGGGCAATTGCGCCATGCAAGCTCGTCCGCATCCATGTCCAGGTCGAACAGGTCATTGGCGGCGGGCCAGGGATGGCTGCGCGCCGCCGCGCCTTCCATTTCCAGCACGTGTCCGGCAAAGCCCCTGGGCGAGCCGCCGCACTCCGCGAAATATCGTTGTGTGCTCAGGTCCACCACATAGGTGGTCATGTCATGGGTCAGTATGGCCACGAATTGGCCGTCATCACTGGCATAGGCGTACTGAAACTGTCCTTTGATCCCGTCGCCGCTCATGGGGCTGCCGGTCAATTGGGACAAGGCACGCGTGACGATCTCGGTCAGCATGGGTCGTTCCTCCGGTAAATGCGCCGGCAGGATGCCGGCGGCGAAGGCGCGAACGACAAGCACCGGCGCCGCGCGAGAGGCGGCGTCTGGCGTTGGACGGGAAACCTGTGGGCGGGCTGTCGCGCATCCCGTCTGCAACTGGTACTGCGTCCTGAAAAGCTTACACCCGCGGGCCCATCGACCTCAAATCAGCCCGGTATTTCGTGATATTGCAGCGCAACATCCCGCATCGACGGCGCTCGCGCCCTCTTATGCTGCGGCAACCGGCATGGCGCCTGGCTCTGCGTCACCGTTTTCTTGCGCGCGCCAGTCAGCGCGCCCGATCCGGTACAACACATGCCGCCGCAGCGGATGACCTTGCGGTACCGCGGGATGGTCGAATTCCTGCGGATCCGCCTTCATGCCCAGGCGGTCCATGACGGCGCGCGAGCGCAGGTTGCCGGTGGCCGTGAACGCCACGATCTCTTCCAGCCCCACCTGCTCGAATCCGGCGCGCAGGGCCGCTTGGGCCCCTTCGCTGGCGTAGCCCTTGCCCCAATACCGTTGTGCCAGGCGCCAGCCGATCTCCACGCCCGGCGCGAATGGCAAGACGGGCGTCAACGGCTTGATGCCGACAAAGCCGATGAACGGCGCCACACCCGGCGCCTCCACGGCCCAGAAGCCCCAGCCGTGCTCGTCGATGCCGGCGGCCAGCCTGTCGGCGAGCGCGTCGCTCTCCGGCGCGCTCAGCGGCAGCAGATACTCGGTCACGCGGGAATCCTGGTTCAGCGCCGCGAAAGGTTCACGATCGGCGGCGCGCCACTGTCGCAGGACCAGGCGCGGTGTTTCGATTTCCAGGGATAGAGACATAACGGACTTCCTTGCCTTGTGATGCCAGGCCGCCGGTGGCCGAGAAGCCCGCCCCGCGGAAAAGGCCGCCCCGCGGAAAAGGCCGCCCCGCGGCCCCTGAACCATTGCCAACGTATACACTCCAACGGATTCTGCCATGCCAAAGGAATTGTCTGCCATGCGCTTGTCCCTGTCGAAGCTGCCGCGCCCGCTGAGCGTGCTGCTGTTTTCCTCCTTCCTGGCCTTTCAGGCCGGCGCCGCCAGCCTGCCGGCGGGCGTCTCGGAGGCCGCCTCGATTGAAGGCATCACCGAATACCGCCTCGCCAATGGCCTGAGAGTGCTGCTGGTTCCAGACGAATCCAAGCCGTCCACCACCGTCAACATGACCTATCTGGTGGGCTCGCGCAACGAGAACTACGGCCAGACGGGCATGGCGCACCTGCTGGAGCACATGCTCTTCAAGGGCACCTCGACCACCCGCAACGCCATGGGCGAGTTCTCGCGCCGCGGCCTGCAGGCCAACGGCTCGACCTCCAGCGACCGCACCAATTACTTCGCCAGCTTTGCCGCCAACCCCGAAACGCTCAAGTGGTACCTGGGCTGGCAGGCCGACGCCATGGTCAATTCCTTGATCGCCAAGGAAGACCTGGATTCGGAAATGACCGTGGTCCGCAACGAAATGGAAAGCGGAGAAAACAGTCCTTTCCGCATCCTGATGCAGAAGATGCAGGCCGCGGCATTCCAGTGGCACAGCTACGGCAAGAACACCATCGGCGCGCGTTCCGACGTCGAGAACGTGGACATCGGCCAGTTGCGCGCCTTCTATCACGAGTACTACCAGCCGGATAACGCGGTGCTGATCGTGGCGGGCAAGTTCGATCCGCAGGCGACGCTGGCCGATATCGAGGAAACGCTGGGCAAGCTACCCAAGCCCGACCGCAAGCTCCCACCTGAATACACCGTCGAACCCGCCCAGGACGGCGAACGCTCCGTGACCTTGCGCCGCACGGGCGGCACGCCGCTGGTCGCGGCTATGTACCATATCCCGGCCGCTGGCAGCGCCGAGTTCGTGCCGCTGGATCTGGCCGCCACCATCCTCGCCGACACGCCTTCGGGCCGTCTCTATCACGCCCTGGTCCCGACCAAGCTGGCCTCCGGCGTGTTTGGCTTCACCATGGAAAACCTCGATCCGGGCCTGGCGATGTTCGCCGCCCAACTCACCCCCGGCAAGAGCCTGGACGCGGCCATGAAGGCGCTGACCGGCACGCTGGAAACGCTGGACAAAAAGCCGTTCACGCAACAGGAACTGGATCGCGCCCGCAGCAAATGGCTGACGGCCTGGGAACAGACCTACAGCGATCCTGAGCAAGTGGGGGTGGCACTGTCGGAGGCCATCGCCGCCGGTGACTGGCGTCTGTTCTTCCTGCAGCGCGATCGCGCCCGCAAGGCAACGCTGGCCGAAGTGCAGCGCGCCGCGACCACTTATTTCGTCCGCAGCAACAGCGTCGAAGGCCGCTACATCCCCACCGAAAAGCCCGTGCGCGCACCGCAAGAGCAGCGAGTGGACCTGACCGCCGTCTTCAAGGACTACAAGGGTGATCCGGACTTCAAGGCCGCCTCGGCCTTCGATCCCACGCCTGAAAACATCGACAAGCTGACACAACGCAAGAAGCTGGATCTGCCCAATGGGCCGGTCCAGCTGGCGCTCCTGCCCAAGGCCACGCGCGGCAACCGCGTACAGGCCCAGATGCTCATCCAGTTCGGCAACGAAAAGGACCTGCTCGGCCAACGCGTGAACTCCAGCGCCGTGGCGGACTTGCTGATTCGCGGCACCGCCAAGCTGTCGCGCCAGGACATCCAGGACCGCCTGGACAAACTGCAGGCGGAACTCGGCTTTAGCGGCGGCGGCACGACGCTGAAGATCGCCATGTCGACCAAGGGCGAAAACCTGCCGGAACTCACCGCCCTGGCGCTGGACATCGTCCGCAACGCCAATTTCCCCAAGGAACAGCTCGAGGAATACCAGCGCCAACTCGAAACCTCGATCCAGAACGCCATGACCGAACCCTCGGCGCTGGCCGGACGCGCGCTGGCCCGCCAGGACAACCCGTGGCCCGCGAACGACCTGCGCTACGTTCCGACCTTCGAGGAATCGCTTGCCGGCGTGCGCGCATTGAACCGTGACACGCTGGTCAAGTTCCATTCCAAGTTCTACGGCGCGGGCAATATCGAGTATTCGGCAGTGGGCGATTTCGAACCCGCGGCAGTGGAGCAGGCGCTCACGAAGGGACTGGCTGGCTGGAAGAAGGCTCCCGCCTACACCCGCGTGCCCAATCCCTACCGTGACATTCCCGCCAAGCAGTTCGACATCGACACGCCCGACAAGGCCAATGCGTTCTATATCTCGCGCATGCCGCTGAAGCTGCAGGACACAGACCCGGACTACGCCGCGCTGTACCTGGCCAACTACCTGTTCGGCGCCTCGGAAACTTCGCGTCTGTGGAACCGCGTGCGCGAGACCGACGGGCTGTCGTATAACGTACGCAGCTCGCTGTCGGTGTCTTCGTACGAACCGTCAGCCAGCTGGACCATGTATGCCATCTACGCTCCGCAGAACCGCGAACGGCTTGAGAAGGCTGTCGGCGAAGAACTGGCTCGCGTGCTGAAGGACGGCTTCTCCGACAAGGAAATCTCGGACGGCATCACCGCCCTGCTGAACTACCGCAACCTGGCCCGCGCGCAGGACGACGTTCTGGCCAGCACCTGGCTGGACTACATGCAGCGCGGCCGCACGTTTGCCTGGTCAGCAGAGATGGACAAGAAGATCTCCGCGCTGACCGCTGCCTCGGTCAATACCGCCTTGCGCAAGTACCTGCGCGCCGACGGCTTCAGCACGGCAGTGGCTGGCGATTTCAAGAAAAAGACAGCCCCCTGATCCTCTTGTAACCGACAAAGGCCCCGCCATGGCGGGGCCTTTTTTTTGCCTTCCAGCGCTTCTGTACTTGGAAAAAGTCCCAGAATTTAAGCTCGACTATGCCAAAAATGGATGAAATAAGAATAGTGGATTAGATTACTCGGCTATTTGGAAAGATGTTTTCAGGAAATACGGGTTTATCCCAGGTGGGACAACGCGCACAATTCAGTCATCGGGAACAACAACGAACCACGACGGAGGGCCGCCGGATTCGGTCCCCAACTAAGACGAATTGGAGGTCTACCATGAAAACCCTAACCACCACCCTGCTCCTGTCCCTAGCCCTGGTTGGCGTCGGTGCCCAAGCTGCCGGCGTTGAACAAGCCAAGAGCAGCGCCCAGGTCGCAACCGAACTGCAGCAAGCCAAGGCCAGCGGCCAGTACACCTTCGGTGAACTGGAATATCCGCCCGCCCTGCCCCAGACCACCAGCCTGAGCTCGCAGGAAGTGCAGGCGCAGCTGCAACAAGCCAAGATCAGCGGTCAATACACCTTTGGCGAGCTGGAATACCCCGCGGCTGTGTCCGCCCCGGCCAGCGCCAAGACCCGCGCTGATGTCCAGCAGGAACTGGCTCAAGCCAAGGCCAGCGGCCAATACACGTTCGGCGAACTCGAGTACCCGCCGATCACCCGGTGAGCTGCTTGCTGTGGCCCGGCCGGCCTCGAACGGCATCATGGTTTGAGGCCGGTTTTTTCCGGCGACAGCAGCGGTAGAAGTAGCAGTAGAAGTAAGCAGTAGAAGTTGAAGTAGCAGCAGAAGTTGAAGTTGATACAGCAGTTGCAGTACTTGCAGTAGCAGTAGCAGCACGGGACCGCGGCGCAAGCCGCGGTCTTTTCACGTGCGCGTTCGCTATGCTTCGCACCGGCAAAAAAAAGCCGCGACCCCGGGTCGCGGCTTTTTGTTTGCTTCGGGCAGATCAACTGAAGAATTCCTTCACCCGATCGGTCCAGGACTTGCTTTGCGGCGAATGGCGATCGCCGCCGTCATTCAGCGAAGCCTCGAACTGGCGCAGGATATTCTTCTGATCCTCGCTCAGGCGTACCGGCGTTTCCACCACCACGTGGCAATACAGGTCGCCCGGGTAGCTTCCGCGCACGCCGCGGATGCCCTTGCCGCGCAGACGGAAGGTCTTGCCCGACTGCGTGCCTTCGGGGATCGAGATCTCGGCCTTGCCGCCCAGCGTTGGCACCTGCAGTTCACCGCCCAGCGCCGCCGAGGTGAACGGGATCGTCAGCTCGCAGTGCAGGTCATCGCCATCGCGCTGGAAGATCTTGTGCTGCTTGATGTGGATTTCCACATACAGATCTCCCGGAGGACCGCCGTTGATGCCCGGCTCGCCGTTGCCGCTGGAGCGGATGCGCATGCCGTCATCGATGCCGGCAGGAATCTTGACCTGCAGCGTCTTGTTGCGGCGGATACGGCCCACGCCGTCGCAGGCGGGGCAGGGATCGGTGATTTCCTTACCGTTGCCATGGCAGGTCGGGCAAGTCTGCTGCACGCTGAAAAAGCCCTGCTGCATGCGCACGGCGCCCGAGCCGCCGCAGGTGCGGCAGGTCTTGGGCGAAGTGCCGGCCTTGGCGCCGGAACCGTGGCAGGTGTCGCAGTTCTCCCAGCTGGGCACGCGGATTTCTGTGTCGAAGCCGGCCGCGGCCTGCTCCAGTGTGATTTCCAGCGCGTACTTCAGGTCAGCGCCGCGATAGACCTGCGGGCCGCCGCCACGGCGGCCACCGCCGCCACCGCCAAAGATTTCGCCAAAGATGTCGCCGAATGCGTCGGCGAAACCGCCGCCCATGCCACCGCCCATGCCGGCGGAGTTGGGATCCACGCCCGCATGACCGTAGCGGTCGTATGCGGCGCGCTTTTGCTCATCGCCCAGGACCTCGTAGGCTTCCTTGGCTTCCTTGAACTTCTCTTCGGCTTCTTTGCTGTCCGGATTGCGGTCCGGATGGTATTTCATGGCCAGCTTTCGATAGGCCTTCTTGAGGTCGTCGTCCGAGGCGTTCTTCGCTACGCCCAGGACGTCGTAATAGTCACGTTTTGCCATGATCCGTGGGCTCGAAAACGAGCCTTCTTTTCAGTGCTACAGAATGAGTACGCCCGGTAGGCGGATTTCTCCGGCTACCGGGCGGCAGAGGCAGGTCAGCGCCCGGCCATTATTGGTCGCGCTTGACTTCCTTGAAGTCGGCGTCGACAACATTGTCGTCCACCGGCTTCGCGTTGTCGGCCGCTTGCTGCTGGCCGGCGGCTTGCTGCGCCTGCATGTCGGCGTACATCTTCTCGCCCAGCTTCTGCGAAACCGTCGACAGGGCTTCCACCTTGGCGTCGATCGCGGCCTTGTCGCCGTCCTTCAGCGTGTCTTCCAGTTCCTTGATGGCGGCTTCGATGCCTTCCTTTTCGGAAGCCTCGAGCTTGTCGCCATACTCGGTCAGGGACTTGCGGGTGGCATGCACCAGCGCATCGGCCTGGTTACGCGACTGGGCCAGTTCGGCGACGCGGTGATCTTCCTCGGCGTTGGCCTCGGCATCCTTGACCATGCGCTGGATCTCGTCTTCCGACAGACCCGAGTTGGCCTTGATGGTGATCTTGTTTTCCTTGCCGGTACCCTTGTCCTTGGCCGACACGTGCAGGATGCCGTTGGCGTCGATGTCGAACGTGACTTCGATCTGCGGCATGCCGCGCGGCGACGGCGGGATCCCTTCGAGATTGAACTCGCCCAGGGCCTTGTTGCCCGCGGCAATTTCGCGCTCGCCCTGGAACACCTTGATCGTCACGGCCGGCTGGTTGTCGTCAGCGGTCGAGAAGGTCTGCGAGAAACGGGTCGGGATGGTCGTGTTCTTCTGGATCATCTTGGTCATCACGCCGCCCAGGGTTTCAATGCCCAGGGACAGAGGGGTGACGTCCAGCAGCAGCACGTCCTTGCGGTCGCCCGACAGCACGGAACCCTGGATCGCGGCGCCAGCGGCGACGGCCTCGTCGGGGTTCACGTCCTTGCGCGGATCCTTGCCGAAGAATTCCTTCACCTTTTCCTGGACCTTGGGCATGCGGGTCATGCCGCCGACCAGGATCACGTCATCGATGTCGGAAACCTTCACGCCGGCGTCCTTGATGGCCACGCGGCAGGGCTCGATCGTGCGTTCGATCAGTTCTTCGACCAGCGCTTCCAGCTTGGCGCGCGTGATCTTCAGGTTCAAGTGCTTCGGACCCGAGGCGTCGGCCGTGATGTACGGCAGGTTGATCTCGGTCTGTTGAGCCGAAGACAGTTCGATCTTGGCCTTTTCAGCCGCTTCCTTCAGGCGCTGCAGGGCCAGCACGTCCTTGGACAGATCAACGCCTTGTTCCTTCTTGAACTCGGCAATGATGTAGTCGATGATGCGCTGGTCGAAGTCTTCGCCGCCCAGGAAGGTGTCGCCGTTGGTCGACAGCACTTCGAACTGCTTTTCGCCGTCCACGTCGGCGATTTCGATGATGGACACGTCGAACGTGCCGCCGCCCAGGTCATAGACGGCGATCTTGCGGTCGCCCTTTTCGGTCTTGTCCAGGCCGAAAGCCAGCGCGGCAGCGGTCGGTTCGTTGATGATGCGCTTGACTTCCAGGCCGGCGATGCGGCCGGCGTCCTTGGTGGCCTGGCGCTGGCTGTCGTTGAAGTAGGCGGGCACGGTGATGACGGCCTCGGTCACTTCTTCGCCCAGGTAGTCCTCGGCGGTCTTCTTCATCTTGCGCAGCACGTCGGCCGACACTTGGGGAGGCGCCATCTTCTTGCCGCGCACTTCCACCCAGGCGTCGCCGTTGTCGGCCTTGACGATGGCATAGGGCATCAGGTTGATGTCCTTCTGCACCGCCTTCTCTTCGAACTTGCGGCCGATCAGGCGCTTCACCGCGTACAGGGTGTTGCGCGGGTTGGTCACAGCCTGGCGCTTGGCCGGCGCGCCGACCAGGGTTTCGCCATCGTCCATGTAGGCGACGATGGACGGAGTGGTGCGAGCGCCTTCCGCGTTTTCAATGATTTTGACCTGCCCGCCGTCCATGACAGCCACGCAGCTGTTGGTCGTGCCCAGGTCAATGCCAATAATCTTGCTCATGGTCGGTTACCTTGATTGAATCTGAATCTATGAAAATAGGGAGAAACTTCTTGTCCCCACATAACTGGGGCTACCCGCAGGGTTTTTCAAGACACCTGGCCGGAATTTTCTGCAGCGCTTTCCTGCAAACGGCGAATGGCCGCGGTGAACTGCGGCAGGCCGGGCCAGCCCGTGATGCGGCCCAGCCGCTTGCCGGCCCGGTACAGCACAAAAGTGGGGACGCCATGCAGCGAAAACCGCCTTCCCAGCGCCTCGTCTGCGTAGACGTCGGCCTCGAACCAGGTCAGGCCCAGTTCCAGCAGCGTTTCCTGGTGCAGCAGCGCGGCCTGCTTGAACAGGTTGCAGTTGTAGCAATCCTGGCCCCACAGGAACACGCAACGCAGATCCGTCCCCGGCGCCTGGACCACGTCCGCGTCGAAGCCCGCAGTGTCGACATGCCGCATGCCGAACACCTGGAATACCTGGGCGGGATCGAAGCGGGGGTCCGTCATGGCGCGCGGCCTGCTCAGCCCTGGCCGGCGGACACCACCACCAGCGCCGGGCGCAAGGTCCGGTCCGCGATGGCGTAACCCTTCTGCAGCAGCTGCACCACCGTATTGGCGGGCTGTTCCGCAGGGATGGACGAAATGGCCTGATGCAGGTGCGGGTCGAACTTGTCGCCCTGCGCCGGCGCGATTTCCTTCAGCAGGTTGCGCTCGAAGGCAGCGGTCAGCTGCTTGAGCGTCACCTGGACGCCTTCGCTCAGGGTCTCAAGGGTTTGTTCGGGCTGGGCCAGCGCGGCTTCCAGGCTGTCCTTGACCGGGACCAGGCTTTCGGCAAACGACTCGATGCCGAACTTGCGCGCCTTGGAAACATCTTCCTGGGCGCGGCGGCGCACGTTCTCGGCTTCGGCCCGCAGGCGCAAAAGCTGGTCGTGCTGCTCATTGACGGTAGCCTGGGCGGCGTCCAGCTGGGCGCGCAACTCGTTCAGCTCGGCCTGCGCGGCGCCCTCGGCGGCGGAAGCCGCATCGGCGTTCTGGCCGACTTCGGGCGTCTGATCTACAGGCTCGTTGGGTGCCGTCATGGGGAATCCTCCAAAAAGTATGGCTTTCGCAGACATGAATGGGGGCCAATACCCCTATTTCAAGCCCGGGAAAGCAAATATTCCCTGACGGCAGGTAGAAGCGCAGCCAGGCGGAAATCGTGAAAAATCCGCCCAACTTCTGCCAAATGCCGTCAAATCCGAGACTGCAAGCATAAATACATCGCCTTCAGTCGCCATCCGGCAAATGGCGGACGCCGCAGCGGCGCTACTTCTTGCGAGGCTGCGCGGGCGCCACGGGATCGCTGGCGGGAAAACTGTCCTTCAGGGCCCGATCCACCTCGCGGTCCTCGTCGGGTTCGGGGTTGATGGCAATGGGATCGCTGGCGGGAAAGGTCTCGGCCAGCGCCTCGTCCAGCTCGTGCTCTACCTGATCTTCGTCCACCGGGGTGCTGACCTGCCCCTTTTTGATGACCTTTCCAGTCTTGGGATCATGGTGCATGCGCCTTCTCCTTCAAGTCCGTGATTTGCCCGGGCCACCCCTGCAAGTGGCGTTCCACCAGGCTGGCCAGCCCTGCGATCCAGGCCGGATCGTCATTGATCGCCGGGATGTAGCGGAACTGTTTGCCGCCGGCGCCGATGAAGGCGTCGCGGCACTCCAGGCTGATTTCTTCCAGGGTTTCCAGACAGTCTGCCACAAAACCCGGACACACCACATCGACCTCGGTCACCCCGGCTGCGGCCAGCGCCTTCAGGGTGGGTTCGGTATAGGGCTCCAGCCAGCGGGCGGTGCCGAAGCGGCTCTGGAAGGTCACCTCGATCTGCTCGCGCGGCAGCGACAGGCGCTGGGACAGCAGGCGCGCCGTTTCCATGCAATCGCGGTAGTAAGGATCGCCCAGCTCGATCGAATAGCGCGGCAGCCCATGGAAGCTCATGACCAGCTTCTGCGGCTTGCCGTTATCCTGCCAGTAACGTTCAATACGGCCGGCCAGCGCGTCCAGATAGGCAGGCTCTTCGTGGAAGCGCTTGATGAAGCGCAGTTCGGGCTGGTCGCGCAGGCGGGCCGCATGGCGGGTGACCGCGTCCACCACCGTGGCGGTGGTGCTGGCGGCGTACTGCGGATAGAGCGGAACGGTCAGGATGCGCTCGCAGCCTTGCTGCCGCAGGCGCGACATGGCGTCGGGGATCGAAGGGTTGCCGTAGCGCATGCCGAGCTCGACCACGGCATCGATGCCGGCGTCGGCCAGGGCGGCGCGCACGCCGTCGGCCTGGCGCCGGCTGTACACCATCAGCGGCGAACCTTCCTTCATCCAGACGCCGGCATAGCGCGGCTCCAGCTTCTTGGGCCGCATCGTCAGGACCAGGCAATGCAGGATGGGCTTCCACAGATAGCGCGGAATTTCGATCACCCGCGGATCGGACAGGAACTCGCCCAGATACCTGCGTATGTCTTTCCGGTCCGGCGTGTCCGGAGTGCCCAGGTTCACCAGCAGCACGCCAAGCTTGGCGGCGCCACGCGGCGCGGGGTCTTCATTGAAGGGGTCCTCCTGCTCGGGTTCCGGCAGATAGCGCTCTGGCCACAGGTACTTGAACAGGCGAAGAAACACAAACACTCCCCTTCCTCCGCGAGGAGGACGTAGCTTCGGATGGACCTACTGGTTGTGGCTGAGGGCGTTGGACAGCAAGCGCGCCGTGATATCCACGATGGGAATGACGCGTTCGTAGGCCATGCGCGTGGGACCGATGACGCCCAGCGTGCCCACGACCTTGCCGTCCACGCCATAAGGCGCGGTGATGACCGACACTTCTTCCATCGGCACCAGCTGCGAATCGCCGCCGATGTAGATCTGCACGCCCTGGGCGCGGGTGGACACGTCCAGCAGCTGTAGCAGATCGGTCTTTTTCTCGAACAGCGAGAACATTTTGCGCAGCCGATCCATGTCGGATGCGATGTCGGTTACGTCCAGCAGCTTGCGCTCGCCGGAAATGACCATGGCATCGCCGTCTTCGGCGGCTTCCGCGCTGGCCTCGACCGCGGCCTGCATCAGGCGCGAGATGTCTTCGCGCAGTTGCGCCAGTTCGGTCGACAGGGTCTGCCGCACGGCGTTGAAGGATTTACCGGCAAAGTGCATGTTGAAGAAATTGCCGGCTTCCAGCAGTTCCGCTTCGGAATAGTCGCGCTGCACGAAAAGAATGCGGTTCTGCACGTCGCCGTCGGGGGTGACGATGATGAGCAGCACGCGCTTGTCGGACAGACGGATGAATTCGATCTGGCGAAACACCTGGGCACGCTTGGGCGTCAGCACCACGCCCGCGAATTGGGTCAGGTTGGACAGCAATGCCGCCGCGGCGTTGACCGCCCGGGTAGGTTCGGCGGCCGCCAGCATTTCGCCCATGTTGTGGGGCTCCAGCTGGTAGGATTGGACCGCCAGCAGCGAATCGACGAACATGCGGTAACCCCGCGGCGTGGGAATGCGGCCGGCGGAGGTGTGCGGGCTATGGATCAGTCCCAGTTCTTCGAGGTCCGCCATAACATTGCGGATCGTGGCCGGGGACAAGTCGAATACTTTCGATAGCGTCCGCGAGCCGACTGGCTGCCCATCGGCGATATAGCGTTCGATCAACGCTTTCAGTAGTGCGCGTGCGCGGTCATCCATAACAAGTATTTTAGGGAATCTTTTTCAGTTGAGGCGATTTTTGTCCCGCAAGCCCATATGCGGCCCCATATAATCGGCTAAACCGTCCATCCCGGGCAGGTTTCGGCTTTCCGGTTTCGCCTTTTCATTCGCAAGCAGCCATGCATTTTCCTACCGTAGCCCTGATCGGCAGATACCAGGACACCGGCCTGGACACACCGCTGAGAGCACTGGCCCACGCGCTGACGCAGGCGGGCCGGCAGGTGCTCATCGACGCGGACACGGCGCGCAATACCGGACTGACCGAATACCCCGTCGCCACGCTCGAGGAAATCGGCAAGACCGCATCGCTCGCCGTGGTCATGGGCGGCGACGGCACCGTGCTCGGCGCAAGCCGCCACCTGGCTCCCTACGGCATGCCGCTGGTCGGCATCAACCACGGACGCCTGGGTTTCATCACCGACATCGCCTTGCAGGACGCGCATGGCGCGCTGGCGCGCGTCCTCGAAGGCAGCTTCCAGATCGAAGAACGCATGCTGCTTGAAGGCAGCGTGTGGCGCGGCGACCAGAAGATGTACTCCGCATCCGCCCTAAACGACGTGGTGCTGAACCGCGCCGGGCGCGGCGGCATGATCGAAGTCCGGGTCGAACTGGACGGCTCCTTCATGTACACGCAGCGCGCCGACGGCCTGATCATCGCCACCCCGACCGGCTCCACCGCGTACGCGCTGTCGGCCAACGGCCCCATCCTGCATCCCGGCATGAACGCCATGGTGCTGGTGCCGGTAGCGCCGCAAACGCTGTCCAACCGCCCCATCGTCATCCCCGACACCGGTGTGTTGAACATGACGCTGACCGCAATGGGCCGCGTGGAAGTCGGCGCCAGCGTGCATTTCGACATGCAGACGTGGTCCGACCTGCAGCCGGGCGACCGCATCGTCGTGCAGCGCGCCCCCTATACCATCCGCTTCGTGCATCCCGAAGGCTACAGCTTCTTCTCCACCCTGCGCCGCAAGCTGCATTGGAACCTGATGCCCGAGGCCACCGACAACGTAGAGTAGTAAAGCGCCCCGACATGCTGCGCACCCTGCATATCCGCGACTTCGTCATCGTCGAACAGACCGAGATCCATTTCGGTCCCGGCTTCACCGTCTTTTCCGGCGAGACAGGCGCAGGCAAATCCATTTTGGTGGACGCCCTGGCGCTGGCGCTGGGCGAACGCGGCGACGCCAGCATGCTGCGCGAGGGCGCGCCGCGCGCCGACATCACGGCCGTTTTCGACACGCCCAAAGGGCTGATCGCCTGGCTGCAGGAACGCGAGATCGACGTAGACACCGAGCTGTCCCTGCGCCGCGTCATCGACGCGCAGGGACGCAGCCGCGCCTACATCAACGGCACGCCCGCCACCGTGGCGCAATTGCGCGAACTGGGCGACAGCCTGGTCGACATCCATGGCCAGCATGCGCACCAGAGCCTGATGCGCTCGGATGCTCAGCGCGACCTGCTGGACGCCCACGGCGGCCATGGCGAACTGCGCAACACGGTCGGCCAGGCCTGGAAACAATGGCGCGCACTGGCGCGCCAGCTGGAATCCGCCGAAAAAGACGCCGCCAGCCTGGCCAACGAACGCGACCGCCTGCAATGGCAGGTCGACGAACTGGACCAACTGAACCTCGGCCCAGACGAATGGGAAGCACTGCAGTCCGAGCACACGCGCCTGTCGCATGCGCAATCCCTGCTGGACGGCGCCAACCAGATCCTCGAAGCCCTCGACGGCGAAGGCGACTCTGCGCATCACCGGCTCTCCTCGGCAAACCACCGCCTCCAGCAGATGCTGCGCCATGATCCCGGCCTGCAAGGCGTGCACGACGAGCTGGAATCGGCGCGCATCGCAATCACCGAAGCCGTTTCCGACCTGAACAACTACGTCAGCCGCGTCGACCTTGATCCCCAGCGGCTCGTCGCCGTTGAAGCGCGGCTGGGCCTGGTGTTCGAAACCGCCCGCAAATTCCGCGTGGAGCCCGACGCGCTGTGCGAACTGCGCGACTCGCTGCATACGCAGCTTGCAGCGCTGCAGGCCGCGGGCGACGTCGATGCCCTGCGCGCCCAGGCGCAGGCCGCCCAGGCGCAATACGACGCCGCCGCCGCCAAGCTGACAACAGCGCGCCGCAAGGTCGCCAAAGACCTCGGCAAACAGGTCACGCTAGCCATGCAGACGCTGGCCATGCAGGGCGGCAAATTCGAGCCCACGCTGGCCGAATCGGCGCCATCCGCCCACGGCAACGAGCAGGTCGAGTTCCTGGTAGCCGGCCACGCCGGCACCACACCCCGCCCGCTGGCCAAGGTAGCCTCTGGCGGCGAACTGTCGCGGATATCGCTGGCGCTGTCGGTCATCGCCAGCCGCGCCGCGCGCGTGCCCACCCTGATCTTCGACGAAGTCGACAGCGGCGTGGGCGGCGCGGTCGCAGAGGCCGTCGGCAAGCTGCTGCGCGAACTCGGTGAACGCCATCAAGTGCTGTGCGTCACCCACCTGCCCCAGGTCGCGGCTTGCGCCAACAACCAGTTCCTGGTCAGCAAGGCCGAATCGCGTGGCACCACCCGCTCCAGCATCGAAGAGCTGGACGCGCAGGCTCGCGTGGAGGAAATCGCGCGCATGCTGGGCGGCATCAAGCTCACCGCAACGACCCGCGAACACGCCCGCGAAATGCTGGAAGGTTTCGGCCAGACCTGACCTGCCGCCAACTGGCGGAGCCCCCCGTTCCGCTGCGATCCCCTGGCAATAAAAAAAGCCCCTTCCATTGGAAGGGGCTTTGGATCTCGCATGCCCGCTGCGAGCGTAGCCGCGGGCCGGGTGTTCAGGCCAGGATCAACGGCCCTTCATGCAGCTGCCGCAAATGCCGTACAGCACCATGGCGTGGCTTTCCAGCGCGAAGGCGTTGTCCTTGGCAATCTTTTGTTGGCGCTTTTCGATTTCCGGGTCGGAAAACTCGACCACCTTGCCGCAATTCGTGCAGATCAGGTGATCGTGGTGATCGCCGTCGTTGAGCTCGAACACCGCCTTGCCGCTGTCGAACTGGCTGCGGGCAAGGATGCCGGCCTGTTCGAACTGTGTCAGGACACGGTAGACGGTGGCCAGCCCGATTTCGACGTTTTCGCCGATCAGGGCGCGATAGACGTCTTCGGCGCTCAGGTGCCGTTGATCCGATTTCCGGAAAATATCAAGAATTTTCAGGCGGGGGAACGTCGCCTTCAAACCCATGTTCTTCAGTTCGCTTTGGTCGCTCATGGTGTAATCGCTCTCCGTCCGCGTTGGCATGGGCAGGATGGGTGCACCGCGAGCCGGCTCACCGAAATCATGCCGCCACGCGGAACTATCCTTATGAAACCTTTATGATAACGGTTTTGTCTGCTTCCAAATAATAGGGGCGCGTAGTGTCCATGATTGCACGAATTCCCTCCCGCTCGCTGAAGACCGGTCTGGCGGTGGCCGCCCTGGCCGTCGCCCTGGCCGGATGCTCGGGGGACAAGTGGGGCTTCCCCTACAAGGCCAGCGTCCAGCAAGGAAACTGGATCACCCAGGAGCAGGTCGCCCTGCTGCAGCCCGGCATGACACGCGAACAAGTGCGCTTCGCGCTCGGCAGCCCGACGCTGACCAGCGTGCTGCACGCCAACCGTTGGGACTACCCCTACTATTTCAAGCCCGGCTACGGCGACGCCCAGGAGCGCAAGTTCACCGTCTGGTTCGAAAACGACCGCCTGGTCCGCTGGGAAGGCGACAAGCAGCCCGACCTGCAGCCTTACCAGATCAACACACCGAACGCCGTCGCCGACGAAAAAGCGGAAAAGCGCCTCAGCGAAGACGAAGCCCGCCAGAAGGAAGAGGAAGCCCAGCGCAAGCGTGACGCCGCCGCTCCGGTCAGCCCCCTCAACCAGTATCCTGGCCAGCCTGGCAACGCCCCCGAACCGCTCAAGTAACACCAAGGACTCTCTATGCGTATCGCAATTGCCGGCGCCAGCGGCCGTATGGGCCAGATGCTGATCGAAGCCGTCCTGAACGCTTCCGGCCTGCAACTTGCCGTGGCGCTGGATCGCCAGGGCTCGGCCGCGCTCGGCCAGGACGCCGGCGCGCCGTTGGGCAAACAGACGGGCGTGTCCATCACCGATGACCTCGATGCCCTGGCCCAGGCCGACTGCCTGATCGACTTCACCCGCCCGGAGGGCACGCTTGAACACCTGCAGGCTTGCGTCAAGCATGGCGTGAACGCCGTCATCGGCACGACCGGTTTCGACGACAACGGCCGCGCCGCGATCGAAGTCGCCGCCCAGAAAATCGGCATCGTCTTCGCCCCCAACATGAGCGTGGGCGTCAACGCCACGCTCAAATTGCTCGACATGGCCGCACGCATCCTGAATTCCGGCTACGACGTCGAAGTCTTCGAAGCGCATCACCGCAACAAGGTCGACGCCCCCTCAGGGACCGCGCTGAAAATGGGCGAAACCATTGCGTCGGCCTGGAACGTGGCCCTGCCCGATGTCGCCACCTGGAGCCGCCACGGCGATACCGGCGTGCGCAAGCCGGGCACCATCGGCTTCTCCGTACTGCGCGGCGGCGATATCGTGGGCGACCACACAGTGTCCTTCTGCGGCACCGGCGAACGCATCGAAATCACTCACCGCTCGGCCAGCCGCGCCACCTACGCGGAAGGCGCACTGCGCGCTGCCCGCTTCCTGGAAGGCAAGCACAACGGCCTGTACGACATGCAATCCGTGCTGGGCCTTTGATGCCGGCCCGGCCATGAAAAAGGACCCCGCGGGGTCCTTTCTCATTCGTGGGCCTCAACCAACTCACACGACCACGGGTTCCGGTTCGAGCCGCACGCCGTAACGCTCGGAAACCGCCGCCTGGATGGCATGGGCCAGGCCCATGATGTCGGCGGCCGTCGCTCCGCCGCGATTGACCAGCACCAGCGCCTGCCGCTCGTGCACGCCGGCCGCGCCCAGCGCACGGCCCTTCCAGCCGCACTGGTCTATCAGCCAGCCCGCGGCCAGTTTGTAGCCGCCATCCGGCTGCGCATAAGACACCAGCCCGGGAAACTGGCCGAGCAGCGCATCGCGCACTTTGGCCGACACGATAGGATTCTTGAAAAAGCTGCCGGCATTGCCTGTTACCGCGGGATCGGGCAGCTTGGCCCGGCGGATCTCGCAAACGGCATCGAAGATATCCCGCGCGGCTGGCGCATCACCGGCCAGGCCGGCGTGGCGCTGCAGGTCCGGGTAACCCAGCACCGGCCGCCATGGCCGGGGCAAGGCAAAACGCACGCTCGTAATGACCCACCGTCCAGGCTCGTCGTGCTTGAAGACGCTGTCGCGATAGGAAAACCGGCAGTCCGCCGCGCTCATTTCGACTTGCCGGCCTGCCCGCACATCCCAGGCGGTCAGGCTATGGAAACGTTCCTGCAACTCGACCCCATAGGCGCCGATGTTCTGCACGGGCGCCGCACCCACCGTGCCAGGAATCAGCGCCAGGTTTTCCAATCCGTCCCAGCCCTGGTTCACGCAAGTCTCGACGAAGCCATGCCAGGACTCCCCGCCCGCCGCCTCGATCAGCCAGGCATCCGGCCGCGCTTCCAGCAGGCGCACCCCTTTGAAGGCAACCCGGGCGACCAGCCCGTCCACCTGACGCGGCAACACCAGATTGCTGCCCCCGCCCAAGACCAGCAAGGAAGCCGCCTGGCTCGCCAGTTGCGACAGCGCCGGCAATTGCGCCGGGTCTTCCAGCGTCACGAATGCGACCGCCTGCGACGCCAAGCCCAAGGTGTTCAGCCGAGTGAGATCCTGGCTGACTGGAGACAAGGCAAGGGGCTGATCGGTATCGACGGAGAAATTTGACATGGATGCTGCGGGTTGCTATAGTTTCTGTCTTCGCTCATATTACTTGATTGAGTGCTTGCCCTGAGTTTCGGGCCTTGTTCTACAACTGCGTCTACAACTGCGGCTGAAATTGCTTGAAGTGAGTAAATGCAGTGAACAAAGCTGAAAAAACACAGGCCAAGACAAGCTCAAAAAAATCATGTAGAATGCGCGCCTTCTGATCGATAACCAAGTTGATCAGAGTGAATAAGAAAATTGGTTCTGCCCGTTTCTACTGCAGAACCCATGCGGGAGTAGCTCAGTTGGTAGAGCGCAACCTTGCCAAGGTTGAGGTCGCGAGTTCGAGACTCGTCTCCCGCTCCAAATTCTGATTTTCAGCCGCCTTCCCGGCATGCTGAAAATCCTTGAGAAAGGGCCTGCGGGCCCTTTTTTCATTCCGGTGACACCCACCGAAATCCCCATTCCACCGAACCTTCGCGTACGCAACGAGCCTGGGCTATCCTCTGCCCGGCACTCCCACGGCGTCGTCGCGCCGCAAGAATTTGGGGATTGTCTGATGGGTCGCCGTCGCGGTAGCCCCCTAACATTTCACATAAATCAATTGAGCCTGGTCTCGACGTCAGGCGCCTGTTTGCAATGAGCAAACAGGCAGGAATGGGGGGGTTCGGATGCATGCTTTACGGTGGCTGGCGGTCATCGCGCTTGGTGTTTCGGGTCGGGCCTGGGCGACGTGTGACGTGCGCGGCGCTCCCCAGACCTTGACCTACACCGGCCCAGGAAATATCACAGTGCCTCGCGATGTGCCTGATGGGACGGTGGTGTATCGCGAAACGAAAGTCCTTTCTGAAATCACCTTCGACTGCTTCGGCGGTACGAACCTGTATGGACTGAAGGTCTCCCCCAAGCGGGGATCCCCTCCTCCAGCAGGCACATTCGATTTTCCTACCGGCACCCCAGGGCTATCGTTTCGAATGATGATACGGACCGGGGCTTACATGCCACCGCCGTTCGCGGTCGAACGCGGCCAATATAAGTTGGTCGGCAATATCACCCTGGAAGTCGTCAAGAGCGCAGCATTCGAGCCCAGCGGCCTGATTCAAGCAGGCGATGTAGGAACCGTAATCGCCTGGACCGCAGACCTCGTCACTTTGAAGCTCAGCCGCCAAGTTGGCTTTATCGCTGGCTCCTGTGAAAGCCCAGACGTCAACGTTTTCATGGGCGATGACTATGTGTCGTCTGACTTCAAAGGGCCTGGCACCCGGACCAGGCCGGTCTCTTTTATCTTGAAGCTGAACAATTGTCCGCCAAGGATCAATAAGATCAACTACAGACTTCTGCCCGTGACCGAAGTCATAGACCCGAACCAAGGGCTCGTCAGGCTCAACGAAGGCTCCGGGGCTGTCGGGATCGGCCTGCAGATCCGCGATGGCAATGACGTGCCCCTCGCCTTGAACACGCCGCACACCTTCACGGGCTACACCGGCCAGGGCGGCAGCTTCCAGATCCCGCTGATGGCCAACTATTACAGGTTGACCAACGAACCCAGGTATAAAGCCGGCGCCGCAAATACCGAGATTACGTTCGTCATGAGCTACTTGTAGCCCGCCAGGCCATTCCCCCATCGTGCATTACGCCTGAGCCTGACAACGCCGGGCTGCGCCCTAGGTTCAAAAATCATCAACCAATACGCTGCAGATCACCGATAAACTGAACTCTCCCATAGCCGGTAAAACAGGCGCGCAGCATTTTCCAGGCGCAGCCCGAGCGGAGACACAGGTGCTTGGATCTCAGTTGATTATCCGTACGCTGCATCGCCTGGGCGTCAAGACCATCTTCAGCCTGTCCGGCAATCAGATCATGCCGCTCTATGATGCCTGTATCGACTCAGGCATCCGCATTATCCATGTGCGGCATGAGGCGGCGGCCGTCTTCATGGCGGACGCATGGGCCCAGATCACCGGCGAACTCGGCGTCGCAATGTTGACCGCCGCGCCCGGCCTCACTAATGGCCTGGCGCCGCTATATTCCGCTTCGCAGGCGGAAAGCCCCGTCTTGCTGATCTCGGGCGACTCCTCGGTCCGCGAAGACGGTACCGGCGCCTTCCAGGAACTGGACCAGGTTGCCATCACCCGCTCCTTGACCAAGGTTTCGCTGCGTCCGCTGACCGTGCAGGAGCTTTACCCTGCGCTGGACAGCGCGGTGACGCAGGCACTTGCCCCTCGCCGCGGGCCGGTCCATCTGGCCCTGCCCTTCGATCTGATGACGGCCGAGACCGGCTTGGAAGAACTTCCTGCCGCCACCATGAAGTGCGAAGCCGCCGCGACGGACACCGCCGGCCTGGAAGACCTTGCCGCCCTCGTGAATTCGACCCAACGCCCCCTGGTGCTGGCCGGGCCGACTGGCGCGCGGCCGCACATGCGCGCCACCCGCGAGAAGCTGGAAGCGGCGCTTGGCGCGCGCATCATTCCCATGGAAAGTCCTCGCGGCCTGAAGGACCCTTCCCTGGGCTCCTTGGCAGAGCTCATGCCGCAGGCAGACCTCATCGTGCTGGCGGGCAAGTGCCTGGACTTCACGCTGGGATTCGGCGGACCCGCCGCGCTGGGTAAGCATGCCCGTGTCGTGGTGATCGACGCGGACCCCGCCATGCTGGCGCGCGCCAGCCGCCTGCTGGGAGATCGCCTGGCCCTGACCATACAGGGCGAGCCCTATGCCTTGCTCGCCGCCGTGCAGGCGACGCCAGCTTCTGCAGAGCGCGCCGCCTGGCGTGCGCGGGTGGATGAGGCGGTGAACAACCGTAGCGCCCAGGGCGTCGCTTCGCCCGCCAGCAGCGCATTGGGACCGCGCGCGCTCTGCGCAACGGTCCAGGAATTTCTTGCCTCGGTTCCGAACCCTATCCTTGTCTGCGATGGCGGCGAGTTCGGCCAGTGGGCCCAGGCGTATTGCCAGGCGCCCGTGCGCATTATCAACGGCATGTCCGGCGCGATCGGCGCGGGCATCTGCTATGCGATCGCCGCCAAGATTGCGCGGCCCGATGCGACGGTGGCAGTGCTCATGGGCGACGGCACGGCGGGCTTTCACTTGATGGAGCTGGACACGGCGGTACGCGAACAGGCCCCCGTCATCGCCGTGATCGGCAATGACCTGCGCTGGAACGCGGAACACCTTATCCAGATGCGCACGTACGGTCCGCAACGATTGATCGGCTGCGAGCTCGCGCCGACCGCGCGCTACCACGAGGTCGCCTCGGCGCTTGGCGGGGCGGGCTTTGCCGCGCATGACAACGACAGCCTCGCCACGGCCCTGGGCATGGCGATGAACAGCGGGCTGCCCGCCTGCATCAACGTTTCCCTGGCGGGCGAACCCGCCCCGGTTTTCAGCGCATCAACGCAGTCCACGACCGGTCATTGACCTCGAGGCATCGAGCACAGCTGCCGTCCGGTTTCGTCCCTTAGCACGACAGGAGACTTCCCATGATCAGACCTACCGGCCTGCGGCCGGGCGCGTCCGCTCGCGCCGCGTTTCTTCTGCTTGGCGCGCTGCCCGGGCTCGCTTGCGCCCAAGCCTATCCCTCCAAGCCAGTGCAGCTCATCGTTCCGTTCAGCGCGGGCGGCGATGCCGACATGGCGGCCCGCAATCTGGCCGCGGCCGCGCAAGGCGCACTCGGCCAGCCCGTGGTCGTCGTCAACAAGGCGGGCGCGAACGGCGCGATCGGATCCGCCGCCGTGAAAAACGCCGCGCCCGACGGCTACACGCTGCTGGTGGGCCGGATAGGGTCCCAGGTCCTGCTGCCGGCGCTACAGCCCAAGACCACGCCCTATACCTCGAAAGACTTCACGTACATCGGACTGCTGGAACTCAACCCTGTCGTGTGCGTCGTGCATCCTGACAGCCCCTATAAGACGATCGGCGATCTCGCGCAGGCGTTGAAGGCGCGCCCCGGCAAGCTCAATTACAGCCACTCCGGGCCGGCGACGGTGCAGAATCTTGCGCCCCAATTGCTGCTCAGCAGCCTGGGGCTGAAGCCAGAGGCCGTGGTCAATGTTCCCTACAAGGGTGGCAACGAGGTCGCGTTGGCGGTTCTTAGCAAGGATGCCGATTTTGCCTGCAACAACCTGAGCTCGATGACAGGCCTGCTCGCCAGCGGCAAGCTGCGACCGTTGTTGACGACCACGCCGGAGCGCCTGGCGCAATTCCCTGACATACCGACCGCCCGCGAACTCGGGCTGCCTCAACTCGAAGCGGTCATAGGCTGGAGCGGCCTGTTCGGGCCGCCCAACATGAACCCTGAAGCCGTGGCCAGATGGGCCTCCGCGCTCAAGCAGATTGCGCAGGATCCAAAGTGGGTCGCGGGAAACGCCAACTTTGGCGGCATCCCCCACGTGCTGTCGCCCGCCGAAACGGAAAAATACGTCAGCCAGGGCGCCGCGATCTATGCCGATCTCGTGGCCAAGGCCGGGCTGCAGGTCAACTAGCGGGCCCCTCCGTTGCCTCGGACCGTCCGCCGAGCGCCTCGGAGGCTGGAATCTCCTCGCGCAGGTAGCCCACGAACGAAGAAACGGTCAGGGGCACGCGCGGCGTGTAGGGCCTGACGGCGTACAGCCGTTCCGCGTAGTCGCCCACCACCCGCCAGCCACGCAGGACTTCAACCAGTTCACCGCTGCGCAGGGCCGGGTTCGCGCTGAAATCCGGCAGCAGCGCAATCCCCAGCGATCCGGCCGCCACCTCCCGCAGCACTTCGCTGTTGTTCGCCGTGAAGCTGCCCCGCACCGGCACCGCCACGCGCTTGTCCCCTTCGAGCGATTCGAACGACCAGGTGGCGCTGCCGCTGCGCCGCAGGTAGTGCAGGCAATTGTGGCCCGCCAGATCGAGGGGAGTCTTCGGCGTGCCGTGCTTCGCAAGGTATTCCGGAGTCGCAGCCAGGACGGAACGCGTCTCGCAGATGACCGAGGCGACATGGGTATCGGGCACGCCGGCCACATGCCGGATCGCCAGGTCAAAGCCTTCGGTGGCCAACGATGCCAGATGGTCGCTGAGCTCCAGCTGGATCCGGACATCGGGAAAGCGTTTCAGGAACCCAGGTATCAGCGGCGCAATGACCTGACGCCCCAGGGCCACGGGTGCGGTCACGGAAAGCACGCCGCGCGGTCCCTCGGACAGATTCCGCACGGCCGAGAAGCCCTCCTCGATGCGCGAATAGGCCGCCGCGGTCTGATCCACCAGGGTCTGCCCGGCCTCGGTCAAGCCGACGCTGCGCGTGGTGCGGCGTACGAGGGGGACTCCGGCCGCCTGCTCCAGTTCGACGATCCGCTGGCTCACCGAGGCCTTGCTGATCTGCAGGCGGCGGGCCGCCGCCGTAAAACTGCCGGTATCGGCCAGCACCCCCAGGCAATGGATATGCGACCACAGATCTTCCAGGCGCCTCGTTTTCGTCATGTCCCGCTCCATTGTTCGAAACCGCAAACACTGATTCCAGTCCTCCGGTCTCGACGGCCGGCCGGCAATGCGCGACATTGCCTTCTTCCGAACACCATGCCTGAGCCAGGAGCCCACCATGACCGCAAGCAATGCCAGCGCCCAATCCCGCGATGCCGGACACTTCATCGGCGGCAGCCTCGTCGATGGGGCGGGCAGCCGCCAGCCCGTCTTCAATCCGGCGACGGGCGCCGTTGCCAAGCAGGTGGCCCTGGCCACGCCAGACGAGGTGAACCGCGCCGTGGCCAGCGCCCGGGCGGCATTTCCGAAATGGGCGGATACGCCTCCCATCCGGCGCGCGCGCGTGTTGTTCAGGTTCCTTGAACTGATGAACAAGCACCGCGACGAACTGGCCCACCTGATCACCGCCGAGCATGGCAAGGTTTTCAGCGATGCGCAAGGCGAAGTCACCCGCGGCATCGATATCGTCGAGTTCGCCTGCGGCGTCCCCCAGCTCCTGAAGGGCGCCCACACCGAACAGGTTTCCACCGGGATCGACAACTGGACGCTGCGCCAGCCGCTGGGCGTGGTGGCCGGCATCACCCCGTTCAATTTTCCCGTGATGGTCCCGATGTGGATGTTCCCCGTGGCGATCGCGACGGGCAACACCTTCGTGCTCAAGCCCAGCCCTACGGACCCCAGCGCGTCGCTGCGCATCGCCGAACTGCTCCAGGAGGCCGGCCTGCCCGATGGAGTATTCAACGTCGTGCAAGGGGACAAGGTAGCGGTGGATGCGCTGCTCGAACACCCTGATGTGAAAGCGGTGAGCTTCGTGGGTTCGACGCCTATCGCCAACTACATCTACGAAACCGGCGCGCGCCACGGCAAGCGCGTGCAGGCCCTGGGCGGCGCCAAGAACCACATGGTGGTCATGCCGGATGCGGACATAGACCAGGCGGTCGATGCGCTGATCGGCGCGGGCTATGGTTCGGCCGGCGAGCGCTGCATGGCGATCAGCGTGGCAGTGCTGGTGGGCGACGTCGCCGACAGGCTGCTCCCCAAGCTGATCGAGCGCACCAAGACGCTGAAGGTGCTGGACGGCGAGAACCCTGCGGCAGAAATGGGCCCTATCGTGACCCGCGCCGCGCACGAGCGCATCAGCGGCTACATCGCCCTGGGCGTGGAGGAAGGCGCGCAATTGCTGGTGGATGGCCGCGGCTTCCGGGGTTCACTGGCGGGCGAGCGCTGTGGCGACGGTTTCTGGATGGGCGGCACGCTGTTCGATCACGTCACGCCCGACATGCGCATCTACAAGGAAGAGATCTTCGGCCCGGTGCTGGGCTGCGTGCGCGTGAAAGACCTGAAAGAGGCGGTGGACCTCATCAACGCCCATGAATTCGGCAACGGCGTCGCCTGCTTCACGCGGGATGGCAACGTGGCGCGCGAATTCGGCCGGCGCATCGAGGTGGGCATGGTTGGCATCAACGTGCCTATCCCGGTGCCCATGGCCTGGCACGGCTTCGGCGGCTGGAAGCGCAGCCTGTTCGGCGACATGCACGCCTACGGCGAGGAAGGCGTGCGCTTCTACACCCGGCAGAAGTCGATCATGCAACGCTGGCCCGAGAGCATCGACAAAGGGGCCGAGTTCGCCATGCCTACGGCAAAGTAAGCGACGCCTTCACGCAGGAGAGATCCATCCGCGATAGATGGCGCCGGCGCCCGCTATCGCGAGCAGCACAAAGATGGATCGCTTCAGCAGGGCCGGGGACACCCGGGTCCTGAGGCGGGAGCCCGCATACAGCCCGATCAGGGCCACGGGAAGCAGCACTGAGGCGGCAAGCAGGATTTCCGGTTGCGCATAAAGCCCGGCGGCACCAAAGGCCGCCGCGCGAATGACGCCGCTCAGCAGGATCACCACCGAAATCGTCGCGCGGAATTGGTCCAGCGCATCGAGCCGGCGCGACAGATAGATGGTGTAGATCGGCCCCCCGGTGCCGAACAGCGCGCTGAAGATGCCGCCAAAGATGCCAAACGGCAACGCCCAACGCGTATGCATCGGAGCCGCCCTCTTCCCCGACGCGCCCCACAGGCCCTTGATGCACACCGCCAGCACAAAGCTGCCCAGCAGTATCAGGGGCCACCGGGCCCCGGCGTTGTGCAGCAACGTGACGCCCATGCCTATCCCGAGCAATAACCAGGGAAACAGCCGCATGAGCTCTTCGCGGGAGACGCGCCGCCAGTTGCTGCCTCCCACCAGGGCCGTGCAGGCCAGGTCGAACAGCACCACCAGCGGAACGGCGAACTGCAAGGGGATGAATTGCACCAGGACCGGCACGGCCACCATGGCCGCGCCGAATCCCGTCATCCCGAAGACGACATAGGCAACAAAGATGACGGGAGCGGCGATGGCGAGGGAGTCGGGCGGCATCATGCAGGCAAGATGACAAGAACAGGGGCTGGCCTGAAAATCGCGGCGGACGAAGACGGCGAGCTCAGCTCGCGGTGATCTTCTTCTTTTCCACCAGCGCCTTCCACTTGGCCGATTCCCGCGCGATTTCCTCTTTGAGCTGGGCGGAAGGCACAATGGCCTGGGACATGCCCTGGTCAGCCAGATAGCGCTGCATGTTCGGTTGTTCCACAGCCGTCCTGGCATCGGCCAGCAGCCGGTCGACGGCGGCCTGCGGCGTGCCGGCAGGCGCCAGCAGCGCGAACCACCCGGTGAATTCGAAACCCGGCACGCCGTCTGCCGCCGTCGTCGGCACATCGGGCAGCAGTGCCGAGCGTTCCTTGCCCGTGACCGAAAGCGCCCGCAGGCGCCCGCCCTTGAGCAAAGGGACGATGGCGTTGATGTTGCCCACGGCGACTTCAATGACGCCCGCCATCAAGTCCGTGTAGGCGGGGCCTTCTCCCTTGTATGGGACGTGCATGAGCTCGATCCCGGCCGCATCGCTAAAGGCCTCGCCCGCCATATGCGTCTAGCTGCCCACTCCCGCCGACGAAAAGCTCAATTTTCCTGGCCGCGCCCGGGCGTACTCGATCAGTTCCCGTGTGTTCTTGACAGGAAGATTGGCATTGACCGTGACGACCATGGGTCCGTTCGCCACCTTGCCGATGGGACTGAAATCCGCCAGTGAGTACGGCAGCTTGCTATAGATGAACTGGTTCACCGTAAACATGCTGCCCGACGCGAGCAGCAGCGTATAGCCGTCGGCCGGCGAGCTGGCGACCGCCTGCGCGCCTACGCTGCCGCCGGCGCCTGCGCGGTTCTCGACGATCACGCTCTGCTTCAGGCCCTTGCCCAGTTCGGCCGCGAGCGCCCGGCCCAGCAGATCGGTGGCGCCGCCCGCGGAAAATGGCACGATCATCCTTATGACCTTGTCGGCAGGCCAGTCGGCTCGCGCCGGCATGGCCAGGAACGGCGATAGCGCCAGGCCACAGCCCAGCGCCTTAACGACGCGGCGGCGCGCATCATTGGGGCGAATTTCATCTTTCATGGCTTTGTCTCCTTCAGTTCGCGGGACGGCGGTGCCTGCCGGGTTTCGGCCGGCAGACGAATCGCCAGGCAGCAACTGTCCCTCGGGCCGATGGGCTCGATTTTTTGGGGCGTCGCGGTGTTTTTCTGCGGACTACTGCGCTGCTGAACTACGGCACTGCTGGACTGCGGACTACTGGCTGGCGCCGGCCTGTTCCGTCATATCGCGCTGGCCGGCGCAGACTGATTTCAATGCGTCAAGCAACAACTGCGAAAGGTGGGCCCGTGGATTCTCCTTTGGAGCCAGGATGCCCAAGCGGCGAGTAACGGTCGGCGAACCGAACGGAATAACGCGGATACCGGCAGGAAACTCGTTGCGGCCGCGCCTGGCTGGCACGACCGATGCGCCCAGGCCATTGGCCACCATGGCGATCACGCCTTCCAGGTTGTCGATCTCCATGGTCGAGCGCACGGTAATACGCCTGCGCACCATCTCTTCCTGCACCAGATGTCCTACACGCGCCGAGCGGTTGAAACGGACATAAGGCGTTTGTTCCAGGATCTCCTGGTCACTGTTGCCCTTCACCGAACGATGCGCGATGACGACCAGTTCTTCCTCCACGAACGGGAGGAAATCCAGGCCCGACCGCGGCGCGTCGGGTTCCGTCACGATCGCCACGTCCAGCTGACGGTGGTAGATAGCGCGCTCCAGGTCATGCGTGAGCCCCGTGGTGACATGGACTTCCAGGCCATGCCCCTGCTTTTGCAGGTGGCGCAGCGCAAGCGGCAGCACCCCCGAGACACAGGTGTGGACGCTGCCAAGCTTGAGCAGGCCCGATGAGGTTCCCTTCTTCAGGGCGGCGCTCATGCTCTCCCAGTGCGAGATCAGGTCGCGCGCCCGGTGCACCAACGCCAGCCCGGTATCCGTGAGGATCGGCGGACGCCGGCTGCGGTCGAAGATCGTGATGCCCAGCTCGTCCTCGAGCGCGCGCACCTGCATGCTCACCGCCGACAGCGACAGGCCGATGGTATTGCCGGCCTCGGCAAAGCTGCCATGGTCTGCAATCGCTATCAGCGTGTAGAGCGTACGGATGTCCATGCAAGACGATTCCCGGTGTAGAACAGCATTGAGGAAAGTAGGAGTATGCCGCGCTAGATGCCAAGCAGCCGCCGTGCATTGCCTCCCATGACTTTGTTGAGATTATCTTCCCGGATCGGCAAAGTCTCGAACCATTCTTTGTACCCCTGCACCGGGCAGAACGGGAACGAGCTGGCGTAGAGCATCCGGTCCGCAAGAAAGCCGTCGGCCGCTTTCACGTATTCCTCCCAGCCGGGCATGCGGGAAAAGTACATATCGGGCGACAGCCACAGGTTGGGACGGCGGAATGCCAGGTGCAGGATTTCGTTGACCCAGGGCCAACCGCCGTGCGCGACTACGACATTCAACGCGGGAAAATCCGCCAGCACCCGGTCGGTCCGGATCGGATCGGAATAGCTCAGGTCCGGGCCCGCCGTGCCGCCGACCATCATGATCACCGGAACCCCGACGTCCTCGCAATGGCCGTAGATCGGATAAAGGCGCCGGTCGTCGGCATACATCGGCACCGGATAGGATCCAGGCTCGATGTTGATAAGTTTGAAGCCTTCCTTCACCGCCTGGCTGATGGTCTGACATGCGCGCCGCCTGTCGGTAGGATCTATGGAAGCCGCGCCGATGAACCGGTCAGGGTGCTCGGCCACGACGCCTCGCACGTCCTCATTGGACACGCTGCCCAGCACGCCGGCCAAGCGCCCCACCACCACGCCACGATCTATTTTTGCGGCGTCCATCTCCTTGAGCAGCAGCGTCATGGACTGCTGCTGCGCCGCGGCCGACGGCTCAAAGCCCACCGTCCTGGTGAAACCGTCGCGGCGCTCTCCCGCCGAATACATCAGCGTGCCCAGAAAGCCGCCCACTGGCGGCCGAAGCCGAAAGTCGATGATCATCGAAGTATCTCTGTCAGATGCGTGGTTGCGGGAAGCGGCGTGCTCGGCACCGCTACATCACTTCGTCCTTGCGGTCATCCGTCTCGCCATAGCGGTGCAATGCAGGCGGCTTCAACCCGGCATAGAGCTTCTCGATACCTGCATTGATGGTTTCCGCGTGCTGGGCGAACAGCGAATTCCCTTCAAGGTCGCTCTCGACGATGAAAGGCCCGAAGTTCTCGACCTCGAACAGCCACATCGCCTGCGCGATGCCCAGTTCGTCCAGCCAGTGCACTTCGCGCACCCGCTTGATCCCCCGGCCCAGCAAGGCGCCCGTGCCGTAGCCCACGGTCGTCAGGTAAATAGCGCCGCCCGGCGCCAGCACACGCTTGTAGTCGTCGGCGGGCATGCCACCCTTGCCGATCAGGATGCGGCAATCGGTTTCCTCCAGCCAGCGGGGAATCCACTTGGAAAACCGGAATGACGCAGTCGCGGTGACCGCTCCAACGTTGTAGCCACCGCGGCCGTCCGGCGCCGCGGCCGGCGAGCAATGGAAGTTGACGTTGCTGAGAGAGCGCAGGTCCACCGGCAGCGGCAGTCCCTCGTCCAGCACCTTCTTGTACACGCCTTCCCGGGCCGTGTAGACCACGCCATTCAGGTACACGGCGGAACCGAGCTCGAGCTTGGCGATGTCCTCCCGCCTGGCGGGCAGGTCCAGGTGAAAGACCTTGATGTCGTCGTTGTTTACCATTCGACCGTCTCCCTGCGCATATAGGGCGTGAACCACTGGGGATCGGTGCGGTATTCGATATCCCCGTTGGCATGAATCCGCGCGGTGGCGCGGCGCGAAGACAGGCAGAAGGTATGCAGGCTGATGGGCATGCCGCCCGTATGGGTGTAGCCGCACTCGATGTGGCAGTCGACCACCATGCCGGAGCCCACGAAACCCATCGCGCCCATGCCAATGGAATTTCCCAGCTGCATCAGCTCCAGTTCCAGTTCCGCCACCCTCGGATCGGGGTTGCGGTCGCCCACCGTCCGCAGACAGGCGGCCTGCTTTCCCAGCTGCATGCAGGTGTCCTTCGATCCGCCCAGCCCGATGCCGACGATGGCCGGCTGGCAGGCCAGCCCGCGCTTGCCGAATGCGATAAGCGTATCCAGCACGAAGCGCTTGATGCCGTCTATGCCATCGCCGGGGAACAACATGCGGTAGTCGGTGCCGAACAGCCCGCCCTTGTGCACAGTGGTGATTTCTATCCAGTCGCGGTCGGGCTCGAAGGACCATTCGATCTCGGGCGCATTGATGCCGACATTGTTGTTGTGGTCGGTGCGCCAAAGCGGATGCACGCGGTTGGGCCGCAAGGGAATGCTGACCGTGCCCTCCGCCGTAGCGTGGCGCAATGCGCGCTCGACGGCGACGAAGCCAGCGTCGACCGAGGCGTTGTTGCCTACTTTGACGTAGTAGCGTGGCAAGCCTGTGTCGGCGCACATGGGCCGCCGGTCCTGGTCGGCGGCCTCCCAGTTGTCGACCATGGCGTGGATAACGAAGCGCGGCAGCTTGCCAGTCTCTTTCTTTTGCAGCTCCTGGATGCCTTGCTTGTAGTCGGCGGGAATCTCGATCGCCGCGCGGCGCATGATTTCCAGCGCCGCCTCTTCAACTTTCTGGACGGGAATGCTCATGGTTGGATGTGCCTCAGCTCTGGGGGATGCCCGCCTCGCCTTGGATAAGCGATTCGCCGGGTTTTACGATGTCAAAGGAAACCGGAACCATCTCCAGCGCTATCTCGCCGTCCTGCGCGCTCACGCGTGTATAGCTGCTGGTGTGCAGGTCGCCGGCCTCGGGAAAATCTTCGCGGTAATGCGCGCCGCGGCTGTTCTCCCGCGCAAGCGCTGCAAGCGTGATGACTTTCGAGATATCCACCAGGCTTTCCAGGTTGAGCCAGTCGTGCCAGGTGAGGTTGTAGCGGCGGTCGCCGTCGGCCACGCCGATGTCGCGCAAGGCGGCATGGTGGCCGGCGATGGCTGACAACCCATGCTCCATTGCGTCGCGGCGGCGCAGCACGCCGACGTCGTCCCACATGGTCTGCGAGAGCGCATCGCGCAATTCGTGAATGCGGCCGGTACGCCGGGAGAACGGGAACTCGGCGCGCTCGACGCCGCGCTCGATGATGCGCGTGTCGGGATCGCGCCATTGGCCGGACTTGGCCACATAGGCGGCCATCGAATCGCCTGCAATGCCGCCGAACACCGTGGAGTTGGCCACGCCGTTTCCGCCCAGGCGATTGGCGCCGTGCACGCCGCCGCAATCCTCGCCGGCCGCGTAGAGCCCCGGCGAGGCTGTCGAGCCGTCCACGTTGAACTCGACGCCGCCCATGAGGTAGTGGGCCGTCGGCACAACCTCTACCTTGCCGCCCGCCAGGTCGAAGCCGCAATCCTTGCACCGGTTGACCATGCCGGGGAATGTCTTGGCGACCTTGTCCGCACCCAGATGACTCATCTGGATATAGACGCCGCCCATCGGCCCGGTGCGCCCCGCCCGCATTTCCGCGTAAATGCCGCGGCTGACCACGTCACGGGTGGCCCGTTCGCCGCGCTTGTCGTAATTTGCCATGAAGCGCTCGCCGTCGCCATTCAACAGATACCCGCCAGCGCCCCGCAGCCCCTCCTCCAGCACCGTTCCGGTCATCCGGGTGTCGGGCCCGCCAAGCAGGCCGGTCGGATGGAACTGCACCATTTCCATGTCCCGCAGCTTCAAGCCATAGCGCAGCGCCATTGCCAGCCCGTCGCAGGTCTTGTCGCCGGAGGGCGTGTGGTAGCGATACATCGTCGGGCCCGCGCCGGTGGCCAGAAGCACGGCCTTGGCCTGGATGAAGCGGTACGTGCCCGCCCGCATGTCGATGAACAGCACACCGGCGATGCCGGAGCCATCGGCAGCGGGAATCAGCTCGATGGCGCGATGCTCTTCCAGCTCGTCTATGTCCAGCGCCCGTACCTGCTCCATGAGACGGTTGATGATCTCGATGCCGGTCAGGTCCGCCTTGTGCACGGTCCGGTCGAAACTCTGGCCGGCGAATGCCTTGGAATGCAGCGTGCCATCGGGATTGCGGTCGAAGAAGCAGCCGATCTCGTTTTCCAGCTCGCGCACCCGTTCGACCGCGCCTTCGACCAGCCGCCACGCCAGGTCCTGCCGCGGCAACCATTTCCCGCCTTCGATGGTGTCCATGAAATGGCGCTCGACGGAATCGCCCGCCGCCAGCGCGACGTTGTAGCCTCCCTGGACCATGCGGGTACAGCCGCATTTGCCAAGCAGCCCTTTCACCGTCACGGTCACCCGCAAGGACGGGTTTGCCTTCTTGGCATGCAGCGCCGCAAACAGGCCCGCGCCGCCCGTGCCCAACACCAGAATGTCCGTCTTGTAATTGTCGATCCGCATCTCAGATCACTCCAGCAACGAAAACCAGGCCGGTCACCATCGACACCGCAAAACCCCAGCCTATCCAGGCGACGCGCGCATCCCGCGGCGATCGCCAGGGCAGCAGTTCAAGCGCCAGCAGGCGCAGGCCGAAGAACATGTGCAGGGTCAGCAACAGCACCAGTCCCCATTCGCCGAACTTCATTGCAGGCATCTCGGCAAGTTTCAGGAAGCCGTCCAGCCGCGCTTCATCCAATGCCATCGCCAACACATAAAAGTGGGCCGGCAGGAACAGGGCCAGCGCCAGGCCGGAAATGCGATGCCCCAGAAACGCCCAGTACGCCTGATGGTTGCGCGCGGATTTCATTGCATCAGCCCTCCCACAGCCGCCACGGCGCGCACGCCCAGGACGAGCAGTCCCGCGCCGAACGCCAATCCGATGACGGATGCCGCAGACCGCCCGATTCGCAACCATTCGATCAGGATGTTGCGCACCCCGATGGGCACGTGGACTGACACGCTCAACACGAACAAGCCATAAAAGGCGATCCAGAACCAGTTCCCCTGGGTGCGCGACAAGATCTCGCCCGCGGTCAGGCCGCCACGGACCGCATAAATGACCAAGCCCACATGCACCAGGACGAATGGCGCCATCACCATCGCCGTCAGGCGCTGGAGCGCGAAAAGCCGAGCTTCCATGTCAGCCCCCCTTGAGCAGGCTCAGGATGGCGCTGCGCTTGAGCCCCGCAATGCTGCCGGTGGGGCTGAGGCTGACCGGACAGTGCTTCATGCAACTGCCCTGGGTGTGGCAGGAATTGCAGCCGCTGCCGGAGGTGGCCTTGTGCAGCACCTCCTTGGGATGGGCATGCCGTTCGTCATTGAAGAGCGTCCACGCGCGGTTCAGGGCGGCCGGTCCCAGGTAATCCTTGTCCCAGGACACAACGTCACAGGCCGCGTAGCACACGCCGCAATTGATGCATTCGATGGCGGCGTCGGCCTGCTTGCGCTTTTTGCTCTGTGGCGATACCAGCGCCGGCGGATCATTGCGGGTAGCCGTGCCGACAAAGGTGTTGCCGGCGCGCGCCCACTTCTGGAAGAACTCGCTCATGTCGACAACGAGATCCTTGACCCGCGGCATATTGCGCATCGGCTCGATCACGATCACACCGCCTTCCTCGACGCGGCTCACGTGGGTCCGACAGGTCCAGCGGGGCTTGCCGTTGACCGTCATCGCACAGGACCCGCATACGCCGACCCGGCAGGCGTAGCGGTACGAGAGACTGGGTTCCTGAGTCCGTTGCACTTCGGTCACCACGTCCAGTACCGTCTGGTTTTCACGCCAGGGGACTGAGTAGGTCGAATAGCTTCCATCTTCGGTTCCCCGAGAGATGCGGACCGTGAGCTGTCTCTGATTCGTGGAGTTCTTCGTATCCATTTTCCGCCCTCGGACGACAGGTTGCGTCCATGAGAAGAATTCTGGATCTTGCGTACAGTTGAATCAATATAGATTAGGTTGATATTTTTTGAAGTTAATTTCGACCCGTCCATAGGGTGATGTTGACGATTTCGCGCCTTCCGCAGCGCCGCATGTTCAACGATTGACGATCACTGGCCGTCTCCGGATACCGGACGAGGCAGGAACCGGGCGCGCCCACACCCCGCGCGGACTTGAAAAGCGTCTTTTTAAAAATTAGGTATACTTCCGCCTCTCTTGCCGCAAGCCTGTTCCGGATCTCTCCGATCACGAATGGCGCCAGGCAGGAAATGCGGGAGTAGCTCAGTTGGTAGAGCGCAACCTTGCCAAGGTTGAGGTCGCGAGTTCGAGACTCGTCTCCCGCTCCAGATTTTGATTCAGGCTTTCTTCATCGGAAAACCTGAACTTCTTGAAAAAAAGGGCCCGCGGGCCCTTTTTTCTTTCTGCGCAAAGATGCCCGTCGCGACGGCGTGGCTCAAGGCTCGCAATGCAATCTGGCACGCTCATAGTTGAGTGTCTTGTTGCGTTCAGGCAGCGCATAAGAGGCGGAGCACTGCTGATTCCCCCAACGGATCCGCAACGTTCCCTGGTCCTCTTCAACCAGTGCCAGTGCCATGCCACTGGGGTCGGAAATCGCCAGCTGCTTGCCACCCGCATTTTCCACGGAAGCACCGAACGGAATCTTGCCGCCTTGATGGTCATACAGCTCGAACTGCACACGCCGGCCGGTCGTGCCGGTATAGCGGGCCAGCGTAATGGCGCCACGACGCGGCACAAGCTGCTGAGTCGCGTTGTCGATCTCGATGTCCGCGCCCAGTTCTCGCGTATCCAGGCTGATCCAGTTGACCCGATACGGCTGGGCGCTAGGAACGACCGCGTACCCGTTGTAGCCAGTGGCGACGCCGCTATAGCTGCTGATCTTGGCGCCTTGCACGCCAGGCACCTCGACCAGCGCAAAGGTCTCGCCCACGGTCTGCCCCATATTGACGCCCCCCGAATGCGCAACGACCGAACCCGCGACGTTCAGGCTCTGAGCGTTGTAGCCTTGGCCTTGGCTGTGGCCCGCGCTGATGTCCGCCACGGATGTACGCGTACTGATGGTGGCCGACGCCGACCGGTCTCCGCCACTGCGCGCTCCGCCCTGGATGGAATAGAACGTGTTGGCCTCTTCGGTCAGATACCCGTTGATGCCGGCCTGAACGCTGCCTCCGCGCTTTTGCGAACTGGTGGTGACAAACGCGCGCGGCGCCCGCGAACGCCCGCCCAACGGAAATGAGATCGACAGGCTGACCATGGTATCGCCCGCAGCGCTTCGGCCACCGATATCCCTGCTGCGGCTCACGTTAAGGCTGTAGCTGACGTCCCCCCAGTTGTTGCTGTAGCCGGCCGAGATGCTTTGCAGTCCGCCACGGTTCCAATAGCGCTGGTCACTGCCGCTTACGTACAGGCTGCCCCATTGCGCCTGCTCGCCCAGGCTTTGGTTGATGGTCAGGTCGGTCCGGGTCTTGGAGTACGGCGTCCGGGAAAGCAGGCCGGCGCTTCGGTCTTCGACGTGATTGGCAAGCGTGCGGTAGCCCTCGGTCGAATAACGATGGGCTGCCAGCGTGAATGTCGTTGCCGTGCCGGTAAAGGTCTTCGCGTACAGCGCGCGCAGGCTGTTACCCGACTTATCCTGGCCTTGGCCGTGGCCTTTGCTTGTGGAGTGCGTCCAGTCCAATGACATTGCGCCTATCGGGGTATTGGTTCCCACCCCAACAGCCAGCGCCCGGTATCCGTCGGTAGCCTGCAGCCCCACTATCCCCGTCAAATTGCTGCCAAGGCCATACGCAATGTTGCCGGTGATCAACTGAGGCGTGGCAACGCCCACGCTGTTGCTGCGATAGCGTCCCACCGAGAAGCTGTATTTCAGCTGCCCTTCGCGCACCATGATGGGCAGGCTGGAAAAGGCCTGCTGGCTTACCCTGCGCCGCCCGTCGGACTCAATCACGGTTATCTCAAGATCGCCGTTGGATCCGCTAGGGTAGATATCGCTGATTTCGAACGGGCCCGGCGGCACGTTTGTGGAGTAAAGCAGATAGCCGTTCTGCCGGATTTCCACGGTGGCGTTGGTCTGCGCAACGCCACGGACGATCGGCGCATAGCCGCGTTCGCTGTCGGCGCGCATGCCATCGTCGGACTCCAGTTTCAGACCGCGGTAGCGCACGCTGTCAAACAACTGCGCATCGCTGAAAACATCCCCTGCGCTGAACTGCCCTTTGAGCGCGGTCACGTCGTGCTGCAGGTAGCTGCGGTTGCTCTGGAAAGTGCTGGGGCGCCCGGTCCCGTGGCTGAAGTTGGATTCGTTGCGAAAGCGCCAGCCTCCCAGGTTGATCCCGTTGCGCAGGCCCAGGTTGTTGTTGTAGCGGACGCCGCCGACGCCGCCATTGCGGTTCGCGCTCACCTGATAATTGATGAAGGCGGCGGGAACCCCGTTGTCCCATAAGTCGGGATCCACGTAGCCGCGTATGCCTCGTTGCATGGCGACCTGCGGCACGCTGACCAGCAAACGCATGCGGCCGGCATCAAAGCGTACCGTCGCCATATCGATCAGCCCGGCAAGATCCATGCAGGACTGTTCCGCCTTGGGGTCGATCTTTCCTTGGGCTCGCAGCTTTTCCATGTCGATACCCAGTTGCGTTAGTACGTCAAGGGTAAGGCAGGGCTCGACGCGGCCATTGGCCGGATTGCGATTGAAGCTGATTTCACGCCGCCCAACCAGCACCTCGTTGCTATAAAGATCGACCCGATAATTGCCGGGGGGCACATTGGTGCCCGCCAACAGCAGTTGCAGGTCCACTGATGAGGGTGCGTCCTGAAAGAAGGCAGTATTGAAGGCAAGCAGTTGCGGATCCGCGACTTCTTGCTCCGAAGTCGCCGCATGGGCGCAGGCGCTCTGGATGGCCAGGGTCAACGCCGCGAGCTTCAAGGTCGCGGGAAAGATGAGACGCGCACGCGCGCGCCTGCCCTGGAAGGACCAGACATCGAACATACAAGAAATCCCATTTAATCCATGAGGTACCGCAAGCACCTCGAAGACGCACACCGAAGACGCACCTCGAAGACGCACATCAAGGACGTACAAACGCCGGCAGCGTCAGGGCGTCGCAGTGGTCTCGATAACCGTGGCGGTGCGGCCTTGATTCGGAGCAAGGCGAACGCGATACTCGTTCTGTGCGCCGTAGTCGTTAATACTGATGAAGCTCAGGCTCGCAGGTGCGCTAGCCGATACCTTGGCAAGATTGAAGGTTCGGGATTGCCCGGGTGCAATCGTTGCCAGCTCGGCGGCCACCGCCGAGTGATTTCCAGCGTCGACCTTGAGGTCCGCCATGGACACGTGGTAGACGCTGGGATTGCGGACCGACAACACGGTCGAGCCGCTGTTCTGCGTCAACTGCCACACCAGTTCTTCAGGCGCCGTCAAGGCGCTGCCGGGCAACCCTGCCGGGCGGAAGAAGATCTTTATCCGCTGGCGCACAGCCAGTTGCAACGTGTTTGCCTGCTCGCTGGCCTTGGGAATTTCCTGGACGTTGAGCCACACCATGGATTCGCGGTCGGCAGGCATGCCGACGCCTTCGTACAGAATGCGCAGCAGCTGCTGTTCTTTGGCCATGACCCTGGCCAGCGGCGGCGTGACCGCGAACGGAACGCGTTGGCCCTGCCCTTCATCCGTGTCTATCCAGGACTGCACCAGCACGTCCTGACCGCTGTTGCGCACCGTAAGGTTGGCCTCTTTGTGCCCACCATCGAAGATCACGCGAGTGGCGCTCAATGAGATTCCACCCATGGCTGGCGCAGCCGCAAGCACGCCCAGCAAGCCCAGACATGCGGAAAGTCGTTGGAACAACATAAGCAAATCTCATCCCTATTCGATTGAAGCGGACGGCGAGGCTCGGCAGAGCCTCGCCGCTGACGACCCAAAGGGTGAGACTTACTGGTACTGCAGGATGAACGGGAGGGTGGCGTCACCGCGGCCGGCCGTGGCAGAGCCAGCGGCGCCAGTCGTGACGTAGGCAGCGGAGAATCGCAGAGTGGCGTCGCCGCCGGCAGCGCCGCCGCGCATGTCGCTCTGGATCAGGGAGGTGGTCTTGGTGCTGAGGTCGATCTTTGCGCCGTTGCCGTCGATCAGCGCAATGCCGACGTTCTTGGCTGCATCGCTGCCCGGATCCAGGGCCAGCACGCCCTTGCCGGTCACGATGCCGGAACCACCGCCCGCGGCGGGGTCGAAGACCATGGTCACCTTGGTGCCTTGGTTGCAGTTGACGTTGAGGCTGAACTCCTTGCCCGTCACACGACCGGAGGCGGGCGATTCGGCAGTGCCCATGTCCTTGATGGAGACGCTGCCCATATCCACCGCGATCACGCGGTCGGAGTCGGTGCCGTCGACCGAGCAAGCGTCATTGTTGATGACGCCGCTGAAGGTAATCTTGCCTTCACCGCCCTTCACAGGAGCCGCGGGTTCGGCAGCGAAGGCCCCGGCGGAAAACACGAGCGCCGACAGGGCAACGGCAGCGACGGAGAGTTTATTCATAATGGATTCCTAGTTGATCAGTGAATGTCGTAGCAATCGGGCTACAAATTCATTAAAGCAACGCGGCGTACCATCACGAATCAGACAATCCTTAGAAATCAAGCATTTCACTCAACTGAAGTAGCGATTTGCCATACAGTACGTCATCAGTTCCTGGTCACTATTGAGCTCAAGCTTGCGCATGGCGGACATCTTTTGGGTGCTGATGGTCTTGGGGCTGCGATTAAGGCTGCGCGCGATTTCTCCCACGGTCTTGCCCGTCACGAATAGCCGCAGAATCTCCCGCTCTTTGAAGGACAGGCTGGCGAAACGGTGGTCCTCGTCAAGTGCCGACTCGCCGCCCGACTGCGCGTCCCACTGCGAGCCCCGGTATTGGCGGCGCAGAAAAATCGCGCCCAGCGCGCGCTCGATCTCCGTGTGCATGTGCCGCTTCTGAATTACCCCCACAACTCCCATGTCCAGCAGACGCGCATGGACCGTAGGCGTGGAAATCATCGTCAATACCAGCACCTGGATCTGCGGGAAGTTCCGGATCAGATAGTCGATCAGTTTCAGCCCATCCCCGTAGGATGAGTCGTCCGGCATGTTGTAGTCGGTAATGACCACGTGCACGGGCTGCTCCTGCAAAAGCTTGACCAGGGCGCTGGAGCTCATTGCTTCGCCTATGACACGAAAGCGCGCGTCTCCCTTGATCAGTTCGCGCAGACCGAACAGCACGATAGGATGGTCGTCCGCGATGATGACGTTTAGTGTTTCCATAGAACCTCCGCGAATGGAGTTTTGCATGCCACCGGCCTCTTGTGGGCGGCATGCATGATGTTTTTCTAGCCCAGCGCCTTGGTCAGCTTATCAATGTCGCTCAATAGCTGCCGCACTTCCTGGTGCAGCGATTCATTGAAGCCTTCGGTGGCGAGTTGGATCTCCGCCTGCGAACAGCGCCCTGACAGGGTCGCTGCCCTCACGGCCGCAAGCGCGCCCGAGATCCTGTGCAGGAACTGTCCAGCCTTCGCAAGATCCCCCTGATCCCAGGCGTCCCGGATGGCCAGGATATCCGCCTCCATGGTCTGGACGAATATGCCACGCATCGCGGGCGGCAGGCTGATCGGCGATTCCCCATCCTTGCCATCCCCATCCTTGCCATCCCCATCCTTGCCATCCCCATCCTCGCCATCCTCGGCCGCTACCGCCTCGGGGTGAGAATCCCGCACCGCGTCATGCGCAAAGCCCAATCCCAATTTGACCAACTCGGCCCGCAGGATCTTCAGCGTCAGGGGTTTGACGAGCCAGGCGTTCATCCCGACTTCCAGGCAGCGCGCGCCTTCCTCACGCATGGCGTTGGCGGTTACCCCGATTATGGGCAAGTCCGCGTCCTGCTCGCGCAACGCGCGGGCCAGCTCATAGCCATTCATGAACGGCATATTGACGTCGGTCAGCACCAGGTCGAACTCACCCGGTTGCCACAGCCGCAAGGCTTGCTGGCCATTGTCGGCAACGACGACGCGACAGCCCAGGGCTTCGAGCTGTTCCCGTACGATGCCCTGATTGATCGGGTTGTCCTCCGCGACCAACACATTCAAATGCAGGTCGGCGCTGAGGGTAGCGGGACGTTCATCGGCTCTGCCTTCCTCCCCCCGGCTCAACTGCCGCACGGCACGGGCGATTTCCCGCACATCGAACATGCTCGCGTCCAGGTCGCCTTTGGCCTCCCCCGCGGCAGCTGCGGCGTGGCAGCAAATCCGCCGCCCGGGCCAGGACGGCGCCCGGTCGTCGGGTAGCACGTCAACCAGCACGGCCCCGGGCGACATGGCGCTGGACACCGCCGGCAGCGGACGAGGGTTCAGCCCCAGGCGCGCCAGCCAGTCGCAATAATGCTGGGCGAGCTCCTCCACAGGGGCTCGTACGAACACTGCCGGCCGGTCCGCGCCGGGCGTCGCCGGGACGGACAAGCCGCGGCCCGCGACAGGCAACGAAAGCCGCATGACGAAGCTGCTGCCCAGGCCGGGGTCGCTCACGACCTTCAGTTGCCCTCCCATCATTTCACAGAGCCATTTGCAGATCGGCAGTCCTAAGCCTGCTCCGCCTTCGTTCGACACCTCGCGAACCTGGTAGAACAACTCGAACAATCGGGCTTGCTGCGCTTCGGACAGCCCAACGCCGGTGTCGGCGACCTGCCATTCCAGGGTTACCTGGTCGTCGGAGCTATCCAGCACGCGGGTGCGCAGGACGACCCGTCCTCGATCCGTGAACTTGATGGCATTGCTCAGCAGATTATTGAGGACCTGCCGGATCCGCATGGGATCGCCGAACACGCGATCGGGCAACGCCGGATCGGCACAACCGTAGAGCAGCAGGCCCTTGCGCTCGGCAAACGCAGCGTAAGTGCGCAGGGTGTCCTCGATCATCTCCAGCGGACAAAACTCCACCGGCTCGAGCGCCATCTGCCCGGATTCGATCTTCGACACGTCCAGCACGTCGCTGATCAATTGAAACAAGGTCGCCGATGAGCGCTGGATAGTGTCCAGATAGTCTTGCTGACGGGCGGTCAGCGGAGTCAATTGCAGCAACTCCAGGGTACCCAGCACGCCGTACAGAGGCGTGCGGATTTCGTGGCTCATGGTTGCCAGGAACAGCGTCTTCGCCTCATTGGCGGTCGCCGCCTCGCGCCTGGCCTCTTCCAGCTCGCGCGCGTCTTCAATATGCCGGGTGACATCATTGAAGGCGTAAAGCCGCACTTCCTCGCCTTGGTAGCGCGTGGACACAAAACCGACCTGCAGATGACGCCCCGCGACCTCCAGGTGGTGTTCGCTGGCCCCTGCGCTGTCTGGCAGATGGTCCAGGGACGCGAGAGAACCCACCGTTCCCCGCCAGGACTTGGCGCGCTGGTTTTCCAGCACCACGTGGTGATCCGGCAGGCGCACCACGCAAAGGCCGGTAGGGGCGGTGTCGATCACCGCGCGGCTGAAGGCTTCGCTTTCGGCGATTCTCGCGCGCGCTTGGTCCGCGGGCTGGATGACTCGCCGACGATACCAACGGGTTACCGCCCAGCCCAGGCCGATCAAGCAAAGAAAACCCGCACCAAGAGTGATCAAGGAGCCCAGTGCGTAACGGGAGAAGCTTTTGTAGCCCAGGGTGTACACCGCCACCCACGGCGCCCCTTGGTGATTGACCAGCTTGAACACCAGCCCGTCGGTGTTCAGGTTGAATCCCTCTTGCAAGGCAGGATCAGGACTGGAGACTCCCTTGAGGATTTGCCCTGACGGCGTGACAAGGGTGAGCTTGTCATACACCACCCAATCCATCGTGCGCTGGAAGTCGTTGGCCTGGACCAGGTCGAGCATGACCGCAGCTGTCGCCTGGGTGCCGGCGCTTTTGATCCTGCGGTATTCCGCCGGCAGGTCTATGGTGGTGTAGGCCAGCAGGCGAGCGCCCGTGCCTGTGTTGCCAGCAGGACCGTAGGATCGCCACTCCACTTCTGTATCGTTGGCCTGCGGCGAGCGCGCGCGTATCGTGTCGAGCACCTTTGAAAGTGCATCTTGATCACGTTCCGTGGCGCTGCGCTCTCCCCGCGCAGGGACAACCAGGTCGAACTCGCCCCGCCGATTGAACAGGAACGCGCGCGGCGACTGGTAATGCGACGTGGACCAGAACGCGCTGTAGTAACTGCTCAGTTGGGCTCCCAAGCCCTGAATCAGGGCGAGATCCTTGGGATCCGTGGCCTGCACGTTGACGCGGGCATTGAACGGCATGGAAAACACGTTTTCCTGGCCGCGGAAGATGGCCTCTTCCGCAGCAGGCTCGAACACCTGCATCTGGGGGATATCGCCGCCCAGCAGATCGCCCTGCAAACTGCGCTGGCGCAAGGAGACCAGAAACAGTTCCTGCTCCTGGATATTCTCCATGAGACGGGTGAAATGAAAACGCACCGAGTCGTGGTTTTCGTCGACCAGCCGCTGGAGCAACCAGTAGGTGGAGCCGACGAGCAAAAGCACCACCCCGCCCAGAATCATCACGCCCTTGCTCAGCCGCAACGAACTGCGGGCGAGCTTCTCCAGAACGGCATAAGAATGCTTCATGATGAATCGCGTGACCCCACATTGCTTTTATCGCTTGGAGTCTACACGCGAATCACGACACATCACTTGACCAAAATCCGCTCAATGCACGAATTGCGAACCGTCGACCTTCAATAGATGGAGAAACTGGTCGGCGGGCACCGCATGGGAGATCAGGAAGCCTTGGGCATGGCTGCATCCAATCTTGCGAAGCAGGGCCAGTTCGGCGGCGTTTTCCACGCCTTCGGCGACCACGCTCAGGCTAAGGCGCTTGGCCAGCTCCACGATGCTGGACAGGGTTGCCCGCAAATTGTCGTCCTCGTGGCAGCCTTGGACCAGCGCGCGGTCTATCTTCAGCTCGGTGAACGGTATGGAAAGCAGGTTGACGTAAGAGCTATAGCCTTTTCCGAAATCGTCTTGCGACAGGCCGAATCCTTTCATGCGCAAGCGGCAAGCGCCCGCGTAATAGTTGCTGACCTGCTCGGGCATGGAGCACTCCATCAGCTCGAAACTGATCTTTCCGGGGACGCCCTTGTGACGCACGACGAACTCCCACAGGCGGTCCGCCAGATCATGGTCGTTCAGCAGGTGCGTGGGCAAATTGATCGATACCGGCACGTCAAAGCCCCGCGCCCGCCAATGGGCCTGGACCTCCAGGCTTTGTTCCAGAACCAGCCACAACAGGCGTTCTTCCAGGCCGCTGGCCTTGACGGAGGGGATGAACGCCCCGGGAAGCATCACCCCCTGAGTGGGGTGCATCCAGCGCGCCAGCGCTTCCGCCGAAACGATACGGCCGGTGCTGAGGGACTTCTTGGGTTGGAACCAGGCTTGCAATGCGCGGCTTTCCAGGGCGTCGATCAAGGTCAGGCGATCGTATTCAACTTTCTTGGGAGCCGCGGGGCGCGTGGAGCGACGCTGGTCGCGCACGTGCTCTACCACGCCTCGCAATGCCTGGGACGATACCGGCTTGGATAGCAGGCCGACGACTTCGATGCCCAGATGCTTGGCAACCAGTGACGCACCGGTCAACATGCGGCGAGAGGCCGAGCTCATGATGGCCAGGCCAGGCTTTCCCGGAAGCGTGGCCAGTTTCTGGATGAACTGGACCCTGTCCATTCCCGGCATCATGAGGTCGGTCAGCACCAGGCCATACTCGCGTTGCCGCAGGCGCTGCAGGGCCTCGCCGCCGTCGCGCGCCATGTCCACATGCACTTCGCCCAGCTCGGTCAACAAGCGCTGGAGATACATGCCCTGGAACGGGTGATCCTCGATAATCAGGATTTCACGGGGTTTCATACATACTTCCTTGGTATGCGACCAGGCAATGGAATAGCGCCTGTAGGGTGAAGGGCTTGATTAAGCAATGATTCATGCCGGCGGCCATGCATAGCTGGTCCTCGCCGCGCATGGCATTGGCGGTAGCGCCGATGATCGGCACCGTGCTGCCCTCGCGGCGCAGCGCCTTCGCCAGTTCATACCCATTGAGCCCGGGCATATTGACGTCGCTCAGAACAATGTCGAAGTCGCCCTCGTGCCAGCAACGCAAGGCCTCTTCGCCGTCGGTCGCCAGCACCACGGAGCATCCGAGCTGCTGAAGCTGGTCGCGCAGGATCAGCTGATTGATAACGTTGTCCTCGGCGACCAGGACATTCAGGCCCAGGTTCGCATCCGCCACGCCGCCCGCGCCAGCCCGGTCCGCCCGAGTGCGCCCAGCGGCTTCTTCGTGGGCGTCCCAAAGCCCCTGGGCCTGGCAGACGGCTTGATGGATGGCGGCCAGATGGCTGACGTTGACATACCAGGATTCGCCGTCCTGACGGGGATCGCTGCATCCATCCGCACTGGCGATGACGCGTCGCCCGGTCCATCCGGGCGCCAGTTCGGCGGCAAGCTTGCCGGGATGCGCTTCCAGCAACAACGCGGACGACGGCGCGGCCCCCGCCAGGCCAACCTGGGCTCGCGCTCCCCAACGGCGCAACCAACCGGCCAAGGATTCGGCCAGCTCGTGCAGGGGAGAAATCACATGGATTCGCTCCGGCAGGATGTGGCAGCACGGCGACTCCGGGTCCATCGGCAAGGCCGGCTCCTCCAGGGGCAGCAACAAGGAGAAGCTCGTGCCCAGGCCCAGATCACTGACCATGCGCATCTGGCCATTCATCAGCTGACTGAGCCGCTGGCAAATCGCCAGGCCCAGGCCGGAACCCGCCACCACGTTGGTACTGCCTTCCGTTTGATAGAAGGGCTCGAAGATGTAGGGTTGATCTTCTTCTGCGATGCCCCGTCCATTGTCTGTCACCTGCCAAAGCAGGCAGGAGCGCTCATCCTGCCGGTCCAGCAGTTGCACACGCAACACGACACGCCCGTAGTCCGTGAACTTGACGGCATTGCTCACCAGATTGTTCAGTATCTGCCGAATGCGCGCGTGATCGCCTTGCAGCCGCAAGGGCAGTTGCGGATCCAGGCAAGCATAGAGTTCCAGACCTTTGGCCAAGGCAGCCGCACTGTAGCCCTGGATTACTTCCTGGACAATCTCCGTCGGGGAGAACTCACTGACTTCCAGCTCCAGCTGGCCGGCCTCGATCTTCGATACGTCCAGTACGTCGCAGATCAACTGCAGCAAGGTCGCCGAGGACCCCTCCAGGGCCCGCAGATATTCGCGCTGCTGGGCGTCAAGGGAGGTTCGCGCAAGCAGCTCCAAGGTGCCCTGCACGCCATACAGAGGGGTGCGGATTTCGTGACTCATGGTAGCCAGGAACAAGGTCTTGGCGGCATTGGCCGCATCGGCAGACTGGCGCGCCGACTCCAATGCCGCTTCGGCTTGCTTGCTCGCGCTGATGTCGCTGAACACGCAAAGCAGGACGTCCTCGCTCTTGTAGCGGGTGACCACGCTACTCAAACGCAGATGGCGCCCCTCAGACGTCACGAAACTGACGTCATGGGGCACATTCGGTGCCATGAATGCCGATCGGATCCAGCCGCGGCAAAGGGCTTCCCGTTCGTCGCCAGTGCCCAGCCACTGCTGGGCCAATTGGTTTTCCAGCACCATCTGCGCATCGCTGCGGCGCACGACACACAGGGCCACTGGCGCCATCTGGATCAGGTCGCGACTGAATGATTCGCTCTCGATCAACGCCTGAATGCGGTGGATGGTAGGTTTGATAAGCCGGTTGTCGAAGCGGCGCATCAGCAGAAGAATCATCGCGATACTGATCACGCAGAACAGCAGCGCGCCCAGCAATTGCTTCCACAGGCCCAGCAAGACATCCGCCAGGCCGATGGAGTACACCAGCTGCCAATCGGACGACATCAGGCTTTTTCGAATGACCAGGTGGTCGGGAAATAGGCCATCGCCGACGAAGCCGAAGAAGTCGGCGCGTTGATGTTGAAACAGCGACCAGCCATGACGCTCGTGAGGCATGTTGCTGAATACCAGCATGCCATCCGCATTGAGCATCATGAATTCGCCCGCGCTCTGGTCGCTAAGCGTGTCTGACACAGCCCGGCTGTTCATTTCGAGGGCCAGCCAGCCGGAATTAGGATCGTTCCGATCCAGCCGCTTGAAGATGTAGAGGTACGGATCCTGCCTGTTGCGATTGGTCAGCCACAATTCTTGCAATGGCGCTCCGTGATCGTCCCGGAGCGCATGCAGGCGCAGAAGGATATGGCTGGGCAGGACAGGCGTTTCTTCGGAGGCGTTGAACAGGCGGGTGACACTTGAGCGCTGATCGCTTCCCACATACAGCAGGTTCACTTGCTGCGCGGCGAGATAGTTGCTCATGCGCCGCGTCAACCAGATGCTCCATTGGTTTTCCGGTGGCTCGCCCACGAGAAAGTGCACTTCTTCCACCGAAGAGGCGTACGCCAGCGACCCCGACGGATTGACGTGGCGGACGGCCGACAGGCTCAGGCTTTCCAGCAACGCCTCGCGTATGGTGAAGAAAGTGTGCGCTTCGGCAATCGCGCTGCTCATGTATCCCCGACGCTGGGAGATATCGTTGTTGAACGTGAACAGCAGGAAATTGTAGGCGCCGCTGAGGATGCCGATCGACAACACGGCGGCAAAGATCCGAAGCAAGCGCCGAACGGCTTCAGGACTGGAAAGCAACGGACTGATCTGCTGCAGGTAGTTCTTTAATCTCATAATCTGAATCTACGACTCAGGTCAGAGATTTGACATCAGACAATCCTTAACCGGATCCGACGATCAGCGGCGCTTCGCAGCCATACTACTCCGACTCCCCTCAGAGGTCCGAGCACTGGTTCGTCACAAGAGAAATAGGAATCGTCCTAAACGTTTCGAGCCCGGTTCCCGCTATTGTCTTGCGCTCGCGGCCAACCGTGATGCTGTCCGGATGAGCCACGCAACGGCTGGAGCAGGCCCGCATACGGAAAGCGCCCGGCACAACAGCCTATGTCATGGAGAGCGCGGACCGAGATGGAGTCGAAGGTGGCGAAAAACTATAAGAACATTGATGTCTACGATGCGGCCAAGGCACGCATCCGTCTGGCATTCCAGCACTTCGAACGTGTCTGCGTGGCATTCTCTGGAGGCAAGGACAGTTCCGTCACCCTGCACTTGGCGCTGGAAGTGGCGCATGAGCTCAACAGGTTGCCGGTGGACGTGCTGTTCATCGACCTTGAAGGGCAGTATCACGCCACCATCACGCACGTCAGGGAAATGTTCGACCGCCCGGACGTCCGTCCCTGGTGGGTGTGCTTGCCCATCAATCTGCGCAATGCCTCCAGCCTGCGCGAGCCCTACTGGTGCGCCTGGGAACCTGGCCGGGAGGCAGACTGGATCCGCCCTATGCCAGACCACCCCGCGGTCATTCGGGACTTGAAGTATTTCCCCTTCTTTCGCAGCCGGATGGAATTCGAGGACTTCGTTCCTGCGTTCAATGCCTGGCTGGCCCGGGACGTTCCCACCGCCTTCCTGGTGGGCATCCGCTCGGATGAATCGCTCAATCGTTACCTGGCGGTCAAGGCCAGGAACACGCCGAAGAAAGGCGCCTGGCGGCCTGACGCCGCCGCCGCCGCGATCCCCTGGAGCTCGGATCCGAACGGCGATGGCCGCGCAGTGTCGTTTTTTCCGATCTACGACTGGCGCTTTGAAGATCTGTGGCGCTACGTTGCCGACCGACGCTGCAGCTACAACCGGCTGTACGACCACATGTACCGTGTAGGCATACCGTTTTCCCAAATGCGCATTTGCCAACCTTTCGGAGACGACCAGCGCAAAGGACTGGACCTGTTCCACAAGATCGAACCAGAGACCTGGGAACGCGTTGTCCAGCGGGTATCCGGAGCGAACTACGCGGCGCGATACTGCAGGCAGAGGTTTCTTGGCTACCGCGGCGGGCTGGGGCTACCGCCGACGTTCGCCTCCTGGCGCGCGTATAGCGGATTCCTGCTCAGCACCCTGCCGCCGCCCTTGAAGGCGGTGTATAGCCGGCGCATACGGAAGTTCATCGGCTGGTGGGCCAAGAATGGCTATCCCCTGCATGTCTGGCCGGACGCGGGCACACCGGCGCTGGAGAACAAGAAGAAACAGCCGTCCTGGAGGCGGGTCGCGATGGCGCTGCTGAAGCAGGACATGGCCCGCTCGCTGTCATTCAGCACATCGAAGACCGATTTGAAAACGCTGGCCCTGCCCGAAGGATAGCCATCTGATGCAAGCCATTGAACCCCAACACACCATGTTGCAGCCTCGCAAGACCGATACCTTTGCGCTGGGAGAGTTGAATGCCTGACAATATCGTCAACCAGGCAGACCTTCTGTTTCAGCGCCTGGAGAGCCTGCCGCTGCGGCAGAAGGTTGATGCGATCAACAGAATTCGACAGAAGCTGCACTCGCGCAGTCCTTTCTCCGAAGAGCCGGTCGATTGCGTGCAATGGTTGCCAGCCGAAGAAGTCGAGGGCAACGACTACAACCCGAATAGCGTCGCGCCACCCGAACTCCGGTTGCTCAAGCATTCGATCGAGATGGACGGATTCACCCAGCCCATCGTCGCCCACGCCGAGTCGACCCGGCACCTGGTCGTTGACGGGTTCCACCGCCATTACATCGGCAAGACTTCGGAGCCCATCCGCCTACGCATTCACGGCTACCTGCCCATCGTCCACATCCGGTCTTCGCGCGGGGATCTGCCCGATCGCATCGCATCGACCATCCGGCACAATCGCGCCCGTGGCGTCCATGGGGTGCAACCGATGACAGACGTTGTCGTCGCGTTGCGTAATGCTGGCTGGAACGACGAGTGCATTGCCCGGAACCTGGGCATGGACCCGGAAGAAGTACTGCGGTTCAAGCAGGTTGCAGGGCTGCCCGAACTATTCAGCAGCCATGAATACTCCCGTTCCTGGGACTGACGGTATCGCTGCCAGCCCAGAGAGCTCCCGTAATCGCCAGGTCGCCGAACAAGCCGCGGCAGACTGCGGCTTGTTCGGCTTCCGTGGTGCCCAGCGCCGGATCAGAAGCGCATGGCCAGCTTGAGCACACCAGACTGCTGGCGGTTGCCGCCGCCGAACTGTGCGTCGTAGGCAATGCCGGCCGTCGTGTTGCGCGTGATGGCCATTTCGGCGCCCAGCCCGAGCACTGCGGCGTTGCGCGCGATCGGCACGCCCGTCACGGAGAACGTGCTGCCGCCATCGAACGCCAATTGCTGCTTGGGCGTCACATCACCCATGGCGTGGCGCCAGCCCAGCGACGCGGTCAGACGGCCGGGTGCATGCTCCGAACCGAACTCCCATGCGCCGCGCAGTCCCAGCGTGGTGCTGGTCACGTCATCGGAGCTGCTCGAACCACGCAGGGCCGCCGTGCCGCCAGATTCCTCGAAACCACGCGTGCGCAGCTGATTCCACGCCAAGCCAGCAAAGGGTTCGATGGTGTAGGCATCTGCCAGCGGCAGGTTGTAGCCCAGCTCGGTGAACACTTGCGTGGACGAGGCGTGGTAGGAGGATTCGAGCCGCTGGTTCAGGCTGCCAGCCACGACATCGCGCTTCGCATCGATATCGTGCCAGGTATAGGCTGCGCCGGCCATAAAGCGGATATTGCCGGGGCCTGCTTGGAAGTTCCGCCCGCCGAACAGAGTTGCCGTGTAGCTGTCGACATTGGTGCGCGACGATACGTCGTCGATGGAGTTGTGGCTGCCGATGTAGCCAACCGCGCCGCCCAGGCGCCATCCGCCGCCCACCGCGCCATCGCCGCCGACGAAGAGCCCGCCGGCCGATTGGCTCAGGCTCGATGCGTTGCCGTCACTGCCGAACTTGCTCCAGTTGCCGAACGCTTGCGCCCAAACCGGCGATGCGCCGCTTTGCGGCAAGGCCGCGGACGACGACGACGAGCCCAGCTGCGCCGTGGGACGTCCAGCGAGCGCCGGCGCGTCGAGGTTGCCGCGCAGGTGGGACAGCGGCAACGTGCGCACGGTATCTCCTTGGCTCAACAGTACGCTGGCGGTGCTTGCATACGCTTCGCCCGAGAGCATCCTCAATGCCGAGCGCGCTTCGTTCGGCGTCATTGAGAGCACAGCCGTCGCCACCTGGCTGGCGCCCGTGTCCTTGCCGGCGGCAATGCCGCTGTCGACCAGGTTAGAGCCGCTACCGGCCGAGGGAGACTCATTGCCGCCTGCAGACCCGCTGCCGGTCGAGGTCGAACCATTGCCGGTCGAGGCCGAGCCATTGCCCGTCGAGGTCGAGCCGTTGCCCGTCGCGGCCGAGCCGTTGCCCGTCGAGGTCGAGCCGTTGCCCGTCGCGGCCGAGCCGTTGCCCGTCGAGGTCGAGCCGTTGCCCGTCGAGGTCGAGCCGTTGCCCGTCGAGGTCGAGCCGTTGCCCGTCGAGGTCGAGCCGTTGCCAGACACGGGCGGCTCTTCCTTGTCCAGCGCACCGCCCACGTTGCTCTCGTTGCCCGAGCCTCCAATGCTGCCGATCGGCACGTCATTGCGCGTCAGCGTCATGTACGCATTTTTCGGGTCATAGCTGAGCGTGGGTGTCAGGAAGGCATACGCGCTCGAAGCGCCGGTGAACTGGCCTTGTATGCCGCCATCCGCCGTCAAGATGTTATAGGTCGTGCGCGGCGCGTAATTGCCATCGGGACCCACATGCGCCACGGTGCCGTCGAGGTAGGCTACGCCCGTGACGTGAATGCGATCGCTGGTGCTACTGGTGGGATCGGCATGCACGCGGTAGATGGTGTTCTGGCCGAAGGTCAGGTTGCCGTTGACGGTAAGCGTGCCCATGGGCGTGCCGTCATTGCCGGGAGAAATGACCGCGGTGGGATAGAGATTGGTGGAGCCAACCTGACCCACGCCGGCCAACACGACTTCGCGGCCGATATCCATGGGGCCGTTCAGCTTGCCGTCGATTTCCAGCGCGCCGTCGGCGATCAGGATGGGACCGGTGAGACCGCTGCTATCGGCGGTCAGGATCACCGAGCCCGGGCCGGTCTTGACGAAGCCCTGCGTGCCTTGCAGCGGGTTGTCGATGGTGTCGACGAACTGACCGGACGCATAGGTGCCGTCGCCAACCACGATCACCGGGGGGTTGCCGCCGCTGCCGACCAAAGTGATCGGAGCGCCTTGCAGGCGATACCGATCGGTAGCGAACTGAATGCCCGACACGCGCACCGGACCGGCGCTGCCGTCCACGCTCACGGTGCCAGCGGCGCCCGTGAAAATGGCATAGCCACCGTCGGGCAGCGCTCCCGTGGCGTTGCTCGGGCTGTTCCAGTTCGCGCTGCTGGCGCTCCAGGTGCCGTTGCCGCCGCCCGATTGCGCCGCGGATGCCGCGCCATTGCCGTTCCACAGGTTGGTCGTGCTCGGACCCAGGATCAAATTGATCTGCTTGTCGCCCGTAAGTGTCTGGATGGTTGCGGCGGGGGCCGAGTCGCCGGAGACCGAACCCAGCGTCAGGCCGTTCCCGCTCAGGCTGCCGCCGTACGACAGGATCCGGTAGTAACCGGCATTGACGCCCAGGGTGTTGACCGATACGTTGAGCGTGGTGTTGTTGATGGCCGCGTTGCCGCGCACGGTGATGTTGTCGCCCGTGCCGGGTTGCGTGATGGGCAGCCCGGCATAGCCGGTCTCGAAATCAAACACGGCGTTGTTCATCGACAGATTGCCGTTGACGACCAGGTTGCCGTTGGAGACTCCGGTCGGCGTGCCGACTTCGTATCCGGGAGCCACGCGCGCACCCGTCACGTTGAGATCGCCACTGATCGAGCCGAAGCCCGCGATGGTGCCGTTCGAGTTTCCATTGACGTTCCCGCCCAGAGTCACCCCTGCCCCACCGCCGTTGCCGCCGATCACCAGCGTGCCGCCGCTGACATCGACCCCACCGGGGAAATTGACCGAGCCGTCGAACACTTGCGTATTGCCCGCCCCAACGGTCAGGTCCGCAGCCGTGACGCCACCGCAGTAGGACGCGCTCAACGCGAGCGTCGCCGTCAGCCATTTCTTTGTGTCGTTTATCAACGTAAATCCTCCATATGTCGATTAATACCCGAGACATCCAGACATTACTGGATCGCTATAAAAGTATTATTAAGTAACCGCCCCATCCGAATGGGCGGATGAGTTTTCTCGAAAAAAGGACGCAATTTATACCCCTTTTTTTGCAATACCAATAATTAATGAATAGATACCATCTTTATTATTGAAATAACAAACATGGATACCATCCGAATATCTACATATTTGGTTTGGATACCATCCACATTAGTTTTCTAGTTAAAACGATTACTATACGAATTCACTAGACAGCCAGTTTGGATACCATCCAAGTTGTTGAAATACATGCATATTTCACGACAAGATGGAAACAAATAGACATAAACGCCGCCATCTTGCCGGACCGCAATGCAAGCCCGATCGGAAGTTCTTGAGGGAATGTTTATTACTGATTCGGACCTATTCAGGATTTCCGCTTTCCAGGCGCTGTTTCCAGCCGCCGTCTCCAGTGATTAATACCCGTTCCAAACCCGCGTGATTCTTCGAATTTTTTCCGTGTTTACCGAAGCAGGATTTACCGTTCCAGCCAATATCCGGGCGCCAGTTTGACCAGGCATACAATTCCCCGATCAACCGCGACCTTGACGGGCCGGAATTCGCCCCCACTCTTACTCCCAAACCGACGGTGGAAGTCCTGGCCTCGACCGTCACGGCGCCGTGGCCATGCGCGGACTCCCCCCGTCCACCATGGCGCCGCTACCACACGCGAACCTCTCGGCAGTGCTGCATTCGCGCACATGGGGTAACCTTCTGCCTGAACAAATCTGAGGTGTTGGAAATAACAATGGGTTTTGAAAAACTTGCCGACCTGCGCGAGCAGCTGCGGGCACAGGCTCAAAAGGCGGTGCCGGTCCAACCGAAGGCGGCAGGCCGGACAAAAAAGCGGGAGCCTGTTCAACAGAAGGCCGCGGCCCGGCCGCAACAGAAGCGGGAGCCTGTCGACCCGGCTGTCGAAGCCATATGGCGCCTGCAAAAGCACTTCCCGCAGGCCTTCCCCAAGAATCCGGCGCCGAAACTGCCGCTCAAACAGGGCATCCTGGCCGACGCCGCTCAGCATCTCGAAAAGCTGGGCATGACCCAAGAGCAGTTGAAGCAAGCCATCGCAACGTGGTGCAAGGGCACGCGCTACTGGAGCAGCATGGTCGCGGACGCAACACGCGTCGACCTGCAGGGCCAACCTGCGGGCACCGTGACGGCCGAACAAGCCGCCTATGCGCGACGCCAGGCTTCACGCCGGCCGGCGGGCAAAGCCCGTCCCGCGAAGAAGGCTGCCGCGCCTGAGTCCACGCCGGCTGACGCGCCGGTTGCCGAGTCCGCTCCCGAATCCACGGCCCCCGCGCCGGCGTCGAGCGATACGCCCTGAGAACGCGGTGAAGCCTGCCGTGCGGCGATTTTTTCGTCTCGCCGCGCGGTCAGGCTACACAAGCCAAAATTTCTGTGTATAATCGCTGTCTTTGGTGGACACGGCCTTCTGAAAACCAAGTCAGAAATCACACCAAAAATGCAGTGCCTCCGCGGGAGTAGCTCAGTTGGTAGAGCGCAACCTTGCCAAGGTTGAGGTCGCGAGTTCGAGACTCGTCTCCCGCTCCAAATACAAAAAGGAAGCAACGGCCAACACCGCGCTTCCTTTTTTCTTGCAAGTGCTGGCGCAATGGCAGAGTGGTTATGCAGCGGATTGCAAATCCGTGTACGTCGGTTCGATTCCGGCTTGCGCCTCCAGCGATTTCTCAAAAAACCCGCAGACATGGCTCTGCGGGTTTTTTGTTTTCCGGTCCGCCAACAGTGACTGCTGAAATTTAACCGACGCGAGAGGAGCGCGCGACGGCTCAAGCGAGGCGCATCTGTTCCTCAGCATCTGGTTACGCATCACTACGCGCCGGCAATCAAATGATTGCTATGGTGACGCCGTTTGCCACTCAAGACGATTCCATGCGCACTATTCCGAACTCTCGAGCCCGCTCCTCTTCCGCGCTGCTGACGCTGTCCGCGGCGGCATTGCTCACCCTGGCGCCGCTGGCGGCGCAGGCGGATTCGGACAAGCATCGCCACCGCCACGGCCGCGAGTACAAGGAGCAATATTGGGACGGCGCCTGTAAGGTCGAGCGCAAATGGAAGCGCAACGGCGACTACCAGGAAAAGCGCAAGTGCCGCGACGATTACCGCTATGGCTACGCGCCCCAGCCGGTGGTCGTGCCTGCGATGCCGGCGCCCGCCATCGTGATCAACCCGCCCCCCATCATCATCCGGCCCTGAACATGGATCAGTCGGTGAAGGACGCGCTGGCCCGCTGGCCCAACGTGCCGGCGGTGTACGGCTGGCTGTCCCTGGATGCGCGCGGCCGCTGGCGCCTGCACCCGCAAGGCCAGTCGGCTGCAGGCGGTCCGGGCGAGTCCATCACCAACGTACAGATCCTGGAATTCATCAACCGCAACTATGAACATGACGACGCGGGCCGCTGGTTTTTCCAGAACGGCCCCCAACGCGTGTTCCTGCGGCTGGACGCCGCGCCTTATGTGCTGCGCTTGAGCGACGATAGCCGCGGCCTGCTTACGCACACGAATGCGGCGGTGGATTCGGTCGACGCCTGGCGGCTGGACGACGCAGGCCAACTGTATGCCATGACACCCTTGGGCGCCGGCATCGTGCTGGATCGCGACCTGCCGCCGCTGCTGGAAAAAATGGCCACGGCTGAAGGCGCGCCACTACTGGATGCGCTGGCGGATCTCGCCCCCGGCCAAGTAATTCAGGCCACCCTGCCCGGTATCTATCCCGCCGCGCCGCTGGCGCTGATCGCGCAAAAGGATGTGGCGCGGGAACTGGGCTTCGATCCAGCTCCGCACGCCTGAAGCGCGCTCAGAACATACCGTTGGGATTGGCGGACTGCTCGGGAATGGGCTGCACCGCGTCCCAGTGCTCCACGATCTTTCCCTGCTCCAGGCGGAAGATATCGATGATGGCGCTGCCGCGATCGCCAGGCTGGCGCACCGCATGCACATGCAGGATCACGTAATCGCCGTCGGTAAAGACGCGCTTGATCTCGCTGCGTGACTGCGGAAACTTCTCGCGCAGAAAGCCGATGAATTTACGGAAACCCTCGGGCCCATCCGCCGCGTTCGGATTGTGTTGCACGTAGCGGTCGCCCACGTACTTCAGGGCCGCCTCGGCGTCCTTCTGGTTCAGGCCCTGCTCGTAAAAGGCCAGCACGGCCGCTTTGTTGGCGGCCTCCTGCTCGGCGGACGCATGGGCGGCGGGGGACAAGGCCAGGGCCAGCATGGCCACGGCTGCGGCGCGCTTGAAATACGGCTTGAACATGGAAACTCCGAAAATGAAAAACGGCCGGGCCATTCTATGGTCCGGCCGTCTCATCGGCCACGTCCGTGGCGGTAGACAGTCTGGTGCGCGCAGCGATCAGCCGCGGCCGCTCTTGACCAGCGCGAACTTGCCGTCGCCCAGCAGCGCCAGCACGGCGGCCGCCACCGTCAGGAAGATCGGATATTCCCAGCCGCCGCCCGCGTTGCCGAAGCCCCAGCCATTGGGGAAATGCACCGTCGAAGCCACGAACAGCTGCACCACGGCGATGGCGGCCACCCAACGCGGCAGGACGCCCAGAATCAGCAACAAGCCGGCGCCGACCTCAAAGAAAGTCACAGGGTATGCCAGCCACCCGGCGAAGCCGATCTTGGCGAAGAACTGTGCCGTGCCGGGCAGCGTGAACACCAGCAGTTTGGTCAGGCCATGGGCCAGGAACATGATGCCGAGCGCCACACGCAGCAGCAGCGCGGCATAGGGCGCGGTACGGGTATCAACCATTGCACTCTCCTAGAGCGGTAGGGAATCGCCCAGGATGGGAAGATTCTTGATGAGCGCTATTCTTGCGATTCCAAAAACAAAGATAAACATGCAGAATTGCAAATTATTGTTCCCCGATAGGAAACAATCTTGGATACGCACACCGCCATGCAAACCTTTGCCAAGGTCGTGGAATTGGGCTCGTTCGCGGCTGCGGCCGACAAGATGGGCCAGGCGCGGTCCGTGGTCACCCGCCAGATCGCCTACCTGGAGCAAAAATACGGTGTGCGCCTGCTGAACCGCACCACGCGCAAGCTGAGCATGACCGACGCAGGGCGCGCCTTCTATGAGCGCGTGCGGCCTATCCTGGCGGAGGTGGCCGATCTGGAACTGTCGCTGCAGGCCGAAGGGCAGCGCCCCAGTGGCCGCTTGCGGGTAAGCGCGCCGGTATCGTTTGGCATCCTGCACCTGGGCCCGGCCATTGCCGAGTACCTGCAACGCTATCCCGACGTAATCATCGACCTGGACTTGAACGATCGCGTGGTGGACCTGGTGGAAGACGGCTATGACGTGGCTGTGCGTATCGGTCCGCTGCTGGATTCCTCCTTGGTCGCGCGGCCACTGGCGCCGCAGCAGCTGCTGGTCTGTGCCGCCCCCGAATACCTGCAGCGCCACGGCACGCCGCAAACGCCGGATGAGCTGAAGCAGCACCGCTGCCTGCATTACGCCTATGCGAGCACAGGCAACGAATGGCATTTCGAGAAGGATGGCGTGACCCATCTGGTGAGAGTGAATGCCGCGCTGCGCGCCAACAACGGCGACGTGCTGCGTACGGCAGCCCTGGCCGGCCACGGCATCATCCTGCAGCCCGACTTCCTGGTGGGCGACGACATCCGCGCCGGGCGCCTGGTGGCCTTGCTGACCGACTACGCCCATACCCCAATCTCCATGTACGCCGTCTATCCGCACCGGCGCTTCCTGTCGCCCAAGGTACGATCCTTCGTGGAGCATCTGGAAGGCCGCTTCGGCGCCCCCTCTCCGGTCGTCCCGGGCCGGCGCGCCAGCCCCCGCCGCAGCCGTTAGAATCGTACCCATGACCGCAAAATCGCCCCTCGAATATTTCCCCGCGCCGCGCCGTTCGCATTTCTGCAGCCAATGCGGCTCGCCCATCAGCCGCCGCGTTCCCGAAGGCGACAACCGCGAACGCGACATCTGCGATCATTGCGGTGCAATCCATTACCAAAACCCAAGGCTGGTGGTCGGCACCGTGCCGGTCTGGGAGAACCGCGTCCTGCTGTGTCGGCGCGCGATCGAACCGCGCTACAACACCTGGACACTGCCCGCCGGCTTCATGGAATTGGGCGAAAGCACCGCTCAGGGCGCCGCGCGCGAGACCCTGGAAGAATCCGGCGCCCGCATCAAGCTGGGCGAGCTCTACACCGTCATCGACCTGCCCCAGATCGACCAGGTGCACGTGTTCTACCTGGCCAACGCGCTGTCGGCCGAGCTCGACCCGGGCCCGGAAAGCCTGGAAGCCCGCTATTTCGACGAAGCGGAAATCCCCTGGGACGACCTGGCGTTCCGCACCGTGGCGACGACGCTGCGTCATTACTTTGACGACCGCAAGCAGGGCATCTACCCTCCCCATCACTACACCCTAGAATCGCACCGTTGAAACTGCCCTGGCTCGCCGTCGACACCCCTTTTCCGCCGGCGGAATTTGCGCTTGCGGATCCCGACGGCCTGCTCGCGGCGGGCGCGGACCTGTCTACCCCCAGGCTGATCGAGGCCTACTCCAACGGCATTTTCCCGTGGTATTCCGAAGGCGAGCCCATTCTTTGGTGGAGCCCCGATCCTCGCATGGTGCTGGCCGTGAAGGATTTTGCGCCCTCGCATTCGCTGCGCAAGCTGTTGCGGCAGATCGCAGGCCAGGAACAGGCCACGGCACCGCGCGTGCAGGTTCGGGTGGACACCGCCTTTGCCGAGGTCATGGCGCAATGCGCCGCGCCGCGTGATGGTCAGCCAGGCACCTGGATAACCGCGGCCATGCAGCAGGCCTATCGCGCCTGGCACGAAGCGGGTTATGTCCACAGCATCGAAACCTGGATCGACGGCGAACTCGCGGGCGGCCTCTACGGCATCAGCCTGGGTCGCATGTTCTTCGGCGAGTCCATGTTCGCCCGCGCGCCCAACGCCTCGAAGATCGCACTGGCCTATCTGGTGCGCTACCTGGCCGCGCAAGGCGTGGAACGTATCGATTGCCAGCAGCAGACGCGCCATCTGGCAAGCCTGGGCGCGCGTCCCATTCCGCGCGCGTCGTTCCTGCAGCATGTGCGCGTGGCGACGGCGCTGCCGCCCATCGCGTGGGCACGCGGCACCCTGGACAGCGCCGGTCGCTTGCATCCCGACACAGTATCGGCCGCAGGGTTCGGCGTTAATATGTAGCCATCCTGCTGCGGCCCTGCCGCCATACTGCGGGACCTCCGATGAGCCAGCTCAAAGAACTTCCCTTCTCCACCCTGCAGTTCTACGCCACCGCTCCCTACCCTTGCAGTTATCTGCCGGGTCGCCAGGCACGGTCGCAGGTCGCCGCGCCTGGCCACCTGATCAACGCCGGCACGTATTCGCAACTGGTGGAGCAAGGCTTCCGCCGAAGCGGCCTATTCACTTACCGTCCCCATTGCGACAATTGCCACGCCTGTATCCCGGTACGCGTGGATACGGCGGGTTTTGCGCCCAATCGCAGCCAGCGCCGCGCCTGGCGCGATCACCAAGGGCTGCAATCATTCGTGGCCGAGCTGGCCTGGTCACCCGAGCACTACCGGCTCTATACGCGCTACCAACAAGGCCGCCATCCGGGCGGAGGCATGGACGAGGACAGCCGCACTCAATATGCGCAATTCCTGCTCACCAGCCGCGTCAACACCCGGCTGGTGGAGTTCCGCGATGAGACAGGCGCGCTGGTCATGGTGTCCATCATCGACGTGCTGGACGACGGTCTGTCTTCCGTCTACACCTTCTACGATCCCGACATCGCGGGCAGCCTTGGCACCTACAGCATCCTGTGGCAAATAGAACAATGCCGCACGTTGAACCTGCCCTGGTTGTACCTGGGCTACTGGATCGCCGACAGCCGCAAGATGTCCTACAAATCCAGCTTCCACCCAGCCCAATTCCTGGTGGATGGCGTGTGGGGCGACCAGCCCGCGCCGCCACCCGGCTGATCCCCCCGTTCTTCGGGGCGCCTAGCACGGCGCAAGGCCGGCAAAATTCGCTCTACAATTCCGCCCCATGTCTATCCTCTTCCACGCCTATCCCCTGGCCCGCCCGGCGCTGTTCGCCATGGACGCGGAAACCGCCCACGAAGTCACTTTGTCGGGCCTGCAGCGCGCCTATGAATGCGGCGCCACGCGCAAGCTCATGCACGCGCAGCCGAAAGCGCCCAGCACGCTGATGGGCTTGCAACTGGCCAACCCCATCGGGTTGGCCGCGGGCCTGGACAAGAACGGCGCCTATATCGACGCCTTGGGCAACCTGGGATTCGGCTTTATCGAGGTAGGCACGGTGACCCCGCGCGCGCAACCCGGCAATCCCAAGCCGCGCATGTTCCGGCTGCCGCGCGCCAACGCGCTGATCAATCGGCTGGGCTTCAACAACCAGGGGCTGGACGCCTTTCTCGCCAACGTGCAGCGCAGCACCTGGCGCAAGCAAGGCGGCGTGCTGGGGCTGAACATCGGCAAGAACGCGGACACGCCGATCGAGCGTGCCGCGGACGACTACCTCATTGGGCTGGAAGGCGTGTATCCGCATGCCGACTACGTGACGGTGAACATTTCCTCGCCCAACACCAAAAACCTGCGCGCGCTGCAAGGCGGGGACGAATTGTCCGGGCTGCTGGCGCAACTGGCCGATAAACGCCGCGAGCTGGAAGACAAACACCAACGTCGCGTCCCCATGGCGGTGAAGATAGCGCCCGACCTCACCCACGAGCAGATCGATTCCATCGCGGAAACGCTGCCGCGCCACGGTATCGACGGCGTCATCGCCACCAACACCACGCTCTCGCGCGATGCCGTTAGCGGCCAGCCCCATGCGGAGGAAGCCGGCGGCTTGTCCGGCGCGCCAGTGCATGAACTGTCTCTGGCGGTAATTCGCCGGCTGAAGGAACGGCTGGGCGGCAGTCTGGCGATCATCGGCGTGGGCGGGGTCATGTCGGGCCGCCAGGCGCGCGAAAAAATGGACGCGGGCGCCGATGCGGTGCAGCTCTACACCGGCTTGATCTATCGCGGCCCGGCCCTGGTGGGCGAGTGCGTGCGCGCCGTGGCGCGCTGACCGGCAACCACGCCGGACTCTACGGAAAAGCAGGCAAAAAAAAGGGGCCACCCGGCGGGTGGCCCTAATTCCAGCTCTGCTCTGTCACTCAACAGTACTACATAACTGCGGTTTGCGCAGCATCGCGCGCCAAAAACTTAGGCGCTGCGACGGCTACGGCTGGCAACCTTGGTCGCGGCGTCGGCGGCATCCGAGGCAGCCTTGAAGGTCGCGTTGGCGGCGGCATTCAGGTTCGACTCAGCGACTTCAGCGGCCTGCTTGGCAGCCTTGGTCATCGAATCGTAGGCGCTGGTCGCGGTGGCCAGCGAGGACTTGATCAGGGCAACGGCGCTTTCGGAGCCGGTGGGGGCGTTCTTGGAGAACTGGTCGACGGCTTCGCTCAGTTGCTGCTGGCTTTCGGCGATCTGTTCTTCGGTCAGCTTGACCAGGCTGCTCTGCACGCCGGCGACGATGTCGTACACGTGCTTGGTGTAAGCCATGGCCTTTTCGGCGCCCGGCTGCAGCAGACCCGAGGCGAAAGCGGCGGCTTCCTGCGGATCCTTGACTTCCGTGGCTTGCTGCGACTTCTGGGCGACTTCGTCCAGGGTGGCCTTGACGACCTTCAGGTTCAGTTCGACCAGCTTTTCGAAGCCGGCGAAAACAGCCGACTGGGCGGCCACGATGGTGTTGATGCTGGCCTTTTGACGGTCCAGGACTTGTTGCGGGATAGCGCTCATAGAATGCTCCTTCAGGGTAGCCGGAGGCTGTCCGGCAAATAAGGAATGGTTGTCTGCGACGAACTAAAGAAACGTGCGCGGAAACTGGTACTACAAGCTACCGCCGGCCCGTTTGATGCACTGCACAATTGACATTCTAGACTGGGAAAAATACTTGTCAAGGAGTTTTTGTGCGACGCAACAAAGAATTGCACTTTGACGGTGCACGCCTTATCGGGATTTGATCCAGCACAAAGGTTTCCCACGATTCGGGAAATACCCGAAGTGACGTCGTATCAATTGTTTTCTAAACTGCTTTCACGCTGATGACAGACAAATAAACCCATAAGTCAGCGCGCAACAACGAAATCGCAGCAAGCAAAACCCTGCAATTGGAGACTCCATGACCCTCATCCCCCGCACGCTTTCGGCCTTGCTCGCGGCCAGCGCCATGCTCGCAGCCGGCGCCGCCCAGGCGGAATATCCGGACCGCCCCATCAACATGGTGGTGCCGTTCGCCGCTGGCGGCCCGACGGACAACGTCGCGCGTTCGCTCGCGGAAGCCATGCGGCCGACTCTGGGCCAAACGGTCGTGGTCGAGAACAAAGGCGGCGCCGGCGGCACCATCGGCACCACCCAGGTGGCACGCGCCCAGCCCGACGGTTACTCCGTCCTGCTGATGCATGCCGGCTTCTCGACGGCGCCCTCGTTGTACAAGAATCCGGGGTACGACCCCTACAAGAGCTTCGAACCCATCGGCCTGGTGGTCGACGTGCCGATGACCATCATCGCGCGCTCGGACTTCCCGCCCAACAACATCAAGGAACTGGCCGAGTACGTCAAGCAGAACAAGGACAAGGTGTCCCTGGCCAATGCCGGCATCGGCGCTGCCAGCCATCTGTGCGGCACCATGCTGGTCGAAGCCCTGGGCGTGCAACTGCTGACCATTCCGTACAAGGGCACGGCGCCGGCCATGAACGACCTGCTGGGCAAGCAGGTGGACCTGCTCTGCGACCAGACCACCAACACCACCCAGCAGATCGACAGCGGCAAAGTGAAGGCGTACGCCGTCACCAGCCTGAAGCGCGTGCCCACGCTGCCCAACCTGCCGACCATGGACGAATCCGGCTACAAGGGTTTTGAAGTGGGTATCTGGCATGGCATGTGGGTGCCGAAGGGCACGCCCAAGCCCGTCGTCGACAAGCTCGTCAAGAGCCTGCAGGCTGGCCTGGCCGATCCGAAGTTCCAGGAGCGCATGAAGCAGCTGGGCGCCACGGTCCTGACCGCCGAAGCCAACCCGCAGGCCCTGGAAGCCAAGGTCAAGCAGCAAGTCCCGCAATGGGCCGAGCTCTTCAAGAAAGCTGGCGTCGAACAGCAGTAATCCACAGGCAGCGCTTTGCGCGCCGCTGATAAAGGAAAAGCCCCGTCAGGGGCTTTTCATTTTGCTAGGGGCGCAGCGCTTCGGCGGCCATGCCCAGCCCGCTGAAACTAGTGGACACCGAGGGCTCGTAACCCAATGCTTCGGAAATGCTGGCGGCCGTGTCGACCAAGGCTTTGATCCAATCGTCCTGCAGACGCTCGGCGGGGGCCGAGATGGACAGGCCGGCGACCAGCTTGCCGGTATCGTCGAAAATGCCCGCGGCGATGCAGCGCACGCCGAGTTCGAGTTCTTCGTTGTCGCGCGCATAGCCGTGGCGCCGCACCAGCGCCAGTTCGCGCTCCAGGCGGTCCAGGTCGGTCAGGCTGTTGCGCGTGTGGCCGGCCAGGCCTGTGCGCAGCGCGTATGCACGGACCTGGCGCGCATCCGCGGTCGACAGGAACAGCTTGCCGGTCGAGGTGAGGTGCAGCGGCGCGCGGCCGCCGATGGCGCGGACCACCTGCATGCCGGAGCGTTCGCTCCAGGCGCGGTCGATGTAGACGATTTCGTCGCCCTGCTGGACCGACAGGTTGATGGTCTGCCCGGTTAATTTGTGCAGCGAGCGCATGGCGGAGATGGCCGCTTCGCGCACGTTCAGCCGCCCCTTGACCAAGGACCCCAGCTCCAGCAGGCGCATGCCCAGCTGATACAGGCCATTGTCGACGCGTTCTACGTAGCGCCCCACCACCAGGTCGTTCAGGATGCGATGCGCCGTGGACGCGTGCAGCCCGGTGGTCGCGGACAGCTCTTTCAGCGTTACCGGGTCGGGTTGCGCGGCCAGGGCATCGAGCAGGCGCATGGCACGCTCGATCACCTGAATGGCGATGGGATGGGCGGACGCGCCTTCGGTCTCGGCGTCCAGGGCATTGCGGGTAGTGGGGAGACGGGACATGGAAAGAGGGCTAGGACAGCCGCGCCGCCTGTAGGACCCCGCCTTCGGGAACCGGACTTGCGGCATCGCAGCAAACAGTTCTTTCCCGTATTGTGAAATTTACTGGCGCGTTTGGCAACCGGTTTTTGTATCAAAAAAAAGGGCCGCACATGAAGGGCGGCCCTGTCGTCATGCTGCCGGCGGCGGCGCAAGCTTGCCGCCCAGGCGCAGCACTTCAGCCCTTAAAAACTCCAGCGCCTCGGCTGCGGCGGCCGGTTCGCCCTTCACGCCCAGGTCGATATGGGGCGTGCCGCCCGCCTCGCCCACGCTGGGCAGGCTGAATGCCCGGACGCCCGGCCAACGGGTTTCCACGGTTTGCATGGCGGGCGTAATGCGCGATTCGGGCATGCTGAACACCAGAAAGGAATGTTCCGCATGCGCCCGCACATGCTGCAGCGCACGATAACGTGTGTCCAGCGTCCATTCCAGCATGGGCCACGCCATGACGGGAAAGCCCGGCACGAAGGTGTGGTCCTTGATGAAGAAGCCGGGAATTCGGTTGTAGGGGTTCGGCACGATCTCGCAGCCTTCCGGAAACACGCCCATCTGCAGGCGTTGCTGGTTTTCCGGTGCGCTCATGTCGGCCGTGCCCTGCCCCTTGGCGGCCATCTCGGCCGTCCGCAGGGCGATGGCCTGCTCGGCCTCGGGATGCAGCGCCAGCGGCAGGCCCAGCGCGGCCGCGGCGGCCTGGCGTGTATGGTCGTCGGGCGTGCCGCCAATGCCGCCACAGGAAAACACCACGTCGCCGGTGGCAAAGCTGCGCTTATAGGTGGCAATGAGCGTGTCGCGGTCGTCGGGCACGATCTCGGCCCAGCCCAGCTGCATGCCGCGCGCGGCCAGCAGTTCGACGACCTTGGAAAAATGCTTGTCCTGACGGCGGCCCGAGAGGATTTCGTCCCCCACGATGATGAGGCCGATACGGCGGGCGGCGGGTTCTGCGGCCATGTCCGATTCCAGTAGTTGAGAGGGATGACGCCGGTCAGACGTCGATGACGCGGTCCTCGCGCAAACGCTTGAGCGCTTCCAGACCATAGTGGGCATAGACCAGGGCGGAGAATACCGGCAGGATGACCCACGCCGGCGGCAACAGGTTCAACAGCGAACAGATCAGGCCTATGGTCCAGAAGCCGCCGTTGTTGCGTTCCAGGATCAGCTGGCGCTCGGCGGGGCTGGCATGTTCAACGATGGCGTCCACCCGCATCATGCGCGAGAACGCGAAGGCCCACCAGAAAATGGACAGCGCAATGGCCATTGGCGGCACCAGCCAGAGGGGCAGCGTCAGCAGCCAACCCGCGGCAAAGGCCAGGGACACCCAGATCGCGTTCCACACGCTGACCGCGGTCGCATGCCTGCCTTGGCGCGCGACGCTCACGTATTCACGCTTGCTGACGTGGCGCAGCACAAGCGGCATCACGAAGACGGCCGCAATCGCCAGGCCCAGGATGCCCGAGACTGGCAACAGAATGGCCACCGCGATCACGGGGATCATGTAGACCTTGAGCGAGAACAGCCCCATCGCCAACATCCAGTCCTCTGCCCGGTTGACGAAGTCCCAGCGCGCCGCCTCCGCCGCCAGCCATTCGTTAAGCGGTGTCCAGAACAGGTACAGCAACAACAGCGCCCCCACCAGCGCGATCAGGAACGGCAGCAATACCGCGAACAGCATGGAGGGGTGGCACTGGGACACCAGCGCGCGCTTGAACGCCTGGCCCACGCTGACGGCGCCGGCGCCGGCTGCGGAAAATCGGCCGTTGTCGGGCGTGGCGGAATCAGTGCGCAAAGCAGTCATGGACGAAGAATAAGGGGATAGACATCCCGGGTATGATAGTCAAACACGCCTTGATCTGCCCACATGTCTCTACTTGTACCCGATACCGACCTGGCTGCTCTGCGCGCGCGGCTCGGCACATCGCCCGACACCTGGCTGGTCGCCTGCTTCTGCGCGGCCTGGTGCGATACCTGCGAGCAATACAAGCCCAAACTGCAAGCGCTGGCCGACGCCATGCCGCGGCACGTCTTCGCCTGGATAGACATCGAGGACCACGCCGAACTGCTGGGCGACGAAGATGTGGAAAACTTCCCTACCCTGCTGGTGCAGATCGGCTCGCGAGTGGTGTTCTACGGACCGATGCTGCCGCATATCGGCCACCTGGAACGACTGCTTGAGAGCCTGAATGAAAACAGCCCCGCGGTCGCCACGGCGTTGCCGGACCTGCCGCGCATGCTGGCTGCCTGAAAGCCCCCCAACCAAAAAAAAACCGCAACGCCCCTAGGGCTTGCGGTTTTTTTCAAGCAAGAGCTTCTCAGGGCTTGCGGCTGCCGCCCAGCAGGACGGCAATCTGGCGCTTCGGCCCGGTGGAGCCGCCATTGTTCCTGGGCGCGGGCTCTTCGGCGGGAGCGGACGAGACCGAGGGCTCATAGGGCTTGAGGAAGAAATCGTCCACGGGCTGGCGCGGCGCGCCAGACGAGTAGCCGGAGCGGCGCTCGGACGTACGGCCACGGTCGCTGCCGCGGCTGTCACGGCCTTCGCGCGAGGACGAACCTCGGCGCTCATCGCTGCGGCGGTGGCTGCGCGCGACCAGGTCGGCCGGCACGTCGAGGGTACCGCGCGGCACTTCGCGCTTGATGAGCTTTTCGATATCGAGCAGAAAGCGTTCTTCATCGGGCGTGAACAAGGCAATGGCCTCGCCCGAGGCGCCCGCGCGGCCCGTGCGCCCAATGCGGTGCACGTAGTCTTCGGCGTTGTACGGCAGATCGTAGTTGATGACGCAAGGCACGCCGGCCACGTCCAGGCCGCGCGCGGCCACGTCGGTCGCCACCAGCACTTCCAGTTCGCCAGCCTTGAAGGCTTCCAGCGCCTTCATGCGGTCGGCCTGCGTTTTGTCGCCATGGATTGATTCGGCGCGCACGCCGTCGCGCTCCAGGTCGCGGGCGAGCCGCGCTGTGCCGATCTTGGTGTTGGAAAACACGATGACCTGGTTCAGGCCACGCGACTTCACCAGATGCACGACCGCCGCGCGCTTGGCGTCGCTGGGCATCTTGTAGGCGATCTGGGTAATCGTGTTGGCGGTGGCGTTGCGCGCCGCGACTTCGATCTCGACAGGGTGGTTCAGGTACGAACGGCCGAGCTTGCGGATTTCGTTGCTGAAGGTGGCGGAGAACAACAGCCCCTGGCGCTGCGCTGGCAGCAGACGGATGATGCGTTCCAGGTCGGGCAGGAAGCCCATGTCCAGCATGCGGTCGGCTTCGTCCAGCACCAGAATGCCGACCTGGCTCAGGTTCACGTTCTTTTGCTCGACGTGATCGAGCAGACGGCCAGGCGTGGCCACCAGCACTTCACAACCGCGGCGCAGGGCTTCCTTCTGCGGGCCGATATCCACACCGCCGAACACCACCGCGGAACGCAGCGGCGTCTGCTTGCTGTAGCGCTTGACGCTTTCGTAGACCTGGTCAGCCAGTTCGCGCGTGGGCGTGAGGATCAGCGCGCGCACCGGATGGCGCGCGGGCGATGCGCTGGTATTGGCCAGCGGCATGAGGCGGTGCAGGATCGGCAGCGTAAAGGCGGCCGTCTTGCCGGTGCCCGTCTGGGCCGCGCCCATGACATCGCGCCCTTCCACCACGACAGGGATGGCCTGGGCCTGGATAGGCGTGGGCGTGGTGTAGCCGGTTTCGGCGATGGACTGCAGAAGCAGGGGGTGCAGCCCGAAGTCGGCGAACGTCGGCGCGGGTGCGGCAGCGGCGGGTGCTACGGATTGAGTGGATTCAGTCATCAGGGTTAGGCAGATACCGGGACCAGTGAAAAAGAACAAAACGAGAGTGCTACGCGCACTGCACTACATATGCATCGGGACAGCCTGAACACGCGCAATCTTCCTCCTGCCTTGCAGGCCAGGCGGCGCATTCTGGATTCGATACTCATGAGGGCAGTACCAGGCCCGGATTGCTGTGGATAACATGATTTTAGCGCAGCCGCATTACCACACGGTCAAGACGCCGTTCGAAAGGCATTGCAAACGCCTGCCGACGCCCCCAAAGAGCGCCCGCCGGGCATACCCAGCACGTCCACCAGATGGACGCTTTATGGCAGTATCCTCAGCCGGCCAGCCAGCGCAGGCCCCAGAGCGCCAACATGCCGACAATGATGACCAGGACCGCGCTGCGGGTGCGCAGGAATACCAGGATGGCGACCACGCCGGCGACCAGCTTGTAGTCGAACACGGGCCCCAAGCCGGCCTTCCAGGGCAGCAGGTCCGGCACGATGATGGCGGTCAGCGCTGCCGCGGGCGCGTAGCGCAATGCGCGTCGCACCCCCTCCGGCAGGGGAATGTAGTCGCCGAACAGCATAAAGCCGGCGCGGGTCAGCACACTGCACAGGGCCAGCAGCAGGATGGCGGAATAGACGTAGATTTCGGAAGGCCAGAAAGTCATGCGCGGGCCTTGAAATAGCGTTCGGCCCAGATGCCGGCGACCACGCCTGCCACCACGGCGGCCGCCAGGCCCAGGCGTAGCGGCAGGACCTGCCCGGTCCAGGCGACCACGCCTGCGGCCAGCATCGAAATCAGCATGGGCTTGGAACTGGCCAGCGGCACCGTGATGGCCAACAGCGCCAGCACCGCGGCAAAGTCCAGCGACCAGCCGGTGGGCACCATGGTGCCCAGGTAAATACCCACGATGGAGGACGTCTGCCAGACGAACCAGCCCGGCGCGATGGCGCCCAGGAAGAACCAGAGCTGCTCGCGCGTGCCCCGCACCGCCGCATCCCCATAGCGCGGCATGAACAGCACGAAGCCCATGTCGGTCGTGAAATAGCCCAGCCCCAGCCGCTTGGGCCAGGACAAATGGCGGAAATAGGGTTGCAGGGCCGCGCCGAAAATCAGGAAACGCAGGTTCACCACGCAGCCGGCGGCGAAAATCAGCCATAGCGGCGCGCCGGTGGCGATGAGCGGCAGGGATGTCAGTTGCGCGGAACCGGCGTACAGCAGCAGGGTCATGGCCAGCGCCATCGACTCCGTCAGCCCCGATTTGACCATCGCCACCCCGGTGACCAGCCCCCACGTGGCCGTGGCGATCAGGGCGGGCACGATGGCGTGAACACCAGCGCGAAACGCAGTGAGGCGTTCCTGGCGGACCACGGCGGGGTCTTCGGTTTCAGGAAGCGCGGATTCAGAGGACAACGGCTGGCCCCTGGCGATTCGGACAGGACGACATGGAAACTCTAAGGAAAAGGAACGCACGACAACCCGTTCGCCCGCCGGGATCACTGTGCGCGGGTCCGGGGACGCCGCGCCGGGGCGCGAATAGGCGCGTATTGTAACCTCGCCGCTTGATACAATACGGGCCTCGAGATTCTTGGGCTCTTGGGAGTAGACCATGTCGATGGCAGACCGCGACGGCTTCATCTGGTATGACGGCAAGCTCGTTCCGTGGCGAGACGCGACCACGCACGTCCTGACGCACTCCCTGCACTACGGCCTGTCGGTGTTCGAAGGTGTACGCGCCTACCGTTCCGAGATCGGTACCGCCATTTTCCGTCTGCAAGACCACACCAACCGCCTGTTCAATTCGGCGCACATCTACCAGATCCCCATGCCCTTCGATCGCGACACGATCAACGAGGCGCAGCGGACGGTTGTGCGCGAGAACCAGCTGGAAGCCGGTTACCTGCGCCCCCTGGTGTTCTACGGCCCCGAGAAAATGGGGGTCTCTCCCAAGGGCGCCCGGGTGCACGTGGCCATTGCCGCCTGGCCCTGGGGCGCGTACCTCGGCGAAGAAGCGCTATCCGAAGGCATCCGCGTCAAGGTGTCGTCCTTCGCGCGCCAGCACGTGAACGTCACGATGCCGCGCGCCAAGGTGGCCACCACCTACGCCAACTCCATCCTGGCCAATACCGAAGCCCTGCAAGACGGCTACGACGAGGCCTTGCTGCTGGACACCGAAGGCTTTGTGGCCGAGGGCTCCGGCGAGAACCTGTTTATCGTCAAGGACGGCGTGCTCTGCGAGCCGGAAATCGCCTCTGCCCTGACCGGCATCACCCGCTCGACCATCCATGCGCTGGCCGCCGACCTGGGCCTGCGCGTGCTCACCAAGCGCCTGACGCGCGATGACGTCTACATTGCGGACGAAGCGTTCTTCACCGGTACCGCCGCCGAAGTGACGCCCATCCGGGAAGTGGACAACCGCCAGATCGGCTCCGGCCGGCGCGGCCCGATCACGGAGAAGCTGCAGAAAGCGTTTTTTGACGTGGTGAATGGCCGCAACCCGAAGTACCATCACTGGCTGAGTAAAGTCTGATCCGCGCGGCCCGGTCCAAGACCAGGCCGCAACATTGCCCCAACCTGCCGTTTACCGGTTTTTTTTCAGGAATATCCATGACCGCTGCTGCCTCGGCCGCCGTCCCCCACTCCCACGAAGTCATCGAGGTCGGCGCCGACGACCTGCCCGTGTTCTGTCCGGGCCCCAAGGCGCCGCTCTGGAGCATGCACCCGCGCGTGTTCCTGGACGTGGCTCGCACCGGCTCCGCCAGCTGCGCCTACTGCGGCGCCGAATACCGCCTGAAGCCCGGCACCGTGCTGCACGGCCACGGGCACTGAGTTACCCGCTCCACAACGTCCACCCGTTTCCGCAACCATGTTCGCCACGCCCGAAGAAGCAGAGCACGCGTTCTACGAAGCCCTCGAGCAGGCGGACGTCGTTCGCCTGATGCAAGTCTGGGCGGACGACGAGGAAGTCGTCTGCATCCACCCGGGAGGCCTGCGTATCGTCGGCCACTCGGCGGTGCACGACTCCTGGCAGCAGGTACTGGCCAACGGCCCCCTGCACGTGCGCCCTTTGCGCCCGCTGGTCATGCTGAGCATGATGTGCGCCGTGCACGTGCTGGTGGAACAGGTGGCGGTGCAGACGCGGGAAGGCACGCAATTCGCCAATTGCTACGCCACCAATATCTACCACAAGGGCCCCACCGGCTGGCGCATGGTCATGCACCATGCCTCGCCGGCGCCCACGGAAGCCGGGGTGCTCGACTTGCACGACGTACCCGACATGCTGCACTGAATCGGGTGGATTTTTAGTTGGCCGCTGCTCGTCTTGATACAACGCCCTGCCCCGTTCCCTCCTGGTTGCCCGGAGGCGACAGCCAGACGGTGTACGCCGCCTTGTTCGCGCAGTATCACCGGATCGCGTTCGTGCGCGATCGGGTCGACACGCCCGACACCGATTTCGTCGACTTCGATTGGACCGGTCCGGGCCTGTTCCCGCACAAGTCCGCCGACGGTGCGCCCGTCAGCGGCCAGCGCCCGGTCGCCAATGGCAAGACCGCCGCGGCACGGTGGATGACGGATGCGGACTGGAAGTCCCTGCCGCATACGCCCGACACGCCCGCCCTGATCCTGTTCCACGGCCTGGAAGGCGGCAGTAACAGCCGCTATGCGCAATCCATTGCGCATCATTTCCGCGCGCGCGGCTGGATCGTGGTGATCGCGCATTTCCGAGGCTGCTCGGGCGTGCCCAACCGTCTGGCCCGCGCCTACTACTCCGGCGACTCGGCCGAGGTCGGCTTCCTGCTGGAAACCGTGCGCCAGCGCATCCCGCATGCGCGCTGGCATGCCGTGGGCGTTTCGCTGGGTGGCAACGCCCTGCTCAAATACCTGGGCGAGCACCAGGAAGACACCGGCTGGCTGACCGCCTGCGCGGGTGTCTCCGTGCCGCTGGATCTGGTGGCTTGCGGCAAGACGCTGTCCACCGGCGTATTCAATCGGCGGGTCTATACCGCCCATTTCCTGAAGACGCTCAAGCACAAAGTGCTGGAGAAGGCGCACCGTTACCCCGGCGCGGTCGACGTCATGCGTATTGCGCATGCGCATGACCTGCGCGAGTTCGATGACACCTACACGGCGCCCATGCATGGTTTTCGCAATGCGCTGGATTACTGGACGCGCGCCTCCAGCAAGCCGTGGCTGCCGAAGATCTCCGTGCCGACGCTGGTGCTCAATGCCCGCAACGATCCGTTCGTGCCGGCCGCCTCGCTGCCCACGCCCGAGGAATGCTCGTCCGCCATCCTGTTGCACCAGCCCACGGATGGCGGCCATGCCGGTTTTCCGACAGGCAGCTTCCCGGCGCACCTGAACTGGCTGCCACAGCGGCTGGGCCGCTTCTTCGAGACTGGCCTGTAAGACGCTGGCAGGGCGCGCGCGCCCTGCCAGGCCCGGCGTTCAACCCGACTTGAAGCGCTCCAGCAACTGGCGCTCTTCGGCCAGCTTGTCTTTGACTTCCTTGATCTGCACGTCGATCTGCGATTGTTCGTAGAAGTCGGTAGACATGCTGCGCGCCTGTTGCAATTGCGATTCGGCGGCGGCGTATGCGCCTGTCATGACGTAGTAGCGCGCCTGATCGCGGCGCGCGGCCACGGGCTTGCCGTTGCGGTCCTCGCTCTGGGCCAGCATCTGGTAGAGGCTAGGCTCATCGCTGCCCCACTGCTTGATCTTGGCGCGCAGGTATTCCTGCGCGTCCGCGTGGCGGCCGACGCTTTGCAATGCCTGGGCGTAGGCGATGCCAAGGGCCCGGTGCCCCGGCCAGCGCTTGGTGCCGGCCTGGGCCAGCTCCAGCGCGCGGGGGTAGTCTTTGCGGGCCAGGGCAATGTCCACGCTGAGCTTGGCCAATTGAGCCGAGCTGCGGCCGTCGGCCGACGCCAGGTTCCAGTTGCGCTCGGCCTCCGCCAGGTTGTTGCGCTGGTATGCCTGCAGCGCCAGGCCGTAATAGGCGGCAGACCGGCGCACGCCGGACAGCGCCTGGGCCTCGTCCTGCAATTGCTGGCTCGCGGTGCGCAGGCTGACCGCATCGCGGCCTTGCACCACGCGCATCTTGGCGCGCACGTACCAGAAGTCGTCGCTGTCCACGTGGCGTGCCACGGGCGACTGATTGCGCACCCGGTTCTGCACATCCGACATACGTTCGATGGACAGAGGGTGGGTGCTGGCCCATGAGCCGCCTCCCGCCCCTTCGTTCAGGCGCGACGCATTCATCAGGCGTCCGAACATCTGCGCCATGCCTTCGGCGTCATAGCCCGCCTTGGTCAGCATCTGCAGCCCGGCCCGGTCGGCCTCGCGTTCCGCATCGCGCGAAAAACCCAGTTGGCGGTTGATGGCTGCTGCCTGGCCAAAGGCCGCCACGCCCATTGCCAGATTGCCGCCCCCGCCGGCCAGTGCCGCAAGCAGGGCGCCGGCAAGGCTGGCCAACATGACCATGCCGTTCTGGTTTTGCTGGGTCATGCCGCGGGCGATGTGGCGCTGCACGACGTGGCCGATTTCGTGGGCCAGCACCGCGGCCAGTTCGGATTCGCTGCCGGAAGACACGATCAGGCCGGTGTTGACGCCGATGAAACCTCCAGGCATGGCGAAGGCGTTGATTTCGGGGTCGCGCACGCCGAACATCTCGACCTCGGGAACACCGCCAGGCGCGAACGCCGCCAGCTTGCGCCCCATGGTGGTGAGGTACTGGCTGAGTTCGGAATCGTCCACATAGGTCGGGTCGCGCCGCCCCTGGGCCATGATGGCCTCGCCCAGGCTGCGCTCCAGCATGGGGGACAGCTCGGTAGCGGACGCCGCGCCCATCGAGGGCAGCCCTATCGGCTGCGCCCAGGCGGCAATCGGGAGGGCGGGCATGGCCAAGGCCACGGACAGGCCGACGATTGCACCCCGTTTCGCAATCGAGCAAATGGATGGCATTTTCCTGCGGTTCATAAGCCTATGATAGCGATGAGCTTAAAATGTTTCATCGATACCCCCAACGAGGTCTCAATGCGTCCTGTCCGTAAAGCTGTTTTCCCTGTCGCTGGCATGGGTACGCGGTTCCTGCCCGCCACCAAGGCAATGCCCAAGGAAATGCTGCCCGTGGTCGACAAGCCGCTGATCCAATACGCCGTGGAAGAAGCCGTGGCTGCCGGAATCACCGACCTTATTTTCGTGACCGGGCGCAATAAGCGCGCCATCGAAGACCACTTCGACTCCGCCCCGGAACTGGAATCCGATCTGGAAAGCAAGGGCAAACATGAGCTGTTGGCCATGGTGCGGGGCATTCTACCCGCGCATGTGAATTGCCTCTACATCCGCCAATCCGCCCCGCTGGGGCTGGGCCACGCGGTGCTGTCCGCCGCGCCCGCGGTGGGCGACGAACCCTTCGCCGTGCTGCTCGCCGACGACCTGATCGACTCCGACCAGCCCGCGCTGAAGCAACTGGTGGACGTGGCCGTGGCGCAGAACGCCAGCGTGCTGGGCGTGCAGGACGTGCCCCGCGCGGATACGCGCAAGTACGGCATCGTGGCCACCCGCCAGGGCGATGCCCGCGCCGACGGCCGCACCGAACGCGTCACCCATATCGTGGAAAAACCGGATCCCGAAGCCGCGCCGTCGACGCTCGCCGTCGTGGGCCGCTACGTGCTGGAAGCCGCAATCTTCGACCACTTGCGCTCCACCAAAATGGGCGCCGGCAACGAAATCCAGCTGACGGACGGCATCGCGTCGATGATGCGCGAGCGCGCCGTATATGCGCACCGCTATGAAGGCGTGCGCTACGACTGCGGCAGCAAGGCTGGCATGTTCCAGGCTACCGTGGCGCTGGGCAAGAAGTACCACGGCCTGCTGCCCGAGTAACGGCAAGCCGGCTGCATCCTCAGGCGGACACCGCCCGGGCCTTGGCCCTGGCCCGCGCCTGCGCATCGCGGTCCGCCTTGCGCAGGCGTCCCTTTGCCGACAGGCGCATCAACGTCCCCAGGGCTACCATCAGGCCGATCACCTCGACCAGCGCTGCCGGTATCCACATGGTCAGGCCGCCGATGGTCTGGTCGGTCTGGGCCGACATCGCGATGGCCCGCCCGCACAGTTCGAAGAGCGGATAGATATCGCTTTCGGTGAAGGCGATGATCGCGCCGGCCACCATCTGCGGCAGCATGGTCAGCACGGGCGAGATGACCCGACCGCCCGGCGTCATGGCCGCGGGCGGCGCGGGCCTGCGGTCCAGGATCAGGTTCCAGTACATGAAGCCGCTGATCACCACCGACCAGTTCATCAGGCGGTAGAGCCGCCAGTCCAGCATGGAATAGAACTGCACCGACGGGATCAGCCAGACGAGCACCAGGAAGACGAACAGGGCCGGAACGAAGATCTTGTGGGTGAGCACCGTCACCGTGGCGCGGCCGGCGCCGGTACGCAGGAAGTCGCGCAGCCGGACGCGCCAGCGCATGGGCAGCCCCGCCCGCATGACCTGGCCCGGGAAGGCCGCCATGACCAGCAGCGGCCCCAGGTGATGCAGCACCAGATGCTGGATGCGGTGAATGAAGAACATGCGCTCGGCGTAGTAGTCGAGCCGGGTATGCATGGACAGGTACAGCAGCACCATGCCCGTCCAGAACAGGATGCGGCGGGCGGCGGTCACATGATGGACCCGCTGGCCACGCACGAACAGCACGATGGCCACCAGGAAGGAGGCCACCAGCGTGGGAGAGAACTCCCAGGGTATGAGCCATTCGAGACTATCCATGCAAACCTTCCGGAAAACGTCGGGGCTGGACGGGGACGGGCGCCATGCGCCGCACCTGCCGATTGTAGTTGACCCCGGGCCGCCCCGCCGCCGGACTCAGAAACGGTGCGAAATGCCCGTGCCCACGCGCGTGGTGTGGGAATGAGCGGGGTCGAACTGGTCGTCCAGCGTGTAATTCGACGCATAGCCGGCAAAGGCATACAGCGTCGTGCGAGGAGACAAGGTGTACGTATAGCCCAGAGTCATCACCTGCGCATTGCGCGCCGTCATGCCGTTGTCCCAATGCCAGTCCGGATGTGCCAGCGACCATTGCACCAGGACGGCGCCCGGCCCCACAGGCACACTGGCGCCCACCAGCCAGGCGTTGACCGTGCCGCCACGGACGAAAGCGGCGGGTCCCAGGCCCAGCCCCAAGCCGTCCGGGTCGCCACCATCCAGCCCGACATCGCCATTGCGCTGGCGCGACCACGCCAGGGACAGCTTCAGCACCTCGAAATCGTAAGAGGCGCCTAGCTGCACCGCCTGCGGCCGCCCATTGCTTCCCGGCGGGGCATCGGCCAGGCGCAACTGGTCCCAGGTGGCCACCGCCAGCAAAGGCCCGTCCTCATATTTCAGGCCCAGGCTGAGCGCGCGGTTGTTGCTGGCGGTGCCAAAATGGTCCTGGCCGTCGGCGTCGAAGGAATAGCCGATCCCGGCCTGGAAGCCGTGCCAGGCCGGCGTGTAGTAATTGACCAGGTTGCTGAACTGATAGTTGTCGGACGCCTTGAACGTGGCGCCCATGCCCATTTCCTTCCAGGACGCGATTTCCAGCGAATTGCCGTAGACCTGCCCTATCGTATGTTGACGGCCTAACCGCAATTCGCCATAGCTGTCGTGCCCCAGGCCCACCCAGGCAGCGTAGTTGAAGTAGCGGTCGTCGTCGGCCCGCTTGCCGGACGAGGGATCGAAGCCGCTTTCCAACTGGAACCGGGCGTTCCATCCGCCGCCCATGTCTTCCTCCCCCGTCATGCCCCAGAGCGAGTCGGTCAGCCCGCCATTGAGCAACCCACTATGGCTGCCCTGTCCGGACACATTTGTGACGGCCACCCCCGCATCCACCACGCCGTACAGGGACACCCCCTGCACGGCGTCCGCGCCGCGCGCGGTCAGGGGAGAAATCAGGCCGGCCGCCAACAGTACGGCAAAAGTAGCGATTCTCATGCGTTTCTCCTGAAGGCGCGGCAAGCTATTGCCAGCCGTAGCGGCGGACCCAGATGCCCTTCAACAACTGCGTCAGCGTGCAATAGGCCAACAGGATGCCAGCCAGCCAAGGGAAGTAGCTCCACGGCAGCGCCTGCAGCTGGAGGTATTCGGCCAGCGGCGAGAACGGCAGCAGCAACCCCAGGGCAACGACCATCAGCGTCATGCCCATCAACGGCCAGGCGGCGCGGCTTTGCAGGAACGGGATCTTGCGTGTACGGATCATATGGACGATGAGCGTCTGCGACAACAGCCCCTCGACGAACCAGCCGGACTGGAACAGCGTCTGGTGCTCCGCGGTATTGGCCTGGAATACGTACCACATGAGCGCATAGGTGGCGATGTCGAACAGGGAACTGATCGGGCCGAAGAACACCATGAAGCGGCCAAGGCCGTCAGGATCCCATTGCTGCGGCTTTTTCAGCAATTCTTCGTCGACATTGTCGAACGGAATCGCCGTCTGGGAAATGTCGTACATCAAGTTCTGCACCAGCAGATGGATGGGCAGCATCGGCAGGAAAGGCAGGAAAGCGCTCGCCACCAGCACCGAAAAGACGTTGCCGAAGTTCGAGCTGGCCGTCATCTTCAGGTACTTGAGCATATTGCAGAAGGTCTTGCGGCCTTCGATGACGCCATCCTCCAGCACCATCAGGCTTTTTTCCAGCAGGATGATGTCGGCCGCCTCCTTGGAGATATCGACGGCCGAATCCACGGATATGCCCACGTCGGCCGCCCGCAGCGCCGGCGCATCATTGATGCCGTCGCCCATGAAGCCCACGGTATTGCCCTGAGCCCTGAGGCTGCGCACGATGCGCTCCTTGTGTGCCGGCGTGAGGCGCGCGAACACGTTGGCCTCGCGCACGGCCGCGGCCAGTTGCGTCTCGTCCATCGCCTCGATATCAGAACCCAGGTAGACCTTGCGCACCTCGAACCCCACCTCGCGGCAGACCTTCTGGGTCACCAGTTCCACGTCGCCGGTCAGCACTTTCACGTTGATGCCGGAATCCCTGAGCGCCTTGAGCGCGGGCGCGGTGGATTCCTTGGGCGGGTCCAGGAATGCGATGTACCCCACCAGCACCAGATCGGATTCGTCCGCGACGCCGTAGGTTTGCTGCGTGGGCGGCAACTCCCTCACGCCCACGGCGATGACGCGCAGGCCGTCACGGTTGAGGTCTGCCGTCACCTTGCGGATGTCCGCCCGGCGGGCATCGGTCAGCAGGTGTTCCTCGCTGCCCACGCGCAGCCGGGTGCAGACGGCCAGCACCTCTTCCAGCGCCCCCTTGCAGATCAGTTCGTGGTGCTCGCGGCCGTTCTCGGTCTCGTTCACCACCACCGACATGCGCCGCCGGGAAAAGTCGAAGGGAATCTCGTCGACCTTGCGGTACTTCGCCGCCAGATCGAGTTTGCGTTCGACCTCGGCATGCTGCAGCACCGCCACGTCCAGCAGGTTCTTCAAGCCGGTCTGGTAGTAGCTGTTGAGATAGGCGTAGGCCAGCACGTCGTCGCTGCTGGTGCCGTATACGTCGGTGTGCCGCTCCAGCACGATGCGGTCCTGGGTCAGCGTGCCGGTCTTGTCCGTGCACAGCACGTTCATCGCGCCCAGGTTCTGGATCGCGTCCAGCCGCTTGACGACCACCTTGCGGCGCGACATGCGCACGGCGCCCTTGGCCAGCGTGGCCGTGACGATCATGGGCAGCATTTCGGGCGTCAGGCCCACGGCGATGGCCAGCGCAAACAACAACGCTTCCATCCAGTCGCCCTTGGTGAACCCATTGATCAGCATGACGATGGGCGCCATTACCAGCATGAACCGGATAAGCACCCAGCTCACGCGGTTGATGCCTTGCTGGAACTGGGTCCGCGCGCGGCTCGTCTGCGTGACGCGCCCGGCCAATTGACCGAAGTAGCTGCGAGTGCCGGTCGCCACCACCAGGGCGCTGCCGGAACCGCTGACGACATTGGTGCCCATGAACGCCATGTTCTCCAACTCGAGGGCATTGGCAGTCTCGAGACGCTGCGTCGCATATTTCTCGACGGGCAGCGACTCGCCCGTCAGCGCGGCTTGCGCGATGAACAGGTCCTTGGCCGCAAGGATGCGGCAATCGGCGGGAATCATGTCGCCCGCCGACAGCAACACCACGTCGCCCGGAACCAACTGCGCCAGCGGCACCTCGACCTGCCGCGAACCGCTGACGTGCAGCGCCACGCCGAAATAGCGGCGGGCATCGCCTTCGGCCTGGGTGGCCGGGTCGCTGCGCAGGACGGTAGCGGTGTTTTGCACCATGGCCTTGAGCGCTTCGGCGGCGCGGCTGGAACGCTGTTCCTGCGCGAATCGCAATACGGTGGAAATGAGCACCATGGCCCCGATGATGAAAACCGCCATCCAGGATTGATCGTCCGGGACCGCCATGTGCACGTCGGTCAGCCAGGACAGCGCCGCCAGCGCGGTCAGCAGCAGGTTGAACGGGTTGCGATAGGACAGCCAGAGGTGGGCATGCCAGGAAAGCGGCTTTTCATGGTCGACTTCATTGGCGCCGTAGCGTTCGCGGGCGGTCTGCGCCTGGGCCTCTGACAGCCCGCCACGGCTGCTGCCGAACAACGAGAACAAAGCGCCAAAATCCATGCGCGCCAGGTCCAGCATCTGGCGGTTGGCATGGCGAGCCGTGTCGGAGGAGGCGGCGGCGGCAGCCGCGCCCCGCTCGGGCATGGGTGAGCGGCGGAAGTGTCTAGCGGTATGGCGCAGGCCCGCCGCCGACGTAAAGAAGGACTTGAGAAACTTGAACATCGGAGTGCTCCGGTTATACGTGTAGTTGTCGGAGACACGGACCACCCTGCCCTGCTGCCGCCCACGCGCGGGCAGCAGCAGGCCGCGGCTTTCGCTCAGAAAGCCGTCAAACCGCCGCTTACGGGCGTGCGCAGGCACCGGGGCAATGTTGCCGGTATCCGGATCGCATGGAAATGCGCCGGGTGCGGAAAACGGAAGGGAGCTAGCGAAGGAACCGATACCGGCGGCGAGGGCGCACAAGACGTGGGCCAGGCCGGGGATTCCAGGCTGCGGACTCCGTACGGGCCAGGATGACTATCCCGCCTGTCGGTTCGCAGCGAATAGACAGGTCAGGCAGGCATGCCGGCGCCGCGCACTGGGCGCAATCGAGGCTCGGGGTCTAAGGCACTGGGCATGATCTCTCCTGGGGAAGAAAGGGCGGCTTCAGGCCAGCGCGGCCTGCGCGGCTTGGGCGCCGAAATGCACGTGACGCACGGCGGGATTGGCGCTCAGGCGGCGCGCCTGCGACATCAGTTCGCCCCGCAGCTCCGGGGGGCAATTGACGGTGATGCAGGCGGACGCCATGCCAGGATCCCGGCCCTGGTCGATCTGTACTTGCGAGACGTCCAGGCCGGCGGCGCTGAAGTCCAGGCAGATCTGCTTGCGCAAGGCGCCCAGCTCGTCGCGCGGACAGATGACCGTCAAGCGCGATGTGCCGCGGCGGCGGCTCAGGGCGGCAGAACGGTCCACGCCGGCGCGGCGCAGGAACAAGTCGAAGAAACGCATAACGACCTCCATTGCAAGAATGGGGAGCGTGATCGCGAATACGCGCGCACCTCCGCTGCGTTCAGCGGACAGGCACGAAAAACGTGCACGAACGCGGACGCTGCGACTGGCGGCGGTTCTGGCGGTTTATGTTGGGGAGGTTCCCGGCAAGCCGCTGGCTTGCGCGATTGCCCGGGCGTGAGCCTGGAGCTTGGGATACAACCGCAACCTGTTCAACAGGCTGCGGCAGACGGAGTTCTGCGTGGACCTGTTAAACAGCGACGTCGATGCAAGATCGACAACTTTCGCCGGAATCGGTATTCACGAAGACTGCTCCTGGGATGGATAACAGGCAGGATTTTACGCGGGTTTCCACTTATGGACAAGGTTTTTGCCACGAAATCTGGCTTGATCGTGGCAAAACCGGCTGGGGCCGAAGCCCCCCAGCGCAACGTGCCGCTCAAACGTAGAAATGCCAGCCCAGATAGGCGGCGAACACGGCATACAGGCCGCCCACCGCCGACAAGGCCGGCACGCTCATGACCGAACGGCGGAAGCGCAGCCACAGCAGGCCGATCGAGAGCATGGTGAACAGGCCCGCCGCGAGCAGAGGGCCGTCCAGCAACCACGGCGTCATGAAGATGCCCAGCGCGCTGGGGATAGTTGCCTGGATCATCATGGCGCCCGAAATGTTGGCCAGCGCCAGCCGCTCCTTGCCCTGGCGGACCCAGATCAGTGCATTCATGATTTCCGGCAACTCGGTCGCGACCGGCGCCAGCAACAACGCCGCGACGTGGGGCGACGCGCCCATGGCCACGCCCAGCACTTCAATCTGATTCACGAACACGTGCGAAGCCCCGGCGATCACGACCAAGGCCATGACGGTCTGCGCCACCGACCAGAACATCGTCGGGTTTTCGTCGCGGGGGCGCAGCTTGAGCGGCTCGAGATCCTCGCTGTCCAGGCTCTCTTCGTCGTTGCTGAGCTCGCGCTTGACGTAGAGACCGTAGGTGGCCAGGAACAGGATGCCCAGCCAAGGCTTCCAGGCGAAGGCCAGCAGGCCCAGGCCGACCTTGAAAATGAAGATGCCCATGAACCAGGCCTGGTCGCGGGCCAGCCGGCGCTGGTCCGCGTTGATACAGGCCGCCTGCGGGGCCCGGGCGCGGCGCGAGCGCCAAAGGGTCAGGCCGACCACCGCATAAGCCAGCGTGGCCAGCACCAGCGGGCCGCCCATGGCGGCGCCAACGCCTATGTCTTTTTGCTCTGGGGTGTCGCCGAAGACCACGGCCATGAAGGTCACGGCACTTTCCGGCAAGGCGGTGCCGAAGGCGGCGAGCACAGTACCGGTCGCAGTGGCGCCAAGCTGGAAGCGATGACCGACCCATTCAACGCCGTTCACGAAGAACTCACAGGCGAAGTAGATCACTGCCGCAGACAGGAAAAACAGGAACAGGGTGAGAAACATATAGGCGAGCCGGACGAGCAGAAACCAATTGGCGCGACGTCGCGGCTCGCCCGGCCAAGGGTGAACGCAACGCGGCCAAAGGTCTCGCCTGGCTGCTCCATGCGGCGGGCGTGCCGCAGCGCATGGATACCGCTAGCGCCATGGAGTTCTAGCGGCTGCTCCGCAGCGCTGAACCACCAAGTCTGTTGACGCTAGCTCCTTTGAGGGGACAAAGGATGGCTACTCCCCAATGACAGAGCCGCGATTGTAGCAGCTTGCCCGAAGCGGTCCAGCGGATTCGGCGTGGCCTGCACGGGGTGTCGTATCCGAGGGATGGCAGGTAAAGTAAACGGCATCATCACCTTGCCGGGGTTCGCGCCCCACTCCGCCATGAGCCTGCCTCCCGAAGACATCGCCCCTTACGCCGCGCGGCGCCAACGCCTGATGGAGCAGATGCGCGCCGATGGAGGCGGCATTGCGATCCTGGCGACCGCACCGGAAGCCACTCGCAACCGAGACGCCGAATACCCCTATCGGCATGACAGCGATTTTTTCTACCTGACCGGGTTCACCGAACCCGGCGCCTGGCTGGTGCTGATCGCGGGAGCGACCGACCGCTCGGTGCTCTTCTGCCGCCCACGCCACATCGAGCATGAAATCTGGGAGGGCAAGCGTTTCGGCCCCGAGGCGGCGGCGGCGCATTTCGGCTTTGACGACGCCCATCCGCTCGATGCGCTGGACGAGCTGATGCCTGCGCTGCTGCAGGACCACGCCACCCTGTACGCGCCCTTGGCCAGCGACAAGCGCAACGACGGCCGCCTGCACCGCTGGCTGGCCGCGGCGCGCGAGGCCAGCCGTGGCGGCCATGCTCCCCCCTCCCGCCAACAGGACATCCGGCCCCTGCTGGCCGAAATGCGGTTGATCAAGGACGCCAGCGAAATTGCCGCAATGCGGCGGGCGGCCAAGATTTCCGCGGGCGCCCACGTGCGCGCCATGCGCGTCGCCCGCCCCGGCATGCGCGAATACGAGATCGAGGCCGAACTGCTGTACGAATTCCGCCGCCATGGCGCGCAGTCGGTGGCCTACAACAGCATCGTCGCAGCGGGCGCGAACGCCTGCGTGCTGCACTACCCGGCCGGCGAGGCCGTGCTGCGCGACGGTGACCTGGTCCTGATCGACGCGGGCTGCGAAGTCGACAGCTATGCCAGCGACATCACCCGGACCTTTCCCGTGAACGGCCGCTACAGCGGCCCGCAGCGCGCGCTGTACGACCTGACGGTGGCGGCCCAGGACGCCGCCGCCCAGGCCACCGCGCCCGGCCGCAGTTTCAACGACGGCCATCAGGCCGCCCTGCGCGTGCTGGCGCAAGGCATGCTGGACCTGAAGCTCTTGAAAGGTTCGTTGGACGGCGTGCTGGAATCCGGCGACTACAGCCGTTTCTACATGCACCGCACGGGCCACTGGCTGGGCCTGGACGTGCACGACGTGGGCGACTACCGCCAGCCCGGCGCGGCCCATGGCGCCGAACGCCCCTGGCGCAGGCTGGAAGCCGGGATGATGCTGACGATCGAACCGGGCATCTATGTGCGGCCCGCCGATGATGTACCCGAGGCGTACTGGAACATCGGCATCCGTACCGAAGACGACGCGCTGGTCACGGACGAGGGCTGCGAGCTCATCACCCGGGGAGTCCCCGTGCAGGCTGGGGAAATCGAAGCGCTGATGCGCGAATAGGATCGCGGCGCGGCAGGCGCGCGCTAGAACACGTAGCCGTCCAGCCAGCCCATGGCGATCCAGGTGTAGACCACCACCATGGCGATGGCAAACATGGAGACAATGGCGCCGACCAGGCAGGCCAGGATGGCGACCAGCACCGGTCCCCAGCCGGTCCGCGTGGGTCGGCCCAGGCCGGCGTTGTAGAGGCGGTCAAATTTCTCGTCCGGCATCAGCGAAAACACCGCGCTTTCGATGAAGCCGTCGATCATGGGAATGAACAGCAGGAAGAATGCCGGGTTGTCGTACCAGACGGGATAGAAGCGCACCGCGCAGAACAGGCTGATGAGCGCCAACGCGGTCACCAGCCAGGCGTGGCGCCGACCCAGATACCACCAGTGCGCGCCTACCGCGCCGAACAGGCAGGCCAGCAGGCCCACTGTGACTTTGCCGCGCGGACGGCGGGCGGGAGCGGCGGACAGCGGGGAGGAAGCCTGGAGCTGCGTCATGTCGGTCGACCGGAAAAAGGACCACGGCGCCAAGAAGCGCCGGCTGCTGCGGATTGTAGTGGACGGTTAAAATCCGGTCATGACTTCATCCGCCTTCGACATAGCGATACTAGGCGCCGGCCCGGTGGGCCGCGTGCTGGCCCTGATGCTGGCCCGTGTGGCGCCGGACCCGGCGCGCATCGCGCTGCTTGCGGGCAGCCCGCCCGCCCCGGTCGCGCCGTCGGCGGCGGCGCCGGCCACGGATCCCCGCGTGCTGGCCATGAACCACGGCAGCCGGGTATTGCTGGAAGCGCTGCATGCCTGGCCCGACCGCTCGGCCGACATCCGCAACATCCATGTATCGCAACGCGGCCGGCTGGGCCGCACCCTGATCCAGAATACCGATTTCGGCGTGCCGCAGCTGGGCAGCGTGGTCGCGTATTCCGGGCTGCACGCGAAGCTGGACGAATGCGTGGCCGCCTGTGGGGTTACTGTCCTTCCGGGTCCGCCCGCCAGGATCGGCCTGCAGGATGCCGATGGCGTGCGCGTCCACCAAGGCGATACGACGCTGCTGTGCCGGGTCGCTGTGCAGTCCGATGGCGCGGGCGCGACCGACGTGCGGCGCGACTACGACCAGCACGCCGTGCTGACCACGGCCCATGCCACCCTGCCCCGCCGCGGCTGGGCCTGGGAACGCTTCACCGCCGAAGGTCCGCTGGCGCTGCTGCCGCACCCGCAGACCCCGGACGCCTATTCCGTGGTCTGGTGCTGCACCCCCGAGCGAGCCGCCGAAGTGGCCGCGTTGGACAATGCCGCCTTTTCGCGGGCGCTGTCGCAGGCTTTCGGCGACCGCCTGGGCCGGCTTTCCAGCCAGGCGCCGCGGCATGTCTTTCCGCTGGCGCTCAGCGCCCGCCGCGCCCAGGTGCATGGCCGCGTGGCGGCTATCGGCAATGCCGCGCAAACGCTGCATCCGGTCGCCGGCCAAGGCCTGAACCTGGGGCTGCGTGACGCGGCCCGCCTCGCCCAGACGCTGGGCGGCTGGCTGCCCCATCCCGAGGTCAACCCGGCGTCCGCCCTCGCGGAATTCGCCGGGGCTCGCCACGTGGACCGGCTCATCACCGCTGGCCTGACGGATCTGATGCCCCGAATCTTCTCGACCGGCCTGGCTCCGGTGGAGCATGCTTGCGGCCTGGCCTTATTGGGGATGGATCTGGCTTCTCCTCTGCGCGCGCCACTGGCGCAGCATCTGCTGCAAGGTTTCCGCGCCTGATTTCCCCTGAATCCGTCCCCGAACAAGGGCTGGATTGTCTGTTTTCGCCTTCCCTTGTTACGAAGTGTTCTCCAGGTGACAAAGGGGGCACGATTGAGCCGGTTAAAATGTGAGCATGCGCATAGGTCAATGGACCCTTCCCAACAACGTGCTGGTCGCGCCCATGGCGGGCGTGACCGACCGTCCTTTCCGCCAGCTTTGCAAGAAGCTGGGGGCGGGCTATGCCGTGTCGGAAATGGCCGCAAGCAACCCGAAGCTGTGGGATAGCGTCAAGACTTCCCGCCGCCTGAACCATGACGGCGAAATCGCCCCCATTTCCGTGCAGATTGCCGGCGCCGACCCCGCCATGATGGCGGAGGCGGCGGCATTCAATGCCGGAAAGGGTGCGCGGATCATCGACATCAACATGGGCTGCCCGGTCAAAAAGGTCTGCAACGTGGCCTCCGGGTCGGCGCTGCTGCGCCACGAAGACCAGATCGCCCGCATCCTGGACGCCGTCGTATCGGCCTGCGCGCCCCTGGGCGTGCCGGTAACGCTGAAGACCCGCACCGGCTGGGACCGCGAAAGCCGCAACGCCTTGCGGGTGGCGAAAATGGCGGAAAACGCCGGCATCGCCGCCCTGACCTTGCACGGACGCACCCGCGCCGACCTCTATACGGGCGAGGCGGAATATGACACTATCCGCGCCGTCAAGGCCGAGCTGAAAATTCCCGTTGTCGCCAACGGGGACATCACCTCGCCAGAAAAAGCCAAGTACGTCCTGGATTACACTGGCGCCGACGCGGTCATGATCGGCCGGGCGGCACAAGGCCGTCCCTGGATTTTCCGCGAAATCGACCACTACCTGCGCACGGGCGAAACACTGGCCCCTCCCTCCTATGGGGAAATGCGCGAGCTGCTGCTCGAACATCTCGACGACCACTACCGGTTCTATGGCGAGCACACTGGCGTACGCACAGCGCGCAAGCACATAGGCTGGTATCTGGACGGCCTGCCGGGCGCAGACTCGTTCTGTGCCCGCATGAATCTGATCGACAATACCCGCGACCAGTGGCGGGCTGTGTCGGACTGGTTCGATCTCATCTCGCGCGACGGCGGATCCCATCCGGCGCCGGTCGCAGAAGCCCTGCTGGCGGCATAACCGCCTCAACACCAACATAAAAATATCTGTACTCAAATGAGCAAGAAAGATGTCCTGGAAGAATGCGTGCGCGCCAGCCTGGAGCGCTATTTCGAAGACTTGGGCGAATCCGAGCCCCACGACATGTGGGACATGGTGATGCGCTGCGTGGAGCGCCCGGTGCTTGAAGTAGCGTTGGAACGGTCGGGCGGCAATCAGTCGCGGGCATCCGAAATGCTGGGCATCACCCGCAACACCCTGCGCAAGAAGTTGCTGGCGCACAATATCCAGGTATAGCTTTCGCGCGCGGGCGGCGTGCGTATCGCCTCGCCCGCACCCCAGATTTCCCATCAGACCTGAACGAGAAAGGCGCCCCCGCCCCACTCCCGTCCCTCACCATGAAAATCGAAACCGCCCTGCTTTCGGTGTCCGACAAGACCGGCATCGTTGAATTTGCCCGCGCCCTCGCCACGCGTGGCGTGCGCCTGCTGTCCACCGGCGGCACCGCCAAGCTGCTGGCCGACTCCGGCCTGACCGTCACCGAAGTGGCGGCCCACACGGGTTCGCCTGAAATTCTCGATGGCCGCGTCAAGACGCTGCATCCGAAGATCCACGGCGGCCTGCTGGCGCGCCGCGACAGCGCCGAACACATGGACACCATCAAGGCGGCGGGCATCGACCGCATCGACATGCTGGTGGTGAACCTGTACCCGTTCCGCGAAACCGTGGCCAAGCCGGACTGCACCTTCGCCGACGCCGTTGAGAACATCGACATCGGCGGCCCGGCCATGCTGCGCGCGGCGGCCAAGAACCACGGCACCGAAGCCGGTGGCGTGACGGTGGTGATCGACCCCGTCGATTACTCCCGCGTGCTGGCTGAAATGGACAAGGGCGGCAACACCTCGTACGGGCTGCGCCTGGAACTGGCCTCCAAGGTCTACGCCCATACCGCCGCCTACGATGGCGCCATCGCTGCCTACCTGACCAGCTTGGCGGAAGCCGAGCCCAAGCAGGAAGCCGTACCCGCCCGCAATGAATGGCCGGGCACCCTGACCCTGCAGGTCAAGCAGGAACAAGCGCTGCGCTACGGCGAGAACCCGCACCAGACCGCCGCCTTCTACGTGGACGCGCAGCGTCCGGCCGGCCTGCTGGGCAACTACCGCCAATTGCAGGGCAAGGAACTGTCCTACAACAACATCGCGGACGCCGACGCCGCCTGGGAATGCGCGCGCAGCTTCGAAGCGCCCGCCTGCGTCATCGTCAAGCACGCCAACCCCTGCGGCGTGGCGGTCGCAGCCGACACGCTCGGCGCCTACCAACAAGCCTTCAAGACCGATCCCACTTCGGCTTTCGGCGGCATCATCGCTTTCAACCGCCCGGTGGACGCCGCCACGGCCGAAGCCGTGAGCGCCCAGTTCCTGGAAGTGCTGCTGGCTCCCGCCTATGACGGCGCCGCGCTGGCCATCCTGGCCGCCAAGAAGAACGTGCGCGTCCTGGAAGTGCCGATGGGCACGGGCCAGAACGCTTTTGACGTCAAGCGCGTGGGCGGCGGCTGGCTGGTGCAGAGCCCGGACGCCTACAACGTGCCGCGCGACGCGCTCAAGGTGGTCACCAAGCGCCAGCCCACCGAAGAGGAAATGAACGATCTGGCCTTCGCCTGGAAGGTCGCCAAGTACGTCAAGTCCAACGCCATCGTGTTCGTCGGCGGCGGCATGACCCTGGGCGTGGGCGCCGGCCAGATGAGCCGCATCGACTCGGCCCGCATCGCCTCGATCAAGGCCGAGAACGCCGGGCTGACCCTGAAGGGCTCGGCCGTGGCGTCCGATGCCTTCTTCCCGTTCCGCGACGGCCTGGACGTGGTGGTGGCTGCGGGCGCGACCTGCGTGATCCAGCCTGGCGGCAGCGTGCGCGATGACGAAGTGATTGCCGCGGCCGACGAGCACGGCATCGCCATGGTGCTGACCGGCACCCGCCACTTCCGCCACTGATGCGCGTCCTCGGCATCGATCCCGGCTTGCGCCGCACCGGCTTCGGTGTGATCGATGCCGACGGGCCGCGCCTGCGCTACGTGGCCAGCGGGACCATCGTGGTTCCGCCCGCGCTTACGCTGCCCGAACGTCTCAAAGTCATCCTGGACAATCTGCGCCAGGTGGCGCGCGACACCCAACCGGACGTGGCGGCGCTGGAAATCATCTTCCTGAACACCAACCCCGCGTCCACGCTGCTGCTGGGCCAGGCGCGCGGCGCCGCGCTGTGCGCGCTGGCCGACAGCTCGCTGCCCGTGCACGAGTACACCGCGCTGCAAATCAAGAAGGCCGTGGTCGGCACGGGCCGCGCCGCCAAGGAACAGGTGCAGATGATGGTGCAGCATCTGCTGGCGCTGGACGGTGCGCCCGCGCCCGATTCGGCGGACGCCCTGGCCTGCGCCATCTGCCATGCCCATGCCGGACCATTGCAGGACAAGCTGGAGCGCCTGGGCGCCTCCTTGCGCATGAGCGGCAAGACCCGCATCCGCAACGGGCGCCTGGTCGGCTGACGCGCTGCTGCACGACGGTTTGCCGCCAGGCGGGCCGGGTTCCCGCCGATTGCACGCCCGCGCGTATAGAATCCCCGCATCCGCCGCGCTTTCAGCGGCCTCACTCTTGCCAAGCCTACCTCGCCATGATCGGACGCATCACAGGAACCCTGATCGAAAAACTCCCGCCCACCATCTGCGTGGATGTGGGTGGTCTGGGTTATGACATCGACGTGCCCATGAGCACGCTGTACTCGCTGCCCGACACGGGCGCCCGCGTCACGCTATACACGCACCTGACGGTGCGCGAAGACGCCCATATCCTTTATGGATTCGCCACGGCCGGCGAACGCAGCGCTTTCCGCGAATTGATCAAGGTCAGCGGCATCGGCGCGCGCACCGCGCTGTCGGTGCTGTCGGGGCTGTCGGTGGCGGATCTGGCGCAAGCCATCACCTTGCAGGAATCTGGCCGCCTTACGCGCGTGCCCGGCATCGGCAAGAAAACCGCCGAACGCCTGCTGCTGGAAATGCGGGGCAAGCTGGGCGCGGACATCGGCGCATCGCCGCATGCGGCGCCCGACAACCAGTCGGACATCCTCAATGCGCTGCTGGCGCTGGGCTACTCCGAGAAGGAATCGCTGTCGGCACTGAAGACGCTGCCGGAAGGCGTAGGCGTGTCCGACGGCATCAAGCAGGCATTGAAGGCGCTGGTGCGCTGAGCGGGCCTACAAATAGCGGGGCGCCACGGCTTCCAGGCCCGTCGGCACCACGTGCAGTTCGGGCGCGATCGGCCCGGTACAGATGTTGTCGCGCCGCAGGGAATCCAGGTTGTCGCGAGACATCAGCGGCGTGCCGGGCAGGCATTCGAACAGCCTTGCCTGCATGCGGCCCACCCCCATCGGCATGTTGATCACGGGCCTGGGATGCCCGCCCCAGGCGGCGCACAGGCGGGCGATCTCACCCAGGGTGTAGACCTGGGGTCCCCCCAATTCATAGGTCTTGCCGCAAGTGTGCGTATTACCGAGCGCCGCCACGATGGCGGCGACCACGTCGCCCACATAGACCGGCTGCATGCGCACGTGCGCGCCCGCCAGCGGCAACACCGGCAGCCAGCGCGCCAGGCCGGCGAACATATTGGTGAAGCGGTCGTCGGGCCCGAACACCACGGACGGACGGAAAATGGTCCAGCCGCCCTCCTGCCGGCCTTGGAATTCCTGCTTGATGGCGGCTTCACCATCGCCCTTGGAACGTTGGTACATGCTGTCGCCATTGGAGTCGGCGCCGAGCGCGCTGACGTGCAGCAGCCGCTGCGTGCCCCGCCGCAGGCAGGCTTGCGCGATACGCTGCGGCAACAGCACGTGTGCCCGAGCGAAATCCGAGCCATAGGGCCGGCCAAAATTGCCGTGCAGAATGCCGACCAGATTGATGACGGCAGTGCAGCCATCCAGCAGGCCGTCCAGCGTGGCATCGTCATGCACATCGCATTCGAGCAAGGTGACCGTGGGAAGAATCTGCAAATCGCGCCCGCGGCTGTAGAGCCGGGTGGGAACGACGATCTGATGCTGATCGGCGGAAAGCCGCGCTACCAGATGGCGGCCGATGAAACCGGTGCCGCCGATGACAAGGATACGCATGTCGCAGCCCCTGTTCGTCAGGATTCAGTCCCGATTCTGCCTTGCACGCGCTACATCCGCAAGCGCGTATCGGCGGCCCCGAAAAGGGGCCGCCTGCGGTATCAGGCCGCCAACAGCTTGGCGTAGTTCGGAAGGTCGACGTTGCCGCCGCTGATGATGACACCCACCCGCGCGCCGCGCACCGGCACCACGTTCTGCATGACAGCGGCCGCGCCCAGGCAGCCGGTGGGTTCCACCACCATCTTCATGCGCTCGGCAAAAAAGCGCATGGTGCTGACCAATTGCTCGTCCGTCACCGTGACGATGTCGCGCACATGCTTCTGGATGAGCGGGAAGGTGAGGTTGCCCAGGTGCGTCGTGGCAGCGCCATCGGCCAAGGTCTTGGGAGCGGGAATACGGACGATTTCACCCTTGCGCAGAGACTGCTGGCCGTCGTTGCCGGCTTCCGGCTCGACGCCATAGACCAGGCAGCGCGGGCTCAGCGCGAAGGCGGACAGGGCCGATCCCGACAGCAGGCCGCCGCCGCCCAGGCATACGAACAGGTAATCCAGTTCGCCCACTTCCTCGAACAGTTCCTTGGCGGCCGTGCCCTGGCCAGCGATCACGTCTTCGTGGTCGTAGGGCGGGATCAGCGTGGCACCGGTTTCCGCCTGGATACGGCGGGCGATCGCCTCGCGGTCTTCGGTGTAGCGGTCATACGTGACGATCTTGCCGCCATAGCCTTCCGTGGCGGCGCGCTTGGCGGCCGGCGCGTCCAGCGGCATGATGATGGTGGCCTGCACGCCCTGCAGCTTGGAAGCCAGGGCGATGGCCTGCGCGTGGTTGCCCGATGAGAACGTCACGACGCCAGCGGCGCGCTGCTCCGGCGTCAAGCGCGCGATGGCGTTATAGCCGCCCCGGAACTTGAAAGCGCCCATGCGCTGGAAGTTCTCGCACTTGAAGAAGACCGACGCGCCGCTGATCGCATCGGCGGTGGCCGAGGTCAGTACGGGCGTGCGGTGCGCGTTGCCGGCCAGGCGCTCGCTGGCGCGCACGACGTCGTCATAGGTGGGCAATTCGGGCTGCATGGGGTGAGGTCCTTTGATCGCGGAGAAGAATCAAAACCTCCGGATGATAAACCCGCGGCGCCCGGGGCGCGCGCCGCCTACTTGCCGAAAAGGTCGCCCGACCCGGCCGTGGCGCCGGCCGGCGGGGTCAGGCCCAGGTGGCGCCAGGTAGTCAGCGTGGCGGTACGGCCGCGCGGCGTGCGCTGCAGATAGCCATGCTGGATCAGGTAGGGTTCGATCACGTCCTCGATCGTGTCGCGCTCTTCGCCTATGGCCGCCGCCAGGCTGTCCACGCCGACGGGGCCGCCGTCGAACTTGTGGATGATGGCCTCGAGCAGCTTGCGGTCCATCAGGTCCAGGCCTTGCGGATCCACTTCCAGCATGGCCAGCGCGCGGCCCGCGACCTCGGCGTCGATAGTGCCGCCGGCCTTGACCTCGGCATAGTCGCGCACCCGGCGCAACAGCCGATTGGCGATGCGCGGCGTCCCGCGGGCGCGCCGCGCCACCTCGGCCGCGCCATCCGGCGTGATGCCTGCGTTGAGCAGACCGGCGCTGCGCGTAACAATGTGGCCGAGATCGGTGGCGTTGTAGAACTCCAGCCGCGACACGATGCCGAAGCGGTCGCGCAGGGGATTGGTCAGCATGCCGGCGCGGGTGGTGGCGCCAACGAGGGTAAAGGGTTGCAGGTCCAGCTTCACGCTGCGCGCGGCCGGCCCTTCCCCGATCAGGATGTCGATCTGGAAATCCTCCAGCGCCGGGTAGAGGATTTCCTCGACCACAGGCGACAGGCGGTGGATTTCGTCGATGAACAGGACGTCGTTCTTTTCCAGGTTGGTCAAGAGCGCCGCCAGGTCGCCAGGGCGTTCCAGCACCGGCCCGGAGGTCTGGCGCAGCTGCACGCCCATTTCATGGGCAATGATGTGGGCCAGCGTGGTCTTGCCCAGGCCCGGCGGCCCGAACAGCAGCACGTGGTCCAGCGCTTCGCCGCGCTTCCTCGCGGCGGCGATGAAGATCTCCAACTGTTCGCGGGCGCGCTGCTGGCCAACGTACTCGTCCAGCGCCTTGGGCCGCAAGGCGCGTTCGATCGACTCCTCGTTGGGCGACACCGGCTGCGGCGCCACGATACGGGGGGCGTCGGGACGGGAGGAAAGCGAATCGGACTGGATGGCCATGGTGCGGAAACGACAAAGTACTGAGCAGGATGCATCGTACCGTAGCGCGGCCCGCCCCGGGGGGCGGGCACGCCTGCGCGGGGCGCCCTAGGGCGTTTCGGACAGCGGCAGCCTGACCCGCACGCACAGCCCGCCGGACGCCGCCTCGAGGAGCTCCAGCGAACCGCCATGCGCGCGCGCGATGGCCTCGGCCAGCGCAAGGCCCAATCCCACGCTGCCGGTGCGCGTACGCGCGTCGTCCAGGCGGCTGAACGGGCGCAATGCCTCCAGGCGCCGTTCCGGCACGATGCCCGGGCCATGGTCGGCCACGTCCAGCACCGCATGCCGTCCCTCGTGCCGCAGACTGACCTCGACTGGCGGGGCGCCATGGTTCAAGGCATTGCCGATCAGGTTATCCAGCAAGCGGCCCAGCGCCACCGCGTCCGCCTGGACCACCAGGGCTGCGGCGTCATCGCCGGATCCCAGGCTGATGTCGGTGCCGGCCCCCTGCCATGCGCCCACGCGCTCGGTCAGCCAATCGGAAAGATTCATGGAGGCGTAGCGGTAGGCGGCAGGATCGGTACCGCGCACGAAGCCGATGAACTGATCAACCATGTGCTGCATATCCTGCAGGTCCGCGCGCAGCCCTTCCTTCAGCTTGGAATCATCCGCCAACTCGATCCGCAGCCACATCCGCGACAGCGGCCCCTTCAAGTCGTGCGGCAGGCCCGACAGCAGGGTGCGGCGCACCGAGTCGGATTCCGACAGCGCGTCCAACATGGCGTTGAAGCGTTCGCCCAGCACCCGGGTCTCATGTGGCCCCGAGGGTTCGACCCGCTGAGGTTGCCCGGCGGCCAGGCGGTCGGCCGCATCGGCCAGCCGGGTAATGGGACGCGTGATGTGCCATGAAAAGCCCACCGCCAGCAATAGCAGCAAGCCCAGGCCGCCCAGCCAGGCGGCGATGAACGGCGTGGCAACCGGCGGATCCAGGCGCTCCAGCGGGATGACCAGCCACTCGCGCAAGCGCGGCACGTCTTCGCTGGCGGAATTGGGCGCCAGCGAAATGAAGATCTCCGGCGTGGGACCGCGAGACAGCGCCACCCGCGTGCCATCGTTCAGGCGTTCATTGAGCTGCTGGACCAGCACCCGCAGATCGCGGCGGATGTCGTCCGGTTCGGGTTGGTAGCGGCGGCCGTGTTCCTCGCGGTCGCGGGCTCGCTCGCCTTCGCGCGCGCTCGCGCGCTCATCGCGTCCATTTCCGTGATCGTCGTCGCGCACTTCCGGCGGGGGTGGTGCCGGCGGACCGTGGATCTGCGTTTCCGACGCGGGCGGCGGCGGGGGCCGCGGAGCCGCCTTGGGCGGAGGACGGCGGCCATTGAAGCGCTGCAGCTTGGCCTCGGCCGGCAGCACCCGCGACCAAAGCCGCCATTGGTTCTGCGAGGCCGTGCGCACAAACTCCGCACGTTCTTCCGCAGGCACCTGCGACACGGCGGCGCGCAGCGTGCGGATGGTCGTGACGATGTAGCCGATGGCTACGTCTTCCATGAACTTGTGCCGAAAGTACGACACCGTCACCAAGGTGGCCGCCTGCGTCAGCAGGACCGAGCCCAGGATCAGCAGGATCAGCCTTGCCCGCAGCGATCGCGGTACCAGAAAACCGGGGGAAAGACGCATCAGGGCGAGAACCGGTAGCCGATGCCCCAGACGGTCTGGATCCAGCGCGGCTGCTTGGGATCGTCTTCGATGACCCGGCGCAGGCGCAGGATGGCGATGTCGATGGCGCGGTCATTGCGCTCGCCCGCATCGTCGTCGCGCGCCAGCGCCAGCAGGCGTTCGCGCGACAGCGGCTTGCCGGCGTTGCGCACCAGCGCCTCGAGCAGGTTGATCTCGCCTCCGGTCAGCTTGACCACCGTGCCATCGCGCGACAGTTGGCGGGTGGAGGGATCGAAAATGAAGGGACCGAACGCGACCGGCGCGTCCTTGGTCAGCGCGGAGGGACCGCGCTTGCGGCGCAGCACGGCCTCGATGCGGGCCAGCAGCTCGCGCGGGTCGAACGGCTTGCCGACGTAATCGTCCGCGCCGGCTTCCAGGCCGATGATGCGGTCTACCGCTTCGTCGCGCGCCGTCAACAGGATGACGGGGATGTCCTCGCCCTGCTCACGCAGGCGGCGGCAGGCGTCCGCACCATCGCCGCCCGGCAACATGCGGTCCAGCACCAGGAGGTCGGGCGCGTAGCGGGTAATGCGGGACGACAGGTCGGTGGCGTCCGGCGCCAGCAGCGTGTCGTAGCCGTGGCGGTTGAGGTAGTCGGCCAGCAATTGCCGTAAGGCGGGGTCGTCGTCGACGACCAGCAGCTTGGTGTGGGGATTGTCCATGGATGCCATAGTGCGGCCCGTCGCGCCCTGCCGCAAGAGGCAGGAAATCAACTGAAATATACCTGTTGCACGATGTTGGACCCGTTTTCCAGCGCTTTCCGGCCAGGGCCCGCCGCCCGCGCCGCGTGGCTCTAAAATGGAAGCCGCCCCGTCTTCTGTCCGAGTTGCTAAAAATCGTTTACAGGCAAGGCGGCGCTCCCTTTCTACACTGTGTCTATGATCGCCCTTGCAATCATCTGGCGAAACCGGCTGTTGCGCGCCGCGCTGGCGGCGGCCCTGGCCTGCCCGCTCGCCCCGGCCGTGGGCGACCCACTTGCTACGTCCCCATATATGCCAGCTTTGTCCGCGGGGCGCGGCATCGGGGTGCTGTCCTCGGTCCAGCCCATTCCCGTGCGCCCTGCCCCGTCCATGGAATCGCGCGCGGTGCCACTGGACCCGGCCCCCTGCGAGATGCAGACCATGGAACCGGCGTTGGATACCAGCGTGCGCGGCACGGGCGCGAGTGAAGCCGACCTGATCCCCGGCACCGGCCTGGGCCTGTCGGGCGACGCCCAGCCCGCCCCGGTACCGCTGGATTGCGGCGTGCTCGCGACGCCCGAGGAACCCACGCCCGATTACGTTTTCGCCCTCCAGGACGGCGACCTGCCCCGCGTGCCGGTGGTCGTGATTTCTGGCGTGTCGCGCGCTTCGCGGCCCTGGTTCGCCTCGGCCAGCAGCCAGGAAGGCCTGCGCTACGGCGGCAACCGCAACTGGGTCTATCGCAACACTTCGGGTCCGTCCGTCGCCGTCGGCAATGTCGACGCCCGGGCCCCGGCCTGGGGCAGCAGCGCGCCAGTGGGCGGCCTGCAGATCTCGAACTGGGCCGGATCCGGCGCCACCGCCCCCGAAGGCAGCTTCGGCTATTCGTCATCGCTCGGCAGGCTGAACCGCATGGATCCCGCCGCCAGTTCCGGAGCCGTGGACTACGGCGAGGCGGTGGGCAGCGGCAGCGTGCGTTACGGGCTGACTCCGGCGCTGACGCTGGAAGGCCAGATGCAGAGCGCGCCTTCGCTCACCACACGCGGCATGGGCACCACCTATGCCGCCGGCGAGTACGGCACGTTCCGGGCGGGCGCCACGCAAAGTTCGTTCGACGCCGCCAGCGCGTGGCGTTATCGCTTCGACTACAACGTGGACGTGGCCGACAGCGTGAACCTGGGCTACTCCAACGAGCAGGTCGGGGCGGGTTATGGCGACCTGTCCAGCTACTCGGGCGGCGCGGCCTCGACGGCGCATACCCGCAACACGCTGTCGGCCGGCGTCCCCATCACCGGCTGGGGCGTGCTCAGCGGCACCTACTCGGGCCTGCGCGAGGGCTCGGAGCTGGCCGAGCAGCGCGTTGGCCTGTCCCACAGCATGTTCGTCGCACCCAAGGTCAAGCTGGCGGTGGGCGCCGACCGCGACATCCTCTCGGGCAATTATGAATGGCGCGCCAACCTCAGCATGCCGGTGGATACGTTCATGCGCGGGACCTGGCTGAGCTGGTAGGCGCACTGCGGCAAGGACGGAAATCTCCCCTCGGAAGGGGCCGGCCAAAATTGCGGCTTAAAATCCCTGCCATGATGCTCCCGGCCTACCCCCATGTCTGACGCGCGCGCCCTCGGCGTGTTGCAGCGCGTTTTCGGTTACGAATCCTTCCGCGGCGACCAGCAAGCCATTGTCGAACAGGTGATCGACGGCGGCGACGCGCTGGTCCTCATGCCCACTGGCGGCGGCAAGTCGCTCTGTTACCAGATCCCGTCGCTCGTCCGCGAAGGCACCGGCATCGTCGTGTCGCCGCTCATCGCGCTGATGCAGGACCAAGTCGACGCCCTGACCGAACTGGGCGTGCGCGCGGCCTTCCTGAACTCGACGCAGGAGTGGCGCGTTGCCCGCGACGTAGAGCAGGCTTTCCTGGCTGGCGAGCTGGACCTGCTGTATGTCGCGCCCGAACGCCTGTTGACCGACCGCTGCCTGCAGCTGCTCGAACGCGGCCGTATCGCACTGTTCGCTATCGACGAGGCGCACTGCGTGTCCCAATGGGGCCATGACTTCCGTCCCGAATACCTGGGGCTGTCGATGCTGCACGAGCGCTGGCCAGACGTGCCGCGCATTGCGCTGACGGCGACCGCCACCGCCGATACCCGCCGCGAGATCGCCCAACGCCTGTCGCTGGACGACGCGCGCCACTTCGTTTCCAGCTTCGACCGTCCCAATATCCGCTATCGCATCATCGAAAAGAACGAGGTGCGCAAGCAGTTGCTGGAGATGATCCAGGCCGAGCACGAAGGCGAATCGGGCGTGGTGTATTGCCTGTCGCGAGCCCGCGTGGAAGAAACCGCGGAGTTCCTGTGCAACCAGGGCATCGACGCCATGCCCTATCACGCGGGCCTCAGCGCGCAGGTGCGCGCCGCCAACCAGGCGCGCTTCCTGCGCGAGGACGGCGTGGTCATGGTCGCCACCATCGCGTTCGGCATGGGCATCGACAAGCCCGACGTGCGCTTCGTGGCGCACATAGATCTGCCCAAGTCCGTGGAAGGCTATTACCAGGAAACCGGTCGCGCCGGCCGTGACGGACTGCCGGCCACTGCCTGGCTGGCCTACGGACTGCAAGACGTGGTGCAGCAGCGCCGCATGATCGACGAATCCCCGGGCGAAGAGTCCTACCGGCGGCGCCTGGGCCAGCAGCTGGATGCCATGCTGGGTCTGTGCGAAACCGTGGAATGCCGCCGCGTGCGCCTGTTGGCCTACTTCGGCCAGCAGATCACGGCCTGCGGCAATTGCGACGTCTGCCTGGATCCGCCCCAGGCCTGGGATGGCACGGTCGCCGCGCAGAAAGTGCTGTCCGCCGTCTATCGCCTGTGGAAAGAACGCGGCCAGCGCTACGGCGCGGGCCACATCATCGACATCCTGCGCGGCAAGGTCACCGACCGCACCAAACAGCACGGCCACGACACGCTCAGCGTGTTCGGCGTAGGGGCGGACCTGAGCGACACCGCGTGGCGCGGCGTGCTGCGCCAATTGCTGGCGCAAGGCTTGCTGACGGTGGACCACGAAGGCTATGGCACCCTGGCCCTGACCGAAGGCAGCCGGGCCGTGCTCAAGGGCGAGCGTCAATTGATGCTGCGCCGGGAATCCGAGAAAAAGCCGCGCTCTGGCAAGAGCGGCACCGGTCGTCCCAAAGCGGCGACGATCGACCTGCCGGCCGAACTGCAGCCCGTGTTCGAGGCCTTGCGCGCCTGGCGCGGCGAGGTCGCCAAGAGCCATGGCGTGCCCGCATACGTCATTTTCCATGACGCCACGCTGCGCGAGATTGCGCTGGCCCAGCCCGAATCAATGGACGAGCTGAGCCACATCAGCGGCGTGGGTGCACGCAAGCTGGAAGCGTACGGCGAAGAAATCCTGCAGCGCGTGAGCAAGCCGGCCTTGTGATGGCTGCCCTTCGGGGCAGCCACGGCCAAATCAGCCCGGTGGCGGCAGCAGCGGCACCGGGGCGCGCTCCTTGCCGAACACCGAGCGGTAGGCCAGGATGTTGAACACCAGCACCACTGGAATGCCCACGACGGCGCCTGCCAACACCAGACGCATGGAGCCCAGCGCGCCCGCGCCGTCCCACAAGGTCATGTCGTCCAGGATCAGGTAGGGAAACAGGCTGTAGGCCAGCCCGCTAAGCATCAGCAGGAACAGGGCTACGCACAGCACGAAGGGCAGCCAGCTGAAGCGGTCGGCCTTCCCGGGCAAGCGGGCCAGCAGCATTTCAGCCGCCACGAAGCCCGCCAGCATCATGACCCAGACCGTGGCGGCCAGGCTCAGGTGGGCGATGTTGCTCCATTTGTAGAAAATGCCTGCGTTGGCCAGGCCCAGCGTAACGGCGATCGCCACCATGCCCACCGCCGTCCAGCGGATGGCATGGCGGGCCCAGTTTGCGGCGCGGCGCTGCAAATCGCCGTCCACTCGCATGACAAGCCAGGATGCGCCCAGCAATACATAGGCGGCCACCGCGCACAAGCCCACGAACATGGAGAACCAGCCATAGCCGGCGTCGGACTGGTAGCCGGTCGCGATGCGGCCCAGCAGCATGCCCTGGCCAAAAGCGGTGATCAGCGACCCTGCCCAGAAACCGAAGATCCAGCGCGGCTTCATTTCGTTGCGCGCGCGAATGCGGAATTCGAAGGACACGCTGCGCAGCACCACGCCCAGCACCATGCAAGTCAGCGGCCCGTAAAGCTTGCCCAGCACCGCGCCCCAGGCGAAGGGGAACGCGGCCGCGAACAGCCCCATGCCCAGCAGCAGCCAGAATTCGTTGGCGTCGCGCCATGGGCTCAGCAGGCTCATCATGCGGCCGCGCTCGTGTTCGGGCGCCAGTTGCAGCAGGATCCCGACGCCAAGGTCGAAACCGTCCAGCACCATGCCCGCGGCAATCACCACGAACAGCAGCGCCATGAAGGCCAGCGGCATCCAGAATGAAGGATCGTCGGGATTGAGGCCTTGGGAGGCGGCGAGCATGGCGATCATGGCGTACCTCCGCCCAGTTTGCGCACAGGCACGACGCCGTAGCGCGCCGCGTGGAACAGCATGCCGACGAACGCCGCGAGCAGCAGCACGTACAGCACGCCGTAGCCGATCAGGCCGTACAGCACGGTGCTGGAAGCCACGATGCCCAGCACTTCGGATTGCGTGATGGTGCCGTTCACCGCGAACGGCTGCAGGCCGAGTATGGACACCCACCACCCGGCCACGACGGCGATGGCACCCGAAAACATCATGCCGCACAGGACCCGCTGCCACCAATGCGGCAATGTGGACGGGTCCAAGCCGCGCCGGAAGGTCCACAGAAAGGTCACGCAGGCCACGGCCAGCATCAACAGCCCCAGGCCGGCCGCCACGCGCAGCGACCAGAATGTCAGCGCCACGGGGGGCAACATGCCGGAATACTTGTCCAGGCCGCGGTAGGTACCGTCCTGGTTGCGGTGCAGCCACATGCCGCCCATGTTGCGCAGGGTGAGGTCGGCCACATTCGTATGGGAGCGCGCGTCGGGCCATGCAAACAGCACCAGTTGCGGTTCGGTGCCGCTTTCCCAGTAGCCCGCGGCGGCGGCGGCCTTGGCGGGCTGCAGCTTGGCGATCATCTGGCCGGCGCCGGTGGCGACCGGCAATTGCATGAAGGCCGCTACGACCGCCACCACCAGGGCGGTCTTGAACGCATTGCGCTCGCCATCGCCCAAGGGGCGCCGCAAGGCCTGCAACGCTGTCACGCCCATCATCAGGAACGAGGCGGCCAGGGCCGCGCCCACCACCACCACCGCCATGCGCCAGCCCACCGACGGATTCAGCACCACGGCCATCCAGTCATAGACCTGGTAGCGTCCATCCACCAGCAGCGCGCCGTCCGGCGTCTGCATCCAGGATTGCAATGCCAGCACCCAGAACACCGCCACCAGCTGCCCCACCGCCACCATCAGCACGGCCAGCGTATGGGCGCCGTCCGACACGCGGCGCTGGCCGAACAGCATGACGCCGAGAAAACAGGACTTAAGGATGAAGACCGAGAGAATGCCGTAGCCGAGCAAGGGACCGGCGACATTGCCGATCTTGTCCATGAGGCCCGCCCACAGGCTGCCCAGCTGGATCAGCACGGGCACGCTGGCCGCGAGAGTCAGCACGAAGGCCAGGGCGAATATCCGCACCCAGAAGCGGTAGGCGGCTGTCCAGCCGCCGTGGCCCGACCAGCGCGCCCGGATCTTGAAGAACAGCAGCACCCAGGCAAGCGCCAGGGAGAAGGCCAGGAAAAACGCCAGGAAGCTCAGACTGGCCACGAACTGCGCGCGGGCCAGGGATAACGTGGATATGTCCATGATGGCCCGTAGTGTAGAGCCAGTTACATGACCGTGGGGACAGTTTGAAACCGGTTGCGCCGGCCGCTAAAAGGCCTCGCCTGCGGAACGTGGCAAAATTGACTCTTTGTCGCTGCTTTTTCCTATTCTTTCAAGAATGACCTCCGCCACGACGCCGACCCCTGCCGCATCCAATTTCCTGCTCAACATCGTTCAAGACGACCTCGAAGCCCAGCGCTTCGCAGGCAAGCGTTGGGCGGGCAAGCCTGGCCCGGCGGCCCTGCAACAACAAGGCGGAATGGATCCGGCCCGCATCCGCACGCGCTTTCCGCCGGAGCCCAATGGCTACCTGCACCTCGGCCACGCCAAGAGCATCTGCGTGAACTTTGGGCTGGCGCGCGACTTCGGCGGCGTCTGCCACCTGCGCTTTGACGACACCAATCCGGAAAAGGAAGACCAGGAATACGTCGACGCCATCATCGAGGCCGTGCACTGGCTGGGCTTCGACTGGAAGGCCGACGGCAATGACAACCTGTACTTCGCCAGCGACTACTTCGGCTACATGTACGAGTTCGCCGAGGCGCTGGTCGAGGCCGGCCACGCCTACGTGGACGAACAAAGCCCCGAAGAAATCCGCGCCAACCGCGGCACGCTGACGGAACCCGGCACCGACTCGCCCTGGCGCAACCGCCCCGCCGCCGAGTCGTTGACGCTGCTGCGCGAAATGCGCGACGGCAAGCATCCCGACGGCAGCCTGGTGCTGCGCGCGAAGATCAACATGGCTTCGCCCAACATCAACCTGCGCGACCCGGTCATGTACCGCGTGCGCCATGCCCACCACCACCGCACCGGCGACCAGTGGTGCATTTACCCGATGTACAGCTGGGCGCACCCGGTCGAAGACGCGCTCGAAGGCATCACGCACAGTGTCTGCACGCTGGAATTCGAAGACCAGCGCCCGTTCTACGACTGGATCCTGGCGCGCCTGGCCGAACTCGGCAAGCTGGCCCAGCCGCTGCCGCACCAGTATGAATTCGCCCGCCTGAACGTCAGCTACGTCGTCACCAGCAAGCGCAAGCTGCTGCAGCTGGTGCGCGAAGGCCACGTGGACGGCTGGGACGATCCCCGCATGCCGACCATCTTCGGCCTGCGCCGGCGCGGCTACACGCCCTCTTCGATCCGACTGTTCTGCGACCGCACCGCCGTGTCCAAGTCCGATTCCCGCATCGACTACAGCCTGCTCGAGCAGGCGGTGCGCGACGACCTGGACCCCGTCGCGCCGCGCTCGGTGGCCGTGCTGGATCCGCTCAAGCTGGTCATCACCAACTACCCGGAAGGCCAGACCGAGATCTGCACCGCGCCGCGCAACCCGCACAACCCCGAAGCCGGCGTGCGCGAGTTCCCGCTGTCGCGCGAGCTCTGGATCGAACGCGACGACTTCCGCGAAGAAGCGCCCAAGAAATACTTCCGCCTCTTCCCGGGCAACACCGTGCGCCTGAAATACGGCTACGTGGTCCGCTGCACCGGTTTCACCAAGAACGAGGCCGGCGAGGTCGTCGAGGTCCAGGCCGAATACCTGCCGGAAACCAAGAGCGGCACGCCCGGCGCCGACAGCGTCAAGGTCAAGGGCAACATCACCTGGGTCAGCGCGGCCCACGCGGTGCCCGCCCAGATCCACCTGTACGACCGCCTGTTCGCCGACCCGCGTCCCGACGGCGGCGACAAGGACTTCCTGGCCTGCCTGAACCCGAACTCCAAGCAGACCGTCACGGCCTGGCTGGAACCCGGCACCGTGGCCACGCCGGGCGCCACCTGGCAGTTCGAACGCCTGGGCTACTTCACGGCCGACCTGAAGGAATCCACCGCGGAGAGCCCGGTGCTCAACCGCATCGTGACCCTGCGCGACTCCTGGGCGCAAGGCTGACGCGCCGCGTCCGCATTGCAGGGAAAAGGCGCCGAAAGGCGCCTTTTTCTTTGGGTCCGCCCCCTGCGCATGCCGCCCCTGGGCGGGTTATCATCCCCCGAACCCCGCAGCCGGTCGAGCGCGCCGTTTCCGGCGCCCCAGACCGCCAGCCACAATCAAGATGAACACTGAATCCCTAGCCCTGGACTTCAAAAGCGCCACCCTCTATGCCATCCGGGTGGTCCTGCACAGCGCCGATCCCGAACGCCTGACCGCCGCCCTGGCCAAGCGCATGGCCGATGCCGGCAGCTTCTTCGAAAACGAACCCGTGGTCATCGACGCCAGCCGCGTCGAGGAAAAAATCGATTGGACCGCCCTGGTGGCGGCATTGCGCGGCCACAACCTGCCCCCCATCGGCGTGGTGGCGGAAGGCGCCAACCTGGAAGCCGCTCGCGCGGCCGGCCTGACGCCGGTGGAACTGTCCACGCCCGCGGCCCGGCCCGCGCCGGTGATCGACACCGCGCCGCCCAACGACGTGTCCACGCCGGTACCCTCGGTGCCCGCCGCCGCGGTCGAGACCGCGCCCGCGCCCACTGAAGTCTCCACCGAACCTGAAACGCCCGCCGCGGATACGCCCGCCGACAAGCCCGCGGCCGAGCCGCTGCCGGCGCGCGCGGCGAGCAGCACCACCTCTGCCCCCAGCCCCACGCCTGCCGCCCCGCACTCGTCGTCGGCGCTGGTCATCACCAAGCCGCTACGCTCCGGCCAGCGCGTCTATGCGCGCCACACGGACCTGGTGGTAATCGGCATGGTGAGCCAGGGCGCGGAAGTCATCGCGGACGGCAACGTCCACGTCTACGGCCCGCTGCGCGGCAAGGCCATGGCAGGCGCCCGCGGCGACACTTCCGCGCGCATTTTCACGACGCACCTGGATGCCGAGCTGCTGGCCGTGGCCGGCGTGTACCGCGTGGTCGAGGACAAGCTGGACCGCACGCTGCAAAATCAGCCCGCGCTGGTCCGCCTGGACGGCGATACGCTGCGCATCGAGGCGCTCAAGGCCTGAATGGGTTGTGTGCCCCCACGCTGCACCCGCTTGCGCGGGCTTGCTGCCCCCGAGAGGTGCTCTTGCCTTGAGGCGGCCCAAAGATTTCAACACATCCTGTAAGAAGCCTTACAAGGGCTTTTTGCTTTACGATAACGCGATTTATTCGAACATAAGGGTTTGATCGTCATGACACGCATTGTTGTGGTGACTTCCGGCAAAGGCGGCGTGGGCAAAACCACGACCAGCGCCAGTTTTTCTGCAGGACTCGCGATGCGGGGCCACAAGACCGCTGTCATCGACTTCGATGTCGGCCTGCGCAACCTCGACCTGATCATGGGCTGCGAACGCCGCGTGGTGTATGACTTCGTCAACGTGATCCAGGGCGAAGCGACGCTCAACCAGGCGCTCATCAAGGACAAGCAGCTCGAAAACCTGTTCATCCTGCCCGCCTCGCAAACGCGCGACAAGGATGCGCTGACGCAAGAAGGCGTGGAAAAGGTCATCAACGACCTCAAGGGCATGGGCTTTGACTACATCGTCTGCGACTCGCCCGCCGGCATCGAGACGGGCGCGCTGATGGCCGCCTACTTTGCCGACGACGCGCTGGTGGTGACCAACCCGGAAGTCTCGTCGGTGCGCGACTCCGACCGCATTCTGGGCATCCTGGCCGCCAAGTCCAAGCGCGCCGTCGAAGGCGACGAACCGGTCAAGGAATACCTGCTGCTCACGCGCTACAGCCCCAAGCGCGTTGTCGACGGCGAAATGCTGTCGCTGGGCGACATCGAGGACATCCTGCGCATCAAGCTGATCGGCGTGATCCCCGAGTCGGAAGCGGTGCTGCAGGCGTCGAACCAGGGCCTGCCGGCCATCCACCTGAGAGATACCGACGTGTCTGAAGCGTACAAGGACGTCGTGGCCCGTTACCTGGGCGAAGACAAGGCCCTGCGCTTTACCGATTACGAAAAGCCCGGTTTCCTGAAACGCCTGTTCGGAGGCAAGTAAGCAATGTCCTTCCTGTCGTTTCTGCTCGGTCAAAAGAAAACTTCCGCATCCGTCGCCAAGGAACGGTTGCAGATCATCCTGGCCCACGAGCGGGGCCGCGGCGATTCGCCCGATTACCTGCCGCAGTTGCAGCAGGAACTTATCGCCGTCATTTCCAAGTACGTGAAGATCAACCCCGAGGACATCAAGGTGCACCTGGAACGCCAGGACACGCTCGAGGTCCTGGAGGTAAAGATCGAGATGCCGCAGAACGAGACCTGATGCGGCTGTGCGCGCCATGGCCAAGAAGAATGCCCCTGCGGGGGCATTCTTGTTTTGCAGGGCCACGGCCCAAAAAAAATGCCCGGCATTGCCGGGCATTTGCCTTTTGGGGCGGAAGCTTAACGCTTGCCGACCTGATCGCCGATGACACCGCCGATCGCCGCTCCGCCCACTGTTCCGAGGATGCCGCCATTGGTGATCACGGCGCCTGCCACGCCGCCCAACGCAGCGCCGCCCACTGCGCTCTTTTGACGATGGCTCATGCCATCCCAGGAAGAGCAGCCAGCCATGGCGGCGGTCATCGCCAGCGCAACACAGATTTTGGAGAGAGATGCGATTTTCATATTTGTGGTTCCTATTCTCGTACCCGGGGCCGCGCATGAAACTGGATGCGAGCACGCGGCGCCCATAAGGGCCTGGAACCTTCAGGATCGCAAAATATCGTTGCCCTGGCTGTTAGGTTTGCCCATGAATTGTGTCAAAGGGCGAGAGGATCTTTGCACCCCCCAGGGACTTTGTTGCAACGGGTCCGCGCTATTTGACCAGACGTAACACCTCGCGGAAGCGCGGGTGTTCGCAAGTACGCATCCATTCAAATATCGCCATTTCGGACGTGACGATTTCAGCGCCGTGCGCACGCGCGCGGCGCAGCGCCGCATGATGATCCGCAGGCTTGCGGGATCCCGTTGCATCCGACACCAGCACGGCGTGGTAACCCAGATCGATCAAGCCGATCACTGTCTGCAGCACGCAAATGTGCGCCTCGCAGCCCGCCACCAGAATGGTTTTGCGCGCCGCAGGAAGCCACGCTTCGAATCCCGGCTCCAGCGCCGAAGAGAAGTGCATTTTCTGGAAGGTCGTCTGGACCTGCTCGCGCAAGGGCTCCACGGTGGCGCCCAGCATCTTGGCGTGATGCTCGGTGGCGGCCACCGGCACATCCAGCAAGCGCGCAGCCTGCCCCAGCTTGTGCGCGGCCTGGAGCACGGCTTCGTTGTCGTGGATGACGGGCATCAAGCGACCCTGCATGTCGACGATCAACAGGGTGGAATCGGAAGCGGACAGCAGCATGGCATGGAACTCCTGGTAGAAGTCCCTAGCATACCTCCGGCAAAAAAAATCCCGGCGCAGGGCCGGGATTCCTTCAGGCGCTGATTACTTCAGGGCCTTGTAGCGCAGGCGCTTGGGCTTGGCGCCCTCTTCGCCCAGGCGGCGCTTCTTGTCGGCCTCGTATTCCTGGTAGTTGCCGTCAAAGAAGACGACTTGCGAGTCTCCTTCGAAAGCCAGGATATGGGTAGCGATACGGTCCAGGAACCAGCGATCGTGGCTGATGACCATGACGCTGCCGGGGAACTCCAGCAGCCCGTCTTCCAGGGCGCGCAGCGTTTCGACGTCGAGGTCGTTGGACGGTTCGTCCAGCAGCAGGACGTTGCCGCCGGCGATCAGCGTCTTGGCCATGTGCAGGCGGCCGCGTTCGCCGCCCGACAACTGGCCCACGACCTTGTTCTGGTCGCCGCCCTTGAAGTTGAAACGCCCCAGATAGGCGCGCGACGACATTTCGAACTTGCCCACGGTGAGCAGGTCCGCGCCATCGGCCACTGCGTCGAACACGGTCTTCTTGTCTTCCAGCGCGTCGCGCGACTGGTCCACGTAGGCCAGCTTCACGGTCTGGCCGATCTTGACCTCGCCTGAATCCGGCTGCTCGCGGCCCGCGATCATGCGGAACAGCGTCGACTTACCGGCGCCGTTGGCGCCGATGATGCCGACGATGGCGCCCGGCGGTACCTTGAAGCTGAGGTTGTCGATCAGCAGGCGGTCGCCATAGGCCTTGCTGACGTTGTTGAATTCGATGACCTCGTTGCCCAGGCGCTCGCCCACGGGAATGAAGATTTCCTGGGTTTCATTGCGCTTCTGGTATTCGTAGGACGACAGTTCCTCGAAGCGGGCCAGACGCGCCTTGGCCTTGGCCTGACGGCCCTTCGGGTTCTGGCGCACCCACTCCAGTTCCTTCTTGATGGTCTTCTGGCGGGCGGATTCCGAGGCCTCTTCCTGCTTCAGGCGGTCTTCCTTCTGCTCCAGCCACGAGCTGTAGTTGCCCTTCCAGGGAATGCCGTAGCCGCGGTCGAGTTCGAGGATCCATTCAGCCGCGTTGTCCAGGAAGTAGCGATCGTGAGTCACGCCCACCACGGTGCCGGGGAACTTGTGCAGGAACTGCTCAAGCCATTCCACGCTTTCGGCGTCCAGGTGGTTGGTGGGCTCGTCCAGCAGCAGCATGTCGGGCTTGGACAGCAGCAGGCGGCACAGCGCCACGCGGCGCTTTTCACCGCCGGAGAGCTTGCCGACGATGGCATCCCAGGGCGGCAGGCGCAAAGCATCGGCGGCAATTTCCATCTGGTGCTCGATATCGTCCGCGCCGCTGGATGCGGCGGCGGCAATGATGGCTTCCAGTTCGGCCTGCTCGGCGGCAAGCGCGTCGAAATCGGCGTCCGGTTCGGCATAGGCCGCGTAGACTTCGTCCAGGCGCTTCTTTGCGGTGACCACCGCGCCCAGGCCTTCTTCGACAGCTTGGCGCACCGTGTGCTCGGGATTGAGCTGCGGTTCCTGCGGCAGGTAGCCGATGTTCAGGCCCGGCATGGGGATGGCTTCACCTTCGATTTCGCGATCGACGCCGGCCATGATCTTCAGCAGCGTCGACTTGCCCGAGCCGTTCAGGCCCAGCACGCCGATCTTGGCGCCAGGAAAAAACGAAAGCGAGATGTCGCGCAGGATCTGCCGCTTGGGCGGCACGATCTTGCCGACGCGATTCATGGTGTAGACGTATTGGGCCATGGGCTCGTATGAGAGATATAGCTGATAAACCGCTGATTGTAGGCCGGAACCCTGACCGGCGTATGTCCGAGGCCGAATAGCCCGCGCGCGCGTGCCGCCCGGGGTTTCAGGCTGCCTTGGGCCGCGCCGGCCTGGCGCCGGAACGCATCTGCGCCAACATGACGCCAGCCAGCGCCATCGCGCCGCCAACGATATGGAAGAGGTGCGGCTTTTCGTCCAGGAAAACGGCCGCGATCGCCACCGTGGCCACCGGCATGATGTTCAGGAAAATGCTGGCGCGGTTGGGCCCCAGGTGCTTGACGCCCTGCATCCACAGAAAGGGCGCGAAAAGCGAGGGGAACACCGCCGCATACAGCACCAGCGGGAGGTTGTCGCCATTGAGCGGTGACGGCGGCGCCAACAGGAAGGCCGGCAGCTGGAACAACACGCCGAAAGCCACCTGCACATACAGCGATTGCCATGGCCCCACCGGCAGCGCCCAGCGGCGCAACAGTACGCCGTACAGCGCATAAGCCAGCGCGCCCACGCCCATCAGCAGGTCGCCGCGATTGGCGCCCACCTCCAGCAGGCGGGCGGGATCGCCCTCCCCGATCAGCAGGGCCAGGCCCGCCAGCGACAACAGGCCGCCCAGCATCGCCGTGGCCGAAGGCAGTTCACGCAGCAACACCGCCACGATTGCGATGGTCATCAGCGGAATCATCGCGGTGATGATGCCCATATTGGTCGCCGTGGTGTTGGCGGCGGCCACGTAGGCCAAACCTTGATAGAGGGCCATGCCCAGCCCGCCCAGCACCGCCAGCTTGGGCAGGTTGGGCAGGATCTGGCGGCGTTGCGCCCAGACGCCCGGCAGCGCGAAGGGCGTCAGGACGACGCCGGCCAGCGCCCATCGGTAGAAGCCGATGGCGGCCGGCGCGATGGCGCTGGCCGCCATCTTGGTGACGATCATGTTGACCGACCAGATCAGGGCCGCCAGCAGCGGAAACAACAGATAACGGGCGGGAACATGCGGGGAGGAAACACGCGTCATAGGGGATACAGCACAGGTGTAGAGAAGACTGGGGCAGTGTAGGCTCTGTCCGACATGATGTATATAATTAAAAACAGACAAAACCAGACGAAGTTCCGACATGTCCGCCGACGACATCGCCCCCTCGCTGGCCAGCCACCTGCCCTATCCGCTGGCCTGCCGCATCCTGCATTTCACGCCCAACTCGCGCATGAAGCGCCACAGCTCGCCCTGGGCAGAGCTGAACTTCGCGATCTCCGGCATCATGGAAATCGGCGTCGGCGGCATCACTTATCTGTCGCCGCCGCAGTACGCCATCTGGATTCCTCCGCATGTCGAGCATTGCTGCCAGAACGATGGCGAGGTGCACTACGCCTGCATCGACATTCCCGCCGCGGCCTGCGCCGGCCTGCCCAAGGAACCGTGCACGCTCGAGATCAGCCCCGTCATGCGGGCCATCCTGGCTGACTTCGAACGGCGTGGCATCAGCTATCCGGATACGCCGGAAGACCGGCGCATGGCGCAGATCGTCATCGACCAGGCGCGCCAGGCGCGCGCCTATGCAAGCTACCTGCCCTCTACCTCCGATCCACTGCTGGCGCCCATCCTGTCGGCGCTGCAGCACAGCCCGGGCGACAAGCGCGGCGCCGCGCACTGGGCCGCCACCGCGGGCATTACCGAGCGCACGCTGCTGCGCCACTGCCAACAGCACCTGGGCATGTCGTTCAATGAATGGCGGCAGCGGCTACGGGTGGTCAGCGCGCTGGGCATGCTGGACGCGGGCCAGTCCGTCCAGTCCGTCGCGCGAGAACTGAGCTACAGTACGCCGTCCGCGTTCATCGCCATGTTCCAGCGGCTGACCGGCCAATCGCCGGACAGCGCGCGCAGGCGCTGCCTGGGCGGCTCCCCGCCGGCCTAGCCCGGGAAAATCGCGTCGTCCAAGCGTCCGATGCGGCGCCGAGCCGATCGCGAGACAATACGCCTGACTTTCAATTTGCTTTCATCCGACTTTGCCGTGCCGCCGCGGCCTCATCGCGCCCAGGAATTCCCCATGTCTGCCTCCGCAACCCCCCCAGCCTCCCTGACCCATTTCAGCGCATCCGAACTGGACATGCTGGCCAAGACGGCAGACGCCCTGAGCGCCTACCTGGGCAAACCCGTACTGGCGGAGGTAGTGCTGGGCGACGACGGCACCGAATGGGTGACCTATGGCGTGCCCATGGATGAAAACGCCAAGCCCGACGAAGACCAGACCCACGTCCAGCTGGGCGGACCCGGCGCCCGCTTGCTGGGCAACCGCGGCGGCTTGCCCCAGTCCGACGACGACACATACGATTGCCTTTATCTCTGGGCCATCGAGATCTCGTTGAACGAAGGCGAACGCTTCATCAAGCTGGATCACGACGGCGAGGAGTCCGCCTGGTCCGACAATCTGGAAGACGTGCTGCCGTTTGCCTTGACGGAAGAACCCGTATCCGAGGATCCGGACGCGGAAGACGACGAGGATGAAGAGGACGAAGAGGACGAAGAGGATGAGGATGATGAAAATGGCCACGGCCACGATCATCCTCACGACCACAACCACCGCCACTGAGGCGGTACCGGACGGCGGGCGACGGCTGGCGTAGCGCCGCAGACGCGCCGTCCGCGATTCAGGCGGAGATCCGTCCTTCCTCCACGGCGTGGCACGCCACCACCGTCACTCCCGCCATGATTGCGGACGGGGCCTCGGCCTTGCAGCGCTCATTCGCGTGCGGACAGCGCGGATGGAAGGTGCAGCCGGAGGGCGGATTCAGCGGGTTGGGCACTTCACCCGCCACTGCCGTGCGCGGCTTGCCCGCGCCGTTGATGTCGGGAATGGCCTCCAGCAGCATGCGCGTATAGGGATGACGCGGCCGCGCGAACAACTCGTCGCGCGGGGCCACCTCCACCATGCGGCCCAGGTACATCACCCCCACCCGGTCGGCCACGTGATGGACCACCGCCAGATTGTGGGAAATGAACAAATAGGTAAGCCCCAGGTTGCGCTGCAGATCCTTCATCAGGTTCAGCACCTGCGCCTGCACCGACACGTCCAGCGCCGAAGTCGGCTCGTCGCACACCAGGAATTCGGGATTCACCGCGAGCGCCCGCGCAATCGAAATACGTTGACGCTGGCCGCCCGAAAACTGGTGCGGGTAACGGCCCTGGTCGGCCGGATCCAGGCCCACCTGTTTAAGCAGCTCGCCCACGCGCGCGGTCCGCTCGTCGGCCGTCATGGTGGTGTGGGTAAGCATGGGCTCGGCGATGATGCGGCCCACGCGCCAGCGAGGATTCAGACTGGCGTAGGGATCCTGAAAAATCATCTGCAGGCGCTTGCGCAAGGCGCGGCCGCCCGGCTCGGACATGCGCGACAATGGCTGGCCGTCGAAGCGGATGTCGCCGCGGGTCAGGCCGTACAAGCCCACCAGCATGCGCGCCACGGTCGATTTTCCGCAGCCCGATTCACCGACCAGCGCCAGCGTTTCGCCGCGCGCAATGTCGAAAGACACCCCGTCCACGGCGCGCAGCATCACCCGCGGTTTGCCCGCGAGCTTGCGTTCCAGCCAGGGCGGCGACACATCGAACCAGCGCGCGGCGTCCTTTACTTCTACCAAGGGCGTCGTCATGCGGCCACCTTATCGTTATTGTCATGCAGCCAACAGGCCGCGCGGGAAGTGCCGGCCGCCATCAGTTCGGGGCGCTCTACGCCGCAACGCGGCATGCGCTGGCCGCAGCGCGGGTTGAAGGCGCAACCCGCGGGGATGGCATTCAGGCGCGGCATGCTGCCATCGATCTGCACCAACCGTTCGGCATGGCCCTCCAGCGACGGAATCGATCCCATCAGCCCCGTCGTGTAGGGATGCCGCGGCTTGTGGATCACGTCCGCCACCGGACCGATCTCGGCCACGCGGCCGGCGTACATCACCGCGACGCGGTCGGCAGTCTCTGCGATGACGCCCATGTCGTGCGTGATCAGCATCACGGCCGTGCCGTTTTCACGGCACAGGCGCTTGAGCAGCTCGATGATCTGCGCCTGGATGGACACGTCCAGCGCGGTCGTGGGTTCGTCCGCCACCACCAGCTTGGGCTCGGCCGCCAGGGCCAGCGCGATCACCACGCGCTGGCGCATGCCGCCGGAAAACTGGTGCGGGTAGTGGTCGATGCGCTCGCGCGCGGCCGGGATGCCGGTCGATGCCAGCAGCTCCACCGCGCGCTCGCGCGCCTGGGACCAGCTCAGGTCCAGATGCGTCACGATGGTTTCCGCCAATTGCCGGCCCACCGTGTACAACGGGTTCAAGGATGTCAGCGGATCCTGGAACACTGCGCCGATCTCGCGGCCACGCACGCGGCGCATCTGCTCGTCGGGCAGGTTGTCGATACGGCGGCCCGCCAGCAGGATCTCGCCCGCGGCGATGCGCCCGGGTGGTTCCAGCAGACCGATGATGGATGCGCCGGTCAGGGATTTGCCGGCGCCGGATTCGCCCACTACGCCCAGGACTTCGCCAGCCTGGATGGAAAAGGACACGTCGTCCAGGGCGCGCAGCGTGCCGCGGCGCGTGGGGAACTCCACGCGCAGATTGCGGACTTCTAGAAGTGCGCTCATGTAAACCTCAATTCAGCCGGGGGTTGAGCGCATCGCGCAACCAGTCGCCTAACAAGTTGACCGATAGCACCAGCAGCACCAACGCCGCGCCGGGGAAGATGGTGATCCACCATTCCCCTGAAAACAGGAAGTCGTTGCCGATGCGGATCAGCGTGCCCAGCGACGGCGCGGTCGGCGGTACGCCCACCCCCAGGAACGACAGCGTGGCTTCGGTGATGATGGCCGTGGCCAGGTGCACCGTGGCCAGCACCAGCACCGGGCCCAGCACATTGGGCAGCACGTGGCGGAACATGATGACGGGCGAGGCCACCCCGATCACGCGCGCGGCCTGCACGTACTCGCGGTTCTTCTCTACCAGCGTGGAGCCGCGCACGGTTCGCGCGTATTGCGGCCAGCCCGCCAGCGCGATCGCGCCGATCAGCACGGGGAATGCGATCAACTCGTGCATGTCGCGCGGCACCGCCGCCCGCGCCACGCCATCGATCAGCAATGCGATCAGGATGGCGGGGAACGACAGTTGCACGTCGGCGATACGCATGATGAACGCGTCGATGCGTCCGCCCGCGTAACCCGAGATCAGTCCCAAAACAATGCCGATCGCCATGGACAGCAGCACCGAAGCCAGGCCAATCAAGAGCGACACCCGGGTGCCGTACAGGATGGCCGAGTACAGGTCGCGGCCCTGGCTGTCGGTGCCCAGCAGATAGGTCGGCTGGCCGTTGGCCTCCCAGGCGGGCGGCAATAGCGCGTCCAGCAGTTCCACCTTGGTCAGGTCGAACGGATTATGCGGAGCCACCCAGCCAGCCCCGAAGGAGCCGATCAGCAAGGCTGCCAGCAGCACAGTGGCCGCAATGGCCACGGGCGCCCGGCGCCAGGCCCAGGCAATATCGCTGTCCCACCAGCGTTTGAGTACGGCGCGCATCAGTGAGCCCCCCCGCCGCGGGTCAGCCCGGAACGCAGGCGCGGGTCCACGACAAAATACAGAAGATCGACGATCAGGTTGATCACCACGAATACCAGCGCGATCAGGCACAGGTAGGCCGCCATGACAGGCACATCGGCGAACTGCACCGCCTGGATGAACAGCAGGCCCATGCCCGGCCACTGGAACACGGTTTCCGTGACGATGGCAAAGGCAATGATGCCGCCCAGCTGCAGGCCGGTGATGGTAATGACCGGCACCATTGTGTTCTTCAGCGCATGGCCGAAGTGGATGGCCCGGCGCTTCAGGCCGCGGGCGCGGGCGAACTTGATGTAGTCCGAACGCAGCACTTCCAGCATCTCCGAGCGCACCAGGCGCAGCACCAGGGTCATCTGGAACAGCGACAAGGTGATGGACGGCAGGATCAGGTGCTTCCAGCCCGTGGCGGTGAACAGCCCGGAGGACCACCAGCCCACGCTGACGGTGTCGCCGCGCCCGTAGCTGGGCAACCACCCCAGCTGGACCGAGAACACCAGGATCAGGAGGATGCCGATCAGGAAGGTGGGCAGCGACACGCCCAGCAGCGAGCCGGCCAGCAGCAGCTGGGACAACAGGCTGTTGCGCTTGAGCGCGGTATACACGCCCAGGGGCACGCCCACCAGCAGCGCCAGCAGGGCAGCCACCATGGAAAGCTCCAGCGTCGCCGGCAAACGGGATTTCAGCAATGTGGAAACGGGTTCGCTCTGGCGCAGGGATATGCCGAAATTGCCCTGCACGGCGTTGGCCACGAAATGGCCGAATTGGACAATGGCGGGCTCGTTCAGCCCCAGGCGCTCACGCAATTCGATGCGCTCGGCATCGGTGGCGTCCTGCCCCAGCATGATGGTGACGGGGTCGCCGACGTATTGAAAAAGCACAAAGGCCAGTAGCGAGACGGTGAGCATCACCGCTACGGCCTGCAACAGGCGACGCAGTATGAAAGCAAACATAGGCGGGAAAGGCGTAACGGCGGGGACTGGAGCGCCCCCGCCGTTTGATTAGCCTGGATCAGTCAACCTTGACCCAATCGGCAACGAGGCGATTGTCGGCACGGTGGATGACCGTGACGTTCTTGCGCATGGCCCAGGGAATGACCTGGTCGTGCAGCGGGATGTGGCCGAAGTCCTTGGCGTGCCCTTGCAGCACGGTAATGATGTCCGCGTCGCGCTTGGCCGGGTCGGTTTCCGTCTTGATCCGGTCGATGATGACGTCCAGTTCCTTGTTGCTGTAGTTGCCCAGGTTGTACATGCCGTCCGCGCCCTCGCCCTTGGTGCGGATCAGGTTCTGCAACGTGTACATGGCGTCGAACGTGGGCACGCCCCAGCCGAACAGGAAGGCGCTGGTGTCGAACGACTGCACCTTGGGGAAGTAGGTGGAACGGGGCATGGCGTTCAGCGTGGCCTTCACGCCCACCTTGGCCCACATGCCGACCACCGCCTGGCAGATGGCTTCGTCGTTGATGTAGCGGTTGTTGGGGCAATCCAGCGTGAAGTTCAGGGTGCCGTCGTAGCCGGCGTCCTTAAGCAGGGCGCGGGACTTTTCGGGATCGTAGGGCACGCGCGCTTGCAACTGCTGCGCCCAGCCGTGCACCTGCGGTGCGATCATCGTGCCGGTGGGCGCGGACAGGCCGCGCATCACGGCGCGCTTGATCGCGTCCACGTCGATCGCGCGGTACAGCGCCTCGCGCACGCGGATGTCCTGGAACGGGTTCTTGCCCTTGATGTTGGAGTACTGCAGTTCCGGACGCTTCTGGTCCAGGCCCAGGTAGATGGTGCGGTACTCGTTGCCTTCCACAACCTTGGCGGACTGGCGCAGGCGATCCAGGTCCTGCGCGGCCGGATCCAGCACGAAGTCGATTTCGCCGGACAGCAGCGCCGCGGTACGGGTGGCGTTCTGCTTGATCGGGGTGAACACGACTTCGGTCACATTGCCGACCTTGCCGGCCTTGTTCCACCAGTCCTTGTTTTCCTCGAACACCGTGCGCACGTCCACTTCGCGCGACTTCAGCTTGTAAGGGCCGGTGCCGTTGGTGTTGCGCGCGGCGTAGGTCTCTTCCTTGTTGACGAAGTCCTGCGGCTTGGCGACATTGTTCTTTTCCGACCAGGCCTTGTTCATGATGAACACGTTGGTCAGCTGGCGCAGCAGCACCGGGTTGGGCGCCGAGGTCTCGATCTCGACCGTCAGGTCGTCGATCTTGCGGGCTTCCTTGATGCCGGTGGTGTAGGCCTTGTAGTTCGAGGTGGGCGCCATGGCGCGGTGGATCGAAAACACCACGTCGTCGGCGGTGAAGGCGGCGCCGTCATGGAACTTCACGCCGGGACGCAGCTTGAAGCGGTACAGCGTGGGCGAAACCTGCTCCCATTCCGTCGCCAGGCGGGGGTTGACCTTGAAGGACTTGTCATAGTCCACCAGCGGTTCGTAGACGTAGCTGTTGGCGGCGATCGTCATGCCTTCGTTCTGCGAGTGCGGGTCGAAGGTGAGGATGTCGCCCTGGGCAGCCCAGCGGAAGGTCTTGGCCTGCCCGATCGAGGGCACGGCGACGGCGGCGGCGATCGCGATAGCAATCAAAGTGCGGCGCATAGGTTTACTCCTGACTGTAATCTGAATACCGGCGCGATATTGCCTAGGCGCAAGACCTCCGTCAATTGAGGGTTTATGCGTACCGTAGGCGGTTTTCACAGAGGGAGAACCAATTGGGGACACATAAGCTTGTAACAAAATAATCGAAGTAAACAGTGTTGGACATGCGGCCCGCCCCCGCCCGGCTACTCCTCGTCCGGCGTCGCCAATTCCAGCGGCACGTGCTCCGTCATCAGCACCTCCAGCATGTCGATCAACATCGCGGCCTTTTCTTCGCCAAAAGGAGCGAGCACGGCCTTCTGATGCTGCAAGGCCTGGTCGCACAGCGAGGCGATCAGGTTGCTGCCCTTGGCGGTGATGCAGACCCGGGTCTGCCGCCGGTCAGCCCGCACGCCGGTACGCGCCACCAGCCCTTCGGCTTCCATGCGCTGCACCACTTTGCTTAAGGTGGGCTGCTTGGTGATGGCCAGCACCGCCAGCGTGCCTATGGTTTCGCCCGCGCTGCCCTGCAGGCTGGCCAGCACCCGCCATTCGGTCACCGACAGGCCGGCCGCCTTCACCTGCAGATGGAATTCCGCCGAAATGCGCTGGCTGGCCTGCGCCAGCAGGTAGGCCAGATAACCATCGACGAAGCGCGCGTTGTGCGCCGCCGCGTCCGTGTCCCGCTGCTTGTCCAACCGCATGTTGCTTAGCTCCCACGCACCGGAATACAGGGCCTGTGCCGGCCCGACGAAATGCGCATTGCACCACGGTGGCGCAACGGCGCGCCATGATGTGTCGCAATGCTGTTGCGCAGCACAGGGTATACCCCGAATCGCAACCCGTTTTTGCACCACCACAGCGCCGCCGGGGCGCTGTGAACTAGAGAACAACGAGTATATACGTCATTGTTTTAGCGTGATATTTTTTGTTTTCCATGAAATTTCATCTTTTTTGTTGACAGCTAAAACGTTGACTCCTAAAGTATTTTTAAGACGAGATTTTCCTGACGTGACGATGCTGCGCAGCAGCAACCATTGAGGACCCGCAGGCCGGGCCGCGAAGGAGTGCCAGATGGCTGAAAGGTCTTTCAAGAAAGAAGTCCAGCAGTTGCGCATCGGCGCGGGCGAAGAGTTCCGCGGCGAAGGCATTCTTGCGGTCACCAAGGCCTTGCTGCAATCGGGCGTGGGTTACGTCGCGGGCTACCAGGGTTCGCCGATCTCGCACCTGATGGACGTGCTGGCCGATGCCAACGACATCCTCCAGGAACTGGGCGTGCACTTCGAGGCCAGCGCCTCCGAAGCCACGGCGGCGGCCACGCTGGCGGCCTCGGTCATATACCCCATTCGTGGCGCCGTCACCTGGAAGTCCACCGTGGGCACCAACGTGGCGTCCGACGCCCTGGCCAACCTGGCCTCTGGCGGCGTCACGGGCGGCGCGCTCGTCATCGTGGGCGAAGACTATGGCGAAGGCTCGTCCATCATGCAGGAACGCTCGCACGCGTTCGCCATGAAATCGCAGATCTGGCTGCTGGACCCTCGCCCCAATCTGGAAAGCATGGTCAAGGCGGTGGAAGACGGCTTCGAACTGTCCGAGGCCAGCAAGACGCCGGTGATGCTGCAGCTACGCATCCGCGGCTGCCACGTGCACGGCCGCTTCGTCGCCAAGGAAAACAAGCGCCCTGCCTTCACGTTGGCGCAGGCCCTGGAAAGCCCGGCGCGCGACACCAGCCGAATCGTGCTGCCGCCGGCCTCCTTCCTGCACGAGCAGGAAAAAATCAAGGACCGCTGGCCTGCCGCCATCCGCTACATCAAAGAGCACAAGCTCAACGAACACTTCGACGGCGACCAGGACGATATCGGACTGATCCTGCAGGGCGGACTCTACAACGGGGTGATCCGCGCACTGCAATTGCTGGGCCTGGCGGACAATTTCGGCAACAGCCGCATTCCGCTGTATGTCATGAACGTGACCTACCCGGTCATCGAGGACGAAGTCATCGACTTCTGCCGCGGCAAGCGCGCCGTGCTGCTGCTGGAGGAAGGCCAGCCCGACTACATCGAGCAGAACCTGCACGCCGTGCTGCGCCGCGCCGGCATCAATACCCACCTGTCCGGCAAGGACGTCCTGCCGATGGCGGGCGAATACACCACCCAGGTCATGCGCGACGGCCTGCGCGAATTCCTCAAACGGCAGCGCCCGGAATCGCTGCAAACGCACCCAGCCGCCGCAGCCGACGCCCCGGCGGAACGCCAACTGCAGATCACCGAGGTGGCGCGTCCCAAGCCTGCCCGCCCTGCCGAACAGCCCATTACCTTCCACAAGCATGTCGAGGGCCTGGCCGCCGTGGTGCCGCCGCGGCCCGCCGGCTTCTGTACGGGCTGTCCGGAAAGGCCGATTTTCTCGGCCCTGACCCTGGCGCAGGAAACACTGGGCCAGCACCATATTTCGTGCGACATCGGCTGCCACCTGTTCTCGATCCTGCCGCCCTTCAACCTGGGCGCCACCACCATGGGCTATGGCCTGGGGGCCTCGAGCGCGGCGGCCTTCAACGTGCCGGCGGCCAAACGCCCCATCTCCATCATGGGCGACGGCGGCTTCTGGCATAACGGCCTGTCTTCGGGCATCGGCAACGCGGTATTCAACAAGTATGACGGCGTCATCGTCATCGTCGACAACTTCTACGCCTCGGCCACCGGCGGCCAGGACATCCTGTCCTCGCGCGCCGAAAACCCGGACCGATCGACCAACAACCCCATCGATCAGGCCGTGCGCGGCGTGGGCGTGAAGTGGGTGCGCACGCTGGACCGCACCTATGACGTGGCCAAGGTGCGCGCCACCATCGAAGAGGCCCTGACCACTGACGTCAAGGGTCCCAAGGTCATCATTGCGCAGTCGGAATGCATGCTGAACAAGCAGCGCCGCGTCAAGCCGCTGTTCAATAAGGCAGTGAAGGAAGGCAAGCGGGTGGTGAAGGAACGTTTCGGCGTGGACCCGGACGTGTGCACGGGCGACCACGCCTGCATCCGCCTGTCGGGCTGCCCCTCACTGACGGTCAAGGACAGCGGCGATCCCCTGAAGGAAGACCCGGTGGCGCACGTGGAAAGCAGCTGCGTGGGCTGCGGCAATTGCGGTGAAGTCGCCCATGCCGCCGTGCTCTGCCCGTCTTTCTATCGCGCCGACATCGTCCACAACCCCACGGGCCGCGACCGCTTCCTGGCACGCGTGCGCACCGCCGTCATCGGCTTCCTGCAACGGCGCCGCGCCGCGCGCCTGGCTCACCACGCCCTCTGAGGACACCAGTTCCATGAACCCGGCCGTTATGCAACAAGGCAACCCGATCAAGATCGCCATTCTCGCCATGGGCGGCCAGGGCGGCGGCGTGCTGGCCGACTGGATCGTCGACATGGCCGAGCACGCCGGCTGGTGGGCCCAGACCACCTCGGTGCCGGGCGTGGCCCAACGCACCGGCGCCACCATCTATTACCTGGAACTGCTGCCCGAAGCCGAAGTTCGGCGCGCGGGCAAGCAGCCCGCGCTGGCTCTGATGCCTACGCCGGGCGACGTGGACCTGGTGGTGGCGGCCGAACTGATGGAGGGCGGCCGCGCCATCCAGCGCGGGCTGGTCACGCCAGAACGCACCGTGCTGCTTACCTCGTCGCACCGCAGCTACGCGGTGAGCGAAAAGTCCGCGCCAGGCAATGGCATCGCCGACCCGAACAAGGTGCTGGAGGCGGGCCGCGCCGCGGCCAAGCGCTTTCTGTGCTTCGATCTGCAAGACCTGGCCGACCGCGCCGGCAGCGTCATCAGCGCCAGCCTGTTCGGCGCGGTGGCCGGCAGCGGCGCCCTGCCGTTCTCGCGCGACGATTTCGAAGCCACGGTGCGGCGCGCCGGCCTGGGCGTGGAAGCCAGCCTGCGCGCCTTTGCGCTGGGCTACGAGTCCGCAGACCAGGCGCCCGCGCAGCCTGCCCCCATCGACCTGGCGCGCCCGGTGCCCGCGGTGCCTGAGCGCGCCGCCAGCCCCAAGGCGCAAGCCCTGCTGGATACGATCAAGCGCGACTTTCCTGCCTGTGCCCAACCCATGCTGGCCGTGGGCGTGCGCCGCCAGATCGAATTCCAGGACCTGGCCTACGCCACCGAATACCTGCGCCGCATGAAGGCGATCCGCGACCTGGACGCCGCCCATGGCGGGGAAGCCCGGCAATGGGCCCTGACCTGTGCCGCCGCGCGCTATGTGGCCACGGCCATGGCCTACGACGACGTAATCCGCGTCGCCGACCTGAAAACCCGCGGCGCGCGTTTTGACCGCGTGCGCCAGGAAGTGGGCGCGCGCGCGGACCAACTGGTCTACACCACCGAGTTCATGCACCCGCGCCTGGAAGAGATCTGCGGCACCTTGCCCGCCGGACTGGGACGCTGGCTCGAAGGTTCCAAGGTGTTCGGCGGCTTCGTCGAACGTCGCCTGGGCCGTGGCCGCCGCATGCAGAGCGGCACGCTGGGCGGCTTCCTGATGCTGTACACGCTGGCCGGCATGCGGCGTTTCCGCCGCAGTACGCTGCGCCATCAGGCAGAGGCCGCCGGCCTGGAACAGTGGCTGGACCTGATCGCCAGGCTGGCTCCGCGCGATTACGCGCTGGCCGTTGAAACCGTCAACTGCCGCCGCCTGGTCAAGGGCTACAGCGACACGCACGTGCGCGGCGGCGGCAAGTACCGCCAGCTGATTGCCGCGGCGGAACAACTGGCAGGCAGGCCCGACGCCGCCGACACGCTGCGCTTGCTGCGCGAAACCGCGCTGGCCAATGAGAAATGCGGTCCCATGGAACGCCAGCTGGCTGAAAAGCTGGCGGCCTGAGACCAATACAGATAGGGACAAACGCCGTGCAGACATTGAAACTCATCGTCCGGGAAGTCCGGCAGGAATCGCCATTGATCCGTTCGTTCCGGCTGGCGCGCGAGGACGCCGGCCCGCTGCCCGCCTTCGGCCCGGGCGCGCACCTGAAGGTAACGGTGCCGGGCCTGCGCGAACCGCGCTGCTACTCACTGGTGCAGCTGGCGCCGGAGGCAGGAAAGTTCGCGCAGCCGGCGGAGTACCGGCTGGGCGTGCGCCTGGAGGAAACCAGCCAGGGCGGATCGCGCCACATGCACGCGCTGGCCGAAGGCGACACGCTTACGGTCGAAGGCCCGAAGAACGACTTTCCGCTGCACGAATCACCTGCCGGCGACGAACCCGTGGTGCTGATCGCGGGCGGCATCGGCATCACGCCGGTCGCCTCCATGGCCGCCGCGCTGAAGGCGGCCGGCCGCGCCTTCCACTTGCACTACTGCGGCCGCAGCAAGGACCAACTGGCCTTCCTGCCCGAGCTCCAGGCCCTGGCCGGCGACGACCTGAGCCTGCATGCCGACGATGACCCCTCCTGCCGCTTCGACCTGCAGGCGCTGCTGGCGGCGTCCTCGCCGCGTCAGCATCTGTACGTATGCGGCCCCAAGGGCTTGATCGACGCCGTCATCCAGGGAGCCCGCGCGCGCCACTGGCCCGATGCGCACATCCATTTCGAACTCTTCGCCACGGCCGCGCCGCAAGCGGGCGACCAGCCCTTCGAGGTCGAGCTGCGCCAGTCCGGCCGGGTGCTGACCATCCCCGCGGACAAGACCATCGTCGACGTGATGGAAGAGGAAGGCTGCGATCCGATGTTCGACTGTAAACGCGGCGAGTGCGGCGTCTGCCAAGCCACCGTTCTGGAAGGCGAACCCGACCATCGCGACTACTACCTCTCGGATACCGAGAAGGCCAGCGGCAAGATCATCCAGATCTGCATCTCGCGCGCGAAGTCTGCGCGCCTGGTGCTGGACCTGTAGCCCGGAAGAAAGCGCAATCATGAGCAAATACCGCGACAATCCCGACGCCATCCGCGCCCTGCTGCGCGACACCGAAGTGCACAAGGATCTGTTCATCGACCAGGAACTGTTCGACCTGGAGATGGAACGCTTGTACGCCAACACCTGGGTCTACGTGGGCCATGACAGCCAGGTTCCCAACCCGGGCGACTACATCACCACCACCGTCGGCAACCAGCCGGTAGTGATGGTGCGCCACAGCGATCGTTCGGTGCGGGTGCTGCACAACCGCTGCCCGCACAAGGGCACCATGGTGGCGGGCGATGCCTGCGGCAACACAGGCAAGTTCTTCCGCTGCCCCTACCACGCCTGGACCTTCAAGACCGACGGCAGCCTGCTGTCCATCCCGCTGAAAAAGGGCTATGAGAACACTGGCCTGGAAAACTGCGAAGCCAGCCAGGGCATGGCCGCCGTGAAGGACGTGAAGAACCATCGCGGCTTTGTGTTCTGCCGCCTGAACCCCGAGGGCCAATCCTTCGAGGATTTCTTCGGCGAATCGCTCTCCACGCTGGACAACATGGTGGACCGCTCTCCCGAAGGCCGCCTGGAAGTCGCCGGCGGCGTGCTGCGCTATATGCACCGGTGCAACTGGAAGATGCTGGTCGACAACCAGACCGACACCTGCCATCCGATGGTGGCGCACGAGTCCTCGGCGGGCACGGCAGTGAAGGTCTGGGAACAGGCTCCCGAAGGCACGCCCAAGCCCATGGCCGTGGAGTTGTTCGCGCCGTTCATCTCGCCCTACGAGTTCTTCGAAAACATGGGCATCCGCGTGTGGGAGAACGGCCATGGCCACACGGGCGTATCCGACTCCATCCATGCCTCCTACTCCGGCATTCCCGGTTACTGGGACTCCATGGTTGCGGCCTACGGCGAGGAACGCGCCCACCAGATCCTGGGCGACGTGCGCCACAACACCGTGTACTTCCCCAACATCATGGTCAAGGGCCCGATCCAGACGCTGCGCGTCTTCAAGCCCATTGCCGCGGACCGCACGCTGGTGGAATCCTGGACCTTCCGCCTGGTGGGCGCGCCCGATCTGCTGCTGGAACGCACACTCATGTACAACCGCCTCATCAACGCGCCGACCTCGGTCGTCGGGCACGACGACCTTGAAATGTACGAGCGCGCGCAGGACGGCCTGCAGTCACGCGCGCGAGACTGGGTGAACGTGGGCCGTTTGTACTCGCCCGACGAAGTCGGCCAGAAGAACGTCGCCACCAACGGCACCAATGAATGGCAGATGCGCAACCAGTACCGCGCATGGGGCCGCTATATGACCGGACCGGAGTCGGTATGAGCGCAAGCGACCGCGAGTTGATCGATTTTGTCTACGCCGAGGCGCGCATGCTCGACGAGCTGCGGTTCGAGGATTGGCTGAACCTGTACACCGACGACGGCTACTACTGGATGCCGCTGGCCCATGGCCAGACCGACCCCAGGCTGCATGCGTCCCTCATGTACGAGGACAAGCTGCTGCTGCGCGTGCGCGTGGAACGACTGGCGGGCCAACGCACTTTCTCTCAACAGCCCAAGAGCCGCTGCCATCACCTGCTGCAGGCGCCCACGGTAGAACACGGGCATCCCGACGCCGCGCCTGCCGAAGGCCGCCACGTGGTCCGCACCGCCTTCCATTACGTCGAAACGCGCCAAGACTCGCAGACGCTGTACGCCGGCTGGGCCACCCACCATCTGGTGGAGCACGACCGCGGACTGCGTATCCGCCTCAAGCGCGTGGACCTCGTCAATTGCGACGCGGCCTTCGGCAATATCCAATTGTTCATGTAGGAGCGGCTTGTGAGCACCACGGTCCATCAGGCATTCCGCGACACCGCGGCCCGCTACGGCGCCCAGCCCTTCCTGTGCATCCTGCCGGAAACGGCGCAGGCCTATGGCATCGCCGCCGGTGAATTGACCTACGCCCAGGCCGCCGACGCCATCGAAGCCTTGCGCGCGGCCTATGCCCGCGCCGGCTACGGCCACGGCCATCGCGCCGGCCTGCTGCTGGAGAACCGCCCCGCCTTTTTCCTGCACTGGTTTGCGCTGAACGCGCTGGGCGTATCGGTGGTGCCTATCAACCCCGACCTGCGCGCCGCCGAACTCGAATACCTCACAGGACACTCCGAGATTGCGTTGGCCGTGGCGCTGCCCGAACGCCACGCGGACCTGCTGGCCGCAGCAGAGCGCGCCGGCCGCGAATTGCGAGTGATGGGGCCAGACGACGCGCCGCCCGCCGCGCCCTTTGCCGCGCCGCTGGCCGGCGAGGAACCCGGCGTACTGACGGAATGCGCCCTGCTCTACACCTCCGGCACCACCGGCCGGCCCAAGGGTTGCATCCTGCCCAACCGCTATTTCCTGCACGCGGGCGGCTGGTATGCCCGCATCGGCGGACTGTGCGAACTGCGCCCGGGCCAGGAACGCATGCTGACGCCTCTGCCGTTGGTCCACATGAACGCCATGGCGTACTCGGCCATGGCCATGGTGCTGACCGGTGGCTGCCTGATCCCGCTGGACCGCTTCCATCCCAAAACCTGGTGGGACAGCGTGCGCGACTCTGGCGCCACGGTACTGCACTACCTGGGCGTCATGCCCGCCATCCTGATGAAGGCCGAGCCATCCCCGAGCGACAAGCAAGCGGCGATCCGCTTCGGGTTCGGCGCCGGCGTGGACCGCAAGCTGCATGAGCCCTTCGAGGCGCGCTTCGGCTTTCCGCTGCTGGAAGCCTGGGCCATGACCGAGACCGGCGCAGGCGCCGTGATCATCGCCAACCGCGAGCCGCGCCACATCGGCAGCAGCTGCTTCGGCCGCGAGGAAGACGATGTGCTGGTGCGCATCGTCACCGATGCAGGGACCGAGGCCGCCGCGGGCGAGCCGGGCGAACTCCTGGTGCGGCATGCCGGCGAGGACCCGCGCTATGGCTTCTTCGCCGGTTACCTCAAGGACGAGGAAGCAACCTCCCAGGCCTGGGAAGACGGCTGGTTCCATACCGGCGACATCGTGCGCCGCGATGCCGATGGCGCGCTGCGCTTCGTGGATCGCAAGAAGAACGTCATCCGCCGCAGCGGCGAAAACATTTCCGCGGTGGAAGTGGAAAGCGTGCTGCTGCAGCATCCGCTGGTGAAGGCCGTGGCGGTCGCCGCCGTGCCCGACGCGGTGCGCGGCGACGAGGTGCTGGCCTGCGTGGTGGCCGAGAGCCTGCCGGCCGAGGGCGCCGCCATGGCCGAGGCCGCCCGCAGCATTGTGCAATGGAGTCTGGAACAGCTGGCTTATTACAAGGCGCCCGGCTACGTGGCCTTCGTCGACAGCCTGCCGCTGACCACCACCAACAAGATCCAGCGCGGCGAAATGAAAGCCCTGGCGCCCACGCTGCCCGGCACGGCCCGCTGCGTGGACACCGGCCACATGAAGAAACGCCAGGAGCCCGCGCGATGAGCCGCCAAGGCTACGACGGCGTGGTGGCGGCCTTGCCCGTCACCATTCCGTATGAACGCTATTCCACCCACGCCGCCCATTGGTGGCTGGGACGAGCGCTGGGCGCACTGATCCGACAGGCAGGCATCGCCAAGACCGACGTGGACGGACTCTGCGTTTCCAGCTTCACGCTAGCGCCAGACACCGCCGTCGGGCTCGTGCAGCACCTGGGCATGAGCCCGCGCTGGCTGGACCACATTCCCATGGGCGGCGCCAGCGGCGTGGCCGCCTTGCGCCGCGCGGCCCGCGCCGTGCAGGCCGGCGATGCGGACATCGTGGCTTGCCTGGCCGGCGACACCAACCACGTGGACTCGTTCCGCAACACCGTGAGCCAGTTTTCGCGTTTTGCGCAGGACGCGGTCTACCCCTATGGCGCGGGTGGACCCAACGCCAGCTTCGCGCTGCTGACCGCCAACTACATGCGCGCGACCGGCGCCACCCGCGAGGACTTCGGCAAGCTTTGCGTCGCTCAGCGCGACAACGCCCTGCGCTTCCCGCACGCGCTGATGAAAAAGCCGCTGACCCTGGCGCAATACCTGGACGCGCGCGTCATCACCGACCCGATCCATCTTTTCGATTGCGTGATGCCCTGCGCCGGTGCCGACGCGTTCCTGGTCATGAGCCGGGACCGCGCGCGCGCGCTGAACCTGCCCTATGCCCGCATTCTCTCCACCATCGAACGCCACAATGCCTGGATCGAGGACCCGATCCAGACGCGAGGCGGCTGGACCATGGATCTGGACGAGCTTTACGGCCAGGCCGGCACGCAACCCGGCGACATGGATTTCCTGCAAGCCTATGACGACTATCCCGTCATCAACCTGATGCAGATGGAAGACCTGGGCTTCTGCCCGAAGGGCTCGGCGCCCGACTTCGTGCGCAACCATAGTTTCACCGTGGACGGCAGCTTCCCGTTCAATACCAACGGCGGCCAGTTGTCGGTCGGCCAGGCCGGCGCTGCCGGCGGCTATCTCGGACTGGTCGAGGCATTGCGCCAGCTGAGCGGCACCGCCGGCGGCACGCAGGTGGCCGACGCCCGCCTCGGCATGGTCAGTGGTTTCGGCATGATCAACTACGACCGCGGGCTTTGCACCGCCGCGGCCATTCTGGGGAGCGACGCATGACCGAACCCTTGGCCAAGCCTCCCCGCAAGAATCCGATCGCCCGCACCCGCCAGCCCACCTTACCGCCAGCTTGGCGCAGCCGCAGCGCGTTGGGGCTGACCGCCGCCGCCGCCGAAGGCCGCTTCGAGCTGCAGACCTGCGCCGACTGCGGCGAGGTCCAGTATCCGCCTCGCGAGGTCTGCGGCAACTGCCTGTCCGAACGCTTGCCATGGCGTCCGGCCGACCCCGGCGGCGTCTTGCTGGTCAGCACCACCCTGCACCACAGCAATGACCTGTATTTCCGCGAACGCCTGCCCTGGCGCGTGGGCACGGTGCGCATGACGGCCGGCCCCTCGGTCGTGGCGCATGTGCACCAGGACTGCGTTGATGGCGGCCGCGTGCGCCTGGCGCTGAAGCTGGACCGCAGCGGCCAGGCCGTGATGATCGCCCTGCCAGAAAGGAACACTCCGAACATGGAAGACGACAAGACCCTGCGCGAAACCTCGTGCGATCCGAAGTTCCGCCGCGCGCTCGTCACCGACGGCAAATCGGCGGTGGGCCAGGCCGTGGCGCGCGCCCTGCTGGAAGCAGGCTGCCCCACCGTGTTCCTGGGCGATCCGCAAGCCTGGAAGCGCGACGCCGCCTTCGACGCGCTGGCGGCGGACCCGCGTGTGCAGACGGTAGTGCTGGACGTGACCGATACCGACTCTGTCGAGCGGGTGGCGGCCTCCATCGGCGGCAAGGTGGAGATCCTGGTAAATACCGCGGACCAGGAGCGCGAGGGCGGCTTGCTGAACCGCAAGGACGTCAACACGGCACGCGATGCCCTGGACGTGAACGTGCTGGGGTTGATGCGCCTGGCGCAAAGCTTTGGCCCGGCCCTTTGCGGACGCGCCGCGGACGGCGTGAACAGCGCCACGGCCTGGGTCAACGTACTGTCGATCTATGCGCACATGAACCTGCCGTCGCGCGGCATGTGGTCGGCGTCCAAGGCGGCCGCGCTATCCCTGGCGCAATGCCTGCGCGCCGAGATGCGCGGCGCGGGCGTGCGGGTGGTGAACGTGTTCCCGGGACCCGTGGACCACGAATGGGAACAGCGCACGCCGCCCCCGCGCGTGGCGCCCGCGGCGATCGCAGCCGCCATCGTGCGCGCGCTGAAGGACGGCATCGAGGACGTTTACGTCGGCGATGTCGCGCAGGAATTCCGCGCCCGGCTGGCGGAGAACCCCAAAGGACTGGAACGGGAGCTGGGAGCCTGACGGCCCGCCTATCCCCCGATAACGCACGAATCTAGAGGAACAGCACATGAGCCAAAACATTCTTGCCCAATTCATGACCGAACTGGTGTCCGGCCGCATCCGCCTGGTGGACCTGACCGAGACGCTCACGCCCGAATTCCCCACCATCGTGCTGCCGCCGGAATTCGGTCAGGCCTGGCCGTTCCGCATCGAGGAGATCTCGCGCTATGACGAGCGCGGCCCCGCCTGGTACTGGAACAATTTCTCGTGTTCCGAGCACACCGGCACCCACTTCGACGCGCCGGCCCACTGGGTCACCGGCAAGGACCAGCCCGACAACACCGTGGACACGATCCCGATCGAGGCCTTCATCGCCAGCGCCTGCGTCATCGACTGCTCGGCCGAGGCACGCGACAACCCGGACTTCCTGCTGACCATAGACTTCGTAAAGAAATGGGAAGAGCGGCATGGCCGCATTCCGGCGCGCTCCTGGGTGTTGATGCGCACCGATTGGTCCAAGCGCGCCAAACCCGCCGAATACCTGAATCTGCAGGAAGACGGCGCGCACTCGCCCGGTCCGGACGCGGAAGTGGTGCCCTGGCTGATCAAGGAACGCGACGTGCACGGCTTTGGCACCGAGTCGGTCGGCACCGACGCCGGCCAGGCGCAACACCTCGATCCTCCCTACCCCTGCCACTACTACATGCACGGCAACAACCGCTACGGCCTGCAGTGCCTGACCAACCTGGACCAATTGCCGCCCACCGGCGCGGTGGTCTTCTCGGCGCCGCTCAAGATCCGCAGCGGCTCGGGCAGTCCGCTGCGCGTGCTGGCGCTGGCACCCAAGGCCTGAGCCGGCCGCACAACAACGACAACAGGGGGATATCCATGACGCACTCCAACGTCGCTATCGTGACCGGCGGCAGCGCCGGCATCGGCGCGGAAATCTGCCGCAGCATGCTGGACGCGGGCTATGAAGTGATTTCCATGGCGCGCCGCGCGGCCAACTTCAGCCATCCGCGCCTGCACAACGTGCAGGTGGACCTGCTGGACGCCGAAGCCACCGCGCAGGCGGGCGCTGAAGCCGCGGCCAAGTTTCCCATCAGCCACGTGATCCATAACGCAGGCGTCATCTGGCCCAACCTGCTGCCGCAGGTCACGCAGGAAGAATTGCACGGTTTGACGCAGATTCATCTGGGCGCGGCAATCAGCCTGGTGCAGGCCGCGCTGCCCGGGATGCAGGAACGCAAGTTCGGCCGCATCGTGATGATGTCCTCGCGCGGCGCCCTCGGCTTGCCCACCCGCACGGCGTATTCAGCCACCAAGGCGGGCATGGTAGGCATGGCGCGCACCTGGTCCCTGGAACTCGCGCCCTACGGCATCACGGTCAACGTGGTGGCCCCCGGCCCGATCCAGACCGACATGTTCTACGAAGTGATCGAACCCGGCAGCGAACGCGAGCAGCAGCTGGCCGCCGGCATACCGGTCAAGCGGCTGGGCCGCTCGGACGATGTGGCGCGCGCCGTCATGTTCTTCGCCGATCCCGCCAACAGCTTCGTTACCGGCCAGACGCTGTTCGTCTGCGGCGGCGCCAGCGTCAGTTCCATCACCATCTGAACGCATACCCTTCAGCCCGCTTCGGGTTTTGACGGATAGGTAAGCACTGCGGACCAGGTCTACAGTGCGAGCCTGCGCACAGAAAGTTTAAGTAACAAGTATCAGAGCAAGCCCAGCAATTTCCGCAGTACCTGTTTTCTCCGTTTTCCAGCCGCACCCCCACCCTGCTCCCTATCCGGAGGTTTTGCCATGCTGTCGAAGAAACTCCCCCTGGCCGCGGCCGCCGCGGTAGCCGCGCTGTTCGCCCTGCCCGCCCTGGCCCAAGTCAAGGTCGGCGTCGTCACCTCGTCCACCGGCCCCACGGCGCTGGTGGGGATCCCCCAGAAGAACACCGTGCCGTTGCTGCCGAAGAAGATCGGCGACCTGACCGTGGAATACATTTCGCTGGATGACGCCAGCGATTCCACCAACTCGGTAACGGCCTTCAAGAAGCTGATTTCGGAGCAGAACGTCGATGCGTTGATCGGCCCCTCGGGCTCGCCCAATGCCATGGGCGTGATCCAGTTCGCGGCCGAGGCCGGCGTGCCCATGCTGGCGCCGGTAGGCACCGCCGCGGTCGTGCTGCCCATGAACGACCAGAAGAAATGGGTGTTCAAGACCACGCAGAACGACGACATCATCGCGCGCGCTCTCGTCGACCACATGGCCAAGACCGGCATCAAGACAGTCGGGTTCATCGGCCTGAACGATCCGTACGGCGAGAACTGGTACAAGGTCTTCTCCGGCCTGGCTGCCGAGAAAGGCATCAAGATCAGCGCCAACGAACGCTATCTGCGCTTTGACAGCTCGGTCACCGGCCAGGCATTGAAGATCCTCGCCGCCAAGCCGGATGCCGTGCTGGTGGCTGCCCCCGGCGCCGCCAGCGTGCTGCCGCAGACGACCCTGTTCGACCAGGGCTACAAGGGCAAGTTCTACCAGACCCACGGCGCGGCCCTGCCAGACTTCCTGAAGCTGGGCGGCAAGAAGGTGGAAGGCACGGTGCTGGCCGCCAGCCTGATGCTGGTACTGCCGGAAATGCCGGACAGCAACCCTTCCAAGAAGGTCGCTGCCGACTACATCGCCGCTTATGAAAAGCTCAACGGCTCCAAGCCCGCTACCTTCGGCGCCAACGTCTATGACGCCGGCCTGCTGCTGGAAAAAGCCGTGCCCCTCGCCGAGAAGGCCGGCAAGCCGGGCACCAAGGAATTCCGCAGCGCGCTGCGCGATGCGCTGGAACAGACGAAAGAGCTGGTCGGCACCCAGGGCGTCTACAACATGACGGCCGCCGACCACAGCGGCTTTGACGACCGTGGCCGCGAACTCATCACCGTCAAGGACGGCGCCTGGACGCTGGTGAAGTAGAGGTTGGGTCCCCCCCGAAGCGCTGCGCGCTTCCCCCCTGGGGGGCATGCCTGCGGACCGGCGGAGCCCGGCTCCGCGGCATCCCGATGGGGTGCACAGAGTTTGCTCCGTTGCATCCTGGCGGGCGCGCGTGGATAGGGGGTGATGTGCCCGACGTGCTTGTCTGTCTTACCCGGAATTTCGCATGAATGCTCAGATTGCCCTGATTCTTGGGCAGGACGGCATCACCAATGGCGCCATCTATGCGCTGCTGGCTTTGTCGATCCTGCTGGTCTTTACCGTCACCCGCGTGCTGTTCATCCCGCAAGGTGAATTCGTTGCGTTCGGCGCGCTCACCATGGCTGCGCTGCAGGCTGGCAAGCCGGTGCTGCTGGTGTGGCTGCTGTTTGCCTTCGCGGTGGCCGAAGTGATCGCCGACCTGCTCGCGCGCCGCAAACGGCCGGGGCGCAATCGTGGCGCCTGGCGCATGGCCGTCAAGCTCATCTATCCGCTGGTGCTGGCCGCGCTGTTCTACAACCTGCCGCTGGCGCAATTGCCCATGGCCGCGCAGGCGCTGCTGACGCTGCTGCTGGTCGTGCCGATGGGGCCGCAGCTGTACCGCCTGTTCTATCAGCCCATCGCGTCGGCCTCGACCCTGGTGCTGCTGATCGTCTCCATCGCCGTGCACCTGGCGCTGGTCGGCCTGGGATTGCTCGCCTTCGGCGCGGAAGGCGCCCGCACCGCGCCGTTCAGCGACGCCAGCCTGAGCCTGGGGCCGCTGAACGTCAACAGCCAGGCGCTGTGGGTAGTGGCGGTGTCCGCCCTGCTGATCATCGTGCTCTACCAATTCTTCGAACGATCGATGTATGGCAAGGCGCTGCGCGCGGCGGCATTCAACCGGCTGGGCGCGCGGCTGATGGGCATATCGCCGATCTTCGCAGGCAAGGCCACGTTCTTCCTGGCCGCGCTGATCGGTACGGTCTCGGGCATCCTGATCGCCCCCATCACCACCATGTACTTCGACTCGGGCTTCATGGTCAGCCTGAAGGGCTTCGTGGGCGCCATTATCGGCGGCCTGGTGAGTTACCCACTGGCTGCGGCCGGCGCCATCCTGGTCGGCCTGATCGAAGCGTTCTCCTCGTTCTGGGCCAGCGCCTACAAAGAAATCATCGTGTTCACGCTGATCATCCCCGTGCTGCTCTGGCGTTCACTGAAAAGCCATCACGTCGAGGAAGAAGACGAATGAATCCGCGCCACATCCTTCTCGCATTCCTGGCGCTGCTGGCCCTTGCCCCGCTGGTGCTGCCGCCGTTCTACGTGACGCTGCTGAACTATATCGGCCTGTACGCCATGGTGGCGCTGGGCCTGGTGCTGCTGACCGGCGTCGGCGGCCTGACGAGCTTCGGGCAGGCTGCGTTCGTCGGCGTGGGCGCCTATACCACGGCGCTGCTGACCACCCGTGCGGACACCCTGCCGTCCTGGCTGGCATGGCTGGGCGCCTCGCCCTGGCTGAGCTTGCTGGCCGGATTGGCGCTGACCCTGGCCATCGCCTACCTGCTGGGCGCGATCACGCTGAAGCTGTCGGGGCATTTCCTGCCGCTGGGCACGATCGCCTGGGGCCTGTCGCTGTACTTCGTCTTCGGCTCCGTCGAAGGCCTGGGCGGCCACACCGGCATCCCGGACATACCCGCCATCAATCTATTCGGCTGGACCCTGAACCAGGGCGACAACATCTACTACCTGATCTGGGCCTTCCTGCTGGTGGCCGTGTGGTCCACGCAAAACCTGCTGGATTCGCGCGAGGGCCGCGCCATCCGTGCGCTGAAGGGCGGCCGTGTGATGGCCGAGTCCATGGGCGTGGACACCGCCCGTTCGCGCATGGTGATCTTCATTATCGCGGCACTGCAGGCCTGCGCGTCCGGGTGGCTCTATGCGCATATGCAGCGCTTCGTGAATCCCAACCCCTTTGGCTTGCAGATGGGCATTGAATACCTGTTCATGACCGTCATCGGCGGCGCGGGACAGGTCTGGGGCGCGCTGGTCGGCGCCGGCGTCTTCACCGTGCTCAAGCAATGGCTACAGGACTGGATGCCCAAGCTGCTGGGCCAGACCGGCAACTTCGAGGTGATCGTGTTCGGCTTCGGCATGGTGCTGCTGCTGCACCGCGCCCGCAGCGGACTGTGGCCCGTCCTGACGCGCTGCGTGCCGTTGAAAAAGCAGCAGCGCAAGCTGGACATGAGTGCCGAGCCGTTGCCGCGCAAGCCCATGCCGCCTCGCGGCGAAGTGGTGCTCAAAGCCGTGGACGTGACCCGCAAGTTCGGCGGCCTGGTCGCCAACAACGCCATGAACCTGGAAATCCGCGCGGGTGAAATCCTGGCGCTGATCGGACCCAACGGCGCCGGCAAAAGCACCATGTTCAACCAGATTTCCGGCGTGGACACGCCGACTTCCGGCACGGTAACGCTGCTGGGCCATTCGGTGGCGGGCGCCGGTGCCCGCCGCATTGCGCGCCTGGGCCTGTCGCGCACTTTCCAGCACGTGCGCCTGCTGGGCCGCATGAGCGTGCTGGAAAACGTGGCCATCGGCGCCCATCTGCGCGGCCACCGCGGCGTGCTGCCGGCCGCCTGGCGGCTGGACCGCGCCGAGGAGGCGCGCCTGCTGGCCGAGGCTGCCCGCCAGGTCGAACGCGTGGGCCTGGGCAAGCATCTGCACGACGAGGCGGGCTCCTTGGCCCTGGGGCAGCAGCGTATCCTGGAAATTGCCCGCGCGTTGGCTTCCGATCCCTGCATCCTGCTGCTGGACGAGCCCGCCGCCGGTCTGCGCTACCAGGAGAAATGCGAGCTTGCCGAGCTGCTGAAGAAGCTGCGGGCCGAAGGCATGGCCATCCTGCTGGTGGAGCACGACATGGACTTCGTGATGGGGCTGGTGGACCGCGTGGTGGTCATGGACTTCGGCGAGAAGATCGCCGAAGGCCTGCCCGCCGAGATCCAGAACAATCCCGCGGTGCTTGAAGCCTATCTGGGCGGAGTGGAATGATGAGCGCGAAATTGCTGGAAGTACGCGACCTGCGCGTGGCCTATGACAAGGTCGAAGCTGTCTCGGGGGTCAGTCTGGAAGTCGGCGAAGGCCAGATCGTCACCGTGATCGGCCCCAACGGCGCAGGCAAGACAACCCTGCTGTCCGCCATCATGGGCGTGCTGCCGTCCAGCGGACAGATCGTCTTCGGCGGCAAGCGGCAGGAACACGCCGAGATCGAGGAAATGGTGGCCGCGGGAATGAACCTCGTGCCGGAAAAGCGCGAGCTGTTCGCCGAGATGACGGTGGAGGACAACTTGATGCTCGGCGCATTTCATCGCTTTCGCAGCGGCTTGCGCGACCAGGACCAGACGCTGGCCGAGGTCTACGAGCTGTTCCCGCGCCTGAAGGAACGCCGCGCCCAGTTGTCCGGCACCTTGTCCGGCGGCGAACGCCAGATGCTGGCGGTGGGCCGCGCCCTGATGGCCAAGCCGCGGTTGCTGATGCTGGACGAACCCAGTCTGGGCCTGGCGCCGCGCATCGTGCGCGAAGTGTTCCGCATCGTCGCCCGCCTGAGGGAAATGGGCGTATCCATCCTGCTGATCGAGCAGAATGCCCGCGCCGCGCTGCAAGTGGCCGATTACGCCTATGTGCTGGAGACCGGCGCCGTCACGCTGGACGGCCCGGCTGCGCAGGTGGCGGAGGATCCGCGCGTGGTCGAGATCTATCTGGGGCTCGGCCACGGGGCGCCCGCCGCGGCACCCGCATGACCTGCCGGCGGGAGCCTGCCGGCGCGGGCCCTAGGCCACGCCGCGGCGCCTGTCGCGCCGGTACATGGCATACCCCAGCGGCCACATGGCCGCGACCATGAACTTCGCCACGGGGTTCGTGAGCTTGTAGGCTTGCACCGCCGTGGGCACGCCAGAGTGCTTCAGGTGCAGGCGAAAGCGGGTATAGCGCGCCGCCGCCATGATGAATTCACGCGGCCGATAGCGGAAGAATTCCAAGTGGTGCTGCAGCATGTCCCAGGCCAGCAGATAGAGGCCCTGGGCGTTGTTGCCCACCGAAACCGCGCCCTGGCTCAGGCCGCCCGGCGTGTCGTGGTAGGTGCGCACCACGCGGTTGATGAAGCGGCTGAGGTAGCCCGCGCGCGCGATCGCCCACCACACCAGGCTTTCGGGCACGAAGCCTGCGACATCCTCCGGAAAGGGGTACTTCCTGAGGATGTCGGTGCGCATACAGCCGAATTTCTCGCCCTTGATGCGATAGCGGAAATAAACATCCACGGCCGTGCTGTCAAAGACGTCCTGTGGATAACGGTCGCCGACAATGCTGCCATCCGGACGCGCGCACAAGCCCGTCACCGCAACGTAGGATTCGCGCCGGGCCGGCGGAATGGCGTCCCACGCGTCCTTGAACGTGGCCAGGGCATCGGGCGGCATTTCGTCGTCGCTGTCCAGCCCCACGATCAGCTGGCCGCGCGCCTCGCGCACGCCCCGGTTGAACGCGGTTTTCTTGTGGCGGTTGTTCTGCCAGAAATAACGGATCGGAAAATCGGCGCGCGCCTGCCAGTCCAGGATGGATTCGTGGGTATTGTCGGTAGAACCATCATCCACCACTACCCATTCGAAATCCCGGAACGTTTGCCGGGAAAGGGATTCATATACCCGGTGCAGCGTGCCCGCCCGGTTATAAGTGGGCGTCAAAACAGTGAAAAAAGTTGGTGTGTCGGTCATGCCCACTGAGCCCCTTTGCGATGCGTCATGCAAGCGCTGCGGTCTTGGTTTTCGTGTTTTCGCCTGAAGTTTAGGGGATATGCCTGCGCGAACCTGCCCCGCGCGGCGCAAATTTGCAATCAAATCTGACAAAACGACAATTCGAAGCCCCCCCTGCAGCCCCGCCTATCTTGGGAACGCGCGTCGTAGTGGCGTACACTCGGGCGGCCAAATTCGGAATGCCTATGGAAGCTTCGACCGTCCAGCTCAATGACATCGCCTTGTTCGTGGAGGTTGCCAAGCGCAAAAGCTTCAGCCTGGCGGCTCGCGCGCTGAACATGCCGACCTCGACGTTGTCGCGCCGCATCAATGAGTTGGAACGCGCAATCGGCCTGCGCCTGATCAACCGCAACACGCGCCGCCTGGATCTCACCGAAGCTGGCGCAGCCTATATGCGCCGCTGCCAGGGGCTGATCGACGAAGCGCGGCTCGCGCACGAGCAACTGCTGTCGCTGTCGGGCGGTCCTTCGGGCAATCTGCGGGTCTCCATGCCGTATAGCCTGGCGATCTGGCTGCTGCCCGAAACCATCAACGATTTCACGGATCGCTATCCCGAAGTGGAATGCGAATTCGACCTGAGCATGCTGACGGCCTCGGACGCGCAGGGCACGCCATTCGACATCGTGCTGCGCTTTGGCAGCAACGCCGACTACCCCCTGGCGGCGGCAAGCGCCGCCGACATGAACGGCAACCGCGCCATGCAAGGCGGGGCCGTCGTGCAGGAACTGGTGTCCCTGGACAACTATCTTTATGCCTCCGACCGCTACCTGGAACGCCACGGCGAACCGAAGACGCCGGCGGATCTCACTCAGCACCAGTGCCTGCGCACTACGATCGACGAGGCGCATTCGCATTGGACCCTGCGCCGCGGCGCGGTCAGCGAACGCGTCCCGGTCAGCGGCCATCTGGCGGCCAACAATATGAGCATCGCGGGCACCCTGGCCGGCCTGGACCTGGCGATTACACGCATGCCGCACTGCCTGGCGCTGGAGCCCATCATCAAGCGCAATTCCCTCAAACGGGTACTGCCGGGCTGGTCGGTGGATCCGATCTCGATCTATGTGGTGTATCCGTCCAGCATCCAGCCAGCGAAAACCCGCGCCTTCATGGATTTCATCCTGCCCAAGCTCGGCCCGCCCGACGCCGGGAAGTAGGCCGCGCCCGCACAGGACGAAAAAAAACCCGCTCGGCGAACCGGCGGGTTTTTTTGATCGGGCCGGAGCGGGCTCCGGCCGGACGCGTCACTTAGACGCGCTTGATCTTTTCCAGCATCTTGAAAACGCCCTTGGGCGACGTGACGAACAAGCGCTTGAAAGCCTTGCCCAGGCAACGGCGTTCCAGGGTGTTGCGACGCACGCGTTTGCGTTCAGCCATGTTGATTCTCCTGTTGAATATGCGGAAATCTTTGCGGGGATCGACGACCGCACAACCGGATACCGGGCTGGCGGAAAATTCGGGTAACTTGGCATTTTAGCCTGAAATTCCCGCACTGCGCCAACCAGAGCGTTTTCGGCAGGCATCCCGCCGCAGCCAGCCTGCCACGTAGAAATATGGGACAGATCCCCTCCCCGCTTGCCAGGATTCAGGCGGACAGGCTTTTCAGCCTTTCCAGGACCTGCTCCTTGCGGGGCAGCGGATCGACCGCGCCATAGCCCAGGGTGGACAAGGCCGCCGCGGCATTGGCGTAGCGCACCGCGTCCTCCCAGGAGTCTCCCTGGCAGCGGCGCGCCAGCAGGCTGCCAGCGAAGCAGTCGCCCGCCCCGGTCGCGTCCACCGCGTCCACGCGCAGGGCTGCCACCGGAATACGGCGACGGCCGTCGTCGATGATGGAACCCTCCTTGCCCAGCTTCAGCACCACCACCCCGGGAGCGCCTGCGTCGCGTATCCAATCCAGCGTGCGCTCCGGGTCGTCGTTGCCGGTGAGGTGCTGCATGTCGTCCATGCTGGGCAGGAACAGATCGGCCATGCGCATGGTCTCGCGCAGAATGGCGCGGGCGCGGTCCACCGGCCAAAGCCGCAGACGCAGGTTCGAATCCAGGCTGACCTGCGCGCCGGCCGCGTGCGCGCGCTCGATCGCGGCGAACACCGTATCGCAAGCGCTGGTGCTGATCGCCAGGCTGATGCCCGAAACGTGCAGGTATCGGGCCCGTTCGATCAGCCCCGAATCCAGGCTGGCCGGCGTCATCAAACTGGCGGCGGAGCCGCGGCGCAGATAGCTGAAGGCGTGGCCGTCCGGGCCGTGCTGTACGAAATACAGGCCGGTATGCGCCTGTTCGTCCACCTGAACGCCCGAAGTGTCCACGCCTTCGGACCGCCACAAGTCCAGGAACTGCTGGCCAAAGGCGTCATTGCCGACCCGGGTCAGATAGGCGCAGCTTGCTCCCTGCCGCGCCGCCGCAATGACGGCATTGGAGGTGTCGCCGCCGAAGCCCTGCAGGTACTGGCGCTGGTCCTGGTGCGTCTGGTTGAGTTCAACCAGCGGTTCGCCCAGCGCGACGATGTCGAAATCAGCCATGGGCAGCCTCCCGCGTGCGCACGATCTGCGCCACCAGCGCGGGCGTGTCGCGGGCGGCGAACGCCGCCTTGTCATAAAGGTTGCTGCCGATGCCCACGATGGCGGCGCCCGCCGCGAAATACGATCCCATATTGTCCTGCGTGACGCCCCCGGTCGGGCAGAAGATCGTGTCCGGGTACACGGACTTGAGCGCCGCCAGGTGCTTGGGACCGCCCGTGTCGGCCGGGAAGATCTTCACCACGTCCACGCCGGCGCGGCGCGCAGCCAGCACTTCGGTGGGGGTGAATGCGCCCAGCAGGCACAGCGCGTCGGCCGCGTGCGCCAGATCGACGATCTCGGTGGCCAGCGCCGGCGACACCAGGAAGTCCGCGCCCGCGACCAGCGCCTCGCGCGCCTGGTGCTCGTCCAGGACCGTGCCCACGCCCAGCAGCAATTCGCTGCCGTGCTTGTCGCGCAGCGCCCGCAGCAGGTCGGTGACCCCGGGAATGGTCCAGGTCAATTCCAGCGTGGTGCAGCCGGCGGCCACGGCGACCTCGGCCGCGTAGGCGGCGGTGGCTGCGTCCGTATAGCGCAGCACGGGAACGACTCGGGAGGCCAGCAGGGCCGAGAGCTTGGAGGCAAGAGGGGCAGCAGATGCGGTCATGGCATTCCTTGGAGGCAGACGGTCAGGCGCCGCCGGGCGATACCGGCAGTACGGCGAGTTTGGCCGCGGCGGCATCGCGCAGCCGCAGCAAGGGTTCGATATAGGCGGATTGCGGGTCTTCGCGCCGCCGGAACAGCAAGGTGCTGACGCTGACGCCGGCGACTGGCCGTCCGGCGGCATCGCACAGGGCCACGCCATAGCAGACGATACCGGCTTCGTTTTCCTCGTCGTCGGTGGCGTAGCCGCGAGCGGCGGCCACGTCCAGCACGGCGCGGAGTTCGGCCAGGCTGGTCACGGTGCGGGGCATGCGGGCGGTCAGCGGGAGCGAACGCAACAGATGTTCACGAGCGGCTTCGTCCAGGGCCGCCAGGTAGGCCTTGCCGACCGCGCTGGAATGCAAGGCCACGGACGCCCCCACGCGCGACGCCATGCGCACTGGACCAGGACTTTCCAGCTTATCGATATAGGTCATCTCGTGCCCGGCGGGCACGGCCAGATGCACGGTTTCGCCGGTTTCGTCGCGCAAGGCCTGCAGGTCGGGCGCCAGCGCCGCGCGCAGGTCGAACTGCGACCACGCCCGGCTGGCCAGCGACATCAGGCGCGGCCCAAGACGGTAGGCGCCGCCGGTTTCGGCCACCATGCCCTGCTCGGCCAACGCCGCGACGATGCGGTAGACCGTGGGCCGGGGATAACCGCAGCTGCGCGCCAGCGAGGCCGCCGTGGGCGGTTGGGGCGCGTCCGCCACCGCCTGCAGCACCGTCATGAATTTGGCGAACGCCGCGGCGCCCGGGACCTTGGTTTCCAGCAAGTATGTCTCCAACTAAAGGCGGCATGCCTTTAGCAACGAATCAGCAGAACACGCAACACGGACAGCGCGAATTTCAGACGAATCTGCGATACTGTTTATTTGTACAGCTAGTGAGTCTGCTTATTGTCCATATTTTGGACGCGTGACTCACAATATAGTCAATTATTCCATATCGCCGCGCTCGGAACCAGCGATGGGTTGTCGCTCGGGCAGGCCTCTCCCCTCAGGCTACGATACCGTCCATGAGCTCCCAAATTCGCATCGTTGGCGCCCGCCAGAACAATCTCAAGAACCTGGACCTGACCATCGCCACCGGCGAACTGGTCGTCGTGACCGGCGTGTCGGGGTCCGGCAAAAGTTCGCTGGCCTTTGACACCCTGTACGCCGAGGGGCAGCGCCGTTACGTAGAAACCTTCTCGCCCTATGCGCGCCAGTTCCTGGACCGCATGGACAAGCCGCAGGTAGACCGCATCGAAGGCATATTGCCCGCCATCGCCATCGACCAGACCAACCCGGTGCGCAGCTCGCGCAGCACGGTCGGCACGATGACGGAACTGAACGACCACCTGAAGCTTCTGTTCGCGCGCGGCGCCAAGCTGTACTGCCGCGGCTGCGGCAAGGTAGTGCGGCGCGATACGCCGGATTCCATTTACCACTCGCTGGCCGAACGCGCCGCTGTTGCCGGCGACCCGCGGCTGGTGGTGACCTTCCCCATCGCCGTGCCTTCCAATTTCACCGAAGAAGAAGTGCGTGGCTTCCTGGAGCAGCAGGGCTACACCCGCGTGCACGCCGAGGAAAACGCCGCCCCGCGCGCGGCCGCTCCTGCCAAGGGCGCCAAGAAAGCCAAGGCGGCCAAAAGCGCCACGGAATCGCGCCGCATTCTCCACGTTATCCAGGACCGCTTCCGCTTCGCCGGCACCGAACGCGAACGCGTCATGGAAGCGCTGGACACCGCGCTGCGCATGGGCGCCGGGCATCTGGCCGTGTACGTCATGGACGCCGAAGGCGGCAACGCGCATATCTGGAAATACAGCGACCGGCTGCATTGCGCCGATTGCGACATCGAATACACGGATCCGCTGCCCAGCAGCTTCTCGTTCAATTCGCCGCTGGGCGCGTGTGAAGCCTGCCGCGGCTTCGGCCGCGTGATCGGCATCGATTTCGGCCTGGTCATCCCGGACGAGAACAAGACATTGCTGGAAGGTGCCATCAAGCCGTGGACGACGCCGTCGTACAAGGAGTGCCAGGACGAGCTGCAGAAATACGCGCCCAAGGCCGGCGTCCCGCTGGGCGTGCCCTGGAAGAAAATGAGCGAAGAGCACAAACGGTGGGTGCTCTACGGCACGCCCGACTGGAAGGGCGGCAACGACGCCTGGAAGCACCAGTGGTACGGCGTGCAGCGCTTCTTCGACTGGCTCGAGACCAAGGCCTACAAGATGCACGTGCGCGTGCTGCTGTCGAAATACCGCAGCTACACGCCCTGCCCCACCTGCAATGGCGCGCGGCTAAAGCCCGACGCGCTGCTCTGGCGCCTGGGCACCAAAGAAGAAGCCGACACCGTGCTGCCGCCCGATGACGGCCGCTACAAGCGCTTCATGCCGGTTGGCGCCAACTGGAGCCGCGAGCAGCTCGACGGCCTGGGCGGCCTGTCCATCCATGACGTGATGCTGCTGCCCATCGAACGGGTGCGCCTCTTCTTCGACACGCTGTCGTTCTCGGGCGCGCTGGACGCCGCCACCGACCTGCTCATGACCGAAGTGCGCGCGCGGCTCAAGTTCCTGTGCGACGTGGGCCTGGGCTACCTGACGCTGGATCGCCAGAGCCGCACGCTCTCCGGCGGCGAGGTCCAACGCATCAACCTGACCACGGCGCTGGGCACCTCGCTGGTGAACACGCTGTTCGTGCTGGACGAGCCGTCCATCGGTCTGCACCCGCGCGACATGCACCGCGTCGTCGAAGTCATGCACCGCCTGCGCAATGCCGGCAACACGCTCGTGGTGGTGGAACACGATCCGCAGGTCATGGTGGCCGCGGACCGCATCATCGACATCGGCCCCGGCCCCGGCGAACGCGGCGGCCAGATCGTCTTCGATGGCACGCCAGCCAAGCTGCGCACCGCGCGCACACTGACGGGCGATTACCTGGGCGGCCGCCAGCGCGTGGAAGCGCCGCGTCCCATGCCGGTGGCGGCGAACACGCCGCGCCTGCTCCTGGAAGGCGTCAGCGCGCACAATCTCAAGAACGTTTCCGTCGAACTGCCGCTGGGCCGCCTGGTCTGCGTGACTGGCGTGTCCGGCTCCGGCAAGTCCACCTTGGTGCAGGACGTGCTGTACCCCGCCCTGCTCAAGCAGAAGGGCAAACCATCCGAAGCGCCGGGCGCCTTCGAACGTCTGCTGGGCGCCGAACAGATCGCCGACGTGGTCATGGTGGACCAGACCCCCATCGGCAAGACCGCCCGTTCCAATCCGGCCAGCTATGTCGGCGCGTTCGACGCCATCCGCAAGCTGTTCGCCCAGGCGCCGCTGGCGCGCGAGCGCGCCTACACGGCGGGCACGTTCAGCTTCAACGGCGGCGATGGCCGCTGCCCCACTTGCGGCGGCACCGGCTTCGAACACGTGGAAATGCAGTTCCTGTCGGACGTCTACCTGCGCTGCCCGGACTGCGATGGCAAGCGCTTCCGCCCGGAAGTGCTGGAGGTGCGCGTCGAGCACCTGGGCAAGAGCGCGTCCATCGACGAAGTGCTGGAGATGACCGTCAGCGAGGCGCTGGACTTCTTCAAGGGCCTGCGCGATGTGCAGACCGGGCTGGCGCCCCTGGCCGACGTGGGCCTGGAATATGTGCGGCTGGGCCAACCCGTGCCGACGCTGTCGGGCGGCGAAGCGCAGCGCCTGAAACTGGCCGGCCACCTGGCCGAGGCGGCGCGCAGCGGCATTTCGACCGCCAAGGTCGCCAAGAAAGGCAGCCTGTTCCTGTTCGACGAACCCACCACCGGCCTGCACTTCGACGACGTGGCCCGGCTGATGCGCGCGTTCCGCAAACTGCTGGCCGCCGGCCACACGCTGCTGGTCATCGAACACAACCTGGACGTGATCCGCGCGGCCGACTGGCTGATCGACCTGGGGCCGGAAGGCGGTGACGCCGGCGGCATGGTCATCGGCACCGGCACGCCGCAGGACCTGATGGACAATCCCAAGTCGCATACCGGCGCAGCCCTGCGCGACTACGATGTCAGCATCCTGCCGGCCGACGTGGTCGTAAGCACCGACGCCGATGCGCAAGAGGTCGAACAGGCGGGACTGACCGCGCGCATCGCCGAACCGGGCGAAACCTATGCCGCGGACGTGGGCAAGCCGCTGCAATCCATCATGCGTGAGCGCCGCCAGGCCAATATGGCGATCGAAATCCGCAACGCGCGCGAGCACAACCTGAAGAACGTCAGCGTGGAAATCCCGCGCGACAAGTTCACGGTCATTACGGGCGTGTCCGGCTCGGGCAAGTCCACGCTGGCCTTCGACATCCTGTTCAACGAAGGGCAACGCCGCTATCTGGAATCGCTCAACGCCTACGCGCGCGCCATCGTGCAGCCGGCCGGCAAGCCGGACGTGGACGCCATCTTCGGCATCCCGCCCACCGTCGCCATCGAGCAGCGCACCAGCCGGGGCGGGCGCAAGTCCACCGTGGCCACGATGACGGAAATCCACCACTTCCTGCGCCTGCTTTACGTCAAGCTGGGCACCCAGTACTGCCCCGACTGCAACGTGGCGGTCGAACCCCAGAACACGGACCAGATCGTGGCGCGGCTGCTGCGCGAACACAAGGGCGAGCACATCGGCCTGCTGGCGCCGCTGGTCACCGCCCGCAAGGGCTATTACACGGATCTGGCCAAGTGGGCCGGATCCAAGGGCCACTCGCACCTGCGCGTGGACGGCGAATTCATTCCCGTCGCTCCTTGGCCGCGCCTGGACCGCTACAAGGAACACACGATCGAATTGCCCATCGCCGACGTGGTGGTGGATCCCGCCAACGAGGCCGACCTGCGGGCGGCGGTCAAGAGCGCGCTGGAAAACGGCCAGGGCGTCATGTCCGTGGTCTGGCCGGTGAACAAGCTGCACGAGGCGCTGGATAGCGATCTGCAGCAACAGCACTTCTCGGTCAAGCGCGCCTGCCCGTCCTGCGGCACCAGCTTCCCCGAACCCGATCCGCGCCTGTTCTCGTACAACTCCAAGCATGGCTGGTGCACGGGCTGCTACGGCACGGGCTTGCAGTTGCAAGGCTTTGACGAAGAACAGACCGGCGAAGAAACCGCCTGGAACGCGTGGTACGAAGGCGAAGCCAAGGTATGCACCCAGTGCAACGGCGAGCGCCTGAACCGGGTGGCCCGCGCCGTGCGCTGGCGTGACAAGTCCATCGCCGAACTCGCCTCGCTGCCGGTGTCGGACGCGCATACCTTCTTCACCGGGCTGGTGGCGCGCGGCCGTGAAGGCGAGATCGCCCGCGACATCCTCACGGAAATCCGCGGACGCCTGAACTTCATGCAAGAGGTGGGGTTGAACTACCTGGCGCTGGACCGGGCCGCTCCCACGCTATCCGGCGGCGAAGCGCAGCGCATCCGCCTGGCCGCCCAACTGGGCTCCAACCTGCAGGGCGTCTGCTACGTGCTGGACGAGCCGACCATCGGACTGCACCCGCGCGACAACCGCATCCTGCTGGACGCGTTGGCGCGCCTGGAAGGCAACGGCAACACGCTGGTGGTGGTGGAGCATGACGACGACACCATCCGCCGCGCCTCGCACATCATCGATATCGGTCCCGGCGCGGGCATCCGCGGCGGCCGCGTGGTCGCCCAGGGCAGCGCGCAGGACCTGATCGAAGCGCCGGAATCGGTAACCGGCCGCTACCTGGCCAAGCCCTTGCAGCATCCGCTGCAAGGCCGCCGCCCGGTCGAAGCCGACACGCCCATGATCGAAATCAAGGGCGCCCGCCTGCACAATCTGCGCAGCGTGGACGCGAAGATTCCGGTAGGTCGCCTGAGCGTGGTGACCGGTGTATCGGGCTCGGGCAAATCCACCCTGGCGCGCGAAGTGCTGCTGGACAACCTGATGCAGGCCGTGTCGCAAGGCAAGGCGCCTGGCTGGGCAGGCTGCGACAGCATCAAGGGCTGGGAAGCCATCGATCGCGTGCTGGAAGTGGACCAGACCCCTATCGGCAAGACACCGCGCTCCTGCCCGGCCACCTACGTGGGCTTCTGGGACGACGTGCGCAAGCAGTTCGCCGATACGCGCGAAGCGCGCATGCGCGGCTGGACCGCGGCGCGCTTCTCGTTCAATACCGGCGACGGCCGCTGCCCGATCTGCGAAGGCCAGGGCATGCGCACCATCGAGATGAACTTCCTGCCGGACGTGAAGGTGCCTTGCGATGCCTGCAACGGCGCGCGCTTCAACAATGACACGCTCAGCGTGCAGATGCGCGGCAAGAACGCGGGCGAACTGCTGGCCATGGAAGTGGACGATGCCATCGGCTACTTCGCGGCCCATCCCAAGATCCACCGACCGCTGCAGCTGATGCAGGACGTGGGCCTGGGCTACCTCACGCTGGGACAGCCCTCGCCTACCCTGTCCGGCGGCGAAGCCCAGCGCATCAAGCTGGTGACCGAGCTGTCCAAGGCTCGCCTGACCGACGGACTGATCAAGACCGGGCGCGCCTCGCGCATCCCGCATACGCTATACGTGCTGGACGAGCCCACCGTCGGCCTGTCGATGGCCGACGTGGAAAAGCTGATCCACGTTCTGCACCGCCTGGTGGAAGCCGGCAATACGGTGGTGGTGATCGAACACAACCTGGATGTGATCGCCGAAGCCGACTGGCTCCTGGACTTGGGTCCGGAAGGCGGCACGGGCGGCGGCAAGCTGGTGGGAGAAGGTTCTCCCGAACACGTCATGACCCTGAGCGACTATTCCCATACGGGACGGGTCCTGAAGGAATTCCTGGCACATCAGCAGCAGTAAGAAGCATGGAATGTCGTTTTGAAGACCGGCTGGCCGGCCGCGCGCTGCGATTCGAGGGCTTGTGCTCGCGAATCGAGGCGCGCTCCGCCGCCGAGGTCGCCCCCGCGCTGGACGCCATCGAGGCGCAACGGCGGCAGGGGCGGTGGATCGCCCTGTTGCTGGACTACGAACTGGGCGAATGGCTGCTGCCCGAGGCGGCCATGGCGCCGCCCGCGGGCCCCTGGACGCCGCCGCGCGATGACGGCAGGCCGCGCCTGACGGCGCTGGCATTCGAACGCAAGCACAACGAAGCGCCCTGGGACGCGCCGGATGCCGGCAGCGCGCCCGCCGCCATCAGCCTGCCCGCGCCACGCATGACCGAAGCCGAGTATGTGCGCCAGATCGACGCCATCCGCTGCCTGATAGGCGACGGCGAGCTCTATCAGGTCAACTACACCCAGCCGCTGGACCTGCAGTTCCAGGGCGACGCGGCCACGCTGTATCGGCGCATCGCCGCCCGCAATCCGGTGGCGCATGGCGCATTCATCCAGGACGGCGACCGCACGGTGCTGTCGTTCTCGCCCGAGTTGTTCGTGCGCCGCGACGGCCCGCGCCTGACCACTCGGCCCATGAAGGGCACGGCCCCGCGCCATGCGGATCCGGCCGAGGACGAACGATTGGGGCAGGCGCTGCTCGCCAGCGAGAAAAACCGCGCCGAAAACCTGATGATCGTGGACCTGTTGCGCAACGACCTGGGCCGGCTGGCGGAACCGGGTTCGGTGCGGGTCGACGCCCTGTTCTCGCTGGAACGCTATCCCACCGTGTGGACCATGACGTCCACCGTATCTGCGCTGGCGCCGCAGGCCACGCTCGAGGATGTGCTGCGCGCGCTGTTTCCCTGCGGCTCCATCACCGGCGCCCCCAAGGTGGCGGCCATGCGCCGCATCCGGCAGATGGAGGCATCGCCCCGCGGCCTGTATTGCGGCAGCATCGGCTGGCTCGCGCCCGACGGCGACTTTTCCCTGAACGTCGCGATCCGCACCCTGGTGCTGGACCGTGCCGGGCATGGCGTGTACAGCGTGGGCGGCGGCATCGTGCACGATTCCGACCCGGCCGAGGAATGGCAGGAATGCCACTGGAAGGCCCGTATCCTGCGGGCCTGACCCCGCATTCCAGCTATCCGGCACCCTGCGCGCCGGCAGTCATCGGTAGTAGGATAGAGCGCGGCCGCAGCGCACTTTTATCCCAGGAGAGTCCCATGCAACCCGAACTGATCGAGACCATCCTGGTCGATGCCGAACGACGCGTGCCGCTGCTGGCGCGCCATCTCAAACGCCTGGAAGCATCCTGCAAGGCGTTGGGCTATGGCTGGGGCGGCCGGGCCGTCGAAGCGGACATCATGATCACCGCGCTCGGCGTGTCGACGCCTGGGCCGCACCGCCTGCGCCTGCTGGTGGCGCGCGACGGCAGCCGCAACATCCAGACCGCGCCCCTGCCGCCCCTGCATCCCGGGCAGGAAGCGATGCTTGCGCCCGAGGCGCTGCGCTCGTCCGAGCCCCTGCTGCGCTACAAGACCACGTACCGCCCCTGGTACACCAAGACCATAGAATGGCTGCCCTCGCATCCGCACATCTTCGACCTGCTCTACCTGAATGAACGCGGCGAACTCTGCGAGGGCAGCCGCAGCAACATCTATCTGCGCCTGGACGGCGACTGGTACACGCCGCCCGTGGACAGCGGCTGCCTGCCCGGCGTGCAGCGCGCCGAACTGCTGGACACCGAACAGGTGGAAGAACGCGTCCTGACCCTGGCCGACCTGCATGCCGCCGAGGAAATCCGGCTGTCCAATGCGCTGCGCGGCTGGTTCCCCGTGGTCCTGCGCGACGCCTGAATCCGGGCTCAGTCGGCAAATTCGTCGACCACCACCTGCCGCAGCCACTGGTTGGCGGACTCGCGGTGGTTGCGGGCATGCCAGAACACGTTGATGACCGACTCCGGGATTTTCACCGGACAGGGCGCGGTCGCCAGCCCGAACGGGCCGCAGGCGCAATCGGCGAAGCGCTGCGGCACCACGGCGATCATGTCGGTCGCGGCCAGCACCGGCCCCACCGCAATGAAGTGCGGCACCGTCAGTCGCAAGCGCCGCCGGATACCGGCCTGCCCTATCACCTGGTCCACTACGCCATGGCCCGTGCCTTCCGATGCAATGGCCACGTGTTCGGCCGCTCGGAACTGGCGAGCCGACACGCCGGTGCGCGCCAGGGGATGGTCGCGACGGAAGATGCACACGTAGGGTTGGCGGAACAGCAGGCGCTGGAAAAAACCGCTTTTCAGGTCGGGCAGGAAGCCCATGGCCAGATCGATCCTGCCGCGCTCCATCTCGTCCTTCACGTCGATCGAGGTCGTGCGCACGGTACGCACCGTGACGCTGGGCGCGGCGCGGTCCAGCGCGCGCATCAGCCGAGGCAGGAAATAGGTTTCGCCGACATCGTTCACGCCGATCACGAAGGCGCGGCCGCTGTGCGCGGGGTCGAACGCGGCGCGGGCATTCAAGGTGCTGTGCAGCGCCTCCAACGCGGCGGCGATGGGCTGCGCCAGGTCCTGCGCGTAGGGCGTGGGCACCATGCCGCGCGAGGTGCGCAGGAACAGTTCATCGCCCAGCAGCTTGCGCAGCCGGCCCAGCGCGTTGCTGACGCCTGGCTGCGAAATACCCAGGCTTTCGGCCACGGCGGATACTCGGCCGTGCTTGCGCAATTCATTGAAGACAACCAGCAGGTTCAGGTCCACGTCTTGCAAGTTCATGGCTCGTCTCCACCAATATTGATTTTGGTGATTTATCTCATCATTCAGATTCTATTTATTTATTTCACCGCCTGCCCGATGATGCGAAAAACGCCTGCGCCCATGCCGCGCAGGCTCTGCCGGACCGCCCCCTGCGGACCGCCGAACCAAGGAGACTAGCCATGCGTGCCTGTACGCGACTCGCCGCCGCGCCCTGTAGCCGGAGCGGCTCATGAACGCCCCCGAACAGCCCGTCCAATTCACCCTCCGTTGGCAGGACGACGGATCCCACCGCATCCCCTTCGGCGTGTATACCGACGCCGCCCTGCATCAGCGCGAAATGGAGCGGTTCTTCTACCGCGGGCACTGGAGCTACGTGGGCCTGGAAGCCGAGATTCCCAAGCCGGGCGACTTCAAGCGCACCGCCGTCGGCGAACGCTCGGTCATTCTGCTGCGCGACAACGACGGCCACGTCCGCGTGGTGGAAAACGTGTGCGCGCACCGGGGCGTGCAGTTTTGCCGGGAACGCGCCGGCAACCGCAGCGAATTCGTCTGCCCCTACCACCAGTGGAACTACGACCTGCAGGGCAACCTGATCGGCGTGCCATTCCGCCGCGGCGTCAAACAGGACGGCAAGATCAACGGCGGCATGCCACCCGACTTCAAGCCGGAAGAACATGGACTGACGAAGCTGGCCGTGGCCTGCCGCAACGGCGTGGTCTTCGCCTCGTTCGACCACGACGTGGAGCCCCTGGAGGACTACCTCGGCCCGGACATCCTGCACTATTTCGACCGTGTTTTCGACGGTCGCGAACTCGTGATCCATGGCTACAGCCGCCAGCGCATTCCGGGGAACTGGAAGCTGATGCAGGAAAACATCAAGGATCCCTACCATCCGGGCCTGCTGCACACCTGGTTCGTCACCTTTGGTCTGTGGCGCGCCGACAATCGCTCCGAGCTGAAGATGGACCGCCATTTCCGTCACGCCGCCATGATTTCGACCCGGGGCCAGGGCGGCAAGGGCAGCGTCACCAGCGGAGTGTCCAGCTTCAAGGAGCAGATGTCGCTGAACGACGATCGCTTTCTGGACATCGTGCCGGAACCCTGGTGGAACGGTCCCACCGCCGTGCTGATGACGCTGTTTCCCAGCGTCATCATCCAGCAGCAGGTGAACTCGCTGTCCACCCGTCACATCCAGCCGGTGGGGCACGACGCCTTCGACTTCGTCTGGACGCACTTCGGCTTCGCCGACGACACGCCCGAAATGACCCGCCGCCGTCTGCGCCAGGCCAATCTGTTCGGCCCCGCTGGCTTCGTGTCCGCGGACGACGGCGAAGTCATCGAATTCTCGCAATCGGGCTTCGAGCAGAAGCCCTGGCACCGCAGCGTGGCGGAGCTGGGCGGCAAGACCGCGGAGAACACCGACCACATGGTCACTGAAACGCTGATCCGCGGGATGTACGCGTATTGGCGGCGGGTCATGGAGGCCTGACGATGCTGGACTTTCCCCTCTACTACCAACTGACCTGCCTGTACAACGACTACGCCGCCGCGCTGGACGCAGAGGATTGGGCGAAATGGCCGGATTTCTTCCTTGAGGATTGCGTGTACAAAGTGCTGCCGCGCGAGAACCACGAACGCGGCTATCCGCTGGCGACCATGTCCTTCGAAAGCCGCGGCATGCTGAAGGACCGCATCTACGGCGCCACCGACACCATCTTCCACGACCCTTATTACCAGCGCCACGTGGTCGGCGCGCCGCGCGTGCTGTCGGTGCAGGGCGACCGCATCGAATCCGAGGCCAACTACGCCGTGTTCCGCACCAAGCCCAACCAGCTGACCACCGTATTCAACGTGGGGCGCTACCTGGACGTGGTTCAGCGTGGCCCGGACGGCCTCAAGTTTGAATCGCGGCTATGCATTTTCGACAGCGAACTGGTGCCTAATTCACTTATCTATCCCATCTGAGAAAGGACACGACAGCAATGAGCACGGAATGGATCAAGGCGATTGCGCGGGACGAGGTGCCTGAAGAAGACGTCATCGCGGTGCAGGCCGGCGGCCGCGAGATCGCGCTTTACGGCGTGGACGGCGAGGTCTATGCCACCGCCAACCTCTGTACGCACGGCAATGCGCGGCTGTGCGACGGTTTTCTAGAGGGGCACGAGATCGAATGCCCGCTGCATCAGGGGCGTTTCGACGTGCGCGACGGGCGCGCGCTCTGTTCGCCGCTGCGCGAAAACCTGGCCACCTACCCGGTCAGGATCGAAGATGGCATGGTGTTCGTGGCGTTGTAGCGCCATTGTCAGACCGCGAGGCGCAGCGCCTCGTTGGCCGCCGCCATGCCCATGGCGGCCGTGACGGTCACGACCGAGCCATAACCCGCGCAGGACAGGCCTTGCGGCGCCAAGATTGCTCCCGAGGCGCCCATGTCATCCTCGCCCTCGGTGGGGCGAGTCCAGGCGTCGGGAAGGATGGCGGGCTGGTCGAACCACAGGGCATGGATGCCCATTTTCGGCACGCGCTTCAGTGCCTTGCCGTTCTGGTCGGATGCCCTGGGAAAGCCGTGTTCGCGGCGCAGCTTGTTGCGTAGCTTGGACAGCAGCGCGTCGTTGACCGCGGCCGACAGGTCGCCGGCGCGCAAAGCCAGAGGATCCGTCTTCCCGCCCGCGCCGCCGCACAACAGCATCGGGACGCGGATTTCCCGCGCATGCAGGATCATCGCGATCTTGGCCGCGGCCTGGTCGGTGCAATCGATAATGACGGAGTACGGGCCGGGCAGGACCTCGGCGACATTCTCGGGCGAAACAAAATCATCCACCCGTGTCAGCCGGCATTCCGGATTGATCGCCAGCACGCGCTCGGCCATGGCATCGACCTTGGATTGGCCCAGCGTCGCGGTCAGCGCGTGAATCTGCCGGTTGACGTTGGATTCGGCGATATGGTCCAAGTCGATGAGCGTCAACGCGCCTACCCCGCAACGCGCCAGGGCTTCGACGGTCCAGGAACCCACGCCGCCCAGGCCGGCGACTGCCACGTGCGCGTTGCGCAGGCGGGTCGGGGCTTCGGGGCCGTAGAGGCGGGAAAGGCTGCCGAAGCGGCGGTCGAGGTCGGCTTGGGGTTCTGGGGTGTTCATGGGGACGTATTTTATTGCAGGCGGGTGTTGCGGGAGGGGGTGCTGGTTCTTGAGACGCCTGGCACGGCATCGCCCTGGCTGGCGCGGGGCAACGATTGCGGTCCGGAGCGTTCGCTCCGGACTTCCCCGTCCTCATCCTCGTCACCGCCTTCGGCGGTTCCTTCGGATTCCGTCGGGCTTATCGACGCCCCGCGCCAGCCAGGGCGCCGCCGCGCCCGGCTCCGCTTTTGAATCTTGCCGGCCGCGGGGACGAGCTGTGTGCTTGGCGTTCATCTCCCCGACGAGGAAGAGAGAAGGATCTTACAGGGACGCCAAAGACGGCCGCGCAGGCGGCCTTCTTTGGCATATGGTTGCAGTCAGTTGTACGGATGGCGCTGCGCGCGGGTGCTGGCCCGCTTCCATATGCAGTTCATCGCCCAACAACGATTCCTGTTCGTGCACAGCTCATCATCAGCGCGCAGCGCCATCACCAACCGCAAGACGCCGCGTAAGCCCCAAAAGGCCGCCCGGGCGGCCGGCCTGGGGCGGGCCCCGTAAGACCATCGCCCACCTCCACCGTCGGCGAGAACCCTACGAAGACCAATCGCCCCAGCTGACGTCAAACTTCAAAAGCGGAGCCTGGCGCGTCGGGGGCCTTAAGAACCCACTCCGACGCCAGCAGCAGATCCAGCAGCCACGTCAACAACATCATCCCCACCAAGCGCCTGATAAACCGTCACCTGATTCACCAGCCGATTCAACATATTCTCATCCCGGGAAACCTCAGCCACCCGACGCTTCTCCTGCGCATCCAGCCAGTCCCGCAACGGCACCGCCCCGGCCCGGTAGCGCACTTCGTACAGCCGCTCGGCTTCGCGGGCCGCCCGCAGCGACGCGTCCAGCTGCTCCGCCTGCAAACGCAGCTGGGTACGATTCGACAAGGCATTTTCCACGTCCGCCATCGCCTGGTACAGCGCCTGCCGGAAATTCACCACGCGCTCTTCGTAGTCGGCCTTGGATATCTTGATGTTGAGCTGCATCTGGTTCCATTGCAGGAACGGCAGCGTCAGCGCCGCCCCCAACGAACCTACCGGGTTCTTCAGAACGTCGGACAGCGAGGGACTCGAGCTTCCCAAGGCGCCGGTCAACGTCAGCGGAGGATAGAAGCTGGCGCGGGTCGCGTCGACGGTGGACAGGGACTGGCGCAGGCGCAGCTCGGCGGCGCGCAAGTCAGGACGGCGGCCCAGCAGGTCGGCCGGCACGCCGGCTCGCGCTTGCGGCAAGGGGTAGCCCGGCAGCCGCGCCGGGTCGGCCATCATGCGGTCAGGCGGACCGTCGAACAAAATGGCCAGCGCGTTTGCGTATTCCACGCGCTGCTGCACCAGCAGCGTATGAGCGGCTTCCTGGCTGGCCACGGTCTGTTCGGCCTCGGCCATTTCCAGCGCCGACGCGCCGCCCGCCGCGTACTGGGCGCGCACCAGGTCTTGCGTCTTGCGTGCGTACGCGATGCTCTCGGCGCTGCTGGCGATGCGCTGGTTGATGAAGGCGGTCTGCCAGTACAGCGTGGCGGTGGTGCCCACCAGGGACAGCGCGGCGCTCTGGCGGTCCTGCTCAGTCGCCAGGGCATCCCACTGCGCCGCGTCGCGCTGGCTGGACAGTTTGCCCCACAGATCCGCTTCATAGCTGACGGTCAGCTGCACCGCGTTGGTCCGGGTAATGACGCGATCGCCATACAGATTGCGGTTGCGCGTCACATCGGCGTTGCCGCCGAGTTGCGGCAGCAGCTTGTCCTCGGTGATTCCAGCCTGGTATTGCGCCCTGCGCACGCGGATCGCGGCGGCGGCCAGGTCGTTGTTGCGCGCCAGCGCGGCGTCGACCAGGCCGTTGAGCGTCGGGTCGTTGAAATTGCGCCACCACTCGCCGCCCTCGGCCAGCGGCCCCGCCTGGAAATCGCCAGCGGGCGCGTGGGTCCAAGCCGCAGGGATGGACGTCAGCGGCCGCTCGTAGTCGGTATGCAGCAGGCTGCCGCAGCCGCCCAGGGCCAGCAGCAGCGCCAGGGCTGCGGGTTTGCAGATCAGGGAAACCGCGTTCATCGTCCTCATTCCCGGGCCAGAGCCTCGACGGGATCCAGGCGCGCCGCGTTGCGCGCCGGCAAATAGCCAAAAAGCACACCGATCAGCGTCGAACAACTGAATGCCGCCACCATCGATGCCGTGGAGTAAATCATCTGGAACGAACCGTGCGTGGCCTTGGACACCAGCACGCCCAGCCCCAGGGACAGGACGATGCCGATCGCGCCGCCTATCAGGCATACCAGCACCGCTTCTATCAGGAACTGCTGCATGATGTCGCTGCGCCGCGCTCCCACCGCCATGCGCACGCCGATCTCCCGAGTGCGCTCCGTCACCGACACCAGCATGATGTTCATGACGCCGATACCGCCGACCATCAGCGAAATCAGCGCGATCATGGACACCAGCAGCGTCATGGTGGCGGTGGTGCGCTCGATGGTCTTGCGGATCGCATCCGTGTTGAACACGAAGAAATCCTTCGTCACGTGGCGCCGCGTCAGCACGCGCACGATGGCCTGTTCCGCCGCTGCGGGCGGCGAGGCATCGTTGACGCGCACCGTGATGCTCTTCAGGTGCTGTTGGCCCAGCACCCGGGACAACGCCGTGGTGTAGGGTATCCACACGTTCAGCGTATCGTTGCTGCCGAAGACGGTGTCTTTCTTTTGCGTCACTCCGATCACGCGCGCAGGCATCGATCCCAGGAACACCACCTGCCCGATCGGCTCGGTATGGGAACCAAACAGCTTGCGCCGGGTGGCGTCGTCGATCACCACCTCCTGCGCGCGCCGCAGCACGCTGGTGTCGTCGAAGAACTTGCCCTGGGCCAGCTTGATGGCGCGCACACGGAAATACTGCTCGCCCACGCCCTGGATCACGCCATTGACCGAAACATTGCGAAAACGCAGCGTATTGCTGGTCGAGACTTCCGGCGTCACGCTGTCCACATAGGACTCGCGCGCCAGCGCCTCCGCGTCGGCTGGCACCAGCGTGCGGATATTGACGGCCTTCTCGTCGCCGAAGTCCTTGCCGGGAAAGATTTCTACCGTGTTGGTGCCGATTTCGCTGATGTCGTCCAGGATCTTGCGGCGCGAGCCTTCGCCCAGCGCAACCACCGACACCACCGCCGCAATGCCGATGATGATGCCCAGCATCGTCAGCGAGGTGCGCAGCCGGTGCGCGTTCATGGCCAGGAGCGCCATGCGCAGGGCCTCGCGGCAACGGTCCAGATAGGCCTGCCAGACGGGGCGCGCGCCCAGCGCCGGCGCCTCTTCCTTCAGCCGTTCACGCCGTGGCGCGTCGGGATTGCGTTTGTCCGAGACGATCTCGCCGTCGCTGATCTCGATGATGCGCTGGGCGTGGCGGGCCACGTTCATATCGTGCGTGACGATGATGATGGTGTGGCCTGCCGCGTTCAGTTCTTCCAGGATGCGCAGCACTTCCTGGCCGGTGTGCGTATCCAGCGCGCCAGTCGGCTCGTCGGCCAGGATGATGTCGCCGCCGTTCATCAGCGCCCGCGCGATACTGACGCGCTGCTGCTGGCCGCCGGACAATTGCCCGGGGCGGTGCTCGGAGCGCTCGCCCAGGCCCAGGCGCTCGAGCAGTTCATCGGCGCGCGCCAGGCGCGCCTCGCGCCGCTTGCCGGCGTAGACGGCCGGCACCTCGACGTTGCCTTGCGCAGTCAGGTCGGACAGCAGGTGATAGCGCTGGAAGATGAAGCCGAAATGCTCGCGGCGCAGTTCGGCCAGTTCGTCCGGGTCCAGCTCGCCCGTGCTGCGCCCGTCGACCCGGTACTCGCCTCGGGTCGGCCGGTCCAGGCAACCCAGGATGTTCATGAGAGTGGACTTGCCCGACCCGGACGCGCCCACGATCGCCACCATCTCGCCGGCCTCGATGGCCAGGTTGATGTCCTTCAGGACCGCGATGGTCTGCTCGCCCGCGGGAAACTCACGGCGCACGCCCGTCAGCGAGATCAGAGGCCCGCTCATGTCAGGCCCCCGGGGCCGCGGCGGCGGGCGCGGCATCCGCCGACACGACGCGCTCGCCCACCTCCAGCCCTTCCAGCACCTGCGCCTGGACGTTGTTGTTCATGCCGATCCTGACCTGGCGCGTCTCCGTCTTGTTGTCCTTCAGGACCACTCGGACTGCGTAGCGGCCGTCCTCGCCGCGCTTGCCCAGCGCCGAGGACGGCACGACGACCGTGTCCTTGGCTTCGCCCAGCACGATGAAGACCTGGGCGGTCATGGAAATGCGCAGCTTCTCGTCCGGGTTGGGCACGTCGAAGAGGCCGTTGTAGTAGACCGCGGCGGTGGTGGAGCTGCCGCTGGTGGAGCCAGTCAGCGAAGAGGCCGCATCGTCCTTCTGCACCGAGTCGGGTGCCGGCTCCACCGCGCGCAGCTGGGCGCGGTAGCGCTGGTCGGGCTCGCCCAGGATGGTGAAGTAGACCGGCAGGCCCGGCTTCACGCGGGTCACGTCGGCTTCCGAAATCTGCGCCTTGATGGTCATGGTGTCCACCTGCGCCACCTTGATGATGGTGGGCGCGCTCTGGATCGAGTTGACGGTCTGGCCTTCCTTGGTGACCACCGCGACCACCATGCCGTCGATGGGCGAGACGATGCGCGTGTAGCCCAGATTGACGCGGGCGGTGTCGACCTGGATCTCGGCTTGCGCGATCTGCGCATCGAGCGAGGCGATCTCGGCGCGCGTCACGCCCAGCGTCGCTTCGGCGCTCTCGTAGGCCTCGCGCGAACTGGCGTCGGCCGCCAGCATCTGCCGCTGACGGCGGAAGGCGAGTTCGGCCTGCTTCAGCATGGCTACCTTGGCGGCCCGCTCGGCCCGCCGGGTCTGCAGGGCGGCCTCGGCGTTGCGCAGCTCGTTCTGCTGGGTCATATCGTCGATCTCGGCCACCAGTTGGCCCTTCTTGACGCGGTCGCCCAGCGCCACTTTCAGGGACTTCAACTGACCGGTGGCCTGGGCGCCCACGCTGACGCGCTCGATGGCATCGATGGTGCCGCTGGCCAATACACTGTCTTCAAGGTTGGCGCGGGTGACCTCGGCCACCGCGAAACTCGGCGGAGGGGGCGCCGAAAAAAAGGCGGCGCGCACGCCGAACACGACGAGCAGAAGGAAAACAGCGACCAGGGAATAGCGCTTGAACTTGCTGCGAGACTTTTTCATTGAACCTGCCGGATGCGGCGCCGGATATCGGACGGGCGCCGGTATTGCGAATTGCGGACCAGGCAAAGACGCATTGCCTACGATGCCTGCACATCCTAAACGTGCCAACCGTCCGAACCACCGACGATCTGTGGCGAAACGGTGAAAAACAGTAAAGCGGGGCGGAACGTCAAGGGCCGCGCGATTGTTCCGTTGCATGAACGATACAACGCTTTGTCCGACGCGCCTGCAATCGCCTGCCCGCAGATGCGGCGAACGTGCCGCCATCTTGCGCCATAAGTATGCGAGTTCGCCCCTAGATGGCGCCTATCCTGCGATTGGCGCCAATCTGGCTTTGCGGCACTGCAAAACAGCATCGCCTCGACATAGCGCGACGATATGGCCAGAATGAACGCAGTTACGCCGTATCCGTGTCCACTTCTCATAGATCCCCCTCTTCGTCACCCAGTTCCCCGGAATTTTCCGGGGCGGTGCTTTTGTGCCTGCTGGCCATGATGAACCACGTGGCGCTGACAGGGGGACGGATCACGGTATCGCTCACTGCGCTGCAAATGGGCCTGTCCACCTTCAAGGTGGGCACGCTGGTCGCGGTGTTCGCGGTGCTGCCCATGCTGTTTTCAGTGCGCGCCGGGCGGTGGGTCGACCGTGTCGGCATCGTGCGTCCGCTGGTCATCGGCACGACGCTGGTAGCCCTGGGCACCGCGCTACCCTTTATTTCGCAGACACAGCTGGCCCTGCTGATTGCGTCCTGTTGCATCGGCATCGGCTTCATGTTGCACCAGGTTGCCACGCAAGACCTGCTCGGCCATGCCGAACCGGCGCAGCGGCTGCGCAATTTCTCTTTCATGTCGCTGGCGCTCGCGGGGTCCGGATTCTCGGGTCCGCTGATCGCCGGCCTGGCTATCGACCACCTGGGCACCCGCCTGGCGTTCGGCCTGCTGACCCTGGGCCCCCTGCTGTCGGCCGGCGGGCTTTATGCGTTGCGTCACCAATTGAAGGCCGTGGATTCGCAGCTGTCCGGCAAAAAAGAGGCCGAAAAGCGCCGCGTTGCCGAACTGCTGGCGGTACCGGCATTGCGCCGCATCCTCATGGTCAACACCATTTTGTCCGGCGCCTGGGACACCCACCTGTTCGTCGTGCCTATTTTTGGGGTGGCCATCGGCCTGTCCGCCACCACGATCGGCGTCATTCTTGCTTCCTTCGCGGCGGCAACTTTCGTGATTCGACTGATATTGCCCTTTATCCAGCGCCGCGTGCGGTCTTGGACGCTGGTGCGCGTGGCCATGGCGACGGCGGCCATCGATTTCATGTTTTATCCGCTGTTCACCGACGTTACCGTCCTGATCGTGCTGTCTTTCATCCTCGGACTGGCGCTGGGTTGCTGCCAGCCGAGCATGCTCTCCCTGCTGCACCAGCATTCTCCCCCGGGCCGCGCCGCCGAAGCCGTAGGCCTGCGAATGGCCCTGATCAATGGCTCGCAGGTTTCCCTGCCGTTGACCTTCGGCGCGCTCGGTGCGGTAATTGGCGTAGCTCCCCTCTTCTGGGCCTATTCCGTCGCTCTGATGGCCGGAGGCTGGGCCAATCGCAACCCCCCGATCGAATCTGACCGGAAACCGTAGCCGTGAACATGCAGTCCTCTCCTCCCGCCGCCGGCAACTCCGGCGCCAGCCTGCCCTTTCGTCTCTGGACTCCGCAAGAGCGGCAGGAATCGCTGGACGAGGCCCTGCGCCACTGGCAATCGGGCGAAGACGTATGGGTATACGGGTATGGATCGCTGATCTGGCGTCCCGATTTCGACTTCGTGGAGCGCCGGCTGGCGACCCTGCGCGGACATCACCGGGCGCTGTGCCTGTGGTCGCGGGTCAACCGCGGCACTCCGGAATGCCCGGGGCTGGTGTTCGGGCTGGACCGGGGCGGCTCCTGCCGCGGCGTGGTCTACCGCCTGGCGGGCGACCAGGTGCCCACCTACTTCCCTGCGCTTTGGGAACGCGAAATGTCCACCGGCGCCTATCTGCCCCGCTGGATCAACTGCTCGACCGACACGGGCACCGTCCGGGCGCTGGTCTTCATCATGAACCGAGACAACCCCGCCTATATCCGCGCCCTGCCGGAACCTGAGCTGCTGGCCATCGTGCGCCGCGCCGCCGGACGCTACGGTCCTTGCACCGAATACGTGATGCAGACGGCCCAGGCGCTGCGCGCCGCCGGCATTCATGACGCCCGCCTGGACGCCATCGCCCGCCGGCTGGAACTGGATGCGCAGACGCTGCCCGAAAGCCCATAAGGCGCGCGTCCGGGAAATCTTGCCTGCGACCTGAGCGGGGTCAATAAGGAGGCTGCCGTCCAGGCGGTATAAACTCCTTGTTATCAACGCTGAACTCTACGCCCCATGTCCGTCTCAGATCTGCGTCAAAGCTACGACAAGAACGTGTTGCTCGAAGGCCAGGCCTCGGCATCCCCGTTCGAGCAATTCACCCGCTGGTTCGACGAGGCCCTGGCCGCCAAGGTCCCCGAACCCAACGCCATGACCCTGGCCACGGTGGACGCCAGCGGCCAGCCCAGCGCGCGCATCGTCCTGATCAAGGGCTTTGACGAGCGCGGGTTCACGTTCTTCACCAACTACGAATCCCGCAAGGGCCTGGACCTGCAGGCCGAGCCGCGCGCCAGTCTGCTGTTCTTCTGGCAGCCGCTGGAGCGCCAGGTTCGGATCGAAGGCGTGGTCGAAAAGGTGCCGGCCGACGAATCGGACGCCTACTATCACAGCCGGCCCGCCGGTTCGCGCATCGGCGCCTGGGCCTCACGCCAGAGCCAGCCCATCACCCGTGAAGAGCTGGAAGCCCGCGAACAGGAATTCCGCGAGCGCTTCGGCGAACAGCCGCCGCGCCCGCCGCACTGGGGCGGCTACCGCCTGAAGCCCACCGCCTTCGAATTCTGGCAAGGCAGGCCCTCGCGCCTGCACGACCGCCTGCGCTATGTTGCGGACGGCCAGGCCTGGAAGATCGAACGCCTGTCGCCCTGATGCCGGGCGCCGCGCGCGCCCGCCCCAATTAACAATTGCATGACCGCCTCCTCCCCTGATTTTGACGCTGCCTTTTTCCGTACCGCGCTGGGCCGTTACGCCACGGGCGTGACCGTCGTGACGGCCGCCGGCCTCGATGGCGCGCCCATCGGACTGACGGTCAGCTCCTTCAACTCCGTGTCGCTGAACCCGCCGCTGATCCTGTGGAGCCTGTCGCGCAGTTCATCTTCGCTTGCGGCTTTCGAACAATGCGAACGCTATGTCGTCAATGTGCTGGGCGCGGAGCAGATCGCGCTGGCGCGCCGCTTCGCCACCGGCAAGACGCCGGACCGCTACGCCGGACTGACGGTGCACCATGCGCCTGGCGGCACGCCCATGCTGGACGGACATTGCGCCGCCTGGTTCGAATGCCACAACCGCAGCCGCTACGTCGAGGGCGACCACGTCATCATGGTGGGCGAAGTGGAGCGCTGCGGCCATAGCGGCGAACCTCCGCTGGTCTTCCATGCCGGCGGTTTCGACCTGACCCCGGCCGGCGCAAAGTCGGAAAGGAAAGCACCATGAGCGTGGATGTGGATTGCGTCGTCATCGGCGCGGGCGTGGTGGGCCTGGCGGTTGCGCGCGCCCTGGCCCAGTCCGGACGCGAAGTGCTGGTGGCGGAAGCCACCGAAGCCATCGGCACGGGCACCAGCTCCCGGAATTCCGAGGTCATACACGCCGGCATCTATTACCCCGCAGGCAGCCTCAAGGCGCGCCTGTGCGTGCGGGGCAAGCACCTGCTGTATTCCTATTGCGCCGAGCGCGGCGTGCCGTACAAGCGGCTGGGCAAGCTCATCGTCGCCACCAACACGGAGCAGGCCGCGCAGCTGGAGGGCATCGCCCAGCGCGCCCGCGCCAATGGCGTCGACGACCTGCAGTTCATTTCCGGCGAAGACGCCATGCGCCTGGAGCCGGCGCTGCGCTGCACCGCGGCGCTGTCTTCGCCATCTACCGGCATCGTGGACAGCCACGCGCTGATGCTGTCATTCCAGGGCGATGCCGAAAATGCCGGCGCGCAGTGCGTCTTCCATACCCCGCTGGTGTCGGGCCGCGTCCGTCCGGAGGGGGGCTTCGAGCTGCAATTCGGCGGCGACGAGGCCATGACGCTGAGCTGCAACGTGCTGATCAATTCAGCCGGCCTGCATGCGCCGGCGCTGGCACGGCGCATCGATGGCCTGCCGGCATCCAGCATCCCCACCGATTACCTGTGCAAGGGCAGCTACTTCACGCTGTCCGGCCGCGCGCCGTTCTCGCGCCTGATCTACCCAGTGCCGCAGCATGCGGGCCTGGGCGTGCACCTGACCCTGGACCTGGGCGGCCAGGCCAAGTTCGGCCCCGATACTGAATGGGTCGGCACCGAGGACTACACGCTGGACCCGGCCCGCGCCGAGGTCTTCTATGCGGCGGTCCGCAGCTATTGGCCTGCCTTGCCCGACGACGCGCTGGCGCCCGGCTATACGGGGATCCGCCCCAAGATTTCCGGTCCCCACGAACCGGCCGCCGATTTCGTCATCGCAGGCCCGGCCGCGCATGGCGTGCCCGGCCTGGTGAACCTGTTCGGCATCGAATCCCCCGGATTGACGTCCAGCCTGGCCCTGGCGGAAGAGACCCTGGCCCGACTGGATGGATAGCCCCAACGCCACGCACGCTGCGCTTGCTTGCTGCCCCCGGGCTGCCCCTCCCTACTCTGTTTTTTCTCCTGTCCCCTGAACCATGCAACACAACGACTACATCCTGACCCTGTCCTGCCCCGACCGCACGGGCATCGTTTACCGCGTCAGCGGTTTGTTGTTCGAATTGGGTTGCAACATCCTGGACTCGCAGCAGTTCGGCGACGAAGAGACGGGTCGTTTCTTCCTGCGTGTGCACTTCGATGCGCCCGCCGGCGTTTCCGCCAGCGACCTGCGGTCTCGCCTGGACGGCATGTCCGCGGAGTACGGCATGGAGTTGAAGCTGCATGACGCCCGCCGCAAGGAGCGCCTGCTGATCATGGTCAGCAAGCAGGGGCACTGCCTGAACGATCTGCTGTTCCGCGTGCACAGCGGCCATCTGCACGCCGAAGTGGCCGCGATCGTCTCGAATCACAACGACTATGCCAGCCTGGCGGCGTCCTACGGCATCCCGTTCCATCACCTGCCGGTCACCGCCGACACCAAGGCGGCGCAGGAGAAGCAGGTGCTGGCCCTGGTCGAGCAGGAAGGCATCGATCTGGTGGTGCTGGCCCGCTACATGCAGATTTTGTCGGAAGACATGTGCCGCGCGCTGAATGGCCGTGCCATCAATATCCATCACAGCTTCCTGCCCAGCTTCAAGGGCGCGCGCCCGTACCACCAGGCGCATGCCCGCGGCGTCAAGATCATCGGCGCCACCGCCCACTACGTGACCTCGGACCTGGACGAGGGTCCCATCATCGACCAGGACATCGAACGCGTGGACCATACAATGACTGCGCAGGATCTGACCCAGGTCGGTAGCGACATCGAGTCCCTGGTGCTGTCGCGCGCAGTGCGCAGCCACGTGGAGCACCGTATCCTGCTGAACCGCAACAAGACCGTCGTCTTCCGCTAGGAAAAGGCGGCCCGCGCGGGCCGCCCTCTTCCGCGCACGCTAGGCGTTTCCGTCCGTTTGCGCCAAAGCCAGCGCGGCAACCGTGGCGCTCGCCACATCGGGCTGCAGCTGGGCCTGCAAGCGCCTGTACAGGCCGATGCGGCGCACGATATCCAGCGGCTGCCCCATCAGGCCGGAGACGATGAGCGCCACCCGCCTCTTCTCGCACGCCTTGCTCAGCGCTTCAAGCGCCTCGGCGCCAGTCGAGTCCACGTAGATCACATTCTTCAGGTCCAGCACCAGCGCGCGCGCGGGCAGGCGGTCTTCCAGCGATTCCACCAGCTTGGTGGCGCCGAAGAAGACGGTGCCGTACAGGCGCCAGACCGCGACGTTGCGCTCCTGCCCGGCCAGCAGAGGCTGGTCGGCGGCCGTGATGCGTTCCGCGCGCGACAGGCTGGAAATACGGTAGATAAAGGTCAGGCAGGCAGCGAAGATGCCGAATTCCACCGCGACCGTCAGATCGAAAATCACCGTCAGCAGGAATACGGACACCAGCGTGACCCGATAGGGCAGCCGGTAGGTCTTGAGCCGCGAGAACTCGCGCCACTCGCCCATGTTCCAGGCCACGAACACCAGAATGGCCGCCAGCGTAGCCAAGGGAATCGAGGCCGCCAGCGGCGCGGCCGCCAGCATCACCAAGAGCAGCACCAGCGCATGCACCATGCCCGCCACGGGGCTGGTGGCGCCGCTTTTCACATTGGTCACCGTGCGCGCGATAGTGCCCGTGGCCGGCATGCCGCCGAAAAATGGCGTGACGAAGTTGGCGACGCCTTGCGCCATCAGCTCCTGATTGGGGTCGTGCCGGTCGCCAATCATGCCGTCGGCCACGCGCGCACACAGCAAGGACTCGATCGCGCCCAGCGCTGCCAGCGTGACCGTGGGCATGAGCAGAAACCGGGCCGATTCCCAGCTGAACGCGGGCAGCGTAAAGTCCGGCAGCGCCGCAGGTATGCCGCCAAAGCGGGTGCCGATGGTTTCGACGGGCAGGCCGAACGCGGCTACCGCAGCCGTCGCCAGCACCAGTGCAACGATGGAGCCCGGCACCCGGGCGAGCCTGGCCGTCCGCTGGCCGCCCCGAGCCGGCAGCCAGCGCTGCCAGCCGACGATCACCGCGAGCGACACCAGCGCCACGCCGGCGGCCCAGGGATTGAGGGTGGACAGGTGGCTGCCCAGCGCCCCCAGGATGCCGAAGAAATCTCCCGGCATCTTCGGAATTTCAAGTCCCAGGAAATCCTTCACCTGCGACAGCGCGATCAGCACCGCAATGCCATTGGTAAAGCCGATAATCACCGCCACCGGGATGAAGCGCACCAGCGTGCCCAGCCTGAGCAGCCCCATCACGAACAGCAGCACGCCTGACAGCGCCGTGGCGATGATCAGGTTGGCCACGCCGTACTGCTGCACGATGTCATAGACGATGACGATAAAGGCGCCTGCGGGCCCGCCAATCTGTACCCGGCTGCCGCCAAGCAAGGCAATCAGGAAGCCCGCGATGATGGACGTGAACAGCCCCGCCTCGGGCTTGAGGCCCGACCCGATCGCAAACGCCATTGCCAGCGGCAGCGCGACCACCGCCACCGTGAGGCCGGCCCCCAGGTCCTGCAGGAAGCGGCCACGGTCGTAACCGCGCAACGCGTCGACAAGACGCGGATGAAACGAAAAGGGAATTTCCACGAATGACTCCGGAGAAGTGGAACCGAAACACCCAGCCAGGGGTTCAGTACTTCGCCGGAGGGCCGCAATGGCGCAGCCTGGTGATGAAACGCCTGCGGCGCGTCAGCGGCAGGACAGGTCGGTAGGACATGGCAAAAACCCGGAATGCGCGTTCGTATGAGCGGTTCCCACCCAGGCCGGACATCATTGGCGGCTGGATACCGCTAACGATAAGCCTTCGGCCGGTTTCTGCCTACCCGCATTGCGCGCTTCACGGCGCCTTAGCGTTCTCCCAGTCATGCCGCGCCGCCATTTCCACCGCTTTTTCCTGCAACGGTGAGCGCGGCGCCTCGGGCCAGATCATCTGGCTGACCGACCGGGCCGCGTGCTCGAAGGCAATGAATCGCGTTCCCGCCAGGCCGCTGCGCGACAGGCAGGCGGGCACGATGGACACGCCCAGCCCCTGGGATACCAGCGACGCCACGCTCAGCCAATGCCTGACCTCATGCCGGATCACCGGCATGAAGCCCGCCGACACGCACATGGACAGCACGGTTTCGTAGTAGCTGGGCGAGGCTGCCCGCGCAAAAAAGACGAAATCATCGCCCGCCAGCTCTGCCAGCCGCAGGGACTCCCGGCCGGCCAGGGGATGCGCTTGCGGCAGGCACACCATGAAGGGCTCGGCCATCAGATCGCGCGCCAGCACGCCATTCGGCACCGGATTGGCGTGGATAAAGCCCAGATCCTGCTCGCCGCGCCGCACTGCCTCGATCTGGTCGTGCGAATTCAGCTCGGTCAGCACGTGTTCCACGTCCGGCAGCTCGGCGCGCATGGCGCTGAGCAGAGCGGGCAGGCCGCGGTACAGCATGGAGCCCACGAAGCCGATGCGCAGCCTGCCGCGCAGGCCCGCGTCCACGCGTTGCACCAGCGTGCGCACCTCCTCCGCCTGCCGCAACAGTGTCAGGGCCTCCCGATACAGCACCTGCCCCGCATCGGTCAGCTCCACATGGCGGCTGGTGCGCGTCAACAGGCGCGCGCCGACGTTGTCCTCCAGCTGCCGGATGGCATAACTGAGCGGCGGCTGCGAAATGTGAAGCCGCGTGGCGGCGCGGCTGAAATGGCGCTCTTCGGCCACGGCGATGAAATAGCGCAACAGGCGCGGATCCAGGTCCATCTGTCATCCTCGGCGGCTGTGATCCATATTTTTTTTGGATTGTTCTACACCAAAACAGTATTTGTATAGATTAATCCATGCAAGCACCATCACAGGCATCGTTCCCGTCTCCAGCAGGATGCCGCCATGGATACCCCCATCAAGACCGCGCCCCCCGCCGCCACGCCCGTCCCGGACTCCCGGGGACAGAACCTGTTCAGCGCGGACCCTTACGCCGAGGCCTTGAGCCGGCGCTATCTGCCCCCCGCGCTGCATGCCCATCTGCTGCCTCACCTGGAACGTCTGGGCGCGCTGGCCGGCGGCGTCATGGACGAACTGGCCGCCACGGCCGACAAGAATCCGCCAACGCTGTCCGTGCGCAGCCGCGCCGGCACCGACGAGTCGCGCATCGACAAGCACCCGGCCTATGTCGAACTGGAACGCCTGGCCTATAGCGAATTCGGCCTGGCCGCGCTGTCGCACCGCGGCGGTGTGCTCGGCTGGCCCGAGCCCATGCCCGCCGCCGCCAAGTACGCGCTCAGCCACCTGTTCGTGCAGGCGGAGTTCGGCCTGTGCTGCCCGGTCAGCATGACCGACTCACTGGCACGCACTCTGCGCAAATTCGGCGACCCTGAACTCGTCGAACGGGTCTTGCCCGACGTCACCTCGCAAGATTTCGACACCCTGCGCCAGGGCGCCATGTTCATGACCGAACAGGGTGCGGGCTCGGACGTCAGCGCTACCGAGGTCACCGCCACCGCGCAGGACGATGGCACCTGGCTCATCCACGGCGACAAGTGGTTCTGTTCCAATCCGGACGCCGGCTACGCCATGGTGCTGGCGCGCAGCGAGCCCCAGCCCGGCCTGAAAGGGGTGTCGCTCTTCCTGCTGCCGCGCGACCTTGCCGACGGCACCCACAACCACTACCGCATCCTGCGGCTTAAAGACAAACTGGGCACACGGTCGATGGCCAGCGGCGAAATCCGCCTGGAAGGCGCAGTGGCCTGGCTGGTGGGCGAGCGCGGCCGCGGCTTCAAGCACATGGCCGACATGATCAACAACTCGCGCCTGTCCAACGGCATGCGCGCCGCCGGCCTGATGCGCCGGGCAGTCACCGAAGCGGTCTACGTCTCGCAACACCGCCGCGCCTTCGGCAAACGCCTGATCGACATGCCGCTGATGCAGCGCCAGCTGGTCAAGATGACGGTGTGGGCGGAACAGGCCCGCAGCGTGATGTTCCAGACCGCGCGCGCCCTGGCCGGCGCGGACCAGGGCTCAACCGATCCGGCCCTGGCACGCATCCTCACGCCACTGATCAAGTTCCGCGCCTGCCGAGATGCCCGCAAAGTGACCGGCGACGCCATGGAGGTGCGCGGCGGCTGCGGCTACATCGAAGAATGGACCGAACCGCGGCTGGTGCGCGATGCCCACCTGGGCTCCATCTGGGAAGGCACCAGCAATATCGTGGCGCTGGATGTATTGCGCGCCATCACCCGGGAAAACTCGCTGCCGGCGCTGCGCAGCCACATCGACGCGCTGCTGGCCGAAGGCGTTCCCTGCCCGTCCGCGCTGGCGGATATGCAGGCGCGCGCGCTGGAGCAGACCTACGCTTTCGCCGAACATGCCGCACAGGCGGACCGTCCGGAGCTGGCCCGCCAGGCGGCTTCGCTGCTGTACCACGCGGTGTCCATGGCCGCCCTGCGCTGGGAAGCCACCGAACCGGGGCTGGCCAGCCGCGCGTTGCTGGCCGATCAGGTATTGCAGCACCGGCTGAGCCCCCGCGATCCCTATTCCATCCCGGCCGACGAAAGCGCGGCATGCCGGGCCATCCTGCAATACGCGCTGTAAAAGCCGACGCCGGCGGCACAGCCGGCGCGCAACCACTGGAGACAAGCATGAACCGATACCTCGCCCCCCTGCTGCTGGCGGCCGCCGCAATCGCTCCCTCGGCGCCCGCGCTGGCCGCGGACGCCTATCCCGCGGCCCGTCCCGTGACGCTGATCGTGCCCTTCCCGCCCGGCGGCCCGACCGACGCCCTGGCGCGCAGGCTGGCCGACAAGCTCCGGCAGCCGCTTAACCAGAATGTCATTGTCGAGAACCGCGCCGGCGCGGGCGGCAACATCGGTTCGGAATACGTGGCAACGGCCAAGCCGGACGGCTACACCCTGTTGTTCGGCACCTCCGGTCCGCTGGCGATCAATGTCAGCCTGTACAAAAAGCAGGGCTACAACCCTGAAACCAGCTTTGCCCCCATCATCCGCATCGGCCACCTGCCCAACATCCTGGTGGTGAACCCTTCGGTCCCGGCCAACAACGCGCAGCAACTCATCGCCTACGCCAAGAAAAACCCGGACAAGCTCAGCTATGCCTCGTCGGGCAATGGCGCCTCGTCGCACCTGGCCGGCATTCTCTTCAACAACATGGCCGGCACGCAGATCATGCACATCCCCTATAAGGGCACGGGTCCGGCGCTCAACGACCTGCTCGGCGGGCAGGTGTCGATGTCGTTCACCGACATCCTTACCGCGCTGCCGTACATCAAGGCGGGCAAGCTGCGCGCCATCGGCCTGGCCAGCGCCCAGCGCTCGGACGCTCTGCCTGACCTGCCCACGCTCTCCGAACAAGGCCTCAAGGGCTACGACGTCAGTGTGTTCTTCGGCATCGTGGCCCCCAAGGGCACGCCTGCCGACGTCGTCGACACTCTGAACCGCGCGTTCAAGACCGCATTGTCCGATCCCGAGGTCGCGCAGACGTTGCGTAGCCAAGGCATCGTCGAAGCCCAGGACCAGACCCCGCAGGGCTTGTCCACTTTCATCTCGGCCGAAGTGCCGAAATGGCGCGACGTCATCAATAGCGCCCACGTTTCCATCGACTGAACGGACCCCACATGGCTGCAACCCTGCCCAACGCTGGCGCCCTCGCCGGCTGCAAAGTGATAGACCTGTCGCGCGTGCTGGGCGGCCCGTACTGCACGCAGATCCTGGCCGACCATGGCGCCGACGTGCTGAAGATCGAGCCGCCCGGTGGCGACGAAACGCGGGGCTGGGGCCCGCCCTTCCTGGGCGACACCGCGTCCTACTTCATCGGCGTGAACCGCAACAAGGACGGCATGACGCTGGACCTGTCGCAACCCGCCGGCCAGGAACTGCTGCGCCATCTGCTGGCGGATGCCGACGTGCTGGTGGAGAACTTCAAGCCAGGCACGCTGGAAAAATGGGGCCTGGGGTATGACACCCTCAGCCGCGACTTCCCCGCGCTGATCCATTGCCGGGTCAGCGGCTTCGGCTCGGACGGCCCGCTGGGCGGCTTGCCGGGCTACGACGCCTGCGCCCAGGCCATGTGCGGCCTGATGAGCGTAAACGGCGAAGCGGACGGCGAAGCCACCCGCGTCGGCTTGCCGGTAGTGGACATGGTGACGGGCCTGAACGCGGCGGTCGCCATTTTGCTGGCGCTGAATGAGCGCGTCCGCAGCGGGCTGGGGCAATTCCTGGACATCACGCTCTACGACTGCGCCTTGTCGCTACTGCATCCCCACGCGCCCAATTATTTCTATAGCGGCAAGGTGCCTGGGCGCAGCGGCAACGCGCACCCGAACATCGCTCCCTACGAAACGCTGCCCACTGCCAACGGCCCGATCTTCCTCGCGGTCGGCAACAATCGCCAGTTCACGCTACTGGCGCAGGTCCTGGACACGCCAGGATTGGCGGAGGACGCGCGCTACGCCACCAACGCGGATCGCCTGCGCAATCGCCAGGCTCTGCGCGACGACCTGTCGGCGCTGCTGGCGGGGCATGACGCCGCCGTGCTGGCCGACCATCTGCTGCGTTGTGGCGTGCCGGCCGCCGCCGTGCAGACCGTGGACCAGGCGCTGGCGCATCCACATACCCGCCATCGCGGCATGGTGCTGGAACAAGGGGACTACCGCGGCGTCGGCTCGCCGATCAAGCTCTCGCGCACGCCAGCAACGCTGCGCAAGCTGCCCCCGGCGCTACGGCCCACCGGCACGGCCGAATAAGCCTGCGCGGCCTCAGCCTCCCTGGGCGGCCCCTTCGCGGCGCGGATCGGCGCCCCCCTGCAGTCCGTCAGCCCCGATCACGATGCCGTGGATGCCGCTCGGGAATTCGGTGATGCGCACCGGATGCCCCATGCGCTCCAGTGCTGGCGCCAGCGCTTCCAGTGGAGTGCCCTTCTCTAGCTCGGTTTCCTTGTTGCGGCTGCCCATATTGGGCAGATCGATGGCCTGCTGAATATCCAGGCCCCAATCGAGCACACCCACAATGGTCTTGGCCACGTAGTTGATGATGGCGCTGCCGCCCGGCGATCCCACCAGCAAATAGGGCTTGCCATCGCGCAGCACGATCATCGGCGCCATCGAACTACGCGGACGCTTGCCTGGCTCGATGCGGTTGGCGACGAGACGGCCTTCGGGATCCTTGTAGGACGACGCGAAATCCGTCATTTCGTTGTTCAAAAGAAAGCCGCGCACGAAGATCTTGCTGCCGAATTCATTTTCGATGGTGGTCGTCATGCTCAAGGCATTGCCCTGCGCGTCCACCGCCACCAGATGACTGGTCGAAGGCAGCGCCAGCGAGTCGTCCTTGCCCAGCGACAGGAGCTTGCCTTCCGGATCCCCGGGGAGCGCCACCTTCATGCTCCGGTCCGGTTGAATCAAGGCGCCGCGGGCGCGCAGGTAAGCCGGATCCAGCATGGCGCGCACCGGCACCCGCACGAAGTCCGGATCCGCAACATAGAAGTCGCGGTCCGCGAACGCCAGCCGGCCAGCCTCGGAGAAGTAATGCACCGCCTCCAGGCTGCCCGGCGCATAACGCGCGAGGGGGAACTGTTCCAACTCGCCCAGCATTTGCAGCACCGCAATCGGGCCGCTGCTGGGGGGCCCCATGCCGCACAACTGGTAGCCACGATAAGCGCCACAGACGGGATCGCGCGTCTTGGCGCGATAGCCGGCCATGTCGTCCAAGCTGAGGTCTCCCGGCACGGCATGGCCGCGCACCGCGGCGACGATGTCCCGGGCGATGTCGCCTTGGTAGAACGCGTCCGCGCCGTGTTCCGCGACCGCGCGCAGCGTGCGCGCGAATTCGGGGTTCTTCAGCATGTGGCCCACCGGCCAGGGCGTGCCGTCCGGCGCGTAGAAATAGGCCGCAGCCGCGCCTTGCGCGCGCAGCTCTTTGTTGCCGGCCAAAAGCTTGTGCAGGCGCGGCGACACGGCGAATCCCTGCTCGGCCAGCCGAATGGCGGGCTGGAACAGATCGGCCCAAGGCAGCACGCCCTGTTCTTTATGTGCCAGCTCCAGCCCGCGCAACAGGCCTGGCGCCCCCACAGCCAGCCCGCTATTGACGGCGCGGGCGAAAGGAACCGGCTTGCCATCCTGATCCAGGAAGCGTTGCGGCTGGGCCGCGGCCGGCGCGGTCTCGCGGCTGTCGTAGGTTTGGATGCGGCCGCTCTTGGCGGAATACACCACCATGAAAGCGCCGCCGCCGATGCCGGACGATTGCGGCTCCACCAGGTTGAGCACAAGCTGGGTGGCGATGGCGGCGTCCACCGCGCTGCCGCCGCGGCGCAGCATTTCGTCGCCGGCCTGCGTCGCCAGCGGGTTGGCCGACGCCACCATGAAATGCGGCGCGCGCACCAATTTGCGCGTCTGCGTGCCGCTGGCGGCCTCTGGATTCAGGTCTTCCGCGGCCTGTGGCGTGCGCGCCCATGCGGCAGGTATTGCGGCGAGCAAGGCGGCGAGCATGAGGGCAGCGGCGTGACGGGGTGCGCGCATGGGAAGCTCCAGTGTGCGCCGGCTTTCCGGCAGGGGTTCATGATAGTCAAGGCGGCGGAGGCTGTCGCGCCGTCAGCCGCAATAGCCGCGGCCCTCCCAGCCTCGTGACCTGCATACGGCTTAGAATCGCGGTTTCCGCCTACGTCCCTCATCGTGCCATGCGTTTGCGCCATATCGAGATTTTCGAAGCGATCCGCCGTACCGGATCCTTGACCGAGGCCGCGGCTGCGCTGCATATCTCGCAACCGGCAGCCAGCAAGCTGTTGGCACATGCCGAAACGCAGTTGGGCTTCAAGCTGTTCGAACGCGTAAAGGGCCGGCTCGTTGCCACTCGCGAGGCCGAGATCCTCACCCCCGAGGTCGCGCGCCTGAACCAGGATCTCAACAGTGTGCGCCGGCTGGCCGCGAGCCTGCGCGATCATCCGAACGGCCATTTGCGGCTGGGCTGCGCGCCCGCGCTGGGGCTGGGGCTCTTACCCGGCGTCGTGCGCGATAGCCGCGAGGCGCAGCCCGGCATTACCTTCGATATCCACACCCATCACAGCACCGAGCTGGTGCAGGGGCTGCTGACGCGCGAACTGGACCTGGCCATTACCTTCGACACCAACGACTACCCGGGGCTCACGCGCATGGGCCTGGGCCATACCGAGCTCGTGCACCTGAGCCGCAAGCCCGGCGCGGGCCCTCTGCCGCTGGCGGAACTGACGGCCATGGCGGGCGATACGCTGATCGTGCTGGACGCGGCCGACGCCTCGGGCGCCTTGCTGCAGATGGCGCTGGACGCGCAGGGCCTGGATCCCCAGGTCGCCATCCAGGTGCAGACGCACTACGTGGCCTGTGCGCTGGTCGACGCTGGCTGCGGCGACGCCATCGTGGATGCAATCACCGCCCAGGCGATGCTGCGCCCCGGCATGAACCTGCGCCGCCTGGAACCGGCGCTACGCGTGCCGATCAGCATCATGGTGCGCAACCAGGATCCCTTGTCGGCGCTGCACCGCGACTTCATCGAACGCTTGCGCGCGGCCTGCGAAGCCTTGCAAGCCGGGCTGGACGCCACGGTCTGACGCCGTATCGACGGAAAACACGACGGGCGCCCGAAGGCGCCCGTCATCGCTTGCAGAGCCGGGCAGGCTATGCCTGCCCATGCCGCATCAGTCCAGCTTGATGTTCTGCTTTTTCACGACGTCCTTCGCCCAGTCATACTGCTCTTTGATTTCCTTGGCGAATTCTTCCGGGGTATTGCCCGACGGAGCCGAGCCCTGATCATCCAGCGCCTTGATGACCTTGGGGTCCTTCAGGGCCACGACGGCAGCGTCGCGCAGCTTGTTCACGACTTCCATCGGCGTGCCCTTGGGGGCCAGCAGGCCGTACCAGACAGGCTGGTTCAGCACCGGGAAGCCGGCGTCCTTGAAGGTCGGCACGTCCTTGATGGCTTCAATGCGGTCCGGCCACGCGATGGCCATGGCACGCAGCTTGCCCGCCTGGATCTGCGGCATCGACGACGGCAGGTTGTCGAACAGGATTTCGATCTGGCCGCCGACGGCGTCAGCCACGGCCGGGCCCGATCCCTTGTACGGCACGTGCACGATGTCCGTGCCCGTGGCCATCTTGAAGGATTCGCCCATCAGGTGCAGCACGCCGCAAGTGCCCGAACTGCCATAGGAGTACTTGCCCGGGTTCTTCTTCAGCTCTTCCAGGAAGCCCTTGAAGTCCTTGGCGGGGAACTTCGGGTTCACGGCCACGACGTTGGCGGTGTTGGCGAAATTGGTGACCGGCTGGAAGTCCTTGATCGGATCGTAGGGCAGGTCATTGGGGCGGCAGGCGGGGTTCACGGCCATCGTGGACACGGTGGCGATAGACAGCGTGTAGCCGTCAGCGTCGGCGCGCGCGGCTTCGGATGCGCCGATGGCGCCGCCAGCGCCGCCCTTGTTTTCCACAACCATGGGCTGGCCCAGTTCCTGGCTCATGCGCTGCGTCACCAGGCGCGCAATGATGTCGGTCGAGCCGCCAGGCGCGAACGGAACGATCACGCGGATCGGCTTGCTCGGGTACTTGTCGGCAGCGTGAGCGGCGGAGGCGCCGAGGGTGCCGGCAGCGCCGGTGGCCAGGGCGAGGGCCACGGCCAAGGAGCGGACTTTATTCATAGGTGTGTTTCCTCCAATATGCGAGCCCGTGTGTGTACGGACCGTTGTGTGATGCGCCTGCCTGTAGACAGGTCCGCAATGAACGGCGGAGGGCGCATGGTCTGTGCGCAGGGTGAGCACTTTTTATAGGTTGCTTGTGGCACACGCGCCCGCCAGAATGACGGAGAATAGCAGCAAATGCTTACAGACGCATAGCGCAGCGATCCCCGTCTGACGCGCATCAAATACGTACTTGCACATGTCGGTTGCCCTTCTGGTTTTCCCTGATTTCATGCTGGTTGCGCTGGGCTGGGCGCTGCGTCACAAACTGAATTTCTCCCGCGAATTCTTCGCCGGCACCGAGAGGCTGGTCTACTTCGTCCTGTTCCCCGCGCTGCTGTTCCAGTCCATCCTGCGCACCCCCATCACGGCCGGCAACGCCGCCATGCTGCTGCAGGCGTCCGCAGCCCTCATCGCGGCTGGCGTGGCGCTTTCATGGCTGGCGGGCCTGGCGCTGCGGCCCTCCCCCGTCAGCCTGGCCTCGTCCGCGCAATGCGGCTACCGTTTCAATACCTACATAGGCCTCGCCCTCTCGGCCAGCCTGGGCGGCGCCCAGGGCCAGACCATCATGGCGCTGATCGTCGGCTTTGCCGTGCCCATGGCGAACATTGCCGCGGTCTACGGCCTGGCCCGCCATAGCGGCGGCAGCCTGCTGCGCGAGCTGGCCCGCAATCCGCTGGTCGTATCCACGCTGGCAGGGCTGGCCTGCAACCTGGCCGGCGTGCAACTGCCCGGCCCGCTGGACACGGTGCTGGCCCGGCTGGGTGCGGCGGCCCTCGCGCTGGGCATCATCTGCGTGGGCGCCAGCCTCTCCTGGGAGGGTGGCAAGGGACATGGCCCCCTGATCGCGTGGATGCTTGCCGTCAAGCTGGCGGCGCTGCCCGCCGTGGCATTGCTGGTCGCCCGCCTCCTGGCGCTGCCGCCCCTGGAGTCGCGGATGCTGCTGCTGTTCGCGGCCCTGCCCACCGCGTCCGCCGCCTATGTGCTGGCTATGCGCATGGGCGGCGACGGCCGCATGGTGGCCGTACTGATATCGCTGGGCACGCTGTTTTCAGCGCTGACGATTCCCTTGTGGCTGATGCTCACCGCCGGCTGACGCAGCTTCCGCCTCATACGAAAAAAGACCGCCGCAGCGGTCTTTTTCATGCGCGAGGCAGTCTTTATGAAGACTTGTGCGCGTTGGTCATGGAGGCCGGCACCACCCATTCGGCAAACTGCGCCTCGGTCACGTAACCCAGCGCCAGCGCCGATTCCTTCAGCGACAGGCCTTCCTTGTGCGCCTTCTTGGCGATCTGCGCGGCCTTGTCGTAGCCGATATGCGGATTCAACGCCGTCACCAGCATCAGCGAGCGGTCGACCAGCTCGGCAATGCGCTCGCGATTGGGCTCGATGCCTGCGGCGCAGTGCTCGTTGAAGCTAGCCATGCCGTCGGTCAAGAGGCGCACCGATTGCAGGAAGTTGTGGATCACGAGCGGCTTGAACACGTTCAGTTCGAAGTTGCCGCTGGCGCCGCCGATATTGATGGCCACGTCGTTGCCCAGCACCTGCGCGGCCAGCATCGTGATGGCTTCGCATTGCGTTGGATTGACCTTGCCCGGCATGATCGAACTGCCCGGCTCGTTTTCGGGGATGCTGATCTCGCCCAGGCCCGAACGCGGACCGCTGGACAGCCAGCGCACGTCGTTGGCGATCTTCATCAGTCCGGCCGCCAGCGACTTCAGCGCCCCGTGCGCGAACAGCAGCGCTTCGTGCGAGGCCAGGCCCTGGAACTTGTTGGGCGCCGACACGAAGGCGGTGCCCGTCGCGTGCGCCAATTCGGCCGAAACCTTGGCGCTGAACTGCGGGTGCGCATTCAGGCCGGTGCCCACCGCGGTGCCGCCGATGGCCAATTGATGCAGGCCCGGCAAGGTGGCGCGGATCTGCTGTTCGGCCAGGTCCAGCTGGGCCACATAGCCCGATAGTTCCTGGCCCAGCGTCAGGGGCGTGGCGTCCTGCAGGTGGGTGCGGCCGATCTTGACGATGTCGTAGAACTCGGCGCTCTTGGCCGCCAGCGTGGCGCGCAAGGCTTTCAACGAAGGCAGCAGATGGTGTTCGACCTGAACCGCGGCCGCCACGTGCATGGCGGTCGGGAATGTGTCGTTGGACGATTGGCCGCGGTTGACGTGATCGTTCGGGTGGACCTTGCGCTCTTCGCCACGCACGCCGCCCAGCAGTTCCGAAGCGCGGTTGGCCAGCACCTCGTTCATGTTCATGTTGCTTTGCGTGCCGGAGCCGGTCTGCCAGACCGACAGCGGGAACTCGTTGGGCCATTTGCCGGCGATCACTTCATCGGCTGCGCGAATGATGCCGTCGGCGATCTTCGGGTCCAGCTCGCCCAGATCGGCATTGACCTTGGCGGCCGCGCGCTTGAGCCGCGCCATCGCGTCGACCAGCGGAACCGGCATCTTCTCGGTCGAAATCGCGAAAAAATGCAGCGAACGCTGAGTCTGGGCGCCCCAGAGGTGATCTTCCGGGACTTCGATGGGACCAAACGTGTCTTTTTCAATGCGGGTCTTCATGGCGCGTGCTACTCCGTGGCGACGTCGGTTGCGGCTGGCGGCATTGCGCCAGCCACGAGAAAGTTGAGAATGAAAATCAGTTCTAGGTTAGCAGAAACCCGCATTCCTATAATTGCGCAAACATCCGTGCTCCCTCCATCGTTTTTACCACTCGCCCCGCGCCATGTCCGCCCCTCTTTGCAGCCTGACCTTGCACCTGCCCGACGAAGCCGCCACGGAATCGCTGGCAAGGCAACTCGCCCCCCTGGTTTCCGGCGGCCAGGCCGGTCCGGCGGGGGGACATATCCATCTGCAGGGAGACCTGGGCGCGGGCAAAACGGCGTTCACGCGGGCCCTGTTGCGGGAAAGCGGCATCACGGGACGGATCAAAAGTCCTAGCTACGCGCTGCTTGAATCCTATAAAGTTTCTAACTTATACTTCTATCACCTTGATTTTTATAGATTTAGTGATACGCGAGAATGGTTGGACGCAGGATTCCGGGATTTACTGCGTGACGACGCAGTCGTTTTGATCGAATGGCCGGAGCGGGCCGGGGGTCTTTTGCCCCCTCCCGACCTGCTGATTTCCCTAGCCTATGCAGGCGACGGACGCGACGCCACCCTGACCGCGTACACCGCTCGAGGACAAACATGGTTGAACGCGATTGTCCCCCCGCCCCAGTCGGCGCCCTCCCCTCGGCAGGCGCCACCCGGCGTCGCCTGATCAGCGTCGCCGCCACCCTGCTCGTCCTGCCGGTCCTGCCGCGCCTGGCGCAGGCAGCGACGATCCTGGCCGTGCGTACCTGGCCGGCCGATGAATACACCCGCGTCACGTTGGAGCTGGACAGCGAACTCAAGGCCGAACAGTTCACGCTTGAAAACCCCCATCGCCTGGTGGTGGACATTGAGGGACTGACCATCAGCGCGGCCCTGAACGACCTGGTTTCCAAGGTCCGCCCCGACGACCCCTATATCCAGAGCCTGCGGGTGGCGCAGAACCGCCCGAACGTGGTCCGCCTGGTGTTCGACCTTAAGCAACCGGTGGCGCCGCAGGTCTTCACGCTCAAGCCCGTGGCCGACTACCAGTACCGCCTGGTGCTGGACCTGTATCCCAAGATCGCCCAGGATCCGCTGGTCGCCATCCTGAACAAGCAGAGCGGGCCCGACGTGGACGATCCGCTGGCGCGCATCCTGGAAGACATCCAGCGCAACCCGGTCACCCGCGCCGACCCGCCCGAGCCGCCCCGCGTGCGCGGCCAGCAGCCGGCGCCTCCCCTGCCCACCGCGCCCAAAGCCTCCCCGCCCCCCACTGCCAGCCGAGGCAAGCAGCGCATGCTCACCATTGCGCTGGATCCCGGTCATGGCGGCGAGGACCCGGGCGCCATCGGCAGCAGCGGCCTGCGCGAAAAAGACGTAGTGCTGCGCATTGCCCGGCGCCTCAAGGCGCTGATCGACAGCCAGCCCTACATGCGCGCCTACCTCACGCGCGACGACGACTACTTCGTGCCCCTGCACGTACGCGTGCAGAAGGCCCGTCGCGTGCACGCGGACCTGTTCATCTCGATCCACGCGGACGCCTGGGTCAAGCCGTCGGCCAATGGCTCGTCGGTGTTCGCGTTGTCGCAACGCGGCGCCACCAGCGCGCAGGCTCGCTGGATGGCGGACAAGGAAAACGCGGCCGACCTTATCGGCGGCGTCAACCTCGGTAGCCACGACCGCCAGGTGGCAAAGGTGCTGCTGGACCTGTCCACCACCGCGCAGATCAATGATTCGCTCAAGGTCGGCAGCGCCTTCCTGGACGAAATCAAGAAGATCAACCGCCTGCACAAGAACAGCGTCGAACAGGCCGGCTTTGCCGTCCTGAAAGCGCCGGACATTCCCTCCGTGCTGGTCGAAACCGCCTTCATCAGCAATCCGCAGGAAGAAGCCCTGCTGCGTAGCGCCGCGCACCAGGACAAGCTTGCGCAGGCCATGATGACGGGCATCCAGCGCTACTTCACCGCCAATCCGCCGCTGGCCCGGCTGGGCGACGTAAGCTGACGCCAATCGCCACCCCGCATGAAAAAAGGGCGTTGCGCTTCACGGCGCAACGCCCTTTTTGAATGGCCTGGAGCTTGTGCGGCGACACGCGCCGCCTCCGGTCTTACGCGCCGCGCCTGGCCTTGATCAGCTTGAACAGGCCGGCCCCGACCACCGGTACGATGGCGGCTGCCAGGCCCAGCAGCACTATCGTATTCAGGTGCTCACGCACCAGAGGGATGTTGCCGAAGAAGTAGCCCGCGGCCACCAGGCTCACCACCCACAGCAGCGCCCCCAGGATGTTGAACAGCTGGAAGCGGGACAACGGCATGTCGGCCACGCCCGCGACAAAAGGCGCAAAGGTACGCACCACCGGGATGAAGCGCGACATCACGATGGTCTTGCCGCCGTGCTTCTCGTAGAACGCGTGCGTGCGCATCAAGGCGCCGCGATCCAGGAAGCGCAGGTTCATCGAAAACACGCGCGGCCCGATATAGCGTCCGACGGCGTAGTTCACCGTGTTGCCGGTGATCGCCGCGACAATCAGCAGCCCCGCCATCAGGAAGGGGTCGATGTGCCCGGTGGCCCCGAACGCGCCCGCGATGAACAGCAGCGAATCGCCCGGCAAGAAGGGCAGCACGACCAGCCCCGTTTCCGCGAAAACAATCAGGAACAGCACCAGATACACCCACACGCCATACTGTTCGACCCAGACACCCAGTGTCTGATCGATGTGGAGCACCATATTGAAGAATTCGAGCATTGAAGCGACCCTGCCGTCGAAATGGGATATTTGTCCGCGACTATAGCCCACCCGCCCATGACGCTAAAATCATCCGCATAGCCATACCTGACCGCCAGCCACATGACCGAACGCCGCTCCATTCTTGCGCTTCCCGACCTGCTGATCAGCCAGATCGCCGCCGGCGAGGTGATCGAGCGGCCGGCATCAGTGCTCAAGGAAATCCTTGAAAACGCCATCGACGCGGGCGGGCGCGCGATCGAGGTGCGCCTGGAGGGCGGCGGCATACGCCGCATCGCCGTGACCGATGACGGCGGCGGCATCCCGCCCGAGGAACTGCCGCTTGCGCTGGCGCGCCACGCCACCAGCAAGATCCGCTCCCTGAACGAACTGGAATCGGTGGCGTCCATGGGGTTCCGCGGCGAAGCCCTGGCGTCCATCGCGTCCGTGGCCCAGGTCACGATCATTTCCCGCACCCGCGACGGCGAGCACGCCTGGCAGATCGATGCGGGCAGCATGCAGGTCAGCCCCGCGTCGGGTCCTCCGGGAACCACGGTGGACGTGCGCCAACTGTTCGATGCCGTGCCGGCCCGCCGCAAGTTCCTGCGCTCCGAAGCCACCGAGTTCGGCCATTGCGTCGACGCCATGGAGCGCATCGCGCTGGCGCATCCGCAGATCGCCTTCCGCCTGTTTCACCACGACCGCGCGCAGCGCCAATGGCTGCCTGCCGACCCCCCGCAGCGCATCCGCGACGTGCTCGGCGCGGAGTTCGCCGAGCATGGCCTGCTGCTGTCGCACTCGGTTGGCACGGTCAGCCTGGCCGGCATGATCACGCGCCCCACCGCCGCCCGCGCCCGCGCTGACCGCCAGTATCTCTACGTGAACGGCCGCTATGTGCGCGATCGCACCGTCAGCCACGCCCTGCGCGCCGCCTACGCGGATGTGCTGCACGGCGACCGCCAGCCCGCTTACGTACTGTTCCTGGACATCGACCCGGCCGCCGTGGACGTGAACGTCCACCCGGCCAAACACGAGGTCCGCTTCCGCGACAGCGGCGCCGTGCACCGTTTCGTCTCTCATGCGGTCAGCCAGACGCTGGCGCAGACCGGCGGCGCATCCGCGGTGTCCGCCGCAACGCAGGACGATGAGGCGGACGACGCCGGCTTTGAAACCGTGGCCCGGCCAGCCGCCACCGCCGAGGCCGCCCCGCAAGCCGCCCCCTACGCCCCTGCCGGCAGCCCTCGGGCCCTGGCGGACACGCCCAGGCCCGCCGCCTACAGCGGCGGCGGCAGTTCGTCGTCCTACGGCTTGCGTCCCTCGCCCGCGCCACAGCGTCCGCACACGCAGGTGCCCTTCCGGCTTCACGCCGAACCGGCAGGCATCCCGGCCGCGGACTGGCAGTCGCTCTACCGCCCGCTCGATGACGACACGGCCGCCAAGACGACGCCGCTGCGTGAGCCCGCTCCGACGCCGGCCATGGCCCTGCCTGCCGACGAGGAACATCCGCTGGGCATGGCGCTGGCACAGTTGCATGGGATCTACATCCTCGCGCAGACACGCCGCGGCATCGTGCTTGTGGACATGCACGCCGCGCATGAACGAGTCGTCTACGAACAACTCAAGCAGGCCCTGGACGCGCGCAGCCTGCCGCGTCAGGACCTGCTGGTGCCCGTGGTGTTCCACGCCCAGGAAAAGGACGTGGCGCTGGTCGAGGAGTTCGAAGATCAGTTGAACGAACTCGGCTTCGAAATGCGGCCGTCCGGGCCCACCTCGATCGCCGTGCGCTCCGTGCCGGCCATCCTGGCCCGCGGCGACATCGAAACGCTGGCCCGCGCCGTGCTGCGCGACCTTGGCGCGGTGGGCGTTTCGCGCCTGCTGACCGAACAACGCAATGAACTGCTGTCCACCATGGCCTGCCACGGATCGGTGCGCGCCAACCGCAAGCTCACCATCGAAGAGATGAACGGCCTGCTGCGCCAGATGGAAGCCACCGAACGCGCCGACCAGTGCAACCACGGCCGTCCCACCTGGATCCAATGGTCGGTGTCCGACCTGGACAAGCTTTTCCTGCGCGGACAGTAAGCTTGGCTCCGTCCTCCTCCCCCAATGCAACGCCGCTGGTCATCTGTCTGGCCGGCCCCACCGCGGCCGGCAAGAGCGCATCGACCCTCGCGCTGGCCGAACGCTGGCCGCTGGAAATCGTCAACGTCGATTCGGCCACGATCTACCGCGGCATGGACATCGGCACGGCCAAGCCCTCGCCCGAGGAGCAGGCTCTGGTGCCGCAGCACCTGCTGGATATCCTGGACCCCATCCAGTCGTACTCCGCCGCTGAATTCGTGGCCGATGCGCTGCGCCTGATCGACGAAATCCGCGCGCGCGGGCGCATTCCGCTGCTGGCGGGCGGCACCATGATGTACTACAAGGCGCTGCGCGACGGCCTGGATGATCTGCCGCAGGCCGACCCGGCGCTACGCGCCGAGCTGGAAGCGCGCGCCGCCATCCAGGGTTGGCCCGCCCTGCATGCCGAACTCGCCTTGAAGGATCCTGCCACCGCTGCGCGCCTCGCGCCCAACGACAGCCAGCGCATCCAGCGCGCGCTGGAGATCTGCATGCTGTCCGGCCAACCCATGTCCGCCCTGCTGCAGCGCGGCCAGCGCCCCCGGGACGACCAGGGTAATCAGTACCTCACGATCAGCCTGGAACCGTCCGACCGCGCCGCCTTGCATGCCCGGATCGAGCAGCGCTTCGACGCGATGCTGGAGCGGGGCCTGCTCGATGAAGTGCGGACCTTGCGCGCCCGGGGCGACCTGCACACCGGCCTGCCCTCCGTGCGTTGCGTGGGCTACCGGCAGATGTGGGCATACCTGGACGGCGAAGTCGACCTGGCCACCGCCCGCGAACAGGGCATTGCGGCGACGCGCCAGCTGGCCAAGCGCCAGATCACCTGGCTGCGTGCGCAACCCGAGCGCGTCATTGTGGACTGCCTGGCGGCGGACGCCGTGGCGCAGACCATCGACGCGATGGCCAACGCGCTGGCGGGGCGCGCCTGAACAACCGCAGCCAGATTGCGGTGCCAAAGGCCGGACGTTAAAAGCCAGACAAAAAAACCGCCACGAGGGCGGTTTGTTTACTGCCGAGGACGGACCGCGCTTACACCACGAAGGTCTGCGCCATGCCTTCCTTCTGCTCGACGATTTCGCCCAGCATGCTGACGGTTTCGCCTTGTTCGCGCAGCGTGGCCGCAATGGCTTGCGCCTGCGCCGGATCCACCACCAGCACCATGCCGATACCGCAGTTGAACACGCGGTACATCTCGGTGTCTTCCACCTGGCCTTGCTGCTGCAGCCACTGGAACAGCTTGGGCATCTCCCAGTTGGCGCGGTGCAACTTGGCCGAAAGGCCAGGCTGAAGGATGCGCGGCACGTTGTCCAGCAGGCCGCCACCCGTGATGTGCGCCAGGCCCTTGATGCTGGTGCCATGCTTGGCCAATGCGGCCAGCACCTGCTTCACGTAGATGCGGGTCGGCGCCATGACCACATCGACCAGCGGCTGGCCGTGGAAATCGTCGTCCGGCTTGGCGTTGGCGCGCTCGAGGATTTTGCGCAGCAGCGAATAGCCATTGGAGTGCGCGCCGCTGGAAGCCAGGCCCAGCACCACGTCGCCCGTCTTGATCGACTGACCGGTGATGATGGCGGACTTCTCCACCGCGCCCACGGCGAAACCGGCCAGGTCGTATTCGCCGTCCGGATACATACCCGGCATTTCGGCGGTTTCGCCGCCGATCAGCGCGCAGCCCGACAGCTCGCAGCCCTTGGCGATACCGCCCACCACCGCCGCCGCCGTATCCACCGAGAGCTTGCCGCAGCCGAAATAGTCCAGGAAGAACAGCGGTTCCGCGCCTTGCACCAGGATGTCGTTGACGCTCATGGCGACCAGATCGATACCCACGGTGTCATGGCGGTTCCAGTCGAAGGCCAGGCGCAGCTTGGTGCCCACGCCGTCGGTGCCCGAGACCAGCACGGGCTCCTTGTACGACTTCGGCACTTCGAACAGGCCGCCAAAGCCGCCGATACCGGCCAGCACCCCGGGACGCATGGTGCGCGCCGCAAGCGGTTTGATACGGTCCACCAGGGCGTCGCCTGCGTCGATGTCGACACCGGCATCGCGGTAGGTCATAGGGGCGGTAGGTTGATTCGTCATGAGAAATGCCGTGGGATATGTAACAATTGCTGGGATTTTGGTGGAACGCCCTGCATTTTACGATGTTGCGGGCCCAAGCAGGGATCGCCCCCGCTGGCGGGCCGCCAAAACGGCCCGGCGGGGACGGCTCCGGCCCGTCCCGCCGAGGGCCGGAACGCGACACCCGGGCCCCAGGTGGTTTAAAGTGTAGGGTTGGCCGGTATTGATTTTGGCGAGTCTGGCGGTTCAATCCGGGGATCCCGCCAAAAGCGGGCATCAAACCTCGAGGATTCAACCCCCCCGAGGGTTCATCCCCCCGAGGGTTCAAACCCGCTGGAACCCCAGCCCGGCCATACCCGCCCTGATTTTGCTGTATTGATCCGTAGTTGTTGACCTGTACTGCCCGCCTCGTTTCGGCACTCCGTAAGCTCCCATGAACCGCCAGCTGCTGCTCGACGTTCTCCCCGCGCCAGCGCCATCGCTGAACAACTATATCGCCGGCCCCAACGGGGAAGCGCTGGCGGCGGTGCGCGCGCTGCTGCCGGGCCGCGCCCTGTATATCTGGGGCGCCGCGGGCTGCGGCCGCACCCATTTGCTGCGCGCGCTGACTGCCCGCTCCGACGCCGTCTACATCGACGCCGCCAATGGCGAGAACATGCTGCGCCGCCTGGCCGAAGCCGACTCCAAGTCGCCGATGCCCAAGTTCGTGGCGGTCGACGACGTGCACCGCATGAATGACAGCCGCCAGGCCGCCCTGTTTGCGCTCTACAACCGCTGGCGCGAATCCGCCGCCACCGGCCGCGCCTTTGCGCTGGCGCTAGCAGGAGACCGCGCCCCGCTGTCGATGCCGCTGCGCGAGGACCTGCGCACGCGGCTGGGCTGGGACCTGGTGTTCCGCCTGGACCCGCTGTCGGACGCCGACAAGCTGGCGGCCCTGTCTGCCCAGGCGGCCGAGCGCGGCATGCACCTGGCGCCGGAAATCATCAACTGGATGCTCACGCACCACGAGCGCGACATCCGCAAGCTGGCGGCGCTGATCGACGCGCTGGACCGTTATTCCCTGGCCACCGGCCGTCCCATCACCCTGCCTTTGCTGCGGGCCATGCTCGCAGACCCTGATTCACAACGCACATGACCTCCCGACGTCTCGCCCTGTTCGACCTGGATCACACCCTGTTGCCGCTGGATAGCGACTATCAATGGGCCGACTATCTGGCACGCACGGGCCGCGCGGGGGATCCTGCCGAAGCCCGCCGCCAGAACGACGACCTGATGGATCGCTACAACCGCGGCGAGCTCACCGCGGAACAAGCCGCCGAATTCATGCTCGGCCTGCTGGCCGCGCACACGCCCTACGACCTGGCTGCCTGGCACGAAAACTTCATGGAAGAGGTGATCCGCCCCTCCATGACGCCCGCCGCGCGCGACCTGGTGCAATCCCACCTGGAAGCCGGCGACCTGTGCGCGGTGGTCACGGCCACCAACAGCTTTGTCACCGCCCCCATCGCACGCGCCTTCGGCGTGCCCCACCTTGTGGCGACCGACGCGGAATACCTGCGCGGACGCTATACCGGCCGTATCCTGGGCACGCCCAGTTTCAAGGAAGGCAAGGTGGTGCGTGTCAACGATTGGCTCGCCGGCATGGGATTGGGGCTTGCGGATTTTCCCGAATCGTTTTTCTATAGCGATTCGGTGAACGATGTGCCGCTGCTGGAGAAAGTGACCCGCCCGATCGCAGCCAACCCCAGCCCCACCCTGCGCGGTATCGCCCAGGAACGCGGCTGGCAAGTGATCGACTTGTTCGACCACATGGAAGATTCGAAGTCCTAAATGATCACTGAAACCATAAGAAAATTCGTCGGCCGACTGTTCGCGCCGGCAGTCCGGGGGCCGTTGCGCATCACGCGCGACAAACACGGCATCGACCGCCGCAATGTCTCGCGCCATGCGATCAAGGTCTGCGAAGTTCTGCGCCAGCATGGCTATGAGGCCTACATCGTGGGCGGCGCGGTGCGCGACCTGATCGTGGGGCTGGAGCCCAAGGACTTCGACGTGGCTACCAACGCCACGCCCGAACAGATCCGCCCGCTGTTCCGCCGCGCCCGCATCATCGGCCGCCGCTTCCAGCTGGTGCATGTGGTCTTCGGCCAGGAAATCATCGAAACCTCCACCTTCCGCGCTCCGGCCTCGGAAGACCAGGAAACCGACGAACACGGCCGCATCCTGCGCGACAACGTGTTCGGTTCGCACGAAGAAGACGCGGCCCGCCGCGACTTCACCATGAACGCGCTGTACTACGACCCGCACAACGAGGAAGTCATCGACTTCCACAATGGCGTGGCCGACCTGAAAAAGCGCCAGGTCCGCATCATCGGCGACCCCGTCAAGCGTTACCGCGAAGACCCGGTCCGCATGCTGCGCGCCGTGCGCTTTGCCGCCAAGCTCAACGGCACGATAGACCCGTCCACGCGCCAGCCCATCAGCACCATGGCCGAGCTCATCGAGAACGTGCCGGCTTCGCGCCTGTTCGATGAAATGCTCAAGCTGCTGACCTGCGGCCATGCCATGGACTGCCTGCGCCAGCTGCGCGCCGACGGCCTGCACAAAGGCCTGCTGCCCTTGCTGGACGTGGTGCTGGAACAGCCTGGCGGCGAACACTTCGTCGAGCTGGCGCTTGAACGCACCGACGCGCGCGTGCGCTCGGGCAAAACCATCAGCCCCAGCTTCCTGTTCGCCGCGTTGCTGTGGCAACAGGTGGAGGCGCGCTGGAAGCAATTGCGCGCCCAAGGCGAGCACACCATCCCCGCGCTGTCGCAGGCTGCCGATTCGGTATTGGACGAACAGACCGAAAAACTCGCTATCCAGCGCCGCTTCTCGTCGGACATGCGTGAAATCTGGTTCATGCAGCCGCGCTTCGAGCGCCGTATGGGCAAGACCATCTACCGCATGATCGAACAGCCGCGTTTCCGCGCCGCCTGCGACTTCCTGCAGCTGCGCGCCGCGGCCGGAGAATTCGACAGCGTGCTGGCGCAATGGTGGATGGACCTGGCCAACGCCGACGACGTCACCCGCGCCGAGATGATCGAGGAAGTCGCCCGCCAACCGCGCGATGCCGGAGATGCGCCTTCCGCCCCCCGCAAGCGCCGCCGTCCGCGCCGTTCGCCGTCCCGCAACACGCCCAGCGCCGGCTAACCATGCCTTCCACATTGGTCCGCGCCTACGTCGGCCTGGGCGCCAACCTGGGCGACGGCGCAGCCACCCTGCGCCAGGTACTGACCGAATTGCAGTCAACCGAGGGCATCACGGCGGTAACCGCCTCGCCCTTCTACCGCAGCGCGCCGGTGGAAGCCACTGGCCCGGACTTCGTCAACGCGGTGGCGGCACTGGACACGCAACTGGCCCCGCTGGCCCTGCTGGATGCGCTGCAGGCCCTGGAAAACCAGCATGGCCGCCAACGCCCCTACAAGAACGCGCCGCGTACGCTGGACCTGGACTTGCTGCTGTATGGCGACACCGAGCTGAACCACGAACGGCTGGTGCTGCCCCACCCCCGCCTGCACCTGCGCGCCTTCGTGCTGCTGCCCTTGCGCGACCTGGCGCCCGGACTGACGCTGCAAGGCGAACCGATCGATGACTGGATAGGCGCAATCCGCGACCAGCCCATCGAACGAATCTCCAGCAGCTAGGGCGGGCGCTTATTCCTTGGGCGCGAAGGCCATCATCGCGCGTTCCACGTCCTCGACCCGCGGCAGACCCGCTTCATTGCCCAGATGCTGGATCTTGTGGGCCGATGCCGCGCGCGCGAACGTGAAATGTTCCGCCCAGGGCAGGTCCGGACGATTTAGGTAGGACCAGACGTAGGCACCGTGGAACACGTCTCCGGCGCCGGAGGTATCGACGATGCAGGAAGCCGGCACGTCCAGCGAAGGAAGCACATCCACTTTTCCGGTTTCGTCGTACCAGAGCATGCCGCGCTCGCCCATGGTGACGGCGCCTATGCGGCACCCACGAGCCTTGAGCAGATCCAGCAGCCCTTGCGCAGAGAGCCCGAGCTGTTCGCACAGGCGCTCCGCGCAGACCGCCACGTCGATGTAGCGCAGCAGTTCGTCGGTGTTCTCGCGCAGCCCTCCTCCATCCAGCGAGGTCAGCACTCCGGCCTGCCTGCACGCCTGCGCGTAATGCATGGCGGCGTCGGGCTGATGGCCGTCCAGGTGCAAGGCGCGGTACGCGCCGATGTCCAGCCGCGGAAAATCATTCTGGTAGTCCACGTCGCGCGCGCGCACGATGGCGCGCTTGCCATGATTGGGCATGATGAAGGACAGGGACGAACGGCTCACCTTGCGCGCGTGCAGCGACACGCCATGCGCCGCCGCCATGTCGGTATACATGTGCCCCAGCCAGTCCGAAGCCAGCGAGCAGATCAGCTCAGGCGGCGTGCCCAGCCGCGCGCAGGCGAACGCGGCCGTCACTGCGTTGCCACCGAAGGACACGGCGTAGTCGCGGGCCACGCTTTTTTCGTCGCCCGTGGGCCATTCGTCCGCCAGCACGGTGACGTCGATGTAGGTGTGTCCGATGAAGAGCGCTTCGCCCATAGACCTGCCGCAGTGAAGTGATCGATGCCGGAGCGGGCCAGTTGGAGGCCCCTAGACGCCGGTGGTTTCTCCCGCCCGCGCCAACACCAGCCGGGCGCGCGCGATGACGGGCGCGTCGACCATCTTGCCGTCCAGCATGAAGGTGCCCGCGGAAGTGTCGCGGTGCGTGGCGATGACTCGGCGCGCCCAGGCCAGTTCCTGTGCCGCAGGCACGAAGGCCGCGTGGATTACGGGAACCTGCGTGGGATGGATGCACAGCATGCCACCGAACCCCATCTGCTGCGCGCGGCTGGCGGCTTGCGCCAGGCCGGCCTGATCCTGGACGCCCGGGAACACGCCATCCAGCGCGGGCGGCAGGCCGGCGGCGCGGCTGTGCAGCAGCACCTGTACCCGCGCCTGGTCCAGCACGGTGGCGGCGCCCGGGGTATCGGGCGTCAGACCCATGTCCAGGGCGTAGTCCAGGCTGCCGAAGGCCAGGCGCTCCACGCCCGGCGTGCCGGCGACTTCACTGGCGTTGAGGATGCCCTGGGCGGTTTCCAGGATGGGAATCACCCGCAGGCCCGCCTGGACCACATGCCGCACCTGCGCCAGGCTTTCGGCCTTGGGTAGCAGCACGCCGGCAACCCCAGGCTTGCCGCGGCATGCCTTAAGGTCGTCATCGTGCCAGGAAGTGGAAGCATCGTTGATCCGCACCCATAGCCGGACGCCCGGGTTCGTCCCCAGGAAATCGCACAGCGCTTCCCGGGCGGAGGCCTTGGCCAGGTGCTCGACCGCGTCTTCCAGATCGACGATGACAGCGTCGGCTGCGGCGGCCAACGCCTTGGGAATGCGTTCGGGGCGCGACGCCGGCACAAACAGCGCGGTACGGACAACGGGATGCGTCACACGACCTCCGATGCATGGAATTGCGCCACCTGATCGGGCGCGTATCCCAATGATGCTAGCACCGCATCCGTGTTTTGGCCCACTGCGGGCACGGGCGCCATGCGCGGCGCAAAGGCGTTGCTGCTGGCCGGCGGCAGCAAGGCGGGCAATTCGCCCGCGGGGCTGTCGACGCGGCTCCAGCGGCCGCGGGCCTGCAGCTGCGGGTGAGCCCACACACCAGCCATGTCGTTGACACGCGCATTGGCGATCTGCGCGTCCTCCAGCCGCTGCGTCACCTGTTCGATGGACAGGTCTGCGAACGCGGCCACGATCAACGCCCGCAGGTCATCGCGGTTGGCGGTGCGCAGCGAATTGGAAATGAACCGCGGATCTTCCGCGAGCTCGGCCTGGCGCAGCACCTGCGCGCAAAACACGCGCCATTCGCGTTCATTCTGCAGGCCCAGCATGATGGTGGCGCCACCGCCCACGGGGAATGGACCGTAGGGGTAGATGGATGCGTGGGCCGCGCCCGCGCGCACGGGCGGCGTGGCGCCCTCGAACGCGTAATACATGGGAAACCCCATCCACTCGACCATGCTCTCCAGCATGGAGACGTCCAGGCGGCTGCCCAAGCCGGTTTTCTGGCGCAGCAACAAGGCGTTCAGGATCGCGGAATAGGCATACATACCAGCCGAGATATCGGCTATGGAGCAGCCGGCCTTGACCGGATCGTCCTTGGTGCCGGTCACCGACAGGAAGCCGCTTTCGCTCTGGATCAGCAGGTCGTAAGCCTTTTTGTCCTGGTAGGGACCGCCCTCGCCGTAGCCCGAAATGTCGCAGACGATCAGGCGCGGATACTTTTTGTGCAAGGCGTCAAAAGACAGGCCCAGGCGCGCGGCAGCGCCCGGCGCCAGGTTCTGCACCAGCACGTCGGCGGTTTCAAGCAGGCGTTCCATGATGCCGCCCGCCTCCTCGCGCTTGAGGTCCAGCGTCAGGCTTTCCTTGGAGCGGTTGGTCCAGACGAAATGCGAGGACAGGCCGCGCACGCGCTCGTCATAGCCGCGGGCGAAGTCGCCGCCGCCAGGACGTTCGATCTTGATGACGCGCGCGCCCATGTCCGCCAGCTGGCGGGTGCAGAACGGCGCCGCGATGGCGTGCTCCAGGCTGACGACGGTGATGCCGTCCAGGGGACGGGGGGCCTCTGTGCTCATTCGGTAAACCTCAGTTCGGCTTGGTGGGCCAGCGTGCCGTCCTGCTCAGCCCACAACTGGGCCACGCCCGGCTCGGTCAAGCGGCCGGCCACCTGGAAGGGCGTGGGCGAAATCAGCGGGCGCAAGCCGCGATATGAAAGGTGCGTCAGGCGCGCCGCGGGGTGGGCGCGGGTAAACGCGGCGACCATTTCCGTGGCGATGAGCGGGCCGTGCACCACCAGGCCGGGATAGCCCTCGGTGCCGGTCACGTAGGGATGGTCGTAGTGAATACGGTGGCCGTTGAAGGTCACGGCCGAATAGCGGAACAGCAGCACGGAAGAGGGTTCGACGGTGTCGCGCCACTGCGCTTGCGGCGCGGGTTCGCTGCCAGTGAGCTTGGGTGGCGTCGGCTGGCGGTAGACGATGTCCTGTTCTTCGTGGATGGCCACTTCGCCCTCCTGGCGGTACTCGTGGCGCACCGTCACGAATAGCAATGCGCCGGTGCGTCCCGTCTTCTCTTTGACGTCGATCACGGTGGATTCGCGTTCGGCGGGCACGCCGACCTTCAGCGGCCGGCGGAACTCAACCCTGCCGCCCGCCCACATGCGGTTGCGGTCCTGGGCCGGCGGCAGGAAACCTCCGCGGGCGGGGTGGCCATCCGTCCCCAGTCCGTCCATATCCACCGCGGAGATGAAGAACGCCCATTGCCACAACGGCGGCAAGGCATCGCCCTGGCCCGGCACGGGGCCGCCCAGGGTGGCCGCGATGCGCGCGGCATGGCCGGGATCCATGGCGTCCGCCTTGCGTTCACCGCTGCCGATCCACGCGGCCGGATCTGTAGATGTCATGCCGATATCCTCTGCTGGGGTTTTTACAGCCTGAAGCATGCCCGCAAGCCGTCCCCCTTGTGAATTCGTTTTTGCTCAAGGCGGGGTTTGCCCCGCCTGAATCGACCGGCCCGGCCTCCCGGTGCGCCGTCCCGCGCCGTAATATATGGCCCATGCACTTCGACCTCGCCGACCTACGCCTGTTCATCCACATCGCCGAATCCCCCAGCCTGACTCAGGCTGCCAAACGGGCGCACCTGTCCCTGGCAGCCGTCAGCGTGCGCATCAAGGCGCTGGAGAACCAGCTCAACTCCCGCCTGCTGTACCGCGACAGCCGCGGCGTGGAAATCACGCCCGCCGGCCAGAAACTGCTGCAGCATGCGCGGGTCATCATGCGCCAGGTGGATCACCTGAAACATGACTTCCAGGAGCAGGCCGACGGCGATGCGGGCCATATCCGCATCTTCGCCAATACCACCGCGGTGACGGAATTCATGCCGGACATCCTGGCGCACTTCCTGTCCGGGCACCCCGGCGTCACCGTGGACCTGCAGGAACGCCTGACCCGCGACATCGTGCGCGGCGTGCTGGATGGCACCACCGACCTGGGCATCGTGGCCGGCCCGGTCGACGCGCCCGAATTGCAGACCATCCATTTCAGCACCGACAAGCTGGTGCTGGTGGTGCCCAATGGACATCCGCTGCAAGACCAGGAAAAGATCAAGTTGGCCGAGGCCGTGCGCTATCCCTTCATCACCATGCACGAAGGCTCCACGCTGGTCGCATTCCTGCGCGACCAGCTGGAACAGGTTGGGCAACGCCTGCCTCAGCGCATCCAGCTCTACAGTTTCGATTCGATCTGCCGGATGGTGCAGGCGGGAGTCGGCGTGGGCGTCATACCCGACTCCGCCGCGCGGCGCTATGGCTCTGACATGAAACTGCGCGTGGTCGAGCTGGACGAGCCCTGGGTAGTGCGCGAACGCAAGCTGCTGGTGCGCGACATCGACGCCCTGCCGGGCTGCGCTCGCGAACTCATCGAACAGATCCAGGCTGCGCGGACTCCCTGAACTCGAAGCGTCGCCAGCGCCATTCAGGTGCCGGTGAATGCCGGCGCGCGTTTTTGCGCGAACGCCCGCATGCCTTCCAGGTAGTCGTCGGTATAGCCCAGCTCACGCTGCAAACGGCATTCCAGGTCGAACTGCTGCGCCAGCGTGTTGCCGCTGGAGGCGTGCAGCGCAGTCTTGGTGGCCGCGTAGGCGCGGGTGGGCCCGGCCGCCAGCGTGTCGGCGACCTCCGCCAAAGTGTCGGCCAGCGCGCTATCCGGCACCACCCGCCAGATCAGCCCCCACGCTTCCGCCTGCCTGGCGCTGAGCGCTTCGCCGAACAACGCGGCGCCCATCGCTCTTGCTGATCCCACGAGGCGCGGCAGGAACCAGGTGCCGCCGGCATCCGGCAGCAAGCCAATCTTGCTGAAAGCCTGCACGAAGCGCGCCGACTCCACCGCAAATACCACGTCGCAGGCAAGCGCCAGGCTGGCGCCCGCGCCGGCGGCGACGCCGTTCATCATGCACACCACCGGCACCGGCAGCGCATGCAGCCGGCTGATGAGGGGTCGATAGCATTTCTCCAGGATCAGGCTCAGATCGCGGCGCGAGCCGTCTTCGGCGGGCTTGCGCTCGCCGAGGTCCTGTCCCGCGCAAAACCCGCGTCCCGCGCCCGTGATGATGAGGCCTCGAAGCCCGCTATCGGCTTCCAAGACATCCAATGCGCGAGCCAGCTCCGCATGCATGACTTCCGTGAAACTATTCAGCCGGTCAGGCCGGTTCAGCGTGATGACGCCCACGCCCCGTTCCAGGGTGAAGCGGATCTGTGTATAGCCCCCGCCGACTGCTTGCGCTGCTGCCGCCGCGTTCATGCCACTTCCTCCAGTACGGCCAGTTGTTCGGCGCTATCGCCCAGCAGCTGATCCACAATAGTGAGCCGCTTGAAGTAATCGCCCACCTCCAGCTCGTCAGTCATGCCCATGCCGCCATGCAGCTGCACCGCCATCTGCGCTACCAGACGCCCCGCGCGCGCGGCTTCCAGTTTGGCCGAGGCGATCATGCGGCGGCGCTGCGCCGTATCGGTTTCAGTCAGGGCCGCCACCGCCACATAAGCCATGGACAAGGCCAGTTCCTTGGCCACCAGCATTTCCGCCAAGCGATGCTGCAAGGCCTGGAACGACGCCAGCGGCTGCCCGAACTGCTTGCGCGCCTTCAGGTAGTCGACGGTGATCTCCAGCAGCCGCTCCATCGCGCCTGCCGCGTGCGCGCAAAGCGCGGCCGTGCCCCAATGCAGGGCCTGCGCCAACGCCCCCTCCGCCGCGGCGCCTTCGGCAAGCAAGGCATCAGGCGGCAGGCTGACTGCATCCAGATCCAGCCGCGCGCAACGCGCGCCGTCCAGCGTGGGCGTATCGGTAACCTGCACCCCCGCCGCATCAGCCGGCACGGCGAGCAGCAAGGTCCGCCCGTCATCGCCGCGCGCGCTCAGCAACCAGGCCGTGGCAGCTCCACCGTGCCAGACCAGATGTTTGACGCCGTCCAACCGCCAGCCTTCGGCGGTCCTGGCCGCGCGACAGTCGCGCGGATCGACGTCATAGCGGCGGCCGGGTTCCTGATACGCCACGCTGACGATGGCATCGCCCGAGGCGATCGCGGGCAGCCAGAGGCCACGCGCCTCCCCGCCGCAGGCCTCGAGCAGCGCCGCGCCCATGACCGCGCTGGGAATGACCGGTTCCGAAACCAATCCGCGCCCCAGTTCCACGTGGACTGGCAGCAGGCTGGCAGGCACTTCGCCAAAACCGCCAAAATCCTGTGGGATAGTCAGGCCCAGCACGCCCAGTTCCGCCAGCGCGGCCCAGGCGTCGGCATCCAGCCTGCCCGCCGCCTGGCGCGCGCGGCGGCGGGAATGCGTCCACTCCTGATCCACCAGGCGGCGCAGGCTGTCGGCCAGCATGCGCTGTTCTTCGGTATAGATGAAATCCATGCGTCGTCTTCCTGTCGGGGTTGCGCGGGAACGGGGCCTACAGGCCCAACACCAGGCGGGCGATGATGCCCTTCTGCACTTCGGTGGTGCCGCCATAGATCGAGGTCTTGCGCATATCGGCGTAGCCCGCGCCGGCCGCGGCTGCCATTTCCGGTCCGGGACCGCTGTAGCCGTTGTCAGCCTGCAGCCAGTCGGGGTCATAGGGCCAGGCGTCGGGCCCCGCGACTTCCATCTGCAACATGGCCAGGTCCTGCTGGATCTCGGAGCCCCGGATCTTCAATACGGAAGCTTCCGGTCCGGGCGTGCCATCGTTGCTGGACGCCACGCGCAACAACAGCATTTCCAGGGCCATGATGTCTACCTCGATGCGCGATATGCGATCGCGAAACCGACTGTCTGCCAACAAGGGCCTGCCGCGGGAATTCGCCCGCGCGGCCATATGCTTGAGCACGCTAAGTTCGCGATGGCAATGACCCAGGCCCGCGATGCCCGTGCGTTCGTGGCCCAGCAGGTACTTGGCATAGGTCCAGCCCTGGTTCTCCACCCCCACCAGATTGGCCGCCGGCACGCGCACGTTTTCCAACCAGACCTCGTTCACGTCGTGCCCGCCATCCAGCGTGCGGATCGGCCGCACGGTCACGCCGGGAGACTGCATGTCCAGCAGCAACATCGAAATGCCGCGCTGCGCGCGGGCCTCGGGATCGGTGCGGACCAGGCAGAACATCCAGTCGGCATACTGTGCCAGCGTGGTCCAGGTTTTTTGTCCGTTGACGATGTAGGTGTCGCCGTCGCGCACCGCACGGGTGGAGAGCGAAGCCAGATCGGATCCGGACCCCGGCTCGGAATAGCCTTGGCACCACCAGTCCTCCACGCGGATGATGCGCGGCAATAGACGCGCCTGCTGCTCGGCGCTGCCGTACTTCATCAAGACCGGACCGATCATGGACAGGCCGAACGGCAACAGGCGCGGCGCGCCGGCCTTGAAGCATTCGACCTCGAAGATCAGCCGCTGCAAGGCGTTCCAACCGGTGCCGCCGTGCTCCACCGGCCAGTTCGGCGCGCCCCAGCCCCGGTCGGCCAGGATGTTGTGCCAGCGCACGTAGTCGTCGCGTTCCAGGCGCTGGTGTCGCAGCACTTTGTCGCGTATGTCCTGCGGCAGCTTGTCCGTCGCGAAGGCGCGCACTTCTTCGCGGAATTGGCGCTCTTGCGGCGTCCAGGTCAGGTTCATGGTCGGGCTCCTTTTGCCAGTATCTAGCCACGGACCGGCACGCCCGGCAATCTGCCTCTTCCGAAGACGGGCTTCGCGCTGGACGTAGGGCACCCCACTACGGACGGACGGAAGCCCTGCTTCAGCAATGAAGAATGGCCGAACGCACCGCCAGTGCCGACACTTGCAAGCGTCATCCACTGGAACCCCTACGCATCATGACCGTTCCCGACTTCACGGACACCGCGCCGCAAGGCGCCGAGGCGCAATACCGCCAGGCGCTGGACCAAGGCCGTTTCCTCATCCAGCATTGCGCCGGCTGCAACCGCCCGGTGTTCTATCCCCGCATGATCTGCCCCCATTGCGGCGCGGATGATCTGACCTGGATCGAGCCCGACGGACGCGGCGCGGTCTACTCCACCACCGTGGTGCGCCGCAAGCCCGAGGCGGGGGGAGACTACAACGTCGCGCTGATCGACCTGCGGGAAGGCGTCAGGCTGATGAGCCGCGTGGAAGGCGTGGCGCCTGACGCCGTGCACATCGGCATGGCGGTGCGCGCCCAGGTAGCGCTGCAGGACGGCCGAGGCCTTGTGGTCTTCGTTCCCACCAAGGAGGCGCCATGAAGCTTAACGACCTGCGAGGCGCCGTTGCCGTGGCGGGCGTGGGCCACGCGGGCCTGGGCCAGGCCCCGGGCCATACCGAAATGGAAATTCTCGTTCAGGCAGCGCAGCGTGCCGTGGCGGACGCCGGCCTGAGCATGCGGGATATAGACGGCATCTGCACCGCCAGCGTGGCGGCCCCGATGTGGGCCATGCCGGTCATCGAGCACCTGGGCATCCGCCCTGCCTTCATCGACAGCACCATGCTGGGGGGATCCAGCTTCGTCGCGCACCTGCTGCCCGCGCTGCATGCGCTGGCGTCCGGCCAATGCAATGCGGTGCTTGTCTGCTATGGCAGCACGCAGCGCACTTCCACCCTGAGCCGTGCCGAGATCGGCCGGGTCCGCAAGCAGTTCGATCCGCAGCCGTATGAAACCCCCTACGACCCGCTGAGCCCGCTGTCGTCCTACGCAATGGCGGCCGCGCGCCACATGCACCAATACGGCACGCGTCGCGAGGACCTGGCGCAAGTGGCGCTGGCGGCCAACCAATGGGCCCAGCTGAATCCCGAAGCGCAACTGCGTGAACCGGCGACGTTGGAGCAGATCCTCTCGGCCCGCATGGTGTCCGACCCCCTGAGCGTGCGCGATTGCTGCCTGGTCACCGATGGGGCCGGCGCGTATGTGCTGGTGCGCGCCGAACGCGCCCGCGACCTGCCGCGCCCGCCGGTCTATGTGCTGGGCAACGCCACTACCGTCTGGAACCGCCAGATCTCGTCCATGGAGGACCTGACCGTCACCGCCGCCGCCGAGTCCGGCGCTCGGGCGTTCGGCATGGCGGGGGTGTCGCCCAAGGACATCGACGTGCTGGAGTTGTACGACGCCTTCACCATCAACACGTTGCTGTTCCTGGAAGACCTGGGTTTCTGCGCCAAGGGTGAAAGCAAGGATTTCATCGCCAACGGCGCCATCGCCCCGGGTGGAACCCTGCCTGTCAACACCAACGGCGGCGGCCTGTGCTGCGTGCACCCCGGCATGTACGGCGTTTTCATCATGATCGAAGCCGTGCGGCAGTTGCGCGGCGAATGCGGCGCCCGTCAGATCGCCGATGCGCACCTGGCGCTGGTGCATGGCAACGGCGGCACCCTGTCCAGCCAATCCACCGCAATCCTCGGCACCCAGGCCACGCTTTGAACGACGCAATCGCTACCATGTCCCCGGCCACTCCCCTCACCCGCATTCATCACCTGCTGGCGCAGCAAGCCGGCCAACGGCCCGACGCCACCTTTCTGCATGAAGAAGGCGGAGGCAAGCTGAGCTACGCGCAATTCTGGCGGCGTGTGCAGGCCGCTGCCGCCTGGCTCGACCAGCAGGGCGTGCAGCCTGGGCACCGCGTGCTGATCGCTGGTGAAAACTGCACCGCAATGATCGCGGCACTGTTTGCCTGCAGCCTGGCGGGCGCCTGGCCGGTGGGCGTGAACGCACGCCTGTCGCCGCGTGAGCTCGATGCCATCCGCGACCATGCCCGGCCCGAACTGCTGCTCTACACCAGCGGCATCTCCGCCGCTGCTGCCGGACACGCGGCGCATGCGGGCGCCACGGATGCCGACCCCGAAGTCTGGGGACCCGGCATGCAGGCCGCAAGGGCGGCCCGTCCCACGCAGCCCGAGGCAGGCGATACCGCGGCCGAAGTGGCAACCGTGATCTACACCTCCGGCACCACCGGCGCGCCCAAAGGTGTGCTGGTACCGCACCGCGGCCTGCTGCATTTCGCGCGCGTATCGGCAGCGTCGCGCCGCCTGACGCCGCAGGATATCGGCTACGCCGCGCTCCCCATGTCCCATATTTTCGGCATCGCCACCGTGTTGATGGCCACCGTGCACGCGGGCGCCAGCCTGGTGTTGCGCAGCCGCTTCGATGCGGCGGATGCCTTCAAGGCACTGGCCCATCCGGGCGTCAGCATCCTGCAGGGCGTGCCCACCATGTTCAGCCGGATGATGGCCGTGGCGCCGCCGCGCGCGGAGCTGCGGGCCCCGGCCCTGCGTTACCTGTATACGGGCGGCGCCGCGCTGGACCCGACGCTCAAGCGCGAGACCGAACGCTACTTTGGGGTGGCCATGCACCACGGCTATGGCATCACCGAGTATGCGGGCTCGATGTTCGTCACCCGGATCGACGCGCCCCGAGACGACTGCTCGGCCGGCCATGCGGTGGACGGCGTGGAACTGCGCATCGGCAATCCCGACAACGGCACGCCCGCACCTGGCGAACGCGGCGACATCCTGATCCGGGGCCCTGGCGTCATGCTGGGCTACTACCGCAACCCCGAACAGACCGCGCAGGCCCTTTTGCCTGGCGGCTGGCTCAACACAGGCGACATCGGATACCTCGACGAACAAGGCGCTCTGTTCATCGCCGGCCGTTCCAAGGACCTGATCATCCGCTCCGGCTTCAACGTCTATCCGTTGGAAGTCGAATCGGTCATCAATGCGTTCCCCGGCGTGCGCCTGTCGGCCGTGGTGGGCCGCCCCACCGCAGACCAGAACGAAGAGGTCATCGCCTTCGTCGAGCCTTTGCCCGGCGCCACGGTGGACACCAATCTGCTGATGCTGCATCTGCGCGCACAGTTGGCCCCCTACAAACGGCCCGCTCGCATCATCCCCATTGAAACCATTCCCACGACCATCAGCGGCAAGATCCTCAAGCAGCCGCTGAAAGAAAGGCTGGCGTAGCCGCGGCCAGTTGCTCCGCTGCACGACCCGCTACTAGGGCCTGGACAGGCCCTGAACCACAAGGAGACAACAGCGTGAACATCAAGACCCTGCTCGCCGCGGCCATTGCCGCCGCCACCTTCGCCGCGGCCTCAAGCGCCCACGCGGATGCCTATCCCGAACGCCCCATCCGGTTGCTGGTGGGCTATGCCCCCGGCGGTCCCGTGGACACCACCGCCCGCGTCTTCGCCAAGTATCTGGGCGACAAGCTGGGCCAATCCGTCGTGGTGGAGAACCGCGCCGGCGCCAGCGGCATGATCGCATCGGATGCCACCGCCAAGGCGTCGCCCGACGGCTACATGCTGGGCTTTGCGGCCAGCCCCACGCTCACCATGTCTCCGCTGGTCCAGCGGAGCACGCTATTCGATCCGCGCAAGGATTTCTCGCTGATCGGGCTGGTCGTGGACTATGCCAATGTCCTGCTGATCGGCCCGCAGATTCCCGCAAGCAACGTCACCGAACTCGTCACCTACGCGCGCGCCCATCCCGATGCCGTGTCGTTCGGCTCCGCCGGCATCGGCGCCTCCAACCACCTGTCGGCGGAGCTTTTGAAAAAGCAGGCGGAAGCGCCCATGCTGCACGTCCCTTACCGCGGCAACTCGCCAGCCATGGTGGACGTGATCAGCGGCAAGATCACGTTCATGTTCGACATCACCAGCACCGCCATCCCCTTCGTCAAGAGCGGCAAGGCCCGCGCCCTGGCCGTCACGTCCAAAACCCGCAATCCCGAACTGCCCGACGTGCCCACCATGATCGAAGCCGGCATGAAAGACTACGAGGTCGTGGGTTGGTATGCGCTGGTGGGACCGAAGAAGCTGCCCGATGCGGTGGCAGCGCGACTGACCCGCGCGCTGCAAGAGGTTTCCAGCGATCCAGCCTTCCGCCAAGCCATGACCGACGGCGGCTACACCATCAACACGGGCGACTCCAAGGCATTGCAGGCGCGCATCGACCGCGAATACGCCTTGTGGTCCGACGTCATCCACAGCGCCAACATCCAGGCCAATTGAGAATCACCGGAGCATCCAGATGAATCCCCCGCTCGCGCTGCACACCCAGACCCGCCTGCCCGTCATCGGCGCTCCCATGTTCCTGGTCTCGGGGCCGGACCTGGTGGTGGCGCAGTGCGCGGCGGGAATCATCGGCACATTTCCCTCGCTCAATGCCCGTCCCCAGGAGCAGCTGCACGATTGGCTGACGCGCATAGAATCGGGGCTGACCGCCAGACGCCAAGCGGACCCCGCGGCCAGGATTGCGCCCTATGGAGTCAACCTGATCGTTCACCCCAGCAATCCACGCTGGCAGGGCGATCTGGCCATCTGCGCAGAACGTCGCGTGCCGCTTCTCATCACTTCGCTGCATGCGCCTGAAGCAGTGGTGAAGGCCGCGCATGGCTACGGAGGGCTGGTATTCCATGACGTCACGAACGTGCGGCACGCCAAGCGCGCGCTGGACGCCGGGGTCGACGGCCTGATCCTGGTGGCCGCGGGCGCGGGCGGCCATGCGGGGCAGATCAACCCGATCGCCCTGGTCAACGAGATCCGCGCGTTCTACGACGGACCACTGGCGCTGTCCGGCTGCATCAGCCACGGCAAGGACATCCTGGCGGCGCAGGTGCTGGGCTGCGACTTCGCCTACATGGGCACGCGCTTCATCGCCACGCAGGAATCGCTGGCCGGCGATGGGTACCGCGAAATGGTGCTGCAGGCCCAGGCGGGCGACGTCACCTATACACCCTACTTCTCCGGCGTGCCTGCCAACTACCTGTCGGCCAGCATCCAGGCGGCTGGCCTGGATCCTCATGTGCTCGCAAAATGCAACGAAGCGCCCCCCGCGAACATGGACAAGAGTTCACGGCCCAAGGCCTGGAAGGACGTGTGGAGCGCGGGCCAGGGCGTGGGCGCGGCGCAGGAAGTGCTGCCCACCGCCATGCTGGTGGATCAGCTGGAATCCGAGTACCGGGCAGCCCGAGAGGGCTTGCGCCGGCTCTAGGGCCCGTGCAACGCGCCATGTGGCGCGAACAGGGCCTAATCCAGCTTGATGTTGGCCGCCTTGATGACATCGCGCCACTTCGCGATTTCGTCGCGCACGAACTCCCCGAACTGCTCGGGCGTGCCGGGCTTGGGCTCGGCGCCCGCGGCAATCATGCCCTGGGCAGTGGCCGCATCCGACAGCACCTTCACCAGGTCCGCGTTCACGCGTTTGACGATGTCGGGCGGCGTGCCCTTGGGCGCCATGACTCCGCTCCATGAATACGCTTCGTAACCCGGCAGGCCGGATTCGGCGATGGTCGGCACATCGGGCAGCATGCTCGAGCGCGCGGGGTTGCCCACGCCCAGCGCTCGCACCTTGCCGCCCTTGAGATGCGGCACGGCCGAAGGGCCGTCAGCGAACATCACCTGCACCTGTCCGCCCAGCAGGTCCTGCATGGCGGGCGCGCTACCCCGATAGGGAACATGCTGGATGCGCACGCCGGCCATGGCGTTGAAGAGTTCGCCGGCCAGATGCGTGCCGCCCCCCGTGCCTGAAGAACTGAACGACAGCTTGCCAGGATTCGCGCGCGCGTAGGCGATCAGTTCGCTCACCGAATTCACGGGCAGCGCCGCGTTCACTACCAGCACGATGGGGAAGACCGCCGCCATGCCGACCGGCACGAAATCGCGGGTGATGTCGTAGCTGAGATTGGCGCGCAGGCTGGGCAGCACGGCATGATGGATGGAAGCAAAGAAGAAGTTGTAGCCGTCTGGTTCGGACTTGGCCGCAAACTGTGCGCCCACGATGCCGCCAGCGCCCGACTTGTTGTCCACGACCGTGGGCACCGACCACAACTGTCCCAGCGGCTGCGTGGTAAAGCGCGCCGTCGTGTCCACCGGACCGCCGGCGGGAAATGGCACGATGAAGTTCACGGCGTGGGCAGGCCAGGCGGCGGCCCGGACAAGCCTAGGGAACAGCATAGGCATCGCGGCTGCGGCGCACGCAGCGCCCAGCCCCGCAACGGCGCGGCGGCGTAGTAGATCGGTCACGGCAGTCTCCTGGTTCTCGGTTTTATCGGTCGCCAAGCCCGAGGACTGCTGCCCGGCGCCTTTTTTTATTATTTTCCGAACCGGCGGAACCGCCGCTACATATTTGCAAAAGCCCCTCTTCCGGGCTTGCTATAGGCCGCGCGCGGCGCGCTGCACATGCTCGATGAAGCATTCCGCGAAACTGGGCAGATCGCGCCCCCGTTGGCGGCACAACAGGCGGTCACGCAGCGCCCAGGGGTCTTCCAGTTTCAGCACATGCAGCGCATCCGGACGGCTGTAGCGCGCAGCGCAGGCCCGCGGCACCACCGCAATTCCCGCGCCTGCCTCCACCATCCGGCACACCGCTTCAAAGCTGCCCACGTGCACGCGCTGGCAGATCCGCTTGCCCAGGCCGCTGGCGATGTCTTCCAGGAAGGTCTGGATGGCACTGTCGGGATGGATGCCCACGAATTGATAGGCATCCAGCAGATCAGCGAAATGCGCGGACTCGGACGCTGCCAGCGGATGCTCGAGCGAGGTGACCACGGTGAGCTCGTCGCGGAACAGCGGCGTGACGTCCAGGCCGGACACATCGATATTGCCCGCCACCAGCCCCAGGTCGCCCGCGCCAGCGCGTATCGCAATCACGATATCGCCAGATATTTTTTCTTCGAGCTCCACGTCCACGTCAGGGTTTTCCGCAAGAAACGTGGACAACGCATCAGCCAGGAATGAGTTGGTGGCCGTGGTGTTGGCCAACAGACGCAAGCGTCCCTTCAAGCCGCTGGCATAGGGTTGCAGGTCCGCATTCAGGCATTCAAGTTGGCGGAATACCGCGTTCGCGTGCTTGAGCAGCACTTCGCCGGCCGGCGTCAATGCGACGCCCGTGGCCATGCGCACCAGCAGCCTGGCCTTGAAGGCCTCTTCCATGTTCTTCACCCGCGCGCTTGCCGCCGGCAAGGAAAGGAAGGTGCGCTCTGCAGCCCGGGTCAGATTGAGTGTTTCCCCCACGTTCAGAAACAAACGCAGGTCGGTCAGATCGTGTCTCATGTTCCACCACGCAGAAGGGGGGCATTTCTAATTTTGAATTCTTCACATGCCTTGTCGAATCTACCATGGTGCATCCCCTCAAACCAGACCGTTTGATGCGGAACTGTTTTCCACATACGGCGCTCGCGCCGCAGCACAGGAGTCAGCTTCAATGAGCGGCATCGTTTCCGGAAAAGTGGTGATCGTTACCGGCGCGGGAGGCGGCATCGGCCGCAGCATCGCGCTAGCCATGGCGCAGGCCGGGGCCAAAGTGGTCGTGAATGACATCGGCGTGTCGCTCACTGGTGAAGGCGGCGCGCAAGGTCCTGCACAGGCCGTCGTCAAGGAGATCGTCGCGGCCGGCGGGCAAGCGGTGGCAAACACCGACAGCGTGGCCGCTTACGACAGCGCCAGCCGCTGCGTGCAGACGGCCATCGATGCCTTCGGCCGCATCGATGCCGTGGTCAACAATGCCGGCAATCTGCGCGACCGGGTTTTCCACAAGATGAGCGAAGAAGAATGGAGCCAGGTGCTCGGCGTGCACTTGAACGGGTCCTTCTTCATGAGCCGCGCCGCCGCGCCCTACTTCCGCGAACAGGAGTCCGGCGCATTCGTCCACATGACTTCCACTTCCGGCCTGATCGGAAATTTCGGCCAGGCCAACTATGCGGCGGCCAAGCTGGGCATCGTGGCCTTGTCGAAATCCATCGCGCTGGACATGGCGCGCTACAACGTGCGCTCCAACTGCATCGCGCCGTTTGCCTGGAGCCGCATGACGAGTTCCATTCCCGCCGAGACGGACGAAGAAAAGGCCCGCGTCGAAAAGCTGAAGAAGATGGAAGCGGGCAAGGTCGCCCCCATGGCCGTCTACCTCGCCAGCGACGCCGCCAGCGAAGTCACCGCGCAGATCTTCGCGGTGCGCGCCAACGAGATCATGCTGATGAGCCAGCCGCGCCCGTTGCGTACGGTGCATCACGGCGAAGGCTGGACCCCCGAACGCATTGCCGAGATCGCCGTGCCTGCCATGCGCAAGCACTTCTATGCGTTGGAGCGTTCGCCCGACGTGATCGATTGGGACCCCATCTGAGACCGCCGCCATGCCCCTGGACTACGACACCGTGAAGAACTGGCGCTTCGACGAGGTGCGCCAGCGTTACGACGAAAAGGACACCATGCTGTACGCGCTGGGCATCGGCCTGGGACAGGATCCCGAGGACGCCGGCCAGCTGCGCTACGTGTACGAAAAAGGCTTGCGGTCCTTTCCGACCATGAGCGTGGTGCTGGGCTATCCTGGCTTCTGGGTCCGGGACCCGCGTGCAGGCATAGACTGGGTGCGCGTCGTGCACGGCGAGCAACGACTGACCATGCACGCGCCTCTGCCAGCCGCGGGCGTGGTCACGGGTAGAAGCCGCAACACGCATGTGATCGACAAGGGCGCCGACAAGGGCGCCATCGTCATTACCGAACGCACCTTGCACGACGAAGACGGCGCCTGCCTGGCCACCTTGCGACAAAGCACGTTCTGCCGCGGTGACGGCGGCTTCGGACAGGGAGACGACAGCCCCGAAGCCCTGCCTGCAGCGCCCGATGGCGCCCCGGACCTGCGCTGCGAGATCCGCATTCCCGCCAGCGCGGCGCTGCTTTACCGGCTTAACGCGGATCGCAACCCGCTGCACGCGGACCCCGAGGTGGCGCGCCTGGCCGGCTATCCGCGCCCCATCCTTCACGGGCTGTGTTCCTACGGCGTGGCGGCGCATGCCATCGTGAAAAGCTGCTGCGACTACGACGCTTCCCGCCTCCTGAGCCTGAACACACGATTCTCGGCGCCCGTGTATCCCGGCGAAACCCTGCAATGCGACATCTGGCGCATGCCGGATGGCCAGGTACGCTTTCTGGCCCGCACGCTGGAGCGCAACGTCGTCGTGCTCAGCAACGGCACGGCGGAGCTGAAGCCATGACGCGGCCCGCCGCCCTGACCGGCATCCGGGTGCTGGACCTGTCGCGCATCCTGGCCGGGCCATGGTGCACGCAGAATCTGGCCGACCTGGGCGCCGACGTCATCAAGATCGAACGCCCCGGCGTGGGTGACGACACGCGCGCCTGGGGACCGCCGTTCCTCAAGGACGGCGACGGCCAGGACACCGAGGAATCCGCCTACTATCTCAGCGCCAACCGCAACAAGCGTTCCGTCGAAGCCGACATGGCAACGCCCGAAGGCGCGGCGCTGATTCGCGAACTCGCGGCCGCCAGCGACATCCTGGTCGAAAACTTCAAGGTGGGCGGCCTCGCCAAGTACGGCCTGGACTACGCCAGCCTGAAGCAGATCAACCCACGCCTGATCTATTGCTCCATCACCGGTTTCGGCCAGGATGGCCCCTACGCGCAACGCCCCGGCTACGACTTCATGATCCAGGGCATGGGCGGCCTGATGAGCATCACCGGCGAACGCGACGACCTGCCCGGCGGCGGTCCGCAAAAGGCCGGCGTGGCAGTGACCGACATCGTCACCGGCATGTACGCCACCGTGGCGGTGCTGGCGGCCTTGCAGGAACGCCATAACAGCGGACTAGGCCAGCACCTGGACATCGCCCTGCTGGACAGCCATGTCGCCATGCTGGCCAACCAGAATTCCAACTACTTCAACTCCGGCGTGGCGCCGCAACGCGCCGGCAACGCGCACCAGAACGTCGTGCCCTACCAGGTGTTCGCCGCCAGCGATGGCCACCTGATCGTCGCCACGGGCAATGAATCGCAGTACCGGGCGTACTGCCGCGCCATCGGCGCGCCCGAACTGGGCGACGACCCGCGCTTTGCCACCAACCGCATGCGTCTGGCCAATCGCGAACTGCTGGTCGGCCTGCTGACCGAGATCATGCGCCAGGGCAAGCGCGACGACTGGATCGCCAAGCTGGAAGCCGTGGGCGTGCCCTGCGGACCGATCAACGATATCGCCCAGGCCCAGGCGCATCCGCAAGCACAGGCGCGGCAGCTGCGCCGCGATCTGCCGCATCCTGCTGGCGGCGTGGCTGCGGTGACGGCCAGTCCGTTACGGCTGTCGGCCTCGCCGGTGGAGTACCGTCGCGCACCGCCGCTGCTGGGGGAGCACACGGAGGAAGTGCTGCGGGAGGTGCTGGGGAAGACGCAAGAAGAGATCGCGGCGTTCCGCGCAGAGCGGGGAAACAGCAACTAAGCCGCAGGCAAACAAAATCACCATCACACTCAAGTAAATCATGTATGTCATGTCCGGCCGCCCGCGCGGCCTACGAAGCACTAGGCGCTAAAGCCAAAAAAAAACGGCCACCAGTCCACTGGCAGCCGTTTTTCTCACAGCCTACGGAATCAAGCCACAGCGACCGGAATCTTCCCGATCTTGGCCTGCCATTCCTTGGGCCCCGTGGTATGGACAGAGGTACCCTGAGCGTCAACCGCCACGGTCACCGGCATGTCCTTCACGTCGAACTCGTAGATGGCTTCCATGCCCAGGTCGGCAAAGCCCAGCACCTTGGCGCCGCGGATAGCCTTGGACACCAGATAGGCAGCACCGCCCACCGCCATCAGATAGGCCGAGTTGTGCTTCTTGATGGATTCGATCGCGACCGGGCCGCGCTCGGACTTGCCGATCATGGCGATCAGGCCGGTCTGCTCCAGCATCATGTCGGTGAACTTATCCATGCGGGTGGCGGTGGTGGGGCCGGCGGGGCCGACCACTTCGTCACGCACCGGATCGACCGGACCCACGTAGTAAATGACGCGGTTCTTGAAGTCCACCGGCAGCGGCTCGCCCTTGGCCAGCATGTCCTGGATGCGCTTGTGCGCGGCATCGCGGCCCGTGAGCATCTTGCCCGACAGCAACAGGGTCTGGCCCGGCTTCCAGCTAGCCACTTCTTCCTTGGTCAGCGTGTTCAAGTCGACCTGCTTGGACTTGTTGTAGTCGGGCGCCCAGTGCACTTCCGGCCATTCGGACAGCGACGGCGGATCCAGGCGCGCGGGGCCCGAGCCGTCCAGTTCGAAGTGAGCGTGACGCGTGGCGGCGCAGTTCGGGATCATGGCCACGGGCTTGGAGGCCGCGTGGGTCGGGAAGGTGCTGATCTTGACGTCCAGCACGGTCGTCAGGCCGCCCAGGCCCTGTGCGCCGATGCCCAGGGCGTTGACCTTTTCGTACAACTCGATGCGCAGTTCTTCCAGCTTGCTCTGCGGACCACGGGCCAGCAGTTCATACATGTCGATGTCTTCCATCAACGACTGCTTGGCCATCAGCATGGCTTTTTCGGCGGTGCCGCCGACGCCGATTCCCAGCATGCCCGGCGGGCACCAGCCGGCGCCCATCGTCGGGACCGTCTTGAGCACCCAGTCCACCAGCGAATCGCTCGGATTCAGCATGGCGAATTTGGATTTGTTTTCCGAACCGCCGCCCTTGGAAGCGATCTGCACGTCGACCTTGTCACCGGGGACCAGTTCGACGTGCAGGATACAGGGCGTGTTGTCGCGCGTGTTCTTGCGCGCGAACAGCGGGTCGTCCAGCACCGAGGCGCGCAGGGGATTGTCCGGATTCAGATAGCCGCGGCGCACGCCTTCGTCACAGAGTTCCTGCAGGGTGCGCTTGGTGTCGAAACGCACGCCCATGCCAACCTTCAGGAACACGTTGACGATGCCGGTGTCCTGGCACAGCGGGCGCTTGCCTTCCGCGCACATGCGCGAATTCGTCAGGATCTGAGCCATCGCGTCGCGCGCTGCAGGGCTTTCCTCACGCTCATAGGCGCGGGCCAGATGGCGGATGTAGTCGACGGGATGGTAGTAGCTGATGAACTGGATGCCATCGGCTATCGACTGGATGAAGTCTTCTTCTTTGATGATGACTGACATGGCGATATGCGGGTGTAGATGGATAACGTAAAAACGCGGCCGGCGTGACCGGCCGCGCGCGGGTCCTTGAAGCCTATTTTATTTCCCTTGCCAGACCGGCTTGCGCTTCTCGGCGAAGGCCGTCGCGCCTTCCTTCGCGTCGGCCGATGAAAAGATGTGCGCGATCAGCGGACGCTGCTGATCGAACATGCTGGCCTGGTCCCAGTCCCCCGACTGCGCCACGATGCTCTTGGCGGTCTGCACCGCCAGGGGGCCGTTCTCGACGATGGCGCGTGCCAGCTCCAGCGCGCCGGCCAGGGCGGCGCCCGGTTCGGTCAGGCGGTTGACCAGGCCGAAAGAGTGAGCGCGTTCGGCGGTCAGCATTTCGCCCGTCAGGATCACTTCCATGGCGATGTGGTACGGCAGGCGACGCGGCAGGCGCAGCATGCCGCCCGCGCCCGCCACCAGGCCGCGCTTGACTTCGGGTAGGCCGAACTTCGCATTGCTGGCGGCCACGATCAGGTCGGAAGCCAGCGCCATTTCGCAGCCGCCAGCCAGCGCGTAGCCTTCCACCGCGGCAATCAGCGGCTTCTTGGGCGGGCGTTCGTTCAGACCGGCGAAACCACGGCCTTCCACATAGGGGCGCTGCCCGGACTTGGCAAAGGCCTTCAGGTCCATGCCCGAGGAGAACGTGCCGCCGCCGCCCGTCAGGATGCCGATGCGGATGTCGTCGCGGCTGTCCAGCTGGTCCAGCGCCGCAGCCATCGCTTGCGCGGTTTCCAGGTTGATGGCGTTCTTGGCCTCGGGACGGTTGATCGTGATGATCTGGATGCCGTCGGTGACTTCTACCTTGATCAGGTCTGACATGGGACTGCTCCTTCCGGGAATTCTCGGAATCGGGGTTCCGGGTTTTATATAAGACTTGGTGCGTAACCTGGAATCATACGATCATTGGTTTCCAGGCGCAGGGCAGGCCCCCGGGCGGCGTCCACCAGAGGCACACTCGCCCAGGGGAGAGCCGCCCGGAATGGCCTAGATGTAACCGTGGTTCAGGGCTCCGGGAGCCGGGCCGCCCCAGGCCAGTTAAAATGCCGGGTTTCCCACGCCCAGGGCAAGCCTTGCCCGGCGGCCGAATTCCAAGAATCCTATGCTCACCTTTCAGCAAATCATCCTTACGCTCCAGGAATACTGGGACAAGCAGGGTTGCGCCCTGCTGCAGCCCTACGACATGGAAGTCGGCGCCGGTACCTCGCATACCGCCACGTTCCTGCGCGCGATCGGCCCGGAGCCCTGGCGCGCCGCCTACGTGCAACCTTCGCGCCGTCCCAAGGATGGGCGCTACGGCGAAAACCCCAACCGCCTGCAGCACTACTACCAATATCAGGTCGTGCTGAAGCCCGCGCCCCCTGAAATCCTGGATCTGTACATCGGTTCGCTCAAGGCGCTGGGCATCGACCCGGCCGAGCACGACATCCGCTTCGTCGAGGACGACTGGGAAAACCCCACGCTGGGCGCCTGGGGCCTGGGCTGGGAAGTCTGGCTGAACGGCATGGAAGTCACCCAATTCACCTACTTCCAGCAAGTAGGCGGCCTGGATTGCACGCCAACCACGGGTGAAATCACCTACGGCCTGGAACGCCTGGCCATGTACCTGCAGGACGTGCAAAGCGTGTACGACCTGGTCTGGACCGAAGGCGCGAACGGCAACCGCGTGCTGTACCGCGACGTGTTCCACCAGAACGAGGTGGAGCAGTCCACCTACAACTTCGAGCACTCATCGGCCGAAATGCTGTTCTCGCACTTCAACGACTATGAAGCCGAGGCCAAGCGCCTGATGGACGTGCCGCTGGCGCTGCCCGCCTACGAGGCCGCGCTGAAGGCCGCGCACACGTTCAACATGCTGGACGCGCGCGGCGCGATCAGCGTCACCGAGCGCGCCGCCTACATCGGCCGCATCCGCAACCTGTCGCGCGCCGTCGCACAGGCCTACTACGATTCCCGCGAACGACTGGGCTTTCCCATGCTGGGCCGCGACAAGGCCGCCGGGGAGGCAGCATAAATGACGACGAACATCCGCCCGCTGCTGGTCGAACTGCTGACCGAAGAACTCCCGCCCAAGGCCCTGCAGAAGCTGGGCCAGGCCTTTGCCGAAGGCGTGCGCGCCACGCTGGAGCGCCATGGCTTGCTGGCCGCCGGCTGCGCCGCGACCGCGTATTCCACGCCACGCCGCCTGGCCGTGCACCTGTCCGCCGTGCTGGCGCAGGCGCCTGACCAGCCCTACGCCGAAAAACTGATGCCGGTGAAGATCGGCCTGACCGATGACGGCCAGGCCACGCCCGCGCTGCAGAAGAAGCTGGCCGCCAAGGGCCTGGAAAACATCGACCTGTCGACTCTGGAACGCGAATCCGACGGCAAGCAGGACTACCTGGTTGCCCGGGGCACGGCTGCGGGCTCGCAACTGGCGGCCGGCTTGCAGGAAGGCATCGACGCCGCCATCAACGGCCTGCCCATCCCCAAGGTCATGCGCTACCAGTTGGCCGACGGCGTCACCACCGTGAAGTTCGTGCGTCCGGCCCACGGCCTGGTGGCCCTGTTTGGCGCCGACATCGTGCCGGTGTCCGCATTGGGCCTGGCCGCCGGCCGCGACACGCTGGGCCATCGCTTCATGAGCACGGGACCGGTGTCCTTCGCCGATGCCGACGCTTATGCCGCCACCCTGGCTGAAAAAGGCCGCGTGGTGGCGTCGTTTGAAGGCCGCCGGGACGAAATCCAGCGCCAGTTGCTGGATCACGCCGGCCGCCTGAATGCGACGCTGGGCGACGACCCGGAAGTTGCCGCGCTGCTGGACGAAGTCACGGCCCTGGTCGAACACCCGACCGTCTACGTCGGCCAGTTCGAAGAGCAATTCCTGCAAGTGCCGCAGGAATGCCTGATCCTGACCATGCGTCTGAACCAGAAGTACTTCCCGCTGTTCGATCCGACCTCCGGCCGCCTGACGCACCGCTTCCTGATCGTCAGCAATATGCACGCCGCCAATCCGGTGAACATCATCGAAGGCAACCAGCGCGTGGTGCGTCCCCGCCTGGCAGACGCGCAGTTCTTCTTCGAAACCGACCGCAAGACGCCGCTTGCGGCGCGCGTCGAACAATTGGGCACGATCGTCTACCACAACAAGCTGGGTACTCAGCTCGAGCGGGTGGAGCGCGTGCGCGCCATCGCGCGTGGCGTGGCCGAACAGCTGGGCGGCGACGTGTCCGCCGCCGACCGCGCGGCCATGCTCGCCAAGGCCGACCTGGGTTCCAACATGGTGGGCGAATTCCCCGAGCTGCAGGGCGTCATGGGCGCGTACTACGCGGCCGGCGACGGCGAACCCGACAGCGTGGTGCAGGCCCTGCGCACGCAGTACCGCAACCGCTATGACACGCCGGTCACCAACGATACGTTGACCGCGGCCGTCCTCTTCATCGCCGAGCGCGTCGAAACCATGGTCGGCATCTGGGCCATCGGTCTGGCGCCCACCGGCGAACGCGACCCCTTCGGCCTGCGCCGCGCCGCGCTAGGCCTGATCAGCGCGTTCGAGCAATTGGCCGCGGGCGGTTGGCTGAAGATCAGTGAAGCCGGTCCGCTGTCGCTGGACGGCCTGCTGGAAATGGCCGCGGGCACGTTCCCGGCTGGCAAGATTCCGGCCGATACCCTGGCCGAAGTCCGCACCTTCATCTATGAACGCTACCGTAACCAGCTGATCAATGAATTCGACCGCAATGCCGTCGAAGCCGTGATCGCGCTGACCCCGCCGCTGCATCAGGTGGCGGAGCGCGTGCGCGCCGCAGCTGCCTTCGCGCAACTGCCCGAGGCCGCCAGCCTGGCCGCTGCCAACAAGCGCATCGGCAACCTGCTGAAGAAGGCCGAAGGCGAGATTGGCGCGGTCAACGATGCCGCGCTGGTGGAGCCGGCCGAAAAGGCCCTGGCCGCCGCCGTATCCGCGCTGCGTCCGAAGGCCGAGGCGCAACTGGCCGCCGGCGACTTCGCCGGCAGCCTGTCCACGCTGGCCCAGGTCCGTGAACCCGTTGACGCCTTCTTCGCCGACGTCATGGTCATGGCCGAAGACCCGGCCGTGCGCGCCAACCGGCTGGCCCTTCTGGGCCAGCTGCATGGCCTGATGAACCAGGTCGCTGACATCTCCAGGCTGGCACAGTGAAACTCATCATCCTAGACCGCGACGGCGTCATCAACCAGGACAGCGATTCGTTCGTCAAGACCCCCGACGAATGGATCGCGCTGCCCGGCAGCCTGCAGGCCATCGCCCGGCTGACGCAGGCGGACTGGAAGGTGGTGGTCGCCACCAACCAGTCGGGCCTGGCTCGCGGCCTGTTCGACATGGACACGCTGACCGCCATCCACACCAAAATGCGGCGCGAGCTGGCGGCCGCGGGCGGCAGCGTCGACGCCGTCTTCATGTGCCCGCACGGCCCGGACGACAACTGTTCCTGCCGCAAGCCCAAGCCCGGCATGTTCGAGCAGATCGGACACCGCTACGATATCGATCTGGCCGGCGTGCCGGCGGTGGGCGATTCGCTGCGCGACCTGCAAGCCTCGTCCTCGGTCGGCTGCTCGCCCTGGCTGGTGCTGACCGGCAACGGCAAGAAAACGCTGGCCAAGGGCGGCCTGCCCGACAACACCCGCGTGTGCGACGACCTGTCGGCCGTGGTCGACGCCTTGCTGCAGGACCATTGATCCAATGGCCCGGCTACGTTCACTGCTGTACATCCTGTTCCTGACCGTCACGGTCATTCCCTACGCATTCGCCTGCATTCTGTGGGCGCCATTGCCCCTGCACTGGCGTTACAAGCTGACCGTGGGCTGGCCCCGCCTGGCCATCTGGGGTGCGCGCTTCTTCTGCGGCATCCGCTGGCAGGTCAAGGGCTGGGAAAACCTGCCCGACGGGCCCGCGGTGCTGCTATCCAAGCACCAGTCGGCCTGGGAAACGCTGTTCTTCCCGGCCTATATGCCGCGCGAAGTCTGTTTCGTCTACAAGAAGGAACTGCACATGGTGCCGTTCTTCGGCTGGGGCCTGGCGCTGCTGCGCATGATCGCGATCGACCGTTCGAAGGGCCGCGATGCCTTCGAACAGGTGGTCAAGCAAGGCCAGACCCGCCTGGACGAAGGCCGCTGGCCGCTGCTGTTCCCCGAGGGCACCCGCGTCGCGCCCGGCAAGACGGGCCGCTTCAAGATGGGCGGCGCGCTGCTGGCGTCGCGCACTGGCGCCATGGTCATCCCGGTAGCGCACAATGCCGGCGAATGCTGGCGCCGCAACGCCTTCGTGAAATATCCGGGCCTGGTCACCGTGTCCATCGGACCCGCGATAGAATCCAAGGGTCTCTCCCCCGAGGAACTGAACCAGAAGGTCCAGGACTGGATCGAAGGGGAAATGCGGCGTCTCAATCCAGAAAGGTATGGCCAGCACTGATCAGCTCGAACTCCTGTTCGACGAACAGCAGCACGACGCGCCCGTGGGCGCGCCGCCGCTGAGCGCCGCGCCAAAGCCCCCGGTTCCGCCTCGGGCGGCCCGGCCTGAGGCGGAACCGCCTGACGCGGCCCGGCCTAAGGCGGCCCCGCCCCAACCCCTCTTTCCTGATTTGTCGGCCGCCGCCCCCGCGGGCGAACCGCTGTTGACGCTGTCGCCCAACGCGGCCTCGCGCGTCCCGACGCCCTGCCCCGATCCCCTGCCGCCCGGCGCGCGCTGGCGCGAAGTCTCGACGGACCAGCAGCCCATCGGCTTCGTGTTGCTGCGCTCGCGCCGCCGCAGCATCGGTTTTGTAATCACCGACGACGGCCTGCGCGTCACCGCCCCGAACTGGGTCACGCTGACGCAAGTGGACGACGCCGTGCGCGAGAAATCGCGCTGGATCCTGACCAAGCTGCGCGAATGGCATGCCCGCAAGCAGCAGCTGGCCATGGCGCACACGCGCTGGCAGGCAGGCGGCGAGCTGCCCTACCTGGGCAAGCGCATCGTGATCGGCGTGGGCGGCGACAGCCGCCAAGCCCGCTTGTCCGGCGACGCCGACGCGCCCCAGGATGGCGACACCCTGTGGCTGGCGCTGCCGTCCTCGGCGGACCAAAGCCGCATCCGCGATTCGGCGCAGGCCTGGCTGCAGCAGCGCGCCGGCGCCTGGTTCGGCGCGCGCCTGGCCCATTTCCTGCAGGTGAGCGGGCTGAAGATCCGGCGCTGGCGTCTGTCTTCGGCCGCCACGCGCTGGGGTTCGTGCACCAGCGACGGCAACATCATGCTGAACTGGCGCCTGATCCATTTCGCGCCAGCCATCATCGATTACGTCATCGCGCACGAGCTTGCCCATTTGCGTGAAATGAACCACAGTCAGGACTTCTGGCGCGAAGTCGGCCAGATCCTGCCCGACTTCGAAGACGCCAAGAACATCCTGCGGCGCCACGACCCCGCATCCCTGCCCCAGTTCTGAGTGCGCAAGCACCTTGGAGACCAGAAAATGTTGCTGCTGATTCCGGGCCCGGTCACGACCGACGCGCGGGTAAAGGCCGCCATGGCGCAAGACTACGCGCCATGGGACAACGATTTCCGCCAGACCTACCGGCAGGTCTGCGCTGGCGTGCTGCGCGTGGCGCATGCATCCCCGGACGAGTACGCCGCACTGGCGCTGCCTGGCTGCGGCCACTTCGCCGTCGAAGCCGCGATCCGTACCTTCGTGCCCGCAGGCGGTCGTCTGCTGGCGCCCTCCACCGGCGCCTATGCCGCCCGCCTGCAGAGATTGGCCAGCGACGCGGGCCGCGTCGCCGTGCCCCTGCCTGTCGGCCCGGTCGAACGGATCGACCCGCAGGCAGTCGCGGCAGCGCTGGAACAGGATCCCACCCTCACGCACCTGGCGCTGGTCTATAGCGAGACCGGCAGCGGCATCTGCCATGACGTGCCTGAACTGGCGCGCGTCGCGCACGCGCTCGGTCGCCGCGTCATCGTCGACGCCGTGTCCGCGTTCGGCGCCCTGCCTTTGGACCTGGGCGCCCTGCCCGCCGTGGAAGCCGTGATCCTGACGGCCAACAAATGCCTGGAAGGCACACCCGGCGCCGCCTTTGTGGTTGCTCGGCGCGACAGCCTGGAGGCCGCCGGCGGCACCGCCGGCAGCTGGTCCCTGGACCTTGCCGACGTCTACCAGCTAAGCCTGCAGCCCAATGCCGGCCCGCGCTTCACGCCGCCCGCGCCCACGCTGGCGGCATTGGCCGTGGCGCTGGACCTGCATCTCGAGGAAGGCCGCGAGGCCCGCCTGGCGCGTTACACGGCGAACATGCGCACGCTATATGATGGCGTCAAGGAACTGGGCCTGACTCCGTACCTGCCGCCCGCCCTGCAGGGCCCCATCGTCGTCAACGTCCGGGCGCCAGATGCGCCAACCTGGAACCTGCAATTGTTCGTGGACGCCCTCAAGCGCCGCGGCTACGTGCTCAGCAACTTCTACAACACCGAACAACCTTCGTTCCGGGTCGGCTGCATCGGCGCCTTCGGGCCTGGCCAGATGCAGCAGGCAGTCGACGCCATGGGCGGCGCGCTGCGCGACATCGGCATCACCCGGGAAACCGCTGGCAACGGCGGATTTTTCCCGCTCCCTCTCACCGCTTAAGGAAACATCCCATGCGTATGCTCCACACCATGCTGCGAGTCGGCAACCTCGACAAGTCCATCGACTTCTACACCAACGTGCTCGGCATGCGCGTCCTGCGCCGCAACGACTACCCCGACGGCAAGTTCACGCTGGCCTTCGTGGGCTATCAGGACGAATCCGAAGGCGCCGTCATCGAGCTGACCCATAACTGGGACACGGACAAGTACGACCTGGGCACCGGCTACGGCCACATCGCCCTGGAAGTCGACGACGCCTACGAAGCCTGTGCCAAGGTCAAGGAAAAGGGCGGCAAGGTCACGCGCGAGGCCGGCCCGATGAAGCACGGCAAGACCGTCATCGCCTTTGTCGAGGACCCCGACGGCTACAAGATCGAGTTCATCCAGAAAAAAGGCCGCCAGGACTAAGTCCCGGCCCGTCCGTAAGCTCGCTCGGCCAACGCCAGGAATACCCCCATGATCCACACCATCCTGAAAATGGGCGACCCGCGGCTGCTGCGCGTGGCCGCGCCCGTGGAACGCTACGACACGCCCGAGCTGCACGCGCTGATCGACGACATGTTCGAAACCATGGCCGCCGCGCAAGGGGTGGGTCTAGCTGCGCCTCAGATTGGCGTGGACCTGCAACTGGTGATCTTCGGCTTCGACCGCAACGAACGCTATCCGGATGCGCCCGCGGTGCCCCAGACCATTCTGTGCAATCCCGTCATCACGCCGCTGTCGGACGAGATGGAAAATGGCTGGGAAGGCTGCCTGTCGGTGCCGGGCCTGCGCGGCCTGGTGCCGCGCTACCGCCGTATCCGCTACAGCGGGCGCGATCCGTACGGCCAGATGATCGAACGAGAGGCCGACGGCTTTCACGCCCGCGTGGTGCAGCATGAGTGCGACCACCTGATCGGCCGCCTCTACCCGTCGCGCATCCAGGACTTCACCAAGTTCGGATTCACGGAAATCCTGTTTCCGGACATGGATCCGAACCAGGACGACTAGGCGGCAGCTTCCGCCATGCGGTAGCGTGGGCCCCGCCTAGGCCTCCTCGGCCCCCACGGCGGCCGCCTTCGCGGCCTGCGGCGACAATGCTTCCGGCGCGAAGTCATCCACCTGCAACACCTTCGACACCAGGGCTTCCGCCTCTTCCAGTTCCGCTGCCTGCGCGTCGGTGATGGCGCCGCGCTGGTGGGCCTCGCGCCAGTCGCGCACGCCAGACTGGCGCAGCCGGTCACGCAGGGGCTGCACGGCATCCGCCAGCGCAAACGCCCGCGTCAACAGCCCCACCGGATCGTCGCCCGCCGCGCCCGCTTCGCGATGCAGGTCCGCCGCCAGCCGCGCGTGCGTGGGTGAAGGCTTGAGCAGCAACTCCGCGCATTCGCGGGTCAATGCGTCGCCCGGTCCCTTGGCCAGCCGCAGCGGCAGAATGGCCGCACGCAGCCCCCAAGCCAATACGCGGCCCGGCAGGTTGCGCAGGACCTGGTCCATGCTTTTCTCGATGCTGGCGTAGCCTTGCTCCAGGCACCAATGCACCAGCGGCAGGTCATCGTGCTTGCGGCCCTCGTCCTCCCAGCGCTTGAGCACGGCAGACAGCAGGTACAGCTCGGACAGGATGTCGCCCAGGCGCGCCGATATCATCTCGCGGCGCTTGAGGCCTCCGCCCAACTGCGCCAGCGTGGCGTCGGCCAGGAGCGCAAAGCCGGATGCGTACCGCCCCAGCCGCCGATAGTGTCCAGCCACCGGCCCGGATGATGGCGCGGGCGCGAGCACCCCGCCGGTCCAGGCCCGGCCGATGGCGCGCAGGGCGTTCAAGCCCGTGTGGCGCAGATGGCGCCAGAACACGTCATGGAAGACCTCCATGCCGCGGTCTTCGTCGGGATTGCCCAGCGCCAGGATTTCCGGCATCAGGTACGGATGCGCGCGGATGGCTCCCTGGCCGAAGATGATCAGGTTGCGCGTGAGGATATTGGCGCCCTCGACCGTGATGGCAATGGGCACGGCGCGGTATAGCGCACCCAGGTAATTGCTAGGGCCGTCGATGACCGCGCGTCCGGCATGGATGTCCATCGCGTCATTGACCGAGCCGCGCATGCGTTCGGTGGCGTGGTACTTCATGATGCCCGACACCACCGCCGGCTTGACGCCCAGGTTCAGCGCGGCGCAGGTCAGGCGCCTGGCGGCTTCCACCAGATACGCATTGCCCGCAAGCCGCGCCAGCCCTTCCTGCACGCCCTCGAACTTGCCGACGGGAATACCGAACTGTTCGCGCACGCGCGCATACATGCCGGTGGTGTGCGCGCACATCGCCGCGGCGGCGGCCGACAACGACGGCAGGGAAATGCCCCGCCCCGCCGCCAGCGCACTCATCAGCATCTGCCAGCCTTGGCCGGCGCGCTCGGCGCCGCCGATCAGCGCGTCCAACGGCACGAACACGTCACGTCCGCGGTTAGGGCCGTTCTGGAAAACCTGCATGGCGGGAAGGTGGCGACGCCCGATCTCCACACCCGGCGCTTCGGTCGGCACCAGCGCGACCGATATGCCGATGTCCTTGGGGCCGCCGAGGATGCCGTCCGGATCCGACAGTTTGAAAGCCAGGCCCAACACTGTCGCGACCGGCCCCAGCGTGATGTAGCGCTTGTGCCAGTTCAGCCTGATACCGATCAGTTCACGTCCGTCCACCACCTGGCGGCAGACCACGCCAGTGTCCACCATGGATGCGGCGTCCGACCCGGCTTCGGGGCTGGTCAGGCCGAAGCAAGGGACTTCGCGGCCATCCGCCAGTCGCGGCAGCCAATAGTCCCGCTGCGCCGGCGTGCCGAACTGCATCAGCAATTCGCCGGGGCCCAGCGAGTTCGGCACCATGACGGTAACGCCCGCGGTGATGGAATAGGCGGAGATGCGGCGCACCACCTCGGAGTGCGCGTAGGGCGAGAAACCCAGGCCGCCGTAGCGCCGCGGAATGATCATGCCGAAGAAGCGCTCGGCCTTCAGGAAATCCCACACTTCCGGCGGCAGGTCGCGGCGGTTCCAGGTGATGTCCCATTCGTCCAGCATGGCGCACAATCGGGCCAGCGGGCCATCGATGAAGCGCTGTTCGTCCGCGGTGAGCGTAGCCGCCGGCACGGCCAGCAGTTTGCGCCAATCGGGGTTGCCGGTGAACAGGTCTGCGTCCCACCAGGTGTCTCCGGCCTCGATGGCTTCGCGCTCGGTCGCCGACATGGCCGGCAGCGCATTGCGCGCCCAGCGGTAAGCGGGTTCCGAAATGCGGCGTCGGCGCCAGGCATTGAAGTCCATGAGTTTTCCTCACTGTTATGGCCCCAGACCCCAGGGCGTATCAGGTCAAAGTACCAGAATTGGCTCCGCCGGGCCAAGCTGTGGCTTACCGACTCTGCGACAATGGGCGACGGCGCGCAGCGCGCAATCCATCGCTATCCGGGCAGTCTCCGCATGCTGAACAAACTCTGGCTGGGCTTTTTCCTTACCGCGGCCGCGGCGGCGCTGTACCGCTGGCTGATCATCGGCGACCCTGACGTCTTCCGCCTTATGGTGGCCAGTCTGTTCGACATGGCCCGCGTGTCGGTGGAAGTGATGGTGCTGCTGTTCGGCACGCTGACGCTGTGGCTGGGCTTTTTGCGCATCGCCGAAGGCGCGGGGCTGGTGGAAAAGCTCGCCCGCGTGTTGGGGCCGCTGTTCGCCAGGCTGATGCCGGGGGTGCCGCGCAACCATCCGGCCATCGGGTTGATCACGCTGAACTTCGCCGCCAATGGCCTGGGGCTGGACAATGCCGCCACGCCCATCGGGTTGCGCGCCATGCGCGAATTGCAGTCGCTGAACCCCACGCCCGAAACCGCCAGCAATGCGCAGATCCTGTTCCTGGTGCTGAACGCCTCGTCGCTGACTTTGCTGCCCGTGACGCTGTTCATGTTCCGCGCGCAACAGGGCGCCCCGGATCCAACGCTGGTGTTCCTGCCCATCCTGCTGGCCACCAGCGCGTCGACCTTGGCGGGTTTCCTCGCGGTGGCGGCTTGCCAGCGGCTGCGCCTCATCGATCCGGTCGTCATGCTGTGGCTGGGCGGGGCGGCGCTGCTCATGGGTGGATTCATGGCGCTGCTGGCCAGCATGTCGGCAGCCGCGATCGCCTCGCTGTCCTCGTTGCTGGGCAACCTGGTCCTGTTCGGCATACTGATCGCCTTCTTGATCGCGGGCGCCTGGAAGAAGGTGCCGGTCTACGAGGCCTTCATCGAGGGAGCCAAGGAAGGCTTCGACATCGCCAAGAGCCTGCTGCCCTATCTGGTTGCGATGCTGTGCGCGGTGGGCGTGCTGCGCGCCTCGGGCGCACTGGACTTCCTGCTGGACGGCATCCGGTGGCTTGCGGTGCAGGCCGGCTGGGATACGCGTTTCGTGGACGCGCTGCCCACGGCGCTGGTCAAGCCTTTCTCGGGCAGCGCGGCGCGCGCCATGATGCTGGAGACCATGACGCATTTCGGCGTCGATAGTTTTCCCGCGCTGCTGGCCGCGGTGGTGCAAGGCAGCACCGAGACCACCTTCTACGTGCTGGCGGTGTACTTCGGATCCGTGGGCATCCTGCGCGCCCGCCACGCGGTGGGCTGCGCCCTGGTCGCCGACCTGGCCGGCGTGCTGGCGGCCATCGGCGTGTGCTACTGGTTCTTCGGCTGAACCGTTCCGTGCCTGACGAGGGCGGCCGGCCTGCGGCGCCCTCGCCCTCCGCGGGTCAATCCACCAGCAGGATCTTCATGCCGTTGGTGCCGCCGCTGTCGCGGTAAAAGTCGCCCTTGGTCAGGATCACCCAGTCGCCGGTCTGCACCAGGTTGCGTTTGCGCAGTTCGTCGATGGCCGCGTTGCTCAGGTCGGCGGGCTCGTAGTCCGACGGCGCGAACGGAATGGTGTACACCCCGCGGAACATGGCCACGCGGTTCTGCGTGATGCTATGCGGGCTGTAGCAATAGATCGGCACGCCCGAGCGGATACGCGACATGATCAGCGGAGTGTGGCCGCTTTCGGTCAGCGAAATGATGGCCTTGACGCCAGGAAAGTGATTCGCTGCGTACATCGCCGCCAGCGCGATGGTCTCGTCGCAACGCGTGAAGGTCTCGCCCAGGCGGTGATGAGACTTGGTCGACGTGGGGTGCTTTTCCGCGCCCAAGCAAACGCGGGCCATGGCCTGCACGGTTTCCACGGGATACTGGCCCGAGGCGCTCTCCGCCGACAGCATGACGGCGTCGGTATAGTCCAGCACGGCGTTCGCCACGTCGGAGACTTCGGCGCGCGTGGGCATGGGACTGGAGATCATCGACTCCATCATCTGCGTGGCGGTGATGACGACCTTGTTCAGGGTGCGGGCATGCTGAATGATGCGCTTCTGAATGCCTACCAGCTCGGCGTCACCCACTTCCACGCCCAGATCGCCGCGCGCCACCATGACGCCGTCGCTCGCGCGGATCAGCGAGTCCAGCGCCTCGTCGTCGGCCACGGCTTCGGCGCGTTCGATCTTGGCAATGATCCAGGCCTGGCTGCCGGCGGCTGCCAGCAGCGTGCGCGCCTCGTCGATGTCGCTGCCGTAGCGCGGGAAGGACACCGCCACATAGTCCAGTTCCATTTCGGCGGCGAGCTTGATGTCGACGCGGTCCTTGTCGGTAAGGCTGGGCGCGGACAGGCCGCCGCCACGGCGATTGATGCCCTTGTTGTTCGACAGCGGGCCGCCCACGGTCACGGTGGTGTGGACCTCGTCGCCCTCGACGCTATCCACCACCAGCACCACGCGGCCGTCATCCAGCAGCAGCTCGTCGCCGACGCGGCAGTCCTGCACCAGTTCGGGATAGTCGATGCCGACGATGCTGGCCGTGCCGGCCTCCTTGGGATGGACGCGCGACAGCGTGAACGGCTGTCCGACCTGCAACTGGACCAGCTTGTCCGTGAAGCGCGCGATGCGGATTTTGGGCCCTTGCAGGTCGCCCATGATGGCGACGAAGCGCCCTTGCTTGGCGGCGATCTCGCGCACCATGCGGGCGCGTTCGCGGTGGTCGTCCGCGCTGCCATGCGAGAAGTTCAGGCGGGCCACGTCCAGGCCCGCGCGGATCAGCGCTTCAATGCGTTCAGGCGTCGAAGTCGAGGGTCCCAGGGTGGCGACAATTTTGGTGCGGCGCAATACGGGCATGACGATCCACTCTCGCTAAAACAACAAAAACGCTATGGTACGCCGGCCGCGCGCGCGCAGGTATCATGGACATCATCTCAACCGCAAAACCTACCTCGACCGAAACCCGTGAAAATCGTCATCGCCCCTGATTCGTTCAAAGAAAGCGTTTCCGCGCCCGATGCGGCGGCAGCCATTGCACGCGGCGTGACGGCCGCCTTCCCTGGCGCCCATACGGTGTGCATTCCGATGGCCGATGGCGGTGAAGGCACGGTGGAAGCCGTGCTCGCCGCAACCGGCGGCAAGGAACAGTTGCTGACGGTGAACGACGCGCTAGGCTATAAGGTCGACGCCGTATGGGGCTTGTTGGAAGACGGCACGGCGGTCATTGAAATGGCGGCGGCAGCTGGCCTCGAACTCATCGCGCCATCCAAGCGCGATCCAATGCGGGCCAGCAGCCACGGCGTGGGCGAACTGATGCTGGCCGCCTTGAACGCGGGCGCCAAGCGCATCATCCTGGGCCTGGGTGGATCGGCCACCAATGATGCGGGCGCCGGCATGCTGACGGCCCTGGGCGTGCGGCTGCTGGATGCCGACGGCCGCAGCCTGCCGCCTGGCGGCGGCGCGCTGGGCAAGCTGGCCAGCATCGATACTCAAGGCCTGGATCCGCGCCTGGCCGGAATCCGCATCGACATCGCCTCGGACGTGGACAACCCCTTATGCGGGCCGCAAGGCGCTTCGCACGTGTTCGGTCCGCAAAAAGGGGCGACGCCCGAGCAGGTGTCTGCCCTGGACCAGATGCTGGCAAATTTCGCCGACGTGTGCGCGAAGCACCTGGGGGCTGACCATCGCAATGAACCCGGTGCGGGGGCTGCGGGCGGCCTGGGATTCGCGGCCAAGGCCTTCCTGAACGCCAGTTTCCGTCCCGGCGTGGAGATCGTGGCGGAACTGGGCGGTCTGGCCCAGGCGGTCGAAGGCGCGACCCTGGTGTTCACCGGTGAAGGCCGCATGGACGCACAGACGCTGCGTGGCAAAACACCGGCCGGAGTAGCGAAGATCGCGCAACGCGCGGGCGTACCCGTGGTGGCGCTGGCGGGGTCGCTAGGCCCGGGCTACGAAGCGTTGCACGCCTGCGGCATCAGCGCCGCCTTCAGCCTGGCGCCCGGCCCGATCACCTTGCAGCAAGCGCTTACCGACGCCGAGAAATTGCTGGCTGACCGCGCCCGCGACATCATGCAGCTCTGGATGGCCGCTCAAAAGCGCATGCTGTAGATGCCGATTTGAACCTGGCTGCCAATTGAAAAAGCCCGCATCCGCGGGCTTTCATTTTGGCGATCGGGGCGCGATCCAAAGGGGCAAGTTCATTCGCCCTGCAACACGCCAGCCGCTACCAGCGCATCCGACAAGCGGATATACCGGTCCACCGAGATATCCTCGGCGCGCGCCGTGGGCGCGATATCCAGCGCTTCCCAGGGCACGTGCGCGGCCCAGTCAGCCAGCACCCGGCGCAACATCTTGCGGCGCTGTGAAAACGCGCGCGCCACCACAGTCTCGAAGGCACGATCACTGACCGGACGCAGCCGATCCCCAGGCAGGGGGACCATGCGCACGATGGCCGAGACCACCTTGGGCGGCGGATCGAAAGCTTCCGGGGGCACGTCGAACAGCTTGTGCATGCGATAGCGCGATTGCAGCATCACCGACAGGCGGCTGAAGTCGCCGGAACCCGGTTGCGCAACCATGCGGTCGATCACTTCACGCTGCAGCATGAAATGCTGGTCGCGGACGTTATCGGCCCAGGTCATCAGATGAAACAGCAGCGGGCTGGAGATGTTGTAAGGCAGGTTGCCCACCACGCGCAGCGCGCTGCCGAACTGGGAAAAATCCACCGTCAACGCATCCGCCTCGACCACGGTGAGGCGGCTGGCGTCGAACTGCTTGCGCAGGCGCGCCGCCAGGTCGCGGTCGATTTCGACCGCCGTGAGATGATCCAGGCGTTCCAGCAACGGCCGGGTAAGCGCGGACAAGCCCGGGCCGATCTCGACCACGGCATCGTCACGGGCGGGCGAAACCGCCCGGACGATAGACTCGACGACGCTTTCGTCGGTCAGGAAGTTCTGGCCAAAACGCTTGCGCGCCTGGTGTTGGGACATGTAAAGCCTGTAATGCGTTTAGCGGTTGTTCTGCTGGATCTTCTGCTGCTTTTCCAGGCGATTGTCGATGTACGCCTGGGCGCGCAACTGCTCGAGCCAATCCTCGAAAGCGGGCTGGGCGCGGCGCTCGAACAGGATCTGGCGGGCCTTCATGCGAGCCATGTCGTCGGTGGCGTCGTGCTGGCGGCGTTCTTCAACCTCGATCAGGTGCCAACCGAAAGGCGACTGCACCGGCTGGCTGATTTCGCCCGGCTTCAGGGCGTTCATGGCGGCCTCGAACGGCGGCACGGTTTCGCCCGGGTTCAACCAACCCAATTCGCCGCCCTGCGGAGCGGTGGCGTCCTGCGAATACTGGCGCGCCATGTCCTCGAACTTGGCTCCGCCGCTCACCAGACGCTGACGCACCTGCTCCAGGCGCTGACGCGCCATTTCGTCGCTCATGACGGTAGAGGTCTTGATGAGGATGTGGCGGGCGCGCGTCTGCATCACTTCCACCGGACCTTGGTGCGCAGGCGCTTGCGCCGGCGCGGCGGCAGGCTGCGGCGCCTGGGCCGGCGCCGGGGCGCGAGCCGTGCGGGCAGGCGCCGGTTGGGCGGTGCCGCGGTCCATCACCTTGATGATGTGGAAGCCATTGCCGCTCTGGATCAGGCCGCTGACCTGTCCCTTCTGCAAATTGCCGATGGCCTGTACGAACAGGTCGGGCCAGCCGTCCAACGGACGCACGCCCATGACCCCGCCCTGCAGGGCTTCGGGGCCGTCCGACGCTGCGGCAGCCAGGCTGGCGAAGTCCTCGCCGCGCTTGGCCTGCGCCAGCAGGCCTTCAGCCTTCTTGCGCAGCACCGCCAGTTGATCGGGCGACGAGCCCTCGGGCACGCGCACCAGGATCTGGGCCAGGGCGTACAGCATCGGGCCGGACGGCGCGGCAGCCTGCTGGGGTTCGGGCTGCGGCTGGGCTTGCGGTTGCGGAGCCGCTTGCGGCGCGGCGCCGAACGCCGGGTTGCGGCGCTGGTCTTTCAGGAAGGCATCGACTTCGGCATCCGAAATGACGATAGTGGAATCCACTGCGCGCTGGCGCAAGCGATCCGTGCGGATCTCGTCGCGCAGCGACTTGCGGTAGCTATCCCAGTTCGTGCCGGATTTTTCGATTTCCTGGCGCAATTGGGCCACGGATATCTTGTTGCGGGCGGCGATGGTCTGGATGGCCTGGTCAATTTGCGCGTCGTCGACGCGGATGCCCAAGCGATCGGCTTCGTGACGCTGCACGCGCTCCATGATCAGGCGTTGCAACACCTGGTGCTGCAGGGTCTGGTCGTCGGGCACCTGGATGCCGCGGGTCTTGAGCTCGCCCGAAATACGCAGCGACGCGTCGCGCAGTTCGCGCAGCGTAATCACGTCCTTGTCCACGACCGCGGCAATACCGTCGACGAATTGCTCGCCCTTCGGCGCCGGCGCAGAGTTCTTCTGCGCGGCGGAACTCGCCTTGGCGCCACTGTTCGCGGCCTTGCCGCCCTGTTCGGCCGCATGGGCGACGGGCAAGCCGGCGCATACGGCCAGCAGCAGCGCATTGCCGGAGAGGCGGCGCAAAGAGTGCAACCTACGCATCATTCATACCTTTCAAATGTGGTCCCGGTGGGCACTGGCGGCGTAATGCGCGAGTAGCCGGGGATACTTCTGTTCAGCAGGTTCATCGGATCGGTTCCCAGGGAACCAAGGCCGGTCAGCTCAAGCTGGAAGAACAGTGCCGAGTTGGCGTCGGTGGCGGACACCGCGTACCGCTGGTAGACCACGCGGCCCACCCAGCAGCAATCTCCCTTGTACTCCAGGCCGGCGATGGCCTGGGTAACCCGGGGCGAATCGGTCGTGCCGGCCACCGTGCTGGACGGACCGCTACGCAGCGAATAGTCCACCCGGCCCACGCCATACCAGCGCTTGGAGAACGGCCATTGCATCGCCAGGCTCACCTGGTTCTGCCCCTGCGCCTGATACTGGACGCCAGGTTGGGGATCGCGCTGGTACCGGTAGGACACCGCCACCGTCGTCAAACGTTGCGGCGACCAGCGCGCGCTGATCAATCCGCGCGACCAGTTGCTGTCGTAGGGATTGTATTGCGCGGCGATATCGGTGCTGAGCGTATCGGTCAGGGCGGCGCTGGCGCCCAGCAGGAAGTCGGAGCGCACGTTCTCGCGCGGCGTCTCGCCAGGCAGCGTGACCTTCTGATCGGCAAAGTACAGGCGCTGCGCGACCCCGAGCGACATGCGCTCGAAACCGGTGTTGGCATCCAGCCAGCGCGTCGTCAAGGCGGCAGTCAGCTGGTTGGCGTTAGCGATACGGTCCCAGCCGCCCGTGTAGATGTTCTCTTCGAACGCCTGCGAAAAGCTGAAGTCCGCCAGGGAGGTGTCAAAGACGGGCAGCTTGGACTGGTCGCGGTACGGCACATACAGGTAGTACAGGCGAGGTTCCAGGGTCTGCGTGGACGCCTTGCCGAACAAGGTGGTGTCGCGCTCGAAAACCAGGCCGGAATCCAAGGACAGGATCGGCACCGTGCGAGACTGCGAACGCGGCATGTCCGGGTTCAGGTTGTACCAGTCGGTGTCGTACTGGGTGTAATTGACGCCGGCCTTGGGGACGATGAACCAGCCCGGCTTGACGATGGGATAGGAAACCGTGGGATAGGTCTGGAAACGGTTGCCATCGGGTCCCAGGCGTTGGCCTTCGAACAGCGAGCGGCGGAAACGGACGGCGGTGGACGTCCAGTCCACATCGAAACCGCCCCAGTCATAGCGCGCCCCGCGGAAATAGAGTTCAGGCTCCTTGTCGTAAGGAGGCGCCAGCGGAGCGTCGGGATCCTGCAGCGTCTGGTACTTGTAGACCTGCGCGTAACCGCTCCAGTATCCGGACGCCGACGCCCAGCCCACCCGCGCGCGTTGCGGCAGATACGTGGTGGAAGCCTGGTTCAGACCCAACTGGGAAATATCGCGGAAATAGTTGTCGTCCGAGACCTTCGCGACATCCCAGTCCGCATAGAACCCATAAGGCAGAAGCTGCTGGTGGCGCCACCAGTACATCCAACGGTCGCTGTCGGTCAGCTTGTCGTTGGGCAGGTAGGTGCCATCCAGGATGCCGCTATAGCCATTGCCCAGGTAGCGGAACTCGCCGCCCAATTGGAGGCCGCGCTTGGAGAAGTAGCGCGGCTGCACCGTCATGTCGTAGTTGGGCGCCAGGTTCAGGTAGTACGGAATCGAAAAGTCGAACCCGCCCTGGCTGGTCGTGCCGTAAGTGGGCATCAGGAAGCCCGACTTGCGCTCCCGCTTAACCGGGAAAGTCATGTAAGGCGATGCCAGGATGGGCACGTCCTTGAAGTACAGCACGCCGCTGCGCGCCACGCCTTCGTTCTCGTCGAAGTCGATGTCGACGGTCTTGGCCTTGATGTACCAGGACGGCGTTTCGCAAGCGCAACCGCTATATGTCACCGTTTGCAGCCGCATCTGCGACCGGCTGAAGATGTCCGCGTGCTCGGCGACGGCAAAACCGCCGTTGGCGCCCATCCAGAAATTGGGCTTTTCGATCTGGCCCGAGGACTTGTCCACGTTGAACGTGGCGTTCGGTCCGATCACCAGGGTGCCGTCGCGCATCATGCGCGCGCTGCCCTGGACGTCGACTTCGCCCGTGTCCTTGCGGTAGTTGATGCGGTCGCCCTTGATGACGCTATCGATGCGGCGCACCTGGGCGTTGCCGGTCAGGGTCAGGTCGGAATCCGGATCCCCATCGATGGTGTCCGCTTCCATGAAAGCGGGGATGCTGTCGTCCGGCAGGCGGTGGATCCGCAGGCCCGGCGAGGTGCGCAACACGGGGGTCGCCGAGGTCGACGACGCGGCGGGAGCACTGCCCGGGCTACCTTGAGCCTGGACGGCTCCGGCGGCAACACTGACAGCAGAGAGGATCAACCATCGAACCTTGCGCACGAGTGAAAACAGCCCTTTTTGACGATGGTGGGAACGCGACACCGGCACCCACGAAGGGCCAATGCTAACGGAAACGAGCCGGTATTATAGAGAAGCCGCGCCATAGGCCCAGACTTATGTGCTCGGGACACGAATCTCAGCAACATTGCCTTTCTGACACGGATCTTCCTTGAAAAACGATCACGACCCCCGCCTGGAGCAGATCCGCGCCTGGCTGGGCAACCTGCCCGCCGCCCTGAATCTCGCCGTCGACACGCTGCGCCCGGCATCCGCCGACGCCAGCTTTCGCCGCTACTTCAGACTGGATGCCGGCGACCGCACTCTGATAGTCATGGACGCGCCGCCCGCGCACGAGGATTGCCGCCCCTTCCTCCACGTGGACCGCTTGCTGGCGGACGTAGGCCTGAACGTGCCCGCGGTGCTGGAACAAGATCTGGACCAGGGCCTGCTGCTGCTCTCCGACCTGGGTGAGCAGACCTATTACCAGCGTATCCAGGCCGGCCTGCCGGACAGCCAGCTCCAGACGCTGTACCGCGAGGCCCTGGCCGCCCTGGTCCGCCTGCAGCAGGCGTCCACCGCCGGCCTGGGCACCTATGACACCGCCCGCCTGGCCGACGAACTCAAGCTGTTCCCCGAGTGGTACGTGCAGAAGCACCACGGCGTCACGCTGGACGACAAGACCGCGAACGGGCTGGACAAGATCTTTGCGCTGCTGTCGACGAGCAATGGCGGCCAGGCCCAGGTGCTGGTGCACCGCGATTACCATTCGCCCAACCTGATGGTCTGCGACCAGCCCCAATATGGCCCCAACCCGGGCATCATCGACTTCCAGGATGCGCTGGCGGGACCCATTACCTACGACCTGGCTTCGCTGGTGACGGACGCCCGCACCACCTGGGAAGAACCCCAGCAACTGGACTGGGCCATCCGCTACTGGGAAATGGCACGCGCCGCAGGCCTGCCTGTAGACGCGGATTTCGCCGAATTCCACCGCGCCTATGAATGGATGGGACTGCAACGCAACCTGCGCATCCTGGGCGTATTCGCCCGCCTGCACCACCGCGACGGCAAGGCGCACTACCAGGCTCACATGCCGCGCGTGAGCGGCTACGTCCGGCAGGTGGCCCAACGCTATGGCGTCTTCACGCCGCTGCTGCGTCTGCTGGACCAGCTGGACAACCGCCAGGTCAGCGTCGGGTACACGTTCTGATGCGCGCCATGATACTTGCGGCGGGACGCGGCGAACGCATGCGCCCGCTGACCGACCGCCTGCCCAAGCCTCTATTGTCCGTGGGAGGCCAGCCGCTGATTGTCTGGCACCTGCGACGCTTGGCGGCCGCAGGTATACGCGACATCGTCATCAATCACGCCTGGCTCGGCCACGAAATCGAGCGGGCGCTGGGCGATGGCGGCGCACATGGCGTGCGCATCCGCTATTCCGCGGAGGCCACCGCCCTGGAAACCGCCGGCGGCATCGCCCAGGCGCTGCCCCTGCTGGGCGACGCGCCCTTCCTGGTTGTCAACGGCGACGTCTGGTGCGACTGGGATCCCGCCGCGGCCGAAGGCCGGGCCCGCGCCCTGCCCGATGGTGGCGCCTGGCTGCTGCTGGTGGACAACCCGCCCCAGCATCCCGCTGGCGATTTCCGGCTCGAGGCCGACGGCACCGTCCATGCCCAGGGGGAGCCGCGTTTGACCTTTGCGGGCATCGGCGTCTACCATCCCTCGTTGTTCGCCGACGTCCCTCGGGGCGCGGCGGCGCCTCTGGCGCCTTTGCTCCGGCAGGCCATGGCCCGCAATCTGGTGCACGGCGCGCGCCATGAAGGCAAGTGGACGGATGTCGGCACGCCGCAGCGGCTCGCGGACCTGGATGCAGAACTCGACGCTCGGCCGCGCTGATGTCCACATATTTCACAATATCAAGGTGCGCAACCAGGCTTGTCCGCGCACCCAACGGCCCCGGCTAACGGGGTATTCTCTAGCGCTTTGACCTGCGCGCGCTGCGCGCGGGCGAGCAAACACACAGGAAGTTTTCTAGGAATGGGGATGTTTGGAAGATCGCAACGGGCTGTATTCAAGCCCTCCGTGTACCAGCCCGGCCAACGCACGCGCCGCATGCCGCGCTGGCTGGTCCTGCTGCTGGTGGGCATCGCCCTGGGCGCCGGTGGCGTGCTCTTCCTGCAGACCAACTACGGCCCGCAACGCCTGACCGTGGAGCAATCCGAGCAACTGCATAGCGAGCTCAGCACGGCCAACCTGGAACGCCAGCGCCTGCAAAGCCAGCTCGAGGAAGCCACGCAGCAGCGCGACGCCAACAAGGCCGGCCATGAAAAGTTGACCTCTGACCTGGCCGAGGCCCGCAGCAAGATCGAAACCCTGAACAAGGAACTGGTGCTGTTCCAGGACGCCATGCCCGCCGATCCCCGCGGCGGCAACCTGGGCATCCGCTCCGCCACCTTCAAGCGCGCCCCCGGCCTGCTGGACTACCAAGTGCTGGTCATGCGCGAAGACCGCCAGGGCGCGCCGTTCAAGGGCACACTGACCTTCTCCATCGACGGCACCTACCCCAATGGGCGCGCCGCCACCGTCACGCCGGAAGGCCCTGCCCTGAACGTCGACCGCTATGACTACGCGCTGGGCCAGTTGAAGCTGCCCGACGGCTTCACGGCCAAGGTCGTGGTGCTGCGCGTGCTGGACGGCGCCCAGAAACAGCAAGCGATGCGTATCTATTACGTGCGCAACTGATACCGGTTCGCGCCCCAAGACCCGCCCTGATCCGGCGGGTTTTTTTTGCCTGTCGAATATGGTTGCGTGCGCAACCTTTTGCGCATATAGTTGCGCAAACAACCAATTATTGGAGACATCATGCCGCTCCCCGCGCACGTCCCCGTCCTGATCGCCGGCGGCGGCCCCGTCGGCCTGACACTTGCCGCCCTGCTGGCCGAATACGGCATCGCCTCGCTGACGCTGGAGGCGGACGACGACTATTGCAGCGGCAGCCGCGCCATCTGCATTTCGCGGCGCTCGCAGGAAATCATGGGTTGGGTCGGCGCCGACGCCCCGCTGACGGCCACGGGACTGCCCTGGACCGGCGGCCGCAGCTACTTCCGCAATAGCGAAGTCCTGCATTTCGAAATGCCGCACGATCCGCTGCAGCGGTACGCTCCCATGGTCAATATCCAGCAGTACGCCGTCGAGGAGTACGCCCACCAGGCCATGCAGCGGCATCCGGAACTGGCCGCGCTGCGCTGGTCCGCGCGGCTTGTCGGCCTGCGGGCGACTGCCACGGGCGTCAGCGCGGAGGTGGACGCCGAAGGCAGCCGCCAGACCGTGCGCGCCGACTGGCTGATCGCCTGTGACGGCGGCCGCAGCACCGTGCGCGAGGCCATGGGCCTGAAGCTGGAAGGCATGCAGTACGAAGGCCGCTATGTCATCGTCGACATCGAACAGGAATCGACCCGCCCGGTGGAGCGCCTGGCCTGGTTCGACCCGCCGTCCAACCCCGGCTCCACGCTGCTCATGCACCGCCAGCCCGGCAATGTCTGGCGGGTGGACTATCAGATCCGCGACGACGAAGATCCGCAAGAGGCCGTCAAGCCGGAGAATGTACTGCCTCGCGTGCAGAGCCATCTGGACATGATCGGCGAAACCGCGCCCTGGAAGCCGCTATGGATTTCCATCTACAACGCCAAGTGCCTGACGCTGGACCGCTACCGCCACGGACGCGTGCTGTTTGCCGGAGACGCCGCCCATCTGGTGCCGATTTTCGGCGTGCGGGGCCTGAATTCCGGACTGGACGACGCCGGCAACCTGGCCTGGAAGCTGGCCTGGGTAATGCGCGGACTGGCACCCGACAGCCTGCTGGACAGCTATAGCGTCGAGCGCGTCCATGCCACCCGCCAGAATCTGGCCTATGGCGCCAAGAGCACGGAATTCATGGCCCCACCAGACTTCGGCTTCCGCCTGATGCGCGAAGCCGCCCTGCGCCTGGCGTTATCGGACGAGCGTGTGCGCCCGCTGATAAACCCGCGGCAATCCGCGCCCATTTCGTATGACGCCTCGCCCCTGAACCTGGAGGATGGCGCGTCGCAAGCGGGCGCCGCCGCCGCACCCGGCCAGCCCGCGCCCGAGGCCCTGCTGGAGGATGCAGGCGCGCCGCTGTACCTCAGCGCCTGCTTCGGTGCTGGCTTCGTGGCGCTGGCGTTGGATCCGGACGCCGGGCTGGCGGCGGAACTGGACGCCCTGGCGGCCGCCACGCACGGCGCCCTCCGCCCGCTCCGCGTGCTGAAGGCCGGCAACGGCGCCTTGCAGGATGCCCACGGACAACTTCGGCAGCGCTATGGCGCGCAAGCCGGCACCGTCTATCTGTTACGGCCCGACGGCTACGTACTGGGACGCTGGATCGCGCCTGCGGCCGCAACCCTGCGCGCCGCGCTCACGCCCTACTACCCTTCGATCACTCTGGATGCGCGGAAGGAAGAACAAGCATGAACCACGACGAACTGGACCAGGTCTACACCGCCATGGCGCAGACCTTGACGCGCGTGGGCGAAGCGCAGACTTCGCTTTTCCTGTCGATCCTGAGCCTATCGCTGATCGCGCGATTGACGGACGCGCGCGACGCGGCCGCGCTATTGGCGCAGGCGGAAGCCGCCTGCCTCGCCAATGGCGCTGTGGCAAACTATCCCGCCTCCGATCCTCTCCCGCCCACGTGAACCCTCCCGCTCTCGAACGATTCCTGACCTACCGCCTGCACGTGCTCAACAAGATCACGGATCGGGACACGAATCGAGCCTATCTGGAAGACTGCGGTATTCCGCTAGGCGAAGCGCGCTGCCTCGCGGCCATCGGCCGCTACGCGCCCTTGTCCGTCAACGACCTGGCGCGCGCGGCCAATCTGAACAAGGGTCAGGCCAGCCGTTCCGCGCAGGCGCTGGTCGACCGCGGCCTGGTCGAGAAAACCCTGTCCGCGACCGACGGACGCGGCGTGGTGCTGGCGCCTACCCAGACCGGGCTGGCGCAGTACCGACGCATCATCGACCTGATTGCCCGCCGCAACGACGAAATCTTCGGCTGCTTAAGCGCCGACGAACAGCGCCTGCTGGGCAATCTGCTGGATCGCCTGATCGACCATCTGCAACCGAATGCCGGCGCAGACGACTAGGCGGCCTGTCCCGGGACGGAGCGCGCCCTGCCCTAGGACTTGGGTGCGGTGGCGCCCATCTGCGCGGCGGCTTCGTCCATGAACTGCGCCATGCGCACGTCCAGTTCGGTCACGCCGCCGGCGTCATGGGTGGTCAAGGTCACGTCCACGCGGTTATAGACGTTGGTCCATTCGGGATGATGGTTCAGCTTCTCCGCGAACATGGCGACGCGCGCCATGAAGCCGAACGCCGCATTGAAATTGGGGAAGCGGAAGCGCTTTTCAATGGCATCGCGCATCGCTACCGCCTGCCAGCCGGACAAGGCGGCCACGGCGGTATCGGTGCCGATGCGGGCGGGAGGAAACATGCTCATGACGGACTCCGGAAAAAAAGGCGGCGGCGCATTGCGCCAGCCGCCTCGTACACTGGGCTGGCCCAGGCTTACTGCTGCACTGCGTACAGGTAGATTTCCACCCGGCGGTTCAGCGCGCGGCCTTCGGCGGTCGCATTGTCGCCGATAGGATCGTTGGGCCCGCGACCCTCGACCGTCAGACGCGAGGCGGCGACACCCTGCTTGCTCAGGTAGTCCGTCACGCTCTTGGCGCGGTTGACCGAAAGCGTCTGGTTGTGCGCCAGCGCACCGGTGCTGTCCGTGTGGCCGACGACCTTGGCCCGCAGTTCAGGATGCTGGTTGAGCGAACGCGCCACGCTGTCCAACACGGGCAGCAAGGCCGGCTTGAGCTGCGTCTTGTCGGTATCGAACGACACGCCGCTGGGAATGTTGACCTTCAGGCTGCCATCGGGCATTTCCACCACGTCGATACCCAGCGACGAAGCGCCCGATTTCTGCACGTCTTCCTTGACGACCTTCCAGTTGTAGCCGACCAGGCCGCCCGCCACCGCGCCAATACCGGCGCCAATGGCCGCGCCCTTGCCATGGCCGATCAAGGCGCCGATACCGGCGCCGATCGCCGCGCCGGCGCCCGTACCTACGGCAGTATTGGTCTGCTGCTGCGTGGCGCATCCCGCCAGCAGCGCCCCCGCTGCCGCAACCACTGCGATCCGGTTGAATATTGTTCTTGAGCTCATGGCAACCTCCACTTAATCCGTCGGTGTGCCGGATGATTCCGGCCAGAACATGCTAGCAAGCGCGGGACGCAAGACCGGCAACATTTTGTACTTCCGGAAGGGCTGCAGAGATAGCGCGGCCGCTCACCGAAGTGGCTAGCGGTCCACCGCGCAACAATAGGCTACATTCCTGCGGTCACGGCAGCCGGCCTGCGGGGTGGAGGCCGGCGCCGGTCCCTAGCGCTGCTGGAACGTCCGGCGCGCCACGTTCAGCGACACCATGGCCATGAGGGCCATGGCCAGCAGGTAGTAACTGGGCGACAGCTTGGAATCGGTGGTGGCGATCAGCCAGGTCAGGATGAACGGGGCGAAACCGCCAAAGATCGTCACCGCAATGTTGTAGCCCAGGGACAGGCCGGTGGTGCGCACCTGCACGGGGAAGATGGCGGACATCAGCGCCGGCATGGGCGCGAAGTATGCCGTCGCCAGCAAGCCCAGAATGACCTGGACGATCATCAACATGCCCACCGTGGGATACGAAACCAGCAGATAGAACAAGGGGTAGCACAGCACTGCCGTCAGCAGGGCCGCGGCCGTCATGATGCGCGCCGGTCCGATCCGGTCGGCCAATGCGCCGACGAAAGGCGCGCCGGCGGTCATGATGACGCCCGTGACCAGCGTTGCCAGAAAGCCGATGGTGGGCGGCAGGCCCAGCTGGCGGATCGAGTACGTGGGCATGTACAGGGCCAGGTAGTTGCCCACCGAGCCCAGCGCCACGAAGCCCACCGTGACCAAAAGGCGCAGCTTTTGTCCGGCGAACATGTCGCTCAGCGGCGAAGCCGATGCCTGCGCCGCGCTGAACTCCGGCGTTTCATCCATATGATGGCGGATGTAGTAGCCCACAGGGGCGATCAGCAGGCCGAAAACGAACGGAATGCGCCAGCCCCAGCTTTCCAGCTGCGCCTGGGTCAGCGTCGCGTTAAGCACCGCGCCAAACAGGGCGGCCAACAAAATCGCTGCCCCCTGGCTGGCGACCTGCCAGCTCGCGTAATAAGCCCGGCGGTCCGGCGCGTACTCGATGAGAAACGCCGTCGCGCTGCCGAACTCGCCCCCCGCAGAAAAGCCCTGGATCAGCCGGGCGACCAGGATGATGATCGAGGCGGCCACGCCGATCTGCGCGTGCGTGGGCACCAGAACGATGATCAGCGTGCCCAGCATCATCAGGAAAATGGATGCCGTCAACGCCGCCTTGCGGCCCGCCCGGTCGGCATAGCTGCCAAGCACGATGGCGCCCAACGGGCGCATCAGGAATGACACGCCGAACGTGGCCAAGGCCAGCAACAGCGAGGAACTCTCGCTGGCGGACGGAAAGTAGAGCTTGGCGATGATCAGCGCAAAAGTGCCATACGCGATCATGTCGAACCATTCAAGCGCGTTGCCTATGGACGCCGCGATCACCGCGCGCCGTGCCTGGGCGCGCCGGTCGGTTGATGGCGCCGCCTGGTTGCGGCCAACGGCCGCCGCGTTCCACGTTGTCTTCTCCGAGTAAGCCATTTTTCCCTCTGTTTTTTTGAAGAGTAACTATCGATCAATGCTCGGGCCGGCTATCGCCAGATGGCCCGCCAGCTTTTCCATGAACTGTTCGCACAGGCTGATCTGAGCCAGCGCGACATACTCGTCGGGCCGGTGCGCCTGCTGCAGGTTGCCCGGTCCGCAAATGACGGCCGTCATGCCTGCCCGCTGGAACAAGCCGGCCTCGGTGCAATACGCCACCTTCTCGGTGCCACGCGACCCGGTCAGCGCCTGCGCCAATTGCGAGATTTCGGCGGCCGCGGCGGTATCGAAGCCGGGAACCTCGGCCAGCGCCTCCAGCTTGATGTCGGCCTGCGGGTTCTCCGCCTTGATGCGGTCGCGCAGTTCGCCGGTGATGTAGCGGCGCAAGCCGCCGATCACGTCTGGCGCCAGCACGCCTGGAATGGTGCGGAATTCGAATTCGAACTGGCAGCGGTCAGGAATCGTATTGACGGACAGGCCGCCGGAGATCGTGCCAGTGTTTGCCGTGGTGTACGGCACCTCGAAATCACGGTCGAAGGGGCCGCTCTGCCGATGGCCATCGGCCATGTCGCGGATGTGGCAGATCGCCCGCGCGGCATATTCGATCGCGTTCACGCCACGCGGGGTCAACGATGAATGCGCGGCATGCCCGTGCACGGTGCAGCGGTACAGATTGCTGCTCTTGTGCGCGGAGATGACCCGCATTTCGGTGGGCTCGCCGACGATGCAGCTGTCGGGCCGGATCTCCAGCCGCGCCAGCTCGCGCAGCATCGCGTCCGCGCCCAGGCAGCCGACCTCTTCGTCATAACTCAGCGCCAGATGCAGCGGCACGCGCAGCCGTCGCGACGTGAAGGCCGGCAGCATGGCGAGCGCCGTCCCGATAAAGCCCTTCATATCGCAAGTGCCGCGTCCATACAGCCGGCCATCGCGCACTTCGGGCGCGAACGGATCGCTGCTCCAGGCCTGGCCGTCCACCGGCACGACGTCGGTATGGCCCGACAGCACCACGCCGCCCTGGGTGCCGCCGTCGTGGGCAGGCACGGTCACGAAAAGGTTGGCCTTCTTGCCATCGGCGTTGTAGATGAGCCTGGGCGCCAGCCCCACCGAGACCAGGTGGTCGCGCACCGTTTCGATCAGGCCAAGATTGGACAGGCGGCTGGTCGTGTCAAAGCGCACCAGCCGTTCTATCCATTCCAGAGAACGGGGAAGCTCTGCAGTATTCATGAGTCATACCTAAAGTTGAGGTCTGGCGCCGCCGTTCAGGCTGTCTTGCTCCGGGCCGCGTCCAGAAAGCGCGATAGTCTAGCCACGCCTTCGTCCAGGCGGTCGTGCGCGCTGGCGTAGCACCAGCGCAGATAGCCCTCGCCCTCCGGACCGAAAGCCGTTCCCGGCGCCAGGCCCAACCCGCCTCGCACGACCAGGTCCTTGCAGAACGCGAGGCTGTCCGAGACGCCGCGGATGCGGAAAAACGTGTACATCGCGCCGGGCGCGGCGCCAGCGAGCTCGACGCCGGGCACCGCCCCCAACTTGGCGGCCAGGTGGTCACGCGCCAGCCGCAAGCGCGCCGCCGTGCGCGCAATTACGGGCTCGCCCCGTTCCAGCGCGCATAACGCGGCGGTTTGCACAAAGCCGGGTGTGCACGTATTGCTGTATTCGATGAGCTTGCCGATCTCCGGCAGCAAGCCTCGCGGCACCACGACCCACCCCACGCGCCAGCCCGTCATCAGCCAGGCTTTGGAAAAAGAGTTGCAGCTGACCACACGGTCATCCGGCGCGGCGATGTCCAGGAAGGTAGGCGCCACGGCGCCTTCGTAGTAATAGCGTTCGTAAACGTCGTCGGAAATGATCCAGATGCCATGCTTGCGGCAATGCTCCAGCACGACGCGCTGCTGCTCCGCCGTCATCACCCAGCCCGTGGGGTTGTTCGGCGAATTCACCAAAAGTGCCCGCACATCCGGCGTCAACGCACTGAGCAAAGCGTCCAGGTCCAGCCGCCAACCGCTTTCGGAAAACGACAGTGCAACGGTGGTCACCTGCGCGCCCAGCACCTTGGGCATTTCCACCAGGTTGGGCCACAGGGGCGTCACCGCGACGACGTGGTCTCCCGCGCCCACGATGGCTTGGACCGCGGTCATGAGCGCCGACGTACCCGAACTGGTGATGGCAATGTTGTCGACCTCGCGCTGGCCGTGCAAACCGCTCACGTAGGCGGCCAGGCGCTCGCGCAGCGCAGGCACGCCCAGCGTCTGGACGTAGAACGTCTGCCCCGAGGCAATGTGGGCAATGGCGGCCTCGCGGAACTCGGCCGGAGTCTGCTCGTCGGGCTCGCCGAACCAGAATGGCAGCACGTCGGCGCTGCCCATGCCTGCATTGGCGACCTCCCGGATTTGCGACGAACGCAAAGTCTGCACGCTGGCGCGCGCCGTCGCACTGAAGTCGCTGGAAGATACTGCTGTGTTCATGCCTGTTCCTATTCCTGTCGCCTTGGACGTTGGGGGTTGCGCTGCCCGCTCAGAGGCATGCCGTGTCGAACTGCGCGCGCGCCTGGCGGGCGCCACGGGCCAGCCAGGCCACATCGGAGTGCAAGGCAATGAACTGCACGCCCAGCTTGCGGTAGCGCGCCGCCTCGTCGGGATCGTTGGCGAAGATGCCGACCGCCTTGCCCGCCGCCTTGCCGGCCTCGATCACGCGGGCGACGGCATCGCGGACGTCTGCATGGGTCATATCGCCCAAGCGGCCGAGACTGGCCGCCAGATCGGCCGTGCCAACGAAGAGGCAGTCCGCTCCGTGCAAGGCCGCAATGGCCTCCACGTTGCGCACCGCCTGCGCCGACTCGATCTGCAGGATCGCGCAAGCCTGCTCATTGGCCTGCGTGACGTAGGAAGGGTCCATTCCGTAGGTGCCGGCCCTCACCAGTCCCGCCACGCCGCGCACGCCCCCATTGCCCTCGAAGGGAAAGCGCATCGCGGCGATGGCATTGCGCGCATCGTCGGCGGTGTCGATATTCGGGAAAATGACGGTCCTGGCGCCGCAATCCATGGCGCGCTTGACCAGCGCCGGATCGTTCGTCGTCACGCGCACGATCGGATGCGCGGCGGCGCCATGCGCGCGCGCGGCATCGATCGCCTGTAATTGCGCTGTCAGGCCCGCCACGTCGTTGGGCGCATGCTCCATGTCGACGACCAGCCAGTCGAAGCCGCAATGCGCCATCGCCTCGGCCACCGCGGGACTTGCGAGGGTCAGCCAGCAACCCTCGGAAGGCTCCAGGGCGCGCAGCGCCGCGCGTATCGGATTCGGATCTTTCATGTCTGCTCCATAGTGATCAAACGGGGAGCATTTCCAGTGCCGATGCCCCCTCAAATGGCCAAACAAAGATACCGGAGCAGAATCGCGAAGATTTCCGATTTTTCAACGCAAATGTGTAATATTTTGGATTGAAATTATCAAAACTCTCAATTTCTTGGAAAAATTGTGCAGAACAAGAATTTCGATCCTACTGACCTCCAAATCCTGGCCGCTTTGCAGGTCGACGGAAGGCTGTCCAGCGCCGATCTGGCCGAACGCGTGTCGCTGACGCCCTCGCCCTGCTGGCGGCGCGTCAAGCGTCTGGAAGACGAAGGCGTCATCCGCGGCTATCGGGCCGAAGTCGACGTCAAAAAGCTCGGCTTTGGCGTAACCGCATTCGTGTGGATTTCTTTGGATAAAAAAGGCGCCGAACACGTCAAGGCGTTCGAGGACGCCATCCGGCATGTGCCGGAAGTCCTGACCTGCCATTGCGTGTCAGGCCGCTACGATCACCAGTTGACGGTCATCGCCCGCGACCTGGATGCTTTCGGCGATCTGGCGCGCTATGTCCTTGGCGCCTTGCCGGGCGTGAAAGAGGTCTACACCTCTTTCGTGCTGAAGGAAGTCAAGGGACTGGGCGACGCGATTTCCTTGCCGGCGGATTGACGGATCGGGTAGCGCCGGGACTCGGCTCAGCCAAAGCGCTGCAACCATGGCAGCGCCGCGTCCAGCCGGGCGGATTCGACTTCCGGCCGCGGCGCGCCTTCCGGCAGTGTCAGTCCGATACGGTTGTGCCAGTAAGTGCGCAAGCCCACCTTGCTGGTGCCGAACATGTCGTACCCGGAACCGGCGACGAACGCCGCTTGTGATGGCTCCACCCGCAGCTGCGACAACGCCAGCGCATAAGGACGCGGGTCGGGCTTGTAGAAGCCAGCCTCCTCCGACGTCACCACCACGTCCCAGTCCACACCAAGCAAATCGGCGGCGCGCCGCCCCAGGCGGGCGGAACAGTTCGTGACCACGGCCAGGCGGCAATGCGGCCGCAGCGCCGACAACAGCTCACGGGCGCCGTCCCACGCAGGCAGCTCGTCCCAGCAGGCCTCCAGCGCAGCGGGCGCGGCTGCGGGCAGACCGACCGCCGTTGCGGCTTCCTGCACCAGGCGCTCATAAGGCTGATAGGCGCCGCAACCATAGGTGCGCCGCAAATACTCCGCGCGCCAGGCCCGTCCTGCAGCCTCGGACCCGGCGGCGCGGTTCCATACGGTCCAGGAATCGAGCAAGGCAGTCAGCAGATCGAACAGCACGGCACGGGGATAGGCGGGAACAGCGGAGGGACTGGACATGCGTGGCTCTCTGGGATGGCAGTCAGACCACTATAAAGAGGCTTGCATCCGCTGTGATTCAGCGATGGTTTACCCAGAATTAAGCTCGGGCTTAACCCGGCGAGATTCCATACAGCGTGCCAGAGATATGTCCATGCCCGGTGCTGGGCGCGGCGCGTTGCACAGGCCCCGAAGCGGGGAACAGAAACGAAAACAAAAAGGCCGTTGACGATGTGCGTCAACGGCCTTTGAATTCTGGTGGGCTGTGAGTGGCTCGAACACTCGACCTACGGATTAAGAGTCCGCTGCTCTACCAACTGAGCTAACAGCCCTGCTACTTCACTCAGTTTCGATTCGCTTTATGGGGCGTTTTTTAGTCCGCTGCCGCTGCGTTTCGTTATGTGTGTAGTGCGAAGAAGCAAGATTATATGCAGCTTTTTTGGTTTGTGCAAGCCGCCCCGAAAAAACTTTGCGGCAGGCTCGCGCCATGTCGCGTCAGGCGGCGTAACCGCCGTCCACCGACAGGCTCGCGCCGGTGATGTAGCGCCCTTCCGGACCAGCCAGGAATGCCACCGTGCCGGCGATGTCGCTGGTTTCGCCATAATGAGGCAACGACAGCACGGCCACGAGGTCCGCGGCGTGCGCGCCGTCGGCGGGGTTCATGTCGGTGTCGATCGGGCCGGGGTGGACCACGTTGGCCGTGATGCCGCGGCTTCCGAGGTCGCGCGCCAAGCCCTGGGTCAGGCCGACAAGCGCGGACTTGCTGGCGGCATACAGCGCCACGCCGGCACGGCCCGCGCGGCCAGCCAGGCAACTGCCGATGTTGATGATGCGGCCGCCATCCGGCATGGAGGCCTGGGCAGCCTGGATGGCGACAAAGGGCGCGCGCACATTGACGTCCATGGTGCGCTCATAGTCGTCGAGGCTGGTCTCGCCGATCGCGCCGGTGAGGAAAATGCCGGCATTGTTCACCAGCACGTCTATCGGGCCCAGTTCGCCAATGGCTTGCTCGACCGCGGCGCGGACTGCGGCCGCGTCCGCGGCGTCCGCCTGGATGGCGCGCGCGCGGCGGCCATCCACGGACAGTTCCGCCGCCAGCGCCTGCGCGGTCGCCGCCGACGCGGGACTCACATATGTAAAGGCCACATCGGCGCCGTCGGCCGCCAAACGCCGCACGATGGCGGCGCCAATGCCACGGCTGCCGCCAGTCACGAAGGCCACTTTTCCAGTCAGATTTCGCATGGATAGATCCATATTTGTAGTGATCAGTACAAATATATTCGCCTGCCGCAACCTCGCTCGTCAATCATTTTTTTATCGATCACCACAAAAATCTCCGGCGAGTAAAATCATGCGCATGGCAGAACGTGGGCGCCCCAGGAACTTCGACCGGGCCCAGGCCTTGCGCAAGGCCATGGACGTCTTCTGGTCGAAGGGATATGACGGAGCATCGCTGACCGACCTCACGGCGGCGATGGGCATCAATTCGCCCAGCCTGTATGGCGCATTCGGCTCAAAGGAAGGACTATTCCGCGAAGCCGTGGAGCTTTACCGCGAAACCGAGGGCGGTTCGGCGCGGCGCGCGCTTCAGGAAGCGCCCACCGCCCGCGAAGGCGTCCAATCCATGCTGCTCACCTCCGCCGAACGCTTCACCGCCAGCGGCACACCGCCTGGTTGCCTGATCGTGCTGGGCGCGCCGGCAGGCTGCGTGAACCCGGCCGGCGTAGGCGACTTCCTGGGTGACAACCGGCGCGAAATGCAAAGCCGCATCCTGGCCCGCCTGCAGGCCGGCGCATCCAACGGCGAACTGCCCACCGGCACGGACCTCAAGAGCCTGGCCGCGTTCTACACCACCGTGCTGCACGGCATGTCGATCCAGGCGCGCGACGGCGCCACCCGCAAGACTTTGCAGTCCGTGGCCAAGCAAGCGATGTGCGCCTGGGATGCGCTGACCGGGAGCGCGCCTCCCTCTGGCTTGCCGCCGGGCCGGGCCCGGGCCTGACGGATCGCGTCATGTTCCGTATCGATCTGCGGCGTCTCATCCTGTGGATCAGCCTCTTTTCGGTCATCCTCGCCCTGGCGGGCAGCCTGCATGCCAGCTACCTGGTGCAGCGCGATCTGCTGCTGCGCAACGCGCTGGAACTGAATCGCGCCTATGCCTCCAAGGTCGCTTTCGCGACCGATGTTTTCCTGATCGATCTGCGGCGCTATCTCTCGTACAGCGCCGAAATGCTGGCCGACATGGAAGCCCACCCCGAACACATGGAGGCAGAGACACTGCGGCAGAGGCGGCAGTTCGGCCACTTCAACTCCACCTTCGTGGTGTCGCCACAAGGCAAGGTGCTGGCAACGTCGACCACGAACCATGACCTGCTGGGCCAGCAGCTGCGCAGCGAGGCCGCCAGGGATGCACTGGCCAGTCAGCGACCGACGGTCAGCCCTCCGTTCATGGGCCGCAACGCGCGCTGGATGATTCTGTACACGTATCCCATTTTCTCGAAGGACGACCGCTATCTCGGGTTTCTTGGCGGCACGCTCTACCTGCACGAGCACAATGCGCTGGACCACCTGCTGGGCCAGCACTTCTATCTGGGCGAGTCCTCGCTGTACGTGGTGGATCGCAATGGCACGCTGATCTACCACCCCGACCGCAGCCGCCTGGGCCGCGCCGTCCCCGACCGCAGCGCCTTCGCCTCCGCACTGCGCGGCGAAACCGGCGAGATGCATTTCGCCGATGAACAGGGCCGCGAAATGCTCGCCGGTTACGCGCCTGTGCCCAGCATGGGGTGGAGCATCATCGCGCAGCGCCCAGTGGACGCCACCTTGCAGCCCTTGAGCAATCTGTTGCTGGCCACGGCCCGCCATACCCTGCCGCTGCTGCTGCTTTCAGTGGCGTCCATCTGGCTGCTGTCGCGCTGGATCGCGCGTCCGCTGGGCGAGCTGGCCGGTATCGCCAAGCATATGCAGAACCCGGACTCTGCCGACCGTATTCGTCATGTGCGTTCATGGTATTTCGAAGCCGCGGAACTCAAGCGCGCACTGTTGATGGGGCTGGCCTCCATCCATCACAAGATCCGCGACCTGCGCCGCGAAACCACCACGGACACGTTGACGGGTCTGTTGAATCGGCGGGGCCTGGACGAAGCGGCCGCGCTGCTGCAGGCAGAAGAGCAGCCGGTGGCGATAGTGGCGATCGATATCGACCATTTCAAGACCGTCAACGACCGCTACGGCCACGCGGCGGGCGACCGCGCGCTGCAGGCCCTGGCGAAATTGATGAGCGAGGGCTCGCGCAGCGGCGATACGCTGGCACGCGCCGGCGGCGAAGAGTTCGTCATGCTGCTGCCCGGCGCGCCGCTGGAGGCTGCGATCAGCCTGGTGGAGAGGTTGCGCCTGCGCATGGCCAGCGAGCCCGCCGCCGTGGCCGGGCCTCTTACCATTTCGGCTGGCGTGGCCGCCTATCCGGAACATGGCGCAACGATGGACGCGGCCCTGCAACGCGCCGACCAGGCGCTTTACTACGCCAAGAACCACGGCCGCAACACGGTCTGCGTCGCGGACGACAACACCCGGGCCGGCTCGCGCATGGCGTCTACGGGCTGAGTCCCCTACTTGCCTTTGGCCGGCGCAGGCGCCTTGGGCGGCTTGCGCATCTGTTCAAGCAAGGGGCCGCAAGCGTTCTCTTCGGTGGTGCTTGGCGCGACCAGCGCCAGCAGACCGGCAGCCGGCGTCAGCAGCACGCCCAACGCCACCATGCCGGCGCCGCGCGCCGCCAGGGGCAGCACATGCACACCTACGTCCGGCGAGCCGAAAGTGCCCCGCACATACAACGGCGAGCGCAGCGAGAATATCCGGAAGCCCTTGCTGCTGGGGGTGATGTCCATGTCCACCGTCTCGTTCTTGAAATCGGCCGTGCCGGTAATGCTGATCAGCGCGTTCTCGGTATCGAATACGAACACCCGCGGCGTCATGACCCCGTTCTTCATTTCGAGGTCGGCCGCGCCGCAATTGATCTTCACCTCATCGTCGCCGAACAGCTTGGACACCACGTAATTGCCGACATTGAGCCCCGCGATCTCCATCAGGCTGCGGCTGATCACTCCGTCGTTGACCAGCATCTTCACGTCGCCGGTGGCCGTGCCCAGCAATGCCGCGACCGAGTTGCCCGTGCCGCTCACCGCCATATCGCCATTCAGTTCACCCAGCGTCTTCTGCATGGCGGGGGTAGCGGGAAAAAGCTGCTTGAGCCGCAGGCGGCGCGCACTGATGTCGACACGCCCGGTCAGGGTCGCGCTGGAGCCATCCAGCCGTATCGTGGAATTGATGGTGCCGCCTGCCATTCCGAAGCGCAGAGGTTCGAGAGTCAGCTTGCCGTCCTGCAACACCAGGTGCACGGACAGGTCCGATAACGGCAGTTTGCTGTCGTGCACGATGCGGCCCGCATCCAGGGCGACGTCCGCGTCCATGTCGCGCCAGCGGTCGGTGCGGAATGCCTGCGTGGGCAGCACCTTGCCGCCCTTGGGCTTGGCCGGCGCGTCCTTAGCCTTGTCGGTTTCGGCGCCCGCAACCTTGCCCGACGGCACGCCGATCAGCGGCCCCAGGTCCACCATCCGCAGCTGCCGCGAAGAAAGCTTGCCCGTCAGCGTGGGCCTGGGCTGGCCCAATGCGAAGGTGATGTCGCCATGCAGATCGCTGTTGCCCACCTTGCCGTTGAAGTCCTTGTACTCGAACACCGCGCCCCCGGGATTGCGCAGCTTGGCAACCAGATGGCCGTCAGTGGAATACGGCGGCGTGTCTGGCAATGTGACGCCAGTCAGCGAATACAGCTGCGCCATCGACGCACCCGCCAATTTCAACCGCAGGTCCAGCGCGCCCAGGTTGACGGGATCGGTCAGGGTGCCCGTAATCGACGCCTTGGTGCCGCCTATTGCCACGTCGGCCTGCACCGGAAAGGGCTGTTTGGCGTCCTGCAAGGCCAGCATGCCGCCGACCTTGCCTTCTCCCTTGGTGGCCAGGCCCTTGTACTTGCCTTCCACCTTCCAGCCAAAAACGTAGTCGCGCGGCGAGGGCGCCGCGCCGCCCTCCTCTGCCGCGAAGGCTGCGCCGGCCACGTCGGCGAATGGCACCGGCTTGCCCAGCGGATCCACCTGCACGTTCAGGTCCGCCTTGAGAACTTCATCGACCAGCCCCACACGGCCCTTGTCGAAGCCGATCTCGTTGATATCCAGCACCCAGGGAGAAGGTTCGCCGGTTTCGGGCAGGGTGAACTCCCAATTGGCCCGGCCGTCGGCCAGCCGCTCAAGGTTGGCTGCGGGCTCGGTCAGCTGGATGCGGCGGATGACGACGCGTTGACGCAGCAATGGCAAGGGGGCCAGGCTGAATTCCCCACGCTTGAGCGTGGCGAACTGGGGCGCCTTGGCCCATGGCGCATTGCCCACCGAGATATCGTTGGCGATGACGTGCGGCCATGGCACCCAGGCCCGCCAACCGCCCTCGTCGGGCTCGCGCGTCCATTTGACGCTAAGGTCCCCATTGATGGCGAAAGGACGCCCGATGGCGGCGCTGGCTCGCTCGTTTATGAAGGGTTTGGCGCGATTCCAGTCAAAGGTGGCGATCACCACTACCAGTATCGCCACGAGGAGCGCCGCTCCCCCTACAATCCCGATCGCTATTTTTCTTGAGCGCGTCATGGTTATTATCCTTGGCATTGCGGCCGGCGTACCGCTGCCGGCTTCCGTTACCTCCAAGGGTATCGCGGCCCGCGGCCCTGGCCGGACTTGCCGGCCCCATAATGTGTGCGGATTTTTCCAGGCTCTGCATCCCTCGCGATGCCGCGCGGCACGTGTCGCCCGGGGATTGCGCAGCATGGCGCGTGCCCGGCCCCGCAGCGGCCGGTTACAAAGCGAAATGAGTGCAGGCCGCGAAATGGGGCCCGAACGCCGACGCACAACGAATTTTTGGCGCCGGCGCAGCTCAAATGCCTGAACGACAATAACCGGCCCCGGGGCCGGAAAGCAGAACAACCTGGAGGCCCGATGCGGCATTCGACCTTGATTTTCGTGGTGGCGGCATTTGCGCTGCTGACGCTCAGCCGCCTGGCGCTGGCCGCCTGGCAGTCCAAGCGTGTGCGCGATGCCGGGGGGCTGGTCCCCCTGCTGCTCGGCGGGCTGCGCATTGATGCGCACCAGATCGCCGTGCTGGCCGCATTGCCGGCCGTGCTGTCACCCTTGTTCGGCCACATTCCGCTGGCGGCCACGCTTGCCGGGTACTGGTATCTGGTCGCGTTCGTTCTGCTGGCATTCCTGGAAGTAGCCACGCCGCCCTTCATCCTGGAATACGACTCCCGCCCCAACCGACTGTTCGTCGAATACCTGAAGCATCCCCGCGAAGTCTCCGGCATGCTCTGGCGCGGCTACAAGGGCGCGCTGGTGGGAGGCCTGGCCGTCGTGGCGCTCATTGCCTGGGGTGCCTACGGCCTGTTCGGCCACATCCAGCCCGATGCACAGCTGAGCTGGTGGCAGATGCCGCTGGCCAGCCTGGCGATCCTCGCCATCGTCATCCTGGCCATCCGCGGCACGCTGGGCCATCGTCCGATCAACCCGTCCTCGGTCGCGTACAGCTCGGACGGCATGCTCAACACACTGGCGCTGAATTCGCTCTACAACGTCTTCTATGCCGTCTACAGCATGAAGAACGAGAAGTCCGCCTCTGCCGTCTATGGCGGCATGGACGACGACAAGATGCATGGGCTGGTACTGGCGCAGGCCGGCCTGCCCAACCCGCCCTCCAACCCCGACTATCCAAGCCTGCACCGCCAGTTGGCCACCCGCAAGACTGCGCGGCCCCTCAACCTGGTGATCATCCTGGAAGAGAGCCTGGGCGCGCAATATTGCGCCGGCCTGGGCGGCGCGGACCTCACGCCGGAACTGGATGCCCTGGCGCGCGAGGCCTGGACCTTCACCCGCGCCTACGCCACCGGCACCCGCTCGGTGCGCGGACTGGAAGCGGTGGTCACCGGCTTTCTGCCCACTCCCGCCCAGGCGGTGCTGAAGCTGCCGCGCTCGCAGCGCGGTTTCTTCTCGCTGGCCGACCTGCTGGGCCGCCACGGATACCACTCACGCTTCATCTACGGCGGTGAGTCGCACTTCGACAATATGAAGGGCTTCTTCCTGGGCAACGGTTTCAAGCAGATCGTGGACCGCGCCGACTTCGTCGACCCGGCCTTCGTCGGCACCTGGGGCGCTTCGGACGAAGACATGTTCAACCAGTTGGACCGGCTGCTGCGCGAAGACGGCGACCAGCCCACCTTCACGCTGGCCTTCAGCGTATCCAATCACTCGCCCTGGGAGTACCCGGCGGGCCGCATCCAGACCGACGGCAACCCCGCCACCGTGGAGAACACCGTGCGCTATGCCGACTGGGCGCTGGGCCGGTTCTTCGAACGTGCCAAGGCCTCGCCGTACTGGGAAAACACCGTATTCCTGGTGGCGGCGGACCATGATTCGCGCGTCTTCGGCGCCAGCCTGGTGCCGGTGCGCCACTTCCATATTCCGGCCGTGATCCTGGGCGCTGGCATCGAGCCGCGGCGCGACGACCGCCTGATCAGCCAGATCGATCTGGCCCCGACCCTGCTGTCGCTGATCGGCGTGGACACCGAACATCCCATGATCGGCCATGACCTCACCCGCAGCACGCCGGGCCGGGCGATCATGCAATACGACAGCACCTATGGCTATCTGAAGGAAGACTCGCTGCTGGTGATGGCGCCCAACAAGACGCCGCTGCAATACCGCTATACGGCGCCCGAGGAATACACGCCCGCGCCGCTGGATCCGGACCTGGCCGCCGAAGCGCTGGCGCATGCGCTATGGCCCAGCTGGGCCTATCGCGAAGGCCGGTACAGCCTGCCGGGCCAGACGCCCGAATCCACCAGCACAGGCGAGCGGCCCACCGCCTGAAGCCCGGGCCGGCGCCCGCTACGCCGGCCGCTTGAACGCCTTGCGGGCCTTTTCGCTGGCAGCGTGGCAGTGGCAGTCGGGGCTGTGATCGTTCACCATGCCCACCGACTGCATGAAAGCGTAGACGGTGGTCGGCCCGACGAACTTCCAACCCAGTTTCTTCAATGCCTTGGAAAGGGCTTCGGATTGCGCCGAGGTGGACGCGCCGCGCGTCGATGGCGCGCCGGCCGGGGCCTCGAAACGCCACAGGTAGGCGCCCAGCGAACCTTCGCGCTCGATCATTTCGAGCGCGCGGGCCGCATTGTTGATCACGGCCTCGATCTTGCCGCGATGGCGCACGATGCCCGCATCCGCCAGCAGCCGCTGCACGTCTTTTTCCCCGAAGCGCGCCACCTTGGCTGGCTCGAAATTGGCGAAGCCGCGGCGAAACGCATCCCGTTTGGTCAAAATGGTGCGCCAGCTCAACCCCGACTGGAATCCCTCAAGGCACAGTTGCTCGAACAGCGCGCGGTCATCGCCTTCCGGGTAGCCCCACTCGGTGTCGTGGTAGGCCATGTATTCGGCGGACGTGTCCACCCAGCCGCAGCGGACCAGGCCGTCGGAAGATTCGGAATTGGCGTTCAAGGCAGGCTCCTGGCGACATTCGGGCTACCGATGCTACCGCAGCAACGTCCCCGATAAAAGACGGTAGCCGGACAAAAAAATCATGGCGGCCGCGGATCATATCCAGCTAATATTTGCAGCCCTGATCCCGCGCCGGCCGTGTCCGCGCGCGTCCCGGCGCTGTACGGGGGGCCTGCGTGGACGCGGCCCGTTTTGCGAGTTTGCCGGGCCTTGGACAGGTTTCCAGCCTTCCGCGCTCCATGACCCTGTTAGAGTCTTCTCTCATCTCGTTCGTCTCGCCCGCCGTCCTGGCAGGAGACGACCCGGCCGCCAACCCCTGTCTGGACTGCGGCGCATGCTGCGCGCATTTCAGGGTGTCGTTCTATTGCGGAGAGTTGGCCGGCGAAAACGGCGGCCACGTGCCCGTCGAACTGGTCACACAACTTAGTCCGCTGCGCGCCTGCATGAAAGGCACGGAAAAAGGCGGCGGCCGCTGCATTTCGCTACGAGGCGAGCTCGGCCAGCCAGGCATCCATTGCGCCATCTACGAAAACCGTCCCACGCCCTGCAGGGAATTCGATATCTGGATGCCGGACGGCTCGCCCAATCCCGATTGCCAGCGTTTGCGCGTGTCGCTGGGCCTGGCCCCGGTCCCGCCCCGGCCGGACGCCGAGAACGATCCGCAAGGCCCCTTGCATCCCAACCAACCCGCCGCGGCCTGAAGCGCGAGGATTTCAGCCCGCGCAGGAATGGCCGGCGTGCGCCAGCATTGCGGGTGCGGAGCGGGCATCAGCGGCGGGCGCCTGCACGCGTTTGCGCACCCGCACGATATCTGGATCCTTGCCCAGAAAACCCAGAACGTTGCGCATGACGCGCTCGCGCTCCTGATCCACGCAGATCATGTGGTAGCTGTCCTGCAGCATCACCAGCGTCGCGTGGGGAATGCGCTGCTCCAGATAGCGGGCCGAACGCGGGCTGGTCAGCTCGTCTTCTTCCGCGTGCATGATCAGGGTAGGACAACGCATCCGCTCCAGCCCCCGCCGGACCATGCCGCGCAACCGATCGACCTGGCGCACGCAGGCCAACGGCACCCACTGGTAGTGGAATCCGTCGCCGCGGGCAAAGCCCGCCTTGATGAAGGCGCGAACCAGTTCGCTCTTCACGCCATAAGGATCTTCCTCGCGCACGCGGATATGCCGCCGCACGCCTGGCAGGCGATAAGCCAGATAGCGCACGGCCCGGTACCAGGGCATGCTCCAGCCATCCAGGAATACCGGCGCGGCCAGCGACACCAAGGCGCCGCGCGTATGCGATTCGCGCTTGCAGACCTCGACCGCCAGCAAGGCGCCCAGACACATGCCTATGACGTGCAACACGTCATACTGCGCGCATAGTTCGCGATAGCGTTGCGTCACCACCGCCATCCAGTCCTCGACCCGCACGTCCAGCAGGTCTTCCGGACAACCGGCATGGCCGGGCAAGGTCACGCCGTGGGGTTCGACCCCGGCGCGCGCCAGCACCTTGTGCAAGGCGCCCATGTCGAATTCGGTGCCGCCCAAGCCGTGGATGAGCAGCGCGCCCACACGTTGCTGGCTCACGGCGCGCTCCTGGCCGGCGCCAACGCCAGATAAAACTGATCATTCATGAAACACCCCTGAAGCATGGCGGGCAGGACGAAATAGCCTGTCCGACCCTGGCGTCATACTAGGCAGGGGGTGCCTTGGAAGATCGGCAAAACTGTCGGAGAACCGTGAAAATCCGTAAAGCCCGGCAGGGGCCGCGCTACTCGCGTTCCGCCAGATAACGCGTGGGCGTCACGCCGAACGCGGCGCGGAAGCTGCCGATGAAGGCGCTGGTGCTCTCATAGCCGACCGACAGGCCGGCCTCCGTGACCGAGCCGCCGCGGCACAGGAGTTCCAGCGCGCGCAGCAAGCGAGCCTGCTGGCGCCACTGTCCCAGCGTGACGCCGGTTTCCTGGCGGAAACGGCGCATCAGCGTGCGGGAAGACATATTCAGGCGCTGCGCCCATTCATCGATGCTGGCGGTGTCCTCGGGCCGATCCAGCAGCGTATTGGCCAGATCCTGCAGGCGCGGATCGGCGGGCATGGGCAACAGGACGGGTTCGTGCTCGCGCTGCTTGAGCTCTTCCAGCAGCACGTCGAACAGTTGCTCCTGGTAGGCAGGAGACAAAACGGTGTTCGGTTGGACCGAGGTAAAGCGGTCCATCAGGGCCTCGATCAACCGGGATGCCGGCCAGGACCGGCAACGGTCCGGCAGGCGGGCGCAGGCATCGCGTCGCACATACAGGAACGAGCCGCGTGCCTCGCCGAACCAGCGGGCGCCGTGCTGCACCCCCGGTGGAATCCAGCCCAGGCTGCCAGGCATCACCGTCCACACCTGCACGCCCGCCTGCACCACCACCAGGCCCTCGTGCACCAGCACCAGCATGCCCTCGTCATGGACATGAGAGGGCACGGCAATGCCTTTGGATTCACGCCGCCCCCGGACGCTGAACGGCGTCAGCAATACGTCTGGCAGGGGGGGCGCAACGGCCACGTGGAGCATGGTTGGCAGGTTTGAGCTACAGGTTGACGGTTTCCGGCGAGCGGATCCAGTTGGAAATGTACATCATTCTCACCTGGATATCAGCCCCAAAAGGAGAACCCCTATGGACCACTCAAGGCTGCGCCATGCGGGCATCAAGGCCACCTTCCCACGCATGAAGATCCTGGATCTTTTCTATCAGCGCGCGGGCCTGCACATGAGCCCGGCGGATGTGTACCGCAACCTGCTTTCGGACAGCAGCAATATCGGCCTGGCCACGGTTTACCGCGTCATCACGCAACTTGAAGGCGCCGGTTTGCTCAAACGTACTCAGCTCGACGCCCACACCACGGTGTACGAGCTCAATGACAAAGGACACCACGACCACCTGGTCTGCACCGATTGCGGACGGATCCTGGAGTCCAGCGATCCCGCCGTGGGTCAACTGGTCAGGAAGATCGCCAAGCGCAGCGGCTTCCTGCTGGACTCCTACAGCCTGGTGCTTTACGGCCACTGCGGCTGCGGCAAAACCGCAGCAGCCCTTCCTCACGGAGAATTCGAATGAACCCCGAAAAATTTTTCTTCCACGACCTTTCCCAGTTTCCCATCGTCACCTCCAAGCATGGCGGCGCGCCCGACGGCTATTCGGCCAGTTGGATACGCGAAATGGAGATGCTGGTGGACAACCCCCAGAGCTTCGTCATGGTGGTGCCCGACATGCGGCAGGAAGCCGGCCAGGCCGACCGCAAGGCAATGATCGAATGGCAGACCGCCAACATGCCGCGCCTGAAAGCGCGCTGCCGCGCGTTCATCGCCGTGGAGGGCAACGCCGATGCGCTGGACAAGATCCGCAAGCGCGGCGAAAAGATGACCCGGGCTTTCGGCGTGCCATTCCTGGCCGTGGCCACTGTCGGCCAGGCCGCGCAATGCGCCCGAGAACTGTTGGGCCAGTCCGGCCCTGGCGGCTTCGTCGTGGACTAAGGCCCGTGACTTAAGAGTTGGCCTCCCGCGCCGTTGTCTATGGTGTCATCGCGCGGATACCTGCTGGGTCCGCGCTCTCGCCCACACCAGGACCGGCCGCCTCAGCATGAACCGCGCACTTGCCTGCATCTTTTGCCAATCGACGCTTGCGCAAGGCGCCCCGCTGCTCGAAAAGAACGGAGCGGCCATCTGCAAGACTTGCGCCGACAACTTCTCGGCCTTGTTCGCCGAACGCGCCTGGCTCATGGCGGCCACCCTGCAAGAGCAGCTGGACGTGCTGCTGGAAGAAAGCAGGCGCGCGCTGGCGCACAGCGAATCGCTGTCCGAGCGCGCCCGCAGTTGCGGCCTGAGCCTGCACGATCTCTCGGCCATGCCGGCCCGCACCCTGTCCTGACGTTCACCACATCGCTCGCCATTGATCTCGATGCGCAGGACCGGCCGGCAAGATGACAGGCTCCGGCCGCGTTGTTCGTTGCCCCGCTGTCCCGCTGTCCCGTTTTCCCGTTGTCCCATTACCCCGTCCCCCGTCCCCGTGCTGGCTCGGTGAATACTGGGCACACAGCGAACGGGCACCACCAAAACGCAGACGAAAAAAAAGCACCGCGATCACTCGCAGGTGCTTGATTCTCTTACCGCCTTCGCAAAAAAGCGGGGGGTGGTGGGCTGAGCGAGACTCGAACTCGCGACCAACGGATTAAAAGTCCGCTGCTCTACCGACTGAGCTATCAGCCCGACCGAAGCCAGAAATTATGGCCGATTTGGCGCCGTTTGTCAAAATTAGATGCTAACAGCCCCATGCAACGGCGCGGGGCTGCAACAAAAACGGCCGCATGTCTGAACTGACCCCCACAAGTTGGACGGTCAGCTAAAGCCCGAAGGCCTGAGCACGGTCCTGGACTTACCAGGCGGCCACCACGGCGCCCTTGTACTTCGTCTCGATGAACTGCTTCACGGCCGGGCTGTGATAGATGCTGATCAGCTTGGCGAACTCGGGACGATCCTTGTCCTTTTCACGCACGACCAGCACGTTGGCGTACGGCGAATCGGGCGATTCCTGGGCGATGGCGTCCGTGGCCGGGTTCAGGCCCGCTTCCAGCGCAAAGTTGGTGTTCACGGCCGATGCATCGGTGTCATCCAGCGAGCGCGGCAGCTGAGCAGCGTCCAGCTCAATGAAGCGCAGCTTCTTGGGGTTCTCGACCACGTCGATCGGGGTCGCCTTCAAGCCGACGTCGGGACGCAGCTTGATCAGGCCATTCGCTTGCAGCAGCAGCAAGGCGCGACCGCCGTTGGTCGGATCATTGGGCAGCGCAATGCGGGCGCCTTCCTTCAGCTCCGACAGCGACTTGATCTTCTTGCTGTAGATACCGATGGGGAAGATCACCGTCTTGGCGATGCTGACCAGCTTGTAGCCGCGGTCAGCATTGGCGTTATCCAGGTAGGGCTGGTGCTGGTAGCTGTTGGCGTCCAGGTCGCCCGAGGACAGCGCCACGTTGGGTTGCACGTAATCGGTGAACTCGATGACCTGGATGTTCAGGCCCTGCTTGGCCGCTTCCTGCTTCACCACATCAAAGATCTGGGCGTGCGGGCCGGCGGTCACGCCGATCTTCAGCGGCTTGTCCTGGGCCAGCGCCGGTTGGGCGAATACGGCGGCGCCGAGTGCGAACGCGGCCAGCGACTTCAAAACCTTGATGCTCATGTTGCGATATCCCGAATGTCGGAAGTGAGGAGAAAATGTAGCGGCGCCGGCAGGATCAACGATGCGAAATGCGGCGCACGTAGCGGTCGCCCAGGCTCTGTATGACCTGAACCAGGACGATCAGCACGATGACCACGGCGGCCATCACGTCAGACTGGAAGCGCTGATAGCCGTAGCGGATGGCCAGGTCGCCCAGGCCACCTCCACCGATGGCGCCCGCCATGGCCGAATAGCCGATCAGGCTGACGACGGTGACGACGGTGGCGGCGATGAGGCCGGGCAACGATTCAGGCAGCAGGACCTTCATGATGATCTGCATCGGCGACGCGCCCATGGCCCGCGCGGCGGTAATCAGCCCCGGATCCACCTCGCGCATGGCGTTCTCTGCGATACGCGCCATGAAGGGAATCGCAGCGACCGACAAGGGCACGATGGCGGCCGTGGTTCCAATGGAGGTCTGGGCCACCAGGCGCGTGAAGGGGATGATAGCCACCATCAGAATGACGAACGGCACCGAGCGCGTGGCGTTGATGACCGCCCCCAGCACGTGGTTGACGGACTGGTTCTCGAGCATGTTGCCGCGCGCCGTCACCGTCAGGATCACGCCCAGCGGAATGCCGATCACCACCGCGATGGCGCTGGCCACGCCCACCATCAGCAGGGTGTCAAGCAGCGACGTAATAAGCAGGTCGATCAGTTGCGGACTCATGAGCTATTTCTTCAACGGTAATGTCACGGGCGGCCAACGCGGCAATCGCGTCCTTGACCGCGGCGGGCGCGCCTTGCGCCAGCACGAACATCGTGCCGACGGCCACGCCCTGGATGTCTTCCACGCGCGCCTGGATCAGGCCCACGTCCAGGGAATACTGCTTGTACAGGTCGGACAGGAACGAGCCCGACGCGTCGGTGCCGGTCAGCGACAGGCGCAGCAGGCGCACCGCCTGGCCCGGCTGAGCCGCTGCCAGCGCCTGGATGCGTTCCTTGACCGCGGCCAGCGTGGCGTCGGTGAGGTCGGACGCGGTGGCGGCCGACACCATGGCGCGGGTCACTTCGTGGCGAGGCTGCGCGAAGACTTCGCGCGTACTGCCCATTTCGACCACCTCGCCCTGCGACAGCACGGCAACACGGTCGCAGACTTCGCGCACGACTTCCATCTGGTGCGTGATCATGACGACGGTCACGCCGGTCTTGCGGTTGATGTCTCGCAGCAAGGCCAGGATGTTGTGGGTGGTTTCAGGATCCAGCGCGGACGTGGCTTCGTCGCTGAGCAGCACGTCCGGGTTGTTGGCCAAGGCGCGCGCAATGCCGACGCGCTGCTTCTGGCCGCCACTGATCTGGCTGGGATATCTGTCTCGCAGATGCTCCAGGCCCACCAGCGCCAGCAAGCGCTCCACGCGGGCCGGGATCTCGGCCTTGGCGACGCCGGCGATTTCCAGCGGCAGCGCGACGTTGCCGTAAACGGTCCGGCGCGACAGCAGGTTGAAGCCCTGGAACACCATGCCGATGCGGCGGCGTTGCTCCCGCAGCTGCGCTTCGTTCAGGCCGGTCAGCGACTGGCCGCCGATGGAGATCGAGCCTTCGTTGGGCCGTTCCAGCAGGTTGATGCACTGGACCAGCGTGCTTTTACCGGCCCCGCTGGGGCCAATGATGCCGAAGACCTCGCCCTGCTGGATGTGCAGGTTGATGCCCCGCAACGCCTGGAATTGTCCATGCGGCGTGGCGTAGGTCTTGGATAGGTTCTCGATCTGAATCATGGCAAGCGATTTTGTATCTTTTCTCTTCTACAGAGAACGACTGTTTCTTTCATTTTTTATAACTACAAGTAATATAAAACCCCGAACCCGTGCATGGCCGCCCTCTATCGGGAGATACGCCATAACGCGGAAAGGGCAGTCAGGAAGGAAAGCCTTCCTGACTGCCCATTTTTTTGCCGACCGGCCGCAGCCGGTTCGTCAGCGTGCGCGCGAGATGCGGACTTCCGCGCCGCGGCGCTTGACTTCCAGGCCCTCGGACGGAGAAATGCGCAGGCCTTCCAGCCCCTTGATGTAGCTGGAACCCTGCATCTGCATGACGCGGATCTTGTTGCGCATGACGACCGGATTGTGCACAGGCATGCCAAACATCCAGACCTCGTCCAGGATGCGGGCCGAGTTGAACTCGCCCGTATGCTGCGCCGCCGGTCCGAGACAGAGCATGTGCCCTTCGCGGCCAAACACCGGGAACTGGCCCAGTTCGCAGTCGATGGTCCAGGTGGTGCCGCCCTCGTAGCGGTGCCCCGTGTTCAGGTCCCACCAGGCTTCGCCCTTGGGCAGGTACACGCGCACCTGCTTGCCGGGTTCGGTGATGGGGGCCACCAACAAGGCCGGCCCCAGCAGGTACTGCAGGTCCCAGTCGTGCGCATGGGGATCGTTCGGGAACGACATGGCCATGGAACGCTGCACTGGCAGGCCGGTGCGCGCCGAATCCTCGATGGCGCCCAGCACGTAGGGCACCAGGCGGTAGCGCCACTGCATCCAGGTCTTGGCGTGCGCAAGGGTTTCTTCACCGAAGTCCCAGGGCATCAGGCCGTCCACACCCTGGAAGGCAAAGTTCGACGAGAACACGCCGGCGGTCAGCCAGCGCAGGTAAAGCTCGGGCGTCATGCCAGCCCGGTCGCGCGTGGCCGAGCCTATGCCATGCACTTGGACGGGCAAACCGCTGGCGCCGATCGACAAGGCGGTGCGCAGTGTGTGGCGCAGACCTTCCCAGGTGTTCTCGGCCTGCGGGCCCACCTGCCACGGCAAGCGCTGGGCGGCGGGGAACAGGTCGGAACTCGGCACCACGCCTTCCGGCGGGACCTTCAGGCCCGCGACCGCGTCGAACAGCGCGCGGCGCACCAGCAGCGGATACATGCTGCGCAGCGCAGGGCCGGTTTCGCCGTTGCGGGCGGTGACGCCGTCGGGAATGGCGATCTGGGCGTCGCATGCGGGTGCATCCAGGCCGTCTTCCACCAGTTGGCGATGACGCTCCACCCACAGGTTGTAGATGTCGCGGTAGGTCAGATCCAACAGGCCGTAAGGCTGGCCCGAGGTGGCGGCATTGCCGTCGAACACCTGCGCCGAGCCGTCGTCCTTGGCCAGCAGCCAGCCACGATCTTCGAGCTCTTCGAACAGCGGGCTGGTCTTCAGCACGCCCGGGAAGCCCGAGGCGGCGACGTGCACATGGTGCTTATGGAACAGCGCCAGCATCTGCTTGGCGTCCGGGTAGCGTTGGGCATCCCATTCGAAAACCGTCTTGTCCGACTGAAAGCCCCAGGCCGCCGGCTGCGCCAGCGTCACGGCATCCACCGGAATCTGGTTTTCACGCATGCGCGCCACCAAGGCCACGGTCTGCGTGGGCATTTCGCCCGGGGCCTGCTGCAGCCACGCGCCCATCGCCCAAAGCGACGGCTGGCCGGCGCGGCCCGTTAGAGCGGTGTACTGATTGAGGATTTCACCCGGTTCGCCAGCGAACAGGAAGATATCCAGCACGGCGTCGTCCACGGTCAGCACGTAGGCGGAATCCGCGGGGGCCACACCCACCGAATGCTCCACACGCCGCATCGTGTTGACATAGACGCCCCAGCCGCGCGGGCTCCATGCCAATGGCAGGGCGCGGTGCTCGGGATCGTCGGAAACCACGGATTCTTCGCGGCGGTTCAGGTCGCCCGGAGTCTCGCCCAGGCCGTAGACGCGCTCGTCGGGCTGTAGCGTGAATCCTGCCGTCCAGACGGCGTCGTCGGCCTGGTCCAGCGCGTTATGCCCGAATGCAGGCGTATGCGCGGAGACCTCGGACTCGAACACCCGCTCGTCGTTGCGATGGATCGCAATACGCACGGGGTTGGACTGGACTTCCAGCACGACGTCGCCCTGAGCGATCCGCCAGCCGTCCCCGCCTTCCACGGGAGCGATGGTGGCCTCGCCCACGGCCTCTTGGCGCGCGAGCAGCATCTCCGCCACGGCGCGAGCACGCGCGCCGGGCTTGTCATCGTTAAGGTGATTAGCCTCGCCGCAGCGCAGGCGAAAGACGCCCGGCGCATGCGCCTCGACTACCAGGTGCAACCCATCGCCCGCGTCGAAATCGATGCGACTGGGGCGGGACGTCAGCAGCTCGATGTTTTCGAGCTGGGTAGTATGGGCAAAGTCGAACTTGGGCGGCACAGAGCATCCCCCGGCTTAAGCCAAAAACCATCAAAAGACGCTATTTTGACGGATTTGGGCTTTGAAATAAACTCGGTCCCTCTTTTGGACTGCGATCTCATCCATAAAAGGGGTCTAAAGCCTTCGGCCAACGCCCTTGGGGCATGAAGGCCTTCTAACCGCCAAAAAGCCAGGTTCGCGGCCAACTCGGGCCGATTTGGCGCCAAATCCTGGCAATTCCTGCCATTCTACGCCACCCGCGACCAGTCTCCGGCCCTCGTTCCCTGCTTTTTTCATCGTGGTGCAATAAGTTGCGCCAAGTCCGTTTCCAGGGGTTGAGGTTCGCCGTTCAGGCGCGCTGCGATCAGGTCACCCATGAGCGCGGACCACGACAGGCCCCGCGATGCATAACCCACGGCCAGCCACAGGCCCGGCGCCTGCGGCACTTCGCCCACCGCCGGCAAGCGCCCCGGCAACACGGCCCGCCAGCCAGCCCAACCCGGCAAACTGCCGGGCTCCAGCGAATCGAAGTCCGGAAAGCTGCCGCCCAGCAGGCCTGCCGCCTTGTCCAGGGTGACACGCTGGCCTTCGGCGCCTATCCGCGCCTGTTCCGCGCCGTGCACATAGGTGCTGCCCACCACGCATGCCGCGGCGACTTCGGGCAGCAGGTAGCCCTCGCCGCCGACAATGCAGCGAGGGCCGCCGCCCAACGCCTGCGCCGGCACCAGCGTCACCTCTCCCGCGAGCGCATGCATTTGCGCCACGCGCGGCAAAAGATCCAGCAGGCCGCTTTCGGCCAGCACGGCGCGGGCGCCGAACGCATTGGCCAGGATGACGGTATCGGCACGGGCGAGCTCGGCGCCGGCCTGGTCGAAAACGCGCCAGCCCGGACCGGCCCGATCGACCTTCGCCACCTTGCCAGGCAGAATCGTCACGCCATCCGCCGCCAGCAAGGTTTCTATCAGCAGGTTCGGCCGCAGCAACATGCCCTGCCCGAAATACACGCCGCCCCGCGCCAGCGGCAAACCCGCCAAGGCGCTGGCTTCATCACGGTCGACCTGGCGCACCCAGTGTTCGGGAAAGGCCAGGGTCTCCAGGGTGCCCGCCAACGCGGCGGCCCGCCCCTCGTCCCGCTCCAGCTGAACAGTGCCGCAAACGCGAGGGGCCGCGCCCGCCGGCAGGCCTTGCCAACGCGCCAGCGCGCGCTGGCTGCCGGCTCGCGACAAGCGCGCCCGCGCGTTGTCATCGCGCGCCACGACGGGCGTCAACGCCGCCGCGGCATGTCCTGCGTGCGCCGGCGCGTCCTGCGCCCGGCCTGCATCGATCACCGTCACGCGCCATCCGCGCGCGACCAGCGCCTGGGCAATGCCCGCGCCGGCCAGCCCCGCCCCCACCACGACCGCGTGGCGAACATCCCCGCCGGGAATGCCCGGGGCCGCGCGGCCCGGCGCGGTGGCAGCCCCCACCGTCATATGCCATTTGCCCCCGTAGCCCGGCGCGCGCCGGGCATCAAAACCCGCCGTCCGCAAGGTCTGGCGCAGTTCGCCCGTGCAGGCCCAGGTGGCCAGCGTGGCGCCTGGCGCCGCCAGCTTCGCCAGGTTGCGCATCAGCGGCAAAGCCCACATCTCGGGATTGCGTTCGGGCGCGAAGCCGTCCAGGAAGAACGCGTCGACCGCGACGCTCAGGCGGGACGCCAGGACCTGCGCGTCGCCGAAACCCAGGGTCAAGGTCACGGCGCCGCCCTCGAACTCCAGACGATGCAGGCCAGGTAACAAAACCGGCCATTGGGCCGCCAACTGCCGCCCCAGTTCAGCCAGGGGCTCGGGCGCGTAACGCGCCAGCAACCCCGCCAGGTCTTCTCGTTCGAAGGGGTGCCCTTCCAGGGATACCACATGCAGCGCGCCGCTACGCTGGGGATCGTCCCGCCAGGCTTTCCAGAGCGCCAGGAAGTTCAATCCCAGGCCAAACCCCGTCTCGCAAACCGTAAAGGCCCCACGTCCGCGCCAGCGCTCGGGCAGGCCGTTACCGCGCAGGAACACGTGTTCCGCCTGTCCCAGCGCGCCGGACGGCGAGTGGTAGACATCGCCATAGACGGGACTGTAGAGCCGGCCGTCGGCGTCGAATTCCGTCTTGGCGGGGATCAGGGGAGCATAAGTGAAGGACATGGGGACGGCGGCAACAGGCAGGACGGAGAATAGGAATCAGCGTGGATAGTCGGACGTGGCCGCGTTGGATGGACGCCACGCGGCGGGGCGGTTTCCGGGTTCCGCCACGGATTTGACGCATACATGGGCTTACACTGGTTTCATGGATACTTACGATAAGTCCCGTTCGCAGACCTCGCCCATCGACCTGTGCGCCGCCATCGACGCGGCAGTCACGGCAGCCCATGCCGGCGCAGCCATACTGCAATCCTACGCGCATCACCGCGCGGATCTCGTGATCGACCGCAAGGCGCGCAATGATCTCGTATCCCAGGCCGATCGCGAAGCGGAGGCTGCCATTATCCAGGAGCTGCAGGCGCGCACGCCCAAGTTCGGCATCGTCGCCGAAGAGACCGGCGGCAAGCCCCAGGGCCACGCCACCTGGTACATCGACCCGCTGGACGGCACTACCAATTTCCTGCACGACATCCCGCATTACGCGGTGTCGATCGCGCTGATCGCACACGCGGGTACTCCCCTGTCGGCCACCGAAACGCTGGCCGAGGACACGCCCGTGGTGGGCGTGGTCTATGACCCCAGCCGCGAAGAACTCTTTACCGCGGTCCATGGCCTGGGCGCGTGGCTCAATGGCCGCCGCATCACGTGCTCGCGCACGCAAACCATCGAAGACGCAGTCCTGGCCACGGGCTTTCCGTTCCGCGACTTTTCATTCGCCGCGCAATACATGCCCATGCTGCACGACGCGATCAACCGCGCCCGCGGCGTGCGCCGCATGGGCGCGGCCGCGCTGGACCTGGCATGGACGGCTTGCGGCCGCTATGACGGCTATTGGGAAATGGGCCTCGCGCCGTGGGACGTGGCCGCTGGCACGCTGATCCTGCGCGAAGCGGGCGGCGCATGTTCGGACATGCACCAGCAGGACCCCTGGCCCATCGGTGGGCGCGTCGTGGCGGGCAACAAGCTCATCGAACGCGCCTTGCACGAGATGATCGCCCCGCACCTCGACAAAGAGGACTGACGCCCTCCTACGCCGCCTTGCTTCCGGGCGTGCCCGCGACGGCATCCGGACGCAGTTCCCGGCGCAAGATCTTGCCCACATTGCTCTTGGGGAGTTCGTCGCGGAACTCCACGTAACGCGGCCGTTTGTAGCCGGTGAGCTTTTCCCGGCACCAGTCCTGGATCTGCGCCTCGGTCAGCGTCGGATCCCGCCTCACCACGAACACCTTGACCGCCTCGCCCGAATGCTCGTCCGGCACGCCGATGGCCGCGCATTCCAGCACGCCGGGGTGCTGCGCCACGGCGGCCTCGACTTCGTTGGGGTAGACCTTGAACCCCGACACCGCGATCATGTCCTTCTTGCGGTCGACGATGCGCGTATAGCCCTGCTCGTCCATGATGCCGATGTCGCCCGTGCGGAAATATCCATCGGCGGTCATGGAGTGGCGGGTTTCCTCGGGCTTCTGCCAATAGCCCAGCATGACCTGCGGCCCGCGGATGGCGACCTCGCCTCGCTCGCCCAGGGGCACTTCACGGCCTTCGTCATCGAGGATGGCCACGTCGGTGGAAGGCAAGGGCAGACCGATGGATCCGGAATACGCGGTCGCATTGGTGGGATTCACGGTGGCCACCGGCGAGGTTTCCGACAGGCCATAGCCTTCGATCAACGGCCTGCCAGTGATCTTGAGCCAGCGTTCGGCGACCTGCTGCTGGACCGCCATGCCGCCGCCCAACGTCAGCCGGAGACCGGAAAAATCCAGGCGCGCAAAGTCCTCGTTGTGCGCCAAGGCGTTAAACAGCGTATTGACGCCGGGGAACACATTGATGGGCACCTTGCGCCACGCATTGATGAGCGAGGGTTGGTCGCGCGGGTTGATGATGAGCACGTTGCGCATGCCGGCATGCAGGCCATACAACCCGCATACGGTCATGGCAAACACGTGGTAGAGCGGCAGCGCGCTGATGATGGTGAGCTGCTGGTCAGCAAGGTCGTGCACGACGGGCTGCGCCACCGCTTCCGTCTGCAGCACGTTGGCCACGAGATTGCGATGGGACAGCATCGCGCCCTTGGGCACGCCGGTCGTGCCGCCCGTGTATTGCAGCACGGCCACATCATCCATCGACAGCGCAGGCGGCGTGAAGCGCTGGCGCGCGCCGTCGCTCAGCACGTCCGGCAGCATGCGGGCACCATCAATCCGCCACGCGGGAACGATCTTCTTGACATAGCGGGCGGCCAGGTTGACCAGCGGCGCCTTCAGGCCGCCGAGCAGATCGCCCGGCCCCGTGACGACGATGTGCTTGAGCTGTCCGCGGTCGGTGACGCGCTGCAGGGTGTGAGCGAAATTCTCCAGGATGACGATGGCCGACGCGCCGCTGTCCAGCAATTGCCGCTGCAGTTCTTCGGCGGTGTAGAGGGGATTGACGTTCACCACGACCAGGCCCGCGCGCAGCGTGCCCAGCATGCTGACCAGATAGGCTGGCACGTTCGGCATCATCAAGGCTACGCGTTCGCCTTTGGCGAGGCCCACGCTTTGCAGCCAATTGGCGAAAGCCTGCGCATGAGCGTCGAGTTGCGCGTAGGTGATGTCGCTGCCCATGGCGGTGCATGCGATGCGTGATGCGTACTGCTTGCAGGCCCGGTCCAGCAAGTCAGTCAGGGAGGCATAACCCTCTGTGGATATTTCCGCCGGAACCCCCTGCGGATAATGGGCAAGCCACGGACGCGTCATGGTATTTGTCTCCATTAAATTGGTTTTTGATTGATGATACCCTTGTTGCGTTCCCTTTTTTCGCCCGAGAGCTCCATGAAACTGCTCGAACCCATCGTCGCGTGGCATCACGACATTTCCAAGATCCGACGCGACATTCACGCGCATCCCGAACTGGCTTTCGAAGAATTCCGCACCGCTGATGTCGTGGCGGCAAAGCTCGAAGAATGGGGCATAGAAATCGACCGCGGCCTGGGCGGCACGGGCGTGGTCGGCATCATCCGCGGCAACCAGCCGGGCAATCGCGCGGTGGGCCTGCGCGCCGACATGGACGCCCTGCCCATGCAAGAGGCCAACACCTTCGAACACGCCAGCACCCATGCCGGCAAGATGCACGCCTGCGGCCATGACGGCCACACGGCCATGCTCCTGGCCGCGGCGCAATACCTGTCGCAGCACCGTGATTTCGCGGGCACGGTCTACGTGATTTTCCAGCCTGCGGAAGAAGGCGGCGGCGGCGCCAAGCGCATGATCGACGATGGCTTGTTCACGCGCTTCCCCATGGAAGCCGTATTCGGCATGCACAACTGGCCCGGCATGAAAGCCGGCCAGTTCGGCCTGACCGCCGGCCCCATCATGGCCTCCAGCAACGAGTTCTCCATCGTCGTGAAGGGCAAGGGCACGCACGCCGGCATGCCCAACCTGGGCATCGACCCCGTCATGGCAGCGGTGCAACTGGCGCAATCCCTGCAGACCATCATTACCCGCAACCGCAACCCGCTGGACGCGGCGGTGCTCAGCATCACGCAGATCCACGCTGGCAGCGCCGACAACGTCGTGCCCAATCATGCTGAACTGCGCGGCACCGTGCGCACCTTCACGCTGGAAGTGCTGGACCTGATCGAACGCCGTATGGAAGAAATCGCGCGCCACACCTGCGCCGCGATGGACTGCGAAGTGCAGTTCACGTTCCAGCGCAACTATCCGCCAACCATCAATCACGCCGAGGAAGCTGCGTTCTGCGCCGACGTGCTGCGCGACATCGTCGGCGAAGCCAACGTCAACGATCACGTGCAGCCCACCATGGGCGCGGAAGATTTCGCCTTCATGCTGCAGGAACTGCCAGGCTGTTATGTCTGGATCGGCAACGGCACCGGCGAGCACCGCGACAGCGGTCACGGCCTGGGTCCCTGCATGCTGCATAACGGCAGCTACGACTTCAATGACGAACTGCTGCCGCTGGGCGGCACCTACTGGGTACAACTGGCGCTCAAGCGCCTGGCCAAGGCCTGAGCCTCACACGCCTTCCGCCGCCCCGACCGCCAGGCACATTGCCAGAAAGCGTTCGGCGGCGCGGGCGGCGGCGTCCGCATGCGGCACCAGAATGCTCAAGGTCCGCGTCAGCGGCTTGGGCAACAGGCGCAAAGCCGCCAGCGCGCCATCCTCGTGCCGCATCGACATAACCGACACGAAACCCACGCCCAGGCCGGCCCGCACCGCCTGCTTAACTCCTTCCACGCCGGCCAGTTCCAGACCCACCGACGGTGCCAGGCCCGCATCCGCAAAGGCCCGCTCCACCAACCGGCGCACACCCGAACCAGGCTCGCGCATGATCAGTGGTGAGGTGGCCAGGTCGCGCAGCGTTACCGCCCCCTTCCCTGCCAGCGCGTGGTCCGCGCGCACCACCGCCACTACCTCGTCCTGGCGCCAGGCATGCACCGCCGTGTCCGCAGGCAGGCCAGCCGGCACATCGCCTTCGATGAACGCCAGATCCAGAGCCGGCAGGCGTTCGACGATCTCACGCGTGTTGCCGTCGGACAGATGCAGGCTGACCGACGGAAACGCATGCCGGAAATCCGCCACCAGGCTGGGCAGCAGATAGCTGGCAGGCGTGGTGCTGGCGCCCAGCCGCAGGTCGCCGGTTTCCAGTCCGCGCCAGGATTCACGCACCGCCTGCGCCTGTCGATAGACCTGGCGCAACTGCCGGGCCTGCTCGGCCAGGCGCTCGCCGGCCTCGGTCAGTGCGATGCCATGTCCGCTGCGGCGATACAGAGGCTCGCCGAACCATTCCTGCAACATCCGCAGTTGGCCCGAAACGGCCGGCTGGGACAGATTCAGCAGTTGCGCAGCGCGGCTGATGTTGCCAGCGTCGGCCACACTGGCGAAGGTGAGCAGTTGGTCAGGGGTCATGAGCACACAAATATCAGAATTTTGGATATTACATATCCGAAATAAAGATTTTTCAAATAGTAGGGGAGAAATTAATATTTCGTGAAGTTATTTAGATATGCCTCCCCCAAAAGGCCAGCCCATGAGTACCTCGTCCAGCACCGCCGTCCCCCTGCCCGCCGCCCCGGCCTCGCCGGCCTCCGCTCCCGCCGCCACGCCCTGGCGCGACAAGCTCAATGGCGTGCTGTTCGTCGGCCTGATGGCGGGCGCGGTGATGCAGTTGGCGGATCTGCCCGCCATCCGCCAGCTGGGCTTCTCGCCGCTGGTCGTGGGCATCGTCTGTGGCATGCTCTACGGCAACTTCCTGCGCGGCACGATGCCTGCAGATTGGGGGGTAGGCGTGAACTTCACGGCGCGGCGCCTGCTGCGCATCGCCGTCGCCTTCTACGGCCTGAACATCAGCATCCAGCAGATCGCGGCGGTGGGCCTGCCCGGCCTCGCGGTCTCGGTCGCGGTGGTGGTGGGTACCCTGCTGATCGGCACGGTAGTGGGCCAACGGCTGCTGGGCCTGGATCGCGACACCGCCATGCTGACCGCCGCGGGCAGCGCCATTTGCGGCGCCGCAGCCGTGCTGGCCTTCGAACCCACGCTGCGGGCCGCGCCCCACAAGAGCGCGGTGGCCGTGGCCACCGTGGTGCTGTTTGGTACCTTGTCGATGTTCCTCTACCCCGTGTTCTACCACGCAGGCTGGCTGAACTTCGACACGCAGGCGCTGGGCATCTACATCGGCGGCACCATCCATGAAGTGGCCCAGGTGGTCGGCGCGGCCAGCAACATCGACCCAGCCACCACCGAAGTCGCCACCATCGTGAAAATGACCCGCGTGGCCCTGCTGGTGCCGGTCCTGCTGATCCTGGGCATGTACCTGCGCAGCGCGGCCTCGCATGCCGCCAGCGGCCAGTCCAAGGGCGCAAAGCTCCCCATTCCCTGGTTTGCGGTGGGCTTCCTGGTGCTGGCCATCATCAATTCGCTGAATATCATCCCCGCGGACTTGGTGGCTGCCATCCGCCGCCTGGACGTTTTTGCCCTGACCATGGCCATGACCGCCCTCGGCATCGAAACGCGCTTCGCCCAGATTCGCAAGGCCGGTCCGCGCGTGATGGCGCTGGGCCTGATCCTGTACCTCTGGCTGCTGGTTGGCGGCTACGGCATCGTCAAGCTGGCCTCCTGATCCCGGCCCACCGCGGCCCGGCGGCCGCGGCGGGCCTTGCACATGCACGCCGCTGTCTCGTTTTTCCTGCATAATCGGCTGGTTCCCTAGCAGTGGAGTCGGCCGCATGACCTCCAGCACCAAAACCCCGTTTACGACTTTGCCCGCCGATCGCGACGCGGTATTGCGCGTCATGCCGATGCCGGCGGACGCAAATATCCACGGGGACGTCTTCGGCGGCTGGATCATGTCCCAAGTCGACATCGCTGGCTCGATCCCCGCCGCGCGCCGCGCCGCCGGACGCGTGGCCACCGTGGCGGTCAATGCCTTCCAGTTCAAAGAGCCGGTCTTCGTGGGCGACCTGCTCAGTTTCTATGCTTCCATCATCAAGACAGGCACGACGTCGGTCACGGTGTCCGTCGAGGTCTACGCGGAGCGCCAGCGGCTGGACGCCGAGATCGTCAAGGTCACCGAGGCCACGCTGACCTACGTCGCTACCGACGAAGCCCGCCGCCGCCGCCCCCTTCCCACCCTTTGAGCCGTAACGCATGACGCAGTCCGCCGCCGCGCAGAAACCGCCCGCGACGCCCCGCCGCCTCGACCCGGAAGACGCCCAACACGCCCTGGCGGAAGTGCAGGAACGCCTGCGCCGCCAGCAACTGGTTGCCGACCTGGTGCATCGCCAGGAAGAAGGCGATTCCAAGGCCTCGCTGGTCGAGGACCTGGTGCATCGCCAGCACGAAGCCGAACTCAAGACATTGCTGGATGGCCTGCATCCGGCCGACATCGCCTTCATCCTGGAGTCGCTGCCCAAGGACGAGCGGCAGGCCATCTGGAAGCTGGTCAGCCCCGAGCACGACGCGGACGTGCTGCTGGAAGTCGAAGACTGGGTGCGGGAATCGCTGATCGAAGCGATGGACCGCCAGGACCTGGTTGCCGCCACCGGCAACATGGATGCCGACGAGCTGGCCGACCTGGCGCCCGACCTGCCGCCCGACGTGGTGGCCGAGGTCCAGAAAGGCCTGACCGAAGAAGAACGCGCGCAATTGCTGGAAGCCATGGGCTATCCGGAAGACAGCGTGGGCGCGATCATGGACTTCGAGATGGTGCGGGTGCGCGAGGACGTGACGCTGGAAGTGGTGCTGCGCTATCTGCGCCGCCTGCACGAACTGCCCGACCACACCGACCAGATCTTCGTGGTGGACCGCCAGGACAAGCTGCAGGGCATCCTCCCCCTGTCGAAGCTGCTGGTCAGCGAGCCTGAAACCGAAGTGCGCGCCGTCATGAATTCCGATTTCCTGACGCTCAACCCGCTGGACTCCGACGCGGACGCCGCCGGCGCCTTCGAACGCTACGACCTGGTCTCGGCGCCGGTCATGGACGACCAGGGCCGCCTGATCGGCCGCGTGACCATCGCCGACGTCGTGGACGTGATGCGCGAAGACTCCCAGGAACAGGCCCTGTCGCGCGCCGGTCTGCAGGAAGAGGACATCTTCGCCCCGGTTTCCACGGCCTTGCGCAACCGCGCCCCCTGGCTGCTGTTCAACCTCTGTACCGCCGCCACGGCGTCTTTCGTGGCCTCCCAGTTCGAAGGCACGGTGAGCCAGATCGTGATCCTGGCCTTCCTGATGTCCATTGTGGCCGGCATCGGCGGCAACTCGGGCAACCAGACCATGACCCTGATCATCCGGGCCCTGGCCATGGGCCGGATCACCGGCCGCAACCTCTGGCAACTGGTCAAGCGCGAGCTTTTCGTCACCCTGATGGTGGGGCTGTGCGGCAGCCTGGTGGCCGCCCTGTTCGCCTGGGTCATTTCGCACTCCGTATCCATCGCGCTGGTGATGATGGCGGCCATGGTCTGCAATATGCTGGTCGGCGCATCCGTGGGGGTGCTGGTACCAATGGTCCGTGCCCGGTTTGGCAAGGATCCCGCGATGGGCTCGTCGGTGCTTTTGACCTTTGCCACCGATTCGCTCGGCTTCTTCATCTTTCTGGGGCTGGCGACAATTTTCCTGCTGTAGCCCTGATACAACAGCAAAATACGCCCGCTTCCCTCTAGCAGCGCAAGCTTGACAGCTAGCTGACAGGGTGGATGACGACTGTTCCATTACAGTAATGGAATTGTCATCTCCCCTTTTTCAGTGCCCACAATGACCGCAAGATTCCGGGCAGCAATTTTCAGCCTGCTGCTCGCCACCTTCGCCGCCACCGCCCAAGCCTGTGACAGCATGCCCTCATGGGCCAAGTCCGCCTGCAACCGCCTGGACCAGATCTGGACCGAGGGCGGCAATGACCTGTACCTGACCGGCTACTCCTGGCACAACCGTGCCACCTACAGCAAAGAAAAGATCGACAGCTTCAACGAGCTGGCCTGGGGCGGCGGCTACGGCCGCAGCATCTACGACGAAGATGGCGACTGGCAAGGCCTGTACGCCATGGCCTTCCTGGATTCGCACAGCAAGATCGAGCCCATCGCCGGCTATGGCTTCCTGAAGATCGGGCATGTCAGCGAGAACTTCCGCCTCGGCGCGGGCTATACCGTCTTCCTGACGGCGCGCCACGACATCATGAGCTACGTGCCGTTTCCCGGCATCCTGCCGCTGGTGAGCGCGGGCTACAAGGACGCGATGCTGTACGCGACCTACATCCCCGGATCCGCCGGCGCCGGCAACGTGCTGTTCATGTTCGGCCGCTGGAGCTTCTGAAGCCCCCTGGCCTCAGAAGGCCTGGCCTAGCCTGCGCACCAGATCGCCCAAGCGCCAATCGTCTATGCCATGCGCGCGCAGAGCGCGCTCGGTTTCCATGACGTAGTCCAGGCAAGGCCCCGAGTGGCCCACGGCGTTGCGCACCGACGCCAAGAGGCGATCGTCGGTAATGCCCGCCGCATATTCCTGGCAGGCACGGTTCAACAGGAACACCAGTCCGCGTACCGGCGCAGCTTCGGTATGACAGGTCAGCCAGCGGGGCGTGTAGGCCCCGGTGACCATTTCACGTCGCCACAGTGCGTTGAAGACCGCGGGCACGTCGTCGGCGGCGATCTGGAAAGCCACGCCGCGACAGCAGCCCCCGCGGTCCAGGCCAAACACCAGCCCCGGATTGTCGGGAGATCCGCGATGGTCGTGCGACCACAGGCACAAGGACCGGTGGTAGCCGCGCACCGTCGCCAGCCGGCGCTCGCGCCAGGCGAAACCCGGATGCCAGATCAAGGACCCGTAGGCGAATACCCACAGATCGTCGACGCCGTTCCAGCCGACCAGCAGGTCATCCACCGAAAGCGCGCGCCGCGAATTTTCCGTACCGGCGCAGCCGGCGGGTACTGCCAACGACATAGGGTCCTCTGATGTCCCGATTCATCCCATGCTGGGAGTGAGGAATATCCTACGCCGTAGCCCGCGCAAAAGAATTGCGTGATGGGGGCTGGCCGAAGCGTCGAATGGAATTTGCATCCCCGGCGGCCCCCGCCATGGAAAAAAAATTGCGCGCGCCCGCCTACACCGCATCAAGCGGCAGTTCGGTGGTGCTTTTTATGACTTCCATCGAGAAGCTGGCGCTGACGTCCAGCAGGTCCACGGCGGCAATCAGGCGCCGGTAGAAACGGTCATAGGCCGCCATGTCCTCGACGACGACCTTGAGCAGGTAATCGACGTCGCCGGCCATGCGGTGAAACTCCACCACGTTGGGCAAGGCCATCACGGCGTTGATCAGGCTTTGCGTCCATTTCTCGTTGTGCTGGCTGGTCTTGATGGACACGAAGACCGTCAGGTTCAACCCGAGCGCGCAGGGATCCAGCAAGATGGCGTTGCGGGCAATCACGCCGTCATCCTTCAGCTTCTGGATGCGGCGCCAGCACGGCGTGACGGACAGATGGACCTGCTCGGCGATCTCGGCGACCGAACAGGTGGCGTCCTTCTGCAGCAAGGCCAGTATCTTGATGTCCGTCTGGTCCATGGGTTTCCTCGGCTGGATCGGCACCAATGTTGCCTGTTCCGCCTGGCGGCGTCCAGCCTCGCCCCGCGCCGGATCACCCGCCTCAGTACGTGCCCGGGTAGCCGCCGCCGTCGATCAGGATGTTCTGCGCGGTCATGTAGCCGGCCTGCGCGGAACAGACATAGGCGCACAGGGCGCCCAACTCCTCTGGCTGGCCATAGCGGCCCGCCGGATTCGCCCGGCCCCGCTCGTCCCAGAGTTGTTCGAAACTCTTCCCGCCAGCCTGATCCAGCATGCCCTGGATGTGCCGGACCTGCGCGTCCGTGGCGAACGCGCCCGGCAGGAGGTTATTGATGGTGACGTTGTGGCGCACGGTCTGGCGCGCCAGGCCGCTCACGAAGCCGACCAGGCCGGAACGCGCGCCGTTGGACAGCCCAAGCTCGGCGTGCGGCGCCTTCACGCTGCGCGACACGATGTTCACAATGCGCCCGAAGCGCCGCTCCACCATCCCGTCCACGACCCGCCGGATCATATCGATGGGACCCAGCATCATGGCGTCCAGCGCGGCGATCCAGTCGTCGTGGCTCCAGTTGCGGAAATCCCCTGGCAGCGGCCCGTCCGCGTTGTTGATCAGGATGTCGGGATGCGGGCAAGCGGCCATGGCCGCATCCCGCCCCTGGGCCTGGGTCAGGTCGGCCGACACCCAGCCCACCCCTATCCCGGTTTCGTGCGATATCTCGGCGGCGGCCTGCTCCAGTGTCGCGGGGTTGCGGGCCGCTATCGTGACCGCCACGCCTTCCCGCGCCAATTGCATGGCGCATGCCCGGCCCATGCCGCGGCTGCCGCCGAATACCAGTGCCGTCTTGCCGCTGATCCCCAGATCCATGCCTGACTCTCCTGTCATTGCGCTGCCCGGCGGAGCGCTCCGCCCAAGCGGACCAGTATAGGATTGCCGGACGTACGGGTGGGATGGAATTTTTTTCCAATCCGCGCCACACACGCGCCGAATTTGGCAATGGCATTCCAGCGCAAGCTCCTACCATGGAAGCTCTGCCTGGAGACCTGTGCCATGCCTTCCATTCCAGTTGCCAGCGGCGGCCTGCAATCGCTTTGCGCGTCGGTTCAAGCCGCCCAGATGAATGCGGCGCGCGCACTCCTGCGCGAGCTGGCCGCCAGCGTCGCCCAGGCGGGCGACATGCTGCAAGGCCTGCCGACCGATCTGCGCGCGGGGCGGGCCGAGTCCTACACCCGCCATGTCGCCTATGCCGATCCGCATGGCGCCTTCACGATGGTCTATCTGATTTGGCGACCGGGCCAGTTCAGCCCGGTGCATGGCCACAAGACCTGGTGCACCTACCAGGTGCTGCAGGGCGAACTCACCGAAACCCATTACCGCTGGGACCATGAGTCTGCCACCGCCCAGGCCTGCGGCGTGGTTGCCCGCCGTCCGGGCGACATCGTCACCGCCACGCAGGGGCTGCACCAGATCCACCGCCTGGGCAATGCCGGCACGGAAATCGCCGTGTCACTGCATATCTACGGCGTGGCCCAGGGCGACCTCTGCACCGGCGTCAACCACCTGGTAGACCGTATCAGCCCATCCACTGGCTGACCGGCGCGGCCGCATCCTGCAAGGGCTGCGCCACCACGTCGATCAGGGCCGGACCATCGTGTTCCATGGCAGCCTTGATCGCGGCGTCCAACTTGGCGGGATCCTCCACCCGCCATGCCTTGACCCCGTAGGCTTCGGCAATGCGGGCGTGGTCGGTGCGACTGAAGTCCACGCTGTAATAGCGCTTGTCGTAGCCCGCCTTCTGGCTGGCCTTGATCCAGCCATAGACCGAGTTCGAGAACACCACCATCAGCAGCGGCGCCTTGTGCCTCACGATGGTTTCCAGTTCGCCCACGGTAAAGCCGAAGCTGCCGTCGCCCATCACCGACACGCATTTGGACTGGGGCCGGCCCACCCAGGCGCCCAGGGCCGCCGACATGGAAAAGCCCAGCGCACCGTGCGCGCGGTTGGTGATGAAGTGCCGGCCGGGACGCGACACGTCGTAGTAGGCCGAGAAATACGGGCAAGGCGTGCCGGGGTCGGCGCAGACTACCGCGTCGTCGGGCAGCAGGCGGTTCAAAGACTGCACCACGCGCTCGGGACGAATGGGCGCGTCCAGGCTGTTGGCCAGCGGCTCCAGCTGCGCCCGGCGCGCCTCCTTGGCGCGGCCTGCGAGCACCGCGCCGTCTGCGGCATCGGACGGACGGTGCGCCAAGCGCGCCGCCACCTCGGCGCCCAAGGCTTCCAGCGCCAGCTTGGCGTCGCCCACCATGCCCACTTCGGTCAGGTAGTTGGCGCCGATCACCATGGGATCGATGTCGATGTGCAGGATGGGCACATTGCGGTTGGGGAAACGCCAGTGCTCGGTCGAGGTCGAGCCAGCGCGGCAGCCCACGAACAGCACCACGTCCGCGGCCGCGACCACGTCGCGCGTCGCCATTACGCCGCCGTTGGAACCAACTACGCCCGCGTTCAGCGGATGGGTGTCGGCCAGGCTGCCCTGCCCGCTCACGGTCACGCATACTGCCGCCTTGAGCGATTCGGCCAGTTCCTGCAAGGCGCCGCAGGCGCCTGCAATGACCACGCCGCCACCGCAGATGATCACCGGCGCCCGGGCGCCGACCAGCCGCTGCGCGGCGCGGGCCACGTCCTGGGGATCCGGCGCGTAGCGCATCGCCGGGAAACGTCCGTGCTCGGGTTGGGCCCAGACATCAGAGGCGTCCACCTGCTGCTTCATGACGTCATACGGGAAGCATAGATGGGCAGCGCCAGGCTTGCCGGTCGTCATGGCGCGAAAAGCGGCTCGCACCATGCCGGGAATCTGGTCCGCGCGATCAATGGTGCGGTTCCACTTGGTCAGCGGGCGGTACAGCGCTTCCTGGTCCAGTTCGGTCAGGGGATACTTGCCGCGCGACCCCACCGCCACGTCGGACGTGATGCCAAGCACCGGAACGGAGGACTCATTAGCCTCCACCAGGCCCGGCAGCAGATAGGTGGCGCCGCCGCCACTGGGGCCTTCGCACACGCCGACCTTGCCGGTGACGCGGGCGTAGGCGTCCGCCATGTAGCCGGCGCTGCGCTCATCGCGCGTCAGCACGTGCTGCATGCCGTGATCCAGCCGGTACAGCGCGTCGTAAAACGGCAGGCTGGTGTCGCCGCACAGGCCAAAAATGTGCTTGACGCCATTGTGCTGCAGCATGCGCACCATCGCTTCGGCGCCGGTCATGTTTTCCATGTCATCTCCACTTGTGTTGCACGCGCCGCGGCCAGCCGGCATTGCCGCTGGCCGCGCGTCGCTCAGTTATCCAGATTGATGTTGCTGCTCTTGATGAAGGCGCTCCAGCGGTCGTATTCCGACTTCACGTACGCATCCAGCGCCGGGCCGTCGGAGGCCACGATCTCGAAGCCCGCGTCCGTAATCTTCTTGCGGATCTCCGGGTCGGCCAGCACGGCCTGGAAATCGGCGGTCAGCTTTTTCACGGTCGCTTCCGGCGTGCCCTTGGGTGCGAACATGCCGCTCCAGGAATAGGCGACAAAACCGGGGAAACCGGATTCCGCCACCGTGGGCACATTGGGCAGATCGGGCAGGCGCTTGTCGCCTGCCACCGCGAGCGGCTTGATCTTGCCGGCCTGGATCTGGCCGCGCAGCGCCGCGAAGCTCAGCCAGGTCATGCTGGCCTGGCCGCCCACGACCGCCTGGATGGCCGGTCCGCCGCCGCCATAAGGCACATGCAGCAACTCGACTTTGGAAAGGCGCTTGAGCTCTTCCGGCGCCAGATGGTTCAAGGAACCCACGCCGGTCGAGGCGTAATTGAATTTGTTGGGCGGCTGCTTGGCGGCCGCAGCCAGGAACTCCTTCAGGTTATCGCCCGGCACGCTGGGGTTGGCGCCCAATACCAGCGGAAAGCGCACGGTCTGCGAAATGGCGACGAAGTCCTTGAACGTGTCGTAGGGCAGCTTCGGCTTCACGGCGGGGTTGATGCCGTGGTTATCGAAGCTGACCAGCAGCGTGTTGCCGTCGGGCTCGGCGCGCGCCACGAAGGCCGTGGCGATCTGGCTGGCGGCACCCGGACGGTTTTCGACCACAACCGCGCGGCCGCCCAACTGCTGGGACAAGCGCGGCTGCAGAATGCGGGCCAGGATGTCGGTGCTGCCACCGGGCGGATAGGGTACGACCAGCACCAACGGCCGTTCTTCCGCGGCGGCAGCAGGCGCCGCGACGAAAGCGCCTGCCGTGGCCGACAGCATGCATAGCGCAGCCAATCCGCGCTTTATCCCGTGATTCATAGTTTTTCCCCTGCTTGTATGGTGTTGGCCGGCGCTGCCAAAGCGGGTTCGGCCTGGTCCCGCATGTAAATCGTCGAAAAACCCGTGCGTATGACGTCGGTAATCTGATCCAGGCGGCGGCCGATGTGCGCGCTCATCAAGTCCGGCAAGGCGCCAATGTCGCGCCGCTCCAGCGCCTCGACGATGCGCAGATGCTCGCCCTGGGTATGACTGCGCCGCCCTTGCTGCATGTCGATCCAGCGCACGAAGTGGATGCGCGCGTTGACACTCTCCAGCGCGCGCACGAACTCCTCGTTGCGCGAGTAACGAGCCAGCGTCAGATGAAAGGCCTCGTCCAGCTCCAGCAGGCGCGTGGCGTCGCTGTCTTCGGGCTCATCCCGCGACCGTTCCACGAACTTTCGCAGGCTGGCCAGCTCCTCGTCCGTTGCCCTTTCGCAGGCCGCCCGCACGATGCCCGCCTCCAACACGGCCCGGTACTCGTAGAGACTGTGGATCTGCTTCGCGTCGAGCAGCCGCGCAATGAATCCGCGGTTGACCGAACGGGTCAGGAAACCCTCGACCATCAATTGATTCAGCACTTCGCGCAGCGGCGTACGGCTGACGTTCAACCTGCGGGCCAGCTCGACCTCGTTGATGCGTTCGCCGGGCTTGAATTCGAAGCGCACGGCCATTGCCTTGACCGCGCCATACAACTCCGCCTGCGCTTCCTTGGTGCGCGCCGCGGGTCGGATTGCGATTGAGGATTGCGTCATGCCGGATCGCCTGGGTTCGGTTTGATCATCGGGAATGAAGTGCATACTAAAGTGCATACACTTTGATCAACAACCCGGGTTTCCCCGGACGCAGGCCAGCGCACGCCCGTCCCGCGCAGGGACAACGACAGGAACGGAGCAAAAAAAAGCCCGCAACGATGTCTGCGGGCGGTACTCGTGACGCGGCGCCAGCCGCTCGGCGGAGAACTACAGGCCGGTATCCAGCGTGTAATGCGCGCCGTCCTTGTTTTCCAAGGTCAGGGTGGATAGCGTGGGTCCAGCAGCTGCCGCATCCTGGCTCACATGGATGCGCAGGTTGGCCAACGGCACGTCCCAGCCGCCGTTGGCGGCGGCTTCAGCGTCCACGCCGGCTACCAATGCCAGGCGTTCGGCTACCGCCCGCGCATCGGGCGCGCGGGCATCGATGCGTTGCAGGCTACGCGCGCCGTTGGGATGCGCCATGAGCTCGGGCGACCAGACGCACTCGGGCGTCAGATGGCGGCAGAAATACATGCGGATGCCCGGCAGCGGTTGCTCGGCAAAACGCACGGTGTGGAAACGGGCCTCGACTTCCTGGCCGTCCAGCATGGCGGGCCGCCTCAGTTCCTGGACCGGATTGACGGCAAACCCCGCCGCCAGCAAGCGCTCGCGGGTGGCTTCGGCGTCATAGGTGCGAAACACCAGCGCTTCCAGCCCGAACGGTGAGTCCGCGATTTCCTTGCGGGCGGGCGGCGCGCCGGGCGGCCAGCCCAGCAATTCGACATACGTGCCTTCCAGCACGATCAGACGGTTGCACGACCCGAGGTTGTGCACCGCCTTGTCGCTGAGGTGAAAGCCCTGGCGTTCAAAATGCGGAGCCAGCTCATCCAGCCGGTCACGCACCATGACCACGGCATGGTCGAATTCTGTGCGGCCGACGGAATGCAGCATGGATGTCTCCTAGGGGATCAGACGAGCTTGCCGTGGCACTGCTTGTACTTCTTGCCACTGCCGCAGGGGCACGGATCGTTGCGGCCAACCTTGGGCATGGCGTTGCGCATGGGTTGCGCGCCGCCTTCCGGTTCGGACTGGGCCAGCGCTTCGTCGTAGTCGGAATGGTGGTATTGCACGTTCTGCACGTGCGGCTGAGCCGCTTCGGCCTCGGCCTGCTCGACCTGTTCCTGCGACTGCACGCGCACCGTCATCAACACGCGCACGACGTCGTCGCGAATGCGATCCAGCATGCCCGAGAATAGCTCGAAGGCTTCGCGCTTGTACTCCTGCTTGGGGTTCTTCTGCGCATAGCCGCGCAGGTGGATGCCTTGACGCAGGTAGTCCAGCGCCGACAGGTGTTCGCGCCAGTGGGTGTCGATGGCCTGCAGCATGATCGAACGCTCGAACTGCGACCACGACTCCGTGCCCACCTGGTCGACCTTGGCCTGGTAGGCGTCGCGCGCGGCGCTCACCACGCGCTCGCGCAGGTCGTCGTCGGTCAGGTTGGATTCCTTTTCCAACATTTCCGTCAGCGGCAGCTGCACGTGCCAGTCGGCCTCCAGCGCTTTTTGCAGCGCCGGCACGTCCCACTGCTCTTCCACCGATTCCGGCGGCACGTAGGTGTTGAACATCTCGGTCACGGCAGCATCGCGCAGGTTCTGCACGGTAGCGCCCACGCTGGCTGCTTCCAGTACGTCGTTGCGCTGCGAATACAGCACCTTGCGCTGATCGTTGGCGACGTCGTCGTACTCCAGCAATTGCTTGCGGATGTCGAAGTTGCGGCCTTCCACCTTGCGCTGCGCGGTCTCGATCGAACGCGTGACCATGCCGGCCTCGATCGGTTCGCCTTCGGGCAGTTTCAGGCGTTCCATGATGGCGCGCACGCGGTCACCCGCGAAGATGCGCATCAGCGAGTCTTCCAGCGACAGGTAGAAGCGGGACGAGCCCGGATCGCCCTGGCGACCGGCGCGGCCGCGCAGCTGGTTGTCGATACGGCGCGATTCGTGGCGTTCGGTGCCGATGATGCGCAGGCCGCCAGCGGCCTTGACCTGCTCGTTCAGCGGCTTCCATTCAGCGCGCACCTTTTCGATGCGCGCGTTCTTTTCGGCTTCCGACAGCGATTCGTCGGCGCGGATCAGATCGACCTGCTTGTCGACGCTGCCGCCCAGCACGATGTCGGTGCCGCGGCCCGCCATGTTGGTGGCGATGGTGATGTGGCCAGGCTTGCCGGCTTCGGCGACGATCTCGGCTTCACGGGCGTGCTGCTTGGCGTTCAGCACTTCATGCGGCAGCTTGGCCTTCTTCAGCAGACCCGACAGCAACTCGGAGTTTTCGATGCTGGTGGTGCCCACCAGCACCGGCTGGCCGCGTTCGTGGCAGTCCCGGATGTCTTCGAGAATGGCGTTGTACTTTTCGCCGTCGGTCTTGAAGACCTGGTCGTTCTGGTCCTTGCGGACCATGGGCTTGTTGGTCGGGATGATGACCGTTTCGAGCCCGTAGATTTCCTGGAATTCGTACGCTTCCGTATCGGCCGTACCGGTCATGCCGGACAGCTTTTCGTACATGCGGAAGTAGTTCTGGAACGTGATCGACGCCAGCGTCTGGTTCTCGTGCTGGATCTTCACGCCTTCCTTGGCCTCGACCGCCTGGTGCAGGCCGTCGGACCAGCGGCGGCCCACCATCAGGCGCCCCGTGAACTCGTCGACGATGACCACTTCGCCGTCCTGCACCACGTACTGCTGGTCGCGGAAGAACAGCGTATTGGCGCGCAGCGCCACCATCAGATGGTGCATCAGCGCGATATGGCGCGGGTCGTACAGCGATTCGCCTTCGGGCAGGATGCCCAGGCGCGTCAGGATGCCCTCGGCGTTCTCGTGTCCGGCTTCGGACAGGTACACCTGCTGGCTCTTTTCGTCGACCCAGTAGTCGCCTTCGGGTTCCGGCTCCTGCGGCTTGGGCTCGTGAGCCATGCGCTTGAGCAGGGGCGGCACCGCGTTCATGCGGACATAGAGTTCGGTATGGTCTTCGGCTTGACCGGAGATGATCAGCGGCGTGCGGGCCTCGTCGATCAGGATCGAGTCCACTTCGTCGACGATGGCATAGAACAGGCCACGCTGGCGACGGTCTTCAACACGGTATTCCATGTTGTCGCGCAGGTAGTCGAAGCCGAATTCGTTATTGGTGCCGTAGGTGATGTCGGCCAGATAGGCCGCCTTCTTTTCTTCGTTGGGTTGCTGCGGCACCACCACGCCCGTGCTCATGCCCAGGAAGCGGTACAGGCGGCCCATCCATTCGGCGTCGCGGCGCGCCAAGTAGTCGTTCACCGTGACCACGTGGACGCCCTTGCCGGCGATCGCGTTCAGGTAGACCGGCAGCGTAGCCATGAGGGTCTTGCCTTCGCCCGTGCGCATTTCAGCGATCTTGCCGCTGTGCAGGGCGATACCGCCCAGCATCTGCACGTCGAAGTGGCGCATGCCGAACACCCGCTTGCCGGCTTCGCGCACGACGGCGAAGGCTTCGGGCAGCAGATCGTCCAGGGAAGTGCCCTGGGCGTGGCGGGAACGGAATTCCTCGGTTTTGGCCGCCAGCTCCGCGTCGGAGAGCGCGGAGATCTTGGGTTCGAGCCCATTGATCTGGGTTACCAGCTTGCGATACTGCTTAAGCAGCCGGTCGTTGCGGCTGCCTATGAGTTTTTTGAGCAGAGAAACCATGCGTATGTCGGCCGCACGAGCCACGCCGCGCCCACGAAAGGCCGGAGCAGCGTCACCCGTGACTTGATGTTATTGGTTGAGCGGGGGTCCGCTGGGAAACGAACCAGTTTAACGCACCTGGAGCGCAATAGCCTGGACCTATGGCCAGGGTAGCACTGCCGGGCCGGTTTGACCGGCGCGGGCGGCCCAGGTTCACTGGGCAGCGTGAGCCACGGTGGAAGGCGGGGCGGTTTGCTGGGGGCCAAGGAACAGGCGCGGATCCAACGGTTGCCCAGCCAGGCGGACTTCAAAGTGCAGATGGGGGCCGGTGGAACGGCCGGAGCTACCCACTCGGGCAACTTGCTGGCCACGCTCGACCAGCTGGCCTTGCTTCACCATCAGTGAGGACGCATGGGCATAGCGGGTAATCAGGCCATCGCCGTGATCGATTTCTACCATATTGCCGTAACCCGGCTGGAATTTGGATTCCAGCACGACGCCGCCCGAGGCCGCCAGGATGGGCGTGCCCGGCGGGGCGGCGAAATCCAGGCCTTCGTGCATGGCGGTGCGGCCGGTCACCGGATTGCGGCGCCAACCATAGGAAGAGCTGAGATAGGGATAATCGGTAATCGGCATGGCGGTCGGCATGCGCGCCTGGTCTGCCGAACGCTTGGTCAGCGCCGCATCCAGCAGCTTCAGGTTGTCCGTCTGTTGGGCCAGCCTGGCCTGGATCTCATCAAGCTGCCGGCCCAGGGCCTCGGCCGAGGCCGCGCTGGGAGGCGGGTGGTCCGTGAACAGATCATCCATGACCTGGGTGGCTTCGGGCTGGGTCAGCGCCTCGGGCTGCGCCACGGCCAGTTGCTTGGCCAGCTCGGGATCGGTGTAGGCCACGCCAGCCACCTTGGCCACGCGCTGGCCCAATCCGTCGATGCTTACCAGCTTGGCCTGCAGCGCCCCGACCTTGGCAGCCAGCAGATTCATGTTTCCGCGCAGGAAATCGGCGTCTCGCCCCGGCTGGCCCGCCAGCGGCCAGCCCACGGTATGTACGGCCGGCAGGATCGGAGTAAGGTATCGTTGTAACGCGGCGCCAAAGATGGCGGCCGTGATCAAGGCGCCCCCCAGAATCAGCGCAAGGCGTGCGCCGCCGAGGGTGAAATGCCCGTCCTGCCCGTCGCGGGCGTGCATAATCACGATTTTCAAGGTTTGCTTCCTAATTCTTAAGCCGGGATGAATAGACCCACTTCATACCGTCAACGTTCCAGTTCCAGCCGGCAGCAGGAAAATACCGCCCTGGGATGGCTGGGTCATGACATGCGGGGCGCCGGCGTTCTAGCGACCGCCCGCAAGCACTTGCAAATTCAGTACGCGGTGGCGGCGGTTCTGCCCGCCCCGCTGGGCGCCGTGTGCCAGGTGGGCAAGCTGGAAAACCAGTGCCTCCACCTGGTGGTGCCGAGTGCCGCGCATGCGGCCAAAATGCGTCAATTGGCACCGCGCATCGCGCGGTCCCTGGCAGACCAAGGCTGGAACCTTAACGAAATCGCCGTCAAGGTACAAGCGGGTTTGCCCAAGCCCGGCGCCCGCCAGCCGCGCCCTCCCAAAGAGGCGCAACCGCTGGGCAATGCCGCCCTGGGCGCGTTCGAGACACTGCACGACAACCTGCGGCCCGGGCCTCTGGCCGACGCAGTGGCCAAGCTCCTGAAGCACCACAAGAGTAGCTGAAGCCGCCCAGGTTGTCCTTGATCCAGGGCCCCCGGAAACGAAGCGAAACCAAGTTCTCGGACGGATCCGTACTATGGTTTGCCGCTGGTTTACGCCTTAAGCGCTAGAGGATGACGACCACAGCCATCCGCTGGAAGCCAGCCTGGGGAAATTACCGCGAACGATCAGGAATCAACCCAGCCGCGCAAAATGATAGCGCGGACGTCGCGGAGCCGGCTCTGCCGGTCCGCAGACGTCGCCCCCTTGAGGGGATGCGCGTCAGCGGGTAGGGGGTGGGACTGACTCTAGGCCAGCTTCCACTCGTGACGAAACGCCTGCGGTGCTTCTGCCTGCGATTCGTAGGTGATCAATTCCCAGGCATCGCGCTGCTCCAGCAGCGCGCGGGCCAGTTGGTTGTTCAGGCCATGGCCCGACTTGCACGCAACGTAGCGCGCGACCAAAGGCTTGCCCAGCAGATACAGGTCGCCGATGGCGTCCAGGATCTTGTGTTTTACAAATTCGTCGTCATAGCGCAAGCCGTCGCTGTTCAGCACGCGGTACTCGTCCATGACGATGGCGTTATCCAGGCTGCCGCCGCGGGCCAGGCCCATGGAGCGCAAGGCCTCGACTTCATTGACGAACCCGAAGGTACGCGCGCGCGCGATTTCACGCACATACGAGTGCGTGGCGAAATCGATTTCCGCGAAATTGGCCGTGGAGTCGATGGCGGGGTGGCGGAAATCAATCGAGAACGCCAGCGCATAGCCCTCATGGGGTTCCAGGCGGGCCCATTTCTCGTTGCGGCCTTCGCCTTCGCGCACTTCGACCGGTTTCAAGACACGGATGAATTGCTTGGGTGCGTTCTGCTCGACGATGCCTGCCGAGCGCAACAGATAGACAAACGTGGCCGCACTGCCGTCCATGATGGGGACTTCTTCGGCGGTGAGGTCGATATGCAGGTTGTCGATGCCCAGGCCGGCCAACGCCGACATCAGGTGTTCCACCGTGGACACGCGGACATTACCCTGCTGCAGCACCGATGCCATGCGCGTATCGCCCACGCCGGTGGCCTGCGCAGGCAGGTCCACGACCTGAGGCAGATCGACGCGATGGAAAACGATGCCCGTATTCGGTTGTGCCGGGCGCAAAGTGAGCTCGACCCGCCGTCCAGAGTGGACGCCGACGCCTGTCGTGCGGACGAGATTCTGAATGCTGCGCTGTCGGAACATGAGACTTGGGGTGTTTGAGCCAGGAAGCCGGCAAGATGACGAACAGATTGCCGGCGTAACTGACGTATTGTAACTCTGTCCGATCCCTGGCGCCATTTGGCGTCCGGATCGACCGATACCTCCGTCCCTTATTGAAACCGTGCAAGGGAAACACGGACCGCTCCGCCTCCGGCCGCCTGTGGGGACAGGCGGCCGGAGATGAGGGAGTACGTTTAGAGCCTGAAACAGGCTCTTTGGTTCAATCCGCCTGCTTGCGCAGGAATGCCGGGATGTCGAAGTGATCCATGCCCGAGCTTTCCAGAGCACGCACCTGGGCCGACGCCTGGCTGCGCGGGTTGCGCATGACCGACGGCATATCCAGGTTGCGGTAATCGCCTTGACCGCCAGCCGGCATTCCACCCATGGGCAGGTTGTCGGTGCCGGTACGCAGCACTTCAGCGGTGTTCTGCACCAGTTGCGGACGCGCTTGCGCACGGCCCAGGCCGGTAGCAACCACGGTCACGCGCAGGTTTTCACCCATGGACTCGTCGTAGGCGGTGCCGAAGATCACGGTCGCGTCGTCCGAAGCGTAGCTGCGGATCGTTTCCATGATTTCGCGCGTTTCGCGCATCTTCAGCGAGCGGCTGGCGGTGATGTTGACCAGCACGCCGCGAGCGCCGTTCAGGTCCACGCCTTCCAGCAGCGGGCAAGCAATGGCGTGCTCGGCGGCCACGCGGGCGCGGTCAGCGCCCGAAGCCGACGCCGTGCCCATCATGGCCTGGCCCTGCTCGCCCATGATCGTCTTGACGTCTTCGAAGTCGACGTTGACGTTGCCTTCGACGTTGATGATTTCGGCGATGCCTGCGCAGGCGTTGTGCAGGATGTCGTCGGCGGAACGGAAGCAGTCTTCCTGCGTCGCGTCCTCGTCCATCAGTTCATAGAGGTTCTCGTTGAGCACCACGATGAGCGAATGCACGTGCTTGGCCAGTTCGGAAATACCGTCTTCGGCCATCTTCAGGCGCTTGTTGCCTTCGAAGGAGAAAGGCTTGGTGACCACGCCCACCGTCAGGATGCCCAGTTCCTTCGCGACCTCGGCCACGACCGGACCTGCGCCGGTGCCGGTGCCGCCGCCCATGCCGGCGGTGATGAAGACCATGTGCGCGCCGTTCAGGGCGGCACGGATCTCCTCGCGCGCGGTTTCAGCCGACGCGCGCCCTTGCTCGGGCTTGGCGCCCGCGCCCAGGCCGGTACGGCCCAGACGGATCTGCACCGGGGCGTTGGTCGCCGCCAGTGCCTGCGCATCGGTGTTGGCGCAGATGAAATCCACGCCGTGCACGCCGCTGCGAATCATGTGCGCCACGGCATTGCCGCCCGCACCACCCACACCAACGACCTTGATAACGGTCCCTTTGGTGTTGTTCTCAAGCATCTCAAAGTTCATCATGATGACTCCCTCACAAGTCCGATTTCGCAAATCACAAAAATTCCCCAACAACCTATGTTTTGTGAATCGCCTCAAACTCGTCGCCGGACGGGCCCGCAACGGGTTTGAAGCGCCTCCCCTCTTCTGGCCCGGCCCGCGCTACCACCGCTGACCGCACCAAGGACAGGCCCCAACCTGCCCCTTTACAACTCAGTTCATGAACCATTCCTTCATGCGCGCCAGCAGGCTCTTGAAATTGCCGGTCTGGGCAGCGACCTTGCGGCCGCGCACGCGCTGCATCCGCGCTTCCTGCAACAAGCCCATCACCGTCGAGAAGCGCGGATTGCGCATCACGTCAGCCAGGCTGCCTTCGTATTCGGGTACCGCCACGCGCACCGGCTTGAGGAATACGTCCTCGGCCAGTTCGATCATGCCGGGCAATTGCGCCGAGCCGCCGGTCAGGACCACGCCCGAGGCCAGCAGGTCCTCGTAGCCCGAGTCGCGCACGACCTGCTGCACCAGCGTGAACAGTTCTTCCACGCGCGGTTCGATCACGGCGCCCAGCGCCTGGCGCTTGACTTGCCGCGGACCGCGGTCGCCCAGGCCCGGCACTTCCACGGACTCGTCCGGGCTGGCCAGTACCTGCTTGGCCACGCCGTAGCGCAGCTTGATTTCCTCGGCATCGGGCGTCGGCGTGCGCAGCATTGCCGCGATGTCATTGGTGATCTGGTCGCCGGCGATGGGCAGCACGGCGGTGTGGCGGATGGCGCCGCCGGTGAAGATGGCCACGTCAGTGGTGCCGCCGCCGATATCGACCAGAACGACGCCGAGTTCTTTTTCATCGGCGGTCAGCACGGCCAGGCTGGAGGCCAGAGGCTGCAGGATCAGGTCCTGCACTTCGAGGCCGCAGCGGCGCACGCACTTCACGATGTTCTGGGCAGCGCTGACCGCGCCCGTCACGATGTGCACGCGCACTTCCAGGCGCAGGCCGCTCATGCCGATGGGCTCGCGGATGTCTTCCTGGCCATCGACGATGAACTCTTGCGTCAGCACGTGCAGCACCTGCTGGTCGGTCGGGATGTTCACCGCCTTGGCGGTCTCGATGACGCGGGCAACGTCGGTGGCGGTGACTTCCTTGTCCTTCACGGCGACCATGCCGCTGGAATTGAAGCTGCGGATATGGCTGCCGGCAATGCCGGTATAGACGTCGCGAATCTTGCAATCTGCCATCAGCTCGGCTTCTTCAAGCGCGCGCTGAATGGAATTCACAGTGGTCTCGATATTGACGACCACGCCCTTGCGCATGCCGCGCGATTCGTGCTGGCCGAGGCCCAGCACTTCGAATCGCCCTTCAGGCAAAATTTCAGCCACCACAGCCACCACCTTGCTGGTGCCGATATCGAGGGCGACGATAAGGTCCTTGATGTCACGGGTCATGGCGTTAGCGTTTCTTGGGAGGTTTCGGTGTGGATTTGGATTTGGTTTCCGACGGCGGCAACGGAGCCAGCGCCAGGGCGAAACCATTGGGATAGCGCAGGTCGGCCTGCGTCACGGTGCGCCCTTCCAGGCGTCCGGCAACGGCGGGCCACGCCTGCACAAAGCGTTGAATGCGGGCGGCGAACGGCAAGGCGCCCGGCAGGCCATGCGGATCCGGCGCATCGGCGCCCGGATCGCGGCCCAGGTCCAGCGACATGCCGTTGGACAGCACGACGCGCCACGCGTATCGCGGACTCAGGTCCAGCTGCGTCACGTGCATGTCCAGCGGAGCGAACCAGCGGGCCAGTTCGGCGTAGCGCTGCACCACCAGGGATTCCGTGCCCTCCGGGCCAGAAAACTGCGGCAGCACGGTCTCGTCGTCCACCTCGCCCGTGTTGGCCGTGAACGCCTCGCCCCAGGTGTTGATCATCTGGTTCTCGTTCCACAGCGCCAAGGGCTGCTGCTCTTCGATGCGCACACGCAGCACATTGGGCCAGATCCGCCGCACGGTGGCGTGGCGAACCCACGGCACCGACTCGAAGATCTCGCGCGCTTCGTCCAGGTCCACCGTGAAGAAATTGCCCTTGAAGCGGCCCGCGATCGCCGAGCGCACCGCCCCCGTGGACACGTAGTGCAGCTCGGTGTCCGGCATCGATTCCAGCTCGATGGCCGACAGCGTGAAGAACGGGCGTTGCGCCACCCACACCACGCCCGCGACGAGCATGGCGCAAACCGCCAGCACGGCCAGCGTGTTGGCGATCAGGTTGGTGGTGCGAGCGTCGTTCCACACAGAGTATCCGGGTCAAGCGTTGCGGGCCGGGCTGCGCACTTTGCACGCGGCCTCGGACAATATCGCCACGCACAGATCGGCGTAGCTGATTCCCACGGCCTTGGCGGCCATGGGAACGAGTGAGTGACTGGTCATGCCAGGCGAGGTGTTCATTTCCAGCAACCACGGCCGGTTGTCGCCGTCGAGGATGAAGTCCGCGCGGCCCCAACCCTCGCAGCCCAGGGCGCGATAGGCCTTGACCGCGATCTCGGCAACTTCCGCGGCGACCTCGGGCGGCAGCGTGGCCGGGCAGAAATACTGCGTGTCGTCGGAAAAGTACTTGTGCTCGTAGTCGTAATTGCCGCCAGGGGCCGCGATCTCGATGACGGGCAGCGCGCGCGCAGTCTTGCCTGCGCCCAGCAGCGCCACGGTCAGCTCGCGGCCGGTGATGAATTGCTCGGCCAGCACTTCGGCGTCAAAACGCGCGGCCGCGGCATAGGCTTCCTTCATGTCGGAATAGCCCACCACCTTGGTGATGCCCACCGTCGAACCCTCGTGCGGCGGCTTGATGATGAGCGGCAGGCTCAGGCGATCCGGCACCAGGCGCAGTTCGGTATCCGCGTCCAGCAACTCGAAATCCGGGGTGGGCAGGCCATGCTGCAGCCACACGCGTTTGGTCATGGTCTTGTCCATGGCCAGCGCGGAGGCCAGCGGGCCGCTGCCGGTGTAGGGAATGCCCAGCAGTTCCAGGGCGCCCTGGATCGTCCCGTCTTCGCCATAGCGGCCATGCAGGGCGATGAACACACGGTCGAAATTCTGCTCGGCCAGTTCGGACAGGCTGCGTTCGGCCGTGTCGAACAGGTGCGCGTCCACGCCGGCGCTGAGCAACGCCTGGTGCACGCCGGTGCCTGACATCAAGGACACCTCGCGCTCGGCGGAACGTCCCCCGTACAACACCCCTACCTTGCCGAATTGCGTGCTCATGCCAGTTCTCCTACTTGGGCGGGGACCTTGCTGATCGAACCCGCTCCCATCACTATCACCACGTCGCCATCGCGCACGAAATCCACGATGGCCTGCGGCAGCTCCGCCACATCCTCGACGAACACCGGCTCGACCTTGCCAGCCACGCGCAATGCGCGCGACAGGGCGCGGCCGTCCGCAGCCACCAGCGGCGGTTCGCCCGCGGCGTAGACCTCGGTCAGCAGCACGGCGTCGGCCGTGCCCAGCACGCGCACGAAGTCCTCGAAGCAGTCGCGGGTGCGCGTATAACGGTGCGGCTGGAACGCCAATACGATGCGGCGGTCGGGCCAGGCGCCGCGCGCGGCGGCCAGCGTGGCGGCCATTTCCACCGGGTGATGGCCGTAGTCGTCGATCACCGTGAAGGTGCCGCCGCCATGACTGGCAGGCACGGGAAATTCGCCCGTCTGCGTGAAGCGGCGCCCCACTCCGCGGAACGACGACAGCGCCTCGCAGATGGCCTCGTCAGCCACGCCCAGCTCGGTCGCCACGGCGATCGCGGCCAGCGCGTTGCGCACGTTGTGCAGGCCCGGAAGATTCAGTTCCACCTGCAACGGCGGCAGCAGCGTGTCGCGGTGCGTGCGCTGGACGTTGAAACGCATGCGCGTGCCTTCCGGCTGCACTTCGTAGGCGCGCACTTGCGCCTCTTCATTCAGGCCATAGGTCGTGATGGGCCGCGACACGAAGGGCATGATCTCGCGCACATTGGCGTCGTCCGAGCACAGCACGGCGCTGCCGTAGAACGGCAGGCGCTGCGTGAATTCGATGAACGCGCTCTTCAGGCGCGCCACATCGTGCCCATAGGTGTCCATGTGATCGGCATCGATGTTCGTAACGATGGCCATCACCGGCAACAGGTTCAGGAACGAGGCATCGGATTCGTCCGCCTCGACCACGATGTAATCGCCCTGTCCCAGACGCGCGTTGGCACCCGCGGAATTCAGGCGGCCGCCGATCACGAAGGTCGGATCCAGGTCTCCTGCGGCGAGCACGCTGGCGACCAGGCTGGTCGTGGTCGTCTTGCCGTGCGTGCCGGCGACGGCGATGCCGCGCTTCAGGCGCATCAGCTCGGCCAGCATGATGGCCCGGGGCACCACCGGAATGCGCGCCGCGCGCGCCGCGATCACTTCGGGGTTGTCGCCCGCCACGGCCGTGGACGTGACGATGGCAGCGGCGCCGGTGACGTTGCTGGCCACGTGGCCGATCGCGATCTTCATGCCCAGGCCAGCCAGGCGGCGCGTCACGGCCGACTCGTTCAGGTCGGACCCGCTGATGGTGTAGCCCAGATTGAGCAGCACTTCGGCAATGCCGCTCATGCCCGAGCCGCCGATGCCTACGAAATGGATATGTTGAATTCTATGTTTCATGATGAACGCCCCGCTGCTTGTTCACAGACGTCGGCGATATGAGCCGCGGCTTCGGGACGCGCATGCGCGCGGGCCCGTTCGGCCACGGCTTGAAGTTCTTGTCGGGTGCGCTGGCCCAGCCACTGCGCCAGCCACTCGGGCGTCAGGCCAGTTTGCGGCTGCAGCCAGGCGGCCTGCGCGTCGCTCAGGAAGCGCGCGTTGGCAGTCTGATGGTCATCGATCGCATGCGGGAACGGCACGAACAACGCCGCGACACCCGCAGCGGCCACTTCGGACACCGTCATGGCCCCCGCGCGGCAAATCAGCAGGTCGGCGTCACCCATGGCGCCCGCCATGTCGTCGATGAAGGCGCGGCAATCGGCCGCCACGCCCGCTTGGGCATAGGCCTGCTGCAGCGCGGGCAGATGTTGCTCGCCAGCCTGGTGCACCACCACCGGCCGGCTTTCCTGCGGCAGGCGCGCCAGCGCCTGCGGCAATGTGGTGTTCAGCGCCTGGGCGCCCAGGCTGCCGCCCACCACCAGGACGCGCAACGGACCGCTGCGGCCGGCGTAGCGCGCCGCCGGATCCGGCAATGCGCACAAGTCCGCGCGCACCGGATTGCCCATGGCCTCGCCCTTGGGCAGCACGCCAGGAAAGCCGCTGAGCACGCGGCGGGCCATCCTGGCCAGCCACTTGTTTGCCGTACCCGCCACGGCATTCTGTTCATGCACGACCAGTGGCGTGCCGCGCAGCGCAGCGATGACGCCGCCCGGGAATGCCACATAGCCGCCCATGCCCAGCACCACGTCGGGCCGCACATCGGACAAACGCGACCAGGCTTGTCCGAATGCACGCAGCAACAGGAACGGCAGCTTCAGGAGCGCCGACGCGCCCTTGCCGCGCACGCCCTGAAAGCGCAGCGGAACCAGTTCGATGCCGCGCGGCGGCACCAGCCGGCCTTCCATCTTTTCGGGATTGCCCAGCCATAGCACGCGCCAGCCGCGCTCGCGCAGCACGTCGGCCACGGCCAGGCCCGGCATGATGTGTCCGCCGGTGCCGCCGGCCATGATCAGGATGGTGCGAGAGGCCGTCATACCCGCCCTCCACGCATCATGACGCGGTTTTCCACGTCGACCCGGATCAGCATGGCCAGCGCGCACAGATTCATCACGATGCCCGAACCGCCATAGCTCATGAGAGGCAGGGTCAGGCCCTTGGTAGGCAGCAGGCCCAGGCAGACGCCCATGTTGATGAAGGCCTGCACGCCGAACCACATCGCCACGCCATGCGCGACCAGGCCCGCGAAAGTGCGTTCCATGGCGATGGCCTGGCGGCCGATATCGAAGCCGCGATAGACGATGATGGCAAACAGGGTGATGACCAGCATCACGCCGGCAAAACCCAATTCTTCGCCCACCACCGCCATCAGGAAGTCGGTGTGCGCTTCCGGCAGGTAGTGCAGTTTCTCGACGCTGGCACCCAGGCCCACGCCCAACCACTCGCCACGCCCCAGGGCGATCAGCGAATGCGACAGCTGGTAGGCGCTGCCATAGGCGTTGTCCTCGTTCCAGGGATCCAGGTACGCGAACAGCCGCGCGCGCCGCCACGGCGACAGCCAGATCAGCATCAGGAAGGTACCCACCAGCACGGCCAGCAGACTGCTGAAATACTTGCCGTTGATACCGCCCAGGAACAGGATGCCGATGGCGATCGCCACGATCACCATGAAGGCGCCCAGGTCGGGTTCCAGCAACAGCAGCATGCCGACGCCGGCCAGCGCGAATGCCATGGGCAGGAAGCCGCGGGCGAAAGCCTGCATGTGTTCCTGCTTGCGCACGGTGTAATCGGCGGCGTAGAGCAGCGCGGCCAGCTTCATCAGCTCAGAGGGCTGGAAGTTCAGCGGACCCAGCGGGATCCAGCGATGCGCGCCGTTGACCTCGCGGCCAATGCCGGGGATCAGCACCGCCACCAGCAGCACCATGGCCACCACGAACAGCGGCACCGCCAAACGCTGCCAGACGCGGATCGGCACGGCCAACACCACGGCCGCGCCCACCAGCCCGGCACTGATGAACAGGCCGTGGCGGATCACGAAGTAGTAGCGGCCATACGACGCATAGCGCGGACCGTCGGCCAGCGCGATAGACGCCGAATACACCATCAGCAAGCCGAGCAGCAGCAAGGTCGACGCCGCGATGACCAGCGGCAGATCGAAATTGCGCATGCGGGTACGGCCGGGCCGTACGGCGTTGACGCTGGCGGTGAGATCGGCGATCAGGCTCATGCGATCTCTCCACGGTCGCGGGCCAGGTCTTCGACCTCTTCCACGAATACCTGTCCGCGATGCGGATAGTTGCGGAACATGTCCATGCTGGCGCAGGCGGGCGACAACAGCACGGCATCGCCCGGCTGGGCGATTTCGGCGGCGCCGCGCACCGCGTCGCGCAGCGTTTCAACCGTGATGCACTGTACGCCGGTCGGCGCCAGCACGCGGCCGATCTCCGGGCCGTCCTGGCCGATCAGCATCACGGCTCGCGCATGGCGCGCCACGCCCGGAATCAGCGGCGAGAAATCCTGGCCCTTGCCCAGGCCGCCGGCGATCAGCACCACCTGCTGGCCCAGGCCTTCCAGCGCGGCGACCGTAGCGCCCACGTTGGTGCCCTTGCTGTCATTGATATAGTCGACGCCGCCGATCGTGCGCACGAACGCGGCGCGGTGGGGTTCCCCGGTGTACTCGCGCAGCGCCCTCAGCATGGCGCCCCAGCCCAGGTCCAGGCAGCGCGCCAGTTGCAGCGCGGCCAGGGCATTCAAGGCATTGTGGATGCCGCGGATGCGCAACGCGTCCACCGGCATCAGGCGGCTCATGCGACCCTTGGCGCGGACGGGCTCGGGCGCATCCTTCTTGCGGCGCACCGGCGGCGCGGGCTCATCGAAATCGTTGGGTTCGCAGGCCACCAGCCAAGCCACGCCCTGGCCCAGCTCGAGGCCCATGTCGCCGACCAGTTCCGGCACGTCGCGGCCGAAGCTGCGCACATTCAGCCCGTTCAGCGTTGCGACCATGTCGACGGTGTACGGATCGTCACGGTTGACGATGGCCACGCGGGCCATTTTCAACAGACGCGCCTTGGCCTGTGCGTAGGCCTCCATGCCGCCATGCCAATCCAGATGATCCTGGGTGACGTTCAGCACGACGGCCGCGTCGGCCATCAGCGAACGCGTGGTTTCCAGCTGGAAGCTGGAGAGTTCCAGCACCCAGACCTGCGGCAGCGATTCCGCATCCAGCGCGTCCATCAGCGCGGCCAGCGCCGCAGGACTGATGTTGCCGGCCGCCACGGCCGACAGGCCGCTGGCCTCGACCAGCTGGCGCGTCAAGGCGGTAACGGTGGTCTTGCCGTTGGTGCCGGTCACGGTCAACAGGCGTGGCCGGTACTCGCGCGTTTCGGCCAGGTCGGCCAGCGCGCGCGCAAACAATTCGATTTCGCCGACGATCTCGATGCCACGGGCCTCGGCCTCGCGCAGCAGGTCCGCGGCGGGCGGTTGAGCAGGCGCCAGGCCAGGGCTCAGGACCACTTGGCTTACGCCGTCCAGCAGCGCCGTGTCGAACGACTCGTCACAACCCAGACGGTATTCCACCTCGCTTTGGGCCAACGATTCGCGCAACGCGGCCAATCCGCCCGGCTCGGCGCGCGTGTCGGCCACGCGCAAGCGGGCGCCCTGTCGGGCGCACCAGCGAGCGGCGGCGACACCCGTCTCGCCCAATCCGAGGATCAGGACGAGCGGCGCGTCTGCGCGGGAGGTTTCCATCGTATTCATCGCAACTTCAGGGTAGAGAGGCCAATCAGCACCAGCATCATGCTGATGATCCAGAAACGCACGACCACCTGGGTTTCTTTCCATCCACCCACTTCAAAGTGATGATGCAACGGAGCCATGCGAAAAATGCGTCTACCTGTTCCATAACGTCGCTTCGTGTACTTGAACCAAGTCACTTGCATCATCACGGAAAGGGTCTCGACCACGAACACACCGCCCATGATGAACAGCACGATTTCCTGGCGCACGATGACCGCGATGGTGCCCAGCGCGCCCCCCAGCGCCAACGCGCCGACGTCGCCCATGAAGACCTGGGCCGGATACGCGTTGAACCATAAAAATGCGAGGCCGGCGCCGCCTATCGCAGCACACAGCACCATGAGTTCGGCCGCGCCAGGTATGTAAGGAAAGAGCAGGTACTTGGAATAGTCGACGCGGCCGACCACGTAGGCGAAGATGCCTAGCGCGCTGCCCACCATGACGGTAGGCATGATGGCCAGGCCGTCCAGGCCGTCGGTCAGGTTGACGGCATTGCTGGTGCCGACGATGACCGCCCAGGTCAGCGCCACGAAGCCCAGCACGCCCAGCGGGTAGCTCACGCTCTTGAAGAACGGAACGATCAAGTCCGCGCGCGTCGGCAGGGACATCGTGAAACCGCTGCCCACCCAGGCCTTGAAAAGCGGCCACAGTTCGGTATTGGCCGGCGCCGACACCGCGAACGCCAGATACACCGCGGCCACCATGCCGATGGTGGCCTGCCAGAAGAACTTCTGCCGCGCGGGCATGCCTTCGGGATCGCGATAGACCACCTTGCGGTAGTCATCCATCCAGCCGATCCAGCCGAAGCCGAAGGTCACCAGCAGCACCACCCAGACGAAGCGGTTGGTCCAATCCGCCCACAACAGCGTGCTGATCGCGATGGAAATAAGAATGAGCACGCCGCCCATGGTGGGGGTGCCGGTCTTGACCAGATGGGTTTCCGGGCCGTAGGAGCGCACGGCCTGGCCGATCTTCATTTCGGTCAGTTTGCGAATCACGCGTGGACCGGCCACCAGGCCGATCAGCAGCGCGGTCGCGCATGCCAGAACAGCGCGCAAGGTGATGTATTCGAACACCCCCAGTGCGCGCACATCGTCAGACAGCATGCGGGCGATTTCAAGCAGCATTCTGCTCTCCCTGCCCCTTGGCCGCCGTACCGTCATTCAAAGAAAAAGCCGTCACTACCCGCTCCATGCGCATAAAGCGCGATCCCTTTACCAATACGCAGGACGGGCGCAAGCCGCGCAATGCGGCAACCACTTCGTCTACCGATGCGCAGGCGTGCGCGCCCACACCGAATGCGGCCGCGGCCGCCCGGCTGGCTTCGCCTAGCGTGATGAGCGCGTCGAGCCCTTGCTCACGCGCGTAATTGCCCACCTCGACATGCATGGCGGGGCCGTTGTCCCCGACCTCGCCCATGTCGCCCAGCACCAGGATGCGCATGCCGGCCATGCGGGCCAGCACATCCACGGCCACGCGAACCGAGTCGGGGTTGGCATTGTAAGTGTCATCAATGAGCAACGTTCCGTCACTCATACTCTTGTGCTGCATGCGGCCCGCGACAGGGCTGAACCTGGCCAAGGCTCGCACCGCGCCTTCCAGCGGCGCCCCCGCAGCGATCGCACTGGCGATGGCCGCCAGCGCGTTGCGCAAGTTATGCAGGCCGGGCACGGGCAGCGCCAGGTCGGCCACGCCCACCGGCGTGACCACGCGGCAGCGCGTGGCGTTCACGTCCGCAATGATCTGCTCGGCGTACACGTCCAGACCGGGCTGAAGGCCGAAGCGCAACACGCGGCGAGGCTCGGCCAGCGCATCCCAGATAGACGAATACGGCTCGTCGCCGGGATAGACCGCCACACCATCCTCGGGCAGCGCCGAAATGGCTGCGCCATTTTCGCGCGCGACCGCCTCCACGCTGTGCATGAATTCCTGATGCTCGCGCTGGGCGTTGGTCACCAGCGTCACCGTGGGCGCCGCGATGGCGGCCAGCTGCGCGATCTCGCCGGGATGGTTCATGCCCAGTTCGAACACCGCAGCGCGGTGCTCCGGCCGCAGGCGCAGCAAGGTCAGCGGCACACCGATGTCGTTGTTCAGGTTGCCCGCCGTCGCCAGGCGGTTCCCTTCGCCTTGCCACTCGGCCAGCATGGCCGAGATCATTTCCTTGGTCGTGGTCTTGCCGTTGCTGCCGGTCACCGCCACCACGGGCAGCGCGAACCGCGCGCGCCAGGCGGCGCCGATGCGCATCAGCGCAATGCGGGTGTCGCCCAGCACCAACTGCGGCAGCCTGGCTTCAGGCATGGCATGCGCCACCACGGCCGCGCATGCGCCGCGCGCCTCGGCCTGGTCCAGATAGTTGTGGGCGTCGAAGTTTTCGCCCACCAACGCCACGAACAGTTCGCCTTCGCCGATGCGGCGCGTGTCGGTGGATACGCCCTTGACCTGCGGCAGCAGCAACGCCAGCCGCGCCCATTCGCGGTCATCGAAGGGCAACTTCTCGCCCCCGATGTCCTGATACGTTTCATGTCCCTTGCCGGCCAGCAGCACCACATCATCGGGCGCGGCTGCCCAGATGGTCTGCATGATGGCGCGCGCTCGATCCACCTGCACGTTGGGACGCACGGTCTCGGGAATGCCGGTCAGGATCTGCTCGACGATAGCTTCGGGGGACTCGGTGCGAGGGTTGTCGCTGGACACGACCACGTGATCGGCGAGGTCCGCGGCAATGCGGCCCATCACGGGACGCTTGCCCGGATCGCGCTCGCCGCCGCAACCGAACAGGCAGACCAGGCGGCCGGCACGCGCGGTTGCCACGGCGCGCAACGCGGACAGCGCCCGCGACAACGCATCGGGAGTATGGGCGTAGTCCACGACCACCAGCGGGCCGCGGCCTGCATCGGCCTGGGTGCTTTGCGCCACCGGCTCGACCGTCTGCAAGCGGCCGTCGACCGGATCCGTCGCGGCCAATTCGCGTGCAATCTGTGCAAACGGCAGGCCCAGTTGATACAGCACGCCCGCCACCAGCAGCAGGTTGGACACGTTGTGCGCACCCAGCAAGCGGGTGACGATCTGGGCCTCGCCGTGCGGAGACACCAACGTGAAAATCTGGCCCTGGGCAGTGGCCTGGAGTTCGCGCGCTCGCATGCCGGCGGGAATCTCCGGGTCTTCGCTCAGGCTGTAGCCCATCGCCATGCCGGCGGGAAGATCGGCGATCAGGCGGCGACCCGCCTCGTCGTCGGCGTTGATGACCGCGGCGGTCAGGCCCGGCCAACGGAACAGGCGCGCCTTGGCGGCTTCGTACCGTTCCATCGTGCCGTGATAGTCGAGATGGTCGCGCGTCAGATTGGTGAAGGCCGCCAGCGCAACGCGCACGCCATCCATCCGCCCCTGCTCGATGCCGATGGAGGACGCCTCCATGGCCACGGCCTTGGCGCCCGCGTCGCGCATGGCGGCCAGCGTGCGGTGCACGGTCAGCACGTCGGGGGTCGTCAGGTCACCGCCCAGCGTGCGGCCGTCGGGCAGCACGGCGCCCAAGGTGCCGATCGTGCCGCAAGGCTTGTCATTGCGGCTCAGCGCATGAGCGATCCACTGCACCGACGACGTCTTGCCATTGGTACCCGTCACCGCCACGACCGCGAGCGCTGCCGACGGACGGCCATACCAGGTGTCGGCCAGCTCGCCCAGCAGGGAACGCAGGCCGGTCACCGGCAGCATGGGCGCGTGGTCCGCCACGGCCTGAACGGCTTCGCTCGCGGGAGCTTCAAACAACACAGCGCTCGCGCCCAGCGCCAGCGCCTTCTCTATATAGAGACGTCCGTCGCTGGACAGACCCGGGCAGGCAACGAAAACATCGCCCGGCTCGATATCGCGCGAGTCCAGCTTGAGGTGCGCGGTCAACGACACGCGCGAATGCAACCACGCCACGGTTTCGGCAACCGTGGCGACAGGATTGGAGAGGAAGCCTTTGGCGCTCATCTGCCTGGCTCCTTAAGACCAGCAACAATTGTGGATTCGAAGGGTGCGTCCGGGCGCACTCCCATCAGCCGCAAGCTCCCCCCCACGATCTGGGAGAACACGGGCGCGGCGATAGCGCCGCCGTAGTAGCCGCCAACCGTCGGCTCGTCGATGGACACCGCCACGACGATCTTGGGATCCGACACCGGAGCGAAGCCCACGTACGAGCTCCGATAGCGCTGCATGCTGTACTTGCCGTCGACGATCTTGCGCGCCGTTCCGCTCTTGCCTGCCACGCGGTAGCCCTGCACCTGGGCGGCCTTGGTACCTTCAGGACCGGCGGCGGCTTCCAACATGCCGCGCACCATTTCGGTGGTCCGGGGCGTATAGATCTTGACGCTGGTGGGATCGCTGTCGCGCTTGACCAGCGTCAGCGACACCATGTCGCCATTGCGCGCAAAAACGGTATAGGCGCGCGCCACCTGAAGCAACGACACCGACAGGCCGTAGCCATAGGCCATCGTGGCCTTTTCGATCAGGCGCCAGCGATCCCAGGGGCGCAAGCGCCCGGGCGCAGCGCCGGGAAATCCCACCTGAGGCGCCTGGCCCAGGCCCAATTCCGTGAAGCGGTCCCACATCTCCCGGGATTCCAGCTTCTCGGAAATCATGGTCATGCCGATGTTGCTGGACTTGCGCAGCACGCCCGCCACGTCCAGCGTGCCGTTACGGCTCACGTCGCTGATCGTGCTGCCCTGATACTGAAAGCGGCCATTGCCGGTCTCGAACAGGGTTTTGGTCGTGATGCGGCCCAGGTCCAGCGCCAGCGCGGCGGTGAACGGCTTCATGATCGAGCCGGGCTCGAACGTATCGGTGATGGCCTGGTTGCGCAGCTTGGAACCGTGGAAGGTTTCGCGCTTGTTGGGATCGAAAGTGGGCACGTTGGCCAGGGCCAGGATCTCGCCCGTGTGCACGTCCACGACCACGGCGGTGGCGCCCTTGGCCTGGTGCTTGTCCATGGCGTCTTTCAAGGCCTTGAACACCAGATACTGCAAACGCGTGTCGATGGACAGGCGCAGGTCGCGGCCGTCCACCGGCAGGGTCACGGCCTGCACGTCCTCGATCACGCGGCCCAGCCGGTCCTTGATGACGCGGCGACTGCCCGGGCGGCCGGAAAGCTGCTGGTTGAAGGTGAGTTCGACCCCTTCCTGCCCCTGGTCCTCGACGCTGTTGAAACCCACCACGTGGGCCATCACGTCGCCGTCCGGGTAGTAGCGGCGGGTCTCTGGCTGCTGGTGCACGCCGGGCATGCCCAGTTGCTTGATCTTGTCGGCCACGTCCATGGAGACCTGGCGCTTCAGGTAGACGAAGTTCTTGTCTTCGTCGACGAGACGGTGGCGCAGATCGGCCACAGGCGTCTCCAGCAGCTTCGCCAACGTTTCCAGCTGCGCCGGCGTAGCCTGCTTGGCGTCTTCGGGAATCGCCCAGATGGCGCGCGCCGGCACGCTGGATGCGAGCACGGCGCCATTGCGGTCCATGATCTTGCCGCGCGTGGCGGCCAGCGTCAGCGTGCGCTCGTAGCGCCGCTCACCCTGCTGCTGCAGGAATTCGGTGGACAGGCCCTGCAGGAACAAGGCGCGGCCGGCCAGCACGGTGAATCCGCCGAACAGCAGGATCAGCACCAGGCGCGCGCGCCATGTGGGCAGTTGCCCGCGCAGCACCGGGTTGTCGAAGAAAGGGACGCGTTTCATTGCGCGCCTCCGGAGGTGGAGGCGGAAGGCTGATTCAGATACAGCGTGCGGTCCGGAACGATGGAGATCATCTTCAGGCCGTCACGCGCAATGGCGTCGACCCGCGCATTGCGGGCCAGTTCGGCGCGGTCCAACTGCAAGCGCCGCCAATTGGTTTCGAGGTCGCGCGCCTGCGCCTGATCACGACCCAGCTCGATAAAAAGCTGGCGCGACTGATACCGGCTGGTGACCAGGGAAATGGCCGACAGCATCAGCAAAGCCGCAACGATCAGATTGACGCGACCCATTAGCGGCGCCCTCCCTTGCCGCGGCGCGGCGGCGCAGCCAGATCGCTGCCCGGCAGCGAACCGATCTTCACGAACGCGAAGCCGCCCTCGGGGGGCAGCGGCGTTTCAGTGCGTTCGGCGACACGCAGGACGGCGGAACGGGCGCGCGCGTTGGCCGAGACTTCTTCGTCTTCGGCCAGCACACGCCCGAGCGAACGCAGGACCGGCTGGGGCATTTCGCTTTCCCGCAAAGGCAGGCGCGCATGCGCGGCGGCCGGACGAGCCGCCGCCGCGATGCATTGCTTGACCATGCGGTCTTCAAGCGAATGAAAGCTGATCACCGCCAACCTCCCTCCCGGGGCGAGCAGGTCTAGAGCTGACGCGAGGGTGCGCGCGAGCTCTTCGAGTTCCCGATTGATGTAAATCCGTAAAGCTTGAAAGGTGCGTGTGGCCGGATGTTGCCCCTTTTCGCGCGTGCGGACGGCGCTGGCGACGCACTCGGCAAGTTCGAGCGTGGTGCGCAGCGGCCTTGTTGCGCGGCGAGCAGCAATCGCCTTTGCAACCTGAAAAGCAAACCGTTCTTCGCCATAATCCGCTATGACCTCCCGCATCTCATCCACACTGGCTTGCGCCAGCCAATCCGCCACCGTGGGACCACGAGTGGTGTCCATCCGCATGTCGAGCGGGCCGTCTCGCATGAACGAGAAACCGCGCTCGGCATCATCGATCTGAGGCGAGGAAACGCCCAGATCCAGCATCACGCCATCGACCTTGCCGATGCCGAGTTGCGCCAATTCTTCGGCCATGGTGGCAAAGCCGCCATGGACCACCGTGACCCTCGGGTCCGCTGCCGCCAGTTGCCTGGCTACGGCGATCGCCTCCGGATCCTTGTCGAACACCACCAGCCTCGCGGCCTTGCCCAAACGGCCAAGCAGCTCGCGGCTGTGCCCGCCACGCCCGAAGGTGCCGTCGACGAAAACGCCGCCTTCCGCTCGCGTAGCCGCATCCGGCCCGGCCTGCTGATGCGACCGTGCCGCGCCCTTGCCGCCGAAGTCGGGCAGCAACAGCGCGTCCACCGTCGGCTCCAGCAGAACGGGCCGATGTTCGAATTCCATAACTTTTTCAGAACGAAAACTGATTCAACACATCCGGCATACCCTTGGCCAGGTCCTCAGCCTCGCGGCTGGCCAGGGTAGCGGCGTCCCACAGCTCGAAGTGCGCGCCCAGACCGAGCAGCATCACATCGCGCGTCATACCGGAAGCGTTGCGCAGTTCAGGAGCGATCAAGACCCGGCCGGAGCCGTCCAGTTCCACGTCCTGAGCGTTGCCCAGCAACAGCCGCTGCAACGCGCGCGCCGTCATGGGAAAGGCGGCAATCTGCTCGCGCTTCTTTTCCCACTCCGGCCGCGGGTAGACCAGCAAGCAGCCGTCAGGGTGGCGTGTCAGGGTCAGCCGGCCATCGGCCTGCGACATGAGCGCGTCACGGTGCCGGGTCGGAATCGAGATCCGTCCCTTGGCATCCAGCGTGAGCGCGCTGCTTCCCTGAAACACCACTTTTACCCCACTTAATTGCACAATTTCCTACTATTTCCCACTCTACGGTATGGGATCGGGGCGGTCAAGCGCGTGGTTGCAATTTTTTCAATCACAACAAGGACTTAGATCAATATGTAAAACCGCAAAAAGAAAAACCTCCCAATAAATCAGGAGGTTGCGGCACTATCTAAAAGTCCTTCTTCAGAAGTGGCGGCTAACAATGGCTTTGCATTGTTTTACGGTCGGTCGATTGCTCCGGTTGGCAAGGCTTCCAGCCGAGCCCGCCGCTTTGAGCGATCGAAAAAATGTCCGAGCCGGCCAGCGCGGCGCCAGATTCCAGCTGGAACCTCGCCCGCGTTGAGAATGAGTTGCAAGACGGGTCTATAGGCCGGATTCTGTACACCAGGTTTCCCTGGCGGACGATCATTCCTCTGGACGACTCATTGCTGAGCCGCTCTAGCCACCTACCCGCATGCTTGGACGGGCCGCCCTTCGCGGTCCGAAGACCGCACGCATGCCTATTTGATGTTGCTCCGGATAGAGGTTGCCGCGTTTCACCCTGCGATGCCGCCGCCCGTTGCCGGACGGCGCGATACGGAGATGGCCGTATCTGTGCGCGCGACGCGCGCCCGCCCCGCAGACTCGTCTCTGTGGCCCTATTCCTCAACCGCGCCCGAGGACGCGGCCGGACGGCCGTTAGCCGTTACCCTGCCCTGTGGAGTCCGGACCTTCCTCGATGGATGTGCATCCACCGCGATCGCCCGACCCGCCTTGCGGTCCGTATTCTATTACACGCGGCGACTCTGTCCCCGAAGCGCGCTGGCGCAAGCGGCCCAAACGGCGTTCCGGGGTTCCTGCGACAATACGCCTTGATTCGCTCAGACGCCGTAGAAATTACTCACCACATGGCCCTTGCTACCCTCATCACCCTTACCAACATCCAGCTGGCCTATGGCCACCATCCACTGCTGGATCACGCCGATTTCGCCATCCAGGCCGGCGAGCGCATCGGACTTATCGGCCGCAATGGCGCTGGCAAGTCCTCGCTGCTGAGGCTGCTGGATGGCAGGACCCAACCCGACGATGGCGATATCGCCCGCAGCTCGGGGCTGCGCGTGGCCACGGTCGAACAGGAACCCGAGCTCGACGAGAACGCCACGGTCTTCGATGTCGTCTGCAACGTCGAGGGCGACCACGAAGACTGGCAGCGTCCGTCGCGCGTGCGATCGGTGCTCGAAAAGCTCGGCCTTCCCGCCGACGTGCAAATCGCCGGTCTGTCCGGCGGCACACGCAAGCGGGTCGCCCTGGCGCGCGCCTTGGTCGACGAACCCGATCTGCTGCTGCTGGACGAACCCACCAACCACCTGGACTTCGAGGGCATCGCCTGGCTGGAAGACATGCTGCGCGCCTGGAAAGGCGCCGCGGTCATCATCACCCACGACCGCCGCTTTCTGGACGCCGTCGCCACTCGCATCGTCGAGCTCGACCGCGGCCGCCTGCTGAGCTTCCCCGGCAACTTCTCGCAATGGCAGGAACGCAAGGCGCAATGGCTCGAATCCGAGCGCTTGGAGCAAGCCCGCTTCGACAAGCTGCTTGCGCAGGAAGAAGTCTGGATCCGCAAGGGAGTGGAAGCGCGCCGCACCCGCAATGAAGGACGCGTGCGGCGTCTGGAACGACTTCGCGTCGAGCGCGCCGAGCGTCGTGAACGGGTTGGCGACGTGTCGCTCGCGCTGGCGGAAGGCCAACGCTCTGGCAAGCTGGTTGCCGAACTCGATCACGTGCACAAGGCCTTCGGAGACAAGATCGTGGTGGACGACTACTCCACCACCATCCTCCGTGGCGACCGCATTGGCATCATCGGCCCCAACGGCGCCGGCAAGACCACCCTGCTCAAGCTGATCCTGGGCGAAATGCAGCCTGACAGCGGCACGACTCGGCTGGGCACCAACGTCGCAGTTGCCTATTTCGACCAGATGCGCGCGCAGCTGGATGAAAACGCCACGCTCGTCGACATCATCAGCCCGGGCAGCGAATGGGTCGAAATCGGCGGCGCCCGCAAGCACGTCATGAGCTACCTGGGCGACTTCCTTTTTTCGCCCGCCCGCGCGGGCTCTCCGGTGCGCAGCCTGTCCGGCGGCGAGCGCGCCCGCCTGTTGCTGGCGCGCCTGTTTGCCCGCCCCGCCAACGTGCTGGTGCTGGACGAACCCACCAATGATCTCGACATCGAAACGCTCGAGCTGCTGGAAGAGTTGTTGCAGGAGTACTCGGGCACGGTGCTGCTGGTCAGCCACGACCGCGCCTTCCTGAACAACGTGGTCACGCAAACCATCGCCTACGAGGGCGACGGTCGCTGGCGCGACTATGTGGGCGGCTACGACGAATGGGTTGCCCAGCGGCCCGCCCCGGCAGTATCCACCGAAGCCGCCGCTCCGGCAGCCCGGCCCGCCGACGATGCCGCCGCGCGCGCCAAGGCCGCACGGCCCAAGCCGGCCAAGTCCGCCAAGATGAATTCCTGGGAACTGCGCGAACTGGAAGGCTTGCCGGACGCCATCGCTGCTCTCGAAGCACAACAGGCCGAGCTAGCCGGCAAGCTGGCGGACGGCAGCCTGTATCGCGATGCCCCCGCCGAGGTAGAACGCATCAACAGCGAGCTCGCCAAGCTGGAAAGCGAGCTCGAAGAACGCTTCGCCCGCTGGGAACTGCTGGAAGCGCGCCGCGAAGGCACGCTGTAATCAGGGTGTCTCTATATACATATAGAGGCACATGAAAAAAGCCCTCGGAATCGAGGGCTTTTTCTTGCCGCGGTTGACCCGCCCGATTTCAGGCCGCTCAGGCGCGCGCGCGCCAAGCCAGCGCCTCACCCGCGGCCAGCGGCACCAGCGTCGTGCCGCCAAACGGCACTTCTTCAGGCACCTGATAGGCCTCGCGCGCCAGCGTCAGCGTACCCGTGTTGCGAGGCAGCCCGTAGAAATCCGGGCCATGGAAACTGGCGAAACCTTCCAGTTTGTCCAACTTGCCGACCGCATCGAAAGCAGTCGCGTACAGCTCCATGGCGTGCAACGCCGTGTAGCAACCGGCGCAGCCGCAGGCATGTTCCTTCAAACCGCGCGCATGCGGCGCGCTATCGGTGCCCAGGAAAAAGCGCGGGCTGCCACTGGTCGCCGCCTCGACCAGCGCGAGCCGGTGCGTCTCGCGCTTGAGGACGGGCAGACAGTAGAAGTGCGGCCGCACGCCGCCCTGGAAAATCGCATTGCGGTTGTACAGCAAATGTTGCGGCGTGATCGTGGCGGCGATGGGGCCCTCGGCATCCCGCACATATTCCGCGCCGTCTTTCGTCGTGATGTGCTCGAACACCACCTTCAAGGCGGGGAAAGCGCGACGCAGGGGCTTCATTACGCGCTCGACAAAGATCGCTTCGCGGTCAAACAGGTCGATCGACGGATCCGTCACTTCGCCATGCACCAGCAAGGGCATGCCGCACTTCTCCAACGCCTCCAGCGCCTTCGTGCACTTGCCCAGCAGATCGGTCACGCCAGCGTCCGAGTTGGTCGTGGCGCCCGCGGGATAAAGCTTCACGGCGTAGACCTGGCCGGATTCGTGAGCGCGAAAGATCTCTTCCGACGACGTATTGTCGGTCAGGTACAGCGTCATCAACGGCGTGAAGGCATCGACGTTCCCGCCCGCTTTCTTCAAGGCTTCCAGAATGCGGCCGCGATAGGCCAGCGCCTGCTCGGTAGTCGTCACCGGCGGTTTCAGGTTGGGCATGATGATGGCGCGCGCGAATTGGCGAGCGGTATCCGCCACCACGGCCTCCAGCGCAGCGCCGTCGCGCAGATGCAGATGCCAGTCGTCCGGCCGGGTGATGGTGAGCTGAGTCGTATTTTGAGTAGACATGAAAGGCTTCTTAATCTGCCAGCGGCATGCCCCGCTCGGCCAGCGCGCTGAACATCGCGCTGCCCAAGGGGATGACCGCATCGTTGAAATCGAAATGCGAGTTGTGCAGCACGCAGCCGGAATCCGCTCCGCCCTGACCCAGCCGGAAGTATGCACCGGGCTTGCTCTGCAACATGAAAGAAAAATCTTCGGAGCCCATCGACGGCGTCAGATCACGCACGACGTTTTCCTTGCCGATCATCTCGGTGGCAATGTCGGCCACCAGGTTGGCGTGCTGCGGCGTGTTCAGCGTCGCAGGATAAATCCGTTCATAGGTGACCTCGGCCGTGCCGCCGAAGGCACCCGCGATCGCGGACACCAGCTCGCGCATGCGGGTCTCGACCATCTCCTGGACAGACTTGCGGAATGTGCGCACCGTGCCCACCATCCTGGCTTCGCGCGGAATCACACTCATCGCGCCAGGATGGCCGGCCTGCAGGGATCCGATGGACACCACAGCGGAATCCAGCGGATTCACGTTGCGCGACACGATGGTCTGCAGTGCGGTGATGATCTGCCCCGCGATGGTGACGGGATCGATGGTCTGATAAGGATGAGCGCCATGACCGCCGCGTCCCGTGATCAGGATCTCGAAGCGGTCCGCAGCGGCCATCATCGGCCCGGGATTGATCCCTATCGTGCCCGGCTTCAGGCCAGGCCAGTTGTGCAACGCATAGATGGCGTCACAAGGGAAGGTATCGAACAGTCCGTCCTCCAGCATCGCGCGCGCGCCGCCGCGCCCCTCTTCGGCGGGCTGGAAAATCAGCACTGCGGTGCCGTCGAAATTACGTGTCTGCGACAGATACTTCGCGGCGCCGATCAGCACCGCCGTGTGGCCGTCATGGCCGCAACCGTGCATCAGACCGGGCTTGGTCGACTTGTGCGCGAAGTCATTGTCCTCCGTCATGGGCAAGGCATCCATGTCGGCACGCAGCCCTATCATGCGCCCGCTGTCGCAACGCTTGCCGCGTATGACGCCCACCACGCCGGTCTTGCCGATGCCGCGATGCACCTCGATTCCCAGCGCTTCCAGCGCGCCGGCAACGATACCGGAGGTCCTGACTTCCTCGAAGCCCAATTCGGGATGCGCGTGCAAATCGCGCCGCAGCGCCGTCAATTCGTCATGAAAGAGTCGAATTGATTCCAAAGGAGATCGTGCGTACATAGGAGGTTACAGAATGACGATATAGAGGGGACAGTCTGTGCATTTTAGTTGCTACAGAGGATAAATGCCTTTGTCTTTACGGGAGAGACACGTTATGCTCCGGCCGCAGGACAATTTTTCCAACAGCCAGAGAAGGAGCGCCGCATTATGGCCACAACCTCCAAACCCGCGACCGCGCGCAAGCCGAACGCTGCATTCATGAAGCCCCTGACCCCCAGCGCCGAACTGGCTGCTGTCATCGGCTCGGAAGCCGTGCCGCGTACCGAGGTCACCAAAAAGATCTGGGAATACATCAAGAAGCACAACCTGCAAGATGCCAGCAACAAGCGCAACATCAACGCCGATGCCAAGCTGCGCCCGATCTTCGGCAAAGATCAGGTCACGATGTTCGAATTGACCAAGCTGGTCAACGCGCATCTGAAGTAAGCAGGCAAAGGGCGTACCCCGTACGTCCCTGCCTTCATATCGTCGCGACGCCCTGGTTCATCCCTGGGCGAGCTCGCCTCCCCAGCGCAGCCCTACTTATCGCGACAGCCTTGCCGCCCTCTCACCGGCATGGTTGAATCTCCCACATCAGCCTTCCCCGAAAGCCAAGCCTGGCGCGCCTCTGCAAGCAATCGGCATAGTTCGAAGCTGCATCGCATGCCGGCCACGCTCGCTTGTGTGGGCGTGCTTGCGCGCCTATCAACGCTGCACATGTATGCATGCCCCGATGCCTGAATTAGCGTGTGACCCGCACGCATGCGTGCACGCTGGAACGGGGGCATCTTCTTCGCATCCCGCCCCTCTCTCCTCGCCATCATGTACGCCGTTGCCATCTCGCCTAAGCGTGCTCATCCATGTCGCCGCACATGCAGACAGGGCCAGGCCCAGAATGCAAAAAGCCGGCATATGCCGGCCTTTTGTCATTGCGCACGCACTCAGGCGTAGCTTGTCGGCGCAGTGCCTTCCAGCAATGCCAGCCAGCCCTTGATCAGACGATACAGCACCCAGATCACGGTGGCGGCCAGTCCGATCCAGCCGATGAAGATGAGCGTCGCAATGGCGCTGATGGCCAGCCACAGCAGGGCCCACCAGAAGGTCCGCAGCAACCAGTCGAAATGAGCGGCGTAGACGGTGCCTGCGGCGTCCGAGCGCTTGAGATACATCAGCACAACGGCCGCCAACGTGGCGATGCCCAGGAATCCACTCGTCAAGAAGCCCAGGGCGTACAAGCCATAGGCCACGTGTGTCAGCGTGCGCAGGTCTAACGTCGTTCCGGGCACGGGGGTCTGGGGATCACTCACGATAACGCTCCAACGAATTGACTCGGTCAATCTTACCGCACAAAGCTACCCCGCCCACGGCCGTTGTTATTTGGGCACATTCAATGCTGGCGCGGCTTGCAGCCTGATTGGCGGTCTCATGCATCTGCAGAAATCCTCAAGGCCGGAGCTGCGCCCGTCCGCCTCCAAGCCGCACATGCCTCCAAGAGGCTGTCCCTTGAAGTGCCTCGCACCGCATGCCAATGCATACGACGCCCGCTCCGGTGCACGGCTTCTGTTTCCGAGTAGCACCGCTTCGAGAACTGGGGAGCTGCAATAGAAAAGACCCCGCAGCGCAAGCTGCGGGGTCTCTGGAATCAAAGCCTGACAATGACCTACTTTCACGGACGTCCGTCCACTATCATCGGCGCAAAGGCGTTTCACTGTCCTGTTCGGGATGGGAAGGAGTGGGACCACCTTGCTATGGTCGTCAGGCGTAACTGCTTGAGTCCCTGCCCTGTGTCGGCAGGTGCTCCAATCCTGGAATACGGCATTGAGGCTGATGACTGCACCCGGAGTGTTCTCGACAGGCGCCAGCCATAAGGCTCTCACAAAGACAAAACCCCACAGGGGTTACCTGTGGGGTTCTGCGGAATAAAAGCTTGACGATGACCTACTTTCACAGACGTCCGTCCACTATCATCGGCGCAAAGTCGTTTCACTGTCCTGTTCGGGATGGGAAGGAGTGGGACCAACTCGCTATGGTCGTCAAGCGTAACTGGTTGAGCAGCTGCGGGTAAACGCAACCGCTCCAATCTTGGAAGAAACACAACGCGTGGTGATCAGAGTCAGACTCGATGATCACGCACGGTGGGGTGTAATTGGTGTTGGCTGGCTGCCGACGGTGCAGCCAGATTTTGTATTGAACGACACTTGGTACGCTATATCACCAGGTCAATAACCATCAGTGTTATAGGATCAAGCCTCACGGGCAATTAGTATCGGTTAGCTTAACGCATTACTGCGCTTCCACACCCGACCTATCAACGTCCTGGTCTCGAACGACCCTTCAGGGG
>NZ_NJIF01000020.1 GCF_002209555.1 Achromobacter insolitus
AATAGCGTCGTCGAAGGCACCAACGCCACCGTCACCGGTTCCGTGACCGTCTCCGCTGAAGCCGGCATCGCCAGCGTCACCGTCGGCGGCAAGGACGTCACCGGCGCCAGCGCCGCCAATCCGGTCGTCATCACCACCGACAAGGGCATCCTGACCGTCACCGGCTACAACGCCGCCACCGGCACCATCTCCTACTCCTACCAGGAGACGGGCGGCGCCGATGACCACACCGCGGGCGACGACTCCGTCAAGGACAACTTCACCGTCACCGTCACCGACGTGGCCGGCGTGTCCACCAGCAACGACCTGGTCATCCAGATCCTTGACACGGCCCCGGTCGCCAACGACGACGCGGCCTCCGTCACGGAAGACGCCACCGCTCCGGTTACCGGCAACGTGCTGACCAACGACACGCTGGGCGCCGATGCCAGCACGGTTGTCATCAACACCGGCGACGCCAAGTACGGCAAGCTCGTGGACAACGGCGACGGCACCTGGTCGTATCAGCTCAATAACACCCTGCCGGCGGTCCAGGCGCTGAACGACGGTCAGACCCTGACCGAGACCATCCGCTACACCATCACCGATGCCGATGGCGATACCACCACGGCTGAGCTGACCATCACCATCAACGGCCAGACCGATGCTCCCCCGGTCATCACCCCCGAGGACAGCGACGGCAACGTCTCCGGCGCGCACAACAGCGTCGTCGAAGGCACCAACGACACCGTTACCGGTACCGTGACCGTCTCCGCTGAAGCCGGCATCGCCAGCGTCACCGTCGGCGGCAAGGACGTCACCGGCGCCAGCGCCGCCAACCCCGTCGTCATCACCACCGACAAGGGCATCCTGACCGTCACCGGCTACAACGCCGCCACCGGCACCATCTCCTACTCCTACCAGGAGACGGGCGGCGCCGACGACCACACCGCGGGCGATGACTCCGTCAAGGACAACTTCACCGTCACCGTCACCGACGTGGCCGGTGTGTCCACCAGCAACGACCTGGTCATCCAGATCCTCGACACCGCCCCGGTCGCCACCGACGACGCAGCCTCCGTCACGGAAGACGCCACCGCTCCGGTCACCGGCAACGTACTGACCAACGACACGCTCGGCGCCGATGCCAGCACGGTCGTCATCAACATCGGCGACGCCAAGTACGGCAAGCTCGTGGACAACGGCGACGGCACCTGGTCGTATCAGCTCAACAACACCCTGCCGGCGGTCCAGGCGCTGAACGACGGTCAGACCCTGACCGAGACCATCCGCTACACCATCACCGATGCCGATGGCGATACCACCACGGCTGAGCTGACCATCACCATCAACGGCCAGACCGATGCTCCCCCGGTCATCACTCCCGAGGATAGCGACGGCAACGTCTCCGGCGCGCACAATAGCGTCGTCGAAGGCACCAACGCCACCGTCACCGGTACCGTGACCGTCTCCGCTGAAGCCGGCATCGCCAGCGTCACCGTCGGCGGCAAGGACGTCACCGGCGCCAGCGCCGCCAACCCCGTCGTCATCACCACCGACAAGGGCATCCTGACCGTCACCGGCTACAACGCCGCCACCGGCACCATCTCCTACTCCTACCAGGAGACGGGCGGCGCCGATGACCACACCGCGGGCGACGACTCCGTCAAGGACAACTTCACCGTCACCGTCACCGACGTGGCCGGCGTGTCCACCAGCAACGACCTGGTCATCCAGATCCTCGACACCGCCCCGGTCGCCAACGACGACGCAGCCTCCGTCACGGAAGACGCCACCGCTCCGGTCACCGGCAACGTGCTGACCAACGACACGCTCGGCGCCGACGCCAGCACGGTTGTCATCAACACCGGCGACGCCAAGTACGGCAAGCTCGTGGACAACGGCGACGGCACCTGGTCGTATCAGCTCAATAACACCCTGCCGGCGGTCCAGGCGCTGAACGACGGTCAGACCCTGACCGAGACCATCCGCTACACCATCACCGATGCCGATGGCGACACCACCACGGCTGAGCTGACCATCACCATCAACGGCCAGACCGATGCTCCCCCGCTCATCACCCCCGAGGACAGCGACGGCAATGTCTCCGGCGCGCACAATAGCGTCGTCGAAGGCACCAACGCCACCGTCACCGGTTCCGTGACCGTCTCCGCCGAAGCCGGCATCGCCAGCGTCACCGTCGGCGGCAAGGACGTCACCGGCGCCAGCGCCGCCAACCCGGTCGTCATCACCACCGACAAGG
>NZ_NJIF01000021.1 GCF_002209555.1 Achromobacter insolitus
GCGCCGGCGAACGTCCCGTCAGTCGCCTGCTCGAACACCAGCATGCCGCCGTTATCGACGTTGCCGCGGACGGACCCCGCGTTGCCGATCAGCGTGCCCGACTGGATCCTGGTATTGCCATAGGCATTGCCTGCATTGCTCAGGCGCAGCGTGCCCGTGCCGACCTTGACGAGGTCGCCGCTGCCGGACACGCCGCCCGCCAGGCCCAGCGTCGTCCCCGCCGCCACATCCACGCGGCCCGCCTGCGCCAGCGTAATCGCGCGTGACGTCGTAAAGGAGTCCGTGGTGGCCAGCGCGCCACCGCCGAACACCAGCGCGCCCGTCACATGGCCCAGGCTCTCGTCGCGTGCGATCTGCAACGTGCCGCCATCGATGCGGGTGCCGCCGCCATAGACATTGATGCCGTCCAGCACCAGCGTGCCGGCCCCGGCCTTGACGAGCGAGCCGCCTCCCGACACCAGGCCGGACAAGCCCAGCGTCGTGCCGGCAGCCACGTCGACGCGGCCCGTTTGCGCCAGCGTCACGGCACGCGAGATGTCGAACGTGCCGGTAGTGGCCAGCGTGCCGCCGTTGAACGTCAGGCCGCCTGCGGCGGCGCCCAGGTTCGCGTCACGGCCGATACGCAGGATGCCGTCGGCAATCGTCGTGCCGCCGATGTAGCTGTTGCTGCCGTTCAAGACCATCGCGCCGCCGCCGCTCTTGACGAGACCGCCTGCTCCCGACACCGCGCCGTTCACGCCCAGCGTGGTCGAAGCTGCGACGTCGAAGCGACCCGTTTGCGCAAGCGTTACGGCGCGCGAGGAAGCAAAGGATCCCGTCGTGGCCAGCGCACCGCCATGGAATGCCAGGCCGCCTATGACATCGCCCAGGTTCGCATCGCGATCGATCTGCAGGGTGCCTGCCTCGATCGTCGTGCCGCCGTCATGGCTATTGCTGCCGCGCAGGACGAGAGTGCCCCCGCCCTGTTTGACCAGGCCGCCATTGCCGGCGACAACCCCCGCCAAGCCCAGCGACGTGCCTGTAGCCACGTCGAAACGGCCCGCCTGCATGAGCGTAATGGCGCGCGAGGTGTCGAAGGAGCCGGTGGTCGCCAGCGTGCCGCCGCTGAACGTCAGGCCACCCGCAGCCGCGCCCAGGTTCGCGTCCCGATCGACTTGCAGCGTGCCGCCAGCGAGCTGCGTGCCTCCGGTGTAGCTATTGTTGCCAGCCAGCACCAGCGTGCCGGCGCCAGCCTTGGTCAGCGTCCGGCCGTCCCAACCCGTCGCGGCGTTGGCCGCCTGATCGACCAGCGGCGCGCTCACCACGAAACGGTCCGTGGCGTTGGCCAGCGTGAAGGTGCCATGGCTAAGATTGTTGCCGGCCGCCCAGGTCAGGCCATAGGTCGCAAGGTACTGCCGGTTGTCCGCCGACTTGCGCGTGTTGACGTTCAGATAGTCCACCGCGCCCGTAAAGCCGCCCACGCTCACCGAGCCGAACTCGCCGCCGATACCCGAGCGAGTATCGATCAATACCTTGTCCAGTTGGCTCGCGCTGGAGATTCCGCTCAGCCTGAACGCCACGCCATCGCCCAGCGTGATGGTGTCGGCCGTGATGGACGGCCCGCCCGCGCCCGCGGCGATATCCAGCACCGCGTGATCGGCCAGGCCAATGTCGCCCGCCACCGCCAAGGTCGCAGGGCCTTGCACCGACAGCGCGCTGCCGCCCGCCACTCGCAGATTGCCGCCCAGGCTGCTGGCCGCGCCCGCCACGCCATTGCCGAACTGCAACACGCCCCCAGCCACGTCGGCCAGGCCGCTCAACACACCCTGCACCACCAGCTTGCCTTCCGACACCGTGGTCTTGCCGGTGTAGCCCGCGTGATTGCCGGTCAGGTCCAACGCCCCTGC
>NZ_NJIF01000022.1 GCF_002209555.1 Achromobacter insolitus
TATGACCTGGTGATATAGCGTACCAAGTGTCGTTCAATACAAAATCTGGCTGCACCGTCGGCAGCCAGCCAACACCAATTACACCCCATCGTGCGTGATCATCGAGTCTGACTCTGATCACCACGCGTTGTGTTTCTTCCAAGATTGGAGCGGTTGCGTTCACCCGCAGCTGCTCAACCAGTTACGCTTGACGACCATAGCGAGTTGGTCCCACTCCTTCCCATCCCGAACAGGACAGTGAAACGACTTTGCGCCGATGATAGTGGACGGACGTCTGTGAAAGTAGGTCATCGTCAAGCTTTTATTCCGCAAACCCCCGCAGGTTATCCTGCGGGGGTTTGTCTTTATATAGAGTGAGAGCCTCAGGTTCTCGACGCGGCGAAGCTGGAAAAATTCAGTGGAACGGCGGTTTTGCAGGAAAGGATGCAGGTTAGGCAAAAGCCAGCTGTATGAACTGCAAAAAAGATGTTATAGTTTGCGGCTTGGCTGCTACCGAAAAATCAGGGTTTACCCCGACATTTCGATAGTTGCTAAGGGAAGCGAAAACCAGGGTCTGCCCTGGTGAGTGAAGAAGGGCCTAGGTAAGTTCTAGGCAGCAAGTGGGCAGGTCTGGGTGCCGCGGGTGAGTTAAAAAAACTCAAACAAAAGCGACAACGATTTGACAAACGCTAAAAACTTCTTCATAATCTCGTTTCTCTGCTGCTGACTCAGCGGTTTCTGCGAAAGCGGAGATGAGCGAAGTTCGCGGCAAGATGCAGTAAGTAGTACCGAATTTAGCAGTACCGCTCTTTAACAATTAAACAACCGATAAGTGTGGGCGCTTGATGCGAGTGCACAGTGATTAGGTTGGGTTTAAAACCCCGTCCTGATCGCAAGCACAAGAAATCAAGTGCTC
>NZ_NJIF01000023.1 GCF_002209555.1 Achromobacter insolitus
TGGTTGTGCGACGAAGTGACGCCCATGTGCAGCAAGGATCCGGCCTGGCTGAATGACGACCCGGAGCGCATGTTCCTGCTGCCGTCCGCGAAGTACCCCGAGTCGCGCTATGGGCCGCCCTTCGACTACGCGCCCAGCTTGAAGGGCAAGGGCGGTAAGACGTCACCGATCACGCCAACCTATACGCCTGTCACCACGGTATGTGATGGCACCGGCGGCGATGCGGGCGCGATCTGCTCGGACGTGCCGGAAAAATTCCGGTACGGCGCCCAGGAGCGCATCTGGTCCGTTTTCGGGGTGACGCCGCCGTCTGGCCCCATGCCCGTCTGGACGGCGCCTGAGCGGGCTTGCTACAACCACGCCACCTGCGACGCCGAAGCCGCGCGCCGCAAGGTCTACGAAGAAGCCTATGCCGCGTACAAGGCGCCGCATATGGCGTTGGACGCGCGCATCCGGGAGTTCAACGCCGACTTCAACAACCGCCTGGTCGGCACGTTCACCTATTACCAGGTCCAGGAGACCGTCAGCGAGACCCGCACCCTGTCCTCCGACCCCGGCAAGATACTGTCGGGCGGGGCCATGGCGCTCACCGGCGCCGTCACCAACGACAAGAGCCAGATCGCCGCGGGCGGCACGCTCACGGTGGCCGGCCCGGCCATCCACAATCTCGGCGCGGGCGGCGAACGCATCATCACCCGGGTCGGGAGCGCCACGGTCACCCAGGCGCGTTCGCGCGACCGCCAGGAATACACCAGCGCCTACCGCAATACTCTGGCGGGCCAGCCCATCGAGCTACCGGTCGGCACTTCCGGCGGCAATCTCACCGTCCAGCTCAACGGCTCCCGCCCCGGCGCCAGCCATGGTGGCATCGCGCCCGGGCC
>NZ_NJIF01000024.1 GCF_002209555.1 Achromobacter insolitus
ACGTGGAGCCATCCTTGAAATACCACCCTGGTTTGTTTGCGGTTCTAACCTTGGTCCGTTATCCGGATCGGGGACAGTGCATGGTGGGCAGTTTGACTGGGGCGGTCTCCTCCCAAAGTGTAACGGAGGAGTTCGAAGGTACGCTAGGTACGGTCGGAAATCGTGCTGATAGTGCAATGGCATAAGCGTGCTTGACTGTGAGACTGACAAGTCGAACAGGTGCGAAAGCAGGACATAGTGATCCGGTGGTTCTGAATGGAAGGGCCATCGCTCAACGGATAAAAGGTACTCTGGGGATAACAGGCTGATACCGCCCAAGAGTTCATATCGACGGCGGTGTTTGGCACCTCGATGTCGGCTCATCTCATCCTGGGGCTGTAGCCGGTCCCAAGGGTATGGCTGTTCGCCATTTAAAGAGGTACGTGAGCTGGGTTTAAAACGTCGTGAGACAGTTTGGTCCCTATCTGCCGTGGGCGTTGGATACTTGACGGAGCCTGCTCCTAGTACGAGAGGACCGGAGTGGACGTACCTCTGGTGTACCGGTTGTCATGCCAATGGCATTGCCGGGTAGCTAAGTACGGAAGAGATAACCGCTGAAGGCATCTAAGCGGGAAACTCGTCTGAAGATTAGGTATCCCGGGGACTTGATCCCCCTGAAGGGTCGTTCGAGACCAGGACGTTGATAGGTCGGGTGTGGAAGCGCAGTAATGCGTTAAGCTAACCGATACTAATTGCCCGTGAGGCTTGATCCTATAACACTGATGGTTAT
>NZ_NJIF01000026.1 GCF_002209555.1 Achromobacter insolitus
AAAGTGCACACCCGCAGCTTCGGTTTATCGCTTAGCCCCGTTACATCTTCCGCGCAGGACGACTCGATCAGTGAGCTATTACGCTTTCTTTAAAGGATGGCTGCTTCTAAGCCAACCTCCTGACTGTCTATGCCTTCCCACTTCGTTTCCCACTTAGCGATAATTTGGGACCTTAGCTGGCGGTCTGGGTTGTTTCCCTCTTGAGTCCGGACGTTAGCACCCGGTGCTCTGTCTCCCAAGCTGTACTTGCGGGTATTCGGAGTTTGCCATAGTTTGGTAAGTCGCCATGACCCCCTAGCTATAACAGTGCTCTACCCCCCGCAGTAATACTTGAGGCACTACCTAAATAGTTTTCGGAGAGAACCAGCTATTTCCAGATTTGTTTAGCCTTTCACCCCTATCCACAGCTCATCCCCTAATTTTTCAACATTAGTGGGTTCGGTCCTCCAGCACGTGTTACCGTGCCTTCAACCTGGCCATGGATAGATCATCTGGTTTCGGGTCTACACCCAGCGACTGAATCGCCCTATTCGGACTCGCTTTCGCTACGGCTTCCCTATTCGGTTAACCT
>NZ_NJIF01000027.1 GCF_002209555.1 Achromobacter insolitus
ATTCCAGACATGTCAAGGGTAGGTAAGGTTTTTCGCGTTGCATCGAATTAATCCACATCATCCACCGCTTGTGCGGGTCCCCGTCAATTCCTTTGAGTTTTAATCTTGCGACCGTACTCCCCAGGCGGTCAACTTCACGCGTTAGCTGCGCTACCAAGGCCCGAAGGCCCCAACAGCTAGTTGACATCGTTTAGGGCGTGGACTACCAGGGTATCTAATCCTGTTTGCTCCCCACGCTTTCGTGCATGAGCGTCAGTGTTATCCCAGGAGGCTGCCTTCGCCATCGGTGTTCCTCCGCATATCTACGCATTTCACTGCTACACGCGGAATTCCACCTCCCTCTGACACACTCTAGCTCGGTAGTTAAAAATGCAGTTCCAAAGTTAAGCTCTGGGATTTCACATCTTTCTTTCCGAACCGCCTGCGCACGCTTTACGCCCAGTAATTCCGATTAACGCTTGCACCCTACGTATTACCGCGGCTGCTGGCACGTAGTTAGCCGGTGCTTATTCTGCAGGTACCGTCAGTTTCGCGGGGTATTAACCC
>NZ_NJIF01000028.1 GCF_002209555.1 Achromobacter insolitus
CGCAATACTCTGGCGGGCCAGCCCATCGAGCTACCGGTCGGCACTTCCGGCGGCAATCTCACCGTCCAGCTCAACGGCTCCCGCCCCGGCGCCAGCCATGGTGGCATCGCGCCCGGGCCCGTGCAGGTCACCAGCGTCAGCCTGCCCGGCGCCACCGTGGTGCGCAGTGTCTCCAGCCCGGCCGCCGTCCCGGATAACCAATTATTCGCGGTTAACGGCCGGGCGGACGCCCCGTACCTCGTCGCGACCGATCCGCATTTCGTGGGGCAGCGTCCGGTCGTCTCCAGCGACTACCTGCTCAACCTGCTGGTCAAGCCGGGCGCGCAACCGGGTGCGCAGTGGGGCGATTGGGATACCCAGGTGCCCGCAGGCGCCATGTTCCTGACGCCTTCGGGCCAGCCCAAGCGGCTGGGCGACGGCTTCTACGAGCAGAAGCTCGTGTCCGACCAGATCCTGGCCACCACCGGCCAGCGCTTCCTCGACACGTACAGCGACAACGACAGCCAGTACAAGGCCCTGCTTGCCGC
>NZ_NJIF01000029.1 GCF_002209555.1 Achromobacter insolitus
CGTTTGTGCCGTTCATAAGTTTCAAAGCAGTCCAGGGTTATTCACCCTAGTCTTGAGAACTTGGAACAAAATTAATGCAATCACAACCCGTACCCATCTTCATCAGCAAGCTGATTACTCGATGAGCACATTTCGTTGTGCTTCTTCCAGATTGTTAAAGAACAAATATAGCTGTTGAGTAAAACCCAACTCATAACGCTGCAAGCAGCACTATGAGTTAGCTTCTACACGGCATCAAAAAATACTGACGCCCGCTACAACAACAACCGATAAGAGTGGACGCTTAACACGAGCGCTAAGCTCTGAAAGGAGGTGATCCAGCCGCACCTTCCGATACGGCTACCTTGTTACGACTTCACCCCAGTCATGAATCCTACCGTGGTAATCGCCCCCCTTACGGTTAGGCTAACTACTTCTGGTAAAACCCACTCCCATGGTGTGACGGGCGGTGTGTACAAGACCCGGGAACGTATTCACCGCGACATGCTGATCCGCGATTACTAGCGATTCCGACTT
>NZ_NJIF01000002.1 GCF_002209555.1 Achromobacter insolitus
TCCACCAGCTCGAGCAGCTCGGCGTCGTCAACCATGTCAGCCTTGTTCAGGAAGACGATGATGTACGGCACGCCAACCTGGCGCGACAGCAGGATGTGTTCGCGGGTTTGCGGCATCGGACCGTCAGCGGCCGACACGACCAGGATCGCGCCGTCCATCTGGGCGGCGCCCGTGATCATGTTCTTGACGTAGTCAGCGTGGCCCGGGCAGTCAACGTGCGCGTAGTGACGCGTTTCCGTTTCGTACTCGACGTGCGCGGTGTTGATGGTGATGCCGCGTGCCTTTTCTTCAGGAGCTGCATCGATCTGGTCGTAGCCCTTGGCTTCGCCGCCGAACTTGGTCGACAGAACGGTCGTGATGGCCGCCGTCAACGTCGTTTTGCCGTGGTCAACGTGACCAATCGTACCCACGTTCACGTGCGGCTTGGTACGTTCAAACTTGCCTTTTGCCATGGCTGACTCCTGACCTGGATTGCGCTTCTGACTGAAGAAAAGAGAAATTAGTGGTGCCCATGGCGCGGATCGAACGCGCGACCTCTCCCTTACCAAGGGAGTGCTCTACCACTGAGCCACATGGGCAAATAAATCTTGGAGCGGGTGAAGGGAATCGAACCCTCGTCGTAAGCTTGGAAGGCTTCTGCTCTACCATTGAGCTACACCCGCGGCATACCCTTTCACCTTCTCTTTCCCAAACCTCTTTCAATCTGAAGCCTTGAGCACATTACAGCCTTCTTTGCGAAGGTTGCTCAGCGCTTTGAGCTTCACATTGTAAATCCAGGCCAACCGCGCCTGGATTTAGGTATGGGTCTCTGGTGGAGGAGGTTGGATTCGAACCAACGTAGGCGCAAGGCCAACAGATTTACAGTCTGCCCCCTTTAACCACTCGGGCACTCCTCCAGCGGAGAATTCGAGATTATGAACACTTTCAAATCCGCTGTCAAACGCTTCGGACGAAATATTCAAAATTCTTCTTCAACCACCGCTGCGTTTCCACGCAGAGGGGGCGAAGCTTACAGGTTTCCGCGAATTGCTGCACGGAAAAGATTGGAATACTGCTCCGGCGTGTAGTTGACGGGGTTGCTGCCGGCGGACGGATCCTCGGCGGCCATGCGCCCTACCCGCTCGGCCTGCGCATCATCGATGCCGATTTCCGCCAGTGTGTGGGGGATGCCCAGCGTCTCACGCAGGCGCAACACCCAATCCAGTACCGCGGCCGGCCCGGGTTCCGGCAGGTCCAGATAGCGCGCCAGCGCCTCCAGTCTCGGCGCTACCGCATGCTGATTGGCCTTCAGGACATAGGGCATGAGGATGGCGTTCAGCGTGCCGTGATGCGCGTCGTACAGCGCCCCCAATGGATGCGCCAACGCGTGCATGGCACCCAACCCGCGCTGGAATGCGGTCGCGCCCATGCTGGACGCCACCAGCATCTGAAGCCGCGCCTGCAGGTCGCCGCCGTTGACCACCGCTTGAGGCAGATATTCCTTTACCAGGCGCATGCCCTCGATCGCAATGCCCGCCGCCATGGGATGGAAGAACGGCGAACAATAGGCCTCCAGATTGTGCGACAGCGCGTCCATGCCAGTCGCGGCGGTGATCTTCGGCGGCAGGCCCACCGTCAGTTCTGGGTCCAGGATCACGACGGCGGGCAACATGCGTGCGTGAAAGATGATGCGCTTGACCTCGGCGGCCTCGTCGGTGATGACGGAGGCGCGCCCCACCTCGGAGCCCGTGCCCGCAGTGGTTGGCACCGCCACCACCGGCGCCATGCCGGCCACGTCGACCCGCAGGTAGTTGTCGCCGATATCCTCGAAATCCCACAGGGGCCGCGATTGTCCCGCCATCAGCGCGATGGCTTTGGCGGCGTCCAGCGCAGAGCCGCCGCCGAAGGCGATCACGCCATCATGCCGACCCTGGCGGTACGCCGCCACGCCGTCTTCGACATTACGGCCCGTAGGATTGCCTTTGATCTCGTGAAATATGCCGCATTCCTGGCCTGCATCCCGACATGCCTGCACCGCACCCGCCACCATGGGCAAGGCCGCCAGCCCCGGATCCGTCACAAGCAATGGACGCGCCATGCCGAGGCCGCGGCAGAGTTCGGGCAGTTCCTTGATGCGGCCGGGGCCGGCCTTGATGGCGGTGGGGTAGTTCCAATTGACGCTGGGCACAGTCATGGTTCGTTTCCTGAAGGCGTCGTGTCAGACGCTGCGCAGATGAAAGGATTTGGCTTGCGTAAGCTGTTCGTAGCCGACCACGGACAGCGACACGCCGCGGCCGGAATTCTTCACGCCGGTCCAGGCCAGCGCGGGATCGAGATAGTCGCAGCGATTCATGAAAAACGTGCCGGTACGAACCTGCCGGCCAATGTGCAACGCCGCTTCCTCGTCCTGGGTAAAAGCTGCCGCCGTCAAGCCGTAGGGGCTATCGTTCATCAGGCCTATGGCTTCCTCGTCGCTATCGACGGCCATGATGCCAACGACGGGTCCAAAGCACTCGTCGCTCATGATGCGCATGCGGTGATCGACATCCGTCAACAACGCAGGGGCTACATAAGGCGAGCCTTTGCTCGCTTCTTTGAAATATGATGGATCAATCATATTTCTGGCGCCGGCCGAAAGCGCTTCGTCGACGATTCCGCGGATCTCGGCGGCGGCCTTGGCCCGCACGACCGGACCCAGCGTGGTCTCGGCGTTCAGTGGGTTTCCCAGAACGTAGCTGCGCGTCAGTTCCGCGGCACGCTCGACAAACTCGTCATACCGGACGCGCGCCACGTAGATGCGCTGGATGCCACAGCAGGATTGGCCCGAATTGAAGAACGCCCCATCCACCAGGGTTTCGACCGCATGATCGATCTTGGCGTCCTCCCGCACATAAGCGGGGTCGTTGCCGCCGAGCTCCAGGCCCGCGCCGATGAAGCGTCCTGCCGCGCTTTCTTCCACGGCATGGCCGGCGCGCACGGAGCCGGTGAACGAGACGTAGCCGATCTCGGGCGCGCGTATCAGGCGATGCACGATCCCATGGTTGGCGTGCAGGTACTGGAATACGCCCTTGGGCACCCCCGCTTCCCGAAACGCGCGTTCGATGAGTTCGGCGCAGAGAGGGGTCTGGTCGGAGTGTTTTAGGATGACGGCATTTCCAGCCATCAGCGCCGGCACGATACTGTTCACCGCGGTCAGCAAGGGATAGTTCCACGGCGCTATCGTCAGGGCGACGCCGATCGGTTCGCGGCTGATGAAGCGTGTGAATCCTGCCTGGGCCGGTACCTGGATGGGAGCCAGCGCCTCTGCCGCGATCCCAATCATGTGGCGCGCACGCGTCTCGAAGCCCCCGACCTCGCCAGGCGTGTAGCGCAATGGTCGGCCCATCTGGATGGTGATGGCGCGTGCAATCTCATCCTTCGCGGCGACAAAGCGGTCCACCGCCGCGGACACGATGCGTCCTCGCGCCTCGACGCCCAACGCCTGCCACGCGGGCTGCGCGGCCTGGGCATCGGCGAGCGCCTGCGCGATCTGCGCCTCGCTGGCATAGGGGCGGCGCACGACCTCGCGCCCGTCGATGGGACTGATGGTGATGAGTTCCTGGGTCATGTCTGTCCTGCGCAAGCGTAGTGGATCGGGTTCAGATGATTTCGAAATAGCGCGCCAGTTCCCAGTCGGTCACGTGCCGCCGGAATTGCCGCTCTTCCCACTCGCGCGTGGCCGCGAAATGTTCGACGAAAGCATCGCCGAACAAATGGCGCGCGGCCTCGGACTCGCGCAGCCGCTGCGCCGATTCCCACAACGTGTTGGGCAGGCGCAAATGCGCCGGAAACTGCTGCGTGTAGGCATTTCCTTGCACCATGGGTTCGGGCGCCAGACCTTGTTCGATGCCGTACAGCCCGGAAGCCAGTGCGGCGGACAAGGCCAGATAGGGATTGGCATCGGCCGAGCCGATCCGCACTTCCACGCGTTGCGATTTGTCGCTGCCGGGAATCAACCTCAAGGCGGTGGTGCGGTTTTCCATGCCCCAGGTGGCATCAAGCGGCGCCCAATACCCAGGCACGAGGCGCGAATAGCTGTTGATGGTCTGCGCATACATGGCCATGAACTCGGGCAGATAGCGCTGCACGCCGGCCATGAAGGAGGCTTGGATCGCGCTCATTCCATGCGGCTGCGACTCGTCGTAAAAGGCAGAACGATTGGTCTTCCGGTCACGCAAAGAAAGGTGGATGTGCCCGCTCTGGCCGGGATGGTCGTGCGACCATTTCGCCATGAAGGTCGCCATCAGCCCGTTCTGCTGCGCCAGCGCCTTGGTGAAGGTCTTGAAGAGGAAAGCCTTGTCGCCCGCAGCAGCAGCCAGGTCCACCGCCAGGGCGGCTTCCAGCACGCCGGGCCCCGTCTCGGTATGCAGGCCTTCGATGGGCATGTCCATGCGTTCGCACATGTCCAGCAGCTTGCGGTAGAAATCACCTTCTACCGTGCTGCGCAGCACGGAGTAGCCGAAGTTTCCCGGCGTCCAGTTCTCCATGTTGCGATAGTTCTTGGCACGCACGGAATGCGGCGTTTCGCGGAACATGAAGAACTCGTATTCAAGCGCAGCGTAGACGTCGTAGCCCATGCCGGCGGCGCGATCCAGGGTTCGGTGCAGCAGCCGGCGCGGACAGATGGCGCCCGCATCGCCTTCAAATTCCGCGAGGAACAGCAGCATGTCCTCGCCGCCCGGCCCCTGCTCCAGCGGCAATCGGCGGCCACTTTGCGGAATGATCCTGAGCTTGGCGTCGGGATAAGCGGTGTGCCACCCCGTGTACTTCGTGTTGTCGTAAAGCTGGTCGTCCAGGTCCCAGCCGAACACCACGTCGCAGAACGCCAGCCCTGAACGCAGCGCGCCCAGGAATTTGTCGCGCCGCAAGTATTTGCCCAACATGACGCCATCGACGTCGGACAAGCCTACTTTGATGTGCGAGAGCTGGCTGGCTTGCACCAGCCGCTCCGCGTCTTCCACCGTTGCTACCCCTAGTGCATGCATGCTCGTTCACCCTGTGACTGAAGCGTTGCGTTGACCTGCGGGCGGGCGGCGCGGCGTTCAGGTCATGGCCGCCCCCAGCACCCGCATCGCCTGGCGATGCAACTGCGGCGTGGCGGCCGCGACGACGCGGCCCTGCGATTCGAGGCCTAGCGGCAGCCCCGACCAATCAGTAATGACGCCACCAGCCCCTTCGATCACGGGCATCAGCGCCAGATAGTCATACGGCTGCAGCCCGGACTCGACCACCAGATCGACATGCCCGCTGGCCAGCAGGCCGTAGCTGTAGCAATCGCCACCGTAACGGCGCATGCGCGCAGCCTGTGTCAACGCGTCGAAGGCGGCCAACTCCGCGCCGGCAAAAATGTCCGGCGAGGTGGCATACAGAATGGCCTGGCGCAGTTCGGTGCACGTGCTTGCGCGACAGCTTGCGCCGTTCAACTGGGCCGAGGCGCCGGCCACGCCAACCCAGCGCTCGTCCAGCATGGGCACGTCGATCACGCCGAGCACAGGTCTGCCCCGATGCAACAACGCCAATAGCGTGCCCCACAGCGGATTGCCGGAAATGAAAGCCCGGGTGCCGTCGATGGGATCCAGCGACCACACCAGCTCGGCCTCGGCATGCGAGACGCCGAATTCTTCGCCGAAGATGCCGTGGTCCGGATACTGCTGGCCGATAGCCTCACGCAAGGCGGCCTCTACCTCCCGATCCGCCTGCGTGACGGGGCTCTCGTCGGCTTTGGTGTCAATGGCCAGCGGATGCCGGAACCACTTGCGCGACAAGGGACGCACACGGTCCGCCAGCGCCTGGGCGAACGAGGAGTACGCGGCCAGCTGCTGCTCGGATAACGGCGGTGAAGTTTGCATCGATGAGCTCCAGGCGTGGCGCGGGGAGATGCGCCTACGCCAAAAAAACCCTTGAATACTGGTTTTTCCAGTCTAGACACGTTGCCACAAATTTGCAAACATACATAAAACTGCAACCCGCCGGACTTGTTGCAGAAGGCTGTCCACCTACGTAGCTCGCCACCGTTGCCGTGTATTCCAACCGGAGTCCCATCATGCAATGTATGAAGAAGCTTAGCCTTGTGGTTGCAGTAATTTCCCTAGGTTGGACGCAGGCCCACGCCGGCGCCATCACCGTCTACACCGCTCTCGAAGAAGACGAAATTGCGGCCTATCTGAAAGCCGCCAACGCCGCCATGCCGGATGTGAAGGTCAATGTGCTGCGCTTGTCCACCGGCGATCTCGGCGCCCGCCTGATCGCCGAGGCTTCCAACCCGCAGCAAGACGTGATCTGGGGCTTTGCCGTCAGCAATATGCTGGACCCGCGCCTGCAGAACCTGCTGGAACCGTATGCCGCCAAAGGCATGGACGCCCTGCCCGCCCAATACAAAGGCGCCGACCAGAAATGGTTCGCGGCCACGGGCTATGTGGCCGCCTTCTGTGTGAACACCGACAGGCTCAAGTCCAAGAACCTGCCCATGCCCACATCCTGGGAAGACCTGACCAAGCCGGTCTACAAGGGCGAAATAGTTATCCCCAGCCCGGCGGCCTCCGGCACTGGCTATCTGCAGATCGTCGCGCTGCTACAGGGCATGGGCAAGGAAAAAGGTTGGGCGCTGCTCAAGGACCTGGACAAGAACGTGGCGCAGTACACCCCGTCGGGCTCGCGTCCGTGCAAAATGGCCCGCGCCGGGGAATATGCCATCGGCGTGTCCTTCGCTTTCCCCGCCATGCAATCCATCGAAGAGGGCTTTCCCATCAAGATGGTGATCCCCTCCAAATGGGTCGGCTACGAGCTGGAAGCCTCGGGGCTGATGAAGACGGCCAAGAACCCCACCGACGCCAAGCGCTTTCTCGACTGGACGCTGTCTGCGCAAGCCGGCAGCCTGTACAGCAAGTACAAGGAACTGGTGACGATACCTGGCGCCACGCCCAACAAAGCCGCCGAAGCCGCCGGCCTGCCCAAGGACCTGACCGCCGTGCTGTACCCCGTGGACTTCCCCAAATCCGCCGCGGAACGGGACGCCACCATCAAGACCTGGCAGGACACCATCAAGCGTTGACGGCCAGGCGGCCGGCGACAAGCCGGCCGCCGCCTGTCCTGGAGACGCCATGTATCTGGAATTGCGCGGAATACGCAAGACGTTCGATGCCTCGGTAGCACTGGAAGACATCGACCTGTCCGTGGGCGAGCACGAATTCGTCTGCCTGCTCGGCCCCAGCGGCTGCGGCAAGACCACCTTGCTGCGTATCGTGGCGGGCTTGCTGCCCTTCGACCGCGGGACGATCACACTGGGCGGGCGCGACTTGAGCGCGCTGCCTGCGCGCAAGCGCGGCTTCGGCATCGTGTTTCAGTCGTACTCCCTGTTCCCCAACATGACCGTCGCGGAGAACGTGGGTTACGGCCTGCGCATCCGCGGCGAATCGCGTGAACGCATTGCGGCGCGCGTGAAGGAATTGCTGACGCTGATCAAGCTGCCCGACCACGCCGAACGCTATCCGCACCAGCTGTCCGGCGGCCAGCAACAGCGCGTGGCTCTGGCTCGCGCGCTGGCCGTGGACCCCGCGCTGATCTTGCTGGACGAACCCCTGTCCGCGCTGGACGCGCGCGTGCGCACCGATATGCGCGCCGAGATCCACGACGTCCAGCGCCGGTTGAAGATTCCCACGGTGATGGTGACGCACGATCAGGAAGAAGCGCTCACGCTTGCCGACAAGATCGTCTGCATGAACGACGGGCGCATCGAGCAGGTGGGCTCGCCTTCCGATTTGTACCTGCGGCCGCGCACGCGCTTTGTGGCAAATTTCGTGGGACTGAGCAATCTGCTGCCCACCGACTGGGTGCGCGAGGCCATGCCCCAGTTGCTGGCGACGCGCCCCGAGGGCGCCAGCGAGCGCTACGAGGCCTGCCTGCGGCCGGAAAACCTGCGTATCGCCGCGGACGAGCACGGACCTGGCCGGGTGCAGGACATGACTTTCATGGGCAATCTCACTCGCTTGCGGGTGGCCTGGCAGGGACGCGAACTGCTGGTGGAACAGCATGGCGCGGCCGGGCTGTCACGCGGCGCCTCCGTGCGGCTGGACATGGAGCCCGGCCAGTGCGCCTGGGTAAGCGTATGACGGGTCACACCTTGCCTGCCGGAGCCGCCGCTTGAGCGCCGCCCACGCCAGCACGGCCATCGCGGCGCCAGCCGGCCGCGCGCCCTGGTCGGCGGACCGTGTACTGCTATGGAGCTGCGTTGGCATACCCCTGGCGGGCCTGGCGCTGTTCTTTCTTTATCCGCTGGCGACCGTGGCCTGGCGCAGCCTGGTGGAGAAGGACGGCTCGGTCGGCCTGGGCAACTACGCCGAGGTATTCGCCACCCGCGGGGTGCTCACCGCCACCCTGAACAGCCTGGTCATGAGTGCCGCCACCACGGTGGTCAGCGTGGCACTGGGCTTTGCCATCGCCTATGGGCTGGACCGCAGTTGCATGCGCGGCAAGGCCGCCGTGCGGCTGGCATTGGTGCTGCCCCTGCTGGCGCCGTCGCTGGTGCAGGGCCTGGGGCTCATCTTCCTGGTGGGTCGCAATGGGCTGGTGCACCGCTGGACTGGCTGGGAAATCGATATCTACGGCTTCTGGGGCCTGCTGATCTCGAACGTGTTCTACGCCCTGCCCCAGGCCGTGCTGATCCTGCAGGCGGCCTTGCGCAACATGGATGCGCGTTACTACGACGCAGCCGAGGTCATGGGCGCTTCCAGCGCGCGCCAATTCTTCGACATAACCCTGCCCAACTGCAAGTTCGGCCTGCTGAGCGCCGCCTTCGTGGTATTCGTCATCACCATTACCGACTTCGGCAACGCCGCGGTGATCGGCGGCAACTACCGGGTTCTGGCCACCGAGATCTACAGCCAGGTATCCGGGCAGATGAACTTCGGCATGGGCTCCGTGGTGGGCATCCTGCTGTTGCTGCCTTCGCTGATATCGGTGCAGATCGAGCGTGTCGCCTCCCAACGGCAGTTCGGCTCGGCCTCGCCCAGCGGCCAGAGAGTCACGCCGCAACGGGCCCGGGGACGCGATGCGGCGTTTACCGCCGGCGTGCTGCTGGCCAGCGGCACAATCATCCTGACGGTGGCCACGGTCGTATTCGCGAGCTTCATGCGGCTGTGGCCGTACCGCATGGAATGGACGCTGAAGCACTACGACATCACGGTAAGTGGCGGTTATGCGCCGCTATGGACGTCCCTGTACATCTCCCTGGCGGCAGCGAGCGGTGGCGTGCTGTTGCTGTTCTTCCTGAGTTTCGGGGTTTGCCGCATCCCCAGGGCGTGGGCCAAGCTGGTGTATCTGGTGTCGGTACTGCCGGTAGGCGTTCCTGGCCTGGTGCTGGGCTTGTCATACATCTTCGCCTTCAACGCCCCCGGCACGCCCCTGTACGCGCTTTATGGCAGCGCCGCGCTGATCGCCATGTGCAACTTCTACCACTATCACACGCAAGGCTTCCTGACGATGATGACCGGTATGCGCGCCGTGCCGCAGGCCCTGGAGGAGGCTGTCAGTTGCCTGGGCGGCGGCACGCTGCGGGTGCTGCGCGACGCGGTGTTGCCCTTGATCGGCCCGACCGTGCTGGGCGTGTTCTTCTTCCTGTTCATGCGGTCCATGGTGACTCTGTCGGCAGTAATCTTCCTGGTCACGCCCTCGGTCAGCGTGGCGCCGGTCTCCGTCCTGCGCCTGGACGAAGCCGGGTTCGTTTCGCAGGCCGCAGCCTATTCAACCCTTATCATGCTGGTCGTGGGAGGTTCCCTGCTGGCATTGCGCGCGCTGATCGCCGCAGCCGCGAGGCGCCGGACATAGATTAGGAAGCATCGGACATGTGGCAAGAAGAGCGGTATCAGAGAATCCGCGCCCTGCTGTCTTCATTGCAGCAGGTATCGACCGACCGTATCGTCGGCGAACTAGGGGTCTCGCGGGAAACGGTCAGGCGTGACCTGTTGGAGCTGGAGGCAATGGGGGAACTGCGGCGCGTGCATGGCGGCGCCGTGCCGGTGCACAGCGAGCCGCCCATCGCGGAACGCGTGCATACGCGCGTCAAGTACAAGCGCGCCATCGCGCGCGCAGCCGCCGGCCTGGTTTCCAGCGGGCAGACATTGTTCCTGGATGCGGGCAGCACCACCAGCGTGCTGGCCGACGAGCTGGCCAAGCTGTCGGGCCTGACCGTCATCACCAACTCGTTCGACGTAGCCTTGAAAGTAGGCACGGCCGGCAATGGCGCGAACCAGCTGATCATGCTGGGTGGATCCGTGGGCGGGCCGGTCTGCGCCACGGCTGGCGACATCACGATCGCCGAGATCCACCGTTATCGCGCGGACCTTGCGCTGCTGTCGCCGGTGGGCGTGGACGCCGAGTTCGGCGCCACCAACTACGATCTGCGCGAGGCGGAGGTGGCGCGAGCGATGGCGGCCAATGCCAAGCAGCTGGTGCTGTTGGCCGACTTCAGCAAGATCGGCCTGTGCAGCCGCGTGTCGTATTGCAGCGCGGACCGCATCGACCATCTGGTCACCAACACCAGCGCGCAGAAGTCGCCCGCCTACGCCGCCTTGAAATCCGCGGTTGGCAAAGTCGTGGCGGTGTAGCGCAGGCGGGGCCGCAGCGTCAGTCCAGCGATACGCCGGCAGTCTTCACCATATCGGCCCAATACACAGTGTCTTCCTGCAGCCGCGTCTTGAATGCGGCGGGCTGGCCGCCAACCGCCCAGCTGCCGCCGCTGTTTATCTTGGCGATCACTGCTGGCGATTTCATTGCCTGCGCCACGGCTTGCGCCAGATAGGCGATGCGCTCGGGCGGCGTCCCCGCGGGTGCGAACAAGCCGTACCAATCGTCGGCGGTGATGCCCTCCATGCCCGCCTGCTTGAGCGTGGGCGCCCCCTTGAAGATGCCGATGCTGTTCTCGTGGCTGAGCGCGAGAATGCGCAGCTTTCCGGCGGCGACCATGGGCTCGGCCGACGCGGGCGAAGTTATCAACATGTCCACCGTGCCGCCCATCAGGTCGGTGATGGCGGGCGCCGCCCCGCGGTACGGCACATGCACGAGCTTCACGTCTGCCTTCTGCGACAACAGCGCGCCCATCAAATGGCTCATGGTGCCGTTGCCGGGCGTTGCGTAGGTAATGACGCCGGGTTGCTTGCGCGCGGCCTCCAGATAGTCGTTCAGCGTCCGGTACGGGCTTTCGCTGCGCGCCACCAGCACGAGCGGCGCGGACGTGATCTGCGAGATCGGCGTGAAGTCCTTGACCGGGTCGAAGCCCACGTTCTTGTACAAGCGCGGGTTGACCGCCATCACACTGGTTTGCGACATCACCAGGGTGTAGCCGTCGGGCTTGGCTCGCGCGACCTGCGCCGTGCCCAGGTTGCCGCCCGCGCCGGAGCGATTTTCGACCACCACGCTTTGGCCCGTGATGGCGCCCAGCTCCTGCGCGAGCAGCCGCGCAACGCCGTCATTGCCGCCCCCCGGCGGAAATGGCGAGACGACCGTGATGGCCTGCTTGGGATAGTCCGGCAAGGGCGCGGGCGCCTGTGCGTGGACTGCGCCCGCCCACAGCAAACCGGCCATGGCCGCGGCAGCGGCCTTGCTTACGTGCAATGCATGGTGCTTCATCTGGTTTCCCCTTGTGGTTGGCGACCGGATACTCGGCCGTCCTTTGCATTTCGGTTCGGCAAGAACCGTCCGCACCCCGGCCGTGAAGGCCGGGGCGTACTTTTCGGGTTGATGCGTTTGCGGTGTCGCGAGGCCGGGTCAGGCCTGCACGGCGGTTCCGGTATCAGCGGACCGGAAAGCGATAGCCCGCCAATTCGCGTTCGTCGATCTGCTTGACCAGATTGGTCTCCCAGGCCAGGTACTGGCGCGCGGCCGCCTTATTGCCGTCGTGGCGGTCATGCACGAAAAACAGATAGTCGATGCACTCGGCGTCGGCAGGCTCGGCAGGCGTGGACGCCAATGCGATTCCTTGCGCGGCCCAGCCCGAGGGATCGCCGGTGTTGACCTGGATGTCATGCACGCCCGACGCCCGGAGATCCTGCGCTGCCCAGGCGGCCAGGGCGGCGTCTTCGGCGAGCAGCACCACGGGACGCGTTCTGTCCAGGCGCAAGCCGGCCAGACGCGGGCGGATGGACCAGCGCGCGCCCACGATATGGTTGGCGCGATAGCGCATGCTGGGACGAAGGTCGACCAGTTGCGCGTCTTGCGCAAGCGCGGCGGCAAGCTGTGCGTCGCTCAGCAGTGGCACTGGCGGCGCCAGCACCTTTTCCACAGGGTTGTCCAGGCGGGCTTGAACGCCTTCACGCAGCACGCTGGCGTCCCAGCCCATCTGCCGCAGCCAGCTCGCGACCACAGGCGCGCGTACGCCTTCAGCGTCAAACACGACGATGCGCGCGCCCCGCACGGCCACGTATTGGTCCGTGGCCTGGATCAACTGGCCGCCGGGTGCGTGTTGCGCGCCGGGCAAGGAACCTTGCGCGTACTCTTCGGCGCTGCGCACATCGCACAGGAAGGTGCTGCGAGCCGTATCGCGCAACCAGGCCTGCACTTCGTCCGCATCCACCATGGGCACGCCATGGCTCTCGGCCAGCTGCAATGACCGCTGGGTCAGCGCCGGCAGGTCCTGGGGCGCGATATTGTCTTCGTAGCGGCGACGCGCGCCGTGTTCGAGTTGCAGGTCTTCGAGATACCAGCCTTGAGTGCCGTTCTCCAATGCATAGACAGGATTGGGCACGCCCAGGTTGATGAGCGTTTGCGCGCCGATGATGCTGCGCGTGCGGCCGGCGCAGTTCACCACGATAGTGGTGCGGGGGTTGCGTGCCAGCGTATGGGCGCGCAGCGCCAGCTCTCCATTGGGGCAACAAACGCCGCCGGGGATGCTCATCTTCTGGTATTCGGCAAACGGCCTGCCGTCCAGCACGATCAGATCGTCGCCGCGGCGTTGGCGTTCGGCAAGTTCACGCGCGCCGATGCGGGGGGTGTGGAAAACTTCTTCGGCCAGCTCCCCGAAGGTTTTGCTGGGCACGTTCACGCCGGCAAAGACGGCGTAGCCGTCGCGCTGCCATTGCGCGATGCCGCCGGCCAAACGGTGCACGTTGCGGTATCCGAGCGCAGCCAGCGCATGCGCGGCGCGATACGCCGTGTCGTCGGCGCCGCCGTCGTCGTAGATCGCTACCCGCACATCCCGCCTCGGCGCCAGACGCACGATATCCACTTCCAGCCGGCTATACGGCACGGGCGCGGCGTAGAACAGGTGCCCTTCGCCATACTGGCCATGTTCGCGCACGTCCAGCAGCGCGATCTCGGCGCCGTCGTGCAGCCATTGCTTGAGCGTGTGAGGATCGATGTCGGCAACGGAATGGTCTTGGATGGGGTGCATCATGGAACTCAAAGGGAACGGGAAGACAGGGAGAGTTTGGCAAACGCCTGTTCGAGATCGGCGATGAGATCATCGGGATCCTCCAGGCCGACATGCAGACGCAGCATGGCGCCGCGCGGCACAGGATCCGGCAGGGAACGCGCGGCAGCCAGGCGCACGGGGATCACCAGGCTTTCGAACCCGCCCCACGATGCGCCGATGCCAAAGAGCCGCAGGCTGTCGATAAGCCGCTCGGCATCGTCCTCGCTGACCGAGCTGACGAACTCCACGGTCAAGAGGCCGTTGGCGCCGCTGCAATCGCGTCGCCACAAGGTATGGGAGGGATCGCCGGGCAAGGCCGGACACAGAACGCGCGCGACTTCCGGACGGCCCAGCAGGAAATCGGCCACGCGCAAGGCCGCCCGGGCGTGCTGGGCCAAGCGCAGCGGCAGCGTGCGGATGCCGCGCAAGACGAGATAGGCGTCATCGGCGCCGACGGTCTGGCCCAGGTCCACAGTGGCGCGTTCCACGGCATTCCATGCACGCGAGTTGGTGATCACGGCGCCCATCATCACATCGGCATGACCGCCCAGGTACTTGGTGGCGGCCAGAATGGAAATGTCCGCGCCCAGCGTGAGCGGCTTGTACAGCAACCCGGACGCCCAGGTGTTGTCCACAGCCAGCCAGCAATCATGCGTGCGCGCCAGTTCGGCCAATGCCGGCAGATCGGGCATCTCGTAAGTGAGTGAGCCCGGAGATTCCGCGTAGATCATGCGGGTTTCAGGCCTGATAAGCGCCTCGATGCCCACGCCGTCCGGCCGATAGTATGTGTACGCGATGCCCAAGCGCGAGAGATGCTCCGCGCAGAAACGCCGCACGGGCTCGTACACGGCGTCCGTGATCAGCACGTGGTCGCCCGCGCCGAGATATGCCAACAACACAGTGGCGATGGCCGCTTGTCCGGTTGGATAGAGCTTGGCGCGATAGCCAGCTTCCAGTTCTACCAACGCGTCTTCCAGCGCGTGCGTGCTATCGGTGCCACGCGCGCCGTAGGACGGCAGGCGTTCCTGGTCGCGCCGGCTGCGCGTGTCACGCCAATCCTGCACGCTATCAAAAACGTAAGTGCTGGCGCGCGTCACGGGGTGTTCACCCAGCCGCGTTGCGGGCGACCTGCGCGCAACAGGCGCGTCGCGGACCGATAGGGCTTGTCCATGATCAGCGGCGCGTCTGCACGCCGATCGGCATGACTTTGCAGGTGCCGGCGTCCAGATCGAATGCCAGACGTTCGGTCAGCGTTTCCAGCGCGCGACCATACATGTGCAGGTGGCGGATGACGCTGTCGCCCTGAATTTCAACCGCATGGATATCGTCCGGCATGAGCGCAATACCCGTGCCGGGGCCGACCACCACGGTGCCGGTCTTTTCCAGCCGGCCCACGCCAGGCACGGAACCATCGTCGCTACGGTCGTAGACGTAGTTGTATTCCACGCCTTCAACGGCCGCGATACAGGCCCAGGTCGTGTGATTGTGGGGGACGATCTGCTTGCCGGGACGCATCACGTTCAGATAGAGGGCGTAGCTTTTGTCGGCATCTTCGGCGATCAGGTAGCGCGCCTGGCGCTCTCCGTCTTCCGGCGCCGGGTAGCGATCCGCCGCCCACCAATCGGTGTGGCTGGCCAAGCCAACCAGTTCGTCCAGTACGGACTTGAGGCTGTCTCGGTTCAGCCCCTTATTTCCTACAGTTTTTTTAATATTTCCGATGGCCTGCGCGATGCCGGCTTGATGGGGATGCGTAGTGGTCACTTTGAATTTTCCCTATTTTCATGACATATGGGATTGAATGTATCCGCCCCGCCCGCCGGGAACAATTTAAATTGCCTTAAAATTCCATTAGCATCGCTAATGTTTTTCACACCCTCATGCGCAACCTGGATCTGGACCTGCTTCGCACCCTCACCGCCATCGCCCGGCACGAGACGTTCTCCGAAGCCGCCAACCGTCTCCACAAGACGCAGTCGGCGGTGACGCAGCAGATGCAGCGGCTGGAATCCCTGATCGGCCAGCCGCTGTTCGAAAAGCAGGGCCGCAACAAGGTGCTGTCGTCGCATGGACGCCGACTGGTCGAGTACGCGCGGCATATGCTGGCCATCAACGACGAAGCGTTGCGCGCCCTGCAGGACGGACCGCTGGAGGGCGACCTGAGGCTGGGCGCACCGCTGGACGTGGCGGACTCCATCCTGCCTACCCTGCTTACGCACATCGCGCGGTCGGCACCGCGCGTGAAACTCGAAATCCGCACGGACCGCAGCCCCTTCCTGATGGATGCCCTGCGCGCGGGAGAACTCGATCTCACGATATCCACCCGGTTCGACCAGGACTTCGAAGGCGTGGCGCTGCGCACCTCGCCCACGGTCTGGCTGGCATCCGCGGACTATGTGCACGACATGCATGCGCCGGTGCCGCTCGTGCTGGCCGACGAACCGAGTATCTTCCGCCGCCTGGCGCTCACGGCCCTGGAACAGGCGCGCGTGCGCTGGCACACCAATTACGTGGCGCCGACGCTGGTGGGAATCAAAGCCGCCTTACGCGCGGGTTTGGGGGTGACGGCGCGCAGCGTGGAGTTGCTGGGGCCGGAGATGCGGGTACTGGGCGAGAAAGAAGGATTGCCGCCGCTGCCCGACGTGACGTACTTCCTGTGGATAAGACCTGACCTGATCAATCCGCTGACGCGCCAGGTCTATGACATGCTCAGGACCAGCCTCGGGCTGGCCCAGCAAGGCGGGGGCGATTCAGCCGCCGCGCATCAATAGCGGTCGAACAAATCCTGCAGGGCAGCCGGATCGCGGGTAAGCGACAAGCCCAGCATCAACAGGATGCGGGCTTTCTGGGGGTTCAAGTCGCGTGCGGCGACGAATCCCAGACGGGCGTCGTCCAGCTCGACGTCGCGCGCCACAAACCCGCTGCCAGTGCGGCTGGAGCGCACGACCGCCACGCCGTTGGCCGCGGCGCGGCCAAGGCCTTCAATGGCGAGATCGGTGGCATTGCCGTCGCCCACTCCGGCAAGCACGATGCCGTCCGCGGCATCGGCGAGGAAATCAATCAGGTCAGCCTGCAGATTGGCGTACGCATAGACGATATCGACGCGGGGCCAGCCGGCCTTTTCCAGCAATGCGAGTGAAAACTCGCTTTTGTCGGTGTGCGTAGTGGTGTTGCGCGAATAGAAGAACGGAACTCCGCCATGCATGACGCCCGCGCGGCCCCGATTGGGCGATGCGAAGGCGCACAGCCCCGCGCTGGCGATTTTCTGGATCTCGCGGGCGTAATGCACGTCTTCGTTCATGACGACAAGCGGTCCGCGGCCCCGCGCGTCGGGGTGGCGCGCCAGCGCCACGGCGTTGTACAGATTGGCAGGCCCCTCGGCGCCCAGCGCCGTGGCGGGACGCATGGCGCCCACAAGCACCACGGGCTTGTCATGGGGTATCACCAGGCTCAGGAAGTACGCCGTTTCCTCAAGCGTATCGGTGCCATGGGTAATGACAATGCCGGCCACCGAAGCGTCTCGGCACAACGCGTCCACGCGTTGCGCCAACGCGCGCCACACGGCATGCGTCATATTCTGGCTGCCGACGTTGGCGACCTGTTCGGCTCGGATCTCGGCAAGGCCGGCCAGTTGCGGCACGGCGTCCAGCAAGTCGTTGACCGAGAATGAACCTGCCTTGTAGCCAGCGGCAGTCGCGTTGGCCTGGGCGCCGGCAATCGTGCCGCCCGTCGCCAGTACCGCGATGACAGGCAGCGCGCGGTCAGGCATCCACCACCCCGGACAGGCCCTGGCGCTCAAGCAGGGAATTCAGGTGTTCCCAGCCGTGGAAATCAATGACGATCTGGCCCTTTTCCTTCGCACCCACCTTCAGCGCGACGCGCGTGCCCAGGTGGTCGGACAGGGCTTCTTCCAGGCGTGTCAGATCGCGCGAGACCCCATTGGTCTTCTTTTTGGAGACCGCGGAGGACTCCACTTCCTTGGCGGTCTTGGCGACCAGCTTTTCGGCTTCGCGCACCGACAGGCGGCGCGCGATGATCTGGTTGGCCAGCTGGATCTGCGTGGCGGCATCCACGGCGAGCAGTGCGCGCGCATGGCCCATGTCTACATCGCCCGCCAACAACATGGTCTGCACGGCCGCGGCCAGGTTCAAGAGGCGCAATAGGTTACTGGTGGCCGAGCGCGAGCGCCCGATCGCCTGCGCGGCCTGCTCGTGCGTCAAACCGAATTCGTCCAGCAGACGGCGCACGCCCTGCGCCTCTTCAAGCGGATTCAAGTCTTCGCGCTGGATGTTCTCGATCAGCGCCATGATGGCTGCGTTCTCGTCGGCCACTTCACGCACCAGCACCGGCACTTCCTTCAAGCCAGCCAGCTGGGCCGCGCGAAAGCGCCGTTCACCGGCGATGATTTCATAGTGGCCGGGCGCAGCTTCGCCCAGTGCCCGCACAAGAATGGGTTGCATGATGCCTTGCGTGCGGATCGATTCGGCCAATTCGCCCAATGCGCCCTCGTCCATGCGCGTGCGCGGCTGATATTTGCCTGCGCGCATCTTCGAGACGGGCAAGGTGGACGGCGGACCCTCGGGCTTGGCGGTGGCCTTGCCGATGTTATCGATGGCAGGCGCGTCCGCGCCGAGCAAGGCGTCCAGTCCGCGGCCCAATCCCTTGGGTTTCTTGGTGGCCATAGTTAAATCCTCTTTCCTTCTGTTTTTGTATCCCGAGCCAGGCTCAGGCGGCGTCCGTCTGCTCGGCGGGCAGGCGATACCAATACGCGTAACAGTCTTTGAAACCGTAGCGGCCATACAAGGCGCGCGCGGCTGTGTTCTCCGGCTCCACCTGCAAATAGGCGGTCGTGGCGCCACCGGCGGCGCCTATTGCCAACAAGTGTTCAATCAGCGCGGCGGCGTAGCCTTTACGCCGCTGCCCTGGATCCGTAACGATGTCGAACAGGCCCAGCAGGTCGCCGTCGCGGACGGCCAGGCCCGCAGCGACGCACTGCCCCGTCGCGTCCGTTGCCAGCACCGGCGAGATATCCACAGCCAGGCCTTGCAGGCGCGCCCCATGTTCGGCGATGTGCCCGGATTCCGAGTTGCGCATCGCCCCGACCGCCGCCGCAAAGCGCGCGGTATCGACAATATTGAAAAGCAGATCGCTCCGGGCGCCGGGCCTGGGAGCGAGCGGCGTAAACATGACTCGGGTCTCGCCGGTAAGGATATAACCGCGGGACTCCAGTTCGGCGTCGAGGGAAAAATCGGGGCCGATGGAGGTAATGCGCAACACCATGGGCAAGCCATGACGCGCATACAACGATGAACAATACGCCAGCCGCTCGTCCAAAGGACGTGTGGATAACCCCAGCACATTGATACTGCGCACGCGCTTGGCCAGCGAAGGCGCGAACCGCACCAGCCAGCCATCATAGAGCACCTGCGAGGCGACCGCCGTCGCGTTCAGCGCTGCTTCTTCCAGACGCGCGCGCAGGCTGTCGCGCGCATCAACGCGCGGCGTGCCGGAGGCTTGCGATTCAGTCTGGGAAAAGAGCGTGACAGCGGACATGGTCGAGGCCTACTTCAGGTCCTTCTTCACGCGTTCGATCATTTCGGCGCCAAACGAGATATAGGCCTGCGCGCCGCGCGAGCCCCGGTCGTACACCACGCCAGGCATGCCATAGCTGGGCGCTTCGGCCAGGCGCACGTTGCGCGGCACGACGGTCTTGAAGACCTTGTCGCCGAAGTGCGCCTCGAGCTGCGCGGACACCTGCTGTTGCAAGGTCATGCGCGGATCGAACATCACGCGCAGCAGGCCGATGACGCGGAGATCATCGTTGATGTTGCGGTGCACGCGCTTGATGGTGTTGACCAGGTCGGACAGGCCTTCCAGCGCGAAGTATTCGCACTGCATCGGAATTATGACGCCGTGGGCAGCGGCCAGGCCGTTCAAGGTCAGCAAGGACAGCGTGGGCGGACAATCGATCAGCACGAAGTCGTACTGGGTAGCGACGGTGTCGATCGCGGCCTTCAATTGCCGCTCGCGCTGCTCCATCTGCACCAGATCGATCTCGGCGCCGGACAGTTCGCGGTTGGCGGGCAGCACGTCGTAACCGCCCGATTCGGATTTGACACGGGCCTGCTCGATGCTGGATTCGCCGATCAGCACCTGGTACAGGTTCGACTCCAGCGAGTTCTTGTCGATGCCGCTACCCATCGTCGCATTGCCTTGCGGGTCCAGATCCACCAGCAGCACACGTTGGTTGTGCGTGGCAAGGCCCGCCGCCAGGTTGATGGCGGTCGTCGTCTTGCCCACACCGCCCTTCTGGTTGGCAATGCAGAAAATGCGGGCGGTGGTGCTGGGGGGTATGTTCTTCATAGGGTTCCTTGACTACGGCGCATCCAGATAAGGCAGCGCTCGGCCTGCAATTCAGGCACGCGCAACGGCTGGATGTGATCGACTTGCCATTCTCCGCGCGCATGCAGCGCCTGAATTTCGTCCTCGGGGACCTTGCCCTTCATGGCGACGAGGGTACCATCGTTGCGTACATGGCGACCTGCGAGTTGCGCAAAATCGTCCAAGGATGCAAAGGCGCGCGACGTCACAATATTGCAGTCCGCGGGCGCGAGCGTTTCGATACGGGCGTGGCAGGCCTGCAGGTTGGGCAAAGCCAGTACGCCGCTCATCTGCCGCACGAATGCTGTCTTCTTTTCGACCGCGTCCACGCAGGTCACGGACCAATGCGGCCGCATGATCGCCAGGACGACGCCAGGCAGCCCGCCACCCGATCCGACGTCGTAGACCTTGGCTGGCATCTCGGACGCGCCCAGCGCCTCGCTGAACGGTCCTACGGCGGCCATGCTGTCGAACAGGTGCTGGATCAGCATCTGTTGAGGATCGCGGATGGCGGTGAGGTTGTAGGTCCGGTTCCAACGCTGCATCTGGGCCAGATAATTCAGCAGCTTGGCCAGCGCGGCGGCATCGGCCTCCAGCCCCAATTGCTCGCATGCGCGAGACAGGCGGCCGGCCATGTCCGCGCCGGCCGTGTCGGTGAGCGCGCTCATGCCGCTTGTTTGCGCGAGCCGTAGTGCAGGCGCTTCAGATGGATCAGCAGCAATGAAATTGCAGCGGGGGTAACGCCCGAGATACGCGCGGCCTGGCCGATGGTTTCCGGGCGGTGCGCTTTGAGCTTCTGGCGGACTTCGAACGACAGGCTGGTCACCGCGTCGTAATCGACATCGGTGGGAATCGCCTGCTGTTCATGCGCTATCTGCTTCTGCACTTCGACCTGTTGGCGGTCGATGTAGCCCGCGTACTTCACCTGGATCTCGACCTGCTCGGCCAGCACGTCATCTTGCACGACACCGGGACCGGCCAGCAGCGAACCGTCGGTGTTACGCGCAGCCATCAAGGCTTCATACGAAACATTCGGGCGTTTGAGCAAATCTGCAAGTGAGTACTCACGTTCAATCGCCTTGCCCAACAGAGGTTCAGCAACTTCCGCGGGTAGCACACGCGGATTGACCCAGGATGATTTCAGGCGTTCGACTTCGGCAGCCACGGCGTCGCGCTTGCGGTTGAAAGCGTCCCACCGTGCATCGTCGACGATTCCCAGCCGACGGCCGATCTCTGTCAGACGCAGATCGGCATTATCTTCGCGCAGGCTCAACCGGTATTCAGCCCGCGAAGTAAACATCCGGTACGGCTCGGTCACGCCTCGCGTAACCAGGTCGTCTACCAGCACCCCCAGATAAGCTTCGTCACGACGCGGCGTCCACTGCTCGCGGTCTTGGGAAAACAACGCGGCATTGACGCCGGCCAGCAATCCTTGAGCAGCCGCTTCTTCATAGCCTGTGGTGCCGTTGATCTGTCCCGCGAAATACAAGCCAGCAATGGCCTTGGTTTCGAGCGTGCTCTTCAATCCACGTGGATCGAAGTAGTCATATTCAATGGCGTACCCAGGACGCAAGATGTGCGCATTTTCCAGGCCAGGCAAAGAATGGATCAGGGCCAGCTGCACGTCGAACGGCAGGCTGGTGGACACGCCGTTTGGGTAGACCTCATGGGTGTCCAGCCCTTCGGGCTCCAGGAACACTTGATGCGATTCTTTGTCGGCAAAGCGATGGATCTTGTCTTCGATGGACGGACAGTAGCGCGGCCCCACTCCTTCGATCACACCGCTGTACATCGGCGAACGGTCCAGCCCGCCGCGAATGATGTCGTGGGTCCGGGCGTTTGTGTGCGTAATCCAGCAGGGCAGCTGGCGCGGGTGCATCCCCACGTTGCCCATATACGAAAACACGGGGATCGGATCGAGATCGCCAGGCTGCTCTTCGAGGATGCTGTAGTTGATCGAACGGCCATCGATCCGCGGTGGCGTTCCTGTCTTCAGACGACCCTGCGGCAGCTTGAGCTCCTTCAGGCGCTGGCCTAGTGAGACGGCGGGAGGATCGCCCGCACGGCCGCCCGAATAGTTCTGCAGCCCCACGTGAATCAGGCCATTCAAGAACGTGCCAGCGGTAAGTACCACGGACTTCGCGCGAAACTTCAGGCCAATCTGGGTTACCGCGCCGACCACGCGGTCACCTTCCACCATCAGATCTTCGACTGCCTGTTGGAACAACAAGAGGTTCGGTTGATTTTCCAGGCGGCCGCGGATCGCCTTGCGGTACAGCACTCGATCCGCTTGGGCGCGGGTAGCACGGACCGCAGGCCCCTTGGAGCCGTTCAGGATGCGGAATTGGATACCCGCTTCATCCGTAGCCAAAGCCATGGCGCCGCCCAGAGCGTCGACTTCTTTGACAAGATGGCCCTTGCCAATCCCACCGATCGAGGGATTGCAAGACATTTGGCCTAGGGTTTCGATGTTGTGCGTCAACAGCAGCGTCTGCGCGCCAGTGCGGGCAGCAGCCAACGCTGCTTCGGTGCCGGCGTGGCCGCCACCGACGACGATGACATCGAATTCGCGGGGATAGTCCATGATGGGGGGAGGTAAGAGAGCGTTCGGTGCTCATTATAGAGGCAGGCCTGCCATGTTTCACGTGAAACATGCTTCGGCGCAACATGAAAGCGGGAAAGGTCCGATTTGCCGCATATCCCTGAGGCCAAAGGCTCCCTACCCGTGAATATGTCGGCAATTGCCCCCGCTTTCGATTGCATGTTTCACGTGGAACATCACTTGAAGACCGCTTCCTACAACCCTTTGAGAGCCGCCAGCGGGCGAGTTGCCACAGTAGGCCATTCTCTGTGCATTCCCTCATATGCTCTTCGCGGAGTGCCCCGTACAGGGCCCGGGCGGTGTTTCACGTGAAACATCCCCCACCGATTCCTACGACCACTCGCAGCCCCGACAAGCACGTGAAAACTGCGCACCCCGATGCCTAATATGCCCCCAAGAGCAGTCTGTGCTCATCGCGAGAGGTAAAGGTTGGTCAGCGGCAACCTTCGCTACCTCGGACGGAATGCCGGGAATAGCCAGCATCAATATGCTGAACCACCACGTGAATCTTCCGCCCTGCCGCCGCCACGAAGTCCTGCAAGGGCCATACTCCTCTCGCGGACGTGAGGAATTAGTGGGTCCTGTTAACCCCAATCTCAGGTGCATCAGACTTCGCTTGCAATGTTCCACGTGAAACATCGGGTATGCCTGCCTTCCGTAGGTTTCACGTGGAACATCCTGCACGTGGAAACGCGGCGATTTCACACTCACGTTGCCCCCGCGACAATCATGTTTCACGTGGAACACCGCGGCACGGGGGCACGAAGATTCGGAAATATCGCGCGAGCAGCAGCTCGGCGAAGGATTCCCGCGACATATCCCGACGCGAAACTTGACTGGACTATGCTGCCCACCTACTCGTCCGCGAAACACGGAATTGCAGTTTTATGAAGATTCATCCACAAAAAAAACGATTTTCACGGCCCTACCTTACCCCTTACCCAAAACAAGAGCTCTTTTTGAGTTTCACGTGAAACAGGCGGTATGACGAACATCGGGAGGTGACCGGGAAACAATCAAATAAGTGTTCCGGAGCAGAAACCCAAGCGCACCCGGAGATTGCCAAAATTCCGCAAAAGCCGACGGGTGAGACAGCTATCTCTGCTTGGCCAATGTTCACAAAACTGGCGGAAACCTGAAATCGTCAACCACAACGCATCCCAAAAACACTGTTATCCCCTTGCGCGGACAGCGTGGCGACAAACGACCCGAGGGGTCTAAATAAGGAGAAGGAAGGCGGAGTGCCGCTAGAGAGCAAGCCACCAAACGCCATCAACTTTCGTCCGGTTGGAGCCACTCGAATTCTGCACAGCGTTATCAACAAGCATCGCTGGCCTACACCCCACTTCGTAGCCAGGCGTTTCACGTGGAACAACTCTGGGGATAAGTTGATTAGCGCCGCACAACATGGGCGAGAAAAGCAGCGCAACCCCGGCTGGCATGTTGAATGCAAAGATTCATGAAAAACCACAATTGCACAACAAGCTTCCCTATGGCGCCGATCGATTACAGCTATCTGGCAAGCTGGCCACAACGGGAAGCTCCGCGCTACGGTGTTCCGCTAAAACCATCGCCACAGACCGTGGAAAACTTTGTGGATAAGATCTGCGCTGGTTTACGTGGAGTATTTAAAACGGGCTGACACGGCGCGGCCATTCTGAAACGGGCCGGGAACTCTAGCGACCAAATAGGATCAAATCGCGGCTAAATATTAAGCCGGTGAATTGTCCACAGAGCTATCCACGCATGTTCGTCTTGCGGGCCGCCCCTACGCACATCCCGCGTGCCGCTGCATGGATTATTTGACCGGACAACTATCTTGCTCCGCCACGGGAAACCACGCCATCATCCTTATGGGTGAGATCGCCCGCGTCCCATCAGGCCATCTGTGGACAACTTGCCCGCCAAGATCCGCATCCGCGCCGAGCTAAAGACAAGCCTTATGTTGTGGAAGGCACCGCGCGCTTCCCTCCGGCAAGTGGACCTCAAACCGGCAATCCCGCCCAAGCACCCCATCCTTCCGAGCCTATCCCCATTTCTATCCACAGGCTGACGGGGCCGAATTGGGCGCCAAACGGCGTAATTCTGTGCATAACCGGTATGGGGATATCTTTGTGAACAACCACGGGTCTTAGGGCCCCAATAAGGCCGAAGCTACCGAAGCGAATAATCAAGACCGGCCTCAGACTCGGAGCTACAAGCGCTCGAAAACCCCGTTAAATGCCTGTATTCCCTGGGGAAAGGGCATCTTTGAGCACAACCGGTCGTGAAGGGAAAGGTGAATGGAAGGCCGACGACCATATTCGGAAACCGTTCCAATGAAGGTGGGATAACTGTGCAAAACCCAGCCCGGATGCGCAAATTGCTTCATTGCTGAGCATAAAAATACTCATGCCGAGGAATAATTATCCACAAACTTATCCACGGCTGAAAAACATGTTAGTGAATACTAACTATTCATCTGGCGGTGTAGGAAATGCTACCGCCGCCAAATGAAACAACGCCCCAGACTGTGGAGTCTTGGGGCGTTGTAGCCAGGTCGAACCTGGCGGACGGGAAATTGGGATTTCCCGATTTAGAGCGGGCGAATTTCGGCCGCTTGAGGTCCTTTCGGACCATCCTTGACTTCAAATTCGACTTCCTGGCCTTCGTTCAGGCTGCGATAGCCGCGGCCCTGGATGGCGGAAAAGTGTGCGAAAACATCGGTGCCACCAACGTCCGGCGTGATGAAACCGTAACCCTTGTCAGCGTTAAACCACTTAACTTTGCCCTTCTGAGCCATTTTTTCTAGCGTCCTGTAATTAACTCGAAATGCAATGAATCAAGGACGCCGTGAGAACTGAACGACCGGTAGTAGTACCTGCGTTGCTGCTGCGTTCCCGCCTGCCGCCTAGCTGCAGAACGAGTCCGCGCGCTGCTTGAATCAACTGCGTAATCAGCATACTCAGCACACATTACAGACTCATATAGTTGTTTACCCCAATGTCGTATTTTTAATACTGGATCTCGTTTCGCTAGGCCGCATCCCTCTGCCGCGACGCCAGAAAAGCGTAGATCGGCCCCGTCACTATCACCACGAAAACCATGCGCGTGACGTGGAATGCGGTGACTACCGGCACCCCTAGCTGCAGCACTTTGGCCGTAATGGCCATCTCGGCAATACCGCCCGGCGTGGTGCCGAGAATCAGGGTTGGAATGGGGGCCGCAGACCACAGTGACAGCAAGGCGCCCAGTCCGAAAGCCAGAGCCAGGGCGGCTACCGTGAAGCCGGCCACCGCAGCGATGAAACGCGGAGCGGCCCGAAAGAAATCCGGGCGATAGCGATCCCCCAGCGACCAACCAATCAGCAGCTGGCCCACCTTCGGGACGTAATCCGGCAGTGCCGACAACTCGATGCCATTGGCGGTAAGGACCATGGCGGCCAACATCGGGCCCAGCACCCAGGGATTGGGCAGGCGCAGTTTCATGAAGGCCATGCCGCCGATGCTGGTCAGGCCGACCAGCGCCGCCAGCCCCCAGCCATGGACGACCTTGGGTCCGGGTACGGTGGGATCCAGGCCCGCAACGCCCCACCATTGGAAGATGAAGGGCACCGTCACCACCACCATGAGTACGCGCACACTGTGCGCCGTGGCCACGCGATCGATGCGCGCCCCATGGCGCTCGGCCAGGTTCGCCATCTCGCTGGCCCCGCCTATGGCCGACGAAAACCACGCCGTCTTGAAATCCGCGTCCGTGTAGCGACGAAGAATCGCTGTGCCCATGAACGCCAGGCCTAGCGCGAACAACATGCCGGCGACGATGGGTCCTGCATTGCTGCCAATGTGGCCGATAACCTGTGGCGTGAAATACAGACCCAAGGACGTGCCGATCACCCATTGGCCGGCATTGCGCGCAGGCCTGGGGCAGGCAGTGCCCAAGCCAGCGATGCGTGTCGCCGCGGTCACGAGCAACGCCCCCAGCATCCAAGGCAGCGGAATATGCGCCCAAACGGCCAGCAACGCCCCTGCCAATGCGATCGCCAGACCGCCCAAAACCCTCCACAACATGTTCTGAACCACGATACCGCCGTGCCTTAAGCTCATGAGAAAACCGAATTATGAGTTAGTGGGATACTTACGAAAACTCTCTCTGCTAGCAACGTTCCCTCTCGCGTCCACCATGATCCGATCCAAACTTCCCGACGTTGGCACCACCATCTTTACCGTGATGAGCCGCTTGGCCATCGAGCACAAAGCCATCAACCTGGGCCAGGGCTTCCCCGACTTCGACCCCGACCCCGCCTTGTGCGCGCTGGTATCCAAAGCGATGGCCGACGGCCACAACCAGTATCCCTATATGCCCGGCGTCGCGCCGCTGCGTGAGGCCATTGCCGCCAAGACGCGCGAACTCTACGGCCATGCCTACGATCCCGAAACCGAGATCACCGTCACCAGCGGCGCTACCGAAGCGCTGATGGCAACCGTGCTGGCCGCCGTGGGCAGCGGCGACGAAGTGGTGGTCATCGAGCCCTGCTACGACTCCTATCTGCCGGCAATTCGCCTGGCGGGCGGAACGGCGGTGCCCGTGCCCCTGCGCGCGCCCACCGAAGCCGATCCCTACTACCGCATCGACTGGCAGCGCGTACGCGACGCCATCACGTCCAAGACGCGCCTGCTGATGCTGAATTTTCCGCACAACCCAACGGGCGCGGTGCTTGACGACAGCGACCTGGACGCGCTCGAAGCCATTGTCCGCGACACTGGCGTGCTGCTGGTGTCAGACGAGGTCTACGAACACATCGTGTTCGACGGCAAGCCCCATGCCAGCGTGGCGCGCCGCCCGCTGCTGGCCGAACATGCCTTCGTGATCTCTTCCTTCGGCAAGACCTATCACACTACAGGCTGGAAAATCGGCTACTGCTGCGCGCCGCGCCAGCTGAGCGCCGAACTGCGCAAAGTACATCAGTTCATGGTGTTCACCGTACCCTCGCCCATGCAGTTCGCACTGGCGGAGTTCATGCGTGATCCCAAGCCTTACCTGGATTTGCCGGCTTTTTATGAAGCCAAGCGCGACCGCCTGGCGCAAGGCCTCGCCAAGACCCGCTTCCGGCCCTTGCCCAGTCCTGGCACGTTCTTCCTGCTGGCCGACTACAGCCAGATATCCAGGCAGAACGAAGCCGACTTCGCGCGCGACCTCACGGTGAATCACGGCGTCACGGTAATTCCGGTGTCCGCGTTTTACCGTCAGCCCGACGCGGCCGAATCCAACCATCGCATCGTGCGTTTCTGCTTCGCCAAAAAGGATGCAACGCTCGATGCCGCGCTGGAACGGCTGGCCCGGGTCTGAGAGTTCTAGAATTCTTGAAAAATCTCGCCACCCCTATATTCAAGGGGTTTTATTCAAAAACATGAATAAATACTCGCGTTTAAGAGTTCGGCAATCCGTATGGATTCATGAATAAAAAAAGGGCGCCCATAAGGCGCCCTTTGCAATATCCGGTTCAGATCCCGCGGCCGGCTGCTGCCCTTTACAACAGCCGCGCCGCCATCGGATCAGACCGGACCAGCGGCAAGCTTTTTCGCTGCGCGCATGCGGCGCATGATTTGCGGCAGGATCACGACCGCGGCCGCCCCCACCCACATCGCGATCGACACCGGGCTGGCAAACAGCACTGCCACGTCGCCGTCGGTCATGGACAAGGCGCGACGCAGGTTCTGCTCCATCATGTTGCCCAACACCACGCCCAGCACCAGCGGTGCCATCGGGACACCGAACTTGCGCAAGAAATATCCCAGGGCACCGATGCCGGCCACCAGCAGCAGGTCGAACGTGCCCGCGTTAATGGCGTAAACGCCGATATAGCTGATGCAGAGGATGCCAGGCACCATCAGCCATCCCGGCACCGACAACACTTTGGAGAAGAACCGTACGAGCGGCACGTTCATGATGAACAACAATACGTTCGCCACGAACAACGAAGCGATCAAACCCCACACGAGCTCGGGCTTGGAATCGAACAGGACCGGGCCCGGTGTGATGTTGTAGAGCGTCAGCGCGCCCATCATCACGGCAGTAGTACCCGAGCCCGGTACGCCCAGCGTAAGCATAGGGACGAACGAACCTATGGCCGAAGCGGTAGCAGCAGCTTCCGGCGCCACCAGACCACGCATATCGCCCTTGCCGAACTTGGCTTCGGGATCCTTGGCCTCGATGATGCGCTTTTCCTGCGAATACGCCACGGCTGCAGCCACGCTTGCGCCGGCGCCAGGCAATACGCCCACGCCAAAGCCCACCAGCGAACTGCGCACCACGCTCCACCAGGTGAGCGCCATTTCCTTCAGGTTGAAAAGTTTGCGACCACTGGGCTTGACCTCGACGCTGTGGCCGGACATCACTTTCTCAAGCATTTCCAGCATTTCGCTGACTGCAAACAGCGCGATCACCACGACCACGAATTCGATACCGTCGGCCAGGTGCACCGATTCGAAGGTATAGCGATACACGCCCGAGTTAGCGTCCACGCCCACGACCGAAATCGACAGGCCGATCATCGCCGCCAGCACACCCTTGACGGGCTGCTTGCCCAGCAGGCTGGTCAGGCAGCAGAACGCGAAAATCATCAGCACGAAATATTCGGCAGGGCCAAAGGCGAGCGCCCATTTGGCCAGCAAGGGCGCCAGCAGGATGATGCCCAACACCGACACGATGGCCCCGAAGAAGGCCGACCATGCCGACAGCGACAGTGCCACGCTGGCCAGGCCCTGGCGCGCAAGCGGATATCCGTCCAGTGTCGTCATGATGGCACTGGCCTCGCCCGGCACATTAAGCAGGATCGCGGTGATGCGGCCGCCATACTCAGCGCCTACGTACACGGCCGCCAACAGAATCAGCGCAGTCTCCGGCGGCAGGTTCATGGCGAAAGCGATCGGTATCAGCATGGCCACGCCGTTGACCGGTCCCAGGCCGGGCAGCACGCCCACCATGGTTCCGATGAACGAACCGATCAATGCCACCAGGATATTTGTCAGCGAAAAGGCTACGCCAAAGCCGATCGCCAAGTGATCAAGGATGCCGCTCATATCAGGGTCTCCAGCAAACCGGTAGGCAGGACGACGTCCAGCACCTTGTCGAACAGCAAGAAAAACAAAACGCTCATGACGGCGCCGCCAATCGCGCATTTGATCCAGCCGCCTCCGAACAGGCGGCCCACGAATATCGTCATCAGGGTGGTTGCGATCACGAAACCCAGCCACTGGAACAGGAAGGCATACGCCACGGCGAACCCCATCATCAGCGCGATGCGGGCGTTTGCGCCGGGAGGATTGGCCTCGACCTGATGACCGCCCTTGTAGATGAGCCATAAGCCGCACAGGCCGATGATCAGCGCCAGCAGCAGCGGAAAGGCGCGCGGGCCCACCGGCTCATAGGCGAAGGGGGCTTCGATTCCCCAACCCGCCGCGGTCATGAAGGCGGCCAGCGCAAGCGCCGCCACGCCCAGTATTCGATCGTTCATGATCACTTTTCCGTTGTAGTCGCATCGCGCGGCGCAGCACTCCCCTGCCGCCGCGGCAATGCCGGCGGCGGGGAATCCTGATTGGCGCAACAGGGAGAAACGCCTTGCGGCTTACTTCTTGACCAGGCCGAAGGAGTCGGCCAGTTCGCCGTAGACCTTGACCTGGTTCTTCACGTAGGCGTCGAGGTCGGGACCCGTCTTGTTGAAGGGAAACAGGCCTTGCTGCTGGCGCAGCTTGTCGAACTCGGGCGAAGCCGTGGTCTTGTTGAAAGCGTCGACCCAGAACTGGTAGTCGCTGTCCGACACCTTCGGGCCCACATAGAAGCCGCGGATGATGGGCCAGACGATGTCGTAACCCTGCTCCTTCGCGGTGGGCACGGTGCCCAGCTTGCCAGGCAGGCGCTGATCGTTGAACACGGCCAGCACGCGGATAGGGGCGCCGCCTTCCAGCATGGTGAACGCTTCCGCCGCATCGCCCATGTAGGCCTGGATGTGGCCGCCGCGCAAAGCCGTCACGGCCTCGCCGCCGCCTTCAAAGGCCACGAAGCGCATCTTCTTGAAATCCACGCCTGCAGCCTTCGCGGTCAATGCGGCCTTCATCCAGTCCTGGCTGCCCACGGTGCCACCGGCGCCGAGAACGATCTTGGTCGGATCCTGTTTAAAAGCTTCCATCAGGCTCTTCAGGTCCGTGTACGGAGAATCGTTGCGGACCACTGCCACGCCGTAGTCAGTACCGATCGCGGCCAGCCAGCGCACGTCATTGACGTTGTACTTGCCGAACTTGCCCTGGGCCAGGTTCAACAGCGAACCGCCCGAGAAGGCCACGATGGTGCCCGGCTCGTTCGGGTGTTGCGCCACGATGTTGTTGTAGGCCACGGCACCGATCCCGCCGGGCATGTAGACGATGCGCATGGAGGTCTTGAGCGCACCGCTTTGCTTCAGGCCTTCGGTGGCCAGACGGCAGGTCAGGTCGAAACCGCCGCCGGGCTGGGCAGGCGCGATGCATTCCGGGCGGCGCGGCTCTTCGGCCGCGTGAGCGGCGCCCAGGTTCAGGGTAATCGCGCCCAGCGCCGCGAAGGCGGCCAGGCGAAGTTTCAGACGAGTCTGCATTTTTTGCGTCTCCGAGATTTATAGGTCTAGGTATGGCTGGAAGCTCTGCTCAGACAGTTCTTTGCGCAATAACGCCCCCAGTGAACGCAACCGTACAAAACCCAAGCTTTCCAAAAGCTTTCAAAAACCGCTGTTTTCCTGGTGCGTCGCAGCATCGGACCCGCTTTCCAGGGTAAACACCAATGCCGCCCTCAAGCCAGGCAGGGGCACGCGGTTCTCCAGTACCAGCCGCGCCCCAAGGATCTCGGCGATGGTCCCTACGATGGCGAGCCCCAGGCCGGCGCCAGGCTTGTTTTTGCCCGCGGCGCCCCGGCGAAAACGAATGCAGGCGCGGGCGATGTCTTCCGCCGACATGCCGGGGCCGCTGTCCTCGACCACCAGCCTCGCCAGCCCAGGCTCGATGAGGACCTTCACCGTCACTTCCCCCGCTGGCGATGTGTAACGGATGGCATTGTCGACCAGATTGCTGACAGCCTCCCTCAGTAGCCACTCCGCTCCTTGGACGACCACAGGCCGTGTTTCGGCCTCCAGACCGACATCGAGCTGGCGGGCACGGGCCGTGGGAAGCAGGCTGCGGATGACGGCGTCGGCCAACTCGACCAGGTCCACCGGTTCCGGGTTGAACCCGCCTTCGGCCAGGGAGGCGTCTTTAGCGCGCGCCAGAGCGAGCATCTGGTTGGTGGTGCGTACGGCCCTGTCCAACCCTTCTTGCATCGCCAGAAGGGCTGTACGGACCTCCTGGGGGTCTGTTTCGCGCAAGGCGTAGGCCGTCTGGGTCCGCAAAACCGACAAAGGGGTGCGCAACTGGTGCGATGCGTCGTCCAGGAACTGACTCTGGACCCTCGCCTGGGCCGCAAAACGGGCCATGTGGAGGTTTACGGCCGCAACTAGGGGTAGGACCTCCCCTGGCATGTCCGAAGCGCCTACGGGGCTTAAATCGTCCGCAGAACGCCCTTCCACCTCCTGGCGCAACCTGGCCAGGGGGCGCAAGGCCATGAAAACCCCCAGGATGATCACCAGGACGCTGATCAGGATCACGGCAAGATCCCGCTCCACGGAACGAACAAGCACCTGGTGCAGGAAGGCCTGACGGGTATCCAGGCCCTCGGCCACCTGCACAATCACCCGTCCCCCTTTATTTGCATAGAGCGGCGGATCCATGGTCCGCGCCAGTGCTGCGACCCGCACAGGCGTTCCCTGGTAGTCGGCATAGAAAAAGCGTGGTTCACCGGAAACGAGCGGGTCGGCGGGCATGGGCAGCCCCGGGCTGCCGATTTCCGCCAGCCCGTCCTCGGTAGCGACTCGGTAGAACACGCTGCCATTGGCCGTCAGCTCGAAAAATTCCAGCATCAGGTATGGCTGCTCCATGGCTAATCCACCGCTGGCTGTGGATATGTTGTGGTCGATGGCGCGCAGCGCTCCAGCGAGCGACCGGTCATAGGCAGTGTCGACCTGATTGCGCAACTGATGGTTCGACAGCCACAAGGCTCCCATCATCACGAAAACCAACGTCGGAATCAGCCACCAGAGAAGTTGGGTTTTCAGGGTGCGATTGCGTCTTTTCGCCGCGAAAAATCCATTTTTTTCCGCACTTCTAGTTGTCAACAAGGTTCTCCAGGCAGTAGCCCATGCCCCGCATGGTCACGATTTGCACACCGGTATCCGCCAATTTCTTGCGCAACCGGTGCACTACGACCTCGATGGCTTCCAGGTTTATGTCCGCATCGTCGGTCAGGATGCGATCCAGGATCTGCTGCTTGTTGATGGGTTCGCCGCTTTTCTGGATCAGTACACGCAGGACCGAGTGTTCACGTGGGGATAACTGCAAGGGCTGTCCGCCAACCGTGAATTTTTGAGCAGAAGTCTCGAAAACCAGGTTTCCAAGCGTGAGCCGCGGATGTTCCCGTCCGCGGCTACGTCGGATGAGCGCGATCAATCGCGCTTCCAACTCTTCCACAACAAATGGCTTTGGCAGGAAGTCGTCCGCTCCCTGATGCAGCGTGCCGATTTTTTCGGCTAGCGAATCGCGCGCGGTCAAGACCAGGACCGGCGTACGGTCGTCCCGCGCGCGAATCTTCGCGAGCAAAGTATGGCCATCCATGCCCGGAAGTCCGAGATCCAGGATGACCGCGTCGAATTCTTCCATTGCCAGCCGTCTTTCGGCGACCAGCCCGTCATCAGCCCATTCAACAACGAAACCCGCGTGCCTGGCCAGGCTTCTTGAAAGCCAGCGAGCAAGTTCGGCTTCGTCTTCTATCAGGAGGATGCGCATGGACGGAGTCCGGGGGGGGATGGCTGGGCGGAATGGGAGAGCATGTTTGGCTTTTCCTTAATTTCTCTTTATATAAAGACTAATGATTAATAAGGCCTGTGGATAACTACCTTAACCTTGAAAACCTCTTTTTTTTCATCCACTTGGAAGCGTTTTTGCCTGTGCAAGAACTCTGTGTGGGAAAAAAGCTGAAGTTGGACAAGATTTTGGACCCTGGCCAAAACCCCTGCTTGTTCAACTTGCCTCCACAAAATGTGCACAAGGCGTCTCCTTAGGAGTTATCCACAGGCCCTTTCTGCCTGACCGGTCCCAAAACCGGCACTTTTACCCCGAAAAATGCCCTGCTGCCTACCCGCTTTTTTGCCTTCCAGGACGCCTTCAGAGGGCCTGTAGGGCGTTCGCGGAAAGGGGGGTTCCAGGGGATGTGCGCAGCGATTCTTGACTGGGAACTGAACAAAAAGTGAGCAGCTTCCGCCGTAGAATCCCGCCATGGCGACAGAAATCAGAATCAAGAAATCGGGCTGGGCGATCTGGCTCAGAACCCGTCTGCTGGCGGACAATTTGCCGGCCACGCTCTGCGCGGCGGCGCTGATGGGCTTGCTGGGGGCGCTGGCCACCGTGGTCTTCCGCGAAATGCTTGGCTGGACGCAAACTTTGCTGGGAGGAGAAGACGTGCCTCACGGCATGGTGTCGCTGGCGCGAGGCCTGAATCCTTGGGAACGCTTTCTGATGCCTGCCATCGGCGGCGCCATTGCCGGCGTGATCCTCCAAATGGCGGCCAAGTGGCTACCCAGGCGCGGCGCAGCGGACTATATGGAGGCAATTTCAGTCGGGCGCGGAGTCATCGGCTTTCGCCAGACGGTCGCGCGCAGCCTGTCATCGATCTTTTCCATCGGCTCCGGCGCTTCCATCGGCCGTGAAGGCCCCATGGTGCAATTGGCGGCGATGTTGTCATCCCTGACTGGCCGCTACCTGGTCCTGCCGCCCCGGCATTTGCGCTTATTGGTTGCCTGCGGTGCCACTGCGGGAATCACGGCCGCGTACAACGCGCCCATCGCCGGCGCCTTGTTCATTTCAGAGATCGTCTACGGAGCGATTGCATCGGCCACGCTGGTACCGCTGGTTGTATCGTCGGTCGTCGCCAATATCGTGACGCGCCAGATCCTGCATTACGACGCCGTTTTTCACATGCCCCCTTTCACGTTCATGTCGGGATGGGAGGTCATCAATTACCTGGGGCTCGGTGTGATCGCCGGCCTGGCGGCGCCACAGTTCCTGCGCTTTCTCGATACGGCGCGGGCCGCATTCGCCCGTGTGCCCGCGCCGCTATGGGCCCGCATGGCACTGGGCGGTTTGATCGTCGGCGCTTTGTCGGTGGTGAACCCCGAGGTCTGGGGCAATGGGTATAGCGTAGTCAACAGCATGTTGCACACGCAGTGGGCCTGGCAGGCCGTGGCCGCCATCCTGCTTTTGAAAACGTTGGCTACCGCGGCAAGTGTGGGATCAGGTGCGGTCGGCGGTGTATTTACGCCCACGCTGTTCGTGGGGGCGGCACTTGGAGCCCTGTACGGCACGGGCTTGCAGGCCTTGTTTCCAGCGGGCGACCTGTCAGCGGTGTCCAGTTACGCCGTGGTGGGCATGGGCGCGTTGCTGGCTGCGACTACGTATGCGCCCTTGATGTCGATCCTGATGATTTTCGAGATGACGCTCAGCTATGAAGTCATGCTGCCGTTGATGTTGGCTTGCATAACGGGCTATGTGATCGCGCATCGGATACGGCCCGATTCCGTCTACGCGAAGTCGCTGGCCAGCAACCGCCGCGCGCAGCGCGTGATGGCCGGGACGCGCGAGCCGTGATCAGGTTTTATTTATGTGAATAAATACTCGCATCTTATCGGAATGATTAAAAAGCCCTTATTTAAAGGGCTTTTTTCATGAAGACGCGCTTCAAGCCTATCTCTTCGGCTCGATGGGTTTCCACATATCCGTACCGCGTGTAGATAGCGATGTTCTCGGTCATTTTTTCCTGCGTGTAGAGGCGGATGCTGGCATAGCCCGCCAGGCGAGCCGCGCTTTCGGCGAACCGCAGCAAGTCTCGGCCGTAGCCTTTGCCCTGCGCCGAAGGCGCAACCGCGATATTGTCGAGCAGCATGCAATCTGCCTCGGGAATCAGCACCAGGACGGCCTGCACCACCCCTTGGGCGTGCAGCACATGGACCACGCCTTGCGCGACACGGGTGGCGTAATCGTCCCGCATCGGGCCGGGTATTGCACCGATGCGCTTGACGTAGTGTCCGTAGGCTTGGGCGACGATTCGCTCGATGTCGGCCAGATCGTCGGGGGTGGCGAGGCGTATGTCTGGGACCATGCCGAATCCTGAATGATGCGGAAGTGACCGCCGGAAGGAATACCGGAATATAAGCCGCGGGGCGGGCGGCAAGATTGTTTTATCAATTAGTTATAAAATTTATAACTAATCGTTTGCGTGTATACCCCGAAGATGATGAGCGATCACCGAAGAAACTGGCTGAGTGATCCCATACCAGGAGTGTCAATGGCACCTAATACGTCGTTTCCGGCCCATGGCGAGCCCGAAAACTTATGGACCGAGTACGCAAGATTCCATGAGGCATGTTCGGGCGTTCTTGCGCGGGTAGAGCAGCGCCGCGACGGCGGTATCGCCTTGTCGGAAAGCGAGCAGGCGGAGTTGAGAACCATGGCGCTCAACCTGAACGCATTTGGCAGGGTGCTGCATGGCAAGAGAGCCAAGGAAATGCGCGCGCTGGCCGAGCGTGTCGAGCGGGTATTGGTCAACGCCGGTTCGGTACCCCATGCTGTCGCCCAGGAGACCACTGAGTCTGAAGACAGCTCTGCCGCCGTGACGGGCTGAGTTCGCGTACGCGAGAACTTCATGCCGTCAGGCGGGCCGTCGTCGCAACATCGTACGGCCCAACGCAGCGATCATCTTGAGCGTGTACAACACGAACAAGGATCCCGTAATGTCTCCGGTCAGCATAGCTATGAAGCCGTCCGCCAGCGCTGCCCTTTCTCCCTGGAGAAAGAACCAGAGATGATGAATCGTGGAGTTCATCAACGCATAGACCAGCGCGCAGATCAGAAGGCGCCAGGCCGTGAGATTGCCAAGGTCGGGTTGCAGCCGCAGTGTCGACCTGGCCCAACGGTAGGCGAGATACGGCGCGGTGGCCGCCATGATGCCGCCGGCCAGGGAACGGAGTACGTCGTCGGGAAAGTAATAGAAAAAGCAGGCGATCCAGGAACCGGCCAACAGCCCTAGCGCTGCAGGCAGTCCGAACAGCAACGTGCATATCAGGCGCACGCCTGCCGGCAGATAGATCCAGTTAATGCCGCGCACAAACTCCAGGTTGGTGAACACCCACTCATTGACTGCCAGACTGCCAAGGAACAGCACCACTGTCACCAGAGCCCATTTGCCCTGATCTAGAATGTTCTCCATACCTCTAATCCCGCCGCTTATCGGTCGCTGCGTCCATTATCCATGAAAGAAAAAAAGAGGCCCGCCGACATTTACATGCGCTTTTTGCGCCTGGCCGACGCACTGCGCGGCCTGCCTTCCTTGCCGTCGCTCGACCCCATGGAAGAACGCATACTTACGTTGATCGCACGCGCGTCACAGGAAGAGCGCCGGCTGTCCGTGCGCGATGTCATGGCAGTCGATAGCATCGGTTCGCCTGCGACCCTGCACGCCCGACTGAAGTCGATGCGGGAAAAAGGCTGGGTGTTGCTTGTCGATACCGAGGATGCGCGCCGCAAGCAGGTGGAGCTCAGCCAGGCCGCGTTGCTGCATTTCGACCGCTTGTCTGAATGCCTGGTGGAAGCGACGCGCAAACCTTGAACTTCCAGATGCAGCTGCGGCGGCGCAGCACGCTGCATTGCACGCTATTTCCCGATACAGAAGCTCGAGAAAATCTCCCCCAGCAGATCGTCACTGGTGAACTTGCCCGTAATGCTCGACAGGCTGTCGTGCGCCAGCCGTAGTTCTTCCGCAAACAGATCCAGTACCCGGTCGTCTTGTTGCGCGTGCACGCCGGCAAATTCGAGGTGTTCCGCCGCGTCCTGCAAGGCATGCAGATGCCGCTCGCGCGCCAGCCAGGGAGATTCGCCCCCGGGGTTCCAGCCGGCGATGCGCAGCAATTCGGCGCGCAACGCGTCCAGGCCTGCGCCGCGCTTGGCGGATATGCCGAGTTCCTGAGGGCCGGCTGCGAAGGGTGTGGATAACAAGTCCACCTTGTTGAAAACCTTCAGGACCGGCGTGCGCGGCGGCAGGCGCGCGGTGATCTGGGCGTCGAGCTCGTCGCCTGGCTGGGTGGCATCCTGCAAATGAAGGATAACGTCGGCGCGCTCGATTTCCTGCCACGTGCGTGCGATACCTATGCTCTCCACGGTGTCCTCTGTTTCCCGCAGACCTGCCGTGTCGACAATGTGGAGGGGGACGCCGTCGATATGGATTTCCTGGACGACCTTGTCGCGGGTCGTGCCCGCAATCGGAGTGACGATGGCAATGTCGTCGCCGGCCAGCGCGTTGAGCAGGCTGGACTTGCCCACGTTAGGTTGTCCGGCCAGAACCACGTGCAGGCCTTCGCGCAGGATTACGCCCTGACGGGCTTGCGCGATCAGCTTGGAGAGATCCGCGGTCAGCGCTTCCAGGGTGGGGCGGGCCTGATACTTTTCCAGGAAGTCGATTTCTTCCTCAGGGAAATCCAGGGTGGCCTCTACCAACATGCGCAAATGGATGATGCGATCCGACAGATCATTGACACGTGCCGAAAATTCCCCCGACAGCGACGCCATGGCGCCGCGCGCGGCGGCCGTCGACGAGGCCTCGATCAAGTCGGCCACGGCTTCGGCCTGGGCCAGGTCCATGCGGTCGTTCAAAAAGGCGCGGCGCGTGAATTCGCCGGGCTCGGCCAGCCGGATGCCGAGGTCGCGGCCGGCGGCGAGACAGCTTTCCAGCACGCGGCGCAGCACGGCGGGCCCGCCGTGTCCCTGCAGTTCGAGCACGTCTTCGCCGGTATAGGAATGCGGCGCGCGAAAGTAAATGGCGATGCCTTCGTCCAGCAATTCGCCGGCGCCGGATTTGAATGGCAGGTAATGCGCATGGCGCGGTGTGAGTTCCCGCTGGAACAGGCGCCGCACCAGTTCAGAGAGGTCCGCGCCGGAAATGCGAACGACGCCGATACCGCCTCTTCCGGGGGCGGTTGCAATGGCGGCAATGGGGGCGTAGGCGGACATATTTCGGGCAAGGCAAGGCGAGAACAATAAGGGAATATAACTGTTGCGCCGTCCCTTGTTTGCTGGTTAATGTGGCCCGGAGGTTCAAAACCCGAAACAATCCTGGGAGATCACAATGGCATCTCGGTTTTCGCGTGTCTTGGCCTGCGGCTCGGCCGCGGTAATGTTGGCCTTCGGCACATTCAGTTCGGCTATGGCCCGCGATCTGGTGATCGCCTTGAAGACCGAACCGTCCTCCATGGATCCGCAGTATCACGCGCTCACGCCCAATACGCAGATCTCCCAGACCATTTTCGACACGCTGGTCGCCACGGATGCGCAGCTAAAACCGCAGCCCGCGCTTGCCGAGTCCTGGACCGTGGACGGCAAGGTCTGGACTTTCAAGCTGCGTCCCAATGTGAAGTTCTCCGACGGCACGCCGTTCACGGCGGAAGACGTGGTCTTCACTTATGCGCGTGTGCCGAAGGTACCGAACAGCCCTTCGCCATTTACGCTGTACTTGGGTTCGGTCGAGAAAACCGAAGCCGTGGATCCCAGCACTGTGCGCATCACCACGAAGGACGTGGCGCCTAATCTGCTGGTCAACCTGGCGCAATTGCCCATCATGTCGAAGAAAGCGGCGTCCGGCCCCGCCGCGGAAGGCAAGACGACCACGGAACTCAATAGCGGCGACGGTTTGATCGGCACCGGTCCTTATAAGTTTGTGTCATGGAAGCGTGGCGCTGAATTCGTGCTGGCGCGCAATGACAACTATTGGGGCAAGAAGCCCGAATGGGATCGCGTGGTCTACCGCCCGATCAGTAATGCCGCCGCGCGCGTGGCGGCATTGCTTGCCGGGGACGTCGATATGATCGAGGATCCTCCGACCGATGACCTGCCCAAGCTGAAAGGCGACAAGAAGCTATATGTAGAGGAAACGCCATCGGTGCGCGTCGTGTATGTGGCGCTGGACCAGTTCGCCGAGCCCTCGCCCGGCGTGCAGGGCACGGAGAAAAACCCGATGAAGGACAAGCGGGTGCGCGAGGCCCTGTCCCTGGCCATCAACCGCGATGCATTGGTCGAGCGTGTGATGGGGGGCGTGGCGCTGCCCGCGGGCAATCTGCTGCCCTACCCGATGTTCGGTTCCAGCAAGGAACATTCCAAGGCGCCCAAGGCCGACGTGGAGAAAGCCAAGGCGCTGCTGAAGGAGGCAGGCTATCCCAACGGATTTTCCATCACACTGGGCTCGCCGTCGGGACGTTACGTCAATGATTCGAAGGTGGCGCAGGCGATTGCATCGATGTGGACCCGCATCGGCGTGAAGACCAGCGTGGATGCGATGGCGCCCCCGGTGTTCTTCAAGAACCGGGACAGCTACGCGTTCTCGGCCTATCTGGCGGGTTGGTCCGTGACCAGCGGCGAGATGTCCAACGCGCTGACTTCGCTGCTGGTGACGCGTAACCCGGAAGCGGGTCTGGGCACCACCAACCGCAGCCGCTATTCGAATCCCAAGATGGACGCGTTGGTGAAGGAAGCGTCGTCGACCATGGATGACGCCAAGCGCGCGGATCTGTTGTCCAAGGCCAGCAATATCGCCATGGACGACTACGCCATGCTGCCCGTGCATTTCGAACTGTCGGTGTGGGCCATGAAGAGCGACATCCGCTATCAAGGCCGGCCCGACCAGGTCACGCTTGCGCAGTTTGCAACGCTGAAGAAGTAAGGTTCTAGTGCTTGCAACGATCGTAAGAAGGCTGCTGCAGACCATCGTCGTCATGCTCGTCATGTCGGCGTTGGTCTTTGCCGGTATCTACATGGTGGGCGATCCGGTGTCTATGCTGGCGAGCCCCGAGGCGACCGAAGCGCAGCGCGCAGCGGTGCGCGCATCGTTGGGGCTGGACCTGCCATTGTGGCGGCAGTACCTGATCTTCATGGGCCAGGCTGTGCGTGGGGATTTTGGCAACAGCTTCCTGACGGGCGAACCGGCCATCAGGCTGATCCTGGAACGCATGCCGGCTACCGTGGAGCTGGCCTGTGTGGCCATGCTGCTATCGGTGCTGATCGGCGTGCCGCTTGGCATTCTGGCAGGCCTCAAGCCCAAGGCGGTCGGTTCACGCGCCATCATGACGGGCTCGGTGCTGGGATTCTCGCTGCCCAATTTCTGGGTAGGCCTGATGCTCATCATGGTGTTCGCGGTGATCCTGGGCTGGGTGCCGGCGGGCGGACGCGGACAGACCGTCAGTATCGGGTCGCTGCAGCTCAGCGTGCTGACCTTCGACGGCTGGCTCAGCCTGGCGTTGCCCGCGGCGACGATTGCGTTCGCCAAGTGCGCGATGATCATCCGCGTGACGCGGGCGGCCACACGGGAAGCCCTGCCGATGGACTACATCAAGTTCGCGCGCGCCAAGGGCCTGTCTGAAAAGCGCGTGCTCGGCGTGCACCTGCTCAAGAACATCCTGATTCCCGTGGTGACGGTGGCGGGGCTGGAGTTCGGCCAGGTGATGGCTTTCGCCGTCGTCACCGAAACGGTTTTTTCCTGGCCAGGCATGGGCAAGCTGCTGATCGATTCCATCATCAACCTGGACCGTCCGGTGGTGGTGGCGTATCTCCTGCTGATCGTGTTCTTCCTAGTCATGTTGAATCTGGTGGTGGACATCATCTACACGGTGCTGGACCCCCGCGTACGCTTGGATAGCCGCCGATGAACACACCTGCCACTGCGGCCTCGCCGCCGGTCCAGGCCAAGGAGCAGACGCCTTGGCGCCGCTTTCTGTCGGACTTCTTCGCCAGCAAGTTGGCGACGCTGGGCCTGGTCATGCTGGTCGTGATAGTGGGGGCGGCACTGCTTGCGCCATGGATTGCGCCGCAGAATCCCTACGACCTGGCGACGCTGGACATCATGGACTCCAAACTCAAACCGGGCAGCGAGAGCGGCGATGGCAGCATGCGCTACTGGCTGGGTACGGACGGCCTGGCACGCGATCTGTTTTCGGCCATTCTGTATGGCATGCGCACCAGTCTGCTTGTGGCCAGTGTGTCGGTGTTGGCAGCGTTCGGAATCGGGGCTACGGTGGGTTTGGTGGCGGCGTATTTTGGCGGGCGGATCGACGCCTTGCTGATGCGGGTTGTGGATATCCAGTTGTCGTTTCCCGCCATCCTGGTCGCATTGATGCTGCTGGCGATCCTGGGCAAAGGTGTGGATAAGGTGATCATCGCCCTGATCGTGGTGCAGTGGGCGTATTTCGCGCGCGCCGCACGCGGCGCCGCGCTGGTCGAGCGCGGCAAGGAATACGTGGAAGCAGCGCGCTGCATGTCGCTTTCCTGGGGGCGCGTGCTGTTTCGCCACGTGCTGCCCAATTGCATGCCGCCCTTGATCGTCATCGCCACCATTGACCTGGCGCACGCGATTGCGCTGGAGGCCACATTGTCGTTCCTGGGCGTGGGCGTGCCCGTGACCGAGCCTTCGCTGGGCATGCTGATCTACAACGGCTTCGAATACCTGTTGTCCGGCCAATACTGGATTTCCTTCTTCCCGGGCATTGCGCTGGCGCTGGCCATCATCGCCATCAACCTGGTGGGAGATCACCTGCGCGATGTGCTCAACCCGCGCCATGCGAACTGAGGCCGGCGCGATGCAGATACCTGTGGAAAAGTCCTCGTCCAGTTCGGCGCCCATCCTGGAGGTGCAAGGCCTGAAGACGCATTTCTTCACGCGTAACGGCGTGGTGAAAGCGGTGGATGGCGTGGACCTGACGTTGGCGCAGGGCGAGATCCTGGGACTGGTAGGCGAATCGGGATCGGGCAAGAGCATTACCGGCTTTTCGCTGATGGGCTTGCTGGACGAGCCGGGCCGCATAGTCGACGGTACATTGCGTTTCAACGGTGAAGATCTGCGCAGTGCGACGCCCGCGCGTTGGCGCGAGCTCCGGGGCCAGGAGATCGCGATGATCTTCCAGGATCCGATGATGACCCTGAACCCCGTGTTGCGCGTGGATACGCAGATGATCGAGGCGGTGCAGGCGCACGGCAACGCCTCGCGCGAGCAGGCGCGCCAGCGCGCCTTGCAGACGCTGGCCATGGTGGGCATCCCATCGCCGGAAGAGCGCCTGCGCGCATACCCGCATCAATTGTCGGGGGGCATGCGGCAACGGGTGGCGATTGCGATTGCGCTGCTGAATTCGCCACGCCTGATCATCGCGGATGAGCCCACCACGGCGCTTGATGTAACCATACAAGGGCAGATCCTGTTCGAAGTGCAGAAGCTCTGCCAGGAAACCGGCACCGCGCTTATCTGGATCACTCACGATCTGGCGGTGGTGGCGGGACTGGCGGACCGCGTGGCGGTCATGTATGCGGGACGCGTGGTGGAGACCGGCACCACGCAGGCCGTCATCAGCCATCCCATGCATCCGTACACGCATGGCCTGATCGCTTCCATTCCCACGCCGGAATCCCGCGGCAGGCCGCTGGTTCCGATTCCCGGCATGACTCCATCGCTGCTCAACCTGCCGCAAGGCTGTGCGTTCCGCGGCCGTTGCCCGCGCGCGACCGAAGCCTGTCTGGTCGAACCGCAGCCCGTGGAGGTGCGTCCGGCGCAATGGGTGCGTTGCTGGCACGCCGGAGGGCCAGACATCAAATGAACGCCGCAGAACGCGATCCCGCCATTCCCATCTTGTCGCTGCGCGAGGTCGAGCTGCGCTTTGTGCAGCCTGTGGACCTGGCGGGCCGCATTGCCAATCTGCTGGGCGCGGGTTTGAAGACGCAGGTCGTGCATGCAGTGGCGGGTGTGGACCTGGACGTGCGCCCTGGCGAAGTGATCGGCATTGTGGGCGAATCAGGTTGCGGCAAGTCCACGCTGGGCCGGATCGTGTCGGGCATCCTGCCGCAAACCGCGGGCGAGGTGAGCTACAAGGGCAAGCCGGTCAAGGCCATGACGGGTCAGGAGCGGCGGGCCTACGAGCTTGGCGTGCAAATGATCTTCCAGGATCCCTACGCTTCGCTCAACCCGCGCATGCGCGTGCGCGAGATCATCGGCGAGGCGCCCGTGGCGCATGGCCTGGTGCGCTCTCGCGACAAGGCCGAGTACGTTGCCGGCTTGATGCGCCAGGTGGGACTGGATCCTGCTTTTGCACAGCGTTATCCCCATCAGTTCTCCGGCGGCCAGAGGCAGCGCGTAGGAATTGCGCGGGCCTTGGCGCTCAAGCCATCGGTCATCGTCTGCGACGAGGCGGTTGCCGCGCTGGATGTGTCGATCCAGGCGCAGGTGCTTAATCTGTTTGAACAGTTGCGCGCCGACCTGGACCTGACCTATCTTTTCATCAGCCACAATCTCAGCGTGGTCAGCCACATATCGGACCGCGTGGCGATCATGTACCTCGGCCGCGTCGTGGAGCTGGCGCCCACCGACACGGTCTTCCAGCACGCCAACCATCCTTACACGCAGGCCCTGCTGAAGGAATTGCCGACGCTGCAGCCGGGGCGGCGCGCATACCAGCCCATCAAGGGCGAACTGCCCTCGCCGCTGGATCCGCCTGCGGGCTGCGCGTTCCACCCGCGTTGCCCGCATGCCATGCCCCGTTGCAAAACGGAGCGGCCGCTGCTGCGGGAGGTCGCGCCGGGCCAGTTCAGCGCTTGCCATCTAAACGATATGGCCTAGCCAGGATGGCGCATCCACTGGACCTCGCAGGGCCAGACAGCGAGAATTCCCGTATCGGCAGGCTACTGACTTCAACTCTTACGGTTTATCCACAGCCATGAAAACCATAGACGAAATCGAACGCGCCCACGGCGACCTCACCGCGTTGCGACGGGATATTCATGCGCATCCCGAGCTGGCTTTCCAGGAGACGCGCACGTCCGCGCTGGTTGCGGAGCGCTTGCGCGGCTGGGGACTGGAAGTCCACACCGGGCTGGGGAAAACTGGTGTGGTCGGCGTTTTGCGCGCGGGGAGCGGCAAGAAGACTATAGGCCTGCGTGCCGACATGGATGCGCTGCCCATGCCCGAACACAATCGATTTGCCCACAAATCGACCATCAGTGGACGCATGCACGGCTGTGGCCACGATGGGCACACGACCATGCTGCTGGGGGCGGCGCAGTACTTGTCCACGCATCGCGATTTCGATGGAACGGTGGTGTTCATCTTCCAGCCGGCCGAGGAAGGCGGCAACGCCGGCGCGCGTGCCATGATGCAGGACGGGCTGTTCGATAAATTCCCTTGCGATGCGGTATTCGGCATCCACAACATGCCTGGCATGCCGGTCAATCAGTTTGGGTTCCGTGCAGGGCCGACGATGGCCTCCAGCAATCGCTGGGACATCGTCATCAAGGGCGTGGGCGGCCATGCGGCGCAGCCGCATGCCTCGGTCGACCCCATCATCGTCGCGGCCGACATGGTGCATGCCTTGCAGACGGTGATTTCCCGCAGCAAGAATCCGCTGGAGCAGGCGGTGCTGTCGATCACGCAGATCCACGCGGGCGATGCGTACAACGTGATTCCGGGCGAGGCCGTGCTACGCGGCACCGTGCGGACCTACTCGGTGGAGACCCTGGACAAGATCGAGGCGGATATGCGCCGCATCGCGACTACCTTGCCACAAGTCTACGGCGGCACGGGCGAACTGGATTTCGTTCGCGCATATCCGCCCCTGGTCAATTGGGAAAAGGAAACCGCCTTTGCCGCCCAAGTGGCCGAAGACGCGTTCGGCGCTGAAAACGTGCAGCGCGAAATGCCGCCTTTCATGGGCGCCGAGGACTTCTCTTTCTTCCTCGAGTCGGTGCCGGGAACATATCTGTTCCTGGGTAATGGCGATGGCGACCACCGCATGGAAACCTATCACGGCATGGGTCCATGCCAGCTCCACAACCCGAATTACGACTTCAACGACGCCCTGCTGCCGGTGGGCGCAACTTATTGGGTGAAGCTGGTGCAGGCATTCTTGCCTAAGGCTTGATCAGCGCAAGTCATTGATTTAAAAGGCGCGGACGCTCGGCGGTCCGCGCCTTTTTTCATGCTGGAGGCCTGTTATGCACAGGCTGTCCACCTGCTATTCACCGGCTATCCACCGGGATATCCCCTGACAATCCACCGCTTTTCCCTGGCTTGCCACCAGGCTTATCCCAAGACTTATCCACAGGCCTGGCACAGGCAGTTTCCGGTGCTCCGCGCATGGCGGGAGCCCCTCGCGCGGATAAGCTTATAGCTGCAATGCGATAGCGCGCCATATGACGCGCAGGCTTGAACAAAGGCCGAATAATTCGTTTGCGTAGGGGTTGCGCGTTTTCATAATGGATCGTTCCTGAGCCGGCCTGGCCGGCGGCATTCGCGCAAGGAGCGATCCATGTCCCAGAGCAACGCGCTGCGCCGGTCCGAGGCGTATGCCGAACCCGCGACGCAAGATTTTTCGATTCGTCCGCTTGCAGCCGTGACGGGCGCTGAAATCGTCGGCATCGATCTGTCGCGCGAGCTGGCACCAGCCGATTTCGCCAAGGTGCATCGCGCGCATCTGGATCACCACCTGCTGGTGTTCCGCGACCAGCGCATCACGCCGCAACAGCACATCGACTTCAGCCGCCGTTTCGGCCGGCTGATGATCCATGTGCTGCATCAGTTCCATCTGCCCGGGCACCCCGAAATCCTGATCGTCTCCAACATCGTTGAGGACGGCAAGCCTATAGGGCTGGGCGACGCCGGCAAGTACTGGCATTCGGACATCTCGTACAAGGAATTGCCCAGCCTGGGCTCGCTGCTGCATGCGCAGGAACTACCCTCGCAAGGCGGCGACACGCTATTCGCCGACATGCATGTAGCGTACGACACCCTGCCCGCAGCCTTGCGCGATGCCATCGAGGGCAAGCGCGCCGTGCATTCCTACCTGGCCAAATACGGGCAACTGCAAAAGGAAGGCGCCTGGCGCCCCAACCTCAGCGCGCAGCAGGTCGCGCAAGTGCAGGAGGTGGTGCATCCGGTGGTACGGACGCACCCGGAAACGGGACGTCGCGCCCTGTTCGTGAGCGAAGGCTTCACGACACGCATTGTCGGCCTGCCTGACGACGAAAGCCGCCAGATCCTGGACGAACTGTTCGCCCACAGCATCCGGTCCGAACACATCTACCGCCATCAGTGGCAGCCGCAAGACCTGGTCTTCTGGGACAACCGGTCGCTGATCCACCTGGCCGGCGGCACGCCGGATCACCTGCGCCGCAAGCTGTACCGCACCACGATCGAAGGCGACACGCCCTTTTGACTTCGGGGCCGCCGCAATTTCGCGCAAACCAATTATCCACAGGGTACGCCATGGGTTTTTCTTCCGCTCTACGTGATCGCTTGGTCCAGACCGCCACCGGCGCGGGCCTGGCGCTGATACTTGCCGTACTGGCCCTGGCTTCGCCCACGCCAGCCATGGCCGAAGGCCGCATCCGCATTGCGGAGCAGTACGGCATCGTGTACTTGTTGTTGAACGTGGCGCGCGACCAGCAGTTGATTGAAAAGCACGGCAAGGCCGAAGGTGTGGATATCTCGGTCGAATGGGCCAAGCTGTCTGGCGGCTCGGCCGTGAATGACGCGCTGTTGTCGGGCGCTGTGGATATCGCGGGGGCCGGCGTGGGGCCGCTGCTGACGATCTGGGACCGCACGCGCGGCAAGCAGAACGTGAAGGGCGTGGCTTCGTTGGGCAACTTCCCCTATTACCTGGTCAGCAACAATCCCAACGTCAAGACGATTGCGGATTTCACCGAAAAGGACCGGATCGCAGTGCCGGCGGTAGGCGTGTCGGTGCAATCGCGCGTGCTGCAGCTGGCATCCGCCAAACTGTGGGGCGATGCGCAGTTCAACAAGCTGGACAAGATATCCGTTGCCTTGCCACATCCGGATGCGGCAGCCGCCATCATCGCCGGCGGCACGGAAATCACGGGGCATTTCGGCAATCCGCCTTTCCAGGAGCAGGAGCTGGCCGAAAATCCCAAGGCGCGCATCGTGCTCAATTCCTATGACGTGCTGGGCGGACCCAGCTCGTCGACGGTGCTGTTTGCGACCGAGAAATTCCGCAAGGACAATCCCAAGACCTACAAGGCGTTCCAGGCTGCGTTGAAGGAAGCTGCGCAATTCGCCGCCGCCAATCCCGAGCAGGCCGCGGACACCTATCTGCGCGTCACCGGCGCCAAGCTGGATCGCAATTTCCTGATCAAGGTGATCAAGAACCCCGACGTGCAGTTCAAGCTGGAACCGCAGAATACCTATGCGCTGGCCGAGTTCATGCACAAGGTAGGCGCGATCAAGAACGCGCCCGCAAGCTGGCGCGACTACTTCTTCGACGATCCCGTCACGGCGCAAGGCAGCTGAGATGGGACTGAGCGCCGCCGCCCCTGTGGATAACACCGAAAAGGCCACGCCTTTGCTGGCTGTGGATAAGGTGTCGATCGAATACAAGACGCGCGAACGGCGCGTGCGTGCCACGCATCAGGTCAGTTTCGAGGTACATGATGCGGAGCGATTCATCCTGCTGGGTGCATCCGGCTGCGGCAAGTCCACGCTGCTCAAGGCGGTTGCGGGCTTCATCGACCCGACCGAAGGCCGCATCGCCCTCGATGGCAAGCCTGTGCGCGGACCCGGGCCCGACCGCATCGTGGTGTTCCAGGAATTCGACCAATTGCCACCGTGGAAAACGCTGCGCCAGAACGTGGCTTTTCCGCTCGTGGCCTCGCGCAAGCTGGGACGGCGCGAGGCGGACGAGCGCGCGATGCACTACTTGGAGAAGGTAGGCCTGTCTGCATTTGCCGATGCCTATCCGCACACCTTGTCGGGCGGCATGAAGCAGCGCGTGGCCATTGCGCGCGCGCTGGCGATGCAGCCGCGCGTATTGCTGATGGACGAACCCTTCGCTGCGCTCGATGCACTGACCCGGCGGCGCATGCAGGAAGAGTTGCTGGCGCTATGGGAAGAGGTGCGCTTTACGCTGCTCTTTGTCACCCATTCGATCGAAGAGGCCCTGGTGCTGGGCAGTCGAGTGCTGCTGCTGTCGCCGCATCCCGGACGTGTGCGCGCGGAGCTGAATGCTCATGCCTTCGGGCTGCATAGCCAGGGCTCGGCGGCCTTCCAGTCGGCTGCCAGACGCATCCACGACCTGCTGTTCGACACGGCGCCGGCGGAGCAAGCAGCCGAACGTGCCGCGGCCTGAGGGATAGACGCATGAGCAATGCTTACGTGGGCGCCGTGCCCGTCCGCCCCGAAGCCGAGTACGAACTGCCGCCGTTGCCGCCGCAGGCCGCCGAGACGCCCCTGCCCTGGCACGAGCGCCTATGGCAACACGCCGGCCTGCGCAAGCTGGCGATACTGGCGTTGCTGGCCGCCATCTGGGAGTTGGCGGCGCGCTACACCGATAACGATCTTCTGCTGCCCAGCGCATCGCAAACCGCTGTGGCCTTCGTGCAGGGGATCGCCGGCGGCGAGTTGCTGGCGCGGGCCGGCCAATCATTGCGTGTATTGGCGCAAGGCTATGCGGCGGGCGTGGCACTGGCCTTCGTGCTGACCACGCTAGCGGTGTCGACGCGCTTCGGACGCGATCTGCTGTCTACGCTGACCGCCATGTTCAATCCGCTGCCCGCGATCGCGCTATTGCCGCTGGCGTTGCTGTGGTTCGGCCTCGGTGAAGGCAGCCTGGTGTTCGTGCTGATCCACTCGGTGTTGTGGGCATTGGCGCTGAATACGTATGCGGGTTTTCTGGGGGTATCGGAGACCCTGCGCATGGCGGGCCGCAATTACGGTTTGAGCGGCTTGCGCTATGTGCTGCAGATACTTGTGCCTGCGGCGCTGCCGGCCATCCTGGCGGGGCTGAGGATAGGGTGGGCGTTTGCGTGGCGTACGCTAATCGCGGCGGAACTGGTGTTTGGGGCTTCCAGCGGCAAGGGCGGACTGGGCTGGTACATCTTCCAGAACCGCAACGAGTTATACACAGATCGTGTGTTCGCGGGTCTGGCGGCCGTGGTGATCATTGGCCTGCTTGTGGAAAACCTGGTGTTCGACACCGTTGAGCGTTTCACGGTCAGGCGTTGGGGCATGCAGCGCTGATTCTTCGCTGCAGCGGCATCGCATCAACGAAAAAGGCGGCCCTTGCGGGCCGCCTTGCTCATGATGTAGTCGCGGACTACAGCTTCAGTCCAAGCGCCTTGGCTACCCCGGCGGCATAGGCCGGATCGGCCTTGCGGAAGTGTTCCAGCTGTCGACGCTGGATCTCTTCGGGCACGCCCGCCATGTGGCGGCCAATGTTGCCGAACAGCAACTCCTGCTGTGCCGGCGTCATCAGGCGGAATAGCGCACCCGGCTGCGAGTAGTAATCATCATCCACGCGATGGTTCCAGCGCGCCGCGGCCTGGCCGTCCAAGGCCAGCGGCGGCTCGCCTGCCGACGGTGTTTCCTTCCATTCGCCGAAGCTGTTTGGCTCGTAGTTCAGCGTCGCTCCTGCGTTGCCGTCGACGCGGCCGGCGCCATCGCGGTGAAAGCTGTGGAACGGGCAGCGTGGCGCGTTCACCGGGATCTGGTGGTGATTGATGCCCAACCGGTAGCGGTGCGTGTCGCCATACGAGAACAGACGGCCTTGCAGCATCTTGTCCGGTGAGAAGCCAATGCCCGGGACGACGTTGGCGGGCGTGAAGGCCGCCTGCTCTACTTCCGCGAAATAGTTTTCGGGGTTCTTGTTCAGCTCCAGGACCCCCACTTCGATCAGCGGGTAGTCGCCGTGCGGCCAGACTTTGGTGAGGTCGAACGGGTTGATGTGGTAGGTCGCGGCTTCGGCCTCGGGCATGATCTGCACCTTCAGCGTCCACTTGGGGAAATTGCCCTTCTCGATGTTTTCGAACAGGTCGCGCTGCGAGCTTTCGCGGTCATGGGCGACCACTTGCGCGGCTTCCTCGTCGGTCAGACAGGCGATGCCTTGCTGCGACTTGAAGTGGAACTTCACGTAGAAGCGCTCTCCGTCCTTGTTGATGAAGCTGAACGTGTGCGATCCGAAGCCGTGTTGCTGGCGCAAGTTGGCGGGAATGCCGCGGTCGCTCATCAGTGTCGTGACCTGATGCAGCGATTCGGGGTTGAGCGACCAGAAGTCCCAGGCGGCGGTGGCGCTGCGCAGGTTGGTCTTGGGGTCGCGCTTCTGCGTATGGATGAAGTCCGGGAATTTCAGCGGATCGCGGATGAAGAACACCGGCGTGTTGTTGCCCACCAGGTCCCAGTTGCCTTCCTCGGTGTAGAACTTGATGGCAAAGCCACGCACGTCGCGTTCGGCGTCCGCCGCGCCGCGTTCGCCGGCCACGGTGGAAAAGCGCAGGAACAGCGGAGTCTGCTTGCCAACCTGGGAAAAGAGGCTGGCACGGGTGTAGCGGGAGATATCGTGGGTAACGGTAAAGGTGCCGTAGGCGCCGGAGCCCTTGGCATGCACGACGCGTTCGGGGATGCGTTCACGATCGAAGTGGGCGAGCTTTTCAATCAGCCAGAAGTCTTCCAACAGCGCCGGGCCGCGGGGGCCTGCGGTCAGCGTGTTGTTGTTGTCGGCCACGGGCGCGCCTGCGGCGGTGGTCAGATGCTTCTTATCGGTCATAGCACACTCCCTATGAAATACCTGGAATGCGGGGTCCGCACTGGACCCGCGCTGTGTCTGGGACAGCCCCGGCATTGCCGGCCAAGGGGCTATCTCCGACACATCATAGGGGTCTTGTCTTACTATGTGAAGTTGATTGATTCACAAAAATTGATAAATAATAACTATCACGAACGCTTGGAATGGACCTGAAACCGGGGCGCGGGCGAAAAAAAACCGGTCCGCATGGGACCGGTTTTTCGCAGGAAGCGGATATCAGCGGTTGGCCGCGGCTTCCGCCTTGCGCTGCATGGCGCGCGTGATGGACCACTGCTGCGCGATCGACAGGATGTTGTTGACGCACCAGTAGAGCACCAGACCGGCCGGGAAGAAGAACATCATCCCGCCGAACACCAGGGGCATGATCATCATGACCTTGGCCTGGACGGGGTCCGGGGGCGTCGGGTTCAGTTTGATCTGCAGGAACATGGTGGCCATCATGATGGCGGGCAGAATGAAGAACGGGTCGCGGATCGACAGGTCATGCACCCACAAGATCCACGGCGCGCCGCGCATTTCCACGCTGGCCAGCAGCACCCAGTACAGCGAGATGAACACCGGGATCTGCACCACCATGGGCAAGCAGCCACCCAGCGGATTGATCTTCTCGGTGCGGTACATCTCCATCATGGCCGCATTGAGTTTCTGCTTGTCGTCGCCGTACTTTTCCTTGAGCGCTTGCAGGCGCGGAGCCACCTGCTTCATGCGAGCCATGGAGCGGTAGCTGGCGGCGGCCAAGGGGTAGAACACGGCCTTGATCAGCACGGTCAGCGCCACGATGGTCCAGCCCCAGTTGCCCAGGATGGAGTGCAGCCACGTCATCAGCTTGAACAGCGGCTTGGCGATGATGGTCAGCCAGCCGTAGTCGACCACCAGCTCCAGGCCGGGGGCCAGGGCCGCCATGGCCTTCTGGTCTTGCGGGCCGACCCACAGGTGCGAATCGACGCGCGTGGCCGCGCCAGGGGCGATCTCGCCTACGGCTTCGATGCTGCGAGCGGCGTACAGGTTCTTTTGCACTTCCAGCAGCTCATTGGTGCGCTGCTTGCCTTGCGGGGGTACCCAGGCGGTGGCGAAATAGTGCTGGACCACGGCGATCCAGCCGTTATCCGATTGCTTGATGTAGCTGGCCTTCTTCTTCTCGATGTCGCTGAAGGTGATCTTCTGGAACTTGTCCTGTTCCGAGTAGACGGCGAAACCGGTGAACGTGTGATAGAAGCTGGACGTGTCGGCCGGGTCGTTGCCGTCGCGTTCAAGCTGCAGGTACAGGGCGGGCGACACCGGCGCGGCGCCGACGTTGGCCAGGTCGTGGCGCACGTCGATGTCATAGCGGCCGCGGTGCAGGGTAAAGGTCTTGGTGACCTTCACGCCGCCCGATTCGCCTTCGAAGGCCACCACGAGGTTGTCGCCGGACAGCTGGCGATCCGAGGACACGACGCGGAAAGGCGTCTGGTGCGTGGGGAAGCTCTGGCCGTTGGGGGCGCCGACCACGCCGGTCTGCACCACGTAGTTCAGGCCGGCGGCGCGGTCGAGCAGGACCGTGGGCTTGTCGGGCTGGCCGGTGGCCGGGTACTTCAGCAGTTCGGCACGCACCAGCTGGGCGCCCATGGTGTCGAAAGTCAGGCGCAGCACATCGGTCGTGACGACGACTTCTTCCGAGCGCGCCGCAGCAGCGGGCGCGGCGGCGCCGGGCACCGCGGACGGAGTGGCCGTTGCAGGCACGGGCGCGTTGGGCACCGAGGGCGTCGCGTTGTTCGCGGCGGCTTGCGGTTCGCTCGTGGTGGCGGCCGGCGTGGGGCCGAACAGCGACGGCTTGCCGTTATGGATCTGCCAGTTGTTCCATAGGAGCAACAGCGAGAAGGAAAAAATCATCCAGAGGACGGTTCGTCGGATATCCATGGTGCCTACTGAAGTGAATACGGGCCAGCAAAGCCCGCCAGTTTAGCGTCAATCATGCTCGGTGCGGTGGCTGTGGGAACAGCACGAGGGGCCATTGGTTCCCTTGGCCGGCGGAACCGGATCCAATCCGCCGGGCGACCACGGGTGGCAGCGGCCAATGCGCCGGACTGCCAGCCAGAAGCCGCGCCAGGCGCCGTGGCGCTCGATCGCTTCGATCGCATACGCCGAGCAAGTCGGGGTAAAGCGGCATTGCCTGCCGATCCAGGGACTCAGGAAAAACCTGTAGAACCGGATCGGGGCAATGAGTAAAGCCTTGATCATCGCGCGATCCGCTCAAAGTGAGCGTCCACTTCGGCTCTGGCCGCGCGTTTCAGCGCGGTGAGCGTGGCGGGCGCAACCTTGCTATGCAGGCGCACGACATAATCTTTTGCCGGCAACCCCAGACGCCGATGGCGGAACGCCTCGCGGATGACCCGCTTGATGGCGTTACGCGTACTGGCGTGGGCGGCGAACCGCTTGGCGATCACCAGGCCCAGGCGCGCACAGGCATCCTGGCCCGGAGGCAGATCATTGGGAGCCGCGCTCACAATGAAGAACGCCCCTCGGGCAAGACGCCTGCCTTTGAGGGCAGCGGCGAACTCGGAGGGGCGATGCAGCCGCGCCTCCGGCGGAAGCGTGGAGCGCGGCATGGACTGCAAATCAGGCGTCAGGTTTCCGGACGAGCCGGAAAACCAGGACTTAGACGGCCAGACGCTTGCGGCCCTTGGCGCGGCGGGCGTTCAGGATGGCGCGGCCAGCGCGGGTTTTCATGCGCACGCGAAAGCCATGGGTGCGCTTGCGGCGGGTAACGGAAGGTTGGTAGGTACGTTTCATGGACGATCCACAAAAAGAACAAAAGTCAGAAGGGACCTGCCCGGAGGGTTCCTGGTCGCGTATTCAGGAAGCGGGTATCTAATGAGCATTTTTGCAACAGGTGCAAAAAATCAGCTCGTAGACGGGGCTCTGACCGGGGAAATCCCGGGCGACCTATAGAAGCTAAGACGAGGCAGTTGCGTGGGCAGCGGAGTCATTACAAACCACTGCCAACAAAGCGCGGCTAAGCTCTTTCTGGAACCTTCTGACAGACAGAATTCGGAAAAGCCCACCATTTCAGCAAGTTTTCCCTGTCTTGTCAAACAGTTAAGACCGGGGGGCGTGGACTCTTATGCCCTACCCTGTGGATAACCCCAGCCCAGGCAAGGTAGAATCGAGGTTTGAATAAGAGCGACATGAAAGAATTCTGGCAGACCTGCGTCAGTCGTCTTGAGCAGGAACTCCCCCCCCAACAAATCAGCGCGTGGATACGACCGCTGGTCCCGCTTGCGTACGACGAAACGCAGGCGGTGCTGCGCGTTGCCGCTCCCAACCGGTTCAAGCTGGATTGGGTGCGCAAGAACTTTTCCCACCAGATCGAAGCGTTGGCCGCGGAGTGGTTCGAGCGTCCGGTGCAGGTGCTGTTCGAGTTGCCCACGCAAGGCGCCGCGCCGCGCATGCCGGTCGCCCCGGTACGCGCCGCGCCCGCCGTGCCCGCGCATCCGTCCGCTGCTTCGCCCTCAGGCGGAGCGCCGCCACCAGCGCCTGCGGCAGTGTCCGCTCCGCCTGTAGCCGCGCCCGCGACGACAGCGGCCGCGCAGGCGGTGAATGCCGATGCAGCCAGCATCGTGTACGAGCGCTCGCGCCTGAACACGGATCTGACGTTCGAGAACTTCGTGACGGGTAAGGCCAACCAGTTGGCACGCGCGGCCGCGCTGCAGGTGGCCGAGAACCCGGGCACGTCCTACAACCCGTTGTTCCTGTATGGCGGCGTGGGCCTGGGCAAGACCCACCTGATCCATGCCATCGGCAACGCGATGGTGGCTGCCGGCACGGGTGTGCGCGTGCGCTATGTGCATGCCGACCAATACGTGTCCGACGTGGTGAAGGCGTACCAGCGCAAGGCGTTCGACGATTTCAAGCGCTACTACCACTCGCTCGATCTGTTGCTGATCGACGATATCCAGTTCTTCTCCGGCAAGAACCGCACGCAGGAAGAATTCTTCTATGCGTTCGAAGCGATGGTGGCGCAGCGCAAGCAGATCATCATCACCAGCGACACCTATCCGAAGGAGCTGTCCGGCATCGACAGCCGCCTGATCTCGCGCTTTGATTCCGGGCTGACTGTGGCCATCGAGCCGCCGGAACTGGAAATGCGCGTGGCGATTCTGCTGCGCAAGGCGGAATCCGAAGGCGTGCCCATGCCCGAGGAAGTGGCTTTCTTCATTGCCAAGCATCTGCGCAGCAACGTGCGCGAACTTGAAGGCGCGCTGCGCAAGGTGCTGGCCTATGCCCGCTTCCACGGCCGCGACGTGCTGACGGTGGATGTCTGCAAGGAAGCGCTGAAGGACCTGCTGTCGGTGTCCAACGGACAGATCACCGTGGAGAACATCCAGAAAACGGTGGCGGATTTCTACAAGATCAAAGTGGCCGACATGTACTCGAAACGCCGGCCCGCCAATATCGCTTTGCCGCGCCAGGTGGCGATGTACCTGGCCAAGGAGCTGACTCAGAAAAGCCTGCCGGAAATCGGCGATCTGTTCGGTGGCCGTGATCACACCACCGTGCTGCATGCCGTACGCAAGATTTCCGACGCCCGCGCCAAGCAAGCGGAGCTCAACCATACCCTGCACGTGTTGGAACAAACTCTAAAAGGATGAACATGCAACTCGTACAAACCACACGCGATGCATTGCTGAAACCGCTGTCGACTGTGGCGGGCATCGTCGAAAGACGCCATACCCTGCCCATCCTGGCGAACATCCTGATGCGCAAGGAAGGCAACAAGGTTGCTTTCATTGCGACCGACCTGGAAGTACAGATCACCACCCATGCCGACTTCGGCGTGGGCCAAGACAACGAATCCACCACGGTCGCGGCGCGCAAGCTGCTGGATATCCTGAAGGCGCTGCCGGACACGGGCGACGTGCGCCTGGCATTGGCCAGCAACAAGTTGTCGGTGCAGTCGGCCAAGAGCCGCTTCGCGCTGCAGACGCTGGCTGCCAGCGAATTCCCCACCGTGGCTCAGCCCGAGCAGTGGGACGTGTCGCTGACCATGCCGCAGCGCACGCTGCGCCACCTGTTCAACATGGTGCACTTCGCCATGGCGCAACAGGACATCCGCTATTACCTGAACGGCATGCTGCTGGTGTTCGAACCGGGCCGCGTGCGCGCGGTCGCCACCGACGGCCACCGCCTGGCGCATTGCTCGACTGAAGCCGATGGCATCAGCGAACGCCACGAAGTGATCGTGCCGCGCAAGACCGTGCTGGAAATGCAGCGCCTCCTGGAAGACTCCGACGAGCCGGTTTCCATCGACGTGGCGCCGGGCCAGATCCGCTTCCGCTTCGGCGACGTGGAATTGGTGTCCAAGCTGGTGGAAGGCAAATTCCCCGACTTCACGCGCGTGATTCCGACGAACTACACGCGCCACTTCCTGGTTGGCCGCGAAGCGCTCCAGGGCAGCCTGCAGCGTGCCGCCATCCTGACCACCGACAAGTTCAAGGGCGTGCGCCTGCAACTGGCGCAGAACCAGATGAAGATCTCGTCCTCCAACGCCGAGCAGGAAGAGGCGCAGGAAGAAATCGACATCGACTACGGCCATGAGCCGCTGGATGTGGGTTTCAACGTCGGCTACCTGCTCGACGTGCTGTCCAACGTCAAGGTGGACAGCATCCAGTGGTCGGTCATGCCCGATGCCAACGCGTCGGCGCTCATCACCCTGCCCGAAGACGACCAGTTCAAGTACGTCGTCATGCCCATGCGGATTTGATCCGCACCCATCGTGGGTTTGTGCCGCTTGCGGGCCTGAGGGCTCGTGGGCGGTCCGGCCGCCAGGCCGTTCTTTAAAGCGTTATCGATACAGACATGTCAGATCAGCAGAACACCACTCCCGAGAACAGCGGCTACGGCGCTGACTCGATCAAGATGCTCAAGGGGCTGGAGGCCGTGCGCAAGCGCCCCGGCATGTACATCGGCGACACGTCCGACGGTACCGGCTTGCACCACATGGTGTTCGAGGTCGTCGACAACGCCATCGACGAAGCCCTGGCCGGCTACTGCGACGATATCGTCGTCACGATCCACACCGACAACTCCATCTCGGTCACCGACAACGGCCGGGGTATTCCCACCGACATCCACAAGGACGACGAATTCCACCGCAGCGCGGCGGAAATCGTCATGACCGAACTGCATGCCGGCGGCAAGTTCGACCAGAACTCCTACAAGGTGTCCGGCGGCCTGCACGGCGTGGGCGTGTCCTGCGTGAACGCGCTGTCCGAATGGCTGCGGCTGACTATCCGCCGCAACGGCCAGGTGCACCAGATGGAGTTCCGCCAGGGCGAGCGCGTCGCGCCTCTGGCCGTGACCGGCACGACCGACAAGCGCGGCACCGAAGTGCGCTTCCTGGCCGACCCGATCATCTTCACCAACATCGAGTACCACTACGAGATTCTCTCGAAGCGCCTGCGCGAGCTGTCGTTCCTGAACAATGGCGTGAAGATCCGCCTGATCGACCAGCGCCAGGGCAAGGAAGAGAACTTCGCGTTCTCCGGCGGCGTGAAGGGCTTTGTCGAGTACATCAACCGCAGCAAGACCGTGCTGCACCCGAACGTGTTCTCGGTCACCACCGAGTCCTCGGCGGGCGGCGTGCCGGTCGGCGTGGAAGTGGCGATGCAGTGGAACGACAGCTACAGCGAAAGCGTGCTGTGCTTCACCAACAACATCCCGCAGCGTGACGGCGGTTCGCACCTGACCGGCTTGCGCGCGGCGATGACCCGCATCATCAACAAGTACATCACCGATAACGAACTGGCCAAGAAGGCCAAGGTCGAGACTTCCGGCGACGACATGCGTGAAGGCCTGGCCTGCGTGCTGTCGGTCAAGGTGCCCGAGCCCAAGTTCAGCAGCCAGACCAAGGACAAGCTGGTTTCCAGTGAAGTGCGTCCGGCTGTTGAAGAAGCGGTGGCCCGCACGCTGGAAACCTGGCTGCTGGAGCATCCGAACGACGCCAAGGCGCTGTGCGGCAAGATCGTCGAAGCTGCCCGCGCGCGCGAAGCCGCGCGCAAGGCGCGCGAGATGACCCGCCGCAAGAGCGTGTTGGAAGGCGCTGGCCTGCCCGGCAAGCTGGCCGACTGCCAGGAAAAGGATCCCGCGCTGTGCGAGCTCTACATCGTCGAGGGTGACTCCGCAGGCGGTTCGGCCAAGCAAGGCCGCGACCGCAAGTTCCAGGCCATCCTGCCGCTGCGCGGCAAGGTGCTGAACGTGGAGAAGGCGCGTTTCGACCGCCTGATCGCCAGCGAACAGATCGCCACGCTGATCACCGCGCTGGGCACCAGCATCGGTCCCGATTTCAACGTGGACAAGCTGCGCTATCACCGCCTCATCATCATGACCGACGCGGACGTGGACGGCGCGCACATCCGCACCCTGCTGCTGACCCTGCTGTACCGCCAGATGCCCGAGCTGGTGCAGCGTGGCTACGTGTATATCGCCCAGCCGCCGCTGTACAAGGTCAAGGTCGGCCGTGAAGAACGCTATCTGAAGGACGACCAGGAAGAAGCGCAGTTCATGCTGTCGCTGGCGCTGAAGGACGCCGAGATCATCTCGGGCGGCAACATCATCCGCGGCGACGAACTGAACGAACTGGCCCGCCAGTACGTGGCCGCCGACGGCGTGATCGCGCGCCTGTCGCGCGTGTTCGACGTGGCCGCGCTGTCGGCCATGGCGGAAGGCGTGGAAATCAACCTGGAAACGGCCGAATCCACCGCCGAGTCCGCCCGCCGCCTGGCCGACGCCATGCGCGACCCCGTCAGCGGCAACGGCGTGGAAGTCGTGCCGCAGTTCGACGAAACAACGGAACGCCATCGCCTGTCGGTGCAGCGCATGCACCACGGCAACGTGCGCGTGAGCATCATCGATGCGGACTTCGTGAACGGCTCCGACTATGCCGTGCTGTCCAAGGCTGCCAAGAGCTTCTCCGGCAAGGTCGGCGCACGCTCGCTGGTTGCGCGCGGCGAAGGCGAGAAGCGCAAGGAACAGACCGTGTCGGATTTCCGTGAAGCCATGCAGTGGCTGCGCAGCGAAGCCGAACGCGGCATTTCCAAGCAGCGCTATAAGGGCCTGGGTGAAATGAATCCGGATCAGCTGTGGGAAACCACGATGGATCCGAAGGTGCGCCGCCTGTTGCGTGTGCAGATCGAGGACGCCATCGCGGCCGACGAAGTCTTCACCACGCTGATGGGCGACGACGTCGAACCGCGCCGCAACTTCATCGAGACGCACGCGCTGTCGGCGGGCAATATCGACGCCTGATCGGCAAGACCCCGTCCGAGGTTAAAAAGGGCTGCTCCAGGGCAGCCCTTTTTTCATTCCGCGGTTGGTCTTGGTTCGATGATGGGCACGTGCGCGGCGGCATTGCGCGGGAGGTGGCCCGTCAATCTGGGGTCGACCTGAACCTCGATGCGAGTCGCATAGGGGCGGAATCCGGATCGGATATAAAAGGCGAGAGCCGCCGGGTGGTCGTAGCTGCACGTATGCACCCACATGCGGCGAATATCCTTCGACCAAGCCATCCGGACAGCGGCGTTCATTACGGCGCGTCCATATCCTTTGCCGGTAAGTCCCGCGATAAATCCCAGGAAGGTGAGTTCGCAGCTGTGCGGCTGCCGGTAATCCAGTTCGAGCAGGCCGATATCCTCGCCTTCTTGCCGAATGACGAAGGTCTCGACCTGGCTGTCGTCCAGGATGGCGGCCAACTCGTCATCGGGCATCAGCAGGCGCGAATACCAGAGCCAGTCCGCGCCTATCTTGCGGAACAAGGCGCGGAAGGCGCCGGGGTCGGCTTGGTCCATGGGTGCCAAGACCAGGCCCTCGGGCAGGCGGTCCGGGGAAGGCGCCGGTGGCGCGCGCATTTCCAGGTCGGTCACCACGCTTGCGATATGGCCTGCCGGGACGTCGGTATATCCCAGCGGCAGGGTAAATGTCGTAGCGCTCATCACCTACACCTGCACATCATTGGCCCAGGGCTCGGCCGTCAGGCGCTCGGCCAGATACTCGATGAAGGCTTGTACCCGGGCCGGGCGCCTGCGCCCGGGGGGAGTGACGATGTGCAGGGCGATAGGGTCGACTTGCCAGTCGTCCATGACGGTTTCCAGCGCGCCCGATTGCAGGTCCTGCCAGGCCAGGAACTCCGGCTGCAGGGCCAGCCCCATGCCCGCCTGCAATGCCGGTGTCAGGGCTTCCGCGTTGTTCACGTTCAGAAGCACGGGCATGGACTGCGAGAACTCGCCATGCTTCTCATGGCGAAAGCGCCAGCTGGATCCATTGCGCGCATACATGTATTGCAGCGCGGTGTGCTGCGCGAGGTCTTTGGGATGCTTGGGACGCCCCGCGCGCTTGAAATAGCTCGGCGCGCCTACCAGCAGGATGCGCACGGAACACAGGCGCCGCGCCAGCAACGTGGAGTCCACCAGGTTGGAGATCCGCAGCGCCAGATCGAAGCGTTCCGAGACCAGGTCGGCCTGCTTGTCGCTGAATTCGATTTCCAGGGCCACGTCGGGATTGGCCTGCATGAATGGCGGCAGCATGGGCGCCAGATGCGTGACGCCGAAAGACATGGGCGCGGACAGCCTGATCTTGCCGCACAGGCTGGTTGATTTCTCTCGTACTTCGCTTTCGACCGCTTCGCCTTCTTCAAGGATGCGGGAAGCGCGTTCAAGCGCCGCGTACCCGGACTCGGTCAGCGTCATGCTGCGGGAAGTGCGATGGAACAGGGTGGCTTTCATGCGGGCTTCCAGACGGCTGATGGTCTTGGAAACCGTGGCTTGCGACAGGGAAAACTCGGCCGCCGCCTTGGCGAACGATCCGGTCTCGGCGACCTTGGCGAATATCGCCCAACCTTCCAGATCTGGCAGCTTGTTCATCTCTTGCTCTCGGGAAATGCTCGCGCCGATGATAGCCGTTGCCTATGGCATGGACAAGAACGGTGGTGAACGCGGCGCAGCAAAATCCGGTCCGCGGCCAGCATCATGCAAAAAATGGAAAGGATGGAATTCCGCGCTGCGGGTTCTCAGGACCACGGCCTCTCCCTACTATGAACACACCGACAAACAGGGCGTGCCGGATTCTTCCAGATGCACTCCCGGTGGTCGCTGAACCGGCCCTAGCCGACCCTATTCCCCGCTAGTTTTCCTGAAAGAGAGACCTGCCATGTCCGCCAACAAGTACCTCGAAGTCCTGACCCCGCAGAACAGCCAGATCATCTTCATCGACCAGCAGCCGCAAATGGCGTTTGGCGTTCAATCCATCGATCGCCAGACCCTGAAGAACAACGTGGTGGGCCTGGCCAAGGCCGCTCGCGCGTTCAACATCCCGACCACCATCACCACCGTCGAAACCGACAGCTTCTCGGGCAACACCTACCCTGAGTTGCTGGCCGTGTTCCCCGAGCACAAGATCCTGGAGCGCACCTCCATGAACTCCTGGGACGATCAGAACGTGCGCGATGCGCTGGCTGCCAACGGCCGCAAGAAGGTCATCGTTGCCGGACTGTGGACCGAGGTCTGCAATACCACTTTCGCGCTCTGCGCCATGCTCGAAGGCGATTACGAAATCTACATGGTGGCTGACGCCTCGGGCGGCACGTCGGTGGATGCGCACAAGTACGCCATGGACCGCATGGTGCAGGCCGGCGCCGTGCCGGTGACCTGGCAGCAAGTGATGCTGGAATGGCAGCGTGACTGGGCGCGCAAGGAAACCTATGACGCCGTTACCGGCATCGTCAAAGAACACTCCGGCGCGTACGGCATGGGCATCGACTATGCGGTGACGCATGTGCACAAGCTCGAAGAGCGCGTCAAGCACGGCGAACGCATTGGCCCCAACCCCGCTCAGTAACCGCGTGCCGGGCCGCCGAGACCAATGCTCGGCGCAGCCCGGCTTTTGCTTTTGAGTACGGCGGGCGGCGGGACTTTTAGTCCGGAGCAGCCTCGCGCGATCTAGGAGAGTCCCATGCCAGAAATAAAGACCAAAGCGCCAGGCACCTTTGCGCCCTTGCGCCAGTCCGTGTTCGCCGTGCTGTGGGCCGCGACGGTGCTGGGCAACGTTGGGAGTTTCATGCGGGACGTGGCCAGCTCCTGGCTGGTGACGGACCTGTCGGCCAGCCCTACTGCCGTGGCGCTGATCCAGACGGCTGCGACGCTGCCGATATTCCTGCTGGCGATCCCGGCGGGCGTGCTTTCCGACATCCTGGACCGCCGCCGTTTCCTGATATTCGTGCAGGTCCTGCTTGCCTGTGTCAGCGGCACGCTGCTGCTGCTGTCGCACTTTGGCGCCCTGACCGTCGACTACCTGATTGCGCTGACCTTCGTCGGCGGCATCGGCGCCGCCCTGATGGGACCGACCTGGCAATCCATCGTCCCCGAACTCGTGCCGCGCGAAGAGCTCAAGGGGGCTGTCGCGCTGAATTCGCTGGGCATCAATATCGCCCGGGCCATCGGTCCGGCGGCTGGCGGCTTGATCCTGGCCAGCTTTGGCGCGGCGGTCACATATGGAATGGACGTACTGAGCTACGTGTTCGTTATTGCGGCGTTGCTGTGGTGGAAACGCCCCGCGACCGTCGATAGCGCGCTGTCGGAGAACTTCTTTGGGGCGTTTCGCGCGGGGCTGCGTTACACGCGGGCCAGCAAGGAACTGCATCGCGTGCTATTGCGCGCAGCCGTCTTCTTCCTGTTCGCCAGCGCCGTCTGGGCGTTGCTGCCCTTGGTGGCACGGCAGATGTTGGGCGGCTCGTCGGGCTTCTACGGCGTGCTGCTGGGCGCGGTAGGCGCGGGCGCGATCATCGGCGCGCTGGTCATGCCCAAGCTCAGCGCCCGTCTGAATGCCGACGGGCTGGTGCTGGCGGCCTCCGTGGCCAGCGCGGCGGTCATGGCCGTGCTGGTGTTTGCGCCGCCCCAATGGCTGGCCGTGCTGATGCTGGTCTTTTTGGGCATGGGTTGGATCACTGCGCTCACCACGTTCAACGGCGTGGCCCAGGCCGTACTGCCAAACTGGGTGCGCGGCCGCGGATTGGCGGTGTACCTGATGGTCTTCAACGGCGCGATGGCGGCCGGCAGCTTGGGCTGGGGCCTGGTCGCGCGGGAGATCGGCGTGCCTTACGCCTTGGCGGTAAGCGCCGCCGGCTTGGTCGTGGTGGCGCTGCTGTTCCACCGTGCCCGCCTGCCCATTGGTGAAGCGGACCTTCAGGCCTCGAACCACTGGCCCGAGCCGCTGGTGGCCGAGCCCGTCGCCAATGACCGTGGGCCGGTGTTGGTGCAGGTTGAGTACCGCATCCGCCAGGAGGATCGGCCAGCCTTTCTCGACGCCATGAAACGTCTGTCGCAAGAGCGGTTGCGCGACGGAGCATACGCGTGGGGAGTCGTGGAACATACCGGCGATCCGCAGCGGGTGGTCGAGTGGTTCTTCGTGGAATCCTGGGCCGAACACTTGCGCCAGCATCACCGGGTTTCCCACGCCGACGCCGATCTGCAGGCCGAAGCGCTGCGCTTTCACATAGGTCCGGACAAGCCCGAAGTGCATCACTTCCTGGCCCTCAAGCACTGACGGACCGCGGCGGGAGCTAGCTCATGAACCACACGAACCATGTCGCCACGATTTGCCATTGCCCGACCTGGGAGACGCGCGATGATTGAGCGCCGCCCTCTTGCAAGCCTGGGCCATGCCCGCCGCGGCTGGCTAGACGTGAAGCATCATTTTTCCTTCGCCAATTACCAGAATCCCGCCCGCATGCGCTGGGGCGCGTTGCGCGCATGGAACGACGAAACGATAGCGCCGGGCGCGGGCTTTCCTCCCTCGCTGCATGCGGACATGGAAATCATTACCTGCGTGCGGGAAGGGGCGCTCACTCATGAAGACGACCTGGGCAACCGGGGGCGCACGAACGCTGGCGAGGTGCAGGTCATCAGCGCGGGCAGCGGGGTTACGCATGCCGAGTTCAATATGGAAGGCAGGCCCGCGCACGTGTTCCAGATCTGGATCGAGCCGGACCGTCGCGGCGCGCCGCCTAGCTGGGGCCGAAAGTCCTTTACCCGCGAAGCCAGCAGGGGGCGGTTCCTTACGCTGGCCAGCGGCATCGACGGCGACGAAGACGCGTTGCCCATCCGCAGCGATGCGCGGGTACTCACCCTGGCGTTGAAGGCGGGCGAAGCCGCCATCTATCGGTTCGCGGGAGGCCGGCGTCGCGGCTATCTGGTTGCCTCCAAGGGCAGGTTGGAAGTCAACGGCGTGGAGATCGGCCTGGGCGACGGCGCTGCCATCCGCGACGAAATCGACCTGCACCTGACGGCCCTGGACGACGCCGAGGTCCTCCTGGCCGATACGCACGCCGGAACCCCATCCACTCACCACCTATTGATATCGCGAGGACGCGCATGAAAATCTATCTGCTTTCCCTGGGCGCCGGACTGCTGGTCGGCGTGGTCTACAGCTTGCTGCAAGTCCGTTCGCCCGCGCCGCCGCTCGTGGCGCTGATCGGCTTGCTCGGCATCCTGGTTGGCGAACAGGTCATTCCGGTGGGCAGGCAGCTGCTCAACGGAACGCCTTTCGTCGCCGCCTGCGACAAGGAAAAAGCCGTGGCCCACGTGTTCGGGCAACTGCCCGGCCGCCAGCCCCGGGATAAAGAACAAAGCTGAACCTGTCCCTGCACCCAAGGAGACCTCGTATGCCTACCCGCCGCGACCTTATCGGTGTAGCTTCCGCCCTGGCCCTCAACGGCATGTTGGGGCGCCACGCCATCGCCAGTTCCCAAGGAGTTCCCGCCATGTCCAACGCAACACCGGATGTCATCTTCCATAATGGCCGCATCACCACGCTGGACCGCGCCAGGCCTCAGGCCAGCGCGGTCGCGATCAAGGACGGCAGGTTCGTGGCTGTCGGCACCGATGCCGAAGTCATGGCGCTGGCCGGCACAGGCACGCGGGTCATCGACCTGAAGCGCCGAGCGGCCCTGCCTGGCCTGTTCGACAACCATACCCATGTAGTGCGCGGCGGCCTGAACTACAACATGGAGCTGCGCTGGGATGGCGTGCGTTCCCTGGCCGACGCCATGGCCATGCTCAAGCGCCAAGTCGCCATCACGCCCGCGCCGCAATGGGTGCGCGTGGTGGGCGGCTTCACCGAGCATCAGTTCGCCGAAAAGCGCTTGCCCACCATCGAGGAGATCAACGCCATCGCGCCCGACACGCCGGTGTTCCTTCTGCATCTGTACGACCGCGCGCTGCTCAACGGCGCCGCGCTGCGCGCGGTGGGCTATACCAAGACCACACCCAATCCACCCGGTGGCGAGATCATGCGCGATGCCCAGGGCAACCCCACGGGGTTGCTGCTGGCCAAGCCCAACGCGACCATTCTGTACGCTACGCTAGCCAAGGGCCCCAAGCTGCCCTTCGACTACCAGGTCAATTCCACGCGCCATTTCATGCGAGAGCTGAATCGCCTTGGCGTTACCGGGGTGATCGACGCGGGCGGCGGCTTCCAGAACTATCCGGACGACTATGCCGTCATCCAGAAGCTGGCCGACGACAACCAGATGACGGTGCGGCTGGCCTACAACCTCTTCACGCAGAAGCCCAAGCAGGAAAAAGAGGACTTCCTCAACTGGACGTCGAGCGTGAAATACAAGCAAGGCACCGATTATTTCCGGCATAACGGCGCGGGCGAAATGCTGGTGTTCTCGGCGGCGGACTTCGAGGACTTCCGCGTCGAGCGTCCGGACATGCCGCCGGAAATGGAAGGTGAGCTGGAAGAAGTGGTGCGTGTGCTTGCGCAGAACAAGTGGCCGTGGCGCTTGCATGCCACTTATGACGAGACCATTGCGCGCGCGCTGGACGTGTTCGAGAAAGTGCATCGCGATACGCCGCTGACCGGGCTGAACTGGTTTTTCGACCACGCAGAGACCATCTCCGACAAATCGATCGACCGCATCGCCGCCTTGGGCGGGGGCATTGCCGTGCAGCACCGCATGGCCTACCAGGGGGAGTATTTCATTGAGCGCTACGGCGCAAAAGCCGCCGAAGCCACGCCGCCTGTCGCCAAGATCCTGCAACGCGGCGTAAAGGTTTCAGCTGGCACCGACGCGACCCGGGTTGCTTCCTACAACCCCTGGGTGTCCTTGTCCTGGATGGTCACGGGCAAGACCGTTGGAGGCACTCGCCTCTATCCCGCGCGCAACTGCCTGGACCGCGAGACGGCGCTGCGCATGTGGACCGAGAACGTGGCGTGGTTCTCCAACGAGGAAGGCAAGCGCGGCCGCATCGAACCGGGCCAGCTTGCCGATTTCATCGTGCCGGACAAGGACTACTTCAGCTGCGCGGAGGACGAGATTTCGTTCTTGACGTCGGACCTGACGGTGGTGGGCGGCCGGGTGGTGTACGGCGCGGGCGAATTCGCGCCGCTGGACGACAACCCGCTGCCACCTGCCATGCCCGACTGGTCGCCTACCCGGTTGTTTGGCGGCTATGCTGCCTGGGGCGATCCGGACGGCGCCGGCCGCAACTCGCTGGGCTACCGCAATATGGCGGCCTGCGCGTGCGCCAGCTCCTGCGGTCTGCATGGACATGACCATGCCCGGGCCTGGGCATCGAATGCGCCCAGCTCGGACCTGCAGGGTTTTTTTGGCGCTCTGGGCTGCTCTTGCTGGGCCGTCTGAGGGGACAGGCAATGAATGCTCCCTTCCAGTGGGAACGGCGGCTGGCCGACCGGGCTCGTCCGCTGTTCGGCGCGGCCGCGGTCCGCTTCCTGGCTTATCTGGGGCTGTGCGCCGCTTACCTCCAGGGAGGCTTGGTGAAGCTCACCGATTTTCCCGGAGCGCTGCGCGAAATGGCGCACTTCGGCCTGTCACCCGAGCCGCTGTTCGCCGTGCTGGTGATTGCGTTGGAGCTGGTGGCCTCCATCATGATCCTGGCCGGCCGGCTGCGTTGGCTGGGCGCCTTGGCGCTGGCGGCCTTCACGCTGGTGGCGACGGGCATCGCGTTGCGCTTTTGGGAAATGCCCGCGGGGCAAGAGCGCTTCATGGCGGCCAACTCGTTTTTCGAGCACCTGGGCCTGGCGGGCGGCTTGCTGTTGGTGGCGTGGCTGGATCTGCGGGTATCAAAGTCCGGCGGCGCTGCGTCCTGAGAGATAAGGGCCAGTCCGGATAGCGGCCTTTGGCCGAAGTCCCTGGCCCTTGACTGGCTGCGTAGAGACGGCCATTGCTCGCCTTGCGCGAGCCATTCCCCTACTTGGCACGATCCTGGGCGATCGGGTTCCGATCGCCGTCATTGCGCGCGCCTGTTCGTCGTGCGGCGGGCACGGGCCGACTGCCGGGAATCTGCCGCACCTGGCGAAAACGCTAGGGAAAATACCCATATCCGCTGTGTTCGCGTTGCCGGAAAATCGCAAAAATTGTTCAACAATCCTGATGCGAAAAATACCTCCCGGTATAGGCAGATTCAGTCTGGTCGCGGCTCTCAGGGCGTTCCAAGGGAAAAACATGCTCACTCAGATTCTGGTGGCGTCGCGTCGAGGCGTCGCTCACGCGCTGGCCGCGTTCATGTTGTGCACGGCAACTCCCGTGGTGTTTGGCGCCGGCACCATCAAGGCAGACAGCCTGACCATAGGTTCCGATCTCACCTACCCGCCCTATGCCTATATGGAAGGCGGAAAGCCCGCAGGTTTCGATGCGGACTTCTCCCGGCTGCTGGCGTCCAAGCTGTCCCTGCAGCCCGTGTTCGTCGACACGCGCTTTCCCGACCTTATCCTGGGCATGCGGGCGCGCCGGTTCGATACCGTCGCGTCGGCGCTTTACGTTACGCCTGAGCGCACCAAGTTGATCGATTTCATTCCTTACCTGAAGACCGGTGCATCGCTGCTGGTGCTGGCCAGCAGCCAGTACGCCCCTGCGGGGCCGGAGGCGCTCTGCGGCAAGCGTGTGGCCTCAATCAAGGGGGCTTCGTGGACGCCGAAGCTGCAGAAGGTCTCGCGCGAGACTTGCATGCCCAAGGGCCAGGGAGAGATCAAGGTACTGGAATTTCCGACCTCTCCCGAGGCGATGATGGCGCTGCGTTCGCAGGCGGCGGACGCGATGATCGAGGACGCCGCGGTGGTGCACGGCATGCTGACGCAGTCCAAAGACAGCTTGAAAGTGACTTCGACTTCCCTGCTTTATCCGATCGTGATCGGGCTGGGGATCAACAAGGAATCGAAAGAACTGCAGGGCGCGCTGAACGGGGCGCTGCAGCGCGCACGCGACAGCGGCGAGTACCAGGCGCTGTTGGCGCGTTACGGGCTGGAGGAACCGTCCGCCGCGGAAATCCAGGCCGCCCTGGCGGGTCCGGCGCGTTAACGCCGCGACAGGATCCGCGACCATGCATTTCGACTGGGACTATGCCGTCAGCCTGCTCTGGGACACCGACTTCTGGAAGGCGTGCTGGGTGGTGGTAAAGCTGAGCACGGCAACGTGGGTGATAGGCGTAGCGGCGGGCTTTCTGCTGGCGCTGGGCAAGCAAGCGAAGAACCCTTTCATCAGCCGTCTGGCGGGTCTGTACATCTGGTTCTTCCGCAGCCTGCCGCTTTTGGTGCTGCTGGTGTTCATCTACAACCTGCCGCAGGTATTCCCCGCAGCAGGTGCGCTATTGTCGGACCCGTTCTACGCCGGGCTGACCGCCTTGGTCGTGAGCGAAACGGCCTTCATCGCCGAGATCCACCGCGGTGGCATCCTGGGCGTGCCGCGCGGGCAGATAGAGGCGGGGCGCGCGTTGGGCATACGCTATGCCGGCATCCAGCGCATGATCGTGATTCCGCAGGCACTGCGAATCGCCCTGCCCGCCTTGAGCAACGAGTTCATCACGATCGCCAAGCTGACGTCGTTGGTCTCGGTAATCTCGCTGGCAGAGATACTGCTGGTAGGCCAGCGCCTGTACACGCAGAATTTCCTGGTGTTCGAGACCATGCTGGCCGTGGCGTTGTACTACGTGCTGATCGTCACGCTGTTCGACAAGCTGTTGGGCTGGCTGGAGTCGCACATGAACATCTTGCGGCGCGCGCCCAAGCCGCTGGCATTGAACGAAGAAGCGCGGCGGCAGATACAGGAAGGACAGTCCGGACCAGCACTGACGGCCACGGGCGACGCGCCCGCCCTGGAAGTGCGGCAGGCCCGCAAGCGCTTTGGTGACCATGAAGTGCTCAAGGGCATAGACCTCACGGTCAAGGCCGGGGAAGTCATCAGCATCATCGGTCCGTCCGGTTCGGGCAAGACGTCTTTGATACGAACCTTGAATGGCTTGGAGACGCTGGACGGCGGCGAAGTGCTGTTGCATGGCAAACCCTTCCTGGGATCGTCGCGGACCGGTGCGCAGGCGGGGCCTGGCGACCGCATCCTCGATATTGGCATGGTGTTCCAGAGCTTCAACCTGTTTCCGCACAAGACAGTGCTGCAGAACGTCATGTTGGCGCCGCAATACCACGGGCGCGGCAACGCTGAGGTGTTGCGCCGCGAAGCGCTGGTGCTGCTCAACAAGGTGGGCATGCTCGATCACGCGCACAAATATCCGCATCAACTTTCGGGTGGCCAGCAGCAACGCGTGGCGATCGCCCGCGCGCTGGCCATGCGCCCTTCCATCATGTTGTTTGACGAGCCAACGTCGGCACTGGATCCGGAGTTGGTCGCCGAAGTTCTCAAAGTGGTGGAAACGCTCGCGCGCGAAGGCATGACGATGCTGATAGTGACGCATGAGATGGGGTTCGCGTTCAAGGTGTCCGATCGCGTGGTGTTCATGGAGGGTGGACGCGTGCTGCTGGACGCGCCGCCGGCCGAGGTGTTGGCAAGCGCGGACCCGCGCGTCAAGGACTTTCTAAGCCATGTCCATGTTTCCTGAACGGCGCGACGTTGCGCTGCGCGCGGTGTCCGCTTGCCTGGAACGGGCGGCGGCCGACCCCGCGAGCGCCGCCCTGGCCATGGTGTCGCGCCGCGACGAGGTTGCGTTGGCCGAAGCGCGGGCGCGCGACGCTTTGCGCGCGCTAACTCCGGACGACGAGCCCCTGGCCGGCATGGTGCTGGGCGTCAAGGCCTGTTTCGATGTGCGGGGGTGGACGACGCACGCGGGTTCGCGGGTGCTGGCCGACGCGCCGGCGGCCAGCAGGGATGCCGCGCTGGTGCGTGGGCTGCGGCGTGCGGGAGCGGTTCTGCTGGCGCAGAACAATATGACCGAGTTCGCCTATGGCGCGCTGGGACTGAATGGCCGGTTCGGCACGCCGTTGTCGCCGCTGTTGACCGATGTGCCGCGCGTCGCCGGAGGCTCCAGTAGCGGCGGAGCGGTTGCGGTGGCACGGGGCATGGTGACCGTAGCGCTAGCCTCGGATACGAGCGGGTCGGCACGCATTCCCGCGGCGTTTTGCGGTGTCGCGGGCTTCAAGCCGTCCCAGGGGCGATACGAGGACGCGGGCATGATGTTTCTGTCGCCTACCTTCGATGTGCCCGGCATCATCGCTGCAAGCGCCGCTCAATGCCTGCGTGTGGACAAGGTGCTGGCGCCATGGGATACCGCGGCGCCTGCATCGGGCGACTGTGGCGCGAAGCCGCTGACAGGCAGGGTGTTCGTGGTGCCGGACCATGTAGAGGAGCTGCTGGACGCGGACGTCAGGACCGCCTTTGCCATATGGTTGGAGCGCCTGATGGAGGCCGGCGCTGTGCTGCGCCGCATACCGGTGCCTTGTCTGGCGCAGGCTGGCTGCGTGGCGCGGGACGGCGGCATCATCGCGGCCGACGCCTACGCCCTGCATGCGTCCCGTTTGGCGGCGGACGCTGCTCGCTACGATCCTCGCGTGGGACCACGCATGTTGTTGGGGGCGCAAGTGCCGGCGCACGTCTATATCGCTGCGCAACGCCGGCTGGCGGAATTGCGCCGGGAGTACGACGATGCTGTCGCAGGCGCGGACGCCGTGTTGACGCCGACGGTGCCCATGCTGCCTCCGCCGGTCGCGCTGCTGGCTGACGACGACATCTATCTACGCGAGAACGCGCGCGCATTCAGCCTGACGGAATTTGCCAATCGCCTGGACCTGCCCAGCATTTCCTTGCCAGGCGGTCTGGCGACGCCGAAGGCCGTGGGCCTGATGGCGACCGGCCTGCGTCGCGGCGATCGAGCCTTGTTATTGGCAGCCAAGCAGATTGAGGATTCCCTCGGATCCTCGTGACGCAGACATCGACTTTCATCCAACCGTTCTCGGATCCCATCCATGATAGTTATCCACAGCGACGAACTCACCAACACCGAACGCCACGCCCGCGGGCCGGGCTGGGAAAGCAGACGCATGATCGTCAAGCGCGACGGCATCGGGTATTCAGTGCATGAAACGCGAGTCTTCGAAGGTGCAGAGCTGCACCTGCACTACAAGCATCATTACGAGGCAAACTATTGCATGGAGGGCGAAGGCGAGGTGCTGGACGTGGCCACGGGCGCCACGCACGCCATACGGCCGGGCACCTTATACGCCTTGGACAAGAACGATCAACATGTGCTTCGGGCAGTGAAGGGCGATCTGCGCCTGGTTTGTGTGTTCAATCCGCCGTTGAGCGGAGAGGAAACGCACCGGGAGGACGGCAGCTATGCCGAACCTGTAGCAGACGCGCGCGCCTAGGGCCTTGTCGACCTGTGCGGCGCGTCCTACTTGGACTGTTGCTTCAGGCGCGTCAGTACGGCCATCAGCGTGCGTTCGGAGTCGTCGAGATAGTCAGCGAGCGCTTGTGCGGCCAGGTCGCGCCGGCCCTCCACCAATAGGCCGTGGATGCGGCGCTCGCGTTCGATCCAGTCGGGGGTCTGGATAAGGCTTTCATCGACCTCCGATGCAAATACCAGGCGTAGCTGTGCACAAAGCGTGAGGAAGAACTCGTCCAGCAGACGGCTGCCGAGCTGCGCGACGATATGCTGGTGCACCTGCAGGCTCAGCGTGCCGACATTGCGCCATTTCTTCCTGGCAAGCGCGCGTTCGGCCGCATCAATGGCTGTGAGCATCTTGTCCAGCAACGCAGGCTGCAACGGGAGGCTGCCGGAGATGGCCTGCAGTTCCAGGGCGCGGCGGGCCGCGTAGATCTCGCGCAGATCCTTGCGTTCCATGCGGCGGACCACCACCCCCTTATGGCGGATGAATGTTGCCAGCCCTTCGCGGCCCAGCTGGTGCAGGACTTCACGGATGGTGTTGCGCGACGCGCCATAGTCAGCGGCCAGATCGACTTCGACCAATTGCGTGCCCGGGGGCAGCTTGCCTTCCATGATGTCATCGCGCAGCTGGTGGCTGATGCGTTCGGCGATCGAGATTCCGGTGTCGCGTTCGGCGGGCATGATGGCATGGGCTCCTTGCAAGGCGCCGCGGCGTGGCCGGGCGCCTCTTGTTGTTATTTCCACTCGACCCTTTCAGGGTGCAGTCCGTGGACGCCCTTATACGGTGAAACCTCGGGCGGTGTCCAGCCTTGCAGCAGGGCTGGGTCCAACGCATAGACCTCCACGCCCAGAGGGCGGCATACGTCGATGGGATCGCGCGCATCGGGGCCCCACATTGGCACGGACAAATCGCCCCCGGGGCAGGTCGACATCGCGCAGAGCAGGTCCATCTCGGCAAAGAACTCCAGGTAGTCGCCTGGCTTGGCCGGACATGCCTTCATGAAGTATTTGTCGTCGTCGTTCAGTCCGGTGACCTGGAACACGTTGAGCACATCATGGACGTCGAATTCCGTTAGGCCATGCGGCGCCACGGCGCGTGTCAGATTGGAATGGCAATGGAAGTGGAAGTCCTCGCCCGTTAGCAGCTTGTTGACGTAGGGGTCGCAACGCGTGCCCAGCAGATCGTGCACGCGTCCGCCATCGCTGTCCTTGCCGTAGCCGGCCAGCGTGTCATCGGTGATCGTGACCATGGGGCGCAGGTACGGCAGCGTGGACCAGATGCGGTCGTGCGTGCTGACATGTGCCTGCTGCAATTGGCGGGTCCGGGACGCCCACATGCGTTCGCGCGGATTGTGCAGGTTCCACATATTGAAGTCCGCCACTTGTGGGCCTTCGAGCGTGACGATGCGAAAGACATGGCCAGCGGGAACCTTCCAGGCAAATCCGCTGCGGATAGGAACGATGTGCGATTCAACGAGTTTGCGTTGCGCTGGGTCGGCGACGAGTGTCCGGTAGAAATCCCGGTCCACATTCAATACCGAACCCTTGCTCACCTGGTACGCCGCGGGGTAATTCGACATGTCCTGCCTCCTGAAAACGCTCCTGGATCCGATGCCAGGATTGTTGAACAATTGTGAGGCAGTATACAGGAGAGAAACAGGCCGGGAACCCTCTTTTTATGGGGTCGAGAGAGCTTCGGGAGGCGTGCCGCAGACCTGCTTGATGGTCTGCCGCAGCCACCGGTGCGCGGGGTCGCTGTCCAGCCGCGGGGGCCAGGCCTGCACGAGCGTGACCGGGCGCATCGGCACCGGGACCTGGAAGGCGTGCAGCTTCAAGCCCAGGCGTTCGACGCCGGGCATGAGGTTTTCGGGCATGGATGGCAGCACCAGGTCGGAATCGGCCAGGGCGAAGATGGCGGCATGGAAGGTGGGCGTGATCAGCGAGACGTGGCGCGCCAGCCCGAGTTCTTCCAGGGTGTCGTCGATCGGTCCCCGCGCACGTCCGCGGCGCGACACGCTGACATGGTCATAGGCGCAGAAGCGTTGCGGGGTGATGGGCGCCTTGAAGATAGGATGCTCCTTGCGCGCCAGACCGCAGAAGGCGGTGGTGAACAGGGTCTGCACCTTGATGTCGGCGCCGAATTTCTGGGAAGAGCCGATATAGAGGTCGGCATCGCCGCTGAGCGCGTCGGCGTCATGATTGCCCTCGGAGACGAAGCGCAGCACGGCGCGCGGCGCATAGCGGCGCAGGTGCTCGCGCAGCCGGCCGCCGTAGCCCCCGACGAAAACGTCATTGGCGCGCAAGGTGAAGACCCGCGTCAGGGTCGCCAGATTGACGTCCTCGCCGAAGGCGGTAAAGACGGCCTGCGCCTGTTCGATCACGTGACGAACCTGGGCATGTAGCGCCAGCGCCCGGGGCGTGGGCGCCAGGCCGCGACCGGAGCGCACCAGGACAGGGTCGCCGACGGCTTCCCGGATGCGCGCCAGGCTGCGGCTCATGGCGGGAGTGCTCAGGTTCAGCCGGCGCGCCGCGCCGACGACGCTGCCTTCCTGGATCAGCACGTCCAGCGTCAACAGCAGGTTCAGGTCTAGCGGTTTCATGTGGCCAAGCATAGCGCGGCGGGCAAACGAGGCGGCCATTCCAGGGTTGCGTCTTATGCACTTCTGGATTGCGCCGGGCGGCATTCCTCGGCGTTGCGTCCGGGACCAAGATTCGAGCCGTGGCCGCGCGTGGATGCGGGCCGATGAAAACCAAGGAGAGACAAATGGCGCTGGAAGTTCTGGAACTGCATCATCACGCCGTGCGCATGTCGCTGGACAAGGTCGCGGCCATGGGCGCGTTCTATGGAGACGTGCTGGGACTGGACACGGACCGTGGCCGCTGGGAGATTCCGGGCATCGCCGGGTACTTCCTGGACATGGGCAATGACTGCCAGATCCACCTCCTGGGCAGCGACGGCCCCTCGCCCTATTCCCAGGGCCCGGGCTGTGATCCTGTGGAAAACCACGTGGCGCTGGCCGTGCGCGATATCGCGGCGGCCGAGACGGAGCTGCAGCGCCTCGCCGTGGACTACTGGAAGCTGGACAACGTCGCGGCGCCCGAGCTCATGCAGCTGTTCCTGCGCGATCCGGTGGGCAACCTGATCGAGCTGCATCAGATTGGCCGCTGCCGCTGCAAGCGCAGCGACCGCGCCTTTGCCGACGCCAAGGCCGCGCAAGGCGCCGCGCCCACGCAGGGCCGGGGTTGAGGGGCCTGGGGATAAGCCATGTTCATCGATCTGAATGACCTGGCGGGCCCGGCGCGCTACAAGCTGCTGACTGCGGCCATCGTGCCGCGGCCCATTGCCTGGATCGTGTCGCGCGACGCCGCAGGGACGACGAACGTGGCGCCGTTCTCGTTTTTCAACCTGATGTCCGGCGATCCTCCGCTGATCTGCGTCGGCATCGGGGTGCGCGGCGACGCGCCCAAGGACACGGCGCGCAACATCGCCGAACGCGGGGAGTTCACGGTGAGCCTGGTTTCCGCGCCGCAGGCAGGACGCATGAATGTGACCGCCGTGGATTTTCCGGTGGGCGTGGACGAGTCCCGCGAAGCCGGCCTGGAGCTGTCACCATCACGGCGTATCGAAGTGCCCTGGGTGGCGCAGTCTCCGGTGGCGTTCGAATGCCGCGTGCATGAATTGATGCGCATCGACCGCCGCAGCCTGATCGTCGCGCAGGTGGCTGCCATGCACGTGCGTGACGACGTGGTGGCGGACCGGGAACACCTGTATTTGAATGGCCCGGCGATGGACCTGCTGGCGCGCCTGCACAACCCGGGCTGGTACTGTCGGCCGCAGGCGGACTTCCAGATGCCCCAGCTGACGCTGGCGCAATGGGAAGCGCTGAAGCAGTCCGGGGAGGCCGAGCGGTATCTGGAGCAAGGCAAGATCTAGAACGGGAAACGCCCGGGCGGGCGTCACCGCCCCGGCCGCGCCTTCAGGTCCCCCATCTCTTCCAGCATGAGCTGGTGCGCATAACGTGAAAACACGCTGACCAGTCGTGTGCGCGTATGGTACGGCGGGTAAAGCAGCGCCACCGTCACGGGCACGGCGGGGCTGAAGGGGCGGATTTCAACGTTGTGCGCGGCGTATTCCTCGCGCGCGGCCAGCGGGTTGATGAGCGCCACCCCCAGGCCCGCGCCCACCAGGGCGCAGATGGACGAACCCAGGCCGGCTTCGGCCACGATCTGGCGTTCGATCTTGGCCGACTTGAACACGGCGTCGATCTTTTCGCGCAGGGGTGTGCCGCTGGTGAAGGCTACGAACGGCTCGCCGGCGAAGTCGGCGGGCTTGAGCTTCTTCAGCCTGGTCAGGCGGTGGCCCTTGGGCACCACCGCCACGCAACTCATCGTCAGCACGGGTTCGACCTGGATGCCTGGGGAGTCTCCCGACAGCATGGCCAGCCCCGTGTCGCAGAACCCCGAACTGATCCAGTTGTGCACCGTGCTGGCATTGCCGGAATGGATGGACACCATCACGTCCGGATACTCCGTCTTGAAGGCGGCGACGATGCGCGCCAGCAGGCCGCCGGCCAGCCGCGGCATGGCGGCCACACTCAGGCGGCTGGCGCTGAACGAACGGATGCTGGCCGCCGCCGATTCCAGGCCGGCCAGGCCGATGAAGGTTTTCTCCACTTCCTGAAAGAAGCGCGATCCGTCCTGCGTGGGGGTCAGCCGGCTGCCATTGCGGTCGAACAAGGCGAACTGGGTAATGGCTTCCAATTGCGCAATTAAGCGGCTAACGTGCGGCTGCGAGGTGTGCACGCGCCGCGCGGCGGCGGTCATTGAGCCGGTCATCATGACGGCGCGGAACGCCTCGATGTGCCTCAGGCCCATCCGTGGAATGGCCATGTCAAATCCGTATAGAGGAATACTCGATTGGAACTGGATAAAACCATACCGCTAGTTGATACTTTTCGCCAGCCGCGGGGCTCATCGCGGGACGAGGCGGTCTTCAGCCACGCTGGAGCCGCTGATCGTGAACATAAGCATGCGCCGCTCGAACGGCGCCAAGGGAATCAGATGAAAGCACTTGCTGCGATCTCCGTCGCCGCGGCCCTGCTTGGCAGCGCCGCATCCGCCCACGCCGAAGGCCCCAGCCGCCTGGACAAGATCAAGGAAACCGGCGTGATCACGCTGGGCCATCCGGAGACCTCGGTCCCCTTCGCCTATCTTGACGGCAACCAGAAGCCGATCGGCTACACGGTGGAGATCTGCCAGGAAGTCGCGCAATACGTGAAGGCCGCGTTGAAGCTGCCGAAGCTTGAGGTTCGCTACAACCCGACCACGTCGGCCACACGCATCCCGCTGCTGGCCAACGGCACCATCGACCTGGAATGCGGCAACACCACCAACAACCTCGAACGCCACAAGCTGGTGTCGTTCGCGCCCACGACCTTCGTGGCACAGGTGGTGCTGGTGGCGCGCAAGGACGGCGGCGTCGACCCCAACAACCTGGAGTCGTTCCGCGGCAAATCCATTGCCGCGCAAGCCGGCGGACAGACCTTCCGCCTGATCTCGCAGCTCAATGCCAAGGGCAACCTGGGCATCACCATGGCGCCCACCAAGGACACGGCCGAGACGATCCTGATGGTGGAGTCGGGCCGCGCCGCGGGTTCGGCCAACGACGACGGCATTGCCTATGGCGCGGTCGCTTCGTCGAAGAATCCCGACGCCTTCGTGATCGGTACCAAGGGGCTGGAAATGGCGCCCTACGGCATCATGGAACCCAAGGACGATCCCGCCTTCAAGAAGGTAGTGGACGATGCCGTGCGCGACCTGATCAAGTCGGGCAAGGTAGCCGCCATCTACGACAAGTACTTCAATTCGCCGATCCCGCCCAAGCAGATCAACCTGAAGTACCCCATGAGCGATGCCCTGAAGCGCGCGCTGGCCAATCCGACGGATTCCGGCGACCCCAAGGCGTACGAGTAAGCAGGCTGGCGGCGGGGCGCGGGGCGTCCCGCTGCCGCCGGGCCAGACGCCGGCCGCCAGCCGCGCGGCCGGCATCGCCATCAAGGGACGGGCATGAATTACAACTGGAGTTGGAGCGTCTTCCTGGATATGTCGCCGGACGGCGTGCATACCTTCCTGGAGACGATCTGCATCGGCGTGGGCTGGACATTGGCGCTGGCCCTGAGCGCATGGGTGTTCTCGCTATTGCTGGGGTCGTGGCTGGGGGTGATGCGCACGGCCAGTTCGCGCCTGATGAATGCGCTGGGCGCAACCTATGTAGAGGTGTTTCGCAACATCCCGCTGCTGGTGCAGATGTTCCTGTGGTATTTCGTGCTGCCGGAATTGCTGCCGCATGCCTGGGGCCTGGCGATGAAGCAGATGCCGCAGCCTTGGGGCCAGTTCGTGCCCGCCGTGCTGTGCCTGGGGTTTTATGGGTCGGCACGCGTGGCCGAGCAATTGCGCGCAGGCATACAGTCCCTGCCGCGGGGCCAATTCCAGGCGGGCACCGCCCTGGGCCTGACCGAGGCGCAGGTGTATCGCTACATCATTCTGCCGGAGGCGTTCCGCATCGTGCTGCCGCCGCTGACCTCCGAGTTCATGGGCACCATCAAGTATTCGTCGGTGGCACTGACGATAGGGCTGTTGGAGCTGACGGGCCAGGCCCGTTCGATGGCGGAATTCAGCTTCCACATCTTCGAGGCATTCTCCGCGGCCACGGTGATCTACCTGATCATCAACGGCATGGTGGTGCTGGGCATGCGCATGCTCGAGCGCCATGTCGCGGTGCCCGGACTGATCGGTTCGGCGAAAAGGCCCTAGGGAAGCGACATGGGCAAATTCGATTTCGACGTGATATGGACAGCGCTGCCCTATCTGTTCCAGACGGGCATGACGTTCACGCTGACACTGACGGTGCTGGCCGCGGTAATGGGCCTCGCGCTGGGCACGCTGCTGGCCATGATGCGGTTATCGCGGTTCAGGATATTGTCGGTGCCGGCGGGCATCTACGTGAACGTGATGCGTTCGATCCCGCTCTTGCTGGTGATCTTCTGGTTCTATTTCCTGGTGCCCTACATTGCCGCCTGGGTGGTGGGTTCGCCCACGCCGCTGCGCGTGGGGGCGTTCAACTCGGCCGTGATCACCTTCACCTTGTTCGAGGCCGCGTATTTCTGCGAAATCATGCGCGCGGGCATACAGTCGATCGCGCGCGGCCAGGTGTCGGCCAGCATGGCGCTGGGGCTGAACCACTGGCAGGGCATGCGCTACGTGGTGCTGCCCCAGGCGTTTCGCAACATGCTGCCGGCGCTTCTGACGCGCATCATCATTCTGTTCCAGGACACCTCGCTGGTGTATGTGCTGTCCTTGACCGACTTCCTGGGCGCGGCCGCCAAGATCGGTCAGCGCGACGGGCGCCTGGTTGAGCTCTATCTGTTCGTGGCGGTGGTGTATTTCGTGATCTGCTTCACGGCGTCCCGCCTGGTCAAGCTGCTGGAAAAGCGCACGCGGGTGCTGCGCTAGCGCGGCCCTTCCAGTTATCCACAGGTTTCAACGATGCAACTCTCTTCCACTCCCTCGATGATCGAGATCAGGCAGGTCAGCAAGTGGTACGGCGATTTTCAGGTGCTGGACGATTGCTCCACCACCGTCGGCCGCGGCGAGGTCGTCGTGGTCTGCGGCCCTTCGGGTTCCGGCAAGTCCACGCTGATCAAAACCGTGAATGCGCTGGAGCCCTTTCAGAAGGGCGAGATCCTGGTCAACGGCATTTCGGTGGGCGATCCGCGAACCAACCTGCCCAAGCTGCGCGCGGTGGCGGGCATGGTGTTCCAGCACTTCGAGCTGTTCCCGCACTTGTCGGTGACCGAGAACCTGTGCCTGGGCCAGCTCAAGGTGCTTAAGCGCGGCAAGGAAGAAGCCCGCCAGCGCGCGCTGGCGTTGCTGGAGCGCGTGGGCCTGTCGGCGCACAAAGACAAGCATCCCGGGGAATTGTCGGGGGGCCAGCAGCAGCGCGTGGCAATCGCGCGCGCGCTGTCCATGGACCCTGTGGTCATGCTCTTTGACGAGCCGACTTCGGCCCTGGACCCGGAGATGGTGAACGAGGTGCTGGACGTGATGACCGACCTCGCCGCAGAAGGCATGACGATGATGGTGGTGACCCATGAAATGGGGTTTGCCCGCCGCGTCGCCGACCGTGTGATCTTCATGGACGGCGGCAAAATCGTGGAGGACTGCGACAAGGAGCAGTTTTTCGGCGATGTGGAGGAGCGTGCGCCGCGCACGCGCCAGTTTCTTTCCAAAATCCTGCAGCACTGATAGCCATGAACCAGACCTCTTCCGCCGCCGCGCACGCACCCGTCGACCTGCGCAGCGACACGGTCACCCATCCCACCGCGGCCATGTACGAACGGATGCGCACCGCCCCCATTGGCGATGACGGCCTGGACGGCGACCCCACCGTGCGCGAGCTCGAGGCCTATGTGGCCGCGCAGCTGGGCAAGCAAGCCGGGCTGTTCGTGCCCAGCTGCACCATGGCCAATCTGCTGGCGGTCCTGGCGCAGACGCAGCGCAATGAACAGGTCGTGCTGGAGTCGGCCGCGCACATGTACACGTCCGAACGTGGCGCCGCCACGTTCACCGGCGTGTTTTACCTGGGCGTGCCGGGGACGGACGGCGCCATGGACCTGAACCGGCTGGAAGAGACCTTGCTGCCCGGCGGCCACAGGCTGAAGACCGCGTTGGTGACCATGGAAACCTCGCATAACAATGCCGCCGGCGCGGTGCTGCCGCTGGATCACATGCAGGCGGTCCGCAGCCTGGCGCAGGCGGCCGGCGCCCCCGTGCATCTGGACGGCGCGCGGCTGTACAACGCGGCCGTGGCGCTGGGTGTGGCGGCGGAGGAAATTGCCCGCCATGCCGACACGGTGTCGCTGTGTCTGTCCAAGGGCTTGAGCGCGCCGGTGGGCGCGGTTCTGGCGGGCAGCCAACCCGTGATGGCTCGTGCCCGCGTACTGCGCCGCATGCTGGGCGGCACGCAGCGACAGTCGGGCATCATGGCCGCGGCCGGACTGGAAGGCGTGCAGACCATGGGCGGCCGGCTGGTCGAAGACCATGCGCGCGCACGCCGCCTGAGCGTGGGCGTCAACCGGCTGGGACCGGCCATCTCGGCGACCGAACCGCAGACGAACATCGTGCAGGTCGAAACCGCGGGCACCGGCTTGAGCAATACGGAGTGGGTAGCGGCGCTGCAGACGGCGGGCCTGCTGGTGCGCCCATGGGGCCGCACGCGGCTGCGCTGCGTGACTCATCGCCACATCGGCGACGCGGACATCGACGCGGCGGTGCTGGCCTTCGAAACGGTGCTGAACGGCCGCTGATCTGCTCCGTTCCCCGGGCGGCGCCGATGCGATAATGCCGCATGACCACGACCCATCTTTCCCGAAAAGACTATCTCTGCGCACTGGCGGTCGTGGTCATCTGGGGCACCAACTTCGTCGCAATGAAAGTCGGCATGCGGGGCTTATCGCCCATGCTCTTGGGCGCTCTGCGGTTCGCGCTGGCGGCCTTTCCATTGATTCTCTTCGTGCGCGCGCCGCGCTTGCCGTGGCGCTGGGTCGCGGCCTATGGGCTGGTCCAGGGCCTGGGCCAGTTCGGGCTGTTGTTCACCGCCTTGAAATTCGGCATGCCGGCCGGCATGGCCTCGCTGGTCATCCAGACGCAGGCTTTTTTCACGCTGCTGCTGGCGGCCCCCATCCTGCATGAGCGCGCGCAACGCCATCACTGGATCGGGCTGGGCGTGGCGGCGCTAGGGCTGGCGGTCATTGCCGGCGGCCGCGGTGAAGGGCCGGGCCAGATGACCATGCTGGGCTTCGTGCTGACCTTGGGCGGCGCGTTCATGTGGGCGGTGTCCAACATTATCGTGCGCCTGGCCAGCCGCAAGTCGCCAGGCTACGACCCGTTCGCCTTCATCGCCTGGAGCAGCGCCGCACCGGTGCTGCCGTTCCTGTTGCTGGCCGTGCTGATCGACGGGTGGGAGCCAGTAACGGGCATGATTCTCGGCATGGGCTGGGGCGAGATCCTGTCTGTGGTGTACCTGGCGGGGCTGGCTACGTTGCTGGCCTACACCTTGTGGACGCAGTTGCTGACGCGCCACGCCGCCGCCAAGATCGCGCCGTTTTCGCTGCTGGTTCCCGTGGTGGGCTTGTGGGCCGCGTCCGTGGCCTTCGGCGAACGCCTGGAGCCCATGCAATGGCTGGGCGTGGCCGGCGTGCTGGCGGGCCTGCTTTTCAATCAGCTGGGCGGCCGCTGGCTGCGCACGCGCTGAGCCCTCCGCCCGCATCGGCCGAGCAGACTAATCCATAACGGCGAACAGACGCGTCGAGCTCACAATTGCTCGAAACGGATGTAACGCTTATCGGTGTACTCCCGGCGGGTGGTTATTTCCTGCACGCTGGCTCCCGGCGGGCCGCGCCGCAGCCATTCCAGCATGTGATCGACCTGGTCGGCGGTGCCCTGCACCATGGCTTCGACCGTGCCGTCCGGCAGGTTCTGCACCCAGCCCTTGGCGCCCAGCATATGGGCGCGCCGGACCGTGGCGTGGCGGTATCCCACACCCTGCACGGTGCCGGTGATCGTGACGTGCACGGTCTCGATATGGGTATCGGCTTTAGGGTCTTGCATCGATTCTCTCTCGGATGAGGCGCCGCACGCGGCGATGTACGTAGGCGGTAATGGCTACGGCGGATGGTCTATAGGCCCGGGCGGCCCCTGGCGATACGTTAGAGCTCATGTCAAAACGTGCCAGCGGGAACACCCGTTACCAGAGCTTGGAGAAGCCATTATGGAAGAGACCAGTTTGTTGTCGGAAGCTGAGACAGCGCGCTACAGGGAGCAGGGTTACCTGGCCCTGAAGGACATGTGCCCGCAGGACGAGGTGGGTTACATCCGCAGGACGCTGCTCGACCTGTTCGCGAACAAAACCGGCTACAACGAGGGCGCGCAGTATGACTTTGTAAGCCGCGACGACCCGTCCAAACCCGCCAAGTTTCCCAGTTTGCACGATCCGCGCCATTATGCCCCGGGTCTTCTGAAGACCGAGTACCACGAGCGCACGCTGGAACTGGCCCGCCAGCTGCTGGGACCGGAGGCGGCCCTGTACGGCGAGCATGCCCTGCTCAAGCCAGGCCCGCACGGGCCGGAAACGCCATGGCACCAGGACGAGGCCTTCCGTTCGCCGGACTTCATCTATAACGAACTCAGCATCTGGCTGGCGCTGCAGCCGGCCACCACGGAAAACGGCTGCATGCAGTTCATCCCCGGGTCCAACAAATGGGATGTGCTGGAGCATCGCTCGCCGGGTGGCGACAAGACGCTGCATCCGCTGGAGTGCTGCGGCGACTTTCCGCGTGACCAGGCGGTGCCGGAACCGCTGGATCCGGGCGGCATCACCGTTCACGACGCCCGCACCTTGCACTTTACCGGGCCGAATACCTCGCAGTCGCCGCGCCTGGCGTACATCCTGATCTACAACACGCCGCCGGTCTACAAGCCGGGCCGCCGGGAGTTCCCGTGGCTGGAAGGCCGCTGGACGGACAGCCAGACGCGCAAGAAGCAGTGGCACAAGCGCGGCGGCCTGGCCGTGGACGTGATGCGGCGCCTGCCCGGAGCGCGACTGACAAGCCCGCGCTGGGTGGCATGGGCGACGATCCGGGCCGTGTCCAAGGTCTGGCCGCGATAAGGGGGCGCAGGGGCCGCAAGAGTCCCTGCGACAGGGGGGCGAACGAGGCCGGCAAGCGACGCTTGCCGGCCTCGGCGCGTATACTGGGCGGCGTTGCGGGCCTTGCGAGGCCCGCGCAATCGCTGGAGCTGCCCGCAGCTGGCGGCCCGGCGTCTAAAAATAACGAGCCGCAGCTGGCGCCCCAACACTCCATAGACCACTCCATGACCGCTAACCTTTCTACGATCACCTGCATCGAAGATCTGCGCGCCATTGCGCAGAAGCGCGTGCCGCGCATGTTCTACGACTACGCGGATTCCGGCGCCTGGACCGAAGGCACGTACCGCGCCAATGAAAGCGATTTTCAGAAGATCAAGCTGCGCCAGCGCGTGGCGGTGAACATGGAAGGCCGGTCGTTGCGCACCACCATGGTGGGCCACGACGTCATCATGCCGCTGGCGATTTCGCCTACCGGCCTGACCGGGATGCAGCACGCCGACGGAGAAATCCTGGCGGCCAAGGCCGCGGCGGATTTCGGCGTCCCTTTCACGCTGTCCACCATGAGCATCTGCTCGCTGGAGGACGTGGCCGCTGCGACCAAGAAGCCCTTCTGGTTTCAGCTCTACGTGATGCGCGACCGCGAGTTCGTCGCCAACCTCATCGACCGCGCCAAGGCGGCTGGCTGCTCGGCGCTGGTGCTGACGCTGGACTTGCAGATCCTGGGCCAGCGGCACAAGGACATCAAGAATGGCTTGTCGACGCCGCCCAAGCCCACGTTGCGCAATCTCATCAACCTGGCCACCAAGCCGCGCTGGTGCATGGGCATGCTGGGCACCAAGCGGCGCACCTTCGGCAACATCGTCGGCCACGCCAAGGGCGTGAGCGACCTGTCTTCGCTGTCGTCGTGGACGGCCGAACAATTCGACCCGCGCCTGAGCTGGGACGACGTCGAATGGATCAAGCAGCGCTGGGGCGGCAAGCTCATCATCAAGGGCATCCTGGACGTCGAAGACGCGCAGATGGCCGCCAATAGCGGCGCCGATGCGCTCATCGTCAGCAACCACGGCGGCCGCCAGCTGGACGGCGCCATGTCGTCCATCGCCGCCCTGCCCTCGATCGCCGACGCCGTCGGCTCCAAGATCGAAGTGTGGATGGACGGCGGCGTGCGTTCCGGCCAGGACATCCTTAAGGCCGTGGCGCTGGGCGCGCGCGGCGCCATGATCGGCCGCGCTTTCCTCTACGGCCTGGGCGCATACGGTCAAGCTGGCGTTACCCGCGTGCTGGAGATCCTGTACAAGGAAATGGATACGACGATGGCGCTGTGCGGCCGTCGCTCGATCGAGCCCGGCGACCGCAGCATCCTGCTGCCCGGAACCTACCCGAACTGAATGGTTCCGCGGGCCATGGACAAAAGCCTGGACACGTTAGTGCCAGGCTTTTTTCGTTGGCGCGCCGGCCTGGGAGGACACATGAGCAAATGCGGAAGCTCCATGACACGTAACAAACAAGTTGGTCCGCGCCGTCCGGGCGCGGGCATGCCGCTGCTGGGCGCTGTACTGGCGATGTTGTTGTCGGCCGCAGCCGTGGCGCAACAGAAGACGCTTTACGTCGGGATGAACGGCGGCGACATGGCGCGCGCCTTCTCGCAGCACGTGTTTCCGGAATTCGAGCGCGCCCATAACGTCAGGATCGTGGTCGAGCCGGGCATGTCCACGGAGGTGCTGGCGCGGGCGCAGGCCGACAAGGACAAGCCGCGGCTGCACCTCATGTTCCTGGACGACGGCATCATGGCGCGTGCGATATCCATGGGCCTGTGCGCGCCGCTCAATGAAGATCCGGTGTTGAAAGAGCTGTATCCCACCGCGCTGAAGAAGGACCGCATGGCCGCGGGCATCGATATCGGCATGACCGGCCTGGGCTACAACACCAAGGTGTTCGCGGAGCGGGGCTGGGCCCCGCCCACTTCCTGGATGGATCTTGCGGACCCCAAGTACAAGGGCGAGGTCGTGGTGCAGTCGGCTGCCAGCAGCACCTTCGGCCTGCACGCGTTCCTGATGGTCAACCGCATCCTGGGCGGCGACGACCGGAACTACGAACCGGGTTTCGCGCAGTGGCCGGCCACCATCGGACCCAACGTGCGCGAATACATCCCGGATTCGGCGCGGTTGGCGGACATGGTGCAGGCGGACCGGGCTGCGCTGTTTCCCTGGACGCCCACGGCCATTTCCCGCCTGAAGAGGCGGGGCGTGCACGTGGAATACGCGCAACCCAGGGAGGGAGCGATGATCCTGATGGTAGGCGAGTGCGTCGTCGCCGGGAACAGCGAACCGGAACTGTCGCAAAAGCTGGCGCTGTACCTGTTGTCGGCGCAGGCGCAGACGAAAGCGCTGGAGATGGGTGGACACTTTCCGTCCAACCGCAATGTGCTGGCGCCCGCCGGCCACGCGGATGCGCTGCAGCGCTTCCAGGGCTATATGTCGAACGCCAGGATCCCGAACTGGGATCAGATCAATGAATCCCGGCCTGCGTTCAACGCCCGCTGGAATCGGGAAATCGGGCGCTGAGGGCCGCGCCGAGGATACGCGCTAAAAAGCGCAAAATCTGCAAAGGCCGGCCCGCTACATTGCCCTCCAAGGAGACCGCATGAAGCCCGCAACCCTGAATCACTATGGCCAGCGCCTGGAGCCCGTCCTGCGCTGGCTGGCGAGCCACCCCGATGCCGATCCGGATCTGTACCGGCTGGCGGAGCTGGCCTGCCTGTCGCCGTATCACTTCCATCGCGTCTACCGCGCCATGATGGGAGAAACGGTGAACGCCACCGTGCAGCGTATCCGCATGCACCGCGCGGCGGTGGCGCTGGGGCATTCCGAGGCTTCCTTGCGGGAGGTGGCGCAGCGCGCCGGCTATGAGTCGGACGCGGCGTTCAACCGGGCATTCGGCGCGACCTTCGGCATTTCGCCGGGGCGCTACCGGGCGGCCCGCTCCCGTCCCTTCGACCCAAAGGAGCTAGGCATGTATCCCATCAAGATCGAAACCTTTCCCGGCGCGACGTTGGCGGTTCTGCCGCATCGGGGCAGCTATCAGGAAATCGGCCCGCTGTTTTCGCGAGCCTTCATGCTCGCCATCAGCCGCGGCATCGCACAGCCGGATTCCATTGGCTACGGCGTGTACTTCGACGACCCCGAGCAAGTGCCGGCCGGCCAATTGCGCTCCATGGCCGGCATGTCGGTGGCGCCCGATGCGGACCTGGGCAGCGAACTGGAACGCTTCGAGATTCCAGAAGGCCGTTGCGCCATACTGACCTACACCGGGCCATACAACGAGATGGACAAGCCCTATAACTGGATGTTTTCGGAATGGCTGCCGGGTAGCGGCGAGGTGCCGGCGGACTTCCCCATGTTCGAGCAGTACCTGAACGATCCCCGCACGACGCCGCCCGCACAGCTGCAGACGCGCATCTGCCTGCCGCTGAAGTGAGGCGCGGCCGCGCCGCGCCTGGTGCGTTCAGCGGGCCGGGGTCTGGAAGCTGACCTGCGCCGGACGGCCGGGCAGATTCAGCGTTGCCGTGGCGGGCGGCGTGGTAGCCACCACCTGGCCGGCGCGCAGCACCATCAGGCGCGTGGCGCGCAAGCGCAGGGCCTCGACGGCATCGCGCGCCTGCAGCAGCACCAGATCGGCGCGCTTGCCGACCGCGAGGCCGGTTTCGTCCAGGCCCAGGATCTTCGCGGGCGTGGTGGTCACGGCCTCGAAACAGGCGCGCATGGCGTCCTGCCCCGTCATCTGGGCCACGTGCAGGCCCATGTGCGCCACTTCCAACATGTCTCCGGATCCCAGGCTGTACCAGGGATCCATCACGCAGTCGTGGCCGAAGGCCACGGGCACGCCGGCGGCCAGCAGCTCGGGCACGCGCGTCATGCCGCGGCGCTTGGGATAGGTGTCGTGGCGGCCCTGCAGCGTGATGTTGATCAGCGGGTTGGCAATGGCGGCCACGCCGGCTTCTCGCATCAGCGGGATCAGCTTGGAAACGTAGTAGTTGTCCATGGAATGCATGGACGTCAGGTGCGAGCCGGTTACGCGGCCCTGCAAGCCCAGGCGCTGGGCATGGTAGGCCAGCGTTTCGATGTGGCGCGACAGCGGGTCGTCGCTTTCGTCACAGTGCATGTCCACGCGCAGGCCGCGTTCGGCGGCCAGTTCGCAGAGGATGCGCACCGATTCCGCGCCGTCCTGCATGGTGCGCTCGAAATGCGGAATGCCGCCCACTACGTCCACGCCCATGTCCAGGGCGCGCTTGAGGTTGTCGAGGGCGCCGGGGGCGCGCAGCACGCCGTCCTGCGGAAAAGCCACCAGTTGCAGGGCCAGGTAAGGCTTGACCTTCTCGCGTACGTGCAACAGCGCTTCGGTGGCCAGGAGGCGCGGGTCGCACACGTCCACGTGCGAGCGGATGGCCAGCAGGCCGCGGGCAACGGCCCAGTCGCAATAGGCCAGCGCGCGCTCGACCAGCGCTTCCTGCGTCAAGAGCGGCTTCAGTTCGCCCCACAGCGCGATGCCTTCGAGCAGCGTGCCCGACTGGTTCACGCGGGGCAGTCCGAAGGACAGCGTGGAATCCATATGGAAGTGCGCGTCCACGAAAGGCGGCGACACCAGCTGGCCGCCCGCGTCCACGGTCTGCGCGGCCTCGGCCTTCAGCGCCGGCTCCAACGCCACGATGCGGCCATTGGCGATGCCGATGTCAATATTCTGCCGGCCATCGGGCAGCGTGCAATGTCTAAGAATCAGATCGAGCATGGAATTCCTTGCGGAAGGTTTCTGTTGTTCATGGTACTGCGCCCCCGCCACAGCAAACCGGCGTACCCGATCCGGGTCGCACGGAGCCGGCTCCGCCGGTCCGTAGCGACGCCCCCTTGAGGGGGAAGCGCGCAGCGCTTCGGGGGTGGGCCCTTCTCTATCTTTCGCCTTTACGGTAGGGCTTCATCAGCGCTTGCGGGTAGGCGGCGCGGCGCGCCATCACCACCAGGGCGAGGATGGACAGGACGTAGGGCAGCATCAGATAGACCTGGTACGGCAACTCCGGCAGGCCGGGCAGAGCTGCGCCGCCTTGCTGCATGCGCAATTGCAGCGCGTCGAAGAAGGCGAAGATCAGCGCGCCCAGCAGCGCTTTGCCGGGCCGCCATGAGGCAAACACGACCAGCGCCACGCAGACCCAGCCGCGGCCGTTGACCATATTGAAGAAGAAGGCGTTGAACGCCGCCAGCGTCAGGAAGCTGCCCGCCACGCCCATGAGCGCCGAACCGGCAACGATGGCGCCCATGCGCAGGCGCGTCACCGACAGGCCCTGCCCTTCGGCCGCTGCCGGATTCTCACCCACCATGCGGATCGCCAGGCCGACCGGCGTGCGGTTCAGTACCCAGGCCAGCAACGGGACCGCGGCCAAGGCCAGCAAGGTCATGGGCGTCTGTCCCGCGAGCACCGGTCCGATGATGGGAATGCCATCCAGGAATTTCATTTCGGCGAACGGCGTGATCGTGGGCGGCGTGTTCACGCTGGGGAAGGTGACGCGGTATGCGAAGTAGCTCAGGCTGGTGGCCAGCAGCGTCACGCCCAGGCCCGACACGTGTTGCGACAGGCCCAGCGGAACGGTCAGCACGGCGTGCAGCAGCCCGAACACCGCGCCTGCCAGTGCGGCGGCGAGCACGCCCACGTATAACGGCGCGCCCAGGTACACCACCAGCCAGCCCGTAAAGGCGCCAGCGGCCATGATGCCTTCGATGCCCAGGTTCAGCACGCCCGCGCGTTCGCACAGCAGGACACCCAGCGTGCCCAGTATCAGCGGCGTCGCCAGGCGCAGCACCGCCACCCAGAACGCCGAAGAACTCATCAGATCCATCCATTCCATGGCGCGCTCCTCAGGCCCGGTTGCGGCGCAGGCGGTACTGCGCGAATAGCGTCGCGACCAGCATGGCGAGCAACGAAGTGGCGACGATGACGTCGGCGATGTAGTTCGGCACCGCGATGGCGCGGCTCATGCTGTCCGCGCCCACCAGCATGCCGGCGACGAACAGGCTGGCCAGGATCACGCCCAACGGATGCAGGCCGGCAAGCATGGCGACCACCACGCCGGTGTAGCCATAGCCCGGAGACATGTCCAGCGTGACGTAGCCCGTGCGGCCGGCCACTTCGATCGCGCCGGCCAGGCCGGCCAGCGCGCCCGACAGCATGGCGGTGCCCAGCATCACGCGGTTCACGGGCAGCCCCAGGAAGCGGGAGGCATGCGCATTTGCGCCGACCGCGCGCATCTGGAAACCGAATACCGTGTAGCGATTCAACAACCACAGTCCCAGCGCCAGGCCCGCCGCCCATAGCAGGCCGGTGTGGGCGCGCGTGCGCTCGATCAGCTTGCCGAGTTCCAGATCGCCATTGAGGGCCACGGACTGCGGCCAGCCCATGGCCATGGGATCCTTCATGGGGCCGTCCAGCATCATCGATACGAACAGCAGCACGATGAAGTTGCCCAGCAGCGTCGTCACCACTTCATCCACGCCCAGCCGGGTCTTGAGGAGGGCGGGAATCAGCAGCAGCAAGGCGCCAGCCAGCGCCGCCGCCAGCATCATGCCGGCAAAGAGCGCAGGCACGGGCAGGTCGAAGCCTGTGCCGTCGTGCAGGCCGCCCACTGCGACCGCGGCGAGCGCGCCCAGGTACAGCTGGCCTTCGGCGCCGATGTTGTAGAAGCGCGCGCGGAACGCCACGGCGCAAGCCAGGCCGGTCAGCATCAGCGGGGTGGCTCGGGTCAGCGTTTCCGACAACGCGAAGCGCGAACCGAACGCGCCTTCGAACAGCAAGGCGTAGGTGCGGCCCACGGGGGCGCCGGCCCAGGCCACCAGAAGGGTGCAGACCGCCAGCGTGAAGGCGATGGCCGCGAAGGGCGCCACGGCCAGCGCCAGGCGGCTGGGCTCCGGACGGCGTTCCAGGATCAGTTTCATGCGAGTAATGCTCGATAGGAGGTGGAGTCGCGCGGAAGGGAACGGGCTGTCATCCCCGTGTGCCTGTCATGGCCAGGCCCACCGTGGCGGGCGTCCATTCGGACACCGGTTTCACGGCGATCAGCTTGCCGCCGCAAAGCACGGCGATGCGGTCGGCAAGCGCGAAGATCTCTTCCAGGTCCTCGGAGACCAGCAGCACGCCAGCGCCGCGCGTGCGCGCCGCCAGGAGCTGTTCGCGCACATAGGCAACCGCGCCGATGTCCAGGCCCCAGGTGGGCTGGTCGGCCACGATGAAGCGCGGTTCGCGCGCGAGCGTGCGGCCCAGGATCAGCTTCTGCATATTGCCGCCGGACAGGCTGCGCGTGCGCACGTCGAGCGATGCGGCGCGCACGTCGAACTGCTTGGCCAGGGCCTGGGCGTAGGCGCGGCCGGCGCGCGCGCGGATCAGGCCCCAGCGCGCGAAGCGCGGGTCCTTCAGGTCTTCGACGATGGCGTTTTCCCATAACGGGCTGTCGCCGATCACGCCTTCGCCGTGGCGGTCTTCCGGAATGCGGCCCACGTGCGCGGCGGTCCAGCCGGCCGGCGTTGTGGGGGCAGCCGCATGTTCGGGGCCCAGGCGGATTGTGCCGTCCGTGGGTTGGCGCAGGCCGGTCAGCACCGACACCAGCGCCTGCTGGCCGTTGCCGGCCACGCCCGCGATCGCCACGATTTCATGCTTGTGGATAACCAGGTCCAGGCTATCCAGGCGCGTCGCGCCGTCGCGGCCGTCGCGCACGGTGACTTGCGACAGCGTTACCACAGGCGCAGCCTGCTCGGCGGCGGCCACGGCTTCCGCATGCGGCATGACAACCTTGCGGCCCACCATCAGTTCGGCCAGTTCTGCGGGACTGGTGCTGGCGGTCTCGCGTTCGGCCACCAGCTTGCCCTGGCGCAGCACCGCCACGCGGCTGGACACCGCCATTACCTCGTCCAGCTTGTGCGAGATGAAGATCACGGCCAGGCCTTCGTCGACGAAGCCGCGCAAGGTCGCGAACAGGTCCTGCACTTCCTGCGGCGTGAGCACGGCGGTCGGCTCGTCCAGGATCAGGATGCGCGCGCCGCGATACAGCGCCTTCAGGATTTCCACCCGCTGCTTCTCGCCGACCGACAGCGTACCCACGCGCGCATCCGGATCCACGCCCAGGCCGAAGCGTTGGCCGAGTTCGACCAGGCGCTGCCGCGCCTTGCCGCGCCCGGACGCCAGCTTCCACAGCGATTCCGTGCCGACCATGATGTTGTCGAGCACGGTCAGGTTGTCGGCCAGCGTGAAGTGCTGATGCACCATGCCGACGCCGGCCGCCAGCGCGGCGTCGGGCCGGCCGGCGGGCAGGGACAGGCCGAAGACTTCGATACTGCCCGCGTCGGCCACGTAATGGCCGAACAGGATGGATACCAGGGTCGATTTGCCGGCGCCGTTCTCGCCCAGCAAGGCCAACACTTCGCCCTGGCGCAGCGTGAGCGATATGTCGTCGTTGGCCGTCAGGCTGCCAAAGCGTTTGGTGATCCCTGCGAGTTGCAGGGCGAGAGGCGCTTGGTTCATCGTGCCGAGGACTTGGGTTCTTTGTCGTTGACCTTGACGGTGAAGCTGCCGTCCAGGATGGCTTTCTGCTTGGCCTGCACCTTGGCGATCAGGTCGGCGGGGATCTTGCTTTCGAAGGTGCCCAGGGGGGCGAGCGAGGAGCCCTTGTGCTTCATCAGCGAGTACTGACCGTAGTCATCGGCCTTGAACGTGCCGGCGCGCACCTGCTTGAGCGCTTCTTCGATGGTGGGCTCCATGCTCCACAGCGCCGAGGCCACCACGGTTTCGGGATACTGCTGCTGCGTGTCGATCACGTTGCCGATGGCCAGCTTGCCGCGTTCCTTGGCGGCGTCGGAAACGCCGAAGCGTTCGGCATAGAGCACGTCCGCGCCCTTGTCGATCATGGCGAAGGCGGCTTCCTTGGCCTTCGGGGGATCGAACCACGAACCGATGAAGGTTACGGTGAATTCGCTCTGCGGGTTCACTTCCTTGGCGCCTTCGATGAAGGCGTGCATCAGGCGGTTCACTTCGGGAATGGGGTAGCCGCCCACCAGGCCGATCTTGCCGGTCTTGCTCATGCCGCCGGCGATCATGCCGGTCAGGTAGGCGGGTTCCTGGATGTAGTTGTCGAACACCGAGAAGTTGGGCTGCTGAGGCTTGCCCGAAGATCCCATCAGGAAAGCGGTTTGCGGATAGTCCTTGGCCACCTTGCGGGCAGCGGCTTCCACCGCAAAGGCCTCGCCCACCACCAGCTTGTTGCCCTGTTCGGCATACTGGCGCATCACGCGCTCGTAGTCGGCGTTCGTGACGTTTTCCGAGAACGTGTATTCGATCTCACCGCGATCGCGCGCCGCGACCAGCGCCTTGTGGATACGCGACACCCATTGCTGTTCGACCGGCACCGTGTAGATGGCGGCAACCTTGGTCTTGGCGGGCGCCTGGGCCTGGGCTGCGCCCGAGAACAGCAGCGCGCCAGCGGCGGCCACGGCCAGCTTGAGCAGGCCGCGGCGGGCGATGCCGGCGACGGACGGGGTGGAAAAGGCTTTCATGCGGGTGACTCCTACGCGGGGAGGGAAAGGGATAGGGATTGGAGACGATGCGCGCTTGGCGCCGGCCCGCGCGCGGCGTGAGCGCGCGCGTTGCCCCGGCCCGGTTCCATAAGACGGTCGCCGGCAGGCGTGCCGGGACTAGCGTACGGAAACGAAGGCGTGGGATCGGTCATCGGATGGGAGCGCCAGGAGACGCGCCCCATCCGAATGGTCGGGTTCGCAGCCAGCCCTGGCGAAGCAAGTTGTATGCCATGGGGCGTTCCCGCGACAAGTCGGGGAAACCTGATGGCCGGGCAGGATTATAGGCACCCTGGCGGGGATTGGTGGCACCACGGCGGTGCGCGCCGTCCCACGGGGTGGACAGGACGCGCGTGGAACGCCCCGTTGCGGCCGCCAGCCCCCCATCCAGGGTCCGCGCGCCTAAAATCGCATATATGAGCCGCGCGCGTGGCGCGGCACGCTGGAAGACCCGATGCAAGATATACAACTGCTGCTGGAACAGTACGGCGGGTGGCTGGTGTTCGCCAATGTGCTGGTCGAGCAGGCCGGCCTGCCGGTGCCCGCCTACCCCATGCTGATCGCCGCGGGGGCGCTGGCTGGCGCGGGCGGGTGGCTCACTCCCTGGCTGGCCGCCACCGTCGCCTGCCTGCTGGCCGACAGCCTCTGGTATGCGGCGGGCCAGCGCTACGGCTCGCGCCTGCTGGGCGTGATCTGCAAGATGTCGCTATCGCAGGATTCCTGCATCCGGCAGACGCAGCGCCTGTACTTGCGCATCGGCGTGCGCGCGTTGCTGGTGTGCAAATTCCTGCCGGGCGCGGGCGCCTTGTCCACGGTCATGGCGGGACTGACGGGTACGCCCTACCGTCGTTTCCTGGGCTACGACCTGGTTGGGTCCCTGATCTGGTCTGGCTCGGCCCTGCTGCTGGGCGGCCTGTTCCATAACGTGGTGAATGACGTCCTGGAGATCCTGGGCACCTACGGCGCGATGGGACTGGGCGTGCTTGCGGCCGTGCTGGCGCTGTACATCCTGGCGCGCTTCCTGCGCCGGCGTATCCTGCTGCGCAGCCTGCGTGTGATTCCGCGCCTGTCGGTGGACGAACTGATGCAATGGCGCCAGGACGGCCGCAACGCGCTGGTCTTCGATGTGCGCCCCGAAGCGTTGCGCGAAGAGCAGCGCATCCCCGGCGCGATCGCCGTGGACCTGAAGGCGCCCTTGCCGTCACTGGATGCCGAGGCGCTGGATTCGGACATCGTCGTGTACTGCGCCTGCCCCAACGAGGTGTCGGCCGCGCTGCTGGCGTCGCGCCTGCGCGCCGCCGGCTATCCCAAGACTTGGGCCCTGCGAGGCGGATACCAGGCCTGGCGGGAACACGAACACCCGCTGCCCCCGCAAGGCGCATAATTCCGCCATGAGCCCGCGCGGACGGCGGGCAGCCAACACGGAGAGACAGGCATGCGGATTTTGTTCTTGGGCGCCGGCGGCACCGGCGGGTATTTCGGCGGGCGCGCGGCCCAGGCGGGCGCGGACGTGACCTTTCTGGTGCGCGAGCCGCGCGCCGCACGGATCCGCGAACAGGGCCTGCGCATCAAAAGCCCGTTGGGCGACGCCACGCTGCATCCTCAGCTGGTCACGCACCAGACCCTGCAAGGCAGCTACGACGTGGTGGTGCTGAGCTGCAAGGCCTATGACCTGGCCAGCGCCATCGAGGCCATCCGCCCCGCGCTCGGTCCGGATACCGCGGTGCTACCCATCATGAACGGCGTGCTTCAGTACGACGTGCTGGACCGCGAATTCGAGCCGCACCGGGTGCTGGGCGGCCTGTGCCAGATCAACGCCACGCTGGGCGCGGATGGCGAGGTGGTGCACCTGGGCAAGCATGCCAGCATCGTTTTCGGCGAGCGCGCCGGCCCCGCCCGCAGCGCGCGCTGCGAAGCATTGGAACAGGCCCTGGCCGGCGGCGAATACGTCAGCCGCCTGAGCACCGACATCTACCAGGACATCTGGGAAAAATACGTGTTCCTGACGACGCTGGCCGCGGCCACCTGCCTGATGCGCGGCACGGTCGGACAGATCGCTTCCACCGACGACGGCATCGACATCCTGACCGGGCTGTTGCAGGAATCGCAGGCGGTTGCCGCCGCCTCGGGCCATGCGGTGCGCGCGGAAGCGGACGCGTCGGCGCGCAAGCTGCTGACCGACCGCACCCAACCGATGACGGCCTCGATGTTCCGCGACCTTAGCCAGGGCCTGCCCGTCGAGGCGGATCACATCGTTGGCGACATGGTCCGCCGCGCCCGCACCCTGGGCGTGGACGCGACCGCGCTGCGCACGGCATATGCGCATCTGCAGGTCTACCAGGCGCGCCGCGCCGCGGCTTGATGCCTGTTCCGGGGGCCCCCTGTTCAACCGGGGCCGCCGGGAGCACACTGGCATTGGCAGGCGTGGTCCGCCCCGGCAGACCGCCGCTTTGTCCCGTTCCATCCGCGCTTTCCCGCTATTGATGCATAGAATGCAAAAAACTCGTCCAGTTTTACGGGTTTTTTGATCGGATTTGAACGAATAGTATGGCTTTGCCTGAGCCGGGGCGCGTAACGCCGCAAGTCGCGGCGGCCCGGGCTTTCCCTTCCCAAGGAGCAAGACCATGAAAGTTGCATTGATCGGAATTACCGGCCGCGTGGGCTCGCGCGTGGCTGACGAATTGCTCAAGCGCGGTCATCAGGTCACGGGCATCGCCCGCAACCTTTCCGACGTGAATCCTCAGCCCGGCCTGACCGTCAAGCAGGGTGACGCCACCGACCCGCAAGCGCTGACTTCGTTGCTGACGGGCCACGACGCCGTCATCAGCGCATCCCGCTTCGTGTCTTCCGATGCCAAGCCGCTGTTGAGCGCGGTGAAGGATGCGGGCGTGCCGCGCCTGTTGGTGGTGGGCGGCGCGGGCAGCCTGCTGGTCGCGCCCGGCAAGATGCTGATCGACACTCCCGAATTCCCCGACGCCTACAAGCCCGAGGCCCGCGCCGGCGTGGTCTTCCTTGACGCCTTGCGCCAAGAAAAAGTGCTGAACTGGACCTTTCTGTCGCCTTCCGCGCTGTTCGAGCCGGGCGAGCGCACCGGCAAGTTCCGGCTGGGCGACGACACCTTGCTGGCCGATGACGAAGGCAAGAGCTGGATCTCGATGGAAGACTACGCCATCGCGCTGGTCGATGAACTTGAAGCGCCCAAGCACTCGCGCCGCCGCTATACGGTCGGCTATTGATCGGTCAGCCGACAGCAGCCCGCAAGCAGGAAGAGGCCTCGATGAGAGGCCTCTTTTTCATTCGGGGTAAGGGCCGGAATCCATGTTTTTGTTTGTAAACTGGCACACCGCCAGCCGGCGTTCCGACACCTGAGTTTGCTCCGTATGCGTATGAAGTTGAAATCGTTGGCCCTCTGTATGCTGGTTGCCGTCTCGTGCGTAGCGGCCGTGCCTGCAAGCGCCGCGCCGCCTCAGTCCAACAAGGACCTCGTGGTGGCGTTCTTTCGCATGATGTTCCAGGATCGCGACATCGACGAGGCCGTGCGCCTGTACGTGAGCCCGAACTACACGCAGCACAATCCTTACATGCAGGACGGCATCGGACCGTTGGTGGATTTCTTCCCCGCGTATTTCGAGCAGCACCCGCAGTCCATCGTCGAGATCAAGCGCGTGATCGCCGAGGGCGACCTGGTGGTTATCCACAACTTGTGGCGCGATTCGCCGGAAGACCGCGGCCAGGCCGTCATGGACATCTTCCGTGTGGATAACGGCAAGATCGTCGAGCACTGGGACGTGAGCCAGGAAATCCCCGAGAATCCGGCCAACAAGAACGGCATGTTCTAGGAAGCGCCGCATGTCCAGCATCGAACCCGTAGAACTGTCCCGCGCCTATCTTTTGCTGAACCACGGTCCCACGGTGCTGGTGACCAGCGCGCACGGCGATGCGCGCAACGTCATGGCGGCGGCGTGGGCCATGCCACTGGATTTCAGTCCGCCCAAGATGCTGGTGGTTGTGGACAAGAACACCTACACGCGCGGCCTGATCGAAGCGTCGGGCGAATTCGCGCTGTGCATCCCGTCGCGGGCACAGGCCCGCGCCACGCTGCTGGTGGGCACGAATTCCGGCCGCGACGAAGATAAGTTCCAGGCCAGCGGCCTGACGACTTTTCCCGCCAGCAAGATCGGCGCTCCGCTCATCAGCGGCTGCCTGGGCTGGCTTGAATGCCGCGTCGTGCCCGAACCGCACAACCAGCAGGCCTACGATCTCTTCATCGGCGAAGTCGTGGCGGCCTGGGCCGCGCCGGAAGCGTTTTCCGGCAACCGCTGGCATTTTCCCGACGACGAGCGCCGTTCCGTGCACTACGTGGCGGGTGGCTCTTTCTTCGCCACCGGCGAAGCCTTTAACGTTTCCGATCCGGAGTAATCGTCATGCGCAGCGTGTATCTGGCGGGTTTCGACGTGTTCCTGCCCGATGCGGCGGCGCACGGAATGCGTTTGAAGGCGCTTTGCGCCACCTATGGGTTCGAAGGCCTGTTTCCGTTGGACAACGAGGCGCCGCAGGATCTGTCCGGGCTGGCGTTGGCGCAATGGATCTATCGCGAGAACGTCGCCCTGATCCGGCGCGCGGATATGGTGATGGCGAACCTGAATCCGTTCCGCGGCGCGGAGCCTGATTCCGGCACCGCATTTGAAGTCGGTTACGCGATTGCCTGCGGCAAGCCCGTGTGGGGCTATACCGGCCAGGCGGGCACGCTGATAGACCAGGTTGCGGTGGGGGCGGCGGCCGACGATGGCGTGTCGCGCATGGTCGATGCGCACGGCTACACCGTGGAAGACTTCGGCCTGAGCCTGAATCTCATGTTGGCGTGCAGCGCCCGCATTGTCACGGGCGGCGCCGCCGACTGCCTGGCGCAGATGGCCCGGGCGCCAGGGCGCTAGGCCCCGTGCCCGTGCACGGTGGCGGCTAGCCGCGGGCCTTTGCCGTCTTGCGCGGTGCGGCGCGCGGGGCGGGTTCGCCCAGGTATCCCATCACCGCATCGACCACCGCCTGTTCCAGCTGCTGTGTCGAGAATCCCGCGGGCGGTTCCAACGCCGCCGCGTGCACCAGTGACTCCATGATGCGCAAGACGACATAGGTCGCCAGATCGCGGTCCTGCTGCGCGATTTCGGCGCGATGCAGTTCCAGAAGATGGCGCATGCGCCTGTGGATATCCTGGTCCGCGCGGCTGTGCTCATGCGGCTGGTCGAACAGTGGAAACTCCCTTTCCAGCACACGGTGCAACGCGGGCTCCAGCAGGTGGGCGTGCAGCATCGCTTCGACGATGGCGGCGACGCGCTCGCGCAACGTGGCGGCGGGATTGCTGTCCAGGACCGCGTCGATGACATCCAGCATCTGGTTGTCGTGGCGGTTATGCAGCGCCGCGATCAGGGCATTCTTGTTGGGAAAGTACTGATACAGCGAACCGACGCTGACGCCGGCGGTCTCCGCGATCAGGTTGGTGTTGGTGCCCGCATAGCCGTGCGTGGCCAAAACGCGAGCCGTGGCTTGAAGAATTGTCTCTACGGTGTGCTGGGACCTGAGCTGGCGTGGCGATTTCCGGGGCTGGGGGATGGCGGTCATGGGTACTGTGAAAGGCGAGTATCGAATATGAGCAATGGCTCATAAAATTTCCGGCAGGCAATCCGGTTCATCGCCCGCACACGGCGATTATGCCATCGGCGGTTTTCTAACTGGTTCCGGATTGCGCATCTCTCACTTAAGGAAATTCAATGTCGCATTCATCGACGGCCGGGGCCATGCCCGCGGCCCAGGGGCCCGTGCGCTCTGTGTTCGCGCAAGTGCTGCCGCTGGCGCTGGCGGTATTCGTCGGGTTCTTCATGATTGGTCTGCCCATGCCGGTGCTGCCACTGTACGTGGACGGCACATTGGCGTTGGGCGCGCTGGTCGTCGGCGTGGTGGCGGGCCTGCAATTTGCCGCCGCCTTGTTGTCGCGCGCCTATGCGGGCTCGCTGGCCGACCGCCGCGGCGCCAAGCGCGCGGTAGTGGGCGGTTTCGCGCTGGGCTCGGTCGCGGGGCTGTGCTATCTGCTGGCCGATGACCTGTCGGCCAGGCCGCAGGCGGCGCTGGCCGCGCTCTTGGCGGGACGCGCGCTGATGGGCTGCGCTGAAAGCCTCATCGTTACCGGCGCCCTGAGCTGGGGCGTGGGCCGTGTGGGCCCCCAGAATGCGGGCCGCGTGATGGCCTGGGTCGGCGTGGCGATCTATGCCGCCTACGCGCTGGGCGCGCCGGCCGGCATGCAGCTATATGGCGCCACCGGTTTCGCCGGTATCGCCTGGGCCACCGCGTTGATTCCACTGGTGGCTCTGGCCCTGGTGCTGCCCCTGCGCGGAGTGCGTGCCGCCGGAGGCGCGCGCACGCCCTTCTATCGCGTGCTGGGACTGGTGCTTCTGCCCGGCGCGGGGCTGGCCCTGGCCAGCGTCGGCTTCGGGGTGATCACCGCGTTTGTGAGCCTGCTGTTCTCGCAGCGGGGCTGGGAGGGCGCAGCATGGATGTTTACCGCCTTCGGCGCGGGCTTCATCCTGGCGCGTGTGTTCTTCGCGGGCCTGCCCGACAAACTGGGCGGCGCGCGCGTGGCGCTGATCTGCGTGCTGATCGAGGCGGCGGGACAATGGCTGATCTGGACCGGCTCCACGCCCGCCTGGGCCTATGCAGGCGCGCTATTGACGGGCGCGGGCTACTCGTTGGCATTCCCGGCCTTTGGCGTGGAAGCGGTGCGCCGCGTGCCCGCGGCAAGCCGTGGCACTGCCATGGGCGCATACGTGGCCTTCCTGGATATCGCTTTGGGGCTGAGCAGCCCTGCGGCCGGTTGGTTGGCCGGGGCGCAAGGCTACGGCGCGGTGTATGCGTTGGGCGGCGCGTGCGCGCTGGCGGCAATGGTCGTGGCCATGGCGCTCAAGGGACGGCGTTGATACCCAAGGCGGCGCCGACTCGGCGCCGCCTGCCCGCGGATCAGACCGTCGCGGCCATCTCCAGCACTTCGTCGTCGATCGCTTCGGCCTGGCCGTCCTTCAGCTGTTGCAGATGGTCGGCCAGTTCGGCGATGGTCAACGCCACCAGCCCGTGCTGGGCGGCATAGCGCTCCAGGGCCGCGCCGCGCATCATCGTGCCATCGGCATTCATCAGTTCGCACAGCACGCCGGCCGGGCGCAGGCCTGCCAGCACCGCCAGGTCCACCGAGCCTTCGGTGTGGCCGCGGCGGGTCAGCACGCCGCCCGGCTGGGCGCGCAGCGGGAACACATGGCCCGGGCTGACGATGTCGTCGCTTTGCGCCGTGGGCGAGATGGCGGCGCGGATGGTCGTGACCCGGTCCACGGCCGACACGCCGGTGCTGACGCCCTCGCGCGCCTCGATGGACACGGTGAACGCGGTGGCAAAGCGGCTCTGGTTACGCTGGACCATGGGCGGCAGTTCCAGCCGGTCCAGGGTTTCGCCGGGCAGGCACAGGCAGACGATGCCGCTGCCGTCGCGGATCAGCTGAGCCATGACGGGCACGGTCAGCTTGTCGGCGGCCACGATCAGGTCGGCTTCATTCTCGCGGTCGAAGTCGTCCATGAGGATGATCGGGCGGCCCAGGCGCAGATGATGCAGGGCGCGCTGCAAGCGGGCGGCAAAGGGCTGCGAAGCCAGGCTGGGGATGGGAGACTGCGGGGTAAGGGTAACGTTGGACATTTGAAACGCTCTCGCAAGTTAATAGGGGCGAAAAACGTTTCAGGGCTACTCGACAGCCGAACGCAATACGGCAGTCCAGGCGCAAAGGCGCCTGGTGCTACCGGGGTTGTGCCGGCACATCTTCTCTCATCCGGACTATGACCGTCGGCCCTGGCATCTCACCAGATCTGCTGACCCCGGTATCCATAAAGGACGCCGGGCGCTCGCGGGCTCGCCACATTGCATGGCATACCGCCGGTGGGGAATTTCGCCCCGCCCTGAAGACGTACTGCATGTCGTGTTAACGACCTGCGGAATTGTACGCCTGTCTGGAACGGAGCCGGCAATACGCGTGCTGCGCCTGGGGTTTTCAGCGGTGGCGGGGTCCGACCCCGCACCGATCAGGCAATGGCTTCGGCGGTTTCCGCGTCTTCGGGCTTGTCGGCCTTTTCTTTCTTCTTCTTTTTGGCCGGCAGCGCCAGCATGGTGCCCCGGCACGGCGGCGTGCCGCAGAGGCAGCGGTAGCCTTCCTTCAGCTTCTTGGTGATGCGGCCGTCCAGCACCAGGCCGTAGTCGTACGACAATTCGGTGCCGCGCGGGATGTCCTGCAGCGCGACGATGTAGACCCGCTTGCCGTGCTTGCCTTCCTGCGCTTCGCAGTTGGGTTGGCAGGAATGGTTGATCCAGCGGGCGTCGTTGCCCTTGTCGCCGCCGTCGATCACGCGGCCGGTACTGAGCGCGAAGAAGAAGGTATGGAAGGGGTCGTCCGGATTGGTCGGGTGACGGCGGTCGGCCTCCTTGGCGCTGATGCGCTCGCCGCCGTACTCGATGATGCGCGTACCCGCGGGAATCTTGCGCGCGGCGAAGACGCCGTTGCCGTGCAGCTTGGAGCGGCGGACAACATACCAGGGCTTGATCGGGGTGTCTTCGTTGGTCATTGCTCGATGGAAGTGGCGGTGAGACGAAACAGAATTATATCGACGCCTATTTGACGGTTTGATAGGCGTATAGTGTGCGCCGCCTTGTTCCTCCTGGTTAACACCATGATTGTCCGTCCGCGTCCTTCCGCGCTGGCTTTGTTCTTTATCTTGCGCGGCTCCATCGTCCCGCGAATCCTCAGCCGCATCCTGGTCATCACCGCGCTGTCGTGCTTCGTGGTGTGGATGTTCCACCGTGAATGGTTCTCGCCCGCCCACTTGTCGGCGGTGCCGTTTTCGTTGTTCGGTCTGGCCCTGTCCGTGTTCATGGGCTTTCGCAACAACGTCTGTTACGACCGCTGGTGGGAAGCGCGCAAGCAATGGGGCGAATTGATCGTGCAGGCGCGCAGCCTGGCGCGAGAAAGCGCGGTGCTGCTGGCGGCCAGCACCGCCAATCCGGTGCAGGAGCGCATCGTGCGCCGTTGCATCGGCTTCGGCTATGCGCTGGCGGCGCGGCTGCGGCAAGAGGATATGGCCGTCGCGGCGCGGCCCTGGGTGCAGCAGGACGAGGCCGAGGCCCTGGCCGGTTGCCGCAACGTGCCCGACGCCCTGCTCATGGCCATCAACCGCGACCTGGCGGCCTGTCTGCGGCGCGGCGAGCTGACCGACATCCTGTACCAGGCCCTGACCCACCGCGTGGCCGCCTGTGCCGCGATCCAGGCCGCCTGCGAGCGGATCAAGTTCACGCCTTCGCCCTTTGCCTATTCGCTGCTGTTGCATCGCACGGCCTGGTTGTTTTGCCTGCTGCTGCCCTTTGGCCTGGTGGGCACGCTGGACTACATGATGCCGGCGGCGGTCACCATCGTTGCCTACACCTTCTTCGGTTTGGATGCGGTGGGCGACGAACTGGAAGACCCGTTCGGTAACGACGAAAACGACCTGCCGCTGTCGGCGCTGGCCCGTGTTATTGAAATCGACCTGCTGGAAGGCCTGGGCGTGCGGCCCCTGCCCGAGCCCGCCGTCCCGGTGGATTTCGTGCTGCGCTGAAGGACGCTTATTCCGCCAGACCCGTCAACGGCAGCTTGGTTTCCTTTAACCGGCGCAGCACGAAGCAGGATTTGCTGTGGCGAATCCCCGGAATGCGGTAGAGCTGTTCTCGCAACAGCCGCTCGTAGTCGCGGGTGTCGCGCACGGCGATACGGATGTAATAGTCATAGTCGCCCGAGACCAGAAAGGCTTCCAGGACCTCGGGAATCTGCGCCAGCGCCCGGCCAAACTCGTACAGCGTCTCCTCGCTGTGGCTCTCCAGGGTGACGTGAACGATTACCGTGTCCATGAAGCCCAGGCTGGCCGGGTCGATGTCCACGGTATAGCCGCGGATCACGCCGGCGCTTTCCATGCGTTTGATGCGGTTCCAGCAGGGCGTGGACGACAGGCCGACGGCCGCGCCGATGTCGTTCAGGCTGGCGCGCGCGTTGTCCTGCAGCACCTTGAGTATGGCGAGATCAAACTTGTCCAGGTTCATTTTCTTTGATTCCTTAAAATCAAAGATAAATTTACTCCGTCTATCGGTTATTCGTGGAAAAGAAGATAAATATTCTTCCGATCTACGAATAAGATAGATAGCATGAACGATCGCCTGCACCCCACCGCCGCCGCCGCGCTTGCCGCTACTGAACGCCCCGCCGACAACGGGGCGAAAATTCTGCTCGATACGCTGATTGCGTGCGGTGTGGATACCATTTTCGGGTATCCCGGCGGCGCGGTGCTGCCGCTGTACGACGCGCTCTACGCCGAGCCGCGCCTGCGCCACGTGCTGGTGCGCCACGAACAGGCCGCAGTCCATGCCGCTGAAGGATATGCGCGCAGCACGGGCCGCCCGGGCGTGGTCTTCGTTACGTCGGGTCCCGGCATGGCCAACACCACCTCCGGCCTGCTTGACGCCATGTGCGATTCGATCCCGGTGCTTTGCATCAGCGGCCAGGTCGCCACGGCGGCCATCGGCACCGACGCCTTCCAGGAATGCGACGCCATCGGCATCTCGCGTTCGGTGACCAAGTGGAATACCCAGGTCCGCTCGGTGGATGACGTGGCCAGCGTGGTGGCCCGCGCCTTCGAACTGACCCGGCAGGGCCGCCCCGGCCCTGTGTTAGTGGATTTCCCCAAGGATGTGCAGCTGGCCGTGCCGCGCGACGCGGACGACGATGCGCTGGCCTTGCCTTCGCAGCAGAAGTTGGCCGCGCTGCGCGCGCGCCGCCAGGCTGGCAAGCTGGCTCCCAAGTTGCCGCAATCGGCCGTGCGCCGCGCCGCCGCACTGATTGCCCAGGCCAAGCGGCCCATCTTCTACGGCGGGGGCGGCCTGGTGAACGCCGGCCCCGAAGCCTGCGAGGCCTTTACCGACCTGGTGCGCCACACCGGCGCGCCTTGCACCCTGACCTTGATGGGCCTGGGCGCCTTTCCCGCGTCCAACCCGCAGTTCGTCGGCATGCTCGGCATGCACGGCACGGTTGAAGCCAATCTGGCCATGCACAACGCGGACCTGGTGGTCTGCATCGGCGCCCGCTTCGACGACCGCATCACGGGCAAGCTGTCGGAATTCTGCCCGCATGCGCGCAAGATCCACATCGACATCGATCCCGCCTCAATCAATAAGGTGGTGCGCGTGGATGTGGCGCTGGTGGGCGATTGCCTGCCGCTGGTGCGCGCGTTGCGGGCAGAGCTGGGCGACGAGCCTCTGGACGCGGCGCGCCTGGCGCCCTGGTACAAGCGCATCGACGCCTGGCGCGCCCAGGACTGCCTGGGCTATACCCCGGCGGCCGATGCGATCCTGCCGCAGCACCTGATGTCGCGCCTGAATGCCGCGCTGTCGGACCGGGACGCCATCGTTTCCACCGACGTGGGCCAGCATCAGATGTGGGCCGCTCAATACCTGCGCTTCGACAAACCCAACCGCTGGTTGACGTCGGGCGGCGCCGGCACCATGGGCTATGGCGTGCCTGCTGCCATCGGTGCGCAGGTCGCCCATCCGGACAAGACCGTGGTGTGCGTCAGCGGCGACGCCTCTGTGCTGATGAACATCCAGGAACTGTCCACCGCCATGCAGCACCAGACCCCCGTCAAGGTCGTACTGTGCAACAACGGCTACATGGGCATGGTGCGGCAGTGGCAGGAACTGATCCATGGCGGCCGCTACAGCCACAGCTACAACGCGTCGCTGCCCGATTTTGTGGCGCTGGCGAAAGCGTTCGGCTGGGGCGCTGCCCGAGTGGACGACCCCGCCAAGCTGGACGAGGCGCTGGCCGAGTGCCTGGCGCATGACGGCCCTTACTTTCTGGATGTGGCGGTCACCGCGCAGGAGAACTGCTTCCCGATGATGCCCGCCGGGCATGGGCATCAGAAGATGATGCTGGCCGAAGGCGTCTGGTACCAGGACGAAACGACCTGATCAGACGGTGCGGTGGAGTGTCGGGGTTGTTTCTGTCCGGGGTTCTTTAGCCGCCGAGGCTGCCCTGCGCCATTCCGATGCTCGCCCCCATGGGGCTGCGCTTCGGATGGCTCCGGGGTCCTCGGCTGACAGCGGCCTCATGCCATTGTTTTGCCCATGACTCATGGGCAGATGCCGATGGCCTTGACGCTCGCTCATGGGGCAGATGCCGTGAGCCGGAGGCCGGGCGGAGGGATCCGAAGCGCAGCCCCATTGGGGCGAGCATTGGAATCCCGCAGTCCGGACGCCGGCGGCCTGAGAACCCCGACCTCACAACACCACAGGTCAACAATCCAAGCAGAAATGCCCTAGAACTGGATGGACAGCCCGCCATCCACCACCAGCACGTGACCGTTCACGTACGACGCCGCGGGCGAGGCCAGGAACACGGCGGCCCCGGCGATTTCTTCCGGTTCGCCCCAGCGGCCCAGCGGGTTGCGCGTAGCGACGCGCGGCCCGACTGTCGGGTCCGCGACCATAGCCGCGTTGGTTTCCGTGGCGAAGGTGCCCGGGGCGATGGCATTGCTGGTGATGCCATGCGGGCCGAACTCCGCCGCCAGCGCACGCATCATGCCAGTCAGGCCTTGCTTGGCCGCCGGATAGACCGCATCGCCCGAGCGCGCCAACTCGCCCACCACCGACGTGATCGCGATCAAGCGGCCGTTGCCCTGCCGCATCATGCGCTCGGCAGCGAATTTGGCGAGCAGCATGCCCGCGACCAGGTCGGTGTCGATCAGTTCGCGGATCTCGGCGGGGCTGGTGTCGCGCAAGGTCTTCCGATTGCGTGCGCCGACATTGTTCACGAGGATGTCCAGGCGACGGTGCTCGCGGTCTATGTGCTGGAAGGCGCGCTCCATTTCGGCATCGTCGCTGATGTCGAAAGGCAGCGGATGCGCGTCCAGGCCTGCCTCCACCAGTTCGCTCGCCGCGGCGGCGACGGCCTCGGTGTTGCGGCCATTGATCAGCACGCGCGCGCCGCAACCGGCCAGCGCGCGCGCAATGCAGAAACCCAGCCCGCGGGCCGAGCCGGTCACCAGGGCGACTTGCCCCGTCAGGTCGAAGTTGCGCAGATACGGTAGCGTGTTCATGTCAGTGGTCCTCAGCCTTCTCGGAACTCGGGCGCCCAGTGCAGCAGCCGGCGCTCCAGCCAGGTCACGCAATACACCAGCGCGATGCCCACGATGGACAGCAGCGTTACCGCCGCGAACATGTCGGTGGCGTTCAGGGTCGCCAGTGCCGTAATCATCAGGTAGCCCATGCCCGTGGTCGATCCAACGAACTCCGCCAGCACCACGCCGATCAACGCGAAACTGATGGCGTTTGGCAAGGCGGCGAAGGTCCACGCGGCCGCGGTCGGGATGCGGACCCGCCACAGGATCTGGCGCGGCGAACCGCCCAGCGTCCGGCAGAAATCCACCAGTTCGCGTTCCACGCTGCGCCCGCCCTTGTAGGTATTGAAAAACACCAGGAAGAACACCACGAACCACGACGTCACCACCTTGGAGGCCAGCCCCAGCCCGAAGAACATCGTGATGAGCGGCACGAAGGCGATGCGCGGCATCGAGTTGAACGCCACGATGAATGGGTTGAACACGTCGGCCAGGAAGCGGCTGCGGCTGAGCGTCATGCCCACCACGAAGCCGCTGCCCACGCCCACCAGCAGCCCCACCATGGTGGCCTGCAGGGTCAGCCACAGGTGCGGCCAGACCGAGCGCGGGCCGGGCTGCAGCCATTCCCATAGCCTGACCGCCACGCGCGAGGGCTGGCTGATGAAAAACGGATCGAACAGCGTGTTCTGGGCGAACCAGGGGATGCGCGTGAGTATTTCCCAGGAACCCAGGATGAAGGCAAGAATCAGCACTTGCCACAGCGTGATGCGCAGCCGGCGCGCAATGCTTGCGCGGCGGTCCAGCCGCAGCTGGTCCTGCAGGGAGTCGGCGGAATAAGTCGGGGTCATGACGCGTATCGGTTCAGGCGGCGGCGCGGAACTGCTGTCCCAGCACACTCCAGAGGCTTTGCACGTGAGTCACGAACTGCGGCGTTTCGCGCAGCGTGAAGACGTCGCGGGGATGCGGGATCTCGATGCGCTCGTCCAGCAGCACGCGGCTGGGCGGCCCGGAAAGCACCACCACGCGGTCCGACAGCAGGATGGCTTCGTCCAGGTCGTGCGTGACCATGACGATGGTCTGGCCCAGCTTGCGCCAGATCTCGATGAGTTCGCGGTGCAGATGCGTCTTGGTGTGCGTGTCCAGCGCGCCGAAGGGCTCATCCAGCAGCAGGATGCGGGGTTCCACCGCCAGGCTCATCAGCAGCGCCACGCGCCGCCGCATGCCGCCGGACAGTTGATGCGGAAAGGCGTCGGCGAACTGGCTTAAGTGGCCCATTTCCAGCAGCTCGGCCACGCGGCGCTCGATCTTGTCAGCGGACACACCCTGGAACTTCAGGCCCAGCGCCACATTTTTCCTTACGCTGAACCAGGGGAGCAGGGTGTCCTTCTGGAAGATATAGCCCAGGGCCGGCGGCACCTGCCCATCTACGATATTGCCGTCCACGCGGATCGTGCCCGTGGTGGGACGCAGGAAACCCGCGATCATGTTCAGCAGCGTGCTCTTGCCGCAGCCTGACGGCCCCACGATGGAAACGAACTCGCCTTCCGGGATCGTCAGGCTGACCTCGCCCACCGCGTGGGTGGTGGCCTGGCGCGTCTGGTAGGCCTTGCCCACCTTGTCCAGCGTGATCATCAGAGGCCCCGGGCGCGGCGCACGAAGCTCATGTTCACGCAACGGTCGTAGGGCACGGTCTTGAGCTCATCGTTGGAGAATTGCCGGCCGTCGCCCATGATGGCCGTCATGCGGTCATAGGCGTCCTGGGTGATGATGTTGTCCTTCAGGAACACCGTTTCCTTGTAGACGCCCAGCGTCTTTTCGATGGCCGCGCGCGGGAAGGCGTTCAGATAGTCGTCGTAGATGGCGTCGGTGACGGCGGCCGCGCTGTTGGCGCTGATGAAGTCCTGGGCCCGGACCAGGGCGGTCACGAAAGCCTGCACCACTTCGGGGCGCTTCTGGATGGTGTCCTGCAAGGTCAGGGCCGCGATACCGGGCACGTCCCCGCCCATGAACTCGTTCCACGAGCTTTCGGTGGTGGCATCGAAGATGGGCACGCCCCAGCCTTCCTGCTTGGCCTGTTCCATCATGGACATGGTGGCCATGCTGGCAGACACGGAACCCGTCTTGAGCGCGCCCAGCATGGTGGCCAGATCGCCGAGCGGGCGGATGTCCACCTTGTCGGCCACGCCAGCCTTCTGCATCAGGTACAACGCCATCAGCCAGGTGCTGGACTGCGGCTGCGTGGCGCCGACGCGCTTGCCCGCCAGGTCCTTCAGGGATTTGATCTTGCCGCTTTCGAAGTCCTCGCGGCGCACGATGACGTTGGCATAGGTGAGCTTGCGGTCAAAACCGAACACCAGCGTGGCGGGCTTGCCCGCGAGGGTCAGCGCGGGAGCGGCCGTGGCGGCGGTGGCGCCGAACACGATCTGGCCCGCGGCCAGCAACTGGTTGGTGCGCGGACCGCTCTGCGAATTCAGGTATTCGACTTCCAGCCCGCCTTCACCGAAATAGCCCTTCTTCAGCGCGACATAGCCGGCGGCGAAGAACGGGTCGATGCTGCCCTGGCCATAGACGACGCGGCCCAGCTTGGGTTGCGCGAACGCGACGCGGCCATTGACCAGGCTGATGCCGGCCAGGGCGCCTGCGGCGGCCAGCACACGGCGGCGGGTGGTGAAGTCGGGGCTGTTGCTCATGTCATCCTCGGGATAGGTCTGGTTGCAGCTGTTTGGCGTAGACAATACCCCAGCAACTGGCGTCCAACAATGGAAAACGCCCGGTTGCCCGGGCGTTGTGCGCGAATGACGGGAGCCGGCGCGCAAGGCGCCGCTCGCGCGTTATGCGGCGGTCTTCTTCGGCGCAGCCTTTTTCACAGCTTTCTTGGCGGCCGTTTTCGTGGCCGTCTTGGTGGCGGTCTTGGTTGCGGTTTTCTTCACTGCGGCCTTTTTGGCCGGCGCCTTCTTGGCGGCGGTCTTGGTCGCGGTTTTCGCCGCCGATTTAGCCGGCGCGCGGCCCGGCTTTTCAGGGCGCGGCTCAAATTCGAAACCGATCTTGCCGTCCGGCTGGCGGACGAGGAAGGCCTTGAACTTGCGGTTCGTGCGGCTGGACACAAAGCCGTCGAGCAAGTCGGTGCGGCCATCGGTCAGCAGCTTTTCCATTTGCTCGCGCGAGATTTCCTGCTGCAGGATGACCTTGCCCGAACGGAAATCGCAGGTCTTTTCGGGACCGACGGATTTCTCGCAGACGTAGCTCATGCCGTGCTCGAACACGCGCGACTGGCACTTCGGGCATTTGCCCACCGGCGTGTGGCCCGAGAAGTCCACGGCCTCGGTGTCGTCTTCGTCGTTCTGGCCGAAGTCGAACTCCAGCTTGTATTCGTCGCTGATGCGCAGGATGGCGGCGAAGGGACGGCCCATCTTGCTGATGAAGCCTTGCAGCGGACCGATTTCGCGCTTGGCCAGCAGTTCTTCCACTTCCGGGAGCTCGAAGGTGCGGCCGCCCGGGTGTTTGCCGATGGAGAAATCGCAGGCGGTGCAGGCGAAGCGGCGATAGTTCTCCTTCACCACGGCGCCGCACTTGGGGCAAGGAGTTTGCAGCGTGGCGTAGTCGCCCGGCACCGTGTCGCGCTCGTATTCCTTGGCGCGCTTGACGATGACTTGGGTCATCTGCGCGATTTCGCGCATGAAGGCCTCGCGGCCCAGACCGCCCTGCTCGATCTGCTTGAGCTTGTGTTCCCATTCGCCCGTCAGTTCCGGCGAGGTCAGTTCGGTCACGTCCAGGCCGGACAGCAGCGTCATCAGCTGGCGGGCCTTGGCGGTAGGCACCAGGTCGCGGCCTTCGCGGCGCAGGTAGCTTTCGTTGAGCAGGCCTTCGATGATGGCGGCGCGCGTGGCAGGCGTGCCCAGGCCGCGCTCGGACATGGCTTCGCGCAACTCCTCGTCGTCCACCAGCTTGCCCGCGCCTTCCATGGCCGACAGCAGCGTGCCTTCGTTGAAGCGCGCCGGCGGCTTGGTGGTGAGGCCGACGGCCTCCACGTCCTCGGTGCGCACGGTCTCGCCGTCCGCCACGGGCACGAGGTTGGCGTCTTCGCCCTGGGCTTCCTTGCCGTAGACGGTGAGCCAACCGGGGTTGACCAGCACCTTGCCATCCGTGCGGAAGCGGTGCCCCTGCACTTCGGTCATGCGCGTGGTGACGCGGTATTCCGCGGCGGGGAAGAACACCGCCAGGAAGCGCTTGAGCACCAGGTCGTACAGCTTGGCCTCGGCTTCGCTCAGGTCGTGCGGGATCTGCAGCGTGGGAATGATGGCAAAGTGGTCCGACACCTTCTTGTTGTCGAAGATGCGGCGGTTGGGCTTGACCCAGTTTTCGCTCACCACCGTGCCGGCGTGGCGGGCCAGGCCGCCCACCGCGTTGGAGCCGCCTTGCGCCAGGGCGCGCATGGTTTCCTTGACGGTGTTGATGTAGTCCTCGGGCAGGTAGCGCGAATCGGTACGCGGGTAGGTCAGCGCCTTGTGGCGTTCGTACAGGGTCTGTGCCAGGGCCAGCGTGGTCTTGGCCGAAAAGCCGAAGCGGCCGTTGGCTTCGCGCTGCAGCGAGGTCAGGTCGTACAGGGCCGGCGACATCTGGGTCGAGGGCTTGGATTCCTCGGTGACGTGGCCCGGCTGGTCGCGGCAGGCGGCGACCACGCTCTGGGCGGCGGCCTGCGACCACAGGCGGGATTCTCGCTTTTCGGGGTCCCGTTCGTCTTTCTTGAAGTCCGGGTCGATCCAGCGGCCTTCGTACAGGCCGGCGGCCGCCACGAATTGGGCGCGTACTTCCCAGTAATCGCGCGGCACGAAGCGGCGGATGCGTTCCTCGCGCTCGGCCACGATGGCCAGCGTGGGCGTCTGCACCCGGCCGACCGGGGTCTTGAAGAAGCCACCGTCCTTGCTGTTGAAGGCGGTCATGGCGCGCGTGCCGTTGATGCCCACCAGCCAGTCGGCCTCTGCGCGCGAACGCGCGGCCGCCTCCAGCGGCTTGAGCTGCACGTCGTCGCGCAGGTTGGCGAAGGCTTCGCGGATGGCGGCCTGGGTCATCGACTGCAGCCAGAGGCGCTGGATCGGCTTTTTCACGCCCGCATACTGAATGATGTAGCGGAAGATCAGTTCGCCTTCGCGCCCCGCGTCACAGGCGTTGATGATGGCGTCGACGTCCTTGCGCTTGGCCAGGCGGACCAGGAGCTTAAGGCGTTCGGCGGATTTCTTGTCGGTGGGCCCCAGTTCGAACTCAGGCGGAATCACGGGCAGATGCGTGAAGCTCCACTTCCCCTTGACCGGATCGTTGGGCGCGACCAAGCTGAGCAAATGGCCGATGCTCGACGCAAGTACGTAACGTTCGCTTTCAAAATAGTCGCCCTCGCGCGCAAAGCCTCCCAAGGCGCGTGATATATCGAGGGCTACCGAGGGCTTCTCGGCAATAATCAGCGTTTTATTCATGTGTATCCAGTGGCGGCAGTCCCGCCGTAGTAGCGCGGATAATAAGATCGGAGATTCGCCAGATGCAAGTCGGCACTGAAAGACAAGCGGGATCCGAACTACACGCTTGGCGTCAATTTCTGGCGCGCAGCACCCTCTGGCTAGGCGTTTTGCTGCTGGGCAGCGCCGCGGTTTGCTGGGTTGCCGCCAACTGGCAGGACATGACAAAAGTGCAGCGCTTCGCCGGCGTTCAGGGCCTGCTGGCGGTTTGCGCGCTGGCCGCCGCCTGGGCCGGATTGCGCCTGCGGGCCAGTCCCGGCGTGCGGCGCACCATACCAGGCGCCCTGCTTGCCCTGGCCGGCATTCTGCTCGGCGCACTTCTCGCTTTACTAGGCCAAACTTACCAGACCGGCGCCGATACCTGGGAGCTGTTCGCCTGGTGGGCGCTTTTGCTGCTGCCCTGGGCGCTGGCCGCCGGCAGCCAGGCCGTCTGGCTGCTGTGGGCGCTGGTGCTGAATGTGGCCGTGGCCTTGTGGCTGGGCGAGCGGGTGTTCTCCTGGATGCTGATATTGGGCGGCCCGGGCGTGCCCGGCCTGATGATGGCCGGCTTGAACCTGGTGCTGCTGCTGGGCTGGGAGCTGGCTGCCCGCCGCTGGCGCGCCAGCACCCTGGTCGGGCCGCGGGTCCTGGCCGCCCTGGCGATCAGCGCGCTGGTGGTGACCCAGATGCTTGGCGACTTTCTGGGCCGCGGCCTGGGCCTCTATAACGGCATCGCCTGGGTCGCGGTGACCCTGGGCTTGGGCTTCTATTATCAGAAGGGCCGGCGCGACCTGGTCATTCTGGCCATGCTGGCCGCCGGCGTCATCTGCGTGTCGCTGCGGGTGGCGGGCGAATGGCTGCTGCGCCTGGAACCCGGCGTGTGGGCTGCGTTGCCGCTGGCGGCGCTGCTCATGGCCGAAGCCGTCTGGGCCGCGCGCTGGCTGCGCCGGCTGGCCGGCGATCCGCAGGCGGCCGTGGCGCCCGTCGCGGACGCAGAGCCCGCCGCGGCTTCGGCCGGCAATGCGGTGGACCCGGCGGATACCGGTGCGCCCGTGGCGCAACTTGCCCCCACGCCGACGCCGCAGTCGGATCCCCCCTGGTATGTGCAATGCCTGCTGGGCCTGAGCGCCTGGCTGTCGACCTTGCTGCTGCTGGTGTTCATCGCCTTTTCGGGCTTCATCACCACGGAAGGCGGCGCGCTGGTCGCCGGGCTGGTGCTATGCGCGGCCGGCGTGGCGGTGCTGCGCAGCGACGCCGGCCCGTTCTGGCGCCAGTGCGGCACGGCCATGGCCTTCGCCGGGCAGATCCTCATCATCTTCGGGCTGTCCAGTTCGACCTCGTTCGCCAGCGCCTGCGTCTTCGTGCTGCTGATGGCCGCCACGATCTACGCCGTGGGCCCCGACGTCATCCTGCGCTTCCTGAGCGGCCTGCTGATCGCCGCGGCGGGGGCGGGCCTGATCTGGCGCGTCCTGTCGCCCGACTTGGGCCAGGAGGACCTGCTGGACGCCTGGATGGCCTTCGATGCCTTGCGCGCCACCTTCCTGTGGCTGCCGATCGCCGTGACCGGGGCCTGGGCCACCGCCGTCATCTTTACCGTCAGCCACCGCCTGGGCGGCAAGCGCGCGCATGCGCTGCAACCGCTGGGCTGGGCGTTCCTGCTTTCGGTGCAAGGCATGGTGTGGCTGGCTAGCGGTATCTCCATCAAGCAACTGCCCGCCATGTGGCAGCTGAATCCACATACGGCGGTGCTCGTCGCGGCTGGCGCGCTGTTGCCCGTGGCGGCTGCCTTCGCGGTGCTCTGGCCGCGCCGCCACATGCTGACGCCGGGCGTCACCTGGGGCGTTCCGATCGGCCTGCTGATCCTGTCGTTGTTCTGGCTGCCCAGTCCCGGCGTCGGCTTTGCGCTGGCCTGGCTGCTGCTGGGCTTCGGGTTGAACCAGTCGCGCGTGGTCGTCTTCGGGGTGATCAGCCTGCTGGCTTATCTGGGTGTCTATTATTACCAGCTGGACGTGCCGCTGCTGCAAAAGGCTTTGTGGCTGGGCGGCGCCGCGTTGCTGCTCTTCGTGCTGCGCGCGATGGTGTGGCTGGTGCCGCGCCTGATGCGCACCTTGCCGCCCAGCCGGCGCGCGCCATTGCCGCCGGTGTCGGCTCCGTTGCGCTGGCGCACGCTGGCCATCCTGGGCGGTCTGGCGTTGGTGCTCGCGGTCGCCAACGGCGGCATCTGGCAGCGCGAAAAACTGCTGGCCTCGGGCAAGGTGGTCATTCTGGAACTGGCGCCCGTGGATCCCCGGTCGCTCATGCAGGGGGACTACATGGCGCTGAACTTCGCGGCCAGCCGGGAAGTCACGCGCTTGCGGCTGGGGGGCGAACGTCCCCAGGCCGAGGAATCGGTCATGGGCTACGAGCCGGATGGCTACGTGATGCTGGTGACTGACGCACGCGGCGTGGGCCAGCCCCTACGCATTCAGCCGGACACGCATCCGCATACCGAGACGGAAGTGCCATTGCGTTACCGCATCCGTGACAACAGTGTGCGCATCGTGACCAACGCCTATTTCTTCCCGGAAGGCCAGGCCGAGCGTTATCAGGTCGCCAAATACGGCGAGTTGCGCGTGGCGGAAAACGGCGAGGCGCTGCTCGTCCGGATGCTGGACCAGGACCTCAAGCCGCTGTAGCGGCGGGCAACGGGAAGCGCCGCGCCCACTGCGCGGTGGCTTCGCGCAGGAAATGGCTGGGGTCCGAGGTGTCGATGGCGCCGAAGCCCAGGGCACGCCAGGCGGCTATCAGCGCCGCCAGGGGCGCGCTGGTGTCGATGGGCGGGGCGCCGTTCTGCTTGGACAGTTTCAGGCCGCTGGCGGGGTCCAGGATCAGCGGCACATGCAGGTAGCGCACGGGCTGCAGCCCCAGCAGCCGGCCCAGCACGCGCTGGCGCGCGGTGGAGCTCAGCAGATCCGCGCCGCGCACCACATCGGTCACGCCTTGCGCGGCGTCGTCCACCACCACCGCCAACTGGTAGGCCCACAGGCCGTCGGCCCGCCGCAAGGCGATGTCGCCTACGGCCTGCGCCACGTTCTGTTCCTGCGGTCCCAGCCAGCGGTCCACGAAATGTTCCACGCCGTCTGGCATTATCACGCGCCAGGCGCGGGCCTGGCGCCCTTCCGGCAGGCCGTGGCGGCAGGTGCCGGGATATGGGCGCTCGCCGTCGGCGCCGGGGGAGGTCTGGCCGCGCAGCGCCGAATCGGCGATTTCGCGCCGGGTGCAGCCGCAGCCGTAGGTCAGGCCCTGTGCCATCAGGGAGTCGAAGGCGGCCTGGTAGGCATCGCCGCGGCGCGACTGCCACATGATGTCGCCGTCCCAGACCAGGCCCAGCGCGTTCAACTGGCCCATGATGACCTCGGCCGCGCCCGGCACCGTGCGCGGCGTGTCCACGTCTTCGATGCGCAGCAGCCAGCGTCCGCCCTGGGCGCGCGCGTCCAGCCAACTGGCCAGCGCGGCAACCAGCGAGCCCGCATGCAGCGGGCCGCTGGGGCTGGGGGCAAAGCGGCCGACGTAAATCACGATGGGACGCCCGCGCGGCATTGCGCGCGGGTATGGGCAAGCGGCATCAAGCGACGGAGATGCCGGTCAGTGCAGCAAGCGCGTGCCGTCTTCGTCCAGCAGCTCTTCCAGGACCAGATTGTCGATCTCGGCTTCCTGGCTCCAGAGAACCATGAGGGCGATGATCTTGATCTTGGACAGCGGCACGGGCGTTTCGGGCGAAGCCAAGCCCCGGTCGATGACGATCTCGCGCAGCGGCGCGGGCAGCACGCCCGCCGATTCCAGGAAGGCGATGAAGCCGATGGATTCGGTGCCGAGCTGCTGATATTCGTTGTCGGTGTAGATCCGGGTGCCAGTGGCGGGAGCCTGGGCGAGATCGACGCAACGTTCGGTGGTTTCGGCCAGGCCATACAGCCAGCCGAGCGCGTCGTCGATGTCTTCGTGCTCGAAACCGGCGGCGGCGAGCCGCTTTGCGAGCACGTCGGCCGCAGGACAGGCTTGCGGCGTGTAGTAATTCTCGTACAGATAAACCAGGATATCGAACATATGGCGCAGTTTTGTGCCTGTTTGCACAGTCGGCCCGCATATCGGCAGACCAGCAAACATGAATTTTACTTTACGCTGATTTATAGGGCCGGGCAACCGGCCGGAAGGTGGAATGTTGTATGGCGTCACCCCGCCGCAACAGGTCCGCATTTTCGCCCTAAATGCTGCCAATATTCATGATTCAACATAAAAAGGGGCGGACTTTTGGGGTCCGCCCCTTTTTTTATGCGGCTGGATCCGTCAAGCGGTCTTGGGCGCGTTCTCCAGCTTCAGTTGCGCCAGCTGGCGCATGAAGACCGGGATGCAGATCGCCAGCCCGACCAGGCCGCTGGTCAGGCCCGGCAGGATCGTCAGCAAGGCGCCGATGGTGCACAGCCAGCGCTCCCAGCTCTTCATGCCCACCAGCATGTAGCGCGAGAACGCCGCCGACAGCAGCACCAGGCCGACCATGCAGCCAAACAGCGTGACGAAGAAGTCGTACCAGGTGAAGCCCTGCACCGAAATCAGCAATGACGGCGAAAACACGAACACGAAGGGCACGATCAGCTTGGTGATGCCCAGCCTGAAGGCCGTGTTGCCCGTCTTGAACGGATCGCTGCCCGCCATGCCGGCCGCCGCATAGGCCGCCAGCGCCACGGGTGGCGTGATGTCCGCCAGGATGCCGAAATAGAACACGAAGAAGTGCGCTGCGATGGGCTGCACCCCCAGCTGGACCAGCGTGGGGGCGGCCACGGCCACCATGATCAGGTAGTTGGCAGTGGTGGGAATGCCACAACCCATCAGGATGCAGACGATACCGGTCATGATGAGCGCCGCGATCAGCGTGAGCGTCTGCATATTGGCGATGGCGTCCGGAATCACCGTGGCCGCGCCGCCTGCGATCGCCTGGGCGGCCGAGATCACGATGTACGAGATCTTGAAGCCCACGCCCGTCAGCGTCACCACGCCGATCACGATGCCTACCGTGCCCGCCGCCGCGCCCACCGCCAGCGCGTACTTGGCCCCGGTTTCGAAGGCTTCGTACAGGTCGCGCCAGCGCAGCCGCTGGAACGGATTCAGCAGGCCCACGATGATGCAGCCCGTGATGCCGGCAAACGCCGCCAGGTAGGGTGTGCGGCCGCTGGCCAGCACGCCGATCAGCAGGATCAGCGGGATCAGCGTGGGCCAGCGCATCTTGAACGATTGCTTGAGCTTGGGCATTTCTTCTTCGGTGAGCCCGCGCAGGCCCTCGCGCTTGGCCTCGAAGTGCACCTGCATGAACATGCCGAAGAAATACAGGAAGGCCGGGAAGATGCCCGCGATCGCGATCTGCTGGTACGGAATGCCCAGGAATTCGATCATCAGGAAGGCCGCGGCGCCCATGATGGGCGGGGTAATCTGCCCGCCCGTGCTGCTGGCGGCTTCCACGCCAGCAGCGAAGTGTCGCGGGTAGCCGATGCGGATCATGGCGGGGATGGTCAGCGAACCCACCGTGACGGCGTTGGCTACCGACGAGCCCGACAGCATGCCAAACATGGCCGAGCCGAACACCGATACCTTCGCCGGGCCGCCGGCATAGCGTCCGGCGATGGTGGAAGCGACGTCCAGGAACAGCTGTCCCAGGCCAATGCGGGTCGCGAGCACGCCGAATAGCACGAAGTGGAACACATAGGTCGCCACCACCCCCACCGCCACGCCATACACGCCTTGGCTGGTCAGGTACATGTGGTTGACGATCTGGGACCAGTTATTACCCGCGTGTTGCAGCAGTCCAGGGAAATACGGACCGAACATGGCGTAGGCCATGAATACCAGCGCAATGATGGGCAACGGCCAGCCCATGGCGCGCCGCGTCGCTTCCAGCAGGCCGATCAGCAGGATCGAGCCCATGAACACGTCAATGGGCAGCGGATTGCCGACGCGGAAGGCCAGATCCTCGAAGATGTACGGGATATACAGCACCGACAGGGCCAGTGCGATCGCGATGATCCAGTCGTACAGCGGAATGCCGCCGGGTGCGTACCAGGTGGACTTGGGCTCGCGCGTGTAATGCGACTTGGAAAAACCAAAGACCAGGAAAATCAGGCTCAGCACGAAGGCCAGGTGGACCCCCCGGTGCGTGGCCTCGCGCAGCAGGCCGAAGCCAGCCGTGTAGTAGTGGAAGATCGAAAGCGTGACCAACAGGCCGGAGACGATCCAGGTAGCTGTCTTGTCCAGCGGCCGGAAGCGGATTTCCGAGTCGTATTTCTCCGCCAACTGCTGGGTTTTTTCGTGATCTATTTCCATCGCGGTGATTCTCAGGATGATTCAACAAGCAGGGCCGCTCATGGCGGCCCTACTCAGTTGCAGCGCAGGCATACGCACTTCAATTTGGCTCCCGCGCCACGCGGCACGTCGGCCGCATTACCTCATCGCCCCCAGCGCGGCCGTGTGGATCCGGCTCTGCCGGTCCACTGCGGCGCCCCTTGAGGGGGGGCGCCGCAGGCGCCTCGGGGGTGGGCCTACTTCAGCAAGCCAATTTCCTTGTAGAACTTCTCGGCGCCCGGGTGGAACGGAATGCCGGCGCCCTTGATCGCGTTGTCGCGGGTAATGAGTTTGCCCTTGGCGTGGCCGTTATCGAGGGTCTTGCGGGTGGCGTCGCTGTACAGGGCCTTGGTGACGTCGTACACCACTTGTTCCGGCAGCTTGGCCGAGGTGACCATCTGTGCGTTGACCGAAATGGTCTTCACTTCACCCACGTTCTGGTAGGTATTGGCCGCGATGGTGTCGGGAGTGAAGAACTCCTGTTTGGCGCGCAGCGCATCGATCTCGGGGCCGACCAACGGCACGATTTCGATACCGGCGCCGCTGGACGCCAGTTCGGCGATGGCGCCTGCGGGGGCACCGCCCACGAAGAAGAATGCATCCAGTCCGCCATCCTTGAGCTTGTCGCCCGCCTGGTTAGGCTTCAGGTATTCGGCCTTGATGTCCTTGTCGGTCATGCCGTAGGCGCCCAGGATCAGGCGCACGTCGACCAGGGTGCCGGAGCCCGGCTCGTCCATGGACACGCGCTTGCCCTTGAGGTCGGCCACGCTCTTGATGCCTGCGCCTTTGCGCGCCACCAAGTGGATGCTCTCCGGGTACAGCGTGGCGATCAGGCGCAGGTCTTGGGCCTTGGGCTTGCCTTCGAAGGTGCCGGTGCCGCTGTAGGCCCAGAAAGCCACGTCGGATTGCGTGAAGCCGGCTTCGAAGGAGCCCCCCATGATGCCGTTGATGTTCGCCACCGACCCATTGGAGGCAACCGCCGTGGCGACCAGCTTGCCCGGTTGGGACACCGCGTTGGCGATGATGCCGCCAATCGGGTAGTAAGTGCCGGCCGTGCCGCCGGTGCCGATGCGGAAGAATTGCTGCGCCTGCGCAGTGCCGACGGCGCCGACGGCGGCAACCGCGAGGGTCAGGGTGGTGATCCAGTGCTTCAGTTTCATGCGGGCTTCTCCGTGATTTTGCTGACGGTATGAATGTTGTTTCGTTTTTGCCGGAACGCATCGCGGCACCGGCAAAAACGCGCCTCCCCTCGGGGGCTTTCTTTATGATGAAATTCTGTCATGCCCACCCCCTGTAGCCAATGATTACAGGGCTATCGTTTTCCAGGGGGTGACATCGCCCAAGGTTATGGGTGGTCCCGCTTTGGTTATGTGTGCGGTTACATCCCTGCAGTGCTGATAACGGAGTTGCCAAGATGTCCCAGGAAGTCATACGCGGCATAGCGCTGCCCCCCGCCGCCCAGCCGGGCGATCCCCTCGCCCGCGTCGATACGCCCAGCCTGGCGTTGGACCTGACGGCCTTCGACGCCAACCTGCGCGCCATGCAAGCCTGGGCGGACCGCCACGAAGTGGCCTTGCGGCCGCACGCCAAGGCGCACAAATGCCCGCAGATCGCGCTGCGGCAGGTGGCCCTGGGCGCGCGCGGCATCTGCTGCCAGAAGGTCAGCGAGGCCCTGCCTTTCGTGGCCGCGGGCATCCGCGACATCCATATCAGCAACGAGGTGGTGGGCCCCGCCAAGATGACGCTGCTGGGTCAGCTGGCGCGTGCCGCCAAGATCAGCGTCTGCGTGGACAGCGCCCAGAACCTGGCGCAACTGTCGGCCGCCATGGTGCAGGCTGGCGTTGAAATCGACGTGCTGGTGGAAGTCGACGTCGGCCAGGGCCGCTGCGGCGTGTCCGACGACGCCACGGTGTTGGCGCTGGCGCAGCAGGCGCGCGCCTTGCCGGGCCTGAATTTCGCGGGGCTGCAGGCATACCACGGTTCAGTGCAGCACTACCGCACGCGCGAAGAACGCGCCACGGTATCCCGACAGGCCGCGCGCATTGCCGCGTCCTATGCACAGCTGCTGCGCGAAAGCGGCATCGCCTGCGACACCATTACCGGGGGCGGCACGGGCAGCGTGGAGTTCGATGCGGCCAGTGGCGTCTATACGGAATTGCAGGCGGGTTCCTATGCCTTCATGGATGGCGATTACGGCGCCAACGAATGGGGTGGTCCGCTCAATTTCCAGAACAGCCTGTTCCTGCTGTCCACCGTGATGAGCACGCCGACGCCTGACCGCGTGGTGCTGGACGCGGGCCTAAAGTCGGCCTCGGCTGAATGCGGCCCGCCCGCCGTCTACGGCGAATCCGGCCTGACCTGCATCGCCATCAATGACGAGCACAGCGTGGTGCGCGTGGAAGCTGGCGCCGCCGCGCCCGCCCTGGGCAGCGTGCTGCGCCTGGTACCCGCGCACGTGGATCCCACCTTCAATCTGCATGACGGCCTGGTGGTGTTCAAGGACGGGGTGGTGCAGGACATCTGGGAGATTTCCGCGCGCGGTTTCTCGCGCTGAGCCGTGATGCAGCAGCCCGTCTCCTTCGATTGGAAGATATCCCTGTCTGATGTGCTGGGCACGCTCAGGAAACTCTACTCGGTCCGCTATCCGGCGCTCGCGTCCGCGCGCCTGGACCTGTTGCGCTCCGCCATGCGCGACGACCGCGCCGACGACTTCCTGCCCGTGCTGGGCCAGGAGCTGGAGGCGTTGGGGCTGGCGCTCATCGAACAGCGCGAAGAGGACGACGCCATTCGTCTGCTGGTCGTGCCACAGGCCGAGGCGGACGGCATCAAGACGCGGATACATGCGTTGGGTTGGCAGGCCGTCGCGCATCGCCAGGAAGGCGCAGCGCCAGGCGTCCTGGCTGCTCTGCCCAAGCCGGCCTCGGGCCCGCTGTGCGGTCCTGAGGATTATCTGGATATCCCCTATCTGGTGGTGGTGGCGCCGGGATGGGCCTGCGCCATAACGGCGGACTGGGATACTCCGACGCTGACCGACCTGCGCGCATGGCCGGTACTGGGCGCGGTCGCCGGCAAGTTTCCAGCGCGGCGCGGCCTGCTGGCTTCGTGCGTCAATTCCGATGGCGCGCATGCCTGGATCGAGCAGGGCCCGGACGGACTGTCCAGCACACCCTATGCGCGGCTATTGCATGCGGCCCAGGTCAACCTGCCGGCTTCAAACCAACCTGGCGCGCCATTGCCGCCGCGTGCCGCGCAAGCGCAGCGCCGGACGCCGGAGTTCAGCCTGGGTTTTGCGGGGGACAATCTGCTGCTGGTGGATCGCGGCATGGTCTTTCTTTATCCGGGCTACGCGCAGCAAACAGGAGATGCCGCGGCGGAGCCGACGCTGCTGCACACGGCGCCACAGCAGCGTCGTCCCGTCAGCGACAGGTCGGCCGTCATCCAGACGCCGGACGGCCGCAGTTGCGTGCTGTGCCGTGGCCAACTGCTGGAGTTCCGCGAGGGCCGCCTCCAGCTCTTGGCGTTGACTTACTCCGCCCCATTGTCGGGCGACATCTCGCATCCCTCGGCCTTGGGCGACAGTGCCATTGCGTGGCTGGAGGACGACAGGCTTTGCCACGCGAACCTGGACGAAGGCATGGTTCACGAACACAAAGTGCAGCATCTGCCGGCCGGCGGCATGACGTTGCAATCATTGCAAGGCGGTTGGCTGTTGCTGGGCCACTGGCATGCGCCGCATCGCAGCTTGGACCTGGGTCAGCTTTGGCATCCGGCGTCGGGCCAGACGCTTCGAATCCGCTACGGCGCGTTGGATCTGGATAGCGGCATCCAAAGTTGGATCGACTTGCCCGGGGGCGAGGTCGTGGTGGGCGGTCAGACCCGGTACGCGCGGCTGGGTCGTTTCGACGCCCTGCTGGGCCGCCTGGTGGCAAGCGCGCCGTAAACGCAAAACGCAGACGCAAAACGCAGACGCAAAAACGGCTGGCGCGCCATCGGCGCGCCGGCCGTCAAGGCAGGCTACCGGAACGGGACTTACTGGGCTTTCTGCTGGATCTTTTCCCCGCCACGTTCGATGTCCTTGCCAGCGCCTTCCATCGTGTTGCAGCCAGCCGAGATGGCGGTTATTGCCAGCATCAGCGCAAGCCAGATTCGACGAGTCATTTTTTTCTCCTTAGGGCGATCAGGGGCATAGCGGGGTGCCGACAGGCAGCCGCGCTATTTCTTGTTCAGCAAGTCCCGTGCCTGATCCTTGGCCTCGCCTACGTTGCGCTGCACCTTGCCCACGGTTTTCTCGGCTTTGCCTTCGGCTTCCGTGTCGCGGTTGCCGGTCAGCTTGCCAGCCGTTTCCTTGATGGTGCCTTTGACTTCCTTGGCAGCACCCTTGATGCGGTCGTTGTCCATGTGTCGCTCCTCGATTCAGGTTGCGTGAAACCGCGCCGGACAGGCCTACGGGCCTGGGGCTCCGGCGGCGGACGAAACCACTATAGGAAGCGCATGGCGCGCGCGTAAGAAGCGCGCGCATCAGATGGGCTGGTACTTTTCTACCGGTTCTTGCGGGGCGGCGTTCGCTTCTGCGCGGGCTTTTGCGCCTGTGTCTGCGCCGGCTTGCGCGCTGGTTTTTCGTACCCCACGATGCCGCGCTGCCGCGCCCAGATGATCGCGGCGCTGCGCCGGTGCACGTCCAGCTTGCTGTACAGCGCGGCCACGTGGTTGCGCACCGTGTTGCGCGACAAATGCAGGCTGGACGCGATTTCCGCGTCCGTATGGCCTTGGCACATCAGGCCCAGAATCTCGCGCTCGCGCGGCGTCAGGTCGGCCAGTTCGCCCTGCCCCTGCGGCGCGCCTTGCGGGGCGCGGATCTGCGCCAGCTTTTCGATGACGGTCCGGCTGAACCAGGAGGTGTCCTGCATGACCGTTTCGATGGCCTCCATCAGCTCGACCTCGCTGCGCTTGCGCTCGGTGATGTCCTGGATCGCCGCCAGCACGCAGGACTGGTTCTGGATGGACACCGGCGCGGCCGACACCAGGCAGTCCAGCAGCGCACCGTCGCGCGTGCGCAGCGTCATTTCCTGGCTGCGCACGCTGGCGCCCTGTTCCAGCGACCCCATGGCGCGGTCGTAGGCTTGCGGGTCGGTCCACAACTGCGCCAGCGCATCCTCGTCGCGCGCCAATGTCTTGGCGTCATAGCCCGTCGTGGCGATGAACGCGTCGTTGACCTCCAGCAGGACGCCTTCCGTGGTGCTCAGCGTCATCGGCACCGGCGCCAGCCGGAACGCCGTGGCGAAGCGCTGCTCGCTATCGCGCAGCGCGGTTTCGGCCTTGCGGCGCGCTTCCAGGTCATTGAATGTGAACAGCATGCAGGGCTGCTCCGCGACTTCGATGGGCTGACCCGCCACCACCACCAGCTTGGTGCCGCCATCCCGCACGGCGATGATGGTTTCCGTTTGCGGAATGGTCCCCCCTTCCGCCAGCCGCTGCAGTGCGTCTTCACGCTGCGGCGTATCGCCCAGCACATCCAGTTGGCGCAGCGTCTTGCCCAGCACTTGCTCGCGCGTGTAGCCGGTCATGGCCAGAAAACCGTCATTGACCTTGATGTGGCGCAGGTCCGCCAACGAGCAGATCACGGCGGGCGCGGGGTTGGCGTTGAAGGTGCGTTCGAAGCGTTCTTCCGCGTTGAATTGCTCGGTCACGTCCAACAACACCAGCACCATGCCTTCGGTGGCGCCCTGCGCATCGCGCAGCACCAGATTGCGCACCTGATGCATGCGGGTTAACGCCGGATCGCGCCGGCTGGTCACTTCCACCACCACATCCTTGTAGGCTTCGCCCGCCAGCGCGCGGTCCAGTGGATACTGCGCCGCGCGCAGCGCCCGATGGTTGCGATAGCGCAGCGCAAATGCCTTGCGGTAGCCGGCGGCGGTGCCGCCCAGCGCAGCCAGATTCGTCACCCCGTGCATGGCCAGCGCGGTGTCGTTGGCCCAGACAATACGCTTGTCCTGATCCAGCAGGATGATGCCTTCGATCAGGCCATCGATGATTTCCAGCAGATGGCGGCGTTCCGTCGTGAACGCCGTTGCAGTCTTCTTCATTCAGGCTCCTGGTTCAGCAAGAGATAGGAAGAAAGTACTAGATAAAGTCGTCTCGCGTGATCTGGGCGGGCGCGAACATGGCTTCTATTGTGGAACTGCACGATACGCGTGCCGCTGCGCGTGTAGCGCTACACGTGAATCTTCAGGAGACATCCATGAACCCGAACCAGAATCCCGGCGATCCCGCCACCCAGCCCGGTATCGACCCGTCGCCGCGTCCCGGCCAGGAACCGAACGACGCGCCGGAAAAACAGGCGCCCGGTCAGGTGCCCGGCAAGCCCGGGCCGGACGATACCGACCCCAACCCCAACCCCGACCCCGACCCCGGCCGCACGCCGCCGGAAGTGCCCGGCAATCCGGGGCAACCTTCAGAGAAGCCCAGGCAACCCGGTGAGCCCGGGCGTCCGGGCCAACCCGGCGATCCGGCCTGAGCCGGGGGCGGCTGCGCTGCATTGAGCGCGGCCGACGCCGTACGCGACTGGGTCGCTTAAGGTTACGGCGCGCGGTTACGTCACGCCGCGCCCGGCAACCCGCGCCTGCGCCCGCTGGCGGTTTGCGGCGGGCGTGGCGCTTGGCGCGTCTATATCAGTCGACCTGGGCGCCCGACTGCTTCACCGCTTCGCCCCACTTCTTCACTTCGCCCGCAATGAAAGTGCCGGTCGCTTCGGGCGTCTGCGGCATCGGTTCGGCACCGCGGTCGCGGAAGAACTTCTGCATGTCCGGCGAATTAAGCACCTGGCCGATCTGCTTGCTCAGGTAGCCAGTCACCTCGGCCGGCGTATCGCGCGGTGCCAACACCGCTGCCCAGCCGATGGCCTCGAAACCCGGATAACCCGATTCCGCCACGGTCGGCACGTCCGGCAGCTGCGGCAGGCGCTTGGCCGTCGTGACCGCCAGCGCCACCGCCTTCTTGTTCTGCACATGCGGCAGGCCCGCGGTCACCGAATCCACCATCAACGGCACCTGATGCCCCAGGAAATCCGCCTGGGCCGGGCCGCTGCCCTTGTACGGGATATGGCGGATGTCGATATTCGCGGCTGCCTTGAACATCTCGGCCGACAAATGCTGCGTGCCGCCGATGCCTGCGCTGGCGTAGGCCAGCTCGCCCGGATTGGCACGCGCCTGCGTCACCAGTTGCTTGAGCGACGTAATGCCCGAAGCCGGCGTTGCCAAAAACATCAGCGGCACCGAGAACACCCCGGACACCGGCGCAAAGTCCTTGGTCAGGCTGTAGTTGATGGTCTTGTACAGCGTCTGGTTGACGGCCGCCGCGCTGCCCGCGATCACCAGGGTGTAGCCGTCCGGCGTTGCGCGCGCCGCTTGTTCCATGCCGATGTTGCTGCCCGCGCCCGCGCGGTTCTCCACCACAATCGGCTGCTTCACGGCCGCGCCCAGCTTTTCGGCCAGTGCGCGCGCAAAGATATCGGTGGCCTGTCCGGGCGGGAACGGCACGATCAGGCGGATGGGGCGCTCGGGGTAATCGGCATGCGCGGTGGCGGTAGCCGCCGCCAGCGCCAGGCCGGCGGCAAGACTGGAAAGAATACGTTTCATGATTGGTCAGTAAAAAGCGACAAAGGGCTGCGCGCGGGGGCGCGCCTGTTGCATAAAATAGAGCGCCCGCGCTGGCGGCCCTTTTGAGGCGGCCCGGGGCGGATCGGCAGGGGGTGCGTCACGATAGCATCCCCCCGTCGGTGCTAAATTCGCCTATTGGCATCGTCCAATCACTTTTAACCCCTGTTCTCTCATTCCGCAGGAACCGCCATGGAATTCAGCCAGTTCAACACCAACGCCCTCATGGAGATCACCTCCCGCCCGGACCTCGTGTTCGTGCGAGGCCAGGGATCCTGGCTGGAGGATCACGCGGGCAAGCGATACCTGGATTTCGTCCAGGGCTGGGCCGTCAACACCCTGGGCCACTGCGCCCCGGAAATGCAGAAGGCCCTGCTGGAACAGTCCAAGCTGCTGATGAACCCCTCGCCGGCGTTCTACAACCTGCCTTCCATCGAGCTGGCCGAGCGCCTCACCGGCGCTTCGGTGTTTGACCGCGTGTTCTTCGCCAACAGCGGCGGCGAAGCCAACGAAGGCGCCATCAAGCTGGCGCGAAAATGGGGCCAGGTCAACAAGAAGGGCGCCTACAAGATCATCACCATGAACCACGGCTTCCATGGCCGCACGCTGGCAACCATGTCCGCGTCGGGCAAGCCGGGCTGGGACAAGATGTTCGCCCCGCAGGTCGAAGGCTTCCCCAAGGCCGAAATCAACGACCTGGAATCCGTGCGCAAGCTGATCGACGACCAGACCGTCGCCATCATGCTCGAACCCGTTCAGGGCGAAGCGGGCGTCATCCCCGCCAGCAAGGAATTCATGCAAGGCCTGCGCAAGCTGGCTGACGAGCACAAGCTGCTCTTCATCGTCGACGAAGTGCAGACCGGCATGGGCCGCACGGGCACCATGTTCGCCTACCAGCAATCCGACGTGGTGCCGGACATCATGACGCTGGCCAAGGGTATCGGCGGCGGCGTGCCGCTGGCTGCTCTCCTGGCGCGCCAGGAAGTCTGCGTGTTCTCGCACGGCGACCAGGGCGGCACGTACAACGGCAACCCGCTGATGGCCGCCGTCGGCGTCGCCGTGTTCGACGCGCTGGCCGCGCCGGGCTTCATGGAATCCGTCAACGCCCGCGCCAAGCAACTGTCCGAAGGCCTGCTGGCCTTGTCGGCCAAGTACGGCATGAAGGGCGAGCGCGGCATGGGCCTGCTGCGCGCGCTGGTCATGGACCGCGACGACGGCCCCGCCATCGTCGAGGCTGCGCGCAACCTGTCGCCCAACGGCCTGCTGCTGAACGCGCCGCGCGGCAACCTGCTGCGCTTCATGCCGGCCTTGAATGTGACGGCTGAGGAAATCGACACGATGCTGACGCAGCTGGATGGCTTGATTGCGCAGGTGCGTAAGGCTTGATTGAAGCGATTCGTTAAGCAGTGACGAAGGGGGCCGCGTAATGCGGCCCTTATCTATTGGGACTGTCAGCCAGTCGTCTGATATCGATGCTGTTTCGTGCGTAGACGTCGAACGTCTCGACACAATGACTGGCGGGAAAAACAGATGCTGGTTTGGCACGAGTGCTGTGCCACTCGGCGGTTCTTTCCTGTGCAGGATTTGAACGCCAGGGAAAAGAAGGCGCTCAAGGATATGCTGGAAGCAGAACGAGAGGCTAGACGATGAAAAAACGGAATCTTTATGCGGAGATTGCCGAGGGCTTTGACGCACTGTCCAGCGCGCGCAAGGGCAAGCGGACACTGCGCACGCACAAAGTGGAAGTCAAGCCGGCTCCCGAAGTAACCGCCGAAGAGCTGCTCGCGCTACGTGAACGGCTGCATCTGTCACGCCAAGTGTTTGCACACTACCTGCGCACCAATCCTCGCACTGTGGAAAATTGGGAGCAGGGCCGTGCCAAGCCCAATGCCCAGGCCGCACTGCTGATTCGTCTGGTGGCGAAATTTCCCGACACAGTGGAGCGGCTGGCGGAAGTCTATCTTCTACCAACCGTCTCAACCAAGCCCAAACCCTAGGCGGCCCAACAAGCCGAGGCCCGCCGGGCCTCTCTGCCTTAACCAAAGTGTCCGGGAAATCGGGGTTAGTCCAGTCCGACACCATTATTACGACGAACCGTCGCTATCCCGTCATGTCAAAACACTTATAGAAACCTCAGGTTTATTCATTGGGCGTACATGCCCGATCTCCCCATAATCGTCCCGCTGGCTTCAAACGCCAGCCGTCCATTCGCGACGCATTTGATGATTCATGGGGATGACATGTTGAGGACATTACTGGGACGCAGCGGCGTCGCAGCAGGAATCGCGTGCCTGCTTTTCGCAGGCGTCAGCGCAGGCGCCGCGGCCGGGTATCCGGACAAGCCCATCAAGCTGGTCGTGCCGCAGGCCGCCGGCGGCGGCACGGATGTGATCGGCCGCTTGTGGGCGGACTACCTTGCACGGCAGCTCAAGACGCCGGTGGTCGTTGAGAACCGGCCGGGTGCCAACGGCATCCTGGCATCCAGCTACGTCGCCAAACAGCCGGCCGACGGATACACGGTGCTGGTCAGCGGGGTGTCGTACCTGGCCTTCAATCCGCATATGTACAAGAACATGCCGTATGAGCCGGCGCGGGATTTCGACGGTGTCAGCCTCTTGGTGAATACGCCCTTCTTGCTGGTCGCCGGTACGCAGACGGGGATCCGGTCGTTGGACGCACTGGTCGCTCGCGCCAAGGCCGAGCCCGATTCGCTGAATTTCGCGTCGGCGGGCAAGGGCAACTCCACGCATCTGGTCGTTGAGATGCTGGCACAGAAGACGGGCATGAAACTCACGCATGTTCCGTACAACGGCGCGGCTGCCGGGCTGACCAGCGTGATGGCCAACCAGACCCAAGTGATGGCCGACGTGCTGAACACGGGCGCCGTGCAGGCCAACGCGGGCAAGGTGGTGCCCTTGGCCGTGGTGGGCAACAAGCGCGCGGCAAGCGTGCCGGACGTGCCCACGCTGGCCGAACTTGGCTTCAAGGACTTTCCGATGCCGGGCTGGTATGCGCTGGTGGCGCCCAAGGGCACGCCGCCGCAGGCCATTGCGCGCCTCAACGCCGAGACACGGCGCTTCTTCGACGATCCCGCGGTCAAGGCGCGTTTGCAGGAGCTTCAGCTTGAGCCCCTGCCCTCGTCGCCCGAGACCGTAGCCGAATGGACCGCGCGCGATAGCGCCACCTGGGGCCCGCTGATTCGCCAGCTGGGCTTGAGCAACGACTGAACACCACGACAAAGGACACACCATGCCCAAACTCACCCAGGCTGTCTGGCAGTACCGGTTCGACAAGATGACGTCCATGATGGACGAGCTGGCCGTCGATGCCGTCATCTTCACGTCGGCGGACTTTTTCCAGTTCGCCACCAATTTCCACACCGATGTGTTGCCCTGGGAACGGCCGATCTTTGCCGTCGTGCCCCGCAACGGCACGCCCTTTCTGGTGATGAACGAACTGTCGACGCATCACATGCAGTTTTCGCAGGAACAGGGCAAGGTCTGGATCACTGACATCAGCTACTACGCCGAACATCCACGCGTGCAGAACCGGCTGCCATTGATTACGCAGTTGCCCGAGGTGCTGGCGGCCAGGTTGAAGGCGGCGGGCCTGGCGCGGTCGCGCATCGCTGTCGAAGGCGGCAGCCCGGTGCTGGCGCAGTTGGCGCGCTTCCTGCCCGACCTCGTCTTGCGCAACGCCACACCCGAGTGCCGCGCCTTGCGTTGGCAGAAGCATGACGAAGAGCTTGCCGTGATGGCGGCCGCCGCGTCCATCTCCGATTGGATTCAGGACCGCTACCGCGAAAACATCCGGCCCGGCCGGCTGGTGCAGGAACTGGACTTCGCCATGGCGTCGCTGTTCGTGCAGGAGGCCGCCGAGCGCTTTCCGGGCGAGCACTTCGAGGTGATCCGCTGCTGGACCCTGAGCGGCCCCGCGTCGGCCTCGCCGCATGGCGATGGCGCGTCATGCGGCGCGCGGATCCGGGAAGGCGACGTATTGGTGAACATCGTCATTCCGCGCTTGAACGGCCTGACGATCGAGAACGAGCGCACCTGGTTTTGCGGCACGCCCTCGGCCGAGCAGGTGCGGCTGTGGTCCGCGGCCAAGGCGGCCAACGAGGCCGCCATCGCCGCCGCCTGCACGGGCAACCCCGTCTGCGCGATCGACGCGGCTGCGCAGGCCGAGATCGAGAAGGCCGGGTACGCGGACTTCATTCGCCATCGCACCGGACATGCCGTGGGCATCATTCACCACGAGTACCCGGAAGACATGGCCTTTAACCAACGCCCTTTGCTGGAGAACGAGGTGTATTCGGCCGAGCCGGGCATCTACGCCTACGGCATCGGCGGCTTCCGCCTGGACGACACGGTCGTGGTCGGAAGCACGCCATGTGTGCTGACCCACACGCCCAAGACGCTGGAGTACGCGACCGTCAAGTAGCCGCGTCGCTGGCGGCGCTGCCCTGGGAGGTGCGCTGCGCCTCCTGGCGCAGCGTTTCACGCAAGGCCGGCAGCACGATGCTGGGCGAGTCGGCCGGCCACAACATGCCGATGGGCCCGAACTCCAGGCGGGACGGCGCGGGCACGATGCTGATGAGCTGAAGCCGTTCGTACATGTGCGCGACGGAGCTTGCCAAGGTGGCGATGTAGTCGCGGTCCTGCAGCATCGACAACAGCGCAACCAGCGAACTGGTCTCGACGGAAGGCTTCGGGGGCGGCATACCCGCATCCGCCACGGCCTGATCCAGCCGTGCGCGCGACAGCGTGCCCAGCGGCGGCAAGATCCACGGATAACGCTGGGCGTCCTCCCAGGAGGGCGTATCCAGCTCCGCCAGCGGATGCCCGCGCCTGGCCACCACGCTGAAGGTGTCGGTCATCAGCCATTCGGTGCACAGGCCGGAACGGCTGGCGCGCACGTCCAACGGCCCGATGATGAGGTCGATCTCGCGGCGTTCCACGCGCTCAATCAGGGGTTCGAGCAAGCCCTCGACCAGTTCGATCTGCACGTTCGGCGAACGCTGGTGCAGCGCGGCGATGGCGCGCGGCAACAAGACCGGTGCCGCGGAAAGAATGGTGCCGATATGCAGATGGCCGGCCACCCCTCCCTTGACCGCTTCGATCTCCTCGCCGGTGCGCGCGGTGTCTCCCAGCACGCGGCACGCATAGCGCCAGAGCGCGCGCCCGGCTTCCGTCAGTTCAAGCGACCGGCCGCGCAGGAACAGCGGTGTGCCGACCAGGTCTTCCATGTCGCTCAGCCAATGCGACAGCGCGGGCTGCGTCATGTGCATGGCTTTGGCGGCGCCGGTGACGCTGCGCGCGGTTTCCAGGGCGGCCAGCACCTGCAAGTGCCGAAGCTTGAGCCGGCGGGTCCAGGGCGGGTCGATCGAGGTGGCGTCCATGCGGAAATGGTAATGGATCTCTCAGGTTTATTCATTAGCCTCGTATGGCCGTTGGCAGCCAAAATGCCTTTCCCGATAGACGAGGCAAGCGGTGACGAACGCAACAGAAAACATGGCGCAGACGCGGGCGTTGAGCGACATGGCGCAGGCCCTGGCCGCCGCGCCCCAACCCGAATGCGGACTGCAGGCGCTGGCCCGCGCGCTGGCCGCGCGGATCGGCTATCGGCTGTTTACGGTGTTGGTGCTGGATCGAGAGGCGGAGCAGAGCCTGCGGTATTTCTCAAGCCAACCCGAGGCCTACCCGCCAGGCGGCGCCAAGCCCATCCGCGAAAACAGCGAGTTCTACGCCACTGTCGTGCTTGAGGGAAAGGCGCGGATCTGCATCGACCGCGCGGAATGCGTGCGCGCATTTCCAGACCATGAGCTCATCCATTCACTCGGCTGCGAGAGCGCCGTGAACGTGCCGGTCCGATGGGACGGCCAGACCATTGCATCGCTGAACCTGCTGCACGAGGCCGGCTGGTATCGCCAGGACATGCTGCCGGAACTGAGCGGATACGCCGCGATGGCCATTCCCATCATTCAAAAGATCATTCATACCAGCCGCCCGTAGGGAGAGAAAACGATGACACGCCTTTGCTCCGCTATCACCGCATTGCTGCTGTCGGTGGGACTGACGCCGGCTCATGCCGCGGACGCCTACCCCGCCAAACCGATCACGATCATCTATCCCTACGCGCCGGGGTCCGCGTCCGACACGATGACCCGCCTGCTGGCAGAAGCGATGTCCAAGCGCCTGGGGCAGCCCGTGATCGTTGACGGCAAACCCGGCGCGGGCGGCTCGATCGCCACCGAGCACGTCGTGCGCGCCGCACCCGATGGCTATACGCTGCTGCTCAGCGCAAGCGGCACCATCGCCGTCAATCCGCATATCTACAAACTGCGCTACAACCCCGTCGAGGACTTGGCGCAGATTTCGATCGCCGTGGAAGTCCCGTTCGTGTTTGTCGTGGGCAAGAATTTCCCGGCGCAGGATTACGCGGCATTCAAGGCGTTAAGCAGCACGAAGCCCGGCGGGCTCTCGTCGGCGAACGCCGGGCTCGGCACCCAGGCGCACCTGACGCAAGCGGCTTTTGCCAAGCTGGCTGGGGTGAACCTGAGCATCCTGGGCTACAAGGGAGCCGCGCCCGCCGTCAACGACATCCTGGGCGGGCACGTAGATTCCATGATGGACAACGCCGCCTCGCAAATCCCGTACGTCACATCGGGCAAGACGACTGCGTTGTTCGTCACCAGCGATTATCGGTTCGACGGTTATCCCCGGGTGCCCACTGCGAAGGAACTGGGCATCACGGGGCTGGTTCCGACCGGGTGGTTTGGTCTGGCGGCGCCCAAGGATACGCCGCCCGCGGTCGTTGAAAAGATACAGGGGGCGGTGGCCGCGAGCCTTAAGGATGCCGAGATGCAGCGCAAGCTCAAGGAACTGGGCTGGGTGATCGTGGGGAATACGTCGCAGCAGGCCACTGAACGGGCTCGCACGGACTATGCCCTGCTGGGGCAAGTGGCCCGTGATATCGATCTGAAGCCCAACTGACCGGTCTGCGGGAAGCGCCCGTCCTACTGCGGCCGCCCCGCCTCGATCCATTCCTGCACTTGGTCCATCGCCAATCGATACCGCGCGCAGTTGTACAGATCCAGCACCCGCAACTCCTCCGCCAACATCGGGCGAAACACGCGCGCATCGTCTTCAGACAAGGCCAGGGCCGCCAGCGCAGCATCGGCGGTCTGCCGCGCACGCACTACCCGGCCGATCGCTTCGTTCAGCTTTTCGCGGAATCGCAGCCGCACGGGATCCGGCACGCCCGCCGCGTCGAGTTGAATGGCGTACTTCCGGATCGAGCGCCGATAGACCCAGATGAACAGGTCCGCTGCCAGCGCCACGTCGCAGCGTTCGTAGATGCCCATCATGGCGTAGGCATAATCCTGCGCGTCCACGTCCAGGAAGGACAGCGGTGCGCAGTTGTAGAGCATCAGTGGGATATTGGCGGACAGGCGACTGGTACGCTTGTTGCCGTCTTCGAAAGGTTGTAAGTAGGCAAGGTTCACCCAAAGAAAGAACGCCGCTTCCACGGGGTTCTTGATCAGCCGCGCCTTTTCAACGATGCGGTCGAACATTTCCCGCAGCAGCAAGGGCGCCTGGATGGGCAGGTAGGTCGTGTCGCGGATGTTGACTACGGTCTGGCGGATGCTGCCCAGGCTTTCGGCGTCGGCCAACAAGTTCTGCATCAGGATCGCGTGCAGGTTGCCGACGATGGCGGACGCCAGGCCATACACGGGCACCGCGTCGACCATGAACTCGATGGCGGCCTTGTGGTTGAGTAGCATCACGGCGTCCAGATCATTGTCCGCCGTGCCGCGCTGGAAGAGTTCTTGCGTGGCCAGCAGCGAATACCGGTTGCCTTCCAGCCGCGAAGACGACCAGGACAGGTCGAGCAGCAACGGCTCCAGCACGCGGCGCGCGTAGGTGCCGGCAGGCTGCTGGCCCTGCATGCGGCCCTCGTCGGCCAGGCTCTGGGCCAAGGCGGGAGGCAGCAGGGAACTGTGGTTCGGCACGTATTCATCCACGAAGCTGCGCTGGTAGCCGACCGGCGCGCGTGACGCCAACGGTTGCCGGAGGTGGGCCAGCAGCGCTTGCCCGGGTTCGGACCAGATCATTCCGCCGGCGTCTGGTGCCGGCTCAGCCAGCCGTGTGACGATGCTGGCTGTCGGGAGCGCCCCGGCGGACGTTGGGTCCGCGATCCGGTAGCGTGTAGCTCGGCCGCGCCCAACGCGTTGCACCATGCCGGTTTTGAGCAAGACGTCCAGTTGGCGCTTCACCGTGGACCAGCTTGCGTCGATTCCGTTGGCCAGTTCGCTGGAACTGAGCCACGGACGCGCGTCCCGCTGTCGGGTGCGGAGCATCTGGAGTATGTCTTCGGGGACGGTCATGATGTGCCCAAGCCAGGTCGAATCAGCTCAATTTAGCAGCAATCAGCTCATGAAATTAGCCATCTATGGGCTTTAGTGAGCTGAAATGGTCTGATTGTGAGCTGATTTCGACCCAATCATCCGGCACCCTGGGATGTCGGCGTCGCCCCCAGTTCCTAGAACGCGTACTTCGCCGTCAACAAAAACGACCGCGGCGCGCCGAAGTGGTTGTTGTCCTGCGTGCTGCCTATGGCCTGGTAGTAATACTTGTCGAACAGGTTGTACACATTCAACCGCAGATCCAGATTCGGCGACGCCCGATACGCCACCACCGCATCCCACACGCTGTAGCCGGGCTGGCGCACGTTGTAGGCGGGCAAGCTGATCGCGCTCTGCACGCGCACCGCCCCGCCCACGCGCCACGCATTCAGCGCGCCCGGCAAGGTGTACATGGTCGAGAGCTTTAACAGATGGCGCGGGGTTTGCGTGTCGTAGGCCGCGCCCGCCCGCAGGCTGCCCGAATCCTCCAGGTACTTGGACTGGTTGTACGTATAGCCGGCCGACACCTGCCAGCCCGGCGTGATCGCGCCCGCCACTTCGAACTCCACCCCCCGGCTTTGCACCTTGCCCGACGGCGCATAGCATTCGATCACCCCCGGGCCGCACGCGGACGTGGCCAGTGCAACCGGACGGTTGCGTTGGCGGATCTGGAACACCGCCGCGCTGGCGTTGAGCCGGCCGTCGTAATACTCGCCTTTGATGCCTGCTTCCAGATTGGTGCCGATGACCGGATCCAGCGGGGCGCCGCTGGCTGATTGGTAGTTTTGCGGCTGGAACACGCTGGTCCAGCTGGTGTAGACGGAATGGTGGCGGTCCAGGTCGTAGATCAGGCCCGCGTAGGGTGTCAGTTCGTGGTTGACCTTGTAGGCCGCGGGCGGGTTGACGTAGTCGCCGGACTTCAGCGTCATGTCGTATTCATACCAGTCCAGCCGCGCGCCCAGCATCAGCGTCAGCGGATCGGCAAGGCTCAGGCGGGTGGTAGCGTAGCCGCTCATCTGGCGCTGGTATCCCTTGCGCGACCAGGGGTAGACGAACGCGGGCTTCTCCACGGCGCTGGAGTCCCAGTGTTCCGGGTCGACCGTCATGTTGTAGTCCAAGGGCCAGCCGCCGGGGCCGTCGTCGTCCTCGTTCTTCAGGAAGCTGCCGCCCAGCACCAGTTCATGCGTGCGCCCCAGCAGCGTGAAGGGGCCGCTCAGGTAGCCATCCACGCTGTATTGGGTCTTGTCATAGGCATACTGGCCCAGGCCCTGCCCGAAGAACGTCGAGTCTTCCAGGGGGTACAGATAGCTGCCCAGCATGTTCATCTTGGCGCGCAACGTGCGGGCGGTCAGCTTGCCGGACCAGCCGTTCTCGAAACGGTGATCGAGCTCGGCGAAGAAGCTGGTGTTTTCCTTGTTCCAATAGGCCCAGTCCGGCGACAAGCGGATCGAGCGATTGAAGTCGTAGAAGCTGCCGTCCCGGCGCGTGGGCAGCCCATTCCAATCCGCGCCCGGATTGTCTTCGCGGTTGTAATAGCCGCCGATGCTGAGCGTGGTGTTGGCCGTGAGATCGGCCTCGATGGTGCCGTAGAAAAGCTGGCGCTGGTGCTCGTAGGCCTTCTTGAAGGTATTCGAATCCTGATAGGCCACCACGCCCCGGGCGCGCAAGGTGCCGGCCTCGTTCAGCGGGCCCGAGCCGTCCACTTCGCCCCGGTAATTGTCCCAACTGCCGGCGCTGGCCGTCACCGAGAACTGCGGCACCGCCGTGGCGCGCTTGCGCACCAGGTTGATCGTGCCCGAGGGATTGCCGGCCCCCGTCATCATCCCGGCCGCGCCGCGCAGCACCTCGATGTGGTCGTACATGGCCAGCGTCGCCACGCCCTGCGTGTCGTAGTCGTAGCCCAGCGGCACCCCGTCAGCCAGGAATGAACTGATCTCGAAACCGCGAGAGAAGAACTGCGTGCGCTCCCCGCCGCCGATCTGGCGCGTGGTCAGCCCGGTCGCGTCGCGCGCCACATCGTCCAGCGACTGAAACCCCCGGTCTTCGATCTGCTGGCGCGTCACCACGCTGACCGACTGCGGCGTCTCGCGCGGAGACAGCGCGAACTTGGTGGCCGTGGACATGACCGGCGTGGTGTAGGAATGGGTGCCCTCCGTCACGCCCAGCGTGGCCGCCTCGACCGTCACCGGCGAGAGCGTCGTCGTGCTGGCGGGCGCCACCGTCAGGCTGCCGTCCGGCGTGCGCCGCAACTCCAGCCCGCTGCCGGTCAGCGCGCGAGCGGTGGCTTCGTCGACGGTCAACCGGCCGGAGATGGCCGGCGCGGATTTGCCCGCCACCAGTTCGGCGCGAAACGAGATCACCGCGCCCGCGATGCGCGCGATCTGGGTCAGCGCCACATCCAGCCGGCCCGCGGGCAAATCGTATTGGCGCAGCGCCTGGGCATGGGCGGTGCAGGCGGCGGCTGCGATGACGCAGGCGGCCGGAAACCTCAGGGAAAGCATGGAACACTCCGTGGATGCGTGAGCACGCGTTCCCTGTATGTGCATCGGCGCTGGCAAAAAAACACCTGGCGCAGAAAAAATTTTCAAGCAAGGTCGATCATGACGTACCAACTGCTTAGACGTTGCAGCCGGATGGGCAGCGTATGCGTGAGCGCCGCCAGGGCGCGGTCGCTATCGTCCAGCGGGAACAGGCCGGTGACGCGCAGGCGGGACGCCTGGGGTGAGGCTCGCAGCCAACCCGGCCGATAGCGGGCCAGAGCAGCGATCACGGTCTGCAACGGTTCGTCGTGGACTTCAAGCTCGCCGTTGCTCCAGGCGGCGGCGTATCCCTGGTTGTCCTGCACCGCATCGATCTGCTGCGCGTCGAACCAGACGCTCTGGCCAGGCGCCAATTGCCGGTGGATACCGGCAAGTGTGGAGACCTGGGCCGTTCCGCTCAGGGCCAGGCAGAAGCTGCGTTCGGACGCGCAGCGCACCATGGCGCGGCCTTGGGCGAGGCGGACTGCGCCATGGGGCAGATGCACTTGCAGCCCCTGGCCTGCCGCCACCTCAAAGATGGCGGTCCCAGAAGACACCTGTACGCCATACTGCCCGTCCAGTGTGGCGGCGCTGCGCGCGTCCAGCTCCATCATGTTGCCGTCAGGCAAGGCCACGCGCCGGCGTTCACCGGTGCGGGTCACATAGCCCGCCGTCAGATGCCGCAGCGGCACATAGCGGTCCGCGGCACCGGCGCCGAGCAGCACGGTCCCGCCCGCCAGGACGAGCTTGCCCAGCCTGCGGCGCTGCGCGAGTTGCGGCCCGACCAGCGAACGCCGTAGCGGGTTGCCGTCGGCCAGCAGTCCGGGCCGCAGGCGATGCAGCGTGCCGTCCAGCGCCGCGTTCAGCCGCTGCCAGGCCGCGCCGTGGCTCGGGTTTTCCGCCAGCCACTGATCGAAGGCCCTGCGGTCGGCATCGCTGGCTTGGCCGCTGGACAGACAGACCTGCCATTCGATAGCGGCCTCGCGGCTGCGCATGTCCAAGGGTGTCATACGCCAAACACCTCGCAGCAACGGCGCAGGGCCTGGACGATGTATTTGCGGACCATGGTGGGAGAAACCTTCAGCCTTGCGGCGATCTCCACATGCGTCATGCCGTCGAGCTGGCTGTAGAGAAAAGCCATCCTGGCCTTGGAAGAAAGACCGTCCAGCGCCGTGTCGAGCGCCTGCAAGGACTGCAGGGTCTGTACCCGCTCTTCGGCCGAGGGCTCCAGGGGTTCGGGCTGCAGGCGCAGCATCTCCAGCCACGCTTGTTCGAGTTCACGCCGGCGCCACAGCCGCCATGTGATGCGCCGCGCAATGGTGATGAGCATCGCGCGGGGTTCGTTCAATTGCTCCAGTGCTGGGAGGCAGAGCAACTGGGTGAAGGTCTCTCCGGCGACATCCTCGGCATCCTCGCGATTGCGCAGGCCGTTCTGGAGGCGGCGCTCCAGCCAGGGATGGTCGCTTTTGTAGATGCTGGAGAAGCAGGTGTCACGCGTTGAGTCCACGGCTTGTGCTGTGAATAAATGGGAATCGTTATCAATTATTGCATGATGGGTTCTGGAAAGCCAAAGGGGGGACTTATGCGCGCAGGGGGCTCACATTTGGTTCACTCCTGATGGATTAATCCTCGCCCAGACCGCGCGGGTTCGTTATTAAATGTGCGGCAAGCCCCACTATCCCGTTCAGGTGGTTGAATAAAGCGAGGTGTACCTATGCCGCACACTCGATTCATCCAGCACGCTTTGGCCACCACTGGGGCCTTGTTCATGGCGTTGGGCGCCACCGCTCAAGCACAAGGCACTGGGCAGAACGCCCCGGTTCCAACGCCGCTGGCGCCAGCGAAATACTGCGAATGCCGCTTCTCATCCGGGCAATACGAGGCCTATAGCGTCAACGGGACATGCACCGTTCAACGCTATGCCGGCGGACGCAAGTGCGAATACGGTTTCTCGGGTATCGGGGCCAATCCGGCGGTTCTTACTTCCATCCTTGGACAGGACGCGTACCAAGCGCAGCTGCAATCCGCGGCGCAGATCTTCCCCCGCTATCTGGCGTTTGCGCAATCGGGAGACACGTCGGCCTTGAGCGAGAGCGGCTTCATTGAGAGCGCCCTGCCAGTCCTGGCGCGAGGCAGCTTGTTTCGACAGGCCGTCGTCATCGCGGAGTTGCCAGTCAAGCAGATTGATAACGAGATCGTTGTTTTCTCCAGGAAGTACAGCAACGTCATAGCGGAAGTATTCCAAGGAAAAAGGCCGCCGCTTTCGGTGACATGGACGGAGGACTTCCAGTTTGAGATCGGGCGAGGCTATGTGCTGATGAATTACAAGCAAGCGTCGCAATTGCTAGTGTTGTTCTTCTCCGACGAGAAACGGTGATCAGCCATGGATTTGACATGCATGCGAGAACTGCCCGGATTGGATTGGGCCGTGCTGCTTGTTGCCGTGGTGGTGGGCCTGATCTTGTTTGTGCTTGGGATTTACTTGTTGCTTCGACCCAGGCCCTCCCCCACACCAAACACCAAGCATGAGGTGGAAACGACCATCGACAAATATGGCTTGAAAGGGCCTGCCGGCGTGTTCTTGATACTTCTGTCTATCGCCATGTTTGGAGGGCTTTATTGGCAGTTGAACAGCAGATTCCCCGCCAACGCGGAAGAATTCTCAGGGGCGCCCCGCACACTCGGTTCCATCGCCGAAGGGCTACGCCGGAATTCCAGCGCCGATATCCTGTTGAAGGGGGGAGCTGAGACCGTGGTGATCTCTCAACCGGTCAGCGGCGCCTGCTGGTCCGCGCTGGTGGACAAACTATGCGCGGCGCATCGGGATACGTTGACGTGCAGCCGGGATGGCGACCGGATTGTCATCGACCGCAAGCCTTGAAGCAGCGCGCCACATGAGCGGAAAAGGTATGTCAGACTACGCCCATTCACGGCTATTGGGTACGAGCACCCGCTTTCCGCATGAACCTCAGCGACCGCCTGAAAACCTGGGCCAAACGCATCAAGCGCGACGGCCTGACGCTATGGTTTGCCGGCAAGCACGCCCGCACGCCCTGGTACGCCAAGGCGCTGGGCCTGTTCGTGGTGGCCTACGCGCTCAGTCCCATCGACCTGATCCCCGACTTCATCCCCGTGCTGGGATACGTCGATGACGTGTTGCTATTGCCCGGCCTGATCTGGCTGGCGATCAAGCTGTTGCCGCCCGACGTGCTGCAGGAATGCCGGAGCCAGGCGGATGCCTGGATGCAGTCGCAGGGCAAGAGACCGCGCAGCCTGGGCGGGGCGGTGATGATCGTGTTGCTCTGGGTGGGGATAAGTATTGCGGCGTGGTTCTGGCTTGCGCCGTACTTTCGATAGCGCGCTGATTGCAGCCTACGCGCCTGCCGGCGTCGCGCCCTCTTCCACGAATCCCAGCGCGCGGAGTTCCGTGATTGCGCCTTTCTCTTCGTCCCGCCGTGCCTTGGGCGCGGCCAGCGATGCCGTGAGCAGGATGGACTGCTGGGGAGATTCGTCGAAGCTTTGCAGGACGCTGGCGGTGCCCGGGAATGCCTTGACGAAGTCCGCGCCCAGGGCTTGGTATCCGGGGTAGCAGCCCTGCTTGTCGACGATGACTTGCGTGTGCGGATCGCGCCGGATCAGGTGCAGGGGCACGCCTTCGCAGCGCAGGCCCAGCAGCTTGGCTTCGCTGATGTCCAGGGCCCAATCCGTCTCAGCGTAGAAGGCGGCGCGCGCGATTGCGAATTGTTCGAGAAGGCGTTCGTCCTGGCAGAACGCGGTGGGCGTCAGGTTGAGGTTGAGCTTGCCGATTTTGCCTGTGAATTTGACGCGCCGGAAGAACGAGGCCCACACCAGCAGGATGGGGTTGGTGGATAGGTCCTCTATCAGCACGTCTTCGAAGAGGCAGGGGTGGATCATCGAGTTCACGGCGCGGCATTTGGACAGTCGCACGTTCCGTACCCGCGACATGCGCTGGGGATACTTCACCATGGACAGGGCGCAGTTGTCGAAGGCGCAGTCGTGAAAGTGCAGATCGCTGAACTGCGAGTTGCCCTTGTCGTACGCCATCAGAAAGGTTGCGCCTTCGGTTTTGTTCATGGGTCAGGTGTCGGAATATGATTGCGCCCGGGAAAGTGTAGTCTGACACCATTTTTGTAGAACATTGCGCCCACGGGCCGTTGCGATGGCGGATTGTCGTCCGGCCCCCGGCACTGTCCTTGTCGGCTTGCAATAGGAATGACGATGCGTCTTGGCTTGCTGTTGGTGGTTGCGTTGTTCGCTACGGCCGCTCATGCCGCGAACTATCCCTGCTCCGGAAAGAAGGGCGGTGTGGAGCGTTGCATTGGAGAACAGTTCCTGTGCCGCGACGGGTCTATCAGCGCGTCAAAACGCGTCTGTTCCACTTCGGAGACCAGCGCGTCGCCACTCTTATCCAAGCCCTCGGCTTCCGGTTCGAATGGCGCGTGCAGTTGCCGTGACGGCAAATATTGCACCGGACCGCGGGGCGGAACCTTTTGCTATACCGACAGCGGGAAAAAGTCCTATCTCAGGAAATGAGCGCCGCGACACGCTGCGGGAAGCTACTTCAATAACTGCCCGCAGGCATCACATCCGTCAAATAGGCGGCGGTATCCGGATCCTCGCGCAACACATGCCGCATCCAGGCCCCACGCTCGTGCGCGGTCACTTGCAGTTCCCATACGCATGCAATGAATGGCCCCTGCACGGGCCGGAACCGGTCCGGTTCGTCCAGCGCTGCGGAATACATCTGTTGGCACAGGATGCCGCCAGAAATCCACCAGTCCACCAGCAGCCAGACGGCTTCTTCGCCAACGTGGACGATGCAAAAGCCCAGGCCCGTGGCGCGCGCGTCGCGGGCGTTGTGCTTTAGCGTGGCCATTGCGGTCTTGCGGGCGGCTGCGGCTACCTCGGGCGAGAGCAGGGGCACGGTCGGATCCGGATTGCGCTGTATCGCATAGGCCTTGATGGCCAGGCCGTCTTCGTTCCATTGATCAAGGAACGCCATGCGGCGCGGGGCGTAGGGCTCGGCGGGAATGGTGGGTAGCGGCATGATTTGCGGCGAGGGCTGGTCTTTATGATTCCCGAGGGAAATACGCTTCCGGCAGTCCGCTAGGCCAGCAAGGACAAGGCCTGGTTCAGCGACAGCACAGTGGTGCGCGATTCGAAGGCGGTGGCGAACAGGTGTTCATGCACGACCGGGTCCGGGTCGTAGCAGCAGTCCTTGACCGTGAAGAGGCGGTAGTCCGCGTCGCTGGCATGCGCGATGGACGACAGCATGACGCCGGTGGAGGCGACGCCGACCATGATCAGGGTGTCTATGCCTTGCGCCGACAGCCGCGGTTGCAGGTCGGTGCCGAAGAACACGCTGGCGCGGTGGGCGATGATGACGGGTTCGTCTTCGCGGCGGCCGAGTTCGGGCGAGATGCGGTCATGAACAAAGAGGCCCAGCTGCTTGATGCCCTGGCCATTCTTGTTCAGGGGGCTGACTTCGGGGTAGCCCGGGCTGAAGTGGATCTTGGCGAAGTAGACGCTGACGCCGGCGCGCCGTGCGGCGTTGCACAGTTGCTGCGTGTTGCTGAGCAAGCCGGGCGCGACCGACGGGAACAGGTCCATGATGTCGGTCTGGTAGTGCATGACCAGCAAGGCGGTACGCGCCGGGGTGATAGCCGGGGTCTGGGTGTTCATGCTCCGCTCCGCAAAAGGATAGAGGTGCGACGGGAATGACGCACGACTCTACCACGGCGGCTACCGGCGAAACGATGTCCAGCGCGTCGCGGGAGGCCGGTGGTAATTTGTAGTCCCCCCGCCGTCTGTCGCGGGACGGCTATGCGGTATTCGTGCATTCACGGCGCTCGGTTGACGCCGGCGAAGCCCTGGCGTCGGATTACCTGACCGGCGAGGTGCTGCTTTCCGATGGCGGACTCAACCTGACCTAGCCTTACTTTTCCACGTATTTCTTGGTGGCCGTGTCGTAGGCGTAGGTGAGCGTATCGCCCGCGCCAAGCTGGCGGGTCTTGTCCGGCCCGGCGATCTCGGTGCCGCTGCGCTTGACCGTCACGCGAGGCATATCGCTGCCGCCATGCGCGGAAAAGACCAGTTCGCCCGAGCTGGCCACGCAGGGCATGACGTCGCCTTCGGCGCAGGCCGCGCTATTGTCTTCGCCGGTATTGATGCTGCCCACATAGGTCCAGCCCGCGCCTTCGTCCGGGCCCGCGGGATTGAAGACCAGCAAGGCATAGCCGGTAAAGCTGATGCCGTTGTCGAAGCCTTCGGTGGGCACGGCAAGCAGCAGCTTGCCGCCGGGTGTGCGGAAGTCCACCGGCTTGCGGCGGGTGTCCACGTCCTCGGGTTTCTCGTAGGCGCCGAATTCGCCGACGGAGTGCTTCATGCCGCGGAACTGCCAGGGGCGTTCGGGCGAGGAGCCTGTCTGGGTGTAGGTGGCTTCGGCCAGGTTGACCTGGGTGCCGGGGCCGACTTCGTCTTCGCCGGGCTTGCCGTATCTTTCGCGAGTGTCCCAGGTGAAGCCGGTGTAGTAGCGGGTGCCGCCCAGTTCGAAGGCGTGGCCGAACCAGAAGGTGGCGATGCTGCCGTTGGCGACTTCGTAGGAGTCGGCGCCCTTGCCGTCGATCTGGTAGATGGAATACATCACCGTGGACACATCGGGCGGGGCGAGGGCGGCGGCATTGGCGGTGGGCGGCAGCGCGGCGGCGCCGGCCGGTTCAGCGGCCGTTGCGGCCGGGCCGAACGCGGCCGCCAGGGTGCTGGCCAGCAGGCAGGTCATGGCCGTGCGGCGCAGGCGGCCGCGGGTGCTGAAGGAGGAGTTGGCTTTCAGAGTGGTTTTCATGTTTTCGTTGTGGGTCCTGATGACGGCGTGCCGCTGTGCGCGGCGTCATGCTAATGGGCTCCCGCTGCCTGCATCGGACAACAATTTGCCAATTGTGTCGGACTGCAAAGGCGCCCGCCTTGCTATGCTCTGGTCCAGCCTTACAGCAGATTGCCACGCCCGAGTCCCGCACGGCAACGTTTGCCGTGGCGCGGGACGCCGCCCAGGAGCCGTTCCGCATGCCATCGCTTGCTGAAAGCACCACCGTCCCATCCTCGCTTGGCGATGGCCTGCCGGTACGGCAGCGCCTGTGGGCGATCTCCACATTGATTCTGGGCAGCGCGATCGCGACGCTGGACACTTCCATTGCGAATACCGCATTGCCGACGATAGCGGCGGATCTGGGCGCCACGCCCGATGACTCGATCTGGATCATCAACGCGTATCAGATCGCCATGGTAGCCACTTTGCTGCCTTTTGCGGCGCTAGGCGACATTGTGGGGCATCGGCGCATCTATCTCTATGGGGTGCTGGTGTTTACGCTGGCTTCGGTTGCCTGCGGGCTGGCGGATTCCCTGCCGATGCTGATCGCCGCCCGCGCCTTTCAGGGCGTGGGCGCGTCGGGCATTCTGGGCGTCAGCGCCGCGCTGATACGCCTGACTTTCCCCAGCAGCCAGATCGGCCGCGCCCAGGGGCTCAATGCGCTGACGGTGGCGGTGTCGTATGTCGTCGGGCCTTCCGTCGCGTCGGCCATTCTTGCCGTCAGCACGTGGCATTGGCTGTTCCTGATCAACATTCCGCTGGGTGTGCTGGGCATGGCGATGGCGTGGCGCACGTTGCCGTACAACGCGCCGCGCCGCACGCCTTCGCGCTTCGATGGCCTGGCCGCGCTGTTGCTGGGGGCGACTTTTGCATTGGCCGTGCTGGCGCTTGGCGATGCGGCGCACCTTGCGGGCTGGCCGCGCGTTCTGCTGGAGGCCGGCGCGGCGGTGCTGTGCTGCGCGCTGCTCTTGCGCCGGCAGCGCGCGCATCCCGCGCCCATGCTGCCGCTGGATCTCCTGCGCCGGCCGCTCTTCGCCATGTCGGTGCTGACGTCGATCCTGTCGTATGCGTCGCAGGGACTGGCGCTGGTGGCGCTGCCTTTTCTGCTGCAGATGAGCCTGGGCCGTACGGACGTGGAGACAGGCCTGTTGCTTACGCCCTGGCCCATCGTCGTGGCGTTCGTCGCGCCCATAGCCGGCTATCTGTCGGAAAAGCGCTCTGTGGCGCTGCTGGGCGGCGGCGGGCTTTTCGTGCTGTGCCTGGGCATGGTCCTGGTGGCGCTGCTGCCGGCGCAGGCGTCGGACGCAGACATCATCTGGCGCCTGGCGTTGTGCGGCGCGGGCTTCGGGTTTTTCCAGGCGCCCAATTTGAAGGCGCTGACCATGAGCGCGCCCGCGGAGCGCAGCGGTGCGGCCAGCGGGGTCATCCCCACCGCCCGCCTGATCGGGCAGGCAAGCGGGGCAGCGCTGGTGGCCGCGTGCTTCACGCTTGCGGGCGATGGCGGCGCCGGCGTCGCGCTATGGATAGGCGCGCTGATCGCCGGCGTTGCGTGCGTGGTGAGTTTCCTGAGGGTGCTGGCGCGCGAGTAAGGCGGGCATCCCTTTCAAGACCCCGCCTTCGCGCGTCAGTACGTCGCCCGCAGGTTCAGCATCACACTGCGCGGCTCGCCGTAGTAGTTCGACCCATAGGCGGCCCACACGCGCTGGTAGTAGACCTTGTCGAACAGGTTGTTCACCGTCAGCGTGCCTTCCAGGTGCTTGTTGAAGCGGTAGCCTGCTTGCGCGGACACGGTGGTGTATGGACGCTGCTCGAACTTCACCGGGCCGTTCAGACGGTACATGCTGCTGACGCTACGCACGCCCGCGCCCAGCGACAGGCCTTCCAGCGACCCCGTGGCGAAGGTGTACTTGGTCCACAGATTGAAGGTGTGGCGCGGCGTAATGAAGGCGTACTGCTGCGACTTCTGCTCTTCCGTGCCCTTCAGGGTCTTGGTGGTGGTGTAGGCATAGCCCGCGGTGATGTCCCAGCCCGGCGCGGGGCTGCCGCTGATCTCGGCCTCGAAGCCCTGGCTGCGCATCTTGCCTGCCGCCATGGAGAACAGCGGATTATCCGGGTCCGTCATGGCGCGGTTCTCGTCTTCCATGCGGAACAGCGCGGCGTGGCCGTTCAGGCGCTTGTCCAGGAACTCGCCCTTCAGGCCGATTTCGAACTGCTTGCCGGTGCGCGGGGCGAGCAACTGACCGTTGACGTCGGTGGTCGTCTGCGGCGTGAAGATGCTGGTGTAGCTGGCATAGGCCGACAACTGCTCGTTCAGGTCCACCACCAGGCCCAGGTAGGGCGTGAACTTGCCGTTGATCTTGTCGCTGGTGTCGGTGAACTGGTTGAAGTAGGCGTTGCGGTTCTGCGTGCGGTTTTCCCACCAGGTGAAGCGACCGCCGGCGATGATAGTGGCGGCGTCGGTCACGCGCAGATTGGTGCGCGCATACAGGCCGTACTGGTCGGTCTTGCTGTCGTTGCCGTTGGTGAACTGGTAGTCCGGCTTGGGGATGTTGTTGTTGGGGTGGTACAGATTGGTGTCGGCGTTGTCGCCGCCGCCGTATTGGAAGTTCTTGTGGACATTGCGGTAGTCGGCGCCCACGGTCAGCTCGTGCTGACGGCCAAAGGCTTCGAACGGCGTGGCCACGAAGGCGTCCAGGCCGTAGGTTTTCCAGTGGCTGCGGTACTTCCAGCTGACCAGGCAGGTGTCGCCGGTGATCGGATCCACGGCGCAATCGGACCAGCCGAATTCGCGGCTGGGCTCGTCCTGTTCGCGGTAGACGCCGCTGATCTTGATGCGTCCGCCGTTGGCCAGGCGGTGGTCCACGTCCGCGAAGTACTCGGTGATTTCTTCGGTGATGTGGTTCCAGCTGGGGTCCAGGTTGGTGGACCGGCGCACGTCCAGCAATCGGCCGTCGGTGTAGCCGGGCAGGCCGAAGAAGGGGCGGCCCTTGTATTGCTGGTAAGTGGCGCCGGCGGTAAGCACCGTGTCGGACGTCAGGTCGAAGCTCAGGGTGCCGTAGAACAGCGGCTTCTCGGTGTAGACGCCATCGATGAAGGATTTGCGGTCGTCATAGGATGCGACCAGGCGGCCGCGCAGGCGGCCGTCGCTGTCCAAAGGGCCGGTGATGTCGGCTTCGGTGTAGTAGCGGTCCCAGGAACCGGCCATGACCTGGCCGCTGAAGGCGAATTCCTTCTGCGCGCGCTTGCGTACCAGGTTCACCGTGCCGCCGGGATCGCCCGCGCCCTGGTACAGGCCAGACGGTCCGCGCAGCACTTCTATATGGTCATAGATGGCCAGGCCAAAGCCCGATGACAGGTCATTGCCGGTGCTGGCCGGCGTATTCACGCCATCGACCTGGATCGTGTCCAGCGCATAGCCGCGCGAGTAGAAATTGCCATGGTTGCCGCCGATGCTGCCCGCTTCCACCGTAATGCCGGTGACGGTGCGCATGGCGTCGTCCAGATTGGTCAGGTTCTGGTCGTCCAGCAATTGGCGCGTCACCACCGAGACCGATTGCGGGATCTCGCGCAGGCTTTGCGCGTTCTTGCCGATGGTGACGGCGGACGCGGCGTACGAGCCCGTGCCTTCGGTCACGGCGAGGTCGCGGCCGGTGACCGTCACGGGCGCCAGGGTGGTGGCATCCGTGGCCGATTGCCCGGCCGGCCGCCGCACCACGAAGCCCGAGCCGCTCTGCACGGCTACCAGGCCGCTATGCGCCAGCAGGCGGTTCAGCGCGGCCTGCGGTGTCATGGCGCCGGACACGGCGGGGGCGCTCAGGCCGGCCACTACGTCGGGGCTGAACAGCACCTGCAGTTGCGCCTGGCGGCCCAGCGCCACCAGCGCGTCGGCCAGGCTGCCGGCAGGCAGATCGAAGGTTTGCGCGGCGGCGCCTTGCGCATGCGCGGCGGATGGCGCCAGCGCCTGGACCGCCAAGACGGCGCTCATGGACAGCGCGCACAGCAGCGCGTAACGGCCGGCGCTCAGCCGGCGATGGAAATGGCTCTGCGCCATGGACTTTCCCCAGTCTGGAAGTGGATCTTCAAACGGGGAAGACGCGCCAGCCGCCAAAACCCGAACCTGTCGAATTAAAAATAATTCTTAATTCCGATGATCAGCGGCTGCCGATCACCACGGCGCCATCCGGCCGCCGGGTCAGCGTCACAGGCAGCAGGCCGGGCAGCATGTCCAGGACGGCGTCGGGCTGGCGCAGGTCCAGCGTGCCGGACAGGCGCAGCGCGCGGGCGCGTTCGTCGGCAAAGCGCAGCGGCGCATCTCGGTACAGGGCCAGGTAGCCGGCCAGTTGCTGCAGCGTGGCCTCATGCATCACCGCCACGCCGCCCTGCCAGGCGCCGATCTCGCTGGCGGATACCTGCTGGCGCCGCAAGAGCCGCGCATCCGCGCGCGACAGCAATACCGTGTCGCCGGCCCGCAGGGTCTGCGCGGCCGGGGCGTTTGCGCCCTGGGCGTTCAGCCGGACTTCGCCGCTGCGCACCCCCACCTGCAGCACGTCGGGCAGCAGCAGCACGTTGAATTCCGTGCCGATGTCGCGCAGTTCCGCTTCGCCCGCGGCCACGATCAGCGGCCGCCGGTCGGGCGCGGCATCGATGTAGACCTCGCCGGCGTCGACGCGGATATGACGTTCGGCCAAGGTGTAGCGCACGCTCACGCGGGTGCCTACGTTGGCATGCAGGCGGGTGCCGTCGGGCAGGTCCAGGCTGCGCGTCTGGGTGGACGCGTTGGCCACGGATTCGTAGCTGACAGGCACGTACTGGTAGGCGGCCGCGGCCGTCAGCACTAGGGCGGCCAGCGCGCCGCCCCAGCGCAGGAAGGCCGGGCGGCGGGGTTGGGCAGGCGTCCGGACCAGAGCCGGTTCCCGCTTGGGAGCAGGCGCGGCGGCTGGACGCGGCAGGGCCGCCATGTCTTCCCAGACCTGTTCCAGCCGTTCGTATTCCCGCCGGTGCTCGGGCGCTGCTTGCAGCCAGGACTGGAAGGCCTGTTCGGCGCTGGCGTCGGATGCGCGCGCCCGGCGGCGCATGAACCATGCGCTCGCGGCCTCTTCGACAGCGGACAAGGGTGAGGATCGGGTCATGGCGTTTCGCCGTGGACGCGGCGCTTGCAATGCGCCAGCGCCAGTTGCAGGTGCTTTTCCACCGCCCGCACGGAAATGCCCATGCGTTGCGCGATGTCCTCGCAACGCAGCTCATCATACCGATAAAGCAGGAAGGCCTCGCGTTGGCGCGGCGGCATCTCGTCGATGGCGGCCTGAAGCAGGCGCAGGCGCTGGCTGGCGTCTGCGCGCACTTCCGGTTGCAGGCCGGCGGGGGCGGCCAGGCCGATGGCCGTGGACTCAAAGCCCTGGTCGTCCAGGCTGGCCACCACGTGCTCGTCGCGCACGTTCTCGCGGCGCCAGTGGTCGCGCAGCAGATTGCGCGCGATCTCATACAGATAGGCGCGCGGCTTGTCCGGCGGCTCGGCGCCCTTGTGCGCCGCCAGCCATTTGGCGAAGGTTTCCTGCGCCAGATCCTGGGCGGCCTCCGGCGAACGCTTGAGCTGCCGGTTCAGGAAACCGACCAGCTCCGCGTTCCATGCCTTGTATGCCTCGGCGATCACGCCGAAGAACCGCTCCCCCATGATGCCCCTGTCGATGTCCGGCGCCCGGTTCAATGTCCGGGACGCATAGGCATGGCTTTAATTAAATGATAATGATTCTTATTGTATCAATAATATCCGGCGGCGTAGCGCAGGGCCGCGAGGGGCATGCCTGCATGGCCGTGGCGCCGCCGGAGGGCATGGGCAATTCATCCTCTCTAATGTCGACTATTAGATTTGCTTAAGGTGCGGGCGGTTCTTTGACCGGTCTTCCGAGCATTCTTAGCATCACTGATAGGAGACAACATGGGCGCACTAAAAAACGATTCCAGCCTGGATATCCGCATGCTGCGCATCTTCGCCGCGGTGGCGGCGGCCGATAGCCTGTCGGCGGCGGCGCAGGCCTTGAACATCACGCAGTCGGCCGTGTCGCAGACGATTTCGCAGATTGAAAGCACGCTGGGCATGCGCGTGCTGGACCGGTCGCGCAGGCCGTACCGGCTGACACCGGCCGGGGTGACGCTGCACCGGCAGTCGCGCCAGATCGTCGAAGATGTGGACCGCCTGATCTCGCAGGTGCGCGAGGCCGATCTGATGAACCGGCCGGCGATCCGGATCGGCATGATCGATTCCTTCGCGGCGACCACCGGCCCGGCCATCGTCAAGCGCCTGACACAGAGCGCGAGCCAGGTGCTGGTGTGGTCGGGGCTGGCCTATGGCCACGCACAGGCGCTGCTGAACCGGCAGGTCGACATCATCGTCACCACCGATGCCCTCGACGACGTGGACGGTCTGGCGCGTCGCGCCATCCTGACCGAGCCCTTTGCGCTGGTGGTGCCAGCCGCGCGCGCCGACGAGTTTGCGCGCATGGATCTGCGCCAGATTGCTCAGGCCGCGCCTTTCATCCGCTTTAGCGGCCGCTCGCATTTCGGCGCCATGATCGAGCGCCACCTGCGCCGCTGCAGCGTCACCGCGCCGCCGTTCCTGGAAATAGACACCAGCGACGTGGTCATGGCGATGATCGCGGCCAATCTGGGGTGGGCGCTGATGACGCCGCTATGCCTGTTGCAGGGGCGTTCCTGGCTGGACCAGGTGGCGGTGCTGCCGCTGCCGGGGCCGGGCCTGGCGCGCACGCTGCACCAGGTGTCGCGGCAGGACGAGTTCGAGGAGATGGCCGACATGTTCTGGCAAATCAGCCGCAAGGCGCTGGAGACGGAGATCTTTCCGCAGGTAAGTGCGCATCTGCCCTGGCTCGGACGGCAGATGCGGCTTTGTTGACCACAAAAAAGGAGAAGGACATGCAGGAGACCAGACGTAGATTCATCAAAGGCGCCGCCATGAGCGCCGCAGCACTGGCGCTGCCGATGGCCGGACGGGCCTGGGCAGCGGACGTCCAGACCGTGCGCTACGGCGGCTCGGCCTGGCTGGGGCACTATCCAGCGTGGCTGGCGATCCAGGCCGGCTACTTCAAGAATGAAGGGCTCGACGTGGGTTGGGAGTCTTTCGGCACCACGTCGGCTCGCGTCAGCGCCCTGCTCTCAGGCAACATCGACATGGCGGTCACCGCCGCGCCGGCCGCGCTGGCGGTGATGTCGCGCGGCTCGCGCCACTTCGCCATCATCGGCGTGCCCGAGAATTTCGGCCGCGTCGAAGGGCTGATCGTGCGCGACGGCGTGCAAAGCCTGCAGGACCTGAAGGGCAAGAAGATCGGCGTCACCTTCGCCTCCAGCGCGCATCTGCTGGTGCTGAACCTGTTGGACGAAGCCGGCCTGAAGGCAGGCAAGGACGTGACGGTGTTGAACGTGCCCGCGCCGGAAATGCCCGCGGCCTTCCAGGCGGGACAGATCGACGCCGCGGCAGCCTGGACGCCACAGTTCAACGCCATCCGCAGCATGCCGGGCGCGCGCCTGCTGGCAGACGACACGCAGTTCTCGCTCTACAAGGAATACGGCGTCACGCCGGGACCCGACGTGCTGGTCGCGCGCCGCGCTTTCCTGGAAAAGCATCCCGAGGCCGTCAAGCGCTTCCTCAAGGCGTACTTCCGCGCCAACGAGCAGTTGCGCGCACAGCCCGACAGCACGGTGGCCGCCTTGGTGGAACTGACCAAGCTCGCGCCCGCGGACCAGCTGGAAATGGTCAAGGGCGCCGACTGGTATGGCGCATCGGAGCAAGGGCAGCTGCTGGCGCCGGGCAGCAAGTACATCGACGGCCTGCAGAAGCTGGCGGAAATGATGGTGCGCTACGGACAGATCGACAAGGCGCCGGCCGTGCGCGACTGGGTCGATCCCGCCTATCTGTAATCGGGAAGGCGCCAGACGCCTGGACGTCAACGGCGGGCGCGCCGCCCGCCCTACTTTCTGTCAGGAATTGAATGATGAATGCATCACAACGTCAGCGTCGTCCGGACCTGCTGCTGATCAGCAGTGTGTCCGTGATCGCGTTGCTGCTGTTCTGGGAAGGCGTATGCCGCCTGCAATGGGTGGATCCGCTGTTCCTGCCCCCGCCCTCGTCCGTTTTCGCCCGCATGGCCGGCATGTGGGAGCAGGGGGCGTTGATGGACCACATCCTGGCCTCCGCGCGCCGGGTCATGGTGGGCTTTGCCGCCGCCACGGCGCTGGCGATTCCGCTGGGAATTTTCCTGGGCACCTCGCTGCGCGCCCGCGCGGCCTTCGACCCCATCCTGTCGTTCCTGCGGCCGCTGCCTTCGATGAGCTGGATTCCGTTGTCGCTGCTGTGGTTCGGCATCACCGAAACGCAGAAGTACAGCATCGTGTTCATGGGCACCTTCGCGCCCGCGCTGCTTTACGTCATTGAAGCCACGCGCAACATCGATCCGCTGCTGATCCGCGCCGCCCGCAACCTGGGCGCCACGGGCCCCCAAGTCATGCGCATGGTGATTCTTCCGGCGAGCCTGCCGCAGATCTTCAGCGGCTTCAAGGTGATCCTGGGCCTGTCGTGGACCTGCGTCATCTCCGCCGAGCTGGTCGCCGCCAAGGAAGGCCTGGGTTTTCTCATCATGAACGGCAAGGAATTCTTCCAGACCGACACCGTGGTGCTGGGCATGGCGCTTATCAGCGTCACCGTGCTGGTGACCGACGTGGTCTTCCGAATCATTGAAAACAGGGTGTTGGCATGGTCGCGATAAACCACGCGGAGAACGATACGATGATCTCGATCGAAGGCATTTCCAAGTCCTTCGGGTCCTTTCATGCCCTGCAGGGCGTGGACCTGCAGGTCAAGCGCGGCGAGTTCCTGGTGGTGCTCGGCGCCTCGGGTTGCGGCAAGTCCACGCTGCTTAACCTGATCACCGGCTTTGAAAAGCCCAGCGCCGGACGCATCGTGGTCAACGGCCGGGAAGTGCGCGACGTGGATCCGCATTGCGGCATGGTGTTCCAGCAGTACGCGCTGTTTCCCTGGCTGACCGTGGCGGAGAACGTGGCCTTCGGCCTGACGCTCAAGGGCGTGCCCGCCACCGAACGCCGCGCGACCGCACAGAAGTTCATCGAGATGGTCGGCCTGAAAGGTTTCGAGGAAGCCTATCCCAAGGCCTTGTCCGGCGGCATGCGCCAGCGCGTGTCCATCGCGCGCGTGCTGGCCAACGATCCGGACGTCATCCTGCTGGACGAACCTTTCGCCGCGCTGGACGCGATGACCCGCCAGGTGCTGCAGGAAGAACTCACCCGCATCTACGAACGCAGCGGCAAGACCATCATCTTCATCACGCACTCCATCGACGAGGCGCTGCTGCTGTCCAACCGCATGGTCATCATGAGCGCGCGGCCTGGCCGCGTCGCTTGCGATATTCCCAACGACCTGCCCTATCCGCGCAACGCCGACGTGCAGCTTTCGCCTCGCTACATCGAACTCAAGTCGCAGATCTGGGGGATCGTGCAGAACGAAGTCATGCGCAGCCTCCAGGCCCGCGCCGACCAATGATTCGCCAACCGCAACACTGAACCCATCATGTCTCACCCCTCAGGGCAATCGCAGACTTATCCTCAATACCAGAGCGGCTCGGGCTGGAACGCCATGCTGCCCGAACGCGCTCCGCGCGCCGCCGCGCCGCCGCACACCCGTTACAAGCACGTGATCATCGGCGCCGGCTATACGGGCCTGGCAGCCGCGCGCCGGCTGGCCGAGTTGCAGCCGCAGGAGCGCATCCTGGTGCTGGACGCCACTGCCGCCGGGGAAGGTTCCGCGGGCCGAAACTCCGGCTTCCTGATCAACCTGCCGCACAACACTCGCATGAGCGGCCATCACAGTCCGCTGCAGGTGGCGCGCAAACAGATCGCGATGTACCAGTCCGGGCTGGACTGGCTGGCAGAACTGTCGGAACGGGGGGGCTTCGACTGTGGCTGGGACATTGCCGGCAAGTATCACGCCGCGGCAACGAAGCTCGGGCGCAGCACCCTGAGCGCATCGTTGGCGCAATACCGCGACTGGGGCGTCGCGTATACCGAACTGGACCAGGACGCACTGCACGAACAGCTGGGCACCCGTTACTACGAGTTCGGCTACCACTCGATGAATAACGTCTTCGTGCAGCCGGCCGCGCTGATCCGAGGCCTGGCCGATACGCTGCCGGAGAATGTCTGGCTTATGGAAAACAACCCCGTGCTGGCGGTGAATGGCGCCGGTCCGTACACCGTGCGCACCCGCGGCGGCGATTTCACCGCGGACAACGTGGTACTGGCCAATAACGCCTTTGCGCGCAAGCTGGGCTTTCTGCGCAGCCGGCTGGTCACCATCTTCACCTACGCCGGGGTTACGCCCGTTCTGAGTCCCGCGCAGCTTGCGCTGCTGGGCCAGCGCGACCAGTGGGGCGTCATTCCGGCCAACCGCCTGGGCACCACGCTGCGCCGCATCCGTGGTGGCCGTTTCATGGTGCGCAGCGCGTATTCGTACGAGGCCGAACAGCCCCTGGACCGCATGGAGCAGTTGCTGCGCGATTCATTCCAGCGTCGCTACCCGGAGCTGGCATCGCATGATTTCGAGTACGTCTGGAGCGGATCCACGGCGTTGACGGGCAATGGCGCATCCTTCGTCGGTCAGGTGCGTCCGGGCCTGTATGCGGCCGTGGGATGCAACGGCGCGGGCGTGATCAAGGGCACCATCCACGGCAAGCTGCTGGGCGAGCTCATCGCCGGCAGGCGCAGCCCCATGCTGGACGACCTGGAAGCATTCGAGAAGCCGAACTGGCTGCCGCCCGATCCGCTGCGCCGGATCGGGGTCATGATTGCCATCGCCAATCAGGCCAAGAAGGCGGGGCTGGAGCGCTGATCCGGCCGGGCGGCGCGCCCGCTCAGGGCGCGTGCAGGCTTTTCAGCTTCCGCAGTTCCGGGAACCAGCGCATCCACAGGCCGGCCACGGCAATGGTGCCGATACCGCCGATCACCACGGCAGGCACCGCGCCGAACATCGCCGCCATGACGCCGGATTCAAACTCGCCTAGCTGGTTCGACGTGCCTACGAACAGCGTGTTCACCGCGCTGACGCGGCCCAGCATGTGGTCTGGCGTGTTCAGCTGCACTAGCGACGAACGCACGACCACGCTGACCGCATCCGCGGCGCCCAATACCACCAGCGCCGCGATGGACAGCGGGATCGAGGTAGACAGGCCGAAGACCGTGGTGGCCAGACCGAACACGATCAGCGCGCCGAACAGCAGGCGGCCGACGTGCTCGCCCAGGCTCAGCCGAGCCAGGGTCAGCGACATCAGCGCCGCGCCGCAGGCAGGAGCGGCGCGCAGCGCGCCCAGCGCCCACGGGCCGGCGTTCAGGATGTCCTTGGCAAAAATGGGCAAGAGCGCGGTGGCGCCGCCCAGCAGCACGGCGAACAAGTCCAGCGACAAAGTGCCCAGCAGCAGGCGCCGCTGGAAGATAAAGGTGATACCGGCGAACAGGGTGCGCCACGTGGTGGGTTCTTTGCGCGGCGGCGCGCGCTCGATGACGAGCGTGGCAATGGACGCAAAGGCGGACAGGTACAAGGCGGCGGCCACGCAATAGATCCACCCGGCGCCCAGCCCGTAGCCCACGCCGCCCAGCGCCGGGCCCGCGATCTGCGCGATCTGGCCGCCGGAGGATGCCAGCGCGGTCGCGCGCGGCAGCCACTCGCGCGGCACCACGGCGGGGATCAGGGTGGCCAGGGTGGGCGCCTCGAAGGCGCGTGCCGAACTCATGATGATGATGGTGGCGTAGATCAGCGTCTTGCCGCCTACGCCATTCAGGGCGGCGATTGCCAGCACCAGCGTGGCCAGCGCTTCCAGCGCCATGCACACCGCCACGATCTTGCGGCGGTCGTAGCGATCGGCCACGTGGCCGACCACCAGGGTCAGCACCGCCATGGGCAGGAACTGCGCCAGGCCGATCAGCCCCAGGTCCAAGGCGCTGCCGCTCAACGCATAGATCTGCCAGCCCACCGCGACCGAGACGATCTGGAAGGCCAGCGATGCGCCGATACGCGCAAAGAGGTAGTGCAGGAAGGCGGGTCGTTGAAGCGGACTGGGCGAGTCGGGGGCAGGCATGGAAGGGTGGGCAGGGATTTGGCGGCTGGGCCGGATCCGGCATTCTAGGGACAATTCGCTGACGGGAAACTAAGAGACTCAGGGCGTACCGGGGTTCCTGGCCGGATTTATGCGTGAGATGGCGCTTGTGTGCCTATACTGCGATGTCGCGCATTGCCACTTCCGATGGGTAATCCAGCCATGGTCACGCTTCCCGATCTGCGTTCTCGCGAGCTGCAGGCAATTTGCACGCTCGCCGAATGCGGCAGCTTTGTCGCCGCGGCGTTGACGATGAATGTCTCACAGCCTGCGCTCACGCGCATGGTGCAGCGGGTGGAGAAGGTGCTGGGCGTTGCGCTGTTCCAGCGTTCCACGCGGCGCGTGGAGACCACGGCTGCGGGCCAGGAATTCGTGACGCTCGCGCAACGGGTGCTGGCCGATCTGCGCATCTCGGTGGAGAACATGCGCGAAATCTCCGACGAACTGCGTGGCCGCAGCATCGTGTCGGCGGTGATGTCGGTGGCTTATACGCAATTGCCCCGCATCGTCGCCCGGTATCGCGAGTCGCGTCCGGGCATCGAACTACAGGTGCGCGAAGGCGTGCACGGCACGGTCATGGACGACGTGCGTAGCGGCGTTGCGGACATGGGGATTACCTATATCGACGACGTGCCCACCGAATTCGCGGTGGTATCACTGGGCCGCGAGGCCTTTCATGTGGTGATGCCGCGCAATCATCCGCTTTCCGCGCGGGCCGGGGTGACGCTGGAAGCGCTGGCGGAGTACGCCCAGGTGTCGCTGCCGCGCGAAGCCCAGACCCGCCGGCTGATCGACAGCCATGCCGCGATTGCTGGCGTTCCCTTGCGGCACACGGTTACCGTGAGCCAGTTCGCGACCGTGATGCAGTTTGTGTGGGCGGGCGTGGGCGTGGCGATTGTGCCGGGCGGCGCGGTGCCGGCTGCACTTAGCGCTGACCTGGTGGCCCGCCCGTTGACCAGGCCGGCCCTGAGTCAGGCGATTGGCGTGGTGTTCCTCAAGGAACGCGGCCTGACCCCAAGCGCCAACGGCTTTCTTGCGCAACTGCGCAGCGATTGGGTTCAGGTTGTTGCGCCAGCGCGTAAGCGGCGCCGCTAAGCGCTATTGCAACCGGATGCCGGCAAGTTTCACCAGTTCCGCATAACGCTGGGCCTCGCTGCGGCAGTACGCGTCGAAGTGTTCCGGCGTATCGCCTATCGGCATGGCCTGCGCCTCGATCAGGCGGGCGCGCACGTCGGGTTGCTCCAGTATGCCGCTGACAGTGCGGTAAAGGCGCGCGATCAGATCCGGGGGCGTTTTCGCCGGCACCCACATGCCATACCAGGTGCTGAGATTGACGGTCGGGTAGCCGAGTTCGGCAAAAGTCGGCACTTCCGGCAGCGCGGCCACGCGTTGCGGCGCGGTGACCGCCAGCGCGCGCAGCTTGCCACCCTTCACCAGGGCGATCGATGACGGCATGGAGTCCAGCATATAGGTGACCTGGCCGCCGACGACATCCGTCAGCGCGGGGGCGCTGCCTTTGTACGGCACATGCGTGACGTCGAGTTTGGCGGCGGCCTTGAACGCTTCGCCGGCCAGATGGCCGGGCGTGCCATTGCTGGACGATGCGAAATTGTGGCGGCCGGGTTGAGAGCGGACCAGGGCGATCAGGTCCGCCACCGAACGCACGGGCGAATTGGCGCTGACGATCAATTGGATGGGCGTGGAGGCCAGATTGGTGATGCCGCTGAAGTCCTTCAACGGATCATGCGACATGTTGGTGTACAGCGCGGGATTGATCAGCTGCCCCGATACATTGATGAGCAGCGTATAGCCGTCAGGCGCGGCCTTGGCGACCATGTCCGCGCCTATCATGCCGCTGGCGCCCGGGCGGTTCTCGATAACGACGGATTGGCCGAGCTTATCGGACAGCGTGGCCGAGACGATGCGCCCCACGATATCGGTCGGGCCGCCCGGGGGATAGGGGATGACGACCCGCAGCGGCTTGGACGGATAATCGGTTGCCGCCAGCGCCCTGGCGCCGCCGCCGATCGCGGCGAGTGCCGCGCCGGCGGTGCCGATGAGCAGGCGGCGCCTGGCGGGACTGACGACGGCCTTTGTTTGAACGGATGGTTCCATGGTTTGTCTCCCTTGTCGCTTTCTTGTGTAGAAACAGCTCAGGGGCCGACCGCGATCGCGCCATCGCGTCGCAGTTCGGCAAGCGCCTGCGGCGCCAGTCCCAGCACTTCGCGCAGCACGGGTTCCGTGTGGGAACCCAGCACCGGCGGAGCGCTGCGGTATTCCACGGGTGTCGCGGAAAGATGCAGCGGATTGCCCACGAGGTCGGCGCAGCCCGCCTGCGCGTTCGGCATCGGCACGCGCATGCCGCGTTGCAGGACCTGCGGATCGGCGAATACCTCGGCCAGGCCATTGATAGGACCGCAAGGCACGCCTAGCGCCTCCAGCTCGCGCAGCCAGTGCGCGCTGGGGTGCAGCGCCATCCGTTCCTGGATCAACGGGATCAGCGTGCCGCGCGAAGCCAGCCGCGCGGTGTTGTTGACGTAGCGCGGATCGTCCGCGAGGTCCGGCAGGCCGAGCGCGCCGCAGAACTTGCGGAATTGCGTGTCGTTGCCCACGGTGACGATGACGTAGCCGTCGCGGGTGGCGAAGTCCTGGTACGGCACGATGTTGGGGTGGGCATTGCCCAGGCGCGCTGGTTCGCGCCCGCTGGCCAGGAAGTTCATGGCCTGGTTAGCCAGCACGGCGACCTGCACGTCGAGCAAGGCCACATCCACGTGTTGGCCCTCGCCGGTGCGGTCGCGATGCGCCAGCGCCGCCTGGATCCCCGCCGTGGCGTACAAGCCGGTCAGAATGTCAGTGAGCGCCACGCCCACCTTCAGCGGCCCGGCGCCGGGCTGGCCGTCTTCGCGCCCGGTGATGCTCATCAGGCCGCCCATGCCCTGGACCAGGAAGTCGTATCCGGGGCGGGAAGCATAAGGCCCGCTCTGCCCAAAGCCCGTAATGGAGCAGTACACCAGGCCTGGATGCTGGCGCTTGAGCGTGTCGTAGTCCAGGCCGTAGGCGCGTAGTCCGCCTACCTTGAAGTTCTCGATGAATACGTCGCACTGCGCCGCCAGCGCCGCCACCAGGCGCCGGCCTTCGGGCATGGCGATATCGACGGCGACGGATTTCTTATTGCGGTTGGCGCCCGCGAAGTAGGCGGATTGCGCCACGTCGCCCCATTGCGGATCGCTGATCCACGGCGGTCCCCAGCCGCGAGTATCGTCCCCCAGGCCCGGGCGTTCGATCTTGATGACTTCCGCGCCCAGGTCAGCCAGCAACTGGCTGGCCCAGGGGCCGGCAAGCACGCGCGAAAGGTCCAGCACCCGCAAATGCGACAGTGCGCCCATTGTTCCCCTCCCCGTTTGCGTAGCGCCGCAAACGGCGCCGCTACGTAACGACGCCGCCGCTATTGAAGGGCCACGCGCAGCGCCATCGGCGCTTTGGTGCCCAGCCAGACCTGTTGGGCCTGTTCCTTGATCTGCGCCACGCGCTGCGCGATTTCATCGGCAGTAATGGAGCTGACCGGATGCGCGATGACCACGGGCTCCAGCGTTTTCATGCCGATGGCCTGCCGCGTCAGTTCGGTTTCGCGAGCGAACTCGGTGGTAATGATGACCGCGCTGGGCAGGCCCAGGCGTTCCAGCGCGATGGAGTCGCGTACGCAAGCCGAGCAGCACGAGCCGCAATCGCCGATGGCGGTCAGCACGATGTCGTTCTCGGCCGCGATGCGCTCGATCAGTTCAGGCGCTGCGTCTTTGGAAAAGCTGTGCTTGACGTAGTAGTTCACCTCGGCGAATCCAATCTCTTCGCCCAGGGCGGCGGCGGCGCCGCGCAGCAGCTTGTTGGCGTTCCATTTGGAATTGTCCAGAATGCCCAGGCGCAGGCCGGCCAGGCCTTTCTTGCGCGCCGATACCGGCGCGTCCTCGAAGCGCAGCGCACCGCGCGGATCAAACACCGCAACTTTTTCCGCATCGTTCATCAACATGTCTCTCTCCTGGTTTTGCGGGCTGCCGCCCTAGATGGCGCACGCGCCGCTGGTGCAATCGGCGCTCTCGGCGTTTGCGCCGTCTATCGCGCGCAGCACTGGCGTGCTCATGCTGCCCCAACCCGGGATCAGCACGGAGAAGCGGCCGGCTTCGCCGCCCATCACGAAAAGGTGGATGTGCTCGGGACTGTGCACGATGGGAATGCGGGTATCGTCCTCGCGCTTGTAGTACTTGGGCAGGTTGCGGTTGTAGACCTTGCCGTAGCGGTGGCCGTAAGCCAGGTCGATGAAGCGGTTGCCGTGATTGACGTAGAGATAGTTGCGCACGTCGGCCCGCGACCAGCCGTGTTTACCGATGGTCTGTGCGTGCTCAAGGCCCAGCACGACCGCGATGTGGCCGCCCAGCACCGCGCTGTTGGAGGCGATGGTGCTCATGGCCGAGCACATCGTGTCGAGTATGCCCTCAGGGTCGTTGGATATGTGGTTGGTGACGCTGTGCGGCGCCTCGGCCGCCAGGGCGAACACCGTGGAATCCTCAGCCTTGTAGCCATGCTCCACGTGATAAGGAGCCAACGGGCTTTGCAGTTCGTTCTCGCAGACGCAGTAGGTGTACTTGCCGGGGTGCCCCAGCGTGCTCTTGTCCAGGTCGCCTGGCCAGCCGCCGCCCACGTTGAGCATGATCAGGCGCAGCGCGCGGCCGATCGTGGCATTGGCGCGGTTGCCCGAACCGAATGCATTGACGCCGCCATTCATGCCGATTTCGCGGGCGATCGGCCCGTTTACCACGAGCAAGGGGGAAGCGACGTGCGTGGTGGCTTGCACGCCATTCAGGTTGAAGGCAGGATCGGTAATGGCCTTTACTGCTGCCAGCACCACCGGCGCGTACTCGGGCTTGCAGCCGGCCATCACCATGTTGATGGCCAGCACCTCGCGCGTCAGTTCGCCCCAACGCGGCGCCACCCGCGCTTCGACAAAGCTGGCGTCGCCGCCCAACCGGGCCACGATCTCGTCAATCTTCTCCTGAGTCGGCGGAACCACCGGCAGGCCGTCGGTGAAGCCGCGTTCGTAGTAGTACTCCACCAGGTCCACGCCGGCAGGCACCATCGTCACCGGCGACGTCTTCGCTTGCAGAACCGCACTCATCGAAATCTCCTCGTGGCTGTCGAATGACCTTGCGACGAGCATAGGAGTCCTTGCTTATTGATAACAAGGACAATCTATTTCGATAAATGATTGCGAAAAACGCATAAGTCGCGGAACGCGCAGGCGCCGCGCGCTACACCTTGGGCCAGTATGTCCCGAAGCTCCATAGATTGCCTTCCGGATCGCGGCAGGCGAATTCGCGGCTGCCGTAGGCGGTGTCATACGGCGGGGTTTCGATGGTGGCGCCTGCGGCCCGTACCTGCTCATGCAAGGCGTCAGGGTCGTCGACGGCCAGGTACAACGCATCCGTGCGGCGGCCTTGCAGGTCGCCCACCAGCTTGCCGTAGTCGTCGTCGCGGTGTTGTCCCAGCATCATGAGCGAACTGCCGTAGGCGAGTTCGGCGTGGAGCACGGCGCCGCCTTCGCGATAGACGGCGTGTTCAGTGAATCCCACCACGCTGGTGAGCCACCGTATCATCGCGTCCGCATCGCGGCAGCGCATGGTCGGAAACAGCCGGGGCGCAGCGGCTTCGGAAGAATTTGCGTTCATCACGGGCCCTCCTGTCGAGCACAAGGAATGGCCCATGATGAACCCGCGCATGGCGCGGGGGGTTGACGATTTGTTACCCCGACCGGCCTATTCGCCGATGGCGACCAGCTCCGCGCCTTCCGTCACCTGATCGCCCACGCCGTAGAACACCTCGGTGACCTTGCCATCCGCAGGCGCGGAAATGGTGTGCTCCATTTTCATGGCTTCCATCACCAGCAGGGGCTGGCCTTTTTCCACCGCATCGCCGGCCTTGACCGAGATCGAGATGATCTTGCCGGGCATCGGCGCCGTCAGGCCGCCGCCGTGATCGCCCTGCGTGTCCTGGGAATGCGCCAGGGGATCGTACAGGTCCAACACGTGTACGCCAGCCCCGCCGAAGACGTGGGCGCGGTCCGCATGGAGCACGACCGTGCCGGCGCTTTCGTGTCCGTCCAGCGTGATGCGCAGGCCGTAGGCCAGGTTGGGGTTGGCACTGGCGTGGGCGCGCCACAGGAAAGCTTGCGGACCCGCGCCGATGTCCAGGGTCCAGGCGCCGCCCTGGCGGGCGACGGTGGCGTGGCGGGTTTCGCCGTTGTCCACCCATTGCAGCTGGCGCGTGTAGCGGCCGCCCAGGCGCCAGCCGTCGCGGGCGTCCCAGGGATCGGCAGGTTGCTTGCCGCCAAGCGCGCCGGGCTGCGCCAAGCCCTGGCGCACCAGTACGGCGGCGCAAGCCAGCGCCAGCGTGGCGGGGGGGGCGGGCTGGGGTTCGGGCAGCAGCGTGGCGCGCTGGCGTTCGATCAGGCCCGTGTCCAGGTCGGCCGCGGCGAAGGCGCTGTCCTGCATCAGGCGGGACAGGAACGCCACGTTGGTCTGCACGCCGACGGCCTGGGTCTGGGCCAGGGCTTGCAGCATGCGGGCGCGCGCCTGGTCGCGGTCGGCGCCGTGCACGATCAGTTTGGCGATCATGGGATCGTAGAACGGCGTGATGGTGTCGCCCATGCGCACGCCGCCGTCGACCCGGATATCGCCGTTGGCGAACGCCGTGTGCGCCGGCAGGCCCAGATAGGCCAGCGTGCCGATGGACGGCAGGAAGCCCTTCTCGGGGTTTTCCGCGTAGATGCGGGCCTCGATGGCGTGGCCCTGGATGCGCAGGTCTTCCTGGCGCGCCGGCAGCGGCTGGCCGGCGGCCACGCGCAACTGCCATTCGACCAGATCATGTCCCGTGATCATTTCGGTGACCGGGTGCTCGACCTGCAGGCGCGTGTTCATTTCCATGAAATAGAAGCGGCCGTCAGGTTCGGCGATGAATTCCACCGTGCCCGCGCCCACATAGCCCACGGCGCGCGCGGCAGCCACGGCGGCTTCGCCCATGGCGCGGCGGCGCTCTTCGGTCATGCCGGGCGCGGGAGCTTCCTCGATGACCTTCTGGTGGCGGCGTTGCACGGAGCAATCGCGCTCGAACAGGTAGACGCAATTGCCGTGCTTGTCCGCGAACACCTGGATCTCGATGTGGCGGGGCTTTTGCAGATAGCGTTCGATCAGCACGCGGTCATCGCCGAAGCTGGACGCGGCTTCGCGCTGGCAGGAGGCCAGCGCGTCCAGGAAAGCGCCTGACGATTCGACCACGCGCATGCCCTTGCCGCCGCCGCCGGCGCTGGCCTTGATCAGCACGGGGTAGCCGATGCTGTCTGCCTGGGACTTGAGGAATTGCGGGTCCTGGTTGTCGCCGTGGTAGCCCGGCACCAGCGGCACGCCGGCCTTTTCCATCAGCGATTTGGCGGCGGACTTGCTGCCCATGGCGGCGATGGCCGAGGCCGGCGGTCCGACGAAAGCGATGCCGGCCTTTTCAGCGGCTTCGGCGAAGGCTTCGTTTTCCGACAGGAAACCATAGCCGGGGTGGATGGCGCCTGCGCCCGTGTCGCGCGCGGCTTGCAGGATGGCGTCGGCGCGCAGGTAGCTGGCGCGCGGTTCCGAGCCGCCGATATACACGGCCTGGTCGCAGGCGGCGACGTGGCGGGCGTTGGCATCGGCGTCGGAATACACCGCAACGGTGCGGATGCCCATGCGGCGGGCGGTGGCGGCCACGCGGCAGGCGATTTCACCGCGGTTGGCAATCAGCAAAGTGTCGAACATGGATGTCATCCAGGCTGAAATTATTCTTGAACTGCGCTGCGGACGGCTGCGCCGCCCTACATGCGGAACACACCGAATCGGGTGTCTTCAATGGGGGCATTCAGCGCGGCCGACAGCGCCAGTCCGAGCACGCGCCGCGTGTCGGCCGGCGCGATGATGCCGTCGTCCCACAGCCGCGCGGTGGCGTAGTAAGGATGCCCCTCGCGTTCATATTGTTCGCGGATGGGCGCCTTGAAGGCGGCTTCCTCGTCCGTGGACCACTGGCCGCCGCGCGCTTCGATGCCGTCACGCTTCACCGTGGCCAGCACGCTGGCGGCCTGTTCGCCGCCCATCACCGAGATGCGGGCATTGGGCCACATGAACAGCATGCGCGGCGAATAGGCGCGGCCGCACATGCCATAGTTGCCGGCGCCGAACGAGCCGCCGATCAGCACCGTGAACTTGGGCACGTTGGCGGTGGCCACGGCCGTCACCATCTTGGCGCCGTGGCGGGCGATGCCTTCGTTTTCGTACTTGCGGCCCACCATGAAACCCGTGATGTTCTGCAGGAACACGAGCGGGATCTTGCGCTGCGCGCACAGTTCGATGAAGTGCGCGCCCTTCTGGGCGGACTCCGAAAACAGGATGCCGTTGTTGGCCACGATGCCCACGGGCATGCCGTGGATGTGCGCGAAGCCCGTGACCAGCGTGGGGCCGAAGCGCGCCTTGAACTCGTCGAACTCCGAGCCGTCCACGATGCGCGCGATGACTTCGCGCACGTCATAGGGCTTGCGGGTGTCGGCGGGGATGATGCCATTCAGCTCGCTGGGGTCGTAGCGTGGCTCGCGCACCGGGACGGTGGCCAGCGGTTGGGGTTTTTTGCGATTGAGCCGGGCGACCGCGTTGCGGGCCAGCTGCAGCGCGTGCATGTCGTTGGCGGCCAGGTGGTCCGCCACGCCGGACAGGCGCGTGTGCACGTCGCCGCCGCCCAGGTCCTCGGCGCTGACTTCTTCGCCCGTGGCCGCCTTCACCAGCGGCGGGCCGCCCAGGAAGATGGTGCCCTGGTTCTTGACGATAATGGACTCGTCGCTCATGGCGGGCACATAGGCGCCGCCCGCGGTGCAGGACCCCATCACCACGGCGATCTGCGAAATGCCCTGCGCGGACATTTGCGCCTGGTTGTAGAAGATGCGGCCGAAGTGTTCGCGATCAGGGAAGACTTCGTCCTGCTGAGGCAGGTTGGCGCCGCCCGAATCCACCAGATAGACGCAGGGCAGATGGTTCTGCGCGGCGATCTCCTGCGCGCGCAGGTGCTTCTTGACCGTCATCGGGTAGTAGGTGCCGCCCTTGACCGTGGCGTCATTGCAGACGATCACGCATTCCGTTCCCGCCACGCGGCCAATGCCCGTGATGACCCCTGCGCCGGGCGCTTCCCCGCCATACATGCCATGTGCCGCCATGGGCGACAGTTCCAGGAACGGCGTGCCCGGGTCGATCAGGTGTTCGACGCGGTCGCGCGGCAGGAGCTTGCCGCGCGCCACGTGCTTGGCGCGCGCGGCTTCGCTGCCGCCCAGCGCGGTATGGGCCAGTTGCTGATTCAGATCGTCCAGCTGCGCCTGCATGGCCTGCGCATTGTCGGTGTAGTCCTGCGACCGCGGATTGATGCGGGATTCGATGATGGGCATGGGGTTCCACCCGTCCTGCTTGTTGGAAATTTGTAGGCGCTCGTGGAGCGGTTTGTCTCGTTGCCCGGTGGGCGGAAGGATGAAACCCCCACGCCGCGCGCGCTTCGCGCGCTTGCTGCCCCGCCGAGGGGGCGGCCCCGCGGCGGGGCGGCAATTCTTGCGGAGGTTTCGCGCTGCGCGCCACAGCACATTTGCAGGCGCGCAGCGCCAGGCCTTAGATCATCTCGATTGCCATCGCCACGGCTTCGCCGCCGCCGATGCACAGCGTGGCCACGCCGCGCTTGCCGCCGGTCTTGCGCAGCGCGCCGACCAGCGTGGCCATCAGGCGGGCGCCGGACGCGCCGATCGGGTGGCCCAGGGCGGTGGCGCCGCCGTGGATGTTGACCTTCTCGTGCGGCAGCTTGAAGTCGGTCATGGCGGCCATGGTGACCACCGCGAAGGCCTCGTTGATTTCGTAGAGGTCCACGTCCTCGGCCTTCCAGCCGGTCTTGGCGAAGAGGTTCTTCAGCGCGCCCACGGGGGCGGTGGTGAACCAGTTCGGCTCTTGCGAGTGCTGGCTGTGGGCGACGATGCGCGCCAGCGGTTTGACGCCGAGCTTTTCAGCGGTGGATGCGCGCATCAGCACCATGGCGGCCGCGCCGTCGGAAATCGACGAGGAGTTGGCGGCGGTGACGGTGCCGTCCTTCTTGAAGGCGGGCTTGAGCGTGGGGATCTTTTCCGGCATGGCCTTGGTGGGGGCTTCGTCGGTGTCGATCACCGTGTCGCCCTTGCGGCCGGCGACGGTGACGGGCGTGATTTCCCACTTGAAGCTGCCGTCTTCCGTGGCGGCGCGGGCGCGGCGCAGCGATTCCAGCGAGAACGCGTCCTGCTGTTCGCGCGTGAAGGAATACTTGGTGGCGCAATCTTCAGCGAACACGCCCATGGCCTTGCCCTTGTCGTAGGCGTCTTCCAGGCCATCCAGGGCCATGTGGTCGTACACGGTGTTGTGGCCGTAACGGTAGCCCTGGCGGCCCTTGAGCAGCAGGTAAGGGGCGTTGCTCATGCTTTCCTGGCCGCCGGCGACGACGACGTTGGCGGAGCCCGCGGCGAGCAGATCATGGCCGAACATGGCGGCCTTCAGGCCCGAGCCGCAGACCTTGTGGATGGTGGTGCAAGCCACACCCAGCGGCAGGCCTGCGCCCAGCGCGGCCTGGCGCGCCGGGGCCTGGCCCTGGCCGGCTTGCAGCACGTTGCCCATGATGACTTCTTCGACTTGCTCGGGCTTGATGCCGGCGCGTTCGACGGCGGCCTTGATGGCGATCGAGCCCAGCTCGTGCGCGGCCAGGCCGGACAAGGCGCCCAGCATGCCGCCCATGGGCGTGCGGGCGACGGAAACGATGACGATGGGATCTGACATGGCTAGCTCCTGTGAGGGTCGGGACAGCTCTGGGGTTACGAGGCCGCGTGGGCGCCTGGAGGGCGTTCCGGACGCAGGCGTCTGTCCGTATCGTAAGGGAAAAATTCTTCAATCCGGCCTTGCGCCACGTGGGCCCGGCAGGCCTGCCACCACTCCGGTTCCAGCAGGTCGGCATGGTGACGCATGAAGGCGCCGCGCACGCGCGCATCGCCCAGCAAAAAGCGTCCGAATTCCTCGGGGAAGACGTCGTTCGGACCAATGGCGTACCAGGGCTCGGAAGCCAGTTCCGCCTCTTCGTTGGGGGCGGGCGGGATGCGCCGGAAATTCATTTCGGTCATGCGCTGGATTTCGTCGTAATCGTAGAAAACGACCCGGCCCAGGCGCGTCACGCCGAAGTTCTTGTACAGCATGTCCCCAGGGAAGATATTGGCTGCCGCCAGTTGGCGGATGGCGTCCCCGTATTCGCGCACGGCGGGGTCCAGCAGCGCGTCGGGCGCCTGGCGCAGATAAATGTTCAGGGGGGTCATGCGCCGTTCGATGTAGACATGGCGGATGACCACCGTGTCCCCGGATTCCTCTATCAGGCTGGGGACCAGCCTGCGCAATTCTTCCAGCAGCGCGGGCGCGAAACGCGCGCGCGGCAGCGCGACCTGCGAGTATTCCCAGGTGTCCGCCATGCGGCCGACGCGGTCGTGCAGCTTCACCATCTGGTACTTGCGCCGCACGGTGGCGTGGTCCATGCCGTCCTTGTCGATGCGGTCCTTGATGAGCTTGAACACGTAGGGATAGGACGGCAGCGTGAACACGCACATCACCATGCCCTTGATGCCGGGCGCGATGTCGAAGGCGTCGCGCGAATGGGCGAGGTGATGCAGGAAGTCGCGGTAGAACAGCGTCTTGCCCTGCTTTTGCAGCCCGATCATGGTGTAGAGCTCGGCCTTGGGCTTGCGCGGCAGCAGGCTGGACAAGAAGTTCACCACCGCAGCGGGCGTTTCCATGTCCACCAGAAAGTAGGCGCGCGTGAAGCTGAACAGTGTGCTCAGGTCGTCCGCGCCCAGCAGCAGCGCGTCCAGCACGACCTGGCCCGCGGGGTTGCGCATCAGCGCCACGGCAAAGGGATACACCGTGCCCTGGTTGATCAGGCGGCCGACGATATAGGCGCCTTTATTGCGGAAGAACAGCGAGCCCAGCGCATGGATCTGGCAGTCGCTGGCGATGCGGCGGCCGACGTGGCGCGGCAGGATGGCGCGCAACTGCTTGATCGCGGCGCGTGCCAGCAATCGGGTGTCGCGCGGCAGGTCTTCGAAGGGCAGCGCCAGGCCGAAGTCCGCGACCATGCGGATCAGGCTTTTCTCCAGTCCGTCCGTGGCCGGGTAGTACACCCGATACGACGGGATGGTGCTGTCCAGGTAATCGGTGGCGATGGCCGGGCGGACGAACAGGAACGCGTTGTGGAAGTAGTCGCGGTGCAGAATGCGGCAAGACACCGAGTTGAAGAAGGTCTCGGCGCATTCGGGCTGGCGGTGATCGCCCAGTAATCCCACGAATTCCTGTTTGATCTGCTGCCAAAACGCAGTCTGCTCATCGCTCAGGGCGGGCGCGGCGCTGCCATTGGCGCCCACCGCGCCTTCCGGGCGGCCGCGCAGCACGCCTTCCAGTTGGGTGGCGCATTCGCGCACCCGCATGTCGTAGTACTCGATGCGCTCGCGCGACAGGCGCTGGATGCCATGCCAATCGCCGGATTCGAACAGTGCCTTGGCGCGCTGGGCGCTATAGCGGAACAGCGCGTAATGGCGGTCAAAGCCCGCCAGGATCAGCCGCGCGACGTCCAGCGGCAAGGGCCCGGGAGCGGGCGCCTGCTCGATGTGCTGGACGTCGGACATGCGGATCATGGCGGGGGCTCAGGCGGTTTCGTTGAACAGCTCGCGGCCGATCAGCATGCGGCGGATTTCGCTGGTGCCGGCGCCGATCTCGTAAAGCTTGGCGTCGCGCCACAGACGGCCCACCGGATACTCGTTGATGTAGCCGTTGCCGCCCAGGATCTGCACGCCCTCTCCCGCCATCCACGTGGCTTTCTCGGCCGTGTACAGGATCAGCGCGGCGCAGTCCTTGCGCACCTGGCGCACGTGTTCGGTGCCCAGGCGATCCAGATTCTTGCCGACCTGATAGCAGAAGGCGCGGCTGGCCTGCAGCGTGGTGTACAGGTCCGCGACCTTGCCCTGGATCAGCTGGAATTCGCCGATGGCCTGGCCGAACTGCTTGCGGTCATGGATATAGGGGACGACCACGTCCATCACGGCTTGCATGATGCCCACCGGTCCGCCGGACAGCACGGCGCGCTCGTAGTCCAGGCCGCTCATCAGCACCTTGACGCCGCCGTTGACCTGGCCCAGCACGTTTTCCTCGGGGATTTCGCAGTCCTGGAACACCAGCTCGCCGGTATGGCTGCCGCGCATGCCCAGCTTGTCGAGCTTCTGCGCCACGGAAAAGCCCTTGAAACCCTTTTCCACCAGGAAGGCGGTGATGCCGCGCTGGTGGGCCTCGGGATCGGTCTTGGCATAGACCACCAGGGTGTCGGCGTCGGGGCCGTTGGTGATCCACATCTTGCTGCCGTTGAGCACGTAGCGGTCGCCCTTCTTGTCGGCGCGCAGCTTCATGCTGACCACGTCGGAGCCGGCGCCCGGCTCGCTCATGGCCAGGGCGCCCACGTGTTCGCCCGAAATCAGCTTGGGCAGGTACTTGGCTTTCTGGGCCGCCGTGCCGTTGCGGTTGATCTGGTTCACGCACAGATTGGAGTGCGCGCCGTAGGACAGGCCGATGGAAGCGCTGGCCCGGGAGATTTCCTCCATCACGACCATATGGGCCAGATAGCCCATGTTGGCGCCGCCGTATTCCTCGCCGGCCGTCATGCCGAGCACGCCGAGATCGCCGAATTTGCGCCAGAGGTCCATGGGGAACTGGTCGCTGCGGTCGACTTCTGCGGCGCGCGGCGCGATTTCGGCCTGCGCAAAATTGCGCACCGCATCGCGCAGCATGTCCAGATCTTCGCCCAGGTCGAAGTTCAGGCCGGGAAGGTTCATCGCTGTCTCCGTGATAGTAGGTACTTACTATTTTGTGGGCGCCAGTCTCCGGCGCCGGATTGCCGCGCGTGGCTCATGATGCGCCGATCGGCCATCGCTGCGCAATGATGCACCGCAAATATTACGTTTACGTAAACGTAAATTGGAGTCGGGTTATCCCTAGGTAATTGCGGGCTGCCGAGGGAGTTGCGCTGAGTAATATGCCAGCCGATCCTTGAATCCTGAATCATTGCGATGGAGTCTGCCGTGCTCGAACTATCCAATCTGGACGAAATTGTGGCGCTGCGGCGCGATATCCACATGCATCCGGAGCTCTGCTATGAAGAGCACCGCACGGCCAAGGTCGTGGCGGACACGCTGCAAGGCTGGGGCATCGAGACGCACACCGGCATCGCCAAGACCGGGGTGGTCGGCGTGATCAAGCGCGGCACCTCGGACCGCGCCATCATGCTGCGCGCCGACATGGACGCGCTGCCCATGCAGGAAGAAAACCAGTTCGAGCACCGCTCTCGCCACGACGGCAAGATGCACGGCTGCGGCCACGACGGCCACACGGCCATGTTGCTGGCCGCGGCCCGCCATCTGCAGACCGAAGGCGGATTCGACGGCACGGTGTATCTCTGCTTCCAGCCAGCCGAGGAAGGCGGCGCGGGCGGTCGGGCGATGATCCAGGACGGCTTGTTCGAGCGCTTCCCTTGTGAAGCGGTATTCGGCATGCACAACTGGCCAGGACTGCCCGCCGGGACCTTCGGCGTCTGCGCCGGCCCCATGATGGCCGCCGCCAACGGCTTCAAGATCACTGTCCGCGGCAAGGGCGGCCACGCCGCCGCGCCGCAGGACTGCAACGACCCGGTGCCGGCGCTGTTTGCCATCGGCCAGTCGCTGCAAACCATCCTCACGCGCAGCAAGCGTCCGCTGGACGCCGCCGTGCTGTCGATCACGCAGGTGCAGGCTGGCGGCAGCGTGATCAACGTCATTCCCAACAGCGCCTGGCTAGGCGGCTCGGTGCGCGCCTACAGCACCGCCGTGGTGGACCTGATCGAACGCCGCATGAACGAAATCGCCGGCAGCATCGCGGCCGCGCATGGCTGCGAAGCGGACGTGTTCTTCGAGCGCCGCTATCCGGCGCTGGTGAACACCGTGGCCGAGACCGAATTCTGCATGGAAGTCATGCGCGAGGTGGTGGGCGAGGACCGCGCGCAGGTCATCGAGCCGGCGATGGCGTCGGAGGATTTCGCCTTCCTGCTCCAGGAAAAGCCGGGCTGCTATGTGTTCCTGGGCAATGGCGACGGCGAGCACCGCATGGCGGGCCACGGCCTGGGTCCCTGCATGCTGCACAACGCCAGCTATGACTTCAATGATTCCCTGATTCCGGCTGGCGCGTCGTACTGGGTACGCCTGGCGCAACGCTACCTGGCCTGATGTGCTTCACGTTTCTCGTTTTATCCGACGCAGTGCCACGCAACATAACCAGGACGATATGAAAAAGAAGACATTGCTGATCAAGGCCGCGGGGGCGGCCTTGGCGATCATGGCCAGCGGCGCAATGGCGCAAGACTGGCCGGCCAAGCCCGTCACGCTGGTCGTTCCCTACACCGCTGGCGGCAGCGCCGACGCGATCGGACGCCGCCTGGGCGACGTCCTGCGCAAGGAAAGCAACGTAACGGTCATCGTCGAGAACAAGCCCGGCGCGGGCGCGTCCGTGGGCACGGACTTCGTGGCGCGCGCCCAACCGGACGGCACCACCTTGCTGCTGGCCTCCACCAGCCCGCTGACGATATTCCCGCATCTGGCCAAGACCAACTACGACCCGATGAAGGATCTGACGCCGGTGGCCAGCGTAGCCGTTGCGCCCGTCGCCATCGTCGCCACCAAGGCTCTCCCGGTGCAAGACTTCGCCGGCCTGATCGAATACGCCAAGTCCCATCCGGACGGTGTGCGCTATGGCACGCCGGGCCAAGGCACCGTGGCCCACATCGGCATGTCGGCCGTGACGGCGCAAACCGGCACCAAGATGCTGCACGTGCCGTACCGCGGCAACAGCCAAGCGCTGACCGACGGCCTGGGCGGCGTAGTCGAGCTGCTGGTGGTCAACAGCGACGTGGTGCTGCCGCACGTGGTCAGCGGCGCGCTCAAGCCGCTGGCTGTGATGGCGCCGCAACGCCTGGCCGCCTGGCCCGACGTGCCCACCATGGCCGAACTGAAGATGCCGCAGGCGCAGTATTACTCGAACTTCGGCGTGTTCGCGCCCGCCAAGCTGCCCGCCACGGTCGCCCAGCCCCTGCAGGCCGCGCTGGCCAAGGCAGTCGCCAGCGCTGAGTTCCAGGATCTGCTGGCCAAGTCCTACCTGCAGCCAGGCACGGCCACGGGCGAAGCCTTCGCCAAGCAGGTGCAGGCTGAATTCGCGAACAATGCGCGGATCATCAAGGAAGGCAACATCAAGGCCGAATAAGCCTGTCCCCAGCCGCTAAAAAAGCAGCAAGCCCGCGCAGCAGGCGCGGCGTGGGGGCCCTTTTTGCCGCCGGGCCGCCCCAAGGCAAAAAGCGCCCCCTTGGGGGGCAGCTAGCCCGCGCAGCGGGCGCGGCGTGGGGGCCCTTTTTTGCCGCCGGGCCGCCCCAAGGCAAAAAAACGCCCCCTCGGGGGCAGCTAGCCCGCGCAGCGGGCGCGGCGTGGGGGCCCATTTTGCCGCCGGGCCGCCCCAAGGCAAAAAGCGCCCCCTTGGGGGCAGCTAGCCCGCGCAGCGGGCGCGGCGTGGGGGCCCATTTTGCCGCCGGGCCGCCCCAAGGCAAAAAGCGCCCCCTTGGGGGGCAGCTAGCCCGCGCAGCGGGCGCGGCGTGGGGGCTCCCCCTACCCGCTGCGCGGCCCGAACATGATCACCAGCATCCCGGCGAGGCACAGGCCTACGCCCAGCCAGTCGCTCATGCTGGGCCGCACGCCGTCCACGGCCCATAGCCACAGCAGCGCCATTCCTATGTACACGCCGCCGTACGCCGCATACACGCGGCCCGAAGCCGTGGGGTGCAGCGTGAGCAGCCAGGCGAACAGCGCCAGGCTGGCCGCGGCTGGGGCGAGCAGCCAGATGGAATGGCCCTTGCGCAACCACAGATAAGGCAGATAGCAGCCGACGATTTCGGCCAGCGCCGTCAGGATGAACAGCGTGAGGGTCTGCAAAACGCCCATGTCGGCGTGCTTAAGGCTTTTGCGCGAGCAGCTCGCGGCATTGCTGTTCCTGCTGCGCGATCTCGCGCAGGGTATCCTCGATATCGCGGCGCTGTTGTTCCAACGTCGCGCGATGCTGTTCCAGCACGGTCAGGTATTGGCGCAGCTGGACCTCGGTATCGCCCGGCCCGTCATACATGTCGATCAAGGTCAGGATCTCGGACAACTGCAGGCCCAGGCGCTTGCCGCGCAAAGCCAGCTTCAGGCGCGTGCGGTCGCGCGGCCCGAAGACGCGGTTGCGTCCTTCGCGCGCCGGGCTGACGATTCCTTGGTCTTCGTAGAAGCGGATCGTGCGGGGCGTGACGTCGAACTCGCGTGAGAGTTCAGAGATGGTCCAGGTTGACGGGGACATGCGACGTGTGGCAGTTTACGTAAACGTAAATTATGATGACTTGACCCGATCGTCAAGCGTGGAGAAGAGGCAATGAACCCCAACGAGCAGAAACTGCAGTACCCCTGGGCTGATTTCCAGCCTGAAGCCGGCCGTTCGCACGTGGTGGCGGAAGGGGTCAAGTGGATCAGGATGCCTCTGCCGTTCGCGCTGGATCATATCAACCTCTGGCTGCTGCGCGACAACATCGACGGCCGTGACGGCTGGACCATCGTCGACTGCGGCATCACGCGCGACGAAGTGAAGACGCTGTGGGAAGCGGTGTTCGAGAACGAGCTGGAAGGCCTGCCGGTGCTGCGCGTGATCGTCACCCACATGCACCCCGATCACGTGGGCCTGGCGCATTGGCTGTGCGAACGCTGGGATGCTCGCCTGTGGATGACGATGACGGACTTCATGGTGGCCTCGTTATGGTCTTCGCGGCGCGGCGAAGGCGGCGCCGGTCCCGGCGGCCAGTCGGCGGTGGACCACTTCGCGCGCCATGGCTTGACCGACCCGGACGCGCAGGAACAGATCCGCCAGCGCGCCAACTATTACCCCAACCTGGTGCCGGCCATGCCTGCGCGTTACACGCGCATCCTGCACGGCGACGCGGTGCGCATAGGCGGGCGCGACTGGCGTGTGATCGTGGGCTATGGACACGCGCCCGAGCATGCCTCGCTGTTTTCTCCCGACCTGCGCGTGCTGATCTCCGGCGACATGGTGCTGCCGCGCATCTCCACCAACGTCAGCGTGTTCGACTACGAGCCGGACGCGAATCCCCTGCCTTTGTACCTGCGTTCGCTGGACGGCTATGCCGACCTGCCCGAAGACACGCTGGTGCTGCCTTCACACGGCCGGCCTTTCAAGGGCCTGCATGAGCGCATCGCGCAACAGCATGAACACCACCGCGACCGCCTGGCGGAAGTGCTGGAGGCCTGTGCGGTCCAGCCGCAATCGACCACGGACATCGTACCGGTGCTGTTCAAGCGCAAGCTGGACCTGCACCAGCTGACCTTTGCCATGGGCGAGGCGCTGGCGCACCTGCATGCCCTGTACTTCGAAGGCAAGCTCAAGCGCGCGCAAGGCGCGGATGGCATCGTGCGGTTTTCGGCGGTCTGAGTCCGCCAGGCGGCCGGAAGGCAAGGCGGCGCCTGGGCCGCCGCCATACGCCAAACCCCAGCGCCAAGCCTTAGCGCGAGGCCGTCGCCAGCCGCACGGCCAGGCCGACGAATACCAGCGCGGCGATCCGGTTCAGCCAGCGCTTTGCCGTCACCGAGCGTTGCAGCAGTTCGCCGAACGCGCCCGAAAAGAATGCGATGGCGCCGAACACCAGCAGCGTGGACACCATGAATACCGCGCCCAGCTGCATGGTCTGCAGGCCCACTGGCCCCAGCGCCGGAGAGGTGAACTGCGGCAGGAAGGCGAAGAAGAACAGCAGCACCTTCGGGTTGGTCAGGTTCATGACGATGCCGCGGCGGTACAGCGCGCCGGGCTTCATGGGTTCGGGGCGCTTGCCGTCCTCGGCGCCGACCGGCGCACGCAGGATCTGCCAGGCCAGATAAGCCAGATACGCGGCTCCGGCCAGCTTGAGCACGGTGAAGGCCATGGGCGAAGCCGCGAACACAGCGGCCAATCCGACAGCCACCGCGGCTGTGTGTCCCAGCAGCCCCGTGCACAGCCCCAGCACCACGAACATGCCGGCCTTGCGGCCCCAGATGGCGGACTGCATCAGTACGAACAGGTTGTCCGGCCCCGGAGTCAGGGCCAGCAGCACGGCAATGCCGAAGAATGCGATCAGGGTATCGATGGGCAGCATGAGGGTTCGCCTGGAACGGTTCGGCCGGCCCCTGGGGAGGCCGGAAGTGGCATCATAAAGGCAAAGACGTGCCCATCATGCATGCGCATGCGTCCCCGGACGGGGCGCCTGCGAACCGACCAGGAGAGACAACCGCCATGCCCCCCACCGCCATGCCGCGATCCCCGGAACCCCAGCAGGACGGCGACGCGCGCCCCGATGCCGCGCTCGAAGCGTGGCTGCATGCGCGCCACAGTTGCCGCGCCTTCCTGCCCGAGCCGGTCGCGCGCGGCACCATCGAACGCATCCTGGCGCTGGCGCAGCGCGCCGCGTCCTGGTGCAATTGCCAGCCTTGGCAGGTAACGATCACCGAAGGCGCGGGCACGGAACGCTTGCGCGGCGCGTTGCAGCGCCGGGCGCAACAGTCCGGCTTCACTCCGGATTTCCCGTTTCCACGCGAATACCAGGGCGAATACCTGGCCCGCCGGCGTGAATCGGGCTTTCAGCTTTACGGCGCGGTCGGCGTGGCGCGCGGCGACCGCGAGGCATACCGCCGCCAGGAAATGCGCAATTTCCAGCTGTTTGACGCGCCGCACGTGGCCATCGTCACCACCGACGAGGCGCTGGGTGAGTACGGCGCCATGGATTGCGGCGGCTATGTGGCCAATTTCCTCCTGGCGGCCCAGGCCAACGGCGTGGCCACCATCGCCCAGGCGTCGCTGGCCATGTACCCGGAAGTCCTGCGCGAGGAACTCGGCATTGCGGCCGATCGCCGCGTGGTCTGCGGCATTTCCTTTGGTTATGCGGACACCGAGCACCCTGCCAACAGCTACCGCACCAGCCGGGCGCCGCAGTCCGAGACCGTTACCTGGGTCGGCGAGTAAGGACAGGCCGCGCCCGGCCTGATATGGTTCACCCTGATCGCTTCTATCCCGCTCCTGTCCATTCGCAAGCAGTCCTCTGAAGATGCCAAGCAAACACATCGATACGCTTCTGCAGCACGCAGGCACCGCCCCGTTCAATCCCGAAACCGGCACGGCGCCGGTGCCTCTGCCGCCCATGCGCGCCAGCACCGTGCGCTTCGAGAACCTTGCCGCGCTCGAAAAGGCCCAGCGCAGCAAGGCGGCAGGCGGACGCGCCTCTACCTACGGGCGCATGGGCATGGACACGCATGCCGCGCTGGAGCAGGTCTTTACCCAGCTCGAAGGCGGCACGCATTGCTATCTGGCGCCCTCGGGCCTGTCGGCCATGACCATGGTCATGCTGGCCCTTTGCTCGGCTGGCGACCACGCATTGATTTCGGACTGCGTATACGGCCCGATGCGCGAACTGGACGACGCGGTGCTCAAGCGCATGAACATCGAGATCACCTATTTCGCGGCCGGCGAAGACCTCGAAGAACTGGTGCGTCCGAATACCAAGCTGCTGTACGTGGAATCGCCGGGATCCCTGCTGTTCGAGATGCTGGACATGGGCGCCATGGCGGCCTTCGCGCAGAGCCACGGCCTGGTGCTGGCGACCGACAATACCTGGGGTTCGGGTTACATCTACCGACCGCTGACGCTGGGCGCGCAGGTGTCCGTCATCGCCGGCACCAAGTACGTGGGCGGGCACTCCGACCTGATGCTGGGCGCCGTCGTCACCAATGACGAACAGGTCGCCCGCAAGCTCAATCGCACGCAGTACGCCATGGGCTATTCCATCAGCGCGGACGACGCTTGGCTGGCCTTGCGCGGCGTGCGTACCATGCCCATCCGCATGGCGCAGCACGCGCGCCATGCCATGCAGGTGTGCGAATTCTTCAAAGGCCGCCCCGAGACGGTGCGCTTGTTCCATCCGGCCTGGCCGCAGGATCCGGGCCACGCGTTGTGGCAGCGCGATTGCACCGGCTCCAATGGCATGCTGTCGGTCGAACTGCGCTTGTCGCCGGCGGCCGCGCGCGTGTTCGTGGATTCGCTGACCCTGTTCGGCATCGGCTTTTCCTGGGGCGGCTACGAAAGCCTGGTGCAGCTGGTGTCGGGCAAGGACCTGGCCAAGCACCGCTACTGGGGCGAAGGCGACAACGCCCTGGTGCGCCTGCACATCGGCCTGGAATCCCCGGACGACATCATCGCGGACCTGACGCAGGCGCTGGAGAAGGCCGCGGCCGTCCAGGGCTGAGCCTCCGCCCGGCGCGGCGCGCTCAGGCCGCCGCGCCGCGTATCCAGGCGCCGATGCGGGCGGCGATATCGTCGCTGTTGTCGTCCATCATGGGCATGTGCGAATTGCCGGCAATGCCCATGTCCGCCAGACGCCATGTTTCCACGCGCGCGCCCTGCCGCGCCAGCTCGTCTGCATAGGCTTGGCCGGTGGCGCACAGCTTCTCCCAAAGCGGCGTTGCGTCCAGGTAGTCGCCATAGACAAACAGGAAGGGCTTGTCGGCCACGGCGCCAGCCGCCACCTCGGACGAGAAGCCCGACGGCTCGATGCCGATGACGCCGCGCACCAGATCGGGCCGTGCCTGCAGCGCGCGATAGGCGACCTCGCCACCGTGGCTGTGCGCCATTACCAGGCATGGTCCGACGCGTTCCAGCACCGCGCAGAATCCCCGTAATGCAGCATCGTTGTTGCCCAACCAGCGTGGCACCGCAAGGCGGATGAAGCTGTCGAACGCATCGATCGGAAAGCGCAGGCCCGCAAAGGGATGGCGCGCCGGGTAGTCCTCGGCGCGCCCGAAGCGGAACAGCGTCCAGCTTTCCTCGGCATTGCGGATGATGGGCGGCTCGGGCCAGACTTCCTTGAAAGGAGCCCAGCCCGCGCGCCCGCGCTCGACGTTGTCCACCACGTACACCGCATGCCCCTGGCGCAAGAAATGCTGCATCCAGCCGGGCCGGCCGTCGGGGGTCTGCTCCCACATTGCGCCCGTCATGCCGCCGCCATGCAGCAGCACGATGGGTAGCGGATGCGCCAGCCGGGCGGGGATGAAGTACTGCACGTAGGCTTGCTCGAAGTGATACAGGCCGTTCGGGTCATAGGCGAGCGACGCGCTTTGCGTGAACGCGATGTCGCGCACCGGGAGGCCGCCGATGCGCACCTGCCGGCCTCCCGCGTAGAAGCTGCCGAAGTCGGCCAGCGTCACCGGCTGCGTCATGGCTTGACCAGCGGGCATTGGCTTTCCGACAAGGGCCAGGCCAGCGTGGCGCCGGGAATGTTGCGTACGATGTTGTAGTAATCCCAGGGCGCCTTGGACTGCTCCGGCGTCTTCACCTGCGCCAGCATCATGTCGCGCACCACCAGGCCGTCTTCGCGGATGCGCGCATTCAGGCTGAAGGGGTCGTCGATGGGCAGCGACTTCATCTTTGCCATGACGGCATCGGCGTCCACCGTACCGGCGGCCTTTACGGCTTGCAGATAATGGCGCACCGAGCCGTAGACGCCGGCCTGCAAAAAGGTCGGCGGACGCCCCACGCGGGCCTCGAATTTCTTGGCGAACGCGCGCGTTCCTTCGTTCATGTCCCAGTAGGATGGAACGGTCAGGTAGGTCTTCTGCGCAGCCGACAGGCCCAGGCTGTGCACGTCGGTGATCAGCAGCAGCATGGCGGCCAGCTGCTGTGCGCCGCCGATGCCGAATTCCGCCGCCTGCTTGATGGCCGAAATCGTGTCGCCACCCGCATTGGCGATGGCGATGATCTGCGCCTTGGAGGCTTGCGCCTGCAGCAGGAAGGACGCGAAGTCGGATGCGTTCAGGGGATGGAAGACGGTGCCGACGACCTCGCCGCCATTGGCCTTGACCACGGTTTCGGTGTCGGCTGCCAATTGCTTGCCGAAAGCGTAGTCGGAGGCCAGGATGAACCAGCGCTTATTGCCCTCGTTGACTACTGCCGTCGCCGTGCCGCGCGATAGCGCGTACGTGGTGTAGGTCCATTGCACGCCATAGGGCGAGCACTGCGCCTGGGTCAGCGCGGTGGTGCCGGGGCTGGAGAACAGCACGATCTTTTTCTTTTCGCGTGCGATACCCTGCACCGCCAGCGCGACCGACGAGTTGGGCACGTCCACGATCACGTCCACGCCGTCGGTGTCGTACCACTTGCGGGCCATGCCGCTGCCGATGTCGGGCCGGTGCTGGTGATCGCCAGAGACCAGGGAAATGGGCTTGCCCAGCAGGGTGCCGCCCATTTCCTCGATGGCCAGGCGGGCGGCTTCGACAGAACCCTTGCCCGTGGCGTCGGCGGTGACGCCCGCCATGTCCGTGAGTACGCCGATCTTCACGCCATCGGCTTCATTGGCTTGGGCCAGGCTGGCGGCCACGGCCAGGCACAGGCTCAGCATCGCGCGGCTGCGCGGGAATCGCTGCTTCATTTGTCTTCCACCCATTGTGTGCCGCTGTCGCGGCGATTTGTTGTGGGGAAAGTGTAGCGCGGGCCCTGGCCGGGGCTCCAAATAAAAACGCCCCGGCCTGGCGGCTCGGGGCGTTGCGGATTCCGGTTGCAGCGTGTCAGTTGCGCGCCATCGGGATCAGGCGGCTCACTTCCTTGAGCGCGCCCTCGTAGCTGTTGCCGGCCATGACCGGCGAGGTCATGAACTTGCCGCCGACGGCAAACGACGGGGTGCCGTCGATGCGGTAGGCATCGGCCAGCTGGTTGGCGCGCTGTACCTGCGTCTGCACGCTGAACGAGTCGAAGACCGAGTCGAATTTCTCGCGGTCCACGCCCTGGGTCGCGATCCATTCGCCCATCGCCTTCTTGTCGAACAGGCGCTTGTGCTCGCCGTGGATGGCGGTGAAGACCTTGGCGTGCAGGTCGGGGCGGTCCAGGGCCAGCAGGGTGTAGTAGAGCTGCTGCAGCGGCTTCATGCCGGCGTTGAAGGCGATCGGCACTTGCTTGAGCACCACGTCCGGGGGCGCGGTCTTGGCCCAGTCCTCAACCATGGGTTCCATGGCGGCGCAGTGCGGGCAGGTGTAGGCAAAGAATTCCAGGACCTCGATCTTGCCCGGGGTATCCGACGGCAGGGGCGGATTGATGGGCACGAATTGCTGCGCGCCTTGCGCGTGGCTTGCCGGGCTGAAGAATGCCGTGGCGGTCAGCGCGGCCGCGGCCAGGATGCGGATTATCTTGGGGGACAGCATGGATGAGAGGTTCCTGAGTAAAAAGTTACAGACCGACCCAGGGCCGGATAAGTTCAATGCTCGTGTCCGTGGCGGCGCGCATTACTGGCGCACCACGGCGGTCTCGATCTTGTTTTCGCCCAGGCGGCCGCGGGCGCGATTCATGTCGTCCAGGCGCGCGAACGGCCCCACCCTGACCCGGTTGATGGGCTTGCCGTTCACTTCGGCTTTTTGCACGGCCACCGGCAGGCCCAGCAGGATGATGCGGGCCTTGAGGGATTCCGCATCGTTTTCACCCCGGAACGCGCCGGCCTGCAGGTAGTACGTGCCGTTGGCCGCGGACGCGGTGGCCGCCGGCTTGGGGGCAGGCGCGGGCGCCGCGGCGGGGGCGGACTTGGAGATCGGCGTAGGCGCCTGGCTGGGCGCGGCGGCAGGCGGCGCGGAGGCCACGGCAGGCGCCCTGGTGCTGGGCAGGGTAGCGATCAGCGCGCCCAGGTCGTCCAGTTTGGCGGGCGTGTCATCACCCTTGGAGACGGTGGGAGCCGTGGCCGGGCCGGTGCCTGCACCCGGCAGCGGCGCGGGCGCGGTGGCGGTCGGGCCGGTGGACGGGACGCCGGCGGCGCCAGCGCGGCCGTACAGGCCGGCATTGGGGTCCGGCGCCTGGCGCGGGTCGGGCAGCTTGCCGTTGTCGCCCTGGCGGCTGGCCCGGTCGACGAATGGCACGGGAGCCTTGGTGACGTAGAAGGCGACGACGGCGGCCACGATGAGGCCGAGGAGCAAGCCGGCCAGCGCGCCGTACAGGGTGCTGCCGCTTTCGCCGGAGGACCGGCGGGTGGTTTTGCGCTTGGTTGCCATGAACCGATGTTACATCCGCTCGGGCGCGGACACGCCCAACAGTTCCAGGCCGTTGGCCAGCACCTGGCGCGTGGTCGAGGCCAGGCGCAGACGCGCCAGCTTCAGGGCCGTGTCGTCGACCAGCACGCGTTCAGCGTTGTACCAGGCATGGAAATCCGAGGCGCAGTCGCGCAGCCAGAACGCGATATGGTGCGGCGACAGATCCTGCGCCGCCAGCGCCACGACGCTGGGGAATTCGGCCAGGCGCTGCATCAGCGCGAATTCGGTCGGCGCGGTCAGCAGCGCGGCATCGGCCTGGGCCACGTCGGCGGCCGGCATGGCGGCGTTGTTCACCACCGAGCAGATGCGGGCGTGCGCATACTGGATGTAATAGACGGGGTTCTCGTCGCTCTTGGACAGTGCCAGGTCCACGTCGAACACGAATTCCGTGTCGGCGCGGCGCTGGATCAGGAAGTAGCGCACCGCGTCGCGGCCCACCCAGTCGATCAGGTCGCGCATGGTCACATAGCTGCCGGCGCGCTTGGAGATCTTGACCTCTTCGCCGCCCCGCATGACTTTGACCATTTTGTGCAGCACGTAGGCGGGGTAGTCCTTGGGAATACCCTCTTCCAGCGCCTGCAGGCCGGCGCGCACGCGCGCCACGGTGCCGTGGTGGTCGCTGCCCTGGATGTTCACGGCGCGGTGAAAGCCCCGTTCCCATTTGGCCTTGTGATAGGCCACGTCAGGCACGAAGTAGGTGTAGCCGCCTTCGCTCTTCCTCATGACGCGATCTTTGTCGTCGCCCGTGCCCAGTTCGGTGGTGCGCAGCCACAGGGCGCCGCCTTCCTCGTAGGTATGGCCGCCGGCGATCAGCGCCTTGACGGTCGCTTCGACCCGGCCGGAGGTGTAGAGCGAGCTTTCCAGGTAGTAATTGTCGAACGCCAGGCCGAAGGCCTGCAGGTCCAGATCCTGCTCGCGGCGCAGATAGGCCACGGCGAAGACGCGGATGTCTTCGAGGTTGTCGACATCGCCCGTGGCGGTGACGGCCACGCCGTCGGACTGGATGGTCGCGCGGGCTTGGAAATCGCGCGCGATATCGGCGATGTAATCGCCCTTGTAACCGTCGGCGGGCCAGTCGGGGGAATCGGTCGTCAGGCCGCGGGCGCGGGCTTGCACGCTGATGGCCAGGTTCTGGATCTGGTTGCCGGCGTCGTTGTAATAGAACTCGCGCGTGACGTCCCAGCCGATGGCGTCGTACAGGCGGCAGATGGCGTCCCCAAGCGCAGCCTGGCGGGCGTGGCCCACGTGCAGCGGGCCGGTGGGATTGGCCGACACGAACTCGACCAGGATCTTCTCGCCGTTGCGCGGCGAGCGGCCGAAAGCGGCGCCCTGCTCGGCCACGGCGGCGATGACGGCCTGGCGCGCGGCGGGGGTGATGCGCAGATTGATGAAGCCAGGGCCGGCGATCTCGGCGGCCTCGATGAGGTCGACGGCGCCAGGCTGCGCCATCAAGGCGTCGACGATGGCCTGGGCCAGTTCACGCGGGTTGCGGCGGGCGGGCTTGGCCAGTTGCATGGCCACGTTGGTGGCGACGTCGCCGTGGGCGGCGACCTTGGGGCGCTCCAGAAGCACGTTGGCCCGGGCCGTATCGGCCTGGGCATCGGGCAGGCTTTGCGCGACGGCGGCCTGGATCAGGGAGATAAGCTGTTTTTGTTGCTCGAGGAGCATGGGCGTCTGGAGAAGTTCTGAGTTAGTGACGGACGCGCCCGCACAGGTCAAGCCTGTCGGGCGGAGCGGACAGGGGGCGGCATGGCCGGGCGGACCGCGCGTGCCGGATTCATGGCCGCGGATTCATGGCCGAGTCAGGCCCCGCTGTCACGGGAATCTCCTGAATGATAGCTTGATTTGGCCTTTGATCCGGCCCGGACCCAAGCCCGACGCCCGGCGCCGGCTGGTCTTGGGGACGGATCACGACGGCCGTCGGACCCGGTTCCCCAGGCCAGTTGGCAGCCCCCGGGTGTTGCGGTAGTGTATGTAAGTAATCAATGTGGGAGACTGGAATATGCTGATCACCTTTCATTCCAAGGTCGTGGCCGAGGTTCTGATGCTGACCGACCATGCTGGCGCGTTGCTGCAGGCGGCGGGCAAGTCGTTCAAGGACAAGATCCCGGAACGCGGCGTTTTCACCGTCGAGCAACTGGGGCCGGCCATCAGCGGCATCGAACGCGCGATCGAGGACTACCAGACCGCCCATGACGGCACCGAGGAAGAAGACGACGACAAGGCCCCGGCATCGCCCATGGCCCGCATGGTGGGCCTGAAGGAACGCGCCTTCCCCCTGCTGGACATGATGCGCCAATCCTTGGCGGCAAACGCTGAAGTCACCTGGGAGGTGTCGCGCGGCTGGTAAGCCGGCGAGCCCAATGTCGCCGGGCGGACAATCTGCCCGGTGTTTTTTGCCTACCCTACTCGGCTGACGCCACCCCCAAGGAATCACAACATGCGCAGCGATATCACCATCGTTTTCGACTCCCGCCGTTCGCTCGACCTCTCGGCCAGCGTCGAGCCCTCGCCGCAGCGCCAGAGCGACGCGCGCGACTGGTTCGACAGCGCCTGGGAAACGCTGGGTTGCGAGCCGTTGCGTCCCAGCGGCAAGGTCCTGCTGCTGGACAAGGTGCTGGGCGTGGCCGATGCCCTGGGCTACGAGACCCTCTCCTCCGACGAAAAGGAAGCCCGCGAGTTCGCGGAGCACCTGGCGCTGGCGCTGGAGCGCCCGCGCATTACCGTGGATCTGCCTGGGCTGACCGTAGGCTACTGAGCAACCAGGGCTCATTTCAAAAAAATACTGCCCCGGAAGGGGCAGTATTCATTTGGGCCGATCCCGTCCGTGCGTTCTAGCGGATGCCTGCGCGCATAAACGACTGCACAAACTGGCGCTGGAACAGCAGGAAGGCGATCAGGAGCGGCGCGGCCGACATCAGCGTGGCCGCGGTGATGACCGACCAGTCGATGCCCTGGTCGGTCGACGAGAACACCTGCAGCCCCACCGTCAACGGCCGCGATTCGACCGAATTGGTGATGATCAGCGGCCACAGGAAGTTGTTCCAATGGTGGCTGACCGACACCAGCCCGTAGGCCACGTATATCGGCTTGGCGAGCGGTACATACACCTTCCACAGGACCTGCAGGGCGTTGGCGCCTTCCATGCGGGCGGCCTCTTCCAGTTCGCGCGGCACCGTCTTGAAGGTCTGGCGCAGCAGGAAGATGCCGAAGGCCGACGCAAAGTACGGCAGGCCGATGGCGAACACGGTGTCGCGGATGCCCAGTTGGCTCATGGAGCGGTAGTTTTCCACCAGCAGCACGTCCGGCATGATCATCAGCTGCAGCAGCACCAGCATGAAGACGAAGTCGCGGCCGCGGAACTCGAAGCGCGCGAAGGCGTAGCCGGCCAGGGTCGACAGCACCAGTTGCGCCGCCAGCACCATGGTGACCAGCAGGAAGGTGTTGAGGAAATAGCGCGGGAACGGCGCCGCGTGCCAGGCGCGCACGAAGTTGTCCAGCGTCAGCGGCGCGAACAGGTCGAAGCGGGTCGCATAGGCGGGCGGATGGAACGCCGCCCACATGGCATAAGCCAGGGGCAGGATCCACAAGAGACCGAGCGCCCAGGCGCCCAGGGTATCGAGCTTGTCTTTCATTGATAGTGCGTCCTGCGGTCCAGCCAGCGGAACTTGATCAGCGCGGTCAGCGCCAGCACCACCAGCAACACGACGGTCAGCGTGGCGGCGTAAGCCGTGTCCCAGAAACTGAAACCCACCTGGTAGATGTAGTACAGCAGCAGCGTGCTGGCGTTATCGGGCCCGCCCCGCGTCATGACCACCACATGGTCCACCAGCCGGAATGCGTTGATCAGGGCGTTGATCAGCACAAAGAGCGTGGTGGGCATCAGCAGCGGCCACAGGATGCGGCGGAAATACTGCCAGCGCGATGCGCCCTCGAGCATCGCGGCCTCGCGTAGCGACGGCGATACCGTCTGCAGCGCAGCCAGGTAGAAGATCATGAAGAAGCCGGCTTCCTTCCAGACCGTCACCAGCATCAGCGCGGGCAATGCGGTCTCGCGGTTGCCCAGCCAGTTGGGGCCGGGCGAGCCGAACAGCTGCATCACCTGCGCAATCAGCCCGTACTGCGGCGTGTAGAAGAACAGCCAGATATTGGCCACCGCCACCATGGGCAGCACCGTGGGCGTGAAATAGGCCATGCGCAGGAAACCGCGTCCGCGCAGGTTGCGATTCACCCATAGCGCCATGATCAGCGCGATGCCGATCGAGGTGGGGATGGTGCCCAGCGCGAACCACAGGTTGTTCCATAGCGATTGCCAGAACACCGGGTCATCGCGCATGACGGCGTAGTTGTCCAGCCCCACGAAGCGCGCGGGGCGCGCGCCCTTGGGGGTGGAGAAAAAGCTGTGCCATAGCGTCGCCACCGCCGGGTAATGCGTGAAGGCGGCGAGCAGCACGATGGCTGGCAGCAACAGCAGCCAGCCATAAAGCGCGTTTAAAGAGCGGCTCATCGTGCTTACGGCCTGTTTACTTGTAGGGACGCAGTATGCGATCGGCCTCGCGTTGCGCGTCGGTCAGGGCCTGCTGCGGCGTCTTGGAACCGGTCAGGGCGGCTTGCAGGGCGTCGTTCAGGGTCTTGGTGACGCGCTGGTTTTCATGCGTGGAGAACTCCGCCACGCTGACTTCCAGCTGGTCGCGCGCGACCGCGGCGGCCGGTACTTCCTGCGCGTACTTCTTCATCTTTTCGGTCTGCCAGGCGGCCGGGGTCACGGCCACGTAACCGGTGGCGATGCTCCAGTCCGCGGCGCGCTCGGGCGTGGTGACCCATTGCGCGAACTTCAGCGCGGCCTGCTGCTGCGCCGGCGTGCCGCTCTTGAAGATGTAGAAGTTGCCGCCGCCGGTGGGGCTGCCGCCGCGCTTTTGCTGCGGCATCATTGCCACGCCGAAGGGGAAGTCGGCGTTCTTGCGGATGTTGGTCAGGTTGCCGGTCGTGGTCCAGACGATGGCGGCCTTCTTTTCCAGGAAGTCCTTGGGCGTGGTGCCCCAATCGATGGTGCCGGTCGGCATGATCTTGTGTTTGGCGGACAGGTCGCGCCAGAACTGCGCGGCTTCCACCACGGCCGGCTTGTCCAGGTAGACCTCGTTGCCGGCTTCGTTCATCAGGATCGCGCCGTTCGGAGTGGTCAGCGCCTGGAACAGCCAATAGGCGAACGCGCCGCCCGACGGAATCTCGATGCCCCATTGCGTCGTGTTGCCGGAAGCATCCTGCTTGGTCAGCTTCTTGCCATAGTCGACCAGTTCGGCCCAGGTCGCCGGCGCGCGTTCGGGATCCAGCCCGGCGGCCTTGAACAGGTCCTTGTTGTAGTACATGACGATGGTCGAACGCTGGAACGGCACGCCCCAGGTGTGGCCGCCGGTACGGCTGTTCTGCATGAAGGCGTCATAGAAGCCGCCCAGCCACTTCTTATCGGCGTCGCTCTTGGCCAGGCTGTCGATCGGAACGATGGCGTCCTCGTCGATCAGCGTGAACATGTCGGTGGACAGCAGCACCGCCAGCTGCGGCGGCGTGCCGCCCTTGAGCGCGGTCAGCGCCTTGGCGATGGAGTCCTGGTAGGAGCCGGCGTAGATCGGCTTGATCTTGATGTCCGGATTTTCCTTGTGGAAATCCGCCACCATGTCGTCGACGATCTTGGTGATCGGGCCGCCGACCGCAACGGGGTAGTAGAACTCCACTTCGACGGGCTTATTCTGCGCCTGCGCGGGCAGCGACAGGCAGGCGGCGGCCAGGCTGGCGGCCAGGGTTTTCAGTACGGTACGACGCATGTTGGTTTCCTTTCCTGTGTACGGGCCCTAGCGGCCGGCGGAGTTGATGACCGCCGTGTCGGCGGCAAAGAAGTGCTGCTGGCTGTCTTGCCAGGACAGTCCCAGTGTTTCGCCCACGCTGGCGCGCAGATGGCCGCCCACGCGCACGGCCACGCCGCGGGTGTCGCCGACGCGGCACACCAGAATGGAATCGGCGCCGAAGTACTCCACGCTTTCCACGGTGGCGGGAATGCCGTTGGCGTCGATACGGATGTGTTCGGGGCGCACGCCCAGTTTCACGGCGCCTGTGGGGGCGCCAGAGATGGCGGGGCTTTGTGTGCCCGCGATGACCATGGCGCCCTGCGCAGGGGCCAGGCCGATCAGGTTCATGGGAGGCGTGCCGATGAAGCGCGCGGCGAATTCGGTGGCGGGACGCGCATACAGGCCGTCAGGCGTGTCGTGCTGCTCGATCTTGCCACCACGCAGCAGCACCACCTGGTCGGCCATGCTCATCGCTTCGGTCTGGTCGTGCGTCACGTAGACCATGGTGATGCCCAGGTCCTGCTGCAACGCGCGGATTTCGCGGCGCATTTCATGGCGCAGCTGCGCGTCCAGGTTGGACAGCGGCTCGTCCATCAGGCAGACCGGCGCTTCGGAAATCACGGCGCGGCCCAGCGCCACGCGCTGTTGCTGTCCGCCCGACAACTGCGAGGGCTTGCGGTCAAGCAGGTGATTCAGGCCCAGCAGGCCCGCCACGCGCTGCAGGCGGCGGTCGTAATCGCGCGCCGGCTCCTTGCGCACCTTGAGCCCGAACAGGATGTTCTCGCGTACGGACAAGTGCGGAAACAGGGCGTACGACTGGAACACCATCGAGATGCGCCGTTTGGCGGGCGGCAGCTGGGTGACGTCGCGGTCGCCGATGCGTATGGTGCCGGAGGTCGGCGTGTCCAGTCCGGCAATCATGCGCAAGGTGGTGGATTTTCCGCAGCCCGACGGTCCCAGCAGGACCGTGAAGCTGCCGGCGGGAACCGTAAAGCTCACTCCGTGGATCGCGGCGGCGTTGCCGTACTGTTTGGTGAGGTTATCCAGGACGATGGATGACATGCTGTCTCGAAGATCTAATAGTTAGATCCGCATTGTTGCCTGTTATGAAAACCTTTTCATTGTGCAGCGCAAACATGACGGATGTATGGCAAGGCAAACTTTCGTAGTCTATGGCCTCAGGCGAAAGGATATGGGCCGGGGTATTCCCCAATGACCGCATGATGCGTGACCAGGTTCTTGCCCTGCCACCAGTGCAGCTGATAGCCCGGCGGTTCCATGATGTATTGCAGCGTCGGGCGCGGTCCCAGCTCCAGCGCGAGCTGATGCGCAGTACCCGGACAGGTGGATGCGATCGTGCCGCCGAAGCGCTGGAATATCGTGCGGTGCAGGTGGCCGCAAAGAACGCGCTCCACGTTGGGAAACCGCGCCACGATGCGTTCGAGTTCAGGCGCGCCCGCCAGCAGGCCGATGGCGTCCATGTGCTCGATGCCGGTCAGGAACGGCGGGTGGTGCATCAAGACCAACGTAGGGCGCTCAGGTTGTTCCGCCAGGCGGGCGGCCAGCCAGTCCAGGCGGTCCTGGCAGAGCTCGCCATGGCTCTTCATGGGCACCACGGTGTCCAAGGCCAGCATGCGCAGCGGATAGGTTTCTATGGCGTACTGGATAAACGGTCCTTCCCCTTGCAGATAACCATGGTCAGGGAAGGCAGCGCGCAACTGGGCGCGGTCATCGTGGTTGCCGGGCAGCAGGAAATAGGGAATCTCCAGCGCTTGCAGGTGGTCCCGCAATGCCTGGTATTCGTGCGGACGGCCCAGGTCCGTCAGGTCGCCTGTGATCAACACGCAGTCGGGCCGCGGCGTCAAGGCGTTGAGCGCGCGCACTGCCGGCGCCAGGAAGGCCGCGGGATCGATGATGCCGTAGGCCTTGTCGCCAGGGGTGCGCATATGCAGGTCGGTGATTTGTGCGATGAGCATGACGCGTAGACAAGAAAAATGGTTGTTGTAGGGATATGCCTTAACGGCGCACCGGCGCGGCGGTGCCGCCGACGACGATGCAATGCGGCAGGCGGTCCGAGTGTGGGGGCTGGCCTTGTATCTGCGCCAGCAAATTCGAGCAAGCCGTTTCCCCGATGCCGTCGCTGGGTTGGGCCACGGTGGTCAGGGGCGGGGTGAGCAAGGCGCCGAAGCGCATGCCGTCGAATCCGCATACCGAGATATCGGCGGGCACGGAAAGCCCCAGACCCACCAGGTCGGCGATGACTGCGGTTGCCAGCAGATCGTTGGAGCAGAACAGGGCGGTGGGCGCCTGCTTGCCGCGCAGCGCGGCCTTTAGGGCCTCCAGGTCGCTGCCTGTGTGCGAACTCATGGAAATGTGCTGGATGTCATCCAGGCCCAGCCGCTTGGCGCAGGCACGCGCGCCGGTCAAGCGGCGGCGGGCGCGATCCGATGCGGTCAGCGGGCCTGTCACCAGGGCGATGCGGCGGTGGCCCAGCGCGGCCAGATGGGCCACCATGTCGCTGGCGGCCGCGCGATTGTCGACGGACGCAAAGGGATGGGCGCCGGACTCGTTGTAGACCAGCACGTAGGGAATGCCGGCGTGGTCCAGGTCGTCCAGCGTGGCGCTTTTGGCGGCGTCCGCGACCGTCAGGATCAGGCCATCCACCTGGTGGTCCATCAGGCCCTGGACCGCCGCGGATTCCACCGCGGGATCGTAGCCGGTGGCGGTCAGCATGACGCTATAGCCCGATTCCCGCGCGCGCCGCTCCGCGCCTTCGAAGCATTCAGCGAACACGGGATTGGACAGCGTGGGCAGTATCAGGCCGATGGTGCGCGTGCTGCCCGAGCGCAGGCTGCGGCCCACGCGATTGGGTCGGAAGCCCGCGCGCTTTGCCACGTTGCGGATGTGCGCGAGTGTGTCGGGATGCACGATCTCGGGCTGGTTGAACGCGCGCGAAACCGTCGCCGGGGAAACCCCGGCCTTGCGGGCCACTTCAATAATGGAAAAGCGGGGCGACGAGCGCGAAGCCATGGCAGGATTGCTGTCGGGTTTCGTGAAAACGATTTCATCTTACTCGACAAATATGACCTTTGTGTTGCACGGGTTTGCGCTATGCTGATACCGACGCAACAATAAATCGCCATGGCGCGGCACGCGTTTTTTCCCGGGAAAATGCGGATTTTTTGGTGTTTTTCCTAATTGACGCGACGCGCACAGTGGCAGGAGTCGGTCCAACCGGACTGCGCGGCAATATGCCGCGCATAACGGCGGATCCTCGGTCAAAGGGGACCGGGTGCGTATTTTGCTGCCGTGCAAGACGCGCGGTACCGGTAAAGAGGAAAGGACCATGTCTACTGCCTTGAACAGACTTGGCGCGCTGGAAGCCGCGCGCAAGCTGCAACGGCGCGAACTGACCGCGGAGCAGCTGGTGCGCGCCTGCTTTGCGCGCATCGAGCAACGCGAAAGCACCATCCATGCCTGGACCGCGCTGCAAAAGCAGGCCGCGCTGGATCGCGCGCAGGAACTGGATCGCGGCGCACTGCGTGGCGTGCTGCATGGCCTGCCCATGGGCGTGAAGGACCTGTTCGACACCGTCGACCTGCCCACGCGTTACGGCTCGCCCATCTATGAACGCCACCATCCGGGCCTGGACGCGGCCTCGGTGGCGCTGTGCCGCGGCGCAGGCGCGATCGTCGTCGGCAAGACCGTGACGACCGAATTCGCCACTTATCAGGCGGGCCCCACGCGCAACCCGCGCAACGAAGCCTACTCGCCCGGCGGCTCGTCCAGCGGCTCGGCCGCGGCGGTGGCCGACGACATGGTGCCCTTCGCGTTGGGCACGCAGACCGCGGCTTCCATCATCCGGCCCGCTTCCTATTGCGGCATCGTGGGCTTCAAACCCACCTTCGGCAGTATTTCGCGCGCGGGCGTCAAAAGCCTGGCCGAGTCCCTGGACACCATCGGCGGTTTTGCCCGTTCGGTGCCGGACGTGGCGTTGTTCGCTTCGGTACTGATGCGCGATCCCCGCATGCTGGACCTCGCATACGACGGCAAGCCGCGCATCGGCATGTACCGCAGCCTGCAATGGCGGCATGCATTGCCCGAAACCAAAGAGGCCTACGCACAGGCCGCGGCCATTCTGTCGCGCGCCGGCGCCGTGGTCGAAGAATTGCCGCTGCCGCCCGAGCACTGCGTTCTGGTGCAGCTGCATGCGGATATCATGGCGTTCGAAGCGTCGCAGGCCCTGGCCTATGAACGTCTGGAGCATGCGGCGCAGCTCAGCCCCAAGATCCAGGCCATCCTGGAAGCGGGCTCGCGGATTACGTCGGAAGAGCACCAGAAAAACCTGATGCGCGTTGCCGAATCCCGCGCGCGCGTGGATGCCTGGTTCGACAAATACGATGTGCTGTTGGCGCCGAGTGCGAGCGGCGAGGCGCCGTTTGCCGACCTGGGCACGGGCGATCCGCAGTTCTCGCGTGCCTGGACGGTATTCGGCCATCCCAGTCTGAGCCTGCCGTTCGCCACTGGCCCGCAAGGCCTGCCTGTCGGGCTGCAACTGGTCGGCGCGCGCTACAGCGACCATCGGACGCTGGCGCTGGCGGCATGGGTCCATCAGCGGCTGCTGGCGGCCACCGCGCCGGATATCGGCGCCTCCGACATCTGGCCGCGCGGCTGAGCGTCGGCCGTCCGCGCGCGGGCGTGGACTGCGCTTGCGCGGCACGCGCCCAAAGAAAAAAGCCAGCCCGATAAGGCTGGCTTTTTTAACGCCGGGTTGCAGATCACGCGGTCTCAGCGGTTTCTTGCTCGGTTGCGGTCACCGCGCCGGCATTGATGTGGCGGTTCACGGCGCTCAGCACGGCCTGGAACGAGGCCGTCACGATGTCGCGGTCGATGCCCACGCCGAAGCCGGTGCTCGATTCGCCGACACGCAGTTCCACATAGGATGCGGCGCGGGTGTCGGTGCCGGTGCCGATGGCATGCTCGTGGTAGTCCATGATGCGCACGGGCACGTCCAGCGCTGCCACGAAGGCCGAGATGGCGCCGTCGCCCTTGCCCGTCACGATGCGGCGTTCACCGTTGTATTCCAGTTCGGCTTCGATGCTGAAGTGCTGGCCCTCGCCGGCAGCCGGATTGCCGTCGATGCGGTGGCGCACCAGCTTCCAGGGCGACTTCTGTTCGAGGTATTCGCGGTTGAAGATCGTGTGCACGTCGTCGGCGGTGACTTCGCGGCCGGTCTCGTCCGTGACGCGCTGGATGGCGCGGCTGAACTCGATCTGCAGGCGGCGCGGCAACACCAGGCCATGTTCCTGCTCGAGCAGGTACGACACGCCGCCCTTGCCCGATTGGCTGTTCACGCGGATGACGGCATCGTAGCTGCGGCCGAGGTCGGCGGGATCGATGGGCAGGTACGGCACTTCCCAGACGGCGTCGGCCTTCTGTTGGGCAAAGCCCTTCTTGATCGCGTCCTGATGCGAGCCCGAGAATGCGGTAAACACCAAGTCGCCCGCATACGGATGGCGCGGGTGGACCGGCAATTGGTTGCAGTATTCGGCGCAGCGGCGCACTTCATCGATGTCCGAGAAGTCCAGTTCCGGATGCACGCCTTGGGTGTAGAGGTTCAAGGCCAGCGTGACGAGGTCGACGTTGCCGGTGCGTTCGCCGCTGCCGAAGAGGCAGCCTTCGATGCGGTCGGCGCCAGCCATCACGGCGAATTCAGCGGCGGCCACGGCGGTGCCGCGGTCATTGTGCGGGTGCACGCTGAGTACGATGCTGTCCCGTCGCGCCAGATTCTTGTGCATCCATTCGATCTGGTCAGCGTACAGATTGGGGCTGGTGGCTTCGATGGTGGCGGGCAGGTTCAACACCATCTTGCACTCGGGCGTGGGCTGCCATACGTCGGCCACTGCGTTGGAGACTTCCAGCGCGAATTCGGGTTCGGTCGTGCTGAAGACTTCGGGCGAGTACTGGTAGCGCCATTGCGTTTCCGGATGCTGCGCCATGTACTGCTTCACCAGGCGCGTGCCGGTGGTGGCGATGTTCTTGATTTCGTCCTTGCTCATGTTGAACACGACCTTGCGGAACGCCGGCGCGCAGGCGTTGTACAAGTGGACGATGGCTTGCTTGGCACCCGCGGCGGATTCCACCGTGCGGCTGATCAGGTCTTCGCGCGACTGGGTCAGCACGATGATGGTGACGTCGTCCGGGATGCGCTTTTCATCGATGAGCTTGCGCACGAAATCGAAGTCGGTCTGGGAGGCCGAGGGGAAACCCACTTCGATTTCCTTGAAGCCGATCTTCACCAACTGCTCGAAGAAGCGGAGCTTGCGCTCGACGCTCATCGGTTCGATCAAGGCCTGGTTGCCGTCACGCAGGTCCGTGCTCATCCAGATCGGCGCCTTGGTGATGCGGCGGCTGGGCCAGGTGCGTTCGGAGTAGTCGCGGGTAAAGGGCGCGAAGGGGACGTATTTGGTAGCGGGGTTGGCAAGCATCATTACTACACCTCGATCGGTTTCTTTTGAATCCCGGGAGTACTACCCTCGGCGGCTGCGCGACCGGATGGCGGTCTTGTGCCAGGATTTGCCGTGATTGACCGGCAGGATTCAGAGATAAAAGGGGGAAATCGCGTGTGGCAAGCGTGGCTGCCGAGCTACCACGGGGACACTAGGCCCGGCAACCGATCGGTAGGTATAGCGATAGCGCGATGGCGGAGGAACGAGCGCGCAGGCCGGCGACCGGAGCGTCGAAGCGTCCGGTGGCAATCGCGAAGGGGGTGCGGTGAGCGGCCATAGGTTGCTAGTCAAACATATTTTTGCCGCAAGCGCAACTGAATGCTCTTTTGTGTGGGGGTGAGATACAGGCTGCAGGTAGGCCATTTCGCTGAAGAAAATTCAGCAAAAACGGGGTTGGATAGTCTTCGGCTTACGCGTCGCTATGGGGGCAAGGGACCAAAACAAACAGGCCGCCCGTGGGCGGCCTGGTTTGGGAGGCGGGAGGACGAACTTACCGGGCTGGACCGATGCGCGGTTCCACATAACGTTCGGTGCGGCCTTCAGTGCGCGCTTCGCGGCGGACTTCGTCGCGAGGATCACGCGGCGCGCGGTCGGACAATTCCAGGATGCGGGCCTGTTCCGCAACCATAGCGATCTTGCCGGCGCGATTGTGGCGAATTTCAGACAGGGCGCGGCGCAGATCGCCCACCGTAAAGGGTTCCTGGCGGTCGCCCCACGTCCAGCGCAGCACGCCCAGGGTCTCCTCGGACAGGTTGGGCGCCAGGTCCGCCAGCACGCTGGTTTCGACCGGCGTGGCGCTGCCGGAAGCCAGGCTGGCGGACAGCCAGGCGCGCAGCGTGAAGAACACGATCAGGGTCCAGATGCCGGCCACCACCCACCAAATATAGGGGTTGACCTTCTGCACCATGTCCATGGTCGGCTGGCCCAGGGAATGCAGGAACTCGTAGTTCACGGTGCGTCCGAAATTCAGTATCCAGTTGGCGGCCAGATACCAGACGACCAGGGCGACGGCGATGACAATCGCACGCAGTATGAGTCGAGGAAGCGCCAGTTTGAGCAGGGTCTGGCCGATCAGGCGGCAGTCCTGGCGGACGCTTGCGGGCGAAGTCAGATTCATCATGCAAAATATTGTACCTATGACCCGCCCAATTTTAGAACTGCGACCTGGTCAGCATTTGACGCTGACGCCACAACTGCAGCAATCGATCCGATTGTTGCAGCTGTCCACGCTCGACCTCGAAGCCGAGATCTCGCAAGTGCTGGCGGAGAACCCGCTGCTGGAGCGCCAGGACGAAGCGCCGTCGGCCGAGGCGCCAGCGGAATCCGACCGCGAATCCTCCGTGCAGGACGACGAACCCGCCGCTGAGCGCGAGACGCCAGTGGATGAGATGCCGGGTTCCGGCGGCGTCTATCCCGACGAGGACTCCAGCCGGCCCGAGGCCGCGCGCCCTGACACGCTGCGCGAGCATCTGCTGGGCCAACTGGGGCTGACGCGGGCCGCCCCGAGGGACGTCGCGCTGGCCGGCCTCCTGATCGACGAACTGGACGAGAACGGGTACCTGGGATCGCCGCTGGAGGAAATCCTGGACTGGTTGCCGGCGGAACTGGAGCCGGACCTGGATGAACTGAAGGCGGCCCTGTCGCTGCTCCAGTCCTTCGATCCCCCAGGCATCGGCGCGCGCGACATGGCGGAATGCCTGCTGTTGCAGCTGCGCAACCCGGACCTGGAACACCTGCCTGAAGCGGCGGATGCCGCGGTATTGGCCTGTGCGCGCCAGATCTGCGCGCAGCACCTGGCCCTGTTGGCGACGGGCAACGCCGCGCGCCTGTGCGCCGCCGTGGGCTGCGATGAAGCCACGTTCCGTTCGGCCCATGCGCTGATCCGGCGCCTGGAGCCGCGTCCGGGGCGCGCCTGGACCGTGCCCGCGGCCGACTACGCCGTGCCCGACGTCATCGTGCGCAAGACCCGCGGCGGCTGGCAGGTGACCCTGAACAGCGCCGCCGTGCCCAAGCTGCAGATTAACGGGCTCTACGCCCAGATGCTGGGGAACCAAAAGGAATCCGCGCACGCGGGGCTGCAATCGCAGCTGCAGCAGGCACGCTGGATGATCCGCAATGTGGAGCAGCGCTTCGACACCATCCTGCGCGTAGCCCAGGCCATCGTGCAGCACCAGACGGCTTTTTTCAGCCAGGGGCCTGCCGCCATGCGGCCGCTCATCCTGAAGGACATCGCTGGCGAGCTCGGTTTGCACGAATCCACGATTTCACGGGCCACAACACAGAAGTACATGCTCACTCCGTTTGGCACGTTGGAGCTCAAGCGCTTCTTTGGCACGGGCGTGTCGACGGACGGCGGGGATGCCACCTCGGCCACGGCGATACAGACCTTCATCCGGCAGATGGTGGCGGAGGAGAACCGGGCCAAGCCTTTGTCCGATAGCCAGATCATGCAAAAGCTGGCCGATCAGGGGATAGTCATCGCCCGTCGGACGGTGGCAAAGTACCGCGAAGCGCTGCGGATAGCCCCGGCGGCATTGCGCAAGGCCCAGGCGGCCGCCCGTTGAGCATGCTTCGGAAATCAGGGACGGAATAGCGGAAATTCGTCCCTATTTTCAATGACTTGCGTGACACTTCGGTTGCAAATTTATTTGCGCGCGGGGCTTGCCAGTAGCAGAATAATTTTCGATAATTATTCTCATGTACATTTGCGTATGTAATGCCATCACCGAACGCCAAGTCCGCGCTAGCGTGGACGCAGGCGCGACGACGCTTTCCGACCTGCAATTCGAGCTGGGCGTAGCCACGTGCTGCGGCTGCTGTGCGGCTACCGCTACCGAATACCTGCCAGGCGGCCGCTGCTCCAGCGTGTGCGACGTGCGCTCCATTGCCGTTCCGGTCAATCCTCCGGCCACGCTGGTCGAGTCGGGCGCGCCCGCTGCCAACAGCAGCTTCCCGATTCCCCTCGTCGCTACCGCCTGAGGATCGTCGTCTATCTCCGGCTCGCTGCCGTCACGCAGCGAGCCGCATTGCTTCTTTCTCGCAAAACTCCCGGACGGTCATCGCCAATTGGCGTGCAGGCTCGCGCACCGTGTCGGCGAGGCATAGCGCCAGTTCGGTCGACGGTATCGGTGGCAGTCCTGCATCGATGATCCGATGGTCCGGCAAGAGGCAACGCCGCTCCAGCAGTGCCACCCCAAGTCCCCCCGTCAATGCAGCCTGCAAGCCCATGAGGTTCGGGCTTTCGTAGGCGATCCGCCAGTGCCGGCCCGCGGCTTCCAGGGCGTGGATGGCACGGTTGCGGTAGATGCAGCCCTGCGGGAATGCCACTAGCGGCACCGGCTCGGTCGGTGCGAGGTTCAGGCCGGGGCCGCAGATCCAATGCAAATGTTCGGGCCAGGCGGCCAAGGCGGCGCCAGCGCCCGGCTCACGCTTGAGCAGCGCGACGTCCAGGTCGCCCCGTTCCAGCGCGCGCGTGAGCGCGGAGGTCAGGTCGCAGCGGACCGATAGCCGCACGCCCGGCCGGGACCGTGCGAACTCCGCGACCACCATGGTCAGCTTGTCGGCCGCGAAATCGTCCGGCACGCCCAGCCGGATGACGTCCACGCGCTTGCGCCCGCTGACGGCTTCCCGGACTTCGGTTGATAGGGCCAACATCCGCCGCGCATAGCCCAGCAGGCGCTCGCCATCCTCGGTGAGCGAAACCTGCCGACCCTCACGGATGAACAGCGCGCATTCGAGGATTTCCTCGAGCTTGCGGATTTGCTGGCTGACGGTGGACTGGCTGCGGTGCACCCGTTCGCCGGCCGCCGTGAAGCCGCCGGCGTCCACCACGGACACGAAGCTGTGCAAAAGGTCGAGATCTGGCATCTGCGTGCTCAATGCATTCATTTTTCAAATACTTTCGATCCGAATAAAGAGTTTGTCAATGGATGAGGGGCCGCGCAGAATTCCTACATCCGCCGCAACTGCGGCAGCGCGTCCACCTCGGATTCCCCCCATGAAGGCCACCTCGACCCTGTCTGCCACCGCCATATCCGCCCCAGCCTCGCCGGGCATCAGCTGGGCTCCCATCGCGGCTTTCTGCTTTCTTTGGAGCTCGGCGTTCGCGGCAGCCAAGATCGCGGTGCGGGACTGTCCGCCGCTGACCTTGTTGACCATCCGCTTCCTGATCGCGGGCGCCCTGATGCTGGGCCTGGCAGCGGCCAGCGGCCGCTGGAAAATGCCGGGCGGGCGCGATCTGGTGGCGCTAATCCTGCTGGGCGTGCTGAACAACGCTCTATACCTGGGGCTGAGCTGGTCAGGCATGACAACGGTGTCGTCCGCATTCACTGCGGTGCTGATCAGCACCAACCCGCTGCTGATCGGCGTGCTGGCAGGCCCGGTACTGGGTGAGCGCCTGGGCTGGCGCAAGCTGCTCGGCCTGTGCCTGGGATTGGCGGGAGTGGCGCTGGTGCTGCGTTCGCGGCTGTCGGGCATGCAGGAGGACCTGCATGGCACGTTGCTGGTGACGGGAGGCCTGGTGGCGCTGGTGGCTGGCACGCTGCTCTACAAGCGTCTGAAGCCCTCCTCGGGCTTATGGACATCCACGGGCATACAGTCGCTCGCGGGCGCCGCGGCCTTGCTGCCCTTTGCGCTGATGCACGAGAGCATCGGCGACGCGCGCATGACCGCCAGCCTGTTCTGGAGCATGGCCTACATGATCGTCGCGGTCTCGATGGGCGGCTACTACCTGTGGTTCATGATTCTCGGCCGTGCCAGCGCCACGGCCGCCAGCGCGCTGCACTTCCTGATGCCGCCACTGGGGCTGCTGTTCGGATGGCTGGTGTTGGGCGAACACGTGTCGTGGCTGGACTTGCTGGGCATCGTGCCGATCGCATTCGGCATCTGGCTTGCGACGCGGCGGGCTGCATAGCGTGGAGTTGCCGCACCGTTGCCGCGCAGTTGTCGATCTGCAACGAAAGGGCCCGCGCGTGTCGCGCGCCCTTTCCGGCGGGCGCCGCCGCTGATTGGGGCCGGATCTCGCGGCATTCCGAGGCGCAATCCGCAGACTTGCCCGCGCACAGGCCGCATGGATGCTGTGCAGTGCATGCAAGGTATCACGCACGCATACTCATTCTCATTTTCCTAACGCTTTCTTCTTGTGGTCCTAAAGCGGTTTACCAAATGCAGCGCAAGGCTAGGCGCGGCCCTCCGGCTGGTGGTAGTCTGCCGGGGTTGCGTACGCGCGGCATCGTGCGCTCCTTTGTCGCGATGCATCTGCGTCGCGCCTGACTGCAAGGAGTCCATCATGAAAGGCGACAAAACCGTCATCCAGTTTCTGAACAAGCAACTGACCAACGAACTGACGGCCATCAACCAGTATTTCCTGCATGCCCGCATGCTGAACCATTGGGGTTTCGACAAGCTGGGCAAGCACGAGTACGAAGAATCCATCGGCGAAATGAAGCATGCGGATCGCCTGATCGAACGCATCTTCATGCTGGACGGCCTGCCCAACCTGCAAGACCTGCACAAGCTGCTGATCGGCGAAGACGTGCCGGAATTGCTGGCTTGTGACCTGAAGCTGGAGCAAGGCGCCCAGGCGACCGTGAAGGAAGCCATCGCGCATTGCGAATCGGTCCGAGATTACGTTTCGCGTGATCTGTTCCAGGATATCCTGGACGACACTGAAGAGCACATCGACTACCTGGAAACGCAGATCGACCTGATCGACAAGGTCGGTATCCAGAACTACCTGCAAAGCCAGATGTCCGTGCCGGAGTAATGTTCCGGTCATGAAAAATGGCGCCCCGCGGGGCGCCATTTTTTTGGTGTTGCGCGCGTTGCGCCGCAGGCCGGCCTTATTGCGGGCGGGCCGGGCACTCGGCCATGGTGCCCCAGGCGCGGTTGGGGCCGCAATACTTGTTGCGCGCGGCCCAAGAGCACGACGGGCGCTCGAAGAAGCCCTGCGTGGCGCAATGCGCCAGTTCACGCTTGAGCGCATCTTGCCAGCCCAGGGCGCCAGGCGCCTGCGCGGTGTTGGGGGGCGGCGCCTGGACCATTTGCGGCGTGCCGTAGCCACTGGCCTGGACCTGGCCGCCGCCGTTGATGGCGGTGGACGTGCCCGGCGCTTGCAGATCCAGCGTGCTGACATCCGAAGGGCCCGAGGGTAGCGGCACGTGCGAAGCCGCCGCGATTTCGCGGGCCTGGTCGGGGCTGATGCGGTCCCGCGAGATCTTCACCGACGGATCGCTGACGGTGTCGAACAGCGAAACGGTATTGACCTGCCATTCGCGGTCGGCGGGTTTGTCGGGCACGCCCAAGGTACCGTCGATGCGCGGTTGCGGAGGCTGGGCCACATAAGGACGGCCATTGGCATCCAGCACGGGCTGCTGGGAAGCCGCGGCATCCTGGCCAGGAGCAGGCGCGGCCACCGGCGCATGCGCCACCAGCCAATCACCCAATTGAATACCGCCCCAGGCCGACGCGCCAAGCGCGATCAGGAGCGTTGCGAATAAGAAACGCCAAGACATTGCTACCCTCATCTGCCGTGCGGAACCCGAACGGGTCTACGCTTTGTCTCCGAAAACCTTGCCGCCGTGCTCCCGCATGGCATGGAATTTCACATCGGGATACAGTTCTTCGGCTACGCGCAACTGCGCGGGAGAACCGATCAAAAACGCCGCCGCATCCACAACATCATAGGCGATATGGGCGGCATTGGCATCCATGAACTTGCGCAGCGCCTTGGGGTTTTCAGACGTAATCCAACGTGCCATTGTGTAGCGGGAAGGCATCATTCGCGCGTCCACGCCGTACTCGGTCTTCAGCCGGTGGGCGACCACTTCGAACTGCAGTTGGCCGACCGCGCCCAGCAGCAGGGAGCCGCCGGACGCCTCGGGACGGAACACCTGGATGGCGCCTTCCTCGCCCAATTGGGTGAGGCCGGTGCGCAACTGCTTGGTGCGCAGCGGATCCTTTACTTCCACCGCCTGGAACAACTCGGGGGCAAAGAACGGCAGGCCGGTGAACTGCAGCGTCTCGCCTTCGGTCAGCACGTCGCCCAGCTGCAGCACGCCGTGGTTGGGAATGCCGATCACATCGCCGGCATAGGCCTCATCCAGGAGCTCGCGCCGTTGCGACAGGAACGACACCACGTTGTTGGGGCGCATTTCCTTGTTGGTGCGCGCGACCTTCAGGCGCATGCCGCGCTCGAAGCGGCCCGAGCTGACGCGCACGAATGCAACGCGGTCGCGGTGGGCCGGGTCCATGTTGGCCTGCACTTTGAACACGACGCCGGTGAACTTGGGTTCTTCAGGCTGCACTTCCCGCTGCATGGCCGTGCGCGGGCCAGGGGGCGGCGCCTGTTCTACCAGCGCATCCAGCACTTCCTGCACGCCGAAGTTGTTGATGGCGGAGCCGAAGAACACGGGCGTCTGCTTGCCGGCCAGGAATTGGTCGCGGTCGAAGGCGGGCGCGGCTTCGTTGATGAGCTCGATCTCGCCGCTGGCCTGCTCGAACGCCGAGCCGAAGCGCTGCGCGATTTCCGGATTGGTCAGGCCTTCGATGAAGTCGTCGTTGTCGGAACGGCGTTCCTGCCCAGGGCGGAACACGCGCATGCGATCGCGGCGGATATCGAACACGCCGCCAAACGCCTTGCCCATGCCGACGGGCCACGAGAACGGCACCGCGTCCATGCCCAGGTGGCCTTCGATCTCGGACAGCAGCTCCAGCGGCTCGCGCACTTCGCGGTCCATCTTGTTGATGAACGTGATGATGGGCGTGTTGCGTGCCCGGCAGACCTGCAGCAGGCGGATGGTTTGAGGTTCAACGCCGTTGGCGGCATCGATCACCATGAGCGCGGCGTCCACGGCGGTCAGCACGCGGTAGGTGTCTTCGGAGAAGTCCTGGTGCCCCGGGGTGTCGAGCAGATTGATGACGCAATCGCGGTATTCCATCTGCATCACCGAGGACGCCACGGAAATGCCGCGTTGCTTTTCGATTTCCATCCAGTCGGATGACGCATGGCGCGATGCCTTGCGCGCCTTGACGCTGCCGGCGATCTGGATCGCGCCTGCGAACAGCAACAGCTTTTCGGTCAGTGTCGTCTTGCCCGCGTCGGGGTGGGAAATGATGGCGAACGTACGGCGCCGCGCTACTTCGTGAGGGATGTTCATGATCGGAAGGATTTTACTTGGCGCCGCTGTATCGCCCGGCGCGGTCCGGTATCGGGCATGAAAAGGCGCGGGGCATGCGCCGTCGCCGGCGCATGCCCCGCGCGTAGGTTCAGGAATGGCGGCGGAACGATGCCAGGAACACGCCTGCCAGGATGAACAGCGAACCGAAGGTGCGGTTCATCCAGCGAATATGCTTGGCGTCACGCAGCAGGCGCAGCACGCGCGCCGCCAGCAGCGTGTAGACGCCCATGGCCACCAGGTCGGTGAACGCCAGCGTGCCGGCCAGGGCCGCGTACTGAGGCACCAGCGGCAGCGAGGTGTCCACGAACTGCGGCACCACGGCCAGCAGGAACACCGTGCCCTTGGGGTTCATGGTGTTGATCAGGAAGCCGCGCAGGACCAGTTCACGGATCGAGGCGCGCTTGGGATCGCCCGCGTCCACCGCGACCGGCGCGGCGTCCGTGCGGATCTGGCGCACGCCCAGGTAAATCAGATAAGCCACGCCGAGGTACTTGACCACGTTGAAGGCCATTTCGGACGTGGCCAGCACGGCACCGAGGCCCACCGCCACCACCACGAACTGGAACAGGATGCCCATGATCAGGCCGGCCGTGTTCCAGTAGCCGCGCGCGAAGCCGTATTTCAGGCCGGACGACATCGCCGAGATCGCTCCCGCGCCAGGCGAGAACGAAATGGCCCAGGAGGCCAGGAAGAACGTCAACCAGGTGGATAAGGGCATGGCGCGGATCCGTGGGTAGCGGTAGCGGGATATTACTTGCTCAGCAGCGCGGCACGCGGGGTGCCGGCAGGACGTCCGGAACCGCCATTGCCTGCCGGGCGGGCGGACCCTTCCGGACGGCGGTGGTTCTGCTGCGGACGGCCTTCGTTGCGGCCAGCGTGGGCCGGACGGTCGGCGGGCTTGCCGTCGCGGGGGCCGTGGCTGGCGCGGCCTTCGCCGCCGGCACGGGCCGGCGCCGGGGCGCGGTTGCCTGAAGCTGCGCGTGGCTGGCCCTGGCCCTGGCTTTGCGCCGGACGCGAGCGGCCGCCGTTGCCATTGCCGCCGCGACCGCCATTGCGGCCGCCGCCGCCGCGCGGGCTGCGGTTGTCTTCGTCGCGTTCCTGGCGGTCGTAGGCCGCGGCGGTCGTGGCCGGCGGCGTCCAGCCTTCCACGGCCTTGCGTTCGATAGGCTTCTTGATCAGGCGCTCGATGTCCTTGAGCAGCTTGATTTCGCTATTGTCGACCAGCGAGATCGCGGCGCCGGTGGACCCAGCACGGCCGGTGCGGCCGATACGGTGCACATAGTCTTCAGGGACGTTGGGCAGTTCGAAGTTCACCACCTGTGGCAACTGGTCGATGTCCAGGCCACGCGCGGCGATGTCGGTCGCCACCAGCACCGTCACGGTGTTGTCCTTGAAGCCGGCCAGCGCGCGGGTGCGGGCCGATTGGCTTTTGTTGCCGTGGATCGCGGCGGCGGTCAGGCCATCCTTGACCAGCTTTTCGGCCAGGCGGTTGGCGCCGTGCTTGGTGCGGGTGAATACCAGCACCTGGTGCCAGCCGCTTTCGCGGATGATGTGGCTGATGAGGTCGCGCTTGTGGTGCTGTTCCACCAGGTGCACCGTCTGGGTGACCAGCTCGGTCGCGGTGTTGCGCGGGGTGACCGACACTTCGCCGGGGTTGTTCAGCACGCCGCGCGCGAGGGTGCGGATTTCGTCGGAGAACGTTGCCGAGAACAGCAGATTCTGGCGCTGCTTGGGCAAGAGAGCGAGGATCTTGCGGATGTCGCGGATGAAGCCCATGTCCAGCATGCGGTCGGCTTCGTCCAGCACCAGGATCTCGACGCCGGACAGGTCCACCGTCTTCTGGCCGCAATGATCCAAGAGGCGGCCGGGCGTGGCGACCAGGATGTCGAGCGGCTTTCTCAGCGCGGAGATCTGGGGATTGATATTGACGCCGCCGAACATCACCATGGACGACAGCGGGGTGTACTTGCCGTAGGTTTGCACCGATTCCTCGACCTGCGCGGTCAATTCACGCGTCGGGGTCAGGATCAGGCAGCGCGGCCGGCCAGGCTTGCGCTGCTCGGGTTTTTTCTGCATCAGCAGATGCAGGATGGGCAGCGTGAAGCCGGCGGTCTTGCCGGTGCCGGTCTGCGCGGCGGCGAGCAAATCGCCACCCTTGAGGACCTGGGGAATGGCCTGGGCCTGAATGGGAGTGGGTGCGGTGTAGCCGGTCTCGGCAATGGCGCGCAACAGGGAATCAGCCAGCCCGAGGTCGGCAAAAGGGGAAGAGGTAGTCAAAACAACTCCAGCGGCAGCCCGTCGCTCAAGTTGAGAGACTCCAATCCAGGCGGACGAATAAGGAGAAAAGGGAAGCGCCCTGATGGGCGAAGCTTGGCAGCGAAGGGCCTAGCGGACGTGTGCAGATTGGCAAAGCACACGAGGCGATTGTAGCTGATGTGGCGTGGCGGTACCGCCCGGGAGGGATGGCCCTGTATCAATAAGCAACATATTGCAGCGCCTTTGCACGAAATAAGTGTTTTCCCTAGGCTGTAATACCTATAATCCGTCCGCTTTCATCCATTTGAAGAATAAAGGATTGCAATGAAAAAATCGGCAATTTTGGGCCTTGTCGTCGCGCTGGGCGCGGTCTGGACCGGCACGGCCTGGTACACGGGCCAGAAGGCCGAGGCTTTCGTCAAGCAATCGATCGAGCAAGCCAATGTTGAACTGAAGAAGTTCGGCGAAAAATGGGGTGTGACCCCCGTGGTTGAGCTGGTGTCGTTCGACCGCGGCGTGTTTACGTCCACCGAGCGCTACCGCGTCAAGTTCACCGAGCCGGCTGCCGACGGCAAGCCGGCCCAGGATCACGAACTCGTATTCGTCGAGCACCTGGACCATGGTCCTTTCCCGCTGTCCAACCTGAAGTCGGGCTCCCTGGCTCCTGCCATGGTGGCCAGCCGCTTCCAGCTGGAAGAGACGCCCCTGGTCAAGGAATGGTTTGCCGCCGCCAAGGGCGCGGCGCCCCTGTCCGGCGCCTATAGCGTCAGCTACGCCAAGAACATCACCGGCAATTTCGACATGGCTCCGGTGGAATTCGCCAAGGACGCCAATAGCCTGAAGTTCTCGGGCATGAAGGGCGATGTGACCTACGCCACCGGCAGCAAGCACGGCACGGTTGCGCTGAACGCCGACAGCCTGGTGCTGGCGGGCGAATCCGAAGACAGCGACATCGTCAGCATGGCCATGTCGGGCCTGACCTTGACCAGCGACATGACGCCGGCCTCGAACGATATGTACGTGGGCAGCCAGAAGGTCGGCCTCAAGAACTGGACGATCACCTCCAAGGAAAAGCCGCCGGTCCAGCTCAAGGACACCGCCATCACCGTCGACATGACGGAAGCCAACTCGCTGATGGGCGTAAAGATGGCCATGGATTTCGGCATGATCAACGTGCAGGACAAGGACATGGCCGGCCTGAAGCTGGTCCTGGACGCCCAGAAGCTGGATTCGAAGGCCTTCAAGGCGTTGAACGATGTCTATGAAGCCGCGTCGCGCCGCATGATGCAGAGCAAGGACGAGGAACAGGCTCCCCAGTTCACGGATGAGGAAAAGCAGGTCATCAAGACCAACGTCGAACTGCTGTTGGCTGGCAATCCGACGCTGGCGGTGTCGCCGCTGGAAGTGCGCACGGCCAATGGCACGTCGACCTTCAACCTGGACCTGGACATGGCCAAGCCGGCCTCGCTGGACGGCGAATTCGCCGATACGTTGATGCAGACGATCCGCAAGCTCAACGCCAAGCTGGTGCTGTCCAAGGGCAACCTGAGCGACCTGATGGCCATCGAGCCGCAGGTGCGTGGCGTGCCGGCCGAGCAGGCTCAGCAAACCGCCAAGGGCCAGGCTGAAATGGTGGGCACCATGGCTACCGCCATGGGCATGGCCAAGGTCGAGAACAACAACATCGTGACCTACCTGAACTACGCCGACGGCCAGGTCGACTTCAATGGCAAGAAGATGCCTGTTGAACAGTTCCTGATGATGGTGATGAGCGGCGCGATGGGCGGCGCTCGCTAAACCGGGCGAACCGTCCGCAGCAGAGGCGGTATCGAAGGCCGCCGCGCCCAGGGCGCGGCGGCTTTTTCATTTGCGGTTCCGGGCCGGGGTCGGCTCAGAGCGGCAAGGCGCCGGCCGCGACTTCCCCGTTACGCAGCACTGCGACGTGGAAGCGCTTGTCGGCCGCTTTCGTGATGTCTTCGGTGGGATCGCCCTGCACCAGCAGCAGGTCGGCCACATTGCCATCGGCGATGGCGCCGTGCAGGTCCATGCCCATCAAGTCGTGGCCGCGCGACGTACCGGCAATCAGGGCATCCACGGGCGTCATGCCGAACTCCACCATGTAGGCAAGTTCCATGGCGTTCTCGCCATGCAGGTTGAACGGGGTGCCGGCGTCGGTGCCCAGTGCGATGCGTCCGCCTGCCTTGTAGTACATCTGAAACGATTCGCGGTGGCGCTGTTCCACCGCGCGCGCCTTTTCGACGGCATAGGCGGGGATACCGTTGTCGGCATTGGCGATGATGTTGCGCACGGCTGCGATGGTGGGCACCAGATAGGTCTGGGCGTCCAGCATCTCGCGCAGGCACTCATCGTCCATGAAGATGCCGTGTTCGATCGAGTCGATGCCGGCGCGCACCGCATTCAGAATGCCCAGCGTGCCTTGCGCATGGCTGGCGGTGCTTTTGCGGAAACGCTTGGCTTCATGCACGCCAGCCTTCATTTCATCGAAGCTGTAATGCGCGTCCATGGGGCTGACGCCCGGCGTCATGACGCCGCCCGTGGCCATGATCTTCACCAGGTCGCAACCGGCGTGCACCTGCTCGCGAACGGCCTTGATCACGTCTTCACAGCCATCGGCGACACGGCCGATGCGGTTGCCGTGGCCGCCCGTCATGCAGATGATGCGGCCCGAGGCCTTGATCGTGGGCCCTGGAAACACACCGCGCGCGATGGCGTCGCGCACACCGAACTCCAGGTAGTCCTTGCCGCCGCAATCGCGCAGCGCGGTGACGCCGCCGCGCAGGCTGGCCTGGGCGTTTTCCAGCGCGGTCAGCGTGATCTGGGCCGGACCCTGCTTGCTCAGTTGGGCGTTCGGATCGGCCCCGCCCGTGTAGACCAGGTGGACGTGGCAGTCGGCCAGGCTGGGCATCAGGGTCATGCCGTCGGTGCGTACGGTGATGCCCGCATACCCGGAGAACTCACCGGCCGGCGCCACGCGCGCGATGTGCCGGTCTTCGACCAGCACGCCGTGGTTGGGCAGCAGCTTGCCCTTGCCGTCGAAAACCTGGCCGCCTATGAACAGGGTCTGTCGTGTTGCCGTCATGTCTCGCTCCGGATTGCGCCTGGCGCTACTCCGCCACGTCCAGGCCCTCGCGGGACATGGATTGCAGGCGGGGCATGAGGCCAAGCAGGTGTTGGCTGTAGGGATGCTGCGGGCGTTCGAAGAGGTCTTCGGTATCTGCCACTTCCAGGAGCTCGCCATAGCGCATTACGCCCACGCGGTCGCACATCTGGCGGATCACCGGCAGATCGTGGCTGATGAACAGCATGGTCAGGCCGAGTTCCTCTTGCAGGTCTTTCAGCAGATTCAGGATCTGCGCCTGGATCGAGACGTCCAGCGCCGAGGTCGGTTCGTCGCAGATCAGGAAGCGGGGGCGCGTGGCCAGGGCGCGGGCGATGCAGATGCGTTGACGCTGTCCGCCTGAAAATTCGTGCGGGAAGCGTTCGGCGGCGCGGTCGCCCAGGCCTACCACGTCCAACAAGTCGGCCACGATGCGGCGTGCTTCCGCTTCATTTGCGGCGAGCTTGTGGAAGCGGATCGGTTCGGCCACGATGTCCAGCACGCGCATGCGCGGATTGAGCGAGGAAAACGGATCCTGGAAGATCATCTGGATCTGCCGCCGGAACGGGTTCAGCTGCTTTTCGCCCTTGAGCGCGGTCAGGTCGGTGCCACCAAAATTGACCGAGCCTTCACTGGGCGTGTACAGGCCGGAGATCAGCCGCGCGACGGTGGACTTGCCGGAACCGGACTCGCCCACCAAGCCGAATACCTCGCCCTCGCCAATCGAGAAGTTGACGCGCTTGACCGCGTCCAGCGTGCGCTGGTTGCGCTTGAGCAGCGCGCTCTTCAAGACGAAGCGCATGCTCAAGTCGCACACCTGCACCAGCGGGCCGTCAGTGCGCGCGCCGAAGTCGCGGCGCTGCCCGAGCCAGTGCGTGGCCAGGTCCAGCGGTTGCGCGGGCTTCTTCACGTCCTCGATGTAAGTGACCAGCGGGAAGCGCTTGAGCTTGATATCGGGACGCGGCACGGCCGAGATCAAGCTGCGGGTGTACGGATGGTCGGGATCGCCCAGGATCTTGGCGGTAGGACCCTGTTCGACCAGTTTGCCGTGATACAGCACCGCCACGCGGTCAGTCACGTCCGCGATCACGCCCATGTCGTGCGTGATGATGATCATGCCGACCTGCTCTTCACGGCAAAGCTTCTTGAGCAGTTCCAGGATCTGAGCCTGGATGGACACGTCGAGCGCGGTGGTGGGCTCGTCGGCAATGATGACTTCGGGTTCGCAGCACAGTGCCAGCGCGATCACCACGCGCTGCCGCATGCCGCCGGAGAATTGATGCGGGTACTGTTTGACGCGCAGCTCCGGCTTGTCGATGCCGACTTGCGCCAGCAACTGCACGGCGCGCTTTTGCGCTTCGGCCTGCGACAGGTTCAGGTGTACCTGCATGGTTTCGACCAGCTGGCTTTCCACCGTCTGCAGCGGGTCAAGCGAGGTCAGCGGATCCTGAAAGATCATGCCGATGCGGCGGCCGCGAACTTTGCGTTTTTGCGCGGGATTGAGCGTGTCGATGCGTTCGCCGTTCAGCAGCACGGCGCCGCCGGCCAGGCGGCCCGGCGCTTCCAGCAGGCCGATCACGGCATTGCCTATGGTGGACTTGCCGGCGCCCGATTCGCCCACCACCCCGAGGATCTCGCCCTTTTCCAGCGAGAGCGAGACGCCGTCCACGGCCACCAGCGTGCCGCGGCGACTGGGAAATTCGATGCGGATGTCTTCAATGTTCAACAGGGCCATGGCGTCCTCAGCGCAGCTTGGGGTTGAGCGCGTCGCGCAGCCAGTCGCCCAGCAGGTTGACCGACAGCACCAGCGCCACCAGCGCGATGCCGGGGAATATGGAGATCCACCACATGCCGGAGAAGAGGTAGCTGTTGCCGATGCGGATCAATGTGCCCAACGACGGCGCCGTGGGTGGCACGCCCACGCCCAGGAACGAAAGCGTGGCTTCTGTGATGATGGCGATGGCCAGGTGGATGGTGGCGATGACCAGCACCGGCCCCATGACGTTGGGCAGGATATGCCGGCGCAGGATGGTGAAGGGACCAATGCCGATGAGGCGGGCTGCCTGCACGTATTCCTTGTTGCGTTCCACCAGCGTGGAACCGCGCACGGTGCGGGCGTATTGCACCCAGCCGGAGATGCCGATGGCGAAGATCAGCACGTATAGCGCCAACTGGTCGTGCATGTCGCGCGGCAAGAGGCCCCGCGCCACGCCGTCGATCAGCAGCGCTACCAGGATGGCAGGGAACGACAGCTGCACGTCGGCGATGCGCATGATGAAGCTGTCCACGCGGCCGCCGGCGTAGCCGCTGATAAGGCCCAGCGTCACGCCCAGCACCATAGAGAACAGCACTGAGGCAAAGCCCACCAGCAACGACACGCGCGAACCGTACAGCACGGCCGACAGGATGTCGCGGCCCTGGTCGTCGGTGCCCAACAGGAAGTCGGGACTGCCGCCCTCTTCCCACGACGGCGGCGTGTTGGCGTCCATGATGCTCAAGGACGCCAGGTCGAAGGGGTTGTGCGGCGCGACGACAGGCGCAAACAGCGCACCCAGCAAGATGGCCAGCGTGACGATCGCGGCGATGATCGCGCCCGGCGAACGCTTGAAGCTGTGCCAGAGGTCACTGTCCGCCGCGCGGGTGAAGAATGGAGCGATGCGAGCAATCATATGATTTCCTTTTTTACCGCCGGGCCGTCCCAAGGTAAAAAGCGCCCCCTCGGGGGGCAGCAAGCCGCAGGCGCGGCGTGGGGGTTATTCATCATTTGCTCTGCACGCGCAGACGCGGGTCCACGGCGAAGTACAGCAGGTCGACGACCAGGTTGATGAGCACGAACATGAAGGCGATCAGCACCAGGTAGGCGGCCATGACGGGGATGTCCACCATGCTGATGGCCTGGATGAACAACAGCCCCATGCCGGGCCACTGGAACACCGTCTCGGTGATGATGGCGAAAGCGATGATGGAGCCCAGCTGCAGCCCCGTGATCGTAATCACGGGGACCATCGTGTTCTTCAGGGCATGGCGGAAATTGATCAGGCGTTCCGGCAGGCCGCGGGCGCGCGCAAACTTGATGAAGTCGGCGCGCAGCACCTCCAGCATCTCTGCGCGCACCAGGCGCATGATCAGCGTCATCTGGAAAAGCGCCAATGTGATGGCCGGCATGATCAGCGCCAGCCAGCCGGATTTGGTCAGGAACCCCGTGGTCCACCAGCCCAGGCTGACTACGTCGCCGCGCCCGAAGCTTGGCAGCCATCGCAGCTGCACCCCAAAGACCAGGATTAGCAGGATGCCGATAAGGAACGTGGGCAGTGAGATGCCGGCCAGTGAAATTGCCATGAAAGTCTTGGACAGCACGCCGTGGCGCTTGAGCGCGGTGTAGATGCCCATCGGGATGCCAAGCGCCAGCGCCATGACGGCGGAGACGAACGACAGTTCCAGCGTAGCGGGCATGCGCTCTTCAAGCAGTTCGCTGACTGGTCGGCGCTGGCGGTATGAAATGCCGAAATCACCTTGCGCAGCGTTGCCGACGAAGCGCGCAAACTGGACCACGAAAGGGTCGTCCAGGCCGAGTTCGCCGCGCAGTTGCGCGCGTTGTTCAGGCGTGGTGTCCTGGCCGACCATGCTGGCTACCGGATCGCCGACATAGCGGAACATGGAGAACGCGATCAGCGCCACCGTCAACATCACCAGCACCGACTGGATAAGCCGTTGCGCAATAAAGGAAAGCATTATCGGGAGCCCTCGTTTGCAGATGACGCCGGGCCGCGTTTCCGTTGCAAGCGGGAAGCGGGGCTGGGCCGGGCGCGCCCGGATGGCTTGCGCCGTCCGGGGCTCACATCGTCAGGGATTTACGGCAGGACGACGTCGCGCAGGTCGAGCACGTCGTCGGCGCGCTGGATGACCTTGATGTTGTCCTTCACGCCCCAGGACATGGGTTGCTGGTGCAGCGGCAGGTAGCCGAAGTCGCTGCGCACGATGCCGAAGGCTTCCTTGATCATCGCGTTGCGCTTGGCCTGGTCGGTTTCCACGCCGATCTTGTCGGTGAGCTCGTCGACCTTCTTGTTGCAGTAGCCGCCCAGATTGAACTGCCCGGCCGCGGTCTTGGCATTGCGGCACGAGGTGAGGTTCAGCAGCGTGTTGTGCGCGTCGGTGGAGCTGGGCGTCCAACCCAGCATGTACATGCTGGTCTGGTTGCCGGCCTGCAGCAGGATCTTGCCGAAGTACTTGGACTTGGTCTGCGCCAGCAGGTTGATCTTGATGCCCACACGCGCGAGCATGCCGGCCACGGCCTGGCAGACCTTTTCGTCGTTGACGTAGCGGTCGTTCGGGCAGTCCATGGTCACGGTGAAGCCTTTGGGATAGCCTGCTTCGGCCAGCAGCTTCTTGGCACGTTCGGGATCCGGCTTGTACGGCGCGCCGAAGGAATCGTCATAACCGTTGATGGCGGTGGCGATGAGCGAGCCCAGCGGCTTGGCCGCCCCGCGCATGATCTTCTCGTTGATGGCCTTGGTATCCACGGCCAGCACCACGGCTTCACGCACCTTGGGATCCTTGAAGGGGTTCTTGCCCTTCACGTCCGAGAACAGCAGTTCGTCGCGGTCCTGGTCCATGCCGATGAAGATGGCGCGTGCTTCGGGCGCGGTCAGCGGCTTTACGCCCTTGGCGTCTTCGAGACGTTTCCAGTCCTGCACGGGCACGGGCTGCACCAGGTCCATTTCGCCGGAGATCAGCGCCGCGACGCGGGTGGCTTCCTGCGTGATCGGCTGGAAGATGACCTCGTCCACGTTGGTCTTGATGTTCTTGTTCCAGTAGCCGTCGTAGCGCTTGAGCACCGTCTTCACGTCGGGCTGGCGCGAGACCAGCATGAATGGGCCAGTGCCGTTGGCGTTGAGGTTGGCGTAGTTGCCCTGGTTGTCGCCCTTGACGTTGGTGGCTTCGGTGGTCTTGTTCTTTTCAGCCCACGACTTGCTCATGATGTACAGGAACACCCATTCGCGCGGCAGGATGGGGTTGGGCGTGGGCGTGGTGACCTCGATGGTGTAATCGTCGACCTTCTTGATGTCCGAGGCCTTGGCGCCATAGCCCTTCATGTCGGAGCCCGGCGTCAGGCTGCGCTTCCAGGAGAAGATGACGTCGTCCGCCGTGAACGGCGAACCGTCGTGGAATTTCACGCCCTTGCGCAGCTTGAACACCCATTTGGTGGGTTCTGGGTTTTCCCAGCTTTCCGCCAGCAATGGAGTGAGTTTCAGGTTGCCGTCGTAGCCGGCCAGCGTTTCGTAGATGTTGCCCTGGAAGCCGAGCGTGAACGTTTCGTTCAGGGCCATCGGATCCATGGACGTCGCATCGCCTTGGTAGGACCAATGAAAGGTCTTGGCGGCCGCGCCGGCGCTGAATGCCAGCGAGGCGGCGACGGCGGCGGCGAGCGCAGCTTGCTTCAGGTGGGGAATAGTACGCATAGCCCTCATGCTCCGTTGGTGCGCGGATAGCGCGACAGAAGTGACAGGGCCCCGGCCCCATGGGGAACCGGGGCATGGCGTTGCTGCTTACGACGAAATACGGATCGGGGTCTGACAAGACGCGGCGCCAGCCGCGCGCGGGCCGCCTACGATGGCGCTGCCGGGAATCACTGCGCAGGACTTCGACTTCACGATAGACCCAACCCCTTGTGATTATCATGACGGGGACGGACCCACGCCGATGCAGAACGAATCTTATAGACCCATTCGTTTAAGCGTCAATCGGTTTGGATTGGGGTTAGTCCTTGCTTGCCGGCGGCGGGGAATGGTGCGTGCGCCAAGACGTGCGCTTGCGCGCTCAGGCGCCTGGCGGCGGCGCGTCGGCAAGGGTTTTCGCCAATTCGCGCACCACGCGCTTGCGGCGGTCGCTGTCTTCGTAGTGCTCGCCCAAGGCGGACCATTCAGGCCGGCTGCGGGCTTCTTTCAGCGCTTCGGGCAAGGGCCCCTTGCGCCAGGCTTCGTCCTCCGGATGGTCTAGTCTCAATGGGTCGCGCGCGGCGTGGCCGCGGCGCTCGAGTGCCTCGATCAGTTGGCGCTGGCGCAGGGCCAGGAGGCGCAGCACCGCGTCATCCACGCTGATTTCGCGCCAGCCGCGCAGCTTGCCGGCCACGCGCTTGCCTAGCTTTTCCACGCCTTGCCACAGGCCGCCGGCGGCGGCGCCGATCAGCATGCCTGTGCCCAGGCTCAGGCCGGCGCTGAACAGGTCCACGGCGGCTCCGGCCATGGCGCCGGCGGCGGCCCCCATGCCGACCTGCACGCCCATGTCCTTCAGCGCCTGGGGATGGAACAGGTCCATGCCCCAGCGCTCGCCTTGCAGGGGCAGCGCGTCGTCGGTGAAATCCGCCGCGCGGAAGTTATATAGCGCCAGCAGGGCATTGACGCAGGTCTGTTCGCGCTGGCGCACGTGATCGCGCAGCTTGCCCGATGCGGCGGCGAGCGCCGTGTCGTCGCTGGCGCTGGATACGTGCAGGGCCGCCACGTCGATCAGCAGATCGGCGAGCAGCTCGTAAGCCGCGTTGCGGCGCGCTTGGCGCTGCGCGGCCAGGCTGGCGGACAACCGGGCCAGCGCGGGGGCGTGCCGGTCCAGCAGCACGCCGAGCTTGGCGTAGAGCTGTTGTTCGCCATCCAGCGGCGGCGCGACGGTGTCGAACTCCACGACGGCGTGCAGGCCCAAGCGCGCCATGGCGGCGCGCCATTCGTCGGCGCGATGCGCGGGAGCGTTGACGAAATTCAGCACCGGCAGCAGAGGCCGGCCGCAGGCGGCCAGGATGGCGAGCTCGTCGCGGTGTTTGCCCAGCACCGGATCGCGCGCGTCGATGACATACAGCGCGGCGTCGCAGTCCAGCATCTTGGCCAGCACGCGGGCTTCCTGTTCGTAGCGGCCGTGAGCTTCGGGCGTATCGAGGAAGCGTCGGATGCGCGCCGGTCCGTCCAGGCGCTCTTGCGGGCTGTCCAGTTTTTCCAGGTATTCCAGCAGCGAGATGCTGTCTTCCATGCCCGGCGTGTCGAACCATTCCAGCACGGCCCGCCCTTCAAGCCGCAGGCGCGCGCCTTCGACGTGGCGCGTGGTGCCGGGACTGTCGGCCACTTCGCCGAAAGTGGTGTCGCGCGTCAGGGTGCGCAGCAGCGACGTCTTGCCGGTGTTGGTATGGCCGACCACAGCGATTTTGATGAGCTCTTCAGCCATGGCCGGACTCCAGCCAGCCGAACGGGGCGACGGGCGCTTGCAACACGGCATCGGCAGGCAGGCCGAGCGCAAGCAGGCGTTCGCGCCATAACGCTGCGCGGGTGGGCGGCGCATCGGCGCCTGCGCGCGGCGAGACCAGCCACACACGGGTCTGCTCCGCATGCGCGGCCAGTTCGGCGATCAGGGACAGTGTGCCGCGGTCCGGCGTCTGGCGCGCATCGCAGGCGATGAGCATGCGCGTGGCGGCCTTGCTGGCCAGCGCGTCCAGCACCCGGTTGCGTTCTTCGCGGGTGTCCAGATTGCCGGCCTGCTGGATGCCGCCCGGCATATCGGCGGGCGGCCATGCCAGGTCTGGCGGGAGCTCCAGACCCAGCAATACGGGCTGGCCGCCGAGGCCCGCCAGCGATGGCGCGCCGACTCGCGGTTCGTGCAAGGGGTCGACCGGGCGGTCTATGCCGGTGGACAGGGCGGGCGGTTCCAGACGGTCGCGCAAGGCGGAAAAGCCAGGCAAGGACGGATCGATGCGAAGGCCGCGCAGGGCGCGCAGCGAGCCGGCCACGCATAACGCGCCAGCCAGCAGGCGGGGCAGGATGCCGTAGACGACCAGCACGCCGATCAGCCAGAGCGACCACTGCACCTGCGCTTGGGCGGGCAGGGTCTGGGCGCCGTCGCTGGCGCGGATCATGGCCGCGTCCGGCATCGGAAATCCCAACTGCGCCGGCAGCCAGCCTATGGCCTGTGTCAGGCGCACGAAGGTGTCGGGCGCCAGCAAGGTGGTGGCCCAGATGAAGCGGTAGCTGGCGGTGGACAGCACGGCCAGCAGGACCGCCAGCGCGGCGCACAAGGCGGTGAGCCACAACAGGTGACTGATGCCGCCGAATAGCCAGCGCAACGCGCCCGCGCGGGCCAGCAGGTTCAGGAAGGCCTGCGGCACGAGCGCGCCGTCGGGGCCGCGGGCCAGCTTGCGCGTGGCCCAGAGCCAGACGCGCCCCAGTCCCGTGATGGACGAGGCCCGCAGCAAGAAGCTGGCGAGCCAAAGCACAAACGTGACCGCATGCAGGCCCAGCAATGCGCCCAGCGCCCACAATACGTTGACCGGCCGTGATCCGTCGCCCAATGCGCCCAGCGCGGCGCCGGCGCCGGAAAGCGCGGCCAGCAGGAACAGGGCGGCGAGGATGGCCAGGGCGCTGCGGCGCCAGGTGTTGACCAGGGATATGAGGTTGTCGCGTTGCGCCAGCAGCGCAGCGCGCGCCAGGATGCGCGAGGGCAGATCAATGTCCTGCTGCCGCACGCGGCGCACTGCGTCCGCGTCTTCCAGCGGTCCCCAATGGGCTTCGCGCAGGCGGATCAACTCGGCCAGCCAGTGCGCGCGCACGGGGCCGGCGTTGACGGGGTCAGCCGTAGGGATGGAATCGCGAGAGGTCGTAGACGGCATCGCGTCGGGCAGCGGTACGGTCAGGCCCCTGGGGGCGGTGGACCATTGTAGACCGGGCGGGCCGGGAAACGGGGCCGTAGCGCCGGCTCAGTGCCTGGCGCGCGCGCTGCGGTATTGTCCAGGCGTGACGCCCACGGCGTCACGGAAGACCCGCGCCAAGTGGCTGGCGTTGCCGAAGCCGCTGGCCTGGGCGATGCCGGCGAGGTCGCCCTTGCCAGCCTCCAGCAGTGTGCGCGCGTGCGCCAGCCGCCGTGCCCGCACCCAGGCGTGCGGGGGCTCGCCGAAAGAGGTGTGGAACATCCGGGCGAAATGGTAGGTCGAGAGCGCCGCCACGCCGGCCAATTCGTCCAGAGTCAGCGGTTCGGCCAGATGCGCGTCGACATAGTCCATGATGCGCCGGCGCACGGCAGGCGCCAGGCCGCCTCGCAGCGGTGCTCCAGGCTTGCGTGCCACGCCCTGGTTGAGCAAGTGGTGCAGCACGGTTTCGGCCGCGCTGCTGGCCGCCAGCCGGTCGGCGGGCTGGTTCCAGTCGGTGCCCATCAGTTGCCGGCACACGTCGATCAGCGACTCGTCATGGATGTAGGTGCGGTCGCGCAGCTCCAGCGTGCGGGGCTCGCAGTCCAATCGCATGACGGCTTCGCGGGCCAGGCGTTCCGGCGCGATGTACAGGTGCAGGAAGTGCACGGTGTCGTTCATGCTCCAGCGCGAGTAGTGCTCCGAGGGCAGCACGCAGAACTTGCCCGCGCCGCCATGCAGGGTGTCCTGACCCACGCGGAACGACTTGTCGCCGCCGTGCAGGTAGAGCGACAAGGTGTGATGGCCGGGGTTGTCGTAGCCCAGCGTCTCGCGGGCGCTGCGCGACCATTGCGAGATGGCGAGGCCCTCGCCCAGCGTGGCGGCGCGCCCCAGCGTCGCGGTGGAGCTCGACAGGGTGCGGAAAACAGAGAAATCGGCCGGAGCCGAAGCGACGGTAGCCATATGGATGGAATGCTACTGCGATCTCGCGCGCGACGCGCGCGCGCAAGCAAGAAAACCGCAAGAACCGGCAATCCTGGCCAGTCGGGCGGGTGCACACTGGCTTCCCGGACCGCCCTTCCGCGTCCCTGTTTCAGCACAGCATCGTGAACCTCTTCCTGTATTTTCTTACCGTCGTCATCTGGGGTACCACCTGGATCGCCATCAAGCTTCAACTGGGCGTGGTGGCCATTCCGGTCTCCATCTTCTACCGGTTTGCGCTGGCAGGCATGGTCCTGTTCGTGGTCCTGGCGCTGACCCGCAAGCTCCAGAAAATGGACCGGCGCGGCCATGGCCTGTGCGTGGGCCAGGGGCTGTGTCTCTTCTGCCTGAATTTCCTGTGCTTTTACACGGCGACGCAATGGATCCCCAGCGGCCTGGTGTCGGTGGTGTTCTCGGCGGCGACGCTATGGAATGCGTTGAACGCCCGCCTGTGGTTTGGCACCCGCATTGCGCCACGGGTGATGGTGGCCGGCGGGCTCGGCTTTTCCGGGCTGGTGTTGTTGTTCTGGCCGGAACTGGCAGGCCAGGAGGCCAGCCATGAAACCTTGCTGGGCCTGGGCTTCGCCTTACTGGGCACATTCTGCTTTTCGACGGGCAACATGCTGTCATCCCTGCAACAGCGCGCGGGCATCCGGCCCTTGACCGGCAATGCCTACAGCATGCTTTACGGCGCGACCATCCTGCTGGTGGGCTGCTTGGCTGCCGGCCTGCCGTTCGAATTCGATACTTCGGCTTCCTACGTGGGCGCCCTGCTTTATCTGGCCATCCCCGGGTCCGTGATCGGCTTCACCGCCTATCTGACACTGGTGGGCCGCATGGGGCCGGCGCGCGCAGCCTACTGCACCGTGTTGTTTCCGGTCGTGGCCCTGAGCGTGTCCACCTTTGCCGAAGGATATCAGTGGACGGCGCCGGCCCTGCTGGGCCTGGCGCTGGTGATGTTGGGCAACCTGCTGGTCTTTACCAAGTGGACGCCCTACGCGCGGCGCACCGCGGCCTGCGATGCATAGGCACGCGCAGGCTAGCGGGCCAACGTGCGCAAGCCTTGCAGCAAGCGGTCGATCTCCGCGTCATTGGTCAGGTAGCTGACCGACGCCCGCGCGATCTGCGTCAAGCCTCGCGCTTGCATATCCAGCGGGGTGTAGGGCACGCCGTTGCTGCCGATGGTGATGCCCTGCGCGGCCATGGCGCGCTGGACCGATACCGCGTCCTGGCCGGCTACGTTGAAGGACACCAGGCCCGAGCGTTCCTGGCCCTGGTCCAGAACCGTGATGCCCGGGATGGCGGCCAGTTCCGTTCGCAGTGACTCGGCCGTGGCGTCGATGCGCGCGCGTATGGCTGGCAGGCCGATGTCCAGCGCTTCCTGCAAGGCGTTGGCCAGGCCGCAGCGCAGCGCCAGCGAGGCTTCCGCGGATTCCAGGCGAGCGGCATCCGGGCGCAGCACAGGCTCGCCGTCTGCGCCCAGAGGCGCGGAGTGAGTGTCGACGAAGGCGGGTGTGAGCCGGTCCAGGAAGCCGCGCCGCACGTACAGCAGGCCGGTGCCGCGCGGGCCGCGCAAAGCCTTGCGGCCCGCGCCGCTCAATACGTCGCAACCGATCTGGGCCACGTCCACCGGCAATTGGCCGACCGCCTGTGCCGCGTCCACGAAGTACGGGATGCCGTGGCGGCGTGCCACGCTGCCGACGGCGGCGGCGGGATTGATCAGGCCGCCATTGGCCGGCAGCCAGGTCAGCGCGATCAAGCGCACCCGTTCGTCCAGCATGGCTTCGAGCGCCTGGGCGTCGACGCAGCCGCTATCGTCTGAAGGGATGGTCTCCAGCGTGGCGCCAGCGCGCTGCGCCTTGAGCCGCATGACGGCCAGGTTGCCGCCCCATTCGTGGCGGCCAACCAGGATGCGGTCGCCCGGGAGCCAGGGTTCCAGCGCCGCGAACGCCGCTCCCCAGCCGGGCGAGTTGCCACCCGTCAGAGCGACTTCGGCCGGGTCCGCGTTCAGCAGTCTCGCCACCAGTGCGCGGGCTTTCTCCGTCAGTTCGCGGGATGCCACGCCCGCTTCCATGGGCCCCTGCGTGGCTTCGCGTTGCAGGTGCGCCTGGATGGCCTGCAGCGTCGCCGCCGAGGGCAGCGATGCTCCTGCATGATTGAAGTGGACGGTGGTCTGCGTACCCGGCGTCTGGGCACGCAACGCCTCTATGGTGCTGGCGGTCAAGGGGGCGGACATGGCGGCTCCGGCGGGAATCAGGCTTGCGTCAGGGCGATCACGGCTTCGACTTCCACTGCCACGCCCTGCGGCAGGGAGGCCACGCCGACGGCGCTGCGCGCATGGCGGCCTGCGTCGCCGAAGACCTCGACCATCAGGTCCGAGGCGCCGTTGGCGATGGCGCTTTGGCGATTGAAGTCCGGCGTGCTGGCCACGAACACCCCCAGCCGCACGACGCGGGCCACGCGATCCAGCTTGTCGCCGGTGGCGGCGGCAATTTGCGACAGGAGGCCCAGCGCCGACAGGCGCGCGGCTTCCACGCCGTCGGCATCCGAGACTTGGTCGCCCAGGCGTCCCAGATACGCTGCCTTGCCGCCCTTGCGGGATATCTGGCCCGAGATATACAGCAGGTTGCCTTCCTGCACGAACGGCACGTAGTTGGCAGCCGGCGCGGCAGCGGCTTCGAGGGTCAGGCCAAGTTCGGCCACGCGGCCGGAGATCGAGCGGGTCATGAGGGACTCCTGGATTGGGAAAAAAAGGGCAACCCCCATGCTATCGGCCGTGACGGAGCCTGACCAATCAATTTTCACGCAGTACGCATGAGTAAAACTAATGTGTTTCGTCCTGGGCCGCTTGCGTAAGCCATGCATGGAAGCGCTGGGCCGCAACGCCCAGCGCGCCGCGGGGCGTCACGTACCACCAGCCGATGCGGGGAGCTTCCAGCGTGGTCCCCGGCAGGGCCTCCACCAGCGCGCCGCTGGCGAGCTGGGCGCCTATGAGGCGGTGGCGGCCCATCGCCATGCCTTGCCCCGCGAGGGCGGCTTCCACCACGATGTTGTAGTCGTGCAGCCGCACGGGCTGTACTCGCCCCAGGTCGACACCATGGTGCCGGGCCCACGCGTCCCATTCGAAAGGATGGCGGGCATGCGAGGCGAGCAACGGGAAGCGCAGCAGATCCTGCGGCGTGCGCGGACGTTTCCTGCCCGCGATCAGCGCGGGGGCGCAGACCACCGACAGCCGCTCGGTCATGATCAGCCGCGCGCGCACGCCGGGCCATACGCCGCGCCCGTAGCGGATGGCCACGTCGACCTCCCCGCCCGCGACGTCCGCCAGGCCAATGTCTGGCTGCAATTGCAGATCGATGTCCGGATGCGCGGCGCTAAACGCCGCCAGGCGAGGCGCCAGCCAACGCGTGGCGAACGAGGCCAGCAGCCCGACACGCAGCGTCTGGCGCACCGCTTCGGGAGCGCGTATCTCATCGGTGCCCTGGCGCAGCAGTTCGAAGGCCGCATGCACGCGTTCGTAGTAGGACTGCCCGGCCGCGGTCAGCGCCACGGCTCGTGTGCGCCGCTCGAATAGCGCAACACCAAGCTCGGCTTCCAGGCGCTGGATATGGTGGCTGATGGCGCTTTGCGTCACGAACAGTTCTTGCGCGGCCAGTGAAAAGCTCATGCGCCGCGCAGCCGCTTCAAAGGCGCGCAAGGAGACCAACGCAGGCAGGGATCGCACAGAACGCATGGGACTAGCGGTAGTGGTGAGATGAAGTGCGCACCATCGTACGCCGCGCGCGGCGCCAATGGGCCGAAGCGCCGCGTCCAAATGCAAAAGGCCCGCAACAAGTTGCGGGCCCTTCAGTACTGCATTCTTTGGCTCCCCGAGCTGGGCTCGAACCAGCGACCTGCGGATTAACAGTCCGTCGCTCTACCGACTGAGCTATCGGGGAACAGGTAGAGGGGGCGAATTATGCACAAAAAATCGAAAGAATGCAAAACGGGTTGGCTGCGCCGATTCAAGTGCCCTGTATGGCCTGCGCGGTGCGGAAGAGCTGGGGCACGATGTCGCGCAGCAGGCGGTCGACGGGGTAGTCGTGGCGCGGTGCGCTGACGCTGATCGCGGCCAGGGGCAAAGACTGTGCGTCGCGCAGCAGGACGGCGGCGCCGACCTGGTTTTGCAGCACCTGGTCTTCGGTCAACGCATAGCCGTCATCGCGGGCCTGGCGGATCAACGCCATCAATGCTTCCGGTTCGACCACGGTGCGCGGGGTGAAGGCGCGCGGCGGTGCGCGCAGCAGCGCCTGGCGTACCGCCGCGTCGTCGCGCTGCGCGAGCAGGATGCGTCCCGCGCTGTTGCACCACGCAGGCATGCGGCGGCCGGGCAGCATTTCCGCCAGGGTCATTTGCCGGCTGGGCAGACGCAGCAGATAGACCATGTCGCAATCCGCCAGCACGCTCATGTGCACCGCCAATCCGCAGCGGTCGCGCAGTGCGACCAGATGCGGCGCGGCCATGGAGACGAGGCGGTCGCTGCGCAGGAAAAAGTAGCCCAGTTCGACCACACGCGGACCAAGGCGGTAACGGCGCGACGCTGCGTCCTTGACCAGATAGCCCAGGCGTTCCCAGGTATGCACGAAGCGCTGCGCGGCGCTCTTGCCTAGTCCCGTCTGCGTGGCGATGTCGGTCAGGCCCAGCGAGTCATTGGCGTCCCGGAACGCCTCCAGCACGCGCACGCCTTTCTCAAGCGACGCGACGTACAGGGGATCGTCCGCTGGATCGGCCGGAGACAGCGATGCCGTCGATTCGGCGGGGGTGCTGGAGGGCTGGCGCGTTTTCATGAGGGTTTCTCGCATGCGGGGAAGCGATTTGGCCGCCGCGAGTGGCCGCCAGCGCTAGTTTCCCCGAATTGTCCCGTACAGGAATTCCCACTATAAAGTTGATTATTCAATACTTTGTATTGCATAGCAATACTAATGCGGGACAAATGACATTTCAATCGAACCTGTGCGACATGACTGCCGTCGCCTTGCGTGCAGAAATCGCAGCCGGGCATTTGAGCGCCCGCGAAATCGTGGCAGCGCACCTGCAGCGCATCGAGACCTGGAACCCGCGAATCAATGCCATCGTGACGCTGGATGCCGAAGGCGCGCTGGCCAACGCCGCCCGCGCCGACGAGCGCCAGGCTCGCGGCGAGATCCTGGGCTTACTGCATGGCCTGCCCGTCGTGCATAAGGATTCGTTCCTGACGGCGGGCATGCGCACCACCTATGGATCTCCGCTATACCGGGATTTCGTTCCGGAGCGTGACAGCCTGATCGTCAGCCGTCAGCGCGCCGCCGGCGCCATCACCCTGGGCAAGACCAATCTGCCCGAATTTGGCGCGGGTTCGCAGACCTTCAATACGGTGTTCGGTGCCACCCGCAACCCCTACGACCCGCGCTTGACCGCTGGCGGCAGCAGCGGCGGCGCGGCCGCCGCGCTGGCCGCCCGCATGGTGCCGCTGGCGGATGGCACCGACATGGGAGGCTCTCTGCGCAATCCGGCGTCCTTCTGCAATGTGGTGGGCCTGCGGCCTTCGCCGGGGCGCGTGCCGCAATGGCCCACGGCAAGTCCCTACAACACGCTGACCGTGGCAGGTCCGATGGCGCGCACGGTGGCTGACGCAGCCCTGCTGCTCGCCGCCACCGCTGGGCCGGACACCAGGGATCCGCTCGCCATCGACCAGGACCCCGCCAGCTTCCTGGGCAGCCTGGAGCGCGATTTCAAAGGAGTGCGCGTTGCCTATGCGCCGAACTGGGGAGGCTTGCCGGTGGAACCTGGCGTAGTCGACGCGCTGGAACAGAGCTTGCCGGTCTTCGCGGAGCTGGGAATGCATCTGGAGCACGCCTGCCCGGACTTCACCGGCGCGGACGCTTCGTTCCAGGCATTGCGCGGACAGACCTTCGCGGTGGGTTATGAGACCGCGCTGCGCGAGCACCGGCATTTGTTGAAGGACACGGTGGTCTGGAATATCGAACTCGGCCTGCAACAGCCGGCGGCCGCCGTGGTGCAGGCCGAAAGGGATCGCGCGGCGCTCTTCGCGCGCATGCATGCATTCATGCAGACCCATGAATTCGTTGTCGGCCCCGTCAGCCAGGTACTGCCTTTTCCCGTCGAACAGGAGACGGTCAGCAGCATCGAGGGCACGCACATGCGCAATTACATCGATTGGATGCGTTCGGGCTACTACTTGTCGCTGACGGGCCACCCGGCCATTTCGGTGCCCTGCGGGTTCACGGCAGAGGGGCTGCCCGTGGGCATCCAGATCGTCGGACGGTATCGCCAGGAGCGCGCATTGCTGCAAATGGCGCATGCGTTCGAACAGGCCACGCAATGCTGGCGCCGGGCCCCGGTGCTGGCTGACTGAATACTCATAACCTACACAAGGGGGATTTCGCATGATCAAGCACCTAGCCAAGGCCGCATTCTTGTGTGGTCTGGCCGCCGTGCCGGCCCTGGCGCCGGCCCAGGACTACCCAAGCAAGCCAATCACGATGGTCGTGCCCTTCCCGCCGGGAGGCTCCACGGACGTCATTGGCCGCCTTTTCGCCGCCAAGCTCGGCGAGCGCCTGCGGCAGACCGTCGTGGTCGAGAACAAACCCGGCGCCAACACCGGAATCGGCGCTGCGGCAGTCGCGCGAGCCGCGCCTGATGGCTATACGTTCATGATTACGGGGGCGCCTACCTTTACGCTCAATCCGCTGCTGTATCCAAATCTGAACTACGACCCGATCAAGAGCTACGAGTATGTGGCGATCGCCGGCAGTACGCCTTTCGTGATCCTCACCAATGCGCAAACAGGCATCAGCACCGTTGCCGACATCAAGAGCAAATCCGGCGCTCAACCACTGAGCTTCGGTTCCTTCGGCAATGGCTCCACGCCGCACATCGCGGGCGAATCGTTGGCCCAGCGCACCGGTGCCAAGCTGCTGCACGTGCCCTACCGCGGCAGCGCGCCCGCGATGGCAGACCTGCTGGGCAACCAGATCCCGCTGTCGATCGACACGCTGGTCGCCGGCCTGCCGCAGATCAAGGCAGGCAAGGCGCGTGCGGTGGCCTTGACCGGCAGCGCCCGCTCCGCCCTGGTGCCCGACGTGCCCACGGTCGCGGAAAGCGGCCTCGCGAACTATGACTTCGAGACGTGGTTCGGCGTGGTCCTGCCGAAAGGCACGCCGGCGCCTATCGTCGCGCGCTTGTCCAAGGAGATCGAGGCGGTCATGGCCGAACCCGATACGCGGGCCAAGCTGGAACAGCTGGGATTCGACGCCACATACGCGGATCCCGCAGCGTTTCGCCGCAAGGTCGAAACCGAACTGGAACGCAACGTGGCCATCATCAAGGCCGCGGGAATCAAGCCGGATTGAACCAGGCGCCCACGCGGGCAAAGAAAAGGCCGACTCGGGGAGTCGGCCTTTTCATTCAATCTTGGTGCCGGTGAAAGGAATCGAACCCTCGACCTTCTCATTACAAGTGAGCTGCTCTACCAACTGAGCTACACCGGCGCTGCGTGCCGGGGCACGCGCAGGGTCTGCATTGTAATGAAAAAAATGCAGGTCCTGCGTGGGATGACTTATTTGACGATGGTCAGGCGCGGACGCTTGGGTTCGTCGTCGTCACCGCCACCGTCGCCAGGAGCTGCGTCGGCGTCGGAGCCTTCCGGCGCGGCGGTGACCGTGGCGCCTTGGGCGCCCGCTTCCGGCGGTTCGTAGGGCTGCACTTCGAAGCCCATGCCGGCGCCGGTTTCGCGCGCGTAGATGGCGCTGACGGCACCCACGGGAACGTAGACGTTTTCGGTCACGCCGCTGAAGCGGGCTTGGAATTCGATGAATTCGTTGCCCAGCACCAGGCGGTTGGTGGCCAGCGTGCCCACGTTCAACGTGATCTGGCCGTCGCGCACATGGGCGACGGGCACCATGGTGTGCTCGTCGACCTGCACGGTGATGTAGGGCGTGTAGCCGTTATCGGTGCACCATTCGTGCAGCGCGCGGATCAGGTACGGTTTGGTCGAAGTTTCACCCATCACGCAACCAGCCTTAGCGACGCATCACTTTTTCCGAAGGCGTCAGCGCTTCGATGTAGGCCGGACGCGAGAAGATGCGCTCGGCGTACTTTTGCAGCGGAGCCGCATTCTTGGGCAGTTCGATGCCGTAATGGTCCAGGCGCCACAGCAGCGGAGCCACGGCCACGTCGAGCATGGAGAATTCCTCGCCCAGCATGTACTTGTTCTTCAGCAGCATGGGGGCCAGTTGGGCCAGGCGATCGCGGATGTTCTGGCGCGCGTTGGCGAGCTTCTTCTCGTCGGGCTTGGCGCTGCGGTCTTCCAGCGTCGAGACGTGCACGAACAGTTCCTTCTCGAAGTTGTAGAGGAACAGGCGGGTGCGGGCGCGCATGACCGGGTCGGCGGGCATGAGCTGGGGATGCGGGAAGCGCTCGTCGATGTACTCGTTGATGATGTTCGACTCGTACAGGACCAGGTCGCGTTCGACCAGAATGGGCACTTGACCGTACGGGTTCATCACCGAGATGTCTTCGGGCTTGTTGTACAGGTCGATGTCGCGGATCTCGAAATCCATGCCTTTTTCGAACAACACGAAGCGGCAGCGTTGCGAAAACGGACACGTGGTTCCGGAATAGAGCACCATCATGGCGGTAAGTCCTTTATTGAAAAACGAAAGGCCAGCGCCTTAATCTAGCAGGCGCTGGCCCCAATTGCCAGGCGGGATAGGCGTACAGCCCTATCCGCCGATACCGTCCCCATTTGCAATGGGGGACGGATAAAAACCTGGCGGGGCGTTGCGGTTAGCGCACGTGTTTCCAGTACGAGGCATTGAGGCGCCAGGTAACCAGGAAGAACAGCAGCAGGAACAACATGACACCGACGCCGAGACGGACGCGGAATGTCTGGACGGGTTCGGCCATCCAGGACATGAACGCCGTCAGGTCGGCGACGTCGTTGTCGTATGTTGCGACTTGGGCCGGGTTGGCGGCCTTAAATTTGGCATCGAAGGTGGCATGGCCGTGGTAGTTGGCTACCGGCTCGGCCTTGACCGTGGAAAAACCCTGTGCATCGTACACCGTGGTGACGCGTTCCCAGGTTTTGGGGGCGCCTTCCTTGCCTTCCACCTCATGCATGGCGACGGTCGTGAGCTCGCGCGGACCCTGCACTTCCCACAGCGCGTGGGGCATGCCCACGGCCGGGAAGACCAGGTTGTTCCAGCCCGTGGCACGCGACGTGTCGCGGTAGAAGGTGCGCAGGTAGGTATAGATGTAGTCGGCGCCCGAGGGGCCGGCGTTCACGGATTTGGCGCGCGCGATCACGGACAAGTCCGGGGGCGTCGTGCCAAACCACTGCTTGGCGTCCTTCGGGTTCATGGCGACGTTCATCATGTCGCCGACCTTTTCGCCGGTGAACAGCAGGCTTTCCTTGATCTGCTGGTCGGTCAGCCCGATGTCCTTGAGCTTGTTGTAGCGCATCGAGGACGCGCTATGGCAGTTCAGGCAGTAGTTGACGAACAGCTTGGCACCGTTCTGCAGCGACGCCATGTCGTTGACGCGGTACGGGGCCTTGTCCAGGGGATAGCCGCCTCCGGCGGCGAGGGTGGCGGTACACGTGAGCATCAAGGCCACGGCACCAATCAGCTTCTTGATCATGGTTAATCCGTTATCTGGTGGGCTCAGTGGGCGTGGAACGTGACGCGGTCAGGCACTTGCTTGAAAGTGCCCAGGCGGCTCCAGACCGGCATCAGGAAGAAGAATGCCAGGTACAGCAGCGTGCCGATTTGCGACGTGACGTTCAACGGCGGACTGGGCGGCTGCGTACCGATGTAGCCGAGCACCAGGAAGTTGACCATGAAGATGCCGTAGATCCACTTGTGCCAGGTCGGACGGTAGCGGATCGACTTGACCGGGGAATGGTCCAGCCACGGCAGGAAGAACAGGATGACGACCGTGCCGCCCATGGCGACCACGCCCCAGAACTTGGCGTCGATCACGCGCAGCAGCACGGCCACGACGATCAGGATGCCGGGGACGGCGATGCGCATGAAGCCCTTCAGGTTGCTCTTGACGAGCAGCGCGATGGCGCCCAGCACGGAAGCGCCCGCCAGCACCCAGGTGAACTCGTCGGTGGTGGCGCGCAACATCGAGTAGAACGGCGTGAAGTACCAGACCGGAGCGATGTGCGGAGGCGTCTTCAGCGAGTCGGCGGGGATGAAGTTGTTGAACTCGAGGAAGTAGCCGCCCATTTCCGGCGCGAAGAACACGATGAACGCGAACACGAGCAGGAAGCCGGCCACGCCCATCAGGTCATGCACCGAATAGAACGGGTGGAACGGGATGCCGTCCTTGGGACGCCCGTACTTGTCCTTCGGGCCTTGCTTGATCTCGATGCCGTCCGGGTTGTTCGAGCCGACCTCGTGCAGCGCCACCAGGTGAGCCGCGACCAGGCCCACCAGCACCAGGGGGATGGCGATGACGTGGAAGGCGAAGAAGCGGTTCAGCGTGGCATCCGACACGACGTAGTCGCCGCGGATCCAGATGGACAGTTCAGGGCCGATGAAGGGAATGGCCGCGAACAGGTTCACGATCACCTGGGCGCCCCAGTAGGACATCTGGCCCCAGGGCAGCAGGTAGCCGAAGAAGGCTTCCGCCATCAGACAGAGGAAGATCGCGACGCCGAAGATCCACACCAGTTCGCGCGGCTTGCGGTAAGAACCGTAGAGCAGCCCGCGCAACATGTGCAGGTACACGACGACGAAGAACATCGACGCGCCGGTGGAGTGCATATAGCGCACCAGCCAGCCCCACGGGACCTCGCGCATGATGTATTCGACGGACTGGAACGCGCGTTCGGCGTCCGGCTTGTAGTGCATGACCAGGAAGATGCCGGTCACGATCTGCAGCACCAGCACCAGCAGGGCCAGTGAGCCAAAGAAATACCAGAAGTTGAAGTTCTTCGGCGCGTAATACTCGGACAAATGGGCTTTCCAGGTGGAGGTCACCGGGAAGCGCCGGTCCAGCCAGCCCAACAGGCCTGTCGTCTCGACGGTTTTCTCGCCAGCCATGTAACGGCTCCTTCTCTCACGTGGCGTAATGCGGATTTACTTACGTAATTCGGGAAAATAGCGCGACGCGAGCGTCAGGCCTTGTTGTCTTCATCGACGCCCACGATGATGCGGGTGTCGGTGAGATATTGGTACGGCGGGACTTCGAGGTTGTCAGGCGCGGGCTTGTTCTTGTAGACACGGCCTGCCAGATCGAAGGTGGAGCCGTGGCAAGGACAGAGGAAACCGCCTTGCCAGTCGGCGCCGAGGCCGCCGCCTTTTTCGAAGTGAGCCGTGGGCGAGCAGCCCAGATGGGTACAGATGCCGACGCAGACGAAGATCTCAGGCTTGCGCGAGCGGCCTTCGTTTTCGGCGTATTTGGGAGTGAAGCCGGGGCGCTTGGACTCGGGGTCGGCAAGCAGCGGGTCCTGAGTCTTCAGGCCGGCGAGTTGTTCAGGAGACCGGTGGATGATCCAGACCGGCTTTCCGCGCCATTCAACCGTCTTCATGGTGCCGACGGGAATATCGCCGACGTCCACTTCAACGGGAGCCCCGGCAGCGCGGGCTTTTTCGGAGGGAGAAAACGTGCTCACAAGCGGCACTGCCGTTGCGACACCTGCTACGCCACCCACAGCACAGGCGGTGGTAACCCAGAAACGTCGCGAAGGATCAGGTGGCAGGTTGGGATCAACCGCACCGTCATCATCGTGCACCAGCGTATCCTGACTCATCTTCCTATCCTTGTTGATGCGCCCGCTCTACGAGTAGCATCACCTCTGCGGCATCGGGTTCGCGGGAATTTGTAACAACATAGCAACCGCGTATTATAGCGCCAGCCCACTCACGGGCGTATCACGAAGGGAGTGCTTTTATGAGCAAAGCGACTGGTTTCGTCAAAGAATTTCGAGATTTCGCTGTCAAAGGCAACGCAGTGGACCTGGCGGTCGGTGTCATCATCGGCGCGGCGTTCGGCAAGATTGTCGATTCGCTGGTCAAGGACATCGTCATGCCGCTGGTCAACTTCATCCTCGGCGGCTCAGTGGATTTCTCGAACAAATTCCTGGTTCTGTCGATGCCGTCCGGCTACAACGGCCCCATGACCTACGCCGATCTCACCAAGGCCGGCGCCAACGTGTTTGCGTGGGGCAACTTCGTCACGATCATCATCAACTTCGTGTTGCTGGCCTTCGTGATTTTCTGGATGGTCAAGGCCATCTACAAGGCCCGCACCAAGGCCGAAGAGGCGCCGGCGCCCGCTGCCACGCCCGAAGACGTGGCCCTGCTGCGCGAAATCCGCGACCTGCTCAAGAAGCCCTGATTCGACTATGCCGCAGGCCCGGGTTCGGCGCAGACGCGCGGGTCCGGGCCTCGGCGAGCGGTCGTTCCCGCCGGCGCATGCCGGCCTCCGCTGAACGACACGCTGCCTGGTCTTTTTCCCCGTCAGTCCCGTCCCGCAGCCATTTGCCGTTCGATGCGACGCGCGAACATGGCGAAGCTTGCGCGCACGATGCTGGGCTTCAGCAGGAAGTCGTGCGATTCGGCTGCCAGCGCATCGTTCACCGGCTTCACCTCGCCATATGCGGCGGCGGCCTGCAATTGGTTGCGGGCCGCGCGCTCGATCAGCACCGACAGGTACAGCGCTTCCTCGATGCAGGATCCGGCGGCCAGAAAGCCGTGGTTGGCCAGCAGGATGCTGCGCTTGTCGCCAAGCGCCGCGGAAATGATTTCACCCTCCTGGTCGGCGATGGGCAGGCCGGGCCATTCCTTCAGGTGGGCGCAATCGTTATGGAATGGCGTGGCGTCCATGTGCGCGACGACCAGCGGCTGGCCCGTCATGGACAGCGTCGAGACATAGGGTGGATGCGTGTGGATGATGCATTGCACGTCGGGCCGCTGGCGATAGACCCAGAAGTGGAAACGCACGGCCGGGTTGGGCGTGCCCGGGCCTTCGAGCGCTTCCATGTGCTCATTGATGCGGATGACCGAGTCCGGGACAACTTCATCGAAGGCCTGGGCCATGGGCGTTGTCAGGAACGTGCCGTCCTCCTTGCGCACGGTGATCTGGCCCGCCAGGGTTTCTGAATGGCCTTCACTGGCGAGAATGCGGCAGCTCAGGGCAACCTTTTCCTTCTCGCCCCAGTTCCCGAAGTCGAGCTTGTTCGCGGAGCGCGCAAAGAAGGCGTCGGCATGGGCTTGTTTTTCCAGCATGGGGTCTCCTTGGGGATAATGGCTTAATTACACGCCCGCCTCCGCTGCCGGCGATTGACCGATCACGAACGTGGGTTGATCGAAAGCGACAGGACAGTGGGCGCTTTTCGGCCATTGTTGGCCGGCCCGATCGAGTGTTCCGAGCATGCCACGCGCCAGCCACACCGCCCCTCATTCCGTCCGGCCCGCCTGTACCGAGGCGGACCTTAACTTCGCGCCGCAATTCCGCCCTTTCTATGCGCAGGAGATTGCCGGCTACGAGCGCGAACTGGACAAGCTGGTGCTGCCGGGCGAATTCCGGGCCTTGACCGAACATCCGCGCCTGCAATTGCAGGCCTGTCGCCTGCGCGCAGGCGGATTGGTGGTGAGCCTGGAGTCCACGCCGATCAGCGTGCAGCACCGCGCGGAGCACGCGGCTGATCTGGAACATGCGGAATTCCTCGCAAGCTTCGTGATCGCGGGACACGGCGTCATCGTCCAGAACGAGGCCACCCTGCCGCTGGAACCTGGCGACATTATTTTCCGGACGACCGCGCTGCCGTCCGAGATCCGGATGTACACCGATTCGCGCATCGTGGTGGTCAAGGGGCCGTTGTCGCGCCTGTTGGGCGCGCACAGCCTGGCGATGTCGCAGTTCACCGCGCAGCGCGGCGTGGCCGGCCTGCCCATGGTGCAAACCGCCCATCGCTGCCTGCATCATGTGTTCTTCGACAAGGCGGAATCCAATCCCACGTCGTCGGTGTTCGCCGAACAGGCATTGTTGGCCTTGCTGGCGTCCATCTACACCAGCCAGGCGTTGGAAAAGATACCGGGAGATGCGCGCGCGCCCGCGGATAACTGGCAGGTGCTTGCCAGCTATATCGACGCCCATATCACCGATCCGGAACTCTCGGTGCAGGCAGTGGCGGATGTGCTGCGCGTGACTACGCGCTGGGTGCACCGCTTGTTCAAGATGCGGTCGCTGCAATACACCAGCTATGTGCGCGAACGCCGCCTGCAACTTGCGCGGGAAGCGCTGGAGGATCCTCGGCGCTCGCACGTGGAGATCAAGGAAATCGCTGCGTCTTGCGGCTTTCAGCATGCGAGCCATTTCATCCGGCGCTTCCATGAACGTTTCGGCATGTCCCCCGCCGTGTATCGCAAGACGGCCGGAAGCGGCGGCGCGTAGTTTCGCGCCGCCGGCACAGGGCCGGATCCGGCGCGTCAGCCGCGGCGCAGGTCTTGTTGCGTGGGCTTCATGAGGAAGGCCGAGGTGCCCGCGACGATACCCAGGAACGCGAGATAGACGCCGACCGGCAGGATGCTGTCGAACTTCTGGACCAGCGTGGCCGAGATCAGCGGCGCCAGGCCGCCGCCGATGGCTGCCGAGAATTGGACGCCGATGGAAAGTCCGGAATAGCGCAGGTCCGCGGGAAACTGGGCACTGTAAAGGCTGGACTGCGGCGCGATCATGATTGCGTAGTTGAAGGCCATGGCGATGAACACGGCAAGGCTGTATGCCACCAGCGACCCGCTGCCCACCGCGAGAAAAATGGGAATGGCCATGACACCCAGGAACATTCCTCCCCAGCCGCAGACGCGACGCGCGCCAATGCGGTCGGCCAGCACGCCAAACAGCGGAATGGTGAACATCAGCACACCGGCGCCATACAGCAGGGCATGCAGCGCGTCGGCGCGGCTGAATCCCAGCTTGGAGACGGCGTAGGACACCGAGAAAACGAGGAAGGTATAGATCAGCGTGACTTCGGCGATCTTGCAGCCTATGCACAGCAGCAGCGATTTGCCGTGCGCGCGCAGCAATTCTCCCAGCGGCATTTTGTCTTCCAGCGACTGCCTGGACTGTGCCTTTTCGCGTTTGACCTGTTCGAACTCAGGCGACTCGTCGATACCGTGGCGGATGAAGAGGCCCACCACGATGAGCACGGCACTGGCGAGAAATGGCAGGCGCCAGCCCCAGGACAGGAAGTCCTCCTCCGGCAATCGCGTCACCAGCGCGAAGGAGCCCACCGACAGCAGGATGCCCAAGGGCGCGCCCACCAGCGGCAGGCTGCCGAAAAACGCCTTCCATTTTGGCGGCGCGTGTTCGACGGCCATCAACATCGCGCCGCCCATCTCCCCGCCGAACGACAGCCCCTGGCCGATGCGCAGCACCACCAGCAGCACCGCCGCCGAAATGCCGATCTGTTCGTAGGTCGGCAGCAGCCCGATGAGCACCGTGCATATGCCCATGAGCAGCAGGCTCAGGGTCAGCATGGACTTGCGGCCGATGCGGTCGCCGAAGTGGCCGAACAGGATGCCGCCGATGGGCCGCGCGAGCATGCCACTGGCAAACGCGCCGAACGCGGCCAGTGTGCCGGTCACCGGGTCGAATTGCGGAAAGAAGATCTTGTTGAACACCAGTGCCGCGGCGGTGCCGTAGGCGAGAAAGTCGAAGGCTTCGACGGCGGTGCCGATGACGGTCGCCACGGCGACCCGGAACAGGTTCGGTTTTCGATGTGATTGGGCAATAGGCTGCGCGGCCTGGATGGCGTCCATGTCATTCCCTCTTGTCTTGTCGTAATGGTTGTTGTCGTAGCGCGCGGGCTCACGGGCCCGGCGGCACGTACCCGGGCAACTGCTGAATGCGCTTGCGCCATGCCGCGATGGCGGGATAGGCGGTCATGTCGATGTCGGCTTCTTCCGCCAGCGCCGTGTAGCCGTAGCAGGCAATGTCGGCTACGGTCGGCGCATCGCCGCCAGCCAGCCAGGTGTTCTCCGCAAGACGCTTTTCCATGCGGCCCAGGACGCGGTCCGTGCGGGCCTGCATCCCGGGCACGTCGAGCAGCGCGTCGCTGACGCCCAGGTGATGGGCCGCTTCGGCGTTGCTGACGACACGCGTCAACCGCAGCGGCTGCAGGCTGTTTGCGATTTCGTTGGCCGAGACCGAGATCCAGGCATGCATGGCGCCCAGGCGGGACAGCGGCGCCAGCCACTGGGGGGCGTAGTGATGCGCCAGGTGCAGCAGGATGGCGTGGCTGTCCCAGATGGCGGTGTCACCGTCGGTCAGCGCGGGGATCTGCTGGAAGGCGCTGATGCGCTCGAACGCATCGGTCTGGTTCTTGCGGGCCAGCACGTCGACGAAGGTGCTTTGGTAGCCTTTACCGATGAGCGCAAGAAAGAGGCGAACCTTGTAGCAGTTGCCGGAGCGTGGGTGGTCGTAGAGTGTCAGCATTCAATGGCTCCGCAGGGAGGATGCCCAGCCGGGACAGGCCCGGCCGCGGGCGGCTGCATGGAATGCTAGGGCGGCGGATTGCGGCCGGAATTGACAGGGAGAGAACCGCGATTGACCAGATGCGACGCACAGGCGTTGCATTGATCGCGCACTCTGGTTTTCCCGTAGCTGAGTCGGGCCGATTCGGGCGGCGAGGCGGTCCAGGCCACCCTGGGTGCCATGAAATGAAAACGCCCCCTTGCGGGGGCGGTTGGCGGGTTGTGGGCGGTGCCTGTCAGGCCGGGTTGTCGATGTCGACGAATTCGACCTTGATGCCGAAGCGCTCCGCGACCGCTTGTCCCAATGCCTGTACGCCGTAGCGCTCGGTGGCATGGTGGCCCGCCGCGATGAAGCCCACGCCGGTTTCGCGCGCGAGATGGACCGTGGATTCGGAGACTTCACCCGTGATGTAGGCGCTGGCGCCCGCGTCCACGGCGTCGCCCAGCATGCCTTGCGCGCCGCCCGTGCACCAGGCCACGCGCGCCAGCGGCAGGCCGGGATCGCCCACCACCAGCGGCTGGCGCCCCAGGCGCTCGGCCACGCGTTCGCCCAATTGCCCCAGCGTAGCCACGCCGTCGGCAGCCCCGAGCCAGATCAGGTTGTCGGGGCCACAGGTTTGCGGCGCGCCATCGTCGCGCAGCGCGGGTGTCAGGCCCAGCACGCGCGCCAACTGCGCGTTGTTGCCCAGCGTGGGATGCGCGTCCAGCGGCAGGTGGTAGGCGTACAGATTGAGGTCGTTTTTCAGGGCCAGGGCCATGCGCGCGCGGCGGGTGCCGATGACGCGGCGATCTTCATTGCGCCAGAGCCAGCCGTGGTGCACCAGCACCGCATCCGCGCCGCGCTCGACCGCCACGCGCAGCAGGGCCTCGCTGGCCGTGACTCCGGCGATAATGTGTGCGATTTCGGATCGGCCTTCCACCTGCAGCCCGTTGGGGCAATAGTCTTTGAAGCGCGCCGCTTGCAGGGTGTCGTCCAGCCAATTGGCCAGGACGTGGGAGTCCACTTTACTCATAGCTAGTCCTATCAGAATCATGCGCCGATATTGGCTGATCTTCGCTCAGGCCGTCACGGTCTGCCTGGGTATTCTATTCGTGGTGACGACCTTGCGGCCCGACCTGCTGCGCCTGGCAGGGCCGGCGGCCGGCCCCCAGCCCGCAGCCGCCGCGGCAAGGCCGCCTGCCACACGCGCCACCGCCGCGGCGTCCTATGCGGATGGCGTGGCTCGCGCGGCGCCCTCCGTGGTCAACGTATACACCACCAAGCACGTGAACGTGCCATTGATCCCCTTGCCCGACGATCCGGTGCTGCGCCAGTTCTTCGGCCAGGTGCCGGGCGTGACGCGGCGCCAGGCCTCGACGAGCCTGGGGTCCGGCGTGATCGTGAACCAGGACGGCTACGTACTGACCAACTATCACGTGGTGCAGGCGGCGGACGCGATCGAGGTCGCGCTGGCGGACGGTCGCCGCGACGCCGCGAAGGTGGTGGGCGCGGACCCGGACACCGATCTGGCCGTGCTGAAGCTTGCCACCTTGCGCGCCCTGCCCGCGGCCACGTTGGCGCCGGATCGGGGCTTGCGTGTGGGCGACGTGGTGTTGGCCATCGGCAATCCGTTCGGCGTGGGACAGACGACGACTCAGGGAATCGTGTCGGCGCTTGGCCGTAACGGGCTCGGCCTGAATACATACGAGAACTTCATCCAGACCGATGCGGCGATCAATCCCGGCAATTCGGGCGGCGCGCTGGTCGACGCCGCGGGCAACCTGGTCGGCATCAACACCGCCATCTATTCGGAATCGGGCGGGTCGATGGGCATAGGCTTCGCCACGCCCATCGAGATTGCGCGCAAGGTCATGGATGAGATCGTCAGGACGGGCGGGGTCAAGCGCGGGTGGCTGGGTGTGGAGCCGCAGGACGTGACGCCGGAGCTGGCGCGCGCCTTCGGGCTGGACCGCGATACGACGGGCGTGATCATCGCGGGGATGATGCGCGACGGACCCGCGGCGCGCGGCGGCTTGCGCGTGGGCGACATCGTGCAATCCGTCAACGGCAAGCGCATGGCCGACACTACCAGCCTGTTGTCGGAGATTGCGCAGCTGCCGCCCGGCCAGAGCGCCACGCTGGGCATATTGCGCGCGGGCAAGCCGGCAGAGCTGGCGGTAGTGGTGGGGACTCGTCCCGGAAAACCACGCTAGGACGAGCCTGGCCCAGGAGCGGGTGCGGCGGGCGGCTTCACCATGAGGCGCACCGCCGACAGGATGGTTTTCTTGATGCTGTCGGGCTGATGCCGCAGCAGCGCGGAGATTTCCGCCAGGTAGCCGTCGGTGGCGATGTCCAGGGGATTGGCGCTGCAGGGAGGCGCGTCCCCTTCCGGACCCACGCCATCCGTCAGCCAGGGCACGCTGGTGTCCAGCGCGCGCGCCAGCCGCAGCAAGGTGGTGCGCGACGGCGAATAGCGATCCTCGCGCACGAGGATCCGATGAATGCACGATTGCGGTACGCCGGAGATGCGCGCCAATTGATTTTGGCTTTTGATGCCGCGCCACCGCATCAGGGTGTGCAGCCGTTGGGCGAGTGACATGAGGGCAATGTAGATTCGCCGCGGGTCGCCCACAAGGTGAAACGGTCCTGCTTTGTGGGCAGGACCGTCGGTGCAGGTCAGTGGCGTTCAGTCAGCGAGTCCGAACCGGCCTCGCTTTGCGCATCCGGTTTTGGCGTCACCATGCGAGCGCAGATCAAGCCGACTTCATACAACAGGCACAGCGGCACGGCCAGCATGAACTGGCTGACCACGTCGGGCGGGGTGACCACGGCGGCGATGATGAAGGCGCCGACCACCACGTAGCCGCGAGCGGCCTTCAGCTTGGATAGTTCGACCACGCCCATCTTCACCAGCAGCACCACTGCCACGGGCACTTCGAACGTGATGCCGAAGGCCATGAACATCGTCATGACGAAGCTCAGGTAGGCCTCGATATCCGGCGCCGGCGTGATGGATTGCGGGGCGAACGTGGCGATGAAGTGGAACACCGTGCGGAACACCACGAAATAGCAGAACGCCATCCCCGCGATGAAGAGGAAGGTGCTGGAGATGATGAGCGGCAGCGCCAAGCGCTTTTCGTGCCGGTACAGGCCGGGTGCCACGAAGGCCCAGGCCTGGTAGAGCACCACGGGCAGCGCGACGATGAACGCGGCCATCATCGTGACCTTGACCGGCACCATGAATGGCGTGATGACGCCGGTGGCGATCATGCGCGTGCCTTCCGGCAGCGAAGCCAGCATGGGCTGGGCCAGCACGTCGTAGATGGCCGACGCGCCCGGGTAGATGAACAGCACGATGAATACGCCGATCACGGCGGCAGCGGCGCGCAGCAAGCGGGTGCGCAGCTCGACCAGGTGGGAGATGAAGGTCTCCTGCTGGCCTTCTTCTTGGGAGGCGTCCTGGGTCACGTCGGGGTTCCGGAGGGCGCGACGGGCTTGGCGGCGGGCGCGGCGTCGTCGGCCTTGGGCGCGCTGGGCGCGGGTTGTTCAGTGGCAGCGGGGGCAGGCGTCTGCACCGCAGGCAGGTCCAGATCCAGGCTATGGTTCTGGCCGGGCGGGGGCGCGATGCTGCGTTCGGGTTCGGCCGGGCTCGCGCTGGCGGCGGCAGGCTCGGTCTTGACGCTGGCTTCGCGCGCGACTTCGTCGAGTTCCGCGCGGAATTGCTGGACGGGTTCCTGCAGCGAGGCCTGGGTTTCGTTCAGCGACTTCTGCACGCCCTGGGCGGCATCTTCCATCTCGCTCTTGAACTTGCGCAGTTCGTCGAGTTCGATTTCCCGCTGGATATCGGATTTCACGTCATTGACGTAACGTTGCGCGCGCCCGAGCAGGTGGCCGACGGTGCGGGCAACCTTGGGCAGGCGTTCGGGGCCGATGACGATCAGGGCAATGACGCCGATCACCATCAGTTCAGTGAAGCTGACATCAAACATTCGACGGCCGCTCGGGAGTGGATGCAATAAGGGCCGGCCTGTTCAGGACGGCCCGGGAGCCGAGCAGGCGCTCAGGAGTTGGATTTTTCCTTGGCCTGCACGTCGATGGTTTCGCCGGAGACGCGCTGCTGCGCGATCGGTTCGGCCGGCTTGTCGCCGTTGGCGTCCTTCATGCCTTCCTTGAAGCCCTTGACCGCGCCGCCCAGGTCCGAACCGATGTTGCGCAGCTTTTTGGTGCCGAAAATCAGCGCCACGATGACCAGGACAACCAACCAATGCCAGATGCTGAAACTACCCATGATGTTTCTCCGAATTACGCGGTGGGGGCCACGCGCCCTTTCCAGGGACGCGAGCCGCCGATGATGTGGAAATGCAGATGCGGGACTTCCTGGCCGCCTTCGACGCCAGAATTGATCATGATGCGAAATCCGCCATCAGGGCCCGGACGGCAACCGTTTTCAGCGGCTAGCCGCGGCGCTAACGACATCATTCTACCCAACCATTCTGCGTCCTCCCCCTTAATATCCTGCATGGATGTGACATGACGTCGAGGGATCAGCAATAAATGTACCGGCGCGGCCGGATTGATGTCGTGGAACGCAACAAAGTCCTCGTCCTCGTAGACTTTCTTGGACGGGATCTCGCCAGCGGCGATCTTGCAGAAGATACAGTTGTCGCTCATTTTTCTGGGTTCCGTGTTCAGTCTTGCGGGCGGCTGGCCTTTTCCACCAGGCCGGACAGGCCTTCGCGGCGGGCCAGTTCGGCCAATACGTCTTCGGGCCGCAGCCTGAAATGCGTCAAGGCCACCAGGCAATGGAACCACAGGTCGGCGGTTTCGCTGACGATGCGGTCCGGCACGCCATCCTTGGCGGCCATGACGAGTTCGGTGGCTTCCTCGCCGATTTTCTTGAGGAAGGCGTCCGGGCCCTTGGCCAGCAGCTTGGCCGAATAGGAGGCTTGGGGATCGCCGCCGTTTTCAGGGCGGCGGGTTTCCAGGGTATCGGCGATGCGCGCCAGGATTTCGGCGGCGCTTGCGGCTTGAGCGGTCATTTGTAGATCAGTTCGGGGTCTTTCAGCACGGGGTCCACCGTGATCCAGGAGGCCTGGTCGGTCTGGCCTTCCAGGCGGCGGTAGAAGCAGCTGGCGCGTCCGGTATGGCAGGCAATGCCGCCCTGCTGGTGGATCTTGAGCAGGATGACGTCGCCGTCGCAGTCCAGGCGCAGTTCATGGACCTCCTGGGCGTGGCCGGATTCCTCGCCCTTGCGCCACAGGCGCTGGCGCGAACGCGACCAGTAGACCGCTCGCCCGGTGGCGGCCGTTTCGGCGAGCGATTCGCGGTTCATCCAGGCCACCATCATGATCTGGCCGTTTTCGGCGTCCTGCGCGATGGCGGGTATCAGGCCGTTTTCGTCGAAGACGACGTCGGCCATCCAGGCGGGTTCGTTGCTCATCTCATTCATCCGTTGTCCTCGCGCGGCGCCTTGCAGGCCGCCACTGGCGCGTGGGGACTCATAATCTTACGGCAATACCTTGTTGCACGCCTGAGAGGGGCGTCCCAAACTGATCCAGACTATCCCCAATTCAGCCCGGCCGAGCCGGGTTTTTCATTGCGTGCCAAGCAATCTGGCCTAAGTAATTCGAGGTGCCGCCGGAGCGGGGGCCGCGTGGATCCGGCTCTGCCGGCCCGCAGCGGCGCCCCCCTGGGGGGAAGCGCCGCAGGCGCTTCGGGGCGGTCACATCCTCACGGGGATGCCCTGCCCAGCCATGAAGCGCTTGCACTCGCCCACGGTGTGCTGGCCGAAGTGGAAGATACTGGCGGCCAGGACCGCGCTGGCGCGGCCGGTGGTGACGCCGTCGGCCAGATGCTGCAGGTTGCCCACTCCGCCGGATGCGATCACGGGCACGGGCACGGCGTCCGAGACGGCGCGCGTGAGTTCCAGGTCGAAGCCGGACTTGGTGCCGTCCCGGTCCATGCTGGTCAGCAGGATTTCACCGGCGCCATAGGCGGCCATGCGGCGGGCCCAGGCCACGGCGTCCAGCCCGGTGGCCTTGCGGCCGCCGTGCGTGAAGACTTCCCAGCGGGCGGGTTCGCCTTCGGCCGACACGCGGCGAGCGTCGATGGCTACCACCACGCATTGCGAGCCGTGGTAGTCCGAGGCAGCCCGGACCAGCTCCGGATTGGCCACGGCGGCGCTGTTGATGCTGATCTTGTCGGCGCCCGCGTTCAGCAGGCGCTGGATGTCGGACACCTGGCGCACGCCGCCACCTACCGTCAGCGGAATGAAGACCTGCGACGCGACCTGCTCGATGATGGGCAGGATCAGGTCGCGGCCGTCGCTGGTGGCGGTGATGTCGAGGAAAGTGAGTTCGTCGGCGCCCTGTTCGTTGTAGCGCCGCGCGATTTCGACGGGGTCGCCGGCATCGAGCAGGTTGACGAAGTTCACGCCTTTGACGACGCGGCCCGCGGTAACGTCAAGGCAGGGAATGATGCGGCGGGTCAGCGCGCTTTGCGTGGGCGCGCTGCCCGCGGGGGTGCTGCTGGAGGTGGTCATTTTGCCAATTCGTCGGCGCGCGCCTGCGCTGCCTGGAAGTCGAGCGTGCCTTCGTAGATGCTGCGGCCGAGGATGGCGCCTTCGACGCCTTCTTCTTCGACGGCGCACAGGGCTTCGATGTCCTGGATGCCGGCGATGCCGCCCGACGCGTAAACGGGGATGCGCACGTGCTGGGCCAGGCGGACCGTGGCTTCGACGTTGACACCCGAGAGCATGCCGTCACGGCCGATGTCGGTGTAGATGATGGCTTCGCAGCCGTAGTCCTCGAACTTCTTGGCCAGGTCGAGCACGTCGTGGCGGGTGAGCTTGCTCCAGCCGTCGGTGGCGATCTTGCCGTCGCGGGCGTCCAGGCCGACGATGATCTGGCCCGGAAAGGCGCCGCAGGCGTCTTGCAGGAAGCCGGGGTTCTTGACCGCGGCCGTGCCGATGATCACGTAGGAGATGCCGGCGTCGAGATAGCGCTCGATGGTGTCGAGGTCGCGGATGCCGCCGCCGATCTGTACGGGGATGTCGTCGCCGACAGCGTCCAGAATCGCCTTGATGGGGGCTTCGTTCTTCGGTTTGCCGGCGACGGCGCCGTTCAGGTCGACCAGATGGAGGCGGCGCGCGCCTTGGTCCAGCCAGCGGTTGGCCATGGCGGCGGGGTCTTCAGAGAACACCGTTGCATCGTCCAGGTCACCCTGGCGCAGGCGCACGCAGCGCCCGTCTTTGAGATCGATGGCGGGGATCAGCAGCATGGTGGGCAGCGAAAAAATATAGGGGTTGAAAGGGCTGGCGGGCGTGGGCTCGGAGCCTACGGCTGCCAGTCTACAAAATTGCGATACAGGCGCAAACCGTGCTCGGCGCTCTTTTCGGGGTGAAACTGCACCGCGAAAATGTTAGCTGCCGCCACCGCGCAGGTAAAGGCGAGGCCATACTCGGTTTCACCAACAGTCAGCTCCGGATCTTCCGGGTCGGCGTAGTAGCTATGGACGAAATAGAAATGGGTGTCGTCCGGAATACCGGCCCAGATAGGATGAGAGCGCGTCTGGCGGACTTTGTTCCATCCCATGTGCGGAACCTTGAGGCGTTCGGGGCGGGTATCGGCCAGCCCGGCCGCGCCGGTGTCGGCCACGCAGGCGTCGTCGCTGCCCACGGGCTCCGCGAAACCCGGGCCCGAGAAGCGGCGCACCACGCCGCGGAACAGCCCCAGGCAGGACGTGCCGCCTTCCTCGCTGGAGTCGAACAGCATCTGTTCGCCCACGCAGACCCCCAGGAGGGGCTTTTCGCGCGCGGCGCGCACGACGGCGTCGCGCAGGCCGGATTCATTCAGGGTGCGCATGCAGTCCGCCATGGCGCCCTGGCCGGGAAACACGACGCGGTCGGCCGCGGCGATTTCCTGGGGCTGGCTGCAGATGCGGATGTCGGCATCGGGGGCGGCGTATTTCAGGGCGCGGGCGACGGAATGGAAATTGCCCATTCCGTAGTCGACGATGGCGATAGTGGTCACTTCTTTCTGCCTGCTGCGGGAGGGATGGCGGACGTTACAGCACGCCCTTGGTGGAGGGCACGACGTCGCCCATGCGCGGATCGACTTCCATGGCCATGCGCAGGGCGCGGCCACAGGCCTTGAAGACGGTTTCCGCCTGATGGTGGGCATTGACGCCACGCAGGTTGTCGATGTGCAGCGTGATCAGCGCGTGATTGACCAGGCCTTGGAAGAATTCGCGGGTCAGGTCCACGTCGAAATCGCCAATGCGGGCGCGGGTGAAGGGGATGTGGTATTCCAGGCCCGGACGGCCCGAGAAGTCCACCACCACACGCGACAGCGCTTCGTCCAGCGGCACGTAGGCGTGGCCGTAGCGGCGCAGGCCGGCCTTGGTGCCCACCGCCTTGGCAATGGCCATCCCCAGCGTGATGCCTACGTCTTCGACGGTATGGTGCGCGTCGATGTGCAGGTCGCCTTCCGCCTTGATGTCGAGGTCGATCAGGCCATGGCGCGCGATCTGGTCCAGCATGTGGTCCAGGAAGGGCACGCCGGTGTCGATCGTCTGCTTGCCGGTGCCGTCGAGATTGACGGCCACGCGGATGCGGGTTTCGTTGGTGTTGCGGGTGATCTCTGCGGTACGCATGTTAAGCACTCAAAATCTCTTGCAAGGCGGATAGCAAGGCGGCGTTTTCAGCCGGGGCGCCCACCGAGATGCGCAGGCAGTCGGCCAGCAGCGGATGGGCGTTGGAGAAGTTGCGAATCAATATTTTGCGCGTTTTCAGGGCAAGATGCACGGCGTTGCCGTCCAGCTTGCCGGAAAAGCGGGCAAGAACGAAGTTGCCGGCGGAAGGGAATACCCGCACGCCGGGCAACTGGGCCAGCGCGGCCGCCAGCGGCCCGCGGTCCGCGCGCAGGCGGGCGGCCTGTTCGTCCAGCACCGGCTTGTGCCGCAATACGGCGGACAGCGTGGCCTGCGTCAGCACGTCCAGGTTGTAGGGCGGGCGGACTTTATTCAGTTCCGCGATCCACGCCGGGTGGCCGGCCAGGTAGCCAAAGCGCAGGCCGGCCAGGCCTATCTTGGACACCGTGCGCATGACGACTACGTTGGGCGCGTCCAGCACCTGCGGCATCCAGGTGCGGTCCGCGAAAGGCTGGTAGGCCTCGTCCAGCACGACCAGGCCGGGAGCGGTGGCGATGATGGCCTGCACGTCCTCGTCGGACCAGAGGCCGCCCGTGGGGTTGTTGGGCACCGCCAGGAACACGACCTTGGGCTGATGTTCGCGGATGGCGGCCAGCATGGCCGGCAAATCCAGCGTCAGGTCAGTTGTCAGCGGCACGCCGATGAAGCGGGCGTGGTCGAAGCGCGCGGCCATGTCGAAGTAGACAAACGACGGCCAGGGCGAGAGCACTGCGTCGCCCGGATTGCAGCAGGCCTGGACGATGATGTGGATGAGCTCGTCCGAGCCATTGCCAAACAGCACGTCCGCCGCGTCGGGCACGCCGAAGGCGGCTTTCACGGCCTGCTCCAGCGCCGACAGATCAGCGGCGGGATAGCGGTTCAGCGGCGTGTCGCGCACGGCGCGGGCGATGTCCTCGCGTACTGCCTCGGGCAGCTCGTAGGGGCATTCCATGGCGTCGAGCTTGATACAGCCCTCGGCATTGGCCACGGGATACGCGGCCAGCTCGCGGATGTCCGCCCGGACGGTGCCGGCAATGCGGCCGGCGATGCCTGCCGCGGAAGCGGCGCTCACCGGACTGCCTTCGTGTGGCGCATTCCGGTAGTCGCCTTCGGGGCGGCCTGGCAGGCTCATGGCTGGTCGATCCGGTACTGGGCGCTGGCGGCATGCGCCTGCAGGCCCTCGCCCAGCGCCAGTTCGGCGGCGATGCGGCCCAGCTTCTGGGCGCCCTGATGCGAAACCTGGATCAGGCTGGATCGCTTCTGGAAATCGTAGACGCCCAGCGGCGACGAAAACCGGGCCGTGCGCGAGGTCGGCAGCACGTGGTTGGGGCCGGCGCAGTAGTCGCCCAGGGATTCGGAGCTGAAGCGGCCCATGAAGATCGCGCCGGCATGGCGGATCTGCGCGGTCCATTTCTCGGGATGCTCGGTGGAGATTTCCAGGTGTTCGGGCGCAATGTCGTTGGCGATCCGGCATGCCTCTTCGAGGTCCTGCACCAGGATCAGCGCGCCGCGGTTGGCCAGGCTGACGCGCAGGATGTCGGCGCGCGGCATGGTGGGCAACAGGCGTTCGATCGAGGCCTGGACTTCTTCGATGAAGGCGGCGTCCGGGCACAGCAGGATGGATTGGGCGAGTTCGTCGTGCTCGGCCTGCGAAAACAGATCCATGGCGATCCAGTCGGCCGGCGTCTTGCCGTCGCAGATGACCAGGATTTCGCTGGGGCCGGCAATCATGTCGATGCCGACCACGCCGAACACGCGGCGCTTGGCGGCGGCGACGTAGGCGTTGCCCGGGCCGACAATTTTATCGACGGCCGGCACGGTGGCGGTGCCGTAGGCCAGCGCGCCCACGGCCTGCGCGCCGCCGATGGCGAAGACGCGGTCCACGCCGGCGATCGCCGCGGCAGCCAGCACGATGGGATTGCGCGCGCCGTCGGGCGTCGGCGTGACCATGATCAGTTCCTGCACGCCCGCGACCTTGGCCGGAATGGCGTTCATTAGCACCGAGGACGGGTAGGCAGCCTTGCCGCCCGGCACGTACAGGCCCACGCGGTCGAGCGGCGTCACCTGCTGGCCCAGCATGGTGCCGTCCGCGTCGGTGTAGGTCCAGGTCTCGGCGCGCTGGCGTTCGTGATAGCTGCGCACGCGATCGGCGGCAGCTTCCAGCGCGTTGCGTTGCGCGGCCGGCAGCGCGGCCAGGGCAGCCTGCCATTCGGCTTTGGGGATCTCCAGCGTCTGGGCCGATGCGCCGGGCATGCGGTCAAAGCGCTGGGTGTATTCCACCAGCGCGGCATCGCCGCGGGCGCGCACGTCGGCCAGGATGCCGGCCGCGGCGCGGTCGATGGATTCGTCCTCGGTGGCCTCGAAGGCCAGCAGCGTGGACAGGGCGGATTTGAATCCGGGATCGCGGGAGTCGAGACGATTGATCAGGGCCATGGCGTCATGGGGCAAGCAGGTAGCGGCCGCCGCGCGTCGCGGCGGGCGAAGGTCAGGCGTTGCGGGAGGCGGCTCTCTCGAAGGCATCCAGCAACGGTTGCAGGCGGTCGCCGCGGGTCTTGAGGGCGGCCTGGTTGACGATCAGGCGCGAGGAGATCGGCATGATGTCTTCCACCGCGACGAGGTCGTTGGCGCGCAAGGTTCCGCCGGTGGACACCAGGTCCACGATGCAGTCGGCCAGTCCCACCAGCGGCGCCAGTTCCATCGAACCATACAGCTTGATGATGTCCACGTACACACCCTTGGCCGCGAAGTGTTCACGGGCTGACTGGACATACTTGGTGGCCACGCGCAGGCGCGCGCCCTGGTGGACGGCGCCTTCGTAGTCGAAGCCCTTGCGCACGGCCACGGCCAGGCGGCACTTGGCGATGTTCAGGTCGATGGGCTGGTACAGGCCGCCGGGCTGTTCCTTGGCGTGCTCGATGAGCACATCCTTGCCCGCGATGCCGAGGTCGGCCGCGCCATACTGCACGTAGGTGGGCACATCCGAGGCGCGCACGATGATCAGGCGCAGGCCGGGGTCGCTGGTGGGCAGGATCAGCTTGCGGGAGCTTTCGGGATTCTCGGGAACTTCAATGCCTGCCTCCGCCAGCAGGGGCATGGTCTCTTCGAAAATGCGCCCTTTGGACAGCGCCAGGGTCAGGGGGGGGATGACGGGGGCATTGTTCATCGCCGAGCCGCCTCAAGATAGACATTCCCCATCGGGGCGCAGTAAGCCGAAGGCGCAGCGTGGAGGCTATTACTTTTCATGCCTGTTCCTTGCCGGTAACGCGTTGGATGTTCGCGCCCAAGGCGCGCAGTTTGACTTCCATCTGGTCGTAGCCGCGGTCCAGGTGATAGATGCGGTCCACCAGGGTTTCACCGTCGGCCGCCAGGCCGGCGATGACCAGGCTGGCCGAGGCGCGCAGATCGGTGGCCATGACCGTGGCGCCCGACAGCTTCGGCACGCCGTGCACGATGGCGGTGTGGCCGTCGATGTCGATGTCCGCGCCCATGCGGCGCAGTTCCTGCACGTGCATGTAGCGGTTTTCGAAGATGGTCTCGACGATCACCGAGGTGCCTTCCGCCACGGCGTTCAGCGCCATGACCTGGGCCTGCATATCGGTGGCGAAGCCCGGGTATTCCAGCGTTCGAAAGCCCACGGCGCGGGGGCGCGAGGACATGGCGCAGCGGATCCAGTCCGGGCCGGTCTCGATGGCAAGGCCGGCTTCGGTCAGTTTGTTCAGGGTGGCGCCGAGGATGCCCGCGTCCGTGTTGCGCAGGACGATGTCGCCGCCGGCCGCGCCCACGGCGCACAGGAAAGTGCCGGCTTCGATGCGGTCGGAGATGACGCGGTGTTCGGCGCCATGCAGGCGATCCACGCCATCGATAACGATGCGGCCGGTGCCGTGCCCCTGGATGCGCGCACCCATTTTGATGAGCAATTCAGCCAGGTCCACCACTTCGGGTTCGCACGCGGCGTTCTCAAGCACGGTCTGGCCCTCGGCCAGTACCGCGGCCATCAGCAGGTTCTCAGTGCCGGTGACGGTGACCATGTCGGTGCGCACGGAGGCGCCCTTCAGGCGTTTGGCGCGGGCCACCACGAAGCCGTGTTCGATGCTGATTTCCGCGCCCAGTGCCGCCAGGCCTTTGATGTGCTGGTCCACCGGGCGCTGGCCGATGCTGCAGCCGCCGGGCAGGCTGACGCGGGCCTCACCGAAGCGCGCCAGGAGCGGACCCAGTACCAGGATCGAAGCCCGCATGGTCTTGACGAGTTCATAGGGGGCTTCCAGCTTGTCTACCTGGTTGGCCTGCAGCGTGACGGTGCCGTCCGCGCCGCGCTCGGCACGCATGCCCATGCGGCCCAGCAGGCGCAGCATGGTGGCCGTGTCGTTCAGGTGCGGCACGTTGCTCAGGGAGAGCGCGTCGGAGGTCAGCAGGCCGGCGCACAGGATGGGCAGGGCCGAATTCTTGGCGCCGGAGATGGAGATTTCGCCGTGCAGGCGCGAACCTCCGGTGATGCGTAGCTTGTCCATTATTTGCCTGCTTGCTGGTATTCGGCGGGAGTCAGGGTGCGCATGGACAGAGCATGGATCTCGGCCTTCATGCGGTCGCCGAGGGCGGCATAGACCAATTGATGGCGCTGGATGAGACGCTTGCCTTCGAAGGCGGTGCTGACGATGACCGCGTCGAAATGCGAGCCGTCGCCTTGCACGTCGAGATGTTCACAGGGCAGGCCGTCCGCGATGTATTGGCGGACTTGCGCGGGAGTGGGAAGCATGGACGTCAGTTCCTGAGTTTGTAGCCGCTGGCCAGTAGCCGCAGCGCATAGAGCGATAGCGCGAGGAACACCCCCGTCACCACCGCCAGGCTGCGCCAGGGGGAGACGTCCGACACCGAGAAGAATCCGTAGCGGAAACCGTCGATGGTGTAGAAGATGGGGTTCCAGTGGGACACGCCCTGCCAGAAGGCGGGAAGCGTATGGATGGAATAGAACACGCCGGACAGGAAGGTGGCCGGCATGATGAGGAAATTCTGGAAGGCGGCGAGCTGGTCGAATTTTTCGGACCACAGGCCGGCGATCAGGCCCAGCACGCCCATGATGCCGCAGGCCAGCACCGCGAAGACGGCCAGCCACAGCGGGTGGGCCGGAATCAGCGACACAAAGAACAGCGCCACTACCCACACGCACAGTCCGACCGCGAGGCCGCGCACGATCGCCGCCAGCACATAGGCGGCGAAGATGTCCCGGTGCGACAGCGGGGGCAGCAGCATGAAGACCAGGTTGCCCGTGATGCGGCTCTGGATCAGCGAGGACGAGGGGTTGGCGAAGGCATTCTGCAGCATGCTCATCATCATGAGCCCGGGAATCAGGAACGCCGTGTAGGGCACGCTGCCGTACACCATGACGCGCCCTTCCAGCACGTGGGCGAAGACCAGCAGGTACAGCAGGGCCGTGATGACGGGCGCGGCGATGGTCTGGAAGCTGACCTTCCAGAAGCGCAGCAGTTCCTTGCGCAGCAAGGTCGGGAAGCCGGACCCCGCATCCAGGCGGGGTTGCACCAGCGGCTGGCTGGCGGTCGCTGCGGGCTGGGTCATGACGAGATCTCTTCGGGTTCCAGGGCGGGCGCGGGCTTCTCGTCGCCTTCGTGCATGATGCGCACGAAGGCGTCTTCGAGATCGACCCCGCCGACGCGGGCCATCAAGGCCTGGGTGGTGTCCAGGGCCACGACGCGGCCGCGCTTGAGCATGGCGATGCGGCCGCACAGGGCTTCCGCTTCTTCCAGGTAGTGGGTGGTCAGCATGATGGTGTGGCCGGCCTTGTTCAGGCGCGAGATGAACTCCCACAGCGTGCGCCGCAGGTCCACGTCCACGCCGGCGGTGGGCTCGTCCAGCACGATCACGGGCGGTCGGTGCACCAGCGCCTGCGCCACCAGCACGCGGCGCTTCATGCCGCCGGACAGCGCCCGCATATTGGAGTTGGCCTTGTCGGCCAGCCCCAGGTTGAACAGGATTTCATCGATCCAGTCGTCGTTCTTGCGCAGGCCGAAATAGCCGGACTGAATGCGCAAGGTCTCGCGCACCGTGAAGAACGGGTCGTAGACCAGCTCTTGCGGCACCACGCCCAACGCCCGTCGCGCCGACTTGTAGTCGGCCACGACGTCATACCCACAGACCGTGGCGCGGCCCGAGGTCGCGTGCGCCAGGCCCGCCAGGATCGAGATCAGCGTGGTCTTGCCGGCGCCATTGGGGCCGAGCAGGCCGAAAAACTCGCCGTGCTCGATGTTCAGGCTGACATCGTTCAGCGCCTGGAAGCCGGCGGCGGGCGCGCGACCCAGCAGCTTCTGCCAGCCGCGCTGGCGCGGGGAGTAGATTTTGGAGACGTTTTCTAGACTGACGGCGGACATGACGGGGGGAGATGGCCCGAAAAGAGCGAATTGATCATTATATAAGCGCGTCGCTGCCGTTCCGGCCGGTAGCCCTGGCATTCCCCCGGGTATCCAGATGGTCTGTCCCTAAAAGAATCGGCCCGGCGGGCCACTGGGGCGCGCCGGGCCGCGACAGCCGCAAGGCCGATCATTGGTTGCGTTGGTTCAACGCCTTGATCAGGCCGTCTATGCCGTCGCGGTTGATCTGCTGCGCGAACTGGTTGCGGTAGTTCTCGATGAGCCAGATGCCTTCGACGTTCATGTCATAGATCTTCCAGCCTTGGGCCGTCTTTTCCAGGCGGTAGTCGACGCCCACCGGCTGGTCGTTGCCCTGGGAGATCAGGGTGCGCACGACCACGTCGTCGGCTTTGGGATCGCCGCGGAACGGCAGTGCGCGCACCGTGGTGCTGGACGTGACGCGGGTCAGCGCGCCGCTGTAGGTGCGCACCAGCGTGCCGCGGAAGGCCTCGGCCAGTTCCTTTTTCTGCACATCGGTGGCCTGGCGCCAGTAGCGGCCGGTGGCCAGGCGCGTGGTCTTCTGGAAGTTGACGTAGGGCAGGATGTGCTCGTTGACGACCTGGTTGATGCGGGCGGTGTTGCCGGCTTTGACGGCGCCGTCGGCCTTCAGCACGTCCAGGGCTTCATTGGCAGCGGCGAGCACGAATTGCTCGGGAGGGCCGTTGGGGTCGGGTTTGGCCTGCACGCCCGCGGTCAGGCCCAGGCCCAGGAGGCCCGCGAAAACCAGACGCTGCAGCAGGGAAACAAAGGAAACTCGCATCAAAACTCCTTACTTGCACTGATGACGCAACGCTGCGGCTTACTTGGCCGCAGGTTGCGCCGCGGGTTGCGCGGCCGGCTGGGCAGCCGGTTGCGCAGCGGGGGCGGCATCGTCCTCGTCGTCTTCATAGTTGGGCAGCGTGGACTCGTCGTCCACCTTCTGGCCCAGCACCATGGCGGCGCGGCGTTGCAGATAGGCGTCGCGCACGAAGCTGTAGGGATCGAGCGCAACGCGGTCGATCGTGTCGGTGGCGCTCAGCAGGCTGGCGCGGGTGTCGACCACGCGCAGACCCCACAGCGAGTTGCGCAGGCGGACGTTGTCGATGGAGTCCACGCCCATGTAGCCGTAGGTCGTGCCGGCGTAGTCGCCCATCAGGCCGACGCCGTCGCGTACGGACGACGAGCCGAAGAACGGCAGCACCAGATACGGACCCTGGCTGAAGCCCCAGACGCCCAGCGTCGTGCCGAAGTCGTTCGGAATGCGGCGCGCGCCATTGGCCGAGGCAACGTCGAAGCAGCCGCCCACGCCCATGGTGGTGTTGAACAGGAAGCGGCCCAGCGTGTTGACGAAGTCGTGGCCGCGGCCTTGCAGGAAGCTGTTGGCGCCGGACCAGAGGTCGCCGACGTTGCTGAAGATGTTGTGCACGCAGCTGCGCACCGGCTGCGGCGTGACGAAGGTGTAGGCCTGCGCCACCGGCTTGAAGACGGCGCGGTCGACCGTATCGTTGAACTTGTAGACGCCCCGGTTGAAGCCTTCCCAGGGGTCGCGGGGATCCGGGTTCTGCGGCGCGGCGCAGCCTGCCATCAGCGCGCCCGCGGCGGCGACGGTGGCAATCCTGCAAATAGCTTTCTTATTCATGATCAGGGCATCCCTATCAACGATTCTTATGATATTGCGTACCTTGGACGCGCAGCTGTTACCGCGTCTGTCGCATTGTCTTTAATTTGGCGTTTTCGCGGCGGGTTCCGGCGCGTTCGAGCCTTGCTTCTCCGCCGACCCGTACAGGAACTGGCTGATCAGTTGTTCAAGCACCACGGCACTTTGCGTGTAGCGGATCTTGCCGCCGTCGGCAAAGTTTTCCTCTTCGCTGCCCGCGGTCAGGCCCAGGTACTGTTCGCCCAGCAGGCCAGACGTCAGGATGGACGCCGAAGTGTCCTTGGGGAACTGGTAGGCCGTTTCCAGGTTGACCGAAACGATCGCCTGGAAGGTCTTGTCATCGAACGAGATACCGGCAACCCGGCCCACGACGACCCCGGCGCTCTTGACGGGCGCGCGCACCTTGAGGCCGCCTACGTTATCGAAGTTGGCCGTCAGCGTATAGGTCGGAGCGAAAGAAAAGGTGCTCAAGTTGCCGGCACGCAACGCCAGGAATGCCAGCGCGACCGCGCCCAGCAATACAAACAGGCCTACCCAGAAGTCGGTTTTTTCGCGAGACATGATCGATCCGTATCAATTTCCAAACATCAAGGCGGTGAGCAGGAAGTCCAGCCCAAGTACCGCCAGGGAGCCCACCACCACGGTGCGCGTGGTCGCGCGGGCAACGCCTTCAGGGGTGGGTTTGGCCTGCCAGCCTTCGTAGAGCGCGACCAGCGTCACCGTGACGCCGAAGACCAGGCTCTTGATGACGCCGTTGGCCACGTCGGCCCAGACGTCCACGCCGTTCTGCATCTGCGACCAGAACGCGCCGGCGTCCACGCCTATCATGAGCACGCCCACGACCCAGCCGCCCAGTATGCCCACCATGGAGAACACCGCCGCCAGGATGGGCATGGCGATGATGCCGCCCCACAGGCGTGGCACCAGCACGCGTCGTATGGGGTCCACGGCCATGACTTCCATGGCCGCGAGTTGTTCGCCGGCCTTCATCAGGCCGATTTCCGCCGTGAGCGATGTGCCCGCGCGGCCCGCGAATAGCAGTGCCGTGACCACGGGCCCCAGTTCGCGCACCAGCGACAGGGCTACCAGCAGGCCCAGCGCTTCTTCGGAGCCATAGCGGTTCAGCGTGTAATAGCCCTGCAGGCCCAGCACGAAGCCCACGAACATGCCGGACACGGCGATGATCAGCAGCGAATAGTTGCCGATGAAATGGACCTGCTGCGACACCAGGCGCGGACGCGACAGCGCTATGCCGCTGCGCGCCAGCATGGCGCCGAAGAACCGGGTGAAGTAGCCGATGCCGGAAACGCGGGTGCGTACCCAGCCGCCCAGCGCGCCGATGGCATTGTTGGATCCGCTCATGCGCGGCGGCCCTCCTGTTGCGAAAGCCACTTCTTGAAAGCGGGCGTTTCCGGGTATTGGAACGCGACCGGGCCGTCGGGCTCCCCTTTGAGGAACTGCTGCACGTAGGGGTCCTGCGAGGCCGATAGCGTTTCCGGCGTGCCTGCGGCGGCAAGCTTGCCCTGGCCGACCAGGTACACCTGGTCCGCGATGGAAAAGGATTCCTGCACGTCGTGCGTAATCAACACCGAGGCGCAGCCGAGACGGTCGGCCAGGCTGCGGATCAGGCGGGCGGTAATGCCCAGCGAGATCGGGTCCAGCCCGGCAAACGGTTCGTCGTAAAGAATGAGTTCGGGCTCCAGCACCACGGCGCGGGCCAGGGCTACGCGTCGGGCCATGCCGCCGGAGATCTCCGCCACTTTGAGATGCGCGGCTGCGCGCAGGCCCACGGCGTCGAGCTTGTCCAGCACGCGCTCGGTGACTTCCGGTTCCGCCAGTTGCGTGTGTTCGCGCAGCGGGAACGCCACGTTTTCGAACACGTTCAGGTCGGTGAATAGCGCGCCTTGCTGGAATAGCACGCCCATGCGCGTGCGCAGCGATTGCAGTTCGGCGCGGGTGACGTTGGCCATGTCCTGGCCGAAGGCCAGCACCCGGCCCCGCTGCGCGGTGAGCTGACCGGTGGCCGCGCGTAACAGCGTGGTCTTGCCGGAACCCGAGCCGCCCATGATGGCGACCACCTGGCCGGCGCGCACGTCCATGGAGATATCGCGCAAGACGGTGAAATCACCGTAGCCTAGCGCCACACCTTCCAGGCGCAGGGCGAATTCCGTGGTCTTGCTGGTTTGAGCGGGCATGGGCAACGAAAGGGTGTTTCGGCGGCGGAGCTTGCCCTGCTGTCCGGTCGACGCGTCCGGCAATGCATGCGGCCGGCGCGGCGAAGACAGGCGGCGTCGGGAAGCGCCCTGTTACTCATATGCCAGGGGCGAGGTCGGGCCTGCGCTCCCAGCGGCGAGGCGCCATTGTAGCCCGCCGCTACGCAATCACAACGCGGGGGGGCGTTAGTGGAACAGTGTTTTCGGTTGCGGGAACAATACGCTCAGCGGCGAGCCTGCGCCGTAGCGGTCTCGCGCGCCAGTCGCCGGACCAGGTCGGCGGTGGTCTCGCGTCGCGCCAGCGGGGCTCCCTGGCCGGCCCACAGGGACAGCACTTCGGTGTCGCCCGCCTTGCCGCCTGCCGTGCGCATGGGACGCGTCAACGCATTCTGCAACGGGTACGGCAGGATGTCGGCCGCGATGGCGTCGGCCTCGCGCATGAAGGCGTTTTCGATGCCGCGGGCCGGTCTCCCCGAAAAGGCCCGGGTTACGCGGGATTGCTCCGCCCGGGAGGCGGGCAAGAGGGCCTTGTAGGCTTCATTGATGCCGGATTCCTCGGTGGTCAGGAAGGCCGTCCCCATTTGTGCCAGATCGGCGCCCAGGGCCAGCGCGGCAGCGATGCCACGGCCGTCCATGATGCCGCCAGATGCAATAACGGGGACGGAAACCGCATCGACCACTTGGGGTACCAGCGCCATGGTGCCGATCAGCGATTCCTCGAAACCGCCCAGGAATGTGCCGCGGTGGCCCCCGGCTTCGGCACCCTGCGCGACGATGGCATCCACGCCGTCCTGCTCGAGCGCGACCGCTTCGCGCACCGTGGTCGCGGTGCCCACGGTCAGAATGCCCAGTTCGCGGCAGCGCGCGATGGCGGCGGCCGGCATGCGGCCGAAAGTAAAGCTGAAGACGGCCGGACGCACGCGCAGGATGGCTTCGATCTGTTCCCGCAAGGGGTCCGCCTGCGGGCCCGGCGCGGTGGGAGGCGTCAGCCCCAATTGCTGGTGGTAGCGCGCCATCAGCGCCAGCATTCGATCCGTGTCGCCGCGCACGGGTTCTTGCGGCACCGACGCGAACAGATTGATGGCGAATGGCAGCGGCGTGCGCGCGCGAATGTCGCGCGCGGCCGCTTCGATCTGCTCGGGGCTCATGTAGGCCGCCCCGAGCGACCCCAGGACTCCCGCCTTCGATGCTTCGGATACCAGCTCCACCGTCGTGGCGCCGCCAGCCATGGGGGCCTGGACGATGGGATGGTGCAGCTTGAGCAGATCAATCAGACGGGAAGCCATGGAAGTACTCCTGGAAGGTTACTGAAGCTGGATGTTTCCAGCCTTGATGACGTGGGCCCACTTCTCGGTTTCGCTCTTGATGAAAGCGCCGAATTCCTCGGGCGTCCCGCCGCCGGCCTGGCTGCCGGTGTCGGCAATGGCCTTCTGCACATCCGGTTCCTTCAGGATGCGGTTGAACTCGGCGTTCAGCTTGGCGATGATGGGCGCGGGCGTGCCGGCCGGGGCGACGATGCCCTGCCAGTTATAGGACTCGAAGCCCGGCAGTCCGGATTCGGCCATGGTGGGCACGTCGGGCAACACGGCCAGGCGCTTGGCGGACGTGACCGCGATGGGGTGGATCTTGGCGCCCTGGATCGCGGGCAGCGCTGAATAACCCATCTCGAACATCATCGAGATATGGCCGCCCATGAGGTCGGTTGCCGCCAGGCTGCCGCCCTTGTAGGGGACGTGGACGATGTCTATCTTGGCCTGTTCGCGGAACATTTCGCCCGACAGGTGGTGGGCGCCGCCCACGCCGGACGAGCCGAAGGACAGCTTGCCGGGTTCCTTTTTGGCCAGCGCGATCAGATCCGCAAGCGTCTTCACGGGCAGGTCGTTATTCACGCTCAGCACCAGCGGGCTGTTCTCGATCAGGATGATGGGGGCCAGATCCTTTTGCGGATCGTAGGGCATGTCCTTCATCAGCGTCGGGTTGACCGCCATGGGCGCCAGATTGCCCGTGCCTATGGTGTAGCCGTCCGGCGCGGCGCGCGCGATCAGGTTGGTTCCGACCACGCCGCCCGCGCCTGCCTTGTTCTCGACCACAATGGGTTGGCCGAGCGTATCACCCAGCTTGCGCGCGAGCAGGCGTACCCGGGTATCGGCGAAGCCGCCCGGCGCGTAGGGAACGATCATGGTGATGGGCTTGGCCGGCCAATCAGCGGTCTGGGCCTGGGCGGCGCCACTGAAAGCGGCAGCCGCCGCCAGGACGGCAATCAGGGGGCGTAACGGTTTCATCCAGATGACTCCTAGTTAGTTATGGTTCTGGTGCGCGCAGCCCCGCGGGCCGCTCGCGATCGCATTATGCCCAGCGCCATTGCCATCTGTCGTGATCTTTCCCAAACGCCATGCGGACAATGCCAGCAGCGCGGCGCTGGCCGCCAGCGCTTGTGGCAGGTCCGCGCCCCAGTGCGCTGCCCAGGACGCCGCCAGCGGACCCAGGATCTGGCCGGCGGCAAAGGCCGCGGTCATCAGGGCGGCTGCGCGCGGTCCCGACGCGCCCGCCGCACGCCTGGCCGCCAGCATGCCCGCTTGCGTGATCACCATGAAGGTGCCGCCCACCAGCACGGCGGCCAGGATCACGGCGGCAATGTGGTGCCACACGGCGACGGTCAGCATGCCCAGCGCCATCAGGGCCTGCGCGGCGCGCCAGATTTGCACGCTGTCGCCGCCCCGCGCCAGCCGCGGCACCAGCAGGCAGGACACCGCGGCCGCCAGGCCGAAGAGCGGCCAGGCCCAGCCAAAGATGGCCGGGTCGGGAATGATTTCCTTGGCCATCGCGGGCAGGAAGGTGGCGGGAATGATGTAGCCGACCCCGAAAGCGCCATAGTGCAGCGCCAGGGCGGGGATAACCCGCGGCAGCCGGGCGGCGGGCGCTGCGCTTGCCTTCCGCGCAGGGGTTGGCGCAGCCTGGCGGCGCAGTCCCGGCCAGGCTGCCGCGGACAGCGCCAGCGCCAAGCCGCCCAGGACCATCCAGACCGTGTCGGCGCGCGCGTCCCACGCCGCCAGCGCCAGACAGGCCAGCCCCGTCAGCGCAATGCCCGCGCCCACCCCGGCGTAGGTCACGGCGGATGCCTCGGCTTCGCGGGGATCGCCCGCCGGCACCGCCCGCCACGCTGCCACGCAGATGAAGGCGCTGGCGCTGGCGTAACCGGCGGCCAGGCGCAGGGCGCACCACGCCGCCATGTTGTGCCAGAGCGGCATGGCAAGGGTGAGCAGTGCAACCGCCAATAGGCTCATCGCCAGTGCGCCGCGTGGCCGGCGGATGGGCCAGGCCACGGCGGCCAGCGCGCCCAGCAGGTAGCCCGCATAGTTCGCCGAGGCCAGCCAGCCTCCCTCGGAGAGCGACAGGCCGGCCTCTTGCGCCATCAAGGGCCAGACAGGCGTGAATGCAAACCGGCCGATCCCCATGGCGGCCGCCAAGGCCAACGCCGCCGGCCATGCCAGGGCCGCGGCGCTGCGCGAGTGGGAGACGGAAGGGTAAATGGGCGTTGACATGACCCCTACTCTACGGCTGTACTAATATCTTTAATAGTGAATTATTAAGAACTTGAGTTCTTGAAATGAGAAATTTGGATCTTGATGCGTTGCAGATTTTCAAGGCGGTCGCCGACCAGGGCGGGGTGGCGCGCGCCGCGGCGCACCTGAATCGCGTGCAGTCCAATGTGTCGACGCGGCTCAAGCAATTGGAAGCTTCGCTGGAGGCCCCGCTGTTCCGGCGGCAGAATCGCCGGTTGGTGCTGTCGGACCAGGGGCGCGTGCTGTTGTCCTACGCGGACCGCCTGCTGCGGCTGGCTGACGAGGCTCAGGCCGCCGTGCGCGACGGTTCTCCGCAAGGCGTGCTGCGCATTGGCACCATGGAGAGCACGGCGGCTGCGCGCCTGCCCCCTATTCTGGCGGCCTATCACGCGGCCTGGCCGCAGGTACGGATTGAACTCGTGACCGGCACGTCGGCGGCGCTGGCGGCCAAAGTGCGCAGCTACGAGATCGAGGCGGCGTTCGTGGCCCAGCCCTTTCCGTCCGAAGGACTGGCGGCCGTGGATGCGTTCAAGGAGGAACTGGCGTTGATTTCGCCGCTGGCCTGGGACCCCATTGCAAGTCCCCGCGATCTGGGCGACCGCAGCGTCATTGCATTCGCGTCGGGATGCTCATACCGGCGCATCCTGGAATCCTGGTTGAACCAGGAAGGTATCGCCCCGGGCAAGGTGATGGAATTCGCGTCGTATCACGCTATCGTCGCCTGCGTGGCGGCGGGATCGGGCGTGGCTATCGTGCCGCGTTCCGTGCTGGCGGTGCTGGGGGCGGAGCATACCGTGCGCGTCGGCGCCCTGTCCGGCTCGCATGGCCGGGCCCTCACCCAGCTGGTCTGGCGCGCCGACGACGACACGCCAGCCTTGCAGGCCCTGCGGCACAAACTCCAGGCGCTGCAAGGCTGAGGAAGGCCGCGCACTGCGCGCGGCCTTGAGGCGTGCGCTTCAGAAGCGGTAGCCGACGCCCAGCGTCGCCACCCATGGGTCGATGCGGGCGGTGCCGATGTGTTGGCCGTCCAGCTTTACCTTGGAGCGGATGTCGATGTAGCGGATATCCGCGTTCATGAACCAGCGGTCGTTGATCTTGAAGTCCGCGCCCAGTTGCGCCGCGACGCCCCAGGAGTCGCCCAGCTTCAGGTCCGAACCCTTGAGGGCGCCTTCCGCCTTGGTGTCGAAGAAGTGGGTGTAGTTGATGCCCACGCCGATGTACGGCTGGATCATGCTGTCGGGCAGGATGTGCCATTGCAGGCTGAGGGTCGGGGGCAATTGCTTGGTGGAGCCGATCTTGCCCAGGCCGCTGCCGCTGACGTCATGCTGGAAGGGCCAGGCGCCCAGCAGTTCGATACCGATATTGCGCGTGGCCATGTAGGTCAGCGTGAAGCTGGGCCGCACATTGTTGTTCACGTCCAGGCCGACGCTGCCATTGAGCACGGTGCCGTTGTTGGAGGAGGGGCGGACCTGCGTCACGCCGACCTTGAACAGCACGTCGCCTGCTTCGTGGGCGTGCGCGGGGGCGGCGAGCGTGCCGGCAGCGATCAGTCCGGCAATGGCGGTGGCGCGGATACGCCCGTTCAGCGAAAACATTCTCTTCTCCGATCTTTCCAGTGGTTGAGACCACAGGTTCTCAAACCTGGCGTCCGGCCCGCTTGATGTGTGTCAAATCGTGAAAAGACCGCAATCGAAAAGTGGTTATGCTGCAACAGGCCAGCGCTGCCTGGGCGGCGGCAAACAAAAAAATCGCCGCCGGCGCATGCGCTCGGCGGCGATCTTCTGGCTGAAGCCAGGTGGCGGGAATCAGCGCGGCAGTTCGCTGCTGCCCATCAGGAAGGCGTCCACGGAGCGCGCGCATTGGCGGCCTTCGCGGATGGCCCAGACCACCAGGGACTGGCCGCGGCGCATGTCGCCGGCCGTGAAGACCTTTTCGACATTGGTGCGGTAGTCGTCGGTATTGGCGCGCACGTTGCCACGCGCATCGCGATCCACGCCGAAGGCGTCCAGCACTGTCTGAACCGGGGATACGAAGCCCATGGCCAACAGCACCAGATCGGCCTTGATCTCGAATTCCGAGCCTTCGACCTCTCGCATTTTCATCTGGCCGGTGGCTTCGTCCTTGAACCATTCGACGCGCGCGCCGACCAGCTTTTCGACCTTGCCGTTGCTGCCCGCAAGCAGCTTGGTGGTCACCGACCAGTCGCGCTCGCAGCCTTCCTCGTGCGAGGAGGACGTGCGCATCTTGAGCGGCCAGTACGGCCACGTCATGGCCTTGTTTTCGGACTCCGGCGGCTGAGGCATCAATTCGAACTGCGTGACCGAGGCCGCGCCATGTCGGTTGCTGGTGCCGACGCAGTCGGAGCCGGTGTCGCCACCGCCGATCACCACCACGTGCTTGCCTTTGGCCAGCGTCTGGTTGGTAAGCCGGTCACCCGCCACCGCCTTGTTCTGCTGGCGCAGGAAATCCATGGCGAAATACACGCCCGAGAGCTCACGGCCAGGCACCGGCAGGTCGCGCGGGGTTTCCGAGCCGCCGCTCATCACCACGGCGTCGAACTCGGCCAGCAGCGATTCCGGCGTGCGGACGGTCAGGCCGTCGGCCACGGGGTCGCTGGGATTGCCAATGTAGGTCGACGGCGCGAACTCCACGCCTTCGGCTTCCATCTGCGAGATGCGACGGTCGATCTGGTGCTTTTCCAGTTTGAAGTCGGGGATGCCGTAGCGCAGCAGGCCGCCGATGCGGTCGCTCTTTTCGAACAGCGTCACCGAGTGGCCAGCGCGGGCCAGCTGCTGCGAGCAAGCCAGGCCGGCAGGGCCGGAGCCCACCACCGCGACCTTCTTGCCGGTCTTGCGAGCCGGCACCTGCGGCGAGACCCAGCCTTCGGCCCAGCCCTTGTCGATGATCGCGTGCTCGATTGACTTGATGCCCACGGCGTCGCTGTTGATGTTCAAGGTACAGGCGGCTTCGCACGGCGCCGGGCAGATGCGGCCGGTGAACTCGGGGAAGTTGTTGGTGGAGTGCAGCACGTCCAGCGCGCGCTTCCAGTCCTGCCGGTACACCAGGTCATTCCAGTCCGGGATGATGTTGTTGACCGGGCAGCCGTTGTTGCAGAACGGGATGCCGCAGTCCATGCAGCGCGCCGCTTGCTGCTTGGCCTGATCGTCGCTCAGGTGCAGCACGAATTCACGCCAGTTCTTCAGCCGCTTCTGCGGGGCCTCGGAGGCCTCCTGCAGACGCTGAAATTCCATAAAGCCGGTTATCTTTCCCATGGTATCCCTCACGCAGCCAGTTGTTGCGGGTTGGCTGCACGCCACATTTCACCCAATGCGCGGCGGTAGTCCGTCGGCATGATTTTCACGAATTTGCCGCGCGAGGCTTCCCAGTCGCCCAGGATTTCGCGGGCGCGGAAGCTGCCGGTGTAGCGGAAGTGGTCTTCCACCAGGCGGCGCAGGATGGCTTCGTCCGTTTCGCGTTCACCGCCGCGCTGCGCGCTGTGCCAGACGTCGATGTTGTTCTGGGCGACCTGCTCGGCGTGCGGCACGATGCTTTCCAGTTCAACCATGGACAGGTTGGCGCGTTGCTTGAGCGTGCGCTCCGGATCCCACACGTAGGCCACGCCGCCGGACATGCCGGCCGCGAAGTTGCGGCCCGTGGCGCCCAGTACCACGACGGTGCCGCCGGTCATGTATTCGCAGCCATGGTCGCCCGTGCCTTCCACGACGGTGGCGGCGCCCGAGTTGCGAACCGCGAAGCGTTCACCAGCCACGCCGTTGAAGAAGGCTTCGCCCGCCAGCGCGCCATACAGCACGGTATTGCCAGCGATGATGTGATCGGGGCCGAAACCGCGGAAGTCATTGGGCGAGCGCACGATGATGCGGCCGCCCGACAGGCCCTTGCCGACGTAGTCGTTGCCTTCGCCCACCAGGTCCATCGTGATGCCATGGGCCAGGAATGCGCCGAAGCTCTGGCCGGCGGTGCCGTTGCATTGGATGTGGATGGTGTCGTCCGGCAGGCCGTCATGGCCGTAGCGCGCAGCCACCGCGCCCGACAGCATGGCGCCGATGGTGCGGTTGCGGTTGCGTACCGGCACGATGAACGAAACCTTTTCGCCGCGCTCCAGCGCGGGCTTGCTGCGTTCGATCAGCTGGTGATCGAGCGCGCCGGCCAGGCCATGGTCCTGCTCTTCGGTCTGGCGCACTGCCGCGTCGGACTGGGTCTGATGGAACACGCGGGCGAAATCCAGGCCCTGGGCCTTCCAGTGTTCCACGCCCGAACGCATGTCCAGCAGATCGGCGCGGCCGATCAGGTCGTCGAACTTGCGGATGCCCAGCTGGGCCATGATTTCGCGGACTTCCTCGGCGATGAAGAAGAAGAAGTTCACGACGTGCTCGGGCTTGCCCTGGAATTTCTTGCGCAGGACGGGGTCTTGCGTGGCCACGCCCACCGGGCAGGTGTTCAGGTGGCACTTGCGCATCATGATGCAGCCTTCGACGACCAGCGGAGCGGTCGCGAAGCCGAATTCGTCAGCGCCCAGCAGCGCGCCGATGACGACGTCGCGGCCGGTCTTCATCTGGCCGTCGGCCTGCACGCGGATGCGGCTGCGCAGGCGGTTCAGCACCAGCGTCTGCTGCGTTTCAGCCAGGCCCAGTTCCCAGGGCGTGCCCACGTGCTTGATGGACGACACCGGCGAGGCACCCGTGCCGCCGTCATGGCCGGCGATCACGACGTGGTCGGCCTTGGCCTTGGCCACGCCTGCTGCCACGGTGCCCACGCCCACTTCGGATACGAGCTTGACCGAGACCGAAGCCTTGGAATTCACGTTCTTCAGATCGTGGATCAGCTGGGCCAGGTCTTCGATGGAATAGATGTCATGGTGCGGCGGGGGCGAAATCAGGCCCACGCCGGGGACCGAATAGCGCAGCTTGGCGATGTATTCCGACACCTTGTGGCCGGGCAACTGGCCGCCTTCGCCGGGCTTGGCGCCCTGCGCCATCTTGATCTGGATCTGGTCGGCGGACGACAGGTACTCGGCGGTCACGCCGAAACGGCCCGAGGCCACCTGCTTGATCTTGGAACGCAGCGAGTCGCCCTTCTTCAGTTCGACGTCCGCTTCGATGCGGTCCGAGCCCAGCACGGACGCCAGCGTGTCGCCGTCCTTGATGGTGCTCTTGCCTTCACGCATTTCGGCGCGGTAGCGCAGTTCGTCCTCGCCGCCTTCGCCGGTGTTGGACTTGCCGCCGATGCGGTTCATGGCCACGGCCAGCACCGAGTGCGCTTCGGTGGAGATCGAGCCCAGCGACATTGCGCCCGTGGCGAAGCGCTTGACGATTTCCTTGGCGGGTTCAACGTCGTCCAGCGGAATCGCCCGAGACGGGTCGAAGCGGAACTCGAACAGGCCGCGCAGGGTCATGTGACGACGGCTCTGGTCGTTGATGATCTGCGCGTACTCCTTGTACGTGCGGTAGTTGTTGGCGCGCGAGGCGTGTTGCAGCTTGGCGATGGAATCCGGCGTCCACATGTGCTCTTCGCCGCGCACGCGATAGGCGTATTCGCCGCCCGCGTCCAGGTCGTTGGCCAGCACCGGATCGGTGCTGAAGGCGGCGCGGTGCTGGCGCAGCGCTTCTTCGGCCACCTGGAAGATGCCGATGCCCTCGATGTTGGAGGCAGTGCCGGTGAAGTACTTGTTCACCAGGGCGGTCTGCAGGCCCACGGCTTCGAAGATCTGCGCGCCCGTGTAGGACATGTACGTGGAAATGCCCATCTTGGACATGACCTTGTTCAAGCCCTTGCCGATTGCCTTGATGAAGTTCTTGACCGCCTTTTCGGGGTCGTTCATCTTGCCCAGCGATTCCAGCGCCAGGTAGGGGTGGATGGCTTCGGCGCCGTAGCCGCCCAAGAGGGCGAAGTGATGGACTTCACGCGCCGAGCCGGTTTCCACGACCAGGCCGGTATTGGTGCGCAGGCCGGCGCGGATCAGGTGCTGGTGGACCGCGGACGTCGCCAGCAGCGCGGGGATGGCCACGCGTTCGCTGTCGACCAGCCGGTCGGACACGATCAGGATGTTGTAGCCGCTGCGAACCGCGTCGACGGCGCGCGCGCACAGCGCGGCCACGCGGGCTTCAATGCCTTCGGGGCCCCAGGCGGCGGGATACGTGATGTCCAGCTCAAAGCTGCGGAACTTCTTGCCCGTGACCTGCTCGATGTCGCGGATCTGCGCCATGGCGGCGAAGTCCAGCACCGGCTGGGAGACTTCCAGGCGCAGCGGCGGATTGACGTTGTTGATGTCCAGCAGGTTGGGCTTCGGCCCGATGAACGACACCAGTGACATCACCAGCTGTTCGCGGATGGGGTCGATCGGCGGGTTCGTGACTTGCGCGAACAGTTGGCGGAAGTAGTTGTAGAACGGCTTGGCGCGGTCGGACAGCACGGCCAGCGGCGCGTCGTTGCCCATCGAGCCGATGACTTCCTCGCCTGTCGTGGCCATGGGTTCCAGGATGAACTTGTAGTCTTCCTGGGTCCAGCCGAAGGCCTGCTGGCGGTCCAGCAACGATACGGACGACTGCGTGGCGACGGCGGCCTGGCGCGGGGCCGGCAGCGATTCCAGCTTGATCTGCAGGCGTTCGATCCATTGGCGGTACGGACGGCTGTTGGCCAGTTGCAGCTTGATCTCGGCGTCGTCGATGATGCGGCCCTGTTCCAGGTCGATCAGGAACATCTTGCCGGGCTGCAGGCGCCACTTCTTGATGATGCGGTTTTCGGGGATCGAGAGCGTGCCGGCTTCCGAGGCCAGGATGACCATGTCGTCATCGGTGACCAGGTAGCGGGCCGGGCGCAGGCCGTTGCGGTCCAGCGTGGCGCCGATCTGGCGGCCGTCGGTGAACGCGACCGCGGCGGGGCCGTCCCAGGGCTCCATCATGGCTGCGTGGTATTCGTAGAAAGCGCGGCGGCTTTCGTCCATCTGCGTATGTTGTTCCCAGGCTTCCGGGATCATCATCATCATGGCGTGGGCCAGCGAGTAGCCCGAGTTCACCAGCAGTTCGAGGCAGTTGTCGAACGTTGCGGTGTCCGACTGGCCTTCGTAGACGATGGGGTACAGCTTCTTCAGGTCCTCGCCCAGCACGGCCGACTGCATCATGCCTTCGCGGGCGCGCAGCCAGTTGAAGTTGCCCTTGACCGTGTTGATTTCGCCGTTGTGCGCAATCATGCGGTACGGGTGGGCCAGCGGCCAGGCCGGGAAGGTGTTGGTCGAGAAGCGTTGGTGCACCAGCGCCAGCGCCGACACCGTGCGCGGGTCGGCCAGGTCGCGGTAGTAGCGGCCGACCTGGTCGGCCAGCAGCAGGCCCTTGTAGACCACGGTGCGCACCGAGGCCGAGGGCACGAAATATTCCTTGCCGTGCGCCAGGTGCATGTTCTGGATGGCGTGGCTGGCGGTCTTGCGGATGACGTACAGCTTGCGCTCCAGCGCGTCCGGCACCATCACGTCGGCGCCGCGGCCGATGAACAGCTGGCGGATCACCGGTTCGCAGGCACGCACGGCGGGCGACATCGGCATGTCGACGTCCACCGGCACGTCGCGCCAGCCCAGGACGACCTGGCCTTCGGCACGCACGGAGCGCTCCAGTTCCTGTTCGCAGGCCAGGCGCGACGCCGTTTCCTTGGGCAGGAACACCATGGCGACACCGTACTCGCCGGGAGGCGGCAGGGTAATGCCCTGGTGGCCGAGTTCGTCGCGGTAGAGCGTATCGGGGATCTGGATCAGGATGCCCGCGCCGTCGCCCATCAGCTTGTCCGCGCCGACCGCACCGCGGTGGTCCAGGTTTTCGAGGATCTTCAGACCCTGCTGGATGATCGCGTGGCTTTTCTTGCCCTTGATGTGGGCCACGAAGCCGACGCCGCAAGCGTCATGTTCGTTCTTGGGGTTGTACAGGCCCTGCGCGGAAGGCAGCCCGATGCGGCTGGCATCGATGGGGGTCGCCTTGGGCGGGGGACAGGAGTCGATCGGGGTAATTTGGGGCATGGCGCGCTCCGCAGTGGGCCTGCGTCGTAATGTTGCAGTGCAGGAGACGGACAATACCCCCGACACGAGTAGGGTGCAATAGGAATAAATAGGGTGTGTCCCTATTTATAATTCGGATGTGTCATTGGCAAGAAATTCGGTGACGCATCAAGAGCCGCGCCACACGGGCTTTGCCAAGGGGGTCTGCACCAAGTGGGTGCGGCCGCAGCAGCCAAATGGTCATTTTTGGCTTTATACGTCCCTATTTAATCAAGCGCTTTCAGTGCATTTTGGAGTCGCCGGCCGTTGCGTAAATGCAAAGGTGCGCCATTGAAAATGCGGAACCCGCCGGAGAGGCGGGTTCAAGGTCAGGATGAGGTCGACGTGGGAGTTGTCGACGGAGGCGACGAGTTCGGCTCTGTGTCGGCGGGTGTCGCGGCGGCAGGCTTTTTGCGCGGACGTCCGCGCTGGCCCGGGGCGACCCGGCGGCTCGCGGTATGGGCGAGGCTGGCAATGAAAGCGGGACCGCCCAGTGCCCATTGTCCGGAGACCGCCTGGTCGATGCGCTGGGTTTCCTCGCGCGACAGGCCGTCCTGCAGACGTTTGCGGTAGTTGGCTTGGCGGTCAAACGGGGTGTTGCCACAGGCCCAGTAGTCCGCGTGATCCGACTGCCATTGCGCGGGGGCCGCGGTGGTGTTGCCGGTATGGCTGGAAGCCGAGGACCAGGGCCAGGAATCGGGATCCTGGGAGGCGCCGCTGCGCACCGGATAGGTTTCGAGCCAGACCAGGGAAGGCAGCACCCAGGCGCCCGGCTCCAGCAAGGCGGAGCGGTAGCGTCCCGCGAAGACCCGGCCACCACGCAGGCGCGCGGCCAGGTTGCGGCCCAGCGTCTGCATCAGGCGCGGCAGGCCTTCCTCGTCCGCGGGCGTGGCCAGCAGCAAGATGCGGTCGTTGGCCAGCAGCCAGCCGTGAACCGAGACCCGATGGCGTTGGGCGGATTCGCCCAGCCACGTGGCTAGCTGGTTCAGGATGTCGGCCGGCGCGGGTTGCGACGGCGCCGCCAGCGGCTGGATGAAATTGGCCTGCACCAGTTGGGGCAGCCCAGGGGCGTACAGACGGGGCAGACGGGCCATAGTGTCAGGACTTGCGTATCTGGAAGAACGGGTTGTCTTCGCTCACGGTATATAAATAGTGCCACGGTGGGCGCCGGTCAAGTCCCGTGATCATGGTCGGGGCATGAAATCGCTTTTTTTTCTGCCGTTCGTACCCCATAAAGCCCAGGTTAACATTCGGCGACGGAACGTCGTACCGTGGGTATCCCCTAGTCCGCGGACGTTTTTTCCCATCTACGACCGGAGGAAAGCAATGGCAGTCGCCCTGGAACTCATTTCGCAGCATCGCTGCTTCGGCGGCTGGCAGCGCTATTACCGCCACGAGTCCGCGGAGATCGGCCTGCCGATGCGCTTCTCCGTCTATATCCCGCCGCAGGCCGAGCAGGGGCCGGTTCCTGTGCTGTTCTACCTGGCGGGCCTGACCTGCACGGAAGAAACCTTCATGATCAAGTCGGGCGCACAGCGCCTGGCCGCCGAACTCGGCGTCATGCTGGTTGCCCCTGACACCAGCCCGCGCGGGGCCAATGTGGCCGGCGAGGACGAAAGCTGGGACCTGGGCACGGGCGCGGGCTTCTACGTGGACGCCACCACCCCCGCCTGGCGCGGCCATTACCGCATGTACAGCTATGTCACGCAGGAGCTGCACGGCATCGTCACGGGCGAAGCGCTACCCGGCGACGCATCGCGCACCGGCATCTTCGGCCATTCCATGGGCGGACACGGCGCGCTCGTCCTGGCGCTGCGCAATCCCGGCAAGTTCCGTTCGGTATCGGCATTCGCGCCTATCGCCGCGCCCAGCCAGTGTCCGTGGGGCAAGAAGGCCTTTGGCGCCTACCTCGGCGACAAGATCGAGGACTGGGCCGCCTATGACGCTTCCGAGCTGATGCGCGGCGCCACGAACCCCTTCCCGGCCGGTATCCTCATCGATCAGGGCGAGTCGGACCAGTTCCTGGCTGAACAGTTGTATCCCGAGGTATTCGAGGCGGCGTGCGCCGCTGCGGGCCAGCCGCTGAACCTGCGGCGCCAACCGGGCTACGACCATGGCTACTATTTCATCTCGACCTTCATCGAGGATCACATCCGGTTTCACGTCGAGCGGCTTGGAAAACCGGCGCCCTGAGGCCGCGCTTCTATACTGGCGGGCCTGCCGAGGCGGGCTTGCCTGCGCGTGCGTCGGCGCGCCGCCCGCGGTTTGTGCTCAAGAGGAACGCCTGATTTGATCAACGGTATCGCTCCCTTCGTCTGGATCCTGCTGGGTGTCGTGGTCGTCCTGCTGCCCGGGATCGTCATGCTGCTGGGCCGCGGAGGCCCGCGCGACGAACGTGGCCGCAGGATGTTTCAGTTCCGGCCGATGCGCCGCCTGTTTGGCCTGATGCTGGTGCTGTTGGGATGCGTATCCGGTCTGTTGGCGCTGTCGCTGGTGCAGTTCTTCCGCTTGACGACGGACGAGCCTGTCGCGCGCATCGAGGTCCGCCAGGTGGCCGACGGCCAATTCCAGGTCAGCGCCAGCGCGCCTGGCACCGGGACCAAGCAGTACGTGCTCTACGGCGACCAGTGGCAGATCGACGCGCGCGTCGTGCGCTGGCGTCTGCCTGCACTGATGGCTGGCGTGCCCCCGCTGTACCGGCTGGAGCGGCTGTCGGGCCGCTATAGCGATGCGGCGCGCGAAGCCTCGGCCACGCGTTCAGTGCATGCGCTGGACGACTGGCCGGCACCGGATCTGGCCTCCTTGAAGAAGAATTTCCCGAACTGGTTTCCCTTTGTCGACGTCCAATTCGGCAGCGGCGCCTACATGCCCCTGTTCGATGGCGCCCGCTATCAGGTCCTGATGGATCCGCGGGGGGCGTTGTTCATCCGCCCGGATGGCGAATCCACTGCCGAAGGGCTGAAGCGCCTGGGATGGTAGCGAAGGCGCGCATCGCGCCAGCGGCACCCCGCCGCTAAAAAATAAATGGGGACACATAATGTCAAAGGAAACTTTGACGCGCCGCAATAGTCGAATTAGCACTCCCAATACTAGAGTGCTAACATCGAATCCATGTCGTTATCCCTTCGCCATCCGGAGATCCCCGCTATGAAGCAACCCAGTACCTCGTTGGCCGCTCCTGGCAACGCTCTGGCGTTGGCCATTGCCAATCCGGGCGCACTTGGCACGATCGACGCTTATATTTCCGCGGTTAACCGCCTGCCGGTCCTGTCCGCGGAACGCGAAACCGAGCTGGGCCGCCGTCTGCGCGACCAGGAAGACCTGGGCGCCGCGCGCGAACTGATTCTCTCGCACCTGCGCCTGGTGGTGTCGGTGGCCCGTCAGTACCTGGGCTACGGCTTGCCGCATGCCGATCTCATCCAGGAAGGCAACGTGGGCCTGATGAAGGCCGTCAAACGCTTCGATCCCGAGCGCGGCGTGCGCCTGGTGTCGTTCGCCGTGCACTGGATCAAGGCTGAAATCCACGAATACATCATCCGCAATTGGCGCCTGGTGAAGGTCGCGACCACCAAGGCCCAGCGCAAGCTGTTCTTCAACCTGCGCAGCATGCGCCCGGACGGTCAGACGCTGGATCCGGACCAGGTCGACCACATTGCGCGCGAACTGAACGTGCGCCGCGAAGACGTGAGCGAAATGGAAGTGCGCCTGTCCGGTCGCGATATGTCGCTGGAAAACCAGGACGACGACGATGACAGCTACGCGCCCATTGCCTATCTGTCGGACGAGGGCCGCCAGGAACCGACCCGCGTGCTGGAACGTGCCGCCCGCGACCAGCTGCAAAGCGCCGGCCTGACCGACGCGCTGGAAGCGCTGGATCCGCGTTCGCGCCGCATTGTCGAGGCCCGCTGGCTGCAAGACGACGGCGGCGCCACGCTGCACGAGCTGGCGCAGGAGTTCGGCGTGTCGGCCGAGCGCATTCGCCAGATCGAAGCGGCCGCCTTGAAGAAGATGCGCGGCAACCTCGCGTCTTGATTCTTGATCGACCCACGCAAAGGGCCGCAATTCGCGGCCCTTTTGCTTTATGGACAGAGGGCGGCAGCGCATGAATAAATTGATACAAATTCGAGCGGAAATTTTGCGCGGCGCGAGAAACTTAATGCGGAAGGCGCCGCCTAACTTCATGTAGACCGCGAACTTCGGTTGGCCGTCTTGTCATCCGTCTCGGCTTCTCCTCTTTCCCCTCCCCTATGAGACGGATGCTTGCGGGGCACCATGCATATCTGGTGCCCCGTTTTTTATGGTGCCCCCACGCTGCGCAAGCTTTGCTTGCTTGCTGCCCCCCGAGGGGGCTGGCCCGCCTTGGGGCGGCCCGGCGGCGGGCCGGCTATTTTTGCGGAGGCTGTGTTGGTCCCCACGCTGCGCAAGCTTTGCTTGCTTGCTGCCCCCCGAGGGGGGCGCCTTGGGAGGTCTCCACTGCCTACGCCGCTTGCGCTTTGTCCTGCGAGGTCAAGGCGGGATGCCACAGCGCGTCCTGCACGCGGCGCACGCCTGTCGCCATCGAACCGTCCTGGTACAGCTTGATCCAACGATAGCCGGGGGCCATGTTGTCCACCACATGCTTGCCGTCGCGGATGCTGAACTGGAAGCAGGTCGATGGCGTGGCCAGCATGCGCAGGTTGTGGCGGCGACGGTCGAATTCGTGGTGCACATGGCCCCACAGCAGCACGCGGACCTGGGGCCAGCGTGTCAGCAGCTTGAATAGCGCCTGGGGGTTGTCGATCATCATCGAATCGTGCCAGTGGCTGTCGATCTGCATGGGGTTGTGGTGCATGGCGATCAGCGTATGGCGGCCCGGAGCCTCGGCCAGCGCGGCCTCCAGCAGATCGAGCTGGCTCTGCGGCAGGTGCCCGGCGTTGGAGTTGGGCACGGTGGTGTCCAGGGCGACCACGCGCCATGCGCCCACGTCGGTCACCGGAGCGGACCATTCAGGCAGCTCCTGGCGCATCACCGCCGGCAGGTCATGGTTGCCCGGCAGGCAGCGGATGCAGGCTTGCTCCAGGGCGGGCGCTTCGGACAGGACGCGCGCCAGGCGGCGATAGGCCGCGGCTTCGCCGTCCTGGGACATGTCGCCCGTGGCCAGCAGCAGATCGGGGTGCTTGCCGTCGGCTTCGATCTGGCGCAGCACCGCGCGCAGGCTGGCGTCCGTATTGACGCCCAGCATCGAGGTTTCCGGCTCGCCGAACAGATGGCTGTCGGTCAGCTGGACCAGCATGGCGGGCGCGTCGTCGCGCCGGGTCAGGGAATGGATCCGGGCCAAGTGCCGCTCCTGCAAAGTTTGTGCGATTCCACATTACCCAAAAAACATGGGCCGACGCGTATCGCAGGTCCGCATTGGGGTAACGAAACGTGCATTCTCCACGATTCCTGACGGTTTCCGGCCCGGTCCGACGGGAAAAAGCCGCTATTCTTGTGAAACTTCACACAAGCTCCACCAACAGACCATGGATGTAGGTTTTCTCGTATTCGGCTTGGCCGGTTTGTTAACGCTGGTCTGTTTCATGCCGCCGCTGGCCGGCCGCCTCAAGCTGCCCTACTCGGTGCTGCTGGCTATCGTCGGCTGTCTGCTCGGCATCATCGTGCACGTGCATGGCTGGGCGCCCAGCTGGATCGGCGATTTCCTGGATTCGCTGGAACGTTTCGAGATTTCGTCCGAAACCTTCCTGATGGTGTTTCTGCCGGTGCTGCTTTTTGAAACCGCACTGTCCATGAACGTGCGGCGCCTGATGGACGACATCGGCCCCATCCTCATGATGGCGATCGTGGCCGTGGTGGTCTGCACCGTGGTGGTCGGGGTCACGCTGGACGCCATTTCGTCCTACGGCCTGGTGGTCTGCCTGCTGCTGGGCGCCATCGTCGCCACCACCGATCCCGTGGCGGTGGTGGGCATCTTTCGCGAGGTGGGCGCGCCCAAGCGCTTGACCACATTGGTCGAAGGCGAAAGCCTCTTCAACGACGCGGCCTCCATCGCCTTGTACTCAGTGCTGCTGGCCGTGCTGGGCGGCCATGGCGAACTGACTGCCAGCGGTATTTTCAACGACTTCATTGTGCATTTCATCGGCGGAGGCATCGCCGGTTTCGCCATGGGTCGGCTGGCGTGCTTCCTGTTCGCCTGGCTGCGCGGGTTTCCCACCGCGGAGATCACGCTGACGCTGACCCTGGCCTATCTGTCTTTCTTCATTTCCGAGCACTATCTGAACGTATCGGGCGTGGTGGCGACGGTGATTGCCGGCCTGGTGGTGGGGTCGACCGGCCGCACCCGCATGTCGCCCACCACCTTCGAGTACCTGTCCAGCGCCTGGGAGCAATTCGGGTTCTGGGCCAATTCGCTGATCTTCCTGTTCGCCGCCATGCTGATCCCCAAGCTGATGGCGGCCGCGGATTGGCAGGAATTGGCGTTGGTGGCGGTGGTGTTCGTGGCGACGCTGGTGGCGCGCGCTATCGTCGTTTTCGGGTTATTGCCTTTGTTGGGATTGACCCGGCTGGGCACCAAGGTCAGTAATCCCTACAAGGTGGTCATGCTGTGGGGGGGCTTGCGCGGCGCCGTGTCGCTGGCGCTGGCGCTGGCCGTGACGGAACAGACCGGCGTGGCCGAAGAGGCGCGCCAGTTCATTGCGGTGGCCACCACCAGCTACGTGCTACTGACCTTGTTCATCAACGGCATCAGCCTGCGTCCCCTGATTCGCATGCTGGGCCTGAACCAGCTGTCGCCGGTGGAACGCACCATTCGCAACCAGGCGCTGGCCGTGGCGTTGGAAGACCTGCAGGGCAAGACCGAGGATGTTGCCCGGGCCGAGCATATCGGAACCGAAGTCCGCGATCGCATCCGCGCCGTGTTTGACGCCAGCCTGACCAGCGTGCATGACGGCCAGGTCAGCCAGATGACGGACGACCAGCGCGTGGCGGTGGGCCTGGCCATCGTGGCTCAGCGCGAAGAGGAAATGTTCTTCGACATCCTCAAGGCGCAGATCGTGGACTGGCGCATGGCCGAAACCCTGCTGGCGCGCGCGGAACGGCTGGAGGATGCGATCCGGCTGGGCGGGATCCCGGGCTTCGAGCGGGCCATCGTCGCCGACGTGCGCTATTCCACCGGCTTCCGCCTGGCCTTGCGCCTGCATTACCTGTTCGGCTTCCAGGGTTGGCTGGCGCGCGAACTCGGCCAGCGCTTCGCCAACCTCATGAGCAAGCGGTCGGTGGCGCAACGCCTGATCGCCTTCGCGCGGGAACAGATCACACCGCTGCTGGGCGAGGAAGCCACCCAGCGCATCGTGTCCCTGCACCAGCGCCGACTGGACCTGATAGAAAACGCCATGCAGGCCCTGAACCTGCAATATCCGTCCTACGCGCAGTGGCTGCAGGAAAGCTACCTGGGCCGCGTGGCGCGCGAAATGGAACGTATCCGCTACCGCGACATGCTCGAACAGTTCCTGATCAGCGGCGAGGTGTATGCGGACCTGATGGCGCAGTTGAAGAGCCGCTGGGCGCATATCGACAAGCACCCGCCGTTGGACATTGAAATGAGCGCCGCCGACCTGATCAAGCGCGTGCCGCTGTTTGAAGGCCTGTCCGCCGATTCGCTGCGGGCCATCAGCAAGCTGCTCAAGCCGCGCCTGGCCCTGCCGGACCAGCGCGTGCTGACCAAGGGCCGGCATGGCGAGGAAATGTGTTTCGTCGCGTCAGGCGCCGTGGCGGTGCACCTGCCCGACCACACCATGATTGAGCTGGGCAGCGGCGAATTCTTCGGAGAACTGGGCCTCTTGGGCGAAGAACAATTGATGCCCGAGGTGACCTCGTTGGGCTACAGCAAGCTGCTGATGCTCTCCTCGCGCGATTTCCACGCCCTGCTGGCGCGCGATGAACACCTGCGCGAACGCATCCAGGTCGTGGCCAAGCAGCGCCTGCGCGCGATTGAAGTGTGGAAACAGTTTTCGCAGGCCAATGCCGCGCCCGCGCCGGTATCGCCGCCGGTGTCGGCGCCGAGCCCCGGCCAGGCCGCCGAGGCTGCCGAAGCGGCAGGGGCTTCGTCCGGCACCGACGCGCAGGCGGCCAGCGAGGTCCGCGACGCGCAAGCGCCGGCCCAGAACGGCGCGCCGGACGCGCCATCGCTGGGAGAGCCCGGGGTCGTGCGGCCCTAGGCCGGGATTTCGCCGGCCGCGCGGCGCTGCATGATGTCTTCGATGATCACCAGCGCTGCTTCCAGCGTGAATTCGCCTTCCGCGACCTGGCGCACGGCGGTGGCCGCGTCGATAGTCGCGATCTCCATGACCTCGCCGTCCCGGTTGGCGGGTCGGACGTCGGCCGACAGCACGCAGGTGCTGGTGAGGACGTCTTCGACCTGATAGCCCTCGGGCAGGCGGCGATGGATGCGCAGGATCGTGCGCAAGGGCGAGCGCTGCGTCAGGTCGGGTTCGTCCAGTCCTGCTTCTTCGCCGCATTCGCGCACCAGCGCCAGCTCCAGGTCTTCGCGGCTGCTCGCCAGCCCGCCGACCAAGGTGTCCCACATACCGGGATCGGTGGATTTGCTGAGCGCGCGCCGCGCGACCCACAGCCGGCCATCCGGGGTCCAGGCGTTCAGATGCACGGCCTTGGTCAGCAGACCCAATGGGCGCACGGCCGCGCGTTCGATCACGCCCAGCGGTTCGTCTCCGTCCAGAACGTCCAGCAATTCGTCGCGCCAGCCGCGCAGGCAGTTGGCTTGGCGCAACAGTTGCGCGGCTTGTTCGAGCACGTCATTCAGGCTTGCGCCGGGTTGCAGGTCCGAGCCGATGCGCAAGGTGTCACCGTCCGCCGCGATGCCGGGCGCGCCGCGCAAGGCGTCGCATGCCGCATGCGTGGCCCAGCCGCAGCGACGCCCCGCTATATATAAAGCGCGCGCGCCTTCTGGGGCGGGCTCTTGCGCGCGAGCGCACAAGTCGGCGTACAGGTCGGACAACTGCTTGGGCATCGTGAAACCGTAGTGATGAAGTTGCCGAGGATTTTATGCCACCCTGTTTGCAGCGCTTGGTCAAGGGGGCGCGGCCAGATGGGGGCAGGCCCGATGAATTCAAGGGCACTAACTTACATCTATTTGCGCGTCCGCTATAATCCGCCAGTTTCTTTGTGATTTCGAGTGGGAACGACAGGGGCCGCTCTATCTCCCTGCCACGCCCTACCATCTAATAATTGCGCGTTGCCCGGTTCCGGTGACTTCCGCCACTAGCGAACGGACCTTCGCGCCGTGTTTCGAGGTAAGCATGAAGAAGTGGAGAGGGATACTGGGGGCTTGTGCGATGCTGATTGGCAGCGTGGCAGGTGCTCAGGTGCAAGACATGCCCGGCGGCCCGAAGGTCAATCAGCTCAACCTGCATGAAGGCGTGACGGCAATCTCGCGCGACATCATGTGGTTGCATTGGATGTTGCTCACGATCTGTATCGTGATCTTCATCGGCGTCTTCGGAGTGATGTTCTACTCCATCTGGGCGCACCGTAAATCCCGTGGCCACAAGGCCGCGACCTTCCATGAACATCTGGGCGTAGAAGTCGCCTGGACCGTCATCCCGTTCATTATCGTCATCGCCATGGCGTTGCCCGCCACCAAGACGGTGGTGGCGATGAAAGATACCTCCAGCGCCGACCTCACCGTGAAGGTCACCGGCTATCAGTGGAAATGGGGCTACGAGTACCTCGATGGCTCGGCCACCGGCATCAAGTTCCTCTCCACGCTGTCGACGCCGCGCGCCCAGATCGAGAACCGCGAACCCAAGGGTGAGTTCTACCTGATGGAAGTGGACAACCATCTGGTCGTCCCCGTGAACAAGAAGATCCGTATCGTGCTGACCGCGGCCGACGTCATCCACTCCTGGATGATTCCGGACTTCGGCGTGAAGCAGGACGCCATTCCGGGCTTCCTGCGCGATACCTGGTTCAACGCCGACAAGCCCGGTATCTACCGCGGCCAGTGCGCGGAACTTTGCGGCAAGGATCACGCATTCATGCCCATCGTCGTGGAAGTCATGGCGCAAGCCGACTACGATAAGTGGGTTGAAGACCAAAAGAAGAAGATGGCGGCAAACGCCGACGATCCCAATAAAGAGTGGACGGAAGCCGAACTGGTTGCCCGCGGCGAAAAGGTTTTCGCGGCAAATTGCGTTGCCTGTCACCAGGCCAACGGCAAGGGCATCCCGGGCAGTTTCCCCCCGCTCGACGGAGACAAGGTTGTTCTGGGCCCGAAGGCGGAACAGATCAACACCGTGCTGAAGGGCAAGCCCGGCACCGCCATGGCGGCATTTGGCGGGCAGCTCAACGATGTCGAGATCGCAGCGGTCATCAGCTATACGCGCCATGCCTGGAGCAACGCAGGCAAGGGGCAGGACCCGACGGTTCAGCCGAAGGACGTGATGGCTGCGCGCTGATTGCGCGCGCCCAGTCACACCCTCGCAGAACCGGTTCCGTTTAGTTAGAGATACCCTGCCGGCCCCGTGGATCGGGCCCGGCACTCAGCAGGAAGGAGTCCATCATGAGCAGCGTCACTGTAGACCACGTGTCGCCGGGCCACGGCCACGGTCACGATGACCACCACCACGCCATCCCCACCGGCTGGCGCCGCTGGCTTTTCGCCACGAACCACAAAGACATCGGGACGATGTATCTCATCTTCTCGTTCGTCATGCTGCTGGAAGGCGGCACCCTGGCACTGCTGCTGCGCACCGAGCTCTTCGAGCCGGGCCTGCAGTTCTTCCGCCCCGAACTCTTCAACCAGTTCACCACCATGCACGGCCTCGTCATGGTGTTCGGCGCGGTCATGCCGGCGTTCGTGGGCTTCGCCAACTGGATGATCCCGATGCAGATCGGCGCCTCCGACATGGCGTTCGCCCGCATGAACAATTTCAGCTTCTGGCTGCTGCCGGTGGCCGCGATCATGCTGACGGCGTCGTTCTTCGTGCCGGGCGGTGCCACCGCGGCCGGCTGGACGCTGTATGCGCCTCTGTCGCTGCAGATGGGCCCGGGCATGGACCTGGCGATCTTCGCGCTGCACATCATGGGCGCCTCGTCCATCATGGGTGCGATCAACATCATCGTCACCATCCTGAACATGCGCGCGCCCGGCCTCACGCTGATGAAGATGCCGCTGTTCTGCTGGACCTGGCTGATCACCGCCTTCCTGCTGCTGGCCGTGATGCCCGTGCTGGCCGCCGCCATCACCATGGTGCTGACCGACCGCCACTTCGGCACGGGCTTCTTCAACGCCGCCGCTGGCGGCGACCCGGTCCTGTACCAGCACGTGTTCTGGTTCTTCGGGCACCCCGAGGTCTACATCATGATTTTGCCGGCGTTCGGCATCGTGTCGGCCATCGTGCCCGCGTTCGCCCGCAAGAAGCTGTTCGGCTATGCCTCCATGGTCTACGCCACGGCTTCCATCGCCGTGCTGTCCTTCATCGTGTGGGCGCACCATATGTTCACGACCGGCATGCCGGTGACGGGCCAACTCTACTTCATGTACGCCACCATGCTCATCTCCATCCCGACCGGGGTGAAGGTGTTCAACTGGGTTGCGACGATGTGGCGCGGTTCCATGACGTTCGAGACGCCCATGCTGTTCTCGATCGGCTTCATCTTCGTGTTCACCATGGGCGGCTTTACCGGCCTGATCCTGTCGGTGGCCCCGATCGACATCCAGGTCCACGACACCTACTACGTGGTGGCGCACTTCCATTACGTGCTGGTGGCGGGCTCGCTGTTCGCCCTGTTCGCCGGCGCCTACTACTGGGTGCCGAAGTGGACCGGCCGCATGTACAGCGAAAAGCTGGGCAAGCTGCACTTCTGGTCGACGCTGATCTCGTTCAACGTCACCTTCTTCCCGATGCACTTCCTGGGCCTGGCAGGCATGCCGCGCCGCTATGCCGACTACGCCGGCCAGTTCACGACGTTCCACCAGATGGCCACCATCGGCGCGTTCTGGTTCGGCCTGTCGCAGCTGATCTTCCTGTGGGCGATGGTGCGTTGCTACATGGGCAAGGGTGAGCCCGCGGCGGCCAAGCCGTGGGACGGCGCCGAAGGCCTGGAATGGACGGTGCCCTCGCCGGCTCCGTTCCACACCTTCGAAACCCCGCCCGAAGTGAAGTGAAGCAGCCTTTCATGTTCCAGGTAGCACAGCAATGACACCCGAGCAGCGCCGCCGCAACAAAATCGCAGGTCTGGTCCTGCTGGCTTTCGTCATTGCCGTGTTTGCCTGGACCGTGCTGCGCGGCTCGGCCCTGCTGTCCGGCGTCGCCGTCAATTAGGCGCAGGCCATGAGCGACGACCTGCGCGAAACCTCCCAGCGCAAGCTGAGTTTCCTTCAGACCATGAAGGCGGTGGCGTGGGGGTTCTTCGGTGTGCGCAAGGGGGCGGGCCACCGGGAAGACGTCGCCAAGCTCAATCCGGTCCACGTGATCGTGGCGGGGCTGCTGGCAGCGGCTATCTTCGTTACTGTGCTGGTATTAATTGTGCGTTGGGCCGTTTCCAGCCTGACTTGAATCACTTAATTCTATAAATCTGTACCAGGGAGAAAGCCATGAGTGCAAGCCACTCGGTTCAAGGTAAAGAGGCACCGTACTACTTCGTGCCCGCCGATTCGGGTCATCCCGTGCGTACGGCTGTGGCGCTGCTGTTCATGGGCCTGAGCGCCGCGGCCTGGATCAACGGCGTCAGCTGGGCCAAATGGACCCTGCTGGCAGGTTTCATCGGCTTGATCGTGGTGCTGTACTACTGGTTCGGCGACGCCATCCACGAATCCGAGATCGGCCTGAACAGCAAGCGCATCGACGGTTCCTACCGTTGGGGCATGAGCTGGTTCATCTTCTCGGAAGTCATGTTCTTTGCGGCGTTCTTCGGCGCCCTGTGGTACACGCGCACGATCACTACGCCGTGGCTGGGCGATATGGATCACCGCCTGATGCTGTGGCCCGACTTCCAGGCCGTGTGGCCGAACTTCGGCCCGGCTGGCGTGGTTGAGCACTTCCAGACCGTCGGGCCCTTCTGGCTGCCCACCATCAACACCGCACTGCTGTTGAGCTCCGGCGTCACGCTGACCATCGCCCACCACGCGCTGCGCGAGAACCATCGCGGCAAGACGATCTTCTGGCTGCTGGCCACGGTCGTGCTGGGCTTTGTCTTCGTGGCCTGTCAGGCTTACGAATACCACCACGCCTATACCGAGCTGAACCTGAAGTTCAATTCGGGCGCCTATGGTTCGCTGTTCTACATGTTGACGGGCTTCCACGGCTTCCACGTGCTGCTGGGCGCCACCATGCTGACGGTCATCCTGATCCGCCTGATCCGCGGCCATTTCACGGCCGACCATCACTTCGGTTTTGAAGGCGCCGCTTGGTACTGGCACTTCGTGGACGTGGTGTGGCTGGGCCTGTACTTGTTCGTGTACTGGTTCTGATCGTTACGCGGAACAAATAAAGCGCGCCAGTTCTTATGCGAGAACTGGCGCGCTTTACTCATCTGCAATCGTCATGCATTGCCGGGAACCCGCGCCCCGGATGCCTATCTAAGGCCTGTGCTTTCGATCCAGCCCATGTGATGGGCGAACAGCACGAACAGAAACAGGGCCACCGATAATCCGATGCGCACCGTCAGTGCGTTGACCGTGCGGCTGGTGGTTCCTTTGTCCCGCATCAGGTAGACCAGGGCCGATGCCAGGCTGGCCAGAATCCCGATAAAGGCCAGGACGACGAAAACGCGCATGGTGGTCTCCGGACGAATCAGAGTAGTTAGTGTAGAAATATGGCCCGACCGCATTCAACCCGATACACGGTAGCCGCTTTGCTGCTGCTGGGTGTTGCCGTGATCATTCTGGCATCGCTGGGGCAATGGCAATTGCGCCGCGGCGACGAGCGACGCGCCATTCTGGCCGCTATCGAAGCGGGCCGCAAGCAAGCGCCCTTGCCCCTGACCCCGGCGACCGACCCCGCCGAGATGACCGCTTGGCGTTCGGCCCAGGCCAGCGGGGTATGGCTGCCGCAATTCAGTGTACTGCTGGACAACCGCAACCACGACGGCAAGCCCGGCTACTGGCTGGCCACGCCGCTATTGCTGGATGCCGATGCGCGTCGCGCGGTGCTGGTGCTGCGGGGCTGGATTCCGCGTGTCATGGGCGTCCAGGGCCAGGGCCCCGCACAACCGCAGCTGCCCGCCACGCCCGAAGGGCCGCAGACGGTGACGGGCGAGCTGTCGCCGCGGGTCCCGCGACTGTTCGAGCTTTGGTCGCTGGGCGGTCCGGAGCAGTCCGCCTTGCCGGCATCGCTGCCAGCGGCCGGCGGCGCGCTGCCGCAGGTGCAGAACCTGCCGCTGGACGCCTACGCCCGGGCTACTGGCCTGGCCCTGTTGCCTACCGTGCTGTCGCAGGCCGACGGCAGCGCGGACGATGGTCTGGTGCGGGACTGGCCGCAGCCGTCCGTGGATTTCCAGCAGAACACGTCTTACGCCGTGCAGTGGTTTGCTTTTGCTTCGATTGCCGCCGTCGCGTGGCTGGTGGTGCTGGGGGGCGCCATCCGGCGCATGCGGCGTGAAAAAAACACGCTAGGCGCCTGACCGGGGCGCCGACTCTTAACCCGCAAGACGACAGGATACAAAGTGGCTCGCGACCTTTCCTCTACCAAGCCTGCACGTAAGCGCTCTTTGATGCCGATGCTGCTGGTGTTCCTGTGCTCGTTGGCGCCCATCGTCGCGGCGGTCGTGGTCTACATGAATCCGCAATGGTGGCCCGATGAATCCAGCAACTACGGCGCGCTGGTGAACCCGCAGCGGCCCATGCCCGTGGCCGGCGAACTGCGCCTGACGACGCTGGATGGCAAGCCCTTCGATCTGCAGAGCTTGAAGGGCAAATGGCTGCTGGTGGCCGCGGATGGCGGCGCCTGCCCGGAAAGCTGCGCCCGCAAGCTCTTCATCGCGCGCAATAGCCACGCCAGCCAGGGCAAGAATGTCGACCGGCTGGCGCGCGTCTGGTTCATTACCGATGATGCGCCCGTGCCGGACAAGGTGCTGGAAGCCTACAAAGGCACGATCATGGTGCGCGCCAACCCCGATCAGCTGGCGCGGTTCCTGCTGGCGCGCGATACGGCCGCAGGCCAGCCCCCGCTGGAGGCGCCGATCTGGGTGATCGATCCACTGGGCAATCTGATGATGCAGTACCCTGCCGAGGCTGACGGGGTGAAGGTGCGCAAGGACATCAGCAAGCTGGTCTACAGCTCGAGGATAGGGTGACCCCCCCGGAGCGCCTGCGGCGCTTCCCCCCCAGGGGGCGCCGCAGCAGACCGGCGGAGCCGGATCTGCGCGGCCCTGATTGGGAGATGGTGTTTGCATGCGGGGGGCATGGTGCGAGGGAGAGAGCGGGATGGCCGCTTGCGGCTTGCCGGTGTGGCGGCGGTGGGGGCTGCTGGTTTTTCGTGCCGCGGAATCCGCGCGGCAGAGTCATGGTTTATGGAAATGGAACGCATCAAATCGCGGTATCGCAAGCTGGTTTTCTTCACCTGGTTCCTGACGCTGGACCTGATCATGTTCGGGGCCTTCGTGCGGCTGACGGATTCGGGCCTGGGCTGTCCCGACTGGCCTGGCTGCTACGGTAGCGTGACGCCGCTAGGCGCGATGGGCGACATCCATGAAGCATCCCAGGCCATGCCTTTCGGTCCGGTTACGTTGTCCAAGGCCTGGATCGAGATGATTCACCGCTATGTGGGCACCATCCTGGGCATGCTGATCATCGGCATCGTCTACATGGCGTGGCGCTACCGCCGCCAATTGGGTCGCTCGCCGGCTCTGGCCATCGTGACGCTGATCGCTGTTTGCGTGCAGGGTGCGTTCGGCGCCTGGACCGTGACGCACAAGCTCATGCCCGTCGTCGTGACCTCGCACCTGGTGTTTGGGTTGTCGGTGCTGGCCCTGATGACCTGGCTGTCGGCGCGCGAACGCCCGCATCTGGCCGTGGCGGCAGCGGCCGCGCGCTGGAAGCCCTGGGTGGCCGGGGGCTTCGCCCTGTTGCTGGCGCAGGTAACGCTGGGCGGCTGGGTCAGCACCAATTACGCCGCGCTGGCCTGCATGGATTTCCCCAAATGTCATGGGGCCTGGGTGCCGGAAATGGATTTCCATGGCGGCTATTCCATCATCCGCGCCCTGGGTGAACTGCCGTCGGGCGAAATGATTTCCCAACCGGCGCTGACCGCCATCCACTGGGTCCACCGCAACTTCGCCTTCGTGGTGTTCCTGTATCTGGGCATATTGGCCGCGCGCCTGCGCGCCGAGCCCGGCCTGCGGGGGCCGGCCACGCTGATGCTGGCGCTGCTGGGCGCGCAGCTGCTGACAGGCCTGACCACCATTTTTTTCCAGTGGCCGCTCTTGATCGCGGTGCTGCACAATGGAGGGGCCGCCGGCCTGACCCTGGCCGCGGTGGTTTTGATGGTGCGTTTGTCCACGGCAGGGCGCCCGCCGGCCGGGGGCTACGACCCCAATTCGGTGCGCGTTTAAAATAGGGCCCACTATGACCAGTATTGCCGCTCCCCAGCCCGGATTGTTCCGCCAGTATTTCGTCCTCACCAAGCCGCGTGTGACGCAATTGGCGGTGTTTTGCGCCGTGATCGGCATGTTCCTGGCGGCGCCGGGCATTCCGGACATGCGCCGCGTGCTGTTCGGCACGCTGGGTATCTGGCTGCTGGCCGCGGCGGCCTTCGCCATCAATTGCCTGATCGAACAGGAAATCGACGCCCGCATGCTGCGCACCGCACGCCGCGGCACGGCGCGCGGCACGATTTCGGCGTTCCAGGTGCTGAGCATGTCCGGCCTGCTGGGCGGCGCCGGCATGTTCGTGCTCTATCACCTGGTCAATCCGCTGACCATGTGGCTGACGTTCGCCACCTTCGTGGGCTATGCCGTCATCTATACCGTCATTCTCAAGCCGCGCACGCCGCAGAACATCGTCATCGGCGGTCTGTCGGGCGCGATGCCGCCGGCCCTGGGCTGGGCCACCGTGGCGGATTCGGTACCGGCCGAAGCCTGGATCCTGGTGCTTATCATCTTCATCTGGACGCCGCCGCACTTCTGGGCGCTGGCGCTCTACCGCAACCACGACTACGCCAAGGCCGGCCTGCCGATGCTGCCGGTCACGCACGGCAACCAGTTCACGCGCCTGCACATCCTCTTGTACAGCGTGGCGCTGGTTGCCACGACGCTGTTGCCGTACGCCATCCGCATGAGCGGCGAACTCTACCTGGCTTCGGCGTTGGTGCTGGGCGGCATGTTCGTGTCCTACGCGTGGCGGCTGTATCGCGCCTACAGCGACGAGCTGGCGCGCAGCATGTTCCGTTTTTCCATTCTCTACCTGGCGTTGCTGTTTGGCGCCCTGCTGGTGGACCACTGGGTCGGCCTGTTGCGCTGATCCCCTGGAGGTTGTCGATGTCCGTGTTTTCCACCAGCCGTCGGCTGGTCCTGCGCCTGGGCGCTGCCGCCGCTTTTACCGCTGCCTTGGCCGCCTGCGGCGACAGCGCTCCCGTATTCAAGGGCAGCGACATCAGCGGCACGCAGTTGGGCCGCGGCATGGAGCTGGTCGATTACAACGGCAAGACGCGTCAACTGTCGGATTTCGCTGGCAAGGTAGTCGTCGTGTTCTTCGGCTTCACGCAATGCCCGGACGTGTGCCCCACCTCGCTTGCCGAACTGACCGAAGTCATGAAAAAGCTCGGCCCGGATGCTGACCGCGTGCAGGTGCTGCTGATCACCGTGGACCCCGAGCGCGACACGCCTGAAGTCCTGAAGCAGTACGTCACCGCCTTCGATCCGCGCTTTCTGGGACTGACGGGCTCGCCCGATCAGGTCAAGAAGGCCGCTGCCTCGTTCAAGGCCTATTACGCCAAGGCGCCCACCAAGGACGGCAGCTACACGATGGATCACACGGCCGCGTTCTACCTGCTGGACGGCAAGGGCGAATCGCGCGTGCTGGCCAACAACAATATCGGGGTGGATGCCCTGACGCAGGACATCAAGGCTCTGCTCAAGGGTTGAGCGGCCAGGCCACCCTGTGGTGGTGGCGGCCTGGCTTACTTGCCCGCGGCCGCCCAGCCGGCCAGCGCGGCGCGGGCCTGGTCGCTCAGTTCGGTGGCGGAGATCTCGCGCCGGTGCGCCATGATCATCAGCGCGTAGGGCGTGGCCAGCGCGGCAGCTTCGGGGCACAGGCGGGATTCGTCGCCTACCGACGGCGAAATGTTGCGCCAGTAGTTGATGGCCTGTTCGAGCTGGGGCAGGGTAATGGGATCCATCCGTCTATTGTCCACGAATGGAAGGGGCTGTCCACCCGCCGGCTTCCTGCAAAGAAGCGTCACCATCGCAACACGCCGAAACCGCGCCCGGGTGCTATACCACTGCCGGTTAGTAACGATGGAGCATCGTCATGAATACATCCTCGAAAATCGAAGCCGCGCGCCGCGGCCTCCATCCTCTGGTTGCCGCCGCGGCAATCGCCGTCATCGTCATGTGTACCGTGGGCGTGGCCGCCGTGATGGGCTGGCTGCCCTCGCCTTCGGCCAATCCGCATGCGGACGAGCCCGTGGCGGAGGCCGGCCCGGAAGGCGCCAACCTGGCACCCGCGCCGCAAGCCGCCGTGCCGCCCCCGCCTGCCCAGCAAGGACGCCAGCCAGCCGCTCCCGCGCCGCGCCCGCAAGCCCAGGCTCAAGCCCAGACGCAGGCGCCGCCTCCTCAGGCCTGCCAGACCTGCGGCGTGGTGGAGTCGATCCGGCAAGTGCAGGTGCCCGTCAAGGACAATAGCGACCACCTTATCGGCACCATCGGCGGCGGCGTGGTCGGGGGCGTCGTGGGCAACCAGTTCGGCGGCGGCAGCGGCAAGACGGCGCTGACTGTGCTGGGCGCGGTGGGCGGCGCTTTGGCAGGCCGTGAAGTTGAGCGTAATATCAGACAGCAACAAACGGTGACGCACTATGAGCTTACGGTGCGCATGAGCGACGGCAGCACGCGCCAGTTCCGCAGCGCGCAGCCTTTCGCCTTTGCGTCCGGCGACCATGTGCGCGTGGAGAACAATCAGCTGGTGCGCGGATGATCCCGCCTGCCGGCGACCATCATCTGTCTTAGGGGAGACCAGGAATGAGCGACCAACACACCAACCCGTTCGTCCTGCCCGGTATGGGCCAGAATTCCGATCTTTCGGGCAATCCGCTCCTGGCCAGCATGGAAATGATGCGCCAGGCCTGGGCTGGCCTGACCGGGCCTGGCGGGCTGGCCAGCAGTCTGCCCATGGCCCCCCCGATGAACCTGGAAGACCTGGATCGCCGTATTGCCGAACTCCGTTCGGTGGAAAACTGGCTGCGCATGAACCTCTCCATGCTGTCCAGCACGATCCAGGGCATGGAAGTCCAACGTTCCACCATCAGCACGCTCCGCGCCTTTGTCGACAGCGCGGCCAACCTGGATATGGGCGCCTTCCAGGACAGCGGCGCGGCCTCGCCGCTGGAGGTGGTGCTGGGCCTGAAGCCCGGGCCCAAGTCCAGCGCGAAACCCGGACCGTCGAGTCCTGCCGCCGATGGCGGCAAGGCCAAGGATGAAGCCTCCGCCAGCGCGGCAGGTCAGCAGCAATCCGCCACGCCGGGCATGAGCGAGCAGATGGGCGCTGCGGCGCAATCGGCATCCAAGGCCTGGTGGGACCTGTTGCAGCAGCAGTTCAACCAGATCGCCGCCGCCACCGCGGCGTCCATGCCTGCGGCACCTGCCGCGGCGCCAGCCGATGCGGCGGCCAAGCCCAAGCCGGGCGAGTCCAAGGCCGCGGCCGCGCCTGCAGCCAAGGCGTCCAAACCCGCGGCCCGCAAGTCGGCGGCGCCCCGCAAGGCCGCCAAGAAAACCGGACCGGACGCTAGCTAGCGGCGGTCCTCTCGATCAATCGTCGCGCGAGACGGCCGCAAGGCCGCTCGGGCGTCACTCAACATAATGGAACCTATGCTTAACGTAGTAATTCTTGCCGCCGGACTGGGTAAGCGCATGCAGTCCGACCTCCCCAAAGTTCTGCACACACTGGCTGGCAAACCGATGCTGGGCCATGTGCTGGACAGCGCGCGCCAATTGAAGCCGGGGCGCATCATCGTCGTGGTCGGCCATGGCGCGGACCGCGTCAAACAGGCTTACGAGGGCCAGTCGGACCTGCATTTCGTGTTGCAGCAACCGCAGCAAGGAACCGGCCATGCCGTGCAGCAGGCCGTGCCGCTGCTGCTCGAAGGCGATGGCAAGGATGACGTGACCCTGGTGCTGTACGGCGACGTGCCGCTGGTGCAGCCCGAAACCCTGCGGCGCCTGCTGGAAGCGCGTGGCGCCGGCGCCGCCGTGCTGACCGAGGTGCTGGCGGATTCCACCGGTTATGGCCGCATCGTGCGCGATGCCAGCGGCAACGTGTGCCGCATCGTCGAGCACAAGGACGCTTCGGAAGCCGAACGCGAAATCAAGGAAGTGAACACCGGCATTCTTACCGCGCCGACCGCAAAGCTGAAGGACTGGCTGTCCCGCATCGACAACAACAATGCCCAGGGCGAGTACTACCTGACCGACGTGGTTGGGCTGGCGGTGGTCGACGGCGTGCCGGTGGGCGCGGCGCAGCCGGGCGCTTCCTGGGAAACGCTGGGCGTGAACAGCCGTGTGCAGCAGGCCGAACTCGAGCGCCGCTGGCAGGCCGAGCAGGCCCGCCGCCAACTGGAAGCCGGCGTCACGCTGGCGGATCCGGCGCGCTTCGACGTGCGCGGCTCGCTCACTTGCGGCCGCGACGTGTTCATCGACGTGGGCTGCGTCTTCGAAGGCCAGGTGACCCTGGCCGACGGTGTGCGCGTGGGCCCGCACTGCGTGTTGCGCGACGTCAGCGTCGGCGCGGGCACGCATATCGAGGCCTATAGCCATCTGCAGCAGGCCCAGGTGGGCCGCGACGCGCGCGTCGGTCCCTACGCGCGCTTGCGCCCGGGCGCCGAACTGGGCGACCGCAGCCACGTCGGCAACTTTGTCGAGATCAAGAAGAGCGTGCTGGGCGAGGACAGCAAGGCCAATCACCTGGCCTATATCGGCGACGCCGACATCGGCGCGCGCGTGAACGTGGGCGCGGGCACCATTACCTGCAACTACGACGGCGTGAACAAGCACCGTACCGTCATCGAGGACGACGCCTTCATCGGTTCCGACACGCAGCTGGTGGCGCCGGTGCGCGTCGGCCGCGGCGCCACGCTCGGCGCGGGCACGACCCTGACCCGTGACGCGCCGGCCGAAAAACTGACGGTATCGCGCGCCAAGCAGGTCTCCGTCGACGGATGGCAGCGCCCGGTCAAGAAATCGTGACGGGGCAGAGCGGAGAGGCGCCGGCAAGCGGCGCCAAGCCCGCCCAGCCCGACGGCCTGCCTACGCCGCGCCGCTATTGGGCGGCGGCAACCGTGATGACAGGCATCAGCCTGTCGGTCCTGGACACCACCATCGCCAACGTGGCGCTGCCCACGATTGCCGTTGACCTCAACGCGTCCCCGGCCCAGGCGGTCTGGATCGTGAACGCCTACAACCTGGCGGTGGTGACGATGCTGCTGCCATTGTCGGCGCTGGCCGAGCGCATCGGCTTTCGCCGCATGTTCACCTTCGGACTGATGCTGTTCACGCTGGCCTCGCTGGGCTGCGCCCTTGCCGGCACGCTCTGGCAGTTGACGGCGGCGCGGGTGTTCCAGGGCATCGGGGCGGCGTCGCTGATGTGCATGTTCGGCGGGCTGGTGCGCAATATTTATCCCCTGAAGCTGTTGGGGCGCGGGATCAGCCTGAACGCCACCACGGTGGCCATCATGTCGGTGCTGGGGCCGACCATAGGCTCTGCCATCCTGTCGGTGGCGCCCTGGCCATGGATCTTCGCCGTCAATCTGCCGATCTGCGCTTTGACGATGCTGGGCCTGCGCCATCTGCCGGAAGTGCCGCGCAACAACGTGAAGCTGGACTGGGTCAGCGCCCTGCTGTGCATGCTGACGCTGGGCATCTTCATTTCGGGCGTGGACATGATGGGCATGGACCTGTTGCGCGGCATCGGTCTGGTGGCCATAGCGTCGGTCATCGGCTTCGTGCTGGTGCGTCGCGTCGGCAAGCAGCCGGCGCCGCTGGTGCCGGTTGACCTGCTGCGCATCCGCCCGCTGGCTTTCGCGGTGGGCGCCTCGGCCTGCACCTTCGCGGCGCAGATGGCGTCCTACGTGTCCTTGCCGTTTTATTTCCAGCAGGTGCTGGGCCGGCCCTACCTTGAAGTCGGCATGCTGATGGGCGCGTGGCCCGTGGGCACCGCGATCATCGCCCCGCTGGCGGGCCGGTTGTCCGACCGCTACTCGGCGGCCACGCTCAGCGGCGTGGGCGCGGCGGCAATGGTGGTCGGCATGCTGTGGCTGGCGGCGTTGCCCGCCACGGTATCGAATTGGCCCATCATCGCGGGCATGTTCGTGGCAGGCATGGGTTTTGGCTTCTTCCAGACGCCCAATAACCGGGCCATGCTGTCGGCGGCGCCCCGCTCGCGCAGCGGCGCTGCCGGGGGCTTGCAGGCCACCACCCGGGTGTTCGGGCAGAGCTTCGGCACGGCGCTGGTCGCGATTGCGTTCAGCATCAGCCTGGCCCACGGCCCGGGCCTGGCGCTGGTGCTGGGGACCATCTGCGCCGGGCTGGCGGTCGTGGTCAATACCGTCCGCTTCAGCAAGCTGCGGACCTGACGGCCTGTCCCGAGGACCGTCCGGGCCCGCGCGGCATACCCTTGTGGCGCCGGCGCGGGCCCTGTCCCCGGCCGCTTCTATAATGACGGCCGGCGCTGGATGTCCGTTATCCGGCGCAACGATTACCTATTTTGAAGGCGTTCAGGCATGAAGATCACGGTCGTGGGTACCGGTTACGTGGGGTTGGTGTCGGGGGCGTGCCTGGCCGACATGGGCAACGACGTCATGTGTCTGGACGTGGACGCAGCGAAAATCGCATTGCTGCGCCAGGGCGGCATTCCCATCTACGAGCCCGGTCTCGAAGACCTGGTGCGGCGGAACGTGCAGGCGGGCCGGCTGCATTTCACCGATGATGTCGCGCAGAGCGTGGCATTCGGGGACGTGCAGTTCATCGCCGTGGGGACCCCGCCCGGCGAGGACGGCTCCGCCGACCTGAAATACGTACTGGCTGCGGCGCAGAACATCGCGCGCCACATGACGGCGCGCAAGCTCATCGTGGACAAGTCCACCGTGCCGGTGGGCACCGCCGACAAGGTGCGCGACGTGGTGGCCCGCGAGCTGGCCGCGCGTGGCGTGGATATTCCGTTCAGCGTGGCGTCCAACCCCGAATTCCTGAAGGAAGGCGCTGCCATCAACGACTTCATGAGCCCGGACCGGGTCGTGGTCGGTGCGGACGACGACTACACCATCGGCGTCATGCGCCGTATCTACGAACCCTTCCAGCGTACCCATGACCGGCTGATGGTGATGGACGTGCGGTCCGCCGAGCTCACCAAGTACGCCGCCAACGCCATGCTGGCCACGCGTATTTCCTTCATGAACGAAATGGCAAACCTGGCCGAAGCCCTGGGCGCGGACATCGAACAGGTACGCCGAGGCATCGGCGCGGATCCCCGCATCGGCTACCACTTCCTATACCCCGGCGCGGGCTACGGCGGCTCGTGCTTCCCCAAGGACGTGCAGGCGCTGGTCAATACGGCTGCCGAGAATGCCTTGCCCATGCGCGTCATCGAGGCCGCCGAGGCCGCGAACCATGCGCAGAAGTTCCGCTTGTCCGAAAAGCTGGTCGCGCGTTTCGGCGAAGACCTGAAAGGCCGCAAGATCGCGCTGTGGGGCTTGTCCTTCAAGCCCAACACGGACGACATGCGCGAAGCGCCCAGCCTCACGGCCATCGCCGAGCTGACGCGTCGCGGCGCCGAGGTGCGCGCATACGACCCCGTCGCCATGCACGAGGCGGCCCGCGTGCTCGCTGGCAAGCCCGGCATCAGCTTCGCCACCGACATGTACGACGCGCTGGACGGGGCCGACGCACTGCTGATCGCGACCGAATGGAAGGTCTTCCGCGCGCCCGACTTCGAACGCGTCAAGGCCCTGCTAAAGACGCCGCTCATCATCGATGGCCGCAACCTCTACACGCCCGCGGACGTCCGTGTCCTGGGCTTTGAGTATTCGGGTATCGGCCGCGCATGAAGATCCTGCAACTGAACTTCGAAAAGGGCTGGCGCGGCGGCGAACGGCAGACGCTGTATTGCATGCGGGCGTTCCGCAAGGCCGGCCACGACGTCGAAGTGATGTGCCGCGAAGGCGCGCCGCTGGCCGAGCGCGCGCGGCAGGAAGGGTTCGTGGCCCACACCCGCCGCAATGTGCCCGGACAGCTTGCCTTCCTGGCTGGCGCCGGCCGCTACGACATCATCCACGCCCAGACCGCCAACACCATTACCTGGGCGGTGCTGACCAAATGGCTGCATCGCCGTCCGGTCGTTTTTTCCCGCCGCACTTCTTTCGTGGTCAAACCCGGCGATGAATGGAAGACCGGCTTCAAGTGGCGCCATGCCAATCTGTTCGTGGCAATCAGCGAGATGGCTGCCGGCGAGCCGCGCCGCCTGGGAATCGAGCCCGTCATCATCCGCAGTGCGGTCGAGCCGCACCAGATCAACGCCGAGAACGTCGCCAATCTGGTCCGCGAATTCGACCTGACTGGCAAGAAAGTCATGGCGACCTCCGCCGCGCTGATCCGAGACAAGGATCCGGTCACGCTGGTGCGCGCGGTGGGCGAACTGGCCAAGACGCGCCGCGATTTCATATTCCTGCACTTCGGCGCCGGCGGCGACCGCGAGCAGCAGGCCAAGGACGAAGCCCGCAAGCTCGGCATCGAGGACGTCTACCGCTTTGCCGGTTTTCGCAAGGGCGTGGAAGATTTCTACAGCATCCTCGACGTGTTCGTCATGAGCTCCGAGGAAGAAGCCCTGGGCAGCAGCGTGCTGGATGCCTTCCTGCAACGCGTGCCTGTGGTGTCCACCGACGCTGGCGGCTTGAAAGAGAGCCTGGCCGACGGGCGCGGCGTGCTGGTCGCCGTGGGCGATTCCCATGCCATGGCGCAGGGCATGGCGCGCTGCCTGGACGACGCGGCCTTCCGCCAGGAAGTCACCGAGCGCGCCTACGAATACGTCCGCAACGAGCACGACGTGCAGAAAATGGGTAACCGCTACCTGGCGCAATTCGAGCGACTGGTGGGCCGCGCCTAGTCCACGGCCAGTGCGGGTTCAGGCCCGCACGTCTATCCGCGTTTCGAACTTGGCGCGGTGCACCGAGAAGAACGTGCGCACGTTGCGCACGTTGGCCTGCGCGGTGAAAGCGCGGTGCACCAGCGCATGATAGGCCGGCATGTCCTTCACCTGCGCAATCACCACGAAATCCGGCCCGGGCGACACCCGGTAGCACTGCAGCACCACGGGCTCGGTCAACATGCTTTGCTCGAACGCGTCCAGGCTCTCGGCTGCCTGTACGTCCAGCGTGATTTCGACGATCGCGGTCAGCGTGCTGCCGAGTTTTTCCGCCGCCAGGATGGCCACCTGCCGGTCGATGACCCCTTCGTCCACCAATCTCCGTACCCGCCGCAGGCAGGTCGGGGGCGAGGCGTGCACCCGTTGCGCCAGGTCCTGGTTGGTCAGCGAGCTGTCTTCTTGTAACTGTTCAAGAATGCGCCGGTCCAGATCGTCCAGCTCCGGCAGCGGAATTGGTGCGTTTTGCATGATTAATTTCAAAAATCAGACAATGAAGAAATATTATTTAATCACAAACATGTAAGGGAATTAACTTCCATTTGTTGCCACATAAAGAAATCAAATTTCTTGCAGGGACGAGCACAATGCGTCCGTACACGAACTTCTCGGAGCACTATCCTATGTGCGGCATTGTTGGCGCCGTCGCCCAGCGCGACATCACCCCGATTCTTGTTGAAGGCCTCAAGCGCCTCGAATACCGCGGCTATGACTCTTGCGGCGTCGCCGTCTACGCTGACGGCCACCTGCGCCGCACGCGCAGCACGCAACGCGTGGCCGAACTGGCCGAGCAAGTGGCGCAGGACAAGGTCAGCGGTTTCACCGGCATCGCCCACACCCGCTGGGCCACCCACGGCGTGCCCGCCACGCACAATGCCCACCCGCACTTTTCGCATCTGGGCAACGACGAACCGCGCATCGCGCTAGTCCATAACGGCATTATCGAGAACCACGACGAACTGCGCGCCGAGCTGCAGGCCGTGGGTTACGTCTTCGAAAGCCAGACCGACACCGAAGTCATTGCGCACCTGGTCAACCACCTGTACGCCGGAGACCTGTTCGAAGCCGTGCAGAACGCCGTGCGCCGCCTGCATGGCGCCTATGCCATTGCCGTGTTCTGCCGCGACGAACCGCATCGCGTGGTCGGCGCACGCCAAGGCTCGCCGCTGGTGGTGGGCGTGGGCCAGAACGAAAACTTCCTGGCTTCGGACGCACTGGCCCTGGCCGGCACCACCGACCAGATCATTTATCTGGAAGACGGCGACGTCGTCGACCTCCAGCTCTCGCGCGTCTGGATTGTGGACGCCAGCGGCAAGAACGTGAACCGCGAGGTCCACACGGTGCACGTGCACACGGGCGCGGCCGAACTCGGCCCCTACCGCCACTACATGCAGAAGGAAATCTTCGAGCAGCCGCGCGCCGTCGGCGACACGCTGCAGGACATCGAGGCCATCACGCCCGAACTCTTCGGCGACCAGGCCTACAAGATCTTCAAGGACATCGATTCCCTGTTGATCCTGGCCTGCGGCACCAGCTACTACGCCGGCCTGACCGCCAAGTACTGGATCGAATCCGTTGCCAAGATTCCCGTGGCGGTGGAAATCGCCAGCGAATACCGCTATCGCGACAGCGTGCCCAACCCGCGTTCGCTGGTGGTCACCATTTCGCAGTCGGGCGAAACCGCCGACACGCTGGCTGCGCTCAAGCATGCCCGTTCGCTGGGCATGGACAACACGCTGACCATCTGCAACGTGTCCACCAGCGCCATGGTCCGCGAGTGCAAGCTGTCGTACATCACGCGCGCCGGCGTCGAGATCGGCGTGGCCTCCACCAAGGCTTTCACCACGCAGCTTACGGCGCTGTTCCTGCTGACGCTGACGCTGGCGCAGGTGCGCGGTCACCTGAGCGATGAGCAGGAAGCCGAACACCTGAAGGCGCTGCGCCACCTGCCCGTGGCCATCGGTTCGGTGCTGGCGCTGGAGCCGCAGATCATGGCTTGGGCCGACCGTTTCGCCTCCAAGGAAAACGCCCTGTTCCTCGGCCGAGGCATGCACTATCCGATCGCCCTGGAAGGCGCGCTGAAGCTCAAGGAGATCAGCTATATCCACGCCGAGGCATATCCGGCCGGCGAGCTCAAGCACGGCCCGCTGGCCTTGGTGACCGAGCATATGCCCGTCGTCACCATCGCGCCCAAGGATGAACTGTTGGAAAAGCTGAAGTCCAACATGCAGGAAGTGCGCGCCCGCGGCGGCGAGCTGTACGTCTTCGCGGACGCCGACAGCAAGATCCAGAGCGCCGAAGGCATGCACGTGATCCGCATGCCCGAGAACTACGGCAAGCTGTCGCCCATCCTGCACACGATCCCGCTGCAGCTGCTGTCGTACCACACGGCATGCGCCCGCGGCACGGACGTGGACAAGCCGCGCAACCTGGCCAAGAGCGTGACGGTCGAGTAAGGCCGGCGGCAGTAGCGAGCAAAAGCCCACCGCATGCGGTGGGCTTTTTTGCTTTTGTGGGACTGTGTGTGCGAATACTCACTGCACCGAACGCTGGAGTCAGGCTTTGTTATTTCTGAATAATGACTGTAGCCAGCCTGTTTTGGAATATGACATATCCTTGGGTGATTAATAAATAACCCCCTTATGGGGATTATGTTTTTTCATTTTGGTTAAACCGGACCAAGAAAAACCCTTTTATATATTTGCTAACAACCTCGGATCCGGCCCATGTTGCGGTCCATGTAATGAATGTAATTATTTGAGGGATTTCCCTGGGTTTATTGCGGCGAATCTGATTTATTTCCACAGCAACGAAAATATTTAGAAAGAAATTTGCTGTCTGCGCCCTATACGATTCGTTGGCTCGTCGCTTTGCACGTTTAAGCGCGTATCGAGCTGTAAATATTCTTAAGCAATACACCCGCCCAAACTGGGGCAAACGTACTCGATTTCGAGTCGATTTCATGTCTCAGGGCGTCGATTTCTAGTGTCTACGACACGACGAAAACAGTGAGGTCCCCCGTGGTAAAGAGAATCGCAGTGTGTGGCCTTGGATATGTCGGCCTTCCCGTAGCCGTCGCATTTTCCAAGCGCTTTGATGTCATCGGCTTTGATGTGGACAAGCGGAGAATCGCACGGCTGAAAGAGGGTGATGACTGGACAGGCGAGATCGAACGCGACGTATTGCTTGCCTCCCCCATGCAGTTCACCGACCAGGTAACGGAACTGGAGGGCTGCGATTTCTTTGTGGTGGCCGTCCCGACCCCCGTGGACGAGAAGAACAACCCGGATTTTTCGCTGCTGGTGCGCGCCTGCCGCACCATCGGACCGGTGCTGCGTCCGGGCTGCATCGTCGTTTTTGAATCCACCGTGCACCCCGGCGCCACCGAGGAAATCTGCGGACCGGAGTTGGAGAAGGCCTCCGGCCTGCGCTGCGGCACCGATTTCAAGCTGGGCTATAGCCCCGAGCGGATCAATCCGGGCGACCGCGAGCATCCGCTGGAGAAGATCGTCAAGATCGTTTCCGGGCAGGACGAGGAATCGCTGGAAACCATCGCCGGCGTCTACGAGAAAATCATCGACGCGGGCGTGCATCGTGCCTCATCGATCAAGGTCGCGGAAGCTGCGAAGGTGCTGGAGAACACGCAACGCGACATCAACATCGCGCTGATGAACGAAATGTCGAAGATCTGCGATCTGGTCGGCATCCGCACCTCGGAAGTGCTGGCGGCCGCCGGCACCAAGTGGAATTTCCTCAAGTTCTCGCCCGGCCTGGTCGGCGGCCACTGCATCGGCGTCGATCCTTACTACCTGACGTCCAAGGCGCAGGAGCTCGGCTATCACCCTGAAGTCATTCTGTCGGGCCGCCGGATCAATGACGGCATGGCCAACCACGTCGCTTCGCGCGTTGTCCAGACGCTGGCGCGCAACGGCCGCCTCAACGCCACGATCCGCGTCGGCATCCTGGGCATGACGTTCAAGGAAAACGTGCCCGACATCCGCAACTCCAAGGTGGTCGATCTTTACAACGCCCTTGGTGCATACGGCATTACTCCGGTTGCGTGCGACCCCATGGCCGACGCGGAACAGATGGAGCACGAGTACGGCATCAAGCTGGTCGAACGCGATCAGTTCCGCGACATGGACGTACTGATCCTGGCGGTCCCGCACCGCGAAACCATGGACTCCATCTGGGACGACATGCCTGCCCTGGTCAAGAGCGGCGGCATGGTGTGCGACCTGAAGTCCGTGCTGGACAGCAAACGGCTTCAGTCCGACCTCCTGTACTGGACTCTTTAAGTTCAGGCTCACTATCGATCACTAGAGGAGAGCCTCCGAATGGCTGCTTTTACCACCGCTCCGATTGGCACCTGCCGCATCCATACGCCGCTGCGCGATGCCGTGGGCCGCTACCCGATCAAGCTGCAACTCGGCCGCAACTACGGTTTCGTGCACACCAGCGCCGAGGCGCTGCAGCAGGCGCGATTCATGTTTGGCCAAAGTGACATTCCGGCCGACGTCCAGCGCGTGATTTTCCGGCCCTCGAATGGCGAGCAGGCGCGCAAAGGCGCGCACAAGCCGGCTGACCTCTACGTGGTCGAACTGTCCTCGCGCAAGCTGCTGACCATAGACGGTTACCCCATTCAGTCCAACTATCTGGTGCGTTACTTCAGCGAATTCTTCGCCGACCGCACGCGCACCCGGATGTTCTGGTCGATGGCTCACGCCGAGCGTCTTGCCGAGCGGCGCGCCCTGCTGGATCAGGATCCGGTCTACAAAGGCTTGACCCCTGATGACCGCGAACTGCTCGCCCGCATCGTCAAGCGCGATCAAACGGACGAAGAAATCGAGCGGGAAATGCAGCAGATCGTCGATCTGCTGGGCCGTGACAAAGTGGTGTTCGTCACGCACGTCAATGCCCTGACGCCCGACAACGTGCCGATCGAGCAGCGCGAGCAGCTGATTGCCGCGGTCACCGCCAGCGCGCAGCGTATCGGCGTGCCTTGCTATGACCCGACGCCGTTGATGAACAAGATCGGCCAAGCCGAGGCGATGGAAGACGGCGGGCTCGACCTTACCCACTACACGCCGGTCTTTGCCGAGCGCCTGTGCGCCGAATGGTTCAAGACCTTTATGCGTCCGCGCATGAGCGCGGCTACCACGCAGCCCTCCGTCCCCAAGCTTGCCGCCGACGAAAGCGCCGACCGCATCGAGAAGCTCTGGGATTCGGGCGAACTGCGCGAAGCTTCGCGCCGGGTGCGCGAGGTGCTGCGCCGCCACCCCGGCCTGCCCGACCACACGCTGCTGTTTGCACGCATCCAGGAGGAGCTGGGCGACTACGAAGGCTCGCTGGCGCTATTGAGCAGCGCCGACGGCGCGGTGGCTTCCGGCAGCAAGGCCGAACAGATCCTGATGCGTAACCAGTTCAAGCTGGGACGCTTCGACGTGGCTTACTCGCTTGCCGCGGGGCTGCTGGGCGACGAAATCGAAACCCCGGAAATCGTCCGAATCGCGGCCGTTTCGGCGGGCCACCTGGGCTATGTGGACGAGACCCTGGGCAACTGGAAGCAGCTGTTCCGTATTTCTTCGCCGCAGGACGCGGGCGCGGTGGAAGCGGCTGACACGGTGCTCGCACTGCTGCAGGCCAGTGGCGACATGGAGGCCGCCCTACGTTGGGTTCACGAGGTCCGCGCGGCCATGCCCGCCTATGGCCGGGGCTTCGCCACGCTGTGGCGCGACCGCCTGCTGGCCGGGGATCGCGCGGAACTGCGCAACCTGGCTTCCGAAACACCCGCACTCAACGACGTGGACGCCCTGGAGCTCGTCAAGGAAGCTTCGTGGCGTGGTTGCATCATGGCCGCCGCCACGCTGGCTGTCTCTTGCAAGCTGGCCAGCAGCGAGCAGGAGGATATCGTCGCCTGGCTGCATGGACAGTCGCAGGCGTGGGCCGAGGAAGGCAACCGCGCGTTGGAAGAAGGGCGCTTGCGCGATGCGGCGGAGCGCATTTGCGCGCATCGTCTGCTGACGCCCGATGCACTGGCCGGCGTGCGTGCGCAACGTGCGTTCGAGCGTGCCATGCGCCTGGGAGTGCGGGCCGCGCTCGTCGCTGGCAATCACAAGGAAGTCATCGACCTGACGGACATCGCGATCGACAGTCAGATCGATTTTCCCGAGCTGCACGCCATGCGTGGCCGCGCGGCCGACGCGCTTGGCGACAAGAAGACCGCCATGCGGCACCTCGAGCAGGCCGCCGCGGGCGAATCCGCGTCGTTCAGCACGCAGCTGCACTTTGCCCGCGTCGCCTTCCACGGCGGCTGGTACGGCGAAGCCATCGACGCCTACAAGGCGGTGCTCGAACACAACGGCGCGGATCAGAGCGCGAAGGACGAAGCGCAGCGTCAACTGGGCCGGCTCGGTCCCCGCGCCATCCGTGGCGCTCGGGAGATTCTCTCGAACGGCGACCATCAGGCGGCCTGGAACCTGCTGGAGCGTGTCGCGCAGTCGTGGCCCGGAATGTCGGAAGTCGACCATGAAAAGCGCCGCATCATTGCCGTGCTGTACGCCGAAGCGCGCGCGCTGGATTCGGCCAGCACGACCGAACGCCTGGCCCTGGGCGAGCGGATCCTGAAGCTGGTTCCGGAGGACCCCATCGGCCTGCGCCTGGCCGCCGTGGGCGCCATGCGTCTGCATCGCTTCGAACAGGCTCTGCCGTACTGGCGCAAGCTGCAGGAGCGGTCCGAGAATCCCGCGCAGTTCGATCACTACATTGAACGCTGCCTCGTGTGGATCGAGAAGATCAACAGGAGGAAGGCAGCATGAATCCCCCATTGATTTCCGAGCAGGAGGAGGCGGCGTCCGATCTCGAAAGGGTGCAAGCCCAATTGGAGGAAATCGTCGCTGCGTCCGTGAGGGTGCAGGTCGCGCAGGAAAACCTGGGCCGTGCACAAGCGTTGGCGCGCGATCACATGGCAGACTCGAAGGTCCGCTTCCTGCTTCTCAGGCTGAAGGAGTCGGCGGGCCTGAACGAGGGCATGGCTGAACAGTGGGCCACGTTGCTGGAAGAATGCCCCGACGACTTCCAGATTGTCCGCTACTGCGCGACGCGCCTGGTGAAGGAACGGAAGATCGACGAGGCTTTGGCGCTTGTCGACCGCCATCTGCCGCCTTCGACGCAGAATCCGAACCGCCTGTTCGCCCGCGCCAAGCTGCTTAGCGACATCCGCGCCCACGAGCAGTCGGACGCGCTGTTTCGCCGGCTGATCTCGGAGAACACCGACCGCAATATGCGTGTCGAGTTCGCCAAGCGCCTGCGCAAGCGCGGTCTGCTGGCAGATGCGTTCGATGCGATTGCGCCGGTGGCGAAGCACCTGGCTCCGGGAAGCAAGGCGGCGGAATTGGCAAATGACCTGGCCAGCGACTACGCCTTCTACCAACGTTTTGCGTCCGACGAAGAGCTGGCCGGAAGGGACGTCAGGATCTTGTCCATGAAGCATGCGATCCTGCACTTCCGCAACCGGAAGATCGTCGAGCAATCGGCTGAGAAACCGGTATCGGTAGCGTTGGTGACGGGTAGCCTGGGGCCTGGCGGCGCCGAGCGCCAGCTGACGCGGCTGGCCGGCGAGCTGACCCGTTTGGCGGAATGCCCGGAGCGCCGGCCGGCCGATGTAATCATGATGCCGAAGAAAGTCGAAGTCATGGTTAAGCAGCACACGGAACCCGCGGGCTCCACCAAGAAGCAGGGGCTGGATTTCTTCCTGCCCGTGCTGGTGAAAGCGCAGATTCCGGTCACGGAAATCAACAAGCTGCCCGCGGTTTCAGTCGCTCATCAGGCGGTTCCCGAGGGCAGCCTGAGCCGTCTGCTGGAGCAGTTGCCGCCTCCCGTTCACTATGGCGTGACCAGGCTTGCGCCGGTGCTGCGGGCGAACCCCTTTGACGTGGTGAGCCTGTGGCAGGACGGAACCTGCCTGTTTGGCGCGCTGGCCGCGCTGCTGGCGGGGGCGCCGACCATACACCTGGTGTTCCGCGGCTTGCCTCCCAACATCCGCAAGGATCGTTTCCGCGAAGAGTATCCCGAGCTGTACCAGGCCCTGGCACAGGTGCCGGGCGTGGTGTTCGTCAGCAATAGCTGCAAGGCCGCGGAAGCCTATTCGGAATGGTTGGGAATTCCGATCACGCGTTTCCACATTCTCTACAACGGCGTGCCCGATCTATCCACGGAGGCTTCGGCCACGGACGAGGAAAAGTGGAAGGCGTTCCAGGAAAGCACGAGCGATGCGACGGAGACGATCGGCGGCGTGTTTCGACTGGAGCCCGACAAACGTCCTCAGCTATGGATAAAGCTGGCGGCGATGTATCTGAAAGAGCGGCCTCAAGCGCGCTTTGTCATCGTGGGCGATGGACGCCTTCGAGAGAACATCGAGGCGCTGGCCGAAGAGTTGAACGTGACGGGCAGGCTATTGCTGGTCGGTCTTTCCAACCATGTGGGCTATTGGTATTCGCAGATGGATGCGAGCGTCCTGCTGTCCCGCTACGAGGGCTTGCCCAACGTGCTGATTGAAGCCCAGCTCGTGGGCGTGCCGGTGATATCGACTCCCGCTGGCGGTGCTGGCGAGTGTTTTGTCGAGAACGAAACCGGCCATCTGCTCGGCTGCGTCGATCACCCGGATCTGCACGAGGCATGCGAGAAAGTCGCATCCATGGTGGATCAGGTGCGCAGCAACGAGCAGTTGAGGGAGCACAGCCGTCACCGCGCGCAGAAGCTGTTCTCGCTGGATGCGATGCTGACCAAGTTCATGGGCTTGTGCATGCCCGTGGTGTCCGAGAACGACGAACGCATGGATATCGAACCCGTGCGCCTGATGCAAGCCTGATCGGCGCCCATCCGATCCCGCTGCTGAAACGAAAGGATCTTATGCATATGTACGTCCCGGGTTCAGGGCTGCGGCGCAAAGCAGCCCTGACCATGGTGGTTCTTGCCACGCTGACTCTCGCGGGGTGCCAGCTGCCCCGTTCCGGCCCGATGTTGAGCGAGATGACGGGCGCGCACGATGACAAGGACGTCATCGTGATGCCCGCGTCGCGCGAACTGGTTCAGGCCAGCCGGGTGCCCGAAGTGGCTGATTTTCCCGTGCGCTACCGCGACCTGACGCAGGCCGGATTCGACCGCCTGGTGCCAGGCGACGGCATCAACGTGAAGGTATGGGAGCGCGGCGGACTGGGTGTGTTCGCGGCGGACCCCTCTGGCGTGAGCGACCTGGGGAACCAGGAGATAGACCCGTCGGGGAATGTGACTTTTCCCATCCTCGGGAAATTCCACGCGGCCAATATGACGCTGGGACAACTGCATGACGCCGTTGTTGCGCGCCTGGCCAAGCTGGTCGTGGGTGCCGATGTCAGCGTGACGCGCGCGGCGGATGCGCGTGGACAAATGGTCACCGTTCAAGGCAACCTGACCAAGCCCGGCATGTATCCGATCACGCAGACTTCGCAGCGGCTGAGCAGCGCGCTGGCACAGGCCGCGCCGGTGCAGACGAACCCTGAGCAATTGGTCATCAGCCTGCGTCGCGACAATCAGGTGGCGTCGGTGCGGCTGTCGGACATTTACCGCAACCAGAACAACGACATCCTGTTGCGCGCGGGCGATGTCATTACCGCCTACGACTCCAAGGAGTACCTGACCGTGCTGGGCGCGGCCGGCACCCAGGGGCGCGTGGCCATCAGCAAGCGCAACTACAGCGTGCTGGACGCGCTGGCGGATTCGCGCGGCCTGGACGACAAGCTGGCGGACCCGCGTTCCGTGTTCCTGTTCACGCCGGCCAAGGCTGGCGTCGAGGGCAAGCCAGACATGCTGCCCGTGGTGTACCAGTTCGACCTGACGAGGCCGGAGCAGGTGGCGTTGGCGCGCGAATTCACCGTGCATGAAGGCCAGGCCATCTACATCTCCGACGCGCCGTTTACGCAGGTGCAGAAGGTCTTGTCGGCGTTCCGCGTCACGATGAGTGCCGGCTTTAGCGCCACGCGTGCCATCGACAGCGATTCGGGCGGCTCGTCCGGCATAAGCCAATAGCGTGTCGATGAGTAACGAGGACAGGATCAAAGGCTGGCGCTCGCGCCGAAAAGACAGCAGTTATGCGGTTGGGGCCGGCGTTGCGGCCTGGCGTCTGGACCCGGCGGCACTGTTTGAAGCGAAGGCGCCGCCGGCCGTCCTGCTCAAGCCCCTGGTCGCGCGCCTGCAGGGCGAGCCGCACGACTCCGTGGCAGCCCGGCGGGCGGTGTACGACGCAGTGCAGGCCGAGCTGGACGCGGAGATCGAGCGCAGTGACGTCGACGAGACGCTGGCCGATTTTTCGCGGCGCCGCCTGCGCGTCATCGTGCGCCTGCTGGAAATGGACATCCGCGATGGCGTCGAGGTGTTCGCGCCCGGATACATGCCCGCCAAGCTGGTGGCGGAGGACGAACGGCTGGCCGCCGCGCATGCGCGGCGCGTGGAACGCAGAAAGCAGGACGAGGCGCGTGAAGCGCGTCGCCATGCTTCGCGCAACGACATTGCGCTGGAAGTCGAGGTGGCCGAGGATGAAGCCGGCGATCTTGCCATTCTGCGGGAACGCCTGCGGGATCTGCATGAAGGGCACGACCCGAGCCATTCCGTGAAGGTCCGGCCGGTCGGCCGCACGCTGTTGGCGATGTTCATCTACCAGCTGCGCGTGATGCATGGCGAGAGCCGCATCGCCCTGGTATGGGCGCTGGTAGGCCCGGTCGTGCTGCTGACGCTGATTTCGTCCCTGTACATCCTGATGGGCACGCACTACATCATGGGCATGGACGTGCAGACATTTTCCCTGTTGGGAGCGACGACCTGGATTATGTTCCGGCAAATCGTCTTCCGGAGCAGCACTGCCTATGTGTCGGCGCGCGGCCTGCTGAACTTCCAGGGTGTTACGCCATTGATGTGCGCGCTGGTGCAGGCATTCATCTACGTGTCGGTGTATCTGGTGGTGTTCCTGGTGCTGATCAGCGCGGGCCATGCCCTGGAGCTGATCACGTTGCCGAAAAGCTGGCCGGGGTTCTTGCTCTATGTCGTACTGATGGGATGTTTCGGGGTTGCGCTGGGCGTGTTGTTCGGGTCGATTGCGACCTTCTGGCATTTCTTTCTCAGGCTGGCGCCGATCATCGAAAGATTCCTCCAGATATTTGCAGCCGTGTTCTTCGTTTCGGAGCAGTTGCCGGAGCACCTGCGCCCCTGGATGCTGTGGCTGCCGCTGGCGCATGGCATGCAGTTGCTGCGTTCGGCCTACTTCGAGGCCTACACCTCGCACGACGCGAGCCTGGGGTATTTCCTGACCTCTTTGGTTTTCTTGATGGTGATTGCGTTGGCGGCCGAGCGTCTGGCCCGTCCTAACGTGCAGCCGATGTAGGGGAAAAGGATGATCCATCTCAATGGCGTCACTGACGAGCCCTATGCATTCGGAAGCAGGCAAGCGCTGCTTTCGAATGTCGATCTGGAAATTCCGGTGGGGCGGTATGCGCTGCTGTCGCCCGCGCCCGAATTGCACCGGCAGATCGTCGATGTGTTGTGCGGACTGCGTCCGCCGCGCCAGGGTTTCGTCAAGCACGATGGCAATGTGTCATGGGCGATAGGCCGTCAAGGCTTCATCCGCGGCAAGGCGAACGGCCTGAGCATGATCGATTTCGTCAGTGAAATGTATGAAATCGACGCGGATGCCACGCATGAGCTGGTCGCCGACCTGGTCAGCGATCCCAGGACCCTGGCCAAGCCCATGGAACATTGGCCGCTGTACGCGCGGCAGGAGTTCTCTTTCGCGCTGGCGCTGGCGCCGGCGTTCGATGTCTATGTCATCGAAGGGGCCATCCCCTTCGAGCCTTGCCGTTTCACCCGCCTCTGGCTCGCCCTGTTCGAAGAAAGGCTGGTCGGCCGGACACTCATTCTTTCCAGTTATCGCCAGAATCAGTTGGCGGACTATTGCTTCAAGGGTTTGATTTATGAACGAAGCGCACTCAGCATCGAAGACGACCTCGACCAGTGCATCCGCAGGTTCCCCCCGAGACGATCAAGGAACGAATCCGGCAGCGCAGGCGACGACGTCCTCGGAGGCGGCTTCGAGGAAACCGGGTTTGGCATCTGAGAGCCGCTCGGAAATCGAACGCCGCCGCCGCGAGCGGCAATCGGCGCTGCGTGAGCGGCGCCGCCACCGCTGGATCAACGTGCTCATTGTACTGGCGCCGGTGGTGTGCGCTCTTGTCTATGTGCTCTGGTTTGCCACGCCTCGCTACGAAGCGGAGTCGCGCTTCTTCGTGCAATCCGCCTCCGGCCAGCAAGGCGGGGGCGGCGCTGCGGCCAGCCTCCTGACCACGGGCAACGCGGGCGGGATGCTGGGGGGCTTTGTCGACGGCTGGGCGGTCGCCGACTTCCTGAAGTCGCGTGACGCCATGCAACAGCTCGACAAGAAGGTCGGCCTGCGGCAATACCTGATCCACGGTGGCATGGACCCGATGAACCATCTGGCCGAGGATTCCAGCGAAGACGATCTGTTCCGCGCGTACCAGGCCTCGGTCAAGGTCTCTTTCAATGCCCTGGAGCAGATCGACGTGCTGCGCGTGAGCGCCTTTTCCTCGGAGGACGCCGCGCTGCTGTCCCGGGCGCTTATCGAGCTGGCGGAGAACTTCGTGAGCTCCATGAACGAGAAGGGCGTGGCCGACAAGTTGAAGGTGAGCGAGGAGGCGGTCAAGCTCGCGGAGCAGAAGGCCCTTGCCGCGCGGGAGACGCTGACGGCCTGGCGCACCACTCACGGCAATATCGACCCCACGGCCACGGTGACCATGCTGCTGAACCTTTCCAGCCAGCTCGAAGGCGAACTGAACACCGCGCAGATCAATCTCGACAAGATCCGCGCGCTCGGCAACAAGGACCATTTCATGCTGCGGCCCGCGGAAATGCAGGTGACGTCCCTGAAAAAGCGGATCGCGGCGGTGCGCCAACGTTTGAGCGGCGCTGGCAATACGGAAGCAAAACAGCTCAAGTCCTACGAGGCGCTGAGGAATGCCCAGGCCTTCGCGGATTCGAACCTGACGCTGGCGCAGCAGACCTACCAGCAAGCCATGACGGATACCCTGCGCCTGCAGCGCTACCTGTCCATCATCGCGCAGCCGGTGCCCACGGACCGCCCGAGCAGCCCGCGCACGGGCATCCTGCTGCTGCAGGCGCTGGCGCTGGGCTTTGTATTGATGTTCATCGCCCGGGTTGCGATGGCTTTGTTGAGGGGGCTGCGCCATGGTTGATGTGGCAATTGCAAATCGTCCTGCGGGCGCCGAGGCCACCGCCCGGTTGCGGGACGTGATCCAGCAGATCCATGCTTCGGCCGATCCGCTGCATGACATGCCTATGCTGGAGCCGGCGTTGCGGCAGGCCGCCGATGGCTGGCGCGATGCGCGCCGCTTGCTGGTGTCGCCCTTTGTGCGAGAAGGAAAGTTCGCGCCGGCGATCGCCGCGCTGGAGATACTCGTGGCGGTCTATCCCGCGCGCGCGGACGAACGGCGCCTGCTCGCCAGCCTGTTCGGACGCACGGAGCAGTGGGATCGCGCCATTGCCGAGGCAGATGCCGCAGCGGGCATCGAGCCCGGCAATGTGGCGCTGCATGCCGCGCGCATCCAGCTACGCGTGCAGGCCGGCCGGCCGGCCGAGGCCGCCGAGGTCGCCAGCGCGACCCGGAGCATGGCGGAGAGCGAGCCGGGCGAAGCCTATGCCTGGTTGCTGGCTTTCGTGCGCAATGGCGATGCGGCCGCTGCGGCAGGCATCGCGATGCTCCTGGATCCGCGCGAACTGCCTAACGAACGGGTGGCGACCATGGCCGTGCGCGCCTTGCTGGAAGATGCCAGGGTGGAAGCCGCCATCCAATTCGGCGCCAAGGCGTTGGATGCCGGCCTCGACTGCGCAGCCCTGCGTTCGTCCTTGGGGCTTGCGCATCTGCGGCGCGGCACCGAGGATGACCGCAAGGTGCATGCCGTGGCGCATTTCGAGGCAGGGCTGAGCGCTGCGCCCGCCGATGTAAGGCTGCTGACGCTGCATGGCGAGACCCTGTTGCGGGCGGGGCGCTATAAAGAGGCGCTTGCGCCGCTGAAGCAGGCCATCGACCTGGCGCCCGATCTGGAGCAGACGCGCGCGTTCTATGCGCGCGCGTTGCGTTACACGCAGCAGTACGATGCCGCCGCTGACCAGATGATGCATCTGTTGGAGAAATCCCCGGAAAGCCAGCTTTGGCAACGTGGAACCATCAGCGCGCTTTCCCAAGCCGGGCGCAAACAGGAGGCCGAGGCGCTGTTCGGGAAGTATGTCGCGCAGCGCGGCAAGCGGTTGCCGGCGACTTTCCAGGAGGCAATGGCGCAGCTGGAGGAGCGGCTGGACAGCGCGCCGATTCCGCAGGCTCGCCTGGACTGGGCCTGGTCGATGCGTGGGGACACCGGCATCGACCGCGGGCAATGGGAGCGCCGCGCCCGTTGGGGACATCTGGTGGACCATCTGCTGTTCGATTGGCTCGAATGCCGCGAGGAAAGCGTCGAAGAGGCCATGCAGGTGCTGGGCGAACTCGACACGGGCGAACGTTTCTTTGCGCCGCTGCTGGCGGCCGGTAAGGGCGTGGTGGTCGCGACGGCGCATGTCGGTCCCATGTATGCCGGGCTGATGGCCCTGGAGCTGGTGGGTATTCCGTCACGCTGGCTGGCGACCGCGCCCAACATCGCGCAGAGCAGCTACGCCGCCGCCCTGATTTCCACCGCGGACCAGAGCGAGGCCCAAGTCGCAAAGGCCTGCATGCGCGCGCTGAGCTCGGGTTATGTGCTGTGTTTGGCCATTGACGGTGCGGCCAACCCCGCGGCGCCGCGCACTCGCTTCGAAGGGCAGGAAGTGACGTACTCCAGCTTTGCGTCCCATCTGGCGCATCGCATGGGCGTGCCCTCGGTGTTCTACGCGCCCCGCTGGGAGAATGGGCATGTGGCCTACACGCTGGAGATGCTGCCAGCGGTCCAGCCGGGCGAGGACGCCGACGCCTACTCGCAGCGTTGGCAAAAGGCCTACTTCGAACGGCTGAGAGAGCATCTGGCCGGTCCTCCAGAGAACCTGCGCCTGAGCGGAGGCATCTGGCGTCACGTGACTGCCGCCGACCGGTCGGCGCAGCAATAGGAGCGATTGCCGATGAAGGCCGCAATGAAAACCGCGCATTGGTTGCTCGCCCTGGCGATGCTGTATGGCGGGACAGCCGCGGCCGAGGTGCCGTGCCAGAGCCCGGACGAACGCTGTCCGGCGGTCGCGGCGCTGTTGCAGCAACGCGAAGGATATGGCGCCCAAGCCACGGGCGGCCTGGGCGGAAAGTTCATCGAGGTCTCATCCGACCAGGACGCTGGCCCGGGGACCTTGCGCGCGGCGCTGGCGCAGGCCAAGAAAGGTCCAACCTGGATCCGCTTCGCGTCCGATATGACCATCGTCTTGAAGTCGCAGTTGCGCGTGCCGTCGAACACGACGATAGACGGGCGTGGCAAGCGCGTTACCCTGATCGATGACGGGCTGGGGGTGTACGGCAGCAAGAACGTCATCCTCACGCACCTGACGATAGACGGACGCCTGTCCCGGTTGACGCAGGCCGTCAACGTGGCCAACGGCAGTCGCGATGTGTGGGTGGATCACATGGATCTGTCTCGCATGTCGGACCGGTTGCTCAACGTGAAGAACGGTTCGACGGACGTCACCATCTCATGGACCAAGTTCCATAATTCGAACAAGGTGATGCTGCTCAACAACATTACCTCGAAGAACCTCTACGCCAACTACGACCGCGATTCGATTGCTCGCGTGACGCTGCACCACAATTATTTTCTGAATACCGTGCAGCGCAATCCGCGCGGGCAATTCGGCACGTTCCACCTCTTTAACAATCTGCTGGAAGATTGGGACTTCTACGGCATGAGTTTCAGCCTGGAAGCCAAGGCACTGGTCGAAGGCAACATATTCAAGAATTCCACGCAGCGCAAATGCGTGGAACCTGAATTTTTCCCGACGGTGGAGGGCATCAATGTCAATTACTGCCATTACATCCCCATCGCGTCCAAGCGCAGTGCGTTGGAGAACGGCGAATCGGATCGAGGCGCCTACGAGGATCGCAAGGCTGTGCACGGCTACACCCGGGACTACAAGGCCTTTCTGCGCTTGAAGGACAACCTTTATCTGGGCGATGCGAAGCCGGTGCTGCAGGATTACCGGCCCGAGGCTGCGCCGACGCCGCCATACTGCTACGGCTACGAAAAGCCTACGACGGAGCTGGCGGAGAAGATCCGCAAGTTCGCGGGGAACACGGGAGGCGACACGCCCCTGCCAGTGTCCAGGATCGGGTCGGATTGTGGGGGATCAGCAGGCCGGTAGTGCCGAGGTTCGTAGAAGCGGAGCCGGCCCATGCGGGTTGAAGCTCGGCGCTATCCTTGAAATACAGCTTATGATTTGTTTTTTAGAAATACAAATCATAAGCTGTGAAAGAACCGCAAATCGCGTTGTGTATTTCAGGTTAACAGCCTAGAATTTGTATATCTGAAATACAGCTTGGGATTTGTGTTATGGATTTCACCGTACGCACCGCGACACAATTGCCAGCCCTGCTCCAGGGGTTCCGCAAAGAGGCCGGCTTGACCCAGGCGGCCACGGCCTTGCGCCTTGGGGTCACACAACAGACCTTGTCCGCCCTGGAGCGCAATGCCGACAAGGTCAGCGCAGACCGGCTGCTGCAGCTGTTGAGCATCCTGGGAGTCGAAATGGTCTTGCGCCGGCAAGGGGCGCAGCCGGGACCCGAAACAACATCCGAACCCAGCTGGTAAAGCCATGGGGCGACGTTCACACACGCAGGTCCTGGGCCTATGGATGAATGGCGCCTATGTCGGAGAGTGGAGCAATCGACCCCACGCCGGCGAGGTCCTGCAGTACGACAAGGACTGGGTCGCCTCCGCGCCGGGCAGGCCATTGTCGCTGTCCCTGCCCTTCACGCCGGGCAATGGCCCGCATCGTGGCGACGTCGTCCGCGCATACTTCGAAAATCTGCTGCCTGACAGCAAGGAAATCCGCGAACGGGTTGCGCGCCGGTTCCGGGCAGGCTCGACCGACGCGTTCGCCTTGCTTGCCGAGATCGGTCGCGATTGCGCGGGCGCCTTGCAGATCCTGCCTGCGGGAACAGCGCCTGCAGACGTGGCGTCGGTGCAAGCCTCGCCCTTGAACGATGCCCAGGTTGCGCAGCTGTTGCGCAGCGTTCTGGCGCCGGCGCCTCTCGGCGGCCTGGCCATCGCTGAGGATGATTTCCGGATTTCCATCGCAGGTGCGCAAGAGAAGACCGCCTTGCTGCGGATAGACGGCCAATGGTGCTTGCCCCAAGGCGCCACGCCGACGACTCACATCCTGAAGTTGCCATTGGGGCTGGTCGGCAATATGAAGTTCGACCTGAGCGAATCGGTGGAAAACGAATGGCTCTGCTCGGAGATCTTGGCTGCCTACGGCATGCCCGTGGCGCGCGCGGAAGTACTGAGCTTCGAAGACATGAAGGTGCTCGCCGTCGAACGTTTCGACCGCCGCTGGTGGGACGGCGAAGACGGAAAGCGCAGTCTAGTCCGCCTGCCCCAGGAAGACATGTGCCAGGCCACCGGCACCCCGCCACACCTGAAGTACGAGGCGGACGGCGGACCCGGCATCGACCGCATCATGGGTCTGCTCGAAACCTCGCGTCGCTCAGAGCACGACCGGCGAACGTTCTTCCAGGCGCAGGTTCTGTTCTGGATGCTGTGCGCGACGGACGGCCACGCGAAGAACTTCAGCCTGTTCCTGCGGCCGGGCGGGGCCTACGAACTTACACCGCTATACGACGTGCTGTCCGCCTATCCGATCCTGGGCGAGGGACCAGGCAAGCTGTCGCCCGTTCGAGCGAAGATGGCGATGGCCGTGCGTTCGAAGAACCCGCATTGGCGCATGCGCGATATCCAGCGGCGCCACTGGTTGACGGTGGGCGCGCGACATGGCGTCGTGACGCCGGACGGCAAGGGAGTCCAATTCGTCGTTGACGATTTGATCGCGCGTACGCCAGAGGTCGTGCGTGCGGTCCGCGCCAGATTGCCGCAAGGATTTCCGCGGGTGCTGGCGGACAGCATCCTGGACGGCTTGCAGGCCGCGGCGGACAGGCTCGCCGCGTAGCTTCGCGGCGCGCGAAGCGACTGCCGCCACTCATGGCTCGCTGAGCACATACCGTCCCGGCGTCTCGCCCGTCATCTGCCGGAAGTAGGCGATGAATGCGCTGTCGCTGGCAAAGCCGAGATCGAACGCGATCGAGGTCACGCTGCGGCCGCAGGCCAGCAGATCCACCGCGCGCAGCAGGCGCCAGAGCTGCCGCCAAGCCTGATAGCTCATGCCGGTCTCGCGCTGGAATATCCGGGTGATGGTACGGGCGCTGGCACCGACGCGGCGGGACAACGCTTCGAGTTCCGGTGGCAGTTCCCCCAGGTCCAGGGCGGCCAGGCGGCGGTCGGTGGGCACGGGCAGCAACATGGGTTCCTGCCTTGCCGCGCGCAGTTCGTCCATGCAGACGGCTAGCAGATTCCGCGGGGCGCCCGCGGACCAGTCCGTGTCGAAGGGCTCCAGGCTGATGCGCTCGAACACCTCGCGCAGCAGCGCAGTCATCGAGAAAATGGCAGGGCCGGTGACGGGAGCGTCGATACGGGCGGGGTCGAGATAAATCGAGCGGTACTCGACTTCGCCACGAATCTGGACGCGGTGCGCAACGCCAGGCGGAATCCACGCTACGCGGATCGGAGGCAGCACCGCCATCAGCCCCGGCATGGCAAGACGGATGGATCCCGCATAGGCGAATAGCAGTTGCCCACGGTCGTGAAGGTGCATCCCGGAATCGTGCTGTATCAGGCGCGACGCGATACCCGTCACCGGTTGCGCCATCGTGTCGGGGTTGAATGCGTCGGTGGGGGCAAGCCTGGCCATTTGTCCGAGTTCCGATGTTTTTTGTCTTCGCTGCTACAACGGCGATGCCGGCGGCCGGCTACAAAACGGGCTCTCCGTTCACCGATGCCGTCATGTTCCGCCGCCCGCCTTTGCCGCTACTCATCCTGTTGCTGAGTTTTCCGCAGATCGTCGAGACGATATACAGCCCGGCGCTGCCGCTGATCGCCGCAGCCTACCAAGCCACGCCCGAGGACGCAGCGCAGACGCTGTCGTTCTGGTTCGTGGCCTTCGCCTTCGGCGTGGTGGTCTGGGGGCGCCTGTGCGATCTCTGGGGCCGCAGGCCGACGTTGCTTGCCGGACTGGTGCTGTATGCACTGGGCGCGGGCTGGGCCATGATGGCGGGCGATTTCTGGCAGTTGCTCGCCGCCAGGCTGATCTCCGCCTTTGGCGCGGCCGTGGGCTCAATCGTAACGCAGACCGCCTTGCGCGATAGCTACCGGGGCCGGGACCTGGCCCGCGTCTTTTCGTTGCTGGGGATCGCGTTGGCGGTAAGTCCCGCCGTCGGCATGTATGCCGGACAGGAGATCGCGGCGCTGGGCGGCGCCAAGGGCATCTTCGCTGCTTTGGTCCTGCTTGCCATCGGCTTGTTCGGCGCGAGCGTGCGGCGCTGGGCCGAAACCCGGCCGGCCTCTGCCTCGCCGCCGCCTTTCGTACCCACGCTGCGGGCCATGCTGCGGGACCGGGCCGTCTGGCGCAGCGCGGCGCTCGTCGCCATCTTCAACCTGGCGATCTTCGGGTATTACCAGCTGGGTCCCTTTCTTTTCACCCGGCTGGAGCCGTCCTGGCTGGGCTTCGGAGAAAGCGGTCTGGCGCTGGCTGCGGCGTCGCTATGCGGGGCTTTCCTGAACACGGCGCTGCTGCGGCGCGGATGGGGACCCGAACGTCTGGTGCTGTTGGGCATCGTGCTGCTGGCGTTGGGGACCGGCCTGGTCGCGGCCTTGATAGAGAGCGCGGCGTTCCTGCTCGGCATGGCCCTGATCGCAGCGGCCTATGCGATTGCGATTCCAAACATTCTCGCCCATGCCTTGCAGGCATATGCCGGCGCTGCCGGCACTGCTGGCGCCATCCTGAGCCTGTTCTACTACAACTTGCTTGGCGCCGCGCTGGTCGTGGCGGGCATGGGGCAGAGACTGGACCTGCTGCTGGGATGTTGCGCCGTAATTGCGCTCGCCGCGTATGCGGCCAAGCCTTAGGACTGCGCCTTGGTATTGGCGAATCTGTGCAGGGCTTCCACGTCGAGAATTGCCAGGCCGCCATAGTAGGTTTCCAGCACGCCGGCGCGCGCGAGCCTGGCCAGTGCTGCATTGCAGCGTTGGCGCGAAATGCCGCACAGGCTCGCGATTTCCTCCTGGGAAACTTTCAGGCGTCCGTTCGTGCCGGAATGCCTTTCCGCGTTGAACTGCGCAGCGACCGCGCGCGCGACCGTCGTGTCGACATCGAGCAGCACGTTGGAGGTGTAGCTGCTCATCAGCCAGTCCACCCGTTGCGCCAGGTGCGTCATCAGCGCCTTGGTGAACTCGATGTTGTTGTTCCAGAGGCGTTCACACGTCTCGCGCGGCAATATTACGATCTGGCTGGGCCTCAGCGCGACGACTTCGTACTCGAACCGCTCGCGGCGGATCATGGTGGCTTCGCCGAACCAGCTGCCAGTGCTGAACCCGGCAAGGGACAGGGATTTGCCGTCGGCGTTGGGTGAGGACCATTTCACCAGCCCTTGCACCACGCCATACCAGCCGGGCGACCGGTTCCCCGCCCGGAACAGGAATTCGCCCGCCGCAAGCGAAACGACGCGCAGTTCGGCCCGGATCAGGTTGCGTTCGAGCTCAGGCAGGCCCTTGTACCAAGGGACCACGTCGAGCATCCTGTCCACCGCGCCTTGCACGCGCCGCCGTCTCGCGCTCAAGGGTTCGTCACCGGCGTCGGCAAGCCGTTCGCACATGTTTTCCTCCTTCGTAGCCGTGGGGCGCCGCTCAGGTAAACCCTAGGGCGCTTTGTCACCATGATGACTGTCCGCGTCCCGGAGCCGGTACCAGAATACTCGAGGTCCCAGACGCCAAAACCAACAAGAGGAGACAGGCATGTTGCCCATGCAAGGCACGATGTCCCGCACCGCCATGGCCTGCGGCCTGGCCGTGTCGTTGCTGCACGCCCCAGCGGCCCAAGCGCAGATATCAGACGATGTTATTCGAATCGGCTTCATCACCGACATGTCCGGCGTGTACTCGGGGCCGGATGGCCCCGGTGGCGCCGAAGCCATCAAGATGGCCATTCAGGAAATGGGCGGTGAGATCAACGGCAAGAAGATCGAGCTGCTGACAGCCGACCACCAGAACAAGGCGGACATTGCCTCGGCCAAGGCGCGCGAATGGTTCGACCAGGCGGGCCTGGACATGCTGATCGGAGGCACGAATTCCAGCACGGCGCTGGCCATGTCCAAAGTGGCGGCCGACAAGAAGCGGCCCATCATCGTGGTAGGCGCGGGCGCTCCCGCGCTGACCAACGAGCAGTGCACGCCCTATACCTTGAACTACGCCTACGACACGGTGGCACAGGCGCGCGGCACCGGCGCGGCGGTGGTCAAGGCGGGTGGCAAGAAATGGTACTTCCTGACCGCGGACTACGCCTTCGGCAACGCCTTGCAGGCGGACACGACGAAGGTCGTGGAGGCGGGCGGCGGCAGCGTCGTGGGATCGGTCAAGCATCCGCTTTCTGCGAGCGACTTTTCGTCGTTCCTGCTGCAGGCGCAAAGCAGCAAGGCCGATATCCTCGCCCTGGCCAACGCCGGCGCGGATGCCACGAATTCGATCAAGGCGGCCAATGAGTTCGGCATCACCAAGACCATGCGGCTGGCGGGCATGATCATGTTCATCAACGACATCCACGCCATCGGGCTGCCAGCCGCGCAGGGCATGTACCTGACCGACAGCTGGTACTGGAACGCCTCGGACGAAACCCGCGACTGGAGCCGGAAGTTCTTCGAGCGGCGCAAGGCCATGCCCTCGTCCCTTCAGGCCGCGGATTACTCCGCGGCGTTGCAATACCTGCGCGCCGTCAAGGCCACCGGCACCGATGACGCCGACCGCGTGCTGGCCTATTTGCGCGAAAACAAGCTGAACGACGTCTACATCAAGGACGGCGTGGTCCGGCCAGACGGACGCGTCGTGCATGACATGTACCTGCTGCAGGTCAAGACGCCGGAACAGTCCAAGGAGCCCTGGGACTACTTCAACGTCGTGCAGGCCATCGATGGCAACCAAGCCTTCACCACCAAGGAAGAGAGCCGCTGCGCGCTCTGGAAGTGACCTCATGAGCAAACGCAAAGTCATCGTGACCATCGCCCCGACCGGCGGCATGGCGTTCAAGACCCAGAATCCGCACCTGCCGACGCAGCCGCTGGAGATCGCGGAAGACGTGTACCGCTGCTACAACGCCGGGGCCAGCGTGGTGGCGCTGCACGCGCGCCGTCCCGACGATCAGGCGACCTGCGATGCCTCCGTGTACCGGGAAATGAACCGGCTTATCCGCGACCGCTGCGACATCGTGCTGAACAACTCCACCGGAGGCGGCGTGCATGGCGACATGGTCAAGGAAACGTCGCCGGGCACGTGGGAGATCCTGTGGGAAGAGCGGATAAAGGGCATGGACGCCGGCGCCGAGATGTGCACGCTGGACGCCACGACGCTGAACCTGGCGTTCGGTGACCGCGAATACCTGATGAACACGCCGCTCACCAAGGCGCGCGAGCTCGCCGCCGGCATGCAGGCGCGCGGCATCAAGCCCGAATGGGAGGTCTTCAGCCCTACGCACATCCTGCAGGACGCTACGACGCTGATCGAAGAGGGGCTGGACGAAGGCCCTCATTTCATAAATCTGGTCATGAACGTCCATCGCAACTTCCAGAACGCCATGCCGTTCTCTGTCCGGCATTTGCAGATGATGGTGGACTTGCTGCCCAGGAACAGCATTTTCTGCGTCAGCGGTATCGGGCCGGCGCAGCTGGAGGCCAACATCGCCGCCCTGCTCCTCGGCGGACACGCGCGGGTCGGCCTGGAGGACAACCTGTACTACCGGCACGGGGAGCTGGCCACCAACGTCCAGCTGACCGAGCGCATCGTGCGCATCATCCGGGAGATGGACATGGAACCCGCCACGCCCGCCGAAGCGCGCGACATCCTGGGACTGCCGGGCAAGCGCGGGATCCGGCCCGAGTTTGCGCTCTGACAAGGACACGCCATGAGCAAGTCATTGCAAGGAAAGCACGTCCTCATCACCGCCGGGGCGCAGGGCATAGGCCTGGCGACCGCGCGGAAGTTTCTCGAGGCGGGCGCGGCGGTGCATATCTGCGACGTGGACGTAGCGGCTTGCGAGGCCGCGGCTGCGGCGCATCCAGGCCTGGACGTCAGCGTGACGGACGTGTCCAGCGAAGCGCAGGTCAAGGCGATGTTCGGCGCGCTGTCGGACAAATGGGGCAAGCTCGATGCCCTGGTCAACAACGCGGGCGTATCCGGTCCGACCAGCCGGCTGGAAGAGACCGCGCTGGATGACTGGCAGCGCACGCTGGACGTCAACCTGACTGGAACCTTCCTGTGCGCGCGCAGCGCAGTGCCTTTGCTGCGCGCCGCGGGCGGCGGTTCCATCGTGAATATCTCCTCCGTCGCCGGCCGCCTGGGCTTCTCGCTGCGCTCGCCGTACAGCGCCAGCAAGTTCGGACTGGCGGGCCTGACGCAGACCTGGGCCATGGAGCTGGGCCCCTCGAACATCCGCGTCAATTCCGTGCTGCCGGGAGTGGTGTCGGGAGACAGGGTGGAACGTATCATCGCCGCGCGTGCCGCCGCCGGCGGCGTGAGCAACGACGTGATGCGGGCGCAACTTGTGGACAAGGTGTCGTTGCGTCGCATGACCAGTCCCGAAGACGTCGCCAACCAGGTGGTCTTCCTGTGTTCCGACGAAGGGGCCATCATCAGCGGGCAGAGCATCTCCGTATGCGGCAATGTGGAGTATCTGGGGTAAGCGCATCGGAGGCGCCGCGCGGCGCCTCCAACGGTTCCAAAAAACCTGACCATCAGTTCGCTTTGAACGAATTGTTCGGCGTTTCCGAAAGTTCTAGACTGGATTCGTACATGCACTGTGTACCGCTGGCTGTCGCATAGCAGTCTTGCAGCGACGGCGGGAGGTCCTGATGAGTCAGGTCGAGACCTTTGCCACCATGCCTATGTGGGCGGGGTTCGTCGGGTTTGTGCTGGTCGTGCTGGCGCTGGATCTGTACGTGCTGGGCGGTCGGCATGCGCATCGCGTGCGGCCCCGGGAAGCCCTGTTCTGGGTAGCCGTGTGGATGACGCTGGCCGCCTTGTTCGGCGCCCTGATGTGGTGGTACCTGGATGCCACCCTGGGGCGAACCGTGGCGCACCAGAAAGCGCTGGAGTTCTACACCGGCTACCTTATCGAACTGTCCCTGTCCGTGGACAATATGTTCGTGTTCTCGCTGATCTTCGGCTACTTCGTGGTGCCGATGGAGTTGCAGCGCAGGGTATTGCTGTATGGGGTGTTGGGCGCCATCGTCATGCGGGTATGCATGATCCTGGCCGGCGTGTGGCTGCTGTCGAAGTTCGACTGGCTGTTCTACGTGTTCGGGCTGCTGCTGGTATTCACGGGGGCCAGGATGCTGGCCAAGGCGGACCACCATCCGGACATCGCCCGAAATCCACTGGTGCGCCTGCTGCGCTCATCCATGCGCATCACCAAGGACTATCACGGAGAATCCTTCTTCGTGCGCATCGACGGGCTGCGGTATGCCACCCCCATGTTCGTGGTGTTGCTGATGATAGAGGCGAGCGATGTCGTGTTCGCGGTCGACAGCATTCCCGCCATCTTCGCCGTCACCACCGATCCGTTCGTGGTGTTTACTTCCAACATCTTTGCCATCATGGGCCTGCGGGCGATGTACTTCCTGCTGGCCGACATGCGGGAGCGCTTCCGCTACCTCAAGCACGGACTTGCCGCGGTGCTCATCATCATCGGCGGCAAGATGCTGGCCGCGCCATGGTTCCATGTGCCGGTGCAATGGTCGCTAGGGGCGGTGGGCCTAATCTTGCTGGCATCCGTGGGTGCCAGCCTGATCCTGCCCAGACGGGCCGCGGCGAAGGCCGCGCGTACCAAGGGTTGAGTTCCACGAACCGGAGATCTGTCATGAACACGATCATTCTTGCCACCGATGGGTCCAGCCACAGCGACGCTGCTGCGCGCTATCTGGTGGAGGGCCCGTTGCTGAATCGGGATTTCACGGTGCACATATTGCATTGCGAGCCCGACGTGACCGGCGACGTCAAGACCTTCATCGGGCAGGCAGACATCGACGCCTGGCATCACGAGGAAAGCGACAAGGCGATGAGGTCGGCGGTCGGCATTCTGGCCGCGGGCAACGTGGCGTTCGAATGCCACGAACTCACCGGTCATGCGGCGGAAAAAATCGTCGAGTATGCGGCCAAGGTGAACGCAGCCGTGATCGTGATGGGTTCGCACCACCGCAGCCAACTCCTAGACGCCGTGCTGAGGTCCACATGCGGGCGGATCGTGCAGAATGCCCCCTGCCCCGTGCTGCTGATATAGAACGGCGCGCACGCGGCCGCCCCGGCGGGGCTTTGGCGTGGGGGGATCCGGCCTCGCGATGCGGCGGGTGTTATCTTCTTCGGATTCCTTGGTAATCCGCTACACCCCATGTCCGACGTCCGTATCCCCGCCGCTCCACCGCCGCCGCCCGGCAGCCCCAAGCCCTTCTTCCTGGATTCCGGCACGAAGCGGACCCTGCATTTCACCGAGAAGGAGATCCAGAGCAGTATGTCCCTGCTCAGCCCCGATGCGCTCGACCTCGAGTACACGCGGATGATGATGGGTTTCGTGCTGTTCAATCCCGAACCCGCCCGCATTCTGATGGTCGGCCTGGGCGGCGGATCGCTGCCGAAATTCTGCCATCGCTACCTGACGCGCACCGAAGTCGAGGTGATCGAGATCGATCCGGACGTCATCGCCTTGCGGGAGGCGTTCATGGTCCCGCCGGACGGCGAGCGGTTCCAGGTGATCCAGGCCGATGCCGCCCGATATCTTCGGGATGTCGAGGAGCATGCCGACGTTATCTTCCTGGATGGGTACGGCGTAGGCGGAATTCCCGAGCCCCTTTGTTCCGCCGAGTTCTACGCCGACTGCTTCCGCGCCCTGCGGGAGAATGGCATGCTGGTCATCAACTTCCACTTGAACCACCCGGACCATCACGAATACATGGACCGGGTGCGCGCGTCGTTCGGACCGTCGATGTTCGAAGTGGTGGACGATGACATGACCAACAGCATCGTCTTCGCATGCAAGGGCGATCTGCTGGACGACCCGGCGGCCACGGCCCTCACGCGGCCGGCCGCCATTCCCAAGGATGCGTGGCGACAATTGATGCCGACCTTGCGGGTGATCGGGGCGACGCTGGTACTTCGATAAGCGGCGTTGGCGCCCCGGCCGGCTTCGCGCCGACAGAAAGAGCAGAAAAAGAGGACCAATCCCCTATATTTCAATTCGTATCTAAATTGTTCATTTATTTATAATCCAGGCTCGATCAAATAGAGAGGGATGCCGTCTTGCGCTTTGCAAGCGGAGCCGGCTGGAGAGAGCAATGTTGAACAAAGTAGTGAGAATCGGGGCATTGGCCATTCTTTCGGCGGTTGTGGCGGGCTGCGCCACAGAGCGTTCGCAGGCCTTGGCCGTGCCCGCCGTGGCGGCGGCAAGCAAACCCTACCAGGGGGTGCGCAGCCCAATTTCGGTAGGCAAGTTCGACAACCGGACGAACTATCTGCGCGGCGTGTTCTCCGATGGCGTGGATCGCCTGGGCGGCCAGGCCAAGACCATTGTGGTCAGCCACCTGCAGCGCAGTGGCCGGTTCCAGGTGATGGACCGCGAGAACCTTTCGGAAATTGCACAAGAGGCGGGCTTCAACAAGAAGGCAAGCCAGATCAAAGGCGCGCGTTACGTGGTTACCGGCGACGTGACGGCCTTCGGTCGCAAGGTCACGGGGGACCAGCAGCTCTTCGGCATCCTGGGTCGCAGCAAAGAGCAGGTGGCCTACGCCAAGGTCGATCTGAACGTGGTCGACGTCGTGACATCCGAGGTGGTCTATTCGGCGTCGGGCGCTGGCGAATACGCCTTGTCCAACCGGGAGGTCGTCGGCTTTGGCGGCACCGCCGGCTATGACTCCACGCTCAATGGCAAGGTCCTGGACCTGGCCATCCGGGAAGCCGTCGACCGCCTGGTCGACGGTATCGAGCAAGGCGCCTGGCAACCGTCGGCCAATTGAGGAGAGCGTCATGTCGAATTCTCGGACCCGGCGTTCCGGGCGCATTCCCGCGCGTGTTTTCCGCTGCCTGGTGATCGGCGCCAGCGCGGGGCTGCTGGGCGCGTGCGTGCAGCAGCCCAAGCCCATGTATAGCTGGCAGGCCTACCAGCCGTCCGTCTACGCGTATTTGAAGGACGATGGCGCGGACTATGCGGTGCAAGCCCAGGCGCTGGAGAAGAACGTCGAAACCGCGCGTGCCGCCAGCACGGAGCTTCCTCCAGGCTTTCGTGCGCATCTGGGCATGCTGTACCTGAAGATAGGCGACGGCGACAAGGCCTTGGAGCAATTGCAAGGCGAGAAGGTGGCTTTCCCCGAATCGGCGCCGTTCATGGATTTCCTGATGCGCAATGCTGGCAAGCCGCCGGCCGGGCAGCAACTGAGCGCTGCGCCCGCCGCCCAGGCGCCTGCCGCGCAGCCCGCGGCTCCCACGGAAACTCTCACGTCGAAGAAAGGATCATGATGTCCAGCTTATTTCGAATGGGCATGCTGGCGGCCGTCGCGCTGTTGGCAGGCTGCGCAGTCCCGCAGCAGAATGTCGACTACACCGCTTTCCGGGAAAGCAAGCCGGCGTCCATCCTGGTCTTGCCGCCCGTGAACACGTCGGTGGACGTGGCCGCTACCGCGGCCGTGCTGTCCCAGGCCACGCTGCCGCTGGCTGAATCCGGCTATTACGTCGTGCCCGTGGCTGTGATGGACGAGACCTTCAAGCAGAACGGCTTGAGTTCCGCAGACGAGATCCAGGAGCTGCCGGCGGCCAAGCTGCGCGACATCTTCGGGGCGGACGCCGCGCTTTACATGACCGTAAAGCAGTACGGATCGACCTACGCCGTGGTGTCCAGCTCGGTGACGGTGGCGGTGGACGCCGAACTGATTGACCTGCGCAACGGCGCCAAATTGTGGAGCGGCAGCAAGCAGGTGGTACAGGCCAGCAGCAGCAGCGGCGGCTTGCTTGGCATGCTGATCCAGGCGGTGGTGGATCAGGTCGTCAATACGCTCTCCGACCGCAGCTACGGCGTGGCAGGCATGACAAACAATTTGCTGCTCAGCGCTGGACAGCCTGGCGGCATGTTGTACGGGCCGCGTTCGCCACGGTACGACACGCAGTAAGCCGGCCCCGGCTGGCGGCCGCTACGACGTCTCCCGCAGGATCGCCGACAGCATCTCCCGCGATGCGCCGGACAAGGCTGTGGGCGCGGCTGGAGCCTTGCCTTTCCCGGCGGGCTCCAGCGAGTCGATCAGCGACGAGAATGCCTGGGTCAGCGATGCGTCGGATTGCGGCACGGGTTTGCCTATGCCCGTGCCCGCCGCTTTCGCCAGGAGCCGCTTTGCGGCTTCCAGTGGTTCCGCGGCCGGGTTGTTTGTGCCGGCAGCGGCTTTGATGCGGTCCGCGATGGCGGACATCAGGTCCGGACCCTTGCTATTGGCGCCGGCTGACTTCAGGGACTTTTTCCTGGCCTTCCATTTTTCCCTTTCGCTTGAATAGGCCGCCAGCAACGCGAAGCGGTCGCGTTCGATCAGCAAAGGCGAACCCGCGATATCTACGGCCAGGGACTGGAATGCGGCGCGCGCGGCCACGGCGTTGTCGCTCAGCAGCGCGGTGGTCGTCTCGGTCCATTTGCGGTGGAATGGCAGTGCCGCGGCGGCGCTGAACATGTCCTCTCCCAATGTGGGGCGTTGCTCGAAAGCCAGCACCAGGTAATCCACGTCGTTTACGGGCTCCAGGGCGCCGCTGCCATTCTGGCGGTGCAGTACGCCGTCCACCAGCTGCAGGCCCTGCAGCTTGTCCTGAGAGTCGGCGCCGGCCAGCACGCGATAGCCGCTGCGCCGTAGCGCCGCGCCGTCGAAGATGCCAAAACGGATGCTGACGCCATCGGTGCCGAAGAGCTTGCTCAGGGGCTTGAGCAGGCCTTCGCCTGCCTTGACGACGGCGCCGCCCACCGCGCCGCCGAACATGCTGACGGTAGTTGCGACGAAGTCGAGTATGCCGCGAGTGAGGCTGCTGTCACTGAAGCGGCAAAGCGCCGCAAACATTTCCAGGCCGTCGCTGTTGTAGGGTACGTTGCGCGCGATATAAACGTCGCGGAACATCACCCTGCCCCCGCCTGATTGGGGTGCCGCCGCTCCCATCGCCTGCTGGATTGCGTCATAGCCCACGACATACGGAATCTCGCGCTGCGTGCCCGCCTCGGTATAGCGCAAGAAGAAGGCGCACAGGGGCAGGAAGGCCGCGATGTAGTTGCCCGCATCGGTCAGGCGCATTTCGACCACGCGCACGCTGAAATAGCACTGCCCGGGGACGAAGGCTTCGCCGTTGAGCCCGCGCACGACCGGGGCCGCGCCGGCGGGCGGCGGATCGATCTCGGCGTAGTAGTTGCGCCCTGCGGGCACCGTCGCCATCAATGCGCCCACGCCATCCGTGGAGGTGCCCAGATCTCCAATCTTGCGCAGCATGCCGAATAATGAAGCCATGGTGTCCGATCCTTGGTCGCAGTCAGTCACGCACGACTGCCAGTGCGGAAGCCCAGGTGGGAGATCCCCTTGACTCATCGTGCGAGCCGGCGCAGGCGCGCCGGTAAGCTTCCGCGAATCCCTGGGTGTTGGAGGCGTCGAAGTAGGCCGCATAGAAGCGCCTGATGAAGCGGGCGCAGGTTTTTTCCTCGACTTGCCAGCGGAAGGCCAGCACGCCCATGGCGCCGGCCCGCATGACTTCCAGCGCGGTTCGCACCGATGCGCCGCTGCATGAGGAAAGCACCAGCAGTTTGCAGTTGCCGGCCTTCATCCAGCGGCCGACCAGACGTATCGACAATTGCAGGCCTTCGCCCTCTTCCTCCCCTGGCAACACCAGCATGGTGCTGTCGCGGATCGAATGGGAATGGCCCGAGAAATGCAGGATGTCATAGCCGCCGCCCGTAACCTTGTCTTCCAGGTAGTCTTGCAGCGCGTAGCCAGTCAGCGGCGGGACGTCCTCGACCACCAGCCGCCCGTCCAGGCGCTTGGCCAGGGTTTGCAGATTCGCGAGTTCATCGGCGACGGATTCCAGGGGCGGCAGCGTGACGTTCGGCATGTCGTCGTTGCCGTCTTCGGGCTGGAATGAAATCGTGCCGCTGAAGTTTGCGCCGATGAACAGCAGGCGCAGGGGAGCCGCCGGGCGCGGCTCCGGCTGGCTCCAATCGCTGGCGGAGTCCATGCCATCTATGTGCAGGCGCCTGGCCATGGGAATCCGCTGGCACAGGTAGCGCCGGTCGCTGGCAGTGAGGTTGGTGTTGCAGCTCAACTCGAACGGCAGGCTGAAGAAGGCCGCGCTCTGGCGGTCCGATACGTTGAAATCGAATCGCAAGTCCATCCAGGCCAAGCCGTCGCCGGGCAAGACGCCGTCCTGGTCGCGTGCGCGCTGGATCAGCGTCGCGATAGGCGGGCCAACCGTTTCAGCCACCATGACGTCGAACGCCTGCCTGCCCATTTCGCTGAGCGACTCCAGCCAATCGGCCACCTTCTGATTGTCGAGATAAGGCGAGAATTTGGCCACGCGTATCAGCAACGATTCGATGTCGGATTGCCGCTTGTAGGGCATTTCCGGCGACTTGAATTCATGTGGGCCAAACTGGATCCGGTATCGGACTGCTTTTTCGGCGACTTCTATGACGAGGCGGCGGCGTTGGGTCGCCGCAGCCACGCTGTCCAGCACCAGGGCGAGGTCTGCGCCGCCGTCGCGCTTTTTTCCGATCTCGTTGCTCCACATGAGGCGCTCGGGCCGTTCCAGCACACAGCGTTGTACAGCCTCGGATGGATTCTCCGTCACGACCAGCACGGGCACGGGAGCGTGCTCGGCCAACCAGTTCAGGAGCTCGACGACCGCCGCGCCGCTCTTTTTCTTTCCGGGGGTCGGGGGCGGCTTGGCGTCCACGATGATCAGACCCGGCGGGGTTCCATACCGCTCGATTTCCTGTCGCGCGTTCTCTACATCAAAGACGTGCCGGAACGGGGCGCTGACGAAAGGTTTGATCCGCGGGAGCTTCTGCTCGTGCCGGCGCAATTGTTGAATACGGTCGGCCCAGCATTCCTCGTCGGAATCGTCTCCACCCGCAAGCAGGATCCAGTTGCTGTTCTGTGCTGCCTGTTCCATCGTATGTCTCCTTTACCCCGAACGGGAAGGAAAGCGCATGGTGAACGAGCGCCATGGCGGCAGGACCGATTCGTATGCCTCGGAGGGAGCCGCGGAGGATTCCGCCAGCGAAGGCTCCGTGGCCAATGTGCCGCCATGGGCCTGCATGGTGCGCACGATCTGCTCGATGGCCAGGCCGGCGCCGTCGTGTGCCGCGCGCTCCGCGTTCAGCAAGGCGTCGTCGGGCACCGCGTACGCGCGCTGCTCTGTGTCCCAATGTTGTTCGGCGCTCAGGCCGAGGCGTACCGAGCATCCGTCGGGATCATCGCTGATGACGATTTCCACGCGAGCCTCGTCGGAGCGGCATCGCAGCAGATAGGCAAGAATGGATCGGAATGCGGTGGACAGCGCCTCGCTATCGGCATGCACCATGGGACCGCCGCCGGCGCGAGCCTGACCCAAGGACGCGATGCGGTCCTGATCCCGTTGCGGGAACGCCGCGATGACCCGCGTCAGCAGTTCCTGCAATGCCAGGCGGGCATGCTCGGGAGGGGCCTGGCGGCGCGCCTCGCTGGCGCTGGCCAGCCGCTCGAACGTAATGTCCGCCTTGCCGATCTCCGCCACGATGCGTTGGCTGAGCGCGTGGGCCCGGGTAACGATGGCCTCGGGCTGTTCGCCACGCGCGGCATCCTCGTGCAGCAGCGCCGTCTGCGTGGTCAGGCTGCAGGCCAGCGCCAGCGACGTCCGGGTCTGGTCGGCGATCTCGGCCACGGTTTCGCGCAGGAAGCGCATATCGCGCGCCCATTTCATGTCCGCGATGTCGGTGAAGAACCAGATCGCCATGTCCAGGCTGGGATCCAGGTCCGTCCGGGTGGCCAGCACTGAACGGGGTTGTCCGCCCACGCCACGCAGCTCGATGCGTTCCCGCCGCACAGCGGTTTCCGAAGTCAGCAGCGCGTGCGCCGCCGCGTCGTCAGGCAGCGCGAACGCTGTGATAGACACCGGCGTTTCGCCTTCGAGGCAGCGGCCGGGTTCGGCGCCCAGCATGTCGGCCGCGACGCGGTTCATTTCGATGATGGAGCCTTCGCGGCCCACGAACACGACGGCCTGTTCGGTTTCGGCCATCAGGCTCTGCTTGGTCTGCCTGAGCAGATGCTGATCCAGTCCCTCTTCCAACGATGCGATGATTTCCAGGAGATCGTCGGCGTCGGGACCTTTGAACGCATGCGACACGGAAGACTCCACGTCCAGCAGCCAGCGGATCCTGCCGTTAAGGCGGATCGGCACCGTCATGGCCGAACGTAGCGGCCGGGGCGGCCCGGTGTAGTCATTCCTGGGACCGCGGGATCACCCACATCGTCCAGGGACAGCAGTTGCCGTTGCCGCAATGTCTGGCCGAGCATGCCGCGTTCGATGGGTTGCAGGTAGCCTGCAGGCAGGGCGAACTCCGGCGCCAGGCTGTGTTGTGTCACGATCTCGTAGCGGCTTTCCTTGCGGTTCACCCGGAAAAGCGCCACGTAATCCCAGGAGAAGAACTGCGCCAGTCTGGGCACGATGTCCTCCGCGGCCTTGCGCAAGGAAGCGGCCGTCATGATCGTCTGCCGCAATGATTCCGCGAACGCGGCGCGCTCGTCATCGCGCTCCTTCTCGAAGCGCATCAGCACCGGCTCCAGGTCCAGGGCGCGCAGTATTTCCAGGTGGTGCTGGCCATATTGCGCCGCCTGGCGCGAACACAGGCTCAGCGCCGAACTGTAGCCGCCCTGACGGGTGATGGGCAGGGTCACGCTGGCCTGCATGCCCATGTCGCGGTAGCGACGCACCACCTCGTTTGCGGGATCAAATTCCTGGTCGCTGACGAAGCGGTTCATGTCCTCGATCCAGGTCTGTCCGGAATCCAGGAAGGATCGGATCGTGGGCGGCAGTTTCATCCAGCGCGCCGGCCACAGTTCCACCCCTTCCGGGCGTACCGCGATGGCGCGGAACAGCGACACCTGTCGATCGTAGATGCCGAACACGGCATGCTCGAATGGCACCAGCGGGCGGATCTGCTCGAGGATGGCATCGAGTTTTGCACGCCAGCCAGCGATGGCGGGGTCCAGCGCGATGCGCCGGATTTCTTCGCGGGCTGATTCCAACGCCCGCGACTGGATGATGGCAATCACGCCCAGCAATTCGCCATTGGGTGCGGGATCTGGCGTCATCACCAGCTGGAATAGCCTTTCTTCGCCGCCCAGGCCTGGCATGGCGACGATCACGGCCACCATGGAATCGCCTTCCTGGTTGCGGGCGCAGCACCGGATGGCATCGGCGATGCGGGGCGCATCGCTCTTGCGGAAATGGCGGGCCAGCGGCTCGCCGCAAACTTCATCGAGTTTCTGGCCCAATGCGCGCGCCGCTTCGCGGTTGGCGAACCGCACCACGCCTTCAAGATCCAGTCGGAAGACGGCATAGGGCGTGCGTTCGAATCGGCGTGACTCCGCTTTCCTGAAAGGCGTGCCGTCGTTGACCAGCACAACGAGTTCGCCGTTTTCCATTTCGCACAATGGCACCAGTTGTGCCGGCACGGGCGCGCCGTCCCTGGCCTGGTAGATGCCACCCACCGCGCCGCGGCCCATCGTCAGCGGCTCGCCCAGGCCGTAGGCCTCGGAGGCGCTGCGGCCGCGAAACTCCTGGGCGCTGGGGGCGAGGGTATCGCTGACGCCGAGAATTTCTCCGCCCCGGTCCAGCAGAAGGCATGGCACGCCCGCTCGAGACATCAACTGCAGCATTTCTGCCGGGTCACCCGGAATTGAACCGGACGTCGGCACGCGCACTTGCTTGCCATTCTCCAGGTCTGTTTGTGCCTGCGGAATCTCAAACATATCGAAGCCCTCCCTGCCTGCCGCCGTGCATGGCGCGGCTGCCGGCTCAACGCTTGATGAACGCAATGATCTGCTGCTGGGTGCCTTTGTCGTTGTCGAAGCCGCCGTGCGTGCTGGCGGCCACTGGCGGGCTGGCGGATCCGGGCAACGCACTGCCAGCGGGCGAGACGTGCACGGCATCGCAAGGAAGACCGGCGTCGCGGAAATACCGCTCCATCCCCAGCAGCGGCGTGGTGGTGCCCCCTTCGAAGGACTCGCTCACCAGGTATAGCAACGAACGGCGGTACGGGCCGCAGGTGGGATCGTCTTCCTCGGCCCGGTCGGACAGATGGAATTGCTGATAGCGCTTTACCCGGGTCTTCAGGTTTGGAACGACCAGTCTGCGGAAGGTCTCCAAGGTGACTGCCGGCGCCATCAGGTTGAGCGATTCCAGTTCGCCGCCATCGGCCGCCAGCCGGTGCACGAAGTGGCTGGCGACGATGGCGCCCGCCGAATGGGCGACGATGTGCAAGCGCACGTGTCCCTGGCTGACGTGCGCCTTGAAATGCTTGTACAGCATGATCATGGCCGCCTCTTCCTGCGCCATGCCCTTGGGGGCGGGCTCGCTCATGGCCTGGGCGTTCTGCTTCATTTCTCCCCAGATCACCGTGCCGGGCCGCGCCAGCCAGCGTTCCAGGCGCTGGTTCCACCAGCGCTCCAGCCGCTCGCCCAGGCCGCCGGTGGTGCGCGGAACACTGTGGGCGGCATCCTGGATGATGTTCTTCACCGTGGTGATGAAATCCGTCTCCCACATCAGGAAGACCGGGAATATCTGCTTTTCATAGAGCAGCGGTATCCATTCGGCGGCGGCCTCTGCCGCGTCCTCTTCGCCGACCAGTCCACCGTGCGCATAGACGCATACGTCCATGGGTTTGTCTTTCAGGCCCCACTTCTCGCGCGCGGCTTGCATGTGCACGTCCACGATGGCGCGCAGATCATCGGGCGTGGTCCGGAACGCGCCGCTGTTGCTGAGCTTGCCGTTGTTGCCCACATTGACGATGAAGGGAGAGATCTCGCGGTTGCGCAGCACTGTTCCCGCGGCCAGGGTGACTCTTTTTCCCTCGGTGCGCAGCGTGATGCTGTTCGAGATCTTGGTGTGCTCATGCGTGACCACGCCCAGCTGGACCACCCAGCAATCCATGGCGTTGCGCATCCAGTCGTCATAGGTCAGCACCGCCATGCCGTGGGTGCCCCATTCCTCGCCCCAGGAATTCTGGATCAGGAAACCGTCCTGGGTGTAGCCGACGATGACGAAGGCATGGCCGTCCGTTGCGGTGTCCTGTTTGTCGGGTGGAATGATCCAGAAGGGCTGGGCGCCAGGTGTGGACGGCGCCTTCAGCGGGGTGACGCCGTGGCCCTCGTCCCAGCCGGTGTGGCAGCCCGCGCTGGCATAGAGGATGCCGACCTCGTTGAGCGCCGCGTGCATTTCGACGATGTTGCGCGTGTCGATGCGGTAGTAGGCTCCCAGCGGGCGTTTGACGGCATCCAGCCACCAGTCGTCGGCAGTGTCGTTGGCTGCCGCCGGCATGGTCAGGGTCGGAAACAGTTCCTGGGCGCATGCGCCATGCTTGAACCAGCCCTTGAGCGCACCGCGCAGGCTGGATCCGTTGTCATCGACGGATCCGGGAAACTCGTCGTAGCGCCTGGCCATGGAGTACAGCATGAATGGCGAGATGGCCGGGCGCGGTTCGCGCTCCGATTTGCGCAGCAGGTATTCGACCACGGTGGACAGGGCGAAGCCGGTGCAGGCCGAGGTGTCTTCCTGATGCTTCACGGTCAATCCCATTGCCGGAATCATTTCGGTCTTGGGCGTGACCGAGATGTTGGGATGGAACGGGATGTCCCGGCCATCGAACGCGTCCGGCTTGGCCGTGCGGCGAAATGGCAGTACGGGGGGCTGCTTGCGGCTTTTGCGCGCCGCAGCCGGCCGGGGCTCCGATGCCGCGGCCGGCCGCTTTGCCGACGTCTTGCGTGCCGGGGCGGCACGCCCTGCTTGCTTCTTTGCAGCCATGGCGTACTCCAATGGGGAGGGCTTTCAACCCTTCCGCGGTATCGACATGCTGGTAGAGGGCGCTCCCGTCGACGATGAAGTGCGGGGCGGAGCGGTTCTGCCGGAAGGCAGCCATCGCGCCGTGGGCGCTGCTGCCTTCCATGGCGTGATGGACGATCTTATGGGGGCCGCCCAGATGCGGTCCGGGAGGTCCGGAGAGGGGTCGCCAAGTCGCGAACGGACACCGTGCCATTGCTTGTATCCTCGAAACGGGCGGCGTTTTCCAGGCAAGACGACATGACGACAGTGATGATTGCGCCCGTAGCTGCGATATATAGGCGCGCCTAAACCAGATCGCTAGTATCCGAAAGGACTACTCCGTGAACTTGCAATAGTGCATGAGCACTATTGAAGGCTTAGTCCCATGCCGCCGCCAGCCCTTGGGGATTGACTTCGCGGCCGTCGCATTCCAACGCCGCGATTTGCGCCATGTCTTCGTCCGTCAGGCGCAGGTCCTGGGCAAGCAGGTTGCTGGCCAGGTTTTCGCGTTTGGTCGAGGACGGAATCACGGCGTAGCCCAGTTGCAAGGCCCAGGCCAGCGCGACCTGCGCAGGCGTGACGTCGTGGCGTTGCGCGATCTGGCCGATGACCGGATCCTTCAGCACCTTGCCGTAGGCCAGCGTCATGTATGACGTGACCTGGATGCCCTGCTCCTGCAGGAAGGCGGTGAGCTTGCGGTTCTGCAGGTAGGGGCTGAGTTCGATCTGGTTGGTGGCGATCTGTTCGCGGCCCACGGCGGCGATGGCGGCGCGGGTTTCAGCGATGGGGAAGTTGGAAATCCCGATCTGGCGGGTCAGCCCCTGCGTCTTGGCCTCGGCCAGCGCGGTCATGAATTCGTCGATGGAAACGCCGTTGCCGGGGGCTGGCCAGTGGATCAGGGTCAGGTCGACATAGTCGCTGCGCAGCTTGGCCAGGCTATCCTTCAGGCTGGGAATGAGCTTGCCGTGCGCGTAGTTGGGGACCCAGATCTTGGTCGTGACGAACAGGTCGTCGCGACGCACGCCGGATTCGGCGATCGCCTGTCCGACCTCGGCTTCGTTTTCGTAGATCTGCGCGGTGTCGATGGCGCGGTAGCCCAGGTCCAGCGCGTTGCGCACGGAATCGACGACGGTCTGGCCCTGCAGGCGGAAGGTGCCGACGCCGAAAGTGGGGATGCTCATGTGAAACTCCTTTGGGGTCATGGGTCCGGGCAATGGCGCCCGGGAATGCATGCAGTGTGCCCGTCGGATACTTGCGGAAAAAGGCCGATATGCATGAAAGACTTTTGATATACATGCAAAAATGAAGACGACACTCGACGAAATGCAGGTCCGCGGATTCGAGTAAAAGGGGTTCGTCGCATGCGCAATCTGGATTTCACTTCCTGGCAGGGCCTGCTCTCCACGTTGCTGGGGTTGGCGCTGATTACCTTGATCGGCGTCGGTGTGCGCCTGCTGGTCATGCAGACCATCCAGCAGCGCCGCGCCCGCGAGAACCGGCAGATCAACGAACGCCTGCGAACTCTGATCGCGGCGTACAAGACACTGGGCGGGTCGTTCACCGGCAATCTGGCGGTGGATCCCAGGCATCTGCGTGACCTGAAACGCGAGGAGGCGGCGGCCGCCGAAGGCAGTGGGCCCGTGCCGCTGCGGCCCAGCGGGGACCGCGCGCGCCGCATGCGCGACGCCACCGAGGCCGCGCTCTCCGACATCATTCTGCTGGGTACCGAAGAGCAGGTTCGCCTGGCAGCCAAGGCGGCGAGCGACCTGGTCGAAGGACGCCCGGTGCACACGGCCGAGCTGGTGGTGTCGTTGCGTGAATTCATCCGCCGGGTGCTGGACCTGGAGCCGGTGCCGCCCACGCTGGATATTCCCCGGCAAGGCCCGGCGCGGCCGTCTTCATCGGCGCGCGGCAAGGGCTAAGGCGGCGCGAAATCGGGCGCAGGCGGCGGAGAAGGCGGCGCCGGTGGCGGCGGCGTGATGATGGGCCTGGGCCTGGGCGAGGACCGGCACCCGTAGGACAAACGAGGCGCTTGCGGCAAGCCCGTCCGATCTACGATGCGGGGCCGGTGCCGTTCACCGATTCATACACCAGCGTGGCCAGCGTCAGGTCTTCCAGCGCGCTGCCCACTGCCTTGAATACGGTGATTTCCTGGTCGTCGCGGCGACCAGGCAGTTGGCCCGCGGCCAGCTGGTGCAGGTCGCCGCGGATGTCCTCGCGCTTGAGCGTGCCGGCCTCGAAGGCGGCCAGCAGGTCGCCGGATTTGGTGGGCGCCTCGCCGGTGTCCACGTAGACGGAAGTGCCGTCGAAGCAGGCCGCGTCCGTTTCGCGCATTTCGGGTTTGAAGCTGCCGATCAGGTCCAGGTGCACACCGGGGCGCAGCCAGGCGCCGTGGATCAGGGGCACCGTGGACAGGGTGGCGCAGCTGATGATGTCGGCCTGGCGAGCGGCGCTTTCCAGGTCGGCGGCGGCTTGGGCGTCGAAGCCCAGGGTGCGCAGTTCGCCGGCCAGCTTTTCGGCGCCGGCCGGGCGCACGTTCCACACCAGCACGCGCCGGATCGGGCGCACCGCGCGCATGGCTTGCGCCACCAGGCCGGCGATGCGGCCAGAGCCCACGATGAGCAGCGTACTGGCATCGGCCCGCGCCAGGTAATCCGCGCCCAGCGCAGCCGCGCCCGCCGTGCGGTAGACCGTGACGACGTCGCCATCGACCTGGGCAATGGGCACGCCGGTGGTGGCGCTGTACAGGTTATAGGTGGCGTGCAGGCCCGGCAGACCCTGATGGGTGTTTTCGGGGAAGATATTGATGATCTTCACGCCGAAGTAGCCGCGGTCGCTCCAGGCCGGCATGATCAGCGAGGTGCCGTGCGCATTGCCGGACTGGATGGCGTGGACATGCCGGGGTGGCACGGTGGCGCTGCCGCGGAAGGCCTCCCGCAGGGCGGGAATGACGGCGTCGAAGGACAGGGCGTTGCGGGTCTGTTCGGTGTCGATAAAGCGCATGGGTTCTTGCCTGCGGCGGTTCGGTCGATCTGGGGGCCAGCAGGCAGTCTAGCAGCGCAGGCGGCGCCTGCCCGCGCCGCCGCGGACAGGCATGCGTCTTAGTCGATGGCCCCCGTGGGCAGCGGATCGCCCGCCCCGGTCCGCTCGACGATCAGCTTGTAGTGCTGCGGGTTGCGGTGCTTGGCGAAATTGAACACGTGATCGCGGAAGGCCTGGCCCATGGCCAGATCGATGCGGGCGGTGATTACTTCGTCTTCTTCGCCGCTGGAGCGCGCCACGATCTCGCCCGACGGCGCGACGATCATGGAACTGCCGATCATGTGGTGGTCGTCCTCGTGGCCGCACTTTGCCGCGGCGCCGACCCAGACCGCATTCTGGTAGGCGCTGGCCTGCAGCACGATCTCGTGCGTGGTGGTGCGCAGGTGCGCAGGTTCGTTCCAGTGGATGTTCAGGGACGGCGTGTTGTATCCCAGCACGATCAATTCGGCGCTTTGCAGCGACATGACGCGATAGGTCTCCGGCCAACGGCGATCGTTGCACAGGCACATGCCGATCTTCACGTCATTGGCTTCCCACACGCCGAATCCCAGGTCGCCGACTTCGAAGAACTTTTTCTCCAGGTGTTGGAACGGTGCGCCGATCTTGTGGTCCGAATGGCCTGGCAGATGGATCTTGCGGTACTTGCCGATGATCCTGGCGCTGCGGTCAACCAGGATGGCGGTGTTGAATTGGCGGCCTTCCGGTGTCAGTTCGGCATAACCCAGGTAGAAGCCTATGCCCAGTTCGCGCGCGGTATCGAACAGCGGCTGCACGTCTGCGTTGGGCATGCTTTTTTCAAAGTAGCGCTCCACGGCTTCGGCGTCGTCCATCCAGTAGCGCGGGAAGAAGGTGGTGAGCGCCAGCTCGGGAAAGACGACGAACTCCGCGCGGCGCGCGGCGGCTTCGCGCATCATTTCGACCAGGCGGCGCACCACGGCCGCACGCGAATCGGCAAGGTTCACTGCGCCCATCTGGGCGACCGCCAGGCCCATCTTGCGGGCGGGGTATGCATTACTCACGATGTGGATCTCCAGGCTGAAGCCGCAAGCATGCACGCGCGGACTGAAATCCGGAACCGCGGACGGAGCCGGGGCCGCAGGCAGCGCCAAGCTGGCTTTTTTTTGCTAAAGCCATGATTCAGCGGGACATTCGGCCAGCCACGCAGTCAGCATGCGGGCGCCATGCATAACGAGGCGTCATGGAGTCCATGCAAAGTTTTATATCGGGTTTCCCCGTATGCCCGCGCTCAGAGAGCCTTGAAGGTCTTGAGATGGATACTGGTTTCGGTAGCGGCGATGCCTTTGAGCGTGCGCAGGCGGTCCAGGACTTCGGACAGCTGGTCGATCGTGGGCACACGGAGTTCGGCCAGGAGGTCCCAGCGTCCGTTGGTGTCGTGCAGGCCCGCCACGCTGGGCTCGCCCATCAACAGGCTTACGATCTTGCGGGTTTCATGGCCTTCGACGGCGATGCTCATCCAGGCGACGATGTCCTCGGTTTCCACTTCCGGACGCAGCCGCACGGTGTAGCCCAGAATGATGCCCCGCTCTTCCAGTTTCCGGATGCGGTTGTCGATGGTGCCGCGCGAGACATCCAGCTTCTTGGCCAGCGTGGCAACCGACATGCGGGCATCGGCGCGCAACAGCCCCAGCAGGTTCTGATCGAGCGTGTCCATTGTTAAAAGTGCTAATTTCGGCTGTCAGAATGGCAGAATCTTAGCGTTTTGTGTGGATTATTGTCACTATTAATTGGTTTGCCCATCCCCCAGAATTTCTATTCCATAACTCGGGGAGAACAAATTGACGACGCTGCTTTCAACTTCCGACGTGGCGAAGATCGTGGCCTTGCAAGGCCCGCAACAGGTCTTTGCCGGCATGCTGGACTATCTGCTGTCGGACTTTCTTCGATGGCAGGAATTCGACAAGAGCGCGCGGGTCGCCAGCCACTCGGCGACCGGGGTGATCGAATTGATGCCCACCGCCGATAGCGAGTTCTACACCTTCAAGTACGTGAACGGCCATCCCGGCAATCCGCTGGCCGGCCTGTCCACCGTGATGGCGTTTGGCGCGCTGGCGCAGGTCAGCACGGGCGAGCCGCTGCTGATCAGCGAACTGACCCTGACCACCGCCTTGCGCACGGCCGTGACGTCCGCACTGGCGGCCCGCGCACTGGCGCGGCCAGACTCGCGCAAGATGGCGTTGATCGGCAACGGCGCGCAAAGCGAGTTCCAGGCGCTGGCGTTCCATTACATCCTGGGCATCGACACGCTGCACGTCTATGACGTGGACGCAGGCGCCACACGCAAGCTTGAAAGCAATCTGGCTTCAGTGCCCGGCTTGCGCGTGGTGCGCTTCGACAGTGCGGCGGATGCCGTCCAGGGCACGGATATCGTCACGACCGTCACCGCGGACAAAACCTACGCGACCATCCTGACCGCCGACATGGTGGAGCCGGGCATGCACATCAATGCGGTCGGGGGCGACTGCCCGGGCAAGACGGAGTTGCACGCGGATGTGCTGCGCGCCGGACCGGTATTCGTCGAATACGAACCGCAGACGCGCATCGAAGGCGATCTGCAGCAGATGCCGCCGGACTTCGCCGTGACGGAATTGTGGCGCGTGCTGACGGGCCAATCCGCCGGCCGCCAGAGGGCCGAAGAGGTGACGATCTTCGATTCAGTGGGCTTCGCGCTGGAGGATTTTTCGGCTCTGCGCTGGCTGCGCGATGCCGCCGGTCGCCACGGTGTCGGCACCCGTATCGAGGTCGCTCCGCAATCGCAGGATCCGAAAAACCTCTTCGAGGTGGTGCGCGCGGCGCAACCCATGCTGGCGCGGGTCTAGCGTCCCTGCGCCGCTTCTCCGGTTGCTGGCGCCGGCGCGGCGGACCGCGCCGGCGCTTTTCCGATGCCGGCTGCGCAAGCGCCGGCAGCCATCGTCAGGCGCGGCTTGGCGTTTCAACCGGAGGCGTGCCGTCGCGGAACAGCGACTTCAGTTGCGAGCGCAGCTCGGGCGTGTCGGCGTGCTTGTGCACCGTGGTGGCGTGCTGCACGGCAGCTTCCAGCAGTTCGTTTTCGGAATCCGCCGCCAGCGCTACCGAGCAGTTCATCTCGCTGGGGTACTCGCGGCAATCGATGTATTTGCGAGTCATAAGGGTCTCCCTGCGCGCAGGCGGTCAGTGCCTGCGCAAGAGCATCCGGCGCGCGGCGCGGGACGTCCAGGCCGTTGGCGCGTCGCAGCGGCGGGGGCGGTCTGAAAAGTATAGATCTGGCGCGGCGGTTGCGGCGCAAATCGCACGCCGCGGCGCGCACTAGTACGCAGGCACTGGTGCGCAGGCGCTTCAGAAGGTGACGCGCTGCTTCAGCGCCTTGGCGATCATCGCGATGTCGATGTCCTTGCCCGGGTTTTTCAGGCAGAAGTCGTACAGCACGGCGACGTAGGCGTTGCCCAGCAGCTTGGTGATGGTGCCTGCGGTGGTGGCGGCGATGGTGCCGCCCACCGCGCTGCCGGCTCCCGGAATGAACTTCAGCAGTCCCGAGACGACCGATCGCCCAATCAGCGTGGCGGCGGACGCGCCCAACGTGGAGGTGACCAGCGTGGTGATGGCGGTGGTGTCCAGTTCCATGCCGAAGGTGATGCCGATCTTGGCGATCATGCCGACCTGGATGGGCACCAGCGCAAAGGCGTCCGAGAATGGAATGGGTGCGGCGGCGGCCGAGGCGGCCAGACCGGCGGCCACGTTGACCTCTATTTCAGCCCGCTTTTTTTTTACTTCCAGGGCTTTCTTGTTGCGCGTGGACAAAGCGTTGGCGTAGGCGCGTTGCTGCGCCTCGGGAATGTGCAGGGCAGTGGCTTCGATCAGGTTGTCCAGCCCCATGGGCGGCAATTCCGCGTCCAGTTCTTCGATCCATTCCGGCAGCGCGCGCACGGCGACCACCTGCTTGGCGCGCGGCAGCAGCTTGCGCGCTTCGTCGACAAAGGGACTGTTCTTGCGCGCCTTGGTGAGCACCGCGACGACGGGGATACCGGCGTTGGACAACATGTCGCACAGTTCGATTTCCGCGTCTTCGACGCGATGGCTGCTGTCCTGGATGCAGAGCCAGGCCACATGCAGATGCCTGTCCTGGTCGTCGGAGGCGGAGCGTTCCTGGATGAGGTCGGCCAGTTGCTGGCGCGAACGCTCGTAGTCGCCCACTTCCAGGCCCCGCGTGTCGATAATGGTGAGCGGGTGGCCGGCGCGGGTGAATTCCTGGGTGCTCTGGGTGACGGGTTTGCCTGCGCCCGTCTTGGCCAGGTCGCCCCGGAACACGGCGTTGATCAGCGTGCTCTTGCCCACGCCTGTCTTGCCCGCAACCAGGATGTTCACGCGGCCCGCGCCGCGCGTGGCGGTGCTGATGGCGTCCGCGATGGCGTCCTGCAACTGGGGCGTGTCCATGCGGGGTGTGCTCATGAGGTATGTGGGAAGAAAGGCATGGGACGATTCTAGCGAGAAATGCGGGCTGCCATCAGACGCCGCCGGTCACGCCGTAAAGATGGCCCGATTCGGGGAACGCCCGCGTCCGGACCTCTCCCGCATAGGTTTGTGCCGCCTGCTGGATGCGGCCCGCCAGATCGTCATAGCGTTTCACGAAGCGCGCCGTGCGTTCGAACATGCCCAGCATGTCGTCCACCACCAGCACCTGGCCGTCGCAGCGGCCCGAGGCACCTATGCCTATGGTCGGGCAGGCGACCGCCTCGGTGATCGAGGCCGCCAGGGGTTCGACCACGCCTTCGATTACCAGAGAGAACGCGCCCGCATTGGCGATCGCCTCGGCATCCGCGGCGATGCGGGCGTACTCGGCTTCACCGCGGCCGCGTGCGCCATAGCCGCCGAGTATGTTCACGGCCTGCGGCGTCAGGCCCACGTGGCCCATGACCGGAATGCCGCGCGCAGACAGGTACGCGACGGTCGGCGCCATGCTCTGGCCGCCTTCCAGCTTGACTGCGCCCGCGCCCGTCTCCTTCATGATGCGCGCCGCCGAACGGAAGGCCTGCTCGGGGCTTTCCTCATAACTGCCGAAGGGCATGTCGACGACGATCAGCGCGCGGCGCGCCCCGCGTACCACTGCGGCGCCGTGCGCGATCATCATGTCCAGCGTGACGGGCACGGTGGAAGGCAGGCCGTAGACCGTCTGCGCCAGGCTGTCGCCCACCAACAGGGCGTCGCAATGCGGATCCAGCAATTCAGCCATGCGCGCCGTGTAGGCCGTCAGCATCACCAGGGGTTCCTGGCGCTTGCGGGCCCGGAAGGCGGGCACCGTCAGGCGGGGCGGGCTGCCCGTAGCCGCGGCGGCGTTCAGGGTGGCGGTCGTAGACATCGAAATCCTTCCTATCCAGGGGTTGCAGTACTTGAATCGGGATATTGCGATACCCGCATCGTAGCGGAAGCCCGGCGCGCGGCCGCAAGGCGTCGTGGACGCAGGCACCAAACGGCCGCTTTTAGTGTGAACAGGCTCTAACCTTTGCCGCAAAACGTAATCGGAATCTGGAGGGCACATTGCGCCGCGCTCTGTGGAAACTGCGTTCAATGTATTTGGGGACGTTTTGCAGTGTCCGCAAAAGCGTTACATCTTCACGGGTTCTATCGCGTTTTCGGACGAATGCACTGCGTAGAATTTGCCGCTCATCAGGTTATTTCGCGGCTTCCGCGCAACATTGCTCATGCATAGTCCCGGGCTCATTCCACGCTTGCTGCGTTCTCGCCCGCTGACCAAGGGCCTGCGCTACTTCTATCGGCACACGCGGCCCGCAGCATACCGACACAACGAAACGCTGTGGCCTTTCGTGACCGTGCAGCGTGATTCGCAGGAGCGGCTCGCGGGTTGCGAACTGCGCGGGGTGCAGGGACCTGGGACTACTCCGCTTGAACAATTGCCGCGCGGCATTGCCGGCGACGCCCACCTGATACTCAGCGGCCCTTCCGTCGCCCAGATCGACTATGCGCGTTGCCGGCTGGACGTGACGATGGGAGTCAATGGCTCGATCGCGCTGCGGCGGCAGCATCCGTCCTTGCGCTTCGACTACTACGCGATGCTGGATGCGGGTTTCGTCAACCGCAGGCGCGAGCTGGTGGCGGAAGTGCTGGCGCAGGATCTGACGTTGTTCGTCACACCCGAGGTCTACCGCTGGATCGGCTTTCTGTTCGACAGCAGGGCCGTGCGCTGCCGCATCGCGCTATTCGAGGAAGTGCACCAGCGCGCGCTGCAGCCCCGCGCGCGTCCCGAGGAGCTGGAGGCGCGGCTGGCAGGCGATCCGGAACTGGTGCTGTTTGACGCGCGCAATCCCGTGCATGCGCACGGCTTCAGCCTGGATCCGCCGCGCGGGCTGTTTGGCGGCGGCACCGTAGCCTACACGGGCTTGCAGCTGCTGGCGTGGCTGGGCGCGAAGACCATTTACCTGCACGGCCTGGACCTGACGGCTTCTGCGGGACCCCGATTTTATGAAAGCGCGGCATCGCAGCTATCCACCGCGCTGGACCGGCAATTCTCTGGACACATAGAACCTGCGTTTCGGCAAGCCAGCAAGCTGCTGGGCGAACGCGGGGTCAAGGTCTACAACCTGTCTTCCGCCAGCCGGCTGGGAGACGACGTGTTCGAGAAGCGCGACTGGAGCTGCCTGCTGCCCGCGCAGCAGATTTCGAATGTGACTCTATGAAGATTCTGTACACCAATTTCCACCAAGGCGACGGCGGTGGCCACACCACCTACGTGATGTCTCTGGCGCGCATCCTGTGCGAAAAGTCGCAAGTGACCGTCGCCGCGCCTGCCAGCAGCCGCTTGCTGGCCGAGGCCGCCGCTCTGCCCGGCGTGCGCACGCTGGCCCTGGAGTTCAAGGGCCGTCTGCTGCAGCAGCTGCGCGCGCTGCGCCGCTTGCGCGCATTGTTGCGAGAGGAGCACTTCGACGTGGTCCACGCCAATGGCTCAGCCGATCACCGCCTATGCATGCTGGCAACAGTGGGAATGGGCGCCAAGCGCCCTTTCATGGTCTACACCCAGCATAATGACCGCAGCGCCAACAGCCTGGGTGCGAGGGTCCGCGCCAAATGGGGTACGAACCGCGTCATCTGCGTGTGCAGCCATACATTCCGACGCATGAAGCAGTCCGTCTTTCGCAACGAAGACCTGCGCATGGTCCACAACGGCGTGGATACGGAAAAGTGCAGTCCGGCTTCGCGCCGAGAGGCGACGCAAGCGCGCGACAGCCTGCTTCCCGACGGCATGCAGGGCCGGTTGGTCATCGGCAGCAATGCCGGCACGGCCGTCTACAAGAATTGGCTGGACATGGTGACCGCCGTGTCCATGTTGCCTGAAAGCCAGCGGCGGCAAGTGGTGGTGTTGATCGCGGGCAAGCTGCCGGATGCGGACCAGTTGCGGCGGGTCGCCGAGCTCGGCATGTCGGACCATGTGGTATTCACCGGGTTGCTGGACGACGTCGGACCCTTCCTGTCGGCGCTGGACGTAGGCTTCGTGCTGTCGTCAAGGCTGGAGACGATATCCTTCGCCTGCCGCGAGATGATGGCGGCCGGCAAGCCCGTGATCGTCAGCGCCGTGGGCGGATTGCCCGAAAACGTCACCGATGGCCGCGATGGCTGGGTGGTGCCGCCGGCTTCGGTGGACAGCCTGGTGCAGGCCTTGTCGAAGATCCTGGAAAACCGCGAGGTCTTGCGCGTCATGGGCGCCGAAGCGCGCAGCACGGCGCTGCGCGAGTTCTCGTTGACGACGTTCGTCGGCAAGACGGAACGCGTCTACCGGGAAAGCGGGGCGCAGCCGGCCTAGCCGCCGCGCCCGGCGTTCACCGCTATTCGCTGTACGTCTTGGTGCTGTACAGGCTGGTGGGCAGCAGGTTCAGCACCGGCAACCCGCTGACCGGATCTTTGGCCTGTTTGTCGATATAGGCCTGGAGCACGTCGGCGTCCAGCACGCCGATATCCTGCCGGCGCGAGGCCGGAACGTTGGCCAGGGTCTTGTAGCCATCGCCGCCGGTGGCATTGAAGCTCAGCACGAACAGCTTGTAGCTGCGGCTCGCGTCCAGCGGCACCCAGTTGCCGCTGGCCTGGTCCCGGACCTCGACGTTCGACACGCGGTTGCCTTGGGCCTGAGCCGCGTTCACGTCCCAACGCAGGCCGCCAGCATACGGATACGGGCCGGTGGAACCGCCTGCGCCATAGACGGCCTGCATGCCGTCTTCAAGCATGCTCTTGACCTCGGCGCCGGTCACGTCCAGGCGCCAGAGCATGTTGCCGAATGGCACCACCTCGATCACGTTGGCCGCGGTCACGTTGCCCAGCAGCGGCACGCGGACGCCACCCCCGCTTTGCAGCGAGATGTCGGCTCCGCCATAGCTGGCGTTGGCCACGTCCAGGTAGGCCTGGGCCACCAGTTGCTGGATGTCGCCGCCGCGCAGGCTGACGCTGCCCAGGGTGTTGCAGGCCGCGCTGGAGCGGCTGTAGTCGCGCGAACCGGGGCCGCCCGGCACGCGGCGGGAGCATAGCTCCTGCGGCACTGACGCAACCAGGCTGCGGCTGAACTGATCGACCTTGGCCTTGAAAGGTTGCAGCACGGCCATGGACGGCGCGTCCGGCGTCTGCATGCGCAGGAAGCCGCTGGCCTGTACGTCGGCCTGGATCGCGGCTTCGTCGGCTGCCGAGGGCGCGACGCCGGCCACTTTCAGCGGGCCGTCCATCAGTACATGAGGCGTACCCGCGCAGGCGGTGACGTCGCCGTTGGCGTCGAAGCTCACCTTAAGCTCGCCGACTACCTGCGAATACTCCCAGGCCTGCACCAGGCATACACGCTTGCCATCCTTGTCCTGCAGCACGGTGGGGTAGGCGCCTGCGGGCGTGCCCACGCCATAGTCCGCCATGGAGGCGGGACCCAGCAGGGTGTGAGAGTCGCCACCCACGACGACGTCTACGCCGCTCAGTTGCGCAATCACCTGCTTGTCGTAGTCGTAGCCGATGTGGCTCATCACCACGATCTTGTTCACGCCCTGCGCGCGCAGCGCATCGATCTGTTGTTGCGCCGCCGCCGTTTCGTCCGAGAACACGGTGCCGGTGTCCGGGCTGGACGACTGCTGGGTCTTGGCGGCGATGGTCAGGCCGACCAGGCCGATGTCCTGGCCGTCGCGCTTCAGGATCACGGCCGGCTTGACCATGCCGGGCGCGCGCGCCGGATTCAGTGCGGAGTTGGCGGCGAACGTGACATTGGCGCTAAGCACGGGTGTCTGGCAGGCGCCCGTGTGCAGCAGGTCAATGAAGCGCTTCAGGCCGCTATCGCCCTTGTCGAACTCATGGTTGCCCAAGGTCATGGCGTCGAAGCAGACCGTGTTCATCATCGCCGCGTCGGCCTCTCCCGGCTCGCCGGCGCGGTTGAAGTACAGCGTGCCGGTGGTGGCGTCGCCCGCGTGCAGCTTGAGGACGTTGGCCGACTGCGCCGCCAGCGCGTTGATCGCGCCGGTCACACGCGGAAAACCGCCGGTATCGGCATTCACGGCGACGCGCGAGCCGGAAGCGGTCTTGAGCTTCAGGTCTTTTTTCTTGCTGTCCAGGTTGGAATGATGATCGTTGATGTGCAGGATCGTCAGTTCCATCGGCCGGCCGGGCGCCGGCTGCTCGGGTTGCTCGACTGGCGTGTCGTCGTCATCGTCACTGCCGCCGCAGCCAGCCAAAAGCGTCAGGGCGCTCAGCATGGCCGCGCCCGCGTTCCTCTTCCACGTGTTCATTCGCGTGTGTCCCTCTGTCATCGGAGGGCGAATGGTCGCGGGTCAAGATGACGCAGAAATGAATGACAGTGCTGTCATGTCGCGTGCGACATGTCGCACGCCTGTCATGCAAACGCAACGGGCCCGGCGCATGCCGCGCCGGGCCCGTGTTTGCTACTGGGCTCTTAGAAGTGGATGACGGTGCGGATCGATTTTCCTTCGTGCATCAGGTCGAAGGCTTCGTTGATGCGCTCCAGCGGCAGCGTGTGCGTCACGAACGGATCCAGGTCGATCTTGCCGCTCATGGCGTCTTCGACCATGCCGGGCAGTTGCGTGCGGCCCTTCACGCCGCCAAAGGCGGAGCCACGCCAGACGCGGCCGGTAACCAGTTGGAACGGACGGGTGCTGATTTCCTGGCCAGCCCCGGCCACGCCTATGATGATGCTCTCGCCCCAGCCCTTGTGGCAGCATTCCAGCGCGGCGCGCATCACGTGCACGTTGCCGATGCACTCGAAGGAGAAGTCCACGCCGCCGTCCGTCATTTCGACGATGACGTCCTGGATGGGCTTGTCGTAGTCCTTGGGGTTGATGCAGTCGGTGGCGCCCATGGCGCTGGCCAGCACGAACTTGTTGGGGTTGGTGTCCACGGCGATGATGCGGCCGGCCTTGGCCTGCACCGCGCCCTGGATCACGGCCAGGCCAATGCCGCCCAGGCCGAACACGGCGACGGTATCGCCTTCCTTGACCTTGGCGGTGTTATGCACCGCGCCCAGGCCAGTCGTGACGCCGCAGCCCAGCAGGCAGACCTTTTCATGCGGAGCGGCCGGGTTGATCTTGGCCAGTGAGATCTCGTTGACGACCGTGTATTCGCTGAAGGTCGAGCACCCCATGTAGTGGTAGAGCGGCTTGCCTTCGTAGCTGAAGCGCGAGGTGCCGTCGGGCATGACGCCCTTGCCCTGCGTGGCACGCACTTTCTGGCACAGGTTGGTCTTGCCGGACAGGCAGAACTTGCATTCACGGCATTCGGCCGTGTAGAGCGGAATGACGTGGTCGCCCGGTTTCAGCGAGGTGACGCCTTCGCCGACTTCCACCACGACGCCGGCGCCTTCGTGGCCCAGCACTGCGGGGAACAGGCCTTCAGGGTCGTCGCCGCTGAGGGTGAACGCGTCGGTGTGGCAGACGCCGGTGTGCGTGATCTTCACCAGCACTTCGCCGCGTTGCGGCGGCGCGACGTCGATTTCAACGATTTCCAGCGGCTTGCCGGGTCCGAATGCGACTGCTGCGCGTGATTTCATAGCTAGGCTCCACGAATGTCAGGTGGCGTTATTTCAAATAGGAACGGACCAGGCGCATCAGGAGGTCGATCTCCGCTTCGGGCTCGATCCTGGCGTCCTGGCGTCCGGCCTGGGCGGATTGGAGGAAGGTTTCACGGAGATGGCTTTCCAGTACCTCTGCCATCAGGCCGGTGGCGGCGCCGCGCAGGGCGGCCAGCTGCTGCAGCAGCGCGCCGCATTCCGTGCCCTCGTTGACGGCGCGCTCCAGCGCCAGCGCCTGGCCCTGGATGCGGCGCAAGCGCGTGACGACGCGTTTTTTCTCTTCCGGGGAGTGCGGCACGGCGGGCTCCGATAAATACAGGGGGGGAGTATAGAAAATCTGGCTTCCCACGTCCACTACGGTACTCCCATGCAGAAGGCCGTCTGTACCTGTCTATACTAGGCGCTGACCGCCATCCGTCGCCTGGCGCCGCACTACAGGATCTCTCGTGGCCTCCAATCCTCCCAAATTGCCCATTCAAGCCAACGCGCCGCCTGCTCCGCTCTATGCGCAGGTCAAGCAGATGATCGCGCAACAGATCCGCAGCGGCGCGTGGCCGGAACATTACCGGGTGCCGTCGGAAAGCGAACTGGTCGATGAACTCGGCTTCAGCCGCATGACCATCAATCGCGCCCTGCGCGAACTGACGGCTGAGGGGCTGTTGGTGCGCATGCAGGGCGTAGGTACTTTTGTTGCCCAGCCCAAGGCGCGGTCGGCGTTGTTCGCCGTCAACAACATCGCCGATGAGATCGCCGCGCGCAACCACCGCCACCACAGCCGCGTGGTCCGCCTGGCCGAGGAGCCCGCAGGGCCCGAACAGGCGCTGGCGCTGGATATCCGCGCCGGGCAGCCGGTGTACCACTCGATCATCGTGCACTACGAAGACGACGTGCCGATCCAGTTGGAAGACCGGTACGTCAATGTGGGCCTGGCGCCCGATTATCTCAAGCAGGACTTCACGCATAGCACGCCATACGAGTATCTGACGCGGGTGGCGCCGCTGAGCGAAGGCGAGCACGTGGTCGAGGCCATTCTGGCCAAGCCACGGGAATGCCAGCTGCTGCAGATCGAGCGCGACGAGCCCTGTCTGCTGATCAGCCGCCGCACGTGGTCTGGCGATCGCGCCGTTACCTTGGCCCGGTTGATCCACCCGGGCTCCCGCCATCGCCTGGAAGGCAAGTTCACCTCATGAAGCAGCCAGTCGTTCATCATTACCGCGCCGCCGACTACCCGCGCATGCCCTGGCGCAATGGCGGGGGCACCACGCAGGAAGTCGCGTGCAATCCCGGCGGCAGCACCGCGTCGTTCGATTGGCGCCTGTCCATCGCGGACGTCGCCCAGGACGGCGGCTTTTCGTCCTTCGCGGGGTATCAGCGCATCATCACCGTGCTGGAGGGCCGAGGCATCCAGCTCACCGTGGACGGTAACCCGCAAGCGCCGCTGGCGCCGCGCCAGGCCTATGCCTTTGCGGGCGATGCGCAAGTGCAGTGCCGCTTGCTGGATGGGCCGATCCGGGACTTCAACCTGATCTATGCGCCCGCGCGCTTCCATGCCCGGCTGCAATGGGTGGCGGGCGCTGCGCCGTGGTCCTTTCATAGCGCCGCGCGCAGCGTGTTGGTGTTGACGGCGGGCGAAGGGCTGGCGGTGCGCATCAATGACACGCTGCATGCGCTGCCCTCGCGCTACGACTGCCTGCATATCGAGGCGTCGGACGGCTTGGCCGAATACAGCCTGCAAGCCCAGGGTGCGCTGGACGCCTGCGTGATCGAATTGTTGCCCCGCAACGCCTGACCCTGCCTGGCCGCCCTGGACGGCCGTCTTCGCCTGCCCTCAAGAAAGCCGGAACGCCAGTCGTCCCGGCTTTTTTTATACGGGAAATCCCTAGGGAAATTTGACTCATACATGCTTGTATATACAAGCATAGGCATCCTATGATGCAGGCATGCGCCGCGCCCGTATCGGGCGCGCAACCGAACCGATCAAGGAGAGTCTCTTGGAACATTCGAACCGATACCGCGACGTGGTCATCCGCGCGCCGCGCGGCACGCAACTGAACGCCAAGAGCTGGCTGACCGAAGCCCCCTTGCGCATGCTGATGAACAACCTGGATCCGGATGTGGCCGAGAACCCCCGGGAACTGGTGGTCTATGGCGGTATCGGCCGCGCTGCCCGCGACTGGGACTGCTACGACAAGATCGTCGAGTCGCTCAAGAACCTGAACGAGGACGAAACCTTGCTGGTGCAGTCGGGCAAGCCCGTGGGTGTCTTCAAGACCCACGCCAACGCGCCGCGCGTACTGATCGCCAACTCCAACCTGGTGCCGCACTGGGCTACCTGGGAGCACTTCAACGAATTGGACGCCAAGGGTCTGGCCATGTATGGCCAGATGACGGCCGGCAGCTGGATCTACATCGGCAGCCAGGGCATTGTGCAAGGCACCTATGAAACCTTTGTCGAAGCAGGCCGACAGCACTATGACGGCAACCTTAAGGGCCGCTGGGTGCTGACGGCGGGCCTGGGCGGCATGGGCGGGGCGCAGCCGCTGGCCGCCACGCTGGCGGGCGCGTGCTCGCTGAACATCGAATGCCAGCAGGCCAGCATCGACTTCCGCCTGCGCACGCGTTATGTGGATGAACAGGCGCAAGACCTGGACGACGCGCTGGCGCGCATCGCCAAGTACACCAAGGAAGGCCGCGCCGTCTCCATCGCCCTGTGCGGCAACGCTGCCGAGATCCTGCCCGAGCTGGTGCGCCGCGGCGTACGTCCCGACATGGTCACGGACCAGACCAGCGCGCATGATCCGCTTAACGGCTATCTGCCGGCCGGCTGGACCTGGCAGGACTACCGCGCGCGCGCCAAGCGCGAACCGGCCGCCGTCATCAAGGCGGCCAAACAGTCGATGGCCGTGCACGTGCAGGCCATGCTGGCCTTTCAGCGGCTGGGCATACCCACCTTCGACTATGGCAACAACATCCGCCAGATGGCCAAGGAAGAAGGCGTGGCGGACGCGTTCGACTTCCCCGGCTTCGTTCCCGCCTACATCCGGCCGCTGTTCTGCCGCGGCGTGGGACCCTTCCGCTGGGCCGCGCTGTCGGGCGACCCGCAAGACATCTACAAGACGGACGCCAAGGTCAAGGAGCTGATCCCCGACGACGCCCACCTGCACCGCTGGCTGGACATGGCGCGCGAGCGCATCAGTTTCCAGGGCCTGCCGGCGCGCATTTGCTGGGTGGGGCTGGGCCAGCGCGCCAAGCTGGGACTGGCATTCAATGAAATGGTCCGCACGGGCGAACTGTCGGCGCCCATCGTCATCGGCCGCGATCATCTGGATTCCGGCTCCGTCGCCAGCCCCAACCGTGAAACCGAATCCATGCGCGACGGCTCGGACGCCGTGTCCGACTGGCCGCTGTTGAACGCGCTGCTGAACACCGCCAGCGGCGCCACCTGGGTGTCGCTGCACCATGGCGGCGGCGTGGGCATGGGCTTCTCGCAGCACGCCGGCATGGTGATCGTATGCGACGGCACGGACGCGGCCGCGGAGCGCATCGCCCGTGTGCTGACCAATGATCCGGGCACGGGCGTCATGCGCCACGCCGATGCCGGATACGAAGCCGCCATCGAATGCGCGAAGGAGCAGGGCCTGAATCTGCCCATGCTTGCCGGCAAGCGTTGAGACGGCGCTGCCAGAACCAGCGGGCGCAGGCGGCGCCCGCGCCCGTCCACACGCCATGATCGAGGCAATGCAATGACCCAGGACAGCGACGCAGTACGGGGGCCGCTCATTGAGCGGCGCTCGATCGATTTCATTCCGGAAGAGGAACGCCACGGCAAGCTCTACAGCCAGTTCACGCTGTGGATGGGCGCCAATCTGCAGATCACTGCCATCATTACCGGAGCGCTGGCGGTAGTGCTGGGCGGAGACGTGTTCTGGTCGCTGATAGGCCTGTTGGTCGGGCAACTCTTCGGCGGCGCCGTCATGGCGCTGCACGCAGCCCAAGGCCCCAAACTGGGGTTGCCGCAGATGATATCGAGCCGGGTGCAGTTCGGCGTCTATGGCGCCGCCATCCCGATTGCGCTGGTGTGCCTGATGTACCTCGGCTTCACGGCAACGGGAACGGTGCTGTCGGGCCAGGCCCTGGGCCAGTTGTTCGGCGTGAGCGATACCGCCGGCATCCTGATCTTCGCGGCGGTGATCGTGGCGGCGACGCTGTTTGGCTACCGGATGATCCATATCATCGGCCGGATCGCGACCGTGCTGGGCATCATCGCCTTCTTCTACCTGTTCAGCCGCGTGATCACCGTGGGCGACGTCGGCAAGCTGCTGCAGATCCGCCATTTCACCTGGAGTTCCTTCCTGCTGGCGGTGTCCTTGTCGGCGTCCTGGCAGATTGCCTACGGTCCTTACGTGGCGGATTATTCCCGCTACCTCCCCAGCCGGACTTCTTCCCTCAAGACTTTCCTGGCAGTCGGTCTGGGTTCGGTGCTGGGCGCGCAGATCGCGATGGTGCTGGGCGTATTGGCCGCGGCAATGGCGGCGGGCCAGTTCGCCGGGCGCGAGGTCGCCTATATCGTGGGACTGGGCGGCACGGGAACCATGGCGGCGCTGCTGTATTTCATTATCGCGTTCGGCAAGGTCACGATTTCGACGCTGAACTCCTACGGCAGCTTCATGTGCATCGCGACCATCGCCAGCGGCTTTCGCGGACATGTGGAGATTTCGCGCCGCCAACGCGCGCTGCTGGTGCTGGTGATCGTTGCGGCGGCGACCTGCGTGGCGCTGATCGGGCAGCATTCCTTCCTTAACGCTTTCAAGTCGTTCATCCTGTTCCTGCTGGCGTTCTTCGTGCCGTGGAGCGCGGTCAATCTGGTGGACTACTACTTCGTGAGCCGCGAACAATACGACGTGCAGGCGCTGTCGGATCCGAACGGCCGCTACGGCCGCTGGAACTGGCCGGGAATTTTGATCTACCTGTTCGGGGTGCTGGTGCAGATGCCCTTCATCTCGACCAAACTCTACACTGGCCCGATGGTCGAGCGGCTTGGCGGTGTGGATATCTCATGGATTATCGGCCTGGTCGTGCCCAGCATCCTTTACTACCTGTTCGCGCGTCGCAATACCCGGCCGCAAGCCCGTGGCGCGTCGCGAACGCCCGTATCGGCCGGCACGCGTTGACCCCCAAACCGCCTAGGAGACCCGGAATGGAATTGCATCTGAAACCCGGCAGCATGACGCTGGCCGACCTGCGGCGCGTTTACCAGCAGCCCGTGTGCGTCACCCTGGATCCCGCCGCGGCCGGTCCTATCGAGGCCAGCGTGGCCTGCGTCGAGCGCATCATTGCCGAAGGACGCACCGCCTACGGCATCAATACCGGATTCGGTCTGCTGGCGACCACGCGGATCGCGCGCGAGGACCTCGAAGCCCTGCAGAGTTCGCTGGTGCTGTCGCATGCGGCCGGCGTGGGCGAGGCGCTGGACGACGCGATGGTGCGGCTCATCATGGTGCTGAAGATAAACAGCCTGGCCCGGGGATATTCCGGCATTCGCCGCAAAGTCATCGATGCCTTGATCGCCTTGGTGAACGCCGAGGTCTATCCGCATATTCCGCTGAAGGGATCGGTGGGCGCGTCGGGCGATCTTGCGCCATTGGCGCACATGTCCCTGCTGTTGTTGGGCGAGAGCAAGGCGCGCCACCGCGGCGCCTGGCTGCCCGCTCGCGAGGCGCTCGCCCACGCGGGGCTGGAGCCCCTGACACTGGCTGCCAAAGAGGGGCTGGCGCTGCTTAACGGCACGCAGGTCTCGACCGCCTACGCGCTGCGGGGCCTGTTCGAGGCCGAGGACCTGCTGGCAGCCGCGCTGGTCTGCGGCAGCCTCAGCGTGGAAGCTATGCTGGGTTCGCGCGCGCCTTTCGACGCCCGCATCCATGCCGCGCGCGGCCAGCCGGGCCAGATCGATGTGGCTGCCGTGTATCGCGACCTGCTTACCGAGGACAGCGAGGTCGGCCATTCACACGCAAACTGCGACAAGGTCCAGGATCCCTATTCGCTGCGTTGCCAGCCGCAGGTGATGGGGGCCTGCCTGACGCAGATACGCCATGCGGCACAGGTACTCGAAATCGAATCGAATGCCGTCTCCGACAATCCCCTGGTGTTCGCTGAACAGGGCGACGTGGTCTCGGGCGGTAACTTCCATGCCGAGCCAGTGGCCATGGTGGCCGACAACCTGGCGCTGGCGCTGGCCGAGATCGGAGCATTGTCCGAACGGCGAATTTCACTGATGATGGACAAGCATATGTCGCAGCTGCCGCCGTTCCTGGTGAGCAATGGCGGCGTGAATTCCGGCTTCATGATCGCCCAGGTGACGGCCGCGGCGCTGGCCAGCGACAACAAGGCGCTGGCACACCCCGCCAGCGTGGACAGTCTGCCTACGTCGGCCAATCAGGAGGATCATGTGTCCATGGCTCCCAATGCCGGCAAGCGGCTCTGGCCCATGGCGGAGAACGTGCGCGACATTCTTGCGATCGAGTGGCTGGGCGCTTGCCAGGGCCTGGACTTCCGCCAGGGCCTGAAAACGGCGCCCAAGCTGGAAAGGGCCCGCAGCCTGCTGCGCGAGAAGGTGGCGCATTATGAACGGGACCGCTTCTTCGCACCCGATATCGAAGCCGCGAGCCAGCTCATTGCGGCGCAAGGACTGACGGCGCTGGTGCCGGCGGGCCTGTTGCCCAGTCTTTGAATCCGCCGCGGCGCGCATCAGGAGCAAACGCATGAGACAGGTCTGGCGCAATTGCCATGTCGCCACCATGACAAACGGCAAGTATGCCGTGATCGAACACGCGGCCATCGTGACGCGGGGGGATCGCATCGAGTGGATCGGCCCTGAAGCGCAGACGCCGTCGGCGGACACGGCGCGCGCGCACGATCTTGGCGGTGCCTGGGTCACGCCGGGGTTGATCGACTGCCATACCCATCTGGTATTCGGCGGCAACCGCAGCCAGGAGTTCGAGCAGCGCCTGGAAGGCGTGGACTATGCCACCATCGCCGCGCAAGGAGGTGGCATCGCCAGCACCGTGCGAGCGACTCGCGCCGCCAGCGAGGACGAGCTTTACGACAGCGCGCGCGTAAGGGCGCTGCATCTGATGCGCGACGGCGTGACGACACTGGAAGTGAAGTCCGGCTACGGGCTGGACCTGCCGAACGAACGCAAGATGCTCAGGGTGGCGCGGCGACTGGGACAGACGCTGCCGCTGACGGTCAGCGCGACCTGTCTGGCCGCCCATGCGCTGCCGCCGGAATACGCGGGGCGCGCGGATGACTACATCGAAGAAGTCGCGCGCCACATGTTGCCGGTGCTTGCGGCCGAGGGCCTGGTCGATGCAGTCGATGCATTTTGCGAGCATCTGGCCTTTTCGCCGGAGCAGGTGGAGCGGGTGTTTCGCGCGGCGCGTGAACTGGGCCTGCCCGTGAAGCTGCACGCCGAACAATTGTCGCCGCTACACGGCGCCACGCTGGCGGCACGGTATGGCGCCTGGTCGGCGGATCACCTCGAACACCTGACCGAAAGCGACGTGCTGGCGATGGCGCAGGCCGGCACCGTGGCGGTTTTGCTGCCCGGCGCGTTCTATGCCTTGCGCGAGACACAGTACCCTCCGATAGACCTGTTGCGCCGCCATGGCGTGCCGATCGCGATTTCCAGCGATATGAATCCCGGCACTTCACCCGTGTTGTCCTTGCGGCTCATGCTCAGCATGGCCTGCACGCTGTTCCGGCTGACGCCGGAAGAGGCGTTGGCAGGCGCTACCGCGCACGCGGCGAAGGCGTTGGGCCTGCAGGCCACCCATGGCGTGCTTGAAGCGGGCAAGTACGCGGACTTCGTCGCATGGGATGTGCAGCATCCCTCCGAGCTGGCCTATTGGATAGGCGGAGATTTGCCCAAGCGCGTGATCCGACACGGCGTGGAGGTCGACGCCGTGTCGCTGTTCCGGGGCTAGGGCCCGGGCAGTGCCTAATCCACGTTGTGCGGAGCGCGGGCGCTCGCAGTCGCCTGCGCCGGCTCGGATGCGTCAAAGCGCAGCCGCGAAAAGCTGGCGACGCAGGCCAGCGCGGCGCAGAGGCAGCCCAGCCACAACGCCGCAATCGCTCCGTGCGTGCTGGAAACGTTGAAACAGGCAGCCACCAGGGCCGCGCCCGACGCCTGGCCCAGTAGCCGAACCGTTCCTATCATGCCGCTGGCGCCGCCGGCTCGCGATGCCGGCGCCGACATCATGATGGCGCGCAGGTTGGGCGACTGGAAGAAGCCGAATCCGGCACCGCAAATGGCCATGCGCCAGCAGATGTCCCAGACCGAGGGCGCAGCCGGCATGATCGCGAGCAAGGCCAGGCCCAGCGCCAGCAGCGCCAGGCCCACGCCGCCCAGGGCGCCCGCCGCGTAACGGTCGGACAGCCGCCCCGCTATCGGCGCCATGATCGCCACCACCACGGGCCAGGGCGTGATCAGAAAGCCCGTCTCCACCTGGCTGTAGCCCAGCATGGTCTGTAGCAGGAAAGGCAGCGAAACGAAGGCCAGCGCCTGTGCCGCGAAGGCACAGACGGCGGTGGCGGCGGACAGGGCGAACAAGGGCCGGCGCAGCAGGTCCACGGCCAGGATGGGCGCGGGATGGTCCGCCTGCCGACGCATCAGCAGCCAGAGGCTGGCCGCGGCCACACCCCATTCCAGCGCCACGCGGGTCAGCGGGGCGGCGTGCGCCAGCTCGTTCGAGCCCAGCACGAACAGACCCAGCGTCAAGGCGCATAGCGCCGCCGCCAGGCCGTCAAAGCGATGTGGGGCGCGCACGGTCTCGGGCAGCTTGCGCAGCCCCAGCGCGAAAGCCAGCAGGCCGATGGGCACATTGATCAGGAAAAGCCAGTGCCAGGAGCCCAACAGCAGAATGGCCGAGGCCACGGTTGGGCCCGCTGCGAAAGAGATGCCGACCACCATGGCATTCAGCCCCAGGCCGCGGCCCAACAGCCGTGAAGGATAGATAAAGCGCAGCAGCGCGCCATTGACGCTCATGACGCCGGCCGCGCCCAGGCCTTGCAGCACGCGTGCCGTTACCAGCGCGGGCAGTGACGGCGCGAGACCGCTGGCCAGCGAGGACAGGATGAAAATCGCCAGTCCCACGATATAGACCCGCCGGTGGCCCAGGATCTCACCCAGCGCCGCGGCAGGCAGCAGCCCCGCCACCATCGCCAGCTGATAGCCACTGACGATCCAGATGGATCCCGCATCGCTGGCCTGCAGATCGCGGGCGATCGTGGGCAGCGCGGTGTTGGCGATGGCGGTGTCCAGGCTGGCCATGCATAGCGCCAACATGACGGCCAGAAGCGCGCCGGGGCGCTCGGCTGCCGGCAGGCCGACGCCGGCCGGATAGACGGTATGACGGGAGAACGAGAGCATGTGCAGGATCAACAGGGACGAGGCGCCCGGGCAGAGGGCCGGGCGCCGTGACCACTGATTCTAGAACGTGTTAAGAAAGCCGGCCCGCCGGCAATGCCGAGGACCCGCTTTCCTTGCCGGGCGTTTCTCCTTATCCTCCCGCCACTGCGCGGAGCCGGTCCGCGCCAGCGAGGAGTTGTGGAATATGAAACTTGCCGTATCCCTGGGCCGACGCAGGCTTTTGCCGGCGCTCGCGCTGGGCGCCCTGGGAGCCACGGCGGCAGGGCGTCTGCGAGCCGTGCCCTTGACGCGTATTCTGGTTGGTTTCCCTCCCGGGGGCGGCGTGGATATCATCGCCCGCCTGCTGGCGCGCCAGTTGGAGGCCAGCCTGGGAGAAGTCGTGGTGGTAGAGAACCGGCCCGGCGCAGGCGGTCTGCTGGCGGCGCGGGAACTGCTGGCTGCGCGGCCGGACGGCCATACCCTGCTGTTCTCCAACGAACATACGCTGGCCATTGTGCCGCACATCATGGCGGGGGCCGGCTATGCCTCGCCGGATGACTTTGCGGCGGTGGCGCAGGTGACGGACAAGAGTTCCATCGCGCTGGCCGTGAGGGCGGACTCACCGTTGCACAGCCTGCGCGATCTTTCCATGCATGCGGGCGCGTTGTCGGTGGGCGTGCCGGCGCCGGGCAGTGTGCCGGAATTGGTCGTTGAACTGCTGCGCGAGCGTTATGAGGTGGCGGTTACCGCCGTGCGGTATCGCGGCGGCGCGCCGTTGGTAACCGATTTGCAGGCCGGCTACGTGGCGCTGGGCCTGACGTCCCTGGCTGAACTGCTGGAGCAGGCACGCGCAGGACGGTTGCGCGTGCTGGCTGTTTCAGGTCCCGTTCGGCATCCGGAGCTGGCCGATGTCCCTACCTTCGCCGAACAGGGCTTCGCGGGACTGGAGCGGGGCGGCGTGGCCGGCCTGTTTGCGCCGCGTGGCGTGGCGCCGGCCCGTGTCGAGCAATTGCAGCAGCAGGTGGCGCGGGCGCTGGAGTCCGAAGAAGTGCGGGGCCAGTTGCGCCTGCAGGGTTCGCGGGTGAATTTCGGTGATGCCGCCACGCTGGCCCGCAATATGAATGCCATCCATGACGCCTGGGCGGAGCGCGCCGAGGCTTGGCGCGCGCGATCGGACGCGGGGGATCCTGAGGACCGGTCGCAGCCGGCCAGTTAGAACGCCTGGAGGGCTGCGCGCTCGCGCAGCAGCGCGGCCAATTCGGCATGGCAGAGACGGACCGCCGCGCGGGCTTGCTGTTCGGGAGCGCGCGTCATCAGGCAGATGCGCCGCGCGAGTTGCGGGCGCTGCAGCGGCACGATGGCCAGGCCGTCCTGGCGTTGTCCTTGCGTGTACAGGCGCGAGATCAGGCCGACGCGCAAGCCGGCTCGCACGAGGCTGTATAGCGTGTCGGTGTAGTTCAGGGTGTCCGTCGCGGCGAGGTCCGAGCCCTGCTGGCGCAGCGTCGCCACGATCATTTCATAGGTGCTGCCGCGCGACAGCACGGCCAGCGGTTCGGCCTTCAGGTCCTGCCACGTCACCGTCTGGCGGCGCGCCAGCCGGTGGGTGTCGGCCAGGACGGCCACCAGGTGGTCCTCGGCCACGAACGCCGCGGCCACGCCGGGCGTAAGTCCGAAGTCCAGGCCCAGGCCGATGTCCAGTTCGCCGTTGCCCAGCGCGGCCATCAGCTCGTCGTTGAGATGGTCGCTGAGGATCAGCACGATTTCGGGATGGCGCAGACGCCACTGCGCCACTACGGGCGCAAGCAAGTGCATGGTGGAGGGGATGCAGCCGATCCGTACCGTTGCGGCTTGCGTGTCCAGCAAGCGCTGCAGGTCTTCAGCGCCCTGCGTGTAGCTATTGAGCAGCCATTCAATCTGGGCACGCGCGGCATGTCCGGCGGGGGTCAAACGCACGTGATGGGTGCTGCGTTCGAACAGCGCCACGCCCATCAGCGTTTCCAGCTCGCGGATGGCTGCCGACAGGGCGGGCTGGCTCAGCGACAGGGCCTCGGCGGCGCGGCTGAAGCTGGCGTGGCGGGCCACTTCCTTGAAACCGCGCAGCTGGCGCAGCGTGGGCTGGCGTGCCGGCGCGGCGCGGCCGTCGGTAATGGGGGGCTTGGTCATAGATTTATCTGATGAATCTATAAAAATATAGCATTTCAGTTATTACCAGGATCTGGTTAGGATGGCGCCGTCGCCCTCCTCCGCGTCGCCCCTTCGCGCGCGCGCATTTCGTTCCGATCGTTCCTTCCATGCTCAAACGCCTGTTCCTGTCCGTGTCCGCGCTGGCGGCCGCGCTCTGCCTTGCCCCGGCGGCCAGCGCCGACACTTGGCCCGAAGCCCGGCCCCTGACCCTGATCGTGCCGTTCAGCCCGGGCGGCAACGTGGACACGACGGCGCGCCTGGTGGCGCAGAAGCTGTCGGACCGTCTCAAGCAGTCCGTCATCGTCGACAACGTGGCGGGCGCTGGTGGCGTGTTGGGCGTGGCCAAGGCCGTGCACGCCAAGCCGGACGGCTACACGCTGGTCATGGGTTTCGACGGTCCGATCAGCGTGGCGCGGCTGATCAACTCTGCCGTGAAGTACGACGCCGAGACCGACCTGGCGCCAGTGGCCCTGGTGACTACCGCGCCCGTGGTGCTGCTGGCGCGTCCGGGCCTGCCGGTGCAGAACATGGACGAGCTGATTGCGCTGGCCCGCGACAAGCCCGATACGCTGACCTACGCCTCGTCCGGCGTGGGCACCGTGCTGCATCTGGCGATGGAAGTGATGCAGGATCAGGCCAAGGTGAAACTGGTGCACGTACCCTACCGTGGCGGTGCGCAGATCACCAATGACGTCATGGGCGGGCAGGTCGACCTGGGCCTGCTGGTTACCACCAGCGCCACGCCTTTGGTGCAGCAGAAGAAACTGCATGCGCTGGGCGTGACCTCGGCCGCGCGCGTCGACACGTTGCCGCAGGTGCAGGCGTTCGGCGAGACGCCGGCGCTCAAGGGCTTTGAATTGAACACCTGGACCGGCGTGTTCGTGCCTACAGGCACCGATCCCGCCGTGGTCCAGCGGCTGAACCAGGAGCTGAACGCGGTGCTGCGGATGGACGAGGTGCAAAAGCGCCTGGCCGAAGGCGGCGCCATTCCCGGGCAGGGCTCGCCGCAGGATTTCGCCGCTTTCCTGAAGAAGGAAAAAGCCTTGTACGCGCACATCGTGAAAAGCGCCAACATTCAGCAGGAATAGGCCTGCCGATTGCAGGAAGCCATGCCATGAATACATCCGCCCGCGGCCCCGTGCTGCCAGAGATCCAGGCCATCCAGGACGAGATGGTGGCGTTGCGCCACCGCATCCACGCCAACCCCGAGCTGGCCTATCAGGAGGTCGCCACGGCCGAGCTGGTCGCCGAAAGACTGGCTGCCTGGGGCTACGAGGTGCATCGTGGCCTGGGCGTGACCGGCGTGGTGGGCACCTTGCGCCGCGGCAGCGGCGCGCGCCGGCTGGGCCTGCGCGCCGATATGGACGCCTTGCCCATCCATGAGACCACCGGCCTGCCCTACGCCAGCCAGAATCCCGGCAAGATGCACGCCTGCGGCCACGATGGCCACACGGCCACCCTGCTTGCCGCGGCGCGCGCGCTGGCCGAACGCGGCCGTTTCGACGGTACCGTGCACCTGATCTTCCAGCCGGCCGAAGAAGGCCAGGGCGGCGCGCAGCGGATGATCGCCGATGGTTTGTTCGAGCGTTTTCCGTGTGACGCGGTCTATAGCTTTCACAATGAGCCGGGTTATCCGGCGGGTCACTTCGGCTTTCGCTCCGGCGTGATGTACAGCTCGTCCGACACGGTCATCCTGACCGTCAGCGGCGTCGGCGGCCATGGCGCCATGCCGCATGTGGCGGTGGATCCCATCGTGGCCGCGGCCAGCATCGTGCTGGCCCTGCAGACCATTGTGTCGCGCGAGATCGATCCCAATGACATGGCGGTGGTGACCATCGGCGCCATCCACGGCGGCGACGCGCCCAACGTGATTCCGAAGACGGTTGAATTGCGCTTGACGGTGCGGGCGCGCCGCCCCGAGACGCGCGCGCTGCTGCGCGAGCGCATCACCGCGATCGCCACCGCGCAGGCCGCGGTGCATCGCGCCAGCGTCAACGTGGACTACCGCTGGCGCTATCCGCCGGTCGTCAACGACCGCGACGCCACGCAATTCGCGGCCGAGGTCGCGCGCGGCTGGCTTGGCGAGCACCTGTTGATCCCTGAGCTGGAACCGCTGCAGGCCAGCGACGATTTCGCCTTCATGCTGGAGGAAGTGCCGGGCAGCTACTTCATCGTCGGCAATGGCGAGGGCGAAGGCGGCTGCATGGTGCACAACCCCGACTACGATTTCAACGACGACATCCTGCCGGTCACGGCAAGCTATTGGGTGACGCTGGCGGAAGCCTATCTGGCTTCCGGCGCGCGCTGACCGGCTGCCGCTTTTTTCCGCGACGCATGACTGCCTCACACGACCTGACCGCCGCCGGCGCGCCGGCTTTCGACGCCACCACCGATTACTGGCAGGAGATCGTCAGCGCCGAGACGCTGGCGCTCCCGGTCGATCCGCCCTATTCCCGCGGCTATCCGGCACGGCTGCCGGACGGCCGCTACCTGGTGCTTCCATTGCGCGCCGTGCCGGGCGATCCGCAGCGCTGCGTCGCCTCATTGATCGCCAACCATGCGAGCCTGGAGGTGGTCGATGCGCTGGCGGGCTTTATGGCCGAGCGGGCGCGCGCCTTCCAGGCAGAGGTTGTCGTGGGCCTGCCCACCCTGGGGCTGGCTTTCGCGCCCATGGTCGCGCGGGGCCTGGGCTTTACGCGCTACGTGCCCTTCGGTTATTCGCGCAAATACTGGTACGACGAACGCCTGGCCGTGCCGGTGAAGTCGCTCACCACGCCGGATACCGGCAAACTGCTGTATGTGGATCCCAACCTCGCGCAAAGCCTGGCAGGGCGCCGCGTGCTGGTGGTGGACGATGCCGTCAGCACGGGGCAGACGATGCTGTCCGCGCTGGAGTTGCTGGCGCGCTGCGGCGCCGAGGTGGCGGGCATTGTCGTGGCCATGTGCCAGGGCACGCGGTGGCGCGAGCGGCTGATGCGCGCGGACGGCACGCCGATACCGGTGGCTTGCGCGTTCGAGTCGCCGCGCATGCGCCGCACGCCTGGGGGCTGGGTGCCGGAGGCGGCGGCCTGAAGCGGTCGCGTCCGGCGGCACGGGTGCTTGCCTGCTAGAGGGACTCCGGATCGCGGCGCAGCGAAAAGCCCTGTGCTTCGTTCATGGCCAGGTAACTGACGTTGCGCGACACGACCGGCGGCTTGTCGCCAGCATGCAGCGCGCGCACCTTGTCCAGCACCATCTTGTCCTCCAGCGTCATGCGGTCGATCATGCGCAGGTACTGCATCCAGCTTTCCACCAGGAACACCTCGCGCCAGATACCCTCGCGCTCCAGGTCGCGGAACAGCTGCCATTGCTGCGCGCCGTTGCGCAGCCGCATGAGGCGCAGCGGACGCGCCGCCCCGATCAGCGCGGACAGCTTTTCCTTTTCGATCAGGTATTCCACCGCGACCAGCACGGCGCCGTGCTGGGTGTTGAAACCTACTGCCGCCATCGCCGGTTCGGTGGCGTCGGCGCGCGCAAGCGAGGAAGTGTCCAAATGTTCGGGCAGGCGCGAGCGATACATGAGCGCGACCGTTATGCCCAGGGTGATTCCGGCGGCGGCCAGGGCGCCGGACACCCCCATGGTGCTCGCGAAATGGCCCCACATGAAGGAGCCGGCGGCCAGGCCGCCGAAGATGGCCGTCTGGTACAGCGCCAGCGCGCGCGCCTTGACCCAGTCCGGCACCAGCATCTGGACGGTGGTGTTGTAGGTGGCCAGCACGCCGATCCAGCAGCTGCCGGAAATCAGCAGCGCCGGGAACGCCAGCCACAGGGTGTCGGTCAGTCCCAGGGCCAGCAGGCACGCGGCCAGGAGGCCGGCCGCGACACTGATCAGGCCGCCCGCGCCCAAGGTGGTTTGCACCCGGCGCACGACGGCGCTGCCCAGGATGGCGCCCAGCCCAAGCGCGCCCAGCATGTAGCCATACAGCAGGGCGCTGCCGCCTTCATGCTCGTGCGCCAGCAAGGGCAACAGTGCCCACAGCGCGCTGGCCGACAGCCCGAAGGCGAAAGAGCGCAGCATGACGACGCGGGTAACGGTGGAGTGCTGGGTATAGCGCAGCGCCGCCACCACGCCCTCAAGAATGCCCTCGGGAGGCAGGCGACGCACGGGCAGGTCGCGCTTCCAGCGCCAGATCGCCCATATGAGGCCGCCGTAGCAGAAGCAGTTAAGCAGGAACACCCAGGGCGCGCCCATGGCGCCCAGCAGCAGGCCGCCGATGGCCGGACCGACCGCGCGCGCCACGTTGAAGTTGACGCTGTTCAGCAGCACCGCGCTGCCGACGTGGGCGCGCGGCACCTGCTCGCCCACCGCGGCCTGCCAGGCCGGGGTGACGATGGCGCTGCCGATGGCGATGCAGAAGACGGATGCAATGAGCGTAATGGGATGCAGCAGTCCGGCGAAGGCGAGGATGGTAATGAATACGCCGCCTGAAAGCTCCAGCAGCATCCCGGTCAGCATGACCTTGCGGCGATCGTAATTGTCAGCCAGGACGCCGGTCAGGATGGACAACGCCACCAGCGGAAAGGCGGCAGCCACCTGGATCATGGCAACCATCAGGGGGCTGCTTTGTTCGGTGGTGATGATCCAGGCGGCGGCGACGGATTGCGCCCACGTGCCCAGGTTGGCGAACAGGTTCGCGATCCAGATGATGCGGAAGGCGGGAAACGCGAAGGGAGAGAGCGTGCTTACTTGCAGCACGGGGGCGGCCGGCGCGTCGGCGGGCAGATCGTTGTTGGCCGAGACGGGTTGCAGCATGGAATTCTTCCGGCGCGCCGGGTGGGCGCTCCTGTCGGGCGTAGTCTGGGTCGGGTAATGGTACGCCTAAGCCGCCGATCGATGGGAGCGCGTAAGCCCCTGGCCGCCGCGCCGCCAGGGGCTTTTGCCGGCCGGAACCTACTGCTTGGCGGGCGCGGCCGGCGCCGGGGCGGGCGGATAGGCCTGGTTGAGATATTCGACGATCAGCGGGACCTGGTCGGCGGGTATCGGCGCCCCGTAGGTGCCCACCATCTTCTTGACCTCGGCGTCCCAGAAGCCCGCTGGCATGGGCGGTTGGGACGATACATAGTCCACCGAATGGCACATCAGGCACAGGGCCGCGTGCTGGGCGCCCGCGCCGGTGCCGGGGTGCAGCGTGGCGGTCTCCTGGGGCAGCTTGATTTCCAACGCCTGCGCGGCGGGAGCCAGGCAGGCGAGGGCCAGCGAGAGCGCGGGCAGGCAGCGACGGAAATGGCGGTTCATGGCGCTCTCCTCAGGCGGCGGTGACACGGACGGCTTCGACCACGTTGCGCATATAGCCAGCCGGGTTCCACAGCGGATCCAGGGGCTGCGTGTCGCCAGCCGTGTTGGTGGCGCGGACTTTCAGCATGTAGTCGCCGGCGGCCTTGGGCGTGAATTCGGCGTGCCATTCGCGGAAGGAGTAGCGGCCCAGATCCTTGCCCAGCTTGGCAGCGTGCCAGGTCTTCCCGTCGTCGGACGAAAACTGCACCTCGCGTATGCCCTTTCCGCCGTCGAAGGCGATGCCGCGCACCTGCACCGTCTTGCCGCGGGCGACGCGCGCGCCTTCGTTCAGGCTGGTGATGAAACTGCGCACGTTGTAGCGGCCGATCGGGCGCGTCTTTTCCGGCGCCTTGCCCGGCGGCGTGCAGGCGCAATCGTTGTCAGGAATGCGGTAGGCCTTCTGCATCCAGAAGCCGTCGAATTCCTTGTCCAGCACCTTGATGTCGGCCAGATGTTTGACCCAGTAGGTGCCGTAGTACCCCGGCACCACCAGCCGTACAGGATAGCCATTGAGCATGGGCAGGTCGGCGCCGTTCATGGCATAGGCAAGCATGACTTCGCCGTCCAGGGCATGGGCGGCATCCAGCGCCTTGACGAACTCCGGTGTGCCGGGCAGCACCGGGCGGTCCAGGCCTTCGAAAGTGACTTGGCGCGCGTTGGCGCGGATGCCGGCCTTTTCCAGTACGCGCTTGAGCGGAATGCCCAGCCAGCGGGCATTGCCCATGGCGCCGTTGCCCAGTTGCCCGCCGCCCACGCGCGGCGCGAAAAAGCCGCGACTGTTGCCCGAGCACTGGGTGACCGCCACCAGTTCCACCGGTTTGCCGAACTGCTGCTTCAGGTCGGCCAGAGACAGCTCCAGGGGCTTGTCCACCAGTCCGCTCACTTTGATGCGGTAGGTGTTCAGGTCGATATTGGTGGGGATATTGCCCAGGTGATAGCGCACGAAGAAGGCGTCGTTGGGCGTGATGATGTTTTCGTTGAAGACGGAGAACGGCGTTTCCAGTTGCGGCGGGCGCGAAGTCTGGCGGATCAGGGGCCGTTTTTGCGGATAGGCGATCAGGTCGCGCTCGCCATTGGCGAAGGGCAGTGTGACGGTGGCCGGGGCCGCGAGGCTGGTCAGCGCATGGCCAGCCAGTGTGCCGGTGGCGCCCAGGGTACAGGCCTGGCGCAGGAAGCGTCGGCGCCCATTGGGGTCGAATGTGCTCATCTTGGTGTCTCCTCGTTCTTGTCAGCGCCCTGCCCCCGGCGCATTCAGACGAGACTACGCGCCGTGGCCTGACAAATGCGTTAACGTCCGCGCTGCCCGTTCCACTTTCCGCGTTTTTCGTTTCGATGATCCTGGCATTCAATAAGCGCGCCTTTGCCGCGCTGCTGGCCGTAACCGCGCTGGAAGCACTCATCGCCACTCTGGGCGCGCCCTATCCCTTCCTGCGGGGGTTCGTGGGCGACGTGGTGGCGGTGGGTTGGGCCTATCTGGTGTACCGCAGCTTCATCCGCGCGGAAGTCTTGACGCTGGCGCTGGCCGCACTCTTCACCGGCTATGCCGTGGAGTTGGGCCAGTACTTGGCTCGTCAATTCGGTTGGCGGCTGGAACAGCCGCTATTGCGCGTGATCCTGGGCAGCGTGCCCGACTGGTGGGACATGCTGGCCTATACGGTGGGGTTCGCGCTGGTGTTGGCGCTGGCCGCCTGGAACCGGCGCGGCGCCGCGTTGCGCGGCGCCTAGGCGCTTTTCAATATTGCTGCCTGGCCACGAGCGCCAGGCCTTACCGGAGATTCAGCCTGCCTGGCAGACCGGCGCGTCGTCGTGCGCGCGCGCGGCTGGCTTGGCCGTGCGCAGCGGTTGCAACTTGGCGTTGCGAAACGGCGCAAAGCACTCGGCCCAGGACGAAGGAAACAGCGGGGTGGCGTGACGCACCGCGTCGCGGCGGGCGTAATGCGTCAGTAGTTGTTGGCCGATCGGGGCGTCTCCCAGGGGATGGCGGGTAGTCATGGTATTTCCGTATTGCATTGAAAGTGTATTCATTGTACCAGCCTATCCGCCCGCCTGCCAGTCCCTGGAAGCGATCCCAAGTCATTGATCTGGAAAGACTGTCCCTGTTTATTCAATCGAATCTAGGAGGATCTTCGGGATTGCCCTAGCAGTCCAAAATAGTAGACGGTATACAATGTTCAGCATGCCCGGGCTAAGACCAGCCTGGAATCCTCACCACTGGACCTGGAGCGCGTCATGGCTGAACTGATGAACCGAGATGAATTCCGTACCGCGTTGGAAAACGCGATCAAGGGCAAGAGCGCCAACGCCTCGCCGTTTTCCATTGCCTGGGCAGAAGGCAAGCTCACCCGCGAGCATCTGCAACGCTGGGCAGAGAACCACTACCACTACGTCGGCCCATTCGCCGATTACCTGGGTTACCTGTACGCCCGCACGCCGGACTCCTATACCGAGGCCAAGGATTTCCTGCTGGCCAATATGTATGAAGAGGAAATCGGCGGCGACCGCCACACGGACCTGCTGATCCGCTTTGCCGAGGCCTGCGGCACCACGCGCGAACGGGTGACCAATCCCGACAACATGTCGCCCACCACGCGTGCGCTGCAAAGCTGGTGTTACGCCGTGGCGATGCGAGAGGATCCGATCGTGGCGGTGGCCGGCTTGGTGGTGGGCCTGGAATCGCAGGTTCCGTCCATCTACCGTAAGCAAACTCCCACCCTGCGTGAAAAGTACGGCTTCACCGACGAGGAAGTGGAGTTTTTCGATCTGCACATCGTGTCTGACGAAATCCACGGCGAACGCGGCTATCAGATCGTGCTGGAGCACGCCAACACGGTGGACCTGCAGCAGCGCTGCCTGAAGATCTGCGAGATCGGCGCGCAGATGCGGCTGCTGTACACGACCGCGCTCTATACCGACTACGTGCAGCAGGAAATCACGCTGCCCGAACTGGGTCTTGCTGCCTGATCAGCGCGCGGAGCCGTCCTGCGCCATGCGCGGGGCGGCTCCGGTCCCGCAGCTCCTGGACTAGAAAACCCATGCCTACCATTGTGTTTCATAAAGGCGGCCAGACCTACACCGATGTGGTGAAGGACAACACCAACCTGGTGGTGCGGGCCGGCATCAAGCAGTTTCCGTATCCGCATCTGCGTTACGAATGCGGCATGGGCAAGTGCGCCAAGTGCGCCTGCCGCGTGTTGGCCGGGGGCGAGCATCTGCCTCCGGTGAACTGGAAGGAAAAGAAGCAGTTGGGCGACCGTATCGAGCAGGGCTACCGGCTGGCGTGCCAGCTCTGGGTGAGCAACGACATCGAACTGGTCCAGGACGTGGAGGCATAGCGGCGATGGACCCGGTATACGTCATATTGACCAGCAAGCCCGGTGTGTTCCGCACGGAAGCGGACGAAGCTGCGGTGGATATCCTGGAAACCTACGATTACGCGTTCTACGGCCGCGCCCTGGCGGTCTACCGCATCGGGCGCCTGCGCGGGGATACCAAGCTGATCGTCACCGAGGAAACGCCGCCCTACGTGGTCAACCGCGTGCCATCCAAATTCCTCGAAAAGTTTGCGTCGGTGGAGGCGGCCCGCAAGGAGCTGGCCCACCTGACGCGCTTTGGCAGCATGGAATCGACTTTGACGCTGCGCCCTGGCGCCGTCGCCGCGGAGCATTGAGCAATATGGTTCAGATTACATTCCTCTCCAATGGCGGCAAAGTCGCCACGGCGCCGGAGAACAGCAACCTGCTGCGCGTGTCGTTGAAGGAAAAGGGCGGCATACCCTTCAAGTGCGGCGGCGGCCTGTGCGGCACCTGCAAATGCCGTATCGAAGAAGGGTTGGAAAACACCGACGCCATCAAGCCAAAAGAGCGCAAGCACCTGCGCCCGGAGGATTTCGAGGCCGGCTATCGCATGGCTTGCCAGACCTTTGTCAATGGCGACGTGAAGGTCTCGTGGGTGATCCAGAACGGCAAGGGCGTGGTGGTCGGCGCGGCGTCCGATCCTGTCGAAGCCGCGCCCTGAAGCCCGCCGCCTAGGCCACCGATGCGTGCGGCTGCTGCTGCGCCTCGGTGTAGGCTTTGGCGGCGTTGTGCACGTGCTGGCTGGCCAGCAGCGCGGCCAGGTCGCCGTTGCCGGCGATGACGGCATTGAGGATCTGGGAGTGTTCGTCCCAGTTCTGTTTGGCGCGCAGCATGTTGCTGGGCGCGAACAACAGCGCCGTGCGGTCGCGCAGCGAACGCATCAAGTCAGTCAGCACCACATTGCCGCCGATCGTGGCCAGCATTTCGTGGAACTGGGAATTCAAAGCCAGGAACTTGTCCAGTTGTTCACCGCGGGCGGCTTCCGTGCCTTCGCGCAGGAAAGCCTGCAGCCGTTCCACCGTTTTATCGTCGCGGCGTTGCGCCGCAAGCTTCGCATTCAGGCCTTCCAGGGTGGCGCGGACCTCCACCATGTCATAGGCGACCGCGTCGGACAGCACCGACACTGAGGCGCCGCGCCGCGGTTCGATAGTCACCAGGCCTTCGGCGGCCAGGGCTCGCAACGCCTCGCGCACCGGGATGCGCGACACGCCCATTTCTTCGGACAAACGGCCCTCGACCAGGCGGTCGCCGGGCGTGAACTCGCCACTGAGAATGCGCTCGCGCAGCTTGTCGCGGATGACGGCGAACAACTGCGGATGCTGCTCGCCGATTTTCAGCGAGGCGGAGTGCTGCGTTTCTGCGGCTTGCGGGCTGACGGGTGAGGTGGTCATGGCGAGCAGGTTTGGCTTAATGGATACAGTCTCCATTGTATTACCGGGTGTAGCTGCGCGGCTTGAGGGTCGAACTGCATCAGTGTCCCCAAAAAGCCTTGCCCAGTACGCCCAGCGCGCCCAAGGCGCACACCGCCAGCAGCACGCCTCGCACGGCGCGCGGAGGCAGGCGGTGGCGCAGCCGGTTGGAGACTGCAAAACCGGCCAGCAGGAAAGGCGCCAGGCTGAGCGCCAGCCCGGCGTGATAGCCCGTGTACCGCTTGGCCCACGCCAGCATGGCAAGCGAGAAGATCGATCCCAGGAACAGGACCATGCCGAGGGTGGCGCGCAGGCGCGGGGGCGCGGCGTGCTGCATCACGATGGCGATGGGCGGCGCGCCCACCGAGGTCATGGTTCCCATGATGCCCGAGGCCACGCCCGCGCCCGAGACGCGTCCGGGCGTGGCTGAAAAATGCAGGCCCGCCGCGCTCAGCGCCACGGCGATCAGGATCAGGACCGCGAACAGTACGCCGAGCGCCTGCGGCGCAAAGCGCGTCATGGCGTAGATGGCGATCAGTGTGCCGACGGCGCGTCCTGCAAGAGCGTAGGACACCGAAGGCCAATGGATGGCGGTGCGCTCGCGCAGCGCGGTCAAGAGCGAAATGAAGCCGCCCAGCGTCAGCAGCGGCCCCGGCGCCAACTGGGGGAAGAACATGGCCGCCACCGGCGCGGCGAACATGGCGAAACCCACGCCGCCCACGCCCTGCGCGATCGCGGCGCCGAATACGACGGCGGCCATGGTGGCGTACTGCAGGAGATCGGGGTACGGCAGGGAGGATGTCATGCCTGGAACGTGTCTACTATGTATACGATAGTCTATCCAGGATTTTTACGAATTCCAAAAACTGCTTCAAAACCTAGGGTAATCCCCTGATTTATTGGCGCTATTCATGGATTTTTCAGAATTATCGCTTTCCCTAGGCGGTGCATATTTTGATTGGTATAGCCGCAAACGAAATATAGTATACCGAACGTGGCGCTACGACAGCCACGCATACAAGGGGAATAGCACATGCAAGCGGACGTAGTGCTCAACGCTGCTCACTGGATGTACCTGATCAGCGTCGCCGCCATCATCCTGACGATGATTTTGCGGGCCAACGTGGTGGTGCCGTCGGTGATCGGCACCTTTCTGGTGGTGCTTGCCATCACGGGCAATCCGATCAGCGCCCTGATAGGCATCTTCTCGGCCAGCTTCGTGGCGGCCAAGGAGCTGTTCAATATCTTTCTCGTAATCACCTTCATGACCGCGCTGCTCAACGCGCTGAAGACCCTGCAGGCGGACGTGCGGATGGTGCAGCCGTTTCGCCGGGTCATGCGGGGCGGGCATTCCTCCTTTCTGATCATCGCCCTCTGTACTTATGTGATCTCGCTCTTTTTCTGGCCCACGCCAGCGGTGCCGCTGGTGTCCGCCATCCTGCTGCCCGCGGCCATCGCGGCCGGCCTGCCGCCCTTGGCCGGCGCCATGGCCATCGCCATCGCAGGCCAAGGCATGGCGTTGTCCTCGGACTATGTGATCGGCGTAGCGCCCAGCATCAGCGCCAAGGCGGCGGGCGCGGCGGTCAGCGCCGCCGTGGTCGCCGACCGCGCGCTGGTGCTGTCGCTGATTACCGGCGGGGTCGCGCTGGTTGCGGCCTACCTGTTGATCCGCAAGCACATCGTGCCCGCCGATGCGGCGCTTCTGTCTGCCTGGCAGGCCCGGGCCCAGGATGGCAGCCTGGCGCGCATCGAGCAGTCGGGATCCTTCGACAAGGCCGAGCTCGCTCGCGGCACCATGGGCGCGGATCCCGCGCTGCCCAGCGGCCCGGCCCTCAGCGAAGAAGAGCGCCGCCGCGTGCGCTGGTCCAAGACCTTCGCCGTCGTGACGCCCTTGGCTTTTCTGGCGGTGATCGCCGTCATGGTGCTGCCGCGCCTGTTTCCGTCGCTGCCCGCGTTGCGCGGCGGCGACGCGGCGGCGTTGGTGGGCGGCGTGGCCTTTGTCGTGATGATGCTGGTAACGCTGGCCGCGGAAGGCCCGCGCAAGATGCTGGACGTCTGTCCGGAACACGTCACCGACGGCTTTGTGTTTGCTTTCAAGGCCATGGGTTCGGTGCTGCCGATTGCGGGCTTCTTCTTCGTGGGCGCCAATGAGACCGCCGCGCAGATCCTGGGTGTGCCGCAAGCGCAGGCGCCCGGCCTGTTGTTCGAGGTGATTTCCGCCGGCCAGCACCTGATTCCCGAAAATCATTTCCTGGTGGCATTTGGGGTGCTGCTGGTCGGCATGATCACGGGGATCGACGGTTCCGGCTTCGCGGGCCTGCCCCTGACCGGCACCTTGTCCGGTGCGCTGGGGCCGGTCGTGGGCGTGGACCCTGCGACGTTGGCGGCAGTCGGGCAGATGGGCGCGGTCTGGACCGGAGGCGGCACGCTGATCGCCTGGTCCTCATTGATCGCCGTGGCGGGCTTTGCGCGGGTGAACGTGCTGTCGCTGGTGCGCGCCCTGCTATTGCCCGTGCTGCTGGCGCTGTTTGTTTCGACGATCTGCGCGGTGCTGATCTGGAGCTGATCCTGCTTGTGGGCTGCTTTGGGGCCCTGCGGGGCCCTTTTTTTCTGGATCTGGCCTGGCGAAGCAGGGGTTTACACGTATCGAACCATATTGATTAAAGTATACAATGTTCATAAGCCAACCCGCCCCGGCATTGCGGTAAGCCGGGCGCAGACTGAGGAATAGCTCCCGTGGACGATCTTTCGCAGCAAACGTTCCTGAACCACATCGGCGGCGCCTGGGTGCCCTGCGGTACCGGCAAGACGGCGCCCAATATCAATCCTGCCGATACCGACGACATCGTCGGCCGCTTCCAGGTGTCTGATGCGGAAGACGCCCGCCAGGCGGTGGCCGCGGCCGAGGCTGCCTTCGCGGGCTGGCGTGATACGCCGATCTCCAAGCGCGCCGCCATTCTGTTCCGCGCGGCCCAGTACCTGGAAGACCATGCCAGCGACATCGCGCGCGAACTGACGCGCGAAGAGGGCAAGAGCCTGAACCTGGCCAAGGACGAGGTGTTGCGCTCGGCGCAGACGATCCGCTTCTATGCGGTGGAGGGGCAGTCCTACACGGGCGAAACCTATCCCAACGACGATCCCGACATGGTGGTCTACAGCCAGCGCGAGCCGCTGGGCGTGGTGACGGTGATCTCCCCCTGGAACTTTCCGATTTCCATCCCCGCGCGCAAGATCGCTCCGGCGCTGATCACCGGCAACACGGTGGTATTCAAGCCGTCTTCCGATGCGCCCATGTCGGGCTACCGCCTGACCGAGGCCTTCGTGCAGGCAGGCCTGCCGGCCGGGGTGCTGAACTTCCTGACCGGTCCGGCCGGCGCCGTCGGCGAAGCCATCACGGCGGCACGGGCGGTGCGGGCAATTTCCTTTACCGGCTCCACTGCCGCCGGCGAACAGATCCACCGCACCGCGGGGCTGACCACCCGCACGCAGATGGAGCTGGGGGGCAAAAATCCGCTGATCGTGCTGGCGGACGCCGACCTGGACCGTGCCGTGGACCTGGCCGTGAAGGGCGGCTTTTCGCTGAGCGGCCAGGCCTGCACCGGCACGAGCCGCGTACTGGTGGACAAACGGGTGCGCCAAGCCTACACGGACAAGCTGCTGGCCCGCATCAAGACGCTGACCATCGGCAATGGCCTGGACGGCAACTTCGACCTGGGCCCGCTGGCCACGGCCAAGCAACTGGACAACGTGCTGGGTTACGTGGCGGTCGGCAAGCAGGAGGCCACCCATCTGTATGGCGGCGACCGCCTGACCGGCGCCGGGTTCGAACGCGGCTATTACGTAACGCCAGCGCTGTTCACCGACGTCTCCCAGCAAATGCGCATTGCCCGCGAAGAAATATTCGGTCCCGTGATCGCGCTGATCGAGGTGGACGGCTACGAGGACGCCATTGCCAAGGCCAACGACACCGAGTACGGGTTGTCGGCGGCCATTGCGACCACCGACGCGCGCTATGCGCACCGCTTCGCTCGGGATATCCAGGCCGGCACAGTGAAGATAAACCGGACCACCACCGGCAACCTGATCAACGCGCCGTTCGGCGGCCTCAAGCATTCCAGTACGTCCACGTTTCGCGAATCGGGCCGCGTGGGGCTGGAGTTCTACACACAGATCAAAACTGTCTACCGCGCCGGCTGATTCCGCGCGATCCCATAACGGCACTCAGGAGAGGTCATTCCCATGAAGCAGGTCTATCGTCTGGAACTGGAAGAAGCGCGCGCAATGGTGCGCGCGGCCATCGCGAAATCGGAAGAGATCGGCGTGCTGGAGTCGATATGCATCGTCGACGACGGCGGCTATCCGATAGCACTGGAGCGCATGGACGGCGCCCGCATCACCGGCCCGCAGATCGCCTGGAACAAGGCCTTCACGGCGGCGGGGCACAAGCGTTCCACGCACCTTTTCAATACGCCGCCCAACGGCCCGGCGCTGCCCGGCAACGAGGCCTTCGGCATCCAGTGGAGTTTTGACGGCAAGTTCGCCGTGTTTGTCGGCGGTTTTCCCATCGTGGTGAACGATGAGGTGATCGGCGGCGTCGGCCTGAGCGGCGGCAACGGCGAACAGGACACCAAGGCTGGCCTGGCCGCGCTGGCGGCGTTGGCGGCACTGCTGGAGCCGCGCGGCATGAAAGTGCTGGTCGAGGCGGACATCAAGAAATAAGCGAGGCCGGCCATGGCATACCGCGTGCATATCCTGCAAACCGACGAGTCATTCCAGGTTGAAGAAGGCGAATCCGTGCTGCAGGCCGCGGATCGTGCGGCGGTGAAGCTGCCGCACGAGTGCACCTTCGGCGGCTGCGGCACTTGCCGCATCAAACTGGAGTCCGGCGCCGTGGAGTACGAGGAATTTCCCATGGCCCTGACACCCGAAGAAGCCGCCGAAGGCTACGCGCTGGCTTGCCAGGCGCGGCCATTGGGCGATCTATGCATCAGTGTGGCGAGCAGCCGGCAATCGTTTCCGGAACCGCGTCGCTTGCCCGCCACCATTCACCGCATCGAACGGTATTGCGAGGACGTCATCCACCTGACGCTGGCGCTGCCCGAGGAGGGCCTGGACTATGTGCCGGGCCAATACATGAATGTGGTGCTGCCCGACGGCGAGACACGCAGCTTTTCCATGGCATCCGCGCCTGCCGGGAATCTGGTGGATTTTCACGTGCGCCGCATCCCCGGCGGCCGCTATACCGACCACTGGCTGGGCCAGGCGCAAGCAGGAGCCGACGTAGAGATCGAAGCGCCGCTGGGCGTATTCAGCTATCACGAGGAAGACTGGCGGCCGCTCATCATGATGGCCACGGGCACCGGCATCGCGCCGATCAAGGCCATCCTGGAATCGCTGCTGGACAACGAGGATTGCCCGCCCGTCACGCTTTACTGGGGCATGCGCACCGAGGCGGACCTGTACCTGCGCGACGAGATCGAAAGCTGGGCAGGGCGGCTGTACGAATTTACCTTCGTGCCGGTGCTGTCGCGGGCGGGCGCGGACTGGCAAGGGCGCCGTGGTTACGTGCAGCAGGCGGTCATGGAAGACCACGAAGACCTGTCCGAACACGCCTTCTACCTGTGCGGCGCCCCGGACATGATCCACGAGGCCAAGAGCCTCCTGGCCGCGCGCGGCGCGAGCCTGGAACATATGTATTCCGACAGCTTTACCTTCCAGCACGCGCTGGCCGCCGCCTGAGAGGCCAGCGCGGCCCTAACGGTATACCAGCACCGGCAGGCGGGTGCGAGCCAGCACGCGTTGCGTTTCGCTGCCCAGCAAGAAGCCCGTCATGCCGTGCCGGCCATGCGAACCCATTACGATCAGGTCGCACCCCTGGTTCTGCGCCGCCTCGACGATGGCCTCGTGGGGATGGTCGTTGACAGTGACAACCGCGTTGCACGGCACCAGTGCATGGCGCGCTTCCATTTCCAGGTTGTCCAGATAGGTTTGCGCGTTCTTGCGAGCCTGGTCAGTGTGGTGCGCCTGCGTGGTGCCCAGCATCTCGGCCTGATAGACCAGCAGATGGTCCTCCGGGATGGCGCGGATGAGCGTGATGGTGGCGCCCATTTCCTTGGCGAAAACAAGAGCGCGCTTGAAGGCCGATTCGGACAACAGGGAGCCGTCCACGGCGACGAGCAAGTGCTTATACATGTTGCCTCTCCTTTAGGAAAAGGAATAGGGAGCAACTCGCCAATCCAGTATAGGCTTGCCGTTCCCTGCAATCCAGTCCTGCAGAAGGACGAGGCTGGCGGCTTGCGGTAATCCCGCATATTTCCAAAAGAAGCCGAACCCGGCGATCCACATAACCTCATATCGACTAAGTATTTTTCGCCGCCTCGCAGCGATGACAGAATCGGTTCGTCTCCATGAACCCCCCTCCCGGAATCGAATTCCCATGTCATCGCTACGTCGCCAGGTCTTCGCCCGAGTGCTCGCCATTGCGGGCAGTCCGTCGCAGCGCTCCCGTTCCTCGCTGTTGCTCCGGCACGCCGCCGGGATCCTGCAATCGCGAGGCCTGGCGGTCGGTGAACTGGGCCTGCGCGATATCCCCGCCGAAGAACTGATCGAAGGCCATTACGCCGGCGCCGCGGCCAACGCGTTGCGCGCGCGGGTGGCGGCGGTCGATGCCGTGCTGATCTCGACACCCGTATACCAGGCATCCTTTTCCGGCGGCTTGAAAGCGGTGCTGGACTTGCTGGACCCCAAGGCGCTGGCGGGCAAGGTGGTGCTGCCCATCGCCACGGGCGGCAGCCCGGCGCATCTGCTGGCGCTGGAGTACGGGTTGAAGCCCGTGCTGTCGGCGCTGGGTGCGCGGCACATCCTGGCGGGCGTCTACGCCACCGACGCGCAGGTACAGGTGGACGAGTTCGGCGTGGGCGAGATAGACGCCGAGGTGCGCCGGCGCCTGGAGGATTCGGTGGAACGCCTGTCCGAACAAACGCTGCCACGCGGCGCCATCGCCCATGAATCCTACGATCTGGGTCGGCTAGCCCTGGCGGGCGGATTCAGCGTCTGACCTATGTTGCGCGCCCGTCCCATCCCTGCTGTCGATACCTGGATCCTGCGCGGGCTGGGGCCGGCGCTGCTGGTGGCGTTATGGCTGGGCAGCGACGTTGCGCCCAGGCCGCTGCTGTGTGCGCTGAGCTTGTTCCTGCCGGTCCTGGTCCAGACGGCGCGCGGGCTGCGCGCGGTGGATCCGGCGCTGGTCGAGACCGGCCGCTCTCATGATTTGCGTGGTTGGTCTCTTTTTCTGCATGTGCTCCTGCCCGGCGCGTTGCCGTTCATCCTGACGGGGCTGAGGCAGGGATTGGGACTTTTATGGCTGACCTTGATCGCGCTGGAACTCTTCGTGACGCCCTCGGGCCTGCTGCCGCTGCCGGCCGGCAAACCGTCGGGCGCCGCGGCATTGTTGCTGGGCATCGCGCTTTACGCGGCCCTCTGCGCGGCGTCGGGGGCGCTGATTGGTGTTCTGGAGCGCTGGCTGCTGCGCTGGAGGCCGCGATGATGTTCACCAACCCCAATGAGTTCGAGCTGCTGCAATACCTGGAGTCGCACGGCCAGATCGAACCGGATGCGGAGCCCGACGCTGGCGCGCAACCCGCGCTGCGCGTGACCCTGCGCAAGCTGGCCAGGCGTTTTGACGGGCGCGTCGCGCTGCAGGCGCTGGATCTGGAAATCGCGCCAGGCGAGTTCGTGGCCGTGGTCGGGAGCGTCGGCAGCGGCAAGAGCACCCTGTTGCGGCTGTTGGCGGGCCAATTGGCGCCCACCGACGAGCGCGGCGGCGAGCCCAGCCGGTCGCCCCTGTTGTTCGACAACTTTCCCAGCTGGGCGCCCGATAGCCGCGTGCGCCTGCTGCTGCCGGACGCGCGTCTGCTGCCCTGGAAGACCGTGCTGCAAAACGTGGCCCTGGGTCTGGCCGGAACGGCACAGGCGGCCGACGCCTTGCGGCAGGTAGGCCTCGACGGCCACGGAGGCGATTGGCCGGCTCAGGTTTCCGAACCGCAACGCCAACGCGTGGCGCTGGCGCGCGCATTGGCGCGCCGCCCGGGGCTGCTACTGCTGGACGAGCCCTACGCGGGGCTGGACGCGCTGGCCCGGATCGAGATGCAACGCTTGCTGGAAGATTGCTGGCGCCAGCAGGGTTTTACCGCTGTGCTGGCAACTCACGACGCGGCCGAGGCCGTGACGGTGGCGGATCGCATCCTGGTGCTGGACGAAGGCGGCGTGGCGCTGGACGAGCGTGTCGGCCTGGCGCGTCCGCGCGCGCGCGGCTCGGCCGCGTTTGCCGCGCTGCAAGCGCGGGTGCTGCGCGCTGCGCTGCGGCAACCAGACACGCCGGATACCGAAAGACCCTTGGCGCCCGTCATCCAGATTCGCCATCTGAAGCTGGCGGTCTGAGGCCGCGCTTCGTGATTCACGCCCGGGTGGCATGGCGCCGCCCATTACTCCAGGAGCAAGACCATGAGCATTCAATCCATCAACGCCCGCAACCAGTTCCGCGGCAAGATCAAGGAGATCATCCTGGGGCCGGTGGTGTCCGAGGTGGACGTGGATACGCCGGCCGGCATTGTGACCTCGGTGATCACGACCCGGTCGGTCAAAGAACTGGATCTGCAGGTCGGCACCGAGGTGCTGGCCTTCGTCAAGGCGACCGAGGTTTCCGTCGCCAAACTGTGACCGGGAATAGATGTGCGCCGGCGCTTCCCCTGCGCCGGTGTTAGGCATATATTGTCAGCGCGATATCCGGCAGTTTCCTCCTGGCTTGTGGCTTCATGCTTTGCGATTCACGGAGAACGGAAAATGCGTCGACTGCAACGGTGGTTCATCGGCTGGTTATGCCTGGGGCTGGCTGTCTGCTTCCCCGCCACGGCGCAGACCAAGCTGGACAACGCGCAACTGGATCAGCTGATGGCGCCCGTGGCGCTGTATCCGGATTCGCTGCTTTCGCAAATACTCATGGGAGCGACCTACCCCGACGATGTCGCGGCGGCTGCCAAATGGTCGGCGGCGCACACGTCGGAATCCGGCGACAAGGCGGTCCAGGCGGTCGAGGGCGAGTCCTGGGATCCCAGCGTCAAATCCCTGGTGGCGTTTCCCTCGGTCATGGATATGATGGGTCGCCAGCCGGATTGGGTGAAATCCGTCGGCGACGCCTTCCTGGCGCAACCCGAGGCCGTCATGGACTCGGTCCAGCGGCTGCGCAAGCAGGCTCAAAAGGCGGGCAACCTGAAGAGCACGCCACAGCAGACCGTGAAGACCACGACTGAAAACGAAAAGACCGTCGTGGTGATCGAACCGGCGGACCCGCAGGTGGTGTACGTGCCCAGCTACAACCCGACCGTGGTGTACGGGACGTGGGCGTACCCCTCCTATCCGCCTTACTACTATCCCCCGCCGCCGGGATCGATGTTTGCGACGTCGCTGGTCGCCGGCATCGGGTTCGGGCTGGGGGTCGCGGCCATCAACTCCATGTGGGGCGATGCCAACTGGGGGCATGGCGACATCGACATCGACGTCGACCGCTACAACAACATCAACGTCAACAATCGCATAGACCGCAATAACGTCACCAATAACCGGTCCACCTGGCAGCACAATGCCGCCAATCGCGGCAGTACGCCCTATGCCGACCAGGCCAGCCGCCAGCGCTTCGATAGTCAGCGGCAGGCGGGCCTGCAGAACCGTGCGCAGGGGGCGGGTCAGGGCGGCCGAGCCGCCGCCGCGGCGCCCGCGGCCGGTTCCCGCGACGCCGCCCGCCAGCGGGCGGCCCAGTCGTTTGAAGGTCGCACCGGGCAACCCATTGCCGGTCATTCCGGCCCGGACGGGGCGCGCGGACAGGGCGCGGGCCGGGGCGAAGGCGCCGCCGGCCGTGGACAGGGTCAGGGGCCGCAGGGCGGCCGGGACCGTTCCTCCAGTGTGTCCACGCAGGACAGGGCGCAAGGGCGGTCGGCCGGTGCGTCCAGCGTGTCCACGCAAGACCGGCAGGCCGCGGCCCAGCGCCAGCGCGCCGACGAATCCGCCGCGCGCGACCGCGCGCGTGCGTCCAACAGCCACACCGCGTTGAGCGGTGCGGGCGACGGCGACCGCATGCGGCAGCAGAACCAGCGAGGCGAAATGAGCCGCGGCGGAGGGGGGCATCGCAGCCCCGGCGCGAGTGCGCCGCACCGCGGCGGCGGGGGCGCTCCCCATCGCGGCGGCGGTGGCGGCGGCCGGGGCGGCGGTGGCCGGAGGTAAGCACCATGAACAACGGAGGTCTTATGACGATTGCTCGTTTGCGCGCGCTTTGCGCCGCGTCGGTGCTTGCGCTAGGCTTCGCGGCCCCCTCCATGGCGCAGAGCCTGTATCCCAGCGCCCAGGCGGCCGCGCAGGCATTCACCGACGCGCTGGCCACAAATGACGTCGATGCCCTGGCCAAGGTGCTGGGCCCGAACCACCGGCAGATCGTGCCGGGCGGCGTGGACCAGGAGGATATCTACCGGTATCTCGCGGCCTGGGTGCGCAAGCACGAGATCGTGGCCGACGGCGGCCGCTCCTGGGTGGCGGTCGGCGATTCCGGATGGACGCTGCCGGTGCCGATCGTGCGCGCTGGCCAGGGATGGCGCTTCGATCCGATGGCGGGCAAGGCGGAAATCCGTCGCCGCGCAATCGGGCGCAACGAACTGACGGCCATCGATACATTGCGACAGTTGCAGGCTGCCCAGGCCCGCTACAAGGACGGGGTGGGCCAGGGGCGCTATGCGAGCCGCCTTGTCAGCCGTCCCGGACACCGGGACGGCCTGTATTGGCCAGAGGTGCCCGGCGCGCCGCAGCAGGCCTTCGGCCTGGATGCGCTGAGCATGGGGCCGGAAGTGCCGGTGGACGACGCCTACTACGGCTATCGGTACAAGGTAATACCCGGCCCCGCGGGCGACTCTTACCGCATCGTCGCCTGGCCGGCCCGGTATGGGCAGACCGGCATTGATTCTTTTGTCGTGGGGCCTGAAGGGGGCGTGCTGGAAGCCGACCTCGGACCCTCGTCCGCAGCGCGCGCAGCGGCGCTGCGGGAACGCGATATCAGTGCCGGAACCTGGACTGACGCCGACGCGCAACCCGTTGGCAGTAAATGATTTTTCTGGTTTCTGAGGTGCAAGCCGTGCACGCCTGTTGCTGGGTCGCAACAGGCGTGTCCGTTTGTCGGCCGAGCATGGCGCGACGCGCTTTTGTCAGCCTGGTGTGCCTAAAATGGCGAGCACCGGGACCCTGCCCGATACCCCTTTGCCGGACCTAGAAATTGAATCCCATGCATTTTGTCCGCTACGCCTTGTTCGGCGTAGGGATGGCGCTGAGCGCCGCGGCGGCTTCGGCCCCGATTTTCGTCCTGAACTCCCTGGACGCCAACGTCAGCATCGTTGATCCGAGCTCGTACAAGGAATTGCGGCGCGTGCCTACGGGCAAGGAACCGCATCACCTGTATCTCACGCCGGACGAGAAGTCGCTCATGGTGGCCAACGCCACCAGCGATTCGATCACCCTGATGGACCCCAAGACCGGCGAAGTGCAACGCACGCTGACCGGCATCGTCGATCCCTACCAGCTGCAGTTTTCGCCGGACATGAAGTGGTTCGTGACCGCGGCCAACCGCCTGGACCACATCGACATTTATGCCTGGCAGCCGCTGGAAAAGGGCTTTGACCTGAAGCTGGTCAAGCGCATTCCGGCCGGCAAGACGCCCAGCCACATCATGATCGACAAAACCAGCACCACGGCCTACGTCACGCTGCAGGATAGCGATCAGCTCATCGCCATTGACCTGGCGACGCAGACGCCGAAGTGGACCGTGTCGGTGGGCAAGACCCCGGCCGACGTATTCCTGACGCCCGATCAGAAGACTCTGCTGGTGGCGCTGACCGGCGATTCCTACGTCGAGGCCTACGACGTCAGCAACGGCCCGGCCAAGCTGGTGACGCGCATCAAGACCGCGGCGGGCGCCCATGCCTTCCGCGCGCAGGGCGACCACCGCCACCTGTTCGTCAGCAACCGTACCGCCAACTCTATCAGCCGCATCGATCTGCAAACCCTGGCCGTGACCGACACCTTCGCGGTGCCGGGCGGCCCGGACTGCATGGACGTGCTGGCCGACGGCAAGACGCTGCTGGTCACCTCGCGCTGGGCCCGCAAGCTCACCGTGGTGGACCTGGAGCAGAAGAAGGTGGTCAATCAGGTGCCGGTGGGCAAGTCTCCCCACGGCGTCTGGACCCTGAACCATGCTCCTACAAGGTAAAGAGAAAGGGCCCCCACGCGGCGCACGCTTCGCGGGCTTGCTGCCCCCCAAGGGGGCTGTTTTGCCTTGGGGCGGCCCGGCGGCAAAACGGCCCCCACGCGGCGCATGCTTTGCGGGCTTGCTGCCCGGCAGGGCAAAACGCCTCCGCGCAGCGGTCGTGGTCGCGCTGGTTTTGCCCGCGATGGGCATGGCAGCGCCGGCGGTTTGCGATAAGCCGGTTTACCTGACTTTCGATACCGGCCACATGGGCGTGGCGCCGCTGGTTGCCGAGGTGTTGGCCCGCCGTCAGGTCAAGGTCACTTTTTTCCTGGCCAACGAACGCACCCTGACCGATGGATCCAGCCTGGACGACGTGTGGGCGCCGTGGTGGAAGGCGCGCGCGGCCGAGGGCCATGTCTTCGGCTCGCATACCTACGACCACGTGTATTGGCAGGCCGATCTGCCCGGCGGCAAATTCCGCGTCAAGCCCAGCGCCGGCCCGGATGCGGGCAAGCGCGCCGAGTGGACGCCCGAGCAGTATTGCGCCGAAATCAAGCGCTCCGCCACCCGTTTCCACCAGATGACGGGCAAGAATATCCTGCCTATCTACCGCGCTCCGGGCGGCAAGACCTCGCCCGCCCTGCTCAAGGCCGCCAAAGCCTGCGGTTTCGAGCACGTGGGCTGGGCGCCTGCCGGCTTTCTGGGCGACGAGCTGCCCAGCGACAAGTACCCGAACGCCCGCCTGCTGGACCAAGCCCTGCGCACCATCAAGCCCGGCGACATCCTGCTGGCCCACCTGGGCATCTGGTCGCGCCAGGATCCCTGGGCGCCGGCCGTGCTGGAACCGCTGATTGAAGGTTTGCAGCGCAAGGGCTATTGTTTTGCTACCTTGGACACGCACCCGTCCTACCGCGATTGGATCGCTACTCATCACTGATCATGGATACGCTTAGTCAATTGTTCGGAGAGTGCCAGCAATGGCTCTTCGAAACGGCGATTCAGCCCGCGCTGTTCCACCTGGGCATGAGCAATTTCATCGAAGACGGCTACGACGCCACCATGTGGCTGCTGGTCGGCCTGCTGCAGATTGCGGTGCTGGTCCTGGTGTTCGGCCCCTTGCAGCGCCTGCGCCCCGTGGAACCCGTCACCGACCGTCGGCAGATCGGCATCGACGTGCTGTACACGCTGATCCATCGGCTTGGCGCTTTCCGTCTGCTGCTGTTCTTCACCATCGACCCGCTGTGGGACAGCGTATTCGGACAATTGCACGTTTGGGGATTTGCGCCCTTCCAGCTGGACCAGTACTGGCCGGGCGTGACGGACAAGGCGTGGGTCAGCCTCATCATCTACCTGCTGCTCTTCGATGCGGTGGATTACTTCTACCATCGAGCCCAGCATCGTTTCGGCTGGCTCTGGGCGCTGCATGCCGTGCACCACAGCCAGCGCCAGATGACCATCTGGAGCGACGACCGCAATCATCTGCTGGATGACATGCTGCGCGACGTGCTGGTGGTGTTCGTGTCGCAACTGGTGGGCGTGCCGCCAGCGCAGTTTGTCATGGTGGTGGCCATCACCCAGTTGGCGCAGAGTTTCTCGCACGCCAACCTGCGCCTGCATTTCGGCGCCATTGGCGAGCGCCTGCTGGTCAGCCCGCGCTTTCACCGGCACCACCATTCCATCGCCTACGATGCTTCCTCGCCGGGGCCTGTGGGCGGCTACAACTTCGGTGCGCTTTTCCCCATCTGGGACGTGCTTTTTCGCACCGCCCGGTTTGGCGTCGGCTATGGGCCCACGGGTATCCATGATCAGCAAGCGGAGCTCGGCGGGCGCGACTATGGGCGGGGCTTCTGGGCCCAGCAGTGGCTCGGGCTCAAGCGCATGGTGGGGCGCGACCGCGAGCCGGCCGCCGTGTCCCCGGCGCCTCCGGCGTCCGCGGAACGCGCCTGAAGTCCGCTGCCACACATAAAAAACGAGCCCGCAAGGGCTCGTTCTGCTTGGAATGGTCCGTAAACCCGGCTTCAGGGCTGGGTATCGTGCGTGGTTTCCCGCTTGATCTCGCCATGCCGGCGTTCCATTTCCTGGCGCAGTTCCCGGCGTAGCCGGGCGGCTTCCATGCGTTGCTTTTCTTCCAGGTTGCGCGGTTCCAGCGGCGGCACGGCGGTTGGCGCACCCTGGTCATCCACCGCCACCATCGTGAAGTAGCAGCTGTTGGTATGGCGCACGAGCTTCTTGCGGATGTCCTCGGTGACGACCTTGATGCCGATTTCCATCGACGTGCGGCCGGTGTAATTGACGGCCGCAAGGAAGGTCACCAGCTCGCCGACATGGATGGGCTCACGGAACACCACCTGGTCGACCGACAAGGTGACCACATACTGGCCGGCATATCGGCTGGCACAGGCATATGCCACCTGGTCCAGGTACTTGAGGATGGTTCCGCCGTGTACGTTTCCCGAAAAATTCGCCATGTCTGGCGTCATCAGGATGGTCATCGACAATTGGTGGCTAAAGGCTTCGTCCATGGCGGGCGTTCAATCTTGGATAAAACACCTATGGTAGCGGGAGGCGCCCGTCATGGTTGCGTCTTTTCGGCGTCTTCGGGGATTTCTTCGGGTGGAGCGTCGCGCTGCAGCGCAGGCGGCGTCCATAGGCCGTCCAGCAACGCGGGCTTGGGCGCATAGACGCGCAGCAGCACGCTAATGGGCCCCGTGGCGGGCAGGGGCAGCCAGTTGGACTGTTGCTCGGGGGCGGGCGGGGCGTGGCTGATGCGCAGGTCGAGCGAACCGTCGGCGTTGTATTGCAAGGGGTCGCGATCGCCGAGCGCGTACCGGTTGAGGGCGTTGGCAAACGGCATGCCCTGCGCGTCATAGGCCGCCAGCGACCACAGCGCCGCGGCGGGCGGCAACTGGTCGCTTTCGAAACGCAGCGTGTAGCCGTGGGCGGCATCCAATGGCGCGCCCTGGCTGTCCGCAGCCAGCAGCAGCACGCTCAGATCCTCGGGCAGGCCCGAACCCGGCTGCGCCTGCGCGGCCAGCGCGCGCCGCAGGTAAGAGTTGCCGTAAACGCCGATGCTGGCGGTTTCCTGGTGCCAGCCGTTCACGCTGCGCACCGTGCCGCCGGCAGCCGTGGTCATCCGCTCGCGCGCCGCGCGCAGGCCGCGGCGCAAGCCCTGCTTGACGGGGTGGCCCAGCTTGTCGAAGTCTAGCGGTTGGCCAGCGATCAGCCCGGCGTTGCGCAGCTTCGCGAGCACCGGCTGATCGGTGGGATGCGGCGGATTCTTGCGCAGCAGTTCGGCGGCGTACTCGAAAAAGGCGTCGGTCGGCATGGATTCGACCTGTTCGCGAACTGGAATCTGCAGATTCAGGGAAGGGTCGGCCTTGACCCGCTGCGACTGCGCGGGCAGGTTCCATTGCGCCAGCGGCGTGAGGACGAAGCCATCCTGCAAGGCGTGGACGGCCGGATAGTCGGCGGGACCGTCGACCTGGATCAGGTTCTTTGCCCAGACATAGGCGGTTGGGGCATCGATACGGGCCATGCCCGATGGCAGCACGCCGCTCCAGCCCGGCGGCACGATCACCGTATTGCCCTTGGCGGTGCCGGTACTGCGTTTGCCCAGCGTGGCGAACACATCGGTCCACATGTCCAACAGCGTCAGCGTGTATAGCCGGCCCTGGGTGTCCGGGACCGACAGCACCACCGGCCCGGACGTCAGGTCCAGCCAGCCGACGCTGCGCAGCATGTCGGGATTGGCCCAGGGGGTGGCGGCCTGAGGCTGCGGCAGCGCGCGTCCGTGCAGAAAGGCATTGGCCGGCGCGCCTTCGGCGCCTCGCGCTGGATGGATGAACTGGCGGCGGGTCAGGTCCATCGTGACCAGCGGATAGAAATACAGATAGCCTTCCATCGCCGCCTGGGAGGCCGCTTCGGTGGCGGCAGCGGCCGGGGTCGGGACGGGGGGCGTTGCGTGGGCGGGCACCGTCGGCGCCACCGCTGCGACGGCGGCGAAAGACAGGGCCAGGGCAACAAGGCGGCGCATCGGCGCTCCTACGGTCATGCGGAGAGTGGGTGGAAAGCTGGCGGCGGGGCGTCCCCGGATCGGGAGGGCGCCGGCAAGTCCAGGCAGCCGGGAATGGTAGCAGCCGCCAGATCATCCAAAATCTGTGAAAAAACCCGATTTAGCAGCCAATTTTCCGGCATAAGGACGATCTCTTTGGGGCCGGATGCCATGGCGCGCCCGCCGCGCAAAGCCTATACTCGGGAAAATGTCCTTGGGAACCGTAGGGCTTTTTCGCTCGCGGCGAGCCAATGGCTTTCTTCATTTCACCAGGAGAGGAGTGTTTCATGGTCAACATGAATCGCCGCCAGTTCTTCAAGGTGACCGGTGCGACGCTGGCAGGCTCCAGCCTGGCTTTGCTGGGGGCTGCCCCCGGCACGGCCATGGCTGAAGTCCGCCAGTACAAGCTTGCGCGCATGACTGAAACGCGCAACACCTGTCCCTACTGTTCGGTCGCCTGTGGACTGCTGATGTACGGCTTGGGCGACGGCTCCAAGAACGCCCGTGCCAGCATCATGCACATCGAAGGCGACCCGGACCACCCCGTCAACCGCGGCACCCTCTGTCCGAAGGGCGCGGCCCTGATCGACTTCATCCACAGTCCCAACCGCCTCAAGTACCCGGAATACCGGGCGCCGGGTTCGGACAAGTGGGTACGGATGTCGTGGGACGACGCTCTGACCCGCATCACCAAGCTCATGAAGGCCGACCGCGACGCGAACTTCGTCGAGAAGACCGCGGACGGCAAGACCGTCAACCGGTGGCTGACCACCGGCATGCTGGCAGCCTCGGCGAGCAGCAACGAGGTCGGCTACATCACGCACAAGACTGTGCGCAGCATGGGGATATTGGCATTCGATAATCAAGCCCGTGTCTGACATGGCCCGACGGTGGCAGGTCTTGCCCCGACGTTTGGCCGTGGAGCGATGACGAACCATTGGGTCGACATCAAGAACGCGGACGTAGTGCTGATCATGGGTGGCAATGCCGCCGAGGCCCACCCTTGCGGGTTCAAATGGGTCACGGAAGCAAAAGCCCACAACAAGGCGAAGCTGATCGTCGTGGATCCGCGCTTCACGCGCTCGGCATCCGTGGCGGACTTCTACGCGCCCATACGTACCGGCACCGACATCATTTTCCTGGGTGGCGTCATCAAATACCTGCTGGATAAGGACAAGATCCAGCACGAGTACGTACGCAACTACACGGACTTTTCCTTCATCGTGCGCGAGGACTTCGCGTTCGACGCCGGCCTGTATTCAGGCTACGACGCCGAAAAGCGCACCTACAACAAGGCGAGCTGGGATTACGAGCGCGGCGACGACGGCTACGTCAAGACGGACCCGACGCTTGCCCATCCGCGCACCGTCTACCAACTGCTGAAGAAGCACTACTCGCGCTACACCGAGGACATGGTCGAGCGCGTCTGCGGCACGCCCAAGGACAAGTTCCTGAAGGTGTGCGAAATGCTGGCCTCCACGGCCACGACCAACCGCGCCGCGACCATACTCTACGCGCTGGGCTGGACGCAGCACTCCATCGGTTCGCAGATCATCCGCACGGGCGCGATGGTGCAGCTGCTGCTGGGCAATATCGGCATCGCCGGCGGCGGCATGAACGCGCTGCGGGGCCACTCGAACATCCAGGGCCTGACCGACCTGGGCCTGATGTCGAACCTGCTGCCCGGCTACATGACCCTGCCCAACGAGCCTGAACAGGACTACGGCAAGTACATCGAGTCGCGCACGCTGAAGCCCTTGCGGCCCAACCAGCTGAGCTACTGGCAGAACTACAGCAAGTTCCACGTGAGCCTGATGAAGGCCTGGTGGGGCCAGTCCGCCACGGCCGAGAACAACTGGGCGTTCGACTACCTGCCCAAGCTGGACAAGCTCTACGACATGCTGCAGGTCTACGAGCTCATGAACCAGGGCAAGATGAACGGCTACATTGCCCAGGGCTTCAACCCGCTGGCGGCCGCGCCCAACAAGGCCAAGCTGAACGCCGGTTTCGCCAAGCTGAAATTCCTGGTCATCATGGACCCCCTGGTCACCGAGACTTCCGAGTTCTGGCGCAACGCGGGCGAAGCCAACGATGTGGATCCGTCCAAGATCCAGACCGAAGTCTTCCGCCTGCCGACCACCTGTTTCGCCGAGGAAGACGGCACGCTGGTGAATTCCGGCCGCTGGCTGCAATGGCACTGGAAGGGCGCCGAGCCTCCGGGCGAAGCCAAGAGCGACATCGAGATCATGGCGCTGATCTTCACGCGCCTGCGCAAGATGTACCAGGACGAGGGCGGCAAGTATCCGGACCCCATCGTCAACCTGTCCTGGCCTTACGCCAACCCGCAGAATCCCACCGCGGAAGAGTTGGCCAAGGAATACACGGGCCGCGCACTGGTGGAATTGACCGACCCCAAGGATCCTTCCAAGGTCACCCGCAAGGCCGGCGAGCAACTGGCCGGTTTCGCGGAACTGCGCGACGACGGTTCCACCATCAGCGGCTGTTGGATCTTTGCCGGCGCCTGGGGCCCCGGCGGCAACCTGATGGCGCGGCGCGACAACAGCGACCCGACCGGCATCGGCCAGACCTTGAACTGGGCCTGGGCGTGGCCGGCCAATCGCCGCATCCTGTACAACCGCGCATCCTGCGACGTGGCGGGCAAGCCGTTCGATCCGCGCCGCAGCCTGATTTCGTGGAACGGCAAGTTCTGGACCGGCGCCGACATCCCTGACTTCAAGGGCGACGAGAATCCCGATGGCGGCATGGGGCCGTTCATCATGAACCCCGAGGGCGTGGCGCGCTTTTTCGCGCGGGCGGGCATGGCCGAAGGGCCGTTCCCCGAGCACTACGAACCCTTCGAGACGCCGCTGGGCTACAACCCGCTGTATCCGAAGGCAAAGGGGGTCACCAGCAATCCGGCTGCGCGGGTCTTCAAGGACGACCTGGCCGCGATGGGCACGGTGGACAAGTTCCCCTACGTGGCCACGACCTACCGCCTGACAGAGCACTTCCACTACTGGACCAAGCACGTCCGCATCAACTCGATCCTCCAGCCGGAGCAGTTCGTGGAGATCGGCGAAGCGCTGGCCAAGGAATTGGGCATCGCCAATGGTTCGCGCGTGAAGGTGTCGTCCAACCGCGGCTACATCAAGGCGGTGGCGCTGGTCACCAAGCGCCTGCGCGCGCTGACCATCGAGGGCAAGACCGTGCACCACGTGGGCATCCCCATCCATTGGGGTTTCGTGGGCCTGGCCAAGCCCGGCTTCCTCACCAACACCCTGACGCCGTTCGTGGGCGACGGGAATTCCCAGACGCCGGAATTCAAGTCGTTCCTGGTGCAGGTCGAGAAGGCCTAAGGAGACCGACATGTCCATGCAATCCCTAGACATCAAGCGGCGCTCCGCCACCACCACGCCGCCGCCGGGCATCCGTGAACCCATCACGGGCTCGGTGGCCAAGCTGATCGACGTCTCCAAGTGCATCGGCTGCAAGGCTTGCCAAAGCGCCTGTATGGAATGGAACGATCTGCGCGACGAGATCGGCACCAACGTGGGCGTCTACGACAATCCGGCCGACCTGACCGAGCATTCCTGGACGGTCATGCGCTTCTCCGAATACGAGAATCCGCAAGGCGACCTGGAATGGCTGATCCGCAAGGACGGCTGCATGCACTGCGAGGATCCGGGCTGCCTGAAGGCCTGTCCCTCGCCGGGCGCGATCATCCAGTACAACAACGGCATCGTGGATTTCCACGAAGAGAACTGCATCGGTTGCGGCTATTGCATCACCGGCTGTCCGTTCAACGTGCCGCGCATCTCCAAGAAGGACCACAAGGCGTACAAGTGCACCTTGTGTTCCGACCGCGTGGCCGTCGGCCAGGAACCCGCCTGCGTCAAGGCCTGTCCCACCGGCGCCATCGTCTTCGGGACCAAGGAAGACATGACGCAGCACGCCGAGGAGCGGATCGTCGACCTCAAGTCGCGCGGCTTCGACAAGGCCGGCCTGTACGACCCGCAGGGCGTGGGAGGTACCCACGTCATGTATGTGCTGCATCACGCCGACCAGCCCGGGCTGTACCACGGACTGCCCAAGGACCCGCAGATCAGCCCCATGGTGTCGCTGTGGAAGGGGCTGGCCAAGCCGCTGGGCGTGGCCGCCATGGCACTGACCGCGCTGGCGGGCTTCTTCCACTACGCCCGCGTTGGCCGCAACGAGGTGTCCGAGGAAGACGAACGCCGTGCCGAAGAGGAGGTGCGCCATGAGTGAAGATCGCCATTACCGCCGGATCAAGCGCTACACGCCGGGTGAACGCACGAACCACTGGATCATTGCGTTTACGTTCATCCTGTTGGCGCTGTCCGGGCTGGCGCTGTTCCATCCGTCCATGTATTGGCTGACCAACCTGTTCGGGGGCGGTCCGTGGACGCGCATCCTGCATCCCTTCATCGGGCTGGTGATGTTCGTCTGCTTCGTCGTGTTCGCCGGCCACATGTGGCGCCACAACCTCATGACGAAGGCCGATCGCCAGTGGATGCGGCAACTGAACGACGTGGTTGAGAACCGCGAGGAAAAGCTGCCTGAAGTCGGCAAGTACAACGCCGGCCAGAAGCTGCTGTTCTATGTGCTGATCCTCTGCATGCTGGGCCTGTTCGTCAGCGGCATCGTGATCTGGCGCGAGTACTTCGCGTTCTACTTCCCGATCTGGGTTATCCGCGCCGCCTCGGTGGTGCATGCCGTCAGCGCACTGGTGCTGATCTGCGCCATCATCGTGCACATCTACGCGGCGATCTGGGTCAAGGGATCGCTGACCGCAATGCTGCGCGGTTATGTCACGGCGGGATGGGCGTGGAAGCATCACCGTGCCTGGTTCCGGGAGCAAATCCGAAAATAGGGGAAAGGCCACCACGGCGCGCGCACTGCGTGCGCTTCCTGCCCCTCACCCATCCGCCCAACGGCTGCTATCCTTCTCTCTGAAGGCTGGCAGCCGTGTTTTTTTATCTGGAGACGCAAGTGCAGCGAATTCTTCCGCGCGGCGAGATCGAAGCGCTAGACCACAACAGCATTCCCCGAGTCAGCCTGCCGGAGCGCGGGTCCGTCTTCGCGGTGCGCGCGGCGCGTCTGCGGCAGCTGGCGGCGGACAGCCCCGTGGCCGATTACCTGCTGTTGATGGCGCATCTGGTCGACGCCCAACACCGTGCCTTGCAGGACTGTGCGGCGCCCGAGGCTTCCGAGGACCGTATTTCGCTGGCGCAGGCGCATGGCATGCCCCCGCTGCAGGCGGTGGGCTGGTCGCGCGATCCCCTGTGGCGCGGCATCCTGGGTCAATTGCTTGACCACGTAGCCAGCGCGAAGGACGTGCCGGCCGAGGCCATCGAGGTCTGCAATGGTCTGCGCCGCGCCTTGGCAGAGGATCCGGAGTCGTTGGAAGATCTGGCCGAGGCGGTGCTGTCCGAACAGGACCAGGGCGTCGACGGTGCCGCGGCGCCCTTTGTGATGGCGGCCCTGCAAGTCTATTGGACCGACTTGGCCAGCCGCTTCGACGAAAAGCAGCTCCCGGTGGCCAGCCCTTTCGGCGTCTGTCCGGTGTGCGCCAGCCTGCCGGTGGCCAGCGTGGTACGCGTGGGCGGGCAATTCGAAGGCTACCGCTACCTGTGTTGCAGCCTCTGCTCGACCCAATGGCACATGGTGCGCGTGAAATGTTCGCACTGCGAAGACGTGGAATCGGTGGCCTACCAAGCCATCGAGGGCCGCACGCCCGCCATCAAGGCGGAAACCTGCGACCACTGCCATACCTACCGCAAAATCTTCTATCAGGATAAGGACCTGCAGGTGGAGCCCGTGGCCGACGACCTGGCCAGCCTGATGCTGGACGTGCTGGTGGGCGAGGCGGGCTATTCCCGGGCCAGCGGCAATCCGTTGCTGTGGCATGGAGCGGAGCAGTAATGGACGCGCAACCGCCCGAGGGCGACCTGGCCGCGGTATCCGACATTCCCTCGCTGGACCGGCTCCTGAACGCGCCGGCGCTGAGCGCCGCACTGCAAGAACATGGCCGGACCCAGGTGGTCGCCGCCCTGCGGCGCGACCTGGACACCATGCGCGAGCGCGCGCTGGCCGGCGGGCTTCTTCGGCAGGAACTCGATACCGGCGCCGTGGCGGCGCGCGTGGCTGCCGCCTTGGCCAAGGCGGCCGAACCGAAGTTGCGGGCTGTGTACAACCTGACCGGCACGGTGCTGCACACCAATCTGGGCCGGGCGCTGCTGCCCGACGAGGCAGTGGCCTCGGTCTTGCGCGCGCTTACGACCCCGGCCAACCTGGAATTCGATCTGGACACCGGCGGACGCGGTGACCGCGACGACCTGATCGACGACCTGTTGTGCGAACTGACGGGCGCCGAGGCCGCCACCGTCGTCAACAACAACGCCGCCGCCGTGCTGCTGATGCTGAACGCCCTGGCGGACCGGCGCGAAGTCGTGGTGTCGCGCGGCGAGCTGGTCGAGATCGGCGGCGCGTTCCGTATCCCGGACATCATGAAGCGCGCCGGTGCAAAGCTGGTCGAAATCGGTACCACCAACCGCACCCACGCCGCCGACTACGAGAACGCCATCGGCCCGCGCACGGCCATGCTGATGAAGGTGCATTGCAGCAACTACGCGGTCACCGGCTTCACCAAGAGCGTAAGCGTGGCCGAGGTGTCGGCGCTGGCGCATGCGCGCGGCCTGCCGGCCACCGTCGACCTGGGCAGTGGCACGCTGGTCGACCTGACTCAGTTTGGCCTGCCCAAGGAAGACACCGTGCGCGAAACCATCGCGGCTGGCGCGGATCTGGTCACCTTCAGCGGCGACAAGCTGCTGGGCGGCCCGCAGGCCGGGCTGCTGGTGGGCCGCGCGGACCTGATCCGCAAGATCAAGAAGAATCCGCTCAAGCGCGCCTTGCGCGTCAGCAAACTGACCCTGGCGGCCCTGGAGCCGGTGCTGGGGCTGTACCGTGCGCCCGAATTCCTGGCGCAGCGACTGACCACATTGCGCTTGTTGACCCGGCCGCAACGCGATATCCAGCCGCAGGCCGAACGCCTGCGCGGCGCTTTCGCGCATGCGGCGGGCGAGCTTTACGCTGTCGAAGCCGTGCCCATGTTCAGTCAGATCGGCAGCGGCGCCTTGCCGGTGGACCAGTTGCCCAGCTATGGCCTGGCGGTGCGCTACAGCGGCAGCGGCCGCGCCGGCCGGCACCTGGATAAGCTGGAGACGCGGTTGCGCCACTTGCCCGTGCCTGTGATCGGCCGCATCGCCGACGACGCCCTGTGGCTGGACCTGCGCTGCCTGGAAGCGCGCGATGAGGCCGCCTTCACCGCCCAACTGGCGCAGTTGGCGGAGCCGGCATGATCATCGGCACCGCGGGGCATATCGATCACGGCAAGACCACGCTGGTACGGGCGCTGACCGGCGTCGATACCGACAGGCTCAAGGAAGAGAAGGCGCGCGGGATTTCCATCGAGCTGGGCTACGCCTACACGCCGCTGGCTAACGGCGACGTGCTGGGCTTCATCGACGTGCCCGGTCACGAGAAACTCGTGCACACCATGGCGGCGGGCGCCAGCGGTATCGACTTCGGCCTGCTGGTGGTGGCGGCGGACGACGGCGTCATGCCGCAGACACGCGAACATCTGGCCATCCTGGCCCTGCTGGGCGTGGAGCGCGGCGCGGTGGCGCTGACCAAGACCGACCGCGCTGATGCCGGGCAGTTGCAGGCGGTGCGCGCGGAAATTGCCGAATTGGCGGCCGGTACTTTTTTACAGGATGCGCCGGTGTACGCCGTGTGTGCCTCGCAGGCAGGCGATGCGGGCGTGGCGGATCTGAAAGCCCATCTGCATGCCCAGGCGCAGAGCTTGCTCGGCCGCGACAACGCCGGTCTTTTCAGGCTGGCCGTGGACCGGGTCTTCACGCTGGCCGGCCACGGCACCGTGGTGACCGGCACGGCCCATGCCGGACAGGTGCGCGCAGGCGACGAAGCGTCCGACTTGCGGCTGATGCCCGTCGGCACGCGCGTGCGTGTGCGCAGCATCCATGCCCAGAACCAGGCTAGCGAGACCGGCGTGGCTGGCCAGCGCTGCGCCTTGAACCTTGCCGGCATCGACAAGAACGCCATCGCGCGCGGCGACTGGATCGCGGACGCGCGCTGTTTCCTGCCGTCGCGCCATGTGGACGTGGCGCTGACGCTGCTGGCGTCCGCGGATGCGCCCGTGCGCGCCTGGGCTCCACTCCATGTGCACATTGGCGCGGCGCGCCACGTGGCGCACGCCGTGCCGCTGAGCGCTGAGTCGCTGGCGCCCGGGCAGTCAGGCTGGGTGCAGCTGGTATTCGACGAACCAGTCTGCGCCATGCCGGGCGACCGCTACATCGTGCGCAATGCACAGGCCACGCGCACCGTCGGCGGTGGGCGGGTCTTGGACCCGAACGCGCCCGATCGCAAGCGCCGCTCCGCCGCACGCATGCATTGGCTGCAGGCGATGGCCGCGATGCTCGACGGAGCGGGCCTGCGCCCGGTGCTGGAACATGCGGCTCTCGGGCTGGACGAAGACGCTTTGCAGCGCCTGACGGGCAAGCCCGTGCGCGAGATCTCCGCGCCGCATGGCGCGCTGTGGCTGGAGGCGCGCACAACTCAAGCGCCGCGCACGTTGATCCTGTCGTCTCATTGGGACGCGCTGCGCGCGCGCGTCGAACAGGCGTTGGCGGCATTCCACCAGGGGGCCCCGGACGAGCCGGGACCGGACGGCCCGCGCTTGCGCCGCATGGCCATGCCGGTCGGTCCGCAGGCGCTGTGGTTGGCGGTGCTGGACGACCTGCAACGCGATGGCCGCGTCGTGCGCAACGGCCCCTGGCTGCACCTTCCTGGCCACACTGCGACGCTGGCGCCAGATGAGTCGGCGCTGGCGGGACGCCTGCTGCCCCTGCTGGCGGCAGGCGCGTTCGATCCGCCTTGGGTGCGGGATCTGGCCCGCACCCTGAGCGAGCCCGAGGACCGTGTGCGGCAACTGCTGCGCAAGCTGTTGCGGCGCGGCGAGGTGGCCCAGGTGGTGAAGGATCTGTTCTATCACCGGGATCAGGTGGCCGGATTGGCGGCGCTGGCGGGAGATCTCGCTTCGCGGCCGGAGGGCGGCCTGAATGCCGCGGCATTTCGCGATGCCACGGGGCTGGGCAGAAAGCGCGCCATCCAGATCCTGGAGTTCTTCGACCGCGTGGGATACACGCGGCGGGTGCGCGATGCGCATGTGTTGCGCCACGAAAGCGCCTACGGAAGTGCGCGTCAGGCTCAGTAACCGGTATCATGGGCGGCCACTGTGGAAGGCATTCGTGTCCGGTGGCACGGCTGGGCTTCAAACCCAGTTGGGGACGTCAGACGTTCCCAGGTAGGTTCGACTCCTGCTGCCTTCCGCCATTGCGCTTATAAGCCCCTAGGCTCGCAGCATCCCCGTCACCACGCCGCCCACGCGGTCCGATTTCCAGTCCAGCTGCCCCAGGTGCCAATAGCGGACGGATCCGCCGCGGTCCACCAGATAGTTCGCGGGCAGTCCGACCGCGTCCCATTGCTTGGAGACCGTGCTGTTCCTGTCATGCAGCACAGTGCCCGCGACCGGCCACTTTGCAAGAAAGGCGCTGATCTTCGCCGGCGAGTCGCCCACGTTGACTGCCACCAGCCGCAAGCCTTCTTCGCGATGGCGTTTTGCCATGGTGGACATGATGGGAATTTCGTCGCGGCAAGGCTCGCATGAAGTCGCCCAGAAACTCACGATGACCACATTGCCGCGCCAGGCCGACAGTTTTTTCTCGCGGCCGGAGAGGTCGGGCAGGGCCAGGGGTGGCGTGGGCGCGTTCCAGGCGGCCCAATCCGGCCCGGTAGCGGTCTTGAGGGCGCTGTCGCTGGCGGCCCGGACGTACCAAGGCAGGGCCGCCAGCGACAGGCCTGACTGCAGGAGTAGGCGGCGGCTGATCATGGCGATCTCAATGCGTGGCCTCAAATGGAAAGGGGCCGGGCGCTGATCTTGTAGCTGAAGCTGTCGGGGTCGAGACTGTCGATGCGGCCGGCCGAGGTCTCGCCATTGGGATACATGAGGAAGGGAACCGGGCCGTGGGCGGCGCCCGGCAGGACCACGTCGTTGCCATGGTTGTAGGCCACCCAGTTCATCTCCCAGGCGCCGAACAGCATGACGCGCGCGGCGCGCACTTTGGCGTCGCTCAGCGGCAGTTCGCCGGGCGGCTCTTCCAGCATGACCTTGCGCACGTCGGCCGGATCCACGGGCACCCAACCGTAACCGGCGGCATAGAACTCGGCGCGGCAGTGCTGCGCTTTGGTGACGTCGCCCGCCTTGCCCAGGCTCTTGTAGCCGAACTCGGAATCCGCCACGCGCAAGCCGTAGGCATCACGGGCGGGAATGCCGGCGGCGCGGGCCAGCGCCACGAACAAGGAATTGATGTCCGCGCACTTGCCGTTGAGGTCGTTGGCCGTGAGCATGTAGCGCACGTCGCCCACGCCGCAGCCGCGGGTGGTAGCGGTTCGGCAGGTGTTTTCGACCACCCATTCATAGATGGCGCGTGCCTGTGCCAGATCGCCGCGGTGGCCGCGTGTAATGCGGTCAGCGGTCTGCTTGACGATGCCGTCGGTGGGCAGGAGCGAGGTGGGCTGGAGGAATTCGCGCAGCGCCGCCGCGCTTTCCCGAGGGGCGTCGGCCGCAGGCGGCTGGCTCAGGTCCACGCGCCGGTTCCGGGTCTGAAAACGGCTGGTGACCGTGACCGTGCGCGGCCCTTGCGCATCCGGCCATTGCACGGCCAGCATCTGCACGCCGTATCCGGGCGTCTGCGCCAGTTGCGCGGTGCCGCCGCCGCTGACCTGCCAGGCGCTTTGCGCGCCACGCTGGTAGGCGGTGTCCACCGCATAGGGAACCGGAATCCAGATGCGGGCGTGAGCGCCCGGATCCTGCACGGTAATGTCGGTGGTCAATTCGAATGCGCGCCACCCTGTGCTGATTGGGGCGAGCCCCGCGCCCGCTACCCAGGGCAGTGTCGCGCTGGCGGCGCACAAGGCACCCGAGACACGGAGAAAATGTCGGCGATCCATGAAGCCCTCACTCACGGTGAAGATTGGCTATCGGTGCGCCCGGGGCCGGGCGGCCGTCCGTTGCTGCGTGCTGACGGATCATCATAGGGCCAATCCCGGGCGCGGTGCTATCCTTTTCCGCTGACCTATGGAGATTCCGATGACCCAGGATGTTGCTAGCGCGGCAGTGCCGCGATTGACTTCGCTTTCGCATGGCGGCGGCTGCGGCTGCAAGATCGCGCCGGGCGTATTGTCCGAACTGCTCAAGCGCTTCGGCCCCGCGGTCAGCTATCCCGATCTGCTGGTGGGCACCGAGACGGCCGACGATGCGGCGGTCTACCGCTTGAACGACGAGCAGGCGCTCATTGCAACGACCGACTTTTTCATGCCCATCGTGGATGATCCCTACGACTTCGGCCGCATCGCCGCGACCAACGCGCTGTCGGACGTCTATGCGATGGGCGGCACGCCCATCATGGCGCTGGCCATCGTGGGCATGCCGATCAACGTACTGCCGCACAGCGTCATCGCCGACATCCTGCGCGGCGGAGAATCCGTCTGCAAGGACGCCGGCATTCCGGTGGCGGGCGGCCATAGCATCGACTCCGTCGAACCGATCTACGGCCTGGCCGCGATGGGCCTGGTGCATCCCGGCCGCATCAAGCGCAATGCCGATGCGCGCGCCGGCGACGTCCTGATCCTGGGCAAGGCGCTGGGCGTGGGTATCTTGTCGGCCGCGCTGAAGAAGAACCGGCTCGACGATGCCGGTTACCGCGCCATGATCACCGAGACCACGCGCCTGAACCGGCCGGGGCCGGCGTTGGCCGCCATGGAGGGCGTGCACGCCATTACCGACGTGACCGGCTTCGGCCTGCTGGGGCATACGCTGGAAATGGCGCGCGGCGCGCAACTGACGGCCCACGTGCGCCGTGATGCGCTGCCCTGGCTGCCGGGGGTGCAAGCATTTGCCGCGGATGGCGTCATCACCGGCGCGTCTGGCCGCAATTGGGCGTCTTATGGCGCTTCCGTGCGCCTGGGCGAGGGCGTGAGCGACACGGAGCGTGCCTTGCTGACCGATCCGCAGACTGCGGGCGGACTGCTGGTGGCCTGCTCGCCGGACGCGGCGCAGGCAGTGCTGGACCTGTTCCGGCAACATGGCTTCGAGCAGGCGGCCGTCATCGGCGATATGCGCGCCGGCGAGCCGGAGGTGCGGGTCGACTGAGTCTTCCTGGCGCGGTTAAAGGGGGACGGCGGTATTGTTGCCGCAGGCCCCTAGGCCGTCAGGTCGCGCGCGGTGGCTTGCGCCTGTTCGATCAGCCAGCGCGCGACGACCTCCGCGTCCGGCGTAGCCCGGCGGGCGTTGCGCACCAGCCAGTAGGCGTGTTCGGTCGCGCTGGCAGCCTGGCCGCCGACGGCCTCCAGGCGCTTGTCCGCCAGCATGGGCGCGATCAGCGCCAGCCGTCCCAGCGCGATACCGTGCCCGGCCAGCGCGGCGTGCACGATCTGGTCATACTGGTTGAAGCGCAGCATGCCCTTGGCGGGCACGCGCCCGAGCCCGCGCGCATTCAGCCATTCCGACCATTGCAGCCAGGGGCGCGTCGGGTCGTCGAACTCCAGCAGCACGTGGCGTTGCAGTTCCTTGGCGTCCAGCAGGCGGGCCTTGAGCGACGGGTGAGCCACCGGCACCACTGCTTCTCCGAACAGCCAGGCCGCGTTGTCCGGCACGCCATCGCGCAGGCTGTAGCGTATGGCGATGTCCACGCTTTCGCGGTCGATGTCGATCAGCCTGTTGTCGGCGGCCACGCGCACGTCGATATGTGGATGCGCCGCCTGGAAGTCTCCCAACCGGGGCAGCAGCCAGAGCGAAGCCACGCCTATGGTCGTGGTGACGGTGACGGGTGTGCGGCGCTCGGGCGCGCGCAATTGCTCGGTCAGGTCGCCCAACTGGCTCAACCATACGTCGGCCATGCGGAACAGCTGCGCGCCTTCGGAGGTGAATGACACGCTGCGGAAGCCTCGCACCAGCAGGGGCACGCCCAGGTGGGCCTCCAGCGCCCGGATCTGGCGGCTTACGGCCGACTGCGTCACGTGCAGGTCCTGCGCGGCCAGCGTGATGCTCATACGGCGGCCCACGGCGACAAAGCCTCGGACGAGATCAAGCGGGGGGAGTTTGGCCAGCGGGTATGACATTCACAAAACTCATGCGTGTCGGACGGAAATGTCGCTTGAGCAATAGTACCTCCAGGGCGTTCAATAGCATTCAGACGACGGGTGAGGGGTGTAGAACCCACTGATCCGCCGCGATCGCCGCCGCCGCGGCCCAGGGGTACGCCATGATCCAGGTTTGTTGCACTGCGGGAATGTCATTTCGTTTGGCCGGCGGCTCGACTATGCTGCTCAAGCGCGCCTCGGGCGTCCGCATCGTGTGTCACGCCGGCACCTTGTGGTTGTCCGAGTACCAGCGCTTCGACGACAGCGTGCTTCAAGCCGGTGAATCCATCACCGTCGGCAGCGATCGCGATGTCGTTCTCAGCGGCCTGCCGGATGCGCAGGTCGCGCTAATTTCCTAGTGCCGACAGTTCCCAGCCCGCCCCGGAGCCCTTGTCATGACAGCGCCCCTGCCCGATACGCCCCGCATTGAAATGTGGTTCGATTTCGCCAGCCCGTACAGCTATCTGGCGATAGAGCGCATAGACGCGCTGGCGCGGCAAGCGGGGGTCCGCGTCGAACTGCGTCCCTTCCTGCTGGGTCCGATCTTCCAGGCCCAGGGCTGGAACGACTCGCCTTTCCGGCTGTTCCCGGGCAAGGGGGCGTACATGATGCGCGACATCGTCCGCCTGGCCGACAAGTATGGCCTGGTCTACAACCGCCCGCGCCTGTTTCCTCGCATGAGCGTATTGCCTGCGCGCATTGCGCTCCTGGGCCAGGATGAGCCCTGGGGCCGCGATTTCTGCGTGGCGGTCTTCCGGGCCAATTTCCAGCGCGACCTGGACATTCAGTCCGAGGACGTCGTGCATGAACTGTTGACGGACCTGGGCCTGGACGCCGACGCATTGATCGCTCGCGGCAAGTCCGAAGCCGCCAAGGAGGCGTTGCGCCGCCAAGTCGACCGCGCGCGCAACCTGGGCCTGTTCGGCGCGCCCACGTTCTTTGTGGACGGCGAGATGTTCTGGGGCAACGACCGGCTGGAAGATGCGCTGGAATGGACTCGCCGAGAGGCGCCCGCCAGCGCCTGGCCCTCGTCCGCCGCGCGTCCCTGATGGCCGCCGCCTCGTGTCAGTTTTTTCCTCAACCCACCTTCAGCAATGAAAAACGCCAGCAGTGCCTATCGCGGCGCGCCCATGCCGGGCGGCCGTTCGTTCACGCAATTCAGGGCTGCGCGCATCCGGCGCGTGTCGTTCCAGTGGAAGCAGGCCGCGGGGTCCGGAATGCCGGACAAAGAAAGCCCGCAAGGCAGCTCGCGGGACCGCTAGGACCCCGCGCGCAATCCTTGGCAGGGGCGGCGGCTAGCCCCTGCTGACCGGCGCCACCCGCGCCCATTCCTCGTCGGAGTACAGCCGCGAACGCAGAAGAAAGCGCTTGCCTTCCGCGCTGTCCAGCGAGAAGGCGCCGCCCCGTCCGGGAACAGCGTCGATGATGAGCTGGGTATGTTCCCAGTAGGCGAACTGGTCCTCGCCCATGTAGAACGGGCATCCCTCCAGCTCGCCCAGCAGCACGTCCGAGCCGCCCACCATGAATTCTCCCTGCGCGTAGCACATGGGTGAACTGCCGTCGCAGCAGCCGCCAGACTGGTGGAACATCAGCGGACCGTGCTTGGCCCGCAAGGTCTCGATCAGGCTGCGCGCCTCGTCGGTGGCGACCACGCGCGGCGTTTGCTCTGCCATGTCAGACTCCTTTGAGGCGGGCCGGGCGTGGCATTTGCCAGCCCGGCCACCGTCGGGTCAGAAGAAACCCAGCTTCTTCGGCGAGTAGCTCACCAGCAGGTTCTTCGTCTGCTGGTAGTGGTTGAGCATCATCTTGTGGTTCTCGCGCCCGATGCCGGATTGCTTATAGCCGCCAAATGCCGCATGCGCCGGATACGCGTGATAGCAGTTGGTCCACACGCGGCCTGCCTTGATGGAGCGTCCCATGCGATAGCACGTGTTGGCGTCGCGCGACCATACGCCCGCGCCCAGGCCGTAGAGCGTATCGTTGGCCAGGGCCAGCGCATCGTCGGCGTCCTTGAAGGTCGTCACGGCCACCACCGGTCCGAAGATTTCCTCCTGGAACACGCGCATCTTGTTGTGGCCCTTGAATACGGTGGGCTGCACGTAGTAGCCGCCTTCCAACGCGCCCTGCATCTGCGCACGCGAGCCGCCAGCCAGCACGTCGGCGCCTTCCTGCTTGCCGATGTCCAGGTACGACAGGATCTTTTCGAGCTGTTCGGTGGATGCCTGCGCGCCCAGCATGGTGTCCGCATCCAGCGGATTGCCCTGTTTGATCTCGGCCACGCGCTTCAACGCACGTTCCATGAATTTGTCGTACAGGGATTCCTGTATCAGCGCGCGGCTGGGGCAAGTGCAGACCTCGCCCTGGTTCAAAGCGAACATGACGAAACCCTCGACCGCCTTGTCGAGGAAATCGTCGTCCTGCGCCGCCACGTCCGCGAAGAAGATGTTGGGCGACTTGCCGCCCAGCTCCAGCGTGACAGGAATGATGTTCTGCGACGCATATTGCATGATAAGCCGGCCGGTGGTGGTCTCGCCGGTGAAGGCGATCTTGGCGATGCGCTTGTTGGAGGCCAGCGGCTTGCCGGCTTCCAGGCCGAAGCCCGTGACCACGTTGACCACGCCCGGCGGCAGGATGTCGCCGATCAATTCCATTAGCAGCAGGATGCCCAACGGCGTCTGTTCGGCGGGCTTGAGCACCACGCAGTTGCCCGCGGCGAGCGCCGGTGCCAGTTTCCACGCGGCCATCAGTATGGGGAAGTTCCACGGAATGATCTGGCCCACCACGCCCAGCGGTTCATTGAAGTGATAGGCCACGGTGTCGTGGTCGATTTCGGATAGCGAGCCTTCCTGGCTGCGGATGCAAGAGGCGAAATAGCGGAAGTGATCGATCGCCAGCGGAATGTCCGCGGCGCGCGCTTCGCGGATGGGCTTGCCGTTGTCCCAGGTCTCGGCCGTGGCCAGGCGCTCCAGGTTGGCCTCCATCACGTCGGCGATCTGCATCAGCATGCGGGCGCGCTGGGCGGCAGGCGTGGCGCCCCACTTGGGCGCGGCGCGATGCGCGGCGTCCAGGGCCAACTCGATGTCGCGCTCTTTCGAGCGCGCGTTGCGCGTCAGCACCTGGCCCGTGACCGGCGTGACGTTGTCGAAGTACTCGCCATCGGCGGGCTTTTGCCATTTGCCGTCGATGAAGTTGTCGTACTGGGTCTTCAGGTCCAGGCGCGTGCCGTACGAGTCGGGGGTGATGCGGGTCGCGATGTCCATGCTTGTCTCCGGTATTGTGGGGTTGCGGCAGTCGGCTGCCTGTCCTGTATCAAGCAAGGAGCGTGCCAGTCGGGGCTTCCCCGCTGGACAGCCCGCGGCTTGCATGCGAAAGTAGGTTTCAGTAGGGGCCGGGCCGCCCCAAGGCAAAGAAGCCCCCTCGGGGGGCAGCAAGCCCGCGCAGCGGGTGCAGCGTGGGGGCAACATACTTTTGTCGCTTTTTGCGACATTGTCGGGAACAGGTGTCGCAGAACGCCTATCCAGGAGACATGCATGGCCACTCATTCCCGTCAGCACGCGCTGACGCAAGCGCGCCTGCTGTTCAACCAGCAAGGCGCGGTGCCAGGCGGCTTGGTTGCCGAGCCCATCCTGCGATCGTGGCGGCGTTGCGCCGACCTGGGCTTTGACATGCGCGGCGTGCGCCGCGCTGAACTCATGACGCAGGGCGAACTGCGCGAGGCCCAGCAGCGCAACGAAGCGCTGCGTCGGCTGTCCGAACCCGCCATGTCTCTGCTGCGCCGCCAGGCCGGCGGCAATGGCGGTTTGGTCATCTTGTCCGACGCCCAGGGCTTGGTGCTGGACTCCGACGGCGACACCGGATTCGCCCAACGCGCGTCCCGCGTCGCGCTGATGCCCGGCGCGCCATGGGACGAGGCCGCCGCAGGCACCAATGCCATCGGTACCGCATTGGTGGAGGGCCGGCCCATCGCGGTGCATGGCGCGGAGCACTATTTCGAACCCAACCGCATCCTGACTTGCGCCGCCGTCCCCATTACCGACAGCGAAGGCCGCACGCTCGGGGTGTTGGACCTGTCCAGCCCGGCAAGGGATCTACGGCCCGATGTGCTGGAACTGGTGCGGGCCGCCGTGGACCTGAGCGAGCACCGTTTGTTTGAACAGGCCTACGAGCAGCACGCCGTATTGCGCCTGCACGTGGACCATGCGGGGTTGGGGGCGCCCGGCGAGGGGCTGCTCGCCTTCCAGGGCGACCTGCTCATCGGCGCGAACCGCCGCGCCTTGCAGGCGCTGGGCCTCGCTCCCACTGCCCTGGGCGTATACCGATATGGGGACGTCTTCGACGGCGACATGGAACGCGGTCCCGACGCGGCCGGCAGGGTGCAGGCGCGTTCAGGCGCCGTGTATCACGCGCGTCTGCGCTGGCCCCGCTCTCGCGCGCCCCAGGCGCCGGCGCGGCCAGCGCTGCCGCCCGCGACCGGGGCGCGTCCCGCAACGCCGAATTTCGACGCGGCGACCCTTGGAGCGCTGGCGCGTGCCGTGCACCTGTCCGATGCGGGCGTGTCCATTTTGCTGCAAGGCGAAACCGGCGTGGGCAAGGAAGTGTTCGCGCGCGAACTGCATGCCCGGGGCAAGCGCGCCTCGGGGCCATTCGTGGCGGTGAACTGCGCAGCGCTGCCTGAAAGCCTCATCGAATCCGAACTGTTCGGCTACGAAGAAGGCGCCTTCACCGGGGCGCGCCGCCAGGGCAGCAAGGGGCTGCTGCGCCAGGCGCATGGCGGGGTGTTGTTCCTGGACGAGATTGGCGACATGCCGCTGGTACTGCAATCGCGTCTGCTGCGCGTGCTGCAGACGCGTGAAGTCTCGCCCTTGGGCGCGGCGCGGCCGGTATCCGTGGACTTCGCGCTGGTGTGCGCGACCCATCGTCCGCTGGCTCACGAAGGGCCCGACGCGCCGGTGCGCCCGGACCTGTATTTCCGCATCGCCGAATACACCGTCACGCTGGAGCCGCTGCGGGCACGCGCCGACCGTCTTGAGTTGTTGCGCGGCCTGTGGGCGGCGCAAGGCGCGGGACCGGTTCTGCCGGCCGACATCGAAGCCATTCTTGCCGCTTACGCCTGGCCCGGAAACTACCGCCAATTGGTGGCCGTGCTGCGCACGCTGCATGTGCTGGCCGGACCTGCCGGCATGGTCGACATGGACATGCTGCCTGCCGACATCCGCAGCGCGTCGGCGGTGCCGCAGTCTGTCGGCGATGCGGATCCGGCCAACCTGCAGGCCATGACGGACGCAGCGATCCGCGACGCGCTGGCCGCCCATGGCGGCAACGTCAGCCGCGCGGCGCGCGCGTTGGGCGTGCATCGCAGCACGCTATACCGCCGCCTGCCGCGTCCGGCCTGACGGCGTCTTCCGGCTTTTCCGCGCGCGCCGACCCGGCTGGGCGCCGCCGCCTGCCGCATGCGCGCAGGGTGTGCACAAAAACTATCTTTTGAAGATAAGTTAACTATCCCAGCGCAAGGGAAGAACTGCTTACGATGCCCCCATCCCCTACAAACCAGGCGATGACATGGCAAGCAACGAGCTGTTCTACGACGACTTCGAAATAGGCCGTCTCTTTCCTCCCTGCCGTTACAGCATCGGCGCCGCCGACAGCGACGCATTCATCGGCACCTTCCAACATTCTCCGATCGTCGACGGCAGCGGCCGCGCCGTAGCGACGCGCGGTGGTGCGGCCGTGCGCAGCGTGCATCCCGTTCTGGTCGGTAGCTTCCAGCCGCAGCACGCAGCATTTGCCTGGCCGACGGGCGTACTGCACGCCCGCGAGAAAGTCCGCCTGCTCGCGCCGGTATATCCGGGCGAGGAGCTGGAGGCCAGCGTGCTGGTGAAAGACAAGTACCTGAAGAACGACAAGCGGTTCGTGGTGTTGGAAATCACCATCCGCAAGCTCGAAAACGCGCGCGTGGCCCTGGTGGCGGAGCGCAGCCTGGTTTGGCCGAACTGAGGAGGCCCGCATGGAATTCAAGGTAGGCGACACGTTCCGTTCCGCGGCCCGCGGCGTGGCACAGGAAGACATCAACCGTTTCGGCGCCTTGCACGGCACCACCGGCAGGACCCACACCGATCCGGAGTATGCGCGCGATAGCGTTTTTGGCGGCGTCATCGTGCAGGGGGCGCTGGTGATGGCGCCGGTGCTGGACATGGCGGCCGACTTGCTGGGCGACGCAAGGTTCGACGGTTGCGAGATCGAGGCGAAGTTCGTTGCGTTCACGCGGCCCGGAGACGCGGTGGATGTGGAGTTCGAAGTGACCCGGAGCGAACCCGGATGGCTCGAGCTGGCTTATGCCTGCACGCTGCCTGACGGCAAGAAGGTTCAGGTGGGAACCATCACCCACCGCCGCGGCTGAACTCGGCCGCAATACAAAACAAGCATAGGGAGACAATCTTGAAACGCATTCTGCAGAGCCTTGCCCTGTCTTGGGCGGCAATGAGCGCCACGCTCGTGATGGCCGCGCCATATCCCGACAAGCCCATCCGCATGATCGTGCCCGCGGCGGCAGGCGGCGCTGCCGACACGTTGGCGCGCATGATAGGCCGCGGGCTGACGGAAAAGTTTGGCCAGCCTGTCGTCATCGAGAACAAGCCTGGCGCGGCCGCCATCGTGGGCATGTCCGCCATCGCCAAGTCGCCCGCCGACGGCTACACCCTGGGCATGACTTTTTCCGGAGCAATGTCCATCAATCCTTCCCTGTACCAGCAGTTGCCCTACGACCCCGTGAAGGACTTCGCGCCCATCACCATCGTGGCGGTATCGCCTTTGGTCATCGCCGTCAGTCCCAAATTGGGGCCGAAGTCCCTGAGCGAATTCCTGGCTCTGGCAAAGAAGGAGCCCGGGAAGCTGACTTTCGGGTCGGCCGGCACGGGATCGACACAGCATCTTTCCATGGAACTGCTCAAGTCGACCGCGGGCGTGGACATGCTGCACGTGCCCTACAAGGGGAGTTCTGCCGCCTTGGTCGATGTGCAGTCAGGGTTGATATCCGCAGTCAGCGACAACGCGATCACGCTGGTTCCACTGATCCAGTCGGGACAACTGGTGCCGCTGGCGGTGGAGACCGCGAAGCGGATCCAGTCGCTGCCGCAGGTGCCTACGGTGGCGGAGTCCGGATATCCGGGATTCCAGGCGGCAGGCTGGTATGGCTTGCTCGCGCCCGCCGGGACGCCACAGCCCATCGTGGCACAGCTCAACGCCGCCCTGCGCGAGATGGTGGGCAAACCCGACTTCACGCAATGGCTGCAGCAGCAGGGCATGGAGCCGCAAACCGATACGCCCGAAGGCTTCGGACGCTACATCGGGCAGGAAAAGGACAAGTGGGCGCAGGTCATCAAGGCGGCCAAGGTGCCGCAGCAGGCATCGCGCTGAATACCGGCGGCAATGCGCCGCCATCACTCCAGGAAAACCATGCAAGTCGTATCTTCCACGCTTAGCGGAAACATCCGCGTCATTGTCATTGACAACCCTCCGGTCAATGCCACCTCTCAGGCAGTGCGCGCCGGTCTGCTGCAAGCCCTCGAGCAGGCGGCGGACGATGGCAACACGCGCGCCGTCGTCATCGCCTGCGCAGGCGCGACCTTCGTCGCGGGGGCGGACATCAAGGAGTTCGGCAAGCCGCCGCTGGACCCACACCTGTCGGTGGTGATCCACGCCGTTGAGTCCAGCGCCAAGCCCGTCGTTGCGGCGATCCACGGTTCGGCGCTGGGCGGAGGGCTGGAGCTGGCGCTGGGCTGCCACTACCGGGTGGTGCAGGCACAAGGGCGCCTGGGCTTGCCCGAATCCACGCTTGGCATCATTCCGGGCGCTGGTGGCATCCCCAGGCTGCTGCGCCTGGTTGGCGTGGAAAAGGCGCTGGACATGGCCGGGACCGGCAAGCCCATAGACGCGGCGCAAGCGCTGGAAGCAGGAGTGGTGGACGCGCTGGCGCAGGACGATGTCAGGGCCGCGGCGATCGCGTTTGCGCAGCGCCTGATTGCTCAGGGCGGTGGCGTGCGCCGCACGCGGGAATTGCCCGTGCCGGCCACGCCCGCCGGTGCATTCGAGGCCGCGCGCGCCAGGTTCCAGGCCAGCCATCGAGGGCAGTCGGCGCCGCAGGTCTGTGTAGACGTGGCCGCGCGCAGCATTGCCTCAAGTTTTGAAGACAGCGTGGCTTATGGCCGCGAGCGCTTCCGCGAACTGGTGGCCTCGCCTCAGGCGCAAGCCTTGCGTCATGCATTCTTCGCCGAGCGCGTTGCGACCAAACCTGCCGGCTTGCCTGCCGAGGATGCGGCGCCAATCCGCAAGGTTGGCGTGGTCGGTGCCGGCACGATGGGCACGGGAATTGCCATGTGCTTCCTGAATGCAGGCATCCCCGTCGTGTTGGTCGAGCAGAACGACAACGTGTTGGCGTCCAGCGTCGAGAATATTGGCAAGACCTACCGCAACGATGTTGTCAAGGGACGCATCACCGAAGAAGCGCAACGCGCCCGGTGCGACGCCCTGACACCTACGCTGCAATACGAATCGCTGCGCGATTGCGATCTCGTGGTGGAAGCGGTCTTCGAGGACATCGAGGTCAAGCGGCAAGTGTTGGCCAGCATCGAAGAGAACCTGCGGCCTGACGCGCTGATCGCCACCAATACCTCGTTCCTGGATGTCAACGCGCTGGCGGCGGGCTTGCGCCGCCCCGAGAACGTGGTCGGCATGCATTTCTTCAGCCCTGCTCACATCATGAAGCTGTTGGAAAACGTGCGTGGCGCGCGGAGTTCGCCGCGGGCGTTGGCCACCATCCAGGCATTGGGCAAGCGCCTGGGCAAAGTCGCGGTCATGGTGGGGGTGTCCGATGGCTTCGTGGGCAACCGGATGCTGGCCAGGCGTACGCGCGAATGCTATTTCATGCTGGAGGAGGGCGCGCTGCCCGAGCAGGTCGACCGCGTGTTGTGCGAGTTCGGCTTTCCGATGGGGCAATTCCAGCTCAACGACCTGGCCGGTCTTGACGTTGCGTGGCGCAACCGGCAGAGCCGGCTGGACCGATTGAGTGAACGCGAAGCCGCCTGCAACATCCTTGATGAAATTGTGGCGGCTGGCCGGTTGGGGCAGAAGACGGGCGCGGGGTTCTATACCTATGACGCCAAGCGTGCCCGGTCTGTGGACCCGGCCATTTCCGAGTTGATCGTGCGCAACGCAGAAAGTCGAGGCATCACGCGGCGCGTCATTTCCGATGAGGAAATCCTGGAGCGCTGCCTCTACGCCATGATCAACGAAGGGGCGCTGATCCTGGAGGAAGGCGTGGCCGCCCGAGCGGAGGACATCGACACGATCTGGCTCAACGGCTACGGCTTTCCCCGGTTTCGCGGGGGGCCGATGTTCCATGCGGACCGGATCGGTGCGGCGCGCATCTGCGAGCGCATCCGCCACTACGCCAGCCAGGCGGGCGAACAGTACTGGACGCCCGCGCCGCTGCTGCTCGCCCAGGCGCGCGATGGCGGCGGCTTCTACGCCCACTGAGGTTTCCCCTTCCGTCATCCACGTACACATTTCCTATGCCTAAGAGAGAACCTCCGCTTAGCGGTATCACCGTGCTGGACATGACCCGCATCATGGCGGGCCCTTGGTGCACCCAGAACCTGGCCGATCTGGGCGCCGAAGTGCTGAAGATTGAACGCCCGCTGTCGGGCGACGATACGCGGGGATGGGGGCCGCCCAACCTCATGGACGCCCAAGGGCGGCGCACGCAGGAGTCGGCGTACTACCTGGCCGCCAACCGCAATAAGCGCTCGGTGGCACTGGACATCGCCAGTCAGGCGAGCGCAGAAGCGGTGCGCCGGCTGGCAGCCAAGTCCGACATCTTCGTCGAGAACTTCAAGGTGGGCGGCCTGCGCAAGTACGGCCTGGACTACGCCAGCCTGCGCGAGCTGAACCCCCGCCTGATCTATTGCTCCATCACGGGCTTTGGGCAGGACGGTCCCTATGCGGAAAAGCCCGGCTACGACTTCGTGATCCAGGCGCTGGGCGGACTGATGAGCATCACTGGCGAGAAGGACGCATTACCCGGCGGCGGCCCGCAAAAGGCAGGCAATGCCGCCGCGGACCTGATGGCCGGCATGTATGCCACCAGCGCCATTCTGGCGGCGCTGCATGAGCGCAGCCGCAGCGGCCTTGGCCAGCACATCGATATTTCCATGCTGGATTGCCAGGTGGCCGCGCTGGGCGTGCAGAATTTCAACTACTTCCTGTCAGGCGACGTGCCGCGGCGCGAGGGTAATGCTCACGTCAATCTTGCGCCCTATCAGGTCTTCGAGGCGGCGGATGGCTATGTCGTGCTTGGGGTCGGCAACGACAGCCAGTTCCAGAAATTCTGCGTGGCAGCCGGACGCACCGACCTGGCCGAAGATGAGCGCTACCGGACCAACACCGGCCGCGTGCTTGCCAAGGGGACGCTCATTCCCGAGCTGGAGCGCCTGTTTCGCACGCGCAGCCGCGACGAGTGGGTCAGTCTGCTGGACGCAGCAGGCGTGCCGGTGGGCGTGATTAACGACATCGCGCAGGTCCACGAGAACCCGCAGGTGCGGGCCCGGGGCCTGAAGTTCTCGCTGCCGCATCCGGTTTGCGGCAGCGTTCCGCAGGTCCGTAGCCCGATGCGTTTTTCGGAAAGCCCCGTCGCATATCGCAATGCGGCGCCGTTGCTGGGTGCCGACACCCACGGCGTGCTGAGCACCAAGCTTGGATGCAGCGAAGCCGAGATCGCGGCGCTGCAGCAGCCCGCCAATCCTGGAGAATCAAGATGAGCAGTGCAGCATCCGCCAATGCGGGCACGCAAAAGCAGTATTTCGACAACCTGGCACAGGGCCGCTTCCTGATCCAGCACTGCGCGGACTGCGCACGGCACGTGTTCTATCCGCGCGAGATATGTCCGCATTGCGGCAGCGACGCGCTAACCTGGATCGCGCCGGCGGGCCGGGCGACTGTCTACAGCTGCACCACCGTCGCGCGCAAGCCCGAGGCGGGCGGTGACTACAACGTATCGCTCGTCGATCTGGATGAAGGCGTGCGGATGATGTCCAGCGTAGTGGGCATGCCGCCCGACCAGGTACGCATCGGCATGGCGGTCAGGGCCGTGATCGGCGAGCGCGACGGCGCTCCGGCGGTGCTGTTCGAGGAGGTGGCGCGATGAACTATCGACAACTGCGGGGCAAGACCGCCATCGTCGGCGTGGGCCACTTTGGCCTAGGCCAGGCACCGGGCTACACCGATATGGAATTGCTGGTGCGCGCCGCCCACACGGCGGTACGGGACGCAGGCCTGGAAATGCGGGACATCGACGGCATTGCGACATCCAGCGTGGCAGCCAGCATGTGGCCGATGTCCGTCATCGAGACCCTGGGCATCCGCCCTACGTATATCGACGGCACCTGCCTGGGCGGTTCCAGCTTCATGTCCTACATTCTGGCCGCTGCCCACGCATTGGATTCAGGACAGTGCAATGCCGTGCTGGTCTGCTATGGCAGCGCGCAGAAGACGGCGGCCGTAGGGCGCTCGGCAATTGCCGCTACGCGCAAGGCGCTGGACCCCCAACCCTATGAAATGCCGTATGAACCGCTGAATCCGCCCAGCGCCTATGCGCTGGCCGCCAAGCGCCATATGCACGAGTTCGGCACGCGTCGCGAGGACCTGGCCGAAGTTGCCGTCGCGGCTCGCCGCTGGGCTCAGCTCAATCCCGAGGCGTACTCTCGCGATCCTCTGTCGATCAATGATGTGCTGAGCGCCCGCAGGGTGTCGGATCCGCTGACCGTCCGCGATTGCTGCCTGGTGACCGATGGCGCGGGGGCATTCGTCATGACGCGGGCCGACCGAGCCCCGGATCTGCCGCAGGCGCCCGCCTATATCCTGGGCAGCGCCACCGCGGTGTGGAATCGCCAGATTTCCTCGATGGAGACGCTGACCACCACGGCCGCGAAGCAATCGGGCGCGTTGGCGTTCGAGATGGCGGGGTGCCGCCCGGCCGACATCGACGTGGCGCAGCTATACGACGCATTCACCATCAATACGATCCTGTTCCTGGAAGACCTGGGATTTTGCGCCAAGGGCGAGGGAGGGGGCTTTGTGCGCGATGGCGGCATCGCTCCGGGCGGCCGCTTGCCCGTGAATACGAACGGAGGCGGCCTGTCCTGCGTGCACCCGGGCATGTATGGGGTGTTTTTGGTGATCGAGGCGGTGCGCCAGCTGCGCGGGCAGGCGGGCGAGCGTCAGGTCAGGGATGCACGCCTGGCGCTGGCGCACGGCAACGGCGGCACGCTGTCCAGCCAGTCCTCCGTCATCCTGGGAAGCGCCGAAACCTGCTAGCGGTGCGTCTCAAGAGCCCCGCGCGATCTCGTAGATTTCCTCGATGAGAGCCGCGCGGACCGATTGCCGGTTCCATAGCAACCCGACGCTGCGGTAGTGCTCGTTGCCGGGCAACGAGATTTTGCGCAGGCCAGAGTCCGGCCGCAGCTCACCCGCGCCATCCGGCACCAGGGACACTCCCAGTCCCTGGCTGACCAGCAGGGCGATGACCTCGATGGACGCGGTTTCGATGCGTATCTTGGGCCGTATGCTGTGCTGGCGGAAGTAGTTGGCCGCCAGCTGTCCGCCCCACAGTTTGCGGTCATAGCAGATCAGCGGATTGGCGCGCAACAGCTGGTGCGGATCATCCTCGGTAAGCGACGCGGGGGCCAGGACCACCAGGGGCTCGTCGCGCACCCGCCGCCATTCCAGATTCTTGGGCATCTGGAACTGGGGCTGCAGTATCAGCGCAGCGTCCATTTCGCCATCGCATATTTTGCTGTAGAGATTGACGGAATATCCCTTGACCAGGCTGATCTCCAGGTTGGGATGCCGGTTGATCAGCCGCGCCAGCAGCGTCGGCATCAGCGTAGTCATGGCGGAATCGAATGCGCCCAGGGTCAGGTGGCCGAACACCACCGGCCCCTGAGAGGCCGCCTTCAGGTTGCGGACCTCTTCCATGACGTGCTTGGCCTGCGCCAGGATCTGCGCGCCCTCGACCGTGGGTTTGACGGTGCGGCCGGACCGCACCACCAGTTTGAAACCCAGCTCGTCCTCGACCTTTTTGATGCGCTGATTGACCGCCGCGGGCGTGAGGCCATTTTTGCGCGCAACTTCAGCGATCGAACCCTGCTCGATGACCTGGATGAAATTGAGCAGGAAGGTGGTGTCCATGTGCTCCTGAACGGGCTGTCAGCCCATCAGGCGAGCGAGTTCCGCGCCGGGGTCCTTGGCGCGCATGAAGGCTTCGCCCACCAGGAAGGCGTCTACCTTGTGTTTGCGCATCAGTTGCACGTCTTCGGGCTTGAGGATGCCGCTCTCGGTCACGACGCGCTTGCCGGCGGGGATATGGGGCAGCAGGTCCAGCGTGTTCGACAGGCTGGTCTCGAAGGTGCGCAGGTTGCGGTTGTTGATGCCCAGCAGCGGCGTCTTCATCGTCAGGGCGATGTCCAGTTCCTTGGCGTCGTGCACTTCCACCAGCACGTCCATGCCCAGTTCCATCGCCAGGGTTTCATAGTCGCGCAGTTGCGCGGGACTGAGCGCGGCCACGATCAGCAGCACGCAGTCCGCGCCCATCGCGCGCGCGACGATGATCTGGTAGGGATCGATCACGAAGTCCTTGCGCAGCACCGGCAGCGAGCAGGCGGCGCGCGCCTGGCGCAGGTGGTCGTGGGAGCCCTGGAAGAACTGCACGTCGGTCAGCACCGACAGGCAGGCCGCGCCGTGCACCGCGTAGGTGGAGGCGATTTCCGGGGGATTGAAGGGGTCGCGCAGCACGCCCTTGGAGGGCGAGGCTTTCTTGATTTCAGCGATGACGCCTGGCTTGCCTTGGGCGATCTTGTCTTCGATGGCTTGGGCAAAGCCACGGACGTCTTGCCGCGCCTGCGCTTCGCGCAGGACTTCGGCTTCGCTGCGCATCTGGCGAGCGGCGGCGACTTCCTCGGCCTTGACGGCGAGGATCTTCGCGAGAATATCGTTCATTTCAGGAATTTCCGGGTATATGCGCAGAATTCTTCCAGCTTGGCTCGAGCCGCGCCGGTGGAGATAAGTTCAAATGCTAGAGCCAATGCCTCGGGAATGGAATCGGCCTTATTGCCAGCATAGATGGCGAGTCCTGCATTGAGCGCGACGATGTCGCGGGCGGTTCCCTCGACATTTTCCAGCGCCTCGATGACAAGCTCGCGCGATTGTTCGCGATTGGACACCTTGATGCTCCGGTTGGACATCATGGATAGCCCGTAGTCCTCGGGATGGATCTCGTATTCTAGGACTTTGCCGTCCTTGAGTTCGCCCACCATGGTTGCGCCGCCCAGCGAGGCTTCGTCCATGCCGTCCTTGCCGTGCACCACCAGCACGTGGCGCGAGCCCAGGCGTTCCAGCACGCGCACCTGGATGCCGACCAGGTCGGGGTGGAATACGCCCATCAGCTGGTTGGCGGCGCCGGCCGGGTTGGTCAGGGGGCCCAGGATGTTGAAGATCGTCCGTACAGCCAGCTCCTTGCGCACGGCGGCCACGTTCTTCATGGCTCCATGGTGGGCGGGGGCGAACATGAAGCCGATGCCGGTTGCCTGGATGCATTCGGCCACCTGTTCCGGGGTCAGCGTCAGGTTGGCGCCCAGGGCTTCCAGCACGTCGGCGCTGCCGCTGGAGGACGAGGCGCTGCGGTTGCCATGCTTGGCGATCGGCACGCCGGCCGCCGCGGCCACGAACATGGCGGTCGTGGAGATGTTGAAAGTGTGGCTGCCGTCGCCACCGGTGCCGCACATGTCCAGCAGGTCGGCGGGGTTGGGCGTGACCACGGGCGTGGCGAACTCGCGCATGACCTGCGCGGCCGCGGTGATTTCGCCTATGGTCTCTTTTTTCACGCGCAGGCCCATCAGCAGGGCGCTTGCGATCTGCGGCGACATTTCGCCGCGCATCAGCATGCGCATCAGATGCAGCATTTCGTCGTGGAAAATTTCGCGGTGTTCAATGCAGCGCGTCAGCGCTTCGGCGGGAGAAATCGTCACGATGCGTCCTTCTTAGGCGAGGTTCAGGAAATTGCGGAGCAGGGCGTGGCCGTGCTCGCTGAGCACCGACTCGGGATGGAACTGTACTCCGTATAGCGGCAAGGTCTTGTGGCGCACGCCCATGATGTCGCCGTCCGGGGCGGTCGCGGTGACGGCAAGGCAGTCGGGCAGGGTGGCAGGATCGATGGTGAGCGAGTTGTAACGGATCACCGTGTACGGGGTGGGCAGATCGGTGAAGATGTCCGTGCCCGTGTGCGAGATCTGCACGGTCTTGCCGTGCATGATCTGCTGGGCGCGCACGATATCGCCGCCGTAGGCCGCGCCGATGGCCTGGTGGCCCAGGCATACGCCCAGGATGGGCTTCTTGCCCGCAAAGGCCTGGATCACGGGCACCGAGATGCCCGCCTCCGCCGGAGAGCAGGGGCCGGGCGACACGCAGATGCGGTCCGGGTTCATGGCGGCGATCTCTTCCAGCGTGATCTGGTCGTTGCGCGCCACGCGCACGTCTTCGCCCAGTTCACCGAAGTACTGAACCAGGTTGTAAGTGAAAGAGTCGTAGTTGTCGATCATCAACAGCATTAAATTCTCCTGAAGGGCCGTCAGGCGGCCCGGATGTGTCCGTGGGGGGCCGGGCCTCAGATGGGTTCGTCCAGGCCGTGCTGCACCTGCTCCGCCGCGCGCAGCACCGCGCGGGCCTTGGCTTCGGTTTCGGCCCATTCGGCTTCGGGATTGGAGTCGGCCACGATGCCGGCGGCGGCCTGTACGTACAGCGTGCCGTCTTTGATGACGCCGGTGCGGATGGCGATGGCCACGTCCATTTCGCCGCCATAGCTCAGGTAGCCGGCCGCGCCGCCGTAGATGCCGCGGCGCACGGGTTCCAGTTCGTCGATGATCTTCATGGCCTCGACCTTGGGCGCGCCGGTCAGGGTGCCGGCGGGAAACACCGCGCGCAGCACGTCCATGCTGCTCAGGCCAGCGTCGCCGGGCCGCCCCAAGGCGCTGGCAGCCCCCTCGGGGGGCACCTCGCGCAGTGGGCGTGGGGGCGTTTTCTTGGAGCTCAGCGTGCCGGTGACGTTGGACACCAGGTGCATCACGTGCGAATAGCGTTCGATCACCATGGTGTCGCTGACCTTGACCGAGCCCACCTCGGCCACGCGGCCCACGTCGTTGCGCGCCAGGTCGATCAGCATTACGTGCTCGGCGACCTCCTTGGGATCGGCCTTCAGTTCGGCGGCCAGGGCGGCATCTTCCTCGGGCGTAGCGCCGCGCTTGCGGGTGCCAGCCAGGGGACGGATGGTGATCTGCGACTTGGGTTCACCGTTTTCCACCACGCGCTCCTGGCGCACCAGGATCTCAGGAGACGCGCCGACCACCTGGAAGTCGCCGAAGTTCCAGAAATACATGTAGGGGGAGGGGTTGAGCGACCGCAGGGCGCGGTAGAGGGAGAGGGGGGAATCGCGGAAGGGCTTGGCGATGACCTGGCCGATCTGCACTTGCATCAGGTCGCCTGCGGCGATGTGTTCCTTGGCGCGGAGCACGGCCGCCAGATAGTCTTCCTTCTTGAAGTCGCGCCGCTCTTCGGTCTGCATGCTGGCGTGGCTATAGGGAATTTCAACGGGGCGTCGCAGGCGGGCGCGCAAGTCGTGCAGGCGCTGCTGCGCGCGGCTGTAGGCCTCGGGCTGGCTCGGGTCGGCGTAGACCATCAGGTAGATGCGGCCGGCCAGGTTGTCCACGATGACCAGCTCGTCCACGTGCATCAGCATCAGGTCGGGGGTACCGCCTTCCATGCCGGCGGGAAACGGCTTGACCGCGGGTCCCAGGCAGGGCTCGATGTGGCGCACCGTGTCATAGCCGAAGTAGCCTGCCAGGCCGCCGCAAAAGCGCGGCATGCCCGGACGCAGGGCGACCTTGAAGCGGCTTTGGTATTGCTCGATGAAGGTCAGTGGATCGCCGTCATGGGTTTCGGCGACCTTGCCGTCGTGCAGGACTTCGGTGCGGGTGCCGCTGGCGCGGATCACCGTGCGCGCCGGCAAGCCGATGAAGGAATAGCGGCCGAAGCGCTCGCCGCCCACCACCGATTCCATCAGGCAGGTCATGCGCCCGCCCTGGGGGCCGGCATGCGCCAGTTTCAGGTAGATGCCCAGCGGGGTGTCCAGGTCGGCATAGGTTTCGGCGACCAGCGGAATGCGGTTGTAGCCTTGTGCGGCCAGGGCCTTGAATTCGATTTCGGTCATGTCGGGTCTCGTAAGCGGTTTATCTGCTATCGGACCAGGCGCGCAATGAAAAAGCCCGGTCCAGGTTACTGGTTCCGGGCTTGGCTCTGTGTTTACACAGCTACGGCACTAGGCGGCATACGCGTCCAGGGCCGGGAGGGATCATCGCCACCCGGAAGACAAACGCCACCAGCGCCACGAGGCGCCGAGCATTTGGTTCTGGATGGAAACGTTCATTGAGCTTTGTTCAGTATTGAATTCGCGGTCAGCCGCCGGGATGTTCAGGAGCCTGTTTTGGCCGCGTTCTGGTTTTGATTCCAGAGCGTGACCCACTGGGCGGCGGCGACTAGCGTGTCAACTATACCATCGACATCCAGCTCGCGCACGTCCCGTCCTTCGTTGTAACCATAAGGCACCACCAGGACCTGGGTGCCCGCGCTGCGGCCCGCCTGTGCGTCATTGATGGAATCACCGATGGTCACGGCTTCGTGCGGGGCCACGCCGAGCAGGTCGCACGCATGCACCACCTGATCCGGATCGGGCTTGCGGCGCTCGCAGGTGTCGCCGCACACCACGGCGTCGAAAAAGCCCGCCAGGCCCGTGCGCTGCAGCAGCGGCAGGGTGAATTCGGTGGGCTTGTTGGTGACGACGGCCAGCTTCAGCCCTTGCTCGCGCATGAGCTTCAGGCCGTCGATGACGCCCGGGTAGATCTGCGCTTTTTCGCCATTGGACAGGTGGTAGTGGCGATAGAAGGCGGCGCGGGCGACATCGAACTCGGCGGCGGTGGGATCGGCCGCCTCCAGGCTGCCGGCCAGGCTGCGGCGCACCAGGTTGTCCACGCCCTTGCCCACGAAGGTGGCCACCACGTCTTCGCGCAGCGGGGACATGCCCAGCTCCACGCGCATGGCGTTGGCGGCGAAGGCCAGGTCGGGGATGGAGTCCAGCAGGGTGCCGTCCAGGTCCAGCAGCGCGGCGCGAAAAACGGTCATGACGGTTCCCGGGGCTTAGATGGCGGTGGTTTCGCCGATGGCGATCTGTTCGCGCATGGACTTGATGATGCCCGCGTAGTCCGGCTTGCCGAAGATGGCGGAGCCGGCCACGAAGGTGTCGGCGCCGGCGCGGCGGATTTCAGCAATGTTGTCGATCTTCACGCCGCCGTCGACCTGCAGCATGATTTCCTGGCCGCCAGCCTGCGTCCAGGCGTCGATCCTGGCGCGCGCCTCGCGCAGTTTGGTCAGCGCAGCCGGGATGAAGCTCTGGCCGCCGAAGCCGGGGTTGACCGACATGATCAGGACCAGGTCGATCTTGTCCATCACGTAGTCGAGGTAGGACAGCGGGGTGGCGGGATTGAACACCAGGCCGGCCTTACAGCCGTTTTCACGGATCAGCGACAGGGTGCGGTCCACGTGACGGCTGGCGTCCGGGTGGAAGCTGATGTAGTCGGCGCCAGCCTTGGCGAACATCGGCACCAGGTCATCCACCGGCTCCACCATCAGGTGCACGTCGATGGGCACCTGGACGTGGGGGCGGATGGCCGCGCACACCATGGGGCCGATCGTCAGATTGGGGACATAGTGGTTGTCCATCACGTCCACGTGGATCCAGTCGGCGCCGGCGGCGACGACGTTGCGGACTTCCTCGCCCAGGCGGGCGAAGTCGGCCGACAGGATGCTGGGGGTGATGCGGGTGGAAGCCTGTTGGGTAGACATGATGTTCGGGATCGGGGAGGGCATAATGTGCCATTATTGCAGTTTGAGGCGCGGTACCGGGAATGGCCCGGCCCGGCAGGTCCGGGAACCGCGTCTTTTCCAGCGTCCGGCGCCGTACCACGGCCGCCCGCCAGCACTACACAGGGAAGGACTGTGAAACCTTACGACCTGAGCGTCTCTGTCTCTCCGCGCTTCGTGCCCGAACAGTCCGATCCCGGCGAGCAGCAGTTCGTGTTTGCCTACACCGTTCGCATCACCAACACCGGCGAACATCCCGCCCAAGTGATCAGTCGTCACTGGATCATTACCGACGGCAACCAGCGCGTGCAGGAAGTGCGCGGGCTGGGCATCGTGGGGCAACAACCCTTGCTCGCGCCCGGCGAAACCTTCGAATACACCAGCGGCTGTCCCCTGCCCACGCCGGTGGGAACGATGCGGGGCACCTACCACTGCGTCGGCGAGAACGGCATTCCGTTCGAAGTGCCGATCTCCGAATTCGTCCTGGCCATGCCACGCACCCTGCATTGAATGGCCAGGCCGCCCGTCGCCCGTTTTTTCATTTGCTCATGAAGCGCATTCTCAGTCTGTCCGTGCTGTCCGTATTGCTGGCGGCATGTTCCACCCCTTCCGACATCCCCCCCGATTCCGGTTCGTCCGGACTCCCCGGCCCGTCCGCGCCCGCAGCCGACGGCCCTCTGGTGGTGCCGTCGCTGTCGGCGCTGCCCGACTCCCCGCCGCGTGCGCTGGCAGGCAAGTTCAAGGCGGCCAACTGGGCCGAGATGCCCGGCTGGACCAACGACGACCTGTCGCGGTTCTGGCCCTTGTTCCTGCGTAATTGCCGCGGTTTGATGCGGCCGACCAGCGGCAACCTGGCCGCACCCGCGCGTGCCACGCCGCGGGCCTGGCAGCCGGTCTGCGCCGCCGCCGCGGATCCGGCCCGCGCGCCGGCCGCTGGCGACGGCGAAGGCGTGCGCCGCTTTCTCCAGACGTACCTGCAGCCCTGGCGCCTGAACGCGGCCGACGGCAAGCCGGCCACCAATACCGTGACGGGCTATTACGAGCCCCTGGTGCGCGGTTCGCGCCGCCAGGGCGGCAGCCATCAATGGCCGCTGTATGCCGTGCCCTCTGATCTGCTGACCATCGACCTGGGCTCGATTTATCCGGAATTGGCGGGCAAGCGCGTGCGCGGCAAGCTGGATGGCAAGCGCGTGGTTCCCTACGACACGCGCGCGGCGATAGAATCTTCGGGTCGCCGCCCGCCCGTGCTGGTCTGGGTGGACGACCCCGTCGACAACTTCTTCCTGCAGGTACAGGGGTCGGGCCGTGTGCAGCTGACCGACGGGCCCGACTCCGGCAAGACCATCCGCGTGGCCTACGCCGACCACAACGGTCAGCCGTACGCATCCATCGGCCGCTGGTTGATCGATCGCGGCGAGCTCTCCGCCGACCAGGCTTCCATGCAGAACATCCGCGCCTGGGCCCAGCGCAACCCCAAGCGCGTGCCGGAAATGCTCAATGCGAATCCGGCCGTGGTGTTCTTCCGGGAAGAGCAGGTGGTCGATCCGGAACAAGGCCCCAAGGGCGCCTACGCCGTGCCGTTGGCGCCCATGCGCTCGATCGCCGTCGACGCCGGTTTCGTGCCGCTGGGCACGCCGGTGTTCCTGGCCACGACCTATCCCGCGTCTGACCGGCCGTTGCAACGGCTGGTCCTGGCCCAGGATACGGGCACGGCCATCCGCGGCGCTGCCCGCGCCGACTTTTACTGGGGCTACGGCGACGAAGCCGGCCAGCAGGCCGGCCGCATGAAGCAGCGCGGCCAGATGTGGGTGCTGTGGCCTAAACAGGCCGGGGAACCGAGCGCAAGATGAGCCATCAGATCGTTGTTTGCGGGGCCGGCATCGTCGGCCTGTCCACCGCGCTGGCGCTGGCCCGCCGCGGCCAGCGCGTGGCGGTGTTGGCGCCGCGCGCCAACGTGCCGCCGGCCGATGCCGACCGCTACCATCCGCGCGTCTATGCCATTTCGCCCGCCAGCCAGCGCTTTCTGGCCGAGCTGGGCGTGTGGGATGCCATGCCGGCGTCCCGGCTGACCCCGGTCACTGGCATGGAGATCCACGGCGACGCTGATGGCCAGGTAAACCTGAGCGCCTGGCAGGCCGCATTGCCGCAGTTGGCGTGGATCGTCGAATCCGGCGAAATCGAGCGGGTGCTGATCCAGGCCGTCCGAATGTTCGGAATTCCCTGGCTTGAGGACCGCTGCACGGGGTACCGGGACGGCGCCATCGACACCGAAAGCGGCGCTCGCATCGAGGCCGAGCTCTTCGTCGGCGCGGATGGCGCCGCATCGCCGCTGCGCGAGGCCGCGGGCCTGAAGCATGAATCCGTGTCCTACCATGACACGGGCCTGGTGGTGCACCTGGATGCCGAACGTCCGCACCAGGGCACTGCCTTCCAGTGGTTCCGCGACGACGGCGTACTGGCCCTGCTGCCGCTGCCCGACACCTCGGCCGGCCCGCAGGTCTCCATGGTCTGGTCCATGCGCGCCGAGCCTGCCCAGGCTTTGCTGGCCCTGCCGCCCGAGGAACAGGCCGCTCGCCTGGAAACCTTGCTGGCCGATGCCGCCGAAGGCCGCCTTGGGGCGCTGAAGGTCCGTAGCAAGCTGCACGGTTTTCCGTTGACCCTGGAACGCGCCCAGATGGTTGCGCCCGGCATTGCGCTGGCAGGCGATGCGGCGCACCGCCTGCATCCTTTGGCGGGCCAGGGGCTGAACCTGGGCCTGGGAGACGTCGAGGCCTTGGCCCGCATCGTGGCGGGCCGCGAGGCCTACCGCGCGGCGGGCGACCTGCGCGTCCTGCACCGCTATCAGCGCGCGCGGGCCGAACCGGTCCTGGCCATGCGCCTGGCGACGGATGGCCTGCACAAGCTGTTCGCCTCGCGGGCGACGCCGTTGGTCTGGTTGCGCAATGCCGGCATGCACTGGGTGGAACGGACCCCGCTGATCAAGCGCCGCCTGATTACCGGCGCCTCCGCCAACTAGGCGCTTTCGGCGCCGCGGGCGGAACCTCGCCCGTCGGTGGGCTGTCTGATTCACAGGGGGCGCCTGCTCGTGCAGGTCGGATTCGCCCAGGCGTGGATCGGTTACCCTTTCCGCACAAGAACACGATAGACAAGTACAGGAGTACCGATGAATTTCCGCATATCCGCCACGCTGGCGGCTTGTTTCCTGGCCGCGGGCCTGGGCTTGTCCGCCGGCGCGGCGGCCCAGGGAGACAAGTCCGTCTCCACGCAGTCTGTCGGGCAACCCGGCAAGGGCGACAAGAGCTATTCCACCACCCAGGTGGCGCCGGCCGATCCCGTGGCGGACGCGGTCAAGAATCGTTTTCGCCAGCGTTTCGACGGCATGGATGTGACGGCTGTGCGCCGCACGCCCTACGGCCTGTTCGAAGTTCAATTGGGCATGGACTTGATCTACACGGATGAAAAGGTGACGTGGGTCATGGAAGGTCCGCTGATCGATGCCATGACGCGCCGCGATGTCACCCGCGAATCCCAGGAACGGCTGAGCGCCGTATCGTTTGACCAACTGCCGCTCGACCTGGCCATCAAGCAGGTCAAGGGCGACGGTTCGCGCAAGGTTGCGATCTTCGAAGATCCCAACTGCGGCTATTGCAAGCAATTGCGCAAGACCCTGGAAAACGTCGACAACATCACCGTCTACACCTTCCTCTATCCCATCCTGTCGCCGGACTCCAAGGACAAGGTGCGCGATGTGTGGTGCTCGAAGGATCCGGGCGCTGCCTGGGACGACTGGATGCTGCGCGGCAAGAAGCCCGCGACGGCGAATTGCGATGTGCCCGAGGACAAGTTGCTGGCCTTGGGCCAGAAGCTGATGGTGCGCGGCACGCCGACCACGTTTTTTGAAGACGGCTCGCGCGCCAGCGGCGCCTTGCCCCTGGAGCAATTCAAAGCCCGCTTGAACTGACCGGCGCGGTGCGCCGGCCGGGAGGCTGGCGCCACAGGCGCCACGCCACCCGGAGACACCTCTTGAAAATCGCAATTCTCGACGATTACCACGACGTAGCCCAGCGCTACGCGGATTGGACCTCGCTGGGCGGTGACGCCGAGGTGCGGATCTTCAACAATTTCATCCCCGAAGGGCAGGTCGAGGCATCGCTCGAACCCTTCGATGTGATCGTCGCCATGCGCGAGCGCACTCCGTTCCCCGCGCAACGGATCCGCGCCCTGCCGAATCTGCGCCTGCTGGTCACCACGGGCATGCGCAACAATGCCATCGACATGCAAGCCTGCGCCGAGCAAGGCATCATCGTTTGCGGCGCGCCTGGCAGCGCCGACGCCAACACCGCCACGGCCGAACTGGCCTGGGCGCATATCCTGGGCCTGTTCAAGCACCTGCCCGCTGAAGACGCGGCGATGCGCCGCGGCATGTGGCAGACTGCCATGCCCGAGCCGCTGGCGGGCAAGCGCCTGGGCGTGCTGGGCCTGGGCAAGCTGGGAACGGCTGTGGCCAAGGTGGGGCTGGCGTTCGGCATGGACGTGGTGGCCTGGAGCCCCAACCTGACGGACGAACGCGCCGAGGCGGCGGGCGTGAAGCGGGTGGACAAGCACGAGCTATTTGCCACCTCCGATGTCGTCAGCCTGCACCTGATCCTGTCCGCGCGCAGCCGGCATGTCGTCGACGCCGCGGCGCTGGCCGCGATGAAGCCCACCGCATACCTGGTCAATACCTCGCGCGCCGGCCTGGTGGACCAGGAAGCCCTGATGGACGCGCTGGTGAAGTTCCGTATTGCCGGGGCCGGCCTGGATGTCTATCCCGAAGAGCCGCTGTCGCCCACGGATTCCGTGCGTGACCTGGACAACGTGATCCTGACTCCGCATCTGGGCTATGTCAGCCGCGAGAATTTCGAAGCCTTCTACCAGAACGCGCTCGAAGCGGTGAAGGCATGGAGGGCAGGCAAGCCCATCAGGGTATTGAATGCCTGATGTAGGCGCCCGCCGGGGCCGCAAAAAAAGGCTGCTTGCGCAGCCTTTTTTTTGCCCGCGCCGGTTTAGCTGCGCGTGAACGTCATCTTCTTCTCGACAATGGCGCCAGGCTCCTGCGCTTGCGGCGCATCGCCGCAGGCTTCCCCCGCATCTTCCTGCGGGTCCTCGGCGTCGAACGCCGTGTCGCCGTTGGCGTCCGGCATGCCGCTGGGCTTCAGGCCCACGAAGTCGAACAGGTCCCGATCCATCAGGTGCGAGGGCACCACGCGCGACAGCGCATTGAACACGTTCCATGAGCGGCCAGGATGCTGCTTGTCCCATTCCTTGATCATGCGGCCTACTTCCTTGCGCTTCAGGTTCTCTTGCGAGCCGCAGAGATTGCAGGGAATGATGGGGAACTGCTTGAGTTCCGCGTAGGCGATCAAGTCGGTTTCCGGCACGTAGGCCAGGGGGCGGATCACCGTGTGGCGGCCATCGTCGGACACCAGTTTGGGCGGCATGCCTTTGGCCTTGCCACCGTAGAACAGGTTCAGGAAGAAGGTGCCCAGGATGTCGTCGCGGTGATGTCCCAGCGCGATCTTGGTCGCGCCCAGTTCCGATGCGACGCGGTACAGGATGCCGCGGCGCAAGCGCGAACAGAGCGAGCACATGGTCTTGCCTTCTTCCAGCACGCGCGTGACGATGGAATACGTGTCCTGCGTCTCGATGTGGAAAGGCACGCCCAGCTCCGTCAGGTACTGGGGCAGGATATGGTCGGGAAAGCCCGGCTGCTTCTGGTCCAGGTTGACGGCGATCAGCTCGAACTTGAAGGGCGCGCGCTTTTGCAGCTGAAGCAGGATGTCCAGCAGCGCGTAGGAATCCTTGCCGCCCGACAGGCAGACCATCACGCGGTCGCCGTCTTCGATCATGTTGTAGTCGGAAAGGGCGCGCGTGGTTTCGCGGGCCAGGCGCTTGGTCAGCTTGTTGCCTTCGTGCCGGCGCTTTTCCTCGGCTTCGGTGCGAAAGCGCACCTCGGGGGTAGCAATGTCGTTCATGGTCAACGCGTGATCTGGATTTCCACGCCCACCGCCGCGCAGTCGGAGAAGGCCATGGGCTTGCTGATGCGCAGGCGCAACGCGCGGATTTCCTGGAAATCGGCCAGCAGGCGCGCCGCGACCTGCTCGGACAGGGTTTCGATCAGGTTTACGTGCGCCTGCGTGCACTCTTCCACGATGGCCTCGCGCAGCCGGCGGTAGTCCAGCACGCTATGGATGTCGTGGTCGTCGACCGAGCGCTGGATGTCCACGTCGAAGTCGGCGTCGACATGCAGGGGCTGGGTGGCGCGGCGCTCGTGCTCGAGGATGCCGATGCGGGCGTCGAGCGCAAGCCCGGAAAGAATGATGCGGCGTGTAGGCATGATGAAAACCTGGGTGGGATAGCCCGGAATTGTAAGGCGACAGCGGAACGGGGGCAGCGCGCTGGCTACAATCCGGCCATGTCCGGGCGCCCGCGAGGCGCCGGCGCAGTCAATAAGGGGTGAAATGCAACAGTTGCACGATTCGGTCATTGTAGGCGGCGGCCCGGCCGGCGCCTCCTGCGCCCTGTGGTTGGCGCGCTTGGGCCTGTCCCCGTTATTGGTCGAGGCAGGACCCCGGCTCGGCGGGCTGGGCAATGACAATCCCTTTGCCGACGATTGGATCGCCGTGCTGCCCGGCGTGACCGGGCAGCAGGTGGCCGCCAATATCGACACTAGCGTGCGGGCCGCCGGCGTGCCGGTGCGCTTGCAGACCCGCGTAACGGGGGTGCGTCCCTGCAAGGGCGGCATCGAGGCCACGCTAACCGGCCCGCAAGGCGCGGAATCCCTGGCGCGCGGCCGTACCCTGGTCATTGCCTCGGGCGTGCGCGCCAAGGGGCTGCCGGACCATCCGCCCGGCGCATCCTGGCCCGGCGTGCTCATCGGACCCGGTTCGCCCATCGTGGCGCAGGACTATTCGGGCCTGTCCGTGGCGGTGCTGGGCGGGGGCGACAACGCCTTCGAGAACTACGTCTATGTGCGCAACCGTGGCGCCCGCAGCGTGCATCTCTATGCCCGCAGCGTCCGCGCCCAGCAGCAATGGGTGACGCGCGCCGGCCGCGAGGGCGTGCGCATAGGGCCATACAAAGTAGACCCGGCCACTCGCAGCGTGGATGGCCGGCAGTACGACCTGATCCTGGTCTTCTACGGCTGGGAGCCCCAGGCCGGCTTTGCCGACAGCCTGCACCTGGCTCGCGACGAACGTGGCTACATCCGCACGGACTTTGCCACCGCCGAGACCAGCGTGCCGGACATCTACGCCGTGGGCGAAGTGGCCCATCGCATGCATCCCTGCGTCGTGACCTCCATGGCCGACGGCGTGGTGGCCGCCAAGGCCATCCAGCGCCGCTGGGAGCGCGGCGGCGTGTAGGCGATGGATGGCCTTGCCCGCCGCGGAACGCGGATGGCGGACCTCGCCTCAGGTTGCCAATGGGCGGCGGGCGCGGCGTTCAGCTCAGGCGAAGCCTCTCATCCAGATTCGAGAATGGTCATTTGCCCGCGCGGCGACCACACTCTGTGCCACAAGTTGATCGAACAATGATTGCATTGGGAGACAAACATGTTGCACGCATATCGCTGGCTGGCTGCCAGCGCGATGGCGCTTGCCTTCGCCTGTCCGGCCCAGGCCGCTTGGCCTGAACGGCCGATCACGCTGATTATCCCGGCTTCGCCCGGCGGAACCACCGATATCTCCGCGCGATTGATTGCTGACAAACTTAGCGCCAAGCTGGGCCAGCAGGTCATTGTGGAGAATCGCGCGGGGGCGGCCGGCATCATCGGCGCCCAGGCGCTGGCACGCGCCAAACCCGACGGTTACACCCTGCTGATGGGCAACATCGGCCCTAACGCCATCAACTACGCGCTGTACAAGACGTTGCCTTACAAACCGGCCGACTTCGCGCCGATCACGCTGGTGATCTCGGTGCCCAACGTGCTGGTGGTGAATGAAGCCTCGCCGGTCCGCAGCGTGGCAGACCTGCGGGCAGAAGCACGGCGGGATCCCGCCAAGGTGTCTTTTGGCAGCTCCGGCGCCGGCCAGTCTCCGCATCTGTCGGCCGAGCTGTTCAAACAACGCGCGGAGATTTCCGGCACGCACATTCCCTACAAGGGAGCGGGGCCCGCGGTGGCGGCGCTTCTGGGCAGGCAGTTCACCTTCATGATCGACAACCTGCCCAGTTCGATGCCCTACATCCAGTCAGGCAAGCTGCGCGCGCTGGCCGTCACGAGCGACAAGCGCCTGGCGGAGCTGCCGGACGTACCGACCATGGCCGAAGCCGGCGTCAAGGACATGGTGGTCACCGCCTGGTTCGGCCTGGTGGCGCCAGCCGGCACGCCACAGGATGTCGTGGACAAGCTCTACATCGCTACGCGCGATGTCGTGCGCAGTCCCGACATCAGCGACCGCTTCAAGGCTATGGGCGGGCAGGCGGGCGGCAACACTCCCGCGGAATTCTCCGCATTCATCGATCAGGAACGCGCCCGCTGGATGCAGATCGTGGATGCGGCGGGCCTGGTCCAGGAGCAATAAGTGATCGACAAGATTCAAGCGTCCTTGGCCGATGCCGTGGCGGTGATTCCGGATGGCGCGTCGGTGCTGGTCGGCGGCTTTGGAGAGGCTGGCGTTCCCTATGAACTGCTTCATTGCCTGGCAGAACTGGGGCGGCGCGAACTCACCATCATCTCGAACAATGCAGGTACGTTCGAACGCGGTATTGCCGCGTTGCTGATCCGCAAGCAAGTGCGCAAGATCATTTGCTCGCACCCGCGTCCGCCCAATTCCGAAGTCTTCGCGCGCGCCTACCGTGCCGGCGAAGTCGAACTCGAATGCGTGCCGCAAGGCACCTTGGCCGAACGCCTGCGCGCTGCGGGCGCGGGGTTGGGGCCTTTCTACACGCCTACTGGCTACGGCACCGAACTGGCCGAAGGCCGCCGCCAGGAGGTGATCGACGGGGTGGGCTACGTCCTGGAACAGCCGCTGCGCGGTGACTATGCGCTGATCCGCGCCCATCAGGGCGATCGCTGGGGAAACCTGATGTATCGGCACGCCGCGCGCAACTTCAACCCGGTGATGTGCATGGCTGCAGGGCATGCCATCGCGCAGGTCGATGAGGTGGTGCCCCTCGGGACCTTCGTGCCCGAACAGGTCATGACGCAGGGAATCTTCGTGAAGTCCGTCGTACGCGTGGAGGCCTGACATGCAAGAAACCATCGGCCTGACCCGACAGCAGATCGCGCAGCTGCTGGCCAGCGATCTGCCGGACGGCTCCATCGTCAACCTGGGCATCGGCATGCCGACCCTGGTGGGCGACCATCTGCCGCCGGACAAGGACATACTCCTGCACAGTGAAAACGGAATCCTGGGCATGGGCGCCGCCGCCAGCGGTCAGTATGTGGATACGGATCTGATAAACGCCAGCCGTCAGCCGGTCACGCTGCGGGAAGGCGCATCCATCACCGAGCACACGATCTCCTTCGCCATGATGCGCGGCGGCCACCTGGACTATGCGGTGCTTGGCGCGTTTCAGGTGTCGGAACGAGGCGACCTGGCCAACTGGAAGACCGACGCGAAAGACGCCATTCCTGCCGTGGGCGGCGCGATGGACTTGGCGGTTGGCGCGAGACAAGTGTGGGTCATGATGGAGCATCGCGGCCGCGATGGCTCGCCGAAGCTGGTGAGGCAATGCTCGTATCCGCTCACGGGCAAGGGGGTGGTCGCGCGCATTTACACCGACCTGGCGGTAATCGACGTGACGCCGCAAGGCCTGAATGTCCACGCCATGCATTTTGGCATTGATGAAGCCTTCCTGCGTTCGGCTACCGAGGCGCGGCTGCATTTTTCGGCGCCGCGCCGCATCGTGCTGGATGCTGTCGGCACGCCCCGCTACGCCTGATGTCCGGACCCCGGACCAAGGAGATCCTGATGATCCGTTCCCTATCGGCAGCAGCGCTGCTCGGCGTGGTCTGCCTGGCCGCGGCGCATGCCGCACCCTCGTATCCCGACAAGCCGATCACTCTCTTGATCCCGTATCCGCCCGGCGGCAGCGCGGATATGCTGGCGCGTCCCTTGGGCGCGGAGCTGCAGAAGAAGTGGGGTCAACCCGTCGTGCTGGAGTACAAGCCCGGCGCCGGCGGAACCATCGCGTCCGCGCAGTTGGCGCGCGCTAAGCCCGATGGCTACACGCTGCTGATGGTGCTCGCAGCTCACGCGATCAACCCCAGCCTGTATCCGTCCCTGCCTTACGACACGCGTCGTGATTTTGCGCCGGTGTCGCTGGTGGCCACGTTGCCGATGCTGGTGGCGGCGCCGTTGAGCACGCCGGCCAATACCATTGGCGAGTTGGTTTCCTATGGCAAAACCCATCCGGGCAAACTCAGCTTCGCGTCGGCGGGCAACGGCAATACCAGTCACCTGGCTGCCGAGATGTTCAAGAACCAGACGGGAGTCGACATGATGCACGTGCCGTACAAGGGCAGCGGCCCCGCCGTGGTGGCCTTGCTGGGCGGCGAGGTGTCACTGATGTTCGACAGCATCTCGACGTCGCTGCCTCAAGTTCGAGCAGGAAAGCTGAAGGCCATCGCCGTGACGGGGGAGCGCCGCTCCCCCCTGCTGCCCGATGTGCCGACGGTGGCCGAAAGCGTGCCTGGCTTCGTCGTCAACGGCTGGTACGGCGTGTTGGCGCCAGCCGGAACGCCGTCCGAAATCATAGACATCCTGAGCCGCGGCATGGCCGAAGCACTGGCAGTACCCGCATTGAAGCAGCAGGTGGAGGGCTACGGGTATGAGGTGGTGGGCTCCTCGCCCGCAGTGTTTGCCGACCACATCAACCGTGAACTCGCAACCTGGAAACAGGCAGTCGAAACCTCGGGCGCCAAGCTGAACTGATCGGCGTGGGCTCAGGCCGCGAGCAGAAACTCCACCACTGCGGTCTCGAACGCCTCCGGCACTTCGATGTTCGGCATATGCACGGCCGGCAGCGTCAGCAGTTTGGCGCCGGGGATGGTCGCGGCTATCTGCTCTCCATGACTGGCCGCGGTGACCGTGTCGTGCTGGCCAGCGATGACCAGTGTCGGGTTGGGAATAAGGGCGACGGTGCGGCGCAGGTCGGCGTCCCGCACGGCGGCAAACGCACCCGCCAAGCCATGCTTGTCGATGCCCAGCAGCACCGCGCGGAACGGTTCCAGGGCGGGGTGGCCGGCTTCGATCCATGACGAGGGAAACCAGTTCTTGAGGAAGGTCTGCGCCGTTTCCGACATGTCCTGAGCCCGTAGTGTGGCGGCGATGCGCTCGTCCCATTGCGGCGCCGGCCCCAGATAGGCCGAGGTATTGCTCAGGATGAGGCGGTCGATGCGCTCCGGCGCATGCACCCCCAGCCACTGGCCGACAATGCCGCCCAGCGATAGCCCCAGGAAATGGGCGCGCGCGATGCTCAGCCCATCTAGCAACTCCAGCACGTCGCGGCCCAGGCGGTCCAGCGAGTAGGGGCCCTGAGGCACGCTGGATGCGCCATGGCCGCGGTAGTCGTAGCGCAGCACGCGGAAATGACGGGTCAGGGCCGGGATCTGAGCATCCCACATATGCAGGCTGGTGCCGATGGAGTTGGCCAGCACCAGCGTGGGCAGGTCTGCGCGGCCTTCGTAACGGTAGGCGATGCGGGCGCCGTCGCCGGCGGTGAAGAAGGAAACGTCTTGCATGATGGTGTACCTCGCGTTTGACAGGTGTGAGGCAAATCGTAGTTGCGCGCCCTAAAAGAAAAAATTACAAAGTTCGCAAAATCATTGTTTGGAAAACGGACATGAGCGAATTCACGTTGCATGATCTCCAATGCTTCGACGCTGTGGTGCGCGCCGGTGGCTTCCAGGCGGCCGCGACATCGCTGCACCGGTCGCATCCGGCCGTATTCGCCGCGATCGCGAAGCTGGAGCGGCAGTTGGGCTTGGCCCTGCTGGACCGCAGTGGCTATCGCGTGGCCCTGACTGCCGCGGGGCAGTCCTTCCATGCGCGCGCGCAGTCGCTGCTGCATGAGCTGACAGCTTTGCGCGCGCACGCCGAACAGCTCGCCATGGGAGATGAAACCGAGCTTCGTGTCGTGATCGGCGATTTCTGTCCGCGCCCGTATGTGCTGGGTTTGCTGAGCCGCTTTTTTGCGGACTGCCCCGCCACGCGCCTGGATCTTTACTTCGAGGCGGTGTCCGGCCCGCAGGAACGCCTTCATGACGGCGAGGCCGACCTTATCCTGCATCGCGTGGACAAGAAGGATGCCCGCATCGAATGGGTGGACCTCGCCAAGGTGTCTTTCGTGCCCGTGGTAGCGCCGGGCTTTCTGCGCGAGTCCGTGCCACGCGTCCTCCGGCCCGCGCTGCTGCGCGACTATACGCAATGCGTCATGCGTGATACCGCGAGGCACACGCCGCCGCAAGACTACTTCACGGTGGAAGGCGCGCGCCAATGCACGGTGGCGGATCAGTTGATGAAAAAAGAGATCATCCTGCAGGGCATGGGCTGGGGGCACTTGCCGCGTTTTCTCATCGAAGACGAGCTGCGTGATGGTAGCTTGCTTTCCATTGCAAACCGCCAACTGCCGGGCAGCGTCGAAGAACTGGTCATGGCGCGGCGCGCGGACCGGGCGCAAGGCCCGGTCTCGACCCGCTTGTGGCAATACCTGCGGGACGCCGCGCCAGCGCTGCGCCGCGCGTTGGCATCGAGCCGCGGCCGCTAAGGGAAAATACGCATGGCATAGCGCCACACGCTTCTTCAGAATGCCTTCCAGACGCGAGTTCGTCTTCAAATTTTCGCCGACTGCCAGTGTTGCCAGTCAGGCGTAGGGCAAAAGGGCCCGAGCCGGAATATCCGGCTCGGGCCTTTTCGTTTTCCGTTTGTCTATCGCTTTTCTTCGAATGGCGTTTCGATGCGCCGTGGGCGGAGCTTTGCCTGAAGAAACGAGGACGCTGCGGGCGGACGGCAGTCGTCGTGATGTGGTCGGCAAAGGCGCCTGCCCAATCCCGGGCAGCTCAGGGCTTGCTTGCAAGCCCTAGCCGGAGGCTTGCCTTCAGAAACGCACAGGAGCGCAATGATGAGCGTATACAACCGCCGCCGCTTTCTGCAGCACAGCGGCTCCATGGTCATACTGAGCGCCGCGTCGGGGATGGCAGCCTTGCCCCGCCAGGCATACGCCCAAGACACCGTCAAACTGGGCCTGCTGCATTCGCTGTCCGGCACCATCGCCATTGCCGAGGCGTCTCTGGTGGATGCGGAGAAATTGGCGATTGAAGAGATCAACGCCGCTGGCGGCGTGATGGGCCGCAAGATCGAACCGGTGGTCGAGGACGGCGCCAGTGAAAACGCCGTGTTTGCCGAAAAGGCTCGCAAGCTGCTGGACCGGGACAAAGTCGCGGCCATCGTGGGCTGCTACACCTCGGCCTCGCGCAAGGCGCTGCTGCCAGTGCTGTCACGCAGCAAGGGCCTGCTTTACTACCCCACCTATTACGAGGGACAGGAGCAGGACGCGCGAGTGTTCTACCCGTCGCAGGAAGCCACGCAGTCCGTGATCGCGGCAGTGGAATGGATGGCGCGTGAAAAGGGCAAGACCTTCTTCCTGGTCGGCTCCGACTACATCTATCCGCGCACCTGCAACAAGATCGCCAAGCCGGCCATCGCCCGCATGAACGCCAAGGTGGTGGGTGAAGAATACGCACCCCTGGGACATACTGAGTTCTCTTCCATCATCAACAAGATCAAGGCAGCCAAGCCAGAGTGCATCTACAGCACGGTGGTGGGCGGCTCTAACGTGGCGTTCTACAAGCAGCTGCGCGCAGCCGGCCTGGATGGCACGCGTGTCGTGCTGCTATCCACGGTGGTTTCCGAGAATGAGATTGAAGGCATCGGCAAGGACAATGCCGCGGGCTACTACGCTTGCATGGGCTATTTCCAGAGCCTGCAGAATCCGGCCAACGAAAAATTCGTCAAGGCCTTCAAAGCAAAGTACGGCCAGGACCGCGTCATCGGCGATCCCATGGAGGTCGCCTACAACAGCGTCTACCTGTGGAAGCTGGGCGTGGAGAAGGCCGGCTCCTTCGAACCCGACAAGGTGATCGCGGCATCGGCGGGGCTCACGCTGCAGGCGCCCGAGGGCACCGTGCGCGTGCATGAAACCAACCATCACGTCTGGAAGAAGGTGCGCGTGGGCCGGGCGCGGCCCGATGGGCAGTTCGACATCGTCTGGGAGTCGGCGGATCTGATCGAACCCAATCCCTTCCCAAAGCTGTAGACCACGCCTGCGCGGATATGCGCCAGGCCCTTGGCCGGCGGCCTTGCCGCCGGCGCAGCCAGGAACCCGACCATGAATCTCGATATCGCCGCAATGCAGCTTTTCAACGGGATCAGCCTGTTCAGCATTCTCCTGCTGATGGCGATCGGCCTGGCCGTTGTGTTCGGGCTGATGGGCGTCATCAACATGGCGCATGGCGAGTTGATGGCCATGGGAGCCTACACGACCTATCTGGTTTCGGTCGCGTTCCAGCACTGGGCGCCGGGTTGGATGGACGTCTATCTGTTCGCGGCCATTCCGCTGGCATTCCTGGTTACGTTCGCATTCGGCTATGTGCTGGAACGCGGCTTCATCCGCTGGTTCTACAACCGTCCGCTGGACACGCTGCTGGCGACCTGGGGGCTAAGCCTGATCCTGCAACAGGCCTACCGCTCGATATTCGGGGCGCAGGAGGTCAGCGTGCCGCTGGCTTCCTGGCTCAGCGGCGCATGGGAGCCGACCCCCGATCTCCAGTTTCCGCTGAACCGCATCTTCATCCTGGGCCTCACACTGTTGGTGGCCGTAGGCGTGTATCTGTTGCTCTACCGCAGCGCGTGGGGACTGCGCGTGCGCGCCGTCACCCAGAACCGTGCCATGGCGGGCGCTGTCGGCATCAACACGCGGCGCGTGGATGCGCTGACTTTCGCGTTGGGCTCCGGGCTGGCGGGCATTGCCGGGTGCGTCTTCACCATGATCGGGTCGACCAATCCCGGCACTGGCCAGCTCTATATCGTCGATTCGTTCATCGTGGTGGTGTTCGGTGGCGTGCAAAGCCTGCTGGGAACGGCATTTTCCGGCCTGGCCATCGCGCAATCCCAGACCACGCTGGAATACCTGATGAGCGGCTCGATGGCCAAGGTCACGATCCTGGTCCTGGTGATCCTCGTGCTCTATTTCCGCCCGAACGGGCTGTTCGCCAACAAGACTCGGGGGTGACGCAATGAAGGCCCTGCATCGGAGAACCGAAGAACTCGCGATCCTGCTGGTCGCGGCGTTGATCCTGGCCGTCCTGCCGCTGTCGCTGGATCCGTTCCGGCTGAATCTGGTCGGCAAGTACATGGCGTTCGCATTCGTCGCCATCGGCATCGTGCTTACCTGGGGCTACAGCGGCGTGCTGAGCCTTGGACAAGGCATATTCTTCGGCCTGGGCGGGTACATGATGGCCATGTTCCTGAAGCTGGAGGCCTCCGCGCCCGAACTGCCCGACTTCATGGTGTGGAGCAGCGTGGAAAGCCTGCCAGTGTGGTGGCAGCCGTTTCATTCGCTGACCTTGACGCTGCTGTTGATCGTGGCCTTGCCTGGCCTGGCCGCCTATCTTTTCTCGCTGGCCATTTTCCGCAAGCGGGTAAGCGGCGTGTATTTCGCCATTGTGACCCTGGCCTTGGCGATGACGCTTACCGTGCTGATCGTCGGCCAGCAGGGAGACACTGGCGGCGCCAACGGTATCACCGACTTCCGTACGCTCCTGGGGTGGGACATCGTCGGCGACGAGGGCAAGCTGGGCTTGTACTTCATCGAGGCCGGAGCGCTGGTCGTGGCGATGTTGGCGGCGCTGGCGATCGTGCGCAGCCGGCTCGGCAAGATCCTGATCGCGATCCGCGACCGCGAGGACCGCGTGCGCTTCTCAGGCTACGACACGGCGCACGTCAAGGCCTGCATCTTTTGCGTGGCCGCCGTCCTGTCTTCCATCGGCGGCGCCTTCTTCACCTTGCAGGTGGGGCTGATCTCTCCGGGAGCGATCGGCGTGGTGGCCTCGATAGAGATGGTGATCTATGCGGCGGTCGGCGGCCGCCTGTCGATTCCGGGCGCCGTGGTCGGTGCCTTGCTGATCGGCTTCCTGAAGTCCTATCTGTCCGAGACCTTTCCAGAAGTGTGGCTTTACTTCCTGGGAGCCATCTTCATCGCGGTCGTCGTGATCATGCCTAATGGGCTGGCCGGCGTATTCGGCCAGATTCAGGCGCGCCGCGCCGCGGGGAGCGCACGATGAGCGCCACCCTGGACCTGCAGGAGCCCGCCAGCATGAATATGAGCAGCGACCGCCCGGCGCCTGGCGCCATCCTGAGCGTCGAGGAGCTGACCGTTTCGTTCGATGGATTCCGGGCAGTGGACGGCCTGAGCCTGCGTGTGGCGCAGGATGAGCTGCGCGTCATCATCGGCCCGAATGGCGCGGGCAAGACCACGCTGCTGGACATTATCTGCGGCAAGACCAGGCCGTCCGCGGGCCGCGTGATGTTCCAGGGCCGCGACCTGGTGCGGATGGCGGAATTCGACATCGTGCGCGCCGGCGTGGGGCGCAAGTTCCAGACGCCCTCGGTCTACGAGGACCTGACGGTGCTGGAGAACTTCGAGATCTCGCTGCCTAACGCGCACGGGGTGGTTCGTTCGCTGCGGTTTCGGCGCACGCAGGAAATCCGCGAACGCATTCAGGACATGGCTGGACAGGTGTTCCTGGAAGACCGCCTGGCGGAGAAGGCGGGACGGCTTAGCCATGGCCAGAAGCAATGGCTGGAGATCGGCATGCTGCTGATGCAGAACCCGCAGTTGCTGTTGCTGGACGAGCCCGTGGCCGGCATGAGCCCGCGCGAACGCGAACAGACGGCGGAATTGCTGGCGCGTATCTCGCGCGGCAGATCGATGGTGGTCATCGAACATGACATGGACTTCGTCAAGCGCATCGCGCACAAAGTCACCGTGTTGCATCAGGGGCGTTTGCTGAGCGAGGGCACGGTGGCCGAGGTGCAGGCCGATCCCCGCGTACTGGACGTGTACCTGGGCCATTGAAGAGGAGGATGCGCCATGTTTCAGATCGACAGGCTGAACGTGAGTTACGGGGAGTCCCATGTCGTCCACGACGTGTGCTTCGACGTGGCGCCGCGGGAATCCGTGGCCATCATGGGCCGCAACGGCATGGGCAAGACAACCTTGCTCAAGGCACTGATCGGCATGCTGCGCTCGGGCTCGGGCAGCATACGGCTGGACGGCGTGGAGTTGGCGGGCATGGAGAGCTACCAGCGCGTGCGCAACGGCCTGGCCTTCGTGCCTCAGGGCAGGATGATCTTTCCGTTCCTGACCGTGGAGCAGAACATCCTGGCCGGCGCCGAACGCAGTGGACTGAAAGCCGTGCCGGAGTACCTATACCGTTTTTTCCCTGTGTTGCAGGAGATGCGGCGGCGCAAGGGCGGCAATCTGTCCGGAGGACAACAACAGCAACTGGCGATTGCCAGGGCGCTGATTTCTAACCCGCGCGTCCTGATCCTGGACGAGCCCACCGAGGGCATCCAGCCTTCCATCATCAAGGACATCGCGCGGGTCTTGAACGCGTTGCGCGAGGAGCGCGGCTTCGCCATCGTCGTGTCGGAGCAGATGCTGAGTTTCGCTTTGGATCTGGCCGACCGGTTCCTGGTGATCGACCGGGGCCGAATCGTGCACGAGGCCTGCCGCGAGAGCCTCGACCAGGACAAAGTCAGATCTTTCCTGACGGTATGACCGTCAATCACCGAGGAGCATTGTCATGAGACACGGAGATATCTCCAGCAGCAACGATTGCGTGGGCGTGGCCGTCGTGAACTACAAGATGCCGCGGCTGCATACCCGAGCGGAGGTGATGGAGAACGCCCGCAAGATCGCCGACATGGTCGTGGGCATGAAGCGCGGCCTGCCCGGAATGGACCTGGTCATTTTCCCCGAGTACTCCACCCACGGCATCATGTACGACGCCAAGGAAATGTACGAAACCGCGTCGGCGATTCCGGGCGAAGAGACCGCGGTGTTCGCCGATGCCTGCCGCAAGGCCAACGTGTGGGGCGTGTTCTCGCTGACGGGAGAGCGCCATGAAGAGCATCCGAACAAGGCGCCGTACAACACGCTCATCCTGATGAACAACAAGGGCGAGATCGTGCAGAAGTACCGCAAGATCATGCCGTGGGTGCCGATAGAGGGCTGGTACCCGGGCGACTGCACCTATGTATCGGAAGGTCCCAAAGGCCTGAAGATCAGCCTCATCATCTGCGACGACGGCAATTATCCGGAGATCTGGCGCGATTGCGCCATGCGCGGCGCCGAACTGATCGTGCGCTGCCAGGGCTATATGTACCCCGCCAAGGACCAGCAGGTCATGGTGTCCAAGGCCATGGCGTGGATGAACAACGTCTACGTGGCGGTGGCCAATGCCGCCGGCTTCGACGGCGTCTACTCCTATTTCGGCCATTCCGCCATCATTGGCTTTGACGGCCGCACGCTGGGCGAATGCGGCGAGGAAGACATGGGCGTGCAGTACGCGGAGCTCTCCACCAGCCTGATTCGCGACGCGCGCAAGAACATGCAGTCGCAGAACCATCTGTTCAAGCTGGTGCACCGCGGCTACACCGGCAAGATCAATTCGGGCGAAGAAGCCACAGGCGTCGCGGCCTGCCCATACAACTTCTACGCCAACTGGATCAACGATCCGGAGGGCACGCGCAAGATGGTCGAGTCCTTCACCCGGTCCACGGTGGGCACGCCGGAGTGCCCCATGGACGGCATTCCCAACGAGGCCGCCAAGCATCGCTAGGCGCGCTTGCCCACTATCCCGTCCGTCCGGCCTCCCTCGCTGGACGGGCGCTTGCCAAGGACTTGAACCGTGCCGTCTCCGCTCGATACCTACCGGATTGCGCAAGAACCCTTCTATCGCTCCACGGGGCGGGAAACCGCGCTGTATGAGCATGCATACGCGCATCGGTTGCCCATGATCCTGAAGGGGCCCACCGGCTGCGGCAAGACACGCTTCGTGGAATACATGGCCTGGAAGCTGGGCCGTCCGCTGGTCACGCTGGCATGCAACGAGGATATGACGGCCTCGGATCTGGTCGGCCGCTATCTGCTGGATGCGGACGGTACCGCGTGGCACGACGGCCCGCTGACCTTGGCGGTGCGCCATGGCGGCATCTGCTACCTGGACGAGATTGTTGAAGCTCGCCAGGACACCACGGTGGTCATCCATCCGCTGACCGATGCGCGGCGCATCCTGCCCCTGGACAAGAAGGGCGAGGTGGTGCGGGCCCATCCGGATTTCCAGTTGGTGGTCTCGTACAACCCTGGCTACCAGAGCAGCGCCAAGGATCTCAAGCCTTCCACACGGCAGCGCTTCGTCGCGCTGGATTTCGATTATCCGGAGCCCGCGCGCGAGGCGGAAATCGTGGCGCACGAAGCCGGCATCGATACCGAGCTGGCGGACCGGTTGGTGCGGATCGCGCATAGTTCGCGCGAGCTCAAGCGCCACGGCCTGGACGAAGGAGTATCGACCCGCATGCTGATCTACGCCGGCATCTTGATCCGCGACGGCGTCAGCCCCGCCGAGAGCTGCGACATGACGATGACGCGTGCCCTGACCGATGATCCTGACATGGCGGCGGCGCTGAGCGCGCTGGTCGACGCAAACCTGGAATGAACATGCGAATCGTCCTGTCCCAGGGGGAAGGGGCCGGCGCCGGCGGTCGCCTGACAGGCGCGCTGGACGAAAAGCTGCGTCGCCTGGCTGCGCGCAGCGGCGAGGATCAGGCGGCCGAGGCTCGACGTTGGATTGAAGCGCTGTACAAAGAGGACGCCGAATGCGGCGCGGCGGTGGTTGACCGGCTTGACCAGCTGATGGCCACGCTTACGGCCGGCGGGCTGGGGCGCTGGATGCTGGCAGGCCTGAGACGCTATGAACGTCAGCCTGGCCCCTTGCGCGCCTACTTCGAGTTGCGCGACGCCTACGCCCGCGAGGCCTTGAATGGCGAGGCGGGCGCGCAGGAGCTGGAAGCCGCGCAGGCGAGGCTGTCATGGCTGCTGTGCGGCCTGTCGGGCAGGGCGATGACCGTCGAGGCCTTGAGGCGTCCGGCGCTGGACGGTCCGCCCTCGCGTCCCATTCTTGCGCAGGCCCACCTGTTGGTGCCGGACAGCTATACCGTGCTGGACGGCGCCGACCGCTGGGCGCTGTATCGCGCCGCCGTCGCGCATGCAGCGGCCCATCTGCGTTACTCGCCGGCGGCTCAGCCGGTCCTGAGCCTGAAACCGATGGGCGTGGCGGTGGTATCCGCCATCGAGGATGCGCGGGTGGAGCGGCTGCTGATGGCGGACTATCCCGGCGTGCGCCGCTGGTTCCTGCCTTTCGTGCCGCCTCCGCCCGAGCCGGCCGACCTGGGGTTCGCAGCGCTGGTGCAACGCATGAGCCGGCTGTTGATGGACCCGACGCTGCGCGATGACAACCATTGGGTGAACAAGGCGCGGATGCTGTTCGAGGCGCAGTCAGCCAATCTGCGCGATGTGGCGGCTTTTCGTGGCCTGGCGTCGATACTCGCGAACGATCTGGGCCAGATGCGGGTGCGCTTCAATCCGCAGCAGTACGCCGTGCCGGTTCCCTACCGTGACGACAACGCCTATCTGTGGAATTACGGGGATGCGGCCGAGCCGCCGCCCGCGCTGGCCTTGGGCACGCAAGGGATCGCGCCCCAGCGTGGCGATGCGGCGCCGCAGGACCAGGAGGGCCTTCCGCAAGCCGGCGGAGAAACGGAGTTGGGCCGCTATCGCTATCCCGAATGGGATTACAAGCTGGGTCGCAACCGCCCGGACTGGTGCACCGTGATCGAGAAGCTGCCTGGTTGGAGTGGCGCTTCGCCGCCCACGCCGGCCGGTCGCGCTCACCGCCTGGCCTTGCCGCAGTCGCGCCGGCTGAGCCGCGCGCGCCGCCTGAGGCGGCAGTGGGAAGGGGATGATATCGACCTGAACGCCGCGATAGAGGTCCTTATCGACCGGCGCCTGGATCTGGCCCCGGACGCGCGTTTCTTCATGCGGCCAGGGAGCCAGCCCTGCGCCAGCAGCACCCTGGTGCTGTTGGATCTTTCGGCCTCCGCCAATGACCGGGCGGCGGATGGCGGCGTCACGGTGCTGGACCTGGAGAAGCAGGCGGCGATGTTGCTGGCGCAGGCGACATCCGGAGAAGGCGACCGGATCGCCGTGCATGGATTCTGCTCGGATACGCGGTCGGCCGTGTACTACTACCGTTTGCTGGATGCCGGCGACCTCGCAGCCGCGGCGTTGGGGCGCATTGGCGCGGCCCAGGCCCGCTACTCGACGCGCCTGGGCGCAGCGTTGCGGCATGCCGGCGCGCAGGTGCTGCGCGTTCCGGGAGAGCGGCGCGCCATCATCGTCGTGACCGATGGCGAGCCTTCCGATGTCGATGCGCATGATCCGCGCTATCTGACGGACGACGCGCGCGAGGCGGTGCTGGACCTGCGCCGCCAGGGGGTGAGCGTGTATTGCGTGGCGCTGGACGCGAAAGCCGAGCCCCAGTTACGCGCCATGTTCGGGTTCCGCGGCTACCGCATCGTGACGAATCCGGCGGCGTTGCCGCAGGCTTTGGTTCGTGCGTATGCCAGGACAGCGCAATGACGACCCCAGGAATCCACGTGTTGACGGCGGCTGCGACTGTGCTGAAACTGATGAACTCGAAAAAGGATGGATGGCCGCGGCAGCGGCCGTCTCGATCATGGCAAACAAAGATCCTATCCGCGTAGGCGTGTTGTTTTCCGAAACAGGGGCCACATCGACCATAGGCCGGTCCCAATTGCATGGCACCTTGCTGGCCATCGACGAGATCAATGAGGCGGGCGGGGTCGATGGCCGCGAAATCGTGCCGCTGCGGTACGACCCGAGGTCGGATCCCGCCACCTACAGCGTGCTGGCGGAACGACTGATCACGCAAGACCGCGTGAACGTCATATTCGGCTGTTATATGTCCAGCAGCCGCAAGGCGGTGCTGCCCGTGGTCGAAAAGTGGAACCGCCTGCTGTTCTATCCGACCCTGTACGAAGGGTTCGAGTTCTCGAACAACATCATCTACACCGGCGCCGCGCCGAACCAGAACAGCGTGCAGTTGGCGGAGTTCATGACCGCGAACTTCGGCGCCCGGGTCTATCTGATCGGGTCGGACTACATCTATCCCTACGAGTCCAATCGCATCATGGGCGAGCTGGTGCTGCAACGGCAGGACAGCGCCAAGCTCGGCGAACGCTACGTGCCCTTGACCGCGACGGAACGCGATTACCGGGAGATCCTGGACGACATCCGCAACAAGCGGCCGGACTTCATTTTCTCCACCGTGGTGGGTAACTCCACGGCCTGCCTGTATCGCGCCTACGCGGACGCGGGCTTCGATCCGAAGACGATGCCTATCGCCAGCCTGACGACGTCCGAGGCGGAAATCTCCCAGATGGAACCCGAGGTGGCGGCCGGCCACTTCACCTCCGCGCCTTACTTCCAGTCCATTGATTCCGACATCAATCGGCGTTGCCTGGAACGCTTGCGCCGGCGCTTCGGCCACGACTGCGTGCCCAACCTTTGTTGGGAAGCGGCATATTTCCAGATGCACATCTTCGCCAACGCCTTTCGCGACACCGGCACCGACGAAATCGCGCAGATTCTGCCGCGCGTGCTGCAAAGCGAATTCCAGGCGCCGCAAGGCCGCGTGCGCATCGACCCGACCAATCACCACACCTGCCTGTATCCCCGTGTCGGCCGGGTCAACGCCAAGGGCCAGTTCACCATCGTGCGCGAGGCTACGCGGCCCGTGCATCCCGATCCGTACCTGGTCACCCATTCGCTGGGCGATTGGACGGCCACCTTGAGCTCGCTGGATATCTGATGGGCGATACCGCCAGCCGCCAACGCGCGGAGCGCGCGACGCCTTCCTTGCTCAAGGACCTGCGCACGCTGCGGATCGCCGTCTATCATCCCGACGATGCCGACGGCCGCCAATTGACGCAGCAGTTGCAACGGATAGGCTGCCAGGTCCAGACCTTCTGGCCGCCGGCGCCCACGTTGCCGGTGGGGCTGGATGCCGTGTTCCTGGCAGTGCGTCCTGACGTAATAGACCTGGGGTTCGAATGGGCCAAGAGCGAAGACGCGCCCATGGTCATCGCTATTGTCACCTACGAGAATCCGACCATCGTCGAGGCGGTGCTGCGCATCGGCGCAAAGGCGGTGTTGCCGTCGCCGGTGCGCTCATTCGGCCTCTTGTCTTCGCTGGTGGTGGCGCGCCAGGTATACGACGACATCAAGTCGCATGCCCGGCGCCTGCGTAAGCTCGAGGGCAAGCTCCTGGGCGTGCGCCGCATCGCGGAAGCCAAGAGCATCCTCATGCGCACGCGCAACGTCACCGAGGACCAGGCCTACGACCTGATCCGCGAGCAAGCCATGAATAAGCGCGTCACCACCGAGGAGATCGCGGGCGCCATCGTCAACGCCAACGAGATCCTGTCGCTGGGCAAGTAGGACGCGCCGCGCGGGCTTAGTACTTGCCCGTGAGCAGTTCGCCCGCGTTGGGCACGCGCGCTTCCAGGTCCAGCACCTTCAGCATCCGGTAGACCGTCGCCGCGGCTGCGGTCACCACCGGCAGGCCCAGGCGGTCCTGTACCGGCTGGATCGACGCCAGCGATGGCATTTGCACGCAGGCGGACAGCACCACGGCATCGACGCCGCGCGTGTTCAGGCGCTCTACATGGCTGGCCGGCGCCATCGGATCCTGCGCGCCGACCTTCAGATTGTCGGGAATTTCCAGAGACAGGCTGTCCTGCACTTCGATGCCTTCGTTTTCGATGTAGTCCACCACCAGCTTGGTCAGCGGCTTCATGTAAGGCGTCAGGATGGAGACCTTGCGCGCGCCAATGGCGTGCAGGCCCTCTACGAGCGCTCCGGCGCTGGAGATCACCGGCGCCGGCGCGCCGTTGTCCACGGTGGCCTGGTGCAGGCGCTCTTGCGAAACGCGGTGGTAGCCCAGGCCCTGGCTCATGATCGCCACCAGGCAGGCGTAACCCAGCACGTCCACGCGCGCGTCGGACAACTCCTGCGCGCAACGGTCGGACTCGCGGTCCATCGAAGCCAGTTCCGCAGCCGTCACCTGTTTCATGCGCATGCGGCTGGAGTGAAACGTGAAGCGCTCGGGCGCGATGGTCTCGCGCAGGCGCAACATGGCCGGGATTTCCGTTTCCATGGTGGTGTTGGAACTGGGCACGATCTGGCCGATGCGCAGGGCGCGGGGAGATGTGGTCATGGCGATGCTCCTCGGAAGGCGTAAGAGGGCCGGCTCGCCGCGGTGCGCGGGCAGCCAGCTGCGAAATGCGGGTATCAGCCGGGGCCAGTGCCTGCGACGGCACGCGCTTGTCTTGTTGCAGGGTCCCCGGATGTTGTCGTGTGCGCTATTGGCAAGACTTATTCTGGTCGCCGGGAACGATATTTTCCAATATAGTTTTTATCTGGTTTGATATCTTTTCCAAATAACTGGCCGCCATGGAAATCCGCCAACTCCGTTATTTCGCCGTGCTGGCCGAAGAGCTGAACTTCACCCGGGCCGCGGCGCGCCTGCATATTTCGCAACCGCCGCTCAGCCTGCAGATCGCGCAACTGGAGCGCGAACTCGAGGTCAAGCTGTTCGACCGCAACAACCGTCGCGTAACCCTGACCGAGGCCGGCGAAGCCTTCCTGAACGACGTGCGCGCGCTGCTCACCAGCCTGAAAGACGCTACCGTGCGTGCCCGCGCCGTGGACCAGGGCCTGGCCGGCCGCATCGAGGTCGGCCTGTCCGGTTCGCACTTCATGGGCCCCGTGCCGGCGCTGATCGCCCGCTACAAAGCCTCCCATCCCCAGGTCTCGGTCCTGCTCAACGAAATGAACCCCGCCGCGCAACTGGACGCGCTGCGTGGGCACCGCATCGACGTCAGCATCTCCCGCACCGCCGTCGACGACGAGGAACTGCAGTCCATCCCCCTATGGCCCGATCCCGTCGTGGCCGTGCTCCCCAAGGGCCATACTCTGGCGACACGCAAGCGGCTGGAACTGAGCGACCTTGCGGGCGACGCTTTCGTCATGCTGCGCCAGGACACCTCCGCGTTTGCCCGAGCTCTGGCCCAGACCTGCGCCCGCGCTGGCGTGACCCTGTCAGTCGCGCAAACGGTCGCCGAAGTCCCGGCGCAACTGGCCTTGGTTGCCGCAGGCTTGGGGGTGGCCCTGGTCCCGCGCTCCACGTGCCGCCACACTACCGACCGCATTGCCGTCTGCACGCTGCCCGCCGACATCGCCCGCGCCATGGTCTACGCCGTGACCCGTCGGCAAGGACGTAGACGAGCGCTGGATACATTCCTGCAAACCGCCGCGCAAATGAAGGAGGCATGATGGCAACCGCGCAGCGTCCTCCGAAACTGCAAGACATTGCGTAAGCCCCCAAAGGCCGCCCGCGCGGCCGGCCGGGGGCGGGCCGCCGTGCCGGACGGACCAAGAAAAAAGGGCCGCCCAAAGACGGACCCTCCCAAAAAACCCGCAATCTCAACTCGTCAACACACAATCCAACGCCTCCGGCGCACCCAACCGCACCCGGAACTCTCGCAACTCATCCCGCCGGAACACATGCACGGTCACGCGATCCCCCGCCCGGTACTGCGCCAACAGCAGTTCCAGCCCGGCCGGCGCATCCACCCGCAAGCCATCCACCGCCACCAGCACATCCCCGGCCGACAATCCACCCTTGTGCCCCGCACCGCCTTCCAGCACCGTGGCCAGCACCAGCGATTCTCCCTGCTTGCGCGTACGCACATCCAGTGAAGGAATATTGGCCGTGGGCTTCCATTGCAGCTTGATGCCCTGGGGCTCCAGCAGTTCCGCCAAAGGCACATCCGCGGTCCCGTAGGCGTGGCGCGCGATAAAGCGGCGCGTGTCCACGCCCGTGGCTTCCAGAATCAGCGCCGGCAGTCCATCCTCCGGCAACCCTTGCGGCTTGCCCTGGTAGAAGTCACGCCCATAGCGGCTCCACAGCAGACGCATCACGTCGTCCAGCGAGCGCGCGCCGTCCGTTTCCCGGCGGATCAGCAGATCCAGTCCCAACGCCACCAGCGCGCCCTTGGTGTAATAGCTGACCAGGGAGTTCGGCGAGTTTTCGTCCTGCTTGTAATAGCGAGTCCAGGCGTCGAAGGAACTCTCCGCCACCGATTGTTTCTTGCGGCCCGGCGTGCGCGCGACGCTGGTGATGGTCTTGGCGAGCAGGCGCAGGTAGTCGGGTTGCGTGATCGCGCCCGAACGCAGCAGCAGCAGATCGTCGTAATAAGACGTGAATCCTTCGAACACCCACAGCAGCCGCGTCAGGTCGGGTTGCGAAAGATCGTAGGGAACAAAGGCTTCGGGCTTGATCCGCTTGACGTTCCACGTATGGAAATACTCGTGGCTCACCAGGCCCAGAAAGCCGCGGTAGCCTTCGCCCTGACCCTGTTGGCCGATCACGGGCAGGTCCTTGCGGGCGGTCATCAGCGCCGTGCTGGCACGATGCTCCAGTCCGCCATAGCCGTCGCCCGTGACCATGGTCATGAATACGTAGCGGTCTGAACTGTCCAGGAAGGGGGCGCGCTTGCTGCGCGGCTCGAAGAATGCGATCTGGGTTTCGCAGATCTTGCGCACGTCTTCGGTGATGCGGGCCAGGTCCAGATTGGGCGCGACCCCGGTGAACACCAGTTCGTGCTCGGCGCCGTGCGCCACAAAGCGCGACACCTGGGGCGTGCCCATTTCCACCGGATGGTCGATCAGCGCGTCGTAGTCCGGTGCCAGATAAAGCCCGAAGCCGTGACGGCGGGCGGCGCCCTTGTGGCCGCGGGCTTCCGGCAGGCTGGTATAGACCTTCCAGTCTGGAGTCGAGCGTGGCGGTGCCAGGTCTATCAGGCAGGGCAGATGGTCCTGGCCGTGTACGCGCAGGAACACGCTGGTGCCGTTGAAGAAGCCGTGGGTTTCATCCAGATGCGCGCCGCGCACCGACAGGTCCCAGGCGTAAACCTCATACTCCACGCGCAGCGGACCCTCGCAGGGCGCGGCTTGCCAGGTGTGGTTGTCGATCTTGTCGACAGGCACGCGTCGCGTGCCCGAATGGGCCGTCAGCGATTCAATCTGGCGGGAGAAATCCCGGATCAGGTAGCTGCCCGGAATCCAGGCCGGCAGCGACAGGCGCTGACCGTCGGGGGAGGGGGCTGCGATGCTTAGGGTTATCCGGTAGCGGTGTCCGGCCGGATCGTGGGGCGCAAGGCGGTAAAGTAGCGGCAGAGCGTTGTCTTTTTCCATGGCCATATCTTACTTTCATACTTCTTCGGAGACATCAATGAGCGAGTCGTTTGTGCTGGTCGAAACCCGGGGCCGCGTCGGCCTGCTGACGCTGAACCGCCCCAAGGCCCTGAACGCCTTGAACGATCAACTGATGAATGAGCTCGGCGCGGCGCTGCTGGCGTTTGAAGCCGACGCCGATATCGGCGCCGTCGTCATCACCGGCAGCGAAAAGGCCTTCGCCGCCGGCGCCGACATCGGCGCCATGAAAGACTGGTCCTACATGGATGTGTATGGCAGCGAATACATCACGCGCAACTGGGAAACGCTCAAGCGCATCAGGAAGCCCGTGATCGCCGCCGTGGCCGGGTACGCCCTGGGTGGCGGCTGCGAACTGGCCATGATGTGCGACATCATCATCGCCGCCGATACCGCCAAGTTCGGCCAGCCCGAAATCAAGCTGGGCGTGATCCCGGGCGCCGGCGGCACCCAGCGCCTGCCGCGCGCGGTGGGCAAGGCCAAGGCCATGGATCTGGCGTTGACCGCTCGCATGATGGGCGCCGAGGAAGCGGAACGCGCGGGCCTCGTGTCGCGCGTGGTCGCGGCCGACAAACTCATGGAAGAGGCCATGGACGCGGCCACCGTCATCGCCTCGATGTCGCTGCCGTCGGTCATGATGGCCAAGGAATGCGTCAACCGCGCATTCGAGGGTTCGCTGAACGAGGGCCTGCTGTTCGAGCGCCGCGTGTTCCATTCGCTGTTCGCCACGGAAGACCAGAAGGAAGGGATGGCCGCTTTCACCGAAAAGCGCAAACCGGACTTCAAACACCGTTAATCCTTGTTACGCCCGGGTCCGCTGCCCGGGCGACTCTGGATTTGCCCCGCGCGCCCTGCCAGGGCGCGTTTTCTTTTGCGCGACCCCTCGCCCGGGCGTTGCGCCTTGAAACGGTTCGGCAGCACCTTGTTGCAGTGTTCGGTCCTATCCTGAAAAAGCGTCACCTCGAGGTGCCGCGCCAGAGAGGCTTGCCCGAACTGGCAAGTCCGGCGCGGCGGCTCGCTTGCAGACAAAATCAATAAGGAGCCTTGCATGCGTACATCTATCGCTACCCGCCGGTGGTCCGCCGCGGTCCTTGCCGGTGCGCTGAGCGCCTGCTTCCTGAGCGCCGCCCAGGCGCAATCGCCGCGTCCGTCCCTGCGCCTGGTGTCCGAGACGCCGTACCCGGCGGCCTCCGCGCCCGCGCCGCAGATGAGCGAGCAAGAGCTGCGCGACATCGCCATCGACGCCTATGTCTACGCCTATCCGATGGTCCTGATGGAATTGGCCCGCCGCAAGGCGACGGCCGTGCAGACGCCGCTGGATGGCAAGGCGCCGGTCAATCAGTTCGGCCACAAGGCCGCCTTCCCCGATCCGCGCGCGGGCGACACGCCCTGGCCCAGCGCCGACGCGTTGTATTCCAGTCTGTGGTTTGACGTGTCGCGCGCGCCGCTGATCGTGAACCTGCCCGCGACCGGCGACCGCTATATAGTGTTGTCGGCGCTGGACATGTGGAGCGACGTGTTCGCCTCGCGCGGCACGCGGACCAATGGCAATGGCGCCCAGTCGTTCGTGATCGTCGGTCCGGGCTGGCAGGGCAGCGTGCCGCCCGGCATGGACGTGATCCATAGCCCCACCGCCACCGGCTGGCTGATCGGCTGGACCCAGGCGGGCGGTCCGCAGGACTATGCGGCCGTGAACCAGATCCAGGCCGGCATGACCGCCAGCCCGCTGGCTGCAACCGTCACGACCCGGCCCGCCGGCATGCGCAATTCCCGTAGCGCCTATCCGCAGACCGGGCCTGGCGTCGGCTCGGCGCCGATCGGCAGCGACCTGCCGCCGCCCATGCCCGTGACCGTGCCCGACGGCACGCCGGCCGAACAGGCCGCCGGCATGGACGCAGCCTCGTTCTTCACGCTGTTCTTCGACGTGCTGCGCAACAACCCGCCGCACGCCAATGACACGCCGATCCTGGACCGCATGCGTCGCATCGGCCTGGATGGCCGGCAGCCTTTTTCCTACGGCCGCCTGAGCCCGGCAGTGCAGCAGGCCCTGACGCAGGCGCAGCCGCTGGCGGGCCGGCGCATCGCCGACGGAGTGTCGCGCCTGGGCACGCCCATGAACGGCTGGAGCACGGTCCTGTCGGGGATCGGCACCTATGGCACGGACTACACGCGCCGCGCCGCCATTGCCTACGCAGGCCTGGGCGCGCCCACGCCCGAGGATGTGCTGTATCCGGTGACCGTGTCGGATTCCAAGGGCCGCGCGCTGAACTCCAATGAGGACTACGTGCTGCATTTCGACAAGGGGCAACTGCCGCCGGCCAATGCTTTCTGGTCGCTGCACGTCTACGACGAAAAGCACGGCTTCGCCGACAATCCGGCCAACCGCTATGTGCTGCGCAGCACCGACGGCCTGAAGTACAACGCCGACGGTTCGCTGGATATCTACATCCAGCGCCGCGATCCCGGCGAGCGCAAACGCTCGAACTGGATCGCCTCGCCTGCCGCCGATGCACCATTCCTGCTCAGCATGCGTCTGTATTCGCCCCAGGACACGGCGCTGGACGGCCAGTGGGCGCCGCCGCCGGTCAAGGAAGATTGATCCCGTTTTGATGGTAAAAAGCGCGGCCTCCATTGCGGAGGCCGCGTTGCATCGCGCAGGGTGTGCGCAGCAGGCCGCGCAAGCTGATTCGCGTCCCTAATTTCGTTCCAACCAAGCGTTGTTTGCACCTTACAAACGGCCGAAAGTTCATTTGCTAGGGTAAAAAGAATCACGCTATACTCTGCGGGTTTGACGCTTGCGGGATAAGAACACGTAGCGGCTGACAAGTAGCGGGTGGCGCATTGAAAATGCTTTTGGAATCAATGCGAAAGCCAGTGCAAGAGCACGGCACGCCGGCTATGGGAGGCAGCTACGGGCAGCAGCTACAGGCAGCAAGGCAGCGCCGGTTCTGATAGGGGCAAGAAGCAAAGCGAGGAAGTTTGATGCAACAGAACTCCATGCAGCAGGAAGTGCGGCAGGGTCCGGTTGAAGGTCACGGTCATAGGCAAGCAGTGTTTGACCACGACATGACGGATAAAGTTCTGGTTCTCAGTGACGCGGATCGCGTGGCGCTGGATGCTCAAGCAAGCCGCGGGCTCCTGTTGGCATTGGCAGCGCAAGGTGCCATGGGGCTCGCAGCAGCAGTGATTGCGGGGGTTGTCGGAGGGGCGGCGGCGGGTTGGTCGGCGCTGGCGGGGGCGGGAGCGTATTTCATTCCCAATGCGTTGTTCGCATTGCGCCTTGCTGTCAGCGTACGGACCGGTAAAGCCAGTCCCTTTACCTTTCTCTCTGGTGAGTTGATCAAGTTGTTCGCAACGGCATTGCTGTTGTGGCTGCTTTCGCGTGTGGCGCAGGATAGCCTCGTATGGCCTGCCGTGCTGCTCGGTCTGATACTCACCTTGAAGGGATATCTCCTGCTCATGATGTTCCGCAAGTTGTCATAGCGCCGAGCAGGTTTGCGGCAAACGAAATCGTGGAATCGTCCGGTTCGCAAGGGCCGGGCATACAGCAAATAGGGTAGGATTCAAATGGCTGCTGCCAGCGACGTGTCGCCTCAGTCCGCGTATATTCAGCACCACCTGGTGCATCTGAACAATACGGGTGAGAAACAGAGCGCTATCGCTCAGTTCGACATCATCAACTACGACTCGTTGTTCTGGTCGGGCCTGATGGGTCTGATCGTCATTTTCTTCCTGTGGCGCGCCGCGCGCCGCGCCACCAGTGGCGTTCCGGGCCGTTTCCAGGCCTTCGTGGAAATGATCGTCGACATGGTCGACGACCAGGCCAAGGGCATCGTCCACAATGCCAAGAGCCGCCTCTTCATCGCCCCGCTGGCCCTGACCGTGTTCCTCTGGATCATCCTGATGAACGCGCTGGACCTGCTGCCTGTCGACCTGCTGCCCTCCATCTGGCGCCTCACCGGCCTGGGCGCTGAGCACGGCGACCCGCTCTACTACCACCGCATTCTGCCGACCGCCGACCTGAACGTGCCGATGGGCATGTCGCTGGGCGTGCTGCTGCTGATGTTCTATTACGGCATCAAGATCAAGCACCCGGGCGGCTTCGTCAAGGAACTGTTCACCGCGCCGTTCCACGCGCACGGTATCGGCGCCATCGTGCTGGCCCCGTTCAACCTGCTGCTGAACCTGATCGAATACGCCGCCAAGTCCGTGTCGCTGGGCATGCGGTTGTTCGGCAACATGTTCGCCGGCGAACTGATTTTCATGCTGATCGCCCTGCTGGGCGGCGCCTGGACCGGCTTTAACGCCTCCAGCATCGGCTTGGGCGTCGGCCACATCCTGGCCGGCTCCATCTGGGCGATCTTCCACATCCTGATCGTCCTGCTGCAGGCCTTCATCTTCATGATGCTGACGCTGGTTTACCTCGGCCAGGCTCACGAAGGCCACTGATCCCCCGAATTTCCCGCGCTGGCCATCCGGCCAGCACGGGATAGCAAGATTATCTTGCATTGAGCAGTACCCCTTATTTTTCAATTTTTGACTTCAGATTTCTAACCAAGGAGTTGTCATGACCAACGTCGCTTTCGTTGCCCTCGCTTGCGGTCTTATCATCGGTCTGGGCGCTATCGGCGCTTGCATCGGCATCGCACTGATGGGCGGCAAGTATCTGGAAGCCTCGGCTCGTCAGCCTGAACTGATGAACGCTCTGCAAACGAAGATGTTCCTGCTGGCTGGCCTGATCGACGCGGCATTCCTGATCGGCGTGGGTATCGCCATGCTGTTCGCCTTCGCCAACCCGTTCGTCGGCTAAGGCACCGCCCGCCGGCGAAAAGGCGGGTCATGACGCTGGCGGCGATGCGGGTGCAAGCTCCGTCGCCGCCAAGCAAAGTATCGAGTGCTCCGTGACGCCCCTTTCCGGGTGCGGTCGGAGCCGCAAGGTGTTAAAGGAACGACCGTGAATCTGAACGCGACGATCATTTTCCAGATGCTCGTGTTCTTCGTTCTGGGCTGGTTCACGATGAAATTCGTGTGGCCTCCCCTGACGAAGGCGATGGACGAGCGCCGCCAGAAAATCGCCGACGGCCTGGCCGCCGCCGAGAAGGGTAAAGCCGATCTGGCTCAAGCCCAGGCGCGCGTTAGTCTGATCGAGGCTTCTGCCAAGTCCGAAAACCACGCCCGCATCATCGAGGCCGAGAAGCAAGCCGCCTCCCTGATCGAGCAGGCCCGCCGTGAAGCGGAAGCCGAGCGCGCCCGTATCGTGGCTCAGGCTGCCCAGGATGCCGCGCAGGAAGTCCAGCGCGCCCGCGACCTGCTGCGCGACGACGTCGCTGCGCTGGCCGTCAAGGGTGCTGAACAGATCCTCAAGCGCGAGGTTGACGCCCGCGCACACGCCGAGCTGCTGAACCAGCTCCGCGCGCAGCTTTAATCCGGGACCGTCATGGCTGAACTTTCCACTGTTGCCCGGCCCTACGCTGAAGCGCTCTTCAGCGCGGCATGCGACGACAAGGCCGGCTTGCCGGCCTGGTCCGACCTGGTCAGCGAACTGTCGCAGGTCGCCTCCAACCCCGATGTGCGCGAGGCCATGGCCGACCCGCGTCTGGGCGACAAGCAGCGCGTCGAGCTGTTCTCCGGCCTGGTAAAGGCCGAACTGCCTCAAGCCGCCCGCAATTTCATCGAGCTGCTGGTCGAAAACGACCGGCTGCTGCTGCTGCCCGACATCGCCACGCAATTCGCGGCGCTGCGGAATCGTCACGACGGCACGGCGCAGGCGGAAATCACCAGCGCGTTCGAGTTGAGCGATGCCCAGGTCAAAGAGCTGGTTACCGCGCTCGAACAAAAATTCGGCCTCAAGCTCAAGCCCAGCGTCACCGTTGATCCGTCGCTGATCGGCGGCGTGCGCGTGGCCGTCGGTGACCAGGTGCTCGATACTTCCGTACAAGCCCAATTGGCCCGCATGCGCGATCAGCTCGCCGCTTAAGGCAACTAACAGGATTCCAGGAGTCAATATGCAACTCAATCCCTCCGAGATCAGCGAACTGCTCAAGAGCCGCATCGAGGGCCTGGGCGCTTCGGCTGATGTCCGTACTCAGGGCACCGTCGTGTCCGTGACCGACGGTATTACCCGCATCCACGGCTTGTCCGACGTGATGCAGGGCGAAATGCTCGAATTCCCCAACAACGTTTTCGGTCTGGCGCTCAACCTCGAGCGTGATTCCGTCGGCGCCGTTATTCTCGGCGACTACACGGGCGTTTCCGAAGGCGACCAGGTCAAGACGACCGGCCGCATTCTGGAAGTCCCGGTCGGTCCGGAACTGAAGGGCCGCGTGGTCAACACGCTGGGCGAGCCGATCGACGGCAAGGGCCCGGTCAATGCCAAGGCTACCGACATCATCGAAAAAGTGGCGCCTGGCGTTATCGCCCGCCGCTCGGTGTCGCAGCCGCTGCAAACCGGCATCAAGGCTATCGACTCGATGGTTCCCATCGGCCGTGGCCAGCGCGAACTGATCATTGGCGACCGCCAGACCGGCAAGACCGCCGTCGCTGTCGACACCATCATCAGCCAGAAGGGCAAGGGCGTCACCTGCGTGTACGTCGCTATCGGCCAGAAGGCTTCCACGATCAACAACGTGGTCCGCAAGCTGGAAGAGCACGGCGCGATGGAATACACCATCGTCGTGGCCGCTTCGGCCTCCGACTCGGCCGCCATGCAGTACCTGGCCGCCTACGCCGGCTGCACGATGGGCGAATACTTCCGCGATCGTGGCGAAGACGCCCTGATCGTCTATGACGACCTGACCAAGCAAGCCTGGGCCTACCGCCAGGTCTCGCTGCTGCTGCGCCGTCCGCCGGGCCGCGAAGCCTACCCGGGCGACGTGTTCTACCTGCACTCGCGCCTGCTGGAACGCGCTGCCCGCGTGAACGAAGAGTACGTCGAGAAGTTCACCGAAGGCGCCGTCAAGGGCAAGACCGGCTCGCTGACCGCGCTGCCGATCATCGAAACCCAGGCTGGCGACGTTTCGGCCTTCGTTCCGACCAACGTGATCTCGATCACCGACGGCCAGATCTTCCTGGAAACCGACCTGTTCAACGCCGGTGTCCGTCCCGCTATCAACGCCGGTATCTCGGTGTCGCGTGTGGGTGGCGCTGCTCAGACCAAGGTCGTCAAGAAGCTGTCCGGCGGTATCCGTACCGACTTGGCGCAGTATCGTGAACTGGCCGCCTTCGCGCAGTTTGCTTCCGACCTGGACGACGCGACCCGTCGCCAGCTGGAACGCGGCAAGCGCGTGGTGGAACTGCTCAAGCAGCCCCAGTACCAGCCGCTGCAAGTGTGGGAACTGGCCGTCACGCTGTACACGGTCAACAACGGCTACCTGGATGAAGTGGACGTGGCCCAAGTGCTGTCGTTCGAGAAGTCGCTGAAGGATCAACTGAAGGCCAAGCATGCGGCCCTGATCCAGCGCATCGAAGACACCAAGGAACTGTCCAAGGATGACGAAGCCGAATTGGCCGCCGCCATCCAGGAATTCAAGAAGCACGGTGCTTTTTAAGAAAGTGATGGGTTAGGCGTCCGCGACGCCTCACCCATCCTTCCCGGATGGATGAGGCGCCAGCGGAACCCATCGGCCAGTCTTCACAGGAAAGCGCAATGCCCGGAATTAAGGAAATCCGAACCAAGATCAAGAGCGTGCAAAACACGCGCAAGATCACCAAGGCGATGGAAATGGTCGCCGCATCCAAGATGCGCAAGGCGCAGGAACGGATGCGTGCTGGCCGTCCGTACGCCACCAAGGTGCGCGAGATTGCTGCGCACCTGATGCAGGCCAACCCCGAATACAGCCACCCGTACCTGGTCGAGCGCGACGTCAAGGCGGTCGGCGTGATCATGGTCACGACCGACAAGGGCCTGTGCGGCGGCTTGAACACCAACATCACCCGCGTGACGTTGGCCAAGCTGAAAGAGTTCGAGAAGAACGGCATCGCCGTGCAAGCGACCGCCTTCGGCAACAAGGGCGTGGGCGTGCTGACCCGCATCGGCGCCAAACTGGTTTCCCAGGAAGTGCAACTGGGCGACAAGCCGCAACTCGACCGCCTGCTGGGCGCGATCAAGGTGCAGCTGGACGCCTACCTGGAAGGCCGCATCGACGCGCTGTACGTCGCTTCGACCCGCTTCGTCAACACGATGAAGCAGGAGCCGATGTTCTTGCGCCTGCTGCCGTTGGCCAGCGGTTTGGATGATCCGTACCAGACGGGTGCTGAGAACCTGGCCAAGACCTCGGAAGTGAAGTCGGAATACAGCTGGGATTACATCTACGAACCCGACGCCCGTAGCGTGATCGACGACCTGCTGCAGCGTTACGTTGAAGGCCTGCTGTACCAAGCCGTGGCCGAGAACATGGCTTCGGAGCAGTCGGCCCGGATGGTCGCCATGAAGGCGGCGTCGGACAACGCCAAGAAGGTCATCGGCGATCTGCAACTGGTCTACAACAAGACCCGTCAGGCCGCGATCACCAAAGAAATTTCGGAAATCGTAGGGGGCGCCGCCGCCGTTTGAGGCGCGGCATCCCGTCAAAAGCTATCAAGCAAGGAATCGACATGAGCAACGGAACCATCGTTCAGTGCATCGGCGCCGTGGTGGATATTCAGTTCCCCCGCGATCAAATGCCCAAGATCTACGAAGCGCTTACTCTGGCCGACGAGGGTTCCTCGTTCGCCGAAAAGGGTCTGACGCTGGAAGTGCAGCAGCAGCTGGGCGACGGCGTGGTGCGTACCATTGCGCTGGGCTCCAGCGACGGTCTGCGTCGCGGCATGAAAGTCACCGGCACGGGCGCCCCGATCTCGGTGCCCGTCGGCACCGGCACGCTCGGCCGCATCATGGACGTGCTGGGCCGTCCCATCGACGAAGCTGGCCCGATCCAGCACGACGAAAAGCGTGGCATTCACCAGCCGGCTCCCCGTTTCGACGAACTGTCGCCGTCGGTGGAACTGCTGGAAACCGGCATCAAGGTTATTGACCTGGTCTGCCCGTTCGCCAAGGGCGGTAAGGTCGGCCTGTTCGGCGGCGCCGGCGTGGGCAAGACCGTCAACATGATGGAACTGATCAACAACATCGCCAAGCAGCACAGCGGCTTGTCGGTGTTCGCCGGCGTGGGTGAGCGTACCCGTGAAGGCAACGACTTCTACCACGAAATGGAAGAGTCGAACGTTCTGGACAAGGTTGCGATGGTGTTCGGTCAGATGAACGAACCCCCGGGCAACCGTCTGCGCGTGGCGCTGACCGGCCTGACCATGGCCGAGAAGTTCCGCGACGAAGGCCGCGACATCCTGTTCTTCGTGGACAACATCTACCGCTACACCCTGGCCGGTACCGAAGTGTCCGCACTGCTGGGCCGTATGCCGTCGGCGGTGGGTTACCAACCCACGCTGGCCGAAGAAATGGGTAAGCTGCAAGAGCGCATCACGTCGACCAAGACCGGCTCGATCACCTCGATCCAGGCCGTGTACGTCCCTGCGGACGACTTGACCGACCCGTCGCCTGCCACGACCTTCCAGCACTTGGACTCGACCGTCGTGCTGTCGCGTGACATCGCCGCCCTGGGTATCTACCCGGCCGTGGATCCGCTGGATTCGTCCAGCCGCCAGCTCGACCCGCAAGTCGTGGGCGAAGAGCACTACGCCGTTGCCCGTGGCGTGCAGCAAACGCTGCAGCGCTACAAGGAACTGCGCGACATCATCGCGATTCTGGGCATGGACGAACTGTCGCCGGAAGACAAGCAGGCCGTGGCCCGCGCCCGTAAGATCCAGCGCTTCCTGTCGCAGCCGTTCCACGTTGCGGAAGTGTTCACCGGCTCGCCCGGCAAGTACGTCCCGCTGGCCGAAACCATCCGTGGTTTCAAGATGATCGTGAACGGCGAGTGCGATGCGCTGCCGGAACAGGCCTTCTACATGGTCGGCTCGATCGACGAGGCCTTCGAGAAGGCCAAGAAACTGCAATAAGGAACCGATATGGCTACCCTGCATGTGGATGTCGTCAGCGCAGAGGAAGCGATCTTCTCCGGTGAGGCGAAGTTCGTGGTGCTGCCTGGCGAAGCGGGTGAACTGGGCATTCTGCCCGGCCACACCCCGCTGATCTCGCGCATACGCCCCGGGACGGTCAAGATCGTTCGTGCCGACCAAGGCGAGGAGAACATCTTCGTCGCCGGGGGCATTCTGGAAGTGCAGCCGGGCAGCGTGACGGTTCTGGCGGACACGGCCATCCGTGCCGCCGACCTGGACGAAGCCCGCGCCCTGGAAGCGCGCCAGAAGGCCGAACAGGCCCTGGCGAACGCCAAGGACAAGGCCGACATCGCCGTGGTCGAAGCCGAACTCGCCATGCTGGCTGCGCAAGCCATCGCGGCGCGCAAGCTGCGCCAAGGCGGCCGTTCGCACTAAGCGGCGAAGCTGTGCCCCGGGGTTCGCCCCGGATTCGAAAAAGGCGGCCCCCGGGCCGCTTTTTTCATGCCCGCCGCCCGGCATTGCGGGCACGCTTGCGCTAGCCGCAATGCGACCACTACGAATGGCGAGGCGACAGTCGCAACAGTAGCCTTCAGCTTTCCTGGTCAAGCAGAGGAGGAAAGCGTGCGAGAAGTCCTGGATTGCGGAGTCCTGTTGGCGCCTGGTCACGAAGGGGCGATGCGCGACCTGGTCGCGAGGCATCCGGCCAGACAGACGCGTGTGCGGCTGCACCTGGTGTCGCTGAGTCCGATTCGTTACGCGGCTGCCGGTCAGGCGCCTGAGGGGGAGGCCGCCGCGGCGGATGTCGAGGCTCCGGTGGACAGCCTAGCCGCGGGCGCGGATGTGCAGGCGCTGGCCCGGCTGGCGGTGGCGCTCAAGCGCTATGACTGCTGCATCCTGCCGGTCGCGCCGGCCTCGTTGTCCTGGGCGCGGACGGCCTTGCAGCAAGCGCAGCCCGCGCTGGCCACGCCGGTGCTGCTGCTGATTTCGGACGTAAAGGCCCCCGCCATCGAAGACCTGTTGAACCTTGGCGCTTCAGATTTCGTGGCGCAGCCGGTCTGCCTTGAAAGCTTGCGGGTGCGCCTTGGTCGCTTGGCCAGCCACGCGCATCGGCGTGGCGTGCCGCACGCAGGCATACGCGAGCCGGCGGCCGCCTACCGAGAGTCTGCGCCACGGCCGGGTACGGCGGGAGCGCAGCGCCCCGGGGCCTTGCGTGCCCGGGTGTCGCCTGATCTGGTCGAGCAGACTCTGGCCGGCTGGCGCCATCAGCATCTGCGCGCCGCGCATGAATCCTTCAGAACGGCGAAGGCGCGGGTGGTGGACGGCTTCGAGCGCGATTACATCCGGCTTGCGTTGTCTCGCCACGGCGGCAACGTGGCGCAGGCGGCAAGGGCTTGCTGCAAGCACCGTCGGGCGTTCTGGGCGCTGATGCGCAAGCACGGCATCGAGGCGGCGCCATACCGCCAGGCGGCGCAGGAGCGGGAAGCCTGACACATGGGCCGGCGTCGCGATTCCCCGGCACGGCAGGGCGCTATTCTTGGCTTGGGGCCCGCCCTCGCACATTGAAAGCGCCTCGCTTGCGCGCGGGCAAGTCCCGCGCTAAGGCTTCCCACGACTTGTCAGCCAGGGGAAGTAAAATCACGGCTTCCGATCATCGAGGATAGTCGTGTCTGCTTCCGTACTGAAGAACGATGTGTTCTTGCGCTCGCTGCTGCGCGAGCCCGTGCCCTACACCCCGATCTGGCTGATGCGCCAGGCCGGCCGCTACCTGCCCGAGTACCGCCAGACGCGTGCCCGCGCGGGTTCCTTCATGGGCCTTGCTCAGAATCCGGACTACGCCTCGGAAGTCACGTTGCAGCCGCTGGAGCGCTTCGACCTGGACGCCGCGATCCTGTTCTCGGACATCCTGACGGTGCCCCACGCCATGGGTCTGGGCCTGGACTTCGCAGAAGGCGAGGGGCCGCGTTTCGCCCGGCCGGTGCGCACCGAGGAAGACGTGATGCGCCTGGAAGTGCCGGATATGGACAAGCTGCGCTATGTCTTCGACGCCGTGCGCACGATCCGGCGCGACCTGGACGGCAAAGTGCCGCTGATCGGCTTTGCCGGCAGCCCGTGGACCATTGCCTGCTACATGGTGGAAGGCCAGGGCAGCGATGACTACCGCCTGATCAAGACCATGCTGTACTCCCGGCCCGACCTGCTGCATCGGATCCTCGAAATCAACGCCGAAGCCACGCTGCAGTATCTGAATGCGCAGATCGCCGCGGGTGCTCAAGCCGTGATGCTGTTCGACAGCTGGGGCGGAGTCCTGGCCGACGGCTTGTTCCAGCAGTTCTCGCTGGCCTACACCCGGAAGGTGGTGGCCGGCCTGACCCGCGAACACGAAGGCCGCCGCGTGCCAGCCATTGTCTTTACCAAGGGTGGCGGCCAGTGGGTGGAAGAGATCGCCGCTTGCGGCGCGGACGCCGTGGGCCTGGACTGGACGGTGGACTTGGCCGCGGCGCGCCGTCGCACAGGGGATTCGGTGGCGTTCCAGGGGAACCTGGATCCCATGGCGCTTTTCGGTGGTGCCGCCGCCATCCGCGCCGAGGCGCGGCGGGTGTTGGACGCCTTTGGACCGGTGGGCAAGGGCGGCCATGTGTTCAATCTGGGTCATGGCATTTCCCGCTTTACTCCGCCAGAAGCAGTAGCCGAATTGGTGGATGAAGTCCACCGGCACAGCCGTTCGCTGCGGGGGTAAGTGAGTGGACGCTTCGGTCCCGAGGGCCGAAGCGGGAGGGCCCCGTTAGGCACTTGTGCACAGCAGGATTGCTCTCGGGGAAAACCCTTTAGAAGCTAGTTTACAATCTTGGAAGCCGTCATAAGTTATTGTTTTTAATAATGAAAAGTCGGTTTTCCACAAGATTTCGCAAGTTTGCGCAATCTTGTCAAATTCCAATTTCCGATGTTGCTCCAGCCTTTTCCCCAAAGTTATCCACAGGCCAGGGACGGAGCACGCCGGCATCATCCGGGATCATCCTTCTACATGCTCCGTCCTAGCACCCATGTCTGACGCCTTGCCGGATACGCCCTCCGCGGTTTGCTGGGTGCGGGTGGCGCTGGACGTGCCGCTGCCAGGCCCCTTCGACTATCGCAGCGAGGCGCCGGTGACGGTGGGCCTGCGGGTCATCGTGCCTTTCGGTCGCCGCAAGTTGATTGGCGTAGTGGTGGATAACCCGGCCGAGCCGTCTTTCGATCCCAAGCAAATCCGGCCGATCGAAGAGGTGCTGGATGACTTGCCGCCTTTCGACGAGGACTGGCTGCGTCTGGCGCGCTTTGCGGCGGACTACTATCAGCGGCCACTGGGCGAGGTGATGCTGCCGACCCTGCCGCCGCCGTTGCGCAAGCCCACGGCCTACCAGGGCAAGCGTTCCGCTGGCGGGCCGGTGGCGAGGCTGGACTCGCGCAAGCGCAAAGCCGCGAGGACGCCAGCCCAGGCTGACCAGCCGCCGGCGCTCAACGATGCCCAGCGCGAGGCGGTGGACACCATCGGCGCCCTGGAAGGATTCAAGCCCGTCCTGTTGCACGGCGTGACCGGCAGCGGCAAGACCGAGGTGTACCTGCGGGCGGCAGAGAAGGTGCTGGCGGCCGGGCGCCAGGTACTGTTGATGGTGCCCGAAATCAACCTGACGCCGCAGCTGGAAAACGCGCTACGCGCTCGCCTGGAGGCCTTGGTCGGACCCGAGGGCCTGGCGGTCATGCATAGCGGCCTGTCCGACGGTGAACGGCTGCAGGCCTGGGCTCGCGCCCAACGCGGTGAGGCGCGCATGCTGCTGGGCACGCGCATGTCGGTGTTCGCACCCCTGAGCCAGCTGGGCTTGATCGTGGTGGACGAGGAGCACGATGCGTCCTACAAGCAGCAGGACGGCCTGCGCTATTCGGCGCGCGACCTGGCCGTGTGGCGCGCCCATGACCTGGGTATTCCGGTGGTGTTGGGATCGGCCACGCCGTCGCTGGAAACCTGGCAGCACGCCGAGCGCGGTCGCTACTTGCGCCTGACCCTGCCGGGCCGGGCGCGCGCCAGCAGCCTGCCGTCGATGCGCTTGGTGGACACGCGCCGCCTGCAGCTCAAGCAAGGCATGTCGCCGCAGTTGCTGGACGCCATCGCGCAGCGGCTGGAGCGCAAGGAGCAGTCGCTCATTTTTCTGAATCGGCGCGGCTATTCGCCGGTGCTGCATTGCCAGTCCTGCGCCTGGGTCAGCAATTGTCCGCGTTGCACGGCGTTCACCGTCCTGCATCGCACTGACGGCCGCGGCCACCGCCTGCAATGCCATCACTGCGGTTATCAAGCCCCGGTGCCGCGCGCCTGCCCCGAGTGCGGCGACCAGGATCTGGCGCCCATGGGGCGTGGCACGCAGCGCGTCGAAGAACACTTGGCAGAACTGTTTCCCGAGGCTCGCATCCTGCGCATCGACGCCGACAGCACGCGCAAGAAAGGCAGCGCCGAGGCGTTGTTTGCGTCGGTGCATGCCGGCGAGGTGGACATCCTGGTCGGTACGCAGATGGTGGCCAAGGGCCACGATTTCGCGCGCCTGGGGCTGGTGGGAGTGCTGAATGCGGACTCGATGCTGTTCGCGCACGATTTCCGGGCGCCGGAACGCCTGTTCGCGCAACTGATGCAGGTGGCGGGGCGGGCCGGCCGTCACCAGGGCAACGGCGAGGTGCTGATACAGACCGGATACCCGGAGCAGCCGGTCTACCAAGCCCTGTTGCGGCACGATTACGCCGGCTTTGCCCGCCATGCCTTGCACGAGCGCGAAAGTACCGGCCTGCCGCCTTTCGTCTATCAGGCGCTGCTGACCGCCGAGGCGCGCGAACTGAAGGTGGCGCTGGAGTTCCTGGAGCGGGCGCGGGCGTTGCCCGAGGGCGAGTGGTCGGCCGATTTTCCGGGCCTGGACGCCATCATGCTGTACGACCCGGTGCCCCTGCGCGTGGTGCGCGTGGCCAACATCGAACGCGCGCAGTTGCTTGCGGAAAGCAGCAGTCGCCCCGCGCTGCAGGCGTTCCTGGCGTCCTGGTCGCACCATTTGCCATACCTGGCCAACGAGGCGCGCGTGCGTTGGCAGCTGGAAGTCGATCCGCTGGAAATCTGATCTCTGCGGCAAGGGCCGATGCGCCCTCGACCTGATTGTTCTATGATCTTTCTCCTCTATCGCGCCGGCGCGGCAGGCCTGCTGCGCCGGCTGCGCCCGTCCCCTTTTTCTCGCGTCGTACCGGCCCGCTGACGGGCGGCCGCAAGCCCTGCGCTTGCCGGCTGCATCTTCAATGCGGCTGCCGCGATGCACGATCACCTGACTCAAATGTCCGCAAGCGAACCCATCGGCCATGGCATGAACCCCGCTCAACGCGAAGCGGTGCTGTACCTGGACGGCCCCTGTCTGGTGCTGGCCGGCGCTGGCAGCGGCAAGACGCGCGTGATCACGCAGAAGATCGCCTACCTGCTGCGCGAGTGCGGCTACATGGGGCGCAACGTGGTGGCCCTGACCTTCACCAACAAGGCCGCGCGCGAAATGGACGAGCGCGTGAAGACCCTGGTGGACCGCAAGCTCTCAAAGGGCCTGATCATCAGTACCTTCCATTCGCTGGGCGTGAAAATGCTGCGCGAGGAAGCGCGCAACGCGGGCCTGAAGCCCACGTTTTCCATCCTGGATGCCGACGACGCCATGGCGATCATCCAGGAACTGCTGAACACCACCGACAAGGCCCGGCTGCGTCATGTGCAGGGGATCATCTCGCTGTGGAAGAACGCGCTGATGGAACCGGACGACGCCGCGCGCGAAGCCATCACGCCGGGCGACGTGGAAGCGGCCAACGTCTACCGCAGCTACGCCGCCACGCTGGCTGCCTATCAGGCGGTGGATTTCGACGACCTGATCCGCATTCCCGCGCTGCTGCTGGCCAATAACGAAGAGGTGCGCACCCGCTGGCAGAACCGCGTGCGTTACCTGCTGGTCGACGAATACCAGGACACCAACGTGTGCCAGTACCGCCTGGTGCAGTTATTGACGGGCTCGCGCGCCATGTTCACGGCGGTGGGCGATGACGACCAGGCGATCTACGCGTGGCGCGGCGCCACCATCGAGAACCTGGCCAAGCTGACCACCGACTATCCCAATATCAAGCTCATCAAGCTGGAACAGAACTACCGTTCGGTGCAGCGCATCCTCGCTGCCGCCAACCAGGTCATTGAAAAGAACCCGAAGCTGTTCGACAAGAAGCTCTGGTCGGATCTGGGCGTGGGCGAACCGATACTGGTGTCGGCCATGGATGGCGAGGAACAGGAAGCGGAATCGATCGCCATGAAGGTGTCGGCCTCGCGTTTCGAGCGCCAGGCGCAATGGAAGGATTTCGCCATCCTGTATCGCAGCAACCATCAGTCGCGCATCCTTGAGCAGGCGCTGCGCAACCTGAAGATTCCGTACACCATCTCTGGCGGCCAGAGCTTTTTCGACAAGGCCGAAGTGCGCGACGTGCTGGCTTATCTGCGCCTGCTGGCCAACGACGATGACGACCCCGCATTCATCCGCGCGGCCACCACGCCCAAGCGCGGCATCGGCCAAGCGACGCTGCAGACGCTGGGCCAGTATGCCGCCAGCCGCGAACTCTCTCTGCTGGCGGCGGTGGCCGAAACCGGCCTGGAAAGCCTGTTGGCACCGCGCCAGCTGGAACCCCTGCGCACTTTCACCGAGTTCATCCGCCGCATGCAATGGCGCGCGGGACGCGGCGCGGCCGATGGCAAGAACGCTCCAGCCGCCGAACCCGCGGGCGTGCTGCTGGACGATCTGCTGGAAGCCATCCAATACGAGCGCCATCTGTATGAGCTGTTCGAGGAGCGGCCCGCCCAGACGCGCTGGCAGAACGTGCAGGAGCTGACCGGCTGGCTCAAGCGCAAGGCGGAAGAAGACAACATGACGCTCTTCGACCTCGTGCAGCACGTGGCGCTGGTCACCATGCTGGAGCGCGGCGAAGAAGAAGAGCCCGACGCGGTGAAGATGTCCACCCTGCACGCATCCAAGGGCCTGGAGTACCCGCATGTGTACCTGGCGGGCGTCGAAGAAGGCCTGCTGCCCCACCTGGGCAAGGACGATGAGGTCGGGGACCCGGCGCGCGCCGCCGAGAACCTGGCCACACGCATCCAGGAAGAGCGGCGGCTGATGTACGTGGGTATCACGCGCGCGCAGCGCAGCTTGAACCTGAGCTGGTGCAAGCGCCGGCGCCGGGCCCGCGAGGATCTGGTGCGCGAGCCGTCGCGCTTCATCGAGGAAATGGGCCTGGGCGACGTGCGCATGCAGGAAGACGAAGCCACTGCGGCGATGAATCCCAAGGAGCGCATGGCCATGCTGAAGGCATTGCTGAAGAAATAGGGGCGGGGCGGCGGCTTGTGGAAAGCCGCGGGCTGCTCCTACACTGGGTTGCGCCCGTCCCGCGGTTCGTTGGGGCGCGGCAACCTCGCAGATCGAAGGAGCGCGCCATGTGTCGCTGGCTGGCTTATACCGGTAGTCCCATACAGATGGAGAGCGTGCTGTTCAAGGCCAAGCACTCCCTGATCGACCAGAGCCTGCACGCGCGGCTGGGCGCCACGACTACCAACGGCGATGGCTTCGGCCTGGGCTGGTACGGCCGCCAGCATGAAGGCCAGCCCCTGGAGCCGCCGTTCCGTTACCGCAGCGTGCATCCTGCCTGGAACGACCGCAATCTGCGCGAGGCGGCGCGCGCCATCCATGCGCCCTTGTTCGTGGCGCACATCCGCGCCGCTACCGACACGCCCGCGCAGGAGACCAATTGCCATCCGTTCCGTCACGGCCAATGGCTGTTCGTGCACAACGGCGTCATCCGGGACTATCCGCTGCTCAGGCGCGACTTGATGCTGATGATCGCGCCCGCGTATTTCGGTTCGCTGGAAGGATCGACGGATTCCGAGGTGATGTTCCTACTGGCGTTGAGTTTCGGCCTGGAGGAAGACCCCCTCGGGGCGCTGGCCCGCATGGTGGGCGCGGTGGAAGAAACGGGCAGGCGGCATGGCGTGGCCCAACCCATCAACATGACGGTCTGCGCGCTGGACGGCAAGCGCCTGATCGCGGTGCGCTATTCGAGCGAGGCGGATTCGCGCACGCTGTTCCACAACACCTGCGTGCGCCATTTGCGCCAGCTGTATCCCGACAATCCTCAGATCGCGGCGCTGGATGACGACGCCTTTCTGTTGCTGTCGGAACCCTTGACCGAGATGCCTGGCGCCTGGGAGGAAGTGCCCGAAGCCACCGCCATCATCGCAGGGCATGGCCAGGTCACGCATTATCCGTTCGCGCCGGTGCCGCCGGGGGGCTGAGTCTGCCCTGCAAGGCGGAAAGACGGGGGAAATAGGGTCATGAAGCGCGTATCTCCCATATAAGGGAGAATACGGATCGCATGACTTTGCGACGTCCTGGGCCGCGAAAGCACCCTAATTCCAGTAAGGAAGTTGCATGACCGATAGCAAAACCCCGCAGGCCTCTATCGCGCTGGCGGTGTTTAACCATACGGGGAGCACCCCGGATTGCTTTGAGTTGCACGAGCATGGCATTGTTTGCCGACAAGGCGACTCGCGTACTTACGCCGCATTTGCAGACATCCAGGACCTTTGCCTGTTCGCCTCCGGGCCGGATGCGGCCTCGGGCCTGATCAATAGTTTTGCCTACCGCACCCATCCGGCGCATGGCTGGACTCGCGTGCCCGCCGAAGTAGGCGAATTCAACAAATTGATGGACGCATTCCGCTCGCGCTATGTCGCGCAGCGCTTGCCTGTGCTGGAAGAGGCCATCGCGGGCGGCGCGCGAGTCGCGTTCCGCTATATCCGCAGCGGCCACTTCCCGGACCTGGATACGCAGGAAATTTCCCTGTCGGCCGAGGGCCTGCATATGGGCGGCGCCACCTGGCCGTACGAATCGCTCAAGCGCATCGACCTGAACCAGTGGACCGAGACGATCAGCCTGCAGGACGAAGACGGCAAGACCGTTTTTGCGTGCCCTGCCGTGCGTGTACTCAGCTCGGACCTGTTCGTGAACCTGGTCTACGACCAATTGGGGCGGACGGCGGAATACGCCTGAGCAGGGTAGCCGCCGCAGCGCGGGGTCAATGTCCTGTGTGCAGGTCCGGGTTCAAGGTGCCCCAGGCGGCGGTGCGTACCAGGCATTCAACGGCGCCGGTCTGCGAATTGCGGCGGAACAGCAGGCCTTGCTGGCCCGCCAGCGAGGTTGCCTTCACCACGGCTCCCTCTGGCGTCAGCACGCGCGTGCCCGCGGTGATGTAGCAGCCGGCCTCCACCACGCAATCGTCGCCCAGCGAAATGCCGATGCCTGAATTGGCGCCCAGCAGGCAGCGCTTGCCGATCGACACCACCTGCTTGCCGCCGCCGGACATGGTGCCCATGATGGAGGCGCCGCCGCCGATATCGCTGCCGTCATCGACAATGACGCCCGCGCTGATGCGGCCCTCGACCATCGACGCGCCCAGCGTGCCGGCATTGAAGTTGCAGAAGCCCTCGTGCAGCACCGTGGTGCCGGGCGATAGATGCGCGCCCAGCCGCACGCGCGCCGTATCGGCGATGCGTACGCCGCCCGGCATGACGTAGTCGGTCATGCGGGGGATTTTGTCGACGCCGCGGATCTCCAGGATCTGGCCGGAGGCGCGCAGGTGCCAGCGCAGCGCGTCCACCTGATCCACCGCGCACGGTCCGGCCGAGGTCCAGGCCACATTGGCCAGCACATTGAACAGCCCGTCCAGGTTGGCATCATGCGGACGGATCAGCCGATGACTGAGCAGGTGCAGGCGCAGATAGGCGTCGTGGGCATCGACTGGCGGTTCGTCCAGCGATGAGATCGCAGTGCGCACCGCGACGATGTCTACCTTGCGGCGTGTATCGCGGATCAGGGCGGTGGAAACGTGTTCGCCCAGCGCGGCGCGGGCTTCCTCCGGCGACAAGTGGCGCGTGCCGGTGGCAGGCGAATTGTCGGCCAGCGAGGGGCGCGGATACCAGGTGTCCAGGATGGCGCCGTCGGCGGCCAGCGTGGCGACGCCATAGGCGATGGCGCTGAGGGGCGTGGGGGAGTCGGCCATGATGAAAGGGGAAGTGCGCAGTCTGAGGGAGTAATTCTAAGGCGAAAGGGACGGAACGCAGGCAGGTGTTTTCAGAGGCTGCCAAAGGCCCATCGCAGGCTCAGCGAGCCTGTGTGCTCGCGATTGCCGCCGCCATATTGGCCACCGTAGGCCAGGCCGACGACGGCTGAGCGGGATACGGCGACTTCCAGGCCCGCGCCAGCCAGCGCGGCTGACCGCGAGATCGGCGCGCCGGCAACCGTCAACACGCTGCCGCCGTCCAGCACCACGGTTGTTTCCGGCTGCACGTCGCCAAACGCCCGGCGCCAGCCGACCGTTGCGTGCAGCCTGCCTGCGGTGGGCCCGAGCGTGAAGCCGGTCTGGCCGCGCAGGCCCAGCGTCGTAGTGGTCTGCCGGATGCGGCTCGCGTCGGCCGAGAGCGCGGTCGATCCTCCCGATTCACCGAAGGCGCGCGTGCGCACGTTGCGAATGGCGATGCCCGCAAATGGCTCGAGGGCGGCGCTCTCCGACAGCGCGAGTTCGTAACCCAGCTCGGAGAACACTTGCGCGGTGTAGGCGCTGAAGTCGGCGGTCAAGGTTTGCCGGGGGATGCCGGGCATCTCGAAATGCCGCCGGGTAGAGACGTCGTGCCAGGAGTATGAGGCGGCAGTCAGCAGGTTCAGCTTGCCGCGGCCAGCGCTGAACGACCGCTTTCCGTAGACCCCGGCGGTATAGCTGTCGACATCCAGCCGCGCATCGGCGGCATCGACGCGGACGCGGCTGCGAGTGGCGCCCAGTGCGCCGCCCAGCCGCCAGCCGGCGCCCGCGTCGAGTTCGCCGCCGCCATAGATGCCGGTGGTGCGCTGCTTGATCCGGGCCAGGCTGGCGCCGCCTTCCAGCGTCTGCCAGTTGTCGACGGCGACGATCCAGCCGGGTTGGGCCGGCGCCGGGCTGGAGGGCCGGTTGGCGAGCAGATCCGGGGCCGGCGCGGTCTGTCCAGCGTGCGAGTTCGCCGCGCCCGCCGCGATCGCGGCATGCGTGGCGAACGCCCGCGCCAGCAGCCGCCGGCGGACGGCCATCGGTGGCGGCAAGGCTTGCTTACGCCAGTTCTTTCAACAGCAGTTCCCAGAATTTCATGCGCTGTTCCAGCGTCGAAATCAGGATGTACTCGTTCAGGGTATGCGCCCCGTCGCCATCGGCGCCCAGGCCGTCCAGCGTGGGAATGCCCATGGCGGACGTGAAGTTGGCATCACTGCCGCCACCCGTCATGGGCGCGTCTTCCAGCAGGAAGCCCGCGCGTTCGGCGTAGCCCTGCACCAGCGCCAGCAGTTCGGCGGCGGCTTCGGTTTTCACCATGGGCGGGCGGTTCAGTTCCACGTCGATGTCCAGTTCGACGTCCGGGCCCACGGCGCACAGTTCGCGCATGCGGCGCAGCACGTCTTCGGCGGCGCCCATGTCGGGCACGCGGAAGTCGACCACGCAACGGCACAGCGCCGGCACCGTGTTGGTCACGGTGCCGCCGGCGATGGTGCCGACGCTGACGGTGATGCCGCGCTCATAGTCGGTCATGGCTTCCAGCGCCAGCACCTGGTGGGCCATTTCGCGGATGGCGCTGCGCCCCTTCTCATGCTGCATGCCGGCGTGGGCCGGGCGGCCCTTGACGTTCAGGTTCAGCATGCCGGTGCCTTTGCGGGCGGTGACGCACTTGCCGCCATTGGGGCGGGCCGGCTCGCAGACCAGCGCATATTTGGCATTGGCCGCGAAGCGTTCGATGTGCGCGCGCGAGGCGTGGCTGCCGGTTTCTTCGTCGGGCACCACCAGGAAGTCCACCGGCAGCTGGGTCGCGCCGGGGCGTGCCAGGCCGGACAGCGCGGTCAGCGCCAGGTAGATGCCGGCCTTCATGTCATAGCCGCCCGGCCCATAGAGGCGGTCGCCTTCGATGCGCACCGGGTTCTCCAGCAGCGTGCCCACCGGATGCACCGTGTCCATGTGCGCCAGGATCAGGATGCCGGGGCGGGTGTCGCCGGGGGCGCGGTTGGTCGCATACAGCAGCGGGCCCGTGGTCGGGCCCAGCGACGACAGCTCCACCGTCAGGCCGGCCGCTGCGGCGTAGTCGGCGATGATGCGCGCCATGGCGGCGATGCCTTCGGGGAAGTTCGAAGGCGATTCGCATTGCAGCCAGCTCTTGATGCCGGCGACGATCTGTTCAGTGCTCTGGATGTTGGACATGGCGATAGCGGATTTCTGCAGCGGAAAAATGGGGGCGTTCAAGCGACCTGCTGGCCGGCCAGGCGGGCCAGTTCGGCGGCGTCGGGCATCTTGCCGTCGAACCAGATGCTGGCGCATACGGCGGACATGGCGCGGCCGTCGTGGCCGATGCCGGGCACGACCTGCAGCTTCCAGCCAAATGGCACGCCGCGGCGCTCGGCTTCCTTGCGGCCAAACTCGAAGTAGTTCTGCGCGCGCGCATAACGGTGCGGACCCTGGCGCATGGCGGCGGGTTCGGACGGCAGGTTGGGATCGTCGGTGGCGATGTCCTGGTCGCCCGCCAGGATGGTCATCGGGTAGGCCAGCAGCTTCACCAGGTGGTCTTCGGTCAGGCCGACGCCGTCCATGCCCTCGGGGAAGGGATGGTCGAAGGTCGGCAGCGTGTACCAACCGGGATTGCCGGCGGCCACCGCTTTGAAGGGAGCATGCGACTGGCTGCTCATCAGGCGATGCACGAACTGGCCGCCAGCGGAGTGCCCGAACAGATAGACGTTCTGGCCGTCGGTGATCTCGGCGGCGATCAGGTCCTTGATGACGTTGCCCACCAACGCGTAGGTCCAGCCATCGATATGGCGCGGATTGCCGCCGGCCGAGAACACGCGGCCGTTGTTATAGCTTTCCACGCCGGGCCAGATCTCGTTGGAGAAGGTCAGCGCCACGATCAGCAGCTTGTGCTTGTCGGCGGCTTCCACCCAGAAGTCTCGGTACTCATCGCCATTGCGCAGCACGCCGTGCTGCACGATGACGACCGGGCAATCGGGCGTGTAGCCGTAAGGACGGTAGGTCTGGAGCTTGAACGGACGGTCGGAATTGCGGTCCTCGTCCACATACAGGATGGCATTGCGGCCGGCATGCCCCAGTTCGATGGCGATGCGGTCGACGTTGGACATCTCAGAGGGTTTCATCAGGCGTTCGCCTCATTCAGGTGACAGGCCGACCAGTGGCCTGCCGAGATTTCTTTCAGGACCGGCGCCTGCTCGCGGCAGCGCGGCATGGCGTGGGGGCAGCGGGGATTGAAGGTGCAGCCCGGGGGCGGGTTCAGCGGCGACGGGATCTCGCCCTTGATCGGCGTGAACTTGCGGCCGCGGCGGGCCACGTCCGGCACTTCCGCCATCAGGGCCTGGGTGTAGGGGTGGTTGGCATGCGCGAAGATCTCGGCCGACGTGGAAATTTCCACAATCTTGCCCAGATACATGATCGCCACTCGATCGGAGATGTGCTTGACCACGCCCAGGTCGTGGCTGATGAACAGATAGGTGAAGCCATGCTGTTCGCGCAGGTCCATGAACAGGTTGATCACCTGCGCCTGGATGGAAACGTCCAGCGCGGCCACGGGCTCATCGCAGACCAGGAACTTCGGCGCCACCATCAGCGCGCGGGCGATGCCGATGCGCTGGCGTTGGCCACCCGAGATCTGGTGCGGGAAGCGGTCGCGGTATTCGGGGTCCAGGCCCACTTCCTTCAGCGCCTGGTCGATGCGCGCGGGGATCTGGGCCGCAGGCGCCAGCTTGTGGACCTTGAGCGCTTCGCCCAGGATCTGGCGCAGGCGCTGGCGGGGGTTCAACGAGGCCTGCGGATCCTGGAAGATCATCTGCACGCCCAGCGTATAGGCCAGCTTGTCGGCACCGCGCAGGCGGCGGGCTTCCTGGCCCTGGTACAGCAGTTCGCCCTCAGTCTGGCCATGCAGGCCGGCGACGACGCGGCCCAGCGTGGACTTGCCGCAGCCGGACTCGCCCACCAGGCCCACGACTTCGCCGCGCTGAATGGACAGGTCCACGCCATTGACGGCGTACACCGTGCGGCGGTCAATGGGGCGGCCCGTCAGGGCCAGGATGCGTTGGGCCAGGTCGGGCCGCTGCTCAAAGCGTTTGTGGACGTTCTTGAGCTCGATGACAGGGGTATCGGCGGTACTCATACCGACTGGGCCTCGCGGGTAATCGGCACGTAGCAGCGATAGCTGCGCGAACCTTCGATGGTGACGGTGGGCGCCTGCTCCGTGCAGCGCGTGACAGCGCTGCTGCAGCGCGGACGGAACGGACAGCCCGAGGGACGGCCGGCGAGGCTGGGCGCCATGCCGTTGATCTGGTGCAGGCGCGCACCCGGCTGGGTGGCGCCGGGCATCGAATCCAGCAGGCCCTTGGTGTAGGGGTGGCGGGGTGAATCCAGCACCTGTTCGACCGGGCCGCTTTCGACGATGCGGCCGGCGTACATCACGGCCACGCGGTCGGCCAGTTCGGCCACCACGCCCAGATCATGGGTGATCCAGATCAGCGCCGTGTTGTGTTCGCGGCAGATCTCCTGCATGCGGTACAGGATCTGGCCCTGGATGGTGACGTCCAGCGCGGTGGTCGGCTCGTCGCAGATGATCAGGTCGGGCTTGTTCAACATGGCGATCGCAATCGCCACGCGCTGGCGCATGCCGCCGGAGAATTCGTGCGGATAGCTCTTCAGGCGTTTTTCGGGCGAGGGAATGCCGACCATGGCCAGCGCATCGCGGCAACGCTCTTCGGCTTCGGCGCGCGGCACGTCTTCATGGGTGAGGATGGCCTCCATCATCTGCTCGCCGATGCGCAGCACCGGATTCAGCGTCATCAGGGGATCCTGGAAGATCATCGCGATGCGGTTGCCGCGCAGCTGGCGCATCTGCTCTTCGCTGAGCTTGCGCAGGTCCGTGCCCTTGAACTTCACCTCGCCGTCCACGACTTCTCCGGGCGGGTCGATCAAGCCCAGCAGCGAGAAGCCGGTAACGGATTTGCCGGAGCCCGATTCGCCGACCAGGCCGACGATCTCGCCGCGGCGCACGCTAAGGTCGACGCCATCGACCGCCAGCCAGGCGCCAGCTTCGGTATGGAATGCGGTGCGCAGGCCGCGCACTTCAAGAATGTTTTCGCTCATATCAATTGTCCACAGAGGCAAGCCCATCCGCTGCGCGTGCAGCAGGTGTCACCCGGTCGGGATGCCGCGGAGCCGGCTCTGCCGGTCCGCAGGCATGCCCCCTTGAGGGGGAAGCGCGCAGCGCTTCGGGGGTGGGCCTCATCTCTTCGGGTCCAGGCTTTCGCGCAGGCGGTCGCCCACGATGTTGATGGAAAGGATCAGCAGCAGCAGGGCGATGCCCGGGAACAGGCTGATCCAGTAGTCGCCCGACAGCAGGTACTGGAAGCCATTGGAAATCAGCAGGCCCAGCGAAGGCTCGGTGATGGGCACGCCCACGCCCAGAAAGGACAGCGTGGCTTCCAGGGCGATCGCGGTCGCGATCTGGATGGTCGCGAACACCATGACCGGACCCAGGCAGTTGGGCAGCAGGTGAAAGAGCATGATGCGCCAGGCCGGGAAGCCCAGGTTGGCGGCGGCTTCCACGTATTCCTTGCGGCGTTCCTGCAGGGCTCGGCTGCGCATGATGCGCGCATAGTGGCCCCATTGCACCAGCACCAGGGCCAGGATCACCTTGTCGACCCCGCGCCCCAGCACCACCAGCAGCACCAGCGCCACCAGGATGGTCGGAAAGCCCAGGATGAAGTCGACGATGCGCATGAGCACGGTATCGACCACGCCGCCGATATAGGCGGCCACCAGGCCGATTGCGCCACCCACGGCGGTGGCCAGCACCACGGCGGACAGGCCCACCATCAGGCTGATGCGCAGGCCATACAGGATGGCGCTGAGCATGTCGCGGCCCTGGTCATCGGTGCCCAGCCAGGCGATGCTGCCATCCATCAGGGCCTGGCGCGGCGCAAGGCGGCCGTCCATGAGCGAGAGATTGGCCAGGTCGTAAGGGTTCTGCGGCGCGAAGTAGGGCGCGAAGACCACCAGGATGATCAGGATGGCCAGCGCGATGACGGAGCCGCGCACCGTGGGGCGCGCGTGCAGTTTCTTCAGGATGGAGGCGCGCTGGGGCGTGTCAGCCAGGGGCTGGACGGTGCGGGTGCGGCCGGGATTGGGAGATTGAGCCATGGCGGATTATTGAGCGGGAGTCACGAGCTGCACGCGCGGGTCGAGCGTGGCGTACAGGATGTCCACAACCAGGTTGATGATCACGAAGATCAGGGTGACCAGCATCACGTAGGCCACGACGACCGGACGGTCCAGCTGGTAGACGCTGTCGATGAGCAGCTTGCCCATGCCTGGCCACGCGAACACGGTTTCGGTGATGGTGGAGTAGGCGATGAGGGTGCCGAACTCCATGCCGATCACGGTGACCACGGGGATAAGGATGTTGCGCAGGATGTGGCGGCGCACGATGCGGCCGGGCTTCACGCCCTTGGCGCGCGCGAACTTCACGTAGTCCTGGCTGCGCGCCTCGACTACGCCGGACGCGGTCAGGCGCAGCACCAGCGCGATGTTGGCCAGCGCCAGGTTGATGGCGGGCATGATCAGGTGCGACCAGCCATCGGCCGTCAGGATCGACAGGCGCACTCCCAGCACGGTGACGGTATCGCCGCGGCCCGTGGCCGGCAGCCAGCCCAGCCACACCGCGAACAGCAGGATCAGCATCATGCCCTGCCAGAAGTTCGGCAGGGAAAAGCCCAGCACCGAGGAAGCCATGATGCCGCGGCCCAGCGGCTGGTCGCGGTACAGGCCCGCGATCAGTCCCAGCGGAATGCCGAACACACAGGTCAGCATGATGGCCACGACCACCAGCTCGAACGTAGCCGGGATGCGCTGCACGATCAGTTCGATCGCGGGAATGCCGTGGACGAAGGAGGTGCCCAGGTCGCCGTGCAGGGCGCGCCACAGGAATCCTGTGTATTGCTGCCATACCGGCAGGTCCAGGCCCAGGCGGGCGATCATCGCCTCGCGGGCGGCCTGGCTGGCTTCGGGGCTGACCAGCAGTTCTATCGGGTCGCCCACGGCATAGACCGCGAAGAAGACCACGACCGATACGGCCAGCAGCACGAACAGACTCTGTATCAGTCTGCGTAGGATGAACAAGGCCACGAGATTATTTCCTTGGTGGGCTCAGGGTTTGCGGGCGCCGCGTATCGACTTACTTGGCGGGCTTGGCCGACATGGCCAGGGTGTACTGGTCGGCGCGGCCTTCGTAGGTCAGTCCCTTGCGGAACGCCCAGATGCTGCTTTCGAAATGCAGGGGGATGCTGGGCAGGTCGGCCAGTGCAAGCGTCAGCGATTCCTGCAGCAGCTTTTCCCGCGCGGCGGGGTCTACGGTGACCAGGGCGCGCTTGAACACGCGGTCGAACTCGGGGTTGTCATAGCCGCCGTAGTTGCTGGTGCCCAGGCCGTGCTCCTTGTCGAACGCGCTGACCCAATACTGCAGGAAGGACGAGGCCTCTCCCGTTTCGGACGACCAGCCGCCCATGGCGAAGCTGAACTCGCGCTTGGCGCGCTTGGGGAAGTACACCGAGCGCGTCATGGTGTCGACGGTGGTCTTGATGCCCACGCGGGACAGGTATTGCGCCACGGCCTGCGAAATCTGCGCGTCGTTGATGTAGCGGTCGTTGGTGGACGACACGGTCAGCTCGAAGCCGTCCGGGTAGCCCGCCTCGGCCAGCAGCTTCTTGGCGGCGGCGGGGTCGTACTTGAGCTCAGGCGGGTTGGGCAGGGTGCCGAACATGCCGTCGGGCAGGAACTGGTTGGCCGGGGTGGCGGCGCCGTCCATGATGCGCGCGGCGATGGTCTTGCGGTCGATGGCCAGCGAAATCGCGCGGCGCACCCGCGCGTCCTGCAATGGATTCTTGCCGTCCGCGGCTTTCACGAGGGGGCTGGGGTTGCGGCCCACGTCGGGCTGGAAGTACACCACGCGCACCGACGGCGTGATGACGTGGCCAAAGCCCGGCGTTTCCGAAATGCGCTTCACGTCGCGCGCGGCGGGATTTTCGATCAGATCGAAGTCGCCTGCCAGCAGGCCCGTCAGGCGCGGGCCGGCAGCCGGCACGGGCACCAGCTTGACGTTTGCCCAGGCCGGCTTGTCGCCCCAGTAGGCGTCATTGCGCGCCAGCTCGATGGCGGTGCCCTTGACGTAGCTCTTCAAGGTGTACGGCCCGGTGCCGATCACCGAACGGCCGGTGTTGAAGTCGGCCACCGTGGGCCAGGCGCCGGTGACGCCGCACTTGTTCTTCAGGTCGAAGCTGATCGGGCCGTGTTCGGCGATGCCGTTCCACAGCATGCCCATGCGGGTCAGGTCATTGGGCAGCAGCGGATAGGGCTGGCGCGTCTTGATCACCAACGTGTTGCCGTCGCGCACCTGCACGTCGGCGAACTTCTGGACGATGGACGGATACGAGCTGCTGATGGATTGTTCGTTGTTGACCACGCGGCAGAACGTAAACAGCACGTCCTGGGCGGTGAAGGGCTGGCCGTTGGAGAACTTGACGCCGTCGCGCAGCGTGAATTCCCAGGTCGTGTCGTCCACCGGCTTCCAGGCCGTCGCCAGGCGCGGGATCAGGTTCATCCTGGCGTCCTGGCCCACCAGCGTCTCGAACATGTGCGAGGTCATCGCGTCGTTCGGCGTGGCCTGGTGGTAGTGCGGATCCATGGATGTCGGCTCGGACGACAGGCCGATTTTCAGTGTGCCGGCGGCATCCTGCGCGATGGCCGCGGTCGTACAGGCGGCCATTGCACAGGCCGTGAGTATGCTGCGATAGAACGTCTGGGCAGACACGGATTTGTCCCTTTCTTGTATTGGTTTTGTATTGCGTGGCGGCGTGCCGCCAGGGCTCTCAGGCGATGGGCTGCGCCAGCCGCACCACGGTAACGCCCGGCCGCAGATTGGCGGTGGACGGCATGATCAGGACGCAATCGTCGTAGGGAGTGACGACAGGCTCGCCTTCGGACCAGCCGATCAGGGTGCCGGCGGCTTCCAGCGTTTCCAGGCCTTTCCAGGGCTGGGCGAAGCGAAAATCGGCGCTCTTGGCGGCGATGGCGTGCGTCACGCGCAGTGCGCGCTGCGTCGAGGCAGCGGGGGCGAACCAGGCTTCGGGCAGGTCGCCGCGATCCACGGTGCCCGCCTGGATCAGGAAGCGCGCCATCTGGTCCACGGCCACGCCGCGCGCCTCGGGCGCGCCATGGAAGCCGCATTCGATCAGCAGCGACCGGGTGCCGTTGTCGCCGGCTTCGCCGAAGCGGCCGAAGTCGCGCATGCGCACGCCGGCAGCATGTCCGGCATCGGCAATGATGGTGGCGGGGTTGCCCAGCGCCAGCGCCAGGTCGATATTGCGCTGTTCCATGCCGGTCAGCTGCAGCGGCACGTCGGAATTGCTCATCGAATGGAAGTCGAGCAGCCAGTCGGCTTGTTCCACCCAGGGGCGGAGCTCGGCCGCCCGGCGGCGTTCCTGGCTGGTGGGGGCGCTGAGCTTGTCGTCGCTCCAGACGCGGTTCATGTCTTCGTCCACGAAGCGCGCCGGCGCGTAGTTGGCGGGGTCGAAGCGGTCGAATGCGGCCAGATTGCAAAAGGCCAGCGTCAACGAACCGCGGCGCGGCCGCAGGCCCGCTGCCAGAGCCTCCTTCAGCGCCCAGGCGCCGCAGAGTTCATTGCCGTGGATCAGCGCGCTCAACATGACGCTCTTGCCCGGCGCGCCCGAATCGAAATGCCAGACCCCCGGCGTGTCCGTGTTGCCCGCTCGCTCCGCGGACAAGTCCGGACAGGCAAGAAGAAACGGGCGCGGTAGGGACGCGGGGGCGGGCGTAGGCATGGGAACTCCGATGAGGCGACGGGATTGTATAGGCGATGGCGTTGGGGTGGCGGCTAGGAGCCGGCAAGGGCGCGCGTCGCGGCGCGGCGGGCGCTGAAAAGGGCTGCTAGCACGGGTTTTCCCTTATATATGGGGCGCGTCAGGCACGCGCCGCCTTCGTGTATTGGGCGAATTCTAGGAGCTTGGCTGCTTTCTCTACAATTAGAATATTTATCTAAAGCTTTGCAGAAAAAGCAAAGCTTGCGACATCCAAGCTTGCAGCTCATTGGGGGCCACGTGCACGGCATAGCGTTGAAGTACTTTCTGGAGGTTGCCCAGGCGGGCAGCCTGAGCGGCGCCTCCGAGCGTCTGCACGTGGCGGTGTCGGCCATCAGCCGGCAGATCGCCAAGTTGGAAGAGGAGGCGGGAGCGCCGCTATTCGAGCGCGCCGCGCGGGGCATGGTCCTGAGCGAAGCGGGCCAGCTTTTGCTGGCGCACGCCCGGCGCACCATGCTCGAAGCCGATTCGGTGCTGCAGGAAATTGCCGCCATGAAGGGCACCGCGCGCAACGAGATCCGGGTGGCTTCGGTGGAGGGCGTGGCGCGGATTTTCCTGCCCTCGGTGATGGCGCGCTTTCGGCGCGATTGGCCCAATATCCGCTTCGATCTGTTTGTGGGGTCTCCCGCCGAAGTCAGCCGCCGCGTGGCGGAAGGCAGCGTCGAGCTGGGCATGGTGTTCATTGCCGAGCGCATCGGCGGGGTCAGTCCGCGCTATTCGCGCCGCGCGCCGGTGCATGCGGTGATGGCAGCCGACCATCCCCTGGCGGGCCGGGCCAGCGTCAGCCTGCAGGACCTGAGCCAATATCCTCTCGCCCTGACCGGGCCCGGCACCACTACGCGGCAGCTCTTCGAGATGGGCTGCGCGCTGGAGTCGGTGCAGCTGGAACCGGCGTTGACCTGCAATGACTCCTCGCCGCTGCATGGCTTTGTCTTCGGGTCGGATGCCATCATGCTCAGCGGCTACATTTCCGTGGCCTGGAGCCTGCGGCGCGACGAGCTCATCGCCGTGCCGATTTCCAATGCGGAACTGCAGTCGCGCACGTTGCAGATCCAGGTCATGCCGGGCCGGGTGCTGCCGCCCGCGGCGGAAGCGTTCGCTGAAATGCTGGTAAGCGAACTGGACAGCGCGTTGCAAGGCAAGGCGGCTGCCTAGCGCGTGAAAACGGTCCTGGGGGCAAAAAAAAGCGGCTGCGCGAGGCAGCCGCTTTTCATTTCAGGCGGACCTGATTACTGCTTTTCCGGCGTGACCGAGGTGGCCAGCGTGTACTGGTCGCGGCGGCCTTCGTAGGTGATGCCCTTGCGGAAGGCCCAGATGCTGCTTTCGAAATGCAGCGGGATCAGCGGCACGTTGTCCAGCGCGATCTGGGTGGATTCCTGCAGCAGCTTTTCGCGCTTGGGCGCGTCCACCGTCACGATGGCTTCCTTGTAGACCTTGTCGAAGTCAGCATTGCTGAAGCCGCCGTAGTTGCTGGTGCCCAGGCTCTTGGGGGAGTCCAGGGACGCCACCCACAGCTGGAACAGCGCCGAGGCTTCACCCGTTTCCGCCGGCCAGCCGCCCATGGAGAAGCTGAATTCACGCTTGGCGCGCTTGGGGAAGTAGATGGAAGCCGTCATGGCGTCCACGTTGGTCTTGATGCCGACGCGGGCCAGATACTGGGCCACGGCTTGCGCCACCTGGCCGTCGTTCACATAGCGGTCATTGGTGGACGACAGCGTCAGCTCAAAGCCGTTCGGGTAGCCGGCTTCGGCCAGCAGCTTCTTGGCGCCTTCCGGGTCGAACTTGATTTCCGGGGCCTTGGGCAGCGCACCGAACATGCCGTCGGGCATGTATTGGTAGGCCGGGGTAGCCATGCCGTCCATGATGCGGGCGGTGATGGTCTTGCGGTCGATGGCCATCGAAATCGCGCGGCGCACGCGCAGGTCCTGCAGCGGGTTCTTGCCGTCGGCGCTCTTGACGAACGGGCTCGGGTTGCGGCCCACGTCCGGCTGGAAGAACACCAGGCGGGTCGACGGGGTGGCCACGAAGCCGAACTTGGGATTGTCCTTCAGGCGCGGCAGGTCGCGCGCGGCGGGGTTTTCGATCATGTCGAAGTCGCCGGACAGCAGGCCGGTCAGGCGCGGGCCCGCGGCGGGCACCGGCACGAACTTCACTTCCTTCCAGTACGGCTTGGGGCCCCAATAGTTCTCGTTGCGGACCAGCTCGATGCCGGTGCCCTTGACGTAGGACTTCAGGGTGTAAGGGCCGGTGCCGATAGCATCCTTGCCGTTGTTGAAGTCGGCCACGGTGGGCCAGGCGCCGGTCACGCCGCAACCGTTCTTGGGATCGAACGTGAGCTTGCCGTGCTCGACGATGCCGTTCCAGACGATGGGCAGCGAGCGCGCCAGTTCGGCGGGCATCAGGGGGAAGGGTTCACCGGTCTTGATGATCACCGTGTGCGCGTCCGGCGTTTGCACGTCGGTAATGCGCTTGGTCATGTCCATGTAGGACTGCGACACGTTGGTTTCGTTGTTCAGCGTGCGGCAGATCGTGAACAGCACATCCTCGGACGTGAAGGGCTTGCCGTTGGAGAACTTGACGTCGTCGCGCAGCTTGAATTCCCAGGTCTGGTCATCCAGAGTCTTCCAGGAGGTGGCCAGGGCGGGCACCAGTTTCATGTCGGCGCTGCGGCCCACCAGCGAACTGTAGACGTGCGCGGAGAACGCGTCGTTCTGCGTCATCTTGTGGTAGTGGGGATCCGCCGAAGTGGGTTCGGCCGACAGGCCGATCTTCAGCGTCTGGGCTTGGGCGGCGGCCAGGGGAATGGCGGCGGCCGCAAGGGCCAGGGTAGTGCGCAACTTCATGGTGACAACTCCGGATGGGGAACGAACCGGATCGCGCCTGCGTGTAAACCAGCCTGCGCCAGCCGCGCTTGCGGCGTCGCCTGGAAGGGGGCTCAGGGGGGTTTGGCGCCGGGCACGACGGCAAGGGGCCGATTATCGGTAGGGCGTTCGCGCACTGTCAATGCGCAAAGGCAAGCGCGGCGCTAGGGAAAACGCGGAGAGGGAGGGGAAAGAGGGCGCCGCGCTGCCTCGTCTGGAGGCCTGCGCGGCGCGATGGCGCCCGGGTGAGGGACGGGGCGCCGAAAAACCGCCGCAAAGGGCGCCGGGAAGCCGGCGGGCGTTGCGGCGGGGCGCGCCAGGCTGAATCGCGGGAGATCGATCGCGACTCAGGCCGGCGCGGCAGGGCTTACCACTGCGAGCCGGAGAAGCGCGAGCTGGCGGCGCGGGCCTTGTTCATCGAATCGTTCACTTCGTCGATGAAGGAAAACACGGCGGCAACAGCTGCCACTACGGCTTGGCCAGCCTTCTTCAGGTTGGTCAGCGGATGGGAATTCGGTTGGTTCTCGAGGGCGCCGCGGAGCAGATCGCGCTCCAGCGCGTCGGTCAGGCGGGCAGTGTGGTTCAGGGTCAGTTCGCTCATGGTTTGCTCCAGTCCGTTTCGTCTTGGTGTAAACCATTATAGGGATAACCCTAAGGTCGATGCAATGCTATTTTTAGGGTAAACCCCTATATGTTGTAAAAATGTTTATTCCACAGGGACTTAGCCGGCGTTTCGCAGGGCGCGAGCAGCGTCCGCCAACTCTCCGGCGGTCAGTCCGATGGGGCCGACACCCTGGGCGACCAGCGCGTCCGCCGCCGCGCCGTGCAGCCAGACCGCCCCGGCCACGGCTTGGTCCAGAGGCAGCCTCTGGGCGATCAGCGAGCCCAGCATGCCGGCCAATACGTCCCCGGTTCCAGCGGTGGCAAGCCCTGGATTGCCGCTGGTATTGACCCGCAAGCCGCCGCCGGGGGAGCAGACCAGGGTGCCCGCGCCCTTCAGTACGACCCACGCCCGGTAGCGCAGCGCCAATTGCGTGGCGGCACTTGGGCGGTCGGCCTGCACCGCGGCCGTGTCCATGCCCAGCAACCGGCCGGCTTCCGCCGGATGAGGCGTAAGCACCACGGGACCGTCGCCCCAGTTGGGCCGGATGTCGCCGCGGGCAAGCAGGTTCAGGCCGTCCGCATCCAGCACCAGCGGGGCCTCTTGACGCAGCACGAACAATTCGGACAGCGAGTTGGCCGCGAGCGCGCCCGTGCCAATGCCGCATCCCGCCACCCAGGCGGTAACGCCCCAGTCTTCCTCCAGCAGCGAGCGGGCGTCGCGCAGCATCAGTTCCGGCTGCAGCGGGTCGCAGGCGAGCGGTGCGGCGTCCTGGGCAAAACCGACCAGCACCTTGCCGGCGCCGGTCTTCAAGGCGGCGCGTGCGGCCAGCAGGGCGGCGCCCGTCATGCCGGGGCCGCCGCCCACCACCCCCACCGTACCGAAACTGCCTTTGTGCGTATCCTGGGCGCGCGGCGCGAACAGAGCGGGCAGGAAAGCGCGGTCGATGGCGTCGCCGACGGGCGGGACGGTAGTGTTCATGGGCTGAGGCTCCAGGGGAAATCGGCGTGGCGCGATGACGTCTATCTACTATAGTGCGCCCAAACCGGCCGGCATCCGGCCAGGCCTAAAGACGAGACGACGTGGAGACAAACATGAGCGACATCACGCTGGAACACTATTCCGCCTATGAGTCCCTGAAATTGCGCCGCCATCCTGGCGGGGTGCTGGAGGTGATCATGGGCGCCAAGGGTGGCAAACCGGGCAAGCTGTCCACCGCCGATGACCGCATGCACCGTGAGCTGGCCGACATCTGGCGCGACATCGATACCGACCCGGACACCCGGGTCGTCGTGATCCGTGGCGAGGGCAAGGGCTTTTCGGGCGGAGGCGACCTGGACCTGGTGCAGCAGATGGCCGACGACTTCGACGTGCGCACCCGCGTCTGGCGCGAAGCCCGCGACCTGGTCTACAACATCATTAACTGCAACAAGCCCATTGTGTCCGCCATGCACGGCGCGGCCGTGGGGGCGGGGCTGGTAGCCGGCCTGTTGGCCGACATCTCCATCGCGGCGCGCGATGCGCGCATCATCGACGGCCACACCCGGCTGGGCGTGACGGCGGGCGACCACGCAGCTATCGTCTGGCCGCTGCTTTGCGGCATGGCGCGCGCCAAGTACTACTTGATGCTGTGCGAAACCGTCACCGGCGAGGAAGCCGAGCGCATCGGCCTGGTGTCCCTGTGCGTGGACGAGGCCGAGTTGATCGGCCGCGCTTTCGAGGTCGCCAACAAGCTGGCCGCGGGTTCCCAGACCGCCATCCGCTGGACCAAGTATTCGCTGAACAACTGGCTGCGCATGGCCGGCCCCAGTTTCGATACCTCGCTGGCGCTGGAGTTCATGGGGTTTGGCGGCCCGGACGTGCGCGAAGGGATTCAGTCCCTGCGCGAACGCCGGGCGCCGAACTTCCGGCCCGACTCGCCGTTTTGAGGTTCCCGGCCTATTTCTTGAAGAACTTCGCGAATGCCGCCTGCGCCTCTTCTGATTGCAGGCGGATGCTGAACTGCTGGGCCTCGTAATCCAGCGTGTCCTGGATGGACTGGCGGTCCGGACGGCGCAGCATGGCCTTCGTCAGGCGCAGGGCGGCGGGCGGTTGGCGCGCCAGGTCGGCGGCGGCGGCTTGCGCCGCGGCCAGTGCCTGACCTTTGGGCACCGCTGCGGTGGCCAGTCCTGCGTCGCAGGCTTCCTGCGCCGTGAATGCCTTGCCCTGCAGCAGCCATTCAGCGGCGCGGCGGGCGCCGGCCAAACGCGGCATCAGCAGGCTGGAAGCACCTTCGGGGCACAGGCCCAGCGCCACGAATGGCATGCGCAAGGTGGCGCCATCTCCGATGTAGACAAAATCACAGTGCTGCAAAAGGGTCACGCCGATGCCGATGGCATAGCCTTCGACCGCGGCAATGACGGGCACGTCGGCCATGGTCAGCGCGCGCAGGAAGGTCAGGCCGGCGCTGTCGCCCGCTCCGCGCTCTGCCTGGAAGTCGCGCAGATCGTTGCCGGCGGTGAAGTGTTCGCCTGCGCCGGTAAGGATCACCGCGGCCACCGCGGTGTCGGCGGAGGCGAGCGCAATCTGTTCGGTCAGCGCGGCATAGGTGGCCGTGTCCAGGGCGTTGCGGCGATCGGGGCGGTTGATGGTCAGCGTCAGCACCGCGCCGTCGCGGCTGACCTGCAGCCCGGCGCTCATGCGCCGAACCCGTTGGCCAGGCGCGTCTTGGCGTCCGCGTACTCGCGGCGCAGCGTGTCCACGATCTGGCGGGTGGGCAGCACACTGGCAATGCCGCCCACGCCCTGGCCCGCGCCCCAGATGTCCTTCCAGGGCTTGACGCGGGTAGAGCCGAAATTGGACGCGCCGCTGTCGGGCTGCGGCAGATTGGCCGGATCCAGCCCGGCGGCGGCGATGCTGGCCTTCAGGTAGTTGCCCGGAATGCCCGTGAAGAACGGCGTGTAGAGGATGTCCGAGGCGCTGGCCTCGACGATGGCGGATTTGTAGCCTTCGCTGGCGTTGGCTTCTTCGCTGGCGATGAAGCGCGTGCCCATGTAGGCGAAGTCCGCGCCCATGGCTTGCGCGGCCAGCACGTGCGCGCCCGAGGTGATCGCGCCAGACAGGATCAAGGGACCGTCGTAGAAGCGGCGTACTTCGGATACGAGTGCGAAGGGGCTGAGCGTGCCTGCGTGGCCGCCGGCCCCGGCGCACACCAGGATCAGGCCGTCCACGCCGGCTTCCAGCGCCTTTTCAGCGTGGCGGATCGTGGTCACGTCGTGGAATACCTTGCCGCCCCAGTCATGTATGCCTTTGACCAGGTCGCCCGGCGCGCGCAGGCTGGTGATGATGAGCGGCACGCGGTGGCTGGCGCATACGGCCAGGTCCTGTTCCAGGCGGTCGTTGGACTGGTGGATGATCTGGTTGACCGCGAACGGCGCCACGGTCGCTCCGGGGTTGGCCTCGCGGTGCGCGGCCAGGCCGGCCTGGACTTCGTCCAGCCAGTCGGTCAGTAGGCTCTGCGGGCGCGCGTTCAGCGCGGGAAACGAACCCACGATGCCGCTGGTGCATTGCGCCACCACCAGCTTGGGGTTGGACACGATGAACATGGGGGCGCAGATGACCGGCAGGGACATCTGGCCGTACAAATCAGTCACAAGAGAGTGGGGCATGGCGTCGTCGCGGAAAAAGGTCACAAGAGGACTTGAGCATCGTTGGCGGGTGTGCCTATAATTACCTACCGACCGTCCGGTAATTAATTAATCCATATTAAACGGCATGCGCCAAAGCGCTGTCAATGGAGGCGCGTGAGCGCCTCCGGCAGCGTCGGCGCAGCCCCTTCAAAGGCTGCCATGGCGACCTCCGCTCCTCCCGCCCAGAAACGCGCCCGGGCCGGCCGTCCGCCCACTGTGGCGGCCCCGCGGGAACGCATCCTGGAAGAAGCCGCCAAGCTGTTCGCCCAGAGCGGCTACGACGGCAGTTCGGTGTCCGATCTGGCCGCGGCGCTGGGCGTGTCCAAGGCGGCCATCTATCACTACTACACCACCAAACAGGACATCTACGACGCCATCATCCTGGCCGTCCTGAGTGGCCTCACGCAGGCCGTGGCCCAGGAGGTCGCGCGGGCGGAAGGCGCCACGGCCCAGCTGCGCGCGTTCATGGTGGGCCATGCCCGCTACTTCGAGCAGCACCACGCCGAATTCGTCACCATGCTCATCGGCTACTCCGGCATGGCCCTGACCGAGCGCGAAGATGCCGCGCGCCTGCGCGACGGCTACGAAAAGCGTCTGCGTGAATTGATCGCGCAGGGTGTCGCCACCGGCGAGTTCCGCGCGCTGGACGTGGCCGCGGCGGGCCGCGCCGTGCTGTCGATGCTGAACTGGATGGTGCGCTGGTACAAGCCCGGCCAGCGCGACAGCGCCGAAACCATTGCCGCCGGATATTTCGATCTACTGGTCGGAGGCATGCGCGCGTAAGGCGCTGCCCCGCTTGCCCTGCCTTTCTTTGTGAGACTCCCGTCATGGCCCTCGATACCGAAACCCTGAACCTGTTGCTGGAAGCCGTGCGCCGCTTCGTGCACGAACGCCTGATCCCCGCGGAAGACGCGCTGGCCGAAAGTGGCCAGGTGCCGCCCGACATCGTCAACGAGATGCGCGATCTGGGCCTGTTCGGCCTGTCCATCTCGCCCGACCACGGCGGCCTGGGCCTGACAATGGAAGAGGAAGTGCGCGTGGTCTTCGAACTGGGACAGACCTCGCCTGCGTTCCGCTCGCTGGCCGGCACCAATATCGGCATCGGGTCGCAAGCCATCGTGCTGGCCGGCACCGAAGCGCAGCGCTCCCACTACCTGCCGAAGCTGGCCAGCGGCGAACTGATAGGTTCGTTCGCGCTGACCGAGCCCGATGCCGGATCCGACGCCATGGCGCTGCGCCTGTCCGCCGTGCGCGACGGCGACAGCTACGTGCTCAATGGCACCAAGCGCTACATCACCAACGCGCCCATCGCCGGGTTGTTCTCGGTCATGGCGCGCACCGCGCCGGAGCGCCGCGCCAATTCCATATCCTGCTTCCTGGTCGAGGCCGGCACGCCAGGCCTGGCCATCGGCAAGCCGGACAAGAAGATGGGCCAGGCCGGCGCCCTGACCAGCGATGTGGTGTTCGACAACTGCCGCGTGCCGGCCAGCGCGCTCCTGGGCGGGGAAGAGGGCAACGGGTTCCGCACGTCGATGCGAGTGCTGGACAAAGGTCGCCTGCATATTTCTGCCCTGTGCGTGGGCATTGCCGACCGACTGCTGCGCGACGCCGTGAAGTACGCCATTGAGCGTAAGCAATTCGGCCAGCCCATTGCGGAGTTCCAGCTGATCCAGGCCATGATCGCCGACAGCCAGGCCGAACTCTACGCCGCGCGCTGCATGGTGCTGGACGCCGCCCGCATGCGCGACCGTGGCGAGAACACCACGATGCAGGCCGCCTGCTGCAAGCTGTACGCCACCGAGATGGTGGGCCGCGTGGCCGACCGCGCGGTCCAGATCCACGGCGGCGCGGGCTACATGTCCGAGTATGCGGTCGAACGCTTCTACCGCGACGTGCGCCTGTTCCGTATCTTTGAGGGCACCTCGCAGATCCAGCAGCTGGTGATCGCCCGCGAGACCATCAAGGCGCATTCGTGAGCGCGGATCCGGCGCAAGAGGCTAATATCCTGCATGACTGACGGTGATCCGGCAGCGGCTTCGCGCCGCGCCGGAGTATGACGCGCCAGCGGCCCGGCGCCGCCGGCATGGCGGAATTCCAGTCTGGCCTGCGTGCAGCCGCAGGCCGGACGTTTTCATTTCTCTTCTGACGAAAAGATTACTAATGTCGCAACGTCCCGCTCCCCTTACCGGCATACGCGTGCTGGATCTCACCCGCGTCCTGGCGGGCCCCTGGTGCACCCAGAACCTCGCCGATCTAGGCGCCGAGGTGATCAAGATCGAACGGCCCGGCGCGGGCGACGACACGCGGGCCTGGGGGCCTCCGTACCTCAAGGACGAGGCGGGCAACGACACCACCGAAGCCGCCTACTACCTGTCCGCCAACCGTAACAAGCTGTCGGTGGCGCTGGACATTGCCTCGCCGCGCGGCGCCGAGCTGGTGCGCGAACTGGCATTGCAAAGCGACATCCTGGTCGAAAACTTCAAAGTGGGTGGACTTTCCAAGTACGGGCTGGACTACGAGAGCCTGAAGGAACTCAACCCGCGCCTGATCTACTGCTCCATCACTGGTTTCGGCCAGACCGGTCCCTACGCCAGCCGTCCCGGCTACGACTTCATGATCCAGGGCATGGGCGGCCTGATGAGCATCACCGGCGAACGCGACGACCTGCCTGGCGGCGGTCCCCAGAAAGCCGGCGTGGCGGTGACCGACCTGATGACGGGCATGTATTCCACGGTGGGCATCCTGGCCGCGCTGCACGAGCGCTCGCGCAGCGGCCTGGGCCAGCACATCGACATGGCGCTGCTGGACTGCCAGGTCAGCATGTTGGCCAACCAGAACCTGAACTACATGACCTCGGGCGTGGCGCCCAAGCGTGCCGGCAACGCGCACCAGAATCTGGTGCCGTACCAGGTGTTCGCGGCCAGCGACGGCCACCTGATCGTGGCGGTTGGCAACGACAGCCAGTTCCGCAACTACTGCGGCGTGATCGGCCTACCGGAGCTGTCGGCCGACCCGCGTTTCTCCACCAACCCGCAACGCGTGAAGAACCGCGCGGAACTGGTGCCGCTTCTGGCCGAACGCATGGCCACCGGCGCGCGCGACCACTGGCTCGCCGCGCTGGAAGGCGTGGGCGTTCCAGCCGGCCCCATCAATACGCTGGACCAGGTCTACGAAGACCCGCAGGTGCTGGCGCGCGGCATGAAGCGTGAACTGCCGCATCCGACCGCGGGCAAGGTGCCCGTTGCTTCCAGCCCGCTGAAGTTCTCGGGCAGCCCGGTCGAGTACCGCCGTCCGCCGCCCTTGCTGGGCGAGCACACCGAGCAGGTGCTGTCCGAGAAGCTGGGCCTGTCGGCCGAAGAAATCCTGGCGCTGGCGCAAAGCCGGCCCTGAGCCCCATTCAATAAAAGCAGGAGAGTGTTGATGAAGGAGATTCAAACCATCGGCGTCGTTGGCGCCGGGGCCATGGGGCGCGGCATCGCGCAGATCGCGGCGCAAGCCGGACTGCGCGTGCGCCTGTACGACACCAGCGCCGATGCCGTGGCGGCAGCGCGCGAGTCACTGCAGCAAACCTGGGAAAAACTGGCCCAGAAGGGCAAGATGAGCGCTGCCGACGCGCAAGCCGCGCTGGAACGCGTGGAGTCCGCCACCGCGCTGACCGACATGTCGAACTGCCAGCTGGTGGTGGAAGCCATCGTGGAACGCCTGGACGTCAAGCGCGACCTGTTCGCCGCGCTGGAAGGCGTGGTGGCCGAAGACTGCATCCTGGCGTCGAACACCTCGTCGCTGTCGATCACCGCCATCGCCGCCGCCTGCAAGCGGCCGCAGCGCGTGGCCGGCTACCACTTCTTCAACCCGGTCGCGCTGATGAAGGTGGTTGAAGTCATCGACGGCCTGCGCAGCGCGCCTGAAGTCGGCGATGCCTTGGCTGAACTGGCTCGTCGCATGGGCCACACGCCCGTGCGCGCCAAGGACATGCCGGGCTTCATCGTCAACCATGCCGGTCGCGGCATGAATACCGAAGGCCTGCGCGTGGCGCAGGAAGCCGTGGCGACCTTCGCGCAGGTCGACGCCGTCATGCGCGAGCAGGCCGGCTTCCGCATGGGCCCCTTCGAACTGCTGGACCTGACGGCGCTGGACGTGTCCCACCCGGTGATGGAATCCATCTACCGCCAGTTCTTCGATGAGCCGCGCTTCCGTCCGTCTCCCATCACGACCGTGCGCCTGGCGGGCGGCTTGATCGGCCGCAAGGCCGGTGAAGGCTTCTACGTCTATGCCGACGGCCAGAAGCAGGTCCCCGCAGAGCCGCCCGCGCCGGCGTTGCCCGAGAACCTGAAGGTCTGGGTCAGTCCCAAGCATGCCGAAGGCTATGCCCGCGCCGCAGCGCTGGTTGAAAAGCTGGGCGCCACGCTGGTGACCGGATCCGCGCCCGACGCCGATGCACTCATTCTCGTCACCCCCTTTGGCGAGGACGTCTCCACCACCGTGTCCGCGCAAGGCTTGAACGCGGCCCGCACGGTCGGCCTGGACACGCTCTACGCCTTCGATACCGCCAAGCGCCGCACCATCATGGTGTCGCCCGCCACCGAAGCGAAGTGGCGCGATGCCGCCCACGCGCTGCTGGCTGCCGACGGCGTGCCCGTCACGGTGATCGAGGACTCGCCGGGCTTCATCGCCCAGCGCATCGTGGCCACCATCGTCAATATCGCCAGCGACATCGCGCAGCAGCAGATCGCCACGCCCAAGGACATCGACCTGGCGGTGACGCTGGGCCTGGGATATCCGGTGGGGCCGCTCGCCCTGGGCGATAAGCTCGGCGCCGACCGCATCCTGGAAATCCTCAAGAGCATGCAACGCGTGACCGGCGATCCCCGCTACCGCCCGAGCCTGTGGCTGCAGCGCCGCGTTCAGCTTGGCATGTCGCTGACCAAGGCGGCAGGGGAACAGTGATGTGATGACAGGTTGCGCGGCCCTTCGCGCAACCTGTGCACGGCCTTGAAACAAAAAGCCCCTTGAGCAACTCAAGGGGCTTTTTTCGTGGGCGGCGGATCTTACTTTGCCGCATCCACCATGTACTGCACCGCTGCACGGATATCGTCTTCCGAGGCATTGGCCGCGCCGCCCTTCGGGGGCATTGGCGGCTTGCCTTGCATGGCGACCTTCACCATGGCGTCCATGCCGGTCTTGATGTAGGGCTCCCAGGCGGCCTTGTCGCCGAACTTGGGGGCGTTGGCCACGCCGGTGGCATGGCAGGCAAAGCAGACGCTCTTGTACAGCTTTTCACCGGCCGGGTTGACCGTGGCGGCCTGCGGCGCGGCGGCTTGGGCGGCCGGGGCGGGAGCAGGCGCGGGCGCGGCGGCAGCCGGCGCTGCAGCTGCTGGAGCAGCGGGGGCCGTAGCGGCTGCTGCCGGTGCTGCGGCGGCGGGAGCGGCTGCCGCTTCCTTTTTGTCGCCTTCCGCAGCCGGGGCGGCGGGTTCGGGCAGCGAGCCGCCCGACTTGTTGGCCATGTAGACCACGGCGCGCGCGACTTCGTAGTCGGACAGCGTGGGGTTGCCGCCCTTGGCGGGCATGCCGCCCTTGCCGTGCAGGGCCACGTTCAACATGGCGTCGTAGCCGGCGGTGATGAAGGGCGCCCACGCAGCGTTATCGCCGACCTTGGGCGCGCCGGCGACGCCAGCGGTGTGACAGGCCGTACAGACGGCGGCGAAGACCTGTTCGCCGGTCTTGAAGACCTTGGGGGCATTTGCGTCAACCAGCTCGAAACCCGCGACTGGGGCAATGCGCTTGGCGACGGCTTCGTTGGACAGCGAATCCGAACCGGCTCCCACCTTGGTGCCCGAAGCCACCATGTTCACCAATAGGATGATGATGGCGATCGGGATCACGAAAGACAGGACGATCGTGACGATCAGTTGCTTCGGGGTCTTGATGGGGGAGGAGTGCTCTTCTATGTGTTCCTGCTCGTTGCTCATGACCAAATCCTGCTAACGGGTACCGGGGGCGCCTGGCGGCGGCAACAGAAAATCAGTACTGCACAAGTCGGCGGCATGGACGGCCCGCCTTGCAAGCAAACGCTGGATTATATAACGGTGTCATAGACACCCGTCCAATGCAACTGACCGGGTTTTCGATGAGTTTGCCGGAAGATTTGATCCTGTTCATGCAACTCCGCGAAAACTGGGTACAATACCGCCTCCTTGCGCTGCGCCCGTAGTTCAATGGATAGAATGAGAGTTTCCGAAGCTCTTGATACAGGTTCGATTCCTGTCGGGCGCGCCATCAATGCAAGGCGTTGCGCGCGGCGTATGCCCGTTGCGTGACCCAGGCCGAGCCTGTTCAGGCTGCCAAATCCGGCCATCTCCCCTCTGTTGCCCGTGCGCTGAACCACAAATTGCGTACTTTTTTTCCTGTTGATCCGCCGCGCACCGAGCGGGGGCATGGGACTAAAATCCGCTCACGCTTTCGACCCGCGCCTCCCCGCTTGGGAGGTTCCCTCGGCCCTAGCATCTCACCCTCTTGCTGCCCGCCACCGGCTCGACATCCCCTTCCACGCCGCCAGGTTCGGCGTATGCCGCCCGCATCCGCCAGGTGCAGGTCGATGCCTTGCGCCGAAGCTTTCCGTTCGCGCTGTCGGGGTCGCTGATCAGCGCCAGCTTTTCCGCATTCGCGTTGTTCGGCGTGCTGCCGGGACTGGAAATCCTGCTGTGGCTGGGTGCGACGCTGGTAGTGGGCGCCCTGCGGTGGGCGTCGGTGGTGGCCTATGACCGCCACCGCGCCGATCCCTCTGCGGCCCAGCGCTGGGTGCGCCGGATGCTGATCGGCAACCTGGTCTCCGGCATTCTGTGGGGGCTGCCCTTTGCCTACTGGACGTTTTTTGTGCCGCTGGAGTACCAGCTGTTCTTCATCGTCATCCTGTTCGGGCTGGGCACGGGCGCCATCTATTCGAACTACATGCTGCTGCCCGTCATGTATGCGTTCGAGGTGCCGGCTTTTGCGCCCATGTTCATCGCGCTGGCGGCGCAGCCGTCCGCCATCCATCTTGCGCTCGTGACGGGCGGCCTCGCGTACCTGGTTGCGACCCTGGCCTTTATCCACCGCATGAACCGCACCCATCTGGACGCGCTGCGCCTGGGTTATGAAAATCTGGCGCTGCTGGAGCAGGTGCGCCAGGAAAAGACCGCCGCCGAACGCAGTGACCTGGAGAAGTCGCGCTTTCTTGCCGCGGCCAGCCATGACCTGCGTCAGCCGGTGCATGCGGTCAATCTGTTTCTGGGGCTGCTGGCGAACGAGCCTCTGTCCCGGCACGGGCGCTACCTGGTCGACAACATCACCAGCGCGTTGTCCGCGATGGGGCATCTGTTCGACGCTTTGCTGAATCTGTCGCGACTGGACGCGGGCGTCATCGAACCCCGCTTCGAGACGTTCAAGGTGCAGCCGCTGCTGGACCAACTGAAGGCGGAGTACGCGCCGCAAGCCAGCGAAAAGGGAATAAGGCTGCGTGTGCGTCCCTGCGCGGCCAGCGTGCGGTCGGATCCGGTGCTGCTGGAGCGCCTGTTGCGCAACCTGATCAGCAACGCCATCGTGCACACCGAGGGCGGTCGCGTGCTGGTCGGTTGCCGGCGGGTCGGGAATCGCTTGCGCATGGAAGTCTGGGACAACGGCCCGGGCATTCCGAAGTCCGAGCAGGAACGGGTCTTCTGGGAATTCCATCAACTGGCCAATCCCGAGCGAGACCGCAGCAAGGGGTTGGGGCTGGGGCTGGCCATCGTGCGCCGTACCGCCCGGCTGCTTAACCATGAACTGATGCTGCGCTCGGAAGAGGGCCGCCACACCGTGTTCTCGGTGGCGGTGCCGGCTTCGGAATCGGCCGGGGCGGCGCTGTCGGCCACGCTTGCGGGCGCCAGACCCGCGCCCGCGCCCGCGTCCGAAGACAACTTGCGCGGAAAGCTGGTGCTGCTGGTGGACGACGACGCGCAGAATCTGGCGGGCCTGTCCATGCTATTCGAGAGCTGGGGCTGCCGCGTCGTCGCGGCCACCAGCGGCAATGCGCTGTTCGAGCGTGTGCTGCCGCTGGCCGAGCGTCCCGAGCTGATCGTGACGGATTACCGGCTGCGCGAGCACGAGACCGGTATCCACGTGATCGAACGGCTGCGAGAGGAATACAACGATCGGGACCTGCCGGCTTTGCTGGTCAGCGGCGACACCGATCCGGCGCGGCTGACCGAGGCCGCCGCCCGTGGCGTGCCGTTGTTGCACAAGCCGGTGCAGGTGCAGGCGCTGCGCGAGCACGTGACCAGCTTGCTGCATGCCAACGAAGCGGCGTCCCTGGCGGGAGACGTCGAATGATGGCGGTCCTGTTGGTCGACGACCACGCCATGTTCCGCGAAGCGCTGGTCATGGCGTTGGGCCACGCCGTGCCCGGCCTGGCGATCCATTCTGCGGCCAGCGGCCAGGAAGCGCTGGAAGTGCTGGAGCAGCACGCGTCGATCCAGCACGTCATCATGGACTTCTATCTGCCCGATATGGCTGGCGCCGACCTGCTCAAGCGCTTGCGCCAGCGTCGGGCGCGATTGCGCATCCTGGTGTTGTCGGCTTCCCAGGACCCCGAGGACATGCGCCAGGCGTTGGAGGCCGGCGCACAAGGTTTCCTGAACAAGTCCGCCAGTTGCCAGGAGCTGGCCGCTGCGCTGAATGCCGTCAACGAGGCATCGGCGCCTTCGTCTTGCGGTATGTCAGCGTCAGCGACATCCGCTGGCGGGCAGGACGATGCCGCGCTATTACGCGCCCTGACGCCGCGCCAGCACGAGGTGCTGCGCCTGATGTGCGAGGGACTGCGCAACAAGGAAATTTCAGAGCGGCTGAGCATGACCGAGAAGACCGTAAAGACGCATGTATCGGCCGTTCTCGGCACCTTGGGCGTGCTCAATCGCACGCAGGCGACGCTAGTGGCGCGACGCGCCGGGGTAGTCGGGAAGATGGACTAGGCTTGCGGGTTCGCTTTAAAACTCGCGCTGACGCTCGCCCACCCGCGCGCCCGTCACCATCTCCGTTACCCAGTTGACCAGGATCGAGGTGTACGCGCGTTGCGCCGGCTTTTCCGTGAGGGCGTGATCGGCGCCGTCGATGATCCGGTGGGTCAAGGAGTGCGAGCGGCGGAAGGCGGAGCGGTAGCTCATGATGGTGGAATGCGGGATGTAGATGTCGTTCTCGGCTTCCACCAGCAGCACATCGCCGGAGAAATCGGTGCACGCCTTCAATGCGCGGTTTTCTTCCGGCGGCACATAAGCGCTGCGGTAGGCGCGCAGCGTGTCGCGGTTCAGTTGGTTCTTGGGCACCAGCCACTCATCGTCGCGATACAGCGCGGGGACATGCAGCGCCAGCCAGCGCACGCGTCGCATCGTGGAAAGCAGGGCGGCCAGGTAGCCGCCATAGCTGCTGCCGACGACGGCAATCGAACCGGAATCCAGCGAAGGGTGCAGGGACAGCCTGTCGTAGGCCGCCACGACATCGCGGAGATTGTCTTCGCGGGTCACCTGGAGTTGCTGGGCCCGTGTGCCTGCATGGCCGCGCAGGTCGAAGGTCAGGCAGACGCAGCCCAGCGCCGCTATGCCCTTGGCGCGGGAGAGGTCGAATTCCTGGCTGCCTCCCCAGCCGTGGATGAACAGCACGCCGGGCACCTTGTCTTCCGGGGTGAGGAAGGTGGCCTCCAGGGAAACGTCGTCCACCTCGAGGGCGGTCGGAGTGCTATGCGCCGCCATTTTCCGCCTCCACGATGCCTCCCGATTTGCTGATCTGGCCGACGGCGCTGTCGATTCCATGGAACACCAACCGCTGCGCTATGGGCACGGGTTCTCCTGCGCCGTAGCGTTCACGGGTCTCGGCACGCACCTCCATCAAGGCCGGCGACAGGACGAATGCCTGCATGGCGGCAAGCTCGGCGATACTTGCGCCGCCGGCGCGCCAGGATTGTTCCAGCACGCCGGCGCGGGCGTTGCCATTGGCGGTGCGCCCGATCGCCACGTCGTAGTTGCGCCGTGAGGCGATCAGTTGCGGGTATGCCGCAGAAACCGCCGCGTCGTAACGACATGCGAGATCAATGGCGCGATACTCGTCATCGCCGAGATCCAGCGCGCGCAAGGCGTCAAAGCCCCCGCGTGCCACGCGCAGCGTGGAACCTCCATATACCTGGTTCCCCTGGTTGTCGTCGGTGAGCGACTGGGTGCCGACATAGGCGATTTCCAGCTTGCCCACCTTCGACCAGCCCACGCTGTAGGTCTCGATTTCTTCCAGGTCTTCCTCAAGCACCAGGCCCAGCCGCTCCATCAGCCGCGCGGATTGCGCGGCGACGGCCGCCCGCAGCGCCTCCAGGTCCTTGGCCACCACCTGTCCGCGCCCGGCGGTGGCATCCGCGGGCTTTACGCGCACCGCGCCACGCGAGAGCAGGCGCTGGCCTGCCGCCAGCGCGTCCTCGGGGCAAAAAGCCGTATAGCCTTCCAGGACGACATCCCGCAGCGCGTCCGGCAGCGCCGACGCCCAGCCTGCGGGGCAGCGCGCGCGGGGCGCCACCAAGCCGTGGCTGATGGATTTGGTGGCAACGAAGGCGTGGGGCACTACGCCGCCATAGAGATCCGCGCTGCTATTGATGCCCAGCACGGCGGCTCGGGCCGCGCCGACAATGCTGCGATCGGGCACATAATAGGGCGTTGGCCCACCGCGATGGCGGCTGGGGCGGTAGCCGGGCACGTAGCTGCGGCCTAGCAGCGCTGCCAAGCGGGACGCCAGGGCGTCCTGGGAGGCCACGTCGTGTTCGGATGCCTGCGCGCGCCTGGGGAAGGCGGCCACGATGCCTTCCGCGCGGGGATTGGGTAAGGAAGTCATGGCAGGCTGTCCAGCAAGCGGCGTGCCCGGCAGGAGCTCGATCCGGGCACGGTAATTGCTGCGTTGTCTGTCCCGCCGCAGCGCCGTGGCGCACCTGCTTTGCAGGCAAGCCGCGGCGCGCATCACCAGGGAGGAATGCTCATGGCCATGCGAACCATCTGGAAAGGCGCGATTACCTTCGGCCTGGTTCACATCCCCGTCGGCTTGCACACCGCCACGACCGAATCGGGGGTGGATTTCGACTGGCTGGACCGCAGGTCGATGGATCCCGTCGGCTACAAGCGCATCAACAAGCGCACGGGCAAGGAAATCGAATCCAAGGACATCGTCAAAGGCGTCGAGTACGAGGACGGGCAATACGTCATCATTTCTCCCGAGGAAATATCGGAGGCCTATCCGCGTACGACGCAAACCATCGAAATACAGCAGTTCGTCGAGGCCGCGGAGGTCTCGTTCGTCTATCTGGAACGCCCCTACTATGTTGCGCCGATCAACAAGGGGCAAAAGGTTTACGCGCTGCTGCGCGACACGCTGGTGAAAAGCGGAAAGATCGGCATTGCCAAGGTCGTGATCCAGACGAAGCAGCATCTGGCGGCCCTGATTCCGGTAGGAGACGCGCTTGTCCTGAACCTGATGCGCTGGGGGGACGAGGTCAAGTCCGTGGAAGGCCTGGACCTGCCCAAGGCCGGCGCGAAGAGCATGTCGCCCACCGCGTCGGAATTGAAGATGGCGAAGATGCTGGTCGAAGAGATGTCGGCCGCTTGGGATCCGGCTCAATACCAGGACGAATTCAAGGCGGCCATCATGGAACTGGTGGAACAGAAGGTGAAGGCAGGCAAGACGGAAACGGTGATCGAGCCTCAAGAAGAAGCGCCGGCGTATGCGGATAACGTGATCGATCTGACCGATCTGCTGCAACGCAGCCTGCGAGGCGGCGCCACCAAGGGGCGCGCGTCGAAAAAGGCCGCCCCGCGCAGCACGTCATCCCGGAAGGCGCCCGCCAAGAAGGCCGCCAAGACCGCCAGGCAGGCGAAGAAGGCGGCCTAGCGATGGTGGACAGCCTTAAAAAATACCGCGAGAAGCGCAATTTCTCGGTCACGCCGGAACCCGCCGGAGGCGGGGAATCCGGCGACGCCGGCCTGGTTTTTGTCATTCAGAAGCATTGGGCAAGCCGCCTTCACTATGATTTCCGGCTGGAGCTGGATGGGGCGATGAAAAGCTGGGCGGTGCCGAAAGGGCCGTCGTTCGATCCCTCGATCAAACGCATGGCAGTGCAGGTCGAAGACCACCCCATCGCCTACAACCAGTTCGAAGGCACCATCCCCAAGGGCCAATATGGGGCCGGCAAGGTAATCATCTGGGACGAGGGCCGCTGGACGCCTATAGGCGACCCCAGGAAGGGATACAAGGCAGGTCATCTGAAGTTCACGCTGGATGGCGTGAAGCTGCGCGGGCGCTGGGCGCTGATCCGCATGAAGGGCAAAGAGAGTGACCGGCAGCCGCCCTGGCTGTTGATCAAGGAGAGCGACGAGTACGCGCGGCCGGACCAGGATTTCAGTGTGGTGGACGAGCTGCCGGATAGTGTCGTGCCTTTGCGTGCCAAAAACACGGGAACGCGGGCGCCTGGCAAGCCTAAGACCCGCAGTTCCCAGAAGGTGGAATCCGTTGCCGCCTTGCCGGGCAAGGCAGCTGCCCTGCCTGCGGCGCTCAAGCCCCAGCTGGCGACCCTGGTTGAAGGTGCGCCGCGCGGTGGCGAAGACTGGTCATATGAAATGAAGTTCGACGGCTACCGGATCCTGGCAAGGATCGAGGACGGAAAGGCCGCGTTGTTCACCCGGAACGGCCACGATTGGACGGCCAAGATGCCCCGCCTGGCCCAGGAGCTGGCGGCGTTGGAGATCGCCACCGCCTGGATCGACGGCGAGATCGTGGTGCTGACGCATGAAGGCGTGCCCAGTTTCCAGGCCTTGCAGAACGCGTTCGATGCCGCAGGCACCGCGGATATCGTCTACTACGCCTTTGACCTGCCCTACGTTGCGGGGCGCGATATCCGGGCCGAGCCGCTCAAGGTACGGCGTGAACTTCTGCGGCAGGTCGTCGCAAGAAGCAAGGGCAAGCACGTGAAGTTCAGCGAGGCCTTCGACAAGCCGGTGGGAGACCTCGTCGCCTCGGCATGCAGGTTGGGCCTGGAAGGCATCATCGGCAAGCGCCTGTCCGCACCCTATGTGTCCCGACGCACGGACGACTGGATCAAGCTCAAATGCACCCAGCGGCAGGAGTTCGTCATCGTCGGCTATACCGATCCCAAGGGTAGCCGCAAGGGCTTTGGCGCTTTGCTGCTGGCGGTGCATGAGCCTGGCGGGGGGCTGCGCTACGCGGGCAACGTCGGCACCGGGTTCGATGACAAGGCGCTGCTCGAGCTCCATCGCAAGCTGGCCGGCATCGAACAGGCGGCCAGCGCGCTGACCAAAGGAAAGCCGCGGGCCCTGCGGCAGGTTCATTGGGTACGCCCCACGCTGGTGGGCGAGGTCTCTTTCGGAGAGTGGACCAGCGACGGCCACGTGCGCCACGCGACCTTCCGGGGCCTGAGAACCGACAAACCACCAAAGAAGATCACTCGCGAGGTGCCCATGCCAGCCGACAAGCTTTCCGGGCGCAAAGATCCGGAGAAAAACAGGAAAGAGGGCGCGACAAAAGCGCCGAAGGGAATGAAGCTCTCGAATCCCGATCGCGTGATCGATCCTTCCTCCGGAGCCACCAAGCTCGATCTGGCTCGCTACTACGGACTGGTGGCCCCGCTGATGATGGAGCATCTGCGCAACCGTCCCGTATCCTTTGTCAGGGCGCCCGCGGGCATCCAGGGCGAGCACTTCTTCCAGCGTCATTCGGAGTCCCCCATTCCCGGGGTGATTGCGTTGCCGGAGCGCCTTTATCCGGGGCATCCCTCCTTGATGGAGAGTTCGAACGAAGCGGCAATACTCGCCGCCGCCCAGCTGAACGTCGTGGAGTTCCACACGTGGAACGCGCTCAAGAGCTCGATCGGCAAGCCGGACAGGATGCTGTTTGATCTGGACCCCGGAGAGGGGGTGGACTGGCCGGCCGTCCAGCAGGGCGCGGAGCTGGTGCGCGTGTTGCTGCAGGAACTCGGCCTGCGCGGTTGGTTGAAGACCAGCGGCGGCAAGGGCCTGCATGTAGTCGTGCCCATCCGCAAGCAGTACGGTTGGGACGCCGTCAAGGACTTCTCGGAAGCCATGGTGCGCCATCTGGCGCAAACGCTGCCGAAGCTGTTCGTCGCCAAAAGCGGTCCCAAGAACCGCGTGGGCAAGATATTCGCCGATTATCTGCGCAACGGCTTCGGCGCTACGACGGTGGCAGCCTGGTCTGCCCGCGCCCGGCCGGGCCTGGGGGTATCGGTTCCTGTCCGTTGGACCGAGCTGGACGGACTCAAAGGGTCGGCGCAATGGACCATTGCCAATATCCACACCCGCCTCGATGTGGGAAATGATCCGTGGGATGACTACGCGCCCCAGGCGATCGGAAAGGCCATGAAGCAGCTGGGCGTCAAAGCCTGATGACGAGCCTGGCGGCGCGCAACGGCATGCCGTCAGCCGCGGATTGGTGCCATTGAGGCAACATCATGATCCCTTGCCCGGGGCTTCTGCCGCTTTGCGCGCAGCCCTACGATTTGGTCGTAGTTCAGGCATGCACCGAACCCGGTTCAACACAGCCTGCACATGTCAACCAATCGAAGGAGTCACCATGAGTCAACGTCTGAATGCGTACGCGCAATCGCCCGAGCTGTTCAAGAAGTTCGTCGAATTCGGCATGCTGTTGAAGTCGGGGTCGATCGAGCAATCAATCCTGTCCCTGATCGAGATCCGGGCTTCCCAGATCAACGGCTGCGGCTTCTGCCTGGACATGCACGTGAAAGAGGCCAAGATCCGCGGCGAGCGCGAGCTGCGCCTGCACCATGTGGCCATCTGGCGCGAATCCACGGAATTTTCGCCGCGTGAGCGCGCCTGCCTGGCCTGGACCGAAGCGTTGACCACGCTGGGCGCGCACGGGGTGCCCGATGACGTCTACGAGCGCGTGCGCACGCAGTTGTCCGAGAAGGAGATTTCCGACCTCAGCTTCGCGGTCATGGCGATCAATGGCTGGAACCGCTTGAACGTGGGTTTCCGCACCGTGCCGGGATCGGCCGACAAGGCGTACGGCCTGGACAAAGCCAAGTTCAACTAAGGAACCGTCATGAAAATCCTGGTTATAGGCGGCACGGGGCTGATCGGCTCCAAACTCGTGAAACTGCTCAATGAGCGTGGCCATGAAGCGATTGCCGCATCGCCCGCCACTGGCGTCAATACGCTCACCGGCGAAGGCCTGGCCACCGCGCTGGCCGGCGTCGATACGGTGGTCGACGTCGCAAATTCTCCTTCGTTCGAAGACGGGGCCGTGCTGGAATTCTTCCAGACTTCGGGGCGCAACCTGCTGGCCGCAGAGGCCCGCGCCGGCGTGCGCCACCACGTCGCGCTGTCGGTGGTCGGCACGCACCGCCTGGCTGAAAGCGGCTACTTCCGCGGCAAGATCGCGCAGGAAGAGTTGATCGTGGCGGCTGGAATTCCCTACACCATCGTGCACAGCACTCAGTTCTTCGAGTTCCTCGGCGGCATAGTGCAGTCGGGCACGGAGGGCGCGGAGGTGCGGCTGTCGCCGGCCTACGTCCAGCCGATCGCGTCCGATGACGTCGCGCAGGCAATGGCCGACGCCACGCTGGCGCCACCCGTGAACGGTATTGTGGAAATCGCCGGTCCGGAGCGGGTGCGTCTGGCCCAGCTGGCGCAACGCTACATGGAAAGAACCGGCGACACACGCACCGTGCGGGCGGACGCCGGCGCGCGCTATTTCGGCGCGCTGCTCGATGACGAAACGCTGGTGCCGGGACCCGGTCCGCGCCTGGGCAAGATTGACTTCGAAACCTGGTTCAGCCGTTCGGGCGCAAGCAAGTAGCGGCAGGCACAGAGACCCACATGAGCAAACTGCGGCCACCTCCCCAGAGCCTCCTGGAAAAGTACCGGGGCGAGGATTTCCATCCTCTGTACACGACCAGCGTGACGGTGCGTGGCGGGGAGGCGGCGCACGGACGAGCGTCTGGCATGGCGATCTCTGACGACGGCGAACTGATCGTGGAACTGCGCCTGCCGGTGGAACTGGGCGGCACGGGCGGGGGCACGAACCCGGAGCAACTGTTCGCCGCCGGTTATGCGGCGTGCTTCCACGGCGCGCTCGCCATGCTCGCGGAGCGCGCCGGCGTGGCTATCCCGGATGCCTCGGTAACGGCCACGATCTCGTTCGGGCGCGACCCCGTCGACGGTTTGTTCGCGCTGACAGCGGATATCAATATCCATCTGCCAGGCGTGCCCACCCCCATTGCCGAGGAGCTGGTCCGCAATACGGAACGCCTGTGTCCGTACTCCAAGATGACCCAGGGCGGGATCGCCAGCGTAGTGGCGCTGACCCAATAGCGCTCAGGCCTGCTTCAGCAGCAGGCTGTCGATGATCTGAAGATCCTGTGCGCGGATGCGTTCCGTCATGAAGTCGATGAACACCCTCATGCGCGCCGGCAGATGCTGGCGGCTGAGAAAGCACAGATAGTGTCCCCGGTCGTCGGGCGCGTACTGGGGCAGGCACGGCACCAGGGTGCCGGCGCGCAGATGTTCGCAGACCTGGTAACCGGCCATCTGCGCCAGGCCATGGCCGTCCAGCACGGCCTGCAGGACGAGATCGGCATCGTTGAAGGTGAGCATGGCGGGTGGCGCAACCTTGCGCAGCTGGCCGCCAACCTTGAATTCCCATTCGTACACGCGCCCGGATGCCAGCAGGAAATTCACGCAGCCGTGGCCCGAGAGCGCGTCCACGCTATCCGGCAGTCCGTGCCTGGCGACATAGGCGGGCGAGGCGCAGAGCATCATCTGCATCGGAATGACTTTCTTGGCGATCACCTGGCTGTCTTCCATGCGGCCATTGCGGAACGACACATCGACACGGTCCGTGGTGAAGTCGGTCGGGCCGTCGTCCAGCAGCAGTTCCACGGAAATGTTCGGATTGGCCTGCCGGAATTCCCGCAGCAGGGGCGCGACGACCTTGCGGCCGAAGCCCACGGTAGAGCAGACGCGCAACTGGCCGGTCGGCGGGCCTTCGCGCAGGTCGCGCATATCGTCCAGCGCCTGGATGATCCGCTCCACGCCGGGATGGCATTGCTCATAGAAGCGCTTGCCTTCCGCGGTGAGTGAGGTGCTGCGTGTGGTGCGCACGAAAAGCCGGGTTCCCAGCTGGTCTTCGAGCTTCTGCACGCTGCGGCTCACTGCGGAGCGGCCTATGCCCAGACGGTCGCCTGCCTTGGCGAAGTTGCCTTCGGCGGCGACCGCCATGAAGGCCATGACGCCTGCGTAGCTGGTGGCGAAACTGTCGGCCAGGGAGTCCGGCCCGTTTGCGGGAGCGATAACCGAGGGTGCTGGAATGGGTGTGGGCATGGTAGGCAGTGCCGCGAGTTGGTTGATCCTACCTCCTAAGACGTTGGATCGCTCGATTTTGTGACGCTGCCCTCAAAAAAAAAAATGGCCAGCGCGGGCATAGGGCGCCCGAGGCTGGCCAATACAGGGTAGGGCTGTCCCTTATTTGACGGGGATCAGGGCGGGCGCGCCCTTGTTCTTGATCAGCACGACCACGAACTTGGCGGGCTTGGTCTGGCTGGCGTTGCGGCCCACGGTATGGATGTCGTCGGGGCCTTCATAGAAGGTCTGGCCCGGGGTCAGGGTCACTTCCTTGCCGCCCTTGACCTGCATGACGATGCTGCCTTCAAGTACGTAGACAAAGGCCGAGGCATCGTGGCGATGCAAGGGGTCGGCCGCTCCAGGCGGATAGTCGACGACGAGCATCAGTGCGTCCTTGCCGGGAACATCCGGCAAGTCCCTGTTCATCAGCTCCGTAACGATCGGGTCGGCCGGCTTGCCGGCGGGCGATCCGTGATGCGACGCAGCATGGGCAGGCTGGTCCAACAGCGCGCCGGCGGCGATCAATGACAAAGCAAGTTTGGTGAGTGTCGACATGGCCTGTCCTGGCAAGAGTGGTGACAGGTCCATCGTAGAAGTGGCGGTGGCGGGGCGGTAGACCCGCGCAAGGGACCACCATGTTGCCCGCCATGCACCAAAGCCGGCGCAGGGACGGCGTCAACGTTGCGCCAGGGCGGCCGCAACGCGTGCCAGCTTGTCCGGATTGCGTTGCACCAGGACCCGGGTCAGGCGCTCGCCGTCCGTTTCATAGGACTGCACGGATTCAAGATCGCCGTTGATGAAACGCAGCAGCGTCCATTGTCCATTCACCTCGACCACCTCGGTGCTCAGCGCATCGCGGTAGCGCCTCTTGCCGGCGTAGAACAGCTGCGCCAGACGTTTGCCGCCCACCAGGCTGGCAAAGCTCGTGACCTTGTCGCCGCCATCGCCGATGAGTTCGGCGTCGTCGCTCAGCAATGCGTGCAGGCCGTGGAAATCACTGCGCTGCATCGCGTCTGCGAAGGCCAGTAGCAGCCGGTGCAGCGTCGCGCGCGGCACCGCCTCGCGCGGGGTGCCTTGGCGCAATTGCTGCCTGGCTCGCCGCACCAGTTGCCGGACGGCTGCCTGAGTCTTGTCCAGGGTGTGCGCGATGTCCTCGTAGTCAGCGTCGAATACCTCGCGCATCAGGAAGGCTGCGCGGGCATCCGGCGACAGGCGCTCCAGCATGAACAGAAACGCCACGGAAACGTCATCGGCAAGTTCGTGGATCTGTTCGGGGGTGGAGGGCGTCGCCATCAACATTGGTTCTGGCAGCCAGACCCCCACGTAGTTCTCCCGTTCGGCCTTGGCGGCGCGAAGACGGTCGATGGACAGGCGGGTCGTCACGGTGACGAGCCAGGCCTCGGGGTTCTCAATCTCGGCGGTGTCGGCGCCATGCCAGCGCAGCCACGCGTCCTGCACGATGTCTTCCGCTTCGGCCACCGAGCCCAACATGCGGTAGGCGATCGCGTAGAGGCGAGGGCGGTGGCGGTCGAAAAGGGTCACGGAGCCGGTCATGGAATGGGCCAACGCCTAGGGGAAAGGGGGGCGGGGAAGGCAGGCTATTTTGCCGCAGCGCTCCGGGCAGGACAAGCGTGTATAGCGCCGGCCGCCAGAGCACCCGCGGGTGGCGGCGCAGGGGCTGCGCCTACTAGAGCGCGATTACCGTGGCGGGGAGCGCAGGCATGGCCGCCTGGCCGGCCATTTGGTTCAGGTCCCGTTCTATCATCGCGCTCAGGCGGCTGATGGGCACGTCATTCGCACTGCCTTCGAAGGGATTCTCCGTGCTCTCGCCGACCTGCTCGAGCGAGGTGTAAATCCACGAGATGATCACGCTGAACGGCACTGCCAGCCATGCCATCTGGCCCTGCATGATGCCGCCGATGTCCTGGCCCAGCTGGGCGAACTGGCCCGTCAGGCCAAACGGCAGCGCCACGCAGAAGGAACGCACGAACAAGGTGTTGATGATGGCGTACTGGCGCGGATAGGGGAAATTCTTGATGCGCTCGGCCTGGCCCTGCAGGTCCAGCAGTTCACGGATGCGGCTATTGAGTTCGGCATATTCCGATGCGCTGATGGCGCCGGAATCCAGCAGGCTTCGTACTGCCCGCGCCTGCAGGGCCAGCAACTGCGCAGCCTTGTCGTCCGCCTGCATCAAGGCCGGGATGTCCTGCGCGGACAGGTAGCGGGACAGCGCGGATTCCAGGGACTCGGCGCGTTCCGGTATTACGTACTGTCTGCGGTATTCGGCATTGGGGCGATTGCCCACGGTTTCCCACACGCGTGCTTCGCGCAATTGATAGCGCAGCGCGGTCAACCACGCCAGATGCCGCTGCACCAATGCCGCGCCTTGGTCGGAGTTGCCGGCATAGCTGTGGCTGATCACGCCCCAGTACCGGCTGGCGCTGACGATGCTCATCCAGATTTTCTGTGCGTCCACCGTGCGCGTATAGGTCTGCACGTTCTTGAAGCCGACGACAAAGGTGGTCGCGGTGCCCAGTAGCGACACCACCGACAAGGGCAGCGTCAGCCATTTGAGGCCGGCAACCTGGTAGAGCAGCGCGGGCGCGAAGCCTAGCGCCAGCAGGACATAGATCTTCCTGCGGGTCCAGATGACGAATTCGCCCAGGCGATAGGATTTTCCCAGATGCATGATGTCGGTCCCCGGTTGGCGCGCGGCAGCACGTCCAGTAGCGCGGCGCCGGCACGTCAAGCAATGTGTGGGTGAACACATCCTAAGAGCGCGGTGCGTGACGCGGTAGGGCTGCATAAGGACGCATGGTGTTGTCTGCGTGACAACAATCGGATTTTGCGCGGTCCGGCGCGCAAGGTCGGCGGGTCATCGGCAGAGCGCGCGTGGGGGGCTGCCCTGCTGGCGCGCATCGATGCGCATTGGTGCGCGTCGCACAACAGCGTGCTTCCCGCTGCATGCCTACCGGCCATGAAACCCCGCCCCTACCATGGCCTCACTTGCTTCCCCGACGCAGCGCCTAACCCAACCGGAGCACGACCATGACCAGCAATACCTACACCACCAATGACGGTACGCAGATCTACTACAAGGACTGGGGCGACGGCCCCGTCGTCACCTTCTCGCATGGCTGGCCGCTGAATGCGGACGCCTGGGATGGGCAGATGCACTATCTGGCAAGCAACGGCTTTCGGGTCATTGCGCACGATCGCCGTGGCCACGGCCGTTCCTCCCAGCCGTCAACCGGCAATGACATGAACGGCTACGCCGACGATCTGGCGCAACTGATCGAGGCGCTGGACCTGAAGCACATCACCATGATCGGGCATTCCACGGGCGGCGGCGAGGTGGCGCGCTACATCGGCCGCCACGGCAGCAAGCGCGTGGCCAGGGCGGTGCTCATCGGCGCGGTCCCGCCGGTGATGCTGAAATCCGCCGCTAATCCGGAGGGCCTGCCGATCGAGGTCTTCGATGGCATCCGTGCGGGAGTGGCGGGAGACCGTTCGCAGTTCTACAAGGAATTGGCCATTCCCTTCTATGGCGCCAATCGTCCCGACGCCAAGGTCTCGCAAGGCATGCTGGACCAGTTCTGGTTGTGGAGCATGCAAAGCGGTCAGAAGAACGCCTACGAATGCATCAAGGCATTTTCGGAAACCGACTTTACCGAGGATCTGAAAAAGATCGACGTCCCGACCCTGTTCATGCATGGGGAGGACGATCAGATCGTGCCGGTGCACGATTCGGCGAAGAAGGCCGCGCGCCTGGTAACGAACGCCAAGGAAATCTACTACCCGGGCGCGCCGCACGGGCTTACCGCCACCATGCAGGACCGCATCAATGCCGACCTGCTTGCCTTCATCCGCGCCACCGCCTGACGGGCGCCTTCCTGGAGATATCGCCATGCTTGCCATTGAAAACACCGAATCCATCGATCTGGTTCCCTCGCGCTACGCGCTGCAGATCGGCGACATCGACGCGCTGGTCGTCAGCGACGGCGTGCTGCCCCTGCCGACCGCGACGATGGCCACCAACGCCGACCCCTCCGACCTCGCGGCTTGGCTGGAGCACATGTTCATGCCCCCCGACGCTTTCGACTGGCCGCTGAACGTGATGGTGGCTCGCAGCGCAGACCAGACCATTCTTATCGATGCGGGGCTGGGAGGACAGTTCGCAGGCTTTCCGCGCGCCGGGCTGTTTCCCCAGCGGCTGGAGTCCGCGGGGATTGCGCTGGAGTCCGTGACCGATGTGATCATCACGCACATGCATATGGACCACGTGGGTGGATTGCTGGTGCCGGGCGTGAAGGAACGCCTGCGTCCGGACGTGCGCATCCATGTGTCCGCCACCGAAGTGGCATTCTGGACTTCGCCGGACTTTTCGCTCACCGTCATGCCCAAGCCCGTGCCTGCAGTGCTCAGGTCCACGGCCACCAGCTTCTACAACGAATACCGCGATCGACTGCGCCTCTTCGAGGACCGGCATGAGGTGGCGCCGGGCGTCATCGTCCGCCTGACTGGCGGGCACACTCCGGGGCACAGCGTGGTGGACCTGATCTCGGGAGGTGAACGCCTGACCTTTGCCGGCGACGCCATGTTCCCCGTCGCATTCGACCATCCCGAATGGCACAACGGATTCGAACACGATCCCGAGGAATCTGCCCGCGTGCGCATCGGCCTGTTCCAGGAGCTGGCCCGAAATCGCGGGCTGCTGGTCGCGGCCCATCTGCCATTCCCATCCGTGGGCCGGGTCGCGGTCGATGGCGACGCCTTTCGTTGGGTGCCCGTGATCTGGGATTTTTGACCGCGTCGTTGCGGTTGCGCTTGCCGGGCGTCGAGCAATGCGTGTCGCCCGGCAAGCGACCTTTCGTGAAGGAAGAAAATGAAAAAACTCATGGGTAAGACCGCCGTTATTACCGGCGGCAACAGCGGCATCGGCTACGCCGCGGCCCAGGCGTTCGTCGCCGAAGGCGCGCGGGTCGCTATCCTGGGGCGCAGGCGGGAGGCCGTGGATGCCGCGGTCGCGAAACTCGGTGCGTCCGCCTTCGGCATGGTGGGAGACGTGGCGGATCTGGCGACGCATGACCGCCTGGCAGCGGCGGTCCGAGACAGATTCGGCGCTATCGACGTCTACATGGCCAACGCCGGCATGAACCACATCGAACCGTCGCCGGCCGTAAGCGTCGACAGTTATGACGCGCAATTCGGCACCAACACTCGCGCCATATTCTTTGGGGTCACCAAGGCCTTGCCGCTGATGCGGGATGGCGGCTCCATCATCCTCACAAGCTCCATCGCGAGCGCCAAGGTGCTGGAGAATCACGCTGTCTACGCCGGCTCCAAGGCGGCGATTGAAGCCTTCGCCCGTGCCTGGGCCCTGGAGTTCAAGAGCCGGAAGATCCGCGTCAATGTGCTGAGTCCCGGTCCCACCGATACTCCGATCCTGGAAAAGCTCGGTGTGGCCGCAGCGGATCGGCCCGCGTTCGAGCAAGGCATGGCTGCGGCGATTCCCCTCGGGCGTCTGGCGCAAACGCATGAGTTGGCCCGCGCAGCGCTGTTCCTGGCTTCGGATGACAGCAGCTTCGTCACAGGCGTCAATTTGCGTGTCGACGGCGGCATTGCGCTGACGTGAAGGCAGTAACCCGGAACCGGCGCCTGTACGGCTTCGGCGAGGGGAAATCGGAAGAGAAGCGGAAAAAATTACCGGCGGGCGATCCGTGGTTGCAGTCGCCCAGCCGGTTTCAACTCAGCCGCTTCAATATCCGCGCAGCCTTGGCAATGCCGCCCGTGCCGCTGGCCGCGCGACCGACCAGCGCGGTGCCCAACGCTGTGAGGATGACGCCTTTCCAGCCGGGACCGCTGCGCATGCCCGTAAACATCAGCCAGGCGCCGGTGCCGAAGACGATGACGTGCTCGCCCGGAAAGTCGGGGCGCGCGTCATCGATACGGCGCAGTCTTTCCCACAGAGGTTCACGGGCGTCGGTCGGGGTGGGAACTGGATCTCTGGTTTGCATGGCGGCCCTCGTTAGTGACGGAGATGCGGTCAAGCAAGTGTCGTGCCGTCGGTGTCGGGTTCGCGCAAGGCTATCGACACGTCCGGATATGCCGCCTGCGCGGCCGCCACGGCATCGTCCCGGGATGCGTAGCGTTGGCCGTCCTCCTGGACGCCCAACATGGCGATGCGGCGAAACGCCCACGAGAGGTCAGGGCGTTGGAAGACTTCTACGATCATCTGGCGGGCCCGTTCAGGTTGGACGCGCAGGCTGGCGCCTGGGCGCGTCGTTCCTCCGGTGCGCAGCAATTGCCGTGCCGCCGCTGCGGCGCCTCATGGCGACCGCGGGGACGGCTTCAGTCGTCCAGGGCGGGCACGGTGCCGATCTGCATCAGGATGCGCGGCGATTCCATGTCGCCGGTTTCCTTGTCCACCAGCACTTCATAGGCCGCGACGCCGGCGAACTTGGCGGCCATGGAGTTGGCGATGCGAATGGCGCCGAACTCGCTGCTGGCAGGGCGGATTTCACCGGGGGCGACGCCATTGGCGGCAGCGCGGTAGGGAACGACGATGTATTGGACGAGATGAGCAGCTTCTGACACAGGGTTCTCCTGGACGACAGTTTTTGGGCGAGCGAAATGTATCACGCTGTACTGTGTTTTTGTACAGTATTGTTCGACGCTGCGCCAATAATTTTCGGGCGGCCTGGGAAAACCCCTAGGGCGCGCTCGTTGCCCGATTTTCAGCTCGCCTCTATTATTTTCGAAAATATTTAAATTTTTATAAAAAGAGGCAAGGGATGGAAGCGAACCGCTACGACGCGTACCGCGAGGAAACCTTAGGCCGAGCCAATGTGGCCGACTCGCCCGAGCTGGTTGCCTACTACAAGGAGCTGGCGCGCCTGGAAACCGGCGCCCTCTGGACGGTGGCGAACAAGATCGAGCCTTGGGCGCCCCGTTCGGTCTCGGTGCCGGTGGTATGGCGCTACCAGGATCTGCGCGGCCACGTGTTGCGGTCCGCCGAACTGGTTTCTCCGGAAGAAGCGGGCCGGCGCGTCATTTACCTGAACAACCCCGGCCGGCGCGACGTGGCCGCCGCCGTGGGCTGGCTGTATTCGGGCCTGCAGGTGATGAAACCCGGCGAGCTGGCTTCCGCCCACAAGCATTCGCACTCTGCGCTGCGCTTCATCATGGAAGGGCGGGGCGCATACACCGTGGTGGACGGCCACAAGATGACGCTGGGCGCGAACGATTTCGTGTTGACGCCCAATGGCACCTGGCATGAGCACGGCGTGGCGGAAGACGGCACCACCTGCATCTGGCAGGACGGCCTGGACATTCCGCTGGTCAACGCGATGGAGGCGGGCTTTTACGCCGTGCATCCTGACTTGAACCAGACCGTGACCTATCCCGTGGACGACACCAGCGCCGCCTGGGGCAATGCGGCCCTCAAGCCGCAGGTATCCGGATGGACCAAGCCGTACTCGCCCCTGTTCAAGTACGAGTGGGAGCCCACCTACGAAGCGCTGCGCCGCTATGCGCGCACCACCGCCGGCAGTCCCTATGACGGCATCCTGCTCGAATACGTCAATCCTGCGACGGGTGGCCCGGTCATGCCTACCATCGGCGCCAGCATGCAACTGCTGCAGCCCGGCGAACACACCAAGGCCCATCGCCATACCGGCAGCTTCATCTACCAGGTGGCCAAGGGCAGCGGCTATTCCATCATCGACGGCAAGCGCTATGACTGGACCGAGCGCGACATCTTCTGCGTGCCTTCCTGGGCGATCCACGAACACGTCAATCTTTCGTCCAACGACGACGCCTGCCTGTTCAGTTTCAACGACCTGCCCGTGATGCGTGCGCTGGCGCTTTACCGCGAAGAAGCGGTCAAGGAAAACGACGGCCACCAAGTGCTGATCTAGCGCCGCCCGGTCCCTATTGAATCTTTTCCGCCGCGCGGACCCCGTTCGCGCGCCTGACTCAACTCGTCCTGAATTTATGGAGTTCCTATGCGCTTGGTGACTTTTCGCGCTCATCCCACCGCCGCCGCCCGTCTGGGCGCGCTGGCCGAAGGCTATGTAATCGATCTGGCCCTGCTGGGCCGCGCTGGCGGCGTAGACCTGCCTGACGACATGCTGGCTTTCATCGACCTGGGTCCCGTGGCCGTGGCGCAGGCGAGCAAGCTGATGGAGGCCTATCGCGGGGCCTGGCCCGTGGGTACTGCGTTGCCGCAGGAAAACGTCAAATTGCTGGCGCCGATTCCGCGCCCGCGCAAGAACATCTTCGGCATCGGCCTGAACTACGTGGAGCACGTGGCGGAATCCAGCCGCACGCTGGATACTTCCGCCGATTTGCCCAAGCAGCCCGTGATCTTCTCCAAGCCGCCCACCACCGTCATCGGGCCGGGCGATGCCATCGAGCACAACGCCAAGATCACGCAGCAGCTGGACTGGGAAGTGGAACTGGCGGTGATCATGGGCCGCCGCGCCTCGCGCGTGGCCGAGGCCGATGCATTGTCCTATGTGTTCGGCTACAGCGTCATGCTGGACATGAGCGCGCGCGATTGCCGCCGCGCCGGCCAATGGATCTATTCCAAGGGCCAGGATACCTACGCGCCGTTCGGCCCGTGCATCGTGACAGCGGACGAGATCCCCGATCCGCAGGTGCTGGACCTGTGGCTGACGGTCAACGGCGAGAAGAAGCAGGGCTCCAATACGCGCCACATGCTGTTCAAGGTGCCGTTCCTGATCTCGGACATCAGCGCGGGCATCACGCTGGAACCGGGCGACATCATCGCCACCGGCACGCCGGAAGGCGTGGGCGCGGGCCGCAAGCCGCAGGAATGGCTGTGGCCGGGCGACGTGGTGGTGGCCTGCGTGGAAGGCATCGGCACGCTGCGCCATCCGGTGGTGGCCGTTTAACGCGCCCGGCCGCACAGCGGCGGGCAACGCAGTCTCAAGGGGAAAACATGATCAAGAAACAGATACTGGGCGGCGTGGCCGCCGCGTTGTCCGTCGCGCTGGACGCCGCGGCGTCGATGGGAGCGGCGCATGCCGCGGAACCGGTCAAGATCGGCTTCATCGCCACCTTGTCCACGCCGGCCGGCTACATCGGCGAAGACGAGCGCGATGCGTTCAACCTCGCCATCAAGCAGGGAGGCGGCAAGTTGGGCGGCGTGCCCGTGCAGCTGGTAATCGAGGATGACGGCCTGAAGCCCGCCAACGCCAAGCAGGCGGCTGACCGTTTGCTGCAATCGGGCGTCAAGCTCTATACCGGCGTGAATTTCTCCAACGTGCTGGCGGCGGTCGTGCCCAGCGTGGTGAAGTCGGGCGCGTTCTATGTCAGCCTGAATCCCGGCCCGTCGAACTTCGCGGGTGAAAAATGCGATCCCAATTATTTCGTGGCGTCCTACCAGAACGACGCCTTCCATACGGCCGGCGGCGTGGCGGCCAATGAACTGGGCTACAAGCGTGTCGTGCTGCTGGCGCCCAACTACCAGGCCGGCCGCGACGCCATCGAAGGATTCAAGCGCACCTACAAGGGCGAGGTGGTGGCTGAGATCTACACCAAGCTCGATCAATCGGACTTCTCGGTGGAACTGGCGCGCCTGCGCTCGCTGGCGCCCGACGCCATCTACCAGTTCCATCCAGGCGGGACCGGCATCAACTTCGTCAAGCAGTACGCGGCGGCCGGACTGAACAAGAGCATTCCGATGCTGATGCCCAGCTTCTCGATGGACGCGCGCATGATCAAGGCCACGGGCGACGCCTCGGCGGGCGCCTACATCACCGGCATCTGGTCGCAGGACTTCGACAATGCGCAATCCAAGGCCTTCGTGCAGGCGTTCAAGGATGCCTACGGCCGCGTCCCGACGGATTACGCGATGCAGGCCTACGACACCGCGCAGCTGATCGGGGCTGGCCTGAAGGCCACCGGCGGCGACCTGTCCAAGGCGGCGGAGTTTCGTGCCGCGCTGCGCAAGCCGGAATTCGCATCGCTGCGCGGCAAGTTCAGCATGAACACCAACCAGCATCCGATCCAGGACCTGTACCTGATGCGCATCGAGAAGGACAGCGACGGCGGCCTGTCGCCGCACCTGGTCCGCAAACTGGTGTCCGATGACAAGGACGCGTACGCGCAACTCTGCAAGATGCCGTCATGACGCTCCTGTTTGAACAGTTGCTCAATGGGCTGCAGTTCGGCGCCATGCTATTCATGCTGGCTGCCGGACTGACGCTGATCTTCGGCATCATGGGCGTGGTCAACCTGACGCACGGCTCCTTCTACATGGTGGGGGCCTACTGCGCGGCCTATGCCATCGGCACCACCGGTTCATTCCTGGCCGGCGTGCTGGCGGCGCTGCTGGGCGCCGGCCTGTACGGCATATCGGTAGAAGTGGTGGTGATACGCAAGCTGTACAAGCGGGACCATCTTTACCAGGTCCTTGCCACCTTCGGTTTGCTGTTGTTTTCCAACGAGGCGGTCAGCCTGATATTCGGCCGGCGTCCGCCGCTCGTGGGCATCCCCACGTTCCTGGAGGGCGCGGTCACGCTGGCCCCAGGGTTCCAGTATCCGTTGATCCGTCTGTCCTTCATCGCCATCGGCGCGCTGGTTGCCGTGGGCTTGTGGTGGCTGGTCAACCGCACGCGTATTGGCATGCTGATCCGGGCGGGCGCCGACGACCGCGAAATGGTCGATGCGCTGGGCGTGGACATTCGCAAGCTCTACACGCTGGTGTTCGGCCTGGGCGCCCTGCTGTGCGGGCTGGCTGGCGTCATGGCGGCGCCGCTGCTGGCGGTGGAAATCGGCATGGGCGAACGCATTCTGATCACCACCTTCGTGGTCATCGTGATCGGCGGAGTGGGATCGGTGCGCGGCGCGTTGGCCGGCGCATTGCTGGTAGGCATGGTGGACAGCCTTGGGCGCGCCTTTCTGCCGCAGCTGCTGTCGACCATGTTCTCGCCGGCAACGGCCGACCCGCTGGCGGCGGGCCTGGCTTCGGCCAGTATCTACGTGTTGATGGCGATTGTCCTGATCGCCAAGCCGGGCGGCTTGTTTCCGGCGCGAGGATGAAGATGGCATACACACTTACAAACCGCGCCCGCTGGGGGCTCGGCGGGCTGGCGGTGCTGATCCTGCTGCCGGCCGCGGCGCTGGCCTCGGGCTCGCCGTTCCTGATCGGCGTTGTGACGCGCTTCCTGATCTACGGGCTGGCGGCAGTCAGCCTGGACCTGGTGATCGGCTATGGCGCCATGGTCAGTTTCGGGCACGCCATGTTCTTCGGACTGGGCGGCTATGCGGTCGGCATCATCGCCTTCCACACGGCCGAGGCCGGTCCGATCTTCGGCTGGGCGGGCAGCAATGCGGCGCTGGTGGTGTGGCCCATCGCACTGGCGGTATGCGCGCTGGCCGGCTGGTTGTTCGGTTATCTGGCGCTGCGCACGCGGGGCGTGCAGTTCATCATGATCACCCTGGCGTTTGGGCAGATGGTGTACTTCGTGCTGGTATCGCTGCAGTTCTATGGCGGCGACGACGGCTTGATGATTCCGCAGCGCAACGAGTTGCCCGGCGTCAACCTGGAAAGCCCCATGGTCTTCTACTACCTTTGCCTGGCCGTGCTGACGTTGTGGACGCTGTTGTGCATTCGCGTGACCAATTCGCGTTTTGGCATGGTGCTGCAGGCGCTGCGCCAGAGCGAGCGGCGCGCGGTGAATCTGGGTGTGGCGCCCACGCCGTATCGGCTCAGCGCCTTTGTGCTGTCAGCGGTAGGCACGGGTCTTGCCGGTGTGCTGTGGGCCAATTACGCCGGGCTGGTGACGCCCGACATGGCGGCCTGGACCAAGTCCGGGGAACTCATGGCCATCGTGATCCTCGGGGGCGTGGGCACTCTGCTCGGGCCGATCGCGGGCGCGGCCGTGTTCCTGGGCCTGGAACAGATGCTGTCGTCGCTGACCGAGCACTGGCTGCTGTATATGGGCCCCATCCTGGTGCTGGTGGTGCTGTGGGGCCAGAAGGGGCTTTTTGGAAAACTGCTGGAGACACGCCATGCCGATTGATGCCGGCGCCAGCCTGCTGCGCCTGACGCAGCTGCGCAAGGCCTTTGACGCGGTGGTGGCGACCAATGGCGTGGACCTGGATGTGCGCGCGGGCGAGATCCACGCCATCATCGGCCCCAATGGCGCGGGCAAGTCCACCTTGATCGCGCAGATCTGCGGCGAGATCCGCCCGGATTCCGGCACCATCCACCTGAACGGACAGGACGTGACGGCACTGCGCGCATTCGAGCGCGCGCGCCTGGGGCTGGGCCGCTCATTCCAGATCACTGAGCTCTGCCAGGAATACACGGCCCTGGAAAACGTGATCCTTTCGCGCATGCTCAAGGGCGGCCGCGCCTTTCAGGCCTGGTCCAACCCGCGCCATGACGCGGCGCTGAAGACCGAGGCCATGCGCTGGTTGGCGCACGTGGGTCTGGAAGACCGACGTCACGTGCGCTCGGCGGACCTGGCGCATGGCGAAAAGCGGCAGCTGGAACTGGCGGTGGCACTAGCGCGTTCGCCGCAGCTGTTGCTGCTGGATGAGCCCATGGCCGGCATGGGGCCCGAGGAATCGGCGCGCATGACGCGGCTCTTGCAAGGCATGAAGGGCGACTACGGCATCCTGCTCGTGGAACACGACATGGACGCGGTATTCGCGCTGGCCGACCGCATCAGCGTGCTGGTGTACGGCCGCGTGGTGTTCAGCGGATCGCCCGAAGAAGTGCGCCGGCATCCGGAGGTGCGCGCGGCCTATCTGGGAGAAGAGCATGTTGAAGGTTGAAGGGCTGACCGGCGGTTACGGCTCCAGCAAGGTCCTGTTCGGCATGTCGTTCGAGGCGAACGAAGGCGAGGTGATCTCGCTGATCGGGCGCAACGGCATGGGCAAGACCACCACGATCAAGACCCTGATGGGCATGTTGCCCGCCACCGGAGGTGCAATGCAGTTCCGCGGCCGGACGCTGGGCCGGTCCGCGCCCAGCGGCGTGGCGCGGCTGGGCGTGGGGTTGGTGCCCGAAGGCCGGCGCGTGTTCGGTTCCCTGACGGTACAAGAAAACCTGGTGGCGACCGCGCGCGCCGCGCCGGGCGGGTGGGATCTGGAGCGCGTCTACGCCCTGTTTCCACGGTTAAAGGAACGCAGGGGGCAATCTTCGCGGACGCTGTCCGGCGGCGAGCAGCAGATGCTGGTCGTGGGCCGCGCGCTCATGACCAATCCCAAGCTCTTGATCCTGGACGAAGCGACCGAAGGGCTTGCGCCGTTGATCCGCCAGGAAATCTGGCGCTGCCTGCGGGCGCTGAAAGCCGAGGGCCAGACCATACTTGTCATCGACAAGAACCTGCCTGAAATGGCGACGCTGGTGGACCGCCACTACATCGTCGACAAAGGCCGGGTAGCCTGGTCGGGGCAGCCCGGCGAGCTGTCCGCCCAGCCTGAGCTGGCGCAGCGCTACCTGGGCATATGAGCGGGCAAGAGGGCGCGAGTAGAATGGGCCGCCTGCGCGCGGATCGGCGCCTTGGCCGCTGACATCTGGAGACCATCTTGAAGCCTAGAATAAAAGCTTCCCGCCAGGACGATCCCGGATCGGACGGGAGCGCCGGCGTGGAAGAAATCACGCTGTCCGAGCAGGTCTACCGCCTGCTGCGGCGCGACATCATGCGCGGCGCTTTTGCGCCGGGCCAGTCCCTGCGGCTGGAATTGCTGAAGCAGCGCTACGGCAGCAGTTTTTCGCCTATCCGCGAGGCGCTCAACCGGCTGCGCAGCGAACGCATGGTCATCAGCACCACCTCGCGCGGCTTCAGCATCGCGCCCTTATCGGTCGAGGAAATGTGGGACGCCTGTGAAACGCGCATCCTGATCGACTGTGACGCCTTGCGCCGTTCGCTCGCCAATGCGGATGACGCCTGGGAAACGCGCCTGGTGGGCGCATACCACGCGCTGACCCTGGCCGCGCAGCGCGCCGACCAGGCCGCCGAACCTTCGGAAGAACTGGAAGAACTGCTGGAGGCGCGCCACCTGGAGTTCCACCATGCGCTGATAGGCGCGTGCCGCTCCAACTGGTTGTTGGATCTTTCCACCCAGCTCTACGCGCAGACCGAACGCTATCGCCGCCCCGCGCGGGCCGGCGCAACTGCTTACGGGCCGGAGCGCAACGTCGACGACGAGCACCGCCAGCTGCTGGACGCCGCGATTTCGCGCGACGTCGAAGGCTCGGTCGCCATGCTGGCCGCGCACTACCGCAAGACCGCGCAGTTCATCGAACGCATCATTTCCCAGCCCCAATCGCAGCCCAAACCGCAGGCCCGGCATGCATAACCACGACATCGACCTTTTCTTCCCCACCATCGCCGAGCGCGAGGTGCAGTACAACGCGCGCGAATCGGTGCCTGATTTCGATGCCTGCGTGCGCCGCTATGCCGAGTCGTCTGCTCGCGTGCGCACGCGCCGTCCCGGCGTGCTGGACCTGCGCTACGGCATGGGGCAGGACGAAAGACTGGACCTGTTCCTGCCGGCGGCCTCGCAGGCGCCGGCGCCGCTGTTCGTTTTCATCCACGGGGGCTACTGGCGCGCACAGCGCAAGGAAGACGCGCCCGTCATGGCCGAGGCCTTCAACGCCGCGGGCGCTGCCGTTGCCACCCTGGAATACACGCTCGTGCCCGAAGCGACGCTGGGCGAGGTTGTGCGGGAAGTGCGCTCCGCCGTGGCCTGGCTATACCGCAACGTGGCGGCCTATGGCGTGGACCCCAACCGGATCTACGTCAGCGGCAGCTCCGCGGGCGGGCATCTGGCGGGCATGCTGGTCGCGCCCGGCTGGACGGCGCGCTATGGCGTGCCCGACGATGTGATCAAGGGCACCTTGGCGCTCAGCGGGCTGTTCGATCTGCGGCCCTTGTGCGACATCCTGCCGAATACCTGGCTGCAACTGACGCCCGAACAGGCGGCGCACCAAAGCCCCATCTTCCACCTGCCCGAGCGCGCCGGCCCCATGTTGCTGGCGGTGGGTGGGTTGGAGACCCAGGGTTTCAAGAACCAGACCGCTGCGTACGAGGCCGCGTGGAACGCTGCCGGACTGACGTCCACCCGCATTCCCACGCCGCACTGCAACCACTTCGATCTGGTCAACGAACTGGAAGACCCGGATAGCGAGCTGACTCGCGCCACCCTGGCGATGATGGGGCTGGGCGCCAAGTGAACGGCCGGCCGATGGCGTAAGCTTTACGTCCATGGCCGACCTGAAACTCCTAGAAGACCTGATTGCCCTGGCGCAGACCGGCAGCTTCGTGCGTGCTGCCGAACTGCGCCATGTCACGCATCCTGCTTTCGGCCGGCGCATCCGCGCGCTGGAGGCGTGGGCAGGAGCGCCGCTGATCGAGCGCCAGCGCCTGCCCGTGGTGTTGACCGCCGAAGGCGAAGCCCTGCTGAAGACCGCTACGCAGGTGGTGGAGCAGATGGGGCAGGTGCGCCACCGCATCCGCAGCTTCGGCGCGGGCGGCGAGGCCGTGCTGCGCATTGCCACCGGCCGCAGCCTTGCCCGCACGCTGGTGGCGGACTGGATCGCGCGTTTGCGCCACCGGGCCCCAAAGGTCTTGACCGAGGGCACGCAGGTCGAGCTGTCCACCGGCATGATGCAGGACATGGCGGCTCGCCTGGAGCAAGGGCGGGTGGATTTGCTCTGCTGCTACGAGCACCCGGCCCTGTCCGTTCAGCTGAGCCCCGGGCGCTACCGCTATATGACCTTGGGCACGGACAAGCTGGTGCCCGTCAGCCAGGCAGACTCGCGTGGGCGTCCCCGCTATGTGTTGCAGGAAGGCGGTGCATCCGTGCCATTGATTACCTACGCGGGCGGTTTGGCTATGGAGCGTATCGTGGGAGATCGCCTGGAAGCCACGCCCTACGCCTTGACGCCGTTCCTGCGCAGCGACTCGCTGGATGCCGCGCACGGCGCGGTCGCCAAGGGCCTGGGGGTGGCCTGGCTGCCCTGGTCCATGGTGGCGGCGGATTGCAGGCGGGGCTCGCTGGCTGCGCTGGGCGGCCGCAGCGAGGAAATTGCCTTCGAGGTGCGTTTGTACCGGTCGCGGGCGCGCCTGGCCGACCTGGCTGAAGCGGCCTGGGAAGCCACCGCCAGCCGGAAGGCGTGAGATCCGGCTGGTAGGGGGCTCATCCGTGCTGAATCAGCACCGTAATGTGTCGATTCAGCACGAGATATCCCTGGTGTACGTTCGAGAATAGCTCCCGAAACCTCGAATGAGACGGCGCCGCCGTCCACCACAGCACCCCAGGGAGAAACCATGAAATCCGTCCTGCATCCGTTGCGTGGCGCGCTAGCCGCGCTCTGTGCCTTTTCCGCGCTAGCCGCGGCGCCTTCCGCGCACGCCGAGTATCCCGAACGCGCCGTCTCGCTGGTGGTTGGCTACCCGGCAGGCGGCAGCGTGGACCTGACGGCGCGCCTGTTTGGCGAGGAGCTGGCCAAGCGCCTGGGCCAAAGCGTGGTGGTCGAGAACGTGGGCGGCGCCGGCGGCACCATCGGCGCGCAGCGCGTGGCCCGCGCCGCGCCGGACGGCTACACCTTGCTGCTGGGCTCCACCAATGAAATGGTGATCGCCAGCATGATCAACAACGCGGTCAAGTACGACAGCGTCAAAGATTTCTCGCCACTGGGCGTGATTGCCTCGCAGCCGATGCTGCTGGCCGCCAGCAAGAACTCCGGCGTGAAGACCGCCGCGGAGTACCTGCAGAAACTGCGCGCGTCCGCGCCCGGAAGCTTCAACTATGGCTCCTCCGGCGTGGGCACCACGCTGCACCTGGCGGGCGAGATGATCAATCAGTCGACGGGCACGCGCGCCGAACATGTGCCGTACCGCGGCGTGGCGCCGCTGGTGACCGACCTGATGAGCGGCCAATTGGACTACGGCATGCTGGTGCTGTCCTCGGGCTTGCCGCAAGTGCGCGCCGACAAGATCGTGGCGCTGGGCGTTACCGAGAAAAAGCGTTCGCCGGTGGCGCCGGACCTGCCCGCCCTGGCGGAAACACCGGGATTCGAATCCGTGGACATCAGCGTCTGGTTCGCGCTCTATGGTCCGGCCGGCTTGCCGGAACCTGTGGCCGCCAAGCTGCGCAGCGCGCTGGCCGACACGCTGAAGTCGGAGCAGTTCCGCGCCAAGATGCAGGAAGCCGGTGGCGTGCTGTCGCAGCCGGGCCTGGACCCGGCCGCCTACCAGGCAGAGGAAACCAAGAAGTACGGCGCGCTGGTCAAGGCCGCCAAGATCGAAGCCCAGTAACGCGAAGCCCAACCATCGCAACACCCCAGCATCACAGCGGATAACTATTCATGGAATTCAAGCTCCCCGTTCCCGACCTGAGCGCCGAACGCGCCGGCAATACCGGCACTCCTGGCGTGTGGCATTTCGATTCAGGCCTTCCGGGGCGCGCACTGATGGTATCCGCGCTGGTGCATGGCAATGAGCTTTGCGGTGCCTGGGCGTTGAAGGACCTGCTGGCGGCGGGGCTGCGGCCGCGTCGCGGCAGCCTGACGCTGGCATTCTGCAACCTGGATGCATTCGACCGCTTCGACCACGCCAATCACGATGCGTCGCGCTTCGTTGCCGAGGACATGAACCGCGTCTGGAGCGCCGAACGCCTGGATAACCCCACGACGCCGGACCGCCGGCGCGGCGCGGAGCTGCGTCCCTGGGTGGAGCGCGCGGACTGGCTGCTGGACCTGCATTCCATGCATGAGCCCGGCGCGCCCCTGCTGCTCACGGGCATCCTGCCGCGCAACATCGCGCTGGCGCGCCGCTTGAAAGCGCCGCAGCATGTGATCGTGGACGCGGGGCACAAGGACGGCGTGCGCATGCGGGATTTCGGCCAATTCGGCGATCCGGCGCGGGAAGACGCTTGTGCCCTGTTGATCGAATGCGGCTTCCATGGCGAATTGGCTGCGCGTGACGTGGCGCGGGACATGGTGGCGCGCATGCTGGTGGAGTCGGGCGTGATCGACGCCGCGGATGTGCCGGCAGGCTGGCTGTTGCCGGACGCGGTGGACCAGCGCGTGCTGGAAGTCACGGACGCGGTGGTCGCGCCATCCATGGATTTGCGCTTCTCCGAGCCCTGGACCGGGCTGGAGACGCTCGAAAAAGCCGGTTCCACGCTGGGCTGGGCGGATGGCCAGCCCATCGTGACGCCTTACGATCGGTGCACGCTGGTCATGCCGTCGCTGCGGCAGTTGAAGCCGGGCGTGACGGTGGTGCGGCTGGCGCGGGACTACGCCGGCTGAGTTACTTCTGCGGGGTAAACCGCAGCTCGTCCAGCTGGTAGCCCTGGGCTTTGGCGGCGTCCAGGGCTTTGTCGAGTTCTTCCTTGGGCAGTTGCGGCGAGCGGGACAGGATCCACAAGTATTTCCTGTCCGGCGTGCCGACCACCGACCAACGGTATTCGGGATCCAGGCCGATCACCCAGTAATCGCCCTTGAACGGCTTGAAGAACGAGACTTCGAGCTTGGCGTTGTTGCTGCCTTCCACCACCGTGGCGGTGCCGGACGCGGAGTCGATGTCGCCGTCCTTGGTGCGGCAGCGATTGTTCACGCCGACCGTGCCGTCGGGATGCGCGGTGTATTCGGCGGTGGTGTCTCCCACGCAGTCGCGTTGGAAGAACATGGGGAAATTCGCGATCTCGTACCACATGCCGGCGTAGCGCTTCAGGTCCACCGATTCCACGGTCTGCATGGGCGGCGGCGCGGCATGGACTATCCCCGCCACGCTGGTGGCCAAGGCCAACAGGAATGTTGCGGTGCGGCGCATGGGGAAAACCTCCTGATGTGACAGAGCGGTCCGCGCCGCCCGCTGGCGGCCGGCGCGGATCAAAACCCTAACGATACGCCTTATTTGCGCGGGGCCTTCAACGCCGCGTGATAGCGGGCCACATAGGTATCGAAATCCTCGGTGTCCGATTGCTCCAGGCGTTGCTGTTCCGCCGTTGATTGCGCGGCGGCTTGCTGGTAGGCGGCCGCCAGGTCCGCGGGCAAGGCTTGCGCGCGCAGGGCGTCGGCGTGCTTGCGGCTGAGCTCGAGCGAATAGTCGTGGAATGACAGGCCGCTGTCGGAAAGCGAGGCCAGCAGACGGGCCGAAGGCGTGGATTCAGGCTGGTCCAGTTTGGCGCGTTGTGCTTGCAGGGCCTCGGCATAGGCGCTGCCGCCCAGGGCCGAGTCATACAGCGCGGCGTAGGGGGCGATCTGGTCGAGCAGTTCGTGGCCCCATTGCGTCAGGCCGATGGGTTGGCCTTCGCGGTCCAGCATCAGGCCAGGCTTGCGGCCTTCCTTGACCACGGTCGAGAAGTTGTCGGCGCTGCGCTGGCAGTAGCCGTTGGCGGGGAAGAAGGGGCTGTCGGACGCGGTGCAGAACAGCAGGAAAGCATCGACGAAGCGGCTGGTGCGCGCATCGATGCCGACCGGCGAGTTCGGATCGATGTCCAGGCATCGGACTTCCACATATTGCACGCCGCGCTCGGCCAGTGCCGTGATCGGGCGTTCGCAGCGGCCGGTGGCGCGCTTGGGGCGGATGCTCGAGTAGTACTCGTTTTCGATCTGCAGCACGTTGGTGTTCAGCTGGATCCATTCGCCGTCGCGATGGGTGCCAATCTTCTGGTAGTCGGGCCAGGGCTGGGTCACGGCGTCATACAGGCGGCCCAGGAACGTGTCCAGGTCGTTGTAGCAGAGCTTGAGCTGCGACTGCGCCTTGTTCTGGTAGCCCAGGTCGCTCATGCGCAGGCTGGTGGCGTGGGGAAGATAGAGCGTGCTGCCGTCCAGCTTTTGCAGCGGATGCTCGCGACCGCGCAGGAAGTCGCTGGATACCGCGGGGGCGGCGCCGAACAGATACATCAGCAGCCAGGAATAGCGCGTGAAGTTGCGGATCAGGCTGATGTAGCCCCGCGAGCGGCGGTCCTGCGCGCTGCCGGGCTGCGTGTCCAGCACGGACCACAGGTCTTCGGCCAGCGAGAAGTTGTAGTGCACGCCGGCGATGCACTGCATCGTCTTGCCGTAACGCACGGCCAGGCCGCGTCGGTAAACGTGCTTGAGCATGCCGGTGTTGGACTTGCCGTACCAGGCGATGGGAATGTCGGCTTCGTCCGGGAGCGTGGCGGGCATGGACTGATTCCAGATCAGTTCATGGTCCAGCACGCTGTAGACGTGGCGGTGGGTGTTGGTCAGTTCAGCCAGCAGCGCATCCACGTCCTTGTGGGTGCCCGTGATCAGTTCGAGCAGGGATTCGGAATAATCGGTGGTGACGTGTTCGTTGGTCAGCGCCGATCCCAGGCCGGCAGGGTGCGGCTTGCGGGACAGGACGCCTTGTTCGTCCACGCGCAGGCCTTCCTTTTCGATGCCCCGCAGGGTTTGGGTCAGCAGCGATCGGTTGGCCTCCAGGCGGGAGAGGCGGTTGGCGGCGGTATCGGTCACGGGTTCTTCTCGTTTGGGTCTGTCGCCGGATTTTACGGGGTGCCGGCCTCCTGTGCCGAGGGAGCCAATACTGGGGACAGGGACAATGCCTGCGCGGTGCGCGCCAGCCACTCGTCCAGGTCTGCGTAGACCGGGTCGGCGATGGGGGCGGTTTCATTGAAAATCTCGTGCCAGGCGGTGTCGTACCAACGCAGGGTCAGCAGTTCCGCGGGCGCCCGCTGGGCGAATTGGCGGCTGCCTTCGGCAGCGACAATGGAGTCGTCGCCCGCCACCATCAACAGGGTGCGGCAGGCCAGCAGCGGCGCCTCGCGCAGGGATTCCCGGCCGCCTTCGTCCACGAAACGGGCCAGGCGCCCCGTCATATGGCGGCGCACGAGCGGATCGCTGCGGTACGCCTTCACCACGGCCGGATCGTGGGAGATGCGGGCTGGCGCCAATCCGTGGGGCACGCGCAGGTCCGGCGCATGCAGGGACATCCAGGTCAACGTGCGCCGCACCCAGGGGGGCACGTGCACCACAAAAGGAGGCGAACTGAGCACCAGGCCGTCGATGTCGGCCATGCGGCGTAGGGCGATTCGCACGGCGACCAGGGCACCCAGGCTGTGGCCCAGCAAGATGGGCGGACGGCCGTGCTGGCGGGTCCAGGCGTGCAGGCGGTCGACGGCGTCCATCACCAGGTCGTCTTCGCGGCTCAGGGTCGCCGGCCGCCCGCCGGAGCGGCCATGGCCCCGGTGGTCGTGAGCGCCCACGGTCCAGCCGCGGGCCGCCAGCCAGCGCGCCAGCCGGTCATAGCGCCCGGCATGCTCGCTAAGTCCGTGCAGCAGGTAGATACTGGGAGTGCCCGGGCCGGCGATCGGCGGGGCTACGTTGGGGGCGGCGGGCCAGACATAATTGGCCAGCGGCGTGCCGTCTGGCGCGGGGGTCATCGAAATCGGCGACAATTTCTGGCTTCCTCGAAATGAATAGACAGTCCAGGTCCTCGGGTAATGACGATTTCATCGCTGTTTCGTTTCATGTTCAAGAAAGCCGGCGCGATTGCCGCGCTGGCCCTGGTGGTCACTGCCTGCTCGCCCAGTTACAACTGGCGCGAAGTGGACGTGGCGGACGGCCACGCGCGCGCGGCATTCCCGGATCGGGTAACGACAGACACCCGCGACCTCAGGCTGGACACCCACACCTTGCGTTTTACCCTGACCAGCGCCACCGTGGGCGAGGCGGTCTTTGCCGTGGGGTCCGCGCCGCTGCCGCCCGACATCGCGAAGGATCCGGCCGCCAAGCAGGCGCTGGGCATGGCGCTGATGCATTCGCTCTATGCCAACATGCAGGCGCCGCCACCCAACGAATGGCCGCCTTACGGACAGGACATCGAGGTGCAGGGCAAGGCCATGGGCAAGCCAGGGTGGTTGCGGGCCCGGGTCTGGGTGACCGACACCATGCTGATCGAAGCCGTGGCGGCCGGTACCGTGGAGAGCCTGCCAGCCGAACGGGCGCAAGAATTCCTGCGTTCGGTCGTGATCAAGCCGTGAGATGCACGATCAGGCCCAGCCGCAGGGCCATGACCACCGCGGCGCGCCGGCCCCGCACGCCCAGTTTGGCGCAGGCATTGGACAGATGGAAATTCACGGTGCTTTCGCTTATGCCCAGGATGCGGGCGGTTTCCCAGCTGGTCTTGCCCACGGCAGCCCATTGCAGGCAACTCACTTGGCGCTTCGACAGCGGCTTGATGGTGCGGACGGGGCCCGGTGCCGGATTCCCGTTTGGGTTCAGCGCCGAGTTGGTGGGCGGGGGCGTGGCTGGTAGTGCAGTGGCTGACATGGCGATTGAAGGCGAGAGCCGGGCGATTGACAGGTTGCCTGATGCTGCCGCTCGCGCCAGCCGTCCGGCAAGCGATGATGCTTTGGCGCATCGGTCCCCTTATCTCTCACGGAATATCTTTAACGGAATACGCGCATGCCCGCTGTCGTGCAGTTTTATTTTTCAGCGATAGTCCTGATGTTGCCCCTGCTGTTTTGCGTCGGCATAGGGGTGTACTGGGGCAAGCGGGATCTTCCGTTCGGGGGCTCCTTCATCACATTGCTGGTAACGTCGGTGACCACGCCAGCCCTGGTGTTCCACACCTTCGTCACCACACATCTGGACGACCGGGCGCTGGCCGACGTGGCGGTGGCCACCTTGCTTGCACTGCTGCTGTGCGCCCTGGTATGCGCGCTGTTGCTCAAGGCTTGGAAACTGCCCGTGCGCACGCTGCTGCCTACCGCCTTCCTACCCAACGCCGGCAATCTGGGGCTGCCGATTTCGCAGATGGCGTTTGGCGACGCGGGCCTGTCGGTGGCGGTCGCGTTTTTCGCGGTGAGCTCTTTTGTCATGCACACCATCGCGGTGCGGCTGTTGCCCGGGGTGAATACCAAGGGCAGTTGGAAGAGTCCGATTCTGCTGGCTTCCCTGATCGCCGTGGCCATGCGCGTCCTACACGTGCCGGTGCCCGAGTGGCTGATCGAGACGACTCGGATGCTGGGCGCGGTGACCGTGCCGCTGATGCTGCTGAGCCTGGGCCACGCCTTGGCCCTGATTCCCGCCAATGGCTTGCGCGACGGCGCCAAGGTCGCCGCCATCCGCCTGGCCGTGGGCCTGGCGGCGGGGCTGGCAGTGGTGTGGGCGCTGGATCTCGAGCCGGTGCTGGCCGGCGCGCTCAGTCTGCAGATGGCCATGCCCTGCGCGGTGGTCAGCTACATGTACGTCAAGCGCTACACCACGCTCGGGGATACGGCTGCCGGCGCCGTGCTGGTGTCGACGGTGGCGTTTCTGTTGCTGGCGCCCGTGATCCTGTGGTTCAGCCGCGGGATCTGACCATGGGCCGGCTAGGCCGCGCCTGACATGGCGCGCAATTGCGCCATCAGTGCGTCAGGAATGTCCACGCCGTGTTTGAGCGCCTCGTCGCGCAGCTTGCGGCGGCGGTCGCCGGGCAGGCGCACGTCCTCATCTTCCAGCATGGCCTCGACCAGGGCTTCGACGCGATCCAGATAGGCGCCGTTGCCCGCCAGCGCGCCCGGATCGATGGCCAGGAATGCCTGGCCCAGGCGCGCCGGGCCGCCTTCGTCGACGAAAAAGGATTCCGTTTCAAAGCCGAAGTGCGCGCCGGTCAGCGCGCACACCAGCAGTTCGACGATGAGCGCCAGCATCGCGCCCTTGACGCCGCCCGCGGGCAGCATGCTGCCCTCCAGCCCCGCCTTGGGGTCGGTCGTGGGCTGGCCATCGGCATCCAGCGCCCAACCCAGCGGAATGGGTTGCTTGTCGCGGGCGGCGATCATGAGCTTGCCGCGCGCCACCTGCGATAGTGACAGGTCGATCACGAGACGCGCGCCGCCGCGGCGGGGGAATACGGCGGCGATGGGGTTGGTGCCGAACAGCGGGCGCTTGCCGCCCCAGGCGGGCATGGCCGCAGGTGAATTGCTGAGCGCCAGCGCGACCAGGCCGGCGTCCGCCAGGGCTTCCAGGTGATAGGCCGCCGCGCCGAAATGGTGGCTGTTGGTGACGCCGACGAAGGATACGCCGTGTTCGCGAGCGCGTGCTGTCGCCTGTTCCGCGGCCAGCGCGCAAGCGGGGAACGCCAGGCCCGACCCCGCGTCGATCAGGGCTGCGCCGCCGCGCTCGTGCACGATGCTCGGCACGGCCGAGCCGATGGCGCGTCCGGCGCGCAAGTGGCCGGCATAGAAAGGTACGCGCGATACGCCGTGTGAGCCCAGGCCCTGGCTTTCGGCGTAGACCAGCGCCCGGGCGGTGCTGGCCGCCATTGCCGGATTGGCGCCCGCCGCGGCCAGGCCGGCCGCGGCCAGGAGTTGCAATTCGTCCAGATAGATGTGAGCCATGTCCTTCCCGTCAGGAGGCGCGCGCCGCGCATACCGCGTCGCCGCCGGTAAGTGCCATTGTCACACCGGCGGCCACCATGTCGGAAACCCGGGTGTTGGCTTCTTGCGTCAGTCCGGCGATATGCGGCGTCAGGATCAGATTGGGCGCACCGGCCAGCGGGGTCCCGGCGGGCAGCGGTTCCTGGTCAAAAACATCCAGCGCGGCGCCGCGTAAATGCCCCGTTCGCAGGGCGTTGGCCAAGGCTGCTTCATCCACGATGCCGCCGCGCGAGGTATTGATCAGCACCGCGCCCGGCCGCATGCGGGCAATGCGGTTGGCGTCCAGCAGCCGCCGCGTGCCGGGCGTGAGCGGAAGGTGCAAGGTAACGGCATCGGAATGGGTCAGCAGATCATCCAGGGACATGGCGGCGACGCCGCATTCTCGCCAGGCGGGGTGGTCCGGCGGCAGGGCCGCATCGCAGCCCGCCACGCGCATGTCCAGCCCTTGCGCGAGGCGCGCGGTCAGCCGGCCGATGCCGCCAAAACCCACGATGCCGAGCGTGCGGCCCTGCGCTTCCAGGCCTTGCGAAAGCGCCGCGCGAGGCCACGCGCCTGCCGCGACTTCGGCCGACGAGCCATAGGCGCCACGCAACAGCATCAGCACCGTGCCGACGACGTATTCGGCGACTGCGCGCGCATTCGCGCCGGTAGCGGGTATGACTGCGATGCCGCGGGCCGCGCAGGCGTCCAGGTCGATGTTGTCCAGCCCCACGCCCAGGCGGCCCACCGCCCGCAGTCGCGGGGCAGCCTGAAGCAGCGCGGCGTCCACCCGGCTGCGGTTGCGGACGATGAGGCCGTCGGCCTCGCCCGCTGCCGCCAGCAGCGCATCGCGCTGCTCCACCAGGTCGGGCGCATACCGCACGTCGAACCGCTGGCGCAGCGCGTCCACCGCGGGCGCGTCCATGAACTCGGAGATAAGGATATGCATGGGCGAGAACTCCTCCGTCAGGCGATCTGGATGTTGGCGTCGCGGATGATCTTGGCCCAGCGATCCACCTCGGATTTGAGGTATGCGCCGAACTCGGCCGGGCCGCGCGGCTGCGGCACGAAGCCCAGCTGAAGCAGCGCCTGCTTCATGGCGGGCTGCGATATCTGGCGCACGATGGCGTCGCCGATGCGCTGCACCAGTTCGGGCGGCGTGCCTGCCGGCGCCAGCACACCGGTAAAGTTCTCGACGATCAGGTCGGGGAGCCCAGCTTCCTTCACGGTCGGCACGTCGGGCAGGTCCGCGCTGCGCTCGCGGGTCGTGATGGCCAGGGCGCGCAACGAACCATTCTTCACATGCGCGAGCGATTCCGGATAGTTAGAGAACACGACGTCCAGATGGCCGCCTATCAGGTCGGTAAGCGAGGGCGCGCCGCCCTTGTAGGGGATGTGCATCATCGGCAGCCCGGTGAGCTTCTGATAAAGCGCCAACGTGAGGTGTGGCGGCGTGCCGTTGCCGCTGGATCCGGCCGACAGCGATCTGGAGCGGGCGGCCTTCGCCAGATCGGCCATGGTCTTGATGTCGCTCTTGGAATTGACCACCACCATGATGGGCGAGGATGCCAGTCCTGCAAGCGGGGTGAGGTCGCGCGTCAGGTCGTAGCCCGCCTTGCCGGCGAAGAGTGTGGCGTTGGCGGCATGCGAAAGCGTGATCGCCAGCCAGGTATAGCCGTCGGGCGCGGCATGCGAGACATGTGCCGCGCCGATGTTGGCGCTGCCGCCGGGCTTGTTTTCCACCACCACGTTCCAGCGCTCGGCGTCGCTCAGGGCCTTGCCCACCTGCCGTGCGGCCACGTCCGTCAGGCCGCCGGGCGGAAAAGGCACGACGTAATTAATCGGCCGCTCGGGCCAGCCTTTCTGCGCCAGCGCGCGTTGCCACGGCGCCAGCGCACAGAGTCCGGCGGCGCCCATGGCGCCGAGCAGGCGCCGGCGTTGCGCGGCGTCGGGATGGTGATCGTGTTCGCTACTCATCTGTCTTCCTCCTTGGGTGGCGCCCGGGTAGGAATGCAACCGCCTGTGCTGCCGCGGCGGAAATCGCCCAGGTCTGCTGGTGTGGTTTTGAGACGATGCTGCGGGGGATGCGGGATGATGCTGACGACGGGGCGGCGCGTCCGCGAGCGTTATTGCGGACGCGCCGTCGCCGGGGACGGCAGGCGCGATCAGGCGCTTTCGAAGATGCGGGTCAGGACGAATTCGCGGTGGCCCAGCGCTTCGGCCGCGGTCCAGCGGCCGTTGGCGGTGGCCAGCATGCATTCCAGCAGCTTGTCGCCCGCCTGGTTCAGGTCGATTTCGCGTTGCAGCAGACCGCTGGTATCCACGTCGATGTGCTCGGACATGGTGCGCACCGTGCGCGGATTGGCGCAGATCTTGATGACAGGCAGGATGGGATTGCCAATGACGTTGCCCTGGCCCGTGGGGAAGAAGTGCACTGCATAGCCCGAAGCCGCGCACAGGGTGACCATTTCGGCCGCGGCGGAAGACGAGTCCATGAACCAGAGGCCGGGGCCATCGGGGATTTCGGCTTTGTCGATCACGCCGTCCACCCGGCATTGCTTGCCGATCTTCTGGATGTTACCCAGCGCCTTTTCCTCGATGGTGGTCAGGCCGCCCGCGATATTGCCCTTGGTGGGTTGGGATTCAGACAGGTCGCTGGTTTTCCAGCGGTCGATCATGGCCTGGTAGCGGTTGAACATGAACATGAAGCGCTCGCGCACGGCGTCGTTGGCGCAACGTTCGGCCACGATGTGTTCGCCGCCGGTCAGTTCCGAGGTCTCGCCGAAGACCAGGGTGGAGCCCAACGCATACAGCTTGTCGAACGCATTGCCCACGGTAGGGTTGGCGCCACAGCCGGACGTCGTGTCGGATTCTCCGCATTTGGTGGACACCCACAAATCGGCGATTGGGCATTCGCTGCGCGTCAGCGCCGTGGCGTAGTGGACGAATTCCTTGGCGCAACGCGAGGCGCGCATGATGGTGTCGTGGTCGCCGTGCAATTCGATGCTGAAGCCCATGACGGGTTTGCCGGTGGCGGCGATGCCGTCCACCACGCGCTTGGTCCAGCCTTCTTCGATGCCGATCACCACCACCGCGGCGACGTTGGGATTGCAGCCGGTGCCGATCAGGGTGCGGAAATGCAGTTCCAGGTCTTCGCCGAATTGCAGCCGGCCGTAGGGATGAGGCAGGGCCATCGTGCCCTTGATGTTGTTCGCGACGGCTTCGGCCGCGGCATTGGAAATGTCGTCCACGGGCAGGACGATGACGTGGTTGCGGACGCCGACGCGGCCATTGTCGCGGCGGTAGCCCTGGAAGGTGGTCGAGGAATTGATGATGGACATGGTGGATTCCTGTGCGGGATGGAGGGCTTACCAGCGCTTGGTCTTGATGTTGTGCACATGGGCGTGCTGGCCGGCCTTGATGGGCTCCACCACGCGGCCGATGTCGACGCCGTACTTGAAGACGGTGTCGCCCACGGCCATGTCCTTCATCGCCACCTTGTGACCGATGGGTATGTCCTGCGACGCGCGCACATGGATGATCTTGTCCTCATCCATGATCCAGGCGTTGAGCTCCGTTCCGGCGGTGACGCCTTCCACCACGGCGACCGCCACTGTGTCCTTGGCATCGTGCAATACGGCGTGAATCATTTGTCTTCCTCTCTTGGGCTGGGGGCGCCCGGCAGATGCGGCGGCGGGCGCGGATCACTACGGCCAGGAAATCTTAGGACCCGGTTTCGTGCATGTCAACTAAATCATATATATGAATTGTATGACTTGAGCAGGTTCCGTCCCCGCCGCTACACTGTGGACTCCAGATTTTTGCGATGCATCCATGAATACCAGTCTGTCCTCGACTGTGCCTTTGGGCAGTCCCTTGTATGCGCAGGTCAAGCAGGCCGTGCTGGCCGCGCTGGCGCAGGGCGAATGGAAGCAGGGCGAGGCGATACCGCCCGAGAAACTGCTGGCGGAGCGCTTCGGCGTATCCATCGGCACCTTGCGCAAGGCCATCGACGAATTGGCGGCGGAGAACATCCTGGTGCGCCATCAGGGCCGCGGCACCTATGTGGCCGTGCATACGCGCAACCATCATTTCTTCAAGTTCTTCCGCATCGTGCGCCAGGATGGCGACAAGTCCTATCCCGCGACCGAACTGCTGCGTTTTCGCCGCGTGCGGGCATCGGCCATCGCGCGCGAGAAACTCAATCTGCCCGCCGGCGCCATGGTGTTCGAGTTCCTCAACCTGCTGTCGCTCAACGGGGACGTGGTGATGATGGACGAAATCTGCCTGCCGGAATCGTGCTTTCCGGGCATGACCGAAGCGCACCTGCGCGACCGCGCCAGCACGCTGTATGCGCTGTACCAGGACGTCTTCGGCGTGAACGTGATCGCCACTGACGAGCGGCTACGCACCTGCGTGGCCGAGCGCATGCAGGCGCGGGCGCTCGGCGTGGCCGAAGGCAGCCCCTTGCTGGAGATCCGCCGTGTGGCGTTTTCCTATAAACGGCAGGCCGTGGAATGGCGCATATCGCGGGTGAACACCGAGCGGTACGAGTACCTGGGACAGGAGCCCTGGGAGGCTGGAGCCTGAGCGTCCGACGCTGCGTCCCGCTCAAGCAGTGCTAGAATTCCTGCCGCAGTACAAAATTTTTCGGCGCCGATTTGCCTGATCCGCTTGCGGGCGCCTTCCAATAAATCCAGCTAAAGAGGTCCGTATGACCACTCCTGCCCAGAATTTGGCCGGTGATTCGGCCAGCGGGTTCGTACCCGCACCCGTCACGACTTCCGATTCCGTTGATCCCGGTTCGGTCGGCCTCGTCGCTCCCACCTTCATCCGATTCGATGAGCCCCTGTCCTTGCAGAGCGGCCAGTCCCTGGCCGCCTATGAACTGGCGGTCGAAACCTACGGCACGCTCAATGCCCAGCGCAGCAACGCGGTCCTGATCTGCCACGCGCTGAATGCGTCGCACCACGTGGCGGGACAGGCGGCGGACAACCCCAGCGACGTGGGCTGGTGGGACAACATGGTGGGCCCGGGCAAGCCCGTGGACACCAATATCTTCTTCGTGATCGGCGTCAATAACCTGGGCTCCTGCTTCGGCTCGACCGGTCCGGCCAGCATCAATCCAGAAACCGGCAAGCCCTGGGGCGCCGCTTTCCCTGTGCTGACCGTCGAGGACTGGGTGCGCGCGCAGGCGCGGGTCGCGGATCATTTTGGAATCGCCCGTTTCGCGGCGGTGATGGGCGGATCGCTGGGCGGCATGCAGGCGCTCAGCTGGGCCATCACCCTGCCGGATCGGGTAGCCAATTGCGTGGTCATCGCCAGCACGCCGCGCCTGTCGGCTCAGAATATCGGCTTTAACGAGGTGGCGCGCCGCGCCATCATCACCGATCCGGATTTCCACGGCGGCGATTATTACGCCCAGGACACCGTGCCGCGGCGCGGCCTGTCGGTGGCGCGCATGATCGGGCATATCACCTATCTGTCCGATGACGACATGGCCGAGAAATTCGGCCGCGCCCAGCGCTCGCCGGCCGAAAACGGGGCTTACCACTACGGCTACGACGTCGAGTTCGAGGTGGAGTCGTACCTGCGTTACCAGGGCGAGAAGTTCACCCGCTATTTCGACGCCAACACCTATCTGCTGATCACGCGCGCGCTGGACTACTTCGATCCGGCGCGTACCACCGGCGGCGACCTGTCCCGCGCGTTGGCCCCGGCCAAGGCCGATTTCCTGCTGGTGTCGTTCTCGACCGACTGGCGCTTCCCGCCGGAACGCTCGCGCGAAATCGTGCGCGCCCTGCTCAAGAATGCCAGCCCCGTGACCTACGCCGAGATCGACGCGCCGCATGGCCACGACGCGTTCCTCCTGGAAGACGCCCGCTACCACGCCGTGGTTCGCGGCTATTACGAACGCATCGCGCGCGAGCTCGGCCTCGGCGATGCCGCCCAGACCGAAGGACGTTCCGCATGACTCCCGTGACTCCCCGCCCCGCGCACAGCGTCCTGCGGCCTGACCTGGCGCGTATCGCCAGCTGGATCGAGCCCGGCAGCCGCGTCCTGGACCTGGGTTGCGGCGACGGCGCGCTGCTGGCGCATCTGCGCGACCACAGGCAGGTGCGGGGCGCGGGCGTCGAGCTCGATGACAACTGCGTCATCGCCTGCGTGCGACGCGGGGTCGAAGTGATCCAGCAGAACCTGGAAGACGGACTGGCGCTGTTCGACGACAAGCAGTTCGACACCGTGGTGCTGTCGCAGACCCTGCAATCCATGCACCGGACCGAACACATCCTGCGCGAAATGGCGCGGGTGGCGCGCTTTGGCGTCGTGTCGTTTCCCAACTTTGGCTACTGGCCGCATGGCTGGGCCATCCTGCGCGGCCGCATGCCAGTGACGGGCCAGATGCCCTACCAGTGGTACAACACGCCGAACATCCACCTGTGCACGTTGCGTGACTTCGAACAGCTGGCCGGCGAATTGAAGCTCAGCATTCTCGAGCGCGCCACCTTCAACGAAGGGCGTGAAGTGAAGGTGTTGCCCAGCTGGCGCAGCACGCTGGCGGTGTACCGTTTCGCGTCGCCCTGACATTCCGACACGCATCCTGTCTGCAACGCGGGCCGGTAGGCCCTAAAATGCCGCAAGCCTGTGGCCGCCAGCGGCGCGCCGGCGTGTTTCAGGAGACCGTCATTACCGTTGCATCCAACGTCTATACCAGCCCCCGCGTGGCCCCTTTGCTGGTCCTGGGCTTTGCCAGCGGATTGCCGCTGGCCCTGACCAGCGGGACCTTGCAGGCCTGGGCCACGGTGGAAAACGTGCCGCTGCAGCAGATCGGTTTCCTGACCCTGGTGGGCAGCGCCTATACCCTCAAGTTTCTCTGGGCCCCGCTGGTGGACCGCTATGCGCCGCCGTTGCTGGGCCGGCGCCGCGGCTGGATGCTGCTGACCCAGTTGCTGCTGGCCGTGGCCATCATGGTCATGGGCGCATTGTCGCCGTCGTCTGCGTTGCAGACCCTGGCGCTGCTGGCCGTGCTGGTGGCCTTTCTGTCGGCCACGCAGGACATCGCTTTCGACGCGTATTGCACGGACGTGCTGCGCAAGGAGGAGCGCGGCGCGGGCGCGGCCATCAAGGTCATGGGCTACCGGCTGGCGATGATCGTGTCCGGCGGGCTGGCGCTGATCCTCGCGGACCAATGGATAGGCTGGGGCAATACCTACGTGCTGATGGGCGGGCTGATGCTGTTATGCACGCTGGCCACGTTCTGGGCGCCCGAGCCCGAGAACGTCGCCAATCCGCCGCGCACGTTGCGCGAGGCCGTGGGCGAGCCATTGCGCGAATTCTTCACCCGGCGTGGCGCGTTGGCCGTGCTGCTGCTGATCGTGCTGTACAAGCTGGGCGATGCGTTCGCGGGCGCCTTGTCCACTACCTTCCTGATCCGCGGCGCGGGCTTCACGCCGACGGAAGTGGGTACGGTGAACAAGGTGCTGGGACTGGCCGCCACCATTGTCGGCGCGCTGGCCGGCGGATCGATCATGTCGCGCTGGGGCCTGTACCGGTCGCTGATGGCATTCGGGCTGCTGCAAGCGGTGTCGAACCTGGCGTATTGGCTGATCGCCGTCAGCCCCAAGAATCTTTGGCTGATGGCGGCAGGGGTGGGCATAGAAAACCTGTGTGGCGGCCTGGGCACGGCGTCCTTTGTCGGCCTGTTGATGGCGCTATGCCGCCAGCGGTTCTCCGCCACCCAGTTCGCCCTGCTGTCGGCGTTGTCGGCCGTGGGCCGCACGTATCTGGCCGGCCCGCTCACGCCGCCGCTGGTCAATGCCATGGGCTGGCCCGGTTTCTTCCTGTTGACCGTAGTGATCGCGCTGCCCGGCCTGGTGCTGCTGCACTTGTTGCGGGGCACGATAGAAACCATGGAGAAGCAGGGCGACGAAGCCTAGGATGCGGATCCCATAAAAAAACGGCGCCGAGGCGCCGTTTTTCATGCCCGCAAGGGATTATTCCTCGCCGAGCAGCCTGACGATCAGCACGTCGCTGGGCAGCGATTCCAGCAGGCGTTCGGCGACGCTGCCGATGGCGGTGCGCAGGATGCCCGTGCGACCGTGCGTGCCGGTCACGACCAGGTCGGAACGGTGGTTGAACGAATACTCCGACAGCACGGTTTCCGGCTGCCCGCATTCCAGAACCACCTTGGGGGCGGGGACCTGGGCCAGTTCGGGCGTTTCGGCGATGAACTCGCGGGCGCTCTGTTCCGCGGCCTTGTAGAAGTTGCGCGTGACGGCATCGTCCGGCACGTTCTTGCCCTGGAATGGGACGTCGTAGGAGTGGAACAGGGTCAGGTCCGCGTTCGGCACGAGTTGCAGCGCGGCGCGCAGGGCCTGGCGCGAACCCGCGGAGAAGTCGGTCGCAACCAGAACGTCGCGGTACGGCCGGCGCGGGCGGGTCTTGACGACCAGCACGGGGTGGCGCGCCTGGCGGGCCAGCTTTTCCACCGTGGTTCCCAGCAGCAGGCGGCCCAGCGTTTCATCGCGCGCGGTGCCGGTCACGATCAGCGAACAACCGTAGCTGTCGGCGGTTTCCATGATGCGGGCCAGCGGATCGCCGCTGACCACCACGACTTCTGTCGGCACGTCGGCCGCCGCCAGGTCTTCGGCCAGCTCGCGCTCGGCCACGGCCTTGTGGTCCGTCGACAGGCGTCGCCATACGGGCGTGGTCAGGCGGGCCGGCGTGGCATGGGATTCCATGACATGCAGGACGATGAGCTTGGTATTGAGTTCCTTGGCCAGTTGCAGCGCGCGGTCCAGGGCGCGGTCGCCGCGCGCGCTCAGATCGGTCGCTAGAAGGATGGGGCCAGTTTGCTGTGTCATACGTTCTCTCCCGGTTGTGACCAGAGCGCCGACTCCCGCGTGCGTGCGTTCCAGCCGTTCCGCCCTCGCGGGCACATCCCCATTGTCCCGCGGCCTTGCGGAGGGGGACTTGATAGATATCAACGCAAAGTCGAGGGTAAGGGATGGCGCGCGCGCAGGCAATGGCCGCCCGCCGCGGCGCCGGCTTAATACAATGGGGCCAGTTCAACTCCCCGCCTTCCCATGTTCCCGGATCTGTCGCCCGCTCTGCTGCACACGCTGTATCTCGTCGCCATCGTGGCGGAAGCGATGACCGCGGCGCTTTCGGCCGGCAGGCGCGACATGGACTGGATGGGGGTCTGCATCATCGCCTGCGTGACGGCGCTGGGCGGCGGCTCGCTGCGGGACGTCCTGCTCGGGCACTATCCCCTGACCTGGGTGGTGCATCCCGAATATCTTTGGATGACCGCCGGCGCCGCGATCTTCACTGCCTTGATCGCACCGGTCATGCGGCGCCTGCGCAGCCTATTCCTGCTGGCCGACGCGCTGGGCCTGGTGGCCTTTACCGTCATCGGCTGCCAGGTGGCGCAGCTGATGCAGCTGCCGGTCACGGTGGTGCTGATCAGCGGCATGATCACTGGCTGCGCGGGCGGGGTGCTGCGCGACGTGTTGTGCAACGAGGTGCCGCTGCTGTTCCGCAAGGAACTCTACGCCAGCGTGTCCTTCGTCACAGGCGGCCTGTACCTGGGCGGGCAGGCCCTGGGGCTGTCCGCCAACGCCGCCGTGCCGATCGCACTGGCGGCGGGCCTGGCGGTTCGCCTGCTGGCCCTGCGGTTCAACTGGCAGATGCCGAAGTTCGTGTACCGCGACGATTGGGACTGAAGGCAGGGCGGCAGGGCGCTCTGCAACAATTTTCTTATTTATGTTTCAAGAAATTTCTAGTATCTTCAGCATGTCTCATACCATGCATCGCGCAGTACAAGGGGAGCCGATTGGACGTCAAAGCGCCCGCCACGATTCCGTATTTCCTACAGGAACAGATTCGTGAACTGATCGTGGACGGCACGATCCGGCCCGGCCAGCCGTTGCGTGAGCAGGAACTGGAGCAACGTTTCGGCACCAGCCGCAGCCCGATCCGCGAGGCGCTGCGCCTGCTGGAACTGAGCGGCCTGGTCACGCATATCCAGCGCAAGGGCTTCCGTGTCACCCTCTATACCGAAGCGCAGATCCGCCATCTGTACCTGCTGCGCGCGGAGCTGGAATCCTATTGCCTGCGCCAGGCGGCGGAGGTCGATGACCTGACGCCCTTGCTGGCCGAGCAGCGTGGCCACGACGCAGCCATCGGGACCGCGTTGGCTGCGGGGGATGCGCAAGGCGCAATCGCGGCGGCGTGCGAGTTCTATCTGGCTGCGGCCCGCAGCACGGGCAATACCCCGCTGGCCAGCATGCTAAGCAAGCTTTACGAACAGATCGAGCCCCTGCGCTACCTGCTGGCCAGGCAGGCGATGCCGTTCACCGGGATCCAGGTCTGCACTCGCGGCGTCATCGAGGCGCTGGCCGTTCGCGATGTCGAGCGCGCGGCCGGCATGACGCGCAGCTACCTGGCGGATGTGTTGCCGGGCGTACTGGAAGCGTACCGCTACGCTTCGCTGCAGGACGAAGAAGAGCCCGCGCCGCGCTACGGCCGCGCCTGAGCCGGCCGCTGGCGGCGCACGCTAGCCCCTCGGAGGCGTGCGCACTTCAATGCCCGCGTGTTCCAGCGCCCGGCGGATGCCATCCGCGAAGAGCAGCGCGTTCGGCTGGTCGCCATGGATGCAGAGTGTGTCCGCCTGGACCGGCACGTCCTTGCCGTCGACCGACCGCACTTTGCCTTCGCGCACCATGCGCACCACTTGCGCGACCGCCTGATCCAGATCTTCAATCATCGCGCCCGCGCGCGAGCGCGGCGTAAGCGAGCCGTCGTCCTGGTAGGAGCGGTCGGCAAAGACTTCGTTGGCGGCGGCCAGGCCGATGGCGCGGGCAGCGTCGATCAGTTTGCTGCCCGCCAGCCCGTACAGGATCAGCGAGGGGTCCACGTCTTTGACCGCCTGGCAGATCGCGCGCGCCAGGCCTTCGTCCTTGGCAGCCATGTTGTAGAGCGCGCCATGCGCCTTGACGTGATGCAGGCGCGCGCCCTGCGAGGCGGCCACGCCGGCCAGCGCGCCTATCTGATAGACCACGATGTCGTAGGCCTCGTCAGGGCTGATCTGGATGACGCGGCGGCCGAAGCCAGCCAGATCCTGCAGGCTGGGATGGGCGCCCAGCGCCACGCCGCGCGCCAGCGCGGCCGCCACGGTCTTGCGCATGGTGGCGGGGTCGCCGCCATGGAAGCCGCAGGCGATGTTGGCGGAGCTGACGAACTGCAGCACCGCCGCATCGTTGCCCATGGTCCAGGCGCCATAGCTTTCGCCCATGTCGCAATTCATGTCGATGCGGGTGGTCATGGCAAATTCCTTTCTAGGCGAGGAGCGCGCGCAATGGCGCCAGCGCGTCCTGCAATTGCGTGAAGGCGCGTTCGCGCTCGCTGTCCAGCCGCTGCGCGTCTTCCAGCGCGATCAGCTGGAAGCGCAGGGTCTGGCCGGGAGCGCACTGCGCCAGGACGGGCAAATCCACCGAGGCGACCTGCGCGATCTTGGGATAGCCGCCGGTGGTCTGGCGATCGGCCATGAGGATGATGGCCTCGCCGCCCGAAGGCACCTGCACAGTGCCGAAGCAGGCGGCCTCCGATAGCATCTGGCGCGGCTGGCTCATGGACAGCGCCGGGCCGAGCAGACGGTAGCCCATGCGGTCGGACTGCGGGCTGATGCGGAATTCCGCGCCGCCGTCAAAGGCCTCGCGGGTAGCCTCGGAGAATTCGTCCCAATGCATGCCGGGCAGGAAGCGGATGTGCTCGCGGCGCTTGGCCCCCAGAGAAGCCGGCAGATAGACCCGCTGATTCCACAGCGCTTCCTGCAGGGCGTCCAGGTCGCGGTCTGGGGGGAGCGGAGCATGCAGCGGCACCTGATCGCCCTTGGCCAGCGCGCGTCCCTGGAAGCCGCCGAAACCGCTGCGCAGATAGGTGCTTTCGCTGCCCATGACGCGCGGCAGCGCAAAGCCGCCGTGCACTGCAAGATAAGCGCGCACGCCGGCGGCCGGTTTGGCGCCGAAGGCCAGCGTGTCGCCGGCCCGCGCCACCAGGGGACGATGGATCGGGATGTCCTGGCCATTGAGGGTGGCGCCGAGGTCGGCGCCGGCCAGCGCGAAACAGGCCGCCGCGTCAAAGCGCAGGGTCGGACCGGTCAGGGTCATTTCAAGCGTGGCGTGTTCGTCCAAATTGCCGGCCAGCGCGTTGGCCAGCCGGTGCGCGCGTTCGTCCATGGCGCCCGCGGCCGGGATGCCCTGATGCTGGTAGCCCTCGCGGCCGCGGTCCTGGAAGCTGGACAGCATGCCGGGCTTGAGAACGGTCACGCTCATGGCCTGGCCTCCCGGATGCGGTCGAATTCCTCGGGGCTGATGGGCACGAAACGGACCGAGTCGCCGGGTTGCAGCAAGGCAGCGGGTTCGCGGGCCGGATCGAACATGTTGAGTGGCGTGGCGCCGATGATGTTCCATCCGCCGGGCAGCCGGTTCGGGTAGATCACGGTCTGGCGGTTGGCTACCGCTACGGCGCCGCGGGGCACCGCGGTTCGCGGCGAGGCGCGGCGCGGGATATTCAGTTTCTCGTCGTGCACGCCCAGATAGGCGTGGCCGGGCGCAAACCCCAACATGAAGACCATGCTGCGCGGCTGGCTGTGCAGCTGGATGACGCCTTCGGGCGTGAGGCCTGCGGCTTCGGCGACCTCGGCCAGATCGGGGCCGTGTTCGCCGCCGTAACAGACCGGGATGTCGACCTCGCGTCCGCCGAGCGCGTCCGCGGCGATGCCTTCGGACAGCAGCTCGCCGATGCGTTCGGCCAGTTGCGCATAGGTGGGGTCGCCGCTGGCGCCGGGACGGTAGTGCACCGCCACTGCAACGAACGAGGGCACCACGTCGGTCACGCCAACAAGCTGCGCGTCGCGCAGCTTGTTGGCCGCGGCCAGACAGGTCCTGCCCACGGCGGCATCGATCTGGTCGCCAAAGGAGACGATCAGGCAGCGATCACCCTGGGGCAGGATGCGCCAAGTGGTTTCGGCCGGAGAAGGAGGTTCTGATATTGCGTTCAACGACACGAAACCTGTAGAAGCGGATTACTTGGCGAACAGGGAATCCAGATTCTTGAACGCCTTGAATTCCAGCGCGTTGCCCGACGGATCCAGGAAAAACATGGTGGCTTGTTCGCCCACTTCACCCTTGAAGCGGATGTAGGGCTCGATGACGAATTCGGTGCCGGCGTCGGTCAGCCGCTTCGCCATTGCTTCCCATTGTTCCATGGAAAGCACGGCGCCGAAATGGCGCACCGGCACATTGTGCGAATCCACGGCGCTGGTGGCCTTGTGGCCGCATTCGCTGGGCGCCAGGTGGGCGACGATCTGGTGGCCGTAGAAGTTGAAGTCGATCCATTCGGGCGAGCTGCGGCCCTCCGGACAGCCCAGCTTTTCGCCATAGAAGGCGCGGGCTTCGGCCAGGTCGCGGACCGGGAAGGCGAGGTGGAACGGCGGCAGGTTGGTTTGAGCGGTCATGGAAGGCTCCGGGTCAGGCAAAGGAAAATGATCAATCAGATTGCGGGCCGTCGCAAGATCGGATGGCCTAGCATCGATGCATAGTTTAGGTATTGTTTTTTTGATTGGAAAACGATATTTTTTGCTACTTAGCATCGAAAAATTTGATTGTGATCAAAGAGTTCAAGACCTTCATCGCCGTGGCGCGCGACGGCACCTTTACCGGCGCCGGCACACGGCTCGGATTGACCCAGTCCGCGGTCAGCGCCCAGATCCGGCGGTTGGAAGACTACCTGGGCGGGCCGCTGTTCGACCGCAGCGCGCGCGCCGCCGTGCTCAACGCCCATGGCCGCGAAGTGCTGCCGCAGGCCGAAGAGCTGGTTGCCATGGCCGAGCGCATGGTCACTGCCGGCGGGCCGGGCCACGTCAGCGGCTTGCTGCGCATCGGCGCTATTGCGTCTGTGCAGCAGGACCTGCTGGCGCGCGCGTTGGGCGGGTTCCGCGCGGTCTACCCGGACGTACGCGTGCGTATCGTGCCTGGCGTGTCGCTGGCGCTGCTGGGTCAGGTGGACGCGGGCGAGGTGGACATGGCCATGCTGATCAAACCGCCTTTTGCACTGCCGCCCGAGCTTGGCTGGCAGCCTCTGCTGCGCGAGCCCGTGATGCTGGCAATACCCGAATCCATGCCGGTCGCGCCCTGGCGCGAGCTGCTGGCGGAACAACCCTTCATCCGCTACGACCGCGCCTCGTTCGGCGGGCGCGTGGTGGACCTGTTCCTGAAGAAACAGCGCATTACGGTGCGCGAAGCCGTGGAACTGGACGAGATCGACGCCATCGCCAATATGGTGAGACTGGGATTGGGGGTGGCGCTGTTGCCGCAATTGCGGCGGTTGGATACGTCGGGCCTGCGGCTCCTGCCGCTGGGCGAGGCGGCCTTCCACCGCGAGATAGGGCTTATCGGGCGCCTGCCTTTCGATGCGGGCAGCGTGCACGAAAAAATGGCGGAATGCCTGGCGGAGGCGGCCGCGGTGCCTTGAAGCGGCGCGGGCGCCCCTGAGAGCGCCCGCGGTGGTATCACGACAGCGTGTCTTACAGGCGGTCGCAGCGGACCGTAATGGGGTGGCTGCGCAGCGTGGACATCACCACGTCGTTCACTTCACCTTCCACGTCGGTGATCACGTAGCCGATCTGGCCGCGGGTCTGCAGGGTCTGGCTGACGATGTTCAGGCCGTGCTGCGCCATCAGGTTGTCCAGCGTGCCCAGCGCGCCCGGCGCGTTGCGGTGGACGTGCAGGATGCGCGTGCCGCCGGCCGGTTCCAGGTAGGGCAGTTCGGGGAAATTGACCGCGCCCTTGGTGGTGCCGGCCTGCAGGAAGCGCACCAGTTTCTCGGCCACTTCGCGGCCGATGTTCTCTTGCGATTCCTGCGTGCTGCCGCCGATGTGCGGGGTCAGGATCACGTTGGGCAGGCCGATCAGCGGGCTGGCCAGCGGCTCGTCCGCGCCCTTGGGCTCGGTCGGGAACACGTCCAGCGCGGCTCCTGCCAGATGGCCGGACTTCAGCGCCGCGTGCAGCGCGTCGATATCCACCACCGTTCCGCGCGAGGCGTTGATGAGGATGGCGCCGCGGCGCATGCGCCCGATGGTTTCCGCGTTCATGATGTTTTGGGTGGACTTGCCGCCCGGCACGTGCAGGGTCACCACATCGGCCTGTTCCAGCAGGTCGTTCAGCGTGGCGGCCGGCCGGGCATTGCCCAGCGGCAGCTTGGCTTCGACGTCGTGGTAGACCACGCGCATGCCCAGTCCTTCGGCAAGCGTGCTGATTTGCGAGCCGATATTGCCGTAGCCCACGATGCCCAAGGTCTTGCCGCGGGTCTCGAAGGCGCCTGCGGCGCTCTTGTCCCAGTGGCCCAGGTGCACGCGGGCATTTTTTTCAGGAATGCGGCGCAGCAGCAGGATGGCTTCGCCCAGAACCAGTTCGGCGACCGAGCGGGTGTTCGAGAACGGCGCGTTGAACACCGGGATGCCGCGCTGCATGGCGGCATCCAGGTCGACCTGGTTGGTGCCGATGCAGAAGCAGCCCACGACGCGCAGGTCGGGGTTGCCGGAAAGCAGGGCGGCATCCAGGTGCGTGCGAGAACGAATCCCCGCCACCTGAGCGCCGCGCAGGGCTTCGCTCAGTTGCGACGCCGGCAAGGCGGCCGCATGCGTGACGATGTCGGAGTAGCCGGCGGCTTCAAAAACAGCGCGGGCGCTCGGGTGGATGTTCTCGAACAGGACGATTTGTGCCATGACTGCCTGGGGGTGGGTGAGGAATCCGTTTTATTGATTGTGGCCCATTTTTGCTGCAGTGCAAGGAGTAGCCATTGAGGCGGTGTGGATGAATTGTTTCAAGCGTCCAAATGGATCGGGCATCGTCCGTGGAGGAACGATGCCCGGATGGGACGTTGAGGATTGCGCGCTATCGATAAGCCTGGAAGACCTTGGCGTCGCCTTGCTTGTCCACCAGGACCACGTCGTGCGGCGTCTTGCGGCCGCCATATTCGGGGCCGTCCATGCCGGGAGAGCCGAGCGGCATGCCGGGCGCGGCCAGGCCCGCGGCGTCGGGCTTTTCCAGCAGCAGGCGGCGCACGTCGCTGGCGGGCACATGGCCCTCGATCGCGTAGCCTTCGACGGCCGCGGTGTGGCAGGAGCCGTAGTTGGCCATGCCGGCGTTGCGGCGGATGGGGCCGGTGTCCTGGACGTCGTGGGTGGTGACGGCGAAGCCGTTGTCGCGCATGTGCTTGACCCAATCTTCACAGCAGCCGCAGGTCGGGGTCTTCCAGACCTCGACCTTGACGGGCGTCTGGGCGGTGGCGAAGGCGGGTGCGCACAGGGCAGCGGCAAGAGCCAGACGGCGCGTGAGACGGGGAAGGTTCATGATGCTCCGTAACGGAAATAGTGGATCCCAGCGTACTGTAGAAGAACCGGGGTGACCCGATTCTGTCTTGCACATTACGTTTTTGTAATGATCTCGGCCGATGCATGGCCTTCCGGCGCGCGCAGCGTGATGCCGACCACGGTGCCGTGCGCGCCCGAGGCCGCGTCCACCTCGCCGCCATGCATGCGCGCGATGGCGCGTACGATCGCCAGGCCCAGGCCATGGCCTTCGCTGCGTGGCGCGCGCGCCTGGCTGGCACGGAAGAAGCGGTCGAAGATGCGGGGCAGGTCGGCGGACGGGATGGGCGGGCCGGGGTTGCGCACTTCGACCCGGGCGCCCGCCGGCGAGGCCGAGCAGGCCAACACGATTTCGCCGCCGCGAGGCGTGGCCTTGATGGCGTTGGAGATCAGGTTGGCCAGCGCGCGTCTCACCAGGCCAGCATTGGCGGCCACGGTGGCGTCGCCCAAGCAGCGCAAGTGCACGCCGCTTTCTTCCAACGTAGCTTCGTAATATTCGGCCACGCGCCGCGCTTCGGCGGCCAGCGAAACCGTCGCCAGGTCCACCGCCCGCTCGCCGCGGTCGGCGCGGGCCAGGAACAGCATGTCGTTGACCAGCGTCTTCAGGTCTTCCAGTTCTTCGAGGTTGGATTCCAGAGCGTCGCGCAATTCAGCCGCATCGCGCGGCGACGACAGCATGACTTGCGTGCCATTGATCAGCGTGGCCAGCGGCGTGCGCAGTTCATGCGCCACGTCGGCATTAAAGCCTTCCATCTGCTGGTAAGCGGCCTGCAGGCGTTCCAGCGTGCGGTTGAACGACCGCACCAGCTCGTGCAATTCACGGTCGGTATCTTCCAGCGGCAGGCGCCGCGCCAGGTTGTCGGGCTGGATGCCGGCCGCCTGTTCGGACAGCCGGCGCGCCGGCGCCATGCTACGGCGCACGGCCCACGCCGCCAGCACTACCGTGGCGCCCACCCACAACGCGCAGATCAACACCAGCGCGGTGCCGTAGGCGTACAGGAACTGCGAACTGGTGCGCGTGCTGACGGCCACCGTCAACGCGGCGCCGGGCAGGATGCGGTCATTCATGGCCACCCGCAATCCGCGCATGCGGCCGCCATCGGCGGTCTGCAGCACGACCTGCCTGCCGTCTTCTGTTTCCAGCGTTTCCGGCGGCGGGCCCCCATACACGGCGTGTCCCTGCGCATCCACGATCCAGATGCCGAGCTGGCCTTCGCCAGCGCGCATTTCATCGAAGGTGGCGGCCAGGTCCTGCAGGCCGCGCGCGCTGTTCTGCATGTCTATCAGGTGGTCGATCAGTTCCAGCTTGCCGCTGACCTCGGTGATTTCCTGACGCTCCACTTCGCGCTTGAGCGCCCAGAACAGCGTGGCTCCCGCCAGGCTGGACACCAGCAGCGCGATGGCTCCCAGCAGCAGGGTCAGCCGCGCCTGCATGGAGCGCACGCGCAAGGGCTTCATGCGGGACGGGATTCCAGCACGTAGCCCATTCCGCGCACCGTATGCAGCAATTTGGTGTCATAGGGGTCGTCCAGTTTGCTGCGCAGCCGCCGCACCGCTACGTCGATGACGTTGGTGTCGCTGTCGAAATTCATGTCCCAGACCTGCTCGGCCAGCGTGGTGCGTGACAGCACCTGGCCCTGGCGGCGCAGCAGCAAGGCCAATAGATTGAACTCTTTGGCGGTCAGGTCCAGGCGGCGGCCGCCGCGTTGGGCGCGCCGGCGGGCCAGGTCCAGCTCCAGGTCGGCCAGGCGCAGCAGCGTGGGCTCTTGCGAGCGACCGCGGCGCAGCAGCGCCTGCACCCGCGCCAGCAGTTCCGAAAAGGCGAAGGGCTTGACCAGGTAATCGTCGGCGCCGCCTTCCAGCCCGCGCACGCGGTCCTCGACCGCGTCGCGCGCGGTCAGCATCAGGATGGGAGTGTCTTTCTGTTCGCGCACCGCGGCCAGCACGCCAAAGCCGTCCACGCCCGGCAGCATCACGTCCAGCACGATCAGGTCATAGACGCCTTCCAGCGCCAGATGCAGGCCGTCCACGCCGTCGCGCGCCAGGTCCACGACGTGGCTTTGTTCCGACAGCCCCTTCTTGAGGTAGTCGGCCAGTTTGGGTTCGTCTTCGATTACCAGGATGCGCATGGCGGGAAATTTACCATCCACGCCCGGCGTGGGGCTCAATGTGCCGGGCTGAAAGGCGCCCGGCCCAGCGGCGTGCTGTCGATGGCCACGCGATCGGGCGGGAAGCGCAGGGCGAACACGCTGCCCTTGCCGGGTTCGCTGGTGATCAGCAGTTCGGCGTCGTGGCGCATGGCGATGTGCTTGGTGATCGCCAGCCCCAGGCCCGTGCCGCCTACGGCGCGCGAGCGCCCGCGGTCCACGCGGTAGAAGCGCTCGGTCAGGCGGGGCAGGTGGCGAGCCGGGATGCCGATGCCGGTGTCCTGCACGCTGTAGCGCGCGCCGCCGTCGTCCTCGCGCTCCCAGCGCACGGTGATGGTGCCGCCATCGGGCGTGTAGCGCACGGCGTTGGTCAGCAGGTTGGACAGGGCGGAGGTCAACTCGGTTTCGGCGCCCAGCACGTCCAGGGTCTCGTCGACGTGCCATTCCAGCACGTGGCGGCCGCCCGAGAGCGCCTCGATCTGTTGGCGCGCCTTCTGCAGCAACGCGCCCATGTTGACGGCGCGCGGATCGCTGCCCGGCGAGGATTCGAGGGTGGACAGGGTCAGCAGGTCTTCGACGATGGCCTGCATGCGCTGCGCCTGCTCGTGCATCATGTCTATGTATTGCTCGCGCTGTTCAGCGGGCAGCGCGTCGGCGGGCATGTCGCGCAGCGTCTCCAGGAAGCCCGCCAATACCGTCAGCGGCGTGCGCAGTTCGTGCGAAACGTTGGCGACGAAATCGCGGCGGGTGGTTTCCAGGCGTTCGATCTGGGTGACGTCGCGCGTGATCAGCAGGCGCTGATTGCTGGCATAGGCGGTCAGCTGCATCATCATCAGCCGTTCCTGGCCTTGCTGCCCAAGACGCACGAGGATGGGTTCGGGCCAGGACTGGCGGTGCGCGTATTCCACGAATTCAGGCGCGCGCAGCAGGTTCAGCAGGTTGTGGCCGCGGTCGGCCGGCAGCCGCAGGCCAAGATGCTGGCGAGCCATGCGGTTGCACCAGTCGATCTGGAAATCCTCGTTCAGGGTCACCGCCCCGTCCGGCAGCGCCTGGGCGGCGGCCAGCATGCCCTGCATGGTGTTCTGGGTTTCGTTCAGTTCGCGGGCGCGGGCGCGGGTGTAGCGGTACAGCGGGGCAAGGATGTCGTCCCAGGGCCCGACCGACGCGGGGGGCGAAGTCTCCGGATGGTTGGCCCAATGGGACACCAGGTGCAGGCGCCAGCTGCGCCAGAGCAGCATGCCGGAAATGGCGATCGAGAACAGTATCCAGCCCGCCGGATCTCCTATGAGCCATTGGGCCAGCAATGCGGCGGCCGCCCACAGGGCGACCAGGACTAGGGTGCGCAGCCAGATCATCGTGCGGGAGTTTTACCGCGTGGGGAGCTGGGCCGTAAACCGGTAGCCGCTGCCGCGGACCGTTTCCACGTGTGCATCGTGGCCGCTGGGTTCCAGCGCCTTGCGCAGGCGGCGGATATGCACATCGACCGTGCGCTCTTCCACGAAGACGTGGTCGCCCCAGACCTGGTCCAGCAACTGCGAACGCGAAAACACGCGTTCGGGGTGGGTCATGAAGAAATGCAGGAGGCGGAACTCGGTGGGGCCGATCTGCAGCGACTGGCTATTGCCGGACAGGCGATGCGTCACCGGATCCAGCTTCAGGCCGCCCACGTCGATCACGTCGTCGGTCAGCTGGGGCGCGCGGCGCCGCAGCACGGCCTTGATGCGCGCCATCAGTTCCTTGGGGGAGAACGGCTTGGTGATGTAGTCGTCGGCGCCGGCTTCCAGGCCGTCCACCTTGTCCTGCTCGGAGCCTTTGGCGGTCAGCATGATGACGGGAACGGCGCGGGTACGCTCGTCGTTGCGCAGCTTGCGCGCCATGGCCAGGCCGGACGTGCCGGGCAGCATCCAGTCAAGCAGGATCAGGTCGGGAAGCTCGGCGCGGATCAGCGTCTGGGCCTGGTCGGCGTCGAAGGCGCGCAGCACCTTGTGTCCGGCGAAAGACAGGTTGACGGCGATCAGTTCCTGGATGGCGGGTTCGTCTTCGACGACGAGAATGGTGCTGGACATGGCAGATTGGGCACACTTCTGAGCGCCGGCGCGGCGCGAACATTGCGATAGTATGGCCGCAATATTTCAGGTATGTGACCGCCAGGCGCCATAGCAGGCGTCGCCCGGCCTCGCGAGGGAGCCCGATAGGCTACCATTGAACGATATATCGGGAATTCACCATGCAAAACCCCTCCGAATCGCAACACTCCGCGGATTCCGCCTCGCAATCCACCCATTTTGGCTTCCAGACGGTGCCGGAAAGCGAAAAGGCCCGCAAAGTCGCCGAAGTCTTCCATTCGGTCGCCCAGCGCTACGACATCATGAACGATTTCATGTCGGCCGGGCTGCACCGCGTCTGGAAGGCCTTCACCATCGGCCGCGCCGCCATCCGACCCGGCATGAAAGTGCTGGACATCGCCGGTGGCACGGGGGATCTGGCCAAGGCTTTCGCCAAGCGCGCCGGCCCCACGGGCGAGGTCTGGCTGACCGACATCAATGATTCCATGCTGCGCGTGGGCCGCGACCGCCTGACGGATGCCGGCCTGCTGGTTCCCGCCGCCGTGTGCGATGCCGAGCGCCTGCCATTCCCTTCGGGCTATTTCGACCGCGTCAGCGTGGCCTTCGGCCTGCGCAACATGACCCACAAGGACCGTGCCCTGGCCGAGATGACCCGGGTATTGAAGCCGGGCGGCAAGCTGCTGGTGCTGGAATTCTCGCGCGTGGCCAAGCCGGTGGCGCCCGCGTACGACTGGTATTCGTTCAATGTGCTGCCCTGGCTGGGCAAGAAGGTTGCCAAGGACGAGGCCAGCTACCGTTATCTGGCGGAATCCATCCGCATGCACCCCGACCAGGAAACCCTGGCCGACATGCTGCGCACGGCCGGGCTGGAGCGGGTCCAGTACTTCAACCTGACGGCCGGCATCGCCGCCCTGCATGAAGGCGTGAAACTGGGCTGATCCGCGCCAGCCATCCGGACATTTTGCTGCCCCTGCGGGAACTTGTGGGGCGGCGTCTTGTCCGTTATTCTTACGGTATTCAGATTAATGTAAGAAAAGTCGCGACGAAGGTCCCGCGGTCCGTGGGACTTCCTGCTGCTCGGGGCGGCAGGGGCGCGAGTACGAGGGAGCAAACCTATGTCCAAATTCTGTCTTTCGCGGTTTGTCGCCGCGGCGCTGATCGCCGTTTCCGGCGCGGCACTGGTGACGGCGTCGTTTGACGCTGAAGCCCGCCGTGCCGGCGGTGGCAGCAGCGTTGGCCGACAATCCTCCAATGTGACCCAGCAACGCCAGGCGACCACGCCTCCGGCCGCTGCCAACAACACCGCTGGCGCCACCGCTGCACCGGCCGCCGCCGGCGCGGCCACGGCTGGCGCCGCGACCGCGGGCGCCGCCGCCAAGAGCGGCGCTTCGCGCTGGCTCGGCCCCATCGCCGGCATCGCCGCCGGCCTGGGTATTGCCGCGCTGCTCTCCAGCATGGGCCTGTCGGGCGCTTTCGCCGAATTCCTGTCGTCGGCGCTGCTGATCGGCCTGGTCGTTTTCGCCATCATGTTCATCGTCCGCCGTCTGCGCGGCGCTGGTCCGCGCACCGCCACGCAAGGCGCGTTCGGCGGCAACAACGCCTCGGGCCAGCAGCAGCAACAGCAACCGATGTGGCGTGAATCGCTGAAGCCGGCTCCGGCTGCTCCGGCCGCCGCTCCGGTCGCCGCCGCTGCCGCCGCGCCGGCTGCGCTGCCCAAGATGGGCGACGACAACAACTGGTTCGTGCCGGGTGACTTCGACACGCCCAACTTCCTGAAGCAGGCCAAGGAGCAATTCGTGCGCATCCAGGCCGTTTGGGACAGCGGCAGCACCGAAGGCCTGCGCGAATTCCTGACCGACGACCTGATCACCGAGCTCAAGCCGCAGCTGGCCGAGCGCGGCGCGGCGCCCAACAAGACCGAAGTGGTCCTGCTGAACGCCGAGATGCTGGGCATCGAAACCGTTTCCGACGGCCACCTCGCCAGCGTGCGCTTCTCCGGCATGCTGCGCGAAGCCCCCGGCACCGAAGCGTTCCGCTTCGAGGAAGTCTGGAATCTGTTCAAGCCGGCCAATGGCGGTTGGCTGCTCGCAGGCATCCAGCAGATCCCGGTGGATCTCGCCAGCTGAGCCTGACCGGCCGGGTCCGATTCCCGCCTCCGTTGCGGATGCCGCCAGGCATCTGTTTGAACCGGCCCTCACAGGGCCGGTTTTTCCATGTGCTTGCGCAAAACACCCATCCATCCAACCCGTTACACTCCCGATTTACCCATTAACTTCGGCAACCCCGGAAACCGGGGCTGTTGCGGACCGCCATGCTGCCTTTTCCGTTCCTGCCCACCCCCTCGCGACTGGCTGTAAGCGCGCTCAACGCCCTGTTGCGGCGTGAGGATTGGGCGCGCGACCGGCTGGCCCGGCATGCCGGCAAAACCGTGCGCTTCGCGCTCGGCGGGTTCAGCCTGGGCCTGACCATAGATAGCGAAGGCCTGGCGACCCAGGCCGATGCGGCCGTGGTACCGGACGTGACTTTGACGGTCGCCCCTGAAAAGCTGCCGCTGCCGCGCCTGGGGGCGGACCGCGAGCAACCCGATTTCGCCGAAGCGACCCATATTTCGGGCGACGCGGCATTGGCGCAAGTGGTGGCCGACCTGTCCAAGCAGCTGCGCTGGGATCCTGAAGACGCGCTGGCCCGGGTGGTCGGCGACATCGCGGCGCTGCGCCTGGTGGGGGGCGCGCGCGCGGCCGCTGGCGGCGCGCGCACGGCAGGGCTGCGCCTGGCCGAGAACGTGTCGGAATATCTGTCCGAAGAAAGCGGCATGCTGGCGAGCCGTCCGGCGCTGGAACAATGGCGCCTGGACCTGGCCGAACTGAACGCCCGCGCCGATGCGCTGGCCCGTTCGGCGGCGGCCTTGCAAACCCGTCTGGCATCGGCCAGCGCAAAGCGGGGCGCCTGATTCATGTTCCCCTTGCTGCGCCTCTTTCGCATCATTCTGGTTTCGCTGCGCTACGGCCTGGACGAACTGGTGCTCTCCAGCTTGAACCATCCGCTGGCGACCTGCCTGCTGCGCGTCATCCGGCTTGGCACGCGCCCGCGCAAGCCGCGTGGCTTGCGTCTGCGCCTGGCGCTGGAATCGCTGGGCCCGATTTTCGTGAAGTTCGGGCAGGTGCTGTCCACCCGCCGCGACCTGATCCCGGCTGACATCGCCGACGAATTGGCCCTTTTGCAGGATCGCGTGCCGCCGTTCCCCTCGGCACAGGCGGCGGCCTGCATCGAAGCGGCGCTTGGCGCGCCGCCCGAAAAGCTGTTCGCGCAATTCGAAGTGGACCCGGTGGCTTCGGCCTCGATCGCCCAGGTGCACTTCGCCGTGCTGCACGATGGCCGCGAAGTCGCGGTGAAGGTGCTGCGCCCGGGCATGCTCAGCATCATCGAGAAGGACCTGTCGCTCTTGAAGGTGGTGGCGCGCATCATCGAGCGCCTGGGCGCCGACGGCCGCCGACTCAAGCCCCGTGAAGTGGTGGCCGAGTTCGACAAGTACCTGCACGACGAGCTGGACCTGGTGCGCGAAGCGTCCAACTGCAGCCAGTTGCGCCGCAACTTTGGCCCCGAGTCCGGCCGCGGCGACATGCTGATCGTGCCCGAGGTGATCTGGGAATACACGGCCTCGACGGTGTTCACCATGCAACGCATGTACGGCATGCCGGTGGGCCAGGTGGACCGGATGCGCGAGGCCGGCATAGACATCCCCACCCTGGCGCGCACCGGCGTGGAGATCTTTTTCACGCAGGTCTTTACCGACGGCTTTTTCCACGCCGACATGCACCCGGGCAACATCTACGTATCCGACCGCCCGGAAACGCTGGGCAGCTACATCGCCCTGGACTTCGGCATCGTGGGTTCGTTGTCCGAGTTCGACAAGAATTACCTGGCGCAGAACTTCCTGGCCTTTTTCCACCGGGACTATCGCCGCGTGGCGCAATTGCACATCGAGTCGGGCTGGGTGCCTCCCGATACGCGCGAAGAAGAACTGGAAGGCGCCGTGCGCGCAGTCTGCGAACCGTACTTTGACCGGCCGTTGTCCGAAATCTCGCTGGGACAGGTGCTCTTGCGCCTGTTCCAGACCTCGCGCCGGTTCAACGTGGAGATCCAGCCGCAGCTGGTCCTGTTGCAGAAGACCTTGCTGAACGTCGAGGGATTGGGCCGCCAGCTCGATCCCAACCTGGATCTCTGGAAGACCGCCAAGCCCTACCTGGAACGCTGGATGCGCCAGCGCGTCGGATTCAAGGGTTTGCGGCAAAGCCTGGAAAAAGAGGCGGCGCAGTGGTCGCAGATGCTGCCCGCTTTGCCCAGGCTGGTCCATGACCACCTGAGCCGTCCCAACGTCTCGCCCGCCCTGTTGGCCGAGATGATCCAGTTGCGGAGGGCGCAGGAACAGAACAACCGGCTGGTTGCAGCGCTGGTTGGGGTGGCGGCCGTCGCCATCGGGGTCGCGATATGGGCCTTGACCCGATAGGCGGCGCGATGATCTAGACGGTATCTGTCATGTTTCATTCATGAAACGGTCATCATAGCTTCGCGGTACACGGCGAAAAATAGCGCTGCGGTGGATGAATGCAGCGCTCCTGCCGGCAACGCGCGCGCCATTCATTAATTTCTATATCAATAGCCCCACTAGCGGGACAAATACAAGGGCAGACCATGCTTTATCCTGAACTCTTCAAGACCATGGAAGCCGTGCGCTGGAACATGGCGCATGACATTCCCTGGGGGGATTTCGATCGCAGCAAGCTCTCGGACGAGCAGGCCCACACGATCAAGATGAACGCCATCACGGAATGGGCAGCCTTGCCGGCTACCGAAATGTTCCTGCGCGACAATCGCGGCGACAGCGATTTCTGCGCGTTCATGTCGGTTTGGTTCTTTGAAGAGCAGAAGCATTCGCTGGTGCTGATCGAGTACCTGCGCCGCTTCCGTCCGGACCTGGTGCCCACCGAGGAGGAACTGCACAACGTGCGCTTCGAGTTCGATGCCGCGCCCGAACTGGAAACCCTGATGCTGCATTTCTGCGGCGAGGTCCGCCTGAACCACTGGTATCGCCGCGCCGCCGAATGGCACACGGAACCCGTCATCAAGGCCATTTACAAGACGGTGGCCCAGGACGAGGCCCGCCATGCGGGCGCTTATCTGCAGTACATGCGCCGCGCGCTGCATGACCGCGGCCAGGACACGAGCGAGCAGGCCCGCCTGGCTTTCTCCAAGATCGGCGTGCTGATGGCCTCAGCCGGCCGTACGCAGCAGGCCCTGCACCCGACCAACCTGCACGTGAACAAGGAACTGTTCCCCAACGATACGGTGCAGTCGCGCCTGCCGGAACCGGGCTGGCTGGAGCACTGGCTGGACACGCAGATCCGTTTTGACGGCGTGTGGGAGCAGAAGGTCGCGACCCGCATCCTGCATATCCTGTCCAAGCTGATGGACCGCAGCTTCGAAACCGTGAAGGACCTGAACCGTTACCGCAAGGAAATGACGGCCCTGATCGTGCCGAAGGAAAAGCAGATCATCCTGGGCGGCGCCTGAGCCGGGGCGATACAATCGCCGCATGCCTGCCGCCCGTTTCGAATCCAAGGTCCTGTCCCGCGACGAATGCGTCGCCGCTGTCGCCGCCGGCCGTTTTCCGCGGCCGCTGGTGTTTACCAACGGCGTCTTCGACATCCTGCACCGGGGCCATGCAACCTACCTCGATCAGGCCGCCCAGCTGGGCGCGACCCTGATCGTGGCGGTGAACACCGACGAGTCGGTGCGCCGCCTGGGCAAGGGCGCCGAGCGCCCGCTCAACCGCATGGACGACCGCGCCGCCTTGCTGGCCGCGCTGGGTTTCGTGACCGTGGTCACGTCCTTTCATGAAGACACGCCCGAGGCCTTGATCGGCCAGCTCAGGCCCGACCTGATCGTCAAGGGCGGCGACTACGACATGGAAAAGCTGCCCGAGACCGCCCTGGTCAAGACCTGGGGCGGCCGCGCGGTGGCAATTCCGTTCGAGTTCGAGCGCTCCACTACCGCGCTCGTGAAGAAAATCCAGAACCAGTAAGGCTGGGCCCCAGCCGGCGGGTCAGCGCGGTTCCCGCAGCAAGCGGTTGATCGCTTCCAGGTCCGTTTCTGCCAGGATGCCGCTGGTGGCCTTCAGGCGCAGGCTGGCGAGGACGGTGCTGTAACGCGCCAGGGCCAGGTCGCGCTGCGTGGCGTAGAGCTGTTGCTGCGCATTGAGCACATCCAGGTTGATGCGCACGCCGACCTCGTAGCCGGTGCGGTTGGCCTCGACCGCGGCGCGGCTGGATTTTTCACCGGCCTCAAGCGCCTGGATGCGGGCCAGGCCGCTGGTAACGCCGGTGTAGTACTGGCGCGCGGCCTGGACAGCCTGGCGGCGCGCGGCCTCGTAGTCATGGCGTGCTTTCTGTTCCAGCTGAACCTTTTCCGTCACTTGCGAAGAGACGCCGCCGCCTGCATACAGTGGAATCGACAGCACGACGCCGATCGTGTTGTCGATCGGTTTGCCCGGCGCGGCGTTGCCCATGATGGCGTCGCTGGCGCTGCCGCTGGTGGCCCGCAGGTTCAGCGTGGGATAGTGGCCGCTCTTGGCGATCTGGATCTCGCGCCCGGCGATGCGGGTGGACAATTGGGCCCGCAGCACATCCAGGCTGGATGCCTCGGCCTGATTGCTCCAGTCGGCCACGCGCGCGGGTTGCGGCGCGGGCAGTTGCACGCCGTAGGGCAGTTCGGCCAGCGCGCCCGGGGCCGTGCCGATGATCTTGGCCAGCTCGTCGCGGCGGACGTCCAGATCGTTCTGCAGGCGCAATTCCTGCGCTACCACCAGGTCGTAGCGCGCCTGGGCCTCGTAGGTGTCGGTGATCGTCGCGTTACCCAGCTCGAAATTGCGCTTGGCGGATTCGAGCTGCCCGGCCACGGCGGCCTTTTCGGCCTCGGTGGCGGTCAGCGTGTCCTGCGCGTAGAGCACGTTGAAGTAGGCATCCGCCACGCGCAGCAAAAGGTCCTGGAAGGCCTGCTGCAGCTGCACCTCGACGTCGGCGACGATCAGCTTGGATTGCTCGAAATTCTGCCAGCGGCCCCAGTCGAACAGGGGTTGGGTCAGGGACAGGTCCCAAACGGCGCGTCCGCCGCTGTAGGCGACGCCCAGGCCGCGGGTGCTGCGGGTTTCCTGGTAGGCACCGCCTGCTTCGGCGGAGATCAGGGGCAGGAGCAGGGAGCGGGCCTGGGGTTCTTTTTCCAGGCCGGCGCGGTAGTTGGCGCGGGCGGCGGCGTAGATCGGATCATGGACCAGCGCGGACTGCCAGATCTGGATCAGGTTCTGCGCGCGGACGGGCGACGAGCCGACGATTGCGGCGCAGGTAAAAACCAGTAAAGCCGTTAGCAATCGGACACGCATGATGGTCAACGATACGCCGGGCCGCCCGGGCCGCTGCCGCCGTGATGGCGGGGCGGGCGCCCGGCGGCAGGGTTGGGGGTCAGAACTTGAACTGGGAGACCGCGACGCCGCGCAGCGGCTTGATGACGGTTTCGAACAGGTTCACGGTTTCGAAGCTGGCCGCGGTAGTGCGGGTGATGCGGCAGGCGGTCATGATGGGGGCCTGGCCCACGACCACGACAAGGCGGCCGCCCACGCGCAGCTGGTACTTCAGCGCATCGGGAACGGTCGGCACGGAGCCGGTGACCAGAATGGCGTCGTACTCGGTGGAGCCCCAGCCGTTGCGGGCATCGCCGGTTTCGACCTTGACGTTGGTGACGTTGTTCATCTGCAGGTTCTGCTGGGCGAACGTCACCAGGCGGCTGTCGATCTCGACCGACGTGACTTGCTGCGCCAGATAGCCCAGCAGCGCGGCCTGGTAGCCGGAGCCGGTGCCGATTTCCAGGACACAGTCGGACTTGGTCAGCAGCAATTCTTGCGCCAGGCGGGCTTCCACCTTGGGTGCCAGCATGTTTTGGCGGGTGTTGACCGCATTGATCTCAAGCGGCAGTTCCAGGTCGGAAAACGCCAGCGCGCGCAGGGCCGGCGGAACGAATTGTTCGCGGCGCACGTCGAACAGCGCTTGCAGCACGTTGGCGTCCAGAACGTCCCACGGGCGGATCTGCTGTTCCACCATGTTGAAGCGGGCTTGTTCTACGTCGGGCAGGGTCGAAGCGTTCATGACGGTCAGAAAAAACAGAGGAATCAACAGACCATTGTACCGATTCGTAGCGTACTGTGACGCGCGGCCCCGCCGACAGATGTTTCAGGCGCCGCCCGGGACTACCACCAGGCGTGGAAGTGGTGCACAGGGCCGTGGCCGGAACCCACCGACAGGCGCTCCGCGTGGCGGATGGCCTCGGTCAGATAGGCTTTGGCGCGGCGCGCTGCCTCGGGTACGTCCCCGGTTTGCGGCAGCAGGGCGGCCAGCGCCGCCGACAGGGTGCAGCCAGTGCCGTGCGTATTGACGGTTTCGATGCGGTGGCCAGGCAGCTCGATCATGCGGTCGCCATCGTGCAGGAGGTCGATGGTGTCGTTGCCGGGCAAGTGGCCGCCCTTGACCAGCACCCAGCGTTCGCCCGAATGCGCCAGCTTGTTGCGCAGGCGTTCGGCCACCCGCCGCATTTCCTTGACGGTTTCGACCGGGCGTTCTTCCAGCAGCACGCCGGCCTCGGGCAGGTTGGGTGTCAGCAGGGTGGCCTGGGGCAGCAGGGCTTCGCGCATGGCGCCCACGGCGTCGCGTTCCAGCAGCAGGTCGCCGCTCTTGGCCACCATGACCGGATCCAGCACCACGTGGGCGGGGGCCCATTTGGCGAGCTTCTCGGCCACCACCTGGATGACCGGCTGCTGGCCCAGCATGCCGATCTTGACTGCGTCGATGCGTACGTCCGCGAACAGCGTGTCGATCTGCTGGCCGACAAAGGCCGGCTGGACCGCCGAGATGCCGGTGACGCCCTGGGTGTTCTGCGCCGTCAACGCGGCGATCACCGCGCAGCCGTAGGCGCCCAGCGCGCTCATCGCCTTGACGTCGGCCAGTATGCCGGCACCGCCGGACGGGTCGACGCCGGCGATCGTCAGTGCGTTGGGAATGGGGCGGCCGCTGGCGGCCTGTTGGCGGCTGCTCATTTGGGGGCGCCGGCCGTGATCAGGCCTTCGGTGGGGGAACTGGGGGCGCCGCTGTACAGCTTCTTGGGCATCCGGCCGGCCAGGAAGGCCTCGCGGCCGGCTTCCACGCCCTTCTTCATGGCGCTGGCCATGAGGATGGGATCGCGCGCGCCGGCGATGGCGGTGTTCATCAGGACGGCGTCGCAGCCCAGCTCCATGGCGATGGCCGCGTCCGAGGCGGTGCCCACGCCGGCGTCCACCACGATGGGCACGCGGGCCTGCTCGATGATCAGGCGCAGGTTCCAGGGGTTCAGGATGCCCATGCCCGAGCCGATCAGCGAGGCCAGCGGCATCACGGCGACAGCGCCCAGGTCTTCCAGCATGCGGCACTGGATGGGGTCGTCGGTGCAATACACCATGACCTTGAAGCCGTCGTCCACGAGCGTCTTGGTGGCCTTGAGGGTTTCGGGCATGTTGGGGAACAGGGTGTGCGGGTCGCCCAGCACTTCCAGCTTCACCAGGTCGTGGCCGTCCAGCAGCTCGCGCGCCAGGCGCAGCGTGCGCACGGCGTCGTCGGCGCTATAGCAGCCGGCGGTATTGGGCAGCAGCGTGAATTTCGACGGCGGGACGTAGTCCAGCAGGTTCGGTTCGCCCGCGTTCTGGCCGATATTGGTGCGGCGGATCGCGACGGTGACGATCTCGGTGCCGCTGGCGTCCAGCGCAGCGCGGGTCTGTTCAAAGTCCTTGTACTTGCCGGTGCCGACGAGCAGGCGCGACGAGTAGGCGCGGCCGGCGATGGTGAGAGTGTCTTGAGTGGTCATGGCGGAGGTTCAAAGGGCGGGTGCGCACGATGCGAGGCCCGCGGGGACTGGCGATTCGTTGCTCGAATGATAAAGCACGCGGCAGCGCGGCAGATGCGGCCGGTGAAATGTGGCGTTCCACTATTTGAAGATCACGGCATGCGCACCGGACGGTCAGCGCAACCGGTCCAGATCGGCGCAGATCGCTTCGGCGGCGTCGATCAGGCGCGGGCCCGGTCGGTACAGGGCATCGGCATCCACACCGTACACGTGGCCCAACCGGGCAGCGGGCAGCCCAAGCGCCTGCCAGGCGGCCAGGTTGCGGGCGGCGTCCTCCGGGCGGGATATCCCCGCCAGCACCGCCTCGGGCCGGGCCGCCAGCACGCTTTCCAGCGAGACCTGGGGCGCCACCACAGGCGCCTGGCCGAAGACATTGACGCCGCCGCAGACGCGCAGGGCGTCGCTGACGATGCTGCTGTCGTTCAGGGTGTAGATGGGATCCAGCCCCGCCTGCACGAAGACGCGCACGGGGCGGCGGTCCGCATAGCGCTCGGCCAGGGCCTCCAGGCGAGCGCGCAGGGCCTGCGCGGCGGGCCGCGCCTGCGCTTCGGTGCCGAACAGCGCGCCCATGCGTTCGACCGCGTCGGGGATGGCGGCCAGGGTCAGCGGGTCGCTATAGAACACCGGTACGCCCAGCTTGTCCATCACCCGGGCCAGGGGCGCGGCAGCGCCGGGCTGCCAGGCGATCAGCAGGTCGGGGCGGACCGCCGCCACGCGCTCGGGATCCGGTTGGGTGCCGTCCCCGATGACGGGCAGTTGGCGGGCGGCGGGCGGATAGTCACTGCCGCGGATGGTGGCAATGACGTGGTCGCCGGCGCCTGCCGCATAGACGAGTTCGGTTGCATGCGGGGCCAGGGTGACGGCGCGGCGCGCGGGCGCGGCCAGCGAGACCGTGCGGCCCTGGTCGTCGCGGACCTGTACGGCGGTGCCTGCGGCCGGGCCAGCCACGGCAGGGTTAGCTGCAAGGCCTGCCACAAGCCCCACGGCTAGGCCCGCGGCCAGCCGCGAGCCCAGGGCCTGGAACAGCCCCGGTTCAACGTATGGGTAGGCGTCTGCGTGGATCATGCCGGAAGCCGATATAGCCAGCGGGGAACGCCGACTATATCGGAATGCCGCGATCAGTAGCGCAGCGTGAGCGACGCGTAGAAATTGCGGCCAGGAGCGGGGTACAGGCTGTAGTTGGCGACCGGGCCCAGCATTTCGAACGACGCGTTGCCGCCGCGGATGCCGTAGGTGGCGTACTGGCGGTCGAAGATGTTGTTCACGCCGATGGCGCCTTCGATATTGCGCGTGAACTTGTAGGCCACTTTGGTGTTGAACAGTACGTAGGCATCCAGCTCCTTGGCGAACTGGTTGGCCTGGTCGTTGTCCATGCGCGACTTGCCGACATACTGCGCCGTGACGTTCCACAGGAACGCATCGGTGGGGCGCCAGGTCACGCCGGCATTCGCCAGCCACTTGGGCGCCAGCGGCACGGTCTTGCCCGACAGGTCCACGCCGGCATAGGTCCCGGAGCGGAACTGCGCTTCCATCCAGGTCAGGTTCGCATCCAGCGTGAGGCTGCTGGAAATCGCGGTGTGGCCTTCCAATTCGATGCCTTGGCGGCGGGTCGGGTCCAGGTTGGTATTGGCGCCGGTGCCCGGGCCCCAGATGCCGTCGGCCAGCGGGTTGTACTGGATCTCATTGGTCAGGTCATAGCGGAAGTACGACAGGCGCGCGCTGCTGCTGGCCGATTGCCAGGTCACGCCGATTTCCTTGTCGGTGGACGTTTGCGGGGCCAGCGGGGTCTGCACCGACAGCAGTTCGTCGGCGTTGGGCAGGCGGAAGCTGCGGCCGACCTTGCCGTACACGCCGAAGCCGGCGGGCAGGTCCTGGCGCACGCCCAGCTGCCAGGCGGTCAGGTGATTACTGCGGTCCGACGCCGTGCCCGAACCGGAAATCACGTCCAGGTCGTCGGACGCGTACTGGCGGCGCACGCCGGCCGTCACGTAGGTAGTGTCGGTGGCGCGGACCTGGCCTTCGGCGAACAGGCCATATTGATGCTGGCGAGACTGCCACTTCGACGGCTGGAAGTCGTAATAGGCATTCTGGTTGGCGGTGGTCTTGGCTTCCTGGCCATCGGCACCGAAGACGATGCTGTGGCCGCCGGTGATCGGCAGGCGGTAGCGCAGGCTGGCGATGTTCTCTTCCAGCTTCTGGTCACGCAGGATGTCGCCGAAGCCGTCGTACGTCAGGCCGTCCAGCTTCTTTTCGCGGGTCGACAGGTCGGCGTACAGCGTGCCGGCGCCGATCGCCTGCTCCAGTTGCAGGCCGAAGGTGGTCGTGGTGGTCTTGACGTAATCGATGTCGTTCTTCGAGCCGCGCGGATCGTCCTGGTACTCGTTCAGCCCCGTCGTCGGGTTGATCGTGCGCGGGCCGGGCAACTCCAGCTTCTGCGTGGTGGTGCGGCCGTACAGGCGGATCGAGCCGTCGTCATGGCGGAACGTGATGCCGCCGCCGCCACCTTCGCGGCGCTCGCCGCTGTGATCGCGGTAGCCATCGCTGTGCAGCGATTGCATATAGGCGTCTACGCCGACTTTTTCATTGTTCATGGCCACGGCGGCGTCGTACTGGCGCAGGCCGTAGCTGCCGAAGGTGGCGGTGGCGCGGGCGCTGACCGGCTCCTTGGCGAAATCCGAACGGGTGATGATGTTGATCACCCCGCCGGTGGTGCCGCCGCCATACTGCACTGAGCCGCTGCCGCGCACGATCTCTATGCGCTCGACCTGATCCAGCGGCACCACGCCCAGGCTGGGAGCCGACAGGTCGTTGGTGTTCTGCTTCACGCCGTCGATCAAGATCAGCGTATTGCTCGCGCCGGTGATGCCGAAACCGCGCAGGTCGACGATGGAATTGTCGCTGGAGCTGCTGGTGTTGATCAGGTGGATGCCGGCCTGGGTCGACAGCAGGTCCTGCATGGTGCGGGCGCTAGCCGCGGCGATGTCCTCGGCGGTGATGACCGAAATGGACACCGGCAGTGTGCGGCCGTCGGTCGGCACGCGCTGGGCGGTGACCGTGATGGCGTCGAGCTGGGGAGGGGTGGAGGCGGCTTGCTGGGCGGCGGCGACGGCCGGAGCGGAGCAGAGCAGGGCGCCGGCGTAGCGCCGGATGGAGCGGGTTTTCATCTACGTAACCTCGATGCGACCCGCGACCCCGCAGGCCATTCACGATGGGGAGGAGGTCCAAGCCGCGGCGGGCCGGTGAGGGCCTGGCGGCAATGCATGGGCATCCTGGCGATCGAACAGGCCGGTATCGGGCTGCCATGGGCGCATTGCGCGCATGGGGACCGTTGCGGGGGCAGCACAGGCTGGAGCCAGGGTTGCCGGCGCCTTGTGGGGCCGCAGTCCTGGGAGGTCTTCCTGTTTCCCGTTTACCTTTCGCACGCGGCCGGCAAGTGTTGCGTTCTTGCCTGCCCTTTGCGCCGAAAGCACCGGTTCGGGGCCGAAACTGTATCACCGGGAGGCGGAAATAGGCCCGTTTTGTTACGATCAGGGCTTGTTTTTGCGGCGTTTTTCGCTTTTTCGCCACATTGCGCCGTCGTTGCCAACTCCCTCCGGACCTGCCCGTGTCGTATCCCCGCCTGCCATACCCTCCCGAAGCCTATACCCGTGGCGGCGACTTTGCCCGCCTGCTGGGCAAGCGCATCCTGATCCTGGATGGCGCCATGGGCACCATGATCCAGCGCTACAAGCTGGGCGAGGCGGACTTCCGCGGCGAGCGCTTCGCCGCCCACGGCAAGGACGTGAAGGGCAACAACGAACTGCTGTCGCTGGTGCGGCCGGACGTGATCTCCGAGATCCACCGCCAGTACCTCGAGGCCGGCGCCGACGTCATCGAGACCAACACCTTCGGCGCCACCACGATCGCGCAGGGCGACTACGACCTGCCGGAACTGGCCTACGAGCTGAACCTGGTGTCGGCCCGCCTGGCGCGCGAGGCCTGTGACGCCTACAGCACGCCCGAGCGGCCGCGTTTCGTGGCAGGCGCGCTGGGTCCGCAGCCCAAGACGGCATCGATCTCGCCGGACGTGAACGATCCGGGCGCGCGCAACGTCACCTTCGAGGAACTGCGCGTTGCCTATGTGGAGCAGCTCAACGGTTTGCTGGACGGCGGCATCGACATTGTCCTGATCGAAACCATTTTCGACACCCTGAACGCCAAGGCCGCCATTTTCGCCACCGAGGAAGTGTTCGAGGCGCGGGGCGTGCGCCTGCCCGTCATGATTTCGGGCACGGTGACGGACGCGTCCGGCCGCATCCTGTCCGGCCAGACCGTGGAGGCCTTCTGGAATTCGGTGCGCCATGCGCGTCCCATCACGGTCGGCCTGAACTGCGCGCTGGGCGCGGCGCTGATGCGCCCCTACGTGGCCGAGCTGGCCCGCATCTGCGACACCTACGTCTGCGTGTATCCGAACGCCGGCCTGCCCAACCCCATGGCGGAAACCGGTTTCGACGAAACGCCGGCCGACACTTCCGCGCTGCTTGAGGAGTTCGCCCGTTCCGGACTGGTGAACATGTCGGGCGGCTGTTGCGGCACGACGCCGGATCACATCCGCGAGATTGCCGCCAAGGTTCTGGCGCTGACGCCGCGCGTGGTGCCGGAGGTGCCGGTCAAGACCCGTTTGTCGGGCCTGGAGCCCCTGAACATCGACGAAGACACGCTCTACGTCAACGTGGGCGAACGCACCAACGTGACGGGCAGCAAGATGTTCGCCCGCCTGATCCGCGAAGAAAAATACGACGAAGCGCTGGCCGTGGCCCGCCAACAGGTCGAGAACGGCGCGCAGATCATCGACATCAACATGGACGAGGCGATGCTGGATTCGGTCGCGTGCATGCGCCGCTTCCTCAACCTGATCGCCTCCGAGCCCGACATCGCGCGCGTGCCGATCATGATCGACAGCTCCAAGTGGGAGGTCATCGAAGAGGGCTTGAAATGCGTGCAGGGCAAGCCCGTGGTGAACTCGATCTCCATGAAGGAAGGGCTGGAACCCTTCCGCCACCATGCGCGCCTGTGCCGCCGGTACGGCGCGGCGGTGGTGGTGATGGCGTTCGATGAACAGGGCCAGGCCGACACGCTGGAGCGCCGCAAGGAAATTTGCGGCCGCGCCTACAAGATCCTGGTCGACGAAGAAGGTTTCCCGCCCGAGGACATCATCTTCGATCCGAACGTCTTCGCGGTCGCCACCGGCATAGACGAGCACAACCATTACGCCGTGGACTTCATCGAAGGCACGCGCTGGATCCGCCAGAATCTGCCCTACGCCCGCATTTCGGGCGGTGTGTCCAACGTCAGTTTCTCGTTCCGCGGCAACGAGCCGATGCGCGAGGCCATTCACACGGTATTCCTGTATTACGCCGTCAAGGAAGGCATGACGATGGGCATCGTCAACGCCGGACAGTTGGGCGTGTACGCCGACCTGGACCCCAAGTTGCGCGATCTGGTCGAGGACGTGGTGCTGGACCGCGCCGACCCCGTGGGCAAGACGGACGCCGATGACGAGCGCACGCCCACGGAACGCCTGGTGCAGTTTGCCGACAGCGTGAAGGGTTCGGGAGCCAAGAAAGAAGAAGACCTGACCTGGCGCGCTGCATCCGTCGAGGCGCGGCTGTCGCACGCGCTGGTGCACGGCATCACGACCTACATCGTCGAAGACACCGAGGAAGTGCGCCAGAAGATCGCCGCGCGCGGCGGGCGCCCGATCGAGGTCATCGAAGGCCCGCTGATGGACGGCATGAATGTGGTGGGCGACCTGTTCGGCGAGGGCAAGATGTTCCTGCCGCAGGTGGTGAAGTCCGCCCGCGTCATGAAGCAGGCCGTGGCCCACCTGGTGCCCTTCATCGAAGAAGAAAAGCGCCAGATCGCGGCGGCGGGCGGCGACGTGCGGGCCAAGGGCAAGATCGTCATCGCCACGGTCAAGGGCGACGTGCACGACATCGGCAAGAACATCGTGTCGGTGGTCCTGCAGTGCAATAACTTCGAAGTCGTGAACATGGGCGTGATGGTGCCCTGCGCCCAGATCCTGGAGAAGGCCAAGGAAGAAAACGCCGACATCGTCGGCCTGTCCGGCCTGATTACGCCGAGCCTGGAAGAAATGGCCTACGTGGCCAGTGAAATGCAGCGCGACGAGTACTTCCGCGGCCGCAAGCTGCCGCTCATGATCGGCGGCGCCACGACCAGCCGCGTGCACACCGCCGTGAAGATCGCGCCCAACTACGAAGGCCCGGTCATCTATGTGCCGGATGCCAGCCGTTCGGTGGGTGTGGCCACCAGCCTGATGTCGGACCAATCGGAAGCCTACCTGGCTGAATTGGCCGAGGAGTACGCAGAGGTGCGCCGCCGCCATGCCAACCGCAAGGCCACGCCCATCCTGCCGCTGGCCGAGGCGCGCGCGTCGCGTCCCGTGATCGATTGGGACAACTACACGCCGCCGCGTCCCAAGTTCATCGGCCGCCGCACGTTCAAGAGCTATGACCTGGCCGAGATCGCCAAGTACGTGGACTGGGGGCCGTTCTTCCAGACCTGGAGCCTGTTCGGCCCGTTCCCGGCCATCCTGGACGACAAGGTCGTGGGCGAGCAGGCCCGCAAGGTCTACGCCGACGGCCAGGCCATGATGAAGCGCATCATCGAAGGCCGCTGGCTTACCGCCAATGGCGTGGTGGGCTTTTACCCGGCCAATAGCGTCAATGACGAGGACATCGAGGTCTATAAGGACGAGACCCGCAGCGAAGTGCTGTTCACCTACCGCAACCTGCGCCAGCAGGGCGCCAAGCGCGAAGGAGTCAGCAACAAGTCGCTGTCCGATTTCATCGCGCCCAAGTCCAGCGGCAAGCTGGACTACATAGGCATGTTCGCCGTCACCGCGGGCCTGGGCATCGAAAAGAAGGAAGCGGAATTCGAGAAGGCGCTGGACGACTATTCCAGCATCATGCTGAAGTCCCTGGCCGACCGGCTGGCCGAAGGCTTCGCCGAATGCCTGCATGCCCGCGTGCGCCAGGACCTGTGGGGCTATGCGCCCGACGAGGCGCTGTCCAATGACGACATGATCGCCGAGAAATACGTGGGCATCCGTCCCGCTCCTGGCTACCCGGCCTGCCCGGAACACGTCATCAAGACCGATATGTTCCGCGTGCTGGACGGCGCCGACATCGGCATGATGCTGACCGACAGCTATGCCATGTATCCGGCTTCCAGCGTGTCCGGCTTCTACTTCAGCCATCCGCAGTCGCAGTATTTCAACGTGGGCGTGATCGGCGAAGACCAGCTGCAGGACTACGCCGCCCGCAGCGGCCGCAGCATCGAGGATCTGAAGCGCACCCTGGCCCCGAACCTGGGCTGAGGACTTGCGGGGGACGTTCAGGCGTACTTGCCTGTCAGTCCCCCGTCCACGACCAGTTCGGTCCCCGTGATGTAGGAGGCCTCGTCCGAGGCCAGGAACGCCACCGCGTTCGCCACTTCCCAAGGCGTACCCATGCGGCCCATCGGCACCTGCCGGTCGCGCGCGGCACTGGCGGCGCGCGCGTCTTCGTCGAACATGCGGGCGACATTCCTGGCCACGCGTGGGGTGTCGATCAAGCCGGGGATCACCGTGTTCACGCGGATGCGGTCCGGAGCATATTGCTGCGCGGCCATCCGCGCGAAGTGGATCACGGCGGCCTTGCTGACGCTGTAGGCCAGATGCGGGTACCCCGTATAGCGTATGCCTGCCACCGACGACACCGTGACGATGGCGCCGCCGCCTTGCTCGCGCATCATGGGCGCCAGCAAGCGCGTGGCGATGAGCAGGCTGGTCACGTTGACCTGCTGGATGCGATTCCAGTCTTCCAGCGAGATGTCTTCCGGTCCTCCCACTTTGCCGATGCCCGCGTTGGCCTGCAGGATGTCGATGCGCCCGTAGCGGCGCCGCGCGGCATCCACGGCCGCTTGCATGGCGTGGGCATCGGCCACGTCGGCGCGCACCGGCAGCGCGCTGCCACCGGCCAGTTCGACTTCATGGGCCGCATCTTCGGCGGCTGCCAGGTCGGCGTCCAGCGTGACGACCGAGGCGCCCTGGCGCGCCAGCGTCACGCAGCTGGCCTTGCCTATGCTCCAGCCGGCGGCGGACGAGCCAGCCCCGGCTACCAGCGCGATCTTGCCCGACAGGCGGCCGTCCGGCGCCTGGGCCGTCATGGCTGTTCTCCGCCTTGGTGGGTCTTGCCGCGGCCGACATACGGAATGGCGTGGTCGATGGTTTCCCAGATGTAGCGTCCCGACGGGCTCTGCTGTTCCTCGGCTACGTGAGACACCAGGCCGGCGGCACGCGAGATGACGGCGAAGCCGCGCATCAGTTCCGTGGGTACGCCGATTTCGCTGAGCAGTGCGGCGACCGCGCCGGTGGCGTTGATGGTGATGTGCTTGCCATAGGTCTCGTCGATCGCGGCGGCCAGCAGCCGCAGCGCCTTGAGCGAGTCGCCTGTCAGGTCGGGTTCGGCCTCGGCCAGCGCCAGCAGCTTGATCGAGCGCGGATCGTCGGGCTTGTGCAGATGGTGGCCGAAGCCGGGCAGGGCGCTGCGGGATGCGTGGTGCTCGCGGGCGATAGCCAGCGCCTCGGCGCGGCCGTCGTCGGCCTGGCGGATGCGGTCCAGCAGGCGCGAGCAGTTTTCCATGGTCCCGACGAACCGGCTTCCCACTGCCATCAGGCCGGACGCTACCGCCCCTTGCAGGTTTTCCGGCGCGCTCATGTAGATCAAGCGCGTGGCGATGGCGCTGGGCGTCAGGCCATGTTCCATCAGCGTGACGAGCACGGCGTCGACGATGCGCAGGTCTACCGGGCGCGCCTCGCGGCCCAGGATCTGCATGATCATGACTTCCGTGAATGTCTTCTTGCCGATCAGGTCTTCGACCAGGTCTACGTCGCGGTAGGACATGCCGGTGAGGTGATGCGCGCACAGGCGGGTTTCGGGCGTCTTCATGGGGTCTCCTTCAGGGCCGCGTCGCGCACGGCGTTCTTGAGTACCTTGCCGACGCTGGAGCGTGGCAGGCTGTCGTGGATGTGGAATTTCTTGGGCGTCGCCACGGGGCCGAGCAGGCCGCGCACGTGCGCTTTTAGCTCGTCTTCGGTGGCATGCGCGCCCGGATGGAATTGCACGGCGGCGTGGACCGCTTCGCCCCACTTGTCGTCGGGCAGGCCGAATACCGAACATTCGTACACGGCGGGGTGCGCGGACAGCGCGTTTTCGACATCCACGGGGTAGATGTTGAAGCCGCCCGTGATGATCACGTCGCGCAGGCGATCCTTCAGGAACAGATAGCCGCGCGCATCGACCAGGCCGGTATCGCCGGTATGCAGCCAGCCATCGACGATGGTTTCGGCGGTTTTCTCGGGCAGGCGCCAGTAGCCCGACATGACCAGGTCGCCCTGCACGACGACCTCGCCGATTTCGCCGCGCGGCAGCAGCGCGCCTTCGGGCGACATGATGGCGACGTCGCTCAGCCAGGTGACGCGGCCGACCGAGGCGCGGTTCTCCGGCGCTTCGAGGTCGGCGGGGCGCAGCACGGTGACGATCTGCGGAGCTTCGGTCTGGCCGTAGGTGGTGCCCAGCACCGGGCCGAAGAAAGCGCGGGCCTTGTCTATCTTTTCCACGGGCATGGGAGCGCCGCCATAGATCAGGTTGCGCAGGCGCGGGAAGTCGGCGCGCGAGACGCCGGGCTGCGCCATGATCATGTAGATCAGCGTGGGCGGCATGAAGCTCAGCGTTCCCCCGCGCTCGCGGAAGGCGGCCGTGATGCTGGCCGGCGTGACGCCGTCGAGCAACAGATGGGCGCCGCCGCGCGCCAGCACCGGCAGCAGGTAGGTACCGGTGCCGTGCGTAATGGGCGCCGCGACGACGTAGCGGTCTTCCTGCGTAAGTCCCCAGCTGGCGATCTGGTTGATGATGCCCGCATTCCACGCGTGATACGGCTGCATGACGCCCTTGGGCAACCCGGTCGTGCCGCCCGTGAACTTGATGGCCTGGGTGGCGTCGCGCGGCAAGGCGTGGCGTTGCGGCTCGCGTCCGGCGTAGCGGGTCAGCAGGGTCTGCAGCGTCAACGGCGCCGCCGCATCTTCCAGGTGGACATGGCGGCGGTGTTGCGGCGCGTGAGCCGAAGGGACCAGCGGCGCTCCGACGCCGTCGACGATCACGATGGACGGTTCGGTGGCGTCCAGAATGCGCCCGATTTCGCGCTCGGTGCTGCGGTAATTGAGGGGGACCCACACTTTGCCGCTGGCCAGCACGGCCAACAGCGCCAGGATGTGCCGCGCGGAGTTGCCCGCGCAGATCGCCACGCGTGTCTGCGGCGTGGGGTCCAGGTCTTGCAAGGCCGCGGCCAGCGCCCGCGTATCGGCAGCCAGGCGCGCGTACGTGATCCGGCCTTCGGGACCATCCAGCGCAATGCTGTCCGGATACTGCTCGGCGGCGCGGAAGAAGAAATCTATCGGGTACATCCTGGTGTTCCTAATTGGCTTTGAGGTTGGCGCTCTTGACGACCTTGCCCCATTTGTCGATCTCGCTGGCGATCTTCCTGGCGTAGGTCTCGGGCGTATTCGGCTGTGGCGGTGCGTAGAAGCCGGACTGCTGGTAGGACGCCTGCAGCGCGGGGCTGGAGAGCGCCTTGTTCATGGCCTGGTTCAGCCGTTCGATGACAGGCTTGGGCGTGCCGGCAGGCGCCATCAGCCCGAACCAGGATTCCACGTCGAAACCGGCCAGGCCGGATTCGGCCAAGGTGGGCGTATCGGGGGCGGAAGGCAGGCGTTGCGGCGAGGTGACGCCGATGGCGCGCAGCTTGCCGGCCTGTACGTGCGGCAGCGATGAGGGCAGGTTGTCGAACATGGAATCCACCTGGCCGCCCAGCAGGTCCGCCACGGCGGGGCCGCTGCCGCGGTATGGGACGTGCAGGATGTCGGTGCCGGTCTGCATCTTGAACAGTTCGCACGACAGATGGATGGAAGAGCCGCTGCCGGATGAGGCGCAGGTCAGCTTGCCTGGATGCGTCTTGGCGTAAGCCACGTATTCCTGCACGGTCTTGACCGGCAGCTTGGGGTTGACGACCAGAATGTTCGGAATGGTCGCCAGAAGGCCCACGGGTTCAAAACCCCGCACAAAGTCGTAATTGAGCTGGCTGTACAGCGTGCGATTGATGGTATTGGCGATGGAACCCACGTACAGCGTGTAGCCGTCGGGCGCGGCGCGCGAGACGATTTCCGCGCCGATGTTGCTGTTGGCGCCGGTCTTGTTCTCGACCACGATGGTCTGCCCCAGTTCTTCCGAAAGGGATTTCGCCATCAGGCGCGCCACGATGTCGGTGGCGCCGCCCGCCGCATAGCCGACGACCAGCGTCACGGGCCGCTCGGGATAGGGCTTGGCCGCCTGGGCCATGGCCGAGACCAGCGCGCCGATGACGGCTGCCGCGAAGGCCCACCGCTTGCTCTGCTTCTTCATTGTTGTCTCCGTCCTGTTTGTCTAATATTTGGACAGCTCTGCGTCTGCCCGGCTTCATATTGGGCTTTGATAGAGGCCTCATCAACGCAATCTGTCCAAAAATTGAACAAGCCAGAATCCGAAGAATCGGGGCCGCGCGTGTTGCGCCGCGGGCTGCGCGTGCTGGGCGTGCTGCGACAGGCGGGGGCGGCCGGCATGCACGTCGTCGACATCGCGCGCGCAGCGGGCATGCAGCGCAGCACCGCCTATCGCTATCTCGATGTGCTGGTGCAGGAGGGTTACGCCTTGCGCGAGTCCGACGCGCCGCGCTGGCGCGTTGCCGAGCTGGGCGTAATGATGGCGGGCGACCCGCATGCGCAGGCGGTGCGAGGCCTGCGGCCGGTACTGCGCCAGATCAGCGATATCAGCGGCGATTCCGCATTTCTCATCTGCCGCGCCGGGAACGATTCGCTCTGCCTGCATCGCGAAGTGGGCAATTACCCCGTGCAGGTGCTGGCGGTCACGGTGGGGCACCGCCAGCCGTTGGGCGTTGGCGCAGCCGGGCTGGCGCTATTGGCGGCGTTGCCGCCAGGCGAATCGGACGAGGTGATTGCACAGAATGAACAAGCGCTGCGTGCCTATGGCGGCATGACGGTTGCGCAGATGCGGCGCCTGGTGGAGAACACGCGCAACCGCGGCTGGTCCGTGGTGGGCAACGCGGCCGTGCCGGGCGTGTTGGGCGTGGGGGTGGCCCTGTGCGACGCGGGCGGGTATCCGCGTCTGGCCGTCAGCGTGTCCAGCCTGATCAGCCGCATGCAGGCGGCGCGCCAGCATAATATCGCCGACCTCATCCGAGCCCAGCTGGCCCAGGATGAGATCAGGACGCAACGCTGGGCGCTGCCGGGGTTTCCCGCCGCCTAGGCGGCTGCCGCGGTCGGCACGCGGTAGGTCTTCTGGTAGTGGACCGTGAAGGTCTTGAAGGCTTCCAGTGCCTTGTGAGGATCGTGGCCGGGCTTGACCAGGAAGCTGTCGAAGCCCACGCGCGCCTGGTAGTGGATGGTGTCGATCATCACGTCTCCGACCGCGCGCAGCTCGCCTTGCCACTGGTAGCGCGTGCGCAGCAGCTGCGCCAGCGAATAGCCCCGGCCGTCCGTGTAGACCGGGAAATCCACGGCGATGAAGGCGATGCCGGCGGGATCCAGCGTGCCGTCGGCCTCGGCCAGATCGCGCAGGTCGGCGTCGGATTCCAGCTGGACGGCCACAGGATGCCGATGGCGGCGCAGCGTGGCGCGCGAGGCCTTCCAGGTGGCCAGCGGCACGACCCAGCCCGGCGCGTCACTCGGCACCTGGCCTTCGGCGGGGACCTCGGGTTCCGGCGTGAAAAGGCGCGAGGTGTCGGCTTCCAGGCGGCCGTTGCGGATCAGGTGCGGGCCGGGGGCGTCGTGCGGATAGATTTCAGACATGGGCGGCCTCGGCGTGTTGCGTGGGTTTGGCGAAGGCGGGATCGGAGTAGACGTCCTGCTTGAAGGGGTCGATGCCGACACGGTCCACGACGTCGATGAAGCGTTCTTCTTCGCTGTCGCGCAGGCCCAGATAGGTGCGGATCAGGCGGTCCACCACGCCGGCGACCTGGTCGCGCGCGAACGACGGGCCGATGATGCGGCCGATGGCGGCGCCGCCGCCGCGTGTGGATTCGATATCGGGCAGCGGCTTGGCGGCGCCATTCTGGCGTCCGCCGATGGTGACCTGATACCACTCTTCGCCGGCCTTATCGACTCCGAGGATGCCGATATGACCCACGTGATGGTGGCCGCAGGAGTTGATGCAGCCCGAGATGTTCAGGTCCAGTTCACCGATTTCAAACAGGTAGTCGAGATTGTCGAATTGGCGCTGGATGGCCTCGGCCACGGGAATGGAGACGGCATTGGCCAGCGCGCAGAAGTCCCCGCCCGGACAGGCGATGATGTTGGTCAGCAAGCCGATATTGGGCGTGGCCAGGTTCAGTTCCTGCAGGGCGAGCCACAGCTCGTGCAGGCGGGCGCGGCGCACGTCGGCCAGGATCAGGTTCTGCTCGTGCGAGACGCGCAGCTCGCCGAAACCGTAGTCATCGGCCAGGTCGGCCACCGCGTCCATCTGGTCGGCGGTAATGTCGCCCGGCGGCACGCCGGTGGGCTTGAGCGACACGGTAACGGCGGCATAGCCGGCCACTTTGTGCGGATGCACGTTGGTGCGCAGCCAGCGCGCAAAGCGCGGATCGGCGGCAGCCAGCGCAGCGGTGTTGTCGACGTCCTGCGCGGCGGCGGCGTCGTATTGCGGCCAGACAAAACGGGCCCGGATGCCGTCGACAAACTCCTGGGTGATGGTGTCCGGGCCGCCCTTGATGAGCTGCCACTGTTCATCCACCTGCTGCGCATAGACTTCCGGCGTCAGGTCCTTGACCAGGATCTTGATGCGCGCCTTGTACTTGTTGTCGCGGCGGCCGTGCAGGTTGTAGACGCGCAGCGCAGCCTGCAGATAGGTCAGCAGGTCTTGCCATTCGACAAAGGGATTGATCAGCTTGCCCACGATGGGCGTGCGGCCCAGGCCGCCGCCCACCCAGACGCGAAAGCCCAGCTTGCCGTCGCGTTCGACGGCCTGCAGGCCGATGTCATGCACGCCCACGGCCGCGCGATCCTGCACCGCGCCGCTGACGGCGATCTTGAATTTACGCGGCAGGAACGCGAATTCGGGATGCAACGTGGACCATTGGCGGATGATCTCGCACCACACCAGCGGATCCACCAGCTCGTCCGGCGCAACGCCGGCGAAGTGGTCGGTGGTGGTGTTGCGGATGCAATTGCCGCTGGTCTGGATGGCATGCATCTGGACGGTGGCAAGCTCGGCCAGGATGGCGGGCACATCTTCAAGCTTGGGCCAGTTGAACTGGATGTTCTGGCGGGTGCTGAAATGGCCGTAGCCTCGGTCCCATTTACGGGCGATGTGCGCCAGCGTGCGCAACTGGCGCGACGCCAGCATGCCGTAGGGGATGGCGACGCGCAGCATGGGCGCGTGGCGCTGGATGTACAGGCCGTTCTGCAAGCGCAAAACACGGAATTCATCTTCCGTTAGTTGGCCATCGAGGAAGCGGCGCGTCTGGTCGGAGAATTGCGCCACGCGTTGCTCGACTAGCTGCTGGTCGACGGGGTCATACACGTACATGTCTACTGCCCTTGAAGTCTTCTCGGTCTGAGCCCCTGCGGTCGCCCGGCGCAATGCGGCAGGGGAAAGGGGTTCATAACCGTAACAGGCAGCTGTGGCGAGCGTCTAAGTCATTCTGGTAATAAGGTAATTAGGCCCCCACGCTGCGCGCGCCTTGCGCGCTTGCTGCCCCCCGAGGGGGCTGTCCCGCCTTGGGGCGGCCCGGCGGCGGGACGGGCCCCCACGCTGCGCGCGCCCTGCGCGCTTGCTGCCCCCCGAGGGGGCTGTCCCGCCTTGGGGCGGCCCGGCGGCGGGACGGGCCCCCACGCTGCGCGTGCTTTGCGCGCTTGCTGCCCCCCGAGGGGGCTGTCCCGCCTTGGGGCGGCCCGGCGGCGGGACGGGCCCCCACGCTGCGCGTGCTTTGCGCGCTTGCTGCCCCCCGAGGGGGCTGTCCCGGCCTTGGGGCGGCCCGGCGGCGGGACGGGCCCCCACGCTGCGCGCGCCTTGCGCGCTTGCTGCCCCTCGAGGGGGCTGTCCCGCCTTGGGGCGGCCCGGCGGCGGGACGGGGACCCACGCTGCGCGCGCCGTGCGCGCTTGCTGCCCCCCGAGGGGGCTGTCCCGCCTTGGGGCGACCCGGCGGAGGGACGGCCCCCACGCAGCGCGCGCCCTGCGCGCTTGCTGCCCCCCGAGGGGGCTGTCCCGGCCTTGGGGCGGCCCGGCGGCGGGACGGGGCCCCACGCTGCGCGCGCTTTGCGCGCTTGCTGCCCCCCGAGGGGGCTGTCCCGCCTTCGGTGTTCTTCCGAAGGTCGGTGCCTTCCGTTCTTACAACGCGGCGTTTACCGCCCAGCGGGCGACCAGTACCAGGATGACTACCAGGCAAAGCGCCATCAGCAGCCCCGTCAATATCAATGGGGCCGGCTTGTTGTTGGCAATGTCGGCATCGTAGCCGCGGCCGCGGCGCACGCCGAAGAATCCCCACAGCACGGATTTGGCCGTGCGCAAGAAACTGAGCATGTTGTTTCTCCCGGGGTGGTGGCGGATGCTGCCAATGTAGGCTGCCGCAGGTCGGGGAAACAGATGCAGATCCGCCTTACTCGACCGTATCAGTCGCCGGCGCGGCAGTGGCGCCGATGCCGCGCACGATGTGGTCCAGCAGCTCGCGCGCGGCGGGCGAGACGTGGCGGCCGGCGCGGCTCAGGACATGCAGACTGCCCTGGTTGAGGATGGGATTGGCCAGCGGCAGGCTGGCCAGGCGCTGGGTGCGCATGTCGGCCGTGACGGCAATGGGTGGCGTCAGGGCGTAACCGATGCCGGCGGCGGCGAACTGCCATAGCGCCTTGAAGGAGGATGTGGTCAGCACATTGCGCAGCCTGACCTGCTCGCTGATTTCCGCGGCCTGGATATGCTGGCGCACGCCGAAGCCCTCCTGCATTGACGCGCCGGGATAGTCGGCCAGGTCGGTCAACAACAGCGGGCGGCGCAGTTGGGTCAGCGGGTGATCCTCGCGGACGATGGCGCGGATAGGTTCGGGGCGCGAGTAATGGGTGCGCAGCCGGGCATCATTGGGCGGTTGGAACACCAGGCCGATATAGGCGCGGTCGTCGACGATGCGTTGCACAATCTCGGAAGTGCGGGCAACGTCGATATCCAGGGTGACTTCTGGATGGCTGCGCCAGTAACCGGGTAGCACGCGTTCGAACATCAGTTCCACGAAGCCCTCGCCCAGCACCAGGTCGATATGTCCCCGCTCGGCTTTGCGCAGGCTGTCGATCTCGGAGAAGAAGCTTTCCTGGATATCTTGCTGGCGCTTGATGTAGCGGGCCAGGATGTGGCCCGCGTCCGTCGGGACCACGCCGCGTCCGCGGCGTTCGAACAACGCGATCCCGCAATCGCGCTCCAGCGCGGCGATGGCGCGGCTGACGGCAGAGGGGTCCATGTCCAGCACTTCGGCTGCGCCGCGCACCGACCCGCGGCTCATGACCTGCATGAAGTAGTGAGTGCGTCGGGCGTCGAGTTTTTCGTCCATGGCGGAGCTCCGTGAGAGGAGTGCGGCGGCAGATCCACAGATACAAATAAGGGTTTACCCTTATCAAAATTGGGATCATGCAAAATTTTCCCTGGAAAAGCCTGTCCGTTGCATTTTACGCAACGTTTATGCGCCAACCCTGTCATGGTTGCTCGCGGAACCCCCGGCGAAAATCGCCCCTGCTGCGCGCGCCGTCGCCGCCGCCGCGTTGCGACGCCCTTTCCGGGCGCCGGCCGGCCGGGATCGCGGCGGGCAGCCACGACGACTATTCACGTTCATCAGGGGAATCCGATGTCTCACGCCAGCGCCAGTCTGGCCGCGCCCTCCATGCCGCTATCCGGGCGCATCCGCATGCTCGCCGCCATCCTGCTGGTGGTTGTCATCTCCGAAGCGATCGGCAGCGCGACGTTCAACGTCGGTCCGGGCAAGATCATTTTGCAGCCGATGCTGTGGGCTATTTTCATCGGCGCCATCGTCGCCGCCTTCGGCCAGCGCCTGCCGGCCGGCCTGGGCATCGACACCGCCATGCAGACGCGCATCAGCGGCTATCTGCAGTACGCGCTGCTGCCGTTCCTGGCCAAGCTGGGCCTGATGGTGGGCGGTGCCCTGCCGCAGGTTCGCGAAGCCGGCTGGGCCCTGGTGTTCCAGGAGTTCGGCCACTTTTTCGGCACCATGGCCGTCGGCCTGCCGTTGGCCTTGTTGCTGGGCATCAAGCGCGAAGCCATCGGCGCCACCTTCTCGGTGGGCCGCGAGCCCAGCCTGGCCATCATCGGCGAGCGCTACGGCATGAACTCGCCTGAAGGCCGCGGCGTGATGGCCGAGTACATCACGGGGACCGTGATCGGCGCGCTGTTCGTGGCGCTGATGGCCGGCTTCATCACCAGCCTGAACATCTTCGATCCGCGTTCGCTCGCCATGGGCGCCGGCGTGGGCTCGGGCAGCATGATGGCGGCCGGCGTGGGTGCAATCGCGTCCCAGCAGACGCCCGAAGTCGCGCACCAGGTGGCCGCCCTGGCCGCCGCGGCCAATCTGCTGACCACGGTGGTGGGCGTGTATTTCACGCTCTTCATTTCGCTGCCGACCACCATCTTCCTGTACGGCAAGCTGGAGCCCATCCTGGGCCGTTTCTCGCGCGGCAAGGCCGAGGCCATCGCAACCGAAGACGAGGCGGCCGCTCAAGAGGCGCCGGCGCATGGCGTCAAAATGGGCTTCGGGGACCGCCTGACCGCCTACGTCATCTGCGGCCTGTTCGCGCTGGTGGGCAACCGCCTGGGCTACAACGTGCCGTTTGCCGACGCCCTGCCGGGCATGGGCATCATCATCCTGCTGGTCGTCATCACGGATCTGGTGCTGCGCGTGGTGCCCAAGCTGCCGGCCGTGTTCGTGCTGTCGCTGATCGCCATGACGGCGGGCTGCCCCGGCGTGCTGCCGTACTCGGACCAGATCATCGCCATGGTCGGCAAGGTAAACTTCCTGCCGTTCACGACCGTGATCCTGGCCATGGCCGGCCTGTCGATCCTCAAGGACCTGCCGGCCTTCCGCAAGCTGGGCTGGAAGATCGTGGTGGTGTCCCTGGCCGCTAACGCGGGCACCTTCCTGGGTGCGACCATGATCGCGGAATTCTTCCACTGATCGCGTGCCTGCGCCTTGATGTCAGAAAGCCGCCTGTGGTCAGGCGGCTTTTTTTATTGTTTGCTCAGGGTGCGAAGCGCGGACGATGCCGGGCGTCGTCCGTGACGTTCTCGGTGGCGCCGATGTTGGCAACCTTGGGGATGCCCAGGCCCGCAGCTTTCGCGGCCACGGCCGTCTGCAGTTCCTGCACCTGCGGATTGCCCATGGCGATGCGGTAGGCTTGCAGCGGCATCAGCCCTTCGATGGTGCCCAGGTCATTGGCGGATCCGGCTCGCTGCGTCACGGGATCGGGCGGCGCGGTGAAATCTTCTATCGCGCGGCGCATGCGGGAATCTGCATGCAAGTCGCGCAGCGCGTCCGTGTTGGGGGCGCTGAAGACGTTCAGGGGCAGCGGCAGGCGGTCCCTTTCGCGGATGGCTGCCGCGGCGTGCGCGGCGGCGGCTCGCGCAGCCTGGACATCGGCGACGCGCCGGGCTTCAGGAAACGGCCGCGTGGCGTCCAGCGCGGCAGAGCGCGTCGGGTAGGGGGCGTCAGCCCGGTGGATGGCGGAGATCGCAGCGACGTCCATGCGGTACCCCTTCTAGTGACAGCCGGCGGTTCAGCCGGCCCGGCAGATTCACTGTAACAGCTGGGGACGATCATGGCGAAAAAAAGCCCCCGCGTGGGCGGGGGCCGAGCGACGCTGCCCAAGGGCCGCGCCGTACCGGGCAGGCGATGGCCAGGGAGCCCGGCGGGTTCTCCCGGCCCCGCGCCTGCCCAAACCGGATCAGGGCTTGGTCGCCTGCATCGACGGACGCTGGCTGAAGGTTTCATACCAGGCGGCGGTGGCCGGGTGGCCGGCGCGCCAGTCCAGGTCGGGGAAGCGGAAATCCAGGTAGCCCAGCGCGCAGCCGATGGTGATGGTGCCGATGTCCAGGCGGCCTGCCAGCGCGGCGGCGTTCTTCTCCACCAGCGCGAGGCCGTCGCGGACCTTGCCCAGCTGGCCTTCGTACCAGCCATCCCAGCGCAGGGCTTCGGGACGCAGCACGGTTTCATAGCGGGCCAGCAGCGCTGCGCCCAGCATGCCGTCAGCCATGGATTGTTCCGTCAGCACTTGCCACCGCGCCGGGCCGGCCGGGAACAGCGCGCCGCCGCCCAGATCGTTCAGGTATTCGCAGATGACGCGGCTGTCGTACAGGACTTGGCCGTCGTCGGTGATGAAGGTGGGCACCTGGCCCAGCGGGTTGCTGGGGATGATGGTCTGGTCGCGCGCGACGGGGCCGGCTGCGCTGGGCAGCTTTTCGATGCGCTCGGCCAGGCCGAGTTCATGGGCGATGACCATGCATTTGCGTACGAACGGCGAAGCGGGCGAGTAGAAGATTTTCATGAGGATCCTTGTCGGTGGAGAGGCGTCAGTGTTGTGCATGGGCCAGATGTTGTCCAGCAATCCAGCCGAAGGTCAGGGCCGGGCCCAGGGTGATGCCGGGGCCGGGATAGGCGCCGCCCATCACGGACTGCATGTCGTTGCCGGCCACATAGAGGCCCGCAATGGGAACGCCGAGGGCGTCCAGCGCCTGGGCATCCGGACTGGCGGCGATGCCGCAGGCCGTGCCGATGTCCCCCGGATACACCTTGACTGCGTAATAGGGGCCTGCGGCCAGCGGTGCGAGGCAGGGATTGGGTTCGTGCTCCGGATCGCCCAGATACCGGTTGTAGGCGGTGGAGCCTTTGCCGAAGTCCGGGTCGCGGCCCTGGGCCGCGTGGGCGTTGTAGCGATCGACCGTGGCCTGCAGGGCATCGGCGGGCACGGCCAGCCGGGCGGCCAGCGCCGCCAGCGTGTCGCCCTGAAGCAGATAGCCGGCATCGATCAGATGCTGGCGCGGCCTGCCTCCCGGTAACGCAAGGCCCAGGCCCCAGGTGTCGATGAAGCGTTGGTCGCAGATCAGGAAGGCGGGAACGCTGGGCACCGTGTCATTGCTGCGGTACATGGCCTGCACGAACTCATGGTACGAGGTCGATTCGTTCACGAAGCGCTTGCCCGCGCCATTTACCGCAATGAGGCCCGGTTTGGCCCGGTCCCATACCAAGTGCGGATAATGCAGGCGCTTGCCGTCCGGGGATTCCAGCAGGGAGACTGGCGCCCAGAACGCCGGGCTGGCATGGCCTGTGCCAAGCGCCGCGCCTGCGGCTTCGGATAGCCGGATGCCGTCGCCGGTATTGTCCTGCGGCGACATCGACCACTGATCGGACGGCTTGGGATAGGTCTGTGCGCGGCGCTCCGGGTCCCAGGGGAAGCCGCCTGTGGCCATCACCACGCCGCGCCGGGCGCGGATGTTCAGCGTCTTGCCATTGCGCTGAACGGCGGCGCCCAGCACGCGGCCGCTCGCATCACGGTGCAGCGTCAGCGCTGGCGTGTCGAGCCAGTACTCGATCTTGCGCGCCAGCAGGCCGTGGAACAGTTGGGCGGCCAGCGCGTTACCCAGTAGCAGCCGGGTGCCGCGGTGATAGCCGCGGGCGCGGTCCAGGGCGTAGCGCAGCACCAGTTTCATGCTGTGGCGCCAGGCGGTGAACGAACGCGTCGCGCCCAGCAGGTGGCGCACGTCGGTGATGTTGACCATCATGCCGCCCAGCACTGTGAATTCTTTCAATGGATCGCGCAGCAGACGGAACTTCCGGCCCAGCTTGCGGCCGTCGAATTCCAGTGGATCCAGCGAGCGGCCGCCCATCGCGGCGCCGGGCAGGTCGGGGTAGTAATCGGGCGAGGCTGTGCGCGCGGCCACATCCAGGATGCCGCGCGACACCAGGTAGTCCATCATGCGCGGGCCGGCTTCCAGATAGGCGCGCTTCATGTCGTCCGGCGCCGCCGCACCCACCGTTTGCTCCAGATAGGTCCAGACCCGATCGAAGCTGTCGGGATGGCCGGCGCCCGCACTCTGCGCGTTCAGGGGAATCCACAGGGCGCCGCCGGAGATCGCCGTGGAGCCGCCGATGCGGCCGGTCTTCTCCACCAGCAGCACGTCCAATCCTTCTTCCCGCGCCGTCAGCGCCGCGGCCATGCCGCCCGCGCCCGAGCCGACGACCAGCGCGTCGACTTCCTTGTCCCAAGTGATGCCTTCCATGCTGCCTATGCTCCCGAGCCGCCCAGCGATTTGCCGCCGTCCACGAAGATGACCTGGCCGGTGATGAAGTCCATGTGCGGCGCGGCCAGGAAGGACACGGCATTGGCGATGTCTTGCGGCTGGCCCGCGCGCCCGGTGGGCTGCAGGGACAGCTGGGCCGCCAGGCGCTCGGGCGTCAGGTTGCGCAAGAGCGGGGTATCGATGAGACCGGGGGCGATGGCGTTGACCAGGATGCCGCGCTGGGCGAGCTCCATGGCCGAGGCGCGCGTATAACCCACCAGGGCGGCCTTCGATGCCACGTAATGCGGATGATTCTTCGCGCCCAGGTAGGCGCGCGATGCGATGTTGACGATCTTGGCGCCCGGCGCCATGTCGCGCGCGGCTTCCTGTGTCAGGGTCGCCACCGCCAGCAGGTTTACGTCGAAGGCGCGGCGGTAGTCGGCGCTGTCCACTTCGAAGAACTTGCGCTCATCGAAGAGTCCGGCGTTGTTGACCAGCGCGGCCAGGGGCGCGAGCGACCGCGCCAGCGCTCGGGTAGCGGTTTCGTCCGTCAGGTCCACCACGCGGTATTCCACGTCCAGCCCCTGCGCTTGCAGCGCCTGCGCTTGTGTTGCGGCCAGCTCCGCGTTGCGGTCGGCCATGACGACGCGAAAGCCGTCGCGCGCCAGCCGTTCCACGATCGCAAGGCCCATGCCGCTTGCGCCACCCGTGACCAATGCCGTTCCCAGATCCATGATGTGTCCTTATACGGCGAGGTAGCCGCCGTCCACGGGCAGCACTACGCCGTTGACGTAGCTGGCCATGTCCGAAGCCAGGAAAAGAACCGGGCCCACGATTTCGTCGGCCCGTCCCGCGCGCGCCATGGGGGCGCGCTTCATGTACCAGTCCGTGCCCTGTGCCTGCGCGCGCTGGCCCGCGGTCATCTCGGTTTCCATCAGACCGGGGGCCACGGCGTTCACGCGCACGCCATGCGGCGCCAAGTCACGCGCCAGCACCTCGGTGAACGAGCGCACGCCGCCCTTGGATACGACGTAACCCGCGGTTGAGATGCTGCAGCCGTAGGCCACGATGGAGCACAGGTTGACGATGGCGCCACGCGTGGCCTTCAGCTGCTCGACAAAAGCGTGCGTGACGTTGAAGGTGCCTTGCAGGTTCACGCTCATCAGGCGCTCCCAGATCTCGGGCGTGTTCGGATCGTCGAAGGGGGCGCGGGCGGAAATGCCGGCATTGTTGATCAGGATGTCCAGGTTGCCGTGTTCGGTGGCGGACCGCTGCGCGTAAGCCCGGACTGCGGCCGCATCCGTCACATCCAGCACAGCGGGCAAAGCCTTGCCGCCCGCGCCGCGGATGGCCTGTGCGGTGGCCTCGGCCAGCGCCGCGTCCACATCCGCCACGATCACGGCCGCGCCCTGGTTGGCAAAGCCTTGCGCAATGGCTGCGCCCAGGCCGCGGCCCGCGCCCGTGACGAGCACCCGCTTGTCTTGCATCGATATCATGATTAGTCCTTTCGGCGCCTCAGGCGCCCAGATAGGCGCGCTGCACGCCTTCGTCGCTGGCCAGCGCGGCCGACTCGCCTTCCAGGGCAATTTCGCCGTTCTCGAGGATGTACGCGTAGCTGGACACCGACAGCGCCAGCTTCACGTTCTGTTCCACCAGCAGGATGGTGATGCCTTGCTCGCGATTGAGCCGCAGCACGATGTCGAAGATCTGCTCCACCACCAGTGGCGACAGCCCCATCGACGGTTCGTCCAGCAGGATCATGCGAGGGCGCGCCATCATGGCGCGGCCCGTGGCCAGCATCTGCTGCTCGCCGCCGGACAGCGTCGCGGCCTTTTGTTCGTAGCGTTCGCGCAGGCGCGGAAAGGTGTCGCACACCATCTCCAGGTCCTGCTTGACCGCGGCGCGGTCGCTGCGCAGGTAGGCGCCCATTTCCAGGTTTTCGCGCACGCTCATTTCACGGAAGATCTCGCGGCCTTCCGGGACCTGCACAATGCCGCGCCCCACGATGGCATCCGCCGGCAGGCGGTGTATGGGTTCTCCGGCGAAACGCACGCTGCCCGCGGTTGGCGCCACCAGCCGCGAAATCACATTGAGCGTGGTGGACTTGCCAGCGCCGTTGGCACCCAGCAGCGCAACGATGGCGCCTTGCGGCACCTTCAGCGACACGTCCTGCAAGGCGCGGATGTTGCCGTAGGCGGCGGATACCGCGTCGACTTCAAGCAGATAGTCAGCCACCAGCGGCTCCCTTGCCCAGATAGGCTTCAATGACCCGGGGGTTGCTGCGCACCTCCGCGGGCGTGCCTTCGGCGATCTTCTCGCCAAAGGACATGACGGTGATGCGATGCGAAATCGACATCACCAGCTGCATGACATGTTCAACCAGCAGCACCGTGATGCCGTCGCGCTCGCAGAGCTCGTTCAGAAGACGGTCCAGCGTTTCGATTTCGCGGTTGCGCAAGCCGGCCGCCGGTTCGTCCAGCAACAGCAGCTTGGGCGATATCGCCAGGGCGCGCGCCAGCTCCAGCATCTTCTGGCGGCCGAAGTCCAGGCTGCATGCCGGCGTGTCGAGGAAATCGGCCAGCCCCACGCGCTCCAGCAGATGCTCGACCCGTTCGCGGGTTTGCGCCGCAGCCGGCCGCAGCAGTTTCCCGGTGCTGTCGGCGCCATGGGCATAGGTGCCCAGCAGGGCGTTCTCGCGTACGGTCAGCGCACCGAACAGCTCCAGGTTCTGGAAGGTGCGGGCCACGCCCAGCGCCGCCATTTCGTGTGGCTTCTTGCGGGTGATGTCCGCGCCATCGAACAGGATGCTGCCGCTGCTGGGCCGGTAGTAGCGGGAGATGCAATTGAATGTGGTGGACTTGCCCGCGCCATTGGGGCCGATCAGCGCATGGATGCGGCCGCGTTCCACCTGCATCGACAAGCCGTTGATGGCGGTGAGGCCGCCAAACTTCACGGTCAGGCCCTGGACGTCCAGATAGGGATGGTTGCTCATGCCGCGCTCCTTTGGGTCGGCTTGGCCGCAGCCTGGCGCGATGCCGAGGGCAGAGGCGCGGCGGGAGATGGCGCGCGTGCGCGCGCGCCGCGGCCAGCGAACAGGCCTTTGGGCGCGAACATCATGAAGCCCATCAGGATGAAGCCGTAGATGATTTCCTGGAACGACAGCGCCTGGCGCAGCAGTTCGGATATCAGGCCGAAGACCAGCGCGCCGGCGATGGCGCCGCGCACCGAACCGATGCCGCCGACCACCACCATGGTCAGGATCAGAATGGTGGTCTGGAAACCCAGGCTTTCCGGATGGATGAAGGAGGCGAAGGTCGTGTACATACCGCCGGCGATGCCGGCATAAGCGGCGGACAGGGTAAAGGCGGTGCGCTTGATGGCGTTGATGTTCACGCCCATGGCCTGGGCCGCGACATCGCTTTCCCGTACGGCACGGAAGGCCGAGCCAAGCTGCGAGCGTGACAGGGCGATGGTGGCCCATAGCAGCAACGCGGCAATTAGCACGACAAAGGGATAGGCCTTGGCATCCGACACCAGCTCGTAGCCGAACAGCGTGGCGGGGGAAATCCGGAAGCCGTTCGATCCGTTGGTGACAGATTGCCAGTTCAGGAAAACCCATTGCATCGCTTCGCCGAAGGCGAAGGTCGACAGTGCCAGGTAGATGTCCCGCATGCGCAGGGCCAGCGCGCCGATCACATAGCCCAGCGCGGCGGCCAGCAGCCCGCCCGCGATGATGGAAATGAAGAAAGGCGGATGCCAGAGATTGTTGATAAGGCCGGCGGTATAGATCCCCACGCCGTAGAAGGCCGCGTGCGACAGCGCAAACTGTCCGGTTTCGCCGATGACCAGGTGCAGGCCCAGCGCCAGCACCACGAACACCATCAGCAGGTTCACCACGTAGATGACATAGCCGCTGGCCGCGAAGGGCAGGATGGCCAGCACGACGGCCATCAGCGCCAGCAGCGCATGGTCGATTTTCTTGCTCATACTTTCTTCACCTGCAGTTTTCCGCCCAGCAGTCCTTGCGGACGCAGCAGCAGCACGACCATGATGGCGACGAAGGGCGCGACCACGATGGCATTGGTAGAAATGAACAGCCCCACCAGGTTTTCGGCCACGCCGATCACGAACCCGCCCACCACCGCGCCGGGCAGGCTTGTGATGCCTCCCACGATGGCGGCGGCATACGCCAGGATGGCGATGTGGCCGATGTCTGGGGTGATGAGGATCTTCGGCGTGATGAGCAGTGCCGCGACCGCGGAGATCAGCCCGGCCAGCGCCCATACCAGCATGCGGATGCGGGTCAGGTTCACGCCCACCAGCCGGGCGGCTTTGGGATTCATGCCGACTGCGCGCATGGCGCGTCCCACGCGGGTGTAGGTGAACATGCAGAAGAGCAACAGCATGACCGCCACGGCGACCGCGAAGATCACCAGGTCGAGCTGGGTCAGCACCGCGTCGCCGATGATGATGGCGTCGGTCGAGGCCAGCGGCGGCAGCGAGCGCGGCGTGTCGCCCAGGCCGGTCTGGCGCACCAGGCCTTTCAGCGCATAGGCCAGGCCCAGGGTGGCGATCACCATTTGCACGCCCACTCCCTTGGAAGCGATGACGCGTTCCATGACGACGCGCTGGAAGAGGCCGGACAAGACGGCCACTGCTACGAGCGTGATGGGAATCACGGCCAGGTAGGGCCAGCCCATTACCAGGGTAAGAAAAAGGGCGATGTAGCCGCCGACCATGAAGATTTCGCCCTGGGCGAAATTGGGCACGTCGGTGGTTTTGAAAATAATCACTACGGCGACTGCCAGCAGCGCGTACACGCTGCCCGTCACCAGTCCCGACAGCACCCCCTGCTGCAGGAACAGCCAGATATCGGCAAAGCTCATGATGTTCTCCGGCAGCCCGCGCGCTGCTGCGCCAGCGCGCGGGCCAGACCCGTCGCGGGCCGCTGGTTTACTTCTGGTACTGCCAGACGCTCTTGAAGGCGCCGGGCACGAGCGACATGTTGGTGCCGTCGAACTTGATGTAGATGGCGGATTCCTGCGCGGCACGGTCATTCGGGCCGAACTCGATCGGGCCTGCCATGACGCCGGAGTCGAACTTCATGGTTTCAAGCGCCTGCAGGACTTTTTCACGCGTGGGCTGCGGGCCGGCGGCCTTCAGCGCGTTGACCACCGCCATGGCCGGCGGCAGGCCGTAGGGCATGTAGGTCTGCGGATGCCCCGGCTTGGCGGCCAGGTCGGGGTAGGCCTGCTTGTACATGTCATACACCCAGCTCAGCTTGGCGCCGCCCGGCATGTCGGACAGGACTTCCTGGATGTAGACGTTCTTGAAGGCGTCCTTGTTGCCGACGTTTTCGACCAATTGCTTCAGGTCGGCCGTGCCGTTTACCGCCAGGACGATGGGCTTGTTCCAACCCAGTTCCTGCGCCTTCTTGATGATGAGCGCGGCCGGACGGGCATACGTGGTCAGCAGCAGCACGTCGGCATTGGCCGCGCGGATCTTCAGCATGGGCGCGGTCACGTCGGTGATATTGGGATTCACCGACTGGACTTGCAGGGCCACTTCCCCCAGCTGCTTGACCTGGGCCTGCGCGGCTTCCAGGTTCCAGCCGCCATAGGCGTCGTCATGGTTGATGTAGCCGATTTTCTTGGCCTTCAGTTGCTCGGCGGCGAACTGCACCATCGAGCCGCCGACGGCGTGCTGCGAAATCGAGAACGCGCCATAGATGTATTTGGATGGCGGATAAAGCGCGCCGTCGCCCGATGCGTTGAGCATGACGAGCGGAACCTTTTCGCGCTCGACATATTCGCGCGAGGCCACTACCGCGGCCGAGCAGGATCCGCCGTTCAACAGGAAGACCTTGTCCTGTTCGTTCAGCTTCTTGACCGCGGCAACCAGGTCGTTGGCATTGCAGCGGTCATCCTCGATCACCAGCTCGATCTGGCGGCCATGCACGCCGCCTTCCTTGTTGACCTTGGCGTACCACATCTTTGCGGCGTTCAACACGTCGAAACCATAGGCCATGCCGCTGCCGGACAGCGGCGCGAAGAGGCCGATCTTGATGGTTTTGTCGGTGATGCCTGGTTCTTGCTGCGCGTGCGCGCCGGTGCTCAGCGCCCATGCGCACAGCGCGGCGGCTGCGTAGCGACTGCGATTCTTCATCTTTGTCTCCCGTTCTTTTTAGTGCGCGCCTTTGTTTGTGCGTGGCGCTTTGCTGCGTTGCCGGCCTGGCCGCCGGAGAGCCTTACTGCATGCGGTAGCCGCCGTTGACGTCGATGACGCTGCCGGTGATGTAGCCGGCTTCCTCGGATGCCAGGAAGCGCACGGCCGCGGCCACGTCGTCCACCGTGCCGATGCGGCCCAGTGGAATGGCTTGCGCTGCGGCGGCCAGGGCCCCGCTGCTGGTTACGGTGCTGCGCAGCATGTCGGTGTCGATGAGGCCCGGCGCAATGCCATTGACGGTGACGCCCAGGTGCGCGGATTCGCGAGCCATGGCCTTGGTCAGGCCGAGCACCGCGGACTTGGCCGCGATGTAGGAAGCGCTGGAGCGGTAGCCGCCCAGTTGCGCCGCCACCGAGGTGAACGTGACGATGCGGCCGTGCGCCAGCGGCGCGGCCTCGCGCCGTCGCAGGTACGCGCGGCCGCAAAGAAAGACGCCGCGCGCGTTGACCGCGAAGCTGCGTTCCCAGATGTCCAGGGAGGTGTCCTTGATGAGCGGACGTTCGCCGTTTTCCTGGAACAGCAGCAGACCGGCGGCGCTGACGAGCACCGCAATAGGGCCATGCTGTGCTTCGATCCGCTCGAAGGCGTTGTCGACAGAGGCTTCGTCGCTGACGTCGAAGGCGTGCGAGGCATGCGGGGCGCCCAGTTCATCTGCCACGCGGCGAGCGCGCTCCGCGTCCAGATCCGAAACCACGACGCGCAGGCCGGCGCGTGCGAGCTCATGGCAAATGCGAGCGCCTATGCCGCCGCCGCCACCCGTGACGAGCGCAAGGCGGGAGGCCGGTGCCGTGCTGGCCGGCGTGGATACATTGGACATGCTGTCTCCTGGTAGCGTGCTGTCCGCCTAGGGGTGGGACATGGCCGCGGTGTTGAATTTTTTGCGATTATGTATACATGGGTGTGGTGCAGGTATAGGGGCTTACCCTCGGTGTCGCTTGATTTACATCGTGTTTTACGGAGATGTTCCGAAATTCACATTGCGTTCTGGCACCCTATGTATTCTTCATGTATACAATGCCGCTATGGACACGCTATCTCAACACGTTACCGACACGCTGCGGGACTGGGTGCTGCACGGCAAGTTCAGCCCTGGCGCCCGCCTGGAAGAAATCCCGCTGGCGGAAAAACTGGGGGTGTCGCGCACGCCGGTGCGCGCCGCGTTGGCCACACTGGGCAACGAGGGTTTGCTGGAGCATCTGCCCAAGCGCGGCTATACGGTGCGTGCGTACGACATCGGTGAAATCGTGGCGGCCTACGAGGTGCGCGCGGCGCTGGAAGGGCTGGCCTGTCGCCAGGCCGCCATGCGCGGGTTATCGAACGATGCCGTCGCGGTATTGAAGAACTGCCTGGACGAGGGGGATCGGATCCTGGGCAAGGGGGTCTTGCTGGCCGAGGATCATCTGCCGTACCAGCAGGTGAACATCACCCTGCACAACGGCATCCTGGAAGCGGCGGGCAACCCCTGGGTGCGGCGTTTTGCGACGCAGGCGCAGGCCATCCCCTACGCGTCGGACCGGATCATCCTGTGGGAGGACCACGGGATCATCTTGCGATCGCACGACGACCATCACCGCATCGTCAATGCGATCATCGCCCGCGACGGCGCGCGGGCCGAGGACCTGATGCGCGAACACGTGTATTACGCGGGCATCATCCTGAAGAACAACTACGAAAGGCTGGCGCAGGCGTACCGGGTATGAGGCAGCCTGGCCGGCCGCGCCTAGCCGGCCGCGCCTAGCCGGCCGCGCCTAGCCGGCCGCGCCTGGCCGGCCGCGTCTAGCCAGCTGCCGGCGCTTCCAGGCAGGGCTTGAATTCGCCAGTGGCGGGGTCGCGCAGGTACAGCAGGCCGGTGGCCACGCCGAAGTAGGTGCCGTGCAGTTCCAGATCGCCCTTTTCCACGCGGCGGCGGATGGACGGGAAGGTCATCAGGTTGTTCAGGCTGTGTTCGACCACGGCCAGTTCCAGACGCTTCAGGTTGGCTTGGCGGTCGCCCGTGCCGGGACCCAGGCGTTCGGCCACGGGTTCGATCTGCGACATCCACTTGCCGATGAAATCGCCCTTGGTCAGGGGCTTGGCGTCGTCGAAGAAGGAGCGGATACCGCCGCAGGACGCATGTCCCAGCACGACGATGTGTTTCACGTTCAGGCCGTTGACCGCGAATTCGATCGCGGCGCTGGTGCCGTGGTATGAGGATTCCGAATCCGGGTCACAGGGCGGGACCAGATTCGCGACGTTACGCACGACGAACATTTCGCCGGGCCCGGCGTCGAAGATGACTTCAGGCGACACGCGGGAGTCGCAGCACCCGATGATCAGGATTTCCGGGTTTTGTCCCGATTCGGCCAGCTTCTGGTATCGGCTGCTTTCTGAAGGGAAACGGCCCCCCAGGAAAGATTGATAGCCTTCGGTAAGTCTTTTTGGAAACATGATCTTTTCTTCCTCGTAGCTGGAGCCAGGCGTGCTGGCGCGTCGGCGCACGCAACAAGGGGCTTCGTGTGGAAGCCCCTTTTATTGAGTCGACAAACGGAATTTTCCCATATTTGACCTTGCGCCACGCTGTCTAAACCCTGAAGTAATCAGGGTTTTTTCCGGCGGGCAGGCCGTAACGGAAAGCCTAGCGGGCGTCGACGTCCAACGCGGTGACGCGGGTGAATTGCAACGGGGTGACGGCCCGGATCTGCTTGATCTGGCCGGGCGCCAGCGGGCCGACGACATCGTCGCGCACGCGTCCGATTTCGCGGTTCTGCGCGTCGTACAGCACGAAAGTCAGCATGGCGCTGTTGATGTGCCTGGCAGATTGATTGGACAGCAGACCGGTGATGGCCGACACATTCTGGTTGACGTCGCGCACGGCCTGGACATTGCCCAGCGTGACGCCATAGACCAGGCTCTGCGCGGCGGCGGCGCCGGACAGGCCCGCAAGCAGCGCGAACGAAGCTAGGGCAAGTTTCATCGTGGTCTCCTGTACTGCCGCGCTGTCGGGCGCCGGGCGCCTGCAGGGCGGTCATCGCCATCTCTGGGTTGAGGCATGCTTATCTCACACCTTTCGCGTCCGGCGCACAACGGGGCAAAGGGATGAATGGGTAACAGGTTGCTCGGATTGGTCGCAAATTCGCCAGCGGGTCGGGCTTGCAGAGGGGGAAGCCGCCAAGCGGTTCAGGGCCCCGTAAGGCCTTGGCGATTCTTGACTTTCCGCGCTCTTGCGAAGGCGTCTGGATTGTTCGATCATGACCGGGCCGGCGATTGGGCCGGCGGATCGTGCGGCCCGCCTTTGCGACTGAATCCAGGCGCGCGGGCGCCAAGGGAGGAACCCATGCTTTCCCGTACCAGCCAATTGGCCTCGGCCTTTCTGTTGACCGCTTGTTTCGCCGGGGCAGCCCTTGCCCAAACCCCCGCAGCGCCTGCCCCCGCAAAGACGCCCACGCCGCAGCAGCAGCGCATGGCCGATTGCAACAAGTCGGCGGAAGGCAAGAAGGGGGATGAGCGCAAGACCTACATGAGCAGCTGCCTGAAGGGCGAAACAGCCGCGCCGGCCAAGGAACTCACGCCGCAGCAGCAGAAAATGAAGGACTGCAACGCCAAGGCCACGTCGCAGCAGCTCACGGGCGACAAGCGCAAAACCTTCATGAGCACCTGCCTGAAAGGCTGATGCCTCGGGAGCGGCATAGCGCCTGAGGCCCGGGGCAAGCGTCCGGTTTCCCAGCGTGCTCAAGCCATAATCTCCACCCAAAAAGACGCCAGCCTGTAGCAACGGCTGGCGCTTTTTCATGCAGTTGCCGCGCGCGGCGCTCAATCCTTCAACCGCCCGAGCGCCCGGGCCCTTGCAGCCGGCCCAGCACGCCTTCCAGCGCCAGACCGACCGCCAGCACCTTGCGGTCCTCGCCCGGCAATCCGTCGACCTCCAGTCCCACCGGCAGCCCTTGCGCCGACAAGCCCGCGGGCACGCTCAGCCCGGGCAGGCCGGCGTTGCTGCCGGGATCGACGTTGCGCGCCAGGCGGCCGAAGCTCTCGAAGCTGCTGGCGTCCGGCGTCGCGGCCATGGGCGGGATCGGCACGGTCGGAAACAGCAGGCCGTCAAGGGCATGGTCCTGGAATGCCCGGCGGTACACGTTGATAAGTTCGTCGCGGTGCGTCGTCATGGCGCGTTCATACAGGGGTTGCAACGGCAGCACTTCGCCCGTGGGCAGGGGAAGCACGCCCGGCACGATCAGCCCTTCAAAGATTCCTTTGACGTCCGCGCTGGATATCTGCGCGACGACTTGCTCAAAAGTGACTCCGGTTCCATAGCGGCTGAGATAGTCCGTCAGATCGGCTTTCTGCTCGTACAGGCAGACAGGCATGCCCACCGCGGCGTTGCTGGCCTCCAGGCCGGGCATATCCAGCTCCACCAGTTGCACGCCGGCCGCGCGCAGCTTGGCGAGCGCGGCGTCCATCACGTCCTGTACCTGTGGGTCCAGGTCTTTCCAGAAATAGCCGCACAGGCCCAGGCGCATGCTTGTAAGCGGCAGCGCGGTCAGGGGCTGGTGGTCACCCGTCAGCACGGCATCCAGCAGCACGATGTCGTCCATGCTGTTGGCGATGGGCCCAGGTGTGTCGCGGGTATGCGAGATGGGCGTAATGCCGGCGCCGTCATAGCGCCCGACGGAGGGGCGAAATCCCACCGCGCCGTTGACCGCCGCCGGCAGGCGCACCGATGCGCCCGTGTCCGTGCCGAGCGCGGCCGGCGTCAGGCGCGCGCCCACGGCAGCGCCGCTGCCCGAGGATGAGCCGCCGGCGATCAGGCTGGCGTCGTATGCGTTGCGCGTGCCCTCGCCGCGCGTGCCGGGGAAAGCGGTGTTGTAGCCCGACACGCCGAACGCCAGTTCATGCATGTTGGTCTTGCCCACGATGACGGCGCCTGCCTCGCGCAGGCGGCGGACGACCGGCGCGTCCTGGGCTGGCCGGAAGTTTTTCAAGGCGGGCGTGCCTGCCGTATTGGGCAGGCCGGCGACATGGATATTGTCCTTGATGGCGATGGGCACGCCGGCCAACGGCAGCGCGGCCTGGCTCGCCTGGCCCCTGGCCGCATCGCTGGCGCGGGCCTGGGCCAGCGCACCCTCGCGGTCCACGGTGATGAAGGCGTTGAGATCTTCCCGGGCGGCGATGCGATCCAGGCAGGCCTGGGTCAGCGCAAGGCTGGTAAGGCGGCCCTGCCGGATCTGGGCCGCGGCCTCGGCGACGGTCAGGTCCGCCAGCGACGCGGCGGATAGTGGCTGTTTGGACGTATCGGACATGGCGCTTCCTTACCTGTGCGGGATTCTGACGAACCCGTACCTATACAGGTCGGAAGGGACGCTGTCGAGCGGTCCCGGCGCCGGCGGCGTATCAGCCCGGTTTTCTCACCACGATGGTCGCCGTGTCGCTGGTGAAGGAAGCGTCTTCCTGCACATCGAAGTGGGTGCGCACCACGTCCGGCGCGATGCCGAACATATGGCGCAGCGCCGCGACCAGCGTGTCCGGGGTACGCATGCGCGTGACCCAGGACTGGAACTCCAGCGGCAGGCGGCGCGGCACCAGGCCCTGCAAAGTGAAGCCGGCCTCGGTCAGCATGCGGGTCCATTCGGCGACCGAGTAGTCGCGCACGTGCGAGGTGTCGCGCAGCACTTCGATGGTCTGCAGCCAGGTGTCCAACAGCGGTTCGCCCGGAGACACCACGTCGGCGAACACGGCGATGCCGCCTGGCTTCAGCACGCGAAAGGCTTCGCGCAGGCCGCGCCCGGCGTCCTGCCAGTGATGGGTGGAGTAGCGCGACATCACCAGGTCGAACTCGCCGTCGCCAAACGGCAGGTACTCGGCCTTGCCCTGGCGCGTGGCGAGATTGGCCAGCCCGCGCTTGGCGGCTTCGCCTGCAACCACGTCCAGCATCTGCTGGGACAAGTCATATGCGGTCACTTGCTTGACGCGTGGCGCCACGTGAAAGCTCACGTGGCCGCCGCCACAGCCCAAGTCCAGCAGCCGGGCTTCGGGATGCTGCGCGGCAATGTCGGCCATCTGCAGCAGGTCTTCGCCCTGGGCGTGTACGGCGCTGGTCAGGTAGGCGGTTGCGCGGGGGCTGAATTGGCGGTCGACGGCGGCGTCATGGGTGGTGGAGGTCATGGGAGTCCTTGGATGGCCGGGCCCGGCACGGATTGGGTAAGCGTTTGGAAGTGGCGGCCCAGGCGCTAAGATAGGCGGCCGCCCATACACGTACAAGCCCATTGCTCATCCTGGTATGACTACTTCCCCCCAGACGGCCGCCGCCGGCCACGAAGGTTCTCCCCTGCGCCGCCAGGCGCTCGGTGAATTCGTGCGCAGTGCCCGTTCACGCATCACACCCCAGATGGCGGGCTTGCCCGAAGGCATGCGCCGCCGCACCCCTGGGCTGCGACGCGAAGAAGTCGCCCAGCTTTGCGGCATCAGCGTCACTTGGTACACGTGGATCGAACAGGGACGGGAGGTGTCGGTATCGCCTTCGGTCTGGTCGCGCATCGCGGGCGTGTTGCAGCTGGCCCGTGCCGAACGTGCCTATCTGTTCGACCTGGCCGACTGCGCGGATCCGCAGCACGCGCGCGACGATGCCGGCGCGCCGGGTCCCTTGCAGGAATGCGTGAACGCGATCAATGCCCCGGCGTATGTGCTGGACCGCGCCTGGAACGTGCTTGCCTACAACGAGCCCCTGCGCGATCTGTTCGACAATTGGCCGGCGCGCGACGCTGAGCCCAATCTGCTGAGCTACATCTTCCTGGATCCCGCCGCGCGCGAGTTGGTGGTGGACTGGGACCAGCGCGCCCGCCGCGTGGTGGCGGAGTTTCGCGCCGATGCCGGCGCGCACCTGGATGAGTCGGCGGTGCTGGCGCTGCTGGACAACCTGAACCGGCAGAGCCCGGTGTTTGCGCACTGGTGGACGCGACATGCCGTGGTGGAGCGCGAAGGCGGCCTGCGCGAATTCCAGCATCCGCGCCGTGGCAAGCTCGCCTACCAGCAGATCACGTTCCGGCTCGCGACGCACCCGGATCTGAAACTGGTGATGTTGCTGGGAGCGGGCGGGGAACCCGCGGATGCCGGCTAGGCATTTGCCGGCGCGTTAATTCACGAGCCCGTGTTCCGTGAGATAGCGGATCAGGAATTCGCCATGGCCTTCGATATCGCGGCGGATTTCACGCACGACGGCCTCGGTATCGCCAGCTTCCAAGGCCGCGATGATGCCTTCGTGCGGATGTCCGTCGGGCAGGACGGGGAAGGGCGGGGTATAGAGGTACGACAGGTATGAAGCCGTCTGCACCCATAGATTCTCGATCATGAACAGCAGATGCGGCATCTGCGCGGCCGAGTACAGCGCGAAGTGGAAATCGAAGTTCCGGGCCAGTACCGGGGCCATCAGCTGTTGCTTGCGGCTATCCATCAGGCTGGCATGGATGCCGCGCAGTTCGGCGATCAGCGCCGGGGTTGCGTGAGGCACGGCGCGACGGGCGGCGAAGCACTCCAGTTCCAGGCGGATGCTGCGCAATTCCTGCAGCTGGGCCACGGTGAGTTCAGGCACTTTGACCGATTTGCCCGGGCTGAGCGTGAGCGCGCGTTCGGACACCAGTTGCAGCAAGGCCTCGCGCACGGGCGTCTGGCTCACGCCCAGCGTATCGGTAATCGAGCGCAGCGTAATGGTGTCGCCGGGCCGTAGCTCACCCATCATGATCTTCTGCTTGATTTCACGATAGATGCGGGCGGTCATGTTTTCCCGCTGCATCGGCGCCAAATTCATGGTCATTCTGTGTTCCTGGTCGGCCGGGCCGCGTGGGTCGGCGCGGGGCTGGCCGCGCATGGCTGATTTTACCGTCGCCCCGGTCGTCGAATTTATATTTTGTAAAAAATAAAATGATTGACCGCCATTCGAGACGCCGTCTATATTTTATAAAATATAAACAGGAGACGAGATGTCGACGTTGCACCCCTTGGCCGCGCCCGGCCTCACCAACCATGGCACGGTGGCTCACCTGATCGCGAAAGCGCTCATCCGTCACGGCGTCACCCATGTATTCGGCCAAAGCCTGCCCAGCATGCTGCACCTGGCTTGCGAAGAGCTCGGCCTGACCCAAGTGGCGTACCGCAGCGAAAACGCCGGCGGCTACATGGCGGACGGCTATGCCCGCATTACCGGCAAGCCCGCTATCGTCACGGCCCAGAACGGCCCTGCTGCGACCCTGCTGGTGCCGCCTCTGGCCGAGGCCCTCAAGGTATCGATACCGGTGATTGCGCTGGTGCAGGATGTCAATCGCGATCAGACCGACAAGAACGCTTTCCAGGAGTTTGACCATCTAGGCTTGTTCTCGTCCTGCACCAAGTGGGTACGCCGTGTCACCGAGGCCTCGCGGGTCGAGGACTACGTGGACCAGGCATTCGCGATTGCCTGCTCTGGCCGGCCGGGGCCGGTCGCGCTGATGCTGCCCGCGGATCTGCTGACCGAGGCCGCGGCCGCGACGCAGCGGCAGGCGAACCTGGGGTATTTCCCCTTGGACCGCAATGTGGCGGCCGATGATGCGGTCCAGGCCGCAGCCGACCTGCTTGCCGGGGCTCAACGGCCCGTGATCATCGCCGGGGGCGGTGTGCATGTGTCCGGCGCCAGCCAGGCCCTGGCTGCCTTGCAGGAATCAGCGCATCTGCCGGTGGGCACCACTGTGATGGGCAAGGGCAGCGTCGACGAGCGGCATCCGCTTTCGCTGGGCGTGGTCGGCTACTTCATGGGCCCCAACAGCGCCAGTCGCGACCTGCGCCCGTTGATCACCGATGCCGACGTGGTGTTGCTGGTGGGCTCGCGCACCAACCAGAACGCGACCGACTCCTGGAAGCTCTATCCGAAGAACGCCCGCTACATCCATATCGATGTCGACGGCGCTGAAATCGGCCGCAATTACGAAGCGCTGCGCCTGGCGGGAGACGCGAGGGAAACGCTGCTGGCCTTGCAGCGCGCGCTTGCCAGCCGCGACCTGTCGGCCGCCCAATCGCGCCGGGCGGGGCTCGAGGCCGCCATCCAGGCCGGCCGCGCTTCCTCCTGGGAAGCATCGCGCGCCGTGCGCCTGTCCGACCAACAACCGATTCGCCCCGAACGCCTGCTGGAGGAGATCCGCCAGGACGTGGACCAGGACACGATCGTGGTGGCGGATGCGAGCTATTCGTCCATCTGGATCGCCAACTACCTGACGTCCCTGGCGCCGGGCATGCGTTTTCTGACGCCGCGGGGCTTGGCCGGTCTGGGTTGGGGCTTCCCCATGGCCATGGGCGCCAAAGTGGCCAGGCCGGACGCGCACGTGGTCTGCGTCGTGGGCGACGGCGGCTTCGGCCATGTCTGGTCGGAGCTGGAAACCGCAAGACGCATGGGCATCAAGGTCACGCTGGTCGTGATCAACAACGGCATTCTCGGCTTCCAGAAGCATGCCGAAAACGTCAAGTTCGGCACCCATACGTCCGCCGTGCATTTCCACCCTGTGGATCATGCTGCGGTAGCGCGGGCGGCCGGCTGCCTGGGCGTGCGCATCGAGGCGCCGGCTGATCTTGCCGGCGCGCTGCGCGAGGCCCGCCGTGCCGAGCTGACTACCCTGATCGAAGTCATGTGCGATGAAAACGCGTTCCCCCCGATTACCTTTTTCACGGCGGAACAGGCATGAAAAAAGACCCTAGCAAAGTCGCGCTGGTAACCGGCGCGGGACGCGGCATCGGCCTGGAGGTTGCGCGTCTTCTATTGGACAAGGGCTACCGCGTCGTGGCGGTCAGCCGTGAGGGTGTCGACGCGCAAAAGCTGGGAGGTCCATCCGATCGGCTGCGCACGGAATGCGCCGATGTGACCGATTACCCCGCCATGCAGGCACTGGTGGAAAGTGCGCGCGAAACCTGGGGGCCGGTGTCGGTATTGATGAACAACGCGGGCATTTCGCCCAAACAGGCGGACGGCAACTCCTCGGGCATTCTGGACATCACACCGCAGGAATGGGAATCCGTGTTGCAGGTCAATCTGACGTCCATACTCCGGCTATGCCAAATGGTGTTGCCCGCCATGCGAGACCAGGGTTGGGGGCGCATCGTCAACGTGTCTTCGCTGGCTGGCCGGGCTAAATCCCTGGTAGCCGGCGGCAGCTACATGGCCTCCAAGGCGGGCGTGCTGGGCCTGACCCGCGCGATCGCGGCGGAGATGGGCCCGCACGGTATTACCGCCAACGCGATTACGCCGGGCCGGATCCTGACGGAGATGGCGCAGCAGGCCGCGCCGTCGGTGAACGAAAACTACGCGGCGCAGATTCCCGTGCGCCGTTTGGGCACTCCCGAGGAAGTCGCGTCGGCCATGGTTTTCCTGGCCGGGGAAGAGGCCGGATTCATCAATGGCGCAATCCTCGATATCAACGGCGGCTTCTACATGCCTTGAGCAGACAGCCCCTATACAAAAACCAACAGGAGACAAGCATGAAAGGAGTATCGATGCTGGCGGCGTTCGCCGCCGCCACTGCGCTGTGCGCCGCAGCCGCGCCAGCCTGGGCATGGCCCGACAAGGAGGTCACGCTGACAGTCAATTACGGGGCAGGCGGCAATACCGACGTTGCGAGCCGTGAGCTGGCGCGCGCGATGGAAGCGGATCTGGGACGCGCGGTGGTGGTCTTCAACCGCCCTGGCGCCTTGGGCACCATCGGCCCGGCCTATGTGGCCAAGCAGCCCGCGGACGGCTACAACGTGGGCGTGGTGACGCTGTCGTCCATTGCCATCATGCCGCATCTGATGACCATCCCCTATGCCGCCCGCGACTTCGAATTCGTTGTGGCCTACGGCCGCTACCGCTATGGCGTGGTGGTGCGAGCGGATTCTCCCTACAAGAGCGTTGCCGACTTGGTCGCGGCTGCCAAGCAAGGTCCTGGCATTTTCTTTGGCGCGCCTTCCGCGCCCAACAACCTCGCCATGTTCGACCTTGGACGCGTTACCGGTGCAAAGTTCGAGCAGGTGTCGTACAAGTCCGGCAGCGAGACCGTATCGGCCCTGCTGGGCAAACAGGTCGATGCCATTGTGCAGAATCCTTCGGACGTGACGAGCTACATCCAATCCGGCCGGTTGCGCCTGCTGGCATCCGCGAGTCCCATTCGCTGGCCCGAGTTTCCGGACGTGCCCACGCTGAAAGAAGCTGGCTACGACGTGGAAATCGATTCCTGGCTGGGGCTGGCGGTGCCCAAAGGCACACCGGAACCGGTGCGCACGCGCCTGGAACAGTCGGCAAAAGCGGCGGTGGCTTCGGATCGTCTGCAGCAGACCTACAAGCAATTGGGCGTGGACCCGGTGTGGCTGTCGGGGCAGGACTACGCCAAGATGGTCGATACGACCTACGAGCAAATGGGCAGAGCCATCAAGGCAGCCAATCTGCCGCGCATGACCAACTGAACGACGCGCCGCCGCTCAGTCCCTGAACAAGCTGTCCTGCACGCCCGCTTCGACCAGCCCCTGCAACAGCTTCTTCACGGGCGCCGGCAGCGCCACTGAGCCCAGTTCTTGCGCCGGCACCCAGCGTTCCGGCCTTGCCGATTCGCGCAGGCCGGCGGCTCGCACGGCCACGAGCCAGGGGCGGATGTGCAGGCGGTAGTGCGTGAAGGTATGGGCGAAAGCGGCCAGTTCGAAGCGCTGTTCAGGTTCCAGGCCCAGTGCGCGCGAAGCGCTTTCCGGGTCTTGCGACACGTCGAACTCCGGCAGGCTCCAGAGCCCGCCCCAGATGCCGGGCTCGGGCCGTTGCTGCAGCAGGAACGCGCCCTCGTGCCGAAGCACCAGCATACAGGTCTCGCGTTCCGGGATCGCCTTGCGCGCCTTGGGCGTGGGCAGTTCGGCCTGGCGGCCTTCGCGCTTGGCCACGCAACTGGTCGCCACGGGGCAGGATTCGCAAGCGGGCTTGCCGCGGGTGCATAGCGTGGCGCCCAGGTCCATCAACCCTTGCGTATAGGCTGCCATGTCCAGCCCGGGCGCGGCCTCGACCTGCGCGTCGGCCAGCGCCCACAGCTTCTGTTCGACCTCACGCTTGGCCGGATCGCCGGCGATGCCGAAGTGCCGCGTGAACACGCGTTTGACGTTGCCGTCCAGGATGGGAGAGCGCTCGCCATAGGCAAACGCGGCGATGGCCGCGGCGGTGGAGCGGCCGATGCCGGGCAGCGTGGCGATCGCTTCGGCCGTGGGCGGAAAACGGCCGCCCCAGTCGCGCGCGATTTCCTGCGCGCAACGGTGCAGGTTGCGCGCCCGGGCGTAATAGCCCAGCCCGGCCCAATAGGGCATGACGTCTTCCTGGGCGGCTGCCGCCAGCGCGGCTACGTCCGGGAACCGCTGCAGGAAGCGCTCGTAATAAGGGATGACCGTCGCCACCTGCGTCTGCTGCAGCATGATCTCCGAGAGCCAGATGCGGTAAGGATCCCGGGTGTTTTGCCAGGGGAGGTCGTGGCGGCCGTGTTGGCGCTGCCAGTCGACGATACGAGGGGCGAAGTTCATGGCGGCAATTATCGCATCGCCCTATTGCCCGGGGTGGGGCGACCGGTTACAACCGATGGAAACAGAAGCGCGCCAGCGCCCGCAATTCACGTCCCTTGCTCGCCCGCGTGCGCTTCAAGAGGGTGTCGCGCGAAGCCGGCCGGGGTTCCTGGATCCCTTGGAGTAGACATGAACGCTCCTGTTACGCCTGCCTTGCGTGCCGCGCTTGAATCCGTGCAACTGGACGACAAGTACACCCTGGAGTCCGGGCGCGCCTGGATGAGCGGCATCCACGCCCTGGTCCGCCTGCCCATGATGCAGCGCGTGCGCGATGCGCGCGCCGGCCTGAACACCGCGGGCTTTGTGTCCGGCTACCGAGGTTCTCCGCTGGGTGGCGTCGACCAGAACATGTGGAAGGCGGCCAAATACCTGAAGGCCCACCACATCGAATTCCAGCCCGGCATCAACGAAGACCTGGCCGCCACCGCAGTGTGGGGATCGCAGCAGGTCAATCTGTTTCCCGGTGCCAAGTATGACGGCGTTTTCGGGATGTGGTACGGCAAGGGACCCGGCGTGGACCGCTGCGGAGACGTCTTCAAGCACGCCAACGCGGCGGGCACGTCGCGCCACGGCGGTGTGCTGGTGGTGGCGGGGGACGACCACCCCGCCAAGTCCTCGACGCTGCCTCACCAGAGCGACCACATCCTCAAGGCCTGCATGATCCCCGCCTTGTTTCCTTCCAGCGTCCAGGAAGTGTTGGACTATGGCTTGCATGGCTGGGCGATGAGCCGCTATGCGGGCGTATGGGTGGGTATGAAGTGCATTACCGACATCGTCGAGGTATCGGCTTCCGTGGACGTGGATCCTCACCGCGTGGAGATCGTGCTGCCGCAGGACTTCCTGTTGCCGGCCGACGGCCTGAACATCCGGTTGCCCGATACGCCGCTACAGCAGGAAGCCCGCCTGCTGGACTACAAGCTCTATGCCGCGCTGGCCTATGCCCGCGCCAATAAGCTCAACCGCGAGCTCTGGCAGGTGCCGCAGCGCGATGCGCGCTTCGGCATCATGACGTCGGGCAAGGCTTACCTGGACACGCGCCAGGCGCTGTCGGACCTGGGCCTGTCCGAAGCGGTGTGCCAGCGCATCGGCCTGCGTCTGTTCAAAGTAGGCATGGTCTGGCCGCTGGAGTCCACCGGCATGCAGCGTTTTGCGGAAGGCCTGGACGAGATCCTGGTGGTCGAGGAAAAGCGCCAGGTGCTGGAATACCAGCTGAAGGAGGAGTTGTTCAGCTGGATCGGCAGCGGCAAGAAGATTCCGCGCGTGGTGGGCAAATTCGACGACAAGGACGGCGGGGAATGGTCGGTGCCGCAAGGCAATTGGCTGCTGCCGGCGCATTACGAGTTCTCGCCCGCGATGGTGGCGCGCGCGATTGCCGCGCGTTTGCTGCGCTTCGAATTGCCTGAAAATGTGCGCGCCGGTATCGAGGCTCGTCTGGCCTTCATCAGCGGCCGTGAACAGGCGCTGGCGCGCCCGCGTGTCGTCGAAGAACGCAAACCCTGGTTCTGTTCGGGGTGTCCGCACAATACCTCGACCCGCCTGCCGGAAGGCTCGCGCGGGATGGCGGGCATAGGCTGTCATTACATGGTCCGGTGGATGGACCGAAGCACCGACGTCTACACGCAGATGGGCGGCGAGGGCGTGCCGTGGGTTGGGCAGGCGCCGTTCACCGAGGAAAAGCACGTCTTCGCCAACTTGGGGGACGGCACGTATTTTCATTCGGGCCTCTTGGCGATACGCGCGGCGGTGGCGGCCAAGGTACCCATCACGTACAAGATCCTGTTCAACGATGCGGTGGCGATGACGGGCGGGCAGCCGGTAGACGGCCCCTTGAGCGTGCCGATGATCAGCCGCCAGATGGCGGCCGAAGGCATCGACAAGATCATCGTCGTCACCGACGACACAGAGAAGTATCAGCGCATCGAAGGCATGGCGCCCGGCGTTCCGGTCAGGCACCGCGACGAGCTGGACGCGGTGATGCGCGAACTGCGCGAGCATCCCGCGGTGTCGGTGCTGATCTATGACCAGACCTGCGCCACCGAGAAGCGCCGCCGCCGCAAGCGCAACGCGTACCCCGACCCGGCTCGCCGCGTGCTCATCAATGAGCGCGTGTGCGAAGGCTGCGGAGACTGCTCGCAGAAATCCCATTGCCTGTCGGTGGAACCCTTGGATACAGAGTTCGGCCGCAAGCGCACGATCAACCAATCCAGCTGCAACAAGGATTTTTCCTGTCTGAAGGGCTTTTGCCCCAGCTTTGTCACGGTGGAAGGCGGCAAGCTCAAGAAGCCGGGCGCGCTGGCTCAAGACGGCGCCATCGACGACGACGTGCCGCATCCGGCCGCGCGAGAACTGCATCAGCCATACGGCGTCTTCATTGCGGGCGTGGGCGGAACGGGCGTGGTGACCATAGGACAGCTCTTGGGCATGGCCGCGCACCTGGAAGGCAAGGGTTGTTCAGTGCTGGATATGGCGGGGCTGGCGCAGAAGGGCGGCGCGGTGTATTCGCACGTGGTGCTTGCGCAAACGCCCGACCATCTGCTGAACACCCGCGTCGCCATGGGCGAGGCCGATCTGCTGCTGGCTGGCGACCTGGTCGTAGCCACCAGCGCGGAATCCATGGCACGGGTGAATCCTGAGCGCACGCGTGTGCTGCTCAACAGCGACACGGCGCCCACCGCCGCTTTCGTCAGCAACCCTGACTGGACGCTGCCGGGCGCCAACCTGACCACGGACCTGGCGGCTGCCTGCGGCAAGGAGCACCTGGCCACTGTCGACGCGGCCGCGCTGGCCGTGGGCCTGTTGGGCGACGCGATCTATTCCAATCCGCTGATGATGGGCTATGCCTATCAGAAGGGCTGGATTCCGCTGTCGCAGGATGCGCTGTTGCGCGCCATCGAGCTGAACGGCCAACAGGTGCCAAACAACCTCGCGGCCTTCGCCTGGGGCCGCCGCGCCGCGCACGACCTCACAGACGTGAAGCGCCTGATCGCCAATGGCGGCGCGCCCTCTCAGCCGGAGGGCATCATCGAGCTCAAGCGTCCACGCGCACCCAGCCCCGTGCTGGAACTGAAGAAACCGGCCGGCGAGCTGGAACGGTTGGTGATGGTGCGCAAGGCTTTCCTGACCGACTATCAGAACGAGGCCTACGCCCGGCAATACACCGAACTGGTGGACAAGGTGGCACGGGCCGAGCGCGAGGCCACAGGCACCAACCGGCTGGCGCTGGCGGTCGCACGCTACTACTTCAAACTGATGGCCTACAAGGACGAGTACGAGGTGGCGCGGCTGTACACGGACGGCGAGTTCCTCAAGCGCGTGCAGGCGCAGTTCGAAGGCGATTGGAAGCTGCGCTTCCACCTGGCGCCGCCGCTGTTTGCGCGCCGCGACAACGACGGCCATCTGATCAAGCGCAGCTACGGTCCCGGAATGCTGCGAGTCTTTGGGCTGCTGGCGCGGATGCGCAGGCTGCGCGGCTCAAGATTGGACCCTTTCGGCTACACGGCCGAGCGCCGCGCGGAACGCGAACTGATCCGCGAATATCGCGAGACGGTGACGGCGATCCTGTCGAAATTGAATCGCGGCAACCTGGAGCGCGCGGTGGCATTGGCTAGCTTGCCCGAGGACATACGGGGGTATGGGCATGTGAAGGAGGCGGCGATGGCGAAAGTGGCGTTGCGGAGGGAGGAGTTGCTGAAGGGGTTTAGTGCGACGGTGGTTTCTATCGGGGGGGCTAGGGTGGCTTGAGGTGTTGGCTATTTGCTTTTGGCTCTGTTGCGGGGAGGGTTCTTAACGCGCCCGCCGCTTCGGGGGCGTGCGGGGCGCGGGGCAACGATTGCGGTCCGGAGCCTACGCTCCGGACTCCCCCTGCGTCATCCTCGTCCGCCTTCGGCTCCCTACGGATTCCCTCGGGCTTATCGACGCCCCGCGCCCCGCACGCCCCCGAAGCGACAGGCTCGGCCGGAGTATCTTCCCGGCCGTTGGGGCGAGTCGTTTGCTTGGCGTTTTTGCACGCACCTGGGTGTGGTGGCGTGTCTTGCGGGGCCCGCCCCAGGTCGGCCGCGCGGGCGGCCTTTTGGGGCTTACGCGATGTCTTGCGTCCAAGGATGACGCTGCGTGCTGGTGTGAGTCCGCTTCCTATTATTCATACTGCGCCCCTGCTGGCAGCCGCAGCGAATCAAGCCATCGACGCCCTCGTATGACGCAAGACACTGCGTATGCTCCCAGAGGCCGCCCGCGCGGCCGGCCGGGAGCGGGCCCCGCAAGATCTTTCGCCAAACCCCGCCGGTGGCGAGTACCCCGCGCAAGCCTTTCGTCCCAGCACCCGTGAAGATGGATGCAACGGAGCCCGGTGTAGCGGTGGCCTGCGGGACGCGGGGCGTCGATAAGCCCGAGGGAATCTGAAGGCAGCCGCCGCAGGCGGCAACGAAGATGACGAAGGGGGAGTCCGGAGCGTAGGCTCCGGACCGCAATCGTTGTCCCGCGTCCCGCAGGCCACCGCTACATCGGGCGTCTAAAGAACCACAATCGCGACTGAACAAATCCCCTCTATCCAAGCACTACCTCTATACAATCGACCGACACACCAAGGAGCCCCCCTATGTCCCTGAACTCTGACGCGCTGCGCCTCTTCCTGGGCGTGGTGGATGCCGGGTCTATCAGCGCCGCCGCGGAGCTGCTGGGGCACACGGCATCCGGCGTCAGCCGCGGGCTGTCGCGCCTGGAGGAAGACCTTGGCGTGATCCTGTTGAACCGCACCACCCGGCGCATGGAACTGACCGAGGAGGGCAAGCACTTCCTCCCCAAGGCCAGGCATATCGTTGCGTCGCTGGATGAGGCTGAAGACTGCATGCGCATGGTGCACCAACGTCCGGCGGGGCGCTTGCGGATCGATGCTTCTGTGCCCGTCATGTTGCATTGCGTGGTGCCGCTGGTGGCGGAGTTCCGGCGCGAGTATCCGGCCATTACGCTGGAACTCACCAGCAACGACCGCATCGTGGATCTCATGGAACACCGCACCGATGTCGCGCTACGCATGGGGCCGCTCACGGACTCTACCTTGCATGCGCGCCCGTTGCGCCCTTCGCCGCGTTGGGTGATGGCCAGCCCGGATTATGTGGCCCGGCGCGGCGCGCCGGAGACTGTCGAGGACTTGGCGGCGCATGAGCTCTTGGGATTCACCCAGCCCGAAAGCCTGAATGTCTGGCCCTTGCGTCACGCAGGAGGATCCAGCTACCTGGCGGTCCCCACGTTGGCCACCTCCAGCGGCGAGACGCAGCGGCAGCTGGCGGTGCGCGGCGTGGGCATCGCTTGCCTCTCCGATTTCGTGGTGCGAGAGGACGTCAAGGCGGGCCGGCTGGTGAAGCTGATGGAATCCGCGCACTCGGACTACCTGCAGCCCATGCACGCGGTGTATCACCGCAATACGCAGCTTTCGCGGCGCATTGCCTGCTTCCTCGATTTCTTCGCGGCGCGGATCTGATCCCGCGCCGCGCCTTGCCTTGCGCCTAGGCGTGCAGGGCTCGGCCGAAGGCCGATAGCACCGACTCGTGCAGCGTTTCCGACAACGTCGGATGGGCGAAAACGGTGTGCATCAGGTCTTCCTCGGTGGCTTCCAGCGACGCCGCCACGCCATAACCCGTGATCAGCTCGGACGCTTCAGGGTGGATGATGTGCGCGCCCAGCAACTCACCGCTCTTGGCGTCGAATACCGTCTTGACCAGCCCCTGGTCTTCGCCCATGGCGATCGCCTTGCCGTTGCCGGCGAAGGTGAACTTGCCCACGCGGACGTCGCCGCCGGTCTTCGCGGCATGTTCGCGGGCGCGAGCCTCGCTCATGCCGATGCTGGCGACCTGCGGATACGAATACGTGCAGGCGGGAATGCGCAGCGGATCGATGGGGTGCACGGGCTTGCCGGCGATGGCTTCCACGCACAGCACGGCTTCGTGGCTGGCCTTGTGGGCAAGCCACGGAGCGCCGGCCACGTCGCCGATGGCGTAGACGCCGGGTTCGCCCGTGCGGCAGTGGCCGTCGGTGACGATATGCGTCTTTTCCACCTTGACCCGAGTCTGCTCCAGGCCCAGGTTCTCGACGTTGCCAACGATGCCGGCAGCGACGATGACGCGGTCGATTTCAAGCTCGCTGCGCTTGCCCTGCTGATCCAGCACCACCTTGACGCCGCTTGCCGTGAGCGAGGACGAAGTCACCGCGCATTGCGTCATGACGCGGATTCCCTGCTTCTCAAAGGATTTTCGCGCCAGCGCCGAGATCTCCGCATCTTCCTGCGGCAGGATCTCCGCGGTCATGTCAATCAGCGTGACCTCGGCGCCCACGGCGCGATAGAAGCTGGCGAACTCCGCGCCGATGGCGCCTGCGCCAACCACCAGCAAGGACCTCGGGATCTCGGTGGGGACCAACGCCTGGCGGTACGCCCAGATGCGTTCGCCCACGGGCAACGCGGGCAGTTCGCGCGCACGCGCACCGGTGGCCAGCACGATGTGCTTGGCCGACAGCGCAGTGCCATTGTCCAGCGTCAGACGGCCGGCGCCGGCCAGCTTGCCGCTGGAGGCAAACACGGTCACACCGTTTTTCTTCATCAGGTGCGCCACGCCCTGGCCCAGGCGGCCCGCTACCTTGCGCGACCGCGCCACCATGGCGGCCAGGTCCGGGCGCGCATCGCCTGCGCCCGATACGCCATAGTGCGCGGCTTCACGGCACGCGCGCAGTACGGTGGCGCTGTGCAGCAGCGCCTTGGTGGGTATGCAGCCCCAGTTCAGGCAGATGCCGCCCAGCTCGGCGCGTTCCACCAGCGCGACCGACATGCCGAGCTGCGCCGCGCGTATGGCGGCGACGTAGCCGCCGGGGCCGCCGCCCACCACGGCAAGATCAAACGTAGTCTTGGTCATGGCTGGTCTCACAGCAGGATGCGCACGGGGTTTTCGATCAGCGCGCGGAAGGCGGCCAGCCAGCGCGCACCCACCGCGCCGTCCACGACGCGGTGATCGGCCGACAAGGTCACTGTCATGACGGTAGCAGCGACGAGTTGGCCTTCGCTGTCCACGACCGGACGCTTTTCAGCCGCGCCCACTGCCAGGATGGCCGCCTGCGGCGGATTGATGATGGCCGCGAATTGGCTGATGCCGTACATGCCCAGGTTGCTCACGGTCAGCGAACCGCCCGTGAATTCCTCAGGCTTCAGGCGATTTATCTTGGCACGGCCGGCCAGCTCGACGATTTCGCCGGCGATTGCGGACAGCGGCTTGACGTCCGCGTCGCGCACGATGGGCGTGACCAGGCCGCCGTCGGTCGCCACCGCCACGGAGATGTCGGCGCCAGCGTGGTATTCGACGGCGTCCTCTTGCCAGCTGGCATTCACTTCCGGCACTTCGCGCAGGGCCAGCGCGGCCGCGCGCACGATGAAGTCATTGACCGAGAGCTTCACCGTTCCGCCCTGGTTCGCTTGGGCGCGCAGCGCCAACAGCGCATCCATCCTGCAATCCACGGTCAGGTAGAAGTGCGGCACGTTTTGCTTGCTTTCGGTGAGGCGGCGCGCGATGGCGCGGCGCATGCCGGTGTGCGGCACGCGGCGCGACGCCGCACGGCCAGCCAGCGGAGCCGCGGCAGAGGCCGGAGCGCGGTCACGGGCGGCCTCCACGTCGCGGCGCACGATGCGTCCATGCGGGCCGGTGCCGGTCACGCCCAGCAGGTCGACATGCCATTGCGCGGCCAGGCGGCGCGCCAGCGGACTGGCGAACAGGCGTCCGCCGGGCACCGGAGCGGCGCTTGGCGGATTCGAGATTTGTGACGGAGTGGCGGGAGCCGTCGGCGCTGGGGCCGTGACAGCGGCGGGCGCCGGTTCAGGCGCGGGCGCCGCCGCAGGCTGCGCCGCAGCGCCGGCTTCCGCCAGGGCGCGGTCAATGGCGGATGCATCTTCGCCTTGGGCCAGCAGTACGCCGATCACCGTGTTCACCGGCACGGACGCCGCGCCGGCCTGAATCACGATCCGGCCCAGCACGCCGGCTTGCTCGGCGTTGATTTCGACGATGGCCTTCTCGGTTTCGATTTCAGCCAGCGCGTCGCCCACGGCGACTGTATCGCCTTCTTTCTTGAGCCACTGGTGCAGCGTGCCGCCCGAGGTGTCGGCGGCAACGGAGGGGAGCTTGATAAGGTGTGCCACGATGTTCGTCCTATTCTGCGGCGCTGTACAGGTCGGGCCGGTAGCTGGCGGGATCGTCGTACCCGACCAGTTCCAGCACATTGCCTTCGGGGTCGCGGAAGAACGCCAGCCAGGTGCCGGGCCGCACTTCCATCGGCGCCGGCGCGCTGTCGAAAACCACGCCTTGCGCTTCCAGGCCGCGCACCACGGCGGGCAGGTCGCGCACGATGAAGGTCAGGTAGGTGGCGCCCTGGCGGTCCAGGATGGCCGCGCCGCGCGCGGCGGCCTCGGGCGCGGCGGCGGGCTGTAGCAGTTTGATGCGCTCGCCGTAGCTGGTCTGCAGCCGGGCCACGTCGTAGCCGTGGCGCGTCAGGCCGGTGGCCTGGGCCTTGTCGGCCGGGACGGTCACGCGGTTGATGAGCTTCAGGCCCAGCACGCCGGTATAGAAGGCCAGCAGTTTGTCCAGGTCGGCGCAGCAGATGCCGACCTCCATCGGCACGGTCATGTGCAGCGGGACGCTCATGCCTGCTCTCCCAAGTCGGCCAGCACGTCGGCCAGGCCGGCCATGACTTCCTCGGTGTCCGCGAACGCGGCGCGCTCCAGGACCTTGGAAATGCTGGGCGAGGCCTCGCCGCCCGTCACGCGCTTGACGGGCTGATCCAGCCAGTCGAAGTAGCGGCGCTGGATTTCGTCGGCCAGCATGGCGCCATAGGACGTGCCGCGCGCGCCCTGTTCCACGATCAGCACGTTGTTGGTCTTCATGATGCTGGCGCCGATGGTGTCCCAGTCCAGGCTGGCGCGGTCCAGCGTGCGCAGGTCGATGACCTCGGCGTCCACACCCGCGGCCTCGGCGGCCTTGAGCGCGCGGCTGACCATGGACAGGTAGGTCAGGATGGTGACCTTGCCGCCCGCGCGGCGCACGCGAGCCTTGCCGAACGGGATCGCGTAGTCCAGGTCGTCAGCGGGCACCTCGCCCGAGGACGCATACAGGTCCACGTGCTCGATCACCAGCACCGGGTCCCTGGAGGCCAGCGCGGTGTTCATCAGGCCCACGTATTCATAGGGCGTGGACGGCGCGACGACGCGCCAGCCAGGAGCCGTTGCGAAGATGCCCGCCGGATCCATCGAATGCTGCGAACCATAGCCCGTGCCCATCGCGACCTTGGTGCGCAGCACGAAGGGCACGTCGATGTCGCCGCCGAACATGTGGCGGGCTTTGCCGATCTGGTTGAAGATCTGGTCCGCCGCAACCCACATGAAGTCGGGATACATGAATTCCACGACCGGCCGATAACGGCCGTCCATGGCCAGGCCGCCGCCCAGCCCGGCAAAGGCGTTTTCGGAAATGGGGGTGCCCAGCACGCGGTCAGGGTACTTATCCTTCAGGCCGCGCGTAGCGCCGTTGGTGCCGCCCTTCAGGCGGTGCACATCCTCGCCCAGCACCACCACGCCCGCGTCGGTCTCCATGCGGCGGTCCAGCACGTCTGCCACCGCATCCACGAACTTGCGGTCGGCGGACTGGCCGGCATAGTCGGCGGCTTCCTGGTAGCGCAGGCCGGTCAGTTCCGAGCCATCGCTGCGCAAGCCCACGTCGCGGAAGTCCGGGCTGGGCCAGAGGTCGGCGCGCACGCGGCGCTTGCCGCCTTCGGCGGCTTCGGTCAGGCGGCCGGCCACGTCCTTCATGACGTCCTTGCAGCGCTGGCGCAAGGCGTCCACTTCGGCCTGCGTGACCAGCTTGCGGCCGATCATCTCCGTAGCGATCTTGTCCAGCGGATCGCGGCCGCGCCATTGCGCTTCCTCGTCCTTGCTGCGGTAGCCGAAGGCGCTGCCAGGGAAGGGGCCGTTCTGGTGGAAGAAGCGGTACACGTCGACTTCGACGATGGTGGGGCCATTGCCGGCGCGCATGTGCGCCACGGCTTCGGACATGGCGATGTGGACCGCCAGCGGATCCATGCCGTCAACCTTCCAGGACGGAATGTTGAAGGCCAGGCCGCGCGCCGACAGTCGGGGCTCGGCGGTGGACTCTTCCACGGTGGTGGACACGGCGTAGCGGTTGTTCTCGATGAAGAAGCACAGCGGCGTCTTCCACGCCGCAGTCAGGTTCATGGTTTCCAGCACTGAACCGATGTTCACCGCGCCGTCGCCGAAGTAGGTCACGGCGACGCGGTCGGTGCCGGCGTGCTTGTGCGCCCAGCCCGCGCCTGCGGCCAGCGGAACGCCGCCGCCCACGATGGCGTTGGTGCCCAGCGCGCCGGCTTCCAGCCAGCGCAAATGCATGCTGCCGCCGCGGCCGCGGCAATAGCCTTGGGCCAGGCCCATGATTTCGGCCAGGGTCTTTTGCAGGACCTCGTCGATGGCGGGCGTGAGCGGATTGCGCGGGTCCAGGCCCAGCGGCGCGACATGTTGCAGGGCCTTCGCCAGGAACTGATGGTGGCCGCGGTGCGATCCGTTGATCTGGTCGCCCGCGCCCAGCGCCAGCACGGAGCCGACCGCGCCGCCTTCCTGGCCCACGGACGAATGCGCGGGGCCGTGGACCAGGCCTTCGGCGGCGAGCTCCAGCACGGCCTCTTCAAAGGCGCGGATCCAGTGCAATTGGGTCAGCATGGTGCCGAGCAGGGCGGGATCCGCCTGCTGCCAGTCCTTGGCATCTACCGTCAGTTGCCGCCAGGGCGCCTGGGGCTCAAGCGGTTGGTGGGTGGCCATGAGTGAATCTCCAGAGATAGGTATGCGTTTTGCGGTTAGAGGTAGCTGTAGCGGCTCCAACCGCCATCGGCCACCAGGGTGTGTCCGTTGATGTACGAGGCCTGGCGCGAGGCCAGGAAGACCGCCAGGTCGGCCATTTCGGCCGGTTGGGCCAGGCGGCGCAGCGGCGTGCGCTGCTTGAGGCGTTCGGGGTCGAGACGGCCGCGAGCGGCCAGGTCGCGAACCAGGTCCGTTTCTACGTAGCCCGGGGCCAGCGCGTTCACGCGCACGCCCGCCGGGCCCCATTCCACGGCCAGGGTCTCGGTCAGCAGCACCACCGCGCCCTTGGTGGCGCAATAGGCGGCGCGGTCGGGCGCGGCCACGACGCCATACATCGAGGCCAGGTTGATGATGGCGCCGGCGCCGGCGGGCACCATGCGGCGGCCGGCGGCCTGGGCGCACAGGAACACGCCGGTCAAGTTGATGTCCACGGCGCGGCGCCATTCGTCCACGGTGACGTCCAGCGTGGGTTTGTTGGCCGATACGCCCGCGTTGTTGACCAGTACGTCGATACGGCCCCAGGCTTGTTCGACCTGGGCAAAGGCGCGTTCGACGGCGTCGGCGTCGGTGACCGATGCCTGCACGGCCAGGGCCTCGCCGCCCAGCGCGACTAGGCCGGCGACGGCGTCGTCCAGGGCGGCCGCGTCCATGTCCAGCAGCGCGACGCGCGCGCCTTGCCGCGTGAACGCCTGCGCCGTGGCCAGGCCTATGCCTTTGGCGCCGCCGGTGATGACGACAGTCTGGCCGCGCAGGTCTGGATGGGTGACTTCCGGGGTGTGATCCACGATGTTTGCCTTTTTGACTATGTATGCGCGCCGGCGGTCACACCGCCAGCCATTCCTGGACCACGTCCTGGCGTTCATGCAGTTGCGCGGGCGGTCCTTCGAAAACAATGCGGCCATGGCCCATCACGCTGACGCGCGTGGAGACCTTCAGTGCGATGGTCAGCTTCTGCTCCACCAGCACCACGGAAACGCCGCGCTTGTGGATGTCCCGGATCACGTCGGCGATCACTTCCACAATCTTCGGCGCCAGGCCTTCGGTGGGTTCGTCGATCAGCATGACCTTGGGGTTGCCCAGCAACGAGCGGCACATGGTCAGCATCTGCTGTTCGCCGCCCGACAGGTTGCCTGCCTTGGTGCCACGGCGCTCTTTCAGGCGCGGGAAGTAGTCGAACATCTGTTCGGTCGACCAGTAGGGCGCGTCGTCGCGCCTGGGTTGTTCGCCCATGCGCAGGTTCTCGTCCACCGTCAGGTTGGCGAATACTTCGCGCTCTTCGGGGACGAAGCCCAGTCCGGCGCGGGAGATTTCGAAGGGGCGTTTGTTGGTGATGTCGCGGCCTTCGATGGCGATGCTGCCGCCAGTGACATCCACCAGGCCCATGATGCTCTTCATGGTGGTGGAGCGACCGGCGCCGTTGCGGCCAAGCAGGCTCACGACTTCGCCGCGGCCGACGGTCAGGTCGATGCCGTGCAGGATGTGGCTTTTGCCGTAGTGGGCATGCACGCCTTGCAGGCTCAGCAATGGGGATTGCGTCGTCATACCGTTTCCTCTCCCAGGTAGGCTTCGCGCACGCGGGCATCGCCGCGGATTTCGGCCGGCGTGCCGGTGGCGAGGATTTCACCGTAGACCAGCACGCTGATACGGTCGGCCAGCGAGAACACCACCTGCATATCGTGTTCCACGATCAGCAGCGTGCAGTCGCGCGTCACGTCCTTGATCAGCTCCACCGTGTAGTCCACCTCATGCTGGGACATGCCCGCCATGGGCTCGTCCAGCAGGACGACTTTGGGACGCGAGGCCAGCGTCATGCCGATTTCCAGCGAGCGCTGTTCCGAATAGTTCAGGTCGCCGGCGGCCGTGTGCTGCTTGTCGGCCAGGCGTACTTTTTCCAGCAGGCGGTCCACGTCTTCGTTGACGGCGCGGTTACGCGCGATCGGACGCCAGAAGTTGTAGACGAGGCCGTGCATGCGCAGCACCGCCAGGCGCAGGTTCTCGCGTACCGACAGTCGCGGGAACACATTGGTGATCTGGAACGAACGTGCCAGGCCGAGGCGGTTGATGCGTTCCGGCGGCAGGCCGCCGATGGAGCGCGACCGCAGGCTGATGTCGCCCGAGGTCGGCGCGAACGAGCCCGACATCAGGTGGAACAAGGTGGACTTGCCCGCGCCGTTCGGGCCGATGACGGCGTGGCGTTCGCCGGCCTGGATGTTCAGGTTCACGCCGCGAATGATCTGCGCGTCGCCAAAGGACTTGCGCACGTCGGTCAGGGTCAGGATTTCGTGGCTCATTGTGCGGCCTCCAGCGTGGGAGCGGCTTGGGCGTCGTCGCGCCACAGGGCCAGCGCCCAGCGGCAGGCAACGAGGCCCGCGGCGAACAGCGCCAGCGGAATCAGCCAGGTCGACGGCGCCAGCGGCGCCCAGTCGTGGCCGAACAGCGGAATGTCGGGCCAGCCGGCTTCGGGATTCATCGCCAGCAGCGAACGGTAGTCGCGGGCGAACATGCGTTGCAGCATTTCCACCGTGAAGACCGTGGCGCAGGTCAGCAACAGGCCGCCAGCAACCGACACCGTGGCGCGGGGTAGCCAGTTGGCCAGGCCGCGCTCGCGCAGCGACCGCGCAGCGCCCTGGACCAGGCCCACCAGGCCATCCGGCACGAACAGCATCACCAGCACGAACAGGATGCCCTGGTACAGCAGCCACGAGCGGGTGATGTCGGCCAGCGTCTGCGACAGAAAGGTCAGGATGGATGCGCCGAGCACCGGGCCGAGGAAGGCGTTGACGCCGCCGATGTAGGCGAACAGCACGGCATCTGTGGACAGCTTCACGTCGAACAACACATAGTTGCCCGCTTCGATATTCAAGGCCTGCAAGCCTCCGGCAATGCCCGCGAACATGGCTGACAGCGCAAACACCAGGGTCTTCAGCGTGTGCGGGCGGTAGCCCAGGTAACGCAGGCGGTTGGCGTTCTCGCGCAGGCCCAGGGTCAATCGCCCCAGGGGCGTGCGGGTCAGGCCGTAGAGCGCGGCCAACGAGACCAGCACCCATGCCAGCACCAGGAAGTAGACCTCGATGTCGGAACCGAAAGTGAAGCCCCAGGCTGGCATGCGCATGGCGGACACGCCCGCCTCGCCGCCGAACACCCCCTTGAGGTGCGGCGCCAGCGCATGCAGCAGTTCGGCCAATGCCAGCGTGATCATGGCGAAGTACACGCCCGAACGCATGGTGGCGAACCAGCCCGCGACCAGGCCGAACAACAGTCCGGCCACGCCGCCGGCCAGCGGCATCAGCGGCGTGGGCAAGAGGCCCGCGCCACCCAGCGCATTCATGGCATGGATGGTGGCGAAGGTGCCTACGCCAAAGTAGGCGGCATGGCCGAAGGACAGCATGCCGCCCTGGCCGGCCAGCAGATTGAATGCGCAGGCGAACAGCGCGGCGATCAGCATCTGCACCGCTGCCACCAGTTGGCCCGGAGGCAGCAGCCAGGGCAGCGCGCAAAGCGCGGCCACGCACAGGATGAGAAGGAGAATGGCGGAAGTACGGCGGGGTTGGCTCATGCCTGTTCTCCCTTCAGGCCGGAGGGCTTGACCAATAGCACCACCAGCATCAGCAGGAACGGCAGGGTGGCCGCCAGGCTGGAAATTTTCACGGTCATCAGGCCGCCAACGCTCTCGGCCCAGTCGCCCGCGCCAAACAGGCCGAACAGGGAGGCCAGGCTGGCATCGATGCCCACCGAGAAGGAACTGATCAACCCGATCAGCAGCGAAGCGATCATGGCGCCTTCAAGCGAGCCCAGCCCGCCGACGACCACCACCACGAAGACCAGCACGCCCAGCTCGAGCGCCATGTTGGGATTGGTGGTGTAGAAGGCGCCCGCCACCGCGCCCGCCAGCCCGGCCATGGCCGCGCCCACGCCGAACACGCTCATGAAAACCAGCGGCACGTTATGGCCCAGCGCTTCGGCCATGCGCGGACGGTAGATGGCCGAACGCACGACGATGCCCACGCGGGTGCGCGACAGCAGCAGGTAGATGACCGCGAACATCGCCAGCGACACGCCGCCCATCAGCAGGCGATAGAAGGGATAGTCCGCGTCGAATACACGGAAGGCGGCGAAATTGAGGAACTGCGGCACGCGGTAGTCCACCGGGAAGTCGCCATAGAACAGCTTGATCAGCTCTGCGACGATGAAGGCCAGGCCGAAGGTCACCAGCAGTTCCTGCGCATGGCCGAACTTGTGGACGCGGCGCAGGAAAAAGCGCTCGACGCCCATGCCGAGCAGGCCGGCGATGATGGTGGCAAGGACCAGCGCGGTCCAGAAGCCGGTGACCGGCGTCAAGGTATAGGCGGCATACGCGCCTATCATGTAGAACGATGCGTGCGCGAAGTTGAGCACGCCCATCATTCCGAAAATCAGTGTCAGGCCTGCCGACACCATGAATAGCAGCAGGCCGTAAATCACGCCGTTCAACAGCGAGACGGTAAAGTATTCCATGTCCGCTCCAGTATTCGCTAAGACGACGGATGTCTTGCGAGCGATTGCGCACCGGGTTTTTCCGGCCCGCGCCGGGGGTGCGCTTATTGGGGTTTCCAGGGGCGATGACGGGTTGCGCGCGGCCGGACCGTCACGCGCAAGCTGACGATCCGGCCGCGCGGCCCATCAGTTCGGCCGCTGCATCTTGCAGGTCGCCTGCGGCGGCGCCGATACGTCGGCCGCTGCCAGCACCTTTACCGGCTCAAAGCCCATGTCGGTGCCGTCGGCCTTGTACTTGGCATTCTTGCCAACCTTGGACACCACCATCGGCAGCTGCACCTGATGGTCTTCCGCGCGCATCGTGTAGGTGCCCAGCGGCGAGGTGTAGGTCACCTTCTCCAGCGCCAGCGCCAGTTGCGGCACGGACAGCTTGCCGTCCTGCGGCTTGACCTGCTTGAGCGCTTCGCCCAGGAAGTGGATGCCAATGACGGTCTGCGGTTCGGTGTAGCTGGGGTAGTGGCCGGTCTTGGCCTTGTAGTCCTCGGCGAACTTGGCGCCTTCTTCGCCCGCGGCCTCGATGTTGTAAGGATGAGCGATGTAATGGCCCAGCGCGACGTCGCCGGCATTGGCCAGGTTGCCCACCTGGTCCAGGAATACGGTGGCGAAGCGGACCTTCAGGCCAGCGGCCTGGGTGGCCTTCATCAGCAGCAGCAAGTCATTGGACCAGTTGCCGGTGATGACCGTGTCGGGCGTTGCCGAGCGGATGCGCGCGACGTAGGGCGCGAAGTCCTGGATCTTGTTGACCTCGTGCAGCGTCTTGCCGACTACTTCATAGCCATACTGCTTGGCAAAGCGCTCGGTCGCGCCTTCCATGTCCTGGCCCCAGGAGTAGTTCTGGTTGATGGCGTACACGCGCTTGCCCAGCGTGCCGTCGGACGACATGACCGAGGCCAGCGCCTTCACGCGCAGGTCGGCGTTGGTGGTGAAGCGGAAGTGGTAGAAGTGGCACTTCTGGCCGGTCAGTTCCAGCGCCTCGCCGCCGACGTTCAGGAACACGACTTCCTTGCCGGGGTTGCGCAGGTTGTGCTTGCGCACGTCTTCGGTCAACTGGCCGGAAATGGCCGACGACGATCCTTGCACCAGGATCTGCACGCCTTCGGCGGCGGCTGCGCGGAAGCGGTCGGACGCGCCGACCGGACCGCCCTGGTTGTCGAACTCGACCAGTTCCAGCGGCTGGCCGTTCCAGCCGCCGGCGGCGTTGATGCGGTCCAGCTCATACTTGACCGCGGCGCGGAACATCAGGCCGGTGGAAGCCTGGGGGCCGGACAGCGTTTCGATCAGCCCGATCTTGACGGGCGCGGCCTGAGCCGATGCGGCGATGCCGGCCAGGCACAGCAGGCCGGTGGTGAAAGCCAATTTCATGCGTGTCTCCTCCGTGGGACGGGAGTGTGGTGAATTGGTGAATCAAGCAAGCGCGCGGGCGGAACAGGCCCTAGCGCGGCACTTCTATGCCCAGGAACCGGGCAATTTCGGAGATCTGTCCTTCCAGCATGTACAAGCCCGGGTGCGTGCGGCAGCCGCGCGCGTCGGCGGCGCGCAGCAATGGCGTGTCGACACGGCTCATGACGGCGTCGGCGACGACGGTGCCGGCGGCAAGCGCGTCCAGCTGGAAGGGCAGGGGATCGGTGTCGTTCAGGCCCAGCGAGGTCGCATTGATGGCGATGTCGCAGGCGTCGGGGGTGGCGCTGGCCACGCTGATGGCCAAGGCCGGATACTGGCGCGCGAGATGGGCGGCGAAGGTGTGCGCCTTGTCGGCGCTGCGGTTGTACAGGCGCAGGCTGGCGGGACCGGTATCGGCGATGGCACAGGCAATGGCCTTGCCCGCGCCGCCCAGGCCGGCCAGATAGACATGGCGGCCGGCCGGGTCGTGCCCCTGGCTGCGCAGTCCGGCCACCAAGCCCAGTCCGTCGAAATTGCCGCCCGTGAGCACGCCGTCGCGCAGGCGCACCGCGTTGACCGCCCCGCTCAGTTGGGCGGATGGCGTGAGGGCGTCGCACAGGGCGGCGGCATTTTCCTTGTGCGGAACCGTCACCACGATGCCGCCCAGATTGGCCAGTCCGCGCATGCCCGAGAACAGACCAGGCAGGGCGGCGGGCGCCACATGGAACGGGACCATGACCGCATCCACGCCGCGCTCGCGCAGCAGCGCATTGAGCCGCTGGGGCGTCTTGACGTGCGCGATCGGGTCCGCCGCGATCGCGAAAACGGTAGTGCTGCCGGTGATTTCCACCTGTTTGTCCCCTGCCTGGGTAGCGGCTTGCCGCCGTGTCGTTCCTGACTCTCTTGCCTGAAAGCGCCAGTTGCTTTACGCTTTCAAAATAAGTTGTCAGGCAACTTTATTAAGTTGTCAGATAAATCATAGGGCAAGCGTTTTTCTCGTGTCAAGCGGCCGGTTCAGGAGTCCAATCGGAATTTCCGCGGCCGCCGGAAAGGCGCGCGAGCCCGCGTACGAGAGTGCTTCAGGAGACAGAATGATTTCGTTCGAAGGAAAAGTTGCGGCCATCACTGGCGCGGGCAATGGCATCGGCCTGGCGACGGCGCGGCTGATGGCGGCGCACGGCGCCCGGCTGGTGCTGACCGACATCGACAATGCGCGCCTGGAAGACGTGGCGGCCGAACTGGATCCCAGCGGGCAGCGTGTTTACACGCGCGCGCTGGACGTGTCGGCGTCCGCGGAATGCGAGCGCGTCTTCGAGGCGGCGGCAAAGCACTTCGGCGGACTGGACCATCTGGTGCATTGCGCCGGCATCTACCCAGAGCAGATGGTCAAGGACACCAGCGATGAGGCCTGGCGCACGCTGATGCGCGTGAACCTGGACGGCACCTTCTACGTGTGCCGCGCGGCGCAGCGCCACTTGCGCCACGACGGCTCCATCGTGCTGTTGACCTCATTGGCGGCCCAGCGCGGCAGCTATGCGCATGCGGCCTATTCCGCGTCCAAGGGCGCCGTGCAGAGCTTCACGCGCAGCCTCGCGCTGGAACTCGCCCCGCAGATCCGCGTCAACGCGGTGGCGCCGGGCATCATCGCGACCTCCATGACGCAGGACCTGATCGGGCAAAAGGGCGCGCAGCTGCTCGAAAGCACGCCGCTACGCCGCTACGGCACCGCGGAGGAAATCGCGGGTTCGATCGCTTTCCTGTGCTCGCCGCTGGCCGGTTTCGTGACCGGCGAGGTCATGCAGGTCAACGGCGGCATCTATATCGCGTAAAGTCCAAGGATGGCTCGGCTATCGACGCCGCGGCCGGCCGCCCAGGCATTCCCATAAACACGGGGCGGCGCCCATGCGCCGCCTGCACGTTTTCCACCATTCGACATGCAGCCCAACCAAGAACAGGATCCGTCGCGCGCCGCGCCCAAGAGTTCGCTTTCAGCGGCGCTGGGTGACGCGCTGGCGGAGCAGATACGCCAGGGTGTGCTCGCGCCCGGCGATCGCCTGCCCACGGAAAAGCAATTGACCGAAACCTATTCGGTCAGCCGCGCCGTCGTGCGCGAAGCGCTGGCGCGCCTGAAGTCCGAAGGCCTGATCACGTCGCAGCAGGGCAGCGGGGTCTTCGTCGACCCGAACTTCCAGAAGAACGCATTCCGGATCGCCGCGCCTACCCCGGGCGACAACCAGGATCTGGAACACATCCTGGAATTGATGCTCTCCATTGAGGTCACCGCCGCGCGCTACGCCGCGCAGCGCCGCACCGACGCGGACCTGAAGAAGATGCGCCAGGCGCTGGTCGGAATGGAGTACGCGCTGCTCAATGACAAGCTGGGCGACGAAGAGGACTACCAGTTCCATCATGCCATCGTGCAGGCCACCCACAATCCGCATCTGGTGGCCTTGAACGACTACCTGGAAGCCAACGTTCGCCGGGTTATCCGCAGCGCGCGCAACAACACGGCGCGCATGTATACCGAACGCATGGCCGCTGTACAGAGCGAGCATCAGGCGATCTTCGCGGCCATCGATGCCGGCGACCCGGATGCCGCCGGCCGCGCTGCCGACCAGCACCTGCGCAATGCCGCCGACCGTCTGCGTCTCTTCCAGGCGGAGCGTCCCGCGCCTGTTTAGGGGTTCTTGCCGCGGACGTCAGGGTTCGGTAGCTGCCGGTGTCAGGGTTCTGTAGCTGCCGAGGCTGCCCCAAGGCAAAGAACGCCCCCTTGGGGGGCAGCAAGCCGCAGGCGCGGCGTGGGGGCATTTTTTCTTCGCTCATGGGCAGATGCGATGAGGCGGGGGCCGGGCGGAGGGATCCGAAGCGCAGCCCCAACGGGGCGAGCATCGGAATCCCGCAGTCCGGACACCGGCGGCTCAAGAACCCCCGCCTGATAATGACCTAGGCGAAGGTCTGCTCCATTTCGCGACGGAATTGCACGGCCGGCGCGCGGTCGTCGTATTCGACGTCGCTCCAGCGGATCGCCTGGGACTGCCGCACCGGATTCTTCAGCTTGACCTGGTGCGACAGCCCCAGGGGCAGGTAGCCTTCGTCCACCGAGTCGCGCGCCGGCATCAGCCGGCCGTACACCGTGTAGCCGCCTTCGCCGTCCAGGATCTGGCCGGCCGGCAGGTCGCGCTTGGCGGTGGCGACGACATCGCCATGCCAGCCGGCGGGCGCGCCGGTGGGCTCGCGCCGCAAGCCTACGCTGGCCACGCTGATACCGAGCTCCAGGCCGATCAGGTGATAGGGCTTGTACATCGCGGTGAAGTTGCCGCTGGGATCCGTGACCAGGCCATACTCCTTGAAGCAGCGGCGCACATAGTCGCTGTCCGCGGCCAGGGTGACGTATACGCCCCAGCGCAGGTCGCGGAAGACCGGGCGGCCGTCGCGCTCCAGCGACGAAATAACTTCGACCTGGCCGCGGTGGTGCAGGATGCCGCCGCTATCGCGCGGCCGCAGCACGCGCGCCAGGTCGTCCACCCCGCAGGGCGGGAAGTGCAGGCCGGACGGCGAGGGCAGCAGTCCGGTCGCGTTGGAGACCGCGGCCATCTCGATGGCGCTCTTGGTGCCATCCAGGAAGCTGTTGAACATCTGGGCATTGAAGTCGCCGGCCGCGACCATTTCGGCGGTGAACCCGTAATAGGGCCAGACGGTGTCCGGCGTGGATGTATGGAATTCCGGCAGGTACTTGGTGCCCTTGCCTGCCGCCATGACCTCGAAGCCGCTGGCGCGCGCCCAGTCCACCATTTCGCAGATCAGGGCGGGCTGGTCGCCATACGCCAGTGAATAGACGATGCCGGCTTCGCGGGCGCGGCGCGCCAGCAGCGGGCCGGCAAGCGCGTCGGCTTCGACGTTGACCATGATGATGTGCTTGCCGTATTCGCAGCAGGCCAGCACATGGCTGATGCCGGCGGCCGCCTGGCCGGTGGCGTCGATGACGATGTCGACGTCCGGGCTGGCGATCACGGCATGGGGATCGTCGCTGAAGTAGACCTTGCCGTTCTTGAGGGCGTCGCTAATGCTGGCGGCATTGAGGGCGGTGGCGGGCCAACCCACGCGGGTCAGGGCCGCGCGGGCGCGGTCGGGCACCAGATCGGCTACCGCGACCAGCCTCATCCCCGGCGTGCGCGGGGCCTGGCTCATGAACATTGCGCCGAACTTTCCGGCTCCCAGCAGTGCAACACGCAAAGGCTTGTGGTCGGCTTCTCGCTGCTTCAGCAGGCGGTGCAGATTCATGGTGCAGGCTCCTCCGGATGGGGGTACAGCAACACAGAATAGTCCCAAATCGCGGCCGCTGAACAGGACTCACTCATCTGCCGTATATAGCTCTCCGGCAAGCACGTTGCGCCAGTTCTCCCAGTTGATGCGGGGACGGTCCGACACCTCGCGGTTGTAGGGGGCGTCAAACAGGATGTGCTTCCAGCGCGGCTGCACCGCGCCCTCGATCACGGGCTTGTCGTCGATCAGCAGATGGCCGTGCACCAGTGTCTTGTCCTTGGTCAGGATCAGCCGGTTGGTGGCATCGCGCCCCAGGTGCTTTTCCACCCACAGGTATTTTTCCGCCACGCAATTCTCGAATTGCGACAGGGGCGAGGAGCAGATGCGCACGTCCATGCCGAGCGCCAGCAATTCCTTCACGGCTTCCAGCGCGCCGGGTACCGGCGGCAGGTTGCGGATGAAGCCGGGCGCCGTGTAGATGGCTTCGGCCAGGCCGCGCAGTTCGGGAGCGTAATCCTGGCGGATGTAGAAGGACTTGCGGTCTTCGAACGCTACGGGAGGTATGTTCGGATGGCGCTCTTGCCAGGCGTCGATGAAGGCGTGTTCGAAGTCGGCGAGCACGCCGTCTTGGTCCAGCAGGATGATCATGGCGATCCCGGAGGTGGCAACGGGCTGATTGTGCCAGAGCGCAGCGTCAGGAGTTCTGCGGCCGGGATTGCGCCACGATGCGATAGCGGCTGCCGCCAGACAGCGATTCGGAGGCCACCAACACCATGCGGTCGTAGCGCCAGGACAAGGGCGCGGGCGTATCCGTGGGCGGGGTCGCGTGCTCGATATTGCGCAGCAGGGTGACGTGCGGGCGGAAGGGCTGGGGCGGCGCTGCCAGGCCGAACCCGTCCAGCCATTGCCAGAGCTCGTCATGGGCGGCCTGCAAGCCCGGTGGCGTGTCGCCGGGGCCGGCCCACAGGATGCGCTGGCGCCCGAAGACGCCATAGCGGTCCAACGTGATGTCCTCCGGCGCGAGACGGCGCTCGGGCGTGGCGGCGGCAAGTTCATCGGCAAGCGCCGCGTCGACGGGCCCCAGGAAAGCCAAGGTCAGGTGCAAGGTCTCCGTGCGCATGGCGCGTCCGCCGCAGCTCGGCCGCGCCTGCTCCGCCCAAGTGGCGAGCTTGGCCGCCAGCGGCGGCGCCGGCCACAGGGCGAAGAACAGGCGTACGGTGGACATGGGCTGATTGTAGGGGCGCGCGCCGCGCAATGCGCGTCGGGCCCGTTCAGTTGCCCGTGGTCTCCGTGCGGCGCCGGCGGGTCAGGGCGGTGTCGAAGCGTTCCACGCCAGGACGTGCCGGGGGGTCGAAGCGCTCCACGCCGGGCCGGGTGAAACGCTCGACCCGTTGCGGGGTTTCGGTCTTGGCCTGCACGCTTTGGGCGGCCGCCTGTTCGCGCTTGGCGATGATTTCCTCGGCGCGCTGATGGTGCGGCGCCATCTTGCGCACCATTACCCGGCCGTCGCGCGGGAAGTAGTTGATGCGGCGCGCGTGCACGTCGCCCAAATCTTGCGCCTTGACCGGAATGCCTTCGGTCTTGAGATAGTTCAGCACGAACTGGCCGTTGCGTTCGCCGATGTTCATCTGCTGCATGGCGGACAGCACGGCGCCGCCACCGAACACCTTGGCTTCCAGCCGGTCGCGGACGGCGCCGGCCTTCAGGAGTTCGTTGATCAGCACTTCCATGGCGAACGCGCCATAGCGCATGGTGGCCGAGGCGGGTGACTGCATGTCGCCTTCCGGCAACATGAAATGGTTCATGCCGCCCACGCCCGTCACAGGGTCGTGGATACAGGCAGCGACGCAGGATCCCAGCACGGTCGAGATCATCAGGTCTTCGTTGGTGACGTAGTACTCGTTGGGCAGTACTTTCACCGCCTGACACTGGAACGCGCTGTCGAAATAGTGGCGCGTCGCACGGGCTTCAAGACGGGCGGCCATGGGACTCGATTAGGGGCAAGAACAGCGATTGGGACACGAAGTTGGCAGCTCGAGAACAGAAATGTATCAAAACATGTAAGAAAATGTCGCTTTATTCTTGCATACTCAAGCTTCCAGCGGGTGAATGGCTGTGTAACGGACCCCGTAATGTGTCCGCTTTTTGCCGCATGGTTCGCAGCCTGGAGCGCCCGCTGGCAGGCATCCAGGCATCCTACACAAGCGGGCGGGAGTCGTTCCCCGGATCACGGGGAAGAACGGGCTCTATACGGAGCTTTAGGCGGGGGGAGCCGTCAGAAGCGCGTGCTGCGGGTGACCGACCAGCGGGCGGACAGCGCGCCCAAGGCGGCGGAGGCGACGACCGCGCCGATCAGCACGGCGGGGCCGGGCAAGTGCAGGGCGAATTCGGCCCCGTAGCTGCGCGCCAGCCCGACCAGGGCGTCGTTCAGCGGCGACAGGGCGACCGCCGCCACGCCAATGGCCAGCAGGGATGCCACGGCGCCCGACAGCGCGCCCAGGTAAAGGAACGGCCGGCGCACGAAGGATTCGGTGGCGCCTACCAACCGGGCCACGCCGATTTCCTCGCGTTGCGAAAGCGCTTGCATGCGCACGGTGTTGAAGACCGTTGCCAGCACCACCACCGCCACGCAGGCTGCCAGGAAGCCCAGGCCGATGCGCGCGAAGCGCAGGATGGCCTCCAGGCGTTGCACCCAGGCGCTATCCAACTGCACCAGGTCGACGTGGTTCCATTGCTTCCAGGATGCGGCAAGCTTGTCCGCCCGGCCTGCCAGGTTGTCGCCGTCGGCCAGCGTCACCACCACGGCGTCCGGCAGCGGGTTGCCGGGCAGCACGGCCAGCGCCTGTTGCCAGGCCGGGTTGGCGCGCAGATCGGCCAGGGCATCTTCACGGCCGATCACGCGCACCGCGCGGATGTCGTCCTTGAATTCGTCCTGGATGCGCTTGGCCACGTCCGCGGCGGCGCCCGAGGGGGCGTCCACCCGCATGAAGACGGTGACTTCGGGTGTGACCGACATCTGGCGCGCCACCGGCTGGACCGAGACCAGGATGGCGCTGCCCAGCAGCGGCAGGGCGAGGGCCAGGGCCATGACCAGCAGATTGGCCAGGGAAGAGAAGGGTTGCTTGATCAGCCGGCGCAGGGTGACCAGCAGCGCGTAGCGGTGTTGCCGCAGCCAGGCGTTCATGCGTTTTCTCCCGGGTAGGCCCGGCCGGACGAGGCGCCCTGGGAGTCGGCGAATTTGCCTGGGTCGATCCGCAAAGTGCGGGTGGCGTAGCGCGCCATGAGTTCCTGGTCGTGCGAGGCGATCAGCGTGGTCACGCCGACGCGGTTGAAGTCGCGGAACACGTTCATGATGCGCTGCGCGTTGTCGTGGTCGAGGTTGGCGGTGGGTTCGTCGGCGATCAGGATCGCGGGCCGGTTCACGATGGCACGGGCGATGGCCAGGCGCTGCTGCTCGCCGCCGGACAGCTCGATGGGATTGAGGTCTTCCTTGCCGGACAGCCCCACCTTGTCCAACGCGGCGCGGGCGCGGGCTGCGGCCGAATCCCAGGCATGGCCCGTGACCGCCAGCGGCAGCATGACGTTTTCGAACGCGCTTCGATCGAACAGCAGGTGTGTGTCCTGCAGGATGACGCCCACGGCGCGGCGCAGGTACGGCCTCGCCCGGGCGGGCAGCTTGTCCAGCCGCTGGCCGTTGACCTGGATCGATCCCCGGCTGGCGGGCTCCAGCCCGCCAATCAGCTTGAGCAAAGTGGACTTGCCCGCGCCGGATGGCCCGGATACGAAAACGAACTCTCCCGCGCTTACGCGGAAGTTGATGTCGGCCAGGATGTTGCGGCCGCGACCATATGATTTGAATACGTGCTGGAATTCGATCATGGCGGCTGTCAGATGAAGCCGCAATAGTAACTCGGGGACAGTAAGGTGGCCTAAGCCGCCAGGACGAGGCGCGGACAAATTTTTCGGCGCAAGGTATCCGGACACGCTTGCGCTGGCTCAAAAAGTGTCCCTTTTTTCGGGGGAAAACAGCGTTTCATTTCACCCAGTGTCCCTATATTTCAAGGGAATTCCCGGATGCGCCGCGTACGGCGCGGACGCTACCATCCGCCCCATACGTGGGCCCAACCCGGCCTGCGTGAGACTTCGCCTTATCCCACACGGAGAACACGATGAAAGTACTGAAACTCGCTGCGATCGGCGCCGCTTTGTTCGCTGCATCGGCCGCAGCCAATGCGGGCGCAACCTTCGATAACGTCAAGAAAAAAGGGTTTGTCCAGTGCGGGGTTTCGACGGGTATCCCGGGGTTCTCCATCGCTGACAGCAAGGGCGAATACAAGGGCATCGACGTCGATCTGTGCCGCGCCATCGCCTCGACCATGTTCGGCGACGCCACCAAGGTCAAGTTCACCCCGCTGAACACGCAACAGCGCTTCACCGCGCTGCAGTCCGGCGAAGTGGACGTTCTTACCCGCAACACCACGGTCACGCTGACGCGCGACACGACGCTGGGCCTGATCGGCGTGGGCGTGAACTACTACGACAGCCAGGGCGTCATGGTCTCCAAGGACCTGAACGTCAAGAGCGCCAAGGAACTGAACGGCGCCACCATCTGCGTGCAGCCGGGCACCACCACCGAACTGAACCTGGCTGACTGGTTCCGCGGCCAGAAGATCGAATTCAAGCCGGTCGTGATCGACAAGTACGACGAGATCATCCGCGCCTTCTCGGCCGGTCGTTGCGATGCCTTCACCACCGACAAGTCGCAGCTGGCTTCGACCCGCACCACGCTCGAGAACCCGGACAAGTTCATCATCCTGCCGGAAGACTTCTCCAAGGAGCCGCTGGGCCCCATGGTCCGCCAGGGCGACGAGCAATGGTTCAACATCGTGCGCTGGTCGCTCAATGCCATGCTCGAAGCCGAGGAATACGGCATCACCAAGGCTAACGTCGATGAAATGGCGAAGAGCCCCAACCCCAACATCCAGCGCATCCTGGGCGTGACCCCGGGCATGGGCAAGAACCTGGGCGTGGATGACAAGTGGGCCTACAACATCATCAAGAACGTGGGCAACTACGGTGAAAGCTTCGAAAGCACGCTGGGCAAGAGCAGCGCGATGAAGCTGGAGCGCGGCTTGAACGCGTCCTACAAGAATGGTGGTTTGATGTACGGTTGGCCGGTGCGTTAACACACGGCTGCCTGGAAAAACGGAGCCCGGCGCTCCGTTTTTCCTCTCCCGCCTGCGGGCGGGTGGCAGGAGTGGGTGGCGCGGCCCTTCCGGTTTCGCCGCCCGGTGTCCGACTTCTGTAGATTCACTCATGAATACTCCCAATAAAAGCGCGCCTGCATCGGCACCTCCCCGGCGTCTGAACTGGAACGATCCCGGGGTGCGCTCCGTGGTCTACCAGGTGCTTGCGCTGGCCGCAGTGGCCTGGGCCGTGTGGTTCCTGGTTTCAAACACGCTGCACAACCTGTCCGTGCGCAATATCGCCACGGGCTTTGGCTTCCTGGACCGCGAGGCCGGTTTCGCGATCGGTGAAACACCCATCGCCTATACCCCCGCGAACACTTATGGCCGCGCCATCCTGGTCGGTCTGCTCAATACGCTGCGCGTGGCCGTCATCGGCATCGTGCTGGCTACCATCCTCGGCACGCTCATCGGCATCGGCCGCCTGTCCAAGAACTGGCTGGTCGCCAAGATCACCTCGGTCTACGTCGAAGTGATGCGCAACGTGCCGCTGCTGCTGCAGTTGTTCTTCTGGTATGCGCTGATCACGGAAAACATGCCGGGTCCGCGCCAGGCGCACAATCCGCTGCCAGGCGTCTTCATCTCCAACCGCGGCCTGAAGGTGCCGGGGCTGGAAGGCAATTCGCTGGACTGGATGCTGGGCGGACTGGGCCTGGCCATCATCGCGATCATCCTGCTGGGCCACTGGGGCAAGAAGCGCCAGGAAGCCACCGGCCGGGTGTTCCCGCTGGGCCGCGCGGCCATCGGCCTGCTCATCGGCTTTCCCGTCATCGGCTGGCTGGTCAGCGGCGCTTCGCTGACCCTGGACATGCCGGAGCTCAAGGGCTTCAACTTTTCGGGCGGCCTGACCCTGTCGCCGGAATTCGCTGCCTTGATGGCGGGCTTGGTGATCTACACCTCGGCCTTCATCGCCGAAGTGGTGCGTTCGGGCATCCAGGCGGTCAATAACGGCCAGTGGGAAGCGGCCGGTTCGCTGGGCCTGCGCCGCAAGCAGGTGCTGCGCCTGGTGGTGCTGCCGCAGGCGCTGCGCGTGATCATCCCGCCAATGACCAGCCAATACCTGAACCTGACCAAGAACAGTTCGCTGGCCGTGGCCATCGGGTATCCCGATATCGTGTCGGTGGTGAACACCACGCTGAACCAGACCGGCCAGGCCATCGAGGGCATTCTCATCATCATGGCCGCGTACCTCACGGTCAGCCTGTCGATTTCGATATTCATGAATTGGTACAACAAGCGCATCGCGCTGGTGGAGCGTTGATATGAGCAGCACTTCGCATATCCCCGCCGAAGGCCTGCCGCCGCCCAGCACCCAGGTGGGTCCGTGGGCATGGGTCAAGTCGCGCCTGTTTTCGTCGCCGCTGAATATCCTCATCACGGTATTGGTGGCGTGGTTCCTGCTGATGGCGATACCGGCGCTGGTGGAGTGGGCCTTCATCAAGGCGAACTTCTCCGCGACCAATGCCCAGGAGTGCCGTGCCTCGGGCGGCGCCTGCTGGGCCTTCATCATCGAGAAGCACCGGCTGATCCTGTTCGGAACCTACCCGTACGACGAGCAATGGCGTCCGTTGATCGCGACCATCATCCTGGTGGCCGTGATCGTCTGCAGCGGCATCCGCCGTTTCTGGAACTGGAAGCTCGCCATCATCTGGACCGTGGGCCTGACGGCCGTGGCGCTCCTGATGTGGGGCGGCGTGTTCGGCCTGACCTACGTGGAAAACGCGCGCTGGGGCGGCCTGCCGCTGACGCTGATCCTGTCCACGTTCGGCATCGCCTTCGCATTCCCGATCGGCGTGCTGCTGGCCTTGGGCCGGCGTTCCAAGATGCCCGCCATCAAGGCGCTGTGCGTTGTGTACATCGAGCTGATCCGCGGCGTGCCGCTGATCAGTTTGCTGTTCATGTCGTCGGTGATGCTGCCGCTGTTCCTGCCGGAAGGCTTCTCTATCGACAAGCTGCTGCGCGCGCAGATCGCGATCATCATGTTCGCGGCGGCGTACATCGCCGAAACGGTCCGTGGCGGCTTGCAGGCGATCCCGAAGGGCCAGTACGAGGGCGCCGATTCCCTGGGCCTGAACTACTGGCAGCAGATGCGCAAGATCATCCTGCCGCAGGCGCTGAAGATTGTGATTCCGCCGCTGGTCAGCATCTTCATCGCGCTGTTCAAGGACACCTCGCTGGTGGTGATCATCGGCATCTTCGACCTGACGCTGGCGGCCAAGGCAGCCTTGTCCGATGCGGCATGGCGCGGATTCGGGGTGGAGGCGTACCTGTTCATTTCGCTCATCTACTTCGTCTTCTGCTTCTCCATGTCCAAGTACAGCCAGGCGCTCGAAAAACGCCTGGCCACGGGACACGCACGCTAGAACTTTGCAGCGCGTCCGCCCCGGGCGGGCGCGCACCGCGATACTTACGGGAGTACAGGCATGTCTGATGCCATCATCAAATTGCAGGACGTGAACAAGTGGTACGGGCAGTTCCACGTGCTGCGCAACATCAACCTGGACGTCGCGCCGGGCGAACGCATCGTGGTGTGCGGACCGTCGGGCTCGGGCAAGTCCACCATGATCCGTTGCATCAACCGCCTTGAAGAGCACCAGAAGGGCCACATCATCGTGGACGGCACGGAGCTCACCAACGACCTCAAGCACATCGAGACCATCCGCAAGGACGTCGGCATGGTGTTCCAGCACTTCAACCTGTTTCCCCACCTGACGGTGCTGGAGAACCTGACGCTGGGCCCCATGTGGGTGCTGAAGAAGCCGCGCGCCGAAGCCGAGGCCACGGCCATGAAGTACCTGGAGCGCGTGCGCATCCCCGACCAGGCCAAGAAATTCCCCGGCCAGCTCTCCGGCGGCCAGCAGCAACGCGTGGCGATCGCGCGTTCGCTGTGCATGAGCCCCAAGATCATGCTGTTCGATGAGCCGACTTCCGCGCTGGACCCGGAAATGGTCAAGGAAGTGCTGGACGTGATGGTCAACCTGGCCCAGGAAAGCGGCATGACGATGATCTGCGTCACCCACGAAATGGGTTTCGCGCGCAAGGTCGCCAACCGCGTCATCTTCATGGACCGGGGCGAAATCATCGAGCAGAACAGCCCCGACGAGTTCTTCGACAACCCGCAGAACGACCGGACCAAACTGTTCCTCAGCCAGATCCTGCACTGATCCCCCAACCGCCTTCGGGCGGTTTTTTCATGGGGCGGCCGGCTTGATTCCCGGCGTTTGGAATGGGCGCTGTTACGGGAACAGGCGGGCGTTCTGCTGGTATCTCTTTGTTACGCCGTATTCCTTGCTGCGGTATGCTACTGACCGCTATTTATCCGAAGCGAGGAGAACAACATCATGACGCAGACCCCCCGCCGCGCTGTGCGCCGCGCCCTGTTGCAAGGCGCCGTGGCGCTGGCCGCGACCCTGCCTTTTGGCGCGCCCGCCCTGGCCCAGGCCACCGATTTCCCGACCAAGCCGTTGCGCTTTGTCGTGCCCTACCCGCCCGGCGGCCCGCTGGACACCATGGCCCGGATGCTGGCCGAGAAGGTGCGCGGCTCCCTGGGACAGCCCGTCATCGTGGAAAACCGTTCGGGCGCGGGCGGCAACATTGGCGCCGACCTGGTGGCCAAGGCGCCGGCCGACGGCTACACGCTGGTGATGGGCGCGGTTGCAACGCACGCCATCAATCCGTGGCTGTTCGCCAATCTGCCATATGACCCGGTGAAGGATTTCGCGCCGGTGACCATCGTGGCTTCGGTGCCCAATGTGTTGGTGATGAACGTCGAGTTCGCGCAGAAGAACAAGATCGAAAAGCTGGCCGACCTGATCGATTACGCCAAGAAGAATCCGGGCAAACTGAACTACGGTTCGGGCGGCAACGGCAGCGCCGGGCATTTGTCGGGCGAGCTGTTGAAGGCGCGCGCAGGCATCAATGTCGAGCACATTCCTTATCAAGGCGCGGCGCCTGCGCAGCTGGCGCTGCTGTCGGGCCAGTCGGATTTCATGTTCGACAACCTGGCGGCTTCGGCTCCGCTGATCAAGGACGGCAAGGTGAAGGCCCTGGCTGTTACCACCGCCAAGCGTTCGTCGTTGCTGGCGGATGTGCCCACGGTCGAGGAATCCGGGATCAAGGGCTTTGACCTGGGAACCTGGTTCGGCGTGTTCACGACGGGCGGCACGCCGGCGCCGGTGGTGGCGAAGCTGAACAAGGCTTACTCGGACGCGATGCAGCAGGCGGATGTGAAGCAGCGGCTGCTGACGATGGGGTCTGAGGCCGCGCCGATGACGCCTGAGGCGTTTGCTGAGTTCGTTAAGAGCGAGAAGGCGAAGTATCAGGAGATTGTGAAGATCTCTGGGGCTAGCTTGAATTGATTTTTTTGTCTTGATGGGCGTCTTGGGTTCTTGAGACGCCCGGCGCGTCGGTGGCCCGCGGTGCGTGGGCCACCGACGCGCCAGGCTCTGGCGGTTGAAGCTTGACGTCCGCTGGGGCGATTGGCGTTCTTCTGGTTCTTGCCGGCATTTGTGTTTGGGGGGGCGTGTCTTGCGGGGCCCGCCCCAGGCCGGCCGCGCGGGCGGCCTTTTGGGGCTTACGCGGTGGCTTGCGTCGTGCTGCTGTGTGATTGGTGATTGGTGCTTTGCGGTGTGGCTTGTGGTCTATGCTGAGCGTCTTTGCTTACTGACGCCGGGGCCTTCATGCATATCCAAGCTGCTATTCCCATCCTGCGCATTTTCTCCGTCGAGAAGGCGCGCGAGTTCTATCTGGATTTCCTCGGGTTCGAGTGGGACTGGGAGCATCGCTTCGAGCCGGGCATGCCGCTGTATGCGCAAGTGCATCGCGGCGACCTGACGCTGCACCTGAGCGAACACCACGGCGATGCCACGCCCGGGTCCGCGGTGTTCGTGCGGATGCGGGGCGTGGACGAGTTCCAGGCCGAGGTCAACGCCAAGGGCTATGGCTATATGCGGCCGGGCGTGGAAGAGATGCCCTGGGGGCGAGTGATGACCGTCATCGATCCGTTCGGGAATCGGCTGAGCTTCTGCGAATCATCCGACTAGACGCCCAGGTAGCGCTGTGCGAGCTCGGGCTGCGCGGCGAGTTCCGCCGGGCTGCCCTGCCACACGACGCGGCCTTTTTCCAGGACGTGGTGGCGGTCGACGAGGGTGGCCATTTCCTTCAGGTTCTTGTCGATCACCAGAATCGTCTGCCCTTCCTCCTTAAGGCGGCGCAGGCAGTTCCATATCTCCTGGCGGATCAGCGGGGCCAAGCCTTCGGTAGCTTCGTCCAGGATAAGCAGGCGTGGATTGATGAGGAGCGCGCGCCCGACGGCGAGCATTTGCTGTTCGCCGCCGGACAGGGTGCGGGCGGACTGGGCGCGGCGTTCCTTCAGGCGGGGGAACAGGTCGAAGACGCGGCCCACGTGCCAGCCGGCGCGTGCGTTGCGGGCGGTGGCGATCAGGTTTTCTTCCACTGACAACGAGCCGAAGACGCGGCGTCCTTCGGGCACCAGGCCGATGCCCAGCTGCGCGATGCGATGCGGCGGATGCCCCGCTATGGCCTGGCCGTCGAGCAAGATGTTGCCGCCTTGCGCGGGCAGCATGCCCATGATGGTTTTCACGGTGGTGGTCTTGCCCATGCCGTTGCGTCCGATCAGGGACACGACTTGCCGCGCGGCAATGTCCAGGTCTACGCCGAACAGCACTTTGCTGGCGCCGTAACCGGCTTGCAGTTGCTTGACTTGCAGCATCAGTCCTCCTCGCCCAGATAGGCGGCGCGCACGTCGGGGTGCCGGCGCACCTCGTCGGGTGTGCCGGTGAAGATCGTCTTGCCATAGACCAGCACCGTGATGCGGTCGGCCAACGCGAAGACGGCGTCCATGTCGTGCTCTACCAGCAGGATGGCATAGCGGCCTTTTAGTTCCTGCAGCAGGGCGGTCATGCGTTGTGACTCTTCGGCGCCCATGCCTGCCATCGGCTCATCCAGCAGTAGCAGCGAGGCGTCCAGCGACAATGCCATCGCCAGTTCCAGCTGCCGCTTTTCGCCATGAGCCAACTCCGATACTCGGACGTGGGCGCGGCCGCCCAGGCCCACGCGTTCCAGCGCCTGTCTGGCAGGCTGGCGCAGTTGCGGCAGGCGGCGGGCATTCTTCCACAGGTTGAAGCCGCCGGGGCTGTGAGCCTGCACGGCCATGGCGACGTTGTCCTCGGCGGTAAAGGCGGGATAAAGCTGGCTGATCTGGAACGAGCGCGCCAATCCGGCGGCGGGGCGCTTGTGCGCCGGCATGCGGGTGATGTCGTGGCCGTCCAGCAGGATGCCGCCCGCATCCGGCAGGATTTCGCCACTGATCTGCGACAGCAACGTGGTCTTGCCCGCGCCGTTGGGGCCGATGAGCGCATGCAGTTCTCCGGGCAGGACCTGCAAATTGACGCCTTGGGTTGCGCGTACCGCGCCGAAGGATTTTTGCAGGTCGCGGATTTCCAGCTTGGGGTGATCAGTCATGATGCTTGCCTCCCACCAGCCAACCATAGACGCCACGCTTGCCGAACAGCACCACCAGCACCAGCACCGGCCCCAGGATCAGCATCCAGTGTTCCGTCCATGCGGTGGCAACCTGTTCCAGGCCCAGGTACACAGCCACGCCCAATACCGGGCCGAAGATGGAGCCCATGCCGCCCAGGATGACCATGGCCATCAGTTCGCCGGACTTCTGCCAGGACGACATGTCGGGGCTGACGAATAGCGCGTAGTTGGCCCACAGCGCGCCCGCCAGGCCCGTGCCCGCGGCCGACAGAACGAAGGCGGTGAGCCGGTAGCGCAACGGCGCGAGGCCCAGGCCGATGCTGCGGCGAGGATTCTGCTTGATGCTTTGCAGCGCCATGCCGAAGGGCGAATTGACGATGCGGCGGCATGCCAGGACCCACGCCGTCATCAGCGCCAGGCAAACGTAATAGAAGGTGGCGGGGCTGTTCATATCCAGGCCGGGCAGGGTGTTGGGCGTGTCGATGGACAGGCCGTCGTCGCCGCCATACACCATCAGGCCGACCAGGATGAAGTACAGCATCTGTCCGAATGCCAGCGTGATCATGATGAACTGCACGCCCGAGGTGCGCAGCGACAGGAAGCCCACCAGCAGTCCCGCCAGCGCGGCGCCGGCGATGGCCAGCGGCCACATCACCAGCGCCGAGCTGCTGCCGCTCCAGCCGAACAGGGTGTCGCCCTGGCCGAGATGAAATCCCGCGATGCCGATCACGTAGCCACCCAGACCGAAGAAGGCGGCATGGCCGAAGCTGACCATGGCGCCGTAGCCCAGAATCAGATCCAGGCTGACCGCCGCGATGGCGTAGATGAGAAAGCGGGTCATCAGATTGATCAGGAAGCTCTCGCCCGTGGCCGACGCGATGGCCGGCACCAGGACAAACAGCAGCAGCCCGATCGTGTTGACGATGGTTTTTCTGGTCATGGATCTTGTTCCTATCGCTGCGCGGGCACGAGGCCGCGCGGCCTGAACAGCAGCACGATGGCCATCAGGATGTAGATGCTGGCCGAGACCAGGCTGGAACTCGCTGAATCCGACAGCTCCGGCGGCAGCAGCCGCGACATCCAGAACGGAATGTAGGCGCGCCCGAGCGCATCGGTCATGCCGATCATCAGCGAACCCACAAGGGCGCCGCGCACGGACCCCACGCCTCCCACGACGATGACGACGAAGGTGGTGATCAGGATGCGTTCACCCATGCCGATTTCCACGGCCAGCAGCGGCGCCGCCATCACGCCGGCAAAGCCGCAAAGCAGGGCGCCAAGCGTGAAGATCAGGGTGAACAGCCGCTGGATGTTCACGCCCAGCGCATCGACCATTTCGCCGTCATCCGCCCCGGCGCGCACCAGCATGCCGACTCGCGTGCGCGAGATGAGCAGCCACAGTCCCAGCGCCACCAGCACGCCGGCGCCGATGAAGGCCAGGCGCATGAGGGGGTAGTTCAGGCCGGGCAGGAGCTCCACCGAGCCCGACAGGAACGGCGGGATGTCCATGAAGGGCGGGCTGCGGCCGAACAGCACGGTCACCATCTCGTTGGTGAACAAGGTCAGGCCCAGCGTGGCCAGCACCTGGTCCAGGTGATCGCGGCGATATAGATGGCGGATTACCAGCAGTTCCACCACCAGACCATAGAGTGCGGCGCCAGCCAGCGCCGCCAGCAGGGCCGCCAGGAATGAGCCGGTTGCGGCGGCCGCGCTGGCGGCGCAGAACGCGCCCACCATGTAGAACGAGCCGTGCGTCAGGTTGATGACGTTCATGATGCCGAACACCAGCGTCAAGCCCGCCGACAGCAGGAACAGCAAAGCGCTGTACTGCAGGCCGTTCAAGACCTGCTCCAGGAACATCAGCATGGGGGACTCCTTGTGGAGTGGGCCGGCGCCCGGCCGGACTGCGCGCAATCCGCCGGGCGCGGCGCGGGACTACATCTTGCAGTCGGCGGCGTGCACGTCGGTATGGTCGCGCGCGATGACCTTAAGGTTTTTGTAGACCAGCTTTCCGTCCGGGCCGGCTTCGATATGCAGCAGATACCAGTCCTGGATCGGATGCTGGTTGGGGCCGAATTTGAACTTGCCCCGCACGCTGGGGAAGTCGGCGCGGCGCAGCGCGTTGCGGAAGTCGTCCGCGCGGCCGGTGATGTCGCCGTCAACGGCCTTCAGCGCGGAGCCGATCAGGTTGGCGGTGTCATATGCTTGCGCCGCGTAGGCGGTGGGCGCGCGGTTGTAGGCCTTGGTGAATGCCTCCACGAAATGCTTGCTTTGCGGATTGTCGAGGTCCGCGCTCCAGAGGGAACTCAGGTAGAAACCCTTGCCGGCCGTGCCGGTCGCCGCCAGCATGCGGTCGTCCATCGAGTAGATGGGCGTAATCATGCGGATCTTGTCGGCGAGCCCGGAATTGGCGAACTGCTTGGTCAGGTTGATACCCGCGCCGCCGGGATGAAACTGAAAGATGGCGTCGGGGTTGAGCGAACGGATTCGCGCCAGTTCGACCGAGAAGTCGGCCTGTTCGAGCTTGGTGTAGATCTCGTCGGCGATCTCGCCCTTATAGGTGCGCTTGAAGCCTGCAACGGCATCGCGTCCGGCCTGGTAGTTGGGCGCCATGATGACCACGCGCTTGGCGCCCAGTTCATTGGCTGCCAGGCCAGCGGTGTCGGCGTAGGAGTCGTTCTGGAACGCCACCGAGAAGTAGTTCGGGTTGCAGGCCTTGCCAGCGTAGTTGGACGGGCCGGCGTTCAGGCTGACGTAGAAGCCGCCCGCATTCAGCACCGTCGGGCCTACGGCCGCCATGACATTGGAGAAGTTGATGCCGGTGAAGAGCCGCACGCCGCCCTGCACCATTTTGTCGGCGATCTGCTTGGCGTTGGCCGGCTTGAGCGCATCGTCCTCGACGCGCACGTTGACCGGCACGCCCCCCAGTTTGCCGCCGCCTTCCTTCACGGCCAGCATGAACGCATCGCGCTCGTCTTCGCCGATGTAGCCTGCGGGTGTGGACAAGGTGCCGATGAAGCCGATGTCCACGGGCTTGGGCTGCGCGCCGGCCGCGGATGCGGCCAGCGCAAGCATGAGGGCGGCGGTTCCACCGCTGAGGGTCTTCTTCATGGCTGTCTTCTCCTATGTTGATTTTTTTGCTGCTATTCGACTGCTTCAACGAAAAGTGAGGCAGTTCTCCACTTTCCAACCGTACAGCCACTGCAACGCGTCGTAGAACTGGGACTGGCTGCGACCGGTCCACAGCATGTTGCGCACGGTGCGTTCGACGCCCCGCGCGTGATAAAGCCTGCCCATCTCTCGCGTGGACCACACCACGCGCGCGCTGCGCGGAATGCGGACCGATTCATACAGGCGGAACGCGGCTTCCAGGTCGTGCTCGCAGCGCCTGACGGCTTCGCCCAGCGTCACTGCGTCTTCCAGTGCCATGCAGGCGCCCTGGGCCATGTATTGCGTCATGGGATGGGCGGCATCGCCTAGGATGGTTACACGGCCCTGGCCCCAGCGCTCGACCGGCTCGCGGTCGGCGGTGGCCCAGCGCTTCCAGGACGTGGGGCGGTCCAGCATCTGGTGGGGGCGGGGGTGTATGCCCTGGAAATAGGACAGCACTTCCTCCTTGCTGCCCTCGCGCACGCCCCATTCTTCCTGTTCGCGGCTGTGGAAAGTCACCACCAGGTTGTATTGCTGGCCGCCGCGCAGGGGATAGTGCACCAGGTGGCAATGCGGGCCAGCCCACAGCACGGGCGCGTTGATGCGCAGTTCCTCCGGCATGTTCTCGCGCTCGACCACGGCGCGGTACACCACGTGGCCGGTCACGCGGGCCGGGTCACCGATCATGCGCTCGCGGATCACGGACTTCACGCCGTCGGCGCCCACCACGGCGTTGGCGCGGTAGCGGTTGCCCTGCGTGTCCACCACTTCCACACCCTTGTCGTCTTGCGACATGGAAGCAATCTGCGTAGACGTGCGGAAGCGGATCAACGGATTCTGCTGCACGGCCTCAAGTATGGACAAGTGGATGTCGGCGCGATGAATAACCGCATAGGGACCGCCGAAGCGATTGCGGAAGGCCTCGCCGGTATCGATGCGCACGACTTCCTTGGCATCCACCGCGTCCATCATGATGATGTGGTCTGTGAATACGGCGCGGTTCCTTGCGGTCTGTCCCACACCCAGGGCATCCAGCGCCGCGAAGGCATTGGGGCCCAACTGTATGCCGGCGCCGATCTCGCCAATGTGTGCGGCCTGCTCCAACAGTTGCACGGCGATGCCCTGACGGGTCAGCGCGAGCGCGGCTGCCAGCCCGCCAATGCCGCCGCCCACCACGATCACGGATTTTTCAGTTTGCGTTGCGTTCATGTGTGGCCTCCGCGCCGTTCAGTCCTGGCCGCCCAGGAACACGCCTTGCTTTACCAACTGCGCTTGCAAGGCGGGGATGGGAACGTCGCCCGGGGCAATGCCGGCGCGTAGCGCCATCGCGGCGGCCGTGCCGGCAGCCTCGCCCATCACGAAGCAGCTGCCGCTGACTCGCGCGGCCGACTGGCCTTCGTGCGTCATGGAGGCGCAGCGGCCGGCCACCAGCACATTGCCGGCCACGCCCGCGGCGCGTTTTGGCACCATCATGCGGAATGGCAGCTGGTTGTATCCGCGCGACTCCGGAATCGGCGGCCACAGCCATTTCACGTCGCCCGCCGTGTGCATTTCCAGCGGCCAGCCATTGACGCCGATGCTGTCGGGAAAGTCGGCGCAGCCCAGCACGTCTTCCTGGCTCAAGACGGCTTCGCCCACGATGCGGCGTGTTTCGCGGATGCCGAGCTGAGGGGCGATGTCCAGCACGTAGGCGTTTTCGAAACCCGGTACCTTGGCGCGCAGAAAGGCTAGGTATTGCACGATCTGGCGGCGCCCTTCGAGCTCGCCCGCCGACAGGGAATCGGCATCCGTGCCATCGGCCGCGCTGCCGTCGGCGTTGGCCAGCTGGGTCACGTTGACCCGCCATTCGTAGTCATGTTTTTGCGGACGCACGATGGCGCCGCGGCGCGGGAAAGTGAATTCACCGCTCGCCGCGGCCTGGTCCATCAACTGCGGGATCGTCTTCCAGGCTTCCTGCGCGCGGACGCCGTCAACATTGCCCACCTTGAACATCAGCGTGGGATAGAGCATGCCGCCGTGCTCGTCGCCTTTCTCGAAAGGCAGGCCGCCCCACTGGGCGATGTCGGCATCGCCCGAGCAGTCGATGAAGATCCTGCCGCGCACGGCGCAACGTCCGGATTTGGTTTCCAGGAACAGGGCGTCCACGTTGCCATCGGCGCCGCGGACAAGGTCCGTGGCCAGGGCATGGAACAGCACCCGGGCGCCGCTGGCCTGCAGCAGCCCGTCGGCGGCGCACTTGAAGGCCGAAATGTCATAGGCCTGGGCATGTATTTTGCCCAGGATCAGGTGCGGGTCGTTCAAGCCATCCATGGCGCGCATGCGGTCCAGCAGCTCGTCCGTCATGCCATGGACCACCTGGCGGATGTCGCCCCGCACGTTCGCGTGCAGGCCGCAGAAGTTGGATACGCCGGCCGCAGTGCCCATGCCTCCCAGAAAGCCGTAGCGTTCCACCAGCAGCACGCTGGCGCCATTGCGCGCGGCGCTGGCGGCGGCCAGAAGCCCGGCAGGGCCGCCGCCCAGCACGACGGCGTCATATTCGCCGTAGATCGGGACCTGGCGGGCGGGTTCGGTGATGACCATCCCATTCTCCTTGCATATGCCGAGCCGGGCAGCGCCTTGCGGCGCGCCCGGCGCTGGTTTACTGGCCCTTGATGCCCAGCTTCTTGATCAGCGGCTCCCAGCGCTTGAGTTCGTCGTCCATGTAGGCGCGGAACACGGCGGGCGTGGTGGCGGCGGGATCCATGAACTGGGCCTGCAGGCGCTTGGTGACTTCCGGGTCGCGTATGGCCAGGATCAGCGCGTCGGACAGCTTCTTCTGGATGTCGGCGGGGACCTTGGACGAGATCACGAAGCCGATCCATGCAGAGCCTTCGATGCCCTGCACGCCAACTTCCGCCAGCGTCGGAATCTCGGGCAGCAGCGCGGACCGTTTGGACGAAGTGACGGCCAGCGCCTTGAGACGTCCGTCCTTCACCATGGGCATGACGGCGATGGGCGGCAGCGCGGCGAACTGCGTGTCGCCCGACAAGAGCGAAGTCAGCGCGGCGGGCGACGAGGGGTAGGGCACATGCGTAGCGCGCGCGCCGGTCTGCTGCAGCATCAGTTCCACGGCCAGGTGCGACACGGTGCCGGCGCCCGTGGACGGGAAGTTGTACTTGTCCGAGTTTTTCTTCAGCGCGTCCAGCAACTGGCCGATGTTTTCGATGCCGGCCGTGGCAGGCACTACCAGCACATTGGGCTGGTGCACCGCCAGCGTCAGCGGCGACAGGTCGGTCGCTGGCGCGTAGGGCAGCTTGTCGAAGAGCAGGGTGTTGTTGACCAGCGGGCCGGTGATGGACACGCCGAAGGTGTAGCCGTCGGGCTTGGCGTTCGCAATGGCATAGGTGCCGATGTTGCCGCTGGCGCCCGGCTTGTTTTCAATGACGATGGTCTGGCCCAGGATTGCGCCGGCCTTTTCGCCGACGATCCGGGCCACCTGGTCGGGGCTGGACCCTGGCCCGAAGGGGACGATGGCCTTGAGCGGCTGCGTCGGCCAAGCCTGGGCATGTGCCGCGGATACCGGCGCCAGCGCGGCCAGGCCCAGGATCAGCGCATGGGTAGCGATACGGCGCGCCCACAGAGGCACGGTGTGCTTATTCATGGGTGTCTCCCAGGTCCTTCATGGCGTTGAAGTAGGTCTGTTCGTTGGCGATGAAGGCCGCCACCATGGCCCGGTAGGTGGCGTCCACCACCTGGTCCAGATTGGCGAAGCCCTGGTTGTGGCGTTCGGCCAGCAGGCGCGCTTTTTCGAAGACCTGCGCCTGGCGGGCGGGCGCGCTGACCTGGAAAGCATCGCGCTTGAAGCGCGCGGCGTCCTTCACGTACATGGCGCGCTCGGCGATGAGGCGCACGATCTCATCGTCCAGCCGGTCGATGTTGGCGCGCACCTCAGCCAGCGTGGCGCAAAGCGGACGGTAGGACGGGTCGGTATAGGCGCGCAGCGGGGCGCCCTGGGTATCGGGTTCCTGGTTGCTCACTTTGTATAGTCCGGTTGCCGGTTGGGAGCGGCCTGCTGGAAGGCGGGCTGCGCATTGCAGTGTTCGTAGATGCGCAGGGCATTCGTATAGGCGGAAAGATCGCAGCCCATGCGCAGCGCGTTTGCCACTTGCGGAACCAGGCAGCAGTCCGCCAGCGTGGGCGCGTCGCCGAAGCAGTAGGCGCCGTGGCCATGGCGGACCAACAGCGCCTCCACGGCCGTCATGCCTTCGCGGATCCAGTGGTGGTACCACGCGTTCTTCTGTTCGTCGCTGGCGCCCAGCACGTCCTGCAGGTAGCGCAGGATGCGCATGTTGTTGACGGGATGGATATCGCAGGAAATGGCGTCCGCCAGCTCCAGGACGCGGGCCCGTTCGAGCGTGGCGGCGGGAACCAGGCGCGGTTCGGGATAGGTGGCGTCCAGGTAATCGACGATGGCCAGCGATTGGGACAACTGGATGTCGCCATCGATCAACAAGGGCACGCCCGCCGACGGGTTCTTGACCATGTAGTCCGCGGCGCGCTGCTCCTGCTTGCGCAGGTTCACGGGCAGATAGTCGTAGGACAAGCCCTTTAGCGCCAATGCGATGCGCACGCGGTAGGAGGTGGAACTGTTGAAGAAGCTGTGCAGTTGCATGCGGGTTCCCGGAAGGTTCACGCCATCTGCACGCTGAGCGTGCCCAGGCCGTCGACGCCGCCGACCATCTTGTCGCCGCGTACCACGGGGCCCACGCCCTCGGGCGTGCCGGTGTAGATCAGGTCGCCGGCTTCCAGGCGGAAGTACTTGGACAGGTAGGCAATGGTCTCGGCCACGGACCAGATCAGCTTGCCGATGTCGCTTCTTTGCTTGTCGGCGCCGTTTACCTGCAGCCAGATGCCAGCCTGGTCGATGTTCCGGACCGAGGCGGCGGGATGCAGCGGGCCGATCGGGGCGCTGAGATCGAAGGCCTTGCCCAGTTCCCAGGGGCGGCCCGCTTCGCGCATCTTCATCTGGAGGTCGCGGCGGGTCATGTCCAGGCCGACGGCATAGCCCCAGACGTGTTGCAGCGCTTCTTCGACGGGGATGTTCGCGCCGCCCTTGCCGATGGCCGCGACCAGTTCGATCTCGTAGTGCAGGTTGGCGGTTTCCGGGGGGTAAGGCAGCGACAGCGTGCAGCCCTCCGCCACGGGCACCACGGCGTCGGCCGGCTTGCAGAAGAAGAACGGCGGTTCACGGTCGGGATCGAAGCCCATTTCGCGGGCGTGCGCGGCGTAGTTGCGGCCCACGCAATAGACGCGGCGCACGGGGAAGCTGTCCTGGCTGCCGGCGACCGGCACGGCGATGGGGGCGGCGGGATCAAAGACGTAAGACATGGGTCACCTTTATGTATGTGTATGCACGGCCGGGGTCCGGCGCGGCCCCGGCCTGAAATGGCAATAGAGGAATGCGGCGGCGTTCAGCCGACGCGCGCTTCGCGCCACACGCCCAGCGCGTCCTGCACGGGGCGGTCGGAATAGCTGAACAAAGTGGCGTCGTCCAGCGCCGCCAGTTGCACGGGCTGCCAGGACGGGGCGACGAAGACGTCGCGCGGGCCGAAGTTGAATTCCTGGTCGCCGATGCGGGCCGTGCCGCGGCCTTCGACCACGCTGTAGACCGTGGAGTCGGTGCTGCGGTAGGTCTTGCCGTGGAAGCCGGCGGGCAGGAACTGCATGAAGGTGGCCATGGTCGGCATGGGATAGCCGCCCGTGGCTGGATTCAGGTAGCGCAGCTTCACGCCGTCCCACGGGTCCAGTTCGCCATGGCGGTAGAGCTGGTCCAGTGCTTCGCGGCTGCGTTCGTAGGGGTAGTTGAAGATGGGCGAGGTGCCGCTGGCGGTCTGGTGCCGTACGGGCGCCATGTTGTGGCCGTAGCGGGCCATGCTGTCGCCTTCCGGCCGCGTCACGGGCTGGGTGGCCGAGGGATAGTTTTCGGCGAAGCCCGCGTCGAGGAAGCGCAGCAGCGGGATGTCCAGGCCGTCCAGCCAGACCACTGGTTCGCCGCCCTCGGCGGTCTCCGCATTGCCGTGATCGTGCCAGGTCCAGGACGGCGTGATGATGAAGTCGCCGGGGTGCATGGTGGTGCGTTCGCCGTTCACTGCGGTGTAGGCGCCGCGGCCTTCGACGATAAAGCGCAACGCCGACTGCGTGTGGCGATGGCTGGGGGCGATTTCGCCGGGCAGGATCAGTTGCAGGCCCGCGTACAGGCTCTGGGTGATGCTGGCCTGCCCGGGCAGGCCCGGGTTTTCCAGGATGAGCACGCGGCGCACGGCTTCTTCCGCCGTGATGAGCGTGCCAGACGCCATGACGTCGTCGCGGACGTCTTCGTATTTCCAGATGGCGGGTACGCAACGCGGCGCGGGTTCGCGCGGCACCAGGTTGTGCAGGGACTCCCACAGCGGGGCCATGTGCTTGCGGGCGATGCGGGCGTAATAGGCGGCGCGGTCCGCGCCGGGATTGTGACCGTCGGGCATGCTTGTCTCCGGAATGTCCGGCTGGCGCCGGCTTCGCGTGGCCGCCGCGTGGTTCGCGGCTGGTTCTGATGTGGAGACGATTATGCGGAAGGAGCTATGTGTTTTGAAATGAAATTATCTTATTATCCATATCAATAAGAATATACATACGAGACGAGGGCCTGCATGGACTGGACCCACCGGCTGCGCTTGCGCAACCTGAAAATGCTCCTCAGCCTGGCCCAGACCCGCAACATCAGCCATTCGGCGGCGATGCTCAATACGACGCAGCCGGGTTTGTCCAAGTGGCTGAAGGATCTGGAAGACGACATCGGGCTGCCGCTGTTCGAACGGCACGCGCGCGGCTTGCGGCCCACGCCGCACGGCGACGTGCTGATTGCGCATGCCCAGCGGGTGGAGGCGCAGCTGGATCGCGCCAGCGCGGACATGGCGGCGCTGCGCGAGGGCGGCGGCGGGCGGGTGGTGATCGGCGCGTCCGGCGCGTCGGCCTCGGACACGGTGCCGCTGGCGGTGATGAAGCTATTGGAGCGCATGCCGCAGGCGCGCGTGAAGTTGGTGGAGGGCACTACCGACTTGTTGCTGGCGCAATTGGCGCAGGGTGACCTGGATATCGTGGTGGGGCGTTCGGCGCCCGAGCACCACGATCCCGCGATCCGCTTCGAGGCGCTGTACCTGGAACCCATCCATTTGGTGGCGCGGCCGCGGCATCCCCTGTTCGCGATCGAGCAGCCGTCCTGGCAGGATCTGTTGTCCTACCGCTGGATCCTGTGGCCCAAGGGCACGCCCATCCGCAATGCGGTGGACGCGGCGCTCGCGGCGGCGGGACAGGCGCCGCCGCCGGACCATGTCGAGTCCAACTCGGTGACCATCAATCTCACGCTGATCAACAACAGCGACATGATCGGAGTGGCTTCCCACCGCGCGGCGCTGCGGTTTTCGCAGATGCGGGCGATGCGGATCATTCCGGTGCGGCTGTCCGGATTCGGATCGGTGGCGATGTATTGGCGCGAAGACCCGTTCCGTCCTATCGCGGTGCAGGAGGCGATGGCGGCATTGCGGAACACGGTGGCCGAACACGCGCCGGGCGCGGCGAGGGCGTGATGGAGGCGCCGCGGGCGGGGCTGAACGCGTTGATCGCGCAGTGCCGCAAGCTGGAAGCCGCGCTGCCGGAGCGGGACGAACCCGCCATGTCGGCGGCGATGCATCGTTTCGTGGCGGCCATGGACGCGCGGCGCGCGCCGCCGGGAATGTGGTCGCCGCTGGTGCTGGCGGTGCTGGTAATGACGGGTGGAATCGGCGTGGGGATAGGGGTGCTGAGCCTGCTGCTGCGAGGTGCCGGCCCTGCGTTGGCGGCATTTGCGCTGGTGCTGGTTTGTGCACTGACCGCGCTGGCGCTGGCTATCGGGGTGGTGGCGTTCATGGGCGGGCACGCGTTCGGGCTGGTGGTGCTGAAGCGGCTGGCCTTGGGGTTGATTGCCGTCGGCTTTCTGGGAGTGATTGCCTGGACGCAGGGGGATGTGCGGGCGGTAGGGCCGGTAGTCGCCTTGCTCGGCGGGCTAGGGGCCTGGTTGGTGCTCAATAGCAATGGGTTTTATGTGTTTGCTGGGTATCAGATGGCTCGGAGGTATATGGAGCGGCGGGGGTGATGGTTTGGTTTGATTGTTGAGGCATCTGTGGGCTCCCCGGGTTGAAACTTCACGGGCGCTGGGGCGGGTGGTGTGCTTGGCGTTCTGGCCACGGTCGGTGGCGTGTCTTGCGGGGCCCGCCCCAGGCCTGCCGCGCGGGCGGCCTTTTGGGGCTTAGGCTTTTTCTTGCGATTGCGCTTACTTCGCCGCCACCGTCTCCGGCGGCACGGGGTTTTCCCAGCCGCCGCCGATAGCGCGGATCAGGCCTACGGCCGAACGCGCTTGTTCGCCGCTGAGCTGCACGGCGACGCGTTGCTGCAGCAGCACGCTGCGGTCGGCTTCGATTACATCGAGGTAGCTGATGGAGCCTTCTCGATACTGCGTATGCGAAAGCTTGGCGGCGCGGGCGGCGGCGTCGACGGCGGCGTCTTGCGCCTTGGTCTGGTCGGCCAGGATGCGCAGGTTGGCCAGGTGGTCCTCCACTTCGCGGAAGGCATTCAGCACGGTCTGGCGGTAGACGGCGACATCTTCTTCATAAACGGCTCGGGCGCGGTCCAGGCCGGCCTGGCGGCGGCCGCCGTCGAAGATGGGCATGGACAGCGCGGCGCCGACCAGCGGACCCAGCAGGAAGGTGCGGCTGGACCACTGGAACAGGTTGCCGAGTTCCGATGACTCGTAGCCGAAGGCACCGGTAATGTCCAGGCGCGGGAAGAAGGCGGACTTGGCCGCGCCCACGCGGGCGTTGGCGGCGGCCATGGCGCGTTCAGCGGCAGCAATGTCGGGGCGGCGTTCCAGCAGCGTGGACGGCAGGCCGGCCGGGATGGACAGGGCGACCTTCTGGATAGGTTGCTCGGGCATGGCGAAGTCCGCGGGCGCGCGGCCCAGCAACACGGCCAGGGCGTGTTCGGAGGCGGCGCGGCGGCGGTCGATGCCCAGGGCCTCGGATTGCGCGCTGGCGAGTTCGGCCTTGGCGCGAGCCAGGTCGAGTTCGCTGATGTCGCCGGCATCGTAGCGGCGCTGGATCAACTGGAGGGTGTCGGTGCGCAGCTTGACTGTCTGGCGGTAGAGCTGCGATTCGGCGTCCTGTTCGCGGACCAGGAAGTAGGTGGTGGCGACGTCGGCTTGCAACGCCAGCAAGACGGAACGGTACAGCGCTTCGCTTTGCTGCGCGTCGGCGCTGGCGGCGTCATAGGTGGAGGCTACTCGGCCGAACAGGTCGGCCTCGTAGGACACGGCGCCTTGGGCGCGCCAAGTCGTCACCGGGCTGGTCGAGGTGCCGTCGGGCAGCCCCTGCGACACGGCCGAGGGGCGCTGCCGGTTGGGGCCGAAGGCGGCGTCCAGGTTGGGGAAGAAGCCTGCGCGGGCCTCGCGCTGCAACGCGCGGGACTGGGTCAGGCGGGCAGCTGCGGCCTGGAGGTTCTGGTTGGCCTTCTGGGCTTCTTCCTGCAACTGGTTCAGGCCTTCGTCGCCGAACACTTTCCACCAGGCGCCGCGCAGCGCGTCTTCCGACGGCTCGGCGGTTTTCCAGGTGCCGGCTTCGGAGGCGGGCAGGGCGGCTTCCTTGAATGCCGCGGGGACCGCGGCCGAAGGCCGTTCGTAGGTGGGGCCCACCGCGCAGCCGGCCAGCACGAGCAGGACGGCAAGCAGGGCGGAACCGCGGGTAAGTCTTTTGATCATGATGACTATTCTCTTGTGGGCGCCTCCCGCCGCCGGGGCGGGAGGCGCTGGCTATGCTATTTCCGGCCCGCGGGGTCAGGCGTTGTGCTGCGTGGCGGGCGGCGCATTCGGGTCCAGGTGCGGCATGCACACCGGAGCTTCGTGCGGCGCGGCGGAGTGCAGCTTCTTGCCGCCCAGCGTGCGCAGCAGCACGTAGAACACCGGAGTCAGGAACAGGCCGAACAGGGTCACGCCCAACATGCCGAAGAACACGGCCACCCCCATGGCGTGGCGCATTTCAGAGCCGGCGCCCGAGGACAGCACCAGCGGCACCACGCCCATGATGAACGCGATGGACGTCATCAGGATGGGGCGCAGGCGCAGGCGGCTGGCTTCGATGGCGGCTTCCAGCGGACCGCGGCCATTCATCTCCAGTTCGCGGGCGAATTCCACGATAAGAATCGCGTTCTTTGCCGACAGGCCCACCAGCACCATCAAGCCGATCTGCGTGAAGATGTTGTTGTCGTTGCCGGTCAGGTAGACGCCCGTCAGCGCGGCCAGGATGCTCATCGGCACGATCAGGATCACTGCCAGCGGCAAGGTCAGGCTTTCGTACAGCGCGGCCAGCACCAGGAACACCAGCAGCACACTGATGGGGAACACCCACAGGCCGGCGTTGCCTGCCAGGATCTGCTGGTAGGTCAGGTCGGTCCACTCCATCTTCATGCCGCGCGGCAGGGTCTCGGCGGCCACGCGTTCGGCCGCGGCCTGGGCCTGGTCGGACGAGTAGCCCGGTGCCGGGCCGCCGTTGATGTCGGCGGCGGTGTAGCCGTTGTAGCGCACCACCATTTCCGGCCCGAAGGTCTGGTTGACGGTGACCAGCGAGGACAGCGGCACCATTTCGCCGGCGACGTTGCGGGTCTTGAGCTGCAGGATGTCATCGGCATGCGCGCGGAATTGCGCGTCCGCTTGCGCCCGCACCTGGAAGACGCGGCCGAATCGGTTGAAGTCGTTGACGTACATCGAGCCCAGGTAGATCTGCATGGTGTCGAACACTTCCGTCACCGGCACGCCCAACTGCTTGGCCTTGACGCGGTCCAGGTCCACGTCCAGCTGCGGCACGTTGATCTCGTAGCTGGAGAAAGCCGGGCCGAGCTCGGGGGTCTGGCGAGCCTTGGCCAGGAAGGCGGCCTTGGCACGGTCCAGCTCGGCGTAGCCGGCGGCGCTGCGGTCTTCGATCTGGAACTTGAAGCCGCCCAGGGTGCCCAGGCCCATGACGGGCGGCGGCGGGAACACGGCGATGAACGCATCCTGGATGGCGGCGAACTTCTGGTTCAGCGAGCCCGCGATGGCATTGCCCGACAGCGCGGCGCCCTTGCGCTCATTGAAGGGCTTGAGCATCACGAACACGATGCCGGCGCTGGAGCTGTTGGTGAAGCCGTTGATCGACAAGCCCGGGAAGGCGATGGCGCTTTGCACGCCGGGTTCCTGCAGGGCGATATCGCTCATGCGGCGGATCACGGCGTCGGTGCGGTCCAGCGAGGCGCCGTTGGGCAGCTGGGTGAAGCCGATCAGGTATTGCTTGTCCTGCGCCGGCACGAAGCCGCCGGGCACCAGGTAGGAAATGCCGATGGTCGCGGCCACCAGCACGGCGTACACGCCCATGGCGCCCGCCTTGCGGCGGATCACGCTGGACACGCCCGTGCCGTAGGACTCGGAAGCGCGGCCGAACATGTTGTTGAACCAGTTGAAGAAGCGGCCGAAGACGCGGTTCATGCCGCGGGTCAGCCAGTCCGGCTTCTCGTGGTGGCCCTTGAGCAGGATGGCGGACAGGGCCGGCGACAGGGTCAGCGAGTTAAAGGCCGAGATCACCGTCGAGATGGCGATGGTCATGGCGAACTGCTTGTAGAACTGGCCGGTCAGGCCCGTCATGAAGGCCAGGGGCACGAACACCGCGCACAGCGTCAGCGCAATGGCGATGATGGGGCCGCTGACTTCGCGCATGGCGCGATAGGTCGCGTCGCGTGGACTCAAGCCTGCCGCGATGTTGCGTTCGACGTTCTCCACCACCACGATGGCGTCGTCCACCACGATGCCGATGGCCAGCACCATACCGAAGAGCGACAGCGCATTGATGGAATAGCCGAAGATCAAGAGCAGCGCGAAGGTGCCGACGATGGACACCGGCACGGCCAGCAGCGGAATGATGGACGCGCGCCAGGTCTGCAGGAACAGGATCACCACCAGCACCACCAGCGCGATCGCTTCCAGCAGCGTGTGAACCACCGCCTCGATACTGGCGCTGACGAACTGGGTGGGGTCGTACTCGATGCGGTATTCGACGCCCGGGGGGAAATCCTGGGCGAGTTCGGCCATGGCCGCGCGCACCTTGGTGGACACGTCCAGCGCGTTGGCGCCGGGCGATTGCATGATGCCCATGCCCACCGCCTGCTTGTTGTCCAGCAGCGAGCGCAGGCCATATTCCTGCGCGTCGAGTTCGACGCGCGCCACGTCCGACAGATGCGTGACCGCACCGTCCGGCGAGGTCTTCAGGATGATGTCGCGGAACTCTTCCTCGGTCTGCAGGCGGCCGCGCGCGTTCACGTTCAGTTGCAGCGGCACGTCGCCCAGCGTGGGCGAGGCGCCGATGACGCCGGCGGCGACCTGCACGTTCTGTTCGCGGATGGCGTTGACGACTTCGGTGGCGGTCATGCCGCGCTGGGCGACCTTCTGCGGGTCCAGCCAGACGCGCATGGAGTAGTTGCCCGAGCCCCACACGGTCACTTCGCCCACGCCCGTGATTCGGGCCAGGCGGTCCTTCACGTTGAGGATGGCGTAGTTGCGCAGGTAGGTGATGTCGTAGCGGTCGTTGGGTGAAATCAGGTGCACCACCAGCGTCAGCGTGGGCGAGCTCTTGGCCGTGGTCACGCCCAGGCGCTGCACGTCCGGCGGCAGGCGCGGCAGCGCTTGCGACACGCGGTTCTGCACCAGCTGCTGGGCCTTGTCGGGATCCACGCCCAGCTTGAAGTTCACCGTCAGCGTCAGGTTGCCGTCGCTATTGGCCTGCGACTGCATGTACAGCATGTCCTCGACGCCGTTGATGGACTCCTCCAGCGGCGAGGCCACGGTTTCGGCGATGACCTTGGGGTTGGCGCCCGGATACTGCGCGCGCACCACCACCGATGGCGGCACCACCTCCGGGTACTCGGAAATGGGCAGCTGGAACATGGCCAGTATGCCCGCCAGCAACACCAGGATCGAAAGCACGCCGGCGAAGATTGGCCGGTCGATGAAGAATTTCGAGATATTCATGGACGTTCTCGTTAGACGCGCCGGCTCAGTTCAGGGCAGCCGAAGCGGTCTTGACCGGGTTGCGTTGGGCCGCAACCATGGGGACGACGGTGGGCGTCACGGCATCGCCGGGACGGATGCGCTGCAGGCCGTTGACGACGATGCGTTCGCCGGCGGCCAGGCCGGAATCGACCACGCGCAGGCCTTCCTGGTTGGCGCCCAGCTTCACCTGGCGGTAGACGGCATGGTTTTTATCGTCCAGCACCAGCACATAGCGCTTGTCCTGATCCGTGCCGATGGCCTTTTCGTCGATCAGCACGGCCTGGCGCGGTTCGCTGCCGCCCAGGCGCACGCGGGCGTACAGGCCGGGCAGCAGCAGGCCATCGCTATTGTCGAACTCGGCCCGCACACGGATCGTGCCGGAGGTCGTGTCCAGGCGGTTGTCCACCGACTGCACGACGCCGGTGCGCGAATAGCCTTCCTCGTTGGCCAGGCCCAGCTCAACCGGGACGGAACCGGCACGGCCATTGCGCGCGGGGTTCACGTAGCGCAGGAAGGTCTGTTCGTCGACGTCGAAGGACGCGTACATCTTGGACACCGATACCAGCCGGGTCAGGGGCACCGACGCGGCGCCGGCGGCCACCACGTTGCCCACGGTGACCTCGGCGCGGGATACGCGGCCGGAGACGGGCGCCTCGATGCGGGTGTAGCCGAGGTTCAGCTTGGCATAGTCCAACGCGGCTTGCGCGCCCTGCAGATTGGCGGCCGCCTCGCGCGCGGCGTTCTGCTTTTCCTCGAAATCGCGGCGGGCGATGGCGTTGTCGGTCAGCAGGCGCTGGCCGCGGGCCAGTTCGCTGGCGGTGTACGAGGCGCGGGCGCGGGCGGCGGTCAGGGCGGCGGCGGCGCGGTCCACCTCGGCGGCATAGGGGCGGGGGTCGATGGTGAACAGCACGTCGCCCTTCTTGACGATGCTGCCGTCCTGGAAGTGCACGGCGGTGAGGGTGCCAGACACCAGCGGACGGATGTCGACGCGGTCGATGGCTTCCAGGCGGCCGGAGTAACGCTGCCAGTCCACAATGGTCTTGTTCAGGACCTCGGCCACTTCGACCGGCGGGGCGGCGGGGGCGGTTTGCGCCTGGGCGGCGTTGGCGCCGGCGGGGGCGCGGAACAGGGCGTAACCGCCACCGGCGGCGATGACGGCTGCAAATACGGCGAGCACAGCAATACGATTGCGCGAAACCATGATGTTTCCTTGAGAAATGATGGGGCGAAAGCGCGCTTGCCTGTGAGAGCCTGGGGGCGGGAGGCGGCTGTGGCGGTCCAGGGCAGGCCTGTCCTGAGGACCCGGCGTAAATGCTGCGATGCAACATGCAATACTGCTGCGCATCCCAGGCAAAGGCGCCTGATCGGGGCGGGTCTTTGCAGTTACCGGAATCTGAGGGTAGGCATGCCCTTTGGCGGCGCCTGGCGGCAAGGGCACTTCAAGATGGTTTGCATTCTGAGCGGTTTACGGGGTCGGATAAACCCGTATGTTTCGGCAACACTAGTCGCCAAGATCGACTAATCAACGTCGAAATCGGGTTATGCTCCGTCCACACCGACTATTTCCCCAAAGGACACCGTCGCCATGGACCGTTTTCAGGCTATGCAGGTGTTTGTGCGCGTCGTGGACGCCAATAGCTTCACCCGGGCGGCCGACAGCCTCTCGCTCCCGCGCACCACCGTTACCACCATCATTCAGAACCTAGAGCGCCTGCTGGGCGTGCGCCTGCTCAATCGCACGACGCGCCGGATCGGCCTGACGCCGGACGGCGCCGGCTATTACCAGCACTGCGTGCGCATTCTCGCGGACGTCGAGGAAACCGAGGCCTGCTTCCAGGAAGCGGCCCTGCGTCTGAAGGGACGCTTGCGCATCGACGTGCCCACTTGCATCGGGCGGCTGATCCTGATCCCCTCATTGTGTGATTTCCACGACAAGTATCCCGACGTGGAACTGGTGCTGGGTCTGGGCGACCGGCCGGTGGACATGGTGCAGGAGGCCGTGGACTGCGTGATCCGCGCCGGCGACCTGGAGGATTCCAGCCTGGTTGCGCGCCGCATCGGTACCCTGCAGAGCGTGACCTGCGCCTCGCCCACCTATGTGGCGCGCCATGGCCTGCCGCAGAGCATCGACGAACTGCGCGACCACCACGCCGTGCACTATTTCTCCAGCCGCACCGGACGCAACTGCGCCTGGGATTTCCGGGTCGACGGCAAGCACCAGGAAGTCGAAATGAAAGGCGTGGTGTCCGTGAACGAGTCCGGCGCCTACCTGGATTGCGGGCTGAAAGGCTTTGGCCTGATCCAGACCCCGCGCTACATGGCGCTGCCGCATCTGCAGTCAGGCGAGCTCATCGAAGTGCTGCCGCAATGGAAGCCCAGCCCCACGGCGATTTCGGTGCTGTATCCGCAAAGCCGCCAGTTGTCGCCCAAGGTGCGCGCCTTCACCGATTGGGCCGCCGAGCTGTTCGCCAGCTGCCCGCTCTTGAGCGGCCGCGACGAGACCGACCCGGCCGCCGCCAGCTGCAGCGTTTATGCGCGCCAGATCAGCCAGGCAAGCACGCTGGCCACGACTGCCCCCAAGCAGCCGGTTCTGGAGTACATGCAGCCGCGCCGCCGCAGCGCCCGCGAAGAGGCCGCGGAATACGCTTTGTGAGCGTCTGGCGTGGGGGGCGGTACCGCCCTCCACCCAGGGGAACACGGGAAACCCCGTAGTAAATACAGGCCTTGTGTCCCTCGAATTGCATGAAACGTCTGTATAGTCCGACAGTCAAAGCCTACAACGCACTTACTGTCGATCCGCTCCATGCAGCCTGTACTACCCGCTTACCTGATCGCCCGTTGGCTTTTGTTGCTCGTGCTGTTGGCGGGGGTGTACTTCCTTAGCGGTTTCCTCGTCCCCGCGCTTGCGGCGCTCATCATCGGCCTGGCCAGTTGGCCGCTGTACCAACGCCTGGTCGCGCGTTGCGGCGGCCGCACTGCGCTGGCAGCCTCATTGGCGCTGCTGGTCGTGATCGTCGTGCTGATCGTGCCGATGTCGCTGGCGCTGTCCTACGCCATCAAGGAAGCCAGTGCGTTCTTCGCCTGGGCGATCGCGGCCAACCGCCACGGCGTGGCCGTGCCCAACTGGATCACCTCCATGCCCGTCGTGGGCGAGCGCCTGGGCCAGTACTGGGAAAACTATATCGGCCAGCCCCACGCCTTGGGCGCGCTGGTCGAGGCCGTCAGCGGCGAGCATCTGGGCAATATCTACCGCATGGTCCTGGCCGCCACGGGCAACGTGTTCCAGCTGCTGCTGACCGTCCTCTTCATGCTGATCACGCTGTTCTTCGTCTACAAGGACGGCATCCGCATGGTGGCGCAGCTGGACGTGCTGGGCGAACGCATCCTGCCCGCGCGGTGGCAACGGTTCTCGCGCGTGGTGCCGGCCACCATCAACTCCACCGTTACCGGCATGGGCCTGATCGCCCTGGGCGAAGGCGTGGTGTTGGGCATCGCCTATTGGGTGGCAGGCGTGCCATCGCCCGTGCTGCTGGGCGTGGTCACGGGCTTCATGGCCCTGATACCCGGCGGCGCGCCGTTGTCCTTCACCCTGGTGTCGCTGTACCTGGTGGGCTCAGGCCACCTGGTGGCGGGCATCGCGCTGATGGTCTGGGGCAGCGTGGAACTCTTCATCGTCGACAAGACCCTGCGCCCGCGGCTGGTAGGCGGGCCGGTCAAGCTGCCTTTCCTGCCGACCTTCTTCGGCCTGGTGGGGGGCGTCAAGACGATGGGCATCGTCGGGCTGTTCGTGGGGCCGGTGCTGATGGCCCTGCTGGTGGCGGTATGGCGCGAATGGGTGCACCACGAAGTACAGGAACGCGACGCCGCCCGCATCAATCCGCCCGCCCAGCCTCCGGCCGCTTGAATGCCATGCGCGCAGCGCGGGCTTGGCGCAAGCCCTGAGCGCGTTTTGGTAATCTAGCCGTCCCCGCGTATGCCGGCCCTGGTCCGGTGCGCGCCTGCGCATTCGCAGACGCTTTGCAGCTTACGCCGCGGGGTGTGAGGATCGAGATGTCCGGGTTGTTGCCTGATGATCAGATAGCCGTCCTGCGAGAGCAGGGCTTCGTGGTGGCGCGCCAGTTCGCCAGCCCGGAACAAGTATCGGCGCTGCGCGCCGTGGCCGAGCGCCATTTGCGCGAGCATATCGCGCCCATCGAATACGAAGCGGATCTGCGCTATCCCGGCGCGCCCGAATCGCGCGCCGCTGAAGGCGGGCTGACCGTGCGCCGCCTCCTGAACGCCTATGCCCGCGACCCGCTGTTCGCGCAATGGGCCACCGACACGCGCATAGGCCAGTGGCTGGGGCGCTACTTCGGTGAAACGCCCGTGCTGTCCACCGTGCACCACAACTGTGTGATGACCAAGCACCCCGCCTACGGCAGTCTCACGGGCTGGCACCAGGACATCCGCTATTGGTCGTTTTCCGATACGGACCTGGTGTCCTGTTGGCTGGCGCTGGGGCCGGAAACCCGCGCCAATGGCGGGTTGTCGTTCATCCCGGGGTCGCACGCGGCAGCTTTCGCGCCCGAGCAATACGACGAGCAGAAATTCTTCCGCGACGACGCGCCCCAGAATGCCGAGTGGATCGCTCGCGCGGTCTGCCCCGAGTTGCAGGCGGGCGACGTGGTGTTCTTCCATTGCCGCACCTTGCACGCGGCCCAGGGCAATAGCAGCGACCGCGTGAAGCTGTCGGTGGTGCACACGTATCACCCGCAATCCTGCCATCCCGTGGCGGGCACGCGCTCGGCAAGCCAGCCGGGCGTGCCGCTCACCTGGATCGTCTGAACTTACGACGGCTCCCGGCCTGGGCCGGTCGCCCGCGCGCGCCGGCCCAGCCACCACAGGATGGCCGACGCAGCCAGGATCGCGGCAACGTTGAACTGCATGGCGCTGGCGAATGCGCGCGCATGGCGTTCTGCGGCGCTGACATCGGCATGCGCGGCCAGCGTGCCGGAAAACAGCAGGCCTGCGGCCGACACCCCCAGCGCCGCACCCACTTGCTGCAGAGTCGACACCACGCCCGCGGCCATGCCGGCCTGGCGGTCGTCCACCAGGCCCAGCGCCAGGTTCACCAGCGGCGTATTGACGGCGCCCTGGGCGGCGCCCAGCCACACCAGCGCCGGCAACAATGACCACGGGGCCAGGCTCGCGCCGGCCGCATCCACCTGCAGCATCAACGTTGCCGTCGCGCCGCCGTACAACAGCGCGGCCACCGCGATGGCGCGCGTGCCGAAGCTTGCGACCAGGCGCGGCGCCGCCAGCGATCCCGCTACGAAGCCCACGCTGGCGGGCGCAAAGATCAGGCCCGCCGTCAGGGCGTCCAGCCCGAAGCCTGTCTGCACCAGCAGCGCGTAGCAAAGAAACATTGCGCTCGCGGTCGAGAACACCAGCATCACCAGCAGGCAACCCGCCGCGAAGCGCGGCTGGGCCAGCAAGGCCATGTCCACCAGCGGAGCGCCGCCGCGGGCGGCGATGCGGCGTTGCAGATGGACGAACAGCGCCAGCGTGGTAACAGCCGCCACGCTGCAAGCCACTGTCCATGCCGGCCAATGCCGCGGCGGGCCTTCGATCAGTGCCAGCAGCAGCAAGGCCAGGCCGGCGCCCACCAGCGCCGCGCCGGGCCAGTCCATCGCGGCACTCGCAGGCTCGCGCGATTCCGGGATATGGCGCGCCAGCCGCCACGCCAGCAAGCCCAGCGGCACGTTGATCAGGAAGATGCTGCGCCATGCCAGGCCAAACAGGTCTGCATGCACGATCCAGCCGCCCAGCACCTGTCCGGCAATGGCCGCCAAGCCCAGGGTCATGCCCAATAGGCCGAACGCGCGGCGCCGCTCATGACCTTGATAGCTGACGCGGATCAGCGCGTACACCTGGGGAAACAGCATGGCCGCCGCCATGCCTTGCAGGATGCGCGCGGCGATCAGTGCGTCCGCCGTGGGGGCCAGTCCGCATAGCGCCGAGGCCAGTGCGAACGCGGCCATGCCCAGCATGAACAGTCGCCGCCGCCCGTGGCGGTCGCCCAGCCGGCTGCCGGCGATCAGCAATACGCCATAGGCCAATTCGTAGGCCGCGATGATGAAGCTGATCTGCGCGAAGCTGGCAGACAAGGTGGACTGCATGCTCGGTATGGCAACGTTTACGACGAACAGATCGAAGATCGTAATGAAGCCGCCGGACAGCAGCACGGCCAGGCCCAGCCGGCCCATCGCGGGCTGTGATGCGGCCCGGAGACCAGGGCGGAGGAGCGTCGAGGAAGTCATGGAAAGCGCCATCGGAGTCAGGATGAGCGCTATTCTGGAGAGGCTTTTAGCCTTATACAATTTAGCTGTTTATGCTATTACAACGTGCAATAGACTCATGACCGCGACTGAAGCCCCCAAGCGTCTGGAGCGCACCCGCGCCGACCTGTCCGAGTTCCTGCGCCTGCGCCGCGAACGGCTGACTCCCGCCCAACTCGGACTGCCCGCCGCGGGACGCAGGCGCACACCGGGATTGCGCCGCGAGGAAGTGGCCGCGTTGGCTGGCGTGGGCCTGGCCTGGTACACCTGGTTCGAACAAGGGCGCAACATCAGTGTGTCGGCCGGTTTTCTGGAAAACCTCGCGCGCGTCCTGAAACTGGACGCCGCGGAACGTCGGCACCTCTACCTGCTGGCGCACCAGCGTCCGCCGTCCGAACCGGGGCGCACATGGTGCACGGTGCCTGCGCAGGTGCGCCGCCTGATGGACGATCTGCCGGCGCGTCCCGCCTACATCCTGAACCTGCGCTGGGATGTCGTGGTGTGGAATGCCGCCGCGGACCGCGTGTTCAATTTTTCGGCGCAGGCGGCGGGGCGCAGAAACCTGTTGTGGATGTTGTTCGCGGACCCGGCGATGCGCGAACTGTTCGTGGACTGGCAGGCTCAAGCGCCCGCCATGCTTTCCACCTTCCGGCGCGATTTCGCCAGCGCGGGACAGGCGCCGGACGTGGCGGAACTGGTGGACGAACTCGAACGGGTGTCGCCGGACTTCAAGGCCCTGTGGCGCGTACACGATGTGCATGGGTCCTGCATGGGCCTGCGCAGCCTGCGGGTGCCTCCGCTGGGGGCCTTGGCGTTCGAGCATTCCACCTTGTCCGTGGACGAAAGCCGGCACTTGCGGCTGGTGGTCTATGCGCCGGCGCCGGATGAACCGAAGGCGGAGGCCTTCGAGCGCTGGCTCCGCACCCGCCAGGCTTCTCGGCCGCAATCCGGGCGTGGCACCAGGGAATAGGCGCGCCGTGGGTCTACGGACGCATGACGGCCGGCTCCTATAGTCGGGTCTTCTTCATACTGCCGCGTCCTGGCGGACAGGCCTGCCGCTCATGTTCTCCAATGCGCTTTCCCGCCGCCATGCCCTCCTGCTGCTGTGCGTGGTGGTGCTGGCCTGGGGCTTCACCTGGATCGTCAACAAGTTGCTGCTGGATTACATGACGCCCATCTGGGCGGCGGCCGCGCGCAGCATCGTGGGCACTGCCGCGCTGCTGGCGCTGGGGCTGGCGCTGCGCCGCGTGGCGTGGCCGGTCAAGGCCGACATCCCCGTGATCCTCAGCGTGGGGCTGCTGCACATGGGCGCCTTTGCCGCGCTGGTCAGCCTGGGCATGTTGTACGTGCCGGCGGGCCGGTCGGCGGTGCTGGCCTACACCACGCCGTTGTGGGTGATCCCGGGAGCCTGGCTCTTCCTGGGCGAACCCGTCAGGCGCGCCAGGCGGGCAGGGCTGGTCCTGGGTCTGCTGGGCGTGCTCGTTATTTTCAATCCCCTGGCCTTCGACTGGAGCAACCGCGACGCGCTGTACGGCAATGGCCTGATCCTGCTGGCGGCGCTGTGCTGGGCGGCCAACATCGTCTATGTGCGCGCTCATCGTTGGGTGACTCCGCCCTTTGAATTGGCGCTTTGGCAGGCGCTGCTGGCTTCCGCTGTGTTGTGCATCGTGGCCTATGCCGCCGAAGGCGCGCCCCGGGTGGCTTGGGACGCGGACTTGGGCTGGCTGCTGGGCTATGCAGGCGTGTTCGGCATCGCGGTGGCCCACTGGGCCGCGGTGAACGTGAACCGGTCGTTGCCCGCGGGCGTCACGTCCATCGGGCTGCTGGGCGTACCGGTATTCGGGCTGCTGTGTTCCGCCGTGGTCCTGCATGAGCCTGTCAACGCTTCGCTGCTGATGGGCATGGCGCTCATCGTGACCGGTATCGCCGCAGGGATGATCGAACGCCGCGCTTGACGCCCGGACGCTCACGGGTATATCGTAAGATATATATCGTAAGATACAAACCGGAGGTCAACCATGCGTGATGCCCAATTTCTTACCGCATTCGTGCGCCGTGCCCGCCAGAAGCAGCCGGGCCGCCACGGCCATTCCCATTCCCACGCACAACACCACCGCCACCATGGCGAGGGCCATGCGCACCATCAGCGCCACGCCGGCGCGGGCGGTGACTGGTTTTCGGGTCCAGGCGGCGAGCACGGCGAAGGCGGCGGCTTCGGGGGCGGCTTCGGCGACGACGGCCGCGCTTGGACCCGCAGCCGCAAGGTCTCTGCCGACGATCTGCAGCTCATGCTGCTGGGGCTGCTGGAAAAGAACCCCAGCCATGGCTACGAACTGATCAAGGCCCTCGGCGCACTTAGCAACGGCTTCTACACGCCCAGCCCCGGCATGGTGTATCCCGCCTTGACCTATCTGGAAGAGCTGGGCTACGCCACGGTGGAACAAGAGGGCGCGAAAAAGCGCTATCACCTGGCGGAGCCGGGGCGCGTCCATCTGGAGGGCAACCGTGAACGCCTGGCGTTGATGTTCAACAAGCTCAAGCACGTGGCGCGCAAGATGGACTGGATGCGTCAGGCATGGAGCGGCCAGCCGCGCAGCGTCGGCCCGGAAGGCGAGGACACCGCCACCGGCTGGCTGCCGGAATTCGTGGCGGCGCGCCAGGAGCTCAAGCGCGCGCTGCTGGACCGCACCGATGCCTCACCCGCGGAGCAGCGGCGCATTGCGGCCATCCTGGCCCGCGCCACCGCGGAAATCACAGCCAAGAGCTGTTCCTGATGACCTCATTTCCGGAGTTTCCATGACCCGCAACGACCTGAATGTCGAACGCGTCCGCCACAACCTGAAGATGCGCACGTTGACCGTGGCCAATGTCGAGCGCATTGCCGGCCTGCTGGCCCGCATTACTTTCACTGGCGACGAGCTGGAGGACTTCGTGTCCGCCTCGTTCGACGACCACGTGAAGCTGTTTTTCCCTGCCGATCCTTCCTTGCCGCCGGTCCTGCCGCTCGCCAGCGCGGATGGCATCAAGTTTCCCGACGACGCGCCCAAGCCCGCCGCACGCGACTACACGCCGCGCTATTTCGACGCGGCGCGCAAGGAACTCGTAATCGATTTCGTCCTGCACGGCGATGGTCCTGCCTCTACCTGGGCCGAACAGGCGCGGCCCGGCCAGCTGCTGGGCATAGGCGGGCCGCGCGGCTCTTTCGTCGTGCCCAAAGGCTTCGACTGGCATGTGCTGATTGGCGACGAGACCGCCTTGCCCGCCATTGCGCGCCGCCTGGAAGAACTGCCGGCCACGACGCAGGCGCTGGTGGTGATCGAAGTGCCAGACGCCTCCAACGAGATCCCGCTGGCGACCCAGGCGCAGGCTTCCGTACGCTGGCTGCACCGCAATGGCACGGCCGCCGGGTATAGCACCTTGCTGCTGGAAGCGGCGCGCGACCTGGTGTTGCCGCCTGGCGAAGGCTATGCCTGGGTTGCCGCGGAATCCGCGGCTGCCAAGGCCGTGCGGGAAATCATGGTGATGCAGCACGGCGTCGACAAGACCCGCATACGTGCCGCCAGCTATTGGAAGCGTGGCGCCGTGGCCGTGCACGAATCGCACGAAGGTTGATCCGCCACGAGCTTTCAGCCGCCCGCCAAGGCCAGCAGATTGCGCACGCGTCCGCCCGCGCCTTGCTGGCGCACCGCCAGGCCCAACACCGCGCGCGGCCAGTCCAGCGCGAAGGGGCGGTAGACGACGCCGTCAGGACGCAGATGGCGCAGCGACTCCGGTACGACGGCCACGCCCATGCCCGCTGCCACCAGATTCACGGCCGATGACAGTTGCGGCGCGCGTTGGCCGATCTGCGGATTCAGGCCATGTTGGCGGCAGGCCGCCATGATGTCGGCGCTGAGTCCGTAGCCCGATTTGCGTGAATACAGGATGAAGCGCTCCAGTTCCAGGTCGGCGGGCGCGAGCCGCTTGCGCCGCGCCAGCGGATGCCCCAGCGGCAGCGCCACCACCAGCGGCTCTTCCACCAATTGCGTGAACGCAAGGCCGCCATCAAGCGCGAAGGGCGGCCGCACGAAGGCCGCGTCGATCGCGCCGCTGCGCAGTTGCGCCACCAGCGTTTCACTATCCCCCTGCGACAGCGTCATTTCCACGTCGGGATACCGCTGCCGGTATTGCCGGATCAGCTCGGTCACCACGCCGCTGAAAGACGCGGACTCCGTGAACCCCAACGTTAGCTCGCCGACTTCACCGCGGGCGGCGCGCTGCGCTGTCTGTACGGCGGCGTCCGCGCGCCGGAGGATGTCCTGGGCGCAGGCAAGAAAGGCGCGGCCGGCGTCGTTCAGCACGACACCCCGTCCGCTGCGGTCGAACAACGGCGTGCCGACTTCCTGTTCCAGCTGGCGGATCTGCTGCGACAGCGGCGGCTGAGCCATGCCCAGCTGTTCAGCGGCGCGCGTGAAGTGCTGGGCCTCGGCGGTGGCGACGAAATAACGCAGGTGGCGCAGTTCCATATCCGTACTTTAAAAGTATTAATTATCTATTTTCCATATATTGGACATTCTATTGCGAGGCGCCGATCATGCATACATCGACGACCTCCGCAAAGGAATCCGCATGACTGCCCCCCTCAAATCCAGCACTTTGCTGCGCCAGCACCTGGCGCGTGACATTGTCGTGGCGCCCGGCGCCTATGACGGCATGTCAGCCCGCCTGGTGGCGGCCGCGGGTTTTTCCGCCGTCTACGCCAGTGGCGGGGCCATCGCGCGCGCCGCCGGCTATCCGGACATCGGTTTGTTGAGCTTTACCGAAGTGATGGACCGGGTTGAGAAGATCGTGGACGCCAGCGGCCTGCCGGTGGTGGCTGATGCCGATACCGGTTTTGGCGGGTCCGCCAACGTGGAGCGCACCGTGCGCATCATGGAACGGGCCGGCGTGGCCGCCTTCCATATCGAAGATCAGTCCTTCCCCAAGCGCTGCGGCCATCTGGATGACAAGAGCCTGGTGGACGCCGAGGAAATGTGCCGCAAGGTGCACATCGCGCGCCAGACCCTCAGCGATGCCGACGCCTTGGTCATCGCTCGCACCGATGCGATCGCCGTGGAAGGCTTCGAGGCCGCGTTGTCTCGCGCCGAACGCTACTTGAAGGCGGGCGCGGACATGATTTTCGTGGAGGCGCCCGAGACGCTGGAGCAGATTCGCGCCATCGCCGAGCGCTTGCCGGGCCTGAAGCTCATCAATATGTTCTATGGCGGCAAGACGCCGCTCACGCCACTGGCCGACCTGGCGGCCATGGGTTACCGGTTGGCGATCATACCGTCGGATCTGCAGCGCGCCGCCATCCACGCCATGCAGGCCACGCTCGCCGCGATCAGGCAGACAGGCGACAGCAGCGCGCTGTCCGATCAGCTCACCAGCTTCAAGGAGCGGGAAGAGATCGTACAGACGCGCCGCTATCTGGCGCTGGACGCGCAATAGGCGCGCGCCCTCAGCGGGCGCAGCGGCTGGGCAGGCTCAATGGCCACAGCCGCTGGTTGTGCGAACCGTACAGCGTGCGCACGCCGCATTCCATTTCCACGCGCGCGACCTGCCTGCCGGTCGGGTCGATGATCATCGACGCGTCCAGCGTGGACACGACGGCGCGGCCATTCTGGAATGGGGCGACCACCCGGTAATCGGCGGCAATCGCCATCTTGCCTTGGGCGTCCACGTAGCCATAACCGCTGTCCACGCCGACCGGAGCCAGGCCTTCGCGCAGCGGACCGAGCGAGTCGAACGCGGGGCCAGTCAAAGCGCCCTTGTCGTCCACGGCGCGCATGCCCCGGTTGGACACGCGCGCCACGGCGCGTCCTTCCGAAAATCCCGATGCATGGCCTTCGACAGAGAGGCGCTTCTTGCCGTCCAGGCCGGTGTAGTCGGTCATCTCCCGGTTGCCCGAGTAATAGTGCCGCAGCAGCATATCGGAGCCCTGCGGCCAGCGCCATTCGCCGGCGGGCAGGGCGGTCACGATCTTGCCCTGGTCGTCGATCAGGCGCGGGCCGTCCTCGCCCGTGAGCAGGGCGCGGGCGGGTGCGCCACGGAAGGTGCCGGCGACGGCGGAAAAAGGCTTGATCCGCCATTGCCCTTGGTCGTCCAGGTAGCCGCTGCGGGGCGCGCGGCGCAGTATCGTCCAGTCGCCCATGCGCACGTAGTCCGCGTCTTCCATGTCCACCGCGTCGGAACCGTCGGGCGTAATGACCCAGCGGCGCTGGTCGTCGCTTGCCGCGATCGAGCCGTCGCTATCCACGCCGACCGAGAGCTTGGGCCGGAAGGCGGTCAGCGCGCGGCCCTGCGCATTGAAGACGGCGGCGGGGCGCTCATACTCGTTTTGCTGGGGGCCGGCCTGGCGCAGCTTCCAGACCTGGGCGGTAATGCGTTCGGCGCTGTGGTGGCTGGGAGGCACGATCCACTTGCCTTGCAGGTCTATGATCCCGACGCGGTCCTGGCCCAGCGAAGCGACAGCCTGTCCGTCCTGGAAGATGCCGATGTCCTGGAACGCGGGCGCGGCGATTTCCTTGCCGGCAACGAAGTCGTACAGGCCCCAAGGCGAGCCTTCCGCCGCGGTCTTGAGGAAACGGACGACGCCGGGAGCGACGATCTGTGCCTCAAAGAAGTCGCGGGGCAGGTCGTAGGTCTTTCCGCTGCGGTCCAGCATGCGGCTCGCGCCGCCGGCGTAAGCCTGCGCATAGCCATGACGGAACGGCCCGATATGTTGCTGCACGGGCAGGTCCATGGGCTTGCCCATGGCATCCAGCAGCAGCAGGCCATCGGCGGTCTGCGCGGCATAGCGCAGCTGTTCAGCCTTGAGTCCGGCCGCCTCCGCCTCGGCCTGCAAGCCATAGTCTTCGTCGGATCCGTCCAGCGGGATGATGTTGCTCCAGCCCGGGTCGGACGCGATGCCGCCGTCGGCCAGCAGCAGGCCCGCGCCGCCTTCGGCGCACTGACAGTGATCCTGGGCAAGCAGGCCCAGCGCACTGCCGGGCAAGTCCAGCGGTAGTTCCTTGAGCGAGCGGCTCTTGGCGGCCTCGACCGTTTCTGGCTTGAGCAAGGCGCGGCCCTCGTCATCCAGCACGTTGAGCAGTTCGCCTTCCTGCTTGAACAGCCACAGCTTGCCCTGGCTGACCACCATTCTGCCGATGTCCTTGACCCAGGCGGGAGCGGTTTCGCCATGCAGCCAATTGCCCATGGGCGTCAGCAGGCCCACGGGGACGCGTTCCTCGTTCGAGAACAGCACATAGCCATTCTGGTTCTCCGCCACGAACAGGCCCGCGCCCAGCGTCAGCGGTTCCGAGCGGCCTGGAATCAGCGCCATCTGCTTGCCGCCCGAGGGGTAGACGATGGCATCGCCGTAACGCTGCGATTCCTGCGCTTCGGCGGACTTGAGCGTAATGACGGGCTTGCCGCCGCTATCCAGCACCACATAGGAATTGCGGCTGAGCTCGGCGCTCCAGAATGCCTTGGTCACGGGCATCAGGCTGCGGTAGCCCTGGTCCGCGCCCACGGGCTTGCCTTCGTGGTCCAGCAGCAGCGCACGGGTTTCGCTGTAGGCGACGGCCATCGAACCGTCTTCACCCGGCACCGAGATATCCTGGTAGTCGGGTTGCACCACCCACTTCCAGTCACGGTCCGTCAGGCCATACCGTCCTTCCCCGTTCATGGCGATGTACAGGCCGTTGCCATAGGACTTGACGATGCTGACGCCCGCGTCGCTGTAGCGGCGTTCGCCGGTGCTGGATCGATACTCCGGCTTGTACTCGACCGTTGCCAGCGCCGGCACGCCGGCGCCCAAATGCAAAGACCGCACGCTTTCGTCCAGCGGTTCGCCCACGGGTTGACCCTTGCGGTCGATCAGTTGGTAACGGCCGTCCTGCGTGACGACGGCCAGGCCGATCTCGGCGTAGTCCTGCACGGCGTCATAGCGTGGTGGCACCGCCATCCGGCCTTTGGTGTCGATAAACCCCCATTTGCCCTGCCATTTCACGGCGGCCAGACCGTGCCGGAAATCGCCCACCGCTTCGAAGATGGGCGAAATCGCCAGCCGGCCGTTCTGGTCCAGGAAGCCCCAGGCATGGCGGCGCAGCGATTGATCGGGTGGCACGCGGTTGATGTTCACCAGGGCGGATGGCAGCAGCACCGCGGCGCGCTGGTCCGCAAGCGTACGGATGCAGCCATTGGCGTAGGGACTGATATCGTCGTCGGCCGCTACGCTATAGGGCTTTTCATCGATGCAATATGAGTATTGCGCATGCGCCGACAGGGACGCGCCCAGCGCGGCCAGGGCGCAGGCAAGGCGGGTGGTGCGTATCGCGCGTGACTTCATGGTTGTTCCGCTTTGGCGTTGTCGGGGGCGAGTTCGAACTTGTCGGCCACGGGGCAATCCATCTTCTGTTGCGGCCAAGTGATCCTGCCCTGGTCGTCCAGGATCGTCACCGTGTCGCAGACTTCGGTGAACGTGGCGATGGGCACGCCTTTGGTGTCGATGTACTGCGTGTTCCGGCTCTGGTAGTTGCTGCGCACCAGCGCGCGTTCCTCGCTGAAGTTGCCGGCCCACGTAAAGACGGGCGGGATTGCGTAGCGTCCCGTCAGGTCGATGTAGCCATAGAACTTGCCGGAATACTGCAGGCGGCGGGCCACGGCGAGGCCATTGTTCAGCGGGCCCAGCGAGTCGAAATGCGGACCCACGATGCGTTTGCCGCTGGCATTGATGAAGCCTTGCCTGCCGTTGCCCGAGCTGCCGCGGTAGGGCGCCACGCCTTCGTTCGCGCTATGGTCCTCCACGCTGTAGGTGCCGTCGATGCGGGTGATCTCACGGCCCTGCAGGTCCGTCATGATGCTTACGGAGTTCTCCGAGTCGTGGAACACGATGCGTTGCATGGATGCCAGCGGCGAACCGTCACCCAGCTTGGAGAGCATCGTCTTGCCTTCCTGGTCGATCAGTCGGTAATTGGACCCGGTATACGCGCGCGCCAGCCCCTCGGGCTGCGCGAAGAAGGGATTGAATTCGCCATAGATGGCGGGGACCTTCATGTTGCCGCGAGCGTCGATGGCACCCTTGCGGTCTTCGTGCTCGATATAGAGCCACTGCTGGTATAGCTCGTGGCGCTTGGCCCGTCCGTCGGAAACCCGCGCGGCGCCGCCATTGGCGTCGAACACGACGGTTCCGCCGCCCGTCAGCTCGCCCAGGTAGCGTCCGTCCTCCAGGCGCTGCGGCTTGCCGGTGAGACGCTCGCTGGGTTTTCCCGTCCGCAGGTTCACCAGGCGGTAGCGGGTGTCGAACGAACTGCGGTTGCGCGTTCCGGGCTCGTTGTCCTCGACCAGCATGAGGCCGTTGCCCAGGTACTCCAGCTTGTAGGAACTTTCCTGCGTGGCGGGCACTATCCATTTGCCCTCGCGATTCATCACGCCCCAGCGGTCCTGGTGCTGGACCTTGGCCCAGTCGTCCTCGAACTTCTCCATGCTTTCATAAGCCGGCTTGACCGCGGGCGCGCCCTTGGCGATGTTCCAGATGCCCCAGCGGCTCTGGCGGTTTTCGTCCGGCGCGCGGTATTGGACCAGATCGCCGTCGAAATGTATGGCGCCGTCCAGCACCTCGGCGGGGACTGCGACGGCCTTGCCGTGGGCGTCGATCACCAGGCCGTTGTCATTGCGGCTGCGCGCTGCGCCCGCCAGCGCGTAGGCGCCGCGGAACGGGCGGATGACGCTGTAGCGGGGGGGAACCGACCAGTTGCCGTCGGCATCGATCGCGCCGTACTTCCCGCTGGCGGCGCGTACCGGCAGCGGCATGGACGCGTCATGGCTGGACATGTCCTCCCAGTCCGGATTGGTCACGATCTTGCCCTTGGACGTCAGGATGCCCAGAGGCTGTTTGTAGTCCAGGGGGCGCAGCACGGCCAGCGGCAAGCTGTCCGCCGTGGCGCGGCCACGGGCGGTCTCGCTGGCGGAAATGGCTCTGATGTCGTAATCCTGCAATCGCGCGATGGTGTCGGCATCCAGCAGCGGCTTGCCTTCGCGCGTGTAGATCTGCAGCAGGCCGCCGCCCGCGTCGGGGGCAGCATCCGCGCTGGTCGCATCCGCCGCGGCCTCCGCAGCGGCCGCCACAGCCTCGGAAGCCGCGTCCATCGCCGCAGGCGTGGCCACATCGACAGCCACGGCGGCAACGGCAGCATCCGCCGCCTCCGCGTCCGGCATGGCGCTCGTCGCGTCGGCCGAGGCCTCCACTGCCTCTCCGGGGCCATCGTCATCGGATGCGGCGGCCGTGCCGGTCGCAGCCGCATCGGCGGCCACGGCTGCTGCATCGGCGGCACCGACCGCCAGCTCGCCAGCACGCGGCGGCAGCGATGCCGTCACCCATGCCTGACCGTTGCTCAGCTGCACGCGGCCATTGCGCGCGTCTATCTTGCGGAACTTGCCTGCGGGGTCGATCAGCAGCACGGCATCGTCGTCGATCATGACGCCCCAGCCGTCGCGTTCGTCCAGTCCGATGTAATCGCCCTTGAATGCATGCTGGACGCCGAGCTTGCCGTTCAGCAACAGTGCCTTGCCCGCGCCCTTCTGTTTGACCAGCCACAGCCCGGGGCCGGCCAACTGCACATGCTCGTAGCGTTTCTCGTGGATGGCCTTGCCTTGCGTGTCGACGAACTGCCAACCGTCGTCCCGGCTCACCGCCAGCACGTTGCCATCACGCAGCGCGGGCTCGCGGGCGCGCAGCACGTCCGGCATGACGGCCCAGCGCGCCTGTTCGTCCAGCAGGCCCCACCAGCCGCCGTAGCGCGAATCGCGTAGCTGCGCGGGCAGATAGCCGCCGCTGGGCGCGGCCAGCGCCATCACGCCGGCGGGCAGCGCTGCGGCCTTGCCGGTCGCGGTGTTGAACAGGCGCGGCGACATGGGCATTTCCATGGACGCCAGCTTCTGCCCTCGCTCGAATCCCCATGAGCGCGTGCCCAGCTCGAAGGTCTTGACGACCTGGCCGGTGCGATCGATCAACACGTCGTGACCCTGTTCCTCGGCCAAAGCAGTGCCTTCGGCGTTGAACCCCGTAGCCTCCGAAAAGCGTGGCTTGATGGCCCATCGGCCTTGCTTGTCGATGTAGCCCCAGAGTCCGTCCTGGCTAACTGCGGCCAGGCCATTCTGGAAGGACTTGGCCTCTTGGAACGCGGGCGCGATGGCCATGCGGCCCTGCTTGTCGAGATAGCCCCAGCGTCCGGAGTCATCGTTGGCCGACCCCGTCAATACGGCGGCCAGGCCGTCGTGGAAGGCCAACTGGCACTCCAGGTCGGCGCCGTGGTATTCGTTGTAGCCGGGGGCGCACCGGTTCATCCAGCTGGCCAGCGCTACGCTGGGCAGGGCAGGCAAGGTGGCCAGTGCCACGGCCAGCGCCAGGGGTTTAAGGGCGAGCGGGGTCTTCATCGCGTAGCGGCGCGGGTTGTAACCGCGCAAACGTAAAGGCCGGGCTGGGCGTGCCACATGGTCGTATGCCTGCCAAGAAAGATGCGAAGGCAGCACTGTAACCAGCGTCCGCAGGCAATGACGTGGTAAATGTAACTGTAGAAAACAAAGCGTTAACAGGCTACCGATGCTGCCTGGCCAGGCTGGCTTCCACCCCGCGCTGACATTCCCGCAAGGCATGCAGCGGACAAAAAATAATCGGTTGATGCGCGGGCGCGGCCGCCCTGTAATGGACGCCGGTGCCTGCCTGCATGGAGGCTACGTTCCACTTACGAGGTTCGTCATGCCTGTCCCGCGCAAGTCTTCCCTGAATGCTTCTCAGCTGTGGCTGCTGGTCCTGGCCGGTGGTGTGATCATGGGCCTGGCGCTGGGCGTGCGCCACGTGCAGGGGCTGTTTCTCTTGCCCGTGACAATGGACAGGGGCTGGAGCCGGGAGACCTTCGCCATGGCGTTGGCCGTGCAGAACCTGACATGGGGGGTGGTCCAGCCCTTCACCGGCATGATTGCCGACCGCTACGGCTCCGCCAAGGTGATCGCGGGCGGATTGGTTTTCTATGCCTTGGGCGTGGCGGGCATGGCGTATGCCGCGACGCCAGCGGCATTCCTGTGGACGGCAGGCGTATGCATCGGCATCGCGTTGTCAGGCACCGCCTTTGCGGCGATCTACGGCGCCCTCAGCCGGCTGGTGGCGCCCGAACGCCGCAGCTGGGCGCTGGGCGTGGCGGGCGCGGTGGGCGGATTGGGGCAGTTCACCATGGTGCCGGCAGCTCAATGGCTGATCGGCGGTTGGGGCTGGGTTGCGGCCTTGCTGTCGTCCGCCCTCTTGCTGATCATGTTGCTGCCTCTGGCGTTGCCCCTGAGGGAGTCCGACCGTCGGGAGCAGGGCGCGTCACCAGGCGAGGCGGGACTCTCCATGCGGCAGGCCATACGCGAAGCTTTCGCCCAGCCCGGCTTCTGGCTGTTGAACCTGGGTTTCCTGGCCTGCGGCTTCCAGCTGGCCTTCATCGGCACGCACTTGCCGGCATACCTGATGGACAAGGGCTTGCGCGCGTCCGATGCCGTGGCGGCGCTGGCCATCATCGCGTTGACCAACGTCATGGGTACCTATGTCTGCGGCGTCCTGGGCGGCCGCCATCGCCGTAAGTACCTGCTGGCCGGCATCTATCTGCTGCGCACGGCTGCCATTGCGCTGTTTGTGCTGTTGCCGCTGTCGTCATGGACCGTCTATCTGTTTGCGGCAGTCATGGGTTTCGTCTGGCTGGGCACCGTGCCGCTGACCAACGGCCTGATCTCCCAGGTATTCGGCGTGCGCTACATCACGACCCTGTTCGGCTTCGTATTTTTTGGGCACCAGCTAGGTTCCTTCCTGGGCGTCTGGCTGGGCGGCGTGGTGTTCGAGGCCACGGGGTCCTATGACCTGATCTGGCTGGGCGCGATGGCGCTGGGAGTGCTGTCGGCGGCGCTGCATTGGCCCATAGACGACCGCGAAATCCGGCGCGTCGGCGCCGCCAGTGCGGCAGGCTAGCAGAAGCTCGCCGCGGCACGGGGCGGCCAGCATTGAATCAAAGCGGCCGGTGCTGCGTGCCTGCGCCCATGGTGATGTGCAGCATGCGGCAGGGGCCGGCCACCTTGAGCGTATGCCAGATGCCCTTAGGGATCACGTAGGCGTCGCCTGCCTGCATCGGTACGGCCTGCTCGCCCGTCGGCCATTCCAGCCGCAGTTCCGCCGTGCCTGCGATCAGACGCACGATCTCGTCGGCCTGCGGATGCATTTCCCATTGGGGCCAGTCCGTCTCGAAGGCGTATTCGGACACCAGCCAGCCGCGGCCGAATCTCTCCAGTTCCTCTTCAGGTTGCGACCAGAAGGCGTTGCCGCCTTCGACGGCGGTACAGGCGCCGGAGGCGTCCAGCAGGAGATAGTGCGACGACAGATTGGTAGTCATGTTGCGCTTCCTGGAGTGAGGGGGATCAGGTCAGTGTAAAGCGATATCATGTGCATCTTCATCGGCTATAACAGGAGAAGGCGATGCGCCAGGGATTCGATGGGGTCAGGCCCGCGTCCGAGTCTTCCATCGAGATCGGCTTCTTCTATGAAGGCCGGCATTGCGTCGAACGCATCCGGGCCAAGCCTACCGCCGCCAACCTCAAGCGCGCCGCCGACAGGCGCGCCGCCATACTCGAGGCCATTGCGCGCGGTGAGTTCGACTACGGCGCCGAGTTTCCCAAGCGCGGCGGCGCGACCAAGCCATAACAGGGTTCCGCATGACGAGCGACAAGCAACTGGACATCAACGATCTGACCCCGGACGCCTTTAGGCCCTACGGCTGGATGCTGGGCAAGCCCATGCCGGACGGCAACGGCGTGCCGCTGTTCTCCAACCAGGACACCGACTTCTGGCAGGAACACCTGTTCAACACCGGCGCCGGCGGCGATGCCGAGTTGCTGTGGGTCAACTACCGCAGCCAGTCCTTCGAGATCTCCAGCCTGGAAAAGCACTTGCTGACGCAGCAAGCCATCGTGCCATTGACGGGCGAGATCATCCAGATCGTGGCGCGTAGCGCCGCCGACGGCACCCCCGACCTGGCGACGCTGGCGGCATTTCGCGTGCCCCAGGGGCAGGGTGTCTGCATGCGTCCGGGCTGCTGGCACGCCACGCGCGTCACGGACGATGAAGTCACCTGCCTGATGCTGACCCGCCGGTCCACGACCGTGGACCTGATCCAGCACCTGACCACGGACGCCAACGCCAGCGAAAGCGCCATTGCTGCCATTCCCGTCCAGCGCCTCGAAGGCCAGGTAGAGGCCGTCTGAACCCGGGGCGCCGCCCACCGCAATGGCCGCATGCATGCGGCCGCGGCCTTGCGCAGGCATGGGCTGGCGCGGCTTCTGCGCTGGCTCGCCATTTCTTCTACATCGCCGGGAAATATGCCAGAATTCCCCGGAATTTACGCTTTGAACGCGGCGCCGCGGCACGGGCGTCGCCAAACTCACGTCGTGTTGTGTTGGAGCACCGGATGCGCGATTGCCAAAGTAGCACTGGATTTTCTTCCAACTCCCGCGTCGGCGGCCCCACGATGATGGTGGCGCGTCTGGCCATCGCGGCCGCGCTGGCGGGCGGATTGGCAGGATGCGCTCTCAACTCCCAAGACGCGAGCGGCTCGCAATCGGTCGGCATCGATGGCGTCACGGCACAGCAGGCGCGTGGCATCGCCCGCGAAGCATATCTTTACGGCACCCCCATGGTCGCAAGCTACCAGACCATGCATGCCTTCAGCATCGACAAGAACAACCCCCAGTACAAGGGCCCGTTCAATACGGTCAACAACGTCGCGCGCGTATTCACGCCCAAAGACACCGCTTTCGTCACTCCCAACGCCGACACGCCTTACTCGTTCGCTGTCCTGGACCTGCGCGCCGAACCCGTGGTCATTACCGTGCCCGCCATGGAACCGCGCCGCTATTTCGTGCTGCAGCTGATGGACCTGTACACCTACAACTTTGCCTACATCGGCAGCCGAAGCACAGGCAACGGCGGCGGCAGGTTCCTGGTTGCCGGCCCGCGCTGGAAGGGCAAGACGCCGGCCGGCATCACCAAAGTGATCAGGTCGGAAACCGACCTGGTCAATCTGGTCGGACGCACTCAGCTCTTTAACGCCGCCGATCTGCCCAACGTCAAGCGCATCCAGTCGCGCTACAAGATCCAGACCTTGTCTGCCTTCCGCAAACAGCGCGCGCCCCAGCCGGCGCCTGCCGTGGACTGGATCGAGCCCGAACCGCCCGCGCAGATGCGCAGCTCTCTCGAGTTCTACAACCAGCTGGCTTTCCTGCTGCAGTTCGCGCCTGCCCATCCCTCGGAACAGTCGCTGCGCGAACGTTTTGCCAGCATCGGCCTCGAACCGGGCCGGCAGTACGACTTCGGCAACATGAATCCTGCACTGCGCCGGGCCTTGCAGGAAGGCATGCACGACGGCCAGAACGACATCGACAAAAATCGCGAGGCGCTCAACGGCAAGACCGACGGGCTGTTCGGCGACCGCGCCACCCTCAAGAACAACATCCTCGCGCGCGCCACGGGAACCCAGGTCGGCATCGGCGGCAACAGCCGCGAGGAAGCGCTCTATCCCGTGCTGGAAAACGACAGCACGGGCCAGCCGCTGGACGGCCGCAACAAATACACGCTGCGCTTTGCGCCGCGCAGCCTGCCGCCCGTCCATGCGTTCTGGTCCATGACCATGTATCGGCTGCCTGAGCAGCTACTTGTCTCCAACCCCCTGAAGCGCTACCTGATCAACTCGTCCATGCTGCCGTCCTTGAAGCGTGACCGCGACGGGGGTATCACCCTCTACATCCAGTCGGAGTCGCCGGGCAAGGGCAAGGAGTCCAACTGGTTGCCCGCGCCGGCCGGGCCGTTCATGGTTACGCTGCGGTACTACTGGCCCAAGCCGGCGTTGCTGGACGGCAAATGGGTGTCTCCGCAGATCGAGCGGGTCAGGCAGGCGCCGCCGGCACGGCCTGCACCTTTTCCGGCCCCGGGTTGACACTCACGCATGAAGCGCAATTTCAACATTCACGACCTGCGCATTTTCTACGCGGTGGTCATGACCGGATCGACCCGGCAGGCCGCGCAGTCCATGCATCTGACACAGCCGGCGGTCAGCCACGCGATTTCCCGCCTGGAAAGCGCCACCGGCGTACAGCTGTTTGACCGGTCCCACAAAACCCTGCGTCCCACCGAGGTGGGGGAGTATCTCTACAGCGAGGCCAAGTTCGTGCTGGACGAGCTGGTGCGCATCGACGAGGCCCTGCACAGCATCGAACAATTTGGCGGACGCGGCCTGCGGATCGCCTCGTCGCCAGCCCTGGCGCTGGGTTACGCGCCGGACGCCGTGCGGCGCTATCTGGATGCCAACGGCACCCGGCCGTTTTCCATCGACATCGAATCGTCCGTGCAGGCCATCAGCGCGGTAGAGACCATGCGCGCCGATTTCGGCCTGGGCGCGGTCGAACGCGATAGTGCCCGATTGGCCTTCACGCCATTCTTGCGGGCCGACGTCATGGCCATCGTGCATCGCGAGCATCCTCTTGCCGAACGCGAAATCATCGCAGTGGGCGAGATTCCCGCCGAGACCTACGTCAAGCCGCTATGGTCGGACTATGTGGTCGCCCAAGGAGATATCGCGGACTCCCTGCTGCTCAGTTCGGGCATGCGGGCGCATATGTCGCTCTTGCCCGGCACGGTCCGGGCGGTACGGGGCATCAGCCTGGTCAATGCCCTGTCGGCATGGGACATCGTGGCGGCCTATCCCGACTTGCTCGCCCGGCCGCTGGCATCGCGGCAGTGGTTTGATTTCTTCCTGATCACCCGTAAGGAAGCCCGCAACCAGGACCTGGCCGAGCGGCTGCTCGACGCCCTGCGCGCCACGACGCAGGATCGCCGCCACGGCGTCTATGCGGACACGATCCAGTTGCTGGGCTAGCTTTTCATGGGAAAAGCCCCAGGGCGTCAGTCCGCGGGCGGTTGCCAGGGCAGCGATTGCAGGTCGCCGTCTATGCTGATCGCTTGCCCGCTGATCATTGCGCCAAACGGACTGGCCAGGAACAGCGCCATATTGGCGATGTCCGCCGCCCGAACGAATTGCCGCAGGCTGACCCCGGACAGTTCCAGCCGGGTTTCTTCCTCCACCGTCAGTCCCATGTTCTTGGCGCGCGCCTCGATCACACGGTCGATCCGTGGGCCCGCCACCAAGCCGGGCAACAGTGCATTGACGCGGATGCCATAGCCGCCCAGCTCGACCGCAAGCGACCGGGTCAGGCCTACCACGCCCCACTTGGTGGCGGCGTAGGGCGTGCGCATCGGCACGCCCATGCGGCCTGCCACGGAGCTGATATTGAGGATGCTGCCGCCGCCGGAGGCGCGCAGCGCAGGCAGCGCATGCCGCACCGTGTGGAATTGCGACGCCAGGTTGATGTCCAGCGTTGCATCCAGTTCTTGCGGCTTGATGTCCGCTATGCCCGCGGTCGGGCCGGCGATGCCCGCGTTGTTGACCAGTACGTCCAGGCCGCCCAGCTGCGCCAGCGCTTCCTGCATGTAGCGGTCGATCTCGTCGCGCCGGCTGACGTCGGCGCGCGACCAGGGGTGGGGGCAGGATGCCAGGGCTTGTTCGTCCACGTCGCAGACGTGCACGCGGGCGCCGCGATCGGCAAATGCGGCGGCAATCGCCGCGCCGATGCCGGCTGCGCCTGCGGTCACGATGACGCGCTTGCCCGACAGGTCCACGGGCAATGCGGAAATGTCCGCCGGGACCGCGTTCTTCATAGTCATGCCAGATCCTTGTTGTCGTCGCTCAGGGTTTCATCAAACGGCAGGTCGATTCCGCCGGCGAGGTATAGACCTGGTCTCCCGGCACCCGGGCCACCAGCTTGTAATAGTCCCACGGCGCTTTCGACTCCGCCGGTGTTTTCACCTGCATCAGGAACATGTCGTGCACCATCAGGCCGTCGGCGCGGATCTTGCCGTCCTTGACGAAGAAGTCATTCACCGGGTTCGCCTTCAGCCATTTCATGATGGTGTCGCCGTCGGTGCTCTTGGTGGCTTCCACGGCCTTCAGGTAGGTCGTGGCGGCGGAATAGTCGCCGGCCTGCAGCATCGACGGCTTTTTCTTCATGGTGGACTCGAACCGCGATGCCCACTTGCGCGAGGCGTCGTCCTGGTCCCAGTACCAGGCCGTGGTCAGGTACATATTCTGCGCAGCCTGCAGGCCCAGCGCATGCACGTCCGTGATCAGCACCAGCAGGCCGGCGATTTTCATCTTCGGCGTAAGGCCGAATTCATTGGCGGCCTTGACGGCGTTGCTGGTGTCGCTGGCCGAATTTGCCAGTCCCAGCACCGAGGCGCCCGAGGCTTGCGCCTGCAGGATGAAGGACGAGAAGTCGGCCGCGTTCAGCGGATGCCTGACACGTCCCTTTGTGGTGCCGCCATCGGCCTGCACCACCGCCGCCGCATCGCGTTCGAGAGCGTGCCCGAAGGCATGGTCCACGGTCAGGAAATACCAATCCTTGTTGCCCTCTTTCATCATTGCGCGCGCCGTGCCGCGCGCCAGCGAAACCGTGTCATAGACGTAGTGCACGGTGTAGGGCGTGCACTGGGAATTCGTCAGCTCGGAAGCACCCGCGCTCACCACGAAGAACGGCGTCTTCTTTTCCTCGGCTACTTTCGCCATCGCCAGCGCCGCCGCGGAATTCGCCCCTGCGATCAGCATATTGACGCCCTTCTGGTCCAGCCATTCGCGGGCCCGGGACGATGCGATGTCGGCACGGTTCTGGTGATCCGCCACCAGCACCTCAACCTTCTTGCCGGCCACCACGCCGCCCAGGTCCGCCACTGCCATCTTGATTGCCTCGGCGCCGCCCGGGCCGTCGGCGTCCGCCGACAGGCCGGACATGTCGGTTATGAAACCAATGCGGATCACGCCGTCGTCGGCCGCGGCCGCGCCCGTCATCCCCAACAACGCGGCTGCCGCCGTTGCGCACAGTGTCTTTTTCATATCTGGTCTCCCCACTTATAGGATCAGGTTCAGAACGCGACGTTGTCGCGGCCTTTCAGTTGCAGCGTTTCACGCGCCTCGGCCGGCGTGGCGATGGATAGCGACAGATCTTCCAGGATGCGGCGAATCCGACGCACCTGGTCCGCGTTCGAGCGTGCCAGTTCCCCCGGCCCGTCCCACAGCGAATCCTCCAGCCCCACGCGCACGTTGCCGCCCATGGTGGCCGCCATCGTCGCCAGCGGCGTCTGCTTGCGTCCGGCGGCCAGCACGGACCAGATGTAGTCTTCGCCGAACAGGCGGTCTGCAGTCCGCTTCATCATCATCACATCTTCGGGATGCGTGCCGATGCCGCCGCGGATGCCGAACACGGACTGGATCAGGAATGGCGGCTTGAGCAGCTTGCGGTCGACGAAGTGCGCTGCGGTATACAGGTGCCCGATGTCGTAGCACTCGATCTCGAAGCGCGTGCCGTTGTCGCCACACGAGGTCAGGATGCGCTCGATGTCCTTGAAGGTATTCTTGAAGATCAGGTCGTTGCTGCCTTCGAGGTAGGGTTGTTCCCAGGCATGCTTGAATTCCTTGAAGCGCTCCAGCAGCTCATACATGCCGAAGTTCATCGAACCCATGTTCAGCGATGCGACCTCGGGCTTGAACTGCAGCGCAGGCGCCATGCGATCGGCCAGGGGCAGCACAGGCGAACCGCCCGTAGTGATGTTGATCACCACGTCCGACGCATGCTTGATGCGCGGCAGAAACTGCGCATACAACGCGGGATCCTGGGTGGGCTGCCCGGTATCGGGTTTGCGCGCATGCAGGTGCACGATGGCCGCGCCCGCCTGGGCGGCATCCAGCGCGGATTGCGCGATCTCGTCGGGGGTGACGGGAAGATGGGGCGACATCGATGGCGTATGGACCGATCCGGTGATCGCGCAGGTGATGATGACCTTGTTCCTGGACTTTTTCATGGGCCTCGGGCTGCGTGTTTGCGCATGCGGTTTTGATGGTTTTCATGGCCCCGGCTGTCTCCTCCGGGTGTGGGCCATTCTGTCCCACGCCCGCGGCCCGTGTCACCTGAACAGAAATAATCAATTGATAGGATTTCCGGTGCTGCGGTGCAGCGAGGAACGGCCCCCGCCGCTGCGGGGGAACCTTGGCTGGACTACAATTTCTTCATGCCGGAACGCCCGTTCCGGTGGCCGTCCGATCACGCAGAAGCCCCCTCCCATGCCTGATATTCCAACCTTCCGCCCGCTGCGGGCCATGCAGCCCGGGCGCGGCCAGATCCGCCTCATGCAGGTGATGGCATGAGTTACGTGCTGGCGGTGGATCTGGGCGGCACGCGCTTTCGCGCAGCCTTGGTGGATGCGCGTGGGGCCATTGCGCATGCGTGTTTCATCGATAGCCCGGCGGGCGCTCGTCCGGCGGACCGGCCGGGTTGGGATGAAATTGACGCCGATGCCTGGTGGCGCGGCCTGCAGACCCTGGCCGATCGCCTGGCCATGCAGGCTGGCGCCGGTTTCGACGCCGTGCAGGCCATTGCCATCTGCGGAGTCACTCGCACGCAGGTATTTATCGACGCGCAGGGCGCCGCCATCCGGCCGGCGATCACGTGGCGGGATACGCGCGCGGCGGCTGATGTCGGGGCATGGCTCGGCGCCATGCCGGCGTCCCATTCCGAGGCCGCCCAGGTCAACGCCTTTCATCCCTGGGCGCGCGTCGCGTGGCTGTTACGCGCCGAGCCGCAGCACGCTGCCCGGGTGCATCTGGTACTGGAACCCAAGGATTACCTGAATTTTCTCCTCACCGGACGCGCCGTCAGCGACACGGTATCCATGGCGCGCCTGGCTGCGGCAGCGGCGCCAGCCCCGCAGGGGGGCGACCTGCTGACGGCGGTGGGCGCCGATCCCGCCTGGGTGCCGCCGACGCTCGACCCTCTGGATGTGGCCGGATCCGTGCAAACGGGCTTACCGGGCGCGCTGGCGCGCCTGGCGGGACGCCCGGTAGTGGCCTGCGCCAATGACACCTGGGCGGCCGTGGCCGGCCTGGGAGCCCTGCGGCCGGGCTATGCCTACAACATCTCCGGCACCACCGAGGTCTTCGGCGCCGTCGGCGCCGAGCCGGTGCAGGCCCAAGGCCTGATGACCGTGGACTGGGGCGGCGGCCATCATCAGATCGGCGGACCGGGCCAGAACGGGGCGGACACGGTGGCGTGGCTCCTGCCCCTGCTGGGTCGCCTGGGCGACGAAGGCATGGCCGGCGTGGGCGAAGCGATGGACGCTTTGCTGGATGCGCCCCGGGATCCGCAGCCGGCGCTGTTCCTGCCCTATCTGCAGGGTGAAAGAGTGCCGTACTGGGACCCGCATCTGCGCGGCGCCTTCCTGGGCCTGAACCGTCGCCATGGCCCGGGCGATCTGGCCTGGGCCGTGCTGGAAGGCGTGGCGTTCCTGAACCGGATCGTGCTGGAACGCGCGGAAAGCGCCCTGGGCAACCCCGTGGGAGAAATCCGCTTCGGCGGCGGCGCCGCATCCAACGCCCAATGGTGCCAGGTCAAGGCGGACATCTGCGAACGACCGGTGGTGGTCGGCCAGGCCGAGCAGCCGGGCGTGCTGGGCGCGGCGGTGGCGGCGTGGACCGGCCTGGGGCGTTACAGCAGCTTCGCCGCCGCCCAGGGCGCCCTGGTGCGCGTGGCGCAACGCTACGAGCCGCAAGCCGAGCGCGCCCACGCCTATCGCCGCATGTACAGCCAGTTCCGGGCCGCGGAAGCGGCGCTGGCGCCCGTCTCGCGCGCGCTCGCCGGTATCGATATGGGTTGATGCCCGGGTATAAACTACGACGCCATCAGCAGGGCGCAGCGACGCGCCCACATAACAAACAAAACGCAGCAAGGGTTGAGTCGATGCGCGGCATCCTGGAAAAGTACGGCACGGCAATCGCGGGATTGGTCCTGGTGGGCTTCTTCGCATTGGCCGCTCCGAATTTCGCGGCACCCAACAATCTTCTGAATATCGCCAAGGAAACCAGTTTCCTGGCCATCATTGCCATCGGTTTCACGCTGGCGCTGGTCACGGCCGAACTGGACCTGTCCGTCGCCGACGTCGCCAGCTTGGCGGCAGTCGTCACCGGCGCCCTGGTGCATACCGGACAGCCGGTGTTGCTGGCCATTGGCGCGGGCCTGGGGGTCGGGCTGGTCTGCGGTCTGGTGAACGGCATTGCCGTGACGCGGCTGCGCGTGCCTTCATTGATTGCGACGTTGGGCATGGCCGCCATGGCGCGCGGCTTCGCCTTCATGCTGACCGATGGCGTGTCGTATGTGGGCCGCTGGCCCACCGTGTTCACGGACCTTGCGCGCGGCAAGCCCTTTGGCATTCCGGCCCTGGTGCTGTGGATGCTGGGCACGGTGCTGCTGGCGTTCTTCCTGGTGAAGTGGACCCGAACCGGCGCCCGCATGACGGCCACCGGCGAGGCCGGAGAGTCCGCCCGGCTGGCCGGCATCAACATCCGCGCCATGAAAAGCATAGGGCTGGCCCTTTCCGGCCTGTGCGCGGGCCTGGCGGCCGTGCTGCTGACCTCCAGCCTGTCTTCCGCCGCGCCCAACATGGCCGGCGACTACTTCCTGTACGCGATCGCGGCGGTTCTGCTGGGCATGACCATGTTCAACCCCGGCCACGCCAATATTCCGGGCACGCTGGTGGCCGCGCTGATCCTCAAGGTGCTGGGCAACGGCCTGGTCCTCATGGGCGCGCCTTATTACGTGCAGGACATCGTCCTGGGCTTCATCATCATCGCATCCGTCGCGGTGTCATCGGCCGTGCTGAAGAAAGCGGCCTTCAAATTCTGATCGGAAGGGGAAGAGAACCATGCGTAAATCCTTGATGCGCAATTTGCTGTTGGCCGCGTTTTCCGTCCAGGCCCTGGCCATGGGCGCGGCCGCGCACGCTTTCGACGTGGGCGTTGTCGCGTTCCAGATGTCTTCGGAAACCCATGCCCGGGTCGCCAACGCCGCTGCCGAAGCCGCCCGCGCCAAGGGCTGGACGGTCACCCAGTTGAACGCGGAAGGGTCCTTGCCCAAGCTGGCCGAACAGCTCGACACCCTGGTCAACAAGAAGGTTGACGCCATCGTCATCGCCATGGGCAAGCCCGTCGAAACCGACGCGCAGTTGCAGGCCGCCAAGGAGAAAGGCATTGCTGTCGTGGGCGTGATGTCCGGCGCCAGCCCCCATATGCTCTTCGACGTCGAGGTCAACGAATACGCCACGGGCGCCCAGTCCGTGCTCTACCTGCTGGGCAAGATGGGCTATCAGGGCAACATCCTGTCCGCCCGCTTCGATGGCAACTCCGGCACCCGCATCCGCGGCAAGATGCTGGATGCCGTCTTGACCGAGAACACCGCGGTCAAAGACCTGGCCAAGTTCAGCATGGCCCGTACCCAAAGCTGGCGCGACGACGTGCGCAACGGCATGCAGGCCCTGTTGCTGCGCCACCAGGGCCAGTTCAAGGGCATCTGGGCCTCGTTCGATGGCCAGGCCTACGTCATCGACGACCTGCTGCAGGCGCAGGGCATGAAAAAGGGCGACGTCACGCTCGTGTCCGTCGACGGCAGCCCCGAAACCTATCGCCGCATCGCCGACCCCAACAGCCTTGTCAGCGCCACGATGATGATTCCCTTCGAGCAGATGGGCGCCAAGGCTGTCGATTCCATCGACCGTATCGTCGTCAAGAAAGAACCCAAGGAAACCGTTGTTGCCGGTCCCTACCTGTTCATGGACTCGGTCCTGGTCGACGCCAGCAACGTCCAGAAATTCCTGCAACCCGCCAAGTAAGAGCCAGCAGCCATGACCGCCGCGTTGTCGCTACGCCAGATCAAGAAATCCTATGGCGCCGTCGAAGCCCTGAAGGGCGTGGACCTGGATGTGCCCCAGGGCAAGGTCATGGCCATTTGCGGCGATAACGGCGCGGGCAAGTCCACGCTCATCCGCATCATCTCCGGCGCTCAGGAGCCTAGCGCCGGGGCGCTGAGCCTGAACGGCAAGCCGGTGGTGTTCGGTTCACCCCACGACGCGCTGGTGCAGGGCATCGCCACCATTTACCAGGACCTGGCGCTGGCGCCGCGCCTATCCATCTGGGAAAACATCTTCATGGGCGCGGAACTGGTGCGCCGCGTGGGCCCTTTCAGCGTCCTGGACAAGCGCCGCATGACCCAGGACGCGCGCGGCTACCTGCAGCGCCTGTCCGTGCCCATCGAGGACATGGACCGGCCCGTGGAGCGCATGTCCGGCGGCCAGCGCCAGGCCGTCGCCATCGCCCGTGCCCTGCGCTGGGATGCCCGCGTGGTCATCATGGACGAGCCTACCGCCGCGTTGGGCGTCAAGGAGACCGCGCTGGTGTTGAACCTGGTGCGCAAGCTGCGGGAGGAGGGCCGCACCGTGATCCTCATCAGCCACAACATGGCGGACGTGGTTGCGCTGGCGGACCGGGTGGCCATTCTGAAGAGCGGCGCCAAGGTCATCGAGCGCGACGTGGCCGGACTGGACGCGGACGCGCTGGCGCATATGGTGATGACGGGCAAGGCGTAACGCTGTGTCCCGCCGAGCCGCGCGGGAATAGGCAAAAGGCCGTCGCCCGGGGTGTCCCGGCGGCGGCCTTTTGCACGAGGCAGCGGGTGTCAGACCGGCGCTTCGTCCGCGTTGTAGCTGAACAGCCATTCATAGCGTTCACGCACGCGCGCTTCATTCCATTCGCGGTCCACGTAGTCAGCGGCGCCTTGCGCGTGTTCCAGCGCGGGATTGTGGAAGCGCCTGGCGTTTTCCGCCGATCCGCGCACGACGCGCGAAGCGCGTTCCACGCGTGCGGCTTCGTAGCGCTTGAAGGCCAGTGGAATATCGTCCGGATGCGCCGCCAGCGCACGCGCCAGCACGTAGCCGTCCTCGATCGCCATCGCCGCGCCCGACGCCAGCATGGGCAGGGTGGGGTGGCAGGCGTCGCCAAGCAGTGTCACGCGGCCCTGCGACCAGATCGGCAGCGGCTCGCGCAACATCAGCGCCCATTTATAAGGTTCGTCCAGGGCATGTATCAGCGTCTGTACGTCTTCGTGCCAGCCTGCGAAATCCCGCGCGCATTCTTCCACGCTGCCACGTTCGGTCCAGGACTCGACCTGCCAGTCGTCGCGTTCCAGAATGCCCACGAAGTTCACGAGCTTCCCGCGCCGCAGGGGATAGTGGATCACGTGCGCGCCGGGCCCCACCCAGTTGCAGGCGTAGGGCTCGCGCAGGTGCGCGGGCAGCTTTTCGGCCGGGATCACGCCGCGCCAGGCGACGGTTCCTGAAAACGCCGCCGCATCCGCGCCGAACAACGCGGCGCGTACGCGTGAGTGCACGCCGTCGGCGCCGATGAGCGCGGTGCCCTCGATGCGCTCGCCGGATTCCAGAACTGCGGCGACGCCCTTGTCATCCTGCGTGAACTGCGTCACTTTCGCACCGAGCGCGATGGCTTCCGGATCATTGGCCTGCACGGCCTGCGCCAAAATCTGGTGCAGGTCGGCGCGATAAATCGTCAGGTAGGGATAGCCGTAACGGCTTACGGACTCCGCGCCCAGGTCGAAGAGCGGCCAGGTCCTGCCGCTGGACCACAGCCGGATGCGCTTGCCGGCGGTGGGACGCGCCACGTCCATCAACGCCTCTTCCAGGCCTAGCTGAAAGAGCACGCGATTGGCGTTGGCGCTGAGCTGGATGCCGGCGCCAACTTCGCGCAGCTCCGGCGCCTGCTCCAGCACGCGTACACGCAGGCCGCGCCGTTGCAAGGCCAGCGCGGCGGTCAGCCCGCCCAGGCCGGCGCCCGCGATGAGGTATAGAGAGGAGGACGTCGAGTGATGGGACATAGTGCTGCGTCGGGAAGAATTAGTCCGGCTTGATGCCAGCTTGTTTGACGACCTGGGTCCATTTGGCCAGATCGGTCCGGATGGATTGTGCGAATTGCTCTGGGGTGTCGCCAACGGGTTCCAGGCCCAGATCTGCAAGTTGGCGCTTGACCTCGGGGTCGCGCGCAGCCGCGGCCAGCGCCTTGGTCAGGCGCTCGATAACCGGCTGCGGTGTATGTGCGGGGGCCATCAGGCCGAACCAGGAATACGCTTCGAAGGGCTTGCCCAGCACTTCCGCCACCGTGGGCACGTCTGGAAGTCGCGGGTAGCGCTGCGCGCCGGTGACGGCATAGGCACGCAGCTTGTTCGCCGTGATCTGCGGATACAGCAGCGTCACCGTGTCGAACAACAGATCCACCTGGCCGCCCAGCACGTCGCTCAGGGCCGGCGCGCCGCCGCGATAGGGAATGTGCAGGATCTCCACGCCAGCGCTGCGATCGAACAGCTCGGCGGTCAGATGACCAACCGAGCCGGTGCCCGCGGACGCCACCGTCAACGATTGGCGCCGCGCCAGGTCCAGCAGCGACTTGAGATCGGTGCTGGGCAGGGCGGGGCGGCTCACCAGGATGAGCGGACCGCGTACCGCCATGCCGATGGGCGTGAACGAGCTGACGGGGTCGTAGTCCAGCTTGGGGTACAGCGCCGGCGCAACCACCATGCTGCTGGTGCCACCCCACAGCAGCGTATAGCCATCGGGCTGTTCGCGTGTCACCGACGTGGTGCCAACAGAGCCGCCCGCGCCCGCCCGGTTCTCCACGATGACGGGTTGGCCCAACTGCTCGGACATCGTCTTGCCGAACAGGCGCGCGCTCGTGTCAGTCGGGCCGCCAGGCGGAAATGGCACCACCAGTTTGATGGGCTTGTCGGGAAAGCCTGCCTGAGCTGCAAAGGCGGGAGCGACCGCCGCGCACGCAAGACTGAAGGCGGCGGCAAACCGCAGGGAATAACGGAACATGCTTGTCTCCTGTAGGGCAAGTGCGCTTGTTGTTGTGAGCCATTTCGCTTGGATGGCGGCGCATTCCGCAATTGCAACGCAAACGGATAAACAAGTAAAACTACGATAATTTGTTCATTAACAAAGACTGGTTATGAATTTTCTGCTAGGTCACGCATGAACTGTTCGCTACGCCAATTGCGCGGCTTCCTCGCTGTCGCCGAGCACGCCAGCTTCACCAAAGCCGCCGCCCAGTTGCATCTGACGCAGGCTGGGCTGAGCGCCATGGTGCGGGAGTTCGAGCAAAACATCGGCAGCCGCCTGTTCGAACGCAGCACCCGGGCCGTGCTACTGACGGAAGCGGGCCGCACCTTGCTGCCCGTGGCCCAGCGCATGGTCGACGAATTGGGCGGCGCCCTGCGCCAACTGGCCGCCGCCAGCACGCCGCAGGCGCGCGTGCTTCGTGTAGGTGTCACGCCGCTCATCGCCAGCAGCATCCTGCCGCAAGTATTGCGCGCATGCTCCGTAGCGCAGCCGGACTGGCGTGTCGAGGTGGCGGACATGGACCGCAGCCTGATCCAGCAAGGCGTGGAGGATGGTTCGCTGGACGCGGGCTTCGGCGCCTTCTTCCAGAAGGCCGCCGGCCTGCGCCGGCGCAGCTTGTTCCCAGCCGAACTCGTGTTGGCACAATCGGCGGAACATGCCGCCAAGAGCCGTCGCGCTCCGTTGTCATGGCAGCGCCTGGATCCCGGCAGCCTTATCGTTCTGCCGGCCAGCAACCCTATCCAGCAACTGATAGACCGGCACGTCCCGCGTCTGCCAGACAGCGCGGCAAGCCCGCCCCGCCGCGTCTACAGCCACCTGGAGACCATACTGGCCATGGTCGAGGCCGGCCTGGGCCAGGCGGTCGTCCCCTCGTTCGCGGCGCTGACCGGAGCGCGCTGGCGTGTGCACCTCAGGGCGCTGGCCCCCCGCGTGGCCCTGGACTATGCCATCGTCACCCGCAGCGGCCGCCGCGACAGCGCCGGACTTACCGCCTTCGTGGATAGCCTGCGGATCGCAGCGCAGGCCGACGGGTCATGAAAAAGGCCGCCGCCAGTTTCCTGGCGGCGGCCTTCGGATATACAGCGGCGGACTTAGTCCTTGCGGCTGGTCACTTCAACCAGGTGGTAGCCGAACTGCGTCTTCACCGGACCCTGAACCTCGCCGACCGGGGCGCTGAACACCACGGTGTCGAATTCCTTGACCATCTGGCCCGGGCCAAACGTACCCAGATTGCCGCCGTCGCGCGAGGACGGGCAGCTGGAGTTTTCCTTGGCCAGCTGAGCGAAGTCGGCGCCGTTCTCGATGGCGGTCTTCAGTTCGTTAGCCTTGGCTTCGGTCGAGACGAGGATGTGGCGGGCGGAGGCTTGTGCCATTTGGGGCTCCTTGCGGACTTGAATTGGGGAGGGGGAGAGTAACGCATTCAGCGGACGGGCGCTGGAGTGGCTAGGGTAACTCGCAGATTGTGAACCGCTGACGACTGTTGTGTATCCCTTCAATACAAGCGCCCGGGCGTTCGTGCGCCGGGCATTCTGTCACATATTGATCGGCCACTTCGGCCCGTTTATGTGTTTATACGGCAACCCCTTGATATCCAGCGCCGCCGACCCCGGCGCATCCGCAAAGACCACATGCCGCGCCACCTTGGCGAACGACGCCTGGAAATGCTGCGCCGACTTGACCACGATGAGGGTTTTTTCCTCGAGCTGGCAGCCCAGCTGCGTGAAAACATCGGTATCCATTGCTTGCGCTCGCACCGTGATCAGCACGATCTCGATGCCGTCGGCTTCCACCAGCGCGGAATTTCCCACCACGGCCGGCGAGCCGGACAGGCCCGTCATGACCATGTCCGGAACCAGCGCTTTGACGGTACACATCAGGTCTAGCGGTTCTCCAGACATCGGGCTGATCTTTCCGCCGATGCGCAGTGCCAGGCGCGCGCCTACGCCGGCGCTGAAGGCGATGCGCACGGCGATGGGGTCCCACATGGGGCCGATCGCCACGTTGCGCACGCCACGCTCGCGCAGGCGGCGCAGCAGAAAGGTGGAGTCGCCCGCGCCGCCTCCGCCCGGATTGTCGGCAGCATCGGCGATGACGACGGGCGTCGCGCCATGCGCCAGCGCCTGGTCGATGGCTTCGTCGGGCTTGGGGTAATCAGGCGTCAGGGCTGCGCGCATGTCGATCAATTCGTCGGCAAGGCGCCGCGCCAGCCGCTGGGCGGCCAGGGCGTCGCCGTCGGCATACACGAGCAGTTTGGTGCCCATGTCCGGCACATCGCCCCAGGCGAAACTGTGCACCACGGAAATGGAGAGTATGCCGTCCCGGCCTTCCAACGCGCTGATGCGGTCGATATAGCTGCGCGCGGGCTCTTGCGGGGTGCGAATGGTGACGACCATCTCGCAGTCGACCACCGCCGCTACCGGCGCGATGCGGCGCTGGACGATTGCCGCGCAGAAGTCCACCAGTTCCAGCGCGCGCTCGCGGATGTCGGTGTGAGGGTATTCCTTGTAGGCGACCAGAATATCCGTGTTGGCCACCATGGCTTCCGACAAGTGGCAGTGCGGGTCCAGCTCTGCGCCGACGACGACGCCGGGGCCGACGATGTCGCGCACGCGTGCCAACAGGTCGCCCTCGCAGTCCTCGTATCCGTCGGCCACCATGGCGCCATGCAGGCCCAGCACCACCATGTCCACGGGCAAGGCCAGGCGCAGGTCGCGCAGCAGCTCTTCGCGCAGCGTTTCGTAGGCATGGCGGGTGGTGGTGCCGCCGGGCTGGGCGCCGGCGGCCAGGCCTTCGATCACGGTCCAGCCATGCTGCGCGCCGCGCTGGCGCGCCGCCCACAGTGGTCCGCTGAAGATCGTCATCTCGGAAGGATGGGTGCCGGCGGGGTAGTAGCCCCGGTCCGCGAAGTCATCCAGCGAGGTGGGCAGCGGAGCGAACGTATTGGTTTCCGTGGACAGCGAACCGGTGAAAACACGCATGGTACGAAAGCTTAGTCCGCGGTGGCGCCGGAGGCCTTGACCACATCGGCGTATTTGGCGATTTCAGAAGCGACGTGCTTGCGCAGTTCCTCGGGCGTGCCGCCGCCGGGCGTGGCGACCATGCCGGCGAGCTTCTCCTGGATGTCCTTCTCTTCCAGGATGGCGTTGACTTCCTTGTTAAGCTTTTCCACGATGCCCGCGGGCGTGCCGGCCGGCGCGAACAGCGCGTACCAGGACGTCATTTCGTAGCCCTTGACGCTTGCATCGATGGTGGGAATCTCCGGGGCGAAGGGCTGGGTGGTGGCGCTGGTGACGCCCAGCGCGCGCAGCTTGTCGCCCTTGATGAGCGGCATGACGGAAGGCGCCGTGTCGAACATCACCTGGATCCGGCCCGCCATCAGGTCGGTCAGGGCGGGCGCGCTGCCCTTGTATTGCACGTGCTCCATCTCGACGCCGGTCATCATCTTGAACAGTTCGGCCGACAGGCGGGTCGACGAGCCCGCGCCGGACGACGCGAAGAAGATGTTCTTGGGGTTGGCCTTGGCGTAGGTGATGAACTCCTGCACCGTCTTGGCCGGCACGGTGTTGTTCACCACCATGATGTTGGGAAAGCGCGTCAGCAGCGCCACCGGCGCGAAGTCCTTCTGGAAGTCGAAGGACAGCTCTTTGTAGAGCGACACGTTGATGGTGCTGGCATTCGAGCCCAGCAGGATGGTGTAGCCGTCGTTGGGCGAGCGCGCGACGGTGGCCGCGGCGATGTTGCTGGCGGCGCCCGGGCGGTTCTCGACCACGAAGGTCTGGCCCAGCTTGTCCGACAGGCGGCCGGCGATCAGCCGGGCCACGGCATCCGACGAGCCGCCCGGCGCATAGCCGACCACGACCTTGACGGGCTTGGTCGGGTAGGCGGCTTCCGGCGAGGCGAACGCGGCTTGTTGACAGACTACGCTCAGGGTTGCGGCAGCGAGGATCGAAGCGAAGGGTTTCATGCTTTAAGGCTCGAAATGGGCGTTACCTCGCATTGCCGCCGTCGCTTGTTCCAGCGTTCGACCGCAACCGAGCGGATTGAAAGTACGCGCATTATTCGCAATCGCCACCCTGTAAATCAATGTAAGCTAAAAGGAATTTTGTTGCCAAAAAGGCAACGATTTTTCGAAATTGCTGAAATCGAATAGGGAGAAGGCCATGGACGGCGGCTTGAGCGCGCGGCGCTTGCAGTACTTCTTCGAAGCGGTCACGGCCGGATCGGTGCGCGGGGCAGCTGAACGCCTGGGCGTGGAGCCTTCCATCGTCAGCCGCCAGATCCAGCTGCTGGAAACGGAGCTTGGCGTCGCGTTGCTGGAGCGCAAGGGCCGCGGCATCGTTCCCACCGATATGGCTGCCATCGTGATGGATCACTGCCGTGACCGCCAGGCCAGCGAACAGGCCCTGCGGGCGCGGCTGGACGAGGTCAACGGCTTGCAGCGCGGTGATATCCAGATCGTTGCCAGCGAGGGCTTCGTGGATATCCTGATGAGCGGCGTGGTGGACGAATTCTGCCGCCAGCATCCCGGCGTGCGCGTGTCCCTGAAGGTGGCGGGCGCTTCCGATGCGGTCCGCGCCGTCGTGCATGACGATGCCCACATCGGCGTGGTGTTCGGCGCACCCGCGGATCCGGGCATACGCGTGGTGCACACGCGCACGCACCCGCTATGCGTGATCGCCTGGCCGGATCATCCGCTGGCGCGGCAGCGCAAGCGGCCGGCGCTCAAGGACGTGGCGCGCTATCCCGTCGCATTGATGGGGCCGGGATTCGGCCTGCGCCAGTTGATCGAGATGGCGGAGCTGTCGGAAAACATCGTGCTGTCGCCCAGCTTCATCGCCAACTCTGTGGTGACGCTGAAACGCTATGTGGAAAGCCGCCTGGGGCTGACCTTTACCTCAGCCAATTCCGTGGTGAAGGAGGTTGCCCGGGGCGAACTGGTGGCGCTGCGCACCACCAATCCCATCTTCGAGGCGGCGCAGACGCGGCTGATCGTGCGGGCCAACCGGCCCTTGACCAGCGCGGCAAGAGGCATGCTGGAAAGAATCCAGGCATCGCCCCTGTTCCACGGCGCGAAGCCGTAGCGGGCGATGCCTGTGTCGGGCTTGCTGCGCTGCTTAGCGCACCGGCCAGCCGTACATCAGGCCGCCGTCGCGGTACGAAGCGTTCAGGCCGCGCGGCAGCTTCAGCGGGCTGCTGGGGCCCAGGTTCTTCTCAAAGCTCTCGCCGTAATTGCCGATGTGCTTGATGATGTTGTAGGCCCACTTGTCGTCCACGCCCAGGTTCTTGCCCATGCCCGGGGTCACGCCCAAGAGGCGCTGCACGTTGGGATTGGTGCTCTTGAGCATTTCATCCACGTTCTTGGAAGTGATGCCGTATTCCTCGGCTTCCAGCATGGCGAACATGGTCCAGCGCACGACGTTGAACCATTGCTCGTCGCCCTGGCGGACCATGGGGCCCAGCGGCTCCTTGGAGAAGTTCTCCGGCAGGATGTCGTACTTTTCCGGGTTCTCGAGGTTGCTGCGCGCGGCGGCCAGCTGCGACTTGTCGCCGGTGAAGGCGTCGCAACGGCCCACGGCGAATGCGCGGATGATCTCGTCCAGGCGTTCGACGACCACGGGTTTGAAGACGATGTTCTGCGAACGGAACCAGTCGGCCAGGTTCAGTTCAGTGGTGGTGCCGGGTTGGACGCAGACCGTGGCGCCGTCCAGTTCCTTGGCGCTTTTTACGTTCAGGGCTTTGTTCACCATGATGCCCTGGCTGTCGTAGTAGTTCACGCCCACGCCGATCAGGCCCAGCGTGGTGTCGCGGGTGAGCGACAGGGTGGTGTTGCGCGGCAGGACGTCGACCTCGCCGGACTGCAGGGCGGTGAAGCGCTGCAGCGCGCTGACGGCCATGATCTTGGCCTTGGAGGCGTCGCCGAACATGGTGATGGCCAGCGCGCGGCACAGGTCCACGTCCAGGCCGATCCAGCCGCCCTTGCTGTCGTTCACGGAGAAGCCGGCGACGCCGGTGGACACGCCGCATTGGACGAAGCCCTTGTTCTTGACCGCCTCGAACGTCGCGCCGGCGTGGGCGGCCCAGGACGAGATCAGTAAGGCGGTGCCTGCCGCGGCCAGTTTGAATGCTTTCATGATGTCTCCGCGCAGCGTATGCACTAGGGGGGATATGGCAGCCGGTGGGCTGACGTGCGCGGAATGGTAGCCATCGGGCCGGAGCGGGAATATCAGGGAATTCCCGTTAAATCCACGAGGCGGAATTTACGATGCGTGAGCGGCCGGGAACAGCGCCGCGCGCACGGCATCGGGAGTAAAGGGCGCCTCGTAGAAGCGCAGTCCCGTTGCGTCGAAGAGCGCGTTGGCGATCGCGGCGGGGCCTGGCACCGAGGCGGATTCACCGGCTCCCATGGGCGGCTCGTCCTGCCGCGGCATCAGCAGCACGTCGATGGCAGGCAGGTGCTTGAAGCCCATGATGGGATATCCGCCCCATTCCCGGCAGGCCACGCCAGCGTCGTCGAAGACGACCTTTTCCAACAGACTGCGGCTTAGCGTCTGATTGACGTTGCCGTGGATCTGGTGGCGAACGCCCTCGGGATTGACGACCATGCCGGTGTCCTGGCCGACGACGATGCGTTCGACCTCGATGCGGCCGGTAGCGGGATCCACGTTCAGGTCGATGACCCAGGCGGCCCAAGCGGCGCCGAAGCCGGGGAATTTGCTGTGCACGTAGCGCGCATACGCGACGCCCCGGCCATGCAGTCGGCCGTCGGCGCCCGGGCGGCCCCGGCTGCCGGGCGTCGACCGGCGCCATTGCGCGCGGGCGGCCGTCGCTTCCAGCAAGGCGACGGCGCGCGCATCGTCCAGATGGCGGATGCGGTATTCGACGGGATCGGCGCCGGCCGCGTGCGCCAGCTCGTCGATCATGCAGTCGTGCGCAAAGGAATTGGGCAGGGCCGACACCCCGCGCAACCACGAGGCGCGCACCAGTGGCGCCATGTCGTGGCAGACGATGCGCCGGTTCGGATAGCGATAGGGGGGCGCCGCCGTGCGGTCGCCCATTTCGAGCGTGCGGGGTTCGGCGGGAATGGCGCCTGTCAGCAAGAGCGCCAGCAATGGCGCATCGTTGGACGGATAGCGAACGGCGAAGTCATAGGCCGACAGCTCGCCGTTGGCGTCGATGGCGGCGCTTACGTCCATCAACTGGCCGGTGCCTTTGGGTTCCCATTGGTGCTCCTGTTCACGCGTGAGTTGCACACGGACCGGGGCGCCGACCGCGATCGACAACAATGCCGCGTCGGCACAGACGTCGTCCGCGCAGTTTCGGCCATAGCAGCCCGCTGCCTCCAGGCGCACCAATTCAATGCGATCCTCGCCCAGCCGAAGCAAGCGGTTCAGGTCGGCGCGCAGCATGTGGGGATTCTGCGTGCCTGTCCAGACCGTCAGGCGGCCATCGCTGAAGTCGGCGACCGCGCACGACGGGCCTATGGACGCATGCATCTGGTAGGGCCACACGTAGCTGCGGCGCAGGTGCGTGGCCGCAGCGGCGCAGGCGGCGTCCACGTCGCCTTCGTCGATCAGGGGCCGGGCGGTGGAGGGGTTGGCGCGGATGGCAGCCTCAAGCTTGTCCAAACGGGGCGCGGCGGGGATGGGTTTCCAGCGCACTTTCAATGCACGCATGGCCGCGATCGCCTGTTCTTCGCGGTCCGCCACCACGCCAATGAAATCGCCTTGCGCCACTACTTGCACGTTGCCGGGCAGATGGGCGATGGATTCGCGGTCCAGTTCGGCCAGGCTGCGTCCGATGAAGTCGCCTGCGTCGCGTCCGGGGTGGGGCGGGCGGATCACGCGTCCATGCCGCATGCCCGGCACGCGCACGTCATGCACAAAGCTGAGTTCGCCCGTGGCCTTGGCGGGAATGTCCACGCGGGCAACAGTCTGGCCCACGATCCGGTATTCCTCTGCGGGCTTGAGACGGACTTCCTGGTCCGGGGGCGCCAGCAGCAACCGTATGTGCTGGCCGCGCAACAGCTCTCCATAGTGCAGCCGGCGCGAGTCGCCAGCGTCGGCAAGCCGGATCACGCCGTCGCGCACCCGCAGCGCGTCGCGTGGAACATTCCATTGGCGCGCTGCCAGGGTCAGCAGATGCTCGCGGGCCTGGGCCGCGGCGCGGCGCAGCGGCACCGCCGATATCTGGATGGTGGCGCTGGCGATGGTGGGGCCCTGGTTCGGGGCGGCATTGGTGTGCCCCAACACCATGTCCAGGCGCGACAACGGGACATCAAGCTCTTCCGCGACGATCTGGGCGAGCGAAGTGCGGATGCCGGTGCCCAGGTCCACATGGCCGTTGAAGGCAAGCACGCGCCAGCCCTCGGACCTTGCGTCCTGTAAGGGTTCGCTGCTGCCGCCCAGCACCGCGATGAAGACCTCGGGCGTGGCCTGCACGTAGTCCGACGCAACCCCGGGCTGGCCGGGCGCGGGCCGCGGCGCAGCCGAGGGCTCCCGCACGACCAGCAGGGCGTTGGGGTGCGCAAGCAGCGCGCCAAGCATTTCTTTGGGCTGAGGCAGGTTCATGAGGCTGACGGAGTGCTGGCCGATAGGGAATTATGCAGGCACCGGGGGCCCACAGGTTCGCTGGGCCGTGTCATTGTCGGGTGTCGGCGATTGCCTGGTCCAGGGGCATGACGGCAGCGTACTTCTGCGCCATGTCGAACAGGTTGGCGTCATGGGGCCCCAGCGCGCGGTCGCCGCAGCAGTCGGACACGACCAACGGCCGGAATCCCGCCTGCATGGCGTCCACCACGCTGGCCCGCACGCAGCCGCTGGTTACGCAGCCGGCAACCAACAGCGTCTGCACGCCGCGCTGGGCCAGCCAGGGCGCCAGCATGGTGCCGAAGAACGCGGATGGCGTGCTTTTGCGCACGACATACTCGCCGGCGGCAGGCGCCAGTTCCGGCACGATGGCGCTGTTGTGGCTGTGCTCTTTCAGCGCCAGCATGGCGGGCACTTTCAGGCAAAAGATGTTGCTGTCGGCGTCGTCGTCCGAAAACACGATGCGGCTGTGCGCCACAGGCCAGCCGCAAGCCCGGGCATGGGCCAGCAGATGGCGTGTCTGCGCGATGGCGGCAGGGATGTTGCCTCCGCCCAGGACGGCCGGGTCGGCAAAGCCATTGACGAAGTCGATGATGAGCAGCCCGAAGGGAGGCTTAAGGGGCAGCGGGGTGCCGAAGCCTTGCCGCGCATACGCGGAAATATCGCCTGCCACGCCGGCAACCGCGGGGTCTGGCGAAAGAGAAGTTTTGGTCGGGTTCATTTGGGTGCTCCAAGGCGGGCGGCACGGGCCAGTCCGGGCGGATCCTGCACGACGCCTTCGATCACGACAGGCTGGCCGTCCAGCGCGACGCTGCAGCGGCGCATCGGGATATCGATGTGGCAGGCGGTAGTGCGGCTGCCGCCGGCTTCGTTATTGGGGCCCATGGACCACAGGAAGTTGCCTTCGAAGGCGCGCGCGTCCATGCCGATATGGGCCTCTTTGTTGTAGTGGGCCAGCATCGACCATTGGGCGCGTGGTTGCAGGCCCCACCCGATATGCGACACGGCATAGGCCTCGGGGTCTTCGTAGGCGGCCATGTATTCCTTGAGAATGTCGGCCTGCAGTCCGCCGCTGATGCGGGTGACATAGCCCTTTTCGATGACGAGCTCGATCGGCTCGGTCACGTAGTCTTTCATGGGGAGCAGGATGTCCCCGCGGTCCAGCACCACGCGGCCTTCGCTTTGGCCTTCGTTGGGCCAGGTCAGCACGAAGCCGCTGGGCCAGTGGTCCCAGCGGCCCGGTTGGTCCACGAAACCGTATTCGGAGATGGCCGGGAAGTCGCCAAGCTTGCAGCGCAGGTCGGTGCCGGCCGCGGACGTGATGTGCATCTGGCGGGACGCTTCGATCTGGCGGGCAGCAGCCTGCACGCGAGTGCGATCCGCCTCGGAAGGCACCAGCCGGCAAAGCACTTCGGGCGGTTCGATCGCCAGCAGGATCTTGGTGCCAGTCTGCAGGATCTCGTGCTGTTCCGGGGAGAACAGCAGCGTCATCAGGTCCAGCACCAGGTCGCTGGCCGTCAGGGCGGCGATGGCGGCCGCATTGCCCGTCAGCGGCGTGGTGCCGAGATAGGCCAGGGCGTCGCGGCTGATGGACTTTTCGGCGTTCACGGGCGGCAGGTCCAGCCGGTTGACGCGCGCGCCCATGTCGGTGGCCGCGGCGATGGCGCAGCGCAGGGTCTGCGGGTGCGTGTCGGCGCCGGTAAGCACGGTGACTATCTGGCCGGCTTCAAGCCGGGAAAGCGCAAGCACCTGTTTCCAGGCATGGATCAGATCGATATCGCTGACGGACATGAGGGTTCCTTGGGCGGCAGAGTGGGGGGGCGGAGCGCGGGGGCCCCGCTCGCGGTGTCAGTCCAGGGGGCGGCCAAGAAAGTCGCCAAAGGCGGCGTAGAACCCGGCTTCGTTGTCCCAGGGAATCATGTGGCCTGCTCCGGGCACACGCACATGCAGGGTCTGCGGCGCAAGGCCTTGCCATTCGGCCACGTCCTCGTCGGTGACGACACCTCCTCTTTCGGCGGTCATCAGCAGCAGGGGCAGGTCGATGCGGGGCAGGTCGGCGTGGATATCGTCACGGCCGAAATCCTCGAAGCTCTGGACAATGGCCGGTTCGTGGCAGGTGTGCAGCCACTGGGCGCGCAATTGGCGCTGCGCCTCGGTCCAGGTGGGGCAGAACGCGCGCATGTCTTCGGCAGTCATGCCACGCGTGGCGAGCCGGATGGAATCCACGTACCAGGCCAGATTGGCGGGGTAGGCGCGGCGGCCCGGCCCGGACACGGGCGGGTCCACGATGACCAGGCGCGCCAGGCCTTGCGGCTTCTTGCTCGCGGCGCGCACGGCAATCCGGCCGCCCATGGAATGGCCGACCAGTGCGTAGCGTTCCAGGCCCAGAGCCTGCGCGAAGGCCGTCACGTCGGCCGCTTGCGCGTCCAGGCCGTAGTCCAGGTCCGGCCCCGACTCCGATAGTCCGCGTCCGCGTACGTCCAGCACATAGGTGTCGAACTGGCGGCCGATCTGTTCGGCCACGAAGCCCCAGGTGACGGCGGGGCTGGTGATGCCCGGGATGATGATGACCGCGGGGCGGCCGGCGCGCTCGTCCGTGCTGCCGCCATAGCGCAGGTAGTGCTGGCGGATGCCGTTGGCGTGGACGTGGCCGCCGTAGAGATAAGTGCTGGAGTTCTTCGTCATGGTCTGCCTTGAGCGGATGGGCCTAGGGTTTTCGATAAATCCAAAATAAGCGTATACGCTCTATTCTTGCAAAGAGCGATGCGGAAAGCCAACCCGGTTGTAGTAGTGGTTTTCACCTAAACGAATGAATATTTGGCGATATTTTTGAATTTAGGCTTACAGCTTGCCTTTGCTTAGTGTTGGCCAATCCTGGAAATTAAAGTGTGTACTCCCTAATTTCCGGCCCAGGCTGCCGTGAGGACGCCCTGATGCGGCCCACTTTGCGATGGCCCGCCATGCGTCCAAGCATTCCCTTATCGAGTCAGTCACCATCCAGCAAGGAGAAGTCCCGTGTCTACATCCCCCCGCATCGCCATTGTTGGCGCCGGTCTTGGCGGAGCAGCAACCGCAGCGCTGTTGCTCAAGGAAGGATTGAATGTCCGCGTCTATGAGCAGGCGGCGAGTTTTTCGCGGCTAGGGGCCGGTATCCATGTGGGGCCCAACGTCATGAAGATCCTGCGGCGCATCGGCGTCGAAGACGCGCTGAATGCCCAAGGCTCTCATCCTGACTACTGGTACAGCCGCCATTGGCAAACGGGCGATGAGCTGGCGCGCATCCCTCTGGGCGATTACGCGCTCAAACACTATGGCGCGTCCTATCTCACGGTGCATCGGGGCGACTTCCACGCCTTGCTGATCGACGCCTTGCCCAAGCAGTGCGTGGCCTACGGCAAGTCGCTGGTCAAGGTCGAAGACCGGGGCGACGTGGTGGTGATGCATTTTGCGGACGGCACCTCCGAAGAGGCGGACATCGTCATCGGGGCCGACGGGGTGAACTCCCGGATCCGCGAAGAGCTGCTGGGACCGGAACTGCCTAAGTACGCCGGTTATCTGGCGCACCGCGCCGTATTCCCCACGCCGGCCGTCAAGAACGGGATGCTGCCCTTCGATGCCTGCGTGAAGTGGTGGAGCGACGACCGCCACATGATGGTCTATTTCGTGACGGGCAAGGCCGACGAGCTGTATTACGTGACCGGCGTTCCGGTTGAGCACTGGGATCTGAACGACCGCTGGCTGCCCAGCAGCAAGGATGAAATGCGCGAAGCGTTCAGCGGCTGGCACCCGACCGTGCAAGCGCTGATCGATGCCACGGTGGAAGTCACCAAATGGTCCTTGCTGGAACGTGATCCGCTGCCGCTTTGGAGCCGCGGGCGCATGGTCCTGCTGGGCGATGCCTGCCATCCCATGAAACCGCACATGGCGCAGGGCGCGGCCATGGCCATAGAAGACGGTGCGATGCTGGCGCGGTGTTTCAAGGAAGTGGGCGTGAACAACCACGAACTGGCATTCGCGCTGTATGAGGCAAACCGCGCGGAACGCGCCAGCAAAGTGCAGCGCATTTCACACGACAACACGTGGCTGCGCACCAATGAAGATCCTTCGTGGTGCTTCGGTTACGACGTTTTCAATGAACCGCTGGTCGAACCTAAGGCCCGGGTGGCGGTGTGACGCCGTAGCCGCGCCGGATATCGGGGGGCTTGATCCCCCGCCCGCGGAACGGCACCCTTCCTACCTTTCAACCAGCCACCACGCGCCACGCCCATGGGATCCTCCGTCTACCCTAGCAGTGCCCCGCAACCGATCCGCTTGACAGTCAACGGATCCGAGCACGAGGTGCCGGCAGCTCCCGATGTGGCGCTGCTGTACGTCTTGCGCAATGACCTGGAGCTCAATAGCCCCAAGTATGGTTGCGGCCTGGGCGAGTGCGGCGCCTGCACGGTGCTGATAGATGGCGTGGCGGCGCGCTCCTGTGTAATTCCCGTCAGGGCGGCGCAGGGGCGGGCGGTCACCACGCTGGAAGGCCTGGGCACGCGGCAGCGGCCTGGACCGACCCAGCAGGCGTTCATCGACTGCCAGGCGGCGCAATGCGGCTACTGCCTGAACGGAATGATCATGACGGTCGAGGCGCTGCTGCGCCGCGATCCCTGCCCTACGGAAGAGGCGCTGCGCAGCGAGCTGCACCACAATCTGTGCCGTTGCGGCACCCATGTGGAAATCATGCTGGCGGCCAAGCGGGCCGTGCAATTGCGCGCGGCCAGCGGCGCGGACGATTCGGCATCATGAGCGCGGAACGTCTATCCGCTTCGGCCGGCGCGGCTGGCCTGCCGGCGGTTCTGCCCGCCGATCTGTTGCACGGCGTTGCGCTGCGTCCGCCCGAACTGGCGTGGGACGGCGCGCGCTACCGCGGCAGTCAATTGCTGAGCGTGAGGCTGGCGGAGGTCCGTGGCCTGGCCGGTGTCGTGGCGGCGGTGCAGCGCGCGCATTTCGCGGGCGTCGTCGCGGTGACACCGCTGTATGCCCGGCAAGCGGCCGCGGAACTCACGCCTGTGTGGCAGGCCGCCGATGACGGCCATTCTCTCCAGACCGGGCCGCGCGCCGGCCACATCCGCTACGGCCTGCGCTTGCCGCTGGCCGAGCCGCATGCCGGCGCACGGGTCACGGCATGGAGCCTTAACGGGCATACCGGCGTTTGGCTGCCGGCGTGCCCGCCCGGCGTGCGGCAGATTCTGCGGCGCGAGCTGGCCGCCTTGTTGCAGCAGCCCGAGGAAACCTTACGGCTGACCGTGGCCGATGCCGGGGAGGCGTCGCCAATCGCAACAGGCGCGCCCCATCCGCTGGATCTGATGGACGCGGCCGCCGAAGCGGCGCTGTTGTCCCAGGCCGTCGGGCGGCCCGTCTGCGTGGCCTGCCATGCCGAGGGGCGTGGCGAGCTGTCGCTGGCCGTGCCGCTGGAGCAGACGCCGGTCGTGTCCGAACCCGATGCAAGCGCCGTGGCGTCCGATATCCCTGAAACCCAGGCCGGGCCCCTGGCGTTATGTTCGAATGCGCCCTGGGCGATGCGCCCCAGTCTGGCGCGGCTGTTGAGCCAGCCCGGACAGGCGTACGCGGCGGCGCAGGCCACGGTGCAGGGCAGCGTGGCCGTGCATGCCGGCAAGCGGCCCGTTCCGCCCTTGCACGCCAGCGTGGATGAGCTGAATGCGGCACAGGTGTTCGCCCAGGAGAGCCTTAGTCATGAGCAGGCCCTGGCCCTGGGCGAAGACCCGCTTGCATGGCGGCTGCAACAATTGCCTGAGGGGCAGGGGTTGGAGCTTGCGCGGCAAGTCGTGGAACGGGCAGGCTTGCCCCTTGATGGCGGCGATGACGCGCCGCCGGCCGGCGCGCTGCGCGGCAAGGGCTTTGCCACCGCGCAGGCGCAATGCGTGGACGAGACGGGCGAGGCCCGTATGGTGTGGAGCGCCTGGGTGGCCGAGGTCGCCGTGCATCCGCAAACCGGCCAGGTCGATGTCACACGGGTGGTGGCCGGCCACGATAGCCAACATCTGCGAGCGGCCCAGCGCGCGACGATAACGCCCGCTATCGAACACCAGACACCTCGGTTGTTGGCCAATGCCCGCCGTCTGCTGGCGGGGCCGCCAGCCTTCGATGATTGGATCAGCCCCGCGCCCAGTGGACTCGGGGATCCTGGCCGCGCCCTGAGTCTGCCGGAAGCGCCCAATGCGCTTTCGCACCCCGATCCGGCCGAGGGCGAAGTCGTGACCCAGGGGCAGCTCGCGATGGATGGCGTCATGACGCTGCCGGCCGCGGCCGCCATTGCCAATGCGATCCAGGACGCGACGGGCGTGCGCCTGCGGCAAGCGCCGTTTGACACCGAGCAGTTGCGCTTGGCGCTAGCCAGCCGCGGCCGCGAGCGCACGCGGAATCCGCTGCGCCGCGGCTGGATGTGGCTGGCGGCCGGCATGGCAGGCGTGGCGGGCATGGCGGCGGCGCTCTGGCCGGTCAAGCCGGCGCTTCCGTTGACCGCCGGCCCGGACGTGTCCTTGTATTCGTCGCGCGCAATCGAACGCGGCCGGCTGGTGGCGGCCGCGGGTGATTGCGTGGCCTGCCATACGGCGCCCGGCGGCAAGGCCAATGCAGGCGGGCTCGCGCTGGACACGCCCTTTGGCACGATCTACACCACCAACATCACGCCCGACAACGACACCGGCATCGGACGCTGGTCATACACCGCTTTCGAGCGCGCCATGCGCCATGGCGTGCATCAGGACGGTCGGCAGCTATACCCGGCATTTCCCTACACAGCCTATGCCAAGCTGAGCGACGCGGACATGCAGGCGCTGTATGGCTACCTGATGTCGCAGCCTGCTGTACGGGCTGAGCCGCCCAAGACTCAACTGGCATTTCCCTACAGTTTTCGTCCGCTGCTGGCCGGCTGGAATGCGTTGTTCCACGATGCCAAGCCATTCACGCCGGACCCCTCGCGCAGCGCGGAATGGCTGCGGGGCGCCTATCTGGTGGAAGGAGCGGGGCACTGCGCGGCATGTCACTCCCCTCGCAACCCGCTGGGCGCGGAAAAAACTGGGGTGCATTACCTGGCCGGCGGCGAGGCCGAGGGCTGGTCAGCGCCCGCGCTGAACCAATTGGCCACGGGCTCCCGGGGCTGGACGCAAGACGAGCTTTTCCAGTACCTGCGCACAGGGTATTCGCCCAGGCACGGCGTGGCGGCGGGTCCGATGGCGCCAGTGATCCACGGCTTGGCCGAGCTGCCGGACAGCGATCTCAAAGCCATTTCCACTTACCTGTTGGACCTGCCGCAAGCCTCGGGCGCAAGCGCGCCCAATCCTGCCAGCGCGGCGCCGGCGTCCGGCACCGCCGCCAAGGCCCAATCCGCGCCCGCCGCGGCCACCCTGCAGTCCATTCAGGGGCGGCGCGCAAATGGCGAACGCGTCTACCAGAACGCGTGCGCGGTCTGCCATGAGGCCGGCAGCGGCCCGACGCTGTTTGGCGTGAAGCCCCCGCTGGCCTCGAACACCAACCTGCACGCCGCCACGCCCGACAACCTGATCCAGGTGATCCTCCACGGCATTCAGGAGCCCGCCAACGGCGAGCTGGGCTACATGCCGGGATTCAAAGACAGCCTGGACGACAGGCAGATCGCCGACTTGATCGGCTACTTGCGGCAACGCCATGCGCTCGAGCAAGAGGCGTGGCCAGACCCGACGAACACGATTAGCAAGCTGCGCGAGCTCGCGGAGCTGAACTAAAGGAAGCGCGGCCACAACGCGCGCGGCAGTTTGTGTTGATCACAACAAGGGGTTTTTCATCTATGTCAGCTTCATTGGTTTCCGTGGACAAGGCCATCCTGGTGGCCGGCGTCGGCAAGTTTCAGTACCGGCTCTTCGTGATATTCGGCCTGGTCTGGATGGCCGACGCCATGCAGGTGCTGTCGATCGGCTTCAGCGCCCCGTCGATCGCAAAGACGTTCGGCATTACCGTGCCGCAGGCGCTGCAGAGCGGCACGTTCTTCTTCATTGGCATGTTGATCGGCGCGTTCGTTTTCGGGCGCATGGCCGATCGCATCGGGCGTCGCCCGGTACTGATGATTGCCGTGATCATCGACGCCTTCGCTGGCGTGGCATCGGCCTTCGCGCCGGAGTTCGCCTGGCTCTTGTTCCTGAGGTTCCTGACGGGCATCGGCGTGGGCGGAACCCTGCCCGTGGACTACACGATGATGGCTGAGTTCCTGCCCAGCGATCGCCGTGGCCGCTGGCTGGTGTTGCTGGAATCGTTCTGGGCCGTGGGCACCATCTTCCTCGCGTTGCTGGCGCTGGCGGCGACCTCCTGGGGCGATGACGCGTGGCGCGTGATCTTCTTCGTGACCGGACTGCCCGCATTGATCGGCGTGGTGCTGCGCTTCTACATTCCCGAATCGCCCATGTACCTGAACCGCAACGGCAAATCGGACCATGCGCGTCAGGTCCTGGAACGCGTGGCCCGAGTCAATCGCCGCGATGTAGATATGCCTCACCTGCAACCTGAGGTCCCCGCCAACAAATCCATGTTTGCGCTGTTTTCCGGCAGCTACCGGCGCCGCAGCCTGGGGCTGTTCCTGGCGTGGGCGTTGATCTCCATCGCCTACTACGGCGTCTTCGTCTATCTGCCGGTGAAGCTCAGCACGGAAGGCTTTGCCTTCATGCGCGGACAGGAATTCCTGGTGATCCTGGCGCTGGTGCAATTGCCCGGTTTTGCGTTGTCCGCCTATGGCGTGGAGCGTTGGGGCCGCAAGCCCACGCTTATCGGTTTCCTGTTGCTCAGCGCGGCCGGATGCATGTTGTATAGCCTGGGCACGTCGCCGGTCGTGGTTATCGGGTCAACCTTGCTGATGAGCTTTTCATTGCTGGGCACGTGGGGCGCGCTGTACGCGTTCACGCCCGAGGTCTATCCCACCGACCTGCGCGCCAGCGGCATGGGCATGGCGGGCGCCGTAGCGCGATTCGGCGGGCTCTTTGCGCCAGCCATCATCGCGCCCATCATGGCCAGCCACTTCACGCTGTCGCTGGTCGTGTTGTCCAGCATGCTGGTGGCGGGCGCCATTTCCATCTGGCTGGTCGACGTAGAGTCGCGCAACCGCGCGCTCGATTGATCTTTACGTAAGTGGCGGCGGCGAGCGGGTCAGTCCTGCTCGTCGCCGTTCAGCATTTTCGCCAGCAAATAGTTCAGCGCCACGCGCTCGGCGGGGTTCAGGTTGCCGTAGGTGCTTTCCGTTATCTGCTTGGCGAACGGCTCCATCTGCTGCACCAACTCCTGGCCGATGGGGGTCAGGTTGATGACCACCTTGCGCCGGTCCACCGGGTCATGGTCCACCTGCACCAATTCGCGCTGCTTCAGCCGGTCGACCACGCCGCGCACCGTGGCCTGGTCGATGACCGTCGCCTTGACCAGATCGGCAAGCGAGCTCGCGCCCTTATCCCGTACTGAGCACAGCACGACGAACTGCGCGGCGGTAAGTTGGGAATCGGGTATGTACTGCTGGAACAGGGCGGTATGCCGCTGATAGACGCGCCGTAGCAGGTGACCGACTTGATCGGAAAACAAATAGCCATCCGTGTTGGACGAGGACTTGCCTTTTATATTGCGCATAAGCCTATCCGAAGCAATGCAATGAGCATCATGATTTTTGTCAACGGCACACGCAATGGACGTGCTGAACCTACGGACCGAGTCTGGATTTTACTGTGATGCAGCGGGCGGGGCGCCAATCCCGCATCTATCCACATTGCCGCCACGCGACGACAATAGCAAGCATGGAATCCCAGATCAGGTCGCCTCATGAGCAGAATTGACGAGCCGCAGGAGCCCGGCCACAAGCCCGAGCCATGGCATTCCTTTGCCTTCGCGAAAGCCCGGCTGTTGGGCGTATGGCGCGAGCTTATCCGGGTCAACGCCAGCGACCGCCCCTGGGAAATGCCTTTGGCTGCCGCCCTGTCTTCCGGCCTGCCCTTGTTGGTGGGCGCCTATTTCGGCCGCATGGATTACGGCCTGATGTCCAGCCTGGGCGGCATGGTGTTCCTGAGCTTGCCTAATTCCTCGTTGCAGCACCGCATGATGATGCTGCTGGCGGCATCCTTCGGCATGGTTGCCTGCTACGCGGTGGGCGCGCTGACGCAGTTCTGGCCCACGGTGATGATCGCCGCGCTGACTTTCATTGCCATGGTGGTGAACATGGTGTGCCGCTGCTATCGGCTGGGGCCGCCGGGCAGCCTGTTCTACATCATGGCCACGGCAATCGCGGCCTATACACCGGGACGCGTCGAGGAAATCCCCACGCGTGTGGGCATGGTCGCGCTTGGCAGCCTGGTAGCGTGCCTCGTGGCATTTGCCTATTCACTGCACATGACGCGGGTCGCACCGCCGCCGCCCGAAACGGCGCTGCCCAAGCCCACCTTCGACTTCGTCGTCTACGACTCCGTGATCATCGGCCTGTTCGTGGGAATTTCCCTGTTGGTGGCCGAACTGCTGCAATTGCCGCGTCCTTACTGGGTGCCGGTCAGCTGCCTGGCCATCATCCAGGGGGCAAGCCTCATGGCGGCCTGGAACCGCCAGCTGCATCGCATCCTGGGCACTGCAGTGGGCCTGTGCGTGGCATGGGCCTTGTTGAGCCTGCCACTGAACGTCTGGACCCTGAGCCTGGTGATGATGGTGCTGTCCTTCGGCATAGAAACGCTGGTGGTGCGCCACTACGCCAGTGCCGTGGTGCTGATCACGCCGCTGACGATCTTCCTGGCCGAAGCGCCGCACCTGGGCCAAGGCTATCCCGCGGCGGTGATCGAGGCGCGTTTCCTGGACACGGTGATCGGCGCCTTCATCGGCGCGCTAGGCGCCGTGCTGCTGCATAACCAGCGCATAAGGCCGCTACTGTCGCGCTGGATGCGCGCAGTGCTGCCTCGGCGCGTGAACTGAAGGCTGCTCAGGCGGCCGGCTTCTTCACCAGCACCACCAATGCAATGCCCAGCAATATCAGTACCGAGGCGACCACGAGTATGCCGGTCACGGGCTCGTCCAGGAACAACGTGCCACCGAACGCCGTCAGCACGGGCACGCTGAGCTGCACCGTGGCGGCATGGGTCACCTTCAGCTGCTTGAGCGCCGCGTACCAGAATACATAGCCCAGGCCCGAGGTCACTGCGCCGGATGCGACGGCATACGCCACGCCGGCAGTGTCGTACCCCACGTGCGATGCCAGGGCGTGCAACAGGAACAGCAGTAGCGCGGCCGGCGTGGCCCGGATGAAATTGCCCGCCGTCGCCGACGCGGCATCCTTGGCGCTACGGCCCAGCAATGAGTACGCGCCCCACGCGATACCGGCCACGATCATCAGCAAGGCGTGCAACAAGGGCGGCGCGCTGACGCTCGGCAGCATCAGCGTGACCAGCCCGGCCACCGCCAGGCCTATGTCCAGACCCTGTGTCATGCTCAGCTTTTCGCCAATGAACAGCCCATACAGGATCATGCTGATCTGGATCGACGCAAACAGCAGCAAGGCTCCCGTGCCCGCCGAGATTTGCGTATAGGCATAAGCGAAACCCAGCGCATAGGCCAGCAACGCCAGCGCCCCATGCCAATTGCCCTCCAGACGCCCGGCGGGCTTGCGCAGACGCAGCACCAGCCACAGCACCACCGCGCCGGATCCAATGCGGATGGCGACGAAGGTGGCGGGATCTATCTCGGTATGTTTGAGCGCGAGGCGGCACAGCAGCGAATTGCCGGCGAAGCACAGCAGCGAGAGGACGGTGAGCGCGAGCAGGCGGAGCGTCATGGCGCGGTATTCCCTTGGGCGGAGCTTCGGGCATCGCATCTCGGCAAGGCGGGGGTGCGATGGAAGCATCGTAGCGCGGCCCCCCGCGTGTGGGCGAAACCAACGACTCCGATTCGCAGAGGGTTTCATGAACCGGAACGGATGGTTGGCAGCGCACCTCTGTCAACTGAACCATGTGCAGACGCGTCCTGGCTGAACGCATGCGTACTTGGCCACAGCAGCATCCAGCTGTGACGGCGGAGGCTCCGGGCTGCACCTTTACGCCGAGCGGTGGATGAAATTGAGGGCCGCGCGCTCTAGTGAGTAGACGGGGGGGACCGTGCGTTGGGGGCTACGCAGCGCGCGCCGGTAGGCATTCGTTCGTCCCATGTCGGAATAGTCCGACTTCGCAATTTTTATGCGGACCTAATGGCAGGCGCGTTGCTAAAAATGAGATCCACCGAAGTGCACTCAATCCGTTGCTTGGCGGGGCAGTAGTGGGACCTTCTACGGCTGCAAGGGCATATATTCTCGGTCGGCATAAATATGTGGCGCTTAAAAGGGTTGCTGCCGATTTTGGGGGCAATCAAGTGTGGCGAAAGAACTGCGGTAGTTCCAACCATGGTCCGATGTGCGGCCGCTGACGGACGAAGTTCTCGAATGAAATCGGAAGAAAATAATGGGTGAAATTCTCGCAGCCATCATGGGCTATCTTATAGGTTTGGAGGATTCGCAGCCTCGTGTACGTTGTCATCGTATGGCTGCTATTGCGGCGAGCTTGTTTTTTCTCGGCACAGTTATTGTCGATTTTTATGATGGCACTCAATGGGATTTGAGTGGAATCGCGTTTTCTTTGATGCTCTCTTTGGCCATATATGTTTGTGTGTTTCTGGCTATGAAGTGCTTCGCTCGAGGTAAGGAGCATCGCAATTAAGTGCGGCGGGCTTGTGTATAAGAGAGAACTCGTGATGGCTAGGATTTTTCTCTTTCTGCCGATTGTCTTCGAAATTGGCCTTGCGTGCGCCGCCTCGGGCCTTGGTAGTAGTGCTTGGAGCGCATGTCCAGGGTCACATGCTTCCACAGCGGATCGAACGCGGCGCAATGCCGCAAATTCGATGGCAAGGTCGCATTCAGGCAGTACTGCAATGCCCGTGCGGGGCGCATTACTGAGGCAGGAGCCTACCCAGCAGCGGCCTGCCATAAGGTGAACACAACGCCAGGAAGACCGCAAGGTTGACGGCGACCGTGATCCAGAACACGGCGCGGAAGCCCGGCTTTATGGACTTGTGCCTCAGCCATTGCTGAGCGATCAATGCGCCCGGCCAGCCTCCGGCCAGTGCGAGCAGATGCAAGGTTCTTTCGGAAATCCTCCAGCGGTCCGCGCGGGCGGCGGCCTTGTCTGCGGCGTAGGCCGCAAAAGTCAGCGCGCTCAACACCAGATAGCATGCGCCCACGACGATCGGCACCCTCCACAGGAAGGTCGCCAATGCGTAGACGACGATAAACGCGGGTGCCAGCCAGATTTGCCAGCCTGTACGCCGCTTAGCGCGATAAGCCGCAGGGTTCCTTGGCGGCTTTTGCCGTGCTGGAAGGCGAACAGACGCGGCGCGCGGCTTTCCGTTAAAGGTCATCAGGCAAGACTCAGGCGCCAGGACGCATGCCGTGCACGGCCAAGCAGCGGTTCAATGTTGATCGACAAGACGCAAGACCTCGGTCAGCGTTTGCAGCGACCCATGGCCCTGCGTTGGCGTGCCACGCCGATCAAGGTGATAGCCATGCATGCCGAATTGCCGGGGCCCTTCCATGTCGGCATCCAGGGTGTCTCCGACCATCAGCACCTCTTCGGGCCGGCACGCCAGGCCGTCGCACAGGTAGCGATAGATCGCGGCCTGGGGTTTTACCGCGCCGGCCTCATACGACCAGGCGCAGAACTCCGGTTGTACGGGCAGTAGCTTCAATACCGGCGGCCCGTAGGGCGCGGCAAGGTTGGAACAGAGCGCCAGCTTTATTCCCCGGTCCTTCAACGCGGCCAAGGTGGGTGCCGCGTCAGGAAAGAGGGTGATCGAGTGGATTTCATCGTGCAGGTCGGCCTCCAGCGCGAGCAGGGCCTCCTCGCTGACCCTGCCGCCAAACAGGCTGGCCGCCTGCCTGAGATCAAGATCGTTGCTCATGGCCCTGGCGCCGTCGTCGCTTTGCCGCTCGCGACCCGCTTCCCCTAGCAGCCGGACCAGCTTCCGAAATGGGCGGGTAGGCCGCTCAATGCGGACCAGTGTTCCAAATACGTCGAATGCGACGGCCTTTATCGGCATCGGGCCTCCGGTTCGTCAGGACCACAACAGGCGTCTTGACTGCGATTTCAGTGGCTGAATTGTAGTCCGCCGCGTGCCTACTTCCCCTGAAAATGCCGGGATACCCATTCCTCGCAAACCGTCCATAGTTGCGGGGCGCCTCTGGCAATGACGGGTCCATAGCGGGCAAGCACCTGTTCAAGCGACACGCCGTTTTCTTTCCACGTCCCGCCGTCCGTGTACACGTTGATAAGCAGCGGCTGGAACCGGTCAAGCGCCTTGGCGAACTTCGCATCCTCGGTTTCGGCAGCCTCGAATTCCAGCCAGAGATCCAGGAATGCGGCGGCTTGCGGCTGCGGCAACAAGCCAAAAATCCGCCTCGCGGCCGCGGCTTCCTGTTCCGCCTGCATGTCGGCAGATGCGCCGCCATGTATCGGAAAATCGCCCACGTCGATTTCGACGATGTCATGCAACAACAGCATTTGCATGACCGCGTTTCGGAAGTTCGACACGCCGGATGGGGCAGATTTCAGGTCTGTCTGATGTGTCATCCGGAACGGTGCCGCTAAATTCACTTAAATCTTTTTGACACGCTGCTCTAGCTCAATCTGTAACGCTGTGGGTCGTGGGTGAATCTTTGGTAGAGCTTAGAAATGAAGCGATTTGGTATGCACTTGATGATTCCAGCGGGAGTGGCGGTCTGCCTACTAGGCCTTTCGAGCACGGCTCAGGCGACAGTTTGTTACCTTGCGGATAGCCCTTTACTGGACTACAGCGGTCCGCGGACTCTTTCTGTACCACGCGATACGCCCGACGGTACGGTTCTCTACTCTGAGCGGATGTGGCTGCCTAAGGTGTCATTCGAATGCGGCATTGGGGCGATTTACGGGATACATCTTGCCCCGGGACGTGGAACGCAGCCTGCGAGGGGCTCTCTTTTCCCTACTGGGGCTTCCAATCTTGCGTTTCGGTGGAGATTCCCAAGCGGCACGCCCATGCCAGTTCCGTATCCCCTTGCGAATGCGATTTACTACACCATCGGTGGTGGTCTCACCACCCTGGAAATCGTTAAAGTTTCGAGTCTTGAGTCTAGCTCGACTATCAAGGCGGGCGATTTGGGCGCCTTGAAGGGCGCAGGTGTACCTCTGGTAAGACTTGGGCTCAGCAATCCCATCCATGTTGTTCCCATTTCTTGCGAGTCGCCCGATGTTCGTGTGGCGATGGGCAATGACTATACGTCGTCGGATTTCGACGGCCCAGGCAGTAGAACCCAGCCGGTCTCTTTCAACCTCACATTGAACAACTGCCCGCCAGGCATTAGTAATGTGAGCTACAAGCTCAAGGCTGTGACGCCAGTGGTTGACGCTAGTCAGGGCATTGTTGCTTTGAATGACGGCTCCAGCGCTGTAGGCATTGCCCTGCAGATTCGAAATGGAGATGATGTTCCACTTGCTTTGGACACTGCGCATGCATTCAGCGCCTACGACAAGAATGGTGGCACCTTCCAGATTTCATTGAAGGCAAACTATTACCGGCTTTACAACGAACGCGTCTACAAGGCAGGAACCGCGAACAGCGAAATCGCGTTCGTCATGAGCTACATGTAGGGCACTTTCTGAAGCAGAAAACTTGGTCGAGGTCAGAAACAGGAAAAAAGCCGTTGGCGGTAAGGTCAACGGCTTTTTGAATTTTGGTGTGGGGCTGGAATCGAACCGGCACGCCTTGCGGCGGGGGATTTTGAGTTGGCGATTTACAGTGTTTCTACAGGGAAATGGGGCGAATTCTAGCGTAGGTTGAAATAGGTAAAACCAGTTTAAAATCAGTAGGTTAGAGTATTTTGCCTGAATTGGTGAAAACTGGTCGCTGTACCTGTATCGTACCGAAATTTCAGTTCAGTACTGAAGAGGAATTGTCAGGGCTGCACGACCGTTACCGACTCGTTGCAGTCCATTGGCCATGAAATACGAAATAGCGCTCTCAGCTATGTCGCGACCATTCAAATCTTCAAAGTCTCCAATCAACCGATTTGACTGTCTCTGCGAATTTTAATGGTTGAGCAGTCATCTGTTGTGCAGCCATAGTGCACCGACTTCTAGGCAAGCACCTCGTGATTAATTCAAGCAGCACTTCTTGTACTTTCGACCGCTACCGCACGGGCATGGATCATTCCGGCCAAGTTTCGTGCGGTTGACCTGTCTAGAAAGCAGGGGAAGAGCATCGCGTACTTTTGATGCCGGTTTCATGTCAGCGATCAGCTGCTCCATTTCTTCAGAAGCTTCCCATGGACTGTCCAAAGTTACGCCAAACTGGACTTGCCCAGTCGGGTCCACTGAGATTCCAAACCACTGTGCTGCGCGCTGCTGGTACTTCCGCTTGGCACAGTGCGTCTCCAACACAGCAACGGCTTCTGGAGATAGCGTTGGATTGCAATGGAAGCAGACTCCGCAAGGTGGGTTGCTAGATGCGAGCGTAACGTCGTGCCGCTTGCCGTCGATTCGCGCTTGCTTCGTGATTATTTCGAGTACGCGATGGACGTTCCTGCATGTATGTTCGTCCATGGAAAGCAGGTGAAATCCAAGCTCTAGAGTCGCTGGGTCTGCCCTAGCTTCGATTTGTTGGATGAGCTGTTCATAACGAGTGCCGCGCATCTTCGTGAGAATGCCCTCGGGGGTGTCATCGCCAGGCAGATTGTCCCTTCGAACCAGCATAGCTGTGTCTAGGTCCTGGGCGATAGAATCCTCAAGCATGACGAGATCGTGCTTGTCATCCAGCCAGAGATTCTGCTTAAGGTGATAGCCAAGCACGGTCAGCTCGTGGCCGCTCATCAGCTTGTCAGAGACGGCAACGCGCAATTTCACATAGCCGAGCAATCGCAAAGGTGTTGCCAGAATCTCCGTCATCGTGTCGAGAAGAAACACATCCATCACGAACGGAGGGCGGATGGCACTGGTGGTCTGATACTTTAGCGACTGGCTAACCTGAAAGGCCAGCGCTGGATAATGTTCCGACACGAGGCTAAACAGGAATACCTCTTTTATGTTCGGTGGAAGCTCGACTTCATTTCTGTTGTCATCCAAAAGCCGGCATCCGCCGGCAAGCAACTCGTTCGCGCATAGCCAACCTTGGTTATACGAATCTTGGATGGCAGCAGCGAAGTCGGCTTTTAGTTGGTTATCATTCCCCTTGCGCGCAGCGATGGTGAGCTTCTTTGCCTTCGCCTGCAAGATGATAAGCCGGTCTCCATATATAACCAAAACGTCCACTTCACCCACAATGTCCTTGCCACGATGCAGGTTCACATTCGTGTGGACATGCTCACGACCGAAAACCTTAACCAAGCGGCGTGCAGCGAACTGTTCGGTAAAGGCGCCGCGATGCTTGGCGGCTGTGGGACGGTAAGCCTTGTCGCTCCACATCCAAAAGAAGGGAGATTCGTATAGCGCTTCATAAATGGCGTAGTGCGAGAAGAGAAGCACAGTTCCACGGTCGGTTGGTAGCAGCGGCCGCGCAGCTACCTCGTTGAAGTCGCCGACCTCCTTGAACCCAGAGTTATCGCCCGCAAAGAGGAACGCGCTGAAGAAGGCTTCCACTATATCTTTATCAACGCCACTATGAAACGCCACCTCATCCAGCGAGAACTCGAATGCAGGCAACCAAGTCACGGGAGGAGCGCTCGCCGCTCGGGCGTCTGCGAGTAGTTGCGTCCCCTTCTTGTCCATCAAGGCACACATAGCCCTCGCGATAGTCCTCGCTTGGCCGGATGCAAAACCCTTGTTTTTGAGCATCCATGCGTCATCGGCTCCGTACCTCTCAGGCACAAGGTCCCTGTACTGGAAGGCATAAGCTGACTCGGTGCCATAAAAAATGGGTTCCCGCATCCCTGGGCCGTGCCATGGATTTGGCGGTTCGGCACCCGTCTTGAGCGCCTCGACCATAGATGCAAACATCGGGTGGGACATCGAGTTATGCAGTTCCTGCAAAAGAGCATCGGTGCGCGTGACGTAGCCCTCAATCACATCAGTTGTCTGTAGAGACAGGTCCAACGGCCCTTTTACCATCAGGCCAATTAGTGTCGTCAGCTCCGTCCGTATGAGGCGCTCTCTACTGAATAATCGGTCCATGTCGGACGGCGCCAGCTTGCCTTGGACATAGATGATGTTGTCCCGATGACAGATTTTTGCGAGTGCATGAGCATATCCCGGAGATCCAACTAACTTAGTCAGATCTTCAAGGATTCGGAGCTCTTCTCGTGGTTTGTCCATGGCTTCTCCTATCTTGTTCTCAACTCTCGTTGGCCAATCACGAATGTCGCCCGTGCGCTGCCTCTGATGCTCCCAACCTAAAGTGGCAATTCAGCCCACCAAGACGCGATGACTGTGTTCTTTTCGCGGCAAATGCAGCCACGTACCTGCCCCTAAGCTCGGCGCCGTTTCCATTCGCGAGGAATCAGCCCCTTCCCCGAAGCGCGAGTCCAGCGCTCCCTAGTTGCTGCAACATAGCGGGGGTCAAGGGGAAAGTAAGCATGTTCAAGCAAAAGTACCTGGAGACCGTTCTGTATCTGCACCTCCTCGAACAAGAAATCGATGTGCTGACGCATGGCTTCGTAGTCTTCATCGCCAGCCTTCACAGATATCTCGTCTGGTCGCTCCTCATCTGTGTCGCTATTCAGTTCATCCGCTTCGTCGTCATCCAGTTCTTCGGTGTCGCGAGTCTGATTTGGGAAGTATGGGCGGCTGAGCTGATCCAGCACTATCACACCGGGAACTGGTCTATGTGCTTTCTCAAAATATCTCTGCATGCCAAAGGCCAGCGCTACATGAACGGCAAGCCAATTCTGGTCAGATCCGAGGTCCGCCATTGCAAGAACTGCTCCCTCCGGTCCAGCTTCAATGATGTTTACCTGCGGCTCGCGAGCCGAAAAAAGGAGTTCAGCATCGACGCAAGGCTCAACCTTGGGCAGTTTCGAGAACGCTTCGGACGCATATCTGGACACCACCTCCTCCGCACGCCTCATCCGTATCCGGCGGTTATCTGCATCCACCAATGCTTCCAGTTTTGCAATCTCCTCCTTCTGCTGACTCAAATCTTTTGCAGTGCGAAGGAGATGATCGTCAACCGTTTCGAGGAAGTACGAAGCCTTACCTTGGAAGAATGACCGCACCTGAGCCAGATCAGCGAACTGCTTCGCCTGTGCGAGTTGGCTTAGAACGGAAGTAACACTGGCGTCCAGTTCGCGCAGGCGATTACTCAGTTCCTCAATACGTTTGGTCAGCGATTCGGCAGCCTCACTGATCTGCGGTCGCAAACGTCCAACCGCGCTTGACTCGGCCCGAATCGTTTCTAATGATCGCTTAATGGCTGCGGCTACGTTGGTGCCGGCTGCAGTATTGGATTCACATATAGGGCATGTATGGGGAATATCCAGCAATTTCAGATGCTCTGCTATCAGCAACTTCTGCTCTTGACTTGTCACTGCTGCCTCGTAGTCTTTGGACTCCTGCTCCGTCAAGAGTAGAGCCCTCAGCTTACGTTTGGCCTGGTTTAACTCTCTGATGGTGGACCGACGTTGCTCCTGAAGATCATCGAGTTGCTCAGAGCCGGGGTATCGCGTTGCAACCTCATTCGACCCTGCAGACCGTCGTAGCATTTCAATCAACGTTGCTTCATCAGCCGGATCGGGCACGCTTTCAAGTAAACCGAGTCGCTCAGCCTCCTGGAGAAGAATTCGGGCTCTTTGCTTGACAAGACTGTTCTTGGCGACTCGAGCATTCTCGCGCGCGATATCTAACTCCAAAGCCCTGCGTGCTTGTCGAAGCCGCCTTTCTGCTGCGGCGGTTTCACTCGTTACCACTCCCAAAAAATACGGCATAGTCGCGATGATGAGCGGTGCTTTACGAGCGTCATCGAGTCCGTGCATCAGTACTGTTTCGCTATCGATCACTTCTTTAGTCACGAAGACGTAAGGGGTGAACTGGCGGATTGAAGGCCGGTCTGGGGAGTCTCGTCCGGGTTCTTCAGTTTCATTCACCGAGATTGATTCAATACCGAATGCAGCACCCAACCGCGCCTTGCCGGAGGCCACATTACCGCGGCCTTCGAATTCTTCCACCGAGCGGGGAATTTTCAGATTCCGGCCTGTAGTCACGTACATGTAGGAATTCGGTGCTTTGCCGACCAGTGGAACTTGACGACATGAAATCATCTCGTCTTGTCCGCGCACCCACTTGACACCGACTGCCACACAGCGACGTCTCACGTAAACGGGTAACTGACACTTGGACGAGCCAAGACAGTAGTCCAATGCCTTGATGACCGCAGACTTCCCCGTGCCAGAAGCGCCTGTAATGACGTTCACGCGTTCCGCTTTTAGCTCGATCATGCGGAACGCGTCTTCCTCTCCAATGAAGAAGATGTTCGCGATGTTCCATCGCTTCATACCGAAACTCCAAATGCTTCAAAAACCGCTCTCGGAGAGCCCATTGCCGCCATCCAAATGCCAAGTAGTCGAGCTCGCTTCAATGCGCCCGCCGCGATCCCACCTGATACGGCCGTAGGCATGCTCTCCAGTAGTGACTCTAAGTCGCCATTGCTCGTGAGTCTTAGCTTCCCAGCAATGCAGCCGAAGCGGATCGCATTAGTCGTTATCTCAAGCGTCAGGTTGACCTTTTTGGAAATATCTACCGTCACCTCTGGATGTCGACTCAGCCAAACTGAAAGCCCAGTATCTTTATTGCAGCCCACGAAGGTGGTCGCAAATTCCTCCGATATTGCAATTGGTACGATTAGGTAAACCAATGCACTCGTTGGATATTGTCCTGCAAGCTGTGCCTCTTGATAAGCGGAGCAGAATCGCGAGAAAACGGCGCAGCAGAACGCCGGATTGGTCTCCGCGAAGATGTCGCGTGCTTTGATCACGGCTTCTCCAACAACAGGTCTCTAAAGTCAGGGTGCCAGCCGACACTCAGCTCTACTGCCAGCACCTGATAGCAGCCACGTACGTAATAGCTGGCATTCCAGTTTGGTGCGAAGGGCGACACGTGCCTGTGAGCCTGTTCGAAAGACCATCTGAAGATTCCAAGACCGGCGCTGCACTTGTCGTCTGCCGAAGAGGCTGCGTGCTGCTCTACCGCTATACCATGCTTATATGCCCACTCTTCAATCAACATTTGATCGTATTGATCGATGCGAACCGCCATATCGACCCGTTCACTCATCCACTTGTGTCGCTGCGACCTGGCCCTCCACTCCTCGCGCTCCGCAGCTTGAATTTCCGTTTTGGTACACCTGACAAGCTGAAGCTGCCTAGCGATCATAGACGGTGGTGTATGGCCTTCAGGCATCGCTTTGAACTCAAAGTCAGCTAGGATTTCGTCTCGCTCAAGTTGGCCCGCGATTTCGATTATTTGCTGTTGAACCTCTAGCATCGATATCACTCTCACTCGCTTTCCACAGAACGAGTGAACAACTTGAAGGTCCCACCATTCCATCAGCCGTTGTGTAATCGCATTCCTACGACTGGGCGGAAAATTGCTCAGCCTTTTAGCGATTTCTTCCGAGATATTCTCTATGTTGGTGGCGCTTGGCAGAATCGTGATTCTGGAAAGCAGATTCCTTCGCGCATTGCTTTGGAGGTTCAAGAATGCTGCGCAGCACAGCACACGTTGAGCGTGGGGAAACGGACTTTTGCCAACGATTTTGGCTGCATCGTGTTCGTCCACGACGCGCTGCGCCTCAATTTCTAGAAGCCCAAGAAGCTCGTCCCGAGGAGTACTCAGATCACGAAGTGGTTCAAGCGGGCTGCCTATGGGAAGCGGCGCCACCGTCACCAGCTGAAATTGCGTTTCGTTGAGGCTTAGTTTTGGGAGTACGTCTATCCAGGCTTTCAGCGTTTTCCACAGTGCAACCGAGCTGATGGTCACCGGAGGCGGCGCGGTGCTCAGAGAGTGCTTGAGTTGAGCCAGCAACGACTGGCCATTCGCGAGAATCTCGATGTCATCCAGACGCTCGAGACAAATGGCAGCATCATCATCAGGCGCACTGACGATACGCAGGAGACCGTAAAGCGACTGGTAGTAAAACCCCATCGCCGCGTCGGCTGCAGAGTGGCTGCCATCCAGACCGTTTTCCGAAGAACCCAAACCGTCTCCTTCCTTTGACGCGTGACGATATCCGCTCCAAGCCGAAATCAGCCAGTTCAAAACAGACACGCCTGCATCTATACCGTCATATTGAACTTACTCAATTGCGCATGTATTGCAAATCCCGGCGACAGCCTATCCTGACTAGTCCCCAAATCCAAAATTTCTTCGTCATGACGAAGACTTTGGAAGCGCCAATGCATCAGCGCGCGGCTGCACAAACTCTTGCAGGCTTATCTGACCATCGACGAAACGCTGAGCGTGGGCCTCATCTGCTTCACTGAGCGAGAAACCTTCTAGACCGACGGAGGCCCGCGCATAGTTAACTGCCGATTGCCGGCGGCTGCGTTCGGTATCCGATATGGTTTTGTGGGGCTGTTGCCTGCATTTACCCGTGCTTGCCATGGTGCCTCCTTGCCGTAGGTAACTCGATCTTACAAGAAGTATGGGTAATTTGGTTTAGGTACACGTAGCTACAGAGATGGCGCGCTGAAATTGTCTTGTTCTTGTTTTACCTGCTATGGACGCCAGTATCGGCTGCATACTAGCCGTAGTTTCCAAAGTTGCTTTGCCTCTCTGGACTCTCCACCCTCGCCGGCGGGAGCCTCGGGAGCAGGGGTTGCAGGCCTCTGGCCCGGAGCTCTTACCCCCGGGGCATAGCGTAGGGCGCTCCTGCCGCGTCAAGGGGCCCTGTCCTCGCCCTGTGGGCTGCGGGCCGCGCCAACCCCTTGACCCGTCATCCGCTTGATAGCACCGCTACTGACGCCGTTTGGCCGGAAGAGGCGTCAAGGGCGGAACCGGAAGCCGCAGCCCGAAGCGCAGCGCAGGGAACGGGTGAGGATCCCGGGCGAAGCCTTCACCCTTGATGCCTCTGGAAGCCATGCAGCCTGTCGGCCGGGGGGAGGAACAAGGCGAAGCCGCTGGGCCTGCCCCCGCGGCCAGTCCGGCAAGAACGGACGCGGGATGCAACCGAAGGGGTTGCCCAAGCGTAGCGCGGAGATATGTGCGGCCATAAATGAAAAGGCCTCGCTGATGGCGAGGCCGATGCGGACGCAACATGCACATCACTTACCGTTGACGGAGCCGCCCGTTGCCGGCCCCCAGTTCTTGCCCATGTTCTGCAAGACGTGTTGCCGATAGGCTGGGTTCCACATGGTGTTGCCTGCGATCATGTGGTTGGTTCGGCCAGCAGTAACCATCATGCCCGACTGCATATCGCGGCGAGTCGTTCTGGAATTCACCACGTTGCCAATATCCTGCGCCATGCTCTTGAATGTCACCGCGTCAAAGGCGATGCCGCCAGCCAGTTTGTCACCGAAACCACTCGTTTTTCTCTGTGCCAAGAAGACGGTCAAGGCAAGAACGATGATCTGCACTCCACGTATCATGACGGGTATGCAGAACAAGTCGTTAGGGAACTATATGGAATCTTGGAATGACGCCCGGTAATGTCCGAGTCCAGTGTTTTCAATTGAATGCCAACGGCCGTGATTTTGCGGCGGGGAACATCCATGGTCATTTTGGTCGGCTTGAAGTCGCGCTGGCTGCCGTAAAGTTCTCGCCAGAAAAGGACCGATTGTTTTCCGTAGGGGACCTTGTAGACCGAGGCCCTGAATCGGCCGATGTTCTGAAATGGTTGGAGCGCCCGTGGTTTCACGCGATCTGTGGGAATCACGACTTGATGACGTGGCGGCGGGCGATGGGCGATCCGATTCCGGACGTCGATCATCGTGTCCACGGCGGCGGATGGTTGGATGCCTGTGTTATCGATGCTCGTGAACGCATTGCGGCCTGCTTGAGCGCCTTGCCGCTGGCTATCGAGGTAGAAACGCCTAGTGGTGTAGTCGGTATGGTTCATGCCGACTTCCCCTATGACGATTGGCAGGCTATTCACGGCGCTACCTTTAGTCCAGAGGACGAAGATGCCTGCCTATGGTCCGTAGATCGTTATCGAATGCAGTATTCCCAGCCTGTCCGCAATGTACGTGCGGTGGTCCATGGACATATGACCCTACACGAGCCTGCGCAGCTTGGCAACGTTTACTACATCGATACAGGTGGATGGCAGGATGAGGGGAGGTTTACGTTGCTGGACTTGCATACGCTGAAATTGTGGCCGTGCTAATGCCATTTTGCTACCTCTGGAGTACACGGACCAGCCTTCAAAGGCCCCGCAAACGGGCGGATCAGAGAAGTGATCTGATATGCGAAAAAAGGTTCATCGCCGATTTCCGGGGAAGGCTTCTCGCCTGACGTTTTCGAGATTGCGCAGTAGCAGCCTGCCTGAAGACCTGATGCTCTTGCGCGCCACTCGGTCGCCGCGTAGGCGGGGATGATTCGCTCCGGAAGAGATACGGCCGAGTTCGGCCACAAGCCGTCACTGACCATCCAATCCGGATAGCGGCCATCCAAGCGAGGCGGTATGCTCTCCGCCTGTGTGCCAGATGGGGCGCATCAGCCCACTAATCTGTCGGCCGCTGCTATTCCTGTCTTGTTATCTTGCCTGGCACGTGGCTCCTGCATCCAAACAGTGACTTGCAGGACAAGTTATCTGACATTCCAACGTTATGCGACAGAACTGTCGCCCTAAAACAAAGTTTTGCCTCATAGAATGGCACCCGATTCGCTCAATGTTCATATCGATCTAGAAGGCAAGACATGAAGATTGATCTTGTGTTGATCTCGACTCGGCTTGCAGAAGCACGCCGGCTCCAATCTGTTGAACTTGCTGAAGCCGCAGCGCAGACTGGCATTGAAGCCGGACGGCTCGCAAGCATCGAAGCCGGTCAACAGGTGCCTTCCGGCGACGAACTGCTGATCCTTGCTAACTACTATGCACGTGATTTTCGTGACTTTGTCGATCCAAGCCGCCCAGAGCCGTTCAAACAGACCGATATCCTTTACCGTAGATACGGACAAGCATTTACTCCCAGAGATCGGCGAGCAATTCAGGAATTCTTGTTTCTCTGTGAGATTGAGGCCACTCTTGAGAAGGAGCTTGGTGGTGGCGTCACCCAATTCCCGTTTAGACCTACCGGCACCCATATGAAATCGCACGGGGAGCAGGCAGCAAAGGCACTACGGCGTCAAATGGGGTACAGCGCAAAGCAAATTCGACTGGATATTTACTCAGACTTTCGCAGCATCGGATTGCATGTTTTTCGGCGTCGACTGGCTAACTCAGAAATTTCCGGCCTTTACATTGAGCATCCCATTGCGGGCCATTGCATCTTGGTCAATTACGAAGAAGACATTTACCGGCAGCGGTTTTCCGCAAGCCACGAGGCTGCACATGCCATTTTTGATTCCACCGAGGCGGCCAGCGTCAGCTACCAGCGGAATAGCTCCAAATACGACCGACAAGACCTGAAAGAGATACGGGCGAATCGGTTTGCCTCCTGTTATCTGATGCCCCCCGAACTGCTCCCCAGGAATCAGCATTGGGATACGGCGCTGGCTCAACATTGGGCACAAACGCTTAAGGTCAGCACGGAAGCCTTGTCATATGCCTTGCTAGATGCCCAACTTGTTGGCCAAGGCACTGCAAAGTTAATTCGCTCGGCACGCGTGCCGATGGCAGAAAAGGTTGATCCTGAAGCCCCCGACTATCTCAACGCTACTCAGTTGAACCGCCGACTACAGTTAATGGAGCGCGGCCTGTCAGATTACTACGTGGGCTTGTGTTTCGAGGCCCACAAACAAGGGCTGATTTCGGCTGGTCGATTAGGGGAGGCCTTGTTAGCCGACCACAAGGAGACACGAGAAATTTCCATCCTTTACGGCCGGAGCATCGTTGATGAGCTTTGATCCGGCACGATTCGCTGTTGTTTCCGTGGTAGATACCTGCGCGGTTTGGAACATGCTTTCTTCACTGCGCCTGAACGAAGCCGCCATTCAGGCGAAGCTGCATTTCTGCATTACGCCTGTTGTACTTTATGAATGCCTGCACAAGCCTCGCCCGAATATCACACCTGAGCAGCAAGAGCTCATGGGGCGTTTGGTCTCCAATCGAGCAAAAGGCAGATTTCCTGTGCAGGAGTGTAGTTTGGATGACTTGCTCACCGTATCAGAAAGAGCGCCGGGCAAGCTCGGGTCCGGGGAGCTGTCGTGTATTGCTGCCGCTTATCGCATCCGCAATATTGCGGTAATGACTGACGAGAAACTGACCAGAAGGTACGCGCAGAACAACTTGGGATTGTCGGTGGAAACCACGCCTCGCCTCTATGGTTACCTTCACTATCACCAGCACTTGGGCGGCGCTGATCACGATGAGGTCATCAAAGAGCACGAGCGTTTCGAGAAAAGACCGCTAACTCCGTTTTTTAATCAGACGTTCGATGAGGCAATGCGTTGCCGGCTGATGACCAGCATGAGCGCAACCCTGTCTTCGCCAACGGCTGGCACGAATTCAGAATGAGAATCATCGGTAATTGTTGTTAAAGCGACATGGCTACTAACTGCTCCTTCAACTCGGATGCCACAGCAGGCCACGCTCTCGGCTTTCTTATGATCCCGCGATATCTTCCGCACTTCGTGCTCCGACGTCAGACCGAGATCGACCAAAAGCGGATTGTCAGTGGGCTGCAATCGGTAGGCTTCTTCGGTCGGGAGCGGCCTTCGCCATCATGAGGCGGCTCTCGGCGCGAAACGGAAACTCACTACCAAAAGGATTCCTCATTTGCCTTTGGACGCGAGAGGGCATGGTGCCTAGTGTTGTGGATATCGATGGTCTGCCTGATGTTGTCTTGTGCGAAGATCAGATAGAGCACTTCCAGAGCCCCCAGAAAAGCAGATATAGCAGCTGACAAAATTTGTTCAAGCCCATCTCGTTGGGGTGAAAACTTTAGCTTCTCAATGCGTCCTGATGCATTTCGTACTAAATGTCGATTCATAGACTCTAAAGAGGCGTGAGCCGAATCCCCTGACAGCTTTCTATACACCACCTGATATAAGGGATCGAGGCCAACTTCTTTTGCCAACTGAAGGAGCTTAATATCCTTGAGGACATGACCTTTGGCCTTGACGTCATCTACCAGCGTGCGCATATCCGCAGCTGCTTGCACGTCTCCCATGTCCTCCTCAAGATGAGTTGCCAGAGCTGCAGCCATGGAAGCAAAGTGAGCGTTGTTTGATGCAGCCATTCTCTGGGGGAAATCCGCAACCATGGCTAGGCCGCCAAGATAAATTGCGCTCTCTACGACATTGCGTGCAAGTGCACCGGCGTCTGCCAGCATGCCACGCTCCGTCAGCAAAATCACCGCCTCGAAAGACTGTAACGCTCGAGCAAACATAGCGGCCGCTCCCAGCTCCCGATCTGAGCCACTTGAGGGAGCCAAGGTAACTAATATGGCTACTGAGGCACGATTGATGTCCTCAACAAGGGTGAACCAATCCGCTGCATTTTCGCGAACCTCTTGCCGCCAAGCATTTACATTGGGCGACAGAAATCCATCTGGCAGTAGACTCCTCATTGAGCACCTCAATTAGTCGGTAAAGCGTCGATTTTAGAGGTGCTAGCATGGCGCGTGAGGGGGCGGGCGCAAAAAAAATCGGACGAGCGCTTTGGGTCAGGAGCAATGGCCAGAAAGGTTCGTTCTGCACCCCCAACCTCCCCGCAGCTCGGCGTAGACCCAAAGAAAAGGCCCTTCACCCATAGGTGAAAGGCCTTTCGTTTTAGAACTGACTCAGGGTGGTTTATCCGCGCTTAAACAAGCGCTCGTGCATCCATCCCTCATTGGTCAGGATGACAGCCGCCTTGCCCTGTATATCTCCCTGGGTCTGTTCCGCAAAATTCTTGTAGTTGGCACGCATGCCTTCCGATTTGGCCCAGCCATCTGCTCCCTCTACCTTATAACGGTAGTTCACCTGCGACAGCTTTACGCCCATCATGTCGCTGGGTTCAGTGAAGTTGCTCACTTCCACTACGGTGTACTTGCCGGTGCAGAAGGCTTCTTGCCCAGCCAGCGTGCTGGCGCCATTGGCGACGAGGAATTTCTTGCCGGTGTCAGTGATTTGGTACTCGGTGGCCGGCTCCATCTTGTTGCCGAACATGGCTTTGACTTCGGTGTCTCGCTTTGTCAGCAGTCCGGCATCGACCAGCGCGTCGGCGCGCTTCTTGCTCTGACCGCCCAGCATGTCTTGATTCGCCACGGTGAACGGAAAGCCCTTTCCAGGAATCGCAGCGCACAGGCCCTTCTGAGTGTCCAGGTATGCCTGTATGGCCTTGCTGAAGTTGCTCTTGTTGGCGTCCTTGGCGCTGCCGCACGCGGCAAGGGTAAGTGCAAGGCTGCTGATGGCGACGATCTTGATAGCGGTATGCAAAACTAGCTTCCTCTGTAGATTAAGACTATCGGTTGTTCATTATGGCAACGCGATGGAGCGATTATGCGTTGTTGGCATCGGCTTGTGGCCGCTGATGGCGGATACCTCCGGATCGCTCAAGCCGGCTTCCATGAACCGGCTAACAGTCTTGTGCTGCAGATCGTGAAAGCGGAAATCCTTAAGGCCCATTGCTTGCTTGGCATCGGGCCACGCTTTGTCGAACGGGTAGGGGCGTCGTATGGGATCCTGGCTGGGTGCGCCGAAGAACGCGAGTTCGGTGTCGGGCGGGCGCAGGGGTTGGCAAGTGACTCGGTGAACACGCGGACCGAAACTTGACCTGACCACAATGCTAGGATAATCCCCCGATGCGGGGCTTGTACTGCGAAATCTTCTAACGGTTTGAATTAGCAGAAGATTTGAAGATGGTGCCCGGGGCCGGAATCGAACCGGCACGCCTTGCGGCGGGGGATTTTGAGTCCCCTGCGTCTACCAATTTCACCACCCGGGCTAGGAGGTCGCGGACACGTCCAGGTGACGGTCGCGGGAGAAGCGAAGACGGCGATTATATGCGGTCTGAGAAAAATTGTCAGGCCAGGGGCGCAAATGGCCCCTGGCGCGGTGTTGCCGCTTACTTTTTCTCGGGCAGGAACCAGTTCATCACCAGGGCGCAGATGCCGCCGGTGGCCACGCCCGACTCCAGCACGTTCTTCACGGCATGGGGCAGGTGCGACAGGATTTCCGGCACTTGCGACACGCCCAGGCCCAGGGCCAGGGATACGGCGATGATGAGCAGTGCGCGGCGGTCCAGCTGGATGCCGGCCAGGATATTGATGCCGGACGCAGCCACCGCGCCGAACATGACCATGGCGGCGCCGCCCAGCACGGGCTCGGGCACGGCTTGCAGGATGCCGGCCACGGCCGGGAACAGGCCCAGCAGGATCAGCATGCCGGCGATCCACACGCCGACGTGGCGGCTGGCGATGCCGGTCAGCTGGATCACGCCGTTGTTCTGCGCGAAGACCGAGCTGGGGAAGGTGTTGAAGATGCCGGCCAGGAGCGAGTTCGCGCCGTTGACCAGGACGCCGCCTTTGATGCGCTGCATCCACAGCGGGCCTTCGACGGGCTGTTTGGAGACCTTGCTGGTGGCGGTGACGTCGCCGATGGCTTCCAGGGACGTGACCAGGTAGATGATCAGCATGGGCACGAACAAGGCCCACGAAAAGCCCAGGCCGAAGTGCAGCGGCGTGGGGATCTGGAACAGGGCGGCTTCGCGGGCGCCGGTGAAGTCCAGGCGGCCCATGTAGGCGGCGGCGATGTAGCCGACGGCCAGGGCCAGCACCAGGGCGGTGCTGCGCACCCACACGATCGGCACGCGGTTCAGCAGGATGATGGTGCCCAGGACCAGGCCGGACAGGGTCAGGTTCTCGGCGCTGGCGAAGGTGCCGTTGCCCATGGCGTTGTAGCCGCCGCCCATGCTGATGAGGCCGACCTTGATGAGGGTCAGGCCGATGAGCAGCACGACGATGCCGGTGACCAGCGGGGTGATCAGGCGTTTGACGAAGGGCAGGATGCGGCTGATGCCCATTTCGACGAAGGAGCCGGCGATGACCACGCCGAAGATCGCGGCCATGACGGTTTCGACCGGCGTGCCTTGCTTGACCATGACCGAGCCGCCGGCGATCAGCGGGCCGACAAAATTGAAGCTGGTGCCCTGCACGATGAGCAGGCCGGCGCCCAAGGGGCCGAATCGTTTGCACTGGACGTAGGTGGCGATGCCGGAGATGACCAGCGACATGGACACGATGAGGGTGGTGTCGCGGGTGCTCACGTCCAGGGCTTGGCAGATCAGCAGGCCGGGGGTGACGATGGGAACCAGGATGGCCAGCAAGTGCTGCAGGGCGGCGACGAAGGTGACGAGAGGCGCGGGGCGGTCGTCGGGGCCGTAGACCAGGTCGTGGCTGGGGGCGGCGTCGGACGCGCCGTGGGGGACGGGTTGGGTCAGGGAGGCGGGTTGCATGGCGGATGGGCCGGCCAGGGGCGGGGAAGGGGAGGAAAGTGCGGGATTTTAGCGGGGAAGGCCCGCCGGCGTCCGGGGCGGGGCTCTTGGGGTGGCGGGCGGCAGCCAGCTGGTTAGAATCGCTGGACTCCAACAAGGGGCCGGATCACTTTGCCGCCGGTCCGTCACCCCATGTCAAAACGCGCCAAATGGGCCGTGATCGCGCTGGTGCTGATCATTGCCGTGCTGCCGATGTGCCTGCTGTTGTGGACGATGGACAGCGACAATTTCGCGGCCGTCGATCGCGGACAGTCGTACGGCAACAGCATCTATAAGAACTATCAGGGCGACGTCTACGCTGCCGTTCCCAGCAATGGCTACTACCGCGTGGAGCAGGCCGATCCGGCGAGTTTCCAGGCGTTCGATACCGGGGTTTTCGAGGGTCGGCAGGCGGCCCGGGACCGGCGCCACGTGTATTGCGGCAACCGGGTGCTGCCCGACATGGACCCGGCGCGGACGCGCTACCTGGGCAACAGCTATTTCAGCGACGGGGCGGTCACGTATTACTGCGCGCTGCACAGCGTGCTGAACCGGGATCTGGGCAGGCTGGACGAGGTCTGGCAGCAGTTGCGGTTCCGGGCGGACGCGGGCCCCAAGCCGCAGACCTATCTGTATCCGTACGCGGCCCTGCCGGCCAGTGCCCAGGCCTACCGGCCGCTGCTGGACCGCGACTTGGCCACGGACGGTTCGCGCGTGTATTACCGGGGCCGCGAAATGCCGCAGGCAAACCCCGCCCTGCTGCGGCGCGTGCCCGCAGGCCGGGACGGCGATGTGCGGCCCAGCGATGATTTCTTTGCCGACGGGCGCCGTGTCTATTTCCATGAGCAGTTGCTGCCGCTGTCGGACGATCCCGCGTTGCGCGCATTCATGGTGGGCGACCTGTATCGCCAGCCCTATCTGTACGACGGGCGCGACGGCATGGTGTACGTGGGGGCGCAGGCCTTTGACGCCGCGCACGCGCCGTACCGCCTGCTGAATGAGCGCGGCCGCCATGTGTATCAGGCGTTGTTCGCCGCCAAGGGCGGCATCTATTTCTACAACACGCAGACGCGCCAGGTGGAGCGCGCGGGCGACGATCCTTTTGCCGCGGGCGGGTACACCGAGCTGTCGCCCTACGTGTACACGGACGGCCGGCAGGTGCTGTTCCTGCGCGCGCAGGAATCGTGGGCGCGGTCCTCTCGGGGCGGAGGTGGCGGGTTGATTTCCCGTTCCACGCTGATCAACCGGCTGCAAGACGCGCCGGACGGGGAATGGAAAAAGCTGGGCGTCGTGTATCACGACTTCGGCACGGTCTGGCAGAAGGGCGAGGCGCTCTACTACCTGGACGAGCTGGGCCCCACACAACTCGTTTTCAACCCCATCTATCGGATTCTGGACCGCTCGGCGGCGGATTTCCTGCTGCGCTCGCAAGAGACCCGGCAGATCACCGCGGCTGATATCCGCAAGCTGATCCGGGATGGCAAGCTTGCCGTGCCGCAGCACGAAACCGTGCTGGAGGCCAAGACGCGCTACCGCAAGATCTTCTCGATCTTTTGAACGGGGCGGATATTCGCCCGCTCTTGAAAGTGCGCGATTGGCCCCCACATCAGTAGGGTTTCCCGGCGTCCGCGCGGGCAGAATGCCCCGGCCGCCAATAACCGTCCCTAATTTTTACCTAGCCACGTAGAACTATGAGCCAAACCGCCACGTCTTCCACGTCCGAAACCCTGGGATTCCAGGCAGAGGTGAAGCAACTGCTGCACCTGATGATCCATTCGCTGTACAGCAACAAGGAAATTTTCCTGCGCGAGCTGGTGTCGAACGCATCGGACGCTTGCGACAAGCTGCGCTTCGAGGCCATCGACCAGCCCGAACTGCTGGAAGGCAATGGCGAGCTGGCCATCACCGTCAGCTACGACAAGGCCGCCCGCACCATCACCATCTCCGACAACGGCATCGGCCTGTCGCGTGAAGAGGCCGTGGCCAATCTGGGCACCATTGCGCGTTCCGGCACGCGGGAATTCTTCTCGCAACTGACCGGCGACAAGCAGAAGGACGCGCAACTGATCGGCCAGTTCGGCGTGGGCTTCTATTCGTCCTTCATCGTGGCCGACAAGGTCACCGTGGTCAGCCGCCGCGCCGGCGCGACGGACGCGATCCAGTGGGAATCGGACGGCCAGGGCGAATTCACCATTGCCGCGGCCGAGAAGGCCACGCGCGGCACGGACGTCACGCTGCACCTGCGCGCCGACGAAGACGAATTGCTTAACGGCTGGAAGCTGCGCGAGATCCTGCGCCGCTACTCGGATCACATCTCCCTGCCCATCCGCATGGCCAAGGAAGAGTGGGATCAGGAAAAGGGCGAACAGGTCAAGACCGACGAACTGGAAACGGTGAACCAGGCCAATGCGCTGTGGGCGCGCAACAAGGCCGACGTGTCCGAGGAGCAGTACCGCGAGTTCTACAAGACGGTGTCGCATGACTACGACGACCCGCTGGCCTGGACCCACAACCGCGTCGAAGGCCGCAGCGAATACACCCAGCTGCTGTACGTGCCCAAGCACGCGCCCATGGACCTCTGGGACCGCGACGGCCGCCGCGGCGTGAAGCTTTACGTCAAGCGCGTCTTCATCATGGACGACGCGGACCAGCTCCTGCCCTCGTACCTGCGCTTCGTGCGCGGCGTGATCGACTCGGCCGACCTGCCCTTGAACGTGTCGCGCGAGATCCTGCAGGAAAGCCGCGACGTGCGCGCCATCCGCGAAGGCTCGGCCAAGCGCATCCTGTCGCTGCTGGAGGACCTGGCTGAAAACCGCAAGGACGACTACGCCACGTTCTGGTCCGAGTTCGGCCAGGTGCTGAAGGAAGGCGCCGGCGAAGACCACGCCAACCTGGAGCGTATCGCCAAGCTGATGCGCTTTGCGTCGACCCATACGGGCGATCAGGCTCAGACGGTGTCCTTCGCCGACTACGTGTCGCGCATGAAGGAAGGCCAGGACAAGATCTACTACGTCACGGCGGATACGTTTGCCGCGGCCAGCAACAGCCCGCATCTGGAAATCTTCCGCAAGAAGGGCATTGAAGTCCTGCTGCTGTCGGACCGCGTGGACGAATGGATGCTCTCCTACCTGCGCGAATTCGACGGCAAGTCGCTGGTGTCGGTGGCCAAGGGCGGCCTGGATCTGGCCGAGCTGGCCGACGAAGAAGAAAAGAAGCACCAGGCCGAAGTGGCCGAGGACTTCAAGCCGCTGGTCGAGCGCCTGCAGAAGACGCTGGAAGATCAGGTCAAGGAAGTGCGCGTGACCTTGCGCCTGGTGGATTCGCCGGCTTGCGTGGTGGTGGGCCAGAACGAACTCAGCCCGCATCTGCTGCGCATGCTCAAGGCCGCCGGCCAGGAAGCGCCCAACGTCAAGCCGGTGCTGGAAATCAACCCCGAGCATCCGCTGCTGGCGCGTATCCGCGCGGCTGAAGACGGCGAGTTCGACCAGTGGGCCCGCCTGCTGCTGGATCAGGCGCTGCTGGCCGAAGGCGCGCAGATCGCCGACCCGGCTGCCTTCGTGAAGCGGCTGAACGCGCTGCTGCTGAAGTAAGCCCGACGCGGGTAGGAAGAAGAAAAGGCGCTCCAGAGCGCCTTTTTTTCGTCTGGCGATGGGCGTTCGGCACAGTTTCCCAAGCGCTCTGTCCGGGCAGGCCTTGGCCGGTGGATCAATACGAATACCCAAACGCTCGCGATACGTTGGGGCTGGCAGCCTTAGGCGTCGGCCCGTATCACCACCGCATCCAACGCCACCACTCCCTGTCCTTCGGGCAGCGCCAGCAAGGGATTGATTTCCACCGAGCTGAAGTCTGCCCGCCGGGCATGGGCAAAGCGGGACAGCGCCGCCAATGCCTCGGCCAGCGCGCCGATGTCGCACGGGGGCGCGCCGCGCGCGCCTTGCAGCAGCGCATAGCCCTTGATTTCGCGGATCATTGCCAGGGCGTCGTCGCGGCCGAAGGGCGCAAGGCGGAAGCTCACGTCCTTGAGCACCTCGACGAATACTCCTCCCAACCCGAACATCACCACCGGTCCGAATACCGGATCGCAATGCACGCCGGCGATGCATTCCACGCCCTTGGGCGCCATGGGCGCCACGAGGACACCGTCGATGCGGGCGTCGGGCCGGTGCTGGCGCACCGCGGCCAGGATGTCGGCGTAGGCGCTGCGCAGGGCGTCATCGCCCTGCACGTTGAGCTTCACGCCGCCTACGTCGCTCTTGTGCGTGATGTCGGGCGAAACCACTTTAAGCACGCAGGCAGCGCCCAGGCTGGCGGCGGCTCGTACTGCAGCGTCGGCGTCGCCGGCCAGTACGCAGGGAGACGCGGGCAGGCCGGCCTGGCGCAACAGTTCCATGGCCTGGACTTCGTTGTAGGCGTCCAGCAGCGGCAGGGCGCCCGCGTCCGCTGTTGCGGGGCTCGCTTCAACCACGCCGGGGGCCGGGCCTGAACCCAGGCCTGCCACCGCGCCTATCGTGCGGATGGCGGCGCTGGGGTCGGGGAACACCAGGCACCCCAGACGTTCCAGTTCGCGGCGGCGCGCGGGCGGGAACAATGCGCTGATCGCCAGCGGCACGCCGGGATGGCGGGCCTGCATCTGCCGCGCAAAGGCTTCGAAAGTGGGCCACAAGGCTTCGGACGATCCCGCAGCGGCCAGGAAGACCGCCAGGGCGTCGTAGCGGCCGTCTGCCAGCATGTCGTCGGCGGTGGCCAGCAGCAGCCCGGGTTCGGACACGGCCTGTCCGGTGACGTCGACCGGGTTGCGGCCGCTGGCGAAGGGCACGCGTTGCAGCAACCTGGCCTGGGCGTCGGCAGCGGGCTCGGGCAGCGCCAGTCCGGTGTCGGCGGCCTCGTCGGCCATCAGCGCGCCCACGCCGCCCGAGATGGTGAAGATCCCCAGTCGCCGGCCCTGTGGCGGCCGCTTCCATGTGTCCAGCGCGTAGCCCAGGTTGAAGAATTCCTCGATGGTGCGCGCGCGCAGGGCGCCGTACTGGCGGAAGAGCGCGTCGTACACGGCGTCGTCGCCGGCCAGCGCGGCGGTGTGCGAGGCTGCTGCCTGCGCGCCGGCCTGGGTGCGGCCGATCTTGGTGACGACCACGGGCTTGTCCGCGTTGCGCGCCGCCGCCAGGGCACGGCGCAACTTGGCGCCATCGCGGCAGCCTTCCATATAGGCCATGATGACGCGGGTATCGGTATCGCGTGCCAGCCATTCAATGCAGTCGGCGACGTCGATGTCGGCCTCGTTGCCGGTGCTGATCCAGTGCGACAGGCCCAGGCCGCGCTCGCGTGCCATGCTGTAGGCATAGGCGCCGAACGCGCCGCTCTGGGACACCATGCCGATGCCGCCGGGTGCAACCACGCCGTTGGCGGGAGCGGGCGAGAAGGTGGCGTAGACGTTGCGCCGCACATTCATGAAGCCCAGGCAGTTCGGGCCCAGCAGCCGTATGCCGCGTTCGCGCGCGATGGCGCAAAGCCGCTCCTGCTGCGCGGCGCCGTCCGAGCCGGTCTCGGAGAAGCCGGACGTGAACACCACGGCCGCGCCGACTTGCCCCGGCCGGGCGCGTTCCAGCGCTTGCGCGGCGTGCGCGGCAGGCACGGCCAGGATGGCCAGGTCCACTGCATCGTCCAGCGCGTCCAGGCCCGGCAGGGCCGGCAGGCCGGCGATGATGTCCGCGCGCGGGTTGACCGGAATGATGCGGCCGCTGTAGCCATGCTGTAGCAGCAAGGTGATGGGCATCGCGCCGATCTTGCCCGGTGTAGCAGAGGCACCCACGATGGCGATGCCTTGCGGGTCGAAGAGGCGGGACAACGAAGGATCAGGAAGCTGAGTCATGGTGTGGCAGGGATCAATCAAGAGAAGCGCACGACGCTGCGGCCGGTGCTGCCGCGTTCGAGCATGGCGGCCAGCGCCTGCGGCAGTTCGCGGGGTTCGATGACGCGGGCGATCAGGTCCAGGCGCGAGGGACGGTATTCGGTGGCAAGCTTGTTCCACACCTGGCGCCGCAGCGGCATGGGACTGTTGGCGTTGATGCCCAGCAGCTTTACGCCGCGCAAGATAAAGGGAATGACCGAGGTCGGCAGTTCCGCGCCGCCCGCATTGCCGAAGGAAGCGGCCACGCCATCCGGCTTCAGGCTGGCGAGCGCGTGGGCCAGCAGATGGCCGCCCACGGAGTCCACCACGCCGGCCCAGCGCGCGCTCAGCAGCGGCTTGATCCCGGCCGCCAGATCGGGCGGGGCGATCACCTCCTGCGCGCCCAGGGCACGCAGATAGTTTTGCGCATCCGGCTTGCCGGACATGGCGCAGACGCGATAGCCGCGCTGGCTGAGGATGTCGATGGCGATGCCGGCAACGCCGCCGGTGGCGCCGGTGACCAGTACCTCGCCTTGCGCGGGCGTCAGCCCGCAATGCTCCATCCAGTGCAAGGACAGCGCGGCCGTGTAACCGGCCGCGCCCAGCACGGCGGCGTCGCGCAGCCCGATGCCGGCGGGCAGCGGCAGCGCCCAGTCATGCCGCACCCGCGCATATTCGGCATAGCCGCCGTCGCAGTCCACGCCGATGCCAAACCCGTGAACGACGACCTCTTGGCCGGGCGCGAGCGACGGATCGGCCGAACGCACCACCGTGCCCGACAGGTCGATGCCGCCAATGCGCGGATACTCGCGGATGATGCCGCCGCGCCCGGCCTGCGCCAGCGCGTCCTTGTAGTTCAGGCCCGCATAGGCGACCTTGATGAGCGTGTCGCCCGCGGACAGCTGGTCCGGCGTCAAGGTGTCGTAACGGCCTTGCGGCGGTTCACCAGCCGCGCCTGCGTGCAGTCGGTAGGCCTGGAATTCGGGATTCTCCATGCTTGTCTCCGTTGAGGCTCAGGCTTGCGCCAGCAGCCGGCGCGCCAGCGTGGCGCGGTGCAGTTCGTTGGCGCCGTCGTAAATGCGGAAGGGGCGCATTTCCTGCCAGACCATGGCGACGGGCGTGTCGTCGGACAGGCCCGACGCGCCCATCATCTGGACGGCGCGGTCGGCCACGCGGTTCACGGCTTCGGACACGAAGACCTTGGCCATGGCGCTGTGTTGCTTCACCGACAGGCCCGCGTCCATGCGGTCGGCGCAGTCCAGCGTCATCAGGCGGGCGGCGTGCAGGTCGATGTGCGAGTCCGCGACCATGGCCTGGATCTGCTGCAGGTCCGCCAGACGGGAACCGAAGGACTCGCGCTGCATGACATAGGCTTGCGCGGTTTCCAGCGCGCGCCGCGCGCGGCCGATATAGCGCATGCAATGGGACAGGCGGGCTGGCTCCAGCCGCAATTGCGCATACTCCAGGCCGCGGCCAGGTTCGCCCAGCACGGCCTCGTCGCCGACCTCGCAGTCCTGCAGCAGGATCTCGGCGTGGCCGCCGATCTGGTAGCCCGTCACCATGCCGATGTCGCGCATGACCCGGTAGCCCGGGGTGTCGGCGGGCACCAGGAACAGCGTGGCGCCGGTATCGGTGCGCGCCAGAACCAGCGCGAAATCCGCGCCCACGCCGCCGCTGATGAACTGTTTGTGTCCGTTCAACACCCAGCGCGCGCCACGCCGTTCCGCATGGGTGCGCAGCATGGACGGATCGGACCCGGCGCCGGGAGCAGGCTCGGTCATGGCAAAGCAGGCGCGCCGTTCGCCGCGCACCAGTGGCCCAAGATAGCGCTCCAGCTGGGCGGGGGTGCCCAGGCGCAGCAACGTCAGCATGTTGGGTTGGTCGGGCGCGGCGCAGTTCAGGGCGGCAGGCCCCAGGAAGCTGCGCCCCGCTTCTTCCAGTACCTGGGCCAGGTCGCGCCAGCCCAGGCCCAAGCCGCCCCATTCCCTGGGCAGCTGCGGCGCATACAGGCCGGCCTCGCGGGCCTGGACGCGCAGGCGGGCAACGCAATGGTCCAGCGCGGCGACGTCGCGGGCGATGGCGGCAGACTCGGCGGGCATGGCCACCTCTTCCACGAAGCGCCGCACACGCGCGCACAGGTCTTGCAGGGCGTCGCCGCCGTTGAGTTCTTGCTTGGACTGCATGGCTTATTCCTCGATTCCCTGCAATGGGCTTACTGGATGCGAGCGCCGGTGGATTGCACCAGCTTGGCCCACCAGGCGGTTTCGTCGGCGATCTGCTTGGCGAATTCGGCCGGCGTGCTGGCCAGCGGTTCGGCGCCCAGTTCCTGGAAGCGGGCGCGCAGCTGCGGGTCTTGCAGCGCCTTGACCACGGCCGCGTGCAGGCGTTCGATGACCGCCGGGTCGGTGCCCGCTGGCGCCATCAGGCCTTTCCAGGCCATCACCACGAAGCCTTTCTGGCCGGCCTCGTCAAAGGTAGGAATATCGGGCGCGGCCGTGGCGCGCTGGTCGCTGGGCACCGCCAGCGCGCGCAGGCCGCCCGCCTTGACCTGCGGCAGCAGCGCCGGCATGTTGTCGATCATGAAGTCGATATGGCCGGCAACCAGGTCCGTGATGGCGGGGCCGGTGCCCTTGTACGGCACATGCTCGGCCTGGATGCCTGTCTGCTGCTTGAGCAGTTCGCCGGCCAACTGCGCGGGCGAGCCGTTGCCTGGAGACCCGAACGACAGCTTGCCGGGGTTGTTGCGCGCATATTGCAGGAACTCCTGCAACGTCTTCACCGGCATGGACTTCGTCACCACCATCAGGTTGTGCTCGCGCTCCAGGCAGGTGATGGGCGCCAGGTCCTTCGCCGGGTTGAACGGCATGTTGGCGTAGAGGCTGGGATTGATGACGGTGGGGCCCGCCGCCGCCAGCAGCAGCGTGTACCCGTCGGGGGCGGAACGGGCCACGAAGTCGCCTCCGATATTCCCGCCGGCCCCAGGCTTGTTTTCAACGATGACCGGCTGGCCCAGTATGGGATGCAAGGCTTCGGCCAGCAGGCGGCCCAGGATATCGGTGGAGCCGCCAGGGGCGAACGGCACGATCAGCCTCACGGGCTTGTCGGGGTACGCGGCCGCGGCTTGCGGGGGCAGGGCGGCGCAGGCGAAAGCGGCGGCCAGGGCGCCGATCCACTTCGGCAGGTGCTTGTTCAGCATGATGGAAGTCTCCTTTGGTTTGACGGGCCGCCGGCTTCTTGCGGCTGCGGTCCCGGGATGGCCTTGAGGCCTGTTTACACGGACGCGGGTCGTGGGCCGACCCTAGCGGCCGGGCGCGTAGCCCGCCTGGGTCAGCGTGTGGCGGGCGATGGTCAGTTGATGGATCTGGCTGGTGCCTTCGTACAGGCGGAACAGGCGCACATCGCGATAGAAGCGTTCAATGCCGTAGTCGGCGATGTAGCCGTAGCCGCCATGCATCTGCACGCAGCGGTCCGCCACCCGGCCGCACATCTCCGACGCGAAGTATTTGCAGATCGAGGCGTTCAGCGTGACATCCACGCCAGCATCGCGTTCGCGGGCTGTTTGCAGCACCAGCGCGCGGGCGGCCTGGATCTCCGTCTGGCAGTCGGCCAGCATGGCCTGGATCAGCTGGAAATCCATCAGCGGCTTGCCGAACTGCTGTCGCTCCGCCACGAAGCGCAGCGTATCGTCCAGCATGCGGATGGCGGGGCCGATGCACAGCGCGGCCAGATGGATGCGCTGCTTGTTCAGCACTTTCATGGCTGTCTTGAATCCCAGGCCCTCCTGTCCGCCGATGATGTTGGCGGCGGGCACGCGGCAGTCCTGGAAATGCACGGCGGACACGGGCGAACCCGCCTGGCCCATCTTGTCGTAAGGCTGCCCGGTCGACAGGCCTCGCGTGCCGCGTTCCACGATGAAGGCCGTGATGCCTTTGGCGCCGGGCGCTTGGGGATCGGTCCGGGCCATGACCGTGAACAAGCCCGCGAGCGGCGCATTGGTGATGAAGCACTTCTCGCCGTTCAATACGTAGTGGTCGCCGTCGCGCACGGCGGTGGTGCGCAGGGCCGTGGCATCCGAGCCCGCCTGCGGCTCGGTCAGCGCGAAGCAGCCGGTCAATTCGCCGGACGCCAGCCGGGGCAGGTAATGGGCCTTCTGCGCATCGGTGCCGTCGGCTACCAGCGCTTCGGAACCGATGCCGGTGTTGGTGCCGACGCGGGCCCGAAACGCCACCGAGCATTGCGACAGTTCCATGGCGGCCAGGATCAGCTCTTCGGTCGTCATGCCCGCCCCGCCATATTGCTCGGGGATGGAATAGCCGAACAGTCCCTGCGCGGCCATGCTGGCAACCAGGTCCTGCGGCACCTCGTCCAGACGGGCCACCTCCGCTTCGCGCGGCACCAGTTGTTCGCGCACATAGCGGCGCAGCGATTCGAGGAAAGCCGGGAAACCGTCTGGGTCCCTGATCATGGTGAGTCTCCGTTTTATCCGGACGCTGGGCGGTGCCGCGTCGTGTTGAATCCAGGCTAGCAAAAGGGCGCGGGATTTGAGACAAGTGTTTTGATATCTTGAACATCGCGCGCGCTGGCATCGTGGCCGCTGCTCTATGATCGGCAGCAGTACAAGCGCATATCCGCGCGCCCCGGACTCAGGACCTCCACCATGACCACCCGCCCAGGCGAGCGCCATGCCGACCCCGCCTTCGCCACCACGCTGGCGCATGGCCTGTCGGTGCTGCAGGCTTTCCGGCACGGCGAGCCGGCGCTCAGCAACCGCGAACTGGCGGACCGCACCGGCCTGTCCAAAGCCACGATTTCCCGGCTGACCACCACGCTGATGCAACGCGGCCTGCTGCGCTATGACGCCGGCCTGCGCCGCTATCGCCTGGGCACGGCCGTGTTGTCGTTGAGCTATCCGCTCCTGGCCAGCATCAAAGTCCGGCAGTTGGCGCGTCCATTGATGAAGCGCCTGGCCGATGCCGCGGGCGGATCGGCGTCGCTGGGCATGCATCACGGTTTGAACATGGTGTACGTGGAAACTTGCCGGGGCCACGATGCGGTGTCATTCCGCCCGGATATTGGCGCCTTGCTGCCGCTGCTGCCCTCGGCCATGGGGCGCGCCTGGCTGGCCCAGGCGCCGGCCGACGAGGCCGAACCGCTGCTGGCGGCACTGCGGCGCCAGGACCCGGCGGTCTGGCGGCGCCATGCGCCCGATTGGGAGCAGGCGCAGCGCGACTATGCCGAACATGGCTACTGCGTGGGGCAGGGCGACTGGCACTCGGACGTACATGCGGTGGCGGTGCCCATGCGCACGCGCGTTGACGGCCAGACGCTGGTGTTCAACTGCGGCGTGCCGGTGACGCGGCTGCGCGCGGGCGATTTGCGCGGTCGCATCGCGCCTCGCCTGCTCATGCTGGTGGCGCGGGTGGAAAAAATCTTGGAGCGCCAGAATGACGACGCGTGACCCGGACCGGGAATTCACCACCACATTGGCAAGCGGCATCGATATCCTGGCGTGCTTCCGGGCCGACAGGCCGGTGCTGGCCAACAAGGATTTCGCGCAACAGACCGGGTTGTCGCGCAGCGCCGTCGCGCGCTTGACGCACACCTTGGTGGAATTGGGCTTCTTGCAACGCGAAGGCGAGCCCGCTCGCTACCGCCTGGGCGCGTCGGTGCTGGCGCTGAGCTATCCCTTGCTGGCCAGCATGCAGATCCGGCAACTGGCGCGGCCGCTGATGAAACAGCTGGCTGACCACGCGCGCGGCGCCGTGTCGCTGGTGGTGCGCGACCGCCTGCAGATGGTGTATGTGGAAACCGCCCGCTCCAACGAAGCCTTGCAGACGCGGCCCGATATCGGCGCGTCGCTGCCGCTGCTGTCCAGCGCCGCGGGCAAGGCGTGGCTGGCGCGGGTGGCGGACGAAGAGCGGGCCGCGGTGCTGAATCAGCTGCGCGTGGCCGATGCCCGGCATTACGAGACGCATTTTCCCAGTCTGGCGGCAGCGCGCCGCGATCTGGAGCGCAAGGGCTATTGCGGCAATAACCTGGAGTGGCGCCCGGACGCCTACGGTTTTGCCGCGCCGCTGGGCCGGCCGTACCAGTCGCTGCTGTACGTCTTTAATTGCGGCGTGCCGGCGGAAGATGGCCCCTATCGGGAGCGCGCCGGCGACATCGGCCCGCGCCTGGTCGCCCTGGCCAGGGAGACGGAGAGGCTGCTAGGACTGGTCTGATTCCATAGGTCGGAATTTTTGGGGCCGCATCCGAAATTCGTGACTCCAAGTCAAAAGTGTTTCGCTGTTTTCTGCCTTTTTCGGCAAGGATGGGGGCGGCATACTGGACGCCTGCCTTCCGATCGGGCTTTCCCGCGCCCCGGCCCTCCGCGCCGGCCCGCACCAGAGACTCCCCGGTCGGCGCAATCGAACCCAAGGAAACCCTATGCATCCCCAGGACTCCCAGCCGGTGAAGGCCGGCCTGCCATTGTTGGCGCTCGCCGTCGGTGCTTTCGGCATCGGCGTGACCGAGTTTTCTCCCATGGGCTTGTTGCCCGTCATCGCCGAAGGGGTGGACGTGTCCATTCCCAGCGCCGGCATGCTGATCAGCGCCTACGCCGTCGGCGTGATGGTGGGCGCGCCCGTCATGACCCTGGCCTTCTCGCGCTGGTCCAAGCGCAAGGCCCTGATTCTGTTGATGGCCATCTTTACCATCGGCAACCTGTTGTCCGCGCTGTCGCCGAACTACGCCACCTTGTTGCTGGCCCGTCTGGTCACCAGCCTGAACCACGGCGCCTTCTTTGGCCTGGGGTCGTTGGTCGCGGCCAGCGTGGTGCCGCGCCATAAGCAGGCAAGCGCCGTGGCGACGATGTTCATGGGCCTGACCATCGCCAATGTGGGCGGGGTGCCGGCCGCCACCTGGCTGGGACAGGTGATCGGATGGCGCATGTCGTTTGTCGCCACCGCCGGCCTGGGCCTGATCGCGATGCTGGCGCTGTGGCGGGCCTTGCCCGCGGGCGAAGCGGGACGTCGTCCAAACGTGGGCCACGAACTGGCAGTGCTCAAGAGCCCGGTCGTGCTCATGGCCTTGCTGACCACGGTGTTGGGCGCGGGCGCGATGTTTACGCTCTACACCTACATCGCGCCGACGTTGGCCGACATTACCGGCGCGTCTCCGGCGTTCATTACCGGCATGCTGGTGCTGGTGGGCCTGGGCTTTACCGTAGGCAATGGCGTGGGCGGCCGCATGGCGGATCGCTCGCTGGACGGCACCCTGATCGCCTTCCTGGTGCTGGTCATCGTCGATCTGCTGGCATTCCCCTGGGTGGCCTCCACCCCGGTCGGGGCAGCGGTGTCGCTGCTGATTTTTGGCGTGGCGACCTTTGCGGTGGTGCCGCCGCTGCAGATGGGCGTGATGCGCGCGGCCAAGGATGCGCCGGGCCTGGCGTCCTCCGTGAACGTCGGCGCCTTCAACCTGGGCAATGCCGTGGGGGCGGCCGCGGGTGGTGCGGTGATCTCCGCTGGCCTGGGCTATGACGCCGTGCCCGTGGCTGGAGCGGTCATCGCCGCCGCTGGCCTGGCGCTGGTGTTGCTGCAGCGTGCTGGCAATGCGCGTCGCCGCAAGCTGGCGATGCAGGGTTGCTGATCAGTTCGATGCGCTGGCGCGTCATTGACGTCGAGCCAGCATTTCCCTCTTTCGTGTTCTGAGCGGGGTTTCCCTAGGTTGCGTCACTACTAATGTCGTGTCTATGCTTGTATATACAAGATGTGGGCATGGCAATAGTAGACGCGATGATGGCCGCAGATCGTCTTCAGACGATTGACGCTGAACCCGTTGCGCCAGGAATAATCAGAATGAAGGGAAATCGTGGAGCGAGTAGCGGCGGTAGCAGCAGTGCGGAATACTGAGGAAGTCCCTGTTGAAAAGACCGGCAATCGCCGGGTAATCCTCGGCGCCAGCCTTGGAAACGGGCTGGAGATCTTCGACTTTACGGTCTACAGCTTTTTTGCCACGATCATTGGCAAGCTGTACTTTCCCAGCGAATCGGCTTACGGCTCGCTATTGATGGCGGTGGCGGTGTTTGGCGTTGGCTTTGTCATGCGGCCGCTGGGCAGCATGATACTGGGCGCCTATGCGGACCGGAAGGGACGAAAGGCCGCGATGCTGGCCACCATTGTGCTGATGGGCGTGGGCACCGCCCTGATCGCGTTTTCGCCAACCTATGCCCAGATTGGCGTCCTGGCGCCGGCATTGATTGTCGTGGGACGGCTGCTGCAGGGCTTCGCAGCGGGTGGCGAGGTCGGGGCTGCGACGACGCTGCTGCTGGAGTCCGCGGGGGCCAATCAGCGCGGGTTCTTCGTCAGCTGGCAATCGATCAGCCAGGGCATTGCCGCTTTGCTGGGCGCGTCGATGGGCTTGCTGCTGACGGCCGTCTTGTCCGAGCAGGCGCTCTATTCATGGGGCTGGCGCGTGCCCTTCATCCTGGGTTTGTTGATTGTGCCCGTCGGCGTCTACATCCGGCGCCACATCGAAGAAACCTATGTCGGCGAACAGAGCGCCGCCGAGGAACAGCCGCCGGTGCGGGCAGTGCTGTCGAACCACACGCGCGATCTGGTCCTCGGAATCCTGATGATCATGTCCGGCACGGTGATGGTTTATATCGTGCTGTTCTACATGCCGACGTACATGATGCAGACGCATCACATCGCGGCGCCCACGGCTTACCTGTTCAGCTGCCTTGCTGCAGCCGTGCAGGTGGTATCGGTCTATTTCACCGGCAGATACGTGGATCGTTTCAGGAACACCAAAAAAGCCATGATCCTGTCCATCGTGGCCGGCATGTTCTTGACTTACCCCACCTTCCATATCCTGGAGATACCTGGCTATCTGTGGCTCGCTGTTGTGTTCCGCATGCTGCTCATCGTCGCGCTTGGCATCAATATGCTGACCAGCACCATGCTTATCATCGAGGCCTTGCCCCGAGCTTCCCGGGCGACCGGCATGTCGATGATTTATGCGTTTGGCGTGACGATCTTCGGAGGATCGGCGCAGGTGGTGGTCACGTGGTTGCTGAAGATAACGGGCAACACCATGGCGCCCGCGTGGTACGTAATAGGAATGCTGGCAATCAGCCTGGTAGCGACATGCCTGTTCAAAGAGCGGCGCGATGACTGAACGCCAAACCTTGAACACATTTACCAGGCATCCAGGAAAGGAATCGAAGAAATGAGCAAGGCGTATCAGGGCGTGGTTCCCGGATTGCTGGAGTCGTTCGATGAGATGAAGCGCATCCGCCACGATATCCATCGGCACCCGGAGCTGGGTTACCAAGAGCAGCGCACCAGCGGCATCGTGGCGGATTTTCTGGAGCGTTGGGGTTACCAGGTCCGGCGCGGCGTGGGTGGAACAGGAGTCGTCGGAACATTGCGGGCCGGGGACGGCAAACGATCCATCGGCTTGCGGGCCGATCTTGACGCGCTCCCTATCCGTGAAGCTGGCGAGCATGCCCACGCCAGCGTGAACCAGGGGGTGATGCACGCTTGCGGACATGACGGACATACCGTGATGCTGTTGGCCGCGGCCCGGGAACTGGCTGCAACCCGAAACTTCTCCGGCACGTTGAATGTGATCTTCCAGCCGGCCGAAGAGGGCGGCGCGGGCGCACTGGCCATGGTTGAAGACGGGCTGTTCGATCAAGCGCCATGCGACGCGGTCTACGCTCTGCACAACTATCCGACGCCCACGTTGAAATTCGGACAAATGGCAATTGGCGCCGGGCCGATCATGGCGTCGGTGGATAGCCTGATCGTGACGGTCCACGGGAAGGGCGGCCACGCCGCTTCGCCGCATTTCACGCATGATCCCATCGTCGTTTCGGCCGCCATCATCCAGGCGTTGCAGACTATCGTGTCGCGCAACATCAGTCCTTACGATTGCGCCGTGGTCAGCGTGACCAGCATTCACGCGGATGGCGCGTTCAATGTGATCCCCGGGCAGGTAGAAATGAAGCTGTCGGTCAGGGCGTACGACGAGGCACAGCGCAGCCTGATCATGGCGCGTATCCAGGATATCGTTCAGTCCCAGGCCTCCTGCTTCGGCACCACCGCCCAAGTGCAGGCGGCATCGGCCCGCTACCCCGTACTGGTGAACGCCGAAGAGCCCGTACAGAATGCCCGCGAGGTCGCGCAACGGCACTTCGGCGCGGACAGCGTCGTGGATCATCCCCCGATCATGGCGGCGGACGACTTCGCGTTCATGGCTCAGCGGGTGCCGGCCTGCTACATCAATATCGGAGCGGGCGAGGGGGCGCCGCTGCACAACGCGCACTACGATTTCAATGACGATCTGATCCTGGTGGGCGGAAGCTTTTGGGTGCACCTGGCGCAAACGCTGCTGCGTTAGGAAAGTACCTCGCCGGGCTGCCATCCGGCCCCGAAAAAAACAGGGCACCCGCAAGGGGTGCCCATGTCCGGTTGCAGTGTAGAGGCAGGATCAGGCGTCGATCCGCTCCACCTTGCCCACCAGCAGGATGTACGACAGCGCGCCCAGCAAGGCCAGCGACGACACGTACACGATGGCCGGGGCGAAGCTCTCCTTGGTGACCAGGAAGCCGATCACGATGGGGGTGCAGATCGACGACAGGTTGCCGACGAAGTTGAACACGCCGCCCGTCAGGCCCAGCAGGCGCACGGGCGCCAGCGTGGACACCAGCGACCACGTGATCGACGCCAGTCCGTTGCCAAAGAAGGCCAGGGCCAGGAAGAAGATCACCCAGGGCGTGGAGTCGGTGAAGTTCGCGCCGATCATAGACGTGGAAATCAACAGGCCCAGGATGATGGGCAGCTTGCGGGCCAGGCCCACGGTGGCGCCGCGGCGAATCAGGAAGTCGGACAGCACGCCCGAGCAGAGCACGCCGATGAACGCCGCCAGGAACGGCACCGACGCCAGGAAGCCGGATTTGATGAAATCCATGCCGCGGTACTTGACCAGATAGGTGGGAAACCAGGTCAGGAAGAACCACAGCGTGGAAGTCAGGCAGAACTGGCCCAGGTACACGCCCCACAGCTTGCGCTTGGTCATGACCAGGCCCAGGTCGTTCCAATTGAACGGAGCCTTCTTTTCCTTGACGCTGCGGTCCAGGTCGACCACGCCGCCGCCTTTCTGGATCAGCTCGATTTCCGCCGCGTTGGCGCCCTTGAACTGGCGCGGTTCGCGGTAGATCATGAACCACAGCACGCCCCACACGATGCCCAACAGGCCGGTACTGACGAACACCATGTGCCAGCCGTAGTGGTGCTGCAGCCAGGCCAGCACCGGCGTCAGGAACGCCAGGCCGACGAACTGGCCGGAGGTGTAGAAGCCAATGGCCGTGGCGCGTTCGCGTTCAGGAAACCAGGTGGTGACGACGCGGTTGTTGATCGGATACGCCGGGGCCTCCAGCGCGCCCACGGCCAGGCGCAGCACGAACAGAATGACGAAGCTGCCGGCGAAGCCCATGAAGAACGTGGCCGCCGACCACAGGATCAGCGCGGCCGCGTACAGCACGCGCGGCGACACGCGGTCCACCAGCCAGCCGCCGGGAATCTGCATGGCGGCGTAGGTCCAGCCGAAGGCCGACAGGATCAGGCCTTCGTGCACGGTGTCCAGGCCGAACTCGTCCTTGAGGGCCGGCGCGGCGATGGACAGGTTGCTGCGGTCCAGGTAGTTGATGACGACGGTGATGAACAGCATCACCATGATGAGGTACCGGCTGCGCGTGGGGCGCTGGGCGCCCTGCAGGCCGGCATGGGTGGCTGTAGACAAGGGAAGTCTCCTCTTTCTCTTTATTGGCTGCGCGTCAGCGGCTTACCATTCGGCGAAGCTGCCGTCGGCGTGACGCCAGACGGGGTTGCGCCAGCGATGCCCCACCGCGGCGCGTTCCTTCACGTATTCCTCGTTCACCTCGATACCCAGGCCCGGCCCCTGCGGAATGGCCACCATGCCGTCTTGGTAGGCGAAGACTTCACGATTGCTGACGTAGTCCAGCAGGTCGTTGGCGGCGTTGTAGTGGATGCCCAGGCTCTGTTCCTGGATAAAGGCGTTGTAGCAACCGGCGTCGATCTGCAGGCAAGTGGCCAGCGCGATCGGACCCAGCGGGCAGTGCAGGGCCAGCGCCACGTCGTAGGCTTCGGCCATGGCGGCGATCTTGCGCGTTTCGGTGATGCCGCCCGCATGCGAAGGATCGGGCTGGATGATGTCCACATAGCCTTCGGACAGCACCCGCTTGAAGTCCCAGCGAGAGAACAGGCGTTCGCCCAGCGCGATCGGCGTGGAGGTCAGCGGCGCCAGTTCCTTCAGCGCTTCGTAGTGCTCGCTAAGCACGGGCTCTTCGATGAACATGAGCTTGTACGGGTCCAGCTCCTTCATCAGCACCTTGGCCATGGGCTTGTGCACACGTCCATGGAAGTCCACGCCTATGCCCACGTTGGGTCCGACGGCGTCGCGCACGGCGGCCACGTTTTCCAGGCACTTTTCGACTTTGTCGAAGGAGTCGATGTATTGCAATTCTTCGGTGCCATTCATCTTCACGGCGGTAAAGCCGCGCTCCACGGCGCTCTTGGCGGCCGCGGCCGTGTCGGCCGGCCGGTCTCCGCCGATCCACGAATACACGCGGATGCGGTCGCGCACATTGCCGCCCAGCAGTTGCGACACGGGCACGCCCAGGTGTTTGCCCTTGATATCCCACAGGGCCTGGTCGATGCCGGCCAGGGCGCTCATGTGGATGGCGCCGCCGCGGTAGAAGCCGCCGCGGTATAGCACCGTCCAGTGGTCTTCGATATTGCGGGGGTCTTTGCCGATCAGGTAGTCGGATAGTTCTTCGACGGCGGCCGCGACGGAATGCGCGCGGCCCTCGACAACGGGCTCGCCCCAGCCGACGATGCCCGCGTCCGTCTCAATCTTCAGGAAGCACCACCGCGGCGGCACGATGTAGGTGGTGAGCTTGGTGATCTTCATGCTTGGGTCTCCTGGGCGGGATAGGCGCGTTGCCAGGCCGCGATGAATGCGCGCGCGTTCTGGCCGACAGCGGCGGCCGACAGGCCGGGTTTGTACAAGGCGGACCCCAGGCCGAAGCCGCTGGCGCCCGCCTGGGCGTAAATGGCGATGTTGTCGGGCGTTATGCCGCCCACGGGAGCCAGCGCGATGGGCGGGCGCATGACGGCGCGCCAGGCCTTGAGCACGGCGGGGCCGAGCTGCTCGGCCGGGAACATCTTCAGCACGTCGGCGCCAGCGGCCAGTGCCGCGAAGGCCTCCGTCGGGGTGGCGACGCCGGGGCAGGACGCCATGCCCAACTGCTTGGCGCGGCGGATCACCGCGGCATCGCTGTGGGGCATGACGATGAGTTCGCCGCCGGCCTGCTGGACGCGGGCGCAATCGTCGGGGTCCAGCACGGTGCCCGCGCCGATCAGGCAGTCCGTGGGCAGGGCCGCGCGCATGGCGCGGATGCTGTCCAGCGGGTCGGGCGAGTTCAGCGGCACCTCGATCAGGCGAAAGCCGGCCGCGTAAAGCTCCAGGCCGATGGATTCGGCCTCGGCGGGCGTGATGCCGCGCAGGATGGCGATCAGGCCGCAGTGGGCCATGGCGGTTTGCAGACCAGGGTGGTTCATGTTCGATTCCTATTCCGTGGAGGGCCAGGCGACCAGCCCGGCGCAGACGGCCAGATGCCACAGGCCGCGTTCGGTGGCGTTTTGCGCCTGTTCGGGCGTGCCCAGGCCGTAGTGCTGCATGGCCTGCGTGTAGCGCCGGCACAGCGCGGCGTCGCCGCAAAGCACGATGCGGGGCAGTTCGCCCTGCTGCTGCAGCATGTCCGCCAGCGCCGCGATTTCATGGCCGATGAGCAGGCCCGACAGATAGTCGGCCTGCGATTCGGGCGCCAGTTCGCCGGTTAGGCCGAGCGCGCGCGTGCTGAAGATGGTGGACAACACGCCTGCGCGGCCGGCGGGCGCCCCGGCGACTTTCAGGCCGCGCTCGAATGCGGCCATGTCGGCAGTGGCGGCATCCGCCATGGTCCGGCCCAGGATGGTGTGGCTGCGCAACGCGGCGTAGACCTCGCCGGTCATGAACGTGTCGAAGTGCGTGACGCGGCCCCGGCGCGCGCTGACCCATTTGGAATGCGTGCCGGGCAGGCCGATCAACACGCTGTCGGCGCTGCGCGCGCTCTGGTCGGCCATCACGCCGACGACCTGGGTTTCCTCGCCACGAATGACGTTGGGAAGGCCATGGCGCTGGATCAGGCCGGGAACGATATGCAGCGCAGGGCCGCCGGCGCGTTCGACCTTGGTCAGCAGCGTGCCGATGCGCTGCAGGTCGACGGGTACGTCCAGGTAAGCGGCTTCCTTCCAGCCCTGGGCGCTTCCGACCATGCCGCAGGCGATCACCGGCAACGCCGGTTCGGCCCGCAGCCAGTCGCCGCAAGCCTGTTCAAAGGCCAATTCGAAGCCCGACAGCGCCGTGGTGGCGGCGCCGTCTTGCAGCGGCTGCGGCAGGCGCATGATGCCCCAGGGCAGGTGGCGCGTATCCAGCGTGCGGCCGGTGGCGTCCAGCCGGTAGGCGCGCAGCGAGGAAGTGCCCCAGTCCAGCGCGATAAGTGCCGCGCGGGCGGGAGATCCGGTAGTCATCAGAATCTGTCTCGTCTCTGGCCGCAAGTCCGGTTGCCAGGGGGCGCCAGGGGCGGTGCTTGGCGGGTAAAGGGACTTGCGAGCCTTGTTGTCTGAGACCTGGCGTGCGCGGGAGGCGCGCGCGCCAGGCAATGCGAAAAATTCTAGATCAGCGCTTGAAAAATCTCAAAATATAGAATTAAATCCCACATACAGGGAATAAACGGCGCGCTCGCAGACGGCTCTCTCCAGCCTGTCCAGGAAGGGAATCGTCTGGAAAATGCGCCTTTTCCCAGCATCCCGTTGCGATCGCGGCGGTTATGCTTGCATTTACTTTCTTAGTTGCCGCGCCCGCTTTCATGACCTTTTCACAAACTTCCGACCGTTCTCCCACCCTGGATCCCGACGCCGCCGCCCCTGCGGGCACACAGACGCTGATGCGCGGCCTGGCGGTGGTGCAAGCGGTGGCGGGAGGCGCGCGCGACCTGAAGGAAATCTGCGCCCGCATCGGCGTGGCGCGCAGCACCACGCATCGGCTGGCCAGCTGCCTGGTGCAGGAACGCTATCTGCGGGCTTTGCCTGGGGTGGGGTATGTGCTGGGGCCCAAGTTGATCGAACTAGGCTTCCAGGCGCGCGAGGCCTTTCCCATGGCTACGCTCGCGCGTCCCTATCTGGACAGCCTGGCGGAACAGACGGGCGACACCATCCACTTGGCCGTGCGCGACAACGACGAAGTGCTGTACCTGGAAAAGATTCCCGGCAAGAAGGGGCTGGAGATGCGTTCGCGGGTGGGGCACCGCATGCCGCTGGCCGCCACCGGCGTGGGCAAGGCGCTGCTGCTGGACACTGAAGAGCCGCAATGGAAGGCGCTGTACCGCATAGGCGCGCCCGTGTCGTCGCGCGCGCCGGGCGGCAGCCAGACCTGGGAGGCGTTCCGCGACCGCATGCGCGACTATGCCGCCAACGGGTACGCGTTCGATCTTGAAGACAACGAGCCGTCCATCCGCTGCGTGGCGGCGCCGGTGCGCGACGCCTCCAGCGGTATCGTGGCGGCGATCAGCGTATCCAGCACGGTGCCTTATATGTCGCTGGAACGCATGCGCGACATGGTCGCCGTGGTCCAGGGCGCGGCTGCGGGGATTTCAGCGGAACTGGGGTGGAAGGTGGACCGCGGCTAAGGCCGCGGCCCTGCGCTTGCGCCTTATTCCAGCGGCAGCGTCAAGACGCCCTGTGGGGCCGGACGCATCATGACGCGCCGGTACCACGCCGACAGCGCTGGCGTATCGGGACGTTCGATCGGCAGGGCCAGCCAGCGGTGGGCGGAACACACCAGGGCGATGTCGCCCATGGTCAGGTGGCGGCCGGCGATGAACTCGCGGCCCTGCAAGGCCTGGTCCAGGATCAGGGCGCGCGCATTGGAGCGTTTCACCGAATTGTCGATGGCGGCCTTGTCGCGCTTGTCTTCGGGCGTGCGGATCAGGCCCAGAAAGGCCGGCCCCATCGCGCCTTGCCATTCGGTGGCTTGCCAGTCCATCCAGCGGTCGGCATCCGCGCGCATGCACGCATCCTCCGGCCACAGGCTGCCCACGCCGTAGCGCGCGGCCAGGTAGCGGACGATGGCATTCGATTCCCACAGGACGAAGCCGCCGTCGTCGATGACGGGCACCGTGCGGTTGGGATTCAGTTTGGCGAATTCAGGCGTATCGACCACACCGAACGGGCCGCCGGCCTGCGTGAAGGTATGCGGCAAGGCCAGCTCGCGCACCGCCAGCATGACTTTCTGAACGTTGACGGACGTCAGGCGTCCCCAGATCTTCAACATAACCAGTCCTTGTAGTGTCAGACGGGCGGCAATTGCCGCCGCGCAAAGCCGCTGTCGCGCGAAAAGCGCGTCCAGTTGAAAGCGGGCCCGGGGTCGGTCTTGCGTCCGGGCGCAATGTGTTCATGGCCCCAGGCGGCCGCCAGGGGATAGCGCGCGCGCAGCACCGGCGTCAGCTTGCGCAGTGCCAGGTACTGCGCGTCGGCGTAGGGCAGCGTGTCCGTGCCTTCGAGCTCGATGCCTATGGAGAAGTCATTGCAGCGTTCGCGGCCCGCGTAGCGCGACACGCCTGCGTGCCAGGCGCGGTCGTCGGTGGAGACGAACTGGACAATGCTGCCGTCGCGGCGGATGAAGAAGTGCGCTGACACGCGCAGGCCGCGCAGCCGTTCCAGCCAGGGGTGCGAACCGTAATCCAGCGTGTTCAGGAACAATCCGGCGACTTCAGGGCCGCCGAACTGCCCCGGCGGCAGGCTGATGTTGTGCAGCACCAGCAGCGACACCTGCGCGCCGGCGGGGCGCGCGTCGCGGTTGGGGGAGGGCATGAGCGTGATACCCGGGGCCGGCGCCAGCCAGCCATGACGATCCAGAAGCAAGGCCATGGGATGAGTGCATGCGTGTGATTTCCAACACGCATTATGCCGTGCAAGGCGGCAAGCCTCTAATGGGCGGGCGGATCAGCGCTTGGCGGGGCCCAGGCGGGCATGCTCCGCGCTGCACCAGGTCTGGCCGTTCTGCAGCAAGGCCTCGGAGCGGGGCAGGTGGATGCCGCAGTGGGCGCAGCGCACCATGGACTCCAGCGGCTTGGGTCCGCGCGCGTCGGTCCGGGCCTTTTTGGCGCCCTGCGCGCCGGCTTGCCGCGCTGCCGCCATCCGTCCGGCCAGGCGGGCCACGAACAGCACCAGGATGATGAGAACAATCCAGAACAGCAACTTGCCCACGTCAACCTCGATGCAGAATCATTTCCAGCACGAACCGGCTGCCGGTGTAGGCCAGAATCAGGAACCCGAAACCCGTCAGCGTCCAGCGCAGGGCGACGCGGCCGCGCCAGCCCCAGATGTGGCGGCCCGCCAGCAGCACCCCGAAGGTCAGCCATGACAGCAGGGTGAACACGGTCTTGTGGTCGAACGGCAGGATCTTGCCCGTCAGTTTCATGGAGGCCACCGAGCCCGTTCCCACGGCCAGGGTCAGCACGATGAAGCCGATCCAGATGATGCGGAACAGCAGCTGTTCCTGCACCAGCAGGGGCGGCTGGGAGTCCAGCACGCGGCCGATGATGCTGCGTTCGGCGGGGGCGTCCAGCGGGCGGTGCAGGTGGCGGTCCAGCAGCGCCATCATCATGGCGTGCAGCGCCGCGATGGTGATCAGCCCGTAGGCCGCCAGCGCGATCAGCAGGTGGACGCGCAGCCAGGCGTCGTTGGCGTGCGGCACGAACTGCCCCTGCGGGAAGAGCGCGGCCAGGCCGCTGGCCAGGGTGGCTGCGGGCAGCAGCAGCAATTGCAGGCCATCTATGCGCACCAGCAGGCTTTCCAGCCAGAAAACCACCATGCCCAGCCAGATGGCCGCGGACAGGGCCAGCGCCCAGCCGATGAACAGGTGCTGGGTCGCCAGCATCGATTGTTGCAGCCCGATTCCATGGAGGACCAGGGCCCCCAGCAGGCACAGGCGGGCGACTTTCCCCGTCTGTTCCACGCCGCCGGCGCCGGCCAGGCGGATCCAGAGCGACCCCCCGAGCACCGCGTACGCCAAGGCAGCCGCCGTGTGAAATACAATGCCTAGTGACATAGAAACCGTTGTCTGGATGGGGCCTTTAGGGCGCATGCCGCCCGAAAGCGCAGAATCCGCGCCTGCGGCCACCGTTCAATCAACTAGTTTAAGCGGAAACGCCTCTCATGCTCGATAACCTAACTCAACGCCTGTCGCGCGTCGTCAAGACGCTGCGCGGGGAAGCCCGCCTTACCGAGGCCAATACCCAGGAGATGCTGCGCGAAGTGCGCATGGCGCTGCTGGAAGCCGACGTGGCGCTGCCCGTCGTGCGCGAGTTCGTCGCGCGTGTGAAGGAAAAAGCGCTGGGCGAAGAAGTCGCCAGCAGCCTCAGCCCCGGCCAGGCCCTGGTGGGCGTCGTCCACAAGGAACTGACCGCCCTGATGGGCGGGGACCTGGGGGCCGACTCCAGCGAACTGTCGCTGGCGGTGCAGCCGCCCGCTGTCATCCTGATGGCAGGCCTGCAGGGCGCCGGCAAGACCACCACCACCGGCAAGCTGGCGCGCTGGCTCTCCGAAGGCCAGCACACGCAGCACGGCCGCAAGACCGGCAAGAAGAAAGTGCTGGTGGTGTCCGCCGACGTGTACCGTCCGGCCGCTATCGACCAGCTGAAGAGCGTCGCGGCGCAGGTGGGCGTGGACTTCCTGCCCACCGATCCCAGCCAGAAGCCCGAGGACATCGCCCGCAACGCGGTGGACCACGCGCGCCGCCATCACTATGACGTGCTGATCCTGGACACGGCCGGCCGCCTGGGCATCGACGAGGCCATGATGCGCGAAATCCGCGCGCTGCATGACCTGGTCAAGCCGGTGGAAACGCTATTCGTGGTCGATGCCATGCAGGGCCAGGACGCGGTCAACACCGCGCGCGCCTTTGCCGAAGCGCTGCCCCTGACCGGCGTGGTGCTGACCAAGCTGGACGGCGACGCTCGCGGCGGCGCGGCCCTGTCGGTGCGCCACGTCACGGGCAAGCCCCTGAAGTTCGTCGGCGTCTCGGAAAAGCTGGACGGCCTGGAGCCCTTCTACCCGGAACGCATGGCGCAGCGCGTGCTGGGCATGGGCGATATCGTCTCGCTGGTCGAGCAGGCGCAGAAGAACATCGATATCGCCGAAGCCCAGAAGCTGGCCGCGAAGATCAAGTCGGGCAACAAGTTCGACCTGAATGATTTCCGGGACCAGTTGGGCCAGGTGAAGAAGCTGGGCGACATGGGTTCGCTGCTTGAAAAGCTGCCGGCCCAATTCCAGCAGGCAGCCGGCCAGTTGCAGGGCGGCCAGGCTGAAAAGCAGCTGCGCCGCACGGAAGGCATCCTGAATTCCATGACCGCCGCTGAACGCGCCAAGCCCGAACTCATCAAAGCCTCGCGCAAGCGCCGCATCGCCGCCGGTTCCGGCGTGCCGGTGCAAGAGGTCAACCGCCTGCTCGCGCAGTTCGAGCAGATGCAGGGCATGATGAAGCAGATGAAGAAGGGCGGCATGGCCAAGATGATGCGCGCGATGGGCGGCATGAAGGGCCTGGGCCGTTTCGGCATGAAGTGATGTAGAGAGGCCCCCCCACGGCGCGCGCACTGCGTTCGCTTCCTGCCCCCCCGAGGGGGGCGCTTTTCCCTTGGGACGGCCCGGCGGGAAAAGGGGCCCCCCACGGCGCGCGCACTGCGTGCGTTCCTGCCCCCACGCTGCGCGCGCGTTGCGCGCTTGCTGCCCCCCGAGGGGGCTGGCCCGCCTTGGGGGCGGCCCGGCGACGGGCCGGCCGTTCTAGCGGGGACTAAACAAGCGCTCCGACGGACTGAAAAAAATGGCCAGACGTTGCGTCTGGCCAAGTAATCGCGGCTAGCAGGGGGCGCCTGCCGCGATGCAAGCCGGAAAGCGCATGGGTGCCTTCCGGCCTGTCCGAGTTCCGAGGGCGATCAGGACAGGGGCGGGATGCGCAGCACCTGGCCCGGATAGATCTTGTCGGGACTGGTCAGCATGGGCTTGTTGGCTTCGAAGATCAGGGTGTTCTTGGCGCCCTGGCCCTTGCCGTATTGCGCTTCGGCAATCTTCCAGAGGTTGTCGCCCTTCTGCACCGTGTACATCTTGGCTTCCGGCGTAGCCTGTTTCACCTTCAATTGATTGTCCACCTGGGCCACGCCCACGGTGTTGCCCAGCGCCAGAGTGATCTTCTCCGCGGCTTCCGTACTGAGGGCCTCGCCCGCCACCGTGACCTTGTCGCCGTCGACCGAGATCTGCAGGCCGTCGGCATTCAGGCCGTGCTTATCCAGCTCTTTCTTCAATTCGTCCGCCGTCGCGGCCTTGGCCTCGCTGGCGCCGAAGAGCTTTTCTCCAACGTCCTTGATGAAATTGAGCAGACCCATAGTGTTTCCTTTGTCTATGTTGCGGTGAGAGAAACAAGTGCCATCAGGGCTTTTGGCCCATGAACATTTTGCGCACGATGCCGGCGATCAAGGTGAGCACGGCGCCACCGACGCCGCCGCCAACCACGCTGCTGGCGATCGCGGAAAGATCCAGTCCCGTATTGCTCGCTGCAACCGCGCCAGCTCCCGCGGTGATCATCGGGGCTAGCCAGGAACCGCCTGCAAGGCCGCCGATGGCCCCTGCGATGGTATTTCCCAACGGACCCAGGTTGAACTGCTGGAGCATCTTCCCCAAGCCGTTGCCTCCGGCGGCGCCGGCGACAAGCTGGATGAGCAGGTTAATGATGACTGCGGTGTTCATGATGCCTCCTCTGCCCGCGAGGGCGATGTGCAACGCTAGAACAACTGCAAGACAAGCGTACGAAACCAGCAGGAACGATTATGACTCGCACATTCGCCGCACGACGAGGGGTTAACGTGTAACAGGTTGCTAGCCCGTTGGCAGACTACGCAAGAATGCTGGTCAGTTTGTAGGGAATGCGCGGCAGAGGGTCTAAACCGCATCCGGCGCGCGGCTACATGCGACAAGGGCCGCTATTGCAGCGGCCCTTGTCTATGCAGCGTTCGAGTGCGGCGCGACTATCAGCCTCCGCCCACGGCCACCACGATTTCGATCTGGTCGCCATCGGTCAGCGCGGTTTGCGCGTGCTGGCTCTTGGGCACGATTTCGCCGTTGCGCTCCACGGCCACGCGCTTGCCGGCATAACCCAGGGTTTCCAGCAGTTCGTTCACGGTCGTGTCCAGGGGAAACTCCCGTGCGTCTCCGTTCAGGGTGATGTGCATGCAGGTCTCCTCAGTTATCGCGCATAGCCGTCGGTGGCGGCGATCAGCCGCGCCAACGTGCCGGGTTCATCAAATGCGTGTCCCGCGTCGGGCACCAGGTGGAAGTCCGCTTCGGGCCACGCGCGGTGCAGGTCCCAGGCCGTGCGCGCGGGCGTGCAGACGTCATAGCGGCCCTGCACGATGGTGCCGGGAATGCCGCGCAGCTTGTGCGCGTCGCGGATCAGTTGGCCTTCTTCCATGAAGCCGCGATTCACGAAGTAGTGGTTTTCGATGCGGGCAAAAGCCAGCGCGGCGCGGTCGGCGGCGTGGCTTTGCTGATGGCGCGGGCTGGGCAACAGCGTGATGGTGCTATCTTCCCACTTGCTCCAGGCCTTGGCTGCGCGCAGCTGCTCGGCAGGATCGTCGCCGGTCAGGCGCTTGTGATAGGCCGCAACCAGGTCACCGCGTTCGTTCTCCGGGATCGGCGCCAGATATTCTTCCCAGCGGTCGGGAAACAGCCACGACGCGCCTTCCTGATAGAACCACTGGATCTCTGCGTGGCGCAGGCCGAAAATGCCGCGCAGCACCAGCTCGCTGACGTGAGACACATGCGTTTCCGCATAGGCCAGCGCCAGCGTCGAACCCCAGGAACCACCGAACACCAGCCACTTTTCCGCGCTCATGACTTCGGTGCGCAGACGCTCGATGTCGGACACCAGATCCCAGGTCGTGTTGTTCTCCAGGCTGGCGTGGGGTTGCGAACGGCCGCAGCCGCGTTGATCGAACAACAGCACGTTGTAGCGCTGCGGATCGAACAGCTGGCGATGCACGGGCGAGCAGCCGCTGCCGGGACCGCCGTGCAGGAACACAGCGGGTTTGCCCTGCGGATTGCCGCAGAGTTCCCAGTAGATCTGGTGGCCGTCGCCAGTGTCCAGCGTGCCTTGGCGGTAGGGTTCGATGGGCGGATATAGCATCAGGCGACTCGCTTGAAGATCAGGTCCCAGACACCGTGGCCCAGGCGCAGGCCGCGGTTCTCGAATTTGGTCAGGGGGCGGTAATCGGGGCGCGGCGCATAACCGTCCGCGGTATTCGCAAGCTGCGGCTCGTTGCCCAGCACTTCCAGCATCTGCACCGCATAGTCTTCCCAGTCGGTGGCGCAATGGATGTACCCGCCCGGCGCGATGCGACTGGCCAACAGCGAGATGAAGGCGGGCTGGATCAGGCGGCGCTTGTGGTGGCGCTTCTTGGGCCATGGATCCGGGAAGTAGATATGCACACCGGCCAGGGAGTCGGGGGCGATCATGTCGCGCACCACTTCCACCGCGTCGTGCTGGATGATGCGCAGGTTCTGGATGTTGGAGTCTTCAATGCGGCGCAGCAGCGAGCCCACGCCGGCGTTGAACACCTCCACACCCAGGAAATTGTCATCGGGCCGCGCCAACGCGATCTTCTCGGTGGTCTCGCCCATGCCGAAGCCGATTTCCAGCACCGTCGGCGCCTGGCGGCCGAAGGCAATGGCGGGATCCAGGCGGCGCGGCGCATAGGGAATGGACCAGGCGCCCATCAGGCGCTCCAGGGCGGCCAACTGGCCCTGGGTAATGTGGCCGCGGCGGTGCACGAAACTGCGGATATGGGTCGCGCCGGGGCTGTTGGGAGCGTGGGCGGTGCTGGCGAGCGCCGCCCGGGTTTCCGGGGAAACGGCGGTGGACGCGGCATCGCCGCCAGGCGTTGCGGGGGTGCTTGCGGCATCCGGGGCCGTACCGGCCGCGGAGGGGTTTTCGGGGGTGTTCGTATTCATAGCCCGAATTGTAGTGGCAGGTCCGGCGCGCCGCTGTCGCCCATATGCACTAAATTGGGGACATATTTAATTCACGTAGCGTGAGGCCGAGGGCACAGGCGGAAACGCCACTCCCGCCGATAAAAAAAGGCGCGCTATAATCGCCGCCTCTGCTTCGGCTTTGGCCGACAGCACGACACCCGAGCGGGTGTAGTTCAATGGTAGAACGGCGGCTTCCCAAGCCTCAAGCGTGGGTTCGATTCCCATCACCCGCTCCATAGCACCTTCCCCAGATTTCTAGGGCCGCCGCCATCCGGTCTTGATACAGGGCTGGCACGCCACTTGCTCCATCTCTGCATGCGCTGAGGTGTGGAAATGGCTATCAAAGGGTTCTATGCGTTAGTCAAGCAAACGGTGACGAACTGGCTGGACGACTATGCACCGAGCATGGGCGCCGCCATCGCGTTCTATACGGTTTTCTCGCTGGCGCCACTTCTTATTATCGTGATCGGTATCGCGGGGTTCTTTTGGGGCCACGAAGCCGCGCAAGGGCAGTTGTTCGACCAAGTCAGCGCCTTGGTCGGCACCGAGGGTGGGAAGGCGGTGGAAAGTGTCGTATTGGGGGCGCAAGAACCCGCGCAGGGCATCGCAGCCACGGTCATCAGCGTCGTGGTGCTGGTAGTCGGGGCGACGACAGTGTTTTCGGAATTACAAAGCGCGCTGGACCGCATCTGGAAGGTCAACGCCAAGAAGCAATCCGGCATATGGGCCCTGGTCCGCGCGCGACTCCTTTCCTTTGGCCTGATTTTGACATTGGCGTTTTTGTTGCTCGTCTCGTTGGTCGTAAGCACGGTGCTGGCCGCATTGGGCAGTTGGCTGGGAGGCGGCATTCCGGGCTGGGGAATGCTTCTTCAACTGGTCAACGAGGCAATTACGTTGGGCATACTCACCCTGCTTTTCGGGATGATCTACCGATTTATGCCCCAAGTCTCGGTCGCGTGGCGAGACGTCTGGACAGGGGCGTTCGTCACCGCCGTCTTGTTCGAAATCGGGAAGTTCCTGATCGGCCAGTACATGGCCAAAGCGTCCATCGCCTCGTCGTACGCGGCGGCCGGGTCGCTGGTGATCGTGCTGATCTGGGTTTATTACGCGGCCCAGGTGTTTCTGCTGGGCGCAGAATTTACCCGCGTATATGCCGAAGCGCATGGTTCCCACAGAGAACGCAGCCCTGTTTCGCCCACCGTCAGCGATACGTGAACCGCGCGGCTCCGCATGCGCGGCCGTATCCAACGGGTGCGACACAGTCCTCATAACAATCAGTCGATCGCAAAGCGCGAGCGCGACTTGAGATTCAAGTTCCCAGGCTGGTCGGCGGGCGCACGAATTGGCGCTCCGACGTACGCTGGTTAGCCCCGTTTGGAAATGGGATCTGGCATGTGCCATGCCTTGTCATGGGGTTCTCGTAGGGGTCACGACTTTCAGGCTACGCCCTTGTCGATCGGGCGATCCTGCGCATCGATGACGTCGGGGCTAATCGCGTCGCCAGTATTCTTCCAAGGAAATTCCCATTTCTGAAAACACCCGCCCGAGCATCCCGGCCCAATCGTTCTATGCGGCCGACGAGGCCACGGCACACTGGTTCCGTGAGCGCGCAGCAATGTCGGAACCAGCCTGAAGGAGAGGGGTGTACCCGAAGGTTGTAAGGAACTATCAGGTAGACAGTCCCGAAACCCAGGCTTTGAATACGTTGTCGGCCATCGTCTTGTTTCGCTCACCCAAGCGTTGCGTGCGGGAGCCGGATATCGCATCGGCGCGCAACTCGCTCGGAGAGCAGCCGAATCGGCGTTTAAACGTACGGCTGAAATAGGCGTCGCTGGAGAAACCGCAACGATAGGCCGTCGTTGAAATGGTCGAAGTGTTGGAGGGGTTGGAGAGCATTGCGAATGCCCGCACAAGACGCCTTTCCTGCACATATCCGGCCACGCCGCCGTGGTCGGCGAACTGCCGGTACAGACTAGAACGCGAAATCGAGCACGCCCAGGCGATCCCATCTGGACTGAGTGTTGGATCGCCTAGATGGGCTTCGATATGACGTCGCGCCCGCATCAAGGCCGTGGCCTTGCCTTCAGTGCGGGCCTTGGCGGGGTTCTCTGACAGGCCGCCCACGCATGCCGCGATCAGGCCTTCGGTGGCCGACAGGACGCCGCTCACCTGGCCGGCATCGATCAAACCGATGGAAGACGAAAGTGCGCGCAGGTATTCATAAAGTAGCGTGATGCTGCCGCCCTCAACGAACTGGCCGTGCAACCGTTCGGGCTGACGGACTAGCTCCGCCATGGTCGCGCGTGGGAGGATGATCGAGAGATTGCGCGTGGAGATGAGCGCGCGTTCCAGCGGCTGGCCTAGATCTATGGTCAGCATCCGGGGATTCTGGCCGCCGTGCGCGGGAGGGTCGAAACGCAGCATGACGTGATCCAGCATGTCGGCCCGCACCTTGCGGGCCGATCGCTCGAACACGAACGGGTCAACATCCATGTCGCTAAAGATCATGCCGCCAAGGTTGAAACTTCGGACGTCGACGCGGAGATCCCGATTGCCATCGATCGTATCGATGTCGAACATCGCGCCCATGCGATCACGCCAAATCTCGAACCTTGCCTCTTCGGGCAATTCTGAACTCTGAAAATGTCGCCGAGGAATGCTCACCACTACCCTCCGTTTCATTTTGTATCGGCGAAATGTAGCACGCGGGATCGGCCCCCTCCCGGCTTTGAGACGCTGGGACAAAACGAGGCAGTGGATTGGGACGGACGTGATAACGCAGGGTTTGTTCTCCGGCCTAGACTCGTCCCACCTATTCGCGCCGGGCACGCCCGGCGCTCGCCATTCTTCCCGACTCGCATATGCTCTGCAATATCAGGCTCACCCTCGCCATTGTTTCCACCGCCATCGCCGCCCTGCCATTGTCCAGCCATGCGCTCGACATCGTGCCCATTAAGAACCAGAACGGGCAGACGGCCTTCGAAGCCCGCTTTTTCGGACCAGGCGATGGCCCCTTCGCCGTGTTCGATGACGGCCCGGGTGAATACTCCACCTTCACGCTTTCGCCCGAACAGAAGCGCAAAATCGTCTCCGGCCTGCAACTGTGGGCCGAGATCGTCACGCTGCGACCCGGCCACGTGCCGCCGGTCCTGCACATTGGCACCTACGACGAAGCCAACGCTGGCGCGATCAGCCCCGACGCGCCGGTCACCGGCCGCGATACGCTTACGACCAAGCTGCTCGCCGCCCTGGCGCGCGACGGCGGCCCCGAGCCGAACGGCCATGCCAACATCGCCGTAGGCCGCCTCGATTTCGACGAGCTGGAGCACATGCCTTCACAGCTGCCGCGCGACCCGTCCCGGCTCGATTTCTCCGGCGTCATGTTCCACGAGCTCGGGCATGCGCTGGGTATCCTCAGCGGTGTGCAGGACGACCTCGAAGACTCGCCCACGCCGCGCTTCGGCGAGCGCCTGAACCAATGGTCCGAGCACCTGCGCGACGACAATGGCAATCCGGCTCGACCCGGTCAGGCCATCATGTGCAGCCAATGCGACCATTCGTATAGCGCCGATGCTTTCGACGTGCGCAAGGACCAGGGTTATTTCTCGGGCCGGCACGTCGACGAAGTACTGGCCGGCGCCATGCCAGGCCTGCCGGTGCGCATGTTGTCGGCCGGCCAATTGGACGAGGACTACATGAGCCACATCGAGCTGCGCAACAGCCTGATGAGCCACCAGGACTACCGCAATTACACGAGTTTCATGGAAGCCGAACTGGCCGCCATGCAGGACATGGGGCTGCAACTGGACCGCCGCAACTTCTTCGGGTTTTCGGTCTACGGCGACGGCCTAACGCTGGACAACCGCAACCCCTACGCCGCCCGCAACGCGGCCGGCACCGCGTATGTCCCCGGTAAATACAACACCGCCACTCTGGGCCTCGGCCTGCACGTCTACGGCGAACGCAACCACGTGACCCAGTCGGCCGACCTGCTCAGCGCCGGCAACGGCGGCGCCGGGATCCGTGTGGACGGCAGCGCCAACACGCTGGCCATCGCGCCGGGCGTCCGCATTCACGGCAACGGCTGGAACGGGCGCGGCATCATGTTCAGCTACGGCAGAGACCAGGTGCTGATCCAGCGCGGCGACGTGCAGGCGCTGGGCCGCCACGGCATCGCGCTGGCCTTCGACTTCGGCAACAACAGCATGGGCTCGGCGTCGGAATACCGCGGCTCCTATATCCGCGAAACCGAAGACGGGCCCTTGCCGCTGCTACCCGAGTTGGAAGGCCCGCTGGCCAGGAGGGTCGACATCAGCGGATCGGTCGCCGGCCGCCGCGCCGCCATCTATATGTCCGACAATGCCCTGGTCGGCGAAATCAACGTGCTGCGCGGCGCCTCCATCCAAGGGGACATCGTTTCCCTGTACGAGCGCGTCGACGAACAGGGCCGACAACGCCTGACGTCGCTCAACCTCGGGAGGCAGGCCGACGCGCAGGGCCGCGCGCTGGACACGCCTGACGCCGGCTTCAAGTTCCGCTACGACGGCAATATCGAGGGTATACGCAATCTACACGTCGGGCTCGCTGGCGGCCAGACTTCGCTGAATGGCGAACACCGGCTTTATTCGCTCGACATCGCGCCAGGCGCCACGCTGTCCGGCAACAGCCGCTACACCATGAACGACGCCGGTGCATTCCGCAACCGCGGCACGCTCAGCCCCGGCAACTCCTTCGGCAACATCACCATCGCCGGCAACTACGTGCAGGAACCCACCGGCCGGCTGGTGCTGGAAACAAATGCCCGCGGCGGACGCGACACGCTTACCGTCAACGGCCTGGCCTCCGTCGCGGGCGAACTGCACGTGGCCTTGCAGCCCGACTGGTACGCCGACGGCTGGACGGTCCGTTCCTCCGAGCTGTTCCAGCCCGCGCGCCAGGAAGGCGATTTCGACGTGCTGGTCGCCAGCATCGCGTCGCCCACGTTGCTGGTCGACACCCGCGATGACGCCGGCTCGCCGCGAGGCTACGCCTGGTCAGTCATGCGCGGCAGCGACGCCTACTCGCAGTTCGCCCGCTCCGGCAACGGCGCGGCATTGGGCCGGGCGCTGGGCCGGGCCTCGTCCGAACAACAGCTGCCCCTGCGCGACCTGTACCGCTCGCTGGACTTCTCCCGCATGGACGGCGCCGACGTCACCACCGCGCTAGAACAGCTCGGCCCCGGCGCCTATGGCGCGCTGACCGCCGACTCCATTCAGCGCGACCACCGCGTGGGCGCGCTGTTGGGCACGCGCGGCTTGTTCACCGCCTTGCCGGCGACGCGCCCGTCGGGCTGGCAGGCCTTCGTGCAGCCCTACGGATACCACGCCACACAGGACCGTCGCGAAGGCTTGGCCAGCCACCGCACCAGCGAAACCGGCGTGCTCGTCGGGCTTGAACGCAGCACGCGCGAGGACTGGACCTACGGTCTGAATCTCAGCATCTCCGAACTCGACAGCACCAGCCGCTCGCCCCACAACGGCAAGGGTTCCAGCACGGCCTTCCAGCTGGGCGTGCACACGCGCTACCAGCCCGCGCAAGATCCCCGCATGCACTTCGCCGCCTACGCCAGGGCGGGGGCCGAACAGGGCAAGATGAAACGCGGCGTCGGCTTCTCCGACTACCAAGCCAGCCACGACAGCGACTGGAGCGGCGCCAGCTTCAATGCCGGCCTGGCCACCGCCTATGCCTGGCCGCTGAACAAGGCCGTTTCCGTCGGTCCCGTGCTGGGCCTGGACTACGTGCACGCCTATCGCCCGGGCGTGGACGAATCGGGTCCCGCAGCCAGCAAGCTGAACCTGTCCTCCCTCAAGGCCGACAGTCTGCAAAGCAGCCTGGGCCTCATGGCGCGCGCCGACTGGCAACTAAAAAACGCCCAGCGCCTGCAAGGCTACATGGCCGTCACCTGGGAACATGAATGGCTGTCCCGCTACGCCACGCAACAGGCCCGCTTCGCGACCTCGCCCGGCATCGCCTTCAGCCAGCGGATCGCCGTGGGCGCGCCGGACGCCATGGGCCTGCGCGCCGGCATGGATTTCGCGCCGCAACCCAACGTCGCGGTGCGCGCCAGCGTGGCGACCCGGTTGTTCAGCCCGGGCCAGCAGGACGTCGGGGCGGATGTGTCGGTGTCGTGGGCGTTTTGAGATGCCGCATTTGTGCGCTTGAATCGCGAAATCTTGCCACGTGCGCGCTGACGCCGGGAAAGGGTATTTACACTTTCACGTTTGCGGCCTGCGGACGAGCAAAGTGGCAAAACCAAGCGCTGCAAGCAAGAGGGCAGAGCCCTTCTGCGTGTACCCCACCATGCCGCGATGATGAGCGATGCGTCTTTGCATATGCGCCGCCGTGACAATCACGATCAATGCGACAGCGGTATTCAGCACGACGGATACGGCGCCTAGAGCAATGAACTGCATCGCGACATAACCTGCTTTTGTATCGATGAACTGCGGGATGAAGGCTAGGAAGAACAACGCCGTTTTCGGGTTTGTGGCTTCGACGATGAATCCCTGAATTGCCGGTCCGCCGCGCCTCCACGTCCCAGGTGCGCTTTGGGGAGCGCCCGCGCGGTGCCATGTCTTCCATGCCAGCCATAGCAGATAAAAACTGCCCGCCAATTTGAGGACGGTGAAAGCGGTCGAGCTCGTTAGCAGCAGGGCCGACAAGCCCGCCGAACCTGCCGCGACGTGCACCAAGCCACCACCGAAAGATCCCACGCAACACCGCAGGGCCACGGCTCGCCCCTCGCTCAGGGCGCGAGCGGTTAAATAAAGCAAACCCGGACCCGGCATGACGGCCAGCGCGCCAGCGGCTGCCAGAAACAGAAAGAACTGAGTTTGGTCGCTCACGGTATCTCCTGCGATGCGCGGGGAAAATCGTCGCTGCATCTCGATGTAGCTGGGAACATTGCGGCGCCAGCAAGCGCTGTGCCCGCGCGCTGGAGAGGTTAGTAATGATGAGCTGGTCGGATGAATGCGGAATGTCGATTTCAGGAGGGACGCCGTGATCACCAAAGACGGCTTTCGGCCAGAAGCGGACAGCCGATCTTAGATGGCAAATGAACCTGCCCTCATACTTAGAGTCGTCCCCACCGCCGGACAACTTGCGCTATATCCGATTCATCGACGCTCACCCGAGCTTGCTAGTAGGGCTCACCCGGTAGTCCCCAGTTTTTTAGCGATTACCAGAAGCAGCAACACTCTGCGACCATGGCCAACCGCTGTATTGGGGTAACCCGCCCTGAACCATACTTGGGCGCTCGTGATTACAGCACCAAATCCACCGTGTAGCGACGTGCTGCACGTGGTCTAGATCGTCCTAGTGAAATTACAACAGCCATTCGTAGCACACGGCACTGTTGAACCGTTCGGCGTAGGAATTCTGTTGTGGCTTGCCCGGCTCGCTATACGCGAGCTCCATGCCCCTGACATACTCAATATTTGGTATGCACGAATGCTGTAGGCGTAGTAGCTTGCTCCAACCTGCGACGAGAATTGGATACTCCACCATGCCTCCTCTGTCATCTGAACCAACGCAAGAGCAGCGGCGACCGATGCAAACTGTTGGAATCTTGCTCTGTGCAGTGTTCCTTTCATCCGCGGCCAACGGACAGACCGCCGCGCGAGCAGCATCAGTGGAGGTATGGCGGCAATTCCGAGCTGCGCAACCCTTCCAGACGCAAGTGGTTGCGATGTCCCAGGCCTCCGGTGGCGAGCCCAGGACGTTGATCGTTTCCGAGCCTGCACCTCAGGTGACCCAGGCCAGCCTGACAGCTCTCCTTGGCGCTCACGCCGCGGGCTGCGAGACCCGAGAGTGGGCGGTGATGTCTGGTGGCACGGTCAGCGATGTGGTGTGCACGGTAGTCGGGACCGACCTGCCTGGCTGGGCCGACGCGCTCGCACGCATCCAGATCGACGCCCTTGGATCGACCGAGGGGGCACCCATCATCAGCCTGCCCGTTACGGCCCGAAAGATGCTGGCGCACAGCCTAGACGTGAAATTCGCCGCCAAGGACCTGCACGGCTGGGTCGTCAATGGTAAGCAGAGGTTCTCAAGCAACCCAATCGCGCCGTCGGTGGCCCTGAACGACCTGTTAAATGGCGGGGTGCGCGGCGTGTTCAAGAGCGACGATGGCTCGCTCGTCATCTGGGTTGTCAACCGCGATGCGTCGCTGGACCAACAATCGCGCGGGGATATCCATCGCTTCGCAGCAGGCGGCGATCTCGTACTGGGCGCCATTGCGAACAAGCAGGCCGTTGTAATCGTAGGCCGCGCTCGCGCGGAGCCGCTAGCGCACCTGCCGGCGCTCAGGAGTGAGACCGTCCTGCTGCTGGCCGGCAGCGGCGAGAGCGAACTGAAACAGTCTTACGAGCGCAACGACATGATCGCCGGCAGAGGCCTGGATGGGATTGATCGCGCACCGATCCTGTTGAGTCCGCAATTGGTGGACACCGAATTCGGCACGTTGCTTAATATTGCCGACCAGTTGCTCAAAGGGTGGTCCTTGGCAGACTATGTCCGGTACGCGGATTTCAACTATCCGAAACCTCCCACATACCCATTTGGGGCCACGCCTGAGCGCATAGTAAACAATAACCGTGAAACGTTTTTGTTCAATTGGAACACGGACGGCGCCGCCTACCTACAGACCATTGAAGGGCTGGATGTAATCACGCCACAGCGAACGGGATCCCTCTCGGTAATCTATGGTGACGCAAATGATAGGCCGCGCGACATGGAGGAAACGGCCTACAACTACTTTGCCCGGTCGGGGGACACTACCCTGGCTCGGGTAGTGCAGTACTCCCTGCTGTACCAAATCTTCAGACAGTTCGGCATCACAGCCGCGCGGCCACCCGAAGCTACGCGGTACAAGGAATTCACCGCGAATCTGAACCGGGTAACCCGGGCTCAGTTCAAGTTCTTGCTGAATGACATGTCCGAGTCTCAATTGCGGACTCAGCTATCGATCTATTGGACTAACTATGCCACGGGAGTCAGCGATGCCGATTTTGCATCAAGAGGGATTCGACGCGATGAATTCATTGCTGAGCGCGTCGAAGAAGCCATGGGCTATGCTCAGGCACTTTCCAATGCGAATAGGATCAGCGAAGGCGAGGTGCTGAACGCCCTAGTGGATGTGGTCGCGACCTTCAGGCTGCGATCGAAACCCACTTCCGAGGAAGATGTTCGCTTCGACGCTGCCTTGGACACGTTGTTGGAAGCTATGGAACCCGAACTGGTGTTGAAGCTTCTTCAGGACCGCGGGCTCGAACTCAGACACACAGGCCTCATCCAGGTGGCTATGAGCCAATCCGCAGGCTGGGATTATCTGATGTCTGTCGAATCCTCGACGTCAACGAACACCCGCACGTCTTATGTCGTCGAATCCCACACGCTGGGAATTGTTTCATCAGGCGTTGGCGGCCACAACATCGACGCATCGATGACTCGCTTCCAGGCCGATAGGTCGCTGGCGAAGGGCCAAATTAAGGTCAATCGGGCAAAGGACGGAAGCTGGGTGGTCGAACACAGCCCTGCAGACAGCGGCCGGCTCGGAACCATAGCACGAGAAATCGGCACTCGCAGGAACCTGAGCAAGGAACAGATCGAAACAGATGTCACCCAAGCATTGAAGACCGGGCGTGCCGAAGCACCAGTGACACTGAGTTCGATCCGACAGACGGGAGGTCGAGCCGAGGAATTCAAACCTACCAACGCAGCCGAGGCCTCGCATATAATCCGGCCACTCAACGCGTCCGAAGCACAAACGCTGGCTGAGCTGGCCATTAATCGTCAGGACGCCATCATCATGGAACAGGTTGCCAGTGGCGCATTCACGCTGACTCGCACCGGGTCCGCCAATGCCTTGCAGGTCAGGTCTGTGACCGCTGCCACTGACGCCCTCGCGAACGGACTCATTGGGACCGCGAGTGGCCGCGGCGGCGTTTCCATATTGATAAAGGGTATTGCCGAGGAGAAGGCCGAGGCCATGCTCAGCTATGTGCAGGCCTCGTTGCGGCGTCGATCCAAAGACTACGTCGACGACATCCTAGCCTCGGGATCTGACCTATTTTCTGTTGGGCAACGCGTGCGCTTGCTAAACGAAAAAATTGCGCACAATGGCCTTCGGCTTGACCGCAGCGGCATCAAGCTGACACCAATGAAGGGCGGCGATTTCGATGGCTTCATGCGTGTCCAAGTGCCGATCACAGTGCAGGCTAAAACGCCGTGGCATCTGTGGATCGTATTTTTCGTGAAGGATTTTTCAGCTGCCGCTGTCGAGGCAATTTCGACCAAAGTCACGACTATCCTGGCGTCCTTAAAGGGGCCGGCGTCACCCGTAGACATCCAACTTGCTATTCGTCGCGGCCTGCAAAATGACCTGCGAGAGCTGAATGTGGATAGGGTGCTGTTGCACCTTGACAGCGATGCTACTCAAAAAATACACCGCGTGATCATCGCTCAAGATGACGAAACTGCAACCATTGTCCGCGCCTCCTGACGTCGTGGTCCTTTGCTGCATTCCGCTGGACCGGGATAGCTGGACCCAGGTCGCCGCGCTGCCCCCCCTCGGCGACTTTGTACGGTTCGTCGCGGAAGTGCGGCTGAAGAGTTCGGTGCCCGACGCCTGGTCCTTCTTCTCGAAGGAGGCCCACTTCATCTCGCGCAAGCTGGATGAAATCGAGTTGCGCGGTATGGAGGTCGTTCGCGCGGCCACACCTGCCGATTTGGCGCGAGTAGCGATGCAATATCGCAACGTTGTCTTGATTGCCCACTGGAAGGGCATGGTACTGCCTTCGGACGCAGACTTTCCTTGCTGTCGGTTAGAGATGCACAATGCGATGCTCACGGCCGAGGAGTTCACCGACCTTTTCCCCAATGACTTCGCCGGAACGGTGCACATGATTGTATGCACCTCCGACATTCCCGCCGAAACTTTCAGGCGTAAGCATCCCGATGTTATCTGCATCTGCAGCGATGAGCCAATGCTGGTGGGGCTTTCGCTGGCGAAGCTGGAGGCGGCGCTACGACTGATGCAAACAGATGCCTTGCCGTTATGGAAGGCGCTGTTGCAAGCGGGAAAGCTAGTTGACTCCCTGGGCCGATAGCGCGGCAAGGAGACTGACATGAAGTTGATCGAGTTCCTTCAGAAACACGCGACGACGATAACGGCGGGCGGCGAGGCGAGTACGGAACCGCGCACCGGCACCGATCAAGCGGCGCGCGAAGATCTACGGCTGGTACAAGCTACAAACAACGGCCTATTCAAGGTCTACTTCGCGCTTTTAATCGTGATAGTGGTTGTGACGATCGGTATCGCGCTTGCGTTTCACCAGGAGATGGGTGGACTGGCAGTCGTCCTTAGCACTGGTGGTGTCATCCAGGGTGGGCTGGTCTTGAAACTCTGTAATGTTTGGATGGACAAGGCCAGGATTGACATCGTCGCCACCCTCGCCAGCACGCTAACGCCAGACAAGTTGCAGCCGGTGTTGATGGAGCTATCACAGCAGATCCGTAGGTAGGCCCTAAGCACAAAAATAGTGACACTCCCTGTCGGGCAAAAGCTAGGCGCTCCGTCCGCTCGACACGGTTTTCTGCCATTGGGAGCCTAAACCGACGAACGTCTGGATTGGATCGTCAGCGGCCAGTCATCAACGGCGGCTCGCGGCCAAGACGAGCCATTCCCCGCTTAGGAGTCTATACTCGACGCCCCGCCGATTTGCGTGATAAGCCAGGGCCCATGAAAGCAAGAGAATTACTCATCACTACGCTAGGAACGTTGGTGTTGACTCAACCATCCCCATCCTTCGCACAAAACATCAACGGGAAGACTCTCTACACGCAGAGATGCGCGATGTGCCACGGTGCAGATATCAAGGGCACGGGGCCATTGGCCAAGACAAGCAATCCTCCCACGCCTGACCTCACAACTGCTGCGTTCAAAAAGCGGCTCAATGATTATCCTGGCGTCATTGTCTCGTCGGTAATACTCCGTCCGAACGGAGACCTGATTCCGAGAACGTTGAGGGAGAACGGCGTAAAGCTGGCGCCGCACTCCTGGACCGTTCAGGATTTTCGCGATTTGAACAAGTACATGAGCGATGTGATTTCCAAGAGCCGTTAACGGCGCGTTGACCGCCTGACCGCTTCGGGTCGAAGGTTGGCGTCCGCGATGCCTTGATCTGGCGATCACAGCTAGCCGGACAATCTTGCCGAACAGGCGGACCGCTCCGCGGGGGGCCGAGAATGTAATGAATCGACCCCCTTGTAATGTCCTCGTCGCCAATGACCGGTTCGTCCCTACCGATCATTCTCAGGAATTCCGGGGCACAATCACGCGGGTCCAACTTCCTGAAATCACCATGCAAGCCACCATTGCCGCCCTGACCTGTGCCGTGTTCGTCGTGCTGTCGCTGTGGCACATCTACTGGGCCCTAGGCGGTCGCGTCGCCTACCAGATCGCCTTGCCTGTTAAAGACGGAAAGCCCCTGTTTCGGCCGTCTGCTTTGGGGACATTCGTGGTGGGTTTGGCATTGATGGCGTTTGCCGGGCTCGTCGCGGTTAACGCGGGCTTACTGAACACACTTTGGGCGCCAACCTGGCTACGCTGGGTTGGCGCTGTGCTGGCGCTGGCTCTGCTCGGACGGGCAATTGGCGACTTCCGCTACGTGGGATTGTTCAAGCGGTTTGGCGGCGAGCCCTTCGCCCGGTTGGACACGTACGTGTTTTCACCACTGTGCCTGCTGCTGGCTGCCGGCGTGGCGGCCAGTGCCTGGCAAGGATGAGAGATTAACGGGTTGGCGACGCCCGGCAAAATGCGGTCGGCGATAAGCACTGCCCGTAAAGATTCCGATTTTTCGATGGGGCAGCGATGTCCACGGCGGCGCTGTTGACGATGACGTCCCGCTTGTCGAACTGACGCGCGACCGCGTCCAGCCCGTTTAGCGATCCATGAGGGTGGGGGTATATGTGAGCATGTGGCCCGGGCAAAGGCGCGCTGGCGAGGGCTACGTGCACCCCAACTGACGTTGCCCGGGCAAAGCACCTGCGATAAATTCTGCGAAACGATATTGTCGCAATGGCCTTTGACAAAAAGGCTGCAAGTCGTTGGAGTCAGCGAATGGATATCCTTGAGACCATCACTTCGCACGTAGCTGCGCTGCAGCTTCCGTTGTACGCCGTCAGCGCAACCGCTACACAGAAATCAGACACGCCCATCATCCTTATCCTGCACTGGCATGGATTCCGCCGCGACAAAGGGACGGCAGGCGCTTTGCACTCCGTCGCGGGTTCTGCGCTGCAGATCAACCAGCGCTGGCGCGACTATGCCGTCATCGACCACGCAATGCTGGAGGCGGCATGGAAACTCGGCGCCTGGGATGTGGAGCGAGTGGCAAGGCCCGGATGGTGGCGCCTAAATGCGCCGGTGTCCGAAGCGCTCGCCTGCCGTAGAGCGTTCGCGGATTATTCCGACGCGCGCGAGGCGAACCAGGCGGTCGTCGTCGAGGCTCCGGATCAGCAGGCCCTGCTCGACATCGCCGCTCGCCGCGGCTATGTCCGCTGGCTGTTCCGGCCTCGCAAGGGCGGTCTGTGGGGCCAAATGGACGGCGACGATCGCACTCTGGATGCCGATGGCGGCCGTTCCGCGCCTTGTCCCGTCACCCTGCTGCCGGACGGCCGCGAGCCGCGTCGAAAGGTCGTGTACCGCCTGGGGCGAGGAAGAGATTTCTTGATTCAATAAGTTTCATTTTGAATCATTTATCGCTCTTGAAGCGGCTGGGCGGCGCCCATAGTTTTTTTTCCGCACCCATCCCGGGCTGTACGGCGCATGCTGCCTCGCCATGTCGCTGCAGTGCGCCGGCATTCAATTTTTGATGATCAAGACTTCAGGAGATAGAGTCATGAAGATCCGTCCCCTTTACGACCGGATTATCGTCAAGCGAATCGAACAGCAGCGAAAGACAGCTTCCGGCATCGTCATCCCCGACTCGGCGGCGGAAAAGCCCGAACAGGGAGAGGTCCTCGCGGTCGGTCAGGGCAAGCGCAACGCGGATGGCTCGTTGCAGCCGCCCGAGCTCAAGGTCGGCGACCACGTTCTCTTTGGCAAGTATGCCGGCCAGACCGTCAAGGTCGACGGCGAAGAACTGCTGGTCATGCGCGAAGAGGATGTTTTCGCCGTGCTCACGTCGCAAGATGCTCAACTGAAGAAGGCGGCCTGACGCCGCCGGCCTATGGATTGAGGAGCTAGAAATGAGTGCGAAGGACGTTAAGTTCCACGACAGTGCCCGCAGCCGTGTGGTCAAGGGCGTCAATATCCTGGCCGACGCCGTAAAGGTGACGCTCGGCCCAAAGGGCCGGAATGTGCTGCTCGAACGCAGTTTCGGCGCGCCGGTCATTACCAAGGACGGCGTCTCGGTGGCCAAGGACATTGAACTGAAGGACAAGTTCGAGAACATGGGCGCACAAATCGTGAAGCAGGTCGCATCGAAGACGGCCGACGTCGCGGGCGATGGCACGACCACCGCCACGGTGCTGGCGCAGGCAGTCGTTCAGGAAGGCATGAAGTACGTGGCCTCCGGCATGAACCCCATGGATCTCAAGCGGGGCATCGACCAGGCCGTTTCCGGTGTGGTGGAGGCTCTGCGCAAGATGTCCAAGCCCATCTCCACCAGCAAAGAGACGGCGCAAGTCGCGGCGCTGTCCGCCAACGCCGACGAGGCGATCGGTAAGATCATCGCCGACGCGATGGACAAGGTCGGGCGCGAGGGCGTGATCACGGTGGAAGACGGCAAGTCGCTGGACAATGAACTGGATATCGTGGAGGGCATGCAGTTCGACCGCGGCTATCTGAGCCCATACTTCATCACGGACCCGGAGAAGCAGGTCGCTCAGCTCGATGACCCATTGATCCTGCTGTACGACAAGAAGATCTCCAACGTTCGCGAGCTTCTGCCTGTGCTGGAAAGCGCCGCCAAGGCGGGCAAGCCGCTGCTCATCGTCGCCGAGGACGTCGAAGGCGAAGCGCTTGCCACCCTGGTGGTCAACTCCATGCGCGGAGTGCTAAAGGTCACCGCGGTGAAGGCGCCAGGCTTCGGCGATCGCCGCAAGGCGATGCTGGAGGACATTGCGATCCTGACCGGCGCCACGGTGATCTCGGAAGAAACGGGCAAGCAGTTGGACAAGGCCACGCTGGAAGACCTGGGAAGCGCCAAGCGGATCGACGTTCGCAAGGAAGAGACCATCATCATCGACGGCGGCGGCAAGCAGGAGGCCATCGACGCGCGCGTCAAATCGATCCGCAAGCAGATCGACGACGCCACCAGCGACTACGACCGCGAAAAGCTGCAGGAGCGTGTCGCCAAGCTGGCGGGCGGCGTCGCCGTCATCCGGGTGGGCGCCGCGACCGAAGTCGAAATGAAAGAGAAGAAGGATCGGGTCGAGGATGCGCTGCATGCGACCCGCGCGGCGGTCGAGGAAGGCATCGTGCCCGGCGGCGGCGTTGCGCTGTTGCGGGCCCGAGAGGCAATACAGGATATGAAAGGCGCCAATGCCGATCAGGATGCGGGCATTCGCATCATCCTGCGAGCGCTCGAGGCTCCGCTGCGCGCCATCGTCGCCAATGCAGGCGAAGAGCCTTCGGTAGTCGTGGCAAAGGTGAGGGAAGCCAAAGGCAATTATGGCTACAACGCCGCCACCGGCGACTATGGCGACCTGGTCGATATCGGCGTCGTCGATCCGACGAAGGTCACTCGTACCGCGTTGCAGAACGCGGCTTCCATCGCCGGACTCATTCTGACCACCGCCGCTACCATCGCGCAGGTTCCAGAAGATACCAAGCCGCAGGCTGCGCCGGCTGAGGCGATGGACTTCTGACGGCGAAATAACGGCCAAGCCACCCAGTCTGCTCTGAGGGCATCGCGCCAGCGGCGCGATGCCCAATTTTGTCGTTGCAACGGGCCGAAAAAAAATATCGAGAGATCGACTGACGCACTAGCATTTCGACAGGTCCGCAGGCACCTATGACTCTGGCGAAGGCAATCGCACCTCTGGCCCCTGCGTCACGCGGACTTCGTCAGCACCGTTGGGCATAGGCGGATGAGCTTGCGCGCGTGCTTCGCGGATGCTCCGCCCGGGCGGCTGACCGAACATTCGCGCGTATTCTCGCGTGAACTGAGTCACGCTCTCATAGCCGACTGCGTAGGCGGCGGTGCTAATCGCCGCGCCTTCCGAGAGCAGGCGCCGGCGTGCTTCAAGCAAGCGGAGTTGTTTCTGGAATTGCAATGGCGTAAGCGTGGTAACGCTGCGAAAGTGCGTGTGAAACGCCGACAAGCTCATGCTGGCGGCCTTAGCGAGGGTCTCAACGGGCAAGGGCTCGGCGAATCTCTTCCTTAATACGGCAATGGCTCGCGCAATCCTGTTGGTATGACTGCCGTTGACTCCCAGTGCGCGAATGGCGCTGCCTTGCCGCCCGGCCAGCAGCCAATAGTGCAGCTCGCGGATAAGTTGACGCCCAAGCACGGCAATTGAGGCCGGCCTGTCCAGCAATCTAAGCAGGCGCAATGCGGCGTCAGCCACTTCAGTTTCGGTTGGGTCCACGCACACGGCGCGGTTCTGCTCGGTCGATGCGGATCCCATCTCGCCGACCAGATCCGTGATCACGCCGGCGTCCAGCTCCATGACCAGTAAGTAGTAAGGCGCGGCACTGCTGGCTGCGGTTATCTGACTTACGGTGGGCACGTCCGTCGTGATCAGCAAGGACTCGCCCGCGCTGAATTCGAAAGTTTCCGCGCCCATGGTCACCCGCTTGCGGCCTTGCAGGACCAGCGCGACCAATGGTTTGGTGATGGCATATTGAAGCGCTGAAGGAGACGTTTCGCGCAGAATGGCAACGCCTTCGACAGGCATCGCCGCGACGCCCTCGCGGTTTACGTTTGCATCGGCGTAGCGTTGCGCCGCCTGCAGCAATGCGTCGGCCACACCGGCATGTCTGTATTGGTCGGTGGCGGCAGTCCAGGATTCGGAAGATTGGGCAAAAGCGTTCACTGTCTTCGGGAGACGGAAGTGGGCGAAATCGTAGAGAAACATGGGGCCTATGACCTTCGATTCTCTACGACAAAACGATTAGGCAATTGGCCAACATGATCAGGCAATCCGATCAATGCGGCAACTCCTAAGATGAACGCTCAACGATTCAGGAGCTCTTTCATGACAACGATTTCTCTCGTTACCGGCGCCAGCCGAGGTCTGGGCCGCAACACCGCATTGAGCATCGCCCGCCACGGTGGCGACGTGATAGTCACCTATCGCGGCAATCAGGCATCGGCGGATTCGGTGGTCGCCGAAATCATGGCTCTTGGCCGCAAGGCCGTCGCGCTGCAACTGGACACAAGCCAGGTAGCCACCTTCACCGGCTTCGTGGCAGCCTTGCGCGGAGCGCTGAAAGAAAAATGGGGCCGCGACAGCTTCGATCACCTCGTCAACAACGCCGGGCACGGCGAAATGGCGGACTTTGAATCCACCAGCGAGGCGCAGTTCGACACGCTCTTTAGCGTGCATGTAAAGGGTGTGTTCTTCCTGACTCAGGCGCTGCTGCCATCGCTGGCGGACGGTGGGCGCGTCATCAACCTGTCGTCTGGCCTCACCCGCGTTTCGTTCCCGGGTTTCTCGGCCTATGCCGCGGCCAAGGGCGCCGTGGAAACGCTCACTGTATATATGGCCAAGGAACTTGGACGCCGAGGCATCACGGTTAACGCCGTTGCCCCGGGCGCCATCGAGACCGATTTTCTCGGCGGGGCCGTGCGCGACATCCCCGACTACAACGCGGCCTTCGCCAACATGACCGCGCTTGGCCGTGTGGGTGTTCCCGACGACATCGGTCCAATGATCGCGAGCCTGCTGAGACCGGACAATCGGTGGGTTAACGGCCAGCGCATCGAAGTCTCCGGGGGGCAGTCAATCTGAGTGAGCCGGCATCGGCCCTGGCCAAAGCCCTGTACGGCGGCTACGGTCCCTCCAATGTCCAAGGGACTCAATATCCCCCGACATCCCATCGCCGCAGCCAAGTCCGCCGCCGCTTTGGGTGCGGGAGGAGCTGTCCTCAAGGACGGTTCTCGCCGAGATAGAGCCGCTCGACACCCGGATCCCGATTGCGCACAATCATGGATATTGATCGGGCGTCCTGCGCTGCCCCCTTACTCCGAGGGGCACCGCCGTTACACAATGTGGCCAGCGATAGCTGGGAACTCAGTTTGACTCGATGAGGCGCGGCCCGGATGCCGGGACGCTCGCAACGCGCATCAACCGGAGGACATACACATGTACATCATCATGGGGGGCACCGGCCACGTCGGGACGGCTACCGCGCGCGCTTTGCTCGCGCGTGGCGCGGAGGTAACCATCGTTACCCGCTCGGCGGCTCGCGCCGCGCACTGGCGCGCTCGGGGCGCCGACATTGTCCAAGCCAATGTGGAAGACGTGGCGTCATTACGCGCCGCGTTCCGGCGTGGCCGACGCGCTTTTCTATTGAATCCTCCGGCGGACACCACCACCGACACCGACGTCGTCGAAAGACATACCGTTGCGAACATACTCGCCGCGCTCGAGGGATCCGGGCTTGAAAAAGTCGTTGCCGAGTCGACTGGCGGCGCCCAGCCGGGCAGCCGCATTGGCGATTTGAACGTGCTGTGGGAACTGGAAGAAGGGCTACGGGCCCAGGCGTTGCCGGCCGCCGTGAACCGTGCTGCTTACTACATGAGCAACTGGGATGGGTTACTCGAAACGGTGCGCAACACCGGCGTGTTGCCCAGTCTTTTCCCGGCGGATCTCGCCATTCCGATGGTCGCGCCGAAAGACCTGGGCGAAGTCGCAGCCGCCCGTTTAATGTCGTCTCTCGACGACTGCGGCGTCCGCTACGTAGAAGGCCCGAGGCGGTATACACCCAGCGACGTAGCGCGAGCGTTCGCGGAGACCTTGGGCCGGCCTGTCGAGGTCCACGTCGTACCGCGAGCGGAATGGCAGCAGACGTTCGTCAACCAGGGATTTTCTGAAGCCGCCGCTGAATCCTATGCCCGTATGACCCAGGTGTGCGTCGACAGCGGCTTTGACTTGTCAGACACCCCGCTGCGCGGATCGACCACCCTGGAGGCTTACATTCGGGACCTGGTGGTCCATGTCTGATATAGCCAGCAACTGAGTACGCCACGACGCGCACGCTCACCACCGCACCGGCGCGAGCGTTCTGTCTACGAAGCGTATGGCAGCAGCGGAGATATGAGCTAACAGTTGCGACTGACCGATTGCGGCCAGGAAGCGGACGGCCAATGATTCCGGATATGCTAGTTCCACATATCAACCCACCCGAGATTCCAGTTTCCGGCGAAATGATGGCGAACGTTCGAGCAGGCTATGAGCAACGACTGTGCGACCTCGTCGAATCCTCTGAGCAACTGATGGCCGCGCTGCGGGCGGTTCGCTGCCTTGGTTTACCCTCGTGGTGCATCGGTGCAGGGGCCATCAGATCCTTGGTTTGGGATAACTTGCATGGCTTTCAGGTGCCCTCGAACGTGGATGATGTGGACGTGGCGTACTTTGATGCCGAAGCGCCTCTAGCTCTGGATGCCGAACTTCGAGAGCGGCTGCAATTTCTCCTTCCCTCGCTCACCTGGGAAGTGACAAACCAGGCCAGAGTGCACGAGTGGCTCGCAGAAGCCCTCGGCCAGGTGGTTTCACCCCTAACGTCTTTGGACGATGGGCTGGCCACTTGGCCAGAGTTCGCCACCTGCGTTGGCATTTACCTGGACGGTGATGAATCATTGAAGGTCATAGCGCCGTACGGATTGAATGACCTGTTTGAACTGCGAGTTCGGCACAACCCTCGTCGGGCGAGCGTATCAACGTTTATGCACCGTGTGAATTCCAAGCGACTCAGCCACCGATGGCCTCGGCTTTCGATCTGTACTCCCTGACCGCACATAGGGCTGCTGTGGATCGAAAGCGGCTCATTGCCACAAGTGGCTCGCGGCCAAATGCGGACGTCAAGTTCAATTGCGCATGAAACGATGGTGCGCATGCATGAAAAGCCACGTTGCGTCTATGGGGAAGCGGCTCTCGAATTCAAGATCTGTCGCGGGGACCGATGCCACGGACCGTCGGCCACACTGTTGCCGTAATGAGAATCATGATTGATAATGCCGGACCTCTTCTCTGCAACAGCCTCCCTGCCGTTCCATGCCCCGCCATCCCCCATCCGAAAAAGGTTGGCTCGCGCATTATCGCGAGCTGATCGGGACGTGGACGCGGCGTAGCGCCAGCCGGCACGATGCGGAAGACGCCGCGCATGACGTCGTGACCAACATGCTGCGCAACGGCGACGCCGCCGTGTTGGACCCGAAGGCTTACCTCTATGGCGCCAGCCAGAACCGTCTGAACGGCGAGTTCCGCCGCCAATCGCGGCGCGAGGTGCTCAGCCTGGACGCGTTGACGGACGCCGAGCATCCCGCGCAGGCCGACCCGGAGTCCGCTATCCGCGCGGCGCAGCTTGCCGATGCGCTAAAGTCGGCGCTGGCCGAACTTCCCCTCAAATGCCAGCAGGTGTTCCTGTGGAACAAGCTTGAGGGTTACACGCAGGCCGAAATCGCCCAGAAACTCGGGTTGACGCAAAGCATGGTCGAAAAGCACATGAAGCGCGCGCTCACCCACATCCATGACCGGTTGCAAGATCATGCCCCGCACTGATGCCCGCGAGGACGCATCCCGACCGCCTGCGACGACGCGCGACCAGGCGGCGCACTGGTTTTCGCGCGAGCGCCTGGGCGCACTGGACGACGCGCAGCGGCGGGCGCTTGAGGCGTGGCTGGCGGCGGATCCGGAGCACGCGCGTCAATACCGGGCGATGCAGGCCTTGTGGCGCGTGGCGGATCGCCTGCCGGAAGACGAAATGCGCGCGATCCTGGCGCGATCTGATGAAGCTCCGGCGCGGCCTGGGCGCCGCAAGTTCGCCGTTGGGCTATCGGCCGCCTGTGCTTTGACGCTTGCCGCCGGCGTGATCGCTCCGCGGCTGTGGTCTCCGGCGCCGGATTTCACGCAATCGCTGGCCACCGCGCGCGGCGAGCGCAAGCGCGTCGCGTTGCCCGATGGCTCGCTGGTGGAATTGAACACGGACACGCAGATCCAGGTGGCGCTGTATGAGGACCGGCGCGAAATCGAGTTGCTGGCGGGCGAGGCCTTGTTTACCGTCAGTCCCGATGCGGCGCGGCATTTCACGGTGAACGCAGGCGCGGTGCAGGTGCGCGTGACGGGCACGCGTTTCAATGTCCGCCGGGATGGGGACGTTGTGGCGCTGGCGGTGGACGAGGGCAGCGTGGCGTTTTCCGCGGGCGCCTGGTGGAACAAGACCACGCGCCACCTGACGGCCGGCTACGCCGCGCAATATGCGCCCGGGGCTCCCCTCGCGGCGCCGCATCAGGAAAACGTGGCGGCAGTCACTGCCTGGCAGCGGGGCAGGCTGGTGTTTCGCGATACTCCACTGGCGCAGGTCGTGGCGGAGCTGAACCGCTATCTGCGCAGTCCGTTGCGGATCGACGACCGCAAGCTCGCGCAACTGCGCGTGGCGGGCACGTTGCCAATCGACGCGCCTGAGTCGGTCCTGGACGTGCTGCCTCACATCGCGCCCGTGATCGTGCTGTATGCCGCGGACGGCGGGGCGGTGTTGGCGCCGCGTTAGTGCACGCTGATGAAACCAGGGACCGGGGCCGCAATGGCGCCGCGTCCAGGTAGATCCATGGCTGAATCATTCTGTTTCAACTATTCCATCGAGAATCATTCCGGTTTTTTCAGGCCCCAGGCGTCTATCCGGTGAAAGGGGCCGCGCTCGCCAGCCGATCTCGACCCCGGAAGCAACCTTTGGCCAAGGGTGTCGGGCGCTCAATGCGCGGGCAGTTGTACTGGAATTTTTCTTCTGATGATGGACAAGCAACATACGCCGCACGCCGCGGCGCGCAAGGCCGCGAAGCGCGGGGCGCAAGGCGCCTGCGGCGCGCTGGCGATTTCCCTGGCATTGGCGTGGGGCGCCATGCCCAACGAGGCCGTCGCGCAGACTGCCCCGGTGCAGGTCAGCATTGCGGTGCAGCCGCTGGGCGACGCATTGATCCAGTTGGGCGAGCAGGCGTCGCTGGTGATCTTCTATCTGCCTGAGACAGTGCGAGGCCGCACCGCGCCGGCCGTGTCGGGAATGCTGACGCCCGACGATGCACTGCGCCGCCTGCTGGCCGGCACCGGCATCGCGTTCCAGCGTGACGGGCGCAATGTCTCGCTGACCGCACCGTCCGGCGGTTCAGCTCAGCTTGAAACCGTGACGGTGCATGGTGTTGCGGTGGGAACGGCCGACAGCTACGTCGCGCTTTCCAGCCAGAGCGGCAAGCTGGACGTGCCGCTGATCGAGACGCCGCGATCGGTGTCTATCGTGACGCAGGAGCAGCTCAAGGTTCAGGCGCCGCGCAACCTGGAAAGCGCGTTGGCCTATACGCCCGGCGTGCAGACGGAGGTGTCGGGCTCAAGCGATGCGCGGATGACGGGCACCGTCATCCGCGGCTTCAGCGATGGCAGCGCCTACTTCAAGGACGGCCTCAAGCAGTTGTCGACCGGCACCTATGCCTCGTGGAACGACAACATCGAGGAACTCGACAGCATCGAAGTGCTGAAGGGGCCCGCCTCGGTGCTCTTCGGTCAGGGCCGGCCGGGCGGGGTCATCAACGTGGTCTCCAAGCGGCCTTCCGCGGATCACGTCAACAGCGTCGGCGCCAGCTACGGCACCTACAATCGCCGTCAGCTCACCGCGGACCTGGGCGGCGCCTTCGATGCCGATCAGAAGGTGCTGTATCGCCTGAACGTGCTGGGCCGCGACAGCGATGGCCGCACGGACGGTTCGCGCGACGACCGGATTTCCGTGGCGCCGTCGATCCTGTGGAACATCACGAACCAGACGCGGTTGACCGTGCTGGGCACGTACTCCAAAGAGCGTGCGACGCCCAAGAGCTGGTGGCCGAATCTCTATACCTACCCCGAAATCGGCGACCTGCCGCTGAGCCGCACCGCCGGCGATCCGGATTTCGACCGCTTCGACCGCGACACGAAGTCGATCGGGTACGCCTTCGAACACGATACGGACAACGGGTGGCGCCTGCGCCAGAACCTGCGCTATTCCGAGATCGACATCGACTACCGGCACATCTACGCGATGGATCTGCTGGACGACCGCCGCACGGTCACGCGCGGCAGCCTCGCCCAGCGCACCAACGGCAAGACGTTCGCGGTGGACAGCCGCGCGTCGCGCGACTTCAAGTGGGGCGATCTGCAGCACACCTTTGCGCTGGGCGTGGACTACCTGCGCTACAAGGAGAACGATGCGCTGGGCTTCGGATGGGACGTGCCCAACCTGGACATCTACGCGCCGGTCTATGGGCAAAGCATCGAGTATCCCGAATTGGATCCGTCTCGCACCGATATGAAGCAGACGGGCATCTACACGCTGAACCAGCTCAAGTGGAATAACTGGGTGGGTAACGTGAGCCTGCGGCGCGACTTCGTGCGCACCACCCAGACCAGCACGACGCAGCCTCGCGTCAGCGACTCGGCCACCACCGGGAGCATGGGCCTGCTCTATCTCTTTGACAACGGTGTCGCGCCCTACGTCAGTTACTCCACGGCGTTCGACCCGATTACGGGCAAGCAGTTCGACGGCACGGCATTCAAGCCGCGCGAGGGCAAGCAGTACGAAATCGGGCTGAAGTACCAGCCGCCCGGCACCGACGCGCTCTTTACGGCCGCAGTGTTCGACATCCGCCAGACCAACGTGACGACGCCGGATCCGGACCATCCACGCTTCAGTTTGCAGACGGGCGAAGTGCGTTCCACGGGAGTCGAACTGGAAGCCAAATTCCCCCTCTCGCGTGAACTCAGCGTGATGGCCGGCTACACCTACATCGATCCGCGCACGACAAAGAGCAACCGGCTGCAGGAGGTGGGCCGCCAGCTTACGCAAACTGCGCGCCAGACGGCCAGCCTGTGGGTGGACTACCGTCCGCACCAGGTGCAGGGCTTGATGCTTGGGGGTGGCCTGCGCTATCGCGGCAAGGCGCCGCTGAACACCGCGGCCGACGGCAGCACGCCGTACAACCCCGCCTTTACGCTGGCGGACGTGGCGATCGCGTATGAGACCCCGCGCTACCGTGTTGCGCTGAACGTCAACAACGTGTTCGACAAGCGCTACTACACCTACACGTTCCGCGGCATGGAGCGCGAAGCGATGCTCAGCCTGAACTATTACTGGTAACGTCCCCCATCTCTACGGCTGCGGCTGCGGCTCGTTTGGGCCGCGCTCCTTGGCACTGCTGTGGGTCATTGTGTTTTGGGGCGCAATCCAACGCTTTGAAGTCCAGTTTTGGCCAAGGGAGATCTGCGGCGGCAGATCAAACTGGACACTCAACATGTTAGCCAAGCATCCATGGCGGCGAGCCTCACCGGCCGGGAGCGCCAACATGCTGCAAAAGCCTTGGTGACCAGTGGGTCTTGCCGCGTGGGAACGCTCAGGCCCTGATCACAACGGCCAACCTTGTCAGGCGTGGGGCGGAGGCAAACTCCGCAACGCAGGAACTGGCTATTGAGATTCGAGCGGCCGCAATGGGTCGGGAGCGGTCGTCCGCCATTGGCAGCTTCCGACCCAGAGCAGTCGCCCGCGAGTTTTCTCTCACGAGTTCGGCTGTCCTTGGATGGCGCCCTTGTTGACCGTGGCCCTGGCGACCAGCTCGCGCAGCGCGGGTTCGACAGCATCACCAAAGCGGCGCAGCACCTCATCGTAGGTGGCCATGGCTGCTTCGTTCTGGTGCAGTTGGCCTTGGGTGATGCCCTTGTTGACCAAGGCCCCGGCGACCCGCTCGCGCAGCGCGGGATCGTCAGCATCACCAAAGCGGCGCAGCACCTCATCGTAGGTGGCTATTTCGGCTTCTGCCTGGTTCAGTTGACCCTGGGTGAGGCCCTTGTTGATCAAGGCCCTGGCGACCTGCTCGCGCAGCGCGTGTTCGGCAGCATCACCAAAGCGGAGCAGCAGCTCATCGTAGCTGGCTATTTCGGCTTCGTACTGGCCCAGTTGGCCGTGAGTGATGCCTTTGTTGACCAAGGCCCTGGCAACCTGCTCGTGCAGCGCGGGCTCGGCAGCATCACCAAAGCGGCGCAGCACCTCACCGTAGGTGGCTATTTCGGCTTCTGCTTGGTTCAGTAGGCCCTGGATGATGCCCTTGTTGATCAAGGCCCTGGAGACCTGCTCGCGCAGCGTGGGCTCGGCAGCATCACCAAAGCGGCGCAGCAACTCATCGTAGGTGGCCATGGCGGCTTCGTTCTGGTTCAATTGGCCCTGGGTGATCCCCTTGTTGAGCAAGGCCCTCGCGACAGGCTCGCGCAGCGCGGGCTCCGCAGTATCACCAAAACGGCGCAGCACCTCATCGTAGGCGGCTATTTCGGCTTCTGCCTGGTTCAGTCGGCCGTGGGTGATGCCCTTGTTGACCAAGGCCATCGCGACAGGCTCGCGCAGCGCGGGATCGTCAGCATCACCAAAGCGGCGCAGCACCTCATCGTAGGTGGCCATGGCGGCTTCGTTCTGGTTCAGTTGGCCCTGGGTGCGGCCCTTGTTGGTCAAGGCCCTGGCGGCCTGCTCGCGCAGCGCGGGATCGGCAGCATCACCAAAGCGGCGCAGCACCTCATCGTAGGTGGCCATGGCGGCTTCGTTCTGGTTCAGTTGGCCCTGGGTGATGCCCTTGTTGACCAAGGCCCTCGCGACAGGCTCGCGCAGCGCGGGCTCGGCAGCCTCACCAAAGCGGCGCAGTACCTCATCGTAGGTGGCTATTTCGGGTTCGTCCTGGTTCAGTAGGCCCTGGGTGATGCCCTTGTTGACCAAGGCCCTGGCGACCTGCACGCGCAGCGCTGGCTCGGCAGCATCACCAAAGCGGCGCAGCACCTCATCGTAGGTGGCGACGGCGGCTTCGTTCTGGTTCAGTTGGCTCTGGACGATGCCCTTGTTGAGCAAGGCCCGGGCGACCTGCGCGCGCAGCGCGGGCTCGACAGCATCACCAAAGCGGTGCAGCACCTCATCGTAGGTGGCTATTTCGGCTTCGCTTTGGCTCAGTTGCCCCTGCGTGATACCTCGATTGACTAGCACCTTCGCAACACTGGTGGCACCAGCATTGGAAACTCTAGCAGCTTTGAGCCAAAAATAGGCAGCGTCTTCTAAGTCTCCGGCGGCGTACGCGGCGTGGGCGCGAGTGTTCCAGTCATCGAAAGAGTAGCTGTCTTCGGTAGAGGCTTTCAGCTCACGGTCGCGTTGAGCAAGCACTTTTGTTGAGTCGGCCAGAGTAGAGGGGGGTTGGGCCCTGGTTTTGTCAATTGACTCCTGTGCAGTATTGAGAGCTTTTGTGACATCAGCAGCGTGCGCTTGAACTCCTTGCGCATGCCCATCCATTTCCAGATGCAACTGAGCGGCTTTCTGCTCCATTGCTCCAATTTGTTTTCTTAACTGGTCTGCCTGTTTGTCAAACCACTCTTGTGCGCTAGCTCTCGCAACATCAGAGGCCGCCTCCTTGGCCGCCTCTTTGGCTGCCTCCTTGGCTGCCTCCTTGGCTTCCGACTTGGCATTGCGATACCCGAGAAATCCACCCAAGAGCAGCAACACCGTGATGCCGACGCTCAGCAGAGTGGTCAAGGTGCCAAACCGGTCAATGCTTTGACCCAACTGCGCCAATTGGTCATCTACACGCTTGTCAACGGCCGTGATCTGTTGGCGGACGGCCTCAACGTCTTTGGCTTGAAGCTCCTTTTGTGATTCCAACCCTTTTGCTTGAAGCTCCTTTTGTGACTCCAACTTGCTTTGCTGCAATTCCTTGAAGGCATTCAACTCGTCTCTCGAGGCAAATGTCGAAGTCTCAGTCGCTTGCGCTACAGGTGTGCCCCACAGAAAAAAGCAAATAGCCACCAGCCTGATCATTGGACTCGCTCCGTCGGTCATTTGATAAGTTGCCGTTGCTTGCAAATTCTTTGCCGCGGATACTAACAGAAGCCACGGATTCGCCGGCTGCAGCGGCATTGCCTTCACGCTTTCAACGCCGCATTCAATCACCGCTGCGGGCGCGAGTTACCACCCCAGGGCAGGCGGCACGATCGGCTCAGATCAGCCTGTAGCTGTCCCACGAAGATCGAAGCCTATGTCCGCTTCTGGCCGGGTGCCGTCTATGACGACAGACCGATCCCGGCCCGTTGCTGCCGGTCAGGCCGTCGGAGTTGCAAGGGCAGGTATCAGAGCCGACCAGTCGCTCGTCGCAGGCAAGCCATCGATCTGAATGGGACAAGGCAAAAGTCTTATATGGCGTGGAGAGAAGTCAGCCTCCCGCCGTCGGCAAAATCCTCAAAAATCAACGTGCTAATGCTCACCCACAATGACCGCGTAGCGGCGACTGTGTACCAGTTCTGCGGTGCAATCGGTTTCAACTCAGAACGACACCGGCCCGAAATGGTAGCCGTATTGGACCTGCCTGAGGACGAGCCGATTTATAGACTCGATCGCGACGTCTCCTGATGCTACAGGCCGACCGAACAAAGCAAGGTTGGGTACCGCTTTGGACTCTTCGTGATCTTGCAGGGACTGGATGCGACGATGCGAGATACCATAAATGGTTTGGAATGGCATGATACCCAGTCGGATCAAACTAAAGTAAGAAGGGTAGATGAGGCCATCAAAGCCGGCGGCGCGGGCGGCGATGGCAACCTCGCGGATGATCTCATACGCATGTTTACCGGCGAGGAACAGCATGTGGATAGCCATATCGAGACTTTCGAACTCAGACACGTGATCGCCTTCACGGAGCAAAGCTGCCAAGTTCAATAAGCGTAGCTCCCGTGCGGGGTGCATAGTGGCGACGAACGTTTCGTCCTCAGCCGTAAGGCGACACTCATGTAGGCACGTATCCAGATCCGGTGACGCATACAAGATGGGCAGAGCGGCCGAATCAATGCGACCGCTCCCCAAAAATTGGTCTGGGGGGCTATCGTATTGAGTTGGATCACCCGGCATGGAGGGCGATACACGGACGCGGTAGAAGATCCGGTCTGGACCGTAAGTAACCGATGGGAACTCGCCGATGATGCGTTCGATAACGCTGCCCCTTCTTAGCGGGTCCTGCAAATGTTGGAGTGGGGTGACTTCTCCGACCATCCATAGTCTCGGGCCGTAGTGGAAAAATCCGACGCCGAGAAGTCGCTCAAATAGTGCAACATCGGGTTGAAGCCACGGAGACACATTGATGCTGGTGGACTGCTTATCGTTGAACTGAATTCGCGGGGCACCACCATAGTCGAGCCGCCACAATGACCCCCAAACGAAAAATCGATGTGCGAGGGCTTCCAGCGCGGCCTTGTTAAGCTTCTTTCCGCCGGTTGCGCCGCAATTTTGGCACGCGAGATCGGCTAGATAGTTGGGTTCGAATCTCGCAGCGTCTAATCGTAGACCGTGGTCAGAAAAGCATAGCGAACACGCCACAGGAGGATGTTCAGCGGGGTCTAGATATTGGGCGTTGTCGGTCATATTATTCATCGTCGTGATGTTGACGTGTCGGGATTAGGTGGCGTAGATCTACTTCCTCGGCACTTATGTGAAACCGGTGGCCAGCAGAGACCAATATCAGCGTTCAGCTTGGCCCTGGTCGGGCAGGTTTTGGGACACCCATCGTATAGCATCCAAAAACGGACGGTTTAGGAAAGGACGCGGCAACGACGCATGGGTATCCCAGAGCAGATAGTCGACAACGCTTGATGAGTTATTAGACGTCACCCCAGTCGCTCAAGCGAAGGTCATCGGGTGGAATAGTGCCATCCGTAACTAACTCTGAATATCGCAGCCCTCTTTTGAGCGTTGCAATCAGAGAATCACCGTCGCTGTGAAGTGTGATGTGCTCATATGCCGTTTGTGTGCCAATGTAATGTAGGGAAATGCAATTCATCACACGGCGTAATGCTTGCAAGGCAATCTCAATCTCATGGCGCGAAGGGCCTCCAAGAGTTGCTCTTGCATTTAGCATGGTCGCAAGATCAAAGTGTGCAATATGCTTGTTGCGCCTCTTTCTTGCATTAGCACAGGCACTGTCATAGGCGTGAAGTAGTGGCGCTAATTGAGCTGCCAAAGCACCCGACTCGGTGACTAAGTTGTAGAGATTCCTGAGGGTCAGATTCTCAACCTCTTCGCCCTTGACACGCGTAGATGCCGGGTCTCCCAGCTTTGCCAATCCCAGCTGCACATCATTAAGTAATACATCTTGGAGCATCATGGCAAACGTGCCAGCTGAGCGATTGAGAACATTAACGCGAGCCTCACTGGTGCCATATAGCTGCCTATAGATGGCCCAGCGACCATGGAGCCAGGTCACCTCGTAGTCGATTGCTCGCCAAACATCGTCTATTACGGCAACTCCGAGTTCAGATGGCATAAGTAGTTGGTTTAAGTAGATTTCGATGGAAAACCAAATGCAGTTATAGCGCGTAAAAAAATGTACTTTAGATATGGCGATGATAATGAACAATCAACGTAAAGCCATTTTTACAAACTTAGATCGCGGTCTGTGATGAGCACGGAGGGCTAATAAAGGAGTGACCGCTCCTGGCCGAGAGCTGCCGCTCGCCAATGGCTGTTCCCAGCCAAAAAAACGGACATTCATTAAGGTCAAACGAGTGTTCGCTCTGAAGCGAAAAATGGCCCGAGCTTTCTACCTGATCTGCTGAAGGTGAGAGTTCGAATGAAGGCGGATTGTTTGTCATGCGCAAAGGCAGCCTGATGGGTGAACTCCAGCCACCTGACAATTGAGGCCGTCAGAGAGACGCCGTAACGGGCGGCGCACTGGCCCAGGAGATCAGGAGTGATCCGACGGCCGCGCACCAGGTGGTCTTGCTAAATATCGGCGACATCGCGCAGCCGTACGCCGGAGAAGTTGGCCGCACGCAATGCATCAAACATGGCGCGATCGCAGATGGGCGGTGCTCCCATGCGATCCTGGCGGAAGATATGGGCATCTCCCACAACGTCCTGCTTGAACACCAAGCTGGCCCCGCCGACGAGGCTATAAAATTTCTCGTCCTTGCCGGTCTGATCATTGTGATCGAGCTTGATCCTCACACGAGAAGCGGCTTCATCCAGGGCATCCAGCCTGCGCAGCACATTGCCCAGGTAGTACCGAGGGGCGGGGCTGCCGTCAGCAAGGCTGAAGTCGCATTCCACAAATGCAAACGCCTCGGCGTCCAACTGCTCAAACAGTTGCTTCAACGGCTCCGACACAATCCATATGCCAGCAAGCTCTTCCAGATCGCGTGGCATTCCGCCCTTCGCCGGTACATGAACCAGGTGGGGACGCTCCGGATACTGGTCTGGCATTCCATTAGGACGCGAGACGACATTCATCCCCGGATCGATCAGCTTCACTTCGTTGGCGATTTCTATGCCGGGAACCCCGCCGTTGCCCAAGAGGCCGGCGTCGATCAGGAAAAATTCGCCCTTATGAGTTGCGGCTTTGGCTGAAACTTCAGTGGCGGTGGGTTCGGTCACGGTGGCTTCCGTCATGGATGCGGGGGCAGGGCGGGAGTGCATTTGAGCCGATGCTAGCGGGGCTTTCGCGCAGCCTCAAGTTTCGTCGAAGCGGTGCCCAGGATACGTGATCCCCGTGAGTCCCGGGAGGGTTCGAAAAATGGTCGACAGATGATAGCTCCCCGCGACCGATGCTAATCTGCCGAGACTCATCTGCGTATGGGAGATGGCATGGATCGTATTGCTGACCGCTATTTGAGATTTGCAAGAATCGAGGCGGCGGGCCGCTCGCCCTTGTATGAAAAATGGGCGTTGCATGTCGCGAATTCGTTTGACGCACTGGCGTTTTTACAGGGTCTGCCTGTAGATAAACAGCAACCCAATCTGCTGTTTGCAGCGTTCCGGCATACCGTAGGCGCGCCCACGTCGACCGCGGAATTCGATGCAGGCCTGGCGCAACATGGCGCCGCCATCCGGGCCCTTATGCTGACTCGTTCCACGCAGACGAACGAACCGGGGCGCTGTGCAGTATTGCTGCCTGCTCTCGCTTCGATCGGGGGCAAGATAGCGCTCATTGAAGTGGGGGCCTCTGCAGGGCTGTGCCTGCTGATGGATAAATACGGCTACGACTGGGGGTCCCAACGCCTGGTTCCGTGTGGAGACGATTCGGGTTATCCGGTATTTCCCTGTGCGGTCACCGGCGCGGGCTCGCTCCCCCACACCTATCCTGAAATTGTGTGGAGGGCGGGACTAGACCTGAGCCCAATCGACGTTCACTGCGACGAGGACAGGAAGTGGCTGGAGGACTTGGTGTGGCCCGAGGATGGCAATCGACTCGCGCGCCTTCGGTCTGCGCTGCGGATCTGCAGACGCGAGCCGCCTCAGATCGTCCGGGGCGATTTGCTGCGGGATCTTGCTTCCTTAATTGAACAGGCTCCGGCGGAAGCGACCGTGGTTGTGTATCACTCCGCTGTCCTGAACTACGTGATGGACCAGGCTCTGCGCAATGAATTTGCACGCAACATGTTGGCCTCGCGTTGCGTCTGGGTTAGCAACGAAAGTCCATTGGTCTTTCCACAATTCGTGCCCGCGGCCACGCCGCAACCGTCCGGCATGTTCCTGTTATGCGCCGATGGCCAGGCGTTGGCCTGGACGGATCCGCATGGTGCTGCGCTGCAATGGCTGTGATTCAGCGCTTTCTTCGCTAGCCGCCGTCGGAATCTTCGTCATCAAGAGATGCAAGAGATCGCTTTGGGTCGATTGCCGTCGGTGCTCACTACAAGCAGGCTGGTCATCCCGCATCGGCATCAAAGCTTGCGAACGGGCCGATGGCTGAGCAGAACTATCGACTTCCGACGGTCTGATTTTTCGTTCGCGTTGCAGCCCCAAAAGACCCGATTTTCATAGAGCAGCGGCGTTTAGCCATTGTTATTCGCAATCAGACAATCCTTAAGAATCCCATGGTTCGGTCGATACCCAAGGTGAGGCTATTCCTCAAGGAGATCTGGCGTGAACGGCAAGTTTTCGTTAGTTGTCGCGATAGCAATGCTGAGTGCATTTCCCATGTGCCAAGCAGAGACATCGATGGGGTCTGGGGTCATTCGTTTTAGCGGCCGAGTGGTCGAATCCCCCTGCACAACCTCCTTCCAGGCCAACGGCTTGCGTATGGATGCTTGTCCAGTGCCCTCCCGCAACATTGATTTGGATGTGCGGCGTGTCCAGCCGAAATCGTCGCTCAGTGCAACGGATCACACGCCGGTGCAGGCTAAGCTGGTCGCCACCAGGACGACCCTGGGTCGCTACTACGATCAGCAGTACACATTGGTTGATCGCGCCGGCAAGCCCGTCACTTCCGGCACTTACCTGGTTACCGTGACCATGCCTTGACTTGTCGTAGGGAGCCCTTATGTCTGGGCTCCCTCTGCTGCTCAAGGCGCCATTCCGACTCCACGGTGTCGGACTCGTTTACAGCGCGGCGTGGATCGTCGAGGCCAGCCGTTTCCACTTGACGGCTTCTTCGCGCACGAACGCTGCCAGTTCAGCAGGCGTGCTGGTGCGCACTTCGGCACCCTGGTCGTCGATCTTGGCGGCCACGGCCGGATCGTTGAGCGCACCATTGAGCGCGCTGTTGAGCTTGGCGACGACTTGCGGATCGGCATTGGCGGGCGCGAATACTGCGTACCACTGCGCCACGTCCACGCCCTGCACACCCAGTTCGGCCAAGGTCGGCATGTCTGGCAGCACCTTGGCGCGGCGCGTGCCGGCTACGCCCAGCGCGCGGATCTTGCCCGACTTCAGGTGCGGATAGGCGCTGAACAGGCTGGGAAACATGACCTGCGTTACGCCAGCCAGCGTGTCAGTCATGGCGGGCGCCGAACCCTTGTAGGGAATCTCCAGCATGGCCGCGCCGGTGGCGCGGTTGAACAGTTCGCCCGCGACCGCTGGCGCCGTGCCCGGGCCGGCCGAGGCGTAGCTCAGGCCGTCGGGATGGGCCTGGCCATACTTGAGCAGGCCCGCAACGTCTTGCACGCCGATGCTGCTGGACACCACCATGAGCGTGGGAGAGTCAGCCACCATGCCGATCGCGCTGAAGTCGCGCACCGGATCGTAGTTGACCTTTTGCAGCGCCGGATTGATGCCGTGCGTGCCGATGTAGCCCAGCATCAGGGTGTAGCCGTCGGCCGGCTGGCGCGCCACGTAGTCGGCGGCGATGGCGCCCTGCGCGCCGGGCTTGTTGACCACGATGACGGTCTGGCCCAGCAGTTCGCCCATTTTCTGCCCGATCACGCGGGCCAGGGTATCGTTGCCGCCGCCAGCGGCGGTGGGCACCACCATGGTGATGGCGCGTTCGGGAAATTCGGCGTGCGCGGCCGTGCTGCCCAGGGCCAGGCAAAGGGTGGCGGCGCACAAGGTGGCGCGGGTGGGAATAGCCATGTCATGTCTCCAGATGGATCTGTGGGCGGCCTCTGCGGACCGCTGTGTGTCGAGTTTTTTTACGCCGCGACCGGTTGGCGCGATGCCAGCCGGGCGCGTGCCTCCTGCTCTTGCCGTGCCGCGCCATAGCGCCCCGGCACATACAGAAGGCCCTTCATGATCTTGCGCGCGGTGCGCACCAAGCCGGCGGTCTGCACCTCGCCGCTGGCGTCGTTCAGCTTCACGTCGATGTCCATGGCGCCCGACGGATGTTCGATGCGTACGCCCCGGTAGCCTGGTAGCGGCGCCGGGCCGCCACAATCATGCGCGACCGTGCCCGGCATGAGAAAGGCGGCGGCCACGCCCACCGCGCCAGTGGCGGCGTGGGCGCGGTGGCAGGCATGAGGCGTGAAGTAACGGGAGCGCAGAGACGGGACGGAGATGTCGCTGCCCGGCGCCAGTAGCACCGGCTTGGGGATGACGCTGTCCGATACATCACCCAGGCCCATGCGGGCGCCGGCTTCGCGGCGAATGCGTTCCAGGCGCGCGAGCAACGCGGGCTTGGCGTCCAGCTCCGCGGGCGATTCGTCGCCGCGCAGGCCAAGGTCCGCCGCACGGAGCAACACCATGGGCATGGCGGCGTCGATCAGCGTGGCGGCCACGCCGTCCACCGTTTCCTGGCGTCGTCCGGTGGGGAACAGGCGGCCGGTGACCGCTCCCCAGGCGTCGAGGAAATTCAGGCGCACGGGGGCTGCGGCGCCCGGCACGCCGTCGATGCGGGTCTCGCCCTCGTAGGTCAGGCGGCCGCCCGGCGTCTGCACCACGGCCTCGATCACTGCGCCTGTGTTGACGTTGTGGACGCGCACCGAGGTTTCACCATCGGCCGCGGCGATCAGCCCCTCGTCGATGGCGAAGGGCGCGGCGCCCGACAGCATGTTGCCGCAATTGGGACGGGTGTCGACGCTGGCCCGGTCTACGGAGACCTGCGCGAACAGATAGTCGATATCGCAGTCCGGCCGGGTCGAGCGCGACACGATCGCGACCTTGCTGGTCAGCGAGTTGCCGCCGCCCAGGCCGTCGACTTGCAGCGCGTGGGGCGAGCCCATGGCCTGCAGCAGCAGCCGGTCGCGGTCGGCGGGATTGGCCGGCAGCCAGTCTGCCAAGAAAAAGGGGCCGCGGGAGGTGCCGCCGCGCATCAGTACGCAAGGGATGATCGTTTCCATGCGGTGCATTCTGCGACGTGGCGGTTATTATTTGAATTGCAACTTACGGATGGATTAATGCATGGCGCGCATCAATTTCGATTTACAGGAATTGCAGGCTTTCGTTGCGGTGGCCGAACGCGCCAGTTTCCGCGCCGCAGCCGAAGACTTGAACCTGTCGCAGCCGGCGCTGAGCCGCCGCATCGAAAAGCTGGAAGACCTGCTGGGCGCGCGTCTGCTGGAGCGCACGACCCGCCGCGTGGCATTGACTCATGTGGGTCGCATCTTCCTGGAACGGGCACGCGGCGCCATCGACGAACTGGAACGCGCGGTGCTCAGCATCGGCGACCTGGCGGCGCAGCGGGGCGGGCTGGTGACAGTGGCCTGCGTGCCGTCGGTGGCCTATTACTTCCTGCCTGCCATCGTCCGCGAGTACGCCGAGCGCTTTCCGCGCATCCGGGTCCGCATCATCGACGAGACCGCCCACACCGTGCTCAACAGCGTCGTGACCGGCCGTGCGGACTTTGGCATCAGCTTTTTCGGCACCCAGGAGCCGGACGTGGATTTCAAGGCAGTGTTGCGCGAAGACTTCGTCCTGGCGGTGCGGCGCGACCATCCGCTGGCCGCGCGTCGCAGCGTGTCTTGGGAAGAGCTGTCGCAGGAACGCTTCATGACCGTGGCCAAGGAAAGCGGCAACCGCCTGCTGATTGACGACGCCCTGGCCAAGAGCGGCAAGCGCACGGTCAGCGCCTTCGAGGTCAGCCACGTCATGACCCTGCTGGGCCTGGTGGAGGCGGGCCTGGGCGTGGCGGCCGTGCCGCAGCTGGCGATGCCGCCAGCCGGCCACGCGACCTTGGCCGGCATCAAGCTGGAACATCCACGCGTCACTCGCAGCCTGGGTTTGATCTCGCGCCGGGGCCGCCCTTTGGCGCCTGCCGCACAACAGCTCTACAACCTTGTCCTGCTGGCCGGCAAAGGCGCCAAGCGCGGCTCTCCCAAGCAAGCCTGAAGCCGCGCCCTGAGTCTCCGTCCCCATGGAACCGCAAGCCGCCGCAGGTCCGTGCAATAGCCCCCCACAATCTGCTGGAAAAGCAAGGAAATTAGGACTTGTCTGATGGAGCGCCCGCCGGCTGCTCTATAGGCTCTAAGGCTCTTTTTCAGAGCGCTCTCAATTGCTGACTGACAAAGAGGAGCGACAGGCCCATAGGAGAGTACAGGCAGCATGAACCATGGCAAATTCCCCCACGGCACACTGGCCATACGCATCCTCGTTGTCATCGCCACCATGTTCGGTGCCATGGATACGGCCCAGGCAATATGTTTTGGGCACTCTACCCGCTACGTCACTTATGGCGGCCCCATCAATCTCACGATACCGACCGGCGCGCCGAACGGGACGCTGGTCTACACCGAAACCCAGGTCATCCCTCGCAGCGAATTCGATTGCACAAGCGAGGAGCTTTGGGGGCTGGAACTGGCCCCCGGGCGTGGGCGTGTTCCGAAGCCGAACGTGGAAGAATTTCCCCTAGGCGATACCGGGCTTTCCTTTAGGATCAAGACTAAGCTGGGAGATGGCTTGGCTTATATCGCGTCATTGGCTCCGCTCAGGTGGGGCTTCTACCACCTCGAAGGCGACGTGATCCTGGAAATCTACAAAACTGGTCCCTTGGCGCCTAGCAGAGTCGTCGGCGCGGGCGATCTGGGGCTTGTGAGATTTGGTCCCAGAAGAATCGTGGATCTGGTGCTGGGTCGAGACATCAATGTCGTGGCTGGATCCTGCGAAACGCCGGATGTCGCTGTGGCGATGGGCGACAACTACAAGTTATTCGACTTCGGCGGCCCAGGCTCCACCACCCGCGAAGTTCCTTTCTACCTCCAGCTGAACAACTGTCCCGCAGGGATCACCAAGATCAATTACCAACTGCAGGCGCTCACCCCGGTCATCAACGCTACCCTAGGCGTCGTTGGACTTAACCGGACGTCGTCCGCCGCGGGCGTCGGTCTGCAGATCAAGGACGCAAACGGCCTGCCCGTGCCGTTGAACACCATGCGCACGTTCAGCGGCTACCCCACCAATGGCACCAACTTCCGGGTCCCTCTGGCAGCCAACTATTACCGCGTGGGCACGGAGTTGCTCAGGCCCGGCGCCGCCAACACCGAGGTAACATTCATCATGAGTTACCTGTAGCGAACGCGGGACTACAGGTGGAAATCGCCAGCGGCTTCAGGCTGGTAAAGCACTTTTCTGATGCCGATCCGGCGGGTTCGGTCCGAAATTCGCCAGTCGATAGCGTCGCCCTCCCGATAGCCCAGGATGGCGGCCCCTACGTCGGAACACACGGAAAACTTGCCGGCGCTGCTGTCGGCGTCTTCGGGGTAGACCAGGGCGACTTCCATTTCTTCGTCGTCCAGTTGCAGCAAGGCCCTGGAATTCATCGTGACCACGTTCCCCGCGACCTGCTCGGGCTTGACCACGATGGCTCGTTCAATCTCGTGCTCGAGTTCGACAACAGCCGGGCCATACTCGAGTTCGATCAGGTTCTTGAGGCGGGCCTTGTCGATTTCAGTGATGTAGATGTCAGTGGAATCAACGATGACGCCTTCGCGCAGCAGCCGGAGATAGCGCCCCGCAGTGAGGGACAATGACTTCAGTGTTGGCGTTTCGCTTTCAAGCAGAAAGCCGGTGCGCAGAAAGGCCTTCAGCGAGCGCACATTGTCCGGGTGAATCTTGGCGATGAGCTTCTCGGACCGCATATCCAGGAAGGCCAGTTTCATGCCTTCGCGGATCGTGCTTGCGCCCAGGTTTTGGCCCCAGTTGTCGCTGTCGCCGATGACCAGGACGATTTCGCAGTCCGGGCCGGTTTTGACCAGACGCACGAAGCCCACCGGGGTGTCACGCCTGTCATAGGCCATGAAGAATCGGCCGCCCTGATTGAACAGATGGGTCAGAATCGGCAGTTGCGTCCGATTGATGGCTTGTTCGATAAAGCGGGAGACATGGCGCGAATCGCTCAAGTAGCAGGTGACGCGCTCGTCTTCCAACCAGTCCATCAGAGTCAGCGCGTGTGCCCGAGTGATTTCAGGGCACAGCGAAATGAAAGGCTTGTTCATCTTCACCACACTTATTTGTAAAGGATGAAAGCCCTTCATGGCTATGGCCATGACGGTTCTTTCGGCGAATCCGCGATTTTAGGACGGAAGCGAGCGGATGTCGAAAAGGCGCGCCACGGCCGCGCCCTGCGAGACAGATCTCTCAGGCGCGGGTTGGGTCTATTTATAGTAAATATCAAATGTTGCGCCGGCGCTGAAGCTTCCCACTTTGGGCTGATCGGTGAGCCACTTCAGTTGTGCGGTAAACCGCTTGGTCACCAGCTGGTCGCCGGTGGGTGAAGTCAGCTCGAATTCCCTATGGAATGGCAGCGCCACTTTATTGTCACGCAGCAGCATGATCCCCACGGAATCATTTTGTCTGGGCACCAAGGTATCCCCGCCTTGCACCGTCGCGTCTATGGGTGTCATGACGGCAGAGATGCCATAGACGCTGGAACACGATTTGCTGATCAGGATGGAAAAATCTTTCTCTTTGGCAACCGTTGAGGCCTTTGCGGTAGATACGTGCAGTCTGCCGAAGTCGATGGTTTGGGGGAGTATTTGCAGTTGGGAAAAGCAATCGATGAATCGTATTTGCTCCAACCCCTGAACCGTCATGCGAAAGTTCTTGTCCGGCTTGGCATTGATTCCGTTCGCGCCATCGATCTGGAAGGCGTCATACGAAGCAATGCCTGCGAGCGGGCCATCCTTGCCTTTGCTTTGCTCCGCGGTCGACCGCTTGGCGACGAAAAAGTTATAGGAAAGCGTAAACCGATTTTTACGGCTAGTGCAGGTGGGGCCGATGCAGGGTTCAATGCTGCCTATCTTGGTGCGGCACTTCGGCAGGCTGCTGCATGTCATGTCGACGCCTGCCAGGTTCACGCCGAACTCGAGGTCCGGGCCCAGCTGCACCATGCCCTGATCCGTGGGGCTCAGGTAGAAATAAACATCTTCACCCATGCCCCAGCTTGTTTCCTGGTAGCAGATGATTTCTGTGACGTAATCAGGGGAGCGCCACAGAATCATGCCTTTGGGGGCCGTGCTGGGAACCGCTATCGTGCCGTTGAAGGATATTGTTGCGGTCGAGTTGGTGCCGTCCTGCAGGCATATGGCGGCAAAGCTGCTTTGGGAGAACAACAGAGCCCCAAGGAAAATGATCGAGAGGAGAAATTTCATGTTTCCACTTCCGGCTGGCTGACGACGACGACATGGCTATGCTCCCGGCCGCTATCCGAGACGAGGTTGTATTGCAAACGTTCTATGGCTTTTTCGCAGCCTTCGGTTTGCAGCGTGGCTTCGGAAAATGGGGCAAGCATCGTGTGTGGAATGTGGATTCCGCAATTTTTCCCGGATTTTTCCTGCAATTTCAAATCGGTGATCGTCAGGTAATAGGGTGAAGGGTTTACTGCCTTGACTGCGCCTGTTTTGCGGACGCGTTGCCATCTCAGGCTTTTTGCGGCTTCCGCTGGAGCGACGGTCAGTTGAGGGCGATAGAAGAACTTGTATCTGTGCCGCAAAGCCACTTGCAGGGTGTTTCCGGGGCTGGGCGCAAGTGGGGCGCTTAGCAGGCTCAGCAGAAAATAGGATTCTCTGTCCTGCGGCAATCCAACGCCCTGATAGAACACCTCGACCGAGCCATGCTCATGCGGAGGAATACTGATCACGGGGCGGGATACGACCATATGAGGGTCCGCCTGCCGCCCGTCTCCCCAGTCAAGGGAGATATTGGCCAGCGCGGCGCTATCGTCGGAATTGACGAGCTGCAGTAAAACCCTACGCTGGTCGCCTGTGAATATCACCCGGTTTTTTCCCTCGAGCTGGACATCAGCGATGGAGGGGAACGAGGCCAGGAAAGCGCATGCCAGGAGCAGTATTCTGGCAAATCCGAACACGATGTTTTTTGATGTGGAAAATACTCTCACGGAAAATCGCCCGCGCCAGCTGGACGTAGCCTGGCCTTATGAATTTGTGAGAGCTTAGCAAAGCAAGCGTGGATTTTGCCCTTGCTGCGAGTAATTTAGGAAATGCCTTACTAAAGCAGGCTATTTGATGAAAAACTGGCCGCTGAACGCCGTGCGGCGAGTGCGATGGCGCGTCCGGGATCGTCGATGTCGCCCGCTGTCGAGCCGGCCGCGCAAGCGGCCGGATGCCCGCATCAACCAGGGTAATAGCCCTGTCGGATATCGTTTTCACGGGCGAGCGGTGAACGTCGCTCGGGGTCGCCATAACCTCCCCCGCCGGGCGTGTAGACCTCAATTACGTCGCCTGCCTGCATGGCGATTCCCTGATCCTTGGAGACATGGGCCGGCACGTAGGCCGTGCCGTCTCGATAGACCGTGACCCGCGTGCGTCCGCCGTCCTCGCCGCCAGCGGCGCCGGGCGGGCCGAATTTTCCGTGATCCATGACCATGGACGCCCGCGCCGAGCCCGCCCGCAGGCGGATGCGATAGTGGATGCCCATGCCCCCGCGGAACTCGCCGCGCCCGCCTGAGCCTTCGTGGATTGCGTAGCGCTCGAAGAGTATGGGATACAGCTGTTCCTGCACTTCGACAGGGGCCGCCTTGGAGATTCCGATGGTGGAGCAGCCATTGGTCAGCCCGTCGCCTCCTGGATGGCCGCCATAGCCGCCTCCAGAAATCACGTACATGACATAGGAGCGTCCGTGCATGGGATCGTCCCCGCCAATAGCGAGGTTGGCTGTCGTGCCCGCGGGGGCGGCGAACAGGCGGTGCGGAATCGCCTTCTGCAAGGCATCGAAGACCGCCTCGGCGATGCGCTGGCTGACCTCCGCCGCGCAACCGGATACCGGGCGGGGATACTTCGCATACAGGAAAGTGCCTTCGGGATCCTGGATACGCAGCGGCTCGAACAGGCCCGCGTTGATGGGCAGTTCCGGGAAAACGTGCTTGATCGCGAGGTAAATGGAAGAGCGCGTGGTGGCAATGACGCTATTCATGGGGCCCGCGCAGGGGGGGCTGGATTCGCTTAGGTCAAAGTGCATGAGTTCGCCTTCCTTGCGGATGCGAACGGACACCTTCAGCGGTTGGTCCTGGACGCCGTCGGAATCCAGAAAGGCCTGGCCGTGGTACTCGCCGTCGGGGATGGCGGCGATCACGGCGCGTGTCTGGATGGAAGCCTGGCGCTTGAGTTCGGCGATGGCGGCATCGACGGTGTCCAGGCCGTATCGGTCCAGCAGCTGAGTCAACCGGCGTTCGCCGATAGCCAGCGCGGCGGCCTGGGCCTTGATGTCGCCGATGCGTTGCTCGGAGATGCGGATGTTGGACATGAGGATGGACAGGATTTCCGGATCCAACTCCCCCTTCTTGTACAGTTTGACCGGGGGTAGACGCAGACCTTCCTGCTCGATTTCGGTGGCGTGAGCGGAGAATCCACCGGGAACCATGCCGCCCATGTCGGGCCAGTGGCCGGTGTTGGCCAGCCAGGCGTAAAGCTTGCCGCGATAGAAGTAGGGCTTGACGAAGCGCACGTCCATCAAATGTGTACCACCTAGATAGGGATCGTTGACCATGAAGATGTCGCCCGGGGCGATATCCTTGGCCAAGGCGATCACGGCCTGGGTGGAGAACTGCATGGTACCCACGAATATGGGCAGGCCGAGCTCTCCTTGAGCAATCAGTTCACCGCTGTCCCGGTGGTAAATACCGTTGGAGCGGTCCTGCGATTCGGAAATGATGGGCGAGAAGGCCGCACGGCAATGCGCGAGGTCCATTTCGTTACACACCTGATGAAGTCCGCTCTGGATGACGGTCAGCGTCACGGGGTCGATATGGGTCATGGGAATACATCTGCCCTAGAGAGTGATGATGAGGTTGCCGTAGTCGTCGCCGCAGGCATGCGCGCCTGGGTCGATGACGGTTGTGGCGTCCAACTGTTCAATGATCGCGGGGCCATGCAGGCCTTCGGCGGGGATATGCTCGCGCGCGTAGATGGGCGTGTCGATCCAGCCGGTCTCTGTAAACCATACCTGGCGGCGTCGTGGCGCGGCGGCCGGGGCGCCCGTGCTGCGCAGCGAGTCCAGCGATATGGCATAACGCTTGCCGACCAGGCTGGTGTCCAGCGTCACGAGCACCGGACGAAGCTCGGAGAGTTCGACCTGGAAACGTTGCCAGTAGGCGCGGGCGAAGGCCTCTTGCAATTGGGTGACTGTAGCGGCGCCCGCGTCGACAGCGACCGTCAGCAGGTGGCTTTGGCCCTGGAATTGCATCTGCGCGTGGTGGAAGATCTCGATGTCCGAGACGGCGATGCCGTCGCGTTCGATCGCGGCATGCCCAAGGGCGATCTGGTCATGCAGGCAGGCCTGCAGATCGGCGTCCGTCAGATCCTTCAGCGGTCTGTTGAATGACTTGACGAAGTCGTGCCGCACGTCCGCCACCAGGCAGCCCAGAGCATTGGTCAGGCCGGGCCGCACGGGAATGAGCACGGTCGGTATGGACAGTTCACGCCCCAGCGCGACGGCATGCAGCGGCCCCGCGCCGCCGAAGGCGAAGAGCGCGAAGTCGCGCGGGTCATAGCCACGCGCGAGGCTGACCAGGCGCACGGCGCCCGCCATATTGTTGTTGCCGATCTGCAGAATGGCCGCCGCAGCCTGCACGGCGTCCAGGCCCAGGGGGCGGCCGATGGTCTCTTCGATGCGTGCCGCAACCTCGTCCACGCTGACGGCGCGATCGACGGCGAGCAGCCGGTCTGGATCGAGACGTCCCAGCACCAGATTGGCGTCGGTCAGGGTGGGCAGTTCGCCGCCACGCCCATAGCAGATGGGACCGGGGCGGGCGCCGGCGCTGTCGGGGCCAACGCGCAGCAAGCCGCCAGCCTGCACTCGGGCGATGGAGCCACCGCCCGCGCCGACGGTATGGACATCGACCATCGGCACGTGCAGGGGCATGCCGTATTCGAGCTCCAGTTCGCTGGATACCTTGGGAATGCTGTTTTCGATGAGAGCGACATCGGAGGACGTCCCACCCATGTCGTACGTGATCAGATTCGGGTAGCCCGACATCCTGCCGGAATAGGCGGCGGCCATGACTCCGGAGGCCGGCCCGGACATGACGGTATTGATGGCCGCGCGCGAGATGGTGCGCGCCGAGACGGTCCCGCCATTGCCTTGCATAACCAACAGATCATTGCGAAAGCCCGCCGCCGTGAGGCTGTTCTGCAGGCGGTCGATGTAGCGGTCGAGAATCGGCTGCACCGAGGCGTTGACGGCGGCGGCGGTGCCGCGTTCGAACTCGCGGAACTCGGAAATGATGGTGTGCCCGGCGGTGATGTAGTCGTTGGGCCAGTGCCGGCGCGCCAGTTCCAGGGCGCGAAGCTCATGGGCGGGATTGGCGTAGCTATGCAGGAAGTGTATGACCAGGGCTTCCACGCCGGTCTCCACCAATTCCCGCACCCGGGCCACGAAAGCCTCTTCGTCCAGCGGAGTCAGCACATTGCCCTGGGCGTCCATGCGTTCAGCGACTTCGCGCCGCAACTCACGTGCAATCAGCGGCACGAAACTGCCCGTCAACCCATAAGCATGCGGCCGCGTGCGCCGGCCCAGTTCGAGCACGTCGCGAAATCCTTCGGTGGTGATCAGGCCGACCTTGGCGAGCTTGCGTTCAAGCACGGCATTGGTTGTGGTGGTGGTGCCATGGACAATGCTGTCTACGCGTTCCAGAGGGACCCCGGTGCGGCGCAGCGCCTCGAGCACGCCAAACGCCTGATTCTCCAGCGTGCTGGGAACCTTGGAAATGCGTACCGCGCCAGATGCGTCATCCACCAGGATGAGGTCGGTGAAAGTGCCGCCTACGTCTATGCCTACGGTGATCGTCATGCCAGCACCTCCTCGCGGCGCAAGACATTGAGCGCTTCATGCGCGGTCTCGATGATCTGTGCGATGTCCTGGTCCTGCATGGGCGTGGACAGCGCGATCAGTCCATAGCTGGCCATCAGGACGCCGCGGTTCAGCATTTCGCGGTTGAAGCGCGCCATGGCCCGCGCCTGTTCGGGGCTGGGGTAGGCATCGCGGTAGCTGGTCAGCTTGTCTGCTTTCAGATGCAGCTTGATCAGTGATCCCAGTCCGGTGGCCTGGCCAGCGATGCCGGTGTCGGCGAAAGCCTGGTTCAATCCCTGCCGCAGCATGTCACCGTGGCGGTCGAGCTGGGCGTAGGCTGCCTCATCCAGCAATTGCATGGCGGCAAGCCCGCTCACCATGCTGACGGGATTGGCCGAGAAGGTGCCGCCGTGGGGGACTGCAGGGCGGCCGGCGCTGGGATCGAAGACGGCCATTACGTCCGCGCGTCCGGCCACGCCTCCGACGGGAAAGCCGCCGCCCATGATTTTGCCGACGGTGGTCAGATCGGGGGTGACTCCCAGACGCGATTGCGCGCCGCCGGACGCCAGGCGCAGCGTGATGACTTCATCGACGATCAGCAGGATGCCCAGTTCCGTGGTGACCCGCCGCAGCATTTCCAGGTATTCGGCGCTGGCGGGAATCAATCCGACGCGGTTGGGTAGCAGGTCTATCAGTACGCCGGCCAGGCTGGCGGCATTTGCCCGCAGCAGGGCCTCGGTGGCCTTGCTGTCATTGAAGGGCAGCACCACGACATCTGCGGTCACGCCCTGTGGCGTTCCAAGCGAGTGCGCCACGGACGCGGGCGCGGCCGCCTCGCCCCAGTTGGCGGGACTCGCATCGAGGCTGGTCTCGGCATAATCGTACGAGCCGTGATAGGCCCCCTCTACCTTGGCGATCTTGGGTCGACCGGTATAGGCGCGGGCGGCCTTCAGGGCCATCATGACGGCCTCGGTGCCGGAATTGGTGAAGCGGATTTGCTCGATGCCCGGCACGCGTTCGGCCAGCAGTTCGGCGAGCGCAATTTCGCTTTCGGTCGGCATGCCGAAGGCTGTGCCCAGATCAATTTGGCGATGCGCTGCAGAGGCCAGCGCGGGGTGCGCATGACCATGGATAAGCGCAGTGAAATTGTTGATGCAGTCGATCAATACATTGCCGTCAACGTCATGGACGCGGCAGCCGGCGCCATGCGCGGCGTACACGGGGTACGGCGACAGATAGACGGTCGTGCGGGTATTGCCGCCCGGAAGGGAGCGCTTGGCGCGCGTGTGCAATGCCTGTGAACGGGAGGAGGGATCGGGATACATGGTTTCTCTCAAGCAGGATTTAGCGGCCCAGGTAAGCGTCCCGGACGCGCGGGTGTCGACGTAGCGTCTCGGCGGTGTCGGTCAGCACGATGCTGCCGTTTTCGATGACGTAGCCGCGATTGGCCACGCCGAGCGCGAGCACGGTGTTTTGCTCGACCAGCAGGACGGTCATGCCGCCCTCATTGATACGGGCGATGCGGGCATAGACTTCTTCGGCCAGGCGCGGCGCCAAGCCGAGTGACGGTTCATCCAGCAGGAGCAGGCGCGGACGCGCCATCAAGGCGCGGCCGATCGCCAGCATTTGCTGTTCGCCGCCAGACAAGGACCAGCCCAGCTGGCTGGCCCGCTCCTTCAGTCGTGGAAAGAGGTCATAGACGCGGTCGAAGTCCTCGCTGGATCCGCCGCCGCGCACCGAGCCGCCGACCTCCAGGTTTTCCTTCACGGTGAGGCCCGGAAAGATCCGCCGCCCTTCCGGGACGTGCGCAATGCCCGCCTTTACACGGCGTTGGATCGGCCAGGCATCCAGGGAGCCGCCGTCGAAATTCAGTGTGCCCGTCGTGGGAAGCAACCCTGAAATCGCGCGCAACAGCGTGGTTTTGCCGGCGCCGTTGACGCCGATCAGCGCCACGGCTTCACCGGCGCGAACGTCGAGATCGATAGCGCGCAATGCGACGATGTCGCCGTAGGCCGCGCCCAGGTTTCTACACTGCAACATGCTGATAGCCTCCTCCAAGATAGGCCTCGAGCACCGCGGGATCGGACTGCACCTCGGCGGGTGTGCCTTCGGCGAGTTTGGCGCCGAAGTTGAGTACTGCCACGTTCTCGGCCAGTCGCATCACCATGCCCATGTTGTGCTCGATCAGCACGACGGAGAGGCGGTGCTGCTCGCGCAGGCGTCGCAGCAGGTTCATCAATTGCTCGACCTCGCCGGAGTTCAGGCCGGCCGCTGGTTCGTCCAGCAACAGCAGCCGGGGGCGCGCCACCATGACCCTCGCCATTTCGACCAGGCGGCGGTTGCCATAGGAAAGTGAGCCTATGCTGCGGTCGGCGAGCGTGTGCAGGTCGAATTGACGCAGGGTTTCGTAGGCGGCATCGCGGGCGGTCTTCTCGCGTTCCCGGGTGGACCTGGGGCGCAGCAGCAGCGCGCTCAGCGAGCGCGGGTCACGCATCGCAGCACCCAACATGACGTTTTCCAGGACGCTGAGACGCGTGAACAGGCGGCCGCTTTGAAATATCCGGCCTATGCCCGCGTGGATGATTGCGTGCGTGGGCAGCCCCGTCAGCACCTTGCCGTCGAATCTGACCTGGCCGGACGTGGGAGGTACCAGGCCGGTCATCACATTGAGCAAGGTGCTCTTGCCGGCGCCGTTCGGACCGATGATGGCGTAGAACTGGTTGGCGCCGATGTCCAGGCTGACATTGGAAAGCGCCTGCACGCCGCCGTAGTGCTTGCTGATGTTCTGTACTTGCATGAGGCTCATGACAGGCTGCCTCCATGCACAACGCCGCGGTTCCCGCGTTTGGCGCGCCGGCGGTAGGTGGCCGGATCGATCAAACTGATCAGGCCGCGGGGGAGCACGATCAGGATGACCAGCACCAGGATGCCGAAAACCAGCAGATAGGCGTTGCCGACGCCGCGCAGCAGCTCGGGCAGCAGGGTAACGCTCACCGCGCCCAGAATCGCTCCGATGATGCTGCCTTCTCCGCCCACGACCAGCATGGCCAGGTAAATGATGGAGTGGGAGAAGTTGAAGTCCTCGGGAGAAACAAAGCGGATGTGGAAGGCGAACAGGCAGCCGGCCACCGCAGCGTAGGCTGCGCCTAGCGTGAAGGCGGCGACCTTGACTTCGGTGACCGGCAGGCCGGTCATGGCCGAGGCCAGCTCGTCGTCGCGCACCGCCATCAGCGTGCGGCCCGCGTGGGAGTGGCGGATGCGGGCGGCGAGCAGCGCGAGCAACGTCAGGACCGCCAGCGAAAACAGGTAGAAGCTGGGTTCGTCGTCGAGCTTGATGACGCCCAGCGTGAGCGGTGGAATGCCTGATATGCCATTCGTGCCGCCTGTGATGTCGATCCAGTTGGAAACGACGATGGTGAAGCTGACGTTCAATCCCAAAGTCGCCAACGCCAGGTAGTGACCTTTCAAGCGCAGCAGGATGCGGCCAGTGACATAGGCGACCAGGCAGGTGGCGGCAATGGCGAGCAGCGCCGCCAGCCAGGGATTCCAACCGTGGGACGTGGTCAGCACGGCCACCGTGTATGCGGCCACGCCCATGAAGGCGGCGTGGGCGAGCGAGATCAGCCCGGCATAGCCGAAAACGAAGTTCAAACCGATGACGGCAATGGCCGAGATGACGGCGGTATTGGCAAGACGGTTGCCGTAGCCCTGCGTGAAAAGAGGCAGGGCGGCGGCCAGCGCCAGGACAGCCAGGCCGCAGAGCAGATGGGATCGTTTCATGGTCAGCCCCGATCGGCGATGCGTTCGCCGAAGATGCCCTGCGGCCGCAGCAGCAGGAAGAGAATCATGATTCCAAAGGCCAGCAGGTCCTTGTAGGTGGAAGACAGGTACGCCGCGCCGAGGATTTCGATCAGGCCCACGACCAGTCCGCCCGCTATCGCGCCGGGCACGCTGCCGAATCCGCCGATGATGGTGGCGGCGAAGGCCTTGAGCGCGACGGCGTCGCCCATGTTGACGTCGGCGAACCACATGGGCCCCACCAACAGGCCTGCGAAGCCTGCAAAGACGGCAGCCAGCAGCCAGGCGAAGCCCAGCAACATGCGCACCGGCAGGCCCATAAGCCTTGCGGTTTCAACGTCCTGCGCCACCGCCCGCATTGAACGTCCGAGGGAGGTGCGGTGCAGGAGCGCGTAGAGCCCGACAATCAACAGCAACGTGATGACGATGGTGGCCAGCGCATGTACCGTGATGACGCCGCCGGCCAAGCTGATCGTGCCATCGCCAAAAGGGGAAGGCATGCGGAAGGGCCAGGCGTCCCAAACCAGGAGCGCGCCGTTCTGCATGGCGATGCCGGCGGCGACCGTGCCGATGATGACCGTCACGACGGGGCGGTTCTGGAGCGGCAGGTGGACCAGTGCATAGAACAGCAGGCCGAAGGCCGCCATCATCGCAATGGCCACGGGATAGGCCAGGGCCGCGGGCCACTGCGCCTGGATGATGGTGCTGACCCCGAAAAAGGTGCCCAGCATGACGAACTGGCCTGCGGCGAAGTTCACCACGCTGGTGGCCGAATACACGATGACGAAGCCCAGCGCGGCCAAGGCGTAGACGCTGCCGAGCGCGACGCCGTTGACCAGCAGTTGGATCATTTCCTGCATGGTGTTCCCCTTGTGGCGCCGGCCATGCTCAGTCGACCTTGATGGTGCTGATGAACTGCATGTCCTTGCTTCCCTTGGCGAACTTCACGATGGCAACATCGTGCACGCCATTGCCTTTGGCATCGAAGCTGTAGACGTGCGAAACGCCTTGGTAGCCCTTCAGGTCCTTGAGATAACCCTGAAGTTTTTGCGGATCGGCGCCAACGGCGTTGATGGCCTGGGCCATCAGCATCGCACCGTCGTAGTAAGCGGCGCCGTAGGGGTCGGCGTCCATGGAGAAGCGTTGCTTGAAGCGTTCCGCATAGCTCTTGCCTTTGTCGGTCGCGGGCAGGTAGGTGTCGATCACGCCCCAGACGTTATCCAGATCGGCAGGCGACAGCAGCTGCATCGCGGCAGGGACAAAGGCGGCCGACGAGGCCACGACGGGTTGCTTGAGGCCGAGCATTTTGATCTGGCGCAGCACCATTGCGCCGTCTTGCGGATAGACGAAAGCCAGGATGACGTCGGCGCCCTTGTTCTTCAGGCTGAGGATCTGCGCCGACATGTCCTTGTCGTTCTGGCCATAGGCTTCGGTGCCGACGGGGGTGATGCCCTGGTCTTTCAGGAAAGCTGCTGCGGCGTTGGCGCCGCCCTGCCCGAAATCATTCTGGATATAGAGAATGCCGGGCTTGGACAGCTTGAGCTCGTCCTTGATGAATCGCGCCATGGCGACGGCCGCCGTGCTGTCCTGCGGGCGGATGCGGAACATCCAGGGATTGCGCAGGTCCGCGACGGCGTCGGCGCCGCCGGCATACATCGCGGGAATGCCGGCTTTCGCCACTTCCGGCGCAACGGCCATGTTCTGGGTGCTGTAGCTCGTGAGGAAGGTGAAGGCGGGCTTGTTCTCCTGCGCCAGCTTCACATAGGCGTTGACCGCGGTGCCGTTGGAGGCCTGGGCATCCTCAAACACGAACTTGACCGGCTTGCCCTGCAGGCCGCCTGCCTTGTTGATGTCGTCCTCGGCCAGTTTGAGCGAGTTGAAGTACTGCTTGCCGGTCAACGACAAGGGGCCGGTGAGGGGGACCGTGGCGCCCACGACTACATTTTGCGCGCAGGCCGCGCCGGCCATGGTTGCCAGGGTAATCGCCGGAAGGATGCGGCGAGTGAGATTGAGGATGTGCTTGATGGACATGGTGCTGCGCTCCTGTAACGATTGACGTTGAAGGCGGGGCGGCTTTCCCCTTGGTTGTTTTCGATGGACTCGTAATCGTTCCGAAAATCGGTACAACGTTCCTTTTTTCGGTATAATAAAAAACTGCTGGCATGGACAGCAAGACCGGGTTTTCCCGGCATGGGCGTTCTGCCGCCCCTACAATCCGGCCTTCAAGGAACGTCTATGAGCCAAGATTCCAAACTTCCCCCGCTGGAGCGCTACATGCGCATCCTTGAGTTGCTTGCGTCTTTTCCCGATGGATTGGCGCTGACCGAGATCGCGCGCATGCTGGCGCTTCCCAAGACCAGCGCGCATCGCCTGCTTGGCACCATGCAGGACTCGCAACTTGTGGATCTGGTCTCCAGCACCTACGTGTTGGGAGCGCGGGTGAAGCGGCTTGCGTATGCCAGCGCGGACACGGAGTGGATCGGCGCGGTCGTGAGGCCGCACTTGGCGGATCTTGCGGCCGAAACCGACGAGACCTGCTATCTGGCGAAGCTGCACGGCGACCACCGGGTGTCCTCGGTGCTGATGGAAGCGCCCGATACGCCTTGGCGCGGGTTCGTGCTGCCAGGCAAGGGCATGGCGCCGCATGCCGCCGCATCGGCCAAGGCAATACTTGCGTTTCAAGCTCCCGATGTCATCGATGCCGCGTTGGCGGAACCGCTACCGCGCCTTACCGCGCATACATGCATCGATAGCGACCGCATCAAGGAGGAATACGCGGTGGTTCGCCAGCAGGGTTATGCGACGTGCATCGGCGAAATCGATGAGGGCCTGGCTGCACTGGGCGTGCCGGTGCATCTGCAACACCTTGGTGTGATCTACAGCCTCGGCGTAACCGGGCCATTGCAGCGGTTGAAATCCAAGAACCTTGAGACATTGGCTGCCGTCATGCAGCGATACGCCGAACGCGTCGCGCACGCATTGGCCGCGGGCTATACGCGGCGCCCCGCCGATCAAGGCTAAGACTGCGTGGCCTTGGCGTTGCCCTTCGGCAGAACTCGCCTGAAGGCAGGATCGTCCGCCTTAGTTAAACAATCTACTCGGCGTATGCGCGCTGTCCGATGATAGGTATCGGATCGCGGCGCAGTCCGCGCCGGGGCCGCTATTTTCGACGAGTGCTACCGGTGCAACCGTGTGTAGCGCGGCGTCGGCCTGGAGCGTTCGTGGCGGGTCTTTCAGCAGTTACAGCTGCGCAAATTCTGCAGAATTCTTGTCACGCGCGGCCGTGGCGATGCGGACTAGAGTGCCGGACTTTCATTATTTAGAAGGACTCTCCATGAATTTCAAGCAAGCACGCATCGCCTTCATTTTGACCGGGCTTGGGGCTCTTGCGGGCTGCTCATCGCCATCGATGATCAAGAAGACCGATGGGAGCCACGTCATTACGGCGGACAGGCCCAAGTACGACGAAGGTTCGGGCATGTATGTGTACTACCAGGATGGCCGGAAAGTGCAGGTCAACAAGAGCGATGTGAAGAGCATCGAAGAACTGGAGTAAGCATCCGGCGGCGGCGCGGGGAGGCGGTCGTGACCTATCCTTCCCGGATACCAACGCCGTCCGAACTCATGGCGGTGGCTGTCGACCAGGCCTCCACCCGGTTGCGCCCCGAATGCTTTGCCCTGTACAAGGCCTGGTCGGCCTTGACCAGGACTTGCTCGATGGCGGGATCGTCCGCTGGCCAGAGTGCGACTCCGATGGAAACCGTGATGTGGCCGACTGCCTGCGGCATCGTGTGGCCTGCGGTTGCCGTCCTGATGCGTTCCGCGACCTTCCCGGCGATTGCGGGCGAGGCGTCCGGCATCAGTACCAGGAATTCTTCGCCGCCGACGCGGCAAGGCATGTCTTCTCCGCGGATGCTGGTCCGCAGTATGCCTGCCAGGGCGATCAGCACCTGATCGCCGGCCGCATGCCCAAAGGTGTCGTTCACGCGCTTGAAGTGGTCGAGGTCCAGCGCGAGCACTGCGAATGCCTGTCGCGCTTGTTGTTGCTTGGCGACCTGCAGGGCCAGTCCCCTGCGGTTGATGAGGCCGGTCATCGGGTCGGTGATGGTGTCGGAGTTCAGCTTGTCGATGCGCTGGTTCTGCGAATGCTGGCTCATCGTCACGGCATTCCTCAGCCGGGCGGCTTCGTAGTACCAGCCTTTTATCCTGCCGAGGTCGTCGGCCGTCGCGCCGGGCTGGTCCCGTTCGATGACCTGCGCCAGTTCTTCCAGGGGTCTGGAGATCCAGCGGCCCAGCAGGTAGATCGCCAGAAACATGATCAGCCCCACGGGCAGGGCGTACAGCACGATCCTGTAGGTCAGGCTTTGGAGGGGGCGGAGCGTTTCGTCCAAGGGGCGTTGCGCGACCACGCCCCAGCCCGCATGCTTGAGGGCAGCGTACCCGGCCAGCAGGCGCGTGCCCCGGGTATTGACGACGGGCATCGCGCCGGTCTCGCCTCGCAGCACGGCCTCGACCACGGCGTTGTCCCTCTCGCTGGTGCCGATGCGCTCCTTGTCCTTGTGATAGATGATGTTGCCCTCGCCATCGACCACGTACAGATAGGAACCGTCGCAGTAGAAGTGGTCTCCGACCAGTTTGTCCAGCTCGTTGCCCTGCCTCAGGGGTATGGCGGTGAAGATCGTGCCGGCATAGGCTCCTCCGGTGTCCAGGAAGGGCTCGGAGAAAGCCAGGATCAGATGCCCCGCCATGCCGATATAAGGGGCGGATATCCGCCCCTCCAGCCGTTGAGGGCCGGACGCCAGCTGCTGGGGCACCAGCGTCTTGCCTTCCATGCCGAGATGGGCCGGCGCGGTGGCCAGGATGGTGCCGTTCTTGTCGGTGATGGCCGCGGTCATGACGCCGTCGGTTTGATGGACGAGGCGCGCCAGTTCATCTTCCATGGCGGGCCTGGAGCCCAGCAGGGCTGGGGCGCGGTTGGCGGCGAGAGTCAACTGGCGCTGGATGGATTCGATGTACAGGTCGGTGACTTCCGCCTGCTTGATCGCATAGGCGCGGTTGGCCTCCAGGGTGTTGGCGATCAGTTGTTCGCGCTGGACCAGATAGGCCGCGTACAGCGTATTGACGAAGGCAATGATTCCGCTTGCCAGCGCCAGCATGGTGACCAACCGGCGCAACTTCAGTCTGGGCATACCTGCAGTGGTCAATGCGGCGCTCCTTCAATCATTCTCTATGACCATTGAATCGGGGCATTCCGCGCCCGGCAGTGCCCTTGCGCGCGTAGGAGGTTCAGTTTTGCGGCAAGCCTGTGCGAAGTCAAGAATTGCGTTGATGCGCGCCTGGGGATAGGGCTTCGATCAAGTGCAGCACAAATGCGTCTGTCGTTTCGGGCAACTGGGCATGGCTCGCGGTCTGGACCTGCAGCGTGCGCTCGGCGAACATCGGCTGCTGCAATGCCACGGCGACCAGCGCGCCGCTGCGCAACGGTTCGGCGAGGGTGATCTCGCCGGCCAGCGTGACGGCGTGGCCGGCCTCGACGACGGCGCGGATGACCGAGGAGGAATTGCTCGAGTAGGCGACATCGAAGGGCGGGCCATCGCTGCCGGCGGCCGAGCTGTCGAACAGCAGGCGCACGGTGGTGCCAGAATCCGTCAACGCTATCGGATACTGCCGCAGGTCTTCCAGCGACACGCTGCCGCGCCCGGCAAGCGGATGACCAGGCACCATGATGGCGCGCACGGGCGAGACGATCTCGTAGCGCACATCGATGCCGCTGCCTGCGTTCAGGCTGAAGGCCAGGCCCACGTCGATGCTGCCGTCGCGCAGGCGCTGCGTCACGACACCCGGCGACGCGACGTGAACCTGGAACGCGACGCCGGGGTTGCGGGAACGATAGGCGCCCAGGATCGGCGGCAACACGTTGCGCGCCACGGCCTCGTTCGAGCCGATACGGATGGTGGTCAGTTCCGCGTGGCGCAAGCTGCGGATGTCGCGCAGCACGTGTTCCGCGTCCATGGCGACGCGACGCGCGTAGTCGGCCAGCATTTCCCCTGCCCGCGTCAATTCCATGCCATGCGGTCGGCGTTCGAACAAGGCTGCGCCACAGCCTTCCTCCAATTTGGCGATTTGCCGGCTGATTGCCGAGGGCGCCACATGCAGGGCGGCCGCGGCGTCCTTGATGCTGCCAGCGCGGACAACTTCGAGGAAATAGCGGTGCGCGGTGCTGAGCATGATTCGATTCACAAAAACGCAATCAAGGTGCTAATTATTGATATTGATTGCCTGAAAGGCAATTCATAGAATGGGCTGATCAGGGCCGCCACGACACACGGGCAACAGACCCGCGGGCAGCTCTTCATTCAAGGGGAATCGCATGGCTACTGTTGTTTGCAAATCGGGCCGCGTCGTCACGCGGCCGCAAGGAATCCGTTTTCTGAGGCGCGCCTTTGCCGTGCTGGCGTTGTCGGCGGCGGCAGGCGCGGGGGCGGCGGACTTTCCGCAGCGTTCGATCCAGTTGATCCTGTCGTTCCCGCCTGGCGGCGCAACCGACGTGCTGGCGCGCGAGCTGAGCCAGAAGCTGGGCGATACGCTGGGCCAGTCCGTGGTGGTATTGAATCGGCCCGGCGCGGGCGGCTTGATTGGCATGCAGGCGGCTGCGCGCTCCGAGGCGGACGGCTATACGCTGTATATCTCGTCGGTGATGTCCAACTCGATCTACGAAGCGCTCAACGGCAAACAGCAGGTGTCGCTGGATGGAGATTTCGATGCGGTGGGCGCGATAGCCAGCGCCCCGCACATCCTGGTGACGCCTTCAACGCTGGGCATCAAGGACTATGCCAGCCTGGTGGCCTACCTGAAGGCAGCGCCGGGCAAGTACAACTACGCGTCGATGGGCGCGGGCACGCTGTCCAACCTGGAAGGTGAAATCTTCAAGGAGCAGGCAGGCGTGGACGCGCTGCAGATCCCCTACAAGGGCAGCAGCCAAGCCTTGCCCGAGGTGATCTCGGGTGCATCGGTATTCATGTTCGACAGCGTGACAAGCTCCTTGCCGCACAAGCAGGGCGGCCGCATCGACGTGCTGGGCGTGGCCTCCGCCAAACGCCTGCCCGTCATGCCTGACGTGCCTACGCTCAAGGAATTGGGCGTACAGGGCCTCGAAGCCGAGAACCTGTTTGCGCTGATGGCTCCCAAGGGCACGCCGAAGGACCGGCTGGATATCGTGGCCGGCGCGCTTGCCAAGGCGCAGGGCGATGCAGGATTCCGCAAGGCCATCGAAGCCCAGGGCTTCCAGATCAGCGAGATTCCGGCGAAGACACTGCCGCAGTTCATCCTGGACCAGCAGGCATTCTGGCGCGACAAGGTCAAGGCCTTGAACATCACCGCAAGCAAGTAGCCATCCCATGCCCATACCCAACGATCCCTTCTGGCAGCTTCCCTATGCATCGCAGCGCATGCCCGTGCTGGCGGACAACGTGGTCAGCACGTCGCAGCCCTTGGCCAGCGCCGCCGGCCTGCAGATGTACGCCCGTGGCGGCAACGCGGTCGATGCGGCGCTGGCCACCGCCATAGCGTTGACAGTGGTCGAGCCGTGCATGAACGGCATCGGCGGCGACATGTTCGCTATCGTCTGGCATGGCGGACGCCTGCATGGACTGAACGCGTCCGGACGCGCGCCGGCGGCCTGGGAGACCGGCAGATTCGCCCACCTGGACGGCATGGACCCGATCGGCTGGGGCAGCGTGACCGTGCCCGGCGTTGTATCCGGCTGGCGCGCCATCTGGGAGAAGTTCGGCTCGCTGCCGTTCGAAGACCTGTTCGAACCTGCCATACGCTATGCGCGGGACGGCTACCTGGTGTCGCCCACGGTCCATCGCCAATGGCAGAAGCAGGTGCCGCGCCTGAGCGGCCAGCCGGGGTTTTCCGAATCCTTTGCGCCGGGCGGCCGGGCGCCGCTGCCCGGAGAACGGTTCCGCAGCCCGGGTCAGGCCAGCACGCTGGAGAGCATCGCCCGCAGCAAGGGCGAAAGCTTCTACCGCGGTGAACTGGCTGCGGCGATCGCAGCCCACGCGCGCAATACAGGCGGCTACATCACCGAGGCCGACATGGCGAACCATGCCGCCGACTGGGTGGAGCCGATAGGCATGCGGTACCGGGACCTGGAACTGTTCGAGATCGGTCCGAACGGACAGGGCATCGGCGCATTGATGGCGTTGGGCATGCTGGAAAATTTCGACCTGGCCAGTTGCGGTCGCGATAGCGGCCGCGCGCTGCACCTGCAAATAGAAGCCATGCGCCTGGCTTTCGCCGATCTATACGAACACGTAGGCGATCCGGCTCACATGAAAGTGTCCAGCGCGCAGTTGCTGGATCCGGCCTACCTGGCCGAACGCGCGAAGCTGATCGATCCGGATCGCGCGGGCGCGCCTCGGCCGGGCGATCCGCATAGCGGCGGCACGGTGTATCTGACTGCCGCCGACCGGCACGGCACCATGGTGTCGTTCATCCAGTCCAACTTCAAGGGCTTCGGGTCTGGCGTGGTGGTGCCGGGAACGGGCATCGCGATGCAGAACCGTGGTTGGGGCTTTTCCACGAAGCCCGGGCATCCCAATGTGGTGGCGCCGGGTAAGCGGCCGTTCCACACCATCATTCCTGGCTTCCTGATGAAGCGTGGGCGGCCGTTGATGAGCTTCGGCGTCATGGGCGGATCCATGCAGGCGCAAGGCCACTTGCAGGTCACCAGCCGCCTGGCGGACTTCGGCCAGAACCCGCAGGCCGCCAGCGACGCGCCGCGCTGGCGCATCAAGGACGACAACGTCGGCGTGGCGGTGGAATGGAACTGCCCGCCGGAAGCCGTCGAGCATCTGCGCGCCTGCGGCCACAAGGTAGACGTGGCGCCACGCTTCGATCTGGAGTTCGGCAGCGCGCAGATGGCCATGCGGCTTGAGCAGGGCGGCTACCTGGCCGCATCGGATCATCGCAAGGATGGCTACCCGATAGGCTATTGACGCCGCCTGCCAGACCGACGTTTGGTCGAGGCAAACCCCTGTTTCGTCGAAAATAGGGTGAAATCCCGCCGCCTCTCGATGACAATCGGCACCATTCCGGTGCGGTAGCGGCGTGGCGGTCCATTCCCGGCGCGGGCCATGCCGCGCCGAACGGCTCAGCGCTGCGCCACCGCGCGCCGCAGGCGCTGCGACGCGACCCGGCCCAGCACGACGGCAGCGACGCCATTGTTGAACGTCACCTCCGTCTGCGCGCCGGGCAGCGCCGAGAGATGAGAGATATGTTCCAGATTCATGATGACGGACCGGGACAAGGCGCAAAAAGGCGGGCAGGGCAGCTGGGCCGCCAGGCGCTTGAAGGTGATGTGCATCAGTTCATTCGCGTGCAGGGCGCTGCAAAGCAGCACGTAGTCTCCCTGCGCCTGCGCCATGGTCAGTTCATGGACTTTGATGAGCTTGGTGCCGTTGCGGGTCCGCAGCGTCAGATGATCGCTGGCGCGCGGGCGCAGCCGCGCCAGCGTCTGTTCGAGCCGGTCCGGACGGACGGGCTTGAGCAGGTAGTCGACGGCCTGGACGTCGAACGCACGGGCTGCGTAGTCGCTGTGCGCGGTGACGAAGACCACGGCGGGCGGAGCCTCCAGCTCGTCCAGCAGATCGAAGCCGGTTCCGGAAGTCAGTTCGATATCCAGGAACAGGACGTCGGGACGATGCTCGCGGATCAAGGTACGCGCCTGTTCGAGCGTTCCGGCTTCGCCCGCGACGTGGATGGCGGCCGAGGCTTCGAGCAGCCGGCGCAGGTAGCGCCGCGCCGGGGCTTCATCGTCAATGACAAGCGCGCGCAGCATTCTCCTCCCTGGCGCCGTGATGTGGCGGGTATAGTCGTGCGGTCTGGCACGCGGGTAAATATAAGGCCAATGCAGTTTCCAGAGAACCCTTTGCCGGCCCGGAGGGCGTGTTCATGAAGTTCACATCCATCAACCAGGGCCTCAGCCCCGGGGAGTCGTCGCTTGGCTTTTGGCGGGCGCAGACGCTGGGTTGGGTCTTTCTTGCGATCGTGGGTTTCTTTATCCGGCTGGCGATATTCGGCAACGCCACGGCGGCCTTCTGGCTTACCGCGGCCCTGGAGCCGCTGGCATTCGTCCTGACGAGCGGGGCGGCTGTGCTGCATGGCCGCCGCTCCGGCAAGGGCGATCCACCCCTTCTGGTGCTGGTTTGCGCGGTACTGTTCTGCCTGACCGCATCGGCGCTGCTGGCCTCGATCGCCTATGGCATCCACAGTCTGTTCCTGCCCGGCGCGATACGGGTCCTGCCGGGCAATCAGTATCGGCTGGGCTTTCTCTATTACATGGGCATGCTCTCGATCTGGACGTTGATCTATTTCGGCGTGTCCGCGGAACTGAGCGCGCGCACAGAACGGCTGTCCAAGATGAAGGCGGAGACGCGCTCGCTGAAGCTGGAACTGGAACACCTGCAGCTGCAGATCGAACCGCATTTCCTGTTCAATTCGCTCAACACCATCGTGGCGGAGATCGCCGATCGGCCCGCCATCGCCGAGGAAATGACCCGCAGCCTGGCAGAGTACCTGCGCTATTCGCTGGATCGGCGCGGGCGGGGGCTGTCCAGGCTGGAAGAGGAGATCGAGGCTGCCGAGGCCTATGTGCGCATACAGGCGCTGCGCTTTGACAAGAAACTCGAATGCCGATGCCAGATCGATCCGGCCACGCTTGAAATCAACATCCCGCGCATGACATTGCAGGGCTTGGTGGAAAATGCGATCAAGCACGGCATGCGTTCGGAACATGCGCATTTCCCCATCTGCATACGCACGCGGTTGCAGGGAGATGAACTGCTCATCGAGGTGGACAACCCTGGCCGCCTGCACGCGCCCTTCGATCTGGCCAACGGGGGGGGAGGTTTGGGGAATCTGTGCCGCCGCCTGGTGCTGAGGTACCCCGACAGGCATGCGTTCCTGCTGGAGCAGCGCGGGGAAAGAACCGTGGCGCAGATACGGTTGCGAGGCGAGCCCGAGCCCGCGTGATGCACGGACGGGGGCGCCTCTAGCGATACGTTGCCAGCAGGATGCTGGTTTCGGTGGTGGCTATGCCCTTGATCAGGCGCACGCGTTCCAGCACCTTGGACAGGTCGGCCGTAGAGTCGGCGCGGATTTCGGCCAACAGGTCCCAACGGCCATTGGTGTCGTGCAGCTGTTCGACGCTGGGTTCGCCCAGCAGGCTGGCCAGTACCGCGCGAGTCTGGTTGCCGTCCACGGTAATGCCCATCCAGGCCCGCAGGCCGCCCTGGTCTGCGTCGGGACGCAGCTTCAGCGTATAGCCGGCAATGACGCCGTCATCCTCCAGCTTGCGCAGTCGGTTGGAGACGGTGCCGCGCGACACGCCGGCCTTGCTGGCCAAGACGGAAAGCGGGGTGCGCGCGTCCCGCCTCAGGATGCCGATCAGCCGGGTATCGATTTCGTCCATGGCTCGGGCGGATTCAATGTTCTTTGAACAAGCTGCCGTATCCGCGCATCCGGTCGCGAACCCCAGCCAGGCGCAGGCAATGCCACATGCTGGCCTGGTTGCTGCCGATCACGGGCTTGCCCAGCGTGTCCTCCAGGCGTTCGATTACGGCCGTGGAGCGCAGCGCGCCGCAGCTGATGAAGACGGCGTCCGCGTCGGGCCGGTCCACCGAGAGGGCGAATTCGTACAGAAACTCGGGCGAGACCCGGTTCATGGTTTCATCATCAGGCAGGTCCAGGCCCTGCAACGAGATGACGTCGTAGCCCATGCCCTCGAAGCAGCGTCGTTCCAGCTCGTTGACCGCATCGTCGTAGGCGGTGGCGATGGCCAGGCGGCGGGCGCCTACCGCGGCCAGCGCCGCCGTGACGCCGTCCAGCAGCGTCGCCGCGATCGCACCGGGCCGCGCCTGCGCGAGCAGGGAGCGTACCTTGTCGTTGCCGATCACGACGCTGCCGGCGGTGCAGTTGTAGCAGACCACGTCGATGTCGCGGCGCCCCGGCGCCAGGCTGCCCAGGGCCTGGAGCAGCTCGCTCTCCATCGCGGCCAGACTTTCCACTGAGCACGCGGCCGCCATGGGCACGCGGCCGAAGCTCAGTCCCACGCCATCGGGAGCCATGGCGTGCATCTCCCCTTCGGTCAGGCCCGCATTGGCCACGCACAGGAAGGCGAGGCGCGCCCGCGGATACGGGCCGGCGTCGTAGCGGATGGGCTTCATTCCGTCATCCCTGCGGCGTCGAAACACTCGCGGATGACCGTGGCCGCCTTGACGAAGTTTGGATGGCCGACCATGGTGTAGTCGCGCGGCCGCGGCAGGTCGATGTCCACCGTCAGCGCCACCCGCCCAGGGCGCTTGCTCATCACCATCACGCGATCCGACAGGAACACGGCTTCCGAGATGCTGTGGGTGATGAACATGACGGTCTTCTTGCTTTCCAGCCATACCCGCTGCAGCTCAAGGTTCATGGCTTCACGCGTCATCGCGTCCAAGGCGCCGAAGGGTTCGTCCATCAGCAGGATGTCGGGATTGTGGATAAGCGCGCGGCACAGGGCGACGCGCTGCTGCATGCCGCCGGAAAGCTGGTGCGGCAGGCATTGTTCAAAGCCTTCCAGACCGCTGAGCTTGATCAGTTCACGCAACCGGCTCTCGTAACGTGCCGCGGGCAGATTGCGCATCTCCAGTTGCAGAGAAATATTCCCGGCTACATCGCGCCAGGGCAAGAGCGCCGCCCGCTGGAACACGATGCCCACGTTGGCACCCGGTTCGGTCACGCGTTCCCCCAGTACTTGGATTTCACCGGCGGTGGGTGGCGTCAGGCCTGCCACCGCGCGCATCAGCGTGCTCTTGCCGCAGCCTGACGGGCCGAGCACGGACAGGAACTGCCCTTCGGGTATGGAAAGGTCGATGCCGTCGACTGCGACGTAGGAACCGAACCGCTGGACCATGCCGCGGATGTCGATGGCGGTATCGGGCGCGTCCGCGTCGGGGGCGAGCGCCAGGGCTGCGTGGTGCGCCATGTCTAGTCCTTGTTGTAGTCGTTGGTGTAGAGCGTGCCGGTCGGGACCGGGCTTGCGATCTGACCCGACTGAACGAACTGATCGACCATGGCTTGCCAGTCCTTTTCCGAAGACACGCCGAACGGCAGCCCCTTCGTATTGGGCGTGCTGGCCGCCTGCAACGAGAGTTGCAGCTGCCGCACCAGCTGTTCGCGGTTGCGCGCCTGTTCGGGCCGCTGGCGCACCAGGGCGTCGACCGTAGCGGCGGGGTCGGCTTGCGCCGCCTCATAGGCCTTGCGAGTGGCGCGCAGGAAGCGGCGCGCAATCTCGGGATTGGCCTCCAGCCATTTGGTGTTGGCTGCAAGTCCGCCTTCCAGCGCGTTGACGCCGAAGTCGGCATAGGAGAAGTAATGCACCTTGGCGCCCTGGGTTTCCAGCGGAGGGATGTGGAAGTAGGTCACGCCGGTGATGGCGTCGGCGCGCCGTTGGAGGAACAAGGCCGTCTTGGTGCCTACGGCGGGGGCAATGACGTTGATTTTCTTCTGGTCCACGCCGTTCAGGGCGGCCAGCACGGGGAACATCTGGGCCGTCGATTCGGACGCGCTCATTCCCAGGACTTTTCCTTCCAGGTCCTTGGGCGCGCGCACGGGTGCGTCGGCATGGCTGATGATGACCATGGGCGAACGTTGGTGCACGGCGAAAATGCCCTTCAGCGGCATGCCTGCGGCCACGCCCTTGAGCATGGTGCCGTAGTCCATGAAGCCGACGGGATCGATGCCCTGCGCCACCAGCTTCGCGGTGTTGCTCGAGCCGCTGCCTTCGCCGATGCTCAGGTCTATGCCTTCGGCCTTGTAGAGGCCCTTGTCGATGCCGTAGTACAGCGGTGCATGCGTGCCATAGATGCTGTAGTCCAGGCGCAGGCTCAATTTGTCCTGTGCGCTGGCGGCGCCGGCAGCCAGCAGCAAAGTCAGGGCCCAGCCAAGTCGGGTTTGGAATTTCATGATGGAGTCTCCGTTAGGACAGGATCAAACCGACGGCAGGGCGTCGCTGCGCACGCTGATGTGCCAGGGAATCAGGAACCGTTCGGAAAATTCGACCAGGTAATAGAAGACCAGGCCGATGAGCATGAGCGCGACCAGCACGGCGAAGAGCAGTGTGGTGTCCAGGTTGGCGTTGGCGGACAGCAGGACATAGCCCAGGCCGCTTTCCGCGCCCACCCATTCACCCACGACCGCGCCCACGGTGGCGAAAGCGATGGCGACCTTCAGGCCGGAAAATATCTGCGGCAGGGCATAGGGCAGGCGGATGCGCAGAAAGGTCCGCAGGGCGCCCGCCCGCATCGAACGGGCCAGGTCGTTGAGGTCCGCGTCCACCGAACGCATGCCGGCCACCGTGCTGACTACGATGGGGAAAAAGGCCACCGAGAAGGCGATCAGGATCTTGGGAAACAGGCCCAGGCCGAACCAGATGATGATGAGCGGGGCGACCGCCACCTTGGGAAACGCCTGCGACACGACCAGCAGCGGCATGATGGCGCGTTCCAGCGGACGCGACCAGACCAGCACGATGCCCAGCGGTATGCCGACGGCGATGCTGAGCAGAAAGCCGCCCAGCGTCTCGACGGAGGTGACCCAGGTGTGATGCCCCAGGAAGGCCGAGTCCGTCCACAGCCGTTCAAGCACGCTCAGCGGCGTGGGCAGCAGGTAGGCAGGCAGGCCGAAAAGCGGTATCGAGAAGTGCCACAGCAGCAGCACCCCGATGACCGCGATCGTTGGATACATCCAATTCTTCAACACGGCAATTCCCCTTGTATGTTGTTGGCGCGCCGGTCTTGGTTGTCAGGCGTCGATTTCGATCAGCTCACGTGGGTAGCGGGTGAGGACTTCGCAGCCGTCCTCGGCGACAGCCACGCTTTCGCTGGCCATGAAACCGCCCTCGGGCATGAACAGCGAAGGCACGAGATGGAAGGTCATTCCCGGTTCGAGCACCGTGGGATCGTCCGGGCGCAGCGCCAGGAACCGTCCTTCGGCCCAATTGGGCGGAAAACCGATGCCTATGCCGTAGGCGGTGCGGTGGTCGAAGTAGTGCGCAAGGCCGGCGCGTTCAAAAACCGCCCGGCAAGCCTGATCCACCTGCGCGGACGTGACGCCGGGCCGGATGGCGTCGATGGCGGCGTCCAGCGCGGCGATGACAGTGCCGGCCAGGAACCGCTGCCGCTCGGTCGCGCGCCCGACCACGCAGTTGCGCGAGATCATGGCGTGATAGCGGTTGATATTGGCCGCGGCCTCCAGGAACACCAGATCGCCTCGCTTGAGCTCGCGGCGCTGCCAGGTCGTGAAGCACACGCCGCTGGCGTGCCCGACCGCCACCAGCGGTACGCGGGTGTATTCGCTTCCGGCCTTGGTGGCGCCGTGCAACATGGCAGCGGCCAGGTCGTTTTCGGTGGCGCCCACGGCGATGGACTGCACCGCCGCATCGATGCCGGCGACTGCCGCTTGCGCCGCCTGGCGCATGAAGCCCAGCTGCGCGGGGGTCTTGATCTTGCGCGCCTCTTCGATGGGACCTTGCCAGTCGGCCAGGCGCGCGTCCAGGCGAGCCAGCAGCTGCTTGTAGGCGGCCACGCTCAGATAGCCGGACGTCGTTTCCAGGCCGATGCGGCCGGACGGCAGGATGTCTTTCAGGTAGGCAGCCAGCACCTCGACCGGATCGCTGACGTCGTCGATGGCGATGAAGCGCGCGATGTTGCGGTTGCCGGTCGCCACGGCGTGGTTGACCTGGCGTGAAACCATGGAGATGCGGCTGTCGGCGGTGACCACCAGGCACTGGAAGGTGAAGTAGCCGATGGAGCGGTAGCCGGTAAGCCAGTAGATGTTCTCGGGGTCGAACAGAATGGCCGCCGAGAGGCCCTGGGCCCGGATGTCTCGCGCAAGCAGCGCAAGATTCTCGGCATAGACGTCCGGGCCGAACGGCAATTCCATGGAAGCGTAGTTTTCCGACACGATGGGTCCTGGATAGAAGTCGAGCGTTCATCCTAGGAACAAACTACATAACTGCCTAATACCAATAATTGCCATGTCTATAGCCAAATAGTTATAGTCACCGCATGAACGTGCGAGAGATAGAAATCTTCAGGGCGGTGATGCGCGAAGGCTCGGTTTCCCGGGCAGCCCAGGTGCTGCTGATTTCGCAGCCTGCCGCCAGCAAATACATCGCCCAGCTGGAACGGCGCGTGGGCGTGGCGCTGTTCGTGCGCAAGGGCGGGCGCCTCTTGCCCACGCCCGAAGGCAGGGCGCTCTACGGACAGGTCGACCGGCTTTTTTCGGGTATTTCGCAGCTGGAGAGCTTTATCAAGGACCTGGGCAGCGAAAAACAAGGGCACCTGACCGTTGCCTCCCTGCCACTGCTGTCCTTGACCGTCATGCCTGACGTGTTGGCCAGTTTCATGGCGGAACGTCCCAATATTTCCGTGGCGCTGCAGACACGCAGTTCGGCGCGCATCGTGGAGTGGGTGGCCGCGCGCCAAGTGGACATGGGCGTGTGCTTCTGCGCGGCGCAGCACCCGGGCATCGTGGCAGAGCCGCTGGTCAGCCTGCAGCTGTATTGCGCCATTCCTCCTGGCGACCCGCTGGAAAAGTTCGACACCATCCGTGTCGAACAGCTGGCCGGCCGGGATCTCATCATCTATGACAACCTGGATCACACGCGCTTCTGGCTGGAAGCGCTGCTGGAACAACAGAAGGTCTACGCGCGCCGGCGCGTGCAGGTGTTCTGGACATCGGTGGCGATGGAACTCGTGATGCGCGGCGTTGGCATCGCGCTGGTGGACCGCCTGACCGCCGCGCGCATCCCGGGCGGGCTGGATCAGTTGCGGCCGCTGGAGCCGGTGGCGTCCTTCGACCTGAGCCTGGTGTGGCCGGAGCACTGGCCGTCGTCGGTCATTGCCTTGTCCTTCGCGGACGCGTTGCGCGAACACCTGCGCGATCACGCAACCTAGAGCGCCGCATCCGTCCCGGCCAGGAAACTGGAGGCGCGGGCTGGAATCGAACCAACCTTCGCGGATTTGCAATCCGCTGCATAGCCACTCTGCCGCCGCGCCATTTGTTTTGTCCTAAGACATATATAATTCTGATCGAGGACAAAATAATTTGCAAGCGTCCAATGCGACACACTGCTGCCGCGCACCCCTATGCACAGGGGCGCGGCTGTCCTTGCCGCTGGGCCGCCATGGGGGCGGCCCGGATTCGTCAGAGGACAGCCATGCAGTTTCAGTTTCCCATCGTGATCATCGACGAGGACTTCCGCTCGGAGAACACGTCCGGCCTCAGCATCCGGGTCCTGGCCGAGGCCATCAAGGCCGAGGGCTTCGACGTGCTGGGGACCACCAGCTATGGCGATCTAAGCCTGTTCGCGCAGCAGCAAAGCCGTGCCAGCGCCTTCATACTCTCCATCGACGACGAGGAGCTTCTCCACGGGGAGGGCGTGGCGCCCGCGTTGCTGGCGTTGCGTGAATTCATCAACGAAGTCCGGCGCCGCAACGCGGACGTGCCGATCTACCTGTACGGCGAAACCAAGACCGCCAGGCATATTCCGAACGACATCCTTCGCGAGCTGCAGGGCGTGATCCATATGTATGAGGACACGCCGGAGTTCGTGGCGCGGCACCTTATCCGCGAGGCGCGTGCCTATCTGGAAGGCGTCAAGCCACCCTTTCTGAAGGCGCTTCTGGATTACGCGGAGGACGGCTCCTATTCCTGGCACTGTCCCGGGCATTCCGGCGGCGTCGCCTTCCTGAAAAGCCCGGTCGGCCAGATGTTCCATCAGTTCTTCGGTGAAAACATGCTGCGCGCGGACGTTTGCAACGCGGTGGAGGAACTGGGCCAGCTGCTGGACCACAACGGCGCCATCGGCGCCAGCGAACGCAACGCGGCGCGCATCTTCAATGCGGACCATTGCTACTTCGTGACCAATGGCACCAGCACCAGCAACAAGATCGTCTGGCACCACATGGTGGCGCCGGGCGACGTGGTGCTGGTGGACCGGAACTGCCACAAGTCGATCCTGCATAGCATCGTCATGACGGGAGCCATTCCCGTGTTCCTGCGGCCCACGCGTAACCACTTCGGCATCATCGGCCCGATTCCGCGTAGCGAGTTCGATGTCCAGACGATCCGGGAGAAGATTCGCGCCCACCCGCTGCTCAAGCATCTGGACGCCGACGAGGTCCGTCCGCGTGTGATGGCGCTGACGCAGTCCACCTACGACGGCATCATCTACGACACCGAGACGATCAAGGCGGCGTTGGACGGTTACGTGGACGCTTTGCATTTCGATGAGGCCTGGATGCCGCATGCGGTGTTCCACCCGTTCTATGGCGCGTACCACTGCATGGGCAAGCAACGCGCGCGGCCCAGGGAATCGCTGGTGTTCTCCACGCAGTCTACCCACAAGCTGCTGGCGGGCATCAGTCAGGCCAGCCATGTGTTGGCGCAGGACTCCATGACGCGGCGGCTGGACCGCCACCTGTTCAACGAGGCCTACCTGATGCACACCAGCACCAGCCCCCAGTACGCCATCATCGCCAGCTGCGACGTGGCCGCGGCCATGATGGAGCCGCCCGGCGGAACCGTGCTGGTGGAGGAGAGCATCGCGGAGGCGTTGGACTTCCGCCGGGCGATGAAGGAGGTCGGTTCGCATTTTGCGCAGGACGATTGGTGGTTCAAGGTGTGGGGGCCGGAATCGCTTGCGCCGGAAGGCATAGGCTCGCCTGACGACTGGATCATTCGGGCAGGCGACGCCGGGGCGACCTGGCACGGATTCGGCGCGCTGGCCGACGGCTTCAACATGCTGGATCCGATCAAGTCCACCATCGTCACGCCCGGGCTGGATCTGGACGGCAACTTCGCTGGCAGCGGCATTCCGGCTTCTATCGTCACCAAGTTCCTGGCCGAGCATGGCGTCATCGTCGAGAAGACGGGCCTGTACAGCTTCTTCATCATGTTCACGATAGGGATCACCAAAGGCCGCTGGAGCTCTCTCCTGACGGCTCTACAGCAGTTCAAGGAGGACCATGAGCGAAACCAGCCCATGTGGCGGATCCTGCCGGAGTTCTGCCGCAAGTTTCCGCGCTACGAGGGGATGGGCCTGCGCGACTTGTGCCAGCACGTGCATGCGACCTATGCCCGTCACGATATCGCCCGGCTGACGACGGACATGTACCTGACCGACGTGACTCCGGCGATGAAGCCCTGCGACGCCTATGCCTGCATTGCCCAGCGCCGGACAGAAAGGGTTGAGATCGACCATCTGGAGGGCCGCATCACCACCAGCCTCATTACGCCCTATCCGCCAGGGATTCCGCTGCTGGTGCCGGGCGAAGTATTCAATCGGACCATCGTCGATTACCTGAAGTTCTCTCGCGAACTGAACTGGGAATGTCCGGGATTCGGCACGGACATCCATGGCTTCGTCGAGCTGCCCGATGCGGACGGAAACCGCCGCTATTACGTGGATTGCGTGCGGTAAGCACGCTTTATCCGGACGTGCGATCCGTGTCAAACTTACGCCTGGAATTGACCAGCATTGACTTCACGCGGGCCGGCCGCTGTCAGTGCCAGGAACCGGATTGTCTTAGGACGCTATGAAAATACAAGGAAAGACCGCCGCAGAAATCTTCGATTGCGTGCGTGCGCTGGCACAGTCGGGACAGCTGCCGCCGGGCCAGGCGCTGCCCCCGGTGCGCGATCTGGCGGTCGAACTGGACATCAACCGCAATACCGTCGCGGCTGCCTACAAGCGGCTGGTGACGGCAGGCATAGCCCTGACGCAGGGCCGGCTGGGTACGATCATTCGCGACCAATCCGGCCCCGGTGAACAGGAAGGCGCGCTATCGGATTCCCCGCTGGCTGACCTGGCCAGCGGCAATCCGAACCCGGCGTGGTTGCCTGACCTGAGCGCGGCCCTGGCCATCCGGCCGTATAGGCCGCGGCTGTATGGCGAGCCCACCGTCAACGCCGGGCTGGAGAGTTTTGCGCAGGCCTGGTTCGCGCCTGACTGCCCGATGCCCTTCGAGGTCAATCTGACCCATGGCGCGGTGGACGCCATCGAGCGGCTGCTCAGCTCTCACCTGGTGGCTGGGGATAAGGTGGCTGTCGAGAATCCCTGCTTCCTGAGCAGCATCAATATGCTGCGCATCGCCGGCCTGCAAGCTTTGGGCGTGCCGGTGGATGCGGAGGGCATGCAGGCACAGGCCCTGGAAACGGCGCTCGCGAAGGGCGCGCAGGCCGTCATTCTGACCCCACGGGCCCACAACCCCACGGGGTGCAGCCTGACGGAAAAGCGGGCGCGCGCGCTGGCGCGGGTGCTGGCCAGGTATCCCCACGCCCTGGTCATTGTGGACGACCACTACGCCTTGCTATCGGACAAGGAATACCATTCAGTGCTGCCGGCGGGCGTGCAGCGGTGGGCGCTGGTTCGTTCGTTCTCCAAGACCCTGGGGCCCGACGTGCGCCTGGCGATGGTGGCCAGCGATCCCGCGACGTCGCGGCAGTTGCGTCTGCGGCTGGCCTCGGGAACCAGCTGGGTCAGCCATCTGCTCCAGGACGTGGTCGAAGTCACGCTGGGCCGCCCCGAGGTCGCCAAGCAGATGGCGCAGGCGCGCAAGGATTACGCCCAGCGCCGCAAAGGCCTGGAAAATGCCCTGCTTGAGCAGGGCGTGCCGTGTGCTACGGAAGGCGACGGGCTGAACCTCTGGGTGCCGCTGGACACCGACGACCAGGCCGTTGCGTTGGCCTTGGCCCATCGCGGCTGGCTGGTACGCCACGGCGACGCCTTCGGCGTGCAGGAGCCGGTCAGGGGCTTGCGCATCACCATATCTGCCATCGAGCCCGGCCAGTGCCGCAAGTTGGCGCGCGACATCCGGGAAAGCTTGGGCTGAAACGATTTACGCGGCTTGGCGCAGTTTTACCGCCGGGAAATCCACCGGTACGGCAAACGCCACGTTGACGTAGTTAGTGAACAGGTTGAGCGCAACGTGCGCCAGGATTTCGACGATCTCCTGGTCGCTGTAGCCGGCCGCACGCACCGCCTGCACGTCGGCTTCGCTCACCTGTCCGCGCGCGTCCACCAGCTTCAGCGCGAAGCGCAGCGCCGCGGCGGTCTTGGGATCGGCGGCGTTGCCGCCTTGGGCGGCGGACATTTCCTCGGCGCTGGCGCCAGCCTTGCGGCCGAGAGCCGTATGGGCGGCAAGGCAGTATTCGCACGCATTGCGGTCGGCCACGGCCACGGCGATCTGCTCACCCAGCTTGGCGGGAATGACGCCGCCGCCCAAGGCGCCGAATGCACCCCACATGCTTTGCAACGCCGCAGGCGAGTTGGCGACCGCCTTGAACATGTTCGGGGTTGCGCCAAATGCGCCATGGATCTGGGTAAGCAGCGCCTTGCGGTCCGCAGTGGTGGTGCTGGCATCGATAAGAGGGACTCGGGACATGTCGGTAACTCCTGGAAATGAAAAAAGGGCCGCCGGTATCGGACTGGCTGGAGCCATCGTACGTAGAATGTCTGGACGAAAGGTGTTGTTTAGTCCAAAAAATATGTCCCGGAGTCCAGCGCATGAACGATCCTATCCCTTTCCAGGTTGACCGCCTGTCGGCGTTGCTGGATCGTTTCCGCGTGCGCGCCACGTTGTTCCACACGGGCGCGTTATGCGGCACCCAGGCTTTCGAGCCTGTGCCGGGACGCGGCTTTCTGCATGTGTTGCGCCGAGGCGAGATGGAAGTGCGGCACCGGCCGGGCGAGACCGCCACGCCGCGCCTGCGATTGGCCGAGCCGACCTTGTTGTTCTACCCGCGCGCCGTGCATCATGAGTTCGTGAACCCGCCGCGGGACGGTTCGGACTTCACCTGCGCGGCGCTCGATTTCGACGGCGGAGAGCGCAATCCCATCGTTCAGTCGCTGCCATCCGTGATACGGATACCGCTGGATGCGGTGGAAGGTCTGAGGCCTGCGCTGGACCTGCTCTTCGCCGAGGCGGATCACGTGCGCTGCGGTTCGCGTTTGCTGGCCGACCGCTTGTTCGAGGTGGTGCTGATCCAATTGTTGAGGTGGATACTCGATCACCCGCAGGAAGCGGGCGTGACCGGCGGCCTGGTAATGGGGCTGGCGGATCCTCGCCTGGCCCGGGCATTGGTGGCGCTGCATCGGTCTCCTTGCGAAGAGTGGTCCCTGGCCAGGATGGCGACGATGGCAGGCATGTCTCGCAGCGCATTCGCGGCGGCCTTCAAGGAAGCAACGGGCTCTACGCCTGCGGCCTATCTGACGGACTGGAGGTTGAGCCTGGCGGCGTCCATGATGCGATCGGGGCGCGCCGTCAAGCTGGTGGCCGCGGAGTTGGGGTTCGCCAGCGCATCGTCGCTGTCCAAGGCATTCCGCCAACGGATGGGCGTGTCGCCGCGGGAATGGCTGACCGCCAAGGTTTGAAGTCTGTCCGCAGACGCCCATGTCATCGTGATAATATTGACCTATGACAAAACAACGGACGGCATAAGCGTTATGCAGAACGCGGGCCGTCATTCCTACGCGAGGTTCAGGCATGAGCGAGCACGGCCCGGAACAAGACAACGGCACCCAGACACAGCATGACCAGCATGGCCGCTGGCCGCAGGCGCAGACGGTCGAGGACTTCCGGCACAACCTGGCTACGGTCTATGAGCGCATCGCCAACGCGGCCCGGCGCGCCGGCCGCGACCCCGCGGCGGTGCGCCTGCTGCCGGTGAGCAAGACCGTGGAAGAAGCGCGCATCAGGCTCGCCTACGAGGCCGGGTGCCGCTATCTCGGCGAGAACAAGCTTCAGGAAGTGTCCCGAAAATGGGAAGCGATGGCGGACCTGACCGATCTGAAGTGGTCGGTCATTGGCCACCTGCAGACCAACAAGGCCAAGCTCGTGGCCCGCTATGCGGCCGAGTTTCAAGCGCTGGACAGCCTCCGCGTTGCGGAGGCGCTGGATCGCCGGCTGCAGGCGGAAGGTCGGCAGCTGGACGTGTTTGTGCAGGTCAACACATCCGGTGAAGCCAGCAAGTACGGGTTGCAGCCGGACGAGACGGCGGCATTCCTGCGCGAACTGCCGGCGTTCTCGGGACTGCGCGTGCGCGGCTTGATGACCCTGGCGCTGTTCTCGGCCGAGGCGGCGCGCGTACGTCAGTGCTTTGTGTTGCTGCGAGACTTGCGCGATCAGTTGCGTCAGGATGCGCCTTCGGGGATAGGCCTGGATGAATTGTCCATGGGCATGTCCGGCGACTACGAGATCGCCATCGAGGAAGGGGCCACCGTGGTACGTGTCGGGCAAGCCATCTTCGGGGCGCGCAACACGCCCGATTCGTACTATTGGCCGACCGAAAGCGGCGCGGAGTCGCGCTCGCCCAACGGGCAGGAGTAACGCGCATGCCGGTGTATCGACTCATCATCAGGCGCGACGGCCGCCTGATCGGACACTTCGAATCTACCGCCGCTTCCGCGCTAGCCGACAGCCGCGACATCGCGGCGCGGCTGCCGGCCAAGGACGGCTACCAACTCAGCCTGCAGGTTGCAGACGGCGAACGGCGTCTGCTGGAAAGCACGCCCCAGGGGATCCGGCTGCTGGCGTCGGAAAACCTGTTCGTTTCTACGCCCGACGGCTTGCTGGGCGGCCTGGACGGCCACCCGAACCCGCAATAGGAGAGCCCCGAATGAGTCTGAACGCAGTGGCGATCCGCCACGTTCCTTTTGAAGACCTGGGCATCCTGGCGCCTATCCTGGCTGAACGCGGCTACAGCGTGCAATACCTGGATGCCGGCATCGACGCTATCGACGCCGCCACCCTGGGCAACGCCGACCTCGTCGTGGTCCTGGGCGGGCCGATCGGAGTCTACGAAACCGGCCGCTATCCCTTTCTAGAGTTGGAGTTGCGCACCATCGCGCACCGCTTGCGGCTGGACAAGCCCACGCTGGGCATCTGCCTGGGCGCGCAACTCATGGCGGCGGCCCTGGGCGCGGAGGTAGTGTCCACCGGCCGCGCGGAAATCGGCTATGCGCCGCTGACGCTCACGCCCCAAGGGCAGGAATCCGTATTGAGCGCGGTCGAGTCCGTGCCCGTGCTGCATTGGCACGGAGACCAGTTCGCTATTCCCGAGGGAGCGGCGCGCCTGGCTGAAACGCCGGGTTTCCCGAACCAGGCGTACGCGCTTGGAGCGAGGATACTGGGCCTGCAATTCCATCTGGAGGCGGATGCCACGCAGATCGAACGCTGGCTGATCGGTCATGCCTGCGAGCTAAGCCTGCGCCATATCGATCCCGCAGCGATCCGGGAGGACGCGCGGCGTTACGGTCAACGGCTTGAACGCAGCGCGCGCCTCGTGATGGAACGGTGGCTGGACCAGATCTGAGTTTTCCCCTGCGTTGGCGCCTTTGGGGCAACCGGGCTCCTTAGACGTCATCGCCTCGCCCAGGTGTCTTTGGGGCGCGCCGCGCCCCGCTTTTGCCCGCCGCAGCCTTGCGGCTGTCGGCATTTCAATCGGCCGCCATTCCTCACGCTGGACCTAAGGGTTAAACCCAGTAGCCGCCCAGGTGCGTGATCAATAGGATCCCGTTTTATATAAATGGGATCCCATTTGTATGTGTCACTTTCTTTGGACGGACTGCACATGACCAGCATCGACACCATTACAGGCAAGAAGATCATCAACGAGGGCGGCCGCGCAGGCCCGCTGACCGAAGACCACCAGGGCATGCGCGCCCATCACGAGGATGATCTCGAGTGGACCAACCTGCGTTACGAAGGCCAGTTCGCGAAGATGATGTTCCATCCGACGGCGGAGGATCCAACGATTCCGAATGCGGGCATCGTGCGGTACGAAAAGGGTTCCGGGCACCCGCTGCACAACCACTACTTCGCGCAGGTCTGGTACATCCTGGACGGAAAATTCTTGATTGAAGGCAAGCTCTACGGCAAGGGATCCATGATCTTCCACCCGGACCCCCACTTCGAAAGCGCGCTGGAGACGATCGAGGCCGGCTCCATCCTGTACGTGCAATACGTGGGCCCGCACACCCGCCAGGGCGCGATCTACGAAGGCCGCTTCAACGTCAGCGAAAGAAAGAGCCTGGCCGAAGAAACCACCGCGGTCTAGCCGGACGGTAAGCCTGCCGACTACCGGGCCCCAAGCCCTGCGCGCAGCAGGGCATGGCCCAGGCGCCGGCGCAAAAAAAAATATTGGAGACCAGAGATGAAAGCCATCTCAGAACAGCCTTCCTCGCGCTCGAAGAAGCACTACGTGACCGCGGGTCTTTCCAGCATGATCGGGACCACCATCGAGTGGTATGACTTCTTTCTTTACGGCATTGCGGCAGCACTGATTTTCAACAAGATCTACTTTCCCGCCATTGATCCCATCAGCGGGACCTTGGCGGCATTTGGGACCTATGCTGTCGGCTTTATTGCGCGGCCCTTGGGCGGAATCGTGTTCGGCCACTTCGGCGACCGCGTCGGACGCAAGTCGATGCTGATGATCAGCCTGATGCTGATGGGCGTGCCCACTATCCTGATCGGCTTGACACCAAGCTACGAGGCGATCGGCTATTGGGGCGCCGTGGCTCTCGTCTTCTTCCGTTTTCTCCAGGGACTGGCCGTGGGCGGCGAATGGGGCGGTGCCGTTCTGATGGCGGTGGAGCATGCGCCCGAAGGCAAGAAGGGATTGTTCGGCAGCTTGCCGCAGGTGGGCGTTGCTCCCGGCTTGATCCTGTCTTCGCTTGCGATGGGCGCCGTCTCGCGGTTGCCGGAAGCAGACATGCTGAGCTGGGGATGGCGGCTGCCGTTCCTGGCAAGCGTATTCCTGCTACTGGTGGGGTGGTACATCCGCGCCAAGGTCAGCGAATCGCCGGAGTTCAAGCAGGCCCAGGCCCAACCCAGGCAGGATGCGCTGCCTTTGAAGACGGTGCTGGCACAGCACAAGGGTCCCGTGCTGACCGCGCTGGTCGCGTGCATATCCGAAAAGACCTGGTTCTACACGCTGGCGACGTTCTCATTGACCTATGCCGTGGGCACGCTGGGCCTGCCTCGCGAGACCATATTGACCGGGGTCATCTGGGGCGCGGTGGCGGCGCTGTTCACCATTCCATTATTCGGCCTGCTGGGCGACGTGATCAGCAAGCGCGCGATATTCATCGCCGGCGCCCTGGGCATTTCATTGTTCAGCTCGACGTTCTTCTCGTTGCTGGGTGAAAAGACCTCTTATCACACGAACATCGCGATGGTGGTGGCCTTCGGCGTGGTCTATGCCGCGATGTACGCGCAGGAGTCCAGTCTATTCTCCAGCATGTTTCCGCCTGCGGTCCGCTATACCGGGATATCGCTGGCCGTGCAGATAGGTGGAGCAATTGGAGGCGGCACTGCGCCGCTGGTGGCGACGTACCTGCTGTCGCTGGGCGACGGATCGCCGCGGCTGATCGTGCTTTACCTGGTCGGACTTGGCCTGATCGCGGCGGGCTGCGGCATTTTGATGCGCCCCTATGGGCAGCAACGCGCCGCGGTCAGCGCGAAACTGGCTAGCGCCGCGTCTCCATCCATTCGATAACGAGCTCGGTCGTCCGGGAAATATGCGTGGCCATCGCCTCTCGCGCGGCGGGGCCATTGCGCAGGGTCAGGGCGGCGATGATGTCCTCGTGCTGCTTGATGTTCTCTTCCATCAGGCGGGGCGGCATCTTGGAGGCGAAGCCCAGCACGTTGGACACGATGCTGCCTTGCAATTCGCCGACCAGCTCATGCAGCCGCTCGTTATGGCTGGCCTGGGTGATCAAGCTATGGAACTTGGCGTTGAACTTGAGCCAGTCGGAACCGCTTTCGCTGCGCACGCGCGAGCGCAAGGCGTCCGCATAATGCTTCTGGTGTTGCGCCAGCAGCTCCAGGTCTTTGTCGTCGATCCAGTCGACCGCCAACTGTGCGGCCAGCCCTTCGAGTTCTGCGCGGATCTGGAAGGCTTCGCGGATCGCCCGGATGGACGGCACGGTGACCACGGCGCGTCCGGTGCTGGTCAGCGTGATGGCTCGGCGCGCTTCGAGAAACCGCAGCGCCTCCCGGATGGGGGTGCGGCTGGTTTCGAACTCGGTCGCAAGCTCGTATTGGCTCAAGGCATCGCCGGGCAGGTATTGCCCGTTCCTGATCCGCCGCAGAATCTCTTCCGAGATCTCGATCGAGGATCTAGACGTGTTCCTGGTCTCGCTCATGCTCGAATCCGTGTCGCTTCCTGTGCGTGTCGGCAGGCGCTCTACGGTACGCGGATTGCCAAGCCTATACATGCGCCTGGGCTACGCGTTGCGCCCTTTCGCCGGCATGGTAGCACGCGGCTTTCGAGCGAATTGGGGCCGAAGCTACCGCCGCGGTCGGCGGACTTCAGGGCGCTTTTGCAGCCATTCGACCACGAACTCTCCGGACTCGTGGATATGGCTGCGCATGGCCGCGCGCGAGGCGGCGGCGTCGCGCGCCGTCAGCGCTGCAACGATGGCCGCATGGTGTTCGATGTTCTTCTTCATGCGGGCTTCGTACATGCCCAGCACGGTCATGTTGAGGATGTTCTTGGTGTAGTCGGTGTGCAGGTCCTTGATGATGCGTTCCAGCGACGGGTTGTCGGCGGCGCGGAAGATCAGGGCGTGGAATTCCTGGTTCTTGATGACCCAGTGCCGCATGGACGCGGCGGCATGGCTCGGCGCGCCAGCGCCTCCCTCATTGACCTCGGCATACAGCGCGGTGACGGCATGCGCGCACTCGGTATGGGTGGAGTGCAGCCGTTGCAGGTCTGCGTCGGAAATCCAGCGCGCCGCCAGCTCGGCGGCCATGCCTTCGAGTTCGCCGCGCAGCCAGTAGTTCGCGCCGATGTCCTTGACGGTCGGCGCGACTACCGTGGCGCCGTAACGCGGCTGCTGCACGATCAGGCCCTTGATCTCCAACTGCCGGAATGCTTCGCGCACCGGCGTGCGGCTGACGTCGTATTCCTCTGCCAGGCTTTCCTGCCGCAGCTTCTGCCCGGGCGCATAGGCGCCATTGAAGATCTTTGCGGAGATGGACTCCACCAGGTGCTGCACCAACTCTTCGGCGGCGGGATATGCGCGATCCATGGCCTGACTTCCTTATCCGGTAACGATCATGCGGCTATTTTGCAGGTTCCGCGGAGAATACCAGCGCCCACTTCTTTTGCTCCAGGCGCATGCGTTCCAGGAAGACCTGTGAACCCGGGGGCATGGGCTGGCTGCCCTGCGCGTACAACTGTGCCATGCCCTGGCTCCCCGCGACTGCGTGCATGGCGCGCTCCAGCTTGTCGAGTATGTCCTGGGGCGTTGCGGCGGGCGCGACCAGTCCGGAGATCGAGCCGACGTCGAATTCAGCGCCCAGGCTTTCGCGGGCCGCGGGAACGTCCGGCAGATTCGGCACCCTTTGGCCCGACGTTACGCCCAACGCCCGCATCTTGCCGGACTGGATGAACGGTCCGGCGACCACGGTCTCCACCGCGGTTACGTCCACCACGCCGGACAGCAGGGCGGTGGCGGCTTCGGCGCCGCTTTTGTAGGGCACGTGCATCAGCGTGGCGCCGGTCTGCTGCTGCATCAGGGCGAAAACCTGGTGTATCGACGTGCCCTGGCCGGAACTGGCGAACGAAACGGCGTCGGGGCGGCTGCGGGCGCGGGCGATCAACGCGGGCAGATCCTGGACCTGAGAGTTTTCTGGAACGACCAGGGCCAGAGGCGTGTTGGCGATCATGGAGACGTAGGCGAAGTCCTTGAGCGCGTCGTAGTTCAGCTGCTTGTGGATGAGCGGATTGACGGCGACCATGCCGTTCGTGATCACCATCAGCGTGTAGCCGTCGGGCTTGGCCCGGGCCACGATGTCCGCGGCGATGTTGCCACCGGCGCCGGGCTTGTTCTCCACGACCACGGGCTGGCCCAGCTCGGCTTGCAGCTGTTTGGCCACCGTGCGGGCCGTGAGGTCGGTGATGCCGCCCGCGCCGAAGGGCACGACCAGCGTGATGGGCCGATCCGGCCAGGCGGCCGCAAGGGTGGGAGCGGACAGCGTGAACGACAGCGCAAGCGTCAGGGACGCAAGGCAGGCGCGCGGGTTGGGGGCGTGCATGGTGTTTGTCTCCTTGGTTTTTTCTGGTTCTGGGCGGACGGCATGTCGGGGCCGCCCCGCCGGCCCGCGGATATCAGTGTTCGAGGTCCTGCTCGGTGATTTCCGGCAGATCTCCCTTGATGTTCATGCGGCCTTCGTACACCGGCCGGCCGCCGGTCGTGGGGCCCTGGTACTGCACGAAGAACAGCGTGCCGCCGGTCTCGGTGCTGAGCGCCTCCTCGATGTGGGGATCCGGATGAAAGACGACGGTGCCGGGGCCGTACTGTTTGCCGCCCATGTTGAATTCGCCCTCGATGACGTACCAGACCTGCGCAAAGTCGTGCTTATGGAGCCGGAATCCCGCGCCAGGTTCATAGCGCAGAAAGCCGGCATTGGGTTCGGTGGGGCGTTCTTCCCGCGTATGGAAGAGGAACTTCGTCTTGTTCTTGAATCTGCCCATTTCCCATTCCATGTCTTCCGGCCTGCGGTACTCGGGCATGTGATGGGTCTGCGCGGGGTCGAGAACATCGTTGCTGCTCATGGCTTGCTCCTTCGTGAATTGGCGAGGAAAGTCTATCGGCGTTGCCCGGGAATTACTGGATACAAGATTTGCCGTTGGCAGCGCGCGCGAGATATCAGGCACCCAGGAAATAGGTATTGGACCGGCCCGCGCGGCCTCCCTAGACTGCAAGCCGACATGGAGAAGCGAGCTATGCATTTGAAGGGAATCATCGGGTATCTGCTCACGCCTTGCGACGAAAGCGGCGGGGTGGACCATGCGCTATTGGAGGAGCACGTCGAGCGCTTGATCGGCGAAGGCGTGCATGCCCTGGCGCCATTGGGCAGTGTGGGCTGTCTGCCGTACCTGGACGATGGCGAGCGCGAGGCGGTCATCGACACAGTCATCGGCGCGGCACGCGGACGTGTGCCAGTGCTTGCGGGCGTCTCCAGTTTGAGCACCGCCAGCACCGTGCGACATGCGCGCTATGCGGAATGCGCGGGCGCGGCTGCCCTGCAGCTATTGCCCAGCACCTACTGGAAGCTGACCCAGGACGAGATCCTTGCCTACTACCGCGAAGTCTGCGAGTCGGTATCCACGCCGGTGATGGTCTACAACAATCCGTTCACCACGGGCATGGACCTGTCTGTCGAGTTCCTGGCCCGGCTGGCCGAACTGCCCAATGTCACCATGATCAAGGAAAGCAGCCCCGATCCAGCCAAGATCGCAAGGTTGCGGGCGGCTTGCCCGGCAAAGACGGCCGTGTACATCGGCTTGAACTGCATGGCGCGCACGGGATTCGCGGAAGGCGCTGCGGGCTGGTGCACCGCATCGGCCAACATCAGCGCATCGCACGCCCTGAATCTCTACCGCTGTGCGACGGCTGGGGACGCGCGCGGCGCTGATGAATGGTTTGCCCGGCAGATCGACCTGTTGAACTTCCTGATGGGCCATGGCTTGCCCAGGACCGTCGCCGCGGGCCTGCAATTACGCGGCTTTGACCCCGGGCGCCTGCGCGCGCCGCTGGCGCCACTGGCCGCGGAACCGGAACAACGGCTTCTTGAAATCCTCAAAAAAATGGAGATAGTTCGATGAACAAGGGATTGCGCCGCTGGACGGCGGCTTTGTTGGGCGTGGTGATTCCGGCCGCGGTGGCCTGGGCGGGCCCTTATCCCGATCAGCCCATACGCCTGATCGTGCCCTTTGGCGCGGGCGGCGTGACGGATACGACGGCGCGCGTGTTTGCCGAGGGCCTGACACGCGAGCTGGGCCAGCCCGTCGTGGTCGAGAATCGGGGCGGCGCGGGCGGCTCCATTGCTGCGGGCGCGGTGGCGAAGTCGCCGGCCGATGGCTACACGCTGCTGGTGATCACCAACGGCATGGTCGCCGTGAATCCGCTGATCTACAAGAAGCTGCCTTACGATCCGAACAAGGACTTCACCTACGTTGCCATGCTGGCCAATACGCCTACCGTGCTGGCGGTGGGAGTGGAGAGTCCGTACGCGTCTCTGCCCGATATCATCAAGGCCGCTTCGGCGCAGGCGGACAAGATCGCGTTTTCCACCGCGGGCGAAGGTTCCGACAATTACCAGGTGCTGGAGCTGCTGCAACAGGCTACCGGCGTAAAGATGCTGCACGTGCCCTACAAGAGCGGTTCGGAGTCCATGACGGCGGTGATGAGCCGCAACACGGACCTGACGGCGGTTTCGGCCGTCACGGCCGTAGGTTTCATCGAGGCAAAGCAGATCCGTCCGTTTGCCGTGACTTCGTCGCGGCGCCTGCCCAATCTTCCTGATGTCCCCACCGTTAAGGAAGTGCTGGGCAAGGACGTGCAGGGCGGGTCGCTGTCTGGCATTGCCGTGCCCAAGGGCACGCCGGTTGAGGTTGTCGCGCGCCTGAATGCGGCCATTGCCGCGGTCGCCAAGAGCGCTTCGGTGCGGGACAAGATCTATGCGCGAGGCAGTGAGCCCGTGGATGGCGCGCAGGAAGCATTTGAACGCAAGGTCGTCGCGGAACAGAAGAAATGGGCGGACATCCTGTCCCGCCCGGCACAGTGAGGCGTTACGCGGTTTGCGGACCCAGCAGCTCGCGCGCCAAGTCGTTGAACCAGCGGACTGCAGGGTTCATCGATTCGGCGGGCGCCGCCAGCGCCATGGCGTAAGTCAATGGCAAGTCCGATTCGTCGGCAAGATCCACATAGGCCACGTTGTCGATGGCGATGCGGCGCAGCGCCGCCGGCACGATGGCGATGCCCAGGCCGGCGGCGATGAGCGGCAGGCTGATGAGGGCGTGGGATGATTCCTGCAATACCCGCGGATGGAACCCGGCGCGCTGGCACGCAGCGACGATTTCACCGGCGAAGCCGGGGCTGTCGGAATGCGCCAGCGCCACCAGTGTTTCGTCCGTCAGGTTCGACAGCCTGACCTGCTGCATGCCGGCCACGCGATGGCCAGCCGGCACGGCCAGAACCATCCGCTCCCGCCGCAAGGCGGTGATCGCGATGCCCGGCACACCGGAGGCGGGCGGCACCAGGAACGCCGCGTCCAGCTCGCCGCGCTGAAGCCCGGCCAGGATGCTGACGGTGCTGCCACTGCTCAGACGCAGGCGGATATGCGGAAAGCGCTGGGTGAACTCCGGGAGCATGCGTGGCAGCAAGTGAAGGGCTGCGCTGGGCACGGCGCATACCCGAAGCGCGCCCATGCGTCCCTCAGCCGCGTCGCGCGCGGCTTGCAGCGCGGCGTCGGCGCCCTCCAGCAGCCGCTTTGCTTCGCGCAGGAAGGCGCCGCCGGCGACGGTTAGGCGCACACCCAGACGATCCCTTTCGAACAGGTCGGCCCCGATCTCAGCTTCAAGCCGCTTGATGGCTACGCTGAGCGGCGGCTGCGTCATATGCAGCCGCGCCGCCGCTTTGCGATAGTTCAGCTCCGTGGCCAGAACGACGAACTGCCTGAGTTGCCTGAAATCCATGTCGATCTCCGCGTGCGGCTTTTTGATATGGCCGCCGTGTCATGCACGCAGCCATCAGCCATGCGCGCGTTGGAAGTGTGTCATGAAGTCGGCCAGCGCGGCCGCCGCGGGCAGGTCCACTGCGTTGTAGAGGCTGGCCCGGATACCGCCGGTATGCGTATGCCCCTTCAGTCCCATCAGTCCGGCGCTTTCGGCCTGGCGCAGAAACAGCGGCTCCAAGGTAGAGTCGGCCAAAAAGAACGGGACGTTGTTGATGGATCGGAATTCTGGACGCACCGCGTTGGCGTAGAAGCCGCCGCTGGCGTCGATCGCGCGGTACAGCAACCAGGCCTTGGCCTGGTTGGCCTGGTGGATGCGATCTATCCCGCCGTTGCGGCGGATCCAGCGCAGCGTCAGTCCTGTCAGGTACCAGGAAAACGTGGCGGGCGTGTTGAACATGGAATCCGCGCGCGCCGCGTGCGCGTAGTTCAGCACGTCGGGTGTGACGGACATCGCGCCATCCAGCAAGGCTTCGTCCACCACCACAACGGTAACGCCGGCCGGCCCCATGTTCTTCTGCGCGGCGGCGTAGATGAGACCGTGGCGGGACACATCGATAGGTTTGGACAACAGGCTGGAACACGCGTCGCACACCAGGGGAACCTGCGCCTCAGGCGCGGTCGCGAACTGCACGCCGTGCACGGTCTCGTTTTCCGTGTAGTGCAGGTAAGCAGCGCCGGGATCCAGCCGCCATTCAGCGGGAGCGGGAACACGGTCAAAGCCGGTAGATTCGCTGCTTGCCGCGATACGGACAGTGCAATACCGCCTGGCCGCCTCGATGGCCTTGCCCGACCACAGCCCGGTGTGCAGGTAGTCTGCCGAGGCCTTGCCGCGCAGCAGGTTCATCGGTACCTGCGAGAACTGCAGCGATGCGCCGCCCTGCAGGAAAAGCACCTTGTAGCGGTCCGGTACCTGCAGAAGGGCGCGCAGGTCCAGCTCGGCTTGGCGCGCAATATCGATGAATACGCCAGACCGATGGCTGATTTCCATGATGGACATGCCGGTCCCGGCGAAATCGAAGAACTCCTCGTGTGCTTCCTGCAGCACTTCAAGCGGCAGCGCGGCGGGACCTGCGCTGAAATTGTATGACCTTGCCATGATTCCTGATCCTGCGCCCGCCAGGCGCGGGCTCTTGCATTGTTGCGCCCGCGGTAACCGTGGCGAGCGGACGAGTCTACGGATAGAATGGCCGGCCCGGACAGGCCAGTTTTTTTTCTATGAGCAGACCGCATGGCTAAGACATTCGAGCTGGATACGCTGAAAATACGGATGAACGATGCGGAGCTCCAGCGCCTGGACCTGCATCAGCGCATCCAGCGCGCGTTGCGCGCCCTGATCCTGGATGGAGCGTTGGGGCCGGGCATCAGGCTGCCTGCCACTCGTGGTCTGGCGAAGTCTCTGGGCGTGGCTCGCGATACCGTCGAAAACGCCTATGTGCAGCTGCACCGCGACGGCTACATCGTGCGTCGCGAAGGCTCGGGCAGCTATGTGTCCGAGAAGGTGGGAACCGAGCTGCGCGGCGCCGCGCGCAAGCGATCCAAACTGGAACACGGGCTGGGCGCGGCCCAGCCGGGGGCAGGCCTGAGCCGGCGCGGCAAGATGATCCTGGACAGCGGCGGTGTTGCGGATCAGCAGGTCATCAAGGCGTTTGCCACCGGGCTGCCGGAAACGCGCACGTTTCCCACCGACGTCTGGGAGCGCCTGCAGCGCCAGGTCTTGAAGGACTACCGCGCCCACGTGCTGCTGCATGGTGATCCACAGGGCGCGGAGCCGCTACGCCGCGCCATCGCGGCCTACCTGAATCTGGAGCGGGGGGCCAAGGTCCTGCCCGAGCAGGTCCTGGTGCTTAGCAGCACGCGGCAGGCCTTGTTCCTGTGCGCGCAATTGCTGGCGGACGCGGGCAAGCCCATGCTGATGGAGAATCCCGGCTACTTCGGCGCCCGCAAGGCGTTCGAATCCGCAGAGACAAGGATCGTGCCGATCGACGTCGACGCGCAGGGCATACGCACGGACCTCCTGCGCGCGGATCGTAGCGGCGCCAATTGCGTCTACGTGACCCCGTCGCACCAATATCCCACCGGAGCGACGTTATCGCTGGAACGCAGGCTGGAGCTGATCAGTTGGGCCGCCGACCATGGAAAGTGGATCATCGAGGACGACTACGACAGCGAATTCCATTACGACGGCTTGCCCACGGCTTGCGTGCAAGGCCTGGACATGCACCAGCGCACCATTTACCTGGGCACGTTCAGCAAGACGCTGTACCCCGGCCTCAGGATGGGATACATGGCATTGCCTGCGGTCCTGGTCGATGCTTTTTCCCGGGCGCGCAGCATCATGGACGGACACACTCCGCAGATCCTGCAGCTGACGCTGGCTCGATTCATGGAAGACGGCCATTACCATTCGCATGTGCGGGCGATGCGCAAGCTATACGGCGGACGCCGCCAGGTACTGTTGGAAGCACTGGGCAAGCAGCTCGGGGGTGTGGTGCAGCCGGTCCGGCCCCCGGGCGGTCTGCAGATCCCCTGCTTGCTGGAGCGCGGATGGTCAGAGGAACAGACCATCCGCCAGGCGGAAGGGGCCGGCCTGCGCCTGCCCGGGCTGAGCCGGCTGTACGCCGGCGATTACAAACAGCCGGGCTGGTTGCTGGGCTACGCCTCGTTGACGGCCTACGAGATCGAGGCCGCCGTGCTGCGCCTGTCCAATGCCCTGAAAAGGCCAGGTTCGGCTCAGTAGGGCAGGGGGAAGCGCCGGGCCAGCCCAGCTACGCCTTCGCGGATGGCGCCAGCCGTGCGGACGTCGACGGCTCCCGCGCGCACACCGCCCAGCAAGGCCAGGATCATGTCGCCGATTTCTTGGAACTCGGCGGGCCCCATGCCGCGCGAGGTGCACGCTGCGCTGCCCACGCGGATGCCGGAGGTGACAGCAGGCTTGGCCTCGTCGTTGGGCACGGCGTTCTTGTTCAGGGTGATGCCTACCTGTTCCAGAGCCTGTTCCGCCGTGTTGCCGGCAAGCCCCCAGGGCCTGAGGTCGACCACGCCCAGATGGCAGTCGGTGCCGCCGGACACGATGGAAAGCCCGCCTTGCGCCAGCCTTGCGCACAGCACCCGCGCGTTTTCGACCACGGCGTGGGCGTACGTCCGGAAAGCGGGCTGCAACGCTTCGCCCAGGGCCACGGCCTTGGCGGCAATGATATGCATCAGCGGACCGCCTTGCAGGCCGGGGAATACCGCCGAATCGATCTTCCGGGCCAATTCGCCGTCGTTGGTCAGGATCATGCCGCCGCGCGGGCCGCGCAGCGTCTTGTGCGTGGTGGTGGTTGTGACATGCGCGTGCGGCACTGGCGAGGGATATGCCCCGGCCGCGGCCAACCCGGCGAAGTGCGCCATGTCCGCCATGAATATTGCGCCCACGTCATCGGCTATGGCGCGAAAGCGCGCGAAATCCAGCGTGCGCGAGTAGGCCGAACCGCCGGCGATGATGAGCTTGGGCCGTTCCCGCCTGGCCAGGAGCTCGACTTCGTCCATGTCCACCCGATGAGTGGCGGGATCGACGCTGTAGCTCAGCGCCTGCAGCCAGCGTCCCGACATATTGACCTTGGAGCCATGGGTCAGGTGTCCACCTGCTTTCAGGTCCAGGCCGAGGATTTTGTCTCCCGGAGCCAGCAGCGCCAGATACACCGCCTGGTTGGCCTGGCTTCCAGAGTGCGGTTGCACATTGGCGTAGCGGGCGCCGAACAGCCGGGTGGCGCGCTCAATGGCGATTTCCTCGGCGATATCGGCGTTTAAGCAACCGCCGTAGTAACGGCGGCCGGGATAACCCTCCGCGTACTTGTTCGTCAATACCGAGCCCTGGACCTCCATTACCGCACGGCTGACGAAGTTCTCGGAGGCGATCAGTTCGATCGAATGCATCTGGCGGCGCCGTTCGGCGTCGATGGCGCCCCAGATGCCGGGATCGGCTTGCGACAGGGGCTGGGCGCCGACGCAAGGCAGCGCGAGGGTGTCGGGGAGGGCGGTGTCGGTCACGATGATTCCAGTATTGATAGAAGGTAGCGGTAAGGAGCAGGATCAGGACTTGGCGGGGTTGCCGGCCAATGTCCGCTGTCCGCCGTGGATCAGCAGGTGCGCGGTCAGGCCGGCCACCAGGCCCCAGAATGCCCCGCCCACCCCCAGCAGGGTGACGTTCGCGGCGGTGGCCAGGAAGGTGATGAGCGCCGTTTCCCGGGTGCGCGCGTCGGCCATCGCGTTGGCCAGGCTGCCGCCGATCGCGCCTAGCAGGGCGAGCCCGGCCAGCGTGGTGATGAAGGCCTTGGGCAACACCATGAACAGGGTCGCCAATGTGACGCCGAACGTGCCCACCAGGATGTAGAAAACGCCGCAGGCCAGGCCGGCGATGTAGCGCTTGGAGGGGTCCTCATGCGCATCCTTGCCGGTGCATATGGCGGCCGTGATCGCGGCCACATTGAACGCGTGTGCGCCAAAGGGCGCCATGACGAGCGAGCCCAGCCCGGTCACGGTCAGAATGGGGTTCGCGCTGGTCCGATAGCCGTCGTTGCGCAGCACCAGCATCCCGGGCATGTACTGGCCGGTCAGGGTGATGATGAAAAGCGGCAGGGCAACGCCCAGCAGGGCCTGCAACGAGAAGCTGGGCATTTCGAATACGGGCGCAGCCAGGCTCAGATGTACCGCCGAGAAGTCGATCCGGCCTTGCGCGATGAGCATTGCGAGGCCGATGACGAGGATGCCGACCACCGCGTAGCGGGAGGTAAAGCGCTTGAGCAGCGCGTACGAGATAACCAGCACGATCACCAGTAGAGGATCTGCGCTGGCGCCGCCGAAAGCATTGACGCCGAATTGCAGCAGGATGCCGGCGAGCAGGCCGGCGGCGATGCCGCCGGGGATCATGCGCACCAGCTTCTCGAAGGCGCCGGACAGCCCCAGCACGATAAAGCCCAGCGCCGAAAGAATATATGCCCCAATGACTTCGCCATAAGGCGTGAAAGGCATGACGGTGGCAAGGAAGGCGACGCCGGGCGTGGACCACGCGGTAATGATCGGCGCCTTATAGCGCCAGCTCAGCAGCGCGCCGGTGACGCCCACGCCTACGGAAACCGCCCATACCCATGATGTGGTCTGCGCCGGCGACAGCCGAGCCAGTTCCGCCGCCTGGAATACCAGCACAAAGGTCCCGCCATAGTTCACCAGGACCGAGATCAGGGCCGCGACGGCAGGAGAAAAGAAATCGGCGGGTCTGAGGCCTGCCGGCGATGCGTTCATGAAGCACTCCGCGTTCGTGGTGGCGTCCGGCCGGGCGGCCGGGCTTGAACGTGGAGTCTATGGCTCTAGCGGTATGTTGTTACCCGCCACATCGAGAGTGACGGGCAGACCGCCTTGGAATCGGTCCGAGGTCGACCAATCGGACGCGCGGGCGCGATTCAGCGCCACACTTCCCGGACCGCTTGCGCGATGGCGGACGCCTGGCGCAAGCCGGCCCGCGCGGACTCGGCCCGGCGCGCCGGGTCCAGCACGTTGTCACCGATGGCTTGCACGCTTGCGGCGTCCGGAAGCACGGCGTGGACCCGGCCCCCTGCTTCGCCGAGCGCCTGCAGCTCGCGGCGCAGATGGCCGCTTATCGGATTGCCGTCGCGGTAGCCCAGCGGGGCCAGCACCACCACTTGGCCGTAGCCGGCAGCCAGATCGGCGTTGGTCATGGATCGGATGCCGCCGTCGATGTACGCGCTTTGGCCGATGGGCACCGCCGGCCAGGCGCCCGGCACCGCACAGCTTGCCGCGATGGCGTCAATGAAATCAACCTCGTCGGCCGCGCTGAAGCTTCGGCCTTCGCCGGTGTGGGCGTCGACTGCGACCACATGCAAGGAGCGGCCGGGCCAATCGCTTCCGCCCAGGCGGGCGGCGACGATGGCGCGGCGTTCGGCCAGCGTGGGCGTGACGCTGCGCAACGCGTACGCGCCGATGCGCTGTCGCGCCTGTTTCAGGTCTGCCCCCACCTTGTCATACAGCTGGCGGTTTTTGTCATCGGCAGCCTGTTGCGAATACGGGCGATATTGCTCGGCCCCGGCTCCGTCCTGCTGCGCTGCGAGTAGCTGCATGAGCGGCACGCCCAGCGCCAACTGGGCTCCGGCGACTGAGCCCGCGGAGCAGCCGATGAGCCCGTCCGCGGTGGCGAGGTCGATGCCCTGGCTGGCCAGGCCCGCCAGGACGCCGATCTCCCAAGCCAGGCCGGTGACGCCGCCGCAGCCCAGGACCAGGCAGCGCCCCTTGTTGGCTGGCTGCATTCAGGCGGCCTCGACGCGGACCGGGGCCGGCGAGTCGGCGCCGCCGCTTGCGCGGGCGGTGGATGCCGGGCGGTAGTGGTAGTCGTCCATGTTCGTCTTGCGCAACATATGCCAGTAGTCGTCATTGCGAAATGGCGTCGGCGCCACCACTTTGCCGTGCGCGTTGCGATACCAGTTGCTCATGCCTTTGTGGGTCCAGATCATGCGGTCGTGGGCCGCCTGCACGCGGGCGTTGTAGGCGTCGTGCCGGTCTTGGCGCACTTCGATCTCGAAGCGTCCGCCAGCGCGGGCCATGCCTTGCTGCAGCAGGCCCATGACGTAGCGCACCTGGGTTTCCAGCAATGCGACGACGCTGCCGCCGTGGCCCAATGCGGTGTTGGGGCCAGCCAGGATGAACAGGTTGGGAAAGCCGGGCGCCGCCACGCCCATGAAGGCTTCGGCGCCTTTTTCGTCCCAGGCCTCGCGGATGGACCGCCCGCCGCGGCCATACAGTTTGAAGGAGGAAAGCAGATTGATCGCGTCGAAGCCGGTCGCGACCACCAGGACGTCCAGTTCGTGGCTATCGCCTTTATCGCCGACCACGGCGTTCTCGGTGATGCGGGCGATGCCGCCCGTGACCAGTTTGACGTGGTCGCGCGCCATGGTGCGGAACCAGCCGTTGTCCATCAGCATGCGTTTGCCGAAGGGGGGGTAATCGGGCAACACGTCCGGCAGCAGGTCCTGGCGCTGGCCGAGTTCCGCCTTGATGTAGCTGGTGAAGTGTTCGCGATGCCTGTCATTGATCTCATTGATGGCACGCTCGGGATGCGGCCATTGCGGGTCGATTTGCAGGGTCGCGTGGACGCGGTCGTTGAATATCCAGGCCAGGCGCTGGCGATACCATTCCTGGTAGTACGGCACCTCGCGCAGCAGGAAGCGTACGTCCTGCGGCACGGGCTTCTGGAATTTCTCGAAGGGCGCGGCCCATTGCTTGGAGCGTTGGAACACGGTCAGGGACCGGACCTGGTCGGCGATGGCGGGGGCGACTTGCATGGAGCTGGCGCCGTTGCCGATGATGCCCACGTTCTTGCCGCGCAGATCCAGGCCTTCCGGCCAGTGCGCGGTATGGAAGCAAGGCCCTTTGAAGGTCTCCAGACCGGGTATGGGCGGCAACTTGGGAACGTTCAGCAGGCCCACCGCGCTGATGACGATGTCTGCCACGTAGTCCTGGACCTGGCCGTCCTGCCGCACGGTGCGCACGTTCCAGCGCAGCGAGGCTTCATCGTAGCGGGCCGATTCCACACGCGTATTGAAGCGGATGTTGGACCGCACGCCGTACTGATCGGCGACGCCTTCGAAATAGCCCTGGATCTCGCCCTGCAGGGCGAAGTAGCGCGACCAGTCGTGTTTAGCGAAGGAGTAAGAGTAAATATGGTTGGGCGTGTCCACGCCGGCCCCCGGGTAGCGGTTTTCGTACCAGGTTCCGCCCACCTCCGCGTTCTTCTCGATCACGACATAGGGAATGCCGGCGCCTTGCAGGCGTATCGCCGCGCACAAGCCGGCAACCCCCGCGCCGATAACCAGCACCCGATAGCCCTGGGGCACCTGGAACGCCTCGCGCTGTTCCAGAGCGAAGTCCGGATCCAGCCCCAGCCAGGCGGCGATCATGGGGCCGTAGGAGTCGGGCACGTCCTCGCCGATACTGGTTTGCAGCATGGCGACCAGTTGTTCGTGCGTAGGCGCGGCCAGCATGGGCGCCCGGCCCTGGCGGGCAAGCAGGATGGCCGAGAACGCCGCCTCGCGCACTTCTTCCCGCACGGCCTCGGGAAGGCCGCCGGGGTCGTTGTCTTCCAGGCCGCGGATGCGCGAGCACTGGTAGCGCTCGGACAGCCATTGCGTGTCGCCCGTCAGGTGCACCAGCACCATGAGCAGGGTGGGAATGTTGGCGCTGGACAGCGCGCGCCGTAACGTGGCTGCCCACGCGTCATGGCCGGGCGGGTTGTCGGAAGCCTGGGTATCGCGATGCATGTAACGGTCCTTCTAGGAATGGCTTGGGGGTATCGGTTGCCGGGCCTACTCGGCGGTCGCGCCGGATTTCTTGATCAGTTCCGCCCATTTGGCGCTGTCGCTGACGATGAAGGCGCCAAAGTCCGCGGGCTTGGTGAACAAGGGATCCAGACCCATCTTCTTGAACTGTTCCTGTACGTCGGACGCCGCCTTCATTTTTTGCAGGGACACCTGAAGGCGCTCGACGACCGAGGGCGGCGTGCCGGCCGGGGCAACAATGCCCAGCCAGGGCATGGCGTCGTAGCCGGGCAGGCCCGACTCCTCCACGGTGGGAAGCTCGGGCAGCACCGATGAACGCGTTTTGGTGGTAACGGCCAGCGGGCGCACCTTGCCGCTGTCGAGGAAGGGCTGGGCCGCCGCGATGTCCACGAACAGCAGGTCGACTTCGCCGCCGGCCAGGGACGTCAACGCGGGAACGCTGCCCTTGTAGGGAATGTGGGTCATCTTCAGGCCGGTCAGCGCGGCGAACAGTTCGCCTTCCAGATGATTGGAGGTGCCGTTTCCGGAGGATGCGAAGGTCGCGGATTTGCCGTCCTTTTTAAGCGTGGCAATCAATTCCTTGACGCTGGAGGCTTGCAGCTGCTTGCCGGTTACCAGTACGTGCGGCACGCTGGCGATGAGCGACACTGGCTGGAAGTCCTTGACCGGGTCATAGTTCGCGGTCGTCTTGTACAGGCTGGGAGCGATACCCAGGGACGAGGCCGCCATCAGCAGGGTGTAACCGTCGGCTGGCGCCTTGGCCACATAGGCCGAGGCGATCATGGTGCCGGCGCCCGGCTTATTGACCACCACCACCGGCTGGCCCAGGTCGCTTTGCAGCTTGGCAGCGATCTGGCGGGTCATCACGTCCGTCACGCCGCCCGGCGTGAAGGGCACCACGATGTTGATAGGCTTGCTGGGATAGTCCTGCGCGTGGGCGGCGGCGCCCGCGCAGATCAGAGATGCGGCTAGGCAGTGTGAAAGCCATTTCATGGGTTGTCTCCTGTGGATTTCTAGGTGTGGCAGTCAGGTGGAACCTGCGCTGAGGTTCCGGTGCCGGATCAGTCCCCAGACCGTATTGGCAAAGGGCATGTCCAGGTTCAGCTTTGCTGCGATTTCGATCATGGCGCCGACCAGGGCGTCCGCCTCCAGCGGCTTGCCTTGCAGCGCGTCCTGCAACATCGATGTCTTGGCGGCGCCGGCGCTGGCTGCGGCCTGCATGCGTTCTTCCACGGTGACCGGCAGGGCGAGGCCTAGCGCCTTGCCCAGCGTCAGATACTCGTCCAGCATGGCGCGCGCCAGTTTGCCGAGATGGGGGTCGCGGACCATGCCTTCCATCGTGGCGTTGGCCAGCACGCTCAGGGGGTTGAAGGTGGCATTGCCCATTGCCTTGATCCATACCGCCTGGTGGATCCGGGCGGTGACCTCACATTGCAGACCCGACGCTCGCAGGAGTTCAGCGAGGCGGGTGGCTCGGGCGGACACGCCACCGTCGAGCTCGCCGATGATGAGGTTGTTACGGGCGTTTTGCGCTGCGATGCCTGGCGCGGCGGCGTTCGCGGCGATGTACACCACGGCTCCCAGCACGCGCTCCAGCGGCAACGCGCGCCGCAGGATGCCGCGGCCATCGACGGATTGCAGCGGCGTGTCGCCCAGAGGGCTATTCAGCGTGGGCAGATACCACCAAGGGATACCATTGACGGCCGGAACCACGACACCGCGCGGCGCCAGCATGGGCGCGAGATGCGCGCCGATTTCATCAAGCGCCTGCTGCTTGACCGCAACGAACAGATAGTCCGCGTCGCGCACCTGCCGCGGGTCGTCGGTTGCTAGCACCGGATAGTGGCGCGTGACGCCATCCGCGATCAAGCCCACGCCGTGCTGGCGCAGCGACGCCAATGTCTGTCCGCGGGCGATCAGTGTCACTTCGCATCCGGCCTGGGCCAGGCGCGCGGCGAGCAGACAGCCGATCGCGCCCGCACCATATACCGCGACGCGGTTCTGATGAGCATCTTCCATTTCTACTCTGCGAAAAAGGGCCGCCCGGATGGCGGCGCGGTTGCCGCTATTCCTGGTATTCAGGCCGGATGCGTTGCAGCAGCCGGAGCAGGGGAGGCCAATGTTTGTGACGGGATGGCCGGTCGAGGCGGTCGAATTGGCGGCCGACCTTCTCGGCGACGTCCGCGGACGGGGTCGTCAGCGGCAAGCCGCCGGCCAGCGCCGCGACCTGCGCCTGGCAGGCGCGTTCGAGGTAGAACATGGCGTCGAAGGCGTCCGGCACGCTGGCGCCGCAGACCAGCAGGCCGTGGTTTCGCAGGATCATCGCGTCGTGCGGACCCAGGTCGGCGACCAGACGCTGCTGCTCGTCCATGTCGAGGGCGACGCCTTCATAGTCGTGATAGCCGATGCGGTTGTGAAAGCGCATGGCATGCTGCGAGATCATGAGCAGGCCAGTCTGTTGCGCGGACACGGCGATGCCGGCGGCGGTATGCGTATGCATGACGCAGGCCGCGTCGTGGCGGGCCCGATGGATGGCGCTGTGGATAACGAAGCCGGCAGGATTGATGCCCAGGCCGGTCTGGTCCAGCAGGATGGCGCCGTCGATGTTCACCTTGACCAGGTTGGACGCGGTGATCTCGTTGAACATCAGCCCGTAGGCATTGATCAGGAAGTGCGGCTCGGCGCCGGGAACGCGGGCCGAGATATGCGTATAGATGTGGTCGGTCATGCGCATTTCGACGGCCAGGTTGTAGGCCGCGGCGAGATCGACTCGCACTGCCCATTCCTCGGCCGAAACCTGTTCCTTGATCGATGCCTCTTGCACGGCTGCTCCTCCGGTATTGCATTCTTTTTTGTCTGACCGGCGCCGCGGCTGCGTGGCGCCTTTGAACCGGAGTATAGGTTTTCCCGCTGTCGCCGACTAAGCAAACGTTTTGATCGAAACGCATAAATTGCATCAATCATTCGCCCTTGCCGGCATGCATGAAAAACCTTGATGGATATGCATAAAAACGTTTAGCTAGTGCCGCGAATGGCCGCTTCCTATACTGATTTTCTTACCCATGGGCGCGCCTGCACCAGGAGCGGCGCGCCGTTGAAAATCAACATACCGGAGGCTGGATGGACGCTGCAGGAAACCGCACGATCACGGATTTGCTCGATGAACAGGCGCTTTGTCATGGGCATAAGGTGGCGATCGTGCATGAGTACCAGAACGGCGACATCAGCCAACTGAGCTACATCCAGTTGCGCGAGGCGGCCCGCGGCTTTGCGGCAGCCCTGCAGGCCCGCGGCGTTATGCCGGGCGACCGCGTATTTGTGTTCATGGGGAACACGGCGGAGTATGTGCCGCTGTGGATGGGGCTGATGCTGGCTGGCGCGGTCATCGTGGCCGGAAATATCTACCTGACCGCACCGGAAGTGGCCTATCAGCTGGAGCATTGCCAGCCGGCGCTGGCGCTGGTGGAGCCCGCGCATGAGGCGCTGATCCGCGAAGTCTGTGCTGACCTGGTACAAGCGCCGGACATCGTGCCGGTGGCGCGCGGGAGTCTGGGGCCGGAGGGGTTGCGCGGCGTCTGGGCGGAGACTTGCACGGATTACCATGCGCCGCCGCAATGCAGCGACGACCTGGCGCAGATCCTGTATACCTCCGGCACTTCAGCGCGCCCCAAGGGAGTGATGCTGACCCAGGCCAACTTGCTCTGGTGCGGACAGGCGGGCGCGGCCAACAGCGGCTTGAGCCGCGCCGACCGCGTGTTCAACAACAAGCCGCTATTTCATGCGAACTGCCAGGAAACCGTGTTGTCCTGCCTGACGGCAGGCGCCACCGCGGTGATTGGCGAGCGATATAGCGCGACACGCTATCTGCGCCAGCTCATCGAGCATCGCATTACTATTTGCAGCCTGTCGGGCATGCTGTGCCGCACGCTGCTGAACCAGCCGCCCACCCCGTTCGACACGGCGCACCAGGTGCGCTACGCCGGGTATGCCATCAATATTTCCGAGGCCGAGATTGCCGCTTTCATCGCGCGTTTCCGCATACCGTTGCGCAACGGTTATGGGCAGTCCGAGACCATGCTCTACATCACCCTGCAACCGCATGCCTCGCCTTCCCGCTACCCGTCCATAGGCCGCGCTACGCCCGATCGCGAAGTGTTCGTGGTCGATGACGACAACCGGCCCGTGGCGGTCGGCGCCGTGGGCGAGATTGTCGTGCGCGGCCGGCCCGGGCGCACGCTCACCCTGGGTTACTACCGTGACCCCGATGCGACGCAGGCCGTATTTGAAGGCGGCTGGCTGCACACGGGGGACCTGGGCTATCAGGATGCCAAGGGCAATTTCTTTTTCTTCGGCCGCAAGAAGGAAGTGATCAAGCGGGCGGGCGAGAACATCTCCGCCGCGGAAGTGGAAGAGGCATTGATGGGGCATCCTGCCGTGCGCGATGTGGCAGTGGTGGGTATCCCCGATCCCGTGCGTGACCAGTCGGTCAAGGCGTTCATTGTGCTGCACGACCAGCAGCAGGCCGACGCTGCCGCCATCAAGGCGTTTTGCGCCGAGCGGCTGGCCTACTTCAAGGTGCCGGAGCATGTGCAGTTCATGGAGGAACTGCCGCGAAACGCCAGCGGCAAGGTGCAGAAGCGAGCGCTGCTGGACGCTTGAATGCCGCCGTGTGACGTCAGGCCTTGCCGGTGGCGGCCTTGCCCAGCCGGGTCAGGGCCTCGGCGACCTGATGGACGATGGCCTGGCCCTGGTTGCGATGGATGGCAATGGTGAATTCCAGCGTCAGCGGTTGCAGCGCGGGGTCCACCAGTACCAGGGAGCCGGCCTGCACCTGCCGAGCCACCATCATTTCCGGCAGCTGCGCGATGCCGCCGCCGGCCTCGACCACCTCGATCAGGCTGTTCAGGCGATTGCAGCTGCAGATATTGTCCAGGTTTGCGCCCATGTCGCGCAGTTCGTCCTGCGCCGGGCCGAAGAAGCCGGACGGCCGGGACACGCACCACAGGGGTTCGGTCTGTAACAGCGACTGCATCGTGCGTGGCCGGCCGTCGGCGTCGGTCAGGAGCCCGGACGAGACCATCCAGGACATGCGGGTTGTGCCCAGCGATTCGCAGATGAACTGATCGTCGCGCAGATGGTTGGCCATGATGGCGATGTCCAGCGCGCCGGACGTCAGGTGTTCCTGCAGTTTGACCGCCAGGTCCAGCTCGATCTCGTAAGAGATGCGCGGCAGGGCGCGGCGCAGTTCTGGCACGACGCGCGAAAACCAGGTCATGGAAATTTCGCCCATGCCGATGCGTACCGTGCCAGCGGCGTTGTTCACTGCCTCCGCATCGGTGAAGGCGTCTTCCACCGCCAGCAGCAAGGGTTCGACGCGTTCGACGAAGCGCCGCGCGGGCACCGTCAATTCCAGCCTGCGGCCGCGCTTTTCGAACAAGGGAAAGCCAAGCGCCTGCTCCAGTTCCTTCATGCGGGCCGATACGGCGGGCTGCGAGGTATGCAGCCGTTCGGCCGCCGCGCGGAAACTGCCCAGCTTGGCGATCTGGCACAGGGTTTCGGCGTTGGTCAGATTCGGACGGGGCATGGCTGGACGTGGTGGCTTTGGGCCGTATGTTAAAGGAAACCGTCAGGGAATCGCCTGCGGCTCCGTGAAATCCGCCATTTCGCGCCGCCCGGCCGGCCGATACACTGGCCGCTCGCCATTCAAACGAGAACGCCATGAGACAACTACTCCCCGCCCTGGGCGCCGCGCTAGTCTTCACGTTGGGCGCGCAGGCGGCGTCGGCCCAGCCCGCCCAGCCTGCGGCCTCCCCGCCGCGCGACCCGTTCTTCTGGCTGGGAGAAATCAACAAGGCGACCGCCGTCATCAACACGGACGAAGGATTGCTGGACAAGTCCATGGCGCCGCGCCTGGCAGCCGGCGTGGCCAAGGTGATCAGCGACGGCAACCAGCCCGGCGCCAAGCGCCCGTCCAGCGTCATTACCTTCGAGCCGCTGCTGATCAAGGCGGCAGGCGAAGACGTGACTCTGCTGCACGCGGGGCGCTCCAGCCAGGACATGCATGCGACCTACCGCAGCGCTATCCTGCGCGACAAGCTGCTGGACCTGGCCGATCAGTTGAACGCCACATCCCGGACGCTGGTGGAACTTGCAGGCAAGCACGCGGCGACCGTTGTGCCGAACTACACCAATGGGGTGGCGGCGCAACCCAACAGCTACGGGCATTATCTGCTGGGGCAGGCCGCGGGCCTGGCACGCGATGCCCAGCGCATCCGCGAAGCCTATGTGCGCATCGACCGTTCGCCGATGGGCACGACGGTACTGAATGGCACCAGCTGGCCGCTGGATCGCAAGCGCATGGCGCAATACCTGGGCTTTGCCGCGCTGGTGGACAACGCTTATGACGCGTCGCAGATCTCGTCGATGGACCAGCCGGTCGAAGTCGCGTCCATTGTCACCAGCATCGCGCTGCGCACGGGCAACTTTGTCGAGGACGTGATGACCCAGTACGCGCAGCCGCGTCCCTGGATCCTGCTGGAGGAAGGCGGCGGCAACACCTATGTTTCCAGCGCCATGCCGCAGAAGCGAAACCCAGGCTTGCTCAACGACACGCGCAGCGACGCTTCGACCGCGGTGACGCTGGCCATGGGTCCGGTGGTGCAGACGCACAACATCACGCCGGGCATGAGCGATCCCAAGGACGTGAAACAGAACTCCGCCATGGTCGATGCCGGGATTTCGGCGCTGAAACGTTGGGACCGGGTGCTCAAGGCCATGGTCATCAGCCCCGACCGCGCGCTGGAAGAGCTGAACAGCGATTGGACGGCTTCACAGGAATTGGCCGATGTGCTGATGCGCAAGTACAAGCTGCCGTTCCGCGACGGCCATCACTTTGCGTCAGAGGTCGTGAGCTACGCCAAGACCAACAACATCAAGCCGCTGGACTTCCCCTATGAACAGGCTCGGCGCATCTACGCGGACGCCATGAAGGACTCGAAGTACGGCAACGAGTTGCCGATGAGCGAGGCGGAGTTCCGTTCGACGCTGGACCCGGTGGCCATCGTCAAGAACCGCGCGACCTCGGGCGGCCCGCAACCGGCGGAAATGGAGCGCATGCTGAAGGAGGCGCGCGCCCAGTTGGCTGACCAGGATGCCTGGATCAAAGCGCGGCGCGCCCATATCAACGATGCGCTGGCGGAGCTGGACAAGAAATTCGGCGCGCTGGTGGCCAGCGCGCCGAAGGAGAAGGGCCAGTAAGGCGGCGCTGCCCGGTCTTGCCGGGCAGGCCACCCTTCCCCCTGGGGTGATCAGCCCCGGGCCGGGAAGGGCGCAGTAAAGCGGCGCAGCCGCAGCGCGTTGCTCAGGACGAACACGCTGGACAGGGCCATCGCGCCTGCCGCGAATACCGGCGACAGCAGACTGCCGTTTACCGGGTAGAGCAGGCCCGCCGCGACCGGGATCAAGGCTACGTTGTAGGCGAACGCCCAGAACAGGTTTTGCTTGATGTTGCGTATCGTGGCCTTGGACAGGGCGATAGCGTTGGGCACGCCGCCCAGGTCGCCCGACATGAGCACGACGTCGGCCGCCTCGATGGCGATGTCCGTGCCAGTGCCTATGGCCAGGCCCACGTCCGCTTCGGCCAGAGCCGGCGCATCGTTGATGCCGTCGCCTACATAGGCGATGGGGCCGTATTGCTGCTTCAGGCGCTGCACGGCCTCGACCTTGCCGTCGGGCAGCACTTCCGCCACGACTTCATCAATGCCGAGCTGGCGGGCGATGGCCTCGCCGGTGCGGCGGTTGTCGCCCGTGATCATGGCGACCTTCAGGCCCAGGTCATGCAGGGCGCGGATGGCGGCTGCCGTGGTTTCCTTGATGGGATCCGCCACGGCAATCATCGCGGCCAGCTTGCCGTTGATAGCGGCGTACAGCGGCGTCTTGCCTTCGTCGCCCAGGCGCGCGGCGTCCGCGCCGAAGGGTTCTACGCTCAGGCCCAGCTCGCGCATGAAGCGGTCGGCCCCGATTTCGACCAGCTCGCCGTCCACCCGGGCGCTTACGCCAAAGCCGGTGATCGATTCGAACTGCGAAATCGCGCCCAGCGCAATAGCCTCGGCGCGCGCCGCGTCCACGATGGCCTGCGCGATCGGGTGTTCGGACTTGGCTTCGACGGTGGCGACCTTGCCCAGCACCTCAGCGCGTTCGAAGCCCTGTGCAACGATCAGGTCGGTCAGCTCGGGACGGCCCTTGGTCAGCGTGCCGGTCTTGTCCACGGCCACGACCTGGGCGTCCTTCAGGGATTGCAGCGCTTCGCCCTTGCGGAACAGCACACCCATCTGCGCGGCGCGTCCAGTGCCCACCATGATCGAGGTCGGCGTGGCCAGACCCATGGCGCAGGGGCAGGCGATGATCAACACGGCGACGGCGTTGACCAGGGCGAAGGTCAGGGCGGGCTCGGGGCCGAACGCCAGCCAGATGATGAAGGTCGCCACGGCGGCCGCCATGACGGCAGGCACGAACCACATGGTGATGCGGTCCACCAGGGCCTGGATCGGCAGCTTGGACCCCTGCGCCTGCTCAACCATGCGGATGATCTGCGCCAGCACCGTGTCATTGCCGACCTTGGTCGCGCGGAACGTCAGCGCGCCGTTCTGGTTCACGGTGCCGCCGACGACCTCGGAGCCCGGCTGCTTTTCGACCGGAACGGGCTCTCCGCTGATCATGGATTCATCGATAAAGCTGTTGCCTTCCACAACTTCGCCGTCCACGGGGATGCGCTCGCCGGGGCGGACTTCGATCAGATCGCCTGCCACCACTTCCTCGATGGCAAGCTCCAGCGTGGAGCCATTGCGCACGACGCGAGCGGTCTTGGCTTGCAAGCCCAGCAGTCGCTTGATCGCTTCGGAGGTGTTGCCCTTGGCGCGGGCTTCCATGTAGCGGCCAAGCAGAATCAGCGCCACGATGACGGCGGCGGCCTCGTAATAGACGTTGACCGTGCCGGCAGGGAGCAGTCCGGCCGCGAAGGTGGCCACCACCGAATAGGCATAGGCGGCGGAGGTACCCACCGCCACCAACGAGTTCATATCGGGGGCGGCGCGCAGCAGCGCGGGTATGCCTTTTTTAAAGAAGCGCAGGCCGGGGCCGAACAGTACGATGCTGGCCAGCACGAATTGCAGATACCAGCTGTTTTGCGTGCCGATGGTCTCTGCAATAACGTGGTGGAACGCCGGCACGATGTGCGCGCCCATTTCCAGGATGAACACGGGCAGCGCGAAAATCGTGGCGATGGTCAGGGAACGCTTGAGCGACTGCAGCTCGGCGGCCTGGCGTTCGGCCACGGCGTCGGTGTCGCTGGCTTCGGCGGCCAGGGGCTTGGCTTCGTAGCCTGCCTTGGCCACCGCCTGGATCAAGGCGCTGGCGGGCACGCCGCCCGTCGCGGTGACGCTGGCGCGTTCGGTGGCGAGGTTGACGGTGGCGTTGCTGACGCCTGGCACGGCCTTCAGCGCTTTTTCGACGCGTCCCACGCAGGAGGCGCAGGTCATGCCGGTGACCGACAGTTCGACCGTGCTTTCGGCGACTGCGTAGCCCGCCTTCTGCACCGCCTGCACGGCGGCCGCGACGTCCGGCGCCCCTGCAAACGTGATGTCGGCGCGTTCGGTCGCCAGGTTGACGCTGGCCTGGTTGACGCCCGGCACGGCCTTCAAGGCCTTTTCGACCCGGCCCACGCACGATGCGCAGGTCATGCCTTCGATGGGCAGGCTGACCGCGACGCTGTCTGCTGGGATGGCACTCATATCCGCTCCTTGAAAACTTGGAATCTGCTGCTGATGATTGGCACTATAAAGATTCCAATGATGTCAAGGTCAAGCGTTTGCGTATCGAAGGCTGTCCGGGGGACGGAGGGGAGCGGCCGCGGTAACGCTGCCTACCGCGTTAAATAAAGGGACGGGTCAAGGCGCCGCCGTCTGGCGGCGCCGGCCGGGCTCAGAACCAGATACGCACGCCTGCCAGGATGGCGCGTTCGGAACGGCTTTCTCCAGCTTCGCTGGCGTAGCTGGCCGTCTTGCCGAACTTGCGTCCGAACGACACGCCCACATACGGTGCGAATTCGCGCGTCACTTCGTAGCGCAACCGCAGGGACAGCGATGCGTCCGATAGGCCGGAGCCCACGCCCCGGGCTTCGTCGTTCTTGCCATGCAAGCTGGCTTCGATCTCGGGCGTGAAGATCAGCCGCTGGGTGAGGAGCACGTCATATTCCGCCTTCAGCGCCAGCGCCGTCCTCCCGGATCCGCCGACATAGCCGGTGATCTCGGTCTCGATGCCGTAAGGCGCGACCCCCTGCACCCCGAATGCCGCCCAATTGCGCTTCGGGCCCGCGCCGAAATCGCGCCGCGCGCCCAATTGCAGATCCCAGAACGGGGAGATGGTGTGGCTCCAGAAGGCTTCTATCTTGGCGTCCGTGCTGCCATTCAGGCGATCGCCTTCGCTCTTGATCCACAGCTTGTTCAGGTCCCGGCCGATCCAGAATTGGCCGTCCCATTGCAGGCTGGTCTGCTCATTGCGGTCATAGGCCACTCCAAGCTTGTCGAACAACAGATGGCTGGTGACGACGTTGTCCATCATGTGCGGATGGATGCGGTAGGCGGCGTAGCGTTGCTCCGTGCTGCCGTCGCTGGATGGCAGGGAACCCACCGGCGGGCCTTTACGCGAAGATTCGTCCATGCCGGGCATGGAGCCGTGGTCCATGCCTTTCATCGAACCATGATCCATGCCCGGCATCGAACCATGATCCATGCCTTGCATGGAACCGTGGTCCATGCCTTGCATGGAACCGTGGTCCATGCCTTTCATCGAACCGTGGTCCATGCCCTGCATCGAGCCGTGGTCCATGTCTTTCTTCGGGGCTGCGGCGGAGCCCTGCTTCGAACCCTGTTCCATGCCCGGCATCGAGCCATGATCCATGCCCGGCATCGACCCGTGGTCCATGCCGTCCATCTTTCCGGCCGGCGTCTGCGCCAGGGCCAGTCCGGACGCGGCGCAAAGGAGGGCGGCGCCCGCGACGAGCCCGGGCCAGTGTTTTCTGGATGTCGTTGTTCTCATATTTCCCTCCTATTCCACGACGACCGCGCGGAACATGCCGGCCTCCATGTGGAACAGCAAGTGGCAGTGATAGGCCCAGTTGCCGCGCGCATCCGCGCTGACGCGGTAGGTGAGGCGCTGTGCCGGGTTCAGGCTGATCGTGTGCTTGCGCACCTGGAAGTTGCCCTCGGCGGACTCCAGGTCGCTCCACAGGCCATGCAGGTGGATGGGGTGCGTCATCATGGTGTCGTTGACCAATACGAAGCGCACGCGTTCGCCGTACTTGAGGACGATAGGTTTCGCCTCGGTGAACTTCAGTCCGTTGAACGACCACATGTAACGGTCCATGTTGCCGGTCAGGTGCAATTCAATCTCGCGGGTCGGCGGGCGGTTGTCCGCGGGCTCGACCATGGAGTGCAGGTCGGCATAGGTCAGCACGCGGCGGCCGTTGTTGCGCAGCCCCACGCCCGGATCGTCCAGACGTGTCGAGACGATGTCGGGAACCATGGAATTGGCGGGGCTGTATTCGGCGGGGTAAGGATGCTTGATCTCGACCATGCCGCCTTCGTTGCCGCCGGCGCCATGGTTCATGCCGGCATGATTCATGCCAGCCATGCCTGCGTGGTTCATGCCTCCCATGGAGCCATGGTCCATGCCGCCTTGCGTCCCCGTGTTCATCGCGCCTTGAGCGCCATGGTCCATGCCCCCCGCCTGCGAGCCGCCCATGTCCATGCCGGGCATGTCATGCGCCATGCCCATGTCCATCATGGTCAGCACCTGCACGGGATCCAGCGCCGGGATCTCGGCCTGCATGCCTTCGCGTGGCGCCAGCGTGCCGCGGGCGTAGCCGGAGCGGTCCATGGCCTGCGAGAAGATCGTATAGGCGCGCTCGTCCTGCGGTTCGACGATGACGTCATAGGTCTCGGCCACGGCGATGCGGAACTCTTCCACCTCCACGGGGCGCACTGCCAGGCCGTCGGCGGCCACCACCGTCATCTTCAGGCCGGGGATGCGCACGTCGAAGTAGGTCATGGCCGACCCGTTGATGAAGCGCAGGCGGATACGTTCGCCCGGGCGGAACAGGCCGGTCCAGTTGCCGGCGGGCGACTTGCCATTGGTAAGAAAGGTGTAGGTCGCGCCGGAGACGTCGGCCAGATCGGTCTGGTTCATGCGCATCTTCTGCCACATGAGCCGCTCGTTCAGCGCGTTCTTCCAACCGGATTTCTCGGCATCGTCGATCAGGCTGCCGACGGTGGGCTGGATATAGTTGTAATAGTCGGGCATCACCTTGAGCTTGCGGAACACGCTCATGGGATCTTCGTCGGTCCAGTCGGATAGCAGGACGACGTAGTCGCGGTCGGCGCGCACCGGGTCCGGGCGCTTCGGGTCGATCACGATGGCGCCGTAAAGCCCGGTCTGCTCCTGGAAGCCCGAATGGCTGTGATACCAGTAGGTTCCGCTCTGGCGCACGTCGAACTGGTAGGTGAAGGTTTCGCCGGGGGCGATGCCGGGAAAGCTCAGGCCAGGGACTCCGTCCATTTCCGTCGGCAGAATAATGCCGTGCCAATGGATCGATGTGTCCTCTCGCAGCCGGTTGGTGACGCGCAGGGTGACGCGGTCGCCCTCGCGCCAGCGCAGAATGGGTGCGGGCAGCGTGCCGTTGACCGTGGTCGCTATGCGAGGGGCGCCTGTGAGGTTGGCAGGTGTTTCGCCGATCTCGAGGTTGAACTCCGTGCCCGTTAGCTCGGACGGCCTGCCCGAGCCGGATTGCGCCCACGAGACCGGACTCCACAGGCCCATGCCGGCCAGCGCGCCGCCCGTGGCCAGGCCCTGCACAAACCGGCGGCGCGGATTCGAAACTGCTCTACTCATGCTCTATCTCCCCGGTAGCCGGACCGGCATCCCGGCAGTGGATTACTTGACGGAAACCGCGCCCTTCATGCCGGCCGGGTAGTGCCCAGGTTCGAGGCAGGCGAAGGCGACGCTTCCCGCCTTATCGAACGTCCAGACGATGTCGCCGGCCTTGCCTGCTTCCAGGGACACGGAATTCGGCTCTTCGTGGCGCATGCCGGGATCGTTGAGCATCATCTGGTAGTGGCTGTCCAGGTCCGACTTGGTGCCCAGCACCATCTCGTGGCGGATCTTGCCCGAATTGGTGACCTTGAAGCGGATGGTCTCGCCGGCCTTGACGTCTATCTTGTCCGGCGTGAAGCGCATGGCGTCGGTCATGTCGACGACAACCGTGCGCGAGACCTTGGCGGGGTTGCCGGGCTTGCCGATGGCGGCGGCTTCATGGCCGCCGCCGTGGCTCGCACCGTGGCCGGGCGCGCCGATGGCGCCGAAGGAAAGCAAAAAGGCGCTCGCAGCGACGGCGCCTTGCGCGAGTATCACCAGTTTTTTCATGCGTATCCTCTAGACTCGAATTGGGGGTAGAGGCGCCACTTTAGTGACGCGCTCCACACCGCAACCTGTCGGGAGGATTACTTTCCTGTAATGTTTGCCGACCGCGAGAGGGTGAATCCGACCTCGGTGCCCTGTCCGCCGCAGCGGGCAAAGGCGTTGCCGCCGTGCATGCGGGCGATGGCCCGTACGATGGCCAGGCCCAGGCCGTGACCGTCGGTGCGCTGGCTGCGGGCGTCGTCGCCCCGGTAGAAGCGGTCGAAGATGCGCGGCAGCGCCTGGGCGGCGATCGGCGCGCCGGGGTTCCTGACCCTGATTTCGACCTCGTCCTGCCGGGCGACGCAGTAGATGTCGATCCCGCGTCCGCGGGGCGTGGCCCGGATGGCATTGCTGAGCAGGTTGGCGATGGCGCGCCGCAACAGGCGCGGGTTGGCCATCAGGTTGGCGCCGCCGTGCGCGGTCAGGGATACGCCGGCTTCGTCCAGCGCTGCCTCGTAGTATTCGGCAACGCGGGCGACTTCCCGGCGCACGTCCACTTCCTGCAAGTCTCCGGCCGGCTCGCCGCCGTCGGCGCGGGCCAGGAACAGCATATCGTTGACCAGCGCTTTCAAGCCTTCGAGTTCTTCCAGGTTCGACTCCAGCACTTCGCGTAGTTCGTGCTCGGTGCGAGGAGAGGACAGCATGACCTCGGCGCCGCTGATCAGCGTGGCCAGCGGGGTGCGTAGTTCATGGGCCACGTCAGCATTGAAGCCCTCCATCTGCTGATATGCCGTTTGCACGCGGCCCAGCATGCCGTTGAAGGTGTGGGTGAATTCGCGCAGTTCGCGGTCGATGCCGTGCTCCGGCAGGCGCACTGCGAGATTGTCCGGCTGGATGCGGGCAGCCTGCTGGGACAGGCGGCGAATGGGGAACAAGGAGCGCCGCACCGCCCACGCCGACAGCACCAGGGTGGCGCCAACCCACACGACGCAGATCAGGATGAGCGCGGTCGCGAAGGCGTACAGGAATCTTGTGCCGGGGCCCAGGTTCACGGCCACGGTAAGTTCTGCGCCGGGCAGCACCGAGCCTTCCAGCGGCATGCGTAATCCGCGCATGTTCCAACCGTCCTGCGAGTGCAAACGGATCTCGGGCCCGGCTATCGTGCGCACGGCCACGGGCGGCGCATCGCCATAGAACACGTTGCCGTCGGCAAGCGTGATCCACGTCTTGAGGTTGCCATGGCCGACCATGATGTTGTCCAGGGCGCTGCGCAGATCCTGCATCTGCGCGAGCGTGGCCTGCATGCCGACCAGGTGGTTGATGAGCTCCAGTTTGCCGGCGACCTCTGTGATTTCCTGGCGTTGCACCTCGCGCTTCAAGGCCCAGAACAGGGTGTATCCGGCAATGCTGGAGACCACCAGCGCAATGACGCCCAGCAGCAGCGTAAGCCGGATCTCCATGGACGGGATGCGGAGCGGCTTCATTTTTCGCGTAGTTCCAGCACGTAGCCCATGCCGCGCACGGTATGCAGCAGCTTCGTGGCGAACGGGTCGTCTATCTTCGCCCTCAGGCGCCGCACGGCCACTTCGATGACGTTGGTATCGCTATCGAAATTCATGTCCCAGACTTGTTCCGCAAGCACAGTCCTGGACAGCACCTGGCCATGGCGCCGCAACATCAGCGTCAGCAACGTGAATTCCTTGGCGGTCAGGTCCAGGCGCATGCCGCCTCGTTGCGCCTTGCGCCGCGCCAGGTCGACTTCCAGGTCGGAAAGCTTGAGCAGTGTGGATTCCTGTCCGCGGCCGCGTCGCAGCAGGGCCTGGATGCGGGCAAGCAGCTCTGAAAAGGCGAACGGCTTGACGAGGTAGTCGTCCGCGCCGCCCTCCAGGCCGCGCACCCGGTCTTCCACCTTGTCGCGGGCGGTCAGCATCAGCACCGGCGTTTCCTTGTGCTTGCGCAGCTCTGACAGCACGCCAAAGCCGTCGACGCCGGGCAGCATCACATCCAGAACCACTACGTCGTAGTCGCCCTCGAGAGCGGCGTGCCGTCCGTCGATGCCATCGCGCGCGATGTCGACCACGTAGTTCTGTTCGGTCAGTCCTTTGCGAACGTAGTCCGCGAGCTTTCTTTCATCTTCGATCAAGAGGATACGCATGGGGTCTCGCTTTCCTTGCACAAATGTAATGAGTCGGTCCGGCTTTTGTAATTGCCGACTGCGTAGAGTTCAGCGTGTCGGCCAAGTTCCCGCTTGGCGGCGCTGAAACACAAGGAGCGATCCATGTACGTTCGAGAAACCCCGGTTGCAGCCGTTGCCACGGCCGCGCTTTTGTCTCCGGTGCTGGCCCATGCGCGGCAGACCTTCGAACTCGCCAACGACGAAGTCGGCGTTGCGATGCATTATGCACCGGGCACGTTCGCGTGTGTACAAGCCCGGCAGAAACCAGCTTATCGGGCCGGCGCGTTCGGGGCCTGAGCAGACGCGCCGCCATGAAAATTCTGTACACCAACTTTCATCGCGGCGACGGAGGCGGGCACACGACCTATGTGTTGTCGCTGGCGGAAGCGTTGCGCGACGCGCACGACGTGGTCGTGGCGGCGCCGGCCGAAAGCCGGCTGTTCAAGGTTGCGCGCGCAATGCCTGGCGTGCGGACCCAGGCGCTGGATTTCCGGGGGGGGATGCTGGCGGCCTTGCCCGCTGCCAGCCGTCTGCGCCGGCTGCTGGTGCAAGAACGCTTCGACGTTGTTCATGTGAACGGGGCGGCCGACCATCGCGTATGCATGTTCGCCACCTTGGGCCTGGGGGCGGACAGCCCCGCAGTGGTGTATACGCAGCATAACGACAGGCCTGCCAGCAGTTTCGGGGCGATGATGCGCGCCCGGCTGGCGACGGACCGCGTCATCTGCGTCTGCGAGCACACACGCCGCAAGCTGATGCGCAGTGCATTCGGACGCTGCGGGTTGCGCACCGTGCGCAATGGAGTGGACATCGTGCGATTCGCTCCACCCACGCCGGTTGCCGCGGCGCAGGCCCGGCGCCGTTGGCTGCCTGCGGCGCTCGCGGACCGCCTGGTGGTCGGAAGCAACGCCGGCACTGCGGACTACAAGCGCTGGCCCGACATGGTCGAAGCGGTGTCCTTGCTGCCCGCGCCGCTGCGCGAACGCGTCGTCGTCATGGTCGCGGGCGAGCCGCCCGGCGAGCACGAGCGCCGGCGGGTGCGAGAGCTGGGCATGGAAGACCAGGTGGTCTTCCCCGGTTTGCTGGAGGATGTCCGCCCCTTCGTGGCGGCGCTGGACGTGGGCTTTGTGCTGTCGTCGGAGATGGAGACCATCTCGTTCGCGTGCCGCGAGATGATGGCCATGGGCGTGCCCGTCATCGTCAGCAAGGCTGGCGGCTTGGCCGAGAATGTGCACGCGGGATTGGACGGTTGGGTGGTGCCGGCGCGGGCGCCGGAGACCGTGGCCGCCGTGTTGCGTGACATTCTGGCCCAGCCGCGCCTGCTGGGGCCCATGGGGCGGGCCGCCCGGGAGAAAGCCGTGCGCGATTTCGCGCTAACTCGCTTCGTGGCGGACACGCATGCGGTCTATGTGGAAGCGCTGGCGCAAGCGCAGCGTCCTTTGCGGCTGGCGTAAGCCGCGTGCGGCCGCCGGGCGACGGCGCAGCCGGTCAAATCATCGACTTGCCACTGCGTTTTGCCGCGCGGATGTCCTGCCACAACGTGACGCACAGCAGCACCAGGATGAGGGCGGAAATGGCGGGCCAGACCAGAAAGTAGAATGTCAACCACATATCAATCTCCTTGTTGCTGGTTTTCAGGGCTCAGCCCTGGGCGGGCTGGACGACGGGACGCTGTCCCGCGGTTGCAGACATGGCTTCCTGCGCTTCCTGGAAGGACGTGACGCGGTCCGCCAGAAGAGCGAAGTCGAACCGCTGCCGGTTGAGCAGGCTGAGGCCTGCGCACACCGTTGCGCTGACGCCATAAGCGGTCAGAGACCCCATCAGGACGATGTACTCGCGCAAGGTGCCGATGAACGCGGGCAGCATGACGAGGATGCCAGCCGCACCTACCGCGAGCGCTGCCGTGCGGCCGAAGAAGCCGAATGTCATGAGTCCCAGTACGACGCCACCGCCGATGGCCGAACAGATCTCGAAGAAGACGGCGACGGCGCCAGTGATGGGAATCAGTTCGAAGCGAACGATGGTGAACAACAGCACGGCGCTGAGCACCGCGCTGACGAAGGCGCGATTGTCGACGCGGTCCCAGTAGAAGCTGGCAATGACGGGAAACACGATGGCGCCCCACAGCGCGCCGACGAATACCAGCATGACCAGTATGTCCAGGCGCAGGCTGGCGAAGATGACGCCGATCATCGTTGCCACGATCATGGTGGCGCGGCCCCACCACAGCATGCGCCGCGGGTCCGGACGGCCGCCCGCCAGATTCTTGGCGTACACGTCGGTCATGACGATGGCCGAGAGCGCGGCCAGATCGGAGTCCGCGGTCGAGGACAGCGAACCCACCACCAGCAGGAAGAACAGCGCGATGCCAAACGGCGGCAGATAGGTAGACGCCATCTGCGGGATGATGTTGTTCATGTCGCCATTGGAGGGTTCCAGGCCGACGAAGAGCGCCAGCAGTCCCAACATGCCCAGTCCGATGACGACGGCGCCGTAACCGGCAGTGGCGGTCAGAAAGGTCGGTTTGATGAGGTCTTCGCGCACCGCGAACAGGCGCTGGGCGATGGTCTGGTTGCCGATGGCATAGGCCAGCACGGCCACGAAGTAGGGGGCGCCCTGTTCGAGGATGGCCCGGGTCGAATAGAAGTCCGCCTGTTCGGGGCTGAGGCGCCACATATTGGCCGACAGCAAGTCGGGGCCGCCCGCATTGAAGAAGATGAGCGGAATGATGATGACCGCTGCGATGATCATGGCGGCCAGCTGCGCGAAGTCAGTCATGACCGATGTGCGGAATCCCGACCACAGTGTGTACGACAGGACCCCCAGGCCGGCGATCAGCACGCCCTGGATGAAAGTCAGCGGGCTCAGGATGGATACCAGTGCGCCAGCGGCGGTGAAGTTCACCATGAGGCTGATGCAGCTGCCCACGATATTGGATACCGCCATGATCATCTGGCTGGAGGTGCCGTGGCGCGCATGGATGACCTCGGCCAAGGTGTGCGCCTTGGGCGCCAGTTTGCGAAAGCGCTTGCCGAAGGGATAGATGAAGAGAATCATCAGCGCGCCCCAGAAGCCATAATGCAGCGGACCGGAAAGCCCGTACTTGTAGCCCGACGTGGCGCTGGCGTAGAACGACGCGGCCCAGATCCAGGTGGCGATCATGCTGGCGGTTGACAGCCCAAAGCCGACCGCGTTGTTCGACACCATGTAGCCGTCCACGTTTTCGTTCTTGCGGCCGATGAACAGCGACATGAGGAACGTTGCGCCATAAAAGCCCACGAGCAGCAGGGTGGCGGTGGTGCCGGATAGCTGAAAGAATTCTGTCTCTTGCATCGTCTTCGTCCTTTCTCCTTGACAGCGTGTTCATGACGGACGGTCATGGCTGCATGAAGGCCGTTTCCGCAGGATGCGCAGGGCGGCAAACCCCGATGACGCAGCCGAAACACCAGGCGATCGGCCGTAGGCGCGATCGCAAGCCTGCCCGGCGCGGGCGCGGCAAGCGACGCCCTCGGCCGGACAGCGGCAAGGCACACCGTGTAGGTGTCTTGCTGCCGCATAACGCAGAACGCTTTGTGCTTTAGACGTTGCCCGATGCGGCGAGCGATGGTCCTGCCTGGTGGGCAGGGATTTGTTCCGCGGCCTTCATGGCCGGGTTTGGGTGTTTCGGCGTTACACGCCGGGCCGCTGTGCGCGGCCTTGTGACGGATGCCTGCAGGCGACGTGCATCGTCTGGCAGGCATGCGTGGTGAACTACAACAGGCGCCAAGTATAGGGACATACCCCGCTCGAGTCCAGCACGCGGCCGCCAGGCGTACCTGCGTTGCGCCCGGAAAAGCCGGGTATCGCGATTCGCATTGGCGGGTATCGCAACACTTAATTGGCCGTCGCGCGCGCCGTCCGATAAGGTAGAAGGCCTGCACTGGCCATGCGACTTGCATGGCAACAGGAAACAAGCAAGACCGAGACAGAACATGACAGACCGCCTATACATCAATGCCGTCGGCGCGGACGGCAATCCCCTATTCCTGCACGTGCGCGATGGCCGCATCCTTGCACTGGGCGCCGAGGCGCCTGCTGTAGACGGGGCCCGCGTGACCGACCTGCGTGGGCACCTTGTGCTGCCGGGCTTTGTCGATGGCCATATCCATCTGGACAAGAGCTTCGTCGGCGACCGCTGGCGGCCTCATCGGCCCGCAGCGAGCCTGCGCGAGCGGCTGGCTATCGAGAAGGAAGAGCTCGCTGCCGCGCCGCCCATAGAAGGGCGCGCCGATGCGCTCATCGCGCAGGCTGCGGCGTTCGGCACGGTGGCGATGCGATGCCACGTGGACGTGGATGCCACGACCGGCCTTGCTAACCTGCACGCCGTCATGGCGGCGCGAGAGAAATGGCGCGGCACCGTCGATATCGAACTGGTGGCGTTTCCGCAGGCAGGCGTGATGTCCTGTCCGGGCACGCCAGCATGGCTGGAAGCCGCCGTGCGCGAAGGCGCTGAAGTGGTGGGCGGCATCGATCCCTCCACCTTGGACGGCGATGCCGACGGGCAGCTGGATTGCGTGTTTGGCATCGCGGACCGGTTGGGCGCGAAGATCGACATCCATCTGCATGAGCCAGGCGAACAAGGCGTCGAGCAGCTTGCCCGCATTGCCGAGCGCACGCGCGCGCTGGGTCTGGTGGGCAGGGTTGCGGTCAGCCATGCCTATGCGCTGGGCGACGTCGGGCCGCAAAGCGTGGACGACGTGGCGCGCAAGCTGGCCGATGCCGGCGTGGCGATCATGACGAATGCCCCCGGCGACCGGGCCTTTCCGCCCGTATTGGCGTTGCTGGCCGCCGGCGTGCGGGTGTTCACGGGCAACGACAACATCCAGGACAGCTGGTGGCCCTACGGCAACGGCGATATGTTGCAGCGAGCGATGCTGATTGGCTACCGTTCGGGCTTCTACACGGACGCCGATCTGCTGACTGCCCTGGACTTGGCATCCCACGCGGGCGCGGCGGTATTGGGCCTGGAGGGCTACGGCCTGCGGACGGGCAATGAAGCGACCTTCGTGGCGGTGCCCGCGCCCAATGGCGCCGCGGCAGTCGCCGCCGCGCCGGCGCAGCGGTTTTTGTTCCGCGGGGGCGAACCCGTGGGCGAAGCCGTGAAGGTTTTCGGCAACGTCAGGCCGGCGGCGTAACCATTGCCGCGCGTTCTTCGCAGTAGTCTGTCAACGCGCGCCGCAGCGCGAGGCCGGCGTCGCTGAGCCGGGATCGCGCATAGAGCGACAGATACAGGCCACGAGGCGCCGGGAATCCTTCTTCGGGCGTGAGCCGCCGGTGTTCTGCGGTTGCGCAGGCGGCGGGCAGCAAGCTGATTCCTAGTCCCGCGGCAACCGCCGCGCTGAGGCTGGGCAGGCTGGGGCTGGAGAAGCGCACGTGCCAGGGCTTGCCGCTGGTTTCCAGCATGGCTGTCATTTCATGGCGGTACAACGCGCCGGCGGGAAAGGCCACCAGCGGCACGGCGGTATCGGGCGCGGGCGGCGGGGCGTCGCGGGCGGTGATCCAGCACAATGGCTCGGGCCAATGCGCGTCGCAATCGGCATCGACTTCCCATTGCTTGACGAGCAGCAGGTCGAGTTCGCCATCGCGGTAGCGCCGCAGCAGTTGATGGCTCAGGCCGCCTTCGACCTCCACGCGCAGGCGTGGATAGGCCGATTGCACTGCTGCCAGCGTGGGCATGAGCGTGGCGCCCATGAAGTCTTCGGGTGCGCCCAGTCGCAGCACCGCGCTGGCTTGCGCGGCGGCCACGCTTTCGCGTGCCTCCTCGGCCAGGCGCAGGATGCTGCGGGCGTAGCCCAGCAGGCGCTCGCCTTCCTCGGTGGGCAGGACGTGGCGCTGCGTGCGGTCCAGCAGGCGGCAACCCAGGTTCTCTTCGAGCCGGATGACGTGCTGGCTGACGGTGGATTGCGTGAGGTGCAGGTGTTCGCTCGCGCGGGTGAAGTTGCCCGTGTCCACGACGGTGAGGAAGCTGCGCAGCAGGACTGGATCTAGCATTTGGACTTCCACTTGAATCTATCGAGCCAATTAATTTCATAATACTTGGGCCGGTCGCCATACTAAGTGTTTCGTGTGGCGTCCCGCCGACCCGGCGGGACCCCTGCTGTTGATCTGGAGGAAACATCAATGCCTATTTTTCGCGCAGGCCGCATCTGGCTAGCCGCATTCCTGTTGAGCATGGGAGGCGCGGCCGGCGCCGCGAGCCCGGATACGTCGCTGCTGACCGCCGCGGGCGATGGCGACGTTGCCCGCGTCAAGCAGCTGTTGGAACAGGGCGCCGCCATAGAGACTCGGGATGCGCAAGGCAATACGCCGTTGCTGCGCGCCACCCAGGGCAACCACGTCGAGGCGGCGCGCGCCCTGATCGAGGCCGGCGCCAACGTTAACGCGCAGAACGCTATCCATGACAGCGCCTACCTGCTGGCCGGCGCCCGAGGCTATCGCGAAGTCCTGGCGCTGACGCTGGCGCATGGCGCAGACCTGAAAAGCACCAATCGCTACGGCGGAACCGCCCTGATTCCCGCCTGCGAACGCGGGCACGTCGAGGTGGTGGACATGCTGTTGCGCGCGGGCGTGGATCCGGATCACGTGAACAACCTCGGCTGGACCGGCCTGCTCGAAGCCGTGATCCTGGGCGACGGCGGCGCGCGCCACCAGGCGATCGTCAAGCGGCTGATCGAAGCCGGTGCGGACGTCAACCTGGCTGACGGCAAAGGGGTGACGCCGCTGCGGCATGCGCGCGAGCGTGGACAGGCCGAGATTGCGCGCCTGCTGGAGGCAGCAGGGGCGAAGGGCTGAGACGCCAGCGCAGGCCGAAAAAAAACGGGGCATATCGCCCCGTTTTTCATGCAGGCAAGCTTGCCCCCGGTTTAGAAGCCGACGCGAGGCACGTGCACCCGGCCTTCCATCAGCACACGGGCGCTGCGGCTCATGATGGCCTTGGTGACCTTCCATTCGCCGTCCACGAGCTTGGCCTCGGCGCCGACGCGCAGGGTGCCGGACGGATGGCCGAAGCAGACGTTGTCGCGTTCGCCGCCGCCCGCCGCCAGATTGACCAGCGTGCCTGGCACGGCCGCGGCGGTGGCGATGGCGACGGAGGCCGTGCCCATCATCGCGTGATGCAGTTTGCCCATGGAGAGCGCGCGCACCAGCACGTCGATGTCGCCCGCGCCGATTTTCTTTCCGCTGGACGACACGTATTCCCTAGGCTTGGCCACGAACGCGACCTTGGGCGTGTGCTGGCGACCGGCGGCCTCTTCCAGCGTCTTGATCAGGCCCATGCGCAGCGCGCCGTGGGCGCGGATGGTCTCGAAGCGCGCCAGCGCGGCGGCGTCGCCATTGATGTCGTCCTGCAGTTCGGTACCGGTGTAGCCCAGCGCTTCGGCATCCAGGAAGATCGTGGGGATGCCCGAGTTGATCATTGTGGCCTTGAAGGTGCCGACGCCGGGCACTTCCAGGTCGTCCACCAGGCGCCCGGTGGGAAACATGGAGCCGCCTTCGCCTTCTTCCGCCGGATCCATGAACTCCAGGCGCAGCTCTGCGGCGGGGAAGGTCACCCCGTCCAGTTCGAAGTCACCGGTTTCCTGCACGGCGCCATCGGTCATGGGCACATGAGCGATGATGGTTTTCTGGATGTTGGCCTGCCAGATGCGGACAACGGCAATGCCGTTCTGCGGCACGCGGGCCGCATCGACCAGGCCATTGGTGATGGCGAACGGGCCCACGGCGGCCGACAGGTTGCCGCAGTTGCCGCTCCAATCCACGAAGGGCTTGTCGATCGACACCTGGCCGAACAGGTAGTCCACGTCATGATCGGGACGCGTGCTCTTGCCGATGATGACGGTCTTGCTGGTGCTAGAGGTGGCCGCGCCCATGCCGTCGATCTGCTTGCCGTACGGATCGGGGCTGCCTATCACGCGCATCAGCAGCGCGTCGCGCGCGGCGCCTGGCACGCGCGCGGATTCGGGTAGGTCGTCAAGCTTGAAGAACACGCCTTTGCTGGTGCCGCCGCGCATGTAGGTGGCGGTTATCTTGGTCTGGGGAGCATGGGTCATGGGGCAGTCCTGATGATGGGGGGATGTGGCGGACGCCACAGCGCCCGCCTTGCCGATGGCGTATCAGCCGGCCTTCTTGTCGGCGCCGGAGGCCTCCAGGAAATCCTGGGCGAAGCGCTGCAGCACGCCGCCGGCTTCGTAGATCGAGACTTCCTCGGCGGTGTCCAGGCGGCAGGTCACGGGAACCTGCACGGTTTCGCCATTGCGGCGGTGGACCACCAGCGTGAGGTCGGCGCGCGGGGTGCGTTCGCCGATCACGTCATAGCTTTCCGTGCCGTCCAGGCCCAGGGTTTTGCGGTTGACGCCGGGCTTGAATTCCAGCGGCAGCACGCCCATGCCGATCAGGTTGGTGCGGTGAATGCGTTCGAAGCCTTCGGCGACGATGGCTTCCACGCCGGCCAGGCGCACGCCCTTGGCGGCCCAGTCGCGCGACGAGCCTTGGCCGTAGTCGGCGCCGGCCACAATGATCAGCGGCTGTTTGCGGTCCATGTAAGTCTCGATGGCTTCCCACATGCGCATGACCTTGCCTTCGGGTTCCACGCGCGCCAGCGAGCCCTGCTTTACCGTGCCGTCTTCGTTCTTCACCATTTCGTTGAAGAGCTTGGGATTGGCGAAAGTGGCGCGTTGCGCGGTGAGGTGGTCGCCGCGGTGGGTGGCGTAGGAGTTGAAGTCTTCTTCGGGCAGGCCCATCTTGTGCAGGTATTCGCCCGCGGCGCTGTCCATCAGGATGGCGTTGGAGGGCGACAGGTGGTCGGTGGTGATGTTGTCGCCCAGCACGGCCAGCGGCAGCATGCCGCGCAGCGTGCGTTCACCGGCCAGCGCGCCTTCCCAGTACGGCGGGCGGCGGATGTAGGTGCTCTGCGCGCGCCATGCATACAGCGGGCTGACCGCGGCCTTGCGGTCGTCCTGGATGCCGAACATGGGGGCGTAGACCTTGCGGAATTGCTCGGGTTTGACCGCCGACTTGACCACGGCGTCGATCTCTTCGTCGCTGGGCCAGATGTCCTTCAGGCGGATCTCGCGGCCGCTGGCGTCATGGCCCAGCACGTCGCGCTCGATGTCGAAGCGGATGGTGCCGGCGATGGCATAGGCCACCACCAGCGGCGGCGAGGCCAGGAAGGCCTGCTTGGCATAGGGGTGGATGCGGCCGTCGAAGTTGCGGTTGCCGGACAGGACTGCGGTCGCGTAAAGGTCGCGGTCGATGATTTCCTGCTGGATGACGGGGTCCAGCGCGCCGGACATGCCGTTACACGTGGTACAGGCAAAGGCGACCACGCCGAAGCCCAGTTTTTCCAGTTCCGGCGTCAGGCCGGCTTCGTCCAGGTACAGCGACACCGCCTTGGATCCCGGCGCCAGCGAGCTCTTCACCCAGGGCTTGCGGGTCAGCCCGGCACGGTTGGCGTTGCGCGCCAGCAGGCCGGCGGCGATGACGTTGCGTGGATTGCTGGTGTTGGTGCAGCTGGTGATGGCGGCGATGATCACGGCGCCATCGGGCATCTGGCCGGGATTGTTTTCCACCACGCCAGAGATGCCGCGCTCTGCCAGGTCGCTGACCGGCAGACGGCGGTGCGGATTGGACGGGCCGGCCAGGGTGCGCACCACGCTGGAGAGATCAAAGCGCAGCACGCGTTCGTATTCGGCGTTCTTGAGGCTGTCGGACCAGAGGCCCGCGGTCTTGGCGTAGGTTTCCACCAGGGCGATCTGTTCGTCCTCGCGGCCGGTCAGGCGCAGATAGTCGATGGTCTGCTGATCGATGGAGAACATGGCAGCCGTCGCGCCATACTCGGGCGCCATGTTCGAAATGGTGGCGCGGTCGCCCAGCGTCAGGCTGGCGGCGCCTTCACCGTAGAACTCCAGGTAGGCGCCCACGACCTTCTCCTTGCGCAGGAATTCGGTCAGGGTCAGCACGATGTCGGTGGCGGTGATGCCCGGTTGCGCGCGGCCAGTAAGTTCCACGCCAATGATGTCGGGCAGGCGCATCCAGGAGGCGCGGCCCAGCATGACGTTCTCGGCTTCCAGGCCGCCCACGCCGATAGCGATCACGCCCAGCGCATCCACGTGCGGGGTGTGGCTGTCGGTGCCGACCAGCGTGTCGGGGAAGGCCACGCCGTCTTGCGTGTAGATGACGGGGGACATACGCTCCAGGTTGATCTGGTGCATGATCCCGTTGCCCGGAGGCACGACTTCGATGTTGCGGAAGGCCTGCTTGGTCCAGTCAATGAAATGGAAGCGGTCTTCGTTGCGGCGGTCTTCCACGGCGCGGTTCTTGGCGAAGGCATCGGGGTCGTCGCCACCATATTCCACGGCCAAAGAGTGGTCGACGATCAACTGCACCGGCACTACCGGATTGACCTTGGCGGGATCGCCGCCCTTGTCGGCGATGGCGTCGCGCAGGCCGGCCAGGTCCACCAGCGCGGTCTGGCCCAGGATGTCGTGACAGACGACCCGTGCGGGGAACCACGGGAAGTCCAGGTCGCGGCGGCGCTCGATCAACTGCTTCAACGCGTCCGTCAGCATGGCCGGATCGCAGCGGCGCACGAGGTTTTCCGCCAATACCCGCGAGGTGTAGGGCAGGCGGTCATAGGCCCCGGGCGAAATCGCCTCGACGGCGGCGCGGGTGTCGAAGTAGTCCAGGCGAGTGCCAGGCAGGGGCTTGCGGTAGTTTTGGTTCATGCCTCGGTGCGCTGCAGGTTGCCCTGCGCGATCTGCTGTTCGATGTTGAGACGGGATGCGCGGATGTGGCGGCGCATCAGGATTTCAGCCAACTCGCCATCGCCGTCGGCAATGGCGTCCAGAATGCGGTGATGCTCGGCATAAGCCTGCCGGGGGCGGTTGGGCGTTGTCGAATACTGGATGCGGTACATGCGCGCCAGCTGGTAGAGCTCGTCGCACAGCATGCGGAACAGCATCTGGTTGCCGCTGCCCTTGACGATGCGGTAGTGGAAATCGTAATCGCCTTCCTGCTGGTAGTAGCCCAGCCCGGCCTGGAACGCCTCGTCGCGCTCGTGCGCTTCCAGCACGGCTCGCAGCTCGGCGATCTCCGAGGGCGGCATGCGCTCGGCCGCCAGGCGGCAGGCCATGCCTTCCAGCGATTCCCGGATTTCGTAGAGTTCGGAGAGTTCCTGCTGCGACAGCGACACGACGCGGGCGCCGGCATGCGGCACGCGGACCAGCAGCTTCTGGCCTTCGAGGCGGTGCAGGGCTTCGCGCAGCGGGCCGCGGCTGACACCGTGGATACGGGCAAGCTCAGGTTCGGAAATCTTGCTGCCGGGGGCGATTTCGCCTTTGACGATGGCGGACTGGATCTTGCGGAAGATATGTTCCGCGAGCGTCTCGTTATCGCCGGGGGCAGCCGCGGGCAGCGTCAGCACTTTGCTCATTGTGTTGACAATCTTGCCTGAAATTATTCAAAAAATGGACGTTCAAGTCCCGTCGTCCTTTGGATTGTCAACAATTTACTTGGACTCGTCGCCCGGCGCAAGGGTTGGATGATGCTTTTGCGGCTTTCGTCCAGGTGCGGGGGGAGCGACGGATAGGCAGCCGCCCCTCCACGGTTTTGGGGATGTGCCCGCAAGCGGCATGACCCCGGGGTGCGACCCGCAATGCGGTAGGGCGCAAGCCTTTATCGGACTCCTCCTATTTCCCCTTTTCGGGGGCTCACATACAACAGGAGGTCCGTTGTTCGAACCCTGATGCCGCCGCCGCGCGCCTGCATTTCCTCCCACTGCGCATGATGTCCAAGCTTCGCTCCCTGATCATCTGGTCCGTCGTCTTCACGCAAGTCTGCTCGCCTGTGCTGGCGCAGACGCTGCCGATTTCGGTGGACAGGAACGTGTCTGGCGCAAAGCCTTCGGTGGGCGTCAGCAACGGCGTGCCCGTCATCAATATTGCGCCGCCTTCCGCGGGCGGTGTTTCCAATAACCGCTACACGCAATTCAACGTCGGCCCGTCCGGCGCGGTGCTCAACAACAGCGGCGGGCCCAGCCAGACGCAACTGGCCGGCCAGGTGGGTGGCAACCCCATGCTGGGCAACCAGCGCGCCCGCACCATCCTCAACCAGGTCACCGCGCCCAATCCTTCGCAGCTGCTGGGCACGCTGGAAGTGGCCGGCAACCGCGCCAACGTGATCGTCGCCAACCCCGCGGGCATCACGTGCAACGGCTGCGGCTTCCTGAACGCGGACCGTGCCACGCTGACCACGGGTAAGCCCCGGGTGGGCGCCGAGGGCGGCATCGGCTTCGATATCGCGGCGGGCAAGATCCACGTCGACGGCGCGGGCTTGAATGGCGCCAATCTCAGCCAGGTAGACCTCTTGGCGCGCACGCTGCAAATCAATGCGGACGTCTGGGCAGACCGGCTCAACATAAGCGCGGGCGCGGCGCGGGTCGACTACGCATCGGGGGATGTCTCAGCCCAGGCTGGGCAAGGCGCGGCGCCCGAGCTCGCCCTGGACACCGCGGCGCTGGGCGGCATGTACGCCAACAGCGTGCGCCTGATCGGCACCGAGGCCGGGGTGGGCGTGAATATCGGCGGCAATCTGGTGGCGCTGACGGGCGACCTGCAGCTCACTGCCGCGGGCGACGTGCGCATCGCGCCGCGCGGCGCCACGCAGGCGGCCGGCAATCTGCGCCTGGATAGCGGCCGCGACCTGACCGTGCAAGGCACGGCGCAGGCGGGCGGGGCCGTCGCGCTCGCTGCCGCGCGCGATGCCTCCGTTCAAGGCGCTGTCGGCGCGGGCGCGTCCTTGAGCATGGAGGCCGGTGGCGACGCGTCGGTCGGGGCGCAGGGCAGCTTGCGCACGCGAGGCGCCTTGCGCGTGACGGCCGGCAAGGATCTCGCCTTGTCGTCGGACCTGCTGACTTCGGATCAAAACGTGCGCGTGCAATCTGGGCGCAACCTGATGGTGGTGGGCGGCGCGGCAGTGCCGCCTATCGGCCAGGGGGCCATCGCGGGTGGAGGAGCCGGCGAGGATGCGGGTTCGGGGTCGGGGTCGGGTTCGGGTTCGGGCACGACCTCGGGCGCGAGCTCGGGCACCGGCTCCAGCACCCATGTCGGCGGGGAATCCGGCAAGCCCCCCGAGCCGGCGGCTCCTGGCGATCGAGACGGCGGCGCTTCCGTGGCGGGGGGCGTGGTGTCCGCCAAGGACGGCATCACGCTGCTGGCGGGGCGCGACTTGCGCTTGCCGCGTCAGGTATACGCCTCGGGCACGGTGCAGATGCTGGCTGGCGCGGACGCCGTCTCCGACGCCGGCGCGCAGTTGCGGGCCGGCGGTAGCCTGACGGTACACGCCGGCGAAGACGTGGCGCTGGCCGGTGCGGCCGTGGCCGATGGCGCGGTGCGCATCGAGGCGGCGCGCGGCTTGCGCGTGGACGGCAGCGCGCTGGCCCATGCCGGTCCCCTGGACCTTAAAAGCGGGGGTGACCTGCGCCTGGGCGCGGGTGGCCAACTGCAAGGCCCGGGCGTGCGCACTGACGCCGGGCGCGATCTGGTTCTGGATGGCGTCCTCGCCTCCACGGCCGACGCGGACCTGCGCGCACGGCGCAATCTCCACGCCAACGGCAAGGCGGTCGCCAACGGCACCCTGCGCGCGGACGCGGCAGGGAACCTGACCATAGGCGAAGCGGGGCTCGCGCAAGGCAGCTCGCGGCTGCAGCTGGGCGCGGGCCAGGACTTGCGCATCGCAGGTACCGCAGGCACCGCCGCGGGTGCCGGGGGTGGTGCCCGCACTGTGGGCGGAGCTCTCCAGGGTGCCCGCACGGCGGGCGGCATTTTGCAGGCCCAGGCGGGCCGCGACCTCTTCATCACCGGCACGGCGACCGCCGGCTCGCCCATCGTCCTGGGCGCGCAGCGCGACATTCGCCTCGACGGCATCGCCACGGCGCTGGAAGGCGGGCTGACGGCCGACGCCGGCGCGAACCTGCGAGTCGGCGCGGCGGGCAGGTTGCAGGCCTCGGACAGCCTGAATGCCCGCGCAGGCGCAGACCTGGATTCCGATGGCGTCATTGCCGCGGGCGGTGGCCTGGCGCTTGCCGCAAGGGGAGACATCCTGCTGGGCGGCGTCGTGGCGGCGCTGGGCGAACGCGCGTTGGGCAATGCCTCAGTCACGGCCGCACGCGATTTCATCGTCAAGCAGAACGGTCAATTGCAAGCCGCGGGCACGCTCACTGCCCGCGTCGATCGCGACCTGTACGCAGCGGGTGTCCTTAGTTCGGTGGGCGACATGCTGCTGGACGCCGCGCGCGACGCGCGCACGGACGGCTTCGCCGCCACCCACGCCAATCTGACGCTGACGGGCCGCGACGTGACGGTCGGGCCGAGTGGGGTGGCGCAGGCCGGCGGCAAGCTGACCGCCAACGCGCAAGGCGTGTTGCAGGCAGCCGGACGCCTGCTGGCGGGGGGTTCGCAATCGCTGGATGCGGGCGATAGCCTCACGGTTGACGGCACGGTCGCCGCTTTGCAAGGCGACCTGTCGCTCACCGCACAGCGCGGCGATATCGCACTGGGCGCGGCGTCGCGCTTGCAGGCAGGGGGCGCGCTGACCGCGCAAGCGGCAGGCGCGTTGACCGCGCTCGGCTCGGCTGCCGCCGAACAAGGCATGACCTTGCGGGCCGGCACCGACGCCACGCTGGGCGGCATCACCGCCACGCAGGCGGGCAACCTTGTCGTCAGCGCCGCGGACAAGCTCGCCGTCACGGCGGACAGCCGCCTGCAGGCCGGCGCGGCGCTGGATCTGAGCGCGGGCGGCGCGCTGCTTAACGCGGGCATTGCTTCCGCGGACACGCGCGCCAAGCTGCGGGCTGGATCCGCGCTGGACAACGCCGGCTCGGTGCTGGCAGGCGGTGACCTGATCGCCACCGCCTCGGGCTCACTTTCCAACGCGGGCCGTTTCGTGGCAGGGATGGGCGCCGATGGCGCGCTCAACCAGCCGGGCAGCATCACGCTGACTGCGGACGCCATCGTTCATGGCGGCGCCAGCCTCGCCGGCACGGACCTGAGCCTGTCCGCGGGTGGATTGAATCTGGCGGACGGCAAGCTGTCCGCGATAGGGAAGGTCGCCCTGTCGACGCCGGGCGACGTGGACAGCCGTGATGCGGTCGTTCAGGGCGGAGCCTTGGACATCGCTGCCGCCAATCTCTACAACCAGCGCGGCAAACTGACCACAACGGCCGGCGCCGCGATCAAGGTCGATGACGAGCTGGACACCTCCGGCGGAGTGATCGCCGCCGCCGGCAATGCGCGCATCGAGGCGGCGCGTCTCGTCAACCGCGAGGGCACGCTCGCCGCCCATGACCTTGCCATCACCGCCACCGGCGCGCTGGACAACCGCGGCGGCCTGATCCAGGCCGACAACACGCTGGCCCTGAACGCGGCCAGCCTCGACAACCGCGGCCCAGGCGCCGCCGGTCTTGGCAGCCGCAGCATCCCGGACGCCGCCAGGCCGCCGACAGGCGTGCTCGGCAAGGTGGTCTCCCTCATGGCGGACCGCATCGACAACCGGTCGGGGGATATCCAGGCCGTTGAAGCCCTGAACCTGACCTCCTCCCACTTGGACAACACCGGCGGCCAGATCGCCTCCCTGGGCGATTCGCGCATCGTCGCCGACACGCTCAGGAACTCCCGCGGCCAGCTGCACGCGAACCGGACCCTGACTGTCATCGTGCAAGCGCTGCAAGGACTCGGATCGCTGCAATCCGCGGGCGACCTGGGGTTGCAACACGCGGGATCCCTGGACCAGGACGGGGATATCTCCAGTGGCCGCGACCTGAGCCTCGTGATCGGCGGGGCCCTGGATAACCGCGCCCGCGTCACTGCCGGCCGCGACTTGAGCATTACGGCGGATTCGCTGAACAACCAGGCCTCGGGAGCCTTGCTGGCTGCGGGCGTGAACACCATCGCGGTGGCGCAGGGCCTGACCAACGCCGGCCTCATCGACGGCGGCTCGACCCGCATCACCGCAGGCCACGTCGACAATACCGGCCGCATCTACGGCGATGCCGTGTCGATCCAGGCGGGCGCGCTGGTCAACGGCGCGGATGGGGGAGGCAGCGGCGGGGCGGTCATCGCCTCGCGTGCCGACCTGGACCTGGGGGTGGCGTCGTTGGTCAACCGCGACCATGCGCTGATCCACGCGGATGCCGACCTGCGGATCGGCGGCGCGCTGGATGGCAGCGGCCACGCCATCGGCCAGACCGCCTCGCTTGTGAACGCCTCCGCCACCATCGAGGCGGCCGGCAATGCCGACATTTCTGCCGCGTCCCTCCGCAACCAGAACGACCGGTACGCCAGCGTAACGGTACAGGTGTCCAGCACGCCCAAGGTGTACTTCACCCCGGCCGGCACCACCGACATGTACGACGCCGCAAGCCACTGGTTGTGCGACGAAGTGACGCCCATGTGCAGCAAGGATCCGGCCTGGCTGAATGACGACCCGGAGCGCATGTTCCTGTTGCCGTCCGCGAAGTACCCCGAGTCGCGCTATGGGCCGCCCTTCGACTACGCGCCCAGCTTGAAGGGCAAGGGCGGTAAGACGTCGCCGATCACGCCAACCTATACGCCTGTCACCACGGTATGTGACGGCACCGGCGGCGATGCGGGCGCGATCTGCTCGGACGTACCGGAAAAATTCCGGTACGGCGCCCACGAACGCATCTGGTCCGTTTTCGGGGTGACGCCGCCGTCTGGCCCCATGCCCGTCTGGACGGCGCCTGAGCGGGCTTGCTACAACCACGCCACCTGCGACGCCGAAGCCGCGCGCCGCAAAGTCTACGAAGAAGCCTATGCCGCGTACAAAGCGCCGCATATGGCGTTGGACGCGCGCATCCGGGAGTTCAACGCCGACTTCAACAACCGCCTGGTCGGCACGTTTACCTATTACCAGGTCCAGGAGACCGTCAGCGAGACCCGCACCCTGTCCTCCGACCCCGGCAAGATACTGTCGGGCGGGGCCATGATGCTCACCGGTGCCGTCGCCAACGACAAGAGCCAGATCGCCGCGGGCGGCGCGCTCACGGTGGCCGGCCCGGCCATCCACAATATCGGCGCGGGCGGCGAACGCATCATCTCCCGGGTCGGGACCGCCACGGTCACCCAGGCGCGTTCGCGCGACCGCCAGGAATACACCAGCGCCTATCGCAATACCCTGGCGGGCCAGCCTATCGAGCTACCGGTCGGCACTTCCGGCGGCAATCTCACCGTCCCGCTCAACGGCTCCCGCCCCGGCGCCAGCCATGGCGGCATCGCGCCCGGGCCCGTGCAGGTCGCCAGCGTCAGCCTGCCCGGCGCCACCGTGGTGCGCAGTGTCTCCAACCCGGCCGCCGTCCCGGATAACCAATTATTCGCGGTCAACGGCCGGGCGGACGCCCCTTACCTCGTCGCGACCGATCCGCATTTCGTGGGGCAGCGTCCGGTCGTCTCCAGCGACTACCTGCTCAACCTGCTGGTCAAGCCGGGCGCGCAACTGGGTGTGCAGTGGGGTGATTGGGATACCCAGGTGCCCGCAGGCGCCATGTTCCTGACGCCTTCGGGCCAGCCCAAGCGCCTGGGCGACGGCTTCTACGAGCAGAAGCTCGTGTCCGACCAGATCCTGGCCGCCACCGGCCAGCGCTTCCTCGACACGTACAGCGACAACGACAGCCAGTACAAGGCCCTGCTTGCCGCTGGCGCCCAGTTCGCCCGCGGCAACGGCATCCAGCTCGGCGTCGCGCTGACCGAGGCGCAACAGCGCCAGCTCACCACCGATTTGGTCTGGCTGGTCGAACAGACCGTCACGCTGCCCGACGGCACCACCGAGACCGTGCTGGTCCCGCAGGTCTACCTGCTGGTGCGCGAAGGCGACCTCAAGGGCGACGGCACCCTCATGGCCGGACGCAACGTCAAGCTGGCGGCCGAGGGCGATGTCACCGACAGCGGCACCATCGGCGCGCGCGCAGCCACCGTCATGACCGCTGGCAACATCCTCAACCAGGGCGGCGGCCTGATCCAGGGCGCTACCGTCGACCTGGCCGCGCGCGAGGACCTGACCAACCTGGTATCGCTGATCAAGGGCGACAACATCGCCCTGAAGGCGGGGCGCGACATCGCGCTGACGTCCACCGCGGCGTCCGAGAACTTCGGCAGCACCTGGGGCACGCACGTCAGCGGCGAGGCCCGCGTCGATGCCGGCAACCTCAACATGCAGGCCGGCCGCGATATCACGCTGACCGCGGCGCAAGTCTCGGTCAAGGATGATGCGCGGCTGCAGGCTGGGCGGGATATCGCGCTGGAAACGCTTACGGAGAACCATGGCGAAACGCTGGTTCTGAACAAGAACAACCGCCACGACCTGAGCACCAGTTCCGAAGTCGGCTCGACCCTCGCTGCAGGCGGCAACCTCACGTTGGTCGCGGGCCAGGACGTCAACGCGCGCGCGGCCGAAGTCACTGCTGGCAAGCAGCTGGCGGTGGGCGCGGGGCGCGACATCAACCTGGTCGCCGGGGTAGAAACCGGCTCGGCCTACGACGAGGTCCGCTACAAGACCAAGCGCTTCCTCTCGTCCAAGACCACGCACACCATCACCTCCAGCGACTGGGAACAGGCCAAGGCCTCGACCTTCACGGGCGATACGGCCGTGCTGATGGCCGGGCGCGACCTGAACGTGGCCGGGTCGAATGTCGGCGCGCAGAAGGACCTGGTCCTGTCCGCCGAGCGCGACGTGAACCTCCTGCCCGGCCAGAACACCGAGGACCGCTACGACTACAAGATGGTCAAGAAGTCCGGCTTCGGCGCAATGGGCGGCTTCAGTTATGGCACCCGCAAGCAGACCGACTGGATCGATGGCGAGAAAGTCTTCAACACCGCCAGCACCGTCGGCAGCGTCGAAGGCGATGCGCTCATCAAGGCCGGTGAAGCGCTGGACATTACCGGCAGCAATGTCCTCGCGCGCCAGGGCGACATCACGCTGATCGGCCAGGAGGTGAACATCGGCGCGGCGCTCGATACCACGCGGGAGAAGGAATTCCATGAGATCAAGCAGACGGGGCTGACGCTTACCGCCAGCAACCCCATCGTGAGTGCCGTGCAGACCGGGATACGCATGGCAGAAGCCGCGGGCAAGACGGATAACACCGTCATGAAGGGCCTGGCCGGGGCAACCGCCGGCGTCGCTGCCGTCAACGCCTACGACGCCGTGCGCGCCTCCGCCAAGGCGGCCGAGGCCGCCGAACTCGCCAAGGCCGGGTCGAGCAACAAGATCGATCAAGTGGGCGGCGTGAGCATCAAGCTCAGCCTGGGTACCAGCAAGAGTTCCAGCACCACGGATCGCAGTTCGTCCAGCGCCCATGGTTCGACGATCACCGCGGGCAGGGACCTGACCATTGTTGCCCAAGGCGCGGGCAAGGACTCCGACATCACCGTCACCGGTTCCACCTTGTCGGCAGGCGACAAGGTGGCGCTCAAGGCCGAAGGCGATGTCATCCTGCAGGCCGCGCGCAACGCCTTCGAGCAGCAGACCGACAGCAAGAGCAGCAGCGCCAGCATCGGCATCGGCTACTCCACGGGCGGCAAGCAGAATGGCTTCACGCTGGAGCTGGGCGCGTCGCTGGGCCGGGGCAAGGCCAACGGCAAGGACGAAAGCTGGACCAACAGCCTCATCACCGCGGGCAACGTGCTGGCCATTCAAGCCGGCGGGGACACCACCCTCAAAGGCGCGACGGGAGAGGCTGATCGCATCATCGCATCCGTCGGCGGCAACCTGCTGCTGGAGAGTTTGCAGGACAGCAGCAAGTACGACTCCAAGAACCAGAGCGCAGGCTTCGGGCTGAGTCTATGCATCCCGCCGTACTGCCAGGGCGCCAGCAGCTTCTCGGCCAACGCCAGCGCCGGCAAATTGCAAAGCGACTTCAAGTCCGTCATGGAACAGACGGGCTTGCGGGCCGGCGACGGCGGCTTCCAGATCGACGTCAAGAAAGAGACCAAGCTCGCCGGCAGCGTCATCGCCAGCAGCGACCAAGCCGTGGCGCAAGGGCTGAACACGCTCGACACCGGCACGTTGATCACCGAGGACATCAAGAACCGCGCCAAATACAGCGGCGGCCAGGTGTCCATCGGTGGGGGCTTCGGCTTCGGAGGCGGCAAGGGCGCAGACTCAGGCCTGGGCACGACCAAAGGCGGCCAGGTGGCGGGCGGCGCCAGCAAGGAGCATGGCTCGTCCGTCGCCACTGGCAGCGGCGGCTTTGGCATGGGCACACCCATCGTCGTGGGCGCCAAGGGCAGCAGCAGCTCGACCACGCAAAGCGCCATCAGCGGCGGCACGGTCGTAATCCGCGATGAGGCGGCGCAGCAGGATCGGACGGGGATGACGGCGGCGGAAACGATCGCGGCGTTGAACCGGGACGCCTCGGACACCTTGAATGCGCTGAAGCCGATTTTTGATAAGGAGAAGATCGAGGCGGGGTTTGAGATTGCGTCGGAGGCGCAACGGCAGGCGGGGCAGTTCTTAGAAAATCGGGCGAAGGAAGCGGACGCGCTGAAGAAAGCGATGGATGCCGAGCCTGAAGGGGCTCGCAAGGAGCAACTCGCCGCTCAATATGCGGAAGCCGCGAAGTGGGGGCCCAACGGCGGATATCGTTTGCTCATTACCGCCGTGAGCGCGGCGGCAGGCGGTAACGTGACTGGAGGGGCAGGGCAATTCGCCCAATCAGCAGCAGTGAACTATCTGCACAGCATGGGCGCAGCTCAGATCAAAGATCTTGCCGCCTCCCTCGGTGGAGAGGGGTCGCCAGGACATGTAGCGCTTCATGCTGTATTGGCATGCGGTGGAGCTGTGGTTCAGGGTGCAAACTGCGGCGCCGGGGCTGTTGGCGCGTCGGCAAGCATTGTTCTGAACAGCCTTTTGGAGAAGGCATTTGGTCCCAGTGCTGCCGGGCTTCGGGCTGAAGAAAAGGAGCAGCGTTCGAATCTAATTGTTTCCATCGTGGCTGCTATTTCCAGTGGGCTCTCTTCAGAGCAAATGTTGGCAAGTGCGACGGCCGCTCGTATTGAAGTTGAGAACAACACGCTGAAGGACCATGCGAGCGTCCACACCGCCAAGTTCGAATCCAAGGTTAAGGAGTTGGCGGAATGTGTGGGCGATCGCGGATGTCAAAGCGCAGTTGGTCATTTCGACGGGTGGATCAAGGTTATTGACGAGCAGGATCTACCAGCTTGCGGGGACAACGACCCGTGTGTTCAGGACAAGTTGCTTGAGAGGGAGATATATGTTGCGGGGCGTGCCACTGCTATCGGTCGATTGAGTGATCCGCTGATCGCTGGGATGGATTTGCTGGATACGGCCAATCGTGACAATACCTATGATCGGTTGGCGTTGAAGGATGCGCTGGTGCGCTTCCAGATTGGCACGCCCGACTACGCAAACGGAGTGGACCGTTTTGTAGTTGAGACAATGATGGCATCGCCGGTAGTTTTTGCGGCGGTGAAAGGATTGTCACCTCTAGATAGTGACGGCGGGGTTAGCGGTAAGCCTAAATCATCCAGCACTACATTAGAAAACGGAAGCTTGCCGAAGATTGGTTCTCTAAAGGGCGATCCTGAGCTTCCACCTAAGAATGCGAGTCCGGACATGGTACGTTCTATTGAACGGCAGAATGAGGCTGCGATAGATCTGGCAAAGGCCGGATATCAAGTTGAGCAGTTGCCAAATATAAATAAAAATTCCGCTAATCCAGACTTGAAAATAAATGGTGAATTTGCGGACGTTTATTCTCCAAAAACTAATAGCCTGATATCGGTTTTGAAAACAATGGCTGAGAAAGTGGATAGGCAGGCGAGAAACATTGTTGTCAATTTGGCGGACTCGCCTTTGACGTTTAGCCAGATAGAGGGCGCGCTGAAAGCAACGCCAGTTGAAGGTTTGAGAAGTGTATATGTCCTTAAGGGTGGGAAGTTAAAAATTATCGAGGTTTCTAAATGAGTATAGTGATGACATTGGAGGTCGAAAATGGTGCGGCGCTCGAAGATATTGCCGACATCTTCCTAAAAATGGGTGGTAACTATGAGTTGGGCGGTGGAAGGCTCGATTCACTTTTCACCGAATCGGGTTGTCAATTTTCCATTCGTTATCTCAGCGAGCCGGAGAGCGTGGTCGCTGAAGAGATGAGCGATGTCGATTGGAAGGTTGGTTTGCGAGGAGCATTTCATTGTCGAGGTGCCAATCTAGTCGCGAGTTGGTGCGATATTCAGCGGTTTGTTGAGAATTTCGCTGAGGTTAAGAGGTTTCGCTTTGTGTTGTCTTTCCAATATGAAGAAGTCTATGCAATAAGAAATTCAGATGGATTGTTTTTTATACGTAGTCTATTATGTGACGGGTAAAGACTAAGGGTTCCGTGCCGGCATAAGGAAAATTGTGTCAAATGAAATTTTCTAAGAAATAATTAAATTTCAGGGGGGGTGTTGATTCTGCAAGTCGTCCTGGCGGAAAAGATTTAGGACTCGAAAGATGGGAAATGAAGTAGCGGTCATCGTTCTAGGGGATGAGTACGACGATGCTCTCAGAGAGGCAATTCGCGCTGTTCTCGTAACGGTGGTGCCATTGAAATTGATAAATCTTGGAGGGTGGGCGGGACTCAAGAAGTCGAGCGTCAGATCGTCGCGCTTGGTGGTGCAATAATATCGATTGAGGCAGAGATCTTTATCGGGTCACTGTTTCCGGACCCAAAGAGGTAGTGGATGACATTGCTCTTCAGATTAAATGTAGGTTGTTGATGCGAGTGAAAAAAGCCGCCTTTCGCCAAAAAGGAAAGGTGTAAAAAAAGAAAGGTCTCGGACTGGAGTTGCCAGGGTTCAGTGGACACCTAATTTCCGCTTGCTATGCGCAGCTTCAAATTCATTCGGACTACCACCACCGAGATAGCTGCGTCGTCGCACTGAATTGTGGAAATCACCAATGTGCCCGGCCAAGCTTAAAGCGGCAGCATCTCGGTCCGAGTAAATGTGCTTCTTGATGTGCTCCTTCTTCAGGCTACCGAAGAAGGACTCGGCTACAGCGTTGTCCCAACAGTTTCCCCGCCTGCTTATGCTCCGCTCCAGATGATTTGCAGAAACGCCGCCATGTATCACTGCCATGCTGAGTGCGTTGATCTGAATGGATCAGCGCGCGTTGAGGGTGTCGATATCGTACGGCTGTTGGCAACAGCATCTAGGACTAATTATCGATGGACCGTCGGTCTCGTAGCTGAGCCAACGATCTTTCTGGAAAAAAAGGCGTCAGGCTATATTTTCCAAAAAAAATATCCTGACACTCTCGCGAATAATGTTCCGGACGGTTGGAAGATGCGCGCTCAAGGACGAAGATGGAAAGATACTTATGTCTCGTTCTTTCGACCGCATGTACGGTGAGTCCGAAAAGACTTTTCTCACGTACGCGAGTTTGCTTGAAGACCACAAGGGGGCTCGCGACGAGCTAGGCGCTAGACTGAACTTCTGGAGCGAGCCGCTTTACACCGAGATTTTTCATTTCCCGGATCAAGTCGCAGAGAAGTAGGCAGCGCTCGCGGATTAACCGCGCTTGTCTGCTGTAGGCCGGGGTTGGAAGAGGGTGTCGACCGGCCTACACCTCCAAAAAAAGCAATCCCCTTCCGGCACCTTCCCCTTAGGCCGCAGCCCTCCCATCCCCGCGGCCCGCCAATAGCATGAGACGCCGGGCACCTACTGCTTGTGATGCACCTCCTGCAACCCATAGACCTGCACCGGCATCCCCACTTGCCTGGCCTTTAATTGCAGCGACAGATATTGCGAATAATGCCGTGACTGGTGCAGGTTGCCGCCGTGGAACCAGAGGGCTTCCTGTTGCGTGGGCTTCCACATATTGCGTTGCTCGCCTTCCCAGGGGCCGGGGTCCTTGGTGGTGTCGGAGCCCAGGCCCCAGCACTTGCCGACCTTGTCCGCGACTTCGCGGCTGATCAGGTCCGCGGCCCAGCCGTTCATCGAGCCGTAGCCGGTTGCGTAGACCACCAGGTCCGCAGGGAGTTTGACGCCTGACTTCAGGACCACGGCGTCGCGCGTCAGGTGGCTGACGTCGGTGCGCGACTGCAGCTTGATGCTGCCGTCGATGATCAGGTCGCAGGCGCCGACGTCGATGTAATAGCCGGATCCGCGTCGCAGGTATTTCATGAACAGGCCGGAGCCGTCGTCGCCCCAGTCCAGCATGAAACCGGCCTTCTCGAGCTTGGCGTAGAACTCGGCATCGCGCTCGCGCATCTGGTCGTAGAGCGGGATCTGGAATTGCGCCATGATCTTGTAGGGCAGGGACGCGAATGTCAGGTCGGCCTTGCGTGTGGTCATGCCGTTGGCCAGCGCCTGCTCCGAATACAGGCCGCCCAGGCCGATGTCCATCAGCGTGTCGGAACGCACGATGTGGGTGGACGAACGCTGCACCATGGTGACGTTGGCGCCGGCTTCCCATAGCGCCGCGCAGATATCGTGCGCGGAGTTGTTGGCGCCGATGACCACCACGTTCTTGCCGCGGTAGGCGTCGGGGCCGGGGTGGCGTGAAGAGTGCTGCTGCTCGCCCTGGAATTCGTCCTGGCCGGGGAAGGTGGGAATGTTGGGTTTGCCGGACATGCCGGTGGCCAGCACCAGTTGCTTTGGCCGCAGCACGACTGGCTTGCCTTCGCGCAGCACGTTGACTTCCCATTCCTGCTTTTGCTCGTCATAGCGCGCCGACTGGCAGACGGTGGAGGTCCAGTAAGTGAGCTCCATGATCTTGGTGTACATCTCCAGCCAGTCGCCGATCTTGTCCTTGGGAGCAAAGATCGGCCAGTTCTCGGGGAAGGGGATGTAGGGCAGGTGGTCGTACCAGACCGGATCGTGCAGGCACAGCGACTTGTAGCGCTTTCTCCAGCTGTCGCCGGCGCGCTCGTTCTTTTCGATGATGATGGTGGGCACGTCCAGCTGGCGCAGGCGCGCGCCCAGCGCGATTCCCCCTTGGCCGCCGCCGATGATGAGCACATAGGGCTGTGTCTCGTAGCCCAGCTCGGCCGCTTCCTGTTCGCGTTTTTCCAGCCAGGTTTTGCGGGTGCGGCTGCTGCCGTGCTCGGCGCCCTTGGGACGGCGCAGGCCGCTGGGTTCTTCGTGCCCCTTGAGTTCCGACATGGTGGTCAGCAGAGTCCAGATCTTGCCATCCCGGACGCGGATGTGGCCGTAGCCACGCGCGCGGTTGGTCTCGATTTCGATCCAGCCTTGCAGGAGGCCGGCGTCGTCGGAGACGGCTTCTTTCTGGTCCAGGCTGAAGCGCACCGGCTCCACATGCGACAGTTGCTGCCGCAGCATGTCGCGAATTTGATCCTGTCCCTCCAGTGTGCGGAGGTTCCAGGTGAACAGCACCAGGTCGCGCCAATAGCAGTCATCCTGGAACAGTGCGGCGACGCCATCGATGTCTTTGTTGCCCAGCGCCGTATTCAGGCGCGCGAGCACGGCGCCCAGGGTGGCGCCGGCTTGATCGGTCTGCATGACTTGTCTCCTTGCCCTTGGCGGGCGTCGTTGTCATGGCGGGCCGGGTTGCGGTCCGCCGGCGCCCCAGCCTGTGCCGGCCGGTGAGCGTCGATAACGATCAAGCAATTGGCATGCCAACCCCGTTGTCCTGGGGGCCGGGGCCGGATCCCGTGGCGCCGCGCCACACCTGTGGCGCCCGGGTGTGGCACCGGGGCGTTATGCCTCAGGAGCGCGAGGCGAGCCCGTGGCGCCGCATCTGGCGATGGACGGTGGAGCGGTCTACGCCCAGGCGCCGGGCGGCTTCGGACACGTTGCCGCCGCAACTGGCCAGCATGGCGCGCAAGGCCGCCTCTTCAGGGCTGGCGGCCGCCGCGGCCGGCGCCAGCGCGTCGGGCAGGTCGCCAGGTTCGATAACGCCGTTCTCGCACAATGCCGCGGCCACTGCGATGGCGTTGGCGAGTTCGCGGATGTTGCCGGGCCAGGCATGCGCCTTCAATGCCATCAGCGCGGCGGGCGCCAGCACCGGGGCGCCGGACTCGTCCTGGTGGCGCGCCAGCAGGCGCGCGATAAGCCATTCGAGGTCGTCGCGTTCGCGCAGCGGTGGCACGGTGAGCGTGGCGGCGTTGATGCGGTAATAGAGGTCTTCGCGAAACCGCCCCTCACGCACCAGCGTGGCAAGGTCGCGGTGCGAGGCAGACACCAGACTCAGGCGCAGCGGGCGCGGCGCGTTGGCGCCGATGGGAGTCACCTCCGATTCGGCCAGCACGCGCAGCAGGCGGCTTTGCAGCGCCAAGGGCATGTCGCCGATTTCATCGAGGAACAGGGTGCCGCCGTCGGATTCTTCGATCAAGCCCTTGCGGCCCTTGGTCGCCGCGCCCGTGTAGGCGCCGGGCAGATAGCCGAAGAGTTCGCTTTCGATCAGAGATTCGGGGATCGCCGCGCAGTTCACCGCGACGAAACGGCCCGCGCGCTGGCTGCCGTCGTGGATGGCGCGGGCCAGGTACTCCTTGCCGACGCCGGTTTCGCCTTGCAGCAGGATGGGCAGCCTCTGCCGGGCAAGCTTGGCGGCGCGTGTCAGCATGGCCGCCATGCGGGCGTCGCCGCCGTCCAGGCCGCGCAGCGCGGACGGCGTGCCGCGCACCGATACGCTCGCGCCGCGGGTGTGCCGGTTGGGTTCGATGGCATGCGCAAACAACGCATTGCCATCGCGCGCCACGATCAGGCGCTGCTGCGGCGCGTGGGCGCGGGTGTAGCGCGGCAGGTCGTCGAGCTGCACATCGAAGAAACGGGTGACGGGCTGGCCCATCAGGCTGGCGGGATTGCGCCAGTCCAGTCCGGCGGCACGGGCCAGCAGCTTGGCGCCCGTATGCGTCATGCCGAGGATGCGACCGGAACCATCCAGCGATATCGCAGCCTCCGGATCCACGTCCAGGAATTCGGGCGAACGCGCGAAGCGCAGCACCCACTCATTGCTGGTGCGCGCCATCAGGTTGGCCATTTCGATGCGCCGCGTGGTGCTGGTGACCAGGTGCAGCGCCAGGTTCTGGCTGGCCTTCAGAATGGGCGAGCTGAGCAGCGAGATGTCCAGCACGGCCGCCAGCTCGCCATCGGCGCTGTAGATCGGCGCGGCGGTGCAGGACAGCGGCGTGTGGGTGTTGTCGAAGTGATCGGTCTGGTGGATGGTGAGGGCTTCGCCGCTTTCCAGGCAGGCGCCGACGGCGCAGGTGCCGGCGCGCCGCTCCGACCATTCCGACCCCAGATAGAGCCCGGCCTTGCGCAGGCTGGCGGTCTGCTGCGCGTCGCCCAGGAACTCCACCGTCACGCCCTGGCGGTCCGCCAGCAGTAACACATAGTTCTGGCCGGCGACCTGGCGGAACAGGTGGTCCAGGCCCGATCGCGCGATCGAGATCAGGGCTTCGGATTGCTGGCGGTGCTCGCGCAGCCGGCCGTCGGGCACGATATAGGCCTCGCAGGCCTGGGCCGGATCCAGCCGGTATTGGTCCAGGCAGCGCAGCCAGCTGCTCACCACGTGGGCGTCGCGCTGGGTGGGCCGGCCGAGGCCGACTTGCTCGATCTCGCGGATATGGGCCGAGTGCAGGGATTCCTGGCTAGGCATGTCGTCTCCATGGTGCCCGATCTGCGCCGGATCAACGGCCAGCATGCACAGAGGACGACACGCCTGTAAATGCTGGTTATCCAGCATGGGGCGGTGGGAAGTTACAGGTCGACCTTTACCTTGCCGGCTTGTACCAGCCCGGCGACGTCGCGTATTTCCGCCAGCAGCGCCTGCTGCAACTGGGCAGGCGTGCCGCCGGTGGGCTGGAAGCCCTGTTCGCTCAGCTTGGCGCGCACGGCGTCGGTCTGCAGCGCGCGGTTGATGCCCTGGTTCAGCGCGGCGATGGCGGCTTCCGGAGTGCCGGCCGCGCAATACGTGCCGAACTGGATCTGCGCGGAGAATCCGGCGGGGCCGCTCTCCGCCACCGTCGGAATGTCCGGATACTTGGGCAGGCGCTCCGGGCTGGTCACCGCCAGGACGCGCAGGCGTCCGCTTTGCAGATAGGGCTCCACCGCCGCCACGGTGGCCACCACCACCTGGATCTGTCCGCCCAACAGGTCGGTCATCATCGGACCCGTGCCGCGGTACGGCACGTGCAGCATGTCGATGCCGCAGGCGGCCTGTAGCAGCTCGGTAGCGAGGTGCTGCGGGGTGGCATTGCCCGGGGAGCCGAAGGTCAGCGCCTTGGGCTCGCGTTTGGCCTGGGCGATGAGTTCGCCCAGCGTCTTGGCCGGCAGGCCGGCGTTCACCGCGACCATGTAGGGCGACCGCGCGATGGGGCAGACGGGCGCCAGTTGCTTGAGCACGTCCTCGGGCGGCCGGGCGTAGTAGCGCACCGAGGGCACCAGCCCGGCAAACAGCAGCACGCTGCCATCCTTGGCGCCGTTGGCGGTGTAGTCGGCGCCCAGCATGCCGCTGGCGCCGGGCTTGTTCTCAACCACCACGGAGCGGTCCAGCGCGCCTTCCAGGCTTGCCGCGATGACGCGGCCCAGCACGTCGGTGCCGCCGCCCGGCGGAAAAGGGACGATGACGCGCAAGGGGGCTTCGCGCGCATTGGCCGTGCCACCGAGGGCGGCGCCCAGCGGCGTGATGGCCAGGGCCGCCATGTTCTTCAGGAGGGTTCTGCGATTCATATTGTTTGTCTCCGTATCCACTCTACGCGGGCTAGGGCACGATGGGCGCCCCGGACGCCTGCAGCAGGAATCCCTGCAGCGCCGCCGCCACGATGGCGGGCTCTTCCACTGGCAGCATGTGCCGTTGACCTGGCACCACCTGGGCCTGGGCTTGCGGTAGCGCGCTGGCCAACTCCCGCGTCATGCGCGGGGTTGATCCGACATCCAGCTCACCCGTCATCACCAGGGCAGGGCAGGCGATACCGGACGCCGCTTGCGCCAATATCGTGTCGCCCAGCGCGAAGATGCGATAGGCGGCCAGGAAGCTGGCGCGGTTGTTATGCAGCAGGCGCTGGCCGATGCGAGTTACGCGCTCGGGACACCGGGCCTGGAAGGCTGGCGTGAACCAGCGTTGCAGCGAGACCTCGGCGGCGGCTTGGCGGTCCTGCGTCGCAGCCGCGTCCAGGCGTGCCAGGACGGCACGGGCTTCGTCGGGGTTGCGTTGGAAAACGGTGCTCAACAGGGCCAGCCGGGTGACGCGCTGCGGTCGGGCGGCGGCATAGGCGCCGGCGATCAGGCCGCCCATGGAATAGCCCAGCACGTTGGCGCTTTTCCAGCCGGCGCGATCCAGTTCCGTGTCCAGCTGGGCAATGAAGTCCTGCACCGTCACGCTCTCGTCGATGGCGCGAGCGTGGCCGTGGCCCAGCATGTCATAGCGCAGCACCTCGAAGTCCGGCTCCAGCAGGGGCGCCAGATCGTCCCATAGCGTGTGGTCCAGGCCTACGCCATGCAGCAGCACCAATGGCTCGCCGCGACCCGAACGCCGAAAATGCGCGCTCATTTGGACTGCGCCTCGCGCTCGAGTTCCTGCAGGTCGGAATAGCGGTTGCCGATCCGGTGTTGTGGTCGTCCGGACGTGGCCGCGCCCAGGGCGACCACGATCTCGTCCGGCGCCGGCGCGTCGTTGATGGTGGTTTGCACCGTCAAATAGTGCGAGCGCAGGCCTTCGTCGAGTTTGTGCATTAACGGCACGGTGATCACGCAGCCGGGACCGCCCCGCATGTTGGTGAAGCTCAGGTAGCTGGTGCCGCCCACCGCCCCACGATAGGCGTTGCCGAACCGCAGCGTGTGGATCAACGCCGACGCATGCTCGATCTCGCCGGCCGTGCCGACGACCGCGGCCTTGCCGTAGGCCTCGACCTGATCGGCGGAGCCGGCCTGGCGCAGGATTTCCGCAACCAGCAGCTCACCCAAAGGCGGCGCGGCTTCCAGGATCTTCGGCCGCAGGTCTTCCTGGAAGGGCAGGCCAGCCCAAGGATTGCGGATCACGGCCGCCGCGATGATCATCACCAGCGGCCGCTCGGCCGCGCGGCCGCCTTCGATCAGGGTTTTTTCCACATAGCTGACTACCTTGCGCACTTGCAAAGACATACCGCTGCTCCAGTACCGGTTGGATGAAAGACGCGGCCATTGTTGGGGGCGGCAAGCAGTTTTGACAATCCAAATTAACTCAAGTTAATTTCGGAAAATCCGAATTAATAGCCGCCCTTCCCGATGCCGCCACCTTTGAAGATCCAGCACCTGCGCCAGTTCCTGCTGGCGGCCGACAACGGCAGCTTCCGCCTCGCGGCCGAAGGTACGTTCCGCTCCCAGGCGGCCGTATCGGCGGCCATGCAGGACCTGGAGCAGCAGTTGGGCGCGCCGCTGTTCGAGCCCGGCAAGCGCGCGCAGCTCACGCCCCTGGGTATCGCCGTGGCGCCGCTTTTCCGGGAACTGCTTGCCACCCATGACCGCGTGCTGGATGCGGCGCGCCAGTTTGGCCTGGGCAGCCAGGGGCCGGTGTCGCTGGCGGTGATGCCCTCGCTGGCCGACGAATGGCTGCCACGCCTGCTGGAGCGCTATGCGCGCAGCCACCCGGCGATCCGCATCCGGGCCATTGATGAATCGTCGCAGGATGTGCATCGACTGGTGCTGAGCGGCGAGGTACAGGTGGGCGTGGCGGGACAAGTGCCGCGCACGGCGGAGGTGGCCTTCGCGCCGGTGGCGCGCGACGCTTTTGGACTGGTATGCCGCAAGAGTCATCCGTTGGCGCGGCGACGAGGGCCCGTGCCCTGGTCGGCGCTGGAAGGAGAACGCCTGATAGGCAACGCCACCTTCGACACGTTGAAGAACCGGCGGTTGGGCGCCGCCATCGAGGACCCTTTCATGGTGGTGTCCAACCGCGCGTCGCTCTTGGCCAGCGTGGTCAGCGGGCTAGGCGTGACTGTGCTGCCGGTGCTGGCGCGGCCCACGGCAGCCAGCGGGCTGGCCTTTGTTCCGCTGGCAGAACCCACCGTGGAACGCATCGTCGGCGTGTTAACCCGCAAGGAAGAAACGCTGCTGCCCTCAGTGGCCGCAATGCATGAATTGGCCCTGCGGTCGTTGTCCCAGTTCACGCGTCGCAAGGGCGCGATCCTGGTATAGCGGCGGCGTCAAACTCCGCAGGCGTAGATCATGAATTGGCGGAAGGCCTCGGCGGGCTTGGCCAGGCGTGCCTGCGGATGCCATAGCAGGCCGGCTTCCATGGGCGGAACGGCGTCGGTAATGGGCACGGCTTCGATCTTGCGGCCTTCCAGCGACCAGGGGCGGTAAACCATGTCCGACAGCATCGTGACGCCGAAGCCATGCGCGACCAAGCCACGCAAGGCCTCCATCGAACGCGTGCGGAAGGCGATGTCGGGCTGCAAGCCATGGGCGTGCCAATAGGCGAGCGCGGAACGTTCTCCTTCGTCCATTTCAAGCAGGATGTAGGGATGGCCGGCGATGTCGGCCAGCGACGGGGCCGACGCTTGCGCCAGCGGGTGGCCGGACGCGGTCCATAGTTGCCGCCGCGACCGCACCAGCACCTGGTGTCCGAAACGTTCGCGCCGTTCTACGTTGGAGAGCAGCGCTACACCAAGTTCCACCTCGCCGCGGGCCACGGCGGCTTCGATGTCGGGCCGGTCCAGGTCGACGAGGTCCAGCTCCACGTCGGGATAGCGCCGCCTGAAGCGCGCCAGCAGGTCGGGCAGGAAGTAGCCCAGGACGGTGTAGGACGCCGCGATGCGCACGGCGCCGCGCAGCGCGTAGCGCTGGAAGCCGGGCTCGCGCAGGGCGTCGTCCAGGGAGTCGAGCACTTCGCGCGCGCGCTGGTGGAAGTTGTGTCCTTCGGGAGTCAGGGTGACGCCGTGCGGGTGGCGGTCGAAAAGGCGCACGCCCAACTGCGCTTCCAGCGCGAGGACCGCGTTGGTGACGGCGGATTGCGAGACGTGCTCGTCCGCGGCGGCCATGGAAAACCGCCCGGTACGGGCGGCTGCTGCGAAGTACCGCAACTGGCGCAAGGTGACGTCGTTAGCCATCTGATTAGCACATACCTGATACCTGAATATATGAATATACGATAACGGGCGGGCTTCCTACACTGCGGCAAAACACCAAAACCCGGACCGCAGGAGACAAGCGTGAACGCCCCACACCCCGCAGGCGCAGCCGATACCCATGGCCTGTCGCTGGACGACAAGTACACCCGTACCCACGGGCGCATCTATCTGAGCGGCACCCAGGCCCTGGTGCGGCTGCCGCTCCTGCAAAAGCAGCGCGACATGCAGGCCGGCTTGAATACGGGCGGCTATATCTCGGGCTATCGCGGTTCTCCGCTGGGCGGGCTGGACCAGGCGCTATGGAAGGCCAAGCGCCACCTGCAGGCGAACGACGTCGTGTTCCAGCCGGGCGTGAACGAGGACCTGGCCGCCACCGCAGTCTGGGGCTCGCAGCAGCTCAACCTGTTTCCGGGCGCGGCGCGCGATGGCGTGTTCGGTATGTGGTACGGCAAGGGCCCGGGCGTGGACAGGTCGGTGGACGTGCTCAAGCACGCCAATTCCGCCGGCAGTTCCGCGCATGGCGGAGTGCTGATGCTTGCGGGCGACGACCACGCCGCCAAATCTTCGTCGGTGGCGCACCAGTCGGAGCATGTGCTGATTGCCAGCGGCATCCCCGTGCTGTACCCCTCCAACGTGCAGGAGTACCTGGACTATGGCCTGCACGGCTGGGCCATGAGCCGCTATACCGGGCTTTGGGTGGCAATGAAATGCGTGACAGACGTGGTCGAGTCCAGCGCATCGGTGGAGGTGGACCCCGATCGGGTGCAGGTGGTGCTGCCCCAGGATGCCCTGCCGGAGGGCGGTTTGAATATCCGCTGGCCTGATACGCCCCTGGCCCAGGAGGCACGGCTGCTGGACCACAAGTGGTATGCGGCGCTGGCCTATGTGCGCGCCAACAAGCTGAACCGCGTGGTGCTGGATTCGCCGCGGGCGCACTTTGGCATCATGACCGCCGGCAAGGCCTATCTGGACGTGCGACAGGCACTGAATGACCTGGGCCTGGACGAGGCAGCCTGTAGCGAGGCCGGCATTCGCGTGTTGAAGGTGGGCTGCATCTGGCCACTGGATGCGCAGGATGCACGCGAGTTCGCCACCGGGCTGAAAGAGATCCTGGTCGTGGAGGAAAAGCGACAGATCCTGGAGTATGCGCTGAAGGAAGAGCTCTACAACTGGCGCGACGATGTGCGGCCCCGCGTCTACGGCAAGTTCGACGAGCGCGAGCACGGCGGCGGGGAGTGGTCCACACCGCGCGGCGCCTGGCTGTTGCCTGCGCGCCATGAGCTGTCGCCGGCCGTGATCGCGCGCGCCATCGCCGCGCGTCTGGAGAAGGCGGACCTGTCGGAGGCGTTGCGGGCGAGGATCGCGGCGAGGCTCGCCGTCATCGCCGCCAAAGAACGCGAGGCCGCGCGCCCCATGCTGGTGGAAGAACGCAAACCCTGGTTCTGCTCGGGCTGCCCGCACAATACCTCCACCCGCGTGCCGGAGGGCTCGCGTGCCGTGGCCGGCATAGGCTGCCATTACATGGCGATGTGGATGGATCGCAAGACCGACACGTTCAGCCAGATGGGCGGCGAGGGCGTCGCATGGTTGGGCCAGAAGGATTTCACGTCCGAACGCCATATTTTTGCCAACCTGGGCGACGGCACCTATTTCCATTCGGGACTGTTGGCGATCCGTGCCGCGGTGGCGGCGCGTGCCAGCATCACCTACAAGATCCTCTACAACGACGCCGTGGCGATGACGGGCGGGCAGCCGGTGGACGGCGTGCTGACGGTGCCGCAGATCGCCGCGCAGATGCAGGCCGAAGGCGTGCGCAAGACCGTGGTGGTGACCGACGAGCCGGAGAAGTACGCCGGCGGCGCGGCGTTGCCGAAAGATGTGGAGGTGCATCACCGCAAGGCGCTCGACGACGTGCAGCGCGCGCTGCGGGACATCGAAGGCACCACGGTGCTGATTTATGACCAGACCTGCGCCACCGAGAAGCGCCGGCGCCGCAAGCGTGGGGAATATCCCGACCCGCCGCGCCGCGCGGTCATCAATGAGGCGGTCTGCGAAGGCTGCGGCGACTGTTCGGTGCAATCCAATTGCCTGTCCGTTGAGCCGCTGGACACGCCGCTCGGTACCAAGCGGCGCATCAACCAATCTTCCTGCAACAAGGATTTCTCCTGCGTGGAGGGCTTTTGCCCCAGCTTCGTCACGGCGGAAGGCGCGACCCTGCGCAAACCGGCCGCGGACAGGAACACGCCCGTGTTGCTGGAGCCGCCGCAACCGGTCTTGGCCGCAATCGGCCACCGCGCCGCCTATCGCGTGGTGATCGCGGGCGTGGGCGGCACCGGCGTCGTGACCATAGGCGCGTTGCTGGGGGCGGCAGCGCACCTGGAAGGCAAGGGCGTGACGGTGCTGGACATGGCGGGTCTGGCGCAGAAAGGCGGCGCCGTGCTCAGCCACGTGCAATTGGCCAGCCGTCCCGAAGACCTGCATGCCACGCGTGTGGCGCTGGGAGAGGCGGATCTGGTCATAGGCTGCGATGCGCTGGTCTCGGCGTCGCCAGAGGTGCTGTCGCGCCTGCGTCCGGACCACGGCCGCGCGGTGGTGAACAGCAGCGCCGCGCCCACGGCGGCCTTTCTGTCGCAGCCCAGCTGGCGTTTTCCGGGCGCGCAGGCGGAAGCCGCGTTGGCGCGCAGCACCGGCGGCCATTGCGATTTCATCGATGCCGGTCCGCTGGCCGAGGCCTTGCTTGGCGACACCATCTATGCCAATCCCTTGCTGCTGGGTTATGCCTGGCAGCAAGGCGGATTGCCGCTGTCGCTGGACAGCCTGCGGCGCGCCATCGAACTGAACGGCGTATCGGTGGAAAAAAATCTGGCAGCTTTTGAACTGGGCCGGCAGGCCGCGTATCACGGCGCGGATGCGCTCAAGCCCGCGCCGCGGGCTCAGGTCCTGGCGATGCCAGAATCCCTGGACGGCCAGATCGAGCGGCTGGCACAACACGTGCGCGCCTATCAGGATGAGGCGTACGCCGCGCGCTACATGAAGGCCGTCGCGGCGGTGCGCGCCAGGGAAGCCTTGCTGGCGGACCCGCAACGTTTCGAGGTGACGCTGTCGGTCGCGCGCAATCTTGCCAAGCTCATGACCTACAAGGATGAGTACGAGGTGGCGCGGCTGTACGTGGACCCGGCGTTCAAGGCTCGGCTGCGCGAACAGTTCGAAGGTGAACCCGGCCGCGACTACCGCCTGCGCTACCACCTGGCGCCACCCGCGCTTGCGCGCCGCGATGCGCGCGGGCGGCTGCAAAAGCGCGTGTACGGTCCCTGGATGGCGCTGGCATTCCGCGCGCTTGCCCCTATGAAGCGGTGGCGGGGGACGTGGCTGGACGTGTTCGGTAAAACGGCCGAGCGCCGCATGGAGCGACAACTGGCGGCCGATTACCTGGCGTTGGCGGAGGAATTCTCGCGCACCCTGGACGAGAGCAACCGCGGCGCGGCCCTGGAACTTGCCGCGTTGCCGGAGGCTATCCGAGGTTACGGCCACGTCAAGGAGAAAAGCGTTGAACGGGCGCGCGGGCAGGAAGCCGCGCTGTGGGAGCGCTACCGTGGGCTACGTCGGGAAACGCTGGCGGCCTGAGACGGCCGGCGCTTTACGCCATATGTTCCAGCAGCACGCAGTTGCGGCCGTTCAGCTTTGCCTTGTACAGCAGCTCATCCGCGCGGCGCGACAGGCTATCCAAGGCTGCCGCGTCGCCGCCCCGGGCATGGGCGACGCCGAAGCTTGCGGTCATGCCAAAGCGCGCGCCGTTGCCAGCGTTGATCTGCGTGTTCGAAATGTTGATCCGCATGCGTTCTGCAACGTCGTAGACGCGGGCAGGGCTGCGGCTGCGGCACAGGACCGCGAACTCTTCGCCGCCCACACGCGCAACCACGTCGGATTCGCGGAAGGTCTTGCGACAAAGGTCGGCCACGGTCCTGAGCGCTTCGTCGCCGGTGGCATGGCCGTGCGTGTCATTGATGGACTTGAAGTGGTCGATGTCGAACAGGATGAAGGCCAAGCCTTCGCCGTCGCTGTGGCGCACATCGCCCAACGCGGCCTCCAGGCGCTTTTCGAAGGCGCGCCGGTTCAATAGGCCGGTGAGAAAATCCGTTTCGGCCATGATGGCGAGATCCTGGATCAGTCGGTCTCGTTCGAGTTCCAGCTTGCGCACCGCGGTGGCATTCTCGTTGAGCACATTCAATGCCTTGAACATGCTGTTCACTTCGCCCCGGTATTGGTCGGCGGGGATGGGCGGAATTTCGCCGCCCCGCGCGATCGCGCCGATGATGTTCGTGGCCCTGACGAAAGGACGGATGACGCGCTTGCGGAACATGGCCAGGCCGAGCACCAGCGCGGCGGTGAGCATCGCTGCGGCCGCCAGCGTCGTCAGCAGGACGCGGATCGCCGCCTTGCGGTTTTCTCCGATGCGCTGTTCCACGGCGTCGAGCATGAGATCGCGGAACTGGACGATGGACTTCATCTGCGGGACGTAGTTCGCGCCCAGCTCGTACATCGACACCAGAGAGTCTTCCGGAGCGCGTTCGGCAATGGCTCGCACGCTGTCGAGGTAATTCATGCCGGCGCCGAAGTACCGCTGCTGCAGTTCACGGTAGGCAGGCGACGCGGCATGTTGCGGCATGCTCGCGATATTGGCCTCGATCAGGGCGCGCAGCTCGTCGATGCGGCCGATCACGCGTTCGATTCTCAGTTGGTCGCTGGTGGTGAGGGTGCGGCGTTTGCTCAAGGCCGGCGCAAATGTGGAGCCCACCAGTCCCGCCTGTTCGCGCAACTCTCCGGCAAGCAGCGCCAATGAAAGCAGGTCGAAGTCTTCGCCCTGGTTTCGTGCCACCAGGCCTATCCCGTCGGACATCGCCGCGCGCAGCTCGGGCACCAGCGCGACCATGTCTCCGACCACTGTCCACAGGTTGTGGCCGGAGACGTTTGCGCGCGGCGCGGCGATGGCATTGTCGGCGCTGGCGCGGGCGTCGAGCAGGGACTGCCGGATCCGTTGGATGTTGGTGAATTCGCGGGCGCCGTTGGGATTGAGGGGCGCGCGGTACAAGGCGAGCAGATCGGCCATCTGCGCGTTGGTGCGCTGGCGGGCTTCGTCCAGCAAGTGCAGGATGTTCTCGGGAACGGGCAGGTCGGAGCCCAGCGCCGCGTTCATGGGGCCGCGCTCGGCTGACACGGCCTCCATGGTCATCAGGGTCGTGCGAACGACAACGAACCCGCGCATGGCGTCGTCGGTGGCGGTAAGCGACCGCCAGTTCTGCTGCACCACGATCACGGTCAGCATGGAGACTGGCAGCGCCACGCCGGCTGCCAGTGTCAGGAAATACCTTTCAAGGGATTTGAGAGCAAAGACATTGCGGAACATGCGAAAACATCGGCTCGGAACAATGACTGGTGGCCGGAGTTTACTTGAAATGGACCTCGGACTGCAGTGTTTTCCGGCGACTGTTTGACCGCTCAAGGTTTGTATCGCATTAAGTCGCAAAGTCTCATTTTTAAGCGCATTACATCACTCTATTTCGCGCGTTTTCACGTCATTCCGAACCCTTGCGCGACTCCGTGGTTCAGGGCGAGGCGATGGGCAGTTTCTCCAGCGCGTCCTTGAAATCCGGATACTCCTTCAGGAATTCCTGGCTGCGTCCGAACCGCTTGAGCAAACGCTCGTCCACCGTCAGGTTGAGCACGGTCCCGCCGTCCCATAGCCTTGGCCGCTTCCTTACATGGATCAACACCTTGTCGGTGAACTCCCGGTAGGAATCATGCGGCTCGCATTGTTCGTAGTCCGTGGCGATGCGCTGCGCCAATCCGGCTTCCAATCCTGCTTGCCGCGCCTTGTCCTGCAGCCACGCTGCCGGCAGCGTTTGCAGGCTGCCGTCGCGATAGCCGCCGCCGACATCGGAGTGCGCGCCGATGAACCAGCGCTGCTCGACGGGGCGGTCGGTGGGACGCGGCTCGGAATTGGCCTGGCGCGTCCACAAGGTTGGAAAGTAAGGCTCGCGGAATTCATTGGTGGCAATGGCGTGATAAGCGTGATGCACGTGGTTGCTGAGTTCGGTGTCGTGGAAGTTGTAGAACTTGGAAAAGCCGGGGAAGGGTATGCCGCCCACCGGTATGCCCAGGCTGCCTACCGTGTCCCACACGCCAACGAAATGCACATCGGTCTCGCGCGAGAAATTGGTTCGGAAAGCCGTGGCCTCCAGCGACGAGGGAATGCAGTCGTCGCGATAAAGCGCATAGGCTTCGGCCACATTGTTGTCGGAGGGATTATTGAGCAGGCCACACTTGCGGACCATGCCGGCCAGGCTGCGCGCCGAGTAGGCGCCACGGCTGAAGCCGAACAGGAAAATGCGGTCCCGCGGTTCGTGGCGCTGGCAAAGCCAACGATAGCCGGTGCGGATGTTGGCCGACAGCCCGGCGCCGAAGGCGCCGCCGGCGAACTTGTCGATCGCCGCCCACAGGCCCTGGCCCTGGGTGCCCACGCCTTCGATGTAGAACGTTTCCTGCGTGGAGGTCTCGGGCGCCGCCTTGTAGAGTTCGTAGACGTTGGTGCGGTCGTTCGGTTCGTTCCAGGTCCCGTCGAAGAATACGGCTAGATTCTTCACCATGATCGTTCTCCACAGATTGGGTCTGCGATGAATCCGCTTGTTGGCATGGCTCGCGTCCTGCGCGACGTACGCTAGCACGGCGGGCGGTGCGCGCCGGGTGCGTGGTTTCCCTGCTGATTGGACGTACACCGTATTTGTGACTAGCTAATTGGTGGCAATCCGACGCAAGTGGGCGATTTGCCGGGAGGCACACACGCACGAGGAAAATCTCACTACATCAAAAGTCGCAATCCGAACTTTGCCGCCGGGCGCCGCGCCTTGCGTTGGCGGCCGCGCCGGGCTTGGGGTATGTTGCGGGCTTGGCGGCTTCCCGCCGCGCATGAACCGAGAAGAAAACCATGGGACGTTTAGCCATTTTGGGCGCCTTGCACGAAGAGATCGCCGACCTGCTCGCGGCGATGGATCCGGGCGCCACCATCCACCGCATCGCGATGCGCGATTTTCACGTTGGCACCCTGTGGGGCACCCCCTGCGTGATCGCGCTGAGCCGGATTGGCAAAGTGGCCGCGGCGGCCACCGCGTCCATCGTGATCCACGAGTTCAAGGCCACGCGCGTGATCTTCACGGGACTGGCGGGCGGCCTGCATGAGGATGTGGCAGTGGGCGACGTGGTTGTCGCCACTGCGTTGATGCAGCACGACATGGATGCACGGCCGTTGTTCGAGCAGCACGAGATCCCCTTGCTGGGGCGCGAGCGTTTCGAGGCTGACCCGGTTTTGAGCGCAAGCCTGCTGGAGAGCGCCAGGCAGTTTGCGCGCACCCATGCCGGGCTGCCCGACGCCGCGGGCTTGCAGCCGCCACGTGTGCATCACGGGCTCATCGCCACTGGCGACGTCTTCGTCAACAGCAATGACTACGCGCATCAACTGCGCCAGCGTCTGCCCGAAGCGCTTTGCCTGGAAATGGAAGGCGGTGCGATGGCACAGGTCTGCTATGAATTCGGCGTGCCTTATGCGGTGCTCCGAGTGATTTCGGACCAGGCCGACCATGCCGCCAAGGCGGATTTCACCGATTTTCTGATGAATCTGGCACGCGTCTACACCGCCGGAATCCTGGCCCCGCTACTGAAATCGGGGGCATTGCGCGCGGCCTGAGGGCTGTTGCCCTCAGGGGCCGGTGTCGGGATAGTTGGGGCCAGCGTCGCTGAACCCGCCGCTGCTATACGGATTGACCGCGCCGGGGTGGGGCGGACCGCCTTTGCCCGGCGCGCAGCCAGCCACGACGAGGGCCGTGGCCAAAAGGGAAAACAGGCGGATCAGGGCGGATTTCATGATGGTCTCCTGCGCGTCTTCCCGGTCTGGGTAGCGGCGCGCGCGGCTTGTCTATCGCGCCTATTTTACGCCCGGGCGCCGGCGCCATGCTGTTCGCCGGCTTTGGTCTTGCGCTTGGTTTGCGGGGCGGCACAGCGGTGCTGATAGGCCTGCACCGCGGGGGAATTCGCAGCCTGGAAGTAGGGGTGGGGATGGCCGGCTTCCTGTAGTGCGTCGTGCATGCGTCCGCCCCATACGCATTGCATCTCCGCCTGGTCCCAGAGCCGCGCGGCCATCGCGGGCTGGCCATGGCGCCACAGCGCCAGGCCATAATCCGCCACGATTTCCTCATCGCGAGGAATCTCACGGTAGGATCGCTTCAGCAGTTCCAGCCCGCCGTCGATGTCGCCCCTGAGCGTCAGGATCCAGCCCAGGGTTCCCTGGTTGTACGGAAGGGGGCCGGCGGTTTCGATAGACTTGCGCGCCTGGGCTTCGGCTTCGGCCAGATGATCCGGAAAGTCCGCCAGGTAGTACGCGATGTCGTTGGTCCAGTCGGGCGCGTCCGGCAGCGGCACTTCGGCGTGCTGGCGCTGCAACTCCAGGGCATCCTCAAGCGCCAGCTCGGGCATGCCCAGTAAGCGTTCCAGCTTGTAGCGCGAGCGCAGCACATCCTGATCCAGGGGCTTGCCCGGTTCGGACGCCGAGCGGGCGCGTTCCAGCCATTGCCGCGCCAGGTCGGCATGGCCGGCCATCAGCAGCAGGTTGGCCATATCCAGTTGTTGTTGCGGCCGCGTGCCGCAGCCTGTCGCGTCCACCAACTGCAGGGCGCCTTCGTCATCGTTCTGGCTGAACTTGCGGTTGATGGCGTCCAGTTCGTCGAAACAGCGGCGGTCCTGCGCCGCCTCGGCCTCGACTGCTATCGACAAGGCTGCAGCGGGCCGGTCGTGGCTGAAGTAGGCAGTATTGCCCTGGGCGGTGCTGTAGCCCAGATCCACCCATTGCTCGCCCCAGCGTACATGCATGGTCGTGATGTAAGGCCAACCCGCCAGCGGCTTGCTGCCCGAGCCCGATTGCAGTTGGAAGAAATGGCCCCAAGCACCGTCGCCGATCATCCGGACCAGGGTGAAATCTTCCGCGGGGTGCGCCTCGCGGGTCCAGACCCAGGCGCTGCGCCCCAGCGCGTCGGTGACGCCCTCCAGTATGCCGTCCTGGCTGGGTGTGTTCTCGATGGACTGGCCCTTCGCGGTCAGGAACAGCCGGTAGGGCGTGCCCGGAGCCACCGCGGCGCCCCGGCTGTTTTCCAGCCTGAGGACCAGATAGCGCCCATGCTCGCCCTTGCCATACTGGGGCATGTCCCGTGGCGGTGCCGCGGGCGTGCTGCGGGAGGAGGCCTTCCGGGTCGCGGCGCCATCGGCGGCTTGCGCCGGCAGGGCGATGGGGGCGAGCGCGAGGGCGCCCGACAACAACAAGGGGTAGAGCCTGGATGGCGTGTACATCATGCGCGCAATCCGCGCCTTAGCCCTGTTCCAAGCGGTAGAACTGTTGACTGGCAATCAGTGTCGCGCCGCAGGAGGTCTTCATGCCTTCCAGCGCGGTGCGCCGGTCCGAACTGACGGCGGCCGCTCCTTCGACGATGGTGTGGGTGCCGCTGCACTTGGGGCAGGTTACGCGATCACCCAGGCGGGCCATGGGCTGGCCGAAGATCATGACTGTTTCGTCGCCCGTGACGACCACCCCGCCATGCGAGGTGCGATCGCCCTTGCGTATCACCGATAGCTGCGCCATGGCTGCCTGTTGCTTTGTCAGATTGGTTATGTGTGCTTACAGATAGGTGCCATCCGGAGCCTGCCGCGGCGTGCCGACGACGAACGTGCCGTCGGGCGCCATGCGGACCGGACCATCTCCGCCGAGGTAACGGCCGTCAGGCGCGCGCTGCGGCTTGCCGGCCACGTATGTGCCGTCGGGCGCGCGCGTGATGGGACCGCCGTCGCCCACATAGGTGCCATCCGGGCAGCGGCGTGGCTTGCCATTGATGAAGTGGCCGTCGGGCATCATGTGGAATGACTTGTCCATCGTGGTTCCTCGTCGTGGAGAACCCGCATGATATCCATGGTCCGTGATGCGTTTTGTAATAGGACGTGTCATCTTCAAACGCAACGTCGTTACAGATATGGGAGGATCGGTCCTCTTCTCGCCACCCGCCGCAGGCCCGGTGGCCGAGATCCAGCCATCCGACAAGACCTATATGAGCGATATCGACACACTGCTGCAGCCCATTGAGGGCGAAGCGCCCTGCGGCGTCGACATGGTGTTTTCCGCCGAGTTCGATGCCATACGCGAAGCCCGCCGCCATGATGACCCCAACCTGGACCAGGGCGACTGGGTCATCGACATCAAGGAGGCCGATTGGCCCGAGGTCATCCGCATCTGCACGACCGTGCTGCGCGAACAAAGCAAGGACGTGCGTGTCGCCGCCTGGCTGGCCGAGGCCTGGGCCAAGACGCGCGGATTTGCCGGCTTGCGAGACGGCTACTTGCTGGTGGATGGGCTGTGCCGCCATTACTGGGACGGCTTGCATCCGGTGCCGGACGAGGGCGATGTGCAGCAGCGCGTGGGCAACCTGGCGTGGCTGCTGGCGCGGTCGCAACAACTGATCCGTGAATTGCCATTGACGCAGTCCGAGGGCGGACGCTATGGAGCGGCCCTGTGGGAGAGCGCCTCGCAGCTGGCCAACGCGGTCAAGCGCGCGCCGCAGAACGCAGCCGAGATCACCCGCGGCAAGCTTACGCTGGACCAGTTCGATGCTGCGCGCCGCGACACGCCGCCGGCCTTTTATTCGGAACTGGAAAGCAATCTGCAAAGCTGCTTCACCGCGGTGGACACGCTTGAACAGACCCTGGCGGCGCGGCTGGGCGACGAAGGCCCCGCCTTCTCGCCGGTGCGAGAGGCATTGAAGGACGTAACCGAGCTGGCGCGCCGCTTCGCCCGCGACGCTGGATTGCTGGTGCGCGCGGATAGCGCCGCCGCCGCGGCGCCTGCCGCACCCACCGCTGCGTCCGCAGCGACCCGGATGGAGCCGACCTTGTCCGCAGCCGATCCCGTCCCCGCCGCGCCCGCAGCCGCGCGCGGCCCGCTGCAAACGCGCGACCAGGCGCTGGCGCAGTTGCGCGAAGTGGCGGAGTTCTTCCGCCGCACCGAGCCTCACAGCCCGGTGGCCTATTTGGCCGACAAAGCCGCCAGCTGGGGCGAGATGTCGCTGCACCTGTGGTTGCGCACCGTCCTCAAGAACGACGATGCGCTATCCGGCCTGGAAGAGCTGCTAGGCGTGCCCAAACCGCCGGATCACAACGGCTGAACATGGTCGTGGGCATGCGTGAGCCGGCCTCTGCGGGCCGGCCCGGCGGCTAGCGGCTGGCCCGGAACTCGATTCGGCGGTTCTTCGCCCGGCCTTCCGCGGTGGCGTTGGTGGCGACGGGCTGGTCAGGTCCGGCCCCCAGCGTTTCGAAGCGGGCGGGCGGCAGGCCTTTGTCCACCAGGTAGGCACGGACCGCATCGGCACGTGCCTGGCTCAGCGCCAGATTGGTGCTACGGCTGCCGGAGCTGTCGGTGTGGCCGATGATCTGCACTTTGTCACTGTGCAGCTTGGGCACCACGTCCGCCACCTTGTCCAGCAGCTCGCGGCCGCGCGCGGTCAGCGTGGCGCTGCCGGTCTCGAATTCCACCACGCGATTGGTCAGCACCTGGTCGAGCAGACCCTGTTCGTCCTTGCTGGCGGATACGCGCAGCCCGTTGACGATCTTGTAGGTGGGATTGAGCGACGTCGCGAAGGCGCTGGCGATCTGCTGGCGCGAAGCCTCGTTCTGGACTTCGCCGCGCAGGCGGATCTGCGTGCCGTCGATTTCCAGCTGGCCGCGGTTGATTTGTTTTAACGGCTGGCCGATGAGCTTGCCGACATGCTCAGACCAGTTTGGGGGCGCAACCACGCCGCCCACGTCGATCTGGTCGATCACATTGCCCACGCCGTACACCTGCTGCAGCCGGGCCAGCACGTTGGCCTTGGTGGCTTCGTCAGGCACCGCGCCGCTGGCCACGACCTGGCCGGGCTGGGGGATGACGTTGGCGGGCACCACGGTGGCCGCGTCCTGAGCCGTGGCGGCGCAGGCGTACAGCGCTGCCATGAGCAGAAAGGAAAGGCGCATGGTCAGGCTCCGGTAAAGACTTCAAGAAAGGTGTCGAGCGCCAGGCGCAGGGACAGGCGCGGCTGGTCCAGGTAGCTGGAAAGCTTGGCCAGGCCGTGGCTGGCCGACACGTGGTTGCGAACCCAGGGCGCGTCCTCCAGCACGATGTGCTGTTCAGCGTAAGCCTGCGGCGTGGACAGCAGGCTGGCCAGCGTCTGCGGCGAGGCGCCCCGGAAGTCCACGGCCAGCCGGTGCTTGCCGGCAATGCGGCCGATGAAGATCGTGATCTCGAAGTCCGCACGGGACAGGAAGGGCGAAATCAGTGTCATCCAGTAGGCGGCCACCAGATTGATGTAAAGCGGATCGTCCGGCAGGGGCAGCGACAACCCCTTGTCCAGCTGCGAGGAACCGCTGGACATCACAGGTTCCAGCAGGATGCCTAGCGCCAGGATGATGTCGTGCACGCGCGCCGCGTGGCCGTTGCCGCGGAGCATCGCCTCCAGCCGCTCAAGCGTCTGCAGGTCGACGAAGGCGTCGAAGCCGTCGTCGGCCGCGGTGCGGATCTCGCCTTCCAGTTCGTTGAGCGTCTGCAGGGCGGCGGCGGGATCGCTGTCTTGCATTAATACGGCCGCGGTGCCGCTCATGCGGTTCCACATGCGGCTGAAGGCGATGGGGCTGCGGGCGATGAAGGCCAGTGGCTTCTGGACTTCCACCGAGGTAGCGGACAGGAAGGGGTACCGGCGGCCGGACAGGTCCTGGCTAGGCTGCAGGTGCCCCGCGATGGCCAGCTTGCCGCGAGATCCCAGGATGGCGAAGGGCATGGGCTCGGCTTCGTCGTACAGCGCCTTCCAATGAGGTTCCTGCGCCAGCATCTCCATGGTGGTGGCCACCCATGCGTCCAGCGTGGCCATCAACTGCGGGTGCGAAGTGTTCTTCACGAAATCGCCGCGGCTGGGGATCTTGCCGAAGTAGGCCGTGCGGAACAAGGGGGACTGCGGGTTGCTCATTGCGGCGCTCCGGGTTGCGTCTGGGCGGAGGATTCGGGAGAGGCGCCGATCACGGACGAGGGCAGGCGCAGGTTGCGCAGGCCCTGGCTGCCGCCGGGCTCGCTGCCGCCGGCGCCGGGCGCCTGGGCGTTGCTGATGATGCGCAGCTTCACCGGCACCGTTACGTTGGATTTGCCCCAGCTCATGTTGAAGCTGCCGTCGGCATTGGCGGTGCGCTGGGCAGTGGAGATCAGGCGCTCCAGGCCGAAGCGGCCCGGCTCGTTCACGATCTCGACCACGCTGCCGTCAAAAGTAGTGGCGGTGATGCGTGCGCCGGGGGCGCCCTGGGCATTGGGCCACACGAAATTGACCCACTGCGGAGGCGTGTTGCGGTAGCGCAGCTGTTGGCCGTCGATCTCGATCGTGTACTCCGTCACGCCGGCCGCGGGCTTGGGCTGGATCTGGAACAGCGTCTGCGGCTGGCTGGTTGCGCCGCTGCCCGCCGCGCCGCCCGAGAGCGGCGCCACCCATTGCGCGAAGTTGGCGGTGAAGGTGGGTTGCAGGCTCACGCCCATGTCGCCCCACGTGCGCGCCGTGAGGATGTCGCCGCGGCGCACGGTCAGCGGGCCCAGCGTGTCGTTGACGTACTTGGCAATGCTGCCTTGCGGGCCGAACACCTGGCCGATCTCGTCGCTGCTGGCCTCCACGCTGGCGCGGCTGGTGAACGGATACTTCTCCGCCAGCGTCTGGTTGAACGGCCGGTAGACCTGTGCGTTCCAGACCTTGTTCAGTTCCGACTCCGCCGGCTGCATGGTGACGGCATAGGCCTGGATCAGCGGGCGCACCAGCAGCGGACGCAGGGTCTCGCGCTGCGTCGCCGACATGCCGGCCAGCATTTGCTCGTCCACCAGTTTCAGCGCATCGGCCAGTTCTGAGTCCTTACCCTCCAGCGTCTGGCGCATCAGCGTCAGTGCGCCCGGGCCAGGATCGCCCTGGTTGTTCAGCAGGTTGAAGCGGGTGCGGATCTTCGACAGCGCGCCCATGTAATTGCCCAGCAGCGACTGGTTGTCTCGGGTGACGACCAGGCGCGCCACGTCAGAGAATTCACGTCCTACCGGGCCCATCGGAATTGCTTCGCCATTGGCGGCGGTGGCGGGCGCGGCGGACGGCGGCGTCTGGCGCAGGATGACACGCTTGAACCAGCCGACCACGCCGCTTTGGGCCTGTTGCAGCCCGGCGTTGATCAGCGACGGGTTGTCCCACGAGGTCTGCTCATAGGTGGTGTTGATGAGCTTGGCGATGGGCGAAGTCTGCGGATCGCCCAGGCGGTTCATCGCGCCCACCGATTGTTCGAAGCTCGTGAAGGGCTTGATCGTCACGCCGCGCAGGAACTTCTGCCATTCCTCGGCGTACTCGGTCTTGTACATCGTCGCCAGGCTCTTCTGGATCTGCTCCGGGCTGCCTTCCAGCGTCAGGTCGTCGCGCGCATTTACGCCCAGCACCCAGTCGCTGGTTTGCACTTCCTTCTTGGCGGCCTCGCCGATGGCAGGCTGGATGTACTGCTCCCAGGCTTCACGCGTGAACGTGCCGGGGATGGCGTAGCTGCCGGCGACCACGCCCGCGTCGTTCTCGCCCACGATGCGCGCTACCGTCATGGCCTGGAAGCGGGTGGCGGCGCGCGCTTTGAGCGTGGCATAGGCGCGTTCACGCGCCGGCATGCCCTGCATCACGGCGCGCAGGCTGCCGCGGGTCTTTTCGACCAGCGCAAGATTCGTGTCGATCTGCGGCCAGCCCTCGTCCTGCGCCCGGGCGACGTAGAACGAGATCAGGCGTTCCGCGCTGCGGATCAACTGGTCGCGAGGCATGGCGCCCCGGTTGGTCTCCAGCCAGCCGCGCCAGTAGCGCGTGATCTGGTCGGACAGGTGCGTGGGGTCGACGTGCTGGTGATTCGCCATCATCAGGTACGTCTTGAGCGCGTTGTAGGCGTCGTCCGCGTTGGTGGGCGAGGCATCCTGGAACAGGGTGTCGCCGCCGCCAGCGTGGGCGGGGCGGGCCTGTTGCGGCGCGGGTTGGGGCGCGGCGCCGTTGGCCGCTGCGGCGGATGTGTCGACCTTGGCCAGGAAATCCTCCAGGCTGGCCTTTACCGGTGCCAGCATGAACTGGCGCGCGCCGTTGTAATACTCGGCCAGCAGGCGTTCCTTGAGCACGTCGCCCTGGTACAGGCCCAGCCCCAGCGACCACGGGCGGCTGGAGGAATAGCGGTCCAGCTGCTCGATGCGGTCCTGAAGGATTTCCATCGCTTCCAGCCGGCTTTGCAGATCGGTACGTTCGCTTTGCAGGCGCACCACCTTGTCCAGGTCGGCCTGCACGTTCTGCGCCAACTGGCGGTTGCCCAGGTAGGACCAGCTCCAGCCGCCCAGCACCAGGCCCAGCGCCAGTACCAGGCCGAAGAAGGCCAGGTAGCGCATACGGGTCTTGGCGGGGCTGGCGTGTTGGCGAACCAGCTTCTTGTCCGCGAAGATCACGCTGGAGAACAGGTCACGCAGGAAGAAGCCGTTGTTGGACGTCACGCTGCGCGATTGGGCGCGTGATGCCGGCCGCAGTTCGAAGCGTTCAGCCAGGCGTTCGGTAGAGGTACTTTGCGTGACGCCTTCCTGTAGCGCGCTGGTGAAGTAAAAGCCGCGGAACACCGGCTTGTACTGGAACGGATTGGTCTCGAACAGCGTCGACAGGAACGTGCGCAGCGCGGGCTTGATGCCGGCGAACTCCAGCGGGAACGTGAGCAGGCCAGGCGGCAGGTCGCGGCTATTGCGCAGCGATATCTGCGCCGTGCCCATTTCCTTCAGGCCTTCGTACAGCTCATCGAAGCGGCTGTCGAACAGCGCCAGCACGTCGCGGTTTTCCTCGGCGCCGTAGGGCAGGGTCGCGCCCCAGACGCGGTCGCGCTCGCTCTGGTCGCTGTCGGAGAAGAACTCGCTGAAGCCCGAGATCAGGTCCGCCTTGGTGAAGATGATGTAGACCGGCGCGAACACTTCCAGGCGATCGGTCAGTTCCTGCACGCGCTGCCGCAGGTTCTTGGCCAGGTTGATCGCGAACTCGGGGCCCGCGCCCGTCAGCTCGTCGATGCTCGCGGCTACGATGATGCCGTTGATAGGGGCCTTGGGACGGTGCCGCTTGAGCAGGTCCAGGAACCCCATCCATTCGTTGCGGTCCTCTTCGTGCACCGAGTAGCGCCCCGCGGTGTCGAGCAGGATGCCTTCGGTGGTGAAGAACCAATCGCAGTTGCGCGTGCCCCCTACGCCGCGCACGGCGGCGCCGTTCTTGTCCGCGAAGGGAAACTGCAGGCCGGAATTGATCACGGCGCTGCTCTTGCCCGCCGCGGGATTGCCGATGACGATGTACCAGGGCAGTTCGTACAAGGCCTCGTTGCCGGAGGTCTGGCCGATCTTCGAGGTCTTGATCGTGCGCACCGCCTGGATCAGCCGCGAGCGCAGCGCTTCCACGTCGTTGCGGTTGGCGGCCGCGCCAGTCTGGACCTGCTGTTCCAGCATGTCGCCCAGGTTTTTATTGGCATTGCGCGCGCGCCGCCGGCGCCACAGGTAGGCGCACAGCCACAGCAGCACGCAAACGCCCAGGGCGATGCCGGCCCACACCAGGCCGATTTCCACGGTGTCGGCGAACAGGAAAAGAAACACCACCAGGGCCAGCAGTCCGAGCGCCATGAAGGTGCGTGGGTTGGCCAGCGCTCGCGAGGACCAGTGTCGGCCTTCGCTGATGGCGCGGGAGGTGCCGGATAGCAGATCGGAGGGGCTGCGCATGGTTTGAGCTTTGTTCTTGTGGGTCAGGCGGGAAGGGGTTCGGAAGATGACACCAGCACCAGCGTCCGCAGCGCGGGATCCTGGGTCATGAGGGCGAGCACGGGGGCGTCTGCCTGCGCGCAGGCGACGCCGGCCACCGCCACGGTCAGCAAATGCGCTGCCGCGCCGGTGTGGCCGCAGCCGGAGCCCACCGCAAGGCAGTCCTGGTTGGGATCCAGCGCGGGAAACAGGGCCGATGCGAGGCCCGCGGCCTCCAGCGGGCGGCTGCCGCGGTGGTCGGCGTCACTGATCAGCGCGGCGACGCCGTCGGCGGACTGGCCTTGCTCGGCCAGGAACTGCGTGGCCAATTCGGTCAGTCGGGGTTCATGCAACGCGCCGCGCGCGTCGGCGCCGACGGCGCGCCTGACGTGCGCGGACAGGGTCAGGTTCAGCGCGCCGTCGGTGCGCGCCGGCTCGCTGCCGGGCGCGTGCGAGGCCAGGTCCAGCAGCAGGCCCGCCGCGGCTTCGCCGGGCACCTGGCCCTGCGGATTGACGTTGGACATAAGCCGGCCGGCGGCGTCCCATTGCTCGACGCGAGCGGGATCGATGTAGGAGTCGGTGACGGCGACCAGGCACAGTGTTGCACCGCGAGCGACCTGGGAGTCGTGCGCCAGTTGGCGCAACAGGCCGTCGCAGGCAAGCGCGTCTTGCGCGGCATGCTGGTGCACGACGACGCGGCTGGCCGGCCAGGCTGTCAACGCGCGCAGATGGTCCGCGGTGTAGTCGCGGACGGCGTCGGGCCATGGTGACGGCAGCAGCAATTCCAGCTGCAAGAGGGGCCATGCGTCGTCGCGTTGCGGCTCGCCCTGATTCAGAACGACGGCGCGCGCTTCCTGCGACAGCGTCTCCACGACCTCTGCCAACAGGGCGGTTGCGCGCACGCGTTCTTCATCGAGCGCGGCGGCCGGGGCGCCGGCCTCGCGCGCGGTCGCGCGCAGCGCATCGGTATCGAGTTGCGGCGCCCGGGCGCTGAAGACTGGAAATCCGTGCGTGTTTTTGAATGAGGGATCCAGGTCCGGACGCTTCTGCGCGGCCAGCGCTGCGTGGATGGCTGCGGGCTCGCTGCCCATGGCGGCGCTGGCCGCGCTGGCCAGAACGCGCAGGCGCGCGGCCTGGGGCGGGGCTTCGGCTGTCTGGGCGCCGCCGTCCTGCGCGGGCTGCGTCGGCGCGGTCCGCGCTTCGCGGCGCGCGCGCACGATGCGCATGCCGCCCCATGCCGTGGCGATCAGCGCCAGCGGCAGGGCGAACAGATAGAGGCCGATGTCCACTCCGGTGGGCAAGGTATGCGATTCCTGCCACCAGATGATGACGGCGAGCCAGACCACGCCAAAGACGAGGGCCAGCAGCAGTCCGGTTTTGAAAATGCGGGTCATGAATGCGATCCGACGTATCCGGTGTTGGTCATCGCGCGGCCCCGCCATTGCGTTGCATGACGCCTGGGCGGCGCAGCTCGGTGTGGCCGAAGTCCATCATCTTCCAGCGGCCGCCCCAGGTCAGGCCAACGCGTTCGGCGGTCTCGCCGAACAGTTCGTAGCCCCGCATTGCCCAGGGGTCCTTCTCGGACACGACCACCTTGCCGTCCCGCAAGAAGGCGCTGTCGGCGGCCAGTCCGAACTGGTGATAGCTCTGATAGGCGCCGGCATTGGTCACGTGCGAGCCCATCTTTGCGAGTTCCGCCTGGCGGTCGGGGCTGCGATAACCCTCTATCAGCACCATCTCGTAGCCGTGTTCTTCGCGCATCACGCGGTACGCAGCCAGCAGGCGTTGGCGGTAATCGGCATCCAGCAGGTTCCAGTCGCGGCTCGCCCCGCCCAGGTTGGGACGCACCATTTCCACTTCGCGGGTCGTGAAGGCTTCAGGCGGCAGCGGAGGAGGAGGCACCAGCCTTTCGCCGGTCAGCAGAGCCTGGATGCGAGGGTCGGGGCCAGCGGTTCGATCCTCGTAAACAAATGTGTGATTGTGTCGCATGACGAAAGCAAAAAGTGACGGAAGCAACACAACCAGCAGGCCAGCGGCGATGTGCCAGCGGTACGCCGAAAACGCGCCGCCGGCCTTTCCGAAGCCCGTGCGCAGCGCATGGGCCGATCCGCCGACGGCCCCTCCCGCATGTCCCGCGCCACGGGCCATGCCCTGGCGAATTCCCTGTGCGAGCGCGCGTGCGCCCCGCGCGGCGGCCTCCCGCCAAGATGGGAAGACGAGCAGCGCGGATACGCCTATGACGAGCAGAAAGTAGAAAGGCAGGAGGAGAAGCAAAGAGGTCCCTCAGTTACGAAGGCGTAATCTTTTGTTCTATTCGGGATTCAGGCAAGCGCCTGGACGTTGCAAAACGCGTCTGTGGCTTAGAACTCGTAACAAGAAACGATGATGCGAAAGAAGTCATCAGGTATTCTCGAACCCCTTGGTTACAGGGGTTTAGACGACCTCTGCAGACACGGGACTTCGCATGGCAGAAGACGAAAAAAGATCGCGATCACCGACCTCTGTTCCCAGCTTGCTCGCAGGACGCTCACCGTCACCGGATGAACGCGCGGCGTCGCGCATCCTTGCCGCGCTGGAGGGCCGTGTGCCGGACGCGGAGGTCAAGCACCTGGCGCCCAAGCGCCGTTCCCGCCTGCCGCTCGCGCTGTTGCTGCTACTGCTGACGGGCGCCGCGAGCGGGGTGCTGTATAGCGTGTTCGATGCGCCTGCCTTGCCTGTGGTGGCGGAGGCCGGCGCGCCGGCGCCAGCGCAACAACCCACTGCTCCGGTGCTTGCTTCAGCTCCGGTTCCCGCGCCGGCGGCCACTGCGCGCGCCGCCGAAACCGTAGCGCCACCGTCCGCTGCGGCCATTATCGAAGACCACCCGCTGGCGCAGTTGACGCGCCCGGATGACGACGCGGACCGCGTGCCGGAGAATCCCTTGTCGGCATTGGCCGTCACCGCCACTGCGCCGCAGCCCCGCGCCGCGTTGCAGGCTCAGCCGCCCGCGCCGTCCGCCGCGCCCAAGGCCGGCGGACCCACGGTGCAGCATGCGGAGCATGCTGCCAATAGCGCGCGCTCAACTGCGTCGCCAGCCACGGCGAAGCGCGCGAAGCCGCCGAACAACGATTCCGACGCCGCGTTGCTTGCGGCGCTGATGTCCTACGGCCTGCCGCCAGCTTCGCCGCCCGGGACCAAGGTCTACAAGAGCGACGGTGTCTTCATCCGCGAATTGCCGGGCTCGCCCTTGACGGCGCGCCTGGAGCAATGCCGCAAGCTGGGCTTCCTGGAAAGCGAACAATGCCGCTTGCGGGTATGCGCGGGCTATTGGGGCACCGCGCCCGAATGCCCCAATCCGCAAGCCCACGTCGAGCCCTGAGTCTTCAGAGAAGGTTTTTTTTCCGCAATGGATCCGACTGCAACGCCCGGCCTGTTCAGCTCCGACGCTCGCCTCTACACCCTGGAAGGCGAAGGCGCGCTCGCCTCGCTGCAGATTGAAGGTTGGGTTGCACGCGAAGCCCTGTCCGGCATCGCGCAGATACGGCTGGTTGCGCTGGCCGAGAGCGCCAGCCTGGATCTGGGGGACATGGTTGGGCGGCCTGTGACGTTGTGGACGACGCGCGCGGATGGTAGCCGCGCGGGCCGCAGCGGCCTGGTCCGTGAAGCCGAACTGCTGTCCGGCGATGCCGGCCTGGCGCGTTACCGCCTGACGGTCGTGCCGTGGCTGTGGCTCGCCACCCAACAGCGCAACAGCCGCGTGTTCGAAGCGCGGCCGGTGCTGGACATCATCGGCCATGTATTGGGCGCGTACGAAGGCTATGTGCATCGCGTGGCGGCGGATGCCACCGAAGCGCTGGCCGACGTGGCGCCGCGGCCTTACACCACGCAGTACCGCGAAACCGACTATGCCTTCATCAGCCGGTTGCTGGCCGAAGCAGGACTGGGCTGGACGATGGTCGAAGATCCCGAGGTGCCCGCGCGGCACGTAGTGCTGGTGTTTGCCGACAGCCGGGGCCTTGCCGAGGACGCGGAATCAGCGGGCCGCGGCGTGCGCTTTCACCGCGCGGGCGCGACCGAGTCCAGCGATACCGTGCAGGCCATGGCACGCCAGTGGCGGCGCGGTCCGGACCGCGTCACGGTCCTGGGCTGGCACGCGGGCGGCAAGCGCGCGGTGGCGGCAGAGGCGCTGGCGCGCCCGGCCGACGGCGGCGAAGAGGACGGCCTCGAATGGTATGAGGTGGCCGGTCACGGCAGCTTCGCCGACGAGGCGCAGGCGCGGCGCCAGGCCAGATTGGCAATGGAAGCCGTGCAGGCCGGCGCGGAGACCTTTGCCGGCCTGGGCGGTGTGCGCACCTTCCGATCGGGCACGCGATTCACCCTGCAGAACATGTCCCCGCTCGGGCCTTCCGGTGAAGAGGGCTTTGAGCCGGTCTTCGCGCTGGACCGGATCGAGCACGTCGGCATCAACAACCTGCCACCCGAGACGCGCGCCTCGCTGGCGCAGCGCCTTGGCGGCCTGGATGCGCATTTGACGCTGGACGCCGAGGCGCCCGAGCCTCCCGGCGCCGGGCGCCAGGATGCCGATCCGTCGAGGGCCGACGGCGCCGTCCTGGCCAAGGCGCATGAAGTGGGCTACGCCAACCGTTTCCAGGCGGTGCGCTGCGATCGTCCGTGGCGGCCTGCACTTGCGCAAGCGCGTGGCGCGCGCCTGAATGGAGCGCCGTCCGTCCATGGCGTGCACACGGCCCTTGTGACGGACGCGGATGGCGCCGTGCAGGCGCGGGGCCAGGACGAAATTCTGCGCAACAAGCGTGGCGACGTGCGCATCCGTTTCCATTGGCAGGCCGAGGGCGAAGAGGGCCTGGCGAAAAGCCGTTGGGCCCGCGTGGCGCAACGCCAATCCGGAGCCGGCATGGGGATGAGCTTCGTGCCGCGTATCGGTCAGGAGGTGCTGGTGCGTTTCCTGGACGACGATGTGGACCAGCCCATCGTGGTGGGCGCGCTGTACAACGGCCGGGGCGAAGGCGGCACGCCGGCTACGCCGGGCGGCCGCGATGGAGGGCAGGCAGACACGCAGGTCTACGCCGCGGCCCGCGACGCAGCGCCCAGCGCGCAGGCTAACCTCGCCGGAGGCAATGCGCCTGCCTGGCATGGCGCCGGAGGCGGCGAGGATAACCACCGCAACGCTGCCGCGTTAAGTGGCTTCAAGAGCAAGGAGTTCGGCGGCTCGGGCTACAACCAGATCGTGTTCGACGACAGCGACGGCCAACTGCGCCTGCAAATCAAGAGCAGCCAGGAAGCCAGCGAGCTGAACCTGGGCCATCTGATCCATCAGGCTGGCAACTACCGCGGCGGCCTGCGCGGCCTGGGCGCCGAACTGCGCACCGACGCCTACGGCGCCGTGCGCGGCGGCGCGGGCGTGCTGCTCAGCACCTACGCCGGCACCGGCGCCAGCGCCGGCCCCGCAGGCGAGGCCGCAGGGCTGCAAGCGCTGGCGAACCAGGCCGACCAGATGGCGCGTTCGCTGGATGGCGTGGTCGGCGCGCACCAGGGCCTGCGGCTGGCGAGCGCGCTGGGCTCCAAGGGAACTGAAGCGAGCGTGCTGGACGACGGCAAGGCGCCCTTGGCCGCCATGCATCGCGCGGTATCCGGTACCGTCGCAGGCGAAAGCCTGGATGGCGCGCGCAGTGACGCCTCGGCCAAACACACTCAGGCGGCCGAGGGCAAGGTGCCGCACCTGACCGATCCGGTCGTGTTCATGGCCGCGCGCGCAGGCCTGGCGCAGGTCGCCGGCCAACACATGCAATACACCGCCGGCGAGACCGTGCACTGGTCGGCCGGCAAGGACCAGAACCTGGCCGTGATGGGCGCGCTGCGCGTGCATACGGGGCAGGGGCTGGGCATCGTCGCCGGGTTGCAGCAGGGCGGCGCGGACTCTGGCCTGGACCTGATTTCCGCCACCGGCGACGTGCACGTCCAGGCCCAGCACGACATCCTGCGCATGCAGGCGCAGAAGGACATCACCATCGGCAGCGCGCAGACCAATGTCGAGTATGCCGCGCCCAAGCGCATCCGCATCGCCACCGCGGCCGGCGCCAGCATCGTGCTGGAAGGCGGCAACATCACGGTGACGGCGCCGGGGCGGATCGATGTGAAGACAGGGAACAAGCAGTTTGCCGGGCCTGACCAGATGCCTTATCAGTTTCCGGCCATGCCTGGCCAGGTTTGCGTCGAATGCCTGAAGAACGCCATGAAGCAGGCACTGCCAGCGGTGTTTCGCACATGAGCAATCAGGTTCGTCCGCTGGTCCTGCATTCCGATCTCAAGAGCCTGCACGCCAAGGTCCAGGCCAGCGCTCGCGTCCAAGTATCGGACCTCAATCTCTTTGCCCTGGTCGAGCCCGGCATGCTGGACGGTTGTCGGGACCCCGCGCCCGCCGAGTTGTTGCGCCATTTCGGGGATCCTGGCGATGCATCGCTATACGCGCGGCGGCACGAGGTCGTGGCGGCATCCATCGGCCCGATGCTGGCGCAGCCGGATCTCGCGCAGGCCGAGTGGCTGTGGCGGGTCGGGCAGGCGCATCATGCCGTATCCTGGATATGGACCGAACGGCCTCTTGAAGAGATGGCCCGGCATCTGGCGTGTTGGCTGGATGCGCGGACCGACGATGGCCTGGACTTCCTGCTGCGCTACTACGATCCCCGCCACGCGGAACCCATGCTGATGCTGATGGGAGTAGACGTGCTGCGCGGCATGTTGAAGCCGGGCGAAAGTTGGTCCTGGGTCGATCCCTGGAACCGGGTCTGCTCCCTGACGTTGGCGTCGGGCGGGCCGGTGGCAAGACCGGACTCTCCGCTCTGGATCCTGACCCCGCCGCAGACGGAAGCCGTGATGCGCTTATGCGAACCCGGCCCTCTGCTCGACGCGCTGATGCAGCGGGTCCCAGCCATGCTGGCCCGCTGGACGCGCCCCACGCCGTACGCTCTGGCTTGTCATCTTTCGCGGGTGGCGGCGGCACATGGGCTGACGACCTTCGAGCGCCAGTTCTGCTACGCGCTGGATGCGTTGGATCTGCATCCGATGGCGCACCGCAGCTCGGTGGTCCAGGCGCGTTTACGAAATGGGGAAGCGCTGGATGGCGTGTTGGAGCGCCTTGCGTCCGAAGAACGCGCCGCCGTCAGGGCCGAGTTGGCGATGCAGGATGGCGCGATAGAGTTTGAGGCCCCGGCAGGCTATGCCATCGAACCGCTGCCCACGGAATCTGCGCACAGGAGAGTTGCATGAAGTCCAAACGTCTGTGGCTCTGGACGGTGCTGATACTGGCCTTGGTTGCCGTTGGCGCCATCGCAGGTCCGCCCGTCTACCGCTGGGCCTACGCCGCGCTCTTGCCTCCATTGCTGATCTGCGAAGCCCGCAACGACACAGAGGTCGATATCGGCTATCGCCTGGAGGACTCATCCGGCGCATTCCCGGGCGATCGGGTAGCGAAAGCATCGGGAGCGCCGGGCGGCCCGCTTTCGGGCGCCTGCATTTATGGTCCGGACAGCCGTAGCAAGCCTGTGCAGGTCGTGTGGGGGGCCATCAACGGCAGCGATAAGCAGTATCCGCATAGCGCTGAATTGAAGGTGCCACGTCCGGGAAATGCCGCGGCGTTATTGCTGCGCTTTACCGCGCCGGACCGGGTGCAGGCCCGCTTTGCGACGCAAACAGAAATGCCAGAGCCTATGGGCGCGCCGGAATCGGTGTGGAACAGCGGCGACTGGGTCAGTCAATGATCAACAAGGGATAGAGGGATGTCGGGGATGTCTGAGCGAGGTCAGGGAAAGTCGGGGCGTTCGAAACTCGGGCGGTGGGTCGCACTGGGCGTACTGGCGGTGATGGCCGTGGTGGCGGGGACTTATGTCTACGTGGAGCGAAGCCAGACTCAAAATGTTCCACGAAGCGCTCTGGAAGGGGCAGTGACTGTCTATGCCTATAACTTCACACCCTATGACATCGCGTACTCGACTACGACCGGACAGCGATGGTTTGCCGATGCCAATGACGCTACTGGGAAAAATGCATACGGGTTCGGCTACAAGCCGACCTCCTCCGAGGCTCCTTTCGAGGTGTCCTGGCGATATGACTCTGGTCCGCAGGCAACCGAGGAGGGAAACTATCCCTTTCACGTGACGCTCCCTCAGCCAAAACGTCCCGCAGGTGAAGTGGTTCTGGAGCTGCGTCTCTATCCAGAGGGAAAAGTGGCGGCGCGTTATGCCAAGACGCCTCTCGGAGTTGCGTCAGGCAACGTGGATCCTGAACTTCCAGGGAACGATTGGGTGTCGAATCGATGAGCGCCGCGGATAGTTGGAAAGAAATATCGCTGGATGAGGAACGCGAAGTCATGCGCGCCGTCGCATGTGAGCCGAGCAGTAGCGTCAAATGCCATGGGAAATTGCATGTCGCGCTTTTCTTTGATGGCATAGGCCTGAACGTAGCGGATCCGGTACTGCCGCCATCCAATGTTGGGCGCTTGTTCAGGGCGTTTGGAAGGGACGCCGTTGGATCGATAGCCAGAGCTGGGTACTACGTGGCCGGCCTGGGTACCGAAATGAATTTGGATGCCTACGAGTTCGCCAAGAATCAAGCGGGATCGATCGCGGGAGATATGCTTAAAAGCGTCACCGTGGATCCTGCCAAGGATCTTCCCAAGGATACTGCCAAGGACATCGGTCTCGACATCCTCAAAGGCAGGCGCGTGGGTGAAGCTGCCAGTGACGCAATGAAGGGGCTGCCCGGCAAAGTGCGCAAGGATGTGGGAGATGCGATACGAAATCCAGGCAGGACTGGTGTCAAGATTGTCAAGGATGCTGCCGGAAACATTACACGCGCCATTTTGGATCAGCTTGATCCGGTTCGTGATTCCCGATTCATGTTCGAGGCGATCAACTCCGGTGTTGCTCCGCGTATTTCTCAAGGAGTTTCCTACTTCAAGAACGCTATTTCCTCGCAGGCGATCAAGATCGAGGAAATCCAGGTTTCGGTTTTTGGTTGCGATTGGGGGGCGGCGCTGGCTCGGGCTTTTCTTAATGAGCTGTGCAAGGAATGCGACGGCGATGCCAATAGCGATACGCTTGAATGGACGCTCGAGGATAAGCGCAAGGTCCCGCTCAAGATGGTGTTTGCCGGGTTCTACGATGCAGTGGGGTATCGCGACAATTCTGTCGTCGGCTTCCTGGCTTCAAAAACTCCATTTGGCTTCTTGCGCAACACCGCTGCAGACGACCAGGAACTGCCGCGTGCGCTCGCGAAGGCCGCGCATTTCATTGCGGGGCATGAGCTGAGATGGCGGGTGCATACGCTGGGCGGTGCGACACTGCGTGCCTTAACCGATACGCCAATGTCGCCTCCCGCGCGTCAGGAGCGTGTGTACCCAGGTTTGGGTGCCGATGTGTCGGGATGCTATCCGCCTGGGTTTCAGCAGCGGGATCCAGGAATAGGCCGCGTCACGCTACAGGAAATGTGGCGCATAGCCAGACTTTCCGGCGTGCCCTTCGAAGGACTGGAAAAAACCAAGACGAACGCAAGAGCCTTGGGCGCTGATTTCGATATTGCTGCGACCTCGACGGTGCGTAATGATCTGCGAAGCTACGTGCAACAGCTGGCGAGGCCTTCCAAGCAACTGCTGGAACTGCGGCATGCCCGGGATGCTATCGATGGCATGGAAGGCGACAAGACGCTTGCGCGGCAACTCTACCTTCATCGCATGGTTTACGTGGTCTGGTTGCGGATGCTGCTCAATGACGCGCGAACCGGCGCTGCTCCGGGGTATTTGTACATCACGGCGATGCAGGCCGCGATCGACTTTGCGCGCCTGGAGATCATGCATAAGCACCCCGGCAAGGTGACATTCTTCGGGGGATCCCGCATCTCGCCTCCCGACGGCTATCAACGCGCCTGCATGGAGGTGTCGTCGTTACCGGATAACGAGCGTCCGCGTTTGGGGCCGGCGATTATGCGGATTTTCTCGGGCTATATGCATGATCCGGTGGACCCTCCTGATGATGGTTGGGCGATTCAACGCTTGCCCAACAATGCACGGCTTTTCCGGTCCCGCTACATCGACGATGGCGACGATACGCGGCAGCCCACATTTACGGAAAAATTGAAGAAAGCGGCCGACGCAACCTTCTCCAATATGGCGACACCGAATCCGCTGCTATTGGGATTGCCGTTCTAGTCGTCGGCGGGCAGGCGTCGGAACTGGCCATCAAGGAATGAGCTTAGAGATGCGAAAGCGCCTGACGCGCCGATGAGCATATCGTGGCGCTATGAATCCGGGCCAGATGCAGCCGGGGAGGGCCGCTTTCCGTTTCAGGTGACGCTTTCCCAGCCTCAGCGTCCCGCTGGCGAGATCGTAGTGGAGTTGCGTATTTATCCCGAGGGGAAAGCGGCGGTGCGCTATGCCAAGTCGCCGCTTGTATCGGATTCCAGCAACGTGGCCCCTGAGCTTCCGGGAAGCGATTGGGTGTCGAATCGATGATCACGTCAGAAGTCCGGATAGAGATAAACCTTGATGAAGCGGGTCATCGGAGAGCTTGATCCGTGGGAGACGGTTTTGCGTGAATTCGTCATGTGGTCCACCGACATGATCCTGTACGCCACAAAAGCCTTGGGTTTTGCGCTGCCCCTACTCTATCTCCTCGGGATCGCAGTCCACGTGCGCCCAAACCGTTTCGGAGCCTTGGGATCCGAGGCGTCGCGCAAGTGGTTTGCCGTGGCCATGGTAGCCGTCTGGGCGTTTGCTGCCGTGGCTGCTCTGCTCGCCTACTACGTCGCCCGGAACTATGACCGCGGGTATGGGTATTTCCTGTTCTTTCTTCCCTACTATCTGGGACCCGCGCTGATTTTGTCCGTGATCGGCTTGTGGGTCCGGTACCGGTTGTGCAAGGGGTGAAGGGCAATGCCTGATGTGCCGCTAAAATTCCGCCATGCTTCCGCCTCAAGTCCTCGTCGCCCTTATCGTCCTGATGCTCGCCGTCGTCATCCCGCTGTTCGCGGTGACGATCCAGCTAAGCCGTTTCATCCATTGGTCCTTCTGGGCCGACAAAACCACACGCGGCGAGCGCCCGCATTTCACGGGTCCGGTCCTGGCGTTGATCTTCAGTACGCTGGCCGCCAGCGATTTCGTGGGCTATGAGCCCTTTCTGACGATCTCGGCGATGAACCCGGTGCCGATCGAGGCCAGGGCCTACTTCACCGTTGCGATGCTGGCGCTGGCCGTCTGGTGCTGGGCCTATGGGCGGTCGATCCGGGACCGGGTGCTGCGCATGATGGGGGCCCGCGCGTCTTAGCGGCCACTGCAAGCAGGGCGCTTACTTCGCCGCCTGCACTTCGATCTTCACCGTATTCGAGCGCACGCCGTTCGATTCGATATACACCTCGTAGACCGCCGGATCCTTGGGCAGCTGCACCTGCGCCGCCAGATCGGTGCTGAACTGCGTCCCGACGCTGATGCCGGGGCTGATGGGAATGCCCTTGGGGGGACGCGAGCTGGGGATCTCGTCCACTTCCATGCCGGGGCGCTTGCGCGGCTTGTATTCGTAGGCCACCCCTTCATAGACCGCCTTGGTCTGCGTATTGATGGCGACGAAACGCGGCAGCTTCTGGTTTTGCGAGACGGGGATGATGCCCTGCGCGCAGACCGGGATGACCAGCGCGCCGGAAGCCTGCGGGCGCACGCGGGCGGGCGCGGCGATGTTGAGCTGGTCGTCGCTGCCATGGTTGGGCGGAATGCAGGCGTGGTCACGCACCGTGCCGATGGGCGCGGTAGCGAACGAGGGCGGGTCGATCCAGTCGGTGTTCATCGTGGTCTTCTGGGTATGAGGGGTGGGGCGCGCGGCGGTGGCGGCGCCAGGCGCGGCCAGGGCCATCGCGGCCGCAAGCAGCAGAGCCAGCACCGGCGCCATGCGGCGCCGCGCGTTAGAACGAGGGCCAGCCATTGGACATATCCGTCTTGCGCACGGCCTGGGCGCAACTGGCGCAGAAGCGGATGCTGACGCAGTCGCCGCCGAACATGACGCAGGAGCCGACGTGGCTGGGGTCGGCCTGGCTGGCGGGCAGGCCGAAGTGGCAATGGTTGCCGAACTGGGAATAGAAATACGGACCCTTGTCGAGCTTGGACGAGTCCATGTCGGCCTCGTCCGGGTGAGCCCGCGCCCACTCGGGTCCGCTGGGCGTCATGCCGATCAGATGGCCGATCTCGTGCACCAGCGTCTGCTGCAGATAATCCAGTGTGTTGGGCTCCCAGGGGCTCATTGCCGCCACGCCGAGGAGGTTGGTGCCAGGGAACGCCACGCCGCCTGCGGAGCTTTCCAGCAACCGGACCTTCAGGATGATCTTGCCCGAGGTCGGCACGGGCACCAGGCCCGCCATGCGGATGTTCAGGGCGTGGCAGGCTTTGGGATTCGCAGGGTCGTAAGGCACCGGGGTCATGCGGTCCTTGGGTATCGTCACCTGCCTGATGCCGGCCGCAGGGTCGGTGTATTCGAACAGGCATTCGACGTACCAGTCCACGCCAGGCTCGATGTGATGCCACAGGAAGCTGAGGGTGCCGTCGGCGTTGACGAATTGCACCTGCTTGTCGCCCGCGCCGGGGCCGGCCGAGGCTTGCACGTAAATGGGCTGGACGGGCAGCATCGAGGCCAACCGGTCGATATGGCAGACGACGAGCGTATAGGGCTCGTGATCCGGGCCCTGCGATCCGGGGTAGACGGAGGCCGCCAGCTGGCGCAGGCGTTCATAACCGTCGTCCGTGAACACGTCCATGTTGGCGTCCCCGCGTGCGCTGACCGGCGGCAATTGCACGACGTCCACACCATGCCGCGCGTATTCCGTCGCGGTCGGCTGGAAGCCGTGGCGGCGTGCCAGGGTCTCGGGGCCGGGCAGCATGATCTCCTGGAGATACAGCCGCCTTGCAGTCTCGACCTGTTCGGTGGAGATGGTCTGGTTCTTGTCGTTGACCACCTCGAAGGTATAGGTGTTCAGGCCCGCGGCCGGCAGGGTGATGTTGTCGACCACCTTGGTGCCGTCGGCGTCGGTCACGTAGCTGTAAGAGCGCTGGTTGGGCTCTCGATACAGCGGCTGGCGGCTTTGTTCGCGCGCGGAGTACACCGCATTGCCTGGACGCGGGCTGACCTTGACGCTGAAGCGATGCTGGCCGGCCTTGTTGAAGCGCACGCGGATCCTGGGCTTGTTGGTCTGGCGGTCCAGGCTGTCCAGCGCCTGGCCGTCGTTCCAGACCTCGTCCTCTTCCTTCAGGTTGACGTACTGGAGCTTGGCGCCGCTCCGGGCCCGGTAGGCGGACGGCGTGGGCGTGCCGGCATCTGGCGTCCCGGCCGCCGCGGAGCCGCCCGCGTCCTGGCCGCCGGGCGCGCCCGCGGGCCTCGCCACAGGGCCGGGCAGGCTGATGCCGGCCATCTCCATGACTCGCTTGGCCATCGCCGGATAAGGCGAATTCGCCACCGCGGGGATGTTCATGATCGCCTCCGCTACCTTCGGCAGCGTGACGCTGGAAATCGTGGGCGAGTGCAGGATGGCGCCGACCACGGACGGAATCGCGGAGTCCGTCAGGCCGGGCGTGCTGAGTATCGCGCCCGCTACCGCGGGCAGATTGCCCTGGTTGACGTCGGGCATGGTCAGCAGCGAGTTCACCGCCGAGCTCAGCGCGGCGGGGCGGCCGCCCATGGCGCCCATGGCCTGGGTCATGACCGGGCCGATGGCGGCCCCCACGCCGCCGCTGCCGGCTGCGGTCAGGTTGGAGGCGGCGCCCAGGGCGGATGCTGCCGTGGCGTTGCCCATTGCCGTGGCGGCGCTGGAAGCGCCCGACAGCATGCCCGAGGCGGATGGGCCGGCGCCTGCGGCCGGCGAGGCGAGGGTGGATGCCTGCGAGGCCAGGGCCGACGCCTGCGTGGCCATGCCGCCGACCTTGGACACGGCGCCTGCCGCGTCAGTCAGCGCCTGGGACATGGATACCGCGCCGGCCAGCGCGTCGCCAGCGCCTTGTGCCATGTTCATGGTGGAGAGGCCGCCATCCATTAGCGACGGCGTTGCCATGCCGGCCAAGGATTGCGTGGCGCCGCTGGTCGGCGACGGAGCCACATTCTGCATGGCCGTCTTCGCCATGCCGCCGGCTTTGGCCATGGCGCCCGACATCAGCTCCGAGCCCGCCTTGCTCGCTGCCTGCATGGTCTTGCCGGCTATCGCGCCCAAGTCCTGCACCGGCTTGAGCGCATCGCCCGCCATGCTCTTGGCCTGGTCCAGCATGCCGGACGCGCCATCGGCCGCCGCCGACAGGCTCTTGGAGACGCCAGTCGCGCCGCTCGCAAGTGCCGCGCCGGCGCTGCCCAGCAGGGTGCTTTGCGATCCAGCGGCCGCTGCCGCCGTGGGGGCGGTCGCCGCTGGAGCCGCGGCGACAGCGCCGGTCGCCCCAGCTGCATTCAGCGCCTGGCCGGAGCCGGCTTCCGCCTGCAGCCTGGCCTTGGGCCGGTGTACCAGTTCGGCCGTCACCAGCATCGGATCGCCAACCTGGGTGGAGGGCAGCGCGGGCAACGTGGCGGCATCGCTGGCAGGCCCGATCAGATTGTGCGACGCGCCCTTGACCGAGAACATGCCCGGCCCCTTGAACAGGATATCGCCGCCGTTCATGACGATGCTGGCGCCCGCCGCCTGCAGAGTGATGCTCTGGTTCGCCAGGATCTCGATGCTGTCGGTGGTGGAAGTGACGGTGATGTCCTGACCGGCCAGCATCTCCAGCATGTCGGTATGCGCATGGATCGACACCGGCGACTCGGCGGCGACGGCGCGGATGCCGCCGTCCTGCACAAACAGGCTGGTGGAGCGGCCGGAGGCAGTGGCAAAGGTCTGGCGCGCTGCCACGTGGCCGTCGGCCTGCGCGGTGACGTGCAGGTTCTCGCTGGCGTGCAGGATCGCCGAGGCCGGCGTTGCAAAGTTGAGAGAGGACGGCGCGTCGATCAGCATGCGGGCGCCGTCGATGCGCTCCACCGCCTCTGTGCCCGTACGCTCGGCGCCGTTGGCCTTGACCGCCTGCTGACCGCCCACGCTGCCGGGATAGCGGCCGTCGCCCTTGGGGTCGATGGCGCGAGTCAGCGCGTCATATTGGCTGGTGGCTGCGAGCGGGCGCGCCTGGCGCTGCGTGCCGGCAGCATCCAGGCGCTGGGCCGCGTTCTGCGCGCCGCGCAGCAGCGCCAGCGCTTCCCGGGCGTCGGCCTGGGTGGAGCGGGCGTCTTCGCGCGCATTGGCGGACACGAGCATGCCCTGTCCTGAGCGCACCACGGTCCAGGCGTCGGAGCGTAGTTCGAAGCCGGTGCCGCGCCATGCGCCGCGACTGGATTCATCCGCCGCCTGCTGGACCAGATAGCCCAGGCCCAGTTGCGTGGCGCCGACGGAACTGGACAGGCGCGTGCGCATCTGCCGGGGCGTGTCGTCGAACAGCCATTGGCTGTGGCCGTCGTTGTCCAAGCCCTTGCTGTGCCAGCCGCTGAGCGTGCCGGGATGGTTTGCCCCGGCGTCCTCGCCGGCAGACCAGGGCGGCAGGTCTGCATCGTTATACAGCTGCGCCGAGGCCACGGGCCGGTCTATGTCGCCGTCCAGGAACTCGACGAGGATCTCGGTGTCCTTGCGCGGCAGATGGTGCGCGCCCCAGTTGGGGCCTGCCTGTGCGCCCGCCACGCGTAGCCAGGTGCCGGAACTGTCGTCGCCTGGCGCGTTGCCGGTGTCGTCGCCATGACTGCGGTGCGCAAGACCGCCAGCCAGCGGACGCGCGCCACGTTGCCAGGGAAATTGCACCTTGATGCGCAGATCGCGGCCCGAGGAAATGGGCGCGTCCTGCGCCGCCACCACCACGGCCACCAGGCCTTCGGGCGCCGTGGGCTTGGCGCGCCATTCCGGCATCAGCGGCGCGGCCGCGGGCAGCGCGTCAAAGTCATTGCGGTACGAACCGTGCTCCAGATCCGACGCGCCCAGCACCTGGGCGGCCTGGCTACCCAGGTTATTGGCGGCTTGGTGCAGTACGCTCAACAGGGTATAGCGGTTTCCGCCCATTTCATCGAGCGCTTGACCCGAGCCCGCGGCGTAACGGCTGTGCTGGGTCAGGGCGAAATCATGGCCCGGCATCATCTGCCGGGCCGTCCCGCTGCCGTCGAAACGCACCATCCGGGCTTCATGCGCCTGCAAGCGGCGCGCGACGGCAAGTTCCGCGTCGTCGCTGTCGGCATAGCGGCCATGGCCGTCGTAGTCGTAGTCTTCCAGGAGAGGCAAGGCGCCGGCCTGCACATCGGACTGCGCATGGGCCGCGTGCGCGAGCAGCTTGCGCTCGTCCCAGGCCAGACGGGTGACGGCGTTGGGCCGTACCGCGCGGGATGCCCCAAAGCGCGTAATGCTGTCCTGGGTTTCGGTGGCGTCGCTACGGTGAAAGCGCAGCGTGGCGTCGGGGCAGGCCGGCCGCGCGGCGCGTGTGTCGAACACCACCAGGCGGTGGCGCGCGCCGCCGGAGGCGTCGCCGTCCTGTTCATCCTGCTGATGATCGAAACGGAAGCTGAGGCCGGCTTCGGCCATGATGCGCAACACAAAGGCCAGATCGGTTTCGCGGTACTGCGTGCGCAATGGTCTCGGTGCGGGCGGCTCGGCGATGTCGAACGAGTAGGCCGCCATGGGATAGTCGGCGAAGATCTCGGTCAAGATGTCCGTGACCGACTTGTCCTGGAACACAAAGCTGTCGCGGCGCAGGCCCAGCGACGCCAACCAGGGCCCGGCGTGCAGCCGGTAGCGCGCCAGGCCGCCGTCCGCGCCCAGCGCGTCCACGCCTTCCACCACGGCATGCCACTGCCGTCTGCCGCCATCGGCCAGCAGCAGGCTGACGGTGATCTCGCGGCCCAACAGCGCCTGCACGTCCAGTTCTGCGTTGGATGCCAGGCAATCCAGCGTCAACGCATGCAGTTCGGAAACACCTTCACGCAGGCTCATGCGCTCGACGGCGAGCGCTGCGTCCAGGGGCGTGCGCACTTGCAGGAGGCGGGCGTTCTGGGAGAGGGCGGCGGTATCCAGGCTGCTGAAGCCGGCGGACGCATGGAAGCGGTCGGTCATGGTGCTGGGCGGTCGGCCTGCGGCCTTCAGGGGAGCGAGATGGTCAAGTGCGCGGCGCGCGGCCCGATCTTGACGATGTCATGGTACGGAGCCATCGCGGTCTGCATGTCGCGGTTGAGGAAATGGCTCATGCCCAGATAGGCCAGGAGTGCCAGCAGCGCGAACAGTGCTCCGATGCTCCATAGCGGCACGTCGCGCTTGAGGGTGTGGGCGATCTTGTCGGGCAGGGGCCAGTGAGGAGCGAAGCCCGCGCGCTTGCCGCGCAGCAGCGTGATTTCGTCGCCCAGCCGCGCGGTGAGATAGCCCAGCTTTTCCTGGCCTTCGATCATGTACTTGCCCTGGAAGCCCAGCAACAGGCACATGTAGAACACTTCCAGCGATTGCAGGCGCGGCGCGCCTTGTGCGCGCAGGTCTTCCAGGCGGGCAAAGAAGTTCTCGCCAGCGAGCTGCTCGCCGAATAGCGTCAGTTGCAGCGGCTGCAGCATCCAGGCGTCGCGGATGGAAAAGCCGGAGTTCAGCACGGTTTCGTCCACTGCCGCGCAGAACGCGTACTTGGTGGCGTAGACGTCCTCGGCGGGAATGTCCATTTTCTTGGCGCTGCGTTCGAAGTCCGCCAGGAACTGCTGGACGCGCGCCGAGAATGAGGCGGCGTCTACGGGCTCCTGGCCGCTTTTCAGCAGGAACAGCATCAGGAACCCGTCGTACAGCAGGTCCAATAAGGACTTCGCGGGGCGCGAACCGTAAAAGTCCGCGGCTCGGGGAGGGAGCGAGGCTCCGGGCATCAGGGAAGGCGCGTCGGCGGTCATGGGCAAGCTCTAGCGGGTGACGGCGATGAGGTCCAGTTTCAGTTCGGGGATGCCCGAAGGGGCATAGATGGCGATGCTGCGCGCTTGCAGCATGCGGTCGTACAGCGAGCCGCGGGTCTGCAAGGTGAAGTAGCAGGCACCGGGTTTGACGGGCACGGCGGGGGGAACCTGCGGCGTGTACACAAGCTGCACGCCCGGCATCGCCGACAGCACCAGTTTTTCCACGTCGTCGGGCGCGCCCACTTTGAAGCGCAGCGGCACGGTTTCGGCCAGTTCGCTGGCAGGCGTGGCGGCAGAGACCGACAAATAGAGCGCAGTGGTCTCGTCGAGCTTGCCGGAGTCCAATCGGCCCACATGGAATGAGGGGCGCAGCTCTTCCAGCACGATGGAGAAGTAGCGGGTGGAGATGACCGTGTCGAGCAGGTCGCGCAGGATCTCGTCCAGTTGGGCAAAGGCCGCGCCAGGCGCGTCGTGCTGATAGGCCGGCAGGTCCGCCAGCGTATGGACCTTGGAGAAGGTCATGAGCGCACCCGCCAACCTCAGCATTTCCTGGAACAGGCGCTCGGGATGCAGTTGCGGGTTGTGGAACAGGTGCGACAGCGCGGAGTAGGCCTCGTTGCAGGTGTGCAGCAGCCAGAAGGAGGCCACGTCGCCCGAGCGGAACTCGATGATGTTCTTGTTCGGCTCGCGGTGAAAGCCATAGAGCGCATTGACCTTCGCCTGCAGCGCGTCGAGCAGGCGGCGCAGCTGTTCGAAGAGCGCGCTGCATGCCTGTACGGTGACGCTGGGGGCGATGAAGCTGGTGTCCAGTTCATAGCCCGCGCTGGCGGTACGGCGCACGCGCGCGACGGGAATGGTCAGCAGCGCGTCGCGCGGTTCGTGTTCCGAAAGCAGGCGCACGTTCTTGCGCAGGAACGCGAGTTCGGCCGTGCTGGCGTTGGTGTAGAGATCCGGGGCGGGGCTGTCCTGGTGCGCATAGCGCGCATCGAAGCCTTGCTCCTGGCGCGTGTCCCGGTAGTTGCCGCCGATGTCTTTCATCGGATGCAGCGCCAGGTAGAAAACCGCCGTGCTGGCCCCATCCAGTCCGTCCAGCGCCACGGCGGGCGGCAGGTCATCGTTGTGGGGCGCGCTGTAGATTTCGCCATCGGGAAAGATCGCGGAGAGCTCGGTCGCGCGCAGCATGCCGTTGGCGAGGGCGGCTGCGTCGAAGCGTGCGGCGCGCAAGCCCCAGGAATAGGGGTGCAGCGCGCGGCTCATTTCCGCGAGGCGGGCCTCGTGGTACGCGTCTTGGCGTTGAAAATGCTGGGGCCGCAGGAACAGCCCCTCTCCCCACAATATCTTCGCTGAATGGCTCACGTTTGCTGGCTCTTGCTTCTTATATATAGAGGGCGTCCATGACGGCGGGTCGACGGGGGCGGCTCGCGTTCAGCTCGGGCATTGCACCGAGCCGAGGCGGGCCGGGTCGAAGCCGGGCACGCCCGGTGGCAACACGGTTTTTCCGGTGACCACGGTCATCGCGCAGGCATGGGCGCCCATGACGATGCCGGTGTCCTCGGCGGCTTTTACTTCGAATACGTATTTCCAACGCTGTGGCGCGGGCGCGTAGAACAAACCCGCGACAGCGATGTAGGCAGCGGTTTTAGGCACTTTTTCCAGGTGCTCGTAACGCTGTCCCGGCGTCAGGGTGACTTCGCGCGCAGCGATGATGCTGTCACCCAACGCCGCCTTTTCGGCGTCAGTATCAACCAATTGCGTGAGCGGTGCGCGTTGAAATGCCTCGGCATTCTTCAAATAGTATATTTTCGTAACCACAGCCATGGGCTGGCCGCTACTCGCATTCAAATTTTCTCCGGCGTGTATCGCCAATTTCACGTCGACAGGCGCATTCGGGTCCTTTTTCAGGCCCGCCATATCCATCACGCCGCCGGTCATTCCCGCCACCGCTCCAATCGCTGAAACCGCTGCGCAACCGCTGATTACGGCGCTTGCCGCGACGGCTACCGCCGCTGCCATGCACCGAGAAAAATAGAGATGTTTTGACATGGCTCTTTATACCGGAAGGCTGCGACAACATACAGATCGCAGCACGATGCGCGAAATTTGGTGGTGAGTTACATGAAGTAATGCACTGTAGTGTGGTGCTAACAAAAGGTTGTTGAAATACGCGGCCTTGGTTACACCCTCCTACACACCAAAAATATGCACATATCCCGGGTTCTCCTCATCAGCGGAATGCTGGCCTTCCTCGCGGGTTGCGCCACTTCTCCCAAGCCGCAGACCGACGCGGAATACAAGCAGTCGATGACGCACGCCACGCAGACGCTGGCCTCCAAGGGCAACGATCAGGCCGTCGCCGAATTCCAGGAGATTGCCGTGTTGAACCCCGCGCGCGGGGAGCCCTGGTCGTACATCGCGAAGATCCGTTTCGACGAACAGAAGTACGGCGAGGCCATCGTCGCGGCCGACGAGGCGCTGAACCGCGACCCCGAGGACTTCACGGCCAAGACCGTGCGCGCCGTGGGTGGCCTGCGCGTGGCGATGCAGTCCTTGGCCGATTTGCGCGCCAACGCGCTGCTTGCCGGCAACGCCCGCACCGATGCGGTCGCGCTGGCTGCCGCCATGCGTGAAACCCTGGGCCAGGACGTGCTGTTTCCCGAAGGCTATAAGCCGCCCCGCCCGCGCCAGCCGCGGCGTTCGGACGCCCAAGGCGCGGCCGCCGGGCAACAGGCCAAGCCTGCCGCCAATACCGCGGCAACATCCGCAGCCACGCCGGCCGCGCCTGCCGCGACTTCTGCGGCAACCCCCGCGGCTAATACCCCGGCGGCGCCAGCCGCAACGCCGTCCACGGCCCCTGCGGCATCTGGCGCTGCTGCGGCCGGCCGCGCGCCGGATCCGTTCGGCAACCTCCTCAAACCCTGATCGGGCCCACGGCCTCTTCACTATGCACTTCGCTTGGAGCCCCCATGGCTAAGAAAGAAAGCGTTCAGAAAAGACTCCAGAAAGTACGTCCTCCGCGCGTGCAGCTGACCTATGACGTCGAGAAGGGCGACGCGATCGAGCAGAAGGAACTGCCCTTTGTCGTGGGTGTGGTTGGCGACTTCAGTGCGCAGTCGGAAGCCGAGCTGCCGCGCCTGAAGGACCGCAAGTTCGTCAACATCGACGTCGACAACTTCGACGATGTGATGCGAGGCCTGGAGCCGCGCGCCGCGTATCGCGTGAAGAACCGCCTGACCGACGAAGGCGGCACCTTTGGCGTGGACCTGAAGTTCCGCTCGGTGGAGGATTTCCGGCCGGAGGCCGTGGTGCAACAGATCGAGCCGCTCAAGGAGCTGCTGGATATCCGCACCAAGCTGGCCGACCTGCGCAACAAGCTGGCGGGCAACGACAAGCTGGAAGACCTGTTGGGCGAAGTGCTCAGCAGCACGGAGAAACTGCAGCAACTGACCAGCGAAGCCGGCAAGAACGGCAAGGGAGGCAGCAATGAGTAATTCCGCCGCCGCGCAGAACACCTCCGCGCATGCCGCCGAGGCAGACTCGGGCCTGCTGGACCAGATCGTCGAACAGAGCCGCGTGGCCAAGTCCACGGCCGAGCACGATCGCGCCAAGGACCTGATTGGCGAACTTGCCCGTGAAGTCATGAAAGGCACCGTGGTCGTGTCGGACAACCTGTCCGCCATGCTCGATGCCCGCGTGGCCGAGCTGGACCGCCTGATTTCGGCTCAGTTGAGCGAAGTGATGCATGGCGCCGAGTTCCAGAAGCTGGAGAGCACCTGGCGCGGCCTGCATTACCTCTGCCAGGAGAGCAACACTGGCCCGATGCTCAAGATCAAGGTCCTCAACGTCACCAAGCGCGATTTGGTGCGCGACTTCCAGACCGCTATCGACTTCGACCAGAGCCTGATGTTCAAGAAGGTCTACGAAGAAGAGTTCGGCACCTTCGGCGGTTCGCCGTTCGGGGCGTTGCTGGGCAACTTCGAGATCACGCGCCAGCCCGAGGACATGTATTTCATCGAGCAGATGTCGCATGTGGCGGCTGCCTCGCACGCGCCCTTCATCGCTTCGGCGTCGCCCGAACTGCTGGGCCTGGACAGCTTTGCAGACCTGGGCCGTCCGCGCGATCTGGCCAAAGTGTTCGATACCGTGGAATACACCAAGTGGCGCAGCTTCCGCGATTCGGAAGACTCCCGCTACGTCGGCCTGACCATGCCGCGCTTCCTGGGCCGTTTGCCCTACGACCCGAAGGAAGGCACTTCCGTGGAGGGCTTCAACTTCGTCGAGGAAGTGGATGGGACCGACCACGCCAAGTACCTTTGGTGCAATGCCGCCTGGGCATTCGGCGCGCGCCTGACCGCGGCGTTCGCTGACTTTGGCTGGTGCGCGGCGATTCGCGGCGTCGAAGGCGGCGGCCTGGTCGAGAACCTGCCGACCCATACCTTCAAGACCGACGACGGCGAGATCGCGCTGAAGTGCCCGACCGAAATTGCCATCACGGATCGGCGCGAGAAGGAACTCAGCGATCTGGGCCTGATTCCGCTGGTGCATTGCAAGAACTCGGACTACGCGGCGTTCTTCGGCGCCCAGTCCGTGCAGAAGGCCAAGAAATACAACACCGACAGCGCCAACGCCAACGCGGTGTTGTCGGCGCAGCTGCAGTACATCTTTTCGGTATCGCGCGTGGCGCACTACCTGAAAGCCATGATGCGAGACAAGATCGGCAGTTTTGCCTCCGCGCAATCTGTCGAGAGCTTCCTGAACCGTTGGGTGTCCCAGTACGTGCTGCTGGACGACAACGCCAGCCAGGAGCAGAAGGCACAGTTCCCCTTGCGGGAGGCATCGGTGCAGGTTGCCGAGGTGCCGGGGCGTCCCGGCGTGTTCCGGGCCGTGGCGTTTTTGCGGCCTCACTTTCAGCTCGACGAGCTCTCGATTTCGTTGCGCCTGGTTGCGGAACTCCCCGCCCAGGCTCAGAAGTCGTAACGACGTCAGATTCGACGTTTTTTAACTGGAGAGGCTATTAATGAAGGACATCTACGTCAAATTCGGCAATCCCGCGCTCAAGGGCGAGTCGCAGGATAAGGACCATCCGGACTGGATCGAAGTCGGATCGTGGCGCCATGAGATCATCCAGCCGCGTTCGGCTACCGCTTCCACCTCCGGTGGCCATACCGCCGAGCGCACCGAGCATGGCGAGATGGTCTTCACCAAGGATCTCGACGTCGTCAGCCCTCTGCTGTATCAGCACGCGTCCGGCGGCACCACGTTCGACGAAGTGACTATCGATTTCCTGCGCGCCGATGGCGAGGGCAATCGCGTCAAGTACCTGGAAATCAAGCTCAAGTACGTGATCATCTCGCGCGTGGCGCCGGAAGTCGTCAGCGAAGGCCTGCCCCACGAGTCGTTCTCGCTGAAGTACGCCGCGGTCCAGTGGAAGTACACGCAACAGAAGGTGGGTGGCAACCAGGGCGGCAATGCCCAGGGTGCATGGAGCCTCACCAAGAACGACAAGACGTACTCGGTCTGAACCTGACCGCATGAACGGTAAAGGCCCCGGGTCGTCCGGGGCCTTTCCTGAATGAGGCCGCGATGAAAGGATTCGAACCCAGCCTGTTCGACAAGTTGTTCGACAGCGACGGGCAGACACCGCACGCGTTGCGACGCCTGTCGGTGGAAGAAATCAAGGAAACGGTCGCGCGCGACATCGAGGCCCTGCTCAATACGCGCATGGTCTTCACCGAGGAATCGCTCAAGCGCTATCCGAACTGCCAGCGGTCCATCCTGACCTATGGCCTGTCGGATTTTTCGGGCTTGAGCCTGGCCAGCCACTACGACCGCGAATTCATTTGCCGTTCCCTGGAGCAGGCGATAGCCCGTCACGAGCCGCGCCTGACGCACGTGAGGGTATTGCTGCAGGTGGACAGCCGCGCGACCTCGGTGCTGTATTTCGCGATTACCGCCATGCTGGACGTGGGCCCGGCGCATGAGCCCGTCACGTTCGACGCGACGTTGCAGCCGTCCACCTTGCAGTACTCGGTGAGCAAAGGCCGGGCCAAGGCCGCGGCGGCCGCCTGACAACAAACCATGGACGCGGGCGCCGGCGGCATCTCGCCGGCGAAGAAGGGAAAGATGGAAGAACTGCTGCCTTACTACGAACGCGAACTGGGCTTTCTGCGCGGTTCGTCGCGCGATTTTGCGCAGCGCTATCCCAAGATCGCCGCGCGGCTTGGGCTGTCCGGCGAAACCTGCGAAGACCCGCATGTCGAGCGCATGATCGAGTCGTTCGCCCTCCTGGGCGCGCGCATCAACAAGAAGCTGGATGACGACTATCCGGAGTTCACCGAAGCGCTGTTCGAGGTGATGTATCCGCATTACCTGCGCCCGTTCCCTTCATGTTCGATAGCGCAGTTCGACATGGGCGGCTTGGCCTCGCAGCTGACTGCCCCCGTGCGCATGACGCGGGGCACGGAATTGAAATCGCACCCCGTGCGCGGCGTGGCCTGCCGCTTCCGCACGGCATACGAGGTAACGCTGGCGCCGGTGAGCATCCGCCAAGCGGTGTTTGCCGCCACGGCCAACGCGCCGTCCGCAGCCAGCCTGCCGGCCGGGGTCACGGGCCGGCTCTCGCTGACGCTGGCCTGCCTGGCCGAAACGCAGGATTTTTCTAGCCTGGCGGTGGACCGCCTGCGTGTCTACCTGCATGGCGAGCCCTCGTTCGTGGCCGCGCTGCGAGACTGCCTGTTCCTGCGCACGGCCGCGGCTTATCTGGAAACGCAGCCCGGCCGCTGGAACCGCATGCAGGACGTGCCACTGTCAGAGGTGGGATTGGCCGAGGAGGAGGCCCTGATCGATTTCCCCGCCAGCTCGCATCCGGCATACCGGCTGTTGGCGGAGTACTTTGCGTTTTCCGAGAAATTCAATTTCGTGGACATTGATCTTGCGGCGTTGCGGCGCGCTGCGGGCCCGGTCCGCGAGATTACCTTGCATCTGGCGCTCAAGGGCGTGCGCGCGGACTCCAACACGGCGCGCCTGCTGGAATCTGCCTCTGCCGAGAATTTCCGACTTGGCTGCTCGCCCGTGGTGAATCTGTTCGCGCAGCGCGCGGATCCCATCCGGCTCACGCACGCGCAGGCATCCTATCCGGTAGTGGCCGATGCGCGCCGCGCATACGGCTACGAGATCTATTCCATCGACCGCGTGCGCCAGGTGCGGCAGAACACGCAGGGCGATTCGGTCGTGGAGTTCCGTCCCTTCTATTCGCTGCATCATGGCGAGACGCCCGAAGGCGCCGGTCATTACTGGACGGCGCGGCGCAACGCCATGGTGGCTGAACGCAGTCCTGGCTACGAAATGGAGCTGTCCATCGTCGACATCGATTTCGATCCCTCGCTGCCGCAGACCGAGACCTTGAGCCTGGAACTGACCTGCACCAACCGGGATCTGCCGGCGCATCTGGCGGTGGGACAGCCCGGCGGGGACCTGTTCCTGGAGGGCGGCTCCATTGCGCGCGAGATCCGCATGTTGAGACGTCCCACGCACACGCACCGCTTCCAGCAGGGGCGGGCGGCGCACTGGCGGCTCATTTCCCACCTGGCGCTGAACCATCTGTCGTTGGTGCACAGTGGCCTGCCCGCGCTGAAAGAGACGCTGCGGCTGTATGACCTGTCGCATTCGGCGGTGGCGGCGCGTCAGATAGAAGGACTGGTCGGGCTGGACTACAAGCCCGCCACGCATTGGATGCCCGGTGAACCCTTCGCAACCTTCGTGCGCGGCATCGAGATCCGGCTGACCATCAACGAAGACAACTTCGTCGGCACCAGCCTGCATGCCTTCGTGGCGGTGATCAACCGCTTCTTTGGCCTTTATGTGCACGCCAACAGCTTTGTGCAGCTGGTCGTGTTGTCGCGCCGCGGCGCGGAAGAAATCCTACGGTGCCCTCCATGCAACGGCGATGCGATCCTAGCGTAATCGAGTCGCTGCTGGCGGAGCCGCAGCGCTTCAAGTTCTTCCAGGCCGTGCGGGTGCTGGAGTCATGGTTCGCAAGGCAGGAGGGCAGCCGCGCGCGCAACGCCGTGCCCACCCACCTGCGCTTCCTGAATTCTTCGTCATTGGGCTTTCCCGCCAGCGAGATCGCGGCGCTGACGGCCTATGACAAGCAGGGACAGGCGCTGGAAGATGCCGAGGCCAGGCTGGCGGCGTTGGCTTCCGGCAACCTGGGGCGAGTGGAGATAGAGCCCGCCTTCTTCGGCCTGCTGGGCGCGCAAGGCGCGATGCCGTTGCACTACACCGAAATCCTGAGCACGCGCGAAAGCTCGCGGCGTGACCGCGGTGCGCGCGCCTTCTTCGACATCTTCTCCAACCGGGCGGCGGCGCTGTTCTATGCGGCCTGGAAGAAGTACCGCATGCCTTTGCGGCATGAGACCGAGCAAGATCATCACTACCTGCCGTTGCTGCTGGCGTTGGGCGGCATCGGGCATCCGGCGTTGCGTGACCGCCTGCAATCGGGACAGGGCCGGGTGTTCGACGAATCGCTGGCGCACTACGCGGCGGCGGCGCGCCAGCGGCCCGTATCGGCGGCCTATCTGCAGCGCGTGCTGGCGGACTACTTCCAGGTAGCGCTGCGCGTGGAGCAGTTCGTGGGACGCTGGTACCACGTGCCGCCGCAGAACCGCACGCAGCTGGGCATGCCCGGCGCGGTGCTGGGCGTATCGGCGATGGCCGGCGATCGGATCTGGCAGCGCGACATGCGCATCCGGTTGTGGATAGGCCCCTTGTCCAAGGCAGCGTTCACCGACTTCCTGCCCGGAGGGGCGCGCGCCCAGGCGCTGGAGAAGCTGCTGACCATGTTCGGCGGCATGAGCTTCGAGTATGAAGTCCGGCTGATCATGGCGAAAGAGGACGTCGGCGGCAGCGTGCTGGGCGTAGCGGGCGGCGCGCGCCTGGGCTGGAACTCCTTTCTCTGCACCGAACCCGTGGCATCCGACCGCGACGACGCCAGCTACGAATTGCACACCATTCACTAAGAAAAAACGACCGAGAACATGGCCACACCGTTGAAGACCCTGATTGGAAAGCTCAACCAGACCTGCCGCCAGGCGGCCGAGCGCGCTGCCAGCCTGTGCATGGCCCAGGGACACTATGAGGTGGACCTGGAGCACCTGTTCCTGGCCTTGCTGGAGAAACCCGCCAGCGACTTCAGCATCGTCGTGCGCCGCAGCGGCATCGAGGCGTCGGTGCTGGAAGCGGACCTGAATGCCGAGATCCGCGGTTTCAAGAACGGCAACACGCGCACGCCAGTGTTCTCGCCGCATCTGCCGCGGCTCTTCGAGCATGCATGGCTGATCGCTTCGCTGGATACCCAGACCACGCGCATTCGCTCCGGCCATCTGTTGCTGGCGCTGCTGACCGAGCCCGACCTGGCGCAGCTGGCGCGCCGCGGTTCGCGCCTGTTCGAATCCTTCAGGTTGGACGAGCTGAAGCACGACTTCGCCGCATTGACGGCGGGTTCCGAAGAGGCGGGCCAGTCGGTGGCGCTGGGCGACGGCCCGGCGAGCGGTGCCGCGCAGGACGGCGCGGCCCCTGCTGCCGGCCTGTCCAAGACGCCTGCGCTGGACCAATACACCGCCAACCTGACCGAGCGCGCGCGCGAAGGCAAGATCGACCCGGTGATCGGACGTGATGCCGAAATCCGCCAGATGATCGACATCCTGACTCGCCGCCGCCAGAACAACCCCATCCTGACCGGCGAGGCCGGCGTGGGCAAGACGGCAGTCGTCGAGGGCCTGGCGCTGCGCATCGTGGCGGGCGACGTGCCTCCGGCGCTGGCCAATGTGGCGCTGCGGGTGCTGGATATGGGCTTGCTGCAGGCCGGCGCCAGCGTCAAGGGAGAATTCGAGAACCGCCTGAAGAACGTGATCGACGAGGTCAAGCAAAGTCCCACGCCCATCATCCTGTTCATCGACGAGGCCCACACCATGATCGGCGCGGGCGGACAGGCAGGCCAGAACGACGCGGCCAATCTGCTCAAGCCGGCGCTGGCGCGTGGCGAGTTGCGCACCATCGCCGCCACCACCTGGAGCGAATACAAGAAGTATTTCGAGAAGGACGCCGCGCTGGCGCGCCGCTTTCAGGTCGTGAAGGTCGAAGAACCAAGCGAAGAGCTGGCCGCGAGCATGCTGCGCGGCATGGCGCCACTGATGGAGCAGCACTTCGGCGTGCGCGTCCTGGACGAGGCCATCGTGGCCGCGGCGCGCTTGTCGCACCGCTATATCACCGGCCGCCAGTTGCCGGACAAGGCCGTCAGCGTGCTGGATACGGCATGCGCGCGCGTGGCTCTGGGCCGCAGCGCCACGCCGGCACTGATCGACGACGCCCGCCATCGCCTGGCGCGCCTGGAGACTGAGCACGCGGCGCTGCGCCGTGAGGCCGCGGCGGGCGTGGCGCAATCGGCGCGCCTGCGCGAACTGGACCAGGAAATGGAATCAACGCGCACCGCGCTTGCGCAAGCGGAGGCGCGACTGACGCAGGAAAGCGAACTGGTCAGGCAGATCCACGCGCTGCGCGAAGAATTGGAAGCGGCCGGCGGCAACGGCGCGACGGAACCCACCGGCAAGCGCCGTTCAGGGAAGGTGGCCGAACCCGCCGCCACGCCCGGGCAGACGCAACTGGCGGAATTGCAGCAGCAGTTGCGCGCCTTGCAGGGCGAAGCGCCGCTGGTGCCCGCCTTCGTGGATGCCCAGGTCATCGCCGAGATCGTATCGGCCTGGACCGGAATCCCGCTGGGCCGCATGGTCAATGACGAAATCCGCACGGTGCTCGAATTGCAGCCTTTGCTGGCCGAGCGCGTCATCGGACAGGACCATGCGCTGCATGCCATCGCGCAGCGTGTGCGCACCGCGCGCGCCGGCCTTGAAGATCCGAACAAGCCCAAGGGCGTGTTTCTGTTCGTCGGCCCTTCGGGCGTAGGCAAGACCGAAACCGCGCTGGCCGTGGCGGACGTGTTGTATGGCGGGGAGCGCAAGCTGGTCACGATCAACATGAGCGAGTACCAGGAGGCCCACAGCGTATCGGGCCTGAAGGGCTCGCCGCCGGGCTACGTGGGCTACGGCGAGGGCGGCGTGCTGACAGAGGCTGTGCGGCGCCAGCCCTACAGCGTGGTGCTGCTGGACGAAATAGAAAAGGCGCATCCGGACGTGCTGGAGCTGTTCTTCCAGGTGTTCGACAAGGGTGTGATGGATGACGCCGAGGGCCGCGAGATCGACTTCCGCAACACGCTCATCATCCTGACCTCGAACGTCGGCTCGTCGGCCATCATGCAGGCCTGCCTGAACAAGAGCGCGGAGGAACGGCCGGCTCCCGAGGCGTTGCAGGAAATGCTGGCGCCGCAGCTATACAAAGCCTTCAAGCCTGCCTTCCTGGGCCGCATGAAGACTGTCGCCTACTATCCGGTGGACGATGACGCGCTTGCCCGCATCATCGAGCTGAAGCTCGGGCGTATTGCCCAGCGGGTGCAAGCCAATCATCGCGCGGCGTTCGAGTGGGACGAGGCATTGGTGGAGGCGGTGCTGGCGCGCTGCACCGAAGTGGATACCGGCGCGCGCAACGTGGACCACATTCTCAACGGCACACTGTTGCCGCAGATTGCGGAGCAGGTGCTAGGCCGCATGGCGCAAGGAGAGGCCATCGCCCGCATACGCGTAACCGCCGGCAAGAACGGCGACTTCCGCTATCGCCTTGCCTGACGCCGGAGCCTGAGATGCCCTTGGATAACGCCGGCCTTTCCCGAATGTCGATCGCGTCCGTCGACCAGGCCAACCGTCTGCTGAACTTGCGCACGCCGCTGGGCGCCAACCGGCTGGTTGCGGAAACGCTGACCGCCACGGAAACGTTGTCGGAAGGCGCGTTCCGGCTTGAACTGACGGCCTTGTCCGACGATGCCGGCATTCCCTTGGCGGAATTGCTGGGCAAGCCTGCGACGTTGCGCATGCAGACCGCATTGGGCCGCGAGCAGCCGCGTATTTGGAACGGCTATGTCACCGCGGCCGAGTTTCGCGGCGCGAATGGCGGCCTGGCGCGCTACGGCCTGACGCTGGAGCCCTGGCTGGCTTTCCTGCGCGCCCGGCACGACAGCTTTGCCTATCAGGACAAGACCGTCTTCGAGATCGTCGACAGCGTCTTCGGCGACTACAAGGGCCAGGGAGGACTTGTGCCGCAGTGGCGCTGGGCGGTGAAGGATCGCGCTTCCTATCCCAAGCGCAGCCTGACCGTGCAGTACCGGGAGACCGATCAGGACTTCGTCGAGCGCCTGCTGGCTGAAGAAGGATTGTTCTACTGGGTGGAGCATGAGGCCGGTGACGGCGACGGCAGCCACACGTTGATCATCGCCGATCATAACGACGCCTTCGCGCCGGGCCCGCAGGCCAGCGTGCGCTTTGCGCGCGCCGACGTCACGGAGACCGAAGACAGCATCCAGCTTTGGAGCCGCCGTGCCCGCTGGCAGACCAACGCGGTGCGCATGGCGAGCTGGGATTACCGCAGCGCCCAGGCCAGACCCGTGGCGGCGCAGGTCGATGGCGGCGGCGCCAAGGGCGCGATGGATCTGGTCGTCAACGACTATCCCGGCCAGTACGCCTACGAGGACAGCGCGCAGGGCGAGCGTCTGGCGCACATTGCGCTGGCCGCGCTGCGCGTGAACCAGGATAGTTGCGAGGGTGCGGGCACCGTGCGCACATTGGCGCCGGGCCAGCGCTTTGAACTGACCGGGCATTACCAGCAGGGCGGGGGCGCCTATGTGGCGATCGCCGTGCGGCACGAGGCCCGCAACAATTTCGACGAGGACCTGGGGCGCGCCGTCCGCGAGACGCTGGGCGAGGGCGGAATGGAGGCGTCCCAGGCCGATTTCTACCGCAACACCTTTACCTGCATAGGCATCGATACGGAATTCCGCAAGGCCACACGCGACGGGCATGGCGAACGCCTGCATCCGCGGCCCACCGTGTACGGCGCGCAGACGGCGCTGGTGGTGGGCGCCGAGGCGCCGGTGCACACCGACCGTGACCACCGCGTCAAGGTGCAGTTCCATTGGCAACGCGGCAAGGCATCCAGCAGCCGCCTGGAGCATCCTTCGGGCGACGAGAACGCGCCCGCCAAGGACGAGTTGGGCACCTGGGTGCGAGTGGCGGAGCCGGTGGCGGGCGGCGACTGGGGCGGCAACTTCGTGCCGCGCGTCGGGCAAGAGGTGCTGGTCGAGTTCCTGCACGGCGACATCGACCGGCCCGTGGTGGTCGGCGCGCTCTACAACGGTGAAGGTGCCGAGGACGCGTCGCACAATCTGGTGCAGGCCGGCGGCGCCAATGCCACCGGCAACGCGCCTGCCTGGTTCGCGGGGGGGGCCGACGGCCACGCGCACAATGTGGTGATGTCCGGCTTCAAGACGCAGGCACTGGGCAGCAGCGCGGAGGGCACGGGAGGCTACAACCAGCTGGTGCATGACGACACGCCCGGCCAGTCCCGTCTGACCGCGTCTACCACCCAGGCGGAGAGCCGCCTCCATCTGGGCCACATCAAGCAGCAGCGAGACAACGAAAGACTGCAGGACCTGGGCCACGGCGCCGAGCTGTCGACCCGGGAGGCCGTGGCGCTGCGGGCAGGCGCCGGGCTGCTGATCAGCGCGGACTTGCGCAGGGATGCCGAGGGCGCGCTGCTGGACAGCTCGGAAGCGGCCAAGCAGATTGCGCGGGCGGCGCGTTCAGCGGAGGAACTGGCCCAGGCGGCAACGCGCCAGAAGGCGGTGCTGGAAGGCGATCCGCAAACGTTGCCGGCGCCGGACGCCCTGAAGCACGTCCTGGAGGTGATCGACGCGAAGCAGGACGCGCCCAAGGGCGAGCCCGTTGCCGCCTATAGCGAACCACAGTTGCAGGTGAGCGCGCCCAGCGGCATCGGCCAGTACACCCCGGCGGACGCCTTCCTGGCAGCCGGCGCGACGCTGTCGCAGGTGGCGCCGGACGTCAACTGGGTCAGCAGCGCCAACCTGGCGGTGGGGGTAGTCGGCGGCGCGGTGTTATTCACGCTAGGCCGCAAGGCGCCGGGCGACAGCCCGGTGCAAGGCCAGGGACTGCTGCTGCACGCGGCCGGCGGCAAGCTGCGTTTGCAGAGCCAGGACGCCAAGATGACGCTGTCCGCCGAAAAGGCGGTGACTTTCGCTTCGGCGCAGGCTGCCGTGAACGTGCAGGCCGCCAAGCGCGTTTTGGCGACCGCCGGCGGCGCCTATTTGCGGGTGGAAGGTGGCGGGATTCAGCTGCACGCGCCGGGGAAGGTGGAGTTGAAGGCGGGTGTGCATAACTGGGCGGGGCCGCAAAGCGCGCCCTTGCAACTGGGGCTGCCGGAGGGTGACTTCGAAGGATGCCAGCTGAGAATGCAGAGCGCCGCGGCTTCAGGTGCGGCAGCGGTTGAACTGTAGCCAGGGCGGACAGATATGGGGCCATTCACATCGGACATTCAACTGGGAGAGGCGCTGCAACGGCTTGCGGTATCCCATGGGGAGTCGCGTTGCTGGTTGCTGCTAGACCCTCTGTTGCGGCCGCCTGAGGAAGATTCCGAATGGCGGGGCCTGGCCGATGAACTCGATGCGCGGACCACTTCGGTCCGGCTTGCGCATCGGAATGTCGATTCCAAGGCTTGGCCTCGGCTCGTCTCGCTGGATCTGGCGCGCGCCTGCGACGCCGATATCAGCCGGGTGGCGGCCGGCATGGCGATCCGGGATTGGACGCCGGAATCCCTGCGGCTAGGCCTGGGGCGCCGCATCGGCGGCTGGCTATTTGGCGCAACGGATGCCGCGGCCTTGGCGCACCACCTGGGCCGGGCCATGCTGCAATCGCGGCCGGATGGAGGCCGCTCCCTGTTGCGCCTGCAGGATCCCGCCGTCCTGGATCTGGTCTGGAATCTGGCAACGCCTGGGCAGCGCCAGGCGTTGCTGGGTCCGTTGGACCGATGGGTGACCGTCGACCGCTGGACGCGCCTGGCAATCTGTGGGGGCGGGACGGAACAGGCAGGCGGCGCTCGGACCGTCGGCACGCTTCAGTTCGACTCGGACCAATGGAAGCGCATCGAGTCCTCTGCCGCCATCAACCGCGCGTGGCGCGCGGTGGCGGGACAGGCCGCCGCCATTTCAGATGAAACCTTGACGCAGACCGCGGCATGCGTGCGGCGCGGGGCTGCCAGGGGATTGCTGGATCCGCGCGACTGGGAGGCCATGGCCATTCGGGCGCTGACGGTGCACCCCGCATTCGACCAACATCCCAGGCTGGCCGCGCTACTGGACGCCCGCGCGCCGGATGTCGGCTTTGCCAGGCTCGTCATGGATTTGACCGAAGCGGACTGGACGGCGATTGCCCGCGATTGCCGGCAGTCGCGCCCGGCGCATCACCAAGTTAGGGAAGAAGAATGAGTACGGCTTGCAATGTGTGCAAGGCAGGCGGCCTGCCGATACTGCCGACGCGTTACGCCGTGGTGCCCGCGGGGTTTCCGGCGCATGCGCTGGACGGCGTAAGCGGCGAACGCGTGAAGGATGTGCCGCTGGACAGCGAACAGTACAAGTACGTGACCCGTACGCTGCGCATGGGCTTTCTCTACCTGTTCTACGAGAAAGGCCCGCAGGGCGCTAACTACTGGGAAGTCTATTCCGTGACGGCCGACGGCATGCTCTGGCGTTGCGACGACGTGGACAGCGCCCGGCTGCAGCCGGCGATGAAATGCGCGAACCAGGGGCACAATGGGTTGCGCATGCATTACATCGTCATAGAGAAGCCGGAGCAATGCGGCAAGGTGTGGCTGGCCTATAGCGAACACAAATGGAGCGCGCAGACCCGCGCGCGCTACGAAAAGCAGGAGCACCGTGCAACGCGGATGCAGGCGATCGAGCCCGCCGTCTGGGCGCAGGGCCGCTGCGAGGCCAAGAACCATCAATCCATTCTGGCCGTCGAATCAAATTTCAAGAAGATCCTGGAATACGGAGACCACCAGTTCAGCGGCCTGACGGGCGAGCCGCCCTGGCTTCCCTACACGGGACTCGATCGCCAGCGCAAGTTGAGCAATGTCGACGGGTCTTTCGACGAAGCGACGCTGAAAGAGCAATTCACGAAGACGCCCTGGTATCCGCGCAACCGGCCGCTCGGCGGCCTTGTGGATAAAACGCTTGAGCTGTTGCTGGCGCAAATGCTCGATAAATGCGGCGATCCCACGATGGGCGTGAGCTATTGGCCTATGAGTTTGGCGCTGTGGGACGCCATCGGAATCGCCGACGAGCTCAACGGATACTGCAATGACGCGCTGGGTGCGATGGCGCGGTATGGCGAGGAACGCGCGCTACAGATTACCGCGGCCAGCAACATCGAAGGCGCCAAGGCGGCGCTGGAGAACAAGGCCGACGAGGCCGCAAGGCGCACCGCCGAGGCCGTGCAACTGGGGCAGCGCGGCGGCAACCGGCACTATGAGGTGATGCGCCGCAACCAGGTCATCAATCAGCATGTGCCGGACATGAAGGGCAAGCAGGCATTCGCCGGGCTGGAGAACGAGCGGTCCAATGGCGTGATAACGGACGCCGAATACCGCAGCCGCCGTCGCGTGCTGCTGGACCAGTACGTCCCGGAGGCGAACAGAGCGCAGGCGGAGGCGGATTTCAACGCCTATGACGCGGAGATCATTCAGGCGGACGAGACTCGCGCACGGAATCTGGAGAATTATCGGAAGGACCAGGTCGCGCATGCCTGGGATCGCTACAACGACAATGTCGATTGGGACAAGCTGAATCGCTTCAAGAGCAACTACGAGAAGTTCCAGGAGATGGCGACTACGCTGGCGAATACCAGGACGGTGGAACTCATCAAATGGCTGGAATGGGGCCTTCTGTTCGATACGCTGGAAGACTACAGCGAGGAAGTCGAGGATGACGGCCACGAGTTCATTGAAGTGGTCGGCGACCTGATCGAAGGCATCGGATCCAGCGCGGCGGGAGCCCAGTATCTCAAAACCTTGGTGGAAGAACGCCGTGATGCAGGGGACAGGAAGTCCCTGTTCTGGCGCGCAATCGCCGCAAACCAGAAGCAACTGAAGCCCGCGGTGACCAATGCCCTCGATGAAGCCGTGAAGGGCAAGGAAACGCCATTGCCTACGGGTCTCGGTGTCGTCGAACGGGTGCTCAGCAACCTGAAAACCTTCTCGGGGTATTACAAGAGGGCGGTGTCCCTGGTTGGTGAAAGCAAGGTGGAAAAGCTGGGGCCATTGCCGCGCGCTTTGAAAAATGCCGGCATCGACAAGCTGATGATGACGGTGGGCGATACGGCTTTCCGCTGGTTGCAGCTGAACCGCGTAAGCGATTTCGTGGGTGAGAAGATCGTCCAGAATCTCTTTCTGTTGTCCACGGGCATCAGCGACGCCGACGCCTTGGCGCTGGTGAGAGAACAGGCCCGGTCCGAAGGCGTGGCGCGTCAGGTCGCGCTGCAGCGATTGCGGACTGCGCGCACTTTCCTGGAGGCCAACGAGGCCATCGCCAAGGAACCCAGCCACAAAGTGCTGCGGGACATGTGGGGCAAGATGCGGCCGGCTACCGGGCGCAACGGGGCTACCACCATGCGCATTACGGTGGTGGTGGGATTGATTGAAGTTTGGAACTTCAAGAAGCTCATTTCGGCGACCGACAAGACGGCTACGACTTATGCAAAGCTGGTCGCGTCCACGGCCACCTTGAGCGCCGCCGTGATTGATATCGCCATCGTGCCGTATCAATTGGCGGGAAAAAAGGCATACGGATTCCAGAAATGGAAATTGGTCGGGGGAATGTTGGGTGCCGGCGCGAGCTTTATCGGCGCATCCATAGATTTCAACGAAGCCATGGAGCGCAGGGAAAAGAAGCAGTACACACTGATGGTGCTGGTCGGCATCAAGTCGGCCATAGGCTTTGTCGCAGGCGGGGCCGCGGTGATCACGGCAATATCGACTTCTGCCTCGTTGCTGAAGATCGTGGGACGGCGCGCAGGTATGAATGTGATGGTGGTGGCTGTGGATGTCGTTGCGTCGCGGATGGCGGTAGCCTCATTCGCTCGTGTGCTTGGTATCCTGGTGGGCTGGGAGATCGCGATAGTGTTGGTGGGTATTCAGCTGCTGGTCTGGTACTTCACGCCGAATGCACTGGAAGAGTGGTGTGAAACCAGCGCGTTTGGCCGTCGTACTTTCGGCAAACCTCAGGACGAACCGAAGAAGCAGGAGGAAGGCTTCGTCGCTGCTCTTGCTGACGTGACGTGATTTGATGTGAGGAATGGAATGACCAATGAGCTCAATGGAAATGTCCGGAAGATCGCCGGAAAGATCACGGAGCTGAAGAAGTCCCGTCGTAATCGGGACTTTGTCCTGAGCCAGATTGGCGGTGATGTCGGAGCGTCCGCGGTATCTGCCGCGCTGGCAGGCATGGGCGGGGCGGGTATCGCGATTGCCTCGATCGATAGTTCGGAGAGCGCCGACTTCGTGGAGTTTTCACTGAACGGCGAACCTGTTCAGGGTTGGTTCTGGCGTTTCCCCTTTCAAGAAGGAGACGACGTGGAACTGGTCGCCGAACGTGGCGAGCGCGCCTGGAGCGCCTATGGCGTCAGGCGCGAATCGGACTCCTTGGTGGCGGTGTATCCCCACTGCTTTGAAGGGCGCAGATCCCACTATCTGTCCACGTTCCGGTTCTGGGGCATCATCGTCGCGGTGATTTTTGGATTCATGATGTGCCTGGATGCGGTGTTTGCCTTGTTCAAAGGCAAGTTCAGCATCGCGGGCCAGCTCGAGGCCTATGGCATTTATGCCATGTACCTGTTGCCGGCCTTGCTCGTCGTGTTCGGCTTCCTGGCCTGGCGGGCGGGGCGCAAGACGGAAGGCTTCGCGCATGTCGCGGAAATGATCTTCAAGGGATTCGGTTGGAGCAATCCCGCTGGGATCAATCTGCGTGCAATATCGAAAGCGAAGCGTCGGCAGGGTGATGGCAAGGACTATGGTCTGCGCTATTTCAGGTACTGATGCCGGAAATGAACGTTCAAAAATTGAGCGGGGAGATCAGGGGGCTGACGCGGTCGCGTCGCAGACATGACTTCGTCCTAAGTCAGATTGGCGGCGGGCTTGGCCCCGCCGCGGTGTCGGCTAGCCTGGTCGGGATGGCCGGCGCCGCCATCTCGATTGCGACGCTGGATACCGCGGAAACGGCGGACTATGTGGAGTTCACGCTCGACGGGAAGCCATTGCGGGGCTGGTTCTGGAGGTTTCCTTTCAATGATGGAGACAACCTGGAGGTTGTCGCGGAAGCGTCCGAAAGCGGGGTTTGGTCGGCTTTAGGAGCCCGCCGCGAGTCGGACGGATTGGTTGCTGTCTATCCTCATTGCTTTGAGGGACGTTGGTCGCACTATTTTTCGACCTTTCGCGTTTGGGCGGCCATCATGGGTTTCACGTTCATTGTTGTGCTGATCTTTGACTTGATCCTGGCCACGAAGCAAGAGAATTTCAGCTGGAGCGGGCATGCGTGGGTGTATGCCGGCTACTTTGGTTTCATGCTGCCGGGCATGCTCGGTGTCAGTATCTTTTTTGCTTGGCTTGCCGGACGGAAGACGGAGGGGTTCGCGCGATTCTCAGAGTCGGTCTTTCGTGGATTTGGTTGGGCTAGCCCCAGCAAACTGAATCTGCGGGCGGCGTCCAACAAGAGGCGCAAGCCGGGCGATTGCAGGGACTACGGTTTGCGCTACTTCAGATATTGACGGGACATATGAATGTTCAGACGTCGAGCGGAGGGATCGTCGGCCTGACGCGGCCGCGCCGCAACCGAGCCGGCGAGTTCTGGAGCATTGAATGGATTACACGGGGTTGATACGCAAATTCCCCAACGACCGGCCGCTTGGGGACTTCGACCGCGAACACCGCTTGCAGCAGAAGAAACGGCTGGACGTACCGCTGGCGGCCGATTCCTGCGTGGTGAAGATGAATTCCAATGCTCTGGTCTTGGCGGACCGCTGGTACGCCTACCGGGGCATGCTGGCGCTGATGGGGCTCGTAGGCGTGGCCTTCGGCGTGGGCATTATCCGGGAGCTGGCTTGGGCCCTGGTGGACGGGCTGCCCAATGAGAACGGGCTCTGGACGGCGGTTTTCATCAGCATGGCGATGGGCGCGGCGCTCGCGGCAGCCGGGGCATGGGTCGCGGGCAAGGAGATGTTCCGGTGGACGTACTATCCCATCGCCCTGGACCGCAAGCACAAGCTGGTACACGTGTTCCGGCTGGACGGAGCGGTGCTGACGGCGAAGTGGAACAAGCTCTACTTCACGCTTGGCGGAGGGGTCGACGGGTTTCAGCACCGGACTTGGGATGTCCGCGGGCTGATCCTGGATCCGGACGGCGTGACGGTCAGGGAGACATTTGCGTTCAGCTCGGTCACGTACCGGGTCGAAGACGCGTATTCCCATTGGGAGTTTCTGCGCCGCTACATGGAGGACGGCCCGCAAGCCGTGCAGGACGCGGTCTTGCATTGCGTGCCGGCGGACGGCAAGCCGGAGACCTTCGCCCTATCCAAGCAGCGCGCCTTTGCCGAGGATGCACAAGGTCCGGGCTTCCTGTCCCTGCTGATGATGCCGTTCAATCTTCTACACGCCATCATGCGCTGGGCGGTGATGCAGACCAGCAAGATCCCGGCGTTTCCGCCGGAGATTGAGGCCACGCTGCAACCTGAGCCGGGCGACAAGTACGTGCGCGATGCGTCGATGAATCCCGAAGACCTGCGCTAGGGGATTTCATCCGGCGGCGCGGCGGACCGGATTTGCGCTAGGATTACCCCGACCTTTCCGCCCCTCCCTGGAGCCCCCGCATGACCGACCTCAGCGCCTTTCCCATCACCAAGAAGTGGCCCGCCCGGCACCCCGACCGCATCCAGCTGTATTCGCTGCCCACGCCCAATGGCGTGAAGGTGTCGATCCTGCTGGAGGAAACCGGGCTGCCCTACGAGGTCCACCGGGTCAGCTTCGACGCCAAAGACCAGTTTTCGCCCGAATTCCTGTCGCTCAGCCCGAACAACAAGATCCCGGCCATCCTCGATCCCAATGGTCCCGAGGGCAAGCCGCTGGGCCTGTTCGAGTCGGGCGCCATCCTGATCTACCTGGCCAGCAAGGCGGGCAAGTTCCTGCCGGCGGACACGGCGGGGCGCTATGAGACCCTGCAATGGGTCATGTTCCAGATGGGCGGCATCGGCCCGATGTTCGGCCAGTTGGGCTTCTTCCACAAGTTCGCGGGCAAGGACTATGAAGACAAGCGCCCGCGCGACCGCTACGCGGAAGAATCCAGGCGCCTCTTGAACGTGCTGGACCAGCGCCTGGAAGGCCGTGACTGGGTGATGGGCGACGAGTACACCATTGCCGACATCGCCATCCTGCCCTGGGTGCGCAACCTGGTGGGTTTCTACGGCGCGGGCGAGCTGGTGGAGTTCTCGCGCTTCAAGAATGTCGCCCGGGTGCTGGAAGCCTTCGTGGCGCGTCCTGCGGTGGCCAGGGGCCTGACGATCCCCGGATAACGCCACGCGTATCCGGCCTCTACAATCGGCCCTGTCATCCCTCACCGAAAGCCAGGGCCGCTCATGGAACTCCGCCAGCTGCGTTACTTCGTCCGCGTCGTGGAGGCGGGCAGCATCGGCCGCGCCGCGCAATCCATAGGCATGGTGACGTCGGCGCTCAGCCAGCAGATCAGCCGGCTGGAGGGCGAGTTGTCCACCCGCTTGCTGCGGCGCAGCGCCAGCGGCGTGGAGCCCACCGACGCCGGCTTGGCATTCTTCCGCCAGGCGCAACTGGCGTTGCGGCATGCCGACGACGCGGTGCAGGCCGCGCAGCAGGCCAGGCTGGCCGGCCACGTCAGCGTGGGTCTGCCTTCCACCACGGCGGCGATCCTGGGCGCGCCGTTCGTGCAGGCGATGAGCCAGCGTTATCCGGACATTCGCCTGCACCTGGTGGAGGCATTGTCAGGGCACCTGAGCGACATGCTCAATGGACGCTTGCTGGATCTGGCGATCGTGTTTCAGGCCGAGTCCGCGCGCCGCTGGAGCGTCACGCCCTTGCTGGATGAACCGCTGTTTCTCCTCGCCCGGCCCGGCATGGCGGGGCTGCCGGCTGGCGAGACCACGCGCATCGAGGCCATCGCGCATCTGCCGCTGGTCCTGCCCAGCGCGCGCCACGGGTTGCGGGCTCTGGTCAACCACGCCTATCAGCAGTCGGGCCGCACGCCGCTGGTGGCGGTGGAAGTGGACGGCCTGCCGGTGCTGATGGACGTGGTGCAGCTGGGCCACGTGGCGACCATCCAGCCCAGTTCCGCCATGGCCCGCATTGCGCCGGGCCAGCTGCATATGGCGCGCATCGACGACGCGCATTTGTTCCGCCCCAATCTGCTGGCCAGCCTGTCCGAGGACGAGCTTTCGCCTGCGGCGCTGGCCGCCCGGCTGGTGCTGGCGGACGTCTCGCGCACCCTGGTGCGCGAGGGCAAATGGCCGGTGGTGACTCTTCACGATTCATGAAGACCTGTTGACGCCTGCCTGATATCCGCGGGCGCCCGCGCTCGCTACAGTCCGTTCCTTGGAATAGGAACAACGGCATGGTCGACGTCTTGGTGGTGGGTGGGGGTAACGCGGCGCTGTGCGCGGCCCTGATGGCGCGCGAGGCGGGCGCCAGCGTGCTGCTGCTGGAAGCGGCGCCACGTGAATGGCGCGGTGGCAATTCGCAGCACACGCGCAATCTGCGCTGCATGCACGACGCGCCGCAAGACGTGCTGGTCGATGCCTATCCCGAGGAAGAGTATTGGCAGGACCTGCTCAAGGTGACCGGCGGCCTGACCAATGAGCATCTGGCGCGCCTGGTTATCCGTGAATCCTCCACCTGTCGGGACTGGATGCGCCGCCATGGCGTGAATTTTCAGCCACCCTTGTCCGGCGCACTGCACGTGGCGCGCACCAACGCCTTCTTCATGGGCGGTGGCAAGGCCCTGGTCAATGCCTATTACCGCAGCGCCGAGGCGCTGGGCGTGCGGATCCGCTACGACGCGCCGGTCGACTCGCTGGAATTGGATGGAGGGCGTTTCGTGGCGGCGCGCATCGGCGATGAGCGCATCGAGGCGCGCGCCTGCGTGCTGGCGGCCGGAGGCTTCGAGTCCAACCGCGAATGGATGCGCGAGGCCTGGGGCCAGAACGAGCGCGGCGAGTGGCCGGCCGACAACTTCCTGATCCGCGGCACGCGCTACAACATGGGCGTGCTGTTGAAGTTCATGCTGGATGCAGGCGCGGACAGCATCGGCGACCCGTCGCAATCGCACTGTGTGGCGATCGACGCGCGCGCGCCTTTGTACGACGGCGGTATCTGTACGCGCATCGACTGCGTGTCGCTGGGTGTGGTGGTCAACCGCGAGGCCAGGCGCTTCTACGACGAAGGCGAGGATTTCTGGCCCAAGCGCTACGCCATCTGGGGCCGCCTGACTGCCATGCAGCCGGGCCAGATCGCCTATTCCATCATCGATGCCAAGGCCGTCGGTCGCTTCATGCCGCCGGTATTTCCCGGCGTGCAGGCCGATACCTTGCCGGAATTGGCGGTGAAGCTGGGGCTGGATCCGGCGACATTCGAAACGACCATACGCGACTACAACGCGGCTTGCCGCGTCGGCACGTTCGACCATACCGCGTTGGACGATTGCCATACCGAGGGCCTGGCGCCGGCCAAGACGCACTGGGCGCGGCCTATCGATACCGCGCCGTTCTACGGCTATGCCTTGCGGCCCGGCATCACCTTCACCTACCTGGGCTTGAAGGTCGACGACACCGCCGCGGTCCGTTTCAACGACGTGCCCAGCGACAACTTGTTCGTGGCGGGCGAAATGATGGCCGGCAACGTGCTGGGCAAGGGTTACACGGCCGGAGTCGGCATGTCCATCGGCACCGCCTTTGGGCGCATTGCCGGCACGCGGGCCGCAGCGGCCGCGCGCGGCCGGCACAACGCGGAAGCACAACATGAAGCAGCTTGAAGCCCTGGCCAGCGAGGCCCAGTCTTTCGCCGGCGCCGGCCCGGCGATGACGGAGCAGACCATTCAATGGCATGGCGGGAAGCCCAGATCCGGCGCCTTGACGGATGATGAAGCGGAAGTGGCGCGCGTCATGCAGATCTGCAACGCCTGTCGCTATTGCGAAGGGTTCTGTGCCGTATTTCCGGCGATGACCCGCCGCCTGGAGTTCGGCAAGGCGGACATCAATTACCTGGCCAATCTGTGCCACAACTGCGGCGCCTGTCTGCACGCCTGCCAGTACGCGCCGCCGCACGAGTTCGCGGTGAACGTGCCGCAGTCCATGGCGCGCGTGCGGGTGCAGACCTACACCGACTATGCCTGGCCACCCGCATTGGGCAAGCTGTACAAGCGCAATGGCCTGGCCTTGTCGCTTGCCACTGCCGCCGGCCTGGCCCTGTTCCTGGCCCTGGCCGCGCTGATGGGAGGCGGGCTGTTCCATGAACCCATGGCCGGCAACTTCTACGCGGTTTTCCCGCACAACACGCTGGCGCTGATGTTTGGCGCGGTGTTCGGCCTGGCTGTGCTGGCCCTGGGCGTGGGCGTGACGCGCTTCTGGCGCGACGTGAGCCCGGGGACCGCCACCGGCGCGGCGGTGGCCGAGGCCGCGCACGATGCCTTGCGCCTGCGCTACCTGGACGGTGGCCATGGCAAGGGCTGCAACAACGCCGACGATGCTTTCACGCTATGGCGCAGGCGTTTCCATCACTTCACGTTCTACGGCTTCATGTTGTGCTTCGCGGCCACCTGCGTAGCCACGCTGTACCACTACGCGTTCGGCCTGGAGGCGCCCTATCCGTTCTGGAGCGCGCCGGTTCTGCTGGGCACGGCGGGCGGCATCGGTCTGTTGATCGGGCCGGCCGGGCTGCTGTGGCTGAACCTCAAACGCCATCCACAACAGGGCGACGCGGCGCAAAAGCCGATGGACCGCGGCTTCATTGCGCTGCTGTTCCTGACCAGCGCCACGGGCCTGGCCCTGCTGGCGGGCCGTGACGGTGGCGCGATGGCGCTGTTGCTGGCGATCCACCTGGGCGTCGTGATGGCGCTGTTCCTGACGCTGCCTTACGGCAAGTTCGCTCACGGCATCTACCGCTCGGCCGCGTTATTGAAGTGGGCCATCGAGAAGCGCCAGCCCAACAAGCTGCAACTGGGCTCGGATTGAGGGACCGCGCATCCGCGCGGACTTGACGGCGCCCGCCGACGGCGCCGCTACCGATAACAAACCTGGAGACGTCAATGTTTCGAATTTCCACGCTGGCGCGCGCCGCGCTGGCCGCCTGTCTGTTGCCTGCGCTGCCGTTGGCGCATGCCCAGTCCTTCCCCGTGAAACCGATCACGCTCGTCGTGCCGCACTCCGCGGGCGGCACGTCGGACATCCTGGCGCGCACCGTCGCCGCCGAGGCCGCGAAGACGCTGGGCCAGACCATCGTCATCGACAACAAGGGCGGCGCCAACGGCACCATCGCCGCCAAGCAGGTGGCGACTTCCGCGCCGGACGGCTACACGCTGCTGCTGGCCACCGCCAGCACGCATGGCATCAATCCTTCCTTGTATTCGCGCATTTCCTACGACGCGGTAAAGGACTTCACGCCCGTGACCTTGCTGGCCACGGTGCCCAATGTACTGGTGGTGGGCAAGCAGGTGCAGGCCGCCAACGTGCAGGAGCTGGTCGCGTACATCAGGTCGCAGGGCGACAAGACCAACATGGGCTCGGCCGGCGCGGGTACCCCCGGCCACCTGGCGGGCGAGATGTTCAAGAGCGCAGCCAAGCTCCAGTTCACGCACATCCCCTACAAGGGGGGAAGTCCGGCCATTACCGACCTGATCGGCGGCCAGATCGACTTCATGTTCACGACCATCCCCGGCGTGCTGCCGCACGTCAAGGCCGGTACGCTGCGCGCGCTGGCAGTCACCTCGCCGCAGCGTTCGCCCGCCATGCCGGACACGCCCACCATGGCGGAGGCGGGCCTGCCGGGCTTTCAGGCGGTGTCCTGGCACGGCATCGTTGCGCCGGCCGGAACGCCGGACGCGGTGGTCGCCACGCTGAACCAGGCTTTGAGCAGCGCGCTGGCGGCGCCGGCGGTCAAGCAGCGCTTGATGGAAGAAGGCGCCCAGGCGTCCAGCCTGAACACCGCGGCGTTCGGCGCCTTTATTCAGAGCGAGATCGCGGCCTGGGCGAAGGCGGTCAAGGATTCTGGCGCGACGGCGAACTGACCAAAAGCCAAGCGGCCCCTCGGGGCCGCTATGTATCGAGGTTTCCGGCCGGTCGTCGCGCCTAGCCGCCCGCCAGCAGCTTGCCCAGTGTCGCCATGCCTTGCTCCATGTCCGGGTTCCAGGGATGTCCGCAGTTAAGCCGCAGGAAGTTGCCGAAGGCGCCGGATGCCGAAAACAACGGACCCGGCGCGATGCTGATGCCGTGTCCGAGCGCGGCGCGGTGGACCTTGAGGGTGTCGATGTGCGCGGGTAATTCTACCCACACAAAGTAGCCGCCCATCGGCCGCGTGGCGCGGGTCCCCTTGGGAAAGTAGCGGGCGATGGCTTGCAGCAGTTCCCCTTGCTGCTGGGCCAGCGCCTGACGGAACTGCCGCAGGTGGCGGTCGAAGCCGCCCTTTTCCAGATACGCGGCGATGGCGGCCTGAGTGGGCGCCGCGGTCGCCAGGCTGGTGGTGAGCTTGTTGCGCATGATGCGTCGCGTGTAGCGGCCGGCGGCTACCCAGCCCACGCGGTAGCCCGGGGCCAGGGTCTTGGAAAACGACGAACAGTGCATCACGATGCCGTCGCGGTCAAAGGCCTTGGCCGGCCTGGGGCGGTTTTCTCCGAAGTACAGCTCGCCGTAGACGTCGTCCTCGATCAGGGCGACATCATGGCTGGCCAACAGGCGGACCAGCGCTTCCTTCTTGTCGTCTGGCATGAGGCTGCCCAGCGGGTTCTGGAAGGTGGTCATGAGCCAGCAGGCGCGCGGCCGATGGCGCAGGATGGCTTGCTCCAGCGCCTGCAGGTCTATGCCTTCGCGCGGATGCGTGGCGACTTCGATCGCATGCAGGTGGTTGCGTTCCAGCGATTGCAGCGCCGCGTAGAACGTGGGGGATTCCACGATCACTGCGTCGCCGGGATTCGTGACCGCCGCCAGGCTCAGGTTCAGCGCGTCCAGCGCGCCGTTGGTGATAATGATGTCGTCCACGGGCACGGACATGCCATCGGCCAGGTAGCGCAGCGCGATGGCGCGGCGCAGGGCGGCGTCGCCCGGGCTCAGGTCATCGATGGAACCCCAGGGGTCCAGGCGCTGGACGGTCGCCGCCATGAACTTCGCCAGCCGCCCGTATGGCAGCAGCGAGGGGCTGGGAAAGGCCGAACCGAAAGGCTGCATGTCGCGCCGCAGCGTCGCGTTGAGCACCTGCAGCACGTTGTCACTGACGTCCACAGGATGGCGGCCGGCGCTGGCGCTGGACAGGCCGTCCAGTTCAGGCAGGGTGGCATGCGGCGCGCGCAGCACGTAGTAGCCGGAGCGGTCGCGCGCGCGGATCAGGCCGCGCGCTTCCAGCAGATAGTAGGCCTTGAACACCGTCGAGGGGCTGACCCCTCGGCTGGCGCTGGTCTGCCGCACCGAGGGCAGGCGGTCGCCCGCCTGCAGCAGGCCCGACCGGATCGAGGCGGTGATTTCTTCTGTCAGCCGTTCATAGCGCTTCATGGGTGGGTCCGTTTGCGTGGGTCGTATTCAGGTGGACATGCCGATGGATCTCATCACCAGGCGCAGCGCATAAGCCGCAACACCCAGCGCTGCGACGCTGCATGCCCAGATCATCGCCAGCCAGAGCAGGCGGCTGCGCCACGAGGGCAAGGAGGGTTGGGAGCCGTTCATCAGTGGAACTCCTCGCCGAGACGCACCTTGCCCCGGAACACGTAGTACGACCAGGCGGTGTACATGAGAATAATCGGAATGATCGCCAGCGCTCCCACCAGCGCGAAGCCCAGGCTTTGCGGCGGCGCGGACGCCGTCCAGATCGACACGTCAGGCGGGATGATGGCGGGCCAGATGCTGATGCCCAGGCCGCTGTAACCCAGGAACAGCAGCGCCAGGGACAGCACGAAGGGGCCGGCGTTGGGCGCGCCCTTGACGCGGCGGATGAGATCGAAGCCGGCCACGGCGACCAGCAGCGGCACAGGCAGGAACCAGAACATATTGGGCAGGCTGAACCAGCGTTGCGCGATCTGCGGCTGGGCCAAGGGCGTCCAGACGCTGAGCGCCGCGATCACGGCCAGCAGGGCCAGCGTGAGCGGCCGCGCGATGTCGCACATGTGGCGATGCAGGCGACCTTCGGTCTTCATGATGAGCCAGGTGCAGCCGAGCAACGCATAGGCCACCACGAGCCCCGCGCCGGTGAAGAGCGAAAAGGGGCTGATCCAGTCCCAGGCGCCGCCTTGGTAAACGCGGTCCGCCACGGGGATGCCTTCGATGTAGGCGCCTAGCGTCACGCCCTGGAAGAAGGTCGCGCAGACCGAACCGGCCACGAAGGCGCGGTCCCACAGCGGACGGTGATGCTCGTCCGCCTTGAAGCGGAATTCGAACGCCACGCCGCGAAAGATCAGGCCCAGCAGCATGAACACCAGTGGCAGGTGCAGCGCGCTCAGGATCACCGAGTAGGCCAGCGGGAAGGCCGCCATCAGGCCGGCGCCACCCAGCACGAGCCAGGTCTCGTTGCCATCCCACACGGGCGCCACGGTGTTGACCATCACGTCGCGCTCTTCGCGGTCGGAAATCAGCGGAAAGAGGATGCCGATACCCAGATCGAAGCCATCCATGATTACGTACATCATCACGCCGAACAGGATGATGACGGCCCATACCAATGCTAGGTCGATGCCCATGGCCTCAGACTCCCGTGTGCTTGCGTTGCGCGGGCTCGATGCCCGCCAGGGTGGAGGCGGCCGACAGCGGCCGCGACGGCTGGCGCGGTTCGCCCGGGCCGCCGGACAGCGGCGCATGGCCAGGCGCGGGGCTGGGGCCCATGCGGATCAGGCGCAGCATGTAGGACACGCCCGCGCCGAACACCAGCAGGTACACCACCACGAATAGCGCGAGCGTCAGCGTCAGTTCGCCCAGGCCATGCGGCGTGGCCGCGTCGGCAGTGCGCATGACGCCATACACCACCCAGGGCTGGCGGCCGATCTCCGTGACATACCAGCCGGCAAGGATGGCGATCAGTCCGGAGGGTCCCATCCATAGCGCACAGCGGTGCAGCCAGCGCGATTCGTACAGCCGGCCGCGCCAGCGCGACCACGCGGCCCATACGGCCAGGGCGATCATCAGCATGCCCAGGCCGGCCATCACCCGGAACGACCAGAAAACGGCCGTGGCGTTGGGCCGGTCTTCCGGCGGGTAAGACTTCAGGCCGGGGAACTGGCCGTCCCAGCTGTGCGTCAGGATCAGGCTGCCCAGGCGCGGGATGTTGACTGCATACCGCGTTTCTTCGCGCTCCATGTCGGGAATGCCGAACAGTGTCAGCGGCACGCCGGCACCGGGCTCGTTTTCCCAATGGCCCTCGATGGCCGCGATCTTGGCGGGCTGGTGCTTCAGCGTGTTCAATCCATGGAAATCGCCCACCACGGCTTGCAGCGGCGCCACCAGCAGCAGCATGCCCATGGCCATCGCAAACATCTTCTTGACGGCGGGGCTGCGGTCGCCGCGCAGCATGTGCCAGGCCCCCGAGGCCCCCACCATCAGCGCGGTGGCCAGGAAGGCGGCGATGCCCATGTGGGCCAGCCGGTAGGGGAACGAAGGGTTGAAGATGACGGCCAGCCAGTCCGTGGGAACCACCCGGCCGTCCAGGATTTCATAGCCGGCTGGCGTCTGCATCCAGCTGTTGGAGGCCAGGATCCAGGTGGCCGACACCAGGGTGCCCAGCGCCACCATCACGGTCGAGAAGAAATGCAGGCCTGGCCCCACGCGCGACCAGCCGAACAGCATCACGCCGAGAAAGCCGGCTTCCAAAAAGAAGGCCGTCAGCACTTCATAGGCCAGCAAGGGCCCGGTCACGCTGCCGGCGAAATCGGAGAAGAAGCTCCAGTTGGTGCCGAACTGATACGCCATTACCAGGCCGGACACTACGCCCATGCCGAAGTTGACGGCGAAGATCTTGGTCCAGAAATGATAGAGGTCGCGGTAGACGGTGTTGCGGGTGCGCAGCCACAGGCCCTCCAGCACAGCGAGGTAGCTGGCGAGGCCGATCGTAATGGCGGGGAAGATGATGTGAAACGAGATGGTAAAGCCGAACTGTATTCGGGCAAGCAATAGCGCGTCGCTATCCATGGCGGTATTCCTGACTTCTGCGCCAGCGCGCCTCAACCGCCACAAGACGGCGTGCGCTGACGGGGTGTTTGAGCTACACCACGAAGTTAGAACCGCGGCCGTTATCAGTACAGATTCAGAAGCAGATGAAAAAAGCGGATCAGTTTTGGCGCATCTTTGTGCCTGCACCCATTTTTCATAGGGAAGTGATCTGTGCTGCAGATGTTTTAGCGACTGCAAAGTTACAAAAAAAGCAGCACAGAAACGGCGGGTGCGTCCCCTGATCCGCCCGTTTGGAAGCGCCCGCCGCCAGGCGCCTGTTGCGCGCTCACGAGGCGCAGGCGCGCGCCGCTTCGTCGATCAGGCCGCCGACTTCGCCCGCGCGGCTGGCGCGGGCGGAGCCGGGCGCTGCACGCGCTGGCTCAGCCACACGCTGGCGACCACGATCGCCATGCCGGCGATCTGCGCGGCGCTCAAGTGCTGGCCCAGCAGGCCCCAACCCAGCAACACCGCTGTGATGGGACTGAGAAAACCCAGCGAGGACACCACGGCGGGTTCCAGCCTTGCCACGCCCCGGAACCAGAGCACGTAGGTCAGCGCCGCTCCGATCAGGCCCAGGTAGGCGATGCCGGTTACGTTGAGCACGGTCAGCGGCGGCAGGGCGGGCTCGGCGGCGAGCGCCAGCGGCACCAGCAGGATGCCGCCCGCCGTCAGCTGCCACGAAGTGAAAGTGAGCGCGGACACCGGCGGCTGCCAGCGGCGGCTGAGCACTGTGCCCAGGGCCATCGAGGCCGCGCTGGTCAGCCCGGCCGCGATGCCCGCGGGGTCCAGCGCGGCCTTGGGCGTGAGCACCAGCAGCGCCACGCCGCCCAGGCCGCCCAACGCGGCCAGCACCGACAAGCCGCGCACGGGCGTGCCCAGCAGGCTGCGCGCCAGCAGAATCACCACCAGGGGCTGGATCGCGCCCAGCGTCGCGGCCACCCCGCCCGGTAGGCGGTAGGCGGCCACGAACAGCAGCGCCCAGAAGACGGAGAAGTTCAGGGCGCCGAGGATGAAGGCGCGCAGCCACCAGATGCCCCGCGGCAGCTGGCGCACCGCCAGCAACAGCAGCAGGCCGGCGGGCAGGGCGCGCAGCATGGCGACCGTCAGCGGATAGTCCTGCGGCAGCATCAGGGTGGTGACGACATAAGTGCTGCCCCAGATGGCGGGGGCCAGGGCAGTCAATAGCAGATCGGAACCGCGGTTCATGGTCATGCGCTCCGGAAGAACCGGGCAAAGTTCAGATAGCGACAGACTAATTGAATCAATGCGGCGCGATAATATCCAATCGGATGGCAATATCATTCACTATGGGTAAATAATCCGTGGATCATCTGACGGCGTTGAAGGTATTCCGGCAAGTGGTGGAGCGCGGCGGCTTTGCGGCCGCATCCCGGCAGATGGGTTTGTCGCCCGCCGCGGTCAGCAAGAACATTGCCGAACTGGAGACCCACCTGGCGGCGCGGCTGCTCAACCGCACCACTCGCCGCATGAGCCTCACGGAGGCCGGCGCGCGCTACTACGAGCAGGTGGCGCGCATCCTGGACGACCTGAGCGAAGCCGAGCAATCGCTGGGACCCTTGCAGCACGAGCCTTCCGGCACCTTGCGGGTCAGCGCGCCCATGTCATTAAGCCTGGTGCGGCTGTCCAACGCCATGCCGCGCTTCCTGGAACGCTATCCGCAGGTGTCGCTGGACCTGAACCTGGAGGATCGCCGCATCGACATCGTCAAGGAGGGCTACGACCTTGCCATACGCGGCACTGACCGCTTGGAGGATTCCAGCCTGGTGGCGCGCAAGCTGATGACGTTGGATCACGTGCTTTGCGGCGCGCCTGCCTACTTCGAGCGCCACGGCGTGCCGGCCTCGCCGCTGGCGCTGCGCGACATGGAATGCGTGCAGTTCACGCTGTCCGGCCACGCGGACGAATGGACCTTCAAGCGCGGAGAGCAGGCCGAGCGCGTGCCCGTGCGGGGGCGCTACAAGGTCAGCTCCAGCCTGGCGGTGCGCGACGCGCTGCGGGCGGGTTTTGGCGTCAGCCTGGTGCCGCGCGTGTATGTGCAGCAGGACCTCGACAGCGGGGCCCTGCAAGCGGTGCTGCGGGACTGGAAGCCGGACGAAACCTACGCGTACGCGGTGTATCCGTCGCGCCGCCACATGGTCGCCAAGGTGCGCGCCTTTGTGGATTTCCTGCTGGAAGAACTGGGCGCGCCGCGGGAGTGAGCCCGCGGCGGCCAGATGCCGCATCAATACATGTGCTGGCCGCCGTTCATGGCGACATTGCTGCCCGTCATGAAACCGGCGGCGTCGCTGCAAATGAAGGCGACCAGCGCGCCGATCTCTTCCGGGCGGCCCAGGCGGCCCAGCGGGATCTGGGGCAGTATTTTCTCGTGCAGCACATCCTCGGGCACCGCTTCCACCATGCGGGTCGCGAGGTAACCCGGGGACACAGTGTTTACCGTGACCCCCTTCCTGGCCAGTTCCAGCGCCAGGGATTTGGTGAAACCGTGGATGCCGGCCTTGGACGCCGCGTAGTTGGTCTGGCCGAACGCGCCCTTGCTACCGTTGACGGATGATATGTTGACGATGCGGCCCCAGCCTCGATCAGCCATGGCGCCGCACAGCGGCTGCGTCATGTTGAACATGGAATCCAGGTTGCTGCGCAGCACGTCCGTCCAGTTGTCGTAGCTCATCTTGCGCAGGCTGGCGTCGCGGGTGACGCCAGCGTTGTTGACCAGGATGTCGATCTGGTGGCCGTCTTCCTCCAGCCGCCGGGCCAACGCCTGGCAGGAGTCGTAGTCGGCTACGTCCACCCGGTACATGGCGTAGCGACGCCCTTGGGCTGCTTCGGATTCCACCCAATCACGCGCGGCGGTCTCGTTGGAGTGATAGGTGATGATCACGTCGTGGCCGGCCTGATGCAGCGCCTGGGCAATGGCCTGGCCCAGGCAACCGGCGCCGCCCGTGACTAGGGCCTTGCGTTCAGCCGTCATGGTGGGCTCCTGGCTGGCTGGCTTCGCGCATGGCCGAGCAAGCCGACGCCATCTGGTTCGACAGGGTCTTCCAGATCTGAGCCATGGGCGTGGCGTCCATGCCCATGTCGCCGCCCGTGGCCTGCTTGAACCAGCCCCGCATGGCCTCGCTCATGCCGGCGGCAAGGGTGGCTTGTTCTTCGAGCAGGGCGTGCGTGATGGCCTGGCTGGCTTCAAGCTGGGACTGCCATTGCTTGCGTGTCATTTCGCCCAGCGCGGGGGCAATCTCCTGCCAGTTTCCGGATTGCTGCAAGGGCGCCAGCGTGGAGAGGTATTGCTCGGCGCTGCCGCCGGCCAGGCGGCGGCCCAGTTCGATCCAGCGTTGCTGGCTTTCTTGCGCAAGCTGGGCCATGCGCTGGCAGTAGGCGGCGTTGGCGCTGGCGAGGCCCTGGGGCGTGGAGGCAGTGGTTTTCTTCATCATCCGTCCTTTTAAAAGAGTGGTAAGGGGTAACGAACACACAGGCCTCAAGCCATCTGGCTGAGGGTCTTGCGAAAGCGCGCCAGGGAAAACGCAAACAGGACCGAACCTATCAGCGCCAGCGCCAGGAAGGGTTGCCACACGACGCTGATGCCCGCGCCGCGGTAGAGAATCGCCTGGCCAAGTTCCACGAAGTGGGTGGTGGGGGCGGCCAGCATGATGTCCTGCACGAACTGAGGCATGCTTTCGCGCGGCGTGGTGCCGCCCGACAGCATTTGCAGGGGCAGCAGCACTAGTACCAGCAACATGCCGAACTGCGGCATGCTGCGCGCAAGCGTGGCCATGAATATGCCCATTGAAGTCGTCGCGAACAGGTGCAGCGCCGCTCCAACCAGGAAAAGCGCCACCGATCCTTCGATCGGCACTTGCAGCAAGCCGCGTACCACGAAAGTCAACGATAGCCCAGCAGACACCAAAACCACCAGCCCCATCGACCAGACCTTGGCAACCATGATTTCGGTGGGCGTCACGGGCATCACCAGCAGGTGCTCGATGGTGCCGTGTTCGCGTTCGCGGATCAGCGCCGCGCCCGTCAGGATGATGGACAGCATGGTGACGTTGTTGATGATCTCCATCAGCGCGCCGAACCAGGCCTGGGTCAAATTAGGGTTGAAGCGCATGCGCACGGCCAGCTCCACCGGCAGCTCGGTGGGCGCGCGATAGCGTTTGACGAACTCGTTGATCTCGTCGCTGATGATCTGCTGGATGTAGCTGCTGCCCGTGAAGGCCTGGCTCATGCGGGTTGCGTCCACGTTGAGCTGGATTTCCGCAGGCCTGCCGGCCAGCACGTCGCGCTGGAAGTTGGGCGGAATGTTCACCGAGAACGTGTAGCGTCCCGCATCCATGCCGGCATCCGCTTGCGCCGAGGTCGTCACCTCTGGCGCAGTGAAATGGGGTGGATAGAAGGCGGAGGTGATGCGCGCGGACAGGGGCGATACATCTTCGTCCACCACGGCGATGGGGGCGTTGTGCAGGGTTTCCGGCACGGCGGTGGCCGCCGTGTAGATCATCAGCGTGAACGACACGAGGATCAGGATCAGCATCATCGGGTCGCGCGCGAGGCTCCACAATTCCTTCACGCCCAGACGGTAGATATTGGCCAGGTGCCGCATCTCAGGTCTCCTGCTTCTTGAGAAGCAGCGCCGAGGCGCCCAGGATGACGGGTATGGCGATCAGCAGAGGCCAGAACGAGCTTTGCAGGTTGGAGAAGTCCAGGGCCTTGCTGAAGACGCCGCGGCTGATCGTCAGCATGTGCGTGGCCGGGTAGATCTGCCCGATCAGGCGGCCGGCGCCTTCCAGCGACGAGACCGGGTTGAGCAGGCCGGCAAACTGCACGGCGGGGACCAGCGTGCCTATCATGGTGAAGAACAGCGCCGCAATCTGGCTGCGAGTAAACGTGGAGGCCAGCAGGCCGATGGCGGTAGCCACCACGTTGTAGATCAGGGCGGCGGCCAGCAACGTCAGGAAGCTGCCGGTTATGGGAACGCCGAACAGCGTTACGGCCAGCAGGGCCATCAGCAGGAAATTCAGCATGGCCAGCGCGACGTAGGGCGCCTGCTTGCCCAGCAGGAACTCCAGCCGCGTCACGGGGGTGACATACAGGTTGATGATCGAGCCCAGCTCTTTCTCGCGCACGACCGCCAGCGCCGTCAGCATCGCCGGCATCATCAGCAGCAACAGCGGAATCACGGCGGGTACCATGGCGGGCAGGCTGCGCACGTCCGGGTTATAGCGGAAGCGAGTTTCGATACTGACGGGCAGGGTGGCGCCCGTGCCCAGGCGCTCGCGCGCCTGTTGCATCAGCCATCCCTGGTGCATGCCCAGCACGTAGCCGCGGATGGTCTCGGCGCGTTGCGGCATGGCGCCGTCGATCCAGACGCCGATCTGGGCGCCGTTGCCGCGCTCGGCATCGCGGGCAAAGCCCTGTGGTATTTCGATGGCCAAGGACAATTCCCCGCTCCGCATGCGCGCATCCATTTCCTCGTAGCTGGAAATCGGTGGGTGTTCGATGAAATAGCGCGAGCCCGCCAGGTTAAGGCTGTAGTTTTGGCTCAGGCCGGTCTGGTCGCGGTCCATGACCGCGTAGCGCAGGTCCTCGACGTCCATGCTGATGCCAAAGCCCATCACGAACATCAGCAGCAGAGATCCCGCCAGGGCCAGCGTGGCGCGCACCGGGTCGCGACGCAGCTCCAGCGATTCGCGCCACATATAGCTCAGCATGCGCTGCAGGCTGAAACCGCGGCGTTCTGGCTCTTCAGTGGAGGCGGACGCCAGGGCCGGAGCCGTGTCGGTTGCCGTGTCTTCCGGCTTGGTGCCCGCGCCGGCGTCGATCAGGTAGGCGATGAAGGCTTCCTCCAGCGTCTTAGCGCCGCGCATGCGGGTGATCTCATCCGGCGAAGCGCTGACCAGCACCTTGCCCGCATGCATCAGCGACATGCGGTCGCAGCGCTGGGCTTCGTTCATGAAATGCGTGGAGATAAAGATGGTGACCTGGTCCTGCCGCGCCAGTGCGATCAGCAGTCGCCAGAAATTGTCGCGGGCCACGGGGTCCACGCCCGAGGTCGGTTCGTCCAGGATCAGCAGTTCCGGCTTGTGCACCATGGCCACGGCCAGAGATAGTCGCTGGCGCACGCCCATGGGCAGGTTCTCGGGCAGGGTATCCAGCACTTCACCCAGGTCGAAGCGCTGCGTCATCTCGTCCACGCGCGCCGGGATATCGGACTCCGGAACGTGGAACAGGCGCGCATGCAGCACCAGGTTCTGTTTCACCGTCAATTCGCCATACAGCGAGAACGCCTGCGACATATAGCCCACGCGGCGGCGCGTATCGATGTTGCGGGGATCGACTTCGGCGCCGAAGAGCCACGCCTGTCCTTCGCTGGCGGGCAGCAGCCCGGTCAGCATTTTCATCGTAGTGGACTTGCCGCAGCCGTTGGATCCCAGGAAGCCGAATATCTCTCCTTTTCGGATGCGGAAGTTGACGTGGTCCACCGCAACGAAGTCACCGAAACGCATGGTCAGGTCGCGTGCTTCGATGGCGACCTCGGCGTCCTCGTCGATCGCCAGTGGCACGATTTCCACAGGCTTGTGGCCACGCCGCTTTTCTTCCGGCAACAGCGCGATGAAGGCGGCTTCCAGCGAATCCGCGCCGGTGCGTTGCTCCAGTTCGGCAGGCGTGCCCGTGGCCAGTACCCGGCCTTCGTCCATGGCGATCAGCCAGTCGAAGCGTTGCGCCTCGTCCATGTAGGCGGTAGCAACGATCACGCTCATGCCGCTGCGCTCCCGCCGGATCTCGTTGATCAGGTCCCAGAATTGCGCGCGCGCCAACGGATCCACGCCCGTGGTCGGCTCGTCCAGGATCAGCAGATCGGGGTCGTGGATCAGCGCGCAGCACAACCCCAGCTTCTGCTTCATGCCGCCGGACAGCTTGCCAGCGGGACGCGATAGGAAGGCGGACATACCGGTGCTGCGAGTCAGGCTGTCGATGCGACGGCGGCGTTCAGCTTCGTCGTGGCCGAACAGGCGGCCGAAGAACTGCAGGTTTTCCTCGACCGAGAGGGTGGGATAGAGGTTCTTGCCCAAGCCCTGGGGCATGTAGGCGATGCGTGGGCAGACGGCGTCGCGGTGGCGGCGGCTGGCCATGTCGCCGTCCAGCACGTTCACCTTGCCTTCCTGCACCGCGCGCGACCCCGCGATCAGGGCCAGCAGGCTGGACTTGCCCACGCCATCCGGGCCGATCAGCCCGACCATGCGGCCGGCGGGTATGTCCAGCGTGATGCCATTCAGCGCCACGGTCTTGCCATAGCGCAGGCTGACGCCGGACAGCGTCACCACGGGCGCGGTGTCCGGGGAGGCCATCAGGGCACCTTGACTTCAAGGCTGGCGGGCCATTGCGCATCGGGATCGAGCTTCAGCCAGGCGACGCCGGGCAGCCCTGTCTTGACCTGCTTCAAGTGACGTTGCAGCAGTTCGGGGCTGATCTGGGCCTTGACGCGGAACATCAGCTTCTGCCGTTCGCTGGCCGTTTCCACGGTCTTGGGCGTGAACTGCGCGGTGCTGGCCACGAACGACACCTTGGCGGGGATGACGTATTGGGGCGCGGCATCCAGGACGATGCGCACGTCCTGCCCCAGCGCCACGCGGCCTGCCGCCTGTTCGGGCAGGAAGAACGTCATGTAGACGTCGGACAGATCCACCATGTTCAGCACCTTGCCGCCAGCCCCCAGCACTTCGCCGGGTTGCGCCACGCGGTACTGCACCCGGCCGTCGCGCGGCGCGCGCAGTTCGCTGTCGGCGATGTCGGCTTCGATGCGGGCGATGGTGGCCAGCGCCGCAGTGACGGCGGATTGCGCGCCGACCTCGGCGGCACGGGCGGCGTCGATGGCAGCCTGCGCGGCGTTCACCTGCGCGCGGGCGGCATGCACCGAGGCCTGGGCGCTGCGCACGCGGGCGCGGTCGTCGTCCAGCTCCTGGATGGACGAGGCGCCTTCCTTGGATAGTGTTTCCGAGCGTGCCAGGCGGCGGCGCGCGGCGTCCAGTTCGCTTTCGCGCTGGACCACGACGGCTTCGGCGGCCAGCTTATCGCTCTCGCGCTGCGCGACCTGCGCGCTGGCGCTGGCTGCGCCATTGACGGCTTGCTGGTGCTGGGCGCGGGCTTCCTCGCGCTGCGCCTGCAAGGTGTCGATCTGCATGCGTGCCAGCGGCTGGCCGGCGGCGACGAAATCGCCTTCGACCGCCAACACTTCCTGCACGCGTCCCGCCAGCTTGGCGGCCACGTCGATTTCGGTGGCTTCGATGCGGCCATTGCCGCTGACGAACCCTACGCCCGGGCCGTTGTCGGACAGCAACCGCCAGCCGTAATAGCCGCCGGCGGCAACCGCCAGGGCGATCAGGACGGGGATCAGTTTTCGGGTGGGCAGGGACATCGGGAATCCTTGGTTCTTGGTTTATCGGGGGCTGGCGCCCTGGATGGGGACGGACGCGGTCTGGGCGGCGGCTGGAGCTTGCGTTCCGCCGCCCAGCGCCGCATACAGCCGGACCCGGCTGGACAGCAGCGCGCGACGTGTCTGCGCGAGTTTCTGCTGGGCCGCCAGCAGATCGCGTTGCGCGTCCAGCACCTCCAGATAGGGCGAGGCGCCATGGTCATACCGCAGCTGCGCCAGGCGGGCGCGTTCGCTCTGCGCCGCCATGGTCGCGCGCAGCACGTCGACCTGCTCGGCCAGCCAATAGCGGGCCGACAGCGCATCGGACACGTCCTTGAACGCCGTCTGTATGGTTTCTTCGTAGGCAGCCACCGCCTGGTCGCGACGCGCTTCGGTCAGCTCCAGGTTGGATGAGCGACGGCCGGCGTCGAAGATGGGCAGATTGATGCTGGGCGCGAAATTCCAGGCGCGGCTTGCGCCGGAGAACAGGCCGTCCAGTTCACTGCTGGCGGTACCGAAGGCACCCGTCAGGGTGATGGTGGGCAGAAAGGCAGCGCGAGCCGCGCCGATGTTGGCGTTGGCGGCCTTGAGCTGGTGCTCGGCGGCGACGATGTCGGGGCGGTTGACCAGCAGGTCCGAAGGCAGGCCAGCCGGCAGTTCACGCATGACGGCGCCATCGTCCAGGCGAGCGGGCAGCCTGGGCAGGTCCAGCGGGGCTCCCACCAGCAGTTCCAGCGCACTGGCCTGCGCGGCGCGGGTCTGTTCCAGATCCGCGCCCAGCGCCTTGGCTTGCTGCCACAGCGTTTCGACCTGGGTCAGATCCAGTTTCGAGATCGCGCCTTCCTCGAAACGGCGGCGGAAGATGCGCAACGACTCTTCGCGCGAAGCAATGGTTTCGCGGGTCAGCGCCAGGCGCTCGTCCAGCTCCCGCAAGGACAGATAGCTGTCCGCCACTTCCGCGACCAGGCTCAGCGTGGCGGCACGGGCGGCTGCGTCGGAAGCCAGGTAGTTCTGCAGCGCGGCGTCTTTCAGGCTGCGCACGCGGCCCCAGAAGTCCAGTTCCCAACTGGCCATGCCCAGGCCGACCTGATACTGGCTGGAAACCAGCGGTTGCCCGGTGAGGTTCAGATCGCCCGGCACGCGCGAGCGGGAACCGTCTGCCTGTATGCCCACGGTGGGGAACTGGTCGGCGCGCTGGATGCCATACAGCGCACGGGCTTCCTCCACGCGCAGCAGCGCGCGGCGCAGGTCGCGGTTGTTGTCCAGCGCCGTGGATATCAGCGTTTGCAGCACCGGGTCCGGGAAGTAGGTCCGCCAGCCGATTTCGGCTGCCGCCGCGGCTCCCGCTGCCGCGGCTTCAGGATTGGGGGCCGAGTAGGCGGCCGGCACGGGCAGGGCGGGGCGGTGGTAGTCGGGCGCCATGGAAACGCAGCCGCTGGCCAGCAGCGCAAGCAGGGCTGCGGGTACGAAACGCGTGGCGATCGTGGCCGGAAACGGGCGGCATGTCATGCGGGGTCTCTCCAGCGCGGGGGGCCGGGTGCGTCCCTGGGCAGGCAGGCTTGTGGCGCCGCCTTCGGGGCGCACCCGATACCGGGTTGATGCTTGTAGGTATTGTGCGGCGCGGCGGCTGAGCATTCCTTGACCAGGATCAAAGTAACGACTGACTGGTCGGTTTTTAATGAAACCCATTGCACAGGAGCAGAGGGATGGTCATGCAGCGCCGTCGTCTTCCTCCGGCAGTGCGCGTCGGGCAGATCCTCGACGCCGCGCTCCAGGAGTTCTCGCAGGCGGGCTATGCCGGCGCCAGGATGGATGACATCGCGCTGCGGGCAGGCCTGTCCAAGGGCGGACTCTATGCGCATTTCGACAGCAAGGAAGCCGTCTTCGAAGCCCTGCTGGCGCGCCACCTGAGTCCCTCGCGACTCGATATCGAGGCCGTGGTGGATGGCGCGCAGTCGCCGCGCCATCTGGCCGAGCGCATCGTCAACCATCTGTACGTCAGCCTGGGCAATCCGGCCATGATCAGCACCATGCGGCTGCTGCTGGCCGAAAGCGGCCGCGTCCCCCATCTGGCCGCGCGCTGGCGGCAGGAGACCGCCGAAGCGCATCAGGCCGACATCGCGCGGCTTCTGGAGCGCGCGCGGGCTCGCGGCCTATGCGCCGACTGCGTGGCGCTCAAGCACCCCTGGCTGCTGCTGTCGCCCATCGTCCATACCCTGGTCATGTCCGTGCTGCTGGGGCCAGGCGAACGCCTTGATCTGCCCGAGCGGCGGCAGGCGCATGTGGCGCTTATCTGCGAACTGCTGCGCGCAGGGCCCGCGTGACGCACGCGCGCAGAGTTCCTTGACGCTGCGCCCGCCTTGGTGTCCTATCCAGGTTGGTCGCGTGGCGGCCATGCACGACCTACACGGCGAGGTGACATGGCGACATCGGGAGTGACGAGCGGCGCATCGCCCTGGCGTTATCTGCCAGTGGCACTGGCATTGGTTATTCCCATCCTGGCCTGTGTGGGCTGGACCTGGCTTCAGGCTCACAACGAGCAGCGGCTCGCCGGTGAAACGGCCGCGCGCATCGTGCGCGCCCAGACCCAGAACATTCTTTCACAATCGCGGGACATGCTGGGGCGGGTTGCGGAGCTTGCTGGCAAGCCGTGCGCCGAGGTGCTGCCGGCGTTGCAGCGCTGGGGCACGCTGAACCCGTATTTCCGCTCACTGGTCCTGGTCCGCGACAAGCGCGTCTATTGTTCATCGGCCGTGGGGCCGGTGGATGCCTCGCTCGACGATTTCAGCAAATGGAAACTCAATGTCGTCTCGGAGTACTGGGAGATCTCAGTGGCCGGCACGTCCCTGGCGCCGGAGCGCCCGGCCATCCTGATGGGCAAGTCCGGTGCTGACGGCCGCGGCGGCATCATTGTGGTGGACGGCCGTTATGTGCAGGACCTGTTGAATGCCGTTGCCACCATGGACGACCTGCAGCTGGAATTGGTCGTGGGCAGGAACGGCGCGCCTATCCGCAGCGACTCGTGGGGCGGCTCGGCAGCGCGCGCCGTCCCGTTGCGACACGAGAAAACGGACCAGGCCGGGGCGGGAGGGATCAGGGTCAATGTCCTGGCTCCGCCGGAGATCCTGGTGCTCGCGTGGTCGCGGTCCATGGCGACGTATCTGCCGGTCGCCCTGCTGCTCGGGTTCGGGCTGGCCGTGGGCACGCATCGTTTGCAGGTCAGCAGGCGATCATTCAAGGAGCAGTTGCGTCGCGCCATCCTCGCGGACGAGTTCCTGGTGCACTACCAACCCGTATATGGGCAGGCCACGGGCCGTTGCGAGGGCGTGGAGGCGCTCATGCGCTGGGAGCGGCCAGGTATCGGGCCGGTGCGCCCGGACGTCTTCATTGCCGCGGCCGAGGCCGAGGGCATGATCATTCCCCTGACCCAGCATCTGCTGGCGTTGATCGAACGCGACATGCGCGCCTGGCCCACGCCGCCGGATTTTCATATCGGCGTGAACATCGCGGCCGAGCATCTGTCCAGCGTGGAACTGCTGTCCGATGTGCAGGCCTTTGCTGTCAAGGTCGCGGCCAGGCGGCCGCTGGTGGTGCTGGAAATAACCGAGCGCAGCCTGATCACGGACAATGGCCAGGCGCGTCGCAATATCGACGCCTTGCGCGCCCAGGGCGTGCGCGTGGCCATCGATGACTTCGGCACGGGCCATTGTTCGCTGTCGTATCTGCAGAAGTTCCCGGTGGATTACCTGAAAGTCGATCAGGGTTTCGTCCAGGCCATCGGGCCTGCGGGCGAAGAGGCGCCGGTGCTGGACGCCATTATTACGCTGTCGCACCGCCTGGGACTGGCGGTGGTGGCGGAGGGCGTGGAAACGCCGTATCAGTTCGACTACCTCAAGGCGCGCGGCGTGGCGTTCATCCAGGGCTATCTGTTCGCGCGGCCCATGCCGTCTGCCGAGTTCGTGCGCTGGTACGCCGGCCATGAGCAACCGGGCGCCGCGGCTTAGTCTTCAGGCGTTTTTTCCGCTCGGGGTGGCCTTGGCGAAGAACAGATCGGTGATGCTCTGGCTGTCCATGGGTTCGCCGTTGATGGCGCGGGCCAGCAATTCGGCGCCCAGCAGCTGCACCGAGAACACCAGGTCGGGATTGACCCGGCGGATCTTCTCCAGGTGCTTGCTGGTGTTGACGAGCGCGACAGTCTTGGCGCCGTCTTCTCCGGCCGCTTCCTTCGCGGCCAGCACGATGAACGCGTTTTCCGCGTCGTCATCGCGCAGCGCCAGCACATAACGGGCGCGCGTCACGCCCGCGTTGTGCAGCACTTCCACGCTGGAGGGGTCGCCTTCGATCAAGTCTGTGGCTGCGGGATATTCCTGCGGCACGCCGGCAGGCACGATGACGGTGACTTCGTCGCCGCGCCGGCGCAAACCGTCGTAGACGCTCATGGCCAGGGGCGTCGCGCCCGCGATGATGATGTGATTTTTGCGCATGGCGGTGGAGAACCTGCCTTTGACCAGCCGTTTCAGATTGCCGCCGATCACCGGTCCGGCGATCGCGCTGATGGAGGTGGCGAAGATAGTGATGCCGAGAATGATAATCGACGCGGTGAAGAGCCGCGCGGTCCCGGTGTGCGGGGTGATGTCACCGTAGCCCACCGTGGACATGGACACGATGGAAAAGTACAGCGCGGTGGTGGCATCCGTGATGGGCGGGTTGAATTCATTGCCCAGGTAGAGCGTGCCGAAGACCGCATAGATCAGCAAGGAAAGCATGCTGACCAGGGCGAACAAGGAGCCCGCGGTGACGCTGGCGCGGTCGAAGCGGCGCCAATAGGCGATCAGCGCGATGACGAGAACCAGCGTATAGATCCCCAGGCCGGCGCGGCCGCTGTCGCCCATGATGGCGAATGTGCCGACACCGATAAGCAGCACCAGCGAAAACGCCCACGCGATGCGGGCCTTGAGGATCAGCCCGAGCGCAATGACCTGCAGTCCCACGCCCAGCACCAGGCGCGGTATTTCCAGCAGGCCGACCACGCGCATCACCTCGTGCCAGTTGTCGATGGCAAGCCAGAAACCATATTCGCGCGCGCGGACCTCGCGCAGCACGGGGTGCATGAAAGCATATCCGTCCAGGGCCACCAGGATGGCCAGGCACCAGTTGGGCGGAAAGAGTGCCAGCACCTTCCGGAGTCGGCGCGCGAGGGGAACGGGCAGTGTGGGCATGAGGTTTGGCGGGAACGCGTCCCAAGTCCTTTGCCGGCATTGTAGGGGGCATGCCGCCCTATACCATTTATGTATGGAAGGCTATCAACAAAGAATTACTGCATTCCTGCCCGAGGTCCTAAACTTCTTGCATCACGCGGCTATCCATACGGAACGCCGCTGATAAGGGCGGGACGCCCGCTGTTTTACCTGGCGGACGAATCGCTCGGCGTTGATCACGTCGCAGCCTGTGCAGGGACTAGAGACCCCGCTCGGGTTCAACGGTCTGACCGTACGTGAGCAGTATGAGGCACGAATGTTGGAATCGCGTGATCCAGGTAGTAGGCATCAGTGCCGGCTGATGACTCCAGGTTCACGTGTTGTTTTAGCGCGGCGTCTTAACCTTTCGAGGCAGCGCCGCGTTTTTTTCGTCCGGCTGCCGGGCCCGTTGCGGGCCAGGCGTCAATTGGACGCGCTCGCGTCCGCCGTCTCGCGGCGCCAGTCGTCCTGGGCCTCCTGCCGGCTCTCTTCCCCCGTTACCCGAAAATCCAGGTCCAGCGTGATATCCGCTGCGAACATGTAGCCCCAGCCATGCACGGCGCGGATCGGCAACGTCATCTGGTTGGCCGCCGCCTTGCGCCGCAAGCGGCTGATCATGACGTCCACGAAGCGACGCCGCGTGATGCCGCTATCGGCCTCGTCCGAGCCGTCCGCGTAAAAGGCATCGCGGCTGACCTTGCGGTCGGGGGCGTTCACCAGCCGCGACAGGAAGTCGCGTTCGCCTGTGGTCAGCCCGAGAGTCCGGCCCGAAGGGCTGATGAGCGTCCAGCCTTTGTTCGTCAGGCGCCAGGTTTCATGCATGGGGTCATCCGCGGAGTGCCCGTCGGACGCCGCATCGGTGCCATCCAGGCCTACCGCGCGTCGCACCAGCGCCTGCAGCGCCGCCGCCAGTTCCAGTCCGGATACATCCGGCGGCAGGCACGCGTCCGCGCCGCATAGCAGCGTGCGGATGCGGCTTTCCGCATCGGTGAAGGCGGCGATCGCGACGATGCCCAGGCTGCGATCCACCGCGCGCAGACGGACCGCGGCGTTGTGGATGTCTGGCAAGGGCGCCTTCAGCACTACCAGCGGGCTGGGGTGATGGGAGTATCTGTCATAGACGTCCGCCAGATCGTGGCAGCGGCGGACGTTGAAGCCCAGGTGCGACAAGGCTTCGATGAGTCCTGCGTGCCTGGCGCCGTCATGGACCAGAAAAATGACATCCAGCGTGTTGTTCATTGATGCTTCCAATGGGGGGCAGGGTATGGCCGCTGTGCCTGATGCCTAGGCGTGGCGTTGCGTGTCATGCCCCTCTCCCCGTGCTGCGCGCCATGACGCGAGAGCGCCGGACGGTGTTGTTCGGATGGGCGCGTGGCCGGGGGTTGTGCCCCTGGTTCATGCCTTCGCCGATGGCCGCCCATGCTTCGATGCTGCTTGGAAGTCACGCCCGTGTTTCATTTGAACACGGGCGTGTTTTTTTGTGAAGATACGTTTCTGTAGTTTCTGACAGTAACAGAAACCCTGGGCAGGGCGCCATGGAAACACTTGAAATCTTGTCCGTTTCGATGTTTCCGCCGTGGAACCATTATGTATCGCCGATACATTATTTTCGATTTTGAATACTTCAAACGCCATAAACTTGCGCAGGTTTTTCACCTCGGGGGGCGTTCAGGCGCCCGCGCCGACAGCCGCGCAGCAATGCTGGCGCGGAAATGCAAGTCAATGATAGATATGATTTTTTCCGTGGCGTGGCAGCGCGGCGCCACGAGCTTTTCCCACATGCGGCGCATGTGTTGGCAGCCAGTTGACGCGATTTGAGGATTAGCCCGGCAATCGTGGGCGTAATCCGTTTATTTGGCGTCAGTCTTGAGATGTTTTAATCAAATAAATAAATTCTTATTAATGTCTCGGGTTGATCGATTGGACACGTTTAGCCATCGTCTGCGCAACGCAAGAATGCTTCAGGGATGGACTCAAAAGGACTTGGCGGCCGCGAGCAACCTGTCGCAAAGCGCTATCGGCAACTACGAAAGCGGGCAGCGCCGCAGGCCGTCGAGCGATGCGCTTATCAAGCTGACCCGGGCCTTGTGCGTTAATCCCATGTGGCTCAGCACCGGCGAAGGGCCGATGCTGAATCCGGGTCCCGACGGTGCCCAGTCCGGGACTGAGCACGCGGGGCTGCCTGCCGCCTGGCCTTTCGAATCCGTCTCCTACGCCACCTATGCCCGCCTGAGCTCGCAGGAAAAACGGCAGATCGAACAAGTGCTGGCCGCCTACATCAAGGCGCGCGGCGAATAGATCCCAGAGGTTGCGCGGGCGCGCTGGCGGGACGCCGCCGGGCGTCGGCGGCGGGCGCCAGCGCCTCGTCGTCGGTGCGCAGGCGGCTGCGCAGGCGTTCCACGGGATCGGCGATCACACTATTGAGCAGGGCCGAGAACGCAATGGTGCTCGTGATAACCAGGGCCGAGAACAGCAGCGGCTGGTCTAGGTGCGCGTCTTCAAGCATCCACGTGAAGAACATGATCACCAGCGAGTGGCAGATATAGATCGGGTAGCTCAATTCGCCGATCGCCTTGTCCAGCCTGTGGCGCGACTGAAACAGGAAGGCCAGCGGCAGCAGCGCCGCGAACAGCAGCACCGCCAGGCCGTCGCGTATGTTGTGGTTCATGGCGATCGAGAAATGCAGCACACAGTACGCTGCGAGGACCGCAGTGCCGATCTCGGGCAGGCGCGTGATGCGCTGCGTCCAGGCCTTGTAGCGCGGCAACAGCACCTGGTGCGACAGCGAACCAAGCAGGAACAGCGCCAGCTCCGTCGGAAAGAACCGGTAGGTCCATGGATCGCTCAAGCCGACACCGCTGGCGATCAACACGCCGCGCAGCGCCAGCGATGCGGCCAGCAAGGCGAGCAGCCTGCGCGGTGAGCCGAGGATGAAGGGCGCAACCAGGTAGAAACTCATTTCCACGCCCAGCGTCCAGGCCTGAGGCACCAGCAAGCCCTCATAGAGCGGTACTTCGCTGTGCGCGAAGCTGCCCGTGAACTTCAGCGCGGAATGCTCGATGCCGAAGAACATGAGCCAGTCCTGGCCCATGATGAAAATATTGGAAAGCACCAGGAACAGCTCGGCGCTGAAGGGCAGGGCGTCGTAGATGCGGAAGAACGCGCCGCCGCTCATCACGTGGGCCGCAAGCGTCAGCCCCGCAACGGCCAGGTAGATCGGAAACAGGCGCAGGAAGCGGTTCGCGTAGAACTTGCCCACCGCGCCTTGGTAGTGATCGGTGGCGGTGAGCACGTAGGAAATCAGGAATCCCGAAATGACGTAGAACAGTTGTACCGCGAGGCGGCCTCCCACCAGATGATCTGTGTTGCCCCCGCCCAAGTGGTCCAGCACTACCGACAATGCCAACAACGTTCTCAGAAAGCCCATCGCCGTGTCTCCCCGGATTGATCTTTTTCTTGGCCCCAGAGGGGGCCGGACACCTGCGCCTGCGGTCGTTGCAATCGGTTCCCGTGCCCCGCGTGCCGGCTTGACCAGGGTGACGATCTGTACTGATTCTGCGCGTCGGCGTGCAGCGCCGCCATGGGGCTTTCGATGCAGCAAGGCCATGCAATTGGAGCGTGGCGGCCGCATGCCGTGCTGCTTTTGGATACCGCTTATGGGCTTAGGACATGCATGCGCGGCCGCAAGGCCGGTTACAGTCGGGGTATGGAAATTGATGGAGTTCCGTACATGCCTAAGCTCTTGTCCACGCGTAGCCGTTTGTTTGGCCTGGCTCTGCTTGCCGCGGCCCTGGCCGGTTGCGCCGGATCCACGGGTGGCGCGCGTCCGCAAGGCGCCGCCGCGGCCAACGCTGCCAGCAGCGCGGATTCGCTGGCTCAGACCAGCTGGGAACTGGTGCGCTGGACGCAAGCGGGCGGCGCGCTGCGCGACATCCCGCATGGCGACAACGGCGAGCCTGTGCGCCTGACGTTCCTGGCGCAAGGCAAGCAGTACCGCGTCAATGGTTTTTCCGGATGCAACCGCTACATGGGCACCTACAAGCTCGACAGCGGCAAGCTTTACATCGACGCGCCGGCCGCCACGCGCATGGCCTGCCCGGCGCCGGAGCGTGCCCGCCTGGAAGCGGATTATCTGCGCGGCCTGGCGTCGATCGACACTTTCTCGCTGGATAACGGCGGAGCGCCGCGGCACCTGACCTTCAATCTGCGCGGCGGCGACGTGTTGGAATTCGAGCGGCGCCAGGACCCTCCTACTCCTTGATCCGTAGGGCTTGACGCCTGTCCAAGCGTGTCAAGTCATGAAAAACGGTGCCGGGCCCGGCCTACAATGGCGCGGTCCGGCCCGCCGCCATGCGCGGGCGTGGCATTCCACGTTTTTTCGGGAGACTCTCATGCCCTTTTCCGCATCCCTGCGCTGGCTGGCGCCTTGCCTGTTGCCCATCGGACTGGCCGCTTGCTCTTCGCCGCCCCAGCGCGCCGCGGATGGGCAGGACCCGCGCTTTCAGCCGGCTTCGGCGTCCGACATGTTGGCGCAGACCAGTTGGGATCTGGCGCGCTGGACCTTGCCCGGCGGAGCCCTGCGGCAGATTCCACACCCGTCGTCCAATTCGCGTCCGCTCACGGCCAGCTTCGTCCATGATCGAGGCTCGCCGCGCATCTCTGGGTTTTCCGGCTGCAACCAGTACAACGGTTCCTATACCGTCGCCAATGGCCTGTTGATCGTGCAGGGGCGCCCGCTGTCGACGATGATGGCCTGCGCGCCGCAGAACATGAAACTCGAGCAGGACTTCCTGGCCGCGCTGACCAGCATTACTGCCTCCTCCGTGGACAGCGCCAACAATCCCCAGCGCATGACATGGGTGCTCAGCTCGGGCGACAGGCTGGACTTTGGCCGCCGCGCCGACCCCATCGCCGGCGGTCAGCAAGGGCCCACCAAACTGGTCTACGTGAACTCGGAACGCGTTCCCTGCAGCTCGGGCGCGGGCCGCTCCATGTGCTACCAGGTGCGTGATAGCGCGGCGCAGCCGTGGCAGCTTTGGTACGGCGAAATCACGGGCTTCAATTTCCAGCCGGGCGTCCGTTACCGCCTGCGCGTGGTCGAAGTCAGCAACCCGAATCCGCCCGCCGACGCTTCCACCCTGAACTGGGTGCTGGACGCGGTGGTCGAGCAGGAAATCGTCAATCGTTGAGCGGGATCAAGCCGGGCGGCAGGCGGGGAAAACCGCCCAGCGATTACTATTACGCCTTTCGCCGCCCGCTTTTTTCCGCTTTTCCATGACTTCCGTCGTCAATATCGCCGCCTACAAATTCGTTTCGCTGGATTCCTTGCCGGAGTTGCGCGCCCGCCTCCTGGACGAGGCTGGCCTGGCCGGACTCAAGGGCACCATCCTGTTGGCTGAAGAGGGCATCAACCTGTTCCTGGCAGGTTCGGCTGATGGCATCGACGCCTTCCTGCGCACGCTGCGCGCGGATCCGCGCTTCGCGGACCTGGAAGTGAAGTTCAGCCACAGCGCGACGGTGCCGTTCCGCAAGCTGCTGGTCAAGATCAAGCGCGAGATCATCCGCATGAATCACCCTGCGATCCGCCCGGAGGCGGGCCGTGCGCCAGGCGTGGACGCGCGCACGCTGGCGCGCTGGCTGGAGCAGGGGGCGGACGATGCAGGGCGGCCCGTGGTCATGCTGGACACGCGCAATGCCTTCGAGGTCGATGAGGGCACTTTCAAGAACGCCATCGACTGGCGCATTGAACGCTTTACGCAGTTTCCCGCAGCAGTGCAGGCGCACCGGGCCGAACTCGAGGGCAAGACCGTCGTGAGCTTTTGCACCGGCGGCATCCGCTGCGAAAAGGCCGCCATCTATATGAACGAAGCCGGCATCGAAAACGTCTTCCAGCTCGATGGCGGCATCCTCAAGTATTTCGAGGAAACCGGCGGTCCGGGTTACGACGGCAAGTGCTTCGTCTTTGACGAGCGCATCTCGCTGGATCCGGCGCTGGCGCCCAGCAAGGCATAAGCCAGGACATCAATGAAAAAGAGCCCGCTATAGGCGGGCTCTTTGCATTTCGCGGGCTTTGCGGGATCAGCGCACGCGCATGCCGGGCTTGGCGCCGGGGAACGGTTCCAGCACGTAGATGCCGGCGTCGACCGCCTCATCCGCGTGGCTGGCCGCCAGCACCATACCTTCCGAGACGCCGAACTTCATCTTGCGAGGCGCCAGGTTGGCCACCAGGACTGTCAGCTTGCCGATCAGGTCTTCCGGCTTGTAGGCCGACTTGATGCCCGAGAACACGTTGCGGTGGCGGCCTTCGCCCGCGTCCAGGGTCAGGCGCAGCAGCTTCGTCGAGCCTTCCACGTGTTCGCAGTTGACGATCTGGGCGATGCGCAGGTCGACGCGTGCGAAATCATCGATGGAGATGGTGTCGGCAATGGGCTCGCCGCCGGGAACCACGACGGGGGCTGCGGGCGGTTCGAACAGGTCTTCCAGCATTTGCGGTTCGACACGCTGCATCAGGTGCTTGAACGGCGCCACGCGTTGCGGCAGCACCGAGGCATCTGCCCAACTGAAGGGCGCCTGGGCGCCGAACAGTTCCAGGGCCACGCGTTCGGCCAGCGCGGGCAATACCGGCGCCAGCATTACGGACAACGCCTTGAAGCCCGCCAGCGAGCGCGAGCAGATGTCCTGCAGGGCTGCCTTTTGTGCCTCGTCGGCCGTGGCGATACCCTTGGCCAGTACCCACGGCTGGGCCGTATCGAACGCCTGGTTGATGCGGTCGGCGTAGGCCATGATTTCGCGGATGGCGCGGTTGTACTCGCGCGCCTCGAACGCGGCGCGGATGGACTCAGCCTGTTCGGCGTACTCCGCGGCCAGCGCCGAGGTGTCGCCCGAATAGCCCAGGACGCCATCGAAATGCTTGGTGATGAAGCTGGCGGCGCGGCTGGCGATGTTGACGTACTTGCCGATCAGGTCGCTGTTGACGCGCGCGATGAAGTCCTCGGGATTGAAGTCCATGTCTTCGACCCGCGCGTTCAGCTTGGCGGCGATGTAGTAGCGCATCCATTCGGCATTCATGCCGAGTTCCAGGTAGCGCAGCGGCGAAATGCCCGTGCCGCGGCTCTTGGACATCTTTTCGCCGCTGACGGTGATGAAGCCGTGCACGTTCACCGCGTCAGGCGTCTTGCGTCCGGCGAACTGCAGCATCGCGGGCCAGAACAGCGCGTGGAAGTACACGATGTCCTTGCCGATGAAGTGGACCTGTTCCGTGGGGCCGGCGGGATCGAGCAGTTTGTCGAAATCCATGCCCTTGACCGCGCAATACGACTTCAGCGACGCCAGGTAGCCCACGGGGGCGTCCAGCCAGACGTAGAAATACTTGCCCGGCGCGTCCGGGATCTCGATGCCGAAGTAGGGGGCGTCGCGCGAGATGTCCCAGTCGCCCAGCTTGGCTTCGCCATCGTCCGCGCCCAGCCATTCGCGCGTCTTGGCCAGCATTTCGGGTTGCAGGTGCTTGCCGCCGGCTGCGTTGCTGCCGGTGGTCCATTGCTGCAGGAATTCCACGCAGCGCGGATCGGACAGCTTGAAGAAGAAGTGGTCCGAGGACTTCAGCACTGGCGTGGCGCCGGTCAGGGCCGAATACGGATTGATCAGCTCAGTGGGCGCGTAGACCGCGCCACAGACCTCGCAGGAGTCGCCGTATTGGTCCTTGGCATGGCACTTGGGGCATTCGCCCTTGATGTAGCGATCTGCCAGGAACATGCCCTTGACCGGATCGTAGAACTGCTCGATGGAGCGGGTTTCGATCAGGTCCTGGGCCTTCAGCGCGCGGTAGATGTCTTGCGACAGCGCGACGTTCTCGGCCGAATCGGTGGAATGCCAGTGGTCGAAGCGGATGTGGAAGCCGTTCAGGTACTGAGGGCGTTCGGCGGCGTAGCGGGCCACCAGGGCCTGCGGCGTGATGCCTTCCTTTTCCGCCTTCAGCATGATGGGCGCGCCGTGCGCGTCGTCCGCACCCACGAAGTGCACCGTGTGGCCCGCCATTCGCATCGAACGAACCCAGATATCAGCCTGGATGTACTCCATGATGTGGCCGATGTGGAAAGATCCGTTGGCGTAGGGCAGCGCAGTGGTGACAAAGAGGGTGCGAGACATGGTTGTCTTTGGAGGTTGAGGGAAAAAGGGGGGTAAGCCGGCCATTTTAGGGCAACGGCAGGGACTTGCCCGGCCGGGGCCTGCTATGGCTCAACCCGCCCTTCGCGGCGGGCGAATCGGGCGGGTTGCAATGTGAGGGGAACCTGCGGCGGATGCGGCAGCTCGGCCAGGGGGCGGATCAAACCCCGGCCCGCCTGCGCCGGGGGCGGCGCAAGCATGCTGGAAAGCCGCCGTCAGCGGATTTCGCGGGCTTCGACGTCGATCACATCGCCGCGCGGCTGCGTGGCGAAGGGGGCGGTGGCGGGCTGGAACGGTCCCGGGCGGGCGCCTTGGCGCTGGCTCCAATAGGCGCGCACGCCGAAAGGTTTGCCGCGCACCTTGGCGACCACGTACAGGATCGCCACGGCGATCGCCGTGGAAAGCATGAACACCAGCGCCATCGCCATGCCGATCAAGGCCAGGGCGGCGAATAGGACGGCACGAAAGAAGCGGATAAGTGTGTTGGTCATGAAGATCGGATGCAAAACGCAGCGAAAGGTTCCCGGGTATCCGCTATCCTTTAGGGGATGGCGGCCCGCAGAAGCCGCGCTGCCTACGGAACCATAGTGACATGAGTATAACGATAGAACAAATTCGCGCCGCGCTGCGCGCCGCGCAAGACCCGAAGACCGGTATGGATTTGGGTGTTTCTGTAAGAGATCGTGACATCAAGCTGGACGGTGGGCGTGTTTCGCTGTCGCTGGAACTGGGTTATCCGGCCGACGCCGTGCGCGCGCAGGTGCGCGACGCCGCCGTGGCGGCGCTGGCCGCGGCTGGCGTGGCCGACGCTCAGGTCGACGTAACCTGGAAGGTCGCTGCCCATGCGGTGCAGAAAGGCCTGAAGCCGCTGCCCAATGTGCGCAACATTATTGCAGTGGCCTCCGGCAAGGGCGGGGTGGGCAAGAGCACCACGGCCGTGAACCTGGCTTTGGCCCTGGCGGCCGAGGGGGCCAAGGTGGGCGTGCTGGATGCCGATATCTACGGTCCCAGCGTGCCGACCATGCTGGGTATCTCCGGTCGTCCTGAAAGCCTGGACAACAAAAGCATGGAGCCGCTCACCGGCCACGGCCTGCAAGCCAACTCCATCGGCTTTCTCATCGACGCCGATTCGCCCGCCATCTGGCGCGGCCCCATGGTGACTCAGGCGCTGGAGCAGCTGCTGCGCCAGACCAACTGGCGCGATCTCGACTACCTGATCGTCGATATGCCCCCGGGCACGGGCGATGTGGCCCTGACGTTGGCGCAAAAGGTGCCAGTCGTGGGTGCGGTCATCGTCACTACGCCGCAGGACGTGGCGTTGCTGGACGCGCGCAAGGGTTTGCGCATGTTCCAGAAGGTCGACGTGCCGATCCTGGGCGTGGTCGAGAACATGGCCATCCACATCTGCTCGCAGTGCGGGCATGCCGAGCACATCTTCGGCGAGGGCGGGGGCCAGCGCATGGCCGAGCAATACCAAACGCCCTGGCTGGGCAGCCTGCCGCTGACCCTGGCGATCCGCGAACAGACCGACGCGGGCTCGCCGACCGTGGTGTCCGACCCGGGCAGCGAAGCCGCCGCCCTCTACCGCGGCATCGCCCGCAAGCTGGCGGCTGGCGTGGCAGCGCTTCCCCGCGACATGGCCGGGAAATTCCCGTCCATCGTCGTGCAGCAACCGACCTGACGCATGCGGTGGGCAGCCCGCGCCTTCTTGGCAGGACTTTTCATGATGACGGGCGAGGCCTTGGCCAAACGCCCGGAGATCATCGTGGATCCCGGCGGCGTGCCGCCGGCCGCCCTGCAGGCGATCACCGAGGCGGTCGACGCGATCGCGCGGCTGGCAGAGGACCAGGACGGCGGTGAAATCAACCGCCTGCGCCGGCGCGCGCGCGACGCGACGCTGGCGGCCCTGGCCACCCAGGGCTATTTTTCACCCACGGTGAAGCTCGAGGCCGGCACCGATATCGGCGGGGAAACCTGGGACATCAGCATTGTCTCCGGCAAGCGCACCACGGTCTCGTCCGTGGACCTCAAGTTCACCGGCCGCATTACCCGGCCCGAGTTCGCCACACGGGTGCAGAAGCTGCGTGACGACTGGCAGCTCAAGGCGGGCCAGCCCTTCATCAACAGCGATTGGAACAAGGCCAAGTCGAATCTGCTGGACGCGGTGTCTTCGCGCGACTTCATGCTGGCGCGCATGACCGCGTCCGAGGCCGAAATCGAGGCAGACGCGGCGTCTGCCGCGCTGCGCGTCACGATAGACAGCGGCCCCCAGGTCCGCATGGGGGAGCTCACCACCGAAGGCCTGAAGCGGGTGCCGGAGAAACTCGTCGAGCGCTACGTGCGCTATTCGCCCGGCGCCGCCTATGACCAGAACAAGCTGGACACCTGGCAACAGGACCTGCAATCCACCGCCTTCTTCCGCGGCGCGTTCGTATCGCTGGAGCAGCCGGGCAACGCGCAGCCGACGCCCGAGCCCAACGCCGACCGCGCGCGCGCGCCAGGGTCGACCGGCCTGGCCGCGGCCACGCCGGCGGGCGATCCCGCCGTGTCCGGCGCCATGCCGCCTCCGCCGCCGGCCTATGACTCGGATGGCGAGGTGACCCTGCCCGTGCAGGTGCGGGTGGTCGAAGCGCCGCCCAAGCGCTTCACCGGGTCCATCGGGGTCGACGACGAGGCCGGCCTGCGCGTGGAGTCGCTCTACCGGCAGAACGTGGTGTTCGGCCAGCCTGTCACCATGGAGACGGGTTTCAGCGTGGACCGGCTGCAGCAGCGCGCCTACACGGACTTCCTGTTGCCCCCGAACGAACGAGGCTACAAGGATTCCTTCGGCGTGCTGTTCGACCATTCCGATATCCAGGGGCTGGATGTCACGCGTTACGCCCTGGGCGCGACGCGCCTGCAGGAGCGCAAGGGCGCGGGCGACAGCCGGGTCGAATACGAGACCCGCTGGGGCCTGCTGCTGGCGCAAGACCATGTGAAGATCGACGGCGGCGACCAGTACAAGCTGCCGACCCTGACCGCGACGGCCGAATGGCTGCGTCGCGATGTGGACAACAAGTACGATCCGCGCGAGGGCAACCTGATCGCCGTCGGCGGCGGCGTGGGCGTGACGCTCGATACCGGCGAACCCTACACCCGTGCCCGGCTGAGGGCGCAGAAATGGTGGCCTGTCGGCAGGCTGGACGTGCTGACCGTGCGCGGCGAAGTCGGCCGGGTGTGGTCCAACAGCAAGGTGCGGGTGCCGGACGACTTTGGCTTTCGCACGGGCGGCGCGCGCTCCATCCGCGGCTACAAGTACCAAAGCATAGGCGTGAAGCAAGACGACGCCGTGGTGGGCGCGCCCACGCTGCTGGTCGGCAGCATCGAGTACGACCACTACTTCAATGAACGCTGGGGCATGGGCGTGTTCGTGGACGCCGGCGACGCCGCGGAATCGTTCGGCGACATGTCGATGGCGGTGGGCTATGGCGTTGGCGCGCGGGTACGCACGCCGGCCGGCCCCTTGTTCCTGGACGTCGCATACGGCCAGCGCGACCGCGACCTGCGCCTGCATTTTTCCTTGGGGATCGCGTTTTGAAGGGTTTGCGCAAATTCCTGCGCCATGTGCTGGTGTGGTGGTTGCCGGGCCTGGCCATGCTGGCCGTGCTGGCGGGAGGATTCCTGTTCTGGCTGGTCGGCTCGCAGAACGGAACGCGGCTGCTGTTGACCACGGCAGCGCAGCAACTGAACGGGCAGGCGCTGGAGGTGAACGGCTCGTTGCTGCGCGGCGTCTCGGTCGGCAAGCTGGAGCTGGATGCCGGCGGCACCCGCGTGGACCTCACCGATCTGCGTTTGGATGTGAACTGGCGCGCCCTGGGCGACCGCCTGCTGCACGTGCGCGAAGTATCGGCGGGATCGGTGCATATTTCGCTACCCGCGACGGCCGATACCGCGCCGGCGCAAGACGACGGTGAGCCGTTCACGCTGCCCTCGTTGCCGGTGGACATTGCCGTGGACCGGCTGGCCCTCGGTGACTTCCAGCTCGAACAGGACGGCCAGCCCCTGCCGGTGAGCCTGGGTAACCTGGACGCCACATTTGCCGCAGGCAAGCAGGGCGCGCAGTTGCGCGTCGCCAGCCTGCGCGTGGGTCACGCGCTTGCGCAGGCGGACATCGCCGGCCAGGCCGACCTGCAAGGCATGGCGGACCCCTGGCCGTTTACCGCGCGCCTGGACGTGACGGCGCTTGGAACCGGCCCCGATTCTCCGCTGTGCGAGGCCGACAAGCTGAGCAGCGTGTATGAGCGTCCTGCGGGCGCCGGCAAGAAGCCGGACGCCAAAGCGGACGCCAAAGCCGATCCCAAGGCCGGTGTCCGCGCGGACTCCGCCGAACCGCCCCGGGCTGCCTGCCAGGTCGTGTTGCGCGCGGATGCGGCCGGCTCGCTGGATGGCATCCAGGCCAAGCTGGACGGTGAAGGCTCCGGGCTGCTGCTGGATGTGACGGCCGATCTGGCGCCGCGCACGCCGCTGGTGCTGCGCAGCGCCCGGGCGCGGGCGCAGTTGCCCGACAAATCCACCCTGGCCGCTCAACTCGACCTGCAATCGGATACCGCGCAGGGAGCAGGCCGCGACCGTATTGCGGGCACGATAAGCGCGCAGCGCCTGGATCTGTCGCCCTGGCTCGGCAAGGACATCCCGCCCGCCGTGCTGACCGTGCGGGGCGATGTGCAGGCTGACATCGAGAACCTGAGCCAGCTGCGCCATGCCGCGGTGGACCTGCGATTCGAAGAGGGCACGCGCTGGAACAAGCAGCCCTTGACGGGCGCGCTCAAGGCCCAGGTCGACATCGCGGCCGCCGCCGCTGCCAATGCCGCCGCTGCCGCCGCTGCCGAAGCCGATCCGCTGGCCGGTCTGCGCATCCACGGCCTGGACGTGGACCTGAAGCTGGGCCGCAACCGTATCCAGGCCACGGGTGAGCTGGACGCCAAGGACGGCGCGCTGACCCTGGATGCCAAGGCGCCCCAGCTGGACGCATTCTGGCCCGGCATTCCCGGTGGCGCGGAATTGAAGGGCAAGCTGGCAGGGACGCTGGCCGCGCACCGCGGCGAGCTTTCGGCCGGCTATACGCCGCCCAAGCCGCGGCCGGGCGTGCTGGGGGAGGCCCCCGCCAAGGCCAACATTGCTTTCACTGGCGCCTGGGGCAAGGGGCAGGCCGGCACGCCCGATGCCGCCCTCTCCGGATGGCGCGGTTCGTTCTCGCGTTTGACGGCGGAGACCGCCGGTTTTGCCGTGGGGGTGGATCGGCCGGTCTCGTTGGCCTACGTGCCCTCCGCCGCGGAGCCGCAATGGCAGTGGCAGGTCGGGCAGACGGCGCTGAGTCTGACCTTGCCCGGCAAGGAACGCGTGGTCCTGGCGCACCGAGGGTCGCGGGGAGGCGGCAAGCGTTGGGAAACCGCAGGCCAGGCCGACAACCTGGTGATCACTGCCGCCATGGCGCGGCAGGTGATCGGCGCCATCGACCCCGAAGCCGCCGCCAAGCTGGGCAAGCGGCCAAGCCGCGTGAACGCCATGGTGCCGGAGGGTCAGCGCCGCATTGCGCTGGACGTGCTGTGGGACCTGAAGTTCGACGGTCGGCTCGGCGGCAAGGCACGCATCGCGCGCCGCGAAGGCGACCTGCTGATACCGGGCGACCCTCCCATTCCGCTGGGGCTGAAGACATTGGTGCTCGACCTGACCGCCACGCCGACCTCCGCCAACGCCAGCCGCCTGGACGCCAAGGTCAACCTGGCGACCGACAAGATGGGCGTCATCAACGGTACCGGCACGGCCGTGCTGGTGGTCGACGCCAAGGGCGGCATGGCGCTGGACCCGCGGCAACCGCTGCGAGCCAAACTGGACGCCGACATCGCCGACCTGGCCTGGGTCAGTCTGTTCGTAGGGGATTCGATGGAGGTTGGCGGGACCATCAAGGCCAATCTGGAAGCCCAGGGGACGCTGGCGGGGAAATGGGCAGCCAGCGGCAACATCCGCGGCGACAAGCTGCGCGTGGTGCGGATCGACGACGGTGTGCGGCTTATCGACGGCACGTTGTCCGCTCGCCTGGACGGGGACCGGGTGGTGCTGGAGAGCCTGCGTTTCCCGGCTTCGCTGCGCGTGATGCCGGCCGAATGGCGCACCAAGGAATGGATCACGACCAATCCGGAGGCCAAGGGCGGCTACGCCGAGGCCAAGGGGCAATGGAATTTCATCGACGGCGGCGGTGACATCCGGCTGACGCTGTACCGCTTCCCGGCGTTACAGCGCTCGGACCGTTACGCCATGGTGTCCGGCGTCATCGACGTGAAGGCAGCCATGCCGCGCATCGACATCATGGGCGACCTGAAGGCGGACGCAGGCTGGTTCAGCCTGGAGATCCTCCAGGGGGTGCCGTCGCTGGACGACGACGTCAAGGTGCGTCGGCCGGGCGACGATCCCGGCACGGTCTCCACGCCGCTACAGACCAGCATGAACCTGAAGTTCGACATGGGGCCGCGCTTCTACATCACCGGCATGGGGCTGGACGCCGGCCTGCTGGGCTCCATCCAGATCCTGCTGCAGGACGGCCGGCTGACCGGCGTGGGCGCGCTGCGCACCCGCGGCGGCGGCATCGAGGCCTACGGCCAGAAGCTGCGGTTGAGCCGCGGCACGCTGACCTTCCAGGGCCGCCTGGACAATCCGTTGCTCGACATCGAGGCGCTGCGCACGGGCGAACAGGTCGAGGCGGGCGTCAAGGTGGTCGGCACCGCGCAGCGGCCGCGCATCGACCTGGTGTCCTACCCGGACGTCAGCGACGTGGAAAAACTGTCCTGGCTGCTGCTGGGCCGCGGCCCGGACGAAAGCGGTGGCGACGCCGCGCTGCTGATGTCCGTGGGTACGGCGCTGCTTGGGGGCGGGCAGCCGTTCTATAAGCAATTCGGCCTGGACGACGTCAGCATCAAGACGGGCAACATTGGCAGTTCGGGCAGCATCCTGCCGGACCGCACGGTGGCCGGCGACGTGAACCGCGACAGCGACAGCCAGCTGGCCACGCAATTCCTGGTGGCCAGCAAGACCTTCGCCAACGGCATCACCCTGAGCGTCGAGCAGGCGCTGTCTGGCACCGATACCGTGGGCCGGGCCAGCTACCGGCTGGCGCGCGGACTGTCGGTGGACCTGAAGGGCGGGGCGGTCAACGGGATTGCGCTGGTCTACCGGACCTTCTGGGGCAACTGAGACGAAGCCGGGCGGGAGCCTTCCGTCCGGCCGTCTCGGGCAGCGCGCCCGCGCTCGGGATAAAATGGCGTCCGTTCCATTCCCTAGCACCATTCCCACCATGAGCATCAAAAGCGACCGCTGGATCCGCCGCCAGGCCGAAGCCGGCATGATCGAACCCTTCGAGGCAGGGCAGGTCCGCACAGCCAATGGCGGGCGCATCGTCAGCTACGGCACCAGCAGCTACGGCTACGACGTGCGCTGCGCCGACGAGTTCAAGATCTTCACGAACATCAATTCCACCATCGTCGATCCCAAGAACTTCGACGAAGGCTCGTTCGTGGATTTTAAGGGCGATGTCTGCATCATTCCGCCCAATTCCTTCGCGCTGGCGCGCACGGTCGAGTATTTCCGCATCCCGCGCAGCGTCCTGACGGTCTGCCTGGGCAAGAGCACCTACGCGCGCTGCGGCATCATCGTCAACGTCACGCCGCTGGAACCCGAATGGGAAGGCCACGTCACGCTGGAGTTCTCGAACACCACGCCGCTGCCGGCCAAGATCTATGCCGGCGAGGGCTGCGCGCAGATGCTGTTCCTGGAAAGCGACGAGGTCTGCGAGACGTCCTACCGTGACCGCGGCGGCAAGTACCAGGGCCAGCGTGGCGTGACCCTGCCGCGTACCTGAAACCTCAGTCCGCTTTTCCGGGCGCCGGGCGCAGGTAGTCGATATCCCATTCGCTTTCGCCGGTCTGGACGAATCCGTGACGGCGATAGAAGCGGTTCGAATCGCTGTCGCGCAGCGCGCTCAGGCTTACCGGCAGCCCTCGGCTGTCGGCCTCCTGCAGGATGCGCCCCAAGACCTGCCCGCCCAGTCCGAGGCCTTGCGCGGCAGGGCGGATGTACAGGTGGTCCAGGCGTAAACCGTCGCCATCCGGACGCAGGGCGTAGAAGCCTATCCGTTGGTCATCCCGCTCGATGGACCAGGTATGTTCCGGCCGGAATGTGCTGCGCAGGCGCGAGCGCGCGCGTTGCGGATCGAAGCGTCCCAGGCGTTCCAGGCTCTCGCGCATGGCTTCGATGCGCAGCGCCAGCAGATCCTCGAAGTCGGCCTCCGAGACGGGCGAGTACCGCAGTTGCGGCGTTGCCACCTCGTCGTAGCCCCGGCCCAGGAACTGCAGGATGCAGATGCCGTGTCCGTAGGGGTCGCTCAGATGCGCGATGCGGCCCCAGGCGTGCGAGACGGCGGGATCCTCCAGGCGCGCGCCGGCAGCCACGGCCTGTTGCACTGCGCGGTCCGCGTCCTCCACCACCACGTCCAGGTGCACCGGCGTCCAGTGGCGCGCGTAGTCGCGAGGTTGGCGTGTCGCGCCGGCGGCTGGCGTGCCCGCCGCTTTTTCCAGTAGGTAGATGGGCGCCTCGGCGCCCAGCATTTCGGCCGCCTTCGGTCCCAGCCTGCGTCGCAGCGTCAGGCCGAAAGCGCGGTGGTAGAAGTCGATGGCGTGTTCCAGATCGGGAACGTCGATGTTGACCAGGATGCGCATTCGGGGATCGTCCGCTGGGTGGAGGCGGAAAACATATCATGGCCGCCGCGTCCGGTGTTGCGTGTAAACGCGCTAAAGAACACCACCGCCGCGTCCGTAAATGACAGTACATGTGTTTGCCGATTTGGCGACGTCATTTCCGCAAGCGTTAGAAAAGCCCCGATCCGTGCGTTACCCCCATATCCCCTGGCTGCCTCTGTTGTTCTACCCTGCGCTGCCCGTGGCCGCGGCGGTGGGGCTGCTGCTGTGGCGGGAATGGCCGCCAGCCCTGACGCAAATCGTGCCGTTCGTGCCCTGGGTGATGGCGCTGATCGGCGTCGCCGTGTGCCTGATGTACCAGCGCGCGCAGACCATGGTGCTGATGCTCAGCGTGCTGGCGGCCACCGCGGCCTGGCCGGCGCTGGCCCGGGATGCGCCCTGGGCCGTGGGGCCGGTGCTGGCCTGGTGGTCATTGGCCTACACCATCAACGCCCTGTGGTCCGAACGCTCCAGCATGTTGCTGGACCTGGCCGCCCGCATCGGCCTCATCGCGGCCGGCGCGGCGGCCATCGCGCTCGCCGGCAAGGACGGCATGGCCGATCTGCTCGGCATGCTGTCCGTGCAGGGCAGGCTGGCGCACCTGAGCGTACCCATCGAAGGGCTGATCGCGCTGCTGGCCACGGGCCTGACGCTGACGCTGCTGCTTTTGCGCTATGGGCGTCCGCAGCAGGCCGGGCAGTGGCTGGGCTTTGTCTGCATGGCGTGGGCCTTGCCGCGCGGGGCCGAGCATCCCGTCGAATTGGCGCTGATGTCCACCGCGGCCTTGACGGCGCTGTGCGTCTCGCTGGCGCACGAAGGCTTCCACATGGCGTTTCGCGACGAGCTCACGGGCCTGCCCGGCCGGCGCGCGCTGAACGAAAGGCTGCAGCGCATGGGCCGCGTCTATACCCTGGCGATGGCCGACGTCGACAACTTCAAGGCGTTCAACGACACCCATGGGCACGATGTGGGCGACCAAGTATTGCGCATGGTGGCTGCCCAGCTGCGGCGCGTGCCTGGCGGCGGCCGGGCCTATCGCTATGGCGGCGAGGAATTCACACTGGTGTTTCCGGGCAAGACGGCGGCGGAAAGCATGCCGCACCTTGAAAGCGTCCGGCGCGCCATCGAGGCCTACCAGATGCGGCTGCGCGACAAGCCGGCGCGTCCCAAGGCGGACCAGATCGGCCTGCGCCGCCGCGGCGGACGCGATGCCCGCAATGCGCGCCCGCTGCGGGTGACGGTCAGCATCGGCGTGGCCGAGCGCAGCGAAGCCCTGCGCGCGCCGGAGTCGGTGATCAAGGCGGCCGACCAGGCGCTCTACCAGGCCAAGGGCGGCGGCCGGAATCAGGTGCGGGCCTACAGCACGCGGCGGCGGCCGAGCGCGGCGTGAATCCGCCGGGCTATTTGCCGTCCAGCGGCAGCGCCATCAACGCTTCATCGTAGAGGTCGCCGTTCACGCACAGCGCTTCGCGCTCGCGTCCATACTCCGTGAATCCCAGGCTGAGATACAGCGCGGTGGCGGCCAGGTTGTTGGCAGTCACGCTCAACTGCACCTGGCGGATGCCGCGCATGCCCGCTGCGTGGGTGATCGCCGCCTGCATCAACTGCCGGGCCAGGCCTTGGCCGCGATGCGACGGCGCCACGTACATGCTCCAGATATGCGCCTTGTGGCGCATCTTCAGTTTGCGCTGCCGGCCCACGCCGACCATGCCGGCCAGGACCTCGCCGTGAAATACGCCGAACATCGCGCTGTCGTCCGAGGGCTGGATCCAGGTGCGGATGTCCTCCAATGTCAGCGTGTGTTCCTCTTCGTAACTCGATCCGAAGGATTCAGGGGTTTCCACCAGGGCGTCCAGGCGTAATTGGCGCAGCGCCGCGGCATCGGCGGGAATCAGGCGTCGGACCAGGGGAGGGAGCATCGGCGGCAAGTGTTGGGAATTGGGAACGTTCGGTTGCGGTTTGGGCAGTATAGAGGGACCCGCTGCCTATAATGGTCTTAACGCCGCTTGCGGTTTTCACAAAGGAGCCAATGATGTTCGGTTTCCTCAAGACAAACCAGGACGCCAAGCGCGACGAAGTCCAGGAAGAGTTCGTGGCGCGCGTGGCGGGTGCCGCGCAGGACTTCGTCCAGGCAGCCGGTCCAACCGGCGCCGTGCTGGACTACACACCGTCCAGCGTCCATGCGCTGGACGAAGCGCTCGAGGCCGCCCACGTCGGCACCTTGCCTCTCACCCCCATGCAAACTGTCGGTGCAGCCGCCTATCTCTACGAGGTGGGGCGTCGCGCGCACGGCGGCCTGTACGAAGTCTGTGACGACGAGGACCCCGTGGTGCTGGTCTGCGGCGATCCCGGCACCGAAGTCTGCTTCGGCGCCATCGCCAAGGTCGAACGGCGCATCCGCTACGGGTCAGCCGAGGCCATCCCGCCTTATTTCGAGCAGTTCCTGACCGCGTTGCAGGCGGGCGAGGCTCGCACCATCCGCTAGCATCCCGGCTCTTCCCGCGCCGGGTTTGCTCCCCCGCGCGGCCGGCGCCTCTGTGCTGAAAGCGGCCGCTTTTGGCGCGATGACAACGGCCGTCCGGGGCTTTCGGGGCCTTTCCGGGATTTCCCTTAGGACTGTAAGAAAAACAGTCCTACAATTCGGCCATTCCCGCCGCCCTGGCGGGTGCTCGCGCCGTCTGTCATCAGGCGGATTTTTACTAGAAGTACACTCGCGCCGCGATTCGCGTCCGAACCCGCCTTGCCCCCAGGAGCGCCTGCATGAAATTCCGCTTCCCCATTTTCATCATCGACGAAGACTACCGTTCCGAGAACGCGTCCGGTCTGGGTATCCGCGCCCTGTCCGCGGCGATCGAGGCCGAGGGCGTCGAGGTGATCGGGGTGACCAGTTATGGCGACCTGAGCTCGTTCGCCCAGCAGCAGAGCCGGGCCAGCGCCTTTATCCTGTCGATCGACGACGAAGAGTTCGACGTGGATTCGCCCGAGGACGTGGCCAGCGCCATCAAGAACCTGCGCGCCTTCATCGGCGAGCTGCGCTTCCGCAACGCCGACATCCCCATCTACCTGTATGGCGAGACGCGTACCTCCGAGCACATCCCGAACGACATCCTGCGCGAACTGCACGGCTTCATCCACATGTTCGAGGACACGCCCGAATTCGTGGCGCGCCACATCATCCGCGAAGCCCGCAGCTACGTCGACAGCCTGCCGCCGCCGTTCTTCCGCGAGCTGGTCAAGTACGCGCAGGACGGCTCGTATTCCTGGCACTGCCCCGGCCACTCCGGCGGCGTGGCGTTCCTGAAGAGCCCCGTGGGCCAGATGTTCCACCAGTTCTTCGGCGAGAACATGCTGCGCGCGGACGTCTGCAACGCCGTGGACGAACTGGGCCAACTGCTGGATCACACCGGTCCCGTGGCCGAATCCGAACTGAATGCGGCGCGTATTTTCCATGCCGACCACTGCTTCTTCGTCACCAACGGCACCTCCACCTCCAACAAGGTGGTGTGGCATGCCAACGTGGCGGCCGGCGACGTGGTGGTGGTGGACCGGAACTGCCACAAGTCGATCCTGCACGCCATCACGATGACGGGCGCGATCCCGGTGTTCCTGCGCCCCACGCGCAACCACCTGGGCATCATCGGCCCGATTCCGCTGGAAGAGTTCAGCCCTGAGAGCATCCGCAAGAAGATTGAAGCCAATCCCTTCGCGCGCGAAGCGGTCAACAAGAATCCGCGCATCCTGACGCTGACGCAGAGCACGTACGACGGCGTCATCTACAACGTGGAAATGATCAAGAAAGAACTGGGCAGTTATGTCGATACGCTGCACTTCGACGAAGCGTGGCTGCCGCACGCCTCGTTCCACGAGTTCTACCAGGACATGCACGCCATCGGCCAGGACCGCCCGCGCAGCCAGGATGCCATGGTGTTCGCCACGCACTCCACGCACAAGCTGCTGGCCGGCATTTCGCAGGCCTCGCAGATCATCGTGCAGGAGTCCGAGACCCGCAAGCTCGACCGCAACGTCTTCAACGAAGCCTATCTCATGCACACGTCCACCTCGCCCCAGTACGCGATCATCGCGTCCTGCGACGTGGCCGCCGCCATGATGGAGCCGCCGGGGGGCACTGCGCTGGTCGAGGAAAGCATCCGCGAAGCCCTGGACTTCCGCCGCGCCATGCGCAAGGTGGAATCCGAGTTCGGCAAGAACGACTGGTGGTTCAAGGTCTGGGGCCCGAACCGCCTGGTCGCCGAAGGCATCGGCAATCGCGATGAATGGATACTTGAATCCAACGACCACTGGCATGGCTTCGGCGAAATGGCCGAAGGCTTCAACATGCTGGACCCGATCAAGGCCACCATCATCACTCCGGGGCTGGACATGTCGGGCAGCTTCGGTGAAACCGGCATCCCGGCCGCGCTGGTCTCCAAGTACCTGACCGAGCACGGCGTGGTGGTCGAGAAGACCGGCCTGTATTCGTTCTTCATCCTGTTCACCATCGGCATCACCAAGGGCCGCTGGAACACGCTGCTGACCGCCCTGCAGCAGTTCAAGGACGATTACGACCGCAATCAGCCGCTGTGGCGCATCCTGCCTGAATTCTGCCGCGACCATCGCCGCTATGAGCGCATGGGCCTGCGCGACCTGTGCCAGCAGATCCACGAAGCCTACCGCGAGCGCGACGTGGCCCGCCTGACCACGGAGATGTACCTGAGCGACATGGTGCCGGCGCTGAAGCCGTCCGACGCGTTTGCGCGCATGGCGCATCGCGAAGTCGAGCGCGTCGACATCGACAAGCTGGAAGGCCGCGTTACCGGCGTGCTGCTGACTCCGTATCCTCCAGGCATCCCGCTGCTGATTCCGGGCGAACGCTTCAACCGCACCATCGTCCAGTACCTGCAGTTCGCGCGCGAGTTCAACCAGCGCTTCCCGGGCTTTGAAACCTACATCCACGGCCTTGCCGATGAAGTGGGGCCGGATGGCGAAAAGCGTTACTACGTCGACTGCCTGATCGAAGACTGATGTTCGATGTAGCAGTGCTCGGCGCCGGCGCCGCTGGCATGATGTGTGCCGCGGTCGCTGGCCAGCGCGGTTTGCGCGTGGTGCTGGTCGACCATGCCGAGCGCCTGGCGGAGAAAATCCGCATTTCTGGCGGGGGCCGCTGCAATTTCACCAATATCGGCGCCGGCCCCGCCAATTTCCTCTCCGAGAACCCGCATTTCTGCCGATCGGCACTGGCGGGCTATACGCCGCAGGATTTCCTGGCGCTGATGAAGCGCCACCATATCCCCTGGCACGAGAAGCATCGTGGTCAGCTGTTCTGCAATGACTCCAGCGAATCCATTATCGAGATGCTGCGCGCGGAATGCGACGCGGGCGGAGTGCAATGGCGGATGGGGTGTTCGGTGGCCGAGATCGGTCATGGCGAACAAGGTTTCGAACTACGCACCAGCCAGGGGCCGATCCGCGCCGCCAAGCTGGTGGTGGCCACCGGCGGCATGGCGATTCCCCAGCTCGGCGCCACGGATTTCGGCCTGAAGATCGCGCGGCAGTTTGGCCTGAAGGTGGTGGAGCCGCGGCCCGCGCTGGTGCCGCTGACCTTCGATGCCGCGCAATGGCAGCCCCTGGCGGAATTGTCCGGCGTAGCCCTGGAAGTCAATTTGCACACCGGGCAAGGCAAGACCCGCGGCGAATTCCTCGAAGACCTGCTTTTTACGCACCGTGGGCTGTCCGGCCCGGCCATTCTGCAGATATCCAGTTACTGGAAACCCGGCGAACCGATCGTGGTCGATCTGGCGCCAGGCCGCGATCTGGCCGAAGAACTGCTGGCGTCCAAGTCCGGCAACCGGCAACAGCTGCATACCGTGCTGGCCGGCCTCTGGCCCAAGCGTCTGGCCGACCGTTGGCTGCACCTGGCCGAGCAGGGCGGCAAACCGGGACTGGCATCGCTGCGGCTGGCGGACGCACCGGACAAGACCTTGCGCGCGCTGGCGCAGGATATCCATCAATGGACTCTGGTGCCCAGCGGCACCGCTGGCTACAAAAAGGCCGAAGTGATGCGCGGCGGGGTGGATACGCGCGGACTGGACCAGAAGTCCATGCAGGCCAAGACCACCGCCGGGCTGTATTTCATCGGCGAAGCCGTGGACGTCACGGGCTGGCTGGGCGGCTACAACTTCCAGTGGGCGTGGGCCTCCGGGGTCGCTTGCGGCAAGGCGCTGTAACGACAAGGCCAGGGCGCCGATAGGTCGGCGCTATGGCAGGCATTGGCAGCTTGCCGTTGTGATATCAAATAAAAATACTTATCATTTATGTTTTCGATATTGATCTGGTCTCTGAGAGAGGGCGGATCCCACGGAGACATTCATGGCCTACACCCTTCCGCCCCTGCCATACGCCTACGACGCCCTGGAGCCTCATATCGATGCGATGACGATGGAGATCCACCACAGCAAGCACCATCAGACCTACGTCAACAGCCTGAACGCCGCGCTGGAAGGCGCGGGTATTGCGACCGATGAACCGGTCGAATCCTTGGTGGCGCGGCTGGAACAGCTGCCCGAAGCCGTCCGCGGCGCCGTGCGCAACCATGGCGGCGGCCATGCGAACCACAGCCTGTTCTGGTCCGTCATGTCACCCGAAGGCGGCGGCGAGCCGGACGGCGAGTTGGCTGGGGCTATCGAAGCGGACCTGGGCGGGCTGGCGGCCTTCCGCGACGCCTTTACCAAGGCCGCGCTCACGCGGTTCGGCAGCGGTTGGGCCTGGCTCTCCGTCACGCCCGCGGGCAAGCTGACGGTCGAAAGCAGCGCCAACCAGGACAGTCCGCTGATGCAGGGCAACACGCCCATCCTGGGCCTGGACGTGTGGGAGCATGCCTATTACCTCAAGTATCAGAACCGCAGGCCGGAGTACATCGGCGCCTTCTACAATGTCGTGAACTGGCCTGAAGTGGCGCGCCGCTACGCGGCGGCTCGGCGCTGAGCGCATCTCTCGCAAGGAGGCAGCGGCACATGAACACCTTCAGCCGTCATCGCGTGCGGCCAGCGGCCACCAGCATTAGCGTGTGGACGTTGGCGGTATTGGTGGCCTGCCTGGGCCTGCACCAGCTGTGGGCCTATCTGGACGTGCGCGCGCCGCACGTGGCCGATGCCCTCCTGGGCGGGCTGGTGGCCGCCGCGGCCACGGCGCTGGGTACCGTGCCCATTCTGTTCGCCCGCAGCATTCCGCAGAAAATGCAGGACAGCATGTTCGGCTTCGGGGCCGGCGTCATGCTGGCGGCCAGCGCATTTTCGTTGGTGGCGCCAGGCATCGCCGCAGGCCGCGACCTGGGCTACGGTCCCTGGGGCGCCGGCTTGACCGTGGGCGCCGCCGTGCTGCTGGGGGCTGCCGTGCTGTTGCTTATGGACCGCACCCTGCCGCATGAGCACTTCATCAAGGGCAGGGAAGGCATCGAGGCCCACCGTCTGCGCCGCACCTGGCTGTTTGTCTTTGCCATCACTCTCCATAATCTGCCCGAGGGCCTGGCCATCGGCGTGGGTTACGCGGGCAACGACGCCATGCGCGGCACCGCGCTGGCCACCGGAATTGCGATCCAGGACATTCCCGAGGGGCTGGTGGTGGCGGTGGCGCTGCTGGCCGCGGGTTACCAGCGCGCGTTCGCGGTGGCGTTGGGCATGTTGTCGGGGTTGGTCGAACCCCTGGGCGCCGTGCTGGGCGCGGCCGTGGTCGGTTGGTCCGAACCGCTGCTGCCCTGGGGGCTGGGCTTTGCCGCCGGGGCCATGCTGTTCGTGATCAGCCACGAAATCATTCCGGAATCGCATCGCAAGGGGCATGAGGTTTACGCGACCTGCGGGCTGATGCTGGGATTCGTGTTGATGATGCTGCTGGACACGGCGCTGGGCTAGCACCGGGCCCGCAAAGACGCGGGCAGGCCGCAGGGCGGGGCATTCCCTGGCTGCGGCTTTCGTTGTATGCTTGCGCCGCTGTCACGCATGTTGCGGGAGAGAGCGGCCTGTACGTCCGGCCGCCGCCGAAGGCGCAATTCGCCCGGAATCGCTCAGGTAACCCATACCGCCCATGCTTGCTCCGTCCCGGTTTTCACCATGTGGACGCGGCAAAACAGCACTCTGGAGAGACCTGGCGCCGCCCCTGAAATAGGGACATGTCGAGCAGCCCAGGCGCCGAAGGTGCAAACCCGCCACGCGGGGCAACTCTCAGGCAAAAGGACAGAGGGGCGGAAGATTCAGCCGTAGTGCCGGCGCAAGCCGTTACGCACCACAGGCATTCCGTAACCCTGGCAACATTGCCGCCCCGGAGTTTCCGCGCATGTCCGCAACCCTCAAACGCACCCCGCTGGCCGAAGAACACATCGCCTCTGGCGCCCGAATGGTCGATTTCGGCGGCTGGGACATGCCGCTGGCCTACGGCTCGCAACTGGAAGAGCACCATGCCGTGCGCCAGGACGCCGGCATGTTCGACGTGTCGCACATGCTGAACGTCGACGTGGCCGGCCCGGACGCTTTTGCGTTCCTGCAACGCCTGGTCGCCAACGACGTGGCCAAGCTGACCGTGCCGGGCAAGGCGCTGTACAGCTGCATGCTGAATCCGCAAGGCGGCGTCATCGACGACCTGATCATCTACTTCTTCGCCGCCGACGAATGGCGCGTCGTGGTCAACGCCGGCACGGCCGACAAGGACGTGGCCTGGATGCAGCGCGTCAAGCAGGCTGGCCAATTCGACGTCGCCATTACGCCGCGCCGCGATCTGGCCATGGTGGCCGTGCAGGGCCCGAACGCCCGCGCCAAGGTCTGGGCTGCCCGCCCGGCATGGCAGGCCGCCAGCGAGCCGCTGACCCCCTTCGTGGCCGCCCGCGTTGGCGACGACACCCTGGTGGCCCGTACCGGCTACACCGGTGAAGACGGCTTTGAGATCGTGCTGCCCGCTACCGAGGTCGTGCAGTTGTGGCGCGATCTGGTTGCCCAGGGCGTGCGTCCCTGCGGCCTGGGCGCGCGCGATACGCTGCGCCTGGAAGCCGGCATGAATCTCTATGGCCAGGACATGGACGAGCTGACCCAGCCCGACCAGGCCGGCCTGACCTGGACCGTCTCCCTGAAGAACGCCGAGCGCCGCTTCATTGGCCGTGATGCGCTGGAGCAATTTGCCACCCCCGCCGCCTTAATCGGCCTGAAGCTGCAAGAGCGCGGCGTCATGCGCGCGCACATGGCCGTGCGCACCAAGGACGGCATGGGCGAACTCACCAGCGGCACCATGTCGCCTACCTTGGGCGTCTCCATCGGTTTCGCCCGCCTGCCGCAAGGCGTGAAGCCGGGTGACACGGTCGAGGTCGACATCCGCGGCAAATGGGTGCCGGCCCTGGCTTGCAAATTGCCGTTCGTGCGTAACGGCAAAGCGGTCGAACACTCGTAAACTCGAAGCTTCGCGCGAGCCGCCGGCCCCCTGGGCGACGGTCGCCCGCGCGAGGCGCGCAACACCATTCATCTACCCGCATTCCCTCAGGAGTTCCCATGAGTCTGCCCACCGATCGCAAGTACACCGAGTCCCATGAATGGGTCAAAGCCGAGGGCGATGTGTTCGTCGTCGGCATCACCGATACCGCCCAGGATCAATTGGGTGACCTGGTCTTCGTTGGCGACGTGAAGGTCGGCGCGAAGCTGAACGCCGGTGAAACCGCGGGCGTGGTCGAGTCGGTCAAGGCCGCTTCGGACATCTACGCTCCCGTGGCCGGCGAGATCGTCGCGTTCAACGAAGAGCTGGAAAACAACCCCAACCTGATCAACGAATCGGCTTTCACCGCCTGGATCTTCAAGATCAAGCCGGTCAATGCCGCGGACGCCGACAAGTTGCTCGACGCCGCTGGCTACGAAGCCGTCGCCAACGGCTAAGCCGCTTGTAGGCAACGGGCGCGGAGGCACAGGCCCCGCGCCCGTTGCACAAGATGCAACACCGTCCGTCCTCCGACGACACCCGCTATCCCGAGATCTCCCCATGTCGCGCGCCCTAGACACCCATACCGACTTCATCCCCCGCCATATCGGCCCTTCCGACGCCGACCAGGCCGCCATGCTTGCCGTCATCGGCAGCGCCAGCCTGGACGCCCTGATCGAAGAAGTCGTGCCGCCCAAGATCCGCAGCCAGGCTCCGCTGGCGCTGCCCGCTTCGCGCAGCGAAACCGACGTGCTGGCCGAACTGAAGCAGATCGCCGGCCGCAACAAGGTCTACCGCAGCTACATCGGCCAGGGGTATTACGGTACGCAGACGCCGAACGTGGTGTTGCGCAACATTCTTGAGAATCCCGCCTGGTATACGGCCTACACGCCTTACCAGCCCGAGATCTCGCAGGGCCGCCTGGAGGCTCTGCTGAACTACCAGACCATGGTCGCCGACCTGACCGGCCTGGATATTTCCAACGCCTCGCTGCTGGATGAAAGCACCGCCGCCGCGGAAGCCATGACGCTGGCGCGCCGCAGCGCCAAGTCGAAGAGCCCGGTGTTCTTCATTTCGCGCCACGTGCATCCCCAGACCATCGAAGTCGTGCGCACGCGGGCCGAAGGCCTGGATATCGAAATCACCGTCGGCGACGAGGCCGAAGGCCTGCCCGAGTGCTTCGGCGTGCTGCTGCAATATCCGCACAGCACCGGCTCGGTGGCTGACTACCGCAAGCTGGCCGACGCCGCGCATGCACAAGGCGCCATCGTGGCCGTCGCCACGGATCTGCTGGCGCTGGCCCTGCTGGCCGCGCCGGGCGAATGGGGCGCGGACATCGCTATCGGTTCGGCGCAGCGTTTTGGCGTGCCCTTCGGCTTTGGCGGCCCGCATGCCGGCTTCATGGCCTGCAAGGACGCCTTCAAACGCAACATGGCCGGCCGCCTGGTCGGCGTGTCCAAGGATGCGCAGGGCAACCCGGCGATGCGCCTGGCGCTGCAAACGCGCGAACAGCACATCCGCCGCGAGAAAGCCACCTCCAATATCTGCACCGCGCAAGTGCTGCTGGCCGTGATGGCCGGCATGTACGCCGTGTGGCACGGCCCTGTCGGCATCCGCCGCATCGCCGAGCGCGTGCAGCGTAGTACCGCAATCCTGCGCGCCGAACTGGTCAAGCTGGGTGTGAAGGTCGTCAATGACACCTTCTTCGACACGCTGCTGCTGGAAACCGGCGCCGCCACCCCGGCCATTCTGACCGCGGCCGATTGCGCGCACATCAACCTGCGCCGTGTCGACGGCGCCCGCCTGGCGGTGTCGCTGGACGAGACCGTGACCGTGGCTGACCTGCAGGCGCTGGTCAACGTTTTCGCTGCAGGCCTGGAACGCGACGACGTCGAGCTCGACATCGACGCGCTGGACGCGGCCGCTGCGGGCGGCATTCCAGCCGCAGTGACGCGCGAAAGCGCCATCCTGAAGCACCCGGTGTTCTCCAGCGTGCAGTCGGAAACCGACATGCTGCGCTACCTGCGCAAGCTGGCCGACAAGGACCTGGCGCTGGACCGCACCATGATTCCGCTGGGCTCGTGCACCATGAAGCTCAACGCCACCGCCGAGATGATTCCCATCACGTGGCCCGAGTTCGCGTTGATCCACCCGTTCGCGCCCGCCGCGCAAAGCCAGGGTTACAACGAACTGATCGATCGCCTGTCGGCCGCGCTGTGCGAAATCACCGGCTACGACAACATCAGCCTGCAGCCCAACTCCGGCGCGCAGGGTGAGTACGCCGGCCTCTTGGCCATTCGCGGCTACCACCAGGCCAACGGCCAGCATCAGCGCAACATCTGCCTGATCCCGTCGTCGGCGCACGGCACCAACCCGGCATCGGCGCAATTGGCCGGCATGGACGTGGTGGTGGTGGCGTCCGACGCCAACGGCAACGTCGATCTGGCCGATCTGCGCGCCAAGATCGAACAGGTGGGCGACAAGCTGGCCGCCCTGATGATCACGTACCCGTCCACGCACGGCGTATTCGAGGAAGCCGTCACCGAGATCTGCGATCTGGTGCACAAGGCCGGCGGCCAGGTGTACCTGGATGGCGCCAACATGAACGCGATGGTGGGCGTGGCCCAGCCGGGCAAGTTCGGTTCGGACGTGTCCCACCTGAACCTGCACAAGACCTTCTGCATCCCGCACGGCGGCGGCGGCCCCGGCGTGGGCCCGGTGGCGGTGCGCGCGCACCTGGCGCCGTATCTGCCGGGCGTGGTGAACGAGCAAGGCAAGCTGCCCGGCGACGCCAAGGTGGGCCCCGTGTCGGCTGCGCCGTTCGGCTCCGCCGGCATCCTGCCCATTCCGTTCGTGTACATCTCGCTGATGGGCGCCGACGGCCTGCGCCGCGCAACCGAAGTCGCCATCCTGAACGCCAACTACATCGCCACTCGTCTGCGCGACCATTACCCGGTCCTGTACGCGGGCCGCAACGGCCGCGTGGCGCACGAGTGCATTCTCGATGTGCGTCCGCTCAAGGAAACCAGCGGCATCAGCGCCGAAGACATCGCCAAGCGCCTGATGGACTACGGTTTCCATGCGCCTACCATGAGCTTCCCGGTGGCCGGCACGCTGATGGTCGAGCCGACCGAATCGGAAGGCATTGCCGAGCTGGATCGCTTCATCGACGCGATGATTTCGATCCGCGAGGAAATCGCCCAGGTCGAGCGTGGCGAACGCGACCGCGAGGACAACGTCCTGAAGAACGCGCCGCACACCGCGCAGATGCTGCTGGCCGAAGAATGGCTGCACGACTATCCGCGCCAGCAGGCTGCCTATCCGGTGGCGTCGCTGCGCGATGCCAAGTACTGGCCGCCGGTAGCCCGCGTGGACAACGCCTATGGCGACCGCAACCTGGTGTGCGCCTGCCTGCCCATCGAAGCCTACGCGTAAGCACGGAGAGCGAGGCCGGCGGAAAAAAAATGCCCCCACGCTGCGCCTTTGGCTAGCTGCCCCCCGAGGGGGCGCTTTTTGCCTTGGGGCGGCCCGGCGGCAAAAAAAATGCCCCCACGCTACGCCTTTGGCTAGCTGCCCCCCGAGGGGGCGCTTTTGCCTTGGGGCGGCCCGGCGGAAAAAAAAATGCCCCCACGCTGCGCCTTTGGCTAGCTGCCCCCCGAGGGGGCGCTTTTTGCCTTGGGGCGGCCCGGCGGCAAAAAACGCCCCCACGCTGCGCCTTTGGCTAGCTGCCCCCCGAGGGGGCGCTTTTTGCCTTGGGGCGGCCCGGCGGCAAAAAAAATCCCCCATCCGGAAGATGGGGGATTTTTTTCATCCTGCGCAGGGCTTGGCGCTTACTTGGCCGGCGCGGCCTTGCTGGTGACGGAGAAGTCTTCCGCGATGCTGAAGAACGTGTTGAGCATGATCTGCAGGTTTTCCTTGCCGATCCCGCCTTCCGAGTTCATGTCCATCTGCAGCACGGCGCGGTTCTTGTCATCCAGGTAGGCGCGCGTCCAGCGGTATTCCTGGTTCCAGGCGTTGATGGCCTTGAGCGAGACCGGCTTCTTGCTGCTGTAGGTCGCGGTCACCACCAGGTCATGGCACTTTTCGGTGAAGTCGTTGCAGAGGAATTCGACGCGCAGGTCGCTGGCGCCGGTGCTGCCCGGATCCAGGACCAGCACGGGACCTTCGTCGCCATCCTGCTTGCGGGGAGCGTAGGACATGTCGTCCAGCATCGCCGTTACGGTGTCCAGGTCGAAGTCCTGCATGTAGCCGGCGACGGATGCGGCTTCAGTGGGGGCGGCCAATTCCGCACCTTCTGCCGGCTCGCCTTCCTCTTCCATGCCGTCCATGTCGTCGTCCATGCCGGTCGCGCCCAGCAGGCCCGCGAACAGCTCGTCGGCCGGGATCTTCTGGCCGTTCAGGTCGCCCATGCCGTCGGCGAAGTGGAACTTGCCGATGATGTTGTCGCCGTCGTTCTTGCCGACGTTGAGCATTTCGGCCATGCCGGACATCGAACGCATCTGGTCGTCGGCTTCGGTGGCGGCCTGTTCAGCAGTCATGCCTTGCTTTTTGACGCCGTACTGCACGATCAGGTCGCGCACCATGGGCTTGGAAATGACCAGGGTGGCATCGATCTGCTTGATGGCCTTGACCATGATCTCCTGCGGCGTCAGATCCTTGACGTTGGGCGGATTGGTCAGGTCCAGCGCAAAGGTCAGCTTGCTTTCGCCCTTGTCGGTTTTCCAGCTGATCGGGTCGATGCTGAAAGTGGGGTTGCCATTGAGCAGCTTGCCGGCATTTTCCAGCACGGCGTCGAACTGCTCGTCCTTCAGGCCTTCGTCGGTGGCGCCCAGCATGTACTGGCGCACGATCTGGTTGTAGGTGTCCGACAGTTGCTTGATGGCGGCGCCGTCCAGCTTGGCGAGCTTGATCACGGCCTGGCCGTTGCCCAGCGCCACGTCGTTCAGCGTGATGTTGCCGGTCTGGTAGGTGGCTTCGACATTGACGTTCTTGTCGTCTTCGCCCAGCTTGACGCCGTAGCCCAGGTTGTCCAGCGAGAACTTGATGTCGTCATCGGTCTTGGCCACGTCCAGGCGCTTGAGCTTGACGCTCGAATCGCCGATGGACAGGCCGAACTTGCCCATCCGGCTGTTCACGTCCATCGTCAGGCCGGACATCAGCACTTTGACCGGGTCGCGGGTTTTTTCGCCATCCACCGAGAGCTTTTCCACCAGCGCGTGCGCCGTGACGGCTTGCTGCGCGCGGTCGAAGGTGCCGTTGATCTCCATGCCGCTGAAGTCGACGGCGTTGCCGTCCTGCGTGACCTTCATGGGCGCGATATTGGCGGTGGAGGTGGAGTAGCCGCCGAAACTGATGAGCGCGTCGGCGGACAGGGGCACTACGCCATTGGTCAGCTCGAACAGTTCCTTGATGTTGTCGGTCTTGGCGAGTTCAGCGTGCGTGAAAGCCAACTTTGGAGCGATGGCGCCGCGTGCCAGGGCGCTCTTGGGGAAGGGGCCGTGTTCGATGGTTGCATCGAACTCGATCATGCCTGCAGGCAGATCATCGGCGTCCTTGTCGCCCTTGACCAGCGACAGGCCATAGCGCGCCTGCGTCGAGAACAGGCCGCGCTCATACTTCAGCTGATCGATGCGCAGACCGAACAGAGGCGTGATCTTTGCCAGTTTTTCATTGGCTTCTGCCAGATGGCGCTGCGAGCTTTCCTCGATGCGCTTGCCGGTGTACCACGTGGCCCCGACCCAGCTTCCCGCTCCCACTATGACCACGCCGAGGGTGATCGCTACGCTCTTTTTCATCGTTCTGCTTGTATCGTTGATTATCGAGTCATACCCGGTGATACGCGGCTGCTTCTGGCCGCCGGACGCCGTTGCTGGCGCCCGCCATCGGAATACGCGTATTCATCGGCCTGTAAGGCCCGCGGCGAGTATACCGAGGCAGATGGGCATCTGAGCTCGCTCGCAGTTACAGAAGATTTCAAAATGAAAGCCGGCGCGCTGGCGCCGGCTTTCCAGGGAAAACGACTGCAGCGGGGAATTACATCGGATCCAACGGGTAGATCGGACGGCGTACGTGCTTGAACTCAAGCTGGCCGTAGTCCGAGGTGGTGACCCCCACACCAGTGCATTCGATCACGTGCGTCGCCATGTCGGAGAAGCCCGCGCGCCAGTGGACCCGGCTCTTGAGCACGACATAGCGCTTTTGCAGCGGGTCGATGCCGGCCGACAGCAGGCAATTGATGTCGAAGGGTTCCTGGTGGCGGGATACCACCACGATCTCGACGCGGCCCGTGTCGATCACGACGGTCAGGCCGGTGTCGTTGCGCACGCCGCGGTACATGGGGCCGCGGTTCAGGTAGACGCCGTCGAACACCAGCTTGACGCGACCGGTGACTTCGAGCGGCTCGCTGGGTTCTTTGATGGCGGGCATGGCCACTTTGCCGCCCAGCTTGATCGTAATGGTCTGCCCCACCCCGGCGGCTGCCGCTTGCTGCGCTGCCTGCGGGTCGCAGATGGCATAGAACACCACGTTTTCGAGTTCCTGGCGCAGTACCTCGGCCAGCACGGCGGTAGTGTCCATCGTGCCGCCGGAACCCGTGTTGTCGTAGTGGTCCAGCAGCACGACGGGGCCTTGTTCGATGGCCTTGGCACGTGTAATGGTGGGGGCCAGCGGTTCCGGGTGGAACACCCAGTCGGCGCGGCCGGTCCAGGCGCGGTCCAGCAATTCGTCTCGATGGCGCTGCGCGTCGGCCAGGTTGCCGTCCGTACAGACCACGGCGCTCAGGCCGGCCTCGCGGATGTCGGCATGCGGGAACCCGACGAAGACCGAGGCGGCCAGCACGCCGCCGGCTTCCAGTTCCTTGCAACGTTCCTGCAGGGGCTTGTTGGGCGCCGCGTGGGTGCCCTGGCACATGATGTGCGGCAGCATGGGCTTGTTGCCCCAGGACATCACGGGCTTGATCTCGCCCTTCAAGGTACGCGCAATGACATCCGCGGCACGTAGGCCCGCGGCGCGGATGTCCACGTGCGGGTAGGTATGAAAGCCACTGATGACCGTCGCGTGCTTGACGATGTCTTCATAGATGTTGGCGTGCATGTCCAGCGTCACCCCCACGGGCGTGTGCGGATCGATTTCGCGTAGGCGGCGCAGCAGGTCGCCCTCGGCATCCTCCACGCCCTCGGCGACCATGGCGCCGTGCAGGTCCAGCAGGATGGCGTCGTAGCCGCCGCGCTTGACCTCATCCAGGACCAGCTTGCACAGCTGTTCGTGGGTCTGGGCGCTGGCGGGGCCGCTGGGCCAGGATTCAGCCGCGACGGGCAGCACGATTTCGGCGCCTTCGCGGCGAGCCACTTCTATATAGCCGCCCAGCCCGCTGTCGGTGTTTTCGTAGGCCTTGATGGCGCGTTCGCCGGCCAGGACCTCGGGATTGCCGCGGAAAAAGCGTTCGAGCGGAGTGGGCACGGGCGAAAACGTGTTCGTCTCGTGCTTGATCATTGCCAAAAGCCAACGCATGGGGATTCCTGTGGGTTTGCTGTGGAGAGTCGGTCAGGCCGCCTGGGGAGGCTGGGGCCAGGGGTGTTGCTCGGGCCGCATGGTTTCCCAAGCGCGCGCCATGCGCAGCACACCCAGGTCGTCGAAGCGCGCGCCGGCGATCTGCAGGCCTATGGGCAGGCCCGCCTTGGTGTACCCGCAGTTGACGGATGCCGCGGGCTGCTCGCTCATGTTGTAGGGAAGCGTGAAGCCGATGTGGTGCATGGTGGTCGCGACTTCGTTGGTGGGCGACGGCCATTCGGCGTTGTACGCGACGACCGGCGCCACGGGCGACAGCACGTAATCGTAGGGCGCGCAGGCCGCTACCGTCTTGGCGCGCACGTTGATGGTCTCGTAGTAACTGCGGAACACGGCTTCGCCGGATTGGCCGCCGCCGCTTTCCGCCCAGGTACGGATGAAGGGCAGGATCTTGTCGCGGCGTTCTTGCGGCAGGGCGGCAAGGTCGATGGCCGAGCGCGTGCGCCAGAAGCGGTCCACGCCCTCCAGCATGGCCGGTGTCATCCAGGGCTGCATCGGCGTCACGATGGCGCCGGCGGCCTCGAAGGCGCGGGCCGCGGCCTCGACCGCCTCGCGTATCTCAGGATCCAGGGGCAGGCCGCAGCCCGCGTCCATCAGCAGGCCTATGCGCACGCCGCGCAGGTCGCGTTGCAGGTCCAGCCAGTCGAAGTCCTGGTAAGGCAGGCTCATGTGATCGCGCGTGTCGGGCTGGGACAGGACCCCCATCATCAGCGCCGAGTCGGTGACGGTACGCGTCATGGGGCCCGCGCAGCGGCCCATGAACGGAGGATCGATGGGGATGCGGCCCAGGCTGGGCTTGAGCGTGGCAATGCCGCACCAGGCCGCCGGCAGGCGCACCGAGCCGCCGATATCGGTGCCGATGTGCAGCGGGCCGTAGCCCGCGGCGGCCGCGGCACCGGCGCCAGCGCTGGAGCCGCCCGGATTCTTGGACAGGTCCCAGGGATTGCGGGTCAGCTCATGGAAGCTCGACAGGCCCGACGACAGCATGCCGAAATCGGGCATGGTGGTCTTGCCCAGCAGTACCGCGCCGGCTTCGCGCATGCGGGCAGCGGGCGGGGCATCGGCGGCGGCCGGGTTGAGCTCGGTGGCTGCCGTGCCCAAGGGCACCGGGACGCCGCGCGTGGCGATGTTTTCTTTGATGGTGGCGGGCACTCCATCCAGCGTGTAGCCGCCGGTTGACTGCGGTTCGCCCTTCATCCAGCGGGCTTCGGAGGCACGGGCCATCGCCAGCGCCCCGTCCGGGTCCAGCGCGTAGGTGGCCTTGAGCCGAGGCTCCCAGCGCCCGATGTGGTCCAGTACTGCACGGGTCACTTCGACGGGCGAGAGACTCTTGTCGCGGTATGCCTGGAGCATCTCCACGGCGGTCAGTTCATGCGGTTGCGGCATTTCGGTTCCAGTGTGTGTACGGGCTCCGGGCGCTTCAGGGCGCGGCGGTGTGGCTTGGGCCGGCCGCGACCGGCCGGAAGTTGCGGAAGTCCCAGTCGCGCCCGGGGGCGGCGTCGATCAAGGCCCGTGTGTACTCGTGGCGCGGTTCGGTCAGCACGGTCTCCGCGGAGCCGGTTTCCACGACCTTGCCGCGTTGCATCACCATGATGGTGTCGCAGATCTGCGCGGCCACCCGCAGGTCATGGGTGATGAACAGCACGCCCACGCCGGTGCGTTGGCGCACTTGCTCCAGCAGTTCCAGTACCTGTGCCTGCACGGATACGTCCAGCGCGGACACGGCCTCGTCGGCCACCAGGACTTCGGGGTCCATGACCAGGGCGCGCGCGATGCAGATGCGTTGGCGCTGGCCACCGGAGAACTGGTGCGGGTAGCGGTTCATGGCGTCGGGGCTCAGGCCCACGACGCTGAGGGTTTCGCCGGCCCGCTTCAAGGCCTGCTCGCGAGCCACGCCGAAGTTCAGCAGGCCCTCGATGATGGATTCGCCGACCGTGCGGCGCGGATTCAGCGAACGGTATGGATCCTGGAACACGATCTGGATGCGGCGGCGCACCGGGCGCAGCGCCGAGCCGGACAGGGTGCTGAGGTCTTCGCCGCCCATCATCATGTGGCCCGCGGTGGGCTCGATCAGGCGCACTATGCAGCGCGCGACGGTCGACTTGCCGGAGCCGGACTCGCCCACGATGCCCAGGATTTCGCCCTTGCGCAGCGTCAGGTTGACGTCCGCGGCTGCGATCACGTTGCGCGCCGCCTGGCGCGAGAACAGCGAACTCTTGGTGCCGTAGGTGCGGCCCAGTCCCTTGACGTGCAGCACCGGCATGCCGGCGGGGGCTTCGCGGCGCGATGGCACCAGGCTGGGCACGGACGACACCAGGCGGCGCGTATAGGACTGCTTGGGCTCGGCCAGGATCTCGTTGCGCGTGCCGCTTTCGATCAGGTCGCCGCGGTTCATCACCACGATGCGGTCCGAGATCTCGGCCACGACGCCAAAGTCGTGCGTGATAAACAGCACCGCGGTCTTGTGCTTGACCTGCAGTTCCTTGATGAGCGCCAGGATCTGCTTCTGCGTCGTGACATCCAGCGCCGTCGTCGGTTCGTCCGCGATCAGCAACTTGGGTTCGAGGATCAGCGCCATGGCAATGACGATGCGTTGCCGCTGACCGCCCGACAACTGGTGCGGATAGGCCTCGAAGATGCGTTCCACATCGGGCAGATGCACGGACCGGAACATGTCCAGCACCTTGGCGCGGCGTTGCGCGGCAGACATCTGCTTGCGGTGCAGGCGCAGCACTTCGTCGACCTGCTTGCCCACGGTATGCACGGGGTTCAGCGCGGTCATGGGTTCCTGGAACACCATGGCCATGCGCGTGGCGCGCATCTCGCGCAGGCGGCGCTGCGTGGCCGTGACCACGTCTTCGCCTTCCACGCGGATCGAGCCGGCGCTCACGCCCAGTACGCCGGGCGGCAGCAGGCCCATGACGGCCAGCGAAGTGACGGATTTGCCCGAACCGGATTCGCCGACCACGCATACGGTCTCGCCGGCATGCACGTCCAGGCTCAGGTTGCGCACGACGCGGTTGCCCGCGCCGGCGACTTCGACCGAGAGGTTGCGGATGGCCAGGATGGCGGACGAGGTATCGCCCGCGGGGGGAGTGGGGGAATAGGTCATCGGCATCAGATCCTGCGCACCATTTTCGGGTCCAGCGCGTCGCGCAGGGCGTCGCCCAGGATGTTTACGCTGAGCACGGTCAGCGACAGGAACAGGCCGGGGAACAGGATCAGTCCCGGCAGCATGCGGAAGTACATGCGTCCTTCGGACATGATGTTGCCCCAGGAGGCGATCTCGGGAGGGATCCCTGCGCCCAGGAAGCTCAGGATGGCTTCGGTAAGCATGGCGGATGCGAAGACATACGTGCCCTGCACCGTCAACGGCGCGATCGTGCTGGGCACCATGTGGCGCCAGAGCAGCAGCGGCAGCGGCGTGCCCAGGGCCAGCGCCGCCTCGACATAGGGTTCACCGCGCACGGTCAGGATCTGGCCGCGCACCAGCCGCACCACCCGCGGAATTTCCGGAATGGTGATGGCGACGAGCACGGTCGTGATGCTGGCGCCCGTGACGGAAACCAGGGCGATCGCCAGCAGGATGCCGGGGATGGCCATGATCGCGTCCATGGTGCGCATGATCAGTCCGTCCAGCGAGCGGAACCAGCCTGCGATCACGCCGATGACCAGCCCGATGGCGACGCTGACAAGCGCCGCGCCCAGGCCCGCGATCAGCGAGATCCGCGCGCCGTAGGCCACGCGCGACCAGACGTCGCGGCCGAATGCGTCGGTGCCCAGCAGATAGTCGGAGAAGGGCGGCTTGAGGCGCGCGCCAGGGTTGATGAGGGTGGGGTCGACGGTGCCAAGCAGCGGCGCGAACAGCGCGATGACGACGACCGCCACCAGCACTATCAGCGCCAGCATGACCGGCCAGCTCTTGAGCCCCTGGCGGACTTGCCGCCAGGCCGTGACTTGGGGATTTCCGCCGCCGGGGAGGTCGGCGGCGTCGGTTGGCGTTTGCATGGGTCGGCCCCTAGTATCTGATCCGCGGGTCGAACACCGTGTAGGCGCAATCGACAACCAGGTTGATGAACACGTAGACGAACGCGAAGAAGAGCGTCAGGCCCTGGATGACCGGGTAGTCCCGCGCGAGCACGGCTTCCACCACCAGCCGGCCCAGGCCGGGGATGTTGAATACCGATTCGGTCACGACCACGCCGCTGATCAGCAGCGCGATGCCCAGGCCCACGACGGTGGCGATGGGCACGGCGGCGTTGCGCAGCGCATGGCCCAGCAGCACTCCGGTCTCGCCCAGGCCCTTGGAGCGCGCCGTGCGGATGAAGTCCTCGCCCATGACCTCGATGACGCTGGTGCGCGTGATGCGCGCGATCAGGGCCACGTAGACCGTGGACAGGGCCAGCGAAGGCAGGATGAGGCGGTGCAGGTATGGCCAGAAACCCTTGTCCAGGGGGGAGTAGCCCTGCACGTTGAACCATCCCAGCTTGATGGCGAAAAGCCAGATCAGCACGTAGCCCGTGACGAACACCGGCACCGAGAAACCCAGCACCGAAAAGCCCATCACGGCGCGGTCCAGCAGCTTGCCTTGCCGCCAGGCTGCCAGCACGCCCAGCGGGATGGCGACGATCAGCGTGAACACCAGGGTCAGGACCGCCAGGCTGAGAGACGGTTCGAGGCGTTGTCCGATGAGCTTGGTGACCGGCACGCCCGACATGAGCGAAGTGCCCAGGTCGCCTTGCAGGAGCTTGCCGCCCCAGATGAAGAACTGCTTGATGACCGGTTGGTCCAGGCCCATCGTCTGGCGTATCTGGACGATACGTTCAGGCGTGGCGCCGTCGCCCGCCATGATGATGGCCGGATCTCCCGGGCTGAAACGCAATATCGCGAAGACCACCACCGCGACCATCACCAGAACAGGGATGGTCGCGAGGAGCCGGCGTGAGACAAATGCCAGCATGTAATTCCCCCTAACTACTGCCCGTCAAGGGGCTTTCTTGACGTTCCAGAACGCGAACACCGGCGCGTGCACCAGGCCCGAGAGCTTGGTCGAGTAGACGGTGGGCACGGACATCTGGCCCAGCGGCACGTACAGGCCTTCGTCGATACCGATGCGCTGCACTTCCTCGGCGATCTTCTTCTGTTCCGCCGGGTCGGAGGTCAGCGCCATCTTGGTGCGCAGTTCTTCGATCTGCGGGAAGTCGGGCCAGCCGAACCAGGCGTTGTCGCCGTTGGCCGCGGCCGGCGCAGAACGGACTGGGTCCATCACGTCGGTCGCGTACCAGTTGGTGTTGTGGATGTTCCAGCCGCCTTCCGCAGGCGCGGCCTTCGAGGCGCGCCGCGTGGCCACGCTCTGCCAGTCCATCGCGGCGAGGTTGACGTTGAAGCCCGCCTTGCGCAACGCCTGGGCCATCACGACCGGCTGGGCCGACAGGGTGCCGACGTCGGTTGCGTGCATGACCAGGATGGGCGTGTTGTCGTAGCCGGCTTCCTTCAGGAGCGCCTTGGCCTTCTCGATGTTCGACGGCACGACCATGTCCTTGCCGATGTCGCTTTCCAGCGGCGTGCCGCAACCCCACAGCGAGGCGCAGGTCTTCCAGTACTTCGGATTGCCCACCAGCGCCTTCATCACGTCTTCCTGGCCGATGGCGTACATCGCGGCCTGGCGCACCTTCTTGTTGTTGAAGGGCGGGTACTTGAAGTTGAAGCGGTACATCGTGAAGTAGCCGACCGGGCTGAGCGACTCTTCCTTCAGGTCCTTGTTGCCTTCGATCATCGGCAACAGGTCATAAGGGAATTGTTCGACGAAGTCGATCTCGCCGCCCAGCAAGGCATTGGCGGTGGTCAGCGCGTCGGGCATGACGTCCCATTCGACCTTGTCGACGTTGACCACCTTGCCGCCAGCCAGCCCGCTAGCGGGTTCCTTGCGCGGCACGTAGTCGGCGTTCTTGGCGTAGACCGTCTTCACGCCCGGCTTGAACTCGATGACCTTGAACGGACCCGAGCCGGTCATGTCGGTGATGGGCTGGCCGATGGCTTGTTCGGCGATGCGCTTGGGCATCATGAAGGGCGCGGTGCCGGTGGGCTTGGACAGGGCGCGCAGCGCCAGGTCCGTGGGCTCTTTCATGACGATGCGGAAATTCTTGTCGTCGATGACTTCGATCTTGTCGGTGAACTTGAGCAGGGTGCGGCCCATGCCGTCGCCCGCGGCCCAGCGCTTGATCGAGGCGACGCAGTCCTCGGAAGTCACCGGCTTGCCGTCGTGCCATTTCTGGCCGTCGCGCAAGGTCATGGTGTAGGTCTTGCCATCCGGCGAGACTTCCCACTTTTCAAGCATCTGCGGCTGGATCTTGTTGTCGGCGTCGGTGGCCAGCAAGGTGTCGTAGATCATGTAGCCGTGCCACGTCGTGATGTACGCGGTGGTGGCATGCGGATCGGTCAGGCGCAGAGGCGAGTGCATCACCGATTTGATGACGGTCTCGGCGTAGGCGCCATGAGCCATCATCAGGGTGGCGCCGGCCAGCGCGGCCGCTCGGACGTACTTCAGCATGAATGTTCCCCTTGATGCGTAATGAGCGGCGCCATCGCGCCGCTGCGTCGTTAATCCGCCGCGCGAGGGCGGCGTGCGAGGTTCAGGCGGTAGCCGACCGGCCGGAAAAGACCGGTCCGCAAGGCGCCATTCTGATGCCGGGACGCAACCGTGTCCATGGTTGTTTTGCCGCATCCATCAGCATGGAGCCCGGGGCCGCGCAGACCAGGATCGTTTGCGCAATGCCGGTGAAATCCGCGCGGAAGTGCGCCGAACTCTTGACCACCAGGATAGCGGCGCGCCGCGGTTCAACGCCGGCGAAACGGAACATTTCCTGGTCGGCCATCTGCACCTTGTTCGACGCGACGATGATGCGTACACCGCCTATGCGCAGGCAGGCGCTGGGACCCAGGTCCATGTGGAAGCCGCGGTAGAACGCGCCGTGCGTATCGAAGCGTCCATCTGAAGTTTTCTCGACGATGAACTCGGTGTCCAGCGGTTCGTCGTCGGGAATACCCGAGTGTCCACCCAATGCAATGCGTACCTTGTTTCCCGCGCCCGCGCGATGGGCCGCAAGCGCGGCCGCGGGGTCGACGATGAGGCCGATGGCGGTGTCGCGCGCGTCGTGCCGGATCAGGGCCCGCAAGATGCCGGTGGTGTCCGAGCTGCCGCCAGCGCCTGGATTGTCTTGCGCGTCGGCGATCACCACGGGCTTGCTGGCGTCGCGCGCCAGACGCATGGCTTCCTGCACGGCTTCATCGGGCGTGTAGAGTTTGCCGCCGAAATCGCGTTCCGCGTTGAGCACCGCGCGCGTCATGGCGTCGGCCGCCGCGTCGGCTTCGGCCTGCGTGTTCCCGTAAGCCCACACGGCGGGCGCGCATTCGGGGAAGTCGGCTGCGGGAAAACCCGTGGCAAACGATACGCTCAGCGCACCGCGCGTTTCGATATCGCCGACCAACTGGTACAGGCTGCGCGACGGCTCTATGTCCGTGGACTGCCAGCAAAGCGAAATCAGATAGGGCAGCGAGCGCAGCGCCACATGGGGCCGGGGCGTGCCGGCCAACCGCGCGGACAGCAGTCCGGCGGCGCGTTGCCCGGTTTCGGCCATGTCGATGTGCGGATAGGTGCGATAGCAGACCAGGGCGTCCGCGTGGCGCACCATGGCGCGGGTCACGTTGGCATGCAGGTCCAGGCTGGCCACGACAGGCACGTCCGGTCCCACCAGCTCGCGCACGCGGCGGAGCAGTTCGCCCTCGCCGTCGTCCAGATGCTCGGTGACCATTGCGCCGTGCAGGTCCAGATAGACGCCGTCCAGCGGCAGCGCCTGCGACAGGCCCTGCAGGATCATCGCGCTGATGCGTTCGAAAGCATCCTTGGTGACCGGACCGGAGGGGCTGGCCGCGGCCCAGGTGGTGGGCAGCAACGTGTGCCGCCCCATGGCCTCAATGAAGCCCGCCACCGGTATGTTGGCGCCCGCGACCGCCTGGAACATCGCCGGCCCGCTGACCAGCTTGGGCCAGCCGCCGCCTTTCTCGGCAAAGTCCTCCCACGCCGCGCGCGAAGGCGCAAACGTATTGGTTTCGTGCTGAAAGCCGCCTACCCCGATGCGCATCAGGATTCCCCTTGTCATTTTTGATATGAGGAAGACGCAGCTACGCCGCGCCCGAGTCAGTTCTAAAGTGGCGCGTGCGCACCACCAACCACGCATACAACAGGCACAACAAACACAAGCAAAACGCCCCAATCAAGCAAGCCCTTCCCAAGCGGAGTCACGCGGATCCGGCTCTGTGCACCCCAGCGTGATGCCACGAAACCAGTTCGTCGCATTCCGATCGGGATGCCGCGGATCCGGCTTTGCCGGTCCGCAGGCATGCCCCCCTGGGGGGGAAGCGCGCAGCGCTTCGGGGGGAGGCCCACCTTGCGGATCCGGCTTTGCCGGTCCGCAGGCATGCCCCCCTGGGGGGGAAGCGCGCAGCGCTTCGGGGGGGGGGACCCTCACTTAGCGACAGGCATGGTGAATTCCGCGCCCTTGGCAATGCTGTCGGGCCAGCGCTGCATCACGCTCTTGTAGCGAGAATAGAAGCGAATGCCTTCTTCGCCGTAGGCATGGTGGTCGCCGAACAGCGAGCGCTTCCAGCCGCCAAAGGAGTGCCAGGCCATGGGCACGGGGATAGGCACGTTGATGCCCACCATGCCGACCTTGATCTGGCGGGCGAAGGCGCGCGCCACGCCGCCATCGGACGTGAAGCAGGCGACGCCATTGCCGAACTCATGGGCATTGATCAGCTCCACTGCCGAGGCGAAATCGGGCACGCGCACGATGCACAGCACGGGTCCGAAGATTTCTTCTCGGTAGATGTTCATGGTGGGCTTAACGTGGTCGAACAGCGTGCCGCCCAGGAAGAAGCCCTTTTCGTTGCCCGGCACTTTCAGGCCGCGGCCGTCGACCACCAGTGTGGCGCCCGCCGCGACGCCATCCTCGATGTAGCCCACCACCTTGCCGCGATGCTGCGAGGTAACCAGCGGGCCCATTTCGGCATCGCCCTGCATGCCGTCCTTGACCACCAGCGCCTTGACGCGCGGGGTCAGGCGTTCGACGACCTTGTCGGCCACGTCGCCCACGGCCACGGCCACCGAGATGGCCATGCAGCGTTCGCCGGCGGAGCCGTAGGCCGCGCCCATCAGGGCGTCGGTAACCTGGTCCAGGTCGGCATCGGGCATGACTACCATGTGATTCTTGGCGCCGCCCAGCGCCTGCACGCGCTTGCCGCGGCGGGTGCCTTCCGCGTAGATGTATTCGGCGATCGGCGTAGATCCGACGAAGGACAGGGCCTCGACGTCCGGATGCGCGATCAGCGCGTCCACCGATTGCTTGTCGCCGTGGACCACGTTGAAGACGCCTTCGGGCAAGCCCGCTTCCGTCAGCAGTTCCGCCAGGCGCACGGAGGCCGAAGGGTCGCGCTCGGAGGGTTTCAGCACGAAGGTGTTGCCGCAGGCGATGGCCACGGGGAACATCCAGCAAGGCACCATCATCGGGAAGTTGAACGGGGTGATGCCGGCCACGACGCCCAGGGCCTGCCGCATGCTCCAGTTGTCGATGCCGCCTCCGATCTGGTCGGAGTATTGCCCCTTGAGCAGTTGCGGGATGCCGCAGGCGAATTCCACGATTTCAATTCCGCGCGTGACCTCGCCCTTGGCGTCGGAGAAGACCTTGCCATGCTCGCGGGTGATCAGTTCGGCCAGCTCGTCCTGGTGTTTGTCCAGCAGCGCCTTGAAATTGAACAGGATGCGCGCGCGCTTGAGCGCGGGCGTTTCCGACCAGGCGGGAAACGCGGCCTTGGCGGCGGCCACGGCCAGAGCCACTTCGTCATTGGACGCCAGCGGCACGGAAGAGGCGACCTCGCCGGTCGCGGGGTTGAAACCGTCGGCGTAGCGGTTGCTGCGGCCGTCGTAGTGTTGGCCGTTGATGAAATGAGGGATCTTCTTCATGAGGGAACGCTCGAATCTGGGGCTTTGAAAAATGCCGGAGGGCGGCCCAGGGCCGCCCAGGCTGAAAAGCCGCCCCTCGCGGGGCGGCGGGCAATCAGGCGACTTCCTTCAGCACACGGCCGATCTGTTCGAAGATCTGGCCGATCTGTGCCTCTTCGATGATGAGCGGGGGCGAGATCGCGATGATGTCGCCGGTGTAGCGCACCATCAGGCCGCTGTCGAAGCACTTCTGGAAGACTTCGGCGGCGCGAGCGCCAGGAGCGCCGGCGCGCGACGACAGTTCGATGCCGCAGACCAGGCCCAGGTTGCGCACGTCGATGACGTGCGGCGCGCCCTTAAGGCTGTGAGCGGCACCCTGGAAGGCGCCGGACAGCTTGCGGGCGCGTTCGAACAGATTTTCGCGGCGGTAGATGTCCAGGGTGGCCAGGATGGCAGCCGCGGCCAGCGGGTGCGCCGAATAGGTGTAGCCGTGGAAGAACTCGATGCCGCCGGCCGGGCCGTTGACGATGGCGTCATGCACTTCGCGCCTGACCGCGACCGCGCCTGCGGGCACGGCGGCGTTGCTCACGCCCTTGGCCATGGCGATGATGTCCGGCGTGACGCCGAAGAAGTCCGACGCGGTGGCGGCGCCCAGGCGGCCGTAGGCGGTGATGACTTCGTCGAAGATCAGCAGGATGCCGTGCTTCGAGGTGATTTCGCGCAGCTTTTCCAGATAGCCCTTGGGCGGGATCAGCACGCCGGTCGAGCCCGCCATCGGTTCGACGATGACCGCGGCAATGGTGGAGGGATCGTGCAGGGCGACAATGCGCTCCAGCTCGTCGGCCAGGTGCGCGCCCCAGGCGGGCTGGCCCTTGGAATAGGCATTCTGCTCGAGATTGTGCGTATGCGGCAGGTGGTCCACGGCGGGCAGCAGGGCGCCCGAGAAGGTCTTGCGGTTGGTAGAGATGCCGCCGACCGAGATGCCGCCGAAGCCCACGCCGTGGTAGCCGCGTTCGCGACCGATCAGGCGGGTACGCTGGCCTTCGCCGCGGGCGCGGTGATAGGCCAGGGCGATCTTCAGGCAGGTGTCTACGGATTCGGAGCCGGAGTTCGTGAAGAAGACGCGGTCCAGGCCCTGGGGCATCATGCCGGCGACGGCGGTCGCGGCTTCGAAGGCCAGCGGGTGGCCCAGCTGGAAGCCCGGCGCGTAGTCCATCACGCCTGCCTGGCGGGAGATGGCCTCGACGATTTCCTCGCGGCCATGGCCGGCGTTGACGCACCACAGTCCGGCGGTGCCGTCCAGGATCTGGCGGCCATCGGTCGAGGTGTAATACATGCCCTTGGCGGTCGCGAGCATGCGCGGGTGGGCCTTGAACTGCTTGTTGGCAGTGAAGGGCATCCAGAGATGGGACAGGTCGGGCAGTTTGTCGGGGGCGTTCATGGCGGCTCCAGGGGACGGACAAGCGCTGGACTTGGGCGACGGTTGTGCAGCCAGCGGGATTGAAACGATTCTGGTGCGTCCCGGGGGGAATGAAAATATACGATCCGCGCAAATGCGGCTAACTGTATAGTTGTAAACGACACAACTGTACAGTTAATGCCGTGATCGATTTTCAGCCCAACCGCGCCCGGGGCCGGGGACAGGCGCAGACCTTGGTCGAGCAACTGGTCGCCGCCATCCTGCGCGCCATCGAAGAACAGACGCTGCGTCCGGGTATGTCCCTACCTTCGGTGCGTGAGTTCGCGCGCCAATACGAAGTCAGCACCTTTACGGTGGCCAGTGCCTATAGCCGGCTGGTGTCGCAGGGCTGGCTGGCGGCGCGGCCGGGTGCGGGCTATCGGGTCGCCACGCCGGACGCCCCAGCGCGTCCGAGCCAGCCGCCCTCCTGGGAGCCGCCGCGCCTGAATGCCGGCTGGCTGCTGTCGGATATCTTCGCGGACCATTCCATTCCCATCAAATCGGGCTGCGGGTGGCTGCCGGGCGAATGGTTGAACGAAGAAGGACTGCACATGGCACTGCGCCATATGGGTCGGGTGCCGGCCATGCGCATCGCGAACTACGGCCATCCCTATGGCTACGCGCCGCTGCGCGAGACCATTGCTGCCAGCCTGGGCACGCAGGGCATGGAGGTCGAGGCCTCGCAGGTCCTGCTGACCCAGGGCGTGACGCATGGCCTGGACATGGTGATACGCACTTTGCTGCGGCCGGGGGATACCGTGTTGGTTGAGCAGCCCGCCTATGCCAACCTGCTGCAGATGCTGCGCCTGGCCGGGCTGCGCGCGGTGCCCGTGCCCCGCACGCTGGACGGGCTGGACTGCGACGCGCTAGAAACGGCGGTGGCGCGCCACCGGCCCAGGGCGCTGTTCATCAATACGGCGTTGCAGAATCCCTCTGGCGCAAGCGTCAGCATGGCCAACGCCTTTCGCATCCTGCAGGCGGCCGAGCGGCATGGCCTGTGGGTGATCGAAGACGATATCTCGCGTGAACTCGCGCCCGGTGTCACGCCCATGCTGGCCGCCCTGGACGGCGCGCGGCGCGTGGTCTACCTGGGTGGGTACTCCAAGGTCATCAGTCCGTCGGTGCGGGTGGGCTATGTGGTGGCGCACCGCGACCTGACGCGCGACATTGCGCGCACCAAAATGGCGGTGGGCCTGACCTCGCCGGAAATCATGGAGCGGATCGTCCACCAGGTCATCCGCGAAGGCCGCTACCGCGCCCATATCGCGCGCACCCGCGAGCGCCTGGCGGCAGCCCATGCGGGCGTGGCTGAACTAATGGCGCAGCATGGGTTCCAGATCTATGGGCGGCCGCAGGGAGGCCTGTTCCTGTGGGCCAAGGTGGCCGGGCAGTGGCGCGAGCGCGGCGCCAACGGCCTGGCCGAGCTGGCGCTCAAGGACGGTATCTGGCTGGCTCCCGGCTCCTACTTCGAGGCGGACGAGGCCGATACTCCCTGGGTCCGGTTCAACGTGGCGTACTCCGAGGCTCCCGCCCTCTGGCGTTTCGTGCGCAATGCCGGGGCGGCGGCCTGAGTCACTGCCGCTCGTAAGTCACGAAATCGTATTCGTAGCCGTTTTCTGCCGGCTGGGCTTCTCGCGACGTTTCCTTCCATTGGAAGGCGGGCAGCAGCGGGAAAAAAGCGTCGCCTTCGACGTCGGCGCGGACTTCCGTGGCCAGCACGCGCGCGGCCAAGGGCAGGGCCTGCACATAGATCTGCGCGCCACCGATCACAAAGGCCGCGTCGATATCGCCGCAGGCCTGGACTGCCGCCTCCAGCGACGGGACCACGATGGCGCCCGCCGCGGTGAAACCGGGATTGCGGCTGATCACGATATTGCTGCGGCCGGGCAGCGGCCGGCCCAGCGAGTCCCAGGTCTTGCGGCCCATGATGATGGGATGGCCCAGGGTGCTGCGCTTGAAGTGCGCCAGATCGCCCGGCAGCTTCCAGGGCAGGGCGTTGTCGCGTCCGATGACGCGATTGGTGGAGTAGGCAACGATGAGAGTAAGGCTGGCGGGCATGCGGATCGGGGCGGTAAAGGTTCGGCCGGTTGGCTACGGCAAGCGTAGCAAATTTGCGCGGCGGTCCGCGCCGCGCAGCCCCTTCACTCCACTGCATGCTCCAGGAACTCGGTCGCGGGCATGGGTTTGCCCAGCAGGAAGCCCTGCAGCGAATCGCAACCCAGGCCGGTCAGGAACTTCTGCTGCGCCGGCGTTTCCACGCCTTCGGCCACGATGCGCAGGTTGAGCTGCTGCGCCAGCGCGACGATGGCCGACACGATGGCGGCATCCTCGTTGTCGTTTTCCAGCTGGTTGACGAAGCCCCGGTCGATCTTCAGCTCGGTCGCGGGCAGCCGCTTCAGGTAGAGCAGGCTGGAGTAGCCGGTGCCGAAATCGTCGATGGAGATCGTTACGCCCAGGTTCGACAGGCGCTTGAGCACGGCCAGGCTGGCTTCGGCGTCGCGCATCGCAGTGGATTCGGTGACTTCCAGCGTCAGGCAGGCGGGCGGAACGCCGTGGCGTTCCAGCGCCGTGCGCACCGTTTCCACCAGGCTGGCGTGGGCGAACTGCAGCGCCGAAATATTCACGGCGATGGTCCAGTGGCCCTGGCCGGCGTTGATCCATTCCCGCATCTGGCGGCAGGCTTCGTTGATCACCCATTCGCCGATGGACAGGATCAGTCCGGTTTTTTCCGCCGTGGGGATGAACTGGTCGGGACCCACCAGGCCGCGCGTCGGGTGGTTCCAGCGCAGCAGCGCCTCGGCGCCGATGATGGGGCCGGCGGGCGCCTCGTACTTGGGCTGGTAATGCAGGACGAGCTGGTTGCGCTCCTGCGCCAGGCGCAAGTCGTGCAGCAATTCGATCTGCTCGTGCGCATCCGCGTTCATGGACGGCTCGAAGAAGCTGTAGCCGGTGCCGCCCAGGCGCTTGGCGTGGTACATCGCCGCGTCCGCGTTGGTCAGCAGGGCGTGGGTGTCTTCGCCGTCGTTCGGGTAGATGGCGATGCCCACGCTGGAGGTCACCAGGACTTCATGGCCGTATACGGTGACGGGGCGGGCGATGGCATCGATCAGGCGGTCGGCCACGTTGGCGGCGTCGGTGGGTTCGATCACTTCACTGAGCACGATGAATTCGTCGCCGCCCAGGCGCGCGACCGTATCCTGCGTGCGCAAGGTCTGGCGGATGCGTTGCGCCAGATCGATCAGCAGGGCGTCGCCGGTATGGTGTCCATAGGCGTCGTTGACCGCCTTGAAGCCGTCCAGGTCGAAGAACAACACCGCGAAGTAGCCCTTGCGGCGGCTGGCGCTTTCGATGGCCTGCTCCAGCCGGTCTTCCAGCAGGATGCGGTTGGGCAATTTGGTCAGGGTGTCGTGCAGCGCCAGTTGCACCAGTTCCTCATTGGCCTCGGCCAGCGAAGAGGCCAGGGCCGAGGTGCGTGCCTCCAGGCGGTTGTCCAGCACCGCGACCAGCAGGGCGATGGCCAGGACGCTCAGCGTCACCGCGGTGACGGCGATGGCCAGCCAGCCCGCCGAGATGCCGCTGTTGGCCGCCATGCAGATGCTGTCGGCAGGGAATCCGGCGGCGGCCATGCCGGTGTAGTGCATGCCCACGATGGCGATCCCCATGATCACGGCCGCCAGCGGCCTCGACCAGGCCACGCGAGGCCCGCCGTGGCGCAGTCGATAGGTGATCCACAGCGCCGCGCCGGAAGCGGCCACGGCAATCGCGATGGACAGCGCGAACCACTTGGGGTCGTAGATGATGCCGGGCGCCATGAGCATGGCGGCCATGCCGAGGTAGTGCATCGCCGCGATGCCCGCGCCCATCAGCAGGGCGCCGATCACCAGCCGCCGCCGCGGCAGTTCGTCCTTGCTCACGGTCCAGAGCGCGAAGGCCGAGCAGCCGATGGCGATGACCAGCGACAGGACGGTCAGGGGCAGGTCATAGCCCATGGGAATGGGCAGGCTGAAGGCCAGCATGCCGACGAAATGCATGGACCAGATGCCGACACCCATCGCGAAGGCGCCGCCCGCGAGCCAATAGCGCGCGCTGGGCAGCCCATTCGAAGCCCTGACGCGGTTGGCCATGCCCAACGCCGTGTACGACGCCAGGATGGCGACTCCTAGAGATACGAGGACGAGCGAAGGGTTATAAGTTCCGACGAGCATTTGTGAGGTCCTGGCCTGGGCGCATACTGCCGCCGCGGGGGCTTCATATCAATTCAATTGGTAGTCTATGGTTGCAAGTCGGTCGCAAAACAGAGTTCCGCGGTCGACGCTGGTGATGCACGTGCTCTCTTTTCTGGGAAGGGGGTGCGGCAGGGCAAGGCCGGCGGATGGTGCTGCCGGGCGGGGTGCCCGGTTTCGCGGCGAGCGACAGGCACGGCGCGGCAGGTGCCGGTCGGAAGCAAGGGCGCGCAGGGCATTCTGGACGCGCGTCCATGGCTAAGGGATGGGTTATACCGAAAACGCGCTTCCAGAAGCTCACCAATCTTCACTTGCGGCCTCGAGCGCGCTGGCAGGATCGCCTTGGGGAAGGTGACCTCCCCAGGGCGCTTGCCGCCGTGGCCATTTCCGAGACAGCCGCCGGGGCGGCTGCCCGCCTAGGTCCTAGACGGCCATAGCGGCGGTGAGGGGGGCGTGGTGGGTGTAGCCGGCCAGCGAGAAATCGCTCGGTTCCACTTTTTCCAGCCATTCGGGCTCGTAGCGCCCGGTGACCGCGAAATCGGGAATGCGGTCGGACAGGACCAGCCTGGGGGCCTCGTAGGGCTCGCGGGTGAGCTGTTCGCGCAGCATCGGCAGATGGTTTTCGTAGATGTGCGCGTCGCCGATGAAATACGTGAACCAGCGCGGCGTGTAGCCCGTCAGGCGGCCGACGAGGTGCAGCAGGGCCGCGCCCTCGGTGAGGTTGAACGGCGTTCCCAGGCCGACATCGTTGGAGCGGATGTACAGGCACAGGGAGATTTCGCGCGTCGTCGCGTTCGGCAGGAACTGGTAGAGCAGGTGGCAAGGAGGAAGCGCCATTTCCTCGATCTGGGCCCAGTTCCAGCCATGGAACAGGATGCGTCGGTCGCCCGGACGTTCATGGATGGTGTCCAGGCATTGCCGCAACTGGTCCACTGCCTTATAGAGCAGCACCTTCTGAACGCCGCCTTCCTCCAGATCCGCCACTTTGGAGTAGCCGCGCGACAGGGCGTCGGCAATCTGCGCCGGGCGGCTGGCGTCCAGCATTTTGTAGGCCGGCCATTGGCGCCACTGGACGCCATATACCGGGCCCAGGTCGTCGGGACCTTCGCGATACGGGTTGGCCAGCCACTGGCTGTTCTCGTTGGCATTCTGGTCCCAGACCTTGCAGCCGAGTTCGCGGAACTCCGCGGCGCTGCGCGAGGCGCGCAGGAAGCCCACCATTTCGCCGATGGCGGACTTGAACGCCAGCTTCTTGGTCGTGACCGCGGGAAAGCCTTTTTGCAGGTCAAAGCGCAGCGACGCGCCCGGCATGCTCAGGGTGCGTATGCCCGTGCGGTTTTCCTGCCACGCGCCGGTGTCCAGGATGGATTGAACGAGGTCCAGGTATTGTTTCATGGCGGTCCTTGCGCACGCTCGCCCGGCGGGTGACGCAGACAGCCGCCGCGAACGCATCGCGGCGGCACTTATAAGTTAGGGATAGACGAATTACACCACGCGGGCGCGGGTTCAGGCGGCGGCCGGCGCTTCCTGGGTGTCGACGATCTCGACCGAAAAGGTCAGCGCGGCGGTTTTCTCCAGCATGGCCGAGGCCGAGCAGTATTTTTCGTGCGACAACTGCACCGCGCGCTCGACCGCGGCGCGCGGCAGGTTGCGGCCGGTCACGGTGAAGGCGAAATGGATGCGCGTGAAGACCTTGGGGTCGGTATCGGCGCGGTCGGCCTGGAGCTTGACGCTGCAGCCGCTGACGGCGTGGCGCCCACGCTTGAGGATCAGCACCACGTCGTACGCGGTGCAGCCGCCGGTGCCGGCCAGCAGCATTTCCATGGGCCGGGGGGCAAGGTTGTGTCCACCGCCGTCCACGGCGCCGTCCATGACGGCCACGTGGCCGCTGCCGGTGCTGGCGGTAAAGAGCATGCCGTTAGGGCCGCCCCAGTCGATCGTGCATTCCATGTTGTCGTGTCCTTGAGCTTGAGCGCAGTCAATGGCTGATGATACCTGTTGCGTACAATTCCAGGCATGAGAGCCCCGCCCCGCAACAGGGGTGTGCGCCAGCCTTGCCGAGGAGTTGCTTATGTCCACCGCTCTGTCCCGACCCAGCCCCGTTTCTTTCCTGCGCCGCATCAGTCCTGTAGATGCCCTGCTGGCCGAGGCGGACCGCGCGTTGCGAGTGCTGTCCGGCAGCGCCACGGCGGGCCGGCCTTATCCCGCGACCGCCGACGAGGCGCCGCAAGCCCTGTCGGCCCAGGAAAAGCGCCATGCGGCAGGGCTGATGCGCGTGAACCATGTGGGAGAGGTCTGCGCCCAGGCGCTGTACCGGGGGCAGGCGTCGGTGTGCCGGGAACCCGCGCCCCGGGCGCTGCTGCAGAACGCCGCGTCCGAGGAAGTGGATCACCTGGTCTGGTGCAACCAGCGGCTTACCGAGCTAGGCAGTCGTCCCAGCCTGCTGAATCCGCTGTGGTATGCGGGCTCTTTCGCGCTCGGCGTGCTGGCCAGCTATGCCGGCGTGCCCCGTAATCTGGGCTTCATGGCGGAAACCGAGAAGCAGGTCGAAGCACATCTGGAAGAGCATCTGCGCACCTTGCCGGTGCAGGACGAGCGCTCCCGCCAGATCGTCCAAAAGATGAAAGAGGACGAAGCGCAGCATCGCGCCAGCGCGGAAGCGGCGGGCGGTGTGCCGCTGCCCACGCCCGTGAAGGCTGCGATGCGGGCCATGTCCAAGGTCATGACGACGACCGCCTACTGGGTCTGAAACGCCTGGAAAGCAAAATGTTGCAATGCGCAAAAAGCGATGCAACTTGGTGCCTCGCGCACCGTTTCGGTGCAAAATCCAGAGCGGGATTACCCGATGCGAGCTAGGGTAAGCCCCGGTCGGGTTTACCCATTCGGCAAAAACCCGGTTTTTGGCAAAGACATTGATTGGCGCGGGTTTCCAGAGGGGCAACTGAGCCTTTGCGGCAAAAACGCAACGAAAAAAATCTCTTGTGCGATGGGCTAAAAAAATTCTTGCATCGCACAAAAAACCTCGGTACTATTCACTCATCGGATGTTGAAACGCAGTCGGCGCGGTGCAAAACCCCGAAAGCGTAGCGAGCGGAAGGCCAGCTCCCAACATGCCACGGTTGTCTCCTCCACCCTCCTCCTTTGGTGGATTTAGCCCGAGATCTCACGATCTCGGGCTTTTTTTTTGGTTGTTCAAATGTGTCCCTATTTTAATAGGGGCTGCGCGTTTCCAACGGCGCTCGCCAGCGCTTCCTCCATAGGGAGGACTTCGCGTTTTCCCTTGGATATTTCGCGTGCGCCGGAGCGGAAAGTTCTACAATCATTTCCATGAAACCCCTATTTCCGCGCAATCGCGGTTTTGTCGTTCCCGTCCAGCAAAGCCGTACTTCCGGCTTGGGGCTGGCGGCCAGGCGCGGGGCGTTACGTTCTGTGCCGGTGAATTGCACTTCCTTATCCCTCCCATATATGGGCGTTACACCTGCCTCCGATAATGGCGGGCCTGTCTCGATAGACCAACCAGAGGTGATTCGGTGACCTGGCTGTACATTTGCGTGGTCGCATTCATGGTGGGGGGACTCATCGTGGCGTCGGAGCGCTGGCATGGCGCCTTCACCGGCGACAGCGACCTCAACAAGCCCCAAGCCAACCATTCCCGCGCCACGCCTCGCGTCGGCGGGCTGGCCGTCCTTGCGGGCACGCTGGCGGGCCTGCTGGTCCTGGGGCCCAGCAACATGACGTTGACCTGGCTGTGGCCCGCGCTGTTCGTCGCGGCGCTGCCTGTGTTCGTGGCGGGCCTGCTCGAAGACATTACCAAGGACATCGGGGCCAGCAAGCGTCTGTTGGCGGCCTTCCTGTCCGCCGCGATCGCCTGGTGGTTGCTGGGCGGCGTCAGCCGAGTCGGCATGGCCCCCGTGGACTATGTACTGTCCTTCTGGCCGGTGTCCCTGCTGTTCACCATGTTCGCGGTGGGCGGCTGTACACACGCGCTGAATATCGTTGACGGCATGAATGGCCTGGCCGGCATGGTGGCCACGCTGATGGCGGTATCGATCAGCCTCGTGGCGCTGCAGGTGGGCGACGTGCCGATTTTCCTGGTGGCGGCGGCGCTGGCTTCGGCCACGTTAGGCTTCCTGGTCTGGAATTTCCCGTTCGGACGCGTGTTCCTGGGCGATGGCGGTGCGTACTTCCTGGGCTTCATGCTGGCTGAGCTGGCGGTATTGCTGGTGGTGCGCAATCCCTCGGTGTCGCCGTTCTACGCGTTGGCGGTGCTGTTCTACCCCGTCTTCGAAACCGGTTTCTCGATCTGGCGCCGCCGCTTCAAGCGGGGAGTGCCGGTCGACCAGCCGGACGCCTTGCACCTGCATCAGTTGGTGTTCCGCCGTCTGGTCCGGGTCACGTTCAGCCGAGGCCGCAGGCATGCGGTGCCGGCGCTGTGCAACGCGCTGGCTTCGCCCTACATGTGGGTGTTGGCGTTGATTGGCCTGGTCCCGGCCACCATTTGGTGGGACAACGCATGGGCGCTGTGCGCCAGTCTGGCGGTATTCGCCGCCGTCTATATCTGGCTGTACGCGCGCCTGGTGTCCTGGCGCCGGCCGGGCTGGCTGCTGCTGCCCTCCGTTTTGCGGACTTCCGATTAGTTTTGGGCGCCCCGGCGATTGCCGCCGGGGGCTCGGTAATCTCTTTTTTTAATTACCCGACCATATTTGAAATGCCGTAATCGTTCTGCGGCGAAGGGAGAGTTATGTTGCGAATTCAAGATGTGAAACTCGCTGTTGTCGGCCTGGGCTATGTCGGCCTGCCCCTGGCAGTGGAGTTCGGCAAGAAGCGTTCGGTCATCGGATTCGATATCAATACGCGCCGCATCGACGCGCTCAAGGCGGGTCATGATCACACGCTGGAAGTCAGCGACGAAGAGCTGAAGGAAGCGACCCAGCTGAGCTACACGGCCGACCGCGCCGTGCTGGGCCAGGCCAACGTGTACATCGTGACCGTGCCGACCCCCATCGACGAATACAAGCAGCCGGACCTGACCCCGCTGGTTAAGGCCAGCGAGACCATCGGTGCCGTGCTCAAGCGCGGCGACATCGTCATCTACGAATCCACCGTCTATCCTGGCGCCACGGAAGAAGACTGCGTGCCGGTGCTGGAGCGCGTGTCGGGCCTGAAGTTCAACGTGGACTTCTACGCCGGCTACAGCCCCGAGCGCATCAACCCGGGCGACAAGGCGCACCGCGTCAGCACGATCAAGAAAGTCACTTCGGGTTCCACGCCTGAAGTGGCCGAGCTGGTTGACCAACTGTACAAGCAGATCATCACCGCCGGCACGCACAAGGCTTCCAGCATCCGCGTGGCCGAGGCCGCCAAGGTGATCGAGAACACGCAGCGTGACGTGAACATCGCGCTGATCAACGAATTGGCCCTGATCTTCAACAAGATGGGCATCGATACGGAAGCCGTGCTGCAGGCCGCCGGCACCAAATGGAACTTCCTGCCGTTCCGTCCGGGCCTGGTGGGCGGCCACTGCATTGGCGTGGACCCGTACTACCTCACCCACAAGGCTCAATCCATCGGCTACCACCCCGAGATCATCCTGGCTGGCCGCCGCCTGAACGACTCGATGGGCGGCTACGTGGTGTCGCAGCTGGTCAAGGCCATGACCAAGCGCCGCATCCATGTGCAGGGCGCCCGCGTGCTGGTCATGGGCCTGGCCTTCAAGGAAAACTGCCCCGACCTGCGTAACACCCGCATCGTCGACATCGTGAAAGAACTGGGCGACTACAACGTCGCGGTCGATGTGTACGACCCGTGGGTCGACCCGGAAGAGGCCGTGCACGAGTACGGCATCACCCCGGTGGCCAAGCTCGAGCAAGGCAAGTACGACGCCATCATCCTGGGCGTGGCGCACCATCAATTCGCCGAACTGGGCGCGGCCGGCATCCGCAAACTGGGTAAGCAGGACCACATTCTTTATGACCTGAAGTACGTGCTGTCGCCCGAAGAATCGGATCTCCGCCTGTAAGGAGCGCGCATGACTACACGCTTTGAGACCACCAAGAAGGAACTGTCCGCCGCCCCGCGCAAATGGCTGGTGACCGGCTGCGCCGGCTTCATCGGTTCGAACTTGCTGGAAACCCTGTTGAAGCTGGACCAGACCGTGACGGGCCTGGACAACTTCGCCACGGGCTTTCAGCACAACCTGGACGAAGTGCGCAATTCGGTTACGCCCGAGCAGTGGGCGCGCTTCAGCTTCATCGAAGGCGATATCCGCGACCTGGAAGCCTGCCGCCGCGCGGTGCAGGGCGTGGAATTCGTGCTGCACCAGGCTGCGCTGGGTTCGGTGCCGCGTTCGCTGAAGGACCCGATCACCACCAACGAGGTGAATATCGGCGGCTTCCTGAACATGCTGGTCGCAGCGCGTGATGCCGAAGTCAAATCCTTCGTCTATGCGGCTTCCAGCTCGACCTACGGCGACCATCCGGCGCTGCCCAAGGTCGAGGAAAACATTGGCAAGCCCTTGTCGCCGTACGCGGTCACCAAATACGTCAATGAACTGTACGCGGATGTGTTCGCGCGTTCCTACGGTTTCGAGACGGTCGGCCTGCGCTACTTCAACGTGTTCGGCAAGCGCCAGAATCCCAATGGCGCCTATGCGGCCGTGATCCCCAAGTGGACGGCCGCGATGATCCAGAACGAGGACGTCACCATCAACGGCGATGGCGAGACCAGCCGCGATTTCTGCTTCGTGGACAACGCGGTGCAAGCCAACATCCTCGCGGCCATGGCCGCGCCGGAAGGCCGCAACCAGGTCTACAACGTCGCGGTCAGCGGTCGCAGCACCCTGAACCAGCTGTTCGGCTTCCTGGTGCAGACGCTGGGGACCCAGGGCGTGGCTTATGGCAAGAAGCCGGTCTACGCCGACTTCCGCGCGGGCGACGTGCGTCACTCGCAGGCGGACGTCAGCAAGGCGGGCCGCTTGCTGGGCTACGAACCGACGCATACCGTGCTGCAAGGCCTGGAAGTGGCCATGCCCTGGTACACGCAATTCCTGCGTTGATTTGAAAGCACTCGTCAGAAAACTCGGCAGCATCCACCCGGACCACCAGCGCATTTTCAAGGGCGCCTTCCGGGTGGCGGTGTTCCTGCTGCTGGGCAAGGCCGCCGGCGCCATCAAGGAGATGGCGGTGGCGTACCGCTACGGCGTCAGCGACGCCGTGGACGCCTACCAATTCACGATGACCATGGCCAGTTGGCTGCCGGTCACCATCGTGGGCGTGTTGTCGGTGGTCTTGATTCCGGTGCTGGTGCGGCTGCGCCGCGCCGATGTCGCCGAAAGAAACCAATTCATCAGCGAATTGCAGGGCTGGGTGGCCGCTGCGGGTATCGCGCTGGCGTTGCTGACCTGGTTTGCCTGGCCGCACGTGCTCGGCATGCTGGGGCAGGGTCTGTCGGCCCGCGTGGGCGACATGACGGGTCAACTGCTTGTTGCCTTTGCGCCGGTGTCGGCGCTGTTGCTCATCGCGGGCATCAGCGCGGCCCGGCTGCGGGCGCAGGAAAGGCACGTCAATACCTTGCTGGATAGTGTGCCCGCCGTGGCGACGCTGGCTTGGGTGATGCTGGCCGCCAGCGCCGATGGCGTCGGGCCGCTGCTGTGGGGCACGCTGGTGGGCTACGCCATCCAGACCGTCTGGCTGGCATGGCTGGCGGCGCGCGCAGATGGCGGATTCTGGGGCGCGCCCCGGTTCTCGCTGCAATCGCCACACTGGCCCGAACTGCTGAGCGCGGCGGGCGTCATGCTGATCGGCCAGGTCGCCATGAGCTTTGTCGGTCCGCTCGATCAGTACGCCGCTGCCAACCTGGGTGCGAACGCCAACGCCACGCTGGGCTATGCCAGCCGGCTGCTGTCCTTGCTGCTGGGCATAGGGGCGGTGTCGGTGGGCCGCGCAGCCCTGCCGGTGCTGGCCGATGTGCAGGCGCGTGGCGATACCGGCCGCGCGCGCGCCATGGCGCTCAAATGGTCGGTGCTGATGGTGGCCGCCGGAGGCGTTGCGGTGGCCGTGGGCTGGGTGCTGGCGCCTTGGGGCGTGTCGGTCCTGTTCCAGCGCGGCGCCTTTACCGCCGAGAACACGCAGGCCGTGGCGCATGTATTGCGCTGGGGGCTGCTGCAACTACCGTTCTACTTCGGCGTACTGATCCTGGTGCAACTGCTGGCCAGCCAGAACCGCTACCGGGTGATGGCCGCCATCGCCGTCGCCAATTTTGCCCTGAAGGCGGTCTTGAATACCGTGCTGGCACCCAGGATGGGAGCCGCAGGCATCATGCTGGCGACCAGCCTCATGTATCTGTTGTCCTTCGCGTGCTACCTCGCGGTGGCCATGCGCAAGGCTGAACCCAAAGAGGCCGATTGAATGCCCGTGACCGATACTGGCCCGGCGCCGCGCATCCTGCTGTTCATCCACTCTCTGCATGGCGGGGGCGCGGAACGCGTGGCCGCCGACCTGAGCGCGCATTGGGCTGGCATGGGCCGCGAGGTAATGGTGGTGACGCAGGCAAGCGCCGAGGGCGACGTCTATACCCTGCACCCCAAGGTGCGCCGCGAGGTATTGCATACGGCGGGCGAGGGCGGGGGCTTGCGCGGCATCTGGAGCAATGTCCAGCGAGTGCGGGCCTTGCGCCGCGTGGTCAAGGCCTTCCGTCCGGATATCGTGCTGGCCATGATGACGACGGCTTCGGTGCTGTCGGTCCTGGCCTGCGCGGGCCTGCCATGCCGCGTGATTGCGACCGAACACACGCATCCGCCTTCCCAGACGCTGTCGGGGTTCTGGCAGCGCCTGCGCCGGCTGACCTACCCGCGAGCGGCTCGTGTGGTCGCCTTGACGCGGGGCACGGCAGATTGGCTCGCGCAGCATGTGCCGGGCAGCAGACTGGCGGTCATTCCCAACCCGGTGCACTTTCCCTTGCCGCGCGCCGAGCCCATTCTCACGCCCGTGTCGGGAGACGGCCGCAAGCGCCTGCTCGCGGTGGGCCGCCTGCACGCCGACAAGGGATTCGACCTCCTCATCCAGGCCTACGCGCCATTGGCGGCGTCGCATCCGGACTGGGATCTGGTTATCCTGGGCGAGGGCGACGAGCGGCCCGCACTAGAGGCGCAGGTACGCGCGGCAGGCCTCGCTTCGCGCATTTTCATGCCGGGACGCGCGGGCAACGTCGGCGACTGGTACGAAAGCGCAGACCTGTACGTGCTGACTTCGCGCTTCGAGGGGCTGTCCAACACCTTGCTGGAATCCATGGCGAGCGGGCTCGCCGCCGTCTCGTTCGACTGCGACACCGGGCCGCGCGAGATCGTGCGGGAAGGCGTGGACGGGGTGCTGGTGCGCCCCAATGGCGATGTGTCGGCGCTGTGCAAGGCGTTGGATGCCGTCATGAAAAATGACACGGACCGCCGGCGCATGGCGCAGGCGGCGACCGACGTGCGCGACCGCTTTTCGGCCGAGCGCGTGCTGCAGAAATGGCAAGAACTTTTTGACGGCGTGCGTGGATCCGGCCGCTGAGGCCGCGCATCGCGCCGTTGCTACAGTGACAACGAGAACTTCATCATGTGCGGAATAGTCGGGATTTGGGGCCCTATCGGGAACAAGGCGCAGGTGCTGGCGGAAAGCTGCCGCCGCATCCGTCACCGCGGGCCCGACAGCAACGGCTTCTGGGAAGATGCCGAGGCCGAGCTGGCGCTGGCGCACGTGCGCCTGGCCATCCTCGACCTGACCGAGGCGGGCCATCAGCCCATGACGTCGGCTTGCGGCCGCTATGTCATGGTGTTCAACGGCGAGATCTACAACCACCTGGACATCCGCAAGCAGCTCGAGCAATCGGCGCTGGCACCGTCCTGGCGCGGCCATTCCGACACGGAAACGCTGCTGGCGGGGTTTACCGCCCTGGGCATCGAGGCCACCTTGCAGGCCGCGGTGGGCATGTTCGCCATCGCGTTGTGGGACCGCGCCTCGCGCAAACTGATGCTGGCGCGCGACCGCATGGGCGAAAAGCCGCTGTATTACGGCTATTCCGGCGCGGAGTTGGTGTTTGCCTCCGAACTCAAAGGCCTGATGCCGATTCCTGGTTTCGGCCGCGAACTCAATCGCAACGCGCTGGCGTCGTTCATGCGGCACAACTACATCCCGGCGCCGCAGTCCATTTACCAGGGCATTGCCAAGCTGCCGCCGGGGACCTGGGTCGAGTTCACCGCCGACGATACCCGCAGCCGCCGCATGCCCGAGCCGCGCGTGTACTGGTCGGCTCGCGAGGCCGCAGATACCTCCGCCCAATCCCTGCTGTCGTTCGAATCCGACGCGCAGGCCACTGATGCGCTGGAGGGCGTGTTGTCCAAGGCCGTAGGTGGCCAGATGCTGTCGGACGTGAGCCTGGGCGCATTTCTGTCGGGCGGGATCGATTCCTCCACCATCGTTGCCCTGATGCAGGCGCAGAGCTCGCAGCCAGTGCGTACGTTCGCCATCGGCTTTCACGAGAAAGGCTACGACGAGGCGCAACACGCCAAAGCCGTGGCTACGCACCTGGGCACGGACCATACCGAGCTCTACGTGACCGCTGAAGACGCGTTGGCCGTGGTGCCCTCGCTGGCCGACATGTACGACGAGCCGTTCGCGGATTCGTCGCAGATCCCCACGTCGCTCGTCACGCGCATGGCGCGCCAGCACGTCACGGTGGCGCTGTCCGGCGATGGCGGGGACGAACTGTTCGGCGGCTATTCGCGGTATTTCCGCGTGAACAACTGGTGGCAGCAATGCGAGCGCGTGCCTGCCTTGCTGCGCAAGCCCGCTGGCGCGCTGCTCAGCGCTTCGACCCATCTGCCGGGCCGGGGGGCGTGGCGCGGCAAGGTCGGCAAACTGGGCGAACTGCTGCGCGCCGACACGAAGGGCGAGTTCTATCGTTTGTTCGTGTCCTATTGGTCCGATCCTTCCAGCGTGGTGAAGGGCGGCGTGGAACCTGTGTCCGAATTCGCGCGGGCAATGCAAGGGTCCACCTTCGAGGCCATGATGAAGCTGGACACGGTGACCTACCTGCCCGACGACATCCTGGTCAAGGTGGACCGCGCCGCCATGGCCGTCAGCCTGGAAACGCGCGTGCCGCTGATCGATCATCGCGTATATGAATTCGCCTGGAGCCTGCCGCACCAGTATAAGGTGCGCGGCAATACGGGCAAGTGGCTGCTGCGCCAGGTGCTCCATCGCCACGTGCCGCAGGCGCTGGTGGACCGCCCCAAGCGCGGGTTCGCCGTGCCGCTGGCTGCCTGGCTGCGCGGACCGCTGCGCGAATGGGCCGATGCGCTGCTGGATCCGTCGCGGCTGCGCCAGGAGGGTTGGTTTGAACCCGAGCCCATCCTGCGCAAGTGGCGCGAGCACACTTCGGGCCATCGGAACTGGGACAGCCACCTGTGGGGTGTGCTGATGATGCAAGCCTGGCTTGACCGCTATCGCGGCAACAAGGATCAGGGAGGATCGGTTGGGAGTCTTTGACGCATGAAAATCTTGATGCTGGTCAGTTCCATGCATGCGGGCGGCGCGGAGCGGGTTGCCGCCACGCTGGTCAATGCGTGGGCCGAACGCGGGGATTCCGTCATCCTGACGCCCACCTACTCGTCCAAGGGCACCTGCTTCTACCCGCTGTCGGACAAGGTCGAACTCGCATGGCTGGCGGACCTGGCCGGCACGCGGGTGTCTGGCCCGATGGCCGCGTTCAAGCGCCTGCTGGCGCTGCGCCGGCATATCCGCGACTCCCGGCCAGATGTGGTGGTGTCTTTCCTGACCAACGTCAACGTGGCCGCCATTCTCGCCACCCGCGGGCTGGGCGTGCCGCTGATTGTCTGCGAGCGGACCAATCCCTTGGCCGAAACCACCACGGGCTCGGTGTGGCGCAAACTGCGCCGCATTCTGTATCCCCGCGCCGACATGGTGACGGTGCAGGCGGAAGACACTGCCGGCCCGTTCGGGCGGCAGGTGCCCGGCATCAAGCGTCTGGCCGTCATTCCCAATCCCTTGCCGGCGCCTTTGCTTGACGGGCCGTTCGTGCGGCAGCGCGAAGACGGCGGTCCCCGCGAACTGCTGGCGATGGGCCGGCTGGTCCCCGACAAGCAATTCGACCTGCTGATCGACGTTTTCGCGCAGTTGGCGCCGGATTTTCCGGATTGGAACCTGCGCATCTGGGGCGAAGGGCCTGAACGCGGCGCGCTGGAACAGCAGGTCGCGCGCCTGGGCCTGCAGTCGCGCATCAGCCTGCCCGGCCGCACCGAGGAGCCTTGGGAAGAGCTGGCGCGCGGGCAGGCTTTCGTGCTGAGTTCGCTGGTGGAGGGCTTTCCGAATGTCTTGCTGGAGGCGATGTCGCTGGGACTGCCTTGCGTGGCGTTCGATTGTCCCAGCGGGCCGCGCGAGATGACGCGCGACGGCGAAGACGCCCTGCTGGTGCCCGCCGGCAATCGCGACGCCCTGCGCGATGCCTTGCGCCGCCTGCTTGAAGACATATCCCTGCGGCAACAACTGGGCATGCGCGGAGCCGCCGCGGTGCGGCAGCGCTATGCGCTGGCCAGCGTGCTGGCAGAGTGGGATGAATTGTTCGATGCCGTGCGGGAGGGGCGATGAGCGCTCGCCCGTTGCGCGTTCTGCACATCATTACCGGGCTGGGACAGGGAGGCGCGGAGTCGGTGCTGTTCCGCCTGGCGACCTATCCCGAAGCAAACGTGGAACATGTCGTCGTGTCGCTGACCGACGAGGGCATTTATGGCGAACGCCTGCGAGCGGCCGGCGTGGCCGTGCACGTGCTGGGCATGAAACGCGGACGCGTCAGCCTGGGCGGCTTCCTGGCCCTGCGCGCGCTTGTCGCCGCGGAACGTCCCGACGCGGTGCAGACCTGGATGTATCACGCCGACCTGATCGGCGGCTTGGCTGCGCGCCTGGCGGGCGTGCGCGCCATTGCCTGGGGCATACGCAATTCCGGCGAACACCTGGAGCGCAGCAGCCGCTCAGCGCGCATAGTGTTGCGGGCGTGCGCGTTGCTGTCCGGACGCATACCCAAGGCGATCGTGTGCGCAGCCCAGAAATCGGCGGAACGGCATGCCGATAAGGGCTACGACCGCGCACGCATGGTGGTGATTGCCAACGGCTACGACCTGTCGCGCTATGCGCCCAATGCCGAGGCCCGTTCGCGGGTGCGCGCGCAATGGGGCGTGCCGCAGGACGTGCCAGCCATTGGCTGCGTGGCCCGCTGGGATCCCCTCAAAGACCATGCCAACCTGTTGCGGGCCATCGCCGCGCTGGTGCGCGACGGCCGCGATGCGGGCTTGCGCTGCGTGCTGATAGGCCGAGGCATGGATACGGATAACGCAGAACTGGGCGCTCTGGTAGACAAGCTGGGTCTGCGTGATCGGCTGGTGCTGGCCGGGCCTAGCGACGACGTGCCCGCCGCGATGAACGGGCTGGACCTGCACGTCCTGTCCAGTTGCGCGGAAGGGTTTCCCAATGTGGTCGCGGAAGCCATGGCCTGCGGTGTCTATTGCGTCGTGACAGACGTGGGTGACGCCGCCTACATCGTTGGCGATGCTGGGGTGGTGGTGCCACCCGAGCAGCCCGAGGCACTGGCCCGCGGCATTGAAACGGCCTTGCGCGAGGTGGCTGCGCGCGGCCGCGAGCGCGCAGGCGAAGCGGGCCGCGCCCGCGTGCTGGAAAATTTCGACATAGCGCGCATGGTGCAAAGCTACATCGCGGTATGGCGCCGCATCTCAGGAGTGCAAGCATGAGCACCGGGCGCCGCCTGCTGTTTGTCGTCAACAACCCCGCCTTCTTCATGTCGCACCGCGTGCCGGTGGCCTTGGCCGCGCAACAGGCTGGGTACGACGTCCATGTTGCGACGATGGACGGCCCGGCCGTAGCCGACATCCAGGCGCTGGGCATGACGCATCACGTGATTCCGATGACGCGCAGCGGCAAGCATCCGTTGCAGGAGCTGAGCACGTTGCTGGCCTTGATACGGCTATTCCGCCGTCTGCGGCCGCAAATCGTGCATCTGGTCACGATCAAGCCCGTGCTTTATGGCGGCATCGCAGCGCGGGTGGCGCGCGTGCCGGGCATGGTCGCGGCGATTTCCGGGCTGGGCTTCGTGTTCCTGTCCAATTCGCTGAAGATGAAGCTGGTGCGCGCCGTGGTTGCGCGCCTGTACCGGCTGGCGCTGGGCCATCCCAACAGCCGCGTGATTTTCCAGAATGCCAGCGACCGCGACATGCTCAAGTCGCTCGGTGCGGTGCGCGATGCCCAGGTTGTCATCATCCGGGGCGCGGGCGTGGACCTCGACGAGTATCGTGCCCTGCCCGAGCAGGCGGCGCCGCCTGTCGTGGTGACCATGGTGGCGCGCTTGCTGCGCGACAAAGGCGTGCAGGAATTCGTGCAGGCGGCAAGGCTGCTGAAGGAGCGCGGCCTGCCCGTGACCATGCAGATGGTTGGCGGCGTGGACGCAGGCAATCCGGCTTCGGCGACACAAGAGGACGTGGACGCCTGGCAGCGTGAAGGCTGCGTGCGCGCGCTGGGGGAACGTTCCGACGTGGCCGCGCTGTACGCGGCTTCGCATATCGCGGTGCTGCCGTCCTATCGGGAAGGATTGCCCAAGTCACTGATCGAGGCCGCGGCTTGTGGCCGGGCGGTCGTGACGACCGATGTTCCTGGTTGCCGGGATGCGATCGAGCCCGGCGAGACCGGACTGCTCGTGCCGGTGCGCGATGCGCAGGCACTGGCGGACGCCATCGCCCGCCTGGCCGAGGATCCAGCCTTGCGCCAGTCCATGGGCGCGGCCGGCAGGGCGCTGGCCGAGCGCGAGTTCAACATCGAGCGCGTCGCGCGCATTCACGTGGAAATCTACGACCAGCTCAGCGCTTGACGGCGAAGGGCCGGTGCCTGGCCGGCATGGGCCAGGAATCAAGGGCGGCGCGAGATGGCGTCGATCCAGAAGCGGGTGGAAGGATCCTGCTGGCTGGCCTGGGGCGAATTCAGCTCATGCATGATGCCCTTGGCCAGCGCCTTGCCGAACTCCACGCCCCATTGGTCAAAGGGGTTGATGCCCCACACCACGCCCTGCGTGAACACCTTGTGTTCGTAAAGCGCCAGTAGCGCGCCCAGGGTGTAGGCCTCCAGATGCGGCAGCACTATCAGCGATGATGGCCGTCCGCCCGGGTGGACGCGATGCTGCGCCAGCAGCCGCGCGCGGTCCGGGTCGCTTTCGATGGCGGAGGTTTCCGCCAGCGCTTCTTCAAAGGATTTGCCGCGCAGCAGTGCGGAACGCTGCGCCAGGCAATTGGCGATCAGCAGCTCATGGTGCCGGGCATAGGCATGATCCGGCTGTTCACACAGGATGAAGTCGACGGGGGCGCCCCGGGTGTCCTGGTGCAGCCACTGGAAGAAGGTGTGCTGGCAATCCGTGCCGGACATGCCCCAGACGGCGGGTCCCGTAGGTACCCCGGCGGGGCTGCCGTCCGCCGTGGCGACCTTGCCCAGCGATTCCATTTCCAGCTGCTGTGCCCAAGGCACGATGTGATACAGCCGCGAATCGTAGGGCGCGATCACCAGGGAGTCGTAGCCCAGCACGCTGCGGTTCACGACGCCTGCCAGCGCCAGCTGGACCGGGGCGTTTTCCTCGATGGGCGCGGTGCGGAAGTGCTCGTCCATGGCCGCGGCGCCGGCCAGCAACTGGTCGAACACCTCAATGCCCAAGGCAAGCGCGACCGGCAGGCTGATGGCGGACCACAGCGAATAGCGCCCGCCCACCCAATCCCAGATCTGGAAGATATGGTCCGGCAGGATGCCCAGATTCAACGCCGCCTCGACGTTGGCGGTGACGGCCACGACCTGCTTGATCGGATCGGCCACGCCGGCGTCGCGCAACCAATTCATGGCGACTTCGGCGTTGGCCAGCGGCTCGGTGGTGGTGAACGACTTGGAGGCGACGATGACCAGGGTATCGTGCGGGTCCAGCCGGCTCATCGCGTCCGCCACCGAATGCGAGTCCACATTGGACGCGAAGCGCACTTCGCGCCGGGCGCCGCCATGGCGCAGCGCGCGCGTGACCAGCCGGGGCCCCCAATCGCTGCCACCGATGCCCAGGTGCAATACGCTGCCATACCGCCCGGCAGCGTCGGCCTGGCGTACGAATTCGCGTATGCGTTCGCGCTCGGCCAGCACGGCCTTGGCTACCCGGGCGGGCGGCTGGGCCGCGCGCAGGGCCGTATGCCAGGCAGGGCGTTCCTCGGTCCAGTTGGCATTGCCGCCATCGAACAGGCAGGCTCGGGCGGCCTCAAAGCCCTGTTGTTCCAGCAGGGCTGCCTCTGCGGCTCGCAAGTCCGGTGAATACGCTTGCGCGCTCAGGTCCAGGCGCAATCCGGGGGCATTGATGAGGCGCAATTGTTCGCCGCGGCAGGGCGCGGCAAGCGTGGCCGCGGTGAACTGTTTCCAGGCTGGGCTGTTCGATAGGGACATAGGGAAATCTAGAAAGGCAGTTTGGCTTGCGGCGCGAGCTTGTGCAGTTCACGCCGGAAGTCGGCCTGTATGCGTTCCAATGCCTCGGGCGTTTGTGCTTCGAATCGCAGCACGACGACGGGCGTGGTGTTGGACGGGCGCGCCAGGCCGAAACCGTCCGGATACTCCGCGCGCACGCCGTCGATGGTGAGCACGCGGTGGGCGCCGGGAAATTGTCCCCGCTCTTGCAGGGCCTGTACCAGGGTGAAGGGCTGGCCTTCTTCCATTTCCAGCTTCAGCTCGGGCGTGGAGACGTCTTGCGGCAGCGCTTCCAGGGCGGCGCAGGGGTCGGCGAAGCGCGACACGATCTCCAGCAGGCGGGCGCCGGTATAGAGGCCATCATCGAAGCCGTACCAGCGTTCCTTGAAGAATATGTGGCCGCTCATTTCGCCCGCCAGCGGCGCGCCGGTCTCGGCAAGCTTGGCCTTGACCAGGGAATGCCCCGTTTTCCACATCAGCGGAACGCCGCCGGCCGCCTCGATGGAAAGGCCCACGTGGCGGCTGCACTTCACGTCGTAGATGATGGTGGCGCCCGGATTGCGATCCAGCACATCGCGGGCGAACAGCACCAGTTGGCGGTCTGGCCAGACGATCTGCCCCGATTTGGTGACCACGCCGAGGCGATCGCCGTCGCCGTCGAACGCCAGCCCCAGTTCGCAGTCGGTCTCGGCCACGCACTTGATCAGGTCCTGCAGGTTCTTGGGTTCGGCAGGGTCGGGATGGTGGTTGGGGAAGGTGCCGTCCACTTCGCAGAAGAGCTCGGTGACTTCGCAACCCAGGGCGCGGAACAGGGCGGGGGCGACCGCGCCCGCGACGCCGTTGCCGCAGTCGATGGCGATCTTCATGGGCCGCGCCAGCTTGATGCCCGAGGCCACGCGCGCGATGTAGGCGGCCACCAGGTCCAGTTGGCGGCGCACGCCGGGTTGCGCCGCCGGGGCGCTGGCCGCGCCATTCATGCTCGCCGCGAGCGCCTGCACGTCTTCGCCGTAGAGCGCGCGGCCGCCCATCATCATCTTGAAGCCGTTGTACTTCGGCGGGTTGTGGCTGCCCGTGATGGCGACGCCCGAGCCCGTCTGCATGACGTTGGCGGCGAAATAGACCAGGGGGGTGGGCACCATTCCGATGTCCAGGGTGTCCACGCCGCCCTCCAGCATGCCCTCCTGCAGCGCCACCGACAGCATTTCGCTGCTCAGGCGGCCGTCGCGCCCGACGACCAGCGTCTGCACGCCTTGTTCGCGTGCGCGGGCGGCCAGCGCCGAGCCCAGGGCACGGGCAAAACGGGCGTCGATCAGGTCGGGCACGGTGCCGCGGATGTCATAGGCCTTGAACACCGAGCCCGGAAATTGCGTGTTGTTGCCCACGGCGATTCCTTGAGAGGGTTGCGGGCGCATTCTGGGGGTTCTGGTAAACCCGCATATCAAAAGGCGCCTGGCAAAGGATTAAACCGGAATTATCCCCCATTGGCGCTGCGCCTTCATCCGGCAGACGGTGTAGGGCATTTTCGGGCTCGCGCCTTGGCACGCATGCGCCCTGATCTGGTGCGCAGGCAGGGGCGCGCGCCTTGTTTCGGTGCGGCGCGAGCCGGCGTTTGCAGGTCTTGCGCTGGGTGTAGCGCATGGCATAAAACTTGCTCGTCCTCCGAAGGTGATACGCTTGCTATGCAAGCAGAAAGACCGGGAGGGGCCATGGGCGCCAAAGTTTCTACAGTCATGTCATCCAGGGGCGCCTCAAACCGGCGAGGCCCGCCCACGGACCATGCCGGGCCGGCCGCGGGCCGCGAACGCCGGCTGGATATCCATGTAGTCGTTTCCGAATCGGGCGGGCTGGTGACAGGCCGTGCCTGGGAGCGCTGCGTATGGCGCGATGCTCGCGTCCTGATTGCCGAATGCCCGGCCCCCCAGTTGCCGGTTTCCGTGGAAAGCGCATTGCGCACCGTGGCCGCCGACGTGGCACGGGACCGCGGCTGGCAGGGCATGGGTACCGTTGCCTTCGCGCTGGACGACCGCAGCGGCGTGTTTCGCGTGATCAGCGCGCAGGCGCAGGCCCATTCGGGTGCGGCGGTGGACGACTGCGAACCCGTTGCGGCCCATGCGCTGGAAGTGCGCATCGACGGCTGCGTGGACCGCCGTCTGCCCTGCACTCGGCTGCTGGTCTGCGGCGCGACCCGGGGCGAGGTCCTGCGCCGCGCCTATCGCGCCTTGTCGGAAATGCCCGGGCCCGCCGGCGTCGACCGCGCCTTTCTCATGAACCGCATCGCCTCGCGGGCCTATTGCTCGGGCCTGACGGGCACGCGACTGGATCAGGCTGTCGGTTGACCCCGGTTCGCCGGCGGACTCCGACAGTCCGCCGCGCTGCGGCCAAGGCGGGCTTTCAGCCCCTACAATAGACCGCACATCCCAAGCCTGGGCGCGTCCAGGCCTTACTTGTGCGGCGCATATGACCTTGCTGAGCGATCTACAGTCCCTTCTGGGCGCTTCCCACGTGCTGACGGGCACGGATGCCGATACTTATGTGCTGGATTGGCGTCGCCGCTATCGAGGGGCCGCGCTGGCCGTGATCCGTCCAGGCTCCACCGAGGAAGTGGCGGCAGCAGTGAAACTGTGCGCCCGGCACGGCGTGCCGGTGGTGCCGCAGGGCGGCAATACCGGCCTTTGCGGCGGCGCCACGCCCAACCTGTCCGGCACTTCGGTGATCCTGTCCACCACACGGCTGACGGCCGTGCGCGCCCTGGATACCGACAACGACACGATTACCGTGGAAGCGGGCTGCGTGCTGCAGGCGGTGCAGGAGGCCGCAGCCGCCGCCGGCAGGCTGTTCCCGCTGAGTCTGGCTGCCGAAGGCAGCTGCACCATCGGCGGCAATCTCGCGACCAACGCAGGCGGCACGCAGGTGCTGCGCTATGGCAACACGCGCGACCTGACGCTGGGCCTGGAGGTCGTGACCGCCGAAGGCGAGATCTGGAACGGCCTGCGCGGCTTGCGCAAGGACAACACCGGCTACGATCTGCGCGACTTGTACATCGGCAGCGAAGGCACGCTGGGCATTATTACCGCCGCCACATTGAAGCTGTTTCCCAGGCCGGTGGCTTCGTGCACGGCATTGCTGACGCTGGACGGCATCGACCAGGCCGTCGAACTGCTGTCGCGCGCCCGTGCTGGCTTTGGCTCCGCGCTGACCGGATTCGAACTCATGAGCGGCGCATGCCTGCAGGCGGTGGTGCGTCTGTTTCCGCAGCAGCGGCTGCCCTTTGATGGGGACTCCGCCGCGTCTCCGTGGTTTGCCCTTTTGGAACTGTCCGACAGCGAAAGCGAGGCCCACGCGCGCGAACGTTTCGAAACCGTGCTTGGCGAGGCCATCGAAAGTGGACTGGTCAACGACGCGGCCATCGCCGCGAATGTGGCGCAAAGCAAGGCGCTCTGGCATCTGCGCGAAAGCATCCCGCTGGCCGAGGCGGAACTGGGCAAGTCCGTCAAGCATGACGTGTCCATCCCGATCTCCGCGATCGCCGGTTTTGTGCACAAGACGAACGCCTTGCTGCAGGCGCGTTTTCCAGGCGTGCGCCATGTGATCTTCGGCCATCTTGGCGACGGCAACCTGCACTACAACGTGGCCCATGCGCCGGGGCAGACCGAGGCCGAACTGCTGGCGCTGCAAGGCGACATCTACGGCGTAGTGCACGACAGCGTGCATGCGCATCAGGGCTCGATCAGCGCGGAGCACGGCGTGGGCCAGCTCAAGCTCGACGAATTGCCTCGCTACAAGAGCGCGGTAGAACTGGATCTGATGCGGCGGATCAAGCGCGCGCTGGACCCGCAAGGGCTGATGAATCCGGGCAAGGTGCTGCGCACCTGACCGCGCACAGGGAACGCAACCATGGCAACCAGTCCCGCGGCAGGCGCGAATTACCGGGTGTTGGTCGTCGAGGACGACCCCGTCATCGCCGGCAACCTGTATACCTTCCTGGAAGCGCGCGGCTTCCTGCCGGATGCCGCCTATTCCGGTCCGGCCGCGTTGGCGCGCCTGAAAGAGCAGCGCTTCGACGCGCTTATCCTGGACATCGGCCTGCCGGGCATGGACGGCAATGCGGTGCTGCACACGCTGCGCAATGACATGCGGGCGGACGTGCCCGTGCTGATGCTGACCGCCCGCGACAGCCTCGAAGACAAGCTGGCGGGTTTCTCGCATGGCGCGGATGACTACTTGACCAAGCCCTTCGCGTTGCTGGAGGTCGAGGCGCGCCTGATCGCGCTGATCCAACGCGCCAAGGGTGTGACCGTGGATTCGGTTCGGGCCTTTGGCCCGTTGTCATTCGACACCCGCAACCGCGAGGTGTCCGTCAACGGCAACCCTGTGCACCTCACGCGCAAGGCGGGCCTCATCATCGAGGCGCTGTTGCGCGAGCCCGGAAGGGTGGTGTCGCGTGAAGAGCTGGAGTCCACGCTGTGGGGCAACGAGCCACCTTCTTCGGATGCGTTGCGCAGCCAGGTTCATCTGTTGCGCCGCGCGCTGGCCGATGCGGGGTTTGATGGCATCGAGACCATACATGGGACCGGTTGGCGCCTGACGATGGAAGGCGGAGCGTCAAGATGACGGGCGTCTCGTCGGCGGCGGCCGGAGGCACCCTGACCCAACGGGTGGTGTGGGCGCTGACCGGCACCGTCGCGCTATTCGTGACGGCGCTGGCTCTGCTGGCCTATCTGACCTTCGACCAGATGGAAGACGATCTGGTCAATGACATTCTGAATACCGAAATGGACCGGCTGGTGCAGCATGCGCGCGTCAGCGACGGCTTCCTGCCGCGCGACGGCGTTCGCGAACTGGGCGGTTCCATGCGAGCCTGGTTCAGCGTGGACGGCAAGCCGCCCTTAGGCATGCCCCAGGAGATCGCCGCCCTCGAAAGCGGCCTGCACCTGGTCGAACCCGGCGCGTACACCTGGCATGTCATGGTGGCCGACACGGGCCGCAGCAAGGTGTATCTGCTGTACGACGCCACTGAGAACGAGGGCCGGGTGCATGATTTCGGCCTGATCGTGCTGGGCGTGGGCGCCATTTGCGTGGTTGGAGCCTATGCGCTGTCGCGGCGCGTGGCCGCCATCGCCGTCGGCCCGTTGCTGGACCTGACCGACCGGCTGGCCACCTGGGCGCCCGGATCCCCGGACATGGCGGTGACGCGCGACGATGAGGCGGGCCGCCTCATCGAGGCCTTCAACCGCGTGCAGAACCAGGTGGATCGGTCTATCACGCGCGAACGCGAATTCGCCGGCAACCTCAGCCATGAGGTGCGCACGCCCTTGGCGGCGATCCGCTCGGATAGCGAGCTGATGTTGCTGACGCAGGACCTCACTCCAGACCAGCGCCAGCGTCTGGCGCGCGTGGTGGACAACGTGGACGACGTGATCGTCTCGCTGGAGAGCGCGCGTTCCATGGCACGGGACGAACTGCGGCCCGCAGAGCCCGTCAATCTTGCCGAATGCATGGACAACGCCTGGCGCGGGTACGAAGCCCAGGCCGGGCTGGCCGGGCTCGGCTTCGAAAACCGGATTGCCGCGGGCCAGGTCCGCACCCTGGACCGCTACGCCTTGTTGACCGTTTTGCGCAATCTGGTCCGCAACGCGGTGGAGCACGCTGCGCCGGCTACGCTGACGGCCAGCATGGCGGCCGACGGCGGGCTGGAACTCCGCGACGACGGCAAGGGCATCGCCGCCGACGACCTGCCGTTCCTGTTTCGCCGCTATTACAGCGGCCGCATGCGGGATTCGGGGACGGGCAGTCCCGACGAAACGCCGCGCGGCCTGGGCCTGGCGATCGCCAAGCGCGTTTGCGACATGCAGGGGTGGTCGCTGTCGGTCGACTCGTCGCGCGAGGGCACGCAGCGCGGCACCTGCTTCACATTGCATTTCGGTGCCGACGAAGGCAAGACAGAGGCGATTGAAGGCCGCGGTCAGGCCGAAATTTGACGAAATTTCGACTGCGGGCGGCCTAAGCTTTTCGTTTGCCCGACGGTCTCCTGTCATCTTTCATGCCGCCTCTATCGCCGCCCGCGATGCGCAAGCCAACGCCGGCCTCGTACCTGCTCAGCCACGTCGTTGCAGTCACGCTCGCGCTGGCCTGTCTGGCCTGGTGGGCCAATGCTTCCGGGCTGGACCTGCGCATCGCGCGGTCGTTGTTCGATCCGGCGCTGGATGATTTTCCCCTGCACCTGAACCGGTGGCTGGACCTCGTCGGCCACCGCATGGTGCTGGCCTTGCCGATCGGGGTGGCGCTGGCCGCCGCGGGCGTGGTCGCGGCAAGCTACCGTATCCCCGCCTGGCGGCCGTGGCGAGGGCCGGCGCTGGCGGTGGCGGCGACCTGTCTGGCCGGACAATTGCTGGTGAACCAGCTGAAGCACTACACAACCTTGCCGCGTCCCTATGACCTGGATTCATTGGGCGGGTACACGCCCTATCCGCAACACTGGTGGACCTGGGTGAGGTCGGAAGCCGGCGGAGCCTTGCCCAGTGGCCATGCCGGGGCGGGCTATTCCATGCTGACCCTGTATTTCGCGGGATGGGCGTTGGGGCGGCCGGCCTGGCGCTGGTGGGGCCTGGCCGTGGGTGTCGCGGCGGGCGTCGGCTTTTCCATCGTGCGTATCCTGCAAGGCGCCCATTTCCTGAGCCAGACGCTCTGGTCCGCCGCCTTGCTGTGGTTCCTGGCTGCCGTCTTTTTTTACCCCATGATCGCGGCGGGCACCGGCGCCTCCGGTTCCGAGCGCGAAGCGCGGGATCTTTGAGACGCAAGCCTGGCAAGACGGTTGAAGCGCTGGCGCGCGGTTCATCGGACACGCCTTATCGGGGCCGGATCGCGTCGTCCGCCCAAAGTACAATGGGCGTCGATGCTCGGCCTCCGGGCCCTGCTCAACCGCTTTCGGACCTTTCTTGATGAACGCTCCCGCCGATACCCCCGCTTTGCCGCGGCGTCGTCCCCGGAACCTGGCCCAAGGGCTGGTCGAGAACATCACGGAACGTATCCGCAATGGCGATATCCGGCCTGGCGACAAGTTGCCGACGGAATCCGAGATCATGCGCCAGTTCGGCGTCAGCCGGACCGTAGTGCGCGAGGCGCTGTCCCGGTTGCAGGCGTCCGGCCTGGTCGAGACGCATCATGGCGTGGGCACGTATGCGCTGGAACCCAGCGGCAGCGGCGATTTTCGCGTGGACCCCGCCGATATCGCCACGGTGCGCGATGTGCTGGTGTTGCTGGAACTGCGCATCTGCCTGGAAAGCGAGGCGGCCGGCTTGGCCGCTGCCCGTCGCAGCCAGGCGCAGTTGCATGAGATGCGGCGCGCGCTGGACGCCTTCAAGAGCGCTTTGGACGGCGGCGGCGACACGGTCACGCCGGATTTCCAGTTTCACCTCCTGATCGCGCAAGCCACGAGCAACCGTTATTTCGCGGATCTCATGTCGCACCTGGGGTCGGCCATCATTCCGCGCACCCGGATCAATTCCGCGAAGTTCGCGCACGAAGACCGCGCTTCCTATCTGGCGCGCGTGAACCTGGAGCACGAGGATATCTACGGCGCCATCCAGCGGCAGGATGCGGAGGCCGCGCGCGCGGCCATGCGCACGCACCTGAGCAACAGCCGCGAGCGCCTGCGGCGCGCCCAATAGGGCGCGGCCGGTCGTTCGCCCCAAACCGCGTTAACCTTTGCGCGTTTTCAAATTTCGAACCACGAGGCGGCATGGCTCTGCTCGGCATACACGACGGCATTTTTTCTTCTGAGCGGGCGTCGCGGCGCCACGGGGCGGTTACATGCGCCAACTGACTTTACGGTTCATCCTCGCCGTCCTGGCCCTGCTGACGCTGTCACGCCTGGGTCTGGCTTTCTGGATGTGGGACCGCGTCGAGGCCGCGGGCGGGCTGGCGCCGTTGCTGCTGGGCGGTCTGCGCATCGACATCTGCCTGATGGCGATGGTGATCGCGCTGCCGGCGGTGCTGTCCCCCTGGTTCGGACACCGGCCGTTGGCGGCCCGCATCACTGCCTGGTGGTTCCGTGTCTGGTGGATGCTCTATGTGCTGCTGGAAGTCTCCACGCCGCAGTTCATCGCGGAGTACGACACGCGGCCCAACCGGCTCTATTTCATCTACCTGCTCAATCCCAAGGAAGTCGGGTCGATGCTGTGGCAGGGCTACAAGGGCGTGCTGCTGGCCGCCTTCGTGGTGCTGGTGCTGGCTGCCTGGCTGGCGGTCCGGCTGTTTCCCACGCGAGTGCGCGATCCGTTCATGTCGTGGTGGAAGCGGCCGGTGGCTTCGTTCCTGATCCTGGCGCTGGTGTTCCTGGGCGCGCGCGGCACGCTGGAGCATCGTCCGATCAATCCGGCCAAGGTGGCATACAGTTCAGACGCCATGGTCAATGCGCTGGCATTGAATTCGTTGTACAGCGTGTTCGACGCTGCCTATCGCATGCGCGATGAGCGCTCGTCGGCCGCCATGTATCCCAAGATGCCGGTGGATGAAATGAATGCCATCGTGCGCGAGAAGGCGGGCCTGACGGGCGCGCCGCTGGATCCGCGTTATCCCAGCCTGCATGAGCAGAAGGCGACGGTGCGCCGGGACAAGCCGCTGAACCTGGTGATCATCCTGCAGGAAAGCCTGGGCGCGCAGTACGTGGGCAGTCTGGGCGGACGTGATCTGACGCCCAACATCGACCGGCTGGGCAAGGAAGGCTGGATGTTTCACCGCGCCTATGCGACGGGCACGCGGTCGGTGCGGGGCATCGAGGCCGTTACCGCGGGTTTCCTGCCCAGCGTGGCTGACGCGGTGGTGAAGCTGCCGCGTTCGCAGACCGGGTTTTTCACGCTGGCGCAGGTGCTGGGCAAACATGGCTACCATTCGCGCTTCGTATATGGCGGCGAATCGCATTTCGACAATATGCGGGCCTTTTTCCTGGGCAACGGCTTCGATGAGATCGTCGACCGTCCGAAGTTCGTGAATCCCGTATTCGAGGGGTCATGGGGAGCCTCGGACGAAGACATGTTCAACCAGGTGGACCGGCTGCTGCGCGCCGATGGCGATAAGCCGGTGTTCACGCTGGCGTTCTCGGTGTCCAATCACTCACCGTGGGAGTATCCGGAAGGGCGCATCCAGCCTCAGGGGGATCCGGCCACCGTGGACAACACGGTGCGCTATGCGGACTGGGCACTGGGCCAGTTTTTCGACAAGGCGCGCAAGGCTCCGTACTGGGACAACACGGTGTTCCTGGTGATCGCGGATCACGATTCGCGCGTCTACGGCTCCATTCCCGTTCCGGTGCGGCATTTCCAGATTCCCGCGCTGATCCTGGGCTCGGGCATCGCGCCGCGGCAGGACGACCGGCTGGTCAGCCAGATCGACATGGCGCCTACCATGCTGTCCTTGATGGGCCTGGACAACGTGAATCCTATGCTCGGCGTGGATCTGACGCAGCGGGATCCGAACCGGGCGATGATGCAGTACGCGGATAATTTCGGCTATCTGCGGGGGGATCAGTTGCTGGTGCTGGAGCCTTCGAAGCCGCCGCGGCAGTTCCGATACGAGGCTGCGCCTGTGGGGCGGGATGAGGTGTATGCGCCGGTGGAGCCTTTGGATCCTCAGCTCTCGGAAGAGGCATTGGCGCATGCTTTGTGGGCCAGTTGGGCTTATCGGGAAGAGCGGTACCGCCTGCCTTGATGGCGGCTGGCCTCTGCGGGATGCTGCTGGTTTTTTAAGACGCTTGGGGTGTCGGGAGCCTGGCGCACGCGGGCGGCCTCATCCAGCATACGTTCTGTCTTGCGGTGGGTGCTGACGCTGCGCGTGATGGTGGGCTTGATTCTGCGCAAGTCGGATTTTTGGTGAAGGTAGGAAACTGGCGCATGACTTTTCCTGAATCGTCTTCCGGGGCTGGCCGCGCCGCTGCGGCCCAATCAAACAAATCCGATGCCCGCGCGTCCGAGCGGCGCCGCGTATTGCCGTTGCCGCGTGGGCGGTTCGCATGGGTGACGGGGGGCGTCAGTACCGTCTGGCTGGCGCTCAACACGGTGTTCTGGTGCCTGCTGCTGTTTCCACTGGCCTTGTTGAAGTTGCTGCTGCCGTTCGCGGCGGTCAGGCGGAGCGTCGATCCCGTGCTCAATGGCATCGCCACGGCCTGGGTGTCCTGCAACGCCGGATGGTTGGCGCGGATCCAGGATATGTCCTGGGATGTGCGGGGCCATGACGGGTTGCGCTACGCCGACTGGTACCTGGTCAACTGCAACCACCAGTCCTGGGTGGACATCTTCGTGCTGCAGCATTCGCTCAACCGGCGTATTCCGCTGCTGAAGTTCTTCCTGAAGCAGCAGTTGATCTATGTGCCCGTGATCGGGCTGGCGTGGTGGGCGCTGGATTTTCCGTTCATGAAGCGCCACGGCAAGGCGGCGTTACGGCGCAATCCGGATCTGGGGCGGCAGGATCAGGAAGCCGCGCGGCGCGCGTGCGCGAAGTTCTCGTTGGTGCCGACCAGCGTGATGGTATTTGCTGAAGGAACGCGTTTCAGTGCGGCCAAGCGCGATGCGCAGGGATCGCCGTATCGGCATCTGCTCAAGCCCAAGGCGGGCGGACTGGCGGTGGCGCTGAACGCGATGGGCAAGCGTTTTCGCTCGATGATAGACGTGACGATCGTCTATCCGGGGGGCGCTCCCAGCTTTTGGGACCTGGCTTGCGGCCGTGCGGGCCAGGTGCTGGTGCGTATGCGGCAGTTGCCGGTGCCGCCGGAGTTCTGTGACGCCGACTACACCGGTGACAAGACTTTCCGCTCGACCTTCCATCATTGGCTGGGCCAGCAATGGCAGGCCAAGGACGAAGAGATCGAGGCGTTGATGGCGCCCGCAAGAGCGGGCGCCGGCGCGGACTAGGCGCGGATCAGGCGCGGGCCGGCAGTACCTGGCCCGAGCTTTCGCCAAAGCCTATGCGCGGATAGCCGGCCTTCACGCATTCGGCGCGCATGATGATCTGATCGCCGTCCTGCAGGAAGGTGCGTTTTTCGCCCCAGGGCAGTTCGATCGGATTTTTGCCGCCGTTGGAAAGTTCAAGCAGCGAGCCGGCTTCGGAAGGCTGGGGACCGGACAGGGTGCCGGTGCCCAGCATGTCGCCCGGTTGCAGGTTGCAGCCGTTGACCGTGTGGTGCGTGATCAGTTGAGCCACGTTCCAGTAGGCGTCGCGGAAGTTGCTGCGCGACAGGAAGGCGGGCGGTTGCTTGTCGGCACGCGATTTCTCGGTGGTCAGCAGGACTTCCATCTGCACGTCGAAGGCGCCCTTGGCGCGGTTGGCGTCGGACGCCAGGTAGGGCATGGGTTGCGGTTCGGACGGGCCGCGGTTCCATTGCGTGCGGAACGGCTCGAGCGCTTCCATGGTGACGATCCAGGGCGAGATCGTGGAGGCGAAGTTCTTGGACAGGAAGGGACCCAGGGGCTGGTATTCCCAGCCCTGGATGTCGCGCGCCGACCAATCGTTCAGGATGCACAGGCCGAAAACATGGGATTCGGCGTCAGCCAGGCTGATGCGATCGCCTTGGGCATTGCCCGTGCCGACGAAGATGCCCAGTTCCAGTTCGTAGTCCAGGCGGGCGCAAGGACCGAATTGGGGCGTTTCGCCTTCGTTGGCGGGGCGGGTCTGGCCGACGGGACGGGGGAACTTCTGATCCACGCCGATGCTCGAGGCTCGGCCGTGGTAGCCGATGGGCACCCACTTGTAGTTCGGCAGCAGGGGGTTGTCGGGACGGAACTGCTTGCCCACGGCGGTGGCGTGGTGCACAGAGATGTAGAAGTCGGTGTAGTCGCCGATGCGGGCGGGGGTGGTGTACTCGGCGTCGGCCTGGCTGATCAGCAGCGGCTCGACGGTGCCGCGCAGGGCCGCGCCTTCACGCAGCGCGCGAGACAGGGCGAGGCGCAGGGCGCTCCAGTGGGCCTGACCCAAGGCCATCAGGGCGTTCAGGCTGTCCGTGGCGCAAGCGGCCAGGGCTTCGGCCGCCAGGCCTTCGAAGGGCTGCTTGGCAGCCAGCGCGGCGAGGTCAAGGATCTGGTCGCCGATGGCCACGCCGGGGCGGAACGATTCGTTTGTGCCCTTGCGGCGGAACGCGGCGTAGGGCAGGTTCTGCACCGGGAAATCCGACTCGCCGGTGTTGGCGCTGGCGACCCAGCTCTTGAGCGACGGGTCGTGGGTTTCATTGATGGTGGTGGTCATGGCTGCGTGTCTCTTTCAGTGTGGTTATGCGGTGGCCGGGCGTCAGGCGCCGGAAAATCCAAATGCCAAACGGCGATGAGCTTGCGCTCATCGCCGCGGGCGCGGAAAGCAGAGGTTCTGCGTATCACGCCTTGCTGGGGTCGAAATGCTTGGCTATGCCCTGCCAGCACCGGTAGTAGTCGCCCTGCAATTCTACCGAGGCCAAGGCCTGTTCCGTCGGGCGGATGACGCGCCGCGTCTCGAACATGAACGCCATGGTGTCGCGGATGTAGTGGGCGGTGCTGGTGTCGGCGTGAGAAGCCTTTTCGAAGGTCTCGGCGTCGGGCCCGTGGCCGCTCATGCAATTGTGCAGGCTGGCGCCGCCAGGGGCGAAGCCGTCGGCCTTGGCGTCGTAGACGCCCTGGATCAGCCCCATGAATTCACTGGCGATGTTGCGGTGGAACCAGGGCGGACGGAAGGTGTTTTCCATGGCCAGGATGCGCGGGGGGAAGATCGCGAAGTCCATGTTGGCCGTTCCCGGGGTGTCCGACGGCGCGGTCAGCACGGTGAAGATCGAGGGGTCCGGATGGTCGTAGCTGATGGAGCCGACGGTATTGAAGTTGCGCAGGTCATACTTGTACGGCGCGTGCGTGCCGTGCCAGGCCACGACGTTCAGCGGCGAATGGCCGATGGAAGCGCGCCAGAAGCCGCCCGTGAACTTGGCGATCAGTTCGAAGTCGCCTTCGATGTCTTCGTACCACGCCACGGGCGTCTTGAAGTCGCGGGCGTTTGCCAGGCAGTTCGAGCCGATGGGGCCCAGCTCGGGCAGGCGCATGGCCGCGCCGAAGTTCTCCAGCATATAGCCGCGCGCGGCGCCGTCCAGGAGTTCCACGCGGAAACGCACGCCACGCGGGATGACGGCGATTTCCAGCGGTTCCAGGTCGATCAGGCCGAGTTCGGTGGCCAGGCGCAGGCGGCCTTCCTGCGGCACCAGCAACAGCTCGCCGTCCGCGTTGTAGAAAAAGCGTCCCTGCATCGAACGGTTGGCCGCGTACAGGTGGATACCCACGCCGCTTTGTTCGTCAGGGCCGCCGTTGCCGCCCCAGGTCTTCACGCCTTCCAGGAAGTCGGTGGGGGCGGAGGGAATGGGCATCGGGCTCCAGCGCAACTGATTGGGCGTGACGGGCCCATGGCCAAACGTGCTCAGCCAGCCCGTGGCGCCGCCGAAGGCTTCGAAGGGCTTGTGCTGCACGCCCGGACGGATGCGATAGAGCCAGGAGCGGCGGTTTTCATTGCGCGGCGCGGTGAACGCGGTGCCGGACAATTGCTCGGCGTACAGGCCGTAAGGGCATTGCTGCGGCGAGTTGCGGCCCACCGGCAACGCGCCGGGCAGGGCCTCGGTGGCGCAATTGTTGCCAAAGCCGGTCTGGTATTGCAGTTCCATGGAATCCTCCTGAGCGGCGGCGCGGTGCTTGGCCGCGCGGCCTGATGCGGGTGGCCGGTCCGGAAGGCTTCCGGTGACCGATATGCCATTGTCGGAAAAAATCCCCGCTGCGGCTACGGGAATGCAAAAATAGAGACTATAAATTTTGTGAATAGTAGGGGGGCGCATGGCGGAACTGCGCAATGTCGATCTGAATCTGCTGCTGCTCTTCCAGCATCTGCTGGAGGATCGCAACCTGTCGGCCGTGGCGCGGCGGATGGACCTGTCGCAACCCGCTGTCAGCAATGCGCTGCGGCGGCTGCGCGAGGCATTCGGCGACGACCTGTTCGTACGCACGGCGCAGGGCATGCTGCCCACACCGCGCGCGCAGCGCCTGGCGGGCCCTGTCAGCGAGGCGCTGACAATGCTGTCGCAGGCGCTGAAAGACCAGGACGTCTTCGACGCCGCCACCAGCACGCGCCGCTTCCGCGTGGCGATGACCGACGTGGGCGAAATCCACTTCATGCCGCGGCTGATGGAAGTCTGCGTGCAGGTGGCGCCATTGGTGCGTATCGATTCCGTGCGCGTGCAGGGGCCGGACCTGCCGCGGGAAATGGAGACGGGGCGCGTGGACCTGGCGATCGGGGCGTTCGATGAAATGGGGGCGGGGACGCTGCAGCGCATGCTGTTCCGCCAGGGCTACGCAACCTTGTTCCGGCAGGCTCATCCGACGGCCCATGCCGGTATGGGCCTCAAGGCCTTCCGAGCCGAGCGCCACTTGATCGTCTCGCGCGCGGCGCCCTATGGGCAGGTCAATCAGTCCATGGAGCGCGCGGGCGTCGACCTGGCCGAGCACTTCAGCGTGCCGCACTTTTCGGCCGTGCCGTATATCGTCAGCGCTACCGATTTGCTGGCCACGGTGCCCGAGAAACTCGCCGCCAGCGCCGCGCCGCCATTCGGCCTGCGCTACATGACGCCGCCGATAAGGGTACCGGCGCTGCAGACCAATATGTACTGGCAGCGCCGGGTGGATCGGGACAGCGGCAACCAGTGGCTGCGGACGCTGATCGTGAACACCTTTGCGGTGGGAGCCTGACTGGCGTTTACGGCGCCACGGAAGCGCGCGCCTGGCTCAGGGCCTCGCGCAGCACGTCCATGTCGCCCAGGTGGTTGGCCAGCAGCAGAATCAGTGCCGCGTTGAGTTCCTGGCTTTGCTCGTTGGTGAGATCGCGATGGGTCTCGATCAGCGCTTCGTAGAAGTCGTCCGGCGAGCTCAGGTTGGTTTCGGTAATCAGCATGATGAAGTGATCTCGAAGTTCAGGCGCGGCCCGTGGCGCGGCCGACGGCGGCAGTGACGGCAGCGGTGTCGAAGGTGCGCCAGCGGCCGCAGACGTGCTGGTCGGGGCGGATCAGGTAGGCGGTGCCGGCTTGCGCGTCGTAGCGCTTGCCCAGGCAACCCTCGCGGTCGGTGACCGCAGCCAGCTCCTTCGGCAGCGCCGACAGGTCGCACAGCGGGCTGGCCACCAGCACGGCCTTGACCGGCACGGGCGCCAGGCGCAGCGCCTGCAGGGCGAGCAGCGTGTCGCGCTCGGGCAGGGTATCGCCGCAGAACAGGGCCAGCACGAATTCGCCATTCAGCTGCGCCAGCCACCAGTCCTGCACGCCTTGCGTATCCACAGGCGCGTCCAGCGCCACCGCGCCCGGCACCATGCGGCCAGTGAAGGCGTCGGTGTCCGGCGTGTTCAACGGGGAACCTGCGTAGGTCGCGGGCAGCGACAGGCGGCCGCTGTTGACCAGCGAGCGCGCGAAGGGATGAGTCTTCGCGAGGTTCAGCACCGCATTGCGGAAGCTGCGGCTGATGTCGCTCTTGGGCGTGATGAAATCGGTGGCGCGCGAAGAGTTGAGGATGTTCTCGTCGGCGGCAAATTCGCGTTCGACGCTGTAGCTGTCGATCAGCGCTTCGGGTGCCTGGCCGGCCAGCACCAGCTTCAATTTCCACGCCAGATTCTCGGCGTCCTGCACGCCGCTATTGGCGCCGCGGGCGCCGAATGGCGACACGCGATGCGCGGAGTCGCCCGCGAAGACCACGCGGCCATGGCGGAACTTGTCCATGCGTTCGCACGCAAAGGTATAGACGCTGACCCATTCCAGCTCGAAGCGCGCGTCGGGGCCCAGCAGGGCGCGGATGCGCGGCAGCACGTTTTCGGGCTTGACGGCTTCGACGGGGTCGGCGTTCCAGCCCAGCTGGAAGTCAATGCGCCAGACGTTGTCCGGCTGGCGGTGCAGCAGCACCGACTGGTTGGGATGGAATGGCGGGTCGAACCAGAACCAGCGTTCGGTCGGAAAGTCCGCCTGCATCTTGACGTCGGCGATCAGGAAGCGGTCGCGGAAAATGCGGCCATGGCTTTCCTGGCCGATCAGCTTGCGCACCGGCGAGCGCGCGCCGTCACAGGCGACGAGCCAGTCGGCATGCAGGGCGTACGCGCCGTCGGGCGTTTCCACGTTCAAGATCACGCCGTCATCGCGCTGCTCCACGCCGACGACCTTGTTCTTCCAGCGCAGATCGATGTTGGGTTCCTGGCGCGCCTGCTCGTACAGATAGCCTTCGGCGTAATACTGCTGCAGGTTGATGAAGGCGGGGCGGCGATGGCCGGGCTCGGGCAGCAGGTCGAAACGCCAGACTTCCTGTTCGCGGAAGAAAACCTTGCCCACGTTCCACGAGACGCCCTTGTCTATCATGCGTTGGCCCACGCCCAGACGGTCCCAGATTTCCAGCGTGCGCTTGGAAAAACAGATGGCGCGGGAGCCCGTGGACAGGCGGAAATCGTCGTCCAGCACCACCACGCGCACGCCCTGGCGGGCGAGATCCAGCGCGGTGGTCAGGCCCACCGGGCCCGCTCCCACAACCACTACCTGATGGCGCGCAAGCTCGCTGGCGGCCTGGTCCGCATGCTTTTCATAGGCGAACTCCATCGCCTGAAAGTCGATGTCTCCCACGGTTGTCTCCTGTGTGGGTCATATTGTTTTTATGTCACGTCACCGCGCGCTGCCTTGCGGCGCGCGATTCCGGTTCCTGCTGGCTAGGGCCGCGTGGCGCGGCCCCATTTGGAATCAGCCTTCCAGCTGCGCCCACATTTCCAGGTCGCGCTTATCGGTCCAGATGCGCGGGTGGGTATGGCCGGTGGCCTCGTCATAGGCGCGCGACACGTCGAACGGCATGCAGTGATCGAAGATCACCCAGTCGCTGTAACGCGGCTTCATGAAGTCGTAGACCTCGCGGTAGATGGTCTTCAGGTCCTTGCCTTCGGCCACGCCGCGGTTCACTGCGCCGTACAGGTCCGTCAGGAAGGCGCGCGTGCCAGCCAGGCCCTGGCGGACTTCGGTGGCGTTTTTCAGCGCCGGGCCACGACCGGGGACCATCTTTTCGGCTTCAAAGCCGGACAGCGCGTCCAGCGTGGTGGGCCAATCGCGGAAATAGGCGTCGCCGCAATAGGGGGTGGACTGGTATTCGACCAGGTCGCCGGCGAACAGGATTTTCTGCTCGGGCAGCCAGGCAATGGTGTCGCCCTTGGTGTGGCCGCGGCCGACTTGCAGCAGCTTGACTTCCAGGTTGCCCAGGTTGACCGTCATTTCGCCCTTGAACGTCATCGTCGGCCAGACCAGGCCCGGCGGGATCGATTCGGCGTTGCGGAACAGGCGGGGGAAGCGGCCGATTTCGCTGGCCTTGTCCTGTTCGCCGCGCTCGGCGATCAGGTCATAGGTATCGCGGCTGGCCAGGATTTCCTGGGCGTTGTAGGCGGACGCGCCGAACACGCGCACGGCGTGATAGTGCGACAGCAGGATGTACTTGATCGGCTTGTCCGTGACTTCGCGGATGCGGCGGATCACGTCTTGCGCCATGACCGGGGTGGCCTGGGTGTCGACCACCATGACGGCCTCGTCGCCGATGATCACGCCCGTGTTGGGGTCGCCTTCGGCCGTGTAGGCATAGGCGTTGTCGGACAGTTTTTCAAACGAGACGACCTTGTCGTCCAGATCGGCGTGCGAGGCGAATTGCTTGCTCATGGAGGCTCCTTCCACTTTTATAGGAATAGGGTGTGTGGAAGGAATATAGCCCGACGTTAGTGTTTGTGCAATACGTTTGCTATAAACAAATGCCCTTGTTTTTACAGGGATTTCCCGCGGATTTCCGGGGGCGTTACGGTCAGTTTCTTTGGCATTTCGGACAGTAATAGGTGGCGCGCTGTCCCTGGACGATGCGGCGTATCGGGGTGGCGCAGACCCGGCACGGCAGGCCTTCGCGTTCGTAGACGGCGGCGTGGATCTCGAAGTAGGCGCCCGGCTCGCCGGTGGCGCCTACATAGTCGCGCAGCGTGCTGCCGCCCGAGGTCAGGGCGTCGGCCAGGGTGGCGCGCACCATGTCGGCCAGGCGCTCGCAGCGAGCGGGCGATAGCTTGTTGGCTGGCGTCTTGGGATTGATGCGGGCGCGGAACAGGCTTTCCGACGCATAGATATTGCCCACGCCCACCACCGCCATGCCAGCCAGCAGCACCTGCTTGACGGCAGCGCCATGATTCTTGAAGTGGCGATGCAGCCATGCGCCGTCAAAGCGCGGGTCGAAGGGCTCGATGCCCAGCTTGGCCAGCAAGGGATGGGCGTCTATGGGGCCGTCGCCAGCGGGATGCCAAAGCACCGCACCGAAACGCCGCGGGTCATGCAGGCGCAGCACGGCCTCGTCGAATATCCATTCGACGTGATCATGTTTGCGCAGGAATTCACCGGGCGCGACGCTGCGCAGCGACCCCGACATGCCCAGATGCACTATCTGGGTGCCGTGTTCGAACCGCAGCAGCAGATACTTGCCCCGGCGGGCGCACTCCAGCACGGCGCGGCCGGCGATCGTGGCCGGCAGATCCGGCGGGATCGGCCAGCGCATGCGGGATTCATGGACGACCAGCCGCGTCAGTGTCCGGCCGGTGATGACGGCGTCGATTCCCCGACGCGTGGTTTCGACTTCAGGCAGTTCCGGCATGAGCCAGTGTAAGATCATTAATTGCGTGTACGAAGATTGTGCCATCAACCGGACGGGCCGCGTGAAGTCGTCTTTCAAACCTATAAACATCGGGATCGCCGCGCTAGCGCTTGCGCTGGCAGCAATACTGACCCCGCCGGCCCAGGCCGCCGACAGCCGGACGCGCGATGCGACCGGGCCCAGGATGGCGCCCCAGAGCCGCCAACCTGAAACCGAAGTCATACGGCTGCGCCCCGGGCAGTTGCCCTATGTCTCGCTGACCGCCGATATCTTTTATCGCGTGCTTGCGTCGGAGATCGCCGCGCAGCGCGGCATGTACGGCTCGGCGGCGACCACCATGCTGGGCCTGGCGCGGGATACCGGTGATCCACGCCTGGCCCGTCGCGCCCTGGAGTTCCAGTTGGCCGGCGGCAATCTCCCCGGCGCCTTGGACGCCGCGCGGGTCTGGGCGCGCCTGTCTCCCAACGACGTCGAGGCCAGTTCCACCGAGCTCGCGCTGGCCGCGGCCAACGGTCAGACCAAGGGGCTGTCCCAGGCCCTGCGCAACCGTATCGATTCCTCGCGCGACAAGCCGGCGGCCATCGGCCAGGCTTTGGCTGTGCTGAGCCGGCTGAATGACCGGCGTCTGGCCCTGCGCATCCTCGACGAATCCTTCAGCGACAGCGTGCGCAAATTGCCTGCCGCACACCTGGCGTTGGCGGACGTGGCGTCCGCCGCAGGCGACTACCCCCGCGCCGCGCAGGAGTCGCGCGCCGCCCTGGCGGCGGAGCCCAAGTCGGAAGCCGCTGCCCTGCGCGTACTCGAATATGGCTACAAGGTAGATCCGCAGCGCGCGCAGACCGAGGCGCGCGCCTACATCGCCCGCAATCCCAACGCCCGCAAGGTGCGCCTGATGCTGGCCGGCCAATTGGCCGACAGCGGCGACTACAACGGCGCGCTGGCTGAACTGCAAGCGATGTCGCGCCGTTCGCCGGAAGATTTCGACCTGCTGTTCATGCAGGCGCAATTGGCCTATAAGGCCGGGCAGCTGCCGCAGGCCAAGACGTTGTTGCAGCAATACCTGGACGTGCAGCAGCAGCGGCAGCGCGCCACCGTGCCGGGCGCCACTGACGCCGGCGCGGCTGCGGCCGACGCCCACGTGCTGCTGGCCCGCATCGCGGAAGACCAGGGCCATTACGACGACGCCATCGCCGAATTGGGCCGCATCGACGATCCGACGCTGCGTTACTCGGTGCGTATGCGTCAGGCCGCCTTGCGCGCCAAGAGCGGCCGCGTGGACGACGCGCTGGCCTTGATCGACGCCGCAGGTCCCCAGGACGAAGAAGAACGCACGCTGGGCGTCTTGACCAAGGCGCAGATCCTGCGCGACGCGGATCGCGTGGCGCAGGCAGTGTCCGTGCTGGAGGCCGCCGATCAGGCGCTGCCCGATACGGTCGAGATCAAATACGAGCTGGCCATGCTGTATGAACGCCAGAACCGCCTGGCGGACCTGGAGCGCATGCTGCGCCAGGTCATCGCGCTGGATCCGGATCATGCGCATGCCTATAACGCGCTGGGCTACACGCTGGCCGACCATAACCAGCGCCTGCCCGAGGCCCTGGACCTGATCACGCAGGCGCTCGAACTGGCTCCCAACGATCCGTTCATCCTGGACAGCATGGGCTGGGTCAAATACCGCATGGGCGATTCCGCTGCGGCCGCCGATTATCTGCGGCGTGCCTACAGCGTGCGTCCGGAAGCCGATATCGCGGCCCACCTTGCCGAAGTCCTCTGGACCCAGGGCAAGCGCGACCAGGCCATCGAGCTGTTGCGCGCCGCTCTGACGAAAGACCCCAAGAACAAGACCGTCCAAGACGTGGCCAAGCGCCTGGGGATCAACCTGTGACGGCAGTTGTTCAACGCATGCAGGGCGTCGCAGTTGCGCTGCGCTGGTTTCTGATGGCGGCGCTGGCGGCTACGCTGGCTGCCTGCACCACGCCCAAACCCATTGAAGGCGCCAGCGCGGACGCGTTTTCGCGCATCGGCCGCTTCGCCATCACCGTCAACGAGGAAAGCGGCAAGCAGAACGCTGTGCAGGGCGGCTTCTCGTGGTCGGACGATGGCCGCCACTATGTGCTGGACCTGACGAATCCGCTGGGCTCGACCGAGGCGCGCGTTGAAGGGCGTCCCGGCGCGGCCAGCCTGACCAAGGCCGACGGCACGCGCCTGGTCGCGGACAATCCCGACGCCCTGGCCGCGGAAGCGCTGGGCAGCAGCATGCCGGTGTCCGGCCTGCGCGATTGGTTGCGCGGCAAGCTGGCTGCCACGCCCGAGGCGACCGAGGTGTCCCGCGATGAGCTGGGCCGCCCGGCGTCATTCGAGCAGGGCGGCTGGCGTGCTCGGCTTTCGCGCTATGACACGTTGGGCCCTCAATTGCTCGTGCTCGAGCGTCTGGAGCCGGGCCGTCGCATCATGCTGCGGCTGGTCGTCAATCAGCCCTGAACGACGGGCCCCGCCGTGACTCTGTACGACGTACCTGCTCCCGCCAAGCTGAACCTGTTCCTGCATGTCGTGGGGCGGCGCGCCGACGGCTACCACCTGCTGCAGACTGTCTTCCGCTTCATCGATCTCTGCGACACGCTGCATTTCGACCTGCGCTCAGACGGCGTCATCAGCCGTGCGACGGAGCTGGCGGGCGTGCCGGAGGACCAGGACCTGACCTTGCGGGCCGCGCATGCGCTGCAGCGGGCCACGGGCGTGAGGCAGGGCGTGCAGATCGGGCTGGAAAAACGCATTCCTCAGGGGGGCGGCCTGGGAGGCGGCTCCAGCGACGCAGCCTCGGTGCTGATCGCGCTCAACAAGCTGTGGGGGACAGGACTGTCGCGGCGCGAGCTGATGGCGCTTGCATTGCCGCTGGGCGCCGATGTGCCGGTGTTCGTCTTCGGGCAGTCGGCGTTTGCGCAGGGCGTGGGCGAGGACCTGAGCGCGGTGACGCTGCCGGAACGCGCTTATCTGGTGGCGCAGCCGGACGCCAGCGTGCCCACGCCAAAAATATTTTCCGCGCCCGATTTGACAAGAGATTCTTCTTACATCACAATAGCGGACTTTCTTGCTTCGCCTACTTTCTGCTTCGGCAGAAATGATTTGGAGCCGGTGGTCTTCCGCCTTTACCCTGAAGTGCTTGGGGCATCGCGGTGGCTTGCTGAACAGGGAATCCTTCGTGGAACCCCAGTTCGCATGTCGGGATCGGGTGCGTGTTTATTCGCCGAATTTTCCGAACTTTCCGAAGCCGTTTTGGCAGAAGCAGAAATATCCGCTATAATGCGCGGCGCTGATAAAACATTCAGCCAAACGCATCCACGGTTTCGGTTAGTGCAGGCATGTGCCGGATTAGCTGAACATCCGTTGCGGAATTGGATTGCAAGATAGTTGGGGAGTCGCCAAGCTGGTTAAGGCACCGGATTTTGATTCCGGCATGCGAAGGTTCGAATCCTTCCTCCCCAGCCAACCGAATACATAAAAAAGCTGTTGAACACGCCTGTAAGACACTGGCCCGGGTTCAGCAGCTTTTTTATTTTCCGGGTCCGCTGGTGCATCATCTCGCATCACCTCGTTAGTGTCTTGAAACGACCATCGCATCATCCATCATGGCAAACGATAGCTTCATGATTTTCACGGGCACAGCCAACACTCGGCTGGCCGTGGACGTAGTCAACCACCTCGATATGTCCCTGGGCAAGATGACCGTCGGTCGCTTCTCGGACGGCGAAGTGATGGTCGAGATCAACGAGAATGTGCGCGGCAAGGACGTCTTCGTCCTCCAGCCCACCTGTGCTCCCACCAACGACAACCTGATGGAAATCATGGTGATGGTCGATGCCTTGCGCCGCGCTTCCGCTGGCCGCATCACCGCCGCCATTCCGTACTTCGGCTATGCCCGCCAGGACCGCCGCCCGCGTTCGGCGCGCGTGGCCATCTCGGCGAAGGTCGTGGCCAACATGCTGCAAGTGGCCGGTGTTGATCGCGTCCTGACGATGGACCTGCACGCCGACCAGATCCAGGGCTTCTTCGATATCCCCGTGGACAACATCTACGCGGGTCCGATCCTGTTGGGCGACATCTGGCGCCGCAATTTCTCGAACCTGGTCGTCGTGTCCCCGGACATCGGCGGCGTGGTGCGGGCCCGCGCGCTGGCCAAGCAACTGGAAGCCGATCTGGCCATCATCGACAAGCGCCGTCCGCGCGCCAACGTGTCGGAAGTGATGAACATCATTGGTGAAGTCGACGGCCGCACCTGCATCATCATGGACGACATGGTCGACACCGCCGGCACGCTGTGCAAGGCGGCCCAGGCCCTGAAGGACCGCGGCGCCGGCGCCGTTTACGCCTATTGCACGCACCCCGTGCTGTCGGGCGGCGCCATCGACCGCATCGAAGCGTCGGAACTGGACGAACTGGTCGTCACCGACACCATTCCGCTCTCCGAGCAAGGCCAGGCCAGCGGCAAGATTCGCCAGCTGTCGTGCGCCGCGCTGTTGGGCGAGACCATCCTGCGTATCTCGAACGCGGAATCGGTCAGCTCGCTGTTCGTCGATTAAGACGCAGCGTCCCTCGGACGAGCAGTCCGGATACTGAGTTCTGCGCCTTGCTGGTCGCGGCAAGGCGCAACAAACACGGCGCGCATTTTGCGTGCCGTGCACCAACCGGCGGAGTCTCTTCGCCATTTATTGTTTTTGGAGTTTTCCATGAAATTCAATGCCACTGCGCGTAGCGTCCAGGGTTCGAGTGCGAGCCGCCGCCTGCGCCGCGCGGGCCGCGTTCCCGCCATTGTCTATGGCGGTACGGCTGCCCCCCTGAACATCGAACTCGACCACAACGAGATCTACCACGCCCTGCGCAAGGAAGAATTCCACGCGTCGATCCTGCAAATGGCGCTGGAAGGCGCAGCCAAGGAAGAGCAAGTCCTGCTGCGTTCGGTTCAATGGCACGCCTACAAGCCGCAAGTCCTGCACGTGGACTTCCAGCGCGTGGACGCCAACCAGGCCCTGCACACCAAGGTCCCGTTCCACTTCATCAACGCTGAAGTCTCGCCGGCCGTGAAGCTGGGCGGCGCCATCATCAGCCACGTCCTGACCGAACTGGAAATCACCTGCCTGCCGGCAGCGCTGCCCCAGTTCATCGAAGTGGACCTGAAGGACCTGCTGCCTGGCGCTTCGGTGCACCTGGCCGACATCAAGCTGCCCAAGGGCGTGACCTACGTCCCCCATGGCGGCGACGCCAACCCGCTGCTGGCCGCGACGGCCGTGGTCAAGGGCGGCGCTGCCGCCGACGAAGGCGCTGCCGAAGCTCCGGCCGCCTAAGTCCTGCCGGAAAGCCTTCGGGCTTTCCACGGCTGGTGCCCGAAACCCTGCGTGTGCATTTGCATGCGCAGGGTTTTTTGGTTTAAACACCCCCCATCATGTCTACTCCTATACGTCTCATTGTGGGACTGGGTAATCCCGGCCCCGACTACGAAACCACCCGGCACAACGCCGGCTTCTGGCTGGCCGACCACCTGGCGGACGACTTGCGCACTTCTTTTGCGCTGGAGAAGTCCTTTTTCGGGATGGTGGCCAAGTCCCGCCTGGGCGCGGACAACGTGCTGCTGTTAAAGCCCAACACCTACATGAACCGATCCGGACAGGCGGTGGGCGCGCTGGCGCGCTTCTACAAACTGACGCCGGAGCAGGTGCTGGTGCTGCACGACGAGTTGGACCTGTTGCCGGGGCAGGTAAAACTGAAGCAGGGTGGCGGCCACGCAGGCCACAATGGCTTGAAGGACATCCAGGCGGCCCTGGGCAGCCCGAACTTCTGGCGCCTGCGCATCGGCATCGGTCATCCGCGTACGTTGGGACTGGCGCAGCAGGTGGCGGACTTCGTCCTACACCCGCCGCGCCGGGAAGAGCAGAAGCAGATCGAATCGGTCATCGACCGTTGTCGCGCCGTGGTGCCGGCAATGCTGGCCGGCGATTTCCCCTTGGCGACGCGCCAACTTCATAGCGGCAACGAAGCCTGATGACAGACTTGCGGCAGGCCGCGCCCCGCGGGAAATTGCGCTTTCGCAGCGAGATCGTGGATTTCTGGCGTTTCATTCGCCATCCGCATCCGGCATCGCGTTTACCGGGCCGCGCGTCCGCCAGCGGCTTGGTGGCCGACTGGTGGCCGGGCTTGGGGCCCGGCCGTCTGCTGGCCTGGGCCGCGCTGCTGTGGGCTGTGAACCTGTTTGCGCTGGGGCCGGTGGCGGTGGCCGCCGCCGGACTGGGCGGCGTCACGCACCGGCTGGATCCTGCCAATATTCCTTGGTTGACGGCGGTGATCTGGGCGCCGCTGGTTGAAGAGACACTGTTCCGCTACGGCCTGCGCCGTCCGAAGCAGGCGCTATGGCTGATTCCGGCGATGGTACCTGTCGTGCTGTGGGGCCCCAAAGTCTGGACCGGTCTGCTGCTGGCCGCGTTCGTGATCCTGGCCTGCTGGGGCGCGCGGCAACGGCCCGAGCCGCTGCAAGGCTGGGACACGACCTGGCGGCGCTACTACCTGAAGCATTTCGGCCTGGTGTTTCACTTGGTCGCGCTGACCTTCGCCGCCGTGCACCTGACCAATTTCGTCTATGCCAAGACGCCGTTCTGGCTATTGCCCCTGCTGGTGCTGCCCCAGTGGCTGACAGGCCTGGTGCTGGGCTGGATGCGCGTGCGGCGCGGCATCGGCGCCGCCATTCTGCTGCACTCCGTTTTCAATGCCGGCCCCATTTTGATGATCTGGATCATCATGCGCTGGGTGCCCGCCGCGGCCGCTTAGCGGGGCCGCAACCCCGCGGGCCGGGCGCAGCCCCGTCGCCCGGCCGGGGTAAACTAGAACGTTAACGATCAATACCGTACTTACACAGGATTCCCATGGCTCTGCAATGCGGCATCGTCGGCCTGCCCAACGTTGGCAAATCGACACTCTTCAACGCTCTGACCCGCGCCGGCATCGCCGCCGAGAACTATCCGTTCTGCACCATCGAACCCAACGTCGGTGTGGTCGAAGTGCCGGATCCGCGCCTGCAGAAGCTGGCTGAAATCGTCAAGCCCGAACGCATCCTGTCCGCCACCGTCGAATTCGTCGACATCGCGGGCCTCGTCGCCGGTGCGAGCAAGGGCGAAGGACTGGGCAACCAGTTCCTCTCGCACATCCGCGAAACCGACGCCATCGTCAACGTGGTGCGCTGCTTCGAAGATCCCAACGTGATCCATGTGGCCGGCAAGGTCGACCCCATCGCCGACATCGAAGTCATCGAAACGGAACTGGCCCTGGCCGACCTGCAGACCGCCGAAAAGGCCTTGCAGCGCCACCAGAAGACGGCCCGCTCGGGCGACAAGGAATCGCAGCGCATCGTGGCCGTGCTGGAAAAGTGCGTGGCCCAGCTGAACGAAGCCAAGCCCATTCGCGCCCTGGACCTCTCGCCCGAGGAAAAGGCCGACATCGCGCAACTCTGCTTCATCACCGCCAAGCGCGCGATGTACGTGGGCAACGTGGCCGACGACGGCTTCACCAATAATCCGCTGCTCGACCGCCTGACCGAATTCGCCGCGGCGCGCAACGCGCCCGTGGTCGCTATCTGCGCCGCCATCGAATCCGAAATCGTCGACCTCGACGACGCCGATCGCCAGGCTTTCCTGTCGGACATGGGCATGGAAGAACCCGGCCTGAACCGCCTGATCCGCGCCGCTTTCAAGCTGCTGGGCCTGCAGACCTACTTCACCGCGGGCGTGAAGGAAGTGCGCGCCTGGACCGTGCCGATCGGCGCCACCGCGCCCCAGGCCGCCGGCGTCATCCACACCGACTTCGAACGCGGCTTCATCCGCGCGCAGACCATTTCCTATGACGATTACATCACCTACAAGGGTGAGCAAGGCGCCAAGGAAGCCGGCAAGATGCGCGCCGAAGGCAAGGAATACATCGTGCAGGACGGCGACGTGATGAACTTCTTGTTCAACGTCTGACGATTTTTGCTGGATCTCGGTGGCGCTCAGCAGCGCTTGGTGGATAGGTTGACCCGTTTTAAATCAATGGGTTGCGTAAACAATACGGTCTACTGAGCGTTCCTATTGTTCATCGAGGTCCAGAAAATTCGGGGGTAGCGTTGGGGGTACTCGTGTTCAACCGTGGGGGTACATCTCCCCGCAGTGGAGTCCAACGATGCCCGAGAATCTACTCACTGACGCCAAGGTCAGGTCGGCCAAACCGACTGATCGAGACTGGAAACTATCAGACGGCGGGGGCTTGTTCCTGCTGGTCAAGCCCACCGGCGGCAAGCTCTGGCGGTGGAAGTACCGCTTGCAAGGCAAGGAGAACCTCTTTGCCATTGGCGGCTTTCCTCAAGTAAGTCTTGCGGAGGCACGTGCGGCCCGAGAGAAGGCGCGCGCGTTGGTCAAGCAAGGCATCCATCCTGCCCATGAGCGGCAGCAGGCCAAGCAGCGCAACCTCGAAGCGCTGGAAGAACGCAAGCGCGCCCGTGAAAGCTCGTTCGCCAAGGTAGCGAAAGCGTACCTGGCCGAGATCAAGCCAGTCTTTGCGCTCAGTTCCTACCGCACGAAAGAATCCCGCATCAGGAAGTACCTGTCGCCCAAGTTCGATGGGATGCCGATGAGCGACATTGGCGTCAAGCAGATTCGCCCGCTGCTGGAGGAATGCAAAGCTCATGGCGCGTGGGCGGCCATCCATGTCAAGGGCGATCTTTCGGCCATCTTCGAATTCGCGGTGGTGCGAGGTCTGGTCGAGGCCAATCCTATTCCCAGTCTTCGTGGGCTGCTGCGCGTGCCGTTCAGCGAGAGCAAGGCGGCGCTGACGCGAGAGCAAATCCAGAGGTTCTATCAGGAGTTGCGCGGCTACCGGGGCTATCCGGAAACCTCGTTGTGCCTGCGGCTGATTGCGCTGACCGCCTGCCGTCCAGGGGAAGCGGCGGATGCTGAGTGGGACGAGTTCGATTTTGAGGATGCACTGTGGCGTCGGCCCGCGGCGAAGATGAAAGCGCGGCGCGACCATGTCAGCCCGTTGTCTGTGCAGGCCATTGCCGTGCTGAAGGATTTGCAGTGCATCACGGGTGGTGGACGCTATCTGTTCCCGCACCGGAGCGGCAAGGGCTTTACTACGCCCAATCGGCTCACCTACGCCATGCGCGACATGAACCTGGGGCGGGGTACGACGCCGCATTGCTGGCGGACGACCTTTTCTACCTGGGCCAATGAGAACGGATACCGGCCTGATGCAATTGAACGGCAGCTTGCCCACGTGGAGAGCAACAAGGTGCGGGCGACGTACAACAAGGCGTTGCTGCTGGATCAGAGAAGGACGCTGTTGCAGGACTGGGCGGACTATCTGAGTGCTGCGGAAGACAGTTGCGCGGCATAGGGAAGAGTTGGCCAGGTGTTGCAGAACGAATGGACAGGAGTGGCCTTTTCCTTTTCTGGATAGGGCCGTTGTCCCTTGAGTGCCGTTCCCTTGCCATTTCTCTTTGCCGAAGGCTGGGCGCAGGCAATGGGGTAAGCAATGAAATAAATGGGGCAGTTGTTCATTAATTCCCCCATTTTTTGGATTCATATCGCCCATTTCATCCTCGGGCAGCCATGCCAGCCCCTCGCGACCGGTCCAACGTTCAGGAAATGGGGTAGTCAAACACAGGTAATGAGGCATTTTTCGAGACAATACCCCATTTAACGGCTATGATTACCCCATTTAGATAGCCCGGGCTTACATTTCCATGCACTCGCTCACACCCGAGTACCTCGCCGCGCTTCGCTTTGATGGTACCCAAGCCGCCACGTTGCGCACACTGGGCGAGTACCAGGGCAAGCAGCAGCTCTACGCAGCGCAGTCGCCCGAAGCCCTCAAAGGGCTACGCCAGATCGCGGTGGTGGAGTCCACCGAATCGTCCAACCGGCTGGAAGGCGTTGTCGTCGCACCCTCGCGGTTGAAGTCCCTGGTCATCCGCAACGCAACTCCAAAGAGCCGCTCCGAACAGGAGATCGCCGGCTACCGTGATGCCCTGGCGCTGATCCACGAATCGGCCGCGCACATGCCCTTCAGCGAGGGCGTAGTGCTGCAACTCCACACCCTGCTGTACCGCTATATGCCGCAGGCGGGCGGGCGCTGGAAGGCTACCAATAACGACATCATCGAACGCCACCCGGACGGCACGTCACGTCTACGCTTCCAGCCGGTCGCTGCGCACCTCACGCCCATGGCTATGACCGATCTGGCCGGGCGCTTCGCCACCGCGCTGGATCAGCACCTGGCCGACCCCCTTGTACTGGTGCCGCTGGCGATGCTCGACTTCTTGTGCATCCACCCTTTCCCGGATGGCAACGGCCGCATGTCCCGCTTGCTGACCTTGCTGCTGCTCTACCACTTCGATTACGAAGTGGGACGCTACATCAGTTTGGAACGCATCTTCGAGGAAACCAAGGAAAGTTATTACGAGACGCTGGAAGCCAGCTCGCAGGGCTGGCACCAGGGGCAGCACGACGTCAAACCCTGGCTCGACTACTTCTGGGGTGCCTTGCTACGGGCCTACCGTGAGTTTGAGGAGCGTGTCGGCACCATCGAACGGGGACGTGGTAGCAAAGGCGACCGGGTGCGGACGGAAGTTCTGGGGCGCACCCTGCCGTTCTCGATTTCCGAGATTGAAGAAGCCTGCCCGGGCGTGAGCCGGGACATGGTTCGACTAGTGCTGCGGGCGATGAAATCAGAGGGGTTGATCGAATCGACTGGCAAGGGGCGAGGGGCGAAGTGGCTTCGCACCAATCAATTGGGTGAGAAATGAGTACTCAACGAAACATCATCAGTCATGGCATCCGCGACAACCATACTCGCGGCAAGGTCGCCGACTTCCTGGCCGAGAAAATGGCCGCGGGCAGCCAACTTTCCGTGGTGTCTGCCTACTTCACCATCTACGCCTACGATGCGCTGTCCAGTCAGCTTGACCAGATCGATCATCTGAACTTCCTGTTCGGCGAACCCCGCTTCATCGCTTCGCTCGACCCGGACAAGACCGACAAGAAAGCTTTCAAGATCGAAGACGAAGGCATGGAGTTGGCCAACCGCCTGCAACAGAAGGAAGTTGCTCGTCGCTGCGCTGCATGGTTGCGCGACAAGGTCGATATCCGCTCAGTCCGCCAGGCCAACCTCCTGCACGGCAAGCTCTATCACATTGACGATGGCCGACGTGAACATGCGCTATTGGGCAGCTCAAACTTCACCCGGCGCGGCCTCGGCTTGTCCGACACGCCCAACATCGAACTGAACCTCATTGTCGATGGCGACCGCGACAGGGCAGACCTCAAACAATGGTTCGATGAAATCTGGGGCGATGAAAAACTGGTTGCCGACGTCAAGGCCGATGTCCTGCGCTACCTGGAACAGCTTTACTTCGATCACGCGCCGGAGTTCGTCTACTTCAAGACGCTCTATCACGTCTTCGAACGCTTCCTGTCCGGGCAGGAGGCCGACGCCGCATTGTTCGACCAAACCGCCATCATCGACACCGACATCTGGAAGGCCTTGTTCGACTTCCAGAAGGACGGCGTCAAAGGCGCCATCCACAAGATCAACCAGCACAACGGCTGCATCCTGGCCGACAGTGTGGGCCTGGGTAAAACCTACTCGGCATTGGCGGTCATCAAGTACTACGAGCTGCGCAATCACCGCGTGCTGGTGCTATGCCCCAAGAAGCTGCGCGACAACTGGACGGTCTATCTCGCCCAGAACAACAGCGAACTCAACCCCTTCCTCAAGGATCGCTTTGCCTACACCGTGCTCTCGCACACCGACCTGTCACGTGACAGCGGCCGCGTAGATGGCATCGACCTGGCAACGCTCAACTGGGGCAACTACGACCTGATCGTCATCGACGAATCGCACAACTTCCGCAACAACACCAAGGGCAAGCGCGACGAAGAAGGCAACCTCATCAAGAAGAGCCGCTATGAGCGGCTGATGGATGACATCATCAAGACTGGGGTCAAGACCAAGGTGTTGCTGCTGTCCGCAACCCCGGTCAACAACGACCTCAAAGACCTGCGAAACCAAATCTACTTCGTCACCGAAGGGCGGGATACCGCCTTTTCGCAGAGCTTCGGCATCAACAGCATCAAGGACACGCTCACCGTCGCCCAAAAGACCTTCATGGAGTGGGCCAGGCGCTCTGGCGAGCGGGATGCCCGTGATCTGATGGAAAGGCTCTCCGCCGGGTTCTTCACCCTGCTGGACGAACTCACCATCGCCCGTTCGCGCAAGCACCTCCAGAAGTATTACAAAGCCTCTATGGCACAGATCGGGCAATTTCCGAAGCGCAGGAAGCCGGAATCCGTATTCTCCGAGATCGATCTCAAGGGCCGCTTCCTTTCCTATGACAAGCTGAACGACGAAATCGACAACTACCAGCTTTCCATCTTCAAGCCGTCCAAGTACGTGCTGGAAGCGTTCAAGGCGCAGTACGAAGACCATCGCGTCAAGAACTTCAGCCAGGAGAACCGCGAGAAGTTCCTGATCGGCATGATGAAGGTGAACTTCCTCAAGCGCCTGGAAAGCTCCGTGCGCGCCTTTGCCATCACTATGGAGCGCACCGTCAGCAAGATCGAAGATCTGGAAGAACGGCTCAAGCAGTTCCTGCAGCATCAAGCCGAGACGGCGGAAGACATCCAGCCTGACTTTTTCGCGGAACCAGCCGAAGAAGACGAAGAACTGGCCCAGGCCTTCCAGGCGGGCACCAAGCTCAAGTACCGCATGGAGCATATGGACGTGGCCGCCTGGCTGGCCGATCTGGCCACCGACAAGCAACAGCTTTCGCTGCTGGCCGATGCGGCCCAAGCCGTCGATGCATCACGCGATGCCAAGCTCGCCGAACTCAAGCGCCTGATCGAACACAAGGTGCGTCACCCCAGCACCAACACGCTGGGTGAGGAAAACCGCAAGGTCATCGTATTCTGCGCCTTCGCCGATACCGCTGCCTATTTGTACGAAGAACTGGAAGACTGGTCACGCAACACGCTGGGCGTTCACATCGCCCTGGTGTCTGGCGGCGCACGCCCCAACCGCAGCACCTTCGGCCAGGCTGACTTCACCCACATCCTCACCAACTTCGCTCCACGCGCCAAACAACGGGGCAAGATGAAGTCCATGCCGCAGGATGGCGAAATAGACCTCCTCATCGCCACCGACTGCATTTCCGAAGGCCAGAACCTGCAAGACTGCGACTATCTCATCAACTACGACATCCACTGGAACCCGGTGCGCATCATCCAGCGCTTTGGTCGTATCGACCGCATCGGTAGCCCCAACAACGCCATCCAACTCGTCAACTTCTGGCCCACGCCGGACTTGAACAAGTACATCAATCTCAAGAACCGTGTCGAGGCGCGCATGGCGCTGGTCGATATCGCCGCCACGGCGGAAGACAACATCCTGCAAGCCGAAGACCTGGAAGACCTCATCAAGCAGGACATGCGCTACCGCGACAAGCAATTGCTGCGGCTCAAGGACGAAGTGCTGGATCTGGAAGACTTCAACGAATCCGTCGCGCTGGGGGAATTCACGCTGGATGACTTCCGTATGGAATTGGCCACCTACATCGAAGCCAACCGAGAGAAGCTGGAAGAAGCTCCATTCGGCCTTTACGCCGTAGTGCCTCCGCATGCGGAGTTCAGCGCCATCAAGCCCGGCATCATCTATTGCCTGAAGCAGCGCATTGACGCCGCCGGAAACGAGGCAGTCAACCCGTTGCAACCGTACTTCCTCGTCTATATCCGCGACGATGGCGAGGTGCGCTACAACTTCACCGCACCCAAGCAGATTCTGGAAATTTTCCGCACCGTCTGCCAGGGCCAGACCGAGCCGCACGCCAAGCTGTGCAAGCTATTCGATGAAGAGACCGCACACGGCCAGGACATGAGCAGGTACAGCGGCCTTCTCGACAAAGCAATTGCTGCTATTGCCGCTCAGTTTGGCCGCAAGAACGCAGGAAATCTCTTTTCAGGGCGTGGTGGCAAGCTTGCCGATGCGGCGAAGCAAATCAAGAAATCCAACGATTTCGATCTCATTACTTGGCTGGTGATCAAGGACGTTAACAATGGCTGACAACTCCGCCCTTCGCCAATCCATTCAGGATGCGCTGCAAAGCTTCTCCACCCAGTCATTGGCAACAGGTGCCATCGCTCTGCTCCATACCTTGGGCTACAGCAGCGATAAAACGGCAGAACTGGGTAACACCGCAGAAGCGCTGCTGGGCAGCATCGAACAGTTTCGTCCCGAACTTGGCAGCATCAACCGTGCCAAGGTGCATGCCAATCGCTGGAAGTCCTGTGCTTTCCTGTTCCAGCTCACCAACGACGAGATTCCTTCACTGGCTCTGGGGCAAGCACCTATAGGCGCGGATGGCAAGCTGACACAAGGCCAGATCGAGTCCTTCGTCTTTCTTGCCATCGACCTGCAAGGCGAGGGTTGGTCGCGCAGCCAACTGGCAACCATCGCACGCGAGTTGAACAAGCGATTCCCCATGCCGGCCATCTTCCTGTTCCGCCAGGAAGAGCTGTTTTCTCTCGCGGTTATCGACCGGCGGCAGAACCTGCGCGATGCCAGTCGCGACGTCATCGACAGCCGCATCACCGTCATCAAGGATGTGCGCCTTACCGCACCTCACCGTGCGCACACAGACATCCTGGCAAGCCTCGCCTTGGTGAATCTGGGCGACAAGCGCCGCCCCGGCAACTTCCGCGAACTGTATGACGCCTGGATCGACACGCTCTCCACGCAGAAGCTCAACAAGGATTTCTATCAGCAGTTGGCTTGGTGGTACATGTGGGCCACCAAGGAGGTGGAATTTCCGAAGGGCGGCGGGCCGGATCGCAATGCCATTGGTGTCATCCGCCTGCTTACGCGCCTAATCTTCGTCTGGTTCATCAAAGAGCGCGGCTTGGTTCCCAATACTCTGTTCGAGCGGGAAGCATTGTGCGGCCTGCTGAAGCAGGCGCCGGATGCCGCGCCGGATGAAAGCAATTACTACCACGCCATTCTGCAAAACCTGTTCTTTGCCACCCTGAATCAGGAGATGGGCAATGACCGCCGCTGGGCCAAAACCGGTAGCGGTATGAAGGCCGATTACCTCATCTCGCTGGTTTATCGTCACCAGGACGCCTTCAAGCACCCGGAAACAGTACTGCAAGACTACTTCGCCCACGTGCCCTTCCTCAACGGCGGCCTATTCGAGTGCCTGGACGAGCAACTTACGGATGAGGATCTGGCCCGCCGCCCGGAACTTAAAAAATTGGTGGTGCAGGAGGGCAACGGGTCGGTACTGCGCATCGACGGTTTCTCACGCCGCCCCGATGCCCAGGCCAAGGTACCGAACAAACTCTTTTTCGGCGGCACGGATGATGCGACGCTGAACACCGAGTTCGAGACCAAGGGCAAGCGTTATCCGGTCAAGGGCCTGATAGACCTGCTCGACAGCTACAAATTCACCGTGGACGAGAACACGCCGCTGGACGAGGAAGTAGCGCTTGACCCCGAACTGCTGGGCAAGGTATTCGAGAACCTGCTGGCCAGCTACAACCCGGATACCCGCAGCACCGCCCGAAAACAGTCCGGCAGCTTCTACACACCGCGAGAAGTGGTGGACTACATGGTGGACGAGGCGCTTATTGCCTACTTCACCCGTCATACACCCAACGGGGAACAGCGCGAACAGGATTTGCGCCAGTTGCTCTCGCACGCCGACACGGAGCACGCTTTCAGCGAAGCAGAGGCCGACGCGCTGGTGCTCGCCATCGAACAACTGAAAGTGCTCGATCCGGCTTGCGGCTCCGGCGCCTTCCCCATGGGCGTCTTGGCCAAGCTCTTCGTGGCCTTGAAAAAACTCGATCCCGACAACCGCCGCTGGCGCGACCAGAACCTGGCTCCGCTGCAACAGCGCCTCGCCTTGGCGAAGAAAACGCCCGACCCCGTGCAGCGCGATGCCGAAATCGAAGATGCCGAAGCCGCGCTGGAAAAGCACAAGAAGGACTTTGCCGACCCGGCCTATGCCGACTACACCCGCAAGCTCTATCTGATCGAGAAGTGCATCTTCGGCTCGGACATCCAGCCCATAGCGGTACAGATTGCCAAACTGCGCTTTTTCATCGCCCTCATCGTCAGCCAGCCCATAGACCGCAGCAAGCCCAACTGGAATATCACCCCGCTGCCCAATCTGGAAACCAAGATCGTCGCTGCCAACACCCTGTTCGGCGTGCCGCGTCACGGCGCGCAAGGCTCGCTGCTGGATGACCCCGCCATTGCGGAAAAGGAGGCCGAACTGCGTGATGCCAACGCCGCCTACTTCACCTCGCGTACCCGTGCCACCAAGAAGCGTCGCAAGGAAAAGGTGCAGAAGCTGCATGAGGAACTGGTAACTCTGCTCAAGCGCGATGGTTTCGTCACCGCCAACGATGCCGAGCGCATGGCTCGCTGGGATCCGTTTGACCAGAACCGCTTTGCCGACTTCTTCGATGTGGAATGGATGTTCGGCCTGCCGCGCGCGCAGGACAACTCCGAAGCCGTGTTCGACATCGTGATTGCCAACCCGCCCTATGTGCGGCAAGAGGAAATCAAGGAACTCAAGCCGCTGTTGAAGGATGAATACAAATACGAGTGCTACACCGGCACGGCGGACTTGTTCGTCTATTTCTACGAGCGTTCGGTCAAGCTGCTCAAGCCGCAGGGAATGCTGTCCTTCATCACTTCCAACAAGTGGTATCGCGCCAAGTATGGAGAGAACCTGCGGTTGTTCATGGCCACGCACACGCGATTGAAGAGCATCATTGATTTCGGCGACGAAGCGGTGTTCACCGCTATTGCCTACCCGACCATCGTCATCGCCATGCGGCGCGAGCAGGCTGTGTCGTTGAGAAATGCGGAAAACACCGTGCGCGCCCTCAACTGGGCGCAGACACATCCCGTCGAGCAGTTTCCGGCGGTGTTTCAGGCGGAGGCTTTTTCAATTCCGCAGACCGAACTCAAGAAAGAAGGCTGGCAACTGGAACCACCCGGCAAGCGCGACCTGCTGGCGCGCATTCGCAGAGCGGGCACGCCCTTGGGCAAGTATGTGAATGGGCGGTTTTATTACGGCATCAAGACAGGGCTGAATGAAGCCTTTGTCATAGATGGTTCCACGCGAGCGCGGCTGATTGCCGAAGACCCGAAATCGGCGGAGGTCATCAGGCCGTTCCTGCGTGGGCGGGATGTGAAGCGATGGAAGGCGGAATCAGCAGATTTATGGCTCATTTTCACGCGGCGACCGTTTCCCATCGACAAATACCCAGCCATCAAAAAGCATCTTTCCGGATTTAAGAAACAACTTATGCCAAAACCGGACGGCTGGGACGACAAGCGCGATGGTAAATGGAAAGGACGCAAAGCAGGAAGCTATGAGTGGCATGAGATTCAGGACAATATCGCTTACTGGCAGGAGTTCGAAAAGCCAAAAGTCATTCTTGGCCGGTTCATGGATAAGCCGACCTACGCCTATGACGATAGTGGCTACTATGCGAACAATGCCCTATCCATCGTCGCCGGGGCTGATGAGTATCTCGTTGGGATTCTCAATAGTTCGGTGACATGGTGGTTCCTGACCGCCACCTGCACCGATCTGCAAAACGGATTTATTCAAGTCCACAACAACAATCAGGAAGCGGTAGTCATCCCCGAAGCCTCTGTTAACCAACGGCAAGTGGTCGTGAGTTTGGTAAGGGCCGTGCTTGCAAACGCGCATGCTGCACATTTCGAGCAAATCATCAACGGCCTCGTCTTCGAGCTGTTTTTCCCGGATGAACTGCACGCCGCGAATATTCGCCTGTTCGATGCCTGCGAGAAAGCCGACGTCGGCAAACTGGCAAACCTCAAGGACAAGGCGCTTGTCACCGCCGCCACGGAGCTGGTCGGACGCATCTTTGCCAACGACCACCCCATCTACGCCATGCTCTTCGACCTGCAAGCCTTGGAAGTGGTACGCATCATCGAGGGCAAGGAATGAGTGCAGAGGCCACCGACATTGCGCCACCACCCGTCACACGGGCAGCCGCGCCTGCGCCCTTGCGCATCAAGCGCCTGACGCTCACTGACTTTCGTGCCTTCCCCGGTCCAGCGCCTGCGCACTTCGATCTGGATGGTAAGAACCTGCTGGTGTATGGCGAGAACGGGGCGGGCAAGTCGTCGGTCTTTCATGCGCTTTCCGACTTCTTCTCGCTCAAGCGAAGCAGAAACCTCCGTGTCTACAAGAATGTATTTTCAGGAGAACCGGAAACGAGCTGCGCGGTTGAGGTTGAGTTCAACGATGGTGCGCCAAGTGCAAAGTGGTTCATGCAGGCAGGTTCAGGCACAATCGGAGCCGCTCCGTTCGGTAGCCACGCCATCGGCGGCGCAACGCCGGCCCGTGAGCGACACCCCACCACAGTTGCCGGGGGTAACGACATACGTGTGACGCAGGCTGCTCTGCGCAGGGCTGCACTGGACTATCGCGCCTTGCTTGATACCAACTACAAGCAGGGCGATGGCGCAATCAATCTATTCGACATCGCCTTGGAAAAATTGCTGGCCGACTTTCCAGTGACGGTGGCTGGCGGAACAACGCAAACCATTGGCGAGTTGTGGAGGGCAGTGGAACAAGCAAAGCCAGCCAAACGTACCAAGACCGCGTTGACCAAGGTGAATCAGGCTTGCGCTGATTTCAACAGTGGTTTCAATCAAGCCTTGGTCGAGCTGCATCCGCTGGTTGGCGCTTTGCTTGGCGACTTGATCGGCACGGATGTCGCCGTTGCTCCGTTTGCGTTCGGCGGCGTGACGTATACCGCAGCCTACTACAAGCGTGATCGTGAAATTGCTGGTCGCTCACTCACATTGAGCGTGAGCTATCGTAACCATGCGCTTTCTATACCTCAGCACTTTTTGAACGAAGCACGCCTCTCTGCGCTTGGTCTGGCTATCTACCTCGCCGGTCGGTTGGCTTGCACGCCTACGGCCAACGCCACGGCCTTGAAGCTGCTGGTGCTGGACGATGTGCTAATTGGCCTCGACCATTCCAACCGTCTGCCGATGCTGGATGTGCTCAACACGAAGTTCGCCGATTGGCAGATCGTGCTGCTCACCCACGACCGCAACTGGTTCGACCTTGCGCGTTCGCACCTGCCCGATGCCAACTGGAAGTGCGTGGAAGTGTATGAAGGCGATGGCGCTGCAACAGCCCCCATCCCCATCGTTCGCCCCACACAGAACAGACCGGCACGCGCCCTGCTGGACAAGGCCAAGGAACTGGTTCAGACGCCGTATGTGGAGGCCGCCGCCAACTATGCCCGTCAAGCATTCGAGCTGGGTGTTCGTGCGGCCTGTGAACTGAAGAAGATCGAGATGCGCTACTGCACCGACCCCAAGGCACATCAGGCGCAGGACCTTCTGGACAAGCTGAAGCACTGGCCTGGTTCCGCAACCGTACCTAAAGCGGATTGGGATGCAGCGCTCGCGCGCCTGGAAATGCTGAAGAACGTGGTCATGAACCCCTACTCGCACCCGAGCGCCCCCAACATACCCAAGCAAGAGGTCGAACAGGCAATCGCTGCTGTGGATGACTTCTTGAAGCTGGCAGCGAAGAAATGAATAAATCTGCACTAATTCTATGGCTGCGCGGCACGACGGGTACTTGGCGTAACGATGTTGCGAGCAGCTACAGCAGGCTGATGAAAATCTAGAAGTAGCGTCAATAAGGACACTTGAATGATCAAGACACTGACGGGACCACAGTTTGCCAGCACCTTTTGCTTGAGGCCTGAGCAGTTTGCCTGGTTCCTCGGTGCCGGGGCTTCGGCCGCAGCCGGTATTCCGACCGGCTATTCAATGATCCTCGACTTCAAGAAGCGCTTGTTCTGCCAACTGTCCAGAATTAGTCTCCGTGAAGTAGATGCCAACGATCCGCTATGGCAACAGCGTATCGACTTGTTCTTCAGCACGCGCTCGGAGTTGCCAGCACCTGATGATCCCACTGAGTACGCGAGGGCCTTTGAAGCGATATATCCGACAGCAGAAGATCGCCGTATCTACATAGAGAAGGCGGTCACGATGGGTACGCCGTCCTTTGCCCACCGTGTACTTGCGGCTCTTTTGACGACCCGCCGTATTCCATGCGTATTTACAACCAATTTCGACCAGTTGGTCGAGACAGCCGCTACTCTGACTGACCAGTTGGTGTCAGCCAATGAGCGCGCAAACATGACGACCGCCGCCATTGACAATGCGGAGCGTGCCGAACGCTGCCTGCGGGAGTCGAGTTGGCCATTTCTAGCCAAGCTGCATGGCGACTTCCAGTCAGTTGAATTGAAGAATACGACCGACGAGTTGAGGGAGCAGGACGTTCGGATGCGACGTGCTCTCGGCGCCGCCTGCGCACGTTTCGGGCTTGTGGTAGTCGGCTACAGCGGCCGCGACGAATCGGTCATGGCTGCACTAACCGAAGTATTGACGCAGCCGAATGCCTTTCCAGGCGGGATTTATTGGGTAACGCGTTCGGCAAGCTCCGTTCTGCCTGCTGTCAGTGAGTTGCTTGTGAAGGCTGCCCAGGCGGGTGTGACAACAGCGATTGTCGAATCCCCCACGTTCGATGAATTGGCCGGAGACATCATCGACGGAATAAGCCTGCCGCCGGTTTTGTTGCAGCATGTTCAGGAGTCGAGACCGACCCAGATACTGGCAGAGCTGCCACTACCTGCTCGGGAGCAGCGCAGCTTTCCAGTGCTGCAGTGTTCGGCGATCCCGATCCTCTCTATGCCCAAAAAGGCGCGTTGTATTGAGATCGATACCGTAATCACGACGGTTCGTGCCCGGGAACTGGTTCGTGATGCGAAAGCGAGGGCTGTGGTAGCCAGTGTTGGTCGTGACATCGCCGCTTTTGGTGCCGACGCGGAATTGCTTAGGGCGTTCGCACCTGTCGGCGGAAAGATCGCCGGAACCATTGACCTTCATCCCGATACCGATAGTTGGGCGCTGGGATTGCTCTACGACGCCTTGACCTGGGCGATTAGCAGAGGTAGGCCCTTGTTGCCGCGCTTGAGACGAAAAGGGCATGCGATCATCGTGGCAAGCGGCCTGCCAACGGATAGCCCGGAACGGGTGGCAGCGCGCAAAGAGAAGTTGTCACACCTCCGGCAAGCGTATTCAACACCGTTGTCGGGAACGGTGGAGAGGTACGGCTATCCCTTCAGCGAAGGGGTGCAAATTCGACTGGATTGCGTGGCGGATCGCTGGTGGTGTGCATTCGAGCCTTTTACTTACGTTGAACTGCCTCGCACGGAGGCTGGTGATGGGACGAGTCACGACGAAGGCGATGACAACGTCGCATCTTTCGTGCGCCGTGCAAATCCCATCATGGATTGGCAGCGTGAACGATGGGCAGGACGACGAAACAAGGAATGGGCACGACTCATTGCGGGATGGGCGAGGCTCTTGCCGGGCAGTCACGATGGTGTCGTCAAAGCCATTGGCCTCAGGGAGGACTCAGGGCCAGGGCAGGATGCGGAGTTTCGACTATCGCCAGTGACTGCGTGGAGCCGACCAAGCCACGACCATGACTACTTTCAACGGAGCGGGCGATGAGTGCAGACTATAGCGCGTCGAAGTTGCCGCCCTTCTCTCTGCTGGAAGAGCCGCTGCTGACCTTCAATACGGAAGACACTTCGCTAGATGTGAACCCTTTGCGGGGAATCGTTCAGCATGGTGCCTACAGTAGTTCGATCTTTCCAACTTACACACCTGAACTTCGTATTGCGACGGTAGGCCCGGTCGGTGGCTGGAACAACCTTCGCACATTGGTCAATATGCTGCGATCCAGCCACGCGCCTTCAGATCGAAAACAGTATGTACCTGCGTTTCGTGGCTTCGAAAATACGTTCAATGTTCCTCTGGTCGCTGCCAAAACCGGAGAGGCGCATATCAAGCTGCCGGATGATGTTGGGTCTTTGGGGCCTGAAGGCCCGCCAGATGTCCGTTTACTGCACGCGTTGCGTACGGCGATGCAACGCCTGGCATTGGTACGTGATCACTTCGATGTCGTACTGGTACATCTACCGGATGCTTGGCAGATTGCATTTCGTGCACCTGGCTTTGATGCGCACGATGCACTCAAGGCAATAGGTGCGGGGCACGGTATTCCCACCCAAGTCATCAACGATCGCGTTTTCACATTTGGTTATAAGGCTTCATTGGCGTGGCGTCTGTCCATTGCACTCTATGTAAAGGCTGGCGGCATTCCTTGGAAGTTAGCTCCATTGAAGGGCGTACCCGAGAATACGGCATATATCGGGTTAGCCTATGCACTGAGGGGAGATCCGCAAAAAGCGCATTACGTGACCTGCTGCTCGCAGGTTTTTGATGCTGATGGTGGAGGTATGCAGTTCGTCGCCTTCGAGGCGCGTGATCCGGTCAAAAACGTTGATGAGGCGCGCCGAAATCCCTTTCTTAGTCGAAGTGACATGCGCGCGGTGCTTGCGCGGAGCCTGACCCTTTATCAAAGTCGTAACGGAGGCATGCTGCCACGCCGTCTGGTCGTCCATAAAACCACATCGTTCAAGCCAGAGGAGCTGGAAGGTGCGTTGGATGCGCTCTCCGCTATTCAGGAGGTTGAGTGTGTCGAAGTGGCCAGCAACGCGGGATGGCGAGGCGTTTGGTTACAAGAAAGCCGTAATCCCACGCCGCAGAGGAAAAGTGAGCCTGATGGTTACCCTGTGCCGCGAGGCGCAGTGATGCAGCGTTCGGGGAAGTCAGCACTAGTTTGGGTTGCTGGCAATGCACCTCGTGCAGCATCTCGTGGCGATTATTACCAGGGTGGGAAAAGCATTCCGCGCCCAATCAATATCGTGCGATACGCGGGCATCGGGCCGATTGAACTGACTGCATTCGAAGCGCTTGCTCTGACAAAGATGGACTGGAACAACGATGCGCTTTACGACCCAGTTCCGGTCACGATTCGGTATTCACAACGGCTGGCAAGAACCATTGCGAATGTCCCAACACTGCCAGGAAATGCTTATGCATACCGGTTGTTTATGTGAAGTACTAGCGCCCACAGTAGACCGATACGATCCCGGTACGATTGTGGCCAAGCTCCTTGCTGATTCGCTCGCGAGCTTCGGTGTCGCACAAGCGTTGTGACATTGTCAGCGATTGGCGTTGAGGTCCGCCTGCCGCTGGAGCTTTCCAACCCGTCAAGGCTTCATAGCGACTTTGAGCATACTGATGACGTAGTCCATGCATATTGCTCAACCCCGCTGCCTTGCACTGACCATCGTAGATGTGCCGTTGCCGGATGTAGGTCTTGTTTGCCGGGATCAGTGATCCTGTGCCCGCCAGGCGGTGTGCTGCGTGGAGCGCGTCGCGTTGCTCTGTCGTGGTGATGGGCACAGTTCGCTCCCGACCGCCCTTGGTCCACGATCCCTTGAGGGCGATGTGGTCGCCTCGATCCGCGTAACTGGGCTGGAACTTGATCGCTTCCTCCCGACGCAATCCGAAGGCGGCCTGTAGCTGAAGGCTCATGCGTACGTGCGCGTCGGTGACCTGTTCAAGACCTGTGCCCAGCTCTTGGGCCTTGCTGATGTTGGTCACATAGCGGCGCTCGGCCACGCCGAGTTGCGTGTTGTCCGCCGGCAAGATGCCGGCCTTGCCGATCTTCTCGGCCCACCATCGCAGGTGAGAGAGCCGATTCTTGATGGTGCCGGACGACAAGTCTTCTCCCTGCCAGCGTTCCAGCAGCGCCTGGACATGCTTGCCCTTGAGCGACGAGGCCTTCATCTGCCGGAAACCGGCATCGCGCAGTTGCCGCGCGGCCAGCGACAGCGAACGAATCCGGTCGGCCTGCGTGGTGTAGCTGCCGTCACGGTTGCGCTGGCAGAGCTGTCGCAGGGTGTAGGTCAAGTCGTCCATCGTCCGGCCTCCAAGCAAAGCGTCGTGTTGCTTTGTCCTGAAATTCAGTGGTTAGTGTTGGTGCCAGCTCGCCAAGGCGAGATCCCGTGAGGGCAAGGGCATGGTGTTCAGGAGACACCAGAGCCTCGAATGAGGCGTCCGTCTTGCTCCCTGCTGGAAGCTCGGACGGAGGTACTACAAGACGAGAGTGATGTGAATGTGGACGAGTCCTCCTATGAAGTGAGTGAGATGAGAAATGCAGCGGGAGCCCTGTGCGTTGCACAGGGGCAATTGCCGCAAAGGACAGTGCGCCAGGCGGCGCGGTAGGGATGAGTTAAGACAGACGAAGAAGGCTCTGCCCTGGGGAGGGCCGGTATGCGGTCGGAGCCTGGGCATACCTGGGGTGGTTCTACCCTGTCGGGCCAGCGCTTGCAGGAACCTGCGCTGTTGGGGTTGCCGATGTACGAAGCCCATCGGTCTTGGCAGCTGCCCGGTCAGTTTAGGGCGGCCATCATCATGTATGCCGCACGCAATAGGAACTGGCTTTCGCCCGCATTGTTGGCGGTGTTGCGCGGGTCGTCACTGCGGCGTGCAGTGACGACCCGCGTTTTGCGGCAGCATTTGCTACGCAGAGTGCGGCTGCCATCCCCTGGTCTGCATTGCCTGCGCTGCAAGGTCCCCAGCGTTCGTCGAGGCGTTCAGCATCTTGCGGATATTGGCGATGTGCGCCAGGGCGGTTTCACGCGATGCCGGTTGCGCAGTCGGTTTTGGGCGGTCTTCGGTGCGTGGAGCACCAGTAGGCCGATTCTCGGCAGGCCGTGGGGTGGCAGACATCACCTTGCGACCTGCCCACAAGCGGAACTCGCCCGCAAATACGCGCTTCACCAAGGCGAAGAAGTAGGCCACGACATTGCGCACGGTGCCGCTCTGGCTGCGTGCCTGCAACTCGTCGAGTACTTCCTGGCGATGCTGCGGCGGCAGCCGCCGCAAGGCGGCCCGTACGTCCTTTTGCTGATCTGCCTGGGCATTGCTTAGGCAAAGCGGCAAGCTCACCGACGGCGATGCCGGATCGCCGTCGCTTTCGCGCGCGCGGTACGTACGTTCTTTTTTATACATATACGTCTTATACGTACTGCCCTGCTCAGCCGTCATGTGGCGAGCGTGTCCGGTCTGTTGCGGAACAAGCGTGCTGCCAGCGGAATTGCCAGACAATGGCAGTGGGTCGGCTGCCTTGCTCGCCTGCGACGGCGGCGTAGGGGGCAAATCATCGTCATCGTGGCGCTGATCGTGGGGCGCAATGGAGGCGGCTTCAGGTGCCTGCACCAGCGTTGCCTGAATGTGGACGGCCACCCGATCCACCTGGTTGTTTTCGTGGCCGATGGAGGCTTGCAGAAGCTCGGACAGGCTGGCATCGAGGTCGCAGGCCTGTTGGAAGTGCAGGGCGCTTTCGTGAACCTGATACAGCTCGCTGAGCACATGGCCGGTGAGAGGATCGCGTTGCTGGCCCACCAGACTGATCCACCCCGTCAGTCGAAGCACGACGAGAACACGCCAGGCCGTCTCGTACCCGGCCCGCTGGCCTAGCGGGGTAGAGGTGAGATAGCGGCGCAACTGCCCCAGATTCGCCAGCGGGCTGATACCCTCCGCAGAGCGCAGCATCCGCAGCACCTGCCAGCCATTGCGCTCCAGCGGCGTGAGGCGAGCATCGAGCATGAGCGATGCCGGCGTGGCGAACAGGGCGTCTTGCCCCAGTGGGTTGTGGCGGGTGTGATGGTCTGCCATGAGAGTTCTCCAGGGTCTGGGCCACAGCGGCCCGTTCCCCTGCATCTCATCGCGTACCGCTCCATGCGTCAGCCAAAAATGCGGTCTGCGCCATACCCGTTTTATCCGGCAGGTGCAGCGTTGGCACCGGCATCCAGACTGATTTATCATCCCGATACCCCTATGGGGGTACAACTGGGGGTACTTCCAGCGATTCCCGCAAAGGCCGTGGCTCGATTTCCCCGCGAAACCTAGTGTTCACAAGCCTTTGCCGACCGATCAACGTTTAAACGTGTGATCAACGTCTGACGACTCTCGTCACTGTATTTCGGCAGACACCCCAAGATTGGATCCCGGTCCAATCTTGGGGTGTTTTTCATTGCATCGATCGAAGCTGGCCCTTCCCCTCATGCTCGCGGCATGCGCGCAACTATGCCAGGCGTTCCAGCAGGCGCGGTAGCGCCGAAGCGAGCAGTGCCAGTCCCGATGCCGTCAGCAGCCCCAGCACGATTTGCCGGAAGCGCGCTTCGCTGATGCCGATGTAAAGCCTGGCGCCCAGCAGCGTGGGAACCAGCATGGCGGCGGCCACGATGGCGAAGAGGGGCAGCATGGCGCGTGTGACGATGCCGCTTGCCAGATATGTGCCCATGGTTGCCAACAGCATGGACAGATTGAAGTTCTGGATGATGGCGCGCTGCGCGTCCTTTTCAAAACCACGCAAGGTGCACCAGAGCGTGGGCAAGGTGCCCGTGAATCCGCCGATTCCACCCAGTACGCCGCCGGCCATGCCCACGGCCGCGTCGGCGGCCCGGCCGCCGACGGATATGCGTGGCAGGCTTTTCGCGCACAGCATGGCGGGGCACCAGACCACGAGCAGGGCGCCGAGTATGGCCTTGAACCAGTCCATGTCCAGCCGCGGCAGCAGCGCGACGCCTAGCGGAATGCCCAGCAGTCCACCCAGGGCGAAAGGCAGCAGGCGCCGCAGGTCGAATCCGCGCCGCACGGTAATGGCGGCGAGTATCTGTCCGACCAGGGCGCCAAAGACAGCAAGCGTCGCTGCCATGCGCGGGTCCAGCACCCAGGCCCAGAACGACATCGCCACCAGGCCGAACGCGAAGCCCGACAGGCCCTGGACGAAGCCCGCCGTGACCGCGCCCAGGGTGACCACCAGATACACAGAATCCATTGCCGTTCTCTTCATGCCTGCTGCGGAAGGGGTTCTGTATTCTGGGCGATCCTCGTCCTTCGAAAATCGGCTTTTGCTATGGGCCGATACCGCGAGGCTTATGGCTTCACGCTCACTCCAGGCCCAGCCTGCGCAGCGTGTCCGTCAATCCCAGCAGCTCGGTGGCGTAGACGCCTTGCTCTATCGCCTTGCGTTGCCCAGCTTCTTTTTCCTCGCGGGCAAGGCTGCGCGACAAGGTTTGCTCGAGTTCGCCCGCGGGGATGACGGCGATGCCGTCGCGGTCGCCCACGATGTAGTCGCCGGGATGGATGAGCGTGTCGCCGATGGTGATCGGCACATTGATCCGACCGGGCTGGAATTTGCCGGTGCCCTTGATCGACAGGCCTCGGCAAAACACGGGAAAACCCAGTTCGATGATCAAGTTCGCGTCGCGCACGCAGCCGTTGATCACGAGTCCGGCGATGCCGACCTGCATGGCTTGCAGCGTGAGCACATCGCCCCAGGGGCCGGCTTCCATGAAGGCCTTGGCGTCGACCACGAGCACATCGCCGGGGCGCGCCTTCTGGACCGCATAGTGCAACATGAGATTGTCGGCGGGGCGGCAGTCCACCGTAAGGGCAGGGCCGGCGAGACGCACCGTGGGATCGATGGGCTTGATGCCGTGATCCAGAGCGCCCTTGGCGCCCTGGGCTTCGTAGATGGTGGCCGCGCCCAGCTGGCGCAGGGTGGCAAGCGAATCGGTCATGTCAGTCCACCTTTGCGCCGGTGCGCTTGACCAGCGATTCCCAGTAAGGCAGTTCGCGGGCGATGAAGCTGGCGAATTGTTGGGGCGTGCCGGCAACGTTGTCGGAGCCCATTTCATCCAGGTTCTTGGCCAGCGCCGGGCTTTGCAGGGTCTTCAATATCCCTTGGTTGAGGCGCTGGATCAGCGCAGCGGGCGTCTGCGCGGGCGCGAAGATGCCATACCAGTTCTCGATCACGAAATTGGCGTGGCCGAGTTCCTTCATGGTCGGCACGTCGGGCAGGCTCTTGGAGCGGGCTTCGCCGGTGGTGGCCAGGGCGCGGATACGGCCGGAACCAAGCTGCGGCGCGATGGCGGTAGTGGTTTCGAAGGCCACGGGCACCTGGCCCGCGATCACGTCGGCCAGCGCCGGGCCCTGGCCGCGGTAGGGAATGTGGGTCATCTCAAGTTTCAGGTCGAGCTTCAGCATCTCGCCCATCAGGTGCTGCGGACTGCCGCTGCCGCCGGATGCGAAATTGAACTCGCCCGGCTTGCTACGGATCAGCGTGAAAAGCTCGTCGGCGGTCTTGGCCGGCACCGAGGCGTTGACATAGAGCACCAACGGAACCGCCGCCACTTCCGCGACCGGCGCCAGTGCGCTGACGGGGTCGTTGCGCAGCTTGTACAGGTTGCGGTTGATGACGACGCCGGTGTTGTTGCCCAGGAGCAGCGTGCAGCCGTCGGGCGCGGCGGTGGTGACGTACTGGGTTCCGATATTGCTGCTGGCGCCGCCCTTGTTTTCGACAATGACGTTGGTGCCGAGTTCATCGGCCAGGCCGGGCGCGACCAGGCGCGCCAGGATGTCGGTGGTGCCGCCCGGCGGATAGGGCGAGATGATCTTGACGAGTTGGCAGGGATACGGGTCTTGCGCCATGGCGGGCGCGGCGGCGGCGGCCGTCGCCACGCAGAGAATGCCTGCGCTCAGCTTGCGGTTGATCGACATTTTGTCTCCTTGGATTATGGTGTTGTTGTTGGCGTCGATGTCAGGACGGGGCCGTCAGCCGGTCCGGCGAGCGTTGCAGTGTGTGGTAGCCGAACTGCCTGCGCGCTTCGGCTAGCGGCATGCCGTTCAGGGCTGCTTCCAATATCCGGCCTTCCAGCGCCCGTGTTTCCAGGGCTTTGGACAGCACTTGCTGCATGCGGTCGCGTGGCACCACTACGAGGCCGTCCGCGTCGCCGATCAGCAGATCTCCCGGACTGACGCGCACGTCGCCCAGCGTGACGGCCTCTTCATAAGCCTGGACCTGCACGCGATCCTTGCCCGTGCGCATGAAGGCGCCGCGGGCGTAAAGCGGATAGCCGGCCTCGTCGGCCTCGGCCGTATCGCGGCATACGCCATGCACGACGGTGCCGGCAATGTGCTTGTGCGCGGCCAGTCGGCTGAGGATGCCGCCCCACACGGTGCAGTCCATGCGGCCGCCGTTGTCCAGGACGGCAACCGTGCCGGGTTGCAGGCGGTCGATGAAGTCGCCGACCGTGCCGGGCTGGGCGTGGTCTATGGGCCCGAAGCGGACGGTGTAGGCCAGGCCGAAAATGCGGGCCGGACCGGCGACAGGCCGGATGCCCAGCGCGCTGCCGGGCAGCTCGTAGTAATCGAGGGCATCGGAAACCTCGGCGGTGGAAAGACCGCGGGCCAGACGCAGCCATTCGGGTTCGTTCAAATCGGGAATCAACGGAAGCTCCAGGTGTGGGCGCGGCGATACGTGCCTGTGATTCCATGTTCAGCTAACGAAAAGTGGAAAGCAATCAAGCGTTTTTGAGCGTAAGATCAATTTCCATGAACTTGAAATCCTTGCAGTTCTTTTGCGAAGTAGTCGAGACCCGCAATGCCAACGTGGCGGCGCAGCGTCTGCACGTGGTCCCCACGGCGGTCAGCATGCAGCTGGGACAACTGGAAGCCATGCTGGGCGCCAAGGTGTTCGATCGTTCCACTCGGCCCATGACGCTGACGCCGCTGGGGCGCTTCATTTATCCCAAGGCCAAGGCCTTGCTGGCCGATGCAGCGCGCTTGTTCGACGAGGCGCAGGACATGGCCGCCGGCCATTTCGGCTGGCTGAGTATCGGTTTCACGCGCTCGACCATTTTTTCGGTGCTGCCCGATGCGGTGCGCAAGATGAAGGCCGATCTCCCCAAGGTGCGCATCGACCTGACAGAGATCCTCAGCGAGCACCAGGCAGAGGCCTTGCGTAGCGGTCTTATCCATGTGGGCCTGTCGCGCGCGATGGGGCCACGCATTGAAGAGGACGACCTGGATTACTTTCCGTTGTTCGACGATGCGCTGGTCGCCGCGGTGCCGTTTTCGGGGTCGCTGGCCAAGCGCAAGCGCCTCACGCCCGGTGATCTGGCCGGCATGGCCTTCATCAGCTATCCAAAAGATCCGGAAAGCAGCTTTGCCCGGTCCACCATGCAGGCGCTGGAGCAGGCGGGCGCAAAGGTGCGCGTGGGATACGAGGCGAAGGAAATCCACACCGCGCTGGGCCTTGTGGCGGCCGGCCTGGGGTATGCGCTGGTCGGAAAATCCGTGGCGGATGACAGCCGCAGCGACATCCTGTACCTGCCGGTCCAGGGCCTGACGGCGACGGCGCAGGTGTATGCGGTGCGCGCCAAAGGCGCCACGCATCGGCTGGCGGATGACTTCATGGCGATCATTTCCGCGCAGTCGGACCAGCGCTGAAGGTGCCCGCCGGGAGGGGCGCGGCAGGCACTGCGCGGCCTCAGGCTTGAGGCGCCTTGTCCGCCGCTCGCAGGAAGTTCGCTTCCAGCACGCTGAGCACGCGGTTCAACGTGTCGATATCGGCCGCCGACAGTCCTTTGAGCGATTCTTCGAAGAATGCGGCGCGCCTTGGCAGGGCTTCGTCCACCACCACCTGTCCGGCGGGCGTGAGGCGGGCGTTGGTCAGGCGGTTGTCTTGCGGATCCACTTCGCGCGCGATCCAGCCCAGTTTCTGCATGGCTTGTAGCTGGCGCGTGAGCGAGGCGGGATCGAGCCGGCACCGTTCAGCCAGATGCTTTTGTGAACACTGGCCGCATTCATGCAGGGCCAGCAGAATGCGCCAGCGGGGCAAAGCGTGGCCGACCGTGCTGCTGAAGGCGCTTTGCATGCCACGGTAGGCCTGTCCCATGTGCTGAATGACTTGCAAGCCTTGTTGTTGTTTGGGCAAAAGCTATTCTCCGACGCCGGCCGGCTCTGGTTTGGAAGGACGGATCAATTGGACTGGCGGCACGCGCCGCACGCACCAGAGCGCAAACACGGCGACCGCCAGGGCGATGAGCTGTCCTTCATGGATGGCGCCAACGAGCGCGACGCGCGCGATTTCGATCAACGACGTGCCGTCCTGGCCTTGATGCGCCAATTGTGCCAGGAACTGCGTCTGGGCCTCGGGATTGACCAGCATCTGAGGATCGTTCAGCTCGGGCAGCCAGCGGGCGGAAGCGCCGCGCAGTGTGGATTCCACGCCGCTGAAGTAGCTGTGGCTGACCATGGTGCCAACGATAGCCGTGCCCAGCATGCCGCCGATCATGCGCAGCGATTGCAGCAGCGCCGTGGCGATGCCGAGGTGGCTGCGTCCCGCGGTCTGCTGCGCAAACACGGTCAGGTTGGGCATGATGAAACCCATGCCCAGGCCGGCCATGAGCATGTAGACGGCGATCAGGGCATGTGACGTATAGCTATGGGTGGTAACAATGCCCAGGCATGAAAACGCCATCAGGATGAAGCCCGCGTACAGCATGCAGTTGGGATTGCGGATGCGCGTGATGATGCGGCCGTTGACGATGCTGCCCACGGTGATGAAGACCACCATGGGGGTGATGAGCAGGCCCGCGTCCTGGGGCGACAGCCCGAAACCGCCCTGCAGCAGCAGCGGGGCATAGAACAGCAGCGAATACATGGTCACGCCCACCAGCAGGGCAAGCGTGAAAAGCATCGCCAGGCCGCGATTGCGGAACATGTCCAGCGGCAGCAGCGGGTGAGGACAGCGCCGTTCCCACCAGATCAATACCGCGAACGCGATCACGCTGCCCGCGCCCAGCAGCATCAGGGATCCGCTCAGCCCTTCCTTGGGCAGCAGCTCGACCAGCAACTGCAGGCTGCCCAGCGCCAGCGCGATAAGCAGGGCGCCTTGCCAATCCAGCCGCACGCGGCCTGTTGCATGGTTGCGCAAGTGCGGCAGGTAGCGCCCGACGAACCAGAGGCCGAGTATGCCGATGGGCAGGTTGACGTAGAACACCGAACGCCAGCCGTAGTGTTCCGTCAGCGCGCCGCCCAGGGTGGGGCCCACCGCGTTGGCGATGCCGAAGGCGGAACTGAGCATGACCTGCCAGCGCAGCCGCACGTGGGGGTCGGGAAACAGGTCGGGAATGGACGCGAAGGCGGTGCCCACCAGCATGCCGCCGCCTATGCCTTGCAATGCCCGGGCCAGGACCAGCGTGAACATGCTGTCGGCCGCGCCGCACAGCACCGAGGCAAAGGTGAACAGCACGATCGCCGCGACCACGAAGGGCTTGCGCCCGTAGTAATCGCCCAGCCGGCCGAAGATGGGAACGGTGATGACGGAGGTCAGCAGGTAAGACGTCGCTACCCATGCATACAGTTCGAAGCCTTTGAGTTCGGCCACAATGGTCGGGAGGGCGGTGCCGACCACGGTCTGGTCGATCGCGACCATCATCATGACGAAGCACATGCCCAGCATGGCGAGCAGTGTTTGGCGGAAAGGAAGCACCTGGCCGGGCGAATGCGGCGTGCTGGGAGCGGGGGCGGACATTGCTGGATCTATCAATGATTGATGTATCAATCATTCTAGCCCTACAATCCGCGAGACAGAAAGTTGTCAGCTTCGGCACCGGTTTTCCGGAGGCGAGCCGGCGGCCAAATGGATGATTTTGTCCCGGCTCGCGCGGCGATTCTCGCGAAGCCGGCCCGATTTGTTACGATAGCGCTATCTGTACGCTGGCCTAGCTGGCGTCTTCATCAGGCTTTCCTTGGCAGATCCCCATTTTTTGCGCCGCAGCCCCAGGCTCGGCATAAGAGCGGGCACGCCCTGAAAGGCCATGGCTACACAGGCCGGGCGGGTTCCGCCGATAAAGCACCTTCCGCGCGCCTGGCGCTGCGGACGGCATTCAAGGATATCCAGTCGAGGTACCGACGGGGCAGCAATGAAAACGTGGTTCAAGCGCATTTTGATAGGCCTGGTAGTGTTGGTTGTCGTGGCCGTCGTTGGCCTGGCCATCTTCTTGCTGACATTCGACCCCAACGCGTACAAGTACAAGCTGGAAGAGCTTGTCCAGCAACGCTATCAACGCACGTTGACGATCGACGGCGAGATCGAGCTGTCGCTCTTCCCGCGCATCGGCTTGTCGGTGCAGGGCGTATCGCTGTCCGAGCCTGACAGCCCGGAAATCTTCGCTTCCATCGACAGCACCCGTCTGGCGGTCGCGGTGTGGCCGTTGTTGTCCAACAGTTTTGTCGTGGACCACGTGGCCATCAGCGGACTGAAGGCTCGGGTGGTGCGGGACAAGCAGGGCCATTTCAATTTCAGCAATCTCGTGGGCGGCACGGCGCCGGTCACGGCGGCGCCGGCCAATCCCGCCGAAGCGCTGGCGGGCGCGGCCCAGAGCGCTGTGCAGGCCCTGGCCAACGGCAATTTGCCGCAGCCGCGCAACAACATGCAGATCGACATCGCCGGCCTCGACCTGAAGGACGGCCAGGTGCAACTGCAGGACGCCATCACGGGCATGGCGGTGGCGGTCACCAAGATCAACGCCAATACCGGCCGCGTCACCTTCAACCAGCCGTTCGACGTGCGTCTGACCGCGCGCGTCGAGGGCGGCAATCCGCGCGTGGATGCCAACCTGACCGGCCAGGCCCTGCTGACCCTGGATCCGTCCGCCAAGCGCTACGCCGCGCAGAAGCTGGACCTGCGCATGGACGGCAAGCTGCCGGGCGCCGAGGCCAAGAGCCTGGCCATGCGTGGCAACCTGGCCTTCAACGGCCAGAAATCGGCACTGGACGTGGCTGGCCTGGAGGTCGTGTTCCAGGGCGACGTTACCGATCCCGCCGCGCGCGCCACCAATGTGGACGCCAGCGTGGCCATTCCCAAGCTGGCGATCGATCCGCACAAGAGCCAATTGCAGATCGAAAAGCTGGCAATCCGCGCCAAGGGCGGCGTGGAGGATGGCCCCTTCGAATTTGCCGTGGACGCTCCGGCGCTCAATATCTCCCCGGCCTCGGCCACGGGAGAAGCCCTGACGGGCCGCGTGCGCATCAGCGGCCTGGATGCGAGCTTCGGCTTGAACGGCATCAGCGGCAACGCCGGCGAGCTGGACATCAAGGAAGCCAAGCTGGACAGCACCTCCAAGAATGGCGAGCGGGTCGTCAAGCTGAACTTCGCCTCGCCGCTGTCCTTGAATCTCCTGCAGCGTAGCGGCGGCCTGTCGGGCTTGCGCGGCGACGTCAACATCACGGATCCGGGCCTGCCCAAGGGCAGCCTGCAGATCCCCGTGATCGGCAGCGTGACGGCGGACCTGTTGAAGGATCAGGCCACCAGCAAGATCAACGCCGTGCTGGAAGGCGGCAAGTTCGACCTGAGCGCGGACATCACCAAACTGAGCGATTCGCCGCGGGTGAATTTCGCGTTGGTGGTGGATACGCTGGATCTGGACAAGCTGGTGCCGCCTGCCGCCGCAACGCCGGCGCAGCCTGCGGCCAAGCAACCGGCCGATGCCAAGAAGGAAGAAGGGAAGCCGGCGCAACCGGCCCCGGCTCCGGCCAAGCCTGCGGACGATACGATCGATCTGTCGGCGCTGGTCGGCCCCAGCGTCAATGGCACGATCAAGGTCGGCAAGCTGGTCGTGCGTGGCCTGAAGGCTGACGACGTCGGCGCGGCGGTCAAGCTGGACAAAGGCAAGCTGGACATTTCCAGCCTGACGGCCGGACTCTACGGCGGCAAGCTGGCGGGCACGCTGTCGGTGGATGCCGCGCAGGGCAATCAGTTGGCCACCAAGATGTCGCTGGCCGGTATCGCGATCGAACCGTTCCTGATGGACGTGGCGCGCCAGAACGTGCTGAGCGGCACGGGCAGCCTGGCGCTGGACCTGAAGACGGCCGGCGCCAATGCCTACGCCATGAAGAGCGGCTTGGGCGGCACCATGCAATTGCGCCTGCGCGACGGCGCGGTCAAGGGCATCAATCTGACGCAGACGCTGCGCGACCTGAAGGCCGCCTTCAAGCCGGAATCGCAGAACGAAACCGTGGCGTCCGATACCAGCAAGCAGACGGAATTCTCTGAAATGGACGCGGACCTGGCCTTCACCAAGGGCGTGGCCGCGGTCAAGCGCCTGAACGTCGTGTCGCCTTTGCTGCGCGTGACGCAAGGGGATCCCGCCATCATTGACTTCGTCAAGAGCGAGCTGGACCTGGTGGCGCGCGCGCGCGTCGTCAATCCGGCCGCCGACCCCGAAGGCAAGGAACTGATCGACCTGAAGGACGTGACCATTCCCGTGCACGTCAAGGGTCCGTTCGACAAGCCTACCTACACCTTGCTCTGGAAGGATGCCATCGGCGGCATCCTCCAGCGCAGCCTGGAAAACAAGCTGCGCGAAGCCGTGACGGGCAAGGGCAAGGGCGGCGCCGCCGTCGACAAGGCCTTGAAGGGATTGCTGGGTAAATGAACGCCGGAAACTTTCAACCCGTGGCCGAATGCGGCTCCACGACGCAAGCCGAGGCCGCGGGCTACCATCGCCAATGGCTGGTGGCCAATGATTCCGGCCAGTGGCTGAACCGCGCCCTGTGCCCGCGATTGGCCGACGTGTCGGTCGAGCTGCGACTGGGCTATCTGGTCTTGAAGGCGCCGGGCATGCTGCGCATGGACATCCCGCTGGACGTCATCGAAGACGACGACAGCGTGCGCTACAGCATGAGGGTGGGCGAGCAGGTGGTCGACGTAATCGACGAAGGAGAACTGGCCGCTGCCTGGATTTCGAACTTCGTCCAGGTGCCCTGCCGGATCATGAAGGTGCATCCGGATACGCCCGTGGCCGCCTGGCCGGCCTGAACCGGCCTGAACCGGCCAGAACCGGCGCCCCGGGCTGGGTCAGGCCTGGGCGCCCGAGCGCTTGTACTCGAATGCCGCGTGGGCCAGCAGGCCCGCCATCAGGCCCCAGAAGGCCGAACCGATACCCCAGAAACTGAAACCCGATGCCGTGGCCAGCAGCGTGATGAGCGCGGCTTCGCGGCGTTGCGGGTTTGCCATGGCGGCGGCCATGCCGCCCATGATGGTACCCAGCAGGGCCAATCCGGCCAGCGCCGCCAGCAGGGCGGCGGGCAGGGCTTGGAAGAAAACGGCCACGGCGCCGGCCACCACGCTCAGAACCACATAGCCCAGTCCGTAGGTGGCTGCGGCGATGTAGCGTTTGGACGGGTCCGCATGCGCTTCGGGACCCGTGCAGATGGCCGCGCTGATGGCGCCCATCGTGACGCTGTGTGCGCCGAATGGCGCGGCCAGGAGGCCCAGAAAGCCGGTCGCAGCGACCAGGCGCGAGGCGGGCGGCTGGTAGCCCGCGGCCTGCAGGATGGCCAGGCCGGGCAGGTTCTGCGACGCCATGGCGACGACGAACAACGGAATGCCCAGGCTGACCGTGGCTTGCGCGCTGAAGGCCGGCGTCGTCCAGACGAATTCGGTCAGGCGCCAATCCAGCAGGTCCAGCTGGATGAGGTTCAGGCCGAAAGCGATTGCGATGGCCACCAGCATGACGACCAGCACGGCGTAGCGCGGCGCCCAGCGCCGGCAGAGCAGATAGGCGGCGCACATTGCCAGTACCAGCGCGGGCTGTTGTTTGATGTTGCTGAAGACGCCCATGCCGAAGTTGAGCAGCACCCCTGCCAACATGGCTGCCGCGATTTCGCCGGGAATGCGGCGCAGGATGGGATCGATCCAGCCGAACAGGCCGCAGGCCAGCGTCAGCGCGGCCGCCAGGACGAAGGCGCCGATGGCCTCGTTGAACGGAACGCCGGCCAGCGCGGTGACCAGCAGGGCTGCTCCGGGCGTGGACCAGGCCATGACGATGGGCAGGCCCGTGCGCAGGCTGTACAAGGCTCCGCCCAGGCCGAACGCGAGGCTGAGCGAGCCGATCCAGGAACCGATGTGAGCGGAATCCAGGCCTGCGGTATGGCCGGCCTGCACCATCAGTACGGCGGTGCCGCCAAAGCTGACCAGGACGGCGACCAGGCCGGCGGCGATGGCCGATGCGGACAGGTCGCGGCGGGCGTGGTGGCGGGAAGGAGGGAGGTTGATGCTGGACTGCGCGGCGTCGCTCATGCTGCACCGGTCAGGCGGCGGTACTTTGCCATGAGTTGTTCCTGGCCTTCATTCCATTGGGGGTGCAGTTCGATGCATTCCACGGGACATACGACTTTGCATTGCGGCTCGTCGTGGTGGCCCACGCATTCCGTGCACCGGTCGGGGTCGATGACGTAATAATCCTCGCCCATGGAGATTGCTTCGTTCGGGCACTGGGGCTCGCAAACGTCGCAATTGATGCATTCTTCGGTGATGGTCAGGGCCATGGCGGGCAGCGGTGTGGGCGGATGGGGCTAGGCGCATTGTACTGCCGCGGCCCGCCTTGGCCGCGCAGCGCAAGAAGGGCGCTTTACGCGCCCTTCGAGGGTGGAGCAACGCCTGGGGGCGGGGTCAGCCCGGCCAGGACTGTTCGCGGCGTTCCTTGGCCTTTTCCTGCAGCCAGCGTTCCACCGAGGGGAACACGAACTTGCTCACGTCGCCGCCCAACTGCGCGATTTCTCGCACGATGGTGCCGGAGATGAACTGGTATTGGTCCGAGGGCGTCATGAACAGCGTTTCGACGTCGGGCAGCAGATGGCGGTTCATGCCGGCCATCTGGAATTCGTATTCAAAGTCGGACACGGCACGCAGGCCGCGCACGATCACGCGGCCGCCCTGGTCGCGCACAAAGTCCTTGAGCAGGCCGCCGAAACTCTGCACTTCCACGTTGGGATAGTGCCCCAGCACTTCGCGCGCAATTTCCACGCGCTCGTCGATGCTGAAGAAAGGCTTCTTGTTGCGGCTAATGGCGATCCCGACCACGACTTTGTCGAAAAGCGTGGCGGCACGGCGGACCAGATCCTCGTGGCCTCTGGTCAGCGGGTCGAAAGTGCCGGGATATACAGCGGTGATCATACGAGCTCCGTACCGTTATTAGTGGTGTACACCATCCTCCGAAGCTCGGATTATTGACCTATTTGCGCAATGCAGCAAATTCCAGCAGGTGGTAGTGGACCGCGCCTGCCTTGTCCTGCCGCAAGATCGTGAATCCTTCGGGGGCTTCAATGGGGCTTTCCGCCTCTACGTAGACTAGCCCATGCTCGGTCAGAATGCCCGGCAGAATTGGCCACAGGCGCGGTAGCCACCCCTGGCCGAAGGGAGGATCCAGGAGGATGAGGTCAAATCGCGACGCATCCATCCGTTCGGCGACCTGCATGGCATCGCCCACATGGATGCGTATCATGTCGGCTTTGAGCTTGTCGCGCAGTGTCCGCAGCGCGGACGCGGCGGTCTTGTCCCGCTCGACCATCTGCACATGCGCCACGCCGCGCGAGGCCGCCTCGAAACCCAGGGCGCCGCTGCCGGCGAACAGATCCAGCACCTGCTTGTCGGCAAAGTCGCCGCCCCACAGGTGATTGAGCCAGTTGAACAGCGTTTCGCGCACCCGGTCGGGCGTGGGGCGCAGCGTCTCCACGTCGGGCACGGCGATGGGGGTGCGTCTGTATTGGCCCCCGACGATACGAATATACTTGTTACCCATGTTTAGCCGCTTCTTCAAGAAAAAATCCCCTCCGCCCGCCGCGCCGGCCCAGCCCGCGCCGCCGCCGGAGGCTGCAGACGCCGTAACCGCGCCTGCCGAGCCCGCCGCCGCGCCGGCCATACCCGCGCCGCCGGCGCCGGTTGCCACCGAACCGCGCCGCGAACCCAGCATAGAACCTGCTGCCGTGGTCCCGCCCGCGGCCGCGCCGGTTGTCGCCCCGCCGGCGGCGCCTGCCGCCGCGCCCGCTTCAGCCCAGGCAGCGCCTGCAATCGCAGCGCCTGCAACGTCAGCGCCGTCATTCGCGCCGCCACCGCCGCCCGCTCCCATTGCAGTTCCTGCGCCCAGTGCGCCGGCCGCCGTGGCGCCGGTGCCTGCACCGGCGACTGCCCCGGCACCGGCTTTGGCGCCGAATCCCGCGCCGGCAGCGCCTTCGGCGGTTGCCCCCGCGCCCATTGTCGAAGCCGCCGCGGAAGCGCCCAAGAAGGCATCGTGGCTGTCCCGCCTGAAACAGGGGCTGTCGCGCACAGGTCAGAGCATTGGCGGTATTTTCGTCGGCGTGAAGGTCGACGAGAACCTGTTCGAGGAACTCGAGTCGGCGCTCATTATGGCCGATGCGGGCCTGGAGGCTACCGAAAAGCTCTTGACCGCGCTGCGCGCCCGCGTGAAAAAAGAGCGCATCGAGGACCCGGCCAAGGTGAAGGCGGCGCTGCGCCAGTTGCTGGCCGACCACCTGCGTCCGCTGGAGCGCGCATTCGATTTGAAGCGCACGCAGCCGCTGGTCGTCATGATCGCCGGCGTCAACGGCGCGGGCAAGACCACGTCGATCGGCAAGCTGGCCCATACCTTTCAGCGCCAGGGCGCCAGCGTGCTGTTGGCTGCGGGCGATACTTTCCGCGCAGCGGCGCGCGAGCAGCTTATCGAATGGGGCAGCCGCAACAACGTGACGGTGATCTCGCAGGACGGCGGCGATCCCGCAGCCGTAGCGTTCGATGCCGTCAATGCCGGCCGCGCGCGCGGCATGGGCGTGGTGATGGTCGACACTGCCGGCCGCCTGCCCACCCAACTGCACCTGATGGAAGAACTCAAGAAGATCCGCCGCGTCATCGGCAAGGCGGATGCCGCGGCGCCGCACGAGGTGCTGCTGGTGGTGGACGGCAATACCGGCCAGAACGCCTTGGCGCAGATCCGCGCCTTTGACGCCGCAATCAATCTGACGGGCCTGGTCGTGACCAAGCTGGACGGCACCGCCAAGGGGGGCACGCTGGCTGCCGTGGCCGCGGGCAGCCAGGGCGTGCGTCCGATTCCGGTGTACTGGATCGGCGTGGGCGAAAGCCTGGAAGACCTGCAGCCCTTTGTGGCTGACGAATTCGCCGGGGCCTTGCTGGCGGATTGATGTCCATGAGTCCGGCGCGCTTGCGCCGGGTGGAGCAAAAGCAAAGGGACGGCGCCAGCCGTCCCTTTTGTATTCAAGCCTGCCTTACTTCCAGAAAGGTTTGCTTGCCGCCAGGTCGTCGAATGCCTGCTGCGCGTCGTCCGCCAGTTCCTGCAGGCGGGCGCTGATCCAGCCCAAGGCGAACCAGGCTTGCGGGTGGGTGGCGGTACACGACTCGTAGTAGTCCTTGGCCACTGCAAGATCGTTGATTTCGCCCAGCACGTCCTGCACTCGCGACAACAATTTGCGATAGCCGCGCAGCTTGCCCGCGGGCAGCAGCGATTCGGCGAACGCCAGGCTGTATCGCAGGCGCTTGCCACGTTTGCGCAATTCATGGCGCGTAGGGATGTCCAGCGTTGCGAACTGCGTGCCTTGGTCGGCGACCTTGCTGTGCCAGCGGTGCAGGCGCCGCGCCAGTTGTTTGTGCAGGCGCTGCGGATCGGGTTCGGGCGCCAGCATGGGAATGATGGTGGGCCTGACGCTAGGGCCGGCCACGCCGCCTTCCAACCGGATGGCAGGTTCGGGCGCGGTGTCGCTGGGCGTGCCATTGGCGATGGCCTGGCCATCCGCGGCAGGCAGGGCCGGCGGCACGTCCAGGCTCCATTCCAGCAGGTCCAGCATCCAGGCCTGGAAGGCCTTGCCACCAGCGATGCTGCGCGCGTCCTGCTCCGGCGGTGGGGCTTCCATGGGAATGACCGGCATGCCGGCGCGCATGAGCGCGGGCGCCACTGTTTCGTTCAGCACGTCCTGGTCGCGGTTGGCGCCGAAAGCGGCGAAGTGCGTGCGCACGCCTTGGAGCAGGCCATCGGGGATAGGCGCTATCCAGCCATCGAACAGCTTCCAGGCCGAACGCAGGCGGCGTACGCCCACGCGCAGCTGATGCACGTGTTCGGAGTTGCCGGCGCGGTACACGCCTTCGGTATCGACTTCGGCCAGTACCGCCGCGTTGCGCGCGATCTGGTCCAGGCATTCCGCGGCAACGCGCGCCATGGCCTGGGGCGCGGTCATGTCTTCGCGCAGCTTGACCGACGCCGCGCCGCGCGGCGCCCAGAACTGCGCGATGGCTTGCGCGCGGCGGGCTTCGAGATCATCGCCGGGGATGGCGTCGGCATCGGCCAGGCGCTGCGCCAGTTGGGCCAGCGCGTCGCCGCGTTCGGATTTGCTGCGCGGATCGAGCACCAGGCTGTGGCGCTGCTGCCAGCCGCGAGCCGCCGCGAAGATGGCCGCCGGCCGCCCAGACACCAGTTCGAATTCCAGTTCAGAGATGGGTAGCTCCAGCGCGCCGGCGCGCAGGATGCCAGTGTCGTAGGCCAGCTCCACCGTGCCGTAACGCGTGCGGACCTTGCGCAGCAGGCGCTGCACGTCGGTTTCATACCGCAGGCCCAATTCGCCCTTGATGGCGGCCAGCGCGGCCTCGACCTCGGTGCCCGCATACACCGACAGATCCAGCACCGGACCCGGCCGCGGATGATTGAGTTCGATGCGCGTGATGGCGTTGATGCCTGGCATCTTCAGCGTCTGCACCCAGTCGCGGCCTTCCTGGCGCAGGCGGATGGCGATGCGCGCCCGCGCGAGTTCGCGTTCGGGCGTATCGAAATACATGGCGTGCAGGCGGATGCGCGTGGCTTCGCGTTGCTTGATCTCTCGCAGGACGGCCTGGCGGGAAGCCGCGGGCACGTGCAGTTTCAATTCCTGTTCCGACATGGCGGCAAGTGTCCAACGGCAAAAGCCGAGATCTTAATCAAACGGGGCGGGGATTTGATGACCGGTCATATTTAGTTCACACAGAGCATAGACGGCTTTGCGGTGCATCAACAATCCGCCCGCCCCAGGCTCCAGCCAGGCTGGAAATTGCTCCAGCGCGGGCGCTCGAATTACCTAGTTTCAGTGATATGCAATGTTACGAATCGCTTTTCTAATTGTAAGTTTCGCGCCGTCCCTCTCGTGCCTGCCGCCCGTCATAACCGGCGGCGACCGTTCCGCCGGCGCTTGTTACCGTCCAGAAGGCCGCAATGAACCGCATCTATCGCATTGTCTTCAACCGCAGCGCAGGGCTGTGGCAGGTCGTGGGCGAACATGCCCGCGGGCATGGCAAGAGCCGGGGCCGCAGTCGGGCGCTGGGGGCGATGGTTGCGCTGGCCGCCGCCTGCGGTTCGTCGCCAGCCTGGGCGCAGGTGACGATCATCGCTTCGGGCGATGTCCTGCCTGATAATGCGGCGGGGTGGAACGCCGCCGTGGACCTTATGGTCGGCAACACCCGCTCCGGCGAAATCACCGTACTCAACGGAGGCCGCCTTTACAGCGCAGCGGGCGGGATCGGCACCGGGCCGGGCGGAATCGGCACGGCCACTGTGACGGGCTCGACGTCTTCCTGGTCGGTGTACAGGGACCTGTCCATCGGCGCCGGCGGCACCGGAACGCTGAATCTCGTCGATGGCGGATCGCTGGTCGTCGTCGGCGGCGGGATCGTCTCGCTGGCCCCGGTCGCGGGCGGGACCGGCACGATCAACATCGGCGCGGCGCCTGGAGCCGCACCCGCCCTCGCGGGCACGCTGTCCGCGGACGAAATCCGTTTCGGGGCGGGCATGGGCACGCTCAATTTCAACACCAGTTCCTCGACCACCTTCAGCACGCGCCTTGCCAGCAGCGGACCGGGCGCGGGCGCCATCAATCACTACGCCGGCACGACCTTCCTGACGGGCGATAGCGCCGGTTTCCAGGGCGTCGTGACAGCCCGTGGCGGGCAGTTGCGCATCCTCGACAAGCTGGGTTCTGCCGAGGCAAAAATCGACGGCGGCGCGGCGGCGGGCAATACGGCAGGGGTGCTTGTTGCCGGCGCCGACGCCGAATGGACCGTTTCGGACAACCTCTTCGTCGGCGGCACGGGCCAGGGATGGCTGACCATCCAGAACGGCGGCCTGGTTTCCAACCGCTTCGGCTCGGTCAATGCCGCGCAGAACGGCTCGGCGCAAGTGACCGTCTCCGCGTCCACCTGGAATAACACCTTGGCGCTGCTGGTTGGCGCGGACGGCGGCGGCGGCACGGTGTCCGTCCAGAACCAGGGGCAGTTGACCAGCGTCGATGGTTACGTGGGCCGCAACGCCGGTGGCGACGGATCCGTCACGGTGCGCGGGCCGGGATCGGCCTGGACCAATAGCGGCTTCCTGCGGGTGGGCGACATGGGCGGGCGCGGACTGCTCAGCATCCAGAATGGCGGCGTCGTTTCAAACACCGACAGCTACGTCGGCAGCATGGATGGCAGCGTCGGTAACGTGGAGGTCAGGGGAGGCGGGGCCGTCTGGAACAACCTGGGTTCGATGACCTTGGGGTATGGGCTCGGCGTGAACTCCGGCAGCCTGACGGTCGCGGACGAGGGAGAGGTCAACGTCGGCGCGAGCGGAACCGGGGCCATCGTATTGGCGCCCAGCACTTTCCTGTTCTACCGCCCCTCCGGCACGATCAACATCGGTGGGCATGCCGGCCTGGCTGCGGCCGGCGCCGGCGTGATCAATGCTTCCGCTATCCAGTTCGGCGCGGGCGACGCCACCTTGAACTTCAACCACACCGACGCCGGCTACCGCTTTTCCGCCGCACTGGACAGCGGGACCAACAGCGGCTCCTCGCATCGCGTCAACCAGGTCGCCGGCACCACCTTGCTGTCCGGCGCCAGCAGCGGCTTCAAGGGCAGGACGACCGTATCCGGCGGCAAACTGGTGGTGCTGGGCTCGCTGGGCGGTTCGGCGGAAGTGACGGGCGGCACATTGCAATACGGCGACGGCGCGGTGGGCGTGGCCAGCAACCTGACCGGCGACCTGCGGGTTGCCGGCGCCAGCAGTACGTTGTCGGTGCAAGGCCCTGCGACGCTGGCAGTGGCGGGAAATATCGACTTGGCCGACGGCACCATTCTGGACGTGAAAGCCGGTACCGGCGGCCCGTCCCTGCGCGCCAACACCGTGACGCTGGGCGACGGCGTGACATTCAAGCTGAGCGGCATTGCCGACGAGAGCCAACTCGATGCCGTGCTCATTGATTCCACCAGTGGCATCACCGGCGATTTCGCTGCGGTGAGCGTGGGCGGATTCACGGGCCCCGTGGACTATCTCACGGTCAATACGCGCAAGTCGGCCGACGACTTGCAGTACCGAGCGGCCTACGCGCCAAGCTGGACAGCCAGTAACAACCTGGCCCACGGCACGTTCACGCTTGCCAATGCGCCGGACCGGTTCCAACTTGGCGTGGCGCTTACGGACCAGGCAGCCAATATCGCAACGGGCTGGAACGGCAGGACGCTGACCAAGGCGGGTAACGGCACGCTGGTTCTGAGCGGCGCCAACACCTATAGCGGCGGCACCTTGATCACCGGTGGCATGCTGCAAGTCGATCGTAATGAAAACCTGGGCAACGCCACGGGCGCCGTGGTGTTCGACGGCGGCGGGCTGGCGGTCTCGAACTCATTCATAACCTCGCGCGCCATCACGTTGGCGCAGTCCGGCCGCGTCGACGTGGCGACCGGCCGCACGCTGTTGCTGGCGGGAGGAGTGTCGGGCGGCGGCGACTTGATCAAGACAGGCGCGGGCACGCTGCACCTGACCAACGGGGGCAACACTTACAGCAATACCCGGATCCAGTCGGGCATGCTGATCGGCAGCGCGACTTCCGTCCGGGGCAATGTCGAGAACCACGGTACGTTAGTGTTCCAGCAGTTGGCCGACGGAACCTTTGGCGGCTCACTCTTCGGAGACGGAGTGCTGGAGAAGACCGGTACGGGCACACTGGAGCTGACCGGCAACCATGCCTCGTACACGGGCCATACCAAGGTGTGGAACGGTAAGCTGGTGGTGATCGGCGCGCTCGGCGGCTCGGCTCAAGTGGCTGGCGGCGCATTGCAGTTCGGCAACGGGCTCGGGGGCGCGGCCAGCCGCCTCGGCGGCAACCTGAGCGTGGCGGGGACGGGTAGTGTTCTGTCGGTGCAAGGTCCGGCGACGCTGGCGGTGGCGGGCGATATCGGCATGGCCGATCACACGGCCCTGGACATCGCGGCGGGCGCGGGTGGACCTGCCATCACGGCCGGCAGCGTGACCTTGGGTGACGGCGTCTCGCTTGCCATCCGAGGCATCCATGGCGCGAGCCTGTCAGACGTAGTCCTGATCGAGACCGGCTCGGGCATCACTGGAGACTTCGGATCGGTGAGCGTGGGAGGCTACGCAGGCACCGTGGATTATCTAGGCGTCAATACCCGCAAGTCCGCGGATAACCTGCGATACCTCGCCTCTTATGGCCTGAGCTGGCTGACCGGCAACAATCTGGCGCACGGCACGTTCACCCTGACCGACGCGACAGACGAGTTCGAGGTGCGCGCGGCGCTCGCTGACCAGGCGGCCAATGGCGCGACGGGCTGGGACGGGCGGACCCTTACCAAAGCCGGCGCAGGAACCTTGGTGTTGAGCGGCGCCAACAGCTACTCCGGCGGTACGCGAATCGATGGCGGCACGCTGCGGGTGGACCGCGACGCGAACCTGGGCGCCGCCGCAGCCGGCCTGACGTTCAACGGCGGCACGCTGGCCACCACCGGCACGTTCGACATCTCGCGTGCCGTGACGCTGGCGCAAGCGGGCCGCGTCGACGTGGCTGCCGGCACGACGCTGGGCTTGTCCGGCGAGGTTTCGGGCAATGGCATGCTCGTCAAAAAGGGCAGCGGCACGCTGAGCTTGCGCAGCGGAAACACCCACGCCGGCGGCACGATGCTGGACGGCGGCACGCTGCGGATTGCGCATGACTCCAGCCTCGGCGCGGCGAACAGTCTTCTTATCATCAACGGCGGCACGCTGGCGACGACGACATCCTTTGGGATTTCGCGCTCCATCGCCCTCGGGATCTCACCGGATGCGGGCTTTGACGTCTCTACCGGCACTACGCTGGGGGTGAGCGGCGCGGTTTTAGGCGGCGGCAGGCTCGTCAAGCGCGGGGCTGGGGCCTTGGTCCTGGGCGGCTCCAATAGTTATGGTGGCGGCACGGCAATCCTGGACGGCACGCTGCAGGTGAGCCGCGACGATAATCTGGGCGTCGCGGGCGGCAGCTTGACGTTCGGCGGGGGCACGTTGGCCACGACCGGGTCCTTTTCCTCCTCGCGCGCCATTACGCTCGCGCAGGCGGGCAATGTCGACGTGGCCGCCGGCAATGTCCTGACCCTGACTGGCCAGGTGTCGGGCAGCGCCGACCTGGTCAAGGCAGGCGCGGGCGTCCTGCGCCTGGACAACGCAGCCAATGCCTACCGCAATACCTGGGTCCAGCGTGGCTCGCTGATCGGCGATGCCGCTTCGATTTCTGGCAATGTCATCAATGACGGCGCGCTGGTTTTCCAACAGACGGTCGATGGCATTTTCAGGGGCGACGTTTCAGGCTCTGGCTCGCTGACCGCATCGGGCGCCGGAAGATTGAGCCTGACCGGCGTCAATACCTACGCCGGCGGCACGAGGATCGAAGGTGGCATGCTGCAGGTCGAGCGCGACGCCAATCTCGGCGCGACGGCCGGCAGCCTGACCTTGAACGCCGGGATGCTGGCGACCACCGGCAGCTTCGACAGTTCGCGTGCCGTCCTGCTGACACAGGCGGGAATGTTCGACGTTCGCGCAGGCACGACGTTGGGATTGGGCGGTACGGTGTCGGGTAACGGCGCGCTCATCAAGGGCGGCGCCGGCACACTGGTCATGAGCGGCGGCAATGACTACAGCGGAGGCACAATCCTCGCTGACGGCAACCTGCGTGTAGGCAGCGATGCCAGCCTGGGCGCAGCGGCCGGCGCACTGGTATTCAGCGGTGGCACGCTGGCGACCACAGGCACATTCGATATCGCGCGAGCGGTCGTGCTGGCGCAAACCGGCCGCCTCGACGTGGCGGCAGGCACGACGCTGGGCCTTACCTCTACGGTTTCGGACGGAGCCGGTCTCGTGAAACAGGGCGGGGGCACTCTCGTCTTGAGCGGCAGCAACAGCCATGACGGCGGCACGACGATCGAGGCAGGCACCCTGCAGATCGATCGCGATGCGAACCTGGGCGATGTCATAGGCGGCCTGGCATTCCATGGCGGTGCGCTGGCCACGACGGGATCCTTTACGTCCTCGCGCGCCGTAACGCTTGCGCAAACGGCTCGCTTCGACGTCGCAGCGTCGACCACGCTGGGCGTGAACGGCGCGGTGTCGGGAGCAGGCGGGCTCGTCAAGAGCGGCGGCGGCGCGATGGTCTTGAACGGCAGCAACAGCTACGTCGGCGGCACGACGATTGCCGACGGCATCCTGCGTATCGGCCGTGACGCGAACCTGGGCGCCGCCGCAGGCGGCCTGACGTTCAACGGTGGCACGCTGGCCACCACCGGCACGTTCGACATCTCGCGTGCCGTGATGCTGGCGCAAGCGGGCCGCGTCGACGTGGCTGCTGGCACGACGCTGGGCTTGTCCGGCCTGGTGTCGGGAGGCGGCTCGCTCGTCAAGGCCGGGGCCGGCACGCTGGTGCTGGACGGCATCAATGCCTATGGCGGCGGCACCCGCATCGATGGCGGCACGTTGCAGATCGCGCGCGACGAGAGCCTGGGCCATGTGACGGGCGCGCTGGTGTTTGGCGGTGGTGCGCTGGCCACCACGGACTCCTTTACGACGTCACGCGCGATTACGCTGGCGCAGGCGGGCCGCGTGGATGTGGCGGCGGGGACGACGCTGGGCCTGGCGGGCGGCGTGTCCGGCAGCGGCGACCTCGTCAAGGTCGGCATGGGCACGCTGCGCCTGAGCAATGCAAGCAATGCCTACGGCAATACCAGGATCCAGTCGGGCACGCTGATCGGCAACGCGGGGTCCGTCCGCGGCAACGTCGATAACGGCGGCATGCTGGTGTTCGAGCAGGCGACTGACGGGACGTTCGCCGGCGC
>NZ_NJIF01000003.1 GCF_002209555.1 Achromobacter insolitus
CTGGGCGACGGCTTCTACGAGCAGAAGCTCGTGTCCGACCAGATCCTGGCCACCACCGGCCAGCGCTTCCTCGACACGTACAGCGACAACGACAGCCAGTACAAGGCCCTGCTTGCCGCCGGCGCCCAGTTCGCCCGCAGCAACGACATCCAGCTCGGCGTCGCGCTGACCGAGGCGCAACAGCGCCGGCTCACCACCGATCTGGTCTGGCTGGTCGAACAGACCGTCACGCTGCCCGACGGCACGACAGAGTCCGTGCTGGTCCCGCAGGTCTACCTGCTGGTGCGCGAAGGCGACCTGCAGGGCGACGGCACCCTCATGGCCGGACGCAACGTCAAGCTGGAGGCCGAAGGCGACATCGTCAACAGCGGCACCATCGGCACCATCGGCGCGCGCGCAGCCACCGTCATGACCGCGGGCAACATCGTTAACCAGCGCGGCGGCCTGATCCAGGGCGCTACGGTCGACCTCGCCGCGCGCGAGGACCTGACCAACCTGGTATCGCTGATCAAGGGCGACAACGTCGCCCTGAAGGCGGGGCGCGATATCGCACTGACGTCCACCTCGGCTGCCGAGAACTTCGGCAGCACATGGGGCACGCACGTGAGCGGCATGTCCCGCGTGGATGCCGGCAGTCTCCTCCTACAAGCCGGACGTGACATCACGCTGACCGCGGCGCAAGTCTCGGTCAAGGACGACGCGCGTCTGCAGGCCGGCCGCGACATCGCGTTGGAAACCCTGACTGAAAGCCATGGTGAATCCCTGGTCCTGAACGCCAGGAATCGTCACCGCCTCAGCACCAGCGCCGAGATTGGCTCGACCGTCACCGCGGGCGGTAACCTTGCGCTGGTCGCGGGCCAGGACATCAACGCGCGCACAGCCGAGGTCACCGCCGGGAAGGCCCTCGCCGTGGGCGCCGGACGCGACCTCCACCTGGCCGCCGGTGCGGAAACCGGCTCGGCCTACGACGAGGTCCGCTACAAGACCAAGCGCTTCCTCTCGTCCAAGACCACGCACACCATCACCTCCAGCGACTGGGAACAGGCCAAGGCCTCGACCTTTACGGGCGATACGGCCGTGTTGATGGCCGGGCGCGATCTGAACGTGGCGGGGTCGAATGTCGGCGCGCAGAAGGACCTGGTCCTGTCCGCCGAACGCGACGTGAACCTCCTGCCCGGCCAGAACGCCGAGGACCGCTACGACTACAAGATGGTCAAGAAGTCCGGCTTCGGCGCAATGGGCGGCTTCAGTTATGGCACCCGCAAGCAAACCGACTGGATCGATGGCGAGCAAGTCATCAACACCGCCAGCACGGTCGGCAGCGTCGAAGGCGATGCGCTCATCAAGGCCGGCAAAGCGCTGGACATTACCGGTAGCAATGTCCTCGCGCGCCAGGGCGACATCACGCTGATCGGCCAGGAGGTGACCATCGGCGCGGCGCTCGATACCGCGCAAGAGAAGGAGTTCCATGAGATCAAGCAGACGGGGCTGACGCTTACCGCCAGCAACCCCATCGTGAGTGCCGTGCAGACCGGCATACGCATGGCAGAAGCCGCGGGCAAGACGGACAACACCGTCATGAAGGGCCTGGCCGGGGCAACCGCCGGCGTCGCTGCCGTCAACGCCTACGACGCCGTGCGCGCCTCCGCCAAGGCGGCCGAGGCCGCCGAACTCGCCAAGGCCGGATCGAGCAACAAGATCGATCAAGTGGGCGGCGTCAGCATCAAGCTCAGCCTGGGTACCAGCAAGAGTTCCAGCACCACGGATCGCAGTTCGTCCAGCGCCCATGGTTCGACGATCACCGCGGGCAGGGACCTGACCATTGTTGCCCAAGGCGCGGGCAAGGACTCCGACATCACCGTCACCGGTTCCAAGTTGTCGGCCGGCAACACCGTAACGCTCAAGGCCGAAGGCGATGTCATCCTGCAGGCCGCGCGCAACGCCTTCGAGCAGCAGACCGACAGCAAGAGCAGCAGCGCCAGCATCGGCATCGGCTACTCCACGGGCGGCAAGCAGAATGGCTTCACGCTGGAGCTGGGCGCGTCGCTTGGCCGGGGCAAGGCCAACGGCAAGGACGAAAGCTGGACCAACAGCCTCATCACCGCGGGCAACGTGCTGGCCATCCAATCCGGCGGGGACACCACCCTCAAAGGCGCGACGGGAGAGGCGGAACGCATCATCGCATCCGTCGGCGGCAACCTGCTGCTGGAGAGTTTGCAGGACAGCAGCAAGTACGACTCCAAGAACCAGAGCGCAGGCTTCGGGCTGAGTCTATGCATCCCGCCGTACTGCCAGGGCGCCAGCAGCTTCTCGGCCAACGCCAGCGCCGGCAAGATGAACAGCGACTTCAAGTCCGTCATGGAACAGACGGGCTTGCGGGCAGGCGACGGCGGCTTCCAGATCGACGTCAAGAACGAGACCAAGCTCGCCGGCAGCGTCATCGCCAGCAGCGACCGGGCCGTGGCGCAAGGGCTGAACACGCTCGACACCGGCACGCTGATCACCGAGGACATCAAGAACCGCGCCAAATACAGCGGCGGCCAGGTGTCCATCGGCGGGGGCTTCGGCTTCGGAGGCGGCAAGGGCGCAGACGCAGGCCTGGGCACGACCAAAGGCGGCCAGGTGGCGGGCGGCGCCAGCAAGGAGCATGGCTCGTCCGTCGCCACTGGCAGCGGCGGCTTTGGCATGGGCACACCCATCGTCGTGGGCGCCAAGGGCAGCAGCAGCTCGACCACACAAAGCGCCATCAGCGGCGGCACGGTCGTAATCCGCGACGAGGCGGCGCAGCAGGATCTGACGGGGATGACGGCGGCGGGAACGATCGCGGCGTTGAACCGGGATACCTCGGACACCTTGAATGCGCTGAAGCCGATCTTTGATAAGGAGAAGATCGAGGCGGGCTTTGAGATTGCGTCGGAGGCGCAACGGCAGGCGGGGCAGTTCTTAGAAAATCGGGCGAAGGAGATAGACGCCCTGAAGCGTCGTTCGACGGATAGTAGTCTGTCATCGGAAGAGCGCACTTTGGCCGCGGCTCGGGCAGAGAAGCTTGAGAAGGAATGGGGGCAGGCCGGCGCGTACAGGAGAGTTCTCAGCGCGTTTACCGCAGCTGCAGCTGGAAATGTGACAGGTAGCGTGGGCGTTTTCGTGCAGGCTGCGACTGTCAATTTTCTGCAGGCGCTCAGTGCTTCGAAGGTCAAGGAGCTTGCAGATGGTTTGGGAGAGGGAACCAAAGCAGATTTGGCGCGAGCGGCTTTGCACGGGGTGGTTGGCTGCGCGGGGGCCGCAGCGGCGAATGCGAGCTGCGCATCTGGAGCTATCGGCGCAGGGGCAAGTTCGGTGCTGGCAGCATTGCTGGAACAGGGCGCGGGCCAGGCCATATCCGCCGAGGACAAGGAAAATCGATCAAACCTGATAACCAGCGTCATGGCTGGAATTGCTACTGGCTTGTCTTTTGACCCTGCCACGAGCACCACTGCAGCGGTAACGGAGCTGAGCAACAACGCATTGACTCTTGCGGAGCTAAAGCAATTTCATGCAGAAGCTACTGCATGTGATGTCATTGGGAACTGCGCGGAGGTGCAAAAGAAATTCCGAGACCTGAGCATGGCAAATCAAGAGGCTATTATTCTTGTCTGCTCACAAAGTCCGGAAGCGTGTCGGCAAAAATACGGCGACTATATAGAAAATGTTTCAGCATATCGCCAAGAGCTTGATGCTGTTAGCGGAGAGTTTCTGCCGACAGCCCTTAAGGCGGATTTATTTTTCTATTACTTTCAACATCAGGATGCAGTAGGTGTTGCGCTAAGTACCGAATTTGCGGCGCAACTTCGAGAAAAGTACGATATTTCCGAAGAGCGGGCGGCGCAGTTGGCAGCTATTGGGGCTGCCGCTGTGGGCTCGATCAGGCCGGGAAAAACTCCCGTATTTAGAACTAATGTGGAGGCTAGAACTGCTGCTGAGGCGATGGGTTACATTAAGATAAATGAGACTGTTCATGGGGGGCAGGCAGTATATAAAAAAGGAGATTTTTATATAACTAGGGATCTAGATGGACACAACGGTGGTGCATGGAAGGGAGCGGACTCTGTAAAAAACTTGGCGGCAAAAAGTACTCGCTCGGGAACTTTTGATAAAGAAATGAAGCGCGTGGGAGATTGATCATGTCAAGAGTTAATCAAAATTCGGACTGGGTGTGGCGTGGAAAGACAATTGCGCAATTAATAGAAGAGCTTCAGAGTTTTTCAGATCAAAGTCTGATGGTTGAGATTTCTATTGATGGAGCGAGAACCTCTAAACCCATCAGTCTTGTAGCTAAAATGCGAGGGAAATGTATGCTGATGAATATGGAAGATGAAGCTGACGAGGAACGAGGTGCTGAATGAGATAAAAGTAAGACGCCGTCTTGCCCGTCAATAGATTAGGCGTAATCCGGGCGATAAGGTGAACGCGTTTTGAGCACGCCGAAGCACAGATGACCCAAAGTTGAGGGATCAACTAAGACAAGAGAGCCTAAGGAATATTGCGGCCCAGGATTCAAGATTGGCTGCGGCTATGAATGGAAATGGAACGAAGAATCCGAATTTTTCTATAGGTCAAGGCTCATCTTTGGAGGCCAATCAGTTGGGGAAAATATGGGTAGGAGACGGTGCTGCGAGAACAAGTGATGGGCTGCCAGGGCCGCAACGAATAGTTGTTGGGAAGGGTGGTGAGATGTATTGCACGGCGGACCATTACAGAACATTTATTCAGATTAATCAATAGTTTAGGGGTGAGAATGTCACCATTCAAGTTTCTTGATGGCATGCCCTCATGCGACGCTGCGGAAGTTTTCTACGTGCGTATTGACCCGGAAATTTCTCTCTCGGGAGAACTGTTAAGGGCGCTGTATTACCAGCTCTGGTTTCCAGGGTATTTTGGATTCAATTGGGATGCTCTGTACGATTGCTTGATGGATCTCGGGTGGATTCCGTGTCATAAGGTTACTCTTGTGCATAGCGTTCTTCCGAATTTGCCAGAAGACGACTTGATAGCTTATCTGGAGGTATTGCGTGACGCGGTTCAGAATTGGACGGGGCATGATGCACACGAATTAGAGGTGTTTTTTGGAGTAACTGACCGACATGCAGTGGAGGCACTTCTTGCGCAATAAGGAAGAAAAGCGTGATCTACAGAATGACCCTCCCCCGCAAATTGAACAGTTCAAAGCTGGAGAGTGGCTGCCTCTTTTGATTGCACTGACCACTTTTGAACGCACCCACGCGGATCTAAAACATCATTCTGAAACCTGCGGTCGCGGTGACGATATAGCTGCCGGAGAAATCCGCGTCGGCGTCGATCTGGCCGTAAATCGCATAGCGGTCGCCCCAACCGTAATTTGCCCCCGCGCCCACGCTGCCCCAGGTCCGCGCCATGCGGCTGGCTGCGGGTACGTCGGCCACGCGCACACGGGTTCCGTCCAGGAATTCATGTTTCACGTTGACGACGCCATAGACGCTTGATTCCCGATTCACGCCTGCAGTTTGCCAATTGCTTTTGTAGTCCAGCGCGATACCGATGCGGGCAAGCAGGCTGTTGCCTTTGTCACTTTCAATGTGCGCGCCGAATCTGTCATTGAAACTGTCGAAGCGGGTTGATACGTAGCTCAGCTGCGCCTGAGGGATCAGGGCCAGCCGCTCGTTCAACCCGAACGCCTTGCCCGCTTCGATACCCAGCCCATAGCTGTTGGCTTGGCTGCCGCCCTTTAACTTGCCGGCCAGCCGGGACTTCAGGTCGCTGTCGAACCAGGTTGCTTGGGCCTGTGTGTCGATATAGACGCCATTCTTGCCATACCAGGTCAGGGTCGGTGTCAGGCCATAGGCCGTGGTGTCGATCGTGCCGTTGCCATACACCGAAAACACATGTGTGTCGGCCTTGCCGTAGTAAACGGCTATGCCTCCCACCAGACGGGATCCTTCTTCCTGACCCGCCAGGATACGGTCAACACCAAATTGCGCCTTCCAGCTGTCGATATCCTGGCGCGCGCCCGTGGTGGACGTGGAAGGCTCGAGCCGGCTCGTCGTGCCCTCCATCCGGCTCCATACGCCGTTGCGGCCCACATACGCGGACTCATAGAGGCGGTTGCCGACCCGTTGGCGCAGGGTGGGCAGTCGGCTCAGGTTAAGCAGGGTGTTGGCGTAGGCTTCATAGACCGGCACACCAGGCTGATACAGCAAGGGCGGTGGGGCGCCGGGTGAAACGCCGCCGGCCGGCGGTGTGCCGGGATCCGTCGGGGGGGTACCTGGATCGGTAGGCGGTGTGCCCGGATTGGTCGGTGGTGTGCCGGGATCCGTCGGCGGAGTACCCGGATTGGTTGGCGGTGTGCCAGGGTCGGTCAGGGATGATCGCAGATACCAGCCGCCGTCGGCCGAGTCCTGTTGCAGGACATACCCGTAGGCGCCAGCCACCAGGGCCGGGCGCCCCTCGATGACATAGTCGCCGTTCGCCAGGTTGAACTGTCCCGCCGAGATCCCGTTGACCTGCACGATCTGTATGCCTCGTTGGGTCAACGCGCCAGCGCCTCCCATGTTCTTCACGTTGACGGGCGTCGCGCCTGCGGTGTCGCCCGTGACGACCAACTTATCTGTTGGAGAGTTGTCCCCGCCAAGCTGGGTGCGGATCTCCAGGTTCCCGCCCTGGGCCGTATAGTTGCCTGCGACGGTGATGGTACCGAAGCCGCTGCGCGGCCCCGGGGCGACGGTGCCCCGGTTGACCGTCGCACCGACCCGTCCCGTGCCGGTCATCCATGCTCCCGCCAGGACGTTTACCGGCCCGCCGAGAACGCCATCGATCTGCAATGTGCCGGCGTGGATATCGGTGGTTCCCGTGAAGGCGGAACTGTCGCCCGACAAGGTCAGCCTGCCGGCGCCCAGCTTGTTGAAGCTGGAGGTTCCCGAGAACGCGGTCATCACCCCCACTTCGTAGCCGTTGGTGTCGAACGAGGCTCCCTCGCTTCCGATCGCCTGCGTCAGGAAGCCATTCAGGAAATTGGCCTTGTCGCGCCGAGCGCGCAGGACGCCGCCGTCCAGGGTAAAGGTGGCGTTGCCGGCGCCCTTGATGACCGAGCCGGTCTCCAGCACGCCGCGGCCGCTGGCATCGCCAACAAGGTTCAGCGTGCCTGTGGCGGTGCTGCTTACGGTTACCCACGTGTCGCTGTCGGCGACCGCCAGCCCGCCCTTGGCGATGTTCAAGGTTCCCGTGCCTGCCGAGCCAATTTCGATACGATCGCTTGCCCTAAGTGTCGAGATATTGGAGGTCGTGCTGGATACGCTCACCGTGCCGACGCCGCCCGCCTGGTTGCCGATGTAGATCGATGCGGCGGCGCCTGGCGCCGACGATCCGACGGTGCGCACGGTGGCGCCTTCCAGGACGCGCAGCTCGCCAAGGCCCTCGAAACCGACGTAGATATTGTTGAACGGGTCCCAGACGGATGTCGGCCCCAATACCGTCACGCTGCCCTGGCTGCCGGGGCCGCGCCCGATCAGTGCCTGGCCGCTATGCACCGCGCCGCCATTATCGATTTGCAGCGTGCCGTTACCGCCCTCGCCAATCATGAACCCATTGCTCGTAGCGAGGTTCCAACTTGACCCAGGCCCGGATACAACAACGCTTCCGATGCTGCCGTTATTGACGCCGATGCTGGCCAAAGCGCTGTCTGCCCATCCCCCGGCCAGAATGCGAACTTCGCCATTGCTGCCCGACTCGGCGCCGATATACACCGGGCCGAGGCTGGTCCAAGTGGAGGGAGCGCCAACGCCGTCGCGGCCTGACACCGTGAGGGAACCCACGCCGCCATTGAAGTTGCCAATGAAAGCCCAATCATTGAGCACGGATCCGCCATCGCTGATGGTCAATGTCCCGGCAAGGTCATCGCCAACAATCAGATCGCTTCCGACAGTCCAATTCGGTGTCTGGACCGGGCCTGGTTGCACTTGACCGGTGCTGGAGACCGATTGCGCGCTGACGGGGTTGGCAGAATTGGCCGCGTATGCCGCCAGGATTATCCATTTTGACCACCCCGCGCGATTGCAATTTTCGTTGACCACGACAATCCCTTCCCAAGTGGATAAGAACTACGCCTCATCGATACGGCACGCGGTCTGCTTTTTTCATAGGTGATAACCCTCGGTGGAGGACGCCGGACCACCTGCTTATGCGTGAACCTGCTCGCAGCTGGCTTCGTCGCCGCACGTGGAAAGGCCGTGCACGGCGTCGTTGGGCGCCTCGCCCGCGACAACGCAATTTCGCCCCTTGCGCTTGGCAAGATAGAGCAAGTCGTCCGCTCGTTTCAACGCATCGGACAATGGTTCTCCCGCATGTATCACGATCACGCCCATGCTGGCCGTGAAGCGGGAACTGGAAGCGTGCGGAGCCCATCGTTGCGCCACGAAATTCGCGCGAATCTCCTCGGCGACCGCTGCCGCGCGTTCGAGGTCCGTTTCGGGTAGCAGCAACAGAAACTCTTCCCCGCCCAGCCGAGCAGCAAAGGTCTGGGTGTCTGTGTTTGGCCGGAGCAACCCGCTGAATCGAGCCAGAACCATGTCGCCGAACGGGTGGCCGAAGGTATCGTTGATGCGTTTGAAGTTGTCGATATCGGCCATGATCAACGCGGTCGGCGTTGCCGTATTCGCAAGGAGCGGCCTCGAAACGGAGGTGAAAAGGCTCTCGAGGCCCTGCCGGTTGAGCAAGCCCGTCAAGGCGTCGGTTTGGGCCTGGTTACGGTACTTCTCTATGGCGTCATAGCTCGTCGCGATGAACACCGCGAAGGTCAGGGCAATGCTGCCCAGCAGTCCGGTGTATTGGATCAGCGTTCCCCAGACGGAAGATCTCCATTCACCCAAGGCCAGAGGTGCCGGGGCGGCAATGTACAGGACGCACTGACCCGTGAGCACCAGCGCGATGAAGAGAAACGCGGCGATGAGCACTCTGTCCGACGTGGTTGCGACATGCCTGGCAAAGGAGATCGTGGCCCGCCAGAGCACGAGTGCACAAAAGGCCTGGACGAAGAACGTCTCCAGTTTTGCGCTGGCAAACAGGACGACGGAGACAATTACCATTGCCGTCGATGCCAAGAGCACCGCGACGTCAATGTAGGAAGAAGTCTGCTTGTGGCGACGACCGAGGAGGGCGCGACAGGCCAAAATGACGCCGCCCAGAATAAAAGCATCCTCGATGACTTGCTTGTAAGGGGAAAGCCCGCTGGCCTGGACCAGCATGATGGCGTAGCCAATACCCAAGCTGCCAAGGGCGCAGCCCCACCGCACCGTATTGAATCCAACAACGCGTGCTGCGCAGAGTCCGAGGGCGCACAGCAGGATCGCCGCGGGCACAGACCATTCAAGCAGGGTTGCAGGCATAGAGGGGCAAAAGCAAGGAACGGATTCGGGCGGCGCGGGCTGTCTGGCAATCAGAGGGCTGTGCCGCCGGGTGCCGTCCGGCCCGGAGCCTGGCTTCGGTCTAAGCGACACAGTATGTATGGGAAAGATTACAGTGTGTCGTAATGTATCGCCAGAGCTCAATCGTCAAGGATTGTCAGGCGATGCCGAGCGCGCCAATTGCTCGTCTGTTGCCTGCCGATTTGCGCAAATGCGCGGCGCATGGCGGCCATAACGAATCCTGGGGAGCGCTACGTTGCCCGAATGTGCGCAGCAAAATCGGAAAGCAGGCGGGTGCCAAGATATTGCAGCAGGGCCTTTTCGCCGACTCGCATGGCGTCGACTACCAATTGATTGGCGGCGCGTTCGACAGGGCAAGCGGGGTTGTCCTTGGCAGGCCCGATGGCGAATACAGCGCCGTGGGAAATCGCTTCGTAGACATCTTGCGCGGTAATCGTGTCCAGCGATTTGGCGAGTGTCCACCCGCCGTTGCGACCCCCCGTGGAGCTGACCATGCCGGCTGTGCGCAGTGCCGCCATGGTCCGCCGCACCACGACCTCATTGGTGTGCAGCATCTTGGCGAGCGTCCCCGAGGTGGTCGTGCCGCCGCGCAAATCCATGTGAACCAGGACATGCAACAAGCGAGCAAAGCGAGTGTCGCAGCTCATGAAATCCAGATTCCATAACAGTGTGAGTTACGATATTATAGACGTTCCGTAAGCTTTCCTATCGAATGGCACCATGACTGAGCTTGAAACGCGGCACGTAAACGTCAATGGCGTCCGGATCCACGTAACTGCCGTTGGCAAGGGTCCACTGGTTCTGCTGTGCCACGGCTTTCCGGAAACATCTCATGTATGGCGTCATCAGCTACCGGCCCTGGCACAGGCGGGCTTTCGAGCGGTAGCGCCCGACCTGCGGGGTTATGGCCTAAGCGAAAGCCCGTCGGACGTGGCGGCTTACACGACGATGGATGTGATCGGCGATCTGGTCGCATTGGTCGAGAGCGAGCAAGCAGAAGAGGCGGTGATCGTAGGCGGGGACTGGGGCGCCAGCATCGCGTGGCAGGCCGCGCAACTGCGACCCGATGTTTTTCGCGCGGTGGTCGCCCTGGGCGTTCCCATGATGCGCAGGGCGCCGATCATGCCGAGCAGGCTGTTTCCAAAGACGGACTCCGCAGTGTTTTACACGCACTATTTTTGCGAGCCCGGCGTTGCCGAAAAAGAATTTGAACAGGACATCAGCGCAACGCTGCGCGCGATTTATTGGGCGGCGTCAGGTCAGGCTGGACCGCGCGACGAGCCGAGTACGCCAAATCCCTTTGGCATGGTAGCCAAAGGGGCAGGGCTGCTTGCCCCGCTTCCAGTTCCCGAGGAGTTGCCGCCATGGCTTACCCAGGGCGATCTGGATGCCTTTGTCCTGGGTTTCAAAACCAGCGGCTTTCGTGGCGGGCTGAACTACTACAGGAACCTGGACCGGAATTGGGCTTTGCAGGCGGCCCTGGAGGGCAAAAAGGTGGAAGTCCCCGCCTTGTATCTGGTGGGAGAACGGGACACCGGGCTGGCGATTCCCGGGATGGATCGCATCATTGAAGCCATGCCAGAAATTGTGCCGCAACTGCGTGCCAGCAAAGTTATCCCCGGGGCAGGGCATTGGCTGCAGCAGGAGGCTCCAGAAGAGGTCAATCAAGCGCTGCTTGAATTTCTCAAGGGCGGCGCGAGCGGTCAGCTTAGGTAATTGCATGGACGCCCTTAGCGGTGGCCGTCCGCTCCCGGCGGCCGGGCGACAATGTCGTTCTCGCTGAGTAATGCGCTTCACTTCCCGCCGTCTCCGTATGTACAAACTCCTCTTGCGCGTCCTGGACCTGCTGATCCTGTCCTCGGCCGCCGCCCTGTTCGGCGCGACCCTGACTTCTGTGCTGTCGACCGGCGCCGTCGGCTGGCTGATCCCTGATGCGCCTTACCTGTACGGCTCGCGCGATTTCTATGTCGAGGCCATCCTGGCCGGTCTGGCAGGCGCGGTCGCGCTGGCGCTGGCCGAGCGTTCGGTCAGGCTGCGTCAATCGTTACCTTGGCGGACCCTGGCGACCTTTGCGGCCGCGCTCATCACCCTGTACCTGGCGCCGCCTTCGCCGCAGGTGTTCGGCAACACCTGGGCGCCGGGCGAAGCGACCCGAGAGCTGTTCCTGGGGCAATGGCGCCTCGTGCTGCCCATCGCGCTGGCGGTCACCGCGTTGCGGTGGGGCGTAAATCGACTTATGCGCTAGGCTGAGCAGCAACTGCAATTCGGGCTGTCGTTAGCGGCTCGAGCCTCTAATACTACGCGGTGCACGCGCCTGGGGTCAGCCGCAGCGGATTGCGGTCATGACGTCCTTGTCGTCAACGATCAGGTTCAGGCGGGTGGCGTTGTATTCCATCGTGACCAATTGCCCGGGCCGCAGCATGCGGGCGGTGGCGCTGCCGCTGCGGGTGCGCAGGTCTTCCATGACGGACGGGGTGGCTTTCTGGCCGATCTGGGATTGCAGGGCCGCAGCGTCGCAGGTTTTGCCGCCGCCCATGGACGACGAGCCGTAAGAGGACCCGCCATAGCTGGTTCCGGCGTCAGCGGAAGAGGAGGAGCTGGATGAGCTGGAGGCCGCTGGCGTGCTGGACGAGCGCGGGGCGCCGGTGTTGGCGCACGCGGTCAGGCTGGCGACCAGCAAAAAGGGGATCAGCTTTCGGATCATGTAACGCTCCTTACAACAACACGTCTGAAAAAAGCCATGATAGACCAGCGCGGGCGCGCTGTGACTGCGCCGGCATGGCGGCAAGCGTCGTTCCCGACACCGGGCGCGATGATCCAAAATTTTGCGTTGACACTAAAGTTTCATGAGAATATATTTCTGAAACCATAGTTTCAAAGGCAGGATCATCATGACTTCGGTGTTGCAGGAGCGCATCCTCGCGCTGCAGGACAGTTTCACGGACAGCGAACAGCGGCTTGCCAGCGTGACCCTGGAGTGCCTGGGCAATATCGCGGCCTACTCGGGGGCCGAGCTGGCTCAGAAAGCGGGCGTGTCCAAGGCGACGGCGGGGCGGTTTTTCCGGCGTCTGGGCTACGAGAATTTCAACGAAGTCCGGGCCCAGGCGCGCGACGAGGCTGATCGCGGCTCTCCGCTATACGAAATGGCTGGCGTGCGCCCGCCGGACGCCACGGGGGACGCGCTGGCCGAGCACCTGGCCACCGACCTGCAGAACCTGGCGCAGACCTTCGAGCGCCTGGACAGCCGCGACGTGGAGCGCGCGGTGGAACTGTTTGCCAGCGCTCGCCGCATCTGCATTGCGGGCTTTCGCAACGGCCGGGTCCTGGCGCAGTACGCCTGGGCCTTGCTGACGCAGCTGCGCGACGGCGTCGCGCTGGTGCCGGGGGCGGGGTTGAACCTGGCCGAGGATCTGGCCGACCTGGGGCCCGACGACGTGCTGCTGGTCATGGATTTCCGGCGCCGCGTGACGTTGCTCAAGCCCATTGTCGAACATGCCAACCGGGTGGGCGCCAAGGTCGTGGTGCTGACCGATCCCACCGCCACCGAATTGCCCGCCCGCTCGGACCTGGTGCTGCGATGCGTGAACAGCGGCGCGGCCGTGTTCGATTCCTACGTCGCCGCCACCAGCGTCATCAATCACCTGTGCTCGGCCCTCGCCCGCAAACTCGGGGCCGCCGCGCGCGAACGCTTGCAGAACATCGAACGCCTGCACGAACACTACGGCGACTTGCATCGCTGATTTCAAGAGGAGACTGACTTGAACCATCCCATTCCGAACGTCCGGCTGCAGTACGCGCCCAATCCGGCATTTGAGCCCGCCGCGCCCTACGGCAAGAGGCAGCTTGACGTGCTGGGGGGCCAGGCCTATGCGCTGGCCGAGGCTCAGATCCGCCGCTGGCCCGGTTATCAGCCGACGCCGCTGCGCGATCTGTCGGGGCTGGCGCGCGCGGTGGGCGTGGCAGGCATCCGCTACAAGGATGAAGGCGGCCGTTTCGGGCTGGGCAGCTTCAAGGCCCTGGGCGGAGCGTACGCGGTCAGCCGCCAGCTGCTGCGGGAGTTGGCGGCCCGGCTGGGGCGCGACGATCTGTCGGTGGACGATTTGCTGTCCGGCCGCTACCGGGAGCTGACGCAGGCGATGACGGTGACCTGCGCGACCGACGGCAACCACGGCCGTTCGGTCGCCTGGGGCGCGCAACGTTTCGGTTGCCAATGCGTGATCTACATCCACGCGACCGTCAGCGAAGGCCGCAAGCGGGCGATCGAGCAGTACGGCGCGCAAGTAGTGCGCACCGCCGGAAACTACGACGATTCGGTGCGGCAGGCAGCGCAAGACGCGGCCCGTCTCGGACGCTATGTGGTCTCGGACACTTCGTATCCCGGCTATATGGAAGTGCCCAAGGACGTCATGCAGGGATACGCCGTGATGGCCGACGAGGCCTTGCGCCAGTTGCGCGAGGCGGGCGATGGAGAACTGCCGACGCACGTGTTCCTGCAGGGCGGAGTGGGGGGCTTGGCTGCGGCCGTCTGCGCCCATTTCTGGGAGCAATTGGGCGAGCGCCGTCCGCGTTTCATCGTGGTGGAGCCGGACAAGGCCGCCTGCCTTTATGAGAGCGCCCGCGCCGGCAAGCCGGTGGCGGTGCACGGAGACCTGGATACGGTGATGGCGGGTCTTGCCTGCGGAGAGGTGTCGTTGCTGGCATGGGAGGTGCTGCATCCCGGCGCGCAGGCTTTCCTGACGGTAGACGACGAGGCCGCGCTTGAGACGGTGCGCCTGTTGGCTGATGGCAAGTATGGCGATGCGCCCATCGTCGCCGGCGAATCGGCCGTTGCGGGGCTGACCGGCTGCCTGGCGGCGCTGGCCGATCCGGCGCTGCGCGATGCCTTGGGCCTGGACGCAGGCAGCCGTGTGCTGGTGTTCGGCAGCGAAGGGGCGACCGACCCGGAACTCTATCAACGCATCGTTGGCAGGAGCGCCGCCGAAGTCCAAGCCGAGGCCGTGGCATGACTGGCGCAGCGCTGCAGTCCGGGCGGAACGCCGTGCGGATGGATGGCGCCCGCCTGTTGCGCCGCATCGCCGACCTGGCGCAGGTAGGCGCCATCGAGGGCGGCGGCGTTTGCCGCCTGGCGCTGACCGACGCCGACCGGCAGGGCCGCGATCTGGTCGTGCAATGGATGCGTGACCTCGGCCTGGCCGTGACGGTGGATGGCATCGGCAATGTGGTGGGGTTGCGGGCCGGACGCAAGAACGGTCCGCCCGTCATGACAGGTTCGCACATCGACACGGTGCGCACCGGCGGGCGTTACGACGGCAATCTGGGGGTGTTGGCGGGCCTGGAAGTGATCGCGGCGTTGAACGATGCCGGCGTGGTCACCGACAGGCCGATAGCGGTGGCCTTCTTCACCAACGAGGAAGGCGCGCGCTTTGCCCCCGACATGATGGGCAGCCTGGTGTTTCAAGGCGACCTGCCGTTGGCGGATGCGCTGGCCACGGTCGGCATAGACGGCACGTCGGTGGGCGAGAACCTGGCCCGTATCGGCTATGCCGGTACGGCTCCGACTGGCAACAACCAGGTGCATGCTTTTGTTGAATTGCACGTGGAGCAAGGGCCGGTGCTGGAGCACGAGGGCTACACCATCGGCGCGGTGACGGGCGTGCAAGGTATCCATTGGATCGAATTCACGGTGCAGGGCGTGTCCAACCATGCCGGCACCACGCCGATGGCGCTGCGCCATGACGCCGGCATCGTGGCCGCCCGCATTGCGTGCTTCGCCAGGGATCTGACGGTGGAGTTGGGAGGTGGCCAACTGGCGACGGTGGGGCAGGTCAATCTTTTTCCCAACCTGATCAACGTCATTCCGAACCGCGCGACCTTCACACTGGACCTGCGCAACACCGACGGCGCGGCCTTGCAGGAGGCGATCGCGCGCTGCATGGAGTATGCGGCGCGGGTGGCGGCGGATGAAGGGGTGGCGCTGAGCCATCGGGTGCTGGCCGATTTTGCACCCGTGGCGTTTGACGAGGCCATTGTCGGCCGGGTCGAACAGATCGCGCGCACCCGGGGACACCGCGTGCGGCGGCTGCCCAGCGGCGCCGGGCACGATGCCCAGATGCTGGCGCGCATGTGCCCGACCGGCATGGTGTTTGTTCCCAGCGTGGGCGGGCTGTCGCACAACGTCGCCGAATTCACGCATGACAAAGATATCGAGGCGGGCGCCAGCGTGTTGCTGGAATTGATGCTCGAACTCGCAGAACAATGAACCCGTAGGAGACTGAATATGTCACGCATCATCAATGTCGCGGCCGCGCAGCTTGGGCCGATCCAGCGCAGCGACACGCGCCGCGACGTCGTGGAGCGCTTGCTCGCGCATCTGCGCCAGGCCCATGCCATGGGCTGCCAGCTGGTGGTGTTTCCGGAGCTGGCGCTGACGACGTTTTTTCCGCGCTGGTACATGGAAGATCCCGCCGAAATCGACGCCTTCTACGAAAGCGAGATGCCCGGTCCGCAGACCCGGGTGCTGTTCGAGACCGCGCGCAAGCTGGGCATAGGCTTTTACCTGGGCTATGCGGAGCTGGCGATCGAGCATGGCGTCAAGCGCCGCTTCAATACATCCATCCTGGTGGGCCAGAACGGGGAGATCATCGGCAAGTACCGCAAAGTGCATTTGCCTGGGCATGCCGAGCACGAACCATGGCGCGCATTCCAGCATCTGGAGAAGCACTACTTCGAGCCGGGAGAATCGTTCGATGTCTGGCGCGGCTTTGGCGGGGTGATGGGCATGGCCCTGTGCAACGACCGCCGCTGGTCCGAGACCTATCGCGTCATGGGCCTGCAAGGCGCGGAGATGATCCTGTTGGGCTACAACACCCCCGTGCACAATCCGCCGGCGCCCGAGCATGACGACTTGTCCATGTTCCACAACCATCTGGTGATGCAGGCCGGGGCCTATCAGAACGGCACCTGGGTGGTGGGGGTGGCCAAGGCCGGCAAGGAAGAGGGCTGCGAGATGATCGGCGGCAGTTGCATCATCGCGCCGTCGGGCGAGATCGTGGCCGCCTGCTCGACCAAGGGCGATGAGCTGGCGATCGCGCGCTGCGACCTGGACCTCTGCCTGTCGTACAAGAGCACTACTTTCAATTTCGAGCGGCACCGGCGTCCCGAAGCCTACGGCTTGATCACGGAACGCAGAGGTGCGGTGGAACCCGCGCCGGAGGTGGCGATAACCGCCTGACCTGCGGCGCGACCAGCGCGGCTGGCCGGCAGGCCGGCCGCATAACCGGTCCGGACGTTTCCTTCCCATAAAAAACAGCATGCGGGCGCCCCGAGCGCTTGCAGGGGAGCGTGCGGCCTAAAAAAACAGACCCCAAGGTGAAAATATGGACCAGTCAGTCGAGAGTATTGCGGCTCCCCCGGTTGCCGCGGACAAGGATCCCCTGGCGGCGCGGGATGATGCGCTGTATCGGAAAGTGGCGTGGCGTCTGCTGCCATTCCTGATGGTGTGCTACATCGCGGCCTTCCTGGACCGCGTGAACGTCGGTTTTGCCAAACTGCAGATGCTGGACGATCTGAAGTTCAGCGAAACGGTGTACGGCCTGGGCGCGGGCATTTTCTTCATCGGCTACTTTCTGTTCGAGGTGCCGAGCAATGTGCTGATGCATCGCATCGGCGCGAAGAAGACCTTGGCGCGCATCATGATCCTGTGGGGCATCATCTCGGCCGCGATGGCCCTGACGCAGACGCCCACCCAGTTCTACATCCTGCGTTTCCTGCTGGGGGCGGCCGAGGCCGGGTTTTATCCCGGCATCATCCTGTACCTGACCTATTGGTTTCCGTCGAACCGGCGCGGCCAGATCGTGGCCGTGTTCATGACGGCGGTGCCGTTCGCCGGCATCCTGGGCGGGCCGCTATCGGGGTGGGTGATGGAGGCCTTCCATGACACGCATGGCATGGCCGGCTGGCAGTGGATGTTCATCATCGAGGCGATCCCTTCCGTGCTGCTGGGCCTTGCGGTGTTCTGGTATCTGGATGACCGCATCGACGATGCGCGCTGGCTGTCGCCGGCGGAGAAGTCCCGGCTGGGCCAGAACCTGCTGCGCGAGAAGACCGCAAAGACCGAACATGTGTCGATGCTGACGTTGCTGAAGGACCGGCGCGTCGTCCATATGGCGCTGATCTGCTACTGCACGGTGTCCAGCCTGTCGGGGTTGGCGTTCTGGATTCCATCGGTCATCCGCTCCACCGGTGTGGTGTCTCTGCTGGATATCGGTCTGCTGACGGCGGTGCCGAACGTATGCGCGGTGATCTCGATGGTCCTGGTGTGCCGCCATTCGGACGCCACGCGGGAGCGCCGCTGGCACATGATCGTGCCTTTCCTGGTGGGCGGGACGGGCCTGGCGCTCAGCACCTTGTTCAGCCATAACCCGATGCTGGCCGTGGCCATGCTGTCGGTGGCAGCCGCCGGTTGCATGGTGTGTTCGCCCTTGTTCTGGAGCCTGCCTACCGCGTTCCTGGAGGGCAAGAGCGCGGCGGCGGGCATAGCCGGGATCAATTCCTTTGCCGGGTTGGCGGCCTTTGTCAGCCCCTACGCCATCGGCTGGATCAAGGACCTGACGGGCTCGACCGATTGGGGCATGTATTTCCTTGCCAGCTTCACGCTGATCGGGGCTGTGCTGGTCTACCGTGTGCCGAAGGGCCTGGTCAACCGGTAGGCGCCGCCTTCCATCCATCGGCGGGCGCGCCGCGCCCGCCACTCTCAGACAGGAATGATGATGACTCTGGACGTAGTTGCGTTGACGCAGGCAATGGTGCGGATACCCAGCCTTTCCGGCAAGGAAGGCGAGATGGCGGCGCTTATGGCCGCCACCATGCGCGAAGCAGGCTTCAGCTCGGTCACGACGGATGGCAATGGTTCGGTGCTGGGCTTGATCGGCCCTGCGGATGCGGACGTGGCGTTGCTGTTCGATGGGCACATGGACGTGGTGCCGGTGGCGGGCGATTGGCGTTTCGACCCGTTCGGCGCCGAGATCCGGGATGGGCGGCTGTACGGTCGCGGCAGCACCGACATGAAGGGCGGCATCGCCGCGGCGATTTGCGGCGTGGCGGAAGCTGCGCGGGATGGTTTGAAGCGCCGCGTAGCCGTGTCGGCCAGCGTGCTGGAGGAAGTCATCGAAGGACATGCGCTGGCATCGGTGCTGGACGTTTGCTCGCCGCAGGCGGTGGTGATCTGCGAACCGTCGAAACTCCAGATCAAGGCCGGCCAGAAGGGGCGGGTGGAGCTGCTGCTGACCTTTCACGGCAAGCCGGCGCATGCCGCGACGCCGCACATCGGCGTCAATCCCTTGCACGCGGCGGCTCGCGCACTGAGCGCGCTGGAGAGCCTGCCGTTGCCGAGCGACGAGGTGCTGGGCAAGGCGTTGCTGGTGCCGACGGACATCGTGTCGCATCCTTATCCGTCGATTTCCATGATCCCGATCTCGACGACGATACGCTTTGACAGGCGCACGGTGTCGGGCGAACGCCTGGAGGACGTGCTCGCGCAGATCCGCGCGCATCTGGCCAGCCACGGCCTGTCCGATTTCACCTTGCAAGTCAGCGAGGACCCGGTGGCCACCTATACCGGGCAGCACGCCACGCCCGCGCGCTGGCTGCCCGGTTGGCGCTGCGACACGGAGGCGGAGCTGCTGCAGGCAGCAAGCGCGGCGGTGGCTGCCAGCGGCAGGGAACCGAAGGTGGGCAGTTGGGCGTTCTGCACCAATGGCTCGGAGTCCGCCGGGCGCCGCGGCATTCCGACGATAGGATTGGGGCCGGGCAACGAAGAGGATGCCCATACGATCGATGAATCCATCGCCCTGGAGCAACTGGAGGGCGCACGCGACGTCTATCGGAATCTGGTGCGCGCCGTCTGCGGCTGAGAAGGTTGCATGCCGGGCAACTGGCCCAGCCGGTCCGCCAGGAAGTCGATCAGCAGGCGCGCCCGCAACGGCTGGTAGCGGCGCGACGGGTAGACGAGAAACGCCTCTTGCGGCGTGGCGCTCCATTTGGGCAGGACGCGCAGCAGTTCGCCACTGGCGAGCAGGTCCTGCACCAGCCATGCGGGGCACAGCCCGATGCCGGCGCCCATGGCCAGGCTTTCGCGGATGGCCAGGGCATTGTTGACGCGAAAGCGCCCCTGCGTCTGGACCGTGGCCAGCGTTGCGCCCTGGTGCAGTTCCAGCGTGTCGCCCGAGGCCAGCCAGGCAAAGCGCACGTATTCGTGGGCCGCCAGGTCCGGCGGGATGCGAGGCTTGCCGCGCCTGGCCAGGTAGGAGGGGGCGGCGACCAGGTAGCGGGGCGACATGGCCGCCTTGCGCGCGATGGCATTGGGAGGCAGGTTGCCGCCCAGGCGCAGCGCCACGTCCACGCCTTCTTCCACCAGGTCCACGTAGCGGTCGTTCAGGATCAGTTCGACCTGGATGTGTCGGGATAGTCGTCCAGGAAATCCCGGACCATTGCGTTCAACCGGAACTGGCCCAGCGCCACGGGCGCGTTGATGCGCAGGAAACCGGCGGGCTTTTCGGTCTGGCCGCGGGCATCGGCGACGGCTTCCGAGTATTCCTCCAGCACCCGGGTGGCGCGTTCGTAGAAGCGTTTGCCTTGTTCGGTGGGCACGACGCGCGTCGTGCTGCGTTCCAGCAGCCGCACGTTCAGCTCCTTTTCCAGCGCGGCGACGATCTTGCTCAGCGCGGGTTGGCTCAGGGCTTGTTCGCGCGCGGCGGCCGACAAGGTTCCCAGATCCACGGCGCGGACAAAGGCCCGCATGGCGCGCAGGGTATCCATGGTCATTCCTGTTTGGAAGAAGTGGCATGCATTTTAGGGCTCTACCTGCCGAATTAGGAAGAATCTATCGTGGCGTCACTTTCCCTTTTTTCTGGAGTCGCCATGAATCGCTTCAATCTCTATTCCCTGGCTTCGGCCGCCGCCTTCGCCGCAGGCCTTGCGGTCCTGGCCCCGTCCGCTGGCGCCGCAGCGCAGTCCCAATCCCCGGTGCTGCCTGGCAAGCCGTCCGATGCTGCATATGCCGGCTGGATCGGCTCCTGGTTCGCCAGCCCGCAACCCTTGTGGGAGGATTCGTTCGTGCTGCCCACGGAGATGCCGGCCGAGTTGCGTGGCCAAACCTTGCGCCAGACGCTCATGCTCAGCATGGGCGGACCCCGCATGCGGGTGGTGGTATCCAACCGCTACGGCACACAGCCTCTGGAGATCGGCGCGGGCAGCGTGGCCCTGGGCGCGGGCGGCTCGAAGATCCGCCCGGCGTCCAGCCGTGGGCTGGCCTTTGGCGGACGGCCTGGCGTGACGGTGGCGCCGGGAGCGCAGGCGGTCAGCGATCCCGTGGACCTGCCGGTCTCCGCACTGGCCGAGCTGGCTGTCAGCCTTTACTTTCCGCGGGCCACGCCGGTGACGACTTTCCACTGGGGCGCGCAGCAGACCGGCGCCCTGGTCCGGGGCGATGCCACGGCGGCGGCGGAGCTGCCCGATGCGCAGGCGCTGCAAGGCCGGGCTTTCCTTGCCGGGATCTGGGTGGAGAGCCCGTCGCGCGCGCCGGTGGTGGTGGCGTTTGGCGATTCCCTGACCGACGGTAACGGTTCGACCCCAGGGGCGAATCGCCGCTGGCCGGATTTTCTTGCTCGCCGCCTGGCGCCGCAAGGCATAGGCGTGGTGAATGCGGGCATTTCGGGGGCGCGAGTCTGGGGCGACAAGATGGGCGTGAACGCGATGGCCCGTTTCGATGCGGACGTGCTGTCGCAGCCCGGTGCGCGCACGGTGGTGATGATGATGGGCATCAATGACATCGGTTGGCCGGACAGCGGATTTGCGCCGGCGGAAGCGCCCATGACGGCGGCAAGATTGACCGAGGGCTACCGGCAGCTGGCGGAGGCGGCCCGCGTCCGCGGCGTGCGCATTGTGGGCGGCACCATTGCGCCGTATGAGGGGTCGCTGCATGGCACGCCGCTGTCGGGCCATTACAGCCCGGCGAAGGATGCCGTGCGGCGGGAGGTGAACCGCTGGATCCGCGAAAGCGGTGTGTTCGACGCCGTGATCGACTTTGACGCGGTACTGCGTGATCCGGCGCGTCCGACCCGCCTGCTGCCCGCCTACGACTCAGGCGACCATCTGCATCCCAACGATGCCGGCTACGAGGCCATGGCGCAGGCGCTGGACCAGGCCACGCTATTCGGCGATTGAGCGGTGCCCCGGGGGCTTCAATGAAAATTGCGGCTCTGGGTGTTCAACCCGCCCAGCAGCTCGGACAAATCCACCAGACGCTGCGCGATCAGGTGGCGTACGCCATCGACGCTTTGCCAGGATCCATAGACACCCAGCAGCGTGGCCCCCAGCAATTCGCGGCGCTGGCGTTCGATGAGTTCCGGACGCACCACCACGTTGACGGGACCGGTTTCATCTTCCAGCGTGACGAAGATCACGCCCTTGGAGGTCTGCGGGCGTTGGCGCACGGTGACGATGCCGCAGGCGCGCGCCACGCGCTTGTCGGGGTAGCCGTTCAGCACCGAGGCGGGCTGGAAATTGCGTGCCGCCAGTTGGTGGCGCAGCAGCGCCACGGGGTGGCTGTGCAAGGTCAGTCCCACGCTGCGGTAGTCGGCCGCCACGGTCTGGCCCTCGGAGGGCGCGGACAATTGTGGCGCCTGGGTTTCGTGGATGGCGGCGTCGCGCAGCAGATCGCGGCTTTGCACGCTGGCCGCGGCTTCCCAGCTGGCCTGTCGGCGGTGGCCCGCCAGGGTGCGCAAGGCGTCGCCGGCGGCCAGGGCATTGAGGTCATGCCGGGAGAGCGCGGCGCGGCGGGCAAGGTCGCCCGTGTCGGCAAAGGGCGCGGCAGCGCGCGCGTCCTCGATGCGCCGCGCCGTGTCCTCGCGCATGCCCTGGATCAGGCTCAGCCCCAACCTGACGGCGGGCCGGGAACCCTCTACTGACGGCGCGTGCGGGTGCGAAACCCGGCGGGCGCCGGGGTGGTCCTGGGGCAGGGTCTCGAGGGCGGAGTCCCAGCCGCTGACGGTCACGTCGGGCGGCAGCACACAGACGCCATGACGGCGGGCGTCCTGCACCAGTTGGGCGGGCGCGTAGAAGCCCATGGGTTGGGAGTTGAGCAAGGCGGCCAGGAAGGCTTCCGGTTCGTGCCGCTTGAGCCATGAACTGGCATAAGCCAGCAGGGCGAAGCTGGCGGCGTGGCTTTCCGGGAAGCCGTATTCGCCGAAACCTTCTATCTGCCGGAACAGCGCTTCGGCGAAATCCAGCGCGTAGCCATGCGCCAGCAGCCCGCCCACCAGTTTGGCGCGGTACTTGTCCACGCCGCCCTTGCGCTTCCAGGCCGCCATGGAACGGCGCAACTGGTCGGATTCGCCTGGGGTGAAGCCGGCGGCCACCACGGCGATCTGCATGACCTGTTCCTGGAAGATGGGCACGCCCATGGTGCGGCTGAGCACGCCGCGCACTTTTTCGCTGGGATAGGTCTCGGGCTCTTTGCCCTGGCGGCGGCGCAGGTAGGGATGGACCATGCCGCCCTGAATGGGGCCGGGGCGCACGATGGCGACCTGCACTACCAGGTCGTAGTATTCGCGCGGGCGCAGCCGCGGCAGCATGGTCATCTGCGCGCGGGATTCGATCTGGAACACGCCTATGGTGTCGGCGTCGCAGATCATGTCGTAAGTGGGGGAGTCGTCCGGCGGAATATCCTGCAACCGCAACGGCTGTCCGCGACGCTGGCCCGCCAGTTCCAGGGTGCGCCGCAGCGCCGACAGCATGCCCAGCGCCAGGACGTCCACTTTCAATAGGCCCAGCGCATCCAGGTCGTCCTTGTCCCATTGCACGACGCTGCGGTCCTCCATGGCAGCGTTTTCGATGGGCACCAAGCGCGACAGCTTGCCGCGGGAAATCACGAAGCCGCCCGGGTGCTGCGACAGATGGCGCGGAAAGCCCATCAGCGTCTGCGCCAGCGCCGCCCACTGCCGCGCCACCTGTGACTCCGGATCCAGGCCACAGGCCCCCAGGGTGCGCAGCATTTCTTTCTTGCCGTCCCACCATTGGTGGGCGCGGGCCACCGCGTCGATGACGCCCAGGTCCACGCCCAACGCGCTGCCGGTATCGCGCAGCACGCTGCGCGGCCGGTAGGAAATGACCACGGCGGTGAGCGCGGCGCGGTCACGGCCGTATTTGCGGTAGATGTACTGGATGACCTCTTCGCGGCGCTGGTGTTCGAAGTCCACGTCGATGTCGGGCGGTTCGTTGCGTTCCTTGCTGATGAAACGTTCGAACAGGCTGTTTCCGCGCGCCGGATCCACCTCGGTGATGCCCAGGCAGTAGCAGACCGCGGAGTTGGCGGCGGAACCGCGGCCCTGGCACAGGATCCCCGCCCCGCGGGCGTACTGGACGATGTCGTAGACCGTCAGGAAATAGGCTTCGTAGTTCAGGTCCGCGATCAGGGCCAGTTCTTTTTCGATCTGTACGGCCACGCTGTCCGGCGTGCCCGCGGGGAAGCGCCGAGCGGCCCCGGCCAGGGTCTCCTGGCGCAGATAGGTCGCCGGCGTGTGACCGCGCGGAATGATTTCGTCCGGGTACTCGTAGCGCAGTTCGTCCAGGCTGAATGCGCAGCGGCGCGCCACCACCAGGGTCTGGGCCAGTGCCTCCGGCGGATAGAGGTTGGCCAGCCGCATGCGCGTGCGCAGGTGTTGTTCGGCGTTGCCGGACAGTTCGTAGCCGCATTGCGACACCGGCTGGCGGGTACGGATGCCGGTCAGTGTGTCGTGCAAGGGCTTGCGCGAACGCAAATGCATCTGCACCTGGCCCAGCGCCACGATGGGGAGCCCCGCGGCCTGCGCGGCCTGTTCGACCGCGGCGCGGTGCAGATCGTCGCGGGAGCGGTGCAGCAGGGTCAGCCCCACCCAGGCGCGGTGGGGGAAAACGCGCGCGAGCCAGCGCGCTTGTTCGGCCATGCGATCGGCATCGGTGCCGTAGGCGGGACTCAGGATGGCCAGGCATTCGGGCAGATGGCGCAAATGGGCGCAGTCCGTCGGCGGATGGGTGAAGTCTTCGGGCGCGAGGCGGTATTCACCCTTGGGCGCGCGGGTGCGGGCCAGGGTGATCAGTTCTGACAGATTGCCGTAGCCCTCGCGCGTCTGCGCCAACAACGTCAGGCCCAGCGGCGCGGCGTCGGGCGCGGCGCGCAGCTGGAAGGTGGCGCCGATGATGAGCGGCAGCTTGCGGGCTTTGGCTTCCACGTGGGCGCGGACCACGCCCGCCAGCGAGCATTCATCGGTGAGGGCGAGCGCCGCGTAGCCCAGTTCGGCGGCCCGCTCGATCAATTCTTCCGGATGCGAGGCGCCCCGCAGGAAGGAAAAATTGGATTGGCATTGCAATTCGGCGTAGCCGGGCAGCAATTGGGCCAGGGGGGCGGAGATATCGTCGTCCATGCGCATGCGCCTTCAGGCGTAGAGCCCATGGAGGAACCAGCTGGCGTGCTCATCGTCGCGCTCGCGGTAGATCCAATAACGCGCGCCGGCGGCGTCCTCGGCGACGAAATAATCGCGCACGGTCAGGGCCGGATCCCACCAGCCGCTTTCGATGCGTTCGGGGCCGCGCATCAGCCGCAGCGCCTGGCCGCCGTACTGCGGCCGATGCCCGGACAGCTTCAAGGGCTGCGGCGCATCCAGCAGCCAGAAGGGCCGGTCCAGCAGGGCGGGCAGGGGAGCGGGACGGGGCGACGGAGACAGCGCGTCGCCCCAGGCGTTGGCGGCCTCGGGACGATGATCGGGCACCGGATGGGCATGGCGCACCTGGTCGCGGCCCAGCCGCGCCACCAGCAGATCCAGCAGCCGGGCATGGTCGGCGGGCGTGCCGCCAGGCTCGGGGAACAGGGTGGTGCTGGCGGCGGGCTGCTCGACCGTGTCGGGCGCCAGCAGCGCCACCCCGATCACGGGGGCTGCCAGCGTGTAGCGGGCCAGTTTCTCTCGCAACAGATGCAGGATCTGCGGCGCCTGCCAGACGGGCTGGGCCAGGGCCAGCTCCAGCTCGGTGGGCGGCCGGGCGTGGCGGCCGCGTTCGTGTTCCATGCTGAGCACCACGCGGCGCACCGCCAGTTGCCGGGCGCTGAGCCAGCCGCCCAACTGTTCGGCCAATCGGCGGGCCACCGCCAGCACCGCGTCGGTGTGCTCGACGTAGTCCGTGAGCTCTATGCGGCGTGAAAACTGAGGCGGCGGTTCGATCCAGCGGTGGAGTTCAGGCGCCTGGCCGTAGGCGGCGTCCAGGGCCTGGAGCAGTTCGGGCGTGCTGCGCCGCTGCAGGCCCGCGCGCGGCAGGGCGCGCAGGTCCGCCAGGGTATGGCAGCCGATGTCATCGAGCCAGTCGCGGCGGGCCTGCGCCTGCGGCAGCAGGGCCAGGGGCAAGGCGTCCAGCCGCCGGGTGAGCGTGGGCAGCGTCAGGGTGCGCCGGTGGGCGCGCCGGCCGGGGCTGCGCGCCAGCAGCCAGGCGCCGGCGGCGCTGGGCGCCATGCCGAGCGAGACGCGCAAGTCCAGGGCGCGCAGGGTCGCGGCCACGCGGCGGTGCAGGGCCTTGGGCCCGCCGAAGAACATCAGGCTGGCGCCCACGTTCAGCAGCAGGGTGTCACCGTCCGCCAGGGCGACTTCGGGCGTGTATTGCAGCAGGGCCAGCGCCGCGCCCTGCATGGCCTCGGCTTCGGCCTGGACCTCGCGGGGCAGCAGCTCGACCTGGGGGGCGATGGCGGCCGCGCCGGCGCGGCGCATGCCCGGCTTGACGCCAGCCCGGCGGGCGGCGGGAGTCAGGGCGGCGACGCGTTCCTGGTCCAGGACCGCGTAGGCCTGCCCCTCAAGCGGCCAGTGCGGGCGCAGTGCGTCCAGCGGCAGGCAGCGCAGGAAGGCGGCGATCCAGAGGCGCATGGCGGGGAGAGGCAGGAGTGGTGGCGCCGGGTTCCAGGCCCACGTATAGCGGCGTATCGCAGGCGGGCCCGCGGCGTTTCAGGATATGCACGGACAAGCCGCCCGCGGCCGGCGCGAGCGCCAGCCGCAAGGGAGCGGGGGTAGCGTTCTGCGCCGCGCTGCTGGGGCGCACGGCGATGAACAGCAGGTCGCTGGCCTGGGCCGCCAGGTGCAGGCGGCGCAGGGATTCGGGGCGCACGTGGGGCAGCCAGCAGATCAGGGCGCCGCAACTGCCGTTCTTCAGGATCTGTTCGGCGGCCCAGAGCGCATCCACGGGCTTTTCCGGCGCCACCCAGAGCAATTGGCGGGGATCCAGCCGCCAGCTCATCCAGCTGGCGATGTGCGGGACGTGCGGCGGCTGCACCAGCGCGATGGCGCGGCGCGTCTCCAGCTGGGCCAGCGCCGGACGCAACAGGCGGATTTCACCGATGCCGGGGTGCGGGACCAGTAATTCGTTCAGGGAACCCAGCGGCCAGCCGCCATCCGGCAGCTCGGCGGAAAGCGCAGCATGCCCGGTGGGCAGGGTGCGGGCGGCGCCTTGGGCCAACTGAGTGGCGCGCCACAACGCGGGATGGATACGTTCTGGGGACTGCATGGCGGGCGGACGAGCCGGTTTCCGAAGCTAAAGGAATCGAAGATGAGTGCCGACGATTCATTATAACTGTATAAAAATACAGTGATCGGGGCTCCGGGATAGCGGCGAGGACTGTCCGTCCAGACCCTTTTGCATCCGACCCCTCACGACATCAAACTGTGGTCGTCCCTATTTTTTCCCGCACCAGGGAATATTGCTTTGCGGGCTTCGAGCAGGCGCCGTGTGCTTTCCAGTTCTTTTTGCAGAAGTTCGGCATTTGGCAGCACCATACGGTAGTTAGCCGCCATCACCTTGGTCGGCAAGCCATCCAGCGCATATCGCGCCAGGGCATGCCCCTTGTCAGCGCACAGGATCAGACCAACAGGTGGATTTTCATCCGGGTACGCCCAGTGTTCCTTGGCATAGTTGCAGTACATGTGCATCTGACCGATGTCAGCATGAGACAGGCTGCCAAGCTTCAGGTCGACGATGACGAGACAGCGCAATTTGCGATGGAAGAACAACAAATCCACCCGATACCAAGTCTGGTCGATACGCAATCGGCGCTGCCGTCCCACGAAGGTAAATCCTTCCCCCAATTCGAGCAGGAAGTCTTCCAGTCGTTGGACCAAGGCCGCTTCCAGATCGGACTCCGAATACTCGTCCTTGAGGTCAAGGAACTCCAATACATATGGGTCTTTTATCGCGTCCTTTGGCGTGACGGCATCCTCGGCTTGGGACACAGCTCCTTTAACCAACATCGCCGACTTGTCCTTGGACAAGACCGTGCGCTCGTAGAACTGGCTCCCGATCTGTCGGTCGAGCTGACGCACGCTCCATCCACCGCGCAGCGCCTCGGCCTCATAGAATTGACGTGCGTCGACATCTTTTACCGACAGTAGTCGCACATAGGCCGACCAAGGCAACACGAAACGTTGCGCCAGTTCATCGAGTTGCCATGGCCGCTTCAGGGCAAGGACGGGGCGCGCCTGTAACGACGCCGGCGAGGATTCGCCAGACAGTGTCTGGCGAATCGGCCAACCCAAGAAGAAGGACCGCATCTGCTGCAAGTTCTGGCGGCTGAACCCACGGCCAAACCGCTGGGTCAGGTCGCTTGCCAGCCGCTCGATCAGTTGGACCCCGTAGTCCGCACGCCGTTTGCCCCGTTGCTCGGCCTCTACGAGACGGCGTCCCACCTCCCAGTAACTGGCGGTCATCAGTGCATTGACGCTGCGCGCCGCTGTTTGGCGCGCAGTGTCCAGAAGGTCCACGATGCCGCCATGGAGGCCGGCATACCCGGCGGGTAAGACGGTGGGCTTCTTCGCCGCCGAAAGCGACTTGTTTGCCATGCGGTTACCTCCACTGAGCGGGATGCGCCGGTGTCGGTGGCGTGGCGCCGGGTCATCTTCGGGATGAACATAGCGCATGAACATCGCTACAGTCTTAGGGGACCGTGAACTTAATGTCACCTTTAAAGGGGAACGCCAGCACGCCTAAGCCCTGGAGCCTGTAGCAACAGGCGGGGGCGTTTTCGCGTCGGCCCCGCGGCCCAATTCCAAACCGTAGAAACGCATGTCCTCGTACCGTATCCAGTGCGACTTGCGCACTAGCCTATGGCCGATCCACAAAGCCAGGAACAAAGGAATCGCCAGGTAGGTGGAAATCACGCCGATCCAGTCGATGCGGTCTTGCAGGAAAGCCTGGTAGTTCTGGCCCAACGTGACCAGCAGGCACAGCACGAAGGCGAGCAGCGGGCCGAAGGGAAACAGGCCGGCCTTATAGGGCAGGTCGGCGGTGTCGTAGCCGTGCTTCACATAGCCCTGGCGGAAACGGTAATGGCTGACCGCGATGCTCAGCCACACGATGAATTCCGTCATGCCCGCGAAGTTCAACAACCAGATGTAGACGGCCTTGGGGCTGTACACCAGGCTGAACAGGCACAGACAGGCCAGCAACGCCGTGGCTATCAGCGCGTACAGCGGCACGCCCTGGCGGGTGACGCGCCGGAATACGGCGGGGGCCTGGCCTTCGGCCGCCATATTGAACAGCATCCGCGTGGCCGCATACATGCCGGAATTGCCAGCCGACAGCACCGAGGTCAGGATCACGGCGTTCATGACGGTGGCCGCCGACAGCAGCCCTGCATGTTGGAACACCAGCGTGAAGGGGCTGACGGCGATGTCTTCCACCTCGTTGCGCAGCAGCTGCGGGTCGGTATAGGGCAGCAGCAGGCCGATGATCAGGATGGCCAGCACGTAGAACAGCAGGATGCGCCAGAACACATGGTTGATCGCACGCGGAACGTTGCGGCGGGGATTTTCGGATTCGCCGGCGGCGACCGCCACCAGTTCCGTGCCCTGGAACGAATAGGCCACCACCATCGCCACGCCCACCCAGGTGGCCGCGTTGCCTACGAAGGGGGCGTCGCCCACCGACCAGTTGGCCAGGCCCACCGTCGTGCCGCCATGGATGATGCCCGCCAGCATCGCCAGCCCGACCCCGATGAAGCACAGCACGGCAACCACCTTGATGATGGCGAACCAGTATTCCGCCTCGCCGAAGCTGCGCGCCGAGAAGGCATTCAGGCCGAAGGTCAGGGCCAGGAAGGCCACGCTCCATATCCAGCCCGGCGTGTCGGGAAACCAGTACGCCATGACGAGCTGCGCGGCCACGACGTCCACGGCCACGACGGTGGCCCAGCTGACCCAGAAGTTCCAGCCCAGCGCGAAACCGAAGCCCCCGTCCACATAGCGCGAGGCATAGGTGCAGAAGGAACCCGAGACCGGCATGAAAGTGGCCAGTTCGCCCAGGCTGGTCATGATGAAGTAGACCATCAGTCCGATGGCCAGATAGACGAGCAGCGCGCCGCCCGGGCCTGCTTGCGCGATGGCGGCGCCGGAGGCGACGAACAGGCCGGTGCCGATGGCTCCGCCTAACGCTATCATCGTGAGGTGGCGCGCCTTGAGCACGCGATGCAGCTGGTTCTGGCTGGCAGGCGTGGCGCCAGATTCTGTCGTCGGAGTTTGCATTGCTGGGGTAGGAGGTTGCCGGGGCGGCGGACAATCGGGCAGGGGCGGGCGGCCTGGCCGCCAAGCAACGCCGCGCAAGCCAGCCGGTCCGTGGCGGTGCGGCAAAGGTTGCTTCAAGGCGCGCATTTTACAATGCGGCTATTCCGGGGCCGTTCGGCGGCCCCAGCCAGCACGGAGCAGTTTCATGGCGTCTTCCACTTCTATCGAATTCCTTCCCGATGCCGGCGTCGACGTGCGCCAGCTGTTCATCCTGCTGCATGGCGTGGGCGGCACGCCCGATGACATGGAGCCTTTGGCGCGGGCGGTGCGCGCGGCGTTTCCCAGCGCGGCAGTGCTCGTGCCCCAGGGTTTCGAAGCCTTCGACGGCGGTGGCGACGGCCGTCAGTGGTTCTCAGTGCGTGGCGTAACCGAGGAAAACCGTCCCGAGCGCGTGGCGCGGGCCCTTCCTCCCCTGGAAACCTATGTGCGCGAGGCCCAGGCCCGCTTTGGCCTGCTGCAATCGGACACGGCGCTGGCGGGCTTTTCGCAGGGCGCCATCATGGCGCTGGAACTGGTGCAGGCGCACGACGGCATGGCCGGGCGCGTCATCGCGTTTTCGGGGCGCTATGCCCAGATGCCCAAGGCCGCGCCCCAGTACACCACGCTGCACCTGCTGCATGGCGCAGCCGACCCCATCATGAGCGTGGACCATATCCAGGCCGCGCAGGCCCGCCTGACGGAACTGCATGGCGATTCGACCATCGACATCGCCAGCCACGTGGGGCATGCGCTGCATCCGGCGCTGATCGAGCGCGCCATCCTGCGCCTGCAGACTTGCGTGCCGCTGCGCAGCTGGGAAGCCGCGCTGGGCCTCAATCAAACGCCGCCGGACGGCAGCTCGGTGCATTGATCATTTTTCCCAGCCGCCGCCCAGCGCCAGGAACAGCGCGATCTGGTCGCTGCTGAGCTCGGCCTGCGACGCGGCCAGCGCGCTTTCATTGCTGGCCAGTGTGCGTTCGGCATCCAGCACGGTCAGGTAGTCGGTCTTGCCGTATTTGAACAGGCGGCTGGCTTGCGAGGCCGCCTCCGCGCTCTGGTCGCGCGCGGCGCGCAACGCGGCGTCGCGGTCCAGTTGGCGCGCGTAGACCACCAGGGCGCTTTCCGTTTCCCGCAGGGCATTCAGCACGGTGGCGTCAAAGCGCGCCGCCGCGGCCTTGGTGCTGGCCTGCGCTTCGGCGATGCGGGCCTGCGCCGCGCCGGTGTTGGGAATCGTCCAGGAAATCAGCGGCCCGACGCTCCAGCTGAACGTGCCGCGGTCGCCGAACATATTGGCCGGCCCCCCCGAAGCGGCCGACAAACCCAGCGAGATCTTCGGATACAGGTCCGCCGTGGCTACGCCGATGCGGGCGGTGGCCGCGGCCAGCGTGCGCTCGGCCTGGCGGATGTCCGGACGGCGGCGCAGCAATTCGGCGCCGTCGCCCACCGGGATGGTTTCCGTCAGGCGCGGCGCCTGGGCGCATTGCAGCAGCGAGGACGGAATTTCGCCGGGCGTCTGGCCGGTCAGCGCCGCCAGGCGGTACAGCGCAGTGCGCTGCTGGGCCTGGAAGGGCGGCAGGTTGGCCTGCAATTGTTCAAGCTGGCTGCGGGCGCGGGTCACGTCCAGCGTGGTGCCCCGGCCGGCACGTTGCAGCCGGTCCACTGCGTCCAGGGACTCCTTCTGCACCTGCACCGAATGCTGGGCGGAGGCCAGCTGCATGCCGGCCGCGCACATATTGGCGTAGGCCCGGGCGGTCTCGGCGGCCACCGTGACGCGGGTGGCGTCGTAGGCGGCCTGCGCGGCCTGCTCGTCGCCGCTTGCCGCTTCCACGGCGCGGCGGATCTGGCCGAACAGGTCCAGCTGGTACGAGACGCTGGCGCCCATGGAATAGGACCAGCGGTTGGGCGGATCGATGCCGGGCTGCAATTCCTGCAGGCCGGACACATGGCCGAAGCTGGGCGAGGCGTTGACGCCCAGGGAGGGCTGCTGCTGCGCCTGCGCTTCGCGCACGGCGGCCTGCGCCCGTTCCAGGTTGGCGCTGGCCACGCGCAGGTCGGTGTTGGCGGCCAGGGCCTTTTCCACCAGGCCATCCAGCACGGGATCGTCATACAGGCGCCACCAGTGGCCAGGCACCGCATCCTGCCGGAACGCGGCCTCGCGTGCTTGCGCGAACGGCGCCTGCGCGCTCTGCCGCTCGGCCACCGACCCTGCGGGCACCTGATAATCAGGGCCCACGGTGGTGCATCCGGCTAGCGTCAGGGCCAGCATCAGCGGCAGGAGGTGTCTGGTGTTCATGGCAATTACGGCTGTGCGTCGATAAGAAGTAAATGATTGGAAAGAGGAATTGGGCGTTCGGTCAGGATGGCTGGCGCGCGTTGGCCGGCGTATTGGCGGCCGCGGGGCCCGGATCGGCATCCACCGACACCGTGGCGGTCTGGCCGGCGACCAGGCGCACGCCTTGCGGCACCTCGTCGATCTTCACGCGCACCGGAATGCGTTGCGCCAGACGGACCCAGTTGAACGTGGGATTCACATTGGGCAGCAGGTTGGCGCCGGTGCTGCGGTCGCGGTCGGCGATGCCCATGGCAATGCTCTCCACATGGCCGCGGATATGGTGCGAGTCGCCCATCAGCGTCACCGTGACGGGGTCGCCCTCATGGATGCCAGGCAGCTTGGTTTCCTCGAAATAGCCTTCGACGTAGAAGGAGGCGGAATCCACCAGCGCCATGACGCCGCGGCCGGCGGTGGCGTAGGAGCCGGCGCGCAGGTCCAGATTGGTGACGCGGCCGTCGTTGACCGCCAACACCCGGCTGCGTTCCAGGTTCAGGCGCGCGGTATCGAGCTGCACTTCGGCCTGGGCCAGCGCGGCTTCGGTCTGCTGCAGCTTGGTCTGGCTTTGTTCCAGCGCCTCGGCGGCCACCAACTGGCCCAGCGAACGGTTGCGCTTGGCATCGCGCACCGCCTGGTCGCGCGCCACTTGTGCGGATCGCACCGAGGCTTGTGCCTGGTCGTAGACCAGCTGGAAGCGCGCCCGGTCGATTTCAAACAGCAAGTCGCCGGCCTTCACGTCCTGGTTGTCGTGCACCGGCACACTGGTCACCAGGCCGGAGACATCCGGGGCGACCTGCACCACGTAGGCCTTGACGCGGCCATCGCGGGTCCAGGGTTCGACTTCATAGTGCACCCAGAGCTGCCAGCCGGCGTAGGCGGCCGCGGCGACGACGACGGCGGTCACCGCGAACTTGCCGATGGCTGCGGGGCGCAGGGCATTGGGGAGTTTCATGCTTATCTCTGGAGAAAATAGGGGGAAATGAGGGATACGCCGTACAGCAGCACCACGAACAGCGCCAGGTCGAATAGCGCGGGGTGCCACACCAGGCGGTACAGCCCGACGCGGGCCAGCACGCGGCGCACTGCCCAGGCCACGCCCAGGGTGACCACGCCCAGCACCAGCAGCCAGGGGAAGTAGACGCCGTAGAGATTGAATTCGCCGATCATGATGCTTCTCGGGTGGGGTGGGCGGGTTGGTAGTCGGGCGCGTCGGGGAAGAAGGCGCGGCGTATGCCCACCAGGGCGACCACCGCCCGGTCGCGGGCAGCGGCGCCCGGGGGTGTCGACGCCACGCTGGCAAGCGCGCGGTCTATCTGGGCCAGGAACTCGGGGGGTTTCTCGCCGGCCTGCCAGGCCGAGCGGGCGCGGAAGAAACTGGCCAACCCATCCAGCACGGGCTGGATGGCGGGCTCCGCCATGGGCAAGTGGCGCCGCGCGCGCTGCAGTTCGGTGATGTCGCGGCCCACGCGCAGGTCTTTCAGCGCGTCGACGGCGACCACGTCGTCGGGACGTTGGGCCAGGGCCAGGCGCGGCTGCAGCAGGCCAATGCGGTCCAGCATGCGGGCGGCGTAAGTATGGCGAGACGGCGCGCGCGGCGAACTGGCCAGCGTGGCCAGTTCCTTCCAGTTGGCGGCCTGGATGCGGCGCGCGCTCCAATCGGCGCTGACGGTGCGGAAGATGGCGGCGATGATGGCCGCCGTGGCCACGCCCATGCACTGCGCGACCTGCGTGTCGATGAAGGACACGATGTCGGCGGTGTTGGTGTCCTGCAGCGCCATGGTGCCCAGAAAGCCGAACAGCATCGCCATGGCCTTGCCGGCCGTGGCGGGCCGGGCGATGAAAATACCCAGCACGAAGGCCGTGGGCAGCATGGCCAGGGCCAGCATCTCGAACGAATGCAGGGCAGGCATGATGCCCAGCAGATACAGCGCCGACAGCGGAATCGAATACACCGTGTAGGTCAGGAACTGCATGATGCCGGGGACGGGATTGTCCTGCGAGGCAAAAAAGCAGCTGAAGATGGCGGCCATGAGCGCGGCGGTGGCGCCGTTGCTCCAGGCCGTGCCGATCCAGAACGCGCAGCACACCGAAATGGCCACGCCGGCAGCCAGGGCCGACAGCAGCGCCATACCCCGATCGCGATGCAGCACCGCGTTGGGGGCACGGTTGGAACGGGGCGAGCGCAGGGGCGCGCCCGCCAGGCCCGCGCGGATTTCGCGGCGCAGCGCCAGGCATTCGTCATACGTGTCGATGAGCTCGCGCAAGCGCGTCATCAGGCTGGCCAGCAGCACGTCGCGCCAGGCCGAGCGGCTGTCGATCGCCGGCGTCAGCCGGGTCGCCGCGGCGCGCAGGCGTACCGCGGTCTCGTGCGTGGCCTGGGCGCCCGCGTTGATCCATTCGGAAATATCGGCCAGCAAAGCCGTAACCGGCTCGGGCAGCGGTTGGCCGTCGGCCTGCAAGGCGCGCATGCGGTCTTCCACGGCGGACACGGTGGGTGTCAGCGCCGCGATCTGGTCCTGCATGGCGCGCACCGCGCCCGAGGTCCAGCGCAGGTTGCTGGTGTCGAAGGGCACGTGGGTGGACATCAGGCGCAACTGAGTGATGTCGTTGGCCAGCACCCGGCGGTCCCGGTCTTTCTGCTCTGTGGTCTTGCCGCTGAGGGTGTCGTGCATCCAGTTGCGGGCGTCGCGCACGGCCTTGTCCAGCATCAGGGTCAGGGCCGGGGCAAGCCCGCGCGGCAGCACGATGCTGTGGATCAGGGTGGCGCAGACGATGCCCAGGGTGATTTCCTCGACGCGCGCAAGCGCGGTGTCGAACACCTGGGAAGGGGCCGTCACGCTGGGGAATCCGATCATTGCGGCGGTGTAGCCGGCCAGCATGAACAGGTACGAGCGCGGAGTGCGGTCCAGCACCGACATATAGAGGCACGCGCCCACCCACAGCACCATGGCGGCGGTCATTACGACCGGGGAGTTGGACAGCCGCGGCACCAGGTAAACGGTGGCGGCCGACCCGAAGAACGTGCCTGCCAGGCGGTACAACGCCTTGGAACGCACCGCGCCCGACCAGGGCTGGGCCACCACGTAAGCCGTGGTCATGGCCCAGAACGGGCGCGGCAAGCCCATGCTGTAGGCCAGGTAAAGCGCCATGATCGCGCTCAGATAGCTCTTGAGCGAGAAGACGGTTTCGCGGACGTTGGGGAGTTTCACGCTTGTTCGTCCTGTGGCTGTGTGCCCGCGCCGCCGCGGCCCAGGGTCACTTTCAGGCAGTCGAAGACCCGCAGGCAGGCTTCCAGGTCCGCTTCGCTTACGTCCCGGAACAGGCGGCGGCGCAGATCGACCAGCACGTCTTCGACCTTGGCGCGCAAGGCGTGGCCGGAGTCGGTCAGGTGCAGGGTCTTGGCGCGGCGGTCATGCGCATCTTCGCGGCGTTCCATCAGGCCGGCGGCGACCAGCTGGTCCAGCACCCGCACCAGCGAGGGGCCTTCCACACCCAGCGCCTCGGCCAGCGCGCCCTGGCGCACGCCGTCTCCCAGCCGGCCGGCCAGGATGACGGGCCAGGCGGTGGCCTGGGACAGGCCGTAGTCGGCCAGGGCCTTGTCGGCGGCGCCGCGGTAGGCGCGCGACAGCACCATCAGTGCGGAGGTAGTGGCCATGAGCTGGGAGTCGGTGGGCGTGTTCATGGAATAGATTGTATCCTATCTATTAGCTTACTAATAATTGAAAATGGCGATTATCTCCATGGATTTTCTCAATCGGGAAAATAGGGGCGGGCTTTCCATTCATGGAAAGCCGGCAGGGCGGGCGGGATTTTCAACGTCGCCCCGGGCGACGGGCGCGCGGCGCGCATGGCCGCGCCCAGGCGTTCAGCCGTTGCAGTCGGCCCAGCAGTTGGGCGTTTCGTACAGGCGTACACGGGTCAGGCGCAATTCGGCGCCATAGTGCCCATGATAGTGCGGCGCCAAGGTCTCGAAGACGATGGCAGCGAGGTTCTCGGCCGTGGGAATGCGGTCCAGCACCACGGTCTTGTGGTCGGGCAGGCTGTCCAGGAAGCCGCGCACGGCGGCATCGCCCTCATAGACCAGGAACGCATGGTCCCAGACGTCCACGATGTGGGTCTTGGCGATGTGCTTGATCTCTGAGAAATCCATCAGCATGCCGTTGTCGGACTCGCCCGGCGCCTGCACCACATCGCCAGTCAGGGTGATTTCCAGCACATAGCGGTGGCCATGCAGGTTGCGGCATTGGCTGCGGTGGTCGGGAATGCGGTGGCCGGCGTCGAACTCGAGCCTGCGGGTCACGGAAATCATGGCGCGCTCCGCAGGGGGCAAGGGTAAATCATGGAATGCCTATGTATTTGTGGGTCTGCAGGCTGAGCCGCCACTGCGGGTGCTGCATACAGTATTGGACGGCTTGCTCGGTGTTGGCCGCGCGCGCGGGGCCGTCCATGGGTTGCAGGAAGAAATGGTCGAAATCCAGGTGCGCGAAGGCTTCTGGGCGGGCGTTGGCTTGCGGGTAGACGAGCTTGAGCTCGTCGCCGCGTTCCAGGATCACGGGAGCCGTGCCCTTGGGGCTGACGCAGATCCAGTCGATGCCGGCGGGCGGCTTGATGGTGCCGTTGGTTTCGATGGCGATGGTGAAGCCGCGCGCGTGGACGGCGGTGAGCAGCGGGGCGTCCAGCTGCAGCAGCGGCTCGCCGCCGGTGAAGACCACGTATCGGTCGTCCGTGCCGGGGCCCCAGGCTGCGGCGATGGCGTCGGCCAGCAGGTCCGGCGTGGCGAACTTGCCGCCGCCTTCGCCGTCGGTGCCGACGAAGTCGGTGTCGCAGAAGGTACAGGCGGCGCTGGCGCGGTCGCTTTCGCGTCCGGTCCAGAGGTTGCAGCCGGCAAACCGGCAGAAGACCGCCGCGCGGCCTGCGTGGGCGCCTTCGCCCTGCAGCGTCTTGAAGATTTCTTTGGCGGAGTAAGTCATGGTGGTGCCGGCGGCGGGACGCCGGACAAATCGAGCAAAAGCGCATTATTTTACTTGGCGCGGGCCATCTATACTTGCGGCCTATGTTTCACGTCCAAGATTCCCTCTACCTGGATGAGCGCGAACTTGCGTTCACCATGATCCGCGCCCAGGGCGCGGGCGGCCAGAACGTCAATAAGGTGTCCAGCGCCGTGCACCTGCGCTTCGACGTGCGGGCCTCGAGCCTGCCCGAGGAAATCAAGGACGCGCTGTGCGCCATGAGCGACCACCGTATTTCCAAGGACGGTGTCATCGTCATCAAGTCGCAATCGTTTCGCAGCCAGGAAAAGAACCGGGCGGAAGCCATCGAGCGCCTGATCTCCATGGTGCGCGCGGCGGCGCGCACGGACAAGCCCCGCCGCGCCACCAAGCCCACGCGCGCATCCCAGCGCCGACGCGTGCAGCGCAAGGTGCAGCACGGCGAAATCAAGCGCCTGCGCGGCCGGGTGCAGGGAGACTGACCATGGCAGATGCGCGCCGGCGCTACCTCTACACCCTGGGCGTCCTGTTTGCCATTATCTGGACGGCGCTGGCCATCGCGCCGCACGACCGCGCGGACTGGGCGCTGGAGAACGCGCTGGTGCTGGCCTTTGGCGCGGCGCTTCTCGTCACGCGCCGCTGGTTCGTGTTTTCACGGACCTCGTACACGCTGATCTTCCTCTATCTGTGCCTGCATGCCGTCGGCGCCCACTACACGTACTCGCTGGTGCCCTACGATGATTGGTGGCGGGCGCTGACGGGCCACGGCTTGAACAGCATGGTCGGCTGGGAACGCAACAACTTCGATCGCGTGGTGCATTTTTCCTACGGATTGCTGCTGGCCTATCCCATCCGCGAAATCTTCCTGCGCGTGGTCGAGGTGCGCGGCTTCTGGGCGTATTTCCTGCCCATGGACGTCACGCTGTCGACGTCGGCGCTGTACGAGTTGCTGGAGTGGGGCGCCGCCGCGACCGTGGGCAGCGAACTGGGCGCGGCCTATCTGGGCACGCAGGGCGACATCTGGGACGCGCAGAAGGATATGGCGCTGGCCGCCGCCGGGGCGGTCATCGCCATGGCGATCACCGCACTGGTCAACCGCCGCGCCCGGCGCGACCTGGCGCGCGATTGGGCCGACAGCCTCAAGCCGCGCCGCCAGACTGGCGGCTAGCGGCGGCGCCCGGCAGGGCCTGGCGGTGTATGCGGCGGCGGAAAAGATCGGCCATGGTTGCCGCCGCCAGTGACAGCGGCGTTCCCCGCAGCGTCATGATGCCTATGCTGGCAACCGGCATGGGCACGTCCGCCAGGATCTGGCTGGCCTCGCCGCCGTAAGGATGGACCTCGAGCATGCCGGACGGGCAGATGATCAGCGCGTCGCTGCGGACCATCAGGTTCCACATGACGGCGAAGGTATCGCAATCGATGACGCGTTCAGGCGCTTTCCGGCCGGTGGCGCGCAGGCCTTGCAGAAAAGCGTCCGTGTGGCTGCCGCCCGACACGTTGAGCAGCCATTCGCAGCCCACGATGTCTTCCCAGCGCGTCGCTTGCGCCAGCGGGTGACCGCGGCGGCAGGCAATCATGAATTCCAGCGGCCGCAAGGCCTCGAAATCGAATTCCTGCCCGTCATCGCCGCCCATCACGCCCGAGGCCAGCGCGAAATCCAGTGTGCCGTTGCGCAGCGCCGGCAAGACGGCGGCCAGCAAGCCTTCCGACACCTTGAGCCGGGCGGCGGGCATGCTCTGCCTGAAATCGTTCAGCACGTCGGGCAGCACATTCAGCATCACCATGGGCGTCACGCCCACCGCCACCCGCGCTTCCGCGCCGCTGAGCAACTGTCGGATGTCCTGGCGGGCCAGCGCCAGCTGAGCCTGGGCGAGCTGGGCCCGAACCGTCAGGTGTTCACCGCATTCGGTCACGGCGATGCCCTTGGGACTGCGGGTGAGCAAGGGCGCTTCGAGTTCGGTTTCCAGTTCCTTGATGGCCTTGGTCACTGCCGCCTGGCTCAGATGCAGGCTGCGCGCCGCGGCCCGGATGCTGCGGAGTTCGGCAACCTTTAGCCAGGCCCGAAGATGGTGGTCCTTCATGCGCCCCTCGATGGTGACAACCAATGATTGTCACCTTAACAAAGAAATAGCCTTACGTGCAGCGCGGGCGATCTCTAAGCTTCCCGACGACTAGACCCGGTGCAGTCCCGGACTTCAGGAGCCAGCCATGCAGATCTTTCCCCGTCGTGTCCGCCAGGCCGTTTCACTGTGTATTGCATTGTTGGGCGCGGCAGGCGCCGGCGCGGCCCGCGCGGACTGGCCCGAGCGGCCCGTCAAGCTCATCGTGCCGTACGTGGCGGGCTCGGGTCCCGACGTGGTCCTGCGTCCGATTGCCGATGCCCTCGGGCGCGAGCTGGGCCAGCCCGTCATCGTCGACAACCGCGGCGGCGCGGGGGGCATCGTCGGCACCCAGATGCTGGCCTCGGCAGCGCCCGACGGCTACACGATCGGCTTTGGCAATCTGGTGACGCTGGCGATCAACAAGAGCATGTACAAGAAGTTGTCTTACGACCCGCAGCGCAGCCTCGCGCCGATCAGTCTTGCCATCAGCAATGCGCTGGTGCTCATCGCCCGCAATGACTTCCCGGCCAGCAACGTGCGCGAGCTTGTCAGCTATGCCAGGCAGCACCCGGGCAAGGTCAGCGTGGGATCGTTGGGCGTGGGTTCCAGCGCTCATCTGGCTGGCGAAATGCTCAAAAGCGAGACGGGCACCACCATGCTGCACGTTCCCTACAAAAGCGGCCAGCAGGCGGTGGGCGACATCGCGGGCGGGCAGCTCGACGTCATGATCGACAACGTGGCCGGGGTGCTGCCCTTCATACGGTCAGGCCAGGTCAAGGTGCTGGGCGCGACCAGTCTTGCGCGTGTGCCGGTCCTGCCCAACGTGCCCACCATCGATGAATCCGGCGTGAAGGGGTTCGAGGTGGTTTCCTGGGGCGGAATCGTCGCGCCCGCCGGCACGCCCAAGCCCATCATCGACAAGCTCAACGCAGCCATTGCCAAGGCCCTGCAAGATCCCGCGGTACTCAAGCTCAACGAGACGCTCTCTGTCGACGCCACGCCTTCCACTCCCGAACAGTTCGCCAGCCTGATCGCCACCGAGATTCCGCGTTGGGGCGAAATGGTGCAGCGTTCGGGCGCTACGGCCGATTGACGGGCGTTTGCATCCCTCGCGTTCACATTTACACGGAGCCAACATGACGCAAGAACTCTGGCGCAGGAGCGCCGTCGATCTGGCACGCGCCATCCGCAACCGCGAAGTCTCCAGCCGGGAAGCTGTGCAGAGTTGTCTGCGGCGAGTGGAGGCCCTCAATCCCGTATTCAATCCGCTTACCGAGGTTTGCGCCGACCAGGCACTGCAGGCTGCTGATGCCGCCGATGCCGCCATTCGCGCGGGTGCGCCTCTGGGAATGCTGCACGGCGTGCCGGTGACGATCAAGGCCAACGTCGATTTCGCCGGGTCGGCCACGACCAACGGCGTCGTGGCGTACCGGGATGTCATCGCCCGGGAGAACAACCCGGCCGTCGACAATTGGATCAAGGCGGGCGCGGTCGTGATCGGCCGCACGAACGTCCCGGCATTCTCCTGGCGCTGGTTCACGGACAACGACCTGCATGGCCGCACCCTGAACCCTTTCGACACCGGCCGTACACCGGGCGGTTCCAGCGGGGGCGCAGCCGTGGCCGCTGCTTTGGGCATGGGCGCCTTGGCGCATGGCAGCGATCAGGGAGGATCGATCCGATATCCGGCCTACGCTTGCGGCGTGGCGGGGCTGAGGCCGTCGCAAGGCCGCGTGCCGGCGTACAACGCCAGCCAGAAGTCGGAACGTCCGGTCGCCTCTCAACTGGCGGCGACGCAAGGGCCCTTGGCCCGGACCATTGCCGACCTGAGGCTGGGACTGGCGGCGATGTCCACAGGCGATTCCCGCGATCCGTGGTGGGTGCCGGCGCCGCTGGACCTGCGCCAGCCGGGCGACAGCAAGCGGGTGGCGCTGTTTTGCGGCACCTCCAGTATGAAACCCGATCCCGCCGTGCTGGATGCCTTGTTGCGCGCCGCCAAGAGCCTGGAAGACGCCGGCTACACCGTCGAGACCGCAGCACCGCCCAGGTTCGAGGAGGCCGCCGAGCTCTGGCTCAATGTGCTGATGAACGAGGCATCCAGCTCCATGGGCCGCGAAATCGAGCGCGCCGGCGACGCGGCAATACAGCGCGCACATCGCAGCATGCTGACGCACCGCTCGGTCCTGGACAGGGACGGCTTCGTTCAGGCGATGGCCATGCGCACGACGGTGCTGAGGGAGTGGGGCGCATTCTTCGACCGCTATCCCGTCCTGCTCATGCCGGTATCGTTCGAACGTCCGTTCCTGATCGACCAGGACCAGCAAGGGGACGCCGCCATGGGCGGCATACTTCGGGCGCAGAGTCCGCTGGTGTCGACCGCGATTTTGGGTTTGCCCGGCCTGTCGGTCCCGGTCGGCCTGGCGGACGGCGTGCCCATGGGCGTCCAGCTGGTGGCGGGGCGATTCCGGGAGGATCTATGCCTGGCGGCGGGCGAAGCCATCGAGGCGCGCGCCTCGTGGTCGGTGCTGGAGCAGTGCCCGGCTTGAACCGCGGGGGTAGCGGTAGTGGGACATCGGGTCGCGCCCCGGGATAGCCCCGGGGGCGGCAGGGGTATGACTATATATCGAATAGTTCCGATATAAGATTCGATAAATTGCGATACTTCGATATGACGGTCTCCACTTCCAGTCCTGATCCCGCCGCCGCCGTACCGGCCATCGACGCCGACGCCATACTCAAGGCGTTGGCCAATCCGGTGCGGCGCGACATTCTCGCGTGGCTGAAGACACCGCATGCGTACTTCGAGGAAAGCCCGGGCCATACCTTCGAGCATGGCGTCTGCGCGGGCCACATCGATGGCCGCTGCGGGCTGTCCCAGTCCACCGTGTCGTCGCACCTGGCCGTTTTGCAGCGTGCCGGCCTGATCTCGGCGACGAAAGTGGGGCAATGGATTTTCTACCGTCGCAACGAAGCCGTCATTGCCGCATTCCTGCGGCAGTTGAATCAGGATATGTAGCCCCGCTACGCCAAGCGCCCCTGCACGGGGGCCGAGGACTTTTGCATGAGCCAACTTTTCGAACCCCTGCGCGCAGGCGATCTGACGCTGCGCAACCGTATCGTCATGGCGCCTTTGACGCGCATGCACGCCAGCCCGGGCCGCGTGCCCAACGACCTGATGGTCGAGTACTACACGCAGCGCGCGGGCGCCGGCATGATCCTGACTGAAGCCACGGCGGTCACGCCGCAAGGCGTGGGCTATGCCGACACCCCGGGCCTGTGGACCACCGAGCAGGTCCAGGGCTGGCGCAAGGTTACGTCCTCGGTGCACCAGGCCGGCGGCCTGATCGTGGCGCAGCTCTGGCACGTGGGCCGCATTTCCGATCCGATGTTCCTGAACGGCGACCTGCCGGTGGCGCCCAGCGCCATCGCCGCGAAGGGCCATGTCAGCCACGTGCGTCCGGAACGTCCCTATGTCACGCCGCGCGCGCTGGAAACGGCGGAGCTTGCGGGCGTGGTCGAGGCCTACCGCCATGGCGCGAAGATGGCCATGGAAGCCGGTTTCGACGGCGTGGAAGTGCATGCGGCCAATGGCTATCTGCTGGACCAGTTCCTGCAGGACAGCACCAACCGCCGCACCGATGCCTATGGCGGTTCGCTGGAAAACCGTGCGCGGCTGTTGCTGGAAGTGGTGGATGCCTGCGTGTCGGTGTGGGGCGCGGGCCGCGTGGGCGTGCACCTGTCGCCGCGCGGGGAAATCCACAGCATGGGCGATTCGGACCCGGCCGCCACGTTCGGTTATGTGGCGCGTGAATTGGGCAAGCGCGGCATCGCCTTCCTGTGTGTGCGCGAATACGAAGCCGCCAACAGCCTGGGGCCGATGCTGAAGGCCGAATTTGGCGGCACGTACATCGCCAACGAAGGCTTCGCGCGCGACTCGGCCGAAGCGGCCATCGCGGCGGGCCGCGCCGATGCCGTGGCCTTCGGCGTGCAGTACATCGCCAATCCGGACCTGGCGCGTCGCTTCGAACTGAAGGCGCCGCTGAACCGGCCCAATCCGGCCACGTTCTATGCGCCCGGCCCGGGCGGCTATACCGACTATCCAGCCCTGGCTTTTTAGCGGGCTGTCCTGCGGGACGGCATGGCAGGCGGCGGAAAGGCCTTCAGAACGCGGCGCGCATCGGATAGGTAAACAGGCCGAAATGCGCCGCGTTCAGGCCCAGGTGCGCGAGTACCGCAGCGGCCAGGCCGCCATATCGGTAGGCCAGGCCGTAGGCCGCGCCAGCCAGGCCGGCCAGCAGCATCCATTGCCAGCCGCCTGCGTAGTGCGCGAGGCCGAACAGTACGGCCGCGACCGCCAGCGCCGCCCACGCGCCCCAGGCATGCGAGCGCCATAAGGCCGTCAGCTGTTGCTGCAGATAGCCGCGGAACAAGGCTTCCTCGGCCAGCGTCACCAGCAGGGCATTGTTCAGCAGCCAGATCCAGCCCGATTGCGGCCATTTGGGCGTCCAGCCCACCACGCCCAGGACGAGCGCGCAGCCCAGGCACACGGCCATCGCCGCCAGGCAGGCCAGGAGCGCGGCCTTCAGTGTGGCGCGTGGACTGTGCCCCGACATCGGCGGCGCCAGCGCCAGCACCACCCAGAACGCCACCAGCGGTTTGTCCAGATTCAGGTACATGCCGAACGGCACGGCATCCGGACTCAGCGGTGCCGGCGCGATGACCTGCGGGTTGTGAAAACCTGGCAACAGGTGCAGGAACAGCATCGCGGCAAGCGCGAGGAAGAGGCCGTGGCCGGCGGCGCGCGCGGCCGCGCCCGATGCTGGCCGGACCAGCACGGCGGCCAGCACCAGCAGCGCCGGCCCCGTGAGCGCGACGGAATCTATGGTGCCATCCATCCACGCCCATGCGTACGCGGCCCCCAGGGGCGCGAGCGCCCAACGCCGCGTGGCGGGCGGCCATAGCATGGCGGCGGCAAGAAACAGGGCGGACCAGGGGCTGAAGAGCGGCACGGGTGTACAAGCGCGGCGAAAGCGCTGAGTGTAAACGCCGGCTGGCGCCTGCTCTGACGCCGACGCGCGAACAACGGTATTCTTGCGCCACCCAGACACCAAGGAGCCGGACGATGAAAATGATTGCGTGGTTGATGCTGGCGGCGGCCGTGCTGCCCTTCGTATCGGCGATAGTCGCCAAGGCGGGCGGGAAAAAGTTCGACAACAATGATCCCCGCGCCTGGCTTGCGCGCCAGGAAGGCTGGCGGGCGCGGGCGAACGCGGCGCAGACCAATACTTTCGAAGCGCTGCCGTTCTTTTTCGCGGCCGTGCTGTTCGCGCTGTATACCCAGGCGCCGCCCGCGCATGTCGCCACCTTGATGGCTTGCTGGCTGGGCGTGCGGCTGGGCTATCTGGCCATGTACCTCGCGGGCTGGGGCGCGCTGCGTTCGCTGGTGTGGGCGATCAGCGTGGGCTTCATCATCGCGATCCTCTTCTCCGGAGTGTAGAGGCGGGCAGTCATGCTCAATGCGATGGCGCCCGTGGTCAGCCGCGCGCCCTGACGGCGGCTACTTCCATTCGAAGACGGCGCGCGCGGTGCCTGAATTCTGCACGGAGACGTCGCGTTGCTGGGCCTGGCCGTTGTAGGTGGCCGAGATCTTGTAGTTGCCGGCGGGCAGTTTTACCAGCATGTAGGGGCCTTCGGCCGTGGCCTGCAGGACGGCTTTGCCCTGCGCATCGCTGATGGTGACGGCCACGTTGGCAACATAGTCGGCCTTGCCATCGCGCTGCGCGGCGAAGGTCAGCGCCAGCGGGTAGTCTTTTGCGGCAGCCTTCATGGCCTCGGATTCGTCCAGCCCGATACCGCCACTAACATACTGTACCGAACCTTGCTGTTGCACCGGCGGCAGGCCTGCCTGGGCGGTGGACAGGATTCCGGCAAAGGCCATGCTGCCCAATGCCATCGCGGCGGCCATGGTGCAGCGTTCTATACGCTTGTTCATGAGACTCTCCTGGATAGGACGATCAGCGCGCCTGTTCGGCGCGCATGAACGGTTCGACCCGCATGCCGGCGCGGAGTTCGCGCCCGCGGGCTCCGGATGTCAACCGATTGTTTCCGGCGCCCGACCTAGCGTATCGCCGTCGTCCGTCGCGCGCCAGGAGAATGTCAGCAGGCTTTCGCCGCTGACCGTGCCGTCCGGCGCGAAGCGCCTTTCATCCAGCTGTCCAGCGCCATCTGCGCGCAGCGTCAGCACGCTGGAGCTGCGGGTGCCATAGTTCGGACTGACAATGAAGGGGCTGCTCAATAGTCTTTCCCGATCCAGAGGCAGTCCGGTGGCGGGGAGATCGGCGTCGTCGGCGGGTTGACGGTCCGCCAGCGCAGCCATCAGCGCAGGCAGGTCTGGCTGGGGCGCGCTGCGCAGTACGGATTCAAAGGCGGCCTTGGTGCGCGCCAGCTTGGGCCAGGGCGTGTCCAGCAAGTGGTTGGACAGCGCATAGACGCCCGAAGCCAGACGGCGCGGACCGCCGTCCCGATTGCTCAGATACCAGGCTTCGCGCGTATCCCCCACGATCAGGTTAAAGCCGTTGTAGGCCTGGCCTGCGTCATGCGCCCACGCCAGGTAGTCGGCTGGAGAGGCCGCGCCGCGCAGATAGTCCTCTACCAGCGCGCCACGGGACGGCGCGTTATCTCGGGTCTTGCCGGGTTCGCGGAAATTCGTCACCAAGGCATAGCGGCCGCTAGTCGTGACGCCCATCCAGCTGCCGCCGGCCAGCCCGTCGCGGCCGGCGTAGACCTCGGGCGCATCGGGCCATTGCGCGGCGGGCAGCGTGGGCCGCTGGTGGAATTCGTCGCGATTGGCGGCGATCAGGACGGGGATGCCCGGCAGGGCATGCAAGGCCAGTACGGCAAGACACATGGTTCAGACCTGGTTGGCGGGTTTGTCGGGGGTGGGTTTTCCTGGCGCGCCGGCGAAATCCGGGCCAGTCAGGGCGGAGCGCAAGGCTTCGATCTGCGCCGCCACGTCCCGCAGCGCGGGCGAGGGCGAAACGACGGACTCGGACGGCATGGCCGCGCCTTGCGCCACCGCGGCGCTCATCTCATGCAGGCACGCCGCCAACTGCCCCAATTCCGCAGCGGTGGGCGCCGCCTGATCGGCAGGCAGCGACCAAGCCGTGTCGGAAATGGCGTTGGCGACGCGCTCCAGCGCGACCTCGACGGGCCACCAGGCCAGCGCGCGCCGGCTGACCAGGCGCGGTTCGGAGAGTCCGCGCTGCAAGGCAATGCGCAGATCGGACAAGCGCGCATAGGCGCTTGCACGCAGGTCGTGGCGGCTTGTGGGGTCGGTCTGGAAGACCGTGTTCAGATAGGCTGCCAGCGTGTCCATGGCGGCGGAAACCGCGTTGTCCAGGTTGCTGCGTTCGATGCGTATCCAGGGCAGGTAGCCCACCAGCAGCACGATGGCCGCGGCCACGCCCACGTCGATCAGCCGCGCCAGCGCGATGGGCCAGCTGCCGGGCTGCAAGGCGCCGATCAGCAGCATCAGGATGGGCAGCAGAATGGCCGAAAACAAGCCGTAGTTGCGCCGCACCGACCAGGGCAGCAAGGATGCCAGCGCCGCTACCGTGAGCAGGCTGACGATGCCATTGCGGTCCAGCGCCAGCACGGTTGCGCTGATGGCCACCCCGACCACGCTGCCGGCGCAGCTTTGCAGCGCCCTTGCGAACACCGAGCCGAAGTTGGGTTTGAACACCACCACCACGATCAGCGGGACCCAGTAGGAGCGCGGCAGCGCGGCCGCCATCGCAACCGCTTCGGCGGCAATCAGGCACAGGCCCAGGCGCACCAGATAGCGCAGCGTGGTGGGCCCGGGGCGGTAGGTGCGCGCCAGCACGCGCCAGGGCGTGCGCGGCCGCGCCGGCGGCAGGCCGGCGAAGGCGTCGGCTTCCGATAGCGCACCCCCGTCCAGCAAAGGCTGCACCTGGGCCAGCGCATCGGCCAAGGGACCCATCCCTGCCTCGCGCAGGACGGTGATGTCGCCGCGGGGATCGGGCGTCTCGTCGTTTTCCACGCGATCGGCCAGCCGATTCATGACCCGCGCGCAATCGCGCGGCAGCACTCGCCCGGCGCGGGCCAGTGCCAATGCGGCATTGGTCAGTGGCGTACAGGCCTGCAACTGCGCGGCCAGCCGGGCCAGCCGGGGCGAGGGGCCCGCAGCGCCACGGCGGGCGGCCAGCACGGTGTCGTAGGCTGTGGTCATGGCCGCCTCCATGTCGCGCCGCGCGCTCATGGTGCGCGAGGTGCCGATGGCGGCAAACATGGCCGCCAGCTTGCGGTAAGCCATGGCGACGGCAGCGCGCTCCGGCGCGATCGGATTGACCACCCAGCCCGTCAGGGTGAGCGCCAGCCCGAACAGGCCGCCGGCTCCCACCAGGACCGACGGCAGCCAGGGTGGCAGGGTCGAGGTCAGGCTGGCGCCCACGATGACGTAGACGGCGAACTGCAGCGTGGAGACGGCGGCAATGTTATTGAAGGTGCCAACCAGGCTGGCCGCCAGCACCAGCAGGGTCATGGCGGCCGATGTCCACAGGCCGTGGCCGGAAATCATCGTGCCCAGGAAGTACCCGAGCGCGCCGCCGAACACGGTGGCGCCGATGGACAGCGCGCGGTTGCGGTAGGGGCCGCCGTTGTCGCCAGTGATGGCGGGAAGCGCACCCAGCGCGACGAGGGCCGCGGCCGCGCTCTGGTCCAGCGCCAGGCCCACCGCGGAGGGCAGGCCGATCGCCAGGGCGGCGCGCAGCGCCACCCAAGGGCTGACCGGCGAGGGTTCCATGTGCGCCAGGCTCATCAGCCAACGCATGTTGGAACTGCGCGCGGCATGTTTCATCGAGGTGCGGAACACGGTGGCCTCGGGGCGCGGCCTGGGAATCAGGCCTTGATCAGGGGCGCCTCTTCGGGCGCGGCCAGGCGGAAGTAGTCTTCCGTGTTCAGGAGGATGGAGGCGTCCAGGCGGCCGGCGTTGAACACGATTTCCCCAAGGCGTTCGCGCAGGCTCGGATCCACCAGCAAGTGCAGTTCAGGATTGAAGGTGAAGGGCGGGATGGCGCCGATCTCGCATCCAGTCAGTTCGCGCGCCAGGTCTTGCGAGGCCAGGGAGGCCTTCTTGCCGCCTGCGGCGCGGGCGATGGCGTCCAGGTCGGCCTGCTTGTCGGCCGGAAACACCGCCAGCACGTTCTTGCGCTGGTTGGACGAAATCTTGACGCGGCAGACCAGCGCCTTGGCGCCCTGGCTGACCTCCGTGCCGCGTATGGCCGCGACCTCGACGGAGCGGCCGGCTGCGGGGTGTTCAATCAGGCGATAGCGGGCCTGGTTCAGGGCAAGCAGGGCTTGCAGGCGTTCGAAGACTTCCATGTCGGGGCGCGTGGGTTGGAACGTGGGCGGATGGGGCCGGCAGTCGGCCTCGTACGGCGCATGATACGCCCGCCGGCGGCCCCGCGCGCCCGCGCGCGCCACGCGACGGCCTCAGATTTCTCCGGTAAAGGCGTAACCCCAGCCCCATACGGTGCGAATGGGCAATTCCACGTTCAGGTCCTGCGCCTTGCGCCGCAGGCGGCTGACCAGCACGTCGGTGCGGCGAACGGATTCACGGCCGCTCTGCGTATCCATGCCGGGAGGGTCTGCGCGCGGCAGGCGCTTGTCAGCCGAGGCGGTCAGCTTGAGCAGGAATTCGCGTTCGGCCAGGGTCAATGCCAAGCGCGTGCCTTGCGGACTGACGAGCGTCCAGGCCGCGTCATGGAACTGCCATTTGCCGGCCGCCTCGTTTGCGGGGACCGGCGCCGGGCGCGGATCGGCGTCCGGGGACCGTCTCCCGGGCGCGGGAATGCGGCGCACCAGCGCTTGCAGCGCGGCCGCGATCTCCGCGGCGCTCACGTCCGGTTGCAGGCAGACGTCGGCGCCGCAATGCAAACCCAATATACGGTTTTCAGGGGAGTCGAAGGTAGACACGGCAACGATGCCGGCGGTGGTGTCCATGGCGCGCAGGCCGGCGACCGCCATGCAAAGATCGGAGAGCTCGGCTTCCATGACCAGCAACGGCGTGCGGCGGGCCTGGAACAGGCGGAACAAGCTGTTGGAGTCCTCGCACAGCCGGGGCGAGAAGCCCATTTCCGCCAGCGCGTCGCCGCGGTGCATGCGTAGGCCGGAGTCGGGAGAAAAGACGATCAGGTCTAGTAAGTCATTCATGAATCATTGTGATCTGTGCAGCATGAGCGCATGCATGATGCAACGGATACAGCGATTTCCTAAACCTCGCACAACACCATTTTCCTACCCGAATTCTCGGACATAGTTACGCGCAGCGGATTGGGGCACCGTTATGGTGCGCCGCCGGGCGCTTCGTTCCACCAGCCGCCGCCCAGCGCTTGCAGCAGCGCGGCTGTGTCGGCGTGGCGCTGGGCGTTGGCGGCAGTGCGCGCGATGCGCGTCTGCAATAGCTGGCGCTGGCTGTCCAGCAGGCTGAGGTGGCTGATACCGCCCGCCTCGTAGCGGCCCCGGGCGATGCGCTCGGCCTCGTCGGCGCGGCGCCAGGCTTCGTCGCTGGCCTGGTAGGCGTCGTCGTCGGTCTGCACGGCACGCAAGGCGTCGGCGACCTGCCGGAAACCGTCCAGCACGGTTTGCCGGTAGCCGGCAGCAGCTGCGTCGTAGGCGGCCTCGGCCGAGCGCGTGCGGGCGCGCAACTCGCCGCCATGAAACAGGGGTTGCACCAATCCCAGCCCCAGGCTCCAGACGTTCAAACCGTTGGACAGATCCCCCGCTCGTGTCCGTTGCGAGCCAAAACTGGCGGTAAGGGTGAATTGCGGGTACTGATTGGCGACAGCCACGCCCACGTTGGCCGAGGCCTGGTGCCAAAGAGCCTCGGCAGCCAGTATGTCGGGACGCTGGCGGGTCAGGGCCGAAGGCACGCCGGTGGGCACGTCGGCGGGCAGCGTCAGGTCGGCCAGCCGCAGCGGCGCGGACCGGAGTTCGGCGGGCGCCAAGCCCAGATAGGCCGCCAGCTGATGCGTGGCCTGCGCCAGTTGGTACTCCAGCGGCGGCAGCGTGGCCCGCGTTTGCGCGACCAGCAGTTCCTGGTTGCGCAGGTCGGCCTGGGAGATTCCGCCTGCCTGCTGGCGCTGGCGCATGATGTCCTGCTGCCGGACCTGGGCCGCCAGCAGCTCGCGCGTGTCGGCCAGCCGTTCGTTCAGGTCGGCCTGGCGGATGGCGGCCGTGACCACATTGGCGGCCAGCGACATGCGCGCGGCCTGCAGTTCGTGCGCCTGGTAATCCACCTGCGCACCCAAGCCTTCGAGCACGCGGCGATTTCCGCCGAACACGTCCAGCGTGTAGGAGACATCGATGGACGCGTTATAGAGCGTGAATGGCGCGGGCTGTTCGACCACCGGCACGCCGAAGGCCGAGGGGTCAACTTTTTGCCGGGTCACCGACAGGTTGCCGTCGACCTTGGGCAGCATGCGGCCGCCGGTTTCGGCGTTCAGGTCTTCTGCGGCCTGGCGTAAGCGGGCGCGCGCCTGTTCCAGCGTGGGACTGGCCTGTAGCGCTTGCCGCAGCAATTGGTCCAGCGCTTCGGACTCGAACAGCCGCCACCATTGCGCGGGAATGTCCCCCCCGGCCTGCAGCCGCTGCGCACGCGCGGAAGGTTTGGAAGCACGAGGCGCGGTGTAGGCGTCGACCTGTGGCGGCGCGGGCCGTTCGAAGTCCGGCCCGACGGCGCAGCCCGCGAGCAGCGCGCACAGGACCGGCGCGGCCAGGCGGCAGGGCGAGGCGGCGGGCGGAAAGGGCTGGGGCAGGGGGCGTGGCATGGCGGTTCAATCCAGGGTACGGCGGTAGAACTTCACGGCGGCGGTCATGACAACCACGGTAAACAGCAGCAGCGGCCAGATGCTGGGCCACAGGTCCCACCAGCCGTTGCCCTTGAGCAGGATGCCGCGGATCAGTCGATTGAAATGGGTGAGCGGCAGCAGGTTGCCCAGGTATTGCGCCCACAGCGGCATGCCCAGGAACGGAAACATGAAGCCCGACAGCAGCATGTTGGGCAGGAAATAGAACATGGTGAGCTGCATGGCCTGCAGTTGATTCTGCGCCAGCGACGACAGGGTGATGCCCACCGTCAGGTTGGCCGCCACGAACAGCAGCGCCGACAGGTAGACGGTCAGCAGCGAGCCTTGGAATGGCACGTGAAATACGAAGTACGCGGCCAGCAGAATGATGCTGGCCTGGATCAGGCCGATGGCGATGTAGGGCACGATCTTGCCTGTCATGACCTCGATCGGCCGCACGGGCATCGCCAGCAGGTTTTCCATCGTGCCGCGTTCGCGCTCGCGCGTCATGGCCAGCCCGGTCATCATCACCAGCGTCATGGTCAGGATCACGCCCATCAGGCCCGGCACGGTGTTGTACTGCGAGACCTGCTCTTCGTTGTAGAGTCTGTGCACCAGCACGTCGAAGGGGGGCTGGCCGCCAGCCAGGTCCGCCAGCGGACCGGTCAGGTCCTTCTGCGCCACGGCCTGCGTCAGCTGCGTGGCCGCCCCGATGGCCAGCCCTGTCGCCATGGGGTCGGTGGCGTCGGCTTCGATCAGCAGCGCCGGGCGCTCGCCGCGCAGCAGCTTGCGGGTGAAATCCGGCGGTATGGTCAGCACGAACAGCACGCGCCCCTGGGCCAGCGCGGCGCGGCCCGCTTCCTCGTTATCCAGTTCCTCGACGATGTGGAAGTAGTCGGATGACTTCATCGCCGCGACGAAGCTGCGCGTGAACGGGCTGTGGTCGGCGGCGATGACCGCCGTGGGCAGCTGCTTGGGGTCGGTGTTGATGGCATAGCCGAACAGGGCCAGCTGCATGATGGGCAGGCCGACGATCATGCCGAAGGTAATGCGGTCGCGGCGCAGCTGCAGGAACTCCTTGAGCACCATGCTCCACCAGCGCGACCAGGAAAAGCCTTGCAGATGGCGCATCATGGCGGACTCGCGAAGTTGTCGGTGGAGCGCTTCATCAAGTAGATGAAGACGTCCTCCAGGCTGGTGTCGATGCGTTCCAGGGTCAGGTCCTGGCCGGCGATGGCATCCTGAAGCGTGTGTTCCAGTAGCGCCGCGTCGCGGCCGCTGATGTGCAGGGCAGAGCCGAAGGCCACGGTCTGGTCCACGCCCGGCGCGTCGCGCAGGCGCTGGGCCAGCGGCACCAGGTTATGGCCGCGGATGGCCCAGGTGGTCAGCCCCTGTTCGGCGATGACGTCCTCGGCGGTGCCTTGCGTCAGCAGCCGTCCGTAGGAGATGTACGCCAGCTTGTGGCAGCGTTCGGCCTCGTCCATGTAATGCGTGCTGACCAGCACCGATATGCCGCGCGCCGCCAGTTCGTGCAGTTGCTCCCAGAAGTCGCGCCGCGCGGTCGGATCCACGCCCGCGGTGGGTTCGTCCAGCAGCAGCAGCCGTGGCTGGTGCAGCAGGCAGGCCGCCAGCGCCAGGCGCTGCTTCCAGCCGCCGGACAGCGATCCCGTCAGCTGTTTGGCGCGGCTTTGCAGGCCCAGGTCTTCCAGTGCGCGTTCCACGGTGTCCTTGCGGTCGGGCATGCCATACATGCGCGCCACGAAATCCAGGTTCTCCCGTATGGTCAGGTCGTCCCAATAGGAGAACTTCTGCGTCATGTAGCCCACGTGCCGCTTGATCTGTTCGCTGTCGCGCAGGATGTCGTAGCCCAGGCAGGTGCCGCTGCCGGAGTCCGGCGTCAGCAGGCCGCACATCAGGCGGATACATGTGGTCTTGCCGCTGCCGTTGGGGCCCAGGAAGCCGAAGATCTCGCCTTCGCGCACCTGCAGCGACACGTCGTTGACGACGTGCTTGTCGCCGAAGCGCTTGTTCAAGCCGTGCACATCGATGACGTAGTCACCGGCGGATGCTTGCATGGCGGCTGGCGCGTTCATTGCAGCGTCGCCTCCACGGGCTGCCCGGGATGCAGCCGCGTGGCGGCCTCGGGCGCGGGACGGGCTTGCACCATGTAGACGAGTTTGCTGCGGCTATCTCGGCTGTAGATGACGGGCGGCGTGTATTCGGCCTGGGTGGAGATGTAGTCGATGCGCACGGGTATGGGATCGCCGCAACTGTCGCAGCGCACCGTCGCCTGCTGTCCCACCTTCAGCGCGCCCAGCGCTTCTTCGGGGACGAAGAACCGCACCTTGATATTGCCCGGCGGCAGCAGGCTTACCACCGGACTGCCGGCAGGTACCCATTCGCCCAAACGGTACAGGGTGTCGAACACCAGCCCCGCGGCGGGCGCGGCCAGGCGCTTTTGCGCCAAGGTCCACTCCGCCTGGGCCAGGGCTGCCTTGGCCGCGTCCACCTGGGCAGCCTGGGCCCGGCGCTGGTCGTCACGGCCGGGCAGGCGCGCCACTTCCAGCTGTGCTTGCAGCTCGCGCACCCGCGCGGCATCCGACTGCGCCTGTTCGCGGCTGTCGTCCAATTGCGCGCGGGCGATGCCGCCTATGCGGAACTGGTCGGTGTCGCGCCGCAGCTGTGCCGCGGAGCGGCGGCTGGCCGCCTCGGCCTGCGCCAGTTGGGCGCGGCTGACATCCACTTCCGCCGGGCGCTTGCCGGTGGCGATGTCTTCTTGTTGCGCCACGGCGGCGGCCAACTGCGCGCGGGCCTCGTCGCGCGCCGCGGTCTCGCGCGTAGCCTCCAGCGCGAACAGAGGCGCGTCGGCCTGCACTTGCTGGCCGCGCCTGACCGGCAGTTCCGCCAACCTTCCGGATTCGGAGGACGCCACGTAGACGTATTCGCCTTCGGCGTACCCCTGGAAGAAGGTGTTGCTTTCCTTGCCGCAGCCGGTTGCGGCAAGCAGGATCAGCGCGGAGGCGGGAAAGGGGCGGCGCAAAACGGGAGGAATGCGCATGGTCAGCGTCCTGGAGTAACGGGCGGGGAGAACAGGCCGCCCGTGAGCATGGCGATGGCGTGGGTCGCGATCGCGCGGGTGTCGATGGCTTGCGCCTGGGCATCGTCTTGCAGCACGCGCCGCCACAGGCTGGAGGTGGCAAGCGGCAACAGGGTCAGGCCCAGGATGGAAAGGAACACGAGGCGCGGCTCCACGCCGGGTGTGATGGCGCCCATGCGCTGGCTTTCGGCTATGGACGCGGAGAAGGCCTGCAGGCGGTCGGCCGGCAGGTGGCGCAGCACGCGCTCGCGCAGTTGCCCGCCTTCGTTCACGACCTCGTGCAGCCACAAGGCCGGCAGCCAGGGCCGCTCGGCAGCGCTTTGCACCAGGCGGTCGACAACCTCCGTGATGAAGGCGCGCACGGCGGCGGGTGGATCCGCCGCCAGGTCCTGCGCCTGCGGAACGGGCGACCATACGAAGCCAATGATGGGGACGATCCGTTCCAGCACCACAGCATCGATCAATTGGTCGCGGCTCTTGAAGTAGTAGTGCACCATCGCCGAGGTAACGCCGGCACGCTGCGCGATATGGGTAAGCGTGGTGGCTGCGACGCCCTGGGCGGCGAACAGGCCTGTGGCCACATCCAGCAGATTGGCGCGGGCGGCGGCGTTATCGGGGCGTGGCGGGCGGCCGGGCCGGCGCGCGGGCAGGGAAGGTTGGGATCGCATGCGGCGTATGTTAATTAAATTATTAATTAATTAAAAGAGGGGCTGATTCCGGCGGCATCAATGGTGTAATGGGCCGATACCCCATCCCGCCACCGGGGTCGCCCCGCAAGGCCCTGGCGGCTTCCCTGCAGGAGGCTGGACTGTCATGCCGCAATCGTCTTCCATCAACCGCCGCATCGTGCTTGCCGCGCGCCCGCAGGGCGAGCCGGCCGACAGCGATTTCCGCCTGGAGACCGGCGACGTGCCCCAACCTGGCCCCGGCCAGGTGCTGCTGCGCACGGTGTATCTGTCGCTCGATCCCTACATGCGAGGTCGCATGAGCGACGCGCCGTCCTATGCCGAACCCGTGCAGGTGGGCGGGGTCATGGTCGGCGGCACCGTCACCCGGGTCGAGGCCTCGAACCACCCTGACTACCGCCCGGGCGAGTGGGTGCTGGCGCAATCCGGCTGGCAGGATTACGCCCTGTCCGATGGCTCGGGTCTGCTGCGCCTGGGGCCCAATCCTCAGCACCCGTCCTATTCCCTGGGCGTGCTGGGCATGCCCGGCTTTACCGGGTACATGGGTCTTTTGGACATCGGGCAGCCCAAGGCGGGCGAGACCGTGGTGGTAGCCGCGGCCAGCGGCGCCGTGGGGGCGGTGGTCGGCCAGATTGCCAAGATCCATGGCTGCAAAGTCGTGGGCATTGCCGGCGGCGCGGACAAATGCCGCTACGCCGTGCAGGAGCTGGGCTTTGACGACTGCCTGGACCACAAGGCGCCCGACCTTCCGGGCCGCCTGGCGCGCGCCGTGCCGCAGGGCATCGATGTGTACTTCGAGAACGTGGGCGGCGCGGTCTTCGACGCGGTGCTGCCCTTGTTGAATCCCCGCGCGCGCATACCGGTCTGCGGCCTGATCTCGGCCTACAACGCGACCAGCCAGCCCCAGGGGCCGGACCGCCTGGGCATGCTGATGCGCACCATTCTCACCAAGCGCCTCAAGATGCAGGGCTTCATCATCTTCAACGAATATGCGCATCGCTACGGCGAATTCCGCGAAGCGATGGAAGGCCTGATCCAGCAAGGCCGCATCAAGTATCGCGAAGACGTGGTCGATGGACTGGAGAACGCGCCGCGCGGCCTGATCGGGCTGCTCAGGGGCGAAAACGCCGGCAAGCGCATCGTGCGCGTCGGCCCGGACGAAAGGAGCGCCGCATGAATATCCTGATCGTGCTGACTTCCCACGACACCCTGGGCAATACCGGTCGCAAGACCGGTTTCTGGCTCGAGGAATTTGCCGCCCCGTACTACGCGTTCGTGGACGCGGGCGCCCAGGTCACGCTGGCCTCGCCCGCGGGCGGCCAGCCGCCGCTGGATCCCAAGAGCGACGACCCCGACGCCCAGACCGACGATACGCGGCGGTTTCGGCAGGACAAGGACGCTCAGCGGCAGTTGGCCGCCACCCTTCGGCTGGCGCAGGTGCAGGCGGCCGATTACGACGCCGTGTTCTACCCCGGTGGCCACGGTCCGTTGTGGGACCTTGCGGAGGATCCGAAATCGGTCGCGTTGATCGAAACCATGCTGGCGGCAGGCAAGCCAGTGGCCGCCGTGTGCCATGCGCCCGGCGTGCTGCGCCATGCCATGACGGCTGATGGCAAGCCGCTGGTGCAGGGCAGGCAGGTCACGGGTTTTTCCAACGCGGAAGAGGCCGCGGTGCAACTCAGCGACGTGGTGCCGTTCCTGGTCGAGGACGAACTGAAGCGGCTGGGCGGCCAGTACACCAGCGGCCCGGACTGGCAGCCGCACGTCGTCAGTGATGGCCTGCTCGTCACTGGACAGAATCCGGCTTCGTCCGTGGGCGTCGCGAACGCGCTGCTGGACAGATTGAAGGGCTGATCGCCGCTGCCGGCCCCGCTGCACGCCTCGCCGTGGGCGGGGCCGGCGCTGAGCTGCCTTGGAGCGCGGCATCTGATCGGCAAGGATTGCTGCGCAATGTGTCAGAATCGCGACCTTTTGCTACAGCGCGATGCGGCATGGCCGCCTTGCGCGCGATACCGATGCCTCCAGACGTACCCGAATATCCAGCCGGCTCCTGCGTGGCGGCCTTATCCGCCGCCATGCGGGCGCGCGACCCGGCCACCGGCCGCCATTCCGAAAGAGTTGTTGCGTTGAGCGTGGCGCTGGCCCAGGCCTGCGGCTTGCCGCAAGCCGAGCAGGAGGCGGTCGCCGTCGCCGCCCGCCTGCACGACATCGGCAAGATCGGCACGCCGGACCGGGTGTTGTATTCCCCCAAGCGCCTGGACAAGGACGACTGGGAAATCATGAAGGCCCACGCGGCCGTTGGCGCCGACATCATCATGCACAGCGACATTCCACAGCGCGAACTGATCGCGCTGGCAGTGCGCCACCATCATGAGCATTTCGACGGTTCGGGCTATCCCGCAGGCCTGTGCGGCGCGGATATTCCGCTGCACTCGCGCATTATTTCGCTGGCCGATTCGTATGACGCCCTGGGCGACGCTCGGCCCTATCACCCCGCGCGCACACACGCGGAGATCATGCGCATCCTGAATCAGGAGGCCGGCTCCAAATGCGATCCGGACCTCCTGCGCACCTTCGAGGCCATGATCCAGAAAAGCCGGCTCAGGGTCCCGTAGGGCAGGCTACTTCAGCCGATAGTTGGCCGCGACGACTTCCAGTTCCTGCAAGGTGCGTTGCTGCCAGGCTGCATCGTGCCCCAGTTCTTCCGCCAGGATGCGCGCGACTTCGGGCGCGGCCAGCATGGCGGCCTCACTGTCCAGGAAGAGGGCGCGGTTGCGGCGCGCCAGCACGTCCTCGGCGCTGCGCGCCAGTTCGAAACGCGCGGCGAAACGCACGTGCGCTTCGGACAGGCCGCTGCTTCGGACCAGCATGCGGTCGGCGCCAGGCAGCGCCTTCAAGGCGGCCAGGTCGCTGCCGTAGTAGCTGTCCGGGGTGCCGGCGTGTTCCTGCGAGGGCGCCAGGCCTGCCGCGCCGTGCAGCGGCAGCGATTCCGTGCGGCAGGCGGCCTGCGTCAGTAACTGATGTTGGATAGCGGTGTCGACCACGTCCTGCGCCATGCGGCGGTAGGTGGTCCACTTGCCTCCGGTCACGGTCACCAGACCGGCCTTGGACACCAGGATGGTGTGTTCGCGCGACAAGGATTTGGTGGAGGCCTCGCCTGTCGCCTTGACCAGCGGTCGCAGCCCGGCCCAGACACTCGTGACGTCGCTGCGCGTGGGCTTGCGGCTGAGATAGCGCGCCGCGGTGCTCAGGATGAAATCCACGTCCTGGGCGCCGGCTTCCGGATCCAGCGGGAGGTCGCCGCGCGGCGTATCGGTGGTGCCGACGATGGTATGGCCATTCCAGGGCACCACGAACAATACGCGGCCATCGTCCGTCTTGGGGATCAGGATGGCGCGCTTGCCCGGCAGGAAATCCTGCGGCAGTGTCAGGTGCACGCCTTGACTGGGCGCGACCATGGTTTGCGCGTTCTTGTCTTCCATGCGCCGCACCGCGTCCACCCACACGCCGGTGGCATTGACCACGCAGCGCGCGCGCAGCGTGAAGCTGGCGCCGCCTATCGCGTCCTGGGCCGTCACGCCATCGACCTTGCCGCCCGTCATGGTCAGGCCGGTGGCGCGCATGTAGTTCACCGCCGTTCCGCCCAGGTCGAATAGCGTGCGCATCAGGCTGACCGCCAGGCGCGCATCGTCGAACTGGCCGTCGTAATACAGCACGCCGCCCTTGAGGTTCTTGCCCTGCACGTTCTCGGCCAGGGTGGGCGCGTTGGCCAGCGTGTCGCGGCGCGACAGCCACCGGCTGGGCGACAGGTTCAGCTTGCCGGCCAGCATGTCGTACATCTTCAGGCCGATGCCATAGAAGGGCTGGTCGAACAGGTTGTAGGCGGGCACCACAAAACCCAGCGGCCACACCAGGTGCGGCGCATTGCGGTTGAGCAGGCCGCGTTCATGCAGCGCTTCGCGCACCAGGCTGACGTTGCCTTGCGCCAGATAGCGCACGCCGCCATGCACCAGCTTGGTGGCCTTGCTGGAAGTGCCCTTGGCAAAGTCCGCGCCTTCGATCAGCAGGGTGCGATAGCCGCGCGAAGCGGCATCGACGGCGGTGCCCAGGCCGGTTGCGCCGCCGCCGATGACAATCACGTCCCAGGAGTGCGTGTTGTCCAGCGTGTTCAGGAGGCGGTTGCGGTCGGGCGGGGCGACGGAGGCTAACGGTTGGTTCATGGGATTCAAGGTGTTTGCTTCAAGGTATTCGGGGCGGCCGCGACATCGCAGCGCACGCCGGCGTCCAACAGGACCTGGGCCAGCGGCTCTTGCGGATGCGCATCGGTGAAGAATCGGTCGATTTGCGAGATGTGCGCCAGCTCCACCATGGCCTGGCGCTTGAATTTGCTGCTGTCGGCGGCGAGCCAGACTTCGCGGGACTGTTCGATGATGGTGCGGGCCACCCGCACTTCGCGGAAGTCGTAGTCGCGCAGGGTGCCGTCGGCCTCGATGCCGGAAATGCCGATCAGGCCGATGTCCACCTTGAACTGGCGGATGAAGTCCATGGTGGCTTCACCGACGATGCCGCGATCGCGCGAACGCACCACGCCGCCGGCCACGATGACCTCGCAGTCCGGGTTGTCCGACAGGATGTCCGCGACGTGCAGGTTATTGGTGATGACGCGCAGGCCGCGGTGGCGCAGCAGGGCGCGCGCGATGGCCTCGGTGGTGGTGCCGATATTCAGAATCAGCGAACAGCCGTCGGGCACGGCGCGGGCTACGGCCTCGGCAATGCGCTGCTTGCCTGCGGCATGCAGGCCCTGGCGCTTGCGATAGGCGATGTTTTCGATGGTGGACGCTTCGATGCGCACCCCACCATGGAAGCGCGACAGCAATCCCGCTTCGGAAAGGATATTGACGTCGCGCCGCACGGTCTGCAGCGTGACGTCAAAGCGTTTGGCGAGTTCTTCGATCGTGGCCGAGCCTTGGGCCCGAACCATTTCGATCAGCGCGCTCTGTCTGGGGTTCAGTGTCATGTTCGTATGATAAAACAACAAAAGCGAAAAATAATGACGCGCTGCAAGATTGTTTTTTGTTCGCTTCTTGAGTAAAACGCACAAAAAACGAAAGCTATCTGAAAGAGTATGCTCATCCTGTTGTTCGCATGAATGCAGGCCGAGCCGCTGTACCGAATACCGAAGTCCGCCGTAAGAAACAGGGACGTATAAGTAGGTAGAGGAGACCAGATGCAGCTGAACTTGGACGGGATAGGTTTGCGGGCAGGCTCGCAGATCCACCTGTATCCCATGAGCCTGGCCCCGGTCGAGGGCGCCATGACGGTATTGCTGGGGGCCACCCTGGCGGGCAAGACCTCGCTGATGCGCATCATGGCCGGGCTGGACCGACCCACCGAAGGCCGGGTCATAGCCGATGGCGCCGACGTGACCGGTGTGCCGGTACGGCAACGCAACGTCGCCATGGTCTACCAGCAGTTCATCAATTACCCGTCCATGTCGGTCTACGACAACATCGCTTCGCCGCTCAAGCTGCGCGGGGCCGCGGACATCGGTGAAAAAGTGCGCGCCATGGCGGCGCGGCTGCACATCGACCATCTGCTGGATCGCTACCCCTCCGAGCTGTCTGGCGGGCAGCAGCAGCGGGTGGCGCTGGCCCGGGCGCTGGCAAAGGACGCGCCGCTCATCCTGCTGGACGAACCCCTGGTCAACCTGGACTACAAGCTGCGCGAGGAATTGCGCGACGAACTGTCCGAATTGTTCGCCGAAGGGCGCTCCACGGTTGTTTACGCCACCACCGAACCGGGCGAAGCCTTGTTGCTTGGGGGCCACACGGCGGTACTGGATGCCGGCGAGCTGCTGCAATACGGGCCCACGGCCGAGGTTTTTCACCGGCCCAATTCCATACGCGTGGCCCGTGCCTTCAGCGATCCGCCCATGAATCTGTTCGGTGCCCGGCGCACCGATTCGGGCTTCGTGCTGCAAGGCGACCTGGCCGTGACACGCGCGCTGCCGCAGGGCGCCGCTACGGAAATCACGGCCGGCCTGCGCGCCGGCGCCCTGGACGTGGAGCCACGGCCGGGCCACCTCGTCCTGCCCGGAATCGTGAAGCTGGCCGAGATATCCGGGTCCGACACTTTCGTGCACGCGCAGACCGCGGCGGGCGATGTGGTGGCGCAACTGCCCGGTGTGCACCGATATACGCTGGACCAGCGCGTGCAGCTGTACTTCGATCCGGCGCAGACCTATGCCTTCGGCTCTGACGGCGCACTGCTGGCTGCGCCGCGGCAGCCGGCGGGCGCGGGGGAGGCGGCCTGATGGCGCAGATCGAGCTGGACCTGTCGCATTCCTATGTCGCGGACCCCAAAACCGACGAGGATTATGCGCTGCTGCCGCTGGCCTTCACTTTCAGGGACGGCGGGGCTTACGCCTTGCTGGGACCATCCGGTTGCGGCAAGACCACTTTGCTCAATTGCGTATCGGGCTTGTTGCGGCCGTCGCACGGCCGGATCCTGTTCGACGGCCAGGACGTGACGGATAAGACGCCGCAGGCGCGCAACATCGCCCAGGTGTTCCAGTTTCCCGTGGTGTACGACACCATGACGGTGGCCGAGAACCTGGCGTTTCCGCTGCGCAATCGCGGCATGGCGCCCAAGCTCATCCGCGAGCGCGTCGGCCGCATCGCTGAAATGCTGGAAATGTCCCAGGTGCTGGACCGGCGCGCCAGCGGGCTCACGGCCGACGCCAAGCAGAAGATCTCGCTGGGGCGCGGATTGGTGCGCAGCGACGTGTCGGCCATCCTCTTTGACGAACCGCTGACCGTTATCGATCCGCAGCTCAAGTGGGAGCTGCGCCGCAAGCTCAAGGAAATCCACCATGAGTTCAAACTGACGCTGATCTACGTCACGCACGACCAGACCGAGGCGCTGACTTTCGCGGACGAGGTCATGGTGATGGCGCGGGGCAGGGCCGTGCAGGTCGGGACGGCGGATGATCTGTTCCAGAGGCCGGCGCACACATTCGTTGGCCATTTCATAGGCTCGCCCGGCATGAATTTCCTGCCGGCGCAATGGCGCGACGGCGGGCTGGAGGTCGGCAGGAGCCGTATCGGCGGTTTGCCGGAAACGGTTGCGGCCACGCTGTCTGGTGCGGGCCCCGTGAAGCTGGGCGTGCGCCCGGAATACCTGCGCATCGCCGAGCCGGGCGCGCCCGGCGCCCTGGCCATGCGCGTGGAGCGGGTGCAGGACGTGGGCACGTACACATTGCTGGTCGCGGATTTCGAGGGCACGCCGGTACGGGCCCGGCTGGGCAGCAACGTCGTGCCGGCCGCGGTCGGCGGCACGGTCTGGCTGTCGGTATTGAATCCGCACACGTGCTTCTATCGCGACGAGGAGCTGATCCGATGAAACCCATAGATCACCGGGCCTGGTTCCTGGTCCTGCCCGTGGTGCTGTGCGTGGCGTTCTCGGCCATCCTGCCGCTGATGACCATCGTCAACTACTCGGTGCAGGACATCATTTCTCCCGAGCGCCGCGTCTTCGTCGGCACCGAGTGGTACGCGGCCGTGCTGCAGGACGAGGAACTGCACGGCGCCTTGCTGCGCCAGATCGGTTTTTCGCTGGCGGTCCTGGCCATCGAGATCCCGCTGGGCATCCTGTTGGCGCTGTCGATGCCCGCCAGCGGCTGGCGCGCGTCCGCGGTGCTGGTGATCATTGCGCTGTCGCTGCTGATCCCCTGGAACGTGGTCGGCACCATATGGCAGGTCTTCGGGCGCACCGATATCGGCCTGCTGGGCGCGGCGTTGTCCTGGATGGGGGTGGACTACAACTACACCGGCAACGACGTCGACGCCTGGGTCACGGTACTGATCATGGACGTCTGGCACTGGACGCCGCTGGTGGCGCTGCTTTGCTATGCGGGGCTGCGGGCCATTCCCGATGCCTATTACCAGGCGGCGCGCATCGACGGCGCGTCGCGCCTGGCGGTGTTCCGTTATATCCAGTTGCCCAAGATGCGCGGCGTGCTCATGATCGCGGTACTGCTGCGCTTCATGGACAGCTTCATGATCTATACCGAGCCTTTCGTGCTGACGGGCGGCGGACCCGGCAACGCCACGACCTTCCTGTCGCAGTACCTGACGCAGAAGGCGGTCGGCCAGTTCGACCTGGGGCCCGCCGCCGCCTTCTCCATCATTTATTTCCTGATCATCCTGCTCTTGTGCTTCATCCTCTACAACTGGATGCAGCGCGCCGGCACCACCGGCGGCTTCGACGAGGAGCGCGCAAATGCGTGAAAAAAATTCGTGGTGGCGCGGCGTTTTCCTGACTCTGTACCTGGTCTTTGCCATCCTGCCGCTGTACTGGATGCTGAACATGTCGTTCAAGACCAACACCGAGATCGTCAGCACCCTGACGCTATGGCCGCGCGACTTCACCTTCGAGCATTACCGCACGATCTTTACCGATCCGGCCTGGTACTCCGGCTACATCAATTCGCTGATCTACGTGGTCATCAATACCGTGATCTCGCTGGCCGTGGCCTTGCCCGCTGCCTATGCGTTCTCGCGCTACCGCTTCATCGGCGACAAGCATGTGTTCTTCTGGCTGCTTACCAACCGCATGACGCCGCCCGCGGTGTTCCTGCTGCCGTTTTTCCAGCTCTACAGCTCCTTCGGCCTGATGGACACCCATCTGGCGGTCGCGCTAGCGCACCTGGTATTCAACGTGCCGCTGGCGGTGTGGATCCTGGAAGGCTTCATGTCTGGCGTGCCGCGCGAAATCGACGAGACCGCCTACGTCGACGGCTATTCCTTTCCGCGCTTTTTCCTGACCATCTTCCTGCCGCTGATCAAGTCAGGGGTCGGGGTGGCGGCATTTTTCTGCTTCATGTTCAGTTGGGTGGAACTGCTGCTGGCGCGCACGCTCACCTCTGTCAATGCCAAACCCATCGTCGCCACCATGACCCGCACGGTGTCGGCCTCGGGCATGGACTGGGGCGTGCTGGCGGCGGCGGGCGTGCTGACCATCGTGCCGGGCGGCATCGTGATCTGGTTCGTGCGGCACTACATCGCGAAGGGCTTCGCGATGGGCCGCGTGTAGGGCAAGGGATTCCGGGAGAGCGCGATCATGTTCAGCTGGATGGTATGGACTACGCCAGTCGCCGTGTTCTTCTCCTGCATCGTCCTGATGCTGGTGGGCATGACGGTGTGGGAACTGAAATCGCCCACGGCCGAGCGCAAGGGCTTTTTGCCTCTGCGCACCACCCGCGGCGACCGCCTCTTCATCGGCCTGATGGCCGCGGCCTGGCTCAACCTGGCATTCCTGGGATTCGGGCAGAAGGCGACGGAATGGTTTTCACTGGACGAGCCGCCATCGGTGTGGATCAGCTTTATTGCTTCCATGCTGCTGCTGGCGCTCATCATGAGGAAGGGCTGAAGAGGGGCGCAAGACCCCTTGCATATTCAAGCGGTTGGTAAGGACTATCGGCCAGCGTCTTCCCCGGCCAGCGGTCCGCAGCACATGATGGGGAAGATTTATCGAGGAGACAGGTCATGAAATTGCGCATGCACGCCATGGCGGCCGCTATCGCCCTGATCGGGACTACGGCGGCCTGGGCCGGCGAGCCGGAAGCGAAGAAGTGGGTCGATTCGGAGTTCCAGCCTTCATCGCTGTCCAAGGACCAGCAGATGGCCGAGATGAAATGGTTCATCGACGCCGCCGCCAAGCTCAAGGCTAAAGGGGTGAACGAAATCAGCGTGGTGTCCGAAACCATCACCACGCACGAGTACGAGTCCAAGACGCTCGCCAAGGCCTTTTCCGAGATCACGGGCATCAAGGTCAACCACGACCTGATCCAGGAAGGCGACGTGGTCGAGAAGCTGCAGACTTCCATGCAGTCCGGCAAGTCCATCTACGACGGCTGGATTTCCGATTCCGACCTGATCGGCACGCACTACCGCTACGGCGCCATCCTGCCGCTGTCGGACTACATGGCCGGCGCGGGCAAGGAATGGACCAATCCCAACCTGGACCTCAAGGACTTCATCGGCACCAAGTTCACCACGGCGCCTGACGGCAAGCTCTACCAGCTGCCCGACCAGCAGTTCGCCAACGTGTACTGGTTCCGGGCCGACTGGTTCGCCCGCCAGGACCTGAAGGACAAATTCAAGGCCAAGTACGGCTACGAATTGGGCGTGCCCACCAACTGGTCCGCCTACGAGGACATCGCCGACTTCTTCTCCAACGACGTCAAGGAACTGGACGGCAAGAAGGTCTACGGCCACATGGACTACGGCAAGAAGGACCCGTCCCTGGGCTGGCGCTTTACCGACGCGTGGCTGTCCATGGCCGGCGCCGCCGACAAGGGGCTGCCCAACGGGATGCCGGTGGACGAGTGGGGAATACGCGTGGCCGACGACAAGTGCACGCCGGTGGGCGCCTCGGTGGCGCGCGGCGGTGCCACCAACAGCCCGGCCGCCGTTTATGCCCTGACCAAGTACGTAGACTGGATGAAGAAGTACGCCCCGCAGCAGGCCATGGGCATGACCTTTTCGGAATCCGGCCCCGTACCCGCCCAGGGCCAGATCGCCCAGCAGATCTTCTGGTACACGGCCTTTACCGCCGACATGACCAAGAAGGGCCTGCCGGTCGTCAATGACGACGGCACTCCGAAGTGGCGCATGGCCCCGTCGCCCTACGGCCCGTACTGGAAGGACGGCATGCAAAACGGCTACCAGGACGTGGGTTCGTGGACCTTCTTCAAGTCCACCAATCCCGACAAGCTCGCAGCAGCCTGGCTGTATGCGCAGTTCGTCACGTCCAAGTCGGTGTCGCTGAAGAAGTCCATCACCGGCCTGACGTTCATCCGCGACAGCGACATCAATAGCGAGTTCTTCACCAAGAACGCGGCGAACTACGGCGGCCTGATCGAGTTCTACCGCAGCCCGGCGCGCGTGGCCTGGACGCCCACTGGCAACAACGTCCCGGACTATCCCAAGCTCGCGCAGCTGTGGTGGAAGAACGTCGCCACCGCCGTCACGGGCGAAAAGACCCCGCAGGCCGCCATGGACAACCTGGCCAATGAGATGGATCAGGTCATGGCGCGCCTGGAACGGGCAGGGATGGCGCAGTGCGCGCCCAAGCTCAATCCCAAGAGCGATCCCAGCAAGTGGCTGTCGGACCAGCATGCGCCATGGAAGAAGCTGGCCAACGAAAAGCCCAAGGGCGAAACCATCGCCTACGAGAAGCTGCTGGACGCCTGGAAGCAGGGGAAGGTGAGGTAAGGCAGGGCACCTTACGGGAAAAGCGCCGCTGGAATGCGGCGCTTTTTTTGGCCTGGAATGTTGCGGCCATCGTGAGTGAAGCGGACTCTCAAGGCGGCTTGTGGCGAACGATCTGATTTGATAGATTTTCTTTCTATTAGTTACTTTGGCCTTCAGGCACAGATGGAATCAACCGTACCTTTGCAGAGTTCTCCGGCGCTAGCTGCTCTCCTTGCCGTTCCACTGGCCTTGATGGGCGGATTCCTGGCGACGGGTGGCGGCGTTTTCTTGATCTGGAGCGTGAAGCTTTTGCTGAGTGCGCTTTTTTCGATCCCGGATCAGTTCATTTACGCGTTCAAGCATCGCCGCGCCATCCTGTTTTCCGTTGGTAGCCAATTTCGAAATTTTGCGTATCGGCGCACGGGGCAGGAAATGGCGGAGGCAAGCATCCGTCTATTGAGTGAGACGCCCTGCGGCCAGTCTCTCCAAAGTCATGACCGACTTCGGACAGCCCTCATTATTCCCGGCACTTGGAGCGGGCCCAAGTACGACTGGGGGCGGTGGGATCAATGCCGAAAGCGCCTTGAGTCCGCTGGCTTGACGGTGTACGGCCTGTGCTGGGAGTCCGGAAACAAGCAGCTATCGCGAAGCGTCGCTGCGGGGAACATCAGAAAGTGGCTTCATGAGGCCAAGTTTCCATTGAATACGGTGGCGCTTATCGGCCATTCGTATGGCGGCCTAGTGGCGGCAATGGCGGCCAATCATCCCGCAGTTGAACGGGCGGTCACGATTGCTGCGCCATTCGTCTCGTTGAGGAAGTTGACGATTGAAGAAATCGGCTCTGGAGGGATGGCGGTATTTAGTCGGTTCGTTCTGTTGATAGTTGTGTTCTTTGGTTTATTGGCCAGCGCGCCGTATACGGGTTTGGACGCGCTGTGGCCAACCATTTCCTGGAGTACATGGGAATCAGTGACGATCGCTGTCGGTGTTGCGGTTCTTGATTTCGCCCGCACGGTTGCCGGCATTGTGGGGGCTTGGTCACGGTGGCGGCTCATAGCGGACGAGCTGCCTGCCGCGCGCAGGGTGATAGCTTTGCGGGTGGACGAAGATGAAATCTTGGACGAGATGCTGGACGCTTCCGCTAATGCAGCTGTCGAACCCGGAAGCAGCTTGGCTTTTGTGAAACAAGAGTCGCTGCGCAGGGAGCAGTTCAGGAAGTGGTCTTTGCCTCTATATGTTTGGTGTGTTGTTTTGGAACTAATTTGGCTAGCCGCAACAACCAAAGGAAAGGCCCTTTGGGTGGAATCGGTCATGCTCTATGGGCTGGGCGCAGTTTTGCGCGGTTTTTTCTACGTTACCGCTTTCGTCATCCTGCTCGCATGCGCAAGGAGCATCAGCAAGACGGCTCTGGATGTTCATGCTTTGATGCGCGATCTGCTCGGCTTGGTGGATTATGCTGCGCTGCTCCGATTCAATCGCCGAAAAATGGTCGCGCGGATCGCCGGCCTCAGCAGCTATGAACTGCTGGTTCACGGCGCGAGCATCGAAGCTAGTCACGGGCCCGGTTGCGAACAGCGCAGAGTCGACATGCCTAATGGGCGTTGGACCCTGCGAGATGGCAGGCGATCCTTGATGAATGGCCGGCATTCGAAAGCGATTGAAGATGCAACGATGGCAAAGGCGGTATTGGACGCGCTCGGTTTGGCACCGACGTCTGGATCATGCGGGCCCTAATCAGGGAATCACCGCTCAAGCATCCTGGCGCTCTCCGACCCGAGCCGCCAGCAGGTCGTAGAACAGCTTGGCCACGGGGTTGATTTCCTTGCCCCGGCAATGGATCAATCCTATGGTCCGGGTAATGGCGGGCTCGCGCAGCGGCACGCTCACCAGGTCGGCGTGTTCGCCGGCGGGCATGGCCAGCCTCGGCACCACGCCCACTCCCAGGCCCGCCTCGACCATGCTGACCAGCGCCGGCACGTGCTGGACTTCGCAGAAATGGCGGGGCCGCACGCCGGTGTGCGCCAGCGCCTGGTCTATCAGGAAGCGGTTGCCGCTGCCCTGAGCCAGGCTGATATACGGATAGGCGTCCAGATCCGCCCAGGTCACCGAATCCCTGGCAGCGAACGGATGCTGGCGGCTGACAGCCGCCACGAACGGCTCTTCCAGCAAGGGTTTGAATTCGATGTCGGCATCGTTGGCGCCAATATAAGTGAGCCCGAAATCGGCGTCCCCGCGGGCGACCGCAGTCAGGATCTGGGATGAGGATTCATCAATGATCCGGATGCGGATGCGAGGGTACTGCTCGTGATAGCTGCGGATCACGCCGGGCAGGAAATAGGCCACCGCGGATGGTACGCACGCGATGGTGACCAGGCCGGACAGGCGCTCCGCGACGTCCTGTATGCCGACCAAGGCGCTTTCCAGTTCATTGAGCACATTGCGTGCGCGCGGCACGAAGCCGCGGCCTATGGTCGTCAGTTCGACTTTGCGGGTGGTGCGTGTCAAAAGTTGTACACCCAGCGCGGCTTCCAGCTTGTCGGCGCGGCGGGACAGGGCGGACTGCGATAGATGCAGGGCTTCCGACGCGGCGCGGAAACTGCCGAGATCGGCAACGGCAAGAAAGGCGCGCAAATCCGCCAAATCGAATTTCATGCGTTTTCGTCAAAAATTGATCTAATTTTTGCACTTTACTCTATTGTGCGCGCTGCGCATCATGTCTCCCAAGCCGCCTTGAGCGCGGCACATACAGGAGACAAACTCATGATTCGGGTCCGCCGTCCACGCCGGCAATTTGCCTTCGCGCTTGCCTGCGCGTCATTGATGGCGCTTTCGGCGCCGGCCTCCCGGGCGCAGGGCGGAGACTGGCCCCAGCGCCCGATCCGCCTGCTGGTGCCTTACGGTCCCGGCGGCAGTTCGGATGTGGTGGCGCGCGCCGTGGCCGTGGAGATGTCGCGGGATCTCGGCAAGCAGGTCATCGTCGAAAACAAGGGAGGCGGGCAGGGGATGATTGCCACGGTCGAAGCGGCGCGGGCCGCGCCCGACGGCTACACCCTCATCCTGGGCCATGTGGGAACGCTGGCGGTCAACCCCTCCATGGTGTCCAAATTGCCCTATGACCCGCGCCGCGACTTTGCCCCTATCGTCCTGTTGGCGAAGCTGCCCATGGTGTTCGCGGTGGGCGGCAAGGTGCAGGCGTCCACATTGCCTGAATTCGTGGCGTTGGCTCGCACCCGGCCAGGGGCCTTGAACTACGGGTCCGCCGGCAACGGCAGCGCGGGCCATCTGGCGTTCGAGATGCTCAAGACGGCGACGGGGATCGATGTCGTGCACGTGCCCTACAAAGGCACGGGCGCGCAGGTGACCGATCTGCTGGCGGGCAATATCGACGCCGCAGCGGCCGGCACGCCTGGACTGCTGCCGCACGCCCAGGCGGGCAAGATCCGCATCGTGGCGGTGGGGTCGGCACGGCGCCTGTCCGTGCTCCCCGATGTGCCCACGGTGGCGGAGCAGGGCTATCCAGGTTTCGAAAGCTCGCAGTGGTTCGGCCTGCTGGCGCCTGCGGGCACGCCGGCCCCCGTCATCGAGCGTCTGCACCAGGCCGCGCTCAAGGCACTGCAGACCGATTCCGTGCGCGAACGCCTGGCGCACGACGCGAGCGAGGCGTCCGGCGCCGGACCGGCCGAATTTGCCGCCTTCATCGACACCGAAGAGAAGCGCTGGGGGCAGGTGGTGCGCAGCGCCCGCCTGTCCGCCGAATGATCCCTTTCCACGTATTCCCATTCCCATCCGAGATGCACTGCCATGAGTAGCCAAAAGCAAGACCCGATCCTTATCCCCGAAGAGGAGCTGACCCAGCTTGGCATACGCGCGTTCGAAAGCCTGGGGCTGCCTGCCCAGGACGCCGCCGACGTCGTCCAGGTGTTGGTGCTGGCGGACCTGTTCGGCCTGTCCACCCATGGCCTGAGCCGGATCGAATCGTACGGCGAGCGCCTGCAGGTGGGCGGCATCAATCCTCGCGCCCGCATTCAGGTGCAGCGCCCCGCGCCCGGCCTGTGCCTGGTCGATGGCGACAACGGCGTCGGGCCCCTGGTCGGCATGCACGCGCTGCGCGCCGCCATGCTGGCCGCCAGCGAGTGCGGGGTCGGCATGGCGTTCGCCCGGCAGAGCAACCATTTCGGCCCCATCTCTCCCTATGGCTTGATTGCGGCGCAAGCAGGTTACGCCAGCATCATCGGCAGCAATGCCACCACCACCATTGCGCCCTGGGGCGGGACCGATGCCCGCGTGGGCAACAGCCCTATCGGCTTTGGCGTGCCCAACCCGGAGGGAACGCACTTTCTGCTGGACATGGCCATGAGCGTGGTGGCTCGCGCCAAGATCCGCAATGCCCTGAAAGCCGGGCAACAGATTCCGGACTCCTGGGCCACGGACGCGGCGGGCCAGCCGACAACCAGTCCTAAAGATGCGCTCGACGGCTTTCTGCTTCCCATCGGCGGGCACAAGGGCTACGGCCTGGCCTTGATGGTCGACCTGTTCGCCGGCTTGCTGTCGAACGCGGCATATCTGACGCATGTGAAGTCGTGGGTGGACGCGCCCGATCAGCCGCAGAACCTCGGCCACTTTTTCCTGCTGATCGATACCCGCAAGCTGGGTTCGACGCAATGGCTGGCTCGGCGCATGGCCGACTTCGCGCAGATCCTGCATGGCAGCGCGCCGGCGGATCCCGCGCGCCCGGTCATCCAGCCCGGCGAAATTGAACTGGCGAAGATGGCGCGCCAGAAGGAGCAGGGCATCGCGCTGGACGCCGAGGTCCTGGCGTTGTTGCGCCGCCATGCGGATTCCCTGCCGGCCTGATACGGGCGGGTGGCAGCATTTCGGAGACAGACATGAAATACAGAGCCGTAGTCACGGCCATGATGGCGGGAGTGCTGGGCATGGCGGCCGGGGGCGCAGTGTTGGCGTCGGGCTACCCCAGCAAGCCGGTGCGCGTGATCGTGCCTTATGTCGCGGGCGGCGCGGCGGACATTACCGCCCGCGTGATCGCGCAAAAGCTGTCGGTCAGCATGGGCGCAACCTTTGTCGTGGAGAACAAGCCGGGCGCCAACGGCATGATAGGCACCGATTTTGTCGCGAAGGCGGCGCCTGACGGCTATACCCTGCTGCTGGATGCGAGCGGGCCGTTGGTGGTGAATCCCTCGCTCTACAAGAAGACGCCCTACGATCCCGTCGCGGATCTCGCGCCGATCAGCCAGATCACCAGCTACCAGTACGTCTTGGTTGTGCCACAGCAATCGCCGATACGCAGCGTCGACGACCTGATTGCCGCGGCGCGCGCCAAGCCGGGGCAGGTGAGTTATGGCTCGGCGGGCGTGGGGGCGGGTGGGCATCTGGCGGGCGAGCTGCTCGCGGTGACGACGCAGACCCAGCTTGCGCATATTCCCTACAAGGGCAATGCGCAGGCGCTGACCGACGTGCTAGGCGGCCAATTGAGCTTTACGTTCGATACGGTGGTGACCGCGACGCCGCATCTGCGTTCCGGCAAGCTGCGCGGCTACGCGGTAACCGGCCCGCGACGCGCGCCAGGGCTGCCGGACATCCCGACGATGGAGGAACTGGGCTACAAGGATTTCGTGGTCACGCAGTTCCAGGGTTTGTTGGCGCCGGCCGGCACCGATCCCGCCATCCTGTCGCGCCTGCACGAGGAAGTGGTAAAGGCCGCCCGGCAGCCAGACGTGATCCAGAAGCTCCAGACGGAAGGCGGCAATGAAATCGTCGCCGGCACACCTCAGGAGTTCGCGCGACTCATCCAGGAAGACCTGCAGCGCTACCGCAAGCTGATCGCGGATGCCCATGTCCAGGCGGAGTAGGCCATGTACGACATCGAGGTATTGATACAAGGCTATCCGGGACGCTCGTTGTGCCATGGCGGATTGGGCTGGAGCACCACCACGCTGTTGCGGGGCGGCGGCCGCCACATCCTGGTCGACGTCGGCGCCTTCGGGGTGCGCCATCTGCTGGGCCAGCACCTGAGCCGCTGCGGGGTCGGCGCTGCAGATGTCACCGACGTGGTGCTGACGCATGCGCATTACGACCACGCGGTCAACTTCACGCTGTTTCCCAATGCCACCGTCTGGATCGGCGAACTCGAACTCGCCTGGGCCGCAGCCCAGCCCGCCGGGTTCAATCCGCTGCCCGAGCTGTACGTGCGCGAATTGGCCTCATCGGAACGTGTCCGGCGCATCCGCGATGGGGATGAATTCCTGCCGCACCTGCGGGCGATAGCGTCGCCCGGGCATACGCCGGGCCACTTGCTGTTTTATGTCGACGATGGCCGGCAAACCGTTCTGTTCACCGGCGATGCTGCAAAGAACCGGGCCGAACTGCTTTCGGGCACCGTCAACGATACCGCCGACATGGACGCGAGCCGCGCCACGTTGGCTCGCATCTGGGCACTGTGGCGCCAAGCCCCCGGAACGCTGCTGGTCCCGGGCCATGATCTGGGCATGAAGCTCGACCCGGAGGGGCGGCCCGTCTACGTCGGCGAACGCCACGCGGCGCTCAACGCCTGGTTTGGCGACACGCTGGAGCCGACGCGCATTGACCTCTGCTGCGGCGGCATCCTGAACCGACGCAACTCATGATCTCCAACCTGTGTACACACCCATGCATCTGAACCCGAAGTTAGTCTCGACCTTTGCGCCGACCGGCCGGCTGAGAGCCTCCATCAACCTGGGCAATCCCATCCTCGCGGGGCGCGACGCGTCAGGCGCGCCAGCGGGCGTTTCCGTGGATCTGGCGCGCGCCTTCGCGCAACGGCTCGACGTCCCCCTGGACCTGGTCGTGCTGGACAGCGCCGGGGCTTCCGTGGAGACCGTGACGGGGGAAGACGCCGACATCGGCTTTTTCGCCATCGATCCCTTGCGCGCCACCGGCATTGCGTTTACCGACGCCTATGTCCTGATCCAGGGCGCCTACCTGGTGCGCGAGGATTCTCCCTTGCGCACACTGGACGAGGTCGATCGCGGAGGGCATCGCGTCACTGTCGGGCAGGGCAGCGCATACGACCTGTATCTGACCCGTGAACTGAAGCGGGCGACCATCACGCGCGCACCTACCTCGCCTGCCGTGGTCGACACGTTTCTCGCCGAGGGCACAGACGTGGCAGCGGGCGTCCTGCAGCAGTTGGAGGCGGATGCCAGGCGGCTCCCGGGATTGAGGCTGTTGCCCGGCAGCTTCATGACCATACGCCAGGCCATGGGTGCGCCCAAGAGCCGCGGTGCGCAGGCCATGAAGGCGCTGGCGGATTTTGTTGAAGAGATGAAGGCCAGCGGTTTTGTCGGAAACGCCTTGCGCCGCCATGGCATACAAGGCGCCGCGGTGGCGCCCGCCGCAGCCTGAGGAGTGCCGCATTCGGCCGCTAGTGAATGACGCGCGCCGTCTTGCGCGCACGCTTGACTTCGTACATGCGGGCGTCGGCCAGGCGGACAGCGGCCTCGGCGTCCAGGCCGTTGGGGTCCAATGCGACGACGCCGACGCTGGCGCCTTCGTAGGGCACGACATGTTCGCCAAGCTGGTAGCGCCCGACCGTGGCCGCGGTGGCGCGCTCTTCCAGGGAGCGCGCGGCTTCTTCCGCATCGCCGCGTTGGGCGGCGGCGCCGTGGCCGCCATGCGGCCCGTCGCCCAAGGCCAGGGCCGGGCCCGGGCCGATCAGCACGAATTCGTCGCCGCCTAGCCGTCCCAGCATGTCCGAGCCGCGCAGGGCTGCGGCGATGCGGCGCGACACTTCCTGCAGGAACAGGTCGCCGTGCTGGTGGCCGTACACGTCATTGATGCCCTTGAAGCCGTCGAGGTCGATGACGCCCACCAGCACGCTGCCGCCTTCGCGGATGGCGCGTGCCTGCAGCCGATCCAGCGCTTCATAGATAGCGCGGCGGTTAGGCAGGCTGGTCAGCGCGTCGGTCAGCGCATAGGACATGAGCTGGACATTGGCCGCATGCAGTTGCTCCATCAGCATTTCGCGTTCCAGGAAGCCGGCGATGACGCTGGAGAACAGTTTCAGCACGGATTCCGCCTGCGGTTCGATCTGGTGCCGTCCGGCGCTGGCGGCGCACAGCGTGCCGAACAGGACGCCGTCGTCCGAGCGCACCGGCGCGCTCAGGTAGGTTTGTATGCCCAGTTGCCGCGCCGCGTCGGAATCCGGCCAGCAGCTGGAGACATCGCTGGTGCACATGCGTCCTTCGTCCAGTGCGCGCTTGCATAGCGTGTCGTCCCAGGGCACGGACAGGCCTTCGGGAATCTGGAGTTGTCCCGCATTGCGCGCGTAACGGATGTGCTGAAGATCCGCCTTCAGGTCGATGGAAGTGAGATAGGTGGATTCCAGGCCGGTCACTGCGCCCAGCATGTCCAGCAGCGGACGCGTCAGTTGTTCGACTGATTTGGCCTGCGGCAGGGCGGTCGAGAGTTCGGCAAGTATCGGATCCAGCACGGTGTCTCCGGGATGGGTGGGCGTAGGGAGTCGAAGCCCATTCTTCCAAGACGGAGCGCGGGCCGGCATGCCCTTCATTATGCACGCAGGGCGATGGGTTGCATGGAACCCGTCCGCGGTACTACCCTGGACTTTCTACACGCGGCGGCCGGCCTCGATGCGTAGCGGTCGCCAGGGAGGCAGGCATGCAGCACGCGACGGAACTGCGCGGCCGGGTGGCCGTGGTGACAGGGGCATCCTCCGGCATCGGCCGGGCCACCGCGATCGCGCTGGCGGCGGCTGGCGCGCAAGTGGTGATCAATCATCGCGCGGGTGGCGATTCCCAGGGGCGCGCGGCGGCGGTCGCCGAGGCAATACAACGCCAGGGCGGGACCGCCGTCACCGCGGCCGCCGACATCGCCAAGGAGGCCGAGGTGGATCACCTGTTTGCGCAGGCGCTTCAGCACTACGGCCGGCTCGACATCCTGGTCAACAATGCGGGCATCGAGCACGCATCACCCATAGCGGACATGGCGCTGGCCGATTGGCAGCGCGTCATCGACGTGAACCTCACGGGGCATTTCCTCTGCGCCCGCGCCGCGGCCAGGGTGTTCCAGTCGCAGCCGCCGGACCCGGCGCGCCAGGGGGTGGCCCTGGGCAATATCCTCTTCATCAGTTCCGTTCACGAAGTCATTCCCTGGGCTTTCCAGGTGAATTACGCGGCGTCCAAAGGCGGCGTTTCCATGCTGATGAAATCCCTGGCCCAGGAGTTGGCGCCCGCCAGGATACGCGTCAATTCCATCGCGCCAGGCGCCATACGCACCGCCATCAACCAGCCGGCGTGGGATACACCCGAAAGCCTCGCCAAGCTGCTGAAGCTGATTCCCTATGGCCGCATCGGCGAGCCGGAAGATGTGGCGCGCGCGGCGGTATGGCTGGCGAGCGACGCTTCGGACTACGTTACCGGCACGACCTTGTTCGTCGACGGCGGCATGACCCTGTATCCCGAATTCCGGGGGGCGGGCTAGGGCCCGCGTGCAAAGCCATGTCCAAGCCGCTGGAAGACTACGGATTGATCGGCAACATGCTGTCGGCCGCGTTGGTGGCGCGCGACGGATCCATCGACTGGCTGTGTCTGCCTCACTTTGATTCCCCCGCATGCTTTGCCGCGCTGTTGGGAGACGAGCGGCACGGACATTGGCGCATCGCGCCGCATGCGCGCAACTGCACGGTGTCGCGCCGCTACGTGCCCGACACGGCGGTGCTGGAAACGCGCTACGAAACCAGTTCGGGCACGGCGCTGCTGTACGACTTCATGCCCTTGAGCGACGACGACGAGCGCGCCGACGTGGTGCGCATCGTGCGCGGCGAATCCGGGCACGTGCAGATGGACATGGAGATGGTGCTGCGCTTTAACTACGGGCAGGCCGTGCCCTGGGTGCGCCGGCGCGACTACGGCCTGAGTGCCATCGCCGGCCCGGACGCGGTGGAACTGCACACGCCGGTGGATCTTGCCGGACACGAACTGACTACCACGGCGCGCTTCACCGTGCATCCGGGCCGGGTGGTGCCGTTCACGCTCTCTTATCACCGGTCGCACCGCACGCCGCACTTCGTGCCTGACCGCGTGGAAAGCATGGACCGCACAATCTCCTGGTGGCAGGAATGGGCCAAACGCTGCCGCTGGGAGGGGGGCGACGAACGGCGCGACGCCGTGGTGCGGTCGCTGATCACCCTCAAGCTGCTGACCTTCCATCCCACCGGCGGCATCATCGCCGCGCCTACGACCTCGCTGCCCGAGGCGCTGGGCGGCACCCGTAACTGGGATTACCGGCATTGCTGGCTGCGCGATTCGGCGCTGACCCTGTATGCATTGCTCAATGCCGGTTACCGGGAGGAGGCCGAGGCCTGGCGCCAATGGCTGTTGCGGGCCGTGGCCGGCCACCCCGATCAACTGCAGATCATGTACGGCATTGCAGGCGAGCGCTGGCTGCCCGAACTGGAGATCCCGTGGTTGCCGGGCTACGAGGGCAGCCTGCCGGTGCGCCGCGGCAACGGCGCCGCTGGCCAGAGCCAGTTGGATGTCTACGGAGAACTCATCGAAACCCTCTATGCCGCGCGGGCGGCCGACCTTGCGCCGCTGGCCGAAGCATGGCGGCTCCAGAATGTGCTGCTGGAGCCTTTGCGGGACCGTTGGAAGGAACTGGATCATGGCATCTGGGAGGTGCGGGGAGAACGTCGCGCCTTTACGCATTCGCGGCTGATGTGCTGGGTGGCGTTCGACCGCGCGGTGCAGTCCTGCGTGCGCTTCGGGCTGCGCGGGCCGCAGGACGAGTGGCAGCGCCTTGCCGACCGCATCCACGCGGACATCTGCAAACACGGCTACAACCCGGCTCGCGGCAGCTTCGTACAAAGCTATGGATCGGACGAGCTGGATGCCAGCCTGTTGCTCATTCCCCAAGTGGGTTTCCTGCCCGCCGACGATCCCCGCGTGACTGGCACGGTGCGCGCCATCGAGCGCGAGCTGCTGCGCGACGGCCTGTTGTTGCGCTATTCCACTCAGCATGCGAGTGACGGCCTGCCCGGAGACGAAGGGGTGTTCCTGGCCTGCAGCTTCTGGCTGGCCGACGCCTACGTCATGCAGGGCCGGATCGAGGACGCCGAACGCCTGTTCGAACGGTTGCTGGCCCTGCGCAATGACCTGGGCCTGCTGGCGGAGGAATACGACGTCGGCCGGCGTCGCCTGGTGGGTAACTTCCCGCAAGGCTTCTCCCATATCGGGTTGGTGAACACGGCGTACAACCTGAGCCGCGCCAGCGGTCCCGCGCGTCAGCGTTCCGAGCAGGACGCGCCGCGTGAGTAGGCCCGCCCACGGTGGCGTCCAGCGCGTGCTGGCCGGGCCTGCCGCGGTGTATCCTGGCGTTCATGCGGCGCCCGCGGGCCGGGCCCGACCTCGCAGAACAGAGCAGGCCGAGCAACGGCCGCCACCGTACCCAGGAGAGACAGGCATGCTTTTGACGGAAGAACAGCAAAGCGTTCAGGAAATGGCGCGCCGTTTTGCGCAGGAGCGCTTGGCGCCCAACTCGGAGCGCTGGGACCACGAACATCACTATCCCGCCGACGCCATCGCCGAAATGGCGCAGCTGGGCTTCTTCGGCATGCTGGTGCCCGAGGCGTGGGACGGCAATGACAGCGGCTATATCTCGTATGCGGTCGCGCTGGAGGAGATCGCGGCCGGCAACGGGGCCTGCTCCACCATCATGAGCGTGCATAACTCGGTCGCCTGCATGCCCATCCTGAAGTTCGGCACCGACGCGCAAAAAGAGCAGTTCCTGCGGCCGCTCGCGACCGGCGAGCACATTGGCGCCTTTGCGCTCACCGAGCCCCAGGCGGGGTCGGATGCCAGCAGCCTGCATACCCGGGCGCGCCGCGACGGCGACGACTACATACTGAACGGTGCCAAACAGTTCATCACCTCCGGGCGTAGCGGCCAGGTCGTGATCGTGTTCGCGGTTACCGACCCCGAAGCAGGCAAGCGCGGCATTTCCGCGTTCATTGTGCCTACCGATACTCCGGGCTACAAAGTCCTGCGGGTGGAGGACAAGCTGGGCCAGCATGCTTCGGACACCTGCCAGATCGCGTTCGAGGACATGCGTATCCCGGCCGCCTACCGGCTGGGCGCGGAAGGCGAGGGCTACAAGATCGCCCTGTCCAACCTGGAGGGCGGGCGCATCGGCATCGCCTCCCAATCCGTCGGCATGGCGCGCGCGGCATTCGAATGCGCGCGAGACTACGCGCGCGACCGGCAGGCCTTCGGCAAACCCATCATGGAGCATCAGGCGGTTTCCTTCCGCCTGGCCGACATGGCAACGCAGATACACGCGGCGCGCCAGATGGTGCTGCACGCGGCGGCGCTGCGCGAAGCCGGCAGGCCGGCGCTGACCGAAGCGTCCATGGCCAAGCTGTTTGCTTCCGAAATGGCCGAGAAGGTATGTTCCGCCGCCATCCAGACCTTGGGCGGCTACGGTTACCTGAAGGATTTTCCGGTGGAACGCATTTACCGCGACGTGCGCGTGTGCCAGATCTATGAAGGCACGAGCGACATCCAGCGCCTGGTCATCGCCCGTAGTCTGTAGGGACGGTGGCGCCAGGCCCCTAGGCCGGCCGGCGCCGGCCGCGCCTGGCCCACAGCGTGTAGATGACGATATTGCCCACGATCAGCAGCGCGGCAAGCACGATCTGCGTTTTGCGAGTGATGCCTTCGGGGTAGATGAGCCCCAGCAGATAGTGTTCGATGAAGCCGCCGGCATAGCCTTGCTGGCCGGCCTGCTGCCGCAGGGAAATCTCCAGCGGCGTCAGCGGGCAGATCCAGCCCATGCCTATCACCAGCGCGCCCCAGGCCAGCGCCGGCCAATGCAGATAGGCGATCCAACGCTTCCACAGCGCCAGCAAGCCGCCGAACACCACGAAGGCAACGAAGAGGCCGTGCACCATGAGCACGAGGTCGGCGAGCAGGCGGTAGCTCATGGCCGTGCTCGGCTTACGGTTTGAGGTCCCGCAGCAGCTTGGCCAGTTCCGGCGCGGTCATCAGCGACACGCCCTGCGACCGGGCGTACTGCAGCGCATTGTCCGAGACTTCGCCCAGCGCTATGTAGATGGCTTCGCGCGCGCCGCGTTTTTCGCGTGTGGCCTGCAGCTCGCGCAGGGGCTCGACGCCGACGCGGGCCGCTTTCCACCGCTTGGCGCTGACCAGGGCGACGTGGCCGTCCTTGCTCAGCGCGAAGTCGGCGCCGGGCAGCTGCAGGCGCTGCACTTCGCAGCCATCGCGGCGGAATCCGGCTTCAACCGTGCGCGAAAAATCCGCCCACGACATGCCGGCCGCGGCCTCGGCCACCGCTTGCACCCGCGCGTTCGAGGGCGAGCGCAGCTGCTTGTAGGCCGCCATGATGGCGATGACGGCGAACGGCACCGCCGCGAATACGCCCATCGCCGCGTACTCCAAGGGCAGCGCCGCGAAGCCCGCCGCCGACAGCAACACGGCGACGCCGGCGCTCATCCACCACGGCGAGCGCAGCAGCACGGCAAAGATGGAGTTCTGGGACATCTTGAATTTCATGGCGGCTCGCGGGGTTGCTGTGGTGAAAGGGTTTCAGGCGTCCTGGCCGCCGGAGCCAGAAGCGCGCACGACGATGCGCACGTCGCCGCAGGTGACAATCTGCCCGGCGCGGATCTTTGCCGTCTTGCGGCTTTCCACCACGCCGCCCACGCTGACGTGGCCTTCGGCCACGAGCATCTTGCCCGCGCCACCGCTGTCGCATACGCCCGTGGCCTTGAGCAGCTGGTTGACTTCTATATAGGGGCTGCCTTCGGCCAGCGTGAATTCAATGATGGGCATATCGTGTCTGTCGTAGGGGGAGAGGGGACGTTCAGGGCTGGCTGCCGCCCGGGGCGCCGCCCGGCGCATCGGCCGGAGGTTCCTGAGCGGGCGGGCGGCTGGTGTTGTTGGGGGTTTCGGCGCGCGCCATCCAGGCGATCAGGGAGGAGCGCATGGCTTCTTCCACGGACATCTGGATGGGCTGCACCCATTCTTGCGGCACGAACACCGTGTAGCCGCCAATCATGTAACCCATGGGCAGGTACACGGCCACGCGTTCGCCCTGGGTGAATCCTTCAGGCAGGCCTTCCATGTTGCGGCGCGTGACCAGGCCCACCAGTTCCATCTGCTGGCCCGGCACGCGCAGGATCACGACCTGCTGGGCGGTGTTCTTGGAGCTGGGCGAGAAATAATCCGCGAAGCTCTTCAGCGAAGAGTAGATGCTCTTGACCACCGGCAGGTTGGTGAACGGCATTTCCAGCAGCACCAGCACGCGTTGCACGCGCTCTTTGGACACCAGGTAGCCGATGGCGAGAATGCCCAATATGCCTAGCGCCAGGCCCATGCCGGGCACATAGAACCCGCCGATGAAGGGCCGCAGGAACGTCAGCGCCACGGCTTCGGTCCAGGCCAGGAAGATATAGAGCAGGTAGATCGTCAGCGCCAGCGGCAGGACGGTGATCAATCCGCGGAAGAAGTACTTGTAGAGGCGAGTCATGGACATAGGCAAATAAATTAGGGTCGGATTACGCGGCAATGGCACGCGCCGAGGGGTCGCCAGCATAGCAGCCAGCGCCGGATCGGCCGGTAACAAACGGCGTGCGGCCCGCTGCGGCGGCGCTAGCGGTCCACGGGGAGGTACAGGGTCTCCTTGATTTCCTCCATGACCACGTAGCTGCGGGATTCGGCGGACGCGGGCAGGCGCTTGAGGATTTCGCCGAGGAGACGGCGGTATTCATTCATTTCAGTCAGGCGGGCCTTGACCAGGTAATCGAAGTCGCCGGACACCAGGTGGCATTCCATGACTTCGGGCACATACAGCAGCTCTTTCTTGACCTTGTCGAAGACGTCGCCCGATTTGGCCGACAGCTTGATCTCCAGGAAGACGAGCAGGTTCTTGCCCAGCGCCGCCGGGTTGACGCGCGCATGGTAACCCGTGATGACGCCTTCCCGCTCCATGCGCTTGATGCGGTCGGAGCAGGGGGTGGCGGAAAGGCTGATCCGGTCGGCCAGTTCGGTGACGGAAATGCGGCCTTCCCGCTGCAGGATATCCAGGATTTTCAGGTCGATACGGTCTAGCTCGCGCATTTCACTTTTGGCGGTGGAAAAACGGGATGGTCCCGAGAAAAAGCACTGTCAAAGAAAAATCTTCAGTGCTTTTCACTGCTGAGAGGCTCATAGACTACCGAAATTCCTGAACAAAACCAATCATCGGAAAGAATCATGCACGTCATCGTCCTCGGCAGCGGCGTCATCGGCACCACCACCGCTTATTATCTGGCCCGCCAGGGCGCCAAAGTCACGGTGGTGGACCGCCAGCCGTCGGCGGCGCAGGAGACCAGCTACGCGAACGCCGGCCAGGTTTCTCCGGGCTATTCCACGCCTTGGGCCGCGCCAGGCATTCCGCTGAAGGCCATCAAATGGCTGTTCCAGAAGCACGCGCCGCTGGCCATTCGCCTGGACGGCAGCGTGTACCAGCTGAAGTGGATGGCGGCCATGCTGGCCAATTGTTCGGCGGAACGCTACTCGGTGAACAAAGAGCGCATGCTGCGCCTGTCGGAGTACAGCCGCGACTGCCTGCGCGAATTGCGCCAATCCACCGGCATCCATTATGAAGAGCGCGCGCGCGGCACCCTGCAGCTGTTCCGCACCGAGGCCCAGCTGGAAGCCGCCCGCCGCGATATCGCCGTGCTGGAAGAAGTGGGCGTGCCTTACGAACTGCTGGACCGCAACCGCTTGGTGACGGCCGAGCCGGCGCTGGCGCGTTCGCTGCACAAGCTGTCGGGCGGCCTGCGTCTGCCCAACGATGAAACCGGCGATTGCCAACTGTTCACGACGCGCCTGGCCGAAATGGCCAAGAGCTTGGGCGTGGAGTTCCGCTTCGGCCAGGCGGTGTCGGGCCTGAACACGGCCGGCGGCCAGATTACCGGCGTGCGCGTGGGCAACGAAGTGCTGACCGCGGATCGCTATGTCGCCGCCTTTGGCAGTTACACGCGCGGCTTCCTGGAACCGCTGGGCCTGGACTTGCCGGTATACCCGGTCAAGGGCTACTCCCTCACCATTCCCATGACGGACGAGTCCGCCGCGCCGGTCTCGACCATTCTGGACGAAACCTACAAGATCGCCGTGACGCGGTTCGACAAGCGCATCCGCGTGGGCGGCATGGCCGAGCTGTCCGGCTTCGACCTGCGCCTGAAGGAAGCGCGCCGCAAGACGCTGGAACTGGTCGTCAACGATCTGTTCCCGGGCAGCGGCAACGTGGCCCAAGCCGAATTCTGGACCGGCCTGCGTCCCATGACGCCGGACAGCACGCCGGTGGTGGGGGCGACCCGCTACGGCAATCTGTACCTGAACACCGGCCATGGCACGCTAGGCTGGACCATGGCCTGCGGTTCCGGCAAGCTGGTGGCCGATCTGGTCATGGGTCAGCGCCCCGCCATCCGCACGGACGGTCTGGGTTTGTCCCGCTATGACCGCAAGGCGGCGTCCAATCAATCGCTGGTGCTGGACGGCAAGAGCGCCTGATCCTGCTTGCGGCAAGCCGGCGGCGATTCTTCCCGATTCCGCCGCCGATCCCGCGCACGGGCCATCTACAATGGCCCGCATGACCCATTTCCTGCACACCGCCGACTGGCAGATCGGCCGACAGTACGGCCAGTTTGAAACCGAAGACGCCGCCATACTGGCCGAGGCCCGCTTCGATGTCGTCGCCCGCATCGCGACGCTGGCCGCCGAGCGCGGCGTGGACGCCGTGCTGGTGGCGGGCGACGTTTTCGATACCCAGGGCGTCTCGGACCGGACGATACGCCGCTTGTTCGGCGCCATGGCGGCATACGCCGGGCCGTGGGTCATGATCGCCGGCAACCATGATGCGGCGCTCGCCGAGAGCGTGTGGAGCAGGGCGGCGCAGCTGGGCTGCATTCCATCCAACGTGCATGTGCCGCTGCGCAGCGGCGTGGTGGATCTGGACAGCGCCAACCTCGCCGTGCTGGCCGCGCCATTGACGCAACGCCATACCTATGACGACGTGACGCAGGCCTTCGACGCGATGGAAACGCAGACCGGCCGCATCCGCGTTGGCCTGGCGCACGGCAGCGTGGCCGGCCGCCTGCCAGACACCATAGATGCCACCAACCCCATCGCTGCCGACCGCGCATCGCGCGCGCGCCTGGACTACCTGGCGCTGGGCGACTGGCATGGCTGCCTTGCCATCGATGAACACACTTGGTATGCCGGCACGCCGGAACAGGATCGCTTTCGGGGCAACGAACCCGGTTATGCCCTCCATGTGCGTATCGACGGGCCAGGAGCCGTGCCCCTCGTCGAGCGGGTTCCGACGGGCAAGTACCGCTGGTTGGCGTGGTCCGAAACGCTGAGCCTGCCTTCGGACGCGCAGGCGCTGGCCGCGCGCCTGGCAGAACTGCGCGCCGAGGACGTGTTGCGCCTGGATGTGCAAGGGCACGTCAACATGGAAACCTGGGAAGCTTTGCAGGGCGCCGTGGACCAGGCGGCCGCCCAGGTGCGGGCGTTGCTGCCGGACCTCTCGGGCTTGCTGCTGGAGCCCGACGAGGCCGATCTCGCGGAACTCCGCGCCAGCGGCTACGTGGGCGAGGTGGCGGCGCAATTGCAGGCGTTGCAGACGGATCCGGACCAAGCCGCGGTAGCCGGCGAGGCCTTGCGGCTACTGCTTCGTTTCCAGAGGGAAAGCGCGGCGTCGGGAGCCGTCAAATGAAGCTTGCGCGCATCGCCCTGGAAGAGTTCCGCAAATTCCGCCAGCCCATGGTGCTGGATGGGCTGCAGGGCGGCCTGAACCTGTTCGTGGGGCCCAACGAGGCCGGCAAAAGTACCGTCGCCGCGGCGATCCGTTCCGCCTTTCTTGAACGCTACAGCACCAGCAAAGTCGCCGACCTGGCGCCGCATGGCGAATCCGGCGCGCGGCCCAGCGTGGAACTGGAATTCACGCACGCCGGGCACAGTTACGTGCTGAAAAAGCAGTTCCTGTCCCGCGCCCGTTGCGAACTGCTGATCGACGGCGGCGCGCAGCGTCTGGACGGCGAAGAGGCTGAGAACGCGTTGGCCGCACTGCTGGGCTTCGAGTTGCCCGGGCGCGGCCAGAGCAAGCCGGATCTGGCGGGCATACCAGGCCTGTTGTGGATTCAGCAGGGCGATGGCCAAAACCTGCAGGAAGCGGCCGGTTATGCGGGCGCGCATCTGCGCGATGCATTGACCCAGTTGTCCGGCGAACTCGCTTCCGGTGATGGGGACCGCTTGTATGAACGCGTGGCCGCCGAGCGCGGCGCGCTGCTGGACGCGCGCAACGGCCGCCCCAAGGGCGCGTACAAGGAAGTCGAGGACGCGCTTGCGCGCGCCGCCGCGGAACGAGACGAATGCGCGCGGGCCATGACGCAACTGAATGCGGACGTGGACCGCTTGGCCGAGTTGCGGCGCGACCATGAGCGCGCCCAGCTCGAAGAGCCCTGGAAGGATTTCGAGGCCAAGGCGGCCGAGGCGCGTGCGCGTCTGGCGGCTCTGGCCAAGGAGCGCGAGGCCTTCGAAGGCTTGCGCCGCGAACAGGCGCAAGCGGCGCAGACGCTGGCGCTGTTGCAGGATCAGGTCCGGCGCGACCAGCAGGACGAGGCCGAACTTCAGGCGTTGGCCGAAGAGGCTCGCACCGCTCGCGCCCGCGTTGATGCCGCCCGCGAACCCCTGGCGCGCGCGCAACACCAGCGGCAGGCGCATGCAGCCGCGGTGGACGCGGCGCGCCAGCGCGTCACAGCCCTGCAGGCCGTGGCCGACCGGCGCGACCTGGAACATCAATGGGTCCAGCTCAGCACGGAGATCGACCGCCTGGATGGCGCGTTGAAAGAAGTCACCGCGCTGATCGAGCAAGGTTCCGCGCTGAAGGCGGAGACCATGCGGATCGAGATCGCCGATGCCGACATCGAGGCGTTGCGCAAATGCGAACGCGAGCTGGCCAATCTGCAGTTGCAACAGCAGGCCAGCGCCACGCGCCTTTCCTATCAACTGGAAGCCGGCGGCCAGGCGCGGTTGGACGGCCGGGTCCTGAGCGGGGCGGATGAAGTGTTGCTGACCGCGGCGGCCGAGCTTAATTTGCCGGGCGTCGGACGTTTTCGCATCGAACCTGGCGGCAAGGACCTGCCCGCCCTGAAGCGCGAAATCGACGCGGCAGGGCAGGCCTGCTCGGCCTTGCTCAATCGACTGGGTGTCGAATCGCTGGCACAGGCGGAGCAACGCCATGCCCGCCACGGCGCCTTGCTGCGCGAGCTGGACGGCATGCGCAAGACGCTGGGCATTCATGCGCCCAAAGGCGTGGACGTCCTGCGCGGCCAACGCGACGATGCGCTCGCGCGGCGCGCGCAGCTGCAAGAACGCCTGGACAAACTGCCGCCCTTGGCGGACACGGACGGCGGCGATCTGCCCGCGGCGCTGCAGACCCTGCGCCAGGCCGAGACCGTATCCGCGCAGGCCGAGAGCGCGCTGGCCGCGGCGCAGCGCGCCTTGGATGCCGACAGTGCACGAGCCCAATTGCTGGAAGGCCAGGCCGCCGCCCGCAGTGCGGATCTGCGCTCGTCCGAGCGCGAGGCCCAACGGCAGGCCCGCGCAGGCCGTCTCGCGGAAGCGCGCAGCAGCCACGACGAGCTGGAGCGCCGAGTGAATGCGGCGCAGGCCGCCTTGGCCGGCCATCGTCCCGAACTCGCCGAACAGGACGTGCTGCGCTACGAGAAGTCCGCCGCCATTGAGCGCGATGCGCAACACAAGCGCCACGGCGACATCCTGCAATTGCAGGGCAAACTCGATCAGGCGGGCGCACAAGGCCTGGGCGAACGCCTGTCAGAGTCCGAGGCCGCCTGCGAACGCCTGGAACGCCGTCGGGCAGATTTTTCCCGCCGCGCAGCCGCCCTCGAACTCTTGCAGAAATTGTTGGCGGATAAGCGCGCGGCCGCCACGCAGCGCCTGCAGGCGCCATTGGCGAGCAGGCTGAACCATTATCTGGCACTGCTGTTTCCCGAGGCAGACCTGAGGCTGGACGATGCCTTGCTACCCACGGCGCTGCGCCGCGGTGGCGGCGAGGACTTGTTGTCCGCCCTCAGCTTTGGCACCCGGGAACAGCTGGGGATCCTGGCCCGCTTCGCCTACGCGGACCTGTTGCGCGAAGCCGGGCGGCCGACATTGCTGCTGCTGGACGACGCGCTCGTCCACACGGACGATGCGCGGCGCGACTTCATGAAGCGCGCGCTGTTCGACGCCGCCACCCGGCATCAGATCCTGATGTTCACGTGCCACGGCGAAGCATGGCGCGATATGGGGGTGGAGCAGCGGCGCATCGCTTGACCGCATTGCGCGCAGCCGGTAGGCTACGCCCCATGCCTTCCCACACGCCTCACGCCGACTTCGCCGCCGCTGCCGTTGCAGCGGGTGATCGCGCGCGCGAGGCGTCCCGGCACTCTGCTGTTTCCCCCGGTTTTTCTCCTGTCGTGTCCACGGTGGTATCGCCGCCGGTCGCGCCGCCTTGCGGCGTGGTCTCGGGCGCATATCCGCCTTCCGCGGCCGTCGTCGGCTGACGCCGTCCGCGACCCGACTCCAGCCCCTTCCTGAAGCGATTCGCCAGACGTCTTGACGCGATTGCGTCCGTCTTGCGCGTTTGCGTCCGCCTGCGCGGACGGGGCCGGAGCCTGTTAATACACCGACAGGTAGAAACCTCATGTCTTCCGATAGAAACGCGTGGACCGCTTACGGATCCACTTCCTTGTTCGTGCTGCTGTGGAGCGGCGGCGCGATTTTCGCCAAATGGGGGCTGTTTCACGCCTCCGCCTTCGGCTTTTTGCTGCTGCGCTTCACCTTGGCCCTTGCCGTGCTGCTGCTGGTCTGCGCGTGGCGGCGGCGCTGGCTGCCCGAACCCGGCACACGCCTCACCGTGGCGGCCACTGGCTTGCTGCTCATTGGGGGCTATTCCATCTGCTACTTGCTGGCGCTGGACCATGGCATCACGCCAGGGGTGCTGGCAACGTTGCTGGGCGCGCAGCCCATCCTGACGCTTGCCGTCATGGAACGGCGCTACTCACCGCCGCGCCTGGCCGGCCTGTTGCTGGCCTTGTGTGGGCTGGTGATGGTGGTTTCGCAAAGCATAGGCATGGCGCGCTTTTCAGTGGCGGGCATGGTCAGCGCACTCGCGGCGCTGCTTTGCATGACGGTCGGGGCCATTCTTCAGAAGCGGGTACGCCAGGCACCGATGGACGTCATGCCATTGCAGTATGCGGTCAGCCTGGCCCTGTGCTTGCTGTTTGTCCCGTTCCAGCCGATCCAGGTGGAGTGGGTGGCGGGTTTTGTCATTCCGTTGATCTGGATGGGCCTGGTGATTTCGGTAGGCGCGACCTTGCTGTTCTACCGCATGATCCAGGCGGGCAACCTCGTCAACGTCACAAGCCTGTTCTATCTGGTTCCCGCCGGCACGGCCGTCCTCGACTACCTGATCCTCGGCAACCGCCTATCGGTGCTGAGCCTGGGCGGGTTGGGGGCGATCCTGCTGGGACTGATGCTGGTGTTGCGCAGCCCGGCAGCAAGGAGTGCATAAGGGCGCCAGTGACCCGCCGTCATGCGTAGGCCGCGCTGTCCTGGCCGTCCCAGTGTCCGCTGACCAACTGTTGGGGCCGGCTCTGCGCCACCACCCGGGCGCAGGCGGACCAGGCGTCCAGGCGGACGCTCAGGCCGGCGTAGATGCCGTGGCCGGCGCCAGCCTCGATCACGCCTTCGGCTTGCACGCCTTCGCCAGCGCGGATCGAGCCCTCGGCGCGGATGTCCATGCCGGCGATCAGGCCCCAGCCGGAGGCGAGGTGGTCGCCGCAGTGGATGGAGCCGCCGGCCTGGATGCCGCAGGCCGCGTCAATTTCCTTTTCGGCGCGCACGTCGCCGCCGGCTTTGATGCCCTGGCCGCACTTGATGGCGCCTTGCGTCTGCACATCTTGTCCGGCATGCAAGTGGCCGGTGACTGCCAGGTCCTGCCCGGCGCAGATGTCCCATTTGGCGCGCACGTTGCCGCTGCAATCGAGGCGCGTGGCCGTCTCGATGCCCCAGTCGGCGGTGACGTCGCCGCCCGCGCGCAGGTTGCCGCCGCTGGCGATGTTGGCCCCGGCGGTGATGTTCTCGCCGGCCTGGATGGTTTCGCCGGCCCGGATGCCGCCGCCCGTGACGATGCTGCGCCCGGCGCGCACCACGCTGTCCACGTTGATGCCCATGCGCACTTCGAGCGTGCCGGCAAAGACGATCGCGTTGGCGTCGACGGAATCCAGCCGCAGCACGGCGTCGGTGGGACCGAACTGGTCCAGCAGCCAGCAGGCGTCGCTGACGCGTCCGTCGGCGACCAAGGCGTCAAGCACGGCTTGGTAGTCTCCCTGGCCGTTGTGGTCGCGGATGAACCATTTGTAGCCGCCCGCGCAGGGGTTCTTGGCTTTGACGAAGTTCTTGGTGAGTTGCATGGCGCTTGGAATAGGTCGGTGCGTGGCCTGGCGGCAAGCCGGCGACGGCGTGCGACAGAGGGACGAGACGGATAGCCCGGCCACGCGGCAGGGCGTCCGCCGGCCGGCAGCAAGGCTGCGCAATGCGCGGATGTGCGCAGGCAGCCGGCGGCGGGCCGGTACAAGAATCAGAAAGGGGAAAAGCGGGCGATTAGCCGGGCTTGGATCGCGCGTAGGCGGAGCGCGCGGCGACTTCCTGCGAGCTCAACAGGGTCGAGCGCAGGGCGCAAAGCGCACAGGCGGCGCAGGGAGGGGAGAAAAGATGGGATCGCACGGTCGCACATGCTACCACCGGGGCGATTGCAGTCAAGCGGGGGCCTCGGAATGGCGGCGGCGCAGGACGGTGATGAAAAAAACCGGCCTGGGAAACAGGCCGGCTTTGGGGGCGGGCGCCGGGCTGGGCCGGCGCGCGGTCGATGGGCGGTCAGTTCGTCGACTGGATGTTGCGTTCCTTGGCGATGCGCTGGCGCAGTTCCAGCTCGCGCTTGATCTGGGCGGCATACTCGGCGGGCGTGTTGCCGTCCACCAGCGAGCCGCCGTCGGCCAGGCGTTGAACGATCTTCGGATCCTTGAGCGCCTTGACGGCGGCGTCATGGATGCGGTCGATCACGGCCTGCGGCGTGCCCGCGGGCGCGACCAGGCCGTACCAGGCCATGTTGTCCATTTCCGGCAGGCCGCCTTCGGAGAAGGTGGGGACGTCCGGCAGCGCGGGCAGGCGCTTGGGCGCGGCCACGGCCAGGGCGCGCAGCTTGCCGGCCTGGATGTGGGGCATGGAGGAGGGCAGGTTGTCGAACTGGGCGTTGACCTGGCCGGCAATCACGTCGTTGAGCGCCGGGCCCGAGCCGCGGTACGGCACGTGCACCATGTCGGTCTTGGTCAGCGATTTGAACAGTTCGCCGTCCAGGTGGCCGATGCCGCCCGCGCCCGAGGACGCGTAGGCGTACTTGCCGGGGTTGGCCTTCAGCAGGGCGATGAATTCGGCCAGGTTCTTGGCCGGCACCGCCGGGTTGACCGTCAGCACGTTGGGGACGTTCACCATATTGGTGATGGGGGAGAAGTCCTTGAGCGGGTCGTACGGGTTCTTGGGATTGGTGGCCGGGTTGGTGGCCATGGTGCTGACGGTGGCCACGCCCAGGGTGTAGCCGTCGGGCGTGGAGCGGGCCAGGGCATCGGCGCCGATCGAGCCGCCGCCGCCGCCACGGTTCTCGACGACGACGGCCTGGCCGAGTTCTCGGCCCAGGCCTTCGGCGACGATGCGCGCCACGATGTCGGTCGTGCCGCCGGCCGCGAAGGGGACGATAAGGCGGATGGGCTTGTTGGGATAGGGGTCGGCGGCCTGCGCGGCGGTGCTAAGGCAGACGCCCGCGATTGCGGCGGCCAGGATGGCCTTTGCTTGGGACAGCACGGTCAAGAGTCTTCTCCATATTATTGAATTTCCGACCCGGCCGGCTTCTTGGGCCGGCGTCGGTGAAGCCTGTCCGGCCGGGATGCTGGCGCGGTCGATGCTTCATGGGCGCCATTCCACACAGTAAATATTCGGTGGTCAACCCGGAGAGACCCCGGGTTGCCCAGGGTTATTTTTTTGTGGCGTTGTTGTCGGAAGAAGCATGGAGTAGACGAAAAAATCCAATGCTGACAAAGACATGAATGGCTTCTGGAATATTTCAATTGCGCAAGGATTGCGCATCTATCTTGCCGTCATCCACGTGGTAAACACATAAATCTCTGCATAACTTACAAGAATCTGATATTTTTCGTATGAGATTCTTGGCCGGTCTTGCAAGAAAGCTATTGCGTTTGTTTCTGTCTGCGCCGTTCAATGGCGTTGGTTGATGTCCCCCGCGGGGCAACGTGTAGTGCAGCGACGCACCGGGCCAGGGTTCCGTCCGTTTTTCAATCCCCGGTCTGTTCGTCTTTCGCTGCCTTGCGCTGGCGGGAGGGGGCCCGGACACTCTCGGAACGCCATGTCGCTGATCCTGATCCTCGCTCTGCCGTTTGCCGGCAGCCTGTGCGCCGCGCTGCTGCCATCCAACGCCCGCAATGCCGAGGCGTGGTTGGCAGGCCTCATCGCCCTGGTCTGTGTGGTTCTGGTCGCCAGCCTCTATCCCGAAGTCGCCAATGGCGGAGTGGTCCGCTTCGACATGCCCTGGGCGCCCGCCCTGGGCCTGCAGTTCACCCTGCGCATGGACGGCTACGCCTGGCTGTTCGCCCTGATCGTGTCCGCCATGGGCGCGCTGGTGGTGCTGTACGCCCGCTACTACATGTCGCCGGAGGATCCGGTCCCGCGCTTTTTTTCTTTTTTCCAGGCCTTCATGGCCGCCATGCTGGGCGTGGTGCTATCGGGCAACCTGATCCAACTGGTCATGTTCTGGGAAATGACCAGCCTGGCGTCCTTCATGCTGATCGCCTATTGGCACCACCGCCTGGACGCCCGCCGTGGCGCGCGCATGGCGCTGACGGTCACGGGCGGGGGCGGGCTGTGCCTGCTGGCCGGCGTGCTCATCCTCGGCCATATTGTTGGCAGCTACGACATGGACCGCGTGTTGGCGGCGGGCGACCTGGTGCGCGCCGATCCCTGGTATCCGGCCGTGCTGATCCTGGTGGCGCTGGGCGCATTGACCAAGAGCGCACAGTTTCCCTTTCATTTCTGGCTGCCCAACGCCATGGCCGCGCCCACGCCGGTGTCGGCTTACCTGCACTCGGCCACGATGGTGAAAGCGGGTGTGTTCCTGCTGGCGCGTTTCTGGCCAGTGCTCGCCGGCACGGACGAGTGGTTCTGGATCATCGGCGGGGCAGGCTTGATCACACTGGTGCTGGGAGCCTATGCCGCGATCTTCCAGCAGGACATGAAGGGCGTGCTGGCGTATTCCACTATCAGCCACCTGGGACTGATTACGCTGTTGCTGGGCCTGAATAGCCCGCTGGCGCTGGTCGCGGCCATTTTCCACATGATCAACCACGCCACGTTCAAGGCCTCCTTGTTCATGGCGGCCGGCATTGTGGACCACGAAACCGGCACGCGCGACCTGAGCCGGTTGTCGGGGCTGTACAAGGCGATGCCCATCACCGCCACGCTGGCGATGGTGGCGGCCGCATCCATGGCCGGCGTGCCGCTGCTAAACGGCTTCCTGTCCAAGGAAATGTTCTTTGCCGAAACGACTTTCGTCAGCGGCGATCGCCTTACCGAGATCGGCCTGCCGCTGCTGGCGACGATCGCCGGGGCGTTCAGCGTGGCCTATTCGCTGCGTTTCATCCTGCAGGTGTTCTTCGGCCCGCCAGCGACCGACCTGCCGCGCGCGCCGCATGAGCCGCCGCGCTGGATGCTGTTTCCCAGCGCGCTGCTCGTCGCCATCTGTCTGCTGGTGGGCGTGGTGCCCGGCCTGACGGTCGGTCCCTTCCTCGCGACCGCAGCCCAGAGCATTCTGGGCCAGGACATGCCCGAGTACAGCCTGGCCGTCTGGCACGGGCTGAACCTGCCGCTGGTCATGAGCCTGGTCGCCACCATGGCCGGCATCCTGCTGTATCTGGCCTTGCGCGCGCATCAGCGCGCCAAGCCGGGCAGGGTGCCGTTCATCTACCGGCTGGATGGCCGCCGCACTTTCGAAGCGCTGCTGGACGGCTCCAGTGTTGCCGCCGCCTGGCTGCTGCGCTGGCTCGCGTCTTCGCGTTTGCAAGTGCAGATGCTGCTGATCGTGCTGGGGACGCTGTTCGTGGCCTGGCTGCCGCTGCGTGCGGGCGGCTGGCTCGAAGGCACCGGCCGCATGACTCCGATAGATCCGGCGTTCGCCTTGCTGTGGTTGGTGGGAGCGGGTTGTGCGCTGGCCGCGGCCTACCAGGCGAAGTACCACCGCCTGGCATCGCTGGCGCTGGCCGGGGGGGCGGGGCTGATCACCTGCCTGACCTTCGTCTGGTTCTCGGCACCCGACCTGGCGTTGACCCAGCTGTCGGTCGAGGTGGTGACGCTGGTGCTGTTGCTGCTGGGCCTGCGCTGGCTGCCGCGTCGCATCGCGCAGGACGAGGACGAAAGCCTGAAGGTCACGCTGCGCGCGCGTGGTCGCCGCCTGCGCGACCTGCTGATGGCTGGCGCCGCCGGCACGGGCATGGCCGCGCTGGCCTACGCAGTGCTGGTGCGCCCGCAAGGCGACACCATTTCCTCGTATTTCGTGGACCGCGCGCTGCCCGATGGCGGCGGCACCAATGTCGTGAACGTCATCCTGGTGGATTTCCGCGGCTTCGATACATTCGGCGAGATTACGGTATTGGGTATCGTGGCCCTGACGGTCTATGCGCTGCTGCGCCGCTTCCGTCCGGCCGCGGAGAGCGCGGACCTGCCGCGCCAGCAGATCGACCAGGACGGGGGCGTGCCCGCCGCGCCGGACATCAAGTCGCTGGTGCCTGCCGGTTCGATGATGGTGCCCACCGTGCTGGTGCGCCTGCTGCTGCCCACCGCGGCCTTGATCTCCGTGTATTTCCTGCTGCGCGGCCACAACCAACCTGGCGGCGGTTTCGTGGGCGGGCTGATATTTGCCACCGCGGTCATCCTGCAATACATGGTCGGCGGGGTCTACTGGGTGGAGTCGCGCAGCCGCCTCAACCCGCAGAACTGGATCGGCATCGGCCTGCTTTTCGCGGGCTCCGCCGCGGTGATCGCGTGGCTGGCCTACAAGCCTTTCCTGGCGGCGCTGTCGTGGGACATCGCGCTGCCGCTGGTCGGCCATGTGCATCTGTCCAGCGTGCTGCTCTTCGACCTGGGTGTCTACATGCTGGTCGTGGGATCGACCGTGCTGGTGCTGGTGGCGCTGGCTCACCAATCGCTGCGCGCGCAACGCAAGGCAGCCGCCGAAATCCAGGCGGCCGCCGCACAAACAGGGGAAGCCTGATGGAATTGATATACGCCATCGCTATCGGTGTCTTGGCGGGCTCGGGCGTCTGGCTGCTGCTGCGGCCCCGGACGTTCCAGTTCATCATGGGCCTGTCACTGGTTTCCTATGCGGTAAACCTGTTCATTTTCGGCATGGGCCGGCTGACCTCGGGGCGTCCGCCCGTTGTGGATCCCGCGGTGGCTCATGATCCTTCCTGGTATGCGGATCCGCTGCCGCAGGCGCTGGTGCTGACGGCCATCGTGATCGGCTTCGCCACCACCGCGTTGTTCCTGGTTGTGCTGCTGGCCTCGCGTGGCCTCACGGGTACCGACCACGTTGATGGACGGGAGTCCCAATCTTGAGTTTCTGGCTGCAACACCTACCTGTCTTGCCCATCGTCACGCCGCTGGCAGCCGGCGCGGCGATGCTCCTGCTGGCTGATACCCGCCGCTACACCCGTGGCGCCATTGCGCTAGCCTCGACCCTGGGCCAACTGGCCGCCGCCATCGCCTTGCTGGTGGTTGCGGGCGGCGGGGTGCCGGGCGTCTGGCCCGACGGGGTAGGGGTCTATCTCGTGGGCGACTGGCCCGCGCCATTCGGCATCGTGCTGGTGGTCGACCGCCTGGCTGCGGTGATGTTGACCCTGACCGCGACACTCGGCCTGGCAACACTCATTTATGCGCTGGCGCGCTGGGATCGCTCCGGCGTCCATTTCCATTCGCTGTTCCAGTTCCTGCTGATGGGCCTGAGCGGCGCGTTCCTCACGGGCGATCTGTTCAACCTCTTTGTCTTCTTCGAAGTCCTGCTGGCGGCATCGTATGGGTTGCTGCTGCATGGTTCCGGCGTGGCGCGCGTCAGCGCCGGCCTGCAGTACATCGCCGTCAACCTGGTGGCCTCCTTCCTGTTGCTGATCAGCATTGCGCTGATCTATGGCGTGACCGGCACGCTGAACATGGCGGACCTGGCGGTGCGCGCCGGACAGTTGACGGGCGCGGAGCGCATGCTGTTCGAGGCAGGCGCGGCCATCCTGGGCGTGGCCTTCCTGGTGAAGGCGGGCGCCTGGCCGTTGAACTTCTGGCTGGTCAAGGGTTACGGCTCGGCCGGCGCGCCGATTGCAGCCATGTTCTCCATCATGACCAAGGTGGGCATCTATGCGCTGCTGCGCATCGGCTCATTGCTGCTGCCCACGGGCGCGCCGGCGGCGTTCAGCCTGGACTGGATGTTCGCGGCCGGACTGGCCACGCTGCTGTTTGGCGGCTTGGGCCTGCTGGCGACCCAGCAGCTGGAAAAAATGGTGGGTTATTGCGTGATCGTGTCTGCGGGCACGCTTCTGACGGCGCTGGGCATGCCGGGCGTGACGCTGACCGGTCCGGCGCTGTTCTACCTGATCAGTTCGGTGCTGACGACCGGCGCGTTCTTCCTGCTGGCCGAGTTGATCGAGCGGACTCGCAGCTTTGGCGCCAACGTGCTGGCCGTGACCCTGGACGCGTTTGACCTGGACGATCCAGCCTCGGTCAACCGGTCCGACGACGTGGTCGGCGTAGCCATTCCCGCGGCCATGGCATTCCTGGGCCTGGCCTTTATTTCCTGCGCCTTGCTGGTGACAGGCCTGCCGCCCCTGTCGGGCTTTGTCGCGAAGCTGTCGCTGCTGTCCGCCGCGGTATCGGCTGCCAACGAGTCGGTCGTGCCGATGGATGCCTGGATTCTGGTGGCCGCCGTGCTGCTTTCCGGGTTTGCCGGCCTTATCGGGCTGGGTCGTACCGGCATCCGGGTGTTCTGGGCCAGCGATGACCGCAGCACGCCGCGCCTGCGTCTGATCGAAGCCGGGCCGGTCGCGGTGCTGTTGCTGCTTTGCGTGGGGCTGGCGGCCGGCGCGGGGCCCGTCTCGGCCTACCTGGACGATGCGGCCCGCTCGCTGGACCAGCCCAAGTCCTATATCGACGCCGTCATGTCCGCGCAGACCGTGCGCGGCCTCAAGGGAGGAAGCTGATGCGCCGCCTCTACTTCCTGTTCTTGCCCGTCTACCTGTTTGTCCTCTGGCTGGTGCTCAACGAGAGCGCCTCCGCCGGACAGGTTGCGCTGGGCATCGCGCTGGCGCTCTGGTTCACCTGGGCGGCCTCCCGCCTGCGTCCGCTGCGCGCGCGGCCGCGCCGGCTGTGGAAAGCCGTGCCGCTGTTCCTGCACGTGACGGCCGACATCATCAAATCCAATATCGCCGTGGCGCGGCTGATCCTGAATCCGCGCCGCAATGATTTTTCGCCCGGGTTCATCATGATCCCGCTGACCATGCGCGACCCGCACGGCCTGGCGATGCTGGCATGCATCGTCACGTACACGCCGGGCACCGTCTGGGTGGACCTGACCGACGACCACCGCCTCAAGCTGCACGTGCTCGACCTGCAGAACGAAGGCGACTGGGTCAAGCTGGTTCAGGAACGCTACGAGCGCCCGCTGATGGAGATTTTCGAATGAACAACATACTTTTCTGGGCCGCCTCCTTCGCCTTGCTCTGCTTCGCGCTGGGCATGGTCTTCGCCGCCATCCGGCTGCTGCGCGGTCCCACCGCCCAGGACCGCGTGCTGGCTCTCGATACGCTTTACATCAACGGCATGCTGACCATGCTGGTGTTCGGCATCCGCTCCGGCACGTCCGTGTATTTCGATATTGCGCTGCTGATCGCATTGTTCGGCTTTGTCGGCTCCACCGCGATGGCGCGTTTCCTGCTGCGCGGCGAGGTGATCGAGCCATGATCGACGCACAGATCCCGTTGTGGGCGGGCATACCCGCCAGCATCCTGCTGGTGCTTGGCGGCCTGCTGGCGCTCACCGGCTCGGCCGGCTTGCTGCGTTTTCGCACCTTCTATGCGCGCATTCATGCGCCCACCCTGGGCAACACCATGGGGTGCGGCTGCGTGCTGGGAGCTTCGATCCTGGTGTTTTCGGCGCTGTCGGCCCGGCCGGTGTTTCACGAAGTCATCATCACTCTGCTGCTGATCGTGTCGTCGCCCGTGACCGCCATGCTGCTGATGCGCGCCGCCACCTACCGCAATCGCTTGAGCAAGACTGACGCGGACCGCGACGCCAGCTGAACCACGGTGCGCATGTTGCGCCGCGTCAATTGAAACGTCGGCTTACGATTTCAAGTCGCTGGACATGTAGCGGAAGCGTCATCGTGGGATAGTAGGGGGACGGTTCAATCAACTTCAAGGAGCTGGCCATGACTACACGACCCATGCACACCAAACGCCTCGCGGCGACGCTTTGCGCTGCAGGCTTGATGCTGGCTGCGGGAGCGGTCCACGCGGCAGATGCGACCGGCCGCGGCTCAGCTCAGTCCCAGTACCAGCAGGACATCGCCGCCTGCAAGAGCGGCGCCACTGGCCAGGATCCGGCCGCCTGCATGCGGGAGGCGGGCGCGGCGCGCCAGGAGTCGGGCCGCAACAACCTCAGGGACGGCAGCACCGATCAGCTTCAGCAGAACATGCTTGACCGCTGCAACCGCCTGCCCGCCGCATCGCGCCAGGATTGCGTCACGCAGATGACCTCGCCCACCAACGTGCGCGGTAGCGTGCAGGGCGGGGGTGTGTTGCGCGAAACGGTGATCCAGGTACCGGCTGACAGCGTGCCTCCCGCGGCTGGCGCGCCTGGCATGGCACCCGCGCCCGCGTCGACGCCCATGACCGCGCCGGTCCGTCAGTAAAGCAGTCAGTAAAGAAAAGCAATCTTCCGGGCAGGGGGCGAGAACTTCGCCCTCGGGCCCCAAGGGGCGCAACCGCCGCCACATTCAGGCAAAATGGCGGCTGTCGCCCCTTTTTCACGCACATACATGTCCGACGTCATTGCCCTGATTTTCGACTTCGACGACACGCTGGCCTCGGACAGCACGTCCGGTTTCCTGGAAAGCATAGGCGTGGACACGGCGTCCTTCTGGAAGGATCAGGTCGATCCCCTGTTGTCGCAACAGGATTGGGACCCCGTGCCCGCCTACCTGTACCAGATGATCCAGCTCTCGCAGTCGGGCAAGCATGGCTTGATCACCCAGCAGCGTCTGAAGGACTGGGGCGCCCGCCTTGAGCTGCATGACGGAGTGCCCACGCTGTTCCAGCGGTTGCGCGCGGCGGTGCGCGCCGAACAGCCGCAGGTGCAGCTGGAGTTCTACCTGATTTCCAGCGGCATCGGCGATGTTGTGCGTTCCACGCCCATCGCGCATGAGTTCACCGAGATCTGGGCTTCCGAATTCATTTACGGCGAGGACGGAGGCATTGCCTTTCCGCGCCGTATCGTCAGCTTTACGGACAAGACCCGCTACCTGTTCCACATCCAGAAAGGCATCATCGGCCGGGACTTTCGCAACAAGCCGTTCGAGGTCAACCGCAAGGTGCCCGAAGACCGTCTCCGGGTTCCCTTCGACCAGATGGTGTTCGTCGGCGACGGCTACACCGATATCCCTTGTTTTTCGCTGATCCGCCGCGCCGGCGGATTCGCCTTTGGCGTCTGGGATCCCAAGCATCGCGACAAGCGCAGCCGGGCCTGGGGCTTCATCGAGGAGGGCCGGGTGTCGAACCTCAACCAGGCCCGCTACGACGAGCAGGCCGAGCTCTACCAATGGCTGGAAGAGGCCGTGACCAGCCTGGCTGGCCGCATCGCGCTGAAGTCCCGGGTGTACCGTGGTTGAAGCCTTGCCCATGGCCGCGGTTCAGCCCTGGACCGCGCAAGATGTCAGCTTCATGGAACGGGCCCTGGAACAAGCCCGGGCGGCCTACGACATCGGCGAGGTTCCTGTAGGCGCGCTGGTGGTGTCGGCCCAGGGCGACATCCTGGGTCGCGGCTTTAACCGCACCATCATCGACCACGACCCCACCGCGCACGCCGAGATCGTTGCCTTGCGCAGCGCCGCGCGCGCGCTTGAAAACTACCGCCTGCCAGGCATCACCGTGTACGTCACGCTGGAGCCCTGCGTCATGTGCATCGGCGCCATGCTGCACGCGCGGCTCGCGCGCGTGGTGTTCGGCGCCTACGATCCCAAGACCGGCGCCTGCGGCAGCGTGCTGGACATCGGGTCGGTCCCCAAACTCAATCATCACACCTCAGTCACTGGCGGCGTGCTGGCCGAACCTTGCGGCGACCTGCTGCGCCGGTTCTTCCGCGAACGCCGCAGCAAGGAATCCGCAGCATGAGCAAATCCCAAGGCGCCAAGCCGCGCGGCGCGAAAGCCGCCGTCCACGATCACGACCACGACCACGATCATCACGACCACGAATGCGGCGAGGACTGCGGCCATGATCACAGCCACGCCCACGTGCTGCCGGATGCGCGCGGCATCTACCTGATCTCGCCGTCTTCCGCGGTGCGCGATCCGGCCACGGTGGATCTGGCCCGCGAACGGCTGCAGCAGCAGGGTTTCAAGACCGCACTGGACCGCACGGCGCTCGCGCAACACCAGCGTTTCGCCGGCACCGACGCCCAGCGCCTGGCCAGCCTGACGCGGGCCGCCAAGCAGAAGCTGCCCATTGTGATGGTGACGCGCGGCGGCTACGGCATGGGGCGACTGTTGCCGTCCATCGACTGGAAGGCCATGGCCGACAGCGGCAAGCGTTTCGTGGGCATGAGCGACTTCACCGCCTTCAACCTGGGCCTGTTGGCGCAGACCGGCGCGGTCAGCTATACCGGGGCCACGGCAATCTACGACTTTGGCGGCAAGAAGGTCGATGACCTGACCGAGGCCCTGTTTGGCGAAATCATGCGCGGCGAGCTGGAAATCCTCAGCTTCGAGACCCAGGACGCCGATGCGGTGGACTGCCGCGGCATCCTATGGGGCGGCAATCTCGCCATGCTGACGTCTTTGCTCGGCACTCCATACATGCCCAAGGTGCGCGGCGGCATCCTGTTCCTGGAAGACGTGGCAGAGCATCCCTATCGCGTCGAACGCATGCTGATCCAGCTGGCGCAGGCCGGTATCCTGGGCAAGCAAAAGGCGATCGTGCTGGGGCGCTTCTCGGACTATAAGCTGGCCGCGCACGACAACGGCTACGACCTCCACGAAGTGGTGGCGTGGCTGCGCAAGACGGTCAAGGTGCCCGTCGTGACGGGCTTGCCCTATGGTCACGTCGCGACCAAGGCCACGTTGCCGATCGGGCAAAAAGTGGGTATCGCCACGGAAAAGGGCATGGCGCACCTGGTGCTCGACGAGCACACGCACTAAGGCGACAGGGCGGCGGGCTGTCCGCCCGCGCCGCCCTATGACTCGCGGATCTACTTGAACAGTTTGTCGACCAGCGACTGCGCCTTCTGTTCGCTGCGTCGTTTTGCCTCGGCCTGCTCGGCGGGGGATTCGGCCGCCTTGCGGCATTCCGAGGCATAGCTTGCAAAGCGCGAGGCGCATTCCTGCGCCAGCTTGCGCGCCTGCTCCCAGCCCTGGGTCTGGCCATAAAAGCGTATGGCTTCCGGCCAAGCCAGCGCCGAACTCCGGAAGTACTCGAAGCCCTGGGCCATCAGCTTGGTGGCTGGGCCAGACTGACCGGCGCCCAGCAGGTTGTTGGCCCGCAGCACATACACCTGCCAGGCACGATCGTTCGCGGACGCCAGATTGCGGTCCAACGGGGAGGAACCGCGTGCGCCCGACTCCGCCTGCGCCATGCTCAAGGTAAGCAGCGGCAGCGCATGGGTGGCGCTGGGTCCGGACGCGGCCTGGGCGGCGAGTTTGCGCGCCCGCGGGTAGTCCTGGGCCTGCAAGGCTTGCTGGGCCTCGCCCGCAGTCTTGTAGTTTTTCAGCAGCGCAGCGCTGCGGCGTTGCGAGCGGGCCTTGTTCCAGGGCGCGGTCGCGGCCGGCGGTCGCGGCTTGCCCGCCATCAAAGGCATGACTTGCTCGGTCAGCGAAGCCAGGCGCGCACCGGTGTCGGGGTGACTGACGGTGAGTTTCTTCCAGATGTCGTCCAGGCCATTGCGCAAGCCTACGCTGGCGCCGGCGACTCCGGAATTCAGCGACGCCTGCAATTCGGTCAACGGGGCAATGTTGTTGCCCTTGGCGGCTTCCTGCTTGCGCGTGTTGTCGGCCGCGGCCTGTTTGATCTGTTCGAGCATGCGCTGGCGCGCTTCGGCCTGGATCTTGGCGTTTTCGGCTTCCCAGGTGGCTTGACGCTCGAGGAACGCCTTGAACCCCTGCGTGTACGAGTAGCCGAGCGCCAGGCTGACGGTGGCGCCGAAGCGGTCGGCGTTTTCTTCCTGCTGGCGGCCCCACGCGGGTACCAGTACATTCTTGCCCAGCGTGTATGAGGCGATGACGCTGTCCACGGGGCTCCAGCCTGTGGCGCTGCCGGCCTTGCGGGCCAGCGCTACGCCCACCGCCGCCAGCGTCGCCACCTGGTCGGTCGCGGTATTGACCGACTCCATCTGGTGGTAATCCAGGTACACGTGGCCGAATTCATGCGAAAGAATGGCGACGATCTCGTCTTCGGACTCTGCGGAGGAGAGCCAGCCCATGGACAGATAGATATTGCCCGCGCCGGTGCTATAGGCTTCCAGCGCCGAAGACGAGGTCACATGGACCGCGCCCGGCCACTCGGGAACGCCCGCGGCGCTTTTGATCTTGGCGAGCAGGCCATTGAGGTAGTCCTCCATTTCCGGCATCGCGACCAGGCCCATGCCTTGCGCGCGCTGATTGCGCGCGTCCTGGCTGGCGTCGGGCCATTGGCGGTCGGTGGGGGGAGGTGGTAGTTGCCCGGTCGTTACCGAAAAACCCTTGCCTCCGGGGAGGGTGGAGCAGGCGCTAAGCAACAGGGCGGCGGACACGGCGGCCGTGCGCAGGAGATGGACGGATTTCATCGGCAGCTCAGCGGCAGACGTTCTCGCCCGCGCCTGCGGTCGAACCCGTGGGCGGCGGCACGCCCTTGATGACGGTCCCGCACTGCGCGGCGGAGCCCCGCGCGACGCGCACGTGCATGCTGTCGACCCAGTAATCCTTTCCGTCGACGTTCACGCGGTAGAACTCGCTGGCCTCTTCCAGCACGGGCCACGGCATGCCCTGGCCTTCGGACCGAATCGCGGGCGTCCCGCCGTCGGGCTTGGCATACAGTGGCAATGGCTTGATGTTGAGGCCGACGATGGCGTCGGCCGCGGCGGCGCCGGCGCTGGCCAGCGTTAGCGTGGCCGCGGCCAGCGCGATGAGCAGGGAGGAGGGCTTATGCATGCGTTTCTACTCCTGTTGTGAGCGGGAGGCAGGCGATTCCCGCGGAGGTGTCGGAGATGCGGGCGCAGGACCGGCATCCGGTTTGCCAAAAAGAAATGCCGTGGCGCGGTTGGTCCAGCCGAGCCAGTGGGCGGCCAGGGCCATGATGGCCAGGTCGACGATGGGCAGCGTGCCTACGTTCAGCCAGCGCTGCGCAAGCAGCACGATGTACAGCACGATCAATGAAGACAGGACGATGGCCGCGGCCTTGCGCAACAGCAGAAGCGCAGCGATGCACAACTTGGAACCTAGCCAGCGTGCCAGCCACAAGCGGGCGGCACGATCACGCAGCAGGGCGGGCAGCCGGGCGGCCTTGGCTTTCCAACCGCCTTCGGCGTCCGCGCTTGGGGGCAGCGGCAGGGAAGGAGCGTCCGAAAAGAGCCGCCAGTCCGAGGGCGGGGAGAGCAGGCGGCCGCCCCATCTGGTATTGCCGCGCAACCATTGCGCCAGCCAGTGCAGGAAATGGGCCAGCATGACAACGGGAATCCCGAGCAGCCAAAGGACGTTGGGTGGCCAGATTTCCCATTCGAGGGCGCGCTTGTAGTCGTTCTGGTAGGTCAACAGGTTGTCCAGTGCCATGGCATGCATGAACACACCGGGGATCGAGTCATGTACCGGCGACAGCACCGTATCGTTGAAGCCGCTCAGGGCGGCGCCGATCATGACGTAGCGGCCGGTGAGCATGTCGGCAAGGCGGGTGCTGTCGGCATCCGGGGCGCGCAGTTCGGACAGTGTGAGCGCCCGGGTGTATGGGCAGATGGGTTGCGCGGCGTCAGGGTCGCCCAACAGGGAGCGAAGATAGGACGGCAGCATTTCCATGTAGCCGCCGCGGGCCTGCCGGCACTCCATGCTGAATCGGCGTTGATCGAGGTTGTCGACGCCCCAGGTCAAGGCCATGGCTTCGTCGGTGCGCGCGATCGATACACCGGCCGCATCCTGGGCGATTGCAAGCGCCGCGCTGCGCGCGTGTTCTCCGGTCCAGAGCGGATAGCTCCATACCAGCCGGTCGACCTTGCTGGGGGTGTAGCGCACATCGACCATGGTGAAGCAGGGCGCTTCCCCGGCTGGCGATTCCAGGCCGGAACGCAGGCGCAGATCCCCCACAATGTCGGGCAGCGCGGCCAGGAATACGGGAATGTCGGCATCGCGCAGTTCGCAAAGGGCGGCGGTCAGCTCCGGCAGTGTCGGATCGTCGCGCTCGCGGCCAAAGGTAATGTCCAGGAAGATGGCCTTGGGCCTATGGATCAGGCCAATATTGCGCAGCCAGCGCGCGTGCGTCCTGTAGGGCACCGGCCAGGCACCTTTCTGCTGGTCCAGTGAATCGTCGTCGATCAGGACGACGGTGGTGTCATTGCGATGGGCGATGTCGTAGTGGCCGCCGACGAGGCGGGCCTGGAGCCGGGCCGCGGCGTAGGTCAGCAGGTCGGAGCTGGGCGTGAGCCTGGGCGTGGCCCACAGCATCACGATCGCCACGATGGCCGCCACGATCAGGGAGCGGCCGTAGGAAAGCTCGACTTTTTCGGAGGAATGGTTCGCGTCTGCCACGAAGCGGGGGATAGTGGATTGCAACCGCCTTGCCGGCTTGGCGGACAGAGGCGCTGAGTAGCCGCAATAGTACCCCAATTAATACAAATATTTACGTTCTGACATTAAATGCCATTTCGTATTTCCAGATGCTTCAGCCGCCATTGGGCCTCGATTGGATGGGAAACATGGATGCTTGGTACACTATCGGGTTTCTCCGCATGCGTCCCCGGACGCCCAAAGACTCAAACATACCGTGATCTCCACTGCCAATCTCACCATCCAGTTCGGCCCGAAACCCCTTTTCGAGAACGTCAGCGTCAAGTTCGGGGAAGGCAACCGCTACGGGCTGATCGGGGCCAACGGTTCCGGCAAGTCGACTTTCATGAAGATCATCGGCGGCGACCTGGAGCCCTCCGCGGGCAACGTGTCGCTGGAGCCGGGCGTGCGCCTGGGCAAACTGCGCCAGGACCAATTCGCATTCGAGGACAAGCGCGTGCTGGACGTGGTCATGATGGGCCATACCGAGATGTGGGCCGCCATGTCCGAGCGCGACGCCATCTACGCGAACCCGGAAGCGACCGAAGACGACTACATGCGCGCGGCCGACCTGGAAGCCAAGTTTGCCGAGTACGACGGCTACACCGCCGAGGCGCGGGCCGGCGAACTGCTGCTGGGCCTGGAAATCGCGGTCGACCAGCACAACCTGCCCATGCGCGAAGTGGCGCCGGGCTGGAAGCTGCGCGTGCTGCTGGCGCAAGCCCTGTTCTCGAATCCTGACGTGCTGTTGCTGGACGAACCGACCAACAACCTGGACATCAACACCATCCGCTGGCTGGAAAACGTGCTCAACAGCTACCAGAGCACGATGATCATCATCAGCCACGACCGTCACTTCCTGAACCAGGTGTGCACGCACATGGCGGACGTGGATTACGGTGAGATCCGTATCTACCCGGGCAACTACGACGACTACATGCTGGCCTCCACCCAGGCGCGTGAACGCCTGGTCGCCAACAACGCCAAAGCCAAGGAACGCGTCGCCGAACTGCAGGACTTCGTGCGCCGCTTTGCCGCCAACAAGTCCAAGTCTCGCCAGGCCACCTCGCGCCTGAAGCAGATCGACCGCATCAAGGCCGACCAGGTCGTGGTCAAGCCCTCGTCGCGCCAGAACCCGTACATCCGCTTCGAGCAAAACAAGGTCATGCACCGCCTGGCGGTCACCGTCGAGAACCTGTCCAAGGCCTACGACGCGCCCGTCATCCGCAAATTCTCGGCCATGGTCGACGCCGGCGAGAAAATCGCCATCATCGGCGCCAATGGTGTGGGTAAGACGACGTTGCTGCGCCTGCTGGCCACCGACCTGCAACCGGATTCGGGCGAAGTGAAATGGTCCGAAAACGCCGACCTGGGCTACATGGCCCAGGACGTGTCGGACCAGTTCCTGCAGACCGACATCAATCTGCTGGACTGGATGGGCGAGCATCGCCAGCCGGGCGATGACGATCAATCCATCCGCTCGGTGCTGGGCCGCCTGCTGTTCTCGGCGGACGACCTGCCCAAGGCGCCCAAGGTGCTGTCCGGCGGCGAAAAGAACCGCATGACCTTCGGCCGCCTGATGCTGGGCCGGCACAACGTCATGCTGCTCGACGAGCCCACCAACCACCTGGACATGGAATCGATCGAATCGCTGCAGTTCGCGCTGGAAAAGTACGAAGGCACGCTGGTGTTCGTATCGCACGACCGCGAGTTCGTGTCCGGCCTGGCCACGCGCGTGATCGAGATCCTGCCTTCGGGCGAGATCGTCGACTACCGCGGCGGCTACGAAGACTACCTGACCTCGCGCGGCATCGACGGCTGAGGCTGCCCGGTTCCCAAGAACGGCGCACCCATGGGTGCGCCTTTTTTTGGCGCGTTGGCGCGGGCAGGTGGCCGCGTTCAGCCCACTGCAATCTTGCCGCGCTATTATCCGGGTAAACCCTGGTTTCAGTCCGGCCGGGCATCTATTCCGCTTCCCATGTCCCCCACATCGCATACCGCGCCCGATGGCGCGCGCATCGGCACGTTCACGCTGACGTTCCGGATCGTATCCATCGCCTTCTTCACCTTCATCTGCTATCTGGCCATAGGCCTGCCTCTGGCCGTCCTACCCGGTTATGTACACGACAAACTGGGCTATGGCTCCGTGCTGGCGGGCTTGGCGATCAGCGTGCAGTACGCCGCCACGCTGCTCAGCCGCTCGCATGCGGGACGCATGGCCGATACCGTGGGGCCGAAGCAGACGGTCGTGATCGGCATGGCGGCCTGCGCGGCAAGCGGGGTGTTTCTGCTGCTGGCCTATGCGTTCGAGCGCAGCGCCTGGTTGAGTCTGGGCGCCATCATCGTCAGCCGACTTGCCTTGGGATTTGGCGAAAGCTGGGTGGGCACGGGGTCGGCGACGTGGGCCATTGCAAGGGTGGGGCCGCTGCACACGGCGCGGGTGATTTCCTGGAACGGCATCTGCACCTACGGCGGGCTGGCATTGGGCGCTCCGCTCGGGGTGTACCTGGAGACCGAATGGAGCATGGGCGCACTGGGCGGGGCAGTCCTGTTGCTGGGGCTGGCTGGCCTGGGGTTGGCGGCGTGGCGTGCGGCGGTAGCCATTGTTGGCGGTCACCGGATGGCGTTCAAGAGCGTGGTGCTGCGAGTGTTTCCCCATGGCATGGCCTTGGGCCTGGGATCGGTGGGGTTCGGCACGCTGGCGGCGTTCGTGGCGCTGTATTACGCCAGTTCCTCCTGGGAGGGGGCGGCGCATGCGCTCAGCGCATTCGGCTGCGCCTTCATCGGCGTGCGCCTGCTGTTCGCGGGTACGATCACCCGCTACGGCGGGTTCCGGGTGGCGCAGGTTTCTTTCCTCGTCGAAGCCGCCGGATTGCTGTTGCTGTGGCTGGCGCCAAACCCCGGCGCCGCCTTGCTGGGCGCCGCGCTCACGGGCTGCGGTTTCGCGCTGGTATTTCCGGCTATCGGGGTCGAGGCCGTGGCCCGTGTGCCGGCGGGCAGCCGTGGGGCCGCGCTCGGGGCGTATTCTGCCTTCCTGGACCTGGCGCTGGGCGTTACCGGACCCATCGCCGGCTATATCTCGGGTGGTTTCGGCTACCCCGCGATCTTCCTGGCCGCGGCCATGTCGGTACTGGTCGGGGGCGCGATTGCTTTCGGGCTGCAGCGCCATGCCGTGCGCCAGGCCGCGGCAAGCGCGCCGCAGGATTGAGCTTTATTACGAAAAGAAGTTAAGACATTCAATATTGATAGTTTGGATTCATATAACGAATTGTTAGATTTGAGGCTCACTTTCGGCCCGCCACGATTCGTCCCATGAACCTTACCTTCGACCATGTCCACAAGCACTTCGGCGAACTGCCCGTGGTGGACGGCTTTACCAGCGAAATCAAGACCGGCGAACTGGTCGCCCTGGTCGGGCCGTCGGGTTGCGGCAAGTCCACGTTGCTGCATCTGGCCGCCGGCCTGGAAAAGCCCACGCAGGGTAGCGTGCTGGCCGATGGCAAGGCGGTCGCAGGCCCCCATCCCAGCCGCACGCTGGTGTTCCAGGAACATGCGCTGTATCCCTGGCTGACGCTGGAGGACAACGTGGCGCTGGCGCTGGAGTTCCAGAACACGCCCAAGCCTCGTGCGCGCGAAGCTGCTCGCCAGTGGCTGGCGCGCGTCAGCCTGGCCGGCTTCGAGCACTATTACCCCCATCAGGTCTCGGGCGGCATGCGGCAGCGCGCCGCGCTGGCGCGTGCCTTCATCGCGCAACCCCAGACCATGCTGATGGACGAGCCGTTCGGCGCGCTGGACGCCCTGACTCGCCTGAGCCTGCAGGATGTGCTGCGCCAACTGATCGCCCAGGAAAAACCCACTGTCCTGCTCGTGACCCACGACGTGGACGAAGCCCTGTTCCTGGCCGACCGCATCATCGTCTTCAGCCCGCGCCCGGCTCGCGTGCTGCGCGAGTTCAACCTGGCGCACCGCGAGAAGACCCACGACCTCTCCAGCCTGGCCGACGAAAAGCGCGAGATCCTGCGCCTGTTGGGCATCGCGGTGGATGGTTCGGGCGAACACGCCGACCTGGCCCTGGCGGCCTGAAACCGATCTGGATTCTTGCTGGCGGCGCATGCGCGCCGGCCAGTCCTGCATACCCCTGGAGCACTTCCCATGAAATTGAAGCAATGGCTGTCCCTGCCGCTGGCCGCGGCGCTGCTGGCGGCGGCCCCCGCCATGGCCGCCGAGAAATTCCGCGTGGGCTATCTGCGCGTGATGGATGACGCGCAAGCCATCGTGGCGCAAGAGGGCGGTTACTACAAAAAGGCGGGCCTGGATTCCGAGCTGATCGAGTTCAAATCCGGCACCGACCTGATCAAGGCCATCGTCGGCGGCCAGCTGGATATCGGAGTGCTGGGCTTCACCAACGCCGTGGCCTGGGCCTCCAAGGGCGCGGACCTGAAAGTGGTGGGCGGCGCGCAGCAGGGCTACCACTCGCTGATCGTGCGCGACGATTCCGGCATCAAGGACATCGCTGGCCTGAAGGGCAAGACCTTGGCTTCGCAAGCCGAAGGCAGCACTGCCGACGTGGTGCTCAAGGGCGTCGTGCTCAAGCAGGGCAATCTGGGCGCCGACGATGTCAACGTCATGGGCGTGAGCCCGGCCGTGGCCGTGCAGTCGCTGGTGGGCAAGCGCGTGGACGCGGCTTTCCTGTTCGAACCCTACGACCGCATTGCGCAACTGGTGGCGCCGGTCAAGCAGATCTATGAAGTGGGCCAGGCCTGGCCGTTCCCGTGCATGGTGGTGATTACCTCCGGTGAAACGCTGGCCAAGCGCAAGGACGACGTCTGGAAGGCGCTGGATGCGCAGAACCAGGCCATCGAGCTGCTGCAGAAGGAACCGGCGCAGGCCTCCAAACTTATCGCGTCCTACTTCATCGCCGAGCCCACGCTGAAGACGCTGACGCGTGGCGAGCTGCCGCGCGAGACCGTCATTGCCGAAGCCATCGGCACGCAGGTCTTCACTCCCAAGCTGACCGACAAAGACACCCGCCGCATGCAGGAAATCGCCGACATCCTGCAGGCCCAGGGTTCGCTGAAGACGCGCGACGGCAAGCCGTATGACGTCTCCAGCATCGTCGACCTGTCCTGGCAAGAGGCTCGCAAACTTTGAGCGCATCTACCCGAGTCACCGGCGCCCGCAAGCATTTCGCGGGCGTTCTGGGCGTGTTGTTCATCCTGGCGCTATGGCAACTGGCGGCGCTGGCCTTGCCGGACTTCCTGATGCCGGGCGTGCCCGCCGTGGTCGAGCGGCTGCTCGAAGACCTGGGCAAGCAGTCCTTTCATCAAAGCCTGCTGGGTACCTTGGGGCGGCTGGGCGCGGGCTACGGACTGGCGCTGGCAGCCGGCATCGGCTTCGGGCTGGTGGCGGCGGTGCTGTTCTTCTTCCGCGAAGTCCTGCGCAGCGCCATTGTCATCCTGCAATCGATCCCATCGATAGCCTGGGTGCCGCTGTTCTTGATCGTGATGGGCTTTGGCAATACGCCCATCATCGTGGTGGTCGCCCTGTCGGCGTTCTTCCCGGCCGCGCTCAGCGTGATGAACGCTACGGAATCCGTGCAGCGCGTGCACGTGTCGGCGGCGCGCGTCATGGGCGCCACGCGTTGGGGCCTGGTCAAGCGGGTCTATCTGCCGGCGGTCATGCCCGAACTCATCACCGGTGCGCAGCTGGCGTTCGGCAATGCCTGGCGCGCGCTGATCTCGGCGGAAATGCTGATCGGCTTTGGCAAGGGCCTGGGCCGCTCGCTGGCCTATTCGGGCGAGATTGCCGACATGACCGGCGTTATGACCAACATCCTGGTCATCGCCGTATTGGCTGCGCTGATCGACCAGTTCGTGCTCGAAAACCTCAAGCACCGCCTGCTGCGCTATCAGTACGTCTGAGTAATTCCGGAGTCCAGCATGAACGGCCGCATTCGTCTTTTCGTCCTCGGCGCCTGCCTGGCGGCCGCGGGCTTGGCGCAGGCGCAGCCTGACGCCTTTGCGGCGGCGCGCGAGCGCGGGGAGCTGGTGGTGGGCGTGCCTTACCTGGCGCCGCCGCCCGCGGCCGGCGCCAAGATCCGCACGCCGGACGGCCTGGATGCCGCCATGAGCGATAGGCTGGGACAAAGCCTGGGCTTGCCGGTGCGCTTGCGGCAGGTGTCCCCCGGAGAGGCCGCCAGCGCATTGGCGGCGGGCCAGGTGGACGTGGTGCTGGCAGACGGGGTTGGCCCGCAGCCGGAATCGGTCGCGGCGCAGCCTACTGGCTACGGCGCGCGGCCCAAGGCCGTGATTCGCAGCGACACCAAACTGCGCCGTCCCGCCGACGTGCGGGGGCGCAGCGTCTGCATGGCCGAGGCCGCAACGGCTTCCAAGGCCCTGGCCGAGAGCTGGGGCGCGGTGGTGCGTACCTACCGCGTGCCGTCCGACGCGTTGGTCGCCGTGCGCGAAGGCAGCTGCGACGTCGGGTTGGTGGACGACGCGGTATGGGAGCCGCTGGTGCGTTTTCCGGAATGGAAGAAATTCTCTTCAACGCTGACCGCCGACGGCACCCGGCGTGAACGTGTGTGGCTGCTGCCCGCGGCCGACTCTGCCAGCCGCAGCTGGCTGGGCCAGGAGATGCGCGCCTGGGATCGTGCCGGCGCCTGGAAGGCGATGACAGCGAAGTGGGCACGCGACGTGGCCTTCGACGTCTATCTGGATCAGGAAGTGCCCGATTGCCACGGCTAGGGCACATACAATGCCGGTCATGACCCACACCTTGACCGCCCCTTGCACATACCAGGAAGACATCAAGAAAAGCCGCTTCGTCGCGCATGCGGCGCCGGTCTCCAGCGTGGATGAAGCCATGCGCTTCTTTGCCCAGCATAGTGATCCGGAAGCGACCCACAACTGCTGGGCCTATCGCATCGGCCAGGAATACAGGTTCAATGACGACGGCGAACCCGGCGGCACGGCGGGCCGTCCCATCCTGCAAGCCATCGAAGGCCAGGACATGGATCGGGTGGCGGTGCTGGTGGTGCGCTGGTACGGGGGTATCAAGCTCGGCGCAGGCGGACTAGTGCGCGCCTACGGCGGCTGCGCCGCGAATTGTCTGCGGCTGGCAGAGCGGACCGAAATCGTGGATCTCGCGACCGTGGCGTGTGCTTGCGGTTTTGGCGAGCTGGCGCTCTTGAAATCGCGCCTGGCTCAGGCGGGCGCGGCAATTCTGCAGGAAGATTTCAACGAAGAGGGCGTCGCGCTGCGCTTCACGGTGCCGCGCGCGGCGGTGGCGGACCTGGAAGTGACGGCGGCCAACATTACCCGCGGCCGCGCCGCCTGGGAAGTGGAGTCCTGATCCGCGCTGCCGCGCGGCTCGGATATGCGGCGCAGGCGGGCTGAGGCGGCGCGAGAGTCGCCGGGCGAGGCCCGGTCTTCAGCGCGCGCCGCCCGTCATCGGGCATTCGCGCTCAGGCGTCCTGCCCATTCTGGGCAGCGGCGATTTCCTGGTGGACCTTTTCCATATCCACTTCCTTGATCTTGGTCAGCAGCTCGTTGAGCTGGCCGCCGGACAAGGCGCCCGGTTGCGAGAACAGCAGGACCTTCTCGCGGAAGACCATCAGGGTCGGGATAGAGCGGATGCCCAACGCGCCGGCCAGTTCCTGTTCCACATCGGTGTTGACCTTGGCGAAAGTGACATCGGGATGCTCGGTCGCAGCCTGCTCGAAAACCGGCGCAAACCCGCGGCACGGGCCGCACCAGGGCGCCCAGAAATCGACGATCAGGGTGCCGTCGGGAGTAATCGCTTCCTGGAAGCTGTCTTTGGTGAGTTCAACAATACTCATTTTGAATCCTTGCCGCGTGGGCGGCGTAATCAGCGGTGTCAGAGGCCCGGGCTTTCCCGTCCCGGACCAAATGGGGCGAAGCGGCGGCGTTCAGCGCGTTATGAACGATAGTAGAGCGGGTAGCGGCCGCGTCGCAATGGTTGGCGCCCCAAGGGCACGGTAGGCAGCGGTCAGACTGCGGTGGTTGCCGTAGCGCCGTTCTTCAGCGACGCGACGATCTCGAAGGAGCGCAGGCGGTCCGCGATGTCGTAGAAATCCGAGACGATCATCACTTCATCGGCTTCGGTTTCGGCGATCAGTGCTTCCAGTTCGCGCCGGACGGTATCCGGGCCGCCCACGATGGCCGCGCCCAGTCTTTGATTGACCGCCTCGCGCTCCCATTCGTTCCACAGGCCGTCCATGCTGTCCACGGGCGGCTGCAGTTGCAGGCGGTTGCCGCGCACGAGCGACAGGAACTTCAACTGCTGCGTCGTGGCTTGGCGGCGGGCGGCTTCATCGGTGTCGGCGGCGACGACCGGGACGCCGATCATGGCGTAGGGCCGCGCCAGCGTTGCCGAGGGCTTGAACAGGTGGCGGTAGAGGCGCATGGCCGCCATGCCCTCGGGCGAAAAGTGGCCTGCGAAGGAGAAGGGCAGGCCCAGCTCTGCGGCGAGCCTTGCGCTGAAATCGCTCGAACCCAAGAGCCAGATCGGAATGTCCAGGCCTTCGCCGGGAATCGCGCGCACGGGTTGACCTGGGCGCGAGGGCGCCAGGAAACCGCGCAATTCTTCCACCAGCGCGGGAAATTCCAGGCCGCTGCGGGGGCCGCGGCGCAGTGCGTGCTGCGTGGCGCCATCACTGCCAGGCGCGCGTCCCAGGCCCAGGTCGATACGGCCGGGGTAGAGCGTTTCCAGCGTGCCGAATTGCTCGGCAATGATCAGCGGCGCATGGTTGGGCAGCATGATGCCACCCGAACCCACGCGCAGGGTGCTGGTTTGCGAGGCCACGTGGCCGATCAGCACGGCGGTGGCGCTGCTGGCCACGCCATTGATGTTGTGGTGTTCCGCCAGCCAGAATCGCTTGTATCCCAGCCGTTCCACATGCTGCGCCACCGCGACCGTGTTGCGGAAGGCATCAGCCGCGTCACGACCCTGAACAATCGGGGCCAGGTCCAGGACGGAAAAGGGGATGCGGGCAAGGCTGCTCATGCGGGCACCTCCGTGCGCGAGGCGGAACAGGACGACAGGGCGGGGACAAAGCGGGCAAGGCGCAAGGCGGACTCCATATACCGTTATACATGGGGAGTGTATCGGTGAAATCAAGCGGAACCGCCAGCAACCTTATGGCCTGGCGGGTTGATTGAATTCCGCTATCCCCGCGATTGGCGCGCTCTCCCGGAGCGCGCCGGCCCTCTTGTCCTAGCCGGGGAAGAAGGCGTAACGGATCACGAACAGCGCCGCGACCAGCCAGGTGGCCGGGTGCACGTCGCGGACCTTGCCGGTGGCGGTCTTCAGCACCACGTAGCTGATGAAGCCGAAGGCGATACCGTTGGCGATGGAATACGTGAAGGGCATGACCAGCGCGGTCAGCGCGGCAGGCGTCGCCTCGCAGACGTCGTTCCAGTCGATATCGATGAGTTCGCGCATCATCAGGCCGGCCACGTAGAGCAGCGCGGGCGCGGTGGCATAGGCAGGAACGGCGCCGGCCAGCGGCGAGATGAACAATGCAGCCAGGAACAGCAGCGCCACGACCAGGGCGGTCATGCCGGTGCGGCCGCCGGCCTGCACGCCCGAGGCGCTTTCCACATAGGCGGTCGTGCTGCTGGTACCCAGCATGGAGCCCGCCACGATGGCGCTGCTGTCGGCGAACAGCGCGCGGCCCAGGCGATTGGGGCGGTTTTCAGGCATCAGGCCCGCGCGCTTGGCCACGCCCACCAGGGTCCCGGTGGCGTCGAATACTTCAACCAGCACGAACACAAGGATCACGTGGACGAAGCCGCTATGCAGCGCGCCCAGGATGTCCAATTTCAACAGGGTGGGCGCCAGGCTGGGCGGGGCGGCGAAGATGCCTTTGAATTCGTTGTAGCCGAGCGCCATGGACAGCACGGTGACCACGAGGATGCCGATCAGGATCGCGCCGCGCACGCGCAAGGCGTCCAGGGCGGCAATAATGAAAAAGCCCAGGATGGCGAACAACGGACCGGGCTGGGTCAGGTCGCCCAGGGTGACCTTGGTGGCGGGATGAGCGACCACGATGTTGGCGCTGGATAGCGCGATAATGGCAAGGAACAGCCCGATGCCCGCGGCGATGGCGCTGCGCAGCGAATGCGGAATGCCTTTGACCAGCCACACCCGGATACCCGAGAACGTCAGGAACAGGAAGATCACGCCCGAGATGAACACGGCGCCCAGCGCCTGCTCCCAGGTGTAGCCCATGGTCTTGACCACGGTGAATGCGAAGAATGCGTTCAGGCCCATGCCCGGCGCCATGCCGATCGGCCAATTGGCGATCAGCGCCATCACCAGCGAACCCAGCGCGGCGGCCAGGCAGGTGGCGACGAACACGGCATCGCGGTCCATGCCCGTCGATGACAGGATGTCCGGATTGACGAAGATGATGTACGACATCGTCAGGAATGTCGTCAGGCCGGCGACCAGTTCCGTGCGCGCCGTCGTGCCGTGTTCACGCAGCTTGAATAGCTTCTCGAGCATTCGAGTCCCCAATGTGTTTGCAGGATTGCGGGTTGTTGTGGGCGGGCCGGGTTGCCCGCCAGTTTTATCAAAGGGCGTATTTTCGCATCAGTTGTAAACTCTGCCGCCATGATTATTCTCGGCTTTGAAAGCTCCTGCGACGAAACCGGTGTCGCAGCCGTCTGTACCGAACGGGGCCTGCTCGCGCATGCGTTGCACTCCCAGATCGCCATGCACCAGGAATACGGGGGCGTGGTGCCGGAACTCGCCTCGCGCGACCATATTCGCCGGGTCGTGCCATTGACACGCCAGGTGCTCGACGAGGCGGGTCTGCAAATGTCCGATATCGGGGCGGTGGCCTATACGGCCGGCCCGGGTCTGGCTGGCGCCTTGCTGGTCGGCGCCAGCGTCGCGCAGTCGTTCGCCTGGTCGCGCCATCTGCCTGCCATTGGCATCCATCACCTGGAAGGCCACTTGCTGTCACCGATGCTGGCGGATCCTCGGCCGGACTTCCCATTTGTGGCGCTGCTGGTGTCCGGCGGGCACACGCAGCTGATGCGTGTGGACGGGGTCGGTCGCTACGAGCTGCTCGGCGAAACGCTGGACGACGCAGCCGGCGAGGCATTCGACAAGTCCGCCAAGCTGATGGGCCTGGGCTACCCGGGCGGGCCGGCGCTGTCCCGGCTGGCTGCCAGCGGCGATCCTTCGCGTTTCGATCTGCCCCGGCCGATGTTGCATAGCGGGGACCTGGATTTCAGCTTCAGCGGCCTGAAAACGGCGGTGCTGACCCGGGTCAAGGCTGCCGAAGCGGCGGGCGGGCTGGACGACCAGACGCGCGCCGATCTGGCCGCCGCCACGCAGGCCGCCATCGTGGAAGTGTTGGCGGCTAAGGCCATCCGCGCCTTGAAACAGACGGGGCTGAAGCGCCTGGTGGTCGCTGGCGGAGTGGGCGCGAACCTGTTGCTGCGCGCCAAGCTGGACGCCGCCCTTAAGCCGCTCAAGGCGCGTGCCTACTTCCCGCCGCTGGCGCTGTGCACCGACAACGGCGCCATGATCGCCTTTGCAGCCGCGGAGCGCGTCAAGGCGGGCCTGGCGACGCTGGATCCCGACGCACACAGCTTTACCGTGAAGCCGCGCTGGGACCTGGCGGACATCGCCTGAAATGAAAAGGGCGGCCCCCAAGGCCGCCCCATCTTGCGCGCGCGTGGCGCTTATTTCTTCTTGCCGCTGCCGATGCGGCTCTCGGTGCCCTGCACAAGGCGGGTGATATTGGCGCGGTGGCGATAGAACAGCAGGGCGCTGATGACCGCCAGGGCAATGCCCAAGGGAGCCTGAGCGTACCAGGCCAGGCCGGAGCCAAAGACGTAGTACACGGGGGCGAAAAAAGCCGCGACGAGCGAAGCCAGGGACGAATAGCGGAAAAACACCGCCACGATGAGCCAGGTCGCCGCCGTGGCGACCGCCAGCCAGGGCTGGATTGCTACCAGCACGCCCAAGGCGGTGGCCACGCCCTTGCCGCCCTTGAAACCCAGGAATATCGGGTACAGATGGCCCAGGAAGGCAGCCAGGGCCACCAATGCGAGCGCCACTGGAGAAATTCCGGGAGCTAGCTGCTCTGCCAGCCAGACCGCGAACCAGCCCTTGGCAGCGTCGCCCAGCAGCGTCAGCGCGGCGGCGGTTTTGTTGCCGGTCCGCAGTACGTTCGTGGCGCCCGGGTTCTTGGAACCGTAGCTGCGGGGGTCCTGCAGGCCCATGAGCTTGCTGACCACCACCGCGAACGGCACGGAGCCGATCAGGTAGGCCAGCAGGACCAGGGCAGCGCTGAACGCCAGGGAGGGGTCGTTTATCGCCATGGAGTGGGTCCGTTGTTGTTGTGTTGTTGCCGTAATGGGTGCGGATTCTACCGCGCCCGGGGTCGGGTCCGGCTACGGGTTATCGAGCGGGGCGCCGGCTCCCGGTTGCCAGCCGATCGTACGGAAGGAGGCGGCGGACGGTACAATCCGACGCGTTCACCCGCGTTTTATTTTCTTTCGGATGCACAATGCGAATTCTGGTTTCGAACGATGATGGTTATTCGGCCCCTGGCCTCGAGGCGCTGGTCGAGGCGCTGCAAGGCCTGGGCGATCTCACCGTCGTCGCGCCGGAGACCAACCATAGCGGCGCCTCCAATTCGCTGACGCTGAACCGGCCACTGTCGGTGCGCACCGCCTCCAACGGCTTCATCGCCGTCAACGGCACGCCCTCCGATTGCGTGCACGTGGCGCTTACGGGCCTCATGGATACGCGGCCGGACCTGGTGGTGTCCGGCATCAATAACGGAGCCAACATGGGCGACGACACGCTGTATTCGGGCACCGTGGCCGCCGCCAGCGAAGGATATCTGTTCGGCATCCCCGCCATTGCTTTTTCGCTGGCTGAAAAGGGTTGGGCGCACATCGATTCCGCTGCGCGCGCCGCGCGCCTCGTGGTCGAGCGTCACCTTGCCCAGCCGCTGGCTGCGCCGGTGCTGCTGAACGTCAATATTCCCAGCCGCCGCTTCGAAGACATGCACGGCTTTGCGGTGACGCGCCTGGGCAAGCGCCATCCGTCGCAGCCCGTTGTGCGCACGACCACGCCCTATGGCGATACCGTCTATTGGATCGGACCCGTGGGCATGGCTGCCGATGCGGCGCCAGGCACGGACTTTCACGCTGTCGAGCAAGGCACGGTGTCGGTCACGCCGCTGCGCCTGGACCTGACCCAGCACAGCCAGCTCGACGAGATCCGTACCTGGGCGGAGCCGCTATGCGCAAACGCGTAAGCCAACCAGATGTGAGCCAACCCGTGCCCGGGCGCACCGGACCGGTGCGCTACGACTCGGGCAGGCTCAGCCCTGGCGTCACGCCGGCCAACAGCAATACCCGCATTTCCGCGGCCACGCTGCAACGCCAGACACAGGCCCCCGCGCCCGCGTCCGGCAGCAATCTGGGTTTGAACTCCGACCGCTTGCGCCAGGCCATGGTGGAACGCCTGCGGGCGCAGGGCATTACCGATGAACGCGTGCTCAACGCCATGGGCGCCGTGCCGCGTCACCTGTTCGTCGACGAGGCGCTCGCCAGTCGTGCCTACGAAGACGCGGCGCTGCCCATCGGCCATTCGCAGACCATCTCGCAGCCCTGGGTTGTGGCGCGCATGATCGCCGCGGCCTGCGACGACCGCACGCCCACCCGCGTGCTGGAAGTCGGCGCGGGTTGCGGATACCAGGCCGCGGTGCTTGCGCAGTTCGTGCGCGAGGTCCATACCATCGAACGCATCCGCGGCCTGTACGAGCTCGCGCGCGAGCATCTGCGCGCCTTGCGGCTGACTACGAGGATTCGTTTGATCTACGGCGACGGCATGCTGGGCCTGCCCGGCGTGGCGCCGTTCGATGCTATCGTTGTGGCTGCCGCTGGCCTTGCCATCCCGCAGGCGCTGCTGTCGCAGCTCGCACCGGGTGGCCGCCTGATCGCTCCAGAAGGGGGCGCCAACCAGCGCCTGGTTCTGATCGAACGCACAGGCGCGGCCAGCTGGAAACGCACTGAATTAGAGGCCGTGCGCTTTGTGCCGCTACGGGCCGGAATACAATCTTGAGCAAACAGGAGAAACGTATGCTCAACGGGCAGTTGCAACTGACCGATATCACCCTGGGCGCGTCCATGACGCGCCTGCGCCGCCCGCTTTTCATCGCGGGGGCCCTCAGCCTGTCCATCCTGGCCGGCTGCGCTTCCAAAGGTACTCGCGCCCCGGTGGTCGACATGACCGGCGGGCAACCCGCGCCGGCTGCTCAGCCCGGCGGTTCCTATGTCGTGAAGCCGGGCGACACGCTCTACAAGATCGCTCGCGCCAACAACGTGGACATCGAGAACGTCAAGCGCTGGAACAACCTCAGCGACCCGAACCAGATCTCTGTCGGCCAGGTCTTGAAGATGTCCGGCAGCGCCAGCGGCTCAGCACAGACCGCGCCCGTCACGGGCACTAAGACGCAGCCGCGTCCGCTGGACCAACCGGAAACGCTGCCGCCACCGACCACCGAAACCACCACGCCGCCGCCGGCGCCGCCTGTTGAAACCAAGCCCGCCACGCGCGCGGCCGACGCGGCCGTCATCAACTGGGCGTGGCCGGCAAGCGGGCAGATCGTGCAGGGCTTCAATTCCAGCACCAAGGGCATCGATATCGCCGGCGCGCTGGGTGACCCGGTCACCGCGGCGGCCGATGGCCTGGTCAAGTACAGCGGCAACGGCGTGCGCGGCCTGGGCAACCTCATCATTGTCGAACACCAGAACGGCTTCATCACGGCCTACGCGCACAACCGCGCCGTGCTGGTGAAGACCGGCCAGACGGTCAAGCGTGGCGCCAAAATCGCCGAACTCGGCCAAAGCGACACGACCTCGCCGCGCCTGCACTTCGAGATCCGCCGCCAAGGCCAGCCGGTGGATCCCATGCAGTACCTGCCCGCCAAATGACGCCCACCCTGGTATTCGACCTGGAAACCATCCCCGACGCCGACGGGCTGCGCAAGCTCAACGGCTGGGGGGCAGAGGTCTCCGACCAGGAAGTCGTCGAACGGGCATTGACCGCGCGCCGCGAGGCCGTCGGCCACGATTTCCTGCCGCTGCATCTGCACAAGGTCGCAGTGGTGGGTTGCGTGTTCCGCGATGACCAGGGCTTTCGCGTCAAGACCCTGGGCCAGCCGGACGATCCCGAAGCGGCCTTGCTGGCCGGCTTTTTCAAGACGATCGAACGCTATACGCCCAAGCTCGTGAGCTGGAACGGTTCGGGTTTCGACCTGCCGGTGCTGCACTACCGCAGCCTGATCCAGGGCGTGCCGGCGCCGCGCTACTGGGACATGGGCGAGGAAGATCGCGACTTCAAGTTCAACAACTACATCTCGCGCTACCATTCCCGCCACCTGGACCTGATGGACCTCCTGGCCAAGTACAACGGCCGCGCCAATGCGCCGCTGGATGAACTGGCCAAGCTTTGTGGTTTCCCCGGCAAGCTCGGCATGGACGGCAGCAAAGTGTGGGAGGCCTGGAGCCAGGGCCGCGCCGACGAGGTGCGCGCTTATTGTGAGACGGACGTGGTCAACACCTGGCTGGTGTATTGCCGTTTCCGTTTCCTGCGTGGCGAACTCGACCGCACCGCCTACGAGGCCGAAATCGCGTTGGTGCGAGACACCCTCAGCGCCAGCGATGCGCCGCACTGGAAGGAATACATGGCGGCCTGGGACGCCAACTGATCGCGCTGGCCGCGGAAGATTCGTCTTTCGTCATACAGCATGGAACGGGGCCCGCGCGGCCCCGTTTGCGCGTCTGGAACATGCGCAATCGACTGAAACATTGCTTGCGCCAGCGAAACCTGGATGAAACCGGGGCGATCGCACAATGGCCTCGCTTTCTTCACTTTCAGGAGACCTACATGTCCCGATTCGCTATCCGCTCCAATTTGGCCGCTCTTGCACTTGTCGCCGCGACGGGCGGCCTGGTGGCCGGTTCCGTCATGGCTGCTCCTCCTCCCGCCGGTGACGGCGGTCCCGCCGCCATGCACGACGGCCAGCGCGGCGGCTTTCACAAAGGCATGCGCGACGGCCTGTTCATTCCTGGCCTCGGTCCCGTGACCAAGGCCCAAGTCGCCGAGCTCAAGCTGGACGACAAGCAGCAGGCCCTGTTCAAGACCGCTCAGGACGGACAGCGCAGCTTGCACGAAGCCATGCGCGCATCGGGCGATAAGCGCCACGACTTGCTCAAGGCGCAGCTGGACAGCGGCAAGCTGGATCCTCGCGCCTTGGTGGAGCAATCCGAAAAATCGCGTGAGGCCTTCGGTGCACAGGCCAAGCAGGTGCGCGATCAGTGGCTGGCCGTTTGGGATAGCCTGAATGAAACCCAGCGCGGCCAGGTGACCAAGTTCGTCAAGGATCGCCAAGCCAAGATGCAGGAACGCCACGCCCGCATGGAAGGCCGCCACGGCAAGGGCAGGGCCGAAGCGCCCGCGGCCGCGGCGCCGGCGGCTCCCGCAGCCAACTAAGCCCGCAGCAGGCCAAGATCCCCGGCAAGGCGCCGGGCCGGACCCCGACACGCACGCGTGCCGGGGTTTTTTATTGGCGATCCCGGATTGCGGGGCCGCCGGTTGCCGCCGGGCCCCGGTTTGGCGCGGATTCCCTGTTTTGAGGCATGAGTGCGTGCGTGCCCGCCCGCTTTCGCACTGTCCTGGTGCGGGGCGGGCGTGTCTGGGGGCGCACGCGCGGCCATATCCGGTCGTGGCATACCTGGCACGGACATTGCTTCATGGAAGGAAACCGGTATCCCTATGCAGCACAGCCGGTCCCCAGGGATGCGCTTGGGCATCCTCCTTCTCGACAAATCCGATCAGGACTCCGCACCATGAAGAAGACGTTGCTAGCCGTGCCTTTTGCGTTCGCAGCTTGTTTCGCCGCGACGGCGCAGGCCGAACCCACCGACCTGGGCGGCGGATTCTCCCTCAGCGGCAACGCCGCCATCGTCAGCGACTACCGCTTCCGCGGCTATTCGCAGACCGACTTCCGGCCTGCCGTGCAACTGGGTTTCGATCTGACGCATAGTTCCGGCTTCTATCTGGGCAACTGGAACTCCAACGTGTCCGATTTTGTCTTCACGGACGGCAACCTGGAGATGGACTTCTACGGTGGCTGGAAGGGCGACGTGGGCGGCGGCTTTACGCTGGACGCGGGTGTGCTGCATTACTACTACCCGGGGTCCAGCTCGCCGAAGGGCGGCAACTACAACAATACCGACCTCTATCTGGGCGCGTCGTATGGCAACTACAGCCTGAAGTACTCCTATACGCCCAGCGATTTCTTCAGCACGCCGGATAGCAAGGGCACCTGGTACCTCGACGGTACCGCCAACTTCGATCTCGGCGATGGCTGGGGCCTGGTCGGCCACCTGGGCTATCAGAAGCTGAAGAACCAGACCAACATGGACGGCGACTCCATTGGCCATTACGTCGACTACAAGGTCGGCGTGACCAAGGACCTCAAGGGCTGGATCCTGGGTCTGGCCGCCGTGGGCGCGACCAAGGACAACTGGCTGCCGACCAAATATGGCCATCCTTCGGGCCGCCTGGGCGCAGTCTTCTCCGTGGCGCGTTCTTTCTGACGGGTATCCGTGGCGGCGCCTGACAGCGCCGGCATTGGGCTTGCCCCAGGCGGCGACATGAACCGCTTCGGGCAGCCCTTTTTTCATGGCGGGGGCGTTCCGGCCCCGATGCAGCCATTTCCAGGATCGGCCGCAGTCCTTTTACAATAATGGGTTGCGTGTAATTCTGGACTGCGTGAGATGTCTGACGTTTTGAGTATTGAATCCCTGGACCTGGAAGCCAGGGGTATCGCCCGCCGCGACGGGAAAGTCGTCTTCGTGGAAGGCGCCTTGCCCGGCGAACGGGTCACGGCCGTCACGGTGCGCCGCAAGCCGTCCTACGAGATTGCGCGGCTGGATGAAGTGCTGCGGCCCTCGTCGCAGCGCGTGACGCCGCGGTGCCCGCATTTCGGCGTCTGTGGCGGCTGTGCCATGCAGCATCTGGAGCCCAGCACGCAGGTGGCTATCAAGCAGCGTTCGCTGGAAGACACGTTCTGGCACGTCGGCAAGCTGCGTCCCGCGCGCATCCTGGCGCCGCTGCAAGGTCCGACCTGGGGCTATCGCTACCGCGCCCGCCTGTCGGTGCGCGTGGTGCCGAAGAAAGGCGGCGTGCTGGTCGGGTTCCACGAGCGCAAAAGCAGCTATGTAGCCGACATGCGCGAATGCCACGTGCTGCCACGCCACGTCAGCGATTTGCTGATCCCGCTGCGCGAAATGATCGGTTCCATGTCGGCGCCGGACCGCATGCCGCAGATTGAAGTGTCGCTGGGCGAGGGCGTGACCGCGTTGGTCCTGCGCCACTTGCTGCCGCTGACCGACGGCGACATCGCCATCCTGCGCGCCTTTGCCGCCAAGCATAACGTGCAGTGGTGGCTGCAGGCCAAGGGCCCGGACACCGTGCATCCGCTTGAACGCGAACATGGCGACACGCTGGCCTACACCATGCCGGAATTCGGCCTGCGCATGCCGTACCGGCCGACCGACTTTACCCAGGTCAACCACGCCATCAACCGTGCGATGGTGTCGCGCGCGTTGAAGCTCCTCGAAGTCCAGCCGACCGACCGCGTGGCGGATCTGTTCTGTGGACTCGGCAACTTCACGCTGCCGCTCGCAACGCAGGGCAGGGAGGCGGTCGGCGTGGAAGGCAGCAAGGCGCTGACCGACCGCGCTTTCGATGCGGCGTCGCGCCACGGCCTGGCCGACCGCACCAGCTTTGCCACCTTGAACCTGTTCGAGGTAGACGTGGATTGGCTGCGTGGCCTGGGCTATTTCGACCGCATGTTGATCGATCCGCCGCGCGAAGGCGCGCAGGCGGTGGCGCAGGCGCTGTCACAATTGGAGGCGCACGAGCGCCCCGTGCGCATCGTGTATGTCTCCTGTAATCCGGCCACGCTGGCGCGCGATGCGGCCATCATGGCGCATGAAGGCGGCTATGTGCTCAAGAGCGCGGGCGTGATCAACATGTTCCCCCATACGGGCCATGTCGAGTCCATCGCCGTGTTTGAATCGCTGGACGCCGAAGGCATCCAGAACGTGCGGGAACGTGCCCGCCAACGTGCCATCCAGGCCGCGGCGGACGCCGCAGCCGCCGAAGAAGCGAAGGAGGCTGCCGCCGCCGAGAAGGCGGCCGCCAAGCAGGCCGCTACGGACGCCTATCACGCCAAGGTGGCTGCCGAGGCGCAGGACTGATTGCTAGCCAGGCCTGGGCGGCTCAGTGCTTGCAGCTCAGGCCTTCGAGTATCGGGCAGTCCGGCCGGTCGTCGCCGTGGCAATGCGCGGCCAGGTGCTTAAGCGTGGCAGCCATGTCGCGCAGGGCCTCGGCCTTGCGTTCCAGTTCCTGCACGTGTTCCAGCGCGATGCGCTTGACGTCGGCGCTCGCGCGGCTGCGGTCCTTCCACAGGGCCAGCAGTTCATTCATCTGTTCCACCGAAAAACCCAGGTCCCGCGCGCGGCGCACGAAGCGCAAAGTGTGCAGATCGTGCTCGCTATACACGCGGTAGCCGGAATCGGTGCGCCCGGCAGGGTTGATAAGGCCGATGCTTTCGTAGTAGCGGATCATCTTGGCGGAAATGCCGGAACTCTTGGATGCCTCTCCAATATTCATTGCGTTGCTCCTGTATGGCCCGAGTTCGATTCTACGCTTGACCTTGCCATAATTGGAAGGTTTAAGCTGCCTTACATGGTGAACGAAATGACGTTCATCACCCTTGAATCCTCTGGAGATAACTATGAGCATCGAGTTCCAAGTGCCTGACATGACCTGCGGCCATTGCGTCAAGACCATCACCGGCGCGGTGAACCAGGCGGCGCCGGGTGCGACCGTCACGGTGGACTTGCCGACGCACCGTGTCACGGTGACGGGCGCCGACGACGCGGACAAGATCGAAGACGCGATCCGCGACGCGGGCTATCAGCCCCTGCCGGTGTAACTCCTCCAGGCGCGGGGCTGGGCTATGATAGGTCCGGCCTCGCTATGATTATTTCTTCATTGCTAAAAGCTATCTATTCATTGAATTTATTAAATTTGAATAATTGATAGTAAGGATTTATCATTCTTTCCATGGTGGTTAATCAAACAACCCCGCTACCCCAAGGAGAGATTGAATGCTGCAAAACCGCGAAGGCCAACGTGTTCCGAACGTAACGTTCCCGGTCCGTCAGGACAACACCTGGAAAAAGGTCACGTCCGACGACCTGTTCAAGAACAAGACCGTCGTGGTCTTTTCGCTGGCCGGCGCCTTCACGCCGACCTGCTCGTCGACCCATCTGCCGCGCTACAACGAACTGGCTCCCGCGTTTTTCGCCGCCGGCGTGGACAGCATTGTCTGCGTGTCGGTGAACGACACCTTCGTCATGAACGAATGGGCCAAGGACCAGGAATCGGCCAACATCACGCTGTTGCCCGACGGTAATGGCGAGTTCACCGAGGGCATGGGTATGCTGGTCGACAAGAGCGACCTGGGCTTCGGCAAGCGCAGCTGGCGCTACTCCATGCTCGTCAAGGACGGCGTGGTCCAGAAGATGTTCATCGAGCCGGAAAAGGAAGGCGACCCGTTTGAAGTGTCGGACGCCGACACCATGCTGGCTTACTTTGCCCCGTCGGCCAAGAAGCCCGACCAGGTGGTCGTGTTCTCCAAGCCGGGCTGCCCGTTCTGCGTCGAAGCCAAGGCACTGCTGGATGCCAAGGGTTACGCCCCGATCGAGATTCCGCTGGAAAACAAGGTCCGCGGTCGTGTGATCGGCGCCGTGTCGGGCAAGGGCACCGCTCCCCAGGTGTTCATCAATGGTTCGCTGATCGGCGGCCTGGAAGACCTGAAGGCGCACTTCGCCTAAGCGTCTGCAATCCTCGGCTCCGGGCTGGCCCTGGAGCCGGGGCAGGCGGCGGGGCGCCTCGCCGCCCCACCGCCTTCCCTGCGAGTTTCCCTTTTTATGCACCTTTGTACGCGGCCCTGTGCGGGCGCTGCGGGACCGTCTACGTCCTGAGGGTGCGCAACAAGGTGAATCCGCCTTCCTGAATCCTTGCTCCACGCCACATCGGGGGATACCCAGTCATGAAAATTCTGCATACCGACATCGCTGTCATTGGCGCCGGCACCGCCGGCCTGGCCGCCTACCGCGCCGCCCGTGCCGCGGGCCAGCGCGCGCTGCTGATTGAAGGCGGTCCCTACGGCACCACCTGCGCGCGCGTCGGCTGCATGCCTTCCAAGTTGCTGATTGCCGCCGCCGAAGCGGCCCATGGCGCGGCCCATACCGAGCCGTTCGGCGTGCACGTGGGCGGTGAGATCACGGTGGATGGAGCGGAGGTGATGGACCGCGTCAAACGCGAGCGCGATCGTTTCGTGGGCTTCGTGCTGGAGGGCGTGGAGAGCATCCCCGCCGAAGACAAGCTGCGTGGCTATGCGCGTTTCGTGTCCGACACGGTGTTGCGGGTGGATGACCATACCGAGGTCCGCGCCTCCCGCGTCGTGATCGCCACGGGCTCGCGCCCATCCGTGCCGCCGCCATTCCGGGCTTTGGGTGACCGCCTCGTGGTGAACGACGACGTGTTCGCGTGGGACGATTTGCCACGCCGCGTGGCCGTGTTCGGTCCGGGCGTGATCGGGCTGGAACTGGGCCAGGCGCTGGCGCGCCTGGGCGTCGAGGTGCGTGTTTTCGGCGTCAGCGGCAGCCTGGGTGGCATCAGCGATCCCCAAGTGCGCAGTACAGCGCGAAAGATTTTCCAGCGTGAGTTCTACCTGGATCCGGATGCCCGCGTGCTGGAGACGGTCCGTGTGGGCGACGAAGTGGAAGTCCGCTACGTCACGCTCGACAACACCGAGCGCACCGAGCGTTTCGACTATGCCTTGGTGGCCACGGGCCGCCGTGCCAATGTGGACGGCCTGGGACTTGAAAACACGACGCTGGAATTGGACAAGCACGGCGTACCGCAGTTTGACCGCGAGACCATGCAGGCGGGCAGCTCGCCCATATTTATCGCGGGTGACGCCAATGCCGATGCGCCCCTGCTGCACGAGGCCGCCGATGAAGGCCGCATCGCCGGCGAGAACGCGGCCCGCTATCCGGAGGTGCGCAAAGGCTTGCGCCGCGCGCCGTTGGCGGTGGTGTTCTCGGACCCGCAGATCGCCTTGGCAGGCCAGGGATATGCGCGGCTGGTGCCCGGTACGTTCGTGACCGGCGAGGTGGATTTTGGCGACCAGGGCCGATCGCGCGTCATGCTCAAGAACCGCGGCATGTTGCACGTCTACGCCGACATCGAGACCGGCCGCTTCCTCGGCGCCGAAATGGTTGGCCCGAGTGCCGAGCATATCGGTCACTTGCTGGCCTGGGCCGTGCAGCAAGAGCTGACCGTGGCGCGCATGCTTGAGATGCCGTTCTATCACCCCGTGATAGAGGAAGGCCTGCGCACGGCGCTGCGCGACGCGGCGGCGAAGCTGGCCCGGGCGCAGGAGGCGCTGCGGCGGGAAGAACCGGAGAGTGAGCCGGCTTGATGGCGGACGGGCTTGGGCGCGGCTTTGCCACGCTTTGCCCCGTGCTGCGCCCGGAACGAAAAAGGCCACGCTGTTGCGTGGCCTTTTGGCTTTCGGGTCGGTATCAATCGTCCGATTGCTTCTTGGGCACGGGGAACGGATTTTCGCGGAACTGCAGCGTAAAGCCCGCTCGCTCGTCCTGACCCAGCGTGCGCGCCAGATAAGGCATGGCTTGCTTCAGGGCGTCGTGCAACGTCCAGGGCGGATTGATCAGGAACATGCCGCTGCCGTGCAGGCCGTAGCCGTCGATGGCCGCCTTTTTGACGGTCAGGGTGGCATGCAGCCAGCTCTTGACCTTCAGATTTTCGAGGTGGCGCGCCATTTCGTTGGCTTCGCGCCGTTGCACCAGCGGATACCAGACGGCATAGGTACCGGTGGCGAAGCGCTTGACGCATTCCTTGACCGCGGTGAGCGTGCGTCGGTAGTCGTTCTTGTCTTCGTACGAGGGGTCGATCAACACCATGCCGCGTCGGGTGGGCGGCGGCAGCAGCGCCTTGACGCCTTCGAACCCGTCGTCGCCGTAGATGGTGGTCTGGCGTTGCGCGGCGCGGCCCTGGTGTTCCAGGTTGCCGACCAGCGTGTCGATTTCGGTCGGGTGCATTTCAAACAGGCGCAGCCGGTCCGAGGGGCGCAGCGCGTCCAGCGCCAGCCAGGGCGAACCCGGATAGCGCCGCAAGCGGCCATTCGCGTTGTAGCTGCGGATCCGGGCGACGTACTCTGCCAGGATGGGGGGCAGGTCTTCGGCTTCCCACAGGCGGCCGATGCCGTCGGCGAACTCCGACGTCTTGGCGGCCCAGTCGCTGTCCAGGCTGTAGAGCCCGGCGCCGGCGTGCGTGTCCACAACCCAGTAGGGTGCGTCCTTTTTATTGAAGTAATCCAGCGTGTGGATCAGGATGGCGTGCTTGAGCACGTCGGCGTGGTTGCCGGCGTGAAAGGCGTGGCGATAACTGAACACGGGCGTCCTGCCTCAGGCGGCCGGCCGGATGGCGGCCAGCTCGTCGGTGAATATGCCGTCGATGCCCCAGTCGAGCAGCAGGCGGGCGCGCTCCGGGTCATTGACGGTCCAGGCCGCGATGCGGTAACCGGCGGCATGCACCGCGTCGATCAGTTCGCGGGTAGCGTCTTTCTGGTTGATGTTGAGGGCCACGCACTCGTATTTGGCCAGGCGTTCACGCCAGTCGGCGGGGACCTTTTCCACCAACAGCGCGCGCGGCAGTTCGGGGGCGGACTCCAGCGCGGCCTGTAGCGCGTCCTCGGCAAACGAGGACAGCAATGGAGCCTGGGCCGCGCCTTGCCACAACTGGCGCGCGGCCAGCGCCACGGCGCGGCCGGTCTCGGCCTCGCGCCCGGGGCAGGGCTTGATCTCGACGTTGCTCGCGATGCCGTTGGCGACCGTGTAGCGGGCCACGGCGGCGAAGGTGGGCAGCGGTTCGCCAGCATAGGCGGCGGAGTGCCAGCTGCCGAAATCCAGCTGCGCCAGCTCGGCAAAGGTCTTGGTTGCAGCGGGGCCCCGACCGTTGGAGGTCCGGTCCACGTCGTCGTCGTGCATCAGCACCAGCACGTTGTCGCTGCTCAGCTTGACGTCGTATTCAAACATCGTGAAGCCGTGCTCGGCGCCCACGCGCATGGCGGCGAGGGTGTTCTCCGGTGCCAGACGGCCGCCGCCGCGGTGCGCGATGTAACGGGAGTAGGGCCAGGAGGGGAGTTTTGCGCTCATTTGGGTGTTGCTTCGGGTTCTTTTGGTCAGGGTTGCAAGGATACTCCTTCTGCGCGCGGAATCCGGGCAGGCCTGGGGGAGGCGAGCGCGCCCAGGCCTGGCCCAGGGCCTACTTCATGGGCGCCTTGTCTTGGGACACGTCCATGATCATCCGCGCCGCGAGGTACAGGCGCGGCACGATGCTATTGATCTGGATGTACTCGGCGTCGTTGGAGTGCGCGCCAAAGCCGCTCAGGCCCATGCCTTCGATCACCGGGCCGCGCGCCTTCAGGGCGGCGAAGGCGGCGTCGGTGCCGCCGCCACTGGCGCGGTCCACGACTTTCATCGGCAGGTCCAGTTCCTTGTAGATCTGCACGCCGTGCTGCGCGAGCGCGCGCGAGGCCGGCGTGGCTTCCAGCGGCGGGCGTCGGACTTCGAACTTCACGCTGACCTTGGAGTCGGGCAGCAGCTTCTTCTGAATGCGTTCTTCCAGGGTGCGCGATAGCGCGTCGAAGTCGGAGACGCGCAGCGCGCGGGCATCGGCCTGGGCGGTGGCCTGGCCCGGGATGACATTGCGGTTGGTGCCGGCCTGGGCGACGGTCCAGTTCAGCTTCAGCCCTTCCTCAGGTTTGGAAAGCTTGTCCAGCTGCAACAACTGATGCGCCAGTTCATACAAGGCATTGACACCGCCTTCCGGTCGCGCGCCCGCGTGCGACGTCTTGCCCTGTACGGTCAGGTACGCCGCGCCGATGCCGCTGGTGGCCAGCGTCAGGCGAGCTTCAGCGCCGCCGCCCTCAAACGAGAACACCGCGTCCTGGTCGGCGCCCAGGCGGGTAATCGTGCTGCGCGCGCCGGGCGAGCTGATTTCCTCGTCGCCATTGATCAGCACGGTAAGCGTCCCGTAATCCTCAAAGCCCAACTTCTGCAGCAGCGTCACGGTATGGATGATGGTCGCCACGCCGTGCTTGTCGTCGGCGATGCCCAGCCCATAGGCCTTGTCGCCGTCAATACGAAAGGGTTGGTCTTTCAACATGCCGTTGCGGTAGACCGTGTCCATGTGAGCGATCAGCATGATTTTCTTCTGGCCCTTGCCCTTGAACTCGGCATGGACCATGGGGCCGACCTTCTCCGGCGTGTCATCGAGGCGGAAGATGTCGGTGGGCTGGATGATCTCCACCGTTGCACCCAAGGCCTTGAGCCGGTCCCGGATCATGGCGGCGATGCGTTCCACCCCTTCGACGTCCTTGCTGCCAGACTCGATGCCGACCAGGTCGCGCATGGTGTCGAGCATGGCCTGCTGCTGGGCCTGGGCGGCCTCGTGGACGGTGGCGACCGGCGCGGCCAGCGCGGCGGGGGCGCCACCCATGAAGGCCAGGGTCAGGCAGGTGCTGAGTATATGCAGGCGGGGAGATGGGAACGGCATCAATGTTTACCTCTGTGCGTGCGTGGAAGGGACCGCGCCCCGGCGGGCGCGGCGTCAGGGCAGTACGGGCTTACCCTGACAGGCCACGATACGGGGGGCGTAAAGGCCTGGAAATGGTGGTTCCCCGGGTTGACGCGGGGACGGGTTCCGTGCCGCCGGGGCCGGGTGGCGACCCCGGCCGGAGGTTGCGAGGATCCCTGTCTCCCAGCCGAATGAGAAATGCTAAAATCCGCCCGCTGATCCGGTATTGACCGGTATGGGAATAGGGCGAATCGATTTCGCCTTTTTTTATGCGTTTTCTTGCGGCTTCGGGTGTTTGCCTGGGGCGCGGCAACAGGGATTCCATGTTCGAATTTATTCGCAGCCATCGGCGCTGGATGCAGTTCATCCTGCTGCTTCTGATCGTGCCGTCCTTCTTTCTGGTCGGTATACAAGGCTATGACAGCTTTATGCGCGCCGAGCCTGAACTGGCTACGGTCAATGGCCAGCCCGTGTCGCGGGCCGAGTTCGATCAGGCGCACCGCAACCAGCTGGAGCAGTTGCGCCAGCGTCTGGGCGCCCAGTTCGATCCGGCCGTCATTGACACGCCGGCGCTGCGCGAAGGCCTGCTCAATCAACTGATCAATCAGCGCCTGCTGGCCAACGTCGCGGTCGACAACCGTTTCTCGGTTTCCGACGAAACGCTGCGCAATACCATCGCCGCGATTCCTGAAGTTCAGGACAATGGTCGTTTCTCGCCCGAGCGCTATCGCCAGGTGCTGGCTGCGCAAGGCATGTCGCCGACCTCGTTCGAAGCCGGCCTGCGCCGAGACCTGGCGGTCGCCCGCGTGCTGGAGCCCGTCGGTCAGTCGGCCCGTGCGCCGGGCGAAGTCGTGGCTGCGCTGGAAACGGCGCTGACGCAACAACGCACGGTGCAATTGCGCCGCTTCGCCGCTGCCGACTACCGCTCGCAGGTCAGCGTCAGCCCGGCCGACATCCAGGCCTGGTACGACGCCAACAAGCAGCAGCTGCAGATTCCCGAACAGGTCCAGGTCCAGTACCTGGTGCTGGACGAGGCTGCCGCCACGCAGGGCGTGCAGGTCAAGGACGAGGATCTGGCTTCCTATTACGAGCAGAACAAGAACCGCTTCGGCCAGCCTGAACGCCGCCGCGCCAGCCACATCATGATCAACCTGGCGCCCGGCGCCTCGGAAGACGCCCGCAAGGCTGCCCGCGCCAAGGCCGAGGACCTCGCCAGGCAGGCTGCCGCCGATCCCGCGCAGTTTGCCGAGCTGGCCCGCAAGAATTCGCAGGACGCCGGTTCGGCCGCCAATGGCGGCGATCTGGGCTGGCTGGCTCCGGGCATGCTGACCGGTCCCTTGGAAAAGGCCATTTTCGGCCAGGCCAAGGACCAGGTCTCTGGCGTGATCGAAACCCCGTCCGGCCTGCACGTGGTCAAGGTCACCGAAATCCAGCCCGCCGCCATCAAGCCGCTGGCCGAGGTCAAGGACCAGATCACCGCCGAAGTCCGCAAGCAGCTTGCCGCCGTGCGCTTCTCGGAAATGGCCAGCCAGTTGAACAAGCAGGTTTACGACCAGCGCGACAGCCTGCAGCCCGCCGCCGACACCGTCGGCCTGAAGCTGCGCACCGCATCCGGCGTGACCCGCGAAGGCCTGCTGCCCGCCGACAAGGCTGGTCCGGGTTCGGCTGCCGCCAGCCCGGATGCCGCGCTGCTGGACAACCCCCGCGTGCGCCAGGTGCTGTTCTCGCCCGACGTGTTGCGTGAAAAGCAGAATTCCGGCGTGATCGAACTGTCGCCCGACACCATGCTGGCCTTGCGCGTTGCCGCTGTCGAACCGGCCCACGTGCCGCCGCTGGACAAGGTTTCCGACACGATCCGCGCCAAACTGCTGGACGAACGCTCCGCCGAAGCCGCCAAGAAGGCCGGCGAGGCCGCGCTGGCTGCCGATAAGGCCAATCCCGCCGCCACGCCCGAGGGCTTTGGCGCGCCCGTGATCGTCTCGCGCCAGGATCCCAAGGATCTGCCGCGTCCGGTCCTGGATGCCGTCATGCGCCTGCCGGCTGCCACGCTGCCGGCCTACGCTGGCGTGCAATCGGGTTCGGATTACACGCTGGCGCGCCTGGAGAAGGTTGAGGCCGGCACGGTCGACCCGGCCGACAAGGAACGTCTGGCGCAGCAGTTGTCGGGCGCCTGGGGCCAGGCCGAAAACGAAGCCATGCTGCGCATGCTGCGTGAAGAGTACAAGGTGCAAGTGCTGCCCGCGGCCGCCGCGGTCATCCGCGGCGATCAGCCGGCAGCCGGCTGATCAAGCCGAAATCAGTTCAACAGTGGCCGCAGCGTCGGCCACACGTTGTCCAGTAGCAGAGGCTGGGCATCCTCGTTCGGATGGATGCCGTCGGCCTGGAACATCGCCCGGTTCGTTGCAATACCTTCCATCAGGAAGGGCACGAGCCGGGCGTTTTCGTCTTTGGCGACCGAAGGGAATACCTGGGCGAACCGCTGGGTGTAGTCGCGGCCGTAATTGGGCGGTATCTGCATGCCGACGATCAGGACCTGCGCATCGGCCTTGCGCGCCGCCTGGGCCATGGTGCGCAGATTCTGCTCGGTCATGGACAAGGGCAGGCCGCGTAACGCGTCGTTGGAGCCCAGCTCCAGCACCACCACGGCCGGCGCATGCTGGCGCAGTAATGCGGGCAGGCGGGCCACGCCGCCGCTGGTCGTATCACCGCTGATGCTGGCGTTGACGACCTGGTACTTGGGGTATTGTTCCGCTACGCGCGCGGAGAGCAGCGGCACCCAACCCGTGCCGCGCTTGATGCCGTATTCGGCGGACAGGCTGTCGCCCAGGACCAGTACGGTGCGCGGAGCGGAACCCTGGGCCGCGGAAGCGGTCTGAGCGTGGGCGGGCGCCACGATGGCGGCCGCCGCGGCGGTCATGAGTAGCAGACGGGAAAATAGGCGCATGGATAGCAAGAATTCGATCGAGGTGAAAGGGCTGGGCAAGCAGGTAGCCGATGCCGGCGGGACGCTCTCCATCCTGGAAGGTATCGATTTTACGGTCGAGGCGGGTAGCGCGGTCGCCATCACGGGCAGCTCGGGGTCCGGCAAGTCCACGCTGTTGGGACTGCTGGCGGGCCTGGATGTTCCCAGCGCGGGCAGTGTGCGCCTGGCCGGACAGGACTTGTTTGCACTGGATGAGGATGGCCGCGCGCGTCTGCGCGCCAACCACGTGGGATTCGTATTCCAGTCGTTCCAGTTGCTGCCGAACCTGACGGCGCTGGAAAACGTCATGCTGCCCCTGGAGCTGGCCGGGCAATCAGCCCGCGACGCGGCGCAGGCCATGCTGGAGCGAGTGGGGCTGGGCAAGCGCCTGCATCACTACCCCCGCACCCTGTCGGGCGGAGAGCAACAGCGCGTGTCGCTCGCCCGCGCATTCGTAGTGCAGCCAGACCTGCTATTCGCCGACGAGCCCACCGGCAGCCTGGATGCCGCCACGGGCGTAACGGTTATCGACCTGATGTTCGACCTGCATCGGGAACACGGCACCACGCTGGTGCTGGTGACCCACGACCCGCAGCTCGCCGCCCGTTGCGGACGGCAATTGGTGCTGGCTGCGGGGCGCCTGACCAACGGCGCCTGACACCGACCCCGGCCCACCGCCGGGCCGCCCCAAGGTGGGCCCCCCCCCTCGGGGGGCAGCAAGCCCCGAAAGGGGCGCGGCGTGGGGGGGCTTCTACTTACCCTTAGCCACCGCCTGGTTCCAGGCAGAAACCACCGCTTCATACTCCTTTGCCGCCGCATCCTGGCTGACCGGGAAGATCTTGATGCTCTTCAGGTCGGGAAGGGTGGTCAGGTTTGCCACGGCCACGTCCGTGCGCGTGGGGCGGCGGAAGTTCTTCACCAGTTGCGCTTCTTGCGATTCCTTGCTCAGCAGGCCGTCGTACAGGGCCTTGGCGGCATCCATGTTCTTCGCGCCCTTGATGATGAACATGCCTTCAGGCGCCAGGTAGCTGCCCTCGGTCGGATAGACCAGCTTGATCTCCTTCTGGCCGCCTGCCACGTATTCCTGCGCGGCGTATTCCAGCGTCATGCCCACGGCGTATTCGCCTGCGGCCACGCCCTTGTAAGTCGTGCCCGAGGACGCCGTGACCACGGCGTTGGCCGCGATCTTGTCCAGGCCTTCCTGGCCGAACTGCTTATACAGTCCATACACCAGCATGTAGGCCGTGCCGCTCTTGGACGGGTCCGTGATGGCGAATTTGTTTTTCCACTGAGGTTGCATCAGGTCCGACCAGGTGGCCGGGGCCGCCAGGCCCTTGAGCTGGCGTTCGTTGACCATCATCACCATCACGTGCACATTGGTCCCGACCCACAGGTCGTCCGGACCGCGGAATTCGGCGGGGATCTTGTCCAGGTCGACCGGTCGGTAGGGCTGCAGATGCTGGCGGTACGCGCCCAGCGTGCCGAAGCCGCCGCTCCAGAACAGGTCGCCGCGCGGGTTCTGCGCTTCGGCTTCGATGCGCTTCATCATCGTGCCGGTGCCGCCGGTGACAGGCTGCACGTTCAGCTTGGGCGACTTCTGCTTCACCGCGTCCAGGGCGGTTTCGATCGTCTCCGTGTTGTTGGACGAATAGAGCACGACGTTCTGGGCCTGGGCGGCGCCGGTTGCCAGGGCGGCGGACAGGACGCTGTACTGAAGTAGGTGCTTGAGTTGCATGGATAGCCTCTGTGCGAGTGGGTTATTTGCCGGAGAACAGCTTGATGCGGAACGCTTTGACCGACACGATGATGGGCAGCACGATGACCGTGACCAGCGCCGCGCCATAGGCCGACGCCATGCCCAGCCTGCCGCCGTCCACCTGGCGGAAGATGGCGATAGGCATGGTCTCCAGGCCGCCGCTGTAGGCGACGATGGAGGCCGACAGCTCGGAGATGGTGGTAAGCCACATCAGGATGGCTGCCGAAATGATGGATGCCTTCATGGCGGGCAGGATCACCTTGAAGAAGGTCATGAGCGGCGAGACGCCCAGGCTGATCGAAGCCTCCTCGATCGACTCCGGGATGTTGAACAGCACCGACGAGGCGTTGCGCACCGCGAAGGGCAGGCGCCGCACGGTGTAGCACAGCACCATGATCCCGGACGTGCCCGCCAGCACCAGCCAGCCGGTATTGAAGGTCTGCACCAGCGCGATGCCCAGCACCGTCCCGGAGATGGTCAGCGGAAGCACTACGATGTAGTCCAGCACTTGCGTCGACGCGGTGCGCTTCTTGATGGTCAGGTAGCTGACCAGGACGGCGAAGGAAACGCCCAGCACCGTGGCCAGGGAAGCGAACTTGAGCGAGTTGAGGATGGGTTCGGGCGCGCCATGCAGCGCGCGCTGCATGCTGGCCAGGGACCATTGGCCCCATTGCATGACAGGTCCGCTGGTCTTAGTGAACGCGGCGATGAAGACCACGATCAGCGGCAGCAGCGAAATGAAGATGATGAGGCCCACGCCGCTGGTGTAGAGGAGGGCGGTCCAGGAGCGCACGCGCGTGGCGGCCGGCGCGCGTCCTTGCGTCATGGTGTAGACCTTGCGCTCGACCACCCGTTTCTGGAAGAACAGCACGATGGCGACGATGGCGATGGACACGACCGACATCGCGCTTTGCAGCGTCGGGCTGCCGCCCATTTCGCTCACGAACGTGTTGTAGGTCATGACGGACAGCAGCGGCACGCGGCTGCCGAGCAGCATGGCCAGCGCGAAATTGCCGACCACCAGCGTGAACACGACCAGCGCGTTCACCAGCACGGCGGGCAGCAGCACCGGCACCAGCACGCGCAGCTTGGTCAGCAGCGGCGGCGTGCCCAGGCTCAGGCCCGCTTCTTCAAGCTGGCCGTCGAAGCCGCGCAGTGCCGCCAGCACGCCCAGGTAGATGTAGGTGTAATAGACCAGCGTCATCGAGAACACCATGCCGGTCCAGCCGTAGAACGATGGCAGCGAGATGCCGGCGTCGCCCAGCAGGTTGGTCAGGATGCCGTTGTTGCCCAGGATCAGCAGCCAGGATTGGCCGACGATGATCTCCGGGATCACGATGGTCAGCACGGGCAGGATCGCCACCAGGTTCTTCAGCGGAAAGTCGAAGCGCGCCACCATGTAGGCGAAGGGCACGCCTACCAGCACCGTGCAGGTCGTGACCGCCAGCCCCAGGATCAGTGTGTTGCCGAAGGCCTCCAGATATTGGGAGTCGGCCAGCAGGGCCTTGAAGCCCTCCAGCGAAAAGCCGCCGTCCTGGCCGGTAACGCTATTGCCAAAGAGCACGCCCAGCGGATAAAGCACGAAGAACAGCAGTAAGGCCAGGCTGATTGCCGTCAGAATGCCCCAAGGCCACCATTTGATTTTCATGGCTGGCGCGTCCTCAGGCGTTGACGACGCGGCTGTCGGCGGGAATCAGCACCTGCACGGCTTCGCCGGGCTGGAACTGCGCCACCATGTTGCCGGCATGCAGCTCGACACGGATTTCGGATCCGTTCTCCAACGCGATGCGATAAGCCGTCTTGAAGCCCAGGTACTGCCGGCGCAGCACCTTGCCGGGCAAGGTGTTGGGTACATAAGGGGCAGGGGCCATCAGGGCCAGCTCCTCCGGACGCGCGATCAGCACGCCCTTGCCATCCAGCGTGTCGCTGCCTTGTACGCCGTCGAAACCCAGGCCGCAGATCTCGTAGCGCACGTGGCCGGCCGGCGCGCCGGCCTGTCCATTGCGGGCCGGCACGGGAATCACGTTCGCGGAACCGATGAAGTCCGCCACATAGGCATTCACCGGCGTGCCATACAGCTCTTCCGGCGTGCCCAGTTGGGCGATGTCGCCGCGGTCCATGATGGCGATGCGGTCGGACATGGCCAGCGCTTCTTCCTGGTCGTGCGTCACGAACACTGTGGTGATGCCGGCCTCGCGCACCAGATCCAGGATGACGTCGCGCATTTGCAGGCGCATTTTGGCGTCCAGGTTGGACAGCGGCTCGTCCATCAGCAGCACGCGGGGGCGGATTACCAGCGCGCGCGCGAGCGCCACGCGCTGGCGTTGCCCGCCGCTCATCTGCGCGGGATAGCGCTCCGCCAGCGATAGCAGCCCGACCTTGTCCAGCGCTTCATTGACGCGCCGCGTGATCTCCGCGCGCGCGACGCCGCGGGCGCGCAGGCCGTAGGCCACGTTGTCGAAGGCAGTCTTGTCAGGGAACAGCGCATAGTCCTGGAACACCATGCCGATGTCGCGGCGGTGCGCGGATACGTGGGTCACGTCGTCCTGGTCGAACAGCAGGCGTCCACCATCGGGCGCGTAGAAGCCGGCAATGCAGCGCAGCAATGTGGTCTTGCCGCATCCACTGGGTCCCAAAAGCGTGTAGAACGCGCCATCGGGTATGTGCAGGGACAGATTGCGCAGCACTTGCTGCCCGCCGAAAGTCTTGACGATGCCGTCTATGGTAATTGATGCCATTTTTGCTTCCTGCCTGAGGTTGTCGGCATCATAGGAAGCGGTTCCGCGCCAGACCAGCGCTGTTTTTTAAGGGTAGTCGTTAGTTTTTCTAAGAGGTCGGCGCGCGGGCTATCACCTAGAATGCGGCTGGATAGGACAGGCGCGCGCAGGCGACGCCGCAAAAAAAACAGACGACAAGGGAAAACGTGGGAAAGAGCAGCACAACGCCGCGGCAGGCTGGCGCGCGGGCGGGCCGCAACTGACATGGCGGGGCAGAGTCTGCCGCCGCTCAAGGCGTTGCGCGTGTTCGAGGCTGCGGCGCGTTTGCGCAGTTTCACCGCGGCCGCCGATGAGCTGAGCATCACGCACAGCGCGGTCAGCCAGCAGATCCGCATTCTCGAAGAGTATGTGGGGCAACCCCTGTTCGCGCGCGAGGCGCGCGGCGTCGCACTGCTACCTTGCGCCCAGGCCTATTTCCCGGAAATCCAGGCCAGCCTGGAACGCATCGCGGCGGCCACCGCCAAGTTGAAATCGCCTGCCTACGGCGGGGTGCTGCGGGTTTGCGCTACGCCGTCGCTGACCATGAAATGGCTGATACCGCGCCTGTCCGCGTTCCAGGAGCGGCACCCGGGCGTGGATGTGCAACTCACCACGCAAGGGCGTTCGTTCCTGGATCGCGGCGGCGACACCGGCAGCGACGTATTGATCCGGCATGGCTACATGGCGCATTCCGATCTGGCTTGCGTGCACTGCCTGGATGATTTTCACGTGCCCGTGGCTTCACCGCGCTTCATCGAACGCAACCGCCTTGCGGCGCCGGCGGATTGCCTGGGGCATCCGCTGCTGAAGATCGCGGGCGGCATGGATCACTGGCCGCGCTGGTTCGCCCTGGCAAAGGTGGACGTGCCGGCGCAACTGCCCGGGCCGGTGTTCGACCACCAATTCCTGTGCATGCAGGCCGCCATGAACGACCTGGGCATCGCGTTGGCGCCCTGGTGTCTTCTGGACGACGACATCCGCGCGGACCGGCTGCGCCCGCTGTTCGACGGCCCACAGCTGCCGAACGCCGGCATACACGCGCTGTATCGTCAGGACAGCCCCGCCGCGCCTTCCGCGCAGTTGTTCATCGAGTGGCTGCGCGAGCAAGGACGCGGTCCTTCACGCGATCCCGCGAGCGAATTCTCCCAACCCGGCTAGACAAGGATTTCCCATGCATTCCGCTTCCACGATTCCCGGCCTGCAGTGGCGGGGCATTGCGCCGCCGCTGGCGCTGACGGACTACAAACTCATAGCCTTCGACATGGACTCCACGCTGATCTCGATCGAGACGCTGGACGAAATGGCGGACCTGATGGGCAAGAAGGCCGAAGTGGCGGCGCTGACCGAGGCCGCCATGCGCGGCGAGATCAAGGACTACAAGCAAAGCTTGCGGGAACGCGTGGCGCTGCTTGCGGGTATGCCGCAGGCCGCGCTGGACGAGGTCTATGAGCAACGGGTGCGCCTGAATCCCGGCGTGGAGACCTTGATCGCCGCGTGCAAGGCTGCCGGCCTGACCTGCCTGCTTGTGACGGGCGGCTTCACTTGTTTCACCGACCGGCTGCGGGTACGCCTCGGACTGGACGACGTGCGCGCCAATGTACTCGAAGTGGAAAACGGCCGCCTGACGGGGCGGCTGCTGCCGCAGCCCTGGGGCGATATCTGCGACGGCGAGGAAAAGCGCCGCAAGCTGCTGGAGGTGTGCGCATCGCTGGGCGTGGGGCCGGAACGCGCCATCGCCGTGGGCGACGGCGCCAACGACCTGCCGATGATGCGCGCGGCGGGCCTGTCCGTCGGTTACCGCGCCAAGCCGGCTGTTCGCGAGGAGGTCAAGGTGGCCATCGATGAAGGGGGCCTGGACCGCCTGCTGGAGCTGATGGCGCGGTAGCGCCGGGGCTTACGCCAGGCCGCGAATTTCCACGGCGGGGTCGGTGTCGGCTTCGTAGTCGACACCGTCGATCTCGAAGCCGAACAGGCGCAGGAAGTCCTGTTTGTAGCCCGCGAAGTCCGTAAGCTGGTAAATATTGTCGTTGGTGACCTGGTCCCACAGCGCCATCACGCGGGCCTGCACCTCGGGCGCCAGCTCCTTGTAATCGGCGCGCAGGCGCCCGTCCTGATCCAGGATAGGCGTCTTGCCGCACAGACTGTCGCGGTACAGTCCATAGACCTGTTCGATGCAGCCTTCGTGCGTGCCCGCTTCCTTCATGGTCTTGAAGAGCAGCGACAGGTACAGCGGCATCATCGGGATCGCCGAACTGGCCTGCGTCACAACCGCCTTCAGCACCGACACGCGGGCATCGCCGCCGCGCGCGGCCAGCTTGGCGCGGATCTCGAGCACCTTCTGGTCCAGATCCTTCTTGGCGGCGCCGATCGAGCCGTTCCAGTAGATGTCGTGGGTGATTTTCTCGCCCAGGTAGGTGAACGCCGTGGTGGTGGCGCCTTCGGCCAGCACGCCGGCCTCCAGCAGCGCGTCGATCCACATCTGCCAGTCCTCGCCGCCCATGACGGCCACGGTGGCGTCGATTTCGGCCTGGGTCGCGGGCTCCAGCACGGATTCCTTGACCACCTCGCGATCGGTGTCCAGGCCCCGCAGGTTCACTGCCTGGCCGATGGGCTTGAGCGTCGAATTGAAGACTTCCCCGGTTTTCGGGTGCGTGCGACGCGGCGCCGCCAGGCTGTAGATCACCTGGTCGACCTGGCCGAGGTCCTGTTTGATGAGCGCGATGGTCTTGCGCTTGATCTCGTCGGAAAACGCGTCGCCGTTGATGCTCTTGGCATACAGCCCGGCGGCATGGGCCTGTTCGTGGAACTCCGCCGTGTTGTACCAGCCGGGTGTGCCGGCCTTGGCTTTGTCGCCCGGCCGCTCGAAGAACACCCCCACCGTTTGCGCGCCACAGCCGAAAGCGGCAGTGATCCGCGCCGCCAGGCCGTAGCCGGTCGACGCGCCCAGCACCAGCACGCGTTTCGGCCCGTCAGCGACAGGACCTTGGGCCTTGACGTAGTCGATCTGATTGCGGACGTTGGCGGCGCAGCCGGCGGGATGGGTGGTGACGCAGATGAAGCCGCGTACGCGGGGCTTGATGATCATGGGAGCCTCGATTCGGGGAAATGCCTGGGTCGCCCATGCGCGAAAGCGCAAAAAGCGACCCGCATTGTACGGGAGGCGGCCGTGGCGTGCTGCCGTCTCAGCGCGCGTCGGCCCCGGCCAGCGGCGCGGCCTGGGCGCGGCTGCGGCGCCATTCGATCAAGCCGATGCCGATCCCGCTGGCGCAGATGATGGCGATGCCCAGCCAGGTCAGCGGGTCGGGGAAGTGGCCCCAGACCAGCCAGCCGACCGAGGTGGCGCTGATGATCTGCAGGTAGACAAAGGGGGCCAGGGTGGAAGCGGGCGCGCGTCGGTAGGCGCCGATCTGGAACAGATGGCCCAGGCCGCCGGTAATGCCGGTGGAGATCAGCACGACCCAGTCCAGCGGCGCCAACGCCTTGAGCACGGGCAGGGCGGGCGGCAGGATGAAGGGCAGGGCCAAGGTCAGGCAGATCGTGCCGACCGCGCCGCTCCAGATCAAGGATGTGAACGGATCGTCGCCCGCGACGCGTCGCGTGGCGATGAACTGCACCGCGAAGCAACAGGCCGTGAGCAGGCCGAATACCGTGCCCACCGGATCCAGGCCGCCGCCGGGGCGGATCACGATGATCACGCCGATGAAGGCGATGCCCGCGGCCACGAAGCGCGACAGGCGGGCGGGTTCCTTCAGGACCCAGGGCGCGGCTGAAAGCACCAGGAGCGGCGCAAGGAAATTGATAGCAGTGGCCTCGGCCTGGGGGATATAGCTCAGCGTGGTGAAGAACATCAGCGTGGCCAGGAACATCGAGCCGCCGCGCAGGATCTGTTCGCGCGGCTTCCTGCTGCGAAAAACCCCCAGGCCGCGCGCGGGCAGCACAAGGGCCAGCACCAGCGCCAGGTGCACGGCATAGCGGAACCACGACAGCACCAGCAGCGGCACGCCTGCATTCATCACCCATTTGCCGCTGGCATCCAGGCACGATAGCGTCCACATCGACAGCACCAGCAACAGCACTCCCATCATCGGGCCGCTGGTGGCAGGCAGCGCGGGGCGCGCGCGACCGTTATCGGCCGGGGTCATCGACAGGCTCCTTGTTATTCGGGGCGTGGGTTCAGGTGGAGGCATCAGGCGGCTGACATGATACGCTCATCGCGCCGGGGGAACAGGCTCATGATAGAACTACGCAACATCGAAACTTTTTTTTGGGTAGCCACGCTGGGCAGCTTTCGCGCCGCGTCGGAAAAGCTCAACACCACGCAGCCGGCGGTATCGCAACGCATTGCGTCGCTGGAAGCCGATCTGGGCGTGCGCCTCTTCGAGCGCGAAGCGCGCGGGGTGAAGCTCACCGCCAAAGGACATGAGCTGCTGTCCCATGCCGAACGCATGCTGCAGGTGCGGCGCGACATGTTCGAGGCCGCGCGCGAGCAGAACGTCATGAGCGGCACCGTGCGCATCGGCGTGGCCGAGACCATCGTGCAAACCTGGCTGCCCACGCTGATCGAACTGATCCACTCCAACTATCCGGCCTTGGTGCTGGAGATCGAGGTCGACACGACCCACGTGTTGCGCTCTCACCTGATGTCGCGCCAGATCGACCTGGCCTTCCTGATGGGCCCCGTGCTGGAGGCGCGCGTCGAAAACCTGCCGCTATGCACCTATCCCCTGGCCTGGGTGGCAAGCCCGGTGCTGGACCTGGGGCCTGAACCGCTCACCCTGGAGCGGATAGGCAAGCTGCCCATCATCACGTATCCCTCCAATAGCGCGCCATACCGCGTGGTGCGAGACATGCTGACCCGAGCCGGAGTGAATTCGCCGCGCATGTACGGCAGCGCGTCGATGTCGATGATGGTGCGAATGACGCAGGATGCCATCGGCACCAGCGTTATCGCGCCGGTGTTCCTGGGCAAGGAACTGGCGCGCGGCGAGTTGCGCATCCTGCGCGTCGAAGCGGATCCGCTGCCGGAGCTGAGTTTCACCGCGACCTGGGTGCAAGGGCCGGACAGCCACGCGGTGCGCGTCATTGCGCAGATGGCGCAGAAGGTGGCGGAACAGGCCGCAGACGGCATTCCGCTCTAGGTGTTTACCCCAGCACGGACGGCGCGGCCGGGTTGATCCGCCGCCCGCGATCGCCGCCGCGCGCCCTGTTCGGCTGGCCGCAAAGCCGCGCCGCCGTGTGGTTTGCGCGAAATGCCCGGTCTGCGCGAGCCGAGACCAAAGAAATATTTATACCCCCGTATCGCAACATACGATTGGACGCTCCGCGCCCCTGACGCTGCAATGGCGCCACATCAATAACGATCGCCTGGATGCATAAAGCGGGGGAAAGCATGAACCAGCATATGTCCCATTCCCAGACCCGGGCGGCGAGCCATGCCGCGCAGGCGCGACGCAAGCCGTTGCGCGGCTGATCTTCTCCAGACTCTCCGATTGCCACCGCGCGCCGCCAGGATAACGGGATCCGGCGCGCGGCATACCATCCCGCCAGCTAGGAGTTTTGTCCATGAAAAAGTCGCTAGTTTTCGCCGCCGTCGCCGCCAGCCTGCTCGCTGGCGCGGTACAGGCCCAGGATCTGCCCAAGACCCACTTGAAGATCGTGGGAGGCCTGAGCAATCTGACTGCCTACAACGACTACGAAAAGCCGTTCTGGACGAAGACGATTCCCGAGTTGTCCAAGGGACAGGTCACGGCCGACATCAAGGGCTTCAACGAAATGGGCCTCAAGGGTCCCGAACTGCTGCGCCTGATGTCGCAGGGCGTGGTCGAATTCGGCACCGCCACCCTGGCGTACTTCGCCAGCGACAACCCCATCAACGAAGCGATCGACCTGGCCGGCCTGGCGCCGGACGTCAAGACCGCGCGCGCGGTGACCGACGCGTTTGAACCGGTCTACGCCAAGCTGTATGGCGAGGGCAATAACGTCAAGCTCCTGGGGATCTCCACCTACCCCGCGCAGGTGCTGTTCTGCAATGCAGAAATCAAGGGCCTGGCGGACATCAAGGGCAAGAAGGTCCGCACCAGCAGCCGCACCACCGCCGAGTTCGTCGAGGCGCTGGGCGGCTCCAGCGTGACCATGGCCTTCGGTGAAGTCGTGCCCGCGCTGCAGAACAAGGTAGTGGATTGCGCCATCACGGGTTCGCTGTCTGGCTATTCCGCCAAGTGGTACGAAGTGTCTACGCACCTGGTGGCGCTGCCGATCAACTGGAACCAGCAGATCCATGCCGTGAACCAGAAGGCCTGGGACAAGCTTGATCCCAAGGTGCGCACGTTCCTGCAGACCAATGTGAAGACTCTCGTCGACAACATCTGGGACGCTGCTGCCCGCCAGACGCAGGAAGGCTATGACTGCAACACGGGCGCTGCCGCTTGCCCGTTCCCGGTCAAGGGCAAGATGGTCCTGGTCCAACCCACGGACGCGGACCGCGCGCTGCTGAAGAAGGTCACTGAGGAGTCCGTGTTGCCCAAGTGGGCTGCGCGCTGCTCTGCCCAGTGCGTGAAGGACTTCAACGCCACGGTTGGCAAGACGCTGGGCGTGGTCGCTAATAAGTAGACCCCCCCCCCGAAGCGCTAGCGCGCTTCCCCCCCAGGGGGGCATGCCTGCGGACCGGCGGAGCCGGATCCGCAAGGTGGGCTCCCCCCGAAGCGCTACCGCGCTTCCCCCCAGGGGGGCATGCCTGCGGACCGGCGGAGCCGGATCCGCGGCATCCCGATTCGGGGGAGAGTTGCTGCAGATGGCAGAGCTGGCTTTCGTGGCTACCCGAAGGGAGGCGCTGTAGAGCGGAGGAGCTGGCTTCGTGGCTACCCGAAGGGGGAGTTGCTGTTGATTGGCGGAGCTGGTTTCGTGGCATTCCTGTGGGATCGTTCGTTACATGGCGGGGAGGGCGATCTGTGCCTGGCCCTGCAAAGGTTTGACTCATGACTCAATCTGAACACTTTCGCCTGCTGGGCGGGCTATTGCGGCGCGCGGAGAGCTTTTCGCGGCTGGCCGTGTGGGCTGGCGGTGGCCTGACGGTGGCCAGCGTGCTGCTGATTTCGTTTGACGTGCTGGCCCGCAAGTTCCTGGGCTTCACGACTGGCGGCGCGGATGAGCTGTCCAGCTACGCATTTGCCATCAGCACCTCCTGGGCGCTGGCCTTTGCCACGCTGCAACGCGCCAACGTGCGCGTGGACGTGGTCTATCAATACATGCCGGTGCGCATTGCCGCGGTGCTTGACTGGATTTCCATGGTGGCCTTGTCGGTCTTCATGGTCTACCTCACTTATTACGCGTTCGAAGTCGTGCAGACGTCCTGGGCGCAGAAATCCGCCGCCAACACGCCGTTGGCGACGCCTTTGTGGATCCCGCAGGGCCTGTGGGCACTGGGCTTGGCCTGGATGTGCGTCACGGTCGCCCTCATGCTGGCGCGCGCCTCGGCCGCGCTGGTGACAGGCGACGTCGAATTGGTCAAGAGCATCTGCGGCGTGCGTTCGGCGCAGGAAGAGGCCGACGAGGAAGCCGCCGCCGGCGAGCGCATGGTGAAGGGAGAGACCGCATGATTTCCACCGCATTGATTCTGCTCCTGGTGCTGATCGGCCTGTCCATCCCGGTGGGCGCGGCGCTGGGCGTGCTGGGCCTGATCCTGGACCCGCTGTTCTCCATGTTGCCGTTGACGCGCGCGATCGGGGAGGTCTCCTGGAGCACCAACAATGAATTCCTGCTGGTCGCGATTCCGCTGTTCATCATGCTGGGCGAGGTGCTGTTGCGCGCAGGTTTCGCCGAACGCATGTATGGCGCAATGAGCCTGTGGCTGTCCTGGCTGCCGGGCGGGCTGATGCATGCGAATATCGGTGCGTCGACGCTGTTTTCGGCCACTTCCGGCTCCAGCGTCGCGACGGCCGCGACCGTGGGCACCGTGGCCATTCCGCAGATCCGCAAGTACGGCTACAACGAACCGCTCTTCCTGGGCAGCCTGGCCGCGGGTGGCACGCTGGGCATCCTGATCCCGCCTTCGATCAACCTGGTCATCTACGGCGTGCTGACGAACTCGTCGGTGCCCAAGCTGTATCTGGCCGGCATCATTCCGGGTTTCGCGATGGCGGCGCTGTTCATGTTGACGGTGGTCATCGCCTGTGTCGCCAAGCCATCCTGGGGCGGCAAGAAAATCCAGGCGACCTGGGGCCAGCGGATGGCCAGCCTGGTCCACCTGGCGCCGCCCATGGGGATCTTCTTCCTGGTGGTGGGCTCCATCTATGCGGGCCTGGCCACGCCCACCGAGGCGGCCGCGTTGGGCGTGCTGGGGGCCTTCATCCTGGCGGCCTGGTTCCGGCGCCTGTCGTGGTCCATGTTGCGCGAGGTGATGGAAGGCACCATGCGGTCCACGGCCATGATCATGCTGATCGTGGTGGCGGCGAGCTTCCTGAACTTTGTCATGTCCGCGACCGGCCTGACCGACGCGCTGACGAAGTCGATCACCGGCCTGGGCCTGTCGCCCGGATGGATGCTGCTGATCGTGGTGATTTTCTACCTGGTGCTGGGGTGCTTCATGGAAACGCTGTCCATGATGATCACGACCATCCCCATCGTGGCGCCCATCATGATCGGCCTGGGTTTCGACCCCATCTGGCTGGGTATCGTCATCATCATCCTGGTCGAGGCCGCGCTGATCACTCCTCCCGTCGGACTGAACCTGTTCGTCGTCCAGAGCCTGCGCAAGAGCGGCTCCATGAGCGCGGTCATTGTCGGCAGCCTGCCGTTCGTGGCGGCCATGTTCGTGATGCTGGCGTTGCTGGCGTTCTGGCCGGACGTGGCGCTGTGGCTGCCACGCGTGTTCGGTTGATTTTCATTTTCCAGAGATTCCGGGGCGCGGAAATCCGCCGCGCCTTTCCTTTCCTTGTTTCCGCAGGACAGATATGAAAGCCGTATTCCAGATCGAAGACTCGCAACCGCGCCAGGTGGAAGTCGAGTTCGACACCCTTATCGTTGCCGGCTGGGCCGGACGCGACATCGCCGCGATCGAACATCACATTGAAGAACTGGCCGCCATCGGCGTGCCGCGCCCCAGCAGCGTGCCGCTGTACTACCGCATCGCCGATAACCAACTGACCCAGAAAGAAACCGTGCAGGCCCTGGGCGAGGAATCGTCGGGCGAAGTCGAAACCTTTGTGTTCTCGGTGGATGGCGAGATGTACGTCAGCATCGCCTCCGACCATACCGATCGCAAGCTGGAGACCTACAGCGTCGCGATGTCCAAGCAAGTCTGCGTCAAGCCGCTGGCGGGCAGCGCCTGGCGCCTGGCCGACGTGGCCGATTACTGGGACGAGCTCATCATCCGTTCCTATATTGTCGAGAATGGCGTGGAAGTGCTGTACCAAGAGGGCCCGCTGGCGTCGTTGCGCACCCCGCAGGATCTGGTTGCCGGCTATACCGGCGGCGCGGCGGTGCTGCCGGCGGGCGCCGGCATGACCTGCGGCACCGTGGGGGCGATTGGCGGTATCCGTCCTTCCGTCGACTTCACGATGGAACTGCACGACCCGCGGCGTCAGCGCACCCTGCGGCACCGCTATCATGTCGAGACGCTGCCCGTGGTGGCCTGATTCCGGCTCCCCGGCGCCGATCGCCAGGCGCGCCCGCGGGCGCGCCCGTTTGCACTCATGCCGCAAGGCGGCACTAGGATGACTATGGTTTCGACTCTGAATGATCTGACCCTGGCCCTGCAAGAGGGCCGCAGCAGCTCCGTGGAACTGACGCAGGCGGCGCTGGCCCGCGCCCAGGACGATGCGGGCGAGGGCGCCCGCGCGTTCACGCGGCTGTATGCCGAATCGGCGCTGGCGCAGGCACAGGCCTCGGACACGCTGCGGGCGGCGGGCATCGTCCGCTCGGCCATCGACGGATTGCCCATCAGCATCAAGGACCTGTTCGACGTCGAAGGCGAGACCACGATGGCGGGCTCGGTGGCGCGAGAAGGCGAGCCGGCGGCGGATGCCGACGCCGAAGTTGTGCGTCGTCTGGTGGCGGCGGGCGCGGTCATCATCGGCCGCACCAATATGACCGAATTCGCGTATTCCGGCCTGGGCATCAATCCGCACTACGGCACGCCTCTGAACCCCTACGACCGCGCCACTGGCCGCATTCCTGGCGGTTCATCCTCGGGCGCCGCCGTGTCGGTTTCCGACGGCATGGCCGTCGCGGCCATCGGCTCGGATACCGGCGGCTCGGTGCGCATTCCGGCCGCGCTGTGCGGCCTGACCGGCTTCAAGCCCAGCGCCTGGCGCGTCTCCATGGAAGGGGTGCTGCCGCTGTCGGCCAATCTGGATTCCATCGGCCCCATTGCCGCCAGTGTGCGTTGTTGCGCCGAACTGGACGCGATCCTCTCGGGGGATGGCGGCCCGGTTCCGGAAGCTGCCGTCCTGCGTGGGCTGCGCCTGGCCATCCCGACCACGCTGGCGCTGGACGCCATGGACAAGCACGTCGCGGACAGCTTCGCGGCTGCGGTGGCGCGCCTGAAGACTGCCGGCGCGCAGATCGACGAGATTCCGATTCCGGAGTTCGCGGAACTCGCGGCAATCAACGCCAAGGGCGGTTTCACCGCTGCCGAGGCCTGGGCCTGGCATCGCGACCTGATCGCCCGCGCGGGCAAGCGCTACGACCCGCGCGTGGTGTCGCGGATCATGCGCGGCAAGGACATGAGCGCGGCCGACTACCTGGATCTGCTGGACGCGCGCGAAGCCTGGGTCGCGGCGGTGGACCGCCGCATCGCAGGCTACGATGCCCTGATCATGCCCACCACGCCGATCGTGGCGCCGGCGGTCGCTGACCTGCAGGCTTCGGACGACGCCTATTACGCAGCCAACGGGCTCATCCTGCGCAATCCCACGCTGATCAATTTCCTGGATGGCTGCGCGCTGTCGCTGCCTTGCCACGCGCCGGGCACGGCGCCGGTGGGCCTGATGATCGCGGGCAGCAATGGCACGGACCGCCGCATCCTGGGCATCGGGCTGGCGGTGGAAGCGTTGTACGCTGGCCAGTGATCCGAGGCGGGGCGGTCCGCAGCCGCCGGACCGTCCCGGGCGCTAAGATGGCGGCTGCATAGCCGGATGCCGCCGCCATGATCGATCTGCGCAACATCGAGACGTTCTTCTGGGTCGCCACCCTGGGCGGGTTCCGGGCGGCCGCCGAAAAGCTTAACGCGACCCAGCCCGCCATTTCGCAGCGCATCGCCTCGCTGGAATCCGACTTGGGCGTGCGCCTGTTCGACCGCGACACGCGCGGCATCAAACTGACCGGCAAGGGGCGCGAACTGCTGTCGCACGCCGAGCGCATGCTGCAGATGCGGCGAGACATGCAAGAGGCCGCGCGGGCCAAAAGCGTCATGAGCGGCATGCTCAGGCTGGGGGTATCGGAAACCATCGTCCATACCTGGCTGCCGACGTTGATGGAATACCTGCACGATGCCTATCCGGCGCTGATGGTGGAGATCCAGGTGGATACGACCACGGTGCTGAAGACGCAGCTTGCCTCGCGCCAGATCGATCTGGCCTTTCTGCTTGGGCCGATGGAAGAGCCCCGCATCGAGAACCTCTATCTTTGCAACTACCCTTTGTCCTGGGTGGCAAGCCCCAAGCTCAAGGTCGGGCGGCAGCCGATCCCGCTGAAGCGCCTGGCCGAATGGCCCGTCATCACCTATCCGTCCACGACCGATCCGCATCGCGCGGTGCGCCAGCTGTTGCAACAGGCTGGCGTGGAAGCGCCGCGCATGTACGGCAGTTCCGCGTTAAGCGTCATCGTGCGGATGGCGCGCGACGGCATCGGCACCGCAGTCATCGCGCCGGTAATCCTGCACAAGGAACTCGCGCAGGGCGAGCTGCGCATCCTGGACGTCAAGGCCCCGGCCTTGCCGCCACTGCATTACACCGCCTGCTGGATGCAGGGGCCGGACAGCCAGATCCCGCGCGCGGTGGCCGAGGCCGCCCAGCAAATTGCGCGTGAAGAGGCATTGCGCCATCCGGCATAACCCTGATAAGGAATTTTGATCGGGGTCTATCGCAACTTGTGATTGGACGCTGGCCTGAGGTTCCTGTGCAATGTCCCCATACCTGCATCATCATCAAGGGGATAGCATGCAAACGAAACCCGCGGCGCGCGCCAGCGTCGAATTGGCCCGGCAGGCGCGTATGGACGCGCGCAGCGGCAAGCTGACCGGCCCCACGGCGAACCTCGCGCCGGGCCACGTTCAGGCCAACCTCGCTATCCTGCCGCGCGCGCTGGCAGCGGATTTCCTGCATTTCTGCCAGCGCAATCCCAAGCCTTGTCCCTTGCTGGCCATGTCCGAGCCGGGTGACCCGGCCTTGCCGGAACTGGGATACGACATCGACATACGTACCGACATTCCGCGCTATCGCGTATGGCAGAACGGTGAGCTGGTCGCCGAGCCTGCCGACGTGCGCGACATCTGGCGCGATGATCTGGTGTCGTTCCTGATCGGCTGTTCGTTTTCTTTCGAGGAAGCGATGCTGGACAACGGTTTGCCTGTGCGTCACATCGAACAGGGCTGCAATGTGCCTATGTACCGCACCAGCATTCCGACCCATGCCGCAGGCGTATTCGGCGGTCCGCTCGTCGTGTCCATGCGTCCCTTGAAGGCGGCGGACGCCATCCGCGCCATCCAGGTGACTTCGCGTTTTCCCTCGGTCCATGGCGCGCCGGTGCACCTCGGCGACCCCGCGTTGATCGGTATTGCCGACATCAACCGCCCGGACTATGGTGATCCGGTGGAAATACGCGAAGGCGAAATGCCGGTGTTCTGGGCTTGTGGGGTGACGCCGCAGTCGGTGGTCGCAGCGGTCAGGCCGGAATTCTGCATTACGCATGCACCGGGGCACATGCTGGTCACGGATCTCATCAATAGCCGGATGGCCGTGTTCTGACCATCCTCACGCTTTCCCCGTAGCGCACGGCGGAAGCGGACCCGAATCGTATTTGCGCTGCTGTAACAGTTGTGCCACCAAAACGATCCATCAAAGGACAAGGGGAAATGGCGACAACCGCTTTGAATCTGGGGCCGTCCGGCTTGCCGGAGGGTTTCGTGCTGCATTGTTTTCACACCTAGCCTGTTCAACCCAGGAGTCCAGTTATGAAGATGAAGCTCATCGCGGGTGTCGCCGCGAGTCTGGCGCTCATGAGCGCCGTGCCTGCGCAAGCCCAACAGGCCGTGCGCATAGGCGCGATCTATCCCTTGTCGGGCGCCTTGGCGTCCACCGGGTCGGAAATCAAGGCGGCCGTCGAGCTGGCGGTCGACATCATCAACAATCCGCATCCCGAACTCGAAGGCATACCGCTGGCCGCGGGCAGCGGCTTGCCGGCGCTGGGTGGCGCCAAGATCGAAGTGGTGTTCGGCGATTCGCAGGGCAAGCCCGAGGTGGGCCTGGCGGACGCCCAGCGCCTGATCGACCAGGAAAAGGTGGTCGCCCTGACCGGCGCCTATCAGTCGGCCGTGACCAAGACCGCCAGCCGCATTGCCGAGCAACGCGGAATTCCCTACGTGAACGGCGAATCCAGCAGCCCGGACCTGACCGAACGCGGCTACAAGTGGTTCTTCCGCACTTCGCCCAACGACGATACCTTTGTCGAGAACATGATGCAGTTCCTGGACGGCGTGAAGGCCGTGCCGACCGCCAAGATTGCCGTTGTGTACGAGAACACGGACTTCGGCGTGAACACGTACAAGGCCGTCGAGAAGTTCGCCAAGCAGTACAAGCGCCAGCTGGTCGCGAACATCGCCTACAGCGCCGGCTCGGCCTCGGTCACCGCGGAAGTGCAGAAGCTGGCCGCCGCCAAGCCCGACGTGGCGATCTTCGCCAGCTATACCTCGGACGCCATGCTGTTCGTGCGTACCATGCGGGAAAGCAAGTACGCTCCGCCGGTACTGCTGGCCAACGATGCCGGCTTCATCGATTCACGCTTTGTGCAGGAGGTGGGGCCGCAGGTCCAGGGCGTGCTGACGCGCGACGTCTGGGGCAATGACGTCGCGGCGTCCAAGGCCGGGCTGAAGAAAATCAACGACATGTACAAAGCCAAGACCGGCAAGGACCTGAACGGCAACAACGCCCGCTCCATGCAAGGGGTGCTCGTACTGGCCGACGCGATCAATCGCGCCGGATCGACCGACCCCGAGGCCATCCGCAAGGCGCTGGTCGCAACGGACCTGGGCGAAGCGCAGGTCGCCATGCCCTGGGCCGGCGTGCAGTTCGACGCCAAAGGTCAGAACACCAAGGGTTCCGGGCTGATCCTGGAACTGAAAGGTTCAGCCTACCAGACGGTGTGGCCAGAGAAGTACCGCGCTGACAAGAGCCTGCCCACGCTGCCATTCACCTGGAAGTAACCCCAGTCTGACGCGGCGGGCCGCGGGGTCCGCCGCGAGGAGCATTCCATGTTTGAAGCACTCTCGGCAGGCCTGTTCAACGGCCTGATCTATGCCGCGGTAGCGGTGGGGCTGGCGCTGATCTGGGGCATTACGGACGTCATCAATTTCGCCCATGGCGAATTCCTGATGCTGGGCATGTATGCCGCGTACTGGCTCTACACGCTGGGTCATATCGACCCCACGTTGTCGGCGCCGCTGGTGGCCGTCGCGCTCGCCTTCGTCGGCTTTCTTACCTACGCGCTCATTATCCGCCGCTTGCAGAAAGGGCCGGCCATGGCGGTCATCCTGGCCACCTTCGGCCTGGGCCTGGTGCTGCGCCAGATCGCCTTCATCGCCTTCAGCCCCGACTACCGCAGCCTGCCCGACACCCTGGTGTCAGGCAGCGTTACCTTGGCCGGTATTTCGCTGGGCAGGCCCCAGGTGGTGACCGGCCTGATCGCGCTGGTGGTCGTGGTGGCGCTATTCGTGCTGGTGTATCGCACCCGCTGGGGCCACGCCCTGCAGGCCGTGGCGGAAGACCGCCAGGTGGCGGCACTGGTAGGTATTTCGCCCGACCGTGTGAATGCGCAGGTCTGGATGCTGGGCAGCGCGGCGGTGGGATTGGCCGGAGCCTTGCTCACCACGTTTTTCTATGTGTTCCCGTCGGTGGGAACGGTGTTCGGCCTATTGGCTTTCGTGGCGGTATGCATGGGCGGCTTCGGTTCCTTGCCAGGCGCCTTCATCGCGGGGATCCTGATTGGCATCATCGAGGCGATGACGGGCTACTTCGTTGCGCCGGCATTGAAGACGGTGAGCGTTTTCATCCTGTTCATCCTGGTTCTCTGGTATCGGCCGCGTGGCCTGTTCGGGCGGTGGTGAGATGAACACGACTCGCAAACTCGACGCCGCATCGGCCGGCGTGCCTAAGTGGCCGGTCGCGGCGGCAGCGGTGGCCGCCATCCTAATGGCCCGGGTGCCGCTGGTGGTGAAGGACGCATTCACCTTGCAGGTGCTGTTGCTGGCGATCATGTTCGGCGCGCTGGGCGCGTGCTGGAACCTTGTCGGCGGCTTCCTGGGGCGGATCTCCTTCGGGCACAGCGTGTTCGTGGGGGTAGGGGGCTATACGACCCTGCTGTTGCTGCATCATCTGAAGCTCACGCCGCTTCTGGGTATTCCGCTGGGCGGGCTGATCAGCGCTGGGCTGGCATGGCTGGTCGGCGGCCCCACGCTGCGGCTCTCCGGCCATTATTTCGCGATGGCCACCATTGCGCTGCTGCAGATCGGCCTCTTGCTGATGATCAACTGGGAATGGGCGGGCGGCGCGGTCGGGCTGGAGGCACCGATTGGCGATGCCGCCTGGATGCTGCTGTTCCGCAGCAAGGTGCCTTACTACTGGATCGCCGTGGGCCTGGCCTTCCTGACCTTTTGCGCAACGTTCTTCCTGGTGCATTCCAAGACCGGCTTCTACTGGCGTGCGATCAACGGCGACGAGGCTGCTTCGCGCAGCCTGGGGGTACCCGCGGACCGCTACAAGATGCTGGCGTTCGTGATGTCGGCGGGCATGACGGGGGTGTGGGGCGGCTTCTTCGCCATGTATGTCGGTTTCATCGATCCGGAGTCCATGTTCAACCTGACGATGTCGGTGCAAGTCGTGCTGGTGACCATCCTGGGCGGCGTGGGCACGCTGATCGGCCCGTGGCTGGGCGCGGCGGTGCTGCTGCCGCTGTCCGAGGGCACGCGTGTGTTGTGGGGCAGTTCGGGCATGGGCCTGGACCTGCTGGTCTTCGGCCTGGCCATCCTGCTGGTCACGCTGTTCCTGCCGGGTGGGCTGGTGACATTGAGGAGGCGCCGTGGCTCTGCTGGACGTTAAGAACCTGACCAAGCAATTTGGCGGCCTGGTGGCAAACAAGGATATCTCCCTGTCGGTCGAAGCGGGCGAAATCGTCGCCATCATCGGTCCCAACGGCGCGGGCAAGAGCACCTTGTTCAACGGCCTGGTGGGCCATCATGAGCCCACTTCCGGATCCGTGACCTTCGACGGCCAGTCCATGATAGGACGCAGGCCCGAGCAAGTTGCCGCCATGGGCTTGGTGCGCACCTATCAGATCCCGCGCAGCTTCGGCCAGATGACGGTGCTGGAGAACGCCATGGTCGGCGCGCTGCTGCGCCATCCGCGCCTTCAGGACGCGCGCCGGGAGTCTGCGCGGGTGTTGGAACTCGTGGGGCTCGCCGAACGCGCGGACGTGAGGGCGGCCGAACTCAATGTGGCCGGACAGAAGCGGGTCGAGCTGGCCCGGGCGCTGGCGACCGAACCGCGCATGCTGCTGCTGGACGAAGTGGCGGGCGGGCTGAACCCCGCCGAGGCCATTGCCCTGGCCGGAATCCTGCGGGGCATCCATGCGTCTGGCGTCACGCTCATCATCGTGGAGCACGTGCTGGAGGTGGTCATGCGGTTGGCGCAGCGGGTATTGGTGCTGAATTTCGGCCAGATGATCGCGGAGGGCGCGCCGCAGGAGATTGTGCGCGATCCCGCCGTGATCGAAGCCTATCTGGGGAGAAAACACCGTGCCTGATGCGATGCTGAAAGTGGAAGAGCTGAGCGTGGCCTATGGAGGCGTGCAGGCGGTGCGGGGCGTATCGCTGGAAGTCAGGCCGGGCGAAATCGCGGCCTTGCTGGGCGCCAATGGCGCTGGCAAGTCCAGCACCTTGATGGCCATCGTGGGGTCGGTCAAGCCCAAGGGGGGGCGGGTGGTGTTTGAAGGCCGGGACATTACTGGCACGCCGCCGGACAAGCTCGTGACCCAGGGCATCTCCATGATTCCGGAAGGCGCCCGGGTGTTCGCCCGTCAACCGGTGGAGCAGAACCTGCGGCTGGGCGCCTACACCGTGCGCGACGAGCGTGTCTACGGCGAACGCCTGGAGCGCGTATATACCTTGTTCCCGCGTCTGAAGGAGCGTCGTGCGCAACTGGCAGGCACGATGTCCGGCGGCGAGCGTCAGATGCTGGCCATCGGCCGGGCGCTGATGAGCGGACCTCGTCTGCTGCTGATCGACGAGCCCAGCCTGGGCCTGTCGCCTTTGCTGGTGGAGCAGGTTTTCGATGCCTTGGCGGCGTTGAATCGCGACGATGGCCTGTCGGTCTTGCTGGTGGAGCAGAATATGGCGCAGGCGCTGGAGGTCGCGGCGCGCGCTTATGTGATGCAAAGCGGCAGGGTGGCGCTGTCGGGAGAAGCCGCGGAACTGGCCGCCTCGGACGAGGTGCGCAAGGCCTACCTGGGTATGTGAGGATACGCCGTGCCGGACGCGAAGCACGTCCGGCACGGCGGGGTCATCAGAAGATGTGGCGGAAGCCCACTGCGGCGCCGAGCTGATTGCTCTTGCCGGCGATTTCGCCGCTGGCGGCGTCGCTGACTTTGTTCCAGTCCACGGTGCCGTAAACCTGCGAGCGCTTGGACAGCGAGTACTCGGCCACGGCGACCAGCGCGTAGCGCTTGCCCTTGTCGCCGTCTTCGACCACGTTCTTGCTCTGGTCGTAGTAGGCGGCGCCCGTAATGGCCCAGCGCGGCGTGGCTTGCCAGGTAACGCCGGCAAAGTAGCCGTTGTCCTTGCGATCCAGGCCAGGGTTGGGCGTGCCGCCCATGACGGCATTGACCCAGCCGGTTTCATCGCGGCCGTTGTAATAGCCGGCGAACACCTTTGCGCCTTCGAATTGATAGGAAGCGTTCAGGTTCCAGACGCGCTGGCGCAGATCGGAATCCGTGCCCTCGTAGGTCTGCTGATAGGCCGCGCCCAGGCCGAGTTGGCCGACGGTGTAGCGCAGGCTGGCTCCGTACTGCTGGCCGGCCTTATGGTCGCTCCAGTCTTCGCCATTGGCCCACGACAGCACGAAAGCCAGGTCCCCAACGGTGTTGGAGTACTTGGTCATGTTGTTGGTGCGCACGCGCGACATGGCGGCGGGCAGCCAGGCGTTCTGGTCGTAGTTGCCCACGGTCAGGGGGTCGAAGTAATCGGCCAGCAGGTCGAACATCGGGGTATTTTGCAGGCCGAGGGTCAGCGCGCCGATGTTGCCGCCGTCCAGGCCGATGTAGGCCAGGCGGCTGAAGGTCTTGGCCGGATCCGAGCCCCGGCCGTTCTGCATGTTGAAGCCGTTTTCAAGGCGGAAGAAGGCGCGGTTGCCGTTGCCGAGATCTTCCGAGCCGCGCAGGCCCCAGCGGCTGTTGGAAATGGCGCCGTTCTCCATGGACACGCGGCTGCCGTCTTCTCCGACGCTGCCCGCGCTGGTGCTGAGGTAGCGGATGCTGACGTCGGCGATGCCGTAAAGGGTGACGCTGGTTTCTGCCTGGGCCGTGCCGGCGGTCATGCCCAGGCCTGCCAGGGCCAGGGTAAGGGTGATGCGTTTCATGCGGGGGCTCCTCCTGGTAAAGCTATTTTTAGTGGCGCCGGGCTTTTGGCCCGGCTGGATACGCCTGGCGGATCGTCAGGCGCTGGGCCATCGCTCCGACGCTTTGGGTAAGCGCGGGTCCGGGCGACGGCCGCATATGCACATATACGCCGTAATGTTGCAACGTATCGGCGCCTCGGAATTCTAGAAAAGATGGGACCCGAGCGACACCCGCAGTTTTGTGGCGTTTTCCCTGGTTTACAGGACGGCAAAACAGGAGGCGCCCGTGTGAAGCATGCGCCAGGGCGAAAAAAACCCCGTTACAGGAACGGGGTTTTGGGTCAGGCGCCGAGCTACAGCGTCATGTGCAGCGGTAGCCACGTCGCTATGCCAGGCACGGCATACAGCAGCAGCACGGCCAGGATCATGAGAAAGAACATCGGCAGCGAAGCGCGCGCGATGTAGGGCAGTTCCCGTCCGCTCATGCCGGACAGCACGAACAGGTTGAACCCGACCGGGGGCGTGATTTGTGCCATTTCAACAACGAACACAATAAAGATGCCGAACCAGATCAGGTCGATGCCGGCAGCTTGCACCGTGGGCAGCAGCACGCCCATGGTCAGCACGACGATCGAAATGCCATCCAGGAAGCAGCCCAGGACGATGAAGAACACCATCAGCGCCATGATCAGCCCGAACTGCGACAGGCCGAGGCCGCCAATCCATTCCGCCAGCGCCCGCGGCAGGCCGATATAACCCATCGCCAGGGTCAGGAACTGCGCGCCCGCCAGGATCAGCGCGATCATGCAGTACAGCCGGGTGGCGCCCAGCAGCGATTGCATGAAGGTGGAGCGGTTCAGCGACCCTTGCAGCGCCGACAGGATCAAGGCGCCCACAACGCCCACCGCCGCGGCTTCCGTCGCGGTGGCGATACCGGTGTAGATGGAGCCCAGCACCGCGCCGATCAGCAGCATCACCGGGATCAGATGGCGCGAGCGCGACAGCTTTTCCATCAGCGACAGGCCAGGGTCGGCCGCCGGCACCTGGCCGGGGTTACGGATTGCCCACCACGCGATATAGCCCATGAACAGCAGGGCCAGCAGGATGCCCGGCACGATGCCGGCGATGAAAAGCTTGGCGATGGACACATCCGCTGCCACGCCATACACGATCATGATGATGGACGGCGGTATCAGCAGGCCCAGCGTGCCGGCGCCCGATAGCGTGCCCAGGATCTTGTCCTCGGGATAGCCGCGGCGCGTCAGTTCGGGGATGGTCATCTTGCCCACCGTGGCGCAGGTCGCCGCGGAGGAGCCAGAGACCGCCGCGAAGATGGCGCAACCGATCACGTTGGTGTGCAGCAACCGTCCCGGAAGGCGATTGAGCCAGGGAGCGAGCCCTTTGAACAGGTCTTCCGACAAACGCGTGCGGAACAGGATTTCGCCCATCCACAGGAAGAGCGGCAGGGCGGTCAGCGTCCAGCTGGAGGACGCGCCCCAGATGGTGACTGCCATGGCGTCGCCCGCGGGCCGGCTGGAGAAGATTTCCATGCCGATCCAGGCGGTTCCCGCCAGGGTCAGGCCAACCCAGACGCCGCAACCCAGCAGCGCGAAGATCGAGACGACCAATAAGGTAATGACGAGAAGTTCATTCATGGGTTTGCTGCGAAGTGGCGGCGGCCAGGCCGCGTGAGCGTCGGATGAGCTCGTCGATCAGGGCAACCAGGAACAGCACCGTGCCCACGGCCATGCTGAGCTGGGGAATCCAGAGCGGCGTGGCGTCGTTGGAAGTGGAGATGTCGTTGAATTGCCAGGAGTCGTAGGTCAGTTTGATGCTGAAGAACGCAAAAGCGGAGGCCAGCAGGCAGCCGACCGCCAGGGCGAAGATATCCAGCTTGCGACCCGCGGCGGGTTTGAGCGAATTGAGCAGCAGCGTCACGCGGATGTGTTCGCCGTGCTTGAAGGTGCTGGCAAGGGCGAGAAAACCGGCGGCGGCCATGAAATACCCGGCATAGGCGTCCGTGCCGGGTATGTTCATGCTGAGCTGGCGCGCGATGATCGCCGCCAGCACCGACACTAGGACGCCGATCGTGCACAGGCCGGCCAGGAGGCCGGCCGCGCCGTAAAGACCATCTAGAAAGCGGCGCATGGGGATATCACTGCTTCTTGTAGGCGTCGATCATCGCTTGGCCGTCGGCGCCGGCCTTCTTGAGCCAGTCGTCCAGCATGCGCTTGCCGATCACGGACAGGCCTTCCTTCAGCTCGACCGTGGGCTGAATGGTTTCCATGCCGTTCTTGGCCAGCTCGGCCTGGTACCACTTGTTCTTTTCCTGCGACAGCTTCCAGCCGCGTTCCTCGGCCTGCGCGCCGGCCTTCTTCAGGGCGGCCTGCGTGGCGGGGTCGAGCGCGTCGAATGCCTTCTTGTTGACGATGATGGCGTTCTTCGGCAGCCAGGCCTGCGTGTCGTAGAACTTCTTGATGTACTCGTAGGTCTTGGTGTCATAGCCCGTGGACGCCGAGGACATATAAGAATCGATCACCCCGGTAGCCATGGCCTGCGCCAGTTCGGCTTGCTGCACCGTGACCGGTTGCGCGCCGACCAGTTCGGCGATCTTGGCCGTCACCGGGCTGTAGGCGCGCCACTTCAGGCCCTTCATGTCGGTGATCTGCTTGATCTCCTTGTTGGCGAAGATGCCCTGGGGCGGCCAGGCCACGGCATACAGCAGGGTCATGCCGTGCGCGTTCAGCTTCTTCTCAAGGAAGGGCTTCTGCGCCTGATAGAGCTTGAAGGACGCGTCATAGCCGGTGGCCAGGAAGGGCAGGCCGTCCAGTTCGTAGATCGGATCTTCGTTGGCGAAGTTCGTCAGCAGGATTTCACCGATCTGCGCCTGGTTGCCTTGCACCGCGCGCTTGATCTCGGGCGCCTTGTAGAGCGACGCGTTGTTGTGCAGCGTGATCTTCAGCTTGCCTTCCGACAGCGTGTCCACGTCCTTGACGAAGGTGGTCAGGTTTTCGACGTGGAAGTTGCTGGCCGGGTAGGCGGTGGGCAGATCCCATTTCGTTTGCGCTTGCGCGCCCGCGCTGAACGCCAGGACGATGCTGCCGGCGAGCAGGGAGATTTTCTTGTGCATGGGTGGTCCTTCTTTGCGAATGGTGAAGCCGGGTTGTGCCCGATAGGCATTGCGAAAAAGAGAGCGCTGCGGCAATGACGCGCAGCTGAAAAACCGTGCCATTCTATGTTGCTCTGCGGCGACGAGGCGCGTGAAATCGCCTCTTTACGGGTTATTCCTAAGCGCTGCGCCCGCCGGGATGCTTGAGGGTTCAATCTTTGCGCAATGCGACGTGGGCGGCGCCTGCGCGCCGCTGTTTTCTTCTAACATTGCGATATCGAAAGCATGGTGCCGAGGCGTGTGTGAACTTCGTTTTCCGTCGTGATGAATTGCTGGTTGAAGAGACGTCCGCCGTATTGCCGGACACCGCCGTATGCGTGCGGATAGGAGTGGCGGCCGCGGCTTTGCAGCCGATCTGGACGTTGCCCGGTTCGCCGTACCGCACCGTGCACGTCGAGCCCGGCGTGGAGCCCCCGCAAGGCTATGCATTCCGTAAGCTGCGCTCGTTGTTCGGCGTACTCGACGACGAGCGCATGGCGCTGGCGGGCCGCGCCTACCAGATCGCCGAATGGGCGCGCACGCACAGGTTCTGTGGCGTCTGCGGCACGCCGTCGGAACGCGTGCCCACCGAGTTCTGCCTGCGCTGCCCGTCTTGCGGTTTCTCGGCCTATCCCCGCATATCGCCCGCCATGATGGTGCTGATCCGCAAGGGCGACAGCATCCTGCTGGCGCGCCACACCACCACCGCTACGTCGCGCTATACCGCGCTTGCCGGGTTCGTCGAGCCCGGGGAAAGCATCGAGCAGACCATCCACCGCGAAGTCCACGAGGAAGTTGGCCTGAAGGTCGGCAACCTCCAGTACTTCGGCAGCCAATCCTGGCCATTTCCGCACTCACTCATGGTGGCGTTCACGGCGGACTACGTGTCCGGCGACATCCGTGTCCAGGAGGACGAGATCGCCGATGCGCGCTGGTTCGGTCCGGGTGACGCGATGCCAGACATCGCGCCGCGGATTTCCATCGCCGGCTCATTGATCCGGGCCAATCTGCCCATGGGCTGGTCGGCGCCGTAGCCGTCCTTTTTCTTGCAGTCTTATAGGGGTATTCCCTCGAAAGAGGGGATTCCGGCCGCCGCTACCGTATTTTTTATTGATGAAATATAGATAAATTATTAGTATTTCGCTCACATAAACTCGGCTAGCGTCTCCCATGACACCTGCTTTGATTGCCTCGTCAGCCCATCTGGCTGGCGGCAGCGCGCCCGACCTCTCCGAAGTGGAATTCGGCCTGATGATCGCCAGCCACGCCTTCGACCGCTGGACCGTGCGCTGCATGGCCGCGGCAGGGCTGCCCGACCTGACGCCTACGGATGTGATGGTCTTTCATCATGTCTATCACCGCGAGCGGCCAAAGAAGCTCGCGGACATCTGCTTCACCCTGAACGTCGAGGACACCCACATCGTCAGCTATGCGCTCAAGAAGCTGGACCGCCTGGGGGTGGTCAAGGGCGAACGCAGCAGCAAGGAAGTCTTCTACAGCGTCACGGCGGAAGGCGCGGCCATCCTGAAGCGCTATGCCGAGATCCGTGAGCAATGCCTGACCTCCGGCCTGGACGCGCCGGGTGGGGGCGGGCTGGACTACAGCCGCCAATTGGCCCACACACTGCGCGCGCTGTCCGGCCTGTACGACCAGGCCGCTCGCGCGGCGACCTCTCTCTGATTCCGTTTACCCGCGCGCGGCCGCAGGCGCCGCGGCGACCCTTTGTTTGCAAGGACACCTATGAAGTGGCAATTCTGGATTGATCGTGGGGGCACCTTTACCGACATCGTGGCCCGGCGCCCCGACGGCACCACCACCACTGCCAAGATGCTTTCGGAAAATCCCGAGCAGTATCGCGACGCGGCGGTGGCCGGCATCCGCAAACTGCTGGGCATCGCGCCCGGCCAGCCCGTGCCTGCCGATCAGGTCGAATGCGTGAAGATGGGCACCACGGTGGCCACCAACGCCTTGCTGGAACGCAAGGGCGAGCGCACCTTGCTGGTGACGACACGGGGTTTTCGAGACGGCCTGCGCATTGCTTACCAGAACCGTCCACGCCTCTTCGACCGCAACGTCCTGCTGCCGGAGATGCTCTACGAATCGGTGGTGGAGGCTGATGAGCGCGTGGCGGCCGACGGCGCCGTGATCCGCGAGCTGGACCAGCAAGCCCTGCGCGCCGCCATGCAGGCGGCCTACGACAGCGGTATCCGCGCCGTGGCCATCGTCTTCATGCACGCCTGGCACGCGCCCGAGCACGAGCGCATCGCCGCGCGCATTGCGCGTGAAGTGGGCTTCCCGCAGGTGTCGGCCTCGCACGAGGTCAGCCCGCTGATCAAGTTCGTGTCGCGTGGCGACACCACGGTGGTGGATGCTTATCTGTCGCCGATCCTGAAGCGCTATGTGGATCAGGTGGCCGGCGAACTGCCGGGCATCCGCCTCATGTTCATGCAATCCAGCGGCGGCCTGACGGACGCGCACCGCTTCCGCGGGAAGGACGCCATTCTGTCCGGGCCGGCCGGCGGCATCGTCGGCATGGTGCGCACCAGCGAGATCGCGGGCTTTCCCAAGGTCATCGGCTTCGACATGGGGGGCACTTCCACCGATGTGTCCCATTACGCGGGTGAATTCGAGCGCGAGTTCGAAACCCAGGTCGCGGGCGTGCGCATGCGCGCGCCCATGATGAGCATTCATACGGTGGCGGCGGGCGGCGGTTCGATCCTGCATTTCGACGGTGCGCGCCTGCGCGTGGGGCCGGATTCGGCCGGCGCCAATCCTGGCCCCGCCTGCTATCGCCGCGGCGGCCCGCTGGCGGTGACGGACTGCAACGTGCTGTTGGGCAAGATCCAGCCCGACTTCTTCCCCAAGGTCTTCGGCCCCGACGCCAATGAGCCCCTGGATCGCGATGCGGTCGTGGCGCGCTTCAAAGCCATGTCGGACGAAGTGCGCGCCGCCACCGGCCGCGAGATGAGCCCGGAGCAACTGGCCGAGGGTTTCCTCGAAATCGCGGTCGGCAATATGGCCGAGGCGATCAAGCGCATCTCTGTGCAGCGAGGCCATGACGTGACCGAGTACGCGTTGACCGTCTTCGGCGGCGCGGGCGGCCAGCATGCGTGCCTGGTCGCCGACGCGCTGGGCATGACGACGGTGTTCGCGCATCCCCTGGGCGGTGTGCTGTCCGCCTATGGCATGGGCCTGGCAGATCAGACCGACATGCGCCAGAAGACGGTCGAGAAGGTTCTGGATGCAGACCTGATGCAGGCGCTGAAAGGCGAACTCGACGAGTTGGCCGGCCAGGCTGCGGGTGAACTGCGCCGCCAGCACGTGGCCGAAAGCGACATCAGCGTGCAGCGCCGCCTGCACTTGAAGTACCGCGGCACCGACACTGCGCTGGAAGTGGCCTACACGGACCTGGAGCAGGCGCGCAAAGACTTCGAGGCGGCCTACCGTCAACGCTATTCCTTCCTGATGCCCAACCGCGAGCTGGTGGTGGAAACCATTTCGGTCGAGGCCACGGGCGGCGGCGAGCGTGTCAGCGAGGCATCAACCCCGCGCGCGCGCGCAGGCGCGCTGGTCCCCAGCCGCGTCGTCAGCATGTACAGCGGCGGCGCGTGGCGCGATACCCCGTTGTATGTGCGCGAGGACATGGCGGGCGGGGACGTGGTGGCCGGGCCCGCCATCATTTCCGAGCCCAACCAGACCACGGTTGTCGAGGCCGGTTGGCAGGCGGAACTGACGGCGCAGGACCACTTCGTGATTCGCCGCGTCGAAGCCCGTCCAGAGCGTCGCGCCATCGGTACGCAGGCCGATCCGGTCATGCTGGAGGTGTTCAACAACCTCTTCATGTCGATTGCCGAGCAGATGGGCTACCGGCTGCAGAACACCGCTTATTCGGTCAACATCAAGGAGCGCCTGGACTTCTCCTGCGCGATTTTCGATGCCCGGGCGCGCTTGATCGCCAACGCGCCGCATATGCCGGTGCACCTGGGATCCATGGGCGAATCCGTGCGCACGGTCATGCGCGCCAATGCCGGCAACATGCGGCCAGGCGACGCCTATGTGGTGAACGATCCTTACCATGGCGGCACGCACTTGCCCGACGTCACCGTCATCACTCCGGTGTTCGATCGCGAGGGCAAGGAGATCCTGTTCTACGTGGGATCTCGCGGCCACCATGCCGATATCGGCGGCACCACGCCGGGGTCGATGCCGCCGGATTCAAAGACGGTGGAAGACGAGGGCGTGCTGTTCACCAACTTCCAGCTGGTGAAGGACGGCGAGTTCCGCGAGGCCGCTGCCCGCGGCATCCTGAGTTCGGGCCGCTGGCCGGCGCGCAACCCTGACCAGAACATCGCCGACATGCACGCGCAGATCGCCGCCAACGAAAAGGGCGTGCAGGAGTTGCTGCGCATGTGCGACCACTTCGGCCTGGACGTGGTTCGTGCCTACATGGGACACGTGCAGGACAATGCCGAGGAAGCGGTGCGCCGCGTGATTTCGGTGCTGAAGGACGGCAGCTACGAGTACCCGCTGGACAACGGCGCGGTGATCCGTGTGGCCGTCAAGGTCGATACCGAGGCGCGTAGCGCCGTGGTGGACTTCACCGGCACGTCCAACCAGCTGGACAACAACTTCAACGCACCGGGCGCCATCGCCGTGGCTGCGGTGCTGTATGTGTTCCGCACGCTGGTCAACGACGACATCCCGCTGAACGACGGCTGCCTCGTGCCGCTGTCCATCATCCTTCCCGAAGGCTCGATGCTGCGCCCCAATCCTCCGGCCTCGGTGGTGGCGGGCAACGTGGAGACGTCGATGTGCATCGTCAACGCGCTGTATGGCGCGCTGGGCGTGCTGGCCGCGAGCCAGGGCACGATGAACAACTTCACCTTCGGCAATGCCCGCCACCAGTATTACGAGACGATCTCCGGCGGCACGGGCGCCGGTCCGGTGCGCATCGATGCGGCTGGACCTGACGACGAGGGATTCGCGGGCACGTCGCTGGTGCAGGCCCACATGACCAACTCGCGGCTGACGGACCCTGAAGTGCTGGAGTTCCGTTTCCCTGTGCGCCTGGAATCCTACGAAATTCGCAAGGGTTCGGGCGGGGCTGGCCGCTATCCGGGCGGTGACGGCGGTGTGCGCCGCATCCGCTTCCTGGAGGACATGACCGCGGCCATCCTGTCGAACAACCGCCTGTACGCGCCGTTCGGCCTGGCGGGCGGGCAGCCCGGCGCCATGGGTCGCAACTCGATCGAGCGCGCCGACGGTTCCATCCAGGAACTGGGGCCGCAGGATAGCGCGCAACTGCATCCGGGTGACATTTTTGTCATTGAAACCCCGGGAGGCGGCGGCTACGGCCACGCCTAGGGCAGGGCAGCGCCGGTACCGCGCGAAGGCCGCGTCAGGAATGACGCGGCCTTTGTGCTGGTGGGTGAGGCGCGCGCTTTACTCGGTGTCCGACATTACGTCCAACACGATGTCGGCTTTGGCCTTCCGGTCGTAGACCCGCAAGGTCACTTCGTTTTCCTGGATTTCGAAGACCGCGGTCGCCAAGGTGTTTTCGTCGTCGGGATCGTCCGGCGCGGTGCGCAGGATCGGCAATTCGCCCTGCGTATCGTGCAAGGCGGCAAGCAGGTCGTCGCGGCCGGTATCGCCGGACCAACCGTCCACGATGCCCTCGATGCGATTCTGCCTCGCCCGCGACGAATCCGTGATGATCTGGGCCACGCCGCCCATGTCCGCATGCACGATGTGATTGGCGTGGCCGTAGCGTGTGCCGATCTCCAGGACGGAGACCGCGCCCGGCGTGACCTCTGCGCTGACGAGGCGCGGGTCGCCAGCAGCTCCCAGGGTGTGATGAAAGCCGCCGGAATGCGGCATTTCCCGCAGCAGCGTCAGCGCCTCGTCCAGCGTGGCGCAATCCAGAATGGCGCGCGCCATCAGCATGCGCGGCACGCCCGGATGCCGTTGCCGCAGGCGTAGGTTGTTGATCGTCTGTACCAGTCCGGCGCGGTTGGCACCGAAAGTGTGGCCGGGCAGGGAGCCGGGATAGTAGAAGCTGACATAGCCGGGCGCGTCTTCCAGCGCCACGTCGACCAGATGGCAACGCCCGTGCAGATAGGGATCGCCGTCCTCGTTGTGCGCGATCCAGCGAGAGCCGTCCGCCGCCTTCAGCGCGACCGACGTGCAGCCGTCGGTGGTGCTGTGCAGCAAGTCGCCGCGGCAGTTCCACAGCAGGACGTCTTCGACCGGCATATGCAGGCCTTCGGCCAGGCCTTCCAGTTCTTCCCAGATCGCCGGCAACGCCGCTTTCGCTTGCTGCGCCAACGTATCCAGGAAGGCGTGGCCGCGCCATGGGCGCAACGCCTCCCAGGTGCGGCTCTGGTCCAGGTAGGTCGCCATCAGGGGGCGCGCCAGCTTGCCCAGCGCCAAGCCGGTCTGACGCCGGTTTCCGGCAATGCGCACATATTTGTAGGCCATGGAAATCCTCCGGGTGTCATGCGGATTGTAAATTTTCCAGCCGCTGCCGGGTGGGGACGTATGCGTTAAGATCGTCGGTAAGCCGCGCCGCAAACCCCGGCATGGCCCAGGAATCATGCCCCTACAACAACCCCGGGGTGCCGACTGGTCCCCAAGAGGAGAGTTTCATGATCAAACGCAAAGTCGCCGCCGCACTGGTCGGCCTGTCCGTGGCCATGTTCGGCGCTGCTTCTGGCGCGTATGCCCAAGGCAAGGAATTGGTGGTTGCCACCGATACCGCTTTCGTGCCGTTCGAGTTCAAGCAGGGTAATACCTATGTGGGCTTTGACGTGGATCTCTGGGCTGCCATCGCCAAGGAACTCAACCTCAAGTACAAACTGCAGCCGATGGATTTCGCCGGCATCATCCCGGGCCTGCAGACCAAGAACATCGATGCGGCGCTTGCCGGCATCACGATCCGCGATGACCGCAAGAAGGTCATCGATTTCTCCGATCCCTATTACGAAAGCGGCCTGGCCATTCTGGTCGGCGAAAAGAACACCGACATCAAGGACGCCAAGTCCCTGGCCGGCAAGACCGTCGCGGTCAAGACTGGAACCGCCACCGTGGACTTCCTGAAAGCCCAGGTGCCGGACGCCAAGCTCAAGCTGTTCCCGAACATCGACAACGCCTATCTGGAGCTTGCCACGGGCCGGGTGGATGCGGCGGTGCACGACACGCCCAACGTCCAGTACTACGCCAACACGGCCGGCAAGGGGCGCGTGAAGGTGGTGGGCTCGGTCAAGAGCGGCGACTTCTATGGCATCGCCTTCCCCAAGGGCAGCGATCTGGTGCCGCAGGTAAACAAGGCGCTGGCCACGCTGAAGGCCAACGGCCAGTACGACGCCATCTACACCAAGTGGTTCGGCAAGAAGCCTTGAGCCTGCGGGTTCGCGTTGCATTCCGGGACCGTCCGGCATCGGCCTGCGCCGGCTGATGCCGGCTGCCAAGCCGCAGTCCGGCCGGCGGTCTCGCGCCGCTTCCGCCGCGCTATGACGCGGCGCCGCGCCTTAGGGGGAATATCGTGGAGTTTGACTGGACTGTAATCAGGGACGCGCTACCCAATCTGCTCGAGGGGACGCTGATGACCATCAAGATCACGTTCTGGGGGTTGTTCGGCGGTTTCTTGCTGGGTGCGCTGTCCGGCGTTACGCGGGCCTATGGCCATCCCATCCTGTCGGCCATCGCGCAGGTCTACGTCGCGGTCATCCGCGGCACGCCCATCGTGGTGCAGGTGATGTTCATCTATTTCGCCTTGCCCTTGCTGGCGAACATCAGGGTGGACGCGGAGTGGGCGGCCATCGCCACGCTCATCATCAATTCAGGGGCCTACATTTCCGAGATCGTGCGCGGCGCGCTGCTGTCCGTGCACAAGGGCCTGAAGGAAGCCGGACAGGCCATGGGGCTGCCGTTTCACAAGATCCTTTTTCACATCATCGGACCGGTGGCGTTTCGCCGCATGATTCCGCCGCTGGGCAACCAGTGCATCATCAGTCTCAAGGACTCGTCGCTCTTCATCGTGATCGGGGTGGCCGAACTGACCCGGCAAGGCCAGGAAATCATGGCCAGCAACTTTCGTGCAGTCGAGATCTGGTCGGCAGTCGCGATCGTTTACCTGATCCTGACCGGCCTGATGGCGCTGGCCCTGCATCTGGTTGAAAGAAGGATGCGCATATTATGAGCATGGTTGAATTCCACAATGTCACCAAGACCTTCGGCGAGTCCGTGGTGCTCAACGGGATCTCGCTGAACATCGACGCGGGCGAGGTCGTGGTGGTGGTCGGGCCGTCGGGCTCCGGCAAATCCACGTTCCTGCGCTGCATCAACGTGCTGGAAACCATCAACGACGGCGACTTGCTGGTCGATGGCCTGAGCGTGAAGGGAGGGGCCGCGCAAGTGCGCGAGATCAGGCGCGAAGCCGGCATGGTGTTCCAGCAGTTCAATCTGTTCCCGCAAATGACGGCGCTGGAAAATGTAATGTTCGGTCCCGTGCACACTCGCGGACAGAGCCGCGCCGAAGCGCGCGAACTGGCCGAAACCCTGCTGGCCAAGGTCGGCCTGGCCGAGCGCATGAACCACTATCCATCCGAACTGTCAGGCGGGCAGCAGCAGCGCGTGGCAATTGCCCGCGCGCTGGCAATCAAGCCCAAGCTGATGCTGTTCGACGAGCCTACTTCAGCGCTGGATCCGGAACTGCGCCACGAAGTCCTCAAGGTCATGCGCGACCTGGCCGAGGAGGGCATGACCATGGTGGTGGTCACGCATGAAATGGAATTCGCGCGCAAGGTGGGCAGCCGTCTGATCTTCATCGACGCGGGCAAGATCGCCCATGATGGTCCGCCGGGCGAATTGCTCAGCAATCCCCCCAGCCAGCGGCTCAAGGACTTTCTGCAACACGTGACCTGAAAAGTGGCGTGCGGGGCTGGGGACAGCCCCGCACGCCAACCTTGCGTTCAGCCCTTCACGCGCACGATCTTCTGCACTTGCGGCACATGGCGGATGGCGCGGATGACCTGCGCCAGATGCTTGCGGCTATCGACCTGTATGGTCAGATGCAAGGACACCGTGGCGACCGCGTCATCGTGCATGGTGACATGCACGATGTTGGCGTCCGCCGCCGTGACTTCCGCGGCCAGTCGTCCCAGCACGCCGCGCTCGTTGCGCGTGACGATGTCCAGGCGCGTGGCCAGGTGCTTGGCGGTGTGGGCGTCCCAGGCGACGTTGATCCAGCGTTCCGGCTCGCGCAGGCGCTGGCGCATGGCCACCGGGCAGTCGGCGGTATGCACCACCAGTCCGTGTCCCATGCGCATGCCGGCGATGATGGGGTCGCCCGGCAGCGGGCCGCAGCAAGGCGCCAACTGCACGGCCTGGCCTTCGTTGCCCTGGATCAGGATGGGGGCGCTGCGCGCGGAGGTCAGTTCGTCCACGGCGGCTGCCGTGGTCGCCACCAGTTGGTGTTCGGGCGCAAAGCGGCGCGCCACGACGGCGGCCAGGCGCTTGCCCAGCCCGATGTCAGCCAGGATTTCCTCGCGCGAGCTGGCGCCCGTGCTGCGCGCCAGCTTTTGCCAGGCCGGATCATCGGTGGCGGGTAGCGGCATGTGCAGTTCCTGCAGCGCCTGGCCCAGCAGGCGCTCACCGAACGCGACCGATTCTTCGTACTTGACCGTGCGCAGGTAATGGCGGATCTCGGAGCGCGCACGTCCGGTGCGCACGTAGTTGAGCCATTGCGCATTCGGACGCGAGGCAGGGGAGGTGACGATTTCCACTGTGTCGCCGCTGTTCAGTTCGGTGCGCAGGGGCACGAACTCGCCATTGACCTTGGCCGCCACCGCCTGGTTGCCGATATCGGTGTGGATCGCGTAAGCGAAGTCCACGGGCGTCGCGCCGCGAGGCAGGGAGATGATCTTGCCGCGGGGCGTGAAAACGTAGACCGCGTCCGGGAACAGGTCGACCTTGACGTGCTCCAGGAACTCGCCGGAGTCCCCGGTCTGGCTCTGGATGTCCAGTAGCGACTGCAGCCACTGGTGGGTGCGCTTTTGCAGGTCGTTCAGCGTCAGGTCCGCGCCCTTGTAGAGCCAGTGCGACGCCACGCCTTCTTCCGCGACGTGGTGCATGTCGCGGGTGCGGAACTGGAATTCCACGGGCGTGCCATAGGGGCCGACCAGGGTCGTGTGCAGGGACTGGTAGCCGTTCACCTTGGGAATGGCGATGTAGTCCTTGAACTTGCCGGGCACGGGCCGGTAGAGCTGATGCAGCGTGCCCAAAGCCAGGTAGCACTCGGGCAAGGTATGCACGATGACGCGAAAACCGTAGATGTCCAGTACGTCGGAAAACGACTTCTTCTGGTCCACCATCTTGCGGTAGATGCCGTAGAGCGTCTTCTCGCGGCCGGTGACTTCGGCTTCGATGCCAGCGGCGGGCAACGAAGCCCGCACGGAATCGGCGATCTTGGTGATCACTTCGCGGCGGTTGCCGCGCGCGGCCAGCACCGCCTTGTACAGCACCTGGTAGCGGTTGGGATACATTGCCGCGAAGCACAGGTCCTGTAGTTCGCGGAACAGCAGGTTCAGGCCCAGGCGATGGGCGATGGGCGCGTAGATGTCCAGCGTTTCGCGCGCGATGCGGCGGCGCTTTTCGGGATTGACCGCGTCCAGCGTGCGCATGTTGTGCAGGCGGTCGGCCAGCTTGATGAGGATGACGCGCACGTCGCGCGCCATTGCCAGCAGCATCTTGCGGAAGCTCTCGGCCTGCTGTTCGGCCTTGGTGGCGAAGTCCAGGCGATCCAGCTTGGACAGGCCATCGACCAGTTCGGCGACTTCAGGGCCGAATTTCTCGGCCAGCTCGTGCTTGGCGATGCCCTGGTCTTCCATCACGTCGTGCAGCAGGGCGGCGGACAACGCGTTGACGTCGAGCTTCCAGCCTGCGCAGATTTCCGTGACGGCGATGGGGTGAGAGATGTAGGGCGAGCCACTGGCGCGGAACTGGCCCAGGTGGGCCTGGTCCGCGAAGCGATAGGCCTCGCGCACGCGCTCTACGTCTTTCTTGTCGAGATAGCTGCCGATGATTTCGGTCAGCGGCGCCAGCGAAGCGACCGGTGATGCGGTCGCGTCCGCCGCTTCTTGCGCGGCGACGGACGGTGGCGTGGGGGGAGTCTTGTCTTTCTTGCCCGTGCGGCGCCCGAGACGGGAGCCGGCACGCAGTGCGGCAAGCAGACCTGATGAAGCGTACTTCAGCCCGGGAAAAGCCATGCTTGCCGCCCCCGGAGATGATCAGGTGGGTACTTTACGCAGCATTTCCACGCCGGTGAGGCCGCCTGCGATCTCACGCAGGGCAGTGACCGTGGGCTTGTCTTTGCTGTCCAGGCGCGGGGCATGGCCTTGCGCCAACTCGCGGGCGCGGTAGGTCGCGGCCAGCGTGAGCTTGAAACGATTGGGGATTTGATTCAGACAGTCTTCGACGGTAATGCGAGCCATTAGGACACCTGGTGCTGATGGAGGATAGGGAGAATGCGTTCGGCTCAGTGTTCGGCCGGGATGCCCAGTTGCGAGAACAACTGGCTGTGACGGGCGGCCTGAGACGAAAAGCGCAGCCTAGCGGCGCTGACTATTTGAGTCAGTTCCGATAAGGCCACGCTAAATTCTTGATTAATAATAACATATTCGCATTCAGGCGCGTGGGCGATTTCGCCGCCCGCGGCCATCAAGCGGCGTGCGATCACTTGCGGTTCGTCCTGGCCGCGCGCCTTGAGGCGGGCTTCGAGTTCATCGATGGACGGCGGCAGCACGAACACGCCGATCGCGCCGGGGAAGCGCTGCTTTACCTGGCGCGCGCCTTGCCAGTCGATTTCCAGCAGCACGTCGCGGCCGGCGCGCGTGGCTTCGTCGATGCGGTCCCGGGGCGTGCCGTAGAAATTGCCATGCACTTCCGCCCATTCCAGCAGATTATTGCCTTCGCGCAGGAGCTTGAATTCGTCCGGGGATACGAAGCGGTATTCGCGGCCGTCTTCCTCGCCGGGGCGGGGCGCGCGGGTGGTGCAGGATATGGAGAGCAGGATGGAGGGGTCTTGCTGGAGCAAGGCCTTGACCAGGCTGGACTTGCCGGCGCCGCTGGGCGCGACGACCATGAAGACGTTTCCGGGATTGGCGGACATGAATGTGACTGGCGTGTGATGCTAAGACACGAAGAATAGCAAATCGCGCGGCCCGGCAGGGGGAAAGCCCCCCGCCGGCCGCGCGATTTGCGCTTGGCTATTTGCGTCTGGCCTTAACCGCCGGCCTTGGCGGCGGCCTGCCTGAGCTTGCCGCCGGATGGCGGCGAGTCGCTGCCCAGCAAGTGGCCGTTGACCTCGATGCCGTATAGCGAATCGTCGGAGTCATGGTACTTGGCCCGGGTTGCGGCGACCGATTCGGTATAGCGCGGGTCCTGGGGGCGCTCATGGGCATTCATGAAATAGGCGACGTCCCAGGCCTCCTGGTCGCTCAGCATGCCGGCCTGCCCTAGGGGCATGTTGGCCTTGATGAAGCCGGCCGCGTTGCCGATCTGGTGCATGCCCGCGCCCCAATTGAAGGAGTCGGCTCCCCACAAGGCCGGGAACACCCAGTGCTTGCCGTTCTTCTGGCCCTGGCCTTCCGCTCCGTGGCAGACGGCGCAATACTGGGCGTAGACCTCGCTGCCGCGGACGTAGTCCGCCTTTTGGGCGGGCGGTGGCAGCTTGCGGTAGCCCTGGCCTTCCAGTACCACTCCGGTGGGGGCCTTGCTGGCCAGCCAGAACATATAGGTCTGCAGCGCGGTCAAGGTGGGATCGTCGGCGGGAGGCGCCTTGCCGTTCATGCTGAAGCGGAAGCAGCCTTGCAGGCGTTCGGCCAGCGTGTTGACGTGGCCGTTCTTGGCGCGATAGGCGGGATACAGCACATAGGCAGCCCACATCGGCGCGGAATCCGGGCGGCGGCCGGCGTCCAGGTGGCAACTGGCGCAATTCAGGTCGTTGCCGACGAACTTGCCGGCCTTCTGCGGGGTGTGCAGGAAAATCTGCTCGCCTTCGCGCACGGCGCGGCCGAAATCATTGTCCGGGATGGCGGCGGCGGACGGGGGCGTGAACGGCGGGCGCGGTTCGGCCGCGAACGCGGCAGCGGTGGCGAACAGGCAGGCGGCTGCGGACAACAGGCGCAGGTGCGTGGCGGTCATTGTTTGGCTCCCGCGGCGGTGTTGGCTTGCGCGGCAAGCTGCTCGGCGGCCTTGGGCAGGCCGGCATAGTAGGCGGACACGGCGTCGATTTCGGCGCTGGAGAGGCGGGTGGCAACGGCTGGCATCAAGGCCAGCGGTCCGGGCGGGCGCTGGCCTTGCTGCCACGCGCGCAGCTGGCTGGCAATGTAGGCTGCGGGCTGGCCCGCCAAGGCGGGAAAGTTGGCGCCGACACCGATGCCGCCCGGACCGTGGCACTGGTTGCACGCCGGCACGTTCTTGTCCCAGGCCCCGCGGGTGGCCAGCCAGGCGCCGGTATCGCTGGGATTGACGGGGTGCATGGCGGTGGCGGCCAGCCTGTCGGTGTCCAGCGCTGACGGCAAGGTTGCGTAGTACTGTGCCACGGCCTTGCGCTGCGCCGGGTCCAGAGCCTTGGCGGTGGCCGCCATGACCGGACTGACGCGCGAGCCGTTGGCCATGGCTTCGAGCTGTTCATTCAAATAGGCGCTGCCCATGCCGGCCAGTTGGGGGAAGCCTGCGGCTGGATTGCCTTCGCCGCGGGCGCCGTGACAGGTGATACAGGCGGGCGCGCCGTTTGCGCCCTGGGTGCTGATCTGCTTGCCGTCCGGCGCGCTTTGCGCCCCGGCCGAGGCTGCAAACACCGCGCCCAGGATCAGCGCGCCGGGTAGGGACCGTGGGGTCATGGGAACCTTGCTCCAGTGATTATTGGATTTTTGGTAATAAGCTAATTTCTAATAATTATATAAATACTTGTGACGGATCAACACGAGATCGTCCATTTGATGGCACGTGCGATGCGTCCTGCAAGCGGTGCTGCAGAGTAATTTTTACTTGCGTGTGAAGGCTGCGCATATGTCACGGCTGGAACCTTCGCTTGCAGCATCGCCAGAATGATTCGGGTAGCATTTCGGCGATCGATAACAAGGAGAATCCGATGCAAGCGAACGAGATCGAACACCCGCGCGTGGCGCTGGTCACCGGCGCCGGTACCGGCATAGGCCGCGCGGTGGCGCTGGAATTCCTGGCGCAAGGTTATCGGGTCGTGCTGGCCGGCCGCCGCCGCGAACCCCTGGAAGCCACTCGCACGGCAGCGGGCGAGGACGGAGTGAGGGCGCTGGTCGTCCCCACTGACGTATCCGATGAACAGGCCGTGCGCGAACTCTTCGACTCCACGCAGCGTGAATATGGCCGCCTGGACGTGCTTTTCAATAATGCCGGGCGCGGCGCGCCGGCCATGCCCATCGAAGAATTGCCCGTGGCCGTCTGGCGCGAGGTGGTGGACACCAACCTGACGGGCATGTTCCTGTGCGCGCAGGCCGCCATACGCGTCATGAAAGCGCAAAACCCGCGCGGCGGGCGCATCATCAATAACGGTTCGATCTCGGCGCATGCGCCGCGGCCGTTCTCCATCGCCTATACCGCCACCAAGCATGCGGTGACCGGGCTGACCAAGTCGATTTCGCTGGATTGCCGGCCTTACAACATCGCCTGCGGGCAGATCGATATCGGCAATGCCGCGACCGACATGACCGAGCGCATGGCGGCCGGCATCCTGCAGGCCGATGGCAGCACCAAGGTAGAGCCGCGCATGGACGTGGCGCACGTGGCGCAGGCGGTTGCCGCCATGGCGCGCCTGCCGCTGGAGGCCAATGTGCAATTCATGACCATCATGGCGACCAACATGCCCTTCGTGGGCCGGGGCTGAAACGCGTCCAGCCTGCGGCGGCATGTCCATTCCGGACTGGCCGCGGCAGGCTGTGGTGGTGCCGCCCCTTGGGCGGGCGCGAGTGGCGCCGCCCGGATCTTGCCGTCAGCGCGGAGATGCCTGGGCCAGCATCTGGCCGGGCTGGGTATCCAGATAGCGCCGTGCGCCGACGTAGCGCTTGTTCCAGTACGGATTCTTCATTTCATCCACGCGGACCTTGGTGCCGCGGCGCGGGGCGTGGACGAACTTGTTCTGGCCGATGTAGATGCCGACGTGCGAGGTCACGCCTCGGCCGCGCGTGGCAAAAAACACCAGGTCGCCAGGGCGAAGCTCCTTCTTGTCGCCGACGGATTCACCCGCGGTGCGCTGGGCGCGCGCCGTGCGGGGCAGTTCCAGGCCGGCGATCTCGCGGAATACATACAACACCAGTCCGCTGCAATCGAAGCCCTCGGCGTCATCGCCGCCCCAGCTGTAGGGAGTGCCGATGGCCTCCAGGCCGGCTTGCACGACGCGGTCGCGCAGGGTGGGAACGGTGGGCTCCTGCGCCAGGCGCAGGCCGGTGAGCGAGGGGCGGGCCTGCTCGGGGCGGATGGACGCCTGAGCGGCGTCGGGAATCCAGGAAAGCGTCAGGGCAATGATGGGTGCTGACAGGAATACGGGAATGCGTAGTTTGGCAATTCGGGCTTTTCGCGTGGGCGGCGTCATTACGTCACTTCAAAAATCGGAGTGGGCGGCATGGCTTTGCCTGGACAGGCAAGCCGGCGGAAAGGGGGCATCTCCGGGACGCAAAACCCCGGACTGCCATGTGATTGTAATGGAATAATGTTTCATTACATTTGTAGTGCAATGCAGCATTCTTGTCCGTGAAAGTTACTGCGTCCGCAGGCCATCGACTCCTCGAATATGACACTTCATCTTCCGCGGGCTCGGGCATAATCGTCGCCATCGGCCCTGCGGCCCGGCAAGCCGGCAGCGGCCGCGGTTACAGATAAGATGAGAAGCGGAGTAAAGCTCGATGATGAACGCAGTGCACCCTTTGTCTTCCATGAGCCGGCCGGAAGCCTTGCCCTTCGAGCCGTTCCAGGACGCTGTGGCGGCGGTGGAGCGCCTGATTGAAATCTATGCGCGCAATACGGCTTTCCTGCGCGCCGCCTTCCGCGAAGTGCTGAAAGGCTCCAGCACCGGCCGCGAGCGCGCCCGGGCCTACTATCCCGCCATCCGTATCGTCGTGGAAACCTACGATCCCATCGATACGCGGCTGTCGTACGGTCACGTGGCCGAGCCGGGCGTCTACCAGACCACCGTCACGCAGCCGGCGCTGTTTCGCGATTACCTGATAGAGCAGGTAAGCCAGCTGTTGCAGAATCATCGGGTAGCGGTGGAGGTCGGAGAATCCGATTCCCCCATCCCGCTGCATTTTGCCTTCCCCGAAGGCGCCTACGTCGAAGGCGAGCACCTGGAAGCCTTGAAGCGGCCCCTGCGCGACCTGTTCGACGTGCCCGACCTGGCGGTGACAGACGACGCCATCGTCAACGGTTCGTGGCGCGGCAAGGAAGGCGAGCCGAAGCCGCTGGCGCCGTTCACGGCCCAGCGCGTGGATTATTCGCTGCATCGCCTGCAGCACTACACCGCGACCGCTCCGGCGCACTTCCAGAACTTCGTGTTGTTCACCAACTACCAGTTCTACGTGGATGAGTTCTGCGCTCGCGCCCGGGCCTTGATGGCCAGCGGCAACGAAGACTACGACATGCTGGTCGAGCCAGGCAATCGCATCACGCGCAGGGGTGAAAGCGGGCCTGGCGACGAGGACCAGGCCATCCGCCTGCCCCAAATGCCCGCGTATCACCTGGTGCGCGGGGACCATTCCGGCATCACGCTCGTGAACATAGGCGTGGGCCCGTCCAACGCCAAGACCATTACGGACCACATCGCGGTGCTGCGCCCGCATGCCTGGCTGATGCTGGGCCACTGCGCCGGCTTGCGCGACTCCCAACGGCTGGGCGACTACGTGCTGGCGCATGGTTACGTGCGCGAAGACCACGTCCTGGACGACGACCTGCCCACCTGGGTGCCGGTGCCCGCGCTGGCCGAGGTGCAGGTCGCGCTGGAGCAGGCGGTCGAAGAGGTGGCGGGGCTGTCCGGCTGGGATCTGAAGCGCATCATGCGCACGGGCACCGTCGCGACCATCGACAACCGCAACTGGGAACTGCGCGACCATCTGGAACTGGTGGAGCGTTTTGCGCAGTCCCGCGCCATCGCGCTGGACATGGAGTCCGCCACCATCGCGGCCAACGGCTTTCGTTTCCGGGTACCGTATGGCACTTTGCTGTGCGTGTCGGACAAGCCGCTGCATGGCGAGCTGAAGTTGCCCGGCATGGCCAGCGCCTTCTATCGCCGACAGGTGAACCAGCATCTGGAGATCGGCATCCGCGCCCTGGAACGGCTGCGCGACATGCCGCCGGAGCGCCTGCATTCGCGCAAGCTGCGTACCTTCATGGAAACGGCGTTTCAATAGGTGTCTTGATCCGTCCCCGAGGCCGTCCGATTTCACCGGATGGGGCCTCTTGCGCTATTCTCGCCGGTTGCTTGGAAATTCCCAGGCACCTGGCGCTGCGCGCGGGTGCCTTCATGACCTGAAGGAAATGCATTTTGGCACCATCGGAACACGATGAACGTCGCTCTGGCGGCACGCGCGAGGCGAAGGCGGATCGGCCTTCCGAACTGCGCCGCACGCTGTCCGCGCGCCACCTGACCATGATCGCGGTAGGTGGGTCGATCGGCACCGGCTTGTTCGTGGCCTCGGGCGCGACGATCGCCAAGGCCGGGCCGGGCGGGGCGTTGCTGGGCTATGTGCTGATCGGCATCATGGTCTATTTCCTGATGACAAGCCTGGGCGAGCTGGCTGCCGCCATGCCGGTTTCGGGGTCTTTCTCCACCTACGGCGCCCGCTACGTCGAAGACGGCTTCGGTTTCGCCCTGGGCTGGAACTATTGGTACAACTGGGCAGTGACCGTTGCCGTGGACCTGGTGGCGGCGCAGCTTGTCATGGCTTACTGGTTTCCGGACGTGCCCGGCTTCTACTGGAGCGCCTTGTTCCTGGCGATCACCTTCGGCCTGAACGCCATGTCGGCGCGCGGCTTCGGCGAGGCCGAGTTCTGGTTTGCGCTGATCAAGGTCATCGCCGTGCTGGCCTTCGTGGCGATGGGCGTGATGATGCTGCTGGGCATTATCCGTGGCGGCGAGACCGGCGGCCTGGCCAACTGGACCGTGGGCGACGCGCCTTTTTCCGGTGGCTTCGCGGCGCTGATCGGCGTGGCCATGGTGGTCGGTTTTTCCTTCCAGGGCACCGAGCTCATTGGCATCGCCGCGGGCGAATCCAAGGACCCGGCGCGCAACCTGCCGCGCGCGGTGCGCCAGGTGTTCTGGCGCATTCTGCTGTTCTATGTGGCGGCCATCCTGGTCATCGGCCTGCTCATTCCCTATACCGACCCGCATCTGCTGCGCAACGAGGTCGAGGACATCAGCGTCAGCCCCTTTGCCCTGATTTTCGAGCGCGCCGGTCTGCTGGGGGCGGCCTCCATCATGAACGCAGTGGTGCTGACGTCGGTGCTGTCTGCCGGCAATTCCGGCATGTATGCCGCCACGCGCATGCTCTACAGCCTGGCGCGGGAAGGCAAGGCGCCACGCATCTTCGGCCGGATCTCGCGCAGCGGCGTGCCGCTGTGGGCGCTGCTGGCGACGACCGCCGTGGCCGCGCTGTGCTTTTTCACCTTTGTCTTCAGCCCTAACGCAGTCTATATCTGGCTGCTCAACACCTCGGGCATGACGGGCTTCATCGCGTGGCTAGGCATCGCCATCAGCCACTATCGCTTCCGTCGCGGTTACGTAAAGCAAGGCCACAACCTGGCCGATCTGCCCTATGTGTCGCCGTTCTTTCCATTTGGACCGATTTTTGCTTTCGTGTTGTGCCTGATTATCACGCTGGGGCAGAACTACCAGGCCTTCCTGCAAGACAAGATCAACTGGGGCGGGGTGGTCGCGACCTATATCGGCATCCCGTTGTTCCTGCTGATCTGGGCCGGTTACAGGTTGGTGCGCGGCTCGCGCTTTGTGAGCTACCGCGACATGCATTTCCCCGACGCGCGGGCGCGTAGCGCTTATCTGGATTCGGCGCTGCGCGGCGAGCCCGCGGCGGGCGAGGCGCGTTGAAGGCTGGTCAAGCCAGCGCTTCGATGACGGCTTCCGGGTTACGTTCGATGACGTTACGTAGTACCAGGGCAGGACCGCGCGGTGAGCGATCACCGCTTTCCCGTGCCGAAGCGTCGCCGTCAATGTAAGGGCGGCGGCCGTGGCCTTGGCACGGGCGGGCGCGGACAAGTAAGCCGTCGCCCGTGGGCCGGTTACTCGATGTTCTGCGCCTGTTCCCGCATTTGCTCGATCAGCAGCTTGAGGTCCATGGCTGCGCGGGTGACTTCCATGCTGCCGGCCTTGGAGCCCAGCGTGTTGGCTTCACGGTTCATTTCCTGGAACAGGAAGTCCAGGCGCTTACCGGCGCTGCCGGCGTTTTTCTTGCCGGCAGTCTGCTTGCCGCCGCCATCGCCCAGGAGGTGGCGCAACTCTTCCAGGTGCGAGCGCAAGCGCGAAAGCTCTTCCGCCACATCGATGCGCAGCGCAAAAAGGTTTGCCTCCTGGGACAGGCGTTCCGACAGTTCCGCGCCCGAAATATGGGTGAAGCCGCCGGGGAAAGCGGATTCCACGCTTTCGCGCAGCTTGGCGGCGAGTTTGTCGCGGTGGTCGGCCAGCAGTTGAGGCAGGTGTGCCTGCACCAGCTCCACGATGCGCGCTACGCCATCGGCGCACTCGCGCATCATGCCGGCCAGGCGTTCGCCTTCGCGCTCGCGGCCTTCCTGCAGTTGCGTCAGCGCCTGTTGGGCGGCCTGCAAGCAGGCGGCGCCCCAGACCTGCGGGTCGAGCGCGTCGTTGGCGCGCTGCCCGGGCCAGTTGAACAGTTCGACCAGGCGCGGGGCGGCGATGTCCGGGAGGATGCGGCGTGCCGCCTGCAACTGTTCGGCCAGGCTTTCCAGCCAGGCGGGTTCCAGCTTGGACAGGTCGGTGCTGGCATTGCGCGTATAGGAAACGCGGATTTCGACCTTGCCTCGCGCCAGGTTGGCGGTCAGCAGTTCGCGCAGCGGCGTTTCCACGTGGCGCAACTCGTCGGGCAGACGGAAATAGAGGTCGAGGAAGCGGCTGTTGACGCTGCGGAATTCGAGCGCAAGCGTGCCTTGCTCGAGGTCTGCGCGGGCGTTGCCGAAAGCGGTCATGCTGCGAATCATGATTTGCGTGTCCTGGAAATGCTTTTTATTGGGAGCCGGTGGTGCCGGCGGCCGCGCCAGCCGGGTTTTCGGCGCGGAAACAGGGGTTTGTACCGGTTGTATCGCGGCAGGATACTCCAAGCGGCGCTTTCCTGCGGGCCAGCCCGTACAATGCGGCGGATCTAAGCCACGTCTGGAGTTTGCCTGTGACCACTACCCCCGCCATCGCCCGTCCCTCGGGCCGCGCCGTCGACGAATTGCGGCCGTTCAGCCTGGAGCGCGGATTCACGCGCTACGCCGAAGGTTCGGTGCTGGTGAAGGCTGGCAATACCCATGTGTTGTGCACGGCCAGCGTATTAGAGAAAGTACCGCCTTTCCTGAAGGGGAAGGGGGAAGGCTGGGTAACGGCTGAATACGGCATGTTGCCGCGGGCCACCCACACGCGGGGCGACCGTGAGGCGGCGCGGGGCAAGCAAAGCGGCCGGACCCAGGAAATCCAGCGCTTGATCGGCCGCAGTCTGCGCGCGGTGTTCGACATGAAGGCGCTGGGCGAGCGCACGCTGCATCTGGATTGCGACGTCTTGCAGGCAGACGGCGGCACGCGCTGCGCCAGCATTACCGGCGCCTGGGTGGCGGCGGCCGATGCCGTTGCGTTGTTGATGAAGCGCGGCGACCTCGCCGCGAATCCGATCCGTGATGCGGTCGCGGCTGTGTCCGTCGGCCTGGTGCAGGGCCGCGCCGTGCTGGACCTGGATTACGAGGAAGACTCGGCCTGCGACGCCGACGTGAATGTGATCATGACCGGTAGCGGGGCGTTCGTGGAAGTGCAGGGCACGGGCGAGGGCGCGACCTTTACCCGCGCGGAGCTGGACACGATGCTGGTGCTGGCCGAAAGCGGCATCGCGGGCCTGGTGCGCGCGCAGCGCGCTGCGCTGGCCTGATCGGCATCAAAAGAAACGGGTTGGACGCGGACCCCGCGGCCAACCCGTAGATTCGGCGACGGGCTTTACTTCGACGCCAGCAGCATTCCTATTTTTTCCGCCTTTTCCAGATTCCAGATCGCAGCGATCAACCCGTGCAGTTCTTGTTCGGTAGCGGCGTCCGCGTAGCGGCCCAGACTTAGCGTTTTGTCCTCGATTTCCGCTCGGCTCAGGGTGTTGCCCGGATCGCCCTTGGGTTCATCCACGCGGCCATGCAGCTTGCGGCCGTCGCGGGTGTAGACGGTGACCTTGCCGATCCAGCGTTGCGGGTAGGCGCCGTCGACCTCAGGGTCCAGCTCCATCTCGACCTTGCCGCGGAACGTGGCCACGCCCGGATCGTCCAGGCCCGCGTCGAACTCCGCCAGGCCCGCTCGGCCCTGGCGCGCGATAAGCGCCAAAACCGTTCCCATCGAGAACTTGGATTGGTGCACGGTCTGCGGATTGACGACGGGGCCCAGCACGTCGATGGCGCCCTGGTGCACATGGGCCACCACCCGCTCGATATCCGCTTCGGTCAGATTGTTGTCACGCAACGCCTGCTGCAACGCGTCGGCGGCGGGATGGGTATGGCGGCAGGAGGCATGGAACTTGAACGAGGTTTCGGCCAGCGCCCAGCGTTCGCCCAGACGGTCGCAGAGGCGGCTGGGATCCGCGTCGGTGGACATGCCCGCAGCCATGCCCTGCGGACCTTCCAGGATATGGCGCGCGCCCGTGAAACCTTCGCGGGCCAGATAGGCGGCGGTGATACCGTCGGCGGCGGCCTTGGCGGTGTGCAACTGCTTGGAATCCGCCGCATCGCGCAGGAATTCCCAGAGGCCCGCGGCCTGCGTGCCGGCCGAGCCCAGCGCGTGCAGCATTTCCTCGGCGGACAGATTGAGCAAGCGGCCGGTGGTGACGGCGGCCGCCAACGTGCCCGCGGTGCCGGTCGTGTGGAAAATTTTGTAGTGCGAACGGCCTAGGAATTCGCCCACGCGGATGCCCACTTCATAGCCGGCTACGGAGGCGACCAACAGGTCCCGGCCGGAGCGGCCCAGTGCCTGGGCCACCGCCAATGCGGGAGGGAAAACCACCGCGGCGGGGTGGAATACGGAACCGTTGTGCACGTCGTCCTGCTCGACGACGTGAGCGGCCGCGGCGTTGACCATGGCGGCGAACAGCGGCGTGGTGCGGCGGCGGGTGATCAGGACTTCGCTCGGCCCGTCGGCCGGCCCCATCGCGGCGGCGTAGCGGTCGATGGCCTGCACGGCGCGAGCGGAGGCGCCGGCCAGGATGGAGGCCAGGCAGTCCAGCAGCAGGTCCTCGGCGCGGCGCAGTACCGGGGCCGGAATGTCTTCGTAACGCAGGTTTGCGGCGAAGGCCGCGAGGTCGGCGCTCAGGTGCGGGATGTCGTTGGCAGCGGTCATTGGTGTCGGTACCGGATCAGAAGGAGCGGGGCAGGCCCAGGATGTGCTCAGCCACGTAGGACAGGATCAGGTTGGTCGAGATGGGGGCAACCTGGTAGAGGCGGGTCTCGCGGAACTTGCGTTCGACATCGTATTCCGTGGCGAAGCCGAAGCCGCCATGGAACTGCAGGCAGGCGTTGGCGGCTTCCCAGGATGCGTCGGCTGCGAGCAGCTTGGCCATATTGGCCTGGGCGCCGCAGGGCTCGTGCGCGTCGAACAGGCGGCAGGCTTCATAGCGCATGAGGCTGGCGGCTTCGACGTTGATGTGGGCGCGGGCAATGGGGAACTGCACGCCCTGGTTTTGGCCAATAGGGCGGCCGAATACCATGCGTTCCTTAGCGTAGGCGGTGACCTTGTCCACGAACCAGTAGCCGTCGCCGATGCACTCGGCGGCGATGAGGGTGCGTTCGGCGTTCAGGCCGTCCAGGATGTACTTGAAACCTTTGCCTTCTTCGCCGATCAGGTTCTCTTCGGGGATTTCCAGGTTGTCGAAGAACAGCTCGTTGGTCTCGTGGTTGACCATGTTGGGGATCGGCCGGATCGACATGCCGTGCTTCACCGCGTGATGCAGGTCCACGAGGAAGATCGACATGCCTTCCGATTTGCGCGTGACCTGGTCCAACGGCGTGGTGCGCGCCAGGAGGATCATCAGGTCGGAATGCTGCACGCGAGAGATCCAGACCTTTTGGCCGTTGATGACGTAGCGGTCGCCGCGTTTGACGGCGGTGGTCTTGATCTTGGTGGTATCGGTGCCGGTGGTGGGTTCGGTCACGCCCATCGACTGCAGACGCAGTTCGCCGGCGGCGATGCGGGGGAGGTATTCGCGTTTCTGGGCCTCGGAGCCGTGGCGCAGCAAGGTGCCCATGTTGTACATCTGGCCGTGGCAGGCGCCAGAGTTGCCGCCGCTGCGGTTGATTTCTTCCATGATGACCGAGGCTTCGGTAAGCCCCAGGCCGGAGCCGCCGTATTCCTGCGGGATCAGCGCGGCCAGCCAGCCCGCCTCGGTCAGGGCGCGGACGAAGGCTTCAGGGTAACCGCGTTCTTCGTCGACCTTGCGGAAATATTCGGAGGGGAACTGGGCGCAGAGGTCGCGCACGGCTTCGCGGATGTCCTGGTAGGCGTGGGAGGCGTTGGGCATGATGCTGTTTTCTGTATGGGTAATGGATCGGTGCAGCGTTCAATGTGCCGCAAAGCAGCCGTCCCTGCCAATTCACAATTGCTTAATACGGGGTTCGGTTTCATGACGGGAGTTTGTCATCGGGACGTCGGGGTTGTGTCAAGAAATTGCCAAACTGCATGGCCATAATCCGCCAGAACGCCGCCGCGGGCGGCAGGTTCTGTACGGATGGATATGCGGAAAAACATCAAGGTCACCACGGCGTTGTCTGCCATTCTTGCGTTGTTTGTGGTGCTGTTCGCGGTGGCGGCGGCAGCGGGCATCGCTGTGCTGCGCGAGAACCGCGCGGATATCGAGGCCCTGGGCCGAGGCAGCATCGAGCGCGCCAGCGACCTGGCGGACCTGACAAGCCGGTTGTTCCAGGCGCGCGCCGCGCTCACGGACGCCAAGACGGCGATGGAGGGCGGCCTGGAAGAGGCGCGCAACCAGGCTTTGGAGCAGGCGGACACGCTCTTCAAGCAGGCGGCAGCCAGCCTGACGCGCCTGCGCGAAAATCCTGATACTAGCGCCCAAGGGGCGCCGCTTTTCGACGGCGTGCTGGCAGCCTATGCCGCCTTCGCCGAGCAGACGCTGGCTCCCATGCACACGGCGATCAAGGGCTGGAATGGGATCGAGGTGAACCGTCTGGTGGACAAGGTGCTGCCGGCCAGCGGCGCTGCCTACGTGAAGGAGGCCGGCGCCTATCAGACCTATGCGCGAGACCAGGGTCAGGCCGCCGTCGCCAGCGCCAGTCTCACGCTGGAGCGGGTGATCGCGGTGGCGGCGGGTGTGCTGGCGTTGGTTCTGCTGCTGGCCGTGCTGATCCGGCTGGCTTTCCGCCGGAACATCCTGAGGCCCTTGAACGAGGCCGGTGCGCATTTCGACCGCATCGCCGACGGGGACCTGACGGGCGCGATTGCGATGCGCGGCGACAACGAGATCGGCGTCCTGTACAGCGCCATGCGGCGCATGCAGACGGGGTTGTCGGCGGCCGTGGCTTCGGTGCGCCGCGGCGTGGAAGAAATCCATACCGGCTCGGGCGAGATCGCGGCGGGTGGCGCGGACATGTCGGATCGCACGGCGCGCCAGGCGGGGTCACTGCAGGAAGCGTCGGCCAACATGATGCAGCTGGCGCACACCGTGCAGCTGACCGCGGGTAACGCCGATTTGGCCAGCCGGCAGGCGCTTGGCGCCACCCGCCTGGCGCAACGTGGCGGCGAGGCGGTCGAGGAAGTCGTGCAGAGCATGCAGGGCATTGCCGAGAGCGCCCGTCGTATTGGCGAGATTGTCGGCGTGGTGGACAGCATCGCTTTCCAGACCAATATTCTCGCGCTCAACGCCGCCGTGGAAGCGGCGCGCGCGGGCGAGCAGGGCAAGGGATTTGCGGTGGTGGCGGGCGAGGTGCGGTCGCTGGCCCAGCGCAGCGCGCAGGCCGCCAAGGAAATCAAGGGCTTGATCGACGACTCGGCCGCGCGCGTGCAGGCGGGCGTGCGGCAGGTCGGCGTGGCGGGAGATACCATGCGCGACATGCTCCAATCGGTGGATCGCGTGACGCAGATCGTGGCCGAGATCTCCAGCGCCACCGCCGAACAAGCTGCCGGCATCGCCTCGGTGAATCAGGCCGTGGCGGACATTGAGCGCTCCACCCAGGAAAATGCCGCCATGGTGGAGCAGACCGCCGCCGCGGCTGCCGCCCTGGAAGCCCAGGCCCAGGGATTGCGCCGCGCGGTGTCGGTGTTCCAGATCGCCCAGCCGGCCAGCATTGTGGCCAGGCAGGACTCAGCTGTCGAGCTGCGGCAGGATGCCGCCGGTGTAGCGCTCGGCCACCAACGACAAGTTCCCGTGCTTGACCTTGTGCTTGACATGAGCGGCGGCCGACGCGATGTCCTCAGGGCGGATGCGCTCGCATAACGACGGCGTCACGGTGAGGGCGCCAACGCCCAGGGTCACAAAGGGAAAGTAGCGGGGCACCCCGTAGCGGTCCTCCGCTTCGATCCCGCCGTTGCGGCGGCCTTCGTCGTCGTACAGGTCCATGGCGCGGTCGTTGAATTCCGCGATGATGCGTCGCACGCGAGCGATCCAGTCAGGACTGCGCAGCAGCACCACGAAATCGTCGCCGCCCACATGGCCGACGAAGTCGCGCTGGGGATCGCAGTGGCGCTTGATGACTTCGGCCGTGAGCATGATCATGTCGTCGCCGCGCCAATAGCCATAGACGTCGTTGAAGGGCTTGAAGTTGTTCAGGTCGCCATAGCAGATGGTGAAGTCGTCCGCGTCCTCCAGCAGGGTGGCAATGTGCCGGCTGATGGGAATGTTGCCGGGCAGGGAGGTCAGCGGATTGGCGTAGCGCGCCGCTTCGATGCGCATTTCCGTCACCGAGCGCACCAGCGTTTCGCCGGTGGCCAGGCCATCGTAGCGGCCTTCGCGTGTAATGATCAGGCCGTCCATCAAATAGCGCTGGTCTTCGGAGATCAGCACATGGCTCAGCTGATCGATGGATACGTCCAGGTCCACCAGCACCGGTTCGGCGTTCATGAACGTGGAGCAGGCGTCCCGTCCGAAGAGTTCGCGTGTGTAGCGCTGCGCGTAATGTTCGGAGAAGTCGCGGCGGTTGATGATGCCCACAGGGCGATTGTCGTCATCCACCACCGCCACGGCGTGCATGTCTTTGTGCTCGATGAACAGCCGGTGCACGTCGTCATTGGTGTGCCCGGTCAGCTGAACGGCTGGGGCCTCGACGCGCAGGCTGGCGGCGGTGCCTCCCGCGCCGCGTTGGGCCGGGGCGGCAGGTGAGCGTTGCCTCAACGAGTCCCGCAAGGGGGGAGCGAGCTCGGTCAGCAGCGTCTCGTCGGGCCGGCCCAGCAACCAGCCTTGCGCGTACCGGATGTCCATTTCACGTACCACCGCCAAATCCTCGGCGGTTTCGATACCCTCGGCCACGATGGTCGTACCCAGGTGCTGCGCCACTTTCAGGATGGCGCGCACCATGTTTTGTTTGCGTTCGTCATGGCCGATGCCGTCGAAGAAGTAGCGGTCGATCTTGACCAGGTCCGGCTGCATCTCGGCCCATAGCTGGAGATTGGAATTGCCCACGCCATAATCATCCAGCGCGACCCGCATGCCGTACGCGCGCAGGCAGGCGAATGCGCCCGCCAGCTCCGCCATATGCTCGGACAGGGGATCCTGTTCGGTCAGCTCGACAATGATGCTGGACGGCGCCAGTGAGCAATTCTTGAGCAGGCGCTGGGGCATTTCCTCGCCCCACAGGGTCCAGTAGTGAAGCAGCGCGGAGCCGGACAGGTTCAGGAACAGCATGCCGGCGGCGTCGTGCTGATGAAAACCCTGGGCGCCGGCGCGAAAGCTCGCCAGCTCCAGTTGGGGATGCAGGCCTTGGCGGCGGGCCTCGGCAAACAGGGCGTCGGGAAAGTGCAAGGCCGTGTCGGCGGGCCCGCGGATCAGGCTTTCATGACCGTAGATGCGACTGTGGGAAAGATCGACCACCGGCTGGAACCGCGGGCGCAACAGCCGTTCGCGCAAGATGCCGGCAAGGCTCACGTGCGCTGACGCGCAGTCCAGGGGAGTTGAGGGCGCGCGGGCCGCTACCGGCCGGGGCAAAGCGTGAATGGGGTCCATCGCCGGTGCGTTCAGATACTATCAGTGACAAGTTTGATCATATTGACAACGGAATATGTCTGCGTTGTTTCGCCGACGGCTGGCGCGCCATCTTCAGGCAACGGCCGTCCGGCTGTCAACACAGATCCCGCCATATCCTTCCAACGCACCTGGGCATCGCGCATGCCGGGCGGCGCGCGACGCCGGCGCCCTATACAATTTGCCCATGACTGCTCCCAAGATTCCCGATTCCCTGCGCCGCGTCGTGCTGGCCTCCAATAACGCCGGCAAGTTGCGCGAGTTCTCCGCCTTGTTCGCGCCCCTGGGCATAGAGCTGGTGCCCCAAGGCGAACTGGGGGTGCCCGAAGCCGAAGAACCTCACGTTACGTTCGTTGAGAACGCGCTGGCCAAGGCCCGCCATGCGAGCCGCCTGACCGGCTTGCCAGCCCTGGCGGACGACTCCGGCCTGTGCGTGGCGGCACTGGACGGCGCGCCGGGCGTGTATTCGGCGCGCTATGCCAAGATGCATGGCGGCGAAAAGTCCGACCAGGCCAATAATGATCTGCTGGTGCGCAAGCTGGCCGGTGTCGCGGACCGTAGCGCCTGGTATGTCGCCGTGCTTGCGTTGGTGCGTTCCGAGAATGACCCGCGGCCGCTCATCGGCGAAGGCCTGTGGCATGGCGAGATCATCGACCAGCCCGAAGGCGCCAACGGTTTTGGCTACGACCCGCATTTCTACCTGCCCGACCAGGCCCTGACCGCCGCCGCCCTGGACCCGGAGGAAAAGAACCGGCTAAGCCACCGCGCCCGCGCGTTGCGCGAACTGTTGAGCAAGCTGAGCCAGGCTTGACGAGAGCGCCGCACGGCGCCTGGTCCAGGAATTACGCATGTCCATCATCATTCCCATCCGCAACGACCTGGGCGCGCAGCCGTCGCGCCTGAAGGTTCCGGCCGGCGCCACGCTGACCAGCCTGCCGCCCCTTTCGGTCTACGTGCACGTACCGTGGTGCGTGCGCAAATGTCCTTATTGCGACTTCAATTCGCACGCTGCGGCGGGCGAGATTCCGGAACGCGCCTATCTGGATGCCTTGCGCAGCGATCTCGAGCAGGCGCTGCCCTCCATCTGGGGGCGCCAGGTGGTGTCGGTGTTCATCGGCGGGGGCACTCCCAGCCTGCTGTCATCGGCGGGGCTGGACGAACTGCTCGCGATGCTGCGCGCCTGTCTGAACCTGTGGCCTGACGCCGAGATCACGATGGAGGCCAATCCCGGCACCGCCGAGGCCGGGCGTTTCCGCGACTATGCCGCCAGCGGCGTGACGCGGTTCTCGCTAGGCATCCAGAGTTTCGACGACGCACAGTTGAAAAAGCTGGGCCGCATCCACGACAGCGCGCAGGCGAGGGCGGCGATCGAGATGGCGCAGCGCGCGGTCCCGCGCGTCAACCTGGACATGATGTTTGCCCTGCCCGGACAGACGCTGGACGCCTGTGTGGCGGATCTTCGGCAAGCCGTGGCGTTTGGCACCGAGCATCTCTCGCTCTATCACCTCACGATGGAGCCCAATACCGTCTTCGCGAAGTTTCCGCCCGAAGACCTGCCCGACGACGACACCAGCGCAGCCATGCAGGACGCCGTTGAAGCCGAGCTGGCGGCGGCGGGCCTCGCGCGTTATGAAGTTTCCGCGTATGCCAAGCCCGGCGCCCGCTGCCGCCATAACCTGAATTACTGGGAGTTCGGCGATTACCTCGGCCTGGGGCCCGGCGCGCATGGCAAGCTGTCCTTCCATGACCGCATCTTGCGCGAGGCACGCCTGCGCGGGCCCGAGTCCTGGATGCAGGCCGCCATGGCCCGGGACGGCAGCCATATCGCCGAAAGCCGCCAGGTCGGCCCAGATGAGCTGCCCTTCGAATTCATGTTGAATGCCTTGCGGCTGAAGGACGGCGTCGCGGCCACCGCCTTCCATGAACGCACCGGCCTGTCGCTGGCGGCCATTGCGCACCAATTGGAGGCAGCATCCAGGCGGGGCTTGCTGGATGCCGACCCCACGCGGCTGCGGGCCACTCCATTGGGCTGGAGATTCCTCAATGACCTGCAGGAAATGTTCCTGTAGCCTCTATGCACCATAGTGGGGCGTTCGTGCCCCACTATTTGCACCATGATGGTGCTACATTTTCCAATGACCGAGCCGACTTCCCCGGGGAATCCCGGGGGTAGAACCTGGCACGCTTATTGCTTCCCTCTTTTATGCCAGTCGACGGGTGGAGCCCTCGACCTTTTTATCTAATGGAGATGACATGGCAAGCCCGAAAGACGTCCTGAAACAGATCGCCGATAACGAAGTCAAATTCGTGGATTTCCGCTTTACCGACACGGTTGGCCGCGAGCACCACGTTTCCGTGCCCGTCAGCCAGATCGACGAAGACAAGCTGGAAAGCGGGCAGGCTTTCGACGGTTCGTCGATCCCGGGTTGGAAGGGCATCGAAGCGTCCGACATGCTGCTCATCCCCGACTGCGCCACCGCCAACCTGGATCCGTTCCGCGAAGAGCCGACCATGATCCTGTCGTGCGACGTGGTCGAACCCTCCGACCTGAAGGGCTATGACCGCGACCCGCGTTCGCTGGCCAAGCGCGCCGAAGCCTACCTGAAGTCCTCCGGCCTGGGCGATACCGCCTATTTCGGTCCGGAACCTGAATTCTTCGTGTTTGACGGCGTGACCTGGAATAGCGACATGTCCGGCACTTTCGTCAAGATCAAGTCCGAAGAAGCGCCCTGGTCCTCGGGCCTGGAGTTCGAAGGCGGCAACACCGGCCACCGTCCCACCGTCAAGGGCGGCTACTTCCCCGTGCCGCCGGTCGATTCGTTCCAGGACATGCGTTCGGAAATGTGCCTGCTGATGGAACAAATGGGCGTGCCGGTCGAAGTGCACCACCATGAAGTGGCCGGCGCCGGCCAGCTCGAAATCGGCACCAAGTTCAGCACCCTGGTGCAGCGCGCCGACTGGACGCAGATCGTCAAGTACGTGATCCACAACGTGGCCCACGCCTACGGCAAGACCGCCACGTTCATGCCCAAGCCCATCGTCGGCGACAACGGCTCCGGCATGCACGTCCACCAGTCCATCTGGAAGGACGGCCAGAACCTGTTCGCGGGCAACGGCTACGCCGGCCTGTCCGAGTTCGCGCTGTACTACATCGGCGGCATCATCAAGCACGCTCGCGCGCTGAACGCCATTACCAACCCCGGCACGAACTCGTACAAGCGCCTGGTTCCGCACTACGAAGCGCCCGTGAAGCTGGCCTATTCGGCCCGCAACCGCTCGGCTTCGATCCGCATCCCGTACGTGAGCAATCCGAAGGCCCGCCGCGTCGAAGCGCGTTTCCCGGATCCCCTGGCCAACCCGTACCTGGCTTTCTCGGCCCTGATGATGGCCGGCCTGGACGGCGTGCAGAACAAGATTCACCCCGGCGATCCCGCCGACAAGAATCTGTACGACCTGCCGCCGGAAGAAGATGCCAAGATCCCGACCGTCTGCGCGTCGCTGGAGCAGGCTCTGGAAGCCCTGGACAACGACCGCGAGTTCCTGACCCGCGGCGGCGTGTTCAGCAACGACATGCTCAGCGCCTACATCGACCTGAAGATGGGCGACGTGAACCGTCTGCGCATGACGCCGCACCCCGTCGAGTTCGACATGTACTACAGCCTCTGATGCGTTGAGGCCGTAGCTGGAGGTCGCGCGATGTAGGCAGAAACCAGGGCCCACACCACGCGCACCCCCAGCTCGCGGTTCGACGTATTGCCCGCCAGGCGCAACGCCCGGCGGGCAGCGCGCCGGATTCCGGCGCTGCCGTCGCATTCCGCCTTCCCCTCACATTCGGGTATGTAGAAAATGAATGTAGAAGCTCTCGATTTGCTAGCCACGTCCGTTTTCCTGGTCAACGAACGCGGTCATATCGAATACGCCAATGCGGCCGCGGAAGACTTGTTCGGCCGTTCGCGCAAGCAACTGAGCGGCCATTCCGCCGCCACATTGTTCGACAGTCCGGAAAACATCCAATCCTCCATCGATCGCGCCGCCGCCGGCCGCTACGCCGACGTCAGGCAGCTTGCCTCGTTGCGCCGTGCCGCCGAGTCCGTGGAAGTGTCGGTGACGACGGTCGGATTGACGGGCCAGCCTTGGCCCGTGCTGATTGAAACCCGCGAGATCGAGCAGCGCGTGCTGGCCGACCGCAACCACCGGCTGGTTGACGAGATCGAAGCCCACCGCGAACTGCTGCGCAATCTTGCGCATGAAGTCAAGAATCCCCTGGGCGGTCTGCGCGGCGCCGCGCAATTGCTCGAAGCCGAGCTGCCCAGCGCAGCCCTGGCCGAATACACCCAGGTCATCATTTCCGAAGCCGACCGCCTGCAGGCACTGGTGGACCGCCTGAGCGGTCCGCAACGTGTGCCGCTGAACGCGCGGCCCGTGAACATCCATGAAATCTGCGAGCGCGTCTGCGCGCTGATCCAGGCCGAATTCCGCAATGACGTCACGCTGCTGCGCGACTACGATGCCTCGGTGCCCGACCTGAAGGGCGACGCCGCCCGTCTGATGCAGGCTGTTCTGAATGTGGCGCGCAATGCGGCGCAGGAACTGGTCGCGCGGCCCCAGGGGCCGCAAACCGAGCCGGGCGTGGTCACGCTGCGCACGCGTGTGGCGCGGCAAGTGATGCTGGCCCACCGGCAGCACCGCCTGGCGCTGGTGCTGTCCATCATCGACAACGGTCCCGGCGTGCCGGATCAGATACGCGACCGCATCTTTCATCCGCTGGTCACCGCCCGGGCAGGGGGCACCGGGCTGGGCCTGAGCCTGGCGCAGGACTTCGTGCAGCAGCACGGCGGCATCATCGAATTTGAATCCCGGCCCGGCCGCACCGAGTTCCGCCTGGTCCTTCCGATGGAGCCTGCACACTGATGAAACCCGTATGGATCGTCGATGATGACCAGGCCATCCGCTGGGTCCTGGAAAAGGCCCTGGCCCGCGCCGGGGTCCCCACCCGCAGTTTTTCCCAGTCGGCCGACGTGCTGGAAGCGCTGTCGCGCGAAACGCCCGCCGCGCTGGTGTCCGATATCCGCATGCCTGGCGGGAACGGCCTGGAGCTGCTGCGTCAGCTGAAAGAACGCAATCCGGGCTTGCCCGTGATTGTGATGACGGCGTTCGCCGACCTGGACAGCACGGTATCCGCCTTCCAGGGTGGCGCTTTCGACTACCTGGCCAAGCCGTTCGATGTGAATGAGGCGGTGGCGCTGATCCAGCGCGCCATGCAGGAGTCGGCGCAGCCCGAAAATCCTGAAGGGCAGGGCGAGTCGGCACAGAACAACGAACGCTGGATGATGACGCAGTCCTCGTCCACCGCCATGCAGGAGGTGTTTCGCGCGATCGGCCGGCTGGCCCAGTCCAAGGTCACCGTGCTGATCACGGGCGAGTCCGGCACCGGCAAGGAGTTGGTGGCACGCGCCTTGCACGGCCACGGCGTGCGCGCCAGCGGCCCCTTCGTGGCGTTGAATGCGGCGGCCATTCCGCGCGACTTGCTGGAGGCCGAGCTGTTCGGCCACGAGCGTGGCGCGTTCACGGGCGCCAACAATCTGCGCCGCGGCCGCTTCGAAGAGGCGCACGGCGGCACGCTGTTCCTGGACGAAATCGGCGACATGCCGATCGAGTTGCAGACGCGTCTGCTGCGCGTGCTGGCCGAGGGCAGTTTCTACCGCGTCGGTGGCGCGCAACCCGTGCGCGTCGACGTGCGCATCGTCGCAGCCACCCACCAGCCGCTGGAGCAGCGGGTAGAGCAGGGGCTGTTCCGCGAGGACTTGTTCCACCGCCTGAATGTGATCCGGCTGCGCCTGCCGCCGCTGCGCGAACGGGTTGAGGACATTCCGGCGCTGGCGAGCCATTTCCTGACCGCCAGCGCCCGTGCCCTGGGCGTGCCGGTCAAGCGCCTGACGCCGGAAGCGCTGGCCGTGCTGTCCAAGTTCGACTTCCCGGGCAACGTGCGCCAGTTGGAGAACTTCTGCCACTGGTTGACGGTGATGGCGCCCGGCCAGACGGTGGAGCGGGCGGACTTGCCGCCGGAAATCCGTGCCATGGAGCACCAGCAGCAGCCAGGTCCGTCGCCGACGTTTTCGCGCCCCGCGGCGCCGATGGCGGGCGTGGGCACCGTGCTGCAGGCTGCGGCGCCCGTGGATGAAGGATCACCGCGCAACTGGCAGGATTCGCTGTTGCGCGATGCGCAGTACCGACTGGAACGCGGCGAGCCCGCGGTCATGGCGACGTTGACGCGCCAGTTCGAGAAAATCCTGCTGCAAAGCGCATTGGATGCCAGCCGTGGCCGCCGTGTGGAAGCGGCCACGCGCCTGGGCATAGGGCGCAACACCATCACGCGCAAGCTGCGCGAGCTGGGCATCGAAGACGAGTGAGGGTGGGGCGCGCGGTGCGCGCCTTATCCCATCCCCAGCAGGCTTTCGCACAGCCGTGGCGACTTCAGTTTCTGCAGCCACCATTTCAAGGCCTCGCCCGGTGGTTCGGAGCGCCAGGCATAGGCTAGGTGTTCCGTCAGGGACATGCCTTCATCCGTTTCGCACACCATCAGCAGTCCCTGCGCCAGATAGGGCGCGGCCAGCGTCAGCGGCAGATAGCCGCAGCCCAGGCCGCGCACCTGCGCGTCTATCTTGGCCTGCATGGTGGGCATGACCAGGGTAGGCTGTTCGGCCAGGATGCCGCGCGTTTGCGGCGCCAGGTTGCGGGAAGTGTCCGCCACCACCACGGCGCAATAGCGGGTGATGTCGGCGCGGCTCAAGGGCTGCGGCAGGGCAGCAAGCGGATGGTGCGCGGCCACGCAGAAGCCGAACTGAGATTGCCCGATGGCTTGCGAGCGATATGGGCCGGTGGGCTCTCCGGCTGCGCCCGCGCCGATAACCAGGTCGGCTCGTCCCGAGGTCAGCGCGTCCCAGTTGCCGCTTAGCACTTCACTGGAAAAACGCAGCGTGGTGGCGCTGCCCAATGCCTGGAATTCTTCTATCAAGTCGTATAGCGGCCGCCACGGCAGGACCGCGCTGACCGCGATGCGCAATTCCACTTCCCAGCCCGTCGCGATGCGCTTGACCCGGCAGGCCAGGTCGTCCAGCGATTGCAATACATGGCGTCCGTCCTTCAGCAATGTTTCGCCGGCCGGGGTCAATAGCGCGCGGTGCCCCGAACGGTCGAACAACAACACGTCCAGCCCGTCTTCCAGCTTGCGGATCGAGTAGGTCACCGCGGAAGGCACCTTTCCCAGTTCGCGTGCCGCCTTGGCAAAGCTGCCGTGGCGCGCGATGGCGTCCACCAGGACGAGCAGTTCTGGGGTGATGGCTTGCATGATGACGGGCTCCGGAGCAGATATTCAAAAAATTTGAATGGTTCCGTCAAAATATAGCGCCAAACATGCGAGGCTGCACGCGCACAATATCACTCATGCCGGTGGTGCAGCAGCTTCCAGCGATAGAACGAATGGCAAGCCCGGCTGCATAACCATTCACATAATTGAAATAGGAGTCCGCAATGCTTACTACTCGCCGCGCCGCTGAACGGGGTCACGCCAACCATGGATGGCTGGACTCGTTTCACACCTTTTCCTTCGCCAACTATTACGATCCGGCCCACATGGGATTTGGCGCCCTGCGCGTGATCAATGACGACCGCATCGCGGCCGGCCGCGGGTTCGGCACGCACGGCCATCGCGACATGGAGATCATCACCTATGTGCTGGACGGCGCGATCGCCCACAAAGACAGCATGGGCAGCGGTTCGACCATTCAGCCGGGCAACGTGCAGCGCATGAGCGCAGGCCGCGGCGTGATGCACTCGGAGTTCAACCCGCTGTCGGATCGGGAAACGCACATGCTGCAGATCTGGATCGAGCCCGACGTGGCCGGTATTGCGCCGGAATACGAAGAGCGCAGCTTCAGCGACGAGCAAAAGCGCGGTCGGCTGCAGGCCCTGGTGTCTTCTGATGGCGTGGACGGTTCGATGAAGATCCATCAGGACGCGCGCCTGTATGCGGGGCTTTTCGACGGCGATGAAACGGCGGTCCTTGATCTGGCAGCCGGCCGCCGCGCCTGGGTGCACGTGGCGCGCGGCAGCCTGACCGTCAACGGGGTCGAACTCTCGGCCGGTGACGCGCTTGCCATCACCGATGAGCCTCGGGTCGAGCTCTCGGCGGGCAAGAATGCCGAAGTGCTGGTTTTCGACCTGGCCTGAAGCAGCATGGCTGGCAAGCGGCTCGCGCTTGCCAGCCAGTACCATTTTTCCATGCAAGCGGCTGGCCTTAAGATGGGCCTTGGCCCCAACAACCGGCCCTAGGCCTCAATACCCGGAGACCCGATCATGTCCACCTTGTCCGAAGCAGGCGAAAGCCAGATTGAATCCGTCGTGGTGCCGCGCACCAGCGACCTGGGCGGCTTTTCCGTGCGCCGCGCGATCCCGTCCGCGCAGCGCCGCACCGTGGGGCCTTTTGTTTTCCTGGATCACATGGGTCCGGTCGAATTCGCGCCCGGTTCGGGCATCGACGTGCGCCCGCATCCGCATATCGGCCTGTCCACCGTGACTTATCTGTACGAAGGGTCCATGGTGCACCGCGACGGGGCGGGCAATACCCAGACCATCCTGCCGGGCGAAGTCAACTGGATGACGGCCGGTCGCGGCATCGTGCATTCGGAACGTTCTTCGCCCGAAAGCCGGCAGGCCGCGCAGCGCCTCTGTGGCCTGCAGATCTGGGTGGGCCTGCCTAAGGAACACGAGGAAACCGATCCGGGCTTTACGCACTACGGGCTGGACGCCCAACCGGTGGTCGAAGGCGAGGGTGTGCGAGCCCAGGTGGTGGCGGGTTCGCTATTCGGCAAGACATCGTCGGTGAAAACGCTGTCGCCGCTGTTTTATGGCGACCTGCAGCTGCAGGCGGGCGCGACCACGGTGTTACCGGCCGAGCACGAAGAACGTGCCGCCTATTTGGCGCAAGGCACCGTGGAGATCGACGGACAGGAGTTCGAGAGCGGCCGCCTGGTCGTGTTCGCACCCGGCCGTCCGGTGCAGATCCGTGCCAAGACCGCGGCGCGCTTCGCCGTGCTGGGTGGCGAGCCCTTGGACGGCCCGCGCTTCGTCTGGTGGAACTTCGTCTCCAGCAACAAGGACCGTATCGAACAGGCCAAGCAGGATTGGCAGCGCAACCGTTTTGACCAGATCGTGCCCGGCGACGAGACCGAGTACATCCCGCTGCCCGAGCCGCGCGCCTGAGCAGGCGGCGACCCTGCCGCGCGGGCATCGCGCGGCAGGCAGTATGATGCGCCTCCAACCGCAACAACAAACCGGGATGGAGACATCATGCATCGTTATACCTACAACGCGCTGCGCGGCTTGGCCGCGCTGGCGCTGATCCAGGGCGCCAACGCGGCACTCGCCGCCGGCTATCCGGCCAAACCCATTACTTTCATCGTGCCCTATACCGCAGGCGGCACCACCGACTTGGTGGCGCGCACAGCGGGCCAGAAAGTGGCTGAAAAGCTGGGTCAGCCCGTTATTGTCGAAAATCGGCCAGGCGCGGGTGGCAATATCGGGATGGATGCGGTGGCCAAGGCGGCGCCGGATGGCTACACCATCGGTTTCGGCGCCATATCCACGAACGCGTTGAATCCCTTTGTCTATCCGTCCATGCCTTTCGATCCGACCAAGGATTTCACGGGCGTCAGCATGCTGGGCGCATCCACCGTGGTGCTGGAAGTCGGCCCCGCCTCGAAGGTGGACAGCGTCAAGGACCTCGTCGCCTATGCCAAGCAGCATCCGGGCACTTCATTCGGCACGCCGGGCACCGGCACCTCCATGCATTTGGCTGGCGTGATGTTTGATCAGTTGACCGGCGCGGGCATGCAGCACATTCCGTACAAGGGCAGCGCGCAGGGGCTGAACGACCTGCTGGGCGGCCACCTGCCGGTCATGTTCGACAACCTGCCGGCGTCTTTGCCTCATATCAAGGCGGGCAAGGTCCAGGCCCTGGCGGTGACGGGCAGCAAGCGAGCGCCCGCCTTGCCGGACGTGCCGACGTTGGCCGAGCTGGGGTATGAGGCCGCCGTGGTGGATCCGTGGTTTGCGGTCTATGGCCCTGCGAAGATGTCGCCGGAAGCGACCAAGGCGCTGAGCGACGCCTTCCAATGGGCGCTGGCCTTGCCGGAAGTGAAGACCAAGCTAGAGCAGGCCGGCTTCATGCCTTATGGCTCCACGCCCCAGGAGGTAGAGCGCTTGACGCAAAGCCAGCACGAGGCCTTCAAGGCGCTTTCGAAAAAAGTGAAGCTGTCGGCCGACTGATCGGCCGGCGTTGCCTCAGCGGCCGCGGGCGTACGCCTGCTCGCGCCGCTCTTCCAGGGCTTCCCGGCGGATGAAGTCGCGCACGAAGTCGCTGGCCGGATGGTGGTGCAGGTTGTAGGGCGTATCCCACTGCGCAATGCTGCCTTTGGACATGACGCCTATACGGTCGGCAATGGCGAAAGCCTCGGCCTGGTTGTGCGTCACCAGGATGGCCGTGTGGCCGGTCGTCTTCAGGATGTCGCGCACTTCGAATGCCAGGCGCTCGCGCGTGTCCACGTCCAGGTTCGAGAAAGGCTCGTCCAGCAGCAGCAGGTCGGGCGAGGGGGCCAGCGCGCGCGCCAGCGCCACGCGTTGCTGCTGGCCGCCGGAGATTTCGTGCGGGTAGCTATTGGCCGCGTGCGCCAGGCCCACGAGTTCCAGCATTTCCTCCACGCGGCGAGCCCGCTCCGGACGCGCCATTTTTCGTAGGCCGAAGGCCACGTTGAGCGCCACCGTCAGGTGCGGGAACAACGCATAGTCCTGGAACATCATGCCTACGCGGCGGTGCTCCGGCGCGACCTGGACGGTGGGCGATGAGATCACCGTGCCGTCCAGCAGGATGCGTCCGGCACGTACCGGTTCGAACCCGGCAATGGCGCGCAGTACCGTCGTTTTGCCGCAGCCGGATTCACCCAGCAGACAACCGATATGGCCGACGGGCAGGCCCAGCGTCAGGTCCTGCACCACGGGCTTGAGCCCCGCCGGCGTGTCGTAGGCGAGGGAGAGGTGATCGAGTTCTAACAGATCGGGCACGATGATCAATGTCCCATTTTCAGATTGGTGCGCGCCAGCAGGATGACGGGGAACAGGCCGGCCAGGACGATGGCCAGCGCCGCGACGGCGCCTTCTTCATAGGTGCCGCGGGCCGCCTCCGCATAGAGCCAGGTGGCGAGTGTGTCGAAATTCATGGGCCGCAACAGTAGCGTGGCGGGCAATTCCTTCATGGCGTCCACGAACACCAGCAAGGCACTGGCCGCAAGCGCGGGCCACAACAATGGCAGATGCACGCGGCGCAGGGTGCCTGCGGAGCTTTCGCCCAAGAGGCGCGACGCCTGCTCCAGCGAAGGCGGGATGCGGGCCAGCCCGGCTTCCAATGCGCCGGTTGAAATCGCCAGGAAGCGGATTGCATAGGCGCAGACGAGCGCGCCCATTGAACCCATCAGGAAAAGGCCGGTGCCGCCGAATACCTTGGCGAGCGCCGTATCGATCCAGACGAACGGGGTAAGCAGGCCGATGGCCAGCACCGTGCCCGGCACCGCATAGCCCAGGCTGGCGATGCGCGCGCAGGCGCGGCCCGGGTTGAAGCCCGAACTCTCGCGCAGGGTGCGGCCGGCCCAGGCGACGATCAGTCCGCACAGCAAGGTAACGATGGTGGCACTGAAGGCCACGATCAGCGTGTTGCTCAAGCCGTTGAGCAGCTGTTGCGACACACCCCCAACGAGGTGCATGCGCTTGTAGGTTTCCACGACCAGATACAGCGCGGGCGCGACAAAACCGATCAGCACGGGAATCCAGCCCAGCACTGCCGCGACGGCCGCGGCGGCGCCGCGCAGGCGGCGTGGCTGCATCGGACGCATGCGCTGCGTATTGGCATAGCGCTGGCGCTTGCGGCCGTGACGTTCGAGCAGGATCAGGCCGATGACGATCGCCAGCATGGTGAGCGCGATCTGGGCCGCGCCGGCCAGATCGGAACGGGTAACCCACGTGGTGTAGACCGACACCGTCAGCGTCTGCACGCCCAGGAATTCGGACGCGCCGATGTCATTCAGTGTTTCCAGCAGCGCCAGGCTGACGCCGACCACGATGGCGGGCCGGGCCAAGGGCAGGGCAACGCGGCAGAATACGGCGATGCGGCCGGCGCCAAGGGTGCGGGCGGCTTCCAGCAGGCTTGCGGCCTGCGTCATGAACATGACGCGCGTGCTGAGGTACACGTAGGGATACAGCACAAAGCCCAGCACGAAGATGGCGCCGTAGATCGAGCGCAGGTCCGGCAGGCGGAACTGACGCGGACTGTCGTAGCCCAGGAGTGTGCGGATCGCCGTCTGTATCGGACCGATCGGATGCAGCAGGTCCAGATAGGCGAAGGCGATGATGTAGGTCGGCACCGCCAGCGGCAGCAGCAGCGCCCAGGTCAGGACGCGGCGGGTAGGGAAGTCGTAGGCGGTCACGAGCCAGGCCGCGCCCGTGCCCAGCAGGGTGACCAGCACGCCCACGCCGGCCAATAGCATGGCGGTATTGGCCAGCGCCTGGGGCAATACATAACTGGCGAGATGCTGCCAGTGGGAAAGCTCGCCGCCCAGCGCCCACCACCCCAGCGTCAGCAGGGGAGCCAATACGGCCAGCGCGATCACGGCGGCGCCGGCCAGCCAGCCGGCCCCGCGTTCAGTCCAGCGCAGACGCAGCGGCCGGGGCAAAGAATCTGTGTGCATGCTTCAAGTCGATTGCATCAATGGCAAGGCCTGCTCCCTCGGGAAAGGGAGCAGGCCCTACGCGCGGGCCTGGGCGCGGCCCCCCGCGTTTCTCACTGCCACCAGGAAGGCGCCGCGCCGCGAGGCGTGGCCTCCCATGGGCTTATCAGTTGTCGAAACCGACCTTGTCCACCAGTTCGCTGGCTTGCTTGCGATGCTTGGCGATTTCGGTCAGCGGCAGCGGGTCCACCTTCAGTTCGCCAAAGCTGGCGATCACGGGATCCAGCTTCACGCCCTTGCGGACGGGGTATTCATAGTTGGCCTGGGCGTAGAGAGCCTGGGCCGGCTCGGAGACCAGGAAGTCCAGCAGCTTGACGGCATTGGCCTTGTTGGGCGCGTGGGCAGCAACGGCCGCGCCGCTGACGTTTACGTGCGTGCCGCCGCTCTTTGCGTTGGCAAACGTCGGGCGGATGACCTTGATGGCATCGCCCCACTTGCGGGCGTCGGTGCCGGGTTCCGCGTTCTTCATGTGGCCGACGTAATAGGCATTGGCCAGGCCGATGTCGCAGATGCCGCCCAGGATGTCGCGTGCCACGTCGCGGTCGCCGCCTGCTGCCTTGCGGGCCAGGTTGGCCTTGACGCCGCGCAGCCATTTTTCGGTGGCTTCCGCGCCATCGTGCGCAATCATCGAGGCGACCAGCGCGGTGTTGTAGGGGTGTTGGCCCGAACGGATGCAGACCTTGCCTTTCCACTTGGGGTCGGCCAGGTCTTCGTAGCGGAAGGCTTCCAGCTTCAGGTCCTTTTCCACGTACAGCACGCGGTCGCGCAGCGACAGGGCGTACCACTTGCCGTCGGCGCCGCGCAGGTTGGCCGGAATGACGGATTCCAGGGTTTCCGATTTGATCGACTGGGTCACGCCGCCGTCCACCAGGTCCAGCAGATTGCCGATGTCCACCGTCATCAACACGTCGGCGGGCGACTTGGCGCCTTCGGCCTTGACGCGTTCCAGCAGGCCGTCCTTGACGAAGACTGTATTGACCTTGATGCCGCTTTCTTTGGTGAAGGCGTCCAGCAGCGGCTGGATCAGCTTCGGTTCCCGGGTGGTGTACAGGCTGACTTCCTCGGCGGCGTTAGCCGACACGGTGAAGGCGGCAGCGCCGGCCAGCGCCAGGGCGCGCAGCAGCGAGTTCAATTGGGGACGCTTGTTCATGAGGAGGTGCTCCGGCTAGGGCTGCAGAGGGAATTCCAGGTATCTGGGGCATCCCGCCGCTCAAAACAGTCTGCTAACGAAAATGATTATCAAATGAGAACGCGACGATAACAGGAAGCAAAGCGGCGTTCAACTCCTAGTAAGTCTGCCAGGGCATGGGCTTGATCCCCATCAATACGGCATAAGGGTATTACGGAATAATGAGAGCAGTTATCATCAAGACCCTGTAGAATAGGGTCAACCCTAATGCCGGCCGCGTCTTTTTTGCGGCACGGAATGACCCAGCGGCGCAAACCGGACCCACGGCCCGGGGCCGGCCGCCCTTACTTGATACGACATGGCTGCTTTCAACACAGAGCGCGTACTAAGCGTGCACCACTGGAACGACACCCTGTTTTCCTTCACCACGACGCGTGACTCGGCCTTGCGGTTCCACAATGGCCACTTCGTGATGATCGGACTGGAAGTTGAAGGCAAGCCTCTGCTGCGGGCCTACAGCATCGCCAGCGCCAACTACGAAGAGAACCTCGAATTCCTCAGCATCAAGGTGCAGAATGGCCCGCTCACGTCGCGCCTGCAGCACCTGAAAGAAGGCGACACCATCCTGGTCAGCCGCAAGCCTGTCGGCACGCTGGTCGTCGACGACCTCAAGCCGGGCAAACATTTGTTCCTGTTCGGCACGGGCACCGGCCTGGCCCCCTTCATGAGCATCATCAAGGACCCGGACGTCTACGAGCGTTTCGACAAGGTCATCCTGGTGCACGGCGTGCGTTGGGTCAGCGAACTGGCCTACGCCGACTTTATCGAAAATGAATTGCCGAACAACGAATTCTTCGGCGACATCGTGCGCGAGAAGCTCGTGTACTACCCGACGGTGACGCGCGAACCCTTCCGCAACCAAGGCCGCATCACCGAACTGATGGAAAACGGCAAGCTGTGCCAGGACATCGGCATTCCCCAGATCAATCCGGAAACCGATCGCGCGATGATCTGCGGCAGCCCGCATATGTTGGCCGACATCAGCGCCATGCTGGACAAGCGCGGCTTCACGGTCTCGCCGGGAGTGGGCCAGCCGGGCGACTACGTGGTCGAGCGCGCTTTCGTGGATAAATAAGCCACAGGCAAGCCACCAACCAGAAAAACCCATCGCATCGCTGCGATGGGTTTTTTGTTTTCCGGCGTCCGATTAGGGTTAGCCCGCTGTGGCCGGGCGAGGTCAATCCTTATAATTCGTCCATAAAGTAAACATATTGTCCATAATATGGAAGGATGAAAGAGATGCCCGTAGACCAACCCGACGCTGAGCCCCTCACTCCATACCAGTATCCAAATCCGCCGGATGCCTTGCCCGAACTGGTGGTCCCGCATGCGATTCCCACGGACGAAAGGCTTTGGGTGCCCCAAGCGGAAAACGTATGGTTCCGGCCGCTCTGTCTGAACGCGAGCCAGGGTTACTGGATGAACCTGTTGCGTGTGCGCAAGTCCGGCGTGCTCAGCCGCCACCGGCATCCACAGGCCGTGCATGGTTTCGTGCTGAAAGGCCGCTGGCGCTATCTCGAACACGACTGGGAAGCCACCGAAGGCAGCTATGTGTTCGAACCGCCCGGCGAAACGCACACGCTTTACGTGCCGCCAGACGTGGAGGAAATGATCACGTTTTTCCAGGTCAATGGCGTCATGTACTACACCGACCCTTGGGGCAAGGGTATGGGCTATGAAGACGTGTTCACCAAGATCGACATGTGCCGCAAGCATTTCGCGGCGGTCGGCCTGGGCGAAGACTATGTGAAGCAGTTCATACGCTGAACGACCGCATTCCAACCCGCAGCACATAAAACATATACCGGAGACACCATGAAACGTCGTGCGTTCAATCGCTGCATTCTTTCCGCGCTGCTGGCCGGCGCCGCGCTGGGCGCGGGGCCTGCGGCACAGGCGCAGAACTTCCCCAACAGGGCCATCGAGATCGTGGTGCCGTTTGCCGCGGGCGGCGGCACGGACGCGATGGCGCGCGCCATGGGCGACGCGTCGCGCACGCATTTGCCGCAGCCGATCGTGGTGTTGAACAAGCCGGGCGCGGCGGGCGGCATCGGCCTGACCGAAGTTGCGAACGCCAAGCCCGACGGCTACAAGCTGGCATTGGTGACGGCTGACATGGTGATCATTCCGCACTTGGGGCTGACCAAGACGACCTATGAGAAGTTCACGCCCATCATCCAGCTCAATGCGGATCCTTCGGCCATTACCGTGGCGGCCGATTCTCCGTACAACACGATCGAGGCATTCCTGGATGCGGCGCGCGCCAAGCCGGAGAGCATGCAGGTGGGTAATGCGGGCATAGGTTCTATCTGGCACCTGGCGGCGGCCGCGCTGGAGGACAAAACGGGCGCCAAGTTCAACCACATTCCGTTCAATGGGGGCAACCCCGCGGTGCTGGCCTTGCTGGGCGGACACATCGACGCCGTGGCGGTCAGTCCGGCGGAAGTGATGCAGTACGTCAAGGCGGGCAAACTCAAACCGCTGGCGGTCATGGCCGACGCGCGCGTGGCGGGCTTCGAGAACGTGCCGACGCTGAAGGAGCGCAACATCGATCTGTCTATCGGCACGTGGCGGGGCATCGCCGCGCCCAAGGGCACGCCGCAGCCAGTGCTGGACACCTTGAGCGCGGCGTTCCGCCAGGCGGCCGCCGAAAACAGCCTCAAGCGTTTCATGGCGGAGCAGAATCTGGGTTACGCGGTGGCGGACCAACAGACCTTCACCGCCCTGATGGAGCGCGATAACGCCACCTTCAAGAACCTGATCGAGAAATTCGGCATGCGCCAGTAGACCTGGCGGGCCAAGACAAGGAGCAAGACATGGATTTGGGTATTGCCGGCAAGACGGCGCTGGTGGGCGGCGCCAGCAAAGGCCTGGGTTACGGCTGCGCGCTGGCGCTGGTGCGTGAAGGTGTCAACGTAGTGATCGTTGCGCGCGGCGCAGAGGCGCTCGAAGCCGCGAGGCAGCAATTGCTTAAGGCGCGGCCGGACGCCGCGGCCTTTGTTAAAGCCGTGGCGGCCGACATCACGACCCCGCGAGGACGCGAGGCGGTGTTCGCCGCGCATCCGGACTACGACATCGTGGTTACCAATGCGGGCGGGCCCCCGCCCGGGGACTTCCGAGACTGGGGCCGGGAGCAATGGCTGAACGCGGTCGAGGCCAACATGCTCACGCCGATCGAGCTGATCAAGGCCACGGTGGACGGTATGGCGGAGCGCGGCTTCGGACGCATCGTCAACATCACTTCCAGCGCGGTCAAGGCGCCCATCGACATCCTGGGGCTATCCAATGGCGCGCGCAGCGGGCTGACCGGGTTCGTGGCGGGCGTGGCGCGCAGCCATATCGCCGCCCGCGGCGTCACGATCAACAACCTGCTGCCCGGCGCCTTTGCGACCGACCGGCTGAGCTCGGCCCTGGCGGCTTCGGCGGCCAAGACCGGGCAGGATGCCGAGAAGGTAAGAGCCGAACGCCAGGGCGCGATTCCAGCCCGCCGATTCGGCAACGCGGAGGAGTTCGGCGCCATCTGTGCCTTCCTGTGCAGTGTTCATGCGGGCTACGTCACCGGGCAGAACGTGCTGGCCGACGGCGGTGCCTATCCTGGCACTTTCTGAGCGAGCGGCGATGACGTATCAAGCAGAGTTGTTTGCCGGAAAGACGGCGCTGGTGACCGGCGCGACCCAAGGTATCGGCGCGGCCGTCGCCAACAGGCTGGCCGCACTGGGGGCCCGCACCATCGCCGCCGGGCTGCAATCCGATACGGGGGAATTGGCCCCGGGCATTGAAGTGCGTATCGCAGACGTCAGCCAGGCCGATGACGTCGCGGGCCTGTTGCACGGGCTGGACGAGCTGGACATCGTGGTGAACTGCGCCGGCATCATCCGTCGAGGCGCGGAACACGATCCTGCCGTATTCGAACAGGTGTTGGCCATCAACCTGACCGGCACCATGCGCGTGTGCACCGCCGCTCGGGAACGGCTTGCGCGGCGCGGGGGCTGCATCGTGAACACCGCCTCCATGCTCAGCTTCTTCGGCGGGTCATTGGTGCCGGCCTATGCGGCCAGCAAGGGCGGGGTGGCGCAACTGACCAAGTCGCTGGCACTGGCGTACGCGGCGCAAGGCATCCGGGTTAACGCAGTCGCGCCTGGCTGGATCGCCACGCCGCTGACCCGCGCCCTGCAGGAGGACCCCGAACGCGCGGGGCCTATCCTGCAACGCACGCCGCTGGGCCGTTGGGGCAAACCGGAAGACGTGGCCGAAGGCGTGGTGTTCCTGTGCGCGCCTGCGGCCTCGTTCATGACCGGTGTGATCCTGCCGGTGGATGGGGGCTACCTGGTGGCCTGACGGGCAGCCTGGCGGTATGCCAGCGCCAGTGTTTGCGGGGATAATGGCGGGGCCGCGGCGCAGCCTGCGGCCTCGTTTGCCATTGCCGCCCTTCAAAGCCAAGTTTTTCGCCATGTCAGAACTTCCGCCAGTCGCCAACCCTCCCGCCGCGCAGGTGGCGGGCACCGCCGCCTTTTCGAAGTTCATGCACGTGCTGCAGGTCGTGGCCGATACGCCGGAATCCATGACGGTGGCCGAACTCAGCAAGCGCAGCGGCTACCCGCGACCGACCGTTTACCGCACGGTGGCGGCGTTGGTGGCTGAACGCCTTCTGGCCGAACATCCCGTCACGGGCAAGCTGAGCCTGGGGCCGCGCCTGATCCAGCTTGCCAGCCGTAGTTGGGGGCGGTCCGAGATGCGGCTGGCGGCCGTCGAGAACCTGAAGCAGCTGCGGGACCTCACCGGTGAAACCGTGCACCTGGCCGTGCCCAACGGGCAACACATGGTCTATATCGAGAAACTGGAAAGCCCCAGCGTGGTGCAGATGAATTCGCGTATCGGCACCAATGTGTCGATGTATTCGACAGCGGTGGGCAAAGCCTACCTGGCAATGCTGGACGAGCCTGCCTTGCAGGCCGCGCTGGACATGTTGCCGCAGCCCTTCGCCTGCCATACGCCGAATACCGTCAAGAACACCGAAGCGTTGCGGGAGCAGCTGGCGGCGGTGCGCCAGCGCGGCTGGGCCGTGGACGACGAAGAAAACGAAGCGGGCATCTATTGCTTTGGCGCGCCGATTTTTGGACAGAACGGCAGTCCGGTGGCGGCCATCAGCGTGAGCACGCTGCGTTTCCGCCAGAAGCCGGATCCTGAATCCGCCTACGTGGCGCCGCTGCTGGAGGCCTGCCGCGCCATCTCGCAGCGTATCGCCGGCACGCCGATGCTGGCGAGCAACGATTTGCTCTGACCGCCAGGGGAGGCGCGCGATTGCGCGTTCCCGCCCTTGGCGCTTGCTGCCTATTCAGGCTGGATGCCGGCCTTCTTGATGATGTCGCCCCACTTTTTCGATTCGGCTTGCTGGAACTGCGCAAGTTCGCCCGGCGTAGAGCTTGCAGGGTCGGTGCCTGTCTGGGTGTAGAACTGTTTGGCGGGCGCGCTTTCCGTGGCCTTGACCAGCAGCTCGTTCAGACGCTTGACCACGTCTGGCGGAGTGCCAGCCGGCGCATAGGCGGCGAACCAGTAGCCCATTTCGTAGCCCGGCACGCCGGCCTCCGAGATGGTGGGCACATCGGGCGCAAGCGGCGAGCGCGCCTGGCCGGTCACGCCCAGGGCGCGCAGCTTGCCGGATTTGACCTGGGGCAGGCCGGTGGCGGTGTCGGTGATCATCATGTCGATCTGGCCGCCCAGGAGATCCGTGACCGCCAGCGGATTGCTCTTGTAAGGCACATGGAGCAATTGCACGCCTGCCATCTGCTGCAGCAGTTCGCCCGCAATGCGGCTGCTGGAGCTGCCGCTGCCAAAGCTAAGCTTGCCGGGCGATTGCCTGGCTTGCGCCAGGAAGTCGCCCACCGTCTTTGCCTGCGAACTGGGGTTCACCACCATGATCTGGCCGCCCTTGCCAAGCAAGGTCAGGGGAGCATAGTCCTTGACCGGGTCGTAGGTCAGGGTCTTGTAAAGATGTTCGTTTGCGGCATGCGTGGTGTTGGTGGTGATCAGCACCGTATAGCCGTCCGGGGCCGCGCGGGCGCCGGCTGCCGCGCCGATCATCGCGCTGGCGCCGGGCTTGTTCTCGATCACCACCGCCTGGCCGGTCTGTTCGGTAACACCCTGGCCGATGGCGCGGCCGATCTGGTCGGTGGCGCTGCCGGCCGCGAACGGCACGATGAAAGTGATGGGCTTGGCGGGGAATTGGGCCATCGCCGTGACGGGCAGGGCGGCCGCAAGCAGCAAGGCCAGCCGGCCTTTGAAAGCAATGCGCATGTGTGTCTCCTGTGGGGTTTTTTATAGGAATGGATATCAGGCGGCCGCTGGGCGGTCGCCGGGTATGTCCGGCAGGCGGCCTGCCAGCGATGGGCTGACTTCGACCGTCATGTCCAGCAACCTGAAAGACAGGCTCTTGCCGTGCGTGTCCAGGTTGAGGGCATCGTTGACGCCGCCATCCAGCACGCCTTCGAGCACGAAGTTCATGGCGTGCAGCGTCGGCAGTGCGTAGCGGGTGACGCGGCGGGGATGGCGGTACGCGAACCAGGCGGCAACGCGGGCTTCGGTGACCTGAGCCGTCAGCACTTCGTAGCATTCCGGGTCCCAGGCAATGAGGCTCAGATTGGAAATGTCGCCCTTGTCGCCGGAGCGGCTGTGAGCCAGGCGGTACAAAGGGACCGCGATCAGCGGCGGATTCATTGCGCGGTTTCCTCCAGGAAGGTCCAGCCGCTAGGCACGGCGTCGCGTGGCAACGTGCAGGACATCATGTTCAGGCGGGGACGCAGGGCGGTGCGCACGCCGCCGCCGCCGGCCGGGCCGCAGGTATAAAGCGCGGTCACTTCGCGCAGCAGGCTCTCGGCCAGCTTGCGGTCCAGGTGCTCGGTTGCAATGCGCAGGCGGACGTCGCGCGCATGGCCGTCGGGCAGGCCGGACAGCAGTTCGCCCGCGTCGTCGCCCAGTATGCTGACGGCGCCAATCAGGTCGGCGCGCAGGCGCAGCGCCGGATCCACGCGCTTGCGCACGATATCCGCGGCCAGGCGCGCCCGTGCCTCGGCCTGAACGCCGGCATAGGAGATCTCGGCCTCGGCGAGCCAGCCGCCGCGGTAGCACACGTTGACTTTGAGCTCGTCCGGGCGCGAATGGCCGGTGATGCCGCGCACCGCCACGCGGTTGCCGCCCAGCTCCGCCACGGTGGCTCGGCTCAGGTCGGCGACGACGTCGGGTGTCAGGTAGCGCGAGGGATCATGCACCTCATACAGTAACTGCTCCTTGACCGTACGCGCGTCGACCATGCCGCCGGTGCCGTCCGCTTTGCCGATGACGAATTCGCCGTCCGCCTGGATCTCGGCAATGGGAAAGCCCGCGCTATGCACGTCGGGCACGTCCTTCAGGCCGGGCACGCAGAAGTAGCCTCCGGTCACCTGCAGGCCGCACTCCAGCATATGTCCGGCCATGGTGGCGCGCCCCAGGCGCGGCCAATCGTCCAGGCTCCAGCCGAAATGGGCCAAGGCCGGGCCCAGTGTGAGGGAAGGATCCGATACTCGGCCGGCCACCACGACCTGTGCGCCGGCCGTCAGCGCTTGCGCGATCTCGGCGGCGCCCAGGTAGGCTGTGGCGCTCACCACGTCCAGCCCGTCCAGCGCGGCGCCCAGGCGCTCGCGCAGCAGTTTGCGCTGTGCATCGCTGGTGAGCGCGTCGCCATGGACCACCGCAATGCGGGGCACGGGCAATCCCTGTTGCCGGGCAAGCGCGGCAATGCGCCTGGCCGCGGCTGCCGGGTTGGCGGCGCCAAAGTTGCCGACGATGCTGATGCCATGGCGCAGGCAGTCGCCCAGTACCGGACCGACCAGCTCGTCCAGCAAGGGTTCGTAGCCGCGCTCCGGGTTTTCGTTACGCGCCAACTGCGCGAGGGCCAGCGTGCGCTCGGCCAAGGTTTCGTAGATCAGCACGCCGCCGCCTCGGGCGACAAGCGTGCGCACCACCGCGGCGGCGCCATCGCTGCGATCGCCCGAGAATCCGGAGGCGCAGCCGATATAAAGAGGGGATTGGGGCATACGGGTTTGGTGCGAGATCCATGTGTATGAATCCACTATAGGCATGGATCGATGATCAGTAAAATAGAAAGATCGGATCAATTCATAGAGAAAAGCCATGAATCTGTCGGCTCGGCAATTGCGCGCTTTTGTCGCCTTGGCGGATGAAAAGCACTTCACCCGGGCGGCTCAACGTTGCCACCTGACCCAGCCGGCCTTCAGCGCCCTGATTCGCCAGCTGGAGGAAAGCGCGGGCGCGCGCCTGTTTGACCGCAACACGCGCCACGTGGAGCTGACGATCGAAGGCCAGGTGCTGGACGCTACCGCCCGCCGGCTGCTGGCCGACATGGACCTGGTCATGGAAGACCTGCGCGATCACGCCGCAAGACGGCGCGGGCGGGTGGCGCTGGCGGCCTTGCCTTCGCTTGCCGCGGGTTGGCTTCCCGGGCTATTGGCGCGCTTTCGCGAGACCTATCCCGGAATCTCGGTGGACCTGCGCGATGCCTTGCTGGACCCCTGCCTGGACTTGGTGCAGGCGGGGCAAGTGGATTTTGCCGTGGCATCGCGGCGGCCGGACATGAACGAACTCGACAGCGAATTCCTGCATGCGGACCGGTACTTCCTCGTTTGCCGCGCCGACCATCCGCTTGCGGAAGCCGACGAGGCCCGGCTGCGCGACATCCTGCGTTATCCCATGATCCAGCTCGCGCGCGGCAGCAGCGTGCGCAAGCACCTGGATGCCGCCCTCGGCGCCGACGCGCCGGCCCCGGTCTTCGAGGTGGAGCACCTGGCCACCGCCACCGGACTGGTGCGGGCCGGGCTGGGCATCGCCGTGGTGCCCGCGATGACGCTGTTCCATTTTGGCGGCGCCGACCTGCGCATCGTGCCCTTGGCCGGCAAGGCCTTGACCCGGCCGCTCTATCTGGTGCGGCGCAAGGGGCGCACGCTGTCAGTGGCGGCGCAGGCGCTGTATGACCTACTGCGGGAACACCGGGGGGATATAGATGGTCCGTCCTACGGCGTTCAGCTACTTTCGCAAAAGTCTATTGCTGGATAAACTTCGATAGTTGTAGCTTCTATCCGTCCACCCAAGGATTCCGCCCATGAGCAAGCAAATCATTCATACCGACACCGCGCCCGCCGCGGTAGGCCCTTACTCGCAAGCGGTTGCCGTAAGCGGCACCAAGACTGTCTACCTTTCGGGCCAGATCGGCCTGGAGCCGGGCACCGGCGATCTGGTTTCCGAGAACTTCGATGCCCAGGTGCGCCAGGCATTCGCGAATATGCAGGAAGTCATCAAGGCTGCCGGCGGCACGCTGGACAACGTGGTCAAGCTCACGCTGTTCCTGACCGACCTGGGCAAGTTCACGGCCGCCAATGCCATCATGGCCGAGATCATTCCGCAGCCGTTCCCGGCACGCTCGACCATCGGCGTGGCCAGCCTGCCCAAGGGCGCGCAGTTCGAGGTCGAAGCCATTCTGGTCCTGTAAGGCCCGCCCGGACTTTTCAATCCAGGGGTTCGTTTCTCCATGCCGGCCGCAGCCGCGGCTTCCAAGCGAACCGGCGCCGACAACAAAGGCGCCGGCAAGGCAATGACGGATACGGAGCGCAAGCTCCGTAACCTCGGGCTTGTGCTGCCCGAGGACTTCGTGCTGCACCTGCCGCTGCGCTACGAAGATGAAACCCGCATCGTTCCGATCAGCGCGCTGCGCCCCGGCTTTGCCGGACAGGTGGAAGGCGAGATCATCAAATCCGAGGTGCTTTATCGGCCCCGGCGTCAGCTGACCGCCACCTTGGCGGACGACAGCGGCGAACTGCAATTGCGCTGGCTGAATTTCTATCCAAGCCAGCAAAAACAGGTCAGCGTGGGCAAGCGCTTGCGCGCGCGCGGCGAGGTCCGCGGCGGCCTGTTCGGGCGCGAGATGGTTCATCCGCGCATGACCAATGCCGACGCGCCGCTGCCCACGGCGCTGACGCCCGTCTATCCCAGTACCGAAGGGCTGCCTCAGATAACCTTGCGCCGCGCTATCGCGCAGGCGCTGGACCGCGCAGACCTGTCCGACACGCTGCCCGACGAAGCGCGCGCGCGCTACGACCTGCCGCCGTTCGAACCGGCGATCCGCGCCCTGCATACCCCCGCGCAAGGGGAGTCCGAGCAGGCCTTGCTGGACCGTGTGCATCCCGCTTGGCGCCGTATCAAGTTCGACGAACTGCTGGCGCAGCAGCTATCGCTGGCCGCAGCCCGTGCCGCCCGCCGCGTCAAGGAGGCCGAATCGCTGCCGGCGCGCAGCGAACCCGACGGCCTGGTCGCCAGGCTGTACGAGACGCTGCCGTTCAAACTGACCGCCGCGCAAGAGCGCGTGGTCGCGGAAATCTCTGCGGACCTGGGCAAGCCATACCCCATGCACCGCCTGTTGCAGGGCGACGTGGGCAGCGGCAAGACGGTCGTGGCCGCGATTGCCGCGGCCCAGGCCATCGCCAGCGGCGCCCAGGTTGCGCTGATGGCCCCGACGGAAATCCTGGCCGAGCAGCACTTCCGCAAACTGGTGTCGTGGCTGCAACCGCTGGGCGTGAACGTGGCCTGGCTGAGCGGTAGCCTGTCGGCCAAGGCGCGGCGCGCAGCGGTCGCGGCAGCGGCAGATGGCAGCGTGCAATTGGTCGTGGGCACCCAGGCCCTGATTCAGGATCATGTCGAGTTCCACCGCCTGGGCCTGTCCATCGTGGATGAGCAGCACCGATTCGGCGTCGGGCAGCGCCTGGCGCTGACGCGCAAAGGTGAGACCGTGCGCGGGCGCATCGTGCCGCATCAACTCAACATGAGCGCGACGCCGATACCGCGCACGCTCGCCATGACTTTCTTTGCCGACCTGGACGTTTCCGTCATCGACGAACTGCCGCCCGGACGCAGCCCGGTCGTCACCAAGCTGGTGTCCGACGTGCGGCGCGAAGAGGTCATCGCCCACATTGCCCAGGCTGCGCGCGGCGGCCAGCAGGCCTATTGGGTATGCCCTTTGGTCGAGGAAAGCGAGGCCCTCGAGCTCCAGACCGCCGTCGATACCTACGAAGGCATGCGGGTAGATCTGCCAGACTTGCGCATCGGCCTGGTGCACGGCCGACTGCCGCAGGCCGAGAAAGCCGCTGTGATGGAAGCCTTTCGCGAGGGCGAAATAGACCTGCTGGTCGCCACCACCGTCATCGAGGTCGGCGTGGACGTGCCGAACGCCTCGCTCATGGTGATCGAGCACGCCGAGCGTTTTGGCCTGGCCCAATTGCACCAATTGCGCGGCCGGGTAGGGCGGGGCACCGCCGAATCTGTATGCGTGCTGCTTTATCAGACGCCGCTGTCGCAAGTGGCGCGCGAACGGCTGCGCGCCATGTTCGAAACGTCGGACGGCTTTGAAATCGCCCGCCGCGATCTGGAGCAACGCGGCCCGGGTGAGTTCCTGGGCACGCGCCAGTCCGGCATGGCGCTGTTGCGCTTCGCCGATCTGGAAACGGACGCGGCCATTGCCGAAGACGCGCGTGACGCCGCCGTATGGCTGCGCGCGGAGCATCCGGCCGCGGTCGAAGCGCACCTGGCGCGCTGGATGCGCGGGCGCGAGGATTTCCTGCGCACCTGACCATGCCGTCCGCCGCCAACCTTAATCTAGCAAGCGCCAGCCTAGCGGCTGGGGCATAACCCCCGGGGGCGTAGTCCACCATGACTCTCACCGAACTCAAGTACATCGTCGCCGTTGCGCGCGAACGGCATTTTGGCCGGGCGGCCGAGGCCTGTTTCGTCAGTCAGCCCACGCTGTCGGTGGCGATACGCAAGCTGGAGGACGAGCTGGGCGTCACGCTGTTCGAGCGCGGCGGCGCCGAGGTCGGCGTCACCCCCATCGGCCAGCGCATCGTCGCCCAGGCGCAGAAAGTGCTGGAGGAAAGCGCCAGCATCAAGGAGATCGCGCGCCAGGGGCATGATCCGCTGGCCGGGCCCTTGCGCGTCGGGGTCATCCACACCATAGGTCCGTATCTGCTGCCGCGCCTGGTGCCCGTGCAAATCAGCCGCACGCCGCAGATGCCATTGCTGCTGCAGGAAAACTTCACCGTCCGGCTGGTTGAATTGCTGCGCCAGGGCGAGATCGATTGCGCCATCATGGCTTTGCCGCTGCCCGAGGCGGGCCTGGTCATGCAACCGCTGTACGACGAACCATTCGTCGTGGCCGTGCCGAATGACCACGAACTGGCCCGGCGCGAAGCCATCGATGCGCAGGACCTGAAACAGCAGACCATGTTGCTGCTGGGCAGCGGCCATTGCTTTCGTGACCAGGTATTGGAGGTCTGTCCCGAACTGTCGCGTTTTTCGGCGGCCAGCGACGGGATCCAGCGCACCTTCGAAGGCTCCTCGCTGGAAACCATCCGCCACATGGTCGCCGCAGGCATCGGGGTGACCGTGCTGCCCGTGACCGCTGTGCCGGAGCAGCCGCCGTCCAACAGCTTGCTGCGCTATCTGCCGTTTGATGGCCATGTGCCCGAGCGCCGCGTGGTCCTGGCCTGGCGCCGCAGCTTCCCGCGGCTGGCCGCCATCGAGGCGCTGGCGCAGGCGGTGTACGCCTGCGAGCTGCCCGGCGTGAAGATGCTGACCGAGGAGGTTGCGGCAGTACAGGATTAGGATTGATTTCCGTGCAAGACGTCCGGCGTCCTGGAACGCGTGGTTTGCGCCGCGTCAAAAGGTCGCGGGACTTATTGAGCGGCGCCGCGGATATTGCGGCATTTCGCCGTATTTGCAGTGTTATTCTTGTTTCGCACATTCATCCCTAGGAGCTAGCAATGGCCAAGTCCCCCAAGAAGACCTCCAGCGTTCCGCGCATCAACATCGGTATCTCGGACAAGGACCGCGCCGCCGTCGCCGGCGAACTGTCCAAGCTGCTTGCAGACTCGTATACGCTGTACCTGATGACGCACAACTTCCACTGGAACGTCACGGGGCCCATGTTCAACACGCTGCACCTGATGTTCATGACGCAGTACACGGAAGAGTGGAATGCCCTGGACAGCATCGCCGAACGTATCCGCGCGCTGGGTCACTACGCGCCGGGCACCTACCGCGAATTCGGCAAGCTGTCCTCGATTTCCGAGCCTGATTCGGTCCCCGAAGCCCTGGAGATGGTCCGCCTGCTGGTGACGGCCAATGAATCCGTCGCCAAGACCGCGCGCGCCGCATTCGAAAAGGCCGATGCCGCCAACGACCAGCCCACCGCTGACCTGCTGACGCAGCGTCTGGACGTGCACGAGAAGAACGCCTGGATGCTGCGTAGCTTGCTGCAATAACATTAGTCCGTTTCGCACTTCATTCAAGAAGTCTGGCCGTTTCCCCGGCAAAGGGGAAACGGCCTTTTTCTTGGGTCATGGTTATGGTCGCCCACGGCTGCCGCGTCGGAATCTGCCTCCGCGGCAGCGCTGTCTATGTATGGAGACAGCCCCCGCCAGCGCTTGACAGCGGGCAGGTGGGTACAGACAGACCGTCCAGATGATGGAGGGTCCGCCGAAATAACAAGAGATTGCACTTCGCTTACAATAGCCGACCGTTTTCCGTGTCAATAGGAAACGGTCGGATTTTTGAACACTGACAATGGCCGCCGAAAGGCGGCCGTGTCTATGCGACGTGCCCAAGAAAACGCCTCAGACGCCACTTTCTGCCATCTTCTCATCCGCCGCGCACTGGTTGCGCTGGCTGTGCGCGCCAGTGTGGCTGCTGGCGCTGGCGACCGAAGCCAAATCCTTCAAAGACAATCCCATTCTAGGTAGCCGCCGGCTGAACCGCGCTGGCCTGCATATCGGCCGCGTGCGGCTGGCGCAATGCATGGCCGACCGCAGGCGCAAACGCTTGGCGCACCTGCTCAATGATCAGGACCGTCAGGATTTCGACCGCAACGGTTTCATTCTGAAGTCCGACTTCCTGCCTCCGGCCACTTTTGCCTTAGTGGAACGGGAGTTGACGCAGTGCAATGGTCAGGTGCGAGCGATGGAGCAGGGCGACGCGATCACCCGTCGCATGTCGCTGGACGCGGGCACGCTCAAGCGCATGCCCGCGACGCGCCAGCTGCTGCAAGGCAAACAATGGCTGGGGCTGCTCAGCTACGTTGGGTCGTTCCGCTGCCACCCCATGAATTACCTGCAGACCATCCAGGCCCGCGCGGGCCAGGGAAGGGCAGACCCACAGCTCCAGCTGCATTCCGACACTTTCCATCCCACGGTAAAAGCCTGGCTTTTCCTGAGCGACGTAGGCGTGGAGGACGGCCCCTTTACCTATGTGCCCGGATCACACCGCGTCAACCGCCGTCGACTCGCGTGGCTGCGCCGCCAATCCATCGACGCCCGCAGGCTCGACCGGCTGAGCGCCCGCGGCTCGCTACGTGTGTCGCGGGCGGCGCTGCGCCGCATGGGCTACCCCGAGCCGCAAGCCTTCGCTGTCAAGAAAAACACCTTAGTCGTCGCGGACACGTCGGGCTTCCATGCGCGCGGCGAAAGTCGCCAGGCCTCCACCCGGATCGAAATCTGGGGGTACGGCCGCCGCAATCCTTTCCTGCCATGGACCGGTTGGGACATTCAAGGTTTGCCGGGCGTGAAGGGACGGACCGTTCCGCTCTATTGGCGCGCCCGGGATATAGGCGAGGCCCTGGGCCTGCGTCGTAATCCATGGCGTCGCGTCCCCTCTGACAAGGCAGGCCATGAATCGCAGTGAAGCCCGTGAATCCGGTTTTCCGCGTTGTGTGCTGATCACTGGCGCGACAGGCGGCATCGGCGGCGCCTTGGCCTTGGAGTACGCGGCGTCCGGGGCCAAGGTACTCATCCTGCAGGGACGCAACGCTGAGAGATTGAGCCAGTTGCGAGACGCCTGCGAGGTTCTCGGCGCGCGCGTCCTCACCCAGGTCCTGGACGTGCGCGACCATGACGCGTTGATGGCCTGGCTGGCAGCGGTTTGCGAGACCGAAATGCCGGAGCTCGTTATCGCCAATGCGGGCGTCAATATCAATACCGGGCCACAACAGCAAGGCGAAGACTGGCACGACGTGCATCGCCTGCTCGATGTCAACGTCAAAGCAGTGTTCGCCACCGTGCACGGCGTGCTGCCCGCGATGCGCAAGCGCGGCCATGGCCAGGTTGCCCTGATCAGTTCTTTGGCCGCCTGGCGCGGCTTGCCTGAAACGCCCAGCTACAGCGCCAGCAAAGCCGCCGTAAAGGTATACGGCGAAGCCATGCGCGATGCCCTGAGCGACGAGGGCATACGCTTTAACGTCATCATGCCCGGCTACGTCGAATCCCAGATGTGCTTCGACATGCCCGGCCCCAAGCCATTTCTGTGGAAGGCCGACAAGGCCGCCCGCGTCATCCGGCGCGGCCTGCAGGCCAACCGTGCGCGTATCAGCTTCCCGTTCCCGTTGAACCTGGGTTGCTTCCTGCTGTCGGTCATCCACCCCGCGGTATCCGGTTGGATACTGAAAAGGCTGGGCTACGGTGATTGACGCGTTCTGGATCCCGCTGCTTCCGCCTTACCTGATCGGATTGGTGCTGTCGTGGGCAATCGAAATCCTGCTGACGCCCCGGCCCGTGGCGCCATGGCGCCGACCCGCCGCCGCTCTGGGCGTGCACGTGGGTGTGTGGACGTTGGCGTTCGCGCTGGAACTTGCTCTTTTCCGGCGGCCGTACTTTGGCGTAGCCAACGTGCTGGCGATCCAACTGTTGATTGTGCTGGTCAGCAACGCCAAGTACCACGCTTTGCGCGAACCCTTTGTTTATCCAGATTTTGAATATTTCACCGACGCCATCAAGCACCCTCGGCTGTATTTGCCGTTCTTCGGTTTGATGCGGGCATTGGCCGCGGGGGGCGGGTACGGCGCTGCATTGTGGGCAGGGCTGGCATTGGAAGATTCGGTCACTGCCGGGGCGGGAATCTGGCTGGTGTCGTTTGCAGAATTGCCGCAGGAGCACATGTTCGACCCCACGGCCCCCGTTGTGCCGTTCTTTGCCCATACCTTCGCGTTGGCGGCTAGCGGCCTGGTGCTGGCCATCACCGCAGGTAGACGAATTCTTGTTGCATTCCACGCATCGGACGATCTGCAGCGGCTCGGATTGATGGCTGCGCTCTGGGCATATGGCCGTAGCGAGCGTCAATCCAGCTCCGAGCTGCGCGCCCAAGCCCCGTTTGCCAATGTCCAAGCTCCGAAGGTCCTGCCGGACCCTCTGCCCGACCTCATCGTTATACAGAGCGAGTCCTTCTTCGACGCGCGACGCGCATACCCGGACCTGCTGCGCCAGGACATCCTGGCCAATTTCGACTTGCTCAAATCGGAAGCCGTCGCGCACGGCCAGTTGAAAGTGGCGGCATGGGGCGCGAACACGGTGCGCACAGAATTCGCGTTTCTTAGCGGGATGGGCCCGGAGGCGCTGGGCATCCATCAATACAACCCGTATCGCAAGCTGGCGGGGCAGGGGATGCCAACCGTCGCGTCATATTTGAAATCGCTTGGCTATCGCACGGTGTGTGTACATCCGTACCACCGTAGTTTTTACCGGCGAGACAAGGTGTTGCCACTGCTTGGATTCGACGAGTTCATCGGTATCGAAGCGTTTCAAGACGCCCAAAGGGACGGACCGTATGTCGGGGACAGGGCGCTGGGGGAGTACGTCGTACGAATGCTCCAGGAGCGATCCGACAGGCCGTTGTATGTCCACGTGATCACCATGGAGAACCACGGCCCCTTGCATTGGGAGCACGTCGATCCGACCAATGTGGCGGACGTCCTTGAGGGCCCATTGCCTGTAGCGTGTCGGGACTTGGTTGCCTATGCCCGACACTTGCGCAACGCGGATGAAATGCTGGGGTACCTCCGGACCAGAGTTTTGGAACGCCGCGCGCCAGCGCTACTTTGCCTGTTCGGGGACCACGTACCGATCATGCCGTCAGTCTACAAAACGATTGGCGCACCGGAAGGGACGACAGATTACGTCATATGGGGCACAGCTAGCCGATTCGCGGGCGGGGTGCCGCCTCAAGATTGCAGTGTTGCCGATCTTGTGTACACGTATCTATCAACTACGAACTTGCTACGCAAACAGGGCACGTTCCCCTTTGCAGTCAATTTCGATTAGCCCAGAAAGATACATTCATACACATAAAGAAATAAAATTAATAACTTCTAAGGCGTTGGTCGTCGTGTTCGTAACGATTTACCAAGACAGTACCGTACAATCGTCGCGCCATACCGTAATTACATGGAAAAAGAGGGAGAAGCTGCAATATTGATGCATTCATTGCATGATTTTGTAGGCTTTCAACATTATTAGATGATCAACTTCGAAAAGATTAAGTCGAAACGCCTTGCGGTGTGCCTGGTGGCTATACCGATGTTGCTGGCCCTTGTCTATTACAGTTTCTTCGCTCTGGATCGTTATGTCAGCGTGGCGCAAGTTGCCGTGCGCCAAGTGGGTAATAACGAAACCCCACAAATTCCCGGGCTGGCTGTAATGCTCAGTGGATTGAATCCGACGTCTCGGGAAGAAACGCTATATCTACGTGAATTCCTCACGTCGCAGGATATGCTGAACGTGCTCCAAGAAAAACTCAATTGGTCGGAGCACTATTCTGAACGCTGGCGCGATCCCTTGTACTGGCTGTTTGCGGATGCAGCGCGTGAAGAGTTGCTGAAATTCTATCAGCGTATGGTTGTCGCGCATTTTGATGAGCAAACGGGCTTGCTGAGCGTTGAAGTTCAGTCTTTCGATCCTGACTTTGCCGAGCAGACGTTGCGGGTAATGCTGAGTGAGAGCGAGCGATTCGTGAATGAGCTGTCGCACCGTATGGCCCGTGATCAGATGGCGTTTGCGCAGGGGGAATTGGCAAAAGCTCGCCAAAACTATGAAGAGCGCCGAGAGGCAATGCTCGCATTTCAAAGCAGCAATAACCTGTTGGATGCCGAGGCAGCGGCAAAAGCGCGCGCGGACGTGATTGCAGAACTGGAGGCAAATCTTACTAAAGAGCGAACTACCCTCAAGGGGATGCTCGCGACGCTCGACTCGAGTACGCCGCAAGTTCGTCAGCAGCGCAATCGTATCAGCGCCATGGAGCAGCAACTCGCAGCAGAAAGCCGGCGCCTGCTGTCACAGAAAGGCGGCGACAAGCTGAACGTCGTGGCCTCGTTGTATCGCAATCTCTCCATTGATGCCGCGATTGCGGAAGAGACATACAAGTTCGCGGTGAGCTCCGTCGAATCCGCGCGCATCGAGGCCAGCAAAAAGCTACGGAGCTTGGTAACGATCGTGTCGCCCAATATGCCGGACAAGGCAATCTACCCCGAACGCATATATAACTTGGTAACGCTACTTATTGCGTTGCTTTTGTTCTACGGAATTGCGCGTTTTGTGATCGCCACGATCGAAGATCACCGTGATTGATATTTAACATCGATCTTATGAAAACCAGAAAAACTCGTTTTACTCTCCGCGTTGCCGCGCTATGTCTGCCACTCGTTCTTGCAGGATGCGGTAGTCTGCTTTCCTCCGCGGGGCCCTCGCGTTATGCCGTGATGAACAGCGACGAGGCGCAAAACTACACGTTGGTAGATCTGACGGCAGAGACTATCGCGCCATACATGAGGCCTCGTGAGACCGACCTGGAGGTCTCTGTCGCATTGCCGAAGGTGCCGGAGGTGAGATTGGTGCCCGGAGACGTGCTCAGGGTGATGATCGCCGAGAGTGTCGTGGAAGGGGCTGTGTTTGCTCCGCTTGCTACCGGTGGAACTGTGTTCGACAACGTGAGAGTCGACAGTCAGGGAACGATCTCGCTGCCATACATCGGCCGGCAGACCGTTGCCGGAAAGAGCCCGCTCGAGGTTGAGACGCTGATCCGCAAGAAGCTGAAAGGGGTGACGACGGATGCTCAAGTGCAAGTCGGCCTCACTGGCGATCTCTCGGGTTCCGTACTCGTTGCAGGGGCGGTGAAGGCGCCCGGTCGTTTTTCGGCCCTGGAAGGTCCCCTGACCCTCTTGGACGCCATTAACCGTGCAGGCGGACCGTTGCTTGAACCACATCTCATCCGTGTGGTCGTTCGCACGGGGAAGAAGTCATATGAATTCAATTATCAGGATCTGCTGTCAGGCAAGAACCAAGTGGTACCGCCGGGCGCCGAGGTCGTGCTGGAACGCGCACGCAAGCGATTTGTCGCCATGGGCGCTGTCGGAGATCCGGGCCTCCATGACCTTCCGTCCAACAATCCCAGCCTCTTGGAAGTGCTTGGATCGGTAAAGGGCCTGAGCGAGGTAAAGGCGGATGCGGCGGGCGTATTCGTTTTCAGATTGATCGACGAAAAAAATCCGGAAACGGGAGAGATATCGCCCAAGGCGGAAGTGTTTCGGTTGAACTTGAAGGAACCCGCGGCAATGTTTTTGGCCCGACAATTTCTCATACAACCCGAGGATGCGATCTACGTAACGAACGCCGCAGTCTATGAGTGGCAGAAGATCATTTCCCCGATCGTTCAGGTTCTGGTGTTGGGCCGAACGATTGAGTCTTTTTAGTTAAGCTCCAGCAAGCGCGAATTTCATGCAGAAGAGAAGGCCCTTCAAAATTCTACGATCGGTCCTGTTCGCTCTGGTAATCAGAGAGGTGCGGGGAAAGTTCGGAGCAAACCGGTTGGGTGCGTTTTGGTTCGTGTTTGAGCCGCTCGCGCATATTATTGTGCTGTTGACAATATTTACCCTGGTAAGGGGTGAAACACACTACGGCCCCCCGCTGCCGATGTTTCTGGTCACGGGCATAATTCCGTTCATTCTCTTTAAGAATATAGCCCTAAAGGGGATGGAAGCCGTCGCGGCAAATAAAGCGTTGTTTGCATATCGTCAGATAAAACCGTTTGACACGATAATCGCCAGGGTGATCGTCGAATGCGCCCTGATGGCCTGCGTTTATATCGCGATTAATTTTGTCTTGGGATTCTGGCTTGGTTACGACGTAGCAATCCACTATCCTTTGAAGTGGATTGCTGTGTTCCTGACGGGAATCATGTTCTCCACCGGGTTGGCATTGATCTTCTGCGTGATTGGTGAGGCGTTGCCAGAACTGAAGAGCTTCATAAAAATACTTTTCATGCCTCTCTACTTCATGTCTTGCGTCATCGTGCCGCTTTGGGTGATCCCGGCCAAGTTTCGTGAATGGTTATGGTGGAACCCGCTCTTGCACTTGGTCGATGGGGTGAGAGAGGCGACTTTCCTGCATTATCCAAAAATCAATGGCGTCAGTATTACTTATGCCGCCTCAGCGGCTTTGGTAACGCTATTTGTCGGAATCACCCTCTACAGATTCCGGCGAGAACAGTTGCAAGCAATATGATCGAATTACGCTCCGTCAGCAAATCGTACCGAACCCCCCGGGGGAGGAAATACGTTTTTCGGGATTTGTCCTTCGTTATTCCGCCCGACAAGAATGTTGCGATCATTGGGAGGAATGGTGCCGGCAAGTCCACGCTTATGCGACTTTTGGGGGGGCAAGACTCGCCTGATTCGGGAAAAATAATAACGACAAATACAATTTCGTGGCCGGTCGGTTTGAGCGGCGGGTTTCAGGGCTCGATGACAGGTCGTCAGAATGTCAAGTTTGTGGCGCGTGTGTATGGCGCTGAACGAGAACGCATGGCAGAGGTGGTGAAGTATGTAGAGGACTTTGCCGAGCTCGGCGAGTACTTTGACCAACCGGTGAATACGTATTCGTCGGGCATGCGAGGGCGGTTGGCGTTCGGGTTAAGCATGGCATTTGATTTTGATTATTATCTGGTTGATGAGGCCATGTCGGTAGGTGATGCAAGTTTCAAGAAGAAGGCGACTATCGAGTTCAGCAAAAGGACGCATAGAGCCAACCTTCTCCTGGTCACGCACGGCATGACGCAGGTCCGTTCGCTATGTGACATCGTTCTGCTGTTGAATAACGGAAAAGTCGAACAGTTTGACAATGTGGAAGAGGGCATAGCTGCGTACACCGCGCTTTAGGATGAGCTGCCTTTTCACGCGATATTTTTGGTCGTTCATTTGCTCGACGACCACACGAGAATTGCCGGGATCAAATCTTTATGAACAAGCTCCTTATTGTTGGCCATCCCTCGACTCCTTGCGAGGATATTGAGAACCTGTTGAACCAGTGTGGCATGGCCGCGCCTTTGCCCAGCCGTCAAGAAGGCATGAGTCCTCAGCAGATTAATGATTCGATACTCAAAGGGAATGTGTCGAAGAATAGTCACGATTCGACGCTCAGCGTATTGTCTCCGATTGCGCCCGGTCCCATCTGGAACGGCTTAGTTCTGGATTTGATCCTGGGGAACATAGATCAGAGCTTCTGGGGGTGGTCAGACCCCAACGCGGCACGTCTTCTCGACTACTGGAAAGATGTAGATCCGACGATGAAGTTCGTGCTTGTCTATTCGGATCCGAGTGCCGCCATAAAAAAGGAACTGCTCGAATCCGGAGATGTGGATGCCACCACGGTTGAAAAGCTGTTGGCGAACTGGTGCGCGGTAAATTCAACCATTCTAAGGTTCCACAATTTCAATCGCGATCGCAGTGTGCTGGTGCATGCCGATGAGGCATTGTCATCTGTCCATACATACGTGCAGCAGTTGCGTACACGCTTGGATGCTCCTTTGAATGAGCCGCCGGCCAAGTATGTTCCGGAGGGTTTCGATGAGCGCGAGCAATCTGGACACCGGGTCGATCTGCTGGAGCCGAGGGCGGAGTTGGCAGATGCCGAGGAACATGCGGAGAGCGTTATCGCTCACGTCGCGGGATCGTCAATCCCCAGCGTTGCGGAATATGGCGCGGGCAATGACGCATTGGAGAACTATCTCGTTCAGCAGCTGCTGAATGAGTATCCGGACGTATGTCAACTGTATGAGGAAATGCAAGCCTGCGCCAATTTGCCGGCCAACCACGATTCCGAGATGGCGGTTGATATAAAGGCGGCATTGGTGCAGTTTCGCGGAGTGAAAAGTCGTGCCGGCCGGCTGGCCGATATGCTAAAGACAGCCCAGTTCGAACAAGCGGCACGAGCGGAAGCACTCAGTACCCGCATCCAGTACCTGACGAATGCAGCTGAGGCAGCGCAGGCGGAGGAGCAGGAGAAGATAAAAAGCCTCGCGGAAAGGATCGAGCACCTCGAAGTCTCCGAAAGCGCGCTGCGTACCGTCAATGAACAGCTGTCCTTGGGAAGGGTGCAACTGCAATCTACGATTGACGCATTGACGGTGGAGAAAGCGACTGTCGAGGCAGAGTGGAAGCGTACCGCCGAAAAACTTCAGCACAGCAGCGGACTGCTGCAGCAAAATAATGTTCGATTGGAGCACAGCAACACGCTTTTGCTTGAACAGCTGCATGCGGTTCAAGAAGAGGTGGAAAGAAATTTTGCAACAATCAAAAAGCTGAAGGAAGAGCAAACAAAACAACCGGTTCTCCGCGGCGCTGCTGATCGAATCAAGCGAGAGTTGGCATACCGGCTTGGTGCGAAGATGATCCAGCAATCAAAATCCCTGCGCGGACAACTGGGCATGTTGGGCGCACTTCGCCAAGTTAAATTGGATTACCGCGCCGAGCAGGATCTGAACAAGGAAATCCTCTTGCCGCCGATTTCCAGTTATAGCGACGCACATGAGGCGGCGCGGGTGACTCAACATCTCTCCTACAGACTGGGCGTTGCGTATCTGGAAAATTCCGGTTCCGCCACCGGTTGGATAAAGCTACCGTTCGCATTGAAGCGCGCAATAAAAGAATTTGAACGGGACCGTGGTGCCAAGTACTAGCACTCGCGGATGATCTCGGACATACGGTATTACAAAAAAAGGGGATGGTTTTGAGGGAACAGCTCGCGGTTAATACTGTCCGCAGCCAACTGCGTACGTTTTTCCCGGTAACGGGATGGCTGTACGTCGGCGCAGGTGCGGGCTCGGCATTCGACGAGACGCGTGACGTTCCGCATCTGGTGGCGATCGAGGCCGTCGGCCGCACGTTCTTGCAGTTAACGCGTGCAATTTCTCGTAATCCGAATTGGCACGCGCGGCACATGTTGGTTGGGCCGAACTCGGATCAACATATTCTATTTGAGGCCTCCAGTTCTCGCGAAAGCGGCCTGGTGGATCCTGCGGAGCTGACAGCTCTGTGGCCAAATCTTCACCAGCAGGATAGTCGCCACGTATGCGGCAGGACGCTCGAAGACGTGTTGGCGGAGGAAGAGTTATCCGGCGTGTGCTTCAACTGGCTAACCGTGGACTGTCTGCCTGGCGTAGATATACTCCGTGGCCTTGGCGATCGCGCAGGCCAATTCGATGTTATTGAAGTGCGCGCCACCAATTTCGAGATGGAACGCACTGCATGGACATGCTCCGGTGACGCCATCGAAGCTTTGCTCGCACCGATAGGGTTTGCCCGCCGCGTGGCATGCACTGAGTTGCATCCCGGTATACAGCATCTCTTCTTTGTACGGAATTGGCGTTCGGCGTATGAGACAGAGGTCGCGAGAGGGGAGGCGGCACAAGGGGTTTCTGACCAGCGCGAGATCGAATACTTACAAAAGATCGATCGCCTCTCGCATTCCGTCACTGATATGCAGACGGCATTGGACCAAGCGGACTCGGATCGTCGGACTATCGAGGAAGACCTTGAGCGAGCGCGGCTTGAAAACAGTCAGCTTAACAATTCCTTGCGCGCAGAGTTAAACAAAGAGGCCAAATTTGATTCCATCTTGCAGGAGATAAAAAAACAGGGAATCAATATGGGTGGCGATTTCCAGCGCTTATTCGCGGAGTTGCCAGCGCTCGATAAGACGATACAGGAGAAGATGAGGCTCCTTTCGGACAGGGTGGATGCCTCTAAGGCTGCGATGGCTGGCATTGACGAATTCGTAAAGAGTCGGCTTGGTTCAAGTAAGAGTGCTGACATGTTGACGGAACTTTCCCAGGCGCTCGAGAAACTTGCCGTCGCACGAGAAGATAAGTTGGAGAAGGCGTTGGTATCAACGCGGAAAGCCATCGAGCGAGTGGTGAGAGGGGCGACTTCCAATTCCACCAAGCAGATTGAAGCCTATCTGGGGATTCAGGATTACATTCGCCATGGAACCCACCTGCCTGCGTTCCACGGTTGGCCAATAAGTCCTGACTTCGCGCTATTTATGCTCGATATGCTGGATCGGAATAGGTACGACGTCATCGTCGAATTCGGCTCAGGATCGTCCACTCTTCTGCTTGCCTCCAGCAGGGAGCGTCTGCATGGAAATGCAGGGCTCGGTGTTACGCAACATCTGGCGTTCGAACACTCTGAAGAATACTACGAAGAGACGCTGGCCAGTCTGAAGCGAAGAGGGTTGGACAACAGCGTGAGATTGGTACACGCGCCGCTACAGTCTTACGCGGCACCGGATAATGCGGTGTACGACTTTTACAATTGCCGCAGTGAATTGGCAGATGCTCGTCGCATCGTAACGAAGCCAGACGCCAGGATATTGGTGATAGTGGATGGTCCCCCAGCTGCGACCGGGCCTCATGCGAGATATCCGGCTCTACCGATCATTTTGGAGAGTTTTTCTGGCCTTTATATAGATATCCTCCTGGATGATTATTCAAGAGAAGACGAGAAAGAAGTGGTGCAAAAATGGGCAGAGGAATCGGAGGCTGCCGGATTCCTGGTTGATATTGAAGCGATAAACCTGGAAAAGGATGCATGTTTTATGAGTATTAGGCCGAAATAAAATCGGGCTGGGCATAAATTGAAAGTGCAAGGCGGGGTCGGTTTAAGAATTTATATGGGTATTTGATTATGAATTTCGCTAAAGAAGCAATATTGGCCTATAAGGGAAAAGATTACGCAAAGGCGCTTCAGTTGTATCTGAAAGCGGGGGAATCGTACGGAGCCCACCTGTTTGCGGCCAATGTGGAGCTTTGTAAGCAACATCTAGCGATGCCCATCGCATCGATAGCGGTGCCGGAGTTCCCGCCTGCGATGCGCGATGCTCCCGCGGCTGAGATCCCCGCAGCCGTGCAGCTGCAGGCGGCACCGGCTACGCCTTTGGCAACGGACTTTGCACTCAAATCGCTGGCCCAGTTCAAAGGGATGAAGCAGATCCCGGAAGGCACCAAGCTTGACGAGTTGCCACTCGTGACGTTCGTGATGACGTCGCATAACGCCGTTGAGACCGTTGAGAATGCGGTCATGTCGCTGCTGAATCAGTCTTATCCGAATGTCGAAGTTGTAGTTTGCGACGATCGTAGCAGTGATGGGACTTGGGAGTTGTTGGTTCAACTGGCGAGCCGCGTTCCGAAGGCCCTGCGTGTGCTCAGACTGGATTGCAATAGTGGAACCTACTTGGCGAAGAACGCGGCCATTTCAATTGCGCGCGGCTCTATCATCATGTTTCAGGACTCGGACGACTATTCGCATCCGGAGCGCGCGTCTGTCCAAGTGCTCCCCTTGTTGAAGGACAAGGCGCTGGTGGCTACGCGTACAAAATATTGCAGGTTTAATCCTGAAACTGGTCACGTGGTCCCGGTGGGCAGCGCGTTGTCCAAATATGGGCTGATTACGCTTGCAGTGCGCAGGGAAGCGTTTGACGAGATCGGCTTTTTTGATGCCGTTCGCAAAGCGGGAGATGATGAATGGTTTCAACGTCTCCAGCACTTGTATGGCAAGAATCGTATCGGACAGCTGGATGTGACGCTTTATCTGGCTGAGCTTCGTTCGGGCTCGCTGGTTGCCGACATGCTGACTTTCAATGCGGATGGATCCGTAGAACAGGCGAGTTCGAAGGAGCGCAAAGAATACGTAAAGCAATTCAAGAGCCGCTTTGACGACAGCAAGAAGAGGCGATTCTGGTATCGGAACAATTTTCCCGCAGCGCCGTTAAGGCCGGTTGCCCGTTATCCGGAGTCGGTGGCGGCAATTACCGCTCCAGCCGAGCGGGTTTATGCATCGGTTTGCAGCATTCCAAAACGCATAAATCAATTGAAGTGCGTCGTGAGCCGCTTGCTCCCCCAGGTCGATCATCTGTTTGTATATTTGGACAAATACGAAGAAACTCCGGATTTTTTGGCTGACAACATCAAAATTACTGTAAGTCATTCAAAAAATTTTGACATCGACTATAGAGATAACGCAAAATTCATTAATTTCAACAAGTTGAAAGAAAAAGGTGAATTTTTCTACTTTACCTGCGACGATGATTTGATTTACCCCTTTGATTATGTACGAGCCCTCATTGCTGATATTGTCGCCTACAAGAAGAAGGTTGTAGTCGGCCTGCACGGGGTGGTGTACGAAGAATCGGCGGAGAAGTACTTCCGTAGGCGATTCATCTATCATTTCAAGGATGATCTCAGTCAGCCCAGGATCGTGAACAATCTTGGGACGGGTACCGTTGCTTTCCATTCATCCATTTTCCAGTCCATAGAGCCGGCGAAGTGGAAGATGGGGGGGATGGTCGATATTTACTTTGCAAATGAGGCGCTGGCGCGCCAGATTCCGATGCTATGTGTCGCACGCCATGCGGGCTGGCTTCTTGAAAATGAGATGCCGGAAGATAACTCCACGCTGTTTGGCGAGTTTAAGGACAAAGAAAAATACATAGTCCAGGAGTTGAAGCAGGGCGCGCCTTGGGGCTATAAGTCTATTCTTCGCGTTCTGGAAAAACAGGAACGTGACGTTGAGTCACTGCTTCGAAAGTCTCTTCCAATATTTCCTGATAATTTGAATGTATCCAAGATATTCCCGCGGCTTCGTTGAGATAACGGATGCGAAGTTGCAGAAAGGGTTGCCGGCCCGCCGGCTGCTAACAATGATAGGTGTGAGAATTGAATAGTCTTACTGAGGCAAGGGTTGTCGGATCACTGGGCAACATCACTATCGACCGAAATGCTCCGAGCGTGGTTTGCAACTTCTCCGAAAATGGATGGCGATTCGACTATTTTTTCCATGGAATTGGCGCGAAAAATCTTTTGGTATTCTTCCCATCTGCGCTAGTGCGAGGGAAGCGGCACGTCCCGAGTTTTCACCGTTGGTCGTGGGCCAAGAATTTTGAGAATGCTGATGTGATCTGCGTTTCGGATCCGACATTGTTTTTGCACCAGGAAATGCTTGGTGCTTGGTGTCAGGGTAAAAGGGATGATTGGATTCTCCCAAGAACACTTGCGCATATTCTGCAACTGCAGCAGAAGTTTGGATACAGCAGGATTGTGTTTTGCGGCTCGTCGTTGGGCGGGTTTCTTGCGCTGCAAGCGGGAACGCTTGCTCCATCACTGGGCTTTGATGCTGAGAAATGTCGCGTATTCTCTGAGAATCCCCAAGTGTCACTCCCAAAATACATGTGGACTTCTCACATGAATAGGTTAGCGCAAGTTAGTTTTGGCGTACCTACGATTAGCGATGTGGAAGACAAATATCTACCTCAATTGGACGTCGTGGAGCTTATAAAGAAGACCAATCATATTCCAAAGGGGCTGCTGGTTATTAAGGAGTCTGACGCTCATCACTATGAGGCTCACGTGGGCTACCTGCAGGGTGGCGTATCGCTAGACGCAGAAAATAATTTGCGCGTTGAGGTCATATCTGCAGCAGTAGACTCGACTGGTCATACTCCTCTGACATTCGACGAGATGAGTGCGCGCGTCATACCATTTTTTCATTAAATTGGCGTCGTTACCACTTGCGTGTCGTTCGTTCATTCCAGATCTGTCGATTAACGGAAATCTTATTGTTTTCAATTGATCAATTCGTTGGTAAACGAGTTGGTTTAGGATTTTAATATGGCTTTATTGGGCAAACGAAGTCGGAAGGGCGCGGCACCGGTGGTGGTTTGGACTTTGTCGCCAATAAAGGACGAGCATTGCGTGGTCCCCCGTGTTTATGTCGATGGGGATTGTCAAATTGACCCCGCAAAGAGCGCGATATTCGCCGTAGGAGGATGCGGGGTATTGGCAGGCAAGTTCGTCAGGCACACGAATGATGCCAATGAAGTACTGGAGGGGCGGACCGAGGGTGTCGTGGATGCGGCCCGCTCCATCAGAGGCTCGCTGTGTTTGTATGCGTGGGATGCGCTGACTCGGGCCGTGTATCTGGTCCCTGATCCGTTTGGCGCTGCACTCGTATTCTATTATCAAGGAAATGGGATCTCTGCAGCATCTTCGGATCTTGGCGCCTTGGTAGCACGCTTGAGAGATCTCGGACAGTCTCTGACGTTGTCTATAAAGTATGCAGTCGAGATGGCATTTGTAGGAAATGCTGGTTTAATCCACACTCCGTATGACGAAATTCGAGTTTTGCCGAATTTTTCCCACTTTTCTATTTCCTCTGAGGAATGTAAGGTCCGGCCCTATAATTGGGCGAGGGATGTATTCAACGATACACCGGCTGGTCTGGAGGGGGCAGACTTCGTCGCCAACGACATATTAATGAATACTCAAGCTGCGATAAGCGCACCTTCGCATAGAAAAGTAGCTCATTTGACTGCTGGGTTTGATTCTCGCCTTGTATTGGCTACAATTTTGCACCACGGGGCGAAAGACGCGTTTACATGGCACACCACCGGTGGTACGAATAGCCTGGATGTGGCAGTCGCTCAAGAACTGGCTCAAGCAGAAGGGCTGCGAATGTCGCACTACCCCGGGTATGGCTTTTCTTCTAATCCGCGTGGCCATGAGTTTCGTATCCGAGCCCCACTCGATTATTCGGAGGGAATGATCAGTGTTGGCCCGCATGAAAGAAATTTTCATGACGGATCTATTCTGCTCAGCGGAGGGTACGGGGAAATTCTTCGTTCTTTTTTTGATGTGCGCTTCGTTGCGGAAGGAATGTCGACCGCAGAGCAATTTGAACGAATATCATGGGTCGGCCGCAAGGTTAACCCGGAACGTTCTGCTCCTTTGATGAAGAAGGATTTCTCGTTATATCTCCATGACGAGTTTAAGAAGCATTTGGCCCGAGGCAGTGATTTTGGTATAAAGCCAAACGCTCTGCTCGATTACTATTATCTAGCCAACAGAAACAGATATTGGGTAGGCCTCGGCGCCCGCCTCTGGTCTGACGTGTGTTATAAATTTGATCCGCTTTATTCATTGGCCGGTGCGGCCGTTGGATTGAACCAGGCGCGCGATCAAAGGATAAGTAATTTTCTTGGGCTGGACATTATGTTCAAGGTCCGGCCGCAATTGCTGCAACACCGGTATGGGCGCGAGGTGATATGTGATGCTTATAGGGCTATTCGGCCCGTGCCGATGATGAATTCCACTGCCGGGCCGGTGCTTGCGGGTTCTCCCTGGATCGACGGACCGTATGGCGAGGGAAGGGAATGGTCCGACCCTCTATGTAGGGAAGATGCGTTTCCTCGGTTGACAAAGTCAGATTTGGAGGCAGCGAAAAAGGTCCGGGTATCGCCGCGACAATGGGCGAGCCGCCATTTGATACGTGACCGCGTACGGGAGTTGATGGAGATAGTGGAGGACGAGGATTTACGATCAGTGTTTGACATGACTGAATTATCGCTGATGCTCAAATCTGCGCCTTCCACGATGGGCAGCATTCGACTATTGAATAGCTTACATGGTTCGCTGCTATGGATGGATGCAAGAACTCGCGAATGAGTTGGAAAGAATTTCTGGATACAAGCAAGCGGCTCCGCGACTTTTAGCCTATTGCCCAGTCGCGCCGGCCTGCTCGCTACAGTCCTAATTCCGGGTACAGAACGATGTGCACGATCGTTTTTTATGGGGAGAGTGCGTGTAGGGCCAAGGACGGCGGAAGATACTCCCTTTTTCTATGCCACTCTTCACTTAAATTCCGACAATTTTTTGGAGAATACGCTCTGCCGCGTATTCTCGATAATTTATGCGTGCTGCGGAATAGCCGTACTCATCAATGCCGGTGATTGAGCCGTGCATGAGAGAAGTGGAGCGTCCCATCGCTACCAGATTTACCTCTTGCTGAAAATTCAGCCTATGGTCGCCGAAATGGGCGCGTAGCGCCTCAAAAAAACTGGTGTCGGCACCCACTTTGACTTCGTCAAAATGTCCTATCGCTCGAAGCACCGGTTCGCGACGAAAAACGAGGGTGTTGGGTGACCATTGCCGAATTGGCCAACGGGCCGGTGAATAGAATTTTCCGTCCTCGCTCAATCTCACATACCTGGAGGTCGTGGCGATGCGGCGTGGGCTTGCCTTCAGCCATTCGAGGGCGGTTGCAAGCCGGGCAGGGTGAGACCAATCATCGGCATCTTGGAACGCAACGAACTCCCGCGTGCACAGGGTCAAGCCCAGGTTTTTTGCCCTGTATGTTCCGACGTTCATCGGGAGACGCTCGGAGATGATTCTGCCGGGAAATCGGCGTTGCAGTGCGTTGATTATGCTCCACGTGCCATCATTGCTCGCGTCATCAATGATGATTAGCTCGAGCGGAACATTGTTTTGCTCCAGGATGGATAGGGCGGCCGCAAGGAGATAACGTTCCCCATTGTGGACAGTCATGACCACCGAAACGATAGGCGTTGCGTCGACAGTTTTTCCCGTTGGCACAAAACATCTTATATCGAAGGGGTCCGAACCTCCTTGTGAACATACCTCGGATAGCCCCATTTCGCGCCAATAGGCATTCAGTGAGGTTGTTTTGCCTGAGATGGAGAGTTGGGCGTTCGCATTAAGCAGATGCTCATCGCCTTTGGCGTCCGGAAGGAAGCAGGCCTCGGCATCCCGTGCCGCTTGTATCTGGAGGGATAGGCGTGAATGGCTACCGTCTTTAGCCCAAGAAATTACATCGCAGGGCGACAAGCGAGTTAGCAACTTTACAGCGCGGTCGATCTCTTTGGGCGTGGATGGTTCTGCTTGGAGCGCCTGCCGTAAATATTCGATCGCCTCCAAGTTATTGCCGCGCATGTACTCGAGCTTGCCTAGTGACGCAAGCGAGAATAACTGCGTATGCGTCTCGCGATATGCTGATGCCCTTGCCAGGAATCCGTAGTCGAGCAACAGGTGCACGGCCGGGCAGCTTGAGCTGCTAGTGACGCTATGAGCGAGCTTATGGTATGGGGAATGCCACTTGAAGCCCGGCTGAACCCAATATTTGGAGAGAAATCGTAGACTCTTTGGCGACATGCCTTACCCGCAGTAGATAAAAGGGCGCTGCCCATTGCAGGGGCGCGCCTCTTTCTTCCGTCACAGTCGCAAATCGGACGCTTCAGCCGCGAGCACGTGCTTCAGGTCGTAGAGGACGTGACCGGTGGTTTTGCCGAGTTTGCGAATGGCCGCAGCCCCCATTTCAAAGAACTGCTTATGGGAAACCGCGATTATGATGCCATCATAGATTCCTTCGGCAAGGATCTCGATGGGAAGAATGCCATATTCGCGCTTTGCTTCTTCAGATTCTACCCAAGGGTCGTATACGTCGACGGTTACGTTGTAGTCACGCAGCTCCGCGATAATGTCCACGACTCGAGTATTGCGGAGGTCGGGGCAGTTTTCCTTGAATGTCAGCCCCAGAATAAGGACCCGCGACCCATCAACATGTATGCGATTGCGGGTCATAGCCTTGGTGAGCTGACTTGCGGCGTATGCACCCATTGAGTCATTCAGCCGGCGGCCGGCCAAAATCACCTCGGGATGGTAGCCGATGGATTGAGCCTTGTGAGTCAGGTAGTAGGGATCGACCCCGATGCAATGGCCGCCAACCAGCCCGGGCCGGAAAGGCAGAAAATTCCATTTTGTTCCGGCTGCTTCGAGCACTGCTTCAGTATCGATTCCCATTTTGTTGAAAATGAGAGCCAACTCGTTGATCAGGGCAATGTTCACATCGCGTTGCGTGTTTTCGATTACTTTTGCCGCTTCGGCCACGCGGATCGACGTCGCCTTATGAGTGCCTGCCCGGATGATGGTGCGATAGAGCGCATCGACGAGGTCGGCAACTTCTGGTGTCGAACCGGACGTGACCTTTTTGATGTCGCTTACACGATGTTCCTTGTCGCCAGGATTGATGCGCTCCGGACTGTATCCGGCAAAGAAGTCAATGTTGTACTTTAGTCCGGAAACTCGCTCGAGCACCGGAACGCAATCTTCCTCGGTGGCCCCGGGATAAACGGTAGATTCGTAGATGACGATGTCACCCGGTTTGAGCGACGCGCCAATCGTCTCGCTGGCTTTGATCAACGGCGTGAGGTCCGGACGCTTGAAATCATCGATGGGCGTGGGGACGGTCACCACGAACGTGTTGCAGCCCGCCAATGCTGTCTTGTCAGTCGTGTATGTGAGCTCACGAGCTTCGGCGAGTTCTGCGTCACTGACTTCAAGTGTGCTGTCGTGACCAGCCCGTAATTCGGCTACACGGGACTGGTTGATGTCGAATCCGATGACAGAGCGTTGTTTTCCAAACTCGACCGCTAACGGCAGGCCCACGTATCCCAGACCGACGATGGCGAGTTTAATATCTTCGATTTTGTGCATGGTTTTGTACGTCGATGGAACTAATAGAGTAGTTTTCGCAGTGAATTCTTCACGGACAGGTCGATCCCCGGCTTGCAATAGAATCCACCGTTGATCTGAGTATCATGGATGACCACATTTCTGAAGCTCTTGAAGAGTTGCATATCGGGCCGCTGCTGGTGATGCCAGAACTCGTCGAGGCTTCGTTGATCGGTAAGACCCGGCATGTTGTAGATCGCCCGGCCTAGCGCTTTCGTGGGCTTGCCGTGCAGCAATGCAGACGCGCCTACCGTGCTGTTTACCGTTACTACCGCCTTGCTGCCGTTGATCAGGGCCGGCAGGTGCCCCCCGTCGATATAGACAACACGGCCGCCTAGCGCTAGCTCTTTGCTCAAGCGGCGAATATGTTTTGCATAATTAATCAGACCCGGGTCTAAGGGGTGGGCTTTGATGAGCAGTAGCGTATTTGGGGGGGCATGGAGCGCGAAGGAGCGAACCACCGTGTCGATAACATGCTTCATGCTATCGAACTCAGAATGATGAATGATCTGTGCGTCGGTCGTGAGTTGAAGCGGGAAGAGGTAGTAAGGCGGATTCGTCGCGTGCGCAACTCTAGCCTGTATGACCTGGGCCCTTCGGCGACTGACACGACTGCCTAAGCTCTTGCGAAGGTAGTTGACGTACTCAGTGGCCGGACTATAGGGCACATGGCTTTTCACGCCCCGATGAAGCACGGGGTTCAGCCCTGCCCAGAAGTTGTAGCCCACGTCATACGCAGCTCGTTTCCAGAATGGCGAGATGAAGGGCATGCCGTTGTCGTACTCTGGAACTTCCTTCGCCCGTTTCCGGTAGTAATCTGGATCAGCGGGCAAGCCCGAATAGCCGTTTACCCCACCTCGTTCCAAGGTTATCCAATACGGGCGGAAATAGCCTTCTTCGAAGACATGAACTCTCACTCCCGCCTGTGCGGCAAGTTCAATTGCGGGTCGATGAACAGGGCGGCAGTCACCGAAGAGGACCAAATCAGTTGTCCCGTGGTGCTCGAACTCGCGGCGGTAGAACGCCGGAAGGTTTTCCATGGGCCCACGGTACGAGATAGCGCCGCCCTGGCGCCAGTACACACGGTCGCCAACGGTGAAATTCACCTTTCGAACGAGTCCACCTTCCTGTCGCAGTCCCTTCGCCAAGCTCGGGAAAAAAGGCGAACACACCCCTTGCAAGAACAAAAAACGCTGTCTTTTGTTCATCGCGTCACCATGAACCCGGCTTTGACCCACAGGCGGAGCTTATGCAATTGTCGCTGCAGGTATGTCCTGCGTACCGCAGACAGGTCTCCGGCCGAGAGTATCTCCGCTCGGCGTTGGATTATTCTGTGCAGTGCCGCTTCGCAGGTCGTGTAGCCCTTTAAGGTCCAGTCCCAATAGACAGGATAGTGAAGCATTACGCCGGCGATCAGCTCAAGCAGGGTCAGCGTGCGAGTTCGGCGCGGAACGGGCATGCGGTCTTGCGTCAGACCCCAGCCTGAGTAGAAAGGCATGCCGTAGACAACTACGGTTTTGTCCCGAAGCAGAGCGTCAAAACCGCTCAATGAAGTCATCGTATGGACTTCATGGCAGGCGTCGAGGCAACTGACTATGGAGACCTCGGTCTCGATGTGATCGACGTAGCGCAATGCATCGGCGGTATGGACTTTTCCCTTGCGGTTGCGGACCGCAACATCAGGATGCGGCTTGTAGACAAGGTATGCGTCCGGGTGAGCTTGCCGGGCGGCCTTGATCAGGGATAGATTGTCCCGGACCGAGCCGCAGCCGAACTTGATTGACGCATCATCTTCCACTTGGCCGGGGACGAGCACGACGTGACGGTCGCCCGCCAGCCAATTCGGCGTTTGCGTGGGCTCTATGTTGTATTTGGTGAGAGCATTTTCGACTATCAGCCGTCGTACTTTCTCGGCTCTCTCATTGTCGCAGGGCGTGAATACCCTGTTGTTGAGCAGACTTTCCAAATCGTGGGACTGCCGGGCATCAAAATATAGTCCTTGCCCATCCATAACCAAGGCGTGGGGCGGGACGAAGTCCGATCCCAGGCCCACCGATCGGATGAACCCGTCTTCCATGCGCAACAGGGAGGCTCCGCTGCTATGTGCCAGATCCGAGGTGTCGGGCGACGGGGAGGCTCCCCAAACTATCAAGCGGTCGCTGGAGTCCGGTGCAAGTGCCTCAGCCGCTTTGGCATCAGGCACAAAGTGCACGTGTTCTGGGTCGGCACCCAGGAACGGCCGGACGTTTTCCGCTTTCCAGCGCCGGTAGCCGACTGCGATGCTGCGGCCTTTCATTGCGCGTTTCATACGGCGCTGTAGATCGAGCCATTCAATGACATCGAATATGGAGCCGGGCCGGAGCGTTTCGGGGTTCAGGTAACGGGTGTAGTGCAGATAGGCCGCCGCGAACAACTCATCCGTGGTGCGCTGCCGGGCGCGCCGCTCGCATCTTGTGACGTCTGTCGTGGCCCCCCAGCCGGCATACCAAGGCATGCCGAAACAGGTCACGGGTACGCCATGAAGCAACGCTTCAAACCCCAGGTGTGAGGTCACCGCATAAACACGGTCTACTTGAGCGAGCAGGCTGCCAGGCGCTATCGGATCGCGCAGGAGAACGGTGTGGCTATCTTCCTCTGTGTCCGAGAGGTAGCCTCGCTTGGATCCGCGGCTGACCTCGGGGTGAGTCTTGACGTAAATCGTGGCGCCCGGATTTTCGTCTCTCGCACTCTGGAGCATTTGCTCGAAACTCTCGCCACGCGCCAAGCCATAACCAATGCTGGCGTCGCCCACCGTCTGATCAACAACAAGTATCCGCGTGCCTTTGGCAGGGCCTGGAAGCGATTGGATATCGGGCGCGAGGTTGTACTTGCTAAGGCCTTTGGCGATGACTTGGTCACGCGCCTGCGCATATTCCACGCCCGGTCCGCAGAAAAGGTCAGTACTTGAGGCCAGCAGAGTTTCCAATCGGGAACTCCGATCTGCCGCATAGTAAATGCCTGCATCATCCACGACCAGGGATAGCGTTGGATAGCCTTGACCGGTCCCGTAGGAGCGAAGGAAGCCGTCCTCCAACCCTATAAACGGCAATCCATGAGCAGCAGCCAGCGCCCGAGGCCGCTCTGTGGATGGACGAAACCCCCAGCCTGCCAACGCGGTGACCCCTCTGGATTCGGGCGATTGGCCCGGCCTCAGGTAAACCAGCGGTTCCCCAAGAAACGCCTCAATACCAGGCAATTGGGATAAACGGCGAGAGTAAGTTCCAATGGACACAAGCGTAGTTCTAGGTCTGGCGGTTAACGGTGAAGAGGGTGTCGCGCTGTCTCAAGACAGGCGCGCTGTTGCTCGCACGGTTTCTCGGATTTCGGCTTCCGTGTGCATACAGGAAATAAAGAACCGCAGTCTTGCCGCCTTTTCCGGAACTGCCGGATAGAGAATCGGCTGCACATTAATGCCAAGCCTGAATAGCTCAGCGGATATGCGCGTCGCCTTCAACGAACTCCCCGTAATCGCCGGCACCACGGCCAATCCTGTGCTCGTCCCGGTGTTGATGCCGGCTGCCTTGGCCTGTTCCAGAAAGAACCTGCCCCGTGCCTGCAGCGTCGCGACGCGATCCGGCAGTTCCTTCATCCGCCGCAACGCCGCCAAGGACGCTGCCGCTACGCTGGGCGGCATGCCGACGCTATACAGAAATCCGGGCGCCAGGAACTTCAGATGTTCCACCAGCGCCGTTTCGCCGGCGATATAGCCGCCGCAGCCCGCCAGCGTCTTGCTGAGGGTGCCCATCCAGATGTCGACGTCCTTGCCGTCCAAGCCAAAGTGTTCGCGGATGCCGTAGCCGCGCGCGCCCATGACACCAAGAGAATGAGCTTCGTCGACCATCAGGAAGGCGCGATGGCGCTGCTTGATTTCGACGAAGCGAGGCAGGTCGGGGTAGTCGCCGTCCATGCTGTAGATGCCTTCCAGCACAATCAGGACGCGTTCGAACTGATGGCGTTGCTCTTGCAGGATCGCGTCCAGGGCTTCCCAATCGTTATGGGGGAAGGGCAGGCGGCGCGCGCCGGACAGCTGAATGCCTTGCAGGACGCTGTTGTGGATCAGCTCATCGTGCAGGACGAGATCGCGTGGGCCAAACAGATAACCGATGGTGGAAACATTGGTCGCGTGACCGCTGACGAAGGTGATTGCGTCGTCGACGCCGTAGAGGGCGGCGATTTCGGTTTCGAGATCGCGGTGCACGGGGCGTTCGCCGGAGACCAGGCGGCTGGCCGAGACGGAGGTGCCGTAGCGGTCGATCGCGGCTTTGGCGGCGGCGGTGACGACCGGGTCGCCCGACATGTTCAGGTAGTTGTAGCTGGCGTAATTGATGTAGCCGCTGCCGCTGATCTGGGTGCCGGCGCCCGCTGTGCCTTCGTGCAGTTTGAAGAAGGGGTTCTTGACGCCGAGGCGGCTCGCGCCGTCGTTGATGATGCGCAGCTGCTGGTAGCCGGGATGCAGGTGGAACCGGTAGTGTTCCTCAGGGATTTCGGCTTTCTTTTCGGCGGGGCGCGCGGGCGCCTGGCCCGCGGGTGCGGCGGCCAGGCGCAGTTTGCGCTCCAGTGCTTGCTGGATGAGTCTGTCTTTGATGCCAGTGGCAAGGCCGGGTAGCTTCTTTACTGTACTCACTTCTTGCCTACTGGATCATGCGTTGCTTGGGAAGGCTGCCGTTGAGTTTGATTTCATCGACGAATTCAGACACCGAGGCAGACGTGACCTCGGCAGCGTGGTGGGCGACGACTTGCTGAACGCTGGCTGCGACGGCGTCGCCAGCCTCATGTTCGTCGCGCAGCAGCAGCACCAGCCGTTCGGCGAGCTTGGCCGGCGTGGGGCTCTCATTGAGCGCCATGACCGGCAGACGGATGCCGAATCGGTTCTCCAGTGCCACGACCAGCTCCACGCCCATGAGCGAGTCCAGCCCCATGTCGTAGACCGATCGAGTCGCTTCGATCTTGTCGGGCGCCACGCGCAGGATTTCCCCGATCTCGGCCTTGAGCATTTCGGTAAAGCGTTCGTGCAGGGCGGCATCGTCAAGCGTGGCGATCAGGTGGGCGATGTCGTCCGCGTTACTGTCGTCGTCACCGCCGTCGCCGGCGTGGCGGGCAATGTCGGAGAACTTGGGCAGGCCTGCGGTGGGCAGGAAGCGGCTCAAAGCGCGCCAGTCCAGTTCCAGCACGCCCAGGCCGGAAGCGTTGGACGCAATCATGGCACCCAGAGCGTCCAGGGCGACCTGGGACGCGAGCGCGCCACCGCCCATGCGGCCTTGCAGGGCCTCCTTGATTTTCTCATTGCGAGCCAGGAAGCCGACGTCATCGATCGCGCCCCAGCGCACGCAGGTCGCGGGAAGGCCTTCCGCGCGGCGTTGGGCGGCCAGGCGTTCCAGCCAGGCGTTGGCGGCGACGTAATTGCTTTGTCCCGGGTTGCCGAATAGCGTGGTGGCAGAGGAGTAGCAGATGAACAGATCCAAGGGCAGGGCACGCGTAAGTTCATGCAGGTGCTGGGCGCCCAGCACCTTGGCGGCCAGGGTGCGGTGGATCTGCTCGGCCGTGGCGCTGCGGGCCAGGCCGTCGTCGATGACGACGGCAGCGTGGACCACGCCCTTTAGCGGAGGCATCGTGGCTGCCGTCTGCGCCAGCACGCTGGCCAGCGCGGCGCGGTCGGTGACGTCGCATGCCGCCGCGTGCACGCGCACGCCCTGGGCTTCGAATGCAGTGATGGCAGCCTGCGCGGCCTCGCTGGCCGGGCCGCTACGGCTGATCAGGATCAGGTTGCGCGCGCCGTGATCCGCCAGCCACTGCGCCGTACGGAGGCCGAAACCGCCCAACCCGCCGGTAACCAGGTAGCTGGCGTCGGCCGGCAGCGTCAGGCCGCTGGCGGCTTGCGTTGCGACCTGATGGACGCTGCTGATGCCATTGCGGTAGGTAACGACGATCTTGCCGATCTGTCTGGCCTGCTGCATGTACCGGAAGGCGTCAACGATGTCGTTGGCGTCGAAGACGGTGTAGGGCAGCGGATGCAGCGCGCCTTGACGGAAGAGCGCCATCATTTCCGCGAACAGGCGCTGGGTGAGTTCGGGGCGCTCGTTCATCAACTGATCGGCGTCTATGCCGAAGTAGCTGATGTTGTTGCGGAAGGGGCGCAGGCCGATACGGGTGTTCTCGTAGAAGTCCCGCTTGCCCAATTCGAGGAATCGGCCGAATGGCTTGAGCACGCGCAGGTTGCGGTTGACGGCTTCGCCCGCCAAGGAATTGAGCACGACGTCCACACCGCGGCCATCGGTGTCGGCGAGGATTTCGTCAGCGTAGGACAGCGAGCGGGAGTCGTAGATATGCCGCACGCCCAGCAGGCGCAGCAGGTCGCGCTTTTCGTCCGAGCCTGCGGTGGCGTAGATTTCCGCGCCCAGCCATTGGGCGAACTGGATGGCCGCTATGCCGACACCGCCCGCGGCGCCGTGGATCAGGATCTTCTCGCCTTCTTCCAGGCGCGCAAGGTGATGCAGTGCGTAGTAGACCGTGAAGAAGGTGCTGGGGATGGTCGCCGCGGCTTCGAACGAGAAGCCATCGGGTATATGCGAGATGGCGCTGGGGCGGGTCAGGACGCGGTCGCCGAAGCTGGCCGGGCCGAAGCCGACCACGGCATCGCCTTCCTTGTAGCCGACGGCATCGGGGCCGACGCGAGTGACCGTGCCGGCGAATTCCAGGCCCAGCGTCGGGCCGGCGAACCCGTTTTCGATGGCCTCGTCGGACAGCAGGCCCAACGCATACATCACGTCGCGGAAGTTCAGGCCCGTGGCTTCGATCCGCACTTCCAGCTGGTCGCCGGCGGGCGCAGGGGCGGCGCAGGCTTCCCAGCGCAGGTTGCGCAATTGCCCGGGGAACTCGAAGCCCAGGCGCACGGCCTGCGCCTCGGCAGCTGCGGGGGTGGCGGCGGCGGGGCGGGAGACGACCCGCAAGCGCGGGACATAACGTTCGCCGCCGTCACCAAGCAGCACCTCGTCTTCGTCGTCCGCGCAGGTCAGTTCGCGGGCCAGGGCATCCGCCATGCGACCGGCCTGCGCCAGCGGCACGTCAACCATGCGGATACGGAAGTTGGAGGCCTCGTTGGCCAGCGTGCGGCCATAGCCCCATAGCGACGCGTCATTGAGCGCATGCATATTGGCGGCTTGCGGCTCGGCGCGCAGATACTGAGCCGCGTCGGCCGTGATGAGCCATACCGTTGCCGGCACTTGCAGACGTTCGCACGACTGGATGATGGCGGCAGCCAGGGCGCATCGTTGCGTCTGCTTTGCCAGCAGCGCGTCCGGCGTTTCGTGCGTATCTGTCCAGGCCAGGCGCTGCAGGTGCACCACGTGCTGTACCGGGCCCGCGGCATCGTCTGCGAGCAGGCTGTCCAGTGTCTGCGGCGTGACGCCGGTTTCCAGGCGGACCCGATGGCCGGCGGCGTTCAGGCGGGCCTGCAAGGCTTGGGCGAGGCCGGCGCCTTGTTCAGGATTGCGATCGGCCAGGATCAGCCAGTGAGCGGGCTCGCTCGTCGCCACAGCTGGCGTTGCAACAGGCTCAGCGTCCAGCCGGGCGGTCAGCAGATAGGCGCCGGTGGCCGGCGATTGCGTGAACTCCAGGCAGTCGCCGCACAGCAGGCCGAGGGTTTCAAGCTCCGCCTGCCAGAACCCGGCGGGTTGCTGAGTCGAGAGTTGTTCGCCTTGTTCGCCAGCTTGCCACCATTCCTGACGGCCGCCGAAGACGAAATCCGCCCACGATGCCGGATGGGCGCCGCAGAACAACAGGATGCCGCCGGGGCGCAGGCTGGCGCGGGCGTGCTTGAGCGCCTTGCGGGTTACGTCCAGCGTATCGAAGTCGGAATGGAAGATGACCAGGTCATGGCACGGGAGCGCGCCTTCGGCCGCGTCGCCGATAGGCTGGATGCTGGCGTTGGGGTAGCGCTCGGCATGCTGGTGGCTGACGTGCTCCAACATATCGGCGTTGGTCGACGCGTAGCAATAGTCGGCCACATTGAAGTCGAGCGTGTCGCAGCAACTGAAATTGAACAGCGGCGCGGCCCCGCTCACTTCCATGACCGCCAGGCGCTGGCCGGGCAGGCGCGCGGCCTGGGCCTGAGCCAGTGCGGCGCGCAGGGACGTGCCCAGGCGTTGGCCGCTGGCGGCGCCCAGCAGGCTGTGGTTGATGACGGCCGGCGTGGTGGCGCGCGGGCAGATATCGTCAAAGGCGGCTTCGCCGCGCAGCAAGGCGGGCAGGTGCAGGCCGATCCGGCCGACCGCGTGGACGATCTGCGCATAGTCGGGATACTCGCGCAGCAGCGTATTCCAGATGTCGCTGGTACCGCCTTCGCCGCCGTCGCTGGCGGGCAGGTCCAGGCCGGACGTCTGGGCCTCGACATAGCCAGCAGCGGTCAGGCGATCGACGATGTGCTGCAGGAGCGGCGCGGATTCCGGCGCATGGCGGCCCAGTTCGGTGATCAGGGCCTGAGGCACATGCTTGCCGTCAGGCGCGATCTCGCGCAGCGCATCAAGCGCAAAGCTGTAGCACAGGCTTTCAAGGAGCGGATCGACCTCTTCCGCGTAGCGCGCGTGCGACCCGCTGTCGCGGCATTGCTCGATAGCATCTGCCAACGCGGCGCGCAGTCCGGCGCCATCGATCGGATTAGGGCCAAACGGCGTCTGCGGACGCGGCGTGGCGACGGTGTCAAGAAAGCTCAGATGGTCGGCCGCGGGTTTGCGCAGGCGGATGCTGCGGAAGCGGGCCTGTTCCACGGCGGCGATCTGCACGCCTTCGGCGTTGTAGAGCTCGAAGCTGGCCGTGAGGGAATGCGGCGCGCGGCGTTCCAATCGTACACGCGCCGCAGCAGGCTGGCCGGCGTTGGCGCGCAGGCTCAGGCGTCCGATCTTGGACGGCACGTAGGCAATGCCAAGATGCATCGCCGGGTCGTTCCTGAGCAATTGGATGATGAGCTGGAAAGCACAATCCAGCAGGGCGGGGTGCAGGCGCGTGGCGTCGAGTTCGCCAGCAAGGCTGGGGTCCGCTTCCAGCACGGCGAGCGCGCTGGTGTCGGATTCCAGCCACCCATGTTTCACTGCCTGAAAGCCCGGGCCGTAGTCCAGGCCTACCGCGCGCGTTAGCGCGTTGTGGCTCTCGCCGGTGAAATCGGGCGGACGCTCGGGCAACAGCAACGCCAGCTGCGTAAGGCGGGACAGGCGGGGCTCGCGCAGCAGGCGGCCGCTGGCGTGCTTGACCCAGGGCTCGGTGCTGCCGGAGTCTTTGGCAGTGATGCGGAAGCGGCCGTCGCTGTCATCGAGCAGGAAGCGCGTGACCTTGCTGGGCGCGGCGTTGAGCAGCAGCGGCGCATGGATCTCGAGTTCTTCGAGTTCGGCGCCGTCGCCGTCTTGCCAGCAAAGCGCGGCCGCCAGGGCGATTTCGGCGAAGCCCGTGCCGGGAAAAACGACTGCGTCGCCAACAACGTGGTCAGCCAGCACCGGGTGGGATTGCGTATCCAGCCGGTTTTCCCAGGTGTGCTCATGCTGCTGCATGGGGTAGCCCAACAGCGGATGCACCTGGCGGCGCGTGAGCAGGCCGAGGGATTCGGTGGTAACGGGATGCCAGTAGCGTTCGCGCTGCCAGGGGTAGGTAGGCAACTCGACCGGAGACCCGGTCCAGGGGAACAGCGACTGCAGGTCCAGATGGCCGCCGCTGACGATAACCTGGCCGGCGGCGTTCCAGATCTTTTCGGGATCGTCTCCGCCGCGAGTGGCGGTGCTCAGCACGCGGCCTTGCTGGTCCGCGGTCTTGAGGGCGTCATTGAGATACGAACGCAGTACCGGATGGGGGCCGACTTCAACGTAGATATTGTTGCCTTCGGCGGTCAACTGGTTTGCGGCCTGCTCGAAGCGAACGGCCAGGCGCACGTTGCGCCACCAGTAGTCGGCGGTCAATTCGGCGCCGTCCAGGAGCGCGCCCGTGACCGTGGAATAAAAAGGCACGGCGCCCGAGCGCGGCTGGATGTCCGCCAACGATTCGCGGATTCCGGCTTCGATGCTATCCATCGCCGGACTATGGAAGGCGTAATCCAGATCCAGGCGGCGATGGAACAGCGATTGTTCCGCCAGCGCTGCCTCGAGCACGTCCAGGGCTTCGGGAGATCCGGCGACGGTGGCGCCGCGGCTGCTGTTGAAGCCGGCCACGCACAGGTTGGCGCCGAGCTTGTGTTCCGTAATGAGCGCCAGGGTTTCTTCGCCGCTGATGCCGACGGCGGTCATGCGGCCCTGGCCCCTGGTCTGGCCTTGCAGGCGGCTACGCTGGAAGATGACGCGAACCGCGTCGGGCAGGGTCAGCGCGCCACTCGCCCAGGCGGCGGCCACTTCGCCGACGCTATGGCCGATCACCGCGGACGGCACGACGCCGCGCTGCGCCAACATGCGGGTAATGCCGACCTGCAGGGCGAACAGCGCCGGCTGGGCGACTTCGGTGCGCACATAGCGGTCGTCGCCGTTTTCACCGGCGAGTTCCTTGCGCAGCGAGAAGTCGGCATAGCCGGAGAACAACGAGTCCACTTCATCGATGGCTGCAGAGAAGACGGGATCCGCAAGCAGGCGGCGTCCCATGTTGGCCCACTGCGAGCCATTGCCGGAATAGACGAGCACCGGGCCGCGAGCGGCGGGCAGGGCGCTGCCCTCGACGACGCCGGATTTAGTGTCGCCGCCCTCTGCAAATTGCTGCAGCAGGTCGGCGACGGCGTTGCATTGGGTGCCGAAGACCACGGCGCGCTCGTTGTGCCAGTCGCGGCGCATGGCGGCGTGGTACGCGGCGTTGTACAGGAACTTGGCGGGCTGGTCGCGCAGGGTCTGGGCCATCAAGCCGGCTGCGTCTTTCAGGGCCTGGGCGGACTTGCCCGAGACCACGACGGGAATCGGCGCGGTCTTTGCCATCTTGCCTTCGGCGGCAGGACTTGCGGGCGCGGCGCTCTCGAGGATTACGTGAGCGTTGGCGCCGCCAAAGCCGAACGAGTTCACGCCCACCACCAGCTTGCCGCTGGGGCGCAGCTTGCGGTTCTGGGTGACGACGTCCAGGTTCCAGTCCTGGAACTCGATTTTGGGGTTGAGGGTCTTGATGCCGATGGTGGCAGGCACTTCCCGATGCCGCAACACGTAGAGCGCCTTGACCAGCCCGGCCACGCCCGAAGCGGCCTCCAGGTGGCCCAGATTGCTTTTTACCGAGCCGATGGGCAGGGGAGTCTGCTTGCCGCGGGGCTGGCCCAGAGCTAGCCCGATCGCGCGCGTTTCGATCGGATCGCCGACCGCGGTGCCCGTGCCGTGCGCTTCGAGGTAGTCGATATCCGCGGGCGAAATGCCGGCCTGTTCGTAGGCCTGGCGCATCAGGGCGGTCTGGGCGTCGACGCTGGGGACGGTCAGGCCGGACTTGCGGCCGTCCGTATTGACGGCGGTACCGGCGACCACGGCCAGGATATTGTCGCCGTCGGCGACGGCCTGGTCATAATCCTTCAGCAGGAACACGCCACCGCCTTCGGAACGCACGTAGCCATCGCCCGACGCATCGAAAACATTGCAGCGGCCGCGAGGCGACAGCATGGACGCCTTGGAGAAGGTGATGAATCCGTAAGGATGCAGGTGCAGGCTGACTCCGCCCGCCAGCGCCTGGGTGCATTCGCCGGAAACGATTGCGCGGCAGGCCTGGTGGAATGCGACCAGGGACGACGAGCAGGCCGTGTCCATGGCGATGCTCGGTCCGCGCAGGTCGAAGAAGTACGACAGCCGGTTCGCGGCGATGCTGGCGGTGTTGCCGGTTGCCATGGAGGCGTCGACGGCGCCCAGGTCTTCGGCCATGCGGTAGGCGTAGTCGGAACTGGCGATACCGATATAGACGCCGCAATTGGAGCCACGCAGGGTGGACGGCGGGACGCCGGCGTCTTCCATGGCTTCCCAGCTCATTTCCAGCAGCAGGCGCTGTTGCGGATCCATCAAGGCCGCTTCACGCGGGGAAATGCCGAAGAACCCGGCGTCGAAGCCGGCGACATCTCCAATCGAACCGGCGGCGAATGTATAGGCGGTGCCGGGATGCTCTTTGGCGGGGTGCAGGTACGCGTCGCTGGACCAGCGGTCTTGGGCGACCTGTGTCACCAGGTCGCGGCCTTCAAGCAGAGCTGGCCAGTAGCTGTCATTGGTGGTGCTGGGGAATCGGAACGAAAGTCCGATAACGGCAACGCGCTTACGCATGCAGTGTCCTTCTAGCCCGTCGAACGGCGGCGGGAAATGAAAAGTGCGGTGGAATCGTCAGGAGTATCGAAATGGCGGGCTCCGGCGGCAGGCCGGCAACGTGGCGCGCGCCGGTCGGTCAGGCGCGGATGCTCTGGCCCGAAATTGAGAGAAACTCCTGTCTTGCCGCCGCTTGAAGGGCTTTGTCGCCGCGTGTATTAACCGTGCGCCGCTGAAGGCGCTTGCTTGTATTGCTTTGCATTTTCATTTCTTATGTGTCGATCGTCGCCGGCAGTCGGGCCTCAAGGTACATTGACACCGGGGGGACGCTGCTGCGGTCCGACCGTCGTGACAGATGTACGTAGGCCGTTGTGACATATGAAAGTTTTACTATGTGTATCAGGCGCAGCCGTCGCTGCTGCTGCATGGATGAGACGGGCAGGGGCTTGCCCGAATTGCAGCTTTGAAATGCCTGTCCCCGAAAAGTATCCCGGCCGCGAGTATATCAATCAGTTGTAACAATTTCGGAGCAAAGATAATCAAAACGCTTCAACACCGCAAAATAAAGTCACCCCGGCGGTTTTGAGCTGAAAGGTTTGCAGGAAATGGTCAACAATTATCGTAATACTTGTATCCGGGGACGATTCCTGCGTCCGCAATACCTCCCGCCCGTCATGTTTCGAGCGTCGGATGCGACGGATTTGCGGTGCTGCGGCGCTTCGGCGGCGAGGCCGTTCCGGAGCGATCCGGTCAAGGCGCGTCGCAGAGGGGAATCGGAGGGATGCGCTTGGGAGGCGTGGGAATGCGCCAGGTGGCTCGGCGGCGCAGGGCGCCGAACAGCTTCAGGCCTTGGGCCCAGTCGCCCAGGCCGCTGTCCGCGTTGATGTGGCCGGCGCCCGGCAGCACGACGAACCGGCTGCCCCAGTCCTGGGCGAACGCTCGGGCACGCTCCAGGCGACAGTAGGGGTCATTGTCGCTGGACACCACGACGCTCTGGAAGGGCAGCGGCTGGCAGGGAACCGGAGCGAAACCTCGCAGGCAATCCGGCGTGTCGGGCCGCTCCACGTCGGCGGGCGCGACCAACAAGGCGCCAGCGACCTTCGCGCGCAAGGGGATGGGCAACGCGGCGCTAATCACGCAGCCCAGGCTGTGGGCGATCAGCAGCACGGGGCTGCGCGCCCGGTCGACCTCGGCGGCGAGCGTGGCAATCCATTCAGGCGCGGCGGGATTTTCCCAGTCCCGTTGTTCAATGCGCACCGCGTGAGGCAGCAGTACCGCCCAGCGGGATTGCCAGTGTTCGGGCCCGGAGTTTTTCCAGCCAGGGACGATAATCGGTTGGAGTCTCATGGCGGCCATGATGCCGCTCGTGCCTTGTCGCGCAAACGAATAAATGGTCTTTTGCATATATCGCCGCAGGCATAAGCCAGGCCGGAATGGATGTCGCGGCGCAATAAGCGGAAGGCGCCGGAAATTGGCATGGCGCAGGCCCTAAAACGGGCGATTTTTCAGTGTATGCTTGCCGTGCAATCGCAATGCAACCGGGCGTGACCAGGGCCGAAACCCCTGCAAAGGGCAGTCCAGCAGGCATGCTTGGCCTGGAGATGATCCGGCGTCCGCTACGGTGCAAAAACTAACGATTACAAATCATTAGAGGAGTCCACACATGAAGCCAGTATTTCGTCTGACCCCGGTCATTGCAGCGCTGGGCGTCGCGGCCGGCCTGGCGTTTGCGACGGGAGCGCAAGCACAAACCATCAAGATCGGCGTCGTCGGCCCCACCACCGGCGCGGTCACACAGTATGGCGATATGGTCCGTGAAGGGGTCGATACCGCGGTCGAGCGCATCAACGCCGCTGGCGGCATCAACGGCAAGAAGCTGGAAACCGTCGTCATCGACGACGGCTGCGAACCCAAGCAAGGCCCGGTCGCCGCCAACCGCGTGGTCAATAGCAAGATCGGTTTCGTCGTGGGCCATGTTTGCTCGGGCGCCACCATCGCCGCCGCCGACGTCTACAACAACGAAGGCGTGGTCATGGTCACGCCGTCGGCCACGTCGCCGGCGCTGACCGACGGCAAGAACTACGAGTTCATCTTCCGCACCATCGGCCGCGATGACCAGCAGGGCCCTGCCGCCGCCAAGTTCATCCTGGACAAGATCAAGCCCAAGAAGGTCGCCGTGCTGCACGACAAGCAGTCGTATGGCCAGGGTATCGCCACCGCGGTCAAGAACGACCTGGAGAAAGGCGGGGTGGCCGTCGCCGTGTTCGAAGGCATCAACGCCGGCGACAGCGACTACTCCGCGGTCATCACCAAGCTCAAGAGCCAGGGCGTGGACTTTGTCTACTACGGCGGCTACCACCCCGAAATGGGCCTGCTGCTGCGCCAGGCGGCCGAACAGGGCGTGAAGGCCAAGTGGATGGGTCCGGAAGGCACGGGCAACCCGGACATCAACGCCATTGCAGGCGACGCCGTCGAAGGCATGTTGCTGACGTTGCCAGCCGACTTTACCCAGAATGCCGCCAACGCCGACGTCGTCAAGGCCTTCGAAGCCAAGAAGCGCAACGCCAGCGGCGCCTTCCAGATGACCGCCTACACGGCGACCCAGGTCATTGCGGATGGCATCAAGGGCGCGGGCAGCGACGACCCGACCAAGGTCGCCAAATACCTGCACGCCAATTCCTTCGATACGCCGATCGGCAAGGTGTCCTGGAACAAGCAAGGCGACCTGACGAATTTCCAGTTCGACGTGTTCACCTGGCACAAGGACGGATCCAAGACCGTCTACAAGTAAATCTGCCCGTGGGCCTTGCGCCCACGACCCCGGCGGAACCACTTGATGGTCCCAGGTAAACCGGGCCGGAAGCAATAGTCTTCCGGCCCGGTTTTCGTTTGCATGCCGTGCCGGGGAACCGGCTGTGGGCGTCCCGGTCGAACGCCCGCCCGCTGTGTTTGCGTAGAATGCGGCGCCATCGATCTCACTTTTTCTGTCTGGACACCATGACCAAGGCCTTGTTAGTCGAAGACGATCCGAAACTGTCGCGCCTGATTGCGCAGTTCCTGGAGCAGCACGGGTTCAATGTCGCCCAGGCCTACCGCGGCGATCACGCGGTGGAGGCTTTCCGCCGGCACGATCCGGCCATCACCATCCTGGACCTGATGTTGCCCGGCCGCGACGGGCTCCAGGTCTGCCGCGACCTGCGCGCATTTTCGTCGGCGCCCATTCTGATGCTCACGGCCCGCGAGGACGACCTGGACCAGATCCTGGGCCTGGAGTCTGGCGCGGACGATTACGTGATCAAGCCTGTGGAGCCCCGCGTGCTGCTGGCGCGCGTGCGGGCGCTGCTGCGGCGGCACAGCCAACTGGACGAGCCGCCGGAGCGCCTGGAGTTCGGGCCGCTGACCATAGACCGGCGCACGCGCGCCGTGGTCCATGCGGGCTCCGAGGTGGACCTGACCACGATGGAGTTCGAGATGCTCTGGGCCCTGGCCAGCCAGGCCGGCCAGGTATTGACCCGAGACGACCTGCTCAACGCCGTGCGCGGCATCGAGTTCAATGGGCTGGACCGCAGTGTCGATGTCTGCGTCAGCAAGCTTCGGCGCAAGCTGGATGACGATCCGCGCGACCCCGCGCGCATCAAGACCGTGTGGGGCAAGGGCTATCTGTTCTCGCCCAAGGCGCACGAGGGCGGTGATGCTTAAGTTTGTCCTGCGGCTGTTCGTGGTGCTGGCGGTGGGCTTCGTGATTTCCAATGAAGTCGTGGACCGGTCCGCCAACTACTTTTTCGAACCCGTCAGCGACGCTTATACGCGCGAAGCGGTGCGCGGCCAGATTCACAGCCTGGTGCAGGAACTTGCCCGCCTGCCGCCCTCGGAGCGCGAAGCGCATGTGCGCGATGCGCTGGCTCCTTACTATGGCTTGGCGCTCAAGGTGGTCGACGCGAACAGCTACGGCGCTACGCAGGACGAGCGCGCCATGGTGGATTCCGGCAGTTTCTTCGTGCGGGACAAGCAGCAGACCTTCGTGGCGGCGATTCCCGGGGCGGGCAGCCAGTGGCTGGAGGTCAAGCTCCCGCCCGAACCGTCCATCGGGCCGTGGTTGATGGCGGCGGTGTATTCCGCCTTGGGCCTGCTGCTGTGCGCATTCATGCTGGTTTGGGCGCTGCCCATATGGCGCGACCTGGAAGCGCTGAAAACCGCGGCCCAGCGCATGGGGCAGGGCGATCTGCAGGCGCGGGCGCGCTTGTCGCGGCATTCTAGCATCCGGAACCTGGGCGATACCTTCAACCAGATGTCCGACCGCATCAGCGCGTTGGTGGGTAACCAGCGCGACCTGACCAATGCGGTGTCGCATGAACTGCGCACGCCGATTGCGCGCCTGTCGTTCGAACTGGACATGATGGATCGCGAGGACGACCCCGCCGCGCGCAGGCGGCTGGTCGAAGAAATGAAGAGCGACGTGGCCGAGCTGGACGCCATGGCCTCCGAATTGTTGATGTATGCCCGGCTCGAACACAAGGGCGACGGCGTGGCGCTGCAAGCGCAGGACGCGCGCGGCTGGCTGGATTCGGTGGTGCAGCACGCCGGATTCGAGGCTGGAGTGTCGGGTGTGCGTTGTGAGGTCGCGCTGTGCCAGGTGGCCGAAGTGCATCTGCATCAGCGCTACATGACGCGCGCGCTGCTCAACCTGCTGCAGAACGCCATCCGGCATGCCGGGCGCCAGGTGCAGGTCAGCCTGATCAGCCACGGCGTGCGCGAGTATGTGTTGATCGTGGACGACGATGGCCCCGGCATTGCGCCTGCCGACCGCGAACGCGTCTTTGAACCCTTCATCCGCCTGGACGAAAGCCGCGACCGCGGCACGGGCGGGGTGGGGCTGGGCCTGGCCATCGTGAGCCGGGTGGCCCGTTGGCACAATGGGACGGTGCAGGCCAGCGATAGCCCCTTGGGCGGCGCGCGCTTCGTGATCAGCTGGAAGACCGCCTGACGGCTGTCGCGGTCGCGCACAACGTAAACAAACTTCACAAACCGCCGCCGCAATCTTCACAAACTCCATACAAAGCGGGAAAGATCGCGGGCAGGCGCGTGGCTAGCATGACGGCAGTTCTCCACAGAGGCATTGCCGTTAGCCATGTTATCCCTCAGCCGCCTGGTTGCCGTTGGTATGTTGCTGGTCGCCGCGGGCGGTTGCCAGGGCGTGCCTCCCGGTGCGCCGCCCACGATCGCCCAAGGCGACTACGATGCGGTCGTTGGCTATTTGGCAGCTCGCATCCCCTACGACATGAACGCGTCAAGGGTGCCAGGACTGTCGATCGCCATCGTGGACGACCAGCGGGTGGTGTGGAGCACGGGATTTGGCTACGCGGACCCTTTGCGCCACCGTAGCGCGACTAGCGACACGCTGTACCGCGTAGGCGCCATCACCAAGATCGTTACCGCCGCCGGCGTCCTGCGCGCCGCCGATGACGGCCGGTTGGCACTGGACCAGCCCGCCTCGCAGGCGCTGCCCGACTGGGACATCCAGCCCCGGCGCGGCGCCATGCAATGGCTGGGAGCGCATCCCTTCACTGCGCGCAATCTGCTGGGCGTGCATCCCTATTCGTTGGAAGACACCATGGGCCGCGCGCGCGCCGACATGGCTTACGCGCTGCTGGGCGACATGGTCGCGCATGTGGCCCGCGAACCCTTCGACACCTATGTGCGCCGCACGATCCTGCAGCCGCTGAACATGCCGCGCGCGGGGTTCCATCCCAGCCCGCGCATGCTCGAATTGCGTGCCGCGGGTTACCGCCGCGGCGAGCCGTGGACCGAGGCGCCACAGCCCAACGAGACGGCCGATGGATTGTGGCTCAGCACCTCGGAGATGGCGCGCTTCTCGAGCATGTTGTTTGGCGACGGCCTATTCCAGGGGCGCCGCGTGTTGAACGCCGAATCGGCCCGCGCGGTGCTGGACCTGGAGACGGTGGACGACGGCCTGGCGCTGGATTGCCGCTTCGCGCTTTCGTGGCTTGCGGCGCCTTGCGGCGAGGACGTCGCCGGCGGGTCCTTGCGCCAGCACAGCGGCGCCACTGAAGCCTTTCATTCCCGCTTTGTGCTGGCGCCGCGCGACAAGCTCGCGGTGCTGGTCATGAGCAACTCCGACACCAGCGAGCCGCTGGTGGCCTCGGTGTCGGCGATGGCGATGACACTGATGCGTCAGGCCAAGCAAAGCGCAATCACCCAATAGTTCGAGCCGCGCTCGGCTCGCTGCTTTTACACCCCTCAACCTCGTTTCTTGGAAGCAGTTATGAAGCGAAAATTGCGTTCTTCCCTGTTCACACGCGGCACCGGCGCCGCGTGCCTGCTGGCATTTATCCCGGGATTGTCCCTGGCCGATGACGCTGCTACCAGTTCCGTCTACGGCCAGCGCGGAGCCAGCTCGCGGGGGTTGACCGTCGCCACCGGAGAGGGGGCGGCCGAAGAATGGCTGTTCTACGGCACGCTGGGCGCCGGCTACGCGCCGCGCTACAGCGGGAGCGACGAATACTCCGCGGTGCCCATCATCGGCCTGGGCGTGCGCAGCCCCGGCGGCTTCTTTCTCAGCACCGACCACGGATTGGGTTGGGAGACGCAGGCGTTGGACAGCACTTTCCGGTTCTACCTGGCGCCCAGCGCGTCACGCAAGGACCACAAAAAGGGATTCGAAGGATCGGACAAGCTACGCGGCATGGGCGACATCGAGAGCCGGGCGCAGATCGGCATGGACGCGGAAACGACGCTGGGTCCCGTGACCCTCTCGGCAACGATCGCGCATGCATTCAAAAAGGGCGACGACCGGGACGTGGGAAGCGCCTACACGATGTTCAACCTGGGAGCGAGCACGACGGTGTACGAGGGCAGCGCCGGGGCAATATCGCTGGCCTTGTCCAGCACCTTCGGCGACGGCAACTACATGCGCACGTGGTATGGCGTGAGCGGCAAGCAATCAGCGAAATCCGGCTACCGCAAATATAGTCCCACAGGGGGCCTGGAAAGCGTGGCCCTGGGCGCGACCTGGACAGTGCCGCTGGGCAAGTCCTGGGCCTGGACGACGGCCGCGGAAGCGCGGCGCCTGTATGGCGACGCGGCCGACAGTCCTATCGTGAAGGACCGCGCGCAGTACACCATTGGCACCATGGTGACCTACTCGTATTGATCGGGGAGAGCGGCCCGCTCCCGGACGGGGGGCGGGCAAGACGGAACCGGGCGGGCCGTGCCGCCGGTTCCGTTGGCGGGGCGTTACAGGCCTTGCACGCGGCGGCCGCTATCGGCCTCGAACCAGTGCAGCGGATGGCGGCCATCCGGACCCACGTTGACGCGGTCGCCGACCTTGGCCGACGATTCCGACAGTTGGCGGGTAGTGCAACGCACGACCAGCATGGACTTGCCGCAGCGGCAGTGGACCAATTGTTCGGAGCCCAGCGTTTCCACCATTTCGACCTCTGCCGGCACGCCTTGCGTGTTCAGCAGCATGTGCTCGGGGCGCATGCCCATGATGACCTTGCGCCCGCGCACCTGCGAGGGCACCTGCAGCGGCGAGATGTCCAGCGCCGTGCCGTCCAGGGTCTGTAGCGTGCCATCGCCCGCGACATTCACTTCCACCAGGTTCATGGGCGGCGAGCCGATGAAGCCGGCGACGAAAGTCGAGGCCGGTTTCTCAAATACTTCCATCGGCGTGCCGATCTGCTCGGGCACGCCCTGGTACATGACGATCATGCGGTGGGCCAGCGTCATGGCCTCGACCTGGTCGTGCGTCACGTACAGGCTGGTGGTGCCCAGGCGGCGGTGCAGCTTCATGATTTCCAGACGCATCGCCACGCGCAGCTTGGCGTCCAGGTTGGACAAGGGTTCGTCGAACAGGAAGACCTTGGGTTCACGCACGATCGCGCGGCCCATGGCCACCCGTTGGCGTTGTCCGCCCGACAGCGCGCGCGGGCGGCGGTCCAGCAGATGGCCGAGTTCCAGGATCTGCGCGGCGACGTCCACGCGCTTTTTGATCTCGTCCTTGGAGAACTTGCGGATCTTCAAGCCGTAGGCCATGTTCTCGAACACGGTCATGTGCGGGTAAAGCGCATAGTTCTGGAACACCATCGCGATGTCGCGTTCGGCGGGCTCCAGATTGTTGACGACCTTACCGTCGATGACGATTTCGCCGCTGGTAACGGTTTCCAGGCCGGCGACCATGCGCATCAGCGTGGACTTGCCGCAGCCCGACGGGCCGACGATGACGATGAATTCACCGTCCTTGACGTCCATGTCGATGCCATGGATGACCGGCACGTTGCCGGCGTAGGTTTTCTTGACGTTGCGGAAGCTGAGAGTAGCCATGAGTTATTCGTGTTCGGAGTCGTGTTCGGGTGGGCGGCAAGCCGCAGGCGCGGCGTGGGGGGCCATCATTTTTCAGTGTCGACCAGGCCCTTGACGAACCATTTCTGCATCAGGATCACAACCAGCGCGGGCGGGATCATCGCGAGCATGGCGGTGGCCATGGTGATGTTCCATTCGGTCACGCTGTCGCCGCCGCTGATCATCCGTTTGATGCCGATGACGACGGGGTACATGTCTTCCTGCGTGGTGACCAGCAGGGGCCACAGATACTGGTTCCAGCCGTAGATGAACTGGATCACGAACAGCGCTGCGATGCTGGTCTTGGACAGGGGCAGCAGCACGTCGCGGAAGAAGCGCACCGGGCCTGCGCCGTCGATCCGCGCGGCCTCGATCAGCTCGTCCGGCACCGTCAGGAAGAACTGGCGGAACAGGAAGGTCGCCGTCGCCGATGCGATCAGCGGCAAAGTGAGACCGGCGTAGCTATTGAGCAGCCCCAGGTCGGCCACGACTTTGTAAGTGGGCGCGATGCGGACCTCGACCGGGAGCATCAGGGTGACGAAGATCATCCAGAAGAAGAACATGCGGCCGGGGAAGCGGAAGTACACCACCGCGAAGGCCGACAGCAGCGAGATCGCGATTTTGCCGATGGAAATCGCCAGCGCCATGATCAGGCTGACGTACATCATGCGGCCCACGGGCGCGCCCGAGGAGCCGCCGGACGAGCCGCCGAACAGCGCCTGCATGTAGTTGTCGACGAAATGCTTGCCGGGGATGAGGGACATCGGCGCGGAAGCCACTTCCTGCGCGGTCTGGGTGGACGCGACGAAAGTGACGTAGAGCGGAAATGCCACCATCGCCACGCCGCAGAGCAGAATGACGTGGGCCAGAATATCCAGCCAGGGACGGCGTTCAACCATTGTTTGTAGCCTCGGACAAAATCAATACTGCACTTTGCGGTCGACGTAGCGGAACTGCACGACCGTCAAGGCAATCACAATGAACATCAGAACCACCGACTGGGCCGCGGACGAACCGAGATCCAGGCCGCGGAAGCCGTCGCTGTACACCTTGTAGACCAGGATGGAGGTCGACGTGCCGGGACCGCCTTGCGTGGTCGTATCCACCACGGCGAAGGTGTCGAAGAAGGCATAGATGATATTGACCACCAGCAGGAAGAACGTGGTGGGCGAGAGCAGCGGAAACACAATGCTCCAGAACCGGCGGGACGGGCTGGCGCCGTCGATCGCGGCGGCTTCGATCAGCGAGCGCGGAATCGACTGCAAGCCGGCCAGGAAGAACAGGAAGTTGTACGACACCTGCTTCCACACCGCGGCGATCAGCACCAGGGTCATGGCCTGGTTGCCGTCCAGGCGAGGGTTCCAATCGACGCCGGCATGGCGCAGCGCCACGGCCAGGATGCCGACGGAAGGCGAAAACAGGAACAGCCACAGCACGCCCACGACGGCGGGGGCCACGGCATAGGGCCAGATAAGCAGCGTCTTGTAGAGGCCGGCGCCGCGAATCACGCGGTCCGCCATGACGGCCAGCAGCAAGGACACGCCCAGCCCGACCACCGCCACGAGGATCGAGAACACGGCGGTGACACGGAAGGAATCCAGATACGCCTGTTGCGAGAACAGGTCGATGAAGTTGTCCAGGCCGACGAACTCGGACGACAGTCCGAAAGCATCTTCCAGCCGCAACGATTGCCACATGGCCTGGCCGGCCGGCAGAAAGAAGAAGACCACGGTAATGATGATCTGCGGCAGGAGCAGCAGATAGGGCAAGGTCTTGTGCCCGAATACAACGCGTTTTTCCATAGGGGGAACCCAAGGTACAGAAAAGCGGCGGTTGGAGTAACCGCCGCCTGAAACCGCCTTCGTAAAATACGACAGGCTTAAAGCCCTAAAAAAAGCAGGGCCTTAAGCCTTGTACTGCGTGGTGCGAAAGAGCCCAAGTCCTTGCTACGGCATGGAAAATACCGATTGACAGGACCGGGGCCGTATTTCAGAAGGGCGTTACTTTACACTCTTCTCAAACTTTTCCAGCAGTTCGTTGCCGCGCTTGACGATGCTCTCGGCGCCGTCCTTGGCGCTGACCTTGCCCGACACAATGCGTTCGATTTCAGCGTCTTCGATTTCACGGATCTGGGGGAGGAAGCCCAGGCGCAGACCGCGCGATTGCGCAGTGGTTTCGACGTTCAACTGCTTGACGCCGACTTCGGTGCCCGGGTTCTTGTCATAGAAGCCATCTTTCTTGGTCAGCTCGTAAGCGGCCTTGGTGACCGGCACGTAGCCGGTCTGCTGGTGCCAGCGAGCGGCGATTTCCGGGCTGGCCAGGAACTTGAAGAAGGCGGTGACGCCCTTGTAGGTTTCGGGCTTCTTGTTGGCGAAGACCCAGAGCGAAGCGCCGCCGATGATGGTGTTCTGCGGCGCGCCTTGCACGTCGGCGTAATAGGGCAGGGTCGAGGTGCCGAATTCGAACTTGGCGTTCTTGGCGATGTTGGCGCGCAGGCCCGAGGAGCCGGTGATCATCGCGCACTTGCCGCTGATGAAGAGCGAGTTCGGCTCGTCGCCGCGTCCGCCGTACATGAAGATGCCTTCCTTGCCCAGCTTGGCCAGGTTTTCCAGGTGGCGCACGTGCAGCGGGGTGTTGATGGCGATGCGCGCATCCAGGCCGCCAAAGCCGTTGTCCTTGGTGGCGTAAGGCACGTTATGCCAGGCCGAGAAGGTTTCCAGCTGGACCCACGACGGCCAGGACGTCGTGTAGCCGCATTCCTGGCCGGCGGCCTTCAGCTTCTGGCCGGCGGCGGCAAGCTCTTCCCAGGTCTTGGGCGGCTTGTCGGCATCCAGGCCAGCCTTCTTGAAGGCATCCTTGTTGTAGTAGAACACCACGGTCGAGCTGTTGAAGGGCATCGACACCAGCTTGCCGTCGGCCGACGAGTAGTAGCCAGCCACGGCGCCGATGAATTCCTTGGGGTCGATCGGGTTGCCGACTTCTTCGGACATCTGTTGCACCGGCTTGATGGCGCCCTTGGCGTACATCATGGTCGCGGTGCCGACTTCGAAAACCTGGAGGATGTCGGGAGCATTGCCGGCGCGGAACGCGGCGATGCCGGCGTTCATGGATTCACCGTAGTTGCCCTTGTAGACTGCCTTGACTTGGTAGTCGGGGTTCTTTTTATTGAATTCGTCGACCAGGCCGTTCACGCGGTCGCCCAGCGCGCCTTCCATGGAGTGCCAGAATTGGATCTCGGTGGCGGCATGCGCGGACGCGCCCGCGAAAGCCGTCATGATGGCGGCAAAGGTTAAGGCAATACGGTGGGATCGCATAGAGAGGTTCCTCCAGTTGGGCGTGACGCGGCCGGGTTGTCCGAGCGCGGAAAACACGACACCTTATGAATTGTTTGTGACAAAACCGTGACTTTCACATCACTCTAAACGCCTGTCAAATTGCGCGTTTTAGGCGCGAACGAACATTTTTCTTTTTTTTCCCAACGAGAACTACCGTCTACAATCGTCTCCTATGAAAAACGAACTTTCGATTGCGTTCATCGGCGGCGGCAATATGGCAGCCGCCCTGGCTTCAGGCCTGGCCGGCAAAGTATGCGCCGCCGGCAACATTCATGTCATTGACATTAACCAGGATTCGCACGCCGCGTGGCAGGCCCGCGGCATGACCACCGCGACGGCTCCCAGTGAAGCCCTGGCGGCCTGCCGGGTGTGGGTGTTCGCTGTCAAACCACAGAACATGAAAGACGTTGTGGCTTCCACGCGTCAGTGGCTGCGCGACGACACTTTGGTGGTAAGCGTGGCGGCGGGTATCCGCGCCGACACGCTGGCTGGTTGGCTGGGCACGCCGGAGGCCCCGTTCCAGCGCTTGGTGCGCTGCATGCCCAATACCCCGGCCCTGGTGGGCGCGGGCATCACCGGCCTGGCCGCATTGGACGGGGTGGACGCCGCCGACCGTGACCTGGCTGCGCGCCTGTTGTCCAGCGTGGGGGAGGTCGTCTGGGTGGCGGATGATGCGGCGCTGGATGGCGTCACTGCCTTGTCCGGCAGCGGGCCCGCCTATGTTTTCCTGTTCCTGGAGGCGCTGGTGGCCGGCGGACAGAAGGTCGGCCTGACCGCCGAACAAGCCAAGCAACTGGCGTTGGGCACCTTGGCCGGGGCTACGCGCCTGGCGGCCGAGTCGTCGGAGCCGCTTTCCACGCTGCGCGAACGCGTCACCTCCAAGGGAGGCACCACGGCGGCCGCGCTCAATGCCTTTGGCGCGGCGGGTTTTGCCGGCATCGTCGAAGACGCCATGGCCGCCGCCGCGCAGCGTTCGCGCGAACTGGCGGAGGAATTCGGAAAATGACGGTTGCGGGCGGGAGCGCAGCCTCCCGGCGTTTTGCCTCGATGAGCCGGCCGCAGTTTGCCATCGCCGTGCTGTGCATGCTGGTGGTCGTGGTCGGCTCGAACATCCTGGTCCAGGTGCCCCTGAACAACTGGCTGACCTGGGGCGGGCTGTCGTATCCGGTGGCTTTCCTGGTGACCGACGTGCTGAACCGCCGGTTCGGGCCGGCGGCGGCGCGCCGGGTGGTCTGGTTCGGCTTCGCCGCGGCCCTGGTGGTGTCTGTGTGGGTAGCGTCGCCGCGTATCGCGCTGGCCTCGGGGCTGGCCTATATCTGCGCCCAACTGGTCGACATCCAGGTGTTCGACCGCTTGCGAGATCAGCGCTGGTGGCGCGCGCCTCTGGTATCCGGCGTATTGGGGGCCATCCTGGACACAGCCGTCTTCTTCAGCGTCGCGTTTGCCGCTACCGGAGCGCCGTGGATGACCTGGATGATGGGCGATCTCGCCATCAAGCTCGCGGTCAACATCAGCATGCTTGCGCCATTCCGGGCGCTGATGTGGAATCTGGCCAAACCGGCCAACGCGTGAAAGCGATGAAGTAGAGGGGGGCAGCGCCTGCAGGCGCGCCCCTTTTTTCTGGCTCGAGCGGCGGATTACTACGCGCGTTAATCATTATTCGTAAGGCCCGCGTAAGCACTGTATTTAAATGCGTCTTTAAACAGTGTATTAATCGCCGCGAATATATATCGCCAAGCACAAGTTGCCCGTCCGCGCCAGATATTAAATAAGGTTTTCTTGCGGATTCCCCAGCGATTTCATGGGCTTGTGGCTGCTATCCGTCACGATTAAAGGCCGTCGGCAAAATATTGGGGATTACACGCAGTGACAGTATGGCGGCTTGCTTCCAGAATACCGCCCACACCGTGATTTTGCCCAAGAAGCCGGCGACGGGCGATGCGGATTAACGGATTACCCACCCGATAAACCGCACCGGACAGAGCCGCTCAAAACCTCGCTGGAGAACTCCGCATGAAGTTTCTGAATCGCCTTACCCCGGTAGCCATGGCGCTTGGGGCACTTGCCTTGGCTGGCGCCGCGCACGCCGCCGACACGATCAAGATTGGCATTCCCCAGCCCATGACCGGCCCCAATACGCAATACGGCGACCAGATCCAGGCCGGCGCATTGACCGCTATCGAGACCATCAACGCCAAGGGCGGCGTCAAGGGCAAGAAGCTCGAGCCCATTCTCATCGACGACGGCTGCGAACCCAAGCAGGCCGTGCCGGCCGCCAACCGCGTGGTCAACTCCGGCGCCAAGTTCGCCGTGGCCCATGCCTGCTCGGGCGTGACCGTGGCTGCCGTGAAGGTCTACGAGGAAGAGGGCATCGTTGGCATCACCCCGGGCGCGACGTCGCCGCTGGTGACCGACACGATCAAACCGCACTTCTTCTTCCGCACCATCGGCCGCGACGACCAGCAAGGTCCGTATGCCGCCAACTACATCGCCAAGACCTTGAAGCCCAAGAAGGTCGCCGTGCTGCACGACAAGCAGACCTACGGTTCTGGCGTCGCTACCCAGGTGCGCGACACGCTGACCAAGGACGGCGTGAACGTCGCCATGTTCGAAGGCATCAACGTCGGCGACAGCGACTACTCGGCCATCATCACCAAGCTGAAGTCCGCTGGCGTGGACCTGGTCTACTTCGGCGGCTACCACCCCGAACTCGGCCTCTTGCTGCGCCAGTCGCGCGAACAAGGCCTGAAGGTTCAGTTCATGGGTCCGGAAGGCACGGCCAACCAGGATCTGGTGGCGATCGCCGGTCCGGCCATCGAAGGCCTGCTGGTCACGCTGCCCGCGGACTTCACCAAGCTGCCCGGCAACGAGAGCATCGTGAAGGCCTTCAAGGATGCCAAGCGCGATCCGGATGGCGCTTTCCAGATGCCGGCTTACGCCGCAGTGCAGATCCTGGCCGACAGCATCAACGCAGTGGGCGAAGATCCCGCCAAGGTGGCTGACTACATGCACAAGACCAAGTTCTCCACCGGCATCGGCCCGGTCGAGTACGACGCCAAGGGCGACCTGAAGAACTTCGAGTTCGCCGTCTACAAATGGGACAAGGACGGCAAGAAGACCCAGCTGTAAACTCGCGATCCCGCCGGCGTCGCCGGCGTGTAGGGCCTGTCGTCCTCGTTCTGCCGTAATCCGCGTAGCGATGCGCCAAAAGCGCTGTGCGGCCGGCAGGCGCAGATGCCAGGCCCTTATAAAATACGCCCAGGTTTCCGGCTCCGGGTCTTACCACCGGGGCCGGAACCATTTGGAGCAAGAGAAATAATGTCTGACCTCATACCCCAACTTACCCAGCAATTCTTCAATGGATTGTCTCTGGGCGCGATCTATGCGTTGATTGCCATCGGCTACACAATGGTCTACGGCATCATCGGTATGATCAACTTCGCTCACGGCGAAATCTATATGATCGGCGCCTATGTCGGCCTGGTCACGTTGACGGCCATCGGCACCAATAGCGGTTTGCCAATACCGTTCATCATCGCGGCCATGCTGGTCGTGGCCATCGTCGTCACAGGCATCTATGGCTTCAGCGTCGAACGCGTCGCCTACCGGCCGGTGCGCGGCAGTCCCCGTCTGGTGGCGCTGATTTCCGCCATCGGTATGTCGATCTTCCTGCAGAACTGGGTCGCGCTCGGGCAAGGCGCGCGCGACATGGCCGTGCCTTCGCTGGTGTCGGGCGCGTGGCAGTTCCACATGGGTTCCGACTTCGATGTGACGGTGCCGTATTCGCGCATCATGATCATCGTGGTCACCGTGGTGCTGATGATCGCGCTGACGCTGTTCATCAAGTATTCGCGCATGGGCCGCGCCTCGCGCGCCTGCTCGCAGGACATGCACATGGCGAATCTGCTTGGCATCGACACCAACCGCGTGATCTCGTTCACGTTCGTGATGGGCGCGATCCTGGCGGCGGTGGGCGGCGTGCTGATCGCCATCACCATCGGCAAGCTCAATCCCTTCATCGGCTTCCTGGCCGGCATCAAGGCCTTTACCGCGGCGGTGCTGGGCGGCATCGGCAGCATCCCCGGCGCCATGCTGGGCGGCGTGCTGCTCGGGCTGGCCGAGACCTTTGCGGCTGCCTATATCTCCTCACAGTACAAGGACATCGTGGCGTTCTCGCTGCTGATCCTGATCCTGCTGTTCCGTCCCACCGGGCTGTTGGGCAAACCTGAGGTGGAAAAAGTCTGATGTCGAACAACAATCTGAAAAACGCCACGATGGCGGCCGTGCTGACGGCTGTCATCGTCACCCCCGTCTTTGGCCTGCAGCTGATCCGGCAGGGCGCGCGCACCACGATGGAGTCGAACTGGTCTCTGGTGGCGATTGCCGCCGCGATCGTGTTCGTATTCCAACTGCTGCGTCCCTGGATCGCCAAACCGTTCCAGAAGCTCAAGACGGGCCTGCCCACCTTGCCGGCTGCTCCCGCCAAGACCCATAAGCCGCTCGCGCTGCTGTTGTTGGCGATCGCGGTGATCTGGCCATTCTTTGCCGGGCGCAGCTCGGTGGACATCGCCACGCTGGTGCTGATCTACGTGATGCTGGGCCTGGGTCTGAACATCGTCGTTGGTTTTGCAGGCCTGCTGGACCTGGGCTTCGTGGGCTTTTATGCCGTCGGCGCCTATACCTACGCCTTGCTTTATCACTGGGGCGGCTGGAGCTTCTGGGAAGCGCTGCCGTTCTCGGGCGCCATGGCAGCGTTGTTCGGCTTCATCCTGGGCTTCCCGGTCTTGCGGCTGCGCGGCGACTACCTGGCCATCGTGACCTTGGGCTTCGGTGAAATGATCCGCCTGCTGCTGATCAACCTGAATACGCTGACGGGCGGTCCGGACGGCATTTCGGGCATACCCAAGCCGACGGTATTCGGCATGGAAATGACGCGCCGCGCCAGCACCGAGGGCGGCACCACGTTCCATGACTTCATGGGCTGGACGTTCCAGAACCAGGACATGGTGATCTATCTGTACCTGATGGCACTGTTGCTGGCGCTGGTCACGCTGTTTGTGTCGACGCGGCTGATCCGCATGCCTGTCGGACGGGCCTGGGAAGCGTTGCGCGAAGACGAGATCGCTTGCCGGTCGCTGGGGCTGAACCCCACGCGTATCAAGCTGTCCGCCTTCACGCTCGGCGCCATGTTCGCCGGTTTCGGCGGCGCGTTCTTTGCGGCGCGCCAAGGCATGGTGAACCCGGAGTCCTTCACCTTCATCGAATCCGCGCTGATCCTTGCCATTGTGGTGCTGGGCGGCATGGGCTCGCAGGTGGGCGTGATCCTGGCGGCCGTGCTGCTGACAGTGTTGCCCGAAGTGGCGCGCGAATTCGCCGAGTACCGGATGCTGATGTTCGGCCTGGTGATGGTATTGATGATGATGTGGCGTCCGCAGGGGTTGTTGCCCATGAAGCGTCCCCACGTGGAGCTGGCTAAATGAGCGAGGCATTGCTGAAAGTATCCGGACTCACCATGCGGTTCGGCGGCCTGTTGGCCGTGGACAGCGTGGCGTTCGAAGTCAAATCCGACGAGGTGTTCGCCATCATCGGCCCCAACGGGGCAGGCAAGACCACGGTATTCAACTGCGTGGGCGGCTTCTATGCGCCGACGGCCGGCGACATCGTCATGGACGGGAAGTCGATTACCGGCTTGCCCAGCCACAAGGTGGCGCGCCATGGGTTGGTGCGCACGTTCCAGAACGTGCGTCTGTTCAAGCAGCTGACGGTGCTGGAAAACCTGCTGGTTGCGCAGCACACCCAGGTCGAGGCGCGGCTGCTGCCGGGCCTGCTCAAGCTAAAGTCCTATCGCCAGTCCGAGTCCGACGCGCTGGCGCGCGCCGCGCAATGGCTGGATTTCATGGGCTTGCGCGAGTTTGCCAACCGGGAAGCCGGCAACCTGGCCTACGGCCACCAGCGCCGCCTCGAGATCGCGCGCTGCATGATCACCAAGCCGCGCCTCTTGATGCTGGATGAACCGGCGGCGGGCCTGAACCCTCAGGAAAAGCGCGATCTGCAGTCGCTGATCGACCAGCTTCGGCGCGAGTTCGGCGTCGCGGTGCTGCTGATCGAACACGATATGAGCCTGATCATGGGCATTTCCGACCGCATCCTGGTCATGGAGCACGGCAAGCCCATTACTACCGGCACCCCCGAGCAGGTGCGCAACGACGAGCGCGTCATCAAGGCGTACCTGGGGGAAGAATAATGCTGAAGCTGGATAACATTCACACCTACTACGGCGCCATCCAGGCGTTGAACGGGGTATCCGTGGAGGTCAACAAAGGCGAAATCGTCACCCTGATCGGCGCCAACGGCGCGGGCAAGACGACGTTGCTGATGACGGTCTGCGGCAATCCCCGGGCCAGGGAAGGGACGATCACGTTCGAGGGGGAGAACATCACCCATAAGGACACGCACCACATCATGCGTAATGGCATCGCCATTTCGCCTGAGGGGCGGCGGGTGTTCAAGGACCTGACCGTGGCCGAAAACCTGATGATGGGCGGCTTCTTTTCCAAGCGCGACGAGATCCAGGCCGGCATCGACCACGTGTACGGCTTGTTCCCGCGCCTGAAAGAGCGTGCCAGCCAGCGCGCCGGCCTGATGTCCGGCGGTGAACAGCAAATGCTGGCCATCGGCCGCGCGCTGATGACCCGCCCGCGCCTGTTGTTGCTGGACGAGCCGACGCTGGGCCTGGCTCCGCTCGTCATCGCCCAGATCTTCGACATCATCCGCGAGATCCGCGAACAAGGCGTGACCGTGTTCCTGGTGGAGCAGAACGCGAACAAGGCGCTGGGGGTGGCTGACCGCGGCTACGTCCTGGAAAACGGCCGCGTGGTGCTGCAGGACACCGGCGCCAACCTGCTCGTCAACGATCAGGTGCGCAAGGCGTATCTGGGCGGTTGATCCTATTCCCCGCGAAGGGAAATTGGGCGCATCGGAAGATGCGCTTTTTTTTCGTTTGCCGGCGGGGTCAGGCAGCCAGCAGTTGCTCGGCCTGATAGTGCGAGATCGCGGCGCGCGCTAGGGCATCGATGGAATCCGTCAGCGTCACGCCCAGGCTGGGACGCAGCGCGTGCGGCACGGCCAGCGGCAGTTCCGTGCAGCCGAGCACGACCGCATCGGCGCCGCGAGCCTTGAGGCGGGCGATGCATTCGGCGGCGGGAGCGTAGGCGTCTTCGAGACGGTTGGCCTTGACTGCGCGGATCGAGCCCATGCAATAGCGCTCGACTTCGTCGTCGTCCGGCACGATGCACTCGTAGCCTTGCGCTTCCAGATGGCGCTGGTAGAGGCCCAGCTTGAGCGTGGCGGCGGTGCCCATCAAGCCGATGCGGCCAGCGGGCAGGCCCAGGCGGCGCAGGTCGTCGATGACGGCCTGGATGATGTGCAGGACGGGCAGGCTGGTGGATGCCGCGATCTGGTCGTACCAGAGGTGGGCCGTGTTGCAGGGGATGGCGATGAGTTGCGCGCCGGCCTGTTGCAGAAAGCGCACGCCTTCTTGCATATAGGGCAGGGGATTTTCGCCGCCGGCCATGTAGGCGCTGGAACGGTCGGGGATGCGGGGGTCGTTGCGCAGCAGCGTGGGGATGTGCTGCTGATCGATGGCGGCGGGCGTCAGTGCCGCCAGGCGCAGGGCAAAGGCCGCGCCGGCCATGGGGCCCATGCCGCCCAATACACCCAGGTAACAACCCTGGGAATAGCTGTTCACGTTATTCACTCCGAGGTAATGCCATCCCGGGCGTCAAGACCTGGCCCGGGCGTTCGGTGCTGGTTGTTTCCCCGTCCCAGACCTGGCGGCCATTGACCCAAACTGCGTGGATGCCTTGGCTTGCCTGAATGGGAGCTGAAAAAGTGGCCACATCTGTCACCGTGGCGGGATCGAACAGCACCAGATCAGCATGATACCCCTCTCGCAGCAAGCCGCGCCCGGCGATGCCGTACTGGTCGGCGGCGAGCCCGGTCATTTTGTGGATCGCGGTCTCCAGGGTCAGCAGGCCCTGTTCTCGCACCATGGCGCGCAGCACGTTGGTGAACGTGCCCCATTGGCGAGGGTGCGGATGGGGGTCAAAGGGCAGGCCGTCGGAGCCCACCATGGTGAGCGGATGCGAGAAGATGCGGCCGACGTCGGCTGGGTCCATCAGGAAATAGATTGCGCCTGCGGGGGCCAGGCGCGCGATGGCGGCTTCGTCGTCCAGTCCCAGCTCCGCCATGACTTCATCGAAGTCGCGGCCGGTGGCTTCGGGGTAGCCCTTGGACCAGGTGATCATCGTCCGGCTTGCGAGCCGGACACGATCCAGGCGCAGCATGGTGGACGTGGCGGGGTAGGGATGGCAGTCCAGGCAGACAGGCTGCTGGGCGGCCGCGCGGCTGATCAGGTCCAGCGTTTCGCGGCTGCGGCCGTGGTTGCGTTCGCCCGCCAGCTTGTGGTGGGAAAACACGACTCGGCAATCGAGCTCGCGGCCGATCAACAACGCTTCCTCCATGGCCGGCACGATGTGGTCCGCCTCGTCGCGCAGGTGGGTGGCGTACACGCCGGGGCGGCCGCGCAACGGCGCGCAGACATCGATGATCTCATCGGTAGGCGCGGCGCTGGCAGGCGGGTAGAAGGTGCCGGTGGAAACGCCGAAGGCACCCGCGTCCAGCGCCTCTTGCAGCAGCTCGCGCATGCCGGCGCGTTCGCCTGCATCGGCGGCGCGCGAGGTGTCGTCCATGACGGCGACGCGCAGGGTGGTGTGCCCGACCAGCGGAACCACGTTGACGGCGGCAGGCGTGGCACGCAGCGCGTCCACCCAGGCGCGGAAGGTGCCGAAACGGAACAGTTCGGCCGGCCCCAGCAAGTCCAGCGGCTGCGGGATGGGGGTTCCTGCCAGCGGCGCCAGACTGATGCCGCAATTGCCGGTGACCACGGTGGTGATGCCCTGCGATACCTTGGGCAGCATGTCGGGGTGCGCCAGCAGGTAGCCGTCGTCGTGCGTGTGCGAATCGATGAAGCCGGGCGCCAGCGCCAGGCCGGCGGCGTCGATGACCGGGACGCCGGCGGGGTGGGCGAAATCGCCCACCGCGGCGATGCGGCCGTCACGCACCGCGAGGTCGCCGCGGCGGGCGGGGCCGCCCGTGCCGTCCACGAGAGTGGCGCCCGCCACGACGAAGTCTGCTTGCAGCATGCGCGCGCTCATGTTCAATCGAGCTTTTCGATGCCGGCGGCGTCGATGATCTGTTGCCACTTGGCGGTTTCGCGGTCGATCAGCTGCTTGAACTCCGCGGGCGAACCGCTGGCCGGTTCCGCGCCCAGCGTGGCCAGGCCGGTGCGCACTTCCGGAGCCTGCAGGGCCTTCTGGATGGCGGCGTTCAGCGTGGCCACCACTTCCGCCGGCGTGCCCTTGGGGGCAACCACGCCACCCCAGGCGACCGTCTCGTATCCCTTCAGCCCGGCCTCGTCCAGGGTGGGTACGTCGGGCATCAGCGCGAGGCGTTTCAGGCTGCTCACGCCGATGGCGCGTACCTTGCCGCTCTTGACCAGCGGAGTCGCCTCAGACGTATTGACAAAGAGGTAGTCCAGGCGACCGCCCAGCAGGTCCTGGATGGCGGCCGGCCCGCCGTTGTAGGGAATGAACATGACGTTGACGCGGGCCATGCTCTTGAAGAGTTCGCCGCCCATGTGGCCGGTGGTACCCACGCCCGATGCTCCATAGGACAGGCGGCCGGGTTCCTTGCGAGCGCGGTCGATCAGGTCCTGCACACTCTTGATGGGCGAGTCCGCCGGCACGATCAGCGCGTTGTACAGGTCGAACAGATGGGCCACGGGCGTCAGGTCCTGGTCCACGTCATACGGCAGGCGCTTGAACAGCGAGCGGTTGACGGCCAGCGTGTTGATGTTGCCGTAGCCCACGGTGTAGCCGTCGGGGGCCGCGCGCTTGACCAGCGCGATGCCGATATTGCCGGCGGCGCCGGGACGGTTTTCGACCACCACGGTGGCGCCCGTGTCGCGCGCCAGCTGGGTGGTGATCAGGCGCGACAGCACGTCGGGCGAGCCGCCCGCGGCGGACGGCACCACGAAGGTGATGGGCTTGTCGGGATAAGCGCCGGCGTTGGCGCTGGCCGACAGGACGGCGCCGAACGCCAGCGCGGAAAGGCCGCGGAACAGTTTGCTGCGCATGGTGGATTCCCCTTGGTTTTGTGGTGTTGAGGCCGGCAGGTTACACCCCGCGCTGGCGCTCGCCCTCATCGAAAAATGTCGAAAACCTATAATCGGGCGTTATCGGTTTGGTGCTGAATTGCCAGGGGAAAAAATGGATGCGCATGCCTACGCGGACGAGGTCGGACCCACTGCCGGGCGGCCTTTGAACCTGCGCCAGATCGAGGTGTTCCGGGCCATCATGATGGCCGGATCGATCAGCGGCGCGGGCCGCATGCTCCACGTGTCGCAGCCTGCCGTCAGCCGCGTGCTGGCATTGACCGAGAGCCGGCTGGGTTACAAGCTCTTTGAGCGCGTGAAGAGCCGGTTATCGCCGACGGCCGAAGCGCGGCGGCTGTACGCCGAGGTGGAGCAGGTCTATGGCGGCATACAGCGCGTGAATGACCTGGCTGCCAGCCTGGGCCAATCGGGCGCAGGCATGCTCAAGATTGTTGCCAGCGCCAGTTTCGGACAACGCCTCATCCCGATGGCGCTGGACCGCTTCCGCGGACGCAACGCCGACGCGCGCGTCGATTACCGCAGTGTGACGTTTGATGAGCTGGCGGCGTATTTTCTGTCCGGCCAGGCGGACATAGGCGTGTCGATGCAGCCGCCCGATCATCCCAACCTGAGGTCCATGCGCCTGGCGCGGGTGCCCGTCATCTGCGTATTGCCGGCGGGCCATCCGCTGGCGGCGCGCGACGTGATAAGGCCTGAGGATTTCTCCACCGCGGCATGGATCGGTTATCCGCGAGACACACCGCTGGCGCGCGCGCTCAAGCCCTTCTTCGGAGAAGGGCCGGCGTGCGCGGCGGCGGTGGAGGTGCATTCACCGGTGACGGCCTGTTCGTTCGTGCAGCAAGGCTTGGGACAGGCCTTGGTCGACGCCTGGTGCGTCACGCCGGACCAGGCGGCGCACATGGTGCTGCGCCCGATCTGGCCGCAGGCCGGCGTGGATATCTGGGCCACGCATTCGAACCTGAGCGCGCCGCCCTTGCTGGCGCGGCGCTTTCTGGCGGCGGTGAAGAAAACACTGGAAGAGGGCGCGCCGCCCGATATGGCCGAGGCGCCCGGCGCTTCCAGCTGAGGGCTTGCGCCTGCGCGGCAAGCCCGGCCTCTGTGGCCTTACAGACCTTCGGCCTTGAGCGCGGCCTGCACGCCCTTGTCGGCTTCCATGCGCTTGAAGAAGGCGGCCAGGTTGCCCAGGCCGGACAGGTTCACTTCCTTGGCATGCGCCCAACGCAGCACCACATACAGGTAGGCGTCGGCGATGGAAGGCTTGTCGCCCGTCAGATAGGACTTGCCCGCGAGTTGTCCGTCCAGCTGCGCGAACAGCTTGGTCAGCAGCGCGGAAGCGGAAGCAGCCAGCTCTTTCTGGGCAGCTTCGTCGCCCAGGAAACGCTGCGCGCCGAAGAGCATCGAGAACGTCTTGTGGATGTCCGAGTTGATGAAACCGAGCCAGCGGCGCACTTCGGCGCGCGAGCGGGGCGTATCGTCGCCCAGCAGTTTCAGTTCCGGGGCGTGTTCAGCCAGGTACTCGAGAATCGCGGCGTTCTGCGTGACGGCCCATCCGTCGTGGGCCAACGCCGGCACGGCGCCCAGGGGATTGACCTTCAAGAACTCCGGACTCTTGAGCTCGTCGCGGCTCAGCTTGTGCGTTTCGTAAGGTTTGCCAATCCATTCCAGGACGATGTGGGACGCGAGCGAGCATGCGCCGGGCATGTAGTACAGTTTCATCAGATGGGGTCTCCTGAGAGCAAGGACGGGGATCTCCGTTCCTGGCCCGATATGGTACGCCACCCGTTGCCGGAGATGCCCATGCCGTCACGCCCCGCCGCGATCACGCGCGCCTTGTTCCTGCCGCTCTGCCTGAGCGCCGCGCTGACGGTGTCCGCGCAGCCTGGTCCCGAACCCGCATCCGTCCCGGCCCGTGTCACGGCCGTGGTGGGCGGACTGAATCATCCTTGGGGCATGGCCTTTCTGCCGGAAGGCGGCGTGTTGATCACAGAGCGTCCGGGCAACTTGAGGCTATTGCGCATTCCGGGCGGGTTGTCCAAGCCGCTGGCCGGTGTGCCCAAGGTCGCCGCGCAAGGTCAGGGCGGCCTGCTGGACGTGGCGCTTTCGCCGGACTTCGCCAAGGACCGGTATGTCTACCTGTCCTACGCAGAGGCCGACGGTTCAAAGAGCGGCACGGCGGTGGGCCGCGGCCGCCTGTCCGTCGACGGCGCGGCGCTGGAAGATTTTCGCGTGTTGTTCCGGCAGGAGCCAAAGCTGTCGTCGGGCCTGCATTACGGGTCGCGCCTGGTGCTCGACGGCAAGGGCTATCTCTACATTTCCTTGGGCGAAAACAACCAGCGGCCCACGGCCCAGGACCTGGACAAGCTGCAAGGCAAGGTGGTGCGCCTGAAGGCCGATGGCTCCGTGCCGCCCGACAATCCCTATGTGGGCCAGGCCGGCGCACGCCCGGAAATCTGGTCCTATGGACATCGCAACCCGCAGGGCATGGCGCTCAATCCCTGGACCGGCCAACTCTGGGAAAACGAACATGGGCCTCGCGGCGGGGATGAGATCAATCTGGTCCGGCGGGGCAAGAACTATGGCTGGCCGCTGGCCACCCATGGCATCAATTATTCGGGCCAGCCCATTCCTGAAGCCAAGGGCGGCGACCTGGCGGGCATGGAGCCGCCGTTGTACTGGTGGCCGAAGTCACCGGCCATCAGCGGCATGGCCTTCTACAACGCGGACCGGTTTCCGGCGTGGCGCAACTCCGTATTCATCGGCGCTCTGGCCAACCAGAATCTCATCCGCCTCACTCTGGACGGCGACCGCGTCGTGGGCCAGGAGTGGCTGCTGACGGACCGCAAGCAGCGGATACGCGACGTGCGGCAGGGGCCGGACGGCTACGTATACGTGTTGACCGACGCCTCGCCGGGCGAGTTGCTGCGCCTGGCGCCGGCAGACTCCGGAGGATGAACGCGATGAAACCGTATGAGCTGATCGGGTCCGCTGGCTGCGGGTCCGCCATCGTCGAGATGGCGCTGGTGCTGGCCAACGTGCCGCATACGTTGACAGACCTGCCGTACCTGAAACCCTGCGCCGAGCGCGACCGGCTGCTGCAATTGAATCCGCTCGGACAGGTGCCCACCCTGGTCCTGCCAGACGGCGAGATCATGACCGAAAGCGCCGCCATGATCCTGCACCTGAACGACGTGGCGCCGCAGGCGGGACTTGCCCCCACCCCGGACAAGCCGGAGCGGGCGCGCTTTCTCAATCTGTTGATCCGCCTGGTGGCGGCGATCTATCCCACGTTTACCTACGGGGACAACCCGCCGCAATGGACCACCGAGGGGCCTGCGGCCGAGCTGTTGCGGCAGCGGGTGCATACGCGCCGCGCGGATATCTGGCAGGAGCTGGAGCGCCAGGCGGGCGCCCCGCATATGCTGGGCCGGCGTTTTTCAGCGCTGGACCTGTACGTCACGGTCATGACGCGCTGGCGTCCGGGGCAGGCGTGGTTCGCGTCCGAGTGTCCGGCCCTCACGGCCGTGGCGCGCGAGGCGGCGCTCGAGGCCAACGTGGCTCGGGTGCTGCGGCGGCACTTTCCGCCGCCCACGGAATAGACGGCGTCAGCGTTGGGAGGCTTTGCGAGTCCGGGACTTGGCCCGCGCCTCGCGCAAGGCGATATAAACGCCGCTGCCGGCGATGAAGAGCGCGCCCAGATAAGCATAGGCGTCGGGCGTCTCACGCCAGAAGATCCAGCCCAGGACGGTGGCCCAGATCAGTCCGGTGTAGTCGAAAGGCGCAACCACCGATGCCGGGCCGATGCGGAATCCCTGCGTGATGAGCGCAAGGCCCAACGTGCTGAACAACGCCACCGCGCCGAAATACGGCAAATCCGCGACGGCCGGCGGCTCCCACACGAGGGGCAGCGCGACCGCGCTGCATACCAACTGGCCCAGGACGATGTACAGGGTGGTCGTCAGCATGCCTTCATTGCGATTGATGCCGCGGGCCGTGATCATCATCACTCCGTATAGCAATGCGGTGATTAGCGGCAACAGGGTTGCCGCCTGGAAGGTCGCGGCGCCGGGACGCACCACGATCAGCACGCCCGCAAAACCGGCCAGCACGGCCAGCCAGCGCTTGCCGTCCACGCGTTCTTTCAACACCAGCACGGACAGCGCGGTGACGAACAAGGGCGCGGCGAAGGCAATGGCGGTAGCCTCGGCCAGTGGCAGCGTGCGCAGCCCCAGATAAAAACAGTAGGCTGAGACCACGTTGATGGCGCCGCGCGTCAGGTGCAGCCCGGGATGGGCGGTACGGAGCACCCGGCGTCCGCCCAGCCACAAGGCCAGCGCGGTGACGAAGGGCAGGGCGATGAGCGCCCGCAGGAACAGGATCTGCAGCGGGTTGTAGTTGGCACCCAGCCACTTGGCGTTGGCGTCGCTCAAAGTCAGGAAGAAAATGCCGCCCACCACACAGGCGATGCCTGCGGCAGCGGATTGATTCTGGGCAGCGGGGAGTACGGAAGAGGTGGACATCTACAGCCTGGGGGTTGGCGGTTCCGGCCGCCTGAATGTGGGAAAGGAGAGAAGGCGCGCGCGTGTTCAGCTCTGGGAGCGATAAGCCGCCAGCGCGACCATGCCCCACGACGCCAGGAACGCCACTCCGCCGAAGGGCGTGACGGCCCCCAGCCAGTGCGTGCCCGTCAGGGACAGCAGGTAGAGGCTGCCGCTGAACAGTACGATGCCCGCGAACATCACCATGCCGGCAGCCGACAGCAGCGGCGAGCCATAACGGGCGCCCAGCAGCGCAACGACGAACAGGCCCAGCGCATGAACCAGGTGGTAAAGCACACCGGTCTGCCAGACGGACAGCAACTCCGGCGTAAGCATGCGCTTGAGGCCATGGGCGCCGAATGCGCCCGCGCCCACGGCCACCATTAGATTCAACGCCGCGAGTATCGTCAGCTGTCGGTCCGTCATCGCCAGTCCTTGGAAGTGTCTGATTAATCGTGTTACAGCCGCCTATGATATGCCCAAATCTGTTAACCGCTGGGGCATGGACGGAATTGGGGGCGGATCTTGTTACGGGGATTCCAAATGAGATATTATGAATTCAATTTGGAAAACAGCTACGCCGGCAAAGCCCGGTGTAGCGCCTAGCCGGAGCTGAGCCATGAGCATAGCCGTCCCCGAAAAATCCACCGACAAACGCGCCACACGCCATGCCGCGCGTGCCAAGCAGTTGTTCCGCAGCCTGGTGGACAGCCCCCTGATCGACATGGCGCGCGATGTGCGCCGCGGGCTGCCGGCCCAGATGGTGGACGACGCAGCCGACTACCTGCAGGTGCCCAAGTCGGAAATCATGGCCATTACCGAGGTCAAGGCGGCGTCGCTGTCGCGCTGGAGCCGCGAGGGCCATATGCTGCCCCTGGGCGAGTCCGACCGCCTGGCCCGCGTCGCGCGGGTGGCGCGGGTGGCGCGCCAGGTGCTGGGCAGCGACGAAGAAGCGGTGGCCTGGCTGAATACCCCGGTGCCGGCGCTGGGCAACGTCAAGCCGCTGTCGCTACTGACTTCGGACGCCAGCAGCCGTATCGTCGAAGATACGCTGGCGCGCGCCGCAGCCGGCGTCTACGCATGACGGACGACAGCATTTCGATCTGGCGCATCGGGACCACGGCGGGCAAGTACCGGGCCGACGATCTGAGCGGGGCGGGCGCAGCGGCGGTGGGCGGGCGCTACAACAGCCCAGGCACGCCGGTGGTCTATGCGTCGGCAAGCGTGTCGATGGCGGTACTGGAAACGGTGGTGCACTTCGCGGCTCGCGCATCCGAGCAAGCCAATCGCTACCTGATCGAGCTGGCCGTGCCGCGCGCCGTGCACGAGGCTCGCCAGACCCTGAGTCTCACGCAGCTGCAGGAAGATTATCCCTTCTGGGATGCCGTGCCTTTCGCGGAAGCGTCGCAGGCCGTGGGCGACAACTGGGTGCAGTCCGGGGTGTCGGCATTGCTTGAACTGCCCAGCGCCATCGTGCCGTATCGGGGCGTGCCGGACTGTAATTTCCTCATCAATCCTGCGCACCCCGATGCGGAGCACATCGTGGTGGTGCGGCGCGAACGCTTCATTTACGATCCGCGCCTGCGCCCCGCCTGAGCTCAGTTGGTGAGCACGGCGCGGCCAACGACCTTGCCGGCTCGCAGCGATGCGAGCACGCTGTCGGCCTCGGCCAATGCATGCCGGTGCACCGGCATGGGCGGCACCTTGCCGGCCCTGACCAGTTCCATGAGTTCCTGCAGCTCTGTCAGGTTGCCGACGTAGCTGCCGACGATGGAAAGGGCCTTCATGGGGATCAGCGCGATGGGCCAGGACGATGCGCCGCCAAACAGGCCCACGATGATCAGCTTGCCGCCCTTGGTCAGGAAGTCGAAGGCGAGCGAGGTGGTCGCGGGCGCGCCCACAAGGTCGATCGCGGCCTGCGCGGGCTTGCCGCCGGCCGCTTTGATGATCTGCTGCGCGGCATCGGGCGCCGCGCCGTCGATCGCAGCCAGGGCGCCTGCCTCCAGCGCGGCCTGGCGCTTGGCGGGGTCGATGTCCACCACGATGGCGCCCGCGCCGCCCAGCGCCTTGATCAGCGTGAGGCTCATCAAGCCCAGACCGCCAGCGCCAAAGATAACCACCGGATGCGAACGGTAGACGTCGGCGCCGATCTTCTTCAGCGCGGAATACGTGGTGAGCCCGGAGCAGGCATAGGGCGCAATCTGCGCGGGATCCAGGTCGCCGATATCGATCAGGTAGCGCGGATGCGGCACCAGGATGTGGTCCGCGTACCCGCCGGCGCGGTGTACCCCAAGGCAGGCGGGCGCGGAGCAGTGGTTTTCCATTCCGGCGAGGCAAGGCGGGCATTGGCCGCAGCCGATCCATGGATAGACCAGGTAGTTGCGGTCGGCGGCAAGTCCCTGGGCCTGCGGGCCAGCCGAGACGACGGTTCCCACGGTTTCGTGGCCCATGGTCAGCGGAAGCGAGACGCCGCGGTCCTTCAACGACAGCGTGCGGCCCTGGCCGAGGTCGTAGCCGCCTTCCCACAAGTGGATATCGCTGTGGCAAACCCCCGCCGCGCGGACCTTCAACAGCACCTGCGACCCCTGGGGCGTGGGCGTGGGCTGGTCCATTTCCTGCAAGGGCTCACGGAAGTTCACGACGCAATAGCACTTCATGGGATGTCTCCTCCTAGGTGTTTTCTACTGCCGGCCCGCTGGGCGGGCGCGGCGTGGCAAGGCTATTTCTTCACGGTCGGGCATTCACTGTCCGCCAGAGCTACGAAGACCTTTTCGCCCGGTACCGTGGACAGGATGCGGTAGAAGTCTCCCGGATACTTGGATTCGGCGGGTTTCTTCACTTCAACCAGATACAGGTCCATGATGACGCGGCCGTCTTCGGGACGCACCCGGGCATTCTTGATCAGTTTGGTGGTGATCGGCAACTCGCGCATCTTCTGGTTGACCGCGGCGCCCTCGAAAGTGCCTGCGGCCTGCGCGGCTTGCAGATAGTGAGTCGTGGCGACGTAGCTTAGCGCCTGCACGATGGAAGGCGCGCGCGTCACGCCCATTTTCTTTTGCCAGCGCTGGGTCCAGGCGCGGGTGTCGTCGTCAGCGTCCCAGTAAAAGCCGGTGGGGAAGGTCAGGCCTTGCGCCACGGGCAGGCCCATCGCCTGCACATCGTTGATGAAGGTCAGGAAGGTCAGCATGCGCTGCCTGCCACCGGTCAGCCCGAACTCCTGGGCCTGCTTGATCAGGTTGACCAGGTCGCCGCCAGCGCTGGCCAGGCCAACCACGTCGGCCTTGGAAGATTGCGCCTGCACCAGGAATGAAGCGAAATCCAGCGCGCCCAGCGGATGGCGCGTGCTGCCCAGCACCTTCCCGCCGGCCTTATCCACGAAGCGCGAGGCATTCGCTTCGAGCGATTTGCCGAATACGTAGTCAGTGGTGATGAAGTACCAGGATTTGCCGCCGCTCTCGACCACGCTCTTGACCACGGCGTTGGCCAAGGCGTAGGTGTCGGGCGCCCATTGCGTGCTGAGGTTGCTGCATTGCTTGCCGCTGAAGTCGCCGGCGAAGCCGCCGCTGATGAGCGCGGTACCGCCTTTTTCCCGCGCCACGCCCTGGGCGGCGAGGCCGGCGGAGCTGGCGCCGCCGTCCACGACTGCCACCAGTCCCTGCGTGTCGAACCAGCGGCGGACCAGGGCGGAGGCCACGTCCGCCTTGTTCTGGTTGTCCGCGCCGATCACTTCTACGGTCTTGCCGGCGACCTTGCCGCCAAAGTCCTCGACCGCCATGCGAACCGCCATTTCCGAGCCCAGGCCGCCCAGGTCGGAGTAAATGCCGGATCGGTCATTGGATACGCCCAGGCGCACGACGTCGGATTGGGCTTGTGCCGCGCAGGCGGCCAGCGAGGCGGCGAGCGCCGCCAGTAGGGGTTTGATACGCATCTGCTTGCCTCCCGGCCCAGGCGGGCCGATTTATCGGTTTTTCGTTTGATGCCGTGTATCTGTGTGCGGAATGCCAGTTCTCCATCTGGCCGAAATTTAATTCATATTGGTGAAAGAAAATTCCTGTGCAAGAATTTAGGTTCGCACATATGAAAAGTCAACATAGTGGATTTCCCAGGCCGGCAAGCGCTGCGCCCGGCTGGAACCCGCGCGAGGGAGCCCCGCAATGGAAGTGAAGCTCGTCGCAAGAACGTTGGAGCTGATAGAGCTGTTTGCCCAGGTACGCCGGCCGATGCCATTGACCGAGCTGGCGCAAGGCCTGGGCGCGCCCATGTCCAGTTGCCTGGCCTTGGTGCGCACATTGGTGGCACGCGGCTACCTGTATGAGGTCCGGCGCCGCGCGGGCTATTACCCGACGCCCAAGCTGCACGCGTTATGCGGGCTGATTCTGTCGGGTGATCCGTGGATGGAACGCGTGCGGCCGCAGCTTGCCACGCTGCGCGACGCAGCCAATGAGACGGTAATGCTGGGCAAGATCCAGGACGGCGCGGTGCTTTTCCTGGACGTGGCGGAGTCCACCCATCCCGTGCATTACGGCGCGCGGCCGGGAGCCCGGCGCCCGTTGCATACCAGCGCGGTGGCCAAGGCCATCCTGGCTCGGTTGGCGCCGGCTGAACGGGACAGCGTCCTGGCCTCCGCCGACTACGAGCGCTATACCGACCGCACGCTGGTGACGCGCCAGGCGCTGCTGGCGGAGGTGGAGCTGACGGCGGCGAGGGGTTGGGCCGAGAACGCCGGCGAAAGCGTGGCCGACCTGACCGGCCTGGCCGTGGCGTTGGACCTGGGCGGCGAATGGTATGCGCTATGCCTGGCAGGCCCGACGTCGCGCGTGGCCGAAAAGCGCGAAGAGAACCTGCGCCATTTGCGCGACGCAGTAGAAGCGATCCGCCTCGGCCGGGAAGGCTGACAAGGCCTGTTAGGCACGACCATCCAAGGCGGCTGACTGAACACGACCGCCGGGCGTCCGCTTCAGGAACCCCGGCGCATCAAGGTGGATTTGCCGAACAGGCTTTCGATCAGGTCCACCGCCAGTTCCGCGGTCTTGTTGCGCACGTCGAAGGCCGGGTTCAATTCCACCACATCCAGCGACCGCATCAGACCCGTGTCGGCAATCATTTCCATGCACAACTGGGCCTCGCGGTAGGTGGGGCCGCCCGGCACGGTGGTGCCCACGCCTGGGGCAATCTCCGGATCGAGAAAATCAACGTCGAAGCTCACGTGCAAGTGGGTATCGGCGTCCAGTCCGCTCAAGGCGGATTCCATCGTGGCGCGCATGCCCATTTCGTCGAGATAGCGCATATCGAAGACTTCCAGGCCGGCTTCATGGACCAGACGCTTTTCGCCCTGGTCCACGCTGCGTATGCCGATCTGCCGCACCCAGCCCGGTTCGATGTCGGGCGTCTGGCCGGACAGGCCTGTGATCTGCGCGGGGCCGTAGCCGCACAAGCAGGCCACGGGCATGCCGTGTATGTTGCCGGTCGGGGTCAAGGCGTTGGTGTTGAAGTCGGCGTGCGCATCCAGCCACAGCACCCGTAGTTTCTTGCCTGTCGCGCGGCAATGGCGGGCGACCGCGCTGATGGAGCCGATGCCCAGGCAGTGGTCGCCGCCCAGCAGTATGGGCAGGCGGCCCAGGCTCAGTTCCTCGTAGACGGCCTCGTGCACCACGCGGTTCCAGGCCGCGACTTCATCGAGATGGCGGTACCCCTCCACGGGCGGCAGCCAGGGATTGGCGGGGCCATACAAATTGCCGCGATCGGTCACCTGGAAACCCTGGGCTTCGATGACCGGGCCCAGGTCCGCCACGCGCAGGGCTTCGGGGCCCATGGACGCGCCGCGCGCGCCCGCGCCGATGTCGGTGGGTGCGCCGATCAGGGTGATGTGGTGCGGCAGGCTATCGGTGTTCTGCAAGTGGCGGACTCCGGAGGGGGTATCAAGTGGCGGATAGTACCGCGCTCAATTGGTCGCATGCCCAATCGACCTGCTCGCGAGTCACGATCAGGGGCGGCGACAGGCGCAACGTGTGGCCGTGCGTGTCCTTGACCAGCATGCCACGTGCCTGCAGGCGTTCACACCACAGGCGCGCGCCGCCGGCATCGGGTTCCAGCTCCACGGCCAGCATCAGGCCGCGGCCGCGCACTTCCCGCACAGGGCCGGGCAGGGCGCGCAGCCGGTCCAGAAAGTAGGCGCCCATGGAGGCTGCGTTGTCGATCATGCCTTCCTCGGTCAGCACGCGCAGCGCGGCGCGCGCGATGGCGCAGGCCAGCGGGTTGCCACCAAAGGTGCTGCCATGCTGGCCCGGCTGGAACACGCCCAGCACGTCGGCGTTGGACAGTACCGCGGACACGGGATAGAACCCGCCCGACAGCGCTTTGCCGATCAGCGTGACGTCGGCCTCGATGCCTTCATGTTCTTCGGCCAGCAATTTGCCAGTACGGCCCAAGCCGGTCTGGATTTCGTCCAGTATCAGCGTGATGCCGCGTTCGGTGCATCGTTGGCGGATCCGGCCGAAGTAGCCCGCGGGAGGGAGGACCACGCCCGCTTCGCCTTGTATGGGCTCGACGAGGAAGGCCACGGTATTGGGCGTGATGGCGGCATCGAATGCGTCGTAGTCGCCAAAGGGAACGATCCTGAATCCCGGCGCGAAGGGCCCGTAGTGCCCATAGGCGTCCGGATCCGTCGAGAAGCCCACGATCCCCAGCGTGCGTCCATGGAAGTTGTTGGCGCATACGATGATTTCGGCCTGGTCTTCGGGCACGCCGCGGACTTCGTAGCCCCATTTGCGCACGGCCTTGATGGCGGTTTCGACGGCCTCCGCGCCGCTGTTCATGGGCAGGATCTTATGCGCGCCGGTCAGGCGCGCCAGGTCTTCGTAGAACGGGGCCATCTGGTCATGGCGGAAGGCGCGCGAAGTCAGGGTGAGCTTTTGCGCCTGCTCGACCATGGCGGCCAGAATGGCGGGGTGGCAATGCCCCTGGTTGACCGCCGAATAGGCCGACAGGCAATCCAGGTACTGGCGGCCGTCCACGTCATAGAGCCAGACACCGCTGCCGCGTGCAATGACCACGTCGAGCGGGTGGTAGTTGTGCGCGCCAAGCTGGTCTTCCACGCGGTCGCGGTGGCTGGCGGCGGACTGCGCGCCCGGCTGGGTATTCAATACCGCGCTCATGAGCGTCTCCCGAGGAGGTATTGCAGCCATCTTAGCGCCGCCAGCCGATCCGCGGCATTGCCATTGCGTGACAAAGGCCATTGCCGGAGGAAACCGCAGGCTGCTGCACAATAGCGGCAGCACGGGGCGACGCCCTGTTTCTTTCTTTCTGGATGGTCCTCATGTTCCTGCATCGACTGCTATTGAATTTCACTCGTTACGCCGCAGCGGCCGGGCTGGCCGCGGTTTGCGCCGGCAACGCCATGGCGCAGGACAAACCCTTGCGCATCGGCGTGATTCCCAGCGTCGCCAATGCCGCCACCGAGCTTGCGATCGCGCAGGCCAAGAAAGAAGGCCTGGACGTCAAGCTGGTGGAATTCAACGACTGGGTGCTGCCCAATATCGCAGTGGCCGACGGTTCCGTGGACGCGAACTTCTTTCAGCACGAGCCCTTCCTGGAACTGTTCAATCAACGCCGTGGCGCAAATCTGAAGCCAATCGCCTATGGTTACTCCACCACCATCGGCCTGTTTTCCAAGAAGCTGAAGAAGGGCGACGCGGTGCCGGCTGGCGCGACCATCGCCGTGCCGAACGACCCGGTCAACACCGGACGGGCGCTGTTGCTGCTGGAGTCCATCGGCCTGATCACGCTCAAGCCCGGCGTCGCGCACCAGGCCACCTTGCAGGATGTGGTGTCGAATCCGAAGAATCTGAAATTCGTGCAGATCGAAGGTTCGCAGTCCGCGCGCACATTCGACGACGTGACGGCGTCGGTGACCTACACCACCTTCGCCAAGCAGGCCGGGCTGAATGAGAAGGACGGCCTTGCGTTTGACAATACCGACCCTGCCAACGTGCGCCGTTATGCCATCCGCTGGGTGACCACTCCGGCCGGCGCGCAGGATCCGCGCTTACTGAAGTTCATCGCGATCTATCAGAATTCCGCCGAAGTGAAGGCCAAACTGCGCAGCCTGTATGGCGATTTGATCGATTTTCCCTGGTGATGCGGCACGCCCGCCCGACGCGGCGGGCATTAACGATTCTTGGCAGTTGGACTCGGGGATAACTCGTATACTGGCCCCGATTTTCACCCGCCCTGCAACGCGGCGCTCCAGTCCCGGGAGGCGCGCCATCCTCGCCTCGATACCCAAGCCATGCGTATTCCGTCGTCCGACGATGCCGCCCATGCCCAGGGGCCGCCCGCTGCCGAGGACAGCCGCATTCTGGCGGCGGTCAGTGCGATCCTGGCTACCGGGCCGCAGGGCCGTTTTTTCGAGACGCTGGTCGACCACGCAGTCACGGCATTGGGCGCCGATTACGCCTGGGTCTGCCTGGAGAACGCCGGCAGTAGGGCGGAACTGATTGCCAGCGCCACCTGCCGTGCCCGCATGGCGGCTGACCCTGCGGGGGCGGCCGAGGCGCTGCAATCGTTATTGGGAGATCGCGCTTCGTACCTTTGCCTGGAAGGCTTGCCGCAATCGCCCCCCTGGCTGGTCGAGGCCGGCGCGCGGGCTTGCGTGGCTCGCACGCTCTACGACACAAATGGCGTGGCCTGCGGCCACATCGCTTTTGTCTTCAGGCGGAGGCTGTCCGATGCATCCGCCTATTCCGGCGCACAAGCCATTCTGGCCAGTTTCGCCCAGCACGCGGTGCTGGGCGCGGCGGCACGCGAACGCGAAGTGGCGCGACTGAATGAGGTGATCGCGCAGTTCGCGGCCCTGTTCCGTTCGGCCCCGGTACTGATCAATGCGTTCGACAAGGATGGCCGCTGCACCTTGTGGAACGACGCTTGCGAGCGGCGCTTTGGCTGGACGGAAGCCGAGATCAAGCAAAGCCAGGATCCTTTGGCGCTGTTCTATCCCGATCCGCAAACCCGCGAACGCGTGCGGGAAAGTGTCAGCGCGCGGCCGGACCGGTCATTCCGGGAATGGCAGCCGCGCACGCGTGACGGCGAGCAACTTTCGGTGCTGTGGTCCAACGTCAGGCTGCCGGACGGCAAGGTGGTCAACCTGGGAATGGACGTCACCGAAAGCCGCCGCGCCGAAGCCGCGCTGGCCTGGATGGCCAGGGTGGACAGCCTGACCGGCTGCTGGAACCGCGCCGAAATCCTCAAGCGCATGGAAGAACGGCTGGGCGGCGTACGGCGCGGCACCGGCGGGCCGACCACGGCGTTGATGCTGGATCTGGATTACTTCAAGCAAGTCAATGACCGCTACGGACACTTGGGCGGCGACATCGCACTTAGGCATTTCTGCGAACAGCTCCGCGCGTGTCTGCGCGAGGGCGATGCGATAGGACGGTTGGGCGGCGAAGAATTCCTGGTGCTGCTGGCGGACGCCGACGCGGCGGTGGCGCGCGCGATTTGCGAGCGACTGCGCGCCTGCCTGCGGCAGCATCCCGCCGAGATCGACGGCGTGGCCGTCGTGCTGTCGGTCAGTGGGGGTATTGCGGGCTTCCTGCCTAGCGACGCGACGGCCTCGGATGTGTTGCGCCGGGCTGATTTCGCGCTCTATCAGGCCAAGCGCGCGGGGCGGGATTGCGCGGTGGAATACCAGCACTGACCTGCTTGCGCGTGACGCGATAAGGCCTTTATGCCGCGGCCTGACCGCGCGCCGAGCGCCGGCCGTTCAGGCGCCAATGCAGGCCCACCGCCGCCGCGGCGAGCGCGCAGGCAGCGGCTAATCCCAGCGCATCGAAGCCGGCATGCGTGTAGATGGTGCCGGCGACGGCGGTGCCCACGCTGGCGCCCAGGTAGGTGGTGCACGTGTTCAGGCCCAATACGGCGCCGCGTTCGTCGGGCCGGGCGCGCGATAGCAGCAGCACCAGCAGATTCAGGCTCAACTGCGAGGCCGCGCCCCAAAGCGCGGCGATAGCAAGCACGGCGGCCAACGCGTGTGCCGCCGGCAGCAGCCCTACGTACACCAGGGCGATGATGCCCAGTGCCAGCGGCAGGGCGCGGCGCGGTCCCAGCCGTTCGATCAGCGGCGCGCCGGCCACGCCTGCGACCAGGAACCCGGCTCCGTAGGCGAAGGCAATGAAGCCCACTTGCCCGGCGGACAGCGCCAGCACGCTGCGCACGTGATCGGCAAGAAAGGCATACACGCCATAGAAGGCCGACGAAAAGGCCAGGCAGCCCAGCAGCAGGGCGGGTACGTCGCGATAGGACAACGGGGCCAGCAGGCGCGCCAGGCGCAGCGGCGCGGGATTGGCAACGCGGCGCTCAGGCAGTTTGCGCAGGCCCAGCACGGCAATCGCGGCGCATAGTGCCAGGGTGCCGTAGGTGGCGCGCCATCCCACGGCGTCGGAAATCAGCGCGGAGAGGGGGACGCCTGCCACCAGGGAAACGGACCAGCCTGCGATGACCCGGCCCAAGGTGCGCGCCTCCTGGCCCGGCGGGGCGATCAACGAGGCCGATCCATAGGCCGCGGGCAGGATGACGCCCGCGGCCGCTCCGGCCAGCGCTTGTGCCAGTGTCAGCACGATCCAGTGCGGGGCGCAGGCCGACAGGACCAGCGCCACGATCAGGGCGGCCATCGCGCCCAGGAGTGAACGGCGGATGCCGATACGGTCGATGCGCGAGGCCAGGAAGAAGGCGCTGGCGGCCGTGGCCGCGCCATAGGCGGAGATGGCGGTGCTGATGGTGAGCGGCGAGGTGGAATAGGAGCGCGCCACATCGCTCAGGATGGGGCTTAACGCCAAGCCGTTGGATCCAACGACGCTGACGGCGAACATCAAGGCGGGAACGGGGGAAGACGGGTGGGCGCTGCGGGTGCTACGGTTCTGCATCGCCAAATTTTATTGGAATAAAATAAGGGTTAACGCGTATATTTCTTTATTCCATAAAAGTTCGAATGCCGTTCGGCAGAATTTGATTCCAATGCCTGATCTAGATGACCGCGACCGAAAGCTGTTAACGCTGTTGGCCGACGATGCGACCCCCAGTTACGCCGAACTGGGAAAAATGCTGAATCTTTCCGCCCCGGCCGTGCACGAAAGGGTGAAGCGCCTCAAACGGGATGGCCTGATCAAAGGCATCGCCGCCAAGCTGGATGGCGCCCGGATAGGCCGGCCGCTGCTGGCCTTCGTGCACGTGGATACCAACAACTGGAGCATCACGCAGCAGGTGCTGGGTCTGGCCGAACTGACCGAGGTGGAAGAGATCCACACGATCACAGGCAAGAGCGCCATGCTGTTGAAAGTGCGCGTGCGGGATACGCAGGCTTTGGAGGCGCTGCTGGCGCGCATCCATCAGATCGATGGCATCACCAACACCACCAGCGACATCGCCCTGACCAGTTACCTGGAGCGTGGGCCGTTGCCGGACAATGGCTGAACCCGCCGCTCAACCGGCGCCAGCTGCGCGCAGGCGCAGCCGAGTGATCTCTGACGGGGCTCCCAGGCGTTTGGGCGGTCCCCAGTAGCCCGTGCCGCGGCTGATGTAGATCCACATCTTGCCCAGGCGGTGCAGGCCAGCGGTGTACGGTTGCTGGAACCGCACAAAGAAGCCCCACGGGAAGAATTGCCCGCCGTGCGTGTGGCCGGACAGTTGCAGGGTGTAGCCCAGCGGTTCGGCCGCGGCCGCGCTGCGCGGTTGATGCGCCAGGAGGATCCTGGCCAGGGCGTCGGCGGGCGCGCCGGCAAGCGCGGCGCGGGGATTGCTGCGCTGCTGCGGGTCGAAGGCACCGGCGCTGTAATCGGTGATGCCAGCTACCACCACGGGCAGCCCGGCGGGATGGATGACGACATGTTCATTCATGAGTACGCGCAGCCCCAGGCGGCGGAATTCAGCGATCCAGGGCGTGGCGCCCGAATAATATTCATGGTTGCCCGTCACCAGGTATACGCCATAGGGCGCGCGCAACTGGCCCAGCGGACTTGCCTGGGCGGACAACTGTTCGACGCTGCCGTCCACCACGTCGCCGGTAATGGCGATCATGTCCGGCAGCTGCTCATTGACGGCATCGACGATGGCCTGCACATAACGCCTTTTGATGGTCGGCCCCACATGGACATCGCTGATCTGGACGATGGTAAAGCCGTCCAGGTCGGGCGCGAGTCCGGCGATGGGCACTTCCACATCTACGATGCGCGCCCGCTTGCGGGCGTTGTACAAACCGAGCAGCGTACCCGCCAAGGCCAGGATGGGAACGGTCCACGCACTGACGCGAAGCAGCCCGGCCCATGGAATGTCGGCGCCGATTGCCAGGTTCGCCAGCCATACCGCCAGCAGCAGCGCGTCGCGCAGCACGGTCAGCACGAACAGGGAGGAGAACAAGCCCATGGCGAAGAGCCCGACCCAGGCTATGCGGTCACCCCAAGGCGGGTGCACCGACGAGCGGGCCAGCATGCCTAACGGAATGAGGATGCAGGACAACAGCAGGGCAAGAATCGCGGCGGCGGAACCGGGTCCGCCCAACTGGGCGTCGGGAATCAAGCGGGCGCCCACATAGACATGGGCCAGCGCGCCCAATGTCAGGAAGCGCAGGAAGAAAGAGGATTGGCGTAGGGACACGGGCGGCTCGGGGGCGCGCCGGGGAAAAGCCGCGGCGCGCGTGGCAAAGGAATCGCCATTCTATGCCGGGCTAGGGGCGCGGGCCGTATCCCGGGTCCACGCGCATGAGCAGATCAGCCTGCATCTCGCGGACATGATTGATCCCCAGCATCGCCATATTGCGGTCGACTTCGGATCGCAGCAGGCCGATGGCGTGCGAGACGCCGGCCTCGCCGCCGACGGCGGCCGCGTAGTTGAAGGGGCGGCCGACGAAGACGAAGCTGGCACCCAGCGCCAGCGCCTTGAGCACGTCGCTGCCGCGGCGTACGCCGCTGTCCATCATCACGGTCATGTTGCCCGCCGCCGCGACTACGCCGGGCAGGGCATGCAGCGGCGATACGGCGCCGTCCAATTGCCGTCCGCCGTGGTTGGACACGATGATGCCGTCCACGCCGTGCTGGCGGGCCTGCGCCGCGTCCTGCGGATGCAGGATGCCCTTGACGATCAGCGTGCCCGGCCACGACCGGCGGATGCGGGCCACGTGTTCCCAGCTGAGGTGGTCGCGGGCGCTGAAGTCGCGCAGTACCGATGAAGACACGATCGGCGCGCCGCGCGTGGCAAAGGAGTTCTCGAAATGCGGCATGCCGTGAGCCAGCAACGTGCGCATGAACGTACCAGCAAGCCAGCGCGGACGGGTCAGGCCGTCCCAGGCCAGGCGCAGGCTCGGCTTGAGCGGCGTGGAAAAGCCGGTGCGCACATTGTTCTCGCGGTTGGCCGACACGGGAATGTCCACCGTCAGCACCAGAGTTTCGTAGCCCGCGCGGCGGGCGCGCTCCACCAGCGCGTCGATGCGCTGCGGATCCCCGGGAAGATAAGCCTGGAACCAGGTGCCCGGCGCCTCGCGAATGACGTCTTCCAGCGGAATCAGCGAGGTGCCACTGAGTATGGCCGGTATGCCTTGTTCACGGGCGGCGCGGGCCAACACAATGTCTCCCCGATATGCCGACAGGGCGCTAATCCCCATGGGGGCGATACCGAAGGGCGAGGCGTAGCGGCGGCCGAAGAGCTCGGTCTGCTGGCTACGGCGCGACACGTCCACGAGCACGCGCGGCGAAAAGGCGTATTGCGCGAAAGCGTGGCGGTTGCCGCGCAGCGATTGGTTGTCTTCCGCCGCGCCCGCCACGTAGCCGAATATGGGCCTAGGCAGGCGCCGTTTGGCGGCGGCCTCGAAGTCGTCCAGGGACAGCATGCGCGCCAGCGCGCGCGGCAAAGGGCGGTCGGCCGAAGCGGCGCGGGGACGGGCAGTGGACGAAAGCAGGGATGTCATGGCGGGCCGGCAAAAGCCCGTAATCTAACAATGCCGATTAATCGCATAAAGCGAATAAATCCACACATCCAATTTCGATTTATTCGAATGTCAGGCGGGCAGCGCCATCAGTTCGCCCATGCGCACCGGGCCCAGCACAGAAGGCGTGTCGGCCCAGCGGATCTTGTTGGGGCCAAACAGCACGATGGCGGTCGAGCCCAGCTTGAAGCGGCCCATTTCCGCGCCTTTGGCAAGATGGATCGGGGCGCGCGCGGCATCGTCGTAGCGGGTGGCTTTGACGCGGCGCTTGTGTGGCGTGACCAGGCCGGCCCACACCGTCTCGATGGACGCGACGATCATGGCGCCCACCAGCACCACGGCCATCGGACCATGCTCGGTGTCGAAGATGCAGACGACGCGTTCGTTGCGCGCAAACAGGCGCGGCACGTTGCGGGCGGTCAGCGGGTTGACGGAGAACAGGCGTCCGGGGACGTGGATCATCTCGCGCAAGGTACCGGCGACCGGCATGTGCACGCGGTGATAGTCCTTGGGCGACAGGTAGATGGTGGCGAATTCGCCGCCCTGGAACGGTGCGGCGCGTTCGGCATCGCCACCCAACAGATCCGCAAGGCCGTAGCTATGGCCTTTGGCCTGGAAGATGCGTCCGTGTTCGATCGCGCCCATCTGGCTGATGGCGCCGTCGGCGGGGCACACCACCGAGCCGGGTTCCTCATCCAGCGGACGCGCATCTTCCTTGAGCGCCCGCGTAAAGAAGTCATTGAAGCAGTCGTAGGCCAAGGGCTCTTCCTGCAGCGCTTCGCGCATGTCCACGCCATAGCGGCGGACGAAGCGCGAGATCATCCAGTTCTTGACCGCGGGTTCCCGGCAGTCGGATGCGTACCCAAAGAGCCGCGACACCAGGTGGTGAGGGGCGAGATACTGGCTGGCGAGGAAAAGTTGGTCTTTGATCGGCATCTATGAGCGCTAAGAAATAACCCCGCGGCGGGCCGCGGCAAGGGCCGGCCCGTGGGGGCCCGCTTGCTGGTCCGGGACCTGCCGCGTCAAAAAACGTCGTCCCGCGTTGCAGCGGGACGACGTGGTAATGAGCAGAGGGGTGAATTCTACCGCTTTCAGGCGCACTTCAGGCAGAGGGACGCGCGCAGGCGGGCGCCAGCGCAAAGGCCTGGCGTCCCGCGCGCTGCGGCCGCTACAGCTCCAGCACGATGCGCCCGCCCTGGGCGCGGGAGCAGCAGGCCATCATGCGCGTGCCAGCCTCGCGTTCGGCGCGGGTCAGCACTACGTCGCGGTGATCGACGGCGCCGCCCAGCACGCGGACTTCGCAGGAGCCGCAGAGTCCTTCCTCGCAGTCGCTCTGCACGTCGATATTGGCGCCGCGCAGGGCGGTCAGCAGGGTCTGGTCGGCGGGTACTTGCACGACGATGCCGGAGTCCTTGAGCTCGGCCTCGAAAGCATGTTCCTTGGACGGGTCCAGCGTCGCGAGCGTGGAATGGAAATGCTCCACCCGCAGGCTGTCGTCGGGCCAGGCGGCGCAGGCCTGCTGCAGCGCGTCCAGCATACGTTCAGGACCGCAAGCGTAGATCTGGGTGCCGCCCTCAGGCCGGGACAGCAGCATCGCGAAGTCATTGCGGCTGCCTTCATCGCTGACGTGCAAACGCAGGCGTTCGCCATGCAGCGCTGCCAATTCTTCCAACATGGCCATGCAAGCACGGGACCGGCCGCTGTAGTGCAATTCATAGTCCATGCCCAGTTCGCGCGCGCGGCGCGCCATGGCGCTGATGGGCGTGATGCCTATGCCGCCGGCGATGAGGATCAGGCGCTTGGCGCCTTCGTCCATCCTGAAGTGATTGCGCGGGCCGCGGGCGCGCACGATGCTGCCCGGACGCAGGTGCTGGTGGATCCAGGCAGAGCCGCCGCGGCCAGCCGCCTCCTTGAGCACCGCGATCTCCAGCACGTTCGCGGCGGCAGGATCGCCGCAAAGCGAGTACTGGCGCGACAGGCCGGTATCGCCGCATTCGACGTCGATGTGGGATCCGGGCGTCCAGCGCGGCAGCGGTTTGCCGTCGGGCGATTCGAGCCGGATGCGCGCGATGCCATCGGCTGCGGCGGTGACCGCCGTCACCACCAGTTTGCGGCTGATGGCGTGCGTGGAGGGCTCGCCGATGCGTACCGGCTGGACTTGGTCCAGCACGGCGCGATCGCGGCGCTCGGGATTGTCGGCCGGGTTCCATTCCACCCACAGATGCTCCGGGCCGCGGAACGACGTGTTGGGCACATAGGTGAACTGCTGCTCGGCCAGGCGCATGTGCGGCAGGCGGCGGGTCAGCTCTTCAAGAAAGATCTGCATTTCCATGCGCGCGAGGTTCTTGCCCATGCACTGGTGCGCGCCGTAGCCGAAGGTCAGCTGGTCGCTGGCATTGTCGCGTCGGATGTCGAAGAAGTCGGCGTCGGCGAAGTGGCGTTCGTCGTGGTTGGCGGACGAGGACACGATCAGCAGCTTGGCGCCCGCGGGAATCGCCACGCCGGCGATTTCGGTGTCGCGCGTGGCCAGGCGGCGCCAGGCCGCGACCGAGCCGTTGTGGCGCAGGCATTCTTCGACCGCATTGGGCAGCAGGCCGGGATCTTCGCAGAGTTCGCGCCAGGCGTCGGGATGTTGCAGCAGCAGCTTGATGGCGTTGGCCGAAGCATTGGCGGTGGTTTCATGCGCGGCGACGATGCCGGCCATCATCATCGAATGCAGGTAGGAGTCGGTGACGACCTCCGGATGCTCTTTTTGCTTGCGGATGCCGTACTGCATCCAGCCGGGCGCATCGGGGTCCTGGCGCATCTTGTCGAGGATCTTGCCGGCCAGCTGCCAGAAATTGCCCACGGCATGCGCCACTTCCACCTGTTCCTCCGGCTTGGGCCGGCCCCAGGTATTGACGGTGTGCGCGATGGAGTACTTGCGCAGCAGGTCCATGTCTTCTTCGGGCACGCCCAGGAAGTGCAGGGCGACCGTCAGCGGCACTTCCCAGAGCATCTGGTCGACCAGGTCGGCACGCCCGTCGTCGATGAAACGGTCCACGTATTCACGCGTCAGGCGCCGCACCATGGGCTCGTGGTGCTTGAGTTCGTCCGGCGTGAAGGGATCCATCAGCACGCGGCGGCGCGGCATGTGGGCGGGCTCGTCCTCGTTGACCAGGGTGCGGTTCATGGCGTAGCCATAGCTTGCCAGGACCGCATTGGCCTCGGGGCCGGTAGGCGTGATCTTCTCCAGAGCAATCGAGGGGCTATAGGTGTGGTTGTCGCGAAACACGGCCTTGATGTCGTCGTAGCGGGTCACTACCCAGTAGCCGAGTTTGGGGCTGTAGAACACGGGCTCCTGTTCGCGCGCCCAGCGCACGTATTCGGGCGGGTCTTGCTGGTAGCCGTCGCCGAAAGGATCGAATTCCGCGGCGCGCGGGCTGACCGGACAGCCTTGGGCCCGGGCCAGCGCGGCGTGATCGATGGGGCAGCCGCCGGCATGGCCGGCTGCGGGGGATGCGGGAGAGGGAGTGTGGCCCATGTTGTCGCTCCGGATTACAATTGCGTAAATCATATACGCATTGCGTAATTATTCAATTGGGGTAATCTCCGGGCTGCGTCCGCAGCCGCCGGGCAGCCCCTCCATCGCGCCCATGAACCAGACCTCCGATCCCGCTTCCCTTGCCATTCCGTCCGCGGACGCTCCGCGTCCAAGAGAACGGCGGCAGCGCGTGCAAGCAGCCGAAACCGGCATGGCCGTGCTCAAGGGATTGGGCCGGCTGGGAGGCCGCGCCAGCCTGACGCTGCTGGCGTCGCAGGTGGGCGAAAGTCCCGCCAAGGTGCACCGCTATCTGGTCAGCCTGATGGAAGAGGGGCTGGTGGCGCAGGATGCCGTGACTCAACAGTACTACCTGGGGCTGGAGGCAATGCTGCTGGGCCTGGCCGCGCTGCGTCAGGCCGATCCCATCCGCCTGGCCGAACCCAGCCTGGTGCGCTTGCGCGAAGGGCTGGAAGTGACCTGCTTTATCGCGGTGATGGGGAACAAGGGGCCCACCATCGTGCGCTTCGAAGAGCCCGGCCTGCCCGTGACGGTCAATGTGCGGATGGGCTCGGTGTTGTCCATGCTGTGGTCCGCGACCGGGCGGGTGTTCCTGGCCTTGCAGGATGATGCGCGCGTGCGCGCCCTCGCCGAAGCCGAACTGGCGCGCGCGCCGGCCGAATTGCGCGCGCAGCTGGACGCCGCCGATCCGATCGGGCGCCTTCGCCGCCAGGTGCTGGCCGAGGGTTGCGCGACCGTGCGCGACACAAACCTGAAGGGCATCAGCGCGGTATCCGCGCCGCTGCTTGACCACAATGGGCGGCCTTGCGCGGCGCTCACCGCGCTGGGCGCGACCGGGGGATTCGACGCCTCGGCGGACGGGGCGATTGCGCGGGCGGTACGTCTCGAGGCCGAGGCCGCCAGCGTGCTGCTCGGCTACCAGGCGCCTTAGCGGCCTTCGGCAGGGCTGGCGTCCGCGGCCAAGCCGCGCAACCATTCCATGGCCGCCTGCGCCACCGGCATTCCGGCCGCGTTCCGATTGACCACTGCACCGATGGCGCCGAAGTTGGCCTCCAGCCGCAGCGGCAGGACGGTCACGCTGCCTTGGCGCTGGCAGTAGCGCGCGATGCCCTGGGGCAGCGCGGCCAGACTATCGTCCTGGCCGAGCAGCGCCAGGGTTGCCAGCAAGGAGTTGGACTGGACGCTTGCGTCTGGCGGACGCGAGCCCGCACGCACAAAGGCTTCGTCCAGACGCTCGCGCATCATGGTGGCTTCCAGCGGCAGCACCCACGGCCAGCGTGCCAGCTCGGCCGGTTCAAGGGCATCGCAGCCGGCCAACGGGTGGCCTGGGCGCGCCACGACCAGGATCGGTTCTTCATGGAGCCGGATCACTTCGCAGTCCACCGGCAGCAAGCGGCTGCCCAAGCGGCCCAGCACGATGTCCAGCTCGTCGCGCGCCAGCTTGTCCATCAGGTCATCCAGCGCGCCTTCAACCAGCTTCACTTCCAACCTGGGAGACGCTTGCAGCAGGTGTGCAATCAGCTGCGGTGCAAGCCTGGGCGCGGCCGAGGGCAGGGTGCCCAGGCGCAGCAAGCTGGCTCCGCGCTCTTCGGCGGCACGCAGTTCGGCCGCCACGCGCTGGGCCGCGCCCAGGCTGTGACGGGCGTGGCGGATCATAACCAATCCGGCATTGGTGGGTTGGGTGCCATGAGTCCCGCGCTCGAACAGCGCGTAGCCCACTTGATCCTCCAGCTGCGCCAGCGCCTTGGATGCGGCAGGTTGCGACATATGCAATCGGTCAGCGGCGCGGCCGAGATGGCGCTCGTCATCCAGCGCGACCAGCAGTTCGGCGTGACGCCGCTTGAGATGCGTACCGGCGCGTTCTGGCATGACGGATCATATTCAAATGGTTATGAATCGTTCAGTTTATTTCATTTCACGAGGGGGCCGCGCGATCGGCATACTTCCCGCTCAACGAGATACAGGCGTTCGCCGGGCACGGCCGGGCAGCAACGCCGGGATGGAGACGAGTCATGAAGAAGTTCTGGATGGCCCTAGCCGCGAGCTGGGCCTGTGGCATGGTGGGCGCCGCGGCGGCGGCGGACGCATATCCGGCGCGGCCGGTGCAGATCGTGGTGCCGTTCTCGCCGGGCGGCGCGGTGGATGTGCTGGCCCGCCAACTGGCACAACGGTTGGAGCCGCGCGGCTACACCCTGGTGGTGGAAAACAAGCCGGGCGCGGGCGGCAACATCGCCGCGTCCATGGTCGCGCGCACCGCACCCGATGGCTACACGTTATTGATGGGCACCACCAATACGCATGGCATCAACAGCGCGCTGTATGCCAGCCTGCCCTACGACCCGGTGCGCGATTTCAGCCCGGTAGGCCTGGTGGCAGACAATGTCGTCGTGTTGCTGGCCAATGCCGATTTTCCTGCTAAAACGCTCGCCGAAGCGGTCAGCTTGATCAAGGCCAATCCTGGCAAATACACCTATGGCTCACCGGGTCTGGGCACGGTGCATCAATTGGCAATGGAGCAGTTGAAGCATGCCGCCGGCCTGGACGTAGTCCACGCGCCCTACAAGGGCGCAGCCCCCGCGATGGCCGATCTGGTCGCTGGGCACGTTCCGCTGATGATCGGCGGCATTGCGCCGGCCATTCCGTTCCTCGCGTCCGGCAAGGTCAAGGTGCTGGGCGTGGCCAATACCGAAAAGTATGCCGCGCTGCCCGACGTGCCCTTGTTCTCGGACGTGGCCGCCGGGGTCGCGGTGCGGTCGTGGATCGGGCTCTTCGCGCCCGCCGGCACGCCGCCCGCGGTCGTGAAGAAACTGAGCGCGGATCTGCAGGCGGTGCTTACGGACCGCGCATTCGAGCAGGCATTGCAGCCGCTGGGCATGGTGCCGATCTATATGACGCCCGAGTCCTTCGGCGACATGGTCAAGCGCGACATGCCGGCCTGGCGTTCCGCCGTGGAGATGTCCGGGGCGAAGCAATGACCCATTCCGCCAAACCCGTCAACTTCCTGCTGTTCATCACCGACCAGCATCGCGCCGACCATCTGGGAGCCTATGGCAACCGGGTAGTGCGCACGCCCAACCTGGACCGGCTGGCGGCCTCGGGCTGGCGCGCCGACAACATGCACGTGGCCACGCCCATCTGCATGCCGAACCGCGCCAGCTTGATGACCGGGCGCTACCCCTCCGCGCACGGCGCGCGCCACAACGGTATTGCGCTGTCGCTGCGCAGCCGCACATTTGTCGAGGCCATGCGCGAGGCAGGCTACGGTACTGCCCTGGTGGGCAAGGTGCACCTGCAGAACATGACGGACATCCCGCCCTCCTGGCCAGTACGTGCCGAGGACAGGCTGCCGCGGGAGGCGGTCGAGCCCGACGCCGGCCGCTACGACCAGGAACAGCGCAAGCTGTGGCTTGAATGTCCGGACCATGAGCTGAGCTATCCGTACTATGGCTTTGAGCAGGTGGATCTGGTCGATGACCATAGCGACGACGTGCATGGCCACTACCGCCGCTGGCTGCGGCGGACGCATCCGGAAGTCGAAGCCCTGATAGGCCCGACGCATGCCATTCCCGCGCCGGAGTATGAGCTGACGCGCATCCGCCAGGCATGGCGCACGCGGGTGCCTGAAGAGCTCTATCCCACGGCCTACATTGCCGACCGCAGCATCGATGCGCTGCGTGGCTATGCGGCATCCGGCCAACCGTTCTTCCTGCAGTGTTCCTTCCCCGACCCGCACCATCCTTTCACGCCGCCCGGGCGATTCTGGGATCTGCACCGGCCCGAGGACATGGAGTTGCCGGCGTCCTTTTATGGCGCCGGGACGCCGCCGCCACACGTCGCCTGGCTGCGCGCCCAACGCGATGCCGGCACGGCGATAAAACACACACCCGCGATCTTTTCCTGCAACGAGCGCGAAGCGCGGGAAGCGCTGGCCCTGAACTACGGTTCGATCGCCAACATCGACAACCAGATCGGCCGGGTATTGACCGAACTCGACACACTAGGGCTGACCGACAACACGGTGGTGATCTTCACCAGCGACCACGGCGATTACCTGGGCGATCATCAATTGATGCTGAAGGGGCCCATCCATTACCGTGGCTTGACGCGGGTGCCGTTCATCTGGCGCGATCCCGCCGCGGCACGGGTGGCGGGAGCCGCCAGCGATGCCTTGCTCAGCACCATCGACGTTGCGCCCACCGTGCTGGCGCGCGCAGGCGTGCGGCCCTACAACGGAATCCAGGGGCGCGATATGGCGGGCCTTATCGCCGGACGTGAACCGGCCGTGCGCGACGCGCTGATGATCGAAGAAGAAGGGCAGCGCGTGATCCTCGGCTTTGACAGCCGCATCCGCTGCCGCACGCTGCTGGCCGACGGGTTCCGGGTCACGGTCTATGACGGCGCGCGGTGGGGCGAGCTCTATGACCTGAAGCAGGATCCGCACGAACTGCGCAACCTGTGGGACGACCCAGCGCGCGCGGGCGATCGGGCGCGGCTGCTGGAGCGGCTGGCCTACGGCATGCTGGAGCATATCGACACCAGTCCCTATCCCAGCGCATTGGCGTGATGCGGGGCGGTCGGCCCGGGTGGGCCGCTCCGGGCGGCGCGCTCTGCCTCAGGCGGCCTTGGCGGCCAGCTTGGTCTTGTAGAGCCAGTCCTTGTAGTCGTCCAGGTCGCCGTCGAAGGGGCTGACTTCGCCGTCGGCCACGATGATGAATTCATCGGTGGTGGCGCGCAGCAAGTGCCGGTCGTGAGATACCAGCATCAGCGTGCCTTCGAACTGGGCCAGCGCACTCGTCAGGGCTTCCCGGGTTTCCAGGTCCAGATGGTTGGTGGGCTCGTCCAGCAGCAGCAGGTTGGGGCGCTGCCATACGATCAGGGCCAGCGCCAGCCGCGCCTTCTCCCCGCCGGAGAAGGGCGCGATGGAACTGGTCGCCATGTTGCCGTTGAAGTTGAAGCTGCCCAGGAAGTTGCGCAATTCCTGCTCGCGCACTGTGGGCGCGATCTTCGTCATGTGCCATAGCGGCGATTCGTCATGGCGCAGCATTTCCACCTGATGCTGGGCGAAATAGCCGATCGACAGCCCTTTGTTGAACTGCGCTTCGCCGGCCAGCGTCTGCAGTTCGCCCGCGATGGTCTTGATGAAGGTGGATTTGCCCGCGCCGTTGATGCCGAGCAAGCCGATGCGTTGGCCGGCCTGCAGCGAGAAATTGACGCCCGAGACGATGATCTTGTCGGATACGGCTTGCGTGTCCTCATCGGTCACCCGGTAGCCGGCGCTGACCGCGTCCATGGTCAACAGCGGGTTGGGCGCGCGCAAGGGTTCGCGGAATTCAAAGGAGAACTCGGCGGCCGCGCGCAGCGGCGCCACTTCCTCCATGCGGGCCAGCGCCTTGATACGGCTTTGGGCCTGGCGCGCCTTGCTGGCCTGGGCCTTGAAGCGGTCAATGAAGGATTGCAGGTGCGCGCGCTGGCGCATCTGCTTTTCCTGCATGCCTTGGGCCAGTTCCAGCTGCGCGGCACGCTGGCGTTCAAAGGATGAGTAATGGCCGGAGTAGCGCTTGAGCTTGCGTTCATCGATGTGGACGATGACATTGACCACGCCATCCAGGAAGTCCCGGTCATGCGAAATGACGATGAGGGTGCCGGGATAGCGCTTGAGCCAGTCTTCCAGCCAGATGATGGCGTCCAGATCCAAGTGGTTGGTGGGTTCGTCCAGCAGCAGCAGGTCCGACGGGCACATCAGCGCCTGCGCCAGATTCAAGCGCATGCGCCAGCCGCCGGAAAAGCTCGTCAGGGGCAAATGCATCTGCGCCTGCGTGAAGCCCAGGCCGGTCAGCAGCTGTTCGGCGCGCGAATGCACGGTGTAGGCATCCGCATCGGCAAGCGCTGCATAGATCTCGGCCATGCGCAGGCCGTTCTCGACGCTTTCGGGTTCGGCTTCCAGCAGGGCCAGCTCCGCCTCCAGTTTGCGCAGCGTGACGTCGCCATCGATGGCGTATTCGATGGCAGGGCGATCCAGCGCGGGCGTTTCCTGCGCCACGTAGGCCATGCGCCAACTGGCCGGATAGTCCAGGTCGCCCTGGTCGGCGTGCAGCGTGCCGCGCAGCAAGCCGAACAGGCTGGACTTGCCCGCGCCATTGGCGCCGATGAGGCCGATCTTGTCGCCGGGATTGAGCAGCAGGTCGACCTTGTCGAGCAAGGGCTTGACGCCGCGCATGAGTGAAACTTGTTGGAAGCGGATCATGGGTGGTGCAACAGGGAACGCGGCGGGATTCCCGCCGGCCAGGCGCGGTGTAAATAATTGGGGAAGGGAAGCGCACAGGCGGCGCGACAGGCGGACGGAACGGGTGTTCGCTCCACGGCAAGGCCGGTATTGTACCGGGCTTGCCGTGCCCGCCGCGCAACAGCGTCCTTTACCGCGACGCGAACCGGCTGTCCAGCACGCGGCGCAGACGCACCGCATCCCCGAAGCGCGAGCCGTTGGTGCCTTGTGCGTTGAGCAACACCATGGCCAGGTTGCGCTGGCCGACCTTGACCGCCATGACCAGGCAGTCGCCGGCTTCGCGGGTGGTGCCGGTCTTGGACACCAGGATGTCCCATTGCGGACGGCCCACCAGGATGTTGGTGTTGCGGAAGGTCTGGCCCGCGGCCTGGTAGCTTGTCTCGCCGGTGTATTGCCGGATCAGCGGCTGCGTGGAAATCGCCTCGAGCAACTTGACGAGATCCCTGGCCGAAGACTGGTTTTCGTTCGACAGGCCGCTAGGCTCGGCGAAGCTGGAGTCGGTCATGCCCAGCGCGCGGGCTTCGGCGTTCATCGCCGCGACGAAGGCCGACGTGCCGCCGGTATAGGTACGCCCCAGCGCCTGCGCGGCGCTGTTTTCGGAAGGTACCAGCGCCAGCCGCAGCAAATCGGCGCGGCTCAGTTTGGTGCCGGCCGTCAAGCGCGAGGGCAGTTCGCTCGAGGATCTGGTGTCGCTGGCGTCGATCGTGATGATCTCGTCCATGGGCAGGCCAGCCTTGACCAGCGTCAGCGCCGCCATGAGCTTGGTGATGGAGGCGATGGGCCGCACGGCCCCCTCATTGCGCGCGAACAGCACCTCCGAGGTGTCCATGTCCTGGACCAGGATCGTAGTGGACTTGAGCTTGCCGATTTCCTTGGCCGGATCGCGCGTGACCAGCGGAGCGTTGAGCGCCGCGTCGGGGTCCAAGGGTTCAGGTTGCGCGCCCCAGCGCTGGACAGCGATGCGCTTGCCGTAACCATGCTGGCACATCGGCAGGGAAGGCTGGGAATTGCAGGGGTGGAAATTGGCAACCTGTGCATGCGCCGGCGCCGGCAGGCTCGCTGCGGCGGCGGCCCAGAGCGCCGCCAGTAACAATGACATCGATATCTGTCGCAAGATCAGCGCCACGACGGCTCCCCGATTTGCCGGCAACGCCCATGGCAGCGCGTTACTGGCAATATGCATTTGAAAGCCGATATTACTGCTGAAGGGTCGATTGTTGCTGCCGTGTTTGTTACTGCTGCCATATGTATCCGTGCCCCGGGGTGCGGCGGCGTAGGGGAGAAGGAGCTTGCCTTCGGCCGCGCTAGGCGCGCGAGATGGCCGCGGCCAGCGCCAGCACGCGTTCCGCGTCAAGGGCGTGCAGGTTCTCCACCAGCGCCCCGTCGACCACGGCCACGCCCTGGCCGGCAGCCTGCGCCGCCCGCCAGGCATCCAGGCGTTTGCGCGCCGTGGCAAGTTCTTCTTTGGTGGGCGCGAACGCGGCATTGGCCGCGGCGATCTGCTTTGGATGGATGAGCGTCTTGCCATCGAAGCCCTGGTCGCGTCCCTGCTTGCACGCTGCCTCCAGGCCTGCGTCGTCGTGCAGGTCCAGGTGCACGCCGTCCAGTACCGCGAGGCCGTGGGCTCTCGCCGCCATTACCGCCATCGAGCGCGCCAACAGGGTTTCTTCGCGTGACGGCGTGTGGCGTGCATGCAGATCCTTGACCAGGTCCGAGGTGCCGACGACGATGGCGGCCAGCCTGGGGTGGCCGCCAGCGATCGCGTCCAGGCGCAGGAAACCCAGCGGCGTTTCCGCCATGGCCCAAAGGGGCAGGTCGGCTGGCGCGCCCGCGGCATCCAGCGCCTGGACCAGCGCGGCGAGCTGTCCGGCTGATTGCACTTTGGGCAACAGCACGGCATCGGCGCCGCATCGGGCGATGGCCTGGACATCTTGCAGCCCCCACGGCGTATCCAGCGCATTGATACGCACGATGCACTCGCGGCGTCCGTAGCCGCCGGTGCGCAGGGCATCCGCGACCTGCTCGCGCGCCTGGGCCTTGGCATCGGGCGCGACCGCGTCTTCCAGGTCAAGAATCAAGGCGTCGGCGTCCAGGCTGCGCGCCTTGTCCAGCGCGCGGGCATTGGCGCCTGGCATATAAAGCACCGAGCGGCGAGGGCGTATCGGAATAGTCATGGCGTGGTTTCAGTTCTTGGTGTTGCTGACGATCTGCACAGGCGTGGTGCAGACATAACCCACGCCGTATACGGTGCGTATGCCCATGTCGCCGCCGGCCAGCGCGCGCAGTTTGCGGCGCAAGCGATGCATGTGGGCGTCCAGCCGGTGCGTGTCATAGGCCTGGACGCTGGCGCCCAGCGCCTCGATCAGCCGGGCGCGAGACAACGGTAGTGGAGCAGCCTGGATCAGTGCGCCGATCAGCCTGCTCTCGGTGTCGGTGATGTCCACGCTGACCTGTTGGGGCGACACCAGCACCCGGCGGGCGGGATCGAAACGCCAGGCGCCGGATTCGGATGCCTCGGCGTTTCCGGCTGGCACCACCCGCAGGCGGCGCGACAACGACACCAGCGTGGCGCCCAGCTCGGCCAGATTGACGGGCTTGGTCAGGTAATGGTCCGCGCCCAGGCTCAGGCCCGAGACCTTGTCCTCGCTCAACAGGCGCCCGGTCAGCATGATGATGCCCATTGAAGGAAACGAGGTTCGCAGGTGCGAGACGCGAGTCAGCGCGTCGCCGTCGGGCAGCATGGCGTCCAGCACGAGGATGCCTGGCGTGACGGTCAGTAGCAGCTGGTCCAGCTCGGCCAGGGAGCCGGCAGTGAGGATCCTGCGGTCCAGGCCGAGGTCCTGTATGTATTCGGCGATAGTGTCGCGCCAGTCTCCGTGGTCGTCGACGATGATGATGGTCACGGCGAGTCCGGCGTCAGCGGTTGCGCGCAAGGAGCTTCGAGTGCAAACACGCTATCCGCTCCTTGTATCTGGGTCTTCTTGTAGGGGGAGAATTCGCTTGCGCGATATTTTTCGTATGGCGCGCTTGCGGAGAATATCATCATCGCCACTGCGGCGCCGCGTCAAGAATCGCGGATGGCGACCGGGTGCTGGGGTGGCCGCGAGTGGTCAAAAAATGAGCAGCCCGTCGCGTATCCGCCGAACGGCCATCAGCCATGGGTTCGAACCATTTTTATCCACAGAAATTGTGGATAAGGCCGCCCCTGTGGATACTGTTCTTTTTATGTAGGCAGGTGCTCGACCGGAACGCCCGGCGGTACCTTGCGCATGCGGTCGCGTTCGATGCGCGGCGCCGCAAAACGCGTCTTGCGCGCGGCTGCATTCTGCAGCAGCACGGACAGCACGGCACCTTTGTCCTGTATCCACTGGCTTTTGCCCCGCAGCAATTTCATGGCGTTCTCGGCCGTGCCCAGGCGGTACGACATGGCGTTGATCTGGACCGAGGTCTTGCCATTGAACAAGGACACATCCTGTTCGGTGATCGCCGCGGCATCGAGGTTGCTGCTGTCGTGGTCGATGCGGTAGACGAACTTCAAGCCGCTGTGCGGATCCTGCACCACGACGAACTTGTCCGATCCGGAGACGTCCGAGAGCATGCCGATCACCGGCGATTCGACCAGTTGGTTGCCCCGCTGTTCTTCGGTGTAGAGGAATATCGTGTGGCGCGTATGGGCGGCCGGGGCGGCCGGGGCGGCGTTAGTGTGTTGCATACCTGGCGTGAGAAGTGCGGGTGGGCCATGAGACCCGGACAAGCGGAAAAGAGCAGGGCGATTCAGGCGACACGGCGCAGGCGTGTCAGCAGGCGCGCTTTGACCGTCGGCCAATCTTCATCGAGGATCGCGAAATAGATCATGTCGCGCGCGCGCCCTGACTGCGCGATCAGGTGCTTGCGGAACACGCCTTCCTCGACACCGCCGATGCGGAGTATGGCCTGGCGCGATTGCATATTGCTCAGTTCGGTCTTGAATACGACGCGTATGATACCAATTGTTTCAAAAGCATGCTGCAACAACAGGAATTTGGCTTCGGTATTGGCGCCCGACCGCTGGCTTGAAGGCGTCAGCCAGGTACCGCCGATTTCCAGGCGCTTGTGAGCCAGCGCGACATCCATATAGCGTGTAGCGCCGATGATCTGGTCATCCTCCTGGCGCACGATGACAAACGGCAGGCAATGGCCTTCGCGTTGGGCAGCCAGCGCGCGGTCGACATAGCGCTGCATGTCATCCAGCGTCTGCACAGGTTCGGGCTGCAGCTTCCATAGCTCGGGATGCAGGCCTACTTGCGCAAGCGGGGCCGCATGGCCGGCCGCCAGGGGCTCAAGGCGCACGACCTCTCCGGCCAGTGTGACGGGTTGCAGGCGGGGGACTGTCATGGCGTATTCCTTGAAGGCAACCGGGGCGGTGGAAGCGTGCCGGGCAGGGAGGGATTCTACGCGCGCGCTCGCTTGCCGAACACCGCCCGCGAGCGCAGAATGCGCCGCATGAAAACAGACGTCGTGGTATTGGGCGCGGGTATCGTCGGGGTCAGCACAGCCTTGCATCTGGTTGCCCGCGGCCGTTCGGTCGTGCTGCTGGACCGGCGCGGCCCCGGCGAGGAAACCAGCTATGGCAACGCGGGCCTGATCGAGCGCGCCAGCGTGATTCCCTACGCTTTTCCGCGGGACTGGCGCAGCCTGTGGCGCTACGCGCGGAACAATACCCCGGATGTGAGCTACCACCCGCGCCATCTGCCTCGCATCGCGCCATGGCTGCTGCGCTACTGGTGGCATTCGGCGCCGCCGCGCCTGGCACGCGCGGCCGAAGCCATGCTGCCGCTGATCGAGCGCAGCGTAGCCGAGCATGATGCACTGAAGGACGAAGCGGGCATCGCCCATCTGTTCCGCCGCAACGGCTGGCTCGACGGCGTGCGCAGCGAGGCCGGCCTGGCCCGGGCCATCGCCGAAGCCCAGGCGCTCGCGCCCTACGGGCTGAACTACCGTGTGCTGGATCGCGAGGCGCTGACGGCGGTGGAGCCTTCGCTATCGCGCATGGCGGGCGCGGTGCATTGGCTGGATCCCGTCAACGTGTCCGATCCGGGCGCCGTGACGCGAGGGTACGCGGCCTTGTTCCAGCGGCGTGCCGGCGTGCTGGCGCGCGGCGACGCGCGCAGTCTCAAACCATCGGGCAAGGCATGGCAGGTGCAGGGCGACGAAGGCATGATCGAGGCCCGGGACGTGGTGGTGGCACTGGGGCCCTGGACGCCCGACGTCCTGCGGCCGCTGGGCTATCGCATCCCGATGGCGGTCAAACGCGGCTATCACCAGCACTATGCGCTCGAAGAGGGCGCGGCCTTGTCGCATCCGGTGGCCGACATCGAAAGCGGCTTCGTGGTGACGCCGATGACTCTCGGCGTCAGGCTGACGACTGGGGCGGAGTTCGCGGCGCGTGACGCGCCGCCTTCGCCAGTCCAGATCCAGCGCGCGCGCGCCTTGGCGGGCCAGCTGCTGCCTCTGGGCGCGGCGGTGGAATCGGAACCGTGGATGGGGTGCCGGCCTTGCATGCCGGATATGCGGCCGGTCATCGGACCTGCACCGCGTCATCACGGCCTGTGGCTGGCGTTCGGCCACGCCCACCATGGATTTACGTTGGGACCCGTGACCGGCAAGCTGCTGGCAAGCATGATCACGGGCCAGGCGCCGGACATCGACCCTGCGCCTTACCGCGTCGGCCGCTGAGGACCTGACGCAGCAGGCGTCGTCAGGCTCGGACTCAGCCCTGTTTCGCGGCCTTTTCGCGGCGCTGGCGCACGGCCAGGGCCAGGGCTTCCAGTACGGGCGCGGTCTGCGACCACCCCAGGCAGGCGTCCGTAATGGACACGCCGCGGCGCAGCGGCTGGCCGGGCTTGAGGTCCTGACGGCCTTCTTCGAGATGGCTTTCGATCATGACGCCGGTGATGCGGGCGTCGCCTTGGGCGATCTGGGCGGCAATGTCGTTGGCCACGTCGACCTGGCGCAGGTGCGACTTATTGGAGTTGGCGTGCGAGCAGTCGATCATGACCTGTTCGCGCTGGCCGGCGGCGCGCAGGGCGGCGCAGCAGGCGTCGACGCTGGCCGCGTCGTAGTTCGGGCCCTGCTTGCCGCCACGCAGGATGACGTGGGTGTCCTGGTTGCCGCGGGTTTCGAAGATGGCGGCCATGCCCATCTTGGTCATGCCCATGAAGGCATGCTTGGCGCTGGCGGCGACCATGGCGTCGGCAGCGATCTGCACGCCGCCGTCGGTGCCGTTCTTGAAGCCCAGCGGGCAGCTCAGGCCCGAGCTCAGTTGGCGATGGCTGGGGCTTTCGGTGGTGCGGGCGCCGATGGCGCCCCAGGCGATCAGGTCCGCAATGTACTGCGGGCTGAGCAGGTCCAGGAATTCGGTCGCGATCGGCAGGCCCAGGCCGCTGATGTCCAGGAGCAGCTCGCGCGCGCGGCGCAGGCCTTCGTTGATGCGGAAGCTGCCGTCCAGCCGCGGGTCGTTGATATAACCCTTCCAGCCCACGGTCGTGCGCGGCTTCTCGAAGTACACGCGCATGACGATCAGCAGGTCCTTCTGGTGCTGCTCGGCGGCGGCGCGCAGCAAGCGGGCGTATTCCATGGCCTGGCCATGGTCATGGATGGAACAGGGTCCAACCACCAGCACCAGGCGGTCATCGCGGCCGTGCAGCACGTCGGCGATCTGGGCGCGGCTTTGCTCGACCAGCGTCTGGATGTCGGGCGAGACAGGCAGTTCGTCCTGCAGCAGCGCTGGCGAAATCAAGGGGCGAACCGCGCTGATGCGGGTGTCGTCCGTGCGCGTATTGTCCTGGGTGGAGTCGGCCGCGCCGACCTCGCGGTCGTGCAGGGGGTCGTCAATGCGGGTCAAGGGTAGCTCCGTGCCGTAGATGCGGGGAAAGACATCTATTATGGCACCGGCCGTGCCGCGGGGCGACGGAAGGCTGCCTCCGTCTGGCTGATGTTCCAGATCCTACGACTATCGGCGATGGGCCTGCATTAACCCGTTAGCGATAACGACAGGCCGGGCGCGTTTGCCTTAGCATGGTGTACACAGTTTTCCAGCGGCCGCCTGCGGGGGCCCGCCCTATATTTGAGTAGGACGGTACACCATGCCTAAAACGGAACCCGGCGGGACTCGGCGGATACTCCTCGTTGAAGACCATCCGGTTGAACGCGCCTATCTGCAGAACGTACTGTTGGCGCTGGGATTCCGTCGGGTGGCAGGCCTGGGCAGCAGCATCGAAGCCGTCAGCGCGCTGGCGCGTCAGTTCTATGACGTGGTCATCAGCGATATCGTCACGGGCGAGGGCGACGGCACGCGCCTGCCCAACGAACTTCGGCGCCTGGTGGATGCCGGGCGCTTGAAAAGCATGCCGCCGATTATATGGATCAGCAGTCTCAGCGATGAACTGCTGCAATCTCACGTACGGCTGGCCTTGCAGGCCGGCTGCCCCTCGGCGCAGGCGCTGTCCAAGCCAGTATCCCGCACGGGTCTGCAGCAGGCGATCAAGACGGCGCTGCGCAGCGTCGACGAAGACGATACGGCGTCGCCCCGGCAGCGCTCGCTGCGCCGCGATGTCATCGAAGCGGCGCTGGGACATGCGCTGATCACCGGCCAGGGGATGAGCGTGGTGCTGCAGCCTCAGATGAGCCTGTCCACGGGACGTGTGCTGGCCGCCGAAGCGCTGTCGCGCTGGGACCACCCCGAACTGGGCGCCATCCCGGCGGCGGATTTCGTGCCCGCCGCGCACCGGCTCGGGCTGGACCGCACGTTGTTCTGCCGAGTGACCGACCGGGTGCTGGAGGTCCTGCAGCGCATGCATGCCGAGGATATCGCCGTCCCTGTCGCGATCAACGCATCGGCGTCAACGCTGTGTTCAAGGGATCTGCCGGGCTTGCTGGAGCAGCGCGTGGGGCAGGCCGGCCTGCCGGCCCGGTTGGTTAAGGTCGAACTGACCGAAGACGAGCCCGTGACCGATTGGCTGGCCCTGTCCTCGGCGTTGAACCTGCTGCGGGTGCGCGGTTTTGAACTGGCGATGGACGACTTTGGCGCCGGGATTGCCTCGATGCGCCTGTTTTCGGCCATGCCATTCACGGAGCTGAAAATAGACCGTGACTTCATCGTGCACATGCATCGCGAGCCAGCGTCGCGCGCGGTGGTGGCAGCCGCCATTGAAATGGGCCGGGTACTGGGACGGCGAGTGGTCGCGGAAGGCGTGGAACATGAACGCGACATCGAACTGCTGCGTGAGCTGGGCTGCGACGTCGCGCAAGGCTATGGCATATCCGTGCCGTTGGAGCCCGACGCCTTCATCGAATTCTGCCGCACGCACTAATCCGAGCTTCGGGCGCATGGAGTATTCTGGCGCTGGCCGGACCATTCCGATTTCCGGCCGGCTTGACCCGGATCAAGACAGCAGCCGCGCATCGGGAAACGCCGTCGGCGTAGGATTTACCATTGCTCCACGCGGACCGCGCGCGATGGCGCGGCCCCAAGATGGAGCGATGAACCAATGCGACGCATTCTGGCCGGTGTCCTACTGATTTCCCTGCTGGCCTGGGCCGGGGCCTACTGGGTGCAACCTCCGGCCGAACTCAACGTCTGGACGGCGCGCGATCAGCTCATCCTGCTGACCGGCCTGGGGGCCTACGCGGTCATGACGCTGATCATGCTGCTGGCGGTGCGCCCGATGTGGCTGGAAACACGGCTGGGCGGGCTGGACAAGATGTACCGGCTGCATAAATGGAGCGGCATCCTGGCCGCCGTGCTGGCGGCGGCGCACTACTTGATCAAGTTGGGCAAGCCGGTACTCCTGGCGCTGTTCGATCCCTTACCCAAGACGCCGCGGGCGGCGGCCGTGCTGGACGTATTCCGCGGTTCCGCCAAGGACATCGGCGAATGGGCCGTGTGGATCCTGGCCGCGATGGTGCTGCTGACGCTGTGGCGGCGCTTTCCGTACCACATATGGCGCCAGGTCCACCGCATTGCCGCGGTGATTTTCCTGGTGGTGGCCTTCCACGGCGTGGTGCTCACGCCGGCGGCTTGGTGGTGGCAGCCCGCGGGGTGGCTCGTCGCCGCGTGCACCGCGGCGGGAACGGTCTGTGCGGTGATGGCGCTGGCCGGCTTGATCGGGCGAGGGCGCCGCTACAAGGGGCAAGTGCTGGCCATCGACCATCTTTCGGATGACATCCTGGCGCTGACTTGCCGGGTGGAGGGCGACTGGCATCACCGCGCAGGGCAGTTCGCGTTCCTGACCGCGGACCGGCGCGAGGGCGCGCATCCATTCACCGTGTCCGGCGCGGACGACGGCACCGGACGGGTGCAGTTTTCCATTAAGGCGCTGGGAGACTATACCCGGCGTCTGCAGCGCAGCCTGCAGGTGGGGCAGGCTGTGACCATCGAAGGCCCGTATGGCTGTTTCGACTTCCAGCGCGACGACGGGCGCCCTCAAATTTGGGTCGCTGCGGGCATAGGCGTCACGCCCTTTATTTCATGGATGGAGTTCTTGCAAACGGATCCCGAGAGCGCGCCCGTCGCGACGCTTTACTACTGCGCCCGCAACGCCGCCGACGCGCCGTTCGCGGATCACCTGGAGGCGCTGTGCGCGCGCGTGCCGAACGTCACCCTGCACGTGCGCTACAGCGATACCCAGCGTCCGCTGACCGCTGCGGAACTGGCCGCGGACCACAAGCCAGGCGAAATATGGCCCAGCGTGTGGTTCTGTGGTCCGGCGGGATTCGCCGATGCCCTCAAGGATGGGCTGCACCGGCGCGGCATGCCGGTGAGCGAGCTGTTCCACCAGGAGGCGTTCCAGATGCGCTGAGGGCATCAGATGCCGGAAACCTCGATATCGCCCGGATAGTCGACCGAGAACTTCAACACCGTCTCGCGCGACTTGCCGGGTTCCATTTCCCAGTCCCAGACGAGTTTGCCGTCTTCCTCGCGCTTGATGTCGCGGTCGGCGGGCGAAAGCAGCTTGACCACGATTTTCTCGTTGCGCGAGATGGGCAGGCGGTCCTTGAACGACACCTTTTCCTTCGTGGCCTTGTTGTTCTTGACCGTGATCTTGTACTCGTAAGTCACGCGCTTGCCGCTGCCGGAAAAGCCGGTGCTTTCCGTATAGCGGTTCACGAGCTGGCGCTTGATAGAAATGCCTTCATCGGCGCCCAGCGCCAGTTCAAGCTTTTCTCCCGGCATCACGGACTTCATGGAACTGGCCGCGACGAAGGCGTCGTCCAGGAAGGTGTTGAGGGAGCCGGCCAGGAACGGAAAGTCCGTATTGTTGCTGGCGTGGGCGGTCAGGAACATGGCTTCGCGCAGCGCCGGCGTGGACTGGTACTGCAGCGTGGCGGGCAGCTTGGCCGTGGCAATGGCCACTCGTTGCGTGGAATTGTCGGACAGCAGCGTGGCCGGATTCTTGATCTGGAACGAGGCGCTGGTGGCTTCGGCCTGGACTTCCGCGGTTGCCTGCTCCAGCGGTTCCGGCATTATCTCGGCAACCGGCGCGCCGGCGTCCTCGAAGGACTGGACGCGCTGGCGCGACATCTTGGCTTCGGCTTCCTGCCTGGCCGCCGCGACCGGCGCGGGGCTGGGGCGCGGGCGGGGCGGGGGCGGCGGAGCGGCCACGTCGATGATCCACGGCTGCAGCGCGGGCGCGCCGCCACCCAGCGAGGGCCGCGCGGTGGACAGCGTGAGCTTGACGTTGTTCCAGTCCTCGCCCGTGTTTTGGCGGATGACGCCGAAATAGCCCAGATCCACGCTGCGATCGGCCGGGCGCAGGCGCGCATCGTAGGCGGGCGTCCAGCGGGCGCCGGCCACGGCGTAGGCAACGTTCAGGTCCAGCTTGCCCGCGCGCGCCAGGTTGACGCGCAAGGTGACGGTCTTGGTGCGGCGATTGAGCGAGCTCTGCAATTGATCCAGCTGGTTCTGCAATGCGGTCAGCTCACGCTCCAGCGTCTCTTTCTGTTCTGCAACCCGGCGCAGCCCAGCCAGCGCCTTGGCCAACGAGTCCGCGCTCAGGGATTGGATCGCCTTGAGCTCGTCCAGCGTGAGACGGGCACCCTCCTTGGAGGGCTCGGTCGCGCCGCGCTGCATCATCAGCACCAGTTCGCGTTGGTTATCCAGTACTGCGGCCTCGTCGTCCAGCAGCGCGTGCTGGGCCTGAAGCTTGCGTACCTGATCCTCCAACTGCTTGACGCGCTCGTTGACGGTGTCGGCTTGATAGGCGTCGCGCACCTTCACGTCGAGCAGCGTGGCCTGGCCGGTGCTTTTGGCGGATACCTGCAACGAATTTTCCTGCAGGCTGGCCGGCAATTTTTCCAGCACCAATTCGTGTTCGCCGGCTGCCAGTTCGCTGCTGGCCGCGCGCGTCACGACGGCACGGTCCTGGTAGACGGTTACCGAACCGATGGAAGAGGCCAGGCCGGCGGCAGCGCCAAGGCCGGGTATCGTCGCTATGGCCAAGGCCAGAAGGGTACGTCGCACTATGTCACCTTTATACAGGTTGGGGTCGCGCGGCGCCGTCCTATCGGGAGGGACGGGCCGCCGAGCGCGCCAATTTACATTGCGGGTCGGGGCTTGGTTTTACAGAAAATGACAAACGCGACAGTGCGATACCGCGTCGCACGCGCGCGGTGGCTCAAGGGTGGGCCAGCTTGCGCAGCATGTCCACGGCATTGCCTGCCGCGGTAGACCGGTCGTGCCGGCGGTAGGCCATGTCAAGCAGGGCATGCGGAGCGTCGCCCTTGATGGGGCGGTACTCGATGCCTTGCGCGCCCATATGGCGCATGGCGGCAGGCACGATGGAAATGCCGACGCCAGCCGCGACCAGGCTGACAATGGAGGCCATTTGCGGCGCTTCCTGGATAACGCGCGGCGCAAAGCCGGCGCGCAGGCAAGCGGACATGATCGCGTCGTACAGACCGGCGCCTATGGGGCGCGGATACAGCACGAAGTCCTCATCCGATAGCGCAGCGATGGGCACGCTGCGCTTGCGGCTGAGGGCGTGGTCGGGGGGAAGCGCCACCAGCATGGGCTCATCCAGCACGCGTTCGGATTCGAATTCCGGGTCCAGCACGTACGGCGGGCGCACGAACGCCACGTCGACTTCGCCCGCGCGCAGGCCGCGCAACAGCGTGACGGTGTTGCTCTCGGTGAGCGTCACGCGCACATCAGGGTAGCGGTCCCGGTACGCGCGGATGGCGCGTGGCAGGTAAGGGTGAAACACGGCCGACGCCGTGAATCCCACGGTAATCGCGCCGCGTTCTCCGCGCCCAAGGCGGCGCGCCGTGTCGATGGCGCGGTCGGCGCCGGCGAGCAGGGCGCGCGCATCCTCCAGGAACTGCGCGCCGGCCTCGGTCAGCGCGATGCCCCGCGGCAGGCGCAGGAACAACGGTGTGCCGATTTCGCGCTCCAGCTGCTGGATCTGCTGGCTCAAGGGCGGCTGGCCTATACCCAGCCGGGCAGCGGCGCGCGTGAAGTGCAGTTCCTCGGCGACGGCGGTGAAGTACCGCAGATGGCGCAGTTCCATCGTTATTAAATATGGTGTGGGTGAGTTTCATATATTGGACATATGGGCGGGAAAAGTCTACCTTGATCGCGTGGGCCGCATGCCCGCTGCTTTCGAGAATCCCGATGTCAGTCCCTTCCGCCAGTTCTTCATCCCCGACCGCCGCGTCCTCCCCTGCGGCGCCTGTTTCCACGCCTACCGATCATCTTGCCCGCGGCACCCCGGGATTGCGACGCGCCCAATGGGCGCTGTTCGCTGCTGGCTTTTCCACGTTTTCGCTGCTGTACTGCGTGCAGCCGCTGATGCCGTTGTTCACCCACGCGTTCGGCGTGTCGCCGGCTCAAAGCAGCCTGGTACTGTCTCTTTGCACCGCCTTTCTGGCGGTCGCCATCTTCTTCGTCGGCCTGTTTTCCCAAACGGTACCGCGCAAGCGCGCCATGGCGCTGTCCCTGTTCGCGTCCGCCGTGCTGGGCACCATCGCCGCGGTAGCGCCTGACTGGCACAGCCTGCTGGCGCTGCGCGCGCTGCAAGGCCTGGCCATGGGCGGGGTGCCCGCGCTTGCGATGGCCTATCTGGCGGAGGAAGTCGAGCCGGGCACCCTGGGTTTCGCCATGGGGCTGTATATCGGCGGCAGCGCCTTCGGCGGGTTATCTGGCCGCGTCATCACCGGCCTGGTGTCGGATCATTTTGGATGGCGCGCCGCGTTGGGCACGCTGGGCCTCTTGGGCATCGTGGCAGCGGTGCTGTTCGTCTGGCTGCTGCCCGCATCGCGCCGCTTTGCGCCGCAGCGGGGCAGGGGCTGGGCCGGCGTGAGAGGCGACGTGCACGCCGGTGTGGTTGCGCACCTGAAGAACGGCCCTCTGTGCGGGCTGTTCGCGCTGGGCGGTGTCCTGATGGGCGCGTTCGTCACCGTGTACAACTATGTGGGTTTTCGCCTGTTGCTGCCGCCGTTCTCCCTGAGCCAGACCTTCATCGGCTTCATCTTCGTGGTGTACCTGGTCGGCATCTTCGCTTCGACCTGGTTCGGCCGCCTGGCAGATCGCCACGGGCGCGGCGCGATGCTGTCTGCCTCGACCGGCCTGGCGCTGGCAGGCTTGCTGCTGACACTGTCCAACTGGTTACCGCTGCTGATCGCCGGGATTGTCGTGTTCACCTTCGGCTTCTTCGCGGCTCATGCGGTAGCCAGCGGCTGGGTCGGACAGATGGCGCGTGGCTACAAGGCCTTGGCCGCGTCGCTCTATCTGCTGGTGTATTACGTGGGATCCAGCGTGCTCGGCTCGCTGGGCGGGCACTTCTGGACCACCGGCCAGTGGCCGGGCGTGGCCGCCATGGCGGGCGGCCTGCTGGCCTTGGCATTGGCGATAAGCGCCTGTCTGTACTGGCGCACGGGCCGCGCACCAGCTTCCGCCGCAGTAGGCGGAGGCGCTTCCTGATACCGCATCAAAAGATATTAATTCTCATTTATAATTTGCGGCACGCTCACTGAGCTCCCCATTCAGATCCGAGGGCCGCGATGAATCCTATCTCCCCCGACAGCCGCAGCCTGCAGCGCGAACACGCGGCGCTGCTAGCCGCCTACGGGCAGGCGCAAGCGCATTGCAGCCGACTGCTTGCGGCGCAGGCCGCGCGCATCCTCTATCTCGAGAGCGAAGCCATGCGCTTGCGCGCGGCGGTCATCTTGCGCGACACCGCGTTGGCTTGGGCGCGCGAAGACCGCAAGGCGCTGGAGACGTCCATTCCCGGCCTGCCTCGCCGCGTGGCGCTGGCGCGCCGCGTTACCCAGTTGATGGAGCGCGTGCAGAGCCTGATGCGCGAACGCCTGGCCTGGCAAGGGAAAACAAGCGCCTGCGCGCGCGGCCTGGAAACGTTGATCGAGCCGCCGGCGTGGCGGCCCGCGCCCTCAGCCGTCATGCTGCGCGAGAAGGCGGTTTTGTGCGTGGGCGAAGATACCGTGGCCCTGGCGTTGACCCGCAAGCTGGTCGAGCTGGCCGGTGGACGCTACTTAGGCCACGATGGCGGCGCGGACGCCGACGGAGACACCCTGGAAGCCAGCCTGGTTGCCGCCGACCTGGTGATCTGCCAGACCGGCTGCGTGAGCCATGGCGCCTATTGGCGCGTCAAAGACCATTGCACCCGCACCGGTAAACAGTGCGTGCTGGTGGACAAGCCCGAGGCCCTGCATTCGCTGCGGCTGCAGCGCGAACCGCTGAAGACTGACGGCTGAATCGGCGGCTCCCGAAGGCGAACCGTAGCGTCGGGTTACCTAGCGTTTCGGCTGCTCGGCCACTCCCGGAATACAGTGGGCGGTTAGGGGGGTCGACATGCTGACCAAGCGAGACCGAGTGGCGCTACCCTGGACGGACACGCTAGCCCGCCTGGAGGATGAGCGCATCATGTTGCAGCGGATCGCCGCCGGCGTGCCGCTGGCTGAAGTGCTGGAGCATGTGCTGCATGCCATCGAGGCGCAGTCCAGCGTGGAGCTGCGTACCTCCATCGCGCTGGTGGACGAAACCGGCAACTTTCTGCTGCATGGCGCCGCGCCCAGCTTGCCGATGGCTTACAACGCGGCAGTGCACAAGGCGGCCATCCGTCCGGACACCGCGTCCTGGGGCGAGGCGGCCTATACCGGCAGTCCTGTCTATGCAGAAGATATCGCCGCCAATCCGGGATGGGAACGCTGGCGGGACCTGGCCTTGTCGCATGGTTTGCGGGCCTGCTGGTCCACGCCGATCAAGGCGCCGGATGGCCGCCTGCTTGGCGTGTTTTCCAATTACTACACCGTAGCGCGTTCGCCCTCGGCGCATGACATCGACGCGATCGCGCTCGTGACCCGCAGCGCCGCGCTGGCCATAGAGCGCCACCTGACGGAGCTGGCGTTGCGCCAGAGCGGCGAACGCTGGCGCGCCATGTTCGCGGGCATGCAGGAAGCTTTTTTCCTCAGCGAAGCATTGCGCGATGACAGCGGGCGCATCGTCGACTTCCGTTTCCTGGAAGTGAATCCCGCATTCGAGCGCCAGACCGGGATGAAAGAAGGCGACACCCTGGGCCACACGTTGCGCGAAATGATCCCCGGCGTGCCCGGGCAGATCATGGATACGTTCGCCCAAGTGGTCGAGACCGGCGAACCGACTCAGTTCGAGTTCATGGTGCCCGCGCCCAAGGAGGCCTGGTACGAAGCCCGCGCGCGCAAGGAAGGGGCGGACAGGATGATGGCGCTGTTCCTGGACGTGACGGCGCGCAAGGCAGCGGAAGCCGAGCTGTGGGAAGGGCAACATCGCAAGATCTATTTGGCCGCGCTGGGTGACCGCCTGCGTGAACTGCACCGCCAGGAGGATATCGAGCAGGCCGCTTGTGAAGGCCTGAGCCAACATCTGGCGCTGGGCCAGGTGGCGGTGCTGGATTCGAAGGGCGAAGGCCAGGCACCTGTCATTTCCTCGAGTTGGCCCTCGGCCTCCGAGCTGCTGGGGCAGCCGCCGCACCGCCTCGATGCCTTGACGGACGATTACCACACCGCATTGCGCCAAGGACGCACGACGTACCTGGCGCCCCTGCTTGGAGAGGCTGGCGGCGATATCCGTCCCTGGGCGATCATCGTGCCATTGCGGCGGTGGGGCCGGCACGGCGGCGCCTTGTTGGCGCGGCCTTCGTCCGGCAGCCGGCTCAGGGGCAGCGACATTGCCTTTATCGAGGAAGTGGCCGAGCGCATGTGCGGCGCCGTCGAACGCTCGCAGTACGCGCGCATGCTGGAGCAGCGTGTCGAGGATGCGATCGCGGAGCGGGACCGTATCTGGCGCTTGTCCGCCGAGCTGCTGGCCGTGATCGACCGGCAAGGACGCTTTGTCAGCGTCAACCCGGCGGTGCGGTCGATCCTCGGGTGGAGTCCCGACCAATTCATGTCCATGGACCTGCGTGAATTGATCCATCCCGACGATCTGGCGCCGACCCTGGCCGCGTGGGCCTGGGCAACCGGGGACATCGGACCGCGCACCGGCGCGAAGCATCTCGAAAACCGCCTGCTCAAGCGAGATGGCGGCTATCGCTGGATAACCTGGAGCATGTCCTGGGCGCAGGACAGCCTGTATCTGACGGGCCGGGACGACACCGACCTGAAGCTGCAGGCGGAAGCGCTGCGCGAGACCGAGAACGCGCTGCGGCAATCGCAGAAAATGGAAGCGGTGGGGCGTCTGACCGGCGGCATTGCCCATGATTTCAACAATATGCTGCAAGGGATATCGGGCGCGCTGTATCTGGTCCAGCGCAAGATCACGGCAGGCGCGCCGGAACAGGCGCTGCGCTTCGTGGACGTTGCCATGGATTCGGCGAACCGGGCTGCGCATCTGACCCAGCGGCTGCTGACATTTTCGCGTCGCCAGCCCATCGATCCCAAACCGTTCTGCGCGGCCTCGGCGCTTCAATCGATGGTCGCCTTGTTCCACCGCTATACCGGCGAACGGGTCACGTTGCGGCTGGACCTGCAACCTGAATTGTGGACAGTGTGCTGCGATAAGAACCAGTTCGAGAACGCCATGCTGAATCTGGTGATCAACGCCTGCGATGCGATGCCCAATGGCGGCGCGCTGACGGTGGCGGTGCGCAACGTGGAACCGGATGATCCGCTGCTCCTGCAATCCGCGGGCGCGCACGCGGGAAAATTCGTGGAGGTTTCGGTGACGGACGAGGGCTGTGGCATGCCGCCCGATGTGCTGGCGCACGCGTTCGATCCGTTTTTCACGACCAAGCCCATGGGCCAGGGTACGGGTCTGGGTCTGTCCATGATCTACGGGTTCGCCAAGCAGGCGGGCGGCGCGGCCAGTCTGGAGAGCACGGTCGGCGAGGGCACGACGGTGAGGCTGTTCCTGCCCCGCCACGATGGCGCGCCCGAAAACCTGCACAACGGCGAGCGCCCGGAGGCGGTGTCGCCCGGCGGGGCGCGCAAGGAAGTCGTGCTGGTGGTCGAAGACGATGCGAACGTGCGGGAGATGGTGCGTGAATGCCTGGCTGAACTCGGGCTCGAAGTCTTGACGGCCGCCGACGGCGAGGCCGGGCTGGAGGTATTGCAGTCCGACCGCGGCATCGACCTGCTGGTGACCGATGTGGGATTGCCAGGCATTAATGGCCGGCAGTTGGCCGACGCCGCCCGCGTGGCGCGTCCCGGCCTGCGCGTGCTGCTGATGACGGGGTATGCCGAGAGCGCCGCGCGCGGCCAGGGCTTCCTGGAACAGGGATTGGAGCTGATCGTGAAGCCCTTTCGACTGGACAAGTTGTCCGAGCGCGTGCAGCGCATGCTCGACAGCGCGCCCGACGGACCACGCCCGGCCAGCTAGTGCCGGCGCCGCAATTCGGCGGGCGGCATGCGCAACTGCCCGCGGTACTTCGATACCGTGCGGCGCGCCAGCAGAATGCCGTTCGCGGCCAGTTGCTGCGTCAACGCCACATCCGACAGCGGCATCGCCGGATCCTCGGCCTCGACCATTTCCTTGATCAGGGCGCGCACCGCGGTCGCGGAGCAGGACCCACCGGTGTCGGTCGCCAGTTCGCGCGAAAAGAAATGGCGGAACTCGAACACCCCGCGCGGCGTCACCATGTATTTGCCTACGGTTGCGCGCGACACCGTGGATTCGTGCATGTCCAGATCATCGGCCACTTCGCGCAACATCAATGGCCGCAAGGCTACGTCGCCATATTCAAAGAAGGTCTGCTGGCGTTTGACGATGGCTTCGGCGACACGCTGGATGGTGACGTAACGTTGCTCGACGTTGCGGACCAGCCAGCGGGCTTCCTGGAGTTCCTGCGCCATGGGACTGCGGTCATCGAGTCGGGCGCGGCGGAAGAGTTCGGCATAGGTCTGGTGCAACCGGGCCTGGGGCATGGCATTGCGGTTGGGCAGCACGCGCCAGCGCGACTGCCACTTGTCCACGTACACATCGGGAACGACATAGACGGGAGCTTCTGCGCTGTAGCGGCTGCCGGGCTTGGGGTCCAGGCTGCGAATCAGGGCGCAGGCCTCGCGCAGCGCATCCTCGGAGCAGCCGAGCTGCTGGCGCAGGCCGGCACAATCGTTGCGGGCCAGCCGATCGAGTTGCTCCTGCACAATGCGCAAGGCCAGGCCTCGCTGTTCGTCGCTGATGCCGGTCGCAACCGCCAGCTGCAGCGACAGGCATTCGGACAGACTGCGCGCCGCCAAGCCAGGCGTGTCCAATTGCTGGACCAGGCGCAATGCCGTCATCCACTCGCCCTCATCCGGAACGGGGTCCGCGCCGCGATGATTGTCGCCCCACAAGCTGGCCAGCGGCGCACGCAGGTAGCCGTCCTCGTCCAAGGCGTCGATGATGTATTCGGCCAGCAGGCGATCCCGCGCCTGCAATTGGTAATTGCCGAGTTCCTGCGACAGGTGCTGGCTCATCGACAACGTCGACATCACCCATAGGCCCTGGTCGCGATCCGGGCCGTCGCCCTGTGCGCGCGTGGGGTAGTCGCCGGAATAGCCGGGCGCGTCCGGCATCGGCGGCTCCGTTTGCGCCGCAGGCTCGGCGGGTGCCGGCACGGCTTGCTCGGCGGCGGGAGGAAAGGTCGGCGCCTCAGACGGCATGTCGCTGTCCTGCTCGTCGGGGTCCTCCAGGAATGGGTTGCTGGCCAGGGCCTGTTCCACGGCCGTGGTGAATTCCAACGCGGACATTTGGAGCAGCTTGACGGATTGCTGGAGCCGGGGCGCCAGCGTCATCTGCTGGCGCAGGCGCAATTCTTGCGAGGGGTAGGCCAATCGAGTCTCCTGGACAAGGGCTGCCGACGGGCAACTCATCCTGATACTCAAGCAAACTCCGTGCCATGTGCCCTTGCGGGCAGGACCGGCAGGCTGACGCGCGCCGGACTGCCTCAGTATTACAAGGGAGTGGTAAGAAATGCCTCTCGTGGCGCTGGCGGCCTTGCGGGCATCAGGAGGCTGCAGGGTTCTGCGCGTCCCTTTCGTATTCGTCCAGCCGGTTGTAGAGCGTCTTCAAGCTCAGCCCCAAGGTTTCAGCGGCAATGCGCTTATCGCCCGCGTGGTGCGCCAGGGTTGCGAGGATGAATGCGCGTTGTGCGTCGCCCAGCGACATACCGATAGGAAGCGTCAACGATCCTTCGCGCATCGTGGCCCGTTGCTCGCCGCGCGAACGCGTGTGCAGTTCGGCCTGGAGCACGCCGTCGGCCAGGATGAACGCGCGCTGCACTGTGTTGCGCAGTTCGCGCACATTGCCCGGCCAGTCATGCTGGGCAATCGCTTCCAGCATCTCCGCAGAGAAGGTCTTTTGCGTGCCGTTCGCGGTATTCAGGGTATCCAGGAACCAGTGCGCCAGTACCAGCGCGTCGTCCTCGCGTTCGCGCAAGGGCGGAACGCGCAGCGGAATCACCAGGAGGCGGTGCAGGAAGTCCTGTCGCAAGCGGCCTTCGGCAACCGAGGCGTATGGATCGCGGTTGCTCGCGCAGATGATGCGCACATTCGCGCGCAACAGGTCTGAGCCGCCCACTCGCTGGTACGTACCGGCCTCCAGCACGCGCAGAAAATTGACCTGCAGGTCCGGCGGCATTTCGGTCACTTCATCCAGAAACAGCGTGCCGCCACTGGCGTACTCGAAGTAGCCGGCGTTCTGAGCGACCGCGCCCGTGAAACTGCCTTTCTCGTGTCCGAACAATTCGGCATGCGCGAGGCTGCCGCTGATGGCGCCGCAGTTCACGGCAACAAAGGGCTGTTCCCGGCGCTCACTGGCGTCGTGGATGGCGCGGGCCACGATCTCCTTGCCGGTGCCGCTTTCGCCCACGATGAAGACGCTGGCATCCGTGGCGGCTGCAAGCTGGACCTGGGCGTTCAACTTCTGCATCACGGTCGACAGGCCGGATGCATCCATGAGCGCATCGGAAGGGGCGGCTGCCGCGGCGCGCGCGGCGGTGGAAGTGCTGCGATTCGCCATGCTGATTCCTCGGCCCAGGCCGGGCCATGAGTCTGCCCTCATGCTAGAGGGACGGAAGGGAGCGGGATGCGACGATTTGCAAGCATTCGAAAATGTTGATGGAAAGTGTCGAACATTTGCCACCGATTCGCCCGTTATGGCTATGCTGAGTTACTCATCACAAGATCCGCGATACGGAGCAAGCATGCCTCATCTTCTGATCGTTGATGACGACCCCGCAATCCGGGAAACCCTGGCCGAGATCGGCCGGGAAAGCGGTTTTTCGGTAGCCTTGGCCGGTAGCGTCAAAGATGCGCTGATCCAGCTGGAACGGCACATTCCCGACCTGGTGCTGACCGACATCCGTCTGCCCGAAGGCAGCGGCATGGACATATTCAAGAACGACGCCGCGGCCAGCGCGGAAGTCGTGGTGATGACGGGCCACGGCACGGTGGACAACGCCGTGCAGGCGCTGCGCCTGGGCGCTACCGATTACCTCGTCAAGCCCATCTGCATGGAGCGCCTGAACGGTATTTTCGCGCGCGTCAACGCAAACGCCGGTAACGATCTGGCCGGCGCGCCGTTCGAAGAGCCGGGCCGCTACGGCAAGATGTATGGCGCGTCCGCGTGCATGCAGGAACTCTATCGCCAGATCGGGCGCGTGGCGTCCACCACCGTGACAACCTTGTTGATCGGGGAAAGCGGCACGGGCAAGGAACTGGCGGCACACGCCATCCATGAGCTCAGCGCGCGCCGCCAACGTCCGCTGATCGCCGTGAATTGCGGCGCGATCTCGCCAAACCTGATCGAAAGCGAAATGTTCGGGCATGAACGGGGCAGTTTTACCGGGGCGGACCGCCAGCACAAAGGTTACTTCGAGCGTGCCGACGGCGGCACGCTGTTTCTGGACGAAGTCACCGAGATGCCGCTGGACCTGCAGGTGAAGTTGCTGCGCGTCCTGGAGACGGGACAGTTCATGCGCGTGGGCACGAATCGGGAAATCGCCTGCGACATACGCATTGTGGCCGCCACCAACCGCGATCCCGAGCAGGCAGTGCGGGAAGGCAAGCTGCGCGAAGACCTGTATTACCGGCTGAGCGTCTTTCCCATCAAGCTGCCGGCGCTGCGTGAACGCGGCGACGATATCCTGTTCCTGGCGAACCGCTTCCTGCAAGGCTTGAACCAGGAATCCGGCAAGAACAAGGAATTCTCGCCGCGCGCGGTCGCGGCGCTCCAGCAGTACGAATGGCCCGGCAATGTGCGGGAACTGAAGAACTATGTGCGCCGCGCCTTCATCATGGCCGATGGCGACAAGCTTGACGCAGACATGCTGACGCCGCGAGTGACCCCGGCGGGCGAGGGCGCATCCGGGCACGTAAGCGTGCCCGTGGGAGAAACGCTGGCGGAAGCGGACCGGCGCCTGATCCTGGCGACGCTCGAACGCTGCAACGGCGTGAAAAAGCAGGCCGCGGCAGTGCTCGGCATCAGCCCCAAGACGCTCTACAACAGGCTGGAGGAATATGCCGCGGCGGACGCGCAAGCGTCTGCCGCGCTGCCTGCCCGGGAACAGGACCGGTCCTGATTTCATTTCCCGTACCGGGTTTTCAGGTCCGCCATGCAGGCGTCCTTGGCGTTGCCTGACATGCCGTCGCATTTCTCCTTGCCGACCTTGTAGTCGGCGTCGTTGCGCGTCTTGGCAGCGTCGTGCGAGGCCTCGGCCTTTTCCTTGCCTGCCTTGGCATCGGCCCGGGCTTTGTCGCGCGTGGCTTCGGCCTGTTGCTGGCAGACGTCCTTCTCATTGCCTTTCATGCCGTCGCAGCGTTTTTTGTCCAGCTTGTATTGATTGTCGATTTGCTCATTGCTGCGCACGGTGGTGGTGCCGCCTTGCGTGGTTTGCGCCTGGGCCTGGAAGGCGAGGGCGGAAAGGCTCAGGGCTACGGCGGGGAAGACGACTCGGGACAGATTCATGACTGACTCCTTGTGGATGACCCGACACTGCGCGGGTCTGTGGCACAGCCAAGCAAGTGCCATGCCCAACCCCGCCGGGCCCGTCGGGCACGCCGCTTGCTCGGGCTTGGACCGGGGCCGGTGATCCTGGCCTCACCTGGAAAATTGCCCGATTTGCAGGGGAGTGAAAGCATGGAACGCAAGCGCACGGAAAACGAAAAGGCAGAACCGGAAAAGGCAAAGGCCAACGAGCCGCATACCGAGACTGAGGCCGCACACCGCAGTGGGCAATTCGGCACGGACAAGCCGGGCTTCGGCAAGCGGTCCGGCGCGCCCAAGCGCGACTCGGACGAGAAGCCCAATGACAGGGGGGCCGAGTACGAAGAAGGGGGCCAGTATCCCGGCAAGCGTCCGGGGGGCAAGTAGTGGCGCTCCGGAGATCAATCCGGCGCTTCACCCAGGCGGAACAACAGCACGACGCTGTACAACGCCGCCAGCCCGATGAGTCCATAGACGCTACGGATAGCCGCTGCGGAGGGCAGGATCTTCTCGAACACGTCCAGTTCCACGGCGGCGATCAAGCCGGAATTCAAACCGCCTGCCACCACCGCGATCAACGCCGACCAGTCCAGGATGGAAAGACTACGGGTCTCGGGAGGAACGAGCGGCGGCGCGGGTTCTTCTTCCAGTTCGGAAAAGTCTTCGTTCTTGCCTGGCATGTCCATGCTGGTGTCCTTTGCGCGAGCTGCGAATAGGCGGGACTGCGGGCGGACTGCCGATGCCTGCCTGGCCAGGCCGCTGGTCCCCTACAGCAAGCACCGTGCCCGCCGCGGGCATGGCAATTGCTGCACGACCGGCAATGCATTTTCGCGCTGGAGAGCACTATGTCCTTGATCGTTGCAGCCCGATTCGACACTTTCGACCAGGCCGCCGAGGCGGCGAACAAGCTGTGCGCGGAAGGTTTTACCGAAGACAATATCCACACCTTCTACATCAATTCCGCGGGCGAGCACGCGCGCTATCCCATTGGCGGCGACCGCGTCGCGGATCCAGACGCCAAGGGCGGCCATTTCGGTGCGGTGGCGGGCGCGTCCGCCCTGGGCCTGGTATTTGCGCTGCTGGGCGGCCTGATTGCCGCCCGCGTGGGTGCACCGGTGCTGATTGTTATCGCCGCGGCTGGCGTCGGCGCGTATCTTGGCGCGCTGGCCGGAGCGCTCTGGGTCGTCGGCCGCGGCCGGCGCACCCGCGTTGCCGCGTCCGCCACGGCGGATGCGCATCCCGCGGTGCGCCATGCGGGCGTCATGCTGGCGTTGCACGTGTCGCCCGACCGCGATGCCCAGGCCAGGAACATTTTGGCGGCGGCAGGCGGCCGGGACATCGAGCGGGCGCAAGGCCGTTGGCAAAACGGCAAATGGGTAGACTTCGACCCGCTGACGCCGCCCCACCGCGTGCAAGCGCAGACGATGGCGAACTAGGTTGGGCTACCCGCCACGGGAGGCAAAAATGAAGAAAACGACATGGATTGCCGGCATCGTCGCGGTTTGTCTGCTGGCGGCGCCAGGCGTGCTTGGCGGCGTCCAGGCCCAGGAGCTGGCGGAGCCGGACGCGCGTTTTCTGCAGGCGGCGGCGGGATCCGGGATGTTTGAGGTCGAGGCGGCGGAACTGGCGAAAAAGCGCGCGGCGGGCAACGACGTCAAGGCGTATGCGGCGGAGATGCTGGAGCAGCATCGCGGCATGAATGCCGAGATCAAGACCTTGGCCGAACGCAAGCAAGTAAAGTTGCCCGGCGAACCATCCGAACCCGACCGGGGCACGCTTAAGCAGCTGGGCGAGCGTTCCGGGGCGGACTTCGACGCGCTGTACATCGAAAAGGCGGCTGTGGATGCGCACACGACCGCGAATCGCCTGTTCGAGACCGCTGCGCGCGAGGCAAAGGATCCGCAGGTACGCGACTTCGCGGCGCGTGCGTTACCCGTCGTGGCCGAGCACCTCGCCCTGAGTCGAAAGCTCCAGAAGGTGCCGCCGGCCGACCCGGATAAGATCCAGCCCGCCGTGAAGGGCGAAGCCCCCGCAGTGTCGCCCGCGTCCCGCGAGGCGCCGGCGTCGATTGCGCCGGCGAAACCCTGAAGGCCCGGGCCCGGATGCGCGGCCGGCGTAAATCCCGCAAGAAGGCCGCGTAGAGGGCGCAATAAGGCCGCGCAAAGGCCGACGCAATGAGGCCGACGCAATATCAGGTCAGTCGCCGGCACTGCCGGTAATGGGCAGCACGATGCCGGTGATATAGCTGGAGCAGGCCGGGGAGGCAAGAAAGACGTAGGCGGGGGAGATTTCCTCGGGTTGCGCGGGGCGGCCGAAGTCCGTGTGCTTGCCAAATTCCTTAATCTTTTCGGCGCTCTGGTCCGCAGGATTGAGCGGCGTCCATACCGGCCCGGGAGCCACGGCGTTTACGCGCACGCCTTGCTCGGCAAGATTGGCTGCCAGGGACCGGGTGAAGGCGTGGATCGCCCCCTTGGTGGTGGAATAGTCCAGCAGCTTGGCGCTGCCGCGCAGACCCGTAACAGACCCGGTATTGATGATGGACGAACCCGCCCGCAGATGCGGCAGCGCCGCGCGGGCCATCTGGAAATAGCCGGTGATGTTGGTGCGCAGCGTCTTGTCCCATTTCTCGTCGCTGATTTCCGGCAGCGTGTCCGTATGCTGCTGGTAGGCCGCATTGTTCACCAGCACGTCGAGCTTGCCGAATGCCTGGACAGCCTGTTCGACCGCCTTTGCGCAAAACGCCGGATCCTGCACATCACCGGGAATCAGCACGCAGCGCCTGCCTTCGTCCTCGATGGCGCGCCGGGTTTCTTCCGCGTCTTCGTGCTCGCAAAGATAGACTACCGCCACGTCGGCGCCTTCACGGGCATAAAGCAGGCACACGGCCCTGCCTATACCCGAGTCGCCGCCCGTCACCAGGGCAGCCATGCCTTCCAGCTTGCCGCTACCCTTGTATTGAGGCGCCTGGTACTGCGGCTTGAGGACCATGTCTGCTTCCTGGCCTGGTTTTTCCAGATGCTGGGCAGGCATGGGAGGCGTGGGATGGGGCCGGGCGCCGGTGCCGGCTTGGTCGGGTTTGCTCATGCGATTCTCCTGATGGGCGGGCGCGATAGGCGCCTCGCCCATCCTCGAGCAATTGGCATGCCCGGCCGGGGAATGCCCGCGGCGCGCGGGCCGCGGGCCTGAGTGCTACTGCCGGCCCACCACCACACCGAACAGGAAGGCCGCGCCGGCCACCAGCCCGATTGCCTGCCAGGGGCGGGCGTGGATGTATTCCTCGGTGCAATCGATGGTCTCGCGCATCAGATCGCTGGCGTTGTCGGAAGCGTCTCGCAGGCTGCGCCGCGTCGCGCGCAGCTGCTCGGACAAACGTGCCTTGAGTGCCTCCATATCCGTGGCGCCCGTGTCGCTGAGCGTGGCTTCCAGTTCGTCTATCCAGGCTTCCGGATGCCGAGTGCGCCGGTGGGCGCCGCGATTGTCTGGACCGTTTTCCGGAAAGTCGGAGGGCAGGGGGGTATTGGTAGAGGCCATCGGGAGCTCCTGGCTGTCGGGCGGGAAAAACATCGACGCGGACCGGCCCGGGCGGCCGCGCGGTGGTTCTGGGGCTCAGGCCTCCAGCATGTCTCGGCAGGCGAGCGTGCAGCTCAGGCACGCGCCGGCGCAAACCTGGCAATGCGATGCCTCGTGCGGTGCACATTCGCGCGCGCAGGCATCACACATCAATGCGCACAAAGTACACAGGGCGTTGGCAAATTCGCCATCGCGCGCCAACATGGCTGCGCACAACCGGCAGACCGCCCCGCAATCGGTGCATAGCGCGATGCAGCGCTTCATCGCCGCTGGATTCCCCTCCAGGCAGGCGGACGCGCAGATGTCGCAAGCCACGGCGCATTCATAGCAGGCTTGCACACATTGATCGAAGTTTGGGTCTCGCATTGCATCTCCTTGTGTATGCCTGGCAGGCGCGCCAATCGGCGCGCCTGCCGACAGGGGCCACATCCGCTTGCAATTTGAAGCCGCCGGGGATGATCCGCGTGGCGCGACAGACGTAGCATTGGAGGTCAGATCCCATGGGGGAATCCTCTGGAGCCACGCATGAAACCAGCATCCGTACCCGGATCCGCAAAGTCGGCGCAGGCCGGCAAGCAGCCGGAAGACAACGCTAAGATACTGCCGCCAAGCTCTCCCGTCGATGTTCCGCGCAGACCGGATAAACCAGACTCCTCGACACCGGACGAAGCGGCGCGCGACAAGCGGATCGTCGCAGATACCCGTACCGAATCGAATTGGGCGGACGGTTCCGCGCCACAGCCGCGGGCTAAGAACGCGCGCTCTTCCATCCTCTGAACCTCAGCCCGAGGCATGCCCGGCGCCGGCGCCGCCGCGCAGAAAGGCGAGCAGGCGGCGTTCGTCCGCGTTCAGCCCCGCCGGCCCCTTGGGCGCTGCCGCGCGCGCGGGCAGCGTCCCCTCCAGATAGGCGGTCAGAATGGCGGGGTGGATATAGCACGCGCGGCACACTGCGGGCGTGTTGGCCAAACGCCGTGCCACCTGTTTGACGACTTCCACCACATTCTTTTGCGCTTGGGCGTCGTCTTCGCTTGGACACCGTTGCAGGGCCGCGTACGCCATGACCGACCCCGCCCAGGTCCGATAGTGTTTCGCCGTGAAATCGCCGTGGCCCGCTTCGCGCAGATAGGCATTGACCGCACCTGAATCCACCGGATGGCTGCCGCCGTCTTCGTCCAGGTATTGGAAGAGTTGCTGGCCGGGTATGTCCAGACAGCGCTTGATGACGCGGGCCACCCGTCTGTCTGCCGCCGTAACGTCATGGGTTACGCCGCTCTTGCCCTGGAAACGAAACCGGAACCGGTCACCGCTTACCCTTACGTGGCGACGCTTGAGCGTGGTGAGGCCATAGGATTTGTTCGTCCGGGCGTATTCACGCGCGCCGATGCGCACCAAGGTTGCCTCCAGCAGCCGCACCAGCACGGCGATCACCTTGTTCTGGGTAAGGCCGGCGCTCCTCAGGTCGCGTTCCACCTGACGCCGGATGCGCGGCAGCGTCTCTCCGAACGCGGCGAGGCTCTGGTACTTGCTCGCGTCGCGCACCGCCGTCCATTCGGGGTGATAGCGGTATTGCTTGCGCCCGCGCGCATCGCGGCCAGTAGCCTGCAAATGTCCGTGAGGGGACGGACAAATCCACACCTGCTCGTAGGCCGGGGGTATCGCCAGGGCATTGATGCGCTGAATTTCGCGCGGGTCGCGAATGCGTTGGCCTTGGGTATCCAGGTAATGAAAGGTGTGGCCGTTGACGCGCACCCTGGCATAGCCCGCCCGGCTATCGTCGTAGTAGACCAGCGCCGCGCTGCCGGAAGCGCGCGGCGCCTGGGAGTTGGATTTCATGGTATCTGCGGCAGCCTCAGGACCGGGGCGGTCGCATCAGCATCCGGCGTGCCCGGGCCGGTGTGCACGAAGGGGTGGGCACGCTGCTTGCTGACAGAGGGGTGGATTTTCCCCGGAGACCGCCATGCACATCGCGTACTCGTATTACCTGCACGTTCCGCCCAAGCCAGATCCCATACCGCCAGGTTCGCCTCCGGGGGATTTGCCGGTGGATCCGGATACCGACGAGCCGGACGTCGACCTGCCGCCCTTGTCGCCGCCCGGCAAGGAAATCACGCCGCCCAGCCCGTGACGCTGGCCACGGAATCCCACTGACCCAACAAGAACCGAGGAGTCGCCATGTCGACCATCCTGCTGATTGTCCTTATCCTCCTGCTGATCGGCGCCGTGCCCGCCTGGCCCCATAGCCGTGGCTGGGGCTATTACCCCAGCGGCATACTGGGCATTCTGCTGATCGTGCTGATCGTGATGCTATTGACCGGACGCCTGTAGCGGGGCGCTGTCCGGCACCGGATCCGCGAGCCGCGTCGGGCGGCGCGCGGATCTTTCGGTTGCCGGGTGGCCGCCAGACGGATGGGCCGGTGGCGCGCGCCAATGCCCAGGCGTAAGATCGCCGGGTTTGAATGCAGCCCCGCTATCCGCGGTATCTCCCGACATGACCATTCCCTTGCTTGTCCTGATTGAAAGTGTGCAGGACTACCTGCCAGAAATCGAAGCGCGCGGCTTTCGCGTGATCTATGCGCCCACCGCGGCGTCGCGTGCCCAGGCGATCCGCGACCACGGCCACGAAGTCCGCATCGTGCTTACGCGCGGCGCCACCGGCTTGCGCGCCGACGAGATCGCGGCAATGCCTGCGTTGGAGATAGCCTGTTCCCTGGGCGTCGGCTATGAAAACATCGACCTCGCCGCAGCCGCCGAGCATGGCGTCGTGGTGACGAACGGCCCGGGCGCCAATGCGGTGTCGGTCGCCGACCATGCCATGGCGCTGCTGCTGGGCGCGGCGCGGCGGCTGCCGCAGGCTGATGCTGCCGTGCGCCAAGGCCATTGGAGCGGCTTCATGGGACCGCAAATCTCCGGCAAGCGCTTGGGCATTCTGGGCCTGGGCACGATCGGTCTGGAAATTGCCCGGCGCGGCGCGCATGGTTTCGGCATGCGCGTGGGCTACTACAGCCGGCGTGTCAGGCCGGACACCGGTTACGCCTATTTCGACAGCCCGCGCGCGCTGGCTGCGGCCTCGGATTTCCTGGTGGTGGCAACGCCGGGCGGGGCGCAAACGCGTCACCTGGTGAACGCCGACGTACTGGAAGCGCTGGGGCCGGAGGGCTATCTGGTAAATATCGCTCGTGGCAGCGTGGTCGATACCGACGCGCTGATCGCGGCGCTGTCGGCGCGCCGCATTGCAGGCGCCGGACTGGACGTGGTGGACGGAGAACCCGACGTGCCGAAGGCGCTGATTGCGCTCGACAATGTGGTGCTGACCCCGCATAGCGCGGGGCGCTCGCCTGAAGCGGTGCACGCCACCGTGACGCTGTTCCTGGACAACGCCACGGCGCACTTTGGCGGCAAGCCGGTCCTGACGCCCGTGCGCCAGGACACGGCAACTGCTTCCTAGTGCGAGAACATGACCGGCACGGTCATGCTCTTGAGGATGGACGCGGTGGCACCGCCCAGGGCCCATTGGCGCAGCTTGCTGTGGCCGTAGGCGCCCATGACGATCAGGTCCGCGCTATGGTCCGCGGCGGCATTCAGGATGGTGCTGCCCACGCCGACGCCCTTGATGTCGCGGCGCACGTGCTCGGGCGCCGGCATGCCCTGCGCCACGCAATAGGTAGCCAGGTCCTCGAACGGTGCTTCGGCCTTGGGGGACGCGGCGCCTTCGTTCATGGTCAGGACGATCATATGCGAGGCCAGGCGCAGGATGGGCGCGGCGTCCGCCAGGGCCCGGGCCGCCTCGCGGCTGCCGTCCCAGCAGCACAGCACGCGGTCGCCGATAACCGGGAATTCGCCGCTGGACGGAATCGCCAGCACCGGCCGGCCCGCGGTCAATAGCGTCTGCTCGACGAACTCGATTTCGTGCGCGGCTTCGACGTCCTCACGGTTCTCCTGGCTGACGACGATGAGATCGGTCGTGCGGCCCAGGAGCGCCACGGTTTCGCTGGGCGAAGAGGTGCCCGAGCGCATGAAGGCGGGCACGTCCGCTTGGGCGGCCGCTTCCAGGAAGGCATTTTCCACCGCGTCACGGTTCTGTGCCTGTAATTCCTTGATGATGCCCAGCGAGCGCGACATGAGCACGGACTCGCCGTAGTAGTACTGCGGCGGCGCGGCGTTGGCATAGATGCCCACCAGTTCGGCCTTGTGGCGCTTGGCCAAGGCCAGGGCAGCTTCAATGCGGCGTTTGCAGTCGAATCCGTGGTCCAGGTGGACGGAAATGCGGCGGTACATGGAGGCCTCCTTGTTTAAGCTTGCCATGCCCCTATGGTTACGCTTTCCGGCCATTTCGCCATTGATGCGCGTCAAGGCAGGGGCAGTTCGCCCGAGCCCGCGCAAACCGGCCGCTAGTGCACGGCCGGCGCCCGTTCCACCCGCTCACGCAGTTGACGCAGCTGGCGCGCCTGTTGCGCGATGCGATCCAGAGGTCCCGCCAGTTCGGGATAGCCGGCGGCGACAGCCGCGGGCACGGCCAGTTGGCGGCCATGGGACGGCTCGGAATCCTGGGGGTGCAGGGCGTGCGCCAGGACCGAACCGTAGTCGCTGAGCGCACGGGCGGCAGGCGACCCCGAGGGCAGGGCAGGCTGTATTTCCAGCACGGTGCCCGCCGCCGTGACCCGGCGCATGGCGTTCAGCAGGCTCTCCGCCGTGCCCACGTTGCGGTCGCGATGCACCGGATTCTGCTGCAGGCGCTGCAGTGACGCCTGGGCGTTGTCGGCCGACAGGCAGGCCATGCGGCGCAGCGCAACGATATCCTGCCCGGCGCCGGGCTCGCCGCTCTTTTCCTGAAGCAGGGCGCGTGCATAGGCGGCGTGGCGTTCCAGCGCCATGCTGAGCGCGCCGGCCAACTGGCGCGGCTCTTTTTCCGGCCAGACCAGAAAGCCGACCAGCAACGCCAGTATGCCGCCCAGCACGCTATTGAATGCGCGCAGGGCGGCGAGCATGGGCTCGTAGATCTCGGGCTGCTGGATGTGCGTGACCAGCACGAACTGCGACGTCAGGAAGAATGTGAACAGCGCGTAGTGGATAGTGCGTGCAGCGAAGGTGCCTAGCGCAATCGGCAGCACCGCCAGCGCCACCGACAAGGGGGTGCTGAGGAACAAGCCCAGGAGCGAGGCGCCGATGGCGCCGGCCACGCTGCCCGCGACGCGCTCCAGCGTGCGTTGCCAGGTCGTGGCGAAGTAGGGTTGCAGGATGAAGACCAGCGTCAGCGACATCCAATAGCCATGGTTGACAGCGAAAGTCTTGGACAGCGCAACCGCGATGGTGGCGCCTACGCCCACGCGCAAGGCGTGGCGGAAGGCGTCGGACTCGAAACTCAGGTTCTGGCGCAAGACGCGCCAGGCCGTTTTTGTGCGCCCCTCCGTAAGGCGGTCGCGTACCGGCGCCGCCGGCGCATCGCCCTGGTCGAACAAGGACTGCGTGACTGCCTGGGCCGCATGCAGCAGGCGGTCCAGCACCGGCACCATGGTCGCCAGCTCGGGCGCATGGGCCATGGCGCTGCCGCGCAGCTCGTGCAGGCCGGCGCTGTAATGGGCCAGCCGTTCGCGCAGGCATTGCGCTTGCTTGGCATCGTTGACGTCCGATGTGCTGGCGATGGCATTGCTCAGGCTGGCGTAGCGGTGCAACGCGTGAGAAAGATGGGCGCCGGCGCCACGGCCCAGCCATCGCGGCGCGTTCGATTCCAACAGATCGGCGGCGGCCACCAGCGCGATGAAGCTGTCCTCGGCATGGTCCAGCAAGTACAGCAGCTGGTGCGCGCGGGCGCGGCGCGAAGGCCGGGCATCCTGCACTTCGCGTATACGCACGCGAGCGGCCTCGAGCGCTGCGCTGCGGCCGCGTCACGGCGCTCCATGCCTGGGGGCTGGTTGCCGGCGTCAGTCCGGAATACATGCGGGCCAGCGCGTCCGCAAAATCCGCCAGGCTGCGGTAGCAGTGCGCGACGGCATGCGTGGCGTCCTTCCAGGGACGCCGGCGCCACACCAGCGCGGTCATCAGGATCGCCCAGGCTGCGCCTGCCAGGAAGAACAGTGTGTAGGACAGGCTGTCGGACCAGGTCGGCGCAGGCAGCTCGGCCGCCACCACGAAGCCCGCCGACAACAGGGTCCCGACAATGGCCGCGGCCGGCCCAAGCACGCGTAACAGACCGCCGAAGGTGCAACATACGAAAGTCAGGGGCAACAGGAGCCACAGATGGGTGGCGCTGACACTGGCCAAAAAGCAGAACAGCGCGCCGATCAGGCCCAACGCCAGCATGGCCCCCGCCCGCTGCCGCAGCGGCCCGCCCGGGTCTCCAAAGCAGGCCCAGAACGCCGCGATAGCGCTCCAGCCCAGGCGCGGTTCGTGCGCAAGCACGGCAAGGATGACGGGCGCGGCGCTGATCGCCGCAGCCTGGAGGGCGTCCAGCCACAAAACGTTGCGCAAGGAGGCGCGCCAATGGGAAAAGAAGTTCTTCACGCGAGTAGAGCAACAGCGGGGAGGGCCCGGAGCGAGACGAAAGACGCAAACCCTACCATGTCGACAAGCGCTTCCGATGACATCGGCAAGGGGGGCCGATTGGACGACCGCGTACATGAATCCGAGCAGCTTAATACGTATGGATACATATGTGTGACTTTGCCGCCGCAGGGGCGCAAAATTGCCTGGAAGAAAGTCTGGAAATCGCATACAAAAAGCCCTGTAGCTGGGAATACTCAGTCCAATGTGCCCCTTTCTGCGCCCGGACAGCGCAGGTTTCGCCCAGGGGCGCGCAAGGAGTGTCGACATGACGTCGAATCACGAGGCTTCCACAGGCTCGATGGCGAGCGACGACGAGATCGCCGCCATGATTACCGGCAAGGACGGCCTGCGCATGCTGTTGCAGCCGCAGGTGGACTTGCTGACCGGCAGGATCGTGTCAGCCGAGGCGCTGGCGCGCTGGCGGCATCGCCGGCTGGGCATCATCATGCCCTCCGAATTCATTCCGGCTGTCAATCGCCTGGGGTTGGACAAGATACTGTTCGAGCGCGTCTGCCTGCGGGTGATAGATATGCTGCTGACGATGCGGCGCGCGGGCATCGCGGTGCCGGTCGCCATCAATGCGCCTGCGTCCACCTTGTCGGATGAAGCTGCCGTGGATTTCCTGCTGGACCGCATCTACGCGGCGGAATTGCCCGCCTCGCTGGTCCGGGTGGAATTGACCGAAGACCAGCCCATCCGCGAGCTGGACGTACTGCGGGCGACGCTGCTGAAGCTTGAAACCGCGGGCTGCGAAGTCAGCCTGGACGATTTCGGCACCGGTCACGCGTCGTTGAAGCTGCTGTCGGCTCTGCCGCTGTCCGAGGTCAAGATCGACCAATATTTCGTTACGCGCATGCGGCGCAGCGCCGTTGCGTTTGAAGTGCTGCGCACCGCAGCCGAATTGGCGAACCGGCTGGGACGCCGCGTGGTGGCCGAAGGCGTCGAGAATGTCGCGGACATTCCCGCCTTGCGCGCCGCCGGCTGCCGCTACGGGCAAGGCTTCGCATTGGGCCGTCCCATGCCGCTGGATGAATTGATGGTGCGGCTGCGCACGCAGCGCGACCAGGGTGAACCGCTGGCGGCGCCCGCGGCATACACCTCTTCCTGGCTGGACGCCCACGATGCGGCCTCGGAGCCGCAATCCGGGCGCGGCAAGCGGCACGCGGCCACGCAATAGCGGTGGCGCGCTAGCGCAATTTTTACCGACAAGGCGGAACTCTGATCCCCGGCTGCGGGCCTGGGCGCGGCCTGGATGCCGCAAGGGCGCCCCACGTTTGGGCACGCGGGTTGCTGAAGGGGGTATGGCGGAGCTTTTTCCGCTTTCCAGGAGACTTGCAATGCCCAATCAGAACCAGCCCGACCAGCAAAAGCAGCAGCAGAAGCAACAGGCCCAGGAAGACCCCAGGGACCGCAAGCAGCCCGGGCAGCAGCCCGGCCAGTCCGGTCAGCATGCCGATAAAGACCGGCAGCAGCCGGGACAGAACCCGGGCCAGCAAAGCAAGATGCCGCGCTGACTCATAGACCGCGTGCTCCGGACCCTTTAGTCGGGCGGGTAGCGCGGTGAAACGGCCTTGTCCCGCTGTGGGCGGACAAGGCCGTTTATGCATGCGCGGCGCTTATCGGGTGGCGGGCCTTGCGGTGTCAGGCATTGCGGTGTCAGGCATCCACGGACAGACATAGCGCGACCGGCAGGCCGCCCAACACATCCGCCAGCCGCAGCGCGCCGTTCGTCCCCGCTTTGAAATCCTTGCCTCCCAGAACATCCTGCCACGGGCCTGACGAGCCGGTGGGCAGGTGCAAGACCGTATCGGCCCAGAACTCCGCAGCCGCCGCCGGTGCGCCGCGCGCGTAGCCGGACAGACGCAGGGCGCACAGCCGCGGCGCGACGATAAGCGCACGCGCATTGTCATGCTGCCGCAGCCAGGCCAGCGCATGGCGCGCCTGTGTCCCCGATATTTGCAGGGGAATGCACGTTCCCACGCCGAACAGCGCCGGCTGGCGTTGGCGCGCTGCAAGCAAGCGCTGGATCAGCGCTTGCTTGACCGCAGCGCTGCGCCAATCGGCTTCGCGCGCAGGAATGCTTGGTTCGGCCCGGGCGCGAGCCAATAGCGCAATGCGTCTCGGATAGTCCACCGGGCGCCGGTTGTCGGGGTCGACCAGGCTGTCGTCCCACAACTCCGTCCCTTGGTACAAGTCCGGTATCCCCGGCAGCGTGTTGCGCAACAGTGTCTGCGCCAGTCCATTGATCATGCCGGCAGGTGCCAGCGTCAAGGCGAAGTCCGCCATTTCGGTCAACAGACGCCGGCCTGGCACCGTGTCCCGCAAGTGCATGAGCGCGTTGCCCGCGACCGCCTCGTATGCGGAATCCGGATCTGTCCAACTGGTGTGCAATTTTGCTTCGCGCAGCGCCTTGAGCTGCCACTGGCCCACGCGCTCTATCCATGCGCCCAGGGCATCGTCAGGTTCGTCCACCACGTCGACGGGCCAGTCCGCCGGCCAGGCGCCTACCAGGGTCTGCGTCAACATGTAGCGATCCGCCAGCGAAAAAAGTCCGCCATCCGGCAAGGCATGGATCCAGCGATAGGCCGTCTTGCGCCAGGCGTCGGGCATTTCCGACAACACCGCCAGCCGCGCGCGCACATCCTCTCCGCGCTTGTGGTCGTGCGTGGCGGTGGCCAGCATGGCGTAGGGATGTCGGTCCGCCCGAGCCTGCACCAAGGCATGAAAGGCGTCCGGCGCCAGCGCGAATCGTCCGGGCGAGGCGCCGACCTCGTTGCGCGACAACAGTGGGCCGTAGCGGTAGAAGAGCGTATCTTCCAGCGCCTTGGCGGCAAGCGGCGGAGTCAACTGCTGACACCGGCGCAGGGCTTGGGCGGTTTCAGCGCGGGCTTGCTGTTGCGGCGAGACAGCTCTTGCGGGTATCGGAGCCGGCGTGACGCTGCCGCTGAGCCATTGGTTCAACTGTGCCAGCAAGGCCGCGTCCGACGTTCCGGAACGGGCACCCAAGAGAGCCTGAGCCCGCTGGGTGGCGATATCGCACCAATGGCGGTCGCCGTCACTGCGTCCGCCGTCTTCGGCGTAGCTGCGGTATACCGGAAACGCCACCAGCCATGCGGACATCGCACGGTCTATTGCTGCGGCGCTCCAATCGCGCATCTGCCGGTCCAGTCGCGCCACGCGTTCGAGGCTGCGGACCAGCGCCTGCCGCTCCGCCGCAAAATGGCGTTCCAGCATGCGTACGCGCGCCGCTTCCAGCTGCACCTGCGGTGTGCGCAGATCGCCCGTTAGAAGCTGCCAGAATGCGCGCAGCGGCGCTTCGGCGTCCGGGTCATGCAGCAAGGCGCCGACCTCGTCCATGAAGTCGTAGCCGGTGGTTCCATGAAATTGCCAGCGCGGGTCGGGCGACTCGCCGGGCGCCAGGATCTTTTCGGCCACCAGATATGCTTGCGTCTGCGCGCAGGAAGCCGGACGGCTCGCGCCGGCTTCGGCCAGGCCCCGGGCCAGGCGGCGCAAGTACGCGCCCGGCGCGGCAAGCCCGTCGATATGGTCGATGCGCAGCCCATCGAGGATGCCTTCGGAATACAGGCGCAGTACCAGCGCATGCACGGCGTCGAACACGGAGTCATCTTCGACCCGCACACCTACGAGGTCGCTTATCTCGAAGAAGCGGCGCCAGTTGATCTGGTCCGCCGCGCAGCGCCACCAGGCCAGCCGGTAATGCTGGCACTCCAGCAAGCGGTGCAGCCGTTCGCGGCCAGCCGTTCGGGCGGGGTCGCAGCGGCGCAGCAAGGTGTGCGGATCCAGCCCGCGTGGAATCGACTCTGGCGCGATCGGATAGCGCAGGCCGCCCACATCCAGTTCTACCCGGTCGGTCCCGGCGTTGTACTGCAAGCGCATGGCGCCTTGCATCAGCGACACGCCGTAGGGTTCCGGCAGGACAGGCAGGAGCACCTTGCCTCGCAATGCCGGGTCCTCGGCATCCCAACTGATATCGAAGTCCCGCGCGTGCGCGCTTGCCGCGCCATGTTCCAGAACGTCACGCCACCAGCCATTGGCGGGATGCGCGGCCATATGATTGGGCACGATGTCAGCAATCAGGCCCAGTCCGCGCCGGCGCGCGGCGTGGGCCAGATTGCGCAGCGCGGACTCGCCGCCCAGCTCTGGGTTGACCATGCCATGATCGATCACGTCATAGCCATGCGTGGAGCCCGCGCGAGCGCGCGTGATCGGCGACAGGTACAGATGGCTTACCCCGAGGTCGGCGTAATAGTCCACGCAGTTGCGGGCGTCGTCGAAGGTAAAGCCGGCATGCAACTGCAGCCGGGCGGTGGCGCGCGGCATGTTCATGGCCGGCCCCGCTCGCCGCGCATGGCTTGCAGGCGCGTCTGCACTTCTGGGTCGGCGAAGCAGTCCCTGCTGCTCACCGGTAGCCGCCTGCGCCAGTTGGGGTGTTCGTCCACGGTGCCGGGAAGATTGGGCTGTTCCAGCTCGCCCGCCAGATCTTCCATCGGCACGAGCAATAGCGGGCAGGGGCTGGAAGAAACGAAGCGCAGTATGTCCGCCAGTGGGGGCTGCGAGGGCGGGGCGGAGTAGCCGAGGGCCTGCGCCAGCAGGGCGCGGTCCATGCCGCGCCCGCGCCGCAGCGAAGCCAGATCGTCATCCGTTCCCAGCAGGTTCAACTTGGCCCGCAGATCAATGTCGCGTTCGGCCCACCAGCCGCGCAACGTGGGCAGGTCATGCGTGGTGGTCATGGCGACAGCCTCGACGGGCCAGGACGCGGCCGGGAGAAATGGCTGGATTGCCTCTGTCGCCGGAGATCCGGACGCCGCTGGCGCCGGGCTTTCGTGCGCCGGCTCTCCCTCCCGCCGCATGAACCACAGCACGTTCATGCCCAGGATGCCGCGATCTCCCAACTCGCGGTTGAACCCCTCTGGCACCGTGCCCAGGTTCTCGCCTATGACGAGCGCCCGGTGGCGCCAGGCTTCCAGGGCGGTCAGCGCCAGCAGTTCCTGTAGCGGGTAACGCAGGTAGGCGCCCGCGCCGGCGGCCAGGCCTTCCGGCACGAGCCACAGGCGCGCCATACCCAGGATGTGGTCGATGCGCAGGCCGCCCGCGTGGGACAGGGCCGCTCGCAGCAGGTCGATGAAGGCGGAATATCCGTGGGCGTGCATTGCGCGCGGGGAGAACGCGGTCAGATTCCAGTTCTGCCCCAGTGGATTGTGGATGTCGGGCGGGGCGCCGATGGACAGCCCCGGCATCAAGTCAGCCTGCCGGCTCCAGGCGTGGCTGCCCTCCGGGCTATCGCCTACGGCAAGGTCGGCGATCAGCCCGATGCGCATGCCGGCCGCGCGCGCCGCATTCTGGACGTCAGCCAGACTCTCCGCTGCCAACCATTGGGCAAAGCAATGAAAGTCGACGTCTCCGGCGTGCTCCTGCGCGAACCGCTCCACGTCGGGCGTGTCGGGATCCCGCAGCCCCGGCTCCCATTGCGACCATGACGCGGAGATTGCATCCCGCGCGACGTGCGCGCCATGCAGGGCTTCGAAGACCGCGTGATCGCGCAACGCCTTGCCGCGCCGCGCGCAGAATGCGGCATAGCGTTGGCGACAATCCGCGGACCCGGCCTGGCGAAAGCGCTGGTGCAGCGCGCGCAGCAGACGCTGGCGCCGCGCGCCCTCGGCGGACCAATCGATGAGGCTCGTCGGGCGTGTAGCGGCGGCGAGCTCGGCGGTCGCATGTGCCACCGCATCCCCGCCCAGGACCGCGGCCGGATCGGCATAAAGCGTGTTCAAGAATAGTCGGCTGGACGGGGCATAAGGGCTGCAGCGCTGCGGCAGCGCCGCGAACATCGCGTGCACCGGGCTGATGGCGAGCGCGTCGGCGCCTTCGGCCGCGGCAGCCGCGGCCAGCTCGCGCACCGCGGCGAAATCGCCGAAGCCTCCACCCAGCGCGCCGTGCGCGGCATCGCGCCTCAGGCTGTAGACCTGCGCGCACAGCCCCCAGGCGCGCTGCCCGGCGGATCCCGTCAACTGGTCCAGGGTGGGCGCTAACCTGGGCGCCACGGCAAGCACGGTCTGCCCGGATTCGAAACTCAGCGTGTGATAACCGGCCTCGTCGGGCGCATCCAGGCGGCCGTCCGGGCCAATGATGCCCGCGCGGGCAGCGCCCGATTCGCAGACGAGGCGGTAGGGGCCGCGCGCGGACGGAGGCAGGAACGTGGCTGCGCCAGCCCGCGCCACCAACAGCGGCGGCAGCAAGTTGGCTTGCTCGTGGCTCAGGCGGTGGTCGCTGTCGCGGATGTCTTGGGCATTGGCTGCCGGCAGGCCCATGCCGGCCAGCAACAGACGCAAGGTGTCCGGCGACACGCGTTGCGGGCGCTTGCGTGCGTCGGTCCAGTGTTCGGCGATGCCGGCCTTGCCGGCCAAGGCGGACAAAGCGGCATCGCCGGCTGCGGCGGCGGTCATGCCGGTTCCTCCAGCAGCCACACAGTGCTGTCGCCGCAGACCTCGCCTTGGAACAGCGCATCGCGAGCGCCGGCCACGGACTCGAACAACAGCGCGGCATAGGCTTCCAGCCCCGCCTGCAAAGACTCAGGCAAGGCCAGGCGGTCGGGCCCCAGGTTCGTATAGACCGTCAAGCGCGCGCCGCCGGCCAATTCCCAGCGCGCGAACACGCCATGCTCGCCGATGGCGCTGGCCCCCAGGCTGGTTGCGCCGGGCAGCCTGGGCGCAATCAGGCGCGCGCGCAAATGCAGCAGGATGGCGTAGTCCCGCATCCAGGCGTGCGCGTCCGCCGAGCTTGCACGGGGCTTGCTGGCCAGGTAGGTCTCTGGGGCGTTGGGATCGGCCAGCGCAGCCGTTGCCGAACCCTGAAACTCGGGAAACCGCGAGAATTCTCGCCGCCGCCCCTCGCGCACCGCTTGTGCCAAGGCCGGGTCGGCATGGCTGGTGAAGTAGTGGAACGGAGTCCGGGCGCCGCGCTCTTCGCCCATGAAGATCAGCGGTATCTGCGGCGCCAGCAATTGCAGCGCCACCGCAGCCCGCAGGCGGGCAGGATTGTCAACCAGGCTGGCCAGGCGCTCGCCGCCGGCGCGGTTTCCCGCCTGATCGTGGTTCTGCAGGAACAGCACAAATGCGGTTGGCGGCAGCCCGGCGCTAGGCTCGCCGCGAACCTGCCCGCCACGATATGGCGAAGGCTGGCCCTGATACAGCCAGCCTTCGGCCAGGCAACGCGCCAGGGCCTGGGCCGGCTGCGCGCTGTAATCTGCGTAATAGCCGTGAGCCTCGCCCGTCAGGAGGACGTGCAAGGCATGGTGGGCATCATCGTTCCATTGGGCATCGAAATCGCCTTGCAACAGGCTGGCGCGGTTGTCGTCGTTCTCCAGCACGAGGTGCACATAGCGTTCGGCGGGGATGTGCTGCCGCAGGTATTGCGCCAGTTCATGCAGCCATTCATGGCCGGCGATGGCGTGCACGGCGTCCAGACGCAGGCCGTCGAAGCGGTACTCCGTAAGCCAGTACAGCGCGTTTTCCTTGAAGAATTGGCTCACCGCGGGCTGACGAAAATCGATGGCCTCGCCCCAAGGGGTGACGACGTCCTTTCTGAAGAACGGCGCGGCGTAGCGCGGGAGGTAATTGCCGTCCGGGCCAAAATGGTTGTAGACCACGTCCAGCATCACGCCCATTTCCAGGCCGTGGGCCTCGTCGATCAGGCGCTTGAGCTCGTCCGGCGTGCCATAGGCGGTGTCGGGCGCGTAGGGCAGGACGCCGTCATAGCCCCAGTTGCGAGGCCCGGGGAAATCCGCAATGGGCATCAGCTCCAGCAAGGTAACGCCCAGCGCAGCCAATTCGGGCAGCCGCGCCACGAGGCCCGCGTAGCCGCCTTCCAGGCCCGCATGGGTCTCGTAGAGCACGGCATCTTCCCAGGGGCGTCCGCGCCAGGTTGCATACCGCCACGGGTATGAATCCGGCGCGGTGACGATGCTGTCTCCATGCACGTCGCCATGCTGCAGGCGCGACGCGGGGTCGGGAACGACGGTCTCATCATCCAGGCGATAGTGATAGCGCGCCCCGATAGGGCAGTCCACGTCCGCTTGCGTGTAGCCGTCAGGGCCGGGCCGCAAGGGGATGGGGGGATGACCTTCGACCTCGAGGGCAAGGCTGGCGGGTGCGGAGGGCGCCCACAAGCGGAAACGCGTGACGCCGCTATCCAGAGGCATGGCGCCGGACGCATAGGTGTGGCTCATGTCGGATCCCCCGGCACGTGCGCCGCGGCCAGCAGCACCACGCTGCGCGCCGCCACCGTGATCGCCGGCTCTGCCAGGGGCGCGGCCGGCGCCTGCGTGGCGGAGTCCAACTCGCGGATCCAGGCCAGGGCGGGCGGCGGCACCTGGAACACCACGTCCTCCCCACCCGGATTGAGCATCAACAGAGTCACGTCCAGACTGCCGTCCTCGCGGCAGGCAGCGCGGCGCAAGGCCATGGCATTGTCCTGTTCCGACTCCCAGGCGGCGGCATCGAGTTCGCCGCCCGCCGGGTCGAACCAGGCGATGGCCTTTACCCCAGGCGCCAGCTCCTGGTTGGCATCGCCATAGCGCGCGCCCCGGGTGCTGGGGTGCGCGCGGCGCAGTGCGATCAGGCGCGCGGTATAGCGGCTGAGCTCGCGGCCGGCCTCGTCCTGCGCTTGCGTCCAGTCCAGCCATGACAGGCGATTGTCCTGGCAATAGGCATTGTTGTTGCCTTCCTGGCTGTTGCCGAACTCGTCGCCGGCCAGCAGCATCGGCGTGCCGTCGGACAGGAACACGCACGCAAGCTGCGCCCGTTGCACCAGCTTGCGGGTCTGGAGGATGTCCGGATCTTCCGTCGGGCCTTCGGCGCCCCAGTTGTGGCTGTAGTTCTCGCCATGGCCGTCATTGCCGCCTTCGCCGTTGGCCTCGTTGTGGCTGGCGTCGTAGCTGACGATGTCGGCAAGCGTGAAGCCATCGTGCGAGGCGACGTAGTTGATGCTGCTCCAGGGCCGGCGGTGGCGGCGGTCGAACAGGTCGCGAGATCCGCACAGCCGCGCCGCCATTTCGCCGCGCATGGCGGGGTCCGCGCGCCAGTAGCGCCGGTCCGCGTCGCGGAACTTGTCGTTCCATTCCGCAAACCCTGGCGGATGATTACCCAGCTGATAACCGTCGAGGCCGACGTCCCAGGGCTCGGATATCAGTTTCAGACGGGCCAGGGTAGGATCCTGCAGCACCGCGTCGAAAAAACCCGAGCCAGGGTCGTAGCCGGTTCCTTCCCGGCCCAGCGTCACGCCCAGGTCAAAGCGGAAACCGTCCACGCCATAGGATTCGGCCCAATAACGCAGCGAATCCGTGACCATCTGCAGGACCCGCGGATGCGACAGATTGACGGTATTGCCACAGCCGGTGTCGTTGATGTAGTAGCGCTCGTCGCCGGGGACCAGGCGATAGTAGCTGGCATTGTCCAGGCCGCGCCACGACAGCGTGGGGCCGAGTTCGTTGCCCTCGCAAGTGTGGTTGTAGACCACGTCCAGGATGACTTCGATGCCTGCGGCGTGCAGCCGGCGTATGGCCTGGCGCAGTTCGTTCGGATTGTGCTGGAGGTAGGAGGGTTCAGGGGCGAAGTAGGAGAGGGTGCTATAGCCCCAATAGTTGCGCAGGCCGCGTTCCGTCAGGAAGCGATCCTGCAGGAATGCGTGGACCGGCAACAGCTCCACCGCCGTGACACCCAGCCGCTGCAGATGCTCGATGAAGCGGGGGTCTGCCAAGGCGGAGCAGGTGCCGCGCAAGGGTTGGCGCAGGTCTTCGCGCAGCATGGACGCGCCGCGCACGTGGACCTCGTAGATCACGGTGTCGTTCCACGCCGTGCCCGGCGGCCGGCTATTGCCCCAGGTGAACGGCGCCTCCTCGGCCACGATGGCCTTGGGCATGGCGGGCGCGCTGTCGCGCCGGTCTATGCTGAGGTCCGCGCGCGCGTGTTTCATGCGATAGCCGAACAGCGCATCGCTCCAATGCACCGGCCCGGTCAGTTGCCGCGCATACGGATCCAGCAGCAGCTTGTGGGGATTGAAGCGGTGGCCATTGCGCGGGTCGTGCGGCCCGTGGGCGCGGTAGCCGTACACCAGCCCCGGATGCGCGTCTGGCAGATAGCCATGCCAGATCTCGTCCGTGCATTCCGGCAGGTCGAAGCGGCGCAGTTCCTTTCGGCCCCTGGCGTCGAACAGGCACAGCTCGATACGCGTGGCGTTGGCCGAGAACACCGCGAAGTTCACGCCCAGGCCGTCGCTGACCGCGCCCAGGGGATGAGGCTGGCCGCCGCTAATGCGCGTAAATTGGGTAGGGTCCATATACGTTCAGCCTTCGTAAAGCAGGAAGAGGGTGGCCAAGGGCGGCAACGTCAGGGACAAGGCCTGGGGCTGGCCATGGGAAGCGCCTTCGCCGGTGCTGGCGCCGCCCTGGTTGCCTTGGCCCGATCCGCCGTAGTGCGTGGCGTCGGTGTTCAATTTCTCCGTCCAGCGTCCCGCGCGCGGGACGCCGATGCGGTAGTCGTGGCGCGCCACGGGCGTGAAGTTGGCGACGGCAAGCACATGATGGGATCCGTCGCTGCGGATGAAGGCGACCACGCTGTTGTCGCGGTCGTCCAGGATCGTCCAGGCGAAGCCCGCGGGATCGGCATCGCGGGCATGCAAAGCCGGCAGTGTGCGATACAGGCCGTTCAGGTCTGCGACCAGGCGCTGCACGCCCAGGTGGCCGGGATGGTCAAGCAGATTCCAGTCCAAAGGCACATCGTGATTCCATTCGCGGGGCTGGGCCATCTCGCCGCCCATGAACAGCAGCTTCTTGCCTGGATGGGCCCACATGAAGCCCAGATACGCGCGAAGGTTGGCGAGCCGGGCGGCAGCGTCGCCCGGCATCTTGCCCAGCAGCGAGCCTTTGCCGTGCACCACTTCGTCATGCGACAACGGCAGGATGAAGCGCTCGCTGTATGCATACACCATGCTGAAAGTGATGTCGTGATGGTGATGCTTGCGATGCACGGGATCCTCGGCAAGATAGCGCAGGGTGTCGTGCATCCAGCCCATGTTCCATTTGTAGTGAAAACCCAAGCCCCCGTCGGCGACCGGCGCGGTCACCCCCGGCCACGCGGTGGATTCCTCGGCCACCATGATCGCGTCCGGAACTTCCTGGCGCACGGTGGTGTTCAGCGCCTGCAGGAATTGCACCGCCTCCAGGTTCTCGCGGCCGCCGTAACGATTCGGTATCCATTGGCCTGGCTGGCGGCTGTAATCGCGATACAGCATGGAAGCCACGGCGTCTACTCTCAAACCATCCACGTGGAAGCGGCGCAGCCAATGCAGCGCGCTGGCGATCATGAAGGCCTGCACTTCCGTGCGCCCCAGGTTGTAGACCATGGTGTGCCAGTCCGGGTGGTAGCCTTCGCGCGGATCCTCATACTCGTACAGCGCGGTACCGTCGAAGCGGACGAGCCCGTGGGCATCGTCGGGGAAATGCGCGGGCACCCAGTCCAGGATGACGCCGATGCCGGCCCGGTGGCACTGGTCTACGAAGCGGGCGAACGCGGCGGGCGGGCCGTAGCGGGCCGCCGGCGCGAACATGCCCAAGGGTTGGTAGCCCCAGGAGCCGCCGAACGGATGCTCCATGACCGGCAGCAGTTCCACGTGGCTGAAACCCATGGCGCGGGCGTAGGCGGGCAGCTTGTCGGCCAGCCGGTCCCATACGCAGGCGCGGGACTCGGGCTCCTCCGGAAGCCAGGAACCCGCGTGCACTTCGTAGATGGACAGCGGCGCATCCGAAGACTGCCTGGCTTCACGGGCCGCCATCCAGCCCTGGTCTTCCCAGGGGTAGTCCGCGGGGTCGTCCACCACCGACGCCGTGGCTGGCGGCGCTTCGCTGCGCCGCGCCATGGGATCGGCCTTCAGCCGTTGATTGCCCGCGCGATCCGTGATGGCGAATTTATAGCGCTCGCCGGCCTGCACGCCGGGGATGAATATTTCCCACACGCCCGCGGCGTGCCGCAGCCGCATGCCGTGCCGGCGGCTGTCCCAGCCGTTGAAATCCCCTACGACAGCGACACGTTGGGCGTTGGGCGCCCATACCGCACAGCGCAGGCCCGCCACGCCGTCGACTTGCGTCAGTTGCGCGCCCAGGGCATCGCCCGCCGCTCGCCATGAGCCTTGCGCCAGCTGGGCCAGCGTCTCTTCCGGAAGCAGGGTGCCGAACGCAAAGGGATCGGCGGTAATCTGCTCGGCGCCGGGCCATCGGATCGCGAGTCGGTAAGAGCTTCCGTCGCCCGCACGCGCGTACGGCACGCGCCCCAGGAACAGGCCGTGGTCCTGCTCATGCAGCGCGGTGCGCCGACCCTCGGCATCCATTGCATCGACCCCCTGCGCGCCTGGCGCGTATACCCGAAGCGTTCCTTCATGCGGCCCCAGGATGGCGTAGGGGTCGCTATGCAGGCCGCAAGCCAGCGCGGCCAGTTCGGTGGGGTCGACGGCGCCGGAGGCGACAGCGGCGGACGTATCCTGGCTCATGATGGCGTGTCCTCATCGTCCAGCGCTGCCGTGAGCAGCAGGTTGCGCGCGAGCTCCGCCAGGGCGCAAAGCGGGATAGAAATCCAGTCGGGGCGGTGCGCGGCCTCGTAGCTCACTTCATAGGCGGCTTTCTCCAGTTGGGCGAGCGCCAGCAGCACGTCTTCATCTCCGGGCGGGATCAGCGCCGAGGCGCGAGCATCGCGGTAGCCCTGCAGGAAAGACTGGGAGGCGCTCTGGCGGAAACGCGACAACAGCGCGTCGCGCAGTTCGGCGGGACTGACGGCCGTTCCGGGCGTGTCGCCAGCGCCGGCATTGGCGTCCGTGGGCGCGCCGCCCAGGGAGTCGGCGCGGGCGACGGAGGCGGCGGCATAGTCAAACGAACGCAGCATGCCCGCAACGTCTTTGTAGGGCGAGGCCAATGCGCGGCGCGCCTGGACGCTATTGACGGGCTCGCCTTCGAAGTCGATGAGATAGGCGTCGGCCTGCGCGACCAACACTTGCCCAAGATGAAAGTCGCCATGCACCCGCAGGCACAAGGCTCCGGTTTCGGCTTGCGCCATGGCCGCCACGCGCGCCGCCAGCCGCTCGCGGTGTTCGAAATACCATTCAGCGCAGGCCCGCGAAGGCGCTTCCAGCTTGCCGAGATGCGCCCGCAGGTCCTTCTCCGCCCGTTCCAGCAGGCCCTGGATATGGCGCGTGCGCGCGTCGGCGTCCGCCTGGCTGGCGGGCCGTGGCTGGAAGTCGGGCTCGTCGGTGGGCTGCGCCAGCAGGTTGTGCATTTGCGCCAGGCGCTCGCCCATGGTGGCGGCCATGGCCGCGTAGCCCTGCAGATCCTGGACAAACTCGTCGGGGCTCTGATTCACGAGCACGGCATTGTCCAGCGTGCGTTTCAGCAGATCGAGCGTCCAGCTCCATGCGTCGCCTTCGTTGGCGACATAGCGATGCGCCACGGCCAGCGTGTGGACCACGCCATCGGCATCTTCGCGTTGCACCTCGCCCAGTAACGCCGGCATGTTTGCATAACCCGCGCGCGTCAGATAGCGCGTCATTTCAACCTCGGGCGAGCGGCCGGGCCTGACGGCGCGGATCAGCTTCAGTATGACCTGGCCATCGACGATGACCGAACTGTTGGATTGTTCGGCCGAGAGCCACTGCAGCTCGCCGTCCGGTGCGATCTCCATGGCGGCCAGACCTTCCTCGGGCAGGAAACGTATGACCCCGGGCTTGTCTCCGGGCTTGCCGCCGCTGCGGCCGTCGACCTCGCGGCCCGTTTTCAGGGCGTTGACCACGCCGCGCACGAACCCGGGTTGCAGGAAGGCGTCGGCCAGAATGCCGACCTCCGCTCCGCGGCGGACCCGGGCAATCGCGTATTGCACGGTGGCGGTCTCGTCCCACACCAGCACGAAGGGCGCCTGCGCGCGCAATCCATCGACGCCGTCCTCAGGCTCGATTTCAGCCCAGTAGTACTCGCCATCGGCCGAGGCAAACGGAGTGGCATAGGCCAGGCGTGCCCGGGCCGGAGTCTCCTTGCCCGGATACCAGCGCTGGCGCGCCAGATACTGGGGCAGTACCTCACGTTCCAGGGTGGAGCGGGAAGCATCGGTCAGCGCAGCCCCACCCTGGGCGCGCAATACCAATGTGGTCAATTCCGGCATCTGGGCCGGAGCGGTCGCATGCCAGTCGGGCGGAGCCGCTACGTTGCTCAGGTCCAGCCAATAGAATGCATAGGGCGGCAGGGTCAGCAGATACGGCAGTTCACCCACCGCCGGAAACGGCGTTCCGCCCAGCATTTCGACCGGCACGCGGCCGTTGAATTCCTGCAGCTGCAGTTCCACCGGTTGCGCAGCGTTGGACAGGTTGGCCACGCACAGAATGGTCGTTTCTTGCCATTGCCGCAGGTAGGCGAGAATCTTGCGGTTGCCGGCAAAAATGAACCTCAGCGCACCGCGTCCAAAAGCATGGCTCTGACGCCGCTGCGCCAGGAGCCGGCGCGTCCAGTTAAGCAGCGAATGCGGATCGCGCTGTTGCGCTTCAACGTTCACGGCTTCGTAGCCGTACAGGGGGCCCATGAGCACAGGCAAGGGCAGTTGTTCCGGATCCGCGCGCGAGAAGCCGCCATTGCGGTCCGGCGACCACTGCATCGGCGTGCGCACGCCGTCGCGATCGCCCAGGTGCACGTTATCGCCCATGCCCAGTTCATCGCCGTAATAGAGTACGGGCGTGCCGGGCATGGACAACAGCAGGCTGTTCATCAGCTCCACCCGGCGCCGGTCTCGTTCGAGCAGCGGCGCCAGTCGGCGCCGGATGCCCAGGTTGATGCGGGCGCGCGGATCCGCGGCGTAGACGTTCCACAAATAATCGCGTTCGCGGCTGGTGACCATTTCCAGCGTCAATTCATCGTGGTTGCGCAGGAATATGGCCCATTGGCAAGAGGCGGGAATATCCGGCGTCTGGCGCATGATGTCGATAATGGGGAAGCGGTCTTCCTGCGCGATCGCCATGTACATGCGCGGCATGAGCGGAAAGTGGAATGACATATGGCATTCGTCTCCCGCGCCGAAGTACTCCTGCGCATCCTCAGGCCATTGATTGGCCTCGGCCAGCAATAGCCGATTGGGATACTCGGCGTCGATCACGGCGCGGATCCGCTTGAGCACCTGGTGTGTCTCGGGCAGGTTCTCGTTGTTGGTGCCTTCGCGTTCGACGAGGTAGGGCACCGCGTCCAGGCGCAGCCCGTCCACACCCATGTCCAGCCAATAGCGCATCACGGCCAGCACTTCCTTCAGCACCTGCGGGTTGTCGTAGTTCAGGTCGGGCTGGTGGGAATAGAAGCGGTGCCAGAAATACGCGCCGGCTTCGGGATCCCAGGTCCAGTTCGACTTTTCGGTATCGCAGAAAATGACGCGCGTGCCGGCATAAGCCTTGTCGTTGTCCGACCAGACATAGAAGTTGCGCGCCGCGGAGCCGGGCCTGGACGCGCGGGCGCGGCGAAACCACGGGTGCTGGTCCGAGGTATGGTTGACCACCAGCTCGGTAATGACGCGCAGGCCGCGGGCGTGGGCCGCCCGTATCAGTTTGCGCACGTCCGCCACGGTGCCATAGTCCGGGTGCACGCCACGGTAGTCGGCGATGTCATAGCCGTCGTCGCGGCGCGGCGACGGATAGAAGGGCAATAGCCAGATCGTGTTGACGCCCAGGCTCGCGATGTAGTCGAGCTTGGCGATCAGGCCGGGCAGGTCGCCCACGCCGTCGCCGTTTGAATCGAAGAAGGACTTGACGTGCAGTTGATAGATGACTGCGTCCTTGTACCAGAGGTCGTCGTCCTGGATGGGCTGGGTTTCACTGATCATGGCAATGGGCGTGGGGCGTCATCCATGTAGCGACAGGCGCCACACGCGATAGGGTTGATCGGGATGCAGCGTGAGCTCGCGGATCTGGCCCTGCCAGGGCTCACTGCGTTCGGCCAGGAGGTCTTCGGCGACCAGCCGCCCTGTGTCGGCCTGGCCGAAGAGCCAGAACGGCGCTTCTATGCGCGCCGTCTGCGGCTGGAAAGGATCCAGGCTGATGGCTGCAAGAATGAAATTGCCGCGGCCGGGCGTGGACTTGCAGAATGCCAGCACACGGTCGTTACCGCTGCGGACCGCACTCAGGCCCCGGTGGCTCTGCAAGGCTGGGTTGGTGCGCCGGATCTGGTTCAAGCGGGTGATTTCCGAGCGGATGTTGCCCGGCCCAAACCAGTCGCGCTGACGCAATTCGTACTTCTCGGAGTCCAGGTATTCCTCTTTGCCGGGCAGAGCGGCCGCCTCGCACAGTTCGAAGCCGCTGTACATGCCCCACAGGCCTGATCCCAAGGCGGCCAGCGCCGCGCGGATCAGAAAGCCCGGCCTGCCGGAAGTCTGCAGAAAATAGGGATTGATATCCGGCGTGTTGACAAAGAAATGAGGCCGGAAGAAATCTGCCGCGGGCGGCGTGGATACTTCCTCGAGGTACGCTTCGAGTTCCGCCTTGTCGTTGCGCCAGGTGAAGTAGGTATAGGACTGGGTAAAGCCGATCTTCGCCAGCCGGTACATCATCTTGGGGCGGGTGAAGGCTTCGGACAGGAAGATCACGTCCGGATGCTGGGCATGGACCTCCGCGATCAGCCACTGCCAGAACGGCAGGGGCTTGGTATGGGGATTGTCGACCCGAAAGGTGCGCACGCCATGCTGCACCCAGAACAACACGACGTCCCGCAGCGCGCGCCAAAGGGTGAGCTTGCGGGCGCGGCGCGCGGCGGCGCCGTAGAAGGCGACGTTGACGATGTCCTGATATTTCTTGGGTGGATTCTCGGCATAGCGCAGGGAGCCGTCGGGCCGCCAGGAGAACCAATCGGGATGGCGTTGCAGCCAGGGGTGGTCCGGCGAGCACTGGATCGCGAAATCCAGGGCGACTTCCATGCCGTATCCGCGCGCGGCTTCCACCAGTCGGAGAAAGCCGTCCAGTCCGCCCAGCAGGGGTTCGATCGCGTCGTGCCCGCCTTCGGCGCCGCCAATGGCATACGGGCTGCCAACATCGTCCGGCTCCGCCCGCAAGCTGTTGTTGCGTCCTTTGCGGTTGCGCAACCCGATGGGGTGGATGGGCGGCAGATAGAGCACGTCGAATCCCATCTCGCGCACATCGGGCAGCCGCGCGATGACGTCGTCGAAGGTGCCGTGCTGGCCTGGCCGCGGCGATTGCGAGCGGGGAAAAAGCTCATACCAGCTGGCATGGCAGGCCTGGCGCCGATCCACCCAGAGCGGATAGGGGGCAGGGCTGACGTACTCGAACGGGCGATCGTCCAGCTCGCGCATGGTGTGCGCGAGTTCCTCGTCGAGCAGGGCAGCGATCTGCCGCGGCGTGGGCGGGCCGGATTCGGCGTCGTTTCCCTTGTTGAATTGCTGCAAGACATTGCGCACCGTCATGGCCCCGGGGTGCGAGGCGGTCCGCGCTCGCGCCAGCGCCGCCCGCAGCATCAGCAAGCCTTCCTGGACTTCCAGCCGGAGGTCCACCTGGGCCTGGTGCTTCACGTCCAGGTCGTGGCGGAATGTCTGCCAGGCATCCAGCCAGGCGTTGATGACGAACTCATGCGCGCCGATGCGGCGAGGACGGAACGAGGCCTCCCAACGGTCGTTCACGCCCCGTTCGAAGGGCACGGCGCGCCAGGAGTTTTCATCCGCCGCGCGCCAACGCAGCTCGGCGGCAAGCTGTTCGTGGCCGTCCATGTAAATATCAGCGCGTACCGTAATGCGTTCGTGCGGAATGCACTTGACGGGAAAAGCGCCGTTATCCACCGCGGGGCCGACCTGTTCGACGACAATGCGCTGGCTGGCCCCGCCGTCCATGCGGCGCGCGACAGGTCTCGCGGCCTCGCGCACGGGGTGCGTGGGTTCGAACAGGAACATGGCGCATCCCGCCGGCGGGATCGCATCGGCTGGTGCCAGCAAGCCGGCCGGCACGCCCTCGGGCAGAAATTCGGCGGGGGGCAGCAGCGGGGCCAGGGCATCCCAATCCACGCGCGCCTCGTCCGCGTCAGAGGGGTTGAGCGCCAGGACCGCGGTGCCGGCAGCACATTCGCGCAGCAACATGGTGCAATGGCCGTCACGTCCGCCTGCCAGGCGCAGCGGCCCGCGCAAGCCTGCCTGCGCGAACCAATGGTTGGCTGCATCGATGTCGGGCAGCCGGCTCTCATCGCTGTCGTCGAACATCAGGCCATCCGCGCACAAGGCCGCGGCCCATACGCCGCGTTTGTCCGAGGCAAGTTGCGGGGCATGCGGCGCCGTGCGCGCAGGCGAGGCGATTACGGGTGCCGTTGCGCGCAGCCGCGCGTCTTCCTCCGCCAACCATCCGGACTTGAAGTCCCACCATGGCATAGACGAGAACAGGGCGTCGAATCCCGCGCCGCGCAAGGCCGTCAACGATTCCGGCGTGAGGCCTGGGGCCCAGGCTATCAGTTGCGCGGCCGGGCGGCCTCGCCGCGCCGCCGCGGCAAGCGCCTGCCACGCCGCAGAGGGCAGGCATTGTGGCGACTGAAACGCGAAGCCCGCGGCGCCGTGCGCCGCCCAGCGCTGCAGCCGGTTGGCCCAGGCGTCGACAAATGCAGGCGGTGGGTCGCCGTGCCGCAAGTGCAGCACCTCGCGCGCTTCGGCGTTCATGCGAGGATCGCGCGCGGGATCTTCGGCCGCCGGTTGATACCAGCCGGGACCTATCGTGTCCGCGACGGCGTCAATGGCGCACCGGTCCAGCGCCAGATCCAGATATAGGGTCAGCCCGTGCTCGGCAAGCTGACCCGAGACATACCGAAGCCAATCCGTCATAGGGACTCGCTCGCCGGCGAGCAACGCCCGATCCGCATCCAGGGGCGCGAAAGAGGCGCCACCCGGCGCCACCAGCCAGGGCGCCTGTACCAGCACTGCGTTGAATCCGCGCCGGTGCAGGCGCGCGTAGAGCTCCGGCCCCAGGTCGCCGGCCGGGGCGGATGCGTTGCCGGCGGCCCCGCCATGGGCATGGTAGAGGCGCAAGGGAGCGTGAGGCTGGGCGGCTTGGGCTGGGGGCACCGGCGATTCCTCCTGTAGGCTTGCCTAGACGGCGGGCGCGGGTAGGGGGCCGCCTGAACGGTGACCCGCGCGCAGGGCGCCGGCGCCAGCCGGCACGTCGACCAGGGACGGGGCCCGGGTCCGGCGGCCGGGATCAATCAGCGAACGGTAGAGATCCGCATAAGGTCCCACGGCCGACCGCCAGCTGAAATCCGCGCTCATGGCATTGCGCTGCATGGTTCGCCAGAGCATCGCGTCCCCACGCAGGGCCAGGGCGCGGGAGATCGCGGCGCCCATGGCCGCGGGGTCGTCGCCGTCGAATAGCAGGCCATTGGCGCCGGCCATGGCGGACAGCGGCGCGCGCGGGCCCGGATCGTCGATCGTGTCGGCCATGCCGCCCACGCGGGACCCTATGGGAATCGATCCGTAGCGCATGGCATAGAGCGGCGTCAGGCCGAAGGGCTCGAAGCGGCTGCCGTGCAAAAGGATGTCGGAGCCCGCGTGCAGCCGGTGCGCCACCGCCTCGTCATAGCCGATGCGGGTGGCGCACCGGCCTGGATAGCGCGCGCTAAGCGCCTTCAGCGCATCCTCCAGCCGGCGGTCGCCTTGGCCCAGGATCGCAATTTGCAGATCGGGGTGCCTTTCCAGCGCTTCGGGCAGGGCCTGCACTGCAACGTCGGCCATCTTCTGTTCCGTCAACCGGCTTCCCATGGCCATGAGCGCGGCGTCGGCCTCCTCATGCAAACCGAATTCCCGTTGCAGGGCCGCCTTGCAGCGCGCCTTGCGGCTCAGGTCGCGCGCCGAGTACCGCAGGGATCCGAGGTGGGGATCGCGGACCGGATTCCACAGCAGATTGTCGATGCCATTGGGTATCGGCACCAGATCGGCGGCACGCCGCCGCAACAGGCCTTCCAGACCGCAACCGAAAGCGGGGGTCAGGATTTCCCGTGCATAGGTATGGCTGACGGTCGTGATGCGATCGGCGTAGCGGATCCCCGCCTTGAGGAAATTCAAGCGTCCCCACGCGCAGGCGCCCTCGTCATTGCAATAGCGTTCGGGTATGCCCAGGGAGGCTGCGCATTCCAGCGGGAACTGTCCCTGGAACGCCAGGTTGTGGATCGTCATGATGCTTTTGACGTCGCGCAGCCCGTACTCCCGCAACAGCAGCGGCACCAGCCCCGCATGCCAATCATGCACGTGCAGGAGATTGGGGCGCGCAACACCGGGAAGGCCGCCGGCCACGCGCACCGCGGCATGGGCCAGCGCCGCATAGCGCACCGCATTGTCCGCATGTTCGCAGCTGTTTTCGTCCAGGTAGATGCCGGGCCTGTCATAGAGCGCGTCGTTTTCCAGCAGCAGAAAGTCCAGTCCGGACTGGGGACAATGCCCAGCGAGAAGCTGGGCTTCGCCTCCCGGCAGGTTGTGCAACGGCGCAACCACCCGGACGCCCTCAAGGCGCTGCCGCACGCCGCGGTAGGCGGGAAGCAGCACTAACAATGGCAGGCCCGCTTCGCGCAGCGCGCGCGCCATGCCCGTGATCGCATCGCCCAGCCCACCTGTCTTGGCCAGGGGAAATGCTTCACCTGCCACTACCAGGGTTCGAATCTTCGCCATGCCAACTCCCTTTATGGGGCAGATCGTCAAGCGCGTCCGCCGTAGCGCATTCCTCCGCAAGCGCCGTGCCCGCTCCGGGTGCGCCGCAGACGCGCTGCGGGCGGGAATGCCATTTGCTGATTACGGCGTTCTGCGAATTGCGGGCGTACGTAGGGAGAATCGGATGAAAACAGTGGCGGACTTTGTGCTGGAGCGGCTATCCCAATGGGGAGTCAGGAGGATCTATGGCTATCCCGGGGACGGCATCAATGGCCTGATTGGCGCGTTCGGGCGCACCGAGGAGCCATTGACGTTCATCCAGGCCCGGCACGAAGAAGCGGCCGCATTCATGGCGTGCGCCCATGCCAAGTTCACGGGGCAGGCGGGCGTTTGCCTGGCGACCTCAGGCCCTGGCGCCATCCACTTGCTCAATGGCCTGTACGACGCCAAGCTCGATCATCAACCGGTGGTCGCCCTGGTTGGCCAACAGGCGCGCAGCGCCCTGGGCGGCGACTATCAGCAAGAGGTCGATCTGATCAGCCTCTTCAAGGACGTGGCGCATGATTACGTGCAGATGGCCACCACCGCGGAGCAGGCGCGCCACATGATCGACCGCGCCATGCGTATCGCCATGGAGCGCCGCAGCGTGACCTGCGTCATTTTTCCAAACGATGTGCAGGATTTGCCGGCGGTGGAAAAGCCCGCCCGGGAACATGGCAATGTCCCCACGGGCATCGGCGTGACATCGCATGCCGGGGTGCCCGGCGAAGCCGCGCTACGCAATGCCGCCGACATCCTGAACCAGGGCGAACGCGTGGCCATGCTGGTCGGGGCCGGCGCGCTTGACGCCGGCCCCGAGCTGCGCGAAACCGCCGAACGATTGGGCGCAGGCGTAGCCAAGGCGCTGCTGGGCAAGGCGGTCCTGCCTGACAGCCTGCCGTACGTCACCGGTTGTATCGGCTTGCTGGGGACGCAGCCCAGCTGGGACATGATGAACGAGTGCGACACCTTGCTGATGGTAGGCACGTCGTTTCCCTATTCGGAGTTCCTGCCGCCAGAGGGGCAGGCCAGGGCTGTGCAGATCGACCGCGATGGCCGCAAGCTCAGCCTGCGCTATCCCGTCGAGCTAGGCCTGGTCGGCGACAGCCGGCTGACCCTGCAGGCCCTGATTCCCTTGCTGCAGGCCAAGACCGCGCGCCGCTGGCGCGAACGCATCGAGGGCAAGGTCGCGAAGTGGCACGAAACCGTCACGGCACGCGCCATGGTGGACGCGCAGCCGCTGAATCCGCAGCGCCCCTTCCTGGAGCTGTCGCGACGGTTGCCGCCGCGTACCATTCTTACCTGCGATTCCGGGTCCGCCGCAAACTGGTATGCGCGCGACATTGCCATGCGTGAAGGAATGATGGGCTCGGTGTCGGGCGGACTGGCCACCATGGGCTGCGGCGTGCCTTATGCGCTCGCCGCCAAGTTGGCCCATCCCGACAGGCCCGTCATTGCGCTGGTCGGCGACGGCGCCATGCAGATGCTGGGCATGAACGAACTGATCACCATCGCCCATCGCTGGAAAGACTGGTCCAACCCGACTCTGGTCGTCATGGTGCTGAACAACGGAGACCTCAACCTGGTCACTTGGGAGCAGCGCGTCATGGGCGGCGATCCCCGCTTTGCGGCTTCGCAATGGCTGCCGGACTTCTCCTACGCGGAGTATGGCCGCTTGCTCGGCCTGGAAGGCATACGCGTGGACAGCGCGGATAAGGTCGGAGACGCCTGGGACCAGGCCCTGGCCGCGACACGCCCGGTGGTGCTGGAAATGGTGACCGACCCCGAGATGCCGCCCTTGCCACCCCATATCCCGCTCAAGCAGGTAGGGGCGTATTTCCAGGCGTTGCGCAAGGAAGAGGCCGCCGCAGGCGGCGCGGCCCTGCGCGCGACCCTCAAGCAATGGTGGGCGGGCTGACCCCGTGACCGCGGCGGTCCGCCCGCGCCGAATGCACTTTTCTCCAGGAGCACGTCACATGACCAAGACCACGCCTCCGACACCTGCCCAGCCTGGGGCGGACAAGCCAACGAGCCCGGAGCAGCACCCGGCGGAGCAGCCCAGGCCCGATCCTGCCGAGCAGGAAAAAGACCAACACGGCCGCTGGCCGCCAGACAGCCTGCCCAATCCCATGCCCGGACTGGATCCGCAGCAAACCCCCGGCATAGACAGGCTCGACGCGCCGCAGCTTGCGGCCGTTCCGAGCACCCGTTTTTTTCACCAGGAGCATCTATGAACAAGCACCACGGACTTCGAGACATGTTTCAACCGGCCGACAACTCCACCCGCACGATGCGCGAGCTGATCTCGGGAACGGAGGCGCTGCTGCGCAGCACCGCAAGCTATGGAGGATCCGAGATCGAGGCAGCGCGCGATACGCTCAAGCAACAACTGGAGGCAGCGCGCGAACACGCAAAGGGCTGGGAACGAGCAGCCTGGGACCGCGCCAGGCATGCGTCGCATGCCGCGGACGAATACGTGCATGAGAACGCATGGAAAAGCCTGGCTGGTGCCGCCCTGATCGGCGTGCTCGCGGGCGTGTGCCTCATGTCCGACCATTGGCGCCGTTGAGCGCCTAATCCTTTTTGCCCATTGATGATATCGGGCGTTTCCAGGACCATGCACGGATTGTGCCGCACCTCGGGAATCCACGATGAGCCTCAACCCAGCCGCGCCACGCCGCAAGTCGGCGTGGGGCAGTGCACTGGCGGTCCTGACCCTGATCGCGGCCGTGGCCGTCGTGCTGGCCTTTGCCGCCTTGCGGATCGCCGAGCAGCGCATTGCGAACATGCTGGGCCCGCGGGGCCAGGTCGGCCACGTCGAGGTGGGGTACTCGCAGGTAATACTGCGGGACGTGACCATATCCGGCGGTACCGGCCAGGCCGGCGCCCGGGCCCGACACGTGGTCCTGGAGCCGGAATGGTCCGCTTTTTTTCGCCATGAGGCAGTCTTCAAGACGGTGACTATCGAAGGCTTTGACTTCACGGTGGTACGCAAGGCGAATGGCGACATGGACATCGCGCCAGCGCTGCAGTCCTCGTTGCGAGCCGGCGAGGGCGGCGATGGCCAGGCCCGACGTCACACGCCGATCCGCATCGCTGAGCTGATCCTGCGCGACGGCCGCCTGGATTTCGAGGACGCCGCGGTGTCCCGGCCCGCGCACCGGATCCCGTTCTCAGGCGTGCAGGCGCGCCTGCGTCCCCTGACCATTCCCGGCGACGGCTCGCGCAGCGACATGGAGTTCGAAGGAAAAATCGAAGGCAACCGCAATGGCGCGGCCACGGTGCGCGCGCAAGGCTGGCTAGTGGTGGGCGGCACGGACGCCGACATCAAGGTCGCGGTGCGCAACATGGATATCCAGCACGCCGCGCCCTATCTGGCGGACAATGGCGCCTCCTCGCTGGCCGCGGGCGCCATGGATCTGGACATGCGTACCGCCATCGCCAAGCGCCAGCTTCAGGCCACGGGTACGGTGGCGCTGCGAGGATTGCGGTTCAGCGGGAACGGCGACCTGTTTTCCCTGCCGCGCAAGGCGGTCTTGGCGGCGCTCAAGGACCAGAGCGGCACGCTGCGCTTCGAGTTCGCCCTGGCGGGCGACCTGGACAACCCCAAGTTTTCCGTTACCCGCGGCTTTACCGCTCAGGTTGCGCGGGGGTTCGGCCGTGCGATCGGGGTCGGCGCGGAAGGGGCGGCGGAGGGCGTCACCGGCGCGGTAAAGGAACTGGGAAATGCCTTGTCGGACCTGCTGACGCCTAAGCCTTGAAGGACTCCCGCGCGCTCTTGGGAGGATCGCCGTCCCTGGGCCGGCCGGCTGGCCAGCGCTTGCGTCGCAGCTTGAACTCCATGACTGCAAAGGCGACCAGTGCGAGGAACAGCGGGCCAAAGGCGTAAAGCGCCCGATAGGCGAGCGCGGCGCCCAATACCTCCGCGGCCGGAATCCCGGGCGCCAACGTGGCCACGAAGATCGCCTCCGTGGTGCCCAAGCCCCCCGGCACCCGGATGATCAGCGCGGCAAAGCTGGCGCACAGCAGGATGCCCAGCACGGCGGGATAGCTGGCCTTGCCCTGCAGCAGCAGGTAGATGATGGCGCCCATGATGGCCCAGGACAGCACGGCAACGGCACTTTGCGCCACCGCCATCATCCCCCTTGGCAACACGGCGCGCTGCCCCATCCAGGTCCAGGAGCGCCGCCTGGCTCGCGCGCATATGGCCACGTAGCCGGCCGCCAGCAACAGCAGCGCCGCGCCCAGCGCGCGCAGCAGATTCGAGCCGATGGCCCAGCCTTGAGGCACGGGCACCGCGCCCGAGACAAACAGAATCCCGGCGATCCACGCATAGCCTATCCAGTTGGTCACCGCCGAGAACAAGGCCACGCGCGTCGCCACCGACTTGCGACAGCCCAGGCGGGCGTAGAGCCGCAGGCGCGCGCCCAGGCCGCCGAGCAGCACGCCCAGGCTGAGATTCAGGGCATAGCTCATCATCGCTACCCCCAGGACCTTGGGCCACGGCAGAGAATGGCCGGTGTAGCGCTTGCTCAGCAGATCCATCCCGCCATAGACGAGGTACCCCGCCACGACCAGGCCGGCTGCCTCGGCAATGGTGCCTTGCGGAATCTTGCGCATGGCGATCCACACCTGCGGCCAGTCTATCGAGCGGCCCAGGTAATACAGCAATGCCGCCACCAGGACCAGCACCAGGGCGGGCAGGGCGCGCTTGAGCCGGGGCCAGCGATGCCGCCATGCGCGTGTCAGCGTGGAACGGAAGACTCTCATGCCGACTCCCGTTGCGGTTCTATCGGGATGGATTTCAAACGCGGCTTATGGGCGGGCAGGCTGCCGGCCCAGGCGGGAAAGCGCCGCAGAAAGTGGAACACCACCACGCCGATCCACAGGCGCCGCAAACGCCGCGACGACCCCGCTGGCAGCTCGATGCGTCGGCAGTCCTGCTCTATCAGCCGATCCAGGCTGCCGCGCAGCGCGGCGTTCAGCCCGGCGTCGCGCGCCACGACGTTGGCCTCCAGATTCAGCGCCAGGCTGAGCGGATCCAGATTGCTGGAGCCTATCGTGCTCCAGTCGCGGTCCACGCAAGCCACCTTTCCGTGCAGCGGCCGCTTGCAGTATTCATATATTTCCACGCCCGCATCGATCAGGTAGTCGTACAGCATCGTAGCGGCCAGGCGCGCGACCAGCACATCAGGTTCGCCCTGCAGCAGCAGCCGCACCCGCACGCCGCGGCGGGCGGCGTTGGCCAGGTCATGCAGCAGTTGGTACCCGGGAAAGAAGTAGGCATTGGCGATCAGCACATCCTCGCGCGCGGCACGCACGCCGGCCCGGTAAAAGCGCTCGATGTCGGTCTGGTGTTCGATGTTGTCGCGCACCACCAGGCGGCCGCCGCCGTCACCCGAGGGCATCGGATCCAGGTAGGCGGGCCGCCGACGCCCGCGTGTCCGTGCGCCGGCGGCAAGCGCTGCGCGAGCGAAATCCGCGATGTCGGTTGCCAGCGGTCCTTCCAGCCGCACGGCATAGTCCTGCTTGGCCTCCGGGCCATAGTCGGGCAAGTGGTCGGCCGAAAAGTTGATGCCGCCGACGAAGGCGATCCGGCCGTCCACCGCCACGATCTTGCGGTGCATGCGCCTGAACACATTCGTGCGCACGCCCAGGAAGCGTGGACGGGGGTCGAACACGTGCACGCGGACACCGCTTTCGGTCATGGCGCCGACGAAGTCTTCGCTCAGTTCGTCCGAGCCATAGCCGTCCACCGTCAGGTCCACGCTGACGCCGCGGCGCGCGGCCGCGATCAAGGCGCGCTGGAACTCCTGGCCCACGGCATCCTCGAAGAGGATGAACGTTTCCACCAGCACCTCGCTGCGCGCCGCCTCGACCGCTTCCAGCACCGCCGGGAAGTAGTCGGTGCCATTCTCCAGCAGCGTGTACTGGTTGTGCTCGCGCCAACGCAAGTTCATAGGGCGATCTCCGCGCAGATAGGCACGTGGTCGGACAGCCGCGACCAGACCCGCGAAGCCAGCGGCACCGGCTGCCAGTCGCGCACGCTGCGCACGTAGATGCGGTCCAGCCGCAGCAAAGGCCAGCGTGCGGGAAAAGTGCGGGCAGGGCGGCCCAGACGCGACGTGTAGACCTCGCGCGTGCCGCAGTCGCCCATCAGGGCGTCGGCCCGCAGGCGCCAATCGTTGAAGTCACCGGCGATCAGCAGCGGCTCGTCGGCGGGCACGCCGTGGGCGACCAGTTCGCACAAGCGGCGCAACTGCTGTCCCCGATGGCCTTCCAGCAGGCCCAGGTGCACGCATATCGCATGGACGGGGGTGGGCAGCGACGGCACCCTGAGTACGCAATGCAGCAGACCCCGTCCCTCGTGTCCGTGGACGGTCACATCATGGTTCTCGTGGCGTTCGATGGGATACCTCGACAGAAGGGCATTGCCATGGTGTCCCGCCGGGTAGACCGCATTGCGCCCATAGGCGAAATCCGTCCACAGCGAATCCGCCAGAAACTCATACTGCGAGGAGGCGGGCCAGGCACTGTGCCGCTCCGCGTGTCCCTGGTGTTCACCCAGCACTTCCTGCAAAAACACGATGTCGGGACTCGCCGTTCTCAACGCCTCGCGCAGCTCATGCAGCATGAAGCGCCGATTGAAGCTGGTGAAGCCCTTGTGCGTATTGACGGTGAGCACAGTCACCGTCGTGGCGTCGATATAGTGCGTAGAGGACATGGACGCTCCGGATGGGTCGATCCGCACTGCGGAGCAATCCCCGTTCCCGAAACGTAAAGAGAGGTAACCACGATGGTGCCCAAACACCGATCGGCACAAACCGAATGAGCAAATGAGAAATGCGCAGTTCCCAGAGAGGCCGCCCCGGCCTACGATCCACAGCTTCTTCCTGGTGAACGACTCATGACCGAATTGCTGCGCATCCAGAACCTGACCGTGGACCTGCCGCCAGGCGCCGACCGGCCGCATGCGTTGAAGGATCTGTCGCTGACCCTCGATGCAGGCGAAATCGTTTGCGTCGTCGGAGAAAGCGGCTCAGGCAAGTCGCTGACCGCGGGCGCAATCCTCGGCCTGCTGCCTCAGGACGTGCGCGCAAGCGGCGGCCAGATACTGTGGGAGGGGCAGGACCTGCTACGGCTGCCGCCCGACGCGCTGCGCAAGCTTCGCGGCAAACGCATCGGCATGATCTTCCAGGAACCGATGACTGCCCTTAATCCGCTGCGCACCATCGGCGACCAGATTGCTGAAGTCTTCCGCACCCATACAAGCTTGCCGCGCAAGGAAGTCCGGCGCCGCACGCTGGATTTGCTGGAATCCGTGCGCTTGCCGGACCCGGCGCGGGCGATGGACGCGTACCCGCACGAGCTGTCTGGTGGACAACGACAGCGCGCCATGATTGCCATGGCGCTGGCTTTGGAGCCGGCGCTGCTCATCGCGGACGAACCGACCACCGCGCTGGACGTAACGACCCAGGCGCAAATCCTGCACCTGATCCACGATCTGCAGCGCCGCAAGGGCACGGCCGTGCTTTTCATCACCCACGACTTCGGCGTGGTCGCCGAGATCGCGGACCGTGTGGCCGTGATGCAACGCGGTGAACTGGTGGAAAGCGGGGCGGCGGAACAGGTGCTGGAACACCCGCGGCATCCGTACACGCGCGCGTTGATCGCGGCGGTGCCGCCATTGGCGCCGCGCGCCGCCTCCAGCGCCGAAGTCGCCCGTCAAGACGACGCGCCGGCCATCCTGCGCGCGCAGGGCGTATTCAAGACATATCGCAAACGTGGATGGTTCGGCCGTCCCGGCCATGAAACGCGCGCGCTGGATGACGTGACGCTGACATTGAAGGAGGGGGGCACGCTGGGCATCGTAGGCGAAAGCGGCTCGGGCAAGTCCACGCTCGCGCGCGCCTTGCTGGGGCTGGCGCCACCGGATGCGGGCGGCATCGCTTTGGCTGGCGAACCGCTGGCGCTGAATGGCGCTGCGGCGCGGCGCGAGCATGCGCGGCGGGTGCAGATGGTGTTCCAGGACCCCTATGGCTCGTTGAATCCGCGCCAGCGCGTGGGCGAAATCGTGGCTCGCGGCCCGATCGTGCACGGCACGCCCCGGCGCGAAGCGCTGGCGCGGGCCCGGGAACTGTTTGAATTGGTGGGATTGTCGCCCGACGCCGTGCGACGCTATCCGCACGAGTTTTCGGGCGGCCAGCGTCAGCGGGTGGGACTGGCAAGGGCGCTGGCCATGCGGCCGCGCGTGCTGATCGCGGACGAGCCGGTGTCGGCGCTGGATGTGTCGGTACAGGCGCAGGTGTTGGCGTTACTGGCACGGCTGCGCGAACAATTGGGGCTGTCCATTCTCTTCATCACCCATGACTTGCGCGTCGCTGCGCAGGTCTGCGATGACATCGCGGTCATGCAGAACGGAAGGGTGGTGGAAGCGGGCGCTTGCGCCCAGGTGTTCGGGCGGCCCTCGCACCCCTACACGCAGGCTTTGCTGGCCGCCGTGCCGGGACGCCGCTGGGACCCGGCCACGGTAGCCTTGCGCCAAGCTGCCTGATTTCCTGCGCTGACGGACCGCGAACGCTACACCGTGCGGGCCGCCCAGAACGCCGTGCGCACGGCGGGCGAAGCTGCAATGCTGGCGGTGACCCGGTCCAGGTCCAGTTCGTCCACCGACGCTTCGCTGAGCGCCGCCTCGATCTCCACCTCGTTCTCGCCGAATTGGTCGATCTTCAATTCGGATAGCGGCAATTGCTCGGTTTCCAGCACGTCTTCCAGCACGGTCATGGCCGCCTGGCGCTGGTCCACGTTTGCGATGACATGTATCACGGTCGTCACTTCCGTGGTCTGGGAATCCACCGGCTGGCGGTTGACGTAGCTGACCACCGGACGCAGCAAGGTATTGGCGGCAAGCACAAAGGCCGTGGCGGCGATGGCTTCCAGGATCAGCGATGCGCCTGCGCACGCCCCGATGGCGGCCGAGCCCCACAACGTGGCGGCGGTGTTCAGGCCGCGTATGCTGCCGCCTTCGCGCATGATGGCGCCCGCGCCCAGGAATCCCACGCCCGAAACCACATAGGAAATAACGCGCGAACCGCCGTCGGCGCCGCCCACCCGGAACGCCAGGTCCACGAAAATGGCGGCGCCCACCGCCACCAGCACATTGGTGCGCAAGCCCGCCGTGCGTTGGCGGAACTGGCGCTCGAAACCCACCACGGAACCCAGGATGAAGGCGGTCAGCAGGCTGACCAAGGTGTTGGCCAGCGTAAGGAATTGGATGTTTTCGAAGTTCTTCATTTTCTGCTCGATGCTTCAGCACGTATGAAAAGGGTGCGCGGCCGCTCAGGGCAGGCGCCAGATCGAACGCAGGACCAACAGCAGCCCCGCCAGCCAGATCAGCACCAGCGCCACGACGCGCGCAATCATCAAGGTTTTGTACGGATCTTTCATGACAGCCTCCCGGCAACCGCCCTGGACCGGGCCGGCTTCAGGCCGGCAGTACGGCAATGGCCGCGCCCGACTCGCATTCCCAGTGCACGCGGCGCACATCGGGGCTCTGCCCGAGACGCAGCGCGATGGCGCCCAGCAGGTTGCGCAGGTGGGGCGGGCAGTGCAGCGTGACGACAGTCGACGCCAGCTGGTCCGATTCGGCGCGTGAGATCCGCACGGCCAGCACGCGCAGATCCAGGTCGCGCAGTTCGTAATACAGTTGCTTGCGCAATGCGTTGAGCGTGTCGCCCACGCTGACGATGGTGAATTGATAGACCGGCGCGGCGGCGGCCGGAGTGGCCGGGATTGCGCGGGTCCGGTCCAGGAATGGCAGGAATTGCTTGATACGCATGGTCGTCTCCTTAGCGGGGGAGTACGGTGGAAAGTCCACATGCATGCGCCGCCACGCCGTGCGCACGCGCGCCACGGGGCGCGACGCGTCGCCTCGGCAAGCAGTAGGGGATTGGGCTGGGGCGGTCCCGCGCGATACGGGACCGTAGAGCCGGTTCCTGGCTTCAGGCAGGACCGGCGCGGACTATTTCCGCGGATCCTGCGTCAAGCGGCGCTTGCAGTCGTGTATTGACTACATCCGTCGTTGTCCACATTGATCTCGGGTGAGTTGAAAGTGCCGGGAGTATATCGCCGACCTAGGGTAAACACCAGGAAAATCCCGCATGAGCAGGAGCGGGCACCGCTGCGGGAGTGGGGGTGGCCCGGATGCGCGCCCGAGGGTATTCAGGTAGTATTCAGTTTCCCGTAAGAAAGAGAGCAGGGCGAACGCTCCCCCCATGCGCTGCACAGGCAGCCCAGAGCGGTTCGCCATTTATGACTGAAGACCCACCCCCTAGCAGGGCGCCGCAAGCAAGCCGGCGCCCGACGCCCCATCTTTCCGCCACGGCCCGGGCGCACAGCCCCCACGCCGACTCCCTGCACGCCGCTGCGGCCACGCCGCGTCTGGGCGGCCGCGCTCCGCCGCCAGCCCCGGGGCCTGTTCATGCCCGTTCCAAGCCTCTGGCGCGCACCTGCGGCGCGCTCTTCTTGATCCCGTCCGGCGCCCCTAGGCGCGCGGCCCCGATTTGCATGGAATATCGATGATTTTCGACTGGATGTCCGACCCCACCGCCTGGCTCGGCCTGGCGACCCTGGTCGTGCTTGAAATCGTGCTGGGTATCGACAACCTGGTGTTCATTGCCATCCTGGCGGACAAGCTGCCGCCCGCGCAGCGCAACCGCGCGCGCTTGATCGGCCTGACGCTGGCGATGGTGATGCGCCTGGGCCTGCTGGCCAGTATCGCGTGGGTGGTCACGCTGACCGAACCGATGTTCACGTTGCTGGGCGCCGAGATCTCGGGACGCGACCTGATCCTGATCCTGGGCGGCCTGTTCCTGCTGTTCAAGGGCACCATGGAGCTGCATGAACGCGTGGAAGGCAGCGCCAGCCATGACCAGGGACAGAAGCCGCAACATGCCGTGTTCTGGCAGGTGATCCTGCAGATCGTGGTGCTGGACGCCGTGTTCTCGCTGGACTCGGTGATCACGGCCGTCGGCATGGTGCAGGATCTCAGCATCATGATGATCGCGGTCGTCGTCGCCATGGCCGTAATGATGTTGGCAAGCCGTCCGCTGATGAGCTTCGTGGGCCGCCATCCCACGGTGGTGATCCTGTGCCTGGGCCTCTTGCTGATGATCGGCTTCAGCCTGGTGGCCGAAGGCCTGGGCTTCCATGTGCCCAAGGGTTATCTGTATGCCGCCATCGGCTTCTCGATCCTGATCGAGCTCTTCAACCAGCTGGCGCGCCGCAACCGCGCCCGGGGCACGCATGCCCTGGGCCGCCGCCAGCGCACCGCGCAAGCCGTGCTGCGCCTGCTGCGCGCCGGCCGCAAGGGCGAGGCGGCGGGGCAGGCGGACGAGGTTGCCGCGCTGGTCGACGGCGCGGATGATGAGCCGGCCTTCGCGCCGGAGGAAAGCACCATGATCGAACGCGTGCTCTCCATCGGCGGGCGGGATGTCCGCTCCATCATGGTGCCGCGCGGCGACATGGTCTGGCTGGATGTCGCCGACACCCCGGAGGCCATCGTGCGCAAATTCGGCAGCGGCCATTCGCGCCTGCCGTTGTGCGCGGGCGATCCGGCCAACGTATTGGGCGTGCTGCACTTCAAGGACCTGCTGCCGCTGCTGCAGAACCCGGGCCCGATCGATCTGGTGGAGCTGGCCCGCGAACCGCGCTATGTAATGGAAACCATGCCCGTGCTCAAGGTGCTGGACGAGCTGCGCGCGTCGCGCGACCACATGCTGATCGTGGTGGACGAACATGGCGTGTGCGAAGGCCTGATCACGCCGATGGACGTGTTGACCGCCGTCGCGGGCGACCTGCCCGAACACCAGGAAGACCAGCCCGAAGCCTTGCAACTCGCCGACGGATCGTGGCTGCTGGAAGGCCGGCTGGCGGTGGCCGAAGCAGCGCGCTTGCTGGATGCGTCCGCGCTGGCAGAAGAGTATCCCGACGCGACGCTGGCCGGCTGTCTGTTGCGCGCCGCTGGACGGATTCCTGAAGCGGGGGATGCAATCACGTGGCGTGACTGGCGCTTCGAAATCACCCGCCGCGATGGCCTGCGGATCGACCAGGTACGCGCCAGCCTCGTGCGTCAGGAGATCGAGCAAGCGCAGTGATTGTTGACGCCGATGGCGTCTGCACGAAAAGGGGATGCTACCGGCATCCCCTTTTTTTGCATCGCCTGCGACCCTGTGGCGTGCCGGTATCCAACACCTTTCGCGGGACTGAAAGCCGGGCGCTCATAGACGGGCGGGCCCAACTTGGTGAAAGCAAAACTCTGTGAGAATATTGCGACAGATTTCTCGACTTATGATTTCGGCCCTCATTGCTGAAATCGGCGTTTCCATACGGCGTGTCTTTGCATTTTGTTATCTCTTGCCGAGGTACATAGCATGGGCAGTACGAGGTCTGCATTCAGGAAAATCACAGCCAGCAGGACAGCGGCCGGAATGACCGTCTGCGCAATGTCAGTCTTGCCTGCGGCGGCCTGGGCGACGGAAGGCGCCCTGGGGCGCCAGATTACCGGCACCAACGTACAGCCCAACGCCGGCATCGTGTCTCCAGAACCGATCTGGGCCGTCAACTTCTCTCAAATCTACCTGGACGGCACCGTGGGCGGCAGCCGCGAAGTGCCCATAGGAGGCCGCACCTCGCTCGGCCTGGACGCGAAGGTGGCGTTCACGCTGGCCACCATCCTCAAGACATGGGATACCGGGCCGGGCCCCTGGAACTTCGCGTCCAGCTTTACGCTGCCCTACGTCTGGAACAAGGTGAATTCCACCGTGGCGGGGGCTGGCGGGCGCAGCATAAGCCAGAGCGACACCGCCTCGAACCTGTTCGATCTGTACTTCTCGCCCATCATCGCGGGTTACCACTTTTCGGAAACCTCGCACATGGCGCTCAGCCTGAACATCTGGGCACCTACCGGCAAGTACAACGCCGACGACATGGCCAACCCCAGCCTGAACAATTGGACCTTCATTCCGCAGGTGGCCTATACCAAGATATTTCCGGAGGCGGGCTTTCAACTCGACACCGTCGCCGGCATCCAGTTCTACACACGCAACAACGCCACGGACTACCGCAACGCGCCGCTGTTCAGCATGGATGTGATGGGCCGCAAGCTATTCAGCAACGGCGTCAGCGCGGGCCTGATCCTGGGCACCATCCAGCAACTGGGTAGCGATTCCGGCCCGACGGCCGACCGGCTCAATGGCTTCAAGGGCCGCGATTGGGCGCTGGGTCCCATCGTGACCTATGACAGGAAACTGGCGGACAAGCGCTCTTTGTCCCTGGGCCTGCGCTGGGTGCCCACCATCAGCAGCACGAAGCGTCTGGACAGCAATGACACGGTGATGGCGACCGCGACGCTGGTGTTCTGAACGCAGCACGATTTCAAGGGGCAGCCAGCCCCGGGGGAGCGGCGCCGCCGCCCCTGAACCGTTAGCTTTTGGGTGATAGGAATGGCAAAGCAAACACAAGGGAAGGCACGCTTGGCTGGCGCATTGCTGCTGGCCGGGGTGGTGCTCGGCGCGGGCGCTGGCACGGCCTATTTGCTCATGGGCAAGGAGGCTGGACCGCAGGCGGTGAAGGTCGTGCTGGGCGACGGCAAAAGCGGCCCGGCCGGCATGGCCTGGATACCGGGGCGCGAATTCCTGATGGGCAGCGACCATCGGCTGGCCCAACCCAACGAAATGCCGGCGCACAAGGTATCGGTCAGCGGTTTCTGGATGGACGTGAACGACGTCACGAACGCGCAGTTCCGGCGCTTTGTCGAGGCCACGGGCTATGTCACGACCGCCGAGCAGAAGCCGCGGTGGGAAGACCTGCAGGTGCAGTTGCCGCCCGGCACGCCCCGTCCGGACGACAGCCTGCTGGTGCCAGGCGCCATGGTGTTCGTCGGCACCGAAAGCGAAGTGTCCCTGCGCGATTATTCTCGCTGGTGGCGCTACGTGCCGGGCGCGAACTGGCGCCATCCGCAAGGCCCGGGCAGTTCCATTGCAGGCAAAGACGACCACCCGGTGGTGCAGGTGTCGTACCAGGACGCCGTGGCCTATGCCAAATGGGCGGGCAAGCGTCTTCCCACCGAATCCGAATGGGAAATGGCCGCGCGCGGCGGACTGGAGCAAGCCACCTACGCGTGGGGCGAGGAACTGCTGCCGCAGGGCAAGGCCATGGCCAATATCTGGGACACGCAGCAGCGGCAGCCTTTCCCCGTCGTGAAGGATGAAAAGGTACAGGTCGGCACCATGCCAGTGGGAAGCTTTTCTCCCAATGGCTATGGCCTGTACGACATGGCTGGCAATGTGTGGCAGTGGACCGCGGATTGGTACCGCGCCGACGCGTTCAAGATCCAGGCGCAGTATCGCCAGCCTCCGGCGGATCCGGCCGGCCCTGCCGACAGCTTCGACCCCGATGACGGCATCGTCCCGCCCGCGGCGCCCAAACGCGTGACGCGCGGCGGCTCGTTTCTTTGCAGCGATACCTATTGCATCAGCTACCGCACCAGCGCCCGGCGCGGCACGGACCCGATGAACGGGATGTCGCATCTGGGCTTTCGCACCGTCATGACGCCCCAGCAATGGAAGCTGGCTCAGACCGCGAGAAACGGTATCGCCAGCCGCTGATCCGATAAGCCATCCTTCACGCAGGAGAAGCAATGCCGATGAGCAACCGCGACAGCATCCTGGAGTTGGAGCGCGCCATCGCGCGCTCGGTGCTGGGCCAGGACGCCGTCATCCGCGAAGTGCTGCTGGGCCTGTTGGCCGACGGCCATTTGCTGCTGGAAAGCCTGCCCGGACTGGCCAAGACGCGCACGGTCAAGACCTTGGCGCAACACCTGGCCGCCGCCATGAGCCGCATCCAGTTCACGCCCGACCTGCTGCCTTCGGACATCACGGGCGCCGAGGTGCTGCAGCAGGACGCGCAGGGCAATAGCCGCATCCAGTTTCAGCAGGGGCCGCTGTTCGGCAACCTGATCCTGGCCGACGAGATCAACCGCGCGCCCGCCAAGGTGCAGGCGGCGCTGCTGGAAGCCATGGAAGAGAGGCAGATCACGGTGGCGGGCACGACCCATCGCATGCCGCAGTTGTTCATGGTGCTGGCCACCCAGAACCCGATAGAACAGGAGGGCACCTATCCGTTGCCCGAAGCGCAGATGGATCGCTTCATCATGAAGATCGTGCTGGACTATCCCGATGCCGACAGCGAAAAGCAGATGCTGGCCTTGTTGCGGGGCGAAGCGCGCCAGGACGCGGGAGAACCCGGCCTGCGGCTGACGCAGGAAGCCCTGTTCGCTTGCCGCGCGGAGGTCGATAAGGTGCATGTATCCGAGGCGCTGGACCAATACCTGGTGGACCTGGTCAACGCGACCCGCCGCCCGGCGGAACATGACCCGGATCTTGCGCGCTGGGTCCAGGTGGGAGCCAGCCCGCGTGGCGCGATCGCGCTGGACAAGGTGGCGCGCGCCCATGCCTGGCTGTCCGGACAGGACTTTGCCTCGCCCGACGACGTGCGCGGCGTGGCCAGACCGGTATTGCGGCATCGCCTGCATCTGTCCTATGACGCCGTGGCCGACGGCATCACGGCGGACCACGTGATAGACAAACTGCTGGACACGGTCGCGATACCGGTCTGAACCCGCCATGGCCTCCGCCGCTCCCCCTCCGGAAGTGCAGGTCCGCATCGCGGACCTGATGGCGTTGGAGCCCGCCGCGCGCGGCCTGGGCTTCTTCAGCCGCCAGCCGGTGCGCAGCATCCTTGCCGGCCAGCATGGCTCGCGCTTGCGCGGACGCGGGCTGGATTTCAAGGAATTGCGCCGCTACCTGCCCGGAGACGATCTCCGCCAGTTGGACTGGCGCGCGTCCCAACGGTTGGGCAAGCCCTACGTGCGTACCTACAGCGAAGAACGCGACCGTCCGTCGCTGGTGGTGGTGGACCAGCGCATGGGCATGTATTTCGGCTCGGTGCGCAACTTCAAATCAGTGGTGGCGGCGCGCGTGGCCGCGCTATCCGCCTGGATGGCCTTCCAGGCCGGCGACCGGGTAGGGGGCCTGGTGTTCAGCGATGCGGGCATGGACAGTGTGCGCCCGCTGCGCAGCCGTGAACGCATCCAGGCCTTGTTTGCCGCCATCGCGCGCCGCAGTCAGTCCATGCGCGCCGATCAACCCGACGTGGACGCTTCTGGCCGCCTGAACCAGGCGCTGGAGGGCGCGCTGGCGCACGCACCGCACGATTGTCTGGTGTGCCTGATCAGCGACTTCGCCGGCGCGGATGATACGACCTTGCGCCTGTTGCGTACGCTGGCGGCGCATAACGACGTGGTCGCCACGCTGGTGTACGACCCGCTGGCGCTGCGCATTCCGCTGCGCGGCCGGCTGGTGGTGACCCAGGGTGAGTTGCAGGTGGAGGTGGCGGCGGATCGCAAGCAGGTGCGAGAGCCCCTGTCGGCATTTTTCTCCGGGCGCCTGCACGACGTGGCGGAACTGCTTCGACGCAGCCGTGTGCCGCTGCTGTCCATCGACACAGCGGAGGACACCGCGACGCAGCTGCGCCGCGAACTGGGCCGCCAGGCAAGCCGCCCGCCACCCCGGGAGCGCACGTGAACGCCGACGCCACGCCGTCCATCGAACAGCTGCGGCAATTGCCGCTGCCCGCGCCGGTCAGTTATTGGCCGCAGACCTGGGGCTGGCTGGTCGCGCTGGCGGTGGTGCTGGCGCTGGCGGCTTGGGTCGCTTGGCGGGTAGTGCGCCGGCACAGGCGCAACCGCTATCGGCGCGCGGGCCTGCGCATGCTGGAAGCGCTGCGGCTGGCGGCGCAATCCGATCCGCTGGCCGCGCGCGCCTTGCCTGAACTGCTCAAGCGCGTCGGCCTGTCGTCCGTGACCGCCGCGGATCGGGCACGGGTGGGCGCGCTGCAGGGCGCGGAGTGGGTCGCTTACATGGATAGCGGCAAGGCGGTCTTTCCACCCGATGCCGGCATCCTCTTGCGCGCGCTCGCCTATGCGCCGCCGGATACCCTGCGGGCCATCGATCCCGCGCGTTTGCGGCAACTGTTTGCCGCAAGCCGTGTATGGATGGAGAAGCACCATGTGGCGGCTTGAGTATCCCTGGCTGCTCGCGCTGCTGCCGCTGGGCTGGCTGGCGTACCGCTATTTGCCGCCATACGTGCAGCGCCGCAGCGCGGTGCGCATTCCATTCTTCGAATCGGTCGCTCGCAGCACGGGGCAGACGCCGCAGCGTCCCGGCGTGCGCGGCGACCGCTGGCAACTGGCGCTGAACTTCCTGGTATGGCTGTTCCTGGTCCTGGCCCTGGCGCGGCCCGAACGGGTCGATCCGCCGCTGGAACACCGCCAGCCGGTGCGCGACCTGCTTCTGGCCATCGATATCTCGCAATCCATGGAGACCCAGGATTTCATCGCGCCGGACGGCCGCCGGGAGGACCGGCTGACGGGCGTGAAAACGGTAGTCGGCGAATTCATCGAGCGCCGCAAAGACGACCGGCTCGGGCTCATCGTATTCGGCACGGCGGCCTATCCGCAGGCGCCGCTGACGCAGGACCACGCCACGCTCCAACAGCTGCTGGGTCAAGTCAGCACACGCATGGCCGGTCCCAACACGGCGATCGGCGACGCCATCGGCGTGGCGATCAAGCAATTCGAGCACGCTGGCGAGCACGACCAGGTCCTGATCCTGCTGACGGACGGTAACGACACCGGTAGCGCCGTGCCGCCCGACCGAGCCTCGGCCATGGCCGCCGCGCGCCATATCGTGATTCACACGATAGGCATAGGCGATCCGCAGGGGGAAGGCGAGGAAAAGGTCGATTTCGACGCCTTGCGCGCGATAGCCGCCAAGACCGGCGGCCGTTTTTTCCCCGCACAGGACCAGGCATCGCTGCGGCAGGTCTATGCCGAACTGGACCGGATCACGCCGCACGAGGTGCGTGAGCTTCGCCACCAGCCCAAGCAGGATTTCTTCTGGGTGCCGCTGGGGCTGGCGCTGTTGCTGCTGGGAGGGTGGCACCTCCTTGCCGCGCTGCGCGGCTGGCGCCGCGATCCAGGCGGCACCAAGCGAGGCACGGAGGAGGGCGAGTGGAAATCGACCTGAGCGCCTTCCATTTCCTGCGCCCCTGGTGGCTGCTGGCGATTCCGGCCGCGGCCTTGCTGCTATGGCGGCGGCGGGGTGAGGACGGGTATCGCGGATGGCGGAGCAATATTGCGCCCGCGCTGCTGCCATACCTGACCGTGCGCACGCCAGGCAGCCGCGGCCCGCGCCCGGCGCAGATGCTGGCAGTGCTGCTGGCGTTGGGCGGCATCGCCGCTGCCGGCCCGACGTGGCGGCAAGACCGACCGGCCTTCCTGGACAATCTTGCGCCGCTGATCGCGGCAGTGGACCTGTCGCCCTCGATGGACGCGGCCGATCTGCCGCCCAGCCGCCTGGAGGCCGCCAAACGCAAGTTGCGCGACCTGCTGGCACGGCGCGCGGGCGCCAAGACGGGCCTGATCGCCTATGCCGGAACGGCGCACCTGGTGCTGCCGCCTACCGATGATCCGGCATTGCCGGATATGTTCGTCCAGACCCTGTCGACCGACCTCATCGCTACGCCGGGCAAGGACGCCGCCGGCGCCATTTCCCTGGCTGCTAGCCTGCTGCAATCCGGCGAGGCGGGCGGCACCTTGCTGCTGGTGACCGACGGCGCGGACACGCGCCAGTTGGCCGAGGTCGAACGTCTGGCCCGCGCCAGTTCCTTCCAGATACTGGTGTGGGCAGCAGGCACCCGCGATGGCGGCCTGGTCCGTGACGCCCGGGGCCAGCCCCGCCTGGACGGCCAGGGCAAGCCCCTGCTGGGCAATTTCGACGAGGCTGCGCTGAAACAGCTGGCGCAAGCCGCGCGCGCGCCCCTGGGCAGCCTTACCTTGAACGACGACGACCTGGACTGGGTATCCCTGCACGCGCAGCGCCACTTCCAGGAAGTGCAGGACGCGGACAAGCCGCTGCACTGGAAAGACGCGGGTTACTGGCTGTGCTGGCCCCTGGCCTTGCTGGCGCTATTGGCGCTGCGGCGCGGTTGGAACATCAACTGGACGGCGTGCCTCGTGCTCGCTGCCGGCGGCGCGCTGCACGCGCCTCGGGCGGAAGCGAATCCCCTGGTGGATGCGTTCTTCACGCCCGACCAGCAAGGGCGTTGGGCCTACGAGCATCAACGCTATGCCGAAGCCGCGACGCGTTTCACCGATCCTTACTGGAAGGGGCGCGCGGCCTACGACGCGGGCGACTACCAGGCCGCGTTGGCTGCCTTCGCCAGGCTGGACACGCCAGAAGGCTATTTCTATATGGGCAATACCCAGGTCCGCTTACGCCGCTACGGCGCCGCGATTGCTGCCTATGACCAGGCGCTACGCCAGCGACCGGACTTTCCGCAAGCGCGCGAGAACCGGGAATTGGTCGCCAGGCTGATCGCCGCCGCTGAAACCGAACAGCAGGACGACGACTCGGATAAGCCGGACGAGACCCGCATGGATAACGACCAGGCCGCCGGCAAGATGGTACGGACCACCGTTACCCAAGCCGCATCGGATGAGGTCTGGTTACGCAATCTGAGCCTGTCGCCGGCGGGTTTCCTGAAGCAGAAGTTCGCCATCGAAGACGCGCGCAAGGCCACGCCAGCGCAGGGGGGGCAGCCATGATGCGCCGCCATGATCCGCCGCGCCGCCTCGGCCTGCTGTTGCTGCTGCTGTCCTTGCTCCTGGCCCTGGCGGCCGGTGTGGCGCACGCCCAATCCGCGGATGCCGCAGCACAGTTACGAGCCGAGGCGCGCATGGCCCCGGGCGGCCCACTGATGGCGGGCGCCACATCCGTCCTGCAGGTGGACGTGCTGACCTCGACCTGGTTTACCCAACCCCCTCAACTGCCAGCCCTGGATGTTCCTGGCGCGCTGGTTTCGGGGCCGTCGGGCCAGGCCACCATCATCCGCGCCACGATCGGCGGCGTCGCCTACAACGGATTGCGCTTCTCCTATCTCGTCAGCCCCGTAGCGGCCGGTCCCTTGCGTATACCCGTCATCCACGTCAGCGCCCAGGTGGGGCAGGCGTCTGCACCGCTGGCCGCGCAGACGCGTGCGCTGGAGCTGCGGGCCGCGGGACCGCCCGGCGGCCTGGCCGGCCACGCGCTGGCGGCAAGCGCTGTCCAGGCGGCCCAGCAGATCCAGTTTTCGGCCCAGCCGCCCGCCGTGGGCGACCGCGTCAGCCGCGTCATCACGATAGAAGCGCAGGGCGCGCAAGCCATGCTGATCCCTCCGCCCGTTGCCGCCGTTGTGCCGGGCCTCAAGCTGTATCCATCGGATCCCCAATTGGCGCCGATCTCGGACAGCAGGGGCGGTTTTGTGGGCGGACGACGCGTGGACCGGCTCGATTACGTGATTGAGCGGGCCGGCGCTTACGAATTGCCTGCGGTAGAGATCCGCTGGTGGAACATTGCGGCCAACAAGGAAGAGCGCGCGGAACTGCCCGCGCAACGCTTCGAGGCGCAAGCGGGCGCCGCTTATCAAACGCCATTTTCGGTCGAGCAGGACCTGCGGGATATGGGGCGGCGAGCGCAGCTGCGTATCCCGGGAGGCTGGCTGGCGCTGGGAGGAGGGCTGGCGGTTGCGGCGCTGGCGGGGTGGCTGGCCGCCCCGTGGATACGGCGGGCGTTCGCTGGCATGCAAAGCGCGCTGCGCGCGCGGCGCCAGCGTTGGCGCGAATCCGAATCTTATGCCGCGATGAGACTGCAGCGCCTGCTTGCCCAACCCCAACCACGCCTGGACGCGCTGTATACGTGGCTGCGCCGCGCTTGCGGCACCGCCACGCTGGCACGGGCAACGGCGAGCCTGGGCCCCGCTCTGCGGCAGCCTGGCGCTGACGCCCTGCGGGCCTGCTACGGCCGCGAGCCCGACGCGGAGCGCGGCTGGCGCGGCTTGCGCGAGGTGTTTCCGCGCTTGCGGCGCGCCTTGCGCGCCCCTCGGCACGCGGCCCGATCGCAGTGCTTGCTTGCCCTGAATCCCCGTCCGGCCAAACCATCACGTGGAACCGCCGACGCCGCGTCCGGCGAACTGCCAGGAGATCTCCCATGACGATGCCTTTGCTTGTCCGGCGCTGGTGCGCGCTGCTGATGCTGCTGCTATTGGCCGGTATGGCGCGCGCGCAGTCGCCGCTGCCGTCCTGGAACGAAGGTCCCTCGCGCCAGGCAATCCTCGGTTTTGTCGAGGCTGTCACTCGCGACGGCAGTCCCGACTACGTGGCGCCGTCCGATCGCATCGCCGTGTTCGACAACGATGGCACGCTATGGAGCGAGCAGCCTCTGTACTTCCAATTGATCTTTGCGCTGGACCAGGTCAAGGCCATGGCCCCGCAGCACCCTGAATGGGCAACGGAGCAGCCCTTCAAAGCCGCGATCGAGGGTGACCGCCAGGCGCTGGCGGCCTCGGGCACCGAAGGGCTGCTCAAGATCGTGGGGGCCACGCACACCAATATGAGCACGCAGGCTTTCAGCGCCGAGGTCAAGCAATGGATCAAGACCGCCCGCCATCCGCGCTTCAAGCAGCCTTACACCAGCATGATCTACGCGCCGATGCTGGAGTTGCTGGACTACCTGCGGAGCAACGGGTTCAAGACCTACATTGTGTCGGGCGGCGAAGTGGAGTTCATGCGCGCCTGGGCCCAAAGCGTCTACGGCATACCGCCCGAGCAAGTCATAGGCACCACTTTCGTCACCGAGTTCCAGATGCGGGACGGCAAGCCAGTACTGATGCGCACGCCCAAGCTGGACTTCAACGACGACGGTCCGGGCAAGCCCGTGGCCATCAATAAATTCATCGGCCGCCAGCCCATCTTCGCCTTCGGCAATTCAGACGGCGATCTGCAGATGCTGCAGTGGACCGCGGCCGGCAGCGGCAAGCGCTTTGCGGGCCTGGTGCACCACACCGACGGCAGGCGCGAATGGGCTTACGACCGCGAATCCAAGGTCGGCCGGCTGGACAAGGCCCTGGACGAAGCGCAACAAAGGGGTTGGGTAATCGTGGATATGGCAAAGGAGTGGAGAAGGGTGTACGCATTTGAAACGCAGTGATTCGTTTACGTGATTGGGAACCGCCCGCAAGGGTAAGGAGAAAGCGATGAACGCAAGAAAACTGTTGAGCGCGGCGCTCTTCGCCGCTGCGGGCCTTGCGGTCCTGGGCGGCGCACAGGCGCAGACCCAGGCGCAAACCCAGGCCCCGCCGGCCAACCAGGGGCAGGAGACTCCGAACGGCAAGAAGCCGAACATCCTGGTGATCTTTGGCGATGACATCGGGCAGGCCAACATCAGCGCCTACACACATGGGGTGGTGGGTTACACGACGCCCAACATCGACCGGATCGCCAAGGAGGGCACCCTTTTCACCGATTATTACGCCGAGAATAGCTGCACGGCGGGGCGCTCGTCCTTTATCACGGGGCAGTCACCGCTACGCACCGGCTTGTCCAAGGTTGGCATGCCCGGCGCAACCGTCGGACTTCAGAAAGGCGACATCACCATTGCCGAAGCGCTCAAGGCACAGGGCTACACGACAGCGCAATTCGGCAAGAACCATCTGGGCGACCGTGACGAGTACCTGCCGACACGGCACGGCTTTGACGAATTCTTCGGCAATCTCTACCACCTGAACGCCGAGGAAGAGCCCGAACGCCCGTACTGGCCCAAGGACCCCAACGATCCCTACGTGAAGAACTTCTCTCCGCGCGGGGTGATCAAGGCCACTGCCGATGGCAAGGTGCAGGACACCGGGGCGCTTACGACCAAGCGTATGGAAACCATCGACGATGAAACGGTGGGCGCGGCAATCGACTACATCGACAAGCACGGCAAAGGCGACAAGCCGTTCTTCGTGTGGATGAACACCACACGCATGCACATCTACACCCACATCCGGCCGGAGCACAAAGGCAAGAGCGGTATGCCCGGCAACGACTACGCCGACGGCATGTGGGAGCATGATCAGGACGTGGGCAAGCTGTTGAAAAAGCTGGATGACATGGGCATTGCCGACAACACCATCGTCATCTACACCACCGACAACGGGCCCAATGCCTTCACTTGGCCTGACGCCGCCACCACGCCATTCCGCAGCGAGAAGGACTCCAACTGGGAGGGGGCGTTCCGCGTGCCCGCCATGGTCCGCTGGCCGGGCAAGATTCCCGCGGGGGAAATCAAGCGCGGCATGATGTCCGGCATGGACTGGTTCCCGACCTTGTTGGCCGCCACCGGCGACACCAACGTGAAGGAACGGTTGCTTGACGGTTGGGCGCCGCAAGCGGGCGGTACCAAGTTCAAGGTGCATCTGGACGGCTACAACCAGTTGCCGTACTTGACCGGCAAGCAGGAAAAGAGCGCCCGCGACGATTTCTACTACTTTAATGACGACGGGCTGCTCGTGGGGGTGCGGTGGGGTGACTGGAAGGCGGTGTTCTGCGAACAGCGGGCGCCGGGGAACCTCAATATTTGGCAGAATCCCTTCGTCTGCCTGCGCCTGCCCAAAATTTACAACCTGCGCATGGATCCCTATGAACGCGCCGACATTACTTCCGACCAGTACAACGACTGGCTGGCCAAGAACGCCTATCTAACGGCAATCGCGACCATGAAGGCGTCGGCGTTCCTGGAGACGTTCCTCAAGTATCCGCCCAGCCAGCGGCCCGCGAGCTTCAGCGTGGACCAGGTGCAGGAACGGGTGAACAAGGCAATGGAAGAGCACTTCGATCAGTTGGACAAACAGAAGTCGAAGTAGACGGTGCCGGCGCGAGCCGGAGCAGGACCGGGCGGCGCCTGCCGCGTCGCCCGGCAACGCTGGAGGTGCGGCATGATGGGCTTAGGGGTGAGCGAGGCGGCGATGCAGGCGCGTGCGGTGAAAGACCAGGCCAGGGAAGGGCGGCCATTGACGGCGGTCCGGCCAGCCGCCTTGCTGTTCCTGTCGGGCACCGCAGCCCTGGTGTTCCAGGTCCTGTGGATCAAGCAGTTGTCGCTGGTGGTGGGGGTGGAGGTCAGCGCCATCGCCGGTTCGGTCAGCGCATTTTTCCTGGGCCTTGCGCTGGGCGGCTGGCTACTGGGCCGCCAGGCGGATCGCCTGCAGCGGCCAGTGCGCTTCTACGCCATGCTGGAGGCGGCCGTAGCGCTGTCGTGTCTCGCGGTGACTTGGCTGTTGGCGCGCAGCGCCGCCGCATTCGTCGCCATCGAGGCCCACAGCCCCGTCGCCGCCTGGTTGGGCGTGGGCCTGCTGCTGGCTATACCCGCATTTCTGATGGGTGGCACCTTGCCGGTGCTGCTGCGCGCGGTCAGCCGCGGGGACGCGGACGTCAGCCGCCGCGGCGGAGCCTTGTACGCCGCGAATACCTGCGGCGCAATCCTGGGCGCATTGCTGCCCGCTTTCTTCTTGATTCCCAGATTCGGCGTGCAGGGCGCGGCGCTGGCCGCTGCCGCGCTGAATCTACTGGCGGCTGCCGGGGCCTGGTTGCTGGACCGAAGCGCCGGTAGCGGCACAACGCCCGCCCAGGACGCTCAGCTTGCGGCCGCTCCCTTGCCGGCGCAAGCGCGCCTGGCCGTGGCGCTATATGCCGTGGCCGGCGCCGTCGCGCTGGGCTATGAGGTGCTCTGGTCGCAAATGATCGTGCCCTTCATGAGTACGCGCGCGTTTGCCTTTGCCATCGTGCTGGCCACGTACTTGGCGGGCCTGGCGATAGGCGCGGCGCTGTATGCGCGCTGGGCCCATCGCGTGCGTAACCCCTGGCCGGTGTTCGGCTTCCTGATCGCCGGCGCGGGCCTGGTCGCCGTACTGGAAGTTGCCTTGCTCGGCAAATGGCTGGTATTGGCCCAGACCTATGCGGAAGCGGCTGTCTATCAATGGACAGGAAGCGGTTTTGCCGGCATGTGCGCGCGCTTTGCGGTAGCGGCGGCCAGCCTGGTGCTCGCGCCAACGCTGCTCCTGGGCGCCGCCTTTCCGGCGGTGCTGCGCATCGCCGTGGGCGATCAACGGGTGGGCAGGGAAGCTGGCGTCGTACTGGCGTGCAACACACTGGGCGGCATCGCGGGCACCTTGCTGACCGGCTTCCTGCTGCTGCCCGCCCTGGGGCTGGTGCGCACGCTTGGTGTGCTCGCCGCTATCGCCGCGGCGGTTGGCGCCATAGCGGCTTGGCGCGGTCGGGCCGGCGGCCGCGCCACCACGGGTTGGGCGACCGGCGTCGTGGGCCTGGGCACGCTTGCCGTGGTGGCCATGCTGCCGATGGACCAGTTTGCGCGGCTCTTGCCGGGCGCCAGCGGCGCCGGCCTGGTTTTCTACGAGGAAAGCCATGGCGGCACCGTCGCCGTGGTGGAGCGCGCCGGCAATGGCAATCGCTTCCATCGACTGTATATCCAGGGCGTGTCGAATTCGGGTGATGCCATGCCATCGCTGCGCTACATGCGGCTGCAGGCGTTGCTGCCGCTGATCGTCCACAACGCCGAACCGAAGTCCGCCCTGGTGGTGGGCTATGGCACCGGCATCACCGCCGGCGCCTTGTCGCAGTATCGCGGGCTGGAAAAGCGCGCCGTGGCCGAGCTCTTGCCCGCCGTGCTGCGTGCCGCCCCGCACTTCCAGGGGACTTTCCAGGCCGCAACGGATCCCGGCCTGGACAAGCGTCTGCGCGATGGTCGGCGCGAACTCCAGGCCAGCGCCGAACGCTGGGACTTGATTACGCTGGAGCCGCCGCCGCCTTCCGCCGCTGGCGTGGTCAATCTCTATTCGCGGGATTTCTACCAACTGGCCGCAAACCGCCTGGCGCCGCAGGGCATCGTGGCGCAGTGGCTGCCGCTGCCCACGCAAAATGAAGAGGACACCCGCGCGCTGGTCGCCAGCTTTATCGAAGTGTTCCCCCATGCCCAGCTCTGGACGAGCGAGCTGCATGAAATGCTGCTGCTGGGCTCGATGCAGCCCTTGACACTGGACGCGGCTCGTATCCAGGCGCGCTACAGCCAGCCCGATACCGCCGCCGCGCTCAAGGCGGTCGGCGTGCCGTCGGCAGCGGCCTTGTTGTCCACCTGGGTCACGGATCGCGACGGACTTGCGCGTTTTGCCGGCGACGCGCAGGCCGTCACCGACGACCGCCCCGGCATCGAATATGCGACCTGGGTGCGCCCGCGCGAAGTGGTGCGCGTCTTGCCCACGTTGCTGGCCCTGCGCAGCGAACCGCCGCTACAGGGTGCATCCGATGGACTGCGCGCCGAGATGCAGCTGGAGCGCGCCAGGCTGGACACCTTCTATCGGGCGTCGCTGGCAGCGTACGTGGGCGACCGCGAAACCTGGGGCAGGGAAATGAACAAACTGGCCCGCGACGACGGCGACAACGCCTATTACCGCTGGTTCATGCCCGGCAGGCAGTAGGCCTTAACTGCATATCCTCCGCCAGGGCGCAACGCCTTGCGGCGAGCAGTATCCCGCACAGGGCGTGGCCATCGACATGCCGCTCTGGCAACGCAGTTCGGGCACCCGTTCGCCATAGGGCACCATGCCCTGGCAGTCGCAGCGGGCCAAGCCCGCGCCGGACGGCAACAGCTTGCTGACCGGTTCAGACGGGGCGGTGCGCTCGACCTTGGCGACGGGCGGCGGCGCCTCATCTTCTGCGTCGGCGCGCTCGATCACGCCTCGGACTTTGGCCGCCGGCATGCTGCAGGCCTTGGCGATCGCATTGACCGTGCGGCCGTCGTTGGCCATCGCCACTATCTTCTTGTCGCTGCAAGCCGCGTCGGCGCGCGGCGCGGCCAGGGCAAACAGCGCTATCGCGGCCGCAAACAGCATACCGGGTCTGGTCAGTGTCATCGCACGCCTCCTGCCTCCATGCCCGCATGAGGAAATACGACTTAGTCTGCTCAGGCTATGGGGTTCTGCAAAGAGCGTAGTGCGGGCAATTTTGAAGTGTCAACGCAGCCCGATTGACTAGGACTTTCTGGGGAAGCCGCATGGCGCGACGGCGCTATCCTTAAGCACGAGGCGGTTTGGTGCGCGCGCCATGATGCGGCTGCACCAAGCGCCGCTCAGGCCCGGGCGCAGTCATGCGGCCTGGAATTCCGGGCGCATGCCGGCCGCAAAGGGATGCAAGGCGATCTCGGCCTGCACCCGCGCGCGCGCTTCGTCCAGCGCGGCCTGTCCGCGCGCCGTGCCTTGCACCGAAAAGAACGTCACGTTCTTCAAGCCTATCGTGCCCAGCACGTGCCTGAGATAGGGCGTCAGGAAATCCGGCTGGTTGTGCGCGCCGCCGCCGAATGCGCCTCCCGAGGAGATCGCCACGTACACCGGGCGGTCCTCCAGGCTGCCTTCCTTGCCGCGGGCGGTGATCTGGAATGTGCTGCGTACCCGCACCACGTGGTCGATCCAGGTCTTAAGCGACGCAGGCACCGTGAAATTGTGCATCGGGGTCGCGATGACGAGATGCGTGGCGTCCTGCAATGATTGGATCAGTTCGGTCGAACGGCGCAACGCGCCGCGATCCTGGCTGCCGTCCGTGGGATCCTGGCGCGCGCTCAGCGCGGCGGCGTAATCGGTGTCGACGAGCGGCAGGGTGGTGGCGTCGACGTCCAGCAAGGCCGGCGTGGCGGGCGCGCTGGCTACCAGTTGCTCGACGATGGCTTGCGACAGTCGATAGCTTTCGGAAGCGCGGCCACGCGGGCTGCAGATGATGCGCAGGATGTTCATGAGGCGATGTTTTCCACGGATTTGCTGAAACGGATGGCGCTGGTCAGGAGACCGGCGCGGAAGTAGAAGCGCTGGGCCAGGGCGTTGGCCAGACCGGTGTCTAGCACCAGGCGGGCACAACCGCTGTCGCGCGCGGTGGCGTCCAGCGCCTGCAATAGGCTGGCGCCCCAGCGCTCGCCGCGGCGGCCATTCGCCACGACCAGATCGTCCACATACAGAAAACGGCCGTAGACCAGGTTTTCCTGCAAGCGATAGCCGGCGAGCGCGACGGCTTGGCCGGCGTCCATGGCCGCCAACAGGCGATAGCCTTGACCGCGCATGCGCGCGAAGCGCTCGATGAAATCGTCGGATTCGTCCAGGTGTGGCCTGAGCTCACGCATGAGGGGCAGGCATGCCCGCAATTCCTGCGGGGTTTCGAGATGGCGCAAGGTGGCTTCTGTCATGAATGCACAAGGGTGTCAGAACGGGCGTGCAGTCATGTTAGGAGGCGCATGCCATAATTAGAAGGGCCATAAAATGAACTTTGGACTATGCCATGATCAGCCCTCCGACCCAGGATGCGCAAGCGCTTGCCGCCGGCGGCGCCGGTCCTCTGTATCGTCAGGTCTATGACCGATTCCGCGGCGCCATCGCCCACGGCACGCTTAAGCCGGGCGACCGCATTCCCTCGGCACGGGCGCTCGCCAAGGAGCTGGGCGTGGCGCGCGGCACAGTGGAAGTGGCCTACTCACTGCTGGCATCCGAGGGCTACATCCAGGCGCGCGGCCAGGCCGGCACAGTGGTCGCTCCCGACGTGCAACCGCAGCACGCGCCGCCACCTGCGCCTGCCATTGCGTCCGACGAGTCCAGCGACGGCCCAGGCTGGCGGGAGTATCCCGGCGTGCGCCCCTTCCAAATGGGCCTGCCGGCGCTGGATGCATTCCCGCGCAAACTATGGGCCCGTCTGGGGGCCCGGCAACTGCGCAGCCTGCAATCCGCCGATCTCGCCTATCCCGCAAGCGGCGGCCTCGACGCCCTGCGCATTGCCACGGCAGCCTATTTACAAGTCGCGCGCGGCATCCACTGCCAGCCTTCGCAAGTGTTCATCACCTCCGGCTATAACGGCACGATGCGCCTCATCCTGCAGACGCTGTTCCAGCCAGGCGACCAGGTCTGGATGGAAGATCCCGGCTACCCGCCCACGCGCGCACTGCTGGAGCAGGCGCGACTGGAACCGGTGCCCGTGCCGGTGGACCAGGACGGTATCCAGGTCAGCGCCGGGACGGCGCGGGCGGGGCGGGCGCGCGGCGCCATCGTGACCCCGGCTCATCAAAGCCCCTTGAGCATGTCGCTGTCCTTGCCCCGCAGGCAGGCGCTGCTGGATTGGGCCGAACGCCAGGGCGCCTGGATCGTCGAGGACGATTACGATGGCGAATACCGCTACGTCGGACGTCCGCTGCCGGCTCTCAAGAGCCTGGATACGCAAGGGCGGGTGCTGTATGCGGGCACGTTCAGCAAGGTGTTGTTTCCCGGCTTGCGATTGGCCTATCTGGTCGTGCCTCAAGCGCAGGCTACCCGGTTTGCGCAATCCGCGCGGCTACAGGCGGGCGCGGCGCCGGGCCTGACCCAGGCGATACTCGCGGCCTTCATGGCCGAAGGGCATTTCGGCCGCCACATCCAGCGCATGCGCAGGCTCTATGCCGAACGGCGCGCGGCGACCGCGGCCGGCCTGAACGCGGCGCTGGGGCAGCGCTTGCGGATCGAACCGCAGCCGGGCGGCATGCATCTGGTGGCGCGCCTGCAGGATGGCCAGAGCGACGTGGCGCTGGCGCACCGCATGGAAGAGCAGGGCATGTATGCGGGAGCGCTGTCGCGCTGGTACGCCGTGCCGCAGCAGCAGCCGGCCCTGCTGCTCAGCTTCACCAATATCGCCACGCAGGCGCAGGCCCATGAACTGGGCCTGCGGATACTGAAACTGATGCAGTCCTAGTGCAGCCCGGCCTTGTCCAGGCCATAGGCTGCATCGGCCGACCCCGGCACCGTGCGCAAGGCCACGTTCAGGCGGTTCCAGCCGTTAATGCCGACCACCAATAGCGTCAGGTCCGAGATTTCCTTCTCGGATAGCTGGGCGCGCACCTCTTCGTAGACGGCATCGGGCACGCCTTGCGCGGACAAGGTCGTGACGGCTTCCGTCCATGCCAGCGCCGCGCGCTCGCGTGGCGAAAACAAGGTGGATTCGCGCCAGATGGCGACATGATGCAGGCGCAATTCGCGCTCGCCTGCAATCCTGGCTTGCTTGACGTGCATGTCCAGGCAGAAGCCGCAGCCATTGATCTGCGACGCCCGGATATCCACGAGCTGGCCCACCTCCTGAACGATGGGGGTCTTCTTGAGCGACATGCTGAATTCCAGATACTTCCTGGACTGTTCCTCGGACACCTGGAAATAGTTCAACCGCTGTGTCATGTTCCTGCCTTTTCGGTACGGGTTGCAAAAGGGAATCTCGTACCGCCAGGATGCGCCAGGTTGGTCCAGGCCAGAAGTGCCATAAATGGAGTTTTCACCTGGGCCATGCGCGGCGCCTGCGGTGCGCGCGCGCCCGGCCGCTCAGGCAGGCCAGCGCAGCACGAAACGGGCGCCGCCCAAGGGGCTGTCGTGGATGTCGATACTGCCGCCGTGGCTGGCCGCCACGCGCCAGACGATGGCCAGGCCCAATCCGGCGCCGCCTGTGCCCCGATCGCGGCTTTCATCCAGGCGGATGAACGGCTCGAACACCCGCGCCCGGTCAGCCGGCGGGATACCGCCGCCATCATCGTCGACGATGAGTTCAAAGCCGCCCGACTGGCAGCGCCTGAGCTCTACCTCCACGTGGCGACTGGCATAGCGCACCGCGTTCTGCACCAGGTTGAGCAAAGCGCGGCTCATGTACCGCGGATGCAGCCGCACGCGCGGCGGATACTCGGGGCGCACATGACACCGGACGGCGCGCGCCTCCGCCTGGTGCGCCACCTGGGCCAACGCCTCGCCCAGCCAATCGCTGGTGTCCACGGTCTCGAGCTTCACGGTCTCGTCGGTGGGACGCTCCAGCCGGGCATAGACGAGCAATTCGGCCACCAACGTCTCCAGTTCGTTGATGTCGGCCTGCATATCGCGCAGGATATGGTGCCGCCGGGGCAGTTGCGCGTCCTGGCCCAGCAGGGCGACTTCGAATGACAGCCGCGCAAGCGGCGTGCGCAATTCGTGCGACACGGCGTTGGTCAGGCTGCGCTGGTTTTCGATCAGCGCCGAAATCCGCTCTGCCATCTGGTTGAAACTTTCGCCGACGTGCCGCATGCCGGCCAGGCGCGACAGCCGCACGCGAACGCCAAGCTCACCCTGGCCCATACGCAGCGTGGCGTTGCGCAGCCGGTCCAGGTCGCGCCACAAGGGCAGGGCCCAGAGCAGCAGCAGGATGATGCCGACGATCAGGCTCAGCGCCGTCCAGACGCCGACGGTGACCCATCTTTCGATCCCCGGAGCGCGCGGCAGGCGGACTTCCAGCCACTGTCTGGGCGAGCCGGCCAATGGGGCGAGGTAGACGTTGTAATCGTCGCGCATGATGAAGCCGAGCGTGGCAAGTTGCTGCCGCTCCGCTTCGCTGGGCGTGACCTTGTCGTCGTCGACCAGGCCCAGGCCCAGGCCGTAGAGCGGTTGTATATCGTCGCGCAGGCGGTCGGCGCGAGCTGCGGGCGCAATGGCGTCGAGTTCCTTGCGCAGTACATGCATCTGCCCCCGGACGGCCTGGTACGACAAGTCGGCGCTAACCTCGTCCAGCAGATACAGCAGGCCGCGCTCCACCAACTGCGACCCCGCGACATAGCCGATGGCGGCGACGACGAAGATGCGGATCGCGAACTTGAACATGGGGGACGAAGCGGGATGAGGACTCGCGATCCTAGGGGTGCGCGGCCGGCCAATCCACCGATATTTGTACGGTATTTGTAAAGTTGTTTGAAGCGCGCCGCGTTGGCGAGGTAAACCGGCCATATGGCCCGGCCCGTTCAGGCGGTTGAATCCGCTCCGCCGCCCGGCTATAAGCATGAGGCGAGGGCTGTATCCTCATGCCCCGCCTGTCGATGAACCCGAATCCCATGCCGCCGCTGCCTTCACCCCAAGACGAACATGTCGCCAGCAAGCCCGCCACTTCCGCGCGCGAGGAGGCTGGCCAGGGCTCCTGTCTGGAAGTCTTTCTGGTGTTCCTGCGCCTGGGGCTGACCTCCTTCGGCGGACCGGTCGCGCATCTGGCGTACTTCCGCAGCGAATTCGTCGAACGGCGGCGCTGGCTGGACGACTATGCGTATTCCGACCTGGTGGCGCTATGCCAGTTCCTGCCGGGTCCGGCCAGCAGCCAAGTCGGCATGGCCATCGGCCTGAAGCGCGCCGGCTGGGCCGGCATGCTGGCTGCCTGGGTGGCGTTTACGCTGCCCACCGCCATCGCGCTGATTCTCTTTGCGTTGGGGCTGGCGCAGTTCGGCTGGCTTTCCGCCTCGGGCGCCATCCATGGGCTCAAGATTGCGGCGGTCGCCATCATCGCGCAAGCGGTCTGGGGCATGGGCCGCTCGCTTTGTCCAGACCGCGAGCGGGCCGGACTGGCCGTGGCGGCGGCGCTCATCACCATCCTGATGCCAACGACGCTGGGGCAACTGAGCGCGATCCTGCTGGGCGCGATTGCCGGCCTGGCCGCGCTGCAAGTGCCGCCGCGCCCCGCGTTGGCGGTCCAGCCCTTGAAGATCTCGCGCCGCGCCGGGTACACCGCACTTGCGCTGTTCGTGCTGCTGCTGACGGCCTTGCCGGTGTGGGCCGCGCTTAGCGGCATGCCGCTGGCACAGCAGCTCTCCGGTTTCTACCGCGCAGGCGCGCTGGTGTTCGGCGGCGGCCATGTGGTGCTGCCTCTGCTGGAATCCGCTACGGTGGCGAACGGCATGGTCTCCAACACCGATTTCCTCGCGGGATATGGCGCGGCGCAGGCCATGCCCGGGCCGCTGTTCGCCTTTGCCGCTTTCCTGGGCGCCATGTCACCCGGCCCCTTGTCGGGCTGGGCCGGCGGGCTCGCATTACTGGTCGCGATCTTCCTGCCAGGCGCCTTGCTCGTGGCCGCGGCGCTGCCGTTCTGGGAGAGCCTGCGGCGACGGCCGGGGGTGCGCAATCTGATCGCGGGCGTGAACGCCTGCGTGGTGGGGATTCTGCTGTCGGCCCTGTACGATCCGGTCTGGACCAGCGCCATTCGCGACCGCGCGGACTTCGGCCTGGCCTTGCTGCTGTTCGGCCTGCTGGTCTATGCGCGCTGGTCCCCCGTCTGGGTGGTGCTGCTGGCCGCGGCTGGCGGCTGGGCGCTGGCATGACGGCACTGCGCGTCCGGAGCGCCCCGCGGGCAGGGCGCTAGGACTGCCAGCGCGGCTGGCGCTTTTGCAGGAAGGCGTCTATGCCTTCACAGGCGTCCGCCTCCATCATGTTGCGCGCCATCACGTCCCCCGCATAATCGTAGGCGTCCGCCAGCGCCATCTGCCGCTGCTTGTAGAACATGCGCTTGCCGTAGCGGATGGCCGTGGGACTCTTGGCCAGGATGTCGTCCACCAGGGCGCGCACGCGTTGGTCCAGTTGCGTCTCGGGCACGGCATCGTTGATCAGGCCCCAGTCGCGGGCCTGCTCGGCATCGATAAAGCGCGCAGTCACCAGCATCTCGAAGGCGCGCTTGGCGGACACATTGCGGCTCAGCGCCACCGCGGGCGTCGAGCAGAACAAGCCGACGTTGATGCCGGATACCGCGAACTTCGCCGTATCGGCTGCCACGGCCAGGTCGCAGCTTGCCACCAACTGGCAACCCGCGGCGGTGGCGATGCCATGCACCTTGGCGATCACCGGCACCGGCAGGGCCTGCAGGCCCTGCATCACCGCGCTGCACTTCCTGAATAGTTCGCGGTAGTAATCCAGGGCGGGCTGGCTGCGCATCTCGCGCAGATCGTGGCCGGCGCAGAACGCGCGGCCGCTGGATTCCAATACCACGCAGCGCAGGCCGGCCTCGCGCGACAAGGCGTCTACCTCGGTTTGCAAGGCAGCCAGCAAGCCTTCGGACAGCGCGTTGAACTGGCCCGGCCGGTTCAGCCGCAACGTTACGACGCCGCCTTCGGCTTGGCGTACCAGGATGGGGGCTTGCGCGGCGTCTTCGATAGTCATGTCTTCTCCAGGATGGGCTATTCCTGGATAGTAGAGGGAGAAACCCCCGGACGGGGAGAGGGCATCAGCCCGCCGCGATCCTCCGCGCCATACCTGGAGACAGGCAGAGCAGGGGCCCGACGATGGCGACGCCGATCAAAGCCATGGCCGTCTGCGGCGGCATGCCGCTGTCAAGAAGCAGAGTGGCGATAACCGCCGACCCGCTCATCTGAAACAGCCCATACACCGCGGCCGCGGTGCCCGCGCGTTCAGCGAATGGCTCCAGCGCCAAGCTCAGCCCCGAACCCAGCGCCAGCGAAAAGCCCACGGTCAGAACCGCCACCGGCAACATGAAGGCCCAGGCCGACAAGGGCAGCCACAACCACGCGGCCATATGCATGGCGGCCGCCGCGAGCAGGGCGGCCATGCCCACGCGCACCATGGTGTGGCGCCCATAGCGCGAAATAAAGGCGGGGGCCAGGAAGAAGGCGCCAATGTTGATCGCCGCATTCCCCCCGAACCAGGCGGAGAAGCCCAGTTCCGAATAGCCCAGTTGCTGCACCAGCACCACGGGTGCGGCGGAAACGAACACCAGGATCATGGCCATGCCCGCCATGCCGAACGCGGCAAAGTAAAGGAAGCGGCCGCTGGCCACGATAGGCGCATAACGGCGCAGGCTATAAAGCGCGCCCTGGGCTTTCGCGGGCGCAGCCCGCGTTTCCTCGAAGCGGACCGCCAGCAGGCCCGCCAGCACCAAGGCGAACAGCACCATGAAAACAAACGTGCTGCGCCAGCCTGCATAGACAGCAAGCGCGCCGCCCACCATGGGCGCCAGGGCGGGCACGGTACACAGCGCGCCGTTCAGGTAGCTATACACCCGGGCGCCGACCGCAGGACTGAAACAATCCCGTACGGCGGCAAAAGCCACCAGGGAAGCCGAGCAAGCGCCCAGGCCCTGGATGACGCGCGCGGCGTAGAACAGCTCGAGCGAGCCGGCCGACGCGCCCAGCGCCGACCCCAGCAGATAGGCCAGCGCGCCGCCCAGCGCCACGGGTCGCCGGCCGTAGCGGTCCGCCAGCGGACCGATCAGCATCTGGCCCACGCCCACGGCGAAGATGAACAAGGTGATGCTGGCTTGCAGCGCCGTAACGGGCTGGCCGTAGTCCAGCGCCATGGCGGGCAGAGAGGGCAGGTAGATATCGATGCCCATGGGCGTCAACGTGACCAGCCCCATGAGGAGGCCGATCAGCCAGCGTTGGCCGCGAGGGGATAATGCAGACTTCATGGCAGGCTCGGGGTCCATTGCAGACCCGGGAAAACCCGATATTATCCATGAACCGGCGTAGAATCTTCTACCTATGAACGCTCCCGCCCTCCGCCCCCGCATCGTCATCCATTACTGCACGCAGTGCCAGTGGCTGCTGCGCGCAGGCTGGATGGCCCAGGAACTCCTGTCGACGTTCTCCACGGATCTGGGCGAGGTTGTGCTGCAGCCCGGCACCGGCGGAATTTTCCAGGTCACCTACAACGGCGACCTGATCTGGGACCGCAAGAGCGATGGCGGCTTTCCATCCGCCAAGGAACTGAAACAGCGCGTGCGCGACCGCCTTGATCCCGCTCGCACGCTCGGTCACATTGATGGGCACACGGCGGGCCCTCTGACCGCGCCTGACGCTTAGCGCGTGCAAACGGCCGGCCTCGCATGGTCGGCCGTTGCTACGCGCATCTCATCGTTACGCGGACGACTCTGCCTGCTTCAAGGCCTCGCGGCCCTTGCGCTGGCGCATGGCCGAAACCACCAGCAAGGCGATCAACGCCACGCATGCCACCACGAATCCCAGGCTGATGGGACGCGACACGAAGATCGCCAGGTCGCCGCGCGACAGCAGCAGGGCGCGGCGGAAGTTCTCTTCCACCATGGGTCCCAGCACAAAACCCAGCAACAGCGGCGCAGGTTCGAAGCGCATGCGGATAAGGGCATAGCCCGCCGCGCCGAACAAGGTCACCATCGCCACATCGAAAAGATTGTTGTTGGTGCTGTAGACGCCCACGCAGACAAAAAACAGCGCCGCGGGGAACAGGTACCGGAACGGCACGGTCAGCAGCCGCACCCACATGCCGATCAGCGGCAGGTTCAAGAGCAATAGCAGCACATTGCCCACCCAGAAGCTGGCGATCAGCCCCCAGAACATGTCAGCGTGCTCGACCATCATCTGCGGTCCCGGCTGGATGCCGTGGATGATCAGCGCGCCCAGCATCAGCGCCATCACCGGGTCGCCGGGGATGCCCAGGCTCATGGTGGGGATGAAGCTGGTCTGGGTCGATGCGCTGGTAGCGGCTTCCGGCCCTGCAATGCCTTCGATGGCGCCTCGGCCGAAACGGCGCGGTTCACGCGCCACTTTCTTTTCCGTGGCATACGAAATGAATGAGGCAATGGTGGGACCCGTGCCCGGAAGAATGCCGAACGCCGCGCCGATGGCCGTACCGCGTACGAGCGCGCCGCGCGATTGCCTGATGTCCCCGGCTTCGGGCCGCATCGACTTCATGCTGATCTTTGCCGTGGTCACCTTGGCATCGCCGCCAATGCGGTTGATGTTCTTCAGGAAGTCCGCCACGCCGAACAGGCCCATGGCCAGCGCCACGATCTGCAGGCCGTCGGAGAGCTCCAGAATGCCGAAGTGAAAGCGCATCGTGCCGGTGTTGACGTCGGTGCCGACCACACCCAGCAACAGGCCCACAACCACCATCGCCACGCCCTTGATCGCCGATCCCTTGGCGAGAGTCGCGCCCGCCAGCAGACCCAGCATCATCATGGAGAAGTACTCTGCGGGGCCGAACTTGAAGGCAACGTCCACCAGCATGGGCGAGAACAGGATCATCGCCAGGATGCCTATGGACGCGCCGCAAAATGAAGAGAACATCAACATGAACAGCGCCGACCCCGCCTTGCCGTTGCGCGCCAGCGGATTGCCATCCAGGCAGGCCACGGCATGCGAGGCGGTGCCGGGCAAGTTCAGCATGATGGAGGTAATGCCGCCACCGTATTGCGAGCCATAGTAAATGCCCGACAGCATCACCAGCGCCGCCGTCGGCGTCATGGTGTAGGTCAACGGCAGCAGGATCGAGATCGCGGCCAGCACGCCCATGCCCGGCAGCACGCCGATCAGGTTGCCCATGAACACGCCGAACGCGGCCCACATCAGATTGTCCAGCGCGAAGGCGACGGAGAACCCGTGCATCAGGTTATTGAGGATTTCCATCGATCAGCCCCAGCGGAACAGCGGAAACTGCAACTGCAGCGCCCAGGAGAAAACGGCCACGCCCAGCACGGTCACGCCCGCGGCCAGCAGCGCCGCGCTGCGCGGGGTGTGTTGGCGGTCGCCCATTGCGGAAATGAACACCAAGGCAAAAGTCGCGGGCACCAGGCCGCCGTACTTGCCCACCAGGATGAAGGTCATCAAGCCGCCGATAATGCAGCCCCAGCCGCGCCAGTCGGGCGGCGGTTCGTCTTCGGCGTCTTCCTCCGCGGCTGCGGGCGCGACGGCCATGCGGGCAATCATCAAGCCCAGCAAGACCAGCAGCACGCCAAGGATGGCGGGAAACATTCCCGGCCCCATGCGCGCGAGGCTGCCGATGTTGTAGGTGGATGCCTGCGCGATGGCGCCCAGGCCCAGCACGATCATCGTGCCCGCGGCCCAAGCCTCGCGCCGCGCGGCGCTGCGTTTGGATTGCATCTGTAGTCCTCCCGTTGTTGTGCTTTTGTCTGACTACGTTCTGAACAAAAGCTGACTTTTGGATGAACGCGGAAGTCTAAAAATCCAAACTTCCGTTCACCTTTCAGGAGGACGGGCAATGCGTAAAACAGGCTCTTTTTGGGCCAAAACGGGGGAAATCCCTAAGGCTTCATCCCTTTGGGAACCCAGGGCTTGCGCTCGCTACCGGCCAGCGCGGCGTCAAGCCGCCGCTTGGAAGATTCTGGCCAGCAGGCGTCCATGTCGTAGAACTCGTCGGCCGCCGGCACGTCGTCCGGGATGCCGATCCATGGATGCTTGGAACGCAGGAAACAGTGAGCGCCAGGGGGAAAGTCGGCGGCGCGGTCCAAGGTGCCGGCGTATATCAGCGCCACCGTTTCGCCATAGCCTGGATGATGGCTCCACAGCAGACCGGAGCAGGCCGCGCAACGCACGACAACGACGGTCTCGCCGTCATTGGCGGTCTTATCGGCGGGATGCCGTCGCAACTCACCTTGCAGGCGGCGCACGCGGTCGGATTCGATAACCGCATTCATGGCAAAGGCGGTGCCCGAATGCCGCTGGCATACGGTGCAATGGCAGCAATGCACGAACATGGGGGGACCGGCCAGGCGATAGCGGACGGCGCCGCAATCGCAGCCGCCTTCGATGAGAGGCTGGGTCACGATCTGTCTCCTTGGGAAGCCGTGCAACCAGTGTATTGATGGCGCCTGCGACAGGGGAGTGGCGATCGCGTCATCCTACGGGGGGATTTGCGTCATCTTCGCCGCCTCGCCGGAACGCCATGCGTGCGGGACGCGGGAGCGTACCAGTCTCTTGCTTTTTCAGCCAATTTAGTGCTAAAATACGACAACTTTCAGCAAAATTACAATAAAACAAGTGCTGAAATTACTGAAGGTCTGGTAGTTGAAGTCGCTGGCGGCTGCGGCCGCCATTTTCGTTTGCGTTGCCTGCGCGCATGCCCCCGCGCCCCGATGGCACCCATTGGAACAGCATCCATGGCACGCACGAATCCCATGCATGGCGCTTTGCGCGGGGAAAGCCATGCGCCCTGAACAGGAGAACGTTCATGTCCCATCAACTCGTTGGCAAGAAGTGGCACTTCGAGATCCCGCCCCTGGACTGGAAGGCGCCCGAGACCAATAAAGAAGCGGACATCAAGTCCGCTCCCGCGGACACCGATTCGGCCGAGGACAAGGACGCCTGACACGGCGCCCCGCCACGCTTGAATACGTGTGGCGGAGCCGGACGCGCTAGGCCGCGTGTATCACCACCCGATTTCGCCCTTGCTGCTTGGCGGCGTACAGGGCGGCATCCGCGGCCTGAAAGACCTTTTCCACGTCCGCGCCGCCCGCGGGCCATTGCGCCACGCCGGCCGACACGGTGATCTCAAGCGCGCCGCTCAAGCGGCGCGCTTCTGTCTTGCGGCGCAGGCGCTCGGCCATGCCAGCCGCCTCTTTCGCGCCCGCGCCGGGCAGCAGGATCAAGAATTCCTCGCCGCCATTGCGGCAAAGAACATCTGTCGGGCGCGAACAGTCCCGCATCAACTGCGCCATGCCCTGAATCACTTCGTCGCCGGCCGTATGCCCGTAGGTGTCGTTCACGCGCTTGAAGTGGTCGATGTCCAGCGCGACCACCGCAAAGGGCGTGTCCGCCGCCTGCAGCGTATCCACGGCCTGCCGCGTGCCGCGGCGGTTGCGCAACCCGGTCAAAGGGTCGGTAATGCTGGCCTGGTTGAGCTTGCCGATCTTGTCCTGCAGATTCGTGTAGCTCCGTATCACTGCGCGCTTCAAACGCTGCGCCTCGAAGTACCAGGCCTTGACCGAGCGCACCCGCTGCATGGCCACGGCCATATCATGGTGTTCGACGTTGGTCGCCAGCTGCGATAGCGGCTGCGAGATCTTGCGCGCGCACCACCAGATCGCCAGAAGGAAGACCATGGCGAAGGGCGCCGCGTACCGCACCAAGGCCCAGGTGAGGTCGTGCAGCGGCTCCAGCGTGGCCTGTGCCGGACGCTGCGCCACTACCCCCCAGCCGCTGCGCGGCACGGGCGCGTAACCGGCCAGCATGTCCACACCGCGCGTATTGATCAGACGTTGCGCGCCGTGCTCGCCGCGCGTCACCGCCCCCACCACGGGGTTGCTGCTGACGTCTTCGCCCACGCGATCGTTATCCGCGTGGTAGATCAGCCGGCCATCGCCATCCACCACATAAAGATAGGAACCGTCCTGGTACGGGTGCCTGCCCAGCAGCGTATGCAGGGCGCCGTCATTGCGCAGGTAGATCGTGCCGGACACGTAGCCCAGGTAGGCGCCACTGTCTGAATGGATCGGATACGACACATTGATCAGCAGATTGCCGGCGATGGACACATACGGCTTGCTGATCAGCGGCTTGCGTGTCTGCAGCGCCACGCGGCTGCCGGCATTGTCGACCCGGGTTCCCTGGTAGCTGCGTATGCCTTGGCTGGCCGCCACGATGATGCCGTCGGCGCGGACGATGGCGACCGAATTGAAACTGGCGGTCTGCTCCCGCAGGCGCGACACTTCCGTGTTCAGCAATTCCGGCGCATCGAAGCGTCCGGCCACGTGGCGCGCGCTGTATTCCAATTGCTGCAGGGCGGAATCCAGAAAAGAGTCGGCGCTTTCGGCCAGCTTGGCCGCGTAGACCCGATTGGACTCTAGCGTATTGGCAATGAGCTGTTCGCGCTGCACCCGATAGCTGGCATATAGGGCGTTGGCGGTGGCGGCCAGGGCACTGAACACGGTAAGCGCAAGCACCAGCCCGCGGAGGTTGATTCGCATGAGGATCGTGTCGGGCAGGATTCGGTTGCGGCGAGTGCGCGGGATTTTACCCGCGCGGGCTGTCTGGGTCGTCCAGCAGGCGCGCCGCAGGCGATTCGGCCGCCGCCCCGGCCCGGAAGTACCCCATCACGGTGGCCACGCTGGCGTGGCCCGTCATGGCCATGGTGTCGCCCAGCGGGACGTTCTGCCGTCCCGCTTCCGTGACGAAACCCGAGCGCAGGCTGTGGGCCGAAAACTCGCCTTCCAGGCCCGCCAGCTTGCAGCGTTCCTGCACGATGTCGCGCACCGCGGCCGCAGCCAAGGGTTCGCCGAGCACGCCGCCGCGACGCACGCGGCGGAACAGGGGACCTTGCGTGATGCCGCTGGCGCGCAGCCAGGCATCGAGCGCTTCGGCAGCGACGCCCACGATGGGTTTTTGGTCGTTGGCACGGACCGTGGCCGACTGATTCGTTTTGGAATGGGCCAGGGCAAACAGAAAGCCATCGGCTGTGCGCCTGGTGTTTTCCACGGACGCGCGCACGACTTCCGAGCGCCGGCGTCCGCCGCTGGCCCAGGCAAACAGCAGCAGAGCGCGGTCGCGCAAGCCGCGCAGGGAATCGTCGCAGGTCGCGAGCATGGCCTCCAGCGGTTCGCGCGTCAGCGCCACTTTCTTGGCGGGCGCCACGCCTCGGCGCGCATAGGCCCGGCGGGTTCTGGATAGCAATTCACGCACCGCGGCCCCGCGACAGGGGTTGGGGTGTCCGTGCAGCTCGTGCGCCTTGGATAAGACGGAAATGCGCTGCAACAGCGTGTTGAGGCTGGGCGCGCCCAATCGGCTCTTGGCCTTCAGGCGCACCAACTCCTGGTCCAGCGCCAGCGGCAATTCCCATTTCAGGCCTTGTTCGGTCCAGCGTTGGGCGTGGTCGACCACGAACTGGATCACCACCGTTTCCGGCAAGGGCAGGGCAAAAGGGCGCGCGTACCGCAGCTGGAACCAGGCACTCCAATAGCGAATCGCCGCGCGATAGCTGGCTACGGTGTTGGCGGAACTGCCTTCGCGCAGCAATGCGCGCGCCGCGGTCTCGGCCTGGCCGTCCAGGGTCTGTGGGTCCAGCGCAGGGAGGGGCGCCTGCAGTTTCAGCTCAGTCATGGTCGGGCAGGGGAGAAAAATCCAAATTTATAATTTTCATTATGTATGCTGTATGATCTCTAACATATATAGCAGATTACCAGCGATAAGGTTCCATTATCGTGGGTAATTATCCTTCATATACAGAATTCGGCACGGAGCAAGCCCATGGCCACGGGAATTACCGAAACTGACGTCTGGAGCGCCGCGGACGCCCTGCTGCTGGAAGGCGCCCGGCCCACCATCGAACGGGTGCGCCAGAAAATAGGCCGCGGCTCGCCCAACACCGTCAGCCCCTATCTGGAAACCTGGTTCCGCTCATTGGGCACGCGGATCAAGGATCCGGGTGCATTTGCCGCGCCCGCGGCCGTGCCCGATCCCATTGCGCAGGCAGCGGCTCACTTCTGGGAAGCCGCTCTGTCCGAAGCGCGGGCCCAACAGGAGCAGGCTTATCGCGGACGCTGGGAAGAGCTGGCGCGCGAAGGGGAGCAGCTCGCGTCTGACGCCGAGCAGTTGCAGCAACGCGAAGCCCAACTCGTGCTCCGCGAACAAGACTTGCAGGAAGCGCTCAGGGTGGCGACGTCCCAGCTGGCGGCGGCCGAAGATCGCCTGCAAGCGGCCGAGCAGCAGTTGCGCCAGCGCGACGACCAACTCAAGCGTGTCCAACTGCAGCTGGAAGATGCCCGCAGCGCCACGCAGGCGGCTTTGTCGGAGACCGACAACGTCCGCGCCCAGCACGCCCAGGCGTTGGACGCACTGGAGGCGCGCCATACGGCCCACGAACGTCGCTGGCTGAATGAACTGGACGGCGAACGCAGCGCCGTAAAGCGCTTGCAGGCGCGCCTGGACGAAGCCCTGGCGGTCCACCAGCAGCAAACGGCGCAGGCGAGCAAAGCGCTGGAGCTCGAACAGGATCAGCGCCGGCAGGCAGAGCAGGGCGCGCAGGCGTTGCGCACTGAAGTCCAGGCGCTGCAAATGCGCCTGCAGGCGGACGAAGCGGCGGCCAATGCAGCAAAGGCAGCCAGCCGCGAACGCGAACAGGCGCTCGAGGCCAGGCTTGCCGCCGCAGAATTACGGTCGGCCGAATTCATGGCGCAATTGAAGAGGAAGGACGAGCAATTGAGCGAACTGACCCGGCATCTGATGGCACAAACCCGGCTTGAAACCGCCGCCCCTGCGCCTATCCCGCCAGCCGGGCAAGGCGCCTGAAGACCAGGGCAGGGCGTTCGCCGGCCGGAGAATGCGCCGGCGAGCGCGGTTGGCGCGGGATCACAGGCCTAATGACCCGGATATACGCCCTGGAACGGCTCGTTGTTTTGTTCGCCAAAACTCGAAGCGTGGTAATTGGCCGGATCGGCCTTCATGGACATGCTGGAGCCGGATGAACTGGGCGCCGAACAGCCAGCCAGCAGAAACGCCAGCAACAAGCCGGCGGTGGTCAGGATCCTCATGGAGAACCTCCGTGGAGTAGCCTGCCGGAAATACGATCCGCGGAGGGTCCGATGAACCGTCATCATCCTTTCCGGCAGCACGATGCGCGCCGGACGCGGGCGCGAGATCTGCCCGACGGTCCATTTTCCTCCTGCGGTTCTGTACAAGTCCACGGGAATATCGGATAAATTCGTCAAAAACGCATCCACGTGTATCAGCAGGCAGGCGCCTGCTGACGGTGATGCGTCGGGATTCAGGGCCGCCGGCCCTGTCAGGAGCCGCGCTTGAATCCGCTTCCACGCCAGACGGTCGATCTCGCCCGCATCATTCTGGTCATCGTGATCCTGGCCGGCTTGATGGCAGGCAGCCTCTATATCCTGCGCCCGTTCCTGCCGGGCCTTGTCTGGGCGACCACCATTGTCGTGGCCACATGGCCTGTCATGCAGGCGATACAGCGCTATTGCGGCGGGCGGCGCTGGATCGCGACGATGACGATGCTGGTCATCCTGCTGTTCGTCATCGTGCTGCCGCTGTATGAAGTCATTTCAACCCTGGCGCTCCATAGCGGCGCCATCATGGCCGCGGTCAAGCGGCTGCCCGACTATGCGCTACTGGCGCCGCCCGACTGGGTGCACGGCATTCCGCTGGTGGGCCCCAAGATCGCCCAGGAATGGCAGACCCTGTCGGACGCTGGCGCCGGCGGCCTGCTGGCCAGGCTGGAGCCCTACCTGACCAGCGCCGTCGCCTGGCTGCTGGGACACGCCGCCATCGTAGGCGCTTTCATGGTGCACATGCTGATCACCGTGGTCGTCGCAGGCATTCTCTACACCAAGGGTGAAGTTGCGGTCGATTTCGTGCGGCGCTTCTTCAACCGGCTGGCCGGACAGCGCGGCCTGGCAGCGGTCAAGCTGGCCGGACAGGCGATACGCGCCGTGGCGCTGGGCATCGTAGTGACCGCCGTGGTGCAGTCCGGCCTGGGCGGCATCGGCCTGTGGATCGCGGGCGTGCCGGCCGCCGGCATCCTGACCGCATTGATGGTGATGCTGTGCCTGGCACAGCTGGGGCCTTTCCTGCCCATGCTGGGCGGCGTGGTCTGGTTGTTCCAGAACGACATGAAGCTGGCCGCCGCGATCCTGCTGGTGTGGGCGGTGCTGGTGGCCATGCTGGACAACCTGCTGCGGCCGCTCCTCATCAAACGCGGCGTCAATCTATCGTTGCTGCTGATACTGGTCGGCGTATTGGGGGGACTCTTCGCGTTCGGCATCGTGGGCCTGTTCATCGGCCCGGTGATCCTGGCGGTAACCCATACGCTGCTCAAAGCCTGGATCGACGAAGTGCCAGCGCCCACCGCGCTGACCGCGGACGCCGATCTCGGCCAGACGCCCGCCGAACGCGCAGGCTTCCCGCCGGTCTGAGCGCCAACGCACCGGATGACGCATTCCGTCGGCGGGCGAGCCGCCAGGGAAGGGCGTAACATCTGCCTCACGTCGCGGGCGCACGGCCCGCTTTTTCCGCAACACCCCGGCAATACCTCATGATGATGCACCCTCTGGCGTCGCCTATCGGCGCCTTACATTCCTGGCCCGGTTTCGCAATCTCCATCCGCAAGACGGTGGCGCAATGAGCGAAAGCGTACGCCTGGCCAAGCGCCTGGCCACGGAACTGTCCTGCTCGCGCGGCGACGCCGAACGTTATATAGAAGGCGGCTGGGCCACCGTGGATGGCCAGCGTGTGGAAGAGCCCGGGTTCCGGGTCGGCCCGGGCCAATCCGTCGGCCTCTTGCCGGGCGCGCGCCTGGAAGATGCGCGCCCCGTCACCATCCTGCTGCACAAACCCGCGGGCCTGTACGCCAACGACGAGCCCGGCTCGGCGCGCAGCCTGATCCTGCCCGAGAACCTGATGCCCGGGGACCGCTCGGGCCAACGCTATCTGAAGCGTATGTTCAATGGCATGAAACTCGTCACGCCGCTGGAACGCGCGGCCAGCGGGCTGGTTGTCTATACGCAGGAATACCCGGTGGCGCGCAAGCTGGTGGAAGAAGGGCGCTACGTCGAGCAAGAGTACGTGGCCCAGGTGTCCGGCCAGCTCAGCGCCGCCGATCTGGCGCGCCTGCAACGCGGCGTGGCCTACGAAGGCCGCGCCGCAACGCCCATGAAGGTCAGCTGGCAGAACGAAACCCACTTGCGCTTCGCCTTGAAGACGCCCGCGCCCGGGTTCATCGAATATGCATGCGATACGGTGGGACTGCGCCTGCAAGCCCTGCGGCGTATCCGCATCGGCCGCCTGCCCATGGCAGGACTGGCTCTTGGGCAGTGGCGCTATCGCCTGGAATACGAACGCTTCTGACGGCAGCAGGAATGACTATGGAACAAGCGCCGCAAGGCCAGCGACCGGAGCGGCACTCCGGACGCAGGGGTTTTCTGATCAATGCGGGCGCGCTGTGCCTGTCCGCCGCTTTGGCGGGCTGCGCGGCCAGGACGCCACAACCGCGCCGGACACCGCAACCGGCCAGGCCCGCTCCTGCAGCGCCGCCGGTGGCGGGCGCCGCCGCGGCAGTGCCGGCGCTGAAACCCGGTGCGCGCATCGCCATCGTCGCACCCGCATCCGCCGCCCCCGATGCGGCGGATGAGGCGGCCGAATGGTTGCTGGCGCGCGGCTTTGTGCCGCAGGTCATGCCGGCCTCGCGCTCAAGGCTGGACGCGCCCTATGACTATCTGGCCGGGACGGACGCCGAACGGCTGGCGGATCTGCACGCCGCCTTCGCGGCGCCGGACGTGGGCGCCGTGTGGTGCCTGCAAGGCGGCTTCGGTTCCTGGCGCCTGCTGGACCAGCTGGATTTCGACCTGCTGCGACAGAATCCCAAACCGTTCATTGGCTATAGCGACATTACCGCGCTGCATCTGGCCATGCAGCGGCGCGCCGGCTTCGTGACCTTCCACGGGCCGATGCTTGCGCAGGATTTGCTGGCCGGCAAGCGCGAACCCACCGAATCTCATCTGCTGTCCATGATTACCGGCCAAGTGGGGCAGGGGACGTGGATCGCGCCGCCCCCTTATGCCACCGCCACGGAACTGGTACCGGGCACGGCGACCGGTCGCCTGATCGGCGGCAACCTGGCGCTGATTGGGGCGCTGATCGGCTCCGACCACGAAATCGACACCCGCGGCGCCATTCTGTTCATCGAGGACGTCAACGAGGCCTTGCCACGTATCGACCGGCTCTTGAGCCAACTGGCGGCCGCGGGCAAGTTCGATGACCTGAAAGGCGTGCTGGTCGGCAACTTCACGCGCATTCTGGGCGTGTCCATGGACGATGCCCAGGCTCAAGGGATGTTGTATCCCCTGATACTCGACCAGTTCCGCGGGCGCGGCATTCCGGTACTGGCCGGGTGGCCCAGCGGCCACGGCGATCCGAACCTGACATTGCCGCTGGGCGCACAGGTAACGCTGGATACGAGCCGCGGCGCGCTGCGCCTGGAGCAAGCGGTGGTGACGTAGCTCTGCAAGAAATGCGCTATTAATGGAGCATAATTTCCAGATATGCTTCATTAATGAATCGAGGCGGTGTTAAAAAATGACTCATTAATAGTGCATATTCATCAATAAAGCACTATTATTGAGTCATGAAAAAGAAGATCGAACCCAGCTTCGAAGCCGCCGAAGCGCTAGCCCGAATCGGCGCCAACATCCGGACCGCCAGGCTGCGCCGCGCCGAAACCGAATCCACGCTGGCCAGTCGCATGGGCGTGTCCCGCGCCACCATCACGCGGCTGGAAAAGGGCGACGGCGGCGTGTCGCTGGCGTTGGCCATCGAAGCCCTGCTGCAATACGGCTATGCCGACCAGGTCTACGGCCTGGGCGACCCCGAGCTCGACGGCGTGGGCAAGCGCCTGGACGCCGTGCGCCGCCCGAACCGCGGTAGCGCCAAGGCACCAAATGCGCACCGCGCCGATCCCACCTTGCTGTAGCGTCCGTACATCGTGCAATCCAAGAAACACAAATCGGTGGAAAGCGAGCTGTACGTCTACGTCGACATCCGCGGCGAGGCCGTACTGGCCGGACTGCTGACGCTGGACGACTCGGACGAAAGCCATTTCTATGCCGAATTCACCTACGTGCAGTCCTATGTGAACGATCCGAGGGCGTTCGCCCTGGATCCGCTGAACCTGCCGCTTGCGGACGCGCGGACGACCTTCCGCACGGAAAGCCGCTACGAGACGCTGGGCGCGATCTTCGACGCCGCGCCCGACGCCTGGGGCCGCAACGTCATGCGCGTGGACAACGCCGGCGCCCGCGTGACCGAAGACGAAGTCCTGCTCAAGGGCCGCGGCATGGGCGTGGGGGCGCTTTTTTTCAGCGCGCGCCAGCTCACGCCGAACATGCGCAAGACCTACCGTCTTCCCGAGCTCAGCCAGCTGGAGTCGCTGGCCGACCTGCTGACCGACATCGACCAGGGCGTAAAGCCGAAGGGGCTGTATCGCGACATCCTCGGCAGTTCCTGGGATATCGGCGGCGCGCGTCCCAAAACCATCGTGCGCGACGAGCACGGCGAAATGTGGATCGCCAAGTTTCCGCGCAAGGGCGACTCCTACGACCGCCAGCGCGTCGAGTACGCCAACCTGCAAATGGCCCGGGCCATCGGCCTGACGGTGCCCGAGATCCGGCTGGCTGAAACGCATCTGGGCGCGGTGCTGCTCACGCATCGCTTCGACCGCGAATTGCTGCCGGTGGAACAAGGAGCCGACCCCGTCGTTGCCCGCCGTCATTTCCTCAGTGGCGCTTCCCTGATCAGCCCCTCGGTGCGTATCGGCAAACGCGAACTCGACGGCCCGCGCGGCAAAGCGACATATTCCTATGCGCGGCTGGCGGATGTCACTCGCCGCGTCTCGTCCAATCCCGTGCAGGACCTGAAAGAACTCTATGCCCGCATGATCTTGAACGTGGCCGTGCACAACACCGACGACCACCTCAAGAACGTGGGCTTCCTCAAGGATGAGGGCGCCCATACCTACCGCCTGTCGCCGCTGTTCGACGTAGTGACGCAGGAGGGCTCGGCCAAGCACTACCTCCACATCGGCGAGGCCGGCCGGGAAAGCTCGTTCCAGAACTGCCTGAGCGAATACCGGCGCTTCGGCCTGCGTTCCGAAGCCGTGGCTCGCGACATCCTCGACCACGTGCGCGATGTGGTGGCGCAGCGCCAGCGCTTCTACGACCAGGCCGGGATGACGGCGGAAGAAATCGGGCACGTGGAAGCCTCCTTGATGGCGTGGCGCCACGGTATATTGCCGGTATGAAAAAGCTGGACATTCCCGCACTGGAAATCTTCGTCGCGGCCGTCGAAGAAAAAAGCCTGTCGAAAGCGGCCGAACGCGAGAATCTGGTGACTTCCGCCGCCAGCAAGCGCGTGGCGGAGCTGGAACGCCACCTGGACCGCACACTGCTGCATCGGCACGGACGCGGCGTGGAACCAACGCCCGCGGGCGCCTTGCTCTATCAACGCGCCAAGGCGATCCTGCGCAGCGTGCAATTGACGGAATCGGCCATCAATGGCTATTCGGCCGACGGCCAGGCGAAGATCCGCCTGGCTTCGAATCCGTCGACGATCCTGCAGTTCCTGCCCGGCGTAATGGGCCGATTCCTCGCCGATCGCCGTGACGTCAGCGTGGACCTGCTCGATGCGCACAGCTACGACATCCCGCGCATGGTGGCGGAAGCCTCGGTCGATATCGGCATTTATCACGCCGATCACCCGGTACCGGGGGTGGCCTCGTTTCCCTTCCGCCGCGATCGCGTCGGCCTTGTCGTGCCAGTGGGCCATCCGCTTGCTGAACGCACCGAGCTGTTCCTGGAAGATGCGCTGGACTACGACCTGCTGGGCTATTTCCCGCGCCATTCGCTGGACCAATTCCTGGCCTACGCGGGCCAGACGCTTTCGCGCCCGCCCAACGTCAAGCTGCAGGTATCCAACTTTGAAACCCGCTGCCGCATGATCCGCGAGGGCCTGGGCATAGGCATCGTGCCCGAGGGCATCGCCCGCAACTACCTGACGGCAATGGGATTGGTGCTGCTGCGCCTGCGCGACGCCTGGGCCGAACGGCAGTTCTACGTCTGCGTGCGCGACGCCACGCAGTTGGCGCGTCCCGTGGACGAGCTGTTGCGCGCCTTGAGAGAAACAGCGGCTTAGGCCCGGAACCGCAGCGGGCGGTGCCGGGCGGGCGCCGCTCGCGTTATTTCTCTACGCGCGATGCCGCCGCTTCTCTCAGCACCGGACGCAGATACGACAGGAAGCGCTCCGGGTCCTCGCTCATGGGGAAATGCCCCATGCCCTCCATGAGCTGCCACTTCGAACCGGCGATGCGGCCTGCCAGGAACTCGGTGTCCTGTGGCGTGCATGAGTAGTCGTATTCGCCGGTCAACAGCCACAGCGGACAGCGCTGGGTATCGATAGCCGCGACACGTTCGCGGATGTCGCCGTCGGCGGTATAGAAGTGCAGGTCGCCCTTGAACACGCCGGGTCCGCTTTGCATGTAATGCCACAGCGTTTCCCAGCGATGCCTGTCGGGGCTGCCCGGACCCACCAGGCCGGAAACAATGCCGGCGCAGACCTCGCCGCCATGCACGTCGGGACGATTGAGCCACTCCAGGTCATAGTAGGGGTCGACATGAGCCCCCGATTGCAGGCCAATGGCGCCGCCAAAACGTTGCGCGTGCTCCAGCGCCAGGTGCAGGACCATGCGCCCCCCGATGGAGCAACCCATGACGATGGGCCGCTCCAGCGCCAGCGCGTCCGCCACGCCCAGGACTGCCTCGGCATAAGCTTTCGAGGTGAGGCGATAGGTTTCCTCGTGCCAGCCTTCGGGCGGCGAGGATTTGCCATGCCAGGGCAAGTCGAAGGCGATAACACGGAAATTTTCGAGTATCTCCGGGTCGTTCATTACCGCGCGGTACTGGCGGGTATCCGCGCCAGCGGTATGCAGGCACAACAAGGGTGTGCCGGTTCCGGCTTCTTCGACGTACACGCGGTGCTCGCGCCCGCCCAACAGCAGCCTCAGGTAGCGTCCCACGACCGGTTCGAATACGGCTTGTTGTCGGTTCACGAGCATGCTCCCGGGGTGCGGGGGCAGGCCAGCACCTCTTTGAAATACAGCAGGTTGGACATGAAGGGGTAGAGATCGCCCTCGGCGCGCAGGCGGCGGAACTTGATCATGGCCATCAGGTCATGGAAGCCCGGCGCCGGCTTGGGCGCCCAGAAGCGGGCCCAGTCCTCGGCTTGCGCGCGCAGCGCGAATTGCCAGCGCGGCATGACGAAGGGGCCGCGCCGCACCTCTTCGATACGGCCGCCCGCCACCGTGACGAGGTGAGCGGTGTCGCCGGACTCCAGCAGGAACACCGTGTCCAGGTGGCGGCCGCGCCATACCAGGCGTTCGCGCGAATTCACCGCGTCGGCCAGGCGATCAAGAATGAAATCGTCTTCTTGCATATCGGGTTCCTTCATGATGGAGGCATGTCCAGCCGATAGATGCCATCTTCTTCGTCCATGCGCGGATAGCGCTTGGCCACCAGCGGATCATGGCCGGGCACGATGTGCGCATCGGAATCCGCCAGCGATCGGATGCGCGCATAGCCCTCCAGCATGTCGCCCACATGGAAGATGGCGGGGAAGGGGTTGTGGTCAGTGTAGTTGCGGTAGTAGTGCAGGGCATCCGACGCGAGTACGATCCAGCCGCGGCCGGTATGCACGCGCACCACCTGCAGGCCCGGCGTATGTCCGCCGATGCGGTAGAGCTCCAGGCCGGGCGCCAGGCGCGCGTCGCCATCGTGAAACTGCACTCGCCCCGCGTAAAGCCGGCGCACGACCGCCTGCACGTCGTCGGCCGAGAAAAAATGCCGCATCGCTTCAAAACACATATAGCGGCCTGTGGCGTAGCGCATTTCGGCATCCTGCAGATGGACCCGTGCGTTGGGGTAGGCCTCCACGTTGCCCGCATGGTCATAGTGCAGGTGGGTGAGGATGAGATCGCCGATGTCCTCCGGCGCCAGGCCCAACCGTGCCAGCGCGGCGCCGGGCTGCAGGCAGAAGGCGCGGCCGCGGGCTCGGGCCGAGCATGCGCTGAAACCGGTGTCGACCAGCACCGTGCGGCCGCCCCCGCGCACCACCCAGCAATAGAAGTCCAAGGGCATAGGTCCGTCGTGCGCATCGTTGTGCGACAGGAAATTGTCCACTGCCCGCCGCGCCACGGTGGCGTAGCGGATCGCGTACACCTCGTAGGCGGGCAAGGCGGCGGTCAGCAACGGCGACGCGCTCATTTCTTGACCAGTTTGCACTGGCTTTCGGCCAGAGGCATGAATGCCTGGTCTCCCGGTACCGTCTTGACGATCTTGTAGTAATCCCAGGCGGCGGTCGATTCCTTTGGCGCTTTCACCTCGACGACATAGGTGTCGTGGATCAGCTTGCCGTCTTCGCGCAGCCGGGCATTGCGCGCGAAGGCGTCCCGGATGGGCATTTCGCGCAAGGTCTTCATCACCACGTCCACGTTGTCCGACCCGGATTTTTCGACGGCGCGCAGGTAGTTGAGCACCGCCGAGTACTGCCCGGCCTGCAAGGCGGTGGGCATCTTGCCGGCCACCTTGAAAAAGCGCTGCGAGAACGCCCGGGTTTCGTCGTCCATGTCCCAGTAGAAGGTTTCGGCAAAGGTCATGCCCTGCGACGCCTCCAGGCCCACGCCATGCACGTCGGTGATGCTCATCAGCATCGCGACCAACTTCTGGCGCTCGGCCAAGCCGAACTCGCGGGCCTGCTTAATCTCGTTCTGCAGGTCCGCGCCGGCGCTGGCGAAAGCCACGGCATCCGCCTTGCTGGATTGGGCAGCCAACAGGAAGGAAGCGAAGTCCGTGCCGGGGAAGGGATAGCGGACCGTTCCCGCGACCGTGCCGCCGCCGTCCTTCACGAAGCGCGTACCATCGCTTTCCAGCGAATGCCCGAACGCATAGTCGGCCGTGACGAAATACCATTTCTTGGCGCCGGCCTCGACCAGGGGCAGGGTGCCCACCTTGGCCAGCGCGTAGGTGTCATAAACCCATTGCACGTTGTTCGGCGAGCAGTCCTCACCGGTGATCCGGGTGGCGCCCGCGCCGGTCACCATGGTCATCCGCCCCTTTTCGCGAGCGATGTTCATGACGGCCAGGGCCACGGCGCTGTTGCCCAGCTCGGTCACCACGTCGACCTTCTCGCGGTCCATCCATTCGCGGGCGCGGCCCGCTGCGACGTCCGTCTTGTTCAGGTGGTCCGCCGAGAGCATTTCCACCGGCTTGCCGAGCACCTTGCCGCCAAAGTCCTCGATAGCGAGCCTGGTCGCAAGTACCGACCCCGGGCCGACGTTGCCCGAATAGGCGCCCGACATGTCCGTCAACACCCCGATGCGCACGACGCCGTCCGATATGCCGTCCGCCGAAGGCGCCTGTGCTTGCGCCAATCCCGTGCCGGCGGCAAACGCCAGCAGGACGGTAATCTTCTTGTTCATGGTTTGTCTCCCTAGGTTGGCCTATATCTGGCTTACGTATTTGATTTGCATGAATTCCTGCAGGCCCTCGATGCCGCCTTCCTTGCCGAGGCCGCTGTCCTTGAAACCGCCAAAGGGCGTCTCCGGCAGCGATGCCTGGCAGTGGTTCACGCAGACGACGCCGCTTTCGATGCGTTCCGTGGCGGTCCGGGCAATGGCGGAATCCCGCGTGAAGACGTAGGCCGCCAGCCCGAATGGCAGGCGATTGGCCAGCGCCAGGCCTTCGTCCAGGTCATCGAAAGGACTGACCAGCGCCAGCGGGCCAAAAGGCTCCGTATGGGCGGCCATACAGTCGGTCCCGGCATCGCGCAGCACGGTAGGGGCCCAGAACCAGCCAGGCAGATCGGGCCGCGTGCCGCCGGCCGCCAACTGCGCGCCATGCGCCAGCGCGTCCGCCACCATGGATTCCATCGCAGCCAGCCGCCTGGGATTGGCCAGCGGCCCCATCTGTACACCTGCATCCAGGCCATTGCCGACGCGCCATCCGCGGGCGCGCTCCGCCAGGCGCGCCACGAAACGTTCGTACACGCCGCGCTGTACGTACATGCGCGTAGGCGAGGTGCAGATCTGGCCGGAGTTCCGCAGCTTGGCCGCCAGCACGGTATCGGCGGCCGCTTCGGCATCCGCATCATCGAACACCAGCACCGGCGCATGGCCGCCCAGTTCCAGCGTGGCGCGTTTCAGGCCCGCGGCCGCCATCACGGCCAGCTCGCGTCCGATGGAAGTCGACCCGGTAAAGGTCACCATGCGGATGAGCGGCGACTCGATCAACCGCCGCGATATCTCGCCCGGATCGCCGAACAGCATGTTGAGCGTGCCCGCGGGCAGGCCTGCGTCCGCCAGCGCCCGACCGATTTCCAGCGCGATTGCCGGCGTTTCCTCGGACGGCTTGATGACGATGGAGCATCCGGCCCCCAAGGCGCCCGCGATCTTGCGCGAAGGCGTGATGGCGGGGGCATTCCACCCCGAAAACGCCGCCACCGGCCCGACAGGTTCGGGAATCGCCATCTGGCGGATGCCCGCCACGCGTCCTGGAATCAGCCGGCCATAGGTACGGCGGGCTTCCTCGGCGGCCCATTCAAACATTTCCGCGGCCGTGGCCACTTCCTTTTCGGATTCCGCCAGCGGTTTGCCCAGTTCGCGCGTGATCAACCACGCCAGGCGCGGCGCGCGCTCGCGCATCAGGGCGGCTGCGCGGCGCAGGATTGCGGCCCGTTCCAACGCCGGCGTATCGCGCCAACGCGGAAAACTGCGGTGCGCGGCATCCAGGGCCGCGTCGATATCGTCGGATGTTGCGACGGGCAGGCGGCCCAGCACGGCCAGCGTGGCCGGATCCGTGACGTCCAGGGTGCGGCGGCTGCCCGCTGCAAGGGCCTGCCCGCCGATCAACAGGTTCAGTTCGGGGTACTGCAGGGAGTTGTCCATTTATTCCGCCTTGGCGATGTTGCTTTCCTGGATCACTTGCGCCCAGCGCTCGGTCTGGGTACGGATGTGCCGCCCGAAATCGTCCGCGCTGCCCGTCATGGGAAATTGACCCAGTTTCAGCAAGGCTTCGCGGGATTCGGCGGTCTCCATGATCTTGTTGACTGCCGTGTTAAGGCGCAGCGTCACTTCCGGCGGCAGTCCTCGTGGCGCCAGCACGCCATTCCAGGGCTCGGCCGTGAATCCCGGGATTCCCGCGGCCTGCGCCACCGTCGGCACGCCAGGCGCGACGGGCGAGGGCGCCGCGCTGGCGATTGCCAGGGCGCGCATCTTGCCCGCCTGCACTTGGGGCATGGCGGCGATCGCGCTCAGGAACGCCATGTCGACCCGGCCCGCGACCAGGTCGGCGATGGCGGCCGAGTCGCCCTTGTAGGGCACGTGCGTGATATCAAGCTTGGCGGCGCTCTTGAACCATTCGCCCGCAAGATGGTTCACCGCGCCGCTTCCGGCGGACGCGAAGGTAAGGGTCCCGGGCTTCTTGCGCGCCCCGGCAATCAGTTCCTGCACGGTATTGAAGGGGGAGCCGGACGGCACCACCAGCAAGTACGGATAGCTCGCCACCAGGGCGATGGGTTGGAAGTCCTTCAGTACCTGGTAGTCGACCTTCTGTTTGTAGACGGGCTCGATGGACAGCGTGCCGCTGCTGCCCAGCATGAGGGTGTAGCCATCGGCGGCAGCGCGCTTGACGGCTTGCACGGCCACCACGCCATTGGCGCCCGCGCGGTTCTCGACCACCACGGTCTGGCCCAGTTCGGCCTCGAGCTTGCGGGCAAGGTACCGGCCGACCGCATCAGTGGGGCCGCCCGCCGTAAAGCCGATCACCAGCGTGACGGGCTTGGTCGGATAGTCGGCCGCGGCCGAGTTGAAGCCGATTGCTGCGGCGAACGCGGGCAGCGCCCACCTGGCAAATAATGATTTCATGGTTTTCTCGGAATAGGAGGAGCGGCGCGGACTGCGCCGCCCGGTGGGCCGGCCGGCTTACTGGTAGCCGCGTTCGATCAGCTTGACCATCACCGGGTAGTACTCCTTGACGTAGCCTGCCGCGCGGGTGCGTTCCAGCAGGTCGTGCGTCAGCTTGGCGGAGCGGGCGTCCACCTCGCCCTGCCTGGCCAGTTCCAGCGCCAGCAGGATGTCCTTGATCGCGTACTCGGTGGGGAAGGTCTTTTCCGGGTAGTTCTCGGCAGCGAGCGCCTTCTGGCCCGGATTGCGCAGCACGAAGCTATCGGCCGACCCCTTGCTCAGGGCGTCCAGCAGCAGCGTCCCGTCCACGCCTGCGCTGCGGCCTATCGTGATGGCCTCGGCCAGCGCGTGCACAGTCATGAACACCACCATGTTGTTCATGATCTTGACCACCTGGCCATTGCCCACGCCGCCGCAAAGCATCACGTCCGTGCCCATGCACGACAGATAGGGCAATACGGTTTCGTAGTCTTCGCGCGTGGCGCCCACGGTAATCATCAACGTGCCCAGCCTGGCGGCCTCGCGCATGCGGGCGACCGGCGCGTCGACCAGCACGATGCCGTGGCCGCGCAGCGTTTCGGCCAGCTTGCGCGTGCGGGTGACGTCGCTGGTGCTCATGTCCACGACGATGCGCACACGCCCGGCCGCCTCCACCAGACCGCCAGGTCCGGTGCAAACCTGTTCCACCTGCACGATGCTGGGCAGGGACAGGAACACGATTTCCGCGCTTTGGGCCACCTCGACGATGGAGGCGCAGGCATGGCCTCCCAGCGCCCCGATCCGGGCGACCGGTTCGGGGCTGATGTCGGTCACATAGACGGGATGGCCGGACTTGCGGACCAGATTGGCGCACATGGGCTCGCCCATGACGCCCAGCCCGATGAAGCCCAGCGGGGTCTTACTGTCGCTCATTACTTCCTCCTTTGTGTTGCGGGTTTTTTAGTTGTTGCATGCAGCTTACGGAGTGCGCGGGACGGCCGGTATGAAAAATTGGCAAAGCAACGTTCTCCAATTCCGCCCCCTCGGGAACAAGAACGCTCGTTTTCCTTTTTATCAACGCTGGACGCGCCCGGACGCATAGAGTGATCGGCAGAGACGAGCGATGCGCCAACGCGCCGCGACAACAACGGAGACATGCATGTTGCTGGACACGATTGCCGCCTATGGCGCGCACGACACCCGGACCAGGCTGCCGGAAGAGGTCATCCACCACGCCAAACGCGCCTTCCTCGACTGGCTGGCGGCCCTGTATCCGGGAACACGCACCCAGCCCTGCCTGCAGTTGCTGGGCGCGCATGGCGCGGAGCTGGGGTCGGGCCGATCCAGCCTGCCAGGCTGCGCCACGACCGCATTCCCAGCCACGGCGGCCTGGATCAACGGCAGCGTTTCCCACGCCGTCGAGTTCGACGACATCTTTCGCGACGCGATCTACCACCCGGGTTGCCCGACCATCGCGGCGGCGCTGGCCCTGGCCGAGGACGCCGACGCCAGCGGCCAGGCGTTCCTGAACGCCATCGTGGTGGGCTACGAGATATCGACCCGTATCGGCGCCGCGGTCCAGCCAGCGCATTACAGGTACTTCCATACCACTGGCACCGTCGGCTGCTTCGGCGGCGCGGCAGCGACGGCGGCCTTGTGCGCGCCCGGCGACCCCGAGACCATGCTGCATGCGCTGGCCACCGCCGGCACGCTTGCCAGCGGCCTGCAACAGGCTTTCCGTTCCGACGCAATGAGCAAGGCGCTGCACGCAGGCCATGCGGCCGCGGTCGGCGTGCGGGCGGGGCAGGGCGCCGCGCACGGCATTACCGGCGTGCCCGACATCCTGGAAGGCAAAGTCGGATTCGGGGCGGCACTGGCGCAAGATCCGGACTGGAGCCTGGCGGTCGACGGCCTGGGCACTCGCTACAACATCCTCGACATCACCCAGAAGAACCATGGCTGCTGCGGCCATACCTTTGCAGCGATCGACGGCGCCCTGGCGCTGCGGGAACGCGGCGTGCGTGCCGAGCAAATCGAGCGCTTGCGCGTGGACACCTACCAGACCGCGCTGGACGTGACGGGCAACTTCGCTCCCGGCACGGCCTTTGAAGCCAAGTTCAGCCTGCCTTATGTCGTGGCGCACGCCCTGGTACACGGCTCGGTGCGCCTGAATGCCTTCGAGCCCCAGCGCCTGCAAGACCCGCAAGTGCGCCAACTGATGCAAAGACTGGAGCTGCGTGCCGACGAAACGCTGACCGCGGGCTTTCCGAAGTCGCGCTCAGCACGCATAGCGATCACCACCACCGGCGGCCAGACGCTGGAACACCATTCTCCCTACCGCAAGGGCGACCCCGAATCGCCGTTGTCCGATGCCGACCTGAACGACAAGTTCGAGGAACTTGCCGGCCCGGTGCTGGGCCGCGACCGCGCGCTGGCGCTGCGCGACGCCGTCTGGCGCCTGGACGGCATGCCGGTGCGCGCGCTGCGCCTGGCAGCCGACATGCCTCGGCCCTGACGCTTTCCCCTCAGCCTATCCATGACACCAGCCTCATCCATGTCAGACACTTCTTTTGCAGACGCGCTCTTGTCGCCCCGATCCATCGCCCTGGTGGGCGCTTCCGGCGACCTGGGCAAGAACACCGCCCGGCCATTGCGCTTCATGCGCAAGCACGGATACGCCGGCGCCGTCTATCCCATCAATGCCGGACGCGCCGAAATCCTGGGCGAAAAAGCCTATCCCTCCTTGGCCGACGTGCCCGGACCTGTCGACCACGTTTTCATCATGATCCCGGGCCGCGAGGTCGCGGCCATGCTTGCCCAGTGCGCCCGGGCCGGCGCCCGGGTGGTAACGATCTACTCCGACGGCTTCGGCGAAACCGGACCGGAAGGACAGGCGCGCCAGGCGGAGCTGGTGGCGCAGGCCCGCGCCTTGGGTTTGCGGCTGCTGGGCCCGAACAGCATCGGCTCCGCCAATCTGCATACCGGCGGGATTGTCTCGGTCAATGCGGCATTCGAGGCCGAAACGCTATTGGCCGGCGAAATCAGCATGGTGTCGCAAAGCGGCTCGATGATGGGATCGCTGCTATCCCGGGCGGCGGCGCGGGGCTTCGGTTTCGCCAAGTCCGTTTCCGTCGGGAATGAAAGCGACATTACCGTAGGCGAGGTCGTCCATGCGCTGGTGGACGATCCGCATACCAAGGTCATCCTGCTGTTCCTGGAAACCTTGCGCGACGCCGCCACCCTGGCCCGGGCGTTGGCGCGGGCGCAAGCAGCGGGCAAACCGGTAATCGCATACAAACTGGGGCGCTCGGAGCAGGGCGACGCACTGGCGCAATCGCACACCGGCGCCATGGCAGGCAATGATGTCGCGGTGGACGCCTTTCTTAAGGCATACGGGGTGATGCGTGTGCGTCACCTGGAGACGCTGTTCGAAATCGCGCCGCTGGCATCCCGCCATACCCGCAGGCGGCCCGCGCCTGGCGCCGCGGACCAGCCAGCCCGGGTCGCGGTGATTACCACCACGGGCGGCGGCGCAGCGACGGTGGTCGACAACCTGGGACTGCACGGCATGGTCGCGGTGGCGCCGCCTCCCGACTTCGTGCACCGCATGGCGCAACAGGGGTTGCGCATCCGCGAAACGCCCGTCATCGACTTGACCCTGGCGGCAAGCAGCGCCCAGTACAAGATGTTGCTCGAGGAGCTGCTGCGCGCTGGCTGGTGCGACGCGGTACTGAGCGTGGTCGGGTCGTCCGCCCAGTTCCATCCCGCGCTGGCGGTCAAGCCGCTGCTGGAAGCCGACAAACCCGAAGACAAGCCGCTGGCCGTGTTCCTGGCTCCCGAGGCGCCGGAATCGCTGGCGCTGCTGCGCGCAGGTGGCATTGCGGCCTTCCGCACGCCGGAGGCATGCGCGGACGCCTTGGCGGTGTACTTTGCCCAAGGGAGCAGGCCGCCAGCCCCTGGCAAGGCTTTCGCCTGGCCGGCGGAGCTGCCGCGTTCAGGCATGTTGAGCGAACACGAGGCCGGCGCATTGTTCGGCCGCCTGGGTGTGCCCGTGGCGCGCGGGCAGCTGGCCGACCCGGCGACGCTGGACCATTCCGTCCCATATCCCGTGGTCGCCAAGGTCTGTTCGCGGGATCTGGCGCACAAGACGGAACTGGGCGCCGTGCGAGTCGGCATCGCCGATAGCGACGCATTGCGCAGCGCTACGGAAGAAATGCTGGAGAACGTCCGGCGCCAGGCGCCCGGCGCCCGCATCGACGGCATTCTCGTTCAGCCCATGGAAACGCGTCTGATCGAAATGATCCTGGGCTACCGCCACGACCCCTTGGTCGGCCCCACCGTGCTGTTAGGGGCGGGCGGCATTGCCGCGGAACTGTCGCCTGACTATGCGGTGCGCCTGGCGCCGGTGGACGAGGAAGAGGCCTTTCGGATGATGCACGAAGTGCGGCAGACCCGGTTGATACGCGGCTTTCGCGGGCTGCCGCAGGGCGATTGCCAGGCGCTGGCGCGTGCCATCGCAGCCTTCTCCCGGCTGGCCTGCGCCACCGGCGTGCAAATTGAAGAAGCCGAGATCAACCCCTTGTTTGTCCGCGCCGACGGCGTGGTCGCCGTGGACGGTCTGGCCCGGCTGGCCTGACGCCAAATCAGATTCCCCCTCTACCAGGAAACAAAGATGGATTTCAACCTGACCCCGGAACAACTGGATTTCCAAGGCGCGGTGCGGCGCTTTGCGCAGGGCGAACTGCGCGACGGCGCGGTCGAGCGCGCGCACTCCGACGACTACCCATGGGACGTTGCCCGCAAAATGGCGCGCCAGGGATTGCTCGGCATCACCATCGCCGAAGCGGACGGCGGCGTGGGCGGCTCGCTGATGGACGCCGTCATCGCCATCGAAACGGTGGCCTCGGTGTGTCCGCGCAGCGCCGATGTCGTGCAGGCGGGCAATTTTGGGGCGATCCGCGTGCTGGCCGAATACGGCAGCAGCCTGCAAAAGCAGAAATACCTGAGCGCGCTCCTGGCTGGCGAAGGACTGATCTCGGTCGGCATGACGGAGCCCGACGCCGGTTCGGCCGTGACCGAGCTCAAGACCAGCGCCACGCGCGCGGAGGCCGGCTGGCGCATCAACGGCACCAAGATCTTCACGACCCACGGTCCGCACGCCAGCGTGATCCTGACTTATGTGCGCTTCGGCCCTGGCACGGGCGGTATCGGCTCGGTGCTGATCGACACGAAGGCGGACGGGGTGAAACTGGGCAAACGCTCCGCCTTCATGTCGGGCGAGGAATGGGTAGAGATCTTCTTCGACAACGTATTTGTCGCGGACGACATGGTGGTGCTGGGCGAAGGCGGCTTCAAAAAACAGATCGCCGGGTTCAACGTGGAGCGAATCGGCAACACGGCGCGTTCGCTGGCCCTGGGCCGCTATGCCTACGAAGAGGCGCGCAACTGGGCCATGCAGCGCAAACAGTTCGGGCGCCTGCTGTGCGAGTTCCAGGGGTTGCAATGGAAGTTCGCCGACATGCGCATCAAGCTGGACGCCGCCCAACTGCTGCTGTACCGGGCCGCCAGCGCCGCCGATACGGGCTTTCCCTCGGCCACGGACACCGCGATCGCCAAAGCCTATTGCAACCAGATCGGCTTCGAGGTCGCCAACGACGCGCTACAGGTGCTGGGCGGGCTGGGCTACAGCCGCGAATCGCTGGTCGAATACTGCGTGCGGCGATGCCGCGGCTGGATGATAGCGGGCGGCTCGATCGAGATCCTGAAGAATCGCATCGCCGAGGGCATCTTCGAACGCAGCTTCCCGCAGCGCCCGCCGCGCTAGACCCGCTTGGCCGACCAATTGCCCCGGCCTGCGGCGCTGCCGCTCATCTGCTTGCCGTTGACCGTGCCGGTGTAGCGCACGCCGTTGGCCACGAACGAGATTTCATTGCCGTTCAGGCGCGCCTCCGACAAAGGCGCGCTGCCCAGCATGCCGGACAGGCGCTGGTAGCGCTGCTCCAGTTGCAAGGGCTGGCCGTCGACCTCCCATTTGCCCGCCACCTTGGCGGGCACGATCCACAGCAGCGCGGTGCAATAGGTGTTGCAGTCCTGCCGGATCGTTTCCTCGGCGTCCGGCTCCCAGTCGCCCATGCGGAAAGAGTTGGACACGATCCGCGTGCCCGGCGCCAACTCCAGGAGTTTGGGCCGCAGCTTTTCGTTGATGGTCGACAGCAGGAACATGGTGATGACGTCCGCCTGCGTCAGGTCGGTCGTGAACAGGTCCGCGGTTACGAAGGTGGCCCGGTCCGCGACGCCGGCGCGCTCGGCATTGCGGCGCGACAGTTCGACCAGGTCCGGGTTGTATTCGATACCCTGGGCCTTGAGGCCGCGTTGCGCCGCCGTGATCACCGTGCGGCCGTCGCCAGAACCCAGGTCCATCAAGCGGTCCTTGGGCGTGACCTTGGCCATGTCCAGCATGGTATCGACCAACGCCTGGGGCGTGGGCACCCAGATGACGTCCTTGCCGTCCTGGCCGACGTCGGGCACATATTCTTTCTGTCCGGCTTTCTGTTCGGCGGATTGGGCGGCGGCGGAAGCGCTCTGCGCTTGAAACGGCGCGCAGGCCAGGGCCAAGGCCACGGCCGACGCCAGCAAGGCGGCGCGCAGTTGCGGCGCGCTTGCCTGGGCAACGGGTCTGAAGAAAGGAATCGCGATTTGCATGATGTGGGCTCCTTGCAGCGGTGGCTTGCGGACGGGGTGGCCTTGCGCGGCTGGCCGCCCGGGAAAAGAAGGCTAGATCCGCGCCTGTGGCGGCCCCAGCAGGCGCAGCATAGGCAGGCCCGCGGCCAGCACCGCCAGGCCGATCAGCGCACCGGCGCCGGCGTACATGGCGCTGGAATACACCAGGCCGGCGCACGTCAAGGCCAGCAGCAACGGGGGCAGGGGATAAAGCGGCACACGAAATGGTCGCGGGCAGTCGGGATCGATCCGCCTGAGACGCCATACCGAAGCCGCAACAAGGAGCATGAACAGCCAGAATACCGGCGCGGTGTAGGCGACCAGGGTCTGCACGCTGTTCTGGCTGAAGGCGCCCAGCGCGATCAATGCCAGCGTGATCGCGCCTTGGACCAGCAACGCGGAAGTCGGGGTTTCGCCCTGTTTGCTCCACGCCGCCAGTACGCGCAGGCGCGGCACATCGCGGCCAAGCGCGCAATACACCCGCGCGCCGGTGATGATGGTGCCATTGATGGTACTGAGCGCCGTGGCGCAGATCGTGAGGCTGAGCAGGGCGGCGGCGTAGGGTCCGGCGGCCAGTTGCATCACGTCCGCTCCCAGCGCCGGCGTGTCGCGCAGTCCTTGCAAGCCGAAGATTTCGAGCAACGCGAGGTTGGTCAGCACGTAGGCGCCGGTTACCAGCGCGGTGCCAATCAGCAGTACCCGGCTCATGTTGCGGCCCGGATCGCGCAGCTCGCCGCTGAGATAGGCGGCCTCGTTCCAGCCGCCGTAGGTAAGCAGCACGAACACCATGCCCATGCCCAGCAAGCCGGCGGTATTGCCCGCCAGCGGCGCGGGCGCGGTGTCGACGCGCAACGGACTGTCGCCCGCCGCGGCCAGGCTGGCCACCAGCACGGCGGCCAGCGCCGCCACCGTCAGCGCCGTGAACAGCCATTGCAGGCGCTTGGAGTAGCGCGTGCCCGCCACGTTCAGAGCAGTCAGCGCCACCACCGATATCGCCGCGTGCAACGCCGGGCCGTACGCGCCCAGCGGCGCAAGCCGTTGCGCGTAATCGCCATAGATGTATGCCACGACGGCAATGGCGCCGGTCTGGATGACGGAGCAACGCGCCCAGGCGAACATCATTCCCACATGCCGCCCCCAGGCGCGCGTCAGATACAGGTACTCGCCACCCGAGCCGGGATAGGCCGACCCCAGTTCCGCGTAGCAAAGCGCGCCCACCAGCATTACCAGGCCGCCCGCGCACCACAGCGCGATGTAAACCGCCTCGGAACCTGCGTGCTGCGCCACCAGCGGGGGAAATCCGAATATGCCAATCCCGATAACCACGCCCACCAACACCATGGTGGCATCCATGACCGACAAACCGGTGGGCGCGCGCGCCTGAAGCAGCAGGGCCGGATTCGCGGACGAGCGCAAGGTGGGCTGTGTCATCGGAGGCTCACGGTTGGGTGCGGCGAGTGGCGGGCGGCAGCGCCATTTGGGGGACGGTGCCTGACAATCACCTGAACAATTTGCGACCCCTGGCTAGAGCGAAAAGTTTCTTCGGGTTTTCCCCAAAACAGCCAAATTTCACGGAATTCAGCTCGAATCCGGCATCCTGTTCGCCGGAAATAACGCTTTTAAGTAATTGATTAATATCACCTAAATATGGCACTTAAAGTGCTTTAGTTAAAGTGATTTCTTAGAAACGGAATTGATCGATATGGCATGAACCCACGCTATGCTGGTTGCGCAGGACGCGCCCCGCACGAGCGGCCGCCGCAAGGGGAAGGGGAGCCAACCGCAATTCAGGGGATCGACATGAAGCTTTCCATACGTACGGCTGTGGCAGGGCTGGTGCTTTCCGGACTGGCGAGCGTGGCGCCGGCCACGCTGGCGCATCATGGCTGGTCGTGGGCGGAGTCCGAACAGATGACGCTGCAAGGCACCGTTCAACAAGTGCAGATCGCGCCCCCGCATCCCTGGCTGGATGTACGCGCCGAAGACGGGGTCTGGCGGGTGGAGCTCGGCAATCCCACCCAGACCAAGGACGCCGGCTTCGTCGAAGGATCCGCCAAGCCGGGCGACGCTATCGTCGCGGTGGGCAATCGCGACCGCGAGGCAGGCACCAAACGCATGAAGGCCGTCCAGATCAAGGTGGGCGGCAAGACCTACGACATCTATCCCAGCCGCATCCAGAAACCCTGAACCGCGCCAGCGCGATCCATGCCCGAGCTGCTGCGCCTTGCGCTGGAACACCTTGAATCCCTGCCGCCGTCGATCTGGCTGCGGCGGTCGGCGACGCTTTACCTATTGGTAAATGCGGCCCATATCGGCGCAATCGGCCTGCTCATAGGGTCCATCGTCCCGTTGGATTTGCGTCTGCTGGGGCTCATGAAGCCGGGGCCGCTGGCCTCGCTGGCGCCGGTGCTGGCGCGCACCGCGGCCGTGGGCCTGGGCCTGGCAATCATGACCGGGGCCATGCTCTTTAGTGTCCGGCCGCTGGAGTACCTGGCAAATCCCGCCTTCGGCGCCAAGATGGGCTTGTTGGCCGCCGGCGCGCTTAATGCATTGCTCGTGCATCGCAGCAAAGCCTGGCAAACGGTACTGGATCAGGGCAGGGCGACGGGCGGGATGCGCGCGCGAGCCGGCGCCTCGCTGTTGCTGTGGCTGGGTTGCCTGGTTGCGGGGCGCTGGATCGGGTTCTTGTAGAACAGGCCCTGAGGCTTATGCGCCTGCGCCTTTGCGGCGCAGGCGGCCCGCCCCGAGAGGCAGGCCCAGAAGAATCAAGCGGGCTGCGCTTCGGCCAGCGCGCGTTGCACGGCCGGCCGGGCGGCAACGCGGGCCAGGTAGGCCGTCAATGTCGGGAACTGTGCAAGATCGACCCCGTCGCCCTCCAGCCAGCTGCCGATGGTGTACAGATAACCGTCCACCACGCTGTAGCGGTCGCCGGCCACCCAGGGGCCGACGATCTGCGACTCCAGGTAGGCGGCGCAGGCCGTCATGGTCTGCGGCACCTTGGCCTGCATGGCGGCGTGCGCGGCGGGATCGTCCGCCCAACGGGCGCCGCGCCGCTTGTGCGCATGCGCCACGTGGGCGGTGGACGCCAGATAACTCGCCAGTTCCTGCATGCGGGCGAACGCGAAGGGATCGTCCAGCGGCGCCAATTGCGCTTGCGGAAAGCGCTGCGCAACGAACGCGAGCAGGGCGGGCGTCTCGGTCAGCACCCCCTGTTCGGTAACCAGCGCGGGCACTCGGCCCTTGGGATTGATGCGCAGGTACTCGGGGCTTTGCTGCTGCACGGCGCCCATATCAAGCTTGACCAGATCGAAATCGGCGCCCGCCTCGCGCAGCGCGATATGCGTTGCCAGCGCACAGGTGCCAGGGGCGGAGTAAAAAGTCCAACGGGACATCTGCATCCTCTTCTTTCAACGGTTGAAAAGCCATGTCGCCCCTGAGGGCTGCCGGCTACAGGGTAGCCTGATCACCCCGTGATTCCAATACCGCGCGGTGCCTTCAAGAGGCCAACGATTTCCCGCAAATCCCGTTCGGCATCCAGGCCGCGCAGCCTTCGTGCCAGTTCGCGCGTCTGCGCGGCGGGCAAGGGCGGACACGCGGAGGCGCAGCAGGCCTCGAACTTGGCGTCCTGTTGCGCCATGTCCAAGGGCTTTTCCGGGCTGCCGGGGAAGGCCGGCATGTCGACCGCGAATTCGCGGCCGTCCTTGAGCCGCAGTTCGACGCGCTGGGGACTCATGGCGTTGGGATCGGGGTTGCCATCATCCACGACCTGGATGCGGGCGGCCAGTTCGTACGTCGCCGCCTCCGCCAGCGCGGGTGGATCGAAATCGGGAATGCCGACCCGCCCGCGCAATATGGCCGTGGCCATGGCATAGCCCATGCAGAGCCGGGCGGTGGCGGAGTCCATGCCAAGCTGCGCCGGACGGCCAACCAGACGCACAATGAGCGAGGACGCGCGGACCGTCACGCGGTCTATGTCCTCGGGCCGCAGCGCGTGCTGGCGCATCAGTTCCAGCACGGCGCCGATGCCGCTGTGCGTGGCCCGGCCGGTCGGGTAGGGTTTATGGCTCATGCGGCTTATCTGGAACACGCGGCCCACGTCTGCGCGCACCTCATCCCAGTTGGCCTGGCCAGCGTCATAGAGCGCGAAGTAACCATAAGGCCCCTCGAGAATGTCGCGCGGACCGGGAAACCCCGCCCGCGCCAACTCGAAGGCCGTGACCGCGGCCCTGGCATTCAGGCCGACCTGCAGGCCGACTGCCGGAGATCCCTCGATATGCGCCTGCATGGTGCCCGACAGATGGCTATACGCCAGTCCCAACGCATCGCGAGTGGCAGCTTCGTCCAGTCCGGCCAGTTTGCACAGCGTGGCCGTGGCGCCCAGGCCGCCACACATGGCCGGCCGGAAGAACCGCATGGGCGCGCGCTGGGCCAATGCGACGTAGATGGCGAAGTCCAGCCCCGTGGCGACGGCGGTGATGAGCCGGGTGCCGTCCACACCGCCTTCGCGTTCGGCATACCCCAGGGCCGCCGGCACGATGCAGGCAAACGCATGCACCACGGCGCGGTCATGGATCGCGTCGAATTCCTGATTGAAGACCTGATAGGCGTTGAGCATGACGGCGCTGGCCAGCGGCAGCCGCTCGCCGCTGCCCCAGACGGTGGCTTCCGAGCCTGGGCCGAGCGCCTGGGCAGCCTGCCGCAACGACGGCATGCGCGGATGGCGCGAACCGGACAGACCCACGCCGACCGCATCGAGAATGAAGGTCTTGGCCGCCTCTACCGCGGCGGCCGGCAAATCTTCATAGCGCGTGCGCAGCAAATGGGAAACCAGGGTGTCGACGGCGCTCATGCCTGCGCCCCGCCGAAGTCCGGGCGTATCTGGCCCGCATACCATTCGTATATCCCGGCGCCCGTGACGAAGCGGGTCATCGGATGCCGCTGCAGCCGGTCCAGCATGTCGAGCAGATCGGCATAGCGGTGTGGCACGCCCATGAGGTGCGGATGCAGCCCCAATGTGAGGACGCGAGGCCTGCCGTTATGCCGCGCCTCCTCGGCGTACAGGTCCAGCGTCCGCTCCAGGCGCCGGCCGAATTCCCCCGTGGCGTGCTTTTCCACCGCGTGGATGACCGAATCGTTGAGCTCCAGCGCATAGGGCAGCGCGAGCAGCGGACGTCCCGAGGTCCGCATCCAGTTGGGCAGATCGTCCAGGCACCAGTCGAACAGATAGTCGATGCCGGCCTGCGCCAGGAGGTCCGGCGTATCCTGCGTCTCGCGCAGTCCCGGGGATAGCCAGCCGCGCGGACGGCGGCCGCTGAAGCGTTCGATCCGGTCGAGGGCCGCGACGATGGTGCGGGCTTGTCCATCGCCATCTTCCTGCGACAGCGCCCGCTGGTGAATCCCGTGGCCGATGAACTCCCAGCCCGCCTCCAGCAGCGCCTGCGCCGCTTGAGGATAGGCATCGATGACCGAAGCATTCAGGCTGGCCGAGGCCGGCAGGCCGCGGCTGCGGATGGCGTCGATCATCCGGGGCAGGCCGCAGCGCAGGCCGTATTCGGCCCAGCTGAAGTTCGGCACGTCCGGAACCGTCTCGCGCCCGTGCGGCGGGGTAAGCAGGGTGCGAGGCATGGGCTGGTCGAACGGCCAGTGCTCGACATTGACCACCAGGTGCACCAGGATGGCGCGGCCATCCAGGCCCGCCAAGGGCGGGCGCTGGCTGGAAAGCATGAAAGGAATGCGTGGGTTGTTCATGGCACTTTGCTCATGGTTCAAAAATGACTCAGCGGCCGAGGAAGACCGGATCGCGCTTTTCAGCGAACGCCCGCCGGCCTTCGGCATAGTCCGCGCTATCGAAACACTGCCGCACCAGGGCGTCGATCGCCTCGGTCCCGGCCGGCGCCGGCGGATTCATGGTCGCCAGTATGGCCGCCTTTGCCGCGCGCAGGGAGAGGGGCGCATTGGCGGCGATGCCGCGCACGCGTGCCTGGGTCTGGCGGGCAAAGTCATCGTCGGCATAGCGTTCATGGACCAGGCCACGACGCTCTGCCTGTTCGGCATCGAGGATGCGGGCGGTATAGAAGAGGTCGAACGCGGAGGCCGCGCCCACCACGTCCACCAGCCTGCGCATGTCCGCAAGGCTGTAACCCAGGCCCAGCCGCGCGGCAGGCATGCGAAAGCGGGCGCTGGCGCTGGCATAGCGCAGGTCGCAGGCCAGCGCCAGACCGATGCCGCCTCCCATGCAGGCGCCCTGGATCAACGCCACGGTGGGCGCCGAGAACTCGGCCAGCATCCGTTGCGCTTGCGCCACCGCCTGGTTGTACCGGGCCACGGCGGCCTGGCCATCGCGCGCCTGGTCGAACTCGCTGATATCGGCGCCCGACACGAACGCACGCGAACCCGCGCCAGTCAGCACCAGTACCCGAACGCCGGTACCCTCGAGCTCCCGCAATGCGGCGGCCAATTGCTGCCACATGGCCAGCGTCATCGCGTTGCGCCGTTCAGGATGGCAGACCGTCAACGTGGCCACGCCATCCTGGCGTTCCACCTGGATCTGGCCCCCGCTCATACCACGCCCTCGTCGTACAGGCGTTCGATGTCGGCCGCGGCATAGCCGATTTCCCCCAGCATCTCCCGGGTATGTTCGCCCCATCCGGGCGCAGGGCGGGCGATGCGCGCGGGCGTGCGCGTCAAGGCCACGGGTTGCGAGATCAGCCGGTACGCATGTCCGGCCTCGTCCTCGACCGGCTGGGCCACGCCGAGATGCCGCACCTGTTCGTCCTCGAATACCTGCGGGATGCTGTAGACCGGCCCCGCGGGCACGCCGGCCTGGTTCAGCAAGCCGACCCAGTGCGCTACGGGATGTTCGCGAAAGCGCTGCGCCAGGGATTCATTGAGGGAGGCCCGGTTTGCCACCCGCAGCTTCTCCGTCGCGTAGCGCGGATCTTCCAACCACTGCGGCATCTCCAGGCAGGCGCACAGGCGGCGCCAGTTGCCTTCTCCGGAAGCGCCCAGGTTGAAAGCGCCATCGCTGCCTTCAAACAAGCCCATCGGGCTGCTGGTCGGGTGGTCATTGCCCGCCTGTACCGGCGTGTCGCCATCGTTCAGGTAGCGCGCCGCCTGGAAGTCCATCAGTGCGATCTGGGTATGCAAGAGGGAACTGTGGACCCATTGGCCTACGCCGGATTGTTCCCGTTCTATCAGGGCCAGCAATACGCCGACCGCGGCGTAGATGCCGGTGCCGCAATCAGCGACCGCCAGCCCGGCCCGCAACGGGCCGCCGCCAGCGAAGCCCGTGACCGACATAAGCCCGCCCATGCCCTGGATGATCTGGTCGAAACCCGGCCGGTCCGCATAGGGGCCATCCTGGCCAAAACCGGAAATGCTGGCCAGGATGATGCGGGGATTGATGGCGCGCAGCGCTTCGTAATCGACCCCGAGCCGTGACTTGACGTCGGGACGCCAGTTTTCCACCACCACGTCGGCGGACGCTACCAGTTGCTTGAACACCGCCAACCCTTCGGGCTTCTTCAGGTTCAGCGTCATCGACCGCTTGTTGCGGTTCAGGTTCTGGAAATCGCCGCCGGTGCGGTCCGCGGCGAACATGGCTTCGTTGGGATCGATCCCGGCCGGCGGTTCGATACGGATCACGTCCGCGCCGAAATCGGCCAGGATACGAACGCAGGTCGGGCCGGCGCGCACGCGCGAAAGATCCAGCACGCGAAAGCGGGAGAGGGTGGAGGAGGCATTGATTCTGGCCATGATGATTCCGTGGATTAGCGTTGCAGAAGGGCGGAAAAGGGCAGGGCGAACTGGTGTGCGAAAGCCAGCAGCAAGGGCTCGCTGCCAGGCGCGCCGATCGCCTGCACGCAGACGGGACGGCCTTGCGCGTCGATGCCCGCGGGCAGCACCAGGGCCGGCAGTCCCAGGTAATTGATATAAGCGTGATGGCGATGCAGCGCCGCGAGCGCGCGCGGGTCGAAGGCCGGGCTGGTGGTGGTGACCGCGGCGCGGTCCGGCACGCCCTGCGGCAGGCAGGGCGTGAGCAACAGATCTGCGCCGCCCAGGTGGCTGGCGAGAAACGCGGCGCGCAATGGCGCAATGCGCGCCATCGCATGGCGATACCAGATGGCGGGCATGGCCCAGCCCGGCAGCGCAATGGCCTGGGTTGCCGGCGCCAGCGTGGCCAGCTCGCGCCGCACGCTGCCAGCCAGCGTCAACGCGGCTTCCGCGTGCAGAACGATCTGCGCCAGACGGTTCAGGCGGTCGAGGTCCGGCGCCGGACAGGCATCGACGCGCGCCAGCGCGTCCACGCGCTGCTCAAAGCGGGTCATCTCGGCCGCCACGTCGGCGCGCGCACCGGCCGTGCCTAGCGTGGACGCAACCCGCCAACGTCTTGGCCGCGATAGATACTCTGCGATGCCGGCCATGTCGCCGGGCAGCGCAGGGGCAGCCATGCCAGCGGGCAGCAGCGCGGCGTAGACGCAGGCAACATCGAGCGCGCCGCGGCCTATCACCCCGACCGTGTCCAGCGTCGGCGCCAACGCGGCCACGCCATCGGCCGGAATTGCTCCCCGGGTCGGTTTCAGTCCTACCAGGCCGCAGGTTGCCGCCGGCATACGTACGGATCCCGCCGTGTCCGTGCCGAGCGAGGCGGGAACCAGCCCGGCGGCCACCGCGACCGCGCAGCCGCTGGACGACCCGCCCACCGCAGCGGCGATGTCCAGCGGGTTGGCCAGCGTCGGCCCGTGAGGGTTCTCGGCCGTCGCACCGCAGGCATGCTCGGCCATCGCCAACGCGCCAAGATTGAGCGCGCCCTGGTCCTGCAGGCGTTGCAGCACGGTCGCGATCGGACCCGGCGTGCCCTCGCGCGGCGGACGGCCGCAGCCGGGCGTGTGCGCCCCCGTCTCAAAGACATCCTTGTGCGCCAGCGCCACGCCTTCAAGCAGGCCGCCGGGCCGAACCGACGCAGGCGGAAGATAGGTCCGGATGGCGCAGTGGAGTTCGCCCGCGCGGCGCTGGAACGCGGCCGCCAGCGCGTCAATGAGCCCAGCGCGTTCGCCCGGCTCGGCCAGGGCATGGCGCAGGCGCATGTCTTCCACGGAAAGATGCAGCAGGGATTCAGGCATGCCCGCTCCCGCAATCCGCGATGTCAGCTTCGATGGCGGCAAGGCGCAGCAGGGTGCGCGCGACCGCCTGCTGAGTTTCCACTGGCACAGCCAGGCCGTGCATTTTGCAGACCAGGGCAACCCAGGCCTGCCATTCCTGTTTGGTGGCGTCTTCCATGCGCATTACCTCCTGCCGCACTTTGCTCGGTAAAATAAAAGTCTAGTCTCATAAATATATTTATAGAAGTCAAGAAAATACTATGCCGCAGTTCAGTTTTCTTCAACCCCTGACCGGAGTCCGCCATGAAAGCCGCTGAGCGCATCCGCCTGTCCGTCGAAGAATCCATCCGTGACGGCAGCCTGCTGCCCGGGGATCCCGTAGACGAACAGATGCTGATGCAGACCTACGACGTGTCGCGCACGCCCGTGCGCGAGGCGCTGCTGCAATTGCAGGCGCAAGGGCTGGTGGCCAGCCTGCCGCGCGGCGGCATGGTGGTGGCCAAGATGGATGTGGCCCAGCTGCTGGCCATGTGGGAACTGCTGGCCGAGCTGGAGGGCATCGGCGCGCGACTGGCCTGCGAGCGCATGACTCCCGCGGAACGCGATGAGCTGGCGGTCATCCACGAGCGCGCCGCCGCAGTAGTGCGGCGAGAAGACACAGACGCCTGGCAGGAACACAACCGGCGGTTCCACGACGCCCTGTACATGGGCGCACGCAATCCTTATCTGCGCCAGGAAATCCTGCGGATGCGGTCGCGGACGGGCGCCTACCGGCTCCATGCTTTCTCGGCGTTTGGCCGCCTTGCCACGTCATGGGAACAGCACGGCCAGCTGCTTGAGGCCATCCAGGCGCAAGACTCGGTCCGCGCCGCGGCCGTCATGACGCAGCACATGAGTCCCGGACAAGGCGCGACCAGCTTCGCTTCCTTTGTCGCCGCGCTGCCCAAGAACCTGCTTGCCTGACGTTCAGCGGGCTGCCGGGAGCCTGGCGCCCGCAGGGATACCTGCGGGTAAATCCTTATTATTGTATTTTTTCAAAATGGCAAAATATATTTATAGCAGACAAAAACATCTGCTCGCGTGACCTTGCCCCGGTGTCGGCGGGCTAGGGCGCTTTCCCCTGATCCGCTCCACCGAGGAACCCGCTATGGATGCTGTTTCACCGCAACCCCTTTCCACGCCGGCGCATGGCGCCGCGTCGGCCGCCGATCCCGGCCAGATGCACCGCAAGGTCGCCTGGCGCCTCATACCGTTCTTGATCTTCCTGTTCCTGCTGGCGTGGATCGATCGCGTGAATGTCGGTTTCGCCAAGCTGCAGATGTTGCAGGATCTGCGCTTCAGCGAAGCCGTGTATGGGCTTGGAGCGGGTATCTTCTTCATTGGCTATTTCATCTTCGAAGTGCCCAGCAACCTGCTGCTGCAGCGGATCGGCGCGCGCAAGACCCTGGCGCGCATCACCATCCTGTGGGGCCTGACCTCGATGGCGATGGCATTCGTCACGACTCCGACCTCCTTCTATGTCCTGCGCTTTCTGCTGGGCGCCTTCGAAGCAGGTTTCTTCCCCGGCGTCATGCTTTATCTGACGTACTGGATCCCCGCAGGCAGGCGAGGGCGCATCAATGGCTGGTTCATGACGTCATTCGGGATCGCGGGCATTGTGGGCGGGCCCATCGCCGGACTCATCATGAGCGGCATGGACGGTGTGGCTCCATTGCGCAACTGGCAATGGCTGTTCGTGCTGGAAGGCATTCCTTCCGTCATCGCCGGATTCGTGGTGCTGGCGTACCTGCCGGACCGGCCGCAACAGGCGCGCTGGCTCAGCGCGGCGGAGAAGGCCGCCTTGGTGGCGGAATTGGAGGGCGAGCGCCTCGATTCCGCAAAGCACTCCAGTTTCACCCAAGCCTTGCGCCAGCCTGCATTGTGGTTGTGCACCGCGGCTTACTTTTGCATCGTGGGCGGCAACGCGACCTTGGCCTTCTGGATGCCTTCTATCGTTCGTGAACTGGGTGTGCAGGGCGCGCTGAACATCGGCCTGTTGTCGGCCATTCCGTTCATCCTGGGCACGGCCGCAATGGTGATCAACGGCATGCATTCAGACTCGACTCGGGAACGCCGGCTGCATTGCGCTGGCGCCACCCTGATCGGCGCCCTGGGGCTGTCGCTGACAGGAATCTACATCGGCAGCCCCGTGCTGGCGATGGCGGCGTTGAGCATCGCAGCCATAGGCGTGCTGGGCTCCTTTCCGGTGTTCTGGGCCATTCCCGCGGCCTTCCTGACCGGCACCGCGGCTGCGGGCGGCATCGCCTTCATCAATTCGGTCGGTAACCTGGCCGGCTTTGCCACGCCTTTCATGATGGGCTGGCTCAAGGAGTGGACGGGGGGCGTGGCCGCCGGCCTGTATGTGGTGGCGGGCATGCAGGTCGTCGCGACGGCGGTCGTCGCACTGACCATGCGCAAGCTGCCCGTCTAGGCTCCGGCAGCGCGAGCCGTCTCCTCGAAGTAGTGCGCAAGATCCGGCGCCGTGTCATCATCGGCGGAGCACGACTGAACGCGCGGCGCCAGCCTGATTCTTGCAAGCCGCGCCCGACATCGCCGGACGGCGGCAGCTACTGCGGGGAAACACTCCGTGCGCCAGGAATGCAGATACGTTCAAGGATCCCGCCGCAAGCGCGACAGGCGCGCCTTGCCCGCGCGAGACCGCGCAGCCGCCTTGGCCGGACGGCTCCTGATTCTGCTATGCGCCAGCCAGGTCTTTCTTGGCACGGCGCGCGCCCAGGCGGACGCCGACGGCGGCGGCCTGGACATGGGTAACTTCCTGCTGCGCGAGAACGGCGCGCTGCCCGTGCCCGTCATCATCACCGAGCCTGCCGTAGGCTATGGCGGCGGCCTGATGCTGTTGTACTTTTCCGAACCGGCGGCACCGGATGCCGGCCAGGCGGACCGGTCAGATCCGTCGGCCGACAAGCACAAGGCGCCGCCCACCGTCACGGGTATCGGCGCCATGGCTACCGAAAACGGCACCCGCGGCGGCGCGCTGTTCCATTTCCGCAGCTGGGACGCCGACCGCTACCGCTACCTGGGCGCGCTGGCCCAAGGGCGGGCCAACCTCGAGTACTACGGCGCCTCCAGCCACGGACGCAGCTACGAGGTGAAAGGCACCTTCCTGATGCAGCAGGTCCTGGCCCGGGTCGGGGACACGCCCTGGTACGTGGGCCCGCGCTACACGTACTTCCGTTCAAACACCCGTTTCACGGGCGAGGCGGCAGGCGAGCTGTCCAAGGCAGAGATGGCCGGGCACATCGGCAAGGCCGGCGTGGTAGTGGACTACGACACCCGGGACAATATGTTCTACCCCAACCGGGGCAGCTACGCCGAACTGGAAGCCGAGTTCGCGCGGGGCTGGCTGGGCAGCGACCAATCTTTCGAGAGCTACCGCACCCGCGGCTACACCTGGCTTCCGCTGGCGCCGCGATGGACGCTGGGGCTGCGCGGCGACGGGCAGTTCACGCGCGGCACGGTGCCGTTCTACGCGCAGCCCTACGTGGACCTGCGCGGCGTCGCACGCGGCCGCTATCAGGACCGCGATGCGCTGGCCTTCGAGGCCGAGCTGCGCTGGGACGCCACGCCGCGCTGGTCCATACTGGGGTTCAGCGGCGTGGGCAAGGCATATGGCAACTGGAACTCCTTTGCAGATTCCACTAACGTCGTCAGCGTGGGCACGGGTTTCCGGTATCTGATCGCGGCCAAACTGGGCCTGGCCGTGGGAATAGACATTGCCCACAGCAAGGACCAGAACGCCTTCTACATTCAAGTCGGGAGCGCATGGCGATGAAGACACACGACGAAAGCCCCATGCTGGAGGCCGGCGTCTCCCAGATCGGGAACCTGCTGCAATTCCTGGCCTGGATCGCTGAACGGCCGCGCACCTATGCGCAAACCCTGGACGCCTGGCGAAGTTCCTGCCCGCGGCTGTCCGCCTGGGAAGACGCGACGGCCAATGGATTGGTGGACTTGTCTCCGGCCGGTGACGATCCACAGGCCCAGCCCGTGGTCGTCCTGACGCCCAAAGGGCGCAAGATGCTTTCACTTACATGCAAGCCGCCCACGGTGTAACGATCTGCATTTGATTGCGGATTTCGTCGAAAAAAATCCCCGTTTCGTCGAAAAAGCATTGCACCCCGCGGGCGAGCTGCGGATTCTAGTGGCGAAACTTTGCCAGTTACTACTGAGCGCACGCCCGGCGAGCAGGGCGGTCCTTGCGCACGCCCAACAGAATCCGGTCATTCATGAAGCCCACATCATCCCCTCCGCGCGCCCCCGGCATGCCTTTTCCTCTGCTGCGCCAGAACACCTTGCGACTGGCCGTCATCTCAGCGCTGGGTGCCTGCGCCTGGGCTCCGGCGGGCAGCGCCCAAGCCGGCTATGCCTGCAGCGCCGGCCCCACCCAGAACGTGCCTGCCGGCAACTACCCTTACGCCCAGGCCATCTGCGAAGGCGATAGCGGCGTCGACCATAACGATGAAAAAGATGGCCAGAACGGACCGGACGTGACCTTGACCTCCGCCGGCACCTTCAACGCCGACATGAATGGATCCGGCCTGACCGCACAGGGGGTGCTGACGGCGATATCGCGCGGCGGAGACGGGGTGGACGAGGGCACGGCAGGCGATGGCGGCAATGTCGTCGTGTCCAGTACCGGCAGCGTCAGCTTGAATGGCACTGCGCTCAGCAACTTCAACAGCCTGATCATGGCGGTTTCGTCCGGGGGGATCGGCGACCCCGCCAACGACAACAACGACTCCAATGGCGGGCACGGCGGATTGGGCCAGACCGTGACCGTAACCAACTCCGGCAGCCTGACGATGTCAGGCAGCTTGCCCACCCCCCGCCAGGGCTTGTTCGGCATCAATGCGCGCGCCGTGGGCGGCGCCGGCGGAGACCAGAACGATCCCACGCTGGAATATGGCGACCAAGTCGGCGGAAACGGCGGCAACGCCAGCACGGTCATCGTCAACAACTCAGGCGCCATCAACCTGGGCAGCAGCGGGTCGCGCCTGCGCACCTACGCAAGCGGCGCCGCCATCTACGCGAATTCCCAGGGAGGCATGGGCGGCTACAACAACGGCAATGCCGGCACGGGCGGCACCGTCCAGGTCACCCACCAAGGCCAGGCGAACAGCTACTGGCAAGTCGCGGACAGCGCCACGGTGTTCGGCATCTACGCTCAGAGCATCGGCGGGGATGGCACGGCGTCGACCGACAATAGCGATAACGGCGGCAACGGCGGCGGCAACTCCAGCACCTGGACCCAGAAAGTCACGGTGGACGTGCAGGGTTCGGTACTGCTTGATGTCGCGGGATCGGCGAGCGGCGCCGCGGTTCAAGGCGCGGGCGTAGCCGCTCGCGCCATCGGCGGCAAAGGCGGTGCCGGGCCGGACAAAGACCACTCGGGCGGCAATGGCGGCTCAAGCGGCACCGTGGCCATCAACCTCTACCAGGGAGCCAGTGTCGCCACGCGCGGGGACAATCTTCCGGGCCTGGCCGCGCAGAGCGTGGGCGGGCAGGGCGGTGACGGCAGCGACAGCACCGCGCTGGCCGGCCAGGGCGGCGGCGGCGGGTTCGGCGGCGACGCCAGCGCCGTCAGTGTCTCGACCTTGAGCGGCAGCACGATCAGCACCACGGGCAGCTTTTCGACCGGTATCGTCGCCCAGTCCGTGGGCGGCGGCGGCGGCACGGGCAGCGACTTCGTATCGGTGCTGGGCGGCCAGGGCGGCAACGGCGGCAATGGCGGCAACGCAGGCTCCGTCAGCACCTCGACCGCCGGAACGGTCAGTACGGGCGGCGACCACGCCTACGGCGTGCTGGCCCAGTCCATTGCCGGCAGCGGAGGCGCTGGCGGCGCCGATACCGCCGAACTGGTGTCCCTGGGCGGAGACGGCGCGGGCGGCGGCGCCGCCGGCCAGGTCACCATGGGCAATACGGGTTCCATCAGTACATCGGGCTACAACTCGCACGGCATGATCGGCCAGTCCATCGGCGGGGGCGGGGGGGCCTCGGGCAGCGCGACGGGGCTGCTCAGCGTGGGCGGCAGCTCGGCGGGCTCCACGGGATCCGCGGGCGGCTCGGTGGTGATCGGCAACACCGGATCCATCACCACGGCAGGCAACGCGGCCATTGGCCTTGTGGCCCAGTCGATCGGCGGCGGGGGCGGCAGCGGCGGCGACAGCATCGGCGTACTGGGCGTGGGCGGCGGCGGAGCGGGGGGAGGCTCGGGCGGTAGCGTCATCATCCAGGACCTGGGGTCGATCCAGACCGCGGGCCACTTCGGCGCGGGCGTGCTGGCCCAGTCCGTGGGCGGCGGGGGTGGCAACGGCGGCGACACATTCACGGCATCGGTGGGCGTGTCGGTTGCGATCGGCGGCAGCGCCAGCGGAGGCGGAGATGGCGGTTCGGTCTGCATGAGCAACCAGGGAGGCTGCGACAGCACGCTTACGTACTCGCCAGCGGCCATCACGACCCATGGGAACTACGCGCCTGGCATCATCGCCCAGAGCATCGGCGGCGGCGGCGGGACGGGCGGCAGCGTAAAGAACGCCAGCGTCGCATCGTTCGCGGCCCTGCAGCTGGGTGGCAGCGGCGGCGCCGGCGGCAAGGCAGCCGGGGTCAAGGTCGGCTACAGCAATCTGAACATCAATACCGGCGGCGCTCACGCCGTCGGCATCCTGGCCCAATCCATCGGCGGGGGAGGCGGCAATGGCGGCGATGCCAGCTACTACGACGTCACCCTGGGATTCAATGCCGCCGTCGTGCTGGGTGGCAGCGGGGGCTCGGGCGGCACGGGTTATTCATCCACGGTGAACCTCAGCGGCTCCCACGTCGCCACGGGCATGGACTACGCCAGCCCGAACATAGACCCGGACACCTATGCGCCCAACGATGCATTCGGCATCCTGGCGCAGACCATCGGCGGCGGGGGCGGCAATGGCGGCAGTTCCAGCGCCAGCGACCTGGTGGTGGCGGTGCCCACCGGCGAAGGAGCCTCCCTGGCGTTCAACTTCGAGGCCGCCGTGGGCGGCAGCGGCGGCGCGGGGGGCAGCGCCTGCCCGCCAGGAGATGCCGCGTGCGTCACCCAGGTCAATCTCAGCAACGGCTCCACGGTCGCCACCTTGGGCGATGGATCCCATGCCGTGATGGCGCAGTCGATAGGCGGAGGCGGCGGCAACGGCGGGGATTCCTCTGTGCTGTCCACGGTGCTGGGGGATGCGACCACGATCTCGCTGTCGGCCGGCATGACGCTGGGCGGCACGGGCGCCGCGGGCGGGAACGGCGGCGCGGTGAACATCGGCCTGGGAGACGCCAACGGCGCCTACGCGGCCTTGCCGCCTTCATTGCTGACCCCGCCCGGCGTCCAGGCGCCGCCGGCGTCCACCATCGTCACCTACGGCGACTATGCGGACGGCGTGCTCGCGCAATCCATTGGCGGCGGCGGCGGTAACGGCGGAGTGGGCAGCAGCAACGCCTACACCCACGGCGGCCCCACCAACGTCAAGCTGACCCTGGCCTTGGGCGGCACGGGCGGCGCCGGCGGCACCGGCGGCAACGTGGACGTGACGCTGAATCCCAATTTCACCATTCGTACCCTGGGATCCGGCTCGCGCGGCATAGTGGCGCAATCCATCGGCGGTGGCGGCGGAGCCTCGCAGGGCGGAACGCTGAACGTGGCGGGCAGCGCCGAAGAGCGGCCCTCCGCGCGCCTGCAGGTCGGGCTCGGCGCCACCGGTGGGTCTGGCGCCACGGGCGGCACCCTCAACGCAACATTGCAGGGCGCCATCCGCACCGAAGGCGGCGACGCCGATGGGGTCCTGCTGCAATCGATAGGCGGCGGTGGCGGCCTGGGCGGATCACTCGGGGCCGACGCGTCGTCCTACCCAATCCTGGATCGGATCGGCAACCATGGGGACAACAAGGAACGGCTCGACGACGAAAACAGCACCTACGAATTCGGCGTGGATGTAGGCGGCACCGGCGGCACCGCGGGCCATGGCGGCAATGTCACCGTGAACTACGCCGGCAAGATCGCCACCAGCGGCGACTGGGCCGACGGCCTGGTCGCCCAATCGATAGGCGGAGGCGGCGGCGTAGGCGGTTCCTCCAGCGCATCGGGCAGCAAGATCAAAGCCAACGCGATCATAGGCGTGGGCGGCAGCGGCGGGGCCGGAGGCAATGGCGGCAACCTGAACTTCTACTTCGACGACAACCATGGCAACAGCATTTCCACCACAGGCTACAACGCCTACGGCGTGCTGCTGCAATCCGTCGGCGGGGGCGGCGGGCAGGGCGGCGACGGCTCGGACCAGGCCCAGGGCACCATCACCGTCGGCGCATCGTTTGGCGGCACGGGCGGCGTCGCTGGCAATGGAGGCAACATCCTGACCTCCAGCGCCCAAGGCTGGCTGAATGTCCAGACATCCGGCGACGACGCGCCCGCGCTCGCCATGCAATCGATAGGGGGCGGCGGCGGCACGGCAGGCGCGGGCAACAGCAGCTCCAAGCTCCAACAGGACAGTCATTCCATGAGTGTTTCGGTGGGCGGCACCGGCGGTCTGTCCGGCTCTGGCGGCGTCATCGATGTCGCCACCGGAATCGCCGCCACCACGCAAGGCGACCGCGCCTATGGCGTGCTGGCGCAATCCATCGGCGGCGGGGGCGGCCTGGGAGGCGCGGGCGACGCCAGCAACCTGACCGGCGTCTCGCTGGGCGGGCGCGGCGGCGCGGCTGGTGATGGCGGGGCCGTGACGCTTGGGCTGAATGCCGGCGCCCACATCGCGACCAGCGGCGCGGGCTCCCATGGCCTGGTTGCGCAATCCATCGGCGGCGGAGGCGGCATCGCGGGCGATACCAGCAAGAGGCTGCAACTGGGCTCGGGCGGCTGGACGCCGGACCCAAGCCAGACCGGCGGCAAGGGCAGCGGCGGATCGGTCAATCTCAATATCGCCAGCGATATAACGACCCACGGAACCAACGCGTTTGGCGTGATCGCCCAATCGATCGGAGGCGGGGGCGGGCTGGGCGGCAATGCCGCTGGCGGCTTCGCGGGCAGCACGGCAGGCGCGGGCAGCACGGGTTCGGGCGGCGACGTCACGGTAACGCAGAGCGGCAACATTACCGCTGCCGGCGCTGGCGCCACGGGCATCTTTGCGCAAAGCGCGGGCCCGCAGGGTTCGGGGCAGGTTGCGGTCACCGTCAACGGCTCGGTCAGCGGCGGCACCGGTTCCGGCGCATACGGTGTCTGGATCGCCGGCGAGAACCAGAACACGCTGACCGTGGGCGTGGCGGGCGCGATTGCGGCCGGCGCTGGCGGCAGCGCGGTGCGCTACGACGGCGCCGCTCTACAGGAAACCGGCGCGGCGCTGCGTGTTGCCAGCAGCACAGCCGGCACCGGCCTGTCCATCAACAATGCGGGGACCATACTGGGCAATATTGAATGCGGCCGCGGCGCCGGCGGTTTGGCGTGCGATGTCTGGAACGCAGCGACTGGCACCTTGAGCGACGCCACCCTCTACCAAGCCAATATCGACAATGCGGGCGTGGTGGCGATAGGCCGGCCGGGCGCATTCGACCGATTGACGGTGGCAGGGCACTTCGACCTGCAAGCCGGCGGCATCCTGCAGGCGGACGTGGACTTCGCCAACCTCAGGTCGCCCCGCATGGTGGTGCAGGGCGATGCCCGCCTGAACGGCCAGGTAAACGTGCAGCCCGTTACCTTGCTGCCCGACTACGAAGTCACCGTGGCAACGTTGCAGGGCGGCATCGAGGGCAGCCCAGTCGCCAAGGACAGTCCCGTGATCGACTACGACGCCCGGCTGGACGGCCAGAACGTGCGCGTGCGTGCCGTGCTGGCCGACTTCGCAGCGCCGTCGATGCAGCTGGCCTCCAATCCGCGCGCGGTGGCGCGCCATCTGCAAGGCGCCTGGAACCTGGGCGGCAATGCCGACATGGCGCCTTTGTTCGCCGCGCTCGACATGGCGTCCCGGGAAAGCGCGGACACGTATTCAAGCCGGCTGTCCGACCTGTCGCCCGGCGTCATGGTCGCGCCCGCCGCGCAGATGCAGGCCGGCATGGCGCGCTTCACTGGAGCCATGATGTCCTGCCCCGCCTTCCAGGGTGGCGACGCGCTGACCGGCGAACAGGATTGCCTGTGGGGCCAGGTGTCCGGCATCAATACCAACCAGGACGGCGAAGGCGGAGTTTCCGGCTTTTCGTTCAACGGCGTCACCTACCAGTTCGGCGGCCAGCGCCAGGTAAGTCCAGGCTGGTTCCTGGGCGGATCCGTCGCGTACGAGAACAGCCATCTCCGTGGCGATGACGGGCGGGTCAGCGGCAAGGGCGATAGCGGCTACGCCGGCGTCGTGGTCAAGCGCGAGGCCGGGCCGTGGACCTTGTCCGCGGCCCTGGGCGGCGGCTACGGCCAATACGACATCGACCGCAGCATCCGCATTCCCGGAATGCAGAGCACGGCGGACTCCGACCTGGATGTCTACGGTGCCGCATTGCGCCTGCGCGTGGCGCGCACCTTCGCCACGGAGCGGGTCTATCTGAAGCCCTATGTGGACCTGGACGCCTTCTACACGCACATGCCGGGCTATAGCGAATCCCGGAATGCCTTGCATCTGGATGTGGAGAGCAGCAACCAGTTCGTCATGGCCCTGTCGCCCACGCTGGAACTGGGCGGCAAGGTAGCGCTGAAGAACGGCGCGACCATGCGCCCGTATATGTATGGCGGCGTGTCGTTCCTGTCCAAGGACGAATACACGGTCAAGGCGCGTTTGCAGGGAGCGCCGGCAGGTTCGGGCGCCTTCGAGACCTCGGTGCCCATGGACGACGTCATCGGCCGGATCGGCGCGGGCCTGCAAGTGTCGAACGCGGGCGGCATCGACTTCCGGCTGCAGTACGACGGAGACTTTTCGTCCCACATACAAAGCCATCGCGGCACCGTGAAGGTGATGGTGCCGTTCTGAGTCCCGGCGGGAGGCCTGCGGTGCAGGCTTGCCTTGCGTGTCGCGGATCCCGGAGACGCGGATCAATGCTGGCGCGGGGCTGTACCATTGACCGCTGGCAAAACAACGGAACGGAATGTCGATGGAACCCCACGGCGTGCTCGACGCCTTGCGCCGCGCGATGGCCGGGCATGACGGTATTGGATTGGCCGCGGCGCCAGTGGCCCATGGCGGATATGACACCAGCGCGCCGCCGGACCTGGAAGACTTTCTGGCCATTGCTGCCGGCCTGAGCGAAAAACGCCGCAACGAATTCGTCGCCGGCCGCTTGTGCGCCGCGCGCGCGCTGACTGCCGCCGGCGCGACGTGGCCCGGCTGCCTGGCGGTAGGCGCGGACCGGCTGCCGCAATGGCCGGCCGGCTGGTTGGGCAGCATCAGTCACGGCAAGGAATGGGCGATCGCCGCCGCGGCGCAAGGCGCGAAGTATGTAGCGGTGGGCGTGGATATCCAGGACCTGATCAGCCCGCAGACCATGACAGCCGTACAACCCCTGGTGGCCACGGAAGGTGAACTCGCCAGCCTGCGGCACGCGCGCGATCGCCAGCACGCCCTGACCCTGTTGTTTTCCGCCAAGGAAGCCTTCTACAAAGCGCTGTATCCCCAACTGCGGACCTTCCAGGATTTCGATGCCGTCGCGGTCACCGCGTCAGCGCCCGACCGCGTGCAACTGACCTTGACCCGCGACTGGGACGCGGCCGGAAAATGGCCGGCAGGGATGTCGGTCTGGCTACCGTACGCCTGGCATGCCCGCGCGGTAGTGTCGGCGTACTGCCTGCCGGCCTGAGCCCCTAAATGGACGCCTGCTTCATGCGGCGGGACAACGCCGCCGCGCTTTCCTTGCGTTCGCTGTAGCGGTCCACGAGATACGGCGCCGCATCCCGCGTCAGCAGCGTGAACTTCATCAATTCCTCGACGACGTCAACGACCCGATCATAGTAAGGGGAAGGCTTCATGCGCCCCGCATCGTCGAATTCCTGATAAGCCTTGGCCACCGACGACTGATTCGGGATCGTCAGCATGCGCATCCAGCGTCCCAGTACCCGCATCTGGTTCACGGCGTTAAAGGACTGCGATCCGCCTGAAACCTGCATGATCGCAAGCGTCTTGCCCTGGGTTGGGCGCACCGCTCCCACCGACAGCGGGATCCAGTCGATCTGCGTCTTCATCAACCCCGTCATCGCGCCGTGGCGTTCCGGCGAGCTCCAGACCATGCCTTCCGCCCATTGGACGAGCTCGTGCAATTCGCGGACTTTCGGGTGATCGTCGCCCGCGTCATCGACCAGCGGCAACCCGGAAGGATTGAAGATCCGGGTTTCACCGCCCAGGGCCTGCAGCAGGCGCGCAGCTTCTTCAGCGACCAGGCGGCTGTATGACCGTTCGCGCAGCGATCCGTAAAGCAGAAGAAAGCGCGGCGCATGCGTGGCCCTGGGCGGAGAGAACAGCTCGGCTATGTTCGGTGGGGCAAACAATAATGGATCGATGTTGGGCAAATCGTCGAACCGGGAGCCTGGCGCCTGGGCCCCAGGCGAACTGGTGATGGAACTCATGCAATACCTCTATTGAAACGACTACAACTTCAATCGGCCGCAGGCCGCGCGCGCAACAGGAGCAGCGCGGCACAGGCTGCCAAACCTATTCCCCCGGACAGCCACAGCGCCTTGCTGCCCCAGGCGTCCAGCGCCAGCCCGAAGAGCAGCGGGGCCAGCGCTTGCGCGACCCGCGCGGGCATCATTAGCCATCCCTGGCGCGCGCCATAGCCCCGAGGGCCGAACAGCGCCAACGGCAAGGTGCCTTTTGCGATGGTCAGGATGCCGTTGCCCGCTCCATGCAAAATGGCGAAGACCGCCGCCATGGCTGGGCCGGCGGTCAACAACACAACAACGCCAGCCGGGTGCGCCAGCGCGGCCAGGCGGGCTGACAGCAAGGGGTGGACTTGCCGCAGGAAACCGAATTCGAGCAGGCGGCCGGCGACCTGCGCCGGACCGATGAGCGCGCCCACGGCCACGGCTGCCGCAAGCGTGGAACCCGCAGACTCCAGCATTCGCGGCAGATGGGTGGCCATCGCCGTACTGATGAACCACGTTGCCGCGAACACGAAGGCAAGAAGGGCGGTGGCGCCCTTCTGCTGTTTCGGTTCAGGGGCAGGGGAGTGTTCAGGCCCTTGCGCCTCGGCGGCCTCGGGGCGTGCCACTGTCGTTACCGCTGGCGCTCCAGGCAGCCAGGCATTCAGCGGCAGGCCGATAGCAAGATGCATGAGCGCCCAACCGAAGCATGCGCCGCGCCACCCGAATTGGGTTTCCATCCAGGCGGATAGCGGCCACCCAACGGTGCTAGCGAATCCGGCAATCAGCGTAATGCCGGTAATGGCGCCACGGGCCCGATGGCCGTAGAGCCGCACCAGGCAGGAGAAAGCGGCCTCGTAGAGTCCCGAACCCATTGCCACGCCAATGACGAGCCAGGCGGCAAACATCATCCACGGCCCCTGAGCGACGCCCAGCATGCCCAGCCCCAGTGCGAACAACAGGCTTGTACCGGCCAGGACGGCACGGCCGCCACGGCGATCGATCGCTTGCCCCGCCCAAGGGCCGACCAACGCCGAGGCCACCATGGCGACGGAGAAAGCCGCATAGACGGTGGGCGCGGACACGCCCAAGTCGCGCGCCATCGGGTCCGCCAGCATCGCAGGCAGATAATAGGAGGACGCCCAGGCCAGCGTTTGGGCGGTGCCGAGAACGCCGACGACTCGTAGAGAGGCGTTTTGCACGAATCAGCTCGGCATGGCGCCGGCGTTGTCATTGAAAGGGGAGTGCAACATCCGAGTTCCTGTTAACCGAGAGTGAAAGTTGGCATTCGAAGCGCAGCAATTGGCCGGCTCCTGGTCAGCGCTTGGCGCAGGCGCCAGGATCGGAAACCTCGCAGGGAGTGCCTTGGCAGCAATGTTTGGTGAGATAGCCAAGCAACCCATTCATCCGTGAAAAATCGGCGCGGTATATCAGATTGCGCCCCTGTTGCTCGACACTGACCAGGCCGGCGCGCGCCAGTTCTTTCAGATGGAAGGACAACGCGTTGCGAGCAATGCCAAGCTGGTCGGCCACGACGCTAGGCGTAAGACCGCCCAGGCCGGCGACAACCAGGGCGCGAAATACCCGCAGACGTTGGGCGTGGGCCAGAGCACTGAGAGCGGAGACGGCTTGATCTTCATGCATGGTTCAATCGTACAACGACTATTGAATCATTGAGCAAAAAGCCTGGACTCAACGCTCCATGGCAAGACTCCCGCAACTGAAGCATTCCGATTGGCAGATGCAGAGGGGCAAGGCCATCGGCTTCCTCTATTTATCACTTTACATAATACACATTATGCGCATTAAGCCTATGGCAGCGCAGGCCTTGCCGAGCCCCCGTGCTCGTCCCTGGCTCCATCCGCTTTCAGGATCGGCGCTGCATCCGGATTTCGACGCTGCGCCGATCTTTTTGCCATTATTCGATCTCGATTCCCGCTTGCTCGATCAGCGCGGTCCATTGCTTGGTGTCCCGCTGCACGATCTCGGTCAATCTCTCGGGCGAACTGGAAACGAACTCCACGCCCTGGGATTCGAACTTCTGGTTCAGCTCGGGATTTTTCAGCGTATCGATCACGGCCTGGTTCAGCTTGGCCAGAACGTCGGGCGGCGTGCCCGCCTTCGCGAACAAGCCATACCAGGTTGTGTACGACACTCCCGGCAACGTCTGCGATACCAGCGGAAGCTTGGCCGTATCGGCGCCCTTGCTCGGCGCGCTCATGGCCAGCGCCTTGACCGACCCCTTGTCGATCATGGGCTTGAGCGACGGCATGCTGCTGAACAGCGCCTGTACCTGCCCGGACGCCAGGTCCGTCAGTACCTGGGACGTCCCCCGGTACGGCACGTGCACGACATCGACCTGAGCCTTGCTTTTGAAGAGTTCCATGCCCAGATGTGCCACGCCGCCTACGCCGGCCGAGCCGAAATTGACCTTGCCGGGATGGGTCCGGGCGTAATCCACGAGCCCTTGGACCGAATCCACCGGCAATTTGGCGTTGACCACCAAGACATGCGGACTCTCGGTCAGCAGGCTGATGGGCGCCAGCAGCTCCAGCACATTTTTGCCCTGCATGGCCTTGGACGGCACGGTCATGTTGCCCGATGCCGGCATCAGCAGCGTGTAGCCGTCCGCTTCAGCGCCCAATACCTGATTCAGGGCCGGCACGCCATGGCCGCCGCCGGCGTTCACCACCACCACCGGCTGACCCAGTTTGTCGCCGAACAATTTGGCGAATTCACGCCCGACCATATCCGCGGGGCCGCCGGCCGCGAACGGCACGACCATGCGGATGGGCCGCTCCGGGTACTCGGCGAGCGCCTGGGACATGGGCGCAAGACCCGCGACAAGGGCGATTGCGCCCAGGGTTTGCTTCAGCAACATTGTCTTCCTCCTGTAGTACGTAATGCTGGATTCTTCTTCTGGACAGCGAAGCGCTAGCGCGCGGGCCCGATGTCCAGCGTGGCGCGGGCCAACGCGTCATCGAGCCAGGCAGGCCTGAGTTCGCCTCGCGCAATGGCAGCCATGCGAAGCGCTTCGGCTTTGCCCTTGGCCAACGCGGCGGCAATCAATCCATCGCTCTCGGCAGGGCCAAACACCACCAGGCCGTCGTCGTCCCCCAGGATCCAATCGCCCGGATTGACGGTGACACCACCGCACTGGATCGAACGGCCGACGCTGCCGCCGCCTGCCTTGTGCGGACCCGCAGGCGAAAGCGCCGCGGCGAACACCGGCAAGGCGCCCTCGCGCAGCTCGGCGGCATCGCGCATGGCGCCATCGACCACGACCCCGGCAATACCGGCGGCCGCGGCCTGCGCGCACATGATTCCGCCCATCACGGCACGATCCGCGTAGCCCTGGGCGTCCACCACAAGCACCTCGCTTGGCTGCGCCATCGCCAGCGCGGCATGGATCGCCAGGTTGTCGCCTGCCGGCACGGACACCGTCAGCGCCCGCCCTCGCAACAACCACCCTGCCCTTAACGGCTTGACGGCCGCGCGCATCACGCGGGCGCCCACATCGGCCAACAAGGTGCTGCAAAGCCCTTCGGTAAACACATCGGACATGACACTCACTCCATCAGGGCCGAAACGACGGCCGGGAAAATACTTTGGAAGGCCTCGCCATACCGCGTGCCGGCCGTCTTGCCTCGCCGGCCCGCCTGGGCGCCGCGTTGCAGCGCCACACGCTCGTAATAGGCCCAGAGGTTGCGCTGGGTCGGCATGGCCTGCATGGCGGCCCACTTGCGGTCCCAGACCTCGGTAATGTCGAGCAGCAAATTGGGCTTGAAGCCGCAAAGCTCGGTCTGGTGCGGCTCAAAGCACAGCACCTGGGGCGGCACCACGAAGTCGCCGCCATGCCCTGGCGCCATGGCCTGCATGCGCGCGCGCAATGCCATTTCAAACGTGCGGCAGTGATCCAGGTTGGACGGATCGTGCTCCGGGTGCGTCAGCACCACCGACGCCTGAATCCGGCGCAATGTGTCGGAAATGCGCCGTACCGAATCTGCCGAATCCGGCATCGGGTAGTCGCCCAGATCGTGAAAATCGAGCGAACTCACGCCCAGGATCTGCGCAGCGCTCTCGGCCTCGGCGCGCCGCAAGGCCTTTACGCCATCGCGCTGGGCGTCGCCCTGCCATGCCGCGTTGGACTCGCCGTTTTCGCCATAGCTCAGGCACACCAGGTGCACGTCCACGCCACGCTGCGCATGCAGCGCCATCGCGCCACCGCAACGCCACACGAAGTCGCCCACATGTGCCGTAACCACCAGCATCGAACTCGCCATCTCAATCTCCGAATTGGGAATGGCCTCATTATATTTTTATGAAATGACGTTGTATCTAGTACAATAAGCCAATAAATACGCAGCTTTTGGAGATTATGTTGAGTAACGACGGAGTGGTGGCGGTGGAACGCGCGCTAAGCGTGCTGGACTGTTTCCGGCCTGGCGCCGAGCATTTGGCGCTGGCGGATTTCGCGCAGCGCCTACCGCTGCACAAGACCACGATCTTCCGCCTGCTCAATTCGTTGGCGCGTTGCGGCTACGTGGTGCGTGAAGCCGATGGCCGTTATGGGCTGGGGCCGCGCGTGCTGTTCCTTGCCCGGGTGTACGAGCGCGGCTTCGACCTGTCGGCCGTCGTAATGCCTATCCTGGAAAAGCTCTCGGCCGATACGGGAGAAAGCGCGGCCTACTACGTCGAAGGCGGCGAACCGGGCCAACGGCTATGTCTGTTCCGCCATCAACCACACGAAGGCTTGCACAGCCAGGTCATCGCCGGCAGCGTCATGCCGCCCGACAAATCTTCCACTGGCCAAGTGTTTGCAATCTGGGCGCAAGGCACGCAGCAACGTGCCGACACCAACCTGCCCATCTTTTCCTGCGGGGCGCGCGACCCCTACACGTCGTCGTGGTCCGTTCCCGTGATCGGCCAAGACGACTTGTTCGTCGGCGCGCTCACCGTCGCCGGGCCGTCCGAACGCTTGAAGACGGTCGACGCCGCCAGATTCGAAGCCCTGATACTCGACCGCGCCGACGAACTGTCGCGGCGGCTCGGGGCGTCCACGGAAATGCGCGGCGTCCTGTATGGGCGGGGCTAGCAAGCCCCCTGCTCTTCCCCATTCAGGCTGGCTTGCGTGTCCGGGCATCACGCCCGAACGCGTTTACTGCTGCGCCCCGGTAGCCTTGGCCACGTAAGTCGACAAGACCTCGATTTCCTTGTCGGACAGTGTCGTGTAGGCCGGCATCTGGCCGATGCCATTGCGGATGGCCGTCTCGACGCGGGCGGCGTCGGGTTTGATTTCGTCGAGCTTGGGACCGATGGCGCCGCTGGTTTGCGCGTCATTCAGGGTGTGGCATAGCGCACAGGCTGGCGTCGCGCCGACGAACAGCGCGCGGCCCGCCTCCATGTCGGGGCCGGCCGCGCGCGCGGCGCCATACAGACTGGCGGCAGCCAAACCGATGCAAAACGCAATTTTCACGGGCAACGCCAGCATTCGTACCGTCATGCCTTGACCGCCACGGCCACGGCGTGATCGCGCCAGCTGTTGTTGATGTAGCCCCCGGAATTCTGTGGACGGTCTTCTTCCTGCACCCGGCCTTCGGTGTCGGTTGCGCGGCTGACAAGCACATGTTCTCCGGCAGTCAGTTCCACCGGCAACGCGAACTGGCGCCACGCGTAGCGGCCGAGATCGGGACCGACCAGTTCGGCTTTTTGCCATTGTTTGCCGCCGTCGATCGACACCTCGACCTGCTTGATGGCATTGACGCCGCCGAAGGCCACGCCTTGGACCACGACACGCCCAGGCTTCAGGCTGGAGGCGGACGGATTGGGCGTATTGATCCACGACTTCACGCCCATGGCCCACACCGAGGGATGGCTGGGATCGCCTTTTTGGCCGGCAGGCGCCAGGCGGTAGCCCGTCTGCTGAATGGCGGCCGGGCTCTCTTTTTCGGTGAACGCCAGCCGCTTGATGTACTTGACGCTATTGACGCCCGTATAGCCCGGCACCACCAGGCGCAAGGGGCCGCCATGGGCCAGCGGTATCGGCTCGCCGTTCAGCTCCCATGCGAGCAAGGCGTCCTGCATGGCCTCCTTGGGCACGGAACGTTCGACCATCACCATGTTCGGATCCAGGCCATCCGGCAGCTTTTCGCCCCCGGTGCCCGTCATGAACATGGCCCCAGCCGTCAATCCGCCGCAATGTTCAACCAGCGCGCTCACCGGCACGCCGCTCCAGATCACGCAGCCGGCGGCGCCGACCTGCCAGGGGGTGCCGCTGGGCTTGTTGGGAAAATAGCCGCGGCCGTTGCCCGAACACTGCAAAACCATCGCCAGCGTCTGCAAGCCCATCGTCTTCAGTTGGGCCAGGCTCAGCGACATGGGTTTGGCCACGCCCGCGATTTCTATCATCCAGGTGTCGCGATCGGCCACGATCGCTTCGTCGGGCGGCGGCAGATTGTTGCGTACGTAAAGTTGGCGCAACGGCGTGACCACGCCGCTGCCGAATGCCTCGCGACGGGTTTCGATGGTGTTGGCGCTATGCACGATCATCGCCTCGGGCTGCTTCCAGGCCGCATAGGCAGGCAGCGGTTTGGCGGCGGACGCCGAAGCGGGTGCCGGTGCGGCGGCGCCAGGCGCGGTCTTGGGCTCCGCGGCCTGCACCGCGCGCCCCAGGCTGGCGGCGGCCAGGGCGCTTGCGCCGCCGGCAAGAAGGCGTCGGCGCGCCGCGCTCTCGATCAGGGATGAACGCATTGCAGTCTCCTCGTTGGGGTCTGGAATCGTGGTTGTTCCGAAACCCTGCCGGCCTGCAACGACGTGGCTATATACCCCGCGCGCACACGTGTTTCAAGCCGCCATTAGTTATGACTGCGATGTTGGTTGAGCGGCCTTTACGTGTCAATTAGTTATTTGCAATACGTCGCCCTAACCCATTTGGATAGGCCGAACGTCGCGGGATGCGAGCGGCGCGCCTCAAGCTTGGCGGCCCAGGCTGTAGACCGACGCCGGCGGCAGATTCAGTGGAACAAAGCCGACTTTGCGCGCCCGCAGCCCGCAAGCGTCCAGCACGCTCGTGGATATCGGGCATTTCACGCCATAGGTGAACAGCGCCATCGAACCGTCCGCCGGCAAGGCATCGAATACCGCCGACAGCAATTGATGATGAAGGGCCTTGCTCATGTTGCGCAGCGGTAGCCCGCAGATCGCGGCGCCGATGCCATCCAGTTCCGGGTGGCGGTGGCGTGACAGGTCCTGGGCTGGCACCTGAAGCACCGCAGCTTCCGGGAACTGCCTCCTCAAGCTCGAACTCATGGCCGAATCCTGCTCGACCAACACCAGGCTGGCGGGGTCCAGGCCCCTGCGCAACATTTCTCGCGTAAAGACACCCGTGCCGCAGCCCAGTTCCAGGACCTTGCCGGCGGATGGCGGAATGCAGGCGGTGATAGCGGCAGCCAAGGCCGGACCGGACGGCGCCACCGCGCCGATGGCGGTGGGATTGGACAATAGCGCCCTGACGAACTGCGTGCGCTCCTGCAACCAGCCCATTGCGGTACGGGCTGCAGGCTTGCGCGGAACAATGGTTTTGTAGGGATGAGAAGAATGCATGGGGCCTCAGTCTCCTGGATCGGGAATTCCGTGCGACCCGCAAACCTTAACTGCGCCAGGCGGCGCGCGCCCGCAACCGTCGGTAAGCACCCTTGTCAATTAAGCGATGCCCGCGCAGTCCGCCGCGCCCGCGCGGCCCGGCAGCCGGACAACTCAGGTTGCATAACGCTTCCTGCCCATCCCCTATTCCGCCTTGACGTGCGCAGTGGAAATCACCTTGCCCCATTTCGCCTTTTCGTCCCGGACGAACGCACTGGCCTGCGCCCGGCTTTGCGGCATGACGAAGGTACCCAGGTCGGCCAGACGGCTTTGCACCTCGGGCTCCTCCAGCGCTTTGTTGATAGCGGCATGCAAGGTGTCCAGGACGGGCGCGGGCGTGCCCTTGGGCGCAAAGACGGCGAACCAGCCGGATGTCACCATGCCGGGCAAGGTCTCCTTGACCAGCGGAATGCTCTCGAAGCCCGGCAGTTTCCGGTCGGCGCTCATCGCAACCGGCACGAGCTTGCCTGCGCGCACCAGGGGCACCAGCGGCGCGACGCCGTCGATGTAGACCGGGATGTCGCCCTTGATCAGGGCCTGCAGCGCCTGCGACGTGCCGCTGAAGCTGACCTGGCGGAATTCGCGGCTGCCCAATTGCCCAATCAGGTACACCGACAGGTTGGGAATCGAGCCCCGCGTCGGGCTGCCTATCACCAGATCCGACGCCTCGCCCCCCTGGGCCGCCGCGATCAGGTCGGCCACGGAACGGTAAGGCGTGCCTGGCGTCGTGACCAGCATCATGGGCGTGTAGGCCAGCGTGGCCACGACTTCGGTATCGCGCTCGATGTCGAACTTGGCGGCCTGGTACAGGAACGGCGTGGTGACCGCGGCAGCCGCGTGGAACATGGCCAGCGTATAGCCATCCGGATCGGCGCGGGTCAATGCATTCATGCCGATGATGCCGTTGCCGCCGGGCCGGTTCTCGACGATGACCTGGTGCCCCCACTGGCGTCCCAGCCGGTCGGCGATCAGCCGCGTGATGATGTCCGGGGCGCTGCCCGCAGCCGTGGGCGCGATGATCCTGACCGGCTTGTCGGGAAACGGCTGGGCCCCCGCGGCGCCCAAGACGGTGCAACCCAGAACCATGGCCAATCCCGTCAGCCAGCGTCGTGCTTTCATGATGTCTCCTTATCTGGCCTTGGGCTGCGCGATGCGCGCGGCGGCCTATTAATTGCCATACTATCAATTAAATATAGATTTAATTGATAGACTGTTAAATAAGGGTTTACACCACGAATCGACGCGGACGCGCGTCGGGAATCAGGCCGGCTTGCGCGGGGCTGTCTTGCGCCTGGGTGGCGCCTTGGCGGCGGGGTCCGCCGCCCATTGCGCAATGCCGTCCAGCAAGATCCCCAGGCCGGCATCAAAAGCCAGTTCGGTGTTCAGGCTGGAAAATGCGTCGCTGACGTAGCGCGCGCCCGGATAGCGGTCAGCCGGCATCGCATCGAGCCGGCTGCGTATGAAATCGCGATGATAGACAGGCAGTTGCTTGGACGCCTCGGCCCGGCTGCTGGCCACCAGGAACTGCGCCAGCAGGTGGTACGCCAAGGCCACCTGCTCCGCCGAAAAGCCGCCTTGCATGAAGGCCGTGGTCACGTGGTTGAAGAACGCCGCGCCGAAGTCGGTTTCGCCGGACTCGACGTCCTGGAACAAGCGAAAACGGTTGTGGGATGCCACATAGGTGCTGACGCCGGGATTCTCCACCGCATAGTTCAGGCTGACCCGCGCGATGGTTTCAATATCTGCGCGCCAGTTGCCGGTCAGCGGCGGCATGCGCGCCAGGCGTTCCCGGTAATAGTTGTTGAGTACGCCCGATATCAGCTTGTCGCGCCCGCCCAGGTAATAGTGGATCAAGCCCGGGGCAACGCCGAAGTCCCTGGCCAACTGCACCATGGATATCTGTTCCAGCGAGGTCTCGCGCGCGAGCGCGATCGCGCGTTCGATGATGGTGGCCCGGCTGAGCGTGGCTTGGTCATTGATCGGCGACTCGACCCGGGGCGGACGGCCGCGCTTGCGCGGCGCGGCATCGCTGGCGGCGGGCTTTTTTGTGGCGGGCATATCGACACTCTGGGGAAGCTGGATGACCGGGGCATCCTAAGGTTTTATTGCCCCCCTGGCAAATAACCCGCCGATCCTTGCGCCTCAGCCCCCTTGCGCCTGCGCGCCATGCCGCAACAGCACCGCGCGCAAGGAGGCGGGAACCGCCGTGCCGACGCGCGCATCCAGCCGCACGCAGATGGGAGAAAACACCGCCGAGAAAACCGGACTGCCGTCGGGACGGCTGGCGCGCACCTGGATGTCGAAGGAACGCGTGCGTAGCGCCCCCACGCTGCATGCGATGTGGACGACATCGCCGGGCCAGAGCGTGCCGGTGAAATCAAACGACATGCCCCGGCACGGCGTGCCTACGCCGTGCGCTTCGCCCAGCCGCCTCCCCTCGCCCAGATGCTCGGTATAGAGCCCCACCGCGCCCAGCAGATAGTCCGTGAAGCGCCCCGTGTAGACCACGCCGGCGGGGTCGCAATCCCCCCACCGCACCTCCCGGCGGACCACGAACGGTTCCGTGCTCAAGATCATCTCGGTTGCTTTCATGGCTGCCCCTCGCACTCGGCCGGAATCAGCCCCGCTGCCTCGAAGTCCCGCACCAGAGCCGGGTACTGCTCGCGCAGGCGGCCGACATCGACCCGGCCGGTCCTCGTCATGAAACGGAATACGAATTCGTGGGGGCCATATTGGTCCATCCAGTCCCGGATGCGCTCGTACCAGTTGAAGGAAGCCTCCGAAGCGCCGATCAGCTTCTGCTTCTGGGGCTGCCGCCTGCGGCGATAGTCGTCCAGCGCTTGGGGGATGTTGTCCGGCGAGGCATTCAATGCATCGGCCAGGGCGATAGCGTCCTCCATGGCGATACGCGTGCCCGATCCGATGGAAAAATGCGCGCTGCTGAGCGCATCGCCGATCAGCACGCGGTTGCCGACATGCCAGTTGCGCGCGCGTATGACCGGAAACTGCCGCCAGTTGGAGTGGTTGGAGACCAAGGCCTGCCCGTCCAGCTCCGGCGCGAACACCTGTTCGAACAGGTGCTGCCGTTCGTCGGCGCTCATTTGCTCCATGCCCAGGTCCTGCCAACTGCGATGGTCGCACTCCGCGACAAAGGTGCTCATGGAAGCCGAGTACGGATAGTAGTGCGCAACGAAGTAGCCGGCGCCGTGCTTGCGGAACACCAGGCTCGGATGCGGAAAGGCTTTCTCGACGCCGTACCAGGCGAAATGATTCGTGAGGCTATGCCGTTGCACGTCGAACGCGACTTCATCGTTGTCGCGCAATCGCGAGTTGATGCCGTCCGCGCCGACGACGACATCCGCGTCCAGGGCCAGGAAATCCTCGATGCGCTGCTCATAGCGCACGTCCACGCCCAGGCGCCTGGCATGAACACCCAGGATGCGCAGCAATTCGATGCGCGGTATTGCGCCCCCGCTGCCCGGACGCTGCACCGTGATCGGCGTCTCGTTCGAGACAATGACCTGCCGGTCGCTGAAGCGCATGGCGCCGGTCAGCGCATCGAACACCTCCGGCGAGGCGTCGCGCAGCCGATCCAGCCCCTTGTCGGCCATGACCACGCCGAAGCCGAACGTGGCATCAGCCCGATTCTGTTCATATACGGTGACCTCCGCCGCGGGCTGGCGCTGCTTGAGCAGGATGGCGAGGAACAGGCCAGAGGGCCCGCCTCCGATAATGGCGGCTTTCATGCTTGCTCCAGCGGCTCGATGGCCAGGACATCCATGTCGAACTGCGCGATCCGGCCGTTCAGCCCCCCTGTCAGCGCCCCGTACCAGACGGCCGGCTTGAAGCCCAGTTCCTTGCGCTGAAAGCGCAGTCCCGGGTTCCCCACGATGCGTACGTAACCGTTGCCCGCGGCCTGGGTCGCGTATCCCGAGGTGGCGGTGGCGGCGTCCAGCAAGGCTTTGAACTCTGGCACGTCCAGCACGTAGATGGCCGCTTTGTCCCGTACTTGCCCGCCCAGGGCGGCGCCCTTCGCCTGCCATACCGGCTCGATGCCATGAAATCCTTCCTCTTCCAGCGCCATCGCCGCTTCAAGGGTGTTCTGCGCGTCCTGTCCGTCTTCCGCGCTGAAGGGCCGCACCTGCCAGGTGATTTCGATGGGATAGCCGTTGGGATCATTGAAGTAGATGGACTCGATCACCTCATGGCGGATCTGATAGCGCAATGGAATTCCCACCGCCTCCACCCGGGCGCGCCACTGCAGCAATTCGGCCTCGCTGTCGACGCGCCAGGCGGTGTGCGTGGCGCGGTCCTGGTAATGGTCGGTCGGCACCAGGCGGTCCGGTCGCTGCGTGCCGATGTAGTAGAAGAAGGCGATGGTGCTGCCGTTGCCGCTATCGAAAAAGAAGTGCAGAAAATCCGGATGGTTCTGGGGCCCCCAACCCTTAGCGGAAATCGCGTGCACCAGCGGCAGGCCCAGCAGATCGCGATAGAAACGCACGGTTTCCGACAATTTCCAGGTCGGCCTGGCGGTGTGGTGCACGCCATGCAGCCGTACGGACGGCGGGGCAGAAACTTCAGGCAGGGAAGGATTCATTTGGCTGGGTCTCCATGCAGGTGCTGGCCGCGTTCGGCCTCTAACGTTGCCGCGATCGCGCTGCGCAGCGCCTTTTTGCTCAGCTTTCCGGATGCGGAAAGGGGGAATTCGTCCACGACTTCAAGGCGTTCCGGCCACTTGAACTTGGCCAGCCCGACCTCCTGCAGATAGCTGCAGACCATGGGCAGCGTCAGCGTTGCGCCCGGCGCGCGGGGAATGACGAAGGCGCACACGCGCTCCCCGTACATGGGATCCGGCATGCCCACCACGGCCGAGGTCAGGATGGCCGGGTGCCCGTTGAGCACGTTTTCCACTTCCTCGGCATTGATCTTTTCGCCCCCGCGGTCCACCACGTCCTTAATGCGCCCGCAGAAGTAGTAGTAGCGCTGGCCGTCGTGCACTTCGCAGCGCATCAGGTCGCCGGACCGGTAGAAGCCGTCGGGCGTGAAGCGGCCTGCGTCCTCGGCTTCCGACTTGTAGTAGCCGCGTATGGTGTACGCCCCCCGGAAGAGCGCTTCGCCGGTTTCTCCATCGGGCACCTCGGCATCGGTGCCCGGCGTCACGATCCTGACCTCGTCATAGGCGGAAACGGGCCTGCCGACCGAGCTTTCAAGCACGCTTGCGCTGTCGCCTTCCTTGGCGAACATGATCACGCCTTCGGTCATGCCGAAAATATGAAAGGCCGGCGATCCGGTAGTCCGGGCCAAACCCGCCGCATTGCGCGGAGTGATGAAGCGGCGGCGCGCTTTTTCGCTGTCGCCCGCACGGTTCAGCTCCGGCAGGATGCGCGTCAGGATCGGGCCGGCCACGCCGAACCACGTTGGACGATACGTCCGCACCAGGCCCTGCAAAGTGGCTTCGTCCAGACTGCGGCACACGGTGACTTGCGCGCCGCTCAGGAGGAACGGCCCAAAAAAGCACCCCATGTTCAGGTTGTGCATGTAGGGCGTGGGGAAGAACAGCACGTCCTCGCAGGTGTAGCGGTTCCAGGCCGCCACGGCCCGCATGTTGTAGAGGTATTCCGATTGAAAGCGCGGAATGATCTTCGGCACGCCGGTCGTCCCGCCCGAAAGCTGGAACACGGCGACCTGAAAGGGATGCATCTCGACTTGGGTAAGGCGGGCGCGGGCGGCGGCCAGCGGCGTGGCCGCTATCAGGCCGTCTAGGGTGACGGCGCCTTCCCTGGCCTGTCCGCGCGCCTGCAGCACGTACTCCAGCGTGGGCACGTATTGCCGCATATCTTGCGCAAAAGCCACGTCGTCGAACTTCGGGTCGTCACCCTGGACCACGTGCAGCCGCGCTTGCGCCAGGTTCCCCAGGTATTCGATCTCCAGCCTGCGAAACGCCTGCAGGGAGCAGATGGGAATGATCCCCGCCTTCAGGCAGGCACAGAACGCCACCAGCAGTTCGTGGCTGTTGCCGCACTGGAATATCGCCCGGTCCAGCGGACGCAGCCCCAGCTCCAGCAACGCCGCGCCCAACCTGTCGCTGCGTTCATCCAGCTCTCGGTAGGTGTAGTGGGCGTCCGGTCCTACCAGCGCCAGCCGGTCCGCATGAGCGGCGAACGCGTCGCGTAAACCGCCCGCCAGGGTTTCCCCGGTCAGTACGCCCTGCCTCACATAGCCGCGCAGCCGGTCTTCGTCCGGGTAGCGCACGCCCTGCAGGCGCTCTGCCGGCAAGATGCTTTCCAAACTCGTCATTGATTCATCCTCTTGCGCCCGTAACGGGCGTGTCCCCTGCCTGCGTATTCAGAAATGCGCGCGCAGCCATTCTTCCAGGTGCGCGGAAGCAATGGTCCTGCCCGCGGGTTCATCCTTGGCCAGCGCCATGCCGTGATGGTTGCCGCGCACCCGCACGTGTGTCTTGGCCTGGGTGCCGAGCTGGCCGAAGATCGCGGCGATGTCGGCCGGGAACGTGCATTGGTCGCCCGTGTACTCGATCAGCAGCGTCGGCTGGCGCACCGCGGGCAGAGTCTGTTCCAACGACGCGTTGGACGACAGGCCCGACCAGGTCGACAGCCAGGACTCCGGAGTCACAACCCGCGCAAAGCCCACGCTGCCCCAGTTGGACACGAAGGGATCCTTGCCCCAGAGCGACCCGGTCTTGCGGTCCGAGGGATCCAGCGTGACGTCCCACGCACGCGGATCGGCGTCCGTGCGCCACACGTTGAAAATCGGCGCGAATGCGGCCTGCTGCCGCTCCAAGGGGTGCTGCGAGCCCGCCTTGACCTTGGCGCGGGCCTCCTGCTTGCGGGCCAGCAGCGTATGCGCGTGCCGGTCGATCCGCCGGACGCGCTCGGTCTGCGCCGCCCGGTATTTCTCGAGGAACGCGGGGTCATACCGCGCCTGGCCCGTCTGCGCGTCATAGCCGTTCTCAGCGGAGAACGGATCCAGCGCCGGATCGGAGCGCATCGGATCGCCTTCGTCCAAAACCGAGGGGTCCAGGCCCGCCATGAGCAGCCTGCCCTGCCCTGGATGCGGCGACAGCAGCACCAGGCCATCCACGATGGGCATATCCAGTTCCGCAAGCCTGGTGGGCCAGCCTGCCGGCGTCTTGGCGATGCGCGCCTCCGGCGCCAAAAGCGACTGCTGGTTGTAAAGCGCATACAGCCCGGCGCCCCCGGAATTGCCCAGGAGCACAATGCGCGCATAGTCCAGGTCGCGCAGATGCTTCATGCCCGCGGCCACGTCGAACAGCGCGATCTCATGTTCCAGCCGCAAGTCGTTGCCGATGGAGCGCGGCCCCTGCACCCAGCAGGCGCACCCCGCGTCCAGCACCGCCGGCACCATGTAGTGCGTGACGGACATTTCGCGCGGGTGCATCAGGGACACCACGGTCCGTTCCTTGCCCGTCGCCGTGAACAGGAAGCCCAACGTGCGCTGCCCGTCGGCCGTGGCCAACGCGTAGGGCACGACCTTGTAGGGCCGCCGCATCAACTCCGCGTCCCAGGACGCGCCCCGCATGCCTGCCGTCACTGCGGCAATGTCCTTCTCCGCCACGAGCATCTCCCAATAATTAACACCCAGGCAAATAATTTATGAATTATTTGCCTGGGTGTCAATTAATTATTGATGCCCGACCGGCTTTGGGGGGCGTTACCGGCAAGCGCTCAGTGCGAGCGATTGCCGGACCCGATTCCCGCCCCCTGCCCTTTAGCGCTGGACCGGACGCAGGTTCAGCGTATCGGCTTTTTCGCTATCCACCTTGGCGCGGCTGAAGGCCATGGGGAAATATTCGCCCGTGGCCCAGTCCTTGAGCAGGTTCTTGTAGTACGGACTGCGCGGATCGGCGGACTGCCCGGGCACGTTCTGCACGCGCGAGTTGTCCCAGTCGGCCACGTCGATCACCTGCCGGTACGACGAACCGCTGATCTGGCGGAAGTCGCTGGCCCGGAATGTGGCGCGGTGCACGGTGTCGTTGTCTCCGCTGACCGGATAGCGCGGCGTGCCGTAGGCCTTGGCGGTGGCTTCGGGCAGCAGGCTGGCCAGACTGTGCTCGAACTGGATGTGGTGCAGCTTGCCCCACTGCCATTGCGAAGCGTCCGGTCCCAGCTTGGCGCGCAGCTTCTGCATGCCATCGTTCAGGGCCTGGAGCAACAAGGCGTCGCGGCCCTGCTGCGGCTGCGGGCCGAAGGCGCTGTCCGGGTTCGCCAGCTTCTCCAGCGTCTTGGCCGTCGACAGGTTGCCAAAAGCCGCTCGGCCGTTGGCTGGCACGTAGAGTTCAGACACCCGCTTGACCACTTCGGGCAGCCAGAACTCATAGACCGTGGCCGCGCGCGACTCCGTTTCGACGCGCGCGTCCCAGTCCTTCAACAGGCTCAGCGCCTGCGACGTTCCGGGGTCGGCCGAGTTGAGCGACTTCGCGTAGCCGGTCAGCGTGCGCGCAGGGATGGACAAGTTGTCGTACTGCAGGGCCTGCGAGCTCTGCACCGTCTGGCCCTTGCTGTCGGCAAGCACCTCTCGAATGCGCTGCACGCGATAAGGCTCGGCCCAGGTGCGGGCGGACATTTCCTTGTAGCGGTAATCGGCCGGCAGGTTGTATTCGTTGGCGGTGGCCACATAGCCCTCGGGAGGGTTGTAGGCCCGAGGCAAGGCGTTGCCCGGCAGGAAACCACGCCATTCGAAGTCGCCATTGCCGGGCACGGGCAGCATGCCGGACCAGTCGGCCCGCGGGCGTATCGGCGCGATGCTGCCGCCGAACCAGCCGATGTTGCCATCGACGTCCGCGTAGACCATGTTCTCGCTGGGCGTGTAGTGCTTTTCCATGCCGGCGACGAACTCATTCCAGTTCTGCGCCTGGTTCAGTCGCAGGCTGGCCAGATAGGCCGCGGTGCCCGGAAACTCCAGGTAGGCCGCGCGCAAGGCGTAGGCCTTGTGCCGCACCGGGTCCACGTGGATCACCGGGCCGTGGCGCGTGAACTTCAGTTGACGCACCGCGGCAGCCTGTCCGCGCACCGGGATCGATTCGTCGACCTGCCGCATCTTTTCCCAGCGGCCCTGGTAGCGGTACTCATCGGGCCTGGCCGGGTTGGTGTCGTAGACGTACAGGTCTTCCTCGTCGCCGAAGGCAAAGATCGTCAGCCCGAAGGCGATGCGGTCGTTATGCCCCATGGACACGCCGGGCAGCGCCGGTTCGCCCGCGCCAATCACGTTCCAGCCCGGCGCGTTCAGGTGCACCATGTAGCGCAGCGACGGCATGGTGATGGACCGGTGCGGGTCGCCCGCCAGGATGGGCTTGCCGGTGGCCGTGTGCTGGCCGCCTATGGTCCAGTTATTGCTTTCGTACCGGGTTGCCATGGGATCGAAGGCGGGATCCAGCGACGCCAGCATGTTGGCCGACAGATCACGCGCGAGCTGCTCGCGTTCGGCTGCCGCGAGCGGGCTGCGCGGGAAATCCGCCGCCACGAACTTCTGCCCGTTGCGCGCCAGGTTGTAGTCGGCCAGGACAGTGCTGTCGATCTGGCGCACGTCCAGACCGGCCGGCACCTGCAGGGCCAGGGGTGGCTCGAACGTGCTGAGTCCCTGCACGGCATTCAGGCCCAGCGCGGCGACCCGCTGCGCCATCCGGACCTCTTCGCTGAGGTTGCGCGTCAGGCCGTAGATGCGGATAAGTGAAGTCTCGGGACTCCAATAGCCCGGCTCGGTGCCGGTCAGCTTGAACTCGGGCGGCATCTGCTCCGGATTTGCCTTGACCCAGTCGACATAGGCATTGATGCCTGCCGCAAAGGACGTGAGGATGGCCTTGCCTTGGGGATGGTAGCTGGCGAATTCGGCCTGCATGTCGCCGCGGTAGAGGAAGAGCCGCGCCGCGCGATCCTGCTCGACAAACCGCGGGCCGAACTGTTCCGCCATCTTGCCCTCGCCCTGCCGGCGCCACAGGTCCAGCTGCCACAAACGGTCGCGCGCGGCGCTGAAGCCTTGCGCGAAGAACAGGTCATCCTGGTTCTGCGCATAGATATGGGACACCCCATGCCGATCCCGCACGATTTCCACCGGCTGGGACAGCCCTTTCATATCGACGGTTTCTTTCTTGCCTCCGGGCGACGCGCAGCCTGCCAGCACTGCAACGAGCCCGCTCGCCAAGAATGCCGCGGCCCTGCGTTTGAACGTACGCATTGACTCCTCCTCGGGTTTATCTGTCTTCTATCTGCCTGCCGGCATCGAGGGGGCCATGCCGCTCGACGCGACAGTCAGGGCGGCAAACGCCCTCGCAATATGTACAGCTAAATCACGGAGTCGGCGAACGCTGTTTCATTTGATCAGGCTTGCCAGAATCGGTAACGTGTTTACGGGCGCTCCAATATGCCGCCATGCAAAGTGCAGGGCCGCATGGCGTGGGAACCAACAAGCCCCCCGGCGTGGCCCCTTGCGCAAGCATGCGTTCAAGCCTAAATTGGTCTGGTCGCCGTCGCTCTCACCAAGAGCGCGCTGCGCGAATGGCGTCATTGGGTTGTTTTTCTATCTTTTGTTCCTCCAAGGAGCGATGCGATGAAAGTGAAACACCTGTTTGGTCCGGCAGCGCTCGCGCTGTCGTTGCTGGTCGCCGCGCCGGTGGTGGCCGCGCCGTCAGATCCGGCGCCCATCATCACCGGCAAGCAATGGACTGAGTCCGACGCAAGCCTGAAAAAGGCCTACCTGCTTGGCATGGCGAACCTCATCCAGGTAGAGCAAGCCTATCAGCAACGCCGCGCCCCGGCGGACAACCAGACGCTGATCCCCCGCTTCGCCAAGGGCCTGCAAAGCCATACGCTCGACTCCGTGCGCGAAAGCCTGGATAGCTGGTATGCAGCCAACCCGACCAGGATGGACCGCCCCGTGGTTGAAACGCTCTGGTTCGAAATCGTCGCGCCAGCCGCTCCCGCTACTCCCGCCGCTCCCGCCAAGCGCGCCCGCTAGGAGACCGCCATGAAAGTCATCCGATCGATCGCCATAGGCCTCATGATGGGGTCGCTGGTTGCCTGCACCAACATGAGTTCCAAGCAACAAGGCACCCTGTCAGGCGCCGCCATCGGCGCCGCAGCGGGCGCCGGCATTGCCGCCATCGCGGGCGGCAGCGGCTGGACCGGCGCGGCCATCGGCGCCGCCGCCGGCGGCATCGCCGGCAACATATACGGCGATAAGCACTGAACCGGGCGCCCTGGCGCCTGTCCCGGTCCCGGGCCTACGCCCGGGACCGCGGCTACAGATTGCCGGTGGACTTGCCGATCCGCCAGTAAACGCCCCCGCCTGTCATCCCGCCGTCGACCGGCAGGTCGGCGCCGGTGATGAACGACGCCTCGGGCCCCAGCAAAAACATCACCGCCGCCGCGATCTCGTCGGCCTCCGCGCCCCGTGAAAGCGGCGTGGCGTCGCGGTTGCCTTCATAGAACAGCCGCGCCCGCGCAGCGTCATGCACGGCATTGGGCTGCATGATCATCGGCGTTTCCACAAGCCCCGGGCATACCGTGTTGACGCGGATACCCCGCCCGGCCAGCTCCAGCGACGCCGCCCGCGTCAGGCCCCGCAAGGCCCACTTGCTGGCGGTGTAGGCCGCGCTGAAGTACCCGGTGAGCCCGGCCGTCGACGAAGTGTTGACGATAGCGGCGCCCTCCGGCATCAGGCCGGCCAGGTTGCGGATCGCGAGAAACGGCCCGTCCAGGTTGATGTCCAGCAGGCGCCGCCATTCGGCGTGGGTGGTTTCGGTCACCGTCTTGCGCAAGGTCACCCCCGCGTTGTTGACCAGGCCATAAAGTGGCACACCCGCCTGCTCGATTTCGACCGCAAGCGCAGCCCAATCGGACTCAAGGGCCACGTCCGCCACGCGGTTATGCAAGCGCCCGGCATGCTCTCCCGCGGCCGCGCGCAGCGCAGCCCAACTGGCATCGTCTTGCGGCAACACGTCCAGGGCATAGACGGTCGCACCTGCTTGCAACAGGCGTAGCGCCTCGGCCGCGCCTTGCCCTCTGGCCGCGCCCGTGACGACCGCCGCCTTTCCCGCCCAGTAAGAATCCATGCCGTTCCCGTTCATCATGTCTTGGAGACTCCGCCGTCAGCCATCAGCACATGGCCAGTGACGTAGCTCGACGCCTGCGAGGCCAGGTACAGCGCCGCATCGGCAATCTCGGCAGGTTGGCCGACGCGCCGCACCGGCAGGCGCTCGACGTACTCGGCGTAGGTGGCGGCATCGCCGTGCATCCAGCTGCTCATCGGCGTTTCGATGAACCCCGGCGCGATCGCGTTCACGCGCAGTCCCTTGGGGCTCCATTCCAGCGCCAGGCATTGCGTCAGGTGCGCCACGCCGGCCTTGGCCGCCGCGTAGTCGGCGCAATTCGGGCGCGGCTTGACGCCCGCATAGCTCGACAGGTTGATGATGGCGCCGCTGCCTTGCGCGATCATGTGCCGCGCGGCCGCCTGCGCGCCGAAGAACGTGCCCTTGAGATTGATGTCGATCGTGCGTTGCCAGGCGGCCTCGTCCAGCTCCATGGCCGGCGCCCGCGCCATGAAGCCCGCGTTGTTGATCCACACATCCAGCGCCCCGTACCGCGCCGCCACGGCGTCGGCCAGATCGCGCACGGCCTGTGCGTGCGTCACATCCAGCTTTCGGCAATCGGCATTCACGCCGGAGAGGGCCTCAAGGTCCAGGTCGGTGGCGACGACGGTCGCTCCCTGCTGGCTGAACGCCGCCGCCATGGCGCGTCCAATCCCGCCCCCGGCGCCGGTAACGACCACGGTTTTCCCTGCCAGATCCGGATAATTCATTTTGCTCATGTGATGTTGGATAGATTGAAGTTCAGTTGTATGCAGCGCGCCTGGCGCCTTGCTTCGCGGCAGCCGTGGCTGCGTCCTCGCCCGGCAGTCGGATGTCGTTCAGGTCCATGCCGGCCGTTTCCTTGATCAGGAATGCGCCTGCGAAGGCCATCAACCCCAATGCCCCTACGTAGGCCGTGTAGACCCAGTCCAGCCCCTGGGCTCCCAGCCAGGCGTTGATGTAGGGAGCCGTGCCGCCGAAGATCGCGACCGACAGCGACGAGATGAATCCCACGCCCATGGCGCGCGCGCCGGTAGGCACCTGTTCCGCCACCACCGCCGGGAAGATCGCCGCCAAGAGCGCCCAAACCAGCAGTCCGATCAACTGGCCCACGAATAGCGTCCAAGGTTGGTCGGTCACGATGTGCGATACCGGAAACACCGCCAGCGCCACGCCCAGGCCAAATGCCATGACCATGGGCTTGCGGCCGTAGCGGTCCGCCAGCCAGCCGCAAACCGGCAGCCACAGCAGGCACAGCAGTTGCGCGATCAGGCTGGCCGTGTAGGCGCCCGACGGATCCATGCCCTTGGTCGCGATGGCCGTGGCCGGCGCGAACGTGACCCAGGTGTAGTACGTGGCATTGGAGGCGGCGGCGATCATCACGATGTTGCGCGCGATCTTCAACGCTTGGCGCGTCGTGATCTTCGGCGCGCCGCCCTGCTCCGTCCTGTGCTCGAACACCTCACTCTCGCTGGCGCTGCGGCGCAGGAACAGCGCATAGACGCCCAGCAAGGCGCCCACGCCAAAGCCCACGCGCCAGCCCCAGGCCTCCATCGCCGGCTTGCCCAGCCAGGAGGTCAACAACGCCGCCAGCGCGGTCGCCGCCATGACGCCGATGGTGACGCTGACGAAGACCGAGCTGGACCAGAGCCCGCGCCTGGCCGGCGGCGCGATCTCCGCCACGTAGGTATAGGCCACGCCGGACTCGCCGCCGTGCGCCAGGCCCTGCATCAGGCGGCAAACGAACAGCAGCACCGATGCCAGCACCCCGGCCTGTTCGTACGTAGGCAGCAGCGCGATCGCCAGGCTGGTCAAGGCCAGCAGGCACATCGTCAGGACCAGCGTGAACTTGCGGCCGTAGCGATCGCCGATGCGGCCGAACAGCCAGCCGCCGACGGGCCGCGCGAGGAATCCGCCAGCGAAGACGGCCAGGGTCGCCAGCAGCGCCGACCCCCGATCGGAGGGATCGAACAGGTTCATGGCCAGATACGCGGAGAACGTGCCGTACAAGGTCCAGTCGAACCACTCCAGGGCATTGCCTACGGCCGCCGCCCGCAGCGAAGCCTGGCGGCGCTGGCGGTTCTGTGTCTCCATCATTTTTGTCGTTGTCATCTTCTTATTCCTGGGTGTCCCGGCCGAGGTGCTGCGCGAACCAGTTGGCCGCTGCGCTGCTGGTGCGTTCGAAGTGCTCCGTGTAGACCGAGTAATGGCCGCCCGGCAGCAACAGGAGTTGCTTGGGCTGGTGCGCAGCATTGAACGCGTCCTGCTGCAGATCGGCGGGCGTCAAGCCGTCGCCCGTCGCGACAATCATCAAAAGAGGCGTGGGCGCGATGCGCCGGACATACGTGCCCGGCTCATAGGCCCGCGCCAACTCCAGCGACCGCAGCGTGACTTCATTGACCCAGGTCGGACAGCGGCGCGCTTCTCCGGTCATGTAGTTGTAGGAGTCCGGACCCGGATAGGCGACTGGCGCATCGGGGTCGGCGTCGACCATGCGCAGCGTCGCCGGCGGCTGGCCTGCGTCGCGCGCCTCGCGGTCGGCTTCGAACGCTGCTTGCAGCGCCAGCGCCTTGTCGTAGCGCACGCGCCGTTGCGCCGCAGAAAACCCGCTGGTGGTCGGGACCTGGCTGACCACGCATTTGACCCGCCGGTCGATGGCGGCGACCGTCAGCGCGTGGCCGCCGCTGTAGCTGCTACCCCAGATGCCGATGCGCTCGCGGTCCACTTCCGGACGCCGGCGCAAATAGGAAATGGCCGACCGGAAGTCGTGGATCTGCCGCTGCGGGTCGATCTCCTGGCGGGGCATGCCCTCGCTGCGACCCAAGTTGCGGAAGTCAAAGGTCAACGCGGCCAGACCCCGGGCGACCACTGCCGCGGCATAGTCTTCCAGATCGCCGCCCGCCACCATGGACCAGCCATGCGCCAGCACCACCGCGCCCACCGGCTCGGCAGTGTTCGCCGGCAAGTAGAAGGTGCCGCGGATCAGGTCCCCCTCCACCCTGAATTCAATCGGTTCTGCCGATCCTTTCGGGACCGTATCTTCTGGCAATGATGCATTCACGCCTGTCTCCTTATTGCTCATTTATGAGCTAATATTTTGTGAACAGGTCGAATTCTGCCCATCGGGCCTGTCGCGAACAAGCGCTATTATTCGCACCATCAATCGGTATTAACGATTGATAAAAGAAACACGAGCTTGCACTCCAGAGGTGTCCCGGAGCCATGGATCTACGCCAATTCGATTGCTTTCTGGCCGTTGCGGACAAGCTGCATTTCGGCCGCGCCGCGGAGGCGCTGCACATGAGCCAATCCTCCGTCTCGGAGGCGGTCAAGGCGCTGGAACGGACGCTGGGCGGCCCCTTGTTCGAGCGCAGCAGCCGCCGGGTCGCCCTGACGCCGCTGGGTGAAACCTTGAAGCTGGGCGCGGGGCCCGCCGTGATCATGCTGAAAGCCGCGCTGGATGACTGCAAACGTCAGGCCGCGGGCAAGCCGCGCCATCTGCGCATCGGCTTCCTTGGGGGCGGTTTCTATGAGCTGTACCGCCCTCTGGTCACCGAATTCAAGGCGGCCCACCCCAACGTGGAACTGGAGTTCCTGGAGCTCACCTATGTCACCCACTACGCCGCGGTCGCCGACGGTTCCGTCGACGTGGCGTTCTGCCGCCTGCCGCTGGGCGCGGATGGACTGTGCCATGGGCCTATCGTGTTGCGGGACCAGCGCATGCTGTGCGTCCCACACGATCATCCGTTCGCCGCGGCGACGCTGCTGGACCCGGAATTGCTGGCCGAGGAGCGGCTGGTGCGCATGGTGCCCGGCTCGGTCAACCAGGAATGGCAGGATTACCACTTTCCCCGCCACACCCCCAAGGGCAAGCCCATTGGCGACGGCCCGGTGGTGCGCACGATCCGCGAAGGAATCGCGGCCGTGAATACACGCCAGGGCCTGCTGATGCTGACCAAGCGCGCCGCCAGCTACTACGCGACGCCCGAGATTGCTTTCGTGGAGATAGACCTGCCCGCCATGCCGTCGGCCCTGGTGCGGCGGGTGGACGACCACCGGCCCATACTCCAGGAACTGGAGGCCTTGCTGCTACGCATCGCCGAGCGCCATGGCGTGGCGGCCTAAGCCGGCGGCCTGATCCGGCCGCCGACCGCCGGATCAGCGCTGCGAATCCAGCACCTCGTTGTGCTTCACCACGTCCTGCGCCTTGGCGTAGCTTTCGATCAGCAACTGATAGGCGGGGAACACCTTGGTGTAGACCTCGGCCCACTGCATGGCATCTTCACGATTCCAGGTCTTTTGCAGCTCCGACGCCACGGCGGCGGTATCCATCGGGACCACGCCTGCCTGCACCACGCGCGCCAACGTGATTTCCTGCGCCATCTTGGTATAGGTGCCCGAAGCGTCGATTACCGCGAATACCTTGTAGCCGTCGGCCACCGCGCTGATGGCGGGGAACGCCATGCACACGCTGGTGATGGTGCCAGCGATGATCAGCGTCTTGCGGCCGGTCGCCTTCACGGCGGCGACAAATTCGGGGTTGTCCCAGGCATTGATTTCGCCCTTGCGAGCGATGTATTGCGCATGGGGCGCGTTGGCGTGGATTTCCGGAATCAGCGGGCCGTTCGGACCTTGCGGCACGGACGCCGTGGTGATGACCGGCATCTTGGCCAGCGTGGCCATCGAGGCCAGGGCGCCGGCGCGGGCCCGCAGTTCGGGCATGGGCATGTCGCCCACGGTCTGGAACAGGCCGCTCTGGTGGTCGATCAGCAACATGACGGCGTCGTCGGCGTTGATGACGGGACGTTGGCCGTTGAAGTTGGCGGGTGCAGACATGGTGTTCTCCTAGATTGAAAGTCGGCGGCGTTGTGCCGAATCAGAAGCCTTATGGCTGCACAAATAATAAAAATGGAACAAAATTCGCGGAAGATCGATTTTTTGCTATCAGAGTTCTATTTTTAGAACAAACGCCCTTCAGCGGGAGTGACGACCAGAGTGGCGCGGGACGGCACAGGCACCTTGGACGTTGCCCTCCCCAAAATGGAAAACCATGACATCCCGATCACCGATTGGCCACTGGTGCCGCACTGTCCCATTCTTTAAGCTTGTCGGACGTTTTCAGCATCCGCTGAACTCCGGCACCGGAACCGGCGGGCGCGGCTTCTGGGTCCAACGGTGCCGCAACACGAGAGAGAGAACTCAATGAAGCACGCCTACGCAGCATTTCTTGCCACAACATTCCTGGCCCTGAGCACCCTGCCGACCCACGCCGCCCCCGTGGACTACCAGATCGATCCCGAGCACACGGAAATCGTGGTCACCTGGAGCCACCTGGGCTATTCCAATCCCACGGCTCATGCGGGCGGCGTGACTGGCGTGCTCAGCTATGACGCCGCCCAACCCGCAAAATCGTCGGTCACTTTGAGCGTGCCCGTGCCGCGCCTGACGTCGCACGTGCCCAAGCTGGACGAAATGCTGCAAGGCACCGATTTCTTCCAGGCAACCAAGTACCCGGATATCCAATTCAAGAGCACCTCGGTAGCCGACCAGGGAGATGGGAATCTGCGCATCAGCGGCATTCTGCGCATCAAGAACATCGAAAAGCCCGTGGTGCTGCAAGCGCGCAAGAACCGGCAAGGCATGCATCCCATGGCGCAGCGGCCAGCCATCGGCTTTGACGCCACGACCGTTCTCAAGCGCAGCGACTTCGGCGTCGACGCATTTGCGCCCGACGTAAGCGACGAGGTGCAACTGCGCATCACCGTTGAAGCGGTGGCCAACGCCGCGCGTTGAGGCACCAACCCTATTTGCATAGGCATACGGGCGTGTCGGGCGCGATGACAGGACCGGGGGCACCGCGCCGTCTGCAAGACCCTGCAATCGGGCAGGCATGGACCGGTGGGCATGCGCTCTCGGCATACACTGCTACGCGCGACGCCACGCCCCGGATCCTCCCATGCAGATGTTCAATCCATGATGTACCTCCTGTGGTCCCTACCCGCGCTTGCGGTCATCGGCGCCATCGCCAGCGGGCGCTTGAACACCACGGCCGCAGCCGTGCTCGGCCTGCTCGCCGCCGCGCCAATAGCGCTGCTCACGGCACCCGTTCCCTACACCGCAAGCCTGCTCGGGCTGGCCCTGGAACGCGGACTCTGGATAGGCTGGATCATCACGCCCTACATCCTCGGCGGGCTGTTGTTCTGGAACATGGCCGCGCAAACCCGCGCGCGACGGCAAGCCGCGGACAGCGGCAAGTCCGCATTGGCCCATCCCTTGGCGCGCCGCCGACTGCTGTTCTTCGCCTGCTTCCTCGTGGGGCCGTTCGCCGAATCGGCAACCGGCTTCGGCGTGGGCATGCTGGGAACGGTGCTGCTGATCCGCCCGCTGGACCTGAAGCCGCGCGAAACCATGGTGTTCGCGCTGTTGAGCCAGACCCTGATCCCGTGGGGTGCGATGGGCAGCGGCACGCTGCTGGCCTCCGCTTACGCACGCGTCCCGGCATCGCAGCTGGCCCTGTACAGCATGGTGCCGGTGGCACTGCTGATGGTGCTGTGGCTGCTGCTCTACTGGCGCACCGCGCGGCGCGCGGGCCTCAAGGCCGCGCCGTCGGAACATGCGCGCGAGGCCGCCTGGATGATCGCGAGCCTGGCCGCGCTCACCGCCGCAACCGCGCTGCTGGGACCGGAGACCGCATTGCTCTCTGCCTACGGCCCGATCATCGTGCTGCGCTACTTGCTGGACCGCCGCCCGGACCGGCTCCGCATGGCCGCCGCGGCACGCACGGCCTTGCCCTACATCGTCATGATTGCCTGGTTGGTGGCCACCCGGTTGCTCCCCGACCTGAACCACGGCTTGACCAGACTGGCCGCGTTCAATCCGTTTGCGGACCTGCCCGGCTGGATGCCGTTCTTGCATGCCGGCAGTTGGCTGATCGTCGGGGCCGTGCTGATGGCAGCCGCAAGCCGGCAGCGCGGCCTGCTCCAGACACAGGCGCGCGCGGCCTGGAGCACCGGGCGCCATGCGGTCTATTCGGTGTTCCTGTTCGCCATGATGGCCGAAGTGCTCGCCGGGGCCGGCATCTCGCAAGCCTACGCGGACGGCCTGTTCGCTGCCCTGCAAGACTGGACCATCCTGATCACGCCCGTGCTGGCCGGCGTGTTCGGCATACTGGCCAATAGCGGCAACGCGCCCAACAGCCTGTTCATGCCTGCGCAACTCTCGCTGGCCCTGAACGCCGGCATGAGCGTGCCGGCCGCGGCGGCGCTGCTGCACGTGTCCGGCACGTCGATGGGAATATTCTCGCCCGTGCGGATGTCGATCGCCGCGGGCCTGGCCCATGGCCGCGGCGAAGAACGCCGCGTGTACGCGCAGTTGCTGCCTTTTGCGCTGGCGGCGTTCGGCGTGCTGCTGTGCCTGGCGGTGTTGGTGGTAATGACGGGGGCCCGGCCCTGAGCGCCGCGCGGAAATGGCAGCCGGCGGCTTTCGTTCCGGGCGCGGCCGACGTATAACGTCGTCTTGGTCTCCTTCCAGGCCGGCGCGCCAGGCGCGCGCGCCCTCAACCCAACCAGGTGTCATTCCGCATGAAGGCATACTTCCACGACGACCAGAAGCTGCACCATCCGCAGACCTATTTCTCGCGCGGCAAGATGCGCACGCCACAGGAAGTGCCCTCGCGCCTGGACGCGCTGGCGCAGGCCGCGCGCAACCTCGGCTTCGCGGTGCAGGCGCCATCCGACCAGGGCGCAGGCGCGATTTCGGCGGTCCACACGCTGGATTACCTGCGCTTCCTGCAAGGCGCGCACGCCGCCTGGAAAAAGCTGCCCGAAGACTGGGGCGACGAGGTCGTCTCCAATGTCTTCGTGCGTGAGCCCAATGCCCTGCGCGGCGTGCTGGCCCAGGCCGCGCGATACCTGGCCGATGGCAGTTGCCCGGTAGGACCGCATACCTGGCATTCGGCCTACTGGTCGGCGCAATGCGCCATAGCGGGGGCCGACGCGCTGCTGGCGGGCGACCGCCACGCCTATGCCATCTGCCGTCCGCCGGGCCACCATGCCCGGCGCGACGCGGCGGGAGGCTTCTGCTACCTGAACAATGCGGCCATCGCCGCGCAGCGCCTGATATCACGCTTTCCGCGCGTGGCCATTCTGGACACGGACATGCATCATGGCCAGGGTATCCAGGAAATCTTCTACGAACGCAGCGACGTGCTGTACGTATCCATCCATGGCGACCCCGAGAACTTCTATCCCGTGGTCGCCGGCTATGAGGACGAGCGCGGCGCCGGCGCCGGCTATGGGTACAACATCAACCTGCCCATGCCGCACGGCTCGCCGGAATCCGTGTTCTTCGACAAGCTGGGAGAGGCGCGCCGCGCCATCGAACTTTTCCAGCCCGATGCCCTGGTGCTGTCCCTGGGTTTCGACATCTTCGAAAAAGATCCCCAAGCCATGGTCGCGGTCAGCGAAAACGGCTTCGAGCGGCTGGGCCGGGAAGTCGGCGGCCTCGCGCTACCGACCTTGATCGTGCAGGAAGGCGGCTACTACATCGAAGGCCTGGAGTCGAACGCCTCGCGCTTCTTCGGCGGACTGGCCTCGGCCTGATCCCGTTCTGATTCCGCTCCCGGCCGGCACCCTCAGGGCGCCTGCCGGGCGTCGTGCCGGCAGGCGCCCACACCTGCGCTAGTGGTTTTCCCTAGAAATCGTAAAGGCCGGTTCACAAGCCGGATTGCCTCCGGTACATTTCGTCCAGTGGCCTGACCACTGGGCCACCAGATATCCGGACACTCCCGAACCATCCCCGGGGGGTGCGATGCAAGACAAGCCTGGGCAGACCCATTACCCTCTACATCCCGACCATCCACCCGATCGCAACAATGACTTCTCTCCAGGCCGTCGCCTCCACCCGCCTCTACCGCATGATTGCCGACCAGATCGCCACGCGCATCAAGGCGGGCGACTTCCCCGCGGGCGGCCGGCTGCCGGCCGAGCGCGAACTGGCCGAGCAGTTGCAGGTCAGTCGCGCCTCCGTGCGCGAAGCCCTGATCGCGCTGGAAATCGAAGGCTATGTGGAAGTGCGCGTGGGCACGGGCGTATTCGTGAACCAGGCGCGCGAAGACGGCCAGTACCAGGAGCCGCAGCAGGCGCCGGTCGCCGCCAATGGCGTCGAAGTCACCGACATCGGCCCCTTCGACCTGCTGGAAACCCGGCTGCTGCTGGAGCCCGAGTGCGCGGCCCTGGCGGCGCAAAAGGCCTCGCCGGCCCAGATCGCGGCAATCCGCGCGGCACACGAAAGCATGTCCCTGACCGAGTCGCCCAGCGTGCATGACCGCGCCTTTCACAGCGCGATCGGCGCGGCCTGCGGCAACGCGGCGCTGGCCGCGGCGATCTCCCATATCTGGCACCTCAGCACGCTGAGCCCGGTGTTCAACCGCCTTGAAGAGCACTTCGTGACCACCAAGGTGTGGAGCGAAGCCCAGCAGGAACACGAACGCATCCTCGCGGCCATTTCCGACCGCGATCCCATCCGCGCGCGCCATGCCATGCACGACCATCTGGTCGGCATCCTGGCCCGCTTGCGGGAAGACTTCGGCAGCGCTGGGATCCGATGATTTGATGAACGCCTGAACCCTGGCCTGACGCCCAGGCCCCTTCCCTTACCGACCTAGCGAAGCACCGCCGGCGCGACAGCGCGCCGCCTGCGGCAAGGGGAGCGGCTTGCCCGCCGCAACGCAAACCGTAGTTCCGCAGTCCCCTGCAAGACCCGCAAGACCCGCAGTGCCCGTAAGTCAAATACCTAAAACATATCAAGGTGAAAACATGCAGCTGACCCGTACCGTGAAGCTATTGAGCGCGGCGCTATTGGCGCTTGGCGCCCAAGCCGCCCAGGCCAACAAGGCTGACAACTCCCTCAACATCGCCTTCGACGCGGCGCCCGCCACGCTGGACGCCTATAAGGAATCGGACCGTCCCGGCCTGGCGCTGGCGCGCATGGTCTTCTCGGGGCTGCTGCAGAAAAACCAGGATACGGGCGAGTTCGGCCCCGCCATCGCCACCGGCTACAAGTTCGTGGACGACACCACTATCGAACTGCCGATCCGCAAAGACGTGAAGTTCCATGACGGCTCGCTGCTGACCATGGACGACGTGCTGTACACGCTGAACCTGGTGTCTTCCGAAGGCTACAAGGCGCGCTTCCAGAACCAGGTCGCCTGGATCGCCAGCGCCGAAAAGGCTTCCGACGACACCGTGCGCATCAAGATGAAGACGCCCTACCCGCTGGCGCTGGAGATGCTGTCGGAAAACCTGCCGATCTACCCGCGCAAGTATTACGAGGCCAACCAGTCCGACATGGGCGCCAAGCCCATTGGCACCGGCCCGTATCGCCTGGTCGAGAGCCAGCCGGGCAGCCGCTACGTGTATGAGCGCTTCGAGGATTACTTCGGCCCCAAGCCTGCCGTGCAGAAGCTGGTGGTGCGCGTGCTGCCCGACGCCAACACGCAATACGCCGAACTGCTTTCCGGCGGCCTGGACTGGATCTGGCGCGTGCCGCCGGACGTGGCCAAGCGCATGGAGAAGCAGCCCGCCGTCACGGTCAAGAGCAGCAGCATCATGCGCATCAGCTACATCTCGCTGAACCCGCGCGCGGACGACGGCAAGTCGCCGCTGGCCAAACAGGAAGTGCGCCAGGCCATCAACTACGCCATCGACCGTGAAGCCATCCGCAAGGCACTGGTCGGCGGCGCATCCAAGGTGATCAACGCAGCCTGCAATCCGGCGCAGTTCGGCTGCGCGGCCGATGTGCAGACCTACAAGTTCGACCCCGCCCGCGCCAAGCAGTTGCTGGCCCAGGCCGGCTACCCCAACGGCGTGACGCTGGACTTGGTGATCTCGGCGCCGCCGCGCGCCATCCTGGACGCGGCCGCCGCGCAGATGGCGCAGGCCGGCATCAAACTGAACCTGGTCGAGCAGCAATACGGCACCGCCATGACCAATTGGCGCGAGGGCAAGATTGCCATGCTGTCGTCCAACTGGGGGTCCTACGGCATTGCCGACGCGGCGTTGTCGACCAGCAACTTCTTCCGCGGCGGGCCGGACGACCAGGCGCGCAACCCCGAAGTCATCAAATACCTGGAAGCCGCAGACACCTCCGTGGACCGCGACCTGCGCGCCAAGAACTACGCCGCCGCCCAGAAGATCGTGGCGGAGCAGGCGTACTGGGTGCCGCTGTGGAACCACTCGCTCAACGCCGTGCAGTCCAAGGACCTGAATTTCTCGGTCGACGGCGACGAGTTCCCGCGCTTCTACAAGGCTCGCTGGAACTGACCGCCGCGCCAGCATGGCCGCTATCCCAGCCCCCAGCGGGCGGGAGCGGCGGCCGTTGCGGCGCACACCGTCATAGGTAGCCCCATGATTACATTCCTGTTCCGCCGCCTGGTGGTGTCCGCGCTGCTGGTGGTGTTCGTCTCGCTGATCAGCTTCTCGCTGGTGTTCGCCTCGGGCAATCCGGCGGCGCGCCTGGCCGGCGAAGGCAGCGCCGCCGACGCGGCGCGGCTGGCGCAGCTGCACGGCTTCGATGACCCCATCCTCGTGCAGTACGGCCGTTGGCTGGCTGGCGTCGCCCGTGGCGACTTCGGCGACAGCCTGTACTTCAGCCGTCCCGTGGCCGAATTGCTGACCCAGCATTTCCCCGCCACCGCCAAGCTGGGCCTGGCCGCGATGCTGTTCGCGCTGCTGCTGGCGATACCGCTGGGCGTGCTGGCCGGGCTGCGCAAGGGTTCGCTGATCGACCGCGCCACCATGCTGCTCTCGGCCTGCGCCCAGGCCATGCCGCCGTTCTGCCTGGCCTTCCTGCTCATCATCATCTTCAGTGTGCGCAACCAATGGCTGCCCGCGTCCGGCTTCGACAGCTGGAAGCACTACGTGATGCCGGTGACCGCGCTGGGCCTGTTCGCCATGCCGGCAATGCTGCGGCTGATGAAGTCCGAAATGGAAACCGTCCTGGCCACCGACTACATCCGCACCGCCCGCGCCATGGGGCTGGGAGGCCCAAGCGTGGTGCTGAAGTATGCGCTGCGCAACGCCTTGCGGCCGCTGGTGTCATTGGCGGCCGCGCAAATGGGCACGCTGCTGGCCGGCTCCGTCGTCATCGAGACCGTGTTCGCGATCAACGGCGCGGGCCTGCTGGCCTGGACCTCGATCCTGCGCGGCGACTTTCCCACGATGCAGGCGCTGATCCTGATCTTCGCCCTGATCTACATCGTCCTGACCCTGGTCGCCGACCTGATCAACGGTTGGCTGGACCCCCGCGTGCGAGTTTCCTCATGAGCAGCGTCATCGCCTCCTCTTTTCCCGTCCGCTCGCGCGGCGAACGCGCAGCGCGCCTCGGCCGCGGCTTCGGATTGGCCGTGCTGGCGCTGCTGGTGCTGGCCGGCCTGCTGGGCCCCTACCTGGTTCCGCACGATCCGTACACGCAGGACCTGCTGGCCCGGCTGCAGGAACCCGTCTGGGGTGAAGACGGCAGCTGGAACCACATCCTGGGCACCGACCAGCTGGGCCGCGACGTCCTGGCGCGCGCGCTCTACGGTGTGCGCGTGTCGGCGCTGATCGGTTTGTCGGTCGCGCTGATGGGCGGCCTGATCGGCACCACGCTGGGCGTGGCCGCGGGGTACTTCGGCGGCGCGGTGGACCGCGCCGTGTCCTTCCTGATCACCGCGCGCCTGGCGCTGCCCATCATCCTGGTGGCGTTGGCCGTGGTGTCCGTGGTGGGCGCCTCGCTCACTGTAGTCGTGCTGGTGCTGGGGCTGCTGCTGTGGGAACGCTATGCGCTCGTGGCCCGGACCATGGCTGCCGGCCTGCGCAACGCGGAATTCGTCACGGCCTCCCGCCTGCAGGGCTGCACCCACTTGCAGATCATCTGGCGCGACATCCTGCCCAACCTGGTAGGCAACCTGCTCATCATCGGCACGGTGGACGCCGCCATGGCCATCACGCTGGAAGCCTCACTGTCTTTCCTGGGCCTGGGCGTACCGGCGCCCATGCCGTCTCTCGGCCTGATGATTGCCGAGGGCAAGGAAAACATGCTGTTCCAGCCCTCGCTGGTCGTGATTCCGAGCGTGGTGCTGTTCGTGCTGGTGCTGTGCGTGAACCGCGCGGGCGAATCGCTGCGCGCCGTGCAAATGAAGAAGGGCTGATCCCATGACCGACCACAGCCATCCCCTGCTGCGGGTCCAGGACCTGCACATCGATATCCACACGCCCACGCACGTCAAGCACGTGGTGCGCGCGGTGGACTTCAGCCTGGAACGCGGCAAGACGCTCTGCATCGTCGGCGAATCGGGCTGCGGCAAGTCGCTGACGGCGCTGGCCCTGCTGGACTTGCTGCCCGCGGCCGCGCGCCGCCGCGTAGCCCGGCTGGAATTCGCGGGCCAGGACCTGGCCTCGCTTTCGCCGGCAGCCCTGGCGCAACTGCGCGGTGCGCGCATCGCCATGATCTTCCAGGATCCGATGACTTCGCTGAATCCGGTGTTTCCCATCGGGACCCAGCTCGTGGACGTGCTCCGCCGCCACAAGCGCGTCAGCCGCCGGGCGGCCGAGGAGCGCGCGGAGTACCTGCTGCGCCGCGTCGGCATCGCCAACCCGCGTGAACGCATGCGGCAGTATCCCTTCGAGCTGTCCGGCGGACTGCGCCAGCGCGTGATGATCGCGATGGCGCTGATGTGCGGTCCGGAGCTGCTGATCGCCGACGAACCGACCACGGCGCTGGACGTGACGGTGCAGGCCGAGCTGCTGGACCTGTTGCGCGACATCCAGGCCGAGTTCGGCCTGGGGATGGTGTTCATTTCGCACGACATGGGCCTGGTGGCACGCATTGCGGATCACGTCATCGTCATGTATGCGGGCGACATCGTCGAGGGCGGCAGCGTGCGCGAGGTGCTGGAGCATCCCAGCCATCCCTATACCGCCATGCTGCTGAACTGCATTCCTCAGCCCGGACACACGGCGCCGCGCGCCGAACTGCCCACCATCGCGGGCGCTGTGCCCTCGCTGGACACGGCCATCGTCGGCTGCGCCTTCCGCGAACGCTGCCCGGCGGCCGAGCCCCGCTGCGCCCAGCCTTTCCCCGCGCGCGTGCAGGGCCAACACCGCTGCCTCTGCATCAAACCCGGCGCCTTGCGCCCAGGAGTCATGGCATGAGCAGCAGAACGATGCCCGCCGCCAGCATCAGCCTGAACGGGCTGAACTTCCAATACGGCCGCGCCGGCCTGTTTTCTCGCCGGCCCGCCCCGCGCATCCTGCACGACATAGACCTGCACGTGCCCGCCGGCCAGACCATCGGTCTGGTGGGGGAATCCGGCAGCGGCAAGTCCACCATCGCCAAGCTGATGCTGGGACTGCTGGCGCCCACGCAGGGCGAAGCCCTGCTGGACGGCAAGCCACTGGCTGCAATGCCGGCGCGCGCCCGCGCCCGCCGCATCCAGATGGTGTTCCAGGACCCCTATTCCTCGCTCAACCCGCGCCGCACCATCAACGAGATCCTGACCGCCCCGCTGCGCGTGCACGGCATCGGCAATGCCGCGTCGCAGGCCGCCTCGGTGCGCCGCATGATGGACGCGGTGGGCCTGGTGCCCGCCTTCGCGGCCCGCTACCCCCGGGAGCTCTCGGGCGGCCAGCGCCAGCGCGTGGCCATTGCCCGCGCGCTGATGCTGGAACCGCAGCTGCTTATCTGCGACGAACCCACTTCAGCGCTGGACGTATCGGTGCAGGCCCAGATCCTGAACCTCCTGATGGAGCTGCAGCGCGAACGCGGCCTGGGCTATCTATTCATCAGCCACAACCTGGCCGTGGTGCAGCACATCGCCGACGAGATCGTGGTGCTGCAAGGCGGCCGCGTGGTGGAGCGCGGACCCGCCGCCCAGGTGTACTTCGAACCCGTCCATCCCTATACGCGGCAGTTGATCGGCGCCACCCTGGCGGTGCCGCAGGCGCAGGAGCTCGCGGCATGACCCCGCAAGGCGCGCGCCATTTCCTGCTGGTCGGCAATGACCAGAAAGTCACCTGGAACGACGGCCAGATCCAGTTCCTGGCGCCCGGCAACGACAGCCTGTGCGTCTATGACGCGGGAGCCGATCCCGCGGCGCCGAGGCTCGTCGCCACCTTGCCCCTGCCCAATTCGCTGTTCGGCCCTCCCGTCAACCTGGCCGTGACTCCCGACCAGCGCCTGGGCTTGGTCGCGGACTCCATGGACTGGCGCGAGCGCGCTGACGGCGGCTGGCAGCCCGAGCCGGGCCGCGGCCTGTACGTGATCGACCTGGAAGCCAGTCCGCCGACCATCCTGCAGCGCCTGGACCTGGGGCTGCAGCCTTCGGGGCTGTCGATCAACCGCGCCGGCACGCTGGCGCTGGTGGCCAACAAAGCCGGCTGCTCCGTATCGGTGCTGCGCATCGACGGCAAGCATGTCGAGTTTTGCGGCGAGGTGGACATGGGCACGCCCGTGGTGGCCGTGTCCTTTGCCGCCGACGGCCGCCGCGCCTTTGTGGTCAAGACCGACAGCCATCGCCTCGGCGTGCTGCATATCGACGAGCACGGCGCAATTCCGCGCGTGAGCCACGACCCCGCCGAGGACCTGACCACGGGTCTGGTGCCGTTCAACCTGGTGGTCTCCCCCGATGGCGCTTTGGCGCTGGTGGTGGACATGGGCAGCCCGACCGCGTCCGACGGACACGCGGACTCGGTCAGCGTGGTGGACTTGCGCGCCGACCCGCCCCGCGTGATCGACCGCGTGATGGTCGAGGACGGCCCGGAAGGCATCGCCATCAGTCCCGACGGCCGCTACGCGGCGGTTGCCATCGTGCAGGGCTCCAACAATCCGTCCAGCGCATGGTTCCACCACCCGCGCGGCCAGATCGTGCTGCTGCGCATTTCCGGCCAGTCCGTGACCCGGGCCGGCGCCATCGAAGTCGGCGCGCTGCCCGAAGGCCTGGCCTTCAGCCCCGACAGCCGCTACCTGTATGTCGGCAATTTCCTGGATGCCGAGATGCAGGTGCTCGCCGTCGACGACGCCGGCCTGACCGACACCGGCACCCGCATTTCCCTGCCCGGACGGCCCGCCTCGATGCGCGCCCAGTCCTATTGACCCGCCCTGCCCACCCGAACCCACCCTACCCCTGCTCCCGGAGTTCCACCATGACCACCGCTCCTCAAAAGAAACAGACCCTGCTCGCCGCCGCCGTGCTCTGCCTGGCCGGATTGGCGCCCTTGTCGGCCCACGCCCTGGACATCAAGCTGGGCCACGTGCTGGCGCCCAGCCACAGCTGGAACAAGGCCGCCGAGGGCTTCGCCGCCGAAGTCAAGGAAAAGACCGCCGGCCGCGTCAATTTCGTGTTGTTCCCCAGCGGCCAGCTGGGGAACGAGAAGACCATGCTGGAAGGCCTGCAGATCGGCAGCCAGGGCGCGGCCATCATCGGCTCGGGCTCGCTGCAGCCCATCGAGCCCAAGTTCGGCGTGGTGGAACTGCCCTACACCTGGTCCACGTCCCAGCAAGCCTACAAGGCGTACGACGGAGAACTGGGCGAGGCGCTGGCCAAGCTGGCCGACAAGAAAAACCTGACCATCATCTCCTGGTGGGAGAACGGCTTTCGCCACGTCACCAACAACCGCGGCGCCGTCGCCAAACCCGCCGACCTGGCCGGGCTGAAGACCCGCGTCACTCCCGACAAGATGCGCCTGGACACGTTCACCGCCCTGGGCGCCAATCCCGCGCCCCTGGCTTTTGGCGAGCTGTATTCGGCACTGCAGCAGAAGGTGTTCGACGCCCAGGAAAACCCGCTGTCCATTATCTACACCTCGTCCTTCTTCGAAGTGCAGAAGTACCTGTCGCTGACCGGCCACGTCTGGGGTCCCGCCAACCTGATCATCTCCAAGCCGGTGTGGAACCGCATCTCGGCGGATGACAAGAAGATCGTGCAGGCTGCCGCCGACAAGTGGCGCGACGCCCAGCGCAAGATGATCACTGACGGCGACCAGCAGTTCATCGCCCAGTTGAAAGAAAAGGGCATGCAGGTCAACGAGGTCGACAAGCCCGCCTTTGCCGCCGCGGTCGAGCCGGTCTGGAAGACCTACTCGGTCACCTACGGTCCCGAGCTGATGGCGCTGGTCCAGAAGTACCGCGAGGCCAAGTAATGCTCAATCGACTGTCCGCGATCCTGTCGGGCATCAGCAAGGCCTTCGCCGCCCTGGCGGTGGCCTTGCTGGCGATCCTGATCTCCTATGTGGTGTTCGCCCGCTTCGTCACGCACACCACGCCGCATTGGGCGGAGGAATTGCCGCGCCTGGTGCTGGTGTGGTCGGCCTTCATTGGCGGCGTCACGTGCAGCTACGAGCGCTCGCACCTGATGGCCGGGCTGCTGCCCTTTGTCGTGCGCAACCCGCGAGTCCTGAACGCGGTGGAGCGCGTCAACCAGGCTCTCATCATCGTCGGCCTGGCGGCCCTGGGCTACGCCGGCTGGCAACTGGCCGAGCTGACCATGGACCAGACGCTGCCCGCGCTGGACGTGTCGGCCGGCACGGTGTACCTGGCACTGCCCTTCGCGTGCGCCATCACCATCGTGGTGCACCTGGCGCAGTTGTTCTCCCCCGCTCCCGCCGCTGTAAAGGATTAACACGATGTCTACGGGTGCTCTCTTCCTGATGGGCGTGTTCGCGGTCACGGTGGTGATCGACATGCCCATCGCTTTCGGCCTGGTGCTTTCCTGCCTGGCCTATCTGGCGGTCTATGATTCCGCGCCCATGATGGTGGCGGCGCAGCAGTACGTGGTGGGGCTGGACAGCTTCACGCTGCTGGCGATTCCGCTCTTCATCCTGGCCGCGCAGCTGATGAACGGCGCCGGCCTGACGCAGCGCATCGTGCGTCTGTGCGCCGCCATCGTTGGCGACATCAAAGGCGGCCTGGCCGTGGTGGCGGTGCTGGCCTGCCTGATGTTCGGCGCGCTGTCCGGCTCGGGCGTGGCCGACGTGGTGGCCATCGGCAGCCTGCTGCTGCCCGCCATGGCCCGCAGCGGCTACGACAAGGGCTTTTCCTGCGCCCTGGTCGGCAGCGCCGGCGCCACCTCCACCATCATCCCGCCCAGCATCGTGCTGATCGTCTACGGCACCATCACCGACACGTCGGTGGGCAAGCTGTTCGTGGCCGGCATCATTCCAGGCATTCTGCTCGGGCTGTCGCTGATCGGCGTGGCCATCTGGCAATCGCGCAAGCACAACTGGGCTGGCGGCCAGCCGTTCAGCTGGCCCGAGCTGCGCGCCGCCGCTGTCGATGCGCTGCCCGCCCTGATGGTTCCCGTGCTGATCATCGGCGGTATCCGGTTCGGCATCTTCACCGCCACCGAGGCCGCATCCAGCGCCATCATCTATGCCTTGCTGATCGGTTTCTTCTGGTACCGCACGCTGAGCCTGAAGTCTCTGTGGGACAACCTGAAGTCCACCGGTGAAAGCAGCGCATCCATCCTGCTCATCATCGGCGCATCGGGCCTGTTCGCCTGGGTGCTGGTGGCCGAACAGGTGCCGCAGGCGCTGTCGACACTGCTGGTGGACTGGACCGACAGCAAGATCGCCGTCCTGCTGTTGCTGACCGTGGTGCTATTGCTCCTGGGCACCTTCATGGAAGCGATCCCGGTCATCATCATCGTGGCCCCGGTCGTCATGCCGGTGCTGGCGCACTACAACATCGATCCGGTGCACTTCGGCATCCTCCTGTCGATCAACATGGCCATCGGCGCCAACACGCCTCCCGTCGGCGTCGACCTGATGGCCGCGTGCAAGATCGGCGGCATCAACATGATGCAGACCTTGCGTCCGCTGTCCTGGATGATGCTGGCCATGACCGCGGTCATGCTGCTGCTGACTTTCGTACCTGAACTGGTGCTGTTCCTGCCGAGGCACGTGCAATGACTCCTATCACTCCCTCCCGCCGTCCCCCCTTTCTGCGCCGCAGCTGGATGTTCGTTCCCGGCCTGGACGCCGCCGCGCAGGCCGACGGCCTGGCCAGCGGCGCCGACGCGCTGGTGGCGGACCTGGAAGAGTTCACCGCGGCGGCGGACCGCCCGGCCGCGCGCCCGCGCATCGCCGAACTGTTCGCCAGCTGCCGCGCCCAGGGCGTGGTTGCCGCCGTCCGTATCAACAAGCTGGAGGACGACGGCATGGCGGACCTGCGCGGCGTGATGCCCGGCGCGCCCGATGCGGTGTTCCTGCCGCATGCCGAAAGCCCGGCGCAGATCGCCGCGCTGGACCAGGCGATCACCGCGCTGGAGGCCGAACTTGGCCTGCCAGCCGGCAGCACCGAGATCGTGCCCACGCTGGAATCCGCGTTGGGCGTGCACCGCGCCTATGACATCCTGACCGCCAGCCCGCGCGTGTCCGCCTGCCTGCTGGCGGCCGAGGACCTGACCGCCAGCCTGGGCGCCGAACGCGGCAAGGATGGCATTGAACTGCACCACCTGCGCGCCCGCTTCCTGCTGGACTGCACGGCGGCGGGTTGCCTGCCCATCGATTGCCCCTTCAACTACCGCGACATGCCGGCGCTGGAAGCCGACGTGCGCTGGGCTCGCCGCCTCGGTTTGAAGTCCAAGTGCGCCACCGTGGCCGACCAGGTCAAGCTGATCCATGCCGTGTTCACGCCCGCCCCGGACGAAGTCGCGGCCGCGCATGATTGCGTCGCCCGCTATGAAGCCCAGCGCGCCGGCCGCCACGATGCCGAGCGCATCGATCCGCCTGTCTACAACACCGCGCGCCGCCTGCTGGCGCGCCATCACCAATTCGAACGATGGGCCGCCGAGCGCCGCGCGCAGGCCGTCCCGCAACAAGGAGACTCCGCATGACGTCAGCAGCAATTCCCGAACGCAATGGCGGGCAAATCCTGATGCAGCAATTGCGCATCCATGGCGCGCGCCGCGTGTTCATGATTCCCGGCGAAAGCTACCTGCCCTGCATCGACGCGCTGAACGACCATACCGATGCCATCGAAGCCATCGTCTGCCGCCAGGAAAGCGGCGCCGCCTACATGGCCGAGGCCTATGGCAAGCTGACGGGCGAACCCGGCATCTGTTTCGTCACGCGCGGGCCGGGCGCCACCAACGCCAGCATCGGCGTGCACACCGCCTTCCAGGACTCCACCCCGATGATCCTGTTCGTGGGCCAGGTGGGCAACGACTTCATGGAGCGCGAAGCCTTCCAGGAGATCGACTACCGCCGCATGTTCGGCCAGATGGCCAAGTGGGTGGCGCAGATCGACCGCACCGACCGCATTCCCGAGTACATCTCGCGCGCGTTCGCGGTCGCGACCAGCGGCCGTCCCGGCCCCGTGGTGCTGGCCTTGCCCGAAGACACGCTGTGGGGCCGCGCCCGCGTGGCCGATCTGCCGCGCTACCCCCGCGTGCACAGCCATCCCGGCGCCGCCGACCTGGCCTGCATGACGCAATTGCTGGACGCCGCCGAGCGCCCCTTCCTGCTGCTGGGCGGCAATGGCTGGCACCAGACCGCGATGGACCAGATCGCCGGCTTCGCCGAGCGTTTCGAACTGCCCGTGGGCACCGCCTGGCGCCGCCTGGAATGCTTCGACCAGCGCCACCCCAACGCCGCTGGCCACGTCGGCTGGGCCATGACGCCAGAGCTGCGCCAACGCCTGCGTGACGCCGACCTGGTGCTGGCCGTAGGCACGCGCATGGGCGAGGCCACGACCGAAGGCTACACCGTCATCGAAAGCCCATTGCCGCGCCAGAAGCTGATCCACGTGTATCCGGATGCCGCCGAGCTGGGCCGCGTGTTTTCCCCGACCCAGGCCATCGTCGCCGACGTGGCCAGCTTCGCCGCCAGCGTGGCGGACCTGGTTCCCGGCCACAAGATTGCGCGCGGCGCCGCGGTGCGTGCCGCGCACCAGGAATTGGTCGACAGCCTTCAGCCGTTGCCCTCGCCCGGGCCGCTGAGCCTGGACCAGGCCGCCGCCTACGTCGACGCGCATGTTCCCCCCGACGCCTGCATTACCGTGGGCGCGGGCAACTATGCGCTATATCCCCACCGCTATCGGCGCTATGCGGGACCGGGCACCAGCCTTACCCCCACCGTGGGCTCCATGGGCTACGGACTGCCGGCGGCCATTTCGGCCAAACTCGAAGACCGCAAGCGCACGGTGGTCTGCTACGCCGGCGACGGCTGCTTCCAGATGAACATGCAGGAACTCGGCGTGGCGCTGCAGTACCGCCTGGGCGTGGTCGTGCTGGTGTTCAACAACGGCATCTGGGGCACGATACGCGCGCATCAGGAACGCGAGTTTCCCGCACGTCCCATCGCGCTGTCGTTCGAGAACCCGGATTTCACCCAGCTCATCCGCGGCTACGGCGGTTATGGCGAAGCCGTGGAAGACACCGCCAGCTTCGGCCCGGCGTTCGAGCGCGCCCTGGCGTTCGCCGAGCGCGAGAGCCTGCCCGCCCTGCTGGAAATCCGCTACGACGCCAACGGCATTTCGCCGGGCGAAACCCTGATGGGCATCCGCGAAGCGGCATTGGCCCGCAACGCCGCTGCCGGCCACTGACAGATAGGTAACCCCCATGACGACGACACTCTCTATCAACGGACAGCGGCTCTGGCAGTCGCTGATGGACCTGGCCCGCATCGGCGCGACGCCCAAGGGCGGCAACTGCCGCCTGGCGCTGACCGCGCTGGACGGCCAGGGCCGCGACCTGGTCACCGGCTGGATGCGTGACGCAGGCCTGACGCTGCGCGTGGACCAGGTGGGCAACATCTTCGCCCGCCGCGCGGGCCGCAACAATGACCTGCCGCCGGTCATGACAGGCAGCCATATCGATACCCAGCCCACGGGCGGCAAGTTCGACGGCTGCTATGGCGTGCTGGCCGGCCTGGAGGTCATGCGCACCCTGAACGATCATGGCGTGGTGACGGAAGCGCCGCTGGAAGTGGCCATCTGGACCAACGAGGAAGGCTCGCGTTTCGTGCCCGTGATGATGGGTTCGGGCGTATTCGCCGGCAAATTCCCCCTGGAAGTGGCGCTGTCCGCGACCGACCGCGATGGCAAGTCGGTGGCCGAGGAACTGGCTGCCATCGGCTATGCCGGGACGGACGCCGTGGGCGGCCGCCCCGTGGGCGCGTATTTCGAGGCACATATCGAACAGGGTCCGATCCTGGAGCACGAAGAAAAGGTCGTCGGCGTAGTAACCGGATCGCTGGGCCTGCGCTGGTATGACGTGACGGTGACCGGCATGGAAATGCATGCCGGCCCCACGCCCATGCCGATCCGTCGCGACGCGCTGTACGCCGCCAGCTACCTGCTGCAGGCGGTCGTGGATATCGCCAACGATAACCAGCCGCACGGCCGCGGCACCGTGGGCGAAATCTATGCGCACCCCGGTTCGCGCAACGTCATCCCGGGCCAGGTGCGCTTCACGGTGGACCTGCGCCACGAAGACGAGGCCACGCTCACGCAGATGGACCAGCGCTGGCGCGACACCTGCGCCGAGATCGCGCGGCGCCACAACGTCGACGTGGACGTGAAGCACGTGCAGTATTTCCCGCCCACGCCGTTCGATCCGGACCTGGTGGGCAAGGTACGCGACGGCGCCGCCCGCCGCGGCCTGGCTGCCATGGACATCGTCACCGGCGCCGGCCACGACGCGGTCTACATGGCTGCCGTCACCCCCACCGCCATGATCTTCGTGCCGTGCAAGGATGGCGTCAGCCACAACGAGATCGAGGACGCCAAGCCCGCCGACCTGGAAGCGGGCTGCAATGTATTGCTCGACGCCATGGTGGCGCGAGCCAACGCTCCCGAGGCCCGGCCATGAACCCAGATTCCGCCTACTGGCACGCCCGCGCCGCCGCGCTCGCCTTCAACGGCCAGGCCTACATCGACGGCGCCTACTGCGGCGCGGCCGATGGCGCCACCTTCCCGGCCACCAGCCCCATCGACGGGCGCAAGCTGGCGGACGTGGCCGCCTGCTCGGCAGCCGACGTGGACCGCGCCGTGCAGGCCGCCCGGCGTGCCTTCGAAGCCGGCGTCTGGAGCGGCCTGGCGCCGCGCCAGCGCAAGCAACGCCTGCTGCGCCTGGCGGCGCTGATCGACACGCACCGCGAGGAACTCGCGTTGCTCGAGACCCTGGACATGGGCAAGCCGATACGCGATGCGCTCGCCTTCGACGTGCCGGAAACCGCGCGTTGTTACGCCTGGTACGCCGAAGCCATCGATAAAATCTACGACGAGATCGCCCCCACCGGCCCCGACGCGCTGGCCACCATCACGCGCGAAGCGCTGGGCGTGGTGGCCGCGGTGGTGCCGTGGAACTACCCCCTGATGATGGCCGCCTGGAAGGTCGCGCCGGCGCTGGCCGCCGGCAACAGCGTCATCCTCAAGCCGGCCGAACAGGCTTCACTGTCGGCGATCCGGTTGGCGGCGCTGGCCGAGGAAGCCGGCATCCCTGCCGGCGTCTTCAGCGTGGTGCCGGGCCTGGGCGCCCAGGCCGGCCAGGCGCTGGGCCTGCATCCTGACGTCGATTGCATCGCCTTCACCGGATCCACCGCCACCGGCAAGCGCTTCATGGAATATTCAGGACAATCGAACCTGAAACGCGTCTGGCTGGAATGCGGCGGCAAGTCGCCGCATATCGTGTTCGAAGACTGCCCGGACCTGGACCGTGCCGCCCAGGCCGCCGCGCTCGCCATCTTTTCCAACCAGGGAGAAGTCTGCATCGCCGGCTCGCGCCTGTACGTGCAGGACGGCATCTACGACGCCTTCATGGCCAAGGTTGCGGACTACGCCGCGACGCTGCAGCCAGGAGATCCGCTGGACCCCGCCACGGCGATGGGCGCCATGGTCGACGAACGCCAGATGCGCGGTGTGCTCGCCCGCATTGAAGCCGGCGCCGCGGAAGGCGCCCGTCTGCGGCTGGGCGGCCGCCAGGCCCGCAGCGCCACGGGCGGCTACTACATCGAACCGACCATCTTCGATTGCGCCGACCAGAATGGCAGCCTCGTGCGCGAGGAAATCTTCGGACCGGTACTGGCTGCGCAGCGCTTCGCCACCGAGGACGATGCGGTGCGGCTGGCCAACGATTCGATCTACGGCCTGGGCGCCGGCCTCTGGACCGCCAACCTGTCTCGCGCCCACCGTCTTTCGCGCCGCCTGCGCGCCGGCCTGGTCTGGGTCAACTGCTATGCCGACGGCGACATCACCGTACCGTTCGGCGGCGTCAAGCAGTCCGGCTTCGGCCGCGACAAATCGCTGCATGCGCTGGACAAGTACAGCGACCTGAAGACCACCTGGATCAGCCTGACCGCTTGACCCCTCCCGGCGGACGCCTGCGCGGCGTCCGCCATACATGCCATTTCGCGCTATCTGCTTGGCCGCGCGCGCCATTGAAGGCGGCCGGTCCTTGTGCGACCTTGAACGGCGACGGACTGCCCAGCGGGCGCCGTTGCGGGCAGGCGCAGGCGCTCTCCCGCCATCAGAACAATGACTGGAGACAACGATGCGCAAGGCAATAAAGCGAGGCGGAATGCAATCCGCCCCCGGGACGGTCTCATCAACATTGCGGCGGGCCACGCTGGCGGCCCTGCTGGCCGGCTGCGCCTGGGCCGCGGCGGGTCCTGCGTGCGCGCAAGACCCCTATCCTTCCAAGCCGGTGACCATCCTGGTCGGTTTTCCCCCTGGCACTGCAACGGACACGGTAGCGCGGATGGTCGGCGACCGCCTTGGCCAGCGCCTGGGCCAGCAGTTCATCGTCGAGAACAAGCCCGGTGCGGGTGGCTCCATCGCGGCGGGCCTGGGTGCCCGAGCCAAGGCCGATGGTTACACACTCATGATCGGCGCTTCCGCGCCCCAGGCGATCAACCCCCACGTCTATCCCAATCTGAACTACGACGCGCGCAAGGATTTCGCGCCCATCGGGCTTTTGACCTGGCTGCCCTATCTGTTTGTCGTCAGCCCCGAGAACCCGGCCAACAACCTGCGCGACTTTCTCGCGGCCGTAAAGGCCAAGCCTGGCCAATACACCTACGCCACCACCGGCGTGGGCACTACCAGCCACCTTGTAACTTCGGTCCTGCTTTCCAAGGCGGGCGCCAGCATGATCCACGTGCCTTACAAGGGCAGCAGCCAGGCACAGACCGATATCGTGGGAGGACGCACCTACGCCACGTTCGACACCATGGTGTCCTCGCTGGCCCTGGTGAAGGCCGGCCGCCTGAAGGCCATCGCCGTCAGCACACCGCAACGGGTGGCGACCCTGCCGGACGTGCCCACCGTCTCCGAACAGGGCTTCCCCGGTTTCGACATGGGCGCCTGGCTGGGCCTTATCGCTCCCGCCGGCATCCCGCCCGATATCCAGCAAAAGCTGGCGGCCGAGCTCAACACCGTGCTGGCGGACCCGGCCGTGCGAGACAAACTTGCAGAGCTGGGCGCCCAGGTCCGCACCACCGCCACGCCCGCCGAATTCGGCGCGCTGATGAAATCCGAGTATGAGTCGTGGGGCAAGGTAGTCCGCGAATTCAACGTCAAAGCGACTGACTGAACAGGAAACCAGAGCGATGCATACCTCCACCACCATGAGCCCTGCAGAACGCGACACCCGCGTCCAGCTGGCCGCCTGCTACCGGCTGGTGTCCCACTTCGGCATGAGCGATCTCATCTACAACCACATCACCGCGCGCATCCCGGGACCCGAGGGCCACCTCCTGATCAACCCCTACGGCATGATGTACGACGAAATCACCGCGTCCAGCCTGGTGAAGATAGACCTGGACGGCAACGTGCTGGGCAACCAGGGCGACTACGGCATCAACGCGGCCGGCTACGTGATCCATAGCGCGGTGCACGGCGCGCGCCACGATGTGCAATGCGTCATCCACACGCACACCCGCGCCGGCATGGCGGTGTCCGCGCTGAAGTGCGGCTTGCTGCCGCTGACCCAGACCGCCATGCGCTTCGCCAAGATTCCGTACCACGACTACGAAAGCGTGGCCATCGACCTGGACGAGCGCGAGCGCCTGGTGGCGGACCTGGGTCAGTCCGAGGCGATGATCCTGCGCAACCATGGCCTGCTGGCGGCGGGCCCGAGCATCGCGCAGGCGTTCAATACGCTGTATTGGCTGGAAATGGCATGCAAGGCGCAAGTGGATGCCCTGGCCGCCAACCGCGAGCTGTGCCTGCCGCCACCGGAAGTGATCGAAAAGACCTGGCACCTGTACCAACCGACCACGCGCCGGCCCTTCGGCGAACTGGAATGGCCGGCCATGTTGCGCCTGATGGACAGGAAAGATCCGAGCTACCGGGAGTGAAGCGTCGGCGCTGTCGCCCGTCCAAGGAGGTCGACGCCGGCCTCGCTGTCCGCGCCGTCCGGCAGGATGGCGGCAAGACTGGTCTTGACCTCCAGGAAATACGGGGCCGTCGCGGCCAGCCCTCGGGCGATGGCCGCGTCCACCTGGTCCTGGCGGGTGACATGCTCGGTCTGCATGCCAAACGCGCGGGCCATCATCGTGAAATCGGGGCTGGCGAGGTTGGTGCCCACGTAGCGTCCGGGATAGGTGCGCGCCTGGTGCACGCGGATCGACCCATAACAGTTGTTGTTGGACACGATGAAGAACACCGGCAAGCCACGTTCGGCCGCGGCCATCATTTCGTTGCCGGTCATCATGAAGCCGCCGTCGCCCACCAGGCACACCACCTTGCTTTGCGGGTTGCGCAGCTGCGACGCGATCGCCGCCGGCGTGCCATAGCCCATGGCGCCGGACTGCGACGCCATCAGCCGCTGGGGGTAGGCAAAAGGAAAATGACGGTAAACGGGGGCCGCGAAAGTACCCGCATCCAGGCAGACCATGAGATCCGCGGGCGCCTGTTCAGCCAGTGCGCGCACCACGGACACAAACGGCACGCCATCATCCGTCTTTGGACTCGGCCAGGCGGCCACGCGCTCCCGGATGGCGCGCAAGGAGGCTGCCCAGTCGCCGCGCGCCGCGCCGCCCGTCGGCGGCAAGGCCGCCAGTGCCTGCGCGGTGGCGACCGGGTCTGCGACGAGACCTACGTCAGCCGCGAAATGCTGGTTCACGGTATGCGCGTCGACGTGGCAATGCACCAAGGTCTGCGACGGCCTGGGATAGACCGGCAACGTGTAGCCCTGCGTAGTGATGTCTCCCAGGCGCGTGCCCAGGGCCAGGATCAGGTCGCTGGAGTCAAAGGCCGCCACCTGTGCCGCTTGCGTCGCCAGATCCAGGTCGCCCGCGTACAGCGGGTGCGTATTCGGAAAGATGTCGTGCTGGCGGAACGATACCGCCACCGGCACGCCATGCCGCTCTGCCAACAGGCGCAAGGCGTCGCGGCCGCCCGGCGCATTAAACGCCCCGCCAGCGATGATCAACGGCCGGCTGGCGGATTGCAGCAAGGCGCGCAGCCGCTCCAGCGTATCGGGCGCTGGCTGGCTTGGACTGCAGGGCGCCATCGTCCACTCAGGCCGGGACGCCGTCGCCTGCTGCACGTCCTCGGGCACCACCAGCACGACCGGCCCCGGCGTGCCGGAGGTAGCCACCCGCAGTGCCTTGAAGGCGGCCCAGGCCAGATCCTCGGGCGCGGCCACCTCATGCACCCACTTGGCGATGGAACCGAACATCTTCTGATAGTCGATCTCCTGGAAGGCTTGCTTGCGCAGGTCCTTGCGCGGCACCTGTCCGATCAGGAGGATCATCGGCACGCCATCCTGTTGCGCGGCATGGACGCCGATGGCGGCATTGGCCGCGCCGGGGCCGCGGGACACCATGACCACGCCCGGCCGGCCCGTCAGCCGGCCGTCGGCACCAGCCATGAAGCTCGCCCCGCCTTCGTGCCGGCAGGTCACCACGTCGATGCCGGGAAAGTCGTGCAGAGCGTCCAGCACGCCCAGATAGCTTTCACCGGGCACGAGAAAAACGCGATCGATGCCATTGCGGGCGAAGACCCCGAGCAAGGCGTGGGAAGACGTATTCAATTCGGAAGCAGGCGTCATGGATGGCCGAAAACCAGGAAAAGGCGCACAAGCGCGGGTCGGATACGCAGGAATTCTAGGGTGGCTGGCACGATGCCATGTAGGCATACTGTGCCTATCAGATATACAAAAAACGCACACAGGGAGCGTCCGCCCGCGCGGGCGGCGAGACATCGCGATGGACCTACGCAAGATCGAGAACCTGATCCACGTGGCCGATTCGGGCAGCTTCTCCAAGGCCGCGTCGGTGCTGGGAATTGCGCAGTCCGCGCTGGGCCGCCAGGTCAGAAAACTTGAGGACGAATGCGGCTGCGCCCTGCTCTATCGCAACGGCCGCGGCGTGTCCCTGACACCGGAGGGCGAGAAACTCCTGGACCGCCTGCGCCCCTTGCTGACACAAATGACGCAGGTCGTGACCGAATTCCACGACGAGCAGAAGTCCCCTTCCGGACAGGTTACGCTGGGCCTTACTCCCACGCTTTCCCATATGGTCGGCATGCCGCTGGTGGCGGAAGTATGGAAGCGCCATCCCCGCATCCAGTTGAACGTCATTACGGGCTATAGCGGCTATGTGCACGAATGGCTGGCCAACGCCCGCGTCGACATCGCCGTACTGCACGACGCGCGGCGCTCGCAGCATGTGGTGGTCGATCCCCTGGCCGAGCTGGACCTGGCGCTGGTCTCGCCGGCACAGAACCTGTCGCCCGCCGCGCGCGCCCGGTCCACCATTGATTTCGCGCAATTGGGCGATCTGCCACTGGCGCTGCCCACACGCAGCCATGGCCTGCGCCGCACCTTGGAGCAGGCGGCCGCCCAGGCGGACCGACCCTTGAACGTGGTATTCGAAATGGATGCGCTGGAACTGATGAAGGAAATCGTGCTGGAAGGCCTGGCCCACACCGTGCTGGCCTTGCCCGCAGTGGTGGGTGAACTCGCGTCCGGCCGGCTCGTCGCCCGCAGAATCGTCAACCCGGCGCTGTGCACCCGCCTGATGCTGGCCACCGCATCCAACCGGCCGTTGACGCAGGCAGTGAAGCTCGTGCAGGACATCCTGCGCGAACTGCTGCAAGACATGGTCCGGGCAGAGCCCTATCGCTCATACATGCGGATGACCGGCGCGTGCAGCGGGGCTGGGTGAATTTCCCTTGACCTTACCTCGGCACCGGCAACGGCGGCGCCGGGGTCAGGGGGCCTGCCGGAACCCCGCGCGGCGCCGGCATGGGCGGCAGACGTGACGGCGCGGGGCTCATCCATCCTGGTTGGCGGCTGGGTCCGCTGGAGGGCGGCGCTGGCGGTCCGGGCGGCCTGCCCGCGGTGGCGCATCCCGTGCCCAGGCACGGTTCCTGGGCGGTGCCGGGATTGACCAGCCGCGGGCAGGACGCGCCGACGCAGGCGTCCGGTATGACGCGGGCCGATGGCGGCGGTGGCGGCACGGCGGGTGTGCCGCCTTGCGCGCCGGCTTGCCCCCAAAACGACGCCAGCACCGCGACCGTCCATAGCGTTTTCATGGCTGCAACCCCTGCCCCTGGATCGCCGCGGCCTGTGTAAGGGTTTCCGCGGGTGCTGTCCGCGCCACGCCGGGGCCTGGGCGGGCGCGGGACGGCTCCAGTGTGCCCCCCAGCGTCATCGGCTGTCCAGAAAGGCCCCGCGTCAGTCCAGCCTGATGTCCGCGCTTTTCACCACCGAGGCCCAGCGCGCGCGTTCGCTGTTGAAAAATTGCGCCAGCTCGACAGGATTGCGGGTGACGATTTCAGCGCCTTGCTCGTTAAGCTGCGCCTTCACGTCCGGCTGGCTGACGATCTGTGCCATCAGTTCCGACAAGCGCAGCGCAACCGGGTCGGTCGTGGTGGCGGGCGCCATCACGCCTTGCCAGGTGCCGGATTCAAAGCCTGCCACGCCCTGCTCGGAAATGGTTGGAATGTCAGGCACCAGTTGCATGCGCTCACGCTTGGAGATGGCGATCGGCCTGAGCTTGCCCGCCTTGATATGCGGCAGCGTGGCCAGCAATCCGTTCATGATGACCTGGGTCTGTCCGCCTATGGTGTCGGTCACCGCCTGCGACCCGCCTTTGTATGGCACGTACTCCCAGCGTGCCCCCGTGGCCTGCTGCACGGCCACGGCGGCCAGGTGCGGCGCGCTGCCGATGGCGGTCACAGCGAAATTCAGGCGGCGCTGCTTCGAAATCGCCACCAGTTCCGGCACGGTCTTGGCCGGCACGTCCGGGTGCACGGCGAGCACATGGGGCGAATAGGCCAGCATGCCTACCGCGCGCAGATCCTTGGAGGGATCGAACGACAGCTTGGTGTACACGGACGGGCTGATCGCCAGGGCGCCCACGTCGCACAGCAGCACCGTATGGCCTTCCTGCGCGGCCTGCACTACCAGGCCAGCCCCAAGATTGCCGTTGGCGCCGGGCTTGTTCTCCACCACCACGGTCTGCTTCAGGGCGTCGCTGAGCCGCGGCGCCAGAATGCGGGCAATGATGTCCGAGGAGCCTCCGGGCGGGTACGGCACGATGATGCGAACCGGACGCGTCGGCCAGTCGCCCGACTGTGCCCACGCCGGCAGCCATGACGACAGGCAAAGCGCCGCGGCGCCGCCCAGGAAATGTCTTTTGCTAAGGTCCATGGAGTCTCCTTTCGAATTTTTTCGCGTACGGCCCTGAGCGCCGGCGCGGGCGGTCCACCCACGGGAATCCCTGGGCACGCCCGCAATGACCGGATCCCGGTTCTGCGCATGTCATCGTACAACCGTGAAAATATATTTGGAAAGCAGAACCCTTGTCTTATCGGGTATGCCCCTATAATCCCCTGATAACACGCGGTATTTCGCTTGAATTCGGCTTATCTCATGTTGTACGATGACTTGCCCGCCAAAGCCGTGACAGGCAGATGGCAAATTCCGCCCATTGAGGCAACCATACGGATGCGCGCAACATGACCACCCCGCAGGAACTCAAGCAGATCGTTTCGGAAGGACTGCTATCCTTTCCCGTCACCGACTTCGACTCGAACGGCGACTTCAACGCCAGAGGCTATGCGCAGCGCCTGGAATGGCTGGCCCCCTATGGCGCCACTGCCCTGTTCGCCGCAGGCGGCACGGGAGAGTTCTTTTCGTTGGCGCCCGAGGAGTACGCGGACGTCATCCGCACTGCGGTGCAGACCTGCGCAGGCAAGGTCCCCATCCTGGCTGGCGCGGGCGGCCCGACCCGCACGGCCATCGCTTATGCGCAAGAGGCCGAGCGCCTGGGCGCCAAGGGCATCCTGCTGCTGCCCCATTACCTGACCGAAGCGTCACAACAAGGCATCGCCGCACACGTCGAACAGGTCTGCAAATCCGTCAAGATCGGCGTCATCGTCTACAACCGCGCGCAATCCCGGTTGTCGGCCGACAGCCTGGCCCAACTGGCCGAACGCTGCCCCAACCTGGTGGGGTTCAAGGACGGCGTGGGCGACATCGAAGCCATGGTGCGCATCCGCCGCAAGCTGGGCGACCGGTTCTCCTACCTGGGCGGCTTGCCCACGGCCGAGGTCTATGCCGCGGCCTACCGGGCGCTGGGCGTGCCGGTCTATTCATCTGCCGTCTTCAATTTCGTGCCCAGGACGGCCATGGACTTCTACCGGGCCATTGCCGCGGGCGACCACGACACCACCAATCGCCTGCTGGATGACTTCTTCCTGCCCTACCTGGAAATCCGCAACCGCGTCCCCGGGTATGCCGTCAGCATCGTCAAGGCTGGCGCCAAACTGGTCGGCCACGATGCCGGCCCCGTGCGCGCGCCCCTGACGGACCTGCAAGCCAACGAACTGGAAATGCTGGACGCCCTGATCCGCAAGCTCGGCCCTCAGTAAAGCGCGCGCCCTGGCAGTGGTATATATAGGCCGGTCCAGCCACACCAGGGAGCCCCCGATGGCGAGCCGTCGCAGCCTCGCGTTTCTGTTTTGCATGCTGGCCGCCCCTGCGGGCGCGGCCGTCGTCTACGACAACCATGGCCTGGTGGTCGAAGCTGCCAGCGGCAGCCGCAACGACTGGAACACCGGCCAGCGGCAAACCACCCGCAGCACCACCATCACATATCAAGGCAAGCCGCTGTGCGGCAAGGATGTGGGCGCCCTGCTCTATCCCGGCCGGCAACGCATCGAGGCGCGCGCCTTCTTCTGCGCATCCACGGCCAAGGCGTTGGAAACCGATGCCGTGCTTGCCTACTTCACCAGCTCCAGCGCCAATACGGTGCTGGCGCACTTGCGCGTGGTCGACGGCGCGCTGCGCGTCAACCGCCTGAGCCTGTCCACCGATCCCGACCGCGACCGGATTTCCGTCACCCGCTTCGAGGACGCCCGGCAGCCTGGCTGGACGCGGGTATACACGTCCTGGAACGAAACCGTAATGATCCGCCATGCGCCGCTTGCCGCCCTGAACCTGGGCCGGGGCAAACTGTTGGACGTGGCGGATGGCGTGGCGTACCTGGCCGTTCCGCCCGGCCGGGACGTGGTCGAGATCGAACCCACCAAACGGATCAAGGATGCGGACGGCTACCTGCAGATCGTTCCCGCCATCACCAAATTCGTCGACACCCCGCTGGCGTTCCGCGCGGTGCGCATGAGCGACGGCCATGAGCTCGCGCGCCTGGATTTCAAGGACACCTGCCTGCGGCTGCCGGCGATTCAGTTCGACCCGCCGGATGCCCTGTCCCGCTCATCGGCCGCGCCCGAGGTGGCGTTCGACGAGGTGCCGGCATGGCGGGCCAGCACGTTGCAGTTGACCCAGGCACAGGGGGGGCGCGCCGCTTTGCGCCTGCAGCCAGGCGTGAGCCTGCCGCGCAAGCCCGATTGCGCACCGGGCTGAACGCGGACCGCCTCTTCAGATCAGGAACTGGCGGTACGCCTCGTTGCCGGTTTCCTCGGTGTGGGCGTAGCCCAACTGCCGCAGGAACGCATCCAGCGCCGCGCTGTCGGCCAGCGGCGCCTGGATGCCGACCAGCGCGGAACTGAATTCCGTGCCCTGGTTGCGATAGTGGAACAGGCTGATGTTCCAGTTGGGCGCCATTTCGGACAGGAATTTCATCAGCGCGCCCGGGCGCTCGGGGAATTCGAAGCGGAACAAGCGTTCGCCGGCGGCCAGCGGCGAGCGCCCGCCAACCATGTAGCGGATGTGCTGCTTGGACACTTCGTTATTGCTCAGGTCGCCGACGGAGAATCCCTGCTCCTGCAACGCCGCCATGATCTCCGCCGCGTCGCCGCGCCGGGAAATCTGCATGCTGACAAAGATGTGCGCGGTGCGCGCGTCGGCAATGCGGTAGTTGAATTCGGTCACGCTACGCTGTCCGATCACGCTGCAAAAGCGACGGAAACTGCCGCGTTCCTCCGGCACCGTCACGGCGAAGACCGCCTCGCGCGCTTCGCCGACCTCGGCACGGTCGGCAACGAAGCGCAAGCGGTCGAAGTTCATATTGGCGCCGGAGGTCACCGCCACCATGGGCAGACCTTGCACACCTTCGCGCTCCACGTATTTCTTCAGCCCGGCCACCGCCAGCGCGCCCGCCGGTTCCAGCACGCTGCGGGTATCCAGGAACACATCCTTGATCGCCGCGCAGACCGCGTCCGTATCCACAAGAATGATCTCGTCCAGATATTCCCGGCATAGCCGAAAGGTTTCCTCGCCGACCAGCTTGACCGCCGTGCCGTCCGAAAACAGGCCGATTTCGGGCAGATTGACCCGCTCTCCCACCTGCATGGACAGCGACATGGCGCAGGAATCCTCGGTCTGCACGCCGATGACCTTGACGGCCGGGTCCACTGCCTTGATGTAGGTCGCCACCCCCGCCGCCAGCCCGCCACCGCCGATCGGCACAAAGACGGCATGCAAAGGGCCTGCATGCTGGCGCAGGATCTCCATGCCCACCGTGCCCTGACCGGCAATCACGTAGGGATCGTCGAATGCCGGAATGAAGGTCAGGTCCTGCGCGCTCGCCAGCTTCTGCGCGTGGCCATAGGCGTCGCTATAGGAATCCCCTGCCTGCACCACCGTCACCGTGGGGCCGCCATGCGCCTTTACCGCGTCCACTTTCACCTGCGGCGTGGTCTGCGGCACCACAATGATGGCCCGCACGCCCATCTTGGCGGCCGAGATTGCGACCCCTTGCGCGTGGTTGCCGGCGGAGGCCGTGATCACGCCCCGCTCCAACGCTGCCTGCGGCGTGTTGCGCATCTTGTTGTAGGCGCCGCGCACCTTGAAGGAAAAAACCGGCTGATTGTCTTCGCGCTTGAAGTAGACCGGATTACCCAGCCTGGCCGACAGCCCGCGGGCGCGATCCAGTTCCGTTTCCCGGGCGATGTCGTAGATCCGGGCGGTCAGGATCTGCCTCAGGTATTCCATCGGCGAGGCCTTGCCGTCCTGGAATGCGGAGGCGGCCGCGGTGGTTGCGGTTTGCTGAGTGACTTGCGGGGTATGGTGCATCTGGCTCTCTGCTTCGGTGTGCTTGCCCGGCAGAGGCGGCCACAAAAAACCCGCCTCGTGGGGCGGGTGGCTGTGACTGTTGCGGTCGCGCGCTAACCCACCATTCCAGGAATGATGGTAATAATCAGCGAAATGCGGACGGCGCGGAAATTCATGGGGACGTAGCTTCCTCCTTGTGAGCCGCTTTGTCAAACGCGTCGCGGACTCAAAACGGCCCAACTCAATACGTCCCTGTTTAATTTGCGTGCGATTGTGCCCATATCCCGGCCGAATCCTCGGGTTTTGCCGCGCAGCAGGCATAGCACGGTATTACAATGTAAGGTTCGTGGCAGTCGCACTTCCCTAGGCGGACCAGAATCGCTCCGGCATGACCGGCGCGCCCCGGCCGGCCAGATAAAAAAGGGCGGGCGCCGGCCATGTTGGACAGACGCCTGCCGGCCTTCTCTTTGGACGCGTCCGCGCGCCTGCCCATACGAACCCACTCTCCGACAACATCTACCGGCTTCTGGCCGCATAGCATGTTCGGGTTTGCGCCTAGCGCCTGCCGAACAGATTCAAGGATCATGTCTCTTACTCCGAAGATTATCTATACCCTCACCGATGAAGCTCCGGCGCTTGCAACCCGTTCGCTGCTGCCCATCGTCCAGGCTTTCGCAAAGCCCGCAGGCATCACGGTCGAGACCCGCGACATCTCGCTGGCCGGCCGCATCATCTCGGTCTTCCCCGACTACCTCGAAGACAGCCAGAAGCTGGGCGATGCCCTGTCGGAACTCGGCGCCCTCGCCGTCCAACCCGAAGCCAACATCATCAAGCTGCCCAACATCAGCGCGTCGATGCCGCAGCTGAAGGCCGCCATCAAGGAACTCCAGGAACAGGGCTACAAGCTGCCCGACTACCCGGACGCCCCCGCCAACGACACCGAGCGCGACGTCAAGGCCCGCTACGACAAGGTCAAGGGCAGCGCCGTTAACCCGGTCCTGCGCGAAGGCAACTCCGACCGCCGCGCGCCCCTGTCGGTCAAGAACTACGCTCGCAAGCACCCGCACAAGATGGGCGCCTGGTCGGCTGACTCCAAGTCGCACGTGGCCCACATGAGCGAAGGCGACTTCTACGGCACCGAAAAGTCGGCCCTGATCGCCGATGCCGGCGACGTCAAGATCGAACTGACCGCCGCCGACGGCTCCAAGACCGTCCTGAAGGAAAAGACCCCGGTCAAGGCCGGCGAAATCATCGACGCCGCCGTGCTGTCGGCCGCCAAGCTGAAATCCTTCCTGCAAGCGCAGATCGACGACGCCCGCGCCACCGGCGTGCTGTTCTCGGTGCACCTGAAGGCCACGATGATGAAGGTCTCCGACCCGGTCATCTTCGGCCACGTCGTGTCCGTGTTCTACAAGGACGTGCTGGCCAAGCACGCCGACGCGCTCAAGCAAGCCGGCTTCGATCCCAACAACGGTATCGGCGACCTGTACGCCAAGATCCAGTCCCTGCCCGCCGACAAGCAGGCCGAGATCACCGCCGACATCGACGCCGCCTACAAGACCCTGCCGCAGCTGGCCATGGTGAATTCCGACCGCGGCATCACCAACCTGCACGTGCCCAGCGACGTCATCGTCGACGCGTCCATGCCCGCCATGATCCGCGATTCGGGCAAGATGTGGAACGCCGAAGGCGTCCTGCAGGATGCCAAGGCCGTCATCCCCGACCGCAGCTACGCTGGCGTCTACCAGGCCGTCATCGAAGACTGCAAGCGCAACGGCGCCTTCAACCCGGTCACGATGGGCAGCGTGCCCAACGTCGGCCTGATGGCCCAGGCCGCCGAGGAATACGGCTCGCACAACAAGACCTTCGTCATCCCCGCCGCGGGTACCGTGCGCGTCACGGACGCCTCGGGCAAGGTCCTGCTGGAACAAGCCGTCGAAGCCGGCGACCTCTGGCGCATGTGCCAGACCAAGGACGCCGCGATCCAGGACTGGGTCAAGCTCGCCGTCGCCCGCGCCCGCGCCACCAAGACCCCCGCCGTGTTCTGGCTGGACGAGAACCGCGCCCACGACGCGCAGATCATCGCCAAGGTCAAGCAGTACCTGAAGGACCACGACACCAGCGGCCTGGATCTGCGCATTCTGAGCCCGGTCGAAGCCACCAAGTTCTCGCTCAAGCGCATCCGCGAAGGCCTGGACACCATCTCGGTCACGGGCAACGTGCTGCGCGACTACCTGACCGACCTGTTCCCCATCATGGAACTGGGCACCAGCGCCAAGATGCTGTCGATCGTGCCGCTGGTCGCAGGCGGCGGCCTGTTTGAAACGGGCGCCGGCGGTTCCGCGCCCAAGCACGTCCAGCAATTCCTGGAAGAAGGTTTCCTGCGCTGGGACTCGCTGGGCGAGTTCATGGCCCTGGCCGAATCGCTGGACCACCTGGGCCGCACCTACGGCAACGCCCGCGCCCAGGTCCTGGCCAAGACGCTGGACCAGGCGACCGCCAAGTTCCTGGACGAAAACAAGTCGCCCGAGCGCAAGGTCGGCGGCCTGGACAACCGCGGCAGCCACTACTACCTGGCCATGTATTGGGCGCAGGCCGTTGCCGCGCAGACGGACGACGCCGAGCTGGCAGCCCTGTTCGCGGCGCCCGCCCGCGCGCTGGCTGACGGCGAGGACAAGATCCTGGCCGAACTGAAGGCAGCCCAAGGCAAGCCCGTGGACATCGGCGGCTACTACCAGCCCGACGAAGCCCGCGCCAGCCAGGCCATGCGCCCCAGCCCCACGCTGAACCAGGCCCTGGCCTCGATCGGCTAAGCGCCCGCCGCGCATCGCGGCTACGAAAAGGCCGGCAACCCTCGGGCTGCCGGCCTTTTTTTCACGAGCTCAACGCGGCGACGGGGCGGATGCTGCGGGGCCTCCCTCCCCGCACATGCGCTGGCGCAACGCCGGATCGATATCGATGCGCCATATTGTCCGTTTGTCGCCTGCAATCCTTGGCGCCATGCCCGCAAGAACGGGGTAGCGCGTGGCGTCATCCTTCTGGCCCCATATCCAGAATCGCGCTCCGTCCTGGGCCTGGCAGAGGCGAACGCGCAGGTCCTGCTCACCGATCAGCACGCGCTTGCCGGTCGCAGGATCGAACTTCGCCGCGTCGTACAGCTCCTTGCGCCAGTTGTCCCGCGTGGGTATTTCGGGATTCTGCCAATCATCGACGATCCAGGCGGGCTCTTGCGCGCCGGTATAGAACCCCAGGTCGAAGGGCAGACTGTGCAGCGCGATATGAATGTCCCGCGGCCGCATCTCCGCGCGCAGCTCAGCCGTTGCCGGCCCCGCGCTGCCGCGGGGATTGATTGCCGCCACGATGATCGCCCCCACGCAGATGACGGCGGCCACCCCAACGGCGATGCCGGCGCCGCGGCGCTTGCCCGCGGCCCATGCAGGCGCGACCCGTTCGCTGATCAGGAACGCCAAGGGCGGGAACACCGGCAACACATAGCCGATGAGCTTGGAATGCGGAATAGAAAAGAACACCACCACGACCGCAATCCAGATGGCCGCAAGCCGACGCAGCCCCTGCGGGTCGGACTCGCGCCACCACGCTGGCTTGAACAGCGGCACCGCCCAGATCGACCAAGGCAGCGCCAAGCCCGCCACAATGGGCAGATAGAACCAGAAAGGCTGCGCGTTGTTGAAGCCCCCCTGCGAAAAGCGCTCGAATTGCTGATAGACGAAGAAATACTGGTTGAAGCCGGGATAGCGCAGCTCCATCAGCCAGAACCAGGGCACGGCCACTACGGCGAAGACCAGCAAGGCTGGCAGCCACAGCAAGGCGCGCACGCCGGGCCAATCGCGCCGCAGCAGCAGCCAGGCCAGCACAATGGAGCCCGGCAGCGCCAGGCCGATCAGCCCCTTGGCCAGCACCGCCAGCGCCGCGAGTACGCCGGTCGCCACCGACATGGCGCGGAACGGGCGCCCCTCGGCGCGCCGCAAGGCAGTGTCGGCTGCGGCCAGCACGCACAACGTAATCATGCTGGCCACCAGCATGTCCATGTTGGCGAACTGGGCGGCGCCGAAAAAGAGCGGCATCAGCCCCAGTATCGCCACCGCCCAGCGTGCCTGCGCGGTACTGCGATAACGCGACACAAATGCGTATAGGCCGGCGCCCGCGCTCCACGCGCCCAGCAGCGACGGCAGGCGCGCGCTGAATTCGTGCACGCCGAACAAGGCGTAGCTGATCTGGGCCAGCCAGTAGTACAGCGGTGGCTTGTGGAAATACGGCATGCCATCCAGCAACGGCACCATGGGCGAGCCGCTACGCAGCATCTCCCAGGCTACCCCTGCGTAGCGCCCCTCGTCGGGCAGGGTCAGCCAGCGCGCCCAGGCCAGCGCCCCCAGCCACAGTGCCAGGCCTCCCAACACCAGCCAGCCGGGCCAGGCCGCGCGCCGGGCCGCCGGCGCCATGGATGCGGTCATGGGGACGCTCATGCCCGATCCTCCCGCGGCGCGAGGCGGCGCTGGACGCTGGCCACAGGGTGGGCGGGCACTGCAAAACTAAACACAAGCGACATGGGAATCCGGAAATAGCTCGGGAAAATGCAAATTTCCGGGCAGTATCGCCAGGCGCGCGTCAAGCTTTCATGAAATTTCCGCAAAAAACCGCGGCCGCTACGCCGGATGCAGGCGGTCCAACCTGAGCCGCCCGCGCTCGTCCGTCAGCCGGCGCATCGCGCCGTAGGCCGCGGCCATGGCCGCCATGCCGCTGGCGCCGCACAGCAGGAACATCAGCAGGATCTGGTACTTCGCGGCGTCTATCGGATCCATGCCGGCAATGATCTGTCCGGTCATGATGCCGGGTAGCGTGATGATGCCGGCGGCCGACATCTGGTTGATGCTGGGAACGATCCCTCGCCGCACGGACTCTTTCAGCAGGGAGGAAAACGCCTCGCGCACGGTCGCGCCCAGCGCCAGCCGCGCCTCGATCGCCAGCTTCTCGCGCCGGGCGCCGGACAGCACCCCGTCCAGCGCCAGACTGGCGGCGTTGAGCACGCTGCCCAGCACGATGCCGATAAGCGCAATGGTGTAGCGGGGGTCGTACCAGGGATCGGGACGCAGCGCGGTATTCAGAATGAACAGCACGGTGATGACCGTGGTGCCGGCCACCGCGATGGCGCCGACCCAGCCATTGCCATGCTGCGTCAACCTGGCCTTGGGACGCGCCGCCACTTCCCTGGCCGCCAGCGCCATCATCACCGCCACCACCAGCGCAGTCAGCCAGGGGGCGGCGTGCGCGAACACGATGCGCAGGATGTGGCCCACCAGCAGCAGTTGCACCACGGTGCGCACCGCCGCCCACAGCACCTGGCGCTGCAAGTTCAGGCGCAAGGCAAAGGAAATGCCCGCGCTGAGCAGCACCAGCAGCGAAGCGATGGCCAGATCGGAGGCCTGCAGCTTGATCACGTCCATAACGGCTCCAGCCTGCCCTGCTCCATGCGCCAGGAACGGCGCGCCAGGCGCTCAGCCTGGGCCGGGCTATGGGTCACCATCAGCACGGCCGCGCCGCTGTCCAGATAGCGCCGCACCTCGGCTTCGACCTTGTCGGTGGCGGCCTGGTCCAGCGCGGCCGTCGGTTCGTCCAGCAGCAGCACGCGCGGCGCCAACGCCAGCGCGCGCGCAAGACCCAGGCGCTGGCGCTCTCCGGTGGAAAGTTCATTCACCAGCGCGTCCAGCTTATCGACGGACAGCCCCAGCCGTTGCATGATGGCCGCCGCCTTGGCGCGGTCCGCGAAATGCGGCGCCACCGCGTCCTCCCACCAGCCCGCCTCGGCCTGGCAATAGATGACCTTGCGGCGCCACGCATAACCTCGCATGCCGGAACGCGGCCGCCCGTCCAACAAAGCCTCGCCATGCCCTGGGTCCAGATCCGCGACCTGCCGCAGGAACAGGGATTTGCCGGATCCGGATGGCCCCATGATGGCGGCGCATTCGCCGGCGGCTAGGTCCAAGCTGGCAGGCGCCAGCCGTTCGCTGTAGATACCGCGCAGCCGGAGCAACGGGTGCGCGTCGGTAGTGATGTTCGGCATGGGTACAGATCTTAGACCGGCATTTGCCGCCATGAACGTTCACAATGACCGCGCCGACGCATTAAATAAATGCGAATATGTTCTATTCTCATCTAAAATATGGCTCCTCCCCGCACCCAGACCTTCGGGGATTCAACCCGCAGCGCGAGCCACGCCCTTGAATTCATCCTTCCCTGCCGTACGGTTCACGATCGCCGATTTCAACCGCCTGGGCAGTTCCAACGGTTTCCACTACCGTCTGCCGGGGTTCGATGCGGCGGGCGTCGACCCCGAAGCCTTCTGCATCGCCGAAGGCCGCGTCGAGGAGCATGCGATCCGCGCGGGCCAAACGCTGGTCTTGTCCGACGTGCTGGTGCATCACCACTACGAATCGACCTCCATCATGACGCCCCGCTTCTCGGCCATCGTCATGCTGCAAGGACAGGCCCGGGCGCGCGTTGGGCGCCACGACGACCTCCGACTCGTCGCCCAGGGCGGCGTCAGCGCCGCATATGGCGATACGGTGGCCATGAACGGCAGTCATCATGCCGGGCAGCGGCTGCGCAGCGTCAACCTGTCATTGCGCGAACCAGATGACGCGGACGACGATCCGATCAGCGACCAGATCCGCAAGGCCCTGCGCACCCCCGCCTTCCGGCTGCGGCCATGGCAGGTGCAGGCGCACCTGGCGCAGGCGCTTGAGCACTTGCTGGAATGCCGCTGGGACGATCCGCTGCGCGCCATGTTGCGCGAGGCCGTGGGCGCGCAACTGCTCGCGCATGCATTGGCTGCGATGGACCAGCGAACGCCCGAAATCGGCGCGGTATCGCCGCGCGACCGCCGCTTGCTGGAGCGCGTGCGCGAACGGCTGCACAGCGCGCCGGGCGAGGAACACACGCTGGACGAATTGGCAAAACTCGCCTGCATGAGTCCCAGCACCCTGCGCGCCAAGTTCCGCGCCGCCTATCAGTGCTCCGTATTTTCCTGGCTGCGCGAACGCCGCCTGGAGGTCGCCCGCGAGCAATTGGCGCGGGGCTGCAGCGTGCAGCAGGTGGCCCATTGCGCGGGTTACCGGCACGCCACCAACTTTGCCACGGCGTTCCGCGAGCGCTATGGCGTCGCTCCCAGCGACCTGGGCTGAGCAGCGTTGCGCCGCGCGCACGCGCCGGCGGCATTCAGCATACGCATCGCATCCTCCCGCATACGTTCAAGCCTTCAGCAAAAACAATAATTCTCATTGCTAGATCTTTCAGCTGGAGTTCGTCGTCATGCCCTTTGTGCCTCCCCCGCCACGCGCGCTCATGCGCCGGGCGAATATGCTTGCCCTGGCCCTCCAGGCCTCCCTGCTGTCCTCGCCGCTGACATACCACACCGCCGGCAGCGCACAGTCCGCAGCTTCGGCCGCCCAGACCGCGTCCGCCCAGCCAGAGGCCGCCGAACTCCCAGCCGTCACGGTCAGGGGCGCCGGCCTACCTGGCACCACCGAAGGCACCCACGCCTACAACACCGAGGCCATGAGCACCGCAACCGGCCTGACGCTGTCACCGCGGGAAACGCCGCAATCGGTCAGCGTGGTGACGCGGCAGCAGATCGAAGACCAGGGCTTGCAGGACACCGGTTCCATCCTGGGCAGCGCCCCCGGCATTTCCGTCACGCGCAGCGACAGCAATCGCCTGTCCTTCTCCTCGCGCGGCTTCGCGATCGACAATTTCCAGTTCGACGGCCTGAATGCGCCCATCCTCAGCCAATGGAACTACGGTTCCACCGACATCGATGCCGCCATCTACGATCGCGTGGAAATCGTGCGCGGCGCCACCGGCCTGATGACCGGCTCGGGCAACCCCTCCGCCGCAGTCAACTTCGTCCGCAAGAAGCCCCTGCGCGAATTCACGCTGGCGGGCAGCGCCAGCGCCGGCAGTTGGGACTACGTGCGCGGCGACGCCGACCTCTCTGTGTCGTTGACGGAAAATGGACGCATCCGCTCGCGCTTCGTTGCCGCCTACAGCCAGGGCGACAGCTACGTCACGTTCCTGGATTCGCGCAAACGCACGCTATACGGCGTCATCAGCGCCGATCTCACGCCCGACACGCAGCTCACCGTCGGCATGGAGTACATGCGCAACCAGAGCAACGGCTTCGGCAGCGGCTTCCCGTTGTTCTATTCGGATGGCTCGCGCACCGACTTCAACCGGTCGGTGGCCAACAACACGCGCTGGGCGCGCATCGATACCGAATCGACCACCACCTTCGTGGACCTGAGCCACCGCTTCGCCAATGACTGGACGGCGCGCGCCGCCTATAGCCACAACGACGGCGAGTACCGCATGAAGCAGCTTTACCGCGGCGGCTATCCGGACCGGACCACGGGCACGGGCATGAGCAGCAGCTTCAACAACTATGACGGAGAGCGCTCGCGCGACGATATCAACCTGACACTGTCGGGCCCGTTCCAGCTGTTCGGCCGCAAGCACGAACTAGCCCTGGGCTGGATGAGCGTGGACGACCACAGCGACATCGGCCAATACCTCATGACCGGCGCCAAGCCCGCCATCGGCAGCTTCTTCGACTGGCGCCAGGACCATATCGCCGAACCGAGCTGGTCCAGTCGCAAGACGCCAGCGGACGACATGCGGGTCAAGCAGACCGGAACCTACGCCGTGGGTCGATTTTCGCTGGCCGATCCGCTGCATCTGATCGTGGGCGGACGCTGGAGCAATTGGGAGACGAACCAGACCTACTTCGGCACCAAGCGCCAGTACAAGATCAACGACCAGTTCACGCCGTACGCAGGCCTGATCTACGACATCGACGAGACGTACACCGCCTACGCCAGCTATACCGAGATTTTCCAGCCGCAGAATGCGCGTTCGCCCAGCGGTTCCATTCTGCCGCCCATCGACGGCAAGAGTTACGAGATCGGCCTGAAGGCTTCCTACCTGGACGGTCTGCTGGACGCGGCCGTGTCGCTGTACCAGACGCGTCAGAACAACCTGGCCCAGGCCATTCCCGGCGTATCGGTGATAGGCATGCCTGGCACGCAGGCCTATCGCGCGGCATCTGGCGCTAAGGTCGAAGGCGTCGAACTGGAAACCACCGGGCAGATCATGCCCAACTGGAACATCGCGGCCAGCTACACGCACTTCACCGCCAAGGACGCCGACGGCAAGGCCATCAACACCAGCCATCCGCGCAGCCTCTTCAAACTCTATAGCACCTATCGCCTGCCCGGTAACCTGAACCGCCTGACGGTAGGCGGCGGCATGGACTGGCAGAGCCGCATGTACCAGTCCGCCCCCAGCCCGCGCGGCAACGTGGAGGTCCAGCAAGGGAGCTACATGCTCGTGAACCTGATGGCGCGGTACGAGTTCAGCAAGCAAGTCTCGGCCACGCTCAACGTGAACAACCTGTTCGACAAGAAGTACTACGACCAGATCGGCTTTTTCAGCCAGGGTTGGTGGGGGGCGCCGCGCAACGTTATGCTGACGCTCCGAGCGCAGTACTGATCGGGGAATCCGCCGGCACGCCGCCCTGCCTGCCGGCCGCAGCATCCGACGTCGAATTGTGGATCGGCGGCAGCATAACCGACTACGGACCAGAGGGCTTTACCTCCACCGCCAGGTACTACGCGAAGAAAGAGTCCTTGTTGATTGCCATCTTCATACCCAAGGCAATGGCAGCGGCCTCTCCGCAGGAGCGTCCGGACCAGGTCGTGCAGGGCTGGCTGGCTGAGGGCTTCAGTGCCGTCAAGCTCCCGCGCGGCGCCCAGAAGCTGCCTCTTCCGCTTATTGCGGAGACGGTCCGCTCTTCCTTGGGCATCGTCCCGTAGTGACCGGAACGGCCGTGAAATGAAAAAGCCCGCCTGAGCGGGCTGTTCCCTGCAAGGCCGGCGCCTCAGAGCATGTGCGCCAGGAACTCGCGGCTGCGAGCCTCGCGCGGCGCGCGGAAGAAGTCGGCCGAGGGCGCTTCCTCGATGATGCGGCCCTCGTCCATGAAAATGACCCGGTGCGCGACTTCGCGCGCGAAGCCCATTTCATGGGTGACGACCAACATGGTCATGCGCTCGTCGGCCAACTGCTTCATGGTGCGCAGGACTTCGCCCGTCAGTTCGGGGTCCAGCGCCGAGGTGGGCTCGTCGAACAACATGATGTCGGGCTCCATGGCCAGCGCGCGGGCGATCGCCACCCGCTGCTTCTGGCCGCCGGACAGGCGCGTCGGATAGTTGTCGCGCTTGTTCAGCAAGCCGACCTTGCGCAGCAGTTCCTCCGCCTTGGGAATGATCTGCGCGCGCGTCATACCCTTCACGGTGACCGGCGCTTCGATGATGTTCTGCAGCACGGTCATGTGCGGGAACAGGTTGAACGACTGGAACACCATGCCCATTTTGCGGCAGATGCGGCGCACGTCCGCGTCGCTGGCGTACTGGCTGCGCCCGCCGGCCACGGCCCGGGCCATGGCTTCGCCTTCGATCTCGATGCTGCCTTCGTCTATGGTTTCCAGGTGGTTCAGGCAACGCAGGAAGGTGCTCTTGCCGGAACCGGACGGTCCGATCACGGCGACCACTTCGCCTTGGCCCAGGGTAAGAGAAACCCGGTCCAGCACGCGGTTGGAGCCGAACGACTTGATGATGTCGCGCGCCTCGATCATGACGGGGCGCGTGGACGGGGAATTACTGGTCATATTTGGCATAGCGCTTTTCCATATGCTGGAAGAACCACGTCAGGACCAGCGTCATGATGAGATAGAAGGCGGCGGCGACCAGGAACGGCGTGGTGGTGAAATCACGCTGCACGATGCCGCGCGCCGTGCGCAGGATGTCGTTGAGCGCCAGCACGTAAATGAGCGACGTATCCTTGACCAGGGTGATGGTCTCGTTGCTCATGGGCGGCAGTACCCGCTGCACCATCTGCGGCAGCACGATGCGGCGCAGGGTCTGCAGATAGGTCATGCCCAAGACCTTGCTGCCTTCGTATTGGCCACGGTCCACCGACTGGATGCCCGCGCGGAAGATCTCGGCGAAATAGGCGGCATAGTTCAGCGCGAAAGCCACTACGGCTGCCGGGAAATCCGGCAGGCGCACGCCGATGACGGGCACGAACGGCAGCGCAAAGTAGATGAACAGCATCTGCAGCATCAACGGCGTGCCGCGCATGAGCCAGATGTAGCCGTTGACCAGATTGCTCGCCAGCCGCCATTTCGAGATCCGTACCAGCGCCAGCACCAGCCCCAGCGGGACCGCCAGCGCCAGCGTGATGAAAAACAGCGTCAAGGTGACTTTTGCGCCTTGCGCCAAGGGTCCCAATAGGGAGAGTACGTAGTCCATGCGGTGGGTTCGCGCCGTCAGGGCCTGCAAGAGGCGCCAAGGCAAGATCGATTCATGAGTAAGCCCGCCTGGCGCGTCGGCGCCTCGGCGGGCTGTGCGGAATACAGGGCCGGGCGCCCGGGCCGGCCGGCCGCGGGCGCCGCTGCCCCCTTACTTGATGATGTTGGCGCCGAACCACTGGGTGGCGATGCGGCCGGCGGTGCCGTCCTGCTTCATCGAATCCAGGGTCTTGTCCAGCTTGCCCAGCAGTTCGGTGTCGTCCTTGCGCACGCCGACGCCGTAGTCTTCCGTGCCGAAGTTCTCGTCCAGCACGCGGTATTCACCGGCGCGCTTGCTGATCAGGTAACGGCCCACCACTTCGTCCACGACGATGGCGTCCAGGCGGCCGGCGGCCAGGTCCATCAGCGCGGTGACGTTGTCCCCGAACTTCTTGACTTCCTTGATCTGGGCCGCGACCGGATCCTTGGCAATGGCGTCGGTGGCGCTGCTGCCGTCCTGGGCGCCCACGACCTTGCCGGCCAGATCCGCCTTGGCCTTCACGGGCGATTCCGTGCCCACGATGATGATCTGGTGGTTGGCCATGTAGGGCGCGGTGAAGCTGATGTTCTTCTTGCGCTCTTCGGTGATGGTCAGGCCGTTCCACAGCACGTCGACGCGCTTGCCGTTGAGCTCGGCCTCCTTGGCGCTCCAGTCGATGGGCTTGAATTCCACTTCCAGGCCCAGGCGCTTGCTGGCTTCCTTGGCCATATCGATGTCAAAACCGACGATCTGGTTGTTCGCGTCGCGGAAACCCATGGGCGGGAAGTTGTCGTCCAGGCCGACCACGACCTTCTTGGCGGCGGCAGGCGCCTGCGCGCCGGCGGCGGCGGGCGCATTGTCGCTGGGGCCGCAGGCGGTCAGCAGCGCGGTTGCGGAAGCGAGGAGTACAGCTGTCAGTTTTTTCATCGTTATGGATGCGCCGGGCGCAGAATAAAGAATGCCGGAATGGCCAGTCAAAAAGCCGCGAGCCGGTATTTTAGCGCCCCTGCCGGCACGGGGCATGGGCTGGGGGCTGCGCCCCGCTATTGCGCCGGGTGGAAACGCTCCAGCAGGCGCAGGAACAGTTCCACGGCGCGCGATCCCGGGCGCGACGCCTCGGTAATCGCGCAAATGGTGTTTTCGTAGATGGGCCCGCCCGGCAGACGCGTCAGGGCATGGCGGCGCGAGACGGAATCGGCATAGTGCGCAGGCAGCAACCCCACGCAATGGCCGGACGAGACCAGCATGGCGATGGCCTCCAGCCCGGTGGCCTCCGGCCCGCGCGCGAATCCATAGGCGCCCAGCGCGTCGTGCACGAAGGGGTGCGACCGGTATATCAAGGGCAGGTCCCGGGCCTGGCGCACGCTGCCGCGCGCCACGAAGATCTCGTGCCGTTCGATGAAAAGCCGCTGGTAGTTGAAACCGCTTTCGCGCCGGTACATGCCCCGGATGGCGACCTGCACCCGGCGCTCGCGCAGCGCCTGGTCCAGCTCGTTGAAGGTCATGACGGTCAGTTCCACCTTCACGTCGGGCGCCTCTGCCCGCATGGCCGCCAGCGCCTCGGGGATATGGCAGTCGGCGTCCGTGATGACGTGCTCGACCATGCCGATGGACAAGGTGCCTGACAACACCCCCCGGATCGCGTCAATCTCGGGGCGGATCCGCTCCAGCGATTTCAACGCGTCGCGCGCCAGTTCAAGCGCCACCTTGCCCGCCTGGGTAAGTTCGAAGCCCGAGGGGCCGCGGTCGCAGAGCCGCACCCCCAGGGTTTCCTCGACCTCGCGCACATGTCGGCTGATGGACGCCTTGGACATATGCAGCTGTTTTTCCGCGGCAGCGAAGCCGTTGGCCTGGGCCACGGCGCAGAAGATGCGCAGGGAACGCAGATCGCGCTCGGTGAACGCTGGACGGGACACAGTGCTGGCTCTTGAAAGGTATCGTTTTTTGAAACCATACCACTAAAAAAATCATTTTTCACAACCCAACCCCACGGATACAGTGGGTCCAGCACTGGCGCCAAGGGGCGTAGACCCCGGCCGCTCCGTCAGCGCAGACCTGCCGGCCCAGTGCGGGAACCATGACGATATACAAGGGAAAAATCATGCAGAACCTGTCCAGAAGGCGTTTTGTCGCGACCACGCTCGCAGCCGGAGCCGCGTTGGCCCTGCCCTCGCTGTCATTCGCCGAAGGCGGATCGCTGGCCGACATCAAGAAGCGCGGCAAGCTGACCGTAGGCACCGAGGCCGCCTACGAACCGTTCGAGTTCGTCGAGAACGGCAAGGTCGTGGGTTATGGCCACGATGTGCTCCAACTCATGGCGGCCAAGCTCGGCGTCGAGCTGGAACAGATGAACCTGCCATTCCAGGGCCTGTTGCCCGGCCTGATGTCACGCAAGTTCGACTTCGTCGCCACCAGCGTGGGCATTACCCCCGAACGCGCCCGGCGCTTCGCCTTCACCCAGCCCGTGGGAGTGGTCCGTTCGGTGCTGATGGTGCGGGTGGACGATGCCTCCATCAAGCAGGACATGGACATCGCCGGCAAGATCATCGGGACGCAGATGGGATCCTCCTCCCAGCCGGTGGCCGAAGAGTTCGAAAAGCGCTTGAAAGAGAAGAACGGCAAGGGCTACGCCGACACCAAGCTGTTCCAGGCGTATCCCGACGTCTCCAACGCGCTGGCCAACAAGACCGTGGACGTAGCGCTGATGCCTTCGAACATTGCGGCCGTCCAGATGCGCAAGCAGCCGGGCGCCTTCCGCATCGCCGGGGAAATCGGCCAGGCCAAGCTGCTGGCCTGGGTGGCCAATCCCAAGGACCTGGAGATCCGCCAGTTCATCAATGACACCTTTGACGAACTGCGCGCCAGCAATCAATTGCTGGAACTGCAGAAGAAGTGGTTCGGTGCCCCGATGGATACGCCGCGCACAAACTACCTGCCTGACGGCGCCATCTAGGCGGACCTCCCATGCTGGAATGGTTGAATCAGAACGGCGCCCTCGCGCCGTTCCTGCACGGTGTCGTCTCGGGCACGGCGATCACCCTGGCGGCGTCGGTGGCGGCATTCGCCATCGGGATCGGCCTGGGTGTCGCGCTGCTGCTGGCGCGCCTGTCTCCCTACGCGCCATTGCGCGGGCTGGTCATGCTTTGGGTCAGCGCCATACGCGGCACGCCCGCGCTCATCCATATGCTGATCGCCTATTACGTGGTGCCGCCCTTGCTGGGTATCTCCGTGTCGCCGCTTGCGGCCGGGATCGGGGCGCTGGCCTGTAACACCAGCGCCTACATCGTGGAGATCCTGCGAGGGGCGCTGGGCACGCTGTCGCCCGGCCAGGTGGCGGCCGCCCGCGCCCTGGGCATGCGCAGCCGGCAGATCTGGCGGCACGTGCTGCTGCCGCAGGTGTTCTACCGCGCCATCCCGCCGCTGACGAGCGAACTCACCATTTTGCTCAAGGCATCGTCCCTGATGTCCATCATCGCGGTTCCGGAACTGGCCACCGTCGCGCGCAACGCCACCCTGCAAAGCGATCTGCCGCTGCAAGTGTTCACGGTCACCGCCGCCGTGTACTTCATCATTCTTTTCTGCCTGTCGGCCGCCTCGCGCCTGTGCGAGCGCCGCGTGTCGAGGATGCTGCCCAATGCCCATTGATTTCTCTCTCGTCGGGCAGTCCTTGCCGGTCCTGCTCAAGGGCTTGCGGATCACGGCCCTGGTCAGCCTCATCGGCATTCCCCTGGGCATACTGATCGGCACGATCGCGGCGTATGCAGCGCAATCCCGCACGCTGCTGCGGCCCGTGGCGCTGGCCTACGTGGAACTGGTGCGCAACATTCCGTACCTGATCCTCGTCTACCTGTCGTTCTTCGGGCTGCCCAAGCTGGGGGTTCCGGCCACCGCCATGTCGGTCGCCATCGGTTGCACCGCCTTCTACACAGGCGGCTATTTCTGCGAAGTGCTGCGCGCCGCGCTCAAGAGCGTGCCACGGGGCCAAAGCAGCGCGGCCCTGTCCCTGGGCATGACCTATTGGCAGGCGCAGCGCCACATCGTGGTGCCCCAACTGTTCGGCTTCCTCATCCCGCCCACCACCAGCCTCGTCATCATGATGTTCAAGGACTCGGCGATTTTCTCGGTGATGAGCCTGCCGGAAATGACTTACCAGAGCAACCTGCTCACGGCCAACACCTTCGCCTACCTCGAAGTGCTCGGCACTACCGCCCTGCTCTACTGGGTGTGCAGCGTGCTGATGGCCGGCGCGGGCCGCCGCCTGGAAACCCTGGTCCGCCGCAAGGCGCGCCAGGCCTGACCCTCCCTCCACCAAGGAAACGAGAACATGAGCACCTATACGGTCCCTCCCCGCACCGGCCATCCGACCCTGCTGTACTCCACGCTGGCGCTGGACCTGGACAACCTGCAGGCGGATATCGCCGTCCTGGGCATGCCCTATGGATCACCCTATTCCGCCGCGGATTTCAGCAATGACCAGACCAATGCGCCCACGGCCATCCGCCAGGCGACCGATCGCGTGGTGCGCCGCCCGGGCCATTACGACTTCGACATCGACGGGCCGCTGCTGCAAGGCCGCGACGACATCCGCTTCGTGGATTGCGGCGACATCATTCCCGACCTGGCCCGGCCCCGAGGCGAACACTACGAACGCGCCGAAGCCGCGGTGCGCCGCATCGCCGCCGCCGGCGCGGTCCCCATCGTGCTGGGCGGCGATCACGGCATCACCACGCCCATCCTGCGCGGCCTGGACCAGAAAGGCCCCATCACGCTGGTCCACATAGACGCCCACCTGGACTGGCGCGACGACGTCAATGGCGTGCGCGACGGGCTGTCCAGCCCCATCCGGCGCGCCTCGGAAATGCCGCACGTGGACCGCATCATCCAGATCGGCCTGCGCGCCCAGGGCAGCGGCCGCCCGGAAGAACTCGATGCGGCCCGCGCCTATGGCGCCGAACTGGTCACCGCCTACGAACTGCATGACATCGGCATGGATGCCGTGCTGGCGCGCATTCCGGATGGCGGCAACTACTACCTGACCATCGACGCCGACGGCATGGATCCCGCCACCATGCCGGCTGTCGCCGGCCCCGCCCCCGGGGGCGTCACCTTCGTGCAGGCACGCAAGCTGATCCACGGCCTGGTACGCAAGGGGCGCGTGGTGGGCATGGACATCGTCGAAATCCAGCCCGAGAAAGATCTGAACCAGATTTCCTGCATCACGGCGGGCCGGCTGATCCTGAACCTGATCGGCGCGTCCATCCGCGCGGGGCACTACGACAAATGAACGCGCCCGCCCCCATCATCGAAATCCGCGGCGTGGACAAGTTCTACGGCAGCCACCACGTGCTCAAGCAATGCTCGACGCGCGTGAACCGTGGCGAGATCGTCGTGGTCTGCGGGCCGTCCGGCTCAGGCAAATCCACCCTTATCAAGACCGTCAACGCGCTGGAACCCATCCAGGCAGGCGATATCCTGATCGATGGCGCCTCGGTGACGGGGGCCACGGACCTGCCCAAGCTGCGGACCAAGGTCGGCATGGTGTTCCAGCATTTCGAGCTGTTTCCGCACCTGGACATCATGCGCAACCTGACCCTGGCGCAGCAGATCGTGCTGGGCCGGGACATCGGCTCCGCCCGCGCCAAGGCCGGCGCATTGCTCGAACGCGTCGGGCTTTCCGCCCATGCGGGCAAGCATCCCGGGCAGCTGTCGGGTGGCCAGCAACAGCGTGTGGCGATCGCGCGCGCGCTGTCGATGGATCCGATGGCCATGCTGTTCGACGAACCGACGTCCGCGCTGGACCCCGAGATGGTCAATGAGGTGCTGGACGTGATGGTGGAGCTGGCCGAGGAAGGCATGACGATGATGGTCGTCACGCACGAGATGGGCTTCGCGCGCCGCGTGGCCAATCGCGTGGTCTTCATGGAAGACGGCGCCATCATCGAGGACAGTCCGACGGACCGCTTCTTCCGCGACGCGGCCAGCCCGCAGGCGCGCCGCTTTCTTTCCAAGATTCTTCCTCACTGAACGGCTCGATAGCCGGCAGACCCATCCGCCACGACCAGGACCCGAACATGGCACACACCCGCATCCGCAAATTCAATACCCGCGACACCTACCCCGAACAACGGCTGGACAACGACCTGTGCCAGGCCGTGATCGCCGGCAACACCGTTTTCCTGCGTGGCCAGATCGGCCAGGACCTGGACACCCGGGAATCGGTCGGCGTGGGCGATGTCGCCGCCCAGGCCGAAAAAGCCATGGCCAACGTCGCCATGCTGCTGCAGGAATGCGGCAGCGAGCTTTCGCACATCTGCAAGCTCACCGTGTACCTCATCGACGTGCGCTATCGCGAAGATGTCTACAAGGTGGTGGGCCGGTGGCTCAAGGGCGTGTTTCCAGTGTCCACCGGCATTATCGTGTCGGCGCTGGCCCGGCCGGAATGGCTGGTGGAAATCGACGTCACCGCCGTCATTCCGGACTGAGGGCCGCGCCCGCAAGCCGCGTCAATCCGGCTTGATGCCAGCGGATTTGATCAGGCTTTCGTAGCGGCCTGCCTCCTCTTTCATGGCGGCCAGGGTCGCTTCGGGGCTGGATCCGCGCACCAGGAGGCCGCGAGCCTCGTAAGCCTTGCGGAACGACGGGTCGGCGGTGACCGCCGTCACCGCCCGGTTGATCTGCGCCACCAGGGCGTCCGGTGTCTTGCCCGGGGCGAACAGGGTAAAGACCGTGGACGGTATGCTGCCTGCCTTGCCGCCGGCCTCCTGCAAGGTGGGCACATCGGGCATCATGGCGGCCCGCTGCGCCGCCCCTGCCACCAGCACCCGGATCTTGCCCGCCTTGTATTGCTCCGACACGGCCAGGCCGCCCGCCATCACGCTGTCCACATCGCCGGCCATGGTCGCGGTCATGGCCGGCGCCACGCCCTTGAACGGGACATAGGTGAATTGCACGCCCTCGGCGCTGGCCAGCATGGCCATGCCCAGGTGATTCACGTGCCCCTGGCCGCCGGTGCCCACATTGATGCGTTGCGGATTGGCGCGGGCGTAGTCGATGAATTCCCTGTACGTCTTGGCCGGGAAGGCATTGCTGACCGCGACATAGAGCTGGACCTGCCCCAGGTCGGTGACGGGCTTGAAGTCCTCCTGCCACCGATATGGCACCTTGGCGTACAGGAAGGGATTGGTTTCCAGCGCCAGGCGGTCCACCATCAGCAAGGTATTGCCGTCGCCGGCCGCCTTTGCCACGTAGTCGCTGCCGATGATGGCGTTGGCGCCGGGGCGGTTCTCGACCACCACGGTCTTGCCGCTTTCCTTGAACAGGCGGTTGCCCAGATCGCGCGCCAGCACGTCGGGCTCGGTCCCTGGCGGATACGGGACCACGATTTTCACCGTGTCCGACGGCCAGGCCTGGGCCGCAGCCTGCCCGGCCGGCAGCAGCGCGAGCGCGGCCCACAATACAGGTTGAAAACAACAACGGTACGGCGATCCCATGGTACTTCCCCTTGTATTTGTCGTTCCGGTCAGGTCCGGCGACTGATTTGCCGTCTGGAGTCGGAAGACCCCGCACGGCTGGAAATCCAGATCAGGACCAGCGCGCTTCACCAGCGGCCGATCAGAATGCCCATCATCCGTTCGTGTGCATGGGTGCGCTCGCGCACCTGCGCGTCGGTTTCGCTGGCGCGACGCTTCAAACCCTGGTGCCAGTCCAGCAAGGCGGACCGCATGCGATCGACCACGGGCGCCATGCCCGGATCGGCGCCCAGGTCGCGCAACTCGCCCGGATCGTCGCGCAAGTCGAACAGCTGCCCCCGGTAGCCTTGCCAGTGCAGGTACTTGTAGCGCTCGTCGCGCAGCATCAGGCCCGTGCATTCGCGCACGCCGCGCCCCAGGAACAGGCGCGCTTCGCGGTAGGCGTAGTCCAGGCTGCCCACCACATATTCGCGCGCGGGTGGCCCGGTGTCCGACGCGCCGCGGATCCCGGGCAGCAACGAGCGGCCCTCGATACGGTGCGCCTCGGCCGGCAGCTCCAGCGCCTCCAGCACCGTGGGAACGATATCGATGCACTCCACGAAGGCGTCGCTGCGGGTACCACGGGTCGCGTCGGCGGAGGACGCCGGGTCGTAGACCAGGCAGGGCACGCGCATGGCGCTGTCGTAGAAATACTCCTTCTCGCCCAGCCAGTGGTCGCCGAGGTGATCGCCATGGTCGGAGGTGAACAGGATCAAGGTGTCCTTGAGCCGGCCACTGCGCTCCAGGAAATCCAGCAGCCGGCCGATCTGGTCGTCGATCTGCCTGACCAGTCCCATGTAGACCGGACGGATGCCGCGCCAGACCTCATCGCGCGCGAAAGAGACCGACTCCTCCAGCCGCTGGTAGGCCGCGTGCACCGGATGCGGATGGTCCCGCTCCGCCTGTGTACGCACCACCGGCGCGCAGTCCTCGGGCCCGAACATCGCGTGGTAGGGAGCCGGCGCCTTGTAGGGCCAATGCGGCTTGATATAGGACAGATGCAGCGCCCAGGGCTTTTCGCCCTGCCCCCGCATGAAATCCAGGGCGCGGTCCGTGAGGTAGGCCGTTTCCGAATCGGCGGCATCCACCCGGGCGGGCAGCGGCGCGTTGCGCATCAACCAGCCGCTGGCGATGCTGCCGTCGGCCGCCTGGCTGCCCACCACATAGTCTTCCCATGGCCGTTCGCTGTCGTAGCCGCGTTCGCGCAGGTAGCGTCGGTACGGGCTGTCCTTGGACAGCTCGAAATGGCCGTCGTAGCGCTCGATGGGCACGAATCCGCCCTGCAGGAAACGTTGCTCGTCTTCGGGGGCATAGCCTTTTGCACGCAAGCCGTCACGGTCCGGCACGAAGTGCGTCTTGCCCAGCAAGTGCAGCGGCAACCCGGCCTGGGCCAGGTATTCGCCGAGGCACCATTCGTCCACCGGATGCGGCACCCGGTTCCACGTCACGCGGTGCGACAAGGGATAGCGTCCGGTGTAATAGGACGCGCGCGACGGGCCGCAAACCGCGGAAGTGACGTAAGCCCGGTCGTACTGCACCCCCATGCGCGCCAACCGGCCGATATTGGGCGTGCGCAAAGCGCCCGCGCCGCCATAGCAGGACAGATGGTCCGCGCGCAGCTGATCGCACATGATGAACAACACATTGCGCACCTGGGGGCTTGCGCTGTGGGCGGCCGCGTTCATGGCTGCGCCCCGTTCAGGAAGGCGCCTGCCGTATGCACCGCGTCTGCAAGGTGCGCCACCGGCTGGCTCGCGCCTGGCGTCGCGCCCGGCACGAAACGGGCGGCAAAGCGGCCCAGGGCATCTGCGGCGTCTTCGCGCCGGCCCAACGCGGCGACATAGCGGTCCGGCCGCACCAGGACCCAGTCGGCGCGGGTACGCTGGAACCAGAAGTGCAATGCGTTTTCCGTGTCTTGCAGCACAGGCAAAGCGCCTGCCTGCAGATCCTCGGGAGGACAGCCGCTACGCGAGCGCTGCACGGCGACGTAGCGGCAGCCCAGCTTGTCCAGCTGCGCCCGCAAGGCCGGCGGCAGCCCGGCGCGCGGATCCCGGCGCCAGCCGATCAGGGCAAAGCCCGCACCCAACGCCTCGTCCATGCGCAGGGTGGCGCCGTTTTCGCATTCGACCAGCGGCTGGATGAACATGCGGCCGATGCACTCGCGCTGGACCTTCTCCGCGCTGTCCCCCACCACCCCGCTGCTGTAGCGCGGCATGGGCTTGAACTTCATCTGCAACACGTAGTCCCGGATCTTCGGAATATTCCGGATGGACAGGAAAAACGTGTCGCGCAACGCTGCCAGGATGGGGTTGGTCTGCGACAGCATGGCGCCGAACATGTCGGCCAGCGAGATCATGGCCCGCGCGTGGCTGTGACGTTCGTCGTGATAGCTCTGCAAGGCCGCCGGAGCCAGCCGGCCTTGCACGATCCAGGCCACCTTCCAGGCCAGGTTGAAGGCATCGCGCAGGCCGGCGTTCAGGCCCTGCCCGATCCAGGGCGGGGTCAGGTGCGCGGCGTCTCCCGCCAGGCAGACACGGCCCGATACGAAAGTACGCGCAACCCGTGAATTGTGGGTATAGACGCGGGCGCGGATGACATTGAGCCGGGCCGGATCGGCCACGTGGTGGCGCAGCAGTTCCTGCACTTTTTCCGGACGCAGCATCTGCTCGCCGTCCTCGCCCGGAAACAACATGAATTCCCAGCGTCGCAGGCCGTACGGCAGGCGCAGGCAGACGTAGGGCCGGCGCGGCTCGCAGTGCAGCGCGGTGTAAGGCGCGTCCAGCGGATCCTGGTCGCATTCGATGACTACCCATTTGCGTGGATGGGTATTGCCGTCGAACGGCAGCTGCAGCAACCGCTCGCGCACGGTGCTGCGCCCGCCGTCGGCGGCCAGCAGATACTGGGCGCGGATCTCGCGCTCCGCTCCGCCGGCCTCGCGGACCCGCGCCGTGACGCCGCGCGCGTCCTGGTCCAGCGCCAGCAGTTCGGTGCCCAGTTCCAATGTCACATGGGGAAAGCGCTGCAAGCCGGCGCGCAGCGTGCGCTCGCCCAAGGGCTGGGAAAACAGATTGCGGCGATACCAGCCGAATTCGCGCGTGGCGGGCAGAATCTCGGCATAGCAGCGCTTGGTCCGCGTGTACATGCGCATGGGCACGTTCTGGATCATGTCGCGCAGCATGTCGTCGGCCAGGCCTGCGCTCTGGAAGGTGCGCATGGCCTCATCGTCCAGGCCCACCGCGCGCGGATAATCCAGCACGTCCTGGTTGCGCTCCAGCACCAGCGTGTTCACGCCATAGTTGCCCAGCAGATTGGCCAGCGTCACGCCGACCGGCCCGGCGCCCACCACGAGCACCGGCACTTCTACGATATGCGCCATCTCGGCTCTCCCTTGGATTCTTGTTGTCGTTCCGCGGATTGCGCCTCATGCGCCCCGCAGAAAGCCGCCGACGGCCTGTGCAAAAGCGGCCGGGCAGTCGTCGTGGATGTAGTGGCCCGCGCCCTCGATCTCGATCCATTCCACGTTGGGGTTGCGCGCCGCCATCTCGCGGGCGGTCTGCGCCTGCAAGTAATCGGAACGCCCGCCGCGCACGACCAAGGTCGGACAGGCCAGCGCCGCGACCTGCGGCCACAGGTCCACCACGCGCGCCGGGTCCGGGTTCAGGCGGGTGGCGGCGATGCCGGCATGGTCATGGCGCCAGGTCCAGCCGCCCGCCCCATCCTCTTTCAGCATGTGGCGCAACCTTTCCTCGCGGGCGGCTTCGGTAACGCTGGGCCGCAAGGCGCGCAGGTACGCGCGCGCCGCGGCCAGGTCGGTAAAGGACTCCGGCGTCTCCCGCAATTCGCGCTGGATGCGCGCAGCACCCGCGCTGCCCTCGAAGGCGGCGGGCCCGGCGTCCTCCACGATCAGGCGCCGCACGCGCGCCGGATATCTGGCGGCAAAGACGATGGCCGCGATGCCTCCCATCGAATGGCCCAGCAAATCGAAATTGTCCACGCCCAGCGCGTCGGCCACGCCGGCCAGGTCGTCGACATAGGCGTCGGTGTAGTAATTGCGCCCCGGATCCCAACTGCTGGCGCCACGGCCACGCTGGTCATAGGCCAGGACGCGGAAGTCCGGCTGCAACGCCTGCGCGATGCCGGCGAAGGTCTCGGCGTAGCCACGGATGCCGTGCAGCATGAACAGCGGCCGCCCCTCCCCGGGGCCCCATTCGGTCAGGCGCAGGCTCATGCCATTGACGGCGATGTCGGTGTCGCGGCGTTGCATGGCGGCTTCCTTCAGCAGAGTCCGTCTTTGCCCGCGATCTCGCTGGCTTTCAGGCCGCCCAGGCGCGCATGCAGACGGCCGCGCGTAGCGAAGGCAAACGCAATCAGCACCTCGTCGCGATTGGGCGCGTCGCCGAACAGCGCTGTCACGCTGTCGTAATGCGAACGGACGTAGAGCGCGTCCTTGTGCGCCAGCGGAATGTCGATCGCGGTGCCGGGACCGCCGCGCTTGCCGGTCGAAGGCACCCAGGCCTTGCCGCCGCCCAGCGCCGCGCGCACCGGTTCGGCGAAGACGGTGGTCAGCAGCGCGTTGCCGTGTTCGTACTCGCCGTCCGTGCCGACCAAGCAGGCTTTACCGTAGCTTTCCAGCGGGCGCCCTCCCGCTGCCTCGATGATGCGGCGCCCGAACTCCTCACCCAGCATGGCCGAAGGCTCGATGTAGGCTGACAGGTCGCGCTCGAAGCGACCCGCGTAGGGGTTGTGCAGGGCCGCCGCGATGACGATCCTGCGCAGCGGTTCGCCGTCAGCCGGCTCGCCGGTTTCCGTGGCCAGGGTGTCGTCGATCTGCAAATACCATTTGCGGATGCGATAGGGGCCGAAGTTGGTGTTGCTCATGAATGCTCCAGTCAATGGGAAATCAGGAATCGGTTGGCGCCCGGAGGGCTCAAAGCGGGTCCAGCGTCATGGGCACGCTGGGCGCGTTGTGGTCGTGCAGGACCCGCTTGCCCTCTTCGTCGCCATGCACGGTTTCGCAGAAGAACTCGAAGCGGTGGCCGTCGGGGTCCGTGAAGTACAGGCCGTAGCCCACTTTGTGGTCGGTGATCTTCACCACGTCCACTCCCTTGGCCAGCAACATGCCGTAAAGGCGGCGCAGCTCATCCACGTCGCCCTCGATCTCCAGGCCGTAGTGCTGCATGTTGATAGGGCCGCGGGCCGGTTCCCCGTCCGCCGCGCGGATCAGGGCGATGTCGTGGTGCTTGCGTCCGAAGGACAGGAACACCCACTGCTCGCCGCGCGCGGTTTCCTGCATGCCCAGCACGGATTCGTACCAGGGCGCCGAAGCGTAAGGGTCCCGCACGAACAGGGCCAGATGGGTGCGGGCGATGCGCGGGCGGCGGTCGGCCGGCGCGGGCGTGGTGATCGTGGACATGGCGGTCTCGAAGTGCGTATCAGTTGATGGACTGGGGATGCGCGGTCACGGGCGCGGCGTATGGCGTCCAGGCCACCGCGGTGATTTCACTGAAATCGCGCCACTCCTTGAACCAGCTGCGTCCGCCGTCCGTGGAGCGGAACAGATGGCCGTATTTGGTGCCGGCGAAGGCCAGCCGCGGGTCCGCCGCGTGCACGCCGAAGGCCCAGAACGTGGAGTTCGGCGCGGTATGCAGTAACGCGGGCTGCCAACTGCGGCCCCGGTCGGACGATCGGTAGATCTTGCTGCGCGTGCCCGGCGTGCCGTCGCCTATGGCCAGCAGCACGGTGTCGGGATCGTCTGGCAATGCCTGCACCGAGCGGGTGTAGTACATGCCGTCGAAACGCGATTTGGACGCCACGCCCTCCCAGCGCCGGCCGCCGTCTTCGCTGAGGTAGACGGAGTTCACGGTCAGCACCATGGTGGTCTTGGGCGCTGCTGCCGTGGCCGGCAGCACCGCGACGCAGTGGATGTCGGGGTTGGAGATAGCCGCGGCGTTGCCCTCCTCGTCCTCGCGCGTCCAGGTGTCGCCGCCATCGCGGCTGCGCCACAGCCCGCCTTCCTCGACGCCGAACCAGACCTCGCGGCTGTCATCCGGGTCCACGCAGACGGACAGGATGCGCGGGCGGTTCACGCCGCGGCAAAACTCCGGCAGTTCGGGCGACAGCCGCTCCCAGCTCGCGCCGCCATCCACCGAGCGGAACATGGCCGCGCGCGACGGCGCGCCGGTGCCCGCGTACAGACGCCGTGGATCCTTGGCGTCAATGGCGATCGCCCAGACGGTCATGCCGTTCATCGGGCTGTCCACCCGCGAGAAGTGCGCGCCGCCATCGGTGCTGATGCACATGCCGGCGTCGGCCCCGGCGAACACGCGGCGCGGATCTGCCGGGTCCACGGCCAGGCTGCGCACCGTGCCGTCGAATTCGATGGCTTCCTTGAGGCCCAGGCGGTGCCAGGTGGCGCCATCGTCGACGCTGCGCAGAATTCCTTGGCCGGCCGTGCCGACCAGTATCGTGCCTTGCATATCCAGACTCCCCGAAAGAGGGTTAGCGTTTCAAAGAAAGATGCCGCGCGTGATGCCCCCGTCCACCCCCAGCGACTCGCCGGTAATGGCGCCTGCCCGGGGCGATGCCAGGAACAGCACCGCATCGGCGATCTCCGCCGGCTGCAGCACCCTGCGGATGGGCGTGGCCTTGGCATAGTTGGCCTCGACCTGGGCGGGGGTCAGCCCCTGCCTGGCGGCTTCCTTTTCGTAAAGTTCATGGATGTGGGGCGTTTCGACCACGCCCGGATGGATCACGTTGACCGTGATGCCGTGCGGACCAAGCTGGTCCGACAGCGTCTTCGTCATATGGCAAATGGCCACGTTGCGCATGCCCGACAGTTGCTTGCTGCCGCGTCCGGTGAGGCCGCCAATGTTGACGATGCGCCCGAAGCCGCCACGGCGCATGTGCGGCGCAGCGGCTTTGGCGCAGCGCATGTAGCCCACCACCTTGATGTTGATGTCCTCCAGCAGGCCCTCGGGATCCGCTTCGTCGATCTCGCTGCGCACCAGCCCGCCCGGATGGGCCGCGCCGTTGACCAGGATGTCGACGCGGCCGAAATGCTCCGCCACGCGTTGCATCATCGCGTTGACCTGCTCCGTGTCCGACACGTCGGCCGCCACGCCCAATACCTCCACGCCTGTGGCCCGGGTGATTTCAGCCGCCACTTCGTCCAGCTGCGCCTGGCGGCGCGCCACGATCGCCACCCGCACGCCTTCGGCCGCCAGGGCCTCCGTAACCGCGCGTCCGATGCCCAGGCTGCCGCCGGTGACCACAGCCACTTTCCCCTTGAGTTGCAAGTCCATTCTGTAATGCTCCTTATATATAGAGGGATGGATCGCCGCGCCTACAGCGCCATCTCGATCAGGACAGGTCCCGGCTGCCGCAGTGCCGATTCCAGCTGCGCGGCCAGTTCTTCCGAGGTGGCGGCGCGGCTGGCCTGCACGCCATAGCTAGAGGCCAGCCCCACCCAGTCGATACGCGGGCGGTCCAGGGCGGTAAGCTCAGCGGCGCGCTCCCCCAGCACGGCATTGCCGCGGCGCAGCTCGTTGCGCAGGATGGCGTACTGGTGATTGGCGGCGATCAGCACCGTGACCGGCAGGTTTTCATGCGCCAGCGACCACAGCGTCTGGATCGTGTATTGCGTGCTGCCGTCGGAAAGCACCGCCACGACGCGGCGGTCCGGGCAGGCGATTGCCGCCCCCATGGCAACCGGCAAGCCCTGGCCGATTGCGCCGCCGGTATTGGTCAGCACGGTGTGGCGCGCCGCGCCCGCGGACGCCGCGTATAGCGGATATCCGCAAGTGCCGCCCTCGACCGACACGATGGCGTCTTCGGGCAAGGCCCGCGCTACCACGGCGGCAATGGACTGCGGCGTCAAGAGGCCCGGCGCGGCTTGGGGCAGCGCCGCCGGGGCAACATCGGCGGCCGGCGCCCCGGCCAATTCGGCCAGCGCTTCCAGCCTCGACGCGGCGTCCTGGCCAGGCGCGGCGAGCATCAGCAAGCGCTCTTGCGGCACCAGCCGGCTGGGATGGCCGGCATAACCGAAATACGTCACCGGCGGCAAGGCGCCGACCAGCACCACCAGATCGGCGGCGTCCAGCGTGGCGCGCGCGGGTTCGGGAAAATACGGCAGCCGGTCAAAATCCGGCAGGCCGCGGCCGCGCTCCGACCTCGCGGGGAAGGTCTCGGCATACGCCTTGCCTCCCAATAGGCCGCACAAGCGCGCGGCGGCGATTTGGGCTCGCCCACCCAGGCCGCTGGACGGCCCGCCCCCACCTAGCAGGAACAGCGGATTTTTCGCGCGGCGCAACTGCTGCCATGCAGCGGCGGCATCGAACTCATCCGAGCCCGGGACGGCGTCGCATGCAGCGGCGCCGGCCGGCTCCTGCGCTACGTTCTCGGCTTGGAAATCCGCCGGAAAGATCAGGGTCGCGCCCTGCCCGCCGTCGGCAAGGCTGGCCTGCACGGCGGCGCGCGCAGCGCCAGCCGCGTCCTGGGCAGACGCGATGCGCCGCACCCACCCTGACACCGGGCGCGCCAGCGATTCGATATCCGATGTCAGGGGCGCGTCGCACTCCAGATGCCAGCTGGCGTGGTCGCCGATGATGTTGACGATGGGAGTCCGGGCGCGGCGCGCGTTGTGCAGATTTGCGATGCCGTTGGCAAAGCCCGGCCCCAGGTGCAACAAGGTCGCGGCCGGCTTGCCCGCCAGGCGGCCATACCCGTCGGCGGCGCCGGTGCATACGTTCTCCTGCAAGCCCACGACGCAGCGCAGGCCCGGCACCTCTTCCATTGCACGCACCAGATCCAGCTCGGTCGTGCCGGGATTGGCGAAACAGACTTCCACGCCCTGCTCGCGCAGGGCCTCCAGCAAGACACTCGCACCGCTCATGATTACCGCCTCCTTTTTTGCTACTTTATCGTAATTTGATAATTGTGCAATTTCTTTTGGCAGATTGATGCGGAATAATTTATTAGAATTATCTATTTGATAGATCCGTGTATTTCTCCTATACGCACGCGTGCGCGCCGCGCGAGCGAAGGCGATTTGCCAATACGCTTGCCTTGGTGCACCCTCGCAGCACGTCAGCCTTTCCACCTCTCACGCCCATGAACAGTCTTCGCCGCATGCTCGATGTCCTGGACCTTTTTCAGCCCGACCGGCCGGTCCTCGACGTGGATGCCATCTGCCAGTTGCGCGGCTACGCGCCCGCCACCGCCTATCGCTACGTGCGGGAACTATGCGCCTGCGGATTATTGGTGCGCCTGCCTGCGGGCTATGCCCTGGGTCCGCGGATCATTGCGCTGGACCTGCAGATGCGCGAGTACGACCCCATGCTGACTGTCAGCCGCGACCTGATCGAGGAACTCTCCAGCCAGACAGGACTGGACGTGCTGCTAAGCGAGCGTTACGACGATAAGGTGATCAACGTGCACCAGCAGCCGGGCCGCAATACGCAGGCGCTGAATTTCGGGCGCGGCCGGTACATGCCGTTGCTGCGCAGCGCAACCGCCCGCGTCATCCTGGCCAATCTGGGACCGCGCCAATTGCGCCGCGTGTACGATGAACACGCGCAGTCGCCCGACATGCTGCGGCTGGGCCATGACTGGAAGACCTTTTCCCGCGCCATGCTGCAAGTGCGCAAGGCGGGCTACAGCATCTCGTCCGGGGAACTGGATTCCGGAAAAACCGGGATTGCCGCGCCCATCTTCGATGAAGAACGCCACGTGCTGGGCAGCATTACGATCATTGGCGCCCAGGATGCCTTCGCGGCGTTCCGCGAGGACTATCTGGCCGGACTGATCTGCCGCGCCGCGACCGAAATCACGCGCCGCATCGCCCAGGCGCCCGCCAAGCTGCAGCATGCGGCCTGATCCGCAACGCCAGCCGCAGGTACGCCCATGACGCCCGCCATCCGCATCGGTCCTCTCGTCTTTCCCACGGAGTTGCTCGTTCTTGCCGCCGCCGCGGCCATCGGCCTGTTGGCCGCCAAACTCTTCGGCCCCAAGCACGCGGCCGGAAGCCGCGCATCACCCGATATGGGCACGGTGCTGTGGCGCGCCCTCGTCATCGGCCTGGTGGTCGCGCGGTTGGGCTTCGTCTGGCGATACCCTGCGCACTTCCTGGAAAATCCCTTGCGGATACTGGACGTGCGCGATGGCGGCTGGGCCGGCATGGCCGGGCTGGCCGCGGCCTGGGTCTATGGCCTGTACGCGGCGGTGCGCCGCAAGGCCCCGCCCGCCGCGCTGCTGGGCGCGCTGGCGCTGGCCAGCGTGGCCTGGGTCGGCGGCGGACGCTGGCTGGCTCCCGCCGCGCAGGCGCCGTCCGAACTTGCCTCGCTGGCGCTGCGTCAGCTCGATGGCGCGCCAGCCGAACTCGCGGCTTTCCATGGAAAACCCACCGTCATCAATCTCTGGGCAAGCTGGTGCCCGCCCTGTCGCCGCGAAATGCCGGCCTTCGCCGCGGCGCAGGCCGCGCATCCCGGCGTGAATTTCGTCTTTTTGAACCAGGCCGAGGCATCGCCCGCCGTTGCGCAGTTCCTGGCGCAGCATGCGCCGTCGCTGCGCAACGTGCTGCTTGACCCCGAAGGCGCTGCCTCGCGCGACATGAGCAACCGCGGCCTGCCCGCCACGCTGTTCCTGGATGCCCAGGGACGTCTGGTGGACCTGCGCGTCGGCGAGTTGTCGGCAGCCTCGCTGGCTCAACGCCTGGACGCGATCCAGACGCCGGCAAGCGGCGACTGAGGCGCGCGCGTTTCAGGCTTCATGGCCCGCCAAGGCGCGGGCCCAAGGCAAGGGCCGCCCTTGCATCTCGTGTTCGTACAGCCGCAGGCGCTGGCCGGCCTGGCCGGGGGCTTCTTCAAGGCGGACCACCAGCACCGGTCCTGCGGGCAGCGCCCGGACCGTAGCGATGATCGCGGCGGGCGCGCCATCCCTAGACGGCAACACGGTCCAAGCCTCCAGCACCGCGTCTTCCACCGCCGCCGCCCGCGCCTGCCCGTGGCCGCAAGCCGGACACCAAAGCCGGGCGGGATAGACCAGATGGCCGCAAGCGCAGCACTGGCTGACGTTGACGCTCATGATTCCTCCCGGGCCAACACGGCCGCGTTGGCGCACATGCCATATCGCAGTTGCACCATGCCATAGCCAGTCGCCACGCCGTGGCGCGCGGCGCGCACCTGCCGCTCACCGGCTTGTCCCAGCAACTGGCGGGCAACCTCGACCAGTCCATGCATGCCGCCGGCCGTGCCCGCTTGCCCCGCGGACAGCTGGCCGCCCGCGGTATTGACCGGCAGGTCGCGAGCCGCCAGGCGGCGCGCGATGAATCCCGGCAGATCCTCCGCCCCCGCAAAACCCAGATCGCATAGCTGTGCGAGCGCCATGGCCGGATAGTCATCGTAGACGCTCACCACGTCCATATGTTCGGGACCCAGGCCGGCGCGCTGCCAGAGCCCCGGCGCAAACCCCGCGATGCCGGTTTGCAGCCCGTCTCCTTCCTGCTGGTCCCCGTTGTAGCGGGCATCGCTGGCCAGCAGCCGCACTCGGGTTCCTGCGGGGCGCGCACTCAGCACCAAGGCGCAAGCGCCGCTCACCACCGGCACGCAATCCAGGCGGCCCAGAGGCGCCGCGACGATGGGCGCGGCCAGGTACTGCTCCAGGGTGAGGGGCTGGCGATACGCCGCATTGGGGTTGCCTGCCGCCCATTGCCGCTGCGCCACGCACAGCGCGCCATAGTCCTCGCGTGTGAGGCCGGTCCGCGCCATCTGGCGCTGGGTAAGCATGGCGAACAAGGGATTCGGCCCCTCGCAGCCCAGCGGGCTGAGGTAATCCTGAGCGCTGCGGTTATAGCCGCGCACCAGTCCCGCGAAATCAGCGCCCGAGAAATGGTCTCCGGCCACGAGCACGATGGTCCGGGCCTGCCCGGCCTCCAAGGCGAGCCAGGCCTGGCGCAACAAATTGATGGCGCTAGCGCCGCCCATCTCATCCTGCATGCACCAGTTAAGCCGCAGTCCCAGCTGCCACGCCAGATCGATCGCGCGATCGGGGCGCAGCGTGAACGACGCCACCCCCAAGCCATCCACATGGCCTGGCGCCAAGCCCGCGCCGCGCAGCGCCTGGGCAATCGCCTCGGCCATCAGGCCGGCGGTGCTGGTCTCGGGACCGGGGTGGCGCAACGACGGCGTTTCGCCCACGCCGACGATGCCCGGGCCACGAGCCGCCGTCATGCCGACTCCGGGCGCGCCGGTTCGCGCGTCAGCAGCAAGGTCACCACCGTGATCGCGGCCATGGCCACCAGGAACCACGCCACGGGCGTTGCCGATTCATACTTGCGCAGCAGCGCCATGGCAATCAGTGGCGAGAGTCCGCCCGCAAACACCGACGCAAGTTCGTGCCCCAGCGCCAGGCCGGTATAGCGGACTTCCGGGGGGAACAGTTCGGCAAAATAGGCTGGCTGGGTCCCGATCATGGCGGCGTGGCAGATCGTGTTGCCCAGGAAGAAAGCCAGGAATATCCACACGGGCTCCTTGGTCTGCACCAGCCAGAAGAACGGGAATGCCACCAGCACCAGGCCGGCGGAACCGATGAGGTACACCGTGCGCCGGCCGATGCGGTCGGAGAGATGGCCGAACCACACCAGCGTTCCAAGTTCGATGAACATCGACACCAGCACACCGCCCAGCATGATGTCGTTGGAGATGCCGAGGAACTTGCCGTAGGCCAACGCAAACGCCAGGAAGATGTACGACCCGCCGTTCTCGGCCACGCGCAGGCCCATTGCGGTAAAGACCTGGCGCGGATAGCGGCGGAACACTTCGACCGCCGGCATGCCCCGCTTGGCGGTCTTGGCCGCCTGCACGAATTCTTCGCTTTCGGGGATGTGCTTGCGGATATACAAGCCCACCCCGAAGATCAGCACACTCAGGAGAAACGGCAAGCGCCAGCCCCAGCTCATGAAGGCGTCCTTCGGCAGCTGTTGCGCCAGCATGAAGACAGCCGACGACAGCACGAAGCCGCCCGCCACGCCCAGTTGGCTGAAGGACGAGAAGTAGCCGCGGCGCTTGCCCCCGACCGCCTCGCTGATCAGCAGCACGCCTCCGCCCCATTCCCCGCCGGCCGCCGCGCCCTGCAGGATGCGCAACACCACCATCGCCACCGGCGCCCAGAAGCCGACCTGGTCATAGGTGGGCAGCAGCCCGATCAGGAAAGTGGCAGCCCCCATCAGGCCCAGGGTCCACTCCAGCGCCAGTTTGCGGCCGTACCGATCGCCGATATGGCCGAAGATCACGCCTCCCAGGGGCCGCGCGAGGAAACCGACCGCAAAGCCCGCAAAGGCGCCCATGGTACCCAGCAGCGGGTCGGTCCCCTTGGGAAAGAACAGTTCGCCGAACACCAGCGCCGCCGCCGTGCCGTAGATGAAGAAGTCATACCACTCCATCGCATTGCCCGCGACGGAGGCCATCACCACGCGCCGCGTACGCCTTCTATGCGCATCGTCGCCTGCAGCCGCCGCCGCACCCTTGTATGCCATCGTCATTGCCGCCCCTTGTCTGTTTGAATGGACCAATGGCGCTCAGCGCGCCACACGATAGCCGGCGGCGTCACGGTCCCAGGCGTCGCCGGTAATCCCCTCATCCCGCAAGTGGAACTTGCGGATCTTGCCGTTCTCGGTGCGCGGCAGATCCTCCAGCACGCGCAGGTAGCGCGGCACGGCAAAGTACGGCATGCGAGGCTGGCAGAAATCCAGCAAGGTCTCGGGCGGGACTGCCTGCCCGGCCTTGTAGACCAGCGCCGCCATCACCTCGTCCTCGGCCAACTCCGAACGCACCGCATAGACCGCCGCCGCTGCAACCGAGGGATGAGCCAGCAACACCTGCTCCACCTCGTACGAGGAAATGTTCTCGCCGCGTCGGCGGATGGCGTCCTTCATGCGGTCCAGGAACCGGAAATAGCCGTCCGCGTCACGGACCACGCGGTCTCCCGTGTGGAACCAGAGATTGCGCCACGCCTGCACCGTCTTGTCGTCCATGCCGAAGTAGCCGGTGGCAATGGCGTATGGCATGCGCGCGCGCAGCAGCAATTCGCCCGGGGAGCCGTCCGGCACCATGGCGTCGTGTTCGTCGGCCACCATCGCGTCGAATTCAGGGGCGGCGCGTCCCATCGTGCCGGGGCGCTGTTCGGCAAGCGTGCCGCCCAGCGCAAAGTTGGTCTCGGTGGACCCATAGCCTTCCAGCAACGCAATGCCCGTGCGCTCTGCAAACGCCGCATGGAAACGTTCGGGAACGCCCGGCGCCAGCGCGATCCGCGCGCGGTGGCGCCGTTCCGCCGCCGCAGGCGTTTGCGCCAGCAGCATCGGCACCATCGCGCCCAACAGGTAGGTCACGGTAGCGCCCGTGGCCTCAAGCCGGTCGAAGTAACGGCTGGCCGAAAAGCGCTCGTCGCAGACGATGGTGGCGCCGGTGACCAGCGCCTGGAAGCAGGCATTCAGCGCATTGGTATGGAACAGCGGCAAGCTCGTGTAGAGCACGTCGCTTTCGGCGATCTCCAGGTTGCGCGCGGCAATCCTGCCCCACCAATAGAACTGCGCGTGCGGACAGCACACGCCTTTGGAAAGGCCCGACGTCCCCGAGGTGTACAGGATGGCCAGCGTATCGCCCGGCCCGATCTCGGCCGCTGCCGCCAGCGGGGCGTCCGGCAACGCGGGCGGCGGACACGCGTGAACCGGCAGCGGCGGCGCATCCGCATTCCCATCCAGCAACCAGATGCGGCTCAAGTCCAAGGATTGCATGTCCAGCCCAGCCAACGCAGGGCACGATGCCGCATCGGCCACCAGCAATCTGCAGCCGCTGTTGGCCAGAATGTGTTGTAGCTGCATGCCCCGCGACGCCGTATTGATGGGCACCACGACGGCGCCCAGCCAGCCGCAGCCCAGCACGATGGACAGGAATTCATGCCGGTTGCCGGCCATCAGCCCGACCCGGTCGCCCCGGGCGACGCCGGCCGAGGCCAAACGCGCGGCCCAGGCCGCCGCATGCGCGGGCGCATCGCCATAACGCAGCGAGCCTCCTGGCGCCTGCACCCACGTGCGATCGCCCCAACGGGCGCCCTGCTCCAACAACAACGACGGCAGCGTCAACGCGTGCATGGCAATGCTTCCCCTATGGTGCGGCCTTCGGCAAGCGCTGCCCTAGCCTTGTGAAATTAGTCTAGGAATCAACTATTTATATGTCAAATTTATGGATATTATTTATCTTATAAATCAAGCTGATATAAGGGGCATGCATGGACTTCGATCTGAACCTCATGCGGGTTTTCCTGACCGTGCTGCATGAGCGCAGCGTCACGCGGGCCGCGCAGCGCCTGAACCTGACCCAGCCCGCCGTCAGCTACGCATTGGCGCGCCTGCGTGAAAAATTCGACGATCCTCTGTTCGCGCGCACGGCTTCCGGCATGCAGCCCACGCCGGTTGCGTTCGCGCTTGCCGAACCGATAGAGCGCGGCATGAACAGCTTCGCGGAAGCCGTCAACCTGCGGCAGCGCTTCGAGCCCACCAGCAGCGCCCGGCGCTTTCGGCTGTCCATGTCCGATATCGGCGAAATGGTGTTCCTGCCGGCGCTGATGGAACGGGTGCATGCCTTGGCGCCGCGCCTGCAAGTCGAGGTGTTGGAAATTCCGTTGGAACGCCTGCCGCAGGCGCTCAAAGAGGGCGAGGTCGACCTCGCGATCGGAAATCTGGCCGGGCTGGGCAGCGAAACCTGCCATGCCGAGCTGTTCAAAGAGCGCTACACCTGCATGGGCAGGCGCGGCCATCCGGTACTGTCGGCCGGGCTGACACGCAGCCAATACAAGCGCCTGGACCACATCCTGGTGGCCTCCCGCGCCAGCGCTCATCGCCTGCTGGACGACGTCCTGAGCGAGGCCGGCCTGCCACGCAGGCCCTATCTGACCTTGCCGCATTTTTCCGCCGCGGCCGAGATCGTGCGGCGCACCGATCTCACCATGACCTTGCCCCTGCGGGCAGCGATCTGGTTCAACCGGGACGACGCCTTTCAGATACGTCCGCTGCCCATCGCCTTGCCCATGCTGTCCGTAACCGTGCATTGGCACGCCCGCTTCGAAAGCGACCCCGGCACCGCCTGGCTGCGGCGCCTGGTGGTGGACACACTGGCGGATCCCGATCCTGCATGATGCCGGCGCGGACAGGATCCGCCCACCATGGACGGCCTTGGCCTGTCGGTCAGCGGATCGCGGCGAGCATCAGGTCCAGATTCTGCACCGCAGCGCCCGACGCCCCCTTGCCCAGGTTGTCGAACACTGCAGTCAGCAGCACCTGTCCATGCTCCGCATTGCCGTAGACGGCCAGGCGCAAATCATTGGTCCCGTTCAGCGCCTGGGGGTCCAGATGCGTATGGGCCGCCGCATCCTGCGGAGCCACCACTTGCACGTGCGCGGCGCCCTCGTAATGCTGTTGCAGGCAGGCATGCAAACGCCGCATGTCGGCGCCCGGCGGCAGCAGACGCAGTTGCAATGGCACGGTAAGCACGATGCCCTGCCGATAGGCGCCATAGGCCGGCACGAACACCGGCCGCTGGGTCAGGCCCGCATGCCGTTCGATCTCCGGCGTGTGCTTGTGCGCCAGGCCCAAGCCGTACAGTTGCAGCGCAGGTCCGGCCCCGCGATCCGCGGCCTCGTAGGCGTCCACGGCGGCACGCCCGCCGCCCGAGTAGCCCGACACCGCGTGCACCACCACCGGATAATCGGCCGGCACCAATCCCGCCCGCACCAACGGACCGAGCAAGGCGACGGCACCCGTGGGATAGCAACCCGGGTTGCTCACGCGCCGGGCCTGGGCGATCAAGCCGGCCTGCCCGGCATTCATCTCCGGAAAACCGTAGACCCAGCCCGGCGCCGTGCGATGGGCGGAACTGGCGTCGATCACGCGCACTTGCGGATTGACGACGGAAGCCGCGGCCTGGCGCGCCGGTTCGTCGGGCAGGCACAGGATGGCGATGTCGCAGCTGTTGATCGCCTGCGACCGGCGTTGCGGATCTTTGCGTTCGGCCGCGGGCAGCGTCAGCAGCCGCAGATCCGTGCGCCCATGCAGGCGTTCGTGGATCTGAAGCCCTGTCGTGCCCTGGTCGCCGTCGATGAAAACAAGAGGTTGAGTCATGGCGCGTACGTCCTGGATCAAGGGAACGCCGGAACCATCCCGACGCAGGACTCCATCATCGGACGGGATCGTGGATAACAAAAGTCGAATATCATGATCGTTCAATTCAGTAATCCTGAACGATCGTCATGCGTGAAATCAGCCTGGACCGCTTGCGCACCCTGGTCGCCATCGCCGACCTGGGCTCGTTCGCCGATGCCGCCCGCGCCCTGCACCTGGCGCCGCCTACCGTCAGCCTGCACGTGGCCGACCTGGAGGAACGCATCGGCGCGCCCCTGCTCACACGCAAGCGCGGCCAGGTGCGGCCGACACCCATCGGCGAAACCCTGCTGGAGCGGGCGCGTCGCCTGCTTTCCGACGCCGACCAGGCGCTGGACGATGTGCAGCGGCAAGTGCAGGGGCTGGCCGGACGGGTCCGGCTGGGCGCATCCACGGGCGCCATCGCGCATCTGCTGCCCCAAGCGCTGGAAACGCTGGGGCGCAACCACCCCGGCATCGATGTGCAAGTGGCCGTGCTGACCTCCCAGGAAACCCTGTTGCGTCTGGCCGACGGCTCGCTGGACGTGGGTCTGGTGGCACTGCCTCAACCGCCACTGGAGGGGCTGGTGCTACGGCCCTGGCGGCGCGATCCCGTGATGGCTTTCCTGCCCGCAGGCTGGAAGGCGCCCGCGCGCCTGACGCCGGCCTGGCTAGCCGAGCGCCCGCTGATCCTGAACGACGCCAGCACGCGCTTGTCGCGCCTGACCGCGGAATGGTTCGCGGCCGCCGGCCTGAATCCGCGCCCCCGCATCCAGCTGAACTACAACGACGCAATCAAGAGCCTGGTGGCCGCGGGTTACGGAGCGACGCTGCTGCCGCATGAGGCCACCGCGCCGCAGCCGGATCCCCGCATCGACATGCGCGCGCTACGGCCCGCGCTCTGGCGGCCGCTAGGCATCGCGCACCGCGCCGGAGATATCGAGCAAGCCACCCAGCATGTGCTGGACGTGTTGTGGGAACTGCGCGCCTCACCCTCCCGGTGAGGGCGTGCGGCGGAAGTACGCGGTGCGCTGGCTCTCTTCGCGCAACCGCCGCGCGCGCGAACGGAACAGGTCCTTGCGTCCGACGATGCCCACCAACCGGCCGTTGGCCCGGTCCAGGATGGGCACGCGCCCCGCGCCAGACAAGGCCATGCGGTCGGCAAGCTGGCTGGCCAGTTCCTCCGGATGCCCAAAGATCAGCTCGCGGCCCTGCAAGGCTTCGCCCAGCGTGCGCGCGGACTGATCTTCGTCAAGCGTCCAGGCCAGCGAGTCGGCGCGCGTAACTTCCCCTACCACCGCGCCCTGGGCGTCCACCACCGGATAGCTGGTGTGCACCGGCTGCGCAGTCGTGAAATGCGCGATGGCTTGCGCCACGGTCCAGTCGGCCGACAGGGTTTGCACCGGCGTGGTCATGACCTGGCTGACGCGCAGCAGGTCGAAGGGATCCACGCGGTACTCACGGCTCACGTGGTGGCCGCGCCGCGCGATTTTTTCGGTGAGGATGGAACGCTTCAACAGCAGCACCGTGACCCCGTAAGCAAAGACGCAGGCAGCCAGTACCGGCAAGAGCGCGCCCATATCACCCGTCAGTTCCACCGCGAACAGCGTCGCGGTCAACGGCGCGCGCATGGTCCCGCCCATCATGGCCGCCATGCCCAGCAGCGCCCAGAAGCCCGCATCGGCCTGCGGCAGCAACGGCGTGGCCAAGGCGCCCAGCGCACCGCCAAAAATCAGCAGCGGCGCCAATACGCCGCCCGACGTGCCAGAGCCCAAGGCGACGGACCAGATAATGACCTTGACCACGAGAAGCAGCAGCACGCCCTGGAATGCCAGGTCCGCGGCCAGCAGATGGCGGATATTGTCGTACCCCACCCCCAGCGCCGCAGGCTCGATCAGCCCGCCTATGCCGATGACCAGGCCTCCGAAGGCCGGCCACCACATCCAATGCAGGGGCAGCTTTTCGAACAAGTCTTCCGCCGCGTAGACCATCGAAGTGAGCACGCCCGAACCCAGTCCGGCCAGCACGCCGACGGCGGCGCAGGCCAGCAGGTGCGCGGGCGTGAACGGCAGCGAACCCGAGTATGGGAATATCGGCCCCGCGTCCAACACGAAGGCGCGGGTGGCCGCCGCCACCAGCGCGGCCATCGCCACCGGCAGGAAGCTGCGCGGCTTCCATTCGAACAACAGCAGCTCGACGGCAAGCAGCACCGCCGCCAATGGCGTGGCGAAGATGGCCGTCATGCCCGCGGCGGCGCCGGCCACCAGCAGGGTCTTGCGCTCGCCGTCGTCCAGGTGGATGGTCTGCGCCAGCAGGGAGCCGATGGCGCCGCCCGTCATGATGATGGGACCCTCGGCGCCGAATGGGCCGCCCGTGCCTATCGACACCGCCGAGGAAACCGGCTTCAGCACTGCCACCTTGGGTTGGATGCGGCTCTTGCCGATCAAGATCGCTTCCATGGCTTCCGGAATGCCGTGGCCGCGGATCTTCTCCGAGCCATAGCGCGCCATCAGCCCGATGATGAGACAGCCGACCACCGGTATGGCCACCGAAGCCAGGCCCAGATCGCTCGCGGCAATGGGAGTATCCGCAAACGAGAACCGATGGTGATAGGCGAGATTGGTGCACAGCGCGATCAGGCGCAACAGCGCCCACGCGGCGCCCACGCTGGCCAGGCCGACGGGAATCGCCAGCCCCATGAGCAGGACGACGCGCTTGTCCGTGGTGAAGTCGCCCAGCCGCAGCGCGGCCCGGGCGGAGGAAGAAGTGGAAGACATGTACGAAGACGGGAAGAATTCCGCAGGGATTTGCGAAATGTCATTTATATCGTATCACGATATATATTAGAATCGGCCGGGTGAAACCGCTCCCGCCCCCTACTCAGTTATCCGCCACGGACTATGAGCTGCTGGCCGACTTCCGCTATGCGCTGCGCCGCTTTGCCGCATTCAGTGAAAACGCCGCAGCCGGCCTGGACCTGATGCCGCAACAGCACCAGGCCCTGCTCGCCATCAAGGGCACGCGCAAGAGCACGCCGGGCCGCCGAGGCCTGTACGTGGGAGAAATTGCCGAACGCCTGTTGATCCGCCCGCATACCGCCGCCGAACTGGTGGGCCGGCTGGCCCGCCTGGACCTGGTCAGCCGCGAGGGCGACCCCGAGGACGGCCGCCGCGTCGAGGTGGTGCTGACCGCCAAGGCGGAACGCATGCTGGAAGACCTGTCCGCGTCGCACTTGGAAGAATTGCGCGCCATGCGCCCGCTGTTGACGCGCCTGTTGACCCGCATCGGGGACGATCCCAGCCAGGATTGATCCTTCCTGGCCGCATAAGCTTATGCAGCGCAGCTTTGCCTCGCATGATAAATTGTCGCCCCGCGACATATTTTGGATGCGCGAGGAGATCGTTTTGGGTGTAGCAATCAAGCGCTGGCTGGGCTCGTTCGCGCCAGCGCCGGTGGGCGTCAACGGACGCGAGAAACTCTACGGCGTGCTGGGCGCGCTGCTCGGCCTGTTCTGCACGGAATGGGTGGGCCGCCACGCGCTGGGCGACGCCAGCCCCTGGTTCATCGCCCCGATGGGAGCGTCCGCCGTACTGCTGTTCGCCGCCCCCGCCAGTCCGCTGGCCCAGCCCTGGTCCATCATGGCGGGCAACCTGGTATCGGCCCTGATCGGCGTGTTCTGCGCCCAATTCATTCCCGTGCCCGGCGTAGCCGCCGCCGTTGCGGTCGCGCTGGCCATCGGCGCCATGTTCTCCTTGCGTTGCCTGCATCCGCCCAGCGGCGCCGTGGCGCTGACGGCGGTGCTGGGCGGCCCCTCGGTCGCCAGCCTGGGCTATGGTTTCGCGCTCTGGCCGGTGGCGCTGAACTCCGCCATCCTGCTGTGCATTGCCGTAGTCTTCAATGGCGCGCTCAAGCGCAACTATCCGCGCCGCCACGCCGACCCCGCCGTGGGCCACCACACACGTGACCTGGCGCCCAGCGCCCGCCTGGGCTTTAGCCTGGCCGACCTGGACGAAGCGCTGACGCAGCGCGGCGAACTGCTGGACATCAGCAAGGAAGACCTGGAAGAAATCGTGCTGGCCGCGGAAATGCGCGCCAGCGTGCGCCGCTTCGGCGACGTGCGTTGCGCCGACATCATGTCGCGCGACGTGGTGACGGTGCAGGCACAGGACCCGCTCGACTATGCCGTCCGCCTGTTCGACAAGCACCGCTTGCAGGCGCTGCCGGTGCTGGATCCCGCCGGCGGCTATGCCGGCATGATCAGCCAGGGCGACGTACTGGCGCGCAGGACCCGGCTGACGGCGGTCGCGCCCGACGCCAGCGCCGCGGCGGACCTGCTGGTGGCCGACTGCATGCGTAGTGAAGTGCCCTTCGCCACCCCGGGCCTGCCCGTCATTGAACTGGCCCGCCCCATGTCGGACAGCCTGCATTGCGTGCCGGTGCTGGACGAGTCTCGCCATCTGGTCGGGCTGGTCACGCAATCGGACCTGGTGGCGGCGCTCTATCAGATCGCGGTAGCGGCCAGTTCGCCTGTGGGGACGCCGGACGCCCAGCGGCTGGCCGCCTGAGCCCCCCTCCGTAGCCCTACGGATTCCTGCCCGGTTCGGCCGCAAGGCATAATTTCACGCGTGAATCCCTTATCGCGCGCACGCGCCTTCTTCTGTTGGCTGGTCCTGTTCGCCCTGGGCGCCTTCTGGATCGGGCGGCAGGACTACGTAGACCAGTACGATCGCTTCACCCAGAGCACCAGCGTGGCGCAGCGCATGCTGAGCCAGAAAACGGTGCAGCATGAAGCCGTGCTGGCCACGCTGGCCGCCCTATCCCATCCCCCTGCTCCGGAACGCCTTTACCCCAGTCTGCGGCCGGCAATGCCGCAACTGCTGGGGCTGGGCTATCTGCCTGGCGGGGCCTGGTCCGGCAGCCTGCCGGAGCCGGCGGGTCTGGCGTCCGCCGTCGAACGGGCGCGTGCCTTGGCCCGGCCCGTGACGCTGCCGGTGGACAACGCCCGCTACTGGCTGGTGGCGCCTTCCGGCTGGAGTCTGCTGCTGGACGCCAGCCAGCTCGTTCCCGCGGGCGACTTCCCCCCCGGGCTGGCCACGCTGACCCTGACCGTAGGCCAGACGCCCCTGACCCTGCTGGACAAGCAGCCCAATACCGGCGCGCCTGGCTGGCCGCTGGCCCTCCAAAAGCCACTGGGCGCTGCCAGCCAGCCCTTCCAGATGCGCAGCACCCGCAAGCTGACACCGGACGCCTGGCCCTGGCCCACCTGGCTGGCCTGGGGCCTGGCCAGCGCGCTACTGGTTGCCGGCGCCGCTGCCTGGCAACGTTCGCGCGCGCAGGCCCGCCGCCAACAGGAGCAACTGCGCCTGGGCGCCATGGCTCGCTTGAGCACGCTGGGTGAAATGGCCGCGGGCATCGCCCACGAGCTGAACCAGCCACTGACCGCCATCCTGGCCCAGACCCGCGCTGCCGAACGGCTGCTGGATGACGACGAGGAGCGGCCCGCCGTGCGCCATGCGCTAGTGGCGAGCGCCGAGCAGGCCAAGCGCGCCGCGGACATCATCAGCCGCATGCGCGCGCTGGTGCAGCCCAGCTCGCCCGCCCGGCGCGTAGCGCTGGACCCCGATGCGCTGGTGGCTTCGTTGCGCTTCCTGCGCGAACCGGAGCTGGCCCGGCAAGGCATACGGCTGAGCTGGCACAACGCCACTCCCGGCGTCCGCCCGCTGGGCGACCGCGTCGCGCTGGAGCAGATCCTGCACAACCTGGTGCAGAACGCCGCCGACGCCCTGGCAGACGTCTCCGGCCCGCGCCAGATCTCGCTGGAGGGCCGCGCCGAGGGCGACACCTACCTGTTCAGCGTCAGCGATACCGGCCCCGGCATTGCCGCCGACGCGCTGCCCCGGCTGTTCGCTCCCTTCTACACCACGCGGCCGCAGGGCATGGGCCTGGGACTGGCGCTGTGCGACACGCTGGCCGGCTCAATGGACGGCCGCATCGCCGCGCGCAATCTCAGCCCGGCCGGCGCCTGCTTCACGGTCAGCCTGCCAAGGGCGGGCGCCGCCGCATGACTACGCAGGAATCTCCCATGCTCGAACAATCCCCGCTGGTCTATCTGGTCGACGACGACGACGCCGTGCGCGACGGCTTGGCGCTGCTCCTGCGCAGCGTCGGCCTGCGCAGCGAAGGTTTCGGCGACCCCCAGGCATTTCTGGCGGCATTGCCCCCGCAGTCCATCGGTTGCGTGGTGCTGGACATCCGCATGCCGGGCATCAGCGGGCTGGACGTGCTGAGCCGCCTGGCGGAGCAATCGGACCTGCCGGTGGTCATGTTGACCGGCCACGCCAATGTGGACCTGTGCCGCCGCGCCTTCAAGGGCGGCGCCATGGAGTTCCTGCAAAAGCCGGTAGACGATGATGTCTTCCTGGACGCCGTGCAGGCAGCCGTGCGCACCCATATCGCCAGCCGCGAAAAGCTTGCGGTCACCCAAGCCGCGCAGGAGCGCCTGGACAGGCTCTCCGGCCGCGAGCGCGACGTGCTGGAGCGCATCGTCCTGGGCCTGAGCAACAAAGAAATCGCGCGCGAATTCGACCTGTCTCCCCGCACCGTCGAAACCTACCGCGCCAATGTGTTCGCCAAGCTGGAAGCCGTAAACCTGGCCGGACTGATCCGCGAATACGCCGGCCTGCTGGATCCCGCCCCCTGATCCGCCGGCCGCCTCCGTAGCGCTACGGAGGCCCCAGCGTAGCCGACCGAATACCGCGGATCGGCCCCCGTCTTTAATCTGTCTGCTCCTGTCATCGACTCCACAAAGGACACAGACATGTCGCCCAAATTCATCGCCCTCGCCACGCTGTTCGCCTGCGCCGGCGCCGCCAACGCCGCCGTGCTCAACGAAAGCAACCTGTCCATGGCCGACGCGCAGAAGTTGGCGACGGCCACCGTCGCCGCCTGCCAGGCCAAAGGCTACAACGTCAGCGCTTCGGTCGTGGACCGCGCCGGCCTGCTCAAGGCTTTCGCCCGTTCCGACAATGCCGGCCCGCACACCATCGAAGCCAGCCGCGCGAAGGCGTTCACCGCTGCATCGGCCAAGACGCCCACGCTGACCATGCTGGAAAACGTCCAGAAGAACCCCGCGGCGGCCACCCTGACGGACATTCCGGGTTTCCTGGTGCTGGGCGGCGGCGTACCGGTCAAGGCCGGCTCGGCCGTGATCGGCGCCATCGGCGTGGCCGGCGCGCCGGGAGGCAACCTGGACGCGCAATGCGCCGACACCGCTTTGCAAGAAAACGCCGCGCTGTTCAAGTAAGCGCCGGCCGGACAGGGCGGCGCATTTGCCGCGCCGGCGGCATCGCGGTAGCCTTGGGGCGCCATGCCCCAGCCGCCCTCCCAGTCCCTGCTCGACGCCACGCTGCGCCGGACCGCCCGGCGCTACAGCGTGCCGGCCATCTCCCGTATTCCCACCGAGGGCGCCTCGCCCGCGACCGCGCTGGCTGTCGCCATCGAACGGGCCCGCCTGTCGCTCGAAGCCGGCGGCACGCCACCGCCCGCGCTCAAGCACGCCTTTCTCGACGCCCTTGAGCGCCTGATCCGCGACGCCCTGCGCGAACCGGACGGCGATCCGGTGTTCCAGGCCATGCTGCTGCGGCATCGCCTTGCGTCCGTGCGCGAGTACGCTTCCCTGTCCGCCCGCGCCGCCCAGGATCGACGGGAGATCATCGCCGCCGCCAACGCTATAGCCCATCCCGCCAAGGTGGAGCGCATGCCCGCCGGCCCAGCTCGCGAAGCAATGGCAGCCCTGCACGCGGCAGCGGTGTCCGAATCATGGACGACGCTGCCCGCCGCAGCGCGCCATCTGCTCGCCCTGAGCTCGGCCACCGGCCAGCCGTCCGCCGCGGCGGCGCTGGACAGACTGCCCGCCAGCCCCGCCCTCGAACGTTTGCGGCGCCTGGACGAACTGGCCGCCGAGGACGAAGTTCGCCGCTACCGCGCGCTTTGGGAGCAGCAAGGCCCGCGTCCCGGCAGCGCCGGCGCCCTGGCCGAGGACAACGCGTCGCGGCGGCGCGGCGACGCCGTCGAGGCGCTGGCCCTGCAGGCGCTGCAAGCCCTGGCCCGCCGGCTCAACGACGCGGAAGGCCGGCAGGCATACCAGGCCGTGTCCTCGATGCGTGTTCCGCCAACCATCCCCGCCAACGCCGAACGAGCCAAGAGTGAATGGGATGCCGCCTTGTTGCGCCGCTGCGCGGACGAAAACGCGCCGCCCGCCTGGGACCTCTGCCTGCTGCTGGAAGCCAAGGCTTCGGCCGACGCCGCCGCCACCGACTTCCCGCGCTTGCTGCGTGGGCTGCGCCTGCTGGCGCACGCAGATCCCCAGACGGATTACGCATTCAGCACTCGCCAGGGCCGGTTTGCCTTGCGCGGCGCGTCGCTGCGCGGGCTGCCCGTCGACGGCCCGCGGCTCGACGCGACCGTGCTTTACTTCTGCGACGGCCCGGCCGAATCCATCCCGCGCCTGCTCAGCGCCGCCAGCCGCATGCAGCTGCTCTCCGCGCCGCCCAGCCTGGAATACGCCAGCCGCGCGGCGCAAGACCAGAACGCCGCCCAGGCTCTCGCGCCCGTCTGGCAACTGCTGCTGGAGTCGCCGCAGTGGGCAAGCGTGCTGCACCAATACCCGACGCTGTGCCAGGCGCGCGAGCTGATGGTGCACGCCGACGACCTGACGGACGCGATCAACGCCATCGCGGCTTGACGCAGGCGCCGACCGCAGGCAGTCGGCCAATTGACCAGGCACTTCAGGCCTGCCCGATCAGCCGGATATCCTTGCTGCCGTCCCGCTCCAGTTGCTCCACCAGGCCGAGTTCCCAATCCAGGTACTCGCGAAAGCCTTGGTCCCGCGCAGCCAGGTCGTCGAACAGATAGGGGCTGATGCTTTGGTCGTCGTCCGCGGTCAGCACGCCTGCCGCGCCGCGGGACAGCTCCAGGCCCTGCGCCGCCCAGGCGCGCGTGCCGCCCAGCAGATAGCGCACCGGCCGTTGGCTGCGCCACGCCAGTTCGGCGGCGACCACGCTCGCCAATATGCCGTCGGCGGAGGTCAGCACGATGGTCAGCTCCGGGTTTTCAGGCAGGAACTCGCTCAGACGATCGGGCACTGCGTAGCGGCAACCGGGTACGTGACCGCGCTCATACGCTAGCCGCGAATCCACATCGAACAGCACGGCCGCGCCGTCCTCCAACGCGGATCGCAGCGCATCCGGCCGCAGCCCGGGCACGTCGGGGCGATACCGCAACACCCGGCGCGGTTCGGGTCCGCTTTGCCGCGCAGCCAAGGCGGGCGGCTGATACAGGTACACCTCCACCGCGCCCAGCTGCGCCAACCAGGCGCCAGTGGTCAAGGCCCGCACCCCGTCCCAGTCCGCCAGCACCACCCGGGCGCGGCGCGTGGCCAGGTACTCGTCCGTGGCCTGCACCAACTGGCCGCCCGGCGCCCAGCGCCAGCCCTCCAGATGGCCGGCTTCGTATTCCTCCCGGGTGCGCACGTCGAATTTATAGAGCGTGCGCGCGCCCTGCTCCGCTTCGAATGCCCGCAGCGTGGCGCTGTCGATATGCGCGATGCCCGCGCGGCGCGCCACGCCCTCCGCCCGCTGGCGGGCCGCGGCCTGCGTCTGCTCCGCCGGCTCTGGCAGCGTGGCGCGCCGTCCATAGGCCAGGTCGCGGCCCGACAGCAGCCACTCCATGGTGCCGTTGCGCAGGGACGCGACGCGATTGGGTATGCCCGCGTCGATCAGCGTCTGCGCGCCGACGATGCTGCGGGTACGTCCGGCGCAGTTCACCACGACAAAGGTGTTGGGATCGGGTGCCAGCTCGCCGATGCGGTACACCAGCTCCGCGCCGGGCAGGCTGTGGGCGAAAGGCAGGGTGAAGTTCTGGAATTCCTCGGGCGTGCGACTGTCGACCACGACGATGTCCTCGCCGCGCGCCACCCGCTCGTCCAGTTCGTCCACGTCTATCCAGGGTGTGCGCTTTTCGTGCTCGATGACTTCACCGAATGCCTTGCTGGGCACATTGGTCCCCGAGAACAGTTCCCGCCCCTCCCGTTCCCAGGCGTCGGTGCCGCCCGCCAGCACCGAAATGTCCGTCCAGCCCAGCCGCGCCAACTTCGCCGCGGCCTGGTGCGCCAGCGTCTCGTCATCGTCCACCAACACGACGTGGGTATCGCGCCGTGGCACCAGCCGGTCGGCCAGCAGCTCCAGCCGCCATAAGGGCGCGGGCACGGCATGCAAGAGGTGGCGCCGGGCATGGCGGCCGGCTTCGCGCACGTCCAGCACCGCGATCTCGGCTGCACCGCGCAGTTCATCCTGCAAGGCCTGGCCCGAAATGCGCGCGTGATAGATGGCGGCGGGCGGTGAAAACCTGCGGTAGGTGCCCCCCGCCGTGCTTTCGAACACGACACGGCCATGCAGGCGATCAAGCGCCAGCCCATAGAAGTGCAAATGCGCGCCTGGCTGATCCCCCACCAGCTCGATGGTGTGCACGTCCTGCGGCCCCAGCACAATGGAGCTGCCCGGCTGCACGTCCACGCGCCCTACGTGAGTCAGCACGTCGCGCAACGGGTCCGCGCTGCGTTCACGCGCATACACCTCGTTGCGCTCATTGCCGTGCACGCCGGCAATGATGGCCCAGGTCGTATGGTCGTGCGGCGGTTGCGCCTTGCCCGGCGCGCCCAGGGAAAGGTATAGCGCGTAGCCGCCGTCCAGGTCTTCGGACAGCCGGTAGATGGCGGTCGGCCTGCCCGGCACCACCGCGAACGCGTCTTCCGGAAAGAGCTCGCGGCGCCTTCCCAAGGCCTCCAGCAATGTTGCGACCTCCGCCAGCTGCGCGCGCGTGGCGCTGGCCGCGTCAGGCGCGAGCCTGCGCGCCTGCGCGATGAATTCCCGCACGGCCTGCGCCCGTTCGGCGTGAATGTGCGCTGCCGCGGACGGATGAATAGATGTGCTCATGTGCTGACCCGATATCCAAGGAGAAGAAAGGATCAGCCTACGTGCGCCAGGTTTCGGCGGGAACGAAGGGATGCAACTATGGATATGCGCCGAGCGGTGGTTCGCCTGCGGCTTGCGCTTCAGGCTTCGCCTTTCAACTCGCGCTCCACGATTTCACGGGTCAGCGTGGGGACGAACATCTCCACGAAATGAAACGCGTAGCCCCGCAGCCATGCGCCACGACGTATCGCCAGCCGCGTCAGGTTGATCTCGAACAGATGGCGCGCGTCGATGGCGCGCAGGCGCGTGTCGCGTTCGGCGTCCCAAGCCACCGAGGCGACGATGCCGACCCCCAGCTCCAGTTCCACATAGGTTTTGATCACGTCCGCGTCCATCGCCGTCATGACGATATCCGGGGTGATGCCCGCCCGCGCGAAGGCCTCGTCGATATGCGCCCGGCCGGTGTAGCCGCGTCCGTATGTGATGATGGGATAGCGCGAAAGCTGTGACAGGCTGACACCGTCCTCCTGGCGCTCCAGCGGATGGCCGCGAGGCACGATGATGCTGTGGCTCCAGCGGTAGCACGGCAGGTTTACCAGCCCCGGATAGTCGGCCACGGCTTCCGTGGCCACGCCAATATCGGCTTCGCCTTCCAGCAGCATTTCGGACACCTGCTTGGGCGAACCCTGGTGCAGATGCAGTACCACCTCGGGATAGCGTTCGCGGAACTCCTTGATGACGGGAGGCAAGGCGTAGCGCGCCTGCGAATGGGTCGCCGCGATGGACAACACACCGCTGCGGCTGTCGGCATACTCCGCGCCAGCGTGGCGGATGTTGTCCGCGCATTGCAGGATCTGCTCGACCAGGGGCAGGATCAGTTCGCCGGGCGGAGTCAAGCCGATAAGCCGCTTGCCCGAGCGCACGAAGATGTCCACGCCCACCTCTTCCTCGAGCTCGCGGATCTGGCGGCTGACCCCGGGTTGAGAGGTATGCAGGCTCTCGGAAACGTCCGTCAGGTTGAAATCCTGCCGGACGGCTTCGCGCACGGAGCGCAATTGCTGGAAGTTCATTGCGCGCCTCAGCCCAGGAAAGCCAGCTGATTGCCGGAGGGGTCTTTCACGTACATCACGCGCGGCTCGGCATTGGGCAAGGAACACACAGGATGGTGCCCCGCCCGCCGCAGGCGCGCCAGGATGTCGTCATAGGCGCGGGTCCTGAGGGCGAGGTAGTCGGGCTTCACTTCACGGCTGACCTCTTCCACCGGCGACAGCGACAAGGTCGCTTCGCCCAGCGCGAACAACAAGCGCTGGCCTCCGGTGCCGGCCACCTCGTCCAGGCCGATGATATGCCGATAGAACTCGCGTACCGCCTCCTGCCGTTGAGCAAGAAAAGGAAGCTGCACCGATCCGATGGAAACAATAGTAGACATGCCCTGCCGCCAATCATGGAACAAGGCAAATTCTAGTGGCCGCGGGTACTGACGGACAAAGAGGTAAACGTTGCTTCTACATAGCCGGAAACCCTAAAGAAAACCGCTCATTTGCATATGCATCAGGCGCTGCGCCGCAAGGCCTCGCGCGTGGCCGCGAACGCGCGCTCCAGGTCACCGATCAGATCCAGCGGACTTTCCAGGCCTAAGTGCAGCCGCACCACGGACGACGCGGGCAGGCCATCCCGCCAATAACGATGCTCGGCCAGGCGTTCCGGCGCGGCCTCCAGCGCCAGGCTTTCGTAGCCGCCCCAGGACGCGCCGATGGAGAAATAGCGCAAGGCATCAATGAAACGCGAGGCAGCCGACGCATCGGGATGACGGAATGCGAACGACACCAGGCCGCTGGCGCCGCTGAAGTCCCGCCGCCACACCGCGTGGCCGGGGTCTTGCGCCAGCGCGGGGTAATAGACGTTTGCCACATCGTCGTGCCGCGCCAGGTATTCAGCCACGGCCAGCGCGTTTTCATAATGCCGGGCCAGCCGCACATCCAGCGTGCGCAGGCCGCGCAAGGTCAGATAGGCATCATCCGCCCCCACCGACAGGCCTAGCGCGTCGTGGGTCGCGCCCAAGCGCGCGGCCAATTCAGCGCTGTCCACGGTCACCACGCCCATCATCACGTCGGAATGGCCCGCCAGGTACTTGGTCGCCGCCTGGATGGACAGGTGCGCGCCCAGGGCAAGCGGCTGATAGTAGAGACCACCGCTCCAGGTATTGTCCGCCGCCACCAGCACGCCGTGGCGCCGCGCGACCGCAGCCAACGCCGGCAGGTCCTGCACTTCGTACAAGAGCGAGCTGGGCGATTCCAGATACAGCAGGCGCGTATTCGGACGGATAAGCGGCTCCAGGGCGTCCCGCGTGGCGGAGAAGTACTCCACCTCTATCCCGTAGCGCTGGAGCAGCGCGCGATCCACCTTGCGCACCGGCGAATAGACGCTGTCGGCCACCAGCGCGTGTTCGCCCGGCGCCAACGTCGCCAGCAACACCAGCACGATGGCGGACAGGCCTGAGGGCGCCAGCACCGTCCGGTAGCCTCCCTCAAGCGATGCCACTGCCTCTTCCAGCGCCTGATGAGTGTCCAGCCCGTGGCGGCCATAGGTGGCTATCCGCTCGCCGGCAGCGCGCTGCCGGCCCAGGGCAGCCTGCGTAGCCGTATCCGCAAAGCGCACGGTACTGGTACGTACCACCGGCACATTCACCGGTCCCGAGCCCTGAGTCAGTTCAGGCAAGCCGGCATGCACCAGCCGGGTCTGGATGCGGGCATCTGACAGGCTCATGAGCGCGCCTCCGGATATGCAGGCACAAGGTATGCAAAAGTCATGCGCAACTCCATCAAGGTTCACACCGCCAGGCGCAGCGGATCGATATGCAAATAGGTCTGTATGGGATCGGGCGCGGCATCGCGCAGCGGCGTTGCACCGACCGCGCGTTGCAGGAAAGCGCGCGTGCGTTCACTGGCGGGGGCCCCGAACAGCCGCGCCGGCGGCCCTGACTCCACGATGCGGCCGGCCTCCGTGAAGTACACGACGTCGCTGATCTCTTCCGCAAAGCGCATTTCGTGTGTCACCAACACGCAGGTCAGACCGTCCTGCACCAACTCACGGATCACCGTCAGGACTTCCCCTACCATTTCCGGGTCCAGCGCCGACGTCACTTCATCGAACAGAATCAGCTCGGGCCGCAGCGCCAGCGCGCGCGCGATCGCGACACGCTGCTGCTGGCCGCCCGACAACTCGCCGGGATAGGCGTTTTGCTTGTGCTCCATCCGCACCTTGGCCAGCAACTCGCGAGCCCGCGCCTCGGCTTCGGCCCGAGGCAGCCCGCCCACTTTGATGGGCGAGATTGTCAGGTTCTCCAGCACGCTCAAGTGCGGGAACAGGTTGTACTGCTGGAACACAAAGCCCACACGCTTGCGCAACGCGATAAGTTCGGACTCGGTCTTCAGGGCATCGACGCGCACTCCGCCCACCTGGATCCGCCCGCGTTGCGGGCGCAATAGTCCCGTCATGCAGCGCAGGATGGTGGACTTGCCGGAGCCCGAAGGTCCGATGATGGACACCGCCTGGCCCTGCTTGACTTCGACGTCTATGCCCTTGAGCACCTCGGTCTGGCCAAACGCCAGATGCACGTCATGCAGGCTCACTAGCGATGTCTCGGCCGCGGAAGGGAAAGCGGCGGCGCGCGCCTCGAATTCAATAATGCTCATGGCGTCGTTCCAGATACCGCGTCCAGCGCGCGATGGGATAGCAATAGGCGAAGAAAAGCGCCAATAGCGTGAAATACACCAATATCGTGAAATCGGTGCGCGACACGGTATTGCTGGCTACCGTGGCGGCATCGACCAGGTCGTGCACGCCCACCAGCGAGGCCAGCGACGTGCTCATGGTGATGCTGGCATACAGGTTCATCCAGGACGGCAGCATCCGCCGCAGGCACTGCGGCAGGACGATCATCCGGAAGATCTGCGCGCGCCGAAACGCCAGGGATTGGGCCGCCTCCCATTGGGCGCTGGGAATGGACTGGATCGCGCCCCGGAAGATTTCCGCCACATTCGCGCTGGCTGGCAGCCCGAGGCCGATGACCACCTTGAGCCAGTCGGGAAATGGCAGCCGCCACCCTCCCAGCGCCAACTCGAAGGGAAACACATAGGTGGTGAAGTAAACCAGCACGAGGATGGGCGCATTGCGAAACAGCAACACGTAGGCGCGCGTCAATCGACGCAACAACGGCGATGGCGACAGCGAAACCGCGCCTACCACCAAGCCAGCCAGCGTGCCCAGCGCCATCGCCAGCACGCTGATCTGGATGTTCATCGCCAAGCCCCGCAACAAGGCCGGCCACCAATGCCACAACGCCAGCACGGCGGCGGGCGCCGTCCCCGTGGCCGCCCAGGCCAGGTTCAGCGCCGCCAGCGCCAACAGCAGCGCAAGCCAGGGATCGCGCAACACCGCCGGCAGCCAAAGGCCCGTTGCCCCAGACCGGCGCGTCAGCAACACAAGATCATTGGCCATAGCCAGGCATCCTCAAGCGTTCTTCCAGCCATTTCCCGACCAAGCCGACCAACCAGGTCAGCAGGCCGAAATACAGCAGGATGAGCAGCAATAGTTCCAGCACGTTGTCGCGGTAGGACCAGATCATGATGGACTCATAGGTCACGTCGCCCACTGCGATGGCCGAGGCGATGGCGGTCATCTTCACCAGGTCCACCAGGTTATTGACCAGTGCCGGCAGCGCAAAGCGCACGGCCAGCGGCAACTGCACCTGCGTCAGTATCTGGCGGCGCGAGAACGCCAGCGAGCGCGCCGCTTCCATCGTTACCTCGGGCACCGCTTCGATCCCCGCGCGCAGCGCCTCTGCGTGGAATACCCCTTTGTGCAGCGCCACCACGATCACGACCCACGCGAACGGCGCTATCGGACTGCCGCCGCCCAGCTTTTGCGTGATCAGCATGTTCAGCACCAGGAAGGCGCAGTACAGCTGCACCAGCGTGGGCGTATTGCGAGTGACTTCCACGAACGCTTGCAGCGGCCTGGCCAGCCAGGCTCTGCCACTGGTGAGGCCCGCTGCGATGAGAACGCCGAACAACAGGCTGACCGGGATGGTCCATGCACACAGTTGCAGCGTTACCCATAGCCCCCGGCCAAACGCGGACAACTCGCCCGCGTCTAGCACAAAGCCATAGTTCAGGCCCAGCGGCTTGAAAAAGCCGACCCAGGCTTGCAATGCCGATTCGAACATGCCCGCGCCCGCCTCAGCTTCCCTGCTTGTACTTCGCGTTCAGCTCCTGCAGCAGCGGCTGCGGCGGAGCGATGCCCAGGCGCTTTTCCGTTGCGATCAGCCAGCCCGTGCGATGCCAGTCCTGGATCACCTTGTCCACGGCGGCGATGGTGTCCGTCTCGCCCTTGCGCGTCCAGACCACTGAGTTCGCGGGCAGCACTTCCGAGGCGATGGGCGCGTGATAGTCCTTCCATTCGGGATTGCTGCGCAGCAAGGGCTGGATCAGCGTCGAGTCATGCACCGCCGCCACGCACTGGCCGCCGCGCAGCGCCAGCAGCGAATCCGAAGAGCTCTTGTAGCCCTTGACCACCGCGCCGTAGTCGGCCGACAAAGGCCGCGCAAAACTGCTGCCTTGCGACACGCACACGGGCTTGCCTCGCAAGTCCTCCCACTTGGCGATACCGCTGGTCTTCAGCGTGGCGGCCGTGCCTCCCACGCGGAAGAATGGGGTCGGCGCGTAACCCAGTATCTCGGCGCGCTCGGGGTTGAGCTCCATGGATGCGATCAGCAGATCGACCTTGCCCGAAATCAGGAACTGCGTGCGCGTGGCGGTCTGCACCTGCACCAATTCCGCTTTCACGCCCAAGCCCTTGGCCAGCTCACGCGCCAGTTCGGGATTCCAACCCACCAATTGTTGCGTGGCGGGATCCAGCGAGCCGAACACGCCGCCATTGGCCAGCACGCCTATGGTGACCGTGCCTCGTTCCTTGACCTTGTCCAGGGTAGCGTCGGCCTGCGCCGCTGCGGCGGCCAAGGCCAGCGCGAGGGTGATTGCGATGCGGGCGCGGCCCGGTGTATTGCGAGTTGCCATGTCTTTATCGATAGGTGTGCATTGAACGGACCTCCATGCTGCGTGCCGGCGCAGTCCAGGACAAAGAAGACTTTCAGATATGAATATGCGAACGGACGCCACGCCCGCGCGCCACCAGAAAACAAATATCCACATGCGAATTCAATCGTTCTGGCAGCCGCCCGCATCGGCCAGACTGCCCGTCTCCGTCAAGCAAAATCAGGAAACGCGATGTCCATACCCTCAGTCACCGGACTGGACCACTACATCATCCGGGTGCATGATCTTCAGGCCGCCACCGAGCAATACCAGCAGTTGGGCTTCTCTCTGGCGCCGCAGGGCCGGCACCATCGCGGCACGCGCAACCAGACCCTGATCCTGGACGCCAACTACCTGGAGCTGCTGGCCTTCCCGCCCGAGTTACGGGACCAGTCCCGCTTCGCCGGCTTCGATGACGCCTACGAGGGCCCGGTGTCGGTCGCGCTGCAAACCACCGATAGCAGCGCCGTGCACGCCGAGCTTGCCCGCCTGGGCATAGACGCCGAGCCGCCTCAGCGCGGGGGCCGGCCCGTGCACCTGCCAGAAGGCAGCGAAGACGCCGCCTGGAACAACACCCAGTTTCCGGCCGGTCTTTTCGCCGTGCCCGACTTCTTCACCTGCGGCCATCTCACGCGCCATCTTGTGTACCGCCCCGAATGGCAGGATCACGCCAACGGCGCGCGCCGCATCGAAGCCCTGATCGCCGTGCACCCGGACCCGCGCACCCTCCGCCCCGCCTACGAGCGCGCCCTCGGGGCCATCGCGATCAGCGAGTTGCCTGACAACGGCCTGCAAGTGCGGCGCGGCAGCCTGCGCATCGACTTCCTCACGCCCGCAGCTTTCGAGCAGCGCTTCCCGCACGTGCGCGTGCCCGTCGGTCTGCCCGCCAGCAGCCAGGGCGGCTGGTTTGCCGGGTCCATCATCGGCGTGCGCGACATCCAGCAGACGCGGGCCTGGTTCGACGCCAGGAAGGTCCCTTTCCGCGCCAATGCGCAAGGCGAACTGGCGGTGGCGCCCGAGCATGCCGCCGGCGCGCTTCAAGTCTTTGTGCAGGAGGCATGATGGGCCAGCCCCTGCCAGACTACTGGTCCTGCTTTTGCGCCGACTATGCTGCGGCGCGCGCAGCCTTCGTCGCGGCGGCCGCCGCGCGCGGCGCAGCGCTGTCACGCCATGAGCATCCCACGGCCAGGGACCCGCAAGGCCGGCCGCTGACGGTGGACGTCGCGGTGCTGGGGCGGCCCGACGCCGCCCGCACCCACCTGGCCATCAGCGGCACGCATGGTCTGGAAGGCGCTGCCGGTTCGGCCGTGCAGCTGGCTTGGCTACAGGTGGATGGCGGCCTGCCGCTGCCGGACGACGTCAACGTGGTGCTGGTGCACGCGTTGAACCCCTATGGCTACGCCCATGACACACGCACCACCGAAAACAATGTCGACCTGAACCGCAACTTCATCGATCACACTCAGCCGGCGCCGGCCAATCCGCATTACGCCACCCTGCACCCGCACCTGATCCCACGGCACTGGACCGAAGCCGAACTGGACGCCGGTGCGCAGGCGCTGGAACGCTTTCGCCAGGAACACGGCGCGGACGCGCTCTTCAACGTGACGGCCAGCGGCCAGTACACGCATCCGGACGGCCTGGTCTACGGCGGCCGCGGGCCCGAATGGTCCAACCGCACGCTGCGCCGCATCGTCGACGAACACCTGGGCGCTAGCGAGCGGGTGGCGTTCATCGACTGGCATACCGGCATCGGCGAGTATGGCGAGCCCTTCTTTCTGTGCTTCAACCCCGACGGCAGCGCGGAACAGGCACAGGCCGCCGCATGGTGGGGCGCGGACCGCGTGCTTGGGCAGCGCCCGCACGGCCTGGCCCGGCCCGACTACCAGGGGCTGGTGTTCCGCGGCGTGCAGCAAGCGCTCGGCGATCGACCGCTGGCGGGAGCCGTCGTCGAATTCGGCACCCGCGGGCCGCAGATGCGTCCGGCCTTGCGGCTGGACCAATGGCTGCGCTTCCAGGCCTGCGCAGCCCCCGATGCCGCGCGCGACGCCCAACTGCGCGCCGACCTGATCGATGCGTTCGTCCCTGTTTCCAGCGTCTGGCGCCGCAATGTCGTGGCCCACGGCCTGCAGATCACGCGCCAGGCGATAAGCGGCCTGGCGGCGTGGTGATTCCATTCTCTACCCCAACCTCAATACACCCATGAAAGCCATTGTTTTGCGTGAACACGGCGGCACCGACAAGCTGCGCCTGGAAACCGAATTCCCCGATCCCGTCGCCGGTCCCGATGACGTAGTCATCCGCGTCCAGGCCTCCTCATTGAACTATCACGACGTGTTTACGCGCCGCGGCATGCCCGGCATCAAGCTGCCCTTTCCCGTAATCATCGGCCTGGACGTGGCGGGAATCGTGGAACAGACGGGCGCCAACGTGCGCGACTGGAAGCCGGGTGATCGTGTCCTCGTCGACCCGATAGATCGCGTCGACGGCGGACTGGTGGGCGAGACCATCCACGGCGGCCTGGCCGAACTGTGCCGCGTGCCGGCACACCAGCTGCTGCGCCTGCCCGACGAAGTGAGCTTCGACCAGGCGGCCGCGCTGCCCGTGGCCTACGGCACCGCCCTGCGCATGATGAACCGGATCGGCCAGGTACAGCCCGGCGAGAAAGTCCTGATCCTCGGCGCAAGCGGCGGCGTCGGTGTGTGCGCGGTGCAACTTGCCAAGCTCGCGGGAGCGGAAGTCATCGCCTGCGCCGGCAGCCCCGAAAAGGCCGAGGCGCTGCGCGCCCTGGGCGCAGATCACATCATTCTCTACACGGAGGAAGACTTCCTCAAGGCCGTGCAGGAACGCTTCGGCAAGCCATCACGCCGCCGCAGCGGCAAACCCGGCGGCGTGGACGTGGTGGTGAACTTCACTGGCGGCGACACCTGGGTCAAATCGCTGCGCTGCCTGCGTCTGGGCGGACGCCTGCTGACTTGCGGCGCCACGGCGGGATTCGATCCCAAGGAAGACCTGCGCTACATCTGGACCTTCGAGCTGCAGATCCGCGGCTCCAACGGCTGGGAGCGCGAAGACCTGCACGAACTGCTGGCCTTGGTGCGCGACGGACGGTTGCATGTCCATGTGGACCGCAAATGGCCGTTGGAACAGGGCGCGCAAGCGCTGGCCTCGCTGGAGGACCGCAAGATCGTCGGCAAAGTGCTGGTGACGGCATGAGCGCCAATCCCAACACCTTGCCCCCCGGCACGCTCGATGCCGCCGCCATCCAGGCGAAGTTCGACGGCTCGCCTTTCATCGCCTGGCTCGGCCTGTCCGTGCGTGACGTCAAGCACGAACAGGGCGAACTGACCGTGCTGGCTCCCATGCGCCCGGAGTTCGAACGCGGCGCGGCCAGCGGCCAATGGCATGGCGGACCGCTCGCCGCCGTAATCGATACCGTGGGCGACTTCGCCGTAGGCATGTTGCTGGGCCGCGGCCTGCCCACCATCAACTTCCGCGTCGACTATCTGCGCCCTGCCGTGAACACCTCGCTGACCGCCGTGGCCCGGGTTCGGCGCAACGGCCGCAGCGTTGGGGTGGCGGACGTCGATCTCTACAACGACCAGGGCGCGCTGGTAGCCATCGGACGCGCCACCTACGCCACGCTCAGCCAGGGCTGAGCCGGCTTCCATAGGACTTAAAGGACATACATCATGACGACTGCGCAGCGCCCCGGACGGCGCGCCTTCCTCACCCGCAGCGCCGCCGGCGGCCTGGCCGCCGGCCTGGGTTTCGCGCCCCAGGCGCTGCTTGCCGCCACCGCCCAGCCCGGCGCGGACGCAGGTCCCGCCCGCAAGGGCGGCACGCTGGTCGCCAGCTGGGGCGGCCTGGAACCCCAAGCCCTGTTCGTGCCGGGCGGTGGAGGGTCCAGTCCTTTCCAGACGGCCACCAAGATCCTCGAGCGCCTGCTCAAGCTGGACGCCGACCTGAAGTTCCAGCCCGCGCTCGCCCTGTCCGTCACCCCCGCCCCGGACTTCCGCAGCTACACCATCAAGCTGCGCGACGGGGTCACCTGGCACGACGGCGCGCCATTCACGTCAGCCGACGTCGTCTACAACGTGCTGCAGCACTGGAAGCCGATCTCCGCGGGGATCGCGCTCAAGTCGCTGACCGGCGCCACCGCGACCGACCCGCTGACCGTGGTGCTGAGCTTTGATGCGCCCGTGCCGGACTTCTTCCTGAAGTCCACGCTGGCGGGCCAGTTCCAGCTGCTGGTGCCGAAGCACTTGTACGACGGACGGGACATCATCACCAATCCGCTGAACAATACGCCGGTCGGGACCGGTCCCTGGAAGTACGGCAAGTGGGTGCGCGGCAGCCACGTCGAATACCTGCGTAACGACAGCTACTGGAACGCGGGCCAGCCCAACCTGGACCGTCTCATCATCCGCTGGTGGAGCGACCCCGCCACGCGCGGCGCCGCCCTTGAAACGGGCGAGCTGGGCCTGGCCTACTCCAACCCCGTCCCGGCCCGCGACATCGATCGCCTGCTCAAGACCGGCAAGGTGGTGGTCGACACGCGCGGCTACCAGAATTCGGCCTGGACGGTAACCGCCGAGTTCAACCAGCGCCGCGATATCGTCAACCGCCGTGAGGTGCGCCAGGCGATCCTGCATGCCATCGACCGCCAGTTCATCGTCGACACCATCTACTACGGCCGCGGCAAACCCGCCATCGCGCCGGTGTTCAGCAGCAACCCGCTGTTCTACACCGAGGACGTTCCCCGTTATCCCTTCGATCCCAAGAAGGCCGCGGCACTGCTGGACGCTGCCGGCCTGCCCGTAAAGGACGGCAAGCGTTTCACCGTAAACCTGGTGGCCGCCGCCTGGTTCGAAGAAAACGCCAAGCTCGGGCAATACCTGAAGCAGGCGCTCCAGGACGTGGGCATCGAGGTCAAGCTGGATTCCGTGGACCGCGCCACGGCGCTCAAGCGCATCTACGGCGACTATGACTACGACATCGCGGTCTCCAACTTCACCTCGCCCTTGGAACTGGTGCCCACCGTCACCCAGTTCTACACCACGGACGGCATCGTCAAGGGCGCCGCCTTCCGCAATGCGACCGGTTATTCCAACCCCGAGATGGATGCCCTGGTTGCCAAGCTGACCCAGGAGACCGCCCCGGACGCCCGCCGCGCGCTGGCGCATCAGTTCGCGCGGCTGGCATCCACCGACGTGCCTCACGTTCCGCTGGTGGAGATTCAATCCTTCACTCTGGCCGGCAAGAATGTGCGCAACTTCACCACCGGCGCGAACGTCCAGGGCGAGACCCTGGCCGACGTCTGGCTGCAGGGCTGAGGCGCGCGCATGCCGATCCGACTGATCCTGCGCCGGCTCGCCCAGGCTCTCCCGCTGCTGCTGGGCGTGGTGGTGCTGAACTTCGCGCTTATCCAATCCGTGCCTGGCACCTTCCTGGACGTAATGACGGCCGAGCAGCAAGTCACCGATCCGGCGCTCATCGAGCGCCTGCGCGTGACCTATGGCATGGACCAGCCGCCCGCCGTGCAGCTGCTGAAGTACATCGGCTCGGTGGCGCGCGGCGACCTGGGCTATTCCTACCGCCACAATCTGCCGGTGCTGGACGTGATCCTGGCGCATCTGCCGGCCACGCTGTTGCTCATGTGCGCCAGCCTGGCCATTGCCGTCCTCGTCGGCATGGCCGCCGGCATCGTGTCGGCCGTCAAGGTCAACACGTGGTGGGATAGCGCGGTATCCGTCTTCGCGGTGTTGTGCTTTGCCGCGCCGAGTTTCTGGCTGGGCATCATGTTGATCGTGCTGTTCTCGGTAAAGCTCGGCTGGTTCCCGGTGGGCGGCATGGTCACCATCGGGCTGGCGGGCGGCGCGTGGCGCCAGACGCTCGACGTGCTGCACCACCTGGCGCTTCCGGCGCTGGCGCTGGGATTGTTCTACTCCGCTGCCTACGCTCGCGTCATGCGCGCATCGATGCTGGAAGTCAGCCGCATGGACTTCGTCCGCACCGCCTATGCAAAAGGCCTGACGCGCCGCGCCGTGGTGCTGCGTCACGTGCTGCGCAACGCCTTCCTTCCCATCGTGACGCTGCTGGGGCTGCAACTGGGCGCGGTGCTGGGCGGCAGCATCGTCGTCGAAGCGGTGTTCAGCTGGCCCGGCATCGGCGCCGTACTGTTCGACAGCGTCATGAGCCGCAACTATCCCGTCGTCCTGGGCATCCTGGTGCTCAGCTCCTTCGTGGTGATCATCGCCAACATCGCCGTCGACCTGCTCTACACGCGGCTGGACCCGCGCATCAAGGCTGCCTGACATGTCCACCTCCCCCGTTCTTGCTCCCGCCCCGCCTGCGGCGCCCTCCTCTCGCCACGCCTCGTTCGCCGCGCGCTTTGCCCGCAACCGTGGCGCCGTCGCCGGCGCGGTGCTGCTTGCGCTAGTGGCTTTCCTGGCGGCAGGCGCCGGTTGGCTGTATCCCGCCGATCCGCTGCGCATCGTCGGCGCGCCGGAAATCTGGCCTTTCGAATCCTGGCGTTATCCGCTGGGCACCGATTCCATGGGGCGCGACATCGCCGCCATGATCGCGCACGGCGCGCGCGCAACATTGCTGATCGGCCTGGTGGCCGCGGCCACCGCCACGCTGATCGGAGTCAGCGTGGGCGCCGCCGCAGCCTGGGCTGGCGGCTGGGTGGACGAAGGGCTGATGCGCGTGGCCGAGTTGTTCCAGATCATCCCGAACGTTGTGTTCGTGCTGACGGTCGTGTCCATCCTGGGCCCCCGCATCGAACACATCACGCTGGCGGTGGGCTTGGTGTCCTGGCCGCCGATCGCGCGCCTGACGCGTGCCGAGTTCCTGTCCTTCAAGGAGCGGGAATTCGTGCAGGCCTGCCGCGCGCTCGGGATGAGCCCTGTGCGCATCGTCGCGGCCGAGATCCTGCCCAACGCCCTGCCGCCCGTCATCGTGATGTCCTCGCTCGTGGTGGCCGGCGCCATCCTGTACGAATCGGTCGTGTCCTTTCTGGGCCTGGGTGATCCCAACATCGCCAGCTGGGGTCGGCTGGTCGGCGAAGGCCGCAGCCTGATCCGGTCCTCCTGGTACATCTGCGCCGTGCCCGGCGTGGCCATCATGCTTGCCGTGCTGTCGTTGAACCTGGTCGGCGACGGCCTGAACGATGCGCTCAATCCCAAGCTGCAAAAGCGCTGATCTGCCCTTTTTCGGAAATTACCATGACGCACTCCCTGCTCAACCTGGGCCATCTGGCCGATCCGGCGCTGCCCGGCGACCTGCCCGCCATCATCGACCTCCGCCAGCCCGACGCCCCCCAGCGCTACACCCACGAGCAAGTCCGCCACCTGGCCGGCGGCGTCGCCGCCTGGCTGTCCGCTCGCGGCCTGCCGCAGGGCACCCGCATCGCCATCGCCTCGCTCAACCGCGCCGAGTACCTGATCGCCTACTTTGGCATCATGCGGGCGGGATACATGGCCGTGCCCGTGAACATCAAGCAGTCGCAAGAGAACATCGACTACGTGTTGCGCGATGCAGACATCGCGCTCGCATTCGTGGATGGCCCACGCCGCGCCGCCTTCGAAGCCAAGGTGCCGGTGCTGGACTTCGACGATACCGGTCCGCAAGGCTATGCCGCGCAGATTGCCCCCACGGACTTCGGCTTCGTCACCCCGCAAGCCGACGATATCGCCCAGATGCTGTACACGTCCGGCTCGACCGGCAAGCCCAAGGGCGTGCCCCTGACACACCGTGGCCAGCTATGGGCGCTGGCCGCCACCTCGGCCGCCGTGGTCGCGCGCGCCGACACCCAGGAACGCTATCTGCTGGCGCAGCCGCTCTTTCACATGAACGGCCTGTTCATGGCCAAGCGCGCCTTCGCCAGCAACAGCCTGCTCGTGGTCCAGCCTGCCTTCGATGCCGCCGCCTACGCCGACGCGCTCGAGCGCTACCGCATCTCCGTCCTCACCGCGGTACCCACGATGTTCGCGCGGCTGGTGAAAGACCCGGTGCTGCTGCAAGGGCGCGACTTGTCGGCGCTCACCCGCGTAATGCTGGGTTCCGCCCCCATGACCGTGGCACTGCTCGAGCGGATCCAGCGTGCCCTGCCCGGCGTACGCGTGACACATGGCTACGGCACCACCGAGGCCGGCCCCGCGGTGTTCGGGCCGCATCCCGACGGCCTGCCCACACCGGCGCTGTCGCTGGGCTATCCGCTGGACCCCGCGCAAGTGCGCCTGGCGGACGGCCCCAGCCCGGACCAGGGCGTGCTCCTCATAAAAAACCCCGCCGTACTCAGCGGCTATCACAACCTGCCCGAAAAGAGCGCCCAGGTGCTCAAGGACGGCTGGTACAACAGCGGCGACGTGCTGCGGCGCGATGCAGACGGCTTCTATTACTTCGTGGGCCGCGCCGACGACATGTTCGTGTGCTCCGGGGAGAACATCTATCCCGTGGAGGTCGAAAAGCTGCTGGAATCCCATCCCGACGTGCGCCAGAGCTGCGTGGTGCCGCTGCCGGACGAGGAGCGCGGCCACATTCCTGTCGCCTTCGTCGTGCGTCGCGACGGCAGCCAACTGCACGCCGACGCATTGAAGCGCCATGCGCTGGCGCACGGCCCGGCCTACCAGCACCCCCGGCGTATCCGCTTCGTGGACGAACTGCCATGGGCCGGCACCAACAAGGTCGACCGCAACGCGCTGCTGATCGCGGCGCGCCAGCTCGAGGCGCAGCAAGCATGGACCCAACCCGAAACGGAAACCGCATGAGCAACAACCCTTCCCTCGACAGCCTGGCCGGCAAGACCGCATTGGTCACCGGCGCCAGCCGCGGCATCGGCCGCGCCATCGCGTTCACCCTGGGGCGGCGCGGCGCGCGTGTCGCGGTGCATTACAACGCCGCCAGCGATGCGGCCGAGGACGTTGTGCGCCAGATCCGGGACGCCGGCGGCGAGGCCTGGAGCTTGCAGGCCGACCTGGCGCAGCCCGATGCCGCCGCCACACTGGCCCGCGATCTGCGCGCCGCGCTCAAGGAACGCTACGATGACGACGGCCTGGACATCCTGGTCAACAACGCGGGCGTGGGCCTGCGCGCCCGCCTGGCCGAGGTCACGCCGGAAGCGTTCGACCGGGTGCTGCAAGTGAATCTGAAGACTCCCTTCTTCCTCATACAGCAGACCCTGCCCTTCCTGCGCGACCACGGCCGTATCGTGAACATCTCGTCCATGGGCACACGTGCCGCCTACCCCGAAATGAGCGTCTACGCGCCAGCCAAGGCAGGCCTGGAAGCGCTCACCCTCCTGCTGGCGGGCGAACTGGGCGAGCGCGGCATCACCATCAACGCCGTCCTGCCCGGCGCCACCGCCACCGACCTCAACGCGCGCGCCCGCGACCCTGAGCAGAGCAAACTGATCGCAAAGACCATCGCGCTGGGCCGCGTGGGGCAGCCAGACGATATCGCGGATATCGTGGCCTTTCTGGCGTCGAATGAGGGCCGTTGGATTACCGGTCAGAGCATAGACGCGACGGGGGGACAGCGGTTGTAGGGTTGCGGCACACGCCGCCGCGTTGCTCGGGCTTGTCGCCCATGCGAGATTTTTAGTGCATAGTCCAGTAGACTCTCCCGGAGACATTTGAATAACAAAATACTGGCGTTGAATATGCACCAGGCTTTTTGGTGTTCCGCCCCGCAATGACGGCGAATCCTGCACCACGCACATCCTCTCGCAAGAAGACCACCCCGGCGCGCCAACCCGGCGTTGCCCGGGTAAACGCGCGGCGGGATGGCGATGAGACCCGCGAGCGCATGTTGGACGCCGCGGAGGAGCTGTTCGCCGCCCATGGTTTTCACGGAACATCCATGCGGGATGTGGCCGTTGCCATGGGCTGCGGCATCGCGCTGGTGACCTACCATTTCGGCACCAAGGACGTGCTTTTCAGCACCGTCATCAAGCGACGCGCGGCCTATATGGCGCACGAGCGCATTCTTGCCCTGGATCAGGCGCGCGCCAAGGCCAAGGGCAAGCCGGTACCGGTGGAAGACATAGTGACGGGATACGTATGGCCCTTCGTCGAACGCAGCGCGGCGGGCGGCAGAGGCTGGAAAAACTACTCCCTGTTCATCGCCCGCCATGCGAACTCTCCCGAGTTTGCAAAGGTCATCGACCAGCACTACGATCCGGTCGCACGCCAGTACTTGAACGAACTCGAGCGAACCTTTCCCAGCATGCCGCAGGTAGATCTCTACTACGCGTTCAGTCTCATGGTGGGCGCCATGGTTTCAATCGTCGCGGAGCCGGGACGCGTGGAAAACCTGTCTTCCGGCCTGATCAAGGCCAGCGACGTCGAGGCCGCTTTCCAAAGAATGCTGCCTTTCTTCAGCGCGGGTTTCCGGGCGTTGTTGCCGCCTTCCCCCTGACCGGCCCTCTGGGCCATGCCGGCAGCCGCCTATGCCAAGCCAGCGGCCCGCTCCGCGCAACGGATGATGGCCGCGTAGTCTGCGTCGGCGTCGCCATGCGCCGCCGCGGCGTGCAGCGACTGCAGGGTCAACGCAGTCTGCGGCAACGCGACCTGCAAGCGCTCGGCCTCAGCCAGAATCAGTTTCACATCCTTGACCATCTGGGACACGGTGAATGTGGGCGTATAGTCCCGCAACACCAATTGCGCGGACTTCGCTTTGACGATCGGCGACGCTACCGCGCTGTGAGTCAGCACTTCCCACATGTCTTCCCAACGCAGACCGCCCTTGGCGCCAAGCGCGAGAGACTCCGCCAGCATGGCGCTGGTCTGCGCAATCATCAGGTTGACGACCAGCTTCATGAGGCGCGCCTCTTCGCCCTCGCCCAGCCAATATTGGCTGGGTCCGAACAGCTTGAACAGCGGTAGCAAGCGTTCGTAGGCATCCCTCGGGCCAGACACCAGCAATGTCAAATTTGCCGCTTCAGCCATGACGTTGTTTCCAGACACGGTACCCCGCAAGTAGACGATCCGGCTGCCCTGCAGCAGTTCAGCCACGCGGGCGGACATCTCCGGCGAGACAGTGCTTGTGTCGACGTAGAGCGTCCCCGGCCGCGCGTGCCGCGCCACTTCCCCGGCAACCTGCCACAACGCGCCGTCATGAGGCAGCGAGGACAGCAACACCTCCGCCTCCGCCATCCCGGTGGCACCTTGCGCCGCCTTCATGCCCGACGCGACGGCGGCCTGCAGACGCGTCGCGTCCAGGTCTTCGGCACTCACCGCATGGCCCGCGGCCAACAGATGCCTGCCCATGGGCAGACCCATTTTTCCGGCCCCGATCAAATGTATCCTCATGGTCTGACTCTCCCTCACTCAGCCTCGATGCCCAGCTCGGGCAGCACTTTGCGGAAGCGTGCAACATCGGCTTCCAATGCCTTCGCGAACTGCTCGGGGGTCATCAATACCAATTGGGCCTGGCTGAGTTTCAGATAGTCCTGGAATACAGGTTGCCTTGCCGCTTCCGCGATCTGCTTGAATAGGGCTTGGGCTTGCTCGGCCGGCATGCCCCGTGGTGCCAGTACACCAGACCAGGCGGGCACGTCTACGTCCTCATAGCCCAACTCACGGAAAGTGGGCACGCCAGGAAAGTTCGGATCGGACGCCTCCGACGATATCGCCAGCGCCCGCACGCGTCCGTCCTTGATCAGCGGCAACGCCGTCGATGCCCCCATGAACACCATGTTCACGTGTCCGCCCAGGAAGTCGGACACCGGCGATTTGTACGGCACGTGCAAGAGCTTCAGATCGGCCGCGCGGGCAAACAAGGCCCCGATCACGTGGGTGGTATTGCCGATGCCGAATGACCCATAGCTGATCTGGTTGGGACGCGCCTTGGCCGCTGCGATCAGGTCCTGGACCGTCTTATAGGGCGAGTCGGCCTGCACGAGCAGGACGAAGCCGGACGACCGGCTCACGATGGTGATGGGCGTGAAGTCCTTGACGGCGTCGTACGGCAGGTTCTTATACAGCCCGGCGTTGGTAGCATGGCCAGCGGTGGTGAACAACAAGGTTGCGCCATCGGGTGCGGCGCGGGCAACTTCGGTCGTGGCGATACGCCCTCCCGCTCCTGCCTTGTTCTCGACGATCACGCTCTTGCCGCTGATCTTGGCCAGCCCCTCCGCCAGTGCACGCGCCGAAGAGTCGAAAGGGTTGCCTGCGCCCACAGGCACGATGATGCGGGTCAGACTGGGCTCGGCAATCGCCGCCAGGGGCAGGACCGCGGCGGCCAGCGCCAGCGGCGCAAGCAGTCGGGAAATAGTCTTCAACATGGTATGTCTCCTCTCTTGATCACAAACTTACTTCAGGACGCCGGCAATCCAGTCGGCCATGGCGTTGGTCGCCAAACTCATGTTGCCGATGCTGCAATGCTGCTCGCCGCCCTCTTCAGCCGAAAAAATGCGCAGCTCCCGCTCGGGTGCGTTCACGCACTCATCAAAGGTCCGGATGGCATCTGCCACGGGAATCTGTCGGTCGTCGGCACCATGGGTGATGTAGACCGGCACGCGAACACGCTCCAGCACGCCTTCCAGGGTGTAGCGGTCGGTGATAGTCAGGCAGTCCTCGATGCTCTGCTGCCCCAATACCCACTTCACGTGGTCGAAGTAGTGCGGAACCGATTTCTGCGCCGAATAGCTGCCCTCGATGCGGGCGCGAAAGCGCTTGCCCCAGTCATAGTTGGCGCCCCAGGCCACGCAGCACGAAAAGCGCGGCTCGAAAGCGGCCGCGCGTGGCGCGTGGTAGCCGCCCAGGCTCAGCGCCATCATGCCGATGCGCTCCTTGTCCACGTCCGGGCGGGACTCCAGATAGTCGACGCAGGCGCCAGCGGGTAGCTCGGCCTCCGGCCCGTTGTACAGATTGTTCTTGCGCAGCGCTTCGCCCACGCCGGGGTTATCGACCAGCAGGATGGACACGCCGCGCTGCGCCAGCATGGCAGGCAAGCCGCATAGATACAGATACTCCTTCACGCCATCTAGGCCATTGAAGTGCACGATGCACGGCGCGGGCGACTCGTTACTCCCCGCGGACACCATCAACGCAGGCAAGAACGAGCCCTCAAACGGGATCTCCACCCTTACGCAAGTCACCCCCGTGCACTCGACGTATTTACCGAAGGTCCGCAGAAGCTCGTCGTATGCCGCCAGGCGCGGCGGGTAATCGTGCGCAGGGATGCGCTCGCCCGTGATGTACATGACGCAGGCCCGCCGGTATTTTTCACCCGCCGACAGCAGATTCCCGGCTCGTTCATCTTTCTCTGCCGCACGCGCCAGCCTGGCCCCGCCGTCGGCCCAAGCCTGGAAGAAATCGTTGGCGTGCTTCTGGTCATCGTCGACATGCCGTAACGCGCGACAGGCGCGATCGACTTCGTCCATGTTGGCGCCAGCGTCAAGCGCCATCGACAGCGCAAGATTCCATGAGTAAACCTTGAAGTATTCAAGCATCTGAAAGTCCTTGTGTATGAATAGCGGGAGGGATGGGCACGGGCTGCCTGACGGGATCACGCATGCGGCGGTTCCAGCATTCCTATGCGCTCGGCGGCCATCTCGGCCAGCATCAGCGTGGGTAGATTGGTGTTGGCACTGGGGATGCGTGGCATGACCGACGCATCGACCACGTACAGATTGCGAACGCCGTGCACTCGGAAACCCGGATCCACGACCGACATCGCATCCGTCTCGCCACCCATGGCGCAGGTACCGACCGGATGTCCCATCGGCGAGATTGACGACAGGATTTCGCCTTCCGTAATGTCCCGCCCGCCGCCGGCGTACGCTACCGGCGCGCCGCTACCAAACGCCCTTTTGAAAATCGCGCGCCGGATCCGTCCCGGCGCACTGGCGGCCGCTTGCGCGGCAATCGACAACGCTTTGCCGGCAAGTCCCGGACGATTGAACTGTTTCACCGCCAGGGCTCCCGGCAGCAGGAACGCCTCGTGATAATGCGCAGCGACTTCCGGCGCGCGCAGTAGCCGTTCCGCCCGGCGTGCCGCCAGCACCAGGCGGGGCGGATCCGTGGGATCGGACAGGAAACGGAAGTTCACCTCCGGCTGTACTTGCGGATCGCCGCTACTGAGCCGCACGAAACCACGCGACCGGGGGCCATAAAGCGCACTGCCCACTAAAGCGAAACTCGGCCCGAATGACTCGCCGCTGACGCGGCCTATCACGAAGTTAAAGAGATCCCCCCCGTCCGTGCCAGGCAAGCCCGAGGACGAGCGCAGCCCCGCGATCGCGAAGCGCCTGCAGTTCTGCGCCACGCGCTTGCCCCGCGGCAGGCTCAGCGCGAAGAACATATACGGGTGGTTCTGCAGATTGCGCCCTACACCCGGGCGGTCCAGCGCAACGGGGATGCCCAGGCTTTCCAGATCTGCCGCCGGACCGATGCCGGAACGCAAGAGGATGGCGGGCGAGTATATCCCTCCGGCCGACACAATCACCTTATGCGCCTGCAACGCTACAGGCCGACCGCCGCGCAGCGCTTCCACGCCGCTCACCCGGCCGTTTGTCAGGCGAAGTCGCGCCACTTGCGTGTCCGCCATGATCTCCAGGTTTGGCCGGGCGCGGACCGACTGGGACAGATAGCAGCTTGCGGCGCCGACCCTTTGTTCCCCGTCTATCGCGTTCGGCATGGCAAAAAAACCATCGTGCGGCTGCTCGTTGATATCGTGCACGAACGGAAGTCCGTCATCCTGCGCGACCCGCCCCATGGCGCGCGCGAACGGGGGCCACAGCGCCTGTGGCGTGCGTTCGATGGTATGGGCCCCTGTTTGCCGACCCGGGCGGTCACGATCGTTTTCGATCCGGCGGAAATACGGCAATACCGCATCCCAGGAAAGATCCCCGGCTCCCGCGCGCGCCCAACCCTCATAGTCCGAAGGCACACCGCGTAGCGCGAACAAACCGTTGATGCTTGACCCGCCTCCCAGTACTCGGGCCTGCGGATAAGGCGCGGCCATGCCGCTGTCCACGCCTCGTGCTGTCAGGCCGCCCCAAAAGTAGTCCGGATTGAGCGTGGCCGTTGGAAAGGGGTCCCGGATATCCGCCGGCACCCGCCCCGGCGTGACATCGGCCCCCGCTTCCACCAACAGGACCCGGTGCGCGGGGTTCTCCGACAGGCGAGCCGCCAACACCGAACCGGCCGTGCCTCCCCCGACGATCAGAAAGTCGTACTCCTTGCCCGCGCTCATTGTTCCGGCCTCGCACCAATCCTGGCGTCGTCCACCTTCCACATCACGATAAGCTTGATTGCCATGATCTTCAGGCCGGAGGAAAGCCCGCCATTTGTGGCCAAAGGTTGACGAACGGCAAGACTGACGCCTTCTCATACAGTCCGGCCTTGGTAAAGGGTTCGTCCGCCATCCAGCGTTCGGCTGCTGCCCGGTTTTCAAAGTCAATGACGAGCAGGCTACCCAGCATCGTGTGCCCATCGTCCCGAGTCAGCGGTCCGGCAAAGGCGATCTTGTCCGCCACGGCCGACAGATAGATCTTGTGCTCAGGCCGGATGCGTTGACGCAAGTCCCCGGCATCAGGACGGTCGATCAAGTGGAAGGCGAATAGCAAAGAAACTCTCCTTGTCTGAAGGAATTTCAGGGGTTGACGTAGCCGTCGCGCGCAAGCTCGTCGGAAGCCGTTGCCGCCGAGGCGGGATTCAGCACAAAACGGAAATCCAGCGTGTAGAACGGCGTGTCGCAGTGCGATCCGTCAGGCGCCAACCCGGGCGGGTGTTCCACCCAGTCCGCGATAAGCGAAGAACGCACGCCAAACACGGCGTCCGAATCGAGATAGCGATCTCCGTTGCGGAACACGTGCGTGATCAGGCGCTCGTAGCCAGGCGCGGTAATCATGAAATGCAGATGTGCCGGCCGCCAAGGATGGCGCCCCAGTGCCTGCAGCATCTTGCCGACCGGCCCGTCATGCGGAATCGGATAGGCTTCGGCGCGGATGGTCCGGAAGTGAAAACGTCCAAGCTCGTCGGCCACCAACGTCGCGCGCGCGCGCTGCGGCGCGTCTTCCCCGTACTGCACGTCGTAGAAGCCGGCCTCGTCCGCCTGCCATACTTGCAGCTCGGCATTGGAAACTGGGCGATCGTCCAGGCCCACGACCACGCCACGCACATGGCAGGGCTCGCCCGGCGCGCCATTGGCCACGTCGCCCCCTAAATCCACCCGTCGGGAGTCTTCGACATGGAAGGGCCCGAATACAGTTGCCTCCGTGCACCCCTTGGGCTTCCGATTGTTCAATGCCGTCACCAGCATGGACAAGCCCAGCGTGTCCGACAGCAGGATGAATTCCTGGCGCGTTTCGGTCGTGATATGCCCGACTTCGGTAAGAAAGCGAATGCCTTCGAACCATTCCGCTTCAGTCAGCGCCACATCGCGCCCAAAGGCGTGCAGGTGCTGCACCAGACTGGTCATGATTTCGCGCAGCCGCGGGGCTGCGTCAGCGTGCATGCCAATGACTGCCCGAGTGATGTTGTCTTCGTCGAGGTTGATCACTCTCGTCTCCGTTGAGTTATGCCATCAATTTTGTACACTTGATCAACTTAACGCAATCAATTTGCCGTAAATGCGTTTTCCGCGAGGCGGAAAAGCCAGGGTTTCCCCTATACGCGCATGAGTAACGCCGCCATACGAGCGGCGACAGGAGACGTAATGGACCGTTGGACCGAAATGGAATTGCTGGTGCAGACCACGGAGCTCGGCAGCATGTCGCGCGCGGCGGAAGCGTTGAATATGTCCAACGCGGCGGCGAGCCGGCATTTGGCGGCGCTGGAGGCCAGGGTTGGCGCCCGTCTCATGCAGCGCAGCACGCGCGGCCTCACCTTGACGGAGGCCGGCGAGAGTTTCTATCAGAGTTGCAAAAGCGTACTGTCCGATATCAAGGACGCCGAGGCGGCGGCCAGCGCTACCGCTCTCAACCCCACGGGCACGCTGCGTGTCACGGCCTCTCTATCCTTTTCGATGCAACACATCGCCCCCCTGCTGAAGGAGTACACAGCCCGCTACCCGAACGTGCGCGTGTATGTCGAGGTTTCCAACCGGTACCATGACCTGATCGACAACAACATCGACGTCGCGATCCGCACACGCGAGTTCGAGCGCGACTCCAACACCACCATCCGGCGCCTGGCGGCCACGCGCCGCATTCTCGCAGCCTCGCCCGGCTACCTCAATGTCCACGGCGCGCCGCAAAGCGTCGAAGACCTGGCGCAGCGTCCGCTCCTCCTCTATACCTACGCCAATTGCCCAAATGAACTCAAGTTCCGCCGCGGCGACGAGACGCGCAGCCTTCGGGTCCAGGGATTGCTGGAGTCGAACGACGGCCAGGTGTTGCGCGCGGCCGCACTCAGCGGCCTGGGCATCCTCGTCCAACCCAAGTACATACTCTACGAAGACCTGGTGGCCGGGCGGCTGGTCTCGGTATTGGATGACTGGGACCTGCCGCAGCTCAGCGTCAACATTGCCTTCCAGAGCCGGCGTCACATGTCAGCCAAGGTACGGACATTCATCGACTTCCTGGTCGCGCACTTCGACCGGATGGACTATCACCGCAAATGGACGGCATTCGATGGCGTTCTCCCGGTCGCATCTGGCTAGCCAACGACCGGGGGGACAGCGGTTGTAAAGAACATATCCAACCGGGTCAGGGACGCCCAGCCGCCGTAATGACAATCTCCACACGTCGATTCTTGGCCCTGCCCTCTGGCGTCGAATTGCTTGCAACGGGTCGAGCTTCGCCAAACCCTTGCGCGGAAATCGAGTTGGGCGGCACTCCTTTTTCAGTCAGGAAATGGGCCACGTTGTCCGCGCGGGCCGAAGACAGCTCCAGATTGGACGGGAATTGCCCCCTGAGTTGCGGCCCGATCGGTTCATTGTCAGTGAAACCTTGGACCACGACCTGCTTGCCCGGCAGGTCGGAGAGCGTGGGAGCGATCTTGGCCAGCGTCTGCTCGCCCTTTGCACTAAGCCTCCATCCGCCTTCCGGAAACAGTATTTCATTGACCATCGTCACCTTCAGCTCGCCCTGCAGTTGCGTGATCTCCGCACGATCGCCACTCAGTTCGGCCGAGAGCTTTTGATTCAAAGCCGCATACTCCGCCGCCATCCGGGCCTCATTGTCATAGGCCTTCTTGGTTACACAACCGGAAATCGCCAACACCGCGCACAGGGCCAAAGTAGTTTTGTGAAGCCTCATTTCCATTCTCCACCTGGGTCAAAATCGATCGAACGACACCACGCATGGCGCCAGCTTAGGTATTATTCCTGGGCGCCTCTTATCCGATTTCTGCCTGCCCGGAGGCGCCAATAGGTTCCCGCAACTACACGTGGACAATAGGCACAAGTGAAGAACCTCACCACTCATATGACGCCAATATCCGGGCGCATGGGCAGGAATTTCGGCGCAGGTGCTCCCCCAGTGAAGTCGGTCAGAGTTTTGGCTGGGGTGTCTGGACTAGTGCGGGAGGTTTATGGGGAAAGAATCCTGCAGCTTGCCAAGCAATCCATCATGCTCGATATCGAAGTCATCGAGCAGCAGGAGTGCTTTATTCCGCAGATCGTCGTGACGGAATACCTTTGGGAAATCGAAAGGCGTGCCAAGGAAATAAACATAGGCCTGCTTGCCGCGCCCATCCTGTCACTGACGAATTTCGGCCACTGGGGCAAGTATGTGCTGGCGGCTGAAACGCTGGGTGAAGCGCTTGTGAGGGCGGCGGCGTCGCTGAACTACCACGGTACAGGCGACAGGATGCAACTTCGGCTAGAAGGCGCAATGGCCAGGATCAGCTATACCCACGCCACGCGAGGACGGCGGGGATATTCGCACGTTGCCAGTGGCACCATTGCCGTGGTGCTCAGCATCCTACAGTCCTACTTGGGCACGGATTACTTTCCGCATCGAATCGAACTGGATGTTCCGCGCCCGCAAAGCGATACACTTTTCGGCGATACGTTTCTTTGTCCGGTCGTCTTCGATGCGCCGGAGATATCGGTCTGCATCGAGGCCGACAAACTGAATCGAGTGAGCCGCGGACCAGCCAGGACCACGCTAATCACCATCGAAGATGTGGGTCGAGCCCTTGCCGAACCCGCCGGCGTGGACAATTACCTGGGAGTTGTAGTCTCGTACATCCGAGCCCAAGTCCAAGCCGGCACCTTATCCATAGAAAGCACGGCAAAGGCCATGGACACCAGCGTGCGCACGCTGCAACGCGTACTACGCCGCGATAATGGCGTGGACTTTCGCGAGCTGGCCAATGTCGTTCGCCTGAGGCGGGCCGAAGAGCTCCTGCGCGGCACCAACGTTTCCATCACGCAGATTGCGATGGATTTCGGCTATTCATCGCCCGCCAACTTTTCCCGTGCGTTCAGGAAGGCAAGCGGCCTGGCCCCGCACGAATATCGTCAAAGACTGCTCGCGAAATAGCCATACTGACAAGGCGCCGGATCTTAAAAGCGTATGGTGATGCCGGCCATCGGGCCTTGCAGTACCGCGTCGAACTTGAAATCCCCTTTGCTGTAATCCACGCCAACCGCACGATAGCCAATGGCCGCCGAGACGGTTTTTGTCAGGTTGTAGCCTAGCCCCAGGCCAACGTCCCAATCCGCTTCCGCCCCCCCGGCGCCTATCAGCCCCCAGCCAGTGAGGTAGAGCTTCTGGCTCAGAATGTAGTTTCCCCGCACACCCACCAGGGCATCGACCCAGGTGGCGCCGTCGCTGCGCTTCCTGCCGTCCAGCAATGAACCCTTGAGCGTAACGTCCATGTCCACTGACCAGACGCGCAAGCCGGCGACCACGTCCAACTGATGGGGAGAGTCCTCCAGGACGGAGTAGCCCATTCCAAGCAAGCCTGCAAAAGTCGACGTCTTCACATCCGCGCTGGTAGCCAGGACGCCGTGTGGCGTATCTCCTTGAGAACCAATCTTCGTATAAATAAGATCGCCAAAAATGCTATAGCGGCCCTTGCGAGCGTCGCCAATAAGCATCGCACCGAAGTCGAGATCATCAAACAGTTTGCCAAAATCCGCGTGGACGTCGATGACCGGAGATCGTGCTCCAGAGAGCTTTCCGGATAGTCCTGCCGCCCAGAAGTAAGGCGTCATCGATAACTTCCACTCTTGCGCCGGAGCCGCCATGACAGTGGCCTCAGGTCTTCCGTCGCCCTGCCCTCCTTCAGCTGCCGTGCCGGGCCCCGCATATACCAGGCCGCAAGCCAGCCAACTCATGATTTTTTTTCTCATTCGCACTTAATCCGACAAGCAAGACACGGCGGATGCCATCCGCCGTGCAGGAACACCAGCCATTGGGGCGTGGTCCTAAGCCACTATTCAGGTCACTCTTCTTACCGGCGGGACGGACCATGATCCGTTGATGATCGAGGGATCGCTTTCATTGGGCCAATAGAGCCGCAACATCAGAATGAACTTTCCCTTGGGCGCGGGCAGCCAATTCGATTCCAGATCCGGACCGGGCGACTCGTTCTGTATGAGCAAATCAATCGAGCCATCCGCCTTGGCCTTCAAGGGCTGACGGGCGCTGATGGAGTAACGGTTCAGCGGATTGTCCACGAAGAAATAGTCCGCGTCGTACATCGTGAGGGACCAGAATCCAGACACGGGCGGAGTCAGGCCCTTCTTGAACGTCAGCACGTACCTTTCCGCTCCGTCGTAAGCCCGCTTTATCGCCCCATTGTCAGACCGTAAAGAAGTGGGATAGACCGCGTCCTGCGGACGGTTCGCGCCCAGCCCGATGGCAGCGATCAGGGCGCGCTGGATGTAATCAGTGCCGTAAATACCCGTCTTGGTGGTAAAGCCCCAACCGTCAATTTCCTGGATATCGCCTTTGCTGTTTTTGAAATGCGCCATGATCTGCCCGAATGCAGCGGCGGGCAGACGTTTGGCAAAGTCCGCGTCAAGCTTCCGTTTGTCGAAGTCCTTGCCGGGCACGATGCCGATCGATGCCAGTCTCTCCAGTATCGGACCATCCACGGTAGATGGGGGATTGCGCTTAAGCAGTTCCGCAAATAGCGAAAAATACTCCACCGCATCCATTCTGTTGACCTGCTCGCGCACCGACATCTTCATATCGATCGCTGGGTCCACCTTCCCTTTGGGCGCTTGCCAGTCCTTCCCCCAGGCGCTCAGCGGGCACAGCTTCACTTCATCCTGAAGCTTGTGGACCTTCGCGTAGTCTTCCGGGGTTCCCGAACAGTAGATTCGACCGAGCAGCCAGACGATGCTCGTGGGAGACTTGTACTGGACCATGCCCTGCGGCACGGTTCCCTCCCACCGCGGCCCGGTGACCACAAAGGTCTGCGCGCCCGTACCGGTGGTGCGCTTTCCTGGTACGTCGAAAACGGTGGTCCATCCGTCCAGCATCGGAAACAGCGCGTATCGATCTTGCAAGTCCGGCAGGCTTACAACCCACGGCTCATCGCCCACGTCGAAGAACGCCGTTGTGTACAAGGTGTCGGCATTGGGCGCGGTGACGTCGCGAAACTTGGCGTCGGGGTAATGACGCAATTTGATGAGATGCCCCATAGGCGCCCGCGTGCCTTTCGGCGCCTCCACATTGGTGATAACCCGTCGGGTCATTTCCATCGTGACGAGCGGGTAGGCATAAACATAGGCGTCAATCGCCGCGGAGAACTGGTCTTCCGCCTCGGGAAAATCCGCAACAAACCCTCCTGCGGCGCGCGCCGAGCCCGGCAATGAGCCAGCCGCCAGCAGAGCAACTCCAGCGGTATTGAACTTCCGACGTGATAGCTTCATTCGAATGCTCCAACAAATAAAGTTGTAAAGCCAATCGGGATACGCTTCAGAAAGTATTGCCAGGCAGCTGATTCGAACGGGCCGCGTCGCCCATCCTCAGGGAAGCCAGTACGCCTTGCGCCGACAGCAATGCCGACTTGAGTGGCAAATCTCTGGACACAGAGACTAATGACGAGCAAAACGCGACGCCACTCATTTTGCGCCAAGCGTCCTACGACCGAAGCCTGCTTGGCGCGAAATGAGTGGCAAGGCCCAGAGCCCCCTCGCTAAGCTTTGCGCGACGGTTCAACGATCACGTTTCGGCCAGCGCCAATCCGATCGTTGCTCGGACATCCCGGTTTCGTAACCAGAGGGCTGAACGCCATGCATGTCAAAAAGCTATTTGTGTCGATAATGGTGCTGTGCAGCGTCAGCCTCGCGGTCACGGACACGGGCCTCGCGCAGGATGCCATTACATCGCCGGCTGCCAAGCAGATAGGCGTCGGCAAGCCCCAGATCGAACCGGCGCTCATCGTGCTTAATGCTCGCGCCGCTCGGCTGGAAAATGGGAAACTCGTGCTTTCGGGCGTTGCGCCGAATTCCATCATGTTCGCGGACCGGCCTGTACGAGCGGCGGGCCATGTGCAAACCGCACATCTGCTTGATGAATGGGCGGTCGGATCGAACAATTTTGCAATCGATCCTCCCAACGCCACCATCTCGGTCCTGAACAGAAGCGGCTCGGCGGTGACGGACGCAGTCGTCACGTTGAAGTCCCCGAAGCTCGACGGCGACAATCTGGTTTTCGCAGTGGAAATTCTGGAAGGCAACCTGACCGACGCGGAAGGCCCGGCATCGGTGTTCATTGATATTATCGGCCTGCCGTTTACGCCCTTGTCGTTCGCTGGCGTGGCCCGGCGCACGGCTTACCGTAGCGCCTGGTACGCAGGCGCGGCAGCTGCCTCGGCCTCCTATTATGCGCACCCACGCTGCGGCTACTATCCCCTTCCTCCTTGCTATTGATTCCCCCCGGGCTCTCTAAATGCCGGTTGCGCGAAGACATTTTCATACTGCCGCAGGTCTTCCGACGAATAGCAGCAAAAGATCACCTCCTTGAGAGATGAGTCCCTGGACAAACTTTCCCGGACGCTCCTGATAGCGGTTTCCGCCGCCAACTCAATGGGATAGCCATATATACCCGTGCTGACACAGGGAAACGCAATCGAAGCAATGGCTCGTTCTTCCGCCAGCTCAATGCATCGGCGATAGCAGCTGGCCAGCAATGCCGGTTCCCCGCTATCCCCGCCCCGCCACACCGGCCCCACCGTATGAATAATGTATTGAGCGGAAAGCCGATACGCTTTGGTCACCTTTGCGTCGCCCGTCTTGCAGCCGCCAAGCAGCCTGCATTCCTGCACCAAGTCCGGGCCTGCGGCACGATGGATGGCGCCGTCGACTCCACCGCCGCCTAGCAAGGAAGAGTTCGCTGCATTGACAATCGCATCCACATGCAGCTTCGTAATATCCGACTGGATGGCACGCAGGGTTGTAGGCATATTTTTCTCCTTGCAAGCGCGACCGAAGGCGTAACACTATCAGACTACAATTTCGCCTGCTGGTGACTCCAAAATTGTAGTCTGGCCGCTTCAACTGTATGTGAAACAGCGTCTGCCACGATAGCTACCGCCGGTGTCGCGCGCATCCCGCTGTTCTAAGGACAAACGAGGAAATGAATACTCCCGCCAAATGGCGCGACCGCTACACAGACGCAACTATCGAACGCCAGAACATAGGAGAGTCAGGCGCCGACGTCTTCCGCATCCGCCCGGGCAAGGGACAGGATCTGTTTTTGAAGTCCGAGCCGGTAGGCATGCTCAACGAGCTTCCCGACGAGATTGCTCGTCTTCGTTGGCTGAATCAGCATGGCCTGCCCGCCCCTTCAGTGCTGGACACGGCAACGGAAAACCACCGCCACTGGCTGCTCATGACCGCGCTGCCCGGCCATGACCTGGCCAGCGCAACCGACCTCGCCCCGGAGCAAATCGTGGGCATCATGGCCGCGGCGCTACGCAGGCTGCATCAGACGCCTGTTGCGGAATGTCCCTTCGACCACCGATTAGACGCACGCATCGCGGCCGCCCAGGACCGCGCACGCGCCGGCCTGGTCGATGAGACGAATTTCGATGAACAGCGCCAGGGGCAAACCGCCATGGACCTGCTCCAAGAACTGTTGTCTTCCAGGCCAATGGGCGCGGACGATCTGGTGGTGACCCACGGCGATGCCTGCCTGCCCAACTTCATGGCTGACGCCGGTGAGTTCACCGGCTTTCTGGACTGCGGCCGCCTCGGAATCAGTGATCGTTTCCAGGACCTGGCGCTTGCTGCCCGCAGCATCGAGCGCAATCTTGGGGCCGCATGGGTCGCCCCATTCTTTCGGGAATATGGAGTCTTGCCCGACGAGCGGCGCATTGCGTTTTATTGTCTGCTGGACGAGTTCTTCTGAGCAGCTCGTCCGAAGCTCCGGCCACCGCTACCGCCGCACACCATTTCCGCGCCCGATTGCGCTCGAAGCAGCCGGCGCTACCGCAGTCGGCCGCTACAGGCTAAAGTGGCTCGTCTATAAAAATCGAGGACGGGGTGGCATGGCCGACGCAAGCACGCTTTTTGACGACAACGCCGTATACAGAACCTTGTTGGAGTCGACCAAGGCGATTCCCTGGAAGATCGATTGGGCAACGATGAAATTCGCCTATATCGGCCCCCAGATCGAAGAGTTGCTGGGCTGGAGCCCGGAAAGCTGGGTCAGCGTGGAAGACTGGGCCATGCGCATGCACCCGGATGATCGCGAACATGTGGTGAATTTCTGCGTCACGCAATCCCAGGCGGGCCTGGACCATGAGGCGGACTACCGCGCGCTGACCAAGGACAACGGCTACGTGTGGATTCGCGACGTCGTGCATGTGGTCCGTAATGACCAAGGCGAAGCCGAAGCACTGATCGGGTTCATGTTCGACATTACCGAACGCAAGAAGACCGAGGAAAAGCTGCTTAGCCTCCAGAAAGAGCTGGAGGCCCTGTCCTTCAAGGATGGCCTGACGAATATCGCCAACCGGCGTCGCTTCGACAGTAGTTTCGACCTGGAATGGCAGCAGGCGCGTAGCGAACGCCGGCCTTTGTCCGTGCTGTTGTTCGATGTCGACTATTTCAAGCAGTACAACGACTTATACGGCCACACGCAGGGTGACAAGTGCCTGGTGGAAATCGCCCAGACGCTGGCCCTGGCACTGGACGGCCCTCGAGATCTGGTCGCGCGCTACGGCGGCGAAGAGTTTGTCGTCCTGCTACCCGAAGCCGACGCCGACGTGGCCCGGAAAGTCGCGGAACGCTGCCAGCGGCTGCTACAGAAGAAGTCCATCGTGCATGCGCTCTCGCCGCATGGCAGGCGCGTCACCGTCAGCATAGGAGCGGGCACCGTGGTGCCGGGCGGACAGGTCGAACCCGCAAGTTTCATCAAGGCCGTGGACCAGCAACTCTATGCCGCCAAGAACAATGGACGTAATCGCACAGAGCATGTGCAGCTCGAAGGCTAGTTCCTCACCTGCCAAAAGTAATATTGATTCCCGCGAACACCGTGAACTGAGGCAGCCCCTCTCCTCGGTGCGCAATGGTCCACTGCGGCTCGACAAATGCGTTGAAGATTTTGTTTCCAACCCGCCACGCTTTGCCCGCCCCCAGCCCTAGCGGAATGTAATAGTCGTTCCTCTGCAAGTCGAAAGTCCATATTCCGGTGGACCGCAAGTACCATCCTTGTGGCAGGTTGCGGATGATGAATGGTTGCAGCGTTGCCGTGTGCACAGTATCGCGCTGACTCTGGCCGGCAAACGAATGTTGCCACTGCACCAAACCGCCGAGCAGCCCTTCTTTGCTGGTCTGCACTGCCACTGCGGCCAATCCGCCCGACCATTTCCCCGCCCCGAGCTCCTGGCTGGTGGCCGTTGGCAAGGTAAGCAAGGGCCCAATCCCGACATCTATCTCTCCCTGCTTGAGCAGGAAAATATCAAACACATTCAGGTCGCCCAGGCCGGTTTTATAGCTGCCATCGGCTTGCGGCCGGGTACTGACAGGCAATGTCGTGCGCAAAATCTGTGGAACCCCTACCCAATCGCCAGGAGCTATGGGCAATGTCGGGCGCACCAGAAAATCATTGGTGTGTGCCCCGGTGCCAAACAGTTTCGGGGTGTAGTAGTTCTGGAAATTGAGCGAAGGCGCCAGGTTGAGCGGATTATTGCTCTTGTTCGTGTCGTCGGCCGACTGTGCGTTGGCAATCTGGCTGACCCCGCATACCAACGCCGCCACAACCATTTTTTTCAACATGCATGCATCCCCGGAAGACGACGCCGTGCTTAAACCGCCGATTGGGAAATCTGGCTACGCTTAGCCGCTAAACCTCCTGGCAAGTCGCCCGGTTGGCATGTTCCGCGGCGCGCATTGCCTCACTTTACGAGCTGGATATCTCCCGGCTTCCAACTTTTGTCGAAGGCGGCCGGCTCAGGGCCGTAAATGCGGATATAAGCAAACCAGCCCTTTCCCGCAGGCGTTTTGATCCAGCGGTTTTCACGCCCCTTGGGCGCCTTCGGCCCAAAGTAGAGATCGAGAGGTTTGGTCTTGTCCACATCCTTCAGTTCGAACAACGAACGAAGGGCCGCCATGTCCTGGTCCGTCTGGACCTGCGAGCGCGTCGCGGCGTCATATACCGTGATCGACCAGAACAGTTTGCCCGGTACAGGTTGAGGAATTGTCAGCTTGTAATTCTTGCTGCCGTCCAGATACGCCCCTGTGCCATCGCGCGCGCCCAGCCAATACAGCGACCCGGCGCCGGCATCGCGACGGAACATTGCCGGAGACGTCACAATGGCCTGCGCAAACCAGCGATCACGCGCGTCCAGATCGATACCCCCAGGCGTGTCGAACTGCGCATTGGAAGGCACCAGACCCGCCCATTCCCATTGTCGATCCGGCCAGTTCTTTCGGTCCGGTCTCGTGCTGGCGAAGGCGCTTACCAGCATCTGATCGCGGCCATCGCGCGCGGCGCGCGACAGGATGCCTTTGGTGCGCGCATCGGGTTGCAACGGTTTCCCCTTTTCAATACCCAGCTCCGCCAACAGGCCATACATGGGCAGAAACTCAGGCACCAAGGCTTCGGTCTGGATGATGGCATGGAGCCGTTCCCAGAACTGGAAGTTGTCTTCCCAGCGCAAGGAAGTGCTGTCCATCGCCTTCTTGGAAGTATCCACCGCGGTAAGCGGTTGGGGTTTGTCGGCGTCGGCCAAAGGATAGATCTTGATCGCGCGCAGGCCCTCCAGTGCTTTCTGCAGATCGCCTTCGGCGGGTAGCGCCCGTACGGCGACCAGATTCTTGAAGGATTTGGAGTGGCCGACGTGGTAGCCCTCCGGAATCTTTTCCGTGTACCCGGGAGGCAGGACCAAATGCTTGCCGCCCTTACCTGCATCCGGGCCCGGCAGGCCCATATCCAGCACCCACCCTTGGTTGTGGTCATCCACCAGGCCGATAAATGGGCCTGGCGGCAGCTCGATCACCATCGGGCCATCTTTCAAATCCAACACCCCGGAACCGTAGGGTGTGTCGGAATTAAGCGTAAAGCCGACCTGCCGTGGTCCGGTTGCAGCGATGCCCCACTGCTTGCCATCCTCGATACCCACGGACCGATTGCCATTGAATATGCCCTCCATCGATACCGTGGGATACCAGAACCGGTAGGCAACGATTGCGCGCTGAAAAGTGGCGTCGTCGCGAGCGAGCTGACTGGCCTTAGCGGTTGGAAAGCCCTTATTGAATGAATAAGACGGCGGGGCGGACGGTTCCGCAGCCAGTGCGGGCAAGCCCATGGCAAAGCTCAGGCCCAAAGCTGCCAAATAGGTGCGTTTCATCGTTTCATCCCGGTTTGACTGGAACAGCCTGCTTCAGCTTCTCGACGTCGCCGGGCTTCCGGCTTGGGTCGAAGTACGCCGTTGGTAGAGCAACTCGCTTTTGAGCAGTGAGAAATCGGCCTGGGAAAGATACCCTTCACGCAATGGGATTTGCGAGGGTTGGCCGTAGCGGGAGGATTGTTGAGCAGGGGCAGAGCCCCAACCCGAAACTAGCAAGACTGCAACGAATATCGAGCAAACCGCCTTGAGCGCCATGCGGGTTCCTTAACAATAAATTGATAAGCAACTTGAACGTCCCAATCGTCAACGCAGCGATAAATTCGCGAACTAGATTATCACGGCTATACACAAAAGTAGCGGAATATTCTGCATGCAAGATCGGCCTGAGGCCCGTGCAGACCGACAGGCACGACGAGTGCTTCACGTCCACATGGGTCGCCCAGGAGATCGTGGCGTGAACGGGGCGCCCCACCCTGCGCCGCGCCCCCCTATCCTCACCGCCCCCGCAGATAACCGTCGCGCGTCTGCGGCAGCTTCATCCCCAGCACCGCCGAGGCCACCTGCGTGCGCAGGATCTGGGCCGTGCCTCCCGCGATGGTGAACATGCGCGCATCGCGGACATGGCGCTCCATCGGCAAGTCGCGCCCGTAGCCGGACGAGCCATGCATTTGCAGGGCGTCGTTGGTCACGCGCTGCGCCGTCTCGGCCGCAAAGATCTTGGCTTGCGCGGCCAGCGACAGGTCCGGAAAGCCAAAGGTCCGTGGCGTGCCGCTGCGCGCGGCGGCATGCAGCATGTGCCTCGCGGCGTTCAGCTGGATGGCCATGTCGGCAACCATCCACTGCAGGCCTTGGAACTCGGCGATGGGCCGGCCGAACTGCTGGCGTTGCTTGACATAGTCCACCGCCTCCTCGAAGGCGCCCTGCGCGATGCCCAGCGCCACGGTGCCCGCGCCGACGCGCTGGGCGTTGTAAGCCTGCATCAGGCCGGCAAAACCACGCTTCAATCCTTCCGGCGGCACCACCAGCATGGACTTGTGCACCTTCAGGTCGTGGAACCTGAGATAGGTCTCGGGAATGCCCCGCACGCCCATGGCATAAGAGCGCTTGGCGATTTCCAGGCCATCATCCGTGGCGCCCGGCTCGCGCACGTGGATGAAGGCGCCGATGCCCAGATCCACGTCTTCGTCGAAAACGCGCGCAAAGATCAGGTGCAGGCGCGAGACGCCTCCCCCAGTGATCCAGTACTTCTCGCCATTGATGATGTAGTCATCGCCGTGGCGAACCGCCCGGGTGCCCATCTCGCTGGCCGCGCTGCCGGCCTGGGGCTCCGAAATGCAGATGGCGGGTTTGTCGCCCGCGAGCACGCACTGGGCGGCAAGCGTCTTCTGTTCATGGGTGCCGTATTGCATGATGGCCCCGATGGCGCCCATATTGGCTTCGACCGTAATGCGCCCCATGGTGGCGCAGGCCTTGGCCATTTCTTCCACTACCAGCACGGTGTCGAGATACCCCAACCCGCGTCCGCCGTACTCGCGCGGAATCGTCATGCCCATGAAACCGCCCTCCTGCAGCAGGCGGACGTTGTCCCAGGGATACTGTTCGGACAGGTCGGTGGCCGCGGCCGTCGGTTTGAATGTGGCCTGCGCCAGCTCGCGCGCCCGTTGCTGCAGCGCCGCTTGTTCTTGGGAAAGTTCAGTCATCGTTCATCCTTGCTACGTACAAGCCTCCGGCTCGGCCATCAGGCCTGCCGGCGTCAACCCACCTTGATGTCCGCGCGCCGTGCTACCTCGGCCCAGCGCGAGACTTCACTGCGCGTCAGCGCGGCCAGTTCCTCTGGCGTTCCGCCACCCGCATCGGCGCCCAGCGCGATCCACCTTTCCACGAAACGCGGGTCCGCAAACGCGTCGTTGACCGCAGCGTTCAGCACGCGCACCACTTCCGCAGGCGTGGCGGGAGGCGCATAAATGCCATACCAGCTGGTCGCGTCGTAGTTGGCTGCTCCGCTCTCCGCGGCGGTCGGCACCTCGGGCAGGCTGGGCGAACGCACCTTGGACGTCACGGCGATCGCGCGCACGCTGCCCGCCCGGATGTGCTGGATGGCCGACGGCATGGTCTCGAACATCATGTGGACGTTGCCGGCGATGATGTCCACGATCGCCGGCGCCGACCCGCGATAAGGCACGTGCGTCATCTGGGTGCCGGTGACGTTCTTGAAGTACTCGGCCATCAGGTGCTGCATGGTGCCGGCTCCGGGCGTGGCATAGCTGTACTTGTCAGGATTGGCCTTCAACAAAGCCACCAGCTCCTGCACGTTGCCCGCAGGCAAGTCCTTGTTGACGATCAGCGCATGGTTGACGCGGCCCAGGAAGCCCACTGCGGTCATGTCCCGGATGTCGTATCCCAGCTTCGGATAGACGGACTGCGCGATAGCGTGGTGCACCGCCCCGAACAGGACCGCGTAGCCGTCCGGGCGCGCCTTGGCCACCGCGTCCGCGCCCAGGGTGCCTCCCGCTCCGCCGCGGTTTTCCACGATGACCGATTGGGCCAGGCTGGCGCGCATGGGCTCGGCCAGTTGCCGCGACAGGATGTCCACGGTGCCACCCGGCGCATAGGGCGCAATCAATCTGATGCTCTGCGACGGATACCTGGTCTGGGCGAACGCCGGGCTCAGCGGCGTCAACGCCGCAAGCATTAAAAGCTGTCTCCTATCCATGCCTCTCTCCTGGTGAATCCGCCCTCGTGCGGGGCGGTGTTGTCTAAGGTCTTCAATGCGACCCGGCCCAATCGGCCAGGATCTGCTGCGCATGCTCGTCCAGGCGGGGCGGCGGCATGCGGTAAGTGACGGGTGTGGCGGACAGCTTCAGCGGATTGGCCAGCAGGTTCACCTCGCCACCCTGGGCCCAGGCGCAGGGCATCCGCAAGTGCGCGCCACGCGCCTGGACGTGCGGGTCATTGAATACGTCGCGCAGATCGTTGACCGGGCCGCAAGGCACGCCCACGGCTTCCAGCTGCTCCAGCCATGTCCTTCTGTGACGCTGGCCCAGGGCTTCCTGTATCCGCCCGCAGAGTTCGTCGCGATGGGCGACACGTGCGGCATTGCAGGCGTAGCGCTCATCCTGCGCCAGGCCGTCCAGGCCCGCGACTTCGCAAAAGCGCCGGAATTGGGCGTCGTTGCCCACGGCAAGAATCATGGGACCGTCGGCGGCGTCGAACACTTGGTAGGGCACGATGTTGGGATGGCCATTGCCCAGACGCACGGGCGGCTCCTGCGCGGCCAGATAGTTGGTCCCTGCGTTCACCAGCCAGGCGATCTGGCTGTCCAGCAACGAAATGTCGATGTGCTGCCCCATGCCGGTCAGGTCCCGGTGGCGCAGCGCCGCCAGGATGCCGACGGCGGCATACATGCCGGTCATGACGTCGGCAATGCCTACCCCCACTTTCATGGGCGTACCCTCGGGCTCGCCGGTCAGGCTCATGATCCCGCCCATGCCCTGGATCAGGAAGTCATACCCCGCGCGCTTCGCATACGGGCCGGTCTGGCCGAAGCCGGTAATGGAGCAATAGACCAGGCGCGGATACCGGTGCTTGAGTTGCGCGTAGTCCAGGCCGTACTGGGCAAGGCCGCCCACCTTGTAGTTCTCGACCAGGACGTCGGCCTGGCTTAGCAGCTGGTGCAGCGCCTCGCGTCCCGCGTCGGTGGCGATATCAAGCGCGATGGATCGCTTGTTGCGATTGGCGCTCAGGTAGTAGGCGCTTTCCCCTGTCGGCCGCCCTTCGTTGTCCTTGATGTAAGGCGGCCCCCATTTCCGCGTGTCATCGCCCTCACCCGGCTTTTCCACCTTGACCACATCCGCGCCCAGGTCGCCCAGCAGCTGCGTCGCGCTCGGACCCGCCAGGATGCGCGAGAGATCCAGGACCCGCACGCCACTGAGCGCGGAAGCTTGCACTGCCTGCATACGTCTTCTCCATCAGAGTCGATCGATGCAGTCTAGATTTCGCAATCTTCACCTTCAATTGAGTTTTTTTTCAATATGAAGGCGGGCCGCGCGGCCCTACTTGACGGGGAATTTCAGTTTGGGCGCGGCCTCCCGGACCATGGCCCAAAAGGCATGTGCCGCTGGCGACAGCTTGCGTTCATTGAGGCAAGCCAGCCCCAGCCTGCGTTTTGAAGCCGGACTGATTTTCCGGTAGACCAGCCCGTCGTACACCTGCGGCAGCACTAGCGATGCCAATACGGAAATCCCCTGGCCGCGCCGGACGAACTCCAGAATGGACATGATCTGCGAAAGGTCGTGCGCAATATGCGGCTTGGCGCCGGCGCGTTCGAACATCCGCGTGATCACCGGCTGCGAGCCGGCGCGCGTCATGATGAGGGGATAGTCGATGAGGTCTTTCACGGCGATGGTCTTGCGCTCGGCCAGCGGATGGCCCGCCGGTAGCACTGCCATCAGTTCGTCCGTCACCAGCGCCAGGGTGTCGAAATCGGGTTTGGGCAAGGCCACCACGCCGATCTCGATGCGGCGTTCGATCAGCGCGCGCTCCAATTCAGTATCCGGCTTTTCAGTCACGAAGACATCGACGCCCGGATAGCGGGCTTTGAACATCTCCAGCAGCTGGGGCAGTATGTTCAACGAGGAACTGGCCCCCAGCGAACCCAGGTTCAGCAAGCCCGAACGCAGCCCAGCGCTGGCGCTGGCCGTTGCCCGCACGATCTGCAACGAGGCAAATACGTCCCTGACGTGCGGCAGGATCTGCTGCCCGGCATAGGTAAAGTGCACGCCCGATGCATTGCGGTCGAGCAGAGGCGCCCCCAGCGTGGCCTCTAGCGTGCGCAATGCGTGGCTGGTGGCCGAGGGCGTCATCCCCAGCCGCGCGCCGGCGCCCGCGATGCTGTCGGCGGAGGCCAGGGCGAGCAGCAGCTCCAGCTGCCTGAGGGAAAGGGATTTCGCTGCCTGATCCGGCATGGATATGGCTCCTCGATGTCAATCCGCCAGCGCCTGCGCCAGCATCAATGCCCGCGCCAGGAACGGCGATGCATCGTCTTTGCGATAGCTGACGATCACCGGCGACACAAAGGTGTCCGCATCGATCGGCACATGCGCGACGTCCTGCCGCTGCAGGCGCTGCACCGACGCGGGCACCACCGTTACGCCCAGCCCGGCCGCGACGAGGCCGATGGCAGTCTGCAGTTCATTGGATTCCTGCACGACCTGGGGCGCGTGGCCGGCCGCGCGGAACAACCCAAGCACATGATCGGAGAAGTTCGGCCGCGGCCGCGCCGGATACAGCACGAAGGGCTCGCGGGCCAGGCGTTCGACGGATACCCGCCGCAGCCGCGCTATCGGATGGCCCAGCGGCACCGCGGCCATCAGCGCTTCGGTCATCAGCACGCGCCGCTCGATGGCGGGATCGTCGAACAGGATGCGGCCTATGCCCAGATCGATGCGCCCGGCCTTGAGCGCCTCCAGCTGCGGCAAGGTGGTCATTTCCGTGAGCCCCACTTCGACCTGCGGGTCGGCGTTGCGCAGCTGCCGGATCAGCTCCGGCACGAAACCGTAAAGAGAGGACGGCACGAAGCCGATGCCGAACCAGCGCCGCTGGGTTTGCCCCAGCCGGCGCGTGCCTTCCAGCACCTCTTCCAGGCGCGCGGTCAGCAGGCGCGACTGCTCCAGCAGGAAGCGGCCCGCTTCCGTCAGGCGCAGCGCGCGCGTGGTGCGCTCGAACAGCTGCACGCCGAGTTCTTCCTCGAACAGACGGATCTGGCGGCTGAGCGGCGGCTGGGCCATGTGCAGCCGCGCGGCCGCGCGGGTGAAGCTGCCTTCTTCCGCCACGGCCTGGAAATAACGCAGTTGCCTCAATTGCATCGCATGGCTCTATACATACCAGAAAGGTATTAATCGGAACCCATATAGTCTTGGACTCGCAGGGAAAACGCAAGCCATACTGAGCCACCGCACAAACCTGATCGTAAAAGTATGAATCCCCGCAGGATTTCATCTTGATGGGTCGCCGGACTCTCGGCGCGCGGCGGCACAATAATTCGAGCATTACGGAGACCATCATGCGCATGCGCCATGCATTCAAACGATTCGCCCTGGCCTGTGTGGGCCTGACGTTGCTGGGCGGCGCGGCCACGGCGCTGGCCGACGCCTACCCGGACCACCCGGTCAAGTGGATCGTGCCCTTCCCGCCGGGCGGCGCCATGGACAGCATCGCCCGCACCCTGGGCGAATCCATGGGCAAGCAACTCAATACCTCATTCATCGTGGAGAACCGCGCGGGCGCCGGCGGCAACATCGGGGCGGCCAGCGTGGCCCGCGCCAAACCGGACGGATACACGATCCTGATCGTCGCCAACGGCATGGCGGTCAATCCGGCGCTGTACACCGACCTGAACTATGACCCCATCAAGGATTTCGCGCCGATTTCGCTGCTGGCCGTCGTGCCCAACGTGCTGGTCACCAATCCCGCACGCACCGGCGCCACCAGCGTGCAGGATGTGATCGCCAAGGCAAAGGCGCAGCCCAACCATTACACCTACGCCTCGGCCGGCGTGGGCACGTCCATCCATCTGGCCGGCGAGCTGTTCCTGTCCATGGCCCAGGTGGACATGCTGCACGTGCCTTACAAGGGCAGCGGCCCCGCCGTCGCCGACCTGCTTGGCGGACAGGTCGATTACATGTTCGACAGCATCACATCCGCCAAGCCGCACATCGAAGCCGGCAAGCTGCGCGCGCTGGCGGTAACGACCAGCAAGCGTTCAGCCGCCCTGCCCAATGTCCCTACCGTGGCCGAAAGCGGCCTGCCCGGCTACGAGCTGATGCCCTGGTTCGCGGCCTTCGCCCCCGCCGGCACGCCGCCCGAAGTGGTCGCCAAGCTGAACGCTGCGATGCGCGCCGCACTGAACGACACCAAAGTGCGCGCCACGCTGGACTCCATCGGCGCCGAGCCCATCGGCGGCACCCCGGACGAACTGCGTGACCACCTGGCGCACGAGACCGCGCAGTGGAAAACGCTGGTGAAGGAACGCAACATCAAGATCAACTGAGCCCAGCGCTGCGCTTCAAGCGCCACGCCGCGCGGCAGGCACGGGGTCCCAGGGATAACCATCAAAAGTGTCTTTCACCAATTCCCGCAGCCAGATGATCGCCGGATCCTGGTGAAAGCGCGGGTGCCAATGCTGGCGCAGCGCAAAGGACGGCAGCGGCAGCGGCGGCTCCAGCACCCTGACCAGGCCATAGCCCCCGAACACGTTGCCCAGTTCCTGCGGCACGGTGGCGATCAGGTCCGGATGCTGGTCCAGCAACAGCGGCACCACCAGGAAGTGTGGCGTGGACAGGAAAATGTTGCGCTTGACGCCCTGCTCTTCAAGCGCGCTGTCATAGGCTTCGGACGAGCGCCCGGCCAGCGTCACCACAATCTGCGGCATGCGCTGGAACTGCTCGAGCGTCAGCTCGTCCCCCACGTCCTTGTTCTTCACGCTGACCAGCGTCACGAATCGGTGCATGAACAGCTGCTGCTGAAACAGGCCTTGCGGCGCTGCGCGCAGCGACCCCAGTACCAGATCCACCTCGCCGGAAGCCAGCAGGGGCTCTACCTGCGGTAGCGGCACCTGCCGTGTGCGCAGGGTGCAATGCGGAGCCAATTCTCGCAGGCGCTTGATCAGGGGCGGCAGGAACACCAGTTCACCCATGTCGGTCATGCACAGGGTGAACATGCGCATGGCCGAGGCCGGATCGAACTGCGCCTGCGACAGCACCTGGCCGCGGATGGTTGCCATCAGCGCCAGGATGGTCGGCGCCAGGCTCTCGGATTTCGGGGTGGGCTGCATGCCCTGCCCGGTCTTTACGAATAGCGGATCATCGAAGAAGACGCGCAGCCGGTTCACCGCGTGGCTCATGGCGCTTTGCGACAGGCCCAGCTGTTCGCCGGCCCGGGTCACACTGCGCTCCCGCATCAGGCTATCGAACACCGCCAATAAGTTGAGATCTAGTTTCTCGTTATGCATAGCGTGCATTTCTAGAATCGGGCTCATGACATTGACGCATATTCCGCCGCTATCTATCTTGTTGTCAAACGCCGCGCAGATCGGCGTTTCTACAAGGAGACAACATCTTGAAGGCCCTACAACACCCCCTTGGCGCGGTGCTGGTTTCGTGCGCCCTGCTGTCCTGTAGCACCGCCTCGGCCGATGTCGGCGTCGGCGTCATCCTGTCCCTGACCGGCCCTGCCGCATCGCTGGGAGGCCCGGCCAAAAATGCCATAGACCTGTTGCCGCGCGAAGTCGCGGGAGAGACGGTCCGCTACATCGTCCTGGATGACGCCTCCGACGCCACGGGAGCCGCCCGTGCCTTCCGCAGGCTCGTCGACGAGCACAACGTGGACGTGGTGCTGGGCACCTCGGTCACGCCCGCCACGCTGACCCTGCTGCCCATCGCTCACGAGAAGAAAGTGCCCTTGATGAGCCTGGCGGCCGGAGCCAAACTGGTCGAACCCATGGACGCGCAGCGCCACTGGGTGTTCAAGGTCGTGCAGAACGAGAACCTGATGGTGGCCAGCACGGTCGCGCACATGAAAGCCAGCGGCGTGAAGACGCTGGGTTACATCGGCTTTGCCGACGCCTACGGCGATAGCTGGCTGGCTGAAGTCTCCGCGCAGGCTGCGCGCGCCGGCATCAAGCTGACCGCCACCGAGCGCTACGTCAAGACCGACACCAGCGTCACGGCGCAGACCCTGAAACTGTTGGCCGCCAAACCGGACGCGGTGATCGTGGCGGCATCCGGCACACCGGGCGCGCTGCCGCAAAAGTCGCTGCGCGAGCGCGGCTATGGCGGCCGCATCTACCAGACCTACGGCATCGCCAACCGCGAATTTCTGCGCATCGCCGGCAAAGACGCGGAAGGCGCGCTGTTTGCCGTCGGCCCGGTCGTGGTCGCCAGCCAATTGGATCAATCCAATCCCATCCGCGCGGTGGCCATGGACCTGACCCAGCGCTACGAAGCCGCTCACGGCAAGGATTCCATGTCGGTGTTCGCCGCCAACGCCTGGGACGCCGGCATCGTGCTGCAACAGGCGCTGAAGACCACGTTGCCCCAAGCGAAGCCGGGCACCCCTGAATTCAGGGCAGGCCTGCGCGATGCGCTGGAAGCCACCCGCGACGCCGTGACCTCGCAGGGCGTGTCCACCATGTCCCCCGCCGACCACGTCGGCTATGACGAGCGCGCCGCTGTCATGGTGCAGATCAAGGACGGCGCCTGGCGCTACGTCAAGTAAACACTGGAGCAAACCCATGTTCATCAAAAACACCTGGTATGTCGCCGCCTGGGACCATGAAGTCAGCGCCGACGGCTTGTTCTCCCGCACCATCACCGGCGTGCCGGTGCTGATGTACCGCGACGGCGGCGGCCGGCTGGTCGCGTTGGAAGACCGCTGCTGTCACCGCGGCGCGCCGCTGTCCGTGGGACGGCGCGAGGGCGATTGCGTGCGCTGCATGTACCACGGCCTGAAATTCGATCCCAGCGGCGCCTGTGTCGACGCGCCGGCGCAAGCACATATTCCGCCGAAGGCCCGGGTCCGGACCTTCCCGGTGGTCGAGCAGCACCGCTGGATCTGGATCTGGATGGGCGATCCGGAACGCGCCGATCCGGCTCTCATTCCCGATACGCAATGGCTCGACCATCCCGACTGGCGCAGCCAGGACGGCTACATCCACTATGACGTCAACTATCTGCTGATCGCCGACAATCTGCTGGACTTCTCGCACCTGCCCTTCGTGCATCCGACCACGCTGGGCGGCAGCGAAGACTACGCGTCCGTTTCTCCCAAGGTCGACAGGCTGCCCGATGGCGTGCGCATCACCCGCTGGACGCTGAACACCGAAGCGCCAGCCTTCGCCAAGAAGGTCCGGGAATGGCCAGGCCTGGTCGACCGCTGGAACATCTACAACTTCACGCTGCCCGGCATCCTGCTGATGGACTCGGGCATGGCGCCGGCGGGGAACGGCGCGCAGGAAGGCAACCGCCAAGGCGCCATCGAGTTTCGCGGCTGCCAGGCGCTGACTCCCGAAACCGCCACATCGACGCACTATTTCTTCGCGCATCCCCACAACTTCTCCATCGACAGGCCCGAGATTACGGCGTCAATACACCAAAGCGTGGTGGAGGCCTTCGATGAAGACCGGGACATCATCACCGCGCAGCAGCGGTCCTTATCGCTGGCGCCGGATTTCAAAATGGTGCCGCTATCCATCGACGCTGCGCTGTCCCAATTCCGCTGGGTGGTGGCGCGCCGCATCGAGGAAGAACAAGAAGCGGCGGCCACCGGCGTGGATGTCCGTCCCGCGCAGGCGGTGGCCTGAGATGCGGCAACTCGTCGTCAGCCGTATCGCGCGTGAAGCACGCGGCATCGTTGGCGTGCACTTGCGCAGCCCCGACGGCGCCATGCTGCCCGCCTTCGAGGCCGGAGCGCACGTGGACGTGGCGCTCGGCAATGGCCAACTCCGGCAGTATTCCCTGTGCGGCGATCCGGCGGAACTGAGCGTCTACCGCCTGGGCGTAGGCCTGGCTCCGGAATCGCGAGGCGGCTCGCGCTACATCCACCAACAACTGCGCGAAGGCGACCGCGTGCACATCAGCGAACCCCGGCAATTGTTCGGGCTGCATGCGCAGGCCACCGGCCACGTCTTCATCGCCGGAGGCATCGGCATCACGCCCATCCTCAGCATGATTCTTGCGTGCGAAACACGCGGTGAACCATGGAGGCTGCTGTACTGCGTACGCGAACGCGACGCGGCAGCCTACCTGTCGGAGCTTGCAGCCTATGGCGAGCGCGTGGACCTGCACGTGGACAGCGAGCGCCAAGGCGCCCGTTGCGACCTGGACGCCTACCTTCAAGTCCAGCAAGACCCCGGCCTGCATGTCTATTGCTGCGGGCCGGCGCCGCTTATGGACGCGGTGGCTGCCGCATGCGAACGGCGGGGCATCGCCGCGGACCGCGTCCATTTCGAGCGTTTCACCGCAGGCGCGGACGCCGCCGCACAAACGGCTGAGACCTTCCAGATCAGGCTCGTGCGCAGCGGCGGCAGCTACGAGGTTCCCGCGGACAAGTCCGTGCTGGACGTGCTGGAAGCCGCCGGCGTCGCCTGGCCGCACTCATGCCGCGAAGGCCTGTGCCGCAGTTGCGAGGCTACCGTGCTGTCCGGCGACGTCGATCACCGCGACTACGTGCTCAGCGACGACGAGCGCGCGGCGGGACGCAGCATGATGGTCTGCGTGTCACGCGGCTGCGGCACGCTGGAGCTGGATGTGTAGACGCTACGCGGGTTCCTGCAACGCCGACGCATCCAGCAGATGGTCGACGATGGCCAGGATCTGGTCGGCGGCCTCGGCGATGTGCCGTTCAAGCGCGACCTCGGCCTGTTCGGCCTGGCCATGCCGCGCGAGGGCGATCAGGGCGCTATGTTCGTCATGCGCCTGTTGGCGGATCGGGGCGTTGACGATCTGAAAGCGAAAGTAGCGTTCGGACTTTTCATGCAGCGCGCGCACCATGGCAAGCGCGGCGGGCCGTTGCGCCGAGCGGTACAGCAGCTCGTGCAATTGCCAGTTCAAGCGGCCCCACTGCTCCGGTTCCGCCGTGTCCATCTGCGCCACCACCTGGCTGGCCAGCTCCAGGTCCTGGACATTGCGCTGCTGCACCGCCAGGCGCAGCAGCCATGGCTCCAGCCGCAGGCGGATGTCGAAGAACTCCTGCACCTCGGCACGCGACAACATGGAGACGTAGGCGCCCCGATGGGGAATCATATCGATCAAGCCTTCGGCGCTGAGTTGGCGTATGGCCTCGCGCACCGGGAGCCGGCTCACGCCCAGTTCCTCTGCGAACAACTCCTGGCGCAAGGCCGAGCCGGGCGGAATGGCGCCAGACAGGATGCGGTCGCGCAGTTCATCCACCACCAGCTCAACGGCGGTCTTGCGCACGAGGCGGCCGGGCGAACCGGCTTGGGGACGGGGCGGGGTTGCAGCGGAAAGCGACGAATTCTGGGACATGGGACCTGCCTGGTTGTGCCGTCCGGCGGCCGCCGAACGGTGTGGGCATGCGGGAACCGGAATCGCCATGCCCAGGAAAACCCCGAGAGACAGCCGGCACCCGCAGCCCTTTTAATGTGAGTATATTGGATCCATGATCCAGTTCAAGCCACCGCTGGCCCAGCGGCGGTCCGAGGCCCGTGCCTCGTTTTTTTAAGTCCCATATTTTTGGATCCAATATCCAATAGTCGCAGCTAACCCCGGCCGCAGGCCGGACAAACCACACCACAGGAGCCGCAGCATGAGCATTCAATGGCATGGGGTATTTCCCGCCGTCACTACGAAGCTGAAACCCGATTTTTCGCTGGACCTGGAAGCCATCCGCCTCGGGCTGGAACGCCTGATCGAAAACGGCGTGGGCGGCGTCGTGATGATGGGCATGGTGGGCGAAAACGCGCAGCTCTCGCCCGAAGAAAAGCTGGAGGTCCTGCGCACCGCCGTGGACACGGTGCGCGGACGCGTGCCGGTGATATCGGGCGTCGCCGAAACCGGCACCGCGCGCGCCGCCGCTTTCGCGCAGGAAGCCGCCCGCATCGGGGTAAACGGCCTGATGGTGTTCCCGGGCCTGACCTACAAATCCGACGCCCGCGAAACCGTGGCTTTCTATCGCAGCGTAGCGCGCGCCAGCGCCTTGCCCATCCTGCTCTACAACAACCCCCGGGGCTACGGGGTGGACTTGACGCCCGACCTGGTGGCGGAATTGCTGGAAGAGCCGACCATCGTCGCCATCAAGGAAGAATCCTACGACACCACCCGCGTCACCGACCTGATCACCCGCTTTGGCGACCGGCTTGCCGTGGTCTGCGGCGTGGACGACCTGATCCTCGAAAGCGCGGCGCTGGGCGTGACCGCCTGGGTGTCCGGCATGGCAAACGCCGTGCCCAAGGCTTCGGTGGATCTGTTGAAGCTGGCAGTCGAGGGCGACTTCGTCCGCGCCCGCAAGCTCTACGCCGCACTGACCCCGCTATTCCACCTGGACACGGTGGTCAAGCTGGTGCAGCACATCAAGCTGGCCGAAAACCTGATTACCGGCAGCGCCGAAACCGTCAAGCCGCCGCGCCTGGACCTGGCGGGCGCCGAACGCGAGCGCACCATTGCCATCACCAAACAGACGCTCGCGGATCTTTCCGCCCTGGGCTACTGATACCGGAGCCACTCCATGCGCCCCATCCGCCTGTCCGCGCTGGCCGTCAGCGCCCTGTCCGCAGTTTCCGTCCTGTCCGCCGCGCATGCCGCGGACTACCCTGCCCGCTCGATGGAACTGGTGGTCGCCTACCAGCCCGGCGGCGGCAGCGACAACACCGCCCGCGCCATCGCCGAAGCGGTGCGCCCTCCGCTGCTGGCGCAACCCACGGTGGTGATCAACAAGCCCGGCGCGAGCGGTTCGATTGGCTGGGCCTATGTCGCCAATGCACAGCCCGACGGCTACCGGCTCGTGTTGATGACTCCCGAAATGCTGGTGGTGCCCCTGATGGGCATAGGCAAGACCACGGTCGGCGACTTCCAGCCCATCGCCCGCTTCACCGACGATCCGTCGTCGGTCACGGTGCGGGCCGACGCACCCTGGAAAACGGTGGAGGAGTTCCTCGCCGACGCCAGGAAGAATCCCGAGCGCATCGCGGTCTCCAACGCAGGCATCGGCACCGTGCCGCACATGGCGGCCGCGGCGCTGGGCGAGCAAGCCGGCGTGAAGTTCGTGCACGTTCCGTATCAGGGGTCGGCCCCGGCCATCATGGGCTTGCTGGCGGGCGACGTGCAGGCAACCACGGTAGCCTATGCCGAGCTGCAGCAGCATGTCGAAACCGGCAAGCTGCGCACCCTGGCCGTCATGGCGCCGAAACGGCTGGACAATCTGCCTGCCGTACCCACCATGAAGGAAAAAGGCGCGGACCTGCAATTCAGCGTCTGGCGCGGCATCGGACTGCCCAAGGCAACACCCGCGGACGCGGTGGAAAAATGGCGGGCGGCAGCCCGCCAGGTGGCGCAATCCCAGGATTTCCAGGCGTTGATGCGCAAGCAGAACCTGACCCCCTCCTATGCGGACCTGCCGCAGTTCGCGGCCGACGTCGCGCGCCAGGAAGAAGCGTTCAAGGCGCTGGTACCCAAGCTGAATCTGAAGCCCTGAACGGCAACAGGCGCGGCGCCGAAACGCCACGCCCGAGATCGCCCGCGGGCTACTCGACCGTCGCGCCCGACGTCTTCACGACTTCAGCCCAACGCGGAATTTCAGCCGCCATCAGGTCGCGCAGTTGCTCGGGCGTACTGCCGACCAGTTCCATCCCCATGGTCTTGCCCAGTTTCTCCTGCACGTCCGGCTCCTTTACGATCACCGCGATCTCCCGCGCCAGCTTGTCCAGGATGGGCTTGGGCGTGCCCTTGGGCGCGTACACCGCCTGCCAGGATGCCATCTGGAAGCCCGGCACGCCGGCCTCCTGCATGGTCGGCACCTCGGGCGCCAATGCGATGCGGTCCTTGGTCGTCACGGCCAGAAGCTTGAGTTTGCCGGTCTGCAGCAAAGGCAAGGCCGCAGTCATCTGATCGAACATGAAGGTCACCGCGCCGGAGGATACGTCCACCATGGCGGGCGGCGTGCCCTTGTAGGGCACGTGCGTCAGCGGCACGCCTATCATGCTGGCGAAGAGTTCCCCGGCCAGGTGCGTGGAAGTTCCCGCACCCGAGGACGCAAAGGTGCGCTTGGTGGGGTCGCGCTTCAACAACGCGATCAGGTCGGCCACGGAATTCACGCCCAGATTGGGATCCACCAGCAGCACGTTGGGCAGGTAGGCAATCAGCGAGACCGGCTCGAAATCCTTGACGGGGTCGTACTTTAGGTTCTTGTACAGGCTGGCGTTGATGGCGTGGGTGCTGATGGTGCCACCGAACAGGGTGTAGCCATCGGGCGGCGCTTTGGCGACGTAGGTCGCGCCGATTCCGCCCGCCGCGCCGGGCTTGTTCTCGACAATGACGTTCTGGTGCAGGCGGTCGCCCAGCTTCTGCGCGAGCACCCGTCCCACCACGTCGGTCGAACCGCCAACGGTGAAAGGCACCACATAGGAAATCGGCTTCTGGGCCGGCCAGTCGGCGGCCAGCACGGGCGATGCCAGCGAGCCCAGCGCGGCGGCCGCCAGCAGCGCGGCCAGCGCACCGCGTCGTTGCATATTCATGATTGTCTCCTGCCTATTGTTTGGCTTGTTGGGGTGCCGGTCCAGCCGGCGGCAAGGCTTAGCGGCCCTGTTGCTTGCGCCAGGCCGCGAATTTTTCCTTGGTTGCCGGGTCGGTGGGCGGATACAGGCCAAGTATGGATGCGCCCTGCTGCACTTCGCTGGTCACGAAATCCTCGAAGGCGGTCATTTCCACGGCCTCGACGGCGATCTCGTCGGCGATATTGGCGGGTATCACCACCACGCCCTCGCGGTCGCCCACCACGATGTCGCCGGGCCACACGGCCACGTCGCCGCAGCCGATGGGCGCATTGATGTCCAGGGCCTGGTGCAGGGTCAGGTTGGTCGGTGCCGAGGGACGCTGGTGATAGGCGGCGTAGCCCAGTTCGGCGATTTCGGGTGAATCGCGAAAGCCCCCATCCGTCACCACGCCGGCCACGCCGCGCTTCATCAGCCGCGTGACCAGGATGGAACCTGCCGACGCGGCGCGCGCGTCCTTGCGGCTGTCCATGACCAGCACTGCGCCTTCCGGGCAGGTTTCCACCGCGACGCGCTGAGGATGCGCCCGGTCTTCGAACACTTTGATGGTGTTCAGGTCTTCGCGCGCGGGGATATAGCGCAGGGTGTAGGCCGGGCCGACCATATTGGGCAGCGTGACGTTCAGCGGACGCACGTCCTGGATGAATTGGTTGCGCAGGCCGCGCTTGAACAAGGCGGTGCACAGGGTGGCGGTGCTGACGCCGGCCAGGCGCGCGCGGGTTTCGGGATTCATTGTGGACACGATGGCTCCGGGGATAGGAAGACTGTGGGCATGGGCCCTAGAAGATCTCGGGTTCAGGCACGGGCGCGCCGAAGCTGGTTTCCAGGAAATCGAAATCGCAGCCGTCGTTGGCCTGCAAAATGTGCCTGGAATACATCCAGCCATAGCCGCGTTCGTAGCGTTTGGGCGGCGGCGTCCAGGCCGCGCGGCGCGCAGCCAGCTCTTCGTCGCTGACGTTCAGATGGATGCTGCGCGCGGGCACGTCCACCGTAATCAGATCGCCCGTCCGCACCAGGGCCAGCGGGCCGCCGATGTAGCTTTCAGGCGCCACGTGCAGGATGCAGGCGCCGTAGCTGGTGCCGCTCATGCGGGCATCCGACAGGCGCAGCATGTCGCGCACGCCCTGCTTCACCAGCTTGGTCGGGATAGGCAGCATGCCCCATTCGGGCATGCCGGGTCCGCCTTGCGGGCCGGCATTGCGCAGAATCATGATGTGGTCGGGGGTGACGTCCAGGTTCTCGTCTTCCACGGCCGCCTTCATGCTGGGATAGTCGTCGAACACCAGGGCCGGCCCGGTGTGGCGCAGGTACTGCGGCGCGCAGGCGCTGGGCTTGATGACGCAGCCGTCGGGAGCTATGTTGCCTCGCAACACAGCCAGTGCGCCTTCGTCGTATATGGCCCGGTCCAGCGGACGGATCACGTCGTCGTTGTAGACCTCGGCGCCGGCGATGTTCTCGCCCAGCGTCCTGCCGGTGACCGTCATGGCGGACATATCGAGATGATCCCGCAGCCGAGACATCAGTGCCGGCAGGCCGCCCGCATAGAAGAAATCTTCCATCAGATAGGTGTCGCCGCTGGGCCGGATGTTGGCGATCACCGGCACCTTGCGGCTGGCGTCGTCGAAGTCGTCCAGGCTCACGGCGCACCCGGCGCGGCGCGACATCGCAACCAGGTGCACGATGGCGTTGGTCGAGCAGCCCATGGCCATGGCCACATTGATGGCATTCTTGAAGGACGCCAGGCTCAGGATGCGCTGCGGAGACAAGTCTTCCCAGACCATCTCCACCACGCGCCGGCCGCATTCGGCCGACATACGCATATGGTTCACGTCCGCCGCCGGGATCGAGGATGCCCCGGGCAGCGTCATGCCGATGGCTTCCGCGATGGCGGTCATGGTGCTGGCCGTACCCATGGTCATGCAAGTGCCGTAGCTGCGCGCAATGCCGCCCTCGACCTCGGTCCATTGCTCCTGCGTGATCTTGCCGGCACGGCGCTCGTCCCAGAGCTTCCAGGCATCGGAGCCGGAGCCCAGGATCTTGCCCTTCCAGTTACCCCGCAGCATCGGGCCGGCCGGCACGTAGACACAGGGCAGTCCGGCGCTGACCGCGCCCATGAGCAGGCCCGGCGTGGTCTTGTCGCATCCGCCCATGAGCACGGCGCCGTCGACCGGATGGCTGCGCAGCAATTCCTCGGTCTCCATGGCCAGGAAATTGCGGTACAGCATGGTGGTCGGCTTGACGAAGGATTCCGACACCGAAATCGCGGGCAACTCCACCGGAAAGCCGCCTGCCTGGAACACGCCTCGCTTCACGTCTTCGACGCGTTGCTTGAAATGGCTATGGCAGGGGTTCAGGTCCGACCAGGTGTTGATGATGGCGATGATCGGGCGGCCCTGCCAATCGTCCGGGCCGTAGCCCATCTGCATCATGCGGGAACGGTGGCCGAAGGAGCGCAGATCGTCCTTGGCCATCCAGGCGGCGCTGCGCAGGCTTTCGTAGGAGCGTTTCATAGGAAAGAGACAGTGTTCCGTGACGTCGACCGGGCCATTTAAACACTAATACATTAGTGCGTCAGCTAGGTAAAAACCCGCTACACTGCGCTTTTCGCGATTCTCGCGCCCAGCCTCCACCCGCCCCGATGCACAGCACAAAGCTCAGACTGGACCGTTCTCGCCATGCAGCGCCCCAGGTCTTCGAACATCTACGCGAACAGATCGTGTCCCTGGAACTCGCGCCCGGCGCGCCGTTGTCACGCGTGACACTGGCAGAGGCCTACGGACTCAGCCAGACACCGATCCGCGACGCCCTGATGCGGCTGGCCGAAGAGGCGCTGGTCGAAATCTATCCGCAGCACACCACGGTGGTCAGCCGCATCGACATCGCCGCCGCCCGCGAGGCGCATTTCCTGCGCCGCTCCCTGGAGCTCGAGATCGTGCAGCTGCTGGCGCAGCGCCCCGATCCGCCGTTGTTCCAACGGCTGCAGGCCAGCATCGACCTGCAGCGCGTCAGTCACGCCCACGGCCAGTACCAGCGCTTCATCGACGCCGACCAGGCCTTCCACCGCGACATGCACGAAGCCGCCGGCGTCACCCGGTTATGGGAACTGGAGCAACGCTACAGCGGCCACTTGGACCGCCTGCGCCGCCTGCATCTGCCCGAAGCCGGCAAGGCCGAACGCATACTCGACGATCACCAGCGCCTGCTGGACGCCATCGTCGCCCAGGACCCGCAGCGCGCCCAGCAGGTGCTGCGCGAACACCTGTCCGGCACCCTCAGCCAGGTGGCCGAGATCTGCAAGCGCTATCCGGATTATGTGTTGACGGCTTAGGGTCTATTGCCCCTAGGGCATATTCGCGCCGCGGGCGCGCGCCCTGCCCGGTATGATCAGGGACACACCTCGGCCACAAGCCGGGCGACGGCGCGCAGCGCCACCACCGGAAAACACCAATGACCGCAAGGCACGCATCCTTGATCGCCCTGGCCGCAGCGGCCTGGACCCATCCCGCGCAGGCCGCGCCGCCCGGCTCGTGTGAAACCATCACGGTCCGCGAAGGCGATCCGGTCCCCGTCAATGCCTGCGCGGTGACCGTCGTGCCGCGCGATCCCGGCCCCGGCGGCATGTTGCCCGGCGCGCCTGACTGGCTGCCCGTGGACCCGCAAGCCATGCCTGGCGTGTTCTACGACAGCGCCTCGATCAAGGTAGTCTCGGAACGCCCGGCCGTCATGAGCGTGAACGTGGCCTGGTTCTATGCCCAACCCAGGATCTCCGCCGCCAACGGGCAACTCTACCGTTCCGTGACCCAGCCGGTCACCATGAACTGCGCCGCCGGCACCTACAGCGTAAGCGAGGTCCTGCACCACGCAGGCGAGAATGCCACCGGCCCCATCGTCGACTCCCTGCCCCCGCCCGGCATCCGTAATGCGCCCATCGCGCAGGACCCGGTGCAGCTCAAGCTGCGTGAGGTCGTTTGCCCGGCCCACGGCAAGACCCCGCGAAAATAAGCCATCCAGCCCGGCCGCTCGCCCGGACTTAGCCCGCCGCCTGGGCCGCCAGCCGAGCCTGACGCTTGGCCAGTTCGGTCTTCAACTGCACCAGGCTAGGCGTGACGATAGGCAGGAAAGCCGCTTCGCGCCAGCGCCGGCCAAAGTCCGCGCCCGCAGGCAGCAGATAGGCCGCGCCACCGCTGGCCTGCAGTTCCAGCTGCACCGCCTGCTGGGCGGCTTCAGCCAGTGCGATGCGGATCTCGAAGAGACGCCAGGGTTCAGCCACAAAGCTCTCGTTGCGCACGCCTTCGATCAAGCCGGCGGTCAACGCGTCCAACCGCGCGCGTAGCGCCTCCAGCGGCTGGCCCAGGATGCCGCGCGCCGGCTGGCCCTGGCCAGCTTGATCCGCAGCGCGCAAGGCGCCTCGCGCCAGGCCGATCGACAAGCCGCACTGCATGCCAGCGAAAGCCGGCCTGGCTTGGGGCAGGTACTGCCGCGCATCGGCGTGGATCAGCCACTCCCGGCCGATGCGCACATCGCGTACGTCGAGCGCCGCGGTATTGCTCGACTGCAGGCCCAGCAAGGGCAGGTCCGGACTGCGCGTCAGTCCCGCAATGCTATCCGGCAGCGCCACCACCGCCGGCGTGCCATCGGGCGCGGAAACCGCGGCGGCGACGAGAAAGCCCTGCGGCCGCAGATTCGTGACCCAGGGCATATGGCCGTCCAGCACCCATTCGTCACCCGCGGCGCGCGCAGCGATCTGCAGCGACTCGATGCCGCTCAGGAATTTCATCGCATTCGACAGCGCGGTCGCGCCGGCCTGCTCGCCGTTCAGCAACGGCGTCAACCATGCATCGGCCAGCTCCGTATTCGGACTGCGCAACAGGTATTCGATAAAGACGCGCTGGCTCCAGGCCACGAAGGCGGCGGCAACGGATAGTTCCGCCAGCCGCGCGACCGCTTCGATGGCATCGCCGATGTCGGTGCCGGGCAGGCCGCCACGCGCAGCCGGCACGCCATGGCGCAACATATCGGCGGCAGCCAGCCTCGGCAGCACCGTTGCCGCGTCCAGGCTGCCGTCGTCCAGGGCTTCGGCATGCTGCTGCAGCCAGGCATTCAGATCGGCCGGCAACTCGGCGTGGGCAGACAAATGGGCCATGGCGGTCTCCTGCGGATCATCAAGGGGCGCACCGGCGCTGACCGGCCGATGCAATCCCGCATGATGCCCGCAAACTGCGATGCCCGGTCGACCATATCAGCCCCGGGCCTGCGTCCCCAGGCTTCAGCCCAGGCCCAGCAGCAGGTCGGCCAGCAAGGCCGGATGCGTGATGTGGGCTTCGTGGGGCGCGGCAATGTCGACCCAGTTCCAGCCCGACTGGGACTGCACCAGCTTGCGCGAGTCATCCAGCACCGCCAGCTCGGGCTGCGTGCAATGGATGTAGGTGCGCGCAACCCCGTTGCCGATGGGGTGCCTCAGGTTCAGCGGCGTGGTGTAGCTAGCCAGCGGATGCGCAGTCAGGCGGCGCTTGACCCAATCGTAGTCCGCACTGCCGGCAGCGAAGCCCCAGGCGGCGGGCAGCGGATCGGGAATCGGCACAGCCAATCCGTCGGTGGCCTTGGATGCTGCCGCGATCCGCGCGTCGGCATCCGCCTTGGGATAGACCGAAAACGCGTTCTGGCCGCTTTGCAGCACGATCGCATCGAAATACACCAGGTGCCCCAGGCGCTCCGGAATCCGGTCCGCCACGCCTGTAATGGGGATGCCGCCGAAGCTGTGGCCCACCAGGATCACGTCCCTGAGTTCCTCGGTCTCGATGACCTGGACCAGGTCCTCGACAAAGGTATCGATGGTGATGTTCTTGCTGAGCAGGTGGGCGCGGTCGCCCATGCCGGTGTAGCTGGGCGCATACACCCGGTGGCCGGCCGCCAGCAGGCGGTCCGCGACCGGACGCCAGCACCAGCCGCCATGCCAGGAGCCGTGGGCCAGGACATAGTTCCTGGCTTTTGCGGCCGGGGCAGCCGGAGCCGCCGCCCCGGCCGCTCCCGCGGCGGCTAGCGCGGGCAGGCCCGCGGCAAGCTTCAACAAGGTTCTGCGCGGAAGCATCGTCATGGCGATTACACCTGCGCCAGCGCCTGGTCCAGATCGGCCAGCAGATCGTCGATATGCTCGATGCCGATGGACAGGCGCACGGTTTCCTCGCGCACGCCGGCCTTTTGCAGCTCTTCCGGATTGAGCTGGCGGTGCGTGGTGGATGCGGGGTGGGTAGCCAGGGACTTGGAGTCGCCGATATTGACCAGGCGCGTGAACAGCTGCAGCGCGTCCTGGAAGCGCGCGCCGGCCTCACGGCCGCCCTTCACGCCGAAGGTGAACAGGCCCGGCGCCTTGCCTCCCAGGTACTTCTGCGCCAGCGCGTGGTCGGGATGGTCCGGCAAGCCGGCATAGTTGACCCATTCGACCTTGGGATGCTCGCGCAGGTAGTTGGCGATCTTCACGGTGTTTTCGACAATGCGGTCCACGCGCAGCGCCAGGGTCTCGATGCCTTGCAAGATCTGGAAGGAGTTGAAGGGCGAAATCGCCGCGCCGGTGTTGCGCAGCGGCACCACACGGGCGCGGCCGATGTAGGCGGCCGGGCCGAAGGCTTCGGTGTAGACCACGCCGTGATAGCTGACGTCCGGTTCGTTCAGGCGCTTGAAGCGTGCCTTGTGCTCTGCCCAGGGGAACTTGCCCGAATCGATGATGGCGCCGCCCAGGCTGGTGCCGTGTCCGCCCAGGTACTTGGTCAGCGACTGCACCACGATGTCCGCGCCATGTTCGATGGGGCGCAGCAGGTAAGGCGACGGCACGGTGTTGTCGACGATCAGCGGCAGACCGTGACGGTGCGCAAGTTCGGCCAGCGCAGCAATGTCGGTGATGTTGCCCAGCGGATTACCGACGGACTCGGCAAAAATGGCCTTGGTGCGGTCATCGATCTGCGCCTCGAAAGCCGCCAGGTCGGACGGATTGGCGAAACGCGTGCTGATGCCGTATTGCGGCAACGTGTGCGCGAACAGGTTGTAGGTGCCGCCGTACAGCGTGCTGGACGACACGATATTGTCGCCCGCTTCGGCGATGGTCAGAATGGCGTAGGTGACCGCCGCCTGGCCCGAGGCCAGCGCCAGCGCCGCAATGCCGCCTTCCAGGGCCGCCACGCGTTGCTCCAGTACGTCCGTGGTCGGGTTCATGATGCGGGTATAGATGTTGCCCGGCACCTTCAGGTCGAACAGGTCGGCGCCGTGCTGCGTGTCGTCGAACGCATAGGCCACGGTCTGGTAGATGGGCACGGCCACGGCGCGCGTGGTCGGATCGGGGCGATAGCCGCCATGCACGGCCACGGTTTCAAGCCGCCACTGGGGCTTCTTCGCTTCGGTCATCAGTATCTCCTAGAGGGTTGCTTATCAATGATTCTTTTCAGACGGGAAGCGTTCGCGCCGCGCGCAGGATGCGTTCCACGTCCGCATGATTGTTATAGGCGCCGACAGACAAGCGCACGTAACCATACTCCACTACGCTGGCCACGACCCCGGATTGTGTCAGATGCGCCAGCGCGGCGGCAGGGTCCGGCACGCGCAGCGCTGTCGTCGTACTGCGAAACTCGGGCTCGGCCGGTGACACCACCTGCAGCCCCGAGCCGCGCAGGCCTTTGGCCAGCGCTTCCGACAGTTCCAGCACCCACGGTTCGATACGCTCGGGCCGGGCGCTTTCGATCAGGTCCAGCGCGCCCGCCCAGCCCGCGATGCCGGGATAGTTCAGGTTGCCGGATTCAAGCCTGCGAGCATCGGCCGCATCGGCGATGCCCACCTGCCATTGCAATCCGGACTTGTCCAGCGTGTTGACGCCGGACGGCCCGATATACAGCGGATCCAGAGCCTCCAGCAGCCGGGGCGACACGTGCAGCAAGCCCACGCCCAACGGTCCGAGCATGCCTTTGTGCGCGCCGCAGGCAAAAGCATCCACGCCCCATGCATCGACTTCGACACGCAACAGTCCTGCGCCCTGAATGCCGTCGACGACCAGCCAGATGCCACGCTCGGCGCAACGTCGGCCCAGTTCGGCGATGTCCGTGCGCAGGCCGGTGCCATATTGCACCCAGGACACGGCGATCAGACGTGTGCGCGCATCCACATGCCGCCAAAGGTCATCCACGGTATAGCGATGCGCGCTCGCCTGCGCCACGCGCACCTGCACGCCGCGACGGCGCAGGTTCAGCCAGGGCAAGGCGTTGGTGGGATGCTCTTGGTCATCCACGACCAGGTTGTCGCCGTCCTGCCAGGCCAGGCCCTGGGCGACGATGTTCAGCCCTTCGGTCGTGTTCTTGGTGAAGGCCAGGCGCCTGGCTTCGCCCCCGATCAGGCGGGCCAGCCGCTGACGCAGCACGTCTGCATCGCGCAACCACCGAGGCTTGTCGCTGCGCGCATGGGTGATGTCATCGAAAAAGGCGCCGACCGCCTCGGCCACCTTGGGCGACAACGGGCTGGTGTAGGCGATGTTGGCGTAGGCCTTGTCTTGCGTGATGGGAAACAACTGCCTGAATTCGTCCTGCCAGCTCATGCGCCACCCGCTCCGTGATTTCAACTTGGTATGAAGGGGATTCTAGGTATATGACGCGCATTTGAGTAAGGCTTAGTTTTTATATCCATATGACCATATAGTCGCTCGCTGAACGCCCGCACAACCATAGAATTCCTGCCTTTCCGGACTGCATCGAATAAGGGAATGGCATGCGTTTGACTCAACGATTCAAGGCTGCGGGCGTGGCCGCGGCGCTGGCGCTGGCCGGCGCGGCTCACGCCGGCACGGTCGATACCATCAAGAAGCGGGGCGAACTTGTCTGCGGCGTGAGCCAAGGATCGGCGGGTCTGTCCATCGCCGACAAGCAAGGCCGCTGGACCGGCCTGGACGCCGACCTGTGCCGCGCGCTCGCCGCGGCCGTGCTAGGCGACCCGGAGAAGACGCGTTTCGTCCCGCTGAGTTCGCAGCAACGCTTTCCCGCGCTCCAGTCCGGTGAAATCGACGTGTTGAACCGCAACACCACCATCACTTCCAGCCGCGATGCCGGGCTGGGCATCGTCTCCGCGGGCATCGTTTTTTATGACGGCCAGGGCTTTCTGGTGCCGCGCAAGCTTGGCGTGAAAAGCGCCACGGAACTCGATGGCGCGCAGGTCTGCGTGCAGCCCGGCACCGTCAACGAGCAGAACCTGGTCGACTACTTCAAGAAGCACAAACTGAGCTACCGTCCGGTCGTTATCGAAAACCTGGTGGAACTGGAGCAGGCCTTTTACGCGGGACGCTGCGACGTTTACCTGTCGGATGCGTCGACCCTGGCAGCCAGCCGGGCCGCCCGCGCCGGCCGGCCCGACGACTTCGTCATCCTGCCAGAACGCATCAACAAATCGCCGCTGGGCCCCTTCGTGCGGCAGGACGATGCCAACTGGACGGCCATTGTGCGCTGGACCATCAATGCGCTGGTAGCGGCCGAGGAACTCGGCATCACCGCGCAAAACGCCGATAGCCAGACGCAAAGCGCTGACGCGCAAGTGCGCCGCCTGCTGGGCATGGACCCTGGCATAGGCAAGAGTTTCGGCCTGGACGAAAGTTGGGCCAAGAATGCCATCAAGGCCGTCGGCAACTACGGCGAAGTCTGGAATCGCAATCTGGGCGCCGCAACGCCGCTGAAGCTGGACCGGGGATTGAACGCGCAATGGAACCAGGGCGGACTGCTGTATTCGCCGCCGTTCCAATGATTCTGGCCGCCTGAATGCCAAGGGCGGGCGCAGGCCCGCCTGTTTTTCTTTTGCGCACATCCCGCTGACCATGGCCGCGAACTCTCTTTACTTTCCCTCTACCGGCCCTTGGCCGCGGTGGCTATCCACGCTGGCCTGGACACTGGCGCTTGGCGGCATGGCGGCCGTTCTGCTTTGGCACATCGAATCGGTGCAGGCCGCACGTGGCATCCAGGGCGGCTTCGGCTTCCTGTTCCAGCCTGCCGGCTTCCGGATCTCCGAAAGCCTGCTCGACGTCACGCCGGAAGACCCCTACTGGATGTCGATCGCCGCGGGCCTGGTCAACACTCTGACTGTCGCGGCGTTGGCGATCCCGCTGGCCACGGCCCTGGGGCTTGGCCTGGGCCTGCTGCGCATGTCGCGCAATCCGTTGGCGGCGCGTTGCGCCGCCGCCATCATCGCGCCTCTACGCAATACGCCCGTGCTGCTGCAGTTGTTCGTCTGGTACGGTTTGCTGTTGCGCCTGCCCGATATGCGCCAGGCATGGTCGCCGCTGCCGCACGTGCTGCTGTCCAATCGCGGCTTGGCCCTGCCTGCCCTGCATGGCTGGCTGCCGTATGCGGCCGTGGCTGCGGCAGCGCTCGCGTCAGGCTGGTACGCTGGCCGTCGCTGGGGCAAGCCTGCGCGATATGCGGTGTTGGCCGCTGCGCTGCTGGCGTGGATTCTGTTGCCCGCGGTCCAGATCGACATACCGATCAGGCGCGGACTGGGTTTGCAGGGCGGCTGGCAGCCGAGCATCGAATTCGCGGCGCTGACGATAGGGCTCGTCGTTTTCCACGCGGCTTATATCGCCGACGTCGCTCGCGCTGCGGTAAGCGCCGTTCCGGTGGGGCTGGTGGAAGCGGGCCAGGCCCTGGGCCTGAAGCCCTGGCAGGTGTTGCGGCTGGTCATCGCCCCTTATGCCGCGCGCGTGGCGCTACCCCCTTATGCCAACCAGTGCCTGGCGCTGGTGAAGAACAGCACCCTGGCGATCGCGATCGGCTATCAGGAACTGATGGCGGTGATCAACACGGCAATCACGCAGACGGGCCTTGCGCTCGAAGGCATCGCGCTGGCCGTCATGGTCTATCTTGGCCTGGCGCTGGCGCTGGGTGGCGGATTATCCGCATGGAACGCGCGCAACACACGTCACGGTCCCGGCGACACGCACGGCGCGCGCCTGGGCGAGCGGCCGTCGTGGAATGCCGCGGACGAACGCCGTGGCTGGCGCGGGTGGCTGTTATCGGCCGCCTTGGCAGCCCCCCTGGGCTGGATCCTGTGGCGCCTGCTGGAATGGGCGCTGCTCGGCGCGGTGTGGCGTGGCGATCCGGTGGCATGCTCAGCCTCGGCTGGCGCGTGCTGGGCCGCTGTGGGCGAAAACCTGCCCTTGTTGCTCTTCGGCACCATGGCCCAGGCCGACCGCGCCCCCGCGCTGGCCGCTTGCGCAGCCCTGTTGGCTGGAGTAGCGCTGACGCTGACTACAGCCCGCATACGCGCCACGGCTTGCGCGGTGCTGCTCGCCATTCTGCTGGGCGTTGCCGTCAGCGCGCTGTCCGGCTGGCCTTGGGGCGGGGCCGCCATAGGTCCGCAGCGCTGGGGCGGGCTGCTCGTCACATTGATCCTGGCCATCGCCGCCCTGCTGGCCGCCGTGCCGCTGGCATTCGTGCTTGCACTGTTGCGCCGCAACGGCACCTATGCCACCTCGCGGGTTGCGGCCGGCCTGATCGAAGCCGTGCGTGGGGTACCGCTGGTGACGCAGCTATTGTTCGCGTCCTTCGTGCTGCCCATGCTGCTGGGCGGTGGCGCATCCAAATTCGCCATGGCGTTGGCCGCGCTGACGCTACACACCGCCTGCCTCCTGGCGGAGGTGCTGCGCGGCGCGCTGCAGGCCATACCGCCCGGCCAGATGATGGCGGCGCGCGCGCTGGGCATGCCTGCCGCCATGGCCTATGGTTCGGTGATCTGGCCGCAAGCCCGCCGCATCGCCGCACCTGCCGCCCTGGGCGTGTTCGTGGGCGCCGTCAAGGACACGTCTTTGGTCAGCATCATCGGCGTTTTCGACGTGCTCGGCGCGGCTAAGGCCGTGGTCGCCGGCACGGATTGGCGGCCCTACCACGTCGAGATCTACCTGGCCGTGGCCGCCTTGTATTTTGTGGCCAGCCTGGCCCTGTCGCGCGTCGCCCGCGCCATGGAAGGCAAGACCGGCCGCGTTTGAGGCTGCATTGGAAGACGACGCGACCCGCTGCTGGCGCCAGGCGCCTGGCCGCCTTCAGAAGCGCTCATCCATCAGCGCCGGCATCACGATTTCCCGCACGAACGACGCGTCGGACAGAGTCAGTAGCGCGCGCGTCATCGCCACCACGTCATGCACCGGTATCAGGCCGCCCGCTCCCCGCAGGCTGGCCGCGTCGCGCGGCACGTCCAGGCCATCTTGCGTGTTCAGGTAGCCTAATTGCAGGCAAGTCACCGCCAGGCGACGCTCCCTGAAGCTCTCGCGCAGGGCGTCCGCGATGCCTCGCAGCGCATGCTTGGAAGCGCCGAACGTCACCTCGGGGCGACCGCTGCCGGCCAACGCGGAGGTAGAGCCAGTCAGGATGACTTGCGGCTTGCGCGCGCCCAGCACGCGCGGGATCAAGCGCTGGAGCAACAGGATGGTAGCGGTGACGTTGATGTCCACCATGCGCGCGATCTCCGCGGGCGAGTCCGTCAGGAAATCGTAGTCCTCGCTGAATGCGTGTTCTTCCCACACCCCCAGGTTGTAGAGAATGGCGTCGAGCGCATCCGGCGCCTGCGCGGCGATCTGCTGGACGGCAGCCTCGGGCCGCGACAGGTCGGCTGCGATCCAGCGCAATTCGCAGCCAGGAGGGACTGTGATGTCCGGCGGCGCGCGGCGCGCCACGCCCACGATGAGCGAGGCATCCTGGCCCAGCCCCTCCACGAATGCCCTGCCCAGCCCCTTGCTGGCGCCCACCACCATGACCCGCATTGTTACCTCCGTCCGATCAAGCCCGGGAAAGCGGCAAGGCTTCCCGCTGCAAAGTCGCCCGGTATAGCACGGCCCGTGGAGCAAGCCCGCAATGCCCACAAGCGCCGACGGACATTGCGCGCCGTCAACGCACCGCGCCCGCGCCTTGCAGCCAGGCTGGACGCGGCGCCGCGTCCAGCCAGTTCTTGACGATCAGCCCCAGTTCCGTGTCGCCCGAGATACGCAGCCGACGCTGGAAGAACAAGGTATCGGCGTCTGTTTCCGAACGCATCAAGGCCAATAAATCCGCCAGCTTCGCACCCAGTTCCAGGTCGGCGGCCGCGCCGCTCCATACCGGCCGAAACGTGCCTTGCCGCAGGACGAAACTGCTGCGTAGGCCCAAGTCCTCGACTGTGATGGCAAAGCTGCGCCCTTCCAGCTCCGACGGCGGCGTCAGCCATTTCAGCCGACGCGCCAGTTCCAGCCCGGCCGCGAAATGCAGCGACACGAAAGTTGCGGGCAAACGCCGGCCCAGTTTGGCGACGACGCCGGGCACCTGGATTGCCGGGCTCATGCCGCTGCCTCCAACAAGTCGATTCCGGGCTTGCTGTGGAAATAGCCATTGCATCGGACCATGCCCGCTGGCGGATGCGCGTCCCTAGGCGCGAGACCGCGGCGCATCGCATCCAGCGCGGCGATCGCTTCCAGGGTGCCCGCCGATTGCGGACTGACTCGCAGCACCTCCACGCCCATTGCCGCCAAGGCCGGCGCCTGCGACAACAAGTCCAGGCAGGCTGCCGACTGCACCTGGATGCCGTTGATCGCGAGGAACTCGCTCGATTCCTGCGTACGCATGTCCAGCCCATCCGGATGTTCAATGCAGCGAAAGCCGCAGTCGTCCTTCTTCAGCCGGAAATGCCGCGCCGTGAAACAGCGCGCGGAAAACGCCAGCGCCATGCGGCCCCAGACCATGACTTCCGCCTCCAGGCGAGCGGGCCTCTCGGCCATCAAGACGGCCAATGTCCTGCCGTCCATTTCCAGCGGCGCGACAAAGCGCGTGGCGCCGCGCTCGGCCAGCCATTCCAGGGTGCCGCCGTGATAGGCATTGATGTGAGGCCCGGCCACGAAGGCACGGCCGTTCAGATGCCGCACCGCGCCCAGCTCGCCAGCTTCGACCATGAAGTCGTCCTGTCCGCAGAGCTTCTTCAGCGCGCTGGCCTCGGCGCCGGTCTCGATCAAGGTGCGACCCGACAGCACCACCGCCTTGCCCGCGTCGCGCAGGTCGCGCGCCAGCTCCAGCCAGTCGTCGGCGCGCAGCTCATGCCTGCGGCTGCAGACGGTTTCGCCCAGGTAGATGATGTCGGCGGCGCTGTCCGCCAACGCCGCGTAGAAATCCAGCGTGTGCTGGCGCGGCCAATAGTATTGCAGCGGCCCGACCGATATCTGATTTGCGCTGGTTTTCATTTCCATGGCCGTTCGAATGCGCCTTGCGTGACTTGGGAACCTTCGGAATGGCGCGCCAGCATGGCATTCCATTCGGGGCGGGGAGAAAAGCGGGTGCCATCCGCGTGCGCGCTGTCCAATGCGGCGCGCAAAGTCGACACCACCTGCGTGACATAGGCCGGGCTGCGTTGCCGTCCTTCGATCTTGATGGCCGATACGCCCATCTCCGCCAGGCGGGGCAAAAGACCGATGGCGTTCAGGCTGGTGGGTTCCTCCAGCGCATGGTCGGCCTGCCCGTCCACTTCGAAGCGGCCCTTGCACAGGGTGGGATAGGCGGCCGGCTCGCCCGGCTCGTAGCGGTCGATCAGAATGCCATTCAGGCGCGCGTCCATGCGGCCGTTCTCTTCGGACCAGCGCACCGCGTGCGCGGGCGAACAGACGCCCTTGTTGTTGGGAGAATCGCCTGTCGCGTAGGACGACAGCAGGCAGCGGCCTTCGGCCATGACGCACAGGCTGCCGAAACCGAAGACTTCCACCTCAACGCTGACATTGGCGCAAATGCGCGCGATCTCCGCCAGCGTCAGTACCCGCGGCAATACCACGCGGCGGATGCCAAACTGTTCCTTCATGAGTTCAATGGCGTCGGCGTGGGTGGCGGAGCCTTGCACGGAAAGGTGCAGGCGCAGCCCGGGATAGCGGTCGCTGGCATAAGCCAGGAGCCCCGCGTCGGCCATGATGACAGCATCCGCGCCCAAGCCGTAGGCGGCATCCACGGCAGCGCGCCACTCCGGCGCCCTGCCCGCCTGCACGAAGGTATTGATGGCGAACAGCACCTGTCGTCCGCGGCTGTGCGCCAGGTCGACGCCCGCGCGGATATCGCTTTCGGTGAAGTTGAGCCCGGCAAAATTGCGGGCGTTGGTGGCGTTCTTGAGCCCGAGGTAGACGGTGTCCGCGCCGGCATCGATTGCGGCTTTCAGCGCGGCCAGGCTGCCGGCGGGGGCCACGAGCTCCAGGGGAGAGGTTCGAGTTTCCATGCCGGCCAGTCTATGGGCCCGCCGTGCCCCCGGCCTTGTCGCAGATCAAACGGCATACGCCGAACGCTGCGCGCCGCCCTATTCTTCCGTGTACAGCCCGTGCTCCACCGCATACACCGCAACCTGCACACGGCTGGTCAGGTTCAGTTTCTTGAGCACGTTCTGCACGTGGATCTTGACCGTGCTTTCGCTTACGTCCAGTTCACGCGCAATGACCTTGTTGCTCGCGCCCCGCGCAAGCCACTGCACGATCTGCGTCTCGCGCGCGGTCAGCCGATGGCGCTCGGCGCCACCAACGGACTGCGGCGCCTGCGCCGCCAGGCTGGCCTGCCCGCGGAACTGTTCCACCAGCTTGGCGGTCATGCTCTCGGCGATGACCGGCTCACCGCCCGCCGCGCGGCGGATCGCAGCGGTCAGCGCATCGGCGTCGATGTTCTTGACCAGATAGCCACGTGCGCCGTCGCGCAGCGCCTGTCCCAGTTCGTCGGCTTCCTCGGACACGGTCAGGATGATGACGGCGCAGGACGGCAGCTCCTGCGTGAGGAGCTGCAAGGTTTCCAGCCCCGACAGGCCCGGCAGGTTGAGATCCAGCAGAACCACGTCGGGCTTGAGTTCCTTGGCGCGCTTCAGACCTTCGACGCCGTCGCCCGCTTCGGCCACTACCTCGAAATCGGACTGGCGTTGCAGCAACAGGCGCACGCCCGAGCGAAACAGGGTGTGGTCATCTACAAGGAGAATACGGATGGGCATGGTCGGGATCATCAGGCAGCCTGGCGTTCACTGCCGGGCAAGGTCAGCGCGACGCGCGTGCCGGCGCCGGGTTGCGATTCAAGTTTTATCACGGCGCGCATGCGCGCGGCGCGCTCCCGCATAATGTGCAGGCCGACGTGCGACTCGCCGCGTTCGGCGACCTCGGCGGGGTCGTAGCCCTGGCCGTCGTCCGCGATGACCAGCGTAAAGTCGCGATCATTGGCGACATCGATGCGCACATGGCTGGCTTCGGAATGCTTGCGCACATTGGACAAGGCCTCTTGCAGGATGAACAGCACCTGTAGTTGCTCATCGGGCGGCAGCGGCGCGCCGACGCCCGGTCCGAACCGCAATTCGGTTTCGATACCGGTCTGGCGGCGGAAACGCGCCACGGTGTCTTCGATGGCCGCCTGCAAGTCGCCCTGCGACAGCTTGGTACGGAAGTTGGTCAGCAGCTCGCGCACGTCCTGGTAGCTTTCGTCCACCCCCGTGCGCAACAGTGGCAGGATCTCGTCGATTTCAGCCTGATCGCCGCGCCTGACCGCGGCGTCCAGCATCTGCAGCTGCAGGTTCAGAAAGTTCAGGCCCTGGGCCAGGCTGTCGTGCAGCCCCTGCGCCACCAGCCCGCGCTCGCGCTCCACCGCGAGCTGGCGCGCCTGGGCGCTCAGGCGGCGGTTGTCCAGCGCCACGCCCAGATGCTGCCCCAACGTTTCCAGCAGCTGGGATTCCGCAGGCGCCAGACGGCGCTGCTGGCGGAAATGCAAGGAATACGAACCCAGCACCTCGTCCCGCGTGACGATGCGAAACACCGCCACGCTGGCGAACCCCTCGCGCTGGCAATTCAGTTCCATCGAGGGTGGCGACTGGCGGAAGTCCTGGATGACGATGACGCCGGCCTGCCGGGTAGCGACGCCGCAATAGCAATCGTTGACCTGCATGCAATGCTCGGATTCGACCAATTCGTCGGACAGCCCCACCGCCACCATCAGGTTGAGCTTCTCGTTATTGGGATCGAGGGCGCGAATGCTGCCGCCCTCGGCATCGAACTGCAGCATCACGCGCCGTAAAAAGCCGTCGCACAGCGCCTCGATCTCGTTGGGCTGGTTGAGGAAGGCGGCCATATCGTAGAGCGCGCCGATGTCGCGGTTCTGCGCGGCCAGCTGCGCGGTCTTTTCCTCGACGCGCCGCTCCAGGCCCGTGTACAGATCCTGCAGTTCGTCGGCCATGCGGTTGTAGCCGCGCGCCAGCACGCCGAACTCATCCTTGCTCTCAACGGGCAGCCGCGTGCTGAATTCCCGCGCGGCCATGCGCTGCAGGCCGTCGCGCAGGCGCAGCACGGGCGAAATGATCCAGAGATACAGCAGGTAGATCATTGCCAGCGTGCCGGCGCTGGCAATGGCGGCCAGCACGCCCTGGGACAGGCGCAGCGAGGTGGTCTTGCCGGCGTTGTCCTGTTCGATCATGCGCACCAAGGTATCCGCGCGGGCAACAAATTCCGGCAAGGTTTCCAGATAGGTGGCGGCGTCCGGTTGCTGCAGCGCACGCGTGGCCGCCGGTTTCATGACGTCGTACCAATAGGCCGCCACGTCATGCCATTGCCTGCGGATGGCCTCGTCATTGGGAATGAACAGCGGGCGGGCCGGATTGCCACGCGCCAAACGGGCAATCGTGTCGTCCATGAGCAGGACCTGCTCGTTGGTGCGGAATTCACGCCCGGCCTGGGGACGCATGAGCTCCACCGCGACGCGGTTTGCCCGCATCCGCAGGCTGCCCGTATCGTTGATGGCCGCGCCCGCGCCTTCCAGCTGCCAGGACAGCCACAGCGTCCAGCTGACCATGGACAGCACGACAACCAGCGCCACCAGGGAGCTGATGACGATACGCGTGGACAGGCGATGCCAGGGCGACGGCAGGCCATCGGTTTCAGCGGCGGTATCGATGGGCTTCATGTCTTTCAACGCGGTCGTGCTCGAGGAATACTGCGGGCTCCAGTGTAGCCGCTGGGGCTCCTGCCCGGCCTCTGGCCGTCAGGCAAATCCGAGGGTGCGGCAAATGAAGTCCGCAACCCGCGCCGGCTCATTGACCGGCAGGCAGGGCAAGGCAGTCTGGAGCGGCGTGTCGGTGGCCACCGCGAGGAAGCTGCCGTCGTCCTCATGCAGCGGCGGCTTGCCCAGCGCCGGCCGATACACCTCGATGCGCGGAATCGCGGCCTGCTTGAAGCCTTCGACCAGCACCAGGTCGGCCGGCGCCAGCCGCGCCAGTTGCTCTTGCAGCGTGGGTTCGGGCGCGCCGCGCAACTCGTGGACGATGGCGTAACGGAAAGGCGATGCCACCATCACCTCCTGCGCGCCCGCCTGCCTGAAGCGCGCGCTGTCCTTGCCGGGCGGCTCCATCTGGAAATCGTGATGGCTGTGCTTGATGACGCTGACCCGCAGGCCGCGCGCGGCGAGCAAGGGCAGCATCGCCTCGATCAAAGTGGTCTTGCCGCTGCCGGAACGGCCGGCAATGCCGAAAACTGGGGTCATGCAAGCTCCGTTAACGAAGGACATACGATGGGCAGGAATGCGTCCGCCCGCGCCGAGTATGCCAGTAAAGCTCCCGCCACCAGATCGAAATACCAGCCGTGCAGGGTCAGGCTACCCGCGTCCACCGCGCGCCGCACGAAAGGCAGGTCCTCGAGGTTGCGCAGCGAAATCAGGATGGACGCCTGCTCGCAGGCGCGCCGGCGTTCGGCGGCCGTCGCCTGGGGCATCTGCAGCAGCACCTGCCTGCGGGCGGGTTCGGCGATGTCCATCCAGCGTTCCAGATAATCGGTCTCGCCATCGCCCCGGGTACGCCGGTCCATCAGCGCGCGGATGCCGCCGCATTGCGCATGGCCCAACACGATGATTCGGCTGACCTGCAACTGCTCGACGGCAAACTGTATCGCGGCCAGCACGCCCTGCAGGCCCCGGTCGGTGCTGGCCGGCGGCACCAGGTTGGCCACATTGCGCACCGTGAAAATGTCGCCCGGGTCGCAACCCAGCAGCATAGCCGGGTCCACCCGGGAATCGCAGCACCCGACCAGCAGCGTGCTGGGGTGCTGGCCCTCGCAGAGATTGCGGTAGAGCGTCGGCGCATCCTCGTAGTACTGCTGCTGAAACCGCTGGAAGCCGTCGACCAGGCGTTCGATATCGCGCATGTCAGCCTCCCGTCTGTGCCATGAAGCGCACGATACGTTCCGGACGCGCCACGAAATCGTGGCGCTCCGGCTTGGCTGCGATGCCGGCCCGGATCGCCTGGATCAGCGCGGCGTCGTCGGCGCCCGAGCGCAACATGCGTCCGAGCGGCACCTGGTCTTCCTGTCCCAGGCACAGGTACAGAGTACCGTCCACGCCCAGCCTGACGCGGTTGCAGGCGGCGCAGAAATGGCGTGACATCGGGGTGATCACCCCCAGCACGGGCATGCCGCGACCCGTGGTCCAGTAGCGCGCGGGGCCCGCGCCCGTTCCGCCCACCGATGGCACCAGGCCCGCGCCGGCTGCCAGCCGCGCGCCCATCGCATTCAAATCGGTGTGCGCATGGCCGCGGCCGCAACTGCCCATGGGCATGGGCTCGATCAGGCGCAGCACGAAACCCTGCTCCACCGCGTAATCCAGCAACCGGCGCACCTCGGCTTCGGGCGTTTGCGCGTGGACCACGCTGTTGAGCTTGATGGGCGCAAACCCCGCGTCCCGGGCCGCGGCCAGGCCCGCCAGCACGGAATCCAGGCAATCCCGGCCGGTGATCTGGCTAAACGCGGCGGCGTCCAGCGTATCCAGGCTGATGTTCAGGCGGTCCACCCCTGCGGCGCGCAGTTCCCGCGCGTGGCGCGCCAGTTGCGTGCCGTTGGTGGACACCGACAGATCGCGCAAACCGGGCATGGCAGCGATCACCCCGGCCAATCCGGCCAGCCCGCGGCGCAGCAACGGCTCGCCGCCAGTAAGCCGGACTTTGCTGACGCCCAGCTCGACGAACAGCCGCACCAGCCGCGTCATTTCCTCGTGGCGCAACCAGTTGGCGGGGGTTTCAAACCCCTTGAAGTCCTTGGGCAGGCAATAGCTGCAACGCAGATCGCAGCGGTCCGTGACCGACACCCGCAGATAGTCGATGCGACGGCCGTGGCCGTCGACCAGAGGTCCCGCAGCCGGCTCGTCCATCATGCGGCGCTCCCGCCATAGACGCGCTCGGGCTCGGCGCCCTGAAGGTCTATGCCCTGGATGTCGGCGCGTTCGACCAGTAGCCTGGCATACTGACGCCACGCGGTGTCGCGGCTCATGGAGGACAGTGCCGCGGCGATCTGGCCCGCCACGTGCTCATAGGGCTGCATGCGGCCCTCGATGCGCCGCGTCACCCGCACGATGTGCAGGCCATGGCGGGTCTCCAAAAGCTGAGGCAACAGGCCGCCGGCGGGCAGCGCGAACACCGCGCGCTCGAATTCCGGCACGGTGTCGCCCCGCCCCAACTGCCCCAGGCTGCCGCCGACCGCCGCCGACGGGCAGTTCGATTGCTGCCGCGCCACCTCGGCAAAGCGTGAGGGATCCTCCATCAGTTCAGCCAGCACAGCGTTGCCGTGCGCCCGCAGCATGTCCAGGTTCACGCCGGGCGTAACCTGAAACAGGATGTGGTCCGCCTCGACCAGTTCGCCCGCCATGAAGCGCTGCGGGTGCATCTGGTAGAAGCGGCGGCAGGCAGCTTCGTCGGCCTCGGGCGCCGGCGCCTCGCGGGCCAGCAAGGCGCCGATGACGCCCTCCTCGTCCGAGGCGTCCAGGCCCAGCCGGCCGGCCTCGTCCAGCAGCACTCGGCGCAGCACCAGGGCGGTGATCGCCTCGCGCATGGGATTGTCGGCGTCGGCATGCAACGGCAGTTCACGTTCGAGATCCGCGTCGTTCAGTTCGACGCCATTGACGATGACAGGCATGGTCGGCTCCTGGGACGGGGATCAGCGCGGGCGCACCAGTTGCCAGGCCCGGCCCAGGTAACCGAGCGAGGCGAAGCCGCTCCATACATGGACGAGGCGCGTGAACGGGAAGATCACGAAGAGCGTCAGGCCCATGAACAGATGCGCCTTGAACAGCGCCGGCACGTCGGCGATATGGCTGGCCGCATCGCCCTGGAAAGTCACGATGTGCTGAGCCCAGGTCATCAGTCGCACCATCATCTCGCCATCCATGTGGCCGGCCGACAGCGCGATGGTGGACAGGCCCAGCAACAGGGTCACGAGGATCCACAACAGCAGCAACTTGTCGCCGGGCCGCGTGGTCGCGCGGATGCGAGGGTCGCTCAGGCGGCGATGGATCAGGATGAGCAGGCCGATCAGGCACAGGCCGCCCATGACGCCGCCGGCCACCATGGCCACAGTCTGCTTCAGGCTGTGCGACACGCCCAGGGTGTCCCACACCACGACCGGCGTCAGCAGCCCCGCCAGGTGCCCGAAGAACAGGCCGAGGATGCCGATATGGAACAGGATATTGCCCAGGCGCAATTGCCCGCGATGCAACAGCTGCGAACTGTCCGACTTCCAGGTGTATTGCTCGCGTTCGAAGCGCACCAGGCTTCCCAGCAGGAAGACGGTGAGCGCGATGTAGGGATAGATGCCGAAGAAGAACTGATTCAGGGAGTTCATGATGCGTCGTCCTGAAGGTTAATGAGCCGCGGGCGCGCGGGGATAGAAGCGCACGGCCTGTGCGCCATCGCCCGAGAACGGGCGCAGCAGCGGTTCTACGCCGTCCGGTCCGGCCCCGAAGGTTTCCATCGCCTCGTCCATGTCGCGCACGGGCGCCTCGGTCTGTTCGCGGGGAATCACGCGGGACTGCGAGCGCAGCACCGCAAAGATGCCGGCGTAGGGGCTTTCGCCCTTGGCCAGGCGCGCGCCGATGGCGGCCAGGACGTGGATGGCATCATCGAGCAGGTCCTGCGCCTGTGCCGGGTCGATCACGCCCAGGAACTCCAGGAACAGGGGCACATGGTCCGGAAGCTCCGACACCGCGGGTTCAAAGCCGTGCCCGCGGTAGGTGTCCAGCAGGTCCACCATCGCCTGGCCCCGATCGCGGCTTTCGCCGTGCACGTGCTCAAACAGATGCAGCGAATGCGAGCGGTTGCGATCGAAGGTCGCGACGTAGTTCTCCTGCAGCGCGATCAGGTCGTTGGTGGCCAGGTAGCCGACCAGCGGCTGCAAGGTTTCCTCTGCGTCGGGATAATCGGCCAAGGCGGTTTCGATTTCGCCCAGCGCCTCCAGCAGCTCGGGTTCGGGGTAGCACAGCAAGGCGGAAAGCAGGCGATACAGACTCATGATTTTCTCCTTTCCTAGACCGAAGCGGCCTTCTTGCGGGATTTCGGCATCTCGATGAAGATCTCGCTGCCCTGGGGCTTGCGTCCGAACAAGGTGCCTTCCGACACCCCGCCCGAGCAGCCGTTGCCGAAGGTAAAGCCGCAGCTGCCCTTCTCGTTGAAGCTGTCCTCGACCACTTCCTTGTGGCTGCTGGGCACGACAAAGCGGTCCTCGTAGTCCGCAATCGCCATGATCTTGTACATGTCCTGCACGGTCGCTTCCGTCAAGCCCACCTGGTCCAGCAAGGCCGTGTCGCGTTCGCCGTGCACGGTCTCGGAGCGCTTGTAGGCTCGCATGGCCAGCATGCGCTCCAGCGCGTGCACCACCGGCGCCTCCTTGCCCGCCGTCAGCAAGTTGGCCAGGTAACGCACCGGAATGCGCAGGCTGGACACGTCGGGGATCATGCCGCTCTTGCCCACCGTGCGCCGGGGCATCTGGCCGGACTCGGCCGCCGTCTGTATGGGCGACAGCGGCGGGATGTACCAGACCATGGGCAAGGTGCGGTATTCGGGATGCAGCGGGAAGGCGACGCGCCACTCCACCGCCATCTTGTAGACCGGCGATTTACGCGCGGCTTCCAGCCACGATTCCGGGATGCCCTGCTCGCGCGCGGCGGCGATCACCTCGGGAGAATGCGGATCCAGGAACAGGTCGAGCTGCGACTGGTACAGGTCCTGCTCGCTGGCGGTGGACGCCGCCTGCTCGATCTGGTCGGCGTCATACAGCATCACCCCCAGGTAGCGGATGCGGCCCACGCAGGTTTCCGAGCACACCGTGGGCTGGCCGGCTTCGATACGCGGGTAGCAGAAGGTGCACTTCTCGGCCTTGCCGCTGTTCCAGTTGTAGTAGATCTTCTTGTACGGGCAGCCCGAGATGCACATGCGCCAGCCGCGGCACTTGTCCTGGTCGACCAGCACGATGCCGTCGTCTTCGCGCTTGTAGATGGAACCGGACGGGCAGCTGGCGACACAGGCCGGGTTCAGGCAGTGTTCGCACAGGCGAGGCAGGTACATCATGAAGGTGTTCTCGAAGGTCGAATACATCTCCTTCTGCACGCCCTCGAACAAGGCGTCGCGGCTGCGCGCGCTGAATTCGCCGCCCAGGTCGTCTTCCCAGTTCGGGCCCCAATGGATCTTTTCCATCTTCTTGCCCGTCAACACCGACACCGGGCGCGCGGTGGGCGGTGTTTGCGACAGCGGCGCCTTCTGCAGGTGCTCGTAGTCGAAGGTGAACGGTTCGTAGTAGTCGTCGATCTGCGGCAGGTTCGGGTTGGCGAAGAGGTTGGCCAGGATGCGCAGCTTGCCGCCCTGGCGCGGCTCCAGCTTGCCGGCGGCGGTACGCTTCCAGCCGCCCTTCCACTTTTCCTGGTTCTCCCATTCCTTGGGATAGCCAATGCCGGGCTTGGTTTCCACGTTGTTGAACCAGGCGTACTCGACGCCGTCGCGGCTGGTCCAGACGTTCTTGCAGGTGACCGAGCAAGTGTGGCAGCCGATGCACTTGTCCAGGTTCAGCACCATGCCGATTTGGGCGCGTATCCTCATGATTGCTTCTCTTCTTGTTGCGTTGCTTCGACCAGCGGACCTTCCAGCCAGTCCACCTTCTTCATCTTGCGCAGCACCACGAACTCATCGCGGTTGGCGCCCACGGTGCCGTAGTAGTTGAAGCCGTAGGCCTGCTGGGCGTAGCCGCCGATCATGTGCGTAGGCTTGAGCACCGTGCGCGTGACCGAGTTGTGGATCCCCCCGCGCTTGCCGCTGGTTTCCGCGCCGGGCACGTTCACGATCTTTTCCTGGGCGTGGTACATCAGGCACATGCCCACGGGCACGCGCTGGCTGACCACCACCCGCGCCGTCAGCGTGCCGTTCACGTTGAAGACTTCAACCCAGTCGTTATCGACCAGCCCGGCCTGCCTGGCTTCGGTTTCCGATATCCACACGTGAGGACCGCCGCGGCTCAGCGTGAGCATGCGCAGGTTGTCCGAGTACGTGCTGTGGATGCCCCACTTCTGGTGCGGCGTCAGCCAGTTCAGCACCAGTTCCTTTTCACCATTCGAGTAGCGGCCCAGCATGGGCGCGACCGTCTTGGTGTCGATGGCCGGCTTGTACACGCAGGAGCCTTCGCCGAAGTCCAGCATCCAGCGGTGGTCCTGGTAAAACTGCTGGCGGCCGGTCAGCGTGCGCCATGGAATCAGCTCGTGCACGTTGGTATAGCCGGCGTTGTAGCTGACCTCCTCGCTTTCCAGGCCCGACCAGGTGGGCGCGGAAATGATCTTGCGCGGCTGCGCCTGGATGTCGCGGAAGCGGATCTTGTCGTGTTCGCGGCCGACGGCCAGGTGCGCATGGTCGCGTCCGGTGATCTTGCTCAATGCTTCCCAGGCCTTGACCGACACGTGGCCGTTGGTCTCAGGCGCGAAGGTCAGGATCATCTCGGCCGCATCGATGGCGGTGTCGAGCTTCGGCCGACCCTGGCTCACGCCCGGCTCGGTCACGGCCTCGTTGATGCCGGCCAGCTCGTGCACCTCGTGCTCGGTGTTCCAGTTGATGCCCTTGCCGCCGTTGCCCAGCTTGTCCAGCAGCGGGCCCACCGAGGTGAACTTGCGGTAGATGTCGTTGTAGTCGCGCTCGACCACGGTCATGTTGGGCGCGGTCTTGCCGGGCACCAGGTCGCATTCGCCCAGCTTCCAGTCCTTGGGCTCGAAAGCCTGGCCCAGTTCTCCCGGGGTGTCGTGCATGAGCGGGGTCAGCACCACGTCACGGCGCTTGCCCAGGTAGGGGCCGCCGATATCGCTGAACTTCCTGGCCAGGAGTTTGTAGATTTCCCAGTCCGTCTTGCTTTCCCACAGCGGCTGCACCGCCTCGCTCAACGGATGGATGAACGGGTGCATGTCCGAGGTGTTGAGATCGTCCTTTTCGTACCAGGTGGCCGTGGGCAGCACGATGTCGCCATACAGGCAGGTAGTGCTCATGCGGAAGTCCAACACCGTCAGCAGGTCCAGCTTGCCTTCGGCCGCATCGTCCTGGTAGGTCACCTCGGTGGGCTTGATCGCGTCGGCTTCGTCGCCGAACACCGCGTTCTGCGTGCCCAGCAGGTACTTCAGGAAATACTCATGGCCCTTGCCGCTGGAACCCAGGATGTTGGAGCGCCACACGAACATGTTGCGCGGAAAGTTGGCAGGGTCGTCCGGGTTTTCGCAGGACATGCGCAGGTCGCCCGACTTGAGCTGTTCGGCCACGTAGGCCACTGGATCCTTGCCCTGGCTTTCGGCCTGCGCCACCACGTCCAGCGGATTGGTGCGCAATTGCGGCGCCGACGGCAGCCAGCCCATGCGCTCGGCGCGGGCGTTCAGGTCGATCATGCTGAGGTCGCCATAACGGCCGCGGTCCGCCGTGGGGCCGAGGATCTCCTGGACGTTGAGCTTTTCATGGCGCCACTGGCTGGTGTGCGCATAGAAGAACGAGGTGCCGTTCATCTGGCGCGGCGGGCGGACCCAGTCCGCGGCAAAGGCCAGCGGGGCCCAACCGAATTGCGGGCGCAGCTTTTCCTGGCCCACGTAGTGCGCCCAGCCGCCGCCGCTTTTGCCCACGCAGCCGCACATCATCAGCATGTTGATGATGCCGCGGTAGATCATGTCCATGTGGTACCAGTGGTTCAGGCCGGCACCGACGATCACCATGGACTTGCCTTCGGTGTCGTGGGCGTTCTGCGCGAACTCACGCGCCACCTGGATGACTTGCGCACGCGGCACGCCGGTGTGCTTTTCCTGCCAGGCAGGCGTGTAAGGCACGTCGTCGTCGTAGGAGCTGGCGACATTGCCGCCGCCCAGGCCGCGGTCCAGGCCGTAGTTGGCCATCTGCAGGTCATACACCGTGGCGACAAGCGCCTCGCTGCCATCGGATAACCGGATGCGGCGCGCCGGCACATTGCGCACCTGCAGCTCGCCATGCTCGCTGCCGAAATACGGGAAGCCGACGCCGACCACGGCATCCGACTGGTCCAGCAGGCTCAGCGTGGGTTCGATCTCGCGCCCGCTGCCGCCGTCCTTGGACTCCAGGTTCCAACGGCCGACTTTCTCGCCGCCGTTGACCGCGCCCTCGCCCCAGCGAAAGCCGATGCTGCCGTTGGGCGCAACCAGGTCGCCGCTCTTGGCGTCCAGCACCAGCGTCTTCCAGTCCGGGTTGTTCTGCTCGCCCAGGGCGCCGTCCAGGTGCGAGGCGCGCAGGAAGTGGTCCGGCGCGTGGAAGCCGTCGCGCTCCTTCAACAGCACCAGCATGGGCATGTCGGTGTAGCGCCGCACGTAGTCGCGGAAATAGTCCGAGGCGCCGGACAGGTGGAATTCCTTCAGGATCACGTGGCCCATGGCCATGGCCAGTGCGGCGTCGGTGCCTTGCTTGGGCGCCAGCCAGATATCGCCGAACTTGACCATTTCGCCGAAGTCACTGGACACGGCCACCGTCTTGGTGCCCTTGTAGCGGACCTCGGTGTAGAAGTGCGCGTCAGGCGTGCGGGTCTGCGGCACGTTGGAGCCCCACACCATCAGGTAGGTCGAGTTGTACCAGTCGGCCGATTCCGGCACGTCGGTCTGTTCGCCCCAGATCTGCGGGCTGGCGGGCGGCAGGTCGCAGTACCAGTCGTAAAAGCTCAGGCAGGCGCCTCCCAGCAGGCTCAGGTAGCGGGCGCCTGCGGCGTAGCTGACCATGGACATGGCCGGAATCGGCGAAAAGCCGATGAGGCGGTCGGGGCCGAATTTCTTGATGGTGTACGCATTGGCGGCAGCAATGATCTCCATCGCCGTGTCCCAGTCGGCACGCACGAAGCCGCCCAGGCCGCGCACCGCCTTGTATCGCTTGGCGCGCGCGGGATCCTGGCTGATCCATTCCCAGGCCGCGATCGGGTCCATGGTCTTGCGGGCTTCGCGCCACATTTCCATCAGGCGGCCGCGGATCATCGGGTACTTCACGCGCTGCGCCGAATACACGTACCAGCTGTACGACGCGCCTCGCGGACAGCCGCGGGGCTCATGGTTGGGCAGGTCCGGCCGCGTGCGCGGGTAGTCGGTCTGCTGGGTTTCCCAGGTGATCAGGCCGTTCTTGACGTAGACCTTCCAGGAGCAGGAGCCCGTGCAGTTCACGCCGTGGGTCGAGCGCACCACCTTGTCATGCTGCCAGCGGGCGCGATAGGCGTTTTCCCACTTGCGGTCCTCGTTGACCGTTTCGCCGTGACCGTCCGCGAAGGTGGACTGCACCCGCGACATGAACTTCAAGCGGTCCAGAAAATGGCTCATTCTCTATTCTCCAAGTGCGCCGGTCCCGCCGGCGCGTACTGCGATCAATGCTGTTGAATCCATTGTGGGCGCGGCCCGCCTGCCGGACCATTCGCCGGTGGCACAGGCCGGACGCGGCAGAATGACTAGTCACTCCGGCCGCGTCCGTTTCGCTCTAGCAAGGCACCGGGGCATTGCGGCGGGCGTAATACCACCAGGTGATGACCATGCAGGTGGCGTAAAAGCCGATGAAGCAATACAGGGCTGCCTGCACGCTGCCGGTCATTTCCAGCGAGGTGCCGAAGCTGCGCGGGATGAAAAAGCCGCCGTATGCGCCGATCGCGCCCGAAAAGCCCAGCACCGCGGCGGACTCCTTGGCAGCGTCCGCCAGGGCCTGCTTCTGCGCCGCGGCGCCACGGCCTTCGGCGGCCTGCGTGCGTTCGCGCAGGAAGATCACGGGGATCATGCGGAAGGTCGAACCGTTGCCCACGCCGGTCAGTGCAAACAGCACGATGAACATGGCCAGGAAGCCATTGAAATTGCCCGCCTGTCCGGCCACGGGCAGGAACATCACCACGCCCAGCACCGCCGCAATCATGGCCGCGAAGGTGAACAGCGTGACCTTTGCTCCGCCCAGCTTGTCCGACACCCAGCCGCCGAAAGGCCGCGTCAACGAACCCACCAGCGGGCCGAGGAAGGCATAGGCCATGGGATCGACCTGCGGGAACAGCGTCTTGGTCAGCATGGCGAAGCCCGCCGAGAAGCCGATGAAGGAACCGAAGGTGCCCACGTACAGCCAGCACATCAGCCAGTTGTGCTTGCGCTTGAAGATGACGGCCTGGTCCGCGAACGAGGCGCGGGCGTCGGCGATGTCGTTCATGCCGAACCAGGCGGCGATCGAGGCCAGCGCAATGGGGATTACCCAGATGAAGCCGGCATTCTGCAGCCACAGGTTTTGCTGCGCGCCGTTGACGGTAATGGCCTGCGGATCGCCGCCGGCAACACCGAACACGCCGATGGAAATCACCACGGGCACCACAAACTGCACGAGCGACACGCCCAGGTTGCCGATGCCCGCGTTCAAACCCGTGGCCAGGCCCTTTTTCTCCTTGGGGAAGAAGAAGCTGATATTGGCCATGCTGGAGCTGAAGTTACCGCCCCCCAGGCCGCACAGCAGCGCCAGGATCAGCAAGGTCGGAAACGAGGTGGTCGGATCACGCAGGGCGAAGCCCATGCCCAATGCGGGAATCAACAGCGATGCAGTGGAAATGGCCGTCCACTTGCGTCCGCCGAACACCGGCACCAGGAAGGAATAGAAGATGCGCAGGGTGGCACCCGACAGCGCGGGCAGCGCCGTCAGCCAGAACATCTGGTTCTTGGACAGCATGAAGCCGGCGCGGTCCAGGTTGACCACCACCACGCTCCACAGCATCCAGATGCTGAAGGCCAGCATCAGCGCCGGAATGGAGATCCAGAGATTGCGATTGGCGACGCGGGCGCCGGTCTGCTTCCAGAAGCCGGGATTATCCGGCTCCCACCGCGCGAGGACTTGAGTGGACATGGAATTCTCTCAGGAAGTAATGGACGGAGTAGCGGGCTGTTGCCGGGCGATGGCCGCGCTTTCCGGCCGGAAACTGAAGTGCATGAAAATGAGGGAGACGCAGACGGTGCCGTACAGCAGCATGAAGGCGCTGGAGCGGATGCCGGTCAGGTCCAGCAGGATTCCGAACATGATCGGCAGCACGAACCCGCCCAGCCCGCCGGCCAGGCCGACGATGCCGGATACGGCGCCGATGTTTTCACCGAACTCGTCCGAGATGAACTTGAAGACCGAGGCCTTGCCGATGGCCATGGCGATGCCGACCACGAACAGCAGCACGGTGAAGGTGACCGGGCCGAGCGCAATGCCGAAGCTGCGCGGACCATTGGCCGTCACGATGGTGAACTCCGTCTGCGGATAGCTCAGCAGGAAGAACGCCACCCAGCACACCCACATCACCCACCAGGTGGTCTTGTAGGCGCCGTAGCGGTCCGAGATCCAGCCGCCGACGGCGCGCAGCACGCCGCCGGGCAGGGAAAAGCACGCCGCCAGCAGTGCGGCCAGCTTCATGTCGAAGCCGTATTCGCCGATGTAGTACTTGGTCATCCACAGCGCCAGTGCCACGTAGCCGCCGAACACCACCGAGTAGTACTGGCAATAGCGCCAAACGCGCGGATCCTTCAGCATGGCCATCTGCGCGGACAGGCTGGCGCCGCTCTTGACGCGGTGCGAAGGGTCGGAGGCCGAGAACAGCCAGAACAGGATGGCGGTGACCAACAGCGCCACGGCGTAGACCTGGGGCACGATGACCCAGGCACCGCCTGCCGCCGCGATCAGCGCGGGCGCCACAAACTTGGTGATGGCCGAGCCCGAGTTGCCGGCGCCGAACACCCCCATCGCCAGGCCTTGCTTGTTACGCGGGAACCAGCGCGCCACATAGGGCGTGCCTACCGAGAACGAACCGCCCGTCAGGCCGACAAACAGCGCCAGCACCAGGAACTGCCAGTACTCGGTGGCATAGGACAGCAGCCAGATCGGCACCACGGCCAGCAGCATCAGGATGAAGAACACCGGGCGGCCGCCGTATCGGTCGGTCCAGATGCCCAGCGGCACCCGCACCAGCGACCCCGTCAGCACCGGCATGGCGGCCAACAGGCCGAACTGGGTTTCGGACAGGCCCAACTGCTGTTTTATCGGGATGCCCAACACCGCGAATATCATCCACACGGCGAAACAGATGGTGAAGGCGAACGTGCTTGAAATCAGGACCCGCATCGGCGCGCCGGCGGAAGGTTGACGTGCTGCCATGGTTACTCTCGCTTTACTCACGAAGACATGTGGCTAGCCTAGGGATAGCGGACCAGCGCGGCCATTCGCCAGCCGACCAGAAGCGCGTTGCCGATGTGACTAGTCACCCCTTTCTTGCCGGGCGGGCTTGCGCTGGATCAAGCCGTCGCGCTGGCGCCGGAGCGCGGGACGCATTAATATGCATTTCAAATACACCTTTAAACGCGAAGCCGAAACGGCGCCGCGCTGACCCTCATGAGCACGCTGCTTAGCATCGAAGAACCGGCCGCGGCCCCTCGCCGCGCGAAGCCTCAATGGAGCGCCTTCACGGAAATGGGCTTCCGGCCGCTGTATCTGGCGGGCTGCTTCTGGGCACTGGCGTCCGTGCTGCTCTGGGTGCATGCGCCGGCGCGCCTGACAGGCGTGTTGAACGGCATGCCCTGGCATGCGCACGAAATGCTGTGGGGGTTTGTAGCCACCATCGCGGTCGGGTTTTTGCTGACGGCGGGCGCCAACTGGACGGGTAAGAACCCCTTGCGAGGCACTCCCCTGGCGGTCCTGTGCGCGGTGTGGATCGTGGCGCGGGCAGGCTACCTGGTGCCCGGGCGACCGGCGTTCGTCGTGGCCGCCGCCGCGGACTTGCTGTTCTTTCTCTGGGCCGCCTGCGCGCTGGGCCGCGCCGTGGCCGTCACGCGCAACCAGCGCAACTATGGCATCCCCTTCCTGCTGTTGGGGCTGGCCGTCGCCAATGCGCTTTACCTCTGGGCGTCTGTCCAGGGCGACTACGTTGCGCTCATGCGCTATTTCAACGCCGGCCTGCTATGCATGGCGGTCCTGACGCTGCTGATCGCGCGTCGCGTCATTCCGTTCTTCGCCAAGCGGGCGGTGGCCGGCCTGGACATCCCCGCGCATACCCGCAGCGGCCACTGGCAACTGGGCGCAGGCATCGTCGCCATCGCCTGCCTGGTGGCGGGCGAACCTCGCGCGGCCGCGCTGGCCCTGGCCGCGACCGGGCTGATTGCCCTGGCGCAATGGGTATCCTGGAAGCCCTGGGTAGTGCGCAAAGTACCGCTGCTGTGGATTCTTTATGCGGGTTATGGCGGCCTGGGCATAGGCCTGCTGGCGGGCGCGGCTCACCTGGCCGGCTATGTGCTGCGGCCCGCCTGGCCCGCGCACGTGATCGGCGTCGCCGGATTCTCGGTGCTGATCCTGGGCATGGTGACGCGCACCGCGCTGGGCCACCTGGGCCGGCCGCTCCGGACCGACCGCAGCATGGTGCTGAGCTATGCGCTGATCATCCTGGCCGCGCTGCTGCGCCTGGCCGCCCTGCTCCCGACCTCGGCCACCCTCGGCTTTCTGCATGCCTCGGCAAGCGCGTGGGCGTTGGCCTTCGCACTTTATCTGTGGCGCTTCTTCCCCATGATGATCCGGCCGCGGGCCGATGCGGGCAAGGCCGCCGCGCCCGTGATGAAGGTTGTGCCGGTCGCGCGGCGTCCGGCTGCCTGAGCCTCAGCCTCGCCCTTCGCGCCGGCGCGTGGCTGCCAGTTGCTGCTTCATGGCTTTGAGCCAGGCCTTGACCTGCTGCATGTCCACGAACTGCTATAGTTCGAATTCAAGTTCGCTGATATATTCCTCCGCATCGGCAATCTCCGCATCCAGGTCTTCCATCAGCTCGGAAGGGTCTATGGATTGCGCGGGGTCGAAGTGGTATTTGGCCTTGAAGCCGTCTTCCTCGGCCGCGATGTCGCCAGCCAGCATGGCAAGTTGCGCTTCCAGCGCCTGGTTGTATCGCGCGTAGCGTTCCTCACCCACGCCTGCCAGCCGGTCCGGACCGGCAGCCACCAAGGCGTCGATTTCCGCCAGCGCCTCGGCAACCGGCGCGGATATCGCATCCGCCGGTTTGGGCTGCGGCGCTTCGGCATCGTCCTCGTCCTGTCCGTCTTCCACGCCGGCGTCGTAGTCCGAGCCCGCATGCTTGAGATACAGGGCCTTCAACCTGTCCGTGTCGCACTCGGCCGGCGTGCCGTCCAGCACGATGGCGTCCAGAGTCTCTTGCGCCAATTGCGCTGCGATCTCGGACGCCAGGGCGCGCTCCGCCTTGGTCAGCTCCTTCTGCTTGCAGGCGTGGTCGAAGCAGGCCACCAGCTTGGCCTTGAGCTCGAGCTCGACGGTCTCCAGCGGCGCCAGCACGTCCTCGTATTTCTTTTGATATTCCGGCAGCACAGCTTGCCAGCGGCTCAGGCGCGCGCGCTGCGCCGCGAGCGTGCTCGCGAGCGACTCGAATCTCTGGCGTTGCGAGGTACCGGATGCCGGCTGCGCGGATGGCGTGTTTTCTTGCATGGAGGGAACCTGGACAGGCGGCGCAACGGGCGCCTTGAAACGATGGGAGCGCCATTTTAGACGCGGCGGCGCCTGCCGGCCGCCCAACACTCCTTTGCCCGGGCAAGTGTCCGCCCCTGCGCGCCGGCCCTCCAGAGGCGCGCGGTCCGGGTATCGATTGCGACTACCTGTCGGCCGGCCCCTCGGCCGCATTGTCCTCGGACGTCGTGTCGGCAGGCTCGATGTCCTCGTCGGGCACCTCGTCGCCCTGCGCGCTGTCGCTGGCGTCGTCCGGATTCTGCGGCGGCGGGCGATGGGCCGCAGTCCCGAACGGCGGCGCGGACGCCATCGCTATCGGTTGCAAGGCCAACTCAAATTGGATCTGGGGCATCGCGGCACCTGTCAGAAAGCGCGGCGACATCCGCCGCAGCCTGGCATCAGCAAGCGCCATGCCCGCAAACCGGTACAGCTTCAGAAGCGCGGATTCTTGCCGAACGGCACTTCCGTATCCGTGGGCTTCTCGAACGACGCCGTATCGCCGTTCAGGTCCGCGACGTGGATCTGCGCCAGCCGCGTCGCCTCGTCGATCGCAACCTGGGCCGAGGCAAAGCGCTCGTCGACGGCGATCCGTTGCTCGGGCTCGCCCGCGACGGGCGGCACCAGCACGTATCCTATGCTCCAGCTGCCGTGGTCCTCGATCGGACGCTCGAGCTGGAAATCCCATCTGGCGTGTTCCATAGGGCCTCCTGTCGTTTCCTGCCTTCATGCTACTGCGGTTTACTTCGGCCTGGGATCGCGGATGCCCTGGTCCATTCCCTCGAACTCGCCGCTGCGCAGACGAGGCAGGAAATTGACCATGGCCCGCGCCACGTTGCGCACTTCCTGCTGTACCGCGTGGTCCCGGTCCAAGTCTTCGTGGCTGGTGGCATAGGGACGGTAGTAGCTGATGTAACGGTCCAGCCGCGACGCCGCGCCCGCGTCCACCAGCCCCATCCAGTCCAGCCAATCGGCCAGCCCGCGCCGCTGCGCCTCGATGCCAGCCACATCCCCATGCACCACCAAGCCGTAGGCGCGGCCGGCCAGATGCTTGGGATAAGGCCAGCCTGCCAATTCGACTTGTTTGGCCTTCAGCGGATCCTTGCCGCCGGTCAGCGTGGGATCCGGATTGCCGCCATCGGCGCAAACCAGCCTGTCTATCATCAGCTTCAGGGGACTGGGCGATTGGTACCAGTACGTGGGGGCCACCAGGATCACGCCGTGCGCCGCCACCCATTGCTCATAGATCCCCGCCATGGCGTCATTGGACTGCCCCAGCGAATGGTTCGGGTAGCAACTGCATGGCCAATGGCACAAGGGCATCGCAGTCGACACGCAACCCTTGCAAGGATGGATCCGATACTCGTACTCCGAGGTAAGGCGGCTCAGGTCCAGCATGTCCGTCTGTATGGCGCCGGCCTGCAGTTCATCCTGCACGATGTCCGCCAGGCGCCAGCTCTTGGAGACCTCTCCAGGACAGGTGCCATCATTGCGCGAAGCGCCAACGATCACCAGGACGCGCGACGGGGCGTGCGGATCCCGCTGCTTCGCCGCAGCACGTTCCAAGCGGTCGCGCGTGTCTGTCCATTCCACCGACAAGTCGTAATCGGGATCGGCATAGCCCGGCCCGGCCTTGACAGTGACGGGCGCCTTGCGGCCCTCTTCATAGGCGTTCCAGGCGATAGCCTCAAGGCGCTCCAGCGCCTCGCGCTCCGCCAGGAAGGCCGGGTCGTAAAAGCGTCGCATGAAGCGCTGCCGGAAATCCTCGCGCGAGAGCGGCCCGGCGTATTGGCCTTTGCGCACCGTGGGTTTGATTGCTGTCATGCCGGTCTCCGTTTACGCACCCGCCGCCGGCGCCGTTCCTGCCTGGCGCGCGCCGTGCACGCCGCGGCCAGGGCCAGCAGCTTGTCTTCGTCCAAACGTTCAGCGTCGACCAGCCCTTCGTCCGCGCCTTCCAGCGCAATGAGCAGTTCGTCCAGCTTCAGGTGCAGCGCTTCGCTATCCTTGTTCTGGCTTTGCTGGATCAAAAACACCATCAGGAACGTCACGATGGTGGTGCCGGTATTGATAACCAGCTGCCAGACTTCGGAATAGTCGAAAACCGGGCCGGATGCGCCCCATATCAGCACCGTAATGAGCGCCAAGCCGAACGCGATGGGCGACCCCACCCACTTGGTCACATGCGCCGCAAAATGGTCGAAGAAGCGAGATACCGGATTGGCGTGGCCTGCAGCATCGGCCGCAGGAGATGGCTTCTGCGCCGGGCGTCGCCTCGGTACACGCGTGCTGGACATGGTGGTCTCTTTGCTGCAACGGGACATCCGCTTCAGCAAGTTCCGTGCCCGCGTCCGCCACAGCAAACCGGCACGGCGCATGCTAGGGTGACAGCTTTCCGGCCGGCGGAGTCCAGATGAAAGCCATTCTGCAGTCCGAGAAACTCTTGCTGTTGGCCTGTGCGCTGGCCGCGGCCGGGTATCTGGCCGACGCCAGCCTCGGCATCCACGGCCGGCTTGCCAGCCTGCTGGAGACCGCCGTCCTGATCGCGGCCATCCTGGCTGCCTCGCTCAGCGTGGCCCGCCATGCCGAGCGCATTGCCCAAAAGCTGGGCGATCCCTACGGCAGCATGATCCTGACGCTTTCGGCGGTGCTGGTCGAAGTCATCGTGCTGGCTATCGTGTCCGCCAGGGCTGGCTCGCCCACATTGGTCCGCGACAGCATTTATTCGGCCGTCATGCTGGACATCAACGGCATCCTCGGCGTGGCGGCCCTCATCGGCGGCTTCAAGCACGGCGAGCAGTCCTACAACGACGACTCCGCGCGCACGTACAGCGTGATGATCCTGACCGCGGTAACCGTATCCATGATACTCCCGGAGTTCGTCCCCGACCCCAGCTGGCGCGCCTACAGCAGCTTCACCATAGCGGCAATGCTGCTCCTGTACGGTGTATTCCTGCGCATGCAGACCGGCCCGCACAGCTACTTCTTCAGCTACAGCTATCCGGACAAGAAAACCCGCCGGCCCTTGCCCGCCTCCGGCTATCCGAACAGGCGCCAGTCCGTAACTGTCATGGCGATCGGCATCATCGCCGTGGGCGCGCTGGCAGAGCTGATGTCGCACTCTTTGAATCGCAGCCTCGACGGTATCGAGGTGCCCCACGGCCTGGTCGCCCTGATCGTGGCTGGCATTTCCGCCGCGCCGGAAATGCTGACTGCCCTGCGCGCCGCGCTGGCCGACCGCATGCAGTCGGTCGTCAACATCGCGCTTGGCGCGTCGCTATCCACGGTGATCCTGACCGTGCCAGCCATGGAGGCCATGTCCTTGCTCTCCGGGCAACGCATCGACATGGCCATGACGCCCCTCCAGACGCTGATGATGCTAGCTACCCTGCTGGTGGCGGCAATCAACCTCAACGACGGCCAGACCAATGCCATCGAAGGCATGACGCACTTCATTTTGTTTGGCGCCTTCCTGATGCTGCTGAACCTGGGCCTGTAGCCTCGCCCGCCAAGCGGGGCCCAGGTCCGTGGCAGCTCGTACTCGTCACAATACGTTTACAGCCGGTACAGGCTGCCGCATCCGGCGCCAGCCGTTGCCATCTCGTCCGCGGCCAAGGACATCGGCAGGCCTTGCGCCCACCCTGCTGCCAAGGCCTGCGCGTCACGCACGGGGTCCCCAGCCTTCGCGCGCTGGTCGCGGATACGGCAGGTTTGCGCATCGGTCGCGAACAAGCCTCGCGCAAACACCCGCGCCTGTTCGATCAATTGCGCAGTCTTGGGGCCGCGTACTTCCGCAAAGCGCGACAAGGCCGTGTCCAGTTCCCGGTCCGCGCCGCGCAGGCATCGAGCCAGATGCCAGGCGTCTTCCAGAGCCTGGCACGCCCCCTGCCCCGACGTGGGCAAAGGCGCATGCGCCGCGTCGCCCACCAACAGCACATTAGCCCGGCTCCACGTGCTCAATGGCTCCAGGTCATGCACGGCGATCAGATGGATGGCGTGCGCCGGCGTCGCGCGGATGATGCGGCCGACAGGCTCAGGCCATGCCCCGAACCGCGCCTCGATCTCCTTGCGCAGGTCTGTTGCGGGCGTGGCCCCGGATAGAGGCCGCGCCTGTGCCGCCGCCCAATAGACCAACCCCGGCCGCACCGCCACGGCGCCAAAGCGCTCGCCCGCCCCCCAAAAATCCTGGATGGCAATGTCGTCAACCAATGTCCCGCTTGCCTCGGCCACGCCTATCCAGTTCACGAAGCCTTGATAGACAGGCGCGCTGTCTCCCGCGACGAACCGCCGCGCCACCGAATCCATGCGGCCATCGGCGCCGATGATCAGGTCCGGGCGGATGCGCGCGCCGTTCTGGAATCGCGCCACGGCCCGGCCGTCGCCATCCAGATCGATCGCCATCGCGCGATGGCCGTATTCGACCGGAATGCCGGCCCGCGCCGCATGGTCCAACAGGACCGTCTGCAGGTCGCGGCGCAGTATCGTGTGGGTCGGATACCCCATCATCCTGTCCAACAGCCCGATATCCAGTCCTCCCAAAGGATTGCCCGCGGCGTCGTGACGTCGCATCGCCGATGGCCGTCCGCCCACCGCCGCGATATCGCGCAACAACCCCAGTTCGTCCAGCACGAAGCCCGCATTGGGCCAGAGCGTTACGCCGGCGCCCATGGTCGCGGGCGCCGCGCGGCGTTCGTACACGCGGGGCATATGCCCCTGTTCGCGCAAGGCCAGCGCCACGCTCAGGCCCGCGATGCCGCCGCCCAGTATTCCGATTTCCACCTAGTACCTCTCCTGTAAAAAGCCGCCCGGGCGCGCCGCCGATAACGACGGCCGGACGATAACGGCATCTTAGATTCCGCCATTTGAGATAACTAGCGTGTAAAAATGAACATCTTTAATATCTTGAATGGGATAATCATGCGTGCTGCGCTGGACCTGAATACCGTGCGCGTCTATGCGGCCGTCGTCGACGAACAGAGCTTCGCAGGCGCGGCGCGCGCGCTGGACCTGCCTGCGTCCAACGTCAGCCGGCACGTCGCCTCGTTGGAACGCAGGTTAGGTGTCCGGCTGCTGGAACGCAGCACCCGCCACTTGCGCATGACCGAGGCGGGCCGGCTCCTGTACGAACGCGCCAAACCCTTGCTGGACGCGCTGCTCGCTACCGAGGAAGAACTCGGCGCCGTCCAGCGCGAGCTGAGCGGTCCCTTGAAAATGTGCATGCCCGGCGAAGCGCCCCGATTGCTGGCGCCCATCCTGGCCGAATTCTGCAGCCTGCATCCCGGCGTGGAACTGGAATGCGATACGCGCATGAGCGGGCTGGAAGCGCTGCGCGAAGAAGACATCGACCTCTCCATCATTTTCCATCGCGGGCGACAGGACGACAGCGCTTTCATCACCCGCGAACTGGCCACGCTGCCCAGTATCGTGGTCGCCGCGCCCAGCTTGCTTGCCCGGACCGGCACGCCGCGCCATACGCGCGAACTCAAATCACTGCCCTGCATCACCACGCTGAGCGCGCTGAATGGCCAACCCTGGCAATTCATTGACGCCGCCGGCGACATCGTCAAAGTCCCGGTCCGCAGCCGCTACCGTGTAAACAGCGGCGAACTCGCAGGCGCGGGCGCGCGCCAAGGCATAGGCTTCGCGATATTGGCCGCCTTTTCCTGCCAGGAAGAGCTGGCCGCCGGACGCCTGGTGGAAGTACCGCTGGATCTGCGGCCGGCGCCATTGCAACTGCTGGCGGCTTACAACCACAGGCACTCGGTGACTGCGCGCGTGCGAGCACTATTGGAGTTGATGCAGCAGCGGTTGAACGAAGCAGGAGACGGTTCGTGACCAGCCCGTTCCGACACACCGCCGCGGGGGATGGATGCAGCGCCTCATCCCCAACAAGCTCATCGCCACGTTCCCAACCACAGCAGCACCGCAGCTGACGCCACACAGGCCATGGCAAGCAGCCACCACGCCCTCCCCGCGCTACGGGTGGCGAACACCCCCACCGCCACCGCGGTGTACACGGCAAAGCTCAACAACGAGCTGGCCAGTACGCCTACCGCCGAGGATGCGCCAGCCACCGCCGGCAAGGTCAGCGCCAACGCCGACATCGCCAGGGCGGACACCGCATACCCGCCCACGGCCGCCGCCAACACACGGCTGGCGACTTCCCATCGATCGCTTGCCACGGGCAGGCTGCTATCCCGTGGCTTGCGTAACGGCTGTACGACAGCGGCCGGCGCGTCCTTCCAGTGCCGCCGCAGGGTGCAGGCCATATAGGCCAGCAACATGCCGAACACGAACGCCGTGAGCTCTACTGCCGCTTGCTGACCGTCGCCGCTTGCGGCATAGACCCACGCATGCCGGCCCGTCGTCACCCAGTTCAATATCGGCAATCCCAGGCACAACAGTGCCGCCGCTGCCAGTTGCTCGATCCATGCCCGGCGAGGCGGACGCCACATGGCGTGGACCCATGTAGCAGCCCAAACGCCGAAGAAAACGCGGATCTCCCAGGCGCTGCGTTCCGGCCAGGCCACCGGGATCAGCCTGTTGCCATAGAAATAGGCAATGCTTGCCAGCACAATGCCAGCCAGCGCCGTCACGTTCAAGGCCTCGATACAACGATAGACCCGCGCCGTGGCACCGCCGAATTCATACTCGCTCTTCTTGCGCCGCTTGATGGAGAAGAGCAGCGTGCCGGTGGCGATCATGGCGGTGCCCATCAAGCCGCTGAACAAGTACAACCACTTGATCGTCCACCCGCCGAAGTCCGCCTTATGCAAGGCTTCAATGGTCTCGTGGACCTGCTTGGCTTCCAACCGCCCGTGATGCGCCGGCAGTAGCCGCACGACCACTCCGCTTTCCGCATCGAAAGCGACCTGGCTGACCCCGGTGAGCAACTGCGGCGCCCCGGCAGCCAAGGACTTTCGCCCCGCCACCAGCACGACGCTGCGCGCGTCGCCCGGACGATCGATCGTTATCCGCGCTGCTTCCTGTCCGGTAAGTTCGCGAGCTCTCAGCAGCAGTGGGCCCAGATCCGGGTATCCGCCGCGGCCCGGTCCCGCGATGCGAGGGTCCGGGGCCACTGGCGCCAATTCGGCCTGGTAACGCCGATAGGCGCCCGCATCGCCGCCATATGCGGCGTGCAAAGGCCACGGCATATAACTGGTATAGAAAAACGCCAGCCCGGTGTAGCCGATCATGAACAGAAACGGCAACGTCAGCACGGCGGTCGCGTTGTGCGCGTCCAGCCAGCTGCGCAGCCCCTTGCCGGGACGGAAGGTGAAAAAGTCCTTGAAGATGCGCTTGTGCACCACCACGCCGCACACCAGTGCGACCAACATGCACATGGATATCCAGCCCACCAGCCAATAGCCCGGCAAGCCGCCATGCAAGGTGTAGTGAAAGGACATGAAATGACGGCCGCCCTCGGTATGGCGTATTTGTGGTGGCGCCTGCAGGGCACCCGTGCGGGCGTTCAACCAGATTTCCTGGGGCGGCCCGTCGCCCGTGCGCCAGGACAGTTGCGCCGGCCATCCAGGTCTGACGGGCAAGACGATTTCCCAGGAGGGAGCCGCCGCGGCGCGAGATGACAGTTCCTGCGTTGCACGGGCGAGCCACTGACCGGCGTGCGCGCCCGCAGACGCGGTGTCTTCCGGGGGGCCCGCTTCCATCCAGCGCGTGATGGGTTCCCGAAAGACACTGAGCGTGCCCGTCAGGAAAATCGCGCACAGCAACCAACCGCAGGTCAGGCCGCACCAGGTATGCAGCCAGGACATGCTCTGGCGGAATCCCCCCTTCACGCGAGTGCCTGCCAGCGGCCGCGAGCCTGAGCCGCCGCTTTGCCGCCGATCACAACGTGCCCCGCAAGGTCAGCATGACGTTGCGCGGTTCGCCATAATGGTTGCCGCGGCGGATCTGGCTCACCATGCCGTAATAGTCTTTGTCGAATACGTTCGCCACGTTCAGGCTGGCGGACCAGTGCTTGTTGATCCGATAGCCTGCGCGCAAATCCCACACCGCGCGACCGGGTGCGCCCATGCGCACCGACGTGTCGTCGTAGGCTTTGTAGGAATAGCCGCTTTGCGCCGACACGCCGCCACCGACGCTGAAGGCATTCCAGCGGCCAGGCAGCTGATACGTCGTGGACAGGCGGAACAGATGCCGCGGGGTCTCCGCGCTGATGGTCTCGCCTTCATCGTCGCGGCTGGTGACATAGGTGTAGCCAGCCATCACCTGCCAGCCCGGCGACAGTTCACCGCTGGCTTCCAGTTCGAAGCCCTTGCTGCGCAGCGTGCCGCCATTGCGATAGCAATTGGGCGAGGCCAGCGATCCCGGGCAGCTTCCGGTGGCGGCGATGTCCTCCACCGCAATGCCCGTCTTTTTCACCGCGAACACCGCCGCGGACACGTTCAGGCGTCCGTCGTAGAGTTCGCCCTTCACGCCCGCCTCGTAGTTGGCGCCGATGGACGGGTCCAGCGGCTTGCCCGAAGAGGTGACATAGGTGCTCTGCGGCTGGTAGGTGTCCGCATAGCTGGTGTAGACCGACCATTGCTGGTCCAGGTCGTAGACCAGTCCGGCATAGGGCGTGAATTCATGCCTCTGCTCATAGTCCCGGCTTCTCGCGCCCGTCAACCCATCGTCGGACCGGTACTTCAGCCAGCTGAACTTGCCGCCCAGCAGCAGGTGCAGCGGGTCCGCCAATTGCAGGCGCATGCTGCCATACAGGCTGGTCTGCTCCAGGCGCGACGTTTCCTTGCTGTCCCAGGCCGGACGCGTCGGCTCGGGGATGGAGGAATGGTCAGGGTCGTATACGTTGATGGGGGTATCGCTGTCCAGGCTGGCCGACTTCTGATTGACGCGTTGGCGCGACCAGCTAGTGCCGAGCAGGATCTGATGCGTGCCGCCCAGCGCCTGGAAACTGCCCGTGGTGTTCAGGTCGATGCCGTCGCTCTTGACGCGCGCATTGTTGAAATAGATGGTGTAGAAGCGCGAACCCACGCCGGTCACCCGATCCACGCCGCCGATCGGAATGGCCACGCGCTGATCCAGGTCGACCTCGGTATGGTTGAGCGAAAAGCGCGCTTTCCAGTCTTTGTCGAAGCGGTGCTCAGCCTCGGCGAACACTTCGTTCACCTGGCCCTTCTGCCGGTTCCAGTCCTGTATCAGCGAAGTCGAGCGCGAGACGTCCAGCGCGCCGCCGTCGGTGTACCGCGGCAGCCCAAACAGCCAGTAGCCGTCCGTGTCCGTGGCTTGGTGACGTGCGCCGAAGGTAAGCGTCGTGTCGCGCCCGATGTCGGCGTCGATCACTCCGTAGACCAGAGGCGATTTAGACTTCGTGCCATCGTAGAAGTAATGGCGGTCCTGGTAAGCGGTTACCAGGCGGCCGCGCACCGTGCCGGATTCATTGAGCGGGCCGCCACCGTCGAGCTCCATGCGGTAGTTGTCCCAGGAACCCACCGTCGTGGAACCTTCGAAATGGCCTTCGGCGCGCGGACGCTTGCGCACCATGTTGATCGCGCCGCTGGGATCCGCCGAGCCCAGCATCAGACCGGCGGCGCCGCGCAGCACTTCCACCCGGTCGAATACAGCGGTGTCGATGGGCAGCCAGCCCACCGGGGCATAGACCACGCCCGCCACACCGTCGACGAGGTAGTTGTTGTCGTCCACCGTGAAGCCGCGTATCGAGAACTTGTGGTTGCCGAAGTTTCTTGCCGTCTTGGTCACGCCGGTCGTCTGCGCCAGCGCCTCGTCCAATGTGGTCAGGTTCTTGTCGTCGAGCAGTTGGCGCGTGAGCACGCTGACTGATTGCGGCGTTTCCCTGACGGACTGCGTCATCTTGCTGATCGTGATGGCGTCGCTCGTGTATGAGCCGGTTCCTTCGGTGGTCGGATTGCCCACGCCGCTGCCAGTCACCGTCACGGATTGCAGGGTCACCGCAGCGCCCGAGGATTGCCCGACCACCGTCAAGGTATACACGTTCGGCCTGGCGCTGTTCACACGCACGTTCGTGCCGGCCAGCAATTGATCAAGCGCGTCCCGCGGCGTATAGCGGCCATTGAGTGCCGGGGCATGCTTGCCCGCCACCACCGCTTCATCAAACAGCACCTGATGCCGGGACTGCTCCGAAAACAGCCTCAAGGCGTGTTCCAGCGGCTGAGCTGGAATGCTGAAATCCACTTGCTCCGCCTGTGGCTGCGCGCGCACCGCAGCGGGCGACGCCAGGGCGGCCAATGCGCATGCCACCATCACCGGCATGACCTTCACCCGCATGCCTGCCACCAACGCGCCGCCTGCAAGCGCGTCCTTCAACAATCCCCGTCCCATTCCCACTCCATCGTTGTTGGCCGCTACCGGCCTTGTGGGAGTAAACGGATTCCGGGACGAGATTGGGAACCCGCGTCCCGCACGCAAATAAAAATAATTTTCAGGTAGATGCCTGAACGCTCAGCGGCCCACGATGAGATAGCCGCCGTCAGGCGCACGCCTGACCTGCACCGGCAGCAGATCCGGCAAGGCTTCCAGGAATGCGGCGGGCGCATTGGTTGCGGCGAAGCCCGAGACGGGCAGGGATTTCAGATCCGCGCTACCCAAGGCCACCGGCTTGCCCAGATACTGAGCCACCTCTTGCGCCACCTCGCCCAGCGGCGTGCGTCGGAACACCAGGCGTCCATTGCGCCATCCGCCCACGCTGTCCGCCGCCGCCGCCACCGGCTGATAAGTCGCATCTCTTGCATCCACGGCCACGCCTTGATCGGCATTCAGCGACAGCTCCGACGCGGACCTGTCGCGATCGGGTTGCACGCGCACGCGGCCGTGCGCCACCTTGACGATGACGTCATCGGGAGTATTGCGCACATTGAAGGCGGTGCCCACCACGGTGATCCGGCTCAGCCGCGCATCCACGGTGAACGGACGGCCGGCATCCGGCGCCACATCGAAGAACCCTTCGCCCTGGTTCAGCACCAGCTCGCGGCGCCGCGGATAGTAGCGGACTTCCAGCGTACTGCCGAAATTCAACGCAACATGGGAGCCGTCGGGCAGGTCCAGCTGACGCACCTCTCCCGGCGCCGTGCTCACGCTCAGCACATAGCCGGGGGTATTGTCCCAGCGATACCAGCCGTAGCCGCCGCCCACGACCAGCGCGGCACAGGCGGTGGCGAACGCCTTGGAGAAAAGGGGTTGCCCCAGCAATGCGCCCCAGAATCCCGGCTGTGCGGCGCGGCGGCCGGGCGCCTGTCTCGAAGCGTTTCTCAGGAGGGGCCCGGGGCGACTGACAGCGGCCAGCCGGTCCGAGGCCAGGATGGGCCGGGGCGCCTGTGCCAGATCCTGCCAAGTCCGCGACACCCGTGCGTAGGCCTGCCGATGCCCCGGATTGGCGGCAAGCCAGGCATGCAGTTCCTGCTCATCCGCGGCCGACCAACTGGCGTCCTGGCGGCGCACCAGCCACTCGGCCGCGGCCTCATGCAAGGCGAGCGTGTCCGGGGAGGCGGAGGAAGACGAGTCGGTCATGACAAGGCAGAGTCGCTATTGTTGTTATTGTCCAGGCCGGCGTCACCAGCGCAGGGCCGATGCAATTGCTGCATCTGCGCAACCGTAGCATAGTGCACCCGGACCTCGCAGTAGGCGATCGCCCGCGCCAGATGCTTGACCACCATGCGCCGCGAGATCTGCATGCGGACGGCCACTTCGTCCTGTGTGAGACCGTCGAAACGGCTCAGCACAAAGGCTACGCGCTGGCGTTCGGGAAGTTCATTCAATGCCTCGCCCAGCCGTTGCAAACGTTGCTGGTGCGCCGCTGCGTGCATGGGACAAGAAGCATCGTCCGCCACCAAGGCCTGCCCACCCTCTTCCGCCTCATCAAATGGCACTGTCTGCAGGCGCCGGCCCGCTTTGCGCTCGCGGAATTCGTCCGCTACGCCGTTCAGCACCGTCCTGCGCAGGTACGCACCCTGTTCATCGGAAGAATCCAGCGCAGGATTGGCCGCCACCCATTTGACGACGCCATCGTGCAGCGCGTCCTCCGCGCTGCCGATGCTGCCCTTGAAGCGGGCCAGGCCGCGCATGATCGGCAAGCGCCAGCGCGAATAGGCTTTGGCGATCGCGCTGGCGTTTCCGTTCTTGTCGTCGGCGGATGCGGGCGTCGTGCTGGACACCAGCAAAGGGTTGCGGCTCATGCGGCGCGGGTCGTTTGAAAGTGGTCGGATTGTACTGAGATACATTCTCAATCGCAATCTCAATGCAAAGCGCCCTTGCCGCTCATCAATCAAGCACCCAAGCCGCGCGGCTCAAGGAGCCACTTGATACCCCCGCTGCTGCATGCAGTTGCTATACGCGGAGGCCGCAGCCGCATTCTGCTGCGACGCTTCGGCGCGATCCTGGCGGCGGTCCTGGCGTTGCCGCGAACCGCCCACGACCATGCCTGCGGCCGCCGCGTCTTTCGCCTGGTTCTGCCGGTACTGCTGCTTGGCGTCGTCGCTCATCCGGTCGTAGACCTCCTCATGCTGATTGCCGCGCGCGCCAGCTACCGCCGCACCCGCTGCCGCGCCCGCGGCGGCGCCACGGACCCGGCCGCCGGATTTAGGATCGTTCGTGCTGGCGCTGGCGCCGCTGCCTGCCAGAGCCTGGCATGCGCTGATGTCCTGCTGGGTGGTTTGGGGCGACTGGCCTTTGAGCGGCGTCACTGTCTGGGCGGCCGCGCACAGGCAGAACAGGGAAAGTAGCGTCGCGGTACAGGGGCGTATGGACTTTTTCATGAAAAACTCCATTGATGTTGGGAGCCCTCGGCATTTCAGTGTAGCTCTGCCTGCCCGGCCGCAATACGCGTACTCGTCAGCCAGAAACAAGTCTTTCCCGTTCCCGAAATCAAGGCGCGGACTCGCCAGCGGATTCCAGCGTCAGCGCCCTGCCCGACACCAGCTCATAACAGCCGCGGCGCAGCTTGCGGATCTGCAAGGGCCCGCCCCAGTCCGCCAGGCGGCGTTGCAACAGAAGGAGGCGCACGCCCAGATTGTCCTGCACATCGGGCAGCCCCAGAGAACTGCCCGCAAGCCGCAGCTCCCGGGTGGAAAAGCCCCAACGGCCATGGCGCAGGGCGTCGCAGGCAAGTTTCCACAGAATCGCTCCGGCCACACCCTTGATCAGGTACTGTCCGTCGACAAAGACCGTGCCATCGCGCGGGAAGTAGCGCAGGCTGAGAGGCGCGCCATGGTGCGCCCCCGGACCGGCCCGCGCTTCGTCCGGCGGCGGCGTGCCCGCATCCAGCTCGGCCCCTTGCAGCGCTACCAGCGCCTGTGCCAACTGCGCGCACAACACCGCCAACGCATCCTCATCGTCGTACCCGAAGAACTGATCGCTCTCGGCTTCGACGAGCAGCGCGCCCACGGTGCGCCCGCGCGCCCGCAGCGGGACGGCCAACTGGCTGCAAGGGGTGGCCAAGCCAGGCAGCGCAATGGGCTGCCCTTCGATCGGCCTCAGGTCACTGGCCATCTGATGCAGGGTCCGGCCATACCGGTACATACGCGCCATATGGCCTATGCGCAGCGCCACGCCTTCGCGCGCGGCCACGCCCGCCAGACCGGCTTCAGCCAGCGGCACTTCGGCGCCCACGCCCTGCTGCGCATAACCCATGCTGGCCAAGGCATACAGCGTCTGGCGCTGCTCATCAAGCAGCCAGAGGATGGCGTGGTTCACGGCCAGCTCGCGGCGCAAGCCGTCCATGGCGATCTGGGGCAATAGGCTTAGCTCGTCGCATTCGGCAAGCCGTGTCGACACGGCCCGCGCGCCCGCCGCCAGATCGCAGCGCGGCTGCAGCGTCGGCAGCGATGCGCCGCCGTGCATGGCCTGGATGCCCCGCACTTCGTAGATGTCGGCGCCGCGCAGGCGGAACACGTCTTCCATACCGGTATGCGCGGCAATGCCGGCCAGTTTGGCGCGCAGGCGCTCGAACACCGGGCCTTCAGTCTCGGTGCGCAGATAGCGCAACTGCAGAGCCAGACTTGCCCCGGTGCAGGGGTCTTCCACCATGAGGCTGGCGCGCCCGGTGGCGAGAATGTTCTCCCGGCTGTGATTGAAGAACTGAAAGGTCAACGCCACGTGGCCGCCATCCACGTACTCCACATGCGACAGGAGATTGACATGGGGGATGCCGTCGGCCGAGACGCTGCACAAGGTGGGCGGAATGCCGCCGTCCAGGACGCGGCGGACCGCCAGCAAGCTCAATGCGCTCATGAATCGGGCTCCAGTTCCACAGCCTGCCCGGCATGCGGACCCGGCGTCTGGTTCCAGGCTCCCGCCACGGTAAAGCGCAGCGCCACCAATTCCTGCACCGCTACGCCGTACCAATAGTCCAGGAAAGGCGCTCCGGCAAAACCGTCGACTTCGGCGAGCTCCTGGGTCAGCGTGTTGCGCCGCAATGCCAGCAGCTGGACATGGGGGGGCAAGGCGGCTTCGACGCAGGCGTCGCGGCCCTTGAGATGCAGCGTGCGATTCGTGCGCGGCGAGGTGGCCAGCATGGCGACCTGGGCGGTTTCGCGGATGGCGGCCACAACCAGGGGCGCGGCATTTTCGGCCAACAGCACCAGCACGCGGCCGTCCGGCAGCGCGTCGGCGGCCAGGGCCCTGCAGACATGGGGATTGCCTTCCCGATCGCAGCTCCCCAACCGCAGCGAGGGCAGCATGGGCAGGCACAGGCTCCATTCGGCGGGCAGTATGGGCACGGCAGGAAACCTCTGGGCGATTGACGCTCGACGGTGTCAGAAATCATAGCCCATGGCCTCCATCCGGATCGCATGCCGTTTAGCGTTTTTTTAGCGCTTGCTTAACAAACTCTTAGCAACTCGATTCCTGCGGCGTTCCTACACTTTCCTTGCCCGGCTCCCGAACCGAATCCGGCCATTGCCAGGACGCCGGCAAACGTCTCGCCACTTCCCTTTTCAAGGTCTGCATCATGAACTGCAATACCGAAGCCCAGAATTTCCCTACGTCCCGCGACGGCATGGAGCCACGCATGGACATCTATGTTGGTATCCACAAGGCGTTGCGCGCCATGATGCTCGACACGCTGCAGGCCGTGGGCCGCGTCGACGTGGACGATCCCGCCGAAACGCGGACGGCATGCGAGCGCGTGCAGGAACTGGCCGACATCTGCGCCAGCCATCTCGGCCATGAAAACGATTTTGTGCATGCGGCGATGGAAGCACGCCGCCCCGGCTCCAGCGCACGCATCGCCGCGGAGCACGTCGAACATCTCGCCGCGATCTCCCGCTTGCGCGCCGCGGCTTCCGACCTGCTGGCCGCCGGCCGGGGCGCAATGCAGGCAAAAGCCGCGCTTCGGCTGTACCGGCAATTGGCGCTATTCGTGGGCGAGAACTTTGCCCATATGCACGTAGAGGAAACGCTGCACAACCAAGTGTTGTGGTCCTGCTACAGCGACGAGGAACTGCGCGCGCTGGAAGGCTCCATCGTGGCATCGCTGCCGCCGTCCGAGAACCTCTGCATCATGCGCTGGATGGTTCCGGCCATGACGCCCGCCGAGCGCGCCGAACTGCTGGCCGGCATCCAGGCGGCCGCGCCCGCGCCTGTCTACGCCGCCGTGCTTGATGCGGTGCGGCCCCATCTGGCTCGCGAGGACTGGGTCAAGCTGACTCGTGCACTGACGCCGGCCGAGGCCGCCGTGCTGATCGTGGCCTGAAGCCTCGATCAATTTGCCTTCTCGTCCTCGCCCTTGTACCCGCTGATGTAAGCCCGTCCGGAGCAGCGCACGAAGGCCACGCAGCTCAGCCCGCCGCTCTTGGCATCGCACGTGGCGCGCGCTTCATTGCGCGCCGCCACCGGATCGGGATTCTTCGCTGTAAAACTGGTGCCCCGGCCCTTGCTGCCCTTGCCCCAGGCCATGCCCACGCAGGTATCGGTATAGGTGAGGACCGTGCGGCAGCCCACGCAATCTTCCCACTTGAGCAAGGCGTCGACCGCCTCCTTCTCGCTCGGGTAGCCATCGGCATAGGTCAACTGACCGGAATCCTTCTCAGCCACCGACCCCCAATAGCCGCGCGTGTCCAGCTTGGCCGACAAGGCTTCAAGCTGGGCCGGCGTGGCGGTGTTGGGCGCCTTGAGGTCAGCTTCGCTGTAGCCGGGGCCTACGCACAAAGGCATGACGGCAAGCTTGCACTTGCCGTCGGCGCTGTCGTTGGTGCAGGTGCGGATGGCCTTCTTGGCGGCGACTTCGGACGACACGCTGTTGCCCCAGAACAAGTCGCTGCGCGAATTGCGCGAAAACGCCACGCAGCTGTCCGAGAAATTGGTGACGCTCTTGCAGCCCTTGCCTCCGGCCTTGTTGCACTTGGCGAGCGCGGCCTCCTGCGCTTCCTTGGTGGAAGTTTCGGGCATGGCCCAATACAGCTTGGCGTGCGCTTCGTCGGTAGCCACCGCGCCGTATAGCGTGTCGGCGTGCGCCGACGGCGCCGCGGCAATGCCCAGGGCCAGCGCAGCGGCGCCAGCCAGTGCGGCTGCGGTGGAACGGAATTGGACGAACAATCGCGCGAGCATCATGGGTGTGCAATATCCAGTGGTTATGGCGCGGTGCGCCCCCGCGAAGGCTTATCGCCGGGACGCCCCCGGGGCGCAGAACGCGCGGATCGTAACACGTTACAGTTTGTCTTCCACCCTCCGATTTTCAGCGTTTCGAGGTATTACGTAACCAATTCCGCACGGGCCAAAAGCTGATGCGCCACGATTTTTTCGGTACCATTGCCGCCTCTCGGCTCGGCACCATGCGCTGGCGAGTGGTGGTCCGCCGTCTTCGGCAGCCCCCAGGTTCGACGATACGTATCGTTACTGACAGAAACTAAAACAAGACAAAATCTTGCGGCCGCTGAATTATGTTGCGGCACGCCGGATCTTTGAGGGAGCTTGGGCTCAGCATGAATAAATCGCGACTCCGTTCGACCTGGTTGCTGGCCCGTGCCTTGCCGGTGTCGCTGGCCACGGCCGCCTTGGCCGGCTGCGCGCCGATGCCCACGGGCGGCAGTTCCACGCTGCCCTCGCTGACCAATATCTTCTCGTCCGGGCTGTCGTTCTCGCCCAGCGTAAACGTGGCCAAGAACATGAAGGGCCGGCCGGTCGCCGACGCCATCACGGCGCTGGGCGAACCGTCGAAAAAGCGCGGGGTCGGCAACACCATGGAGCTGATCTGGTCCGACTACCAGACGGCGCCCTATACCGAATGGGTCTCTACCGGGACTTCGCAACAGGTGGTGGGCATGATTCCGGCCACATCGACCAGCGCCGCCACCCCCGTGTTCCAAAACACCAACCATGGCTATTACAACAACCGCACCCAGGTTTACGAATGCACCGTGGTGATGCGCATGCAGAACAGCGTCATCATCGATAGCCAGGTGGACGGCAACGTATGCCCCGAGTTCATCGCCGCGCTGCGCAAGTGGGCGGGTGAACGCGAAGCCAATAACTACCGCAGCAAGTAAGGCAAAGAAACGCTTTGCCGGGCAGGCATGGAATCCCTAGCCCGAATCCCACGCAGGCGGATACTCGATTTGGAGTATTGCCCGGGCTGGCCAGTGCTGCAAAAGTCACTGGCAGCGGTTCCGGGGCCACCGTGCTGTCGATCAAGCTGCCGCAGGCGCCCTCCCCGCAGTACCCATGAGGACTCAGGAGGTGTTCCATGAACCCCAAGAATTTCCATTTCCTCCTTCCGGCCGAAAAGCGCCCGTCATTCAGTCCGCTGAACGAGGAGGTGCACCCTGAATTCGGCTGGCTGACCGCGAACCGCTCGCGGTCGCGCGGGGCGGACGTCTTCGCGGTGATCGACACAATCGTGGTTCACGCCACGGCGGGTTACGCCACGCAGCACGCCATCGATAATTGGAAGGCCAGAAAGGCGAGCGCCCATTGGATCGTCCCGGATGAAGACGAACCTCAGCATGGCCACTTCGTCTGGTCCGTGGTCGCCGAAGCCAAGGCGGCATTTCACGTCGGGGACGTCGACTACCGGCCGCACCTGGGCCAGGGTCCCAACGTCAATAACCGCAGCCTGGGCATCGAGATCGTCAACACCCAGGACGTCCAGAACTACAAGGACCCCTATTCGGATTGGCAAGTCGAGGCGACTGCCCAGATCATTACCTATGCCTGGAGCAAGTACCCCAACCTGAAGCATGTCATTTCGCACGCCAAGCTGGACCCGAATCGCCGTTCCGACCCGGGCAGCAACTTTCCCTGGTCCAAGCTGGAGGATCTGGTGCTATCCCATACCGCGGTGGCCCAGCGGAATCCGCTGGTGTTCGCGGCCTATGCCGGAGCGCCGCGCGTCGAATACCCGGGGAACTGCTGCGGCCCCTGATCGGGGTCTTGTCTTTCCTGACATTTCGCTGACGCAAAAACGCGAATAGTTATTATTCATATAGAATCCGGACTGTCCGCAACCCCCAAAGCCTGGCAGTCCCGATGTCCCTGCCCCTTTCCACGGGCCCTCACTTTCCACGCAAACGCCTGATCGTCCTCGTCGTCGTCCTCGCATCGACGGCCTTGATCGTTCTGGCGTTCTTGTATGCCGGATCCAAGGGTTCCCCCGCCGCGCGCCCGCCCGAGTATGGGCAGATGCCGGTAGCCGTCGCGGTCGCAGCGGCCAGTGCTGGTCCGCTACAGCGCGACCTGCATGCGCTCGGAACCATCACGCCGCTCGCACAGGTGATCCTGCGCAGCCAGGTGGATGGCGAGTTGCTCAAGCTGCATTTCACCGAAGGCCAGGCCGTCACACGCGGCCAGTTGCTTGCGGAGATCGATGCGCGCCCCTACCTTGCGGCGCTGGCCGCCGCCGAGGGCGAACTCGCGCGCACCCAGGCGCTCTTGGAGAACGCCGAGGCCGATCTGCAGCGCTACCGCAAACTGGCGCGCCAGGAAGCGGTGGCGGGCCAGCAACTGGATACCGCCGAAGCTCAAGTGCGCGCGTATGCCGCGCAGCGGCAACGCAACCAGGCCCAGGTGGCCGACGCCCGGCGTCTGCTGGAGCATACGCGCATCGTTGCGCCCCACGCCGGCCGCATTGGCCTGCGCCGAGTCGACGCCGGCAACCACGTGCGCGCGGACGACGCCAACGGCTTGACCACGCTGGTCCAGACCCGGCCGATTTCAGCCCTGTTCAGCCTGTCCGAGACGCGCCTGGATATCCTGCGCCAGGCCCAGGCCAAGAATGCCGCTCTGCGCGTGCAAGCCTGGGACGCGGACGATCGCCAGTTGCTGGCCGAGGGCACGCTGGAAGCGCTGGACAACCGTATCCAGGCGGCCAGCGGCACCGTGCGCCTGCGCGCGCGCTTCGCCAATGCCGACGAATCGCTGTTTCCGAACCAATTCGTGAATATCCGCCTGGCCGTCGTGCAACAGGACAGGGTCATTTCCATCCCCACGGCCGCGGTGCAGTACGGATCCGAAGGCGCATTCGTGTTCGTGATCGGCGAAGACCTGCGCGCCAGCCGCCGCGTCCTGACCCTGGGCCCCGCCAACGCCGGCCGCATCGTGGTGCAGGCGGGCTTGGCCGAAGGCGAACGCGTGGTGGTCGAAGGCGTGGACCGCCTGCATGACGGCCGCGATGTGCAAATTGTCGAGCAGCAAAATCCATGAGCCTGTCGCGCCCCTTCATCCTGCGCCCCGTCGCCACGTCCTTCCTGATGATCGCCCTGTTGCTGTCCGGGATTCTGGCATGGCGCATGTTGCCCGTGGCGGCGCTGCCGCAGGTGGACTACCCCATCATCCAGGTGACGACGCAATATCCCGGCGCCAGCCCCAATGTCACGGCGCGCACCGTCACCGCCCCGCTGGAACGTCGTTTTGGGCAGATACCAGGCCTCAAGCAGATGTCGTCCACCAGTGGCAGCGGCATCTCGGTGATCACCCTCCAGTTCTCGCTGGACGTCTCGCTGGGCGTGGCCGAGCAGGAGGTCCAGGCCGCCATCAGCGCCAGCGGGGCCTTGCTGCCCAACGATCTGCCGACGCCGCCCGTGTACCGCAAAGTCAACCCCGCGGACGTGCCCATCCTGACGCTGGCGGTCACTTCCGATTCCCTGCCCCTGCCGCAGGTCTATGACCTGGTCGACACGCGCATGACGCAACGCCTGTCCCAGTTATCCGGCGTGGGCATGGTCAGCCTGGCCGGCGGCCAGCGGCCGGCGGTGCGGGTGCAGGTCAATCCGATGGCACTGGCCGCGCGCGGCCTGCAACTGGCAGACGTGCAGGAAGCCATCAGCAAGGCCAACTCAAACCAGCCCAAGGGCAGCTTTGACGGCCCGGTGCGCTCGGTCATCATGGATGCGAACGACCAGTTGCAAAGCGCCGAGGAGTACCGCGAACTGATCGTGGCATGGCGCAATGGCGCGCCGGTGCGGCTGGGCCAGATCGCCACGGTCGAGGACGGCGCCGAGGACCGTTACCTGGCCGCATGGGTGGACAGGCAGCCGGCCGTGCTGGTCAACATCCAGCGCCAGCCCGGCGCCAACGTCATCGCGGTGGCCGACCAGGTCAAGGCCCTGTTGCCCCAACTGACCGCCAGCCTGCCCGCGGCCGCGCAGGTCCGGGTGCTGACCGACCGCACCGAGAGCATTCGAGCCTCGGTACGGGGCGTGCAATGGGAACTGGCGTTCGCCGTGGGCCTGGTCGTGCTGGTGACGTTCCTGTTCTTGCGCAATCTGCCTGCCACGCTGATTCCCAGCCTGGCCGTGCCGCTGTCGCTGATCGGCACCTTCGGCTTCATGCATCTGGCGGGGTTCTCCACCAACAACCTGACGCTGATGGCGCTGACCATCGGCGCGGGCTTCGTGGTGGACGATGCGATCGTAATGCTGGAGAACATCGCGCGCTACCGCGAACAGGGACACAGTCCCATGTCGGCGGCGCTCAAGGGCGCCGGCCAGATCGGCTTTACCCTGGTGTCCCTGACGCTGTCGCTCATCGCGGTGCTGATTCCGCTGTTGTTCATGGAGGACGTGGTCGGCCGGCTGTTCCGCGAATTCGCCGTCACGCTGGCGGTCGCCATCCTGATATCGCTGGCGGTGTCGCTGACGCTTACGCCCATGATGTGCGCCCGGCTGCTGCCCGCGCACGAACCGTCGCGACCCGGGCTGCTGGACCGCGTCCAGGCGCGCTATGCCGGCTGGCTGGACCTGACCTTGCGCCATCAGCGCCTGACGCTGGCGGTGATGCTGGCGACCGTGGCGCTGACCGCTCTGCTTTACGTGGCCGTACCCAAAGGCTTTTTCCCGACGCAGGACGGCGGCACGCTGCAAGGCGTGACGCAGTCCTCCCAAAGCACCTCGTTCGACGCCATGTCGCGGCGCCAGCAGGCAATCGCCGAAACGCTGCTGGCGGACCCGGATGTGGCGAGCCTGTCGTCCTTCATCGGGATTGACGCCATGAACACCACGCTGAACACGGGCCGGCTGCTGATCAACCTGAAGCCCTGGTCCGAGCGCAGCGCGCCGCTGGCGGACATCATGGCGCGGCTGGATGCGCGCGCCCGCGAAGTCCAGGGCATTTCGCTGTTCCTGCAGCCGGTGCAGGAGCTCAACATCGAAGACCGCGTCAGCCGCGGCCAGTATCAATTCACGCTGACCTCGCCAGACAGCGAGCTTCTGACGCGCTGGAGCAATGCACTGACCGCTCGGCTGGACCAGGCGCCCGAACTGGCCGGCATATCCACGGACCTGCAAGGCGACGGACGCCAGGCATACCTGCAGGTCTCGCGCGACGCCGCGGCCCGGCTGGGCGTAACGATGGACGACGTCGCGCAGACGCTCTACAACGCCTTTGGCCAGCGCCAGGTCGCCACGCTGTTCACGCAGTCCAACCAGTACCGGGTCGTGCTGGAAGTGGATCGCAAGCTGGCGCTGAACCCCGACGCCCTGGAACGCATCCATCTGCAATCCGAAGACGGGCAAGCGATCCCGCTGTCCGCCCTGGCCACCGTCAGCGAACGCGCGGTGCCGCTGGCCGTCAACCACCTGTCGCAGTTTCCCGCGGTCAACCTGTCGTTCAACCTGCCCGCGGGCGGTTCGTTGGGCGCCGCCATCGCCGCCATCGAGTCGGCACGGCAGGAGATCGGCATGCCAGCCAGCGTGGAGCTGCGGCTGCAAGGCGCCGCGGCGGCCTTCCAGGCCTCGTTGTCGAACACACTGTGGCTGATGCTGGCCGCCGTGGTCACTATGTACCTGGTGCTGGGCATGCTGTATGAAAGCGCCATCCACCCGGTGACCATCCTGTCCACCCTGCCCTCGGCCGCGGTCGGCGCGCTGCTGGCGCTGCTGCTCACGGGACGGCCGCTGGACCTGATTGCAGTCATCGGCATCATCCTGCTGATCGGACTGGTGAAGAAGAACGGCATCATGATGGTGGACTTTGCGCTGGAAGCCGAACGTTCGCGCGGCCTGGCGCCGCAGGCTGCTATTCGCGAAGCCGCCCTGCTGCGCCTGCGGCCCATACTCATGACTACGCTCGCCGCGCTGTTCGGCGCGCTGCCCCTGATGCTGGCCACAGGTTCGGGCGCGGAATTGCGTCAGCCGCTAGGCTGGGTCATGGTGGGCGGGTTGCTGGTCAGTCAGGTGCTGACGCTTTTCACCACGCCCGCCGTATATCTGTTCTTCCATCGCCTGGGCCAGCGGCGCGCAGGCTGCGCCAAGCCCGGGGTTGAAGGCCCCGCGCCATGATCCGTGCCCTGCTGCACCGTCCCACCGCCTGCATCTTCCTGGCGATTGCGCTGACGTTGCTGGGCGCGGTCGCATGGCGGCTGCTGCCCGTGGCGCCGCTGCCCCAGGTCGACTTCCCCACCATCGAAGTGCGGGCAGAATTGCCAGGCGCCAGTCCCGAAAGCATGGCCAGCACCGTGGCCGCGCCATTGGAGCGGGCGCTGGGCAGCATCGCAGGCGTCAGTTCGATGACCTCGTCCAGCAACCAGGGCGCCACCCGCGTACAGCTGCAATTCGATCTGGACCGCGACATCAACGAGGCCGCCCGCGACGTGCAGGCGGCCATCAATGCCGCGCGCGCGGAACTGCCTGCCGGCATGCCGGGCAATCCCGGCTACCGCAAGGTCAATCCCTCCCAGGCGCCCATCATGGCGTTGGCGCTGAGCTCCGCTACCCGGCCCGCGGGCGAACTTTACGACCTGGGTTCGACCGTGCTGGCGCAAAAGATTTCGCAGATCAATGGCGTGGGCGAAGTAACCATGGGCGGCAGTTCACTGCCTGCCGTGCGCGTGCAGGTCAACTCCAATGCCCTGGCCCACTACGGCGTGGCACTGGACGACGTGCGCCGCGCCATCGCCGACGCCGCGCCGATGTCGCCGCAGGGCCAGCTGGATTCCGCCAGTCGGCGCTGGGAAGTCGGCACGCCCGAACAACCCCGCGCCGCGCGCGACTACGAAAGCCTGATCGTGCGCCACCAGGATGGCGCGGTGATCAGGCTGTCGCAGGTGGCGCGGGTGAGCGACTCGGTAGAAAACCGCTACAGCAGCGGCTTTCACAATCGCAACCCGGCTGTGGTCTTGACCATCAGCCGCCAGCCCGGCTCGAACATCATCGAGACCATAGCCGCGATCAACCAGGCCTTGCCCGGCCTGCGCGCGCTGATGCCGGCCAATGTGGACCTGACGGTGGCGCTGGACCGCTCGCCCGGCATCAACGCCACGCTGCGCGAAGCGCACATCACGCTTGCCCTCGCCACGGCGCTGGTGATTCTGGTGGTGTGGGTGTTCCTGGGCAATGCGCGGGCGGCGGCCATACCCAGCGTGGCCATCCCGGTGTGCCTGATCGCCACGTTCGCCGTCATGTACCTGTGGGGCTTTTCGCTGAACAACCTGTCCTTGATGGCGCTGATTGTTGCAGCCGGCCTGGTGGTCGATGACGCCATCGTGGTGCTGGAGAATATTTCCCGCCACATCGAGCGCGGCCTGTCGCCACGCAAGGCCGCGCTGCGCGGCGTGCGCGAAGTCGGGTTCACGCTGGTGGCCATGACCGTAGCGCTTAGCGTGGTCTTCGTGTCCATCCTGTTCATGGGCGGGCTGGTCGAACGGCTGTTTCGCGAGTTCTCGATCACCTTGGTCGCCGCGACCGTCATTTCCCTCGTGGTGTCGGTCGCCATTATTCCCAGTCTGTGCGCCCGATGGCTGAAACCCCCGGGCCCCGCGGCTTCCGAGCCAGATCGGCGTCCCTCGCGCATGCAGGCGGTCTTCGGCCGCATCCATGCCTGGTACGGCGATACGCTGTGGCGCGTGCTGGGCCATGCCCGGTTGACGCTCTTGCTGCTGGCGGGCGTCGTCGGGCTGACGGTCCACCTGTACGCGCAGGCGCCCAAGGGATTCCTGCCGGTGCAGGATACCGGCCAGCTCATGGGATTCGTGCGTGGCGACGACGGCTTTTCGTTCCAGGTCATGCAGCCCAAGATCGACATGTACCGCCAACTGGTGCTCAAGCACCCCGCCGTGCAGGACGTCATCGGCTACAACGGCGGCAGCCTGGGCATCAGCAACTCGCTGTTCCTCATCCGCCTGAAGCCCGCCGCCGAGCGCAAGGAATCATCGACGCAAGTCATCAACTGGCTGCGCTCGAACGCGCCCCCGGTCCCCGGCGGCATGTTCTTCCTGAATGTCGACCAGGATCTGCGCATGCCAGGCGGGTTCGGCAACTCCGGCGACCACGAACTGGCCATCATGGCCAGCGACGTGCCGGCGCTGCGGCAATGGTCCCGCAAGATCTCCAAGGCCATGCAGGAGATACCGGAACTGCGCGACGTGGACGCGGAGGGCGATGGCGCGACCCAGCAGGTGGTTATCGATATCGACCGCGCCGCCGCGCAGCGCCTGGGCGTGGACATGGGCACCATCAGCAGCGTGCTCAGCAACTCCTTCAGCCAGCGCCAGGTTGCCACGCTTTATGACGCGATGAACCAGTACCGCGTGGTCCTGGAACTGGATCCGCGCTACACCGAGGATCCCGAAGTGCTGGAGCAGGTGCAGGTAGTGGCCGCGGACGGCACTCGCGTGCCGCTGACGGCCTTCGCCACCTACGACTATGGGTTGGTGAACGACCGCGTTTTCCACGACGGCCTGTTTGCAGCCGTGGGGGTGGGCTTTTCCCTGGCCGAGGGCGTATCGCTGGAACAGGGCCTGGCCGCCATAGACGCCACCATGGCCAAGCTGATGGTGCCATCGCACATCCAGACCCGCCTGGGCGGCGACGCGCGCAACTTCCAGCAGAGCCTGCAGGACCAGCCCTGGCTGATCCTGGCGGTGCTGGTGGCGATCTACCTGGTGCTGGGCATTCTGTACGAAAGCCCGCTGCATCCGCTGACGATCCTGTCCACCCTCCCGTCCGCCGGCGTCGGCGCGCTGCTGGCGCTGCGGCTGGCCGGAATCGAATTCACGCTAATTGCGCTGCTGGGCTTGTTCCTGCTGGTGGGCATCGTCATGAAAAACGCCATCTTGATGATCGACTTCGCGCTCAGCCTGGAACGGCGCGAAGGGTTGACGCCCGAGCAGGCCATCCACCGCGCCGCCATGCTGCGGTTGCGGCCCATCGTCATGACCAATCTGGCCGGCCTGCTGGGCGCCCTGCCCTTGGTGCTGGGCATGGGCGAAGGCTCGGAGCTGCGCCGGCCGCTGGGCGTCGCTATTGTCGGCGGCCTGATGATCAGCCAGTTCCTGACGCTGTACACGACGCCTATCGTGTATTTGGCGCTGGAACGGCTGCGGCTGAAATGGAAGGCGGCGAAACCCGGACGTGAAGGATATCCGCCGCCGTGAGCGCCCGCCTCATGCCGCTGTCTGGATCCCGGCTTCGCGTATCAGGCGCGCCCACTTTTTCTGCTCGTCCAGGATGTAGCGCTGCGCGGACTCCGGCGATCCGCCCATGGCCGTGCTGCCTTCGGCGGTGAACATGGCCACGGTGGCCGGATCGGCCAGCACTTTTTCCACGACCGCATTGATTGCTTTGACTACTTCGGGCGGCGTGCCTGCCGGCGCAACCAGCGCCTTCCAGTCCAGCGCCTCGAATCCCTCGTAGCCCGATTCGGCCACGGTGGGCACGTCTGGAAGGATGGCCAGGCGCGCGCGGGAACTGACGGCCAAGGGCCGCAAGACCTTGCCCTTGAGCATTTCCTGCGCGGCCTGCGGCGTGGCGAACATATAGTCGGTGTTGCCGCCCAGAAGATCATTGAGCGCGGGCGCCGCGCCACGATAAGGCACGTTCAGCACCTGGAACTTGCCTTGATAGGCGAGCAGTTCGCCGGCCAGATGGCCCACCGTGCCGGAACCCGCCAGGGCCTGCTTGATGGCGCCGGGTTCGGCGCGCGCGTCCTTGATCAGATCGGCCAGGGTCTGCCAGCGCGCATCGGCCTTGACCACCAACACCACCGGCAGCGAGGCGATCAACGACACCGCGGCAAAGTCCTTTTCGGCGTCAAAGGGAATCTGCGGCATCAGGGCGGGATTGATGGCCAGGTTGGCGGTCTGCCCCAGACCCAGCATGAAACCGTCAGGCTTGGCCTTGGCCACGAAATCCATGCCGATGTTGCCGCCCGCGCCCGGTCGGTTTTCCACCACGACCGACCACCCGGCCATTGCCGTGACCTTGGCCGCAATGGCGCGCGCCACCGAGTCCGTCCCGCCGCCAGGCGTATAGGGAACGATGAGGCGCACGGGCCGGCCGTCCGGATAGGCGCGCGCCGTCTGGGCGCGCAGCGGCATGGCCGCGGCGCAAAGCGCGGCGCCCAGGAAGGCGCGGCGGGATAGCGTGATCATGGTTAGTCTCCTTGTGTAATTTGCCTTGCTTTCAAGGCCGCGATTTCATCGTCGCGATAGCCGACGCCGCGCAGCAGCGCGTCGGTGTGTTCGCCCACCGCAGGCGGCTGCAGGCGTATTCCGGGCTGGACGCCGCCCAGCGTGAAAGGAGCGAGCGGCACGCGGGATTGGCGTCCGTCTTCCAGGGTGATGGGCGCCAGGCCGCCCGTCGCCGCAAGATGCGGATCCTCGAACAACTGCTCGGGCCGCGTGATCGGGGCGAACGGCAGCCCTTCGCGTTCGAACACCGCCGCGAGCTCGTCCGCGCCGCGGTCCGCGAGGTGCGAACGCAATTGCGGCATCAGCCAATCGCGCGCCTGCACACGGTCGTTGTTGCTGGCCAGGCGGGGGTCGGCCAGCAGCTCGGCCAGGCCGAAGGCGCGGCAGAAGATGCCCCACTGCTTGTCGCTCACCACTGCCAGGAAGATCTGCTCGCCGCCTTTGACGGTGAACACGTCATAGATGGCCCAGGCTGAAATCCGGCTGGGCATGGGAGCGGCCGCGCGGCCGGTGACGGCGTACTGCATCATGTGCTGGCCCACCAGGAATACGTTGTTCTCGAACAGCGAGGCCTGCACCTCCGTGCCCACGCCTGTCTGCTCGCGCTGGGCCAGCGCCGCCATGGCGCCGATGGCCCCGAACATGCCGCCCATGATGTCGTTGACGCTGGCGCCCGCGCGCAACGGATCGCCGGGCCGGCCCGTCATGTAGGCCAGGCCGCCCATCATCTGGACGACCTCGTCCAGCGCCGTCCGGTGCTCGTAAGGACCGGGCAGGAAACCCTTGTGGCTCACGTAGATGAGGCGGGGATTGCGCTGCTTGAGCCTGGCATAGTCCAGACCCAGCTTCTCCATGACGCCCGCCTTGAAGTTCTCGCTGACGATGTCGGCGGAATCGATCAGGCGCAACGCCGCTTCGATTCCTTCGGGTTGCTTGAGGTCCAGGGCGATGCTCTTCTTGTTGCGGTTGAACATGGGGAAGAAGCCCGCTCCCGACCCCAGCAAGCGGCGCGTGCTGTCGCCCCCCACGGGTTCGATCTTGATGACTTCCGCGCCCAGGTCGGCCAGCAACATGCCGCAGGTGGGACCCATGACCATGTGGGTGAATTCGACGACACGGATGTGTTCGTAGGGAAGGCGTTGCTTGGACATGAGTGTGCTTCTTCTGCAAGTGACGGCCGGCCCGGGGAAGCCGGTACAGCCGCGCGTTTCGGGCAAGGCGCCCTCCTGGCGAACGCCCTGTGCTTCCAGGCCTGCGGGCCGACGAGCCGTCAAGGCTGCGGAACGAATCCTTTGGGCAAGCCGGCGTCCGGGGTCATGCCATACAGCGGCTCGCCTGGCAGGCCAGCGGCCAGCGGCGCGCGCGCGGCCACGATGTCACCCAGGTCTATGCCGGTACGCACGCCCATGGCCTCGAACATGAACACGAGGTCTTCAGTCACGACGTTGCCCGAAGCGCCCGGCGCATAGGGGCAGCCGCCCAGTCCGCCCAGCGAGCTGTCGAACGTGCGCACGCCTTCCTCCCATGCCGCCAGGCAATTGGCCAGGCCCAGGCCGCGCGTGTTGTGCATGTGGGCCGCGCCGGCCTTTTCTCCCAGTTCAATCCGCAAGCGGCGGAACAACCGGCGCACCTGCGCGGGGTTGGCATAGCCCACGGTGTCCGACAGCCCGGATTCGTCCGCGCCCGCGGCAACGCATAGCGCGGCCAGGCGGATGACGTCGTCCTCCAGCACCTTGCCCTGCAGCGTGCAGCCGAAGGCCGTCGAAATGCCAGCCTCAAGCTTCACCCCGGGAGCCAGCTCGTCACGAAGCCGGGCGATCGCGCGCACCTCATCCACCATCGCCTCGGGCGTCTTGCGCACATTGGCCAGCGAATGCTCGCGACTGGCCGAGACCGGCATGGTGAGTTTGTGCACGCCAGCCCGCAGCGCCGCCTCCGCGCCGCGCAGATTGGGCACCAGGGCCATGACCGTCAGCCCTTCGTGGCGCAGCGCATGGCGCACCACTTCGGCGGCGTCCGCCATCTGGGGCAGCAGGCGGGCCGGCACGAAAGAAGCGACTTCGATCTCGCGCACGCCGGCCGCGACCAGTGCATCGATCCAGCGCAGCTTGTCCGCCGTCGGCATCGTTGTCTTGACCGATTGCAGGCCGTCGCGCGGGCCGACTTCGCTGATCAGGACCTCAGGCGCTTGGGCGGGGTGCGTCGTCATGGTTGGGTGCCTCCATAAATTCTATCTTATAGAATGATGTTTCTTTAGATAGAATTATCAAATCCGGCACTTAGGCCTGTCAAGCGCCGAGCATCCAGGGAAAACCACGATCCCCCCGCCGGGGCAACGCCTACAATGCCCGGATTCGTTCTAAAGGATGGAATATGGCCCTGCTTGTGGATCGACCTGCCGGAGGCGCGCATGCCGCGTAAAGCCGCCACGGAATCGCTCGCCGACACCGACGCCGCGCAAGGCGGCGTGGCCGCGGTGGACCGCGCGCTGAGCTTGATGTCAGTGTTTGCGCCCGGCGACAAGGCCCTGTCGCTAAGCGAGCTGGCCGACCGCACTCGCCTGTACAAAAGCACGGTCTTGCGGCTGCTGGCCTCGCTGGAGCACGCCCGCTGGATTCAGCGCCTGGACGACGGGCGCTATGCCCTGGGTGGGGAAATCGCGCGCTTGCATGGCATTTACGCAGCGTCGTTTTCACTTGAGCAGGTGGTCGTGCCGGTGTTGCGTGACCTGGTCGCCGCCACAGGTGAAAGCGCGGCCTATCACGTCCGCCAGGGCGATGCGCGCCTGTGCCTGTACCGCGTGGATTCGCCGCACCCCGTGCGCGACCATATCCGGGCCGGCGATCTGCTGCCGCTGGATCGCGGCAGCGGCGGACGCGTCCTGACTGCCTACGACCCGGTGCGTGGCCGGGCACCGGGGCCCGAACAGGACTTGTATGCCCGCATCCGGGCCGATGGCTACTTCGCCGCCATGGGCGACCGTCTGGCGGAAGTGGCGGGTATATCCGTTCCCGTCTTCCTGCTCAACGGCGACATTGCCGCTGCGGTGACGCTAACCGCGCCCGTCCACCGCTACGTCGCCGCGCACTTGGCCGCGGTGCAGGAAGCGGCGCGGCGTCTGACCGGGAAAGTGGGCTAGCGGACCCGGGCGCGGCGGGCGCTGCTGCGGCCAGGCAGTACAAGAGCACCCGTTTTGTGAGACAGGGTTCTTGAGTCGCCGGCGTCCGGCCTGCGGGATTCCGATGCTCGCCCCGGTGGGGCTGCGCTTCGGATCCCTCCGTCCGGCCACCGGCTTACGGCATCTGCCCATGAACGGGATCCAAAGCCAATGCATCAGGCGACTGCCAGCCGAGGACCCCGGAGCCATACGAAGCGCAGCCCCACCGGGGCGAGCATCGGAATGGCGCAGGGCAGCCTCGGCGGCTAATGAACTCCGGCATCCGCAAGCTCGAAGCCCTAACGATTCAGTTTTGTGAGACAGGGTTCTTGAGTCGCCGGCGCCCGGCCTGCGGGATTCCGATGCTCGCCCCGGTGGGGCTGCGCTTCGGATCCCTCCGCCCGGCCACCGGCTCACGACATCTGCCCGCGAACGGGGACTGAAGCCACCGCATTGGGCGACTGCCAGCCGGCCACGCCCACGGCAATCAAGGCAACTGCCCGCCAGGCAGCACCAGCTTTTCCAGGTAGTCCAGATCCTCGCGCACCAGCCGCAAGGACTCGCGCACGTCTGGCGACCGAGGACGCCGGGATGCGTCGCGCAGCAACGATTGCACGGCCATGTCGGCCATGATGGCCGCGACTTCGGCTCGGCTCAGGCGGCCATCCGGCTTGTACCACCAGGCCGACCAGTTGCACATGCCGATGAGGCTGAATGCCGCAACGTGCGGATCGACCATGCGGAACTGGCCGTCGCGTATGCCGTTTTCGATGACCCGGCTGAAATTCTCCAGCACGTTGCGGCGCGAGGCCTGCACGGCCGCGCGCTGCTTGGGCGTCATGTCGGCCTCGGTCCGGTCGGCCACGCGGAATTCGGCGGTGCGCGACAGGATCAGGTCGGCGTGTTGCGTGACCAGGGCGCGCAGCGCCTCGACAGGGTCCAGGTCCTCGCGCGTTGCGGTCTCGCCGGCCATTTTCTTGGCCGCGCTCAGCACGTCTTCGGTCAGCGAACGCAAGATCGCGTCCTTGCTCTTGAAATAGTAATAGACGGCGGTGCGGCTCAGGCCCAGGGACTCGGCAATATCCTGGATGCTGGTGCCGCCCGTGCCGCGCTTGATGAAAAGCGTGGCCGCGGCGTCGAGTATGGCGGTGCGCAGCGCTTCGCCCTTCAGCGCTCCCTTGGTGCTTGCGTCGTTCACGTTGCGATGTTCCTCGAATAGACCGTCCGGGACGGTCCCGTCCCGAAATTATGGCATGGGGCCATTCGGTCCCAGGCCGCGGCCGTCCACACTTTCCCGCTCTTGGGTCCCTCATTTTTGACGCCACTGTCAATTTTTTAAATTTAATTGACACTCAAGTCAAATATTCGTCTAATACGTCAAAACCGAGGTCCACGGACCATCGCCCCAGGAGACGAATGTGACTACCGCCCCCTCCAGCCAGATCACCGCCGGCTTTCTCAACACCGATTGGAACCCCCGCGACCTGCCCGCCGGCGCCTCGACCCGCAACGTCGTGCTGCGCACGGCGGACGGCGCCGCCACCTCCGGATCGCTGTATCAGCCGGCCGGCGCGCGCCCCGATACCGTGGTCTGCGTCATGCATCCGCGGGAATTCATGGCCTGCCATTACCTGATTCCGGACATCGTCGGCGCCGGTATTGCCGCCTGGTCGCAAGGCGCCCGTTCCGTCGGCAACGACCTCAGGCTGGAACATGAACTGGCGTTGCAGGACGTGGCCGCAGGCCTGCGTTTCCTGCGCGACCAGGGATTCAAGAAGATCGTGTTGCTGGGCAATTCCGGCGGCGCGGGCCTGTATGCCTACTATGCGCAGCAGGCCGGCCTGCCGGCCTCCGAACGCGTCGCCCGCACGCCGGGCGGAAAGTCCAGCGGCCTGGATGAACTGGACATGCCCGAGGTACACGGCCTGGTGCTGGTTGGCCCCCACCCCGGCCAAGGCTCGCTGCTGCTGAACTGCATCGATCCGTCCGTCGCCGACGAGAACGATGCGCTCTCGGTCATGCCGGAACTCGATCCGCTCTCGCCGGACAACGGCTACCGGCCCAAGGGCCAGGCGCGCTACGCGCCGGCATTCGTGACGCGCTACCGCCAGGCGCAGCGCGACCGGGTGGCCCGGCTGGATACGCTCGCGCGGCAGCTCATCGCCGACCGCCTGGCTGCCCGCGCCGACGTCAAGAGCGGCGCCGATGCGTCCGCCGAGCGCCGGCGCCAGGCCGCGCACACGCCCGTGCTGGTGGTCTGGCGCACCGATGCCGACCTGCGTTGCCTGGACCTGAGCCTGGATCCTTCCGACCGCCACCCGGGCTCTCTGTGGGGCAAGGACCCTTACGCATCGAACTACGGCGCCGTCGGCTTCGCCCGTTTCTGCACGCCCGAAAGCTGGTTGTCGACCTGGTCCGGCCTGTCTTCCAACGCCAGCATGGCGCGCACCGCCAGCGGCATCAATCAACCCACCCTGATCATCGAATACACCGGAGACCAGGCCTGTTTCCCTTCCGACGTGCGTGCCATCCACGACGCCATCCCCGCGCCCGACAAGACCCATCTGCGCATCCGGGGCGACCATCACGGCCGCGCCCTGGCTGACAGCGAAGAGCCCGGACGCTACGCCGCTGGCCGCGAGCTGGCCGCCTGGCTGCGCGCGCGTTTCCTGTAATCCGAATGCCGACGGAGCAAGCCATGACTGCAACCCCCAATACCCCCGCCCCGCTGCGCCTGCACGGCGTGGACCATACGGCGCGGCCCACCTGGCGCCTGCGCGAAACGGTCGCGTTCTATCGCGACATACTCGGCCTGCCGCTGGTCCATGTGATCTCGGCGCGCGGTTGGGGCCCCGCGACACATCCGGATTTCCTGCACTTCTTTTTTGACAGCGGCCAGGGCAGCACGATCGCGTTCTTCTATTACCTCGGTTCGGACGAACCCCAGGCGCTGCACGGACGCAGCAACATGCGGCCACTGCCGGAAGACCACGTGTTCGACGCCACGCATACCGCCTGGTTGGTTGAAAGCGAGGACGAGCTCAAGGCCTGGAAACAGAAATTGCAGGATGCCGGGCTCGAAGTCTCCGTGGAGACCCGCCATGAGGTGATCGAATCCATCTACGTGCGCGACCCCAACGGCTACTTCATCGAATTCACGCGCAAATTGCGCCCGCTGGGCGAGGTCGACGCTATCGACGCCGATCTGACGCTGCGCGCGGCCATGCAGGCAGAAGCCGACGCGGAATCGGCCGGCCGCCGGGTCCAGCACATCGACGACATCTGGTCGCGCAAGGCGGCGTTGTTGGAGGAACGGCTGGAACTGACGGATGACGCCGGCGGATCCCGCGTGCGGATCTTCGTGCCGCGCGTCGAGGAATTCTCTTCATTGGTGCAGGACGCCTCGGCACGCGAAAACTGCACCGTCGTGCCGGGCGAACATTTCGACTGCATCGTCGCCGACGGCACGGTGGAATTCCAGCGCAAGACCCTGGGGCTCAAGCCGGCCGTCTGGTATGGCTTGTTCACCGGCGGCGTAAGCGGCACGATCGACGTCCTGGACCGCGACCGCGTCCGGATCTCGTCCGCGCGCCACTGAGACACGGGCCTGGAGGAGACAATCATGCGAGATATACGCCACCCCATAGAGGGCGTGATCTACCACCATCCCGAACGTGCCCGCCAGTACTTCGCCAGCGGCGCCTGGGAACGCTCGACCGTGGGCGCGGCGCTGCAGGCCACCGCCCGCCGCTGCCCTGAGCGCACCGCGCTGATCTTCGACGAAGGCAGCCTCAGCTTCCGGGAATTGGACGAACAGACCGACAGGCTGGCGGCCGCCTTGCTCAAGCTGGGCCTGGCGCCCTCGGACCGAGCGATTTTCCAGATGGGAACCACGCTGGAAACGGCGCTGGCGCTGCTTGCCTGCTACAAGGCCGGGATCGTCCCCGTCTGTTCGCTGCCGCAGCATCGAGAACTGGAAATCGGCCAGCTCACGCGCCAGACCCGCGCTCGCGGATACTTCGTGCAAGCCGATTTCGGCAAGTTCGACCTGCCCGCCTTCGCCGCCGGCATGCTGGCCGCCAGCGACACGCTGGAACACCTGATCGTGGCGCGCGGCGACACCCCGCACGGCGTATCCCTGCGCAACCTGATGGACGCCATGCCGCTGGCCGATGCCCGCCGCATCCTGGCGGAGCGGGGCCCGGGCTGCGAAGACGTGCTGAACTTCCAGCTGTCGGGCGGCACGACCGGCATGCCCAAGATCATCCCGCGCTTCCATGCCGAATACCTGGGCCATTCGCTGGCCTGCGCCCGCCGCTACAAGATGCAGGATGACGACCGCATCATCTGGGCGCTGCCCTTGCTGCACAACGCGGCCCAGGTCTACGTGCTGATCCCGGTAATAGCCATGGGCGTGTCCGCGGTGCTGATGCCCCGGGTCGACGTGCCGCGCATGCTGGAGCTGATCGAACGCCATCGCGTCACGCGCGCCATGTCCATCGGGCCCATAGCCCCGCAGATCATGGCCTTCGCCGACCTGGCGCGCTATGACCTGTCCAGCCTGCGTCTGTTCATCACCATGAGCGCGGCGGACCGGCTCGAAGCCCACCTGAACGTGCCGTGCTCCAACCTGTTCGGCATCACGGAAGGCTTACTCCTGGGATCCCCCGCCGACGCGTCCGAGTACGAACGCCACCACACCCAGGGCCGCTCGGGCTGCCCGGAGGACGAGATCCGCCTGCTGGCGCCCGGCACGGAAGAGCCCGTCGGGGACGGCCAGATGGGAGAGTTGTGCTTTCGCGGACCCGCCACCCTGCCGGGTTTCTTCGACGCGCCGGCAGCCAACGCGGCGGCTTACACCTCCGACGGCTTTTACCGCACTGGCGACATGATGACGGCGCGCGTGGTGGATGGCGCCACCTGCTACGCCTTCGAAGGCCGCCTGCGCGACAACATCAATCGCGGCGGCGAGAAGATCGGCTGCGAGGAAGTCGAGGCGCTGGTGGGCGCCCATCCCGCAATTTCGGAGGCGCGCCTGGTGGCCATGCCCGACCCGTTCTATGGCGAAAAAGGCTGCATCTTCATCATCGTGAGGCCCGGCCAGACCGCTCCCAGCCTGACCGAACTGGCGGATTTCCTCACCAGCCAAGGACTCGCCAAATACAAATGCCCGGAACGCATCGAACAGATCGACGCCTTCCCCGTCACCAAGGTTGGCAAGCTCGACAAGGCCGCCTTGCGCCAGACGGTTGCGGAAATGCTCAACCAGGAGGCCGCCCGAGCCCGAGGAGACCAGCAATGACCAGCACTGAGCACGTCGTCAGCGAGACGCCGTTCATCGTGCGCCGCCGCGTCAAATGGGGAGACTGCGACCCTGCCGGCGTCGTCTACACCGTGACCTTCGGCGAATACGTGCTGTCGGCCGCCGAGCTGTTCTACGGTCAACTTTTCAATGGCACGCCGCAACGCATCAAGGACGAACATGGCTTCGGCACGCCTACGCGCGCGCTGTCATTCGACTTCCAGGCCTCGCTCTGGCCCGACGAGGAATTCGACATGTGCGTCAGGGTCGAGGAGATCCGCACCCGCACCTACACCTTGCACGTCGCCGGCAGCGTGCGGGGCCAGCCCGCCTTCGACGCCAGGCTGACCCCGATCTGCGTGGCGCGGGGCGAACGCCGCGCCATCGAAGTGCCCGCCGCCCTGCGCGGCGCGCTGCAGTCCTATCAGGAAGCCTGCCTGCAGGCCGAAGCAAACAGGAGTCAGGAAAAATGAAGATCGCCGTCATCGGAGCGGGCCCCGCGGGCCTGTATTTTTCGCTGCTTGCAAAAAAGCATGCCCCGGAGCACGAGATCACCGTGTATGAACAGAACCCGCGCGGCGCCACTTACGGCTGGGGCGTGGTGTTCTCGGACATTGGCCTGTCCTTCCTGCGCGAGGCCGACCCGGACTTCTTCCGGGCCTTCGTCGCGCACCATGAACGCTGTGACTACATGGAGATCATCCATCAGGGCGCCCGCGTCCAGGTGCAAGGCAACCATTTCTCGCGCACGGCCCGCATCGACATGCTGGCAGTCCTGGAAAAGGCCTGCCTGGAGGCCGGGGTGCGTATCCTGCACGAACAACGGATCGAGGACGTGGAACGGCTGGCCTCGGAAGTGGACATGGTCGTGGCCGCCGACGGCAGCAACAGCGCCGTGCGCAAGCAATTCGCCGAACACTTCCGCCCCAGCTTCGAACGCCGCCGCAACAAGTTCGCCTGGTACGGCACGCGCCAGCGCTTCCATCCCGTGTCGCTGATCTTCCGCGATACCGGCCACGGCATCTTCATCGCGCACAGCTACCAGTACAGCAAGGATCTGAGCACCTTCCTGGTGGAAGTCGACCCCGAAACCTGGCAACGGGCAGGCCTGGACACCGCCAGCGAAGACGAAAGCCGCCGCTACTGCGCCGACGTGTTCCGCGCCGACCTGGGCGCAAACGAACTGCTCAGCAACCGTTCGCTATGGTTCGAGGCGAACATCGTGCGCAACGAACGCTGGTCGCACCGCAATATCGTGCTGCTGGGCGATGCCTTGCGCACGGTGCATTTTTCGCTCGGGTCCGGCACCCGCATGGCGATGCAAGATGCGATTGCGCTGCATCAAGGGCTTGCGCAGCATCCCGACGACGCGCAGGCCGCCTTCGCGCATTTCGAGACGCAGCGCCGCCCTGCTTCCGCCAACTTCCAGGCGGCTGCCGCGCGCAGCCTGGACTGGTACGAGAACGTGGCGACGAAGATGGACCTGGATCCGGTGTCCTTCGTCTACGACTACATGCGCCGCACCGGCCAGGTCAGCCATGAAGACCTGCGCCAGCGCGATCCGGGCTTCGCCGCGGCCTACGAGGCACTGCATCCGGAGGCCGCAGCCCTGACCTGACCCGACTTGCACAAACCTTGCCGTGACGACCGGCCCGGGCGCGTATTTCCCCGCGCTTTCGGCCTAAACATAAGCGACGCCCCAAGGCGCCGCAACCATCCATGGATAGTGGAGGAGACATGAAGAAAACCCTCTGGAGCATGGCGCTGACTGGCGCCCTGGCCTGCGCCGCGGCACAGGCCCAATCCGACAAATACCCCGAACGGCCGGTGCGCATCGTGCTGCCGTACTCGGTCGGCAGCGGCCCCGACGCGGTCGCCCGCATGCTGGGCGAACAGCTCACCGCGGCATGGAAGCAGCCGCTCATTGTGGAGAACAAGCCGGGAGCCAATGGCTGGCTGGCAATCGGCGAGGTCAAGCGCGCCACGCCCGATGGCTACTCGCTGGCCGTCGTGGACAACACCCACATGACGCTGCAACCGCAGCTCTACCGCAACCTTCCCTTCGACCCCGTTGCCGACTTTGTGCCCGTGGCGCCGATCTACACCACGCATTTCTTCATGGTGGTGTCGGCCTCTTCCCCATGGAACAGCGTTACCGATCTGATCGCAGCGGCCAAGTCCCAACCCGGCAAGCTGACCTACGGCACCTGGGGCATGGGCAGCGTGGCGCACGTGGGCACGTCCATGTTCCAGACCGCCACGCAGACCAGCATGACGCATGTCCCGTTCAAGGACCTGGCCCAGCTCTATACCGCGGTAGCGAACGGCGAAGTGGACTGGGCCTTCGGCACGGCCGCCACGGTCCAGAATCTGTACCAGGCCAAACGGGTCAAGCTGCTGGCGCTGGCCGCGCCATCGCGCCTGGGCTCGTATTCGGACGTACCGACGGTCAGCGAAGCCGGCGGCCCCAAGGATTTCGAGCTCAAGACCTGGGTCGCCGCGTTCGCGCCGAAGGGCACGCCGGAGGCCGTGATCAAGCGCATCAACGCCGCCATTTCCCAGGCCGTGGTCGCCCCTGCTGTGCGCAAGCGCTTCGACACCTATGGCTTTGATGCCTGGCCGGAGGACTCGGCCGCGTTGGCGCAGGCCCGCGACGCGGACGCTGCGCGCTTTGCGGCTGTGGTCAAGCAGGCCAATATCTCGCTGGATTGACGCCAGCCCCCGGGGCCGCCCGCCGCGGCCCCCCTAGGCCTCTGCCTCCGGCGCCTTGGGCGTGGCCGTCAGCCGGCGCGCCATGAACTCCAGGAACTCCCTGGCCAGCGCTGGCAGGGTCCGGCCCTGCAGCGTCAGGACCTGGATACTGCGCTGCCGCATCTCCGGATTGCTGAACGGCACCGCGACCAGGGCCTCTCCGTCCCGCTGCCCCAATAGCGTCAGGTAGCCCGACAGCGCCACGATGTCGCTGCCCGGCAGCATGGGCAGGAAGGCCGCGGAATGGTTGGACACATACGCGGGCTCGATATGCAGTCCCGCATTGGCGCAAGCGGCGTCGAACAACTGCCGCACCGTAGTGCCGTGGTCGCCCAAGGACAGCGGCACTTTCGTCAGGTCGCGCATGCTGAGGCTGCGCCGGCCGGCCAGCGGATGATGCCGGCACATGACCGCGTACACCGGGGCGCGCACCAGCAGTTCGGTCTTGAGACGGTCGTCCTGCGCGGTGGTGTAGCGCAGCGCCAGCTGCGACAGCCCTTCCAGGATCTGGCGGCTGACCTCTTCGGGCCTCTCCACGTGCAAATGGAAGCGGGCTTCAGGCCGGACCTGCTTGAATTCGGCCATGCACATGGGCAGGAAGCGATGCGCAAAGCCCTCGGTGCAGGCCAGCCGTATGGTGACGTCGCCCAGGTGGCTGCGCTGGCGGATCTCCGTCGTCACGCGCTCGGCCTCAAGCGCCGCCGCATTGGCGTAGGCAGCCAACTGGCGGCCTGCCTCGCTCAATTCCATGCCGCGCGCCTGACGCTCGAACAGCGCAATGCCCAGTCCGTCCTCTAGCTTGGCGATCTGTCGGCTGATGGCCGATGCCGCCACATGCTGCTCTGCGGCCGCGCCGGCAATGGAACCGCAGCGCGCAACTTCCAGAAAGTATCTCAAGCCCAATGAAATCATGACCGCCCCCTTGACCCATGCCTTTATAGCAACGAAACAATGCTAATTATCTAATTGTGGCATGTGGTGAAGCGTAATAACTTTGTGCCTCCCTCAGCATCGCAGGCGCCGACGTGACACGCGAACAAGCCCTACTCCAAGCCGTTCAAGCCTATGACAATGGCGACTTGCGCGCCGCGCTGGCCCGCCGCGTCGCCTACGCGACGGAAAGCGAGGTGCCGGACCAGGCCCCGGCGCAGCATGCCTATTTGAACGAAGAACTGGCGCCCCGGCTCAAGGAGCTGGGCTTTGCCTGTGAGGTGCATTCAAACCCTTCCGGCGCCGACCTGCCGATCCTGGTTGCGCGCCGCATCGAACAGGCTGGCCTGCCAACTGTGCTGATGTATGGGCACGGCGACGTGGTGCGCGGCAATGCTCCCAAATGGGAAGCGGGCCGCGATCCCTGGCGCCTGCAGGTCGAGGGCGACCGCTGGTACGGGCGCGGCACGGCGGACAATAAGGGCCAGCACAGCATCAACCTGGAAGCCTTGCGCCAGGTCATCGCCGCGCGCGGCGGCGCGCTGGGCTTCAACACGATCTGGCTGATCGAGACAGGCGAGGAAGCCGGGTCTCCCGGGCTGGCCGCCTTCTGCGAGGCGCAGCGCGACGCGCTGGCGGCTGACGTCTTCATCGCCAGCGACGGTCCGCGCCTGAGCGCGCAGCGCCCGACCCTTTTCATGGGTTCGCGCGGCGCGGTGAACTTCGAACTGAAACTGAAGGCGCGCGAACGAGGCTATCACTCGGGCAACTGGGGCGGCCTGCTCGCCAACCCGGCCATCGTGCTGGCACACGCGATCGCCTCGATGGTCGACGCGCGCGGCCGGATCACCGTGCCCGGCCTGCGTCCGCCCCCCATCCCCGCCGCAGTGGCCGCAGCGCTGGCCGACCTGGAAGTGGGCGGCGGCGAGGACGATCCGGATATCAACGCCTGGTGGGGCGAGCCTGGCCTGAGCGCGCCGGAAAAAGTGTTCGGCTGGAACAGCCTGGACGTCCTGACCTTCGGCGCCGGTGATCCGGCCAAGCCGGTCAACGCCATACCGCCCGAGGCGGTGGCCTGGTGCCAGCTGCGTTTCGTGGTCGGCACGGACTGGCAGGCGCTGCAGACGCACGTGCGGGAACACCTGCGCGCCGCGGGCTTCGAGGACATCCAGGTACGCATCGGCATGCAGGCCGGCGCCACCCGCCTCTCGCCCGACAATCCTTGGGTGCGCTGGGCCGCCGCATCGCTGGAACGCAGTACCGGCAAGCGCCCGGCGTTGCTGCCGAATCTGGGCGGATCCCTTCCCAATGACATCTTCGCCGACCAGCTCGGCCTGCCCACGCTGTGGGTGCCGCATTCCTATCCCGCCTGCGCGCAGCACGCTCCGAACGAACACCTGCTGGGCAGCGTCGCACGCGAGGGGCTGGCCATCATGGCCGGCCTGTTCTGGGACCTGGGCGACCAGGGCGGCGCCCTGCGCCAGGCGGCCGCCACCCCGTCTTCCAACTCCACCCGAACGGGATCTCCGTCATGACCGTCAAATTCCGCGCCGCCCTGGCGGCCGCAAGCCTTGCCGCGCTCGCGCATTCGGGCGCCGTCCACGCCGCCTATCCCGAACAAGCGATCAAGATCGTCGTCCCCTTCACGCCTGGCGGCGCAACCGACGCCGTGGCGCGTCTGCTGGCCAACAAGCTGTCCGGCAAGTTCGGCCAGCCTGTCATCGTGGAGAACCGCCCTGGCGCATCCACCGTGATCGGCGCGGAAACGGCGGCGCGCGCGCAACCTGACGGCTACACCTTGATGCTATCGGGCAGCACGACCTACACCGTGCTTCCGGCGCTCAAGCCCGGCCTGCCCTACGACCCGCAAAAGAGCTATGAACACATCGCCATCGTCGCCATGGCGCCCGTGGTGTTGCTGGCCAAGAACGGCCTTGCGGCCGGCACCGTGCAGGAAGCGGCCGCGCTGGCCCGGCAGCAAAGCGCCAAGGGCGGCCTGATGTACGGCACCTTCGGCCCTGGATCCGCGCCGCACCTGGCGGGCGAGATGTACGCCGAGGCCGCGGGCGCCAAGATGTTGCCGGTGCCCTACAAAGGCAGCGCGCAGTTGGTCACGGCCATGATAGGCGGCGAGGTCGACCTGGGCGTGGACACGGTGTCTTCCGCCGCGCCACAGGTTCGCGCCGGTAAGATCCGGGCGCTGGCCGTGACGGGCGAACGCCGCATGCCGCAACTGCCCGACGTGCCAACCTTCGCGGAAGCCGGCATGGCGGACGTTTCCTTCGTGGGCTGGTACGCGCTGGTAGCGCCAGCGCGCACGCCGGCCCCGGTAGTGGACACCCTGAGCCGCGCCGTGGCGGAAATCATGGAAGATACGCAGGTGCGCAAAGCGGTGGCGGACCTGGCGCTGGACCCCGTCTATTTGCCCGGGCCGGCGTTCAGGGCGCAGATCACGAAGGAACTGCGCACCTTTTCCGAAGTGGCCGCCCGCGCCGGCATCACGCTGGACTAGCCGCGGCGGGCTGGCGCCTGGCTTCAGTCCGGTTGGGTACGGGTGATCTTGGACCCTTCCAGGCCCATGCCCGCCATCAGCCCCTGCCCCCCGAATGGCACGGCGTACACGTCCTGGCTCAGGGTGGTGGTGGTAATGCTGGCGGCATAGCTGTCGTCCACCACGACCAGGCTGGGGCCTGCGCCGAGCGACCAGCCGTCGCTCTGGTCGAGGTACCGCATCGCCGGCTCGTTCATGAAGAACAGCGCATAGCTGAACTCCTGCGCGCCGGCCTGAAGACCGAACGATACCGCCGATATGTTGTAGTAGGCCTGGACCTTGCCGCCCCGGATGAGCGCGCCGTCGCCGGTTTCCGCGCCGACCAGCAGGCCCCCCTTCAGGATGCGGGGGAACACCAGCACACCCACCGCCTTGTTGCCGATTACACGCGTCTTGGGCTCCTGCTGGTACAGGCGATCCAGCGCACCCTGCGCTTGCCGCCTGAGCTCGGCCGCGGACTCCGCCCTGGCCTGCGGCGCCAGGAGGAAACAGGCTACCCACAAAAAAAGGCTGGCCCAAAGCCAGCCGCGGATATTCATAGGCAAAACGGACGCGCGACGCATACAGCCCCCTGATCTCGAAAGGAAAAGGACGGCAAGCGCCCGACGCGCTCGCCCCGACTTGCCGGATCAGTATTAGCAGGCGCAAGTACCTTGTCAAGATGCATACGCCCCCTGCCATCATCGCGTCTTCAGACCCTGGGCGGCATGGTCTCCCTTTCCGGATGGCGATGCCGGGCCAAGGCTTCGACCAAGTCGGGCACGCTCTTGGCCGCAGCCGCGGCATCCACCCGCAGCAACCCGCCGTCGACCAGCTCGGGCGCCAGACCCGCGGCAGTAAACACTTCCGCGCCGTCGCCGATGCCCATCAAGGTCTTGCCATGTCGGAACGCGTCGCGCAGGAATTCCAGCGCGCGCCCGTCCGACGCCAGCCGTTCCATGGCGGCTGCGCCTCCCGGCACTACCGCCCCATCGAACAGCGCGGACGGATGATTGTCCAGCGAGGCGTCGGCATCCAGCATGCCGCCCCCTTCGGCCTGGACGGGCCCAATCCGCTGCCCCACCAACCGCACGACAGCGCCCGCCGCGATCAGCCCATCAGCCACGGCGGACACGGCTTTGCCATCCGCCCCTTCGGCCACCAGGATGGCGATCTTGCGCGTCGCGATGCCGCCGTCCCCGGGACGAGCTTCGAGCGACAACGCGGGCGAGGTTTCGATTTCGGGAGCGGGCGGATTCTCGGTCGCGCGCGGCAAGGGGTCCGGCAGGGCCATCCCCAGTTGGTCCGCTACCGCCTGCGCCAGTTCGTCGGAAACATTGCGCAAGGACGCGACCATGCGCTGGCGGATGGCGGGCACCGTCACTTTGCTCAGCTCGAAGGCGAAGGCCGCGGCGATGTGGCGTTGTTCCCAATCCGCCTGGCTGTCATAGAACAGGGTCGCCTGGTTGTAGTGCTCGGCGAATTTCTCGGGATGTCCGCGCAGTTCGTCGCCCGTCTCCGGCTCCGGAAAGGACACGAAGCCGTCCATGCCCGCCTGAAACGGACAGCCGCCGGCCAACGAATTGGGCTCGTAGGCCACCCGCCCGCGATGTATGGCCTGGCGGTGCATGCCGTCGCGCTGATTGTTATGCACGGGCGCGAGCGGCGCGTTGATCGGAATTTCGTGAAAGTTCGGGCCGCCCAGCCTTGAAATCTGCGTGTCCACATAGGAATGGATGCGCCCGGCCAGCAAAGGATCGTTCGTGAAGTCCAGACCGGGCACAATGTGGGCGGCGCAGAACGCGACTTGCTCGGTTTCCGCGAAGAAATTGTCCGGATTGCGGTCCAGCACCATCCGCCCCACCGGCACCACGGGCACCAGTTCCTCGGGCACGATCTTGGTCGCGTCCAGCACGTCGAAGCTGAAGCCCTGAGCTTGCTCGTCCGTGAATACCTGCACGCCCAGTTCCCACTGCGGACCATTGCCGCTGTCGATGGCTTCCCAAAGATCGCGCCGATGGAAGTCCGGATCCGCGCCCGAGACCTTGACGGCCTCATCCCACACCTGCGAGTGCGTGCCCAGCACGGGATTCCAATGGAACTTCACCAGCCGCGATTCGCCTGCGGCGTTGACGAAGCGGAACGTGTGCACGCCGAAGCCCTGCATCATCCGATAGCTGCGGGGAATGGCGCGGTCGGACATCAGCCACATCAGCATGTGGGTGGATTCCGGCATCAATGACACGAAATCCCAGAAAGTGTCGTGCGCGGACGCGGCCTGCGGCATGCCGTGGTGCGGCTCGGGCTTGACGGCGTGGACCAGGTCCGGAAACTTCATGGCATCCTGGATGAAAAACACCGGCATATTGTTGCCTACCAGATCCCAATTGCCCTCGTCCGTGTAGAACTTCACGGCAAAGCCGCGCACATCCCGCGCCGTGTCCTTGGAACCGCGTTCGCCCGCCACTGTGGAAAAGCGCACGAACACCGGCGTGCGCTTGCCCGCCTGCGCGAAGGGCGCGGCGGCGGTCAGGTCGGTCAAGGGTTTGTAGCATTCGAAGTAGCCATGGGCGGCCGAGCCGCGCGCGTGCACAATGCGCTCCGGAATCCGCTCATGGTCAAAATGCGTGATCTTCTCGCGCAGGATGAAATCCTTGAGCAGCGCCGGGCCGCGCAGGCCCGCCTTCAGCGAGTGCTGGTTGTCGCTGACGCGCACCCCCTGGTTGGTGGTCAGCATCTGCCCGCTCGAATCCGCCCGCACACGCTCCAGCCGTCCGTCGGCGGCGTTGACACCCGCCTCGGCGGCCGCGCCAGTCTTGTCCGATACTTCGCGTTCCGACAAAGAACTCGCGGTCGCGGACGGATCGGCCGCCGCCGCATGGGCGCCGGCATAGGGGCAGCGCGCCCCGTCTTCGCCGTATTCCGCGGGCTTGCCCGCATTATGGGGAAATGCCGCGGCCGTGGCCCCCACCGCCGCGGCCCGCTTGAGCGCCGGATGGCTGGGCTTGCCCGCGGGCCCGGAGGCCGGCCCGCTGTCCGTATTCATATAGGCAGTGTCCACGGCCGCGCCCGCGCCGCTCTTGCCTGCTGGTTTTTTGCCTGGCATCGAAATCTCCTAATGGCTCAGCATCTTGCCGCGCGCCTGCTCGGCGCGCGATGCACCGATAGCTGTCTCAACCTGCTTGACCTCCTCGGGCGGCGGCAGCACCGCGGGAAATCCCAACGACTGGATCCACAATTCGCGTGACCAGCCCTGCGTGTGATAAAGATGGTGGTCTTCGTCCTTGGCCACGGCGTCGTAGGCCTGCTTGAGCACCTTCGCCTCATCGCCGCTGTGCTGCTCGGCAATCATGCCGATCAGGGACCAGTTCGCGTGGTCCTTGGTTTCGGCCAGCACCACGCATTCCGTGGCTACGAGTTGTGCGGCGTCCGGGTCGCCGGCGTTGATGGCCATCTTCATGGCCTTGACCAGCGACTCGCCGATGTGGCGCACCACCTGGCGGCCGGGCGGCTGGGCCTGGGCGTCCAAACCCAGTTGCTCGAACACGGTCAGCAGCACCCGGCGATGCGTCCGCGTTTCTTCGAGGTACTCGAGCCATTCCTTCTTCAGGTCCTCGTTCACCGCACACGAAACAGCGGTTTCGTACACGGCCAGGCCACCGATCTCGGTTTCCAGGGCCTGGTAAAGCAGTTCCTCGATTTGCGAGGTGTTTCCGGCTTTTCGTTTCATTGGGCGCTCCTTTGTGGGATGACATCGCCGCATGCCGGCGGCGGGCATGCAGAACGGATCGCCTGTCAGCAATCGCCGTGCCCGCCTGCAACGCGCCGTGGGTGACCCGCGCGCACGACCGCGCCGGGCCCCGCCGGCGCAAAAAGTACAAAGGCGTCGGCATCGCCAACCTTGTCCCCGATTAGATTAGAATCGGAACTATTCTCAATAAAATCAGAGCGCCCGGTCCGCGGCGACTCCAACAAGAAAGAGGCTCCCCCTGAAATCCGGTTTCCGCCTATCCATGGCCTGGCTCCATACCTGGGTCGGCCTATGGTTTTCCTGGCTGCTGTTCGCCGTCTTCCTGACGGGATCGCTGGCCGTCTTCTCCGAACCCATCACGCACTGGATGACGCCCGAGCACCACGAGGCAGAGGCCCGGGCCGCGCAAACGGAAAGCCTCCCGGTGGACCGGGCGCGCCGGCTCGAACTGGCGGTGGATTACATGGCGCGCAATCACGCGGGCGCGGGCATGTGGGAAATCTGGCCGGTCAACCGGTTCCACGACAACGGGTTGACGGCCTATTGGTTCGATAAGAACGGCCAGTACGCCGACGCCGACCTCGACCCGGAAACGGGCGCCGAACTGGCGGAGCATCACGAGGCGGAAGGCCGCGCCACGCATGGCGGCAGTCATTTCGTCGACTTCCATTACACCTTGCACGACGCCGGCCTGGGCCTGTGGATCGTGGCCTTCGCCAGCATGGCGATGCTGGTCGCGCTGATTTCCGGCGTGGTCACGCACAAGCGCATCTTCAAGGACTTTTTCACCTTCCGCGCCAAGAAGGGCCAACGTTCCTGGCTGGACGCGCACAATGCGGTGGCGGTGCTGACCTTGCCCTTCCAGTTCATGATCGCCTACACCGGCATTGTGATATCCAGCGCTCAGCTCATGCCTGCCCCTGTCACGGCGACCTACGGCGCCGGCCCGCAGGCCACCCGCCAGTACCTGGCCGAACTGTCTGGCGAAGAACGGCCCGCACGCACCGGCGTAGCGCTTCCCATGCCGGCGCTGGAGCCCATCGTGGCCCGTGGCGAACAGCTGATCGGACAGACGGCGCGCGCCATCGTCATCAACAACCCCGAAGACAGTTCCATGCGCATCGGCGTCTACGGTTGGAACGAAGACGCCGACACCTTCCGCAACATCAGCGCCACCACGGGCATGGCCGAGTTCTCGGCCAGCGGCGAATTGCTGCGCCTGCGCCCCGCGGGCGACGTGAATGGCGGCGCGCCCGCGCTCGCGTTCCAGGTCATGAGCGATCTGCACATGTCCAGGTTCGGCGGGCTGGCCGTCAGCTGGCTCTACTTCATTTGCGGCATGGCCGGCGCAGCCATGATGGGCACCGGCGCGCTGCTGTTCATGGTCAAGCGCCGCGCCAGGCATGGCGGCGAATTCGGCAGCGCGACCGCGCGCATGTACCGGCTGATCGAAGGCTTGAATGTGGCCGCGCTGGCGGGACTGGCCATCGCCTGCATCAGCTATCTCTGGGCCAACCGTCTGCTGCCCGTGGCCCTGGAAAACCGCGCGCTGTGGGAGCTGCGCTGCTTCTTCCTGGTGTGGGCGCTGGCGTTGGCGCACGCCTGGCTGTGCAAGCCGCGCCAGGCCTGGATCTCGCAGCTTGCCTTGCTATCGGCGCTGTGCCTGCTGCTGCCGGTGTTGTCGCTCGTCACATTGGGCGATCATCCGGTGGCGCAGATCGCGCGCGAGGACTGGGAAAGCGCGGGCGTCGAACTGACGTCCGTCGCATTCGGCGTACTATCGGGGTGGGCGGCCCTGCTGTTGTGGCGACGGCCCGCATCCGCGCCCATCCGGCGCAATCCCCGCAGCGACGCAGAGGCAGCCGCATGAACACCAACGACCTGTATGCGATTTCCATGGCGCTGCTGCTGACCTATTCCGGCATGGCCTGCCTGAGTCTGGCCATGCCGCGCCATTACGACCAGGTCTGGGGACGCGATCCCTCCGCCGGCCATACCCGCGTGTTGCGCGGCGCTGGCGTGCTGTTGCTGGCGCTGGCCCTGCTGCCCTGCGTGGGACTGTGGGGCAATACGGTGGGCGTGGTGGCCTGGCTGGGCTGGCTTTCGGCAGGCGCCCTGCTCTGGGTCGGCATGCTGTCCTGGGCGCCTCGCCCGGCAGCCAGAACCGCCGCGCTGGCGGTGGCGATATCCCTGGCCGGCGTTGGCATCGGCTTCTGAACGGCGCGTTTGACGCGCATCAAGCAAGGCTGACATCCCAGCGGTGGGGAGCACATGCCGCACCATATGTGGTGGTAGAGTTTTCACACCCTACTACATATGGTGTCAGTCATGCATATCCAGCACATCCTCAAGCGCGACGGCCGCGTCGTGGCGTTCGACCGCGAGAAGATCGCCCAGGCCATGGCGGCAGCAGGCCAGAGCACCGGGGAACTGGATCTCGCGGGTGCTCAGGCGCTGACCGACGGCGTCATCGCCGCGCTGGCGGAAAACCCCTGCCCCGGTGTCGAGACCATCCAGAACCGCGTGGAGGAAGCCTTGGTCCAGGCAGGCCATTGGCGCACCGCGCGGGCCTATATCGTGCACCGCGAACAACACGCCCGCCTGCGCTCGCTGCGCCACACGCTGGTGGACGTGGAAAGCGCCATGGAGGAATACCTGGACCAGCGCGACTGGCGCGTCAACGCCAACGCCAACCAGGGCTACAGTCTGGGCGGCCTGATCCTGAACGTGGCGGGCAAGGTCACCGCCAACTACTGGCTGTCCAATGTATTCGCGCCCGAGGCGGGCCGCGCCCACCGCGAGGGCGACATCCACATCCACGACCTGGACATGCTGAGCGGTTACTGCGCTGGCTGGTCGCTGCGCCAGTTGCTGACCGAAGGCTTCAACGGCATCCCCGGCAAGGTGGAAGCCACACCGCCGCGCCACATGTCGGCGGCCATCGGCCAGATCGTCAATTTCCTGGGCACGCTGCAGAACGAGTGGGCAGGAGCGCAGGCCTTCAGTTCCTTCGACACCTACATGGCGCCCTTCATCCGCCGCGACGCCATGACGTATGCGGAGGTGAAGCAGTCCATGCAGGAACTCATCTACAACCTCAACGTGCCCAGCCGCTGGGGCACGCAGACGCCCTTCACCAATCTTACGTTCGACTGGACCTGCCCGCCGGACCTGAAGGACCAGATTCCGTACATCGGCGGCGAGGAAATGCCGTTTTCATACGGCGAGCTGCAGGCCGAGATGGACATGATCAACCGCGCCTACATCGAGGTCATGATGGCCGGGGACGCCAAGGGCCGTGTGTTCACCTTCCCCATCCCCACCTACAACATCACGCCCGACTTCGACTGGGACCACCCCAACACCGAGCGCTTGTTCGAGATGACCGCACGCTATGGACTGCCCTATTTCCAGAACTTCCTGAATTCAGACCTGGAACCGCACATGGTGCGTTCGATGTGCTGCCGCTTGCAACTGGACCTGCGCGAACTGCTCAAGCGCGGCAATGGCCTGTTCGGGTCGGCCGAGCAGACGGGGTCCGTCGGCGTGGTCACGGTCAACTGCGCGCGCCTGGGCTATACCTGCCGCGGCGACGAAGAGGAGCTGATGCGGCGGCTGGACCATCTGCTGGAACTGGGCCGCGACGTGCTGGAGACCAAGCGCAAGGTGGTGCAGCGCTACATTGACCAGGGCCTCTATCCCTATACCCGCCGCTACCTCGGCACCCTGCGCAATCATTTCAGCACGCTGGGCGTAAACGGCATCAACGAGATGATCCGCAACTTCACGGACGATGCCGAGGACATCACCACCGCGGCAGGCCATGCCCTGGCCGTGCGCCTGTTGGACCGCGTGCGTGTCCGCATGACCGAATTCCAGGAGCAAACGGGCCATCTGTACAACCTGGAGGCCACGCCCGCCGAAGGCACCACCTATCGTTTCGCCCGCGAAGACCGCAAGCGCTATCCCGCCATTCTTCAGGCTGGCAGCGACGCGCAGCCCTACTACACGAACTCCAGCCAGCTTCCGGTAGGCCATACCGACGATCCTTTCCATGCGCTGGAACTGCAGGAGACGCTGCAAGGCAAGTACACCGGCGGCACCGTGCTGCACTTGTACATGAACGAAGCCGTGTCGTCCGCCGGCGCGTGCAAGCAACTGGTGCGCCGGGCTCTGTCCAATTTCCGGCTGCCCTACATCACGGTCACGCCGACGTTCTCCATCTGCCCCAACCACGGTTATCTGGCGGGGCACCACGAGTTCTGCCCGAAATGCGATGCCGAACTGCTGGCCAGGCAATCGGCGTGCTGCACCCCGGCCTGAGGCCAGTCAACGACAGGCCTCAGACTGAACCGCCGGGCAGCCGCCCGGCATCCACAACGAGGAACCGCTATGCAAACCTTGATCGCTCCCGAAGTCACCACGGCTCCCGCCCCGCGGCTGGACGACAGCCAGCGCGTGCGCTGCGAGATCTGGACTCGCGTCATGGGCTACCACCGCCCCGTCGCTTCCTTCAACACTGGCAAACAAGGCGAATTCAATGAACGCCGTTTCTTCGTCGAACGCCGCGCCTGAAGACGGCACGCCGGCCGCCGCGTCCGCCACGGGCCTCGGCCCGGGCACGCGGCGGCTGACGGCGCGGCCGGCTTATCCTGCCCCACCGCAACCGGTGGCCCAAGCCCTGCCGCGGCATTCACCCGCGGTCGGTGGACTGGTGCCTTTTTCCACGGTGGACTGGCCCGGCCAACTGGCCGCGGTGGTTTTCATCGCGGGCTGCCCCTGGCGCTGCCACTACTGCCACAACGTCGAACTGCAGACCCGCGCCGCCCGCTACGACTGGCGCGAAACGCGCGCCTTCCTGGAAACGCGCCAGGGCCTGCTCGATGCCATCGTATTCTCGGGCGGCGAACCATTGAGCGAACCGCGCCTGCCGCAAATGATCCGCGACGTCAGGCGCATGGGTTACCGGGTCGGTCTGCATACCGCGGGCATTTATCCGCTACGCCTGGCCGACGTGTTGCGCCATCTGGATTGGGTCGGCCTGGACATCAAGGCGGATGCCGAAGGCTATGACGACATCACCGGCCGGCGCGACTCCCAACGCCCAGCGCATGCCTGCCTGGCGCAACTGTTGTCGGCCGGCATCGACTTCGAGTGCCGCATCACCTGGCATCCCGACTGGCTGGACGAAACGCGGCTGCTGGCGCTCGCGCGCGAACTCGCCCGCCGTGGCGTGCGCCGCTTTGCTGTGCAGGGCGCGCGCCGTTCGCCCGACGCGCCGCCGGTACGCGCGCTGGGCGCGCCTGCCCTGGCACTGCTGATGCAATGGTTCGAAGAGTTCGCCTACCGCTGAGCGAGGTTCTGTCTCCGAGGTTCTGTCTCGCTTGATCCTGCGCAAGGCAACCCCCTCCCCCTTGCTCTAGCCTCTGTCCACTTGAAAAGAGGAAAGACTCATCATGACGTGGTTCAAATCACTCACCCTCGCCGGACGCGAATTGCTGCCCATCATCCAGGGCGGCATGGGCGTCGGCGTATCCGCCCATCGCCTGGCCGGCGCGGTCGCCAGCCAGAACGCCATGGGCACCATCGCCAGTGTGGATTTGCGCCACCACCACCCCGATCTGCTGGAAAAAACCGAACGCTGCCATGACCGCGACCTGATCGACAGCGCCAACCAGGTCGCGCTCGACCGCGAAGTCCGCGCCGCGCTGGAAACGGCGCAAGGCCGCGGCCTGGTGGCCGTGAACGTCATGAAAGCAGTGCGCGACCATCCCGCCCTGGTACGCCAGGCCTGCGAAAGCGGCGCCCAGGCCATCGTCATGGGCGCGGGCCTGCCGCTGGACCTGCCCGAGATGACGGCCGACTACCCGAAGGTGGCGCTGGTGCCCATTCTGTCCGAGGCGCGCGGCGTGGCCGTGGTGCTGAAAAAGTGGATGAAGAAGGGCCGCATGGCCGACGCCGTCGTGATCGAACATCCAGGCTACGCCGGCGGTCACCTTGGTGCGGCGCGGCTGGACGACATCCACAGCGAACGCTTCGACTTTCAGCGCGTGCTGGCCGATTGCCACACCCTCTTCCAGGAACTGGCGCTGGGCGCCGACGCGCCGCGCCTGATCGTGGCCGGCGGCGTGGGCAGCCACGAGCAGGTGCGCCATTGGCTGGCCAACGGCGCCGACGGCGTGCAAGTAGGCACGGCCTTTGCGGTCACCAACGAAGGCGACGCCCATGAGAACTTCAAGCGGGTGCTGATCGACGCAGATCCGGACAAGCTGGCCGAATTCACCAGCGTGGCGGGCCTGCCCGCCCGTGCCGTGCAGACGCCTTGGCTGACCCGCTACCTGCGCCAGGAAAAAACCTTGCAAGCCAACACCCGCTGCGACGCCCGGCGCTGCAGCCAGCGCATGGACTGCCTGACGCAATGCGGTCTGCGCGATGGCCTCTCGCGCTTTGGACAGTTCTGCATCGACCTGAAGCTTGCAGCCGCGATGCGCGGTGAAGTCAGCCGCGGCCTGTTCTTCCGCGGCGCCTCGAAGCTGCCCTTTGGCAATGCCATGCGCTCGGTGCGCGAACTGATGGACTACCTGCTGCACGGCAAGATGCCCGCCGCCGCCTGAGCACGACAGGCGGCTCTAGCCCTTGGAGAGGGCCTTTCCAAATAATTGCACGTCGTCTATTATTGGACATCGTTCAATTATTTAATGGCCATGGATTCTTCGCCCTCCCTCCAATCCGAGTCCGCGACGCCCGAAACCGGACGCCGCGAACGCAAACGCCAGCAGACCCTGGATCACCTGGCGCAAACCGCCTGGCGCCTGTTCGAAACCCTGGGATATGACGTCGTCACCATGGAACAGATCGCCGCGCAGGCGGACGTATCCAAGGGGACGCTGTACAACCACTTTCCCGTCAAGGAAGCCCTGCTTGCCCACCGCTTCCATGGCGAGCTGGCCGCCAGCATCCACGATCTGCAGCCAGCGCTGCAAAGCCTGCCTACACTCGCGCGCCGCCTGACGCGAATACTGCATGCGTCGGCCCATTGGTCCGAATCTCACCGCGCATATCTGGGTCCCTATCTGCGCTACCGGCTGACCACGCTGCAGCCCGGCGCGCACGACGACGGCCGCTATCCGCGCAGCGGCATGCAAGCGCTGTTCACCGCCCTGATCGCGGACGCGCAGGCCGCGGGCCAGGCGCGAACGGACCTGGCGGCCGATCAACTGGCCCATCAGCTGCAGTTCCTGTACTTGGGCGCGATGCTGCGCTGGCTGGACCTGCCACGCACCAGTCTCAAGGCGGAATTCGACGCTGCCGTCAGCCTCTTCGTGCACGGCGTGGACCCAGGAGCCGCGGCATGAACGCCGCCGTGCTGGACTGGGCCGCCGCAGCCCAGGCGGGTCCCCAGGCCGCGGGCGGCAAGGGCTGGCAACTGGGCCGCATGGCGCAGCTGGGCGTGCCGGTGCCCAACGGCTTCGTGTTGCCCGCCCAATTCAGTCTCGCTCGTGAACCGGGGCAGCCCTTGCCGCCCGCCGCCGCCCAGGCCCTGCGCGACGAACTGGCCGCGCGCGGCTGGCTCGAACGGCCGCTGGCCTTGCGTTCATCCGCGCCCCAGGAAGACTCCGCGGGCGCGTCGTTCGCGGGGATCCATCTTTCCTGCCTGAACGTGCGCGGCGCGGATGCCGCGATCGACGCCGCCCGCCAGATCTGGGATTCTCAATGGACGCCGCAGGCCTGCGCCTACCGGGAAAAGCTGGGGCTGGAAGCCGCTGGCATGGCGGTGGTGATCATGCCTCTGCTCGATGCGGTCGCATCGGGCATCGCCTTCACCATCGACCCCGTCTCGGGACGACATGACGAGATGGTCATCCATGCCAACTGGGGACTGGGCGAATCGCTCGTCGGCGGCGAAGCGCAAGGCGATGAGTATCGTCTGCGCGAAGACTACCTGCGCCAGGCATGGCCGCTGGTCGAGCAGCGCATCGGCGCCAAGCGCCACGCCAGTCAGCCTGCCGGCGATTCAGGCACGCTGCTCGCCCCCACGCCGGCCGCGCGGGCGGCCCAGCCCGTATTGACCGGCGCCCAGGCCGAAGCCCTGGGCGACATCGTGCGCGACGCGGCGCGAGCGCTGGACTATGCCGGCGGCGGCCATGACGTCGAATGGGTCTGGGACGGACGGCGCTTCTGGATCGTGCAGGCCCGGCCCGTCACCATGGCGGCGCGCTACACCTATCCCGCGCTGCGCACCCAGCCAGCCTACTGGTCACGCGGCAATACCCGCGAAGTCCTGCCCCAGGCCATGTCGGCGCTGGAATGGGACACGGGCCGCGTCATGGCGCAGCGCATGCTGACCACAGGCTTCGAACTCAGCGGCTACTCCACCCTGCCCGGCGTGCAACTGGCGGCGTTGTTCCAGGGCCGGGTGTACCTGGATGCCTCCGTCATCCAATGGGTGGGCTACGACGCGCTGGGCGTATCGCCATCCGCCATGAATGCCCTGCTGGGCGGTCCCCAACCCGAGATCGCGGTGCCGCCCAAGACGTTTCCGCAAAGCCTGCGGCATGGTTTGCGCATCCTGCGCTACCTGCGGCGCGCGGCCCCGTTGCGCAAGCGGGCGGAGCGCGATCTGCCGCGGCTGTTCGCTCGCGCCCAGGCTTGGCTGGACGCAACCCCGCCCGCATCCAACGCCGAGCTGGGCGCCCGTTTGCGGGAACAGTTCCACACGGTGCTGGCAGCGGACGAACTGTTCTTCCTGCAAGGGTCGGGCGGCGGCGCGTTGCATAAGCTGCTTGAGCTGGTGGAGAAAGCCTGCCCGGGCGAAGGCCATGCGCTCACGGCAGCGCTGATGGCTGGCGGCACGCCCAGCGTAACCGCGGCGCAAAGCTACGCTTTGATGGCGCTGGCCGGGCTTGCCGCCGCCGACGCGCGGGTGCTGGACTGGCTGCGCGATCCGGGACGCGACAGCGCCGCCTGGCAGAGCGTCTTGCCACAAGACAGTCCGTTCAAGCCAGCCTTTGCGGACTTTCTGCGCCACTATGGTCACCGCGCCGTTTATGAAACCTATCTGCGCAATGCACGCTGGCGCGAGGATCCCGGCTATCTGCTGGACACCGTGCTTCAGTTGACGGACACCGACCTTGCCGCGCTGCGCGTCCGGCAGGACAGCGCGGCCAGCCAGGCCGCGCGGCGCCTGCGCAAGGCATTGCCATTCTGGCAGCGCCCGCTGGTCGCCCGGCTGCTCGCGGCTGCCCGTCTCGAAGGCACGCAACGCGAGGCCGCGCGCAGCGTGCTGGTGGCCTACCTGGCCGCGGCGCGCAAGAGCGCCCTGGCCCTGGGCCGGCGCTACACACGGCCGGACGGATTGGCTGCCGCCGACGACATCTTCCATCTGACTGCCGCCGAACTCTTCGCGCTGGCCGACGGCAAGCTGGCGCCCGCCGCTGCGGGCCGGCGCGCCACCCTGCGCCGCGCGCAGCTGGAGTCCTGGGCTGCAACCCCGGACCAGGACGTGATCGCCGAATACGCCGAAAGCAGCGCAGCCGCGCCGGCGTCCCCAGTCTCTGCCCACGCCGGCGCCGCCGAAACCTGGCGCGGCACGCCCGCAGCAGGTGGCCATGCACGGGCAAGCGCCTTTGTTGCCCGCACGCCGTCCGAGGGCTTGGCCATGCCGGCGGGCGGCATCCTCGTCACCGCATCCACCGACCCGGCCTGGACACCGCTGTTCCTGCGCGCCGGCGCCCTGGTCATGGAGGCAGGCGGCTACCTGTCGCATGGCGCCATCGTGGCGCGCGAATTCGGCATTCCGGCCGTCGTCAATGTGCAGGGCGTCATGCGGCAGGTCGCGACGGGCGATGTCCTGGACGTGGAGGCGTCCCGCGGCCTGGTGCGGCGGCTGGCGCGCGCATCCGACGCCTAACGCGCCGCTGTCAGGTCGAACTGAAAGACGGCGCCCGACCCGGCGCGATCCACCAGCCTGATCTCGCTATGGTGCAGCTGCAAAATGCGCTGCACGATCACCAGCCCCAGGCCCCCGCCATCGCCCGGCCCCCGGTTCAAGGCGCTGGCCCGCGTGAACAAACCGGCGCGCAGCGCCTGCGGTATCCCCTCCCCGGTATCGCTGACCTGCACCTGCACGAGATTCTGCGCGGTGCCCAAACGCAGTTCGATCAGGCCGCCGGGCGGACTGTGGCGTATGGCGTTGTCCAGCAGGTTGGTCAGCACGCGCTCGATCAGGCCCAGGTCCGCGCGCACGGGCGGCAGTTCCTGCGGAATGTCGGTGGTCAAGCGCTGCTGGCGCGCCTCGGCCGCCAGTTCGAACTTCTGGATCACGTCCTGGACCAGTTCCGGCAGCGAGAAGGTTTCGGGCTCCAGCCGCACCAGGCCGGACTCCAGCCGCGCCAGTTCGAAGAGTTCCTGCGCCAGGCGGCCCACCTTGCGGCTTTGCGCCAGCGCGATGTCCAGGTAGCGGCGGCGCTCCCCGGCGTCCAGCGTTTCATCCTTCAGCCTCAGGGTTTCCAGATAGCCATGCAGGGAGGTCAACGGGGTGCGCAGATCGTGCGAGATGTTGGCGACCAGGTCGCGCCGCTGCTGGTCCTGCCGGGTCAGTTCGCGCCACTGATCCGATATGCGCTTGCCCATCTGCACAAAGCTGCGCCTCAGCACCGCGATTTCGTCGCCATTGCGGTCCGAGGCGTCGCCGGGGCGCTCCAACGCGGCCAGGGCCTGCCCATCGTCGCCGTCGAAGGCGCGCACGGCCCGCGTCAGGCCGCGCAGCGGGCGCGTGATCAGCGCAAAGGCCGCCAGCCCCGCCACCAGCCCCAGCAGCGCTACCAGCGCGATGGACCACAGGGTCGTGCGCAAGACGGAACTGCGCGACACCGCCATCGCCAGCGCGTCATGCGCCTGCCCTTGCAAAACCACGTAGACGTAGCCCTTTTCCTGCCCGCCCACGCGTACCGGCGCCGCGCTGAACACCTTTTGCGCGTCCAGGCTGCGCGGATCGTCGCCCGTGATGGGCAGCATCTCGCCCGCCAGCAGACGCTTGACGGGCCCCAGGTCGACGCGGTCCCGCTTGATCTGGCCAGGCGGGGCGGCGTCGCCCACGATGCGGCCGTCGTTGGACAGCAGGTAGACCTCCACCGCCGGGTTCACGGCCATCAGCATGTCAAACAGCGAACGCACCGCATCGGGCTTCCAGCCCTTGGTGTCCATCAATTCGTTGGCGCCGGCGATATGCTGGGCCAGCCCGCTGGACAGACGCTGGACCACTTCCTGCTCGTAGCGGGAATTGGCGGCGATCTGCAGCCAGGCCGAAGCGCCGCAGCAGGCCAGCAGCAGCAAGGCGAACACGGCCGACAGCCGCTGGGTAAGCGTGAACCGCTTCATGATGCGCCTCCCGGGGCGCCAGGCGTTGCAGCGAATTTATAGCCTTTGCCCCACACCGTCAGGATGCGCCGCGGATCGGACGGGTCCGTCTCGATCTTGGTGCGCAGGCGGTTGATGTGCGTGTTGACCGTGTGTTCATAGCCTTCGTGCTGGTAGCCCCATACGTGGTTCAGCAAATCCATGCGCGAAAAAACCTTGTCCGGATGCCGGGCAAAGAAGTGCAGCAGGTCGAACTCGCGCGGCGTCAGGTCCAACCTGCGGCCGTCGACCTCGGCCGTGCGGGCCACCGGGTCGATGGACACGCCGTGCAGGGACAGGCTGCCGGCGTCGATCCGCGCATTGCGTTCCAGCGCCTCGCTGCGGCGCAAAAGCGCCCGCACCCGCGCCACCAGTTCCAACATGGAGAACGGCTTGGCCAGGTAGTCGTCCGCGCCCAGCTCCAGCCCCAGGATGCGGTGCACCTCGCTGGATCGCGCGCTGGTGATGATGATGGGCGTATAGCGCGCCATGGCGCGTGCGCGCTTGCAGATCTCAAGGCCGTCGACGCCCGGCAGCATCAGGTCCAGCACCAGCGCGTCCCAGCTGCCTTCCTCCAGCCGCCGCATGCCTTCGTTGCCGTCCGCGGCATGCTCGACGGCATAGCCTTCGTCCCGCAGGTGCAAACGCAGCAATTCCGCGATGTGGGCGTCGTCTTCGACGATGAGTACGCGTCGTGGCGTGTCCATGGGAGGGAAACTCTATAGAGGGGCGATGCGCCTATTGTCGCCAATCCGCGCCCCGGAGTTATCACAATTAATTTAAGTTTGCGTGAGGACTTCGGTATGGGCCCCAGGGAAGAATGGCCCCAACGACAACAAGCCCTGGAGTCCCGCCATGCAGGCTACCCCCGCAAGCCCTGACGCGCCGCCCGTCCTGTCGGCGGACACTCCCATCCACCCGGGCTGGCTGCGCGTCATGCACTGGCTCAATGCCCTGGCCGTGGTGGTCATGGTCATGAGCGGCTGGCGCATCTATAACGCTTCGCCCTTGTTCGATTTCGTATTTCCCAAAGAGATCACGCTTGGGGGCTGGCTGGGAGGCGCCCTGCAATGGCATTTCGCCGGCATGTGGTTGCTGTTTTTCAACGGCCTCCTGTATATGGCGATGAACCTCGCCACCGGCCGCCTGTGGCGCAAGTTCTTTCCGCTGAGCGCCCGCGGCATGGCTGCCGACCTGGGCGCGGCGCTGCGCGGCCGGCTGTCCCACGCCGACCCCCGCCGCTACAACCACGTGCAGCGCTTGGCCTATCTCTTCGTCATGGCCGATATCGCGGTCCTGGTGCTGTCGGGATTGGTGCTCTGGAAGTCGGTGCAGTTCGACTTGTTGCGCGAACTGATGGGCGGGTATGAGGCCGCGCGCCGCGTGCATTTCATCGCCATGGCCTTGCTGACGGCATTCGTGGCGATCCATCTGGTGATGGTGACCCTGGTGCCACGCAGCCTGGTCGCCATGATCCGCGGCAAATAAGGAGCCACTCATGAGCAAGCATAAGCACCCTGCTGTTGCCGGCCTGGATGGCCCGGCCATCCTGAAGGAAGCCGGGAAGATTCTGGAAAAGCGGATAGAGCAACCCTCGCGCCGCGCCTTCCTGCGCACGAGCCTGACCCTGGGCGGGCTGGCCATGCTGTCGGGCTGCTCGCTGTCGGACGATGAAAGCGTGGAAAAGGCGCTGACGTCCGTCTCGCGTTTCAACGACCGCGTGCAGGGCTGGATCTTCGACCCGAACAAGCTGGCGCCCACCTATCCGGAATCCATGATCACCCGGCCCTTCCCCTTCAATGCTTACTACGGAATCGACCAGGTCAGGCACGTGGACGAGGAATCCTTCCGGCTGGAGATAAGCGGCCTGGTCGCCGACAAACGCCGCTGGCGGCTGGAAGAATTGCGCGCCATGGCGCAGGTCGACCAGGTGACGCGGCACATTTGCGTTGAAGGCTGGAGCGCCATCGGTAAATGGGGCGGCGTGCCGTTTTCAGACTTTCTCAAACGCGTAGGCGCGGACTTGAGCGCCAAATACGTGGGCTTCAAGTGCGCCGACGACTACTACACCAGCATCGACATGCCGACCGCGCTGCATCCCCAGACCATTCTGGCGCTGACCTATGACGGCCAGACGCTGCCTCCAGAGTACGGCTTCCCCATGAAGCTGCGCATGCCTACCAAGCTTGGCTACAAGAATCCCAAGCACATACAGGCAATTTTCGTCACCAACACCTACCCGGGCGGTTACTGGGAGGACCAGGGCTACAACTGGTTCGGCGGCAGCTAGGTGGATTCTTTTCCTACCCCACTCCATAAAGGAACGCATCATGAAGAAAATCGCTACCACCGCCGCGCTGTCCCTGTGCCTGGTTTTCGGCGCGACGGCAGCCCAAGCCGCCGACAACATGAGCAAGGACGCCATGGGCGGCGGCTCGATGGCCAAGGACGGAATGTCCAAGGGCGGGATGTCGAAGGACTCCATGTCCAAGGAGGGAATGTCCAAGGACAACATGTCGAAGGACGGCATGTCCAAGAGCGGAATGTCCAAGGACAACATGTCGAAGGACTCCATGTCCAAGGACGGAATGTCCAAGGACAACATGACGAAGGACGGCATGTCCAAGACTGGAATGTCCAAGGACAACATGTCAAAAGACTCCATGTCCAAGGACGGCATGAAACATTGACCCTGGCCAAACAGCCCTGATCCGGAGCATGTCATGAGATTAGACCGCAGGCATTTCCTGGGCCTGGGCGGCGCGGCGGCCATCGCCGCCAGCCTGGCCCCTGTCCTGGCCGCGCGCGGCGGCCCGCCGGCCGCGCCGCAGGCCTTTCCCTATGCATTGAGCGACGCGCAATGGCGAGAGCGCCTGACGCGCGAGCAATACGAGGTGCTGCGCCGCGAAGGCACCGAGCGTCCCTACTCCAGCCCGTTGGACAAAGAGCACCGCACAGGCGCCTACGCGTGCGCCGGTTGCGCCCACCCATTGTTCTCGTCGTCCGCCAAGTTCGATAGCGGCACCGGCTGGCCCAGCTTCTGGAAGCCGCTCGATGGCGGCGTGGGCACGACCACGGACCGCAGTTTCGGCATGACGCGCGTCGCCGTGCATTGCGCCAACTGCGGCGGCCACCTGGGCCATGTCTTCGATGACGGCCCGCCGCCGACCGGACTACGCTATTGCATGAATGGCGTGGCCCTCGCGTTCACTCCCCAGGCCTGAACATCGGCCGCCCTATCATCAGGAACCATCATGTCCGCCTTCCGCCTACCCCGCAAACTCTGCGTCGCGTTGGCCGCCGCCTGCGGCCTCCTGGCGGCCGCCTCCGCCGGCGCCGCCGAATCGGCCTTCATCATTCCGCCCCCGGCCCTGGATCAGCCCGCTGCCGCGGCGCCGCAGAAGGCCGTCATCGCCGGCGGCTGCTTCTGGGGCGTGCAGGCTGTGTTCCAGCACGTCAAGGGCGTAACCTCGGCCGTGTCCGGCTATGCCGGCGGCCAGGCATCCACCGCCAATTACGACACCGTCAGCGGCGGACGCAGCGGCCACGCCGAAGCCGTGGAAATCACCTACGACCCCACCCAGGTCAGCTACGGCCAGTTGCTGCAGATCTATTTCTCGGTGGCCCACGATCCGACCCAGCTCAATCGCCAGGGTCCGGACACCGGCCCGCAGTACCGGTCCGCCGTCTTCCCCGCGGACGACAGCCAGCGCAAGGTGGCCGAAGCCTATATCGCGCAACTCAATCAGGCCGGGGCCTATCCCAAGGCGCTGGCCACGACGATAGAACCGCTGAAGGCTTTCTATCCCGCCGAGGACTACCACCAGGATTACCTGGTGCGTCACCCGTACAGCATGTACATCATGGTGAACGATGTGCCCAAGGTCGAGAACCTGGCCAAGACCTTTCCCGACCGGTATCGGGACAAGCCGGTGCTGGTGAAACCGACTAGCTGAAGGTCGCGAACCGGTTGCAGGGATACCGAAGCCAGGCTTGACGCGCCCATTCGAACCGGGCGCGCCAACAAGCCTGGCTGCGAGGCGCGCTTGCCGCGCACGGATGTTTTGATCGCTGACTCCAAACAAAGTATCGGCGGCGGCCCGTTTAACGCCGGGATGACGTCACGTCTAATGATTTCCAGAAACGCTTTCAATACAGGAGACCATTTTGGACAATCTACGTGACGCCCGGCGTCTGTTCCCAGGCGCCTTCCAGGTGACGGATCATCTGACGCATACCCGGATCCAGCAGGTGATTATCGACCGGGAGGCCTTGCGGCGCTTCCTGGCTACCGTCAAGGAGATCGAGGTCCAGAACCTGGAATACGTGCCCTTCATGCGCTTCAAGGTAGCCGAGGCTTTGGTGAAGGCCTGCGGCGACGGGCTGCGCGACACCCTCAATGCCATCGTCGAAACCCGTGACCATGGTGGATTTACGGTCGGCCTGCAAGGACTGTCCGACGATCCGGAGGATTTCGTGAAGTTCGGCACGGCCGTCGCCTATTTGCTCGGGCCGGCCAACCACGACTCAATGTCCGGAAAATACTATGCGCGCTTCCTGGTGCGGCACACGGACGACAGCGATTCCTATCTGCGCCAGGCCTATCGCCTGTTCACGATGCATACCGACGGCACCTACGTCTCCGAGGCGACCGACTGGCTGCTGATGATGAAATTCGACGAACGCAATGCCGTCGGCGGCGAATCGCGCTTCCTGCACCTCGATGACTGGCAGGATCTGGACGGTTTTCTGAATCACCCGCTTGCGACCAAGCCACTGCTGTACAAGTCCCCGGCCTCGAAGAACGTCGCGGAACAGGTGGAAAGGCCCCTATTCTTCCAGAACCGCTACGGCCTGGCGATCTGCTTCATCGATCAATTCGCGCAGCCGGCCACGCTCGAAGAGGCCATGTATCTCCACGACCTGTCGGCGTCGATGGAAGCCAGCCCGGGCGTCCAGGAAGTCATGCTGCCGCCGGGCGAGCTGGTCGTGCTCAACAACTATTTCTATCTGCACGGTCGCGCGCCGTTCCAGAAGCATGAATCGCTGCACCGCGAACTGATGCGTATCCGCGGCTTGTTCGGGCGCTGACCGCCCCTTGCCGTCGCGGCGGCTCCCGCCCGGGGGAGCCGCCCCGCCAGCTCATGCCTGACCTATCGTCACCACCGGCGGCTTGGGCGTTTCGTCCACGACCAGCTTGAAGATGTCCGGACGGGCATAGTGCCCGACCACGTCGAAGTCATACTTGCCGCGCGTGACATCGTCCAGGTCGATATCGGCCGTGAGTATGCATTCGCCTTCGTGGTCCGGGCCTGCCAGCAATTGCCCGGCGGGACCGATAATGGCGCTGCCGCCGCGCATCAGCACGGTATCGGGTGAATTGCCCTGGATGGCATCGTAGTCCTCGGGAAAATCGCCCCGCGTGATGTACTGGCACGCCGAAAAAACAAAACAGCGCCCTTCCATGGCGATGTGCCGCATGCTGGTGATCCACTCGTCGCGGTCGTCCGCCGTCGGTGCGCAATAGAGCTGGATGCCTTTGCCGTACATCGCCATGCGCAGCAGCGGCATATAGTTTTCCCAGCAGATCACGGTACCCATTTTTCCGAGCGGCGTGTCGAACACGGGCATGGTCGAGCCGTCGCCGTAGCCCCAGATCAGCCGCTCCACGGCGGTGGGCATCAGCTTGCGGTGCTTGCCTATCATGGCGCCGTCAGGCGAGAAATGCAGCGCGGTGCAATAGAGCGTGCCGATATCCTTCTCCATGACGCCGACCACCACGTAAGCCTGAGCCTCGCGCGCGGCAGCGGCAATTTCGTCCACCTCGGGCCCGGGCACCGCAATTGCGCCATTGAAATAGCGCAGAAACTCCTCGCGTCCTCGCGGCAGCCGGCCGCCCACGCGCGCGCCAAAATCGCTGCCCTTCGGATAGCCAGAGATGGTGGCTTCGGGAAACACGATCAGCTTGGCGCCCAGTTCGGCCGCCTCGCGGATCTTGGCGACGACTTTCTCCACCGTGGCCTGCTTGTTGAACGGGATCGATGCGGTCTGGACAACCGCCGCCTTGAATGTCATTGCGAGGACTCCTCAGAGATGATTTCGCCGCGCTCGATGGTGACGATGCGATCAGCCATCGGTTGCAGCAGTTTGGGATTGGATTCGGTGATAAGGACGGCGAGGTCGGGCTTGCGCGCGCGCAGGGTCTTCAGGCTGTCGGCATAGCGCAACGCCAGCGCTGGCGCCAGCCCCTGGAAAGGCTCATCCAGCAGAACCAGGTTCTCGCCCGCCATCAGCGCGCGGCCCAGCGCCACCATCTTTTGCTGCCCACCCGACAACAAGCCCCCCAGGCGAGGGTTGAGCTGTTCGAGCTCGGGCGCCACGGAATAGATCAGATCCAGCCGTTCCCGGATTTGCTGCGCGCTGAGCTTGCAGGCCCAGGCAGGCACCATCATGTTCTCGATGACGGTGAACTTGCCGATAAGTCGGCGCTCTTCCGGCGCAAACCCGATCCCAAGGCTGGCGCGCGTGTGGGCCTCGCGCGCGGCCAGGCTCTGCCCCTGGAACAGAAGACTGCCCTGGGCAAGCGGCAGCGTACCCATGATGCCTCGCAACAGCGAAGTCTTACCCGCCCCGTTGCGCCCGATCAGGGCCACGGTTTCTCCGGCGCGGATATCGAGATCGACCTCGCGCAACACCTTCGCGCCTTCGATGTATGCGATCAGTTTGCGTGCCTGCAACATCATTGGACACCTCCAATCACGTTGCGCAAGACTTCTTCGTTCTGGAGAATTTCGGCGGGAGGCCCATCGGCAGCGACCTGCCCGGCATTCCATACTATGACGCGATCCATATAGCGCTCGACCAATTCCATATCGTGTTCGACCAGCAATGCCGCGATATTCCGCTGCCGCAGGACCGGCATCAGCATGTCCATGATCTCGAACTTTTCCTGGGAGCTGACGCCGCTGGTAGGCTCGTCCATCAACAATAGGCTCGGCGACAAGGCCAGGGCCACGGCGATGTCCACCAGTTTTCGCACACCTTCGGGCAGGGAGCCTATCTGTCGCCCCGCCTGGCCCAACAGGCCGAAAATGCTCAACAGCTCTTCAGCCTCGTCACGCGCAGCCTTGCGGGACAGGGAAGAAAGCGTCCAGAAGCCGTCGCGGGCCGCCAGCGCCAGCAGCAGGTTTTCAAGCACGGACTGCTCGGAAAATAACTGTGGCAGCTGGAAAGTCCGGGCAATGCCCAGACGCGTGATGGCGCGCGGCTTGAGTCGGGTAAGGTCTGTATCGCCGAATCGCACGCTGCCTTCGGTGGGCCGCACATAGCCCGTGCACAGATTTAGGAATGTAGTCTTGCCCGAGCCATTGGGCCCGATGATGGACGCGATCTGCCCGCGGTAGATGTCCAGGTTCACACCATTGGCCGCCTTGACGCCACCGAACTCAACATGCAGGTCCTTGGAACTGATGATGATCTGGCCTTTCATTGCCGGGCCTCCTTGCGGCCGAACAGTCGCAGACCCAGGCCGAACAATCCGGTCGGCGCAAACAATACGATCGCCACCAGCACCACCCCCATGATCAACTGCCAGGCATTGGCCGCATAGGCGCTCGCCGTGCTGCGCACCGCTTCGAAGGACACCGCTCCCAGCAAGGCCCCCAGCACATTGCCTATACCGCCCAGAACCGCAATGAAGACGAATTCTGCCGAACGGCTCCAGTACGCCATTTCCGGGGTGACGTGGCCTGTTCCCATCGCCGCGATGGCGCCGCCCAGGCCCGCGAGCGCGGCGGAGAAGACGTGGCCGACGTAAAGCACCTGACGCCCCGAGATACCCAAGTACTCCAGGCGGGTCTCATTGGTCTTGAGCGCTGCCAGCGCCTGGCCAGGCGGCGAATTCAGATAGCGCGTCACGACCAGCAGCGCGACGGCCAGCATGACCAGGGCCGTGTAGAACAAGGCCCAGCCGAAAACCTCGACCTCCAGAGGCACGCCGGCCAAGGACTGTATCCGCACCGGCAGGCCGTCGCTCCCTCCGGTCAGGCCATACAGTTTGAGTACCAGCGTGAATCCCACCATGGAAAACGCCAGATTCAGCATGGCGTAGAAGATGTCGCGATAGCGCGACAGGATCAGGCCCAGCACGGCCCCCAATGCCGCGCTCGACAGCACCGCCATGGCGATGACGGCCAGTGCATCCGCGCTCACATGGCGCGCGCCGAAGGCGGTGGCGTAGGCACCGCAAGCGAAGTACAACGCATGGCCAAAAGAGACCTGGCCGGCGCGCAACAGCAGCAACAGCCCCAAAGCGCAGAACGTTATGGCCATGGCCATGGTTGTGAGCGGCCGCAGCGAGGGCGCGATCAGCGGCAAGGCCGCAAGCAAGAGTAACGGCAGGCAGGCAAGCGCCGTCGTTTTGAAATAGGTTTTCATCTTCAGATCCGACGAACTTGTGGCTTGCCGAAAAGACCGTAAGGCTTGACAAGGAGAATCGCAGTCATGACGAGATACGGCGCGACGGACGACAAAGGAGGCAGCAGATGCACGCACAAGGCCTGCACCAATCCGACAATCACCGCGGTCACCGCCGTGCCCTGGAAATGGCCGAGTCCGGCACTGGCCACGATGGCAAAGGAAATCACGATGGAATCGGCGCCTATGCCCGGCACCAGCGAGGTCGTGGGCGATGCCAACGCCCCACCGAGCGCGGCCAGCACGGTGCCCAGCATGAACGTGATCGTGTAGACCCGCTTTGCATTGATGCCCAATACGCGCGCCACCTCGTAGTCCTCGATGACCGTCGCGATCAGCTTCCCCTGCCGCGTCTTGTTGAAATAGAAGGTCAGGGCCAGCATCACGACGATCGCCGACAGGGGCAGCACGAACAGCTGGTAGGCGGTGTAGTAGATGCCGCCCACCTCGACCATTCCCAGCATGGCGAGCGGCGCGTCATTGAACTGCGGCTCCACGCCGAACATCATCTTCTGCACGTCCTCCAGGATCATGAAGATTCCGAAGGTGAGCAGGAGCTGGAGCGCGTGCTCCTTGCCATAGATGCGCCGCAGCAGAAAGCGCTCGATGAGCGGCCCCAGGGTCACGCCGACGGCTATCGCCGCAAACAACAGCGCCGGATAGGTCCAGATGCCGCCATCGGGGCCTGCCAGCCAGAGTCCGAGGGTCACGGCGCTGTAGGCGCCAAGCGCGTAGAAGCTGCCATGGGCGACGTTCAAGATACGCATGATCCCGAAAATCAGGCTCAACCCCACCGCCACCATGAACAGCACCGAGGCGTGCGCCAACCCATCCAGCGTAGCCAGTAATAGCGTTTGTTGCATGATGACGCCGCTTATTCCGTAGGGGTGCCGACTTTCCGCAGAATTTCCGGCGAAAGCGTCTTGAACCATTCGTCGCTCTTCACGCCCGCGGGTGGAGAGGTCAGTTCGGGAGGAATCACCAGCAGCTGTTTGAGCGTCTTGAAGTTCTGTCCGCCCTTCTCCGTAGCGACGCCCAGCAACTGCCCTTCCATCGCCTGATGGTCGTCGCGAATTTTCAGCTGGCCCGTGAAATCATTCAGTTCCAGTCCGCTCCAACCCTTGAGCAGCGCGGTTTGCAGCGTCTTGCGATCGCCGTCCCAGGACGTCTCAAGCGCCTGCTGAATGGAACGCACGGCTTGCGCCATGTGGTACGACGGGAAACTCGGATAGGCGCCTGTGCTCTTTTCGAAATCGGTCACGAAGGCCTGATGCTCGGCGTTGCCGGCCATGGCGGGATTGAATGCCCAGCTATCACCGCGCATGCCCACGATCGCCCCTTCCGGAAAAGCCTTGCCCAGTTGCTGCATGGAGCTCTCGCCGTTGGCGGCCACCAGGCGGGAATTGCGGAACAGCGCCCGTGACGACGCCTGCTTCACAAAGGTGTTCATATCCCCGCCCCACAGGGTCGTGAAGATCACGTCCGGACGCAGGGCCGACAGACGGGAAATCTCGGTTGAGTAGTCGGAGGTGCCGAGCTTGGGGAACATTTCGGCGACGATTTTCACGTCCGGACGCAAGGCCTGCACCGCTCCCCGGAACGCGGCCCAATTGTCACGGCCAAACGCGTAATCCTGATTGATGCCTGCGATGGTCTTGACCTCAGGCATAAGCTTGAGCAGGTACAGCGCCGTCGCGACATTGTTCGACGGCGTGTAGTCGGACGTCCGGTACACATACTCGTACTTGGCCTCCGTGTAGATCCGTTCGGTGCCGCAGTCCCAGAGCATTGTGGGCATTTTCAGTTGCTCAGCGACCGGCGCGACCGCCAGGCATATCGAGCTCGACAAGCCGATGATCATCGCATCCACCTTGCCCGATTCGACCAGGCTGCGATATTCCACGACGACGTTATCCACCCCGTGGTTCTCGTCGATGAAAGTCAGCTCAATAGGCGCGCCCTTGATGCCGCCCGCGCTATTGATCTTTTCCACCTGCAGACGGGCGGCCTGCTGCGCAGGCACGCCAAATACGGCGCCCGCCCCCGACAGGTAGGTGGACACACCAATACGTATGGGCTCAGTAGCGTGGGCCGGTTGCCACAAAGCGAAAACCGTACCCAGAACTGCTGAAAACAAGCCCTTGCCTATCAATTTCATTGCTTCCCCTTGTTCGTATACACAAATTTCGTCTGTCGGCGCGCGCCCGCTCCTTGCGGTGCTGCTTCCCGGCGCAAGCAGGCCCAGCGAGCAGGAAGTGTATTTTTAACGGTTTTTCCCGTCAATAAAATTGCCCTTTGGGTTAACCCTATGGATATTCTATCTATATATTTTTATTGGATTTTTTATAGAATACCCATACCAACCCAATCAATAAAACCATCAATTTCGCAATTTATGTCGGTTATTTCCGACATCAAAAAACGTGGACACTCCTGGCGTCGTTTGATACTGTCTAGCCGCTTCACACATACCGCCAACGGGCCGCGCACCCGTCGGCCCAACGAAGGGAGACGCGTAAGGCATGGATCTGGAAGAGAAGCTCGGGCGGCTAGGTATTAGTGGCAATCTCTACCGGGTGTACAGGGCCGCCATTGAGCTGGGCGACGTGCCGGTATCCGAACTGGCTGCGAGCGCCGGCCTGGCGCGCACGACGACCTACGATGCCGTGCTGAGGCTGGAGGAGGAAGGCTTGCTGAGGATCGAGGGCGCCGACCGAAAACGCCACGTGGTGGCACACGATCCCTCCGTACTACTCGAGTACGTGGCTGCCAGGCGGGTCATGGTCACGGAAATGATGCCGGAACTCCGGTCCATGTATAACCAGGCCAAAGGCAAGCCCAAGACCCGCTTCTACGAAGGCGCAGAGGGCATCCGCACAGTGCTGTGGGACAGCCTGAATGCATCTGTTTCCCTGCGAGCCACTTTCTCGATGTCCGAACTGCGTGAAGTACCGGGCCTGGAAGAGATCAATCGCTACCGCGACGCGCGCATCGCCAAGGGCATCAGCATGCGCGTGATCCGTTCCCGTAGCCGCGATACCGACGACATCTGGCCTGCCAGTGAGTCCGAACTGCGCGAATTGCGATGGGCACCGGCCGACACCAGCGTGGCGATGACTACGCTGATCTACGGCAATTGCGTCGCGATGATTTCGTCCAAGCGCGAAAACTATGGCCTCATCATCGAAAGCAAAGAATATGCGCAGCACCAGGGCATGCTTTTCGATGCCTTCTGGGCATCGTGCCTGCCTGCGGCATGAATGCGATGAATCGGCCCGCCCTCCTGCCTGGCTGACAACCCCCGCGCTACCGACCCCTTACCTGGCATGAGCGATCAACACGTTGAGACCCGCACGCTCCGGTACTTTGTGGCCGTGGTCGAATGCCTGCACTTCTCCAAGGCGGCAGATCGGCTGGACGTCTCCCAATCGGTTCTGAGCGTAGCGATCCAGAAGCTGGAGTCTCAGCTGGGCATCAAGCTTCTCCATCGAAACAAGAGACAGCCTGTCACTCTGACCGACGCGGGTAGAGCGTTTCATGCTCACGCGGTCATCGCCCTCCAGCACATCGACCAGGCCGTTCAGATAGGTCTGCTCGCTGCGCGGGGCCTCGTTGGCGTGGTGAAAGCGGGCTTTGTTGCCTCGGCCGTCACCAGTGGAGCCCTGCCCGGGCTGTTAAGAGCATTCAGATCGGAGCATCCCGCCGTTCAGTTGGAGATTGCCCCTATGGACACGCCCACGCAGCTGGAAGGCCTGAAGAATGGCGTCATTGATATCGGCGTGATCAGGGCCCGCCGGGAGTATCCTCCGGGAGTGAACGCCATTGTCATGCATGTCGAACATCTCGCCGTCGCAATGGCCGACAATCACATTCTGTGTTTGAAGGATGAGCTAGTGCCCCAGGATCTGGCGGGCGAATCCTTCATCATCCCGCAGTTTGACGAGCAGGAGGGTTTCTCGGAAATCCTGGAGGATCTCGCCCGCCAGGGCGGCTTTCCCGACAAGCCCTACCAGCGCGTCAAAGACTTCATGTCCGCGGTCACATTGGCAGCAGCAGGCTACGGCGTCGTTCTCGCCCCGGATTCCATCCTTAGCCTGTCGCCGCCTGGAATCACGTATCGTCGCATTACCCGCTTTGACCGCGACGTAAAACTTGCCTTGGCCTTCCGTACGCGGGGCAACTCGCCGGCGGTAGAAGCATTGATCGAAAAGGTTAATAAACGAATCCATGAGTAGTACAGCAGTGAACGACACCCCCACACCGGATATTGAAGCCGCCGAAGACCAGAAAGAGCAGCGGCCCACGCTTTGGCGCGATGACGGCTGGACCGCCCGGATCATCAAGAACGAGGAAGACGACGGCTGGGCCGTGGAAATGACCATGGACGGAGAGGCCGAGCCGGCCCTGGTCGGCCCCTGGACCATGGGGCGCGACAAAAAAAAACCCAAGCCGCTCGACTCGCCCGCCTTCATCACCCTCGTCAAGACGGCCAAGGAAGTCCTGCGCCGTCACGAGCAGCAATTGCACGCAACGCTGCATAAAAGCGTAAGAATCGACGCCGCCGCCGGCCGCCTGACCATCAAGCTGGATATCGTTCCCGATGAAGACGAACCGTATGCCGTGTTGAGCGCCTACGACGAATCCGGCGAACTACTGGCCCAAACCCAGGTTGCGCCGAACTACAAGCTGAACGTGCAGCGTGCCTCGGAGTGGGCGCAGGGCGGCTTCGGCAAGCACGGCTGAAACTGCCGCAACCGGGAAAGCCCCCCTCCCGGCCATGCGCCCCGGAGGCGCTGCCGGGAGCGAGGGCGCGCCTCGTCAATGGCCCGTCGAGTCCCCTTCCCGGCTGGCTTCGAACAGGAACCAAGTACGCCGTTCGGTCTCATCTATCCAGTTCTCGATCAAGCTGGAGCTGGCGATATCGCGATGCTCGTCCGTAACGTTGTGCGCCTCGCGCAGCGCTGCCGCCAGGACCTTGTTGTCTTCGCGCAGCTCGGCCAGCATGTCCAGCGGCTGTACGTAATCCGCATCGTTGTCCGAGATGCGCTGCGAGCGCGCGATATGTCCGATGGACCGCAGGGTGGTGCCGCCGATCTTGCGGATGCGTTCGGCGATGGGGTCCGTCATGGCGAAAAGCTGGTCGCTCTGCTCGTCCAATAGCAGGTGATAGTCGCGGAAATGGGGCCCGCTGACGTGCCAATGGAAGTTCTTGGTCTTGAGATACAGCGCGAACACGTCGGCCAGTATCTGGTTCAGGGCGGCGGAGATATCCCGCGTGGCTGCTGCCGCCAGGTCAGTCGGCGTAGCCAGCGGACGCTTGCGCCGCTCTTTCAGGGATTTGGTGGTCTTCTCATCCAGTTTCTTGGCCATGGGTCGCAACTCCTAGGAATGATGGTGAAAACGCACGCGCGGCGCGAGGGAGCAAGCGCCGCGACTGCCTTAGCGTAAATCCGCCCGTGCGTTTTTGCCAATGTCCTGGATCAAGACCACACCAGTCCTGAAATCCCGCCCGGCTAGGAGTATGCTACGCCGCGTCCATTCAGCCGGATCCATTCATCGCTATGCGCGGCAATCCCGATCCCAGGCAAGGCGCCCTCGCCCTGCACGGGTTTTACTTCCTGTACTACGGCCTGCAGGGAGTCAGCATTCCTTTTCTTCCCCTGTGGTTCGCCAGCCGCGGTCTGGATCCCGCCCTGATCGGCCTGATCGTCGCCACGTCCTTCCTGCCCAAGATCCTGTCCACGCCGGTGGTCGCGCACCTGGCCGATCAGACCGGCCGCGCGCATGCGCTGATCGCCGGCGCGCTGGCGGCCTCGCTCGCGCTGTTCGTTTGCTACCCGTTCAGCACCGCACCCGCCTGGCTGCTGGCCATTACCCTGCTGCTCAACGCCGTCTTCCCGGCGGTGCTGCCGCTGATGGACCGCATGGCCATCGCCAGCGGGCGCGGCCAGGGCAGCTCCTATACCGTCATGCGCGCCTGCGGATCTCTGGGATTCGCCGTGGTGACCGTGGCCGGCGGCTACCTGATCAAAACGTTCGACGCCGACTGGGTGATGTGGCTGTCGATTCTCCTCATCGTCGCATGTCTGGCCTGCGTGCGGCTCTTGCCCCGGGCTGCGCGCCCCGCAGCCGGTGAAGCTGCGGCGCTGGCGGTGCGCCTGCCCATGTTGGAAGTCCTGCGCGACCGTCCGCTGCTGTTGTGCATCGCCGCAGCCTCGCTGGTGCAGGCCAGCAATGGCTTTCTCTATTCCTATTCCACGCTGTACTGGACCGCCAGCGGCTTGTCCACCGCGCTGATTTCCCTGCTTTGGGTCGTGGGCGTCGCAAGCGAAGTCCTGTTCTTTTTCCTGGCGCCCCGCATCCTGGCCCGCACGGGCGCCCAGTGGCTGATCCTGACGTCGGCCGTCATGACCGCGATCCGCTGGGCGGGCTTGTCCGCCACCACCGATCCGACCCTGATCGCCGCCCTGCAGCTGTTGCAGTGCTTCACCCTGGCCGGCAACAACGCCGCCATCATGTGGTACATCACGCGCCACGTGCCCGCCGCGATCAAGACATCGGCCATCGCCCTTTACGCCTTGTTGTCGGGCGGGGTCTTCATGTTTGCCAGTATCCAGCTGGGTGGCGCGCTGTATCGCAGCCATGCGCCGGGCGGGTTCCTGGCCATGTCGCTTTGCGCCATCGGGGCGGTTCCCCTGCTGGTCTACGCCGAGAAGCAGCGCAAAAGGGCCGGCTGACCGCGGCGCCCTAAGCACGCCTGACGAAAAAAAGGCCTCGCAAGCGAGGCCTTTCCATCAGCAGCAGCCGATCCGTTTCTTTCCGCCGTAGCGCGCGTCCTGGCGCTCGCGGAAGAATGCTTCGTAAGTCATCGGCTCCTGGTCAGGGTGCGTGCGCCGCATGTGCGCCACATATGTTTCGTAGTCCGGCACGCCGACCATCAGCCGGAGCGTCTGCCCCAGGTAGCGGCCGGCGGCGCCGGCCGCGGAACTCATGTTGGAAAACAGCATGCGTCGTCTCCCTTTCCCGTCAGTCCGCGCCGGCGGCGGCCGGCAGCGTCTCGTACGGCATTTCGCGCGCGGTGGGCTTGTTTTCGTTGCGCGCGCGTTGCACCGAACGCAGGCCGAACACCACGATGCTCACCACCACGAAGATGAAGATCGCGCAAAGACCGGCGTTGATGTAGTCGTTGAACACCACGCGCGACATTTCGCCCAGGGACTTGGCCGGAGCCAGGACCTTGCCTTCGGCGATGGCCGCGTTGTACTTGTCGGCATGCGCCAGGAAGCTGACGCGGGGGTCGGCGTGGAACAGCTTCTGCCAGCCGGCCGTCAGCGTGCAAGCCAGCAGCCACAGGGTCGGCAGCACCGTCACCCAGGCGTAGCGGTCGCGCTTCATCTTGAACAGCACTACCGTGCCCAGGGTCAGCGCGATCGCAGCCAGCATCTGGTTGGCGATGCCGAACAGCGGCCACAGCGTGTTGATGCCTCCAAGCGGATCCACCACGCCCTGGTACAGGAAGTAGCCCCATGCCGCCACGCACAAGCCGGTGGCGATCAGGTTGGCGGGCAAGGAGTCCGTGCGCTTGAGCGACGGGGCGAAGGTGCCCAGCAGGTCTTGCAGCATGAAGCGGCCCGCCCGGGTGCCGGCGTCGACAGCGGTCAGGATGAAGAGCGCTTCGAACAGGATGGCGAAGTGGTACCAGAAGGCCATCATGCCCGGGCCGCCGATGGCCTGGTGCAGGATGTGGGCCATGCCCACGGCCAGCGTGGGTGCGCCGCCCGCACGGGAGATGATGGTACTTTCGCCCACGTCCTTGGCGGTCTGGACCAGATCGGCCGGCGTCACCACAAAGCCCCAGCTGGATACGACCTGGGCAACCTGGTCGGGCGTCGTGCCGATCACGGCAGCCGGGCTGTTCATGGCGTAGTAGATGCCCGGCTCGATCACGCAAGCCGCCACCAGCGCCATGATGGCCACGAAGGATTCCATCAGCATGCCGCCATAACCGATATAGCGAGCCTGGGTTTCGTTCTCGATCAGCTTGGGCGTCGTGCCCGAGGAGATCAGTGCATGGAAGCCCGACACCGCGCCGCAGGCAATGGTGATGAAAAGGAACGGGAACAGATTGCCCGACCACACCGGGCCGGAGCCGTCGACGAACTGCGTCAGCGCGGGCATCTTCAGCTCGGGCGCGACCACGACGATACCGATGGCCAGGCCCACGATGGTGCCGATCTTCAGGAAGGTCGACAGGTAGTCGCGCGGGGCCAGCAACAGCCATACCGGCAATACCGAGGCAATGAAGCCGTAGATGATCAGGATCCAGGTCAGGCCCTTGCCGTCGAAGTCGAACATGGGACCGATCACGGGGTGCGCAGCCACGTCCTGGCCGAACGTGATGGCGGCCATCAGGCCGACGAAGCCGATGATGGACACTTCGCCAATCTTGCCCGGACGGATATAGCGCAAGTACACGCCCATGAACAATGCAATGGGAATGGTCGCGGCAACCGTAAACGTGCCCCAGGGCGAATGCGTCAGGGCCTTGACGACGATCAGCGCCAGCACGGCCAGGATAATGACCATGATCATGAAGGCGCCGAACAGCGCGATCACGCCAGGGATCTTGCCCAATTCGGACTTGACCAGATCACCCAGCGAACGGCCATCGCGGCGGGTCGAGATGAAGAGGATGGTGAAATCCTGCACGGCGCCAGCAAACACCACGCCGGCCAGGATCCACAGCATGCCCGGCAGATAGCCCATCTGCGCGGCCAGCACCGGGCCCACCAGGGGGCCGGCGCCTGCAATGGCGGCGAAGTGGTGGCCGAACAGCACGTGTTTGTTGGTGGGCACGTAGTCCAGGCCGTCATTGTGCTTCCATGCCGGCGTCATGCGCGTCGGATCCAGCTGGAAGACGTTCTTGGCAATGAAGCGGCTGTAATAACGGTATGCGATCAAGTACACGCATACGGCGGCGATAACCACCCATAGCGCATTGATGGTCTCCCCTCTGGCCAGCGCCACGGTACCCAGCGCGAACGCGCCCAGTACCGCAACCGCCAGCCAGACCAGGTGTTGACCCAGTCCCTTACTGCTGGTTTGCATAAGTGCTCCTCTAGCCTCCCGCCATGCTTTTGGCGTGAAACGCTTTTATCGTCCCGCGGAAGGCAGACTCATTGTTGTGGGGTGGCAGACGCGCGCGCGTCCACGCAGCGCCGTGTCGACGCGGACGCTAGTATTTCGTTTTGACCACGCAGCAACAAGCGCGAAACTACGCAAGTCCACTACGTGTTACTACGCAATGCGCCGCAGCATGATTTGCCGGAAATCGTAAAATCGGCGCTGAAATTTCCCTGTTCCGACTACGGCAGCTCATTTGCTGCAATGCAATATTCGCGTTCGCGCTGATACAAATCCTCCATGAAGCTGCGCCTCAAAATCCTGCTGCTCGCCGCAGTGCCCCTGCTGGTGGCCGTCGCCGCCATCACGGTGGCTGTCTACGTGCAGGGCCTGCAGCTCGCTCAGCGCGAGAAGCAGGTGGTGGAGAGCGCCTGGCTGGCCAGCAAGGAAGGCGAACTGCGCCATTACGTCAACCTGGCCTACAGCGCCATCGCGCCGCTGCAGGCGGCGGCCGACGACGACGCCACCCGCCAGCGCGCGCTGGACCTGCTGGCACAGATGGAATTCGGCCACGACGGCTACTTTTTCGTGTACGACCTGAAGGGCCGCAACCTGATGCACCCGCGCCAGCCGGAACTGGTCGGCCAGGAGCTTTGGGAACTGCGTGACACCAAAGGCCAGCCGGTCATCCAGAACCTGCTGGCGGCCGCCCGGCGCGGCGGCCAGGATGGCGAGGCGGTGCATTACCTGTGGGAAAAGCCCTCCACCCACCAGACCGAGGAAAAGCTGGGCTATGTAGTCGTGCTGGACCGCTGGGGCTGGATGCTGGGCACCGGGATCTACCTGGACGACGTGCAGCAGGCGCTGGAGCGCATCGACGCCGCGGCGCAGGCCAATATCCGCAGCATGTTCGCCTGGGTGGCGGGCATCGCCGCCGTATCCATCCTGGGCGTGGCCGCCTGCGGCCTGGCCCTGAATATCAGCGACCACCGCCAGTCCGACGCCAAGCTGCGCCTGATGGCCCGCCAGTTGGTCCGTTCCCAGGAGGACGAGCGCGCCCGGCTGTCCCGCGAACTGCATGACGGCATCAGCCAGGTGCTGGTATCGATCAAACTATCGCTGGAAGCCGCGCGGGAACGGCTGCGACAAACGCTGCCGGCCGAGCCGCGCGCGCTGGCCCATATCGACACGCCGCTGGGCGGCGCGCTGGACCGCCTGAACACCGCCGTGGGCGAAGTCCGGCGCATTTCGCACAATCTGCGGCCCACCCTGCTGGACGACCTGGGCCTGCCGGCCGCCCTGGAGCATCTGGGCCGTGAATTCGCCATTCCCAGCCAGGATGGCGCCCCGCCGCTAGCCGTCCGCCTGCATACCAGCGGGCAGCCGGTAAAGCTGCCCGAGGCCTACGCCACCGCCCTGTTCCGCGTGACCCAGGAAGCGCTGACCAACGTCATCCGCCATGCGGGTGCCTCGCGCGCCGACATGACGCTGGCCTACTCTCCGCGCGACTTGCGGCTGACCATCGCCGATGACGGCCGCGGCTTCGACTATGCGGAAGTGCAGCAGGATCCGCGCCGCGGCATCGGCTTGCGCAATATGCGCGAACGCATGAACGCGCTGTCCGGCACGCTGAGCTTCCACTCCACCTCCCGCGGCACCGTCCTGCAAGCCTGGCTGCCGCTGCCCGCCGCCCCTCTACCCGCGAGCTCCGAAGCATGAACGACAAACCCGACGCCGTCCGGCTGCTGCTGATAGACGACCATCCCCTGGTGCGCGACGGGCTGCGCCTGCGCCTGGAAACCGTGCCGCAGCTTCGGGTCGTGGGAGAGGCCGGCAACGCCGCCGCCGCCCAGGCCTTCCTGTCCGCCTGTCTTGCCGAGGACCCGCAGGGCGGCACCCTGCCCCACCTGGTGCTGATGGACCTGAACATGCCCGGGGTGGGCGGGCTGGAACTGACCGCGCTGCTGCACGAGCGCTATCCCCAGATCGCCGTGCTGGTGCTGTCCATGCATGACAACCCTGAATACATGATGCAGGCCGTCAAGGCGGGCGCGCGCGGCTACCTGCTGAAGGACGAACCGGCGCAGGAAATCGTGACGGCCATCGACGCCGTGATGGCGGGCCGCAGCTATTTCAGCGCCGCCGTGGCGGTCCGCCTGTCACAAGCCACCGCGCCAGCCACGCTGCTGACTCAACGCGAACGCGACGTGCTGCGCCACATTGCCAGCGGCGAAGCCAACAAACAGATCGCCCAGGCGCTGGGCCTGTCCGTGCGCACGGTGGAAACCCACCGCCTCAACATCAAACGCAAGCTGGGCATAGACGGCCAGGCGGAGCTGATCAAGTACGCGGTGGAAAACCGAGGAGTCTGATTCGCTTCCCCCCCGGTCTGACCCGTTCCCCGCGCTGCGGTAGACTTGCGTCACTACGCTACACACAGTAAAGCGCCGCGACCAGCGCCGCCCCCAGGAGTCCCCGATGTCATTGGAAAAGCACTACACCGCCATTCTCGAACAACTCGGGGAAGATCCGTCCCGCGAAGGATTGGCCGATACGCCGGCTCGCGCGGCCAAAGCCATGCGCCACCTGTGCCGCGGCTACGGCCAGAACCTCGATGAAATCGTCAACGGCGCGCTGTTTACTTCCGACACCCGCGAGATCGTGCTGGTCAAGAATATCGAGCTCTATTCGCTCTGTGAACACCACATGCTGCCTTTCATCGGCAAGGCCCACGTGGCCTACCTGCCCAACGGCAAGGTGCTGGGCCTATCCAAGGTCGCCCGCATCGTCGAGATGTACGCTCGCCGCCTGCAGATCCAGGAAAACCTCAGCCGCCAGGTGGCAGAAGCCGTGCAATCCGTGACCGGCGCCGCCGGCGTCGCCGTAGTCATCGAAGCCCAACACATGTGCATGATGATGCGCGGCGTGGAAAAGCAGAACTCATCCATGGTCACCTCGGTCATGCTGGGCGAATTCCACGACAACCCCTCGACCCGAGCCGAGTTCCTCAGCCTCATCCGCTAGCCCGACCCCCGCGACTTTTTCGATGTAGATAGCCTGGCGGACCCGCGCAGCGCACCCCCTGCGCAAAAAAATAGCGGCGCAGCCCGATAGACACCAGGCGCCCAAACGCGCGCAGCGCACCCCTACGCAAAAATAGCCGCGCCGCCGCCGGGCCGCCCCAAGGCGGCGCAGCCCCCTCGGGGGGCAGCAAGCGCGCGAAGCGCGCGCAGCGTGGGGGTCCTCACTTGGCTCCTACTGATCCGGTTATCTGGCCCTAGCGTTCTGGCCCCATCCGGGCAAACTGATTCCAGCCGGTTGCGCCGGAGCGCGGCCGTTCCTTCCCGGAGATCTCCATGAACGCGATATTCCGCCTCATCCGCCGCTGCACCCTGGCCGGCCTGGCCGCCGCGCTGCTGGCCGCTCCCGCCTATGCCCAGACCAAGCTGGTCGTTGGCTACCAGCTGATCGTCGGGCCGTTCCTGTCGGCAATCGCCGACGGCAGTTTCGACAAGGCCCTGAAGGACGCCGGCTACCAGGTGGACTGGCGCCAGTTCACTTCCGGCGGCGACATCTCTACGGCCCTGGCATCGGGCAACGTCCCGGTCGGCGTGCTGGGCTCCACCGGCATCACCGCCGCGGCCACCCGCGGCGTGGATATGGAATTGTTCTGGATTCTGGACAACATCGGCAAGTCCGAAGCGCTGGTGGCACGCAACGGGTCCGGCATCAACAGCACCGCCGACCTGAAGGGCAAGCGGGTCGCCACCCCGTTCGTGTCGACCTCCCACTTCCACCTGCTGGTAGGGCTGGAACAGGTCTGGAAAATCAGTCCGCGCGACGTGCGCATCCTGAACATGCAGCCGCCGCAAATCGTGGCCGCATGGCAGCGCGGCGACATCGACGCCGCCTACGTCTGGCCGCCCGCGCTGACCGAGATCGCCAAGACGGGCAAGATCATCGCTGACTCCGAACAGATCGGCGCGGCCAGCGTGCCGACCTTCGACGGCATCGTGGTCGACCGTGCCTGGGCCGCCAAGAACCCCAAGTTCATGGCCGCTTTCACCAGCGTGCTCGCCAAGTCCTACGCGGACTACCGCGCCAATAGCGCCAAATGGACGGCAGACTCCCCGCAAATCAAGGGTATCGTCAAGCTTATCGGCGGCAAACCCGAGGACATGGTCGAGGCGCTCAAGCTGCTGGTCTTCCCGACCGTGCAGGAACAGGCTTCCAACGTCTGGCTGGGCGGCGGCAAGGAATCGGGCGCCGCGCGGGCCTTCGCCGCCAGCGCCAAGTTCCTGAAGGACCAGAAGCAGATCGACCGCGCCCTGGCCGACTACAGCCCGCACGTCACGGACAAGTATGCCCGTGCCGCCGAGAAGTAACAGGCGCTTCGGCAGGCGGCCGGTCCCGCGCCGCCTGCCCCGCGCCGCGCCGGGCTGCGTATAGCCCGTCCCACCACAAGGGGAGCCGGCATGACCATGCAGTCCACGTCCGCCACGCAAAGCCTGTGCGCGGAAAAAGTCAGCGTCACCTACCCTGGCCTGCATGACAGCGGCCCGGTCATTGCGCTGCAAAACGTCAACCTGACCATCCAGCCCGGCGAGTTCGTCGTTGCGCTGGGCGCATCGGGCTGCGGCAAGACGACCCTGCTCAGTCTGCTGGCGGGCTTCCTGTCGCCCACCGAGGGTGAGATCACGCTGGGCGGCGCCCCCATCGTGGGACCGGGCGCCGACCGCGGCGTCGTGTTCCAGAAACACGCCCTGCTGCCGTGGCTGAACGTGCTGGAGAACACCGAGTTCGGCCTGAAGCTGCAAGGAGTCGACAAGGAAACGCGCCGCGCCCGCGCCCGCCGCAACCTGGAGCTGGTGGGCCTGCAGGACTTCCACCGCCACATGATCTACCAATTGTCCGGCGGCATGCAGCAGCGCGTGGGCATTGCGCGCGCGCTGACCTGCAACCCTGCCATGTTGCTGATGGACGAGCCCATGGCCGCGCTGGACGCGCTGACCCGCGAAACCATCCAGGAGCTGCTGCTGGATATCTGGCGGCAGACCAACAAGATGTTCTTCTTCATTACGCACAGCGTGGAAGAAGCGCTGTTTCTGGGTTCGCGGCTGATCGTCATGTCGCCCCGCCCGGGCCGCATCACGCACACCTTCACGCCTGACTTCAACCGGCGCTACCTGGAGACCCGCGATGGCCGCAGCATCAAATCCAGTCCCGACTTCATCGCCATGCGCGAACAAGTCCTTGGCATCATCTATGGCGACGAGCGAGCCTCCTCCCCCCAAGGCTTCCATGGCTAGCAGCCGCCCCGGACACAAACCTGCCCAGCCGGGGAAAGTCTACGGCGCGCCTGGCGCGGGATACAGCGGCCACATCAGCCTGATCACCAGCCTGGCGCTCATCGGACTCTGGTTCCTGGTGACCAGCGCCGGCTGGGTGCGGCCGCTGTTCCTGCCCTCGCCCTTTGCCGTGTACGACAAGTTCGTCTCGGCCATGACCGATGGCGTCGCCAACTCCACGCTCACGGAACATGCGCTGGCCAGCTTGTCGCGAGTGTTCGGCGCCTTCTTCCTGGCCTGCGTGACCGCCATTCCCGTGGGCATCCTGATGGGCGTGAATCGTTATGCGCGCGGCATCTTCGATCCTCCCATCGAGTTCTACCGTCCGCTGCCCCCGCTGGCCTATCTGCCACTGATCATCATCTGGTTCGGCATCGGCGAATTCCCGAAGGTGCTGCTGATCTACCTGGCGATCTTCGCACCCATGGCGATCGCCGCCCGCGCCGGCGTGCGTTCGGTGTCCATCGAGCAGATCCATGCGGCCTACGCGATGGGCGGCACGCGCGCGCAGATCGTCTGGCACGTGATTCTGAAGGCCGCCATGCCGGAAATCTTCACGGGCATGCGCATCGGCATCGGCGTGGGCTGGACCACGCTGGTGGCGGCCGAGATGGTGGCCGCGGACCGCGGCCTGGGCTTCATGGTGCTGAACGCCGCCCAATTCCTGGCCAGCGACACCGTCATCATGGGCATTATCGTGATCGGCGTGTTCGCCTTTGCCTTCGACCTGCTGGTCCGCTATCTGGAGAAGTTCGCCATTCCCTGGAAGGGACGGGTCTGAACACCGCCCGGGCAATCCCTCATTTCCTCCCCTATCCGGCTCCTCTATCCTCAAGAACGGCGCCTGCGCAGCGGCTACCGGCTGCGCGGCCTACACAAGGAGCCGTCATGTCCAGCCAGGCCTCGATGCTAAAGCCTGTGTTGTGGGAGCGTCTGTTTGAGCGGGAAAGCGCGCCCAACCTCAGCCTGCAAGGGTGCGTGCGCCAGATGCTGGTGTCCGCCATCCTCAGCGGCCACCTGCCGCCCGGTACGCCCGTGCCCTCCAGCCGGCACCTGGCCGATCAGCTGCGCATTGCGCGCAACACCGTTGTGTTCGCCTACCAGCAGCTGGTCAGCGAAGGCTACCTGGTGTCGCGCGAACGCAGCGGCCATTTCGTCAGCGACACGGTCATGCGCGGCCATTCCGGCCCTGCACCGGACGCCCCGGCGCCCGACGGCGGCGACGGCGCGGCCGGCGTGCGCTGGGATGAAAGAATGCGCTTTCGCCCGACCCGCCAGCGCAACATCACCAAGCCGCGCGACTGGCAGAAGCAGCCTTACCCCTTTGTCTACGCGCAGTTCGACCAGGACCTGTTTCCCACCGCGGAATGGCGCGAATGCTGCATCAAGGCGCTATCGGTGCTGGACATCCGCAGCTGGGCGCCCGACCTCATCACCCACGACGACCCCGCGCTCATTGAACAGATCCGGACCCAGGTCCTGCCGCGCCGCGGCGTCTGGGCGGATGCCGAGGAAATCGTCATCACGGTGGGCGCCCAGCATGCGCTCTACTTGTTGGCCGACCTGCTTGTCAACGAAGACACCGTGGTGGGCATGGAAGACCCGGGCTACCCCGACGCGCGCAACATCTTCGCCAGTCACACGCGCAACCTCCTGCCCTTGCCCGTCGACGAACAAGGGCTGTGCACCGGCACCCATCTGCTGGGCTGCGATTACCTCTTCGTCACGCCTGGCCATCAATGCCCCACCACGGTCACGCTGTCCATGGAACGCCGCCAGAGCCTGCTGACGCTGGCCCGCCAGGCCGACAGCCTGATCATCGAGGACGACTTCGAAAGCGAAAGCCGCTGGGGCGAAGGGGCCATCCCCGCACTGAAGAGCCTGGACCGCGACGGCCGCGTGATCTACGTGGGCAGCCTCGCCAAGTCCTTCGCGCCGGGGTTGCGCATCGGCTACATCGTGGCCCCGCGCGAGCTCACCGCCGAGCTGCGCGCCCTGCGCCGCCTGATGCTGCGCCACCCATCTGCCTACATCCAGCGCGCGTTTTCCTTGTTCATTTCGCTGGGCCATCACCATTCGCTGCTGCGCCGCCAATCCCAGGCCTACCAGGAACGCGGCACCGAACTGGCCCGCGCGCTGGCACGGCACCTGCCTGACTTCAAGGTCATCCCGATCACGGGTTCTTCGTCATGCTGGCTGCAAGGTCCGCCCTGGCTCAATGCCGTGGATCTGTCCGAAGCGGCCCTGGCTGAAGGCGTGGTCGTCGAGCCGGGCGACGTGTTCTTCATGAACGGCGCCGACGCTCCGCGTAACTTCCTGCGCGTGGGCTTCACGTCCATCCGGCCCGAGCACATCGAGCCGGGCATCGCCAGGCTGGCCAAGGTCGTCGAACGCCAACGCCGCGCGGCGGACGCGAAACAGGCCCCGCAAGGCCCGGATCTGCACACGCTAGAGCACTTCGTCTCGTAGGTAGTACCAACGGTACAGCAACCCCTGACCCAGCCGGCGGAACGGGGCGAACATATGCCCCGGCAAAGGTGAATCGTAGATCGGCAGATCCCAGGCCACGCCGTCCTTGCCCATCATGCGCTGGGCCAGGCGTTTGCCCGCATGCGCGGAAAATGCCACGCCATTGCCGCCGTAGCCAAAGGCGTAGTAGACCGGCTGCGCCGGATCGGGCTGCGTCACGCGCGGCATCATGTCATGGCTCACGTCCACCCAGCCCCACCAGGAATAGTCGACATCCACTCCCGCCAGCGTGGGAAATTTGCGCGCCAGCCCTTCGCGCAGCAAGGCCAGGTGGCGGGGGTGCTGCGCATCGGCGCCGCGCAAGGCGCTGCGGCTGCCTATTTGCATGCGGCCGTCCGGCAGCAGCCGGTAGTAGAAGCGCAGGGTCCGCGTGTCGGTGATGAATACAGTGCTTTTCAAGCCGGCGGCATCGCGTTCCGCCGGCGTCAGCACCCGGGTCACCAGCGAGTTCGACAGCACGGGCATGATGCGGTTGTCCAGCAGGGGGTTGACGCCTTGCGCGGTGTAGCCTCCCGTGGCGAACGCCACGCGCCGTGCGCGCACGTACCCGGCCGGGGTCTGCAACCGCACGCCGCCGTTCTCGGCGCGCCAGCCCAGCACCGGGCTGCCCGGGTGTATGCGCACGCCCAGCGCCCGAGCCTGGCGCATATAGCCGTAGGCAAGCTTCAGCGGATGGACGCCCACACCGTCCGGTTCCAGCATCGCGCCCACCGCCTCGCGGTCGTTCACGTAGCGCTCGCGCAGCTCGCTCTGGCTGAGGATCCGGGTGTCGTACCCGAACGCCTCGCGCATCACACGGGCCTCGTTCTGCAGGAACGCCATCTTCTTCTGCCGGTGCGCGGTGTACAGATGGCCGCCAGGCTGCGCGTCGCAATCCACCTGGGCCACAAGACTCTTCCAGTACTCGAAGCCTTCGCGGATCTCTGCGTCCAGGCGTTTTGCGGTCGCAAGGCCCCAGCGCTCGATCCATTGCGAGCGGTACAAGCGCCCCGATGCGTTCTGTCCCTGCCCGCCGTTGCGGCTGGTGCAGCCCCACACCGCGCGATTCGCCTCCAGCACCACGGCCTTCACGCCGAAATCGCGCGCCAGCGTCAGGGCGGCCGAGAGGCCCGTGAAGCCCGAGCCCACGATCACCACATCGGCATCGATGTCGCCATGGACGGGACCGTCGTCCTCGGGAGGCGCGCCCGCGGTCGCGACCCAATAGGTGGGCGCGTAGTCCTGGCCTCGCCCCGGCGGAGACACCAATGGGTCGTAGGCCGGGTTGTACGCGCTGATCGCCGACCGGCCGACAGCGGCCGGACCTTCAGGTTGGAAGGACATTTGAGTATCCATGCTGCGTTCCGGTTGCGAAGGGCGGAGGGCATCCTCAGGGGCGCGCCGGCAAGGCCGGGCGCTGCTTGCGGTAGGCGTTCTTCACGCGGATCTTGCCGTCATGGAAGGTAAAGACGTCGACCATGTCCGCCTCTACCCGGGTGCCATCGGCGGCAGTGCCGCTGAAGGTGGATTCAGACACGCCCCTGTCGCCCGCGACCCAATGCCGTCCGTTGCTCCACTGGGCGTCGGGAAAGCTAGCCCAGGCTGCCGCAAAAGCGGCTCGCACGGCATCGCGCCCGGTGTGCCGCGCGCCCCAACGCTCTGGTCCGGCCACGGTCTCGAACACACAGTCGTCGCTCATGAAGGACATCAGGGCATCGATATCGTGGCGGTTCCAGGCCGCCGCGAATTCGGCCAACATGTCCGCGGTGACGGTCTTCTGCATTGCGTACCTCCGGTAGATACCGGCGCGGCATGCGCCAGCATTCAGGATCCAAGGTAAGTGAGGCCCCCAGCAGGGTCTAGAACCAGAAATGGAAAATCGCTTGCACCAGACACCCGCCCATGGCTCAAGCCGCGGCCGGCGCCAACCACGCGTCCACGTCATCGGGATCGATGGCGCCGCGCATCCCGATCATCACCAACGACGGCGCCTCCAGATTGGCCGGCGGCCGGGCCTGCGTGTCGTAACGCACCCGCCGCCCGGCAAACTGGACCAGCACCAGGCCATGCCTGTCGGTGCGCACCCAGCCCTTGGCGCGCAGCAGCTGCCTGGGCAGTTCGCGCAGCCTGCTCGCCAGCTTGTCGGCATCCACGATGGCGGGCGCGCGCCACAGCCAGCTCTGGAACGGGTGATCGGGGTCTCCTCCCGCAGCCGCATGGACATGCGCGGGATGGCGACAAGCGCCTCCCAGGCAATCATGCGGCGCGACGCGGCCGGCGCTCTCGCCAAACAATTGCCGCAGATCCACGCGGCCTTCCCGCGCGTCGACCATCGCCGTCCCTTGCGTCGTCACAGCCAGCCACTGCCGCACGGAGGACAGCTCTTCGGCGGCGACCAGATCGGTCTTGTTCAGCACCAGCAGATCGGCTGCCTTGAGCTGGCGTTCCAGCGTATCGGCCAGCAACGGATCCGCCGCCAGCGCGCGCACGTTCGCGGCATCGGCCAGCACCACCACGCCCTCCAGCTGCAGCATGGGGTCGGACATGCCCACCTGCGCGATGCGGCCCGGATCGGACACCCCGCTGGCCTCGATCACGATCCATTCCGGCAAGGGATCCAGCGCCAGCACGCGCGCCAGGGCGCCGTCCAGACCGCCGGCCATCGAGCAGCAGACGCAGCCGTTGGCCAGCCGGATCACCTTGTCGGTGCGCTGCGCGACCAGCCCCGCGTCGATATCCATCGGGCCAAAATCATTGACCAGGACCGCGGCGCGGCGCCGGCTCTTGGCCAGCACATGGTTAAGCAAGCTGGTCTTGCCCGCGCCGAGAAATCCGCCCACCACCGTCAACGCAATGCGCTCCCCGCCCTGCGGCGCCATGTCAGGCCTCCCGCAGCGCCAGCGGCCTGCCGCCTATCACGGTGCCCAGCACGCGCACGTCCTTCAACGCTTCGGGCGGCGCTTCCAGGGGATCGTCCTGCAGCACGCAGAAATCGGCATGCTTGCCGATCTCGATGGAACCGACCAGATGGTCCAGGTGCAAGGTGTAGGCGGCGCCCAGCGTCACGGCATGCAGGGCAGCTTCCACGCCGATGCGCTCGGACTCACCGAGCACGCGGCCCGAGGACGTCTGGCGGTTCACCGCGCACCAGGCGGTGAACAAGGGTGCAAGCGGCGTGATCGGCGCGTCCGAATGGATCGAGAACGGCACGCCCGCGCGCGCGGCCGAGGCGCAGGCATCCATGCGGTTGGCGCGATCCGGCCCCATCGTCAAGGCGCGGTGCGCATCGCCCCAATAGAAAATGTGGTTGGTGAACAGGTTGGCGCACATGCCCAGGCTGGCCATGCGCCGGAACTGCGCCGCATCCGCCATCTGACAGTGCTGCAGCGTATGGCGGTGGTCTCGCCGCGGGCTGCGGCGCAGTGCGCGGTCCACTGCGTCGATCGCGAGCTCGGTCGCTTCGTCGCCATTGGTGTGGATGTGCAGTTGCACGCCGGCGTCGTGATAGGCCTGGACCAGGGCGTCCAGCTCAGACGGCGCGATCACCCAAATGCCATTGGGCGCGCCGTTGTAGTAGCCCGGCCAGCGCAGTCTGGCCGTGAAGCCCTGGATCGAACCGTCCACCACCAGCTTGACCATGCCCAGATGCAGCTTGTCGTTGTTTAGTCGCCGCGCATCCGCCAGCTTGGCCAGACACCGCGCCGGATCCCCCGCGTATGTCAGCGCGGATGCGGCCGGCACGATGCGCACGGGATAGTCCGGCTCGGCGGTGATGCGCGCCAACGTCGCCAGTCCCTCGTCGCCCAGTTCATTGACCAGATCCGTGGCGGTGGTAACACCCGCCCATTGCGCCACCTTGCCGAACATGCGCAGGCCCTCTTCCGATACGCCTACCGTGCGGAACGGACTGCCTATCAGGCGCATGACCGGAAACATCGCCGCGAACTCGCAAAGCTCGCCGCTGGGCCGCCCGTCCTCCATGCGCGTAACGCCCTCGATGTCGGTATCGCGATCTATGCCGGCGCGCGCCAGCATGGTCGTATTCACGTTCATCAAGTGCATGCTCGCGTGCATGACCACCACCGGCCGTTCGGCGGACACGGCGTCCAGGTCCTGCGCGCGCATGCGCGTGCCGTCGAAGAAGATCGGATCGAATCCCCAGCCTATCAGCGTTTCGCCTTGCGGCAAGGCGCGCTCGGCCTCTCGCAGCCGGGCGGCGACGGCCTCGAAACTCTTCAAGCCCTCCCATAGCCGGCCATCGGGCCCGCGCCGGTCGTAGTAACCCACGTAGACAAACTTCCACATGCCGCCTTCCGGCAGATGGCAATGCCCTTCCACCAGGCCCGGCATCAGCACTTTGTCGGCGTAGCGGTCGTCCAGGTGGGCTGCGCCCCAGCCCGCCAGGTCTTCCCGGCTGCCCACGCCGAGGATGCGGCCCTCGCGCACCGCCACATGCGTGGCGCGGGGCTGCATCGGATTCATGGTCAGGATGCTGCGCGCCGCATAGATCGTGGTCCGGCCGTTGCTGTGGCTCATCTGGCTGTCCTTCTGATAGGAAGTGGGCTCATCCCTGCAGCGGCGCCACCACGACGCCATTGCGGGACTCGACAAAATGGCAGGCCACGCGGTGGCCTGGGGCAATCTCATGCAACGCCGGCTCGCGCGTGGCGCACAAAGGCTGCGCGGCTGGGCAACGGCCGGCAAAGCGGCAGCCCGGCGGCGGATCGACCGGGCTGGGCGGATCCCCCGCCAGCCGGACGCGGCGCGCCGCAAGTTCACGTCCGCCCTTCACTGTCGGCACCGCCGACATCAGGGCGACGCTATAGGGGTGCAGCGGACGCGTGAAGAAGGCATTGCGCGGGGCCTGCTCGATGATCTTGCCCAGGTACATTACGGCGATGTCGTCGCAGATGTGTTCGACCACCGCCATGTCGTGCGAGATGAACAGAAACGACTGCCCGTGCTCTCGCTGGATCCGTCGCAACAGATTCAGGATCTGGGCGCGGATGGCAATGTCCAGGGCCGAAACCGGCTCGTCGCAGACGATCAGGTCCGGCGCGCTGGCCAGCGCCCTGGCCACGTTCAGCCGCTGTCGCTGCCCCCCGGAAAACTGGTGTGGAAACAGTTGGCGCTGTTCCGGGCGCAGGCCCACCAGCTCGAACATTCGGGCCACCCGCGCCTCGCGCCCTCCGGGCGGATCGATGCCCATCAGATCCAGCGGCGAACGCACGATGTCGCCCGCGCGCTGGCGCGGATTGAGCGAAGAGTACGGATCCTGGAACACCAGTTGCACCCGCCGCCGCATGCGGCGCAAGGCCGAGCCGTTCAACGCGGTCAGATCGGTGCCGTCAAAGTGGATCGAGCCCGCGGTCGGATCGGCCAGGCGCAATACCGACAAGGCGGTGGTCGTCTTGCCCGACCCGGACTCGCCCACGATCGCCAGGGTGCGCCCGCGCTGCAGATCGAAGGAAACACCATCGACCGCCTTCACGACTGCCTGCTTGCCGTCGCGTCCACGGCCGCCGATCGGAAAGTGGACAGCCAGATCGCGCACGGACAGCAAGGCGGGGGATTGCGGTGTCGTCATCGCGCGGCCTCCGGATAAAGCCAACAGGCAACCTCCTGCCCCTCGCCCACTCGGGTCAGTGGCGGAAACTCGTCGCGGCAGCGCGCCATGGCCTGCCCGCAACGCTCCATGAATGGACAGCCCGCGCCGCGCTCCCAGATCGAGGGCACCACGCCAGGGATTTCGGGCAGATCGGGCCGCAAGTCGTCGGGCTCCCGGTCCAGTTCGGGCAGGCAGGCGATCAATCCTTGCGTATAGGGATGCCTGGGATGCGCCAGGATCTCGCGCACGCCCCCCTGCTCGACCACCCGTCCGCCATACATCACCACCACGCGGTCGGCCATTTCCGAGACGGCACCCATGTCGTGCGTAATCAGCAGCACCGCGGTGCCGCGCCGCGCCTGTTGCTCGCGCAGCAGATCGAAGATCTGCGCCTGGACCGTGACGTCCAGCGCGGTAGTCGGCTCATCCGCAATCAACACGTCCGGATCGCAGGCCAGCGCAATCGCGATCATCACCCGCTGCCGCATGCCGCCCGACATCTGGTGCGGATAATCGTCCACGCGTCGTTGCGGCAGGGGTATGCCCACCGATTTCAGCATTTCGATCGCGCGCTCGCGGGCCTGGCTCTTGCTCAGCCCCTGATGCAGCCTCAGGGGCTCCGCAATCTGGTCGCCCACCGTGTACACCGGATTCAACGCCGTCATGGGCTCCTGGAAGATCATGGAGATCTTGTTGCCGCGCACGCGGCGCATGGCCTCTTCGTCATGGCCCGCCAGATCGTCGCCGCGCAGGCGCACGCTGCCGGCGCCGATACGTCCGGGGGCCGGGATCAGCCGCATGATGGCCAGCGCGGTCATGCTCTTGCCGCAGCCGGATTCGCCCACCAGGCATAAGGTCTCGCCGGGATTCAGGTCGAAGCTCACCGCGCTAAGCACCTCGGCCACGCGGCCGCGCGCCTGGAATTCCAGGCTCAGGCTATCGACCTCCAGCACCGGGGATTGCACCGCTTCATTCATGCCCGCCCCCGCGAATTGGGATTCAACGCATCGTTCAGCCCATCGCCGATCAGGCTGACGGCCAGCACGGTCAGAAAAATGGCGGCGCCTGGCAGGGTCACGGCCCACCACGCCGTCAGGATGTAAGGCCGGTTGCTGCCTATCATCAAACCCCAGCTCATGATGTTGGGGTCGCCCAGCCCGAGAAACGACAGCCCCGCCTCGAACAGGATCGCCATGCCGATCGCGAGCGTCGCGGACACAATCAGGGGCGCGAGTGCATTGGGCAGGATGACCCTCCAGATGATGCGCGCGTCCCCTGCGCCTATCACCCGCTCCGCCAATACATACTCGCGGCGCTTGAGACGCAGGAATTCGCCCCGCGCCAGCCGGGCAGTGCCGGGCCAGCTCACCACTCCGATCGCAACCGATATCGTCGCCAGCGACGGCGAAAACAACGTCACCAGCACCATGGCGAACAGCAAGGTTGGCAGCACCTGGAAGAACTCCGTGATGCGCATCAGGGTTTCGTCGATCCAGCCGCCGTAGTAGCCTGCAAGCGCCCCCACCGTCAGGCCGATGGCCATGGAAAGCACCGCCGCCACCACGCCGACCAGCAGCGTGGCGCGGCCCCCATAGACCATGCCCGTCAGCACATCACGGCCCAGATAGTCGGTGCCCAGCACCGCGTCCGCGCCCGGCGGGGTCATCGGCGCGCCCGCGATCTCGAAGGGGTCGGCCTCCATCATCATGGGCCCGAAGATCGTCACCGCCAGAATGACGGCAAGCAGCAGCACCCCGGCAAGCGCGGAGGGATTGCGCGCAAAGACGCGCAAGGCCTCGTATGAGGGACGGGCCGGCGGGCGCGCCGCCTGGGCTGGCAGGGCGGCAACCGGCATGGCGGGAGGAGTCTGGCTCATGAGGTCTTGATCCTGGGATCGATCAGGCGGTAGGCCAGATCGGTAAGCTGATTCATCACGACCACCAGCAACGACGCAAACAGCAGGATCCCCAGCAGCGTCGGGTAGTCGCGCCTGAGCACGGAGTCGAACGCCAGGCGGCCCAGCCCGGGCCAGTTGAAGACTGTCTCGACCAGGATCGCGCCCGCCAGCACATTGCCAAACTGCAGGCCCAGCATGGTCACGACCGGCAGCACGCCGTTGCGCAGCGCGTGCTTGTAGAGCACCGACCGTTCTGGCAGGCCCTTGGCGCGCGCCGTGCGGATGTAGTCGGCCGACAGCGCCTCCATGACGCTGGCGCGAGCCAGCCGGCTGTACTGCGCCAGGTAGACGAACGCCAGCGTGAAAGCCGGCAGCACCAGGTGATGCAATACGTCCAGCACTCCCGCCCAGCCGTCCTGCGGACCGCCTGCCGACCGCATGTCCGACACCGGAAATATCGGCAGCACGGAGGCAAACAGGATGATGAGGATGATGCCGGTCCAGAATACTGGCGCGGAATAGCCCACCACCGACAGCAGCGTGATGCCCTGCGACAGCGGCCCGTTGGGCTTGCGGGCGGCCAGCGTGCCCAGCAACGTGCCGGCCAGGAAGGCGCTCAGCACCGAGGTCACCACCAGCAGCAGCGTCGCGGGAACGCGGTCCCAGATCAATTGCGCCACCGGGACGTTGAAAAAGTAGGAATAGCCCAAGTCGCCGCGCAGCACCTGCATCAGGTAGATGCCCAGCTGCGTCAGGAAGGGCTTGTCCAGTCCGTATTGCGCGCGCAACTGTGCCCGCAACTCTTCGCTGATGCCGCCCATCGAACCCGCAATGGTCTCGACGGGATCGCCCGGCGAGACATGGATCAGCAGGAAGTTCAGCGTCACCACCGCCAGCAGCAGCACCAGCGCGTAGGCAAGGCGACGCAAGAGATAGCGCGTCATGGCAACTCCGCCCTACTGCAGATAGGTATCGTCCATGGGCGACATGACGCCCCATATTCCATCCGGCAAGCCGTGCACCTTCTTCGACGACAAGGTGTGGTACGGAATCACCGTCAGGAAATCGATGGGCACGTCGGTCGTGACCAGGCGCTGGAACTCGGCGTACAGCGCGCGACGCTTGTCCACGTCGGTTTCCGTGCCGGCCTGCTCCAGCAGTTCATCCACCTTGGGATTGGAATAGGACTGCGTGTTGGTCCAGATGATGTCGCGGATATTGCTGGACAGATACGTGCGGTGCACGCCTATGACCGGATCGCCCCAGTTGAAGACGATGTCGGTGGTCATGTCGAAGTCCTTGCTGGCGATGCGCTTGGCCCAGGTCGGGAAGTCCGGCGACGCGCGCACCTGCACCGCGATGCCCACCTTCTTCAGCTGGCTGCGCAGGTACTCCGCCACGTTCTTGCCCTGTACGTCGGAACCGGGCATGTAGTCCACCGTCAGCGACAGGCGCTCGCCCTTGCCATCCTTTTTGAAACCCGCCTCTTCGAGCAATTGTTCGGACTTCTTCAGGTCCAGCGGATACTTCACCACGTCCGGCGTGGCGAACGGGCTGGTGCCGATGATGGGGCCGTCCGCGGGCTTGGCGAAACCGGCATTCAAGGCCTTGGTGATGAAGCCCTTGTCGGTGGCGTAAGCGATGGCCTGCCGCACCCTTACATCGTTGAGCGGCTTGCGCGCCGTATTGAAAGCCAGCCAGCTCAAGGCGCCTATGCCTTCGTAGCCCTTGCTGGTCATGGCGATGGCCGGATTATCCTTGGCGCGCCTCAGGATGGTGGGCTCGGTCATGAAGGGCAAGGCGGCGATATCCCCGCGCTCCAGGCCGATCAGCAGATTGGTGGCATCGGGATTGATCTTCACCACGATGCGGTCCAGATAGGGCTTGCCGGGCAGGAAGAACTTGTCGAACTTCTCCAGCACGATCTCCTGTCCCGGCTTGAATTCCTTGAACTTGAACGGCCCCGATCCAACCACGTCGGCCGAGTTGCGCGGATGGTTCTTCAGGTCCTGGCCGTCGTCGTAGATATGCTTGGGCAGCACTGGCATCAGGGCGGGCGACAACGCCAGCAGAATGGCTGGATGCGGTTTGCTCATGCGCAGCACCACCGTGTAGGGGTCCGGCGTGTCCACCGCCTCCACTGGCGCGAGCATGGTCTGGAATGGATGGTTCTTCTTGACCGCCATGACGGAAAACGCCACGTCGGCCGAGGTCACTGGCTTGCCGTCGTGGAACACGGCGTCTTGGCGCAGGTGCAGGGTCAGCGACTTGCCGTCCGACGCCAATTCCCAGGACTGCGCCAGATACGGCTGCGGCTTCCAATCGTCGTCATAACGCAGCAGGCTGGCGAACAGTTGCGCGCTGGGCAAGGCGGTTGCCGTGCCCGACTGGACCGCGCCGTTCAGGTGCCGTGGCACTTGCGTCGAACCTATCACCAGCGTGCCGCCGGGCTTGGGCGCGTCCGCGGCCATGGCTCCATTCACCAAGGCCAACGCGGTCAGTATCGTGGTCAGGCATTTCTTTGCGCTGCGCATGTTCTACCCCTTGATGTTCTATCGGATGGCCTTTGGGGGTAGCGTAGCGAGCCCGCGGGTCCTGGCTTAGTACCAAACCGCCAGACTTATTGGAGCCAGCGCCTGCACGAGCGCCTCAACCCGCCAGCGCCCGCGCATACAGCGAGGCCACCGCGCAGCTGTTGACGCGGGCCTGCATGGAATCGGAGCGGCTGGTCAACAGCACGGGCACGCGCGTGCCGAGCACCAGCCCGGCCGTGCCTGCGCCAGCCAGCCAGGTCAGTTCTTTGTAGAGCATGTTGCCGGCCTCGATATCGGGAACCAGCAGGATGTCGGCCTCGCCCGCAACCTTCGACACAATGCCTTTCTGGTCCGCCGCCTCGCGCGAGATGGCGTTGTCGAAGGCCAAGGGGCCGTCGATATCGCCACCACGGATCTGGCGGCGGTCCGCCATCTTCGACAGGGCCGCCGCATCCAGCGTGGCCGGCATGGATGGATTGACGGATTCGGTGGCGCACAGCACCGCGATCTTGGGCCGTTCCACACCGAGCGCGCGCGCCAGATCGATGGCGTTCTGCGCGATGTCGGCCTTTTCTTGCAGGGTCGGCGCGATGTTGACGGCCGCATCGGTCAGGATGAAGAGTTTCGGATAGGCCGCCACCGCCATGACGAAAGCATGGCTGACGCGCCTGTCGGTACGCAGGCCCGCATCGCGCGCCACCACGGCCGACATGAAATGATCGGTATGCAGGCTGCCCTTCATCAGCATGCGCACGGCGCCATCACGCGCCAGCGCGGCCGAGGCGCGCGCCGCCAGGACCTCGTCGTCGGGCGTATCGATCACCTCCAATTCGCTCGGGCCCAGTCCCAGGTCCGACATCAAGGCGCGCAGCCTGTCCGCGGGGCCGACCAGCACGGGTTCGATGTAACCCGCGTCGCGCGCCTGCACGGCCGCGCCCAGGCTGGTCGGACACAAGGGGTACGCCACCGCGGTGCGCAAGCGCCCCGCCGACAGCGCAGCATTGCGCAGCGGCTCGAACAATCGATCGCTTTCCATTTCAGTCTGCTCCTGCCGCGCAGGGGCGCGGCGCCTGGCGGGAGAAGTCCGGCGCGGCCGCCGCCGCGCCGGACGCGTCGAGATCAGCGCTTGGCGGGATCGATCGACAGCGGTACCTCGCCCGGATGGAACGGCTGGTTCACGTATTGCTTGTACTTATCCAGGAAACGCACCGGCTGCTTGAGGGCGTCGCGGCGGAACGGATCGCCCAGTTCCTGGCTGACCATCATTTCCAGCACGGTGGTCTTGCCTTCGGACTGTGCCTTGCATGCGGCCTGCAAGGCGGCGCCGACCTGGTCGGCGTGTTCCACCCGTATGCCTTCCGCGCCCATGGCGCGCGCCAGTTCGGAGAAGTTCGGATTCTTCAGGTTGCTGCCGACGAAGCGGCGGCCATAGAAGTCCACCTGGTTCTTCTTTTCGGCGCCCCATTGGCCGTTGTGGAACACCACGGCCGTCACCGGAATCTTCTCCCGCACGCAGGTCAGCAGTTCCTGGAAGCTCATGCACCAGGCGCCGTCGCCGACATAGGCCACGGCTGGCCGGTCGGGCCGTCCGAGCTTGGCGCCGATCAGCGCCGGCAAGGCATAGCCGCAGTTGCCGAAGCTCATGGCGGCCAGCATGGAATTCGGCTCGTCAAAGCGCAGGTAGCTGTTGGACACCGAGCAGATATTGCCGATGTCCGTGGACACCATCACGTGCTTGGGCATGGCGCGTTCCAGTTCGCGCAGCATGCGCCGCGGATGCATGCGGCCGCCTCCATGTTCGATAATGTCCAGGCTCCAGTCGTCGCGTTCGTGCGACCAGCTGTCCAGCTCTTTTTCCCACTCGGCCTTTTGCGCCGCGATCTGCTCGCCGCGCCCGCCCTTGGTGCCCGCGCACGCCACTTCGCGTCCCTTGAGCTTGGCCGTCAGCGCCGCCGCGGCGGGCTTGGCGTCGCCGCAGATGCCTACCGACACCGGGCGCACCAGCCCGAGCATGCGGTGATCGGCGTCCACCTGGATGATGCGCGCGCCTTGAGGCCAGTAGTCCAGCCCGTGCTGCGGCAGCGTGCCGAACGGCCCCAGGCGCGTGCCCAACGCCAGCACGACGTCGGCCTGCGCCAACAGTTTCATGCCGGCTTTGGCGCCCTGGTAACCCAGGGGACCGCACCACAGAGGGTGGCTGGCCGGGAAGGCGTCGTTGTGCAGGTAGCTGGTGACGACCGGCGCGCCCAGCAGTTCGGCCAAGGCCACGCACTCAGCCTGGCCGTCCGAAAACAGCACGCCCCCGCCCGCCACGATGACGGGAAACTTGGCCTGCGCCAGCATCTGCGCCGCCGCTTCGAGATCCTCCTCGGAACCCGGACCGCGACGAATCCGGCGCGGCTCGGGAATGGCCACGTCGATCTCGCCATAGAAATAATCGCGCGGGATGTTCAGTTGCGTGGGACCGCGTTCGGCCAGCGCATTGTCGAACGCCTTGGCGGTGAATTCAGCCATGCGGTCCGGCCGGTTCACGTGAGCCTGGTACTTGGTGATGCGCGAGAAGATCGGCAACTGCTCGGTCTCCTGGAATCCGCCCAGCCCCATCCCCGAGGTACCGGTCTCGGGCGTGATCGCCACGACCGGACTGTGCGCCCAGTACGCCGCGGCCACGCCGGTCACGAAATTAGTGATGCCCGGGCCATTCTGCGCAATGCAGACGCCATGACGGCCGGTCACGCGTGAATAGCCGTCGGCCATATGCGCGGCACCTTGTTCGTGCACCGTGGGCACGAAGCGGATACCCGCCGCCGGAAACAGGTCCAGCGCGTCCATGAAGGCCGAGCCGACAATGCCGAAAACGTCCTTGACGCCCTGGGCGACCAGCGTTTCGACAAACGCCTCGCTGGGGGTCATGTGTTGCTTGCTGCTCATGGTCTCTCTCCTGGCAGGCCGGCGGTGTCGGATTGCATCTGGGCCGGCATGATCCGATACTGCAGCAGAAACCTTGCGCTTCCCAGCCCACAGCGTTTCATTTTCTGCAAAATCCGTGCGAGGATGCGCAGCAAGCCGCTGAATCTTCAATTATTGAAAGATGAAAGACGAATCCTCCGCAGCGCTGCGCGCGCTGACCCTGCTGGAACAGGTCGCCCGCTCCGGGCAGCCGGTATCGCTGGCCGCGTTGACGGACGCCACTGGCCTGCCCAAACCTTCCGTGCTGCGCATCCTGTCGCGCCTCGTAGACGCCGGCATGCTGCTGCGCGAACCCGCCGGCAAGAGCTACGTCAGCGGCCCGCGCCTGAGCGCGTTGGCGCGCGACACGCTGCTGAACTCACCGCTGCGCGGCGAGCGGCACCGCATCCTGGACAGCCTGGTCGATGAAATCGGCGAAACCTGTAACTGCACCATGCTGGACGGCGACGAAGTCATCTACCTGGACCGCGTCGAGACCGCCTGGCCGCTGAGGGTGAACCTGCAATCGGGTTCGCGCGTGCCCCTGCATTGCTCGGCCAGCGGCAAACTCTTCCTGGCCCACATGCGGCGCGAAGCGCGCCAGCGCCTCCTCGCGGCCGCGCCCCTCCCGCGCTATACGCCGAACACGCTGTGCGACGTCTCCGCGCTGGAGCAGGAATTGCGCACCATCAAGAAAGAAGGCGCCAGCTTCGACCGCGAGGAATTCCTGCTGGGCATCGTCTGCATGGCGGTACCCATCCTGCACGGCACCCGCGCCATCGCCGCCGTCGCCCTGCACGCGCCGATAGCCCGGCTGTCCATCGAAGGCGCGCGCGCCTGGTTGCCTCGCATGCAGGAAGCCGCAAGGGCGCTGGCCGGTACCTACGAACCCCAGGCCTAGGCCGGCCGGCTCCGTTTCCTCGGGCATCGCCATTCTTTTGCAGGCCGCGCGGACTGCAGGCATTACACTCTTGGGCGTATGCGGTTTCCCCAACCGCCCCTTTCTTTTGCCGCCAGGCCGACGCCGGGCAGAAAGCGACTCTCTCTTACCGTGACCGACACTTCCTTTACCTCCCTGCCCCTGCTCCCCGCCCTGCTCGATAATCTGAAGAGCCTGGGTTTCGAGCAGATGACGCCCATCCAGGCTCAGAGCCTGCCGCTCATCCTGGAAGGCCGCGACCTCATCGCGCAGGCCAAGACCGGCAGCGGCAAGACTGCGGCCTTCGGCCTGGGCGTGCTGCAAAAGCTCGATCCCACGCGCTTGACTCCGCAGGCGCTGCTGCTGTGCCCCACGCGTGAACTGGCGGACCAGGTCGCGCAAGAGCTGCGCCGGCTGGCGCGCCAGATTGCCAACGTCAAGATCCTGACCCTTTGCGGCGGCGCCGCCGCCCGTCCGCAGGCCGAATCGCTGGCGCGCGGCGCGCATCTGGTGGTGGGCACCCCTGGGCGCATCCAGGATCACCTGGCGCGCGGCAGCCTGGACTTGTCCGGCCTGAATACGCTGGTGCTGGACGAGGCCGACCGCATGGTCGACATGGGCTTTTATGACGACATCGTGGCGATCGCCTCGCATTGCCCCACCAAGCGTCAGACCTTGCTGTTCTCGGCAACCTATCCCGACAACATCCGCAAGCTCAGCGCCCGCTTCCTGCGCAACCCGGCCGAGGTCAAGGTCGAAGCCTTGCACGATGCGAGCCGCATCGAGCAGATCTTCTACGAGATCGACGAGCGCGAGCGCCTGGACGCGGTCGCCCGCCTGCTGGCGCATTTCCGCCCGGAATCCACCCTGGCCTTCTGCAATACCAAGATCCGCAGCCACGACCTGGTCGAACGCCTGCAAGCCGAAGGCATCAGCGCCCAGGCGCTCAACGGCGACCTGGAACAGCGCGAGCGCGATGAAATCCTGATCCAGTTCGCCAACCGCAGCTGTGCCGTCCTGGTAGCCACCGACGTGGCCGCGCGTGGCCTGGATATCCAGAACCTCGGCGCAGTCATCAATGTGGACGTGACCAAGGACACCGAGGTCCACGTGCATCGCATCGGCCGCAGCGGTCGCGGCGAACAGAAAGGCCTGGCGCTCAGCCTGTGCTCGCCAGAGGAAATGCGCTGGGCGAACCTGATCGAGCAATACCAGGGAGCGCCGCTGGTGTGGGGCGACATCAAGGCGCTGCGGCCCAAGGCGGACCGCCCCCTGCGCGCGCCCATGATCACCCTCTGCATCCAGGGCGGCAAGAAAGACAAGCTGCGTCCCGGCGATCTTCTGGGCGCCCTGACCGGCGACGGCGGCCTGACATTCGAACAGGTCGGCAAGATCAACATTACCGAATTCACGTCTTACGTCGCGCTGGACCGCCAGATTGCCAAGCAGGCCTTCTCGCGCTTGTCCAACAGCAACATCAAGGGCCGGCGCTTCCGCATGCGCTACCTGGAGGAATTCTGAACCCGGCCCGCGACAAGAACTTGATGATTTTGCTCGGGTTTTGCAATAATGGCGCGGCCTGCCCTGGCGGCCGTCTTGCCCGCGATCATCGGGGCGCGGAACCAAAGGCTCACAACCTGTTCCAACGGCCGCGGTCCCCTTTCAACCAATAGAAGAGAAACTCACCATGATCAAATCCGACGACACCGGCAAGCTGATCCTGCGCCTGACCCTCGGTATTCTGATTCTGCTGCATGGCCTGTTCAAGCTGACCGGCGGCGGCGTCGGCGGCATCTCCGGCATGCTGTCCTCGCATGGCCTGCCGGGCTTCCTCGCCTATGGCGCCTATGTCGGCGAAATCCTCGCCCCTGTCCTGATCATCGTCGGCATCTACACCCGCCTGGGCGGCCTGCTGATCGCCATCAACATGGTCGTGGCCATCCTGCTGGCTCACTCGGGCCAGATCAGCAGCCTGACCAACAACGGCGGCTGGGCGCTGGAACTGCAAGGCATGTTCCTGTTCACTGGCCTGGCCATCGCCTTCATGGGCGCCGGCCGCTTCAGCCTCGCCGGCAACGGCGGCCGCTGGAACTGACAGCCGTAACACGGCGATACGCGGAACAAGGGGGTCGCCGAGGCGGCCCCCTTTGCTTTTGCGCGGACATTGATACGAACGACATCGACGGTCACGCAGACGCAAACATCCGTCACCCGAAAGCTGTTTCGGAACGATTACAGTCCAGAACCCTGGAGACCCGCATGTGGCCTAATCCTGACGAGCGCAACAAAGGCGTGAGCCACGCCAGGCGCTCGGCAGGAGTCGCAAATGAAAAAGAGTCTGTTGCTGATGCTGGCCATGGCCAGCGCCTTGACCGGATGCGTGGTCGTGCCCGCAAGGCCGGCCTATTACCGCCCCGCGCCCGTGTACTACACCCCGCATTATTACTACCCGGCATACCCAGCCCCTCATTACTACTATCGTGGCTATTGATCCGCGCGCCGATTGCGCCAAGGAAAGACCATGAATACCTACTCCCGGATCCTCCGCCCACGCCCTTGGGTCGCCGCAGCCATGCTGGCGGCCTGTGCAGGCGCCGCCGCCCAGACCTACGCGCCGCCGCCCGCGCCCGCGGCCCCCGTCTATGACGACGGCGACCCGGCCAACGCCAATCTGGCTCTGGTGGAGCGCAGTCCCCAACCGCCGCCACCGCTGCCCGTGTATGTCCAGCCACCCGCGCCCGCAGACGGCTACATGTGGGTGCCCGGCTACTGGGGCCTGAACCGCTACGGCTTTTTCTGGGTGCCCGGCGCTTGGGTGCTCGCGCCCTACCCTGGCGCGCTCTGGACGCCGGGCTATTGGGGGTTCAACAACGGCATCTACCTCTGGAATCCTGGCTATTGGGGCCCCCACGTGGGCTTCTATGGCGGAATCAATTACGGTTTCGGCTACAACGGCCTGGGCTACGTGGGCGGCTACTGGAAACGCGACCGCTTCTACTACAACCGGTCCGTGACGAACGTGAACGTCACCCGCGTAACCAACGTCTATAACCACACCGTGGTGGTGAACAAAGTGGACAACCGCCGCGTCAGTTACCACGGCGGCCCGTCGGGTATCCGGCGCGATGCCGACCCCCGCGAACTCGCCGCGCGCAAGGAACGCCATTCCCCGCAGACGGATGTCCAGCGCGGATACGTCCGCGATGCCGGCAACAACCGGGCGCAGTTCTACGACCATAACAAGGGGCGTCCGCCGCAGGCATTCGTCGACCATGGCAGGCCAGCGGAGGGGCAGCGTCCAGGCGATGGACGCGACGGCCGTGATTCGCCTCGCGGCAACGGGCGCGACAACCGCGGCGGCGAACAGAACAATTTCGAGCGTGGTGACGCGCAACGCGGTCGCGATACGCCGCCCGGACAGCAAGGCCGCCCGCCTCAAGCGCAGGGCCAGCAGGCACGCGATCAACAACGTGACCCGCAGGCCCAGCAACAGGCCCGCCAGCAACAGCAACGCGACCAGCAGGCCCAACAGCAGGCACGCCAGCAACAGCAACGCGACCAGCAGGCCCAGCAGCAAGCCCGCCAGCAACGCGACCAGCAGGCCCAGCAACAGGCGCGCCAGCAACAGCAACGCGACCAGCAGGCCCAGCAGCAGGCGCGCCAGCAACAGCAACGCGACCAGCAGGCCCAGCAGCAGGCACGCCAGCAACAGCAACGCGACCAGCAGGCCCAGCAGCAGGCACGCCAGCAACAGCAACGCGACCAGCAGGCCCAGCAGCAGGCACGCCAGCAACAGCAACGCGACCAGCAGGCCCAGCAGCAGGCACGCCAGCAACAGCAACGCGACCAGCAGGCCCAGCAACAGGCCCGCCAGCAACAGCAGCGCGACCAGCAGGCCCAGCAACAGGCCCGCCAGCAACAGCAGCGCGACCAGCAGGCCCAGCAGCAAGCCCGCCAGCAACAGCAACGCGACCAGCAGGCCCAGCAAGCACGTCAACAGGGCGGCGGCGACGGCCGTGGACGGGATCAGTCACGTGGCGACGGAAACGGTCGAGGTGGGCCAGGCCGAGACTAGGACCGACATCGTCCGCGGGCGGCTTGCTGGACCCTCGCCGCCCGCGGGGCTACAGTAGGCCTGTTCCCGCGACGCCCCCGAGATTTCTGGAGATTCCGATGAAGCGCATTGCCCCTTGGTTGTTGCTCTGCGGCCTGCTGGCCGGCCCCTCGGCCCAGGCCGCGCTGGATGTGGGCGCCCCGGCGCCTGACTTCAGCACTCAGGCATCACTGGGTGGCAAGGTATATACCTTCTCGTTGAGCGAAGCGCTCAAGCAAGGCCCGGTCGTCCTGTATTTCTTTCCCGCCGCATTCACCCAGGGCTGCACGATAGAAGCGCACAACTTCGCCGAGGCCACGGACGAGTACAAGTCCCTGGGCGCCACCGTGATCGGCGTATCGACCGACAACATCGACACCCTCAACAAGTTCTCGGTCAGCGAGTGCCGTGGCAAATTCGCGGTTGCCGCCGACGGCGACGGCAAGATCATGAAGTCCTATGACGCCGTACACGACAAGCGTCCCGAATACGCGCAGCGAATCTCGTATGTGATCTCACCGCAAGGCAAGATCCTGTACGAATACACCGACATGAATCCGGATTCCCACGTGGCCAACACGATGCGCGCGCTGCGCGACTGGAAGGCCAGGCAGTAAGGAGCTAGTGGCGGGTTGCCCCGCACACTAGTTGAACGGCCAAACCGGCGGGTGCGTGCCCGGCGGACTGGACGGACGAGTCCAGCGGGCCGGTGTTTCGGAGAACTGCGCGGCGTGGCGCAAGGCCACCAATTCGCCAAAGCCCGAGGGCTCGGTCTCCAGCAAACCCGCGAAACCAGGCATCGGACAAGCCAGCCCGCCCTCGACCCGGCCCAGATTGCGCAGCCAATGCGCGGTCTGAGCCAGCGACACGCGCACGTGCCAGCTGCCACCTTCCGTTGCCTGCCGCGCCAGCGCGGCCTGGGCGCCAAAAGCCATCAGGTAGCCGGACGCGTGATCCAGGATCTGCATGGGCATAGGCTTGGGGTCGTCCTGGCCCGCGGCCTGCGCCTCGGCATGGTTGAAGCCCGTGGCGGTCTGCACCAAAGAGTCGAAGCCTCGGCGGCCCGCCCATGGGCCTTGCTCACCATAAGCCGACAATGACACATACACAATGCCAGGGCGAATGCGCGCGGCGTCCTGCGGACCAAAACCCAGCGCGGCCAGGCCGCCCGGACGGTAGCCTTGCACGAACACATGCGCGCTGCGCAGCAGGTTGCCCAGCGCGATCCGGCCGTCAGCCGTGTCCAGATCAGCCAGTACCGACAGCTTGCCGCGGCTGGTGTCGATGATGTTGTCGATATTGGGCAGATGCGGGGAGTTGACCAGCATGACGTCGGCGCCGTATGCCGCCAGCGCCCGGCCGCAGACCGGCCCGGCAATGATGCGGGTCAGATCCAGCACCCGAATATCCTTGAGCGGCTTGGCCCCATGCCCGTACTTGGGCAAGGGCCGGGAGTCCGCCTCGCCAATACGCTCGATGGTCAGCAAGGGTTGCGCGGCCACAGCCATCGCCTGCGGGTGACGGTCCCACTCATCGAAGCTGCGCATGGCGGCCACCGGCAAGCCCGCATCGGCAGCCACCTGCTCGAAGTCCAAGGCCTTCCAGCGGCTCAAGGCGCGTTCGACCACCGCGCGGGTGGTGCCTTCGCCCGTGGGACAGCCCAGCAGCGCCAACGCCCCATCGCGATGATGGGCGAAGTTGGCGTGTATGCGAACCCAACCGCCGTCGCCGCAGCGGTACAAGCCGGTAATGGGATCCCAGGGATTGGGCGTGACGCCGTTGATGGTGTAGTGGCTGCGGCATTCCTGGGCCGCATGCAACATGTCGACGCCGACCTGTTGGCGGGCACCGCCCCGCAAATGCCAGATTTCGGCCGCGGCCAGCGCGGCCGCAGCCATGCTGGCCTGCGCCGCCGTGCCGACGGCGAAGGAAGATGGGAGTACCGGATCGGCGCCAGTCAACACCACATGGTCCAGCGATTCATCCGGCAAATCGACCGAGCGCCAGAGCTTTTGCAAAACGTCGCGGGACGACTTGCCTGCAGGTGTGCGGCCCCTCAGAAAAGACGGGCGTAGGTCCATCAGATTTCCCATAGCGTTCATCTTGCTCTAGTCGTTTATTTGAATTACATGGCGGGGCCCAGGCCGCGTCAATATGCGCGGCGCGCCAGCGTGTTTCATGGTTTGACCGCAAAGCGCCGCGATCCGGCCGCGCCGCGCGGATTCCCCTGTGGAGCCTGCCAGGCGAGCCCTTGTCGACAAGGACACATCTACTCGTAGTTTTTACATCATCTTCCAAGCCCGGCCTGCCGGCGTGCCGCTCGCAGCGGGCCCAATATAGAATGCCTGCCTCACCGGCCCGCGCCTGGCGCGTGCCCCATCCCGCCCTGGATCGCCCATGAATACGCTGCTCTGGCTGCGCACCGACTTGCGCGCGCATGACAATCCGGCTCTGGCCGCAGCCGCCGAGGGCGGCACCGTAACCGCCCTGTTCCTGGCCGCGCCCGGCCAATGGCGCCTGCATGGAGACTCCCCGGCCAAGGTGGACTTCTGGCTGCGCAACCTGCGCGAGCTTGCGCGGAACCTGGGCAAGCTGGGCATACCATTGCGGCTGCTGACCGTGCGCGACTGGAGCCAGGCGCCGGACGCACTGGCGGATTTCTGCCGGACCCACGCCATCGGCCATGTGCATGCCAACGCCGAATGGGCCGTCAACGAACGCCGTCGCGACGGCGCCGTCGCCGACCGCCTGCAGGCCGAGGGAGTGAACTGGACGCTGCACCATGGCGCCTCGCTCCTGCGGCCCGGCACGGTGCTTACCGGCAAGGGCGATTGCTATCGCGTCTATACGCCGTACGCCCGGGCCTGCCGCGAGCGGCTGCGCACCGCACCGCTACGGGCCGTGCCTGCCCCGCGCCCGCAAACCCCGCCGCCTTGGCCGGCGGACCCGCTGCCTGCGGGGTTTGAGGGTTTCGACACCCCAGCCGAGCCGATCCGCGCGCTGTGGCCCGCCGGCGAAGATGCGGCCAGCGAACGGCTGGAAGCGTTTGCCGATGGCGTCATCGATGCCTACCAGGAAGAACGCGACTTTCCCTCTCTGCCCGCCACCAGCTGCCTCTCGCCCTATCTGGCTGCAGGCGTGTTGTCCCCCGGACAGGCGCTGCGCGCCGCGCTGGCCGCGAACCACGGCGAGGTGGAAGGCGGCAAACGCGGTGCGGCCACGTGGATCAATGAGCTCCTCTGGCGCGAGTTCTACCAGCATCTGCTGGCCGCCCACCCGGCCCTGTCCATGCACCAGCCCATGAAGCCGGAGACCGCCGCCGTACCCTGGCGAAATGCGCCTGACGACTTGCACGCGTGGCAACAAGGCCGTACGGGTATCCCGATCGTGGACGCGGCCATGCGCCAATTGCTGGCGCTGGGCTGGATGCACAATCGCCTGCGCATGGTGACGGCCATGTTCCTGTCCAAGAACCTGCTGCTCGACTGGCGCCTGGGCGAAGCCTGGTTCATGGCCCATCTGGTGGACGGCGACCTCGCCGCCAACAACGGCGGCTGGCAATGGAGCGCGTCCACGGGCGCGGACGCGGTGCCCTACTTCCGCATCTTCAATCCGCTGTCGCAGTCGCGCAAATTCGATCCAGACGGCGCGTTCCTGCGGGAATGGCTGCCGGAACTGGCACACCTGGACAACCGCGCCATCCACGATCCCAGTCCCATGGAGCGCGCGGCCGCCGGCTACCCGCATCCCATCGTCGACCTGGCGCAAAGCCGGCTGCGCGCGCTGGAAGCGTTCTCAGGGCTGCCGGCCGCCTGAGCGTTCCTTCCCTGCGCGCGTGGCAGCACCGGTATCGCCCGCCTTTGACGTAAGTCAACGCTGCCTGCGCCAGCGTCGCCGATGATCGGTCTGCAAATCCCACCAAACGCCGCTCGCAGGGACGACCCACCATGCGCGACCATCCCCAGGTCCTGGACCCGGAATACACGCTGCACGACGAACAGTGCCTAATCACCCGCACCGACGCGCGCGGACGCATCATCTATGCCAATCCAGCGTTCCTGGAGGTCAGCGGCTACACCCGTGAGGACCTGCTCGGCAACGGCCATGACACGATGCGCCATCCCGACATGCCGCTGGCCGCCTATGACGATCTGTGGCGCACCATACAGCAGGGACAGTCCTGGACGGGCGTCATCAAGAACCGGCGCAAACATGGCGGCCACTATTGGTCGCTGGCCAGCATCACCCCTGTCGTGGAGCGCGGCGTGACCGTCTGCTATGCCTGCGTGCGCGTCAAGCCGACGCGTGCCCAGATCGACGACGCGGACCGGGCCTACCGGCGCCTGCGCACCGGCATCACCCATGGATTGCGGCTCAGCGCGGGGCGGATTCGGCCGGCAGGCCTGTTGGCCCGCCTGCGTGATTGGCGGTCGGCGGGCATACGCGCGCGCATGCTGGCCTGGGCTGGCCTGGCGTCCGCGCTGTTCCTGGCCGCAGGCGGCATCGCGCTGCGTGGCATGGCCGCGGAAATGAATGCCGGGGAACTGGCCGTCGCGGTCGCCGCCCTGGCCGCAGGAGTGTTCGTAATCTTCGCGTCGGGCTGGGCGTATGCGCGCTCGCTATCAAGGTTGTTGGCCACGGCCACCGAGTTCACGCGGCAGATCGCGGCCGGCAACCTGGGCACGCCGCTGGCGCCGGGCAACCTGGTCGACGAGATCGGAGCACTACGGTTTTCGTTGGAAGCCACGCGCAGGAACCTGGTCGGCCTGGCGCGCGACGTACACAGCGGCATCGCGGACACAGCGGCGAATAACAGCGCGCTCTCTTCCGGTTCCAGCGATCTGCGCCATGCGATCGAGGTCTTCCGGATCAGGCGCGGGGCGCCGCGTCCTTATCCAGGCGCTTGATGAACACCTGCAATTCTTTCACCACTTGCTGGTCGCCGCGGGCCTGCGCGGCCTGCAGGCCCGATTCCCAGGCCGCCCGCGCGCCGTTCTTGTCGCCCTGGCCAAGACAGGCCTTGCCCAGCCACTTCCAGGCCACCGAATAGGCAGGATCGAACGCCAGCGCAGCGCGCAGGTGCGTCTCGGCCTCGCGAAAGCAGTCTTGCTCCGCATAGGCCTTGCCCAAGGAAAAACGCAGCAGCATGTTGTCCGTGCCCTTGGCCAGCATTGCTTCCAGGCGTTCGATCATTCCTTCCATCAGCGGCCTCCTTCAGGCGCATGACAATTTGCCAATGCCCACATGATAGGACGGCATCGTCACCGGCCACGCAAAGGCCCCGCGACGCGCTGGAGAAAAACGGGAATTGGAAGACATCCGTTTCGCTTGGTTTCAAGGCGCAAGCCTGCGGAATTCGCGGGCGGCTATCCTGTCATACCTCGAGTTCGTCTCCGGAAGGTGCCGCTTCATCATGCTCTTGCGCTCCCGCTTTCTCCGCGTCGTACCCTTGCTGCTCCTGCCCATGGCAGCCGGCGTGATGGCGCAGCCGGACCTCGACGCCAAGGTTCGCGACGCCGCGCTGGTCAATCGCATCACCTGGGGCGCCACGCCGGCCGAACTGGCCCGTATCCAGGAAATGGGCGCCGAGCGCTATCTGCAAGCACAACTGCATCCCGCCGCGGAAGGCAAGCTCCCGCCAGAGGTCCAGCAACGCATCGATGCCCTGACGATCTCGCGCTACTCCGACGATGCCGCCCGCATCAAGCAACTCCAGCTGCGGCAAGAAGCAAGAAAGCTGCCTCAACCCGAACAGCTCAAGGCGCTGCAAGCTGCCCGCCGGTACTCGCTGCGGCGGGCGGCGGAAGTCAACGACCGCGCCGTCTGGCGGGCGCTGTACTCGCGCAACCAGTTGCAGGACCAGATGACCTGGTTCTGGATGAATCATTTCAATATCGACCTGCAAAAGAACGACGCGGGCATTTTTCTTTCGCAGTACGAGGACCGCGCGATTCGTCCGCACGCCTTGGGCAAGTTTCGGGACTTGCTGAAAGCCACGATGCGTTCGCCGGCCATGCTGATCTATCTGGACAACACGCAGAACGTTGCGGGCAAGATCAACGAAAACTACGCGCGCGAACTGATGGAGCTGCACACGCTCGGGATCGGCGGTGGTTACTCGCAAACCGATGTGCAGGAACTGGCCCGCATTCTCACCGGCATGGGCATCGCCGCCACGCGGGAACCTCCCAAAGTCCGGTCCGAATGGAAGGCGCAGCTCGTTCAGGAAGGCTTGTTCCTCTTCAATCCGGCGCGCCACGATCAGGGGGACAAGACTTTCCTGGGTCATCGCATCGCCGCCGCGGGCATTCGGGAAGTGGACGAAGCCGCCGACCTGCTCGCCCGCAGCCCGGCCACCGCCAAGCACGTCAGCGGCAAGCTGGCCACCTACTTCGTGGGGGACAATCCGCCGGCGTCGCTGGTCAACAAGATGAGCAAGGTTTTTCTTGCCACGGACGGCGATATCGCGGCCACGCTGCAAGCGCTGTTCGCGTCGCCCGAGTTCGCCGCCTCGCTGAAAACCGGCGTATTCAAGGACCCGGTGCACTATGTCTATTCTTCCATGCGGCTCGCCTATGGCGACTTGCCGCCCATCCTGAATCCCAAGGTGGGTCTCGGCATGTTGAAGCTGCTCGGCCAGCCCTTGAATCAGCGCCTCACTCCGGATGGATACCCAATGGGCAAATCGGATTGGTCCGGGTCCGGACAGATGTCCGTGCGCTTCGAAGTCGCCGGCTCGTTGATTGGCGCGCCCAAGGCTCTCTATCAGGAAGAAGATGAGCCGCTGGCCGATCCGCCACGCATCCCGAATCTTTTTAAAGCCAACGAAGGCAATGGCCTTTTCGCAAACCTGTCACCCGCCACGCGCGAAGCCATCACGCAAGCCAAATCGCCCAGGGACGCCAATCTGTATTTGCTGTCCTCGCCGGAATTCATGCGCCGCTGAGATCAGCGGGCGCCGCCAAGATCAAGGAGACCTTCATGGACCGCCGCCGCCTGCTGCAATTGATGGCCGCCGCCCCGTTGGTGCTGGGAGGCCACCGCCTGTACGCCGCTCCCGCCGCTTCCGGCAACCGCCTGCTGGTCGTGTTCATGCGTGGGGCATACGACGCCACCAATCTGCTCGTGCCGGTCACGAGCGACTTCTACTATGAATCCAGGCCCAGTATCGCCATTGGCCGTCCTGGCGGCGGGCCGGGCTCAGCCCTGCCGCTGAGCGACGGCTGGGGCCTGCACCCCGCGCTGGGCGAAAGCCTGTTGCCGTTCTACGAACGGCGCGAGCTTGCATTCGTGCCATTCGCCGGCACCGAGGACGCCAGCCGCAGCCATTTCGAAACCCAGAACGGCATCGAACTCGGCCAAGGCGCCGGCAAGGGCGGCAATTACCGCTCCGGTTTTCTTAACCGGCTGGTGGCTGCGCTGAATGCCGGCCGGGTCCAGCCCGCCGCATTCACCAGTGAAGTGCCGCAAATCTTCCGAGGCGACGAGCGCGTGCCCAACGTCGACCTGATGGGCGCCGCTCGCAAATCGCGCCTGAGCGCGGATGACAACCGCATCATTGAATCCATGTACCGGGACACGGACTTGCACGCTTCTGTCTCGGAAGGGCAACGCGTCATGGGCGCCGCCCGCGAGGAGATCGAGGCCGAAATGCAGGCAGCCAGCGGCAGCGCCGTGTCCCCGGACAAACTGGAGCAGGAAGTGCGGCGCATCGCGCGCTTCATGACCGACCGCTACAACCTGGGATTCGTCGACGTCGGCGGCTGGGACACGCACGTCGGCCAGGGCGCCGCGAACGGCCCGCTGGCGAACCGCCTGGGCCAGCTTGGCCGCGCCTTGGCAGCCTACGCGGACGCCATGGGCCCGGCCTGGAAACAGACCACCGTGGTGGTCATCAGCGAGTTTGGCCGCACCTTCCGGGAAAATGGCAACAAGGGCACGGACCACGGCCATGGCACGGTGTATTGGGTCATGGGCGGCAATGTGCGCGGCGGCCGCATTGCCGGCAGGCAAGTGGCGGTCAAGCGCGAAACGCTATTCCAGGACCGCGACTATCCCGTGCTGAACGAGTACCGCGCCTTGTTCGCCGGCCTCTTCTCGCGGCTGTATGGCCTGGACAAGGCGCGTCTGGCGCAGGTGTTTCCCGGCATCTCGCCGGTGGACCTGAAGCTGGTCTAGCCCGCATCGCACCCCACTAAAACCAAGGGTATACCCTTAATGTAAACAGGGATTTCCCCGCCCGACGGGGGCGCGCTGCCCTAGAATTCCGCCCTTGCCCATTCTTTGTTGCCGGGACTTTTCTTTTCGTCCCCGCCCACCTCCCCATGCCCCTGCACCTCATCGCGCTGGCCGCCGCCGCTTTCGGCATCGGCACCAGCGAGTTCGTCATCATGGGCCTGTTGCCCAACGTCGCCGACGACCTGCGGGTCAGCATCGACGTCGCGGGCCTGCTGATCACCGGTTACGCCATGGGCGTCGTGATCGGCGCGCCCATCATGGCAATCATCACCGCCCGGTTGCCGCGCAAAGCCACTCTCATCGGCCTGGCCAGTACTTTCGTGATCGGCAACCTGCTGTGCGCGCTGGCGCCGAACTATGGGCTGCTGATGGCCGCCCGCGTATTCACGGCGTTCTGCCACGGAGCCTTTTTCGGTCTGGGCGCCGTGGTCGCCGCCGATCTGGTGCCGCGCAACCAGCGCGCCAGCGCCATCGCGCTGATGTTCACCGGGCTGACGCTGGCCAATGTGCTGGGCGTGCCCCTGGGCACCGCACTGGGCCAGGTGGCAGGATGGCGCTCGACGTTCTGGGTGGTCAGCGGAATCGGCCTCGTGGCCGTGGCCGCGCTCGCTGCCTGGCTGCCCTCGCGCATCCCCATGCAGCCCGGAAATATCCTGCGCGAATTCAAGGTGCTGCGGGACGCGCGCGTGGTCTGGCCCCTGGCCGCCAGCGTGCTGGCCTCCGCCGCCTTATTCTGCGTGCTGACCTATATTGCGCCGCTCTTGCGCGAAGTGACCGGCGTGTCCGAGCGCGGCGTCACCGGCGTGCTGCTGCTTTTCGGCGTGGCGCTCACCGTAGGCAGCACCCTGGGCGGCAAGCTAGGCGACCGCAACCTGGAGGTATCGCTGCGCCGAATCTTCATCGGCCTGCTGCTGGTGTTCCTGGCCCTGAGCCAGGCCGTGCACGCACTGGCGCCCATGCTCGTCACGACCTTTATTTGGGGCGTGCTGGGTTTTGCCGTGGTGCCGCTCCTGCAGACCCTGATCGTGGACCAGGCGGCCGACGCGCCCAACCTGGCGTCCACCCTGAACCAGGGCGCGTTCAACCTCGGCAACGCGGGCGGCGCATGGCTGGGCAGCGTGGCGCTGGGCCATGGCCTGCCGCTGACCGACCTGCCCTGGATGTCCGCAGGCATCACCGCCACCGTCCTGCTGTTGACCCTGTGGGGCACGCGCTACTACGGCCGCAGCGAGGGGGCTACACTCGCAGGACAAGCTGGCGCGCTGACGCCCTCGCGTTCCGAGACCTGACCAGGGCCTGTTCACATAGGAAGGAGCCCGCATGAGCACGATCTACGATTTCTCCGCCCGCGCCATCGACGGCACGGAGCAATCCCTGGACACGTACCGCGGCCGCGTGCTGCTGATAGTGAACGTGGCGTCCAAATGCGGATTCACGCCGCAGTACGCAGGCCTGGAAGAGCTATACCGCTCGCTCCATGACGATGGCTTCACCGTGCTGGGCTTTCCCTGCGACCAGTTCGGCCACCAGGAACCCGGCGACGAAGCCGAGATACGCAAATTCTGCAGCACGCAATACGACATCACTTTTCCGCTCTACGCCAAGATCAACGTCAATGGCGATGACGCGCACCCACTGTATCGCTGGCTCAAAGGCGAAAAGCCCGGTGTCTTCGGCACCGAAGGCATCAAGTGGAATTTCACCAAGTTCCTGGTCGGACGCGACGGCCGCGTCATCAAGCGCTACGCGCCCACCGACACCCCTGCCGGCCTGAAGGACGACATCGAAAAGGCGCTGTCCGCGCCCGTCTGAGCTCCCGCCCACGTACGCCTCAACGCAGCGGCGGCAGCCGGCGGCGCACTGTGTGCGACTTGACGATGGCGGTGTTGGTTTCCGCGAACTCGGTCACGCGCTCCAGGATGCCATCCAGGTGCGAGATCGACCGCAGCACCACGCGGGCGATGAAGCAATCGTCGCCCGTCACCTTGTCGCATTCCACGAACTCCGGAATCTCCTGGATCAGCCCCTCCACGTGACGCAACTGCCCCGGCAAGGGGCGGATGCGCACGATGGCCTCCAACGTGTAGCCCAGCGCCACGGGGTCCACGTCGAGGGTATAGGCCCTGATCACGCCAGACTCTTCCAGCCTGCGCAAACGGTCCGCCACGCTGGGCGCCGACATCCCGACCTGGCGCGCCAGGTCAGCGGTGGTGGTGCGCGCATTGGCTGTCAGCGTCTCTACCAGGCGACGATCGATGCCGTCCAGGACCGGGTTTTCACTTTTTAGGTCGTTTTGCATAAATTCCACCTAAACAAAGGTTTCACGATCGATTCACCACATCATGATCATATAACCACCTTGATCCGCCTGGGATAATTTCTCCATCGAACATCAGGGCCACTGGCCCGTGGAGAACCCTCATGAATCCCTCATCGGAACGCGTAGGCCTGGCCCAGATGGCCACCGCGATGACCTTGTCCGGCACCCTGGGCGTGTTTGTGCTGGAGTCGGGCCAGAGCGCCTGGAACGTGGTTTTCTTCCGTTGCCTCTTCGGCGCGCTGTCCCTGTTCCTGTACTGCTGGGCGCGCGGCCTGCTCAAGCCCGGCCTGTTTACCGCCCGGACGCTGGCCCTGGCCCTGGCCGCCGGAGCCGCGCTGGTGCTGAACTGGGTATTGCTGTTTTCCGCCTATCGGCTGGCCTCCATATCCCTGGCCACCGCGGTCTACAACGTGCAGCCCTTCTTCCTGATCGGCCTGGGCGTGCTGTTTTTGGGCGAACGGCCCACGCGGGGCAAGTTGGCCTGGTCGGTGCTGGCGTTCAGCGGCCTCATGCTGGTGCTGCGCCTGTCGGACGCCGGTGGCGCGGACGGCCGCGCCTACCTGTCGGGGCTGATGCTGGGACTGGGCGCGGCGGCGCTCTATGGCGTCACCGCGATCATCGTCAAGCGGCTCAAGCACATTCCCCCGCAGGTGCTGGCGCTGGTGCAAGTGACGCTGGGGGCCGTCATGCTGCTGCCCATGGCGGATTTCAACGCCCTGCCCGCCGCTCCGCTGCAGTGGGGGTATCTGGTTGCGCTGGGACTGATCCACACCTGCCTGATGTACATCCTCATGTACTCGGCCATCCAGAAGCTGCCGACCACGTCCACTGCCGCCCTGAGCTTCATCTATCCGGCCGTGGCCATCCTGCTGGACTTCGTCGTCTATGGCCATCGCATGGACGCCACGCAGATCGCTGGCGTGGCCATGATCTTCGTGGCGGCTGCAGGCGTCAGCCTGAACTGGACCTGGCGCCTGCCGGGGCGGCCGCGAACGGGCACGGCCTGAACGCCTGCCGGCGAACCCGCGGCCAGCCCGGGTGGGGGCAAACCCGTACCCGCCCCCCGGTTATTGGGGCCGGCGCAAACCAAGCCCCGCTATCATGGCTTTTCCCTGCGCCGGCCGCCGCCGGCGCGATGAACAGGACATCCCATGATCGACCTCTATTACTGGACCACCCCCAACGGCCACAAGATCACGCTGTTCCTCGAAGAAACCGGCCTGCCCTACAAGATCCATCCGGTGAACATCAGCAAGGGCGACCAGTTCAAGCCCGAGTTCCTCGCCATCGCCCCGAACAACCGCATTCCCGCCATCGTCGACCAGGCCCCGGCCGGTGGCGGCGCGCCGATTTCGCTCTTCGAGTCGGGCGCCATCCTCCTGTATCTTGCCGAGAAGACCGGCCGCTTCCTGCCCGCCGACCTGCGCGGCCGCGCGGAGGTCTCGCAATGGCTGTTCTGGCAGATGGGAGGCCTGGGTCCCATGGCTGGCCAGAATCACCATTTCTCCGGATATGCGCAAGAACGCATTCCTTATGCCATCGAGCGCTACGTCAAGGAAACCAACCGCCTGTACGGTGTGCTGAACAAGCGGCTGGCGGACCGCGAATTCGTCGCTGGCGACTATTCCATCGCGGACATGGCCGCCTATCCCTGGATCGTGCCGCACGCCAAACAGGGCCAGGACTTGAACGAATTTCCGCACCTGAAGCGCTGGTTCGACGCCGTCGCGGCGCGCCCCGCGACCCAGCGCGCCTATGCCCTGGCCGACACCATCAATACGGCGCCTTCCATCAGCGACGAGGAATCGCGCCGCATCCTGTTCGGTCAGACCGCCCAGAACGTCACCCGCTGAAGGAGCCGCCATGCCCGACCCGCAACTGGTTTTCCGCCGCGCGCGCCTGGGGGACCTGCCGGCCATCGTCGCCCTGCTGGCCGACGATGAACTCGGCGCCACGCGCGAGAATCCCGCCTTGCCGCTGGACCCGCGCTATGCTGCGGCCTTTGCCGCGATCGGCCAGGACTCCAATCAGTTCCTGGCCGTGGTCGAGCAGGACTCGAACCTGGTCGGCTGTTTGCAGTTATCGTTCATACCCGGCCTGTCCCGCTTGGGCCAATGGCGCGGGCAGATCGAGAGCGTGCGCATCGCTTCGTCGTCGCGCGGCGCCGGCCTGGGACGCAAGATGTTCGAATGGGCGATCGAGCAATGCCGTGTCCAGGGTTGCGGCCTGGTGCAGTTGACCACGGACCGCGCCCGTCCGGACGCGCGCAGGTTCTATGAAAGCCTGGGCTTTAAGGCCAGCCACGACGGCATGAAGCTCAGCCTGTAGTTTTTGGTACTGATTCAGCAAGGAGCGCCCATGCATGGCGAATATAAAGTCCCCGGCGGTAAATTGGTCGTCGCGGATCTGGAAGTGCGCGATGGCCGGCTGGCCGACGTACGCATCAGCGGCGACTTTTTCCTGGAGCCGCCCGAGGCCCTGGACGCCATCAACCGCGGCCTGAACGGCCTGCCGGCCGACGCCGGCGAACTGGAGCTGGCGCTGGCCGTGCAATCCGCCCTGCCCGCGGATGCCGAAATGTTCGGCTTTTCGGCCGAGGCCATCGCCGTCGTACTGCGGAGGGCGCTGGCATGACGCGCACCGACTGGAACGACTACGACTGGCAACTGATCCATGAGGGACCGCAAGAGCCCGCGCTGCACATGGCGCTGGACGCCGTCATCACCGACGAGGTCGGCGCGGGCCAGCGCCCGCCAACCCTGCGCATCTGGGAATGGTCCTCGCCCGCCGTCGTGATCGGCCGCTTCCAATCGCTCAAGAACGAGGTCGATCCCGAAGGCGCGCGCCGCCACGGCATCCAGGTCGTGCGCCGTGTTAGCGGCGGCGGCGCCATGTTCATCGAGCCCGGCAACTCCATCACCTATTCGCTCAGCGCTCCGCAGGCGCTGGTGCATGGCATGAGTTTCCAGGAGTCCTACGCCTTCCTGGACGCCTGGGTGCTCACCGCCCTGCAGGGGCTGGGCATCAAGGCCTGGTACCAGCCGCTCAACGACATTGCCTCGGACATCGGCAAGATCGGCGGCGCGGCGCAAGCGCGCCGCGGTGGCGCCGTACTGCACCACGTGACGATGTCCTACGACATCGACGCGGATAAAATGGTCGAGGTCCTGCGCATCGGCCGCGAAAAGCTGTCCGACAAAGGCACCACCAGCGCCAAAAAGCGCGTCGACCCCTTGCGCACCCAGACCGGATTGGCGCGGGAAGTCATCATCGACCGCATGGTGGAAACTTTTGCCGGCCTGCATCGTCTCACCCCGGGGCAGGTGGGCAGCGAGACGCTGGCGCGCGCGCAAGCGCAGGCGGCCGAAAAGTTCTCCACGCCCGAGTGGACCGGCGTGGTGCCCTGAGCCGCCCCGCCCCGATTTTCTGGAGGTAGTTTCAATGCGTCGCACATTCACGCCGCAAGGCGCGATAAGCGGTCTCATCCTGGGCGCGGCCGTCCTGGCCCTGGCGGGCTGCGGCAGCACGCCGCCCGCCGACATCACCCTGGCCACGCCGGCGCCGGCCTCCGCGTCCACGCCGGAAAAGGTCGGCGACCTGTCCACCGAGCGCATCAAGTGGGCATCCAGCAAGCCGGGCTGCGAGGGCGACTGCCCCCGCATCGAAATCGATAGCGTCGCGTTCCCCGGCATTCCCAAACTCACCGCTCTGGTGGACCACGTCCTGGCCTACATGACCGGCACCGACGCCAACCGCCGCGGCCCCTACGACACACTGTCCGAGTACACGCAGTACTTCTGGTCAGTGGCGCGCGCCCGCGACGCCACCTATTTCAAGGCAAGCGTGAAAGACACGGTGGGCGACATCGTGGCCGTGGAACTGCATACCGAACAGTTTCTGACAGGTGCGGCGCACGGCATTCCCGCCACCCAGTACCTGAACTGGGAACGCAGCCGCGGCCGTGTGATGAGCCTGGAAGAAGCCTTGATACCGGGCCGCCATCCGCAATATGTCGCGGCGCTGCGGCAGGCGCATGCCAAATGGCTGGCGGGCAATCCCGATGCGCGCCGGGACCCGGCCGCCTACAACAAGATGTGGCCGTTCCAGGAAAGCGACAACTATGCGTTGACGCGGGACGGCGTCGTGGTGAAGTACGACGCCTATTCCATCGCGCCTTACTCGCATGGCGAACCCGAACTGAGCATTCCCTATTCGGAACTGCGGGGGATCCTGAAGCCCGAACTGCTGCCTGCTTCGTAGGCGGGATGCCTGAACGCCCGCGGCCATCGCGGGCGTTTTGCACGGCACCAAGCCGGGGTTCGGTTGAGCGGACTGAGGATGGAGCTAGGGAGGTGGCCGCTTTTTTCGCGTCTGTGGCCGGGTAAGACGCCCAGTCCGCTCAGTGCAACCGCGGTGGCGGGACGACGCCGGCGCGCCGTCCCTGCACGCCGCGCGTCCTAGAAGCGGTGACGCACGCCCACCATCGCCACGGTGCTCTTCACGCCATCGACGAACGCGAAGTTGGTGGCATACGACCCCAAGGCGTACAGATTGGTGCGCTTGGACAGGTTGTAGGTGTACCCCAGGCTGTAGACGTTCATGGTGGCGTCGTCGCCCGTCAGCTTGTCGCTGTCGGTATCGGCGCGCTGCCACGAAGCCAGGATGTTGCTGGCGCCGCCAATCGGCACGCTCAGGCCCACCAGGTAGGAATTGGCTTTGAAGCCCGACACGGCCACATTGGTGCCGAAGCCTTTGGCCTCGGGGCTGCCGCTGCCGAAAGCATTGACGCCCTGCCCGGTGAACCAGCCGTCGCGCGTCTGGCCATAGGCCAGCGCCAGCTTCAGCACTTCGAAGTCGTACGAACCGCCCACCATCCAAGACTTGGGCGTGGCGTCCGTGTTCAACTGGTTGGCCGGGTTCAGTTGGTCATAGGTCAATGCCACATTCACCGGGCCGTTGACATAGCGCAGGCCGGTCGTGATGGCGCGCGTATTGTCGGCGGTCTTGAAACCGGTTTGCGCGGCCGTCGTGTCGGAAGCATTGAACGAGTAGCCGATGCCGAACTGCAGGCCGCTGAACGACGGCGTCGAGTACTGCACCATGTTGTCGTAGCGGACGGTGTTCGCGGCGCTGAACGCCACGCCGACGTTGGCCTGCCCGTAGCTGCCGCCAAACGGATCGATCGCGGCAAAGTATTTCGATGCGATGTTGGTCTGACGGCCCAGTTCCAGCAGGCCCCAAGACGTGCTCTTCAGGCCGATGGTGGCCTGGCGACCGAACAGGCGGCCGCTCTGGCCCGACGTGCCGTTGGCCGAGTTGAAGCCGCTTTCCAGCGTGAACACGGCGCTCAGGCCGTCGCCGAGGTCTTCGGCGCCGCGCAGGCCCCAGCGCGAGCCGCTGGACACGCCGTTGACCATGCCCACTTTGGACTCGTGGTAGCCATCGCCCTTGATGCGCTGGTAGCCGATGCCCGTGTCGATCAGGCCGTAGAGCGTCACCGAGGTTTCCGCTTGCGCCGTGGCGCCGAACGCGGCCAGCATGGCGGTGACGAACAAAGTCTTTTTCATTGCAAATTCCCATTGATTGAACAGACATGCGCATACAGGCTTGCACGCAATGCGAGCGGCGCGCACGGCGCATGGCAGGAACGGATTCTAGGGACGCAATGTGTCAGTTCTTGTTACGCAAGCCGGGAAAATCCCTAGGCAGCGAAATCGGACGCTCGGTGTCGCGGATGGCCGACACCGCCGCGCACATCGGCAGCGGCCGCAACGCACGCAATGATGGTGTGCTATTCATGCGCGAGGCGCCGACTGGCTGACGCAGCAATGAAAATCGCCCCTTGCGGGGCGATTTCCGTTTTTGCCGACGTGCCGTTGCCACAAGCAGAGCCTGCTTATGGCAACGGCATGTGGCGGTTCTTGTCTCCCTGCCCTCCTCGGCGCGACGTCCGCGGACGCCCCGCCGTATCGGGTATCAGGGATACAGGCCGCGCACCTGGCGCGCTTGCAGAATGCGCGTGCAAGCAACGATGAACGCCGCCGTGCGCAACGTGACCTTGTGTTCCTTGGCCACTTGCGACACCGCTGCGTACGCTTCGCGCATGATGCGCTCCAGGCGCTGGTTGATCTCGTCCTCGCTCCAGAAGAAGCTGGAGAAATCCTGCACCCATTCGAAGTAGCTGACCGTCACGCCGCCTGCATTGGCCAGCACGTCCGGCACGACGTAGACGCCATGTTCGGCCAGAATGTCGTCGGCTTCCGGCGTGGTCGGGCCGTTGGCGCCTTCCACCACAATCTTCGCGCGCACTTTGGGAGCATTGGCCGCTGTGATCTGGCTTTCCAGGGCGGCGGGGATCAGGAATTCGGTTTCCAGCGTCCAGAACTCGTCCTTGTCCATGGCCTGGCCGCCGGAGAAGCCGCCCACGCCGCCATGCTGCGACACATAGGACAGCAACTTGTGCACGTCCAACCCTTCGGCGTTGTGGACGGTGCCGGTGTGGTCCTGCGCCGCGATGACCTTGGCGCCGGCTTCATGGAACAGGCGGGCGGCGGTGCCGCCCACGTTGCCGAAGCCCTGCACGACCACGCGGGCCTTGGACACGTCGATGTTCAGGTCCCGGGCGGCTTCGCAGCCGACCACAAACACGCCGCGGCCGGTGGCCTCGACGCGGCCCAGGCTGCCGCCCAGCGCGATCGGCTTGCCGGTGACCACGCCGGTGGCGGTCGCGCCTTCGTTCATGGAGTACGTGTCCATCATCCAGGCCATGGTCTGCGCGTTGGTGTTCACGTCGGGAGCCGGGATGTCCTTGGACGGTCCGATGATCACGCCGATTTCCGAGGTGTAGCGGCGCGTCATGCGCTCGAGTTCGGAAGCCGACAGCTTGCGCGGGTCGACCCGCACGCCGCCCTTGGCGCCGCCATAGGGCAGGTTCACGGCGGCATTCTTGATCGACATCCAGGCCGCGAGCGCCATCACTTCGGAAAGCGTGACGTCCTGGTGAAAGCGCACGCCGCCCTTGCCGGGGCCGCGCGAGGTGTTGTGCTGGACACGGTAGCCCTCGAAGTGGGCAATGCTGCCGTTATCGAGCTCGATAGGCACGTCGACGATCAGCGAGCGCTTCGGACGCTTCAGGGTTTCAACCCACCGCGCCAGGGAACCGAGATACGGGGTGACCCGATCGACTTGTTGCAGGTAGTTGCCCCAGGGGCCGAGGTCTTCGGCGTTCAGATAAGACGGCAAGGCGTGGGTGGGAGTTTGAGACATGAGCATGCTCTCCTGACTAAGTTGCGCCATTTTATCCACGAAAGTAATAACGTCCCCATTTAAAGTGAAAATATTTTAAATAGGGACATATTACTGTTGTGGCCACCGAACGGGTCACAAACCCGAGCCTGATGCTGCTCTCATCCTAAGCCGCGAAACTGGCAGCGTCCAGCCTGCCAGTCATAAGCGGGAGGCCTTGCAGCCAGTCATGCGGGGGATGAAAAACGGGGCGGTTTCCTGTTATGAAAACCGCCCCGCCGGTCCTGCCATGAGCCGTCTCGCCTCATCCAATGGATGAGGCCGGCCGCGCGCTCAATCCGTCAGCAATTGCCAAGCCAGGCGGGCCGCCGCGCGCGCGCCGTGCCCATCCTGGTCGAAGCGCGGATTGAACTCCGCCATGTCGGCCACGCGCAGCTTGCCGCTGGCCTTGACCCGCAAGACGATTTCCTCGACCACCGTCAACGGCACCCCGTAAGGAGCCGGCGCCGATACGCCTGGCATGACCGCCGCAGGCAACACGTCCAGATCGATGGTCAGGTACACGTGCCGCGCCCGGGCAAGCAACGCGTCGACATTGGCCAGGCGCGCCGCCAGATGGCGTTCCTGCATGTCACGGTCCTCGACCCAGATGGCCCCGACCTCGGCCGCGCGCGCATACAACGCCGGCGTGTTGGCCAGCCGCGATACGCCCAGGCAGGCGTATTGCAGCGCCCGGCCGCGCTCCTCGCAATAACGCGAGATCTGGTCGAACGGCGTGCCGGAACTCCCGGGGCGTCCGGTGCGCAGGTCAAAGTGCGCATCCAGGTTCAACACCAGCACAGGCTCCGTGTCGCCGTGGGCGTCCAGCCAGCGCGCCAGGCCCTGGAAGCTGCCCCAGGCGATTTCGTGACCGCCGCCCAGCACCACCGGACGAGCCCCCTGCTCCATCAATTCCGCCACACGCAGGCCCAACTGCTCCTGGGCGTCTTCCAGCCGGTCGCCCTCGCAGGCCACGTCGCCGGCGTCCAGCAGGCGGGTCAGGCCGTGGGCGGGCAAACCGGCAAGGAATTTGCGGATGGCCGGCGGGCCCTCAGCCGCGCCGATGCGACCCTGGTTGCGGGCCACGCCCGCATCGCAAGCAAAGCCCAGCAGCACCGCCTCGCCCTTGCGCGCCTGACCTGCAGCCGCCTCGACAATGTGCGCCAAGCGACGCGTGTCGCCCTGCTCAGCGCTATCGTCGCGGGCCTTCCACAGGCTTTTGTCGAATTGCGGCGCCGTCATGCAGCCCCCTGCCCGGCACTGAGAACCGCCTGCAGGAACTCGCGCGTGCGCGGCTCGCGGGGCTGGGTAAAGATCACGTCGGGCGAACCGGATTCCAGGATCACGCCGCCGTCCATCACCGCCACTACGTCCGCCACATCCCGGGCAAAGCCCATTTCGTGCGTGACCACCATCATCGTCATGCCTTCCTTGGCCAGCAGCTTCATGACCTGCAGCACTTCACCCACCAGTTCCGGATCGAGCGCCGAGGTCGGCTCGTCGAACAGCATGACCTTGGGCTGCATGGCCAGGGCGCGAGCGATGGCCACTCGCTGCTTTTGCCCGCCGGACAGGCTGGCAGGCATCGCCGACATCTTCTGACCCAGGCCGACCTTGTCCAGCAAGTCCGCCGCCAGCGCGTTGGCCTCTTCGCGGCCCATGCCGCGCAGCTTGCGCGGTCCAACCGTCACGTTGTCCAGCACCGACAGGTGCGGGAACAGATTGAAGCCCTGGAACACCATGCCCACCTGCATGCGCAGTTGGTTGAGCTCCGCTTCAGGCAACAGCGTGCCGTGGTCCAGCAGGGTCTGGCCGCAGATGTCGATGGTGCCGGCCTGCGCGACTTCCAGGCCGTTGCAGCAGCGCAGCAAGGTGCTCTTGCCCGAACCGCTGGGTCCGATCACCACCACCACCTGGGATGGCAGCACGTCGAAGTCGATGCCGCGCAACACGTCGTGGTCGCCGTAGGACTTGCACAGTCCGCGGATGCGGATCATTTCTTGCAGGTCCGCGGCCTGGGTCGTAGCGGAATTCATTGCAGAAGTCATTGCACCATCCCCCCCGCGCGCAGGCGGTGTTCAACCTTGCGCAGCACCAGCATGGTGGCCGTGGTCAGGATCAGATAAATCAGCGCCACCACCAGATAGGTCTCCAGCGAGCGATAGGACACGCTGATGATCTTCTGGCCTTCGTGCATCAGGTCGTGGATCGTCAAGAGCGACACCAGGGCCGAGTTCTTGATCAGCGCGATGAATTCGTTGCCCAGCGGCGGGATCATGCGCACGACAGCCTGCGGCAGCACGATGATGCGCATGGCCTGGCCCGAGGACATGCCCAGCGAGCGCGCCGCTTCGGTCTGGCCGCGGTCCACCGACTGGATCGCGCCGCGCACGATTTCGGACACGTAGGCGCCCGAGTACATGCCCAGGCCCAGCACGCCGCAGGCGAACGCCGGCAGGGTGATGCCGAAATGCGGCAGGCCGAAGAACCAGATGAACAACTGCACCAGCAACGGCGTGCCGCGGAACAGCAGCAGGTAGACGCTGCACAGGTTGTAAATGACGTAGCGCCTGGGGTTCAGGCGCCCCACGCCGACCAGCAGGCCGATGACGCAGGCCAGCAGCAAGGCGCCCGCGGTCACCTCGACGGTGACCACGGCGCCATTGATCAGCGCGCCGAAGTCGGCAAAGACGGGAGAAAAATCCAGGTTCATTTCGCGGGCGCCTCGAACCACTTGTTCACGATGGCCTGGTAGCTGCCGTCGGCCTTCAGCTTTTGCAGCGCGGCGTTCAGGTCACGAGTCAGCTCAGGCTTGCTCTTGGGCACGGCGATGCCGTAATCCTCGGTGGTGATCTGCTCGGCCAGCACGGTCAGGTCCGGCGTGCTCTGGGCGAACAGCTTGGCGGCGGGCTTACCCGTCACGGCCGCTTCCGCGCGTCCGATCTGCACCAGATTGAACATCTCCTGGTTCTTCTCGACTTCCACGCGCTGCACCGACGGATAGTGTTCCTTCAGGTAGTTGACCGACTTCGTGCCCACCTGCACCGACACCTTGCGGCCGTCCAGATCCTTCAGCGTCTTGACCGGGCCGTCCTTCTTGGTCATGACGACCAGGCCGCCCGCGTAGTAGGGATCGGTAAAGTCCACGACCTTGGCCCGTTCCGGCGTGATGTAGATCGCGGACACGGCGATGTCGGCGCGGCCGGCCTGCAGGGCGGGAATCAGGCCCTTGAAATCGATGTCGATCCATTCGACTTTCTTGCCCATGGCGCCGGCCAGCGCTTCCACCAGTTCGATGTCGAATCCGGTGCGCTTGCCGTCCTTGACGAACTCCATCGGCGGGAAGGTCGCGTCGGTGACGGCGCGTATGGTTTCCTGGGCGAACGCCGGACCGGCGCTCCAGGCGAAGCCCAGCGTCAGGGCGGCGGTCAGCAGTGTGCGACGAGTGGTCATGGTAGGTCCTCTATGGAATTGGGATACGGCGGTCGGGTGTCTAGGGGTACGGCGTGGAAAAGAAGAAGGCAGTCTTAATGGGCTTGCAGCTTCGCCGAGATGCGCCGGGCCGCAGCCACGGTCATTTCGGTCAAGGCCTCGGGCCGCTGGGCGGCCCGGGTGGACGGCGCCATCAGCGTGATCGAAGCCACGGCCTGGTTGGCGCGTTGAAAAATGGGCACGCTGACGCCCCAGACGCCGGCGTCGACCTCGCTGTCGGTCACGGCGTAGCCCTGGGCGCGGATGGTTTCAAGCTCGTGTCCGAGACGGGTGGCATCGACGCCAGCCTCGGCCGCCAGGTACGCCAGCGCCGCCTGCAGGCGCGCCAACGGCATAAAGGCCAGGAGCGATTTGGCGGACGCTCCGCGCGCCAGCGGCAGGCCCCGTCCCTTGGTGAAGGAACAGCGCAGCGGATGCTGGCTTTCGATCATGTCCAGGCACACCGCCTGGTCCTTGACCGCCACCAGCAGCCCTATGGTTTCGCCGGAAGCGGCGGCCAGCGCAGCCAGGTCGGGCTGGGCTTCATGGATCAGGAACGAGGACTGGTCAAAACCCCAAGCCAGTTGCACGCACAGCGGGCCGGGGCCGTACTCGCCATCGTGCTCGGCGACGAACCCCCAGCGCTTGAGCAGCGCGACCTGGCGGTACAGGGTGCTCTGCGCCAAGCCAGTCTGCTCGGCCAGGGCAGCGATGCTGAGGGGGCCGTCATGCCTGGCCAGGGTCGCCAGCACATACAGCACGCGGTCCGCGCCCGCCCCCACCGATTGATCCGCTTTCAACATTTGGCTCCAAACTAACGGAGCGCAGATTATCAATTTATGGCTTTCAGATCGCTTTTTATTCCCGAATACTGAGAATTACTGGGGAAAACCCCGAAAGGCGGACACAAAAAAGGCGCCCGAAGGCGCCGAAGGATCCGCCGCGCCCCGGCGGAACGCGTCGGATCATTCCATGATTCCTCGTAGCGACCGGTGCGGCTCGGTCAGACCTGATGGGCCGTGGAACCCAGGATGCGCTCCGCGCAGCGTGCCCAGTACAGCAGCCGGGCGTCCTCTTTCACGAAGCCGACCATCTGGAAACCCAGCGGCAAGCCGTTGGGTCCGCGTGCAACCGGCAGGGTGATGGACGGGTTATGCAGTAGCGACCAAATGCGTATGAAGGCCGAACTCCCCGTGGTGCTGGCCGGCGGCGCCTCTCCCAGCGTGGAAGGCATGGCTACCGCGTCCACGTCGCGCGCCGCGTCGTAGAAGGCCCGGCGGCAGGCGTCGGCGGCATCCAGCGCCCCCGCGTAGTCGGCGGCGGACAGCCCCTCGCCCATGGTCAGGTACTCGATCAGCCCGGGATCGCAGCGCGCCGCGTGGTCACGCTTGATCGCGGCGTACTCGCGCGCGAGGTCGTAGGCCATGATCACGTCCTGCGCCTCTCCCATGGTGTCGAACGCCGCCGGCATTTCCAGCTCCGTGACCTTCACGCCAGCGGCCGACAGCCCGCGCAGGTTGGCCTCGAAGCTATCGCGCATGCAGGGTTCCGTGTCCGCCCAATCCTTCGGACGCCATACGCCCACGCGGAAATCGCTGCGCAGCGCCGAGGCGGGGTCGTAACGCGGGTCCCCGGTAAAGGCGCGCATGAACAAGGCCGCGTCGTCCACCGACCGCGCGATCGGTCCGATCACGTCCAGCACCCGCGAATAGCGCCGGATCGCCACGTAGGGAATGGCGTCCAGTGTGGGCTTGAACCCCACCGCACCGCAGAACGCCGAGGGGCGCAGGATCGAGCCCGCGGTCTGCGTGCCGATGGACAATGGCGTCATGAAGTCGGCCACCGCGGCCGCAGAACCCGCGGAAGACGCGGCCGGCGTGCGGGTCAGGTCGTGCGGGTTGCGCGCCGGTCCCGGCAGCATGATGGCGTGGCGCGACACGGTATTCTTGCCCAGCAGATTGAAGCCCAGGTCGTGCGCCTGAGTCACCACGGGCGCGTCGGCCTGTGGCTGGCGGCCGGGAAAGATTTCCGGGTCGCCCAGCTCGGTAGGCATGGACGCCGTGTCGATGGTGTCCTTGATGCCCAACGGCACGCCATCCAGCGGACGCTGCCGGCCATGGCGGTCCCACTCGCGGGCGCGGGCCAGCGCGCCCTCGGCGTCCACCCGAACCCAGGCCTTGACGCCGCCATTGCGCTCCTCGATGCGGTCCAGGCAGGCGCGCGCCCAGGCCTCGCAGGTCAGTTTGCCCTGCTCCAGGGCAGCCAGCCCCTGGACGGCGGTCAAGGCAGCGATGGCGCTGGGTGCCGGGCGGCTTACGGCGGACGCCGCGGAAGCTATTGTGTCGGAAGTACGCAAGTTGCAGCTCCTGGAAGAACGTTAGGAATTGAGGGGCCCCGGACTCTCAGGCGGCGGAGCCGCCTTGCGGACGATCTGCCGCTGGATGACCGGCCCGGCCGATGTACAGATCGCTCATGTGCTGGTTGGCCAGCAGCGCCTGTCCCGTATCGGTCAGCACGATGCGGCCGGAATCGAGGATGTAGCCGCGGTCGCTGAACGCCAGCGCCTGGCGCGCGCGCTGCTCCACCATCAACACGCCCACGCCAATCTGCGGCAGGCGCCTCACTTCGGCGAACACCTGCTCGGTCAATGCCGGCGACAAGGCGGCCGAAGGCTCGTCCAGCACCATCAAGCGCGGCGAAGACATCAGCGCGCGCGCAAAGGCCAGCTGTTGGCGCTCGCCGCCGGACAGGTTCTCGGCATGCGTCTTGCGCCGGCCGGCCAGCGCGGGAAACAGGTCGAACATGTCGCGGATACGCTTTTCGCGCGCCTGCACGTGCTCGACCACCTGCAGGTTCTCAAGCACGGTCAGCGCGCCGAACACATTGCGCACCTGCGGCACGTACGAAATGCCGATGCGCACGCGCTCCTCTACCGGCAGCGCAAGCAGGTCCCGGCCGTCAAAGGTCATGGTCCCGGCAATGCGCGGCAACAGCCCCATCACCGCCTTGACCAGCGTGGACTTGCCGGCGCCATTGGTGCCAGCGATGGTGACGATCTCGCGCGGCGCCACGGTCATGTCGATGCCGGACACGATATCAACCTCGGCATAGCCGCCGGACAGGCCCTGCATGACGAGCTGGCTCATATCACTCCTCCCATGTACGCTTCGCGCACCTGTTCGTTGGCCAGGACTGCATCCGGCGTCCCTTCGGCGATGACGCGCCCGCGGTCCATGACGTACATGCGCGGCACGATGCGCGCCAGTTCTTCCAGGTTGTGCTCGATGATGGCGACAGTCAGGCCGCGCTGGTTCAGTTCCACGATGCGCGCAGACAGCTCTTCGATCAGCACCGGGTTGACGCCCGCGAACGGTTCGTCCAACAGGATGCAGCGCGGCTCCAGCATCAGCAGCCGCCCCAGCTCCAGCAGTTTTTTCTGCCCGCCCGACAGCTTGCCGGCCGGCTCGTCCGCCACCCGCGCCAGATTCAGGAACGCCAACAGCTCATGCACGCGCTCGGCGTTGCGGGCTTCCTCCCGCGCCACTTCGCGGCGCGCGAACACCAGCGCCGCCAGTTTTTCACCACGCTGGTCCGGCGCCGCGGCCATCATGTTGTCAAAGACCGTCAGCTGGCTGAACTCGCGCGGCACCTGGAAAGTGCGCGCCAGGCCCCGACGCACACGCTGGTGCACGGCGATGCCCGTGATGTCTTCGTCCGCGAAGCGCACCGAGCCGGCAGTGGGCGGGATATAACCCGTCACCACCGAGAACAGCGTGCTTTTGCCCGCGCCGTTGGTGCCGATCACGCCGACCAGCTCGCCCTTGCGCACCTCCAGCGACACGTCGTCCAGCGCCTTGAAGCCGCCAAAGCTGGCGCTGAGCCCTTTTATGGAAAGCAGCGTCATGCCTTATCTCCTGCGGGTGGTGGTTGCATTGCCGAAAATCCCCTGCGGCCGGTAGAGCACCACGCAGATGAGCGCCAGGCCGATGACGCCGATGCGCACGCTGGCCATCTGCACTTCGGAAATGCCCCCGACGAAATCACGCACGAAGCGCGACCCCTCCAGGAATCCGACCAGCAGCACCGTGCCGGCCACCACGCCGCTCAGCCGCCCCACCCCGCCCAGGATGATGGCGATCCAGATGTAGAAGGTGATCAGCGGCACGAACTGTTCGGGACTGATGAAGGTCAGGTAATGCGCCTGGAAGGCGCCCGCCAGGCCGGCCAGCCCCGCGCCCAGCATCAGCGAGCGGGTCTTGAAGCGGGCGGGATCCTTGCCCAGCGCCCGTACCGCCACCTCGTTGTCGCGTACCGCTTCGATCACTCGCCCGAACGGGCTGCGTATGACGACATGGATGAGGAACAAGGCGCCGGCATTGACCGCCAGCAGCAACAGCATGATCCACAGGTCCACCGTCTGCGGCGAGGCCCAGCCGGCGAACAGCCGCGGGATTCCCGGCAGGCCGTGCATCCCCCGCGTCAGCCATTCCTCGGTCTGCAGCATCATGCGGACCGATTCGGAAAAGCCCAGGGTCACGATGGCCAGGTAGTCGCTGCCCAGCCGCAAGGCGATCATGCCCAGCGGCCATGCCGCCAGCGCCGCGAACGCGGCCGCCGCTGCCATCGACAAGGGGATGGGCACCCCCTTGAGCGACAACAGGGCCGAGGTATAGGCGCCGATGGCGAAAAAGCCGACGTGGCCGAAATTGATCAGTCCGGTGAACCCGTAATGCAGCGACAGCCCGAAGGCCAGCAGCATGTAGATCAGGATCCCGATGGCGATAGCAATCAGATAGGCTTCCATGATTTCACCTCGCCGCCATCGGACGGCCGAAGATACCCTGAGGACGCAGCAGCAGCACGCACAGCAGCACCGCGAAGGCGAACACGATCTTGTAGGCGGGCCCGACCACCAGGCTGGCCACTTCCTGCGCAATGCTGAACACCATGATCCCGACGATGGCGCCCACCGGATTGCCGATGCCGCCCAGGATGACCGCCGCGAACATCGGCATCAGTAGCTCCCAGCCCAGCTCGGGAATCACCACCGCCTTGATGCCCAGCAGCACGCCCCCCAAGCCGCAGTAGGCTCCGGCGATGGTCCAGAGGGTGACCATCACGCGCCGCCCGCGTATGCCGCTGGCCGCGGCGAGTTCGGGGTTGTCAGCCACCGCCCGCATGCGCCGCCCGGTCGGCGTCAGGTGCATCAGGCCGAATACCAGCGCCAGCGCCGCCACCGCCGTGCCGACGATGTACAAGTCGGTGGGCAGGATGCGCACGCCGCCGAAATTCCAGGCGCGCGTAAGCGGCAGATCGAAGGTGTACTGGTCCTGCCCGGCAAAGAACGTAATCGTGCTGCGCAGGGCGAACGCCACGCCGATGGACGCGATCAGGCGCGACACGTTCGAGCGAGACTCCAGCGGCCGGAACACCCAGGCATAGAAAAACAGGCTGACCAGGGTGGTCGCGGCGACGGCGGCCAGGCCGCCCGCCAACATCGAACCGCCAGCCAGCGCCTGAGTGAAGACGGCCGCGTAGGCGCCCAACGTCATGTAGTCGCCGCTGGCGGCATTGGGAAAGCGGGCGATGCCGAACACCAGCGTGATCGCCAGTGCCGGCAAGGCCAGCAGCATCCCGATCACAACGCCGTTGATCGCGGCGTTGATGACGGTGATTGCATCCATTCTTGTGTTCCCCTAGTGTTTTTATCGTCAGACCTGGCCGGCGATGACTTCTTTCAGCACCAGCTTGCCGTCGCGGATGTCAAAAACGCCGAAATCCGGCACGGTCTCGCCGTGTTTGCCGAAGTCCAGACGCGAGGACGCGCCGTCATAGTCCACCGGCTTGCCGGCGCGCAGCAGCGCCTGGCCCTGCGCGAAGCCGCTGACCTTTTCCCCGCCGCCCTGCGCGGTCACGGCGCGGATCTTGCCGTTGATGGCGGCCACGTCCGCGGTCGGCCCCGCCGCCTCGATGGCAAGCGCCAGCGTGATCACCATGTCGTAGGACTGCGAAGCAAAGATGTCCGGTTCGCGCTTCATGCGCTTGCGGAATTCGGCCGCGAAATGCTTGTAGGCCTGATGCTCGTGCGCGGCGACGTTCGAAATCGAGATGATGCCCTCGGTGGCCTCCTTGCCCAGCGCCTTCACCAGGTCCTCGTTGGCAGTCCAGCCGGGCATGATGAACTTGCAGTCCTGGCCTGTCTGGAACCACTCTTTAAGGATGATGGTGGCATCGGGCCGATATGCGCTCAGCGAGATCACGTCGGGTTTGGAGGCCAGCACCTTGGTCAGTTCGGTGCGGTAGGTGGTCTGGTTGGGTTCGTAGATGGTGAAGGCGCTGACCTGCCCGCCCTTCTCCTGCCAGGCATCCCGGAAGTAGTTGGCCTGGCCGACGAAGGTCGAGTTATTGAAGGCCATGACCGCCGGCCGCTTGAAGCCGCGCTGGCGCGCCACTTCGGCAAAGGCGCGGCCGAACACGGCATTGGACGCCTGGTACATCCAGGCCAGGCCGAGCTTGTTCTCGGTCAGCATTTCCGGCGCGCCGCAGGTGTTCATGGTGATGAGGCCCGCCGCGTTGGTGATGGGCATGGCGGCCAGGCCGACTGACGATGGCCAGATTCCGACCACCGCCTCGACCTTATTGATTTCAATCAGCTTCTTGACCGCCAGCACGGCGGCGTCGGGCTTGGTCTGGTCATCTTCGGCGTATAGCTGGATCTTCCGGCCGGCCGCGCCGCCGGCGGCATTGACCTCGTCGATGGCGATCTTGATGGCTTCCAGCATGGCCGGCCCATAGGGGCCGCCGACGCCGGTGATGGAGTTGAGCGCTCCCAGGCGGAACGGCTGGGCCGACTGCGCCCGGACCAGGGAGGGAACGGCGCCGCAGGCGGCCAGCGCTGCGCTGGCCGCGATAAAGCCGCGGCGGGAGAGATGGATGGGCTGTGTCATGAAGGTTCCTTGCGGCGTGAACATCTTTGTTCAACTTCGAATAGCCGCCGGCGTGCGCGACGCCGGCGTCCCCTTGGAGCTTGGATACGACTTCGGTACTGCCTGCTGCGATTTGCCTGCTACGCGATCACTCCTCGGGCGCGCATGCCTGCAATTCTGTCCTCCGGCACGCCGAAACGCCGCAACACCTCGTCAGTGTGCTGGCCCATCAGCGGCGCCGCCGAGCGCAAGGATCCCGGCGTCCGTGAAAACTTGGTCGGGATGCCGATGGTCTTCATCCTGCCCAGCGCCGGGTGCTCCAGTTCTTGCACCATGCCGCGCGCCAGGTAGTGCGGATCCTGCATCGCCTGGCCGAAATCGTTGATCGGGCCGCAGGGCACCGACGCCCGTTCGCAGCGTTCGATCCATTCGGCCGCGTCGGCGCGCGCGAACTCCGCCTCCAGCAACGGTTCCAGCTCGGCGATGTTGGCCAGCCGATCCGAGTTGGTAATGAAGCGCGGATCGGTGATCAGCTCGGGACGTTCCAGCACGTCCGCGCACAAACGTTCCCAGGTGCGCTGATTGGCCGCGCCTATCATGATGTAGCCTTGGCGCGTGCCGAAAGCCTGGTATGGCGCCGATACGCGATGGCGGCTGCCAGTGCCCTGCGGCACGGTGCCGTCGGCGAAGTACGCCGCCGCTTCCCACACGAACCAGGGCAGCCCGCATTCGGCCAAGGCGATGTCGATGTGCTGGCCTTCGCCCGTCTTCATCTGGTGGATGCAGGCGGCCAGGATCGCGTAGACCGCCGTCAACCCCGCGCCCACGTCATAGATGGCAATGCCCGACTTCAGCGGCCGGCCGCCGGGCTCGCCGGTCATGCTCATGATGCCGCTCATGCCCTGCGCCACCAGGTCGAAGCCGCCCTTGCCCGCATAGGGACCGGAGTGGCCGTAGCCCGAAATCGAGCAATACACCAGGCGCGGGTTGATCCGCGAGAGCGTTTCGTAGTCCACGCCAAGCGACTTGGTCACGCCGACGCGGTAGTTCTCCACTACGACGTCCGCCCAGCGGGCCAGGTCGTACAACACCTCGCGGGCTTCGGGGTCCTTCAGGTTCAGCGCAATGCCCTGCTTGTTGCGATTGATCTGCGCAAAACAGGTGGATTCGCCATTGACGTACGGCCCCATTTCGCGGGAATCGTCGCCAGCGCCGGTCTTCTCGACCTTGATGACCTCGGCGCCCAGGTCGGCCAGCACCATGGTGCAGTATGGGCCGGCCATGATCTGCGACAGGTCCAGGATCTTAATGCCGGCAAGGGGGGGTGCAGCTTGCGTCATATGCAGTCCGTCTTGGGTCGGGGCCGCTTCAGCGGCCGATGAATTCGGGGATGCGCTTGGCGGCGAAGGCCTCGCGGCCGCGCCGGTAGTCCTCGGTGCCGAAGCAGGCGTAGGCTTCGCCACGCTCTTGCGGGCTCAGCGCGCGCCCTTCGCGCAGCTGGCTCACGAAGCGTTTGTGCCAACGGTTCACCAGCGGCGCCGACGAGGCGATACGGCGGGCGGTGGCATAGGCTTGCTCGGCCACGCGCTCATCGTCCACGACGCGGCTCAACAGCCCCTTGGACATGGCCTCGTCGGCGCCAAAGATATTCCCTTCCAGCAGGATCTCCAGCACGCGCGCGGCGCCGACCACGCTGATCAGGTCGGCCAGTTCCTGGTGGTCCACGGTCAACCCGATCCGGTTCACCGGAATGCCGTAGCGGCTGTTGCGTCCGCCGATGCGGATATCGCACAGGGCGGCCAGCTCCAGCCCGCCCCCGACGCACACGCCTTCGATGCAGGCAACCGTGGGATGGCGCAAATGCTTGAGCGTGTCGGTCATGGACAAGGTGAAGAGCGCATACTCGGCCGCCTGCGCCGCTCCGTCCCGGTCTTCCTCGAAGCCGCCGATGTCGCTGCCGGCGCAGAAAGCGCCGCCGGCGCCGCGCAGCACCACGCAACGCACCGCGTCGTCGGCGTCCAGCTCCCGCATGACGCGGCCGAATTCCCGGTACATGTCCAGCGTGAACGCATTGCGCTTTTCCGGGCGGTTCATCAGCACGGTGGCCACGCCGTCCGTATCGCGGCTCAGGTCTATGCTCATGCCGCCTCCTCCAGGCGCAAGTCCGTGCCTTGCAGCACGACCTTGCCGTCCAGTTCGAGTGTGGCCTCGGTCACGATGGTGTCGTAATGCGCCGCTGCCTTGACGGTGCCGCCGATATAGGCGCTGGTGCCCAGCGCCAGCTGGATGGATCCGTAGACGGATTCATCCGACAGCATGGTGCCGTCCAGCTGGCAGCGCGGGTTCATGCCCACGCCCAGTTCGCCCAGGTTGTAGACCTGGGGGTCGTTGAAGCTGGCCAACAGGTCGCGGAACTGGCGCGCCACGGCTCCGCCCTCGATGGCCACCGCCATGCCCTTCTCCATATGGATGCGCACAGGCTCGTCGCGGATCAACGATACGCCCGGTATGCTGGCGTTGACCACGATCACGCCTTCCGCCGTGCCCTCCACTGGCGCCAGGCTGGACTCCAGGCAGTAGCCCGCCGAAATGTCCGTGGTGTTGGCGAAGCCGTGCAGGGCCCGCCCCCGGCGGCCGGCGATGCTCATGGTCACGTCCGTGCCGAGCTCGCTGGTGACGCGGGCCGTATCGGCGCGGGTCAGCGCGTCGGCCAGGCCCTGGATCTGCGGACGCAGCGCGTCGAAGTCGGCCTCCCAGCCTTCCGCCAGAAAGAAGTCGGGCAAATGCGATTCCGGCAGCACGATCACGCCAACCCCGGCACGCGTGGCCTGCTGCCGCGCATCGGTATGCGCGGCGTTGGCGCGCGTCAGAGCGATGACCAGATCGGCTGCCTGCATGGCCTGGGCCACCACGGGCGACAGTTGCCGGCCGTGACGCGCCGACCCGGCAATCTGCAACAGGTGCAGGCCGGCGCCCGCCTCGTCCACCGCGATGGCCAGGGGCTCGACGTTGTGGTGGGTATGCAGGTCATACAGCACCAGCACTTCCATCCCGGGCCGGGCCGCGCCCAACTGGCTGACCACCTTGCGCGCATTCTTCAGTTTCAACAGCGTGTGCATGGTGCGCTCCTCAGGCTGCTTGCGTGGCCCGGGCGTCGGCGACGCGCTGGGCATCCGCCACCGCGCGTTCGAGGATGTCCAGGCCACGTGCCAACTCCCCGTCCGTAATGGAAAGCGGCGCCAGGAAACGGATCACATTGCCGTAAAAGCCCGCCTTCACCAGTACCAGTCCGCCCTGATAGGCGACCTGCACGATATGCGCCGCCAGATCGCCCGCGGGACTGGCGTCGCCATTGCCGCGGACCACCTCGAACGCCACCATGGCGCCCAGGCCGCGCACATCGCCAACGATGCCGAACCGGCCGGCCCAATCATCAAAGCGCGCGCGCACCCGTCCGCCCACGTCTCGGGCCCGCGCCGCGTAGTCCTCGCGCCGCATAACCCCGATGGTGGCAAGCGCGGCGGCGCAAGCCAGCGGATTGCCGCCATAGGTTCCGCCCAGGCCACCCACGGCAGGCGCGTCCATCAGATCGGCCCTCCCCACCAGCGCTGCTATCGGCAGGCCGCCGCCCAGCGACTTGGCCAGGGTGTACAGGTCCGCCTCGATACCGGCGTGCTGCGTGGCGAACCATTCCCCGGTGCGGCAAAAGCCCGACTGGATCTCGTCGGCGATCAGCACGATGCCGTGGCGGGTGCAGTAGGCCCGCAGCGCCCGCAGGAAGGCGGGCGGCGCGTCATGGAAACCGCCCTCGCCCTGCACCGGCTCGATGATCACCGCGGCCACCTGTTCCGGGGTGATCTCGGTTTCAACCAGGCGGCGGAATTCATTGAAAGCGGCTTCGGCGCAATCGGCTTCGCTGAGCCCCGACCGGTAACGCACGGGAAACGGCGCGCGGTAGACCTCGGACGCGAAAGGCCCGAAACCGGTCTTGTACGCGGGCGCCTTGGCCGTCAGGGACAGCGCCATGTAGGTGCGGCCGTGAAAGGCGTTTTCGAACGCCACCACCGCCTGCCTGCCGGTCGCGCGGCGCGCCACCTTGATCGCGTTTTCCACGGCTTCGGCTCCCGTGGTCTGCAGCATGGCTTTCTTCGGCCAGGACCCAGGCACGAGCTCAACCAGCGCCTCGGCCAATTCGATGTATTCGGGATACATGACGATGTTGAAGCAGGTGTGCAGGTAGCGCGCCGCCTGCGCCTGAACCGCCGCCACCACCTCGGGGTGCGCATGGCCCACGTTCAGGGTGCCGATGCCGCCGGCGAAATCGACATAGTCATGCCCATCCAGATCGGTCAGCGTGGCGCCGCGGGCATTGGCCGCGAACACCGGAGGCCCGTTGGCCACGCCCAGGGCGACGGCGGCGTTGCGCCGGGCGAGGTATGCCTGGCACTGCGGACCGGGAAGTTGAGGGGACTGCACGGCGTCTTTCATTGCCCTGGGCTCCTTGGATGAGTGGGGTACGGCGACGAAGTGAAGTCACTATATTCTTGTGCGTTTTATTGTGTCAATGCTAATTTACAAACTCGCATCCTAAATTGTGCACAATTTTGCGTTCAAAAAAATGATATGCTTTCCGCCACTCAACCCAGGTGCCTACATGCCCAATAAACGCGCGACTGCCTCTGCTGACGCCGCCGCCCGCGAAACACGCAAAGCGGCTTCCACCCACGAAGTCATACTGGATATGCGGGAACGCATTGCCTCGCAGGCCTTGCTGCCTGGCACCCGCGTGCCGGAAGAAGACCTGGCCCAGGCCTACGACATCCCGCGCGCCAAGGCGCGCGAAGTGCTGGCAACGCTGGAAGACCGTGCACTGGTCGAACGCGTACCCAACAAGGGTGCCGTGGTGGCCCTGGTCGACATGGAAACGACATACCGCCTGTATCAGGTGCGCGAAGCGCTGGACGGTCTGGCGGTGCGGCTGGCCATGGCCAATGCCACGCCCGCCGATTGGGAAGCCATGCAGGCCCTGCTGGGCGAACCTTTCGAGCAAAGCCTGAAGAGCGGCGACATCGAAGCCCACGTCGCCACGATCGAGCAGTTCCGCAACCACATCAAGGAACTGGCGCGCAATCCCGTCTTGAGCGACATGATCGAACGCATCTACGACCGCACCCGCGTGTCGATGCGCCGGGTAGCCCTGCTGCCCGGCCGCTCAGAAATGGGAATCAAGCAATACCGCGCCCTGCTGGACGCAATGGTCCGCGGCGACGCCGACGAGGCTGAACGCTGCGTGCGCGAACTGAATGGCAGCGCCCGCGACTACATCGAGCGCTACAAGAACTATGTAATCTGATCCGGCCGGCCCCTTGCGGGCCGGCCGCCGGCACGCCCGCGCCTCAGGGCGCCGCAGGTTCGTCGTAATTGTTGAGCTTGACGCCGGATACGCCCTGGACGCTGGAAGACGCCGCCGGGGCCTTTTGCTCCCCGGCCGGAGCCGGCGTTGGCGCCGACGCGCCCTGTGGCGCCGCGGCCGCCCCCGCCACTGCTCCAGCCTCGGCGCCTTCCTCGGCGGGCCGCGTGGCCCGCAGCCTGCGGCGGGACTCTTCCTGCTGCGCGATCAGCTTGTCCAATTCGCCGGCCAGCGCCGTGGATTTGCCCGTGCGGGCCCAATCGGCCGCGGTCTGGCCCTTGGTATCACGGGTGCCCACGTCCGCCCCCGCCTTCAGCAGCAGATCGACCATGGGTTTACGGCCCGACAGCGCCGCCATCATCAAGGGCGTTTCACCATTGGGAGCCGGCGCATTGGCCATGGCTTGGTGCGCCAACAGCAAGCGCGCCATCTCCAGTTGCCCCTTCGACGCCGCGTAGTGCAGCGGCGTCCAGCCCAGGCGGTTGACCTGGGCGCCGCGCGCGATCAGCTTCTTGGCCCGCTCGATCTGGCCGGCAATGGCCAAGTACATCAAAGGCGTCTCGCCCGCGGGATTCTCGGCATTCACATCGGTGCGTTTATCCGCGGCGATCACATCGAACACCTTCCAGGCGCCGTCCACCACCGCGCGCATCAACGCCGGCTGGCCATTCTTGTAGCGCACGTTCGGGTCCTCGCCGCGCGCCAGCAGCGCCTTGATGTCGTCCGGGTAATCATTGGCGACATAGACCCACCAGTCGGCAGGGTTGGCGGCTTGCGCGACGGCCGGGCTGGCGAGCCCTACGGCCAGCGCCAGCAGCGCCCCACGGCAGCACGACAAGACGAACTTCTGGGCGGAGGCGTTGCGGGAAGCCATGGCGATCCTATAAATTACTTTAAATAAATCAGCTTAAATTACTTCTTTATCTTATTGAAAAGATTAAAGAAATTTTCCGTAGAAGCTCGTGCCACATCTGCCACGGGTATGCCTCGGAGATCCGCGATCTTCTCGGCGACGTGGATTACCTTGGAAGGATCGTTCAGCTTGCCCCGGTAAGGCACAGGCGCCAAATAGGGGGAATCGGTCTCGATCAGCAGCCGGTCCAGCGGCACTTTGGCGGCAACTTCGTGCACGATCTGCGCGTTCTTGAAGGTCACGATGCCCGACAGGGAAATATAGAAATTCTGGTCCAGCGCGGCCTGGGCGACTTCCCAGGTTTCGGTGAAACAGTGCATGACGCCGCCGACCTCGGCGGCACGTTCTTCGCGCAGCATGCGCACGGTGTCCTCGGCGGACGAGCGCGTGTGCACGATCAGGGGCAGGCCCGTGTCGCGCGCCGCGCGAATATGGCTGCGAAAGCGCTCGCGCTGCCAATCCAGCGGCTCGGACAGGCGGTAATAGTCCAAGCCGGTCTCGCCTATGGCCACCACCTTCGGATGTTCCGACAGCCGCGCCAGCTCTTCAGGGCTGGGATCCGGGGTGTCTTCATAATCGGGATGCACGCCCACGGAGGCCCACAGGTTGGCATGCGGTTCGACCAGCGACATAAGGCCAGGCCATTCCGGCATGTTGACGCTGACGACCAGCGCGTGCGTCACCTGGTTGGCGGCCATCCGGTCGAGAATGGCCGGCAGGTCGGCAGCCAGCTCGGGAAAGTTCAAATGGCAGTGGGAATCGACGTACATGATGAGTCTGGATACAAGTGCCGCGGCGCCGCGCCCATGGCCGGGTCAGCGCCGCAGGATCTAAGGCTTACGCCAGGCAGGATAGCACCACGCGCTGCAAGGTCGCGTGGGCGAAAAGCTTGGCGTTCAGGGGATGGGTGGCAAGCGCGCGTTGCCGCGTGAGCCAGCGCGCGGCCTCGGCCACCTTGGCGGGGTTCATGCGCGCAGCGACCTGAGCGACGGCGCTGGCCAGGGCCGGAAAATAGCGTGCGGGCGCCCCCGCGCTGGCCAGCATCAGGTCCGTGTACAAACGCTGCAAGGTATCGATCCACTCACTGGCCGCCACCTTTTCCAAGGCCTCGGCCAATGTCCCCACGTCGGGCGTCTGGCCCTTGGACAGCGGCCCGACCAATTGCGTCAGCCAAGGGGGGCACGCGGCCTCGCTCGATTGCGCCAGCCTCAGCGCCGCCAGGGGCGCGCCGCCCGCCGCGGCCAACCATTCGCGGGCGGGCTCCACATTCTGGTCGCGCAGCCATTGCAGCGCGGTGTCCGGATCGGGCGCGGGCAGCGGCAAGCGGCGGCAGCGCGACACCAGAGTGGGCAAAAGACGGTCCGGCGCATCCGCGACCAGCAGGAACACCGTGTGCGGCGGCGGCTCTTCCAGCACCTTGAGCAAGGCGTTGGACGACACCACGTTCAGCGCATGGGCCGGGTACAGCAGCGCCACGCGCCAGCCGCCGCGATGCGTGGCGGTGTTGAACCAGGATTCCAGCGAGCGGATCTGGTCGATGCGTATTTCCTTGGACGGCGCGCGCTTGGCCGTCCCCGTGGCGGGCTCGGCGTCCTCCGCCGGCTCGGCGGCATCAGCGCCCTCCTCCACGGCCACGGCCTCGGGCCGGATGCGGCGCAGGTCGGGATGGTTGCCGCTGGCGAACCAGGCACAGGCGGCGCAATGGCCGCAGGCCAGCCCGTTGGCGGGGGTTTCGCAAAGCAGGCTGGCCGCTGCTGCGACGGCAAAGTCCAGTTTGCCGATGCCAGCCAATCCGTGGATCAGCCAGGCGTGCGCGAAACGCTCGCGGTTGCCCAGCCAGTTCCGTGCCGTCTCGGCCTGCCAGGGCAGGAACTGGGGCGCTTGGGAGGGCTGCTCGTCCTCGTCTTTGGCAGCGCGGGTCGCGTTCATGCCGACTGCCCCAGGAGTTCGCGTAGCCCTGCCTCGAGCCCAGCCCGGACCTGGGCGATGGACTGAGTCGAATCGACGATGCGGATGCGCGACGGATCAGCCGCGGCACGCGCATGGTAGGCCTCGCGGGTACGCTCGAAGAAGGCCGCGCCCTCGCGCTCGAAGCGGTCGGGTTCGCGCGCATCGGCCAGCCGGGCGCGCGCCACCTCCAGCGGCACATCGAAAAGCCAGGTGCGGTCGGGCTGGCCCGCCTGCATCCAGCTTTCCAGCGTGGCCACGCGCGCCGCGCCCAGGCCGCGGCCGCCGCCCTGGTAGGCATAGGTGGCATCGGTGTAACGGTCACAGACCACCCAGGCGCCCCGCGCCAATGCCGGCTCAATGACCTGATGCAGATGTTCGCAGCGTGCCGCAAACATCAAGAGGGTCTCGGTATCCAGCCCCATGGCGTCGGTTAGCAGCAAGGCGCGAAGCTTCTCGCCCAGCGGCGTGCCGCCGGGTTCACGGGTGGATACTACGTCCAGGCCCTGCGCGCGCAGGAAGTCGGCGATCCAGACGGTATGCGTGCTCTTGCCCGCGCCGTCCACGCCCTCCAGCGTGATAAAGCGTCCGCGCGTGGTCATTGGTCTTGTCCTTGTACTTGTGCCTGGTCCGGCTCGGGCGCTGCGTCCACCCCGGCGGCAGGCGCCGGCGTGGGCGCGGCAACGCCATTGGTCGGGCTGCTGGCGGCCGCGCCGCGGCTGGACGCCGGGCTTGGCGCCGCATTCTGGCCCTGGCCCAGGATATAGCGGGAAACGTTGCGGTTGTGCTCGGACAGGTTGACCGAGAACTCGCTGGTGCCGTTGCCGCGGGAAACAAAAAAGAGGAACTTGTGCTGCTCCGGCTGCACTGCAGCCAACAGCGCCGCACGGCCTGGCGCCGCGATCGGCGTGGGCGGCAGGCCCGGACGCGTGTAGGTATTCCAGGGCGTATCCGTTTGCAGATCGCGCTTGCGGATCCGCCCCTGGTAGGCGTCGCCCATGCCGTAGATCACCGTCGGGTCGGTCTGCAGCAGCATGCCGATCTTGAGCCGGTTGGTAAACACGCCCGCGACGCGGCGGCGGTCCGGCCCGTGGCCGGTTTCCTTTTCGATGATGGACGCCAGCACCAGGGCTTCGTAGGGCGTGGTCACGGGCAGATCCGGCTGACGCTTGGCCCAGGTGTCCTGCAGAATGCGCTGGCCTTCCTGATAGGCGCGGCGCAGCAGGTCGTAGTCGGTGCTGCCCGGCGTGAAAATGTAGGTATCCGGGAAGAACAGGCCTTCCGGCTGCTTGATATCCGACCCCAGGCGTTCCATCAATTCTTCGTCGCTGGTTTCGCCCAGCGTCTGCTTGACGTCCGGATTGGCGCGCAGCGCCTGGCGGATCTGACGGTAGGTCCAGCCTTCCAGGAAAGTGATCTGCCGCTGCGTCATGTCGCCGCGCGCCAGACGTTCGAGCAGACGCCACGGCGTATCGCCGTTGATCGCCTGGTAGCCGCCCGCCTTTATCTGCTTGTCGAGTTCGGACAGGCGCGCCATCCAGACGAAACCGGGCTCCCAAACCGGCACGCCGGCCTCATTCAGCACCCGCGCGACCGTGCGCGGGCTGCTGCCCGGATCCACCACGAAATCGATCCTGTCGGCCTTCAGCTGCATGGGCTTGTGCATCCAATACCAGGCGCCTCCCACGGCAGCGGCGGCGGCCAGCGCAATCAGCAGGAAAAACCACAGGACGTAAAAAAAGAGTCGCTTCTTCATAAGTGTCGGAAGTTTAATTGATCGCGCGGACCTGTCGCGTCAAAAGAGGGGCGGAGCGCGATGCGCATCCATGCGCGTGGCGGGGGCATGGCCCAGCCCGGAGGGGAACACGGCTATCATCAGCACTTTGATGACGCGATAACTCCGCCTCCATGCACGCTTTCCATTCTTCGATTCCCGCCCGCGCAGAAGGTTGCGCACAAATTGCGCCGCTGGACGATTTCCTGGTTTTCGCCGCGTCTGGCGCGGACGCCCTCACCTTTCTGCACGGCCAGCTCACGCAGGACGTCACCGGCCTGCCCCAGGACGCCGCCCGCCTGGCCGGCTACTGCACGGCCAAGGGTCGCCTGCTGGCTACCCTGGTGATGTGGCGCGGCGCCGCGAACGGCTCGGACGACGCGCCCCAGCTCTACGGCATGGTGCGCCAGGACCTGGCGCAGGCGCTGCTCAAGCGCCTGTCGATGTTCGTGCTGCGCGCCAAGGCCAAGCTTGCCGCCACGCCGCTGCACGTGGCCGGCGTGTCGGCGTCGGCCTCCGAAGCCGCTACGTTGGAAGCCGCAGCCGGCCCCCTGCCACGCGCCCCCTGGCAACGCGCCGATCTGCCATCCGGCACCTGGATCGCCGCGCCGTCGGCCGACGCCCGCCTGCGCTGGTGGTGGATCGCATCGGACGAACAGCTGGACCAGGCGGCCGCGCTGGCCGGCGCGCTGGGACTGGCGCCCGCCGCGCAATGGCATGCCGCAGACCTGGCCGCGGGCATACCGTGGATCACGGCGGCGACGCAAGACGTATTCATCCCGCAAACGGTGAACCTGGACCTGATCCAGGGCGTCAGCTTCACCAAGGGCTGTTATCCGGGCCAGGAAGTCGTGGCGCGCAGCCACTACCGGGGCACCGTCAAGCGGCGCATGGCCTTCGGCACCATTACCGACGCCGCCATCCAGGCTCCAGCACTGGCCGGGGTGGACGTCTACGACGCCACCCAGCCTGGTGAGCCCACCGGCCGTGTGGTGGACGCCGCAGGCGAACAAGGCGTGGTATCGGTCCTGTTCGAAACCACGCTCGCGGCCCTGCCTGAAGGCGACCTGCGCCTGGGCGCCGCGGACGGTCCGCGCATTTCGGCGGCCCCGCTGCCCTATTCCATTACGCCGTAAACCCGCGGCCCGCCATCGCGCGCGGGCCCGCTCCCAAGCCTGCGCAGCCAGCCCTGTCCGAAGCGGGCGTGGCGCTATACCGCCACGCCGAACAGCGCGCCCACGCCCGCCGTGACCGCCATCGCCAGGCCGCCCAGGATCGTCACCCGCAGCGCGGCCGGTCCCTTGGGCGCGCCGCCCGCTCCCGCGGCCAGGGCGCCCAGGGCGGCCAGGCAGGCTACCGAAGCTCCAATGACCCAGACGATCAATTGCGGCAAGGGTGCCGCCGCCGCCACGGCCAGCGGCAGTGCCGCGCCGCCGGCGAACGAAGCGGCGGACGCCACGGCTGCCTGCACCGGACGGGCGCGGTTATGGATGGATATGCCCAGTTCGTCGCGCGCGTGCGCATCCAATGCGTTGTGGCTGGTCAACTGGCGCGCCACCTGCGTCGCCAGGTCGCGCGTGAGGCCGCGCTCCACGTAGATATCGATAAGTTCGGCCAGTTCTTCGCCGGAATTGCGCTTGAGGGAGCGCTGCTCCATGCGCAGGTCCGCGGCCTCGGTGTCGGCCTGCGACCGCACCGACACATACTCGCCCGCCGCCATCGAGAGCGCCCCAGCCACCAATCCGGCCATGCCGGAGGTCAGGATAGCCCCATGAGTGGCCTGTGCCGCCGCCACGCCGGTAATCAGGCTGGCCGTGGACACGATGCCGTCGTTTGCGCCCAGCACGGCGGCTCGCAGCCAATTGCTGCGGAAAATCCGATGATGTTCTTTTGAAGGCATTGCCAGATACCCGTGCACCACGCGATAAGCGCGCAGCGGATCCGCCCATCAGGCCGCGACACCGCCGCGCGCAGGATTCAACGCGGCGTCACGCGCACCGCGGTAAGCAAGCCTATCACGCAAAGCGTGGCCTGCTCACCATCGTAGGCATGCACCTCCACCTGGCAGACCGACAGGCGTTTGCCAGGCTTGACCACGCGGCCGCTGGCGACAAAGCGGCTACCCTTGGCGGGCGCCAGGAAGTTCATTTTGAACTCGGAAGTCAGCACGTCCTCGCCCGGGGCGAACAAGGTATAGGCTGCATAGCCTCCGGCGCTGTCGGCAATGGTGGTGGAAATGCCCGCGTGCAGAAAACCGTTCTGCTGACAGAGGTCGGCGCGGTAGGGCAGCACGATGTCCACCCTTCCCGGCTCCACGACGTCCAACCCCGCGCCCAGCAAAGTCATGATGCTTTGCTGGGCGAAACTCGCCTGGACCCGCGCGGCCGGGTCCGGCGATGCTTGCGATTGCGCCATGTCAGTCCTGCTCGCGCTTGACCAGGTTGACGATGCTGGAGAAGTCCAGCTTGCCCGACCCGCCGGCGCTATGCAGCGAATACAGGTTGCGCGCCAGCTCGCCCAGCGGAATGGATGCCCGCGCCGACAAGGCGGCCTCGGCTGCCAGCCCCAGGTCCTTCAGCATCAGGTCCACGCCAAACCCGCCCGCGTAACCCTTGGAGGCAGGAGCGTGCTCCATCACGCCGGGCCAGGGGTTGTAGAGTTCCGTCGCCCAGTTGCGGCCGGAACTCTTGGCGATGATGTCCGACAGGACTTTCGGGTCCAGTCCGTTGGCCACGCCCAGCGCCAGGGCCTCGGAAGTGCCCGCCATCAGGATGCCCAACAGCATGTTGTTGCAGATCTTGGCCACCTGGCCCGCGCCTGCCGGACCGGCGTGGAAGATGTTCTTGCCCATCTTCTCCAGGACGGGACGGGCGCGCTCCAGCGCCGCGCCCTGGCCGCCGACGATGAAGGTCAGCGTGCCCGCCGCCGCGCCGCCGGTGCCGCCGGAAACCGGGGCGTCGATCATGGCAATGCCGCGCACCTCGGCGGCCTGCGCCACCTTGCGCGCCGAATCCGGCGCGATGGTGCTGCACTCGATGACCAGCGCGCTCGAGGGAATCTTGCCCAGCAGGTCCTCGCCCAGGTATAGCCCTTCGACGTGCTTGCTGGCCGGCAGCATCGAAATGACCACTTCCGCGCCCTTGACGGCGTCCGATGCGGAAGCGGCCGCCTTGGCGCCCGCGTCCGTCAAGCTCTTCACCGCCGCCGGCACCAGGTCAAAGACCGTCAGACTATGGCCGGCCTTGACCAGGTTCAATGCCATGGGCGCGCCCATATTGCCCAAACCGATAAACGCGATACTGCTCATGATGTCTTGTCTCCTGTTGCTATTGCTATAGGTGTGGAACTCGTGCCCTGCATTGCGGCGCCGGCCGGCCGAGGCGGCTGCGCCGCCCCAAGGTCCTAGCGTCCTTCCTTGCCCAGGTCCTCCAGCGGATGGGGCTCGCCCTCCGGCCAGGGCTCATCAAAGAATTTCTGCACCCAGGCGTCGGTCGCCATGTCGATGACGGCCGGATTCCAGCGCGGCTTCTTGTCCTTGTCGATCAGCAAGGCACGGATGCCTTCGGCGAAATCGCCATGGCTGGTGCACGCCAGCGCTGCGATGTACTCGGCGCGGAACACATCGTCCAGCGAACGCAGGCGCAAGCGCTGCTGCAGCGCGAACGATAGCCGCGCGGATCCCGGCGAGCCGGCCAACATCGTCGTCGCGGCCCGTGCCAGCCACGGGTCTTCGTGATCTTTCAGCCTCGCCAGATCTTCGTAGATCTCGTCCAGGCGGTTGCCATTGCACAGATTGTTGATCAGGAACGCATGCTGGCGCAGATTGCCCGGCGCCAATGGCGTCTGGGGCTCCAGTGCGGTCAACGCGCGTCGCAGCAGGCCGTCGTTGATCGAGCGTGGCGCGATGGCGTCTTCCGCGCCCCCCGCCGCCTGACCGGCCCAGGGCTGTTCCTCGAGCGAGGCCAGCAGCTTGGGCCAATCCGCATGATCCAGGCGGAAGTCCGCCAGGCCAGCATAGAAAGCGTCGGACGTCCCCAGTTGTGCGCCCGTCAGCGCCAGGAACAAGCCGATCCTGCCAGGCATGCGGTTCAGCAGCCAGCTGCCGCCCACGTCCGGAAACAGGCCTATCGTGATCTCCGGCATCGCCAGGCGGGAACTTTCGCTGACGACGCGGTGGCTGGCGCCCATCATCAGGCCGATGCCGCCGCCCATGACAATGCCATGGCCCCAGCACAGCACCGGCTTGGGATAGGTGTGGATCCGGTAGTCCAGCCGGTATTCGTGCTCGAAGAAACGGCGCGCATAGGCGTTGTTCCAGCCCGGCTTGCCGGCATTCTCCGTCATGCTGCGGTACAGCCCGTGCAGGTCTCCGCCCGCGCAGAAAGCCTTTTCGCCCGCGCCTTGCATGACCACCAGGGCCACGCCCGGGTCGCGTGCCCAGGCATCCAGCCGCTCGGCCAGCAGGTCCACCATCTCCAGTGACAGGCCGTTCAGGGTTTGCGGCGAATTCAGCGTCGCAATCCCGAACCGTACTCCATTGGCAGCGGTCTTCTCTTCGAACAGCACCGGTGCGTTCATCTTATGTCGGCTCCTTTTTCCAACAATTGGCGGGCGATGATCACGCGCATGATCTCGTTGGTTCCCTCCAGAATCTGATGAACGCGAGTATCGCGCACCAGACGCTCCAAGGGATAGTCTCTCAGGTATCCGTAGCCGCCGTGGATTTGCTGGGCGTCCAGGCAGATCTGGAAACCCATGTCAGTCGCGAAGCGCTTGGCCATGGCGCAGTAGGTCGCCGCATCGGGTGCCCCGGCATCCAGTTTGCAGGCCGCCAGGCGCACCATCTGGCGGGCCGCCACCAGGTGCGTGGCCATGTCGGCCAGCTTGAATTGCAGGGCCTGGAATTCCGCCAACCGGCGGTTGAACTGGCGGCGTTCATCCATGTACCGCCGGGCGGCGTCCAGCGCGCCCTGCGCCGCGCCAACCGAGCACGTGCCGATATTGATACGCCCGCCGTCCAGGCCCTTCATGGCGATCTTGAAGCCCTCGCCTTCCTGGCCCAGCATATTGGCCGCCGGCACGCGCACGTTCTCGAAGGTGATGGGGCGTGTGGACTGGCTGTTCCATCCCATCTTCTCTTCTTTGCGACCGTAGCCGATGCCCTCGCTGTCAGCCGGAATCGCGAATGCGCTGATGCCGCCCGCGCCTTCGCCGCCCGTGCGCGCCATGACCACCAGCAGGTCCGTGTCGCCACCGCCCGAAATGAACGCCTTGGCGCCGTTGATGATGTAATTGTCGCCCTGGCGCTGCGCCCGGGTCGACAACGACGCGGCATCCGAACCCGCGCCCGGCTCGGTCAGGCAGTAGGACGCCAGTTTCTGGCCGCTGGCTAGCAACGGTCCCCAAGCCTCGCGCAACGCAGGCTGTCCCCAGTTACCGACCATCCAGGTTGCCATGTTGTGTATGGTCAGGAAGGCAGTGGTCGAAGGGTCCACCGCCGCCATCTCCTCGAACACCAGGGTGGCGTCCAGGCGCGGCAGGCCGAGGCCGCCGATGTCCTCGCTGGCATAGATGGCGCAAAAGCCCATTTCGCCCGCCCGGGCGAAGGCCTCGCGCGGAAAAATGCCTTCGGCATCCCAGCGCGCGGCGTTGGGCGCCAGTTCACCTTCAGCGTAGTCTCGCGCCGCCTGCGCAAACGCGCGTTGCTCGTCGGTCAGTTCCAAGTCCACAGCCTGTCTCCTGTTGTACTGAGTATTGTCTGTTGGCGTTGCTGCCGTCTCGTGAACGCCAGCCCGTCGATTTTGACATGACGTTGACGTAAACGTAAATGCGTGACGATGCTTATGTTACGCCGGAAGCGCCGGCAAAATTTGTCTTGTTCGCGACATTGTGCGGGGCGGCTCGCCGCTCGCGGAATGATTCCTACAGCAACCCGGCCGGACGGACCCTGCCGTTCTTCGCCGTCTTGGCTCGCCGGTGCTCGGCGCGTCGACGCCGGGATTCCTTGGGATCGAAACTCAGGCCACGATAGATCTCTACCCGATCCCCGTCCGCCAATCTGGCCTGCGGCTCGGTAACCCGGCCGAAAATACCCACACCCCTGCTCCAGGGCTGCACCACGGGAAATGCCTCGGCGAAACCGCTGGCTGCCAATGCGTCGGCAACGGTGGCGCCGTCCGGCAGGCGCAGTTCGCGCAGCCAGACGTGGCCAGGCAAGGCATAACAGACGCTGACGCCGATCTGCGGCGCTGCGGGCGGCTCATTCACCATACTTGGCCTGCGCGCGCTTGGTGAAGGAATCAATGAAGCTGGTGGCGATACGGTTGAACACCGGCCCCACCACCATTTCCAGCGCCCGGTTGGAAAACGCGTATTCCATGGTGAACAGGACCTTGCAGGCATCCTCGGCCAGCGGCTGGAATTCCCAGTGACCGACCAGGCTGGAAAACGGCCCGTCGACCAGTTCCAGATCGATCCGGTCGGGATAGGCATGGGTATTGCGGGTAGTGAAGCGCTGCTTCATGCCCGCGAAGCTGATAAGGATGGAGGCCTGCATGCCGTGCTCATCGCGAGTCTGCACCTCGGCGCCGCCGCACCACGGCATGAACTCGGGGTACTTCTCCACGTCGGCGACCAGATCGAACATCTGGGCGGCGCTGTATGGCACCAGGACGGATCGTTGTACTTTGTGCATCGACTATCGCAAATGGCTAGAATGGCACGATTTTACCGGCACAACACGACCTGGGGCCAAAAACGGCCATGCCAAGGCCACGGCACTCAGCCAGGCACCCGAAGCAGGCACTCAGGCACAAAGGCTTTATGAGCATTATCGACAATCGCAAGGCCACGCACGACTATTTCATCGAAGACCGCTACGAGGCCGGCCTGGTGCTGCAAGGCTGGGAAGTCAAGGCGATCCGCGATGGCCGCGTGCAGCTCAAGGAAAGCTACGTCATCGTGCGCGACGGCGAGCTCTACCTTTTGGGCATGCACGTCAGCCCCCTGCCCACGGCCTCCACGCATATCCATCCCGATGCCATGCGCACGCGCAAGCTGCTGCTCAAGGCCGAGGAAATCAGCAAGCTCATCGGCAAGGTCGAGCAGCGCGGGTACACGCTGGTGCCGCTCAACCTGCATTACAAGAACGGGCGTATCAAGCTGGACTTCGCGCTGGGCCGCGGCAAGAAGCTCTTCGACAAGCGCGACACCGCGCGTGAAAAAGACTGGCAGCGCGAGAAAGAACGCATCATGAAGCACGACACCCGCGCCCCGCGCCGCGGCAAGGACGACTGATTCAGGCGGCCTCGGGCAGCGACTGGCGTTCCGCCTCCTGCCCTGGGCCCGTGATGCGGTTGCGCCCCGCCGTCTTGGAGGCATACAGCTTGCGGTCGGCCCGCTCGAAAAAAGCCTGCAGGCTTTCCCCGGGCATCCAGTCCGCCACGCCGGCGCTGAACGTATAGGAAATGGTGCTGCCGCCATGCGCGCAGGGCGTGCGCCGCACCGAATCAAGCAGCCTGCCGGCCACATCCAGGACCGCGTCGCTGCGCATGTCCGGGAACAGCACCGCGAACTCCTCGCCTCCCACCCGCCCGACGTGATCGCCCGTGCGCAGCGTGGCGGTGGCCAGCAAACCGAAGTGGCGCAGCACCGCATCGCCGGCCGCATGGCCGTGGGTATCGTTGATGCGCTTGAAATGGTCGATATCCAGCAACAGCAGCGTCAGCGGCCGCCGCGTGCGCAAGGCCTGGGCGCAATAGCGCTCCGCCTGCAGCCACCATGCCTTGCGCGACATCAGGCCTGTCAGGAAATCCGTGCTGGCTTCTTGTTCGCGGTCGGCCAGCATCCGATCGTGGATGATCATGATGGTGCCCAGGGTCAGGCACGGCATCGTCAGCACGCCCAGCGTCATGAACGCGATGTTCCACGCCGTGGGCAGCAGCAAAGCCTGCGGCGTCGCGATGTCGAACATGTAGACGACGGCGCGCATCCCGCACACCACGGCGGACACCAGGGCAACCACGCGCACGAAATGGTAGCTGTAGCGCGACCGGTTCAGCGGCATGCCCCGCTTCACCGTGATGGCTATCGCCACCATGAAGCCGAACATCAGCCACGACATGACCACCAGGCGCGGCCCGACCTGGGGTTCGATATAGGTATGGAATGCCAGCGCCAGTAACGCCGCTCCGGAGGCCAGCGTCATCAGGCGCCTGGGCACGGGCAGGCCCACCAGGCGGCGCAAACCCGTGTAATACGCGCACAGCGCCAGCGCGACCGCGGCATTGGCCGCGATCACCGACACCCATAACGGCGCATCGGTCACCTGAAACGCGTAAAGCCCGAAGGCCGTCAGCGTCAGGAGATTGGCGCGTATCGCCTCTTTGATGCCCGCCATGCCGCTGCGGGCGAGCGACCCGAGCACGCACAGCGCAAGCAATCCCGCCAATGCTGCTATCAAAAGCAAGTTAACGGGAGCGATCATCGTCTGGCGCCGCCGGGCGCGGTTATCAACTGTTGCGGGTGGACTTCACAATGGTCATGGCGGAGGCAATCATGCCGCCCACGTCCGACAGGTTTGCCGGCAGGATCAGTGTATTGCCTTCCTTGGCGACGTTGCCGAAAGCCTCGACGTAGCGCTCCGCCACCTTCAGGTTCACGGCCTCCATGCCGCCCGGCTGACGCACGGCATCGGCCACCTGGGTGATAGCCTTGGCCGTGGCCTCGGCGATGGCCAGCACAGCCGCGGCCTCGCCCTGCGCCTGGTTGATCTGCGCCTGCTTCTCGCCTTCCGAACGGGCGATCGCCGCTTCGCGTTCGCCGGTAGCGATATTGATCTGTTCCTGGCGACGACCTTCGGAGGCCGCAATCAGGGCGCGCTTCTCACGTTCGGCGGTGATCTGCGCCTGCATCGCGCGCAGGATTTCGTTGGGCGGCGTCAGATCCTTGATCTCGTAGCGCAGGACCTTCACCCCCCAGTTCAGCGCCGCCTCGTCCAGCGAAGACACGATGTTGCTGTTGATGGAGTCCCGCTCTTCGAAGGTACGGTCCAGTTCCATCTTGCCGATGACCGAGCGCAGCGTGGTCTGCGCCAGTTGCGTGATGGCCGAAATATAGTTCGACGAGCCATACGACGCGCGCATGGGATCGGTCACCTGGAAATACAGCACGCCATCGACCTGCAGCTGCGTGTTGTCACGCGTGATGCAGACCTGGCTGGGCACGTCCAGCGGAATTTCCTTGAGCGAGTGTTTGTACGACACGCGCTCGATGAACGGAATGACGAAGCCCGCGCCGGGCGACAGGACGCGGTCGAACTTGCCCAGGCGCTCGACCACCCAGGCGTGCTGCTGCGGCACGATGGCGATCGCCTTGATGACTATCAGGATCGCCAGTGCGACGATGACGAGCAGGACGATGGTGGATGTGTCGATCATCATGATTCGGAGCCTCTCCTAGTGAATACATTTGCGGGAACCGCCCGAACGGCGCGGATGCCCGCTGCCGGCCCCGCTTGCGGCGGGCCGGCGCGGTCAGGCCGAGCCGGGCGTGCCCTTGGGGGTCAATACCAGGATCGAGCCGCGCATTTCAGTGATGGTCTGTTCGCCGGCCACCGGCGCCTGGCCCTCGGCCAGTTCCGCCTGCCAATGCGCGCCGCGGTACCAGACCCGCGCAGTGCCCTGGTCGGACCACGCCTCGACCGATACCGTTTGGCCGATGTCCAGGTTGACGTCCGCGTTGCGGGCGGAATCGACCTCGCGCTTTTTCAACACGCGGGTCTTGCGCAGGACCAGCAGGCCCAGCAGCAGCACGATGCCGCAGGCCACGAGCTGCCATTCCAGGGCGGCGCCGAACCATGCGGCCACCCCTCCCGCCGCCAGCCCGAGAGCCACCAGCAGGAGGTAGAAAGTGCCGGTCGCCAATTCCCCGATCAGGGCCAGCGCGGCCAGTCCCAGCCAAATCCACATAGTTTTCCTTCGCCCGAAAGGATGAGTATCTGAGCGGAATTGTACGTATTTCCGGGACGGAACGGTAAAGGCGCTTTCCTCAGGGACCGGAGCACTGGATTATGATGTGCGCTGGCGGTGGAAATCCCTCTGGAACCCGGCGCCCGTATCCTTTAGGCACAAGCCCCCCAATGACCGCTGCAATACCTTCCGTTCTCCCCGTCCTGATCCTGCACACCGGCGATCCGGACGATACGCTCAAAAGCCAGTTCGGCGGCTATGCCGAACAACTCGCGCAAGCCGCCGGCCTGACGGCCGAGGCCATGGAAATCGTGCCGGTGCACGAAGGCAAGCGCCCGCAGGCCCCGTCCCGCTACCGCGCCGCGCTGATCACGGGCTCGCCCGCCATGGTGACCGACAAGGAACCCTGGAGCGAAGACACCGCCGCGTGGCTGCGCGAAGCCGCTGCCGCGGGCCTGCCCATGTTCGGCGTGTGCTACGGCCATCAACTGCTGGCCTATGCGTTGGGCGGCAAGGTCGGCTACAACCCCGCCGGACGCGAGGTCGGCACACAAACGGTGGAACTGCTGCCCCCGGCAGCCGGCGACAAGCTGCTGGCCGGATTGCCCTCCACCTTCCCCGCCCAGATGCTGCATGCGCAGACCGTGCTGCAGCCGCCCCCTGGCGCCGCCGTGCTGGCGCGCTCGGATCTGGATGAGCACCAGATGATCCGCATCGGGCTCAACGTGTTCTCGACTCAGTTCCACCCCGAATTCGGTCCCGACTTCATCCGCGCCCACCTGGAACGTTTCGGCCGCCGCTATGCCGCTGAAAACCTGGACGTTCCCGGCTTGTCGGCCAACGTGCGCGCCACGCCGGTGGCGGGCGGCCTGTTGCGGCGCTTCCTCGACGCCTACGCGCCGGCATAGCGTCCGGTGGGTCGCGCGGCGCCCCCGCGCAACATCCGGAGTGCGGCGGCGGCCGGCATTTGAGACGATGGGTCCAAGCGCGTGAATCCGCGCGCAACAGGAGCTTTTTCATGAACCAAGCCGCCGCCCTGAGCAAACAGCACGCCGCCGCTGTCGAACGCGCCTGCCGCGCACTGGAAGCCGAGCAGCCGCCCGATCTGTCCACCCTGGCCGAACAGGCCGGCATGAGCCGCTTCCACTTCCACCGCGTGTTCAAGGCGGCCACCGGCATCACGCCCAAGGCCTATGCCGACGCCCTGCGTGCCAGCCGCGCCCGCCAGCAGCTCAAGCAGAGCGCCAGCGTCACGGACGCCATGTATGACGCCGGCTTCAATTCCAGCGGCCGCTTCTATGAAGCCGCTCCCGCCATCCTGGGCATGACGCCCACCGCTTTCCGCAAGAACGGCGAGGGCGTGGACATCCGTTTCGCGGTCGCGCAATGCTCCCTGGGCGCCCTGCTGGTAGCGGCCAGCGACACGGGCATCTGCGAGATCGCCCTGCACGAAGATCCGGAACAACTGGTGCGCAATCTTCAAGACCGCTTCAAGGCCGCCCGCCTGATCGGCGCCGACGCACAGTTCGAAGACTGGGTGGCGGCGGTGGTCGGCTTCGTGGAGGACCCGTCGCGTGGCCTGGACCTGCCGCTGGACGTAAGAGGCACCGCCTTCCAGCGCCGGGTGTGGCAAGCCCTGCGCGAGATCCCCGTGGGCGAGACCGCCACCTACACCGACATCGCCGAACGCATAGGATCGCCGCGAGCCGTGCGCGCCGTGGCCCGCGCCTGCGCCACCAACAACATCGCGCTGGCCATCCCCTGCCACCGCGTGGTCCGTACCGACGGCTCCCTCGCCGGCTACCGCTGGGGCATCGACCGCAAGCGCGAGTTGATCGCGCGAGAAGCGCTGGCAGCGTAATCCGCGCCGTAATCTGGGCAATAAAAAACCCCGCGCCCTTGCAGGCGCGGGGTTTTCACATCGGCAGAACGATCAGTTCTTGGCCAGGCGCTGCCAGGTATCGACAACGGTGTCCGGATTGAGCGACATCGACAGGATGCCCTCTTCCTTCAGCCATTGCGCGAAGTCCGGGTGGTCGCTGGGGCCTTGGCCGCAAATGCCCACGTACTTGTTCGCGGCCAGGCAAGCCTTGATCGCGCGGCGCAGCATGAACTTCACCGCATCGTCGCGTTCATCGAAGTCGGCGGCCAGCAGTTCCATGCCCGAATCGCGGTCCAGGCCCAGCGTCAATTGGGTCATGTCGTTCGAGCCGATCGAGAAGCCATCGAAATACTGCAGGAACTCATCAGCCAGAATGGCGTTGGACGGCACTTCGCACATCATGATGAGCTTCAGGCCGTTCTCGCCACGCGCCAGACCGTGCTTGGCCAGCAGGTCCACCACCTTGGCCGCCTGGCCCAGGGTACGCACGAAGGGAACCATGATTTCGACGTTGGTCAGACCCATTTCATCGCGCACCTTCTTGAGCGCTTCGCATTCCATGCGGAAGCACTCGGCGAAGTCCTCGGCGATGTAGCGCGACGCGCCGCGGAAGCCCAGCATGGGGTTCTCTTCCTCGGGCTCGTAGCGCGAACCGCCGACCAGCTTGCGGTACTCGTTGGACTTGAAGTCCGACATGCGCACGATGACGGGCTTGGGGTAGAACGCGGCAGCGATGGTGGCCACGCCTTCGGCCATCTTCTCGACAAAGAACGCGCGCGGGCTGGCATGGCCACGGGCAGCCGATTCCACGGCCTTCTTCAGTTCGCCGTCGACGTTCGGATAGTCCAGCACCGCCTTGGGGTGGATACCGATGTTGTTGTTGATGATGAATTCCAGGCGGGCCAAGCCCACGCCGCCGTTGGGAATCTGGGCGAAATCGAAGGCCAGCTGCGGATTGCCCACGTTCATCATGATCTTCAGATCGATCGGGGGCATGTCGCCGCGACGCACTTCTTCCACTTCGGTCTCGATCAGGCCATCATAGATGCGGCCTTCGTCGCCCTCGGCGCAAGACACGGTCACTGCCTGGCCTTCCTTCAGGACGTCGGTCGCGTTGCCGCAGCCCACGACCGCAGGAATACCCAGTTCGCGCGCGATGATCGCCGCGTGGCAAGTACGGCCGCCGCGGTTGGTGACAATGGCGGACGCACGCTTCATCACGGGCTCCCAGTTGGGATCCGTCATGTCGGTGACCAGCACGTCGCCCGGCTGGACCTTGTCCATGTCGGAAATATCGCCAACCACGCGCACCGGGCCCGCGCCGATCTTCTGACCGATCGCGCGGCCGGTGATCAGGACCTGGCCGGTAGCCTTCAGGCGGTAACGCTGCTGCACGTCGTTCGCGCCCTGCTGCGACTTCACGGTTTCCGGACGCGCCTGCAGGATGTAGATCTTGCCGTCGATGCCGTCGCGGCCCCACTCGATGTCCATCGGGCGGCCATAGTGCTTCTCAATGATGACGGCGTAGCGGGCCAGTTCGTTGACCTCGTCGTCGGTCAGCGAGTAGCGGTTGCGTTCGGACACCGGCACGTCGACCGTGCGCACGGCGCGGCCTTCGGGGCGCTCCGGATCGAACTCCATCTTGATCAGCTTGGAGCCGATGCGGCGGCCGACGATCGGGTAATGGCCCTGGGCCAGCGTCGGCTTGAAAACGTAGAATTCATCGGGGTTGACCGCGCCCTGCACCACCGTTTCGCCCAGGCCGTAGGAAGAGGTGATGAACACCACGTCCTGGAAGCCGGATTCCGTGTCGATGGTGAACATGACGCCGGCGCTGCCCTTGTCGGAACGCACCATGCGCTGGATGCCGGCCGACAAGGCGACGTCGGCATGGGCGTAGCCCTTGTGCACGCGATAGGAAATGGCGCGGTCGTTGTACAGCGACGCGAACACGTGGCGGATCTTGTCCAGCACGTCGTCGATGCCGACGACGTTCAGGAAGGTTTCCTGCTGGCCGGCGAACGAGGCGTCGGGCAGGTCTTCGGCGGTGGCGGAAGAGCGCACGGCGAACGAGCCCTTGCCGTCAGCGTCCAGCTTGGCAAAGGCTTCGCGGATCTGCGATTCAAACTCAGGCGAGAACGGGGCGTCGATGATCCATTGACGGATCTGCGCGCCGGCGTTGGCCAGTTCGCGCACGTCTTCGGGGTTCAGCGTGGTCAGGCGTTCGGCGATGCGCTTGTCCAGGCCGGAAGCCTTGAGGAAGTCGCGGAAGGCGTCAGCGGTCGTGGCGAAGCCGCCCGGCACGCGGACACCCGCGCCAGACAGCTGGCTGATCATTTCGCCTAGTGATGCGTTCTTGCCTCCTACCGAGTCCACGTCCGTCATGCGGAGCTGCTCGAACAAAACAACGTACGACATTGAAGTCACCTTTTACAATGGAATGAAAGCGAGTTTGGTCAATGCATCAGGAAGCTGGATCAGAGCCGGATCACAGCCCCAATTTACGCGCTGACCAAACTGGCCTTGGACCGCCCTTGGGGTGACTTATAGGGGCCTGATTGTACTCGGTGGAGTGCATCCGGCCATCTGCCTGGTTGGAATTTTTTACACATGACATCTACCCCGATCGTACGCACGGTATACATCGTTTCCGACAGTACCGGCATCACCGCAGAAACCTTCAGCCAGTCAGTGCTTTCTCAGTTTGAAGAGGTCAATTTCAAGCCTGTCCGCCTGCCTTTCGTGGACACGCTGGAAAAGGCGGCCGAAGTGGCCATGCGCATTGACCGCAGCGCCCAGGAAGCGGGGGTGCCCCCGATCGTATTCAGCACCTTGGTCAACCCGGACATCCTGGCGCGTGTTCGACAGGCGAACGGGGTGTTCCTTGATCTGTTCGGCACCTTCGTCAGCCACATCGAGCAGGCGCTGGGCCTCAAATCCAGCCATTCGATCGGCCGCTCGCACATGCAGGCCAATTCGGAAAAGTACCGCAACCGCATCGACGCCATCAACTTCAGCCTGGCGCATGACGATGGCCAATTCGTCAACCAGCTGGACCAGGCGGACGTAATCCTGGTCGGCGTGTCCCGCTGCGGCAAGACGCCCACCAGCCTTTACCTGGCCATGCAGTACGCCATCAAGGCGGCCAATTTCCCCCTGACGCCGGACGATTTCGAACGTGGCACCCTGCCCTCGACCATCGCCCCGCACCGCGGCAAGCTGTTCGGCCTGTCGATCCAGCCCGAACGCCTGGCCGAAGTCCGCAACGAACGCCGCCCCAACAGCCGTTATGCGCAATTGGAGCAATGCCGCTACGAAGTGGCCGAGGCCGAGCGCATGATGCGCCGCGAAGGGATTTCCTGGCTGTCCAGCACCACCAAATCGATCGAGGAGATCGCCACAACGGTGCTGCAGGAAGTGGGCCTGGACCGGGGCTGAGAGCCCGCCCAGGGCATTATTGACGCATCGACACGGGCAGCGCCACCGGCCGCGACAGAGGCAGGTACAGGCGCTCTCCCGGCAGATACACGCCAAGCACTTTGCCGGACGAGGCCACGAAGCCTGCCTCGCCTCGACGGCCCGGAAGCGAAAACGGGCCGTCGGCCGCTCGGTAAACGTCGCCCTGTGGCAGTGCCCCCATCCGCACCCACCTGGACGACGCCGGCAGGTTGACAGCAGTCTTGTCCGGCAAGGCTCCCGACACCGCCCGGGACAACTGGATCACGTAAGCCGACTCTGAAACGTCGGCCCTGACCATGCCAACCGTCTGGGGGCCGCTGGAACCGCAGGCGCTCAGGGCCAGCGCGCACGCGCCGGCCAGCAGCAGCACGCGCCCTGCAAGCGCGTACCTTCGACCCAATCCATAAGCCAGCAGCGACGCCATCATTTTCCCTTCGGGATGACTAGGGGCGGGAAATGCCCTCACAGCCGCAAAAATAGCGTCAGCGCCGGGCGCCGCGCAATACCTGGCGCCGTTGCTCGAACAGGCAGATGGCGGCGGCGGCGCCTACATTGAGCGATTCCACGGCGGCCATATCATGCGGAATGCAGACTTTGAGGCGGGCTGCCGCGAGCAGCTCCGCCGCCACGCCCTGGCCTTCGTGGCCGAATACCCATGCACATCGTTCAGGCAAGTCGCCCTCGTACAGGTTCCGCGCACCGTCCAGCGCGGTCGCGACCAGCGGCACCTTGAATCGGGGCAGCAAGGCGGGCAGATCGACATGCTCGTGAATGGCCAGCGCAAAATGGGCTCCCTGTCCGCTGCGCAGCACCTTGGGCGACCAGGCGGCCGCCGTGCCCGTCGCCAGGAAGACTCGTTTCACGCCCGCTGCGGCGCAGGTACGCAACAGGGTGCCGACATTGCCGGGATCCTGGATGCGATCGAACAACACGCAATTCTCATCCACGGTGTCGGGCAGCTCCGGCGCCGGCGGGGTCACCAGGAAGGCGACGCCCTGCCCGCTCTCGACGGCCGCCAGGGACTGCATCAAGCGCGCATCGAGGGCCAGGCAGTCGCGCTCAGGCACGGCCGCCGCCAGCGCGGCGATATCGGGCTGCGACAGCCGCTCCACATCGAAAACCGCCTGGTCGGGCGCGCCATGATGCTGCAGCCAGGCCTGACACAGGTGCACGCCATCCAGCAGCACCGGCGCGCCGCGTTTGCCCGCCGTGCCGGCCAGCTTGGCCAGCGCCTTGACCGCGGGGTTGTCGCGTGAACTGATGTGCTTCATGAAGTCAGGCCGAAGGCCTTGATAGGAGCGAAACTGCGGCGGTGTTCGGCACAAGGGCCGTGCTCGCGCAGCATCTGCAGATGCAACGGGGTGCCATATCCCTTGTGCTGGTCAAAGGCATACTGGGGATATAGCGCATGCAGGCGCAGCAGATCCGCGTCGCGCGCCGTCTTGGCAAGAATGGACGCCGCCGAAATCGCGGGCACCAGCGCATCGCCCTTGATGACCGTCTGCACCGTGCAGCCCAGCTTGGGCGCCTGATTGCCGTCCACCAGCGCCAACTGCGGCAGGGTAGCCAGTCCCTGGACCGCCCGCTGCATTGCCAGCATGGTGGCACGCAGGATGTTCAAGCTGTCGATCTCGGCCACGCTGGCGCTGGCGATGCACCATGCCAGCGCGCACTCCTGGATCTCCAGCGCCAGCGCCTCTCGCGTGGCGGCCTTGAGCACCTTGGAATCCGCCAGGCCCGCTATCGGGCGCGCCGGGTTCAAAATGACGGCCGCCGCGTACACCGCGCCGGCCAGCGGGCCGCGCCCGGCTTCGTCCACACCCGCCGTGACCATGGCAGGCTGCTCCGGCGCCACGAACAGGTCAGGCTGCTCCACCGGCCACCTCAAGGATCGCCTGGGCGGCCAGCGCGGGCGTATCGCGCAGCAGCTCCTGGTGCATGGCCGTAAAACGGGCCTCGATACGCGCCCTGCCGGCGTCATCGGTCAAGGCAGTCCAGGTCGCTTCCGCGAGCTTTTCGGGCGTGGCGTCGTCCTGCAGCAACTCCGGCACGGCGAAATCACGCAGCAACACGTTCGGCAGGCCAACCCAGGGCAGATAGGGGCGCTGCTGGCCGGACTTCCAGGCCATGATGCGGCGCATCCATGGCGACAAAACGTAGGAGATCACCATGGGGCGCTTATACAGCGCCGTCTCCAGCGTGGCGGTGCCACTGGCCACCAACACTGCGGTGGCGGCCTCCATGACGGACCAGGCCACGGGCGCCTGGCGCTCTCCCCCCTCGCCGTGCAGATCGTTCGCGGTGATGCACCGCAGTCCCGGCACGGGATACTGCGCCAAAATGGCTTGGAACTCCGCGCGGCGCTGGTCATTGACCATGGGAACCACGCATTGCAGCGCCGGATCCTTCTTTTGCAGGATCTGCGCGGCCTGCAGGAAGCGCGGAGCCAGCAGACGAATCTCGGAAGAACGGCTACCCGGCAAAATCGCCAGCACCCGCGCGTCCTGATCGATACCCAGGCGTTCGCGCGCGGCGGCACGGTCGGGCTCCATGGGGATGGCCCCTGCCAGCGGATGCCCCACGTAAGTGACCGGAATGCCTTCCTTGCGGTAAATCTCTTCCTCGAACGGGAACAGCACCAGCATGTGCGATACCGACTCGCGGATCTTGTGGATGCGCTCGTAGCGCCAGGCCCAAATCGACGGCCCCACGAAATGGACGGTCGGCGTGCCGGCCTGGCGCAGTTGATGCTCCAGGCGCAGGTTGAAATCCGGCGCGTCGATCCCGACGAAGACTTTGGGCGGCTCCGCCAGCCAGCGCCGCTTGACGTCCCGATAGGTACCGAGCAGGCTGGGCAGGCGCTTGAGCGCGTCCACGTAGCCGAACACCGTCAAGGCGTGCATGGGATGCCACGCGTCGAAACCACGGGCCTGCATCTGAGGCCCGCCGATGCCTTCGCAGCGGACGTCGCCATCGCGCGCTTGCAGACCGGCAATGATGCGACCGGCCAGCAAATCGCCCGAGGGCTCGCCGGCCACCATGCCGATCCGTGCGCTCATGGGCGGATGATGCCGCGGCTTGCGACGTCCAGGAAATCGAGCAGGATCTGGAGCTGCGGGGCGACCTCGGGTTCCGCCTGTTGGCGGGCCCGCAATTCGGCCCGTGCCGCATCCAGGGACAGCCCCCGGCGATAAATGATCTTGTAGGCGTCACGCAACGCTGAAATGTCGGCGGGCGTGAAACCGCGGCGCTTCAGCCCTTCCACGTTGATGCCCACGGGGCGGCACGGATTGCCCGCCGCCAGCACGAAAGGCGGCGTGTCCTGCATGAGAGAGCTGTTGCCGCCCGTCATGCTGTGCGCGCCAATGCGCGAGAACTGATGCACGCCGGTCAAGCCACCCACGATGGCCCAGTCGCCGACGTGGACGTGCCCCCCCAGTTGCACCGAATTGGCCAGGATGGTGTTGCTGCCGATATGGCAATCGTGCGCCACGTGCACATACGCCATGATCCAGTTGTCGTCGCCCAGCGTCGTGACGCCGCCATCCTGCACGGTGCCGGTGTTGAGCGTCACGTATTCGCGGAAGGTGTTGCGATCGCCGACGACAAGGCGGGTAGGCTCGCCCTTGTACTTCTTGTCCTGCGGCATGCCGCCAACCGAGCAATAGCGGTAGAAGCGGTTGTCACGCCCAATGGTCGTCACCCCGTCCACCATGCAGTACGGGCCAATCTCGGTCCCCGCGCCTATGGTCACATCGGGACCGATAGTCGCAAACGGACCCACGACCACGGTCGGGTCGAGCTTTGCCGCCGGATCAACGACGGCGGTGGGGTGAATGTTTCCTGCCATTTACTCTTCCAGGCTGCGGATCGCGCACATCAGCTTGGCGGAAGCGACTTCCTGCCCGTCCACCGTCGCGCGCGCTTGGTACTTACAGATGCTGCGGCTCAGACGTTCGGCTTCCACCTCGATGCGCAATTGGTCGCCCGGCACGACCGGGCGGCGGAAACGCGCGCCGTCGATGCCGACCAGGTAATACGCGGTCTTGGATCCTTCGCACTTCAAGCCACCGTTCTCGTCGGTGAACGAGAACAGGGCCGAGGCCTGAGCCATCGCTTCCACAATGAGCACGCCCGGCATGACCGGGTGGTGCGGGAAATGGCCGTTGAAAAACGGTTCATTGATCGAGACGTTCTTGATGGCCACGATGGACTTGCCGGGCACCATTTCGACGACGCGGTCAATCAGCAGCATCGGGTAACGATGCGGCAGCCTCTCCATGATCCCCTTGATGTCGAGTTCCATTTTTCTATGCTTTCCTGCGAAGTAAAGTAATCGTGCGGCGCGGACGCGCCAAAGGCGGCGGCGCGCCTCAGTCTTTTTCCAGCGTCCGCACGCGCCGGCGCAATTGCGCCAACTGTTGTATCACGGCGGCGTTGCGCTGCCATTCGCCATGTTCCGCATACGGGAAGACGCCCGTATAGCGTCCAGGCTTCGAAATGCTGGACGTCACCGCGGTGCCGCCCGAAATGTGCACATCGTCGCCCAGGGTCAGGTGACCCGACAGCATGGCCGCTCCGCCGATGGTGCAGCGCTCGCCTATGGTGGTCGAGCCAGCCACGCCCACGCAAGCCGCAATGGCGGTGTGCGCGCCGATCCGGCAGTTGTGGGCAACCATGATCTGGTTGTCCAGCTTGACGCCATCGGCCAGGACGGTGTCCTCCAGCGCGCCGCGGTCGACGGTGGTGTTGGCGCCGATTTCGACATCGTCGCCGACGGTTACACCGCCGAGCTGCGGAATCTTGCCCCAGGCGCCCTTGCCCAGGGTGGGATCCGGCGCAAAGCCGAAACCATCCGCACCCAGCACGGCGCCACTATGGATGATCGCGCGTGCGCCAACCGTGACCCCGTCATACAGCGTAACGTGGGCGTACAGCCGGCTGCCCGGCCCTACGGACGAACCTGCGCCGATCACGCAACCGGGTCCGAGAACGGCATCGCGACCGATGCGCGCGCCGGATTCGACAACGCAGTGCGGGCCGATACGCACGCCCTCTTCAATCGTGGCGTCAGCAGCGACCACCGCGGAAGGATGGGTGGATGCAGGCAACGCGGGCCGCCTCGCGGCGTCGAACCATTGCGCCACTCGGGCGTAAAGCAGATAGGGATGCTGACAGACAACCAGCGCAAACGGCGGCCGGGCGTTGCCCTCGGCTTCCAGAGCCTGGGCCACGTCGGGCGAGACGATGACCGCCCCTGCCTGCGTGGCGCCCAGCTGGCTCTGGTAGCGGGGATTGGCGAGGAAAGCGATTTCCTGCCGACCCGCCGATGACAAGGTTCCGATGCCACAGACTCGCATGGAGTCCGCACCGGGAACTGCGCTGATACGCCAGTCCATTCCCTGGGTGTTGGCGGCGCTCAACAGTGCTTCCAGCGTTGGAGCGCGGGCAAGATCCAGTAAAACCGGCATGACGTGACAGGTGCTGCTTACTTGCCCAGGCTCTGGATCACCTTGTCGGTGATGTCGATGCGCGGGTTGACCGTCACGGCATCCTGAATGATCAGGTCGTAGTTTTCCTGCTCGGCGATGCGCTTGATGGCGTCATTGGCCTTCGTCACGATGCCGGAGAATTCTTCGTTGCGGCGACGGTTGAAGTCCTCCTGGAACTCGCGGCGCTTGCGCTGCAGGTCGGTATCCAGGTTGGAGAGCTCGCGCTGGCGCTTGACGCGGTCGGACTCCGACAGCACGGGAGCGTCCTTGTCGAACTTCTCGGCTTGCGAACGCAGGCTGTTGTTCAGGCGCTGGAGCTCGTCATCGCGCTTCTTGAATTCGGCTTCGATCTTGCTTTGCGCTGCCTTGGCCGGACCCGACTCGCGCAGGATCCGCTCGGTATTGACGAAACCGATCTTCGTGCCTTGCGCCTGCGCGGGAATCGCGGCAGCCGAACCGAGAATGAGCGCACCTACCAGGGCAATGGAGCCGCCCAGCTTGCCGCGGCGCTTGGCGCGCAGCGAATTCGAAGTTTTAAGTGCGGAATCAGACATCATGAAAATCTCACCTTCCAGTAAGGCAAAGCCAAAGTGTGTATTGTGCCACTAAACAGCAAGGGAGCCGGCTGTGGGCCTTTCTCCCTTGTTTTCAAGCGTAACGGCGCGCTTAGAAACCCGTTCCGATCTGGAACTGGAAACTTTGCTTGTCGTCGCCCGGCTTCGAATTCAGCGGTCGGGCATAGGACAGTTGCAGCGGTCCCATCGGCGACTGCCACGACAGGCCGATACCGGCCGAGAACCTCCAGCCGCAAGGATCCTCGACCTCGCTGCCGGGCTTGCCGTTGGTGCAGCTCAAGCCGCTGCCTGCCGAAACCTGGCCCGCATCCGAGAAAATGAACCAACGCAGCGTGCGATCCTTGGACGCGCCCGGGAACGGCAGGTACAGCTGCGCGTTGGCGATAATGCGCCGCGTGCCGCCCAGGTAGTCGCCCGTCTTCGTATCGCGCGGACCCAGCGACGAGCCTTCGTAACCGCGCACGGTGCCGATACCGCCGGCATAGACGTTCTTGATGACCGGGTAATCCTTGCTGCCGTAGCTCTGGCCCCAATCAACCATGCCGTTCAAGGCCAGCGTATAGGAGCCGCCCAGCGGCACGAAGTACTGTTGCTGGGCCGTCAACATCGTGTACTGCAGATCGATGGTCGACAGATCGGCCTTCAGGCGGGTGTAGCCGCCCTTGGTCGGCGCCAGCGCGCTGTCGCGCGTGTCCTTGGTCCAGCCGGTGGTGAAGATCACCGAGTTGGTCGAATCGCCGTAGTCCTCGACGAACTTGTCGTAGGCAGCCGGCGAATTGCTGAACAGATCGATCTGGTTACGTTCGAAGTTCGCGCCCAGCATGATCCGGTCGTATTCCGAGATCGGCACGCCGAAGTTCATGCCCAGGCCCATGGCCTTGACGCGGTAGTCGCCGTCGTTGTTGTTCCACGGCTCGGTCACGCGATAGTACGCGGACGTGGTGCGGCTGATGCCGTCCTTGGTCCAGTACGGGTCGGTATGCGACAGAACCACGGCCCGGTTGGTCTTGCTGGTGTTCAGTTGCAGCGTCAGGTTGGTGCCGCTGCCGAAGACGTTGTCTTCACTGATACCGGCCGACAGAATGGCTTTTTCCGACGAGCCGTAGCCCACGCCCAGGTTGATCATGCCGGTGGGCTTTTCCTTGACGTCCACGTTGACGTCGACCTGGTCGGGCGAGCCCGGAACCGGGTCGGTCTTGACGTTGACGTCGCTGAAATAGCCCAGGCGGTCGACGCGGTCGCGCGAGGTCTTGATGTCTTTGGCGTCGTACCAGGCAGCTTCCTGCTGGCGCATTTCGCGGCGCACGACTTCGTCGCGCGTGCGGGTGTTGCCGCCGATCTGGATGCGGCGCACGTAAACGCGGCGGCTGGGATCGACGTAGAACGTCAGGTCGGCCTCGTGCTTGGCGCGGTCCAGCTGCGGGTTCGGGTTGACGTTGGCAAACGCGTAGCCCAGTTCGCCCAGGTAGTCGGTGATGGCCTTGGCCGAACCGTTCGCCTTGGCGGCCGAGAAGGTCTCTTCCGGCTTGATTTCCACCAGGGCGTTGATTTCCTTGTCCAGGCCCAGCAGATTGCCGGCCAGTTTCACGCTGCGCACCTTGTAGGGTTCGCCTTCGTGCACGGTAATCGTGATGCGGATGTCCTTGCGGTCGGGCGAAATCGTGACCTGGGGGGGCTCGACCGAGAATTCGAGATAGCCGCGGTCCAGGTAGAACGAGCGCAGGCGCTCCAGGTCGCCTTCGAGCTTTTCGCGCGAGTACTTGTCCGTATCGGTGTACCAGGTGAGCCAGCCGGGCGTGGTCAGCTTGAACTCGTCAAGCAGATCGCTTTCCGAGAAAGCCTTGTTGCCAACGAAGCGGATTTCCTGGATACGTGCAACGGAGCCTTCGAACACGTCGAAGCTCACGCCCACGCGGTTGCGCGGCAGGGGCGTCACGGTGGACGTCACCTCGATGCCGTACTTGCCCTTGGACAGGTATTGCTGCTTCAGTTCGTATTCGGCGCGCTCGAGCATGGAGCGGTCGAAAATGCGGCCTTCGGCAAAACCCACTTGCGCCAGCGAGGTGGTAATGGCCTTGGAATCGAACTCACGCATGCCGTTGAAGTTCACCGAGGCGATCGTCGGGCGCTCCTGCACCACCACCACTACGACGTTGTTGTCCGTCTGGATCTGTACATCGGTGAAAAAACCGGTGCCGTACAAGCGGCGGATGGCCTCGGTCGCCTCTTCTTCCGTGAACTTTTCACCCACCTTGACGGGGAGATAGCCGAAGACGGTGCCGGCGTCAGTTCGTTGAATACCCTCTACGCGGATATCCCGCACGACAAAAGGGTCGAAGGCGTGGGCGATGGCCGGTACCAGCAATGCGGCGATCAAACCCGGCAGTACACCCTTTTTGTGATGAAACATCCGGCGAAAAGACATCCTTGAGTATCCTCGGTCGTGCAAATGGCGGGGGATTTTATGCTAAATCGCGTTCAAGTGAACAAACGCGTGAAATCATTGAACAGCGCAAGCCCCATCAGGCTTGCCAATAAACCTATGCCGGCGCGCTGTCCGATATCGATCCACCTTGCTGGCGGCGGGCTACCCCGCACAATTTCGACGAGATAGTACAGCAGATGTCCACCGTCCAGCATGGGAATAGGCAGCAAATTTAGTACGCCGAGACTGATGCTGATCAAGGCGATATAAGCGATATACGCAACAATTCCGATTCGGGCGGTCTGGCCGGCGTAATCCGCAATGGTCACCGGACCACTGACATTGCGCCAGGAAACGTCGCCCGTGACCATGCGCCCCATCATGCGCAGCGAGAACCATGCGGTGTCCCAGGTGCGGACCGCGCCTTTCCACAGGCTCTCGAACACACCGTAACGCACGGTCACCATCGGGACGTCGCCGCCCAGCTGGACTCCCAGGCGGCCGATCACTTGGCCGTTGACGGTCTCGGCGCGCGGCGTGACGTTCACGGAAACATTGGCGCCGTCGCGCGCCAGCGTGAGCGCCAGGGTCTTGCCGGCGCTTTCCTGGATTTGCCGGACCAGTCCGCCGGTATCCGGCGTGGGCACCCCATTCACGGCAAGGATCAGATCACCCGCGCGCAGGCCGGCGGCCTGCCCTTCGCCGCCGTCATTGACTACCCGCACGGCAGGCTTGGGCTGCGCCAGCCGGACCCCGGCTGCCGCCAGCGGATCGCCGCCGGCCGGATCCATGCTGTTGGACGGCAGCACGAGCTCGCGTTGCTGGACGGCGCCTGCCGGGGTCTTTACCTCGATCAGGGCCTTGCCGCCGGTAGCCATGACATCCATCAGGCGCCAGCGCGCGTCGGACCACGAAGCCACCTCTTCGCCATCGATGGCCAGGATCCGGTCACCCGAGATCAGGCCGGCCTGCGCGGCCGGCGTGCCGGCGGCAGGCTGGGCGATGACGGCCACGGGCTCCTCGGTGCCGGCCATGTTCAGGCCGGCGTACAGGAAAACCGCGAGGATGAGGTTGAATATGGGGCCAGCCGCGACAATGGCGATGCGCTGGCCGACGGGCTTGCTGTTGAATGCCCCTGCCGCCTCGGCGGCGCTCGCGCCCGCGGGAGGATCGTCTTGCATCTTGACGTAGCCGCCCAGCGGCAGGGCCGAAACCGCCCATTCGGTGCCGTGACGGTCGGTACGGCGCAGAATGACCTTGCCAAACCCCACCGAGAAGCGCAGGACCTTCACTCCGCACAGGCGGGCCACCCAATAGTGCCCCAGTTCATGGAAGATGATCAGGGTGCCAAGCGCAACCGCAAAGGCCAGCAGGGTGAAAAGCATCGGGATCGGCGAAATCTAGGAAATCAGAGGCCAGCGGGCGACGGCGACGATGCCTGCATCAGGCCAGGCCCAGGTTGCCCGCAAAGGTGCGCGCCTCGGCATCGAGCGCAAGCACATCGTCAAGACTGTTGAGCGTAACAGATGCTTGCCGAGCCTGCCACTCCAGGGAAGCCTCGATGACGCGGGAAATCCAGGTGTATGGCAGCCGGCCACCCAGGAAAGCCTCCACGGCAATCTCATTGGCGGCATTCAAGGTCACACAGGCGCCCTGCCCCGCCCGCAGCGCCGCAAAGGACAGGGCCAGACACGGAAAACGAGCCAGATCGGGCTTTTCGAAGTCCAGCCGCCCCAGACGCGTCAGGTCCAGCGGGCCGACGCCGCTGTCCAGGCGCTCGGGAAACCCCAGCCCGTAGGCAATGGGCGTGCGCATGTCGGGCTGACCCAGCTGCGCCAGCACGGAGCCGTCGTCGTACTCCACCATGGAGTGCACCACGCTCTGGGGGTGCACGACCACCTCGATGCGATCGGGGGGCATGGCGAACAACCAATGCGCCTCGATTACTTCCAGACCCTTGTTGAGCATGGTGGCGGAATCCACCGAAATCTTGCGGCCCATGCTCCAGTTGGGGTGAGCGCAGGCTTGGGCCGGAGTCACCTCGTGCAGGTCTTCGAGATCACGTCCGCGAAATGGCCCGCCGGAGGCGGTCAACAAGAGGCGACGCACACCGGGCGCCGGGCGCTGCGGCGCGCCAGCTCGGCCGCCATGGGGAAGACATTGGAAAATAGCGTTGTGTTCGCTGTCGATAGGCAACAATTCGGCGCCGTTGTCGCGTATTGCCTGCATGAAGAGCGAGCCCGCCGCCACCAGCGCTTCCTTGTTGGCCAGCAGCACGCGCTTGCCACTGCGGGCGGCGGCGAGCGCAGCGGGCAGGCCCGCAGCCCCGACGATGGCCGCCATGACCGAGTCGCATTGAGCATCGGCCGCCGTATCCGCCAATGCCTGTGCGCCCACGCGGATTTCCGGCAAGGGCTGGGAGCCCGCCCAGGCCGCAATGAATTTCTCGCGGGCCGCCGCGTCGGGCACCACCACTACCGCCGCCCGGCTGGCCCGCGCCTGCTCCGCCAGGCGGGCCATCTGGCTGTAGGCCGACAAGGCATAAACCGCCAGCCGCTCGGGGTGGCGGGCAATCACATCCAGCGTGCTTTCACCGATCGAACCGGTCGATCCCAGCACGACGACGCGTTGAAAAGCCGTCAAAACAACACTCCAGACAAAAGTAGCGCAAACGGCGCGACCGGGAGAATCGCGTCGATGCGGTCATAGACCCCGCCATGGCCTGGCAGAAGCGTGCTGGAGTCCTTGCGGCCGGCACGCCGCTTGAGCAGCGATTCGAACAGGTCTCCCACAATCGACAGCACGCCCAATAACGCGGCAATGGGCAAGGCCAGCCAGAAGGTCCAGCGTTCGACCAGCGCGTGGCCGAAAGTACCTTCCCACAGGCTGGAAAGGCCTATCCAGAGCACCGCACCCAGGACGCCGGCGACCGCGCCCGCGATCGTCTTGCCGGGGCTGACCCGCGGCGCCAGTTTACGCTTGCCGAATGCCCGGCCGGCAAAATATGCCGCAATATCGGCAACCCAGACCAGAGCCAGGAGCGACACTACAAACCCGGCCCCGCGCGCAACGAACATCTGCGCCAACACGGCCCAGGCGGCAAAGGCCGCGGGCACCGAAAAAACCGACCACCCCAGACTGGCGGGCGGAGCGTCGGAACGGCCGCGGACCACGGCTGCCACGCCACCAAACAGCCAGACGGCAGCCACTGCCGGCACGACGTAACGCAAAACCCAGGCGGGATCAGCGATTCCGGCCTTTTCGCCCGCCAACCAGGCTGATGCCAGCGCCAGCATGCCCGCGAACAGCAGGACGGCAACGCCGACGGCAATCAAGGGGGAAGGCGGTTGCGGCAGCGTCAAACGCAGCCACTCCCAATTAGCGCAGGCGGCCGCCAGGGCCAACAACGCGACAAACCACCAGGGGTTCGCGCTGATCATCGCTGCAGCCAGAACGGCCAACAGAATGACTGCGGTAACGATACGCTGGCCCAACATATGACGGTCTCCTCGTGTACAGCCCTGGAAAGACGCGCTAGTCGCCGTCCGTTTATTGCGCGCCGTCTTCGCTGAGTTGCGCGCTGGTGCGGCCAAAACGGCGCTCGCGCGTGCGATACCAGTCAAAGGCGGCTGCGAGCTCCGCAGCGCCAAAGTCCGGCCAATAGCGGTCCGTGAAGTAGAACTCCGCGTAGGCCATCTGCCAGATCAGGAAATTGGAAATACGCTGTTCGCCGCCGGTGCGGATGAACAGGTCCGGTTCGGGTGCCCATGACATGGACAGGTGGCGCGAAAGGCGCTCCTCGTCCACCAGCTGGGGCTGAGAGGCCAACGCGGGCTCGGCGGCCAGCATGGCGCGAGTGGCCTGCAAGATGTCCCAGCGGCCGCCATAGTTCGCGGCGACCGTCAGGTGCAGGCGGTCGTTGTGGGCGGTGCGTTCCTGCGCCGCGAAGATCAACTCTTGCAGCCGGGGCTCGAAGGCGGACAGGTCGCCAATGACGTGCAGACGCACGCCCTGCTCTTCGAGCTTGCCGATCTCACGCTCCAGCGCCTGCACGAACAAGCGCATCAAGAGCGATACTTCCTCGGCTGGCCTGCGCCAGTTCTCGGAACTGAAGGCGAACAGGGTCAGATAACGCACGCCGGCGCGGCCGCAGGCCTCAACGACACGCCGCACCGCTTGCACGCCCTTGGCGTGCCCCGCAGTACGCGGCAGCAGCCGTCTCGTCGCCCACCGGCCATTGCCATCCATGATGATGGCCACGTGCTCGGGAATGTCGCGAGTAGCGGGAACCGCCTGGGTCGAACTGGTTGCCATTGGTCTGGAGCTGCGCGCGGTGAAACGGCGAAAACGGAAAATACAGGGAGAAAAGCCTGCGCCGTCGGCCCACGGCTACGCAGTGTTGCTGCGGAACAATGGACAGGACGGCGCTCAGGCAGGAAATCCTGGTCCTCGGGATGATACGGCCAGCCGACCATCCCGAGGCATGCAGGAATTATACGGTCATGATTTCCGCTTCTTTCTGCGCGACCATCTTGTCGATGTCGGCCACGTTGCGATCGGTCAGCTTCTGGACGTCGTCCTGCGAACGGCGTTCGTCGTCCTCGGAGATTTCCTTGTCCTTGACCAGCTTCTTCAGCGCTTCGTTGGCTTCGCGGCGCAGGTTGCGCACGGCGACCTTGGCGTCCTCGCCTTCGCTGCGGACCACTTTGGTCAGGTCGCGACGGCGCTCCTCGGTCAGCGCGGGCATCGGCACGCGGATGGTGTCGCCCATCGACATGGGGTTCAGGCCCAGGTCCGATTCGCGGATGGCTTTTTCGATCACGGAGGCCATGTGCTTCTCGTAGGGCTGCACGCTGATGGTGCGAGCGTCGACGAGGTTCACGTTGCCGACCTGGCTGATCGGCACGGGCGAGCCGTAATACTCGACCTGCACGTGGTCCAGGATGCCGGTATGGGCGCGGCCCGTGCGGATCTTGGCCAGGTTGGTCTTGAGCGTGTCAAGCGACTTGGCCATCCTGGCTTCGGCGGATTTGCGGATTTCTGCGACGCTCATGGAATTTCCTTTTCTTTAGACGTGTACCAAAGTGCCTTCGTCTTCGCCGCTGACCACCCGCTTAAGGGCGCCGGACTTATTGATCGAAAACACTTTGATCGGCAGTTTCTGGTCGCGGCACAGCGCGAAGGCCGTGGCGTCCATGACTTCCAGACGGCGGACAATCGCTTCGTCGAAGCTGATGCGCGAGTAACGCGTGGCGGTGGGATCCTTGTTGGGATCCGCGCTGTAGATGCCGTCGACCTTGGTGGCCTTCAGCACGATTTCCGCACCGATCTCGGCGCCGCGCAGCGCGGCAGCGGTGTCCGTGGTGAAGAAGGGATTGCCCGTGCCAGCCGCGAAGATGACGACCTTGCCCTCTTCGAGGTAACGCAGGGCCTTCGGGCGGATGTAGGGTTCGACGACCTGATCGATGTTCAAGGCCGACTGCACGCGGGTGTCGATACCCTTGTGCTTGAGCGCGTCCTGCAGTGCAAGCGCGTTCATGATGGTGGCCATCATGCCCATGTAGTCGGCGGTCGCGCGGTCCATGCCCTGCGCGCCCGGGGCGACGCCACGGAAAATATTGCCCCCGCCGATGACGATGGCCAGTTCTACGCCAGTGGCGGCGACTTCGGCGATCTCATCGGTCATGCGGACGATGGTGGAGCGATTGATGCCGAATGCATCGTCGCCCATCAGCGCCTCGCCGGAAAGTTTGAGAAGAACCCGTTTGTATGCTCTGCTGCTCATAGGTGATATCCCGAAGAACAATCCGACGAAAGTGTAAGACAAGAAATAGGCCGGACTAGAATTTAATCTAGCGCCGGCCTTTAAGCACTACCCTGGGGTCAGGCGCGGCCAGCGGCGGCGGCGGCGACCTCAGCGGCGAAATCGCTGGTCTTCTTCTCGATACCTTCGCCGACAACGAACAGCACGAACTTGCTGATCGAAGCGCCCTTGGCCTTGAGCATCTGCTCGACCGTGGCCTTGTCGTCCTTGACGAACGGCTGCGACAGCAGGGTGACTTCCTTCAGGAACTTCTGCACCGAGCCTTCGACCATCTTGGCGACGATTTCGGCGGGCTTGCCCGATTCAGCGGCCTTCTGCTCGGCAACCGAGCGCTCGGCAGCGATGTCAGCGGGGTTCACGCCGTCAGCGTTCAGGGCCTTGGGCTTGGTGGCGGCGATGTGCATCGCCAGGTCCTTGCCCACTTCCTCGGCGCCCGAGTACTCGACCAGCACGCCGATGCGGCCGCCGTGCACGTAGCTGGCCAGCGCGTTCGGGGTCTCGATGCGTTCGAAGCGGCGGATCGCCATGTTTTCGCCGATCTTGCCGATCAGGGCGGTACGGGTCGATTCGACCGTGCCGTCGCCGTAGGGCAGCGCCGACAGAGCGGCCACGTCGGCCGGGTTCTGCGTGGCGACCAGTTCGGCCAGCTTGTTCACGAAAGCCACGAAATCGTCGTTCTTGGCGACGAAGTCGGTTTCGCAGTTGACTTCGATGACGGCGCCTTTCTTGGCGTCGGCGGAGATGAACAGACCGATCAGGCCTTCAGCGGTGACGCGGGCGGCAGCCTTGCTGGCCTTGTTGCCCAGCTTGACGCGCAGGATTTCCTCGGCGCGGGCCAGGTCGCCCTCGGCTTCCGTCAAGGCCTTCTTGCACTCCATCATGGGGGCGTCGGTCTTTTCGCGCAGTTCCTTGACCAGGGCAGCGGTAATTTCAGCCATGTTTGCTCCAATTTGCTAGAACATGCCCCGGCACACCGGGACAGTGGTTTGATTCGATGGGACATCCGCGATTCGCGGATCAGGAAGATGGGAGCCCACCTTCGCACTGCCGGCGAGGCGGGAGCGGACCCGCATTCGGAACCGCTCCCAGACACTAACCGCCGGACATGACAATAGGCTTAGGCCTGGTTGTCCTGGACTTCGACGAACTCTTCCTGGCCTTCGCCCAGCTCTTCGACCAGACCGTTCAGGTTCTGCTCGCGGCCTTCCAGCACGGCGTCGGCGATGCCCTTGGCGTACAGCGCGATGGCCTTGGCCGAGTCGTCGTTGCCGGGGATCACGTAGTCGATGCCTTCGGGCGAGTGGTTGGTGTCAACCACGGCGACCACGGGGATGCCCAGGGTCTTGGCTTCGGCGATGGCAATCTTGTGATAGCCGACGTCGATCACGAAAATGGCGTCGGGCAGACCGTTCATGTCCTTGATGCCGCCGATCGACTTGTTCAGCTTTTCCAGTTCGCGTTGGAACAGCAGGCCTTCCTTCTTGATCATGCGCTCGGCGCCGCCTTCGGCGACCACGGCTTCCATATCCTTCAGGCGCTTGACCGAGGTCTTCACCGTCTTGAAGTTGGTCAGCATGCCGCCGAGCCAGCGGGCGTCGACGAAAGGCATGCCGCAACGCGCGGCTTCGGCAGCGACCAGCTCGCGAGCAGCGCGCTTGGTGCCGACGAACAGGATGTTGCCACCGCGAGCAGCCAGCTGCTTCACGAACTTGGTGGCTTCCTGGTACTTATCAACCGTCTTTTCGAGGTTGATGATGTGAATCTTGTTGCGATGGCCGAAGATATAGGGGGCCATCTTGGGGTTCCAGTAGCGGGTCTGGTGACCGAAGTGGACACCCGCTTCCAGCATTTCGCGCATCAAAGACATAACTTTCTCCAAGGGTTGATTTCTTGTGCCACACCAGCATCAGCCTCTGGCTGACACCCTGGGTGGTGTTGCACGCGATTTCCCGCCTACGCGGGATGACAAAATTTTAACCGGGCCGACCGATCACTGCCGCAATAACTACAGCGCCTCTGGCGCCTTCTACTACGCTGCCGCGATAAACCCAGACGGCCGCCACGACCAAGAGCCTCACACCGCATGCCTGCAGGCGCTTATCCAGACCCACCAGGAATTTCCTGGAAGTTTCCGGCGGTTTCCCGAAAGCGCACCCGGACCTGTTTTGTTGGCAGCGAAATCCAGCTCTGGAAAATCCAGTTCTTCGCGTTCAAGCGTGGGGATTGAACCCCGGCTTCAGTTCGACCGCGCATCAGACCGTCGGGGCATTTCTTAAGAAAATGCGAACATTTTCAAGAACTTAATCCGACATCCGCACCGAGTCCAGACCCTGAGCCTGCATCGCCGCTCTAAAACATGACCGGGCTTACAAGCACGCCGCGCCCCAGCTTCCGCAAGTCCGTCGGATTGTTGCTGCCACGCCCGCACGGCCAGTTTTTCAGCAAGTTCCCGTTCCATAACCCACGGCCGGCCCCGAATTCGCTCCACAACCTTCGCTTGCGGTGACTTCAGAACCTGCCGCCGATCAGAATCGATCCGCCGCCAAATTACCTGCCGGGCTTGCCTGGTACGCATCAATGCCAAAGGCCTGCACCCGCCGGGTTCAGCCTTTGCCGTAACCCGATTGCTCCCCAAAATTTTAGGGAAGCCTATAATTCTACTATTCTTTCAAGCAGACATTCAAGCGAGACATCGCCAAGCTACTCCATGGGCACTATTACCAACCAAGCCGACCTGGCCAAGATGCGCGCCGCCTGCCAGGACGCCGCCAAAGTCCTCGATTTCATCACCCCGCACGTCAAGCCCGGGGTCACGACCGGGGAACTGGACCGCCTCTGCCTGGAATACCTGACCGACGAACTGGGTGTGAAGTCCGCCACCGTGGGCTATGCGCCCCCGGGCTACCCCCCCTTCCCCGGCGCCATCTGCACCTCGGTCAACCACCAAGTGTGCCACGGCATCCCGGGCGACAAGGTGCTCAAGAACGGGGATTCGCTGAACATCGACGTCACCATCATCAAGGATGGCTGGTTCGGCGACACCAGCCGCATGTACGCCGTGGGTGAACAGTCCATCTTGTCGCGCCGCCTGACCGAGATCACCTTCGAGTGCATGTGGAAGGGAATCCAGCAGGTAAAAAATGGGGCCACGCTCGGCGATATCGGCAACGCCATCCAGAAGCACGCGGAATCCAACGGTTTTTCGGTGGTGCGCGAATTCTGCGGTCACGGCATCGGCCAACGTTTCCATGAAGATCCGCAGGTGCTGCACTATGGCAAACCCGGCACGGGCGTGAAGCTGACGACCGGCATGCTGTTCACCATCGAGCCCATGATCAACGCCGGACGCCGCGAAATCCGCCAACTGTCCGACGGCTGGACGGTCGTGACCCGAGACCACAGCCTGTCCGCGCAATGGGAGCATGCTGTCTGCGTCACGGATACCGGCTACGAGGTTCTGACCCTGTCGCCTGGCATGCCCCAACCGCCCGCCTTCATCACCGACCCCCTCATCATCCCCGCCGTCTGAAGCATCTGCATAGCCACCATGACCGCCGCAACCCTCAGCGCCCTGCGCGAACGCATCCAGGAAGCCCGGCGGACCGCGGTGGCGCAGTTCCGCACCCACCTGCGGCCGGACACTCTGCTGTCCGAGCTGCGCCGCATCGTTGACGCCGCACTGCGGGACCTGGTCAAGCACTGCCCGCTGCCCGCTGGAGCCACCCTGGCCGCCGTGGGCGGTTATGGCCGGGGCGAACTCTACCCTCATTCCGACGTAGACCTGCTCATCCTGCTGCCGCACGCCCCCACCCCGGACGAAGAAGCGGCTATCGAGAAGCTGGTGGCCTCGCTGTGGGACCTGGGCCTGGAGCCCGGGCATAGCGTGCGCACCATCGAAGATTGCGAGCGCGAGGCCGATGCCGACATCACCGTGGAAACCGCCTTGCTGGAATCCCGCTGGCTGGCCGGCAGCCGCACGTTGATGAAGGCGTTCGAGGCTGCCACACGGTCCCGCCTGGACCCGCGCGCCTTCTTTCGCGCCAAGCGCGTCGAAATGCAGCAGCGCCACGCCCGCTACCACGACACGCCCTACGCGCTGGAACCCAATTGCAAGGAGTCGCCCGGGGGGCTGCGCGACCTGCAGGTGATTCTGTGGATGGCAAGGGCGGCGGGCTTTGGCAATAGTTGGCGGTCCGTGGCCCAGGCCGGCCTGCTGACCTCATCCGAGGCGCGCGACCTGCGCCGCGCGGAACAGGCCTTCAAACGCCTGCGCATCGAGCTGCACCTGCTGGCGAACCGGCGTGAAGACCGCGTGCTGTTCGACCTGCAACCCGCGCTGGCCGAGGTCTACGGCATCCACGCCACCGCCACCCGCCGCGGCAGCGAACTACTGATGCAGCGCTACTACTGGGCGGCGCGCCTGGTGACGCAGTTGAACGGCATCCTGGTGCAGAACATCGAAGAACGGCTATTCCCGCGTCCCGACAGCGACGCGCGCGATATCGACGACGATTTCCGCAATCTGCGCGACCGCCTGGACATCATTCGCGACGATGGGTTCGAGCGCAATCCCACCCTGCTGCTGCGCGCCTTCCTGGTAATGCAGCAGCATCCAGAGCTGACCGGCATGTCCGCGCGGACGCTGCGGGCCATTTGGCATTCGCGCCACCGCATCGATGCCCAGTTCCGCCGCAACCCGGTCAACCGCAAGCTGTTCTTGCAGATCCTGCAGCAGCCGCGCGGCATCGTGCACGAACTGCGGCGCATGACCATGCTTAACATCCTGCCGCGCTACTTGCCGGTGTTCCGCCGCATCGTGGGGCAGATGCAGCATGACCTGTTCCACGCCTATACGGTGGACCAGCACACGCTGGCGGTCGTGCGCAACCTGCGCCGCTTTACCATGCCGGAACATGCGCAGGAGTATCCGTTGGCCAGCCAATTGATCGCCAGCCTGGACCGGCACTGGCTGCTGTACGTGGCCGCGCTGTTCCATGACATTGCCAAGGGGCGCGGCGGCGACCACTCCGAGCTGGGCGCACGCGAAGTGCGCAAGTTCGCCCAGGACCACGGAATGGAGCCCGAGGACACCAAGCTGGTCGAGTTCCTGGTCCGCCAGCACCTGCTGATGTCGGCCGTGGCGCAAAAGCGCGACCTGTCCGATCCGGCCGTGGTGCAGGATTTTGCCGCCACCGTGAAGGACGAACGCCATCTGACGGCCCTGTACCTGCTGACGGTGGCCGATATTCGCGGCACCAGCCCCAAGGTCTGGAACGCGTGGAAGGGCAAGCTGCTGGAAGACCTGTACAAGCTGACCCTGGCCGCGCTGGGCGGCGCGCACGCCGACGCGCACACCGTGCTGACCGAACGCAAGGAAGAGGCCGCCCGCCTCACCCGCCTGGCCGGCTTGCGCGACGACGCCCGGGAGGCCTTCTGGAACCAGCTCGACGTGGCCTACTTCCTGCGCCACGACGCCTCGGACATCGCCTGGCACACGCGCCACCTGTACCACCAGGTCGAACCTGCGCAGGCGGTGGTCAAGGCCCGCCCCACCGAACATGGGGAAGGCCTGCAGATCATGGTGTACACCCGGGATGCGCCCGACCTCTTCGTGGCTATTTGCGGCTATTTCGACGCCAAGTCGCTCTCCATCCAGGACGCCCGCATCCACACCACGCGTCACGGCTGGGCGCTGGATAGCTTTATCGTGCTGCTGCCGGAAGGCGCGAGCGACCTGCGCGCCCAGGCCACCCTGGTCGAGCATGAATTGGCGGAGCGTCTGAGGGATCCGCACGCGGCCGCCCAGCAGCAGCCGGCCCGCAGCGGCTACTACGGCCGTGGCCGCCAATCGCGAGTGTCGCGGGTGTTTCCGGTCATGCCGCAGGCCGAACTCCAGCCTGACGAACGCAGCACCTCGTGGCGCTTGTCGGTAACCGCAACCGACCGTCCCGGCCTGCTGCACGCCCTGGCGCGAGTCTTCGCGCGCCACGAAATAAACCTGCTCATGGCCAAGATCATGACGCTGGGCGACCGCGTCGAAGACGTGTTCATCGTGGACGGCTCGGCGCTGGCCCGCCCGCGCAGCCAGATGCAGTTCGAGCGCGACATCCTGGACGCCCTGGCGGGCGAGGAAGCCCAGCAGCGCGCCGCCTGAGCATCGGCGCCTGGCATCGCCAGCGCCGCTGGGACCGCATACAATCCCGGTTTTCGGCCTGGCGATACCGTCCCCATGGAGCTAAACGATTATCTGCGCGTTTTCGGTACCAGCTTCTTTTTCGCGCTGGCCACCCTATTGCCTTTCCTGAATCCGCCCGCGATCGCGCCGATCTTCCTGTCACTGACCGAGGGCGCCTCGTCATCCACCCGCATGGTGCTGGCCAAGCGCGTGGCGATTAACGTCTGCCTGATGCTGATCGTCGCCATGGTCGCGGGCAACGTGCTGCTCAGCTTCTTCGGCATCTCGCTGTCCATCGTGCGGGTCGGCGGCGGCATGCTCGTCATCGCCAGTGCCTGGCGACTGGTGAATTCGCCCGATGCCGACACCGAGCGCGTGGCGCGCATGGCCGAATCCTTCACGCCTGAAATGGCCAAGGCCCGCGCCTTCTATCCCCTGACATTCCCCATCAGCTGCGGCCCCGGCTCCATCGCAGCAGCCATCACCGTCGGGGTGTCGCTGCGGGACCAGAACCACGTACTGAGCCTGCTGCGGCTCGGCGGCTCCATCCCCGGTATCATCGTTGTCTCCGTGACGCTGTACATCTGCCTGCGCTTTGCGGCGCAGATGCTGCATAGGCTGGGGGACAATGGCACGGCCGTGTTCATGCGGCTATCGGCCTTCATCATGCTTTGCCTGGGCGTGCAGATCTTCTGGGAAGGTTCGCGCGAACTGCTGCTGGGTGTATTGCAGCAAGTGATGCAACCAATTCCGATTCCCAAGGCCTAAGCCTGGCCGGATGCAGCGTCCGGCCCCTTTTTCAACCTCTACAGCACAACAATGCCCTCTCGCTCAGAACGCCTGCTCCGCCTGATCGCCCTCTTTTGCTTTGGCGCCGTCGGCGTCGCCCTTGTTTCGCAGCACGTCTTCGACATGCCGCCCTGCGCGTGGTGCGTCATGCAGCGCCTGATCTACCTGGTGATCGGCGTCATCGCTCTAGTGGGCGGATTTGGCGGCGGACGCGTTTTGACCCGCTTGTGCGGTGCGCTGACCGCGCTGCTGTCCCTCAGCGGCATCGCCGCCGCCTGGTACCAATACAGCGTGGCGGCCAACATGCTGTCTTGCGACCAGACCTTCGCCGACCGCTTCATGACCGGCATCGGCCTGGAAAGCGCCGTGCCATGGCTGTTCGGCATCTATGCCACCTGCATGGACGCCAAGGTGCCAGTGCTGGGTATCGAGTACGCCTTGTGGAGCCTGGCCCTCTTCGTCATCATTTTCTTCATGGCTTTGCCCGTCGCCTTCCGGCGCGGCAGTTCGCAGTAAGCACCGTGCGGGCGCAGCCAGAGGATCGGAATGCCGCCGCCCTGCGCCAGCTGGTCCTGGGGCATGCTGCGCTGATGACCTGGCCACGCCTGACGGTGGTGCCGGCACGCTTTTCTTGACCATGACCACTTTGAAGTACCTGACCGGATATCCCGAATCCTTGCTCGCCCAGGCCCGGCAACTGCTTGACCACGGCAAGCTGGGCGCGGCGCTCCTGGCACGCTACCCCGCCGGCCCCCACGACATCCGTACCGACCGGGCGCTGTACCAGTACGTGACAGACCTGAAGAACGCCTACATGCGCAATGGGGACCAAATTAACAAGGTGGCCTTCGACAGCAAGATCCATGTGATCCAGCACGCCCTCGGGCAACACACCTATATCTCGCGCGTGCAGGGTGGCAAGCTCAAGGCCAAACATGAGATCCGGGTGGCGACGTTGTTCAAGACGGTGCCGGCCGAATTCCTGAAGATGATCACGGTGCACGAACTGGCCCATCTGAAGGAGAAGGACCACAACAAGGCCTTCTATAACCTGTGCCTGCGCATGGAGCCGCAATATCATCAGTACGAGTTCGACCTGCGCTTGTACCTGACGCATCTGGACGCCACGCGCGTCGCGTTATGGAAGAGCTCAGCCTGAAATCTCCAGACGCACAGACGCCCGGCCCAAAAAAATGCCGTCCCGAAGGACGGCATTTTTCTTGCTGCCTGGCATCTCAGGCGTCGTTAGCGGCGTAGCCCATGTTGAACTGCAAGCCGCTGGCGCCCCCTTCCTCGCCCGGTTCGGCGCGGGACTGGCCCAGGCGGGCCAGGTACTCGGGGGTGATGTCTCCCGTGACGTACTGGCCGTCAAAGCACGAGGCTTCGAAGCGGGACAGCTTGGGATTGATGTCGCGGACGGCCTGTTGCATGTCATTCAGGTCTTGGTAGACCAACGAATCGGCGCCGATCGCGCGGGCGATTTCCTCGTCGCTGCGGCCGGTGGCGATCAGTTCGCTCTGCGTGGGCATGTCGATGCCATAAACGTTCGGGAAACGGACCGGAGGCGCGGCCGAAGCGAAATACACCTTGTTGGCGCCGGCGGCGCGGGCCATGTCCACGATCTCGCGGCTGGTGGTGCCGCGCACGATGGAGTCATCCACCAGCAGCACGTTCTTGCCCTTGAACTCCATGCCGATGGCATTGAGCTTCTGGCGCACCGATTTACGGCGCACGGCCTGGCCCGGCATGATGAAGGTACGGCCGACGTAGCGGTTCTTGATCAGGCCTTCGCGGTAATCCAGGTTCAGGCGCGCGGCCAGCTGCATGGCGGCGGGACGCGAGGAGTCCGGAATCGGCATGACGACGTCGATGTCGCCCAGACGCATGTTGCGCGCCACCTTGTCGGCCAGGTACTCACCCATGCGCAAACGGGCGTCGTACACCGACACGCCATCAATCAATGAATCCGGACGCGCGAAGTACACGTATTCGAAAATGCAGGGCACCAGTTGCGGATTGTCGGCGCATTGGCGGCTGACGAAGCGTCCGTCCAGATCAACGAACACCGCTTCGCCGGGCTCGACGTCACGCACGAAGGCAAAGCCGCTGCCTTCCAGCGCCACGGATTCCGAAGCAACCATCCACTCGACGCCCTCTTCGGTTTCCTGGCGGCCGATGCACAGCGGACGGATACCGTTGGGATCGCGGAAAGCCAGCAAGCCATAGCCGGAGATCTGCGCCACCACGGCATACGCGCCGCGCACGCGCTTGTGCAAGGCGGACACTGCGCGGAATATGGCGTCGTCGTCCAGGGACACACCATTGGCCGACGACTGCAGCTCGTGAGCCAGCACGTTCAGCAGGACTTCGGAATCGGAGTTGGTATTGATGTGGCGGCGGTCGACCCGGTAGAGCGATTCGCGCAGTTCACGCCAGTTGGTCAGGTTGCCGTTATGGGCGAACATGATGCCGAACGGCGCATTGACGTAGAACGGCTGGGCCTCTTCCTCACTGGCGCTGGAACCGGCGGTGGGATAGCGGACCTGGCCCACACCCGACGTACCCGGCAGCGCGCGCATGTTGCGCGTGCGGAAGACGTCGCGCACCAGGCCGTGCGCCTTGTACATATTGAATTGGTTGCCCTGCGATGTCGCGATGCCCGCGGCGTCCTGCCCGCGATGCTGCAACAGCAGCAAGCTGTCATAGAGCAGTTGGTTGACCGGCCCGCGCCCGATGACCCCTACGATTCCACACATGGTGAGATTTCCTGGTTGATGTAAAGCTAATCAATACGGCAGCCACGTCGCCAGGGACGGCGGCAGCCACGTCTTGATATGTTTGATGGCCTCGATGGCCGAATGCGAAAACATGGCGTCCTTCCACCACGGCTCTTCCGGCAGCGGCGTGTAACCTGCGGCGGCGACCAGCGCCAGCACGATCAACAGGCCACGAGCCAGCCCGAACATCCCGCCCAAGCCGTGGTCGGCGGGACCCAGTCCGGTACTGCGGATCAGGGCGGCAAGCGTCATGTTGACCAACCCCACGCCAAGCAGCACGATGATGAACACCGCAGCGTACGAAACTCCCATGCGCAGCAGCGTCGTTTCAATATAGGGCTCCAGCCAGACATAGACTGTGGGGCCCCACCATATCGCGGCCACGAAAGCCAGCAGATAGGCGACCAGCGACAGCACCTCTTTGAGCAGGCCACGCACCAGGCCCAGCACACCCGAAACCGCCAGGATGGCCAGCACGACGAAGTCGAAGCCGGTCACTATTGGGCGGCAATGAAACCATTGTCATAGCCCAGGGTGCGCAACCGCGCCTGGGCCGCCTGCGCCGCCTCGCGAGAGGGGAACGGCCCCACCCGCAGACGGTACTGCTGTTTGCCGTTGATGGTGGCCTGTTCGACGAACGCGTTGGTCACGCCGGCCTGGTGCAGCTTGCTGCGCCGCGACTGGGCGTCCTCGGACGTGGTGTAGGCAGCAATTTGCAATACGAAGTTCCCTTTGGCGGCCGGCTTGGGCGCGGGCGTGGCGGGCGCGGGGCGTCCTTCCAGCAGCGCCAGCGCGCGCGCGCCGTCGTCCGAACGGTTGTCGGGCTTGGCCGGCGTCGCGGGCTTGGGCTCGGGCTTGGGCGGCGTGGCCGGCTTGGGTTCGGGCTTGGGCGGGGTGGTGGCCGCGGTCGCAGGCGGAGTCGCGGGCTGCGCCGCAGGAGGCGTGCTCGGCGTGGCCGTTGCTGGCGGCTGCTCGGAAGTCAGCGGAGGCGGCGTGGGGATGGCCGAAGGGTCCGTCGGCGCGGCGCTGCCCGGCGCGGGCGTTTGCGGCGCGGCGACTTGGGGCTCGGTCACTTGCGGCTGGAACGGCGTGTTGCGGTCCGGCACCCTGATGGGAATGTTGTCGTCGACCGGCGTGGGCTGCGAATCCAGCACCATGGGCAGGATGATGACGGCGGCGAGTACCAGTGCGACAGCGCCTGCCAGCCTGCGCCGCGCGCGGCCGCGCAGCTCCGCAGCCTGCACCTCGCTGGGCACTGCCGCCCGCTTGGAGGACTGCGCCTGATCGGCAGGATCTTTGCGTTTGAAAAAACCCATGGAGGAGAATTCCTTGCGGCGATATGGCGGCGGGCCGCCTGGACGCGATTGACCCGCTGCTGCCTATGCCTTGCGACCCAGAGCCTGCAAAACCGAGGCTACGGTGAGAAACGAGCCGAACACCACGATTCTATCATTCTCCCCCGCCCGTTCGCGCGCCGCCGCAAAGGCCTGCGCGGGATCCGCATACGAGGAGATGCCCGGCTTTTCGCCCCCCGCGGGTGTGGGCGGCAGCGCCGCGGCCACCTGTTGCGCAAGCGCTTCCCCCGTCGTGCCGCGCGGCCCCGGCAGACCCGCGCAGTACCAGTTGTCGATGCGCGTGCCGAGCTTGGCGATCACCCCGGCCAGGTCCTTGTCGTTCAGCATGCCGAATACCGCATGGGTATAGGGATGGAAACCCATGTTATCGAGGTTCTGCGCCAGCACCGCCGCCGCATGCGGGTTATGCGCCACGTCCAGGATGACCGCGGGCTGGCCCGGCAGGATCTGAAAGCGCCCCGGCAGCGAGGCCTGCAACAGTCCCAGGCGCACCGCCTGTTGCGGTATCGGCAGGCGGTCGCGCACCGACTCCAGCGCCGCAAGCGCCGCCGAAGCATTCAGCAACTGATTGGCGCCGCGCAGCGCCGGATAGGCCAGCGAATTGCGGCGCTGTTCGCGTCCACCGTAAGCCCACTGCTGGCGATCGCCGGAATAGTTGAAATCACGGCCGAAGAGCCAGAGGTCGGCGCCGATTTCCTGGACATGGTCCAGCAGCGATTGCGGAGGCATGGGATCGCTGCAGATGGCCGGCCGCCCGCTGCGGTAGATGTGGGCTTTCTCGAAGCCGATCTTTTCACGCGTGTCGCCCAACCAGTCGGTGTGGTCCAGGTCGACACTGGTGACGATGGAGCAATCGGCATCGACGATGTTCACGGCGTCCAGGCGACCGCCCAGGCCGACCTCCAGCACCACGGCGTCCAGCCTGGACTGCGAAAAGAGGCGCAGGATGGCCAAGGTGGTGAATTCGAAATAGGTCAGCGAGACCTCGCCGCGGGCGGCTTCAACCGCCTGGAACTGGGCGATCAACGCCTCGTCCGTGGCGATCTGGCCATTGATGCGGGCACGTTCATTGAAGTCGATCAGATGGGGCGAAGTGTAGAGCCCGACCTTGTAGCCGGCCGCGAGCAGGATCGCTTCCAGCATGGCACAGGTGGACCCCTTGCCATTGGTGCCGCCGACGACGAACTTCACCCCGGACAACGCCAGCCCCATCCGGCCGGCCACTTCCCGCACCCGGTCCAGCCCCATGTCGATGGCAGTGGCGTGGATCGATTCCAGGTACTGCAGCCAATCGGGCAAGGTGGCGGAGGCGTCGGGCGTGCGGGCAGAAGACATGACTGGGCCGAGAGTGAAATAAGCCTTCGATTTTAGCAGTCCACGCACCGTGTTTTCCCTAATCCCCCAGGGAGCGACAAGGTATCCATCGCTAAAAACCGCTTGCCGATATTTTTTCCATACATAAAAATAATTTCACGTATGAAAATTTATTCGGACTGAACATGACACAACGCAAGACCCCGGCCTGGCTCGTGCGCGAGGCCTCCGTGCCCGGCTATCACCCTGCCAACCACACCGGCACCCTGAACCGCCGCCTGATCGGCCCCGACACCGTGGGCGCCCGCGGGGTGGAAGTGCTGCTGGGCGTCATCGACAAAGGCAAAGGAGCCTTGCCGCACGCCCATCCCGGCATCGAGCAGGTCTGCTACTTGCTTTCCGGCACGGCGCGGGCCCAAGTCCAGGACGAATGGGCCGACATGGGTCCCGGAGACTGCTGCTATTTCCCGCCGGACGTTCCGCACGTATTCACGGTCACGAGCGATGAGCCTGCCCGTCTGCTGGTGATCTACACCCCCCCTTATGAAGAATCCCCCGACCGCGTGATCCGCGGCTTTCCGGCGCCCCCCGCAGCCGCCTGAAGCGGCACAGCCTCAGGCCGCGGACGCAGAAACCGCGCCTGGATTCCAAACCTGGAGACAACCCAATGAAAGTCCTGCCCCTGCTGGGCGCCGCCCTGATGAGCGGCGCGGCCCTGTTCACCGCGCCCGCCGCGCATGCCGCCGATTACCCAGCCAAACCCATCACCCTGATCGTTCCCTTTCCCGCCGGGTCGGGCACCGACGCAGTGGGCCGCATCTTCGGCGCCGAGCTCGCTACCATCCTGGGCCAGCAGGTCGTGGTGGAGAACAAACCTGGAGCCAATGCCACCATCGCGGCCAACTACGTGGCGCGCGCCAAGCCCGACGGCTACACGCTGTTCGTCACCACCAATACCTCTCATTCGGCCGCGCCATGGCTGATGAAAAACGTGCCGTACGACCCGGTCAAGGATTTCACCCCCATCGCCCGCGGCGGCAACCTGCCCTTCATTCTGGTCGTCAACCCGAAGCGCCCATGGAAAACGGTGGGCGAATTGGTGGCCGACGCCCGCCAGCGCCCCGGCCGCATTACCTATGCCAGCGGGAACAGCACCGGCATCGTCGCGGGCGCCACCCTGGCCAACCGCGCCAAGATCGACCTCCTGCATGTGCCCTATAAGGGCACGCCACAGGGGCTGACCGACGTAGTGGGCGGGCAGGTCGACTTCATGTTTACCGACCTCGCTTCCGGTTTGCCGTTCGTGCAGTCGGGCCAATTGCGCGCTCTGGCGGTGTCGACCGCGCAACGCAGCGCCATCGTGCCCGACCTGCCGTCCATGGCCGAATCCGGCGTGCAGGACTTCGACCTGAACTCCTGGAATGGCTATTTCGGCCCGGCCGGCATGCCGCCGGAAATCGTGGCCCAGCTGAATGCGGCGATCAACCAGGTGGTCGCCAAGCCCGACGTGCAAAAACGCCTGGCCGGCCTGGGGTTCGACGCGTTCTCCAGCACACCGCAAGCCTTCGCCCAGTTCGTGAGTGCGCAACTGGACCTGTGGGGCAAGCTGATCCGTGACGCAGGAATCGAGCAGCAATGAGCGACAAGGCACAATCCGAAGCGCCTGCGGCCGGCCCGCTGGCGGGCCTGCGCATCCTGGACTTGAGCACGGTCGTCATGGGCCCCTACGCCACTCAGGTCCTGGCCGACCTGGGCGCCGACGTCATCAAGGTCGAACCGCCCGCGGGCGACAACATGCGGGCGGTCGGCCCCATGCGCAATCCGGGGATGGGCCATATCTATTTGCACCTGAACCGCAACAAGCGGTCCATCGTGCTGGACCTGAAGACGCCAGAAGGCCTTACGGCCTGCCTGAAGCTGGCCGAAGACTGCGACGCCCTGCTCTACAACATCCGCCCCCAGGCGATGGCCCGGCTCGGTTTGTCCTACGAAGCCGTGGCAGCGCGCAATCCCCGCATCATTTACCTGGGCGCCTATGGCTATGGCGAGGCCGGTCCCTATGCAGGACGGCCCGCCTACGATGACCTGATCCAGGGACAGACCGGCATTGCCGCCCTATCCGCCCAACAGAGCGCAGATGTGCCGCGTTACGCACCGCTCACCCTGGCCGACCGCGCGGTGGGCTTGCATGTCGGCATCGCGCTGTTGTCCGCGGTGCTGCATGCACGCGGCACAGGGCGGGGCCAACAGGTCGAACTTCCCATGTTCGAAGGCATGGCTCACCTTGTGCTGGGCGACCATCTGGGCGGCGCGACCTTCGATCCGCCGATGGGCCCTACCGGCTATGCCCGCCTGCTGGCGCCGCACCGGCGCCCCTACGCCACCGCTGACGGCTACATCTGCCTGCTTATCTACAACGACAAGCATTGGCGCAACTTCTTCGATCTGATCGGCCGGCCCGAGCTGTCGCAAGACCCGCGTTTCAGTTCGCACGGCGCGCGCGCCGCCCACATCAGCGAGGTCTACGCCTTTGTCGCCGACGTCATCGCCACCCGGCCCAGCCAGGACTGGCTGGAAGGACTGGCGCGGGCGGACATCCCCGCCTCGCCGCTCTATACCGTGGACGATCTGCTGCAGGATGAACATCTGGCCGCGACCGGCTTTATCCGGACCATGGACCACCCCAGCGAAGGCCCCATCCGCACAACCGCTCCTCTCGGCAAATACGAAAGCACTCCCACCTCCATACGCCGCCCCGCCCCCAGGCTGGGCCAACACAGCCGCGAAGTGCTGGCCGAGGCCGGCTACGACCATGCCTGCATCGACGCCTTGGCGGCCCGCGGCATCACTCACGATGGAAACGACTGATGGACTTTGAATTCACCCCAGAACAGCTGGCGCTGCGAGATGCCGTCTCCCGAATCTGCGAACGCTATCCGGATGAATACTGGCTGGAGCGCGACCGCGAAGGCGGCTTCCCGGAGCCCCTGCATGCCGATCTGGCTCGCGACGGCTGGCTGGGCATCGCCATGCCCCAAGAATATGGCGGCGCGGGGCTGGGCATGACCGAAGCGGCGCTGATGATGCAAACCATTGCGGCTTCCGGCGCAGGCTTTACCGGCGCCTCGGCCGTCCATATGAACATCTTCGGCCTGAACCCGGTCGTGGTCTTTGGCAGCGACGAGCAGCGCCGCCGCTGGCTGGAACCCTTGATCGCCGGCCGCGAGAAAGCCTGCTTCGCGGTGACCGAACCGGACGCCGGGCTGGACACCACCAAGCTGCGTACCCGCGCCGAACGCCAAGGCGATGAATATGTCGTGCATGGCCGCAAGATCTGGATATCTACCGCCCAGGTCGCCCACAAAATGCTGCTGTTGGCGCGCACCACCCCGCTATCCGATGTCGAAAAACCGACGCAGGGACTGTCGCTGTTTTATACGGACCTGAACCGCGACAAGATTGAAGTGCGTGAAATCGAGAAAATGGGCCGCAAGGCGGTGGACTCGAACATGCTCTTCATCGATGGCCTGCGCATTCCCGTGGCCGACCGCATCGGCGAGGAAGGGCGAGGGTTTGAGTACATCCTGCACGGCCTGAATCCCGAGCGCATCCTCATCGCGGCGGAAGCGGTGGGCATCGGCCGCGCAGCACTGGAACGCGCCGTGAAATACGCGGGCGAGCGTACGGTGTTCGGCCGCCCGATAGGCCAGAACCAGGGGATCCAGCATCCGTTGGCTCAGGCCTGGATGCAGCTGGAAGCGGCGGATCTGATGGTTTTCAAGGCTGCCAGCCTCTATGACGCAGGCAAGCCTTGCGGTCCCTATGCCAACTCGGCCAAGTATCTTGCGGCCGAAGCCGGCTACAACGCCTGCCAGACCGCCGTCATGACTCTGGGCGGCATGGGCTACGCCAAGGAATACCACGTAGAGCGCCTGCTGCGCGAGAGCTTCATTCCCCGCATCGCGCCGGTCAGCCCGCAACTGATCATGTGCTTCATAGCGGAAAAAGTGCTGGGGCTGCCCAAGTCCTACTGAGAGCCGCAGATCCCCGCCGGGGCGCAAGGCCTGCCTGTCAGGCCTGCTGCTCCAGCGCCGTGCAGGCGGACCGCAGTATCCGCGCATACGTCTCCTGCTGCGGCTCGATCCGATAGATCGGTCCGCCTACTGAAATCGCATAATGTTCGCCGGACAAGGTAACGGGCCAGGCAATCGCTCCCACGTCGGCTATCGATTCCCCGCTATTCATGAACCAACCGCGCTGACGGGACAGATCCAGGTCAGCCAGCAAGGCCTCGCGGGTAACCAAGGTGCGCTCGTTGTGGCGCGTCATGGGCATGCTTGCGAGCATGGCGTCGCGGGCGGGTTCGTCCAGCAGGGATAGCAAGGCTTTTCCCAGTGAATTTGCGTGAACGTCCTTGAATTCGCCAGCAACAGGCGCGTATCTGATGGTATGGGGCGAATCCAGCACATCCAGATAGACCACTCGCCCATCTTGGCTCAGCTTGGCGAAAACAATTGTTTCCCTCGTTGCGTCCCTTAATTCTGCAAGACTGGGATAGACGCGGTCCAACACGGGATCTGCGCGAGCGATGCGCTGGGCCATGGCAAGCAGCCTGCCCGTCGGGTAATAGCCTTGGCGCCGCCCGGTTTCATAGAGATAGCCCAACCCCGTCAGGGTTCGGATCAGCGCCAGGCAACTCGATACCGGCACATCCAGCAAGCGGGCCAGTTCAGATAGAGGGAGCGCGCGCTTTTCGCGGGCATAGGTTTCGATTATTTCGATAACTCGCAGCGCCGTCTTGACACTCATTACCCGATCCGAACTGTTTATCACGTGAAACATTTGGCTCGCCAGCGGCTAAAGTTCCTTGCGGGCCTGCCGTAATGGTAGCTGAGAATTCCCTGAAAACAGCGCGTTCCTCCGAGACGCCCACATCGCCGTTGGAGTGATCATGGCCGTAACCCCGCTAGCCCCCGCCTCGTTTGCACCCGCCCCGGTCGCAGCCGCACCGGTCGCGCCGGACCCCGCCGTGAGCGTCGTGCCCATGGCCGCCGCAACGAACAGCGGAGCTTCGGACAGCGCGACGTCGGACCAATCCGATTCGCAGAAGCTTCCCCTGGACAAGGCTCTGGACGAAATCAACGACCAGATGAAGGCTTGGTCCACGCAACTGAAATTCGAGATTGACCCCAACGTGCACCAAGTCGTGGTGTCTGTGGTGGACGCGACATCGGGTGACGTCATACGCACGATTCCCAGCGAAACGCTACTCAAAATCGCCAAAATGATCGTGAACATGCAAGGCAACGGCATCAAGACCTCAGCCTGATCCGGCCCCGACATGGATTTGGCCAGCAGTTTGTCCCGGCCGACTCCTGGAAGCGCTGAATTAGGCCCGCCTTATGCCCTTACCCGGCCAATCGCCGGCACCGTATTTTTGACAGAATCGCATTGCTAGGAAGGAATTTCACATGGCCTCTATCACCAACCTCGGCTCGACCACCGGACTTCCTCTGGAAGACATCCTCACCAAGCTGCAGGCTGCCGAGGATAAAAAGCTGAGCCTGTACACCAACCGTCAGGCCAGCTACGAGGCCCGCGTAAGCGCCTTTGGCCAGATACAAAGCGCCGTTGAAGCCGTACAGAAAGCCGCTGAAGCGCTGGGCAAAAATTCCGTCCTGGACGCGGTAAAAGCCAACGTCTCGGGCAACGGATTGACCGCGACGGTGGGCACCGATGGCGCCACCATGGGGGAGTACTCCATCAAGGTAAACAAGCTGGCCACCGCCCACACCTTGCAATCCGGGTTGGTTGCAGACCGGAAAGCTTCCAATGGTGCGACCGGCTCGTTCACGATTGAACTGGCCAACGGTGAAACGCGCACCATCGACCTGAAAAACGACACTTCGCTGAACGGCATCGCCAATGCAATCAATAGCGACGACAAGGTCGGAGTACGGGCCAGCATCATCAATGACGGCAGCGGCAATAGCTACCTGATGCTGAGCGCCAAGGACACAGGCGAACAGGCATCGGTGAAGTCGATCACGGTCACCGGCGATCAAAAACTCAAGGACATCCTGAACTACAACACGGACCCGGCCGATCTCAACCCGAAGATGGTGCAGCAGACGGTGCCCGTGGACGCTGAAATCGAGGTCAACGGCATCCCTATCAAGAGCGGCAGCAACAACATTTCCACCGCTATCGATGGCGTAACCCTGAACCTGACGGCCACGACCGAAGCTGGTAAGACAGTCACCCTGAAGCTGGAAAGCGACACCAGTGTGGCCAGCAAGGCGATTCAGGAATTCGTCACTGCATATAACTCGCTGCAAAACACCATTGCCAAGCACACCGCATTCGACGTTGCCGCAGAAACCAACCAGGCTCTTACCGGTGATGCCACAACACGTAGCATCCAGTCCACCATGTCCAATGCCCTGCGCATCGTGACATCGGAAGGGTCGTTGCGCACGTTGGCGGACTTGGGTGTCGCGCTTGATCCGAAAACCGGCACATTGAAAATTGATCAAAAGCAGCTGGACAAGGCTTTGATCGAGAATCCTGCCGACGTCAAACGCATCATGACCTCGACGGATGGACTCACCGCGCAGTTCACGGCAGCCGCGAAAAGCATGTTGGGCGACAACGGCTCAATCAAGATTCGTCAGGAAGGCTTGACCGAATCCATCAAAGATGTCAAGGATCAGCTCACCCGAGCCAAAGCCAGCAGCGACGCCTCCATGGCAACCATGCGCGCCCAGTTCGTTGCGTTGGAAAAGTTCGTGTCTCAGCAAACGGCCACTGCCAACTATCTGACTCAACAATTCGCAGCCCTGAGCAAGTCCAAGTAACCTACAGAAGATGTATCGATGACTTACGCCGCCCGTCGCCCGACCGGATCCTATTCGGTGCGTTCCTACGCCGAGATCGGTCTGGAAACACAAATCCTGGGGGCCAGCCCGGAAAGGCTGATTTCGCTGCTGTACATGGGCGCCCGGGCGGCAATCGGGCAGGCTCGCCTCCACCTGCAGGAAGGCAGGATCACGGAACGGGGCGCAGCCATCTCGAAGGCCATCAAGATTGTCGACGAAGGCTTGAAAACCGGTCTGAACATGGAGGCGGGCGGCGAAATCGCCGCCAACCTCGCCCGCCCGTACGACTACATTGTCCGCACACTGCTGATGGCAAACCTGAAAGCAGATCCGGAAGCGCTCGAAACGGCGGATCGCCTGTTGGCGGATCTGGCCGAGGCCTGGCAGACATCCATTGATCGCCCTGCCGGGGGCGTGCAGCCTTGACGGCACTGCATACGCACCGTCCAGCAATCGAACGCCCGAGATTTCCATGACGTCCACGACCCAGTACACCTCCCCCATCCTGGAACACTACCAGGAGATCGCTCTCATCACGGGAGAAATGCTAGCAGCCGCCCAGGCCGGCGACTGGGATGGAGCGATGGTCCACGGGCAACAATATTGTGAGCTGGTAGAACGCCTGCGCCAGACCGAGCAGTCCGTGCCGCTGGACGAAGCTGGCCGCGCCATGAAGTACGACCTGCTCGTGCGCATTCTTGACAACGACGCACTGACTCGGGATTTGGCACTTCCCCAACTGGCCCGCCTTGGGGACTTGCTGGGACGCATGAAGCGCCAGCAAACCCTGCTGTCCGCCTACGGCTACCAGGCGCCTGAAGAATGAGCGTAGGTCCCGCCGCACTCGGCAATGTCCTGGTGCAGCGGCTGGACGCCGTGCTAGGCACGACAATGTCCGCCGCCAGCGCCAATCAGGTTTCGGGCGCACGGCCTGACGCGGTCAGCCAGCCAGGCAATCTGGAAAAGCCCGGCCCCTCGGACGGATCTACCCGCGACCCACGGCAGGGCATACAGACTGGCGGCGCCCGCGGCGACCGCCAGAATACTGTCGTCGACCCCAAAACAGCTGCAGCACTGGCCTTGGCCGCCCGCGGCTTGGTCACCAGCAGCGACACTACCGCCTCTGCCCCGACGACACTAGGCTCGACTGCGCGCACCATACTCGCGCTGCTGGCCCAGTTCCCGGAAGCCGCGCCCGCGATCCAAGGCCGCGCCCCGCTCTGGGCAGCCAACCCGTCCGCCGGGCAGGTAGCCGCCAGCCCCGGCGCATTGCCGTCGCAAGCCGCCGCCCAGACACCGATGCCGCCCGCCGGACAGGCGCCCGCGCAGGCGCCGGCTCAAACGGCTTCCGCCCTCGCGGCTTCGGTCGCGGCAGCGCTCGACGGCGACGCGCCCACGACAAGTACGAGGCCGGACCGGCCAGCCGGGCACGGCGACAGCGCCAATGCAACAAAGGGAACAGACGCCGCAGCGCAAACGACCCTGGCCGCCGGCGGACCTTCCGCCCGCGCGCTGGGACAGGCTTTGCGCCAAGCCTTGCAAGGCAGCGGCCTGTTCTATGAGTCCCATCTGACGGACATGGTCTTCGGCCGCGCGACGCCGGAACAGCTGCGCAAGGAACCCCAGGCCGCGCTCGGCAAGAATGCCCCCGCCCAGGACGCCACGACTACGCGCCCGCGTGCCGACGCGGCCGCCGGCGGCCGTTCGGGCGCCGACGCCGGCCCCAGCCATGGCGCGTCGGGCGGATCCGCTTCCGCTGCGCCTATCAGCGGCATACATCAGGACCTGACGGTGCTCGTGCGCCAGCAGTTGGACGTGCTGGCCAACCAGGCACTGACCTGGCAAGGCGAAGCCTGGCCCGGCACGCCCATGGAATGGGAGGTCGAGCGCGACCCCTATGGCGGCGATCCCAGTTCGACGGCTTCCACCTGGGCGACGCGCCTGAAGCTGGACCTGCCGCGCCTGGGTCTGGTGGACGCCCGACTGAATCTGGCTGGAGATCAGATCGTCCTGCAGCTCATTGCTCCTCACGCCGCAGCCGAGATCAATGACTCCTCGGACACGTTGCGTTCCCGTTTGCTTGCGGCGGGCCTGACACTCAGCAACCTGACGGTCAGCGTGGTGGAACCGCGCCCCGAAATCCTCGGCGACATCTGATGAACCGCCCTGCTTTGCCCCCCGCATCGGATCCGAATGCCAATCGCAACGCGGCGGTTGCCATTTCCTATGAAGACAAGGACGGAGCTCCCCGCGTCGTTGCCAAGGGCTACGGCCAGCTTGCGGATACCATCGTCCGCGCCGCCCAGGAAAACGGCCTCTACGTTCACGAGTCGCGCGAGCTGGTCGGCCTGCTGATGCAGGTGGACCTGGACGCACATATTCCTCCCCAACTCTATGTAGCGGTGGCAGAATTGCTGGCCTGGCTCTACCGCCTGGAATCGCGCGAGTTCCCTGAACCCGCTACGCCCGCCTGACCCTATTACCTGAGGAAGACCAACGTGTTGGATGCCAGCGACCCGGAGTTCCTGCTGACCCGGCCCGAAGACATGCGATCGGCCCTGTTCGAGCTGACCCACCCTGACAGCCACATCCTGGTGCGCGACGCCGCGGATCGCGAGATGGCGGTCCTGGTACTCGGCGTGGACAAGCGGGCCGGCGAATTCTTCTGGAGGCCTCGCGATTACGCCGGCGCGGACTTCGAGCAGTCCGACTCAATGGGTTTGCTTAGCGGCACCACCTTCCACTTCCATGCCACCGCGTATGGCGGCGTCCAGATCCGCTTTCGCGTGCAGCGGCCTCAGATCATTCATTTCGACGACGGCAGCGCCGCGCTGGTATCGCCTTTCCCGGAACGCCTTGCCCGCATCCAGCGCCGCAAGATGTTCCGCGCCTCCCTGATCGCCGCAGCCAACGTATGCCGCGCAAGCTGGCAGGCCACTCCCGGAGACAAACCCTACTCGTTCACGATACGCGACATCTCGGTTGACGGCGTCGGCCTGCGCGCGGGACTGGCGGTGCCTGCCCTGCCAGAACGCGGTACGGTGATGGAAAACGTGCAACTGGATTTCGGCGACCAAGGCAAGCTCAGCGCCAAGCTGGAAGTGCGCAATGTGTATCCAGTCTCGGGGCAGCCGATGGTGCAATCTTCCAACCCGGACGAACCAGCCCCCAAACATGTTTCGCTCACCGGCGAACCACCCGTCAGCCACCTGGGGGCCGTCTTTTTGAACCTGGACGCGCGCCAGGAGAACTGGCTGCAGCAGGTTGTCTGGCGCCTCGAAAAAGGCGCCCAGCGCAATTGACAGGATATCGAGCGGCCGCGCGTCGAACGCGCTCGGCCTGAACTGGCTTGCGCTTCCGCTCATGGGGAAAGACGCAAGCCATGAAACCTGCGTCAGACGGCCATCGAGGAGATTTCCTTGTAGGCCGCAACCAGCTTGTTGCGCACCTGCACCGCGGTCTGGAAGCCGATACTGGCCTTCTGCATGTCGATCATGACATCGTTGAGGGAAATATCCGGTGCGCCAAGCTCGAAGGCTTTGGCCTGCGCGGTGGCGGCGTTCTGGGCAGCGGTCACGCGGCGAATGGAACGCTGCAGCTCCGCGGCAAAGCCGTCGGGTTGACCGACCATTTCCCCCGCGGCGAGGTTACCCGTCTCCGCCTTGCTTACTACCGCGCGCATTTGCTGAAGCATGCTTTCGATGCCGGACAAGCCTGATACAGCCATTACCTGATTCCTTACTGATGGGATTACGCCAATGTTGGACACAGCGTAACTCCAATGCGGCCGGGCCATAGCCGACAAGAACCGCCAAAAAACCCGACATTTCCTTGAATGCGCGGCCCATCTTTCCGCGGGGGCGGACGCCACGCGCTCCTTGTTGGGGACATAGGAGATAAGTAACGCCAAAAACCGGCTGTTTTCAACGATTGGGATGGACGTCTCAGGGGCAATAATCCACGCTCTCCCCAGACCAGAAGCACGTTGCATGTGTAATCTGCCCTACCCAGACATGAAGTCCCATTTCCAGCTCCGCGTGGCCAGCGGGGGCCGCCAATGAACCAGCAGGCTACCCTGAGTTCGTCGCTGCTGACGAAATTCCCCGTGCTGGAGAAGGTACGCGCGCTGCCCAAGCCCGTCCTGCTGGGCGCGGCGGCGGCGCTCGTCGCAGTCATCGTCGCCGTGGCGATGTGGAGCAGCGAACCCAAGTACAAGGTGTTGTTCTCCAATCTGGACGATCGCGACGGCGGCGCCATCGTGGCGGCTCTGGGAACGATGAACGTCCCCTACCGCTACAACGAGAACGGCACTGCCTTGCTGGTTCCGGCCGACCGCGTCTACGACGCCCGCCTGCAGCTGGCGTCCCAGGGATTGCCGCGCGGCGGCTCCGTCGGCTTCGAGCTGATGGACAACGCACGCTTCGGCGCCAGCCAGTTCACGGAACAGATCAATTACCAGCGCGGCCTGGAAGGTGAACTGGCGCGTTCGATCGAAGCCATGCATACCGTGCAGCATGCCCGCGTGCACTTGGCCATGCCGCGCCAGTCGCTGTTCGTGCGCGAACGCCAAGCGCCCACCGCGTCGGTGCTGCTCAACATGCACCCGGGCCGCAGCCTGAGCGACGCGCAGGTCTCGGCCATTTCGTGGCTGGTGGCCTCAAGCGTCCCCGAACTCACCGCCGAGAACGTCTCCATCGTCGACCAGAACGGCCGTCTGCTGTCGGCGCCGCTCGGTGAAGGTCGCGGCATGGATGCCGACCAGATGCGGTTCGTGCGCGAAATGGAACAGCGCACCGTTGAACGCATTCTTACGATCCTCAACCCGCTGGTGGGCCCGGGCAACGTGCACGCCCAGGCCAGCGCCGACGTCGACTTCGCCCGCCGCGAAGAAACGTCCGAGGTCTACCGCCCGAACCAGGAACCTGGCCAGGCCGCGGTGCGCAGCCAGCAGACCAGCGATTCGACCCAGCGCGGCGTCAATCCCGCCCAAGGCGTGCCCGGCGCGCTGTCCAACCAGGCGCCCGCCAATCCCCAGGCGCCCATCGCCAATCCGCCGCAACCGCAACCGCCCCGTCCCGGCCAGCCGCAACAGCCGGCCAACACCCAACAGCAGACGGGTACGCAGGCTGTCACCGCCAATCTGAATGAACGCCGCGACGCCACCACCAACTACGAGGTGGACCGCACGATCAGCCACATCAAGCAACCGGTGGGTAACCTCAAGCGCCTGTCGGTGGCCGTGGTCGTGAACTACATCCGCGACAAGGACGGCGAACTGCAACCCCTGCCGCCTGAAGAGCTGAACAAACTGACCAATCTGGTCCGTGAAGCCATGGGTTACTCCGAAACCCGCGGCGATTCGCTGAACCTGGTCAACAGTCAGTTCAACGATGGTCCGCCGCCGGTGCCGATGTGGCGCGATCCGGAAATGATCTCGCTGTTCAAGACGATCCTGGCCTGGCTGGTCGGTGGCGTGCTGGCGCTGTGGCTGTATCGCATGCTGCGCCGCACGGTTGGCGACTACCTCTACCCGCCGGTTGACCCCGAACAGGCTGAAGCCGAACGTCTGGAGGCCGCACGCGAGGCCCAGGACGCGGCCCGCGCCAAGGAAGTGGATCGCTACCAGGACAACCTGGAACGCGCCCGCACGATGGCCAGCAAGGATCCGCGCGCCGTCGCCATGGTTCTGCGCACTTGGATGAGCAAAGATGAAAAATGATTCCACTCCGCTGGACGGCATGACGCGCAGCGCCGTCTTGATGATGTCGCTGGGCGAGGACGCCGCGGCCGAGGTCTTCAAGTACCTCAGCGCGCGTGAAGTCCAGCAGGTAGGCGCCGCCATGGCCAGCCTGAAACAGGTCACGCGCAGCGACGTGGCCGTGGTACTGGAAGAATTCCGCCAGGAAGCCGACCAGTTCATGGCCGTCACGCTAGGCTCGGACGACTACATCCGCACGGTGCTGACCAAGGCCCTGGGCAGCGACCGCGCAGCAGGCCTGATCGAAGACATCCTGGAAGCCGGCGAAGGCGGCAGCGGCATCGACGCGCTGAACTGGCTGGATCCGAACACCGTCGCCGAACTGATCGGCGACGAACATCCGCAGATCATCGCCACCATCCTGGTTCATCTGGAGCGCGACCGCGCTGCCGGCGTGCTGGCGCTCCTGACGGATCGCCTGCGCAACGACGTAATGCTGCGCATCGCCACCTTCGGCGGCGTGCAGCCTGCGGCGCTGTCCGAACTCACCGAGGTGCTGAATTCGGTCCTGGCCGGCCAGGGCGCCAAGCGCAGCAAGATGGGCGGCGTGCGCACGGCGGCGGAGATCCTGAACATGATGAACTCCGCCCAGGAAGAGACCGTCGTCGCCAGCCTGCGCGAACGCGACAACGATCTGGCGCAGAAGATCATCGACGAGATGTTCGTGTTCGACAACCTGCTGGACGTCGAGGATCGCGCCATTCAGCTCATCCTCAAGGAAATCGACAACGACACGCTCATGGTCGCGCTCAAGGGCGCTCCGGAAGAGCTGCGCGCCAAGTTCCTGCGCAACATGTCCAGCCGTGCCGCCGAAATGCTGCGCGAAGACCTGGATGCGCAAGGTCCCATCCGCATGTCGAAGGTCGAGACCGAGCAGAAGAAGATCCTGCAGATCGCCCGCCGTCTGGCGGAAAGCGGCCAGATCGTCCTGGGCAACCAGGGGGACGACACGTATGTCTGAGATGGACAGCGGGGCCACGACGCTCATCTCGCGCAGCGCCGCCTGGCGGCGCTGGCAGATGCTGTCGTTCGACGAGCCCGCGCCCGTCGAGGTGGAACCCGAGCCCGAACCCGACCCGGGTCCGGACCCCGAGGTGGTCTTGGCCCAGCTGCGTGCGCAGGCGCTTGCCGAAGGCCGCGAGGAAGGTCACGCGCTGGGCCATGCCGCCGGCCTGGAAGCCGGCCAGCAGGCGGGCTACGAAGCCGGCCTCGCCGCGGGGCGCGAGCAAGGCTATGCGGAAGGTTTGGCCCAGGCCCGGGAACAGGGCGCGGCGGAAGCACAGCACCTCCATGCGCTGGTCGAGGCTTGCGCCACGTCGCTCGCGTCGCTCGAGGAAAAAATTGGTCAGGGCCTGCTCACGCTGGCTCTGGACATCGCCCAGCAAGTCGTGCGTACCACCCTCGCCGAACAGCCTGACACGGTAGTCAGCGCCGTGCGCGAAGTCCTGCACATCAATCCGACCGCTGGCGGCCAGATGCGCCTGTGGGCAAATCCCGCGGACATCGAACTCATCCGCCTGCATCTGGCGGACGAACTCAAGGAAGGCCATTGGCGCGTCCTCGCAGACGAGTCCATCGCACGTGGCGGCTGCCGCGCCGAAACACCTTTCGGTGACATCGACGCCACCTTGCAGACACGCTGGCGCCGGGTAGCGGCTTCGCTGGGACGCAACGTCTCCTGGGAGGAGCCGGTGTGAGCGCCAATCCGGCTTCCACCCTGCTCGGCCAGGCAACCGCAAACGCTGCCGCCGTTCCGGTCATCGACCGTTGGCAGACGCAGTTGCAGATCGGTTCGATCCGCGCGGCGTCCACCGATCCCTGGTTGGTCAGCGGCAAGATCACCCGCGCAACCGGCCTCGTGCTGCATGCCACCGGCCTGCGCCTGCCCGTGGGCGCTGCGGCCCGCATCGAGATCGCACGCGGCCATGATCATTGGGCGGATGCCGAAGTCGTGGGCTTCGACGGCCATACGCTCTATCTGATGCCCCAGGCCGATATCTCAGGCCTGCCGCCCGGCGCTCGCGTCGTACCTGGCGAACCGCCCGTCCAACGCCAGATTCCGCTGCCGCGCAAAGCCGAATTGAACGGCAACGCCAAACCGCAGCTGGGCCGCCACCTGCCGGTGGGCAATGCCTTGTTGGGCCGGGTGCTGGATGGCGCCGGACGCCCACTGGACGGATTGGGCCCGCTCACGGGCGCCGAACTCGCTCCCCTGTCCGCCCAGCCGATCAATCCCCTGTCTCGCGCGCCCATCGATACGGTGCTGGACACGGGCGTGCGCGCCATCAACGGCCTGTTGACCGTCGGCCGCGGCCAGCGCATGGGCCTGTTCGCCGGTTCCGGCGTGGGCAAGAGCGTGCTGCTGGGCATGATGGCCCGCTATACCAAGGCCGACGTCATCGTCGTCGGCCTCATCGGCGAACGCGGCCGGGAAGTCAAGGAATTCATAGAGCATAACCTCGGCCCCGAGGGTCTGGGGCGCTCGGTCGTGGTAGCCGCGCCCGCCGACGTCTCCGCGCTGCTGCGCTTGCAAGGCGCCGCCTACGCGACGCGACTCGCCGAGCACTTCCGCGACCAGGGCCTGGACGTGCTGCTCATCATGGACTCGCTTACCCGCTACGCCATGGCGCAACGTGAAATCGCGTTGGCGATCGGCGAGCCACCCGCGACCAAAGGCTATCCGCCATCGGTCTTCGCCAAGCTGCCCACCCTGGTCGAGCGCGCCGGCATGGGCGCGCCCGGGCCTTCCGGCAAGGCGGGCTCCATCACCGCGTTCTACACCGTGCTGGCCGAAGGCGATGACCAGCAGGATCCCATCGCCGACTCGGCGCGCGCCATCCTGGACGGCCACGTCGTTCTGTCGCGCCACTTGGCCGAAGCGGGCCATTACCCCGCCATCGACATCGAGGCATCGATCTCGCGGGCAATGACCTCGCTGATCACGCCGGAACAGTTTGCCGTGGTGCGCCGCTTCAAGCAAAGCCTGTCGCGATACCAGCGCAACCGTGACCTGATCGCCGTGGGCGCCTACGCAGCGGGCAATGACCCGCAGCTGGACGATGCCATCGCCCGCTATCCGCGCCTGGAAGCCTTCCTGCAACAGGACATCGGCGAGAACGTCGGCTATGAAGCCGCCGTCAGCCAGCTGCGCGCCAGTTTTGAATTGAGGGATGCATATGCCTAGCCAATTGCCGTTGGACATGCTGATCAACCTGGCCAAGGAGAGCACCGACGAGGCAGCGCGCCTGCTTGGCAGGCTCAGCGCCGAACGCACCAATGCCGAGCGCCAGTTGTCCATGCTGCACGACTACCGCCAGGACTACCTGGAACGGCTGCAGCAGGCGATGACTACCGGCATGTCGGCCAGCGACTGCCATAACTACCAGCGCTTCATCAGCACGCTGGACGACGCCATCAGCCAGCAACAAGGCGTGTTGCGCCAGGCGGACGACAACCTCGCGAAAGGCCGCCTCTACTGGCAACAGGAGAAGCGCAAACTCAACTCCTACGACGCCCTGGCGCAGCGCGAACTGCGCGCCCAGGCCGTTGTGGAGTCCCGTCGCGAACAGCGCGCCAACGACGAATATTCCGCCCGTCTGGTCCAGCGCCAGACCGGCATGCACTAAGCAATACCTCACAGGAAGCCCCAGATGAACGCTCCCCTGCCCTTGCCTTCGATCGCGCCCGCGGCGCCGTCGTCGATCACCGATGCGCTCGGCGCCAAGTCCTCATCCGCGAGCAAGAAAGGCCCCGCCTTCTCCGACGTGCTGGCCCAACAACGTCCTGCGCAGCAGCGCCCCGGCCCGGCCGCCGACTCGAGGCCGGCCAAGAACGGCGCCAAGACGCCTGCCGGCGGCAAGAATGCCGGCGAGCCCGCCGCCCGCGCCGAAGGCGCTGCGGCAAACGGCATCGACGAGGCCGTGAAAAGCGCCGCACAAGCAGAAGCCGGCGCCCTGGCTGTCGCAGCCGCGCAGCCCAATGCCGCCTTGCCGCAGCAAGCCCTGGAAATTGCCGCCCAGGCCGCCGAACAGGTTCAGATAGCGCGTGGCAACGCCGCGGCTGCCGCAGCCGCGATGAGCAGCGGAGCCGCTGTCCTGACCACCGCACTGAACGCTGCGGACCTTGCTCCCGCAGCCTCCGGTGCGCAGACAGCAGGAGCCGGCGCCGTGACCGCGCCACAGGCCGAAGCAGCCGCTGCGCTTGCTGCCCGCGACGCGGAAATTGCCGTGCCGGTCATTACCGCGGCTGCCAAGCCTGGCAACACCGCGCCCGCACAAGCGCCGGCTCAGGCCCCCGCTGCCCCTGCCAAGACCGCAACGCCGCGCCTCACCGCCGAAGCCGCACTTCCCCGCCCCGCACACGATGCGCGGGCAGAATCGGGCCAGCCCGCCTTGCCTGAGCATGCCGACGAGGCGACCGCCCACGCCCTGACCAACGCCGAACAACAATTCCAGGCGCAGCAACATGGCGGCTCCGTCCAAGACAATCTGGCCCAGGCGCTGGCCGCTGCCGGCCAGCGCGCGGTCTCCGTTCCCGCGGCAAACCAGGCTGCCATCGCCGCGCCTGTCGTGCCGGTGGTTCTGCAGGTCGCCACCCCTGTTGGCGGAACGCATTGGGGTACCGAACTCGGTCAGCAGGTCGTAATGATGAGCCACGGCGCGCGTCAAGGCATGCAAACCGCCGAACTGCGCCTGGACCCGCCAGACCTGGGCCCGTTGCGAGTCAGCCTGAATCTCTCGGACGGCGTGGCCAGCGCCTCCTTTGTGTCCGCCCACGCCTCGGTACGCCAGGCGATTGAAACCGCGATCCCGCAGCTGCAACAGGCGCTGGCCCAGGCCGGCATTTCCCTGGGCCAGACCAGTGTGGGCGAGCAGGCCGCCCAGCAGGAATTCGCACAACAGCATGGCGGCGGATCGCAGCGCCATGCCGGCGGAGGTCAGGCAGGCGCCGACAACGTCGCCGAAGCACCCGCCACCGTGGCGGTTGCGCGCAACGCCAATGCACTGGTGGACACCTTCGCCTGACAAACATGCGCATTGTCCGCGGCCACGGCTGCGGGCGGTGCAGCAATAGCTTGAGATACGCGGCTTTCGCCCTGTTTTTCGCCTCCAAGCGGGGGCGGCATTTGGGGCAGAATGCTTTCATCCACTAAGAACCCGTTTTCATCAGCGGCAAAACACGCATCGACACCGAGATGGCGACTTCCAAACCTTCACCCATGCCTGCGCGCGCAGCCTCCAACCGCTCCGGCATGGGCCGCATTCTTCGTCCCTTGCTGGCGATCCTGGTCCTGCTCATCGTTGCCGCGGCCAGCGCCGGCGCAACCTGGTTCATTACCCAACGCATGCAGCCGCAGCAAGGCGGCGCGCCCGTGCAACTCGGCGTCGGCCAAGTACCGCCCGGCCAAGCGGGCCAGCCTGGGGTGCCTGGACAACCCGACCAGGCGGGACAAGGCCCTCAAGCAACTCCCACCACATTCGTCGCGCCTCCTGCTGGCCCGGTAGCCGTGCCTGCCCCCATCTTCGTACCGATCGAGCCCTTTACCGTCACTTTGCAGAACCCGGATACCGAGCGGATCATGCACGTGGGCCTGACGCTGCGCGTCAGCGACGAGCAAACCCGCACGCGTCTTGAAAAGTACATGCCTGAAGTGCGCAGCCGGATCCTGATGGTTCTGTCTTCGCAGTCGCCTACCGGCGTGCAGACGCAACAGGGCAAGACCGAAATGGCCGCCGCCATCAAGCAGGCCGTCAATCGCCCGTTCGCGCCCCTGCCGGACGGCCAGTATGTCACCGACGTACTGTACACGGCGTTCGTGGTGCAATAAGCATGGCCTACGAGGCATTTCTTTCGCAGGACGAGGTTGATGCGCTGTTGGCGGGCGTCACCGGCGAAAGCGACAGCAAAGCAGCAGCCGCGGACCAGAACGCCGGCGCCCGCGCCTACGACCTGAGTTCTCCGGACCGGGTCGTGCGGCGCCGCATGCAGACGCTGGAGCTGATCAACGAGCGTTTCGCGCGCCACATGCGCAACGTGCTCTTGAATTTCATGCGCCGCAGCGCCGACATCACGGTGGGCTCGATCAAGATCCAGAAGTACGCGGACTTCGAACGCAACCTGCCGGTGCCGAGCAATCTGAACATGATTCAGATGAAGCCCTTGCGCGGCACGGCCCTCTTCACCTATGACCCGAACCTGGTGTTCCTGGTCATCGACAGCCTGTTCGGTGGCGATGGCCGTTACCATACGCGCGTCGAGGGCCGCGACTTCACCACGACCGAGCAGCGCATCATCCGGCGCCTGCTGAATCTGACCCTGGAAAGCTACGGCAAATCCTGGGACCCCGTCTATCCGATCGAATTCGAGTACGTGCGCTCGGAGATGCACACCAAGTTCGCCAGTATCACCGGCAACAATGAAGTAGTGGTCGTCACCTCCTTCCACATCGAGTTCGGCGCGACCGGCGGCGACCTGAATATCTGCCTGCCCTACTCCATGATCGAGCCGGTGCGCGACCTGCTGACGCGTCCGCTGCAAGAGACCACGCTTGAAGAGGTGGACCAGCGCTGGGCGCAGCAGCTCTCCCGCCAGGTCCGCAGCGCCGACATCGACGTGGTTGCGGAGTTTGCCCGCATTCCTTCTTCCATCCGCGAGCTGATGCGCCTGAAGGTGGGCGACGTCCTGCCCGTGACCGTACCCGAAACCATAATTGCCAGTGTGGACGGCGTGCCGCTGATGGAGTGCGGCTACGGCGTCTTCAACGGCCAGTACGCCCTGCGCGTACAGAACATGTTTACCCACGATACAGAATCCAACGAGGCCTCTGACCATGACTGACAAGAACGAGCCTGGTACCGGCTCGTCCCCGGCCGACGACTGGGCCGACGCGCTCGCCGAACAATCCCGCGCCAATCCGCCCACCCAGGCCGATGGCCTGAAACCCCAGGATGACTGGGCCGCCGCCATGGCTGAGCAGACAGCCGCGGCCGCTCCCGCCGCCGAGCCCGCCGCTCCCGCGCCAGCGCCTGCCCCATCCGCCGCCCCCGCCGCCCAACCTGCGGCCCAGTCCGTGTTCAAGCCCCTGGCTGGCACGGCAGGCGGAGCCGGCGCCGACATCGACCTGATCATGGACGTGCCCGTCCAGTTGACGGTTGAACTGGGCCGCACCCGCCTGACCATCAAGAACCTGCTCCAGCTGGGCCAAGGTTCCGTGGTCGAACTCGACGGTCTGGCGGGTGAGCCGATGGACATTTTCGTCAACGGCTACCTGATCGCGCAGGGCGAGGTCGTGGTCGTGGAAGACAAGTATGGCATCCGTCTGACGGACATCATCACGCCTTCCGAGCGGATCAACCGCTTGAACAACCGCCGCTGATGCAAGCGCCATGAACGAGTCCGCCCTACTGCGCGTCATCGTTGGCCTGGTCCTGGTCCTGGCTGCCATTCTGGCCGCGGCCTGGCTGGCTCGCCGCGCGGGGCTGACGCAACGCGGCGGCGGTCATCTGCTGCGGCAGGTGGCCAGCCTGCCTATTGGCCCGCGCCAGAGCATCGTCGTGGTGGAAGTCGAAAACACCTGGCTGGTGGTGGGCGTCAGCCCGAACCAGCTCAACACTCTGCATACCCTGCCCGCCGGCCAACTGCCGGAGGCTTCGACCTTGCCCGCCGCCGCCTTCGCGGCCAAGCTGGGCCAGGCGCTCAAGCGCCGCTAGCGGCGCAGCGCCCTCCAAGCGACACCCATGAGTTTGCCCACAAGCACGACACCCGTCCGCGCCCGGTCCGGCGCGCTGCGCCTGCTCGGCGCCGCTGCCCTGCTGGGGCTGGCCTTGTTCCCCGCAGGTGTCGTCGCCCAGGCCACCTTGCCAGCCCTGACCGCGACACCCGGTCCAAACGGCTCCGAAACCTATTCGCTCAGCATGCAGACCCTGCTGCTGATGACGTCGCTGTCGTTCCTGCCCGCCGCGTTGCTGATGATGACCGGCTTCACCCGCATCATCATCGTGCTCGGCCTACTGCGCAACGCCATGGGAACGGCCATGTCGCCGCCCAATCACGTGCTGATCGGCCTGGCGCTGTTCCTGACCTTCTATACGATGTCGCCGGTGTTCGACAAGATCTACGCCGACGCCTACAAGCCGCTGTCCGAAGGCACCATCCAGTTCGAAACCGCAGTGGAACGCGCCGCGGGGCCTCTGCGCACCTTCATGCTGCACCAGACGCGCGAGAACGATCTGTCACTGTTCGCCAACCTGGCCAAACAGCCGGCTCTGGAAGACCCCTCCCAGGTGCCGCTGCGCATCCTGGTGCCGGCCTTCATCACCAGCGAACTCAAAACCGCTTTCCAGATCGGCTTCACCATTTTCATCCCCTTCCTCATCATCGACCTGGTGGTCGCCAGCGTGCTGATGGCGTTGGGCATGATGATGGTCCCGCCGGTGACGGTGGCCTTGCCCTTCAAGCTCATGCTTTTCGTGCTGGCCGATGGCTGGAATCTGCTTATGGGCTCGCTGGCCCAGAGCTTCTACCAATAATTCCTGGAGGAGAATCGCCATGACCGCCGAAACCGTCATGACCATGACCTACCAGGCGATGAAGATCGTCCTGGCGATGGCCGGGCCGCTGTTGCTCATCACGTTGGTGGTAGGCTTGGTCATCAGTATTTTTCAGGCCGCCACGCAGATCAACGAAATGACGCTGTCGTTCATTCCGAAGCTGCTGGCCATGTGCGGCGTGCTGGTGCTGCTCGGCCCCTGGCTCATCGGCATCATGGTCGACTACATCCGGCAGCTGATCGGCCAGATCCCCATGCTGGTGTCCTGAGCGGCGGCCGCCGCCGGACGCTGGGCCCTCCCCCATGATCGCCTTTACGCTCGAACAGCTCAACGGCTGGATCGGCCAGTTTCTCTGGCCGTTCGTGCGCATCCTGGCGCTGGTGGCCACGGCGCCGCTCTTTTCCGAATCGCTGATTCCAGTCAAGGTCAAGGTCGGCCTTTCCTTTGTCCTGGCGGTAGCCATCAGCCCCGCGCTGGACCCGGTCCCCCCGATCGCGCCCGGATCATTTGCCGGCTTGTGGATGGTAATGCAGCAGGTGCTCATCGGCATCGCAATGGGCTTCACAATGCGTTTGGTCTTCGCCGCCGTCCAGACCGCCGGCGAATTCGTGGGCCTGCAGATGGGCCTGTCGTTCGCCTCGTTCTTCGACCCCAGCTCGGGCGCCAATACCGCGGTGCTGTCCCGTCTGTTCAATATCATCGCAATGCTGACTTTTCTGGCATTGGACGGCCATCTGCTGGTGCTTGCCGCGCTGGTCCGCTCGTTCGACACGCTGCCCGTTGCAATGATCCAACTGCATCAGAACGGTTGGGGCGTGGTGGTGGAATGGGGCAAGACCGTCTTCGTATCGGGTTTGCTGCTGGCGCTGCCGCTGATATGCGCGCTGCTCACGATCAACCTGGCCATGGGCATCCTTAACCGTGCGGCACAGCAGCTTTCCGTGTTCTCTATCGGCTTTCCGGTGACACTCATCGTGGGCGTCACGATTCTGGCCGTCGTGCTGCCTCATTCCGGCCCCTTCCTGGAATCGCTGTTCGAGTCAGGCCTTACCGCCATGAGCCGCGTCGCGGACGCCCTGGCGGGAAAGTAAGTCCAGGGCACCGGCCCCAAAGCAACGCAGGCACCCCGAGGGTGCCTGACATCGCCGCGCATCAATCCGTTGTTACTGCTGTCCGGTAAGGCGGAAAACGCGGATAGTCTCGCGCAAGGCGCTGGATTGATTGCCCAGCTGCATCACGGCACCACCAAGATCCTGGACCAGTGCGGTGTTCTGCACCGTCATTACGTCCATCTGCGACACCGCCGTATCCACCTGCTCGATACCGCTGGACTGCTCCTGCGACGCCTGGGAGATCTCGCCGATGATGTCGGTCACGCGGTGTACCGCGGCGACGATATCCTGCATCGTGGCGCCGGCTTGCTCGGCCTGTTGGGACCCTTCGGTGACACGCTCCACGGAGTCCTCGATCAAGCCCTTGATCTCCTTGGCCGCCTGGGCGCTCTTCTGCGCCAGGCTGCGCACCTCGCCCGCCACCACCGCAAAGCCCTTGCCGGATTCCCCGGCCCGGGCGGCCTCGACCGCGGCATTGAGGGCGAGAATATTGGTCTGGAAAGCGATGCCTTCGATGATGCTTACGATGTCGGCAATTTTGCGCGAACTGTCGGAAATGCCGTGCATGGTGTTTACCACCTGACCCACAGCGACACCGCCCCGGCGGGCCACGTCCATGCTGCTGGCGGCCAACTGGTTGGCCTGACGCGCATTGTCCGCGTTCTGCCGCACCGTAGAGGTCAACTGCTCCATACTGGCCGCAGTCTGTTGCAGCGATGCCGCCTGGCCTTCTGTGCGGCCCGCCAGTTCCTGATTGCCACGCGCAATATGCGCTGCGGCATGAGTCGTGCCTTCGATGCCCCGATACACGTCCTGCGCGATGCCGATCAGGCTCTTGCGCATGACTTCCAGCGAGAACTTCAGGCTCCCGATTTCATCGTCCGAATCCGCCACGATCTGAGTGGTCAGGTTCCCGGCAGCGACCTGGCGCGCCATGTTGGCGGCATCCACCATGGGATCCAGCAACGAACGGGACAGGCGCCAACCCGAGCCGAAGATGGCGAGAATGCCCAGTGCGATCGCCGCGCAGCCGACGCTCGCGCCCACGGTGCTCAGGTCTGCCCAATTTGCCCTCAGGCCATAAACGCCCGCGCCAGCCATGATCGCGGACGATAGCAGTGCTTGCCGCAACATACGGCTGCGAACGGTGCGCCGGAAAGGAAACGCCAGCGCATCAAGGCAGCGGCGCCAGCCGGCGCGCACGGGACGGCCGCGTTGGATACGCACGCCCCGGGCCTTACCCTCGCGTATGCGCGCGTACAGCTCCTCCGCCATTTCGATCTGCTCTTCCGAGGGACGCACCCGCACCGAAGAGTAGGCTACGACCTCGCCGTTCTCGACGATCGGGGTCGCATTGGCCAGCACCCAATAAAATCCGCCGTCCTTGCGCCGGTTTTTTACCAACCCCAGCCACGATTCGCCGGCCTGCAGCGTCTCCCAGAGGTCTTCGTAGGCCTCGGGCGGCATGTCGGGATGGCGCACGATATTGTGCGGCTTGCCGATGAGTTCTTCACGGGAAAAGCCGCTGACCTCGACGAAAGCCGGATTCGCATAGACGATCCGGCCCTTGGTATCGGTACGCGAAATCAGGTACTGATCCTCGCGCAGCTTGGTTTCTACATTATGGACGGGTAGGTTGACGCGCACAGCTTGCCTCCGGCTACAGCATTTCGAGCAGCGAACGAATGTCGACGAGCAAACCGGATCTGACGCCCCGCTTAGACGTGTTCCCCCGCCAGGTTCATCGGACGCCGAGGGCCGCGTGGCCTCTCCCGCCTTCGAACACTGTTCACCGCCCTTTTTCAGACGTTATTGTTTTTAACGACCACATTTTCGAAAACTTAACGTGCGCACGATCGTGGCACGCGTGGCGCCGCAAAGCGCAGGGCCGCGGCCGCGCATAGGCGCGGCCGCGGTCCCATGGCAGGTCTCAGCTTGCGGCGTTATGCCTGCGTCAGCGTGGGCGCGGCGTAACCGGACAACTGATGCGCGGGGACTTCGATGACTTCGCCCGCGTTGATCTTGAACACGGCCACCGCTTCGGCCAGCCGCTGCGCCTGCTCCTGCAGGGAACCAGCAGCCGCGGCCGCCTCTTCCACCAGCGCCGCGTTCTGCTGCGTCACTTCATCCATCTGCGACACGGCACGGTTGACCTGATCAATACCGCTGGACTGCTCCTCGGACGCGGCCGAGATCTCACCCATGATGTCCGTCACCCGCTTCACCGAGGCCACGATTTCCTGCATGGTTGCGCCAGCGCGCTCGACCTGTTGCGAACCCGCGCCTACCTTGGTGACGGAATCCTCGATCAGCCCCTTGATTTCCTTGGCCGCCTGGGCGCTGCGCTGTGCCAGCGAACGGACCTCGCCCGCCACCACCGCAAAGCCCTTGCCCTGCTCGCCCGCGCGCGCCGCTTCCACTGCGGCATTGAGCGCCAGGATGTTGGTCTGGAAGGCAATGCCATCGATGACCGACACGATCTCGGAAATCTTGCGCGAGCTGGCGGAAATGCCTTGCATCGTGCTTACCACTTCCGACACTGCCGAGCCGCCACGCTCCGCCACGTCCGAAGCGCTTGCGGCCAGTTGATTGGCCTGGCGGGCATTGTCGGCATTCTGCTTCACCGTGGAAGCCAGCTCTTCCATCGACGCCGCGGTTTCTTCCAACGAGGCGGCCTGCTCTTCGGTACGGCTGGACAGGTCCGTATTGCCTGCGGAAATCTCGCTCGAACCGACGGTGATCTCGTCCACGCCGCGACGCACCGCCGATACGGTGCGCGTCAGGCTCTCCTGCATGCGCTTGAGAGCGGCAAAGAGCTGACCGATTTCGTTGTGCGAACGCACTTCAACGCGGCTGGTCAGGTCTCCGGCGGCAATCTTGTCGAAATGCTGGCCAGCCTCTACCAAGGGGCGCACCACCAGACGACCAAACACCAGACGGGCAAGAATCATCAACAGCACCGCCAGGCCGACAGCGACGCCCACCGCCACCATGGCGAGGTTGAAATTGGCTTCAGCTTCGTCAATCGTGGCTTGCTGTTGATCGCCGATGTACTTGCCGAACTCACTAATCGCTTCGATGAATGCGGCGCTTCGCGGCGTGCCGTACTCGTTGTTCACCATGTAGAAGGTGGAATAGTCTTCGCTGCGCAACGCCTCGACCATGGTATCCACGCCATCATCGATGTAAGAGCGATAGCGGCGCACCAGGTTCATCGACAGCTGGCGACCCGTGTCGTCCTGCAGCATGTTCTTCTGGAAATCGGCGAAGCGGCTACGCACCCCGGTCAGCAGGTCGGTTGCCCCTTTCAGTGCCGCGGCCGCATCCCGGGCCGAGTTCTCCCCGCTGCCCCAGCCGGATTCCTGCAGGTGGCGCGCCGCAACCATCAACGCAACGCGCGCGCGCAGCATGTCGCTATTGATCACCTCGACCTGCTTGGAACGCTCGGTCAGCGCATTGACCTCGCGGATCGACTCATAATTGCTCTGCAGGAAATATGCGGCCAGGCCGCCAACCGCCGCGATCAATACCGCAAAAAACGCCATGACCCACAGCAGCATCGTGCCGACGCGGGCATCGCGCAACCGCAGCTTGCGCTTTACCTTGGGCGCGCGCGCGGCCTTCTTCTTGCCGACCTTGCCGGATTTCGCACCGGATTCGAGACTCGCTTCCATATTATTTCCCCATCCCTCAGGAACTACTTTGACCAAATGAAAAACCACCCGGTGGACATGCCTTGTTACACAGAGCATGCACTCCGGGCGACGTACATCGCGGCGCGCGCCGCGATGCTCCCCGCTGGACTACAGGGCCTTACTTGCCCTGAGGCTGCAACCCGGTCGGTTCACCCGGACCCGGAATGTAGATGGTCTGCACCTCGGGCGCCGCTGCGGGCGGCACCCACTCCTGACGCATGTCAGGAGCAGGCGCGGGTCCCAGCAGCTTCTGGCGTTCCCAGGGTTCCAGCAAGATATTGGTGCTATCGACGAGGCGCAGCAGACGGCCGTCCTGGCCGAACTGCAACAGCGCTTCCTTGCGGCTGTACAAGCCGTCGGCGACGAATGTGATTTTGTAGGCCCAGAGCGCGAGGGTCGTGCCGTCGGTCTGCTTATAGAGTTTGTCGGGCGGCGCGGTGAGCGCGCGCGAAGCCTCTTCCAGCGTCGTCTGCCCCGGAGTCAGCGTCGACAGCTTGTCCGGGTCGAAGTTGTGCCCCGCCGCCGCGCAGGCGGCCAAAAGCACCGCAATCGCGGCCGCAGCCAGAAGATGTATATAACCTCGCATACCCTACCCATTTACCGGCCAGGCCGGTGTCAGAAAGATTCCCAATCGTCATCCGAGGGCGCAGCCCTGCGGCTGGATGCCGCGGCAGGCTTGATCTCCGGCGTGGCCACGGCACGCATCGCGGGACGGCGCAGCGGCCTTGCGGCCGTCGCGCCTTCGGCCGATGCCGGCTTGGCGCGCGTGGAGTGCGTCAAACGTACGGCGGGCGCGGCCTTTGCATCCGCAGAGGGCGCTTCCGGCTGCGCGGCAGGCGTCGCCGGAGCCATCGGAGCGGCCACGCGCGGCGCGGGGCGCCGGCCAGCAAGTTGATGTGCGGGGACTTCGATCACTTCGCCCGCGTTGATCTTGAACACCGCCACCGCTTCGGCCAGGCGTTCCGCCTGTTCCTGCAGGGAACCTGCAGCGGCAGCCGCCTCTTCCACCAGCGCTGCGTTCTGCTGTGTTACCTCGTCCATCTGCGACACGGCGCGGTTGACCTGATCGATGCCGCTGGACTGCTCCTCGGACGCAGCCGAAATCTCGCCCATGATGTCCGTCACGCGCTTCACCGATGCCACGATCTCCTGCATGGTGGCCCCGGCACGCTCGACCTGCTGCGAGCCCGCCCCGACCTTGGCAACGGAGTCCTCGATCAGGCCCTTGATTTCCTTGGCCGCCTGCGCGCTGCGCTGCGCCAGCGAGCGAACTTCGCCCGCCACGACCGCAAAGCCCTTGCCCTGCTCACCCGCGCGCGCCGCTTCCACCGCGGCATTCAGCGCGAGGATGTTGGTCTGGAACGCAATGCCATCGATGACCGAGACAATCTCGGAAATCTTGCGCGAGCTGGCCGATATCTCCTGCATCGTATCGACCACTTCGGACACTGCCGAACCGCCACGCTCGGCCACGTCCGACGCGCTGGCCGCCAATTGATTGGCTTGGCGGGCGTTGTCGGCATTCTGCTTCACCGTCGAGGCCAACTGCTCCATCGATGCCGCCGTCTCTTCCAGCGAAGCCGCTTGCTCTTCCGTGCGGCTGGACAAATCCGTGTTGCCCGCAGAGATCTCGCGCGAGCCCACGTTGATTTCGTCCACGCCGCGACGCACCGCCGATACGGTGCGCGTCAGGCTTTCCTGCATGCGTTTGACCGCCGCCATCAGCGTGCCGATTTCGTTGGTGGAGCTCACCTCGACACGGACGGTCAGGTCGCCGCCGGCAATCTTGTCGAAACTCTCGCTGACCGCGCGCAAGGGACGCAGGACCACGCGATTCATGAACAGGAACGCTGCCAGCCACACCGCGACGATCACCACCGCCAGCACGGCATACACGACCGCCATTGTGGCCGCCTGCGAGCGGGCAGACGACACCATCTCTTCGCTATAAGAGGTAATACCCTGTGCGAACTCGGTCAGTTGTTTGGAAAATGCACCGCTTGCGGCACCGGCCCGCGTGTTCTTCAGGTCCAGGTAGGCAGCCGAATCGCCCTTGTCCAGCGCGGACATCATGGCTTGCAGCGCATCGGCAAAGCCGTTGAAAGACGAAATAAGGTCGCCTTCCGTGGTCTTGCCCAGCGCCGTGGTCTTCGGAATGGCCTTGAAGGTTTCCATCTTCTTCTTGGCGTCGGCAACCAGTTGCTGCACCGTGCGCGTGTTCTCGCTGGCGCCGCTGGCGTCACCAGTGGCGCGTTGCGCAGCGGCAATGTCAGCGCGTATGGTGGCGCGCAGCATCTGCGTATACGCGTCCTTGATCAGGGTGGCCTGCTGGACGCTCAGAGTGTCCAAAGCGTTGATCGCCTCGGCATTGGACCGCATGCTGTTCCACCCGAGGACGATGGCGACAAGCGCCGCCAGCGCCACAGCCAACTGAGCGAGCATCAAGCCCGTGCGCACCTTCAGATTGCTAAACATTTCTATTTTTTCCGGTAGTCGTCCTGGCGGCATTCATGTGGCCAAGCCGTAAATAGGGGTAGCTTTACTGCTGTGCTGCGCTGACGGATCACGCCGTCAGAAAGACTCCCAATCGTCGTCCGACGGCGGTGGCCGTCGGCTCGCCGGCGGTGCCGCAGGTGCGGCGTCCGTGGCGCGAGCGGGTCGGCTGGCCGGCCGGCGTAGCGGACGAACCGTGGTCGCCGCTGCCGCCGCGGGTTTGGGTCGGGCAACTTGCGTCAGGCGTGGCGCCGGCGCTGCCTGTGCAACGGATTCCGCCGGCTTCGGCGATTCCGGCTTCGCGGCTTCGGCTGACGCTTGGCCAGCCGCCGTGGCAGACGGGGCCGGCATACGCGGTGCGCTGCGTTGAGCCGCCAGTTGCTGCGCCGAAACCTCGATGACTTCGCCCGCATTGATCTTGAATACGGAGACAGCCTCCGCCAGGCGTTGCGCCTGCTCCTGCAGGGAACCGGCTGCGGCAGCTGCTTCTTCCACGAGCGCCGCGTTCTGCTGGGTTACCTCGTCCATCTGGGACACGGCACGGTTGACCTGGTCGATGCCGCTGGACTGCTCCTCGGACGCGGCCGAAATCTCGCCCATGATGTCCGTCACGCGCTTCACCGATGCCACGATCTCCTGCATGGTCGACCCGGCGCGTTCCACCTGCTGTGAACCCGCGCCTACCTTGGTGACGGAGTCCTCGATCAGCCCCTTGATTTCCTTGGCCGCCTGGGCGCTGCGCTGCGCCAGCGAACGGACCTCGCCCGCCACCACTGCAAAGCCCTTGCCCTGCTCGCCCGCGCGCGCCGCTTCCACCGCGGCATTGAGCGCCAGGATGTTGGTCTGGAAGGCAATGCCATCGATGACCGACACGATCTCGGAAATCTTGCGCGAGCTGGCAGATATTTCCTGCATGGTGCTCACCACTTCCGACACCGCCGAACCACCGCGCTCGGCCACATCCGACGCGCTGGCCGCCAACTGGTTGGCCTGGCGGGCGTTGTCGGCATTCTGCTTCACCGTCGAGGCCAACTGCTCCATCGACGCCGCGGTTTCTTCCAACGAAGCAGCCTGCTGCTCGGTGCGGCTGGACAAATCGGTGTTGCCTGCGGATATCTCGCGCGAGCCCACATTGATCTCGTCCACGCCACGGCGCACCAGCGCCACAGTGCGAGTCAGGCTTTCCTGCATGCGTTTGATCGCGCCAAACAATTGACCGATTTCGTTGGTGCTACGTACCTCGATGCGACCGGTGAAATCGCCACCGGCAATTTTCTCAAAGTGATCCCCCGCTTCACGCAGCGGCCGCAGCACGGTCCGGCTGATGAAAAGCCAGCACCCGAGCGCCAGGGCCAGGGTGATCGCCAGCATCACGATGGTGACGGTGCGTGAAACGCCGTGGGCCGCTTCGGCCTGCACGACCAGTTCGTCAGTGCTGGAATCTATGTGCGCGAGCACGCCGCCTACGGCCTCACGCAGCGCCGTATTTGCAGCGCTGCCAGCATCGTTCAGATCCAGGTATTCCTGCACGGCCATGGTCGACAAGGCCGCTGCCTGACGCCTGACTACGTCGTCGAACTGTTTGTAGGCGCCTTCCAGCCTTTGGTTCAACGCCTCGGACCCTTCCAGACGCGGAGCTTTGCGGTATGCGTCCAGGGCCTTGGCGCCTTCCTGCATCAAGCCTTCAGCGCGTTTGGCCTGCGAGGTCGCCTGTTCGGTCTTTCCTTGCTGTAGGTCCATCAGGGACGTCGCCAATAGCAAGCGGCCACGCAGGAACAGGATATAGGCGCGGTTCAACTGCGATGCTTGCGTGGAGTAGGCATCGTTGACCCGTTCCAGCTTTTCATTGCTCGAGTTCAGCCCCATCCATGCAACACCATTGGATATGAACATGGCGCCCGTAAAGAGCAGCAACACCAAGACTAGACAGGTGCGGACTTTCAAGTTGACAAGCATGGAATACCTGAACGTTAAGCGATATGAAACGACTATTTCCTACCCTGCACGCACACACGGACGCCCCGGCTCCTGGCCAGCAGCGTCCGCAACGGTGCAACTATCCGCACCCAATGGCGCGTTTTTGAACTTACCGAACGACTACTTACGGCTGAAAAGACTCGATCCCTGAATGGTCATGAAAGCTGCCGAAGCCGCTTGCAACGCAACCTGGCGCAGCGCAAGCTGGCTGGCGCCCTGGAAGTAGTCCAAATCTTCCAGGTCAGACAGCGACTTAGCATAGGACAAACCCTTTTGTGTGCCGGTCGCGTCCAGCGCGTCCAATTCGTTCATGCGAGCACCAACCGACGCCTGCACCGTGAGCACGTTGTCGTAGTTGTTGGCGAACTTTTTGTTCGCGGTGGCCAACGCGTTGTTCAGCCTTGCCATCGCCACAGGGTCGCCATCATTGGGCGCATCCAGTGCGGAAATAATGCTGTCCAGCGTAGCGAACACGTCCATGTTGGCCGACTGTACGCTCTCGACCGTGATCGAGTCCCCTGCATTAGGAATGCCCTTAACCGCTACCGAAACCCCGCCGAAATCAATCACCGCCCCATCGGCATAAAGCGTGGCGGCCTGCGGCGGTGGCGGAACGACTGTGCTGCTCCCGTCAGGATTCGTCGTCGTGACTCGGTAGCCCATAGCTCCCGTCACAGCATCGGCCTCGTACTTCACTTCGAACGTCTTTCCGGCACCACCTGTTCCCGGGGTCACCGAAACAGCGCCGAACTCCGCCGAGCCAGTATTCATGTTGGACGCGGATGCGACATACGCTTGCGAGCCCGGATTGGCACGTCCAAAAATGTCCACCCCCAGATCGCTTGTGGACATCTGCCGGCTTTGATCGACCTGAATAGTGCGTTCACCGACCGAACCGCTGTAAGTAATCTGGCCAGCCGCGTTCTTGGAATATGGCATCATGCTGCCATCATTACCTGAAAACAAATACTGGCCGTTGCCGTCAGTCGTATTCGCCAAGCCCAACAGAGCGTCGCGAGTACTCTTTAACGCCGTTGATAACGTGCGGCGGTCGCTATCCGACAAGGTGCTGCCAGCTTGGATGATGCGCGTGCGCGCTTCCTGCAAGGCATTCGTCACCGCGGTGAGCGTATTGCTTTCCTGGCCCAAATTCGTATTGGCAGTTTGACGGTTCATGCCATACGTGGAATTCATGCTCTGCGTTTGCGCCACTCCGATGGCAAGCGCCGCCGCTAAAGGATCATCCGCCGGGCTTAGGTTCTTGCGCCCGCTGCCGACCTGTTCGACCAGGCGGTTCATGTCGGATTCCTGAGAGAGAACGCCTTTCAGGCCGTTCGAGTACATCATCGAGGTGCTCAGGCGCATGGTGAAGCTCCGATATTTTCTTTATTGGTCACGATTCAATAATCCGATCAGCCGCGCAGGCCCAGCAGCGTGTCGAACATGGTGCTGGCCACATCAATGATGCGGGCGCTGGCCTGGTACTGTTCTTGGTACAGCGACAAGCTGACGTACTCTTCGTTCAGATTGACGCCCGAAACGGCCTGCTGGGCTGCCAGCTTCTGCGTGATCAGATTGGCCTGCGCGGTGGCCGCGGACTTGAGTTGCTGCGTCTGAACGCCTACCGTATTTACTACCTGCCCGAACATGTCGTTCACGCTCATCGTGCCGTTGCCCAGCACCTTGCTGTTCTGCAGCTGCGCCAGCTTGAGCGCGTTCTTGCCGTTGGCGTCTCCGCCTTCCAAATCGGCCGCCGCAACCTTGTATGGATCACTGATCAACACGGTCAGGTCGCGCGCGGCATCACGTGTGGGCGCCAGCGACCACTTATCGCCGGCCTGGGGCGGCGCGCTGATGGTCAGGGTCACGCCCATTTCGCTATCAAGATTCAGGGTACCCGGCGTCCCGGTGGCCGGACCGTTGTAGACCTGAGAACCTTCGGGCATGCGCAGCACGCGGTAGTTCGTGCCATCGAACGAGACTTCGTATTCTTTGGCATTGATATTGTTCAGGTTCGTGAACTCGCCTGTGAGCGTCGCGTTGCTCTTGTTCTGGGCATTGGGCACGCCTTGAGGCGACCCGATGCCGAAGAAATCGGTGCCCGGATTGCCGTTCTGGTCCAGGCCTTGCTTGTGCTGCTCGTTGAAAGACAGCGCCAGACCGACGGCCATCTGGCCCAATTGGCTTTGCATCACGTCCAGCGACGAGGAGCGGAACTGCAACAGGCCACCTAGCGAACCTCCAGTGACTTCCGCGTCATTCAATTCCACCGCGACCGTCTTGCCCGAACCCGCGGGCAGCGTATAGGCAATGGCCGTGCGGCCAGCATCCTTGGCGGACGCAACTGCCTGCAGCGGATAGATGGTATTGCCCGACAGCAGCGCCTGGCCGCCGTTGGCGAGCGAAATATTGATCTTGTCGCCCTGCTCGTAGGTGGTGATGCCTACCAGCTGGTTCAGCTCCATGACCGCCTGGTCGCGCTGATCAAGCAAATCGTTCGGGGGGCTGCCACCCGCCTTGCCCGTTGCCAGCGAGATCTGCTGATTCAGGTCGTCGATCCGGGACAGGTAGCTGTTGACCTGCTCAACCGTCGTGGTGATCTGCGTGTTCAGGCCAATGCGCTGATTCTGCATTTCCGTGTAGGCGGAGCGAATCTGGGTAGCAAGGCTGTTGGCCTTGCCCAGCAGATCCTGGCGCGCTGCGGGGTCGGCGGGTTTGCTAGCCACCGCATTCATGCTGGTGAAGAAGTTGGTCAGGCCCGGGGCAATGCCCACCGTGCGATCCGCGAACAGGTTGTTGATCGCCGAAACCTGGTCGTACTGCGTCTGGAGTTGAGCGCCGCTGCCTTGCGCACCGACCAGTTGCTTGTACAGGAAACTGTCGTAGCTGCGCACGACCGTGTCGACCTGCACGCCACGACCAATGTAGCCGTTGCTGGTAGCCTGAGCGCCAGCCGTGGAAACCATGACGCGCTGGCGGTTGTAACCGACCGTGGTGGCATTGTTGATATTGTGGCTGGTGGTGGCCAGCCCTGCCTGAGCGGCGTTCAGCCCGCCCAGCGCCAATTTATACATATTCATGCTGACAATGCCCCGTATTTAACCGCAACTGATATACCTGGATACTCCATTAACGGCAGGAGATAGTCCGAATTTAGAGTCCTTCCAACATCTGGCGAGAAATTTCCACGTTGGACGCCGCCCCGCGCAATTGGCTCATGACGCCGATCAGTTTCTGCGCATACTTGGGGTCCGTCGCATAGCCGGCGTCCTGGATCCTGCGCGCCGCCTCGATCTCGTTGCGGGCTTGCGTGACAGCTTCGTAGCGCGGGCTGTTGCCGATCAGGCGCGCATAGTCGGCGAAGGATTCCTCATAGGATGCATAGGCCCGGAACGGTTGCGTCACCTTTTTCGCGACACCGTCCTCGTACTCGGTGGTAAGGACGTTGACGACCCTGCCCTTCCAGCTGGCCCCAGCCTTGATGCCGAACAGGTTGTAGCTGGTGCTGCCGTCCTCATGTTTGATCTCGCGTTTGCCCCAACCCGATTCCAATGCCGCCTGGCCCATGATCAGGCGCGCGGGCACGCCGCTTTGTTGCGATGCCAGATTGGCAGCGCGCGACATCTTGGATACGAACGCGACGACATGATCCGGTGCGCCTTCCGCCGCGGCCAAAGCCCGGCTTTGGGCGCTGTTATTGCGCATCACGTTCAACAATGCAGAGACTTCACGCGAGCCGGCCGAACGGAAATCAAGATCCGCGCCCTCGCCCAGACGCTTGACCGTGTCTGCCCCGAGATCGCCCGGCTTGCCTTGCTGCATCTGCGCCAAAATGGCGCCGGACAGCCCAATGCCAGGCGATGCAAGATGCAGCGCAAGTTGCTCGTCCGCCATGGATTGCAGCATCTGCGTCTGCTGCGAATCGAACAGCCCTTCTTTGGGCGTGGCCTCGCGCATGCGCTTGACCATCATCTGCAGGAACAGGGCCTCGAACTGCTTGGCCACCTGCTTCTGCTGCTCGGTACCTTCGGGGTCCTTCTTGACGTCGCGTTTCAGGTCCGACAGGCGACCCATGTCAAAGACCGAATCCTGGCGGCTGGCGCCCCGCGCCGCATCGTTGGTGTACGCCATGGCCGTCAGATGATTTCCAATTCGGCGCGCAGCGCGCCGGCGGTCTTCATGGCCTGGAGGATCGCCAATAGATCCTGCGGCGTCGCGCCCAGGGCGTTCAGGCCCTTGACCACATCGGCGAGATTGGCGCTGGTACTCACCCGCTGCAAGGACCCGTTATCCTGACGCACCTCGATCTGGGTATTGGGCACCACCACCGTCTGCCCTTCCGTGAAAGGCGTGTCAGGCTGCGACACCTGGTTCTGGCGGTTGATGATGACCGAAAGGTTGCCGTGCGCCACGGCCGCTTCTTCGATCATGACCGTGCGATTCATGACCACCGAACCGGTGCGCGCATTGATGATGACCTTGGCCACCGTGGGCGCACGCGCCACCTGCAGGTCTTCCACTTGCGACAGGAAGCGCGCCTGCGAGGCCTGTTCCATGGGCGTGCGCACCTGCACCACCCGGCCGTCCAACGCGGTCGCGGTGCCTTGGCCAAACTTGCGATTCAGCGCCGCGACGACATTCTGCGCGGTGCCGAAATCCGTGTTGTTCAGTTCCACATAAATGTAGCCATCGCGCGAGAACGTCGTGGGCACACCGCGCTCCACGATGGCGCCCGCACTGATGCGACCGCCGTTCAACTGGTTGATCTGCACACTGGAACCGCCGGCCGAAGCGCCTGCACCGCCCACCAGGATATTGCCCTGGGCGATGGCGTACACCTGGCTGTCGGCCCCCTTGAGCGGCGTCATCAGCAGCGTGCCGCCGCGCAGGCTCTTGGCGTTGCCCATGGAAGACACGACCACGTCCAGCGTCTGGCCCGGGCGAGCGAATGCCGGCAAGGTGGTGGTGACCATGACGGCCGCCACGTTCTTCAGCTGCATATTGCTGCCCGCGGGCACCGTGATACCCAGCTGCGACAGCATATTGGTCAAGCTTTGCTGCGTGAACGGCGTCTGGCGCACTTGGTCGCCGCTGCCGTCCAGGCCCACGACCAGCCCATAGCCGATCAGTTGGTTGCCCCGCACGCCCTGGATCGAGGCCAGGTCCTTGAGCCGCTCGGCCTGAGCAGCCCCGGCGGCGCCCAGCAGGCTGGCGGCGACGCAGACGCGTGCCAACATACGAAAGAGGAAAGCGGAGTGTTTCATTTCAGAAGGGCGAAGCGATCAGGAAGAAGCGTTGCAGCCAGCCCATGGTCTGGACTTCGTCCATGACGCCTTTGCTGCGGTATTCGATGCGCGCGTCGGCCACCTGCGTCGACGACACGGTATTCGTGCCGGTGATCGAGCGCGGATCCACCACCCCGGAAAAGCGCACGAACTCGCTGCCTCGGTTGATGGCTATCTGCTTTTCGCCCGCGACCTGCAGATTGCCGTTGGACATCACCCCTACCACCGTGGTGGTGATGGTGCCAGTGAAGGCGTTGTTTGCGGTGCTGTCGCCCTTGCCCTGGGACACATTGCCGCCTTTGGCGTCGGTGTTCAGGTTGGCGTTGGCCCAGCTGTCCATGAAGGACGGCGCCGCAGCGATGCCCAGACTGGCGCTGCCGCTGCGATTGGTGTTCGTTGCGACGTTCTTCGAGGCGTTCGTCTTCTCGTTCAGGACGATGGTGACGATGTCTCCCACGTTGCGCGGACGGCGGTCCTCGAACAACGGATAGTTGCCGTAGGTGGTCGGCTGATAGATTGAGCCCGTGGGCTGCGCCATGGGCGTGGGCGGAGGCGGCGGCGCAGCCGTGGTCGGCCCGGTCACGATGGGCTCGGGCGGGATCATGGCGCAACCGGCCACCAGCAAAGCCAGTGCCGTACTCGATACCAGGCGCAGGACAGACATGGACATCACAGTTGGGTCAGGCGGGCCAGCATTTCGTCCGAAGTCTTGACGGCCTTGCTGTTCATTTCGTACGCGCGTTGAGTGGTGATCATGTTGACCAGCTCTTCCGCGACGTTGACGTTGGAGGTTTCCACATAGTTCTGCATGATGGAGCCCGCGCCGTCCACGCCCGGCTGGAGCAGGTTCGCAGGACCGGAAGCGTCGGTTTCCAGATACAGGTTTTCGCCTACGCTCTGCAGGCCCGTCGGGTTGATGAACGTGGCGATCTGCAATTGGCCGATCTGCACGTTAATGCCGGCGGCGCCCGGCTGCGTCACCGAGACCATGCCGTCCTTGCCGATCGTGATGGTCAGCGCGTTGTCGGGGATGTTCATGGGCGGCTGGATCACGTAGCCGCTGACCGTCGTCAACTGGCCGTTCTGGTCGCGCTGCAACGCGCCATCGCGCGTGTATGCCTGGGTACCATCCGGCAGCTCGACCTGCAGGAAACCGCGGCCGTTGATGGCGATGTCCATCTCGCTGCCGGTGTTGTTCAGGTTGCCCGTGGTGTGGATACGTTCGGTCGCGGCAACACGTGCACCGGTACCAAGTTGCAGGCCGGACGGCAGTTGGGTGGCATCACCCACCTGCGCGCCAGGTTGGCGCAGCGTCTGATACATCAGGTCCTGGAACACGGCCCGGCCACGCTTGAAGCCGTTGGTGGAAACGTTGGCCAAGTTGTTCGAAATCACGTCCATGGAGGTTTGCTGCCCCTCCAGACCCGTCTTGGCGATCCACAGCGAACGCATCATGATGAAATACTCCTGGTGGCGCGGCCCGGCCGCGCGCGAAAAATTGATCTAGGTTCAGTTGCCGTATCAGGCGCTTACCGACAGGATGCCGTTGGCGCGTTCGGCATTGCGGTCCGACTGCTGGATCACCTGCATTTGCTGCTCGAAGCGGCGCGCGTTGGCGATCATGCCGACCATCGCCGCCATGGGATTGGTATTACTGCCCTCCAACACACCCGACAACAGCCGCAGGCCGGGGTCAGCAGGGGCCGGAGGCGCCGGCTGGCCATTGACCGGGGCCAGGCGGAACACACCGTCGTCGCCATGCACCAGTTGCTCGTTGGGCGGGCTGGCCAGCTTGATCCGGCCCAGGTTCAGGATGTTGTTCGGCGCATCCCCGGCACCGATGGCGGTAATGGTGCCATCCGACGTGATCGTCAGCGCGGCCTGATCCGGCACATCGATGGGACCGCCTTGATCCGACAGCACCGGCTGCCCCAGCGACGTCTGCAGCAGGCCATTGATCCCGACCTGCAGGCTGCCCGCCCGTGTGTATGCCTCGCCTTGCGGAGTCTGAACGGCGATCCAGCCGCGTTCGCTGGACAGCGCCACGTCCAGATCCCGGCCCGTGGTCTGCATATTGCCCATCTGGAAACTGTTGCGAGGCGTGGACGCCACCGTCGAAACACGCGTGGGCAGGCTCACTCCGTCCGTGACCGGTACCGAGCGGTACAACGCGATCTGCTCGCGAAAGCCCGGCGTGTTCACGTTGGCCATGTTGTTGCTCAACGCAGCCTGATGCTCCGTGATGCGTGCCGCGCCGTTCATCGCGGTGTAGATAATCCGATCCATTTCCTATCCAGTCGCCATCGTCGTCGAACATGCTCCAAATGCACCCAAGCCAACGCTCCCACAGGAGCGAGGCGCCGCGGATCCGGCTTCGCCGGTCCGCCAGCGCGCCCCCTCGAGGTGGAAGCGCCAAGGGCGCTTCGGGGGTGGATTCACCCCTATTTCAGGTTCATCAGGACTTGCATGATTTCGTCCTGGGTCTTGATGGTCTGCGAATTGGCCTGATAGGTGCGCTGGGCGATGATCATATTCACCAGCTCCTTGCTCATATCGACGTTGGACGCCTCCGTCGCCTGGCCCACGACCTTCGACATGCCGTTGCTGCCCGGCTGCCCCAGGATGGGCTGGCCCGAGGCCGAGGTTTCGGTCCAGGCGTTGTTGCCCACGGGCTGCAGGCCCTGCAGGTTGGAGAAGTCCGCCAACACGATGGTGCCCACGACCTGGGTCTGGCCATTGGTATAGCTGGCCACCAGGCTGCCGTCACCGCCAATATTGATGCCGCTGAACTCGCCAGAGCTATAGCCGTCGGGCTTTGCCACCAACTTGTATGCGCTACCGTACTGCGTAGTGCCGGTGTAGTTCATCGCGATGTTGATGGGATCGGCAGGCGTGGTACCGCCACCCGGCGCCGCGAACGACAGGTTCACCACGGGCGCGCTGGTCATCACACCGGCCTTGTTGAAGGTGAATTGCTGCGGGTTACCCCACACGCCGCCCGCCTCCGAGGTCGGCGCCATCGCTGCGCCATCCATCGTGTAATACACGTCATAGACGCTATTGCCCGCGGCATCAGCCGGACGCTTTACAAAATACTGCATGACCTGGTGCGAATTACCCAAGGAATCGAACACGGTCATGGGCGACGCATTGGTGTAGGTCGAGCTCAGCTTGGGATCGAAAGGCTTGCCCACTTCCACCACGGCCGCGGTGTAATCGGCGAAGCCGGGAATGTTGTTCAGGGACCCGCCTCCGGTCGGGATCTGACCGGTGCCATCGATAGTGACAGTATTGGGCGCGGTGCCGTAGGTTGCTGCCGGAGGATTGCCGGGCGCCCAGACCAGCGCACCCGCGGGGGTCTTGGTAAAGGTATAGGCGGTTCCGCCCAGCGTCACGGAGCCCGGCTGCATCGGCGAGGTCTCCGTATCGACCGCATACACGACCTTGGCATTGGCGTCCAGGTTGGCCACGGTGGTACCCGACGACGTCGCCTGGGGCGCCACGTTAGCCATGGGCAGCTGAAGCTCGACCGGATTCGCGCCGACGGCGCCGGCCGGATAGCCCGTCAGGCGATAGCCCTGCGCGTTGACGATGAAATTGTTCTTGTCGACCAGGAACTCGCCATTACGGGTGTACATCACGGCGCCGCTCTGGTCAGTGACGCGGAACATGCCCTTGGCGCCGTCGATCGCGATGTCGTATTCGCCGCCTCCACCATTCACCGTACCCACGGAGAAACGCTGGCTGATGGCGGCCACTTTCACGCCCAGGCCCACGCGCGAGCTGGCGTAGACGTCGGCGAACGAAGCGGTCGACGACTTGAAGCCGACGGTGCCGGAGTTGGCGATGTTGTTGCCGATGACGTCGAGGTTCTGCGCCGCGGCATTCAAGCCGCTCAATCCTTGTCCGAAACCCATGTTTTTTCTCGCTAATCTTTAACTAGGGAAGCCGCCGCGCCTGCGCCGGCACCGATACATTGCGTACGCCTGCCTCAGGCGCCGATCACCTTGCGCACGTCCAGCATGCTGGTCTGGCCTTCCAGGCCCAGATCCAGTCGCAGGCCGTCGGTCGAGTAGGCCACGCTCTTGACCATGCCGTAGCTCAATACTTCCGCGTTCACCTTCTTGCCATCGGCGTCGGTGGCCAGGACCGAGACGGTGTAGGCGCCCGGCTCCAGCGCGACTCCGTTGTCGTTCTTGCCGTCCCAATCCAGCGTGTAAACGCCCGTCTTCTGATCCACCGTTTCAATCGTGCGCACAACCGCGCCGTTTGCGTCGGAAATGCGGATCTGGACCTTCTGCGCATCGCCCTGCAGATCCAGGCCGTAGGGAGTGACCACGCGCGCCGCGGGATCGTCGGCGTCCACCCCGACCTTGATCTTCGAACCCGGAATGAGGACACCCTTGCCAATCATGGAGACGGCGTTCATCGACTGGGACACATCGATCTGCCCGCTGATGGCGAGCATCGTGTTCTTCAGGTTGGTGATGCCTTCGACCGTGGAGATCTGCGCCAGCTGCGAGGTCAGCTCGGCGTTCTGCATCGGGTTCAGGGGATCCTGGTTCTGTAGCTGAGTCACCAGCAGTTTCAGGAACTGGTCCTGAAGGCCTTGCGCCGTGCTGCTGCTGTTTGCGCCGGTCTGGGCCAGGCCCAGGCCAGTCTTGCTGGTCGATTGATCGATAGTGGTCATGGATTCACGAGCTCGGGAAATTAGGACTGGCCGATGGTCAGCGTCTTTTGCATCAACGCCTTGGCGGTGTTGAGCACTTCGACATTCGCCTGGTATGAACGCGACGCCGCGATCATGTTCACCGTTTCGGCGACGGGATCGACGTTGGGCATGCTGACGTAGCCCTGGGCATCGGCCAGCGGGTGCTGCGGGTCGTAGACCTGCTTCAAAGGCGATTGGTCTTCAATCACGCCAGCCACGCGCACACCACCGATCTCCTGGCCGGGGGCCTGTCCGACCGGCGGATTCACCTGGAACACGACCTGGCGGGCGCGATAGGGCTGGCCGTCGGGGCCGACCACGCTGTCGGCGTTGGCCATGTTGCTGGCCGCCACGTTCATGCGCTGCGATTGCGCGCTGAGCGCCGAACCGGCGATATCAAAAATGCTCAACAAGGACATTGCCTGCCGCTCCGTTTAGAAAATCAGTCCTGAATTGCGGCCATCATGGTCCGGATGCGGCCAGACAGCATCTGCATCGTGCTTTGGTAATGCAGGGTGTTATCCGCGAATTGCACGCGCTCGATATCCATATCCACCGTGTTGCCGTCCAGGCTGGGCTGGTACGGCAGGCGGTAGAGGAGCTCCGTCGGTCCCTGCGACACGGCCTTGGCCGGGATGTGGCGGGTGGAGGTTAAGGTGAGCGAGGTATCGGGCAGGCGCTTGCTGCCTTCCATGGCGGTAGCCATGGCCGTCTTGAAATCGAAGTCTCGCGCCTTGTAGTTGGGGGTGTCGGCGTTGGCGATGTTCGACGACAGCACTTCCTGGCGTTGCGCGCGCAGTCCCAGGGACTGCTGGAAGAACCGGAAATCTTCGTTAAGCCTGTCTAGCATCGTGGCGCCTTGGTGCGTTGCAATTCGGAAAGCAAGGGACGCCGGACAGACCGTTATCCCATTGGATGACGGCATGATAGGGGCCGGGGGCTAAACACAATCAGCCAAATAACCCGTTATTTCTCATCCAATTCACGTATTGCCGAATGGAGCAGACTCCTACAATTCACCCATCATGAAAATCTCCGCTAGACGACTCCGTGCGCGCGCAGCTTGCCTGACAGCCCTGTTGCTGCCCCTGGCTGCCGCACAGGGGCAGGAAGCTGCCACCCAAGCTCCAGAGGCAATCGCCCTGGCCGCGCAGACTTACCTGCTCGACCAGTTGACCGGCTTGCCCGGACAGCCGTCGATCGCCATCGACCCGCCCCGGGTCGAGCACCTGGCACCTTGCGACGCCATGTCCCCATTTATGCCCTCAGGCATGAAACTGCGCTCGCGCATGACGGTGGGCGTGCGATGCAACGCCCCCAAACCCTGGACGACCTACGTACAGGCGACCGTGAGCGTGCCGGGCTACTACTACGTCGCGACTCGCATGATCGCCGCTGGCCAGGCCCTGACGCCTGATGATCTGACGCCTCGTGACGGCGACCTGGTCGCCTTGCCTCCAGGCGCGGTAACCGATCCGCAAATGGTGGTCGGCATGACGGCGGCACACAGAATCAATGCGGGACAACCGGTAAGGGGATCCTCGCTGCGCAATGCGCAATCCGTCGTGCGCGGCGCCAATGTCCGCATCAATGCGCGTGGCAATGGCTTCGTGGTCAGCAGCGAAGGCCAGGCGCTCGAGAATGCGGCGCCCGGCGCCACCGTACAAGTGCGGACGGCGGGCGGTCAGGTCGTCAGCGGCGTGGTGCGTAATGCCAGCCTCGTGGAAATACAGCTGTAACCGCTGTTACATGTCGTATTGCACCCTTGCGCCGCTCTCCCCTAAAGTTCCGACCGGACCTGTCGTTACAGAGGCATAAGTAGGCGAATCCGTCGCACAACCGACCCAGGACGCCCTGCGGAGATAATCTTGAAGATCAATTCCACCACCAACCGCCCCCTATCGGCCGACGCCGTAGCGCCTCGCGCTGACGCCGCGGTTGCTCAGGCTTATGGCGCCGGCAGCGCCAGCGGCTCCAGCAGCTCGCAGGTGGCGCTGAGCTCGGCATCACGCAAGATGCTCGCGCTGCAGGACGGCTCCAATGACATCAACGTCGAACGTGTTGCCGCCATTCGTGCGGCAATCGCCTCGGGTCAGCTCAAGATCGACACCGGCCGCATCGCCGACAGCCTGATCGCCAGCGCCCGCGACCTGCTGAAGTAACCCCGCAACATTCCGATCCGAGCAGCATGACCATGAGCACTGTCGATTCCCTGCAATCCTGCATGCGTCAGGAAGACGCCCTGATCACCGAGTTCTCTTCCATCCTGGAAGAAGAGACCGAGGTGCTGGTGGGCTTGGGAAGCGTCGGCACGCTGCAGGAAATCACGGAACGCAAGGGGGACATTGCCCGCAAGCTGGTGGATCTGAGCCAGGTCCGCGACTCCTTGCTTGCCGAAATCGGTTTGCCCGCTGGCCATACCGGCACCGAACAAGCGGCCGTACTGCATCCGCAGCTGTCCGGCGTCTGGCAGGCTCTGCTGAGCAAATCGGCATCCGCCAATGAAATCAATATGCGCAACGGCGCACTGATCGACGTGCACCTGCGCTACACGCAGCAATCGCTGGACGCCCTGCGTAGTATGGGCGCAGCCGGAGGCGCCCTGTCCACTTACGACGCTCGCGGCCGCGGCGCACGCAGCGCCCCGGGCCGCAAGCCCATCGTGGCCGGCTGAAGGCCGGAACCCGGGGCTGGCGCCCTACGGGAACCCAAGCAACAAGCTCCCGCGATCGGCACCTCGCCCATCCGTCAAAGCTTGCGGTCAAGCTCCCGTCATTTCCAGCATCGCATACATCTTCAACAAGGCCACCGGCAACATGCGGCCGGACAGCTTGCGCTCGGTGCCCATGACGCCTGACAAGGGCCCTCTCAGGATCTGCGCCGCGGACGTGTGCGCCAGCTGCCAGCATGCGGCGCCCATCTGGCCCGCCATCAGCGATTGACGCGCCAGCGCATGGGCGCCGTCCACGGCCGGCAAGGCTTGCCAAGCGTTCGCCATGTAGCGGAAGCCGGCCTTGGCCTCTTCCTGCAAGACCAACCAGCGCGCCACGGTGGCGGCATCCGCCTGGGAAGCAGGCAGATTCGTCAGGCCGAACAGCTGTCCGGACACCTCGCCGCTGACCGTGTCGATCAGGCGCGCGCAGACCAGCCGCACAGGTTCATTCCCGCCCTTCCCTCGCAGCGTCACCTCGGTACCCGAGGCCCACAACGCCAGGGGCACACGCTTGCCACCCTGCACGCCATGCAATCCCGGCATGTCGCCGGGTTGACCAACGGGAAGGTAGCCCACGCTCTTGCCGACCGCATTCAGATTGGTCGGGCAATCGTCCTGGACCACCCGCAGGCTTCCGGCACTACGCGCCATCCACGCAACACCTTGCTCGCTCAAGGGTTGCCACAAGGCCGGCGTGGCCGCATCCAGCATATGTACGACTGGCACTCGCGCCAGTTTTTCAGTCAGCCAAGCCACACGCGCCTGCAGCGCAAGCGCGGGATCCGGCTGGGCCGGCGCCGTCGGCGCGAATGCGGACAGCATACCGTGCGGCAGTACCAGTTGCTGCGCAGGCGCGGCCAACGCCGTACCGCGATCGCTCATCAGCAGCGTGCCCAGCAACGCTCCGCCGGGCAGGCCGTCTCCGTTCATGGCCGCCTTGCCATGCATGGCAAGCAGATGGCGTCCGCAAACGGAAGAGAACTCGCGGCGCGCCATTGCGAGAGGCTCGTCGCCCAGCCCAACCAGACTGGAACCCGAACTATCGCCAACGTAGCCGCGCCAGGACGCCCGCGCCTGCACGCATGCGGGATCGCTTTCCAGCCAGGCAATGGCATCGTCCAGGTTCTGCGCGGCTTCGACCGAGCTTGCGCCGCCCTGCGGGCGCAGGATGGCGGAAGCCAACAACTGCCGTTTGCGGGCGGGATCGACGTTCTCGGATTCGCGCGAGGCGGGCATCAGCGACGCCAAGTCGGCTTCGCTGGGGGTATAGAGGGCGCGGGCGCGCTCTACCATCGAGAAAGCGCGGTCGATCAGCACGTCGGCGCGAGCCAGCTCCATGTGTTCGGGCACTTTCTGCCCTACTGACATATAGTGAATCGGCAAGCGATGGCGGATTGCGGTGTCCAGCGCCGCGCCCAAACGGGTGGCCTCGTCGAGCTTGGTGATGATGCAGCCAGCCACGTCCTCACCCACGCCGTTGCGGTAGGCGTGCGCGACTTCATCCAGCGTATCGCCCTGGCTCGCGGCATTCAGCACCAGCAGCCGGCGGACCGGCTTGCCTGCGTTGCACAGCATCGCCGCTTGTTCCGCCACCTGGCGGTCGCGCTGGCTGATGCCGGTGGTGTCGATCAGCACGATCTTGCGGCTGCCCAGTTCGGAAAGGATACGTCGAAGTTCGCCGGCATCGCGCACCGAATGAGCAGGCACGCCCATCAGGCGACCATAGATCTGCAACTGCTCCAACGCCCCGATCCGGAAGTTGTCGGTAGTCAGCATCGCGACCTGGTCGCGGCCCTCGCGCGCCACGCAGCGCGCGGCCAGCTTGGCCAGCGTGGTCGTCTTGCCCACACCGGTCGGACCAACCAGCGCGTACACCCCGCCCGCCAGAAATTCATCTTCGGACCGCAGCACAGGCAGGTGAGTTACCAACTCATTGCGCGCCCAGCTGATCGCTGCTTCCGGCGTCATTCCTTCCGGCAGGCGTTCAACCAGCGTGCGTACCAGCTTCGTGCTGAATCCCGCATCCATCAGGCTACGGAACAGCGCCGCGCCTGCAGGCTCCCGTCCAGGTCCCTGGCGGCCACCCCAAAGCAGGCCGTCCATGCGGCTTTCCAATGCACCGCGCAGCGCACTGATGGCGTCCTGCAAGCCGGCTGCGGCATCAGAGGGCAAGGCGGCGGACGGCGCCATCGGCGGCTGTCGCAGCGGAGCATCCGGCGTGCGGGCCATGGAAGGCACGGGTGACGGCTGAGAGCCCGCAGGCACCGCCGCCGACGTGGCCGCCTGCATCACTGGCGCTTCGCGCAGCGGCGGCAAGGAAGGCAACTCGACGCGCACAGGTGCGGCGGGCGACGGCACAGCGGCTGCCGGCGGCGCTTGAGGCGCCTCGCCTTCCTCTTGCATGGACGAGGCGTAGGCGGTCTGGTAAGCCGCGATCGACCGCGACGGCGCCGGATAGGCGCCCTGCGGCAAGGCAGGCGCCGGCATCGGCGGGCGCGCCGCGGAATCCAATCCATCGAAGCGCATGCCGGCCGGCGAGCCGGCAGGCATCTGCGGGCGAGTATCAGCCGGCCGGGAATATCCAGCTTCCTGGCGCGGCGCCGCCTCCTGAGCGGCGTCGTCAAAAGCCCCCTCGACGGTGGCCAACACCTCCACACCGCCATCGACGCTGCGGTTTGACACGATCAACGCGTCCGGCCCCAGTACCTGCCGGACCTGGCGCATCACATCACGGCTGTTCGCGCCAAAAAAACGGCTTATTTTCATGCCCCGTTACCTCCGCCGATCAGCGCGGTCACACGCACCATGCGCTCATCGGGAATTTCCGTATTCGACAACACGCCCAACTGCGGCAAATGATGCCGCAGGAAGCGCGACAAAGGCGCGCGCAAGACCGGCGAAACCAGCAGCACCGGTGCGTTGCCTTGCGATTCCTGGCGTTCGACAGCCGCTTGAGTTTCGCGCAGCAAGGTATCCGCGAGCCCTGGCTCCAGGCCGCCGCTGGTCGTCATCGCCTGGGACAACACGCGCTCCAGCTTCACATCCAGGCCGATCACCCGCAGCTCGCCCTCGCCCGGGAACCATTGCTGCGTGATCGCGCGGCCCAGCGAACGGCGCGTCAGGGCGATCAGTTCGTTGATATCGGGCTGACTGCCCGAACCGGCGGCAAGCGCGGCCAGGCGCGGGCCGTGTTCGGACAAGGTATCGATGATGGTGCGCATGTCGCGGATCGGCACTTCTTCCGACAGCAGGCCTTGCAACACCTTCTGCAACGCCGTAAGCGACAGCGTCTTCGGTACCAGATCCTCAACGAGCTTGGGCGCATCGCGGCCAATACGGTCCAGCAGTTGCTGAACTTCCTGGCGGCCAAGCAGGTTGGAGCCATGGCGGTGCATCAGGTGATTCAAATGCGTTGCGACCACGGTGCCGGCATCCACCACCGTATAGCCCGCCACTTGCGCCTGGTCGCGCAGGCTGCCGTCGATCCAGAGCGCGGGCAAGCCAAAGGCGGGATCCGTGGTGGGCGTGCCCTTGATCTGCATGGTCACGCCGCCCGGGTCAATGGCCAGCCACTGACCCGGCATCGCCACGCCATGGCCGACTTCCACGCCGGACAAGAGGATACGGTAGTCGTTCGGCTTGAGTTCGAGGTTGTCCCGGATATGCACGACCGGAGGAAGAAAGCCCACGTCCTGCGCGAATTTCTTGCGCAGGCTGCGGATGCGATGCAGCAGCTCGCCGTTTTGCGCATGGTCCACCAGCGGGATCAGGCGGTAACCCACCTCGAGGCCCAGCTGGTCGACCATGGACACGTCGTCCCAACTGGCCTCGGCCGCGGCAGCCTGTGCCTGGGTAATGGCTTGCGGCGGCACTTCCGCTGCGGCCGCCGCCGCGGCCGACTGCCGTTTGTGCAACATCCAGCCTCCCCAGCCCAGCGCACCGGCCAGTGTGAGGAAGGCGACGTGCGGCATATTGGGAATCAGACCCATGATGCCGACGATGCCAGCAGTCAGGAACAGCACGCTGGGATTCGAGAACAACTGGCTGAGGATCTGCTGGCCAATGTCCTGGTCCGTCGACACGCGCGACACCACCACGCCGGCGGCGGTGGAGATCACCAGCGCGGGAATCTGCGCCACCAGGCCGTCACCGATCGTAAGCAGCGTATAGACGCGCGCCGAGTCGCTCATCGACATATCGTGCTGGGCCACGCCGACGATCAGGCCGCCGATGATGTTGATCGCCATGATGAGCAGGCCCGCGATGGCGTCTCCGCGCACGAACTTGCTGGCGCCGTCCATCGAGCCGAAGAAATCGGATTCCTGCGAGACTTCCGCGCGGCGCTTGCGTGCCTCATCCTCGCCAATCAGGCCGGCGTTCAGGTCCGCGTCGATTGCCATCTGCTTGCCTGGCATTGCATCCAGGGTAAAGCGCGCGCCCACCTCCGCAATACGGCCTGCGCCCTTGGTGATGACGATGAAGTTGATGATCGTCAGGATCACGAAGACGATGATCCCCACAGCGAAATTGCCGCCGACCAGAAAGTGGCCGAAGGCTTCAATGACCTTGCCCGCCGCATCCGGCCCAGTGTGGCCGTGAAGCAGCACGACGCGGGTAGAAGCGACGTTCAGTGACAGGCGCAGCAGCGTGGCAAACAGCAGCACGGCCGGAAACGCGGCGAAATCCAGTGGCTTGCGCGTGAACATGGCGACCAGCAGGATCATCACGGACAACGCAATGTTGAAAGTGAACAGCAGGTCGAGCAGGAACGTGGGCAGGGGCAACACCATCATGCCCAGCACCATCACGATCAGGATGGGTCCTGCCAGAAGCCGCGCATGCGTGGCCCCGCTACTCTTCAACATGGTGAGCAAAGCGCTCATTCCTTAAGCTCCTTGTGCTGCGGTTTTGGCTTGCGGGTCCAGTTCGGCCGGCACGGCCAAGCGGGTCGGGGCCGTCGGTTCGGCGCCCCAACCGGCTCGCCAGGAGCGCAGCTGGAAGACCCACGCCAGCACTTCTGCCACCGCGGTATAGAGTTCGGCCGGGATTTCCTGCCCCAGCTCCACGTGTTGATGCAATGCGCGCGCCAGGGGCGGCGCTTCCAATGTCGGGATGCGGTTCTCGGCCGCCAGTTCGCGGATTTTGGCGGCGATCAGGCCAGTGCCCTTGGCCAGCACGCGCGGCGCTCCGCTCTTTTCCTCGTCGTACTTCAGAGCGACGGCATAGTGCGTGGGGTTGGTCACCACGACGTCCGCCTTGGGCACTTCGGCCATCATCCGGCGCCGCGCCGCCTGCCGCTGCTGCTGCCGGATGCGCGCCTTCACGTGCGGGTCGCCTTCGCTTTCCTTGTGCTCCTGGCGCACGTCTTCCTTGGACATGCGCAACTTCTTCAGATGGCTCCAGATCTGCCATGGCACGTCGAGCATGACGATGATCATCAGGGAAGCCACGATAAAGGCGCAGCACAGCGCCACCAGCGTCATCGCCTTGATCAGGGCCGCCGAAGGCGCCACGTGCATCAGGCTCAGCATATCGTCGTGATAACGCCAGATGACCCAGACTGCCACACCCCCGACCAGCATCGCCTTGGCCAGCGCCTTGATCAGTTCCACCACCGTCTGTGACGAGAACATCCGTTTCAGGCCGGACACCGGACTGAGCTTGGAAAAATTGAACTGCAGCGGCTTGCCCGAAATGACGATGCCGCCCAGCAGCACGCTGGAGAGCACCGCAATGACGGCCAGCAAGCCGAAGATCGGCATAAGGACCAGCAAGGCCTCGCCGAACCCCTCGACCGCCCGCTCGACCATCACCCCGGGATCGGCGACGATACGCTGGTCGAAACCCAGACCGTTGCGCAATACGCCGCTAAGGGTCCGGTAAAGCGATCCGCCGCCGACCCAGATCGCGCCCACGCCCGCAGCCAGCATCATGAACGTTCCCAACTCCCGGGAACGCGCAATCTGCCCCTCCTCGCGCGCCTTTTCCAGGCGCCTGGGAGAGGCGGCTTCGGTTTTTTCGAGGTCGCTTTCTTCGGCCATGCTCTGCGGTGTTGTCGCGGCTCGCTGATTTCTGGATTGACGAGCTGCCCGCCGAGATTCTAGGGGTACCCCAGCCTTGGCGATAAGCCAAGAAACGGGGGGAAAGCGGCGCTATTCCCGGATGCACGGCAGGCCGGGTGCGACGGCCCGGCCAGGAATGCCTCGAGGCTCAAGAAGGCCCGTGGTTTCACCCCACTGCGGCGACTTGACGGCCCCCGGCGTCCCGTTCTTCCAGCGCGGCCTGAAAGCGTCCATAGTCCAGGCCTATCCGCACCGCACCCCAGTGTTCCGGCCCCAGATACACCGGAACGGAAATGTCGTTGACGATCTCGCCCGTATCCCGCGAGTAGGTCTGGAACAGCATAGTGCCAGTGTTCTCGGCCAGGCGCCGGCCCACCGGGTCATCGAAAATGCGCTTGTGCCGCGTCCGCGCGATATCCTGCTTAGGGTCGCCCGTGGGCGCGTGGGAAAAGCGGCTGTTATGAGCCGGCGCATAGCCCCGGTTGTCGACCAGGATGGTATAGATCCCTCCCGGCACGCTCTCCAGCACACTGTCGAGCAGACGGGTCAGAGGCTCGTCGATCCCCCGGTCGTACCCCGTGTGGTAGCGCGCAGGCTCACTACCGGGAATGCGCTGGTAATGGCGGTCGAACACATCCGCTCCGCGCGCCCTGGCATCTTCCAACAGGTGGACGGCAGCATCACGGAAGGCCTCGACGGCATCGCACAAGCCGTCAAAGGCTGTCTTGCCGGTACGCACGTCGGCCAAAACCTCCTGTACGCTCTCCGTTTGGCGACGGATGCGGTCGATTTCCGCGGACATGCTGGCCACGCGCTCCAGCACGTTGGCGCTCAGGGCCGCGATCCGGCTTACTTCCTCGCTCATGCCATGATTGGTGGCGTCCACCTCGCCCACGGCTTGGACTACCTCGCCCACCTGGCGGTTCATACTGTCGAAATCGCGCACAAAGCGCTCGAAACTGGAGCAGGTGCGCTCCAGCACGCCGCCGGACGCGTTGACATCCTCGCGCAGGGTTTCCGTTTGGTTCTGAGTCGTATCCACCAATTCCAGCATCTCGGTGGTATGGCGGCCGATATCGGTGGTGGCCGAATTCACTCGCTCGGCCAGACGCCCGACCTCGCTCGCCACGACGGAAAAACCACGGCCCGCATCGCCAGCCCTGGCCGCCTCGACCCCGGCGTTCAAGGCCAGCAGCTGGGTCTGCAAAGCAATGTCTTTGATCAGCTTGCTGATGGCGCCCACCGATCGCGCGCGGGTCGTCAAATGGCTGACCACTTCGGTGAACGCCGCCATCTCCCGCGTCATGCGTTCCACTCTTTCTTTGACATCAGCCAATTCGGCCTGCGCCTGTCGCGCCGCGAGCAGATTCTGACCCGAAACCTCGGCAATTTCGCGCGCGTGGGTGGAAGTCGCCCCCGACAAGGCCGCGATCTGCGCCCCGCTGGCCGCCAACGCCTGAGCGGCGCGAGCCTGCTCCTGCGCCAGCATCGAACAATGTCCTGCCTGGAATTGCGTGCGTGCGGCATTCAGCGCGATTTCTATGCTGGATTGCCGCACGGTCATGATGCGGCCGCGGATGCGCGCCATGAACCTGTACAGCGGCCAAATGGCCGGACTGATGGAAAAAGTACGCTCCGACAGCGTCGCGTCGCCGCGATTGAGCCGTCGCAGCAACCGCCACATGCCACCCAGGCGGAATACGGATCTGGCCACGATCAACCTCCTTGTGCCGGCCCGGATCGCCTTCTCTGGGCATCCGTTGCCTGACGCGCTGCGCGCGCCATGTTTCGCTGCAAGGCCCCTGCTTGTTATTCTGGCGGGAAGTCTATCGGTCGGACGTGGTTCGCGCCCTTAGGGAATACGTTCATGCGCAGGCTGAGCGGTCGAACCCTGCGGCCGCAGGAACGCGCACCGCCGGAGGGCATATCCGGCGGTGCGGTAGAGGCCTAGAAGCCCAGGCTGGCCAGAAGGTCGTCAACCTGATCCTGGCTGGTGACGACGTCGGTCTTGCCTTGGGGACTGATCTGCGGTCCATTGAGCAGGCTGTTGGCTTCGTCGCGGCGCTCTTGCGGCACGTTATCCAGCAGCACCTGCAGCAGTTCGCGTTCGATCGCGCCCACCACGTCCATCATGCGCATGATGACCTGACCGGTAAGGTCCTGGAAATCCTGCGCCATGATGATTTCCATCAGCTGGGACTGCGTCTGCTGCGCCTGCTTCGGTACGTCCTGCAAGTACGCGCGGGTGTCCTTCACCAGTTCGCGAGCCTCGGGCAGCTCCAGGGGCTGGTCATACCATTGCTGCCAGCGCGCATCGAGCGCTTGCGCCGACCGTGACAAGCCATCCTGGATGGGCCCGGCCTGCTCGGTGGCGTTCAGCACGCGATTGGCGGCCTGTTCCGTCATCTGCGCGACATAGCGCAGACGGTCTCGGGCGTCCGGTATGGCGTTTGCGGCATCCTTGATGGCCTGATCCAGGCCCAGCTCGCGCATACTATCGCGCAACATGCGCGTCAGCGATGCGATGCGGTGAATCAGATCGGGGGAATCGCCCGGGCTCTCATGTTCCGTCGTGCTCATGGCGCACCTCAACCGGCGATTTTCTCGAAGATCTTATTGAGCTTCTCTTCCAGCGTTGCCGCCGTGAAGGGCTTGACCACGTAACCGTTGGCGCCAGCCTGGGCCGCAGCAACGATGTTCTCTTTCTTGGCTTCAGCCGTCACCATCAGCACCGGCAGCGAGGCCAGCGCCGCGTCGGCGCGGATCTGCTTAAGCATTTCCAGGCCATCCAGGTTAGGCATGTTCCAGTCCGACACAACGAACTGGAAGCCGCCGTTGCGCAGCTTCTCCAGGCCGATGGCGCCGTCCTCGGCTTCATCGACGTTCTCGAAACCCAGCTCCTTGAGCAGGTTGCGGATGATCCGCCGCATCGTGGGGAAGTCATCCACCACCAGAATTTTTATGCCCTTGTCTACCATCTTCTACTCCAGAAAGAATTTGCCTTGGACCGATCGGGGAACCTTCCGCGTCAAACGCGGTGCCCACGGTCGCCCAGGCGAGTCAGAATGCGTTCGCTTATCGCCGACAACGAAACCACTTCATCCGCCGCGCCTATGGCGATAGCTTCGCGGGGCATGCCGAAGACGACGCAGCTGGCCTCGTCCTGCGCAATCGTGTGGGCACCTGCCCGGTGCATGGCCAGCATTCCGGCGGCGCCGTCCTTGCCCATGCCGGTCAAAATGACCCCGATGGCATTCTTGCCCGCGGCCACGGCGGCCGAATGGAACAACACATCCACCGATGGACGATGGCGATTGACGGGTTCGCTGGCTTCGAGTTCGATCACGTAGTTAGCACCGCTGCGCCCAAGACGCATATGGGTATCGCCGCCCGGCGCCAGGTACACATGACCCGGCAGTACGCGGTCGCCATGCACGGCTTCGCGGACAGTCACGGCACACAGCGCATCCAGGCGCTGCGCGAAAGAGCGCGTGAAGCCAGCGGGCATGTGCTGGGTGATGAGTATCGCCGGACTATCCGGCGGCAGCGGCTGCAGGACTTCCCGGATCGCTTCGGTGCCGCCCGTGGACGCGCCAACGATGACCAGCTTTTCCGAGCTGGCCAGCGGCCGACGCAACATAGGCGCGGGAGCGGCGGGCGCTGCGTGCGCGGCCGGCGCCCGCAACTTGGCGCGCGATGCCGCGCGTATCTTGTCGGCGATGATCTCTGTGTATTCCAGCAAGCCGTCCCGAATGCCGAGCTTGGGCTTGGTGACAAAGTCGATGGCGCCCAGCTCCAGCGCGCGCAGCGTGATTTCCCCGCCGCGTTCGGTCAGGGACGACACCATGACCACCGGCATCGGCCTCAGGCGCATGAGCTTTTCAAGGAAATCCAGGCCGTCCATGCGCGGCATTTCCACGTCCAGCGTCAGGACATCCGGGTTATGACGCTTGATGAGCTCGCGTGCCACCAGGGGATCGGGCGCGGTCGCAACCACTTCCATGTCAGGCTGGCTATTGATGATCTCGGTCATCAGGCCGCGCACCAATGCCGAATCGTCCACGCACAAAACACTAATTTTCTTCATTTGTTGCTGCCTCGTCCTGCTCAGGACTTGCCCGCGCATTCATAGACGGTCTGCCCGCGCAGACGAAAATCGCGGCTGATGTAGGTAAAGTTTTCGGAATGTCCGGCGAACAGCAGGCCGCCCGGCTTGAGCAGCGGCACGAAACGCTCCAGGATCCTTGCTTGCGTGGGCTTATCGAAATAGATCATGACGTTGCGGCAAAAAATCACGTCGAACTGTTCGTTGATCGGCCACGCCGGCGCCAACAGATTCAGGGTTTCATAGCGAACCATGTCGGCGATCTCGGGCCGCACCCGGACCTGCCCCGTGTTGGCGCCCCGCCCCTTCAGGAAAAAGCGTCGCAGGCGCTCGCCGTCCATTTTTTCCACGCGTTCGGCGGGGTAGACGCCGGCGCGCGCGCGGCTGAGCACGTTGGTATCGATATCGGTGGCCAGCACCGAACACGCGCTTGCCCGCGGGCCCAACGCTTCCACCAGCGTCATCGCAATGGAATACGGTTCTTCGCCGGTGGAGGCTGCGCAACACCACACCGATACCGGGCCGCCGCGCCGCTTCGCGAAGTCCGCAAGAATGGGAAAGTGATGTGATTCGCGGAAGAATGCGGTCAGGTTGGTTGTCAACGCGTTGACGAAATCTTCCCATTCGGCTGCATTCGGCTCGTTCTCGAGCTGATCCAGATAGCTGCCGAAATCCTGCATGCCCAGCGCGCGCAAGCGCCGCGCCAGCCGGCTGTAGACCATCTCGCGCTTGTGCGTGCCCAACGAAATGCCGGCGTGAGCATGGATCATCTTGCGCACGCGCGAGAAGTCCGCGTCCCGAAAATCGAATTGGCGGTCCACCGAAATGGAGGGTGCCTGGTTTGCCGCTGATGTAGCCACTACCGCCCTCAGTGCCCAAGCGCAAGCGCATCAGGCGCTTGCAGACGTGCATCGGTGTCGGACGAACGGGCCGATGACAGACGATGGGCGGGAATCTCGATGACTTCGCCCGCGTTGATCTTGAACACGGCCACTGCTTCGGCCAGCCGCTGGGCCTGCTCCTGCAAGGAACCCGCCGCCGCCGCCGCCTCTTCCACGAGCGCCGCGTTCTGCTGTGTTACCTCGTCCATCTGCGAGACGGCACGGTTGACCTGATCGATACCGCTGGACTGCTCTTCGGACGCAGCCGAAATCTCGCCCATGATGTCCGTCACGCGCTTCACCGATGCCACGATTTCCTGCATGGTGGCCCCGGCGCGCTCGACCTGCTCCGAGCCCGCGCCAACCTTGGTCACCGAATCCTCGATCAGGCCCTTGATTTCCTTGGCCGCCTGGGCACTGCGCTGCGCCAGCGAGCGGACTTCGCCCGCCACGACGGCAAAGCCCTTGCCCTGCTCGCCCGCGCGCGCCGCTTCCACCGCGGCATTGAGCGCCAGGATGTTGGTCTGGAATGCAATACCGTCGATGACCGACACGATCTCGGAAATCTTGCGTGAGCTGCCAGAAATCTCCTGCATCGTGCTCACCACTTCCGACACCGCCGAACCACCGCGCTCGGCCACGTCCGACGCGCTGGCCGCCAGCTGATTGGCCTGGCGGGCGTTGTCGGCATTCTGCTTCACCGTGGAGGCCAGCTGTTCCATCGAAGCCGCGGTTTCTTCAAGAGAAGCCGCCTGCTGCTCGGTGCGGCTGGACAGGTCCGTATTGCCAGCGGCGATTTCGTGCGAACCGACGTTGATTTCATCCACACCGCGGCGTACGGATGCCACGGTACGGGTCAAACTTTCCTGCATGCGCTTGAGCGCGGCGAACAATTGGCCGATCTCGTTGGTATTGCGCACGTCCACACGGGCGGTCAAGTCTCCGCCAGCGATACGATCAAAGTGATGCCCCGCTTCCTTGAGCGGCAACAGCACGCGACGACGCAGGAAGACGTAGGTGGCAAACACCAGCAACGCCGCGATCACGCCGCCTGCGCCTACGGCCATCAGAACGAACTGATAGCGCACCTGCGCAACTTCATGGGCATCCAGCGTCTTGCTGGCACGCCAGAAATCGAAGCCCTCGATCGCTCGCGCATAACGTCCCTCCAGCGCATCCTGGACCGTCTGGACCTGTTTCTGGTATGCGGGCATATCTGCCTTTTCCAGGGCAGCCACCAGCGGCGTCAGTCCTTGCCGGACCAGCGCCTCGTAGGATTCGTCGATTTCCTTCAGGGTCTCGGCCGCTTCGGCCGGCCGCGCCAGGCTCTTGTAGTACTCGTATTCGGCCTGCCCCTTGTTCATGGAGGCCTTGGCGCGCTCCAGCAAACCGGCCGCATCGGACGAAAGCCCCTGGGTGAGCAACGTGGGCTGTCCGACGGACTTCACGATGTCCGCATAGTTGGCCGCCGCCGCGCGGCCCAGGCCGGTCATGGAGTCCTTGTAGCTGGAAACGACGCGGCCCACCGCGTCATCCAGTTCCTGCGATTGCTTAATCTCCGCCAACGTGCCATTGCTGATGCGCAGAGACAGCACACCCAGTGCGGCTCCGATCACCAACATGAATGAGAAAAACGCCAGCACCCACAACAGGCTGCTGCGTATCGTCATGTTCGCGAGAAACTTGCGCATCACAAGAACCACTCCCAGATTGAAGTCATTAAAGGAAAGCGCCACATTGGGCTCAATATGGCGCTTCTACCTCCCGAGCTGGCCGATCCGATCAGGATGCGACCTTCTCCACCAGCGCCATTTCATCGCTGGTCATCATTTTTTCGATATCCACCAGGATCAGCATGCGTTCGTCCACCGTGCCCAAGCCGGTCAGGTATTCCGTGGACAGGGTGGCGCCGAATTCCGGCGCCGGACGGATCTGGCCCGAATTGAGCATCAGCACGTCGGACACGCCATCCACCACGATACCGACGACGCGGCGGTCGAGGTTCAGGATGATGACCACGGTCTGCTCGTTGTAGTCGACGCGGCCCAGGTTGAACTTGATACGCAGGTCGACGATAGGAACGATGATGCCGCGCAGGTTCGTGACGCCCTTGATGAACGGCGGAACATTTGCAATGCGGGTCACCGTGTCGGCGTCGTAGCCACGGATTTCCTGAACCTTCAGGATATCGATGCCGTACTCTTCGTCGCCCAGCGTGAAGACCAGGAACTCGCTGCCGACATCTTCGTTGCGCGCGGATTGCGCTTGCGGTTTGGCTGCCATGAGGTTTATTTCTCCATCAATTCAGAATGGCTTCGGGCTGCGACCAACGCTCGCGGTTGGCGCGCGCAAGCGCAAATACGTCGACGATCAGGGCCACGCTGCCATCGCCGAGGATGGTGGCTGCGGAAATCCCTGGCACCTTGCGGTAATTCGATTCCAGATTCTTCACCACGACCTGATGCTGACCGATAAGGTGATCCACCAGCAACGCGAAACGGCGGTCCTCCGCTTGCATGATGACCGCGATAGCCTGCGTGGGATCCGTCTGGGCATCTTCCACCGAGAACACACGGTGCATTTCGACCAGCGGCAGGTACTCGCCGCGCACATGCATCACACGTTCATTGCCCGCCACCGAATAGATCTGGTCGTTGGTGGGCTGCAGTGATTCAGTCACGTGGTTCAGCGGCAAGATGAAGGTTTCCTCGCCCACGCGCACCGACATGCCGTCCAGGATCGCCAGCGTCAACGGCAATACGATGCGCGTCGTGGTGCCGTTGCCCGGCTCGCACGAGAGCTGCACGTGGCCGCCCATGTCCTGGATGTTCCGACGCACCACGTCCATGCCCACGCCACGGCCGGAAATGTCCGTGACCTTTTCGGCCGTGGAGAAACCCGGCGCGAAGATCAGCTGCCAGATTTCATCGTCCGGTGAATTTTCGTTGACCGCCAGGCCTTGCGCGATCGCCTTCTTCAGGATCTTTTCGCGGTTCAGGCCGCCACCGTCATCGCTGACTTCGATGACGATATTGCCGCCATTGTGCTGAGCGGACAACACCAGTTGTCCGACCGGATCCTTGCCTGCAGCGATGCGTTTTTCGGGTGTTTCGATGCCGTGATCCAGGCTGTTGCGCACTAGGTGCGTCAGCGGATCGATGATACGTTCGATGAGACTCTTGTCCAGCTCGGTCGCGCGGCCATGCGTCTGCAGTTCGATCTGCTTGCCCATCTTGCTGGCGATGTCTCGCACCAGGCGCGGGAAACGGCTGAAGACGTAGTCCATGGGCATCATCCGGATGGACATGACCGCTTCCTGCAGGTCGCGGGCATTGCGCTCCAGTTGCTCCATGCCGTTGAGCAAGCGATCATGCAGCACCGGATCGAGCGTGGACGCGGTCTGCGCCAGCATTGCCTGCGTGATGACCAGCTCACCCACCAGATTGATCACCTGGTCGACTTTCTCGACGCCTACACGGATCGAGGTCGACTCCTTGTCCGCATGCGCAGGGGCTGCGGCGGCTGGACGGGCGGCACGGGTCGCTTGCGTGATCGCCTCGGCGGCAGCCGCGGACTCGACCACTGCGGGTGCCTGCGGAGCCGGAGCCGCGGCAGGCGCAGGAGTGGCGGCAGGCGCAGGAGTGGCGGCAGGCGCGGCGGCCGCCACCGGCGCAAGGGCCGCGGCCGGAGCAGCTTCGTGGCCGATTTCGAGCTGGTCGCCGTCGACGATGAAGCAGCAGACGGCCTCGATATCGTCCGGCGTGCAGGTACTGTCCATCCATACGGTCAGCGCGCCATCGGCGCGCTCGCTGGCTTTGACGTTGCCGAGATTGCCCATTTCCTCGAGCAAGGAAGCTGCGTCCTTGTCCGAAACCTTGGTAATGCGCACGCGCAACGGCAGTGTGCCGGTTTCTGCGGCCTGAGCCTGCGGCGCGGCCGCGGGTTCGGAACTTGGCACCGGAGCCGCCTGCGCCGGGGCCTGAACCTGAACCGGCGGCGGGGTCGCAGGCGCGGGAGCTTGTGCCGGCGCGGATTCTGCGGCGGGATCCTTATGCTCCAGCGCAAGCTGCCTCAACACGGCGCAGATACGCTCAAACACGGCTTCATCGGGCTCTTCGGAGGCCCGATAGGCATCCAGTTGGCTTTTGAGCACGTCTTTCGTTTCCAAGAAAATATCGATCATGTCCGTGCGCAGCGCCATTTCGCCACGACGGATCGCGTCCAGGAGGTTTTCCAGCAAGTGGGTCGTGCCCGCCAGCTGCGTAAAGCAGCCGAACGTCGCCGCCCCACCCTTGATCGAGTGGGCCGCGCGGAAAATTGCGTTGAGCTGTTCGATGTCGGGCGCGCCCACATCGAGCTCAAGCAGCAATTGCTCCATTTGCGCGAGCAGCTCATCGGCCTCGTCGAAAAAGGTCTCGTAAAACTGACTGAGGTCCAAACCAGAACTCATGACCCGTACGCCTTCAAAAATGAACCTGCTTACGCGCCGGCCTGCTCGTCGAGCAGTTCAGACGCCAATTCCACCAGCACGTCGGGATCGACGGGCTTGGACAGCCAGCCGCAAACCCCAAGATCCCGGGCAGCCATCTTGCTATCCACGTCGTCTTCGGTGGTCAGCACCAGTACCGGCACATCCACGTATTCGTCTTCCTGGCGCAAACCCTGGATCAGCTCCAGCCCACCCATGACCGGCATGTTCCAGTCGCTGACCACCAGGTCCACGGGATGGCTGCGCGCCATTTCCAGCGCTTCCTGACCGTTGCCGGCCGTAAGAACCTTCCACCCCGCGCCCGTCAACGTCGCCTGGACGATCATCCGCATCGTCGCCGAGTCGTCCGCCACAAGAATCGTTGCCGCCATTGCTATCGAACCCCTTCCGCGGACGGGTTGTTCTCCGTCTCGCCTGGTTTGGTTGCCGTCGTGGCCTGGGCCGCGGCTCGCGCCGCTTCCACCGCCGTTCCCACCTCGCGAGCATCCTTTGCGCTGACATCCGCGGCTGCGGCGTTCTCGCTTTCGATGCGCCGTTGGGTGCTCAGATTGAGCACCACGAGGCTGATACGTCTATTAACGGCCGCGTACGGGTCATCTTTAACGAGGCTCATGCTGGACGACAGCCCCTGGATACGCAGGACCTTGCTTTCGTTCATGCCGCCGGCCACCAACTCCTGCCGCGACGCGTTGGCACGGTCCGCCGAAAGCTCCCAGTTGCTATAGGCGCGTTCGCCGCGCGCATACTGCGAGGCGTCGGTGTGCCCCGAAATACTGACCTTGTTGGGCAATTCGTTCAGCACCGGCCCAAGTTCCCGCAGGATGTCACGCATGTATGGCTGCACTTCCGCACGGCCGGTAGCGAACATGGGACGGTTCTGGTTATCGATAATCTGGATACGCAAGCCCTCAGTGGTGAGGTCGATCAGCAGTTGCGGCCGGAAAGTCTTCAGCACGGGGCTGGTTTCGATAACGTTTTCGAGGCGCTTTTTCAAATTCTCGAGGCGATGCTGCTCGCGGCGCTCGGCATCGCCCATGGGCTGAGCCTCGACCCGGTTGCCCTGCGCGCGGCGCACATCGCCTTCGCTGCGCAAGGGGTCGCTGCCGCCGCCCGGCACCGCGCTGGTTTCGGCCGAACTGCTGGGCCCGCCCGTGATGGCCACGCGCAACGGCATGCGGAAGTACTCCGCTATACCCTTGAGCTCTTCGCGCGGCACGATGCTGACCAGCCACATCACCAGAAAGAACGCCATCATCGCCGTGATGAAGTCGGCGTAAGCGATTTTCCAGCTGCCCCCGTGGTGCCCGCCGCCATGGACCTTCTTGCGGCGGATCACCACACGGTGGTTGTTTACCGTGCTCATGGCCTGCTCCGTCAGGCCTTGCCGGGGGTCGCGGACTTGGCTTGCCGGACGTGCTCTTCCAGCTCACCGAAGGTCGGACGCACCGCGGAGAACAGCACCTTACGGCCAAACTCGACCGCCAGTTGGGGCGGATAACCGTTCATACTGGCCAACAGCGTGGTCTTGATGCATTCCAGAATCTTGGTGGCTTCGTCGCTGCGGCGCTCGACGCGCGAGGCCAGCGGACCAACGAAGCCGTAAGCCAGCAAAATCCCGAGGAAAGTGCCCACCATCGCCTTGGAAATCAGGTCACCCAGGATAGCGGGGGGCTGATCCACGGCGGCCAGCGCCTTGATCACGCCCAGCACCGCGGCCACGATACCGAAGGCCGGCAGGCCGTCGGCCATCTGCTGCAGGGCACGCACAGGCACCTCGCGTTCATGGCGGTAGGTCTCGATTTCCTCGTCCATGAGGGTTTCGATTTCGAACGAACTCATGTTGCCGCTGATCATGATGCGCAGGTAGTCCGTGATGAACTCCATGAGCTTGGCGTCTTTGGCGATGCGGGGATATTCACTGAAGATCGGGCTGGATTCAGGGTCCTCGATATGCGATTCGATCGCCATGAGGCCTTCGCGGCGCGCCTTGTTCAGCAGCACGTACAGGAGCGCCATCAGCTCCATGTATACGTCCTTGCCATAGCGTGAGCTCTTCAGCGTGTCCGGCAGCGCGGCCTTGACCAGCATCAGTGACTTCTTGCTGTTGCTGGCGAGGAAAGCTCCGAAGGCCGCCCCGAAGATCAAGGTGAGCTCGAACGGCTGGTACAGCGCGCCCAGGTGGCCGCCCAGCGCTATGAAGCTGCCGACGACCGACACGGCCACCACGAGAAAACCGATAACAATCAACACATCAGGCCCCTGCCAACGAAGTCAAAAAAAAGCCCCCACGCCGCGCCTTCGGCTTGCTGCCCCCCAAGGGGGCGTTTTTGCCTTGGGACGGCCCGGCGGCAAAAATGCCCCCACGCCGCGCCTTCGGCTTGCTGCCCCCAAGGGGGCTTTTTGCCTTGGGGCGGCCCGGCGGCAACAATGCCCCCCCCACGCCGCGCCTTCGGCTTGCTGCCCCCAAGGGGGCTTTTTGCCTTGGGGCGGCCCAGCGGCAAAACAACGGCGTCAATGATCCCCTGTTCCCCCCGGGCCAAAAAGGCGGGTTACGGGGGGTTTTCCAGGGCTTTTGATGTATTTGGATACCGCAGGTCAGAGCCGGGCGGTATTCGCAGTGGGCGCGGCACGGGTGCCGGCGCGCGCCTTGGCCGCGGCGCGTGTCTTGCCGGCGCGGGGTGGCGGACGGCAGATCGCGCACACGAAATCCGACTGGGGATCGTGGGCATGGGCAATGAAATGCCCCCCGCACTGGCGGCAGGCGGACATTTGCAGCATGCCGCTATCGAAAAATCGCACCAGCATCCAGGCGCGGGTGAAGCTCAGGACGGGCTCCGCGCCTTCGGCGGCATCGGTACCGGCGTTCTCGAGATAGAGGCGATACGCGTCGATGGTGGCGCGGATGCCCTTGCTGCTGGTGCGCGTATTCAGGAACGAATACACGTTATAGAAGAGCGAGGAATGGATGTTCGGCAGCCAGGTCATGAACCAGTCGACCGAGAAAGGCAGCATGCCCTTGGGTGGCGAGCAACCGCGGATTTCGCGGTACAGGCGCGCCAGGCGGTCGTGGCTGAGACTGGTTTCAGCCTCCAGCACCTGCAGCCGGGCTCCCAAAGTGATCATGGAGCTGGCAAGCAGGATGTCATCCGCTTCCTGCGAAACGCTCTTGGTGGCCATTACATGTGTTCCGGATGGAATGATCAGGCCGTCAGGCCAACTCTTCGACCGGCTGCTTGGCCAGCAGGATGGTTGCATGCGCTTGTTGCAGCGCACCACCCAGGACGTCATGGGTCAGGGCGGACAGCAGGCTGTAGTCGTCGAAGCGGAAGCGGCACAGAAGCGAGCTGGAGCTGGCGAGCTTGACCAGTTGGGCCGGCGACAGACGCATCAGGATGTCCGCGACTTCATTGCTGAACCCCAAGCGGAACATCGATGCCGCGTAATCGTCGCGCAGCATGCGTTGTGCCAGTAACAAATATGACAGATTCACTTCACGAATGTCTGTCAGCAATGAATTTTCGACTTGTTGCACGCCCAACTCCCTATTCCCTATCCCGCCGATGGGGGCTTGTGTAAGCAAAAGCTCGGGAAATCCCGCCGCTTTTGCATCCGATACACCTCGCATTGATGCGAAATGTATCATTTGTTCGCAATTTAAGTAAAATTTACCACAGGTGATGTCATTTTCTATGACTTATATGACAAAACTTTGTTGATGTTGCGCAACTTACCGTTTCAGATACAGCTTGACATAAAAATTTCAGACAAATTTACGTCAATTTGGCAAATAAGCATTCAAAACATTGCGTACTTTGAGGAATGAAATGCCCTTATTTGCCGACAATGGCACCTTGCAGATCACTCAATCCAGCTAGCTTTAGCGCAGCCGCGCGTTTGTCGACAATGTCGCGAATTGACAACAACCGACAACGCGTCACGATGGACACCGCCAGACATTCCCGCAATGCCCCACGCAGATGACAGCCTGGTCGAATATGCCCCGCTAGTGCGGAAGCTGGCCCTGCAATTGCTCGCCAGACTACCGGCCAGCGTAGAACTCGACGACCTGATACAGGCCGGCATGATCGGCCTGTTGGACGCCGTGCGCCGCTACCAGGAAACCGCGGACGCCCAGTTCGAAACGTATGCCACCACCCGCATCCGCGGCGCGATGCTGGACGAACTCCGCGGCCAGGACTGGTTGCCGCGCAGCGTGCGCGCCAAGGCGCGCAAGATCGAGCAGGCGATCCAGCAACTCGAACAGCGTTTGATGCGCGCGCCCAGCGAAGCCGAGATCGCGCAACAGCTCGCCATGCCGCTGGACGAGTACCAGACGCTACTGCACGACGCCCAAGGCGTGCAGATCGTGCATTACGAAGATTTCACTACTGAGTCCGACGCTGCCGGCGGCCCGTCCGACTGGGCAGCCGCCCTGAACCATGGGGCGGCCGGCGGTAATCCACTGGACTCGCTCTTGGCCGGCGACTTCCGCCAGGCGCTGATCCATGCCATCGACGCCCTCCCCGAGCGCGAAAAACTGTTGCTGTCGCTCTGTTACGAACAAGGGCTGAACCTGAAGGAAATCGGCGCGATCCTGAACGTGACCGAGGCGCGGGTGTGCCAGCTGCGGTCCCAGGCGACGGCGCGGATCCGGGCGAAGCTAAAGGAGCAGGCCTGGCAGGAATTGCCGCAAGATGGACAAATCGCGCAGGTGATTTAGGCCTGAGCGCATCCGCGCGCACCAGCAATCCGCTGCGCTCAACCGCCGCCGCCACGAAAGAAGTGCCAGCAAAACGGACGCAACGAGCGTCCGTTTTGCTTTGGGTGCCGAAAACACATCGACCGTTCCGGACGACGCCTGCCCACTTTCCTCCGGTGACAACGAGGATGGATGGCCCTATATAGAGGCCCGCCCCCCCGTAGATGGATAGCCCTATACCCAGCAAAGGGGTAGTCCTGACCCTCCCCCGACTTGGTCCCTCAACATGGGGGTCGGGCCTCACCCGCCGAGGCATGACCAGCGCGCCCGGGAAGAACAACAAGGTGGAAGAAAAATTTCGACTTTCGCGAAATAGCGCTAAAGATTGATTTTGGAGTGCCGTAATCCTGGCAACGGAGAGATTCCCAGACGCCAAGTCGACGAACTTTCCCGTTAACACCAGTGGGCGGCCTTGCTGCCCAGTTTGAAGAAGCCTTTCTTTCTTGGGAGCCTTAACATGGCTGCAGTTATCAATACCAACTACCTCTCGCTGGTTGCTCAAAACAACCTGAACAAGTCGCAATCGGCTCTGGGCAGCGCCATCGAGCGCCTGTCGTCGGGCCTGCGCATCAACAGCGCCAAGGACGATGCCGCCGGCCAGGCCATCGCCAACCGCTTCACCGCCAACGTCAAGGGCCTGACCCAAGCCGCCCGCAACGCTAATGACGGTATCTCGATCGCTCAGACGACCGAAGGCGCGTTGAACGAAATCAACAACAACCTCCAGCGCATCCGTCAGCTGTCGGTGCAAGCTGCGAACGGCACGAACTCCGGCTCCGACCTGAACTCGATCCAGGACGAAATCAAACAGCGTCTGGAAGAAATCGACCGCGTGTCGGCCCAGACCCAGTTCAACGGCGTGAAGGTCCTGGCCAAGGACAGCACCCTGAAGATCCAGGTTGGCGCCAACGACAACGAAACGATCGACATCGATCTGAAGGAAATTACCGCTGCCAAGCTGAACCTTCAAGGCTTCAACGTCAACGGCGTCAATGATTCCGCCGGCGCTCCGGGCGCAGTGAGCGCAGGCCAACTCGCGGCCAATTACGGCGCCTCCACCAAGGTCACCGCAGTCAAGGTTACGCCGGGCACCTTCGCCGCCGACCTGGCATCGCGCCTCGGCGTCGCCGCCGGTAGCGTCACGCTGGGCGCCACCGCTGTCGAAGACGGCAATGGCAACTGGTTTGCCAAGGTCGACATCAAGGCTAACGGTGCCGCCGAATCGGCAGCACTGAAGGCTGCTGGCTTCGACATTGCCGACGCAGCGACTGAAACCTACTACATGGCTCTGAACCCGCAATCGGCCACGTTTGCCGGCACGGACGCCAACATCGCCGTGGACGGCACGACCACGTCGTTCTCGTCGCTGGTGCAAGGCGCAACTTCGAACGCGCTGAAGACCCTGGATACGGCGTTGTCGGACGTGGATTCGCTGCGCAGCTCGCTGGGCGCACTGCAAAACCGTTTCGAATCGACCGTTGCCAACCTGAACAACACGATCACGAACCTGTCCGCTGCTCGTTCGCGCATCGAAGATGCGGACTACGCGACCGAAGTGTCGAACATGACCAAGAATCAGATCCTGCAACAGGCCGGCACTTCGGTCCTGGCCCAGGCCAACCAAGTTCCGCAAAACGTGCTGTCGCTGTTGCGCTAAGCAACTGATCAAACCATGTGGGGTAAAACCCACATGGTTTAGACAACAAAACGCCCGATCGCGTTACCGCGCATCGGGCGTTTTTTCATATTTGAATAGGTTCCTAAAAGGGCCTGTTAGTGGCCCGAGCATATAACCACAACAACCCTTAAAAGACTATGGTCAACACAAACGCAATGCAAGGCGCCGCAGAGTTTCCAGTAGAGCTTGGACTACTCGCTGAGCCGTAGCATCAAGGTTACGTTGCCCGACCAAGGATTCACCATCAGGCCCAGACACCTTGCCACGCTGCCAAGCCTCACACAACAACCGAGCCAATGCGGTTACATTGCGTTTTCCATCAATCTGCTGCATCACCCATGCCTGCATGGCATTGGGGCGCCAGCGTACCGTGCAATGCCATAGATTCGCCAGCGCAACGTGCTCTACGCCCGTGCGTGCATTACTGTCCAGCAGAGCTACGGCCCCCGGTATTAGGGTGGGAGCTGCATCGAGTTCGACATCATCGTAAGGCGTTGGGTCCTGCACCAGCAGCAAGCGTCCCCATTCGGCCAAGCGCAACCATGCCTTTTTCACCTCAGCTTCCGGCAAACCGGTGCGACTCGCCAAATCGGCTATTGGCACCGACCGTGGCCAAGCTTGCGATAGCACGTCGACAACTTGCAAGATCACCGTATCATCGGTGCTCAACAGCGTGCCCTCAGTGTCGTACAGCCATTGCATACCAGGCTGCACTGCTCCATTGGCAGGCGGCTCGGTCTTGGTGAAAATAGCCGCCGCGCGAAGATGGGTCGCCTGTGAAAAATCGGGCTGAACAAGAATCTCCTCGTGGCGCCGCTGATGCACCAACAGGCTCCGACGGAAATTCTGGCCCACTAGAAAATCAAGGTACTGCTGGCGCATCAGTTTTGGTTGACCGATGGCGATAAGGCTCAGGTTGAGCTGTACGTTCTGCCCATAGTTGGCGGCACTTTCCAAAGACGCGTACGCATCCCCCAAGTAGGACATGCCGTTGCGCATGGCCAGGTCGGCGAACTCCACCAGATAACATGGCGCATTAAAGCCCTCCAAGTACTCGTGCTCTAGGTAGTAATCGGGCAGAGTATCCAGCTGATTCAATACCGTGGCCATACCACCACGTAGTGGATTCGCGGCCGCCATTCCATCCTGAAACATGCGCACCACCGCTCGTGCGGACTCCATGCGTTCATTTGCAGTCTTTGCTCCATGGGAATGCAAGGTAATAGCGTCACGCACGATATCCCCCGCCTTCCAGCCCGGATATGTGTTGTAGCTGATATAGGCCACCCCGTCCTCGGTTAGATGAGTCTGGCACAACCTCACCAACGCATCACGCACGGCCGGCGGCACCCAGCTGAACACGCCGTGCGCAATGATGTAATCGAACTTGCCAAATTCAGGGCCGATGTCAGTCAGGCTCATCGCCTGCAGTGTCATGTTTGTCACGCCCAGCCGCTCGAGCACCTGTCGCCCCTGCTCGATTTGCACCGGCGACAAATCGACACCGATCACCTCTGCCTCAGGATAGGCCAAGGCAAACGGCAGAATATTCCCACCAGCGGCGCAGCCGACCTCCAGCACGCGCGCCCGATGCGGCGCGGGCGCCGAGATGCCATACAGGCGCGCAGCAGCCCGGATTTGCGCAGGGGATGAATAAGAAAACGCCTCCGAGGCATAGGGCCGCTCGTCATAGTGACGGGCGATCTGCTGGTCGACGCTGTCGTCGTCGGACGAAACGGTGGTAGTGGCGTCCACGGGAACTCCTGAAAGCATGGGCGGAAAAATGGAACAGCCACCTTAACAGCCCAATCTACAAGAAAATCCGGGGAATAACGGCCAAATCGACGGGTAAACGAAGGGACTCGCGGTTTCCTCTCTCGCCTCAGGACTAAAGCCACTCGACGATAAGTTGAAGGTGCCAACGCCGAAACGCTCGCCAGTCTCAATTAACCGCCATTTCTTTGGACTATTCCTCCTATTCGAGACGCCCTATTGGTGCATACTTTCGACTGCAAGATATGTATCCATTGTTTTCACAACATGACCGCGACGCCCTCCGATCCACACGCTACGCAGCACGGCAGCACCCCGGATCCAGATACCCAGGCGCCGATGGATGCGCAGACCCAACGTCTGCGCGACGAGAACCGCGCGCTGCGCGAATTACTTGTTGCCCAGGCTCAGGCCACCCCTTCTCAGCAGGAGCCTGGCCCGCTGCGGCGGGTGATTTGGTGGTTGATTTCCGCGCCCGGCGCCGCGCTCGTCGGCTGGCGCGCGTTGGTCGGACGCGAAGACGGGCGACCGCTCACGGGCAAACGCGTGGGCTATGCCACGTTGACGGTGCTGTACACGCTGGCGATCTACGGAGCGCTGGTGCTATTGGTAGTGTCTTGGAGTTCGCCGAATACGACGTCTTCCAGTGCTACGACAGCCAGTCCGGTACGAGTACCGCTGCTCCCTCCGCCCCTAAACGGGGAATCCGTGTCGACACAGCCAGAGTCGGCACCGGTAGCCCCGTCGTTGCCGGCTGCGAAGTCGGAACCGGAGCCAGCAGCCTCGATACCCAAGTCGGAAGCCACATCCACCGAGCCACGCGTCGCCCCGCCTACGCAGCCTGAGCATGCGTCCATGCAAAGTGTAGCCACGAACGCGGGCGACGATCCTGGCACCGCGCCCAAATCCATCCTGCGCGTGACCGAGATCCCCGCAGAAAACCCTATGGCCTGGATTGACGAGCTGAAGAAAGAGTTAGCACGTTGCTCAACGATGGGTTTTTTCGAACGTCCAGACTGTTCGTGGGCCGCACGCAAGCAATTCTGCGAACCTAACCACGCATGGGGCACTATCAACGAGTGCCCAAACCGGCCCTGAGGGTACGAGCCTTCGCTAAGGAATCGCGTATGAGGGCAAACTTACTGAGTCTGAGCGGCGCTGAACGACCCTGATTCTGGCTTTCGCTAGCGGGTGAAAAACCACACCGATCAACGACACACAAATAACCGACGTCCAGCGCGCCAGTGCTGAAATCATCCCTATCTGCGAGCACGTCGGGTCATGAACATCCTATCCTGTCTGCTGCCCGGCTTTTTACGCTACGCAGACATGGACCTCACACACCGCATATATCTCCAGCCTCCACCGCAGCGCCGAGTCGTTCCGGCGGTCATTCAACGCACTGAAGCGAATGTTCAAGCATTGTTATTTATATCCGAACGGATATAATAATGAACAGAAAGCTGCTGTACTGGGAGGGCTCCGCCAAGAAGGACTTCAAGAAGTTCCCGATTGAAGTCCAGAAAGACATGGGCGTGGCACTATTCGTCGTTCAGCTTGGTGGCAAACCGGTTTCGGCCAAGGTCTGGAAAGGACTGGGACCGCGGGTGTATGAGCTGGTCGACGACTATCTTGGCGATACCTTCCGGGCGGTCTATACCTTGCGGGTGGGTGATGCGGTCCACGTGCTGCATGCTTTCCAGAAGAAGTCCAAATCCGGCATCGCCACACCGCAGCCGGATATCGAACTCATCGAAAAACGCTTGAAGGCCGTATTGGCCCGGCATGAGTCCGGCAGGAGTAAGCAATGACACGTAAAGACCATTCCCAAGGTACCGACAACGTCTTGGAGGACCTGGGGTTCGAAGACGCCGCCGAACTATCCGCCAAAGCGGCGTTGGCGCTCAAGCTCAATAAGCTGATCGACGAGCGCGGGCTCAGCCAGATCGACACCGCTACGCTTACCGGCATGACCCAGCCCAAGGTCTCGCAGGTTCGGCGCTACAAGTTGCAGAATATCTCGTTGGAGCGCCTGATGCGGGCATTGGTGTCACTGGACCAACACGTGGAGATCGTGGTGGAGCCGGCGCGACGGACGCATGCGCCAGGTATTACCGTCGCCGCCTGAAAATCGCATTTCTTTGCCAAGAATTCCGTGCATTAAGATGCGCTCCACGAGATAATTCGGCGTCGGCCTGTACCGCCTTCTACACACTAGGACACCCCCAGCATGGACGCTTCGATCAGCAGTACCGTCAATACCGCCCTGGCCTTGAATGACGCGAACCTCATGCAGGAAGTGCAGGCGCGCGTGCTGAAGAAGGCGATCAATGCGCAGGCGGATACGGCCCTGACCTTGATGCAGTCGCTACCCGTGCTGGCCGTGGACGCCACGCTGGGGTCGCGCATCGATACGCACGCCTGAGCGCAGCGCAGACCTGAACGCAGCGCACGCCTGAACGCAGCGCACAAAAAAAAGCGCCGGTCCCTATCCAGGGCCGGCGCTTTTGCTTTACCGGGCAGCAGCATGGCTGCCCGGCGCTTTACTTCTTCTTCATCGGCGGCAAGTCGGTGCAAACGCCTTCGGCCACTTCGGCCGCCATGCCTACCGACTCACCCAGGGTCGGGTGCGGGTGGATGGTCTTGGCGATGTCGACGACGTCGGCGCCCATTTCGACCGCCAAAGCCAGTTCGCTGATCAGGTCGCCAGCGTGGGTACCCACGATGCTGCCGCCCAGGATGCGATGCGTTTCGGCGTCGAAGATGAGCTTGGTGAAGCCTTCGTCGCGGCCATTGGCGATGGCGCGGCCGGAGGCGGCCCAGGGGAACACGCCCTTGTCGATCTTGATGCCCTGCTTCTTGGCTTCGTCTTCGGTCAGGCCCACCCAGGCCACTTCCGGATCGGTGTAGGCCACCGACGGAATGACGCGGGCGTCGAAGAACGACTTCTGGCCTGCGGCGGCTTCGGCGGCGACGTGGCCTTCATGCACGGCTTTGTGGGCCAGCATGGGTTGGCCGACGATGTCACCGATGGCGTAGATGTGCGGCACGTTGGTGCGCATCTGGCGATCGACTTCGATGAAGCCGCGGTCGGTCACGGCGATGCCTGCGCGGTCGGCGCCGATCTTCTTGCCGTTGGGGCTGCGGCCCACGGCCTGCAGCACCAGGTCGTAGCGCTGCGGTTCCTTAGGAGCGCCCTCGCCTTCAAAGGTGACGTAGATGCCGTCCTTCTTGGCTTCCGCGCCCACGGTCTTGGTCTTCAACATGATGTTGTCGAAGCGGTAGGCGTTCTTCTTCTGCCATACCTTGACCAGGTCGCGGTCGGCGCCCTGCATCAGGCCGTCCAGCATTTCCACGACGTCCAGGCGCGCGCCCAGCGTGGAGTACACCGTGCCCATTTCCAGGCCGATGATGCCGCCGCCGATGATGAGCATCTTCTTGGGCACTTCACGCAGCAGCAAGGCGCCGGTGGAGTCGACGATGCGGTCGTCCTGGGGCAGGAACGGCAGCTTCACCGATTGGCTGCCCGCGGCGATGATGGCTTGCTTGAAGCGCAGGGTCTGGGTCTTGCCGTCGGCGGCCTTGACCGTCAGGTGGTTCGGGTCGGCGAATTCGCCGACGCCATGCACCACGGTGACCTTGCGCGCCTTCGCCATGCCAGCGAGGCCTCCGGTCAGCTTGGCGACCACGCTGTCCTTGTAGCCGCGCAGCTTGTCCAGGTCGATCTTGGGCTCGCCGAAGCTGATGCCGTGGGCAGCCAGTTCGCGGGCTTCGTCGATGATGGCGGCGTTGTGCAGCAGCGCCTTGGACGGAATGCAGCCCACGTTCAGGCAGACGCCGCCGAGCGTGTCGTAGCGTTCCACCAGGACCACGGACAGGCCCAGGTCGGCAGCGCGGAAGGCGGCGGAATAGCCGCCGGGACCGGCGCCCAGCACGAGCATGTCGTACTCGCCGTCGGCCGAGCCCTTGAAGCTTGCCGCTGCAGGCGCTGCGGCCTGGGCGGCCGGAGCCTGCGCAGCCGGCTTCGGCGCCTCGGCAGCCTTGGGTGCTTCCTTCGGAGCTTCCTTGGCTGCCGGCGCGGCAGCGTCCGACGCTTCCACTTCCAGCACGACCGTGCCTTCGGCGACCTTGTCGCCGACCTTCACGTTGATGGACTTCACCACGCCGCCCTGCGACGCGGGGATTTCCATCGAGGCCTTGTCGGACTCGACGGTGATCAGGCTTTGTTCGGGCTTGATCGTGTCGCCCACGGCGACCAGCACTTCGATGACTTCGACTTCCTTGAAGTCGCCGATGTCCGGCACTTTGATTTGAACGGTATTGCTCATGGGGCTCCCCGTTTACAGCGCGATGCGGCGGAAGTCGGCCAGCAAGGCGCCCAGATAGGCGTTGAAGCGCGCAGCCGCGGCACCGTCGATGACGCGATGGTCGTAGGACAGCGACAGCGGCACGATCAGGCGCGGCACGAACTGCTTGCCGTCCCAGACGGGCTTGTGCGAGGAGCGCGACACACCCAGGATGGCCACTTCAGGAGCGTTGATGATGGGCGTGAACGAGGTGCCGCCGATGCCGCCCAACGAGGAGATCGAGAAGCAGCCGCCCTGCATTTCGGCGGGCGAGATCTTGCCTTCGCGCGCCTTCTTGGACAGGTCGGTCATTTCCTGGGCGATCTGCAGGATGCCCTTCTTGTCGGCATCGCGGATCACCGGCACCACCAGCCCATTGGGCGTGTCGGCGGCAAAGCCGATGTGGTAGTACTGCTTGAGCACCAGGTTGTCGCCGTCCAGCGAAGCGTTGAACTCGGGGAACTTCTTCAAGGCAGCGACCACGGCCTTGATCAGGAAGGCCAGCATCGTGACCTTGATGCCCGACTTCTCATTTTCCTTGTTAAGCGTGACGCGCAGCGCTTCCAGGTCGGTGATGTCCGCTTCGTCGTTGTTGGTGACGTGCGGGATCATGACCCAGTTACGGTGCAGGTTCGCGCCGGAAATCTTCTTGATGCGCGACAGCGGCTTGGCTTCGATGGGGCCGAACTTGGTGAAGTCGACCTTCGGCCACGGCAGGAGGCCCAGTGCAGCGCCATCGGCGGAACCGCCCGCGGCGGCCGCGGCCGGGCCGGCAGCCAAAGCCTGCTTGACGAAACCGCGCACGTCGTCGGCGGTGATGCGGTCCTTCGGACCCGAGCCCTTGACCTTGCTGAGGTTCACGCCCAGTTCGCGCGCGAACTTGCGCACCGAAGGCGAAGCGTGGGGCAATTGGCCGGGCTTGAGGTTAGCGTCTTCCAGCGCGGCAGCGGGTGCCGGACGCTGCGCGGCGGGCGCAGGCGCCGGCGCGACCTCTGCCTTGGCAGCGGGCGCGGCGGCGGCTTCGGCCTTGGCGGCAGGCGCGGGCGCGGCAGCGGCGGGCGCGGAGCCCTCCACCACGACGACGACTGAGCCCTTGGCGACCTTGTCGCCTACCTTGACCTTCACTTCCTTGACGACGCCGCCTTGGGAAGCGGGGATTTCCATCGAAGCCTTGTCGGACTCGACGGTGATCAGGCTTTGCTCGGCCTTGATCGTGTCGCCCACCGCGACCATGACTTCGATGACTTCGACTTCCTTGAAGTCGCCGATGTCCGGCACTTCGATGTTCACCGGGCCGGAGGCGGCAGCCGGGGCGGCCGGCGCGGCCGCGGCTGCCTGCTGCGGGGCAGCCTTGGCTTCGGCGTTGGGAGCCTCTTCCTTGGCGGGTGCGGCAGCCGGGGCGGCAGCTTCGCCCGCGCCCGACGCTTCTACTTCCAGCACGACCGTGCCTTCCGCAACCTTGTCGCCTACCTTTACGCTGATCGACTTCACCACGCCGCCTTGCGACGCGGGAATCTCCATCGAGGCCTTGTCGGATTCGACGGTGATCAGGCTTTGTTCGGCCTTGATCGTGTCGCCCACCGCCACCAGCACTTCAATGACTTCCACTTCCTTGAAGTCGCCGATGTCGGGAACCTTGATTTGCACGATGTTGCTCATGTCTCTTTACCCTCAGGCGTATTGCGGGTTGGCTTTGTTCGGATTGATGCCGTACTTCTTGATGGCTTCAGCCACCTTGGCGACCGGCACCTTGCCTTCGTCGGCCAGCGCGCGCAGCGCGGCGACCACGACGAAGTGGCGGTCCACTTCGAAGTGCTCGCGCAGCTTCGCGCGGAAATCCGAGCGGCCGAAACCGTCGGTGCCCAGCACCTTGTATTCGCGGCCCTTGGGCACGAACGGGCGGATCTGGTCGGCAAAGAGCTTCATGTAGTCGGTCGACGCGATGATCGGCCCTTCCGTCTTGGCCAGCTGTTCCGTGACGTAAGCCACCTGCGGCTTCTTCTCTTCGGGGTGCAGCATGTTGTGGCGTTCGGCGTCCAGGCCGTTACGGCGCAGTTCCGTGAAGCTGGTGACGCTCCACAGGTCCGAGGCCACGCCCCAGTCGGCTTCCAGCAGTTCTTGCGCGGCCATGACTTCGCGCAGGATCGTGCCCGAGCCCATCAGTTGCACGCGGTTCTTGCCCTTGCCGTGCGACTTGAGCTTGTACATGCCCTTGATGATGCCTTCCTCGTCGCCCTGGGTCAGACCGGGCTGCGGGTAGTTTTCGTTCATCACCGTCAGGTAGTAGTAGACGTTTTCCTGATCTTCCACCATGCGCTTCAGGCCATGCTGGATGATCACGGCCAGCTCATGGCCGAACGTCGGGTCGTACGACACGCAGTTCGGGATGGTGGACGCCAGGATGTGGCTGTGGCCGTCTTCGTGCTGCAGGCCTTCGCCGTTGAGCGTCGTGCGTCCGGCAGTGCCGCCCAGCAGGAAGCCGCGCGCCTGCATGTCGCCGGCTGCCCAGGCCAGGTCGCCAATGCGCTGGAACCCGAACATCGAGTAGTAGATGAAGAACGGGATCATGATGCGGTTGTTCGAGGAGTACGACGTGGCCGCCGCGATCCACGAGCTCATCGCACCCGCTTCGTTGATGCCTTCCTGCAGGAGCTGGCCGTCGGCCGCTTCCTTGTAGTACATGACCTGGTCCTTGTCGACCGGGGTGTACTTCTGGCCTTCCGGCGCGTAGATACCGATCTGGCGGAACAGGCCTTCCATGCCGAACGTGCGCGATTCGTCGGCCAGGATCGGTACGACGCGCGGACCCAGTTCCTTGTCGCGCAGCACCTGGTTGAGGATGCGCACGAAGGCTTGGGTGGTGGAGATTTCACGGCCTTCGGCGGTGGGCTCCAGGACGGCCTTGAAGGCTTCCAGCGCGGGAGCCTTGAGCTGCTCGTCGGCCTTGGCGCGGCGGTGCGGCAGATAGCCGCCCAGCGCGGCGCGGCGCTCGTGCAGGTACTTCATTTCGGGCGAATCGTCGGCCGGCTTGAAGTAAGGCAGATCGGCGAGCTTGTCGTCCGGGATCGGAATGCCGAAACGGTCGCGGAATTCGCGGATCGAATCCAGTTCCAGCTTTTTCTGCTGGTGGGTCGGGTTCTTGGCCTGGCCGACATGGCCCATGCCGTAGCCCTTGATGGTCTTGGCCAGGATGACGGTGGGCTGGCCCGTGTGGGTAGCGGCGGCGTTGAACGCGGCGTACACCTTGTGCGGGTCATGGCCGCCGCGGTTCAGGCGCCAGATGTCTTCGTCGCTCATGCGCGACACGGCCTCCAGCAGCTTGGGGTGCTTGCCGAAGAAGTGCTCGCGCACGAACTTGCCGTCATTGGCCTTGTACGCCTGGTACTCGCCGTCGACGGTCTCTTCCATGATCTGGCGCAGGATGCCTTCCTTGTCGTGCGCCAGGAGCGGATCCCAGTAGCCGCCCCAGATCAGCTTGATCACGTTCCAGCCCGAGCCGCGGAAGTCGCCTTCCAGCTCCTGGATGATCTTGCCGTTGCCGCGCACCGGGCCGTCCAGGCGCTGCAGGTTGCAGTTGATGACGAAAATCAGGTTGTCCAGCTTTTCGCGGGCAGCCAGGGCGATGGCGCCCAGCGATTCGGGTTCGTCCATTTCGCCGTCGCCGCAGAACACCCAGACCTTGCGCTTGCTGGTGTCGGCGATACCGCGGGCGTGCAGGTACTTCAGGAAGCGGGCCTGATAGATGGCCATCAGCGGGCCCAGGCCCATCGACACCGTCGGGAACTGCCAGAAGTCCGGCATCAGCTTCGGGTGCGGGTACGAGGACAGGCCCTTGCCGTCCACTTCCTGGCGGAAATGGTTCAGCTGGTCTTCGGTCAGGCGGCCTTCGAGGTAGGCGCGGCCGTACATGCCGGGCGAGGTGTGGCCCTGGAAGTACACCAGGTCGCCGCCGTGGTTTTCGTCTTCGGCGTGCCAGAAATGGTTCTGGCCGCAGCCGATCATGGTGGCCAGCGAGGCGAAGGAGGCGATGTGGCCGCCCAGGTCGCCGCCGTCCGGCGGGTTGTGCTTGTTGGCCTTGACCACCATGGCCATGGCGTTCCAGCGCACGTACGAGCGGATGCGCGATTCCAGCTCCAGGTTGCCCGGGTGGGCCGGCTCCAGGCCGGGGGGAATCGTATTGACGTACGCGGTGTTCGGCGAGAACGGGATATGGGCGCCGGAACGACGCGCTTCGTCGATCAGGCGTTCGAGCAGATAGTGGGCGCGCTGCGGTCCTTCACGATCAAGGACTGCCGCCAGGGCTTCGAGCCACTCCTGGGTTTCAAGGGTGTCTTCGTCGTTGGCGGCCTGTGCGGCGCCAGCCTGGGCGTAAGAGGACATCGTGTGTCTCCTGTTGGGTTTGTTCGTGACCGCACCCGCTTTACTTGTCTACTCGCGGACATTGCATGGTAGCCGGGATCATCCGGGCTACCATGTCAATGCATGGGGTCGGGGTGTTCTAGAGACCTGCTACTGGGTCGGTTCCCTATCAGCGGGCATTCTAAGAAAGAAGGTTAACCGGTCGCAAGAAAAATTTCATGTTGCGGTACGGCATTTCATAATGCGGAAAATTTAAAGCAAGCTGAACGCGTTGGCGTCATACTTTTAAGCAGGTACTCCAAAAGGACGAGTCGATTCCCGGCAAATCCCTGCCAACACGCACTAAAATGCGCGGTCTATCCGGCCCGAATTCCATGTCCAGCGCGCCCAAGTCCAATATTCCTACGCCGTTCCACGATCACGCCCGCACTCGCAGACGCGGGGTGTACTGGGTCACGCCAGCCATGGTGCTGATCCTCTATATCTGTGTAATGGCGGTGTTTTTCTGGCTGCAGCGCATCCATGACGACAGCGTCATGTTTGTCACCATTGACCAGGAAATGCGCCAGCAACGCCTGATCTGGGTGGTGCTGGCCCTGTCCTGCGTGATCGTCATCAGCCTCTTGATGCTGTGGCGCTATACCCGCTTTCGCTCGGCGGCCGAAGCGGCCCTGATCGCCGAAACCGGATTCCGCCGCGCCATGGAAAACTCCATGTCCACCGGCATGCGCGTGCTGGATATGGAAGGCCGCATCGCCTATGTGAATCCCGCGTTCTGTCGCATGATCGGCTGGAACGAGGCCGACCTCATCGGCCGCAGCCCGCCCTTCCCCTATTGGGTACCCGGCCGCCACGAACAGCATCAGCACACGCTGGACGTGCTGATGTCGGGCAAGACGCCCAGCAGCGGCCTGGAAGTCGAGGCACAGCGGCGCGACGGTTCGCGCTTCACGGCGCGCATGTATGTGTCCCCCCTGCTGGACCCCAACGGCAACCAGATCGGCTGGATGACCTCCATGACCGACATCACCGAACCCAAGCGCATCCGCGAGGCCCTGACGGCCGCGCACGAGCGCTTCATGACGGTGCTGGAAGGACTGGATGACGCCATCTCGGTCACCGCCGACACTCACGACGGCCTGGAGCTGCTGTTCGCCAACCGCACCTACCGCCGCGTGTTCGGCGCCCAGACCGGCGGCCACGACGAACTGCTGGCCGGCCGCCGCGGCCGTTTCACCGACGAATCCGTGGAAGTCTTCGCGCCGTCGGTGCAGCGCTGGTTCGAGGTGCACCACCGCATGCTGGCCTGGACCGACGGCCGCCGCGTGCGCATGCAGGTCGCGCGCGACATTACCGAGCGCCGCGTCCACGAGGAAGCCTCGCGCGTGCAGCAGGAGAAGATCCAGCTCACCAGCCGCCTGACCACCATGGGCGAAATGGCCTCGTCGCTGGCGCACGAACTGAACCAGCCGCTGACCGCCATCGCCAACTACAGCATGGGCGCCGTCGCCCTGGTCAAGGCCGGCCACACCAGCCCCAACATGCTGCTGCCCGCGCTGGAAAAGGCGGCCTCGCAGGCCGAACGCGCGGGCAAGATCATCAGCCGGATCCGCGAATTCGTGAAACGCAGCGAACCGCGCCGCCAGCGCGTCGCGATCAGCCGGATCGTCGACAACGCCATCGGCTTTGCCGAGATCGACGCCCGCAAGCGCCGCATCCGGATCGACCGGTTCGTGCCGTCGAATGCGCCGGACGTGCTGGCCGACCCCATCCTGATCGAGCAGGTCCTATTGAACCTGCTGAAGAACGGGCTGGAAGCCATGGAAAAGAGCGAATCCGACGAGCTGAAGGTCGCCGTGATCCTGCATGAACAGCACATCGAGGTTGCCGTGGTCGACCGCGGCCACGGCCTGGCCGAGCCCGAGCGCCTGTTCGAACCCTTCTTCAGCACCAAGACCCAGGGCCTGGGCATGGGGCTGAATATCTGCCGTACCATTATTGAATCGCATCACGGCCGCTTGTGGGCGGATCCCAATCCCGCCGGCGGCACCATTTTCCGCTTTACCCTGCCCTGCGCTGCACCCCAGTCGCAGGCCCAGAACGATCAGTCCGAGGAGTTGCACGCATGAACACGCCCCACCTGTCGAGCACGGTTTTCATTGTTGACGACGACGAAGCGGTCCGCGATTCGTTGCGCTGGCTATTGGAGGCCAATGGCTATCGCGTTCGCGCTTACGCCAGCGGCGAATCCTTCCTGGAAGACTACGACGCCAGCCAGGTCGGCGTGCTGATCGCCGACGTGCGCATGCCCGGCATGAGCGGCCTGGAACTGCAGGAACAATTGATCGCCCGCAACGCCCCGCTGCCCATCGTGTTCATCACCGGCCACGGGGACGTGCCGATGGCCGTGTCCACCATGAAGAAAGGCGCGGTCGACTTCCTGGAAAAGCCCTTCAATGAATCCGATTTGCGCGAGATCGTGGCGCGCATGCTGGAGCAGGCCACGCAGCGCGTGACCAAGCACCAGGCCCAGAAAGACCACGAAGCCATGCTGGCGCGCCTCACCGCGCGCGAGCAGCAGGTGCTGGAGCGCATCGTCGCGGGCCGCTTGAACAAGCAGATCGCCGACGACCTGGGCATCAGCATCAAGACCGTAGAGGCGCACCGCGCCAACATCATGGAAAAACTCGAAGTGACCACCGTAGCTGATTTGATGAAAGTGGCCCTGGCCAAACCCGAGGCGACCGCATGACCGCAAGGATTATCGACGGCGCGGCCCTCTCGGCGCGCATTCGCGAAGAAGCGGCCCAGCGCGTTGCCGCCCTGGCTGCCAAGGGCACCCGCCCCGGCCTGGCCGTGGTGCTGGTGGGTGAAGATCCCGCGTCCCAGGTGTACGTGCGCAACAAGGTTGCCGCCTGCGAAAAGGCCGGCCTGCATTCCGTCAAGGAGCAGTACCCCGCGGACATGACCGAGGCCGAACTGCTGGCCCGCATCGCCATCCTGAATCAGGACCCGACCATACACGGCATCCTGGTGCAGTTGCCGCTGCCCAAGCACATGGATTCCCACAAGGTCATCGAAGCCATCGCGGCCGAGAAGGATGTGGACGGCTTCCACATCAGCAACGCCGGCCTGCTCATGACCGGCCAGCCCTTGTTCCGCCCCTGCACGCCCTACGGCGTGATGAAGATGCTGGAATCGGAAGGCGTGACGCTGCGTGGCGCCGAGGCCGTGATCGTGGGCGCCAGCAATATCGTCGGCAAGCCCATGGCGATGCTGCTACTGCAGGCCGGCGCCACCATCACCATCTGCAATTCCAAGACGCGCGACCTGGCGGCCCAGACCCGCCGCGCCGACGTGCTGGTCGTCGCCACCGGCAAGCCCGGCATGATCGACGGCTCGATGATCAAGCCCGGCGCCGTCGTGATCGACGTGGGCATCAACCGCGGCGCCGACGGCAAGCTCTGCGGCGACGTGGACTTCGCCTCGGCCAAGGAAGTGGCAGGCGCCATCACGCCCGTCCCGGGCGGCGTGGGCCCCATGACCATCGCCATGCTGCTGGTCAACACCATCGAAGCGGCCGAACGCGCCGCGGCCTGACGGCCGGCGCGCCCGCGGCCGGCCTGGCCGCGGGACGGGTCTTGCGATCTGCCCTTGCGTTCGGGCAGATCGCCCTCACCTGATTCTCATGCCCTTGCCGGCGCCCGGGCGCCGTTCACCCCTTTCCAGCCTGTAACACCATGACCCAGAATCCCCTGCTCGCCCCTGTCTCCGACCTCGTCGACTACGCGGCCGTCAAGCCCGGGCACATCGTGCCCGCGGTCGAGGAACTGCTGGGCATCGCCCGCCAGGCCGTGGACCGCGCCGCCGACCCTGCGCTGGCGCCCACCTGGGAAGCGGTGGTTGAACCGCTGGATACCGCCTCGGAGCGCCTGTGGCGCGCCTGGTCGGTGGCGGGCCACCTGAATGCGGTGGTCAACACCCCGGAACTGCGCGAAGCCTACAACGCCGCCCTGCCCCTGGTGACCGAATTCTCCACCTGGGTCGGCCTGCACGAAGGCTTGTACAAGCAATATCAGCGCCTGGCCGCCGCCCCCGATTTCGCGTCCTGGACGCCGGTGCGCCGCCGCATCGTGGAAATGGCGTTGCGCGACTTCCGCCTGAGCGGCGTCGAGCTGCAAGGCGCCGACCGCGAACGCTACGCCGCCATTTCCGATCGCGAAGCCCAGGCTTCGCAGAAATTTTCCGAGAACGTGCTGGATTCGATCGACGCCTGGTCGCTGCTGGTCGAGGACGAAGCCCGCCTGGCCGGCATTCCGGCCGACGTACGCGCCGCCGCCCGGGCCGCCGCCGAGGAAGACGGCAAGCCGGGCTGGAAGCTCACGCTCAAGATGCCGTGCTACCTGCCCGTGATGCAGTACGCCCAGGACCGCTCGCTGCGCGAGGCGCTGTACCGCGGCTACGGCACGGTGGCGTCGGAGCACGGCGACGGCAAGTTCGACAACTCCCCTCTTATCGAAGAACTGCTGGCCCTGCGCGCCGAGGAAGCCGGCCTGCTCGGCCTGGGCACCTTCGCCGCACTGCGCCTGCAGACCCGCATGGCCCGCGATGCCAAGGAAGTCACCGTGTTCCTGCGCGACCTGGCCGCGCGCGCCAAGCCCTACGCCCAGCGCGACCTGGCGGAATTGAAAGCCTACGCCACCGGCGAACTGGGGCTGGATGACCTGCAGCCCTGGGACGTGGCCTACGCTTCCGAGCGCCTGCGCGAATCGCGCTACGCCTATTCCGAAGACGAGGTGAAGCAGTATTTCACCGAGCCGCGTGTACTGTCGGGGCTGTTCGAGGTCATCGAAACCCTGTTCGACGTGCGCCTGGCGGAGACGCCGGTGTCGTCCTGGCACGGCGACGTGCGCGGCGTGCGCGTGGAAAGCCCCAAGGGCGAACTCATCGGTTATCTGTATCTGGACCTGTATGCCCGCGCCGGCAAGCAGAGCGGCGCCTGGGTCGACAGCGAGCGCACGCGCCGTGTCGTGGGTGGCAAGCTGCAGACTCCCATCGCCTACCTGACCTGCAATTTCTCGCGCCCCAACGGCGACAAGCCCGCCGTCCTGACGCATGACGACGTCATCACCCTGTTCCATGAAACCGGCCATGCGCTGCACGCCCTGCTGTCCGAGGTGGACGAGCCCGGCGCGGCCGCCTTCGCCAGCATGGAGTGGGACGCCATCGAACTGCCCTCGCAGTTCATGGAGAACTTCTGCTGGGAATGGGCGGTGGTGCAGAAACTGTCCGCCCACGTCGACACGGGCGAGCCCCTGCCGCGCGCGCTCTATGACCGCCTGGTCGCCGCCCGCAACTACCAGAGCGGCATGCAGACGGTGCGCCAGATCGAGTTCGCGCTGTTCGACATGCTGATGCATGACCGCGCCAAGGGCGCATCGATCAGTGAAGTGCTGGCTCTGCTGCAAGAAGTGCGCCAGGAAGTGGCGGTGCTGTTTCCGCCGGCCTGGCATCGCCTGCCGCATGCCTTCTCGCACCTGTTTGCGGGCGGCTACGGCGCGGGCTACTACAGCTACAAGTGGGCGGAAGTGCTGTCGGCCGACGCCTACGAAGCCTTCGAGGAAGCAGCGACGCGCCAGGCCGCCAACGCCCTGGGTACGCTGGACCCGGAAACCGGCGCGCGCTTCCGGCGCGAAGTGCTGGCCGTGGGCGGCTCGCGGCCGGCGGCTGAATCCTTTGCCGCCTTCCGCGGCCGGGCCCCGCGCATCGATGCCCTGCTGCGCCACAGCGGCATGACGTCCACCTGATCATCCGGCCCCCGGTGCTTGACCCGACGGCCCGCCCTAGGCGGGCCGTTTGCTATGGCGAAGCGGGATCGTCAACCGGCCGGCGCGCAGACATCACCAGCCAACGCCCATGCACGGACTGCACGGAGCCGGCCTGCTTCCAGTAGCGGCGGGTCTCCTCGTCTTCCGCCAGCCGCAGCCTGCGCCCGTAGTACAAACGTGATGGCACCGCCAGCACGTGCTCCATCATGCGCTTGGGTTTGTTCTCGTCCACCTCATGCAGGGTGATGTCCGTAAAGCCGTAGTGCTTGAACAGCAAATGCAACTGCGGAAAGTTCCAGGGAAAGTACGTGACGTAGTCCTCGCCGCGCTGCCGCCCCACCATGGGCCGAAACCCCGAATGAAAGCCGCGCAACAGGAATTGCAGGCGCGACCGGAAGTACCAGGTATTGGGAGTCGTGACGATCAGGGTGCCGCCCGGACGCAATGCGCGGTAAAAGCTCTGCATCAGCACGCCCGGGTTGGTCAGCAGGTGGATCGCCTCGCAGCAAACCACGGCGTCATACGATTGCGCCACCGCCAATGGCGTTTCCAGATCGTGTTCGGTGAAGCGGCGGTAACCGCCACCGGCCCGGGGAAACTCCCACAGGCCCACTCCGTCGATATCGACCTGGCGGCCGCTTGCCGCCGGCAGCATGTCGCCCAGCCAGCCGAGTCCGCAGGGCGCGTCCAGTACCGAATCGGCGAGACGGCTGCGCAGGATGTCGAGCACGACGGGATAGTACGGATAGTAGGGATAGCTCAAGGAATTCCTGGCCGGCATGTCCATATATGACGCCTCTAGACGATGAAATCTGACACAGCCCTGAATGTAGCGGGAGCCATGGCGCCGGATCAGGCGACTTCGCCACTTCCAAACAATAATCCGACAAAGCTTTACAAGTGGACGGGCGGTCGCGGCATCGCCGCTTGCGCCAGGACAAGCTGCCCCGGATCTGCTCGGCCGCCGCGCGCCGCCCAGCCCTCGCCTTGCGGGTAGAATCAAAAAGTTTACCCCCTACCGGCCCTTGGACTCATGCGACACCTCATTTCCGGCCGCGCCCTGCGCGGCCTGCTGCTGACCCTGTGCGTGTTTCTCGCTGCCTGCGGCGACAGGAACGTCGATTGGACCCTGTACAACGTGAAGGGGCACCTGCCCGACCTGAAGTTCTCGCTGCCCGGCGCGGGCGGCAAGACCGTCAGCAGCGATGATCTGAAGGGCAAGACCGTATTGCTGTTCTTCGGCTATGCCAGTTGCCCGGACATCTGCCCGACCACCATGGCGCAATTGACGGCCGTGCTGCAGAACCTGGGCGACAAGGCCAAGGATGTGCGCATTCTGTTCGTAAGCGTGGATCCGCACCGCGACACGCCGGACATCCTGCAGGCCTATGTCAACGCCTTCAACAACAACGCCATCGGCGTGACGGGCGACGAAAAGCAGATCGCGGACCTGGCGCGCCGCTATCGCGTGGCCTACCAGATCGAGAAGCCCCGTCCGGGAGACGACGCCAACATGTACGAAGTCACGCACAGCCGTGGCGTGTACATATTCGACAAGGACGGCAAGGCCCGGCTGCTGGCGTCCGATACCGACAGCATCGACGCCATGACGAAAGACGTGCGCCAGTTGATCGATCTGACGTCCTGAGCGCCGGCCGCCGCGGCTGGCAATGTTGCCAGCCTGCGCCATACACCAGTTGTTACAACCGCCGTGCGCGGGGCGTGGGTATCATCTAGCCACACTGCCCCCTTTTACTTCCAGCAAGGAGTACGCGCATGAGCATCATCATCATGATCATCGTCGGGTTCGTCGTGGGCCTGATCGCCCGCGCCATCATGCCCGGAGACCAGAACATGGGGATCATCATGACCACCATCCTGGGTATCGTCGGTTCGGTCGTCGCCGGCTTCCTGGGCCAGTCGCTGGGTTGGTACGCCCCAGGCGAACCCGCTGGCTGGATCGGGTCGGTCGTGGGCGCTATCGTGGTTCTGTTCGTGGTGGGCCTGATCGCCAAGAAACGCGCCTGACGCCCTGCAGGGTTGAAATCAAAACGGGCCGATCGATTGATCGGCCCGTTTTCTTTTGCCCTTACTGTTGCTGCTGCGCTTGGGCGGTCACGGTGCGTTCGGTCCAGCCGCCGCCCAGCACCTTGTACAAGGTGACCAGGTTGGACAGCCTGGCCCGGCGCGTATCCACCAGGGCCTGCTGCGCGCTATACAGCGAACGCTGCGAATCCAGCACGCTCAGGTAGTCGTCGATGCCTTGGCGGAAACGCTGGTCCGAGGCGTCGTAGGCGCGCTGGTTGGCGGCCACCAGCAGCCGCTGCGCCTGGATTTGCTCGTCCAGGGTGCCGCGCCCGGCCAGGGCGTCCGCCACTTCGCGGAAACCCGTCTGGATCGACTTCTCGTACTGCGCGATCTGGATGTTCTTCTGCACCTTGGCCAGATCCAGGCCGGCGAGCAGCGAGCCACCCGCGAAGATCGGCACGGTGATCTGGGGCACGAAGCTCCAGGCGCCCGAGCCGCCTTCGAACAGGCCGCCCAGGCTGGCGCTGGCCGTGCCGGCCGAGCCCGTCAGGCTGATGGTCGGGAAGAAGGCGGCGCGCGCCGCGCCGATATTGGCGTTGGCGCCCTTCAATTGATGCTCGGCCGCGCGGATGTCCGGGCGACGGGCCAACAGGTCCGACGGCAGGCCGGCGGGCAAGGTGGTCGGCAGCATGGCATCGTCAAGCATGACCGCGTTGTCCAGCGCAGCCGTCAGCTCGGGCGACAGCGGCTGGCCCACCAACAGGACCAGCGCATTGCGGTCCTGCGCGGCCTGACGCGTGTATTGCGACAGGTTACGCTCGGCGGTGCGCAGCGACACCTCCGCCTGGCTCAGGTCCAGCGCCGTCGACAGGCCCTGGTCGTAGCTCTGCTGCGTGAGCTTGAAGGAATCCTGCTGGCTCTTGAGCGTGTCGCGCGTCAGCCCGACAAGTTCCTGGTCGGCCCGCAGGGTCAGATAGGCGTTGGCCACTTCGGCGATCAGCGTCAGCTGGGTCGCCGTGCGGGTTTCGTCCAGCGCCAGATAGGATTCCAGCGCCTTGTCGCTCAGGCTGCGGATGCGCCCGAACAGGTCCAGCTCCCAGGCCGACATGGCGGCGCCGACCTGGTAGCTGTGACTGGTGGTCGCGCGCCCGCTGGCACTCAGATCCGCCGGCGTGCGCTGGGCGGACTCCTGGCCGGCGATGCCGATGCTGGGCATCAGGTCGGCGCGCTGGATACGGTACTGGGCGCGCGCCGCCTCCACGTTCAGGGCCGCCACGCGCAGGTCGCGGTTGTTGGCGAGCGACTGTTCGATCAGCTTTTCCAGCAACGGATCCGCGCCGAAGAAATCGCGCCAGCCGATGTCCGCGGTGACCATACCCCCCGCATCGGCGGGCTGGGCCGCCTGGTAGGACGGACCCGTGGGATAGGCCGCATCGATCGGCGCGTCGGGCCGTTCGTACGTGGGGGCCAGCGAGCAGCCCGCCAGGGCCGCCGCCAGGGAAACAGACAGCAAGGTTCTCATCGGGAATGTCATTGCGGTTGGCCCTCCGTCGAGACGCCCTGCGTGCCATTGGCGCTGGTGTCGTGCTCATCGACGTTTTCGCTCATGCGCTTGACCTTGAAGACGCGCAGCATGATCACGAAGAAGGCCGGAACGAAGAAGATGGCGAGGAACGTGCCGGTCAGCATGCCGCCGATCACGCCCGTGCCGATGGCGTTCTGGCTGCCGGAGCCCGCGCCCGAGGAGATCGCCAGCGGCGTCACGCCCAGGATGAACGCCAGGGACGTCATCAGGATGGGACGCAGGCGCTGCCGCGCGGCGTGGATGGCCGATTCCGTCAGGCTGGCGCCCGCCTCGTAGTGCTCCTTGGCGAATTCCACGATCAGGATGGCGTTCTTGGCCGCCAGGCCGATGGTCGTCAGCAGCCCCACCTGGAAGTACACGTCGTTGGACAGGCCCCGCAGCATGGTGGCGAGCAAGGCCCCGATGATGCCCAGGGGCACCACCAGCATCACCGCGGACGGGATGGTCCAGCTTTCGTACAGCGCCGCCAGGCACAGGAACACCACGATCAGCGAAATGGCGTACAGCGCGGGCGCCTGGGCGCCGGACAGGCGTTCTTCGAACGACAGGCCGGTCCATTCAAAGCCCACGCCTACCGGCAGCTTGGCCGCCAGGCGTTCCATTTCCGCCATTGCCGCGCCCGAGCTGTAGCCCGGCGCCGCCTGGCCCTGGATGTTGTAGGACGGCACGCCGTTATAGCGGTTGAGCTTTTGCGGACCGTAGCTCCAGGTGGCCTTGGCGAACGCCGAGAACGGCACCATATCGCCTGCGTTATTGCGCACGTACCACTTGTTCAGGTCTTCCGGCAGCATGCGCGAGGAAGCCTCGCCCTGCGCGAACACCTTCTTCACGCGGCCCCGGTCGATGAAGTCGTTGACGTACGACGAACCCCACGCAGTGGCCAGCGTGCTGTTGATGTCCGACACAGCCACGCCCAGGGCGCGCGCCTTCTCGCGGTCGATGTCCAACTGGTACTGCGGCGCGTCTTCGATACCGTTGGGACGCACGCCACGCAGGACCGGGCTCTTTGCGGCCTCGCCCAGCAGCTGGTTGCGCGCGGCAAGCAGCTTCTCGTGGCCCACGCCTGCGCGGTCCATCAGCTGGAAGTCGAAGCCGGTGACGTTGCCCAGTTCCATCACGGACGGCGGCGGCACCACGAACAACTGCGCGCGGCGCTCGGTCTTGGCGAAATGCGCGTTGGCGCGCTGCGCCACGGCGCCGGCCTTCAGTCGGGCGTCGCCGCGCTCTTCCCAGTCACGCAGCTTGATGAACAGGATGGACGCGTTCTGGCCACGGCCGCCGAAGTTGAAGCCGTTGACCGCGAAGACGGAAGTGACGGCGTCCTTTTCCTCGTTCAGCAGGTAGCGGGTGGCATCGTCGATGACGGCCTTGGTGCTTTCCGCGGTGGCGCCGGCAGGCGTCTGGATCTGGGCGAACAGGATGCCCTGGTCCTCGTCCGGCAGGAACGCGGTCGGGATGCGAGTGAACATCCAGCCCATGGCGATGACCAGCGCCAGGTAGACCACCATCAGCCGCTTGGTGCGGTTCAGCCCGCGCGCCACGCTGTTGGCGTAGCCGTGGCTGCTGCGGTCGAACATGCGATTGAACCAGCCGAAAAAGCCTTTCTTGGAACCGTGATGGCCCTTGGGAATAGGCTTGAGCAAGGTGGCGCACAAAGCCGGCGTGAACACGATGGCCACGATCACGGACAGCACCATGGAGGACACGATGGTGATGGAGAACTGGCGATAGATCACGCCCGTGGAGCCGCCGAAGAAGGCCATGGGAATGAACACGGCCGCCAGCACCATGGCGATGCCGATCAGGGCGCCCGTGATCTGCGACATGGACTTGCGGGTGGCTTGCTTGGGCGACAGGCCTTCCTCGGCCATCACCCGCTCGACGTTTTCCACCACCACGATGGCGTCGTCGACCAGCAGGCCGATGGCCAGCACCATGCCGAACATGGTCAAGGTATTGATGGAATAGCCGAACGCCGCCAGAACGCCGAACGTGCCCAGCAGCACCACCGGCACCGCCAGCGTGGGGATGATGGTCGCGCGGAAGTTCTGCAGGAACAAGTACATCACCAGGAAGACCAGGATGATGGCCTCGATCAACGTCTTGAACACCTCGTGGATCGACAGGCTGACGAACGGCGTGGTGTCGTACGGATAAACGACGTCCATGCCCGGCGGGAAGTAAGGCTTCAGGTTATTGATGGTGTCGCGCACCGCCTGGGCCGTATCCAGCGCGTTGGCGCCCGGCGCCAGCTTGATCGCCAGGCCGGAGGCCGGCTTGCCGTTGTAGAAGCTGTCGATGGCGTAGGTCTGCCCGCCCAGTTCGATGGTGGACACGTCGCTCAGGCGCACCTGCGAGCCGTCGGAATTGACCTTGAGCAGGATGCGGCCGAAGTCTTCCGGCTTCTCAAGGCGCGAGGGTCCGATGATGGTGGCGTTCAACTGCTGGCCACGCACGGACGGCAGGCCGCCCAACTGGCCGGACGACACCTGCACGTTCTGTTCCTTGATCGCCGTCACGACGTCGACCGTGGTCAGGCCGTAATTGACCAGCTTGGCGGGATCCAGCCAGATGCGCATCGCGTACTGCGAGCCGAACAGCTGGAAGTCGCCGACGCCCTGCGTGCGGCTGATGGGATCCTGGACGTAGGAGGCGACGTAGTCGGCCAGGTCGTCCTTGGTCATCGAGCCGTCGGTGGACACGAAGCCCGCCACGATCAGGAAGTTCTTGGTGGCCTTGGTGACGCGTATGCCTTGCTGCTGCACTTCCTGCGGCAGGAGCGGTTGCGCCAGCGACAGCTTGTTCTGCACCTGGACCTGCGCGGTGTCAGGGTTGGTTCCCTGCGTGAAGGTCAGGGTGATGGACATGCTGCCGTCGGAGTTGCTTTCCGAGGAGATGTACTGCAGGCCGTCCAGGCCATTCATCTGCTGTTCGATCACCTGCACCACGGTGTCCTGCACGGTCTGCGCGGACGCGCCCGGGTAGGTCACCGCGATGCCGATGGCCGGCGGCGCGATGTTGGGGTATTGGGAGACCGGCAGCTTCAGGATGGACAGCGCGCCGGCCATCATCAGCACGATCGCGATCACCCATGCGAAGACCGGTCTATCGATAAAAAACTTTGCCATGCAAGGCTCCCTGACTACTACTGCTTAGCCGCCGCGGCGGCTGCTTGCGGCTGCTGGGCCGGCTGCGCGGCGGCGCTGGCTTCCGTGGCGACCACTTCCGCTCCCGGGCGCACCATCTGCAGGCCTTCCACGATGACCTTGTCGCCAGCGGCCAGGCCGTCGGTGACCAGCCACTTGTCGCCGATGGCGCGGTCGGTCTTCAGTTCCCGCAACTCGACCACGTTCTTGGCGTTGACCACCAGCGCCGTCGGAATGCCGCGCTGGTTGCGCGTGACGCCGCGCTGGGGCACCAACAGACCGTCGGCGGCAACGCCGTCGGCCAGGCGGGCGCGCACGAACATGCCCGGCAGCAGGCGGCGGTCCGGATTGGGGAACACCGCGCGCAAGGTGACCGAGCCCGTGCCCTGGTCCACCGTGACTTCCGAGAACTGCAGCTTGCCGGGCTGGCTGTACTGCGACCCGTCTTCGAGGGTCAGCGTCACCAGCGCGGCCTGCTCGCCATCGGCCTTCTTCAGTTGGCCGCTGGCCAGCGCGTTCTGCAGGCGCAGCAACTGGACGCTGGATTGGGTCACATCGACGTAGATGGGATCGATTTGCTGCACCGCGGCCAGGGCCGTGGTCTGGTTGGCCGTGACCAGCGCGCCTTCAGTCACCGCCGAACGGCCGATGATGCCATCGATGGGCGACAGCACCTTGGTGTAGACCAGGTTGATGCGCGCCGTGTCCAGCGCGGCCTTGGCCGACAGCACGTCGGCGGCGGCCTGGTCACGCGAGGCGACGGCGTTGTCGTAGGTTTGCTGGCTGACCGCCCGCGTGGCGACCAGCGGCTTGTAACGTTCGGCCAGCAAGGCGGCGGTCTTTTGCTGCGCCTGGGCGCGGGCCAAGGCGGCCTTCTGGCTGTCCAGGCTGGCCTGGTAGAGCGCGGGATCGATCTGATAGAGCTGCTGCCCTGCCTTGACCTCGCCGCCTTCCGTGAAAAGGCGCTTCTGGACGATGCCGTTGACCTGGGGACGCACTTCGGCCACACGGAATGGCGAGGTGCGGCCGGGCAGTTCGGTGGTCAGAGAAACGGGCTGCGTGGCGAGCGTCACAACCGTTACCTGGGGCTTGCCCGCCTGGGGAGCGTCTTGCTTCTTGCCGCAAGCGGCCAGCGTGAGAGCCGATGCCGTCAGCGTGACAACCGCCGCGCTGCGCCACATAGCGCTTTTCTTATCCATAGATTGCATTCCCGATTTCAACAAAAAAAAAGCCCGCCCCGGATCGCATCTGTGCGTTCCGCGCGCTTCGATTGGGTGGATTTGCCTCGAACACGCAGGCTGGGCTTTGTCGCATTGCTGCATTGCAGAACTCGCATTCTGCGTTATCCCGCCCCAGAAACAAAGAGGCATGTTGAGAAAACATCATTCCATTTATGGGACAATGGCATCACCATTGAATATGACAAAATTCCGGCATGAAACGCTTGCAAGGCATGGAACTTTTCGTCGAAGTCGCTAAAACGCGCAGCTTCAGCCGCGCTGCGGCGATGCTCGGCGTACCGAAGTCGACGCTGTCCCGCCAGGTGGCCGAACTGGAGCGCTCCGTCGGTTTGCGGCTGCTGAGCCGCACCACTCGCAAAGTCGAGCTGACCGATGCGGGCCGGCTGTATTTCGAGCGCTGCCAGCGCATCGTGGCCGAAGCGCAGATCGCCCATGAAGAACTGCAGAAGCTGGTCGATACGCCGGCCGGGCCCCTGCGCGTGAACATGCCCGCGGATTTCGGCACGGACTTCCTGGCTGAATCGTTCATGGAATTTTCCGGCCGCTACCCCGACGTCACGTTTTTCCTTGATCTGGCCAATCCGGACCACGCGCAGCGCGTGTTCCAGACCTGCGATATTTCGATCGAAATCGGCGAACTGCCCGATTCGACGCAGATTGCGAGGTTGCTGGGCATGCTTCCCGCCCATCTGTACGCCTCGCGCGAATACCTTCAGAAGCATGGTGAACCGCAGCATCCCAGTGACTTGACCCGCCACGAATGCATCGAGTTCCGCGCCAAGGGCGCGGGGCAGGTCACGCGTTGGCCTCTGACCGACGGCCGCCAGCACATCGAATTCACGCCTGGCAACCGCTTTTCCGTCAACGGAGTCGCCATGGCGCGCCGCCTCGCCACGCTGGGCGCGGGCATCGTGGTGCTGGTGGGTGGCCAGCCGGCCGAATTGCAGGCCGGCCAATTGCAGCGCGTGCTGCCCGGCTGGCAACTGGGTCCGTTCCCGGTCTATGCGGTAACGGAGACGCGGCTGCTGCCCGCCAAGACCAGGATCTTCATCGAATTCCTGATGGAGCGCCTGGGCGACATCGGGCAAGCGAAGGATACTCCTGCTTTCATGAAATAAGCGGGCGTCGGAAACAGACTGAAAAATTTAAGCTGGGCCGACAACACCTGTCGGCCAATCCGGCTAATCCAATGCCGGAAAGCGCGTCAGAAGCGCTCGTCCTCGCGCAGGTAGCGCCACTGTCCCAGCGGCAGGTCGCCCAGCGAAACCCGGCCGATGCGCACGCGCTTCAGGCCGATCACCTTCAATCCGACCAGCTCGCACATGCGGCGGATCTGGCGTTTCTTGCCTTCGCGCAGCACGAAGCGCAGCTGGTCGCTGTTCTGCCAGCGCACCTGCGCCGGCTTGAGCGGCTTGCCGTCCAGGGACAGCCCGTGGTTGAGCAACGCCAGCCCGTTTTCGGATAGGTTGCCCTGCACCCGCACCAGGTATTCCTTGTCCACGCTGGAATCTTCGCCGATCAGGTGCTTGGCGATGCGGCCGTCCTGGGTCAGCACCAGCAAGCCTTGCGAATCGATGTCCAGGCGGCCGGCCACGGCCAGCCCGTCCAGGTGCGCCCGCTCGAAGCGCTGCGGCGCGCGGTCGCCCGCAAAGCGCGAGCGGGAGTCGATCAGGGCCACCGCGGGCGTGTAGCCTTTCTCGGCTTGCCCCGACACATAGCCCACCGGCTTGTTGATCAGTATGGTGACGCGCGAAGTCTGGCGCGCCTGCGCGGCGCGCTCCAGCGTGATGACCTGGTCGGGGTAGGCGCGAGCGCCGAGTTCGGACACCACGATGCCGTCCACCCGGACCCAGCCGCGTTCGATATAGGTGTCGGCCTCGCGGCGCGAACACAGTCCACGCTCGGACATGAGCTTGGAGATACGTACTTTTTCCATGGCCGGTATTGTATGCGGACGCCATCCGGCCCCGTTCCACCCGGCCCTTTTCTTTACCCAGCGGGGTGGTAATCCGATGGCGCCATGGCATCCAGCGGATACAGCGGCCGGCTGCGGCGCTCATAGGGAAACAGCGCGAAATCCGAACTGGTGACGCCCGCGCTGGCGCACTCCACCAGCGCCTGCGATATCGGCTCAAACACCGGCCGGCAGTACATGCGGGACTTCACCAACACGAAACGGGCCCGCCGCGGATCCAGCCCCATGCTCTCGAACACCCCCAGGTCCCAGGGCTCGTGGGTTCTCTCGGTGATCACCAATTGCGCCGCACCGATGTCCAGCACCGCGCTGCGGCCCATGCATGCCGTCTGCCCGGTGTAGGTCGGGCCGGTAATGACGTATTCGCCGTTGGTCACTGCGCGGACCACGCCCCGCAGCCGCACGGGCGCCGCCGGCCGGCCTATGGCGGGGATCGGTAGTTTGTTCCCCACCGGCAGCTCCACCTGGCTGCCCTCGCCCGCCGCGGCCAGCGCCTCGACGGCTTCGGGATCGCAATACAGGCCCGCGATGATCCCCGTCAGCCCGGCCTCCACCGCCGCGACCAGCACTTCCATGGTGTCACAGGTGCCGCCGGACATGCAGTTGTCGCCGTGGTCGAGCAAAAGCACGGGTTTATCCGCGCCGCGCGCCAATTCGGCCGCCCGGGCCAGCGACTCGCCCAGGGGTTCGCTGTCGTAAAAATAGCCGTCGCGCTCGGCCCAGATGGTCGTGGCCATCGCGGCCGCGGTCCGTTCCGCCTGCTCCTGCGTCCCCGAACCCACCACGACGACGCTCAGGCAGGGATCGGGTATGTCGGCCAGCGCAAAACCCGCCAGCACGGACACGCCCAGGATGCCGCCCTCCTCCTCCGCGCGGCGCGCCGCCTGCACCGCGTTGCGCATGGCTCCCTGGCCGGTGGCGCTGCGCAGGGTGTGCGTCATCAGCGGCAGGCGGCGCCAGGCCATCACCGGACGCGGACCGCCATTGAGCCAGTCGTACAGGATGCGGCCCGCATGCTCGCCGGTCTCGTACATGTCCACGTGCGGATAGGTCTTGAAGCTGATGATGACGTCGGCGTTGGCCATCATCTTGGGCGTGACATTGCCGTGCAGGTCCAGCGCCACCGCGATGGGCACGTCCGGCGTCTGCCTGCGCAGGCGTTCGAGCAGGTCGCCCTCGCCATCATCGGTGGTCTCGGCCACCATGGCGCCGTGCAGGTCCAGCAGGATGGCGCCGCAGCCCCGCGCGCCGGCCACGATCGCGTCGCACAGCTCGCGATAGGCCTGCGCCGACACCCGGCCGCTGGGGTAGGCCGTGGCGGAAACCGGCGTAACCAGCGTCGCGCCGTTTGCCTCGGCGATATCGATGAAGGCCGACATCGCCGTGCGCTTGCCTTTGTTCTCGTCGTAGGCCTGATCGCCAAAGGCGGGACCGTCATTGCCAAACGCGGACAGCGGCGTGGGCACCGGCGAGAACGTGTTGGTCTCGTGATTCAGGCGGGCGATCATGACCTTCATTGTCCGGCTCCTTGCGGCTCAGTTGTTCTGCGATGGCCCCGGGCGCAAGCCGCCCAGGCCGAGTTTTTCCATGGCCTCGCTGGCCTCGATGATCATCGCGGCCACTTCCGCCACACTGACGCGCAGGCCCGTCGCCCGGGTCCGCATGTGTTCATAGGCGGCGCGCTCGTCCAGGCGCTGGTGGTCCATCAGCACGCGGATGGCCTTTTCGATGACGCGCCTTGCCTTGATCGTGCTTTCCAGCTTGTTGATCTTGGACTGCTGGCGGCCCTGGAATTGCTTGGCGGAGCGCGCCAGCACCAGGGTGCTGAGCACCCCCGCCGAGCGGAAGGGCCGTGTCAGCACCCCGTGCGCATTGGTCTTGAGCAGCTGCTTCAGCGTGGTCGGGGTTTCGTACTCGGACAAGGCGATCAGGGTGGCCTCGACCTCGCTGGCCGACCAGGCGGCGCTGTTCCGGCCGCATTGCGACACCTGGAAGAAGATGACGTCCACCCCTGTCGGCGGAACATCCGGAAACGGCCAGTGCAGATGGATGCGGCACCCGATGCGCTTGAGTTGTTCGACCAGCACGTCGCGGTCCTCGCCCGGTGGATACACCACCGCGACGGCCACGCTGCGCAAGTCCTCGTAAAGGCGGCGTAGGCTATGGTCCATGGCTATTTCAACCAGAACTCGTCCAGGCCGAACGCGGTGAGGTAGGGGTCAGGCTTCACCGGTTCATCGCTTTCCCAGACGATATCGAAGCGTCCGTCCTCACGGCACACGCCGATGCGCGGCGTCAGCACGCTATGGTTGTTTTCCGACAGCACGGACATCAGCCCGTCCGGCGCGTCGAACTGCACCTGATGCACCGCCTGCACGAGCTTGCGGGTGTCCATGCTGCCCACACGCTGCAAAGCGCGCGCGAAGAGGTGTATCTGGCTATAGCAGGTTTCCGCGTAGACACTGGCCGGATGATCGCCGAAGCGCGCGCGCCATCGCGCCAGGAAGTGCGCATTGGCCGGCGTGTCCACCGTGTTGAAGTACGTGGCGGCCGTGATGTGTCCCACGCAGCGCCGAGGCCCGATCTCCGCGACCTCGGATTCCGCCATCGTCAGGCTGGCGATGGGGATATGCGCGGTTTCCGTACCCTCGGCCTGGCAGACCTCGTGATAGCGCTGGTAGAAGCGCTGGGCGTCCGCGCCGATAAGAGTGGAAAACACCACGTCGGGCTGGATGCGCCGGATGTCCGCGACGACATCGTTGATCTCGCTGTCGTCGCAGCCCAGCGGCAGATAGGTTTCGTCGAGAATCTCGCCGCCGTGTTCCTCGACGGTTTCGCGCATGATGCGGTTGGTCTCGCGCGGATAGATGTAGTCCGCGCCCACCAGGAATATGCGCGAGCCGCAATTCTGGATCAGGTAAGCCGCCAGCTGCATGCTGCCCTGGTTGGGCGCCGCACCGGTATAAATCACATTGGGAGAATATTCGAAGCCTTCGTAGACCGATCCATACCACAGCAGGGAATTGCTGCGCTCCACGACGGGGAGCATCGCCTTGCGGCAATGCGAGGTGCAACCGCCGAAAATGACGCTGACTTCGTCGTCCAACAGCAGGCGGGCCGCCAGCCGGCGATATTCTTCGGCATCGCTGCGCGGGTCGTACACCACCGGCGCAAGCGGCCGGCCCAGTACGCCGCCCAGTTCATTGATTTCTTCCACCGCGAGCACCGTGCCGAAGAAATGCTGCGATTCCGTGGTGCCGGTGACACCGCTGCGCGAGTAGAGCACGCCGATGCGCCAGCCTGGCCGGTCCTGGTCCTGGGGCGAGGTCATGATGGGATCCTTGAGCAGGTATTGCGCATGTGCATCATTGCAAACTGTGGCCGCGTGCGGTTCATACTTTCAGATGAGCAATGATATTGCCCGCGGCCTCGGGCGCGCCAGCCACCCCTTCGTCGACGATACTGCCCTGCTTGAGCACCAGATAGCGATCTGCCACGTCCAGGGCAAACGCCACGTTCTGCTCCACGATGAACATCGTCGTGCCGTGCCGTTCGCGCTCCCAGGTCAGCGCGCGCCCCAGGCGCTCGATCACAGAAGGCTGCAGCCCTTCGGTGATTTCGTCCAGCAGCAAAAGCGCGGGCCGCTGCATCAGCCCACGCGCCACCAGCAGCATTTTCTGCTCTCCGCCCGACAGGGTACCGGCGTGCTGGCGCAAGCGGGCCGTGAACACCGGGAACAAATCGGCGATCTCGGCAAAGCGCTCGTCGAACAGCTGCTCGCGCGCCAGGCCCAAGCGCAGATTGTCGCGGATGCTCAGGTCGGGAAACAGCGGCTGCTCCTGCGCCGCATAGGCAACGCCGCAGCGCGCCACTTCGTGCGGGCGCAGCCGGGTGGCGTCCACCCCGCCCACGCTGACGCGCCCCCGCTGCTTGGGCAGGTAGCCCATGACGGTCTTGAGCAGGGTGCTCTTGCCCATGCCGTTCTTGCCCAACAAGGCCACGCAGGCGCCGCGCTCGACCGTGAGCGACACGTCGTGCAGCACCATGGCCCGCTTGTAGCCGCTGGACACCTCTTCCAGGCGCAACGCCGGCGCCGCGATGCTCGTCATTGCCCTGCTCCTTGCGGGGCCGGCGCGCTGCCGGCGTAGATGGTACGCACCAGTTCGGACTCCACGACCTCGCTGAAGCCCCCGTCCATGACGATGCGGCCCTGGTGCAGGACCACGATGCGGGTCGCGATTTCCTTGACGAAGTCCAGGTCATGCTCGACCAGCAGGCAGCACAAGCCATAGCGGTGAGCCAGCGACGAGAGTATGCGGCCTATCTGCAGGCGCTCGGCTTTGCTGAGGCCGGCCGTCGGTTCGTCGAGCAACACGATGCCCGGCTCCAACGCCAGCACCATCGCCAGTTCCAGCGCCTGCTGCTGTCCGTGCGACAGGTCGCGCGCCACGCTGTCCAGGCACTGGTCCAGCCCGGTCACGCGCAGGGTTTCCAGTGCATAGGGTGGCAGGTCCAGCGTGGCTGAACGGCGCCACCAGGACGGCCGTTCGCGCAGCGTGGTCGCGATACGCAGGCTCTCGGCCACGGTCAGCGTGTCAAAGACATTGGCGTTCTGGAACTTGCGCCCCAGGCCATGGCGCACGCACTGCTCGGGGCCGTCGCGCTGCACCTCATGGCCATAGAGTTCGAGCCGCCCGCGGGAACGCTCCGCGCCGTCGGCAATGCAACGCATCAGCGTGGTCTTGCCCGCGCCGTTGGGGCCGATCAGCCCCACCAGTTCGCCGCCGCTGGCTTGCAGGTCTATCCCTTCCAGCACTTTCAGGCTGCCAAAATGCTTGGACACGCCCGCCAGGTCCAAGGCCCGGACAGCGCCGCCGGATGGCCGCGGCGCCGTGGCGCGTTCGCCCAGCGCGGGCGCCGCCGGCCTTGCGGCGCGGCCGCGCCAAGGCGACGTCAATAGAGGCAGCAGGCCGCGCGGCAGCAGCAGGATCACCAGGACAAAGGTCACGCCCAGCAACAGTTGCCACACGAACGGCATGTTGCCGCTGAGATAGGAGCCCGCCACATTGATCAGAATGGCGCCCAGCACCGGGCCCCAGATGGTGCCGCGCCCGCCCAGCGCCACCCAGATGATCAACTCCGTGCCGAAGACGAAGCCCGTGAGTTCCGGCGCCACCACGCCGCTGAACGCGCCATAGCCGAATCCCGCCAGGCTGGCTACCGCCCCGCAGATCACCAGCAGCGCGATGCGCCAGTGGGCCGTGTTCAGCCCCAGATAGCTGCAGCGCGCCTCGTTGTCGCGCAGCGCAACGAGAATGCGGCCGCCGTCGCTGCGCACCACCGCCCAGGCCATCAGCGCGACCGCCGACAGGCCTCCTGCCGCGATCACATACCAGGCTTCCAGCGACAGATCGAAGGTTTCGTAGCCGGTCAGGCCGGAGGACGAGCCGGTAAAAGTGCCGCCGGACAGCACCAGCTGCATCAGCACGATGGGCAGGACCAGCGAAATCACCGTGGCGAAGAACGGCGAAGCCCCGCGATAGAACGACAGCCAGCCGGTCACCAGCGCCAGCACCATCGCGGCGCCCACCGCCGCCAGCGCGGCCAGCGCCGCGATCGCCGGCGAAAACCCGTAATGCGTGAAAGCGAGCCCGGCGGCGTAGGCGCCCACCCCGAAAAAAGCGGACTGCCCGAAGGTCAGGTAGCCGGTATAGCCCCACAGCACATCCACGGTGACGGCTGCCACCGCGAAGAACAGCGCCTTGATCAGGACGTTCAGGAGATAAGTGTCAAAGAGCCACGGCCCCGCAGCCGTCAGGACCAGGCACAGGCCTGCCAGGCCCAGCAGACTGCGGCCACGCGAGGCGCGTGCCGAGGCGCCGGTATCGCCGCCAGCCAGCGTTTGGGGAATCAATGCGCGGTCAGTCATGGGCGAATCCTTGGGGACGCAGGCGCAGCGTCAGCGCGGCCAACACGGCAATAGTGACGCCGCCCAGGATCGGGCTGACGTAGACGCTCACCAGCACCTGGCAGGCGCCGTAGACCAGGCAGGTCAGCATGAGCGCGGTGATCGAATGGCCCGACACCATGACCAGCATGAAGGCGCTGACCAGCCACGGCAGGCCCATGTTTGGATCCACGCTGGACAGCGGCGTGATCAGCGCGCCGGCCAGCGCCCCCAGCCCCGCGCCCAGGCCGAACGTGGTGAAACGGATGCGCTCGGCATTGATGCCCAGGCCGCGCGCCAGGTCTTCGTTCATGATCACGGCCCGGGTCCGCACGCCAAAGCGCGTGCCGTTGAGCAGCAAGCTCATGGCCGCATACATCAGCAGCGCGCCGGGCACCAGGAGAAGCCGGTACGCCGAATACTCCGTGCCCAGGAAAGACACGGCGCCCTGCACCGGCGAATCGACGAACTGCACCTCGCGGCCGAAGGCCATGGTGATCAGTTGGCCTATCACGATACCCAGCCCCCAGGTGGCCAGGATGGCGTCCAGCGGCCGTTTGTACAGCGGCTGCACGATCAGGCGTTCCACCCCCATGCCCACCAGCACGCCCACCGCCAGCGCGAAGGGCAAGGCCAACCAGGGATTCAACCCCAGCTGCGTCACCACCAGACTGGCATAGCTGCCCAGCGTAAGAATGGCGCCGTGCGCGAAATTGACGATCTTCATTACGCCAAAGATGATCATCAGGCCGGCCGTCACGATGAACAGCATGGCGGCCGTGCTCAGGATATCCAGCAGCAAACCCATATCGCTCTCCGGCGCCGCCGGCGGGACCGGCGGCGCGTGTCATGGCATGGCCGTCATTTCAGGTCCGGGCATTGCGCGCCCGGATCGACCTTGTCGAAGGTCTGCAGGATCTTGATGGAGCCGTCCTGCTGCACCTGGCCCAGACGCATGGTGAGCGCCGCGTGGCGCTGGCGGTCCATGGTCACCGGGCCGCGCGGGCCCTCGAAAGTAACCGTGCTCAGCGCCTGCACCACCTTGGGCGCGTCGGTGCCGCCGGCTTTTTCAACCGCGGCCTTGTACAGGTAGAAGGCCTCATACTGCGGCGCGGAGAACTCATTGGCGGTCTTGGCGTCATTGCCGAACTTGGCCTTCAGCCCGTCCAGGAATTTGCGGTTCTGCGGCGTATCGATGCTGGTCAGGTAGGAGGCCGACATGTACATGCCCACTGCCGTGTCGCCCATGGTCTTGGCGGTGCCCTCGTCGATTGCCAGGTTGCCATAAGGCATGGACAGGCCCGCCGCCTTGACCTGCTTGGCCAGGCTGACATTGGGGCCGCCGCCCGCCGTCGAACTGATCAGCGCATCCGGGTTGGCGGAACGTATCTTTGACACCACCGGCGTCCAGTCGGAGCCATCGATGGGCAGGTATTCCTCGCCCACGACGCGGCCGCCCTGTTTTTCGATGTATTCCCGCGTGAACTTCAGCATGCCGCGGCCAAAGGCGTAGTCGCTGCCGACCAGGAAGAATGTCTTGGCCTTGCGGTCCTGCATGAAGTGGTCCACGACCGGCGCGACCTGCTGCTCGGGCACCCAGCCATTCACATGCAGCCACCGGTTGCACGAGCGGCCTTCATAGAACGAGGTGTAGATATAAGGCACCTTCCCGCGCGAAACGATGGGCAGCGCCGCATTGCGCGCCGCGCTGGTCTCCATGGCGATTATGGCGTCGACCTTCTTCTGGAACACCAGGGTGTCGTAGGCCTTCTGCGCCCCGACCGCGCCGGAGGCATCGTCGGCAATCTCCAGCACGACCTGCCGGCCCAGGATGCCGCCGGCCGCGTTGATCTCGTCGGCCGCCAATTGCGAGGCCTGGACGACGCCAGGCGCGACCACGCTATTGGCCCCGGACAGGCCGACAGGCACGCCGATGCGCAGCGGTTCTGCGGCATGCGCGCCGGCCAGGCCGGCCAGCAAGGCGACAAACGACAGGGGGATCCGGCAGCGGTTGTATAGGTTTTTCATGGGTTTTCTCCTTGGGGGGAACGGCCGAGGACGGTCGCTCAGCGTTGCCGCAAGCTTGCGGCGGCGCCCAACTGCTCGTCATAGATATCGCGGCGCCTGTCGCGCAGCACGTGGTTGAAATCGTTCAATTGGCGCGCCCTGCGGGAGGCCCTGACGTCGATGGGAGCGAGCAGGACTTCCTCCTGGTCGATGCTGGCGGGCCCCGCGGCGGTCCACCCCTGTGAACCCACGATCAGGCTGCGGCCCACGAAGGGCTGGCCACGCTCGGTGCCGACCCGGTCGGCGCATACGACCGTGAGGCCATTGCTGTGGGCCCCGCCCATGGTCAGTGCATGCGCCATGACGGGTCCGTCGCGCGTCTGTCCGGGCATCGGCACCCAGTTGGTCGGCACGGCCACGATGTCCGCGCCGCGCACTGCCAACAGCCGGTACACCTCGGGGAACCAGCCGTCGTAGCAAATCGCCACGCCGATGCGGCCCAATTCGGTATCGAACACCGGCAGTCCCAGGTCGCCGGCTTCGAAATACAGGTTTTCGTCGCCCCACAGGTGCAATTTGCGATAGGTCCCCAGATAGCCCTCGGGCCCCGCAACCAGGGCGGCGTTGTAGAGGCGGCCGCCACTGCGCTCGGCGATGCCGGCCACCAGATAGACGCCCAGGCGCTGGGCCGCCGCAATCCACGCCTGCGAGCTGGGGCCTTCGGGCACCGCTTCGGCCAGGGCGTAGGCTTCTTCGCGGCTTTCGAACATGTATCCCGTGTTGGCCAGTTCAGGCAGGACCACCAGCCGCGCGCCCTTTGCGGCGGCCTGCTCCACCAATTCGATCGATCGTGTGATGTTGGCGGCGACTTCACCGATGACGGGCTCCATCTGCACGCTGGCCACCCAGGTCACAGTGGCGGGGGAACGTTGCGGGTCCGACGCTTGCATGCGAGCTCCATACTCAGAAATTGAAAACGAAAAAGCCCCCGACCACGCGTTGCGTGCAAGTCGGGGGCTTTCATAGCCAGACTGAATGTTCGGGCAGCAATTATTGCTGCGGGGTACTGCAAGCCTTTCCGGTCTATGCTGACCGTGTGCGAATAATAGGGAGGCGCGGGTTCCCGGGACAATAAGTGCTTTCCCGGACGATGCGCCGGCCTGTCCGGGCGCGGAATGGGCGCGATCGGGTGCGCTGCGTCATTGCGACGCATTGGGCCGTCCCGCCCGCCTTGGCATAATACGCAGCCATGATCAAACCCGCAGCACATCATCCCCCTCTCGCCGCAGGCTGGCTGGCCAGCGCGCCGCCCATCCTGCCCCCTGCCCCGCGCCACTGGCTGTTCCGCCCCGGCGCGCTGACCGCCGGATTGCGCCAGGTTGGCCAGGTGCGCCTGCGCGTGCTGGCCGAGTATGCCGATGGGGCGCCGCTGGACGAAGCCCGGGCGATGGGCATCCCGCCCGGCACGCCGGTGTGGATACGCGAGGTGCTGATGTCGGTGAACGGCGTGGACAGCGTGCCGGCACGCAGCCTGACGCCGCTGGGCGCATCCCACGGCGCCTGGCAAGGCATGCGCCGGCTCTTGACCCGCCCGTTGGCCGACATGCTTTACCACGACAGCACGGTCGTGCGTTCGCCGTTTGCCTGCCGCCGGCTGGCCTCGCCGGTACCGTTCCATGGCACCGCACTGGGCGTGTTGCCCGCCGCCCGGCGCGACTGCGACGGCGGCCGCATCTGGGCACGCCGCTCGGTGTTCTGGCGCCAGGGCCAGCCGCTGCTTGTGGCCGAGTGCTTCCTGCCGGCGTTCTGGGATCTGGTTGCCGAGCAGCCGGTGCCGCCGCTGGTGCCGCACCAGCGCACGCCGCGCTGAAGCGGCGACCTCAGCCCTCGTAGCGGCGGCCGAGTTCCAGCAGCTCGGGCGTGCCGATCACGGCGTTCAAGCCGTCGAAATCCAGCATGCCCGCACGCCATGGCGCGGTGGTGCCGTGGGTATGCAGACTGGCGTAATAGCCTTGCAGGGTATGCGCCACGGCCCGCGCCGTGCCACCGGGGAAAATGACGATGCGGAACCCTAGCGCGGTCAAGGCATCGGCGCTTTGCACCGGGGTTTTCCCCCCTTCGACCATATTGGCAAGCAGAGGCACGCGATGGGCGAAGCGGCTGCAGGCCGCCTGCATCTGTTCGGGCGTGCGCAGCGCCTCGATGAAAAGCGCGTCGGCGCCCGCCTCCAGGTAGGATTCGGCCCGGTCCAGCGCGGCATCCAGTCCTTCCACGGCCAGCGCGTCGGTGCGCGCCAGGATCAGCGTCGAAGTCCGCGCCCGAGCGTCGACCGCAGCCTGCAGCTTGCCACGCATTTCCGCGGCGGGAACCACGGTCTTGCCGTCCAGATGGCCGCAGCGCTTGGGAAAGGTCTGGTCCTCCAGCTGGATCATGGCCGCACCCGCTCGCTCCAGGCCGCGCACGGTGCGCTGCGTGTTCAGCGCGTTGCCAAAACCCGTATCGGCATCCACGATGACCGGCGTGGCTACCCGCTCGGTGATGCGGGCCAGCGTGTCCTCGACTTCGCTGTACGTGGTGAGCCCGATATCCGAACGACCCAGCCGCGTATAGGCGATAGACGCGCCAGACAGGTACAGCGCGCCGAAACCCGCCTGTTCGGCGATCAGGGCGGACAAGGCGTCGTAGACGCCGGGAGCCAGCACGGCGCCCGTAGCCAACTGTGCTTGCAGATTCAGGTTTTGCATGGTCTGAAAGATCCTAGGAAAGCTGGCGGCCCAGTAGCGATGCAGCGGTTGCCGCAGCGATATGGCCGCCCGCCACGGCACTGAGCAAGCCATTGCCGGACAGATAGCCGGACACATCGTTGCCCGACACGCCGCGGGCCGCGCCGCCCGCCGCCAGCAGATTGGGCAAGGCGTTGCCCGACTGGTCCAGGACGCGGCAATGCGCGTCGATGTCCAGGCCGCCTTGCGTATGAAACAGCGCGCCGGTGACCTTGATGGCGTGGTAAGGCGCTTGCAGCACGCGTTCGAAGCGGCGTCCATGCGCATCCGCCAGGCCCGGCGCCACTCCCGCGAGCGTCGCGCGCAGCGTGTCCGCGTCGCAGCCGATCATTGCCGCCAGCGCCGTAGCGTCCGCGCAGGTCCTGAGCGCGTGACCCGCCTCGGCCTCGACGAAGTCCGGAAAGCCTCGTGCCAGCGCCAGCGTGCGGTCGTCGAATACATTCCAGGCCACTCCGCCTGGCTGCGCCAGCACATGCACGGCGGCCTCGGAATAGCCGTGGGTTTCGTCGTGGAAACGGCGTCCGGCGCCGTTGATCTGGACGCCGCCGTCCATCATCACGGCCCAGGAAATCAGCGCGCCCTGCGGCGTGGCCCAGGAACCGTGGCCCTGGTACCCGCCCAGATCGGCCAGCCGCGCCCCCAGTTGCGCGCCCCACTCGATGGCGCTGCCATCGTTGCCCACATGGCCGCCATAGACGGCCCCGCGCATGGCCGGCAAATACTTGTCCACCATCTCCGAATTGCCGCCAAAACCATTGCACGCCAGGATAAGCACGTCGCACCCGATCACATCCATGGACCCGTCCGGCCGCTCGCAGCCCACCGCCGTGATGCGACCGTCGTCATCCGTCCAGATCTGCCGCGCCAGCGCGCGGGTCAGCAGATAGGCGCCGGCGCCAGTCGCGGCGCGCTCCAGCGCGGCCACCAGGGCCGCGCCGGTGCGCTCCGGCAAAGTATGCATGCGACGGGCGGAATGGCCCGGGTACAGAAAGCCGTCCAGTACCTCGAAGACCAGCCCGTGGCTTGCCAGCCCATCCATCGCGGCCGCGGCCGCCTCTGTGTAGGCGGCAACAAGATGCGGGGCTGCCGCGCCGCCGGCCTTGGCCTGGATGTCGGCGGCAAAGCGCTGCGCGTCGTCCTCAATGCCGGCGGCTCGCTGCACCGCCGACCCCGCCGCAGGAATGAAGCCGGACGACAGCGCGGTGGAGCCGCTGGGCGCGGCGTCGCGCTCGATCAGCACCGTCTCGATGCCGGCGTCGGCCAAACGCAGTGCGGCGGTCAAGCCGCAGGCGCCAGCGCCGATGATCGCCACCGGCACATGCATCGCATCCGCGCCGGGCGCCTTGCCCCGCAGGACCTGCGGCGCGCTCACGAGGCCAGCCTGTCCAGGAAATCCTGGCAGGACAGCACGTCCGCTACGGTGCGCAGGTCAGCCAGGGAGGCGTCGTGCATTGCCGGCGTGGGCGCGGCGCAGCCATCGGCCAGCACCGCCACGTGATAGTCGCGCATATGGGCGTCGCGCGCCGTGCTCGCGACGCCGCCGTTGGTGACGATGCCGGCAAGCACCACGCTGGAAATGCCGGCCCGCCGCAGCACCCAGTCCAACTGGGTATTGAAGAAAGCGGAATACGCCACTTTCCAGACCGACACATCCACCAGCCCGTCCAGTTCGGCCACATTGGCCTGCCCTTTGGAGCCGGCGACGAAATCGCCCTTGCGCAGGAAGGGCCGCAACTGGCGCAAATGCGGCGAGATCATGGGTTCGCCATGTGCGTCCGGCCACAGCGTGAATTGGCTGGCTGCCACGAAACCGCCCCGTGCCTTGAGCGCGCGGGCCACGGGTGCCACGCGCGCGGGCAAGGCGCGTGCCTGCGGGCTGACCGCGCCACCGCGGTCATAGGCGCCGCCGGGCGCCAGGAAGTCGTTCTGCAGGTCGATGATGACCAGCGCGGTGCTGCGGGGATCAAAGGCCGACATTGGTGCTCTCCGGGGAAGGCTGGCGGGCAATCAGCAGATTACCCAGCGAATCGACCTGGCCGGCAAAGCCCGGCTCGATCCATATCGTGGTGTCCGGCTGCTCAAGAATGGCGGGACCGGCCACTCCGGCGCCCACCGGCAGGTCCAGCCGCGCATAGCGCACGGCGTCGTGCCACTGGCCGCCATGAAAGACCCCCTGCGTTCCCAGCGCGGCCGGCATCTCGCTGCGGGTCGGCGCCAGCAGCGCCAGGTCGAACTTGGGTCGCTGGCCGATACGCGCATAGCGCAAGTTCAGGATACGCACCGCGATACCGTCCAGGCTGCGCCCGAAGGCGGCGCGGTAGGCCCGGTCGAAGGCGGTTTCGATCCCCGCGCGGTTCAGTTCGTCTCGGCCGATTTCGACCCGCACGGTATGGCTTTGGCCCACGTACAACATGTCCAGCTCGATGCTTTCTCGTATGCCTTCGAAGCTCACGCCCGCGGAATCCAGCCGCTCCTGGCAAGCCTGGGCCAGGCCGTCGATGCGAGCCAGCAGGTCCTCGGCGTCCAGTGCGCTCAGCGCCACGTTCAACGTCTGCACGCCGTCGTGCCGCATGTCGGCCATGACGCAGCCCAGCGCCGAGGTCACGCCCGGGTAGCGTGGCACGATGCCGCGCACCGCATCCACTTCGTTCATCATGGCGCAGACGTGCAACGCGCCGCCGCCGCCAAAGGGCATGTAGGCGAACTTGCGCGGGTCATGGCCACGTTCGATGGACACGACGCGGATCGCGCCGGCCATCTTGGCATTGGCCACGGTAAGAATGGCTTCGGCCGCGGCATGCACCTCCAGGCCCAGCGGTTTGGCCACGTGCTCCTCGATGGCGGCTCGCGCCAGCGATACGTCCATGGTGGCCAGCAGACCGCCGCCCAGCGGACGCTCGGCCGCGATGCGGCCCAACAGCACGTTGGCGTCGGTGACGGTGGGCCGGGTATTGCCCCGGCCATAGCAGGCCGGCCCCGGCACGCTGCCGGCTGACTCCGGGCCCACCTGGAGCAGGCCGCCCGCATCCACGCTCGCGATCGAGCCGCCGCCCGCGCCTATGGTTTCGATCTGGATCATGGGCGCGCGCACCACCATGCCGAAATCGATGGCGGTCTGGGCCGAGAGCGAAGCCTCCCCGTCCGCCACCAGCGACACGTCGAACGAGGTGCCCCCCATGTCGCCGCTGACCACGTTGGGAAAGCCGGCGGCCCGCGCGATGGCGGCGCAGGCGATCACGCCCGCGGCCGGACCGGAAAGCGCCGTGCGCACCGGCACGTCGCAGGCCGTCTGGCGCGACATCACGCCGCCATTGCTCTGCACCACCAGCAACTCTCCGCCGAAGCCGTTTTCCTTCAGGTCCGACTCCAGCCGGGTCAGGTAACCGCCCACCACCGGCTGCAACGAGGCATTGAGCACCGCCGTGGAGCAGCGTTCGAATTCACGGATTTCCGGCAGCACCTCGGTGGCTGCCGTCACATTGCCGTTGGGCCAAAGCGCGCGCACGCAGGCCGCTGCCTGCGCCTCGTTGATCGGGTTGGCATACGCATTGACAAAAAACAGGCAGACCGCGTCGCACCCCTGCTCCAGCAACTGGCGGGCCGCGGCCTCGACCTGGGCGAGGTTCACCGGCGTATGCACGGTGCCGTCCGCCAGCACCCGCTCTTCGACTTCCAGGCGCAGATCGCGGGGAACCACGGGCTCGTAGTTGCCGCGCAGGCCCCAGGTCTGGGGCCGGTCGCGCCGCCGCATTTCCAGCACGTCGCGAAAACCCGCGGTGGTGATGATGCCGGTGCGCGCCACCTTGCGCTCCAGCAATGCATTGGTGCCCACCGTGGTGCCGTGCACGATGGTGCCGATGGCGTCGGCCCCGTCGGCCACGCGGGCAATGCCGTTCATGAAGCCACGCGCTTCCTCGCCACGCGTGGAAGGCACCTTTACCACACGAGCGGTGCCACCCGCTTCGTCCAGCACGAATATGTCGGTGAACGTGCCGCCCACGTCCACGCCCACCACCAAGCCTTGTGCCGCGCTCATGCCGCCTGCTCCTTCAGATTGCCACTTACGTAACCCATTTTGCGGTCGTGCTCGCGCGCTTGCTGCGCGCGCGCGGCGGGCTCGCCATAGCCGCCCCCGCCGGGCGTTTCCAGGCGCACCCGATCGCCGCGCTTGAGCTGGATGCCCAGCATCTTTGAACTCATGGGCGGAGAATGCCAACCGCCGTCCTGCTGATAGCGGAAGACGTTCAGCGCCGCCTCCTTGCCGCCGGCAATGCCCTTGGGCGCGCTCTTGCCGCGTTCACCGAAGATGAATGCCTCGGCGCTGTCTTCCAGCAGTTCGATTTCATAGATTGCGCCCAATCCGCCCCGGTGCGCGCCGTCGCCCGCCGAATCCGGACGCAGCGCCCATTGCGTGAAACGCACCGGGTAGGCCGCTTCCAGGATTTCCAGCGGCGGGATGGTGGCCGTGGAAATCGGCGCGTTGCCGTGGCTGAGGCCGTCGCCATCGGAATGGCCGCCGTGGCCGCCGCCAAAGAAGCTGAACATCACCCAGCGCTGGCCGCGCCGCGCGGGATCGCTGCGGTAGCCGGCGATCGACAAGGCATTGATGGTGCCGTAGGCCTGGGCCAGCGCGCGCGCCGGCTCTGCCTGGGCCATGGCGCAGAAGATGACGTCGATCATGCGCAGGATGGTCTCCGTATAGCCGCCGACCGGGCGCGGACGGTCCGCCGAAATCACCAGGCCTTCCGGCAGCACCACTTCCACCGCATCCAGCACGCCGGCATTGGCCGGCACATCCGGGAACAAGTGCTTCAACGCGACGTAGCACGCCGCGATGGCCGTGGCGCGCGAAATATTCACCGGGCCGGCGCAGGCCGGCGAAGTGCCGGTGAAGTCCAGCATCAGGCGGTCGCCCTGGACCTTGAGCTTGAGCGCGATGCGCAGCGGCTCATCGCGCACGCCATCGTTGTCCAGCATGTCGTCGAAGGCGTACTCACCGTCAGGCAGGCGCGAGATGTGATCGCGCATCAGGCGGCGGGCTCGTTCCCGCAGCGTGTCCAGGGACTCCAGCACAGTGGCGTCGCCGTACTCGTCGAGCAGCCCGTCCAGCCGGCCCGCGCCCAGTTCCAGCGCCGCGAGTTGCCCGTTCAGGTCGCCCCACAGGCTGTCGGGCAATCGAGTGTTGGCTTTCAGGATAGCCAACACGTCCTGGTCCAGCACACCCGCGCGCACGATGCGCACCGGCGGTATCTGCACCGCCTCCTGCCAGCATTCCGTGGCGGCGGGGTTGTAATTGCCGGGCACCGCGCCGCCCACGTCGTGCCAATGGGCCGCCGACGCCAGGAAGCAGAACAGCCTGCCGCCGCGGAACACCGGACGCACCAGCTTGAAATCGTTGGCGTGGGTGCCGCCTTCATAGGGGTCGTTGAACAGCCAGACATCGCCGTCGACCATGCCGCGCCGCTCGGCGGCCGCCTTGGCCGCGGCCTTGACGGCAAAGGCCATCGCGCCCACGAACACCGGCAGCCCGGACTTGCCCTGTATCAGCGTGGCGCCGGTGGCCGCGTCGTACATGCCATGGCACGCGTCGTGGGCTTCGGCAATGATGGGGTTGAACGCGCTGCGATACAGCGTGGCGTCCATTTCGTCGGCGATCTGTTCCAGGCGGCCCTTCAGGACCGCAAGTGTGACGGGATCAAGCATGATGTGATTCCTAATGAGTCTTGCGCTGTTTCAGCAGATTCAGCAGTCCGCCGGCCTGCACCATTTCCAACAGGAAGCCGGGCACGGTGTCGCACCGCAACGCCGCGGATCCGCCCGTGGCTCGGCGGATCCGGCCGGCGGCGGGGTCCAGGACGATGCGTTCGCCCTCTTGCAGGGTTTCGGCCTGCTCGCAGGTCAGCAGCAGCAGGCCTACGTTGAAGGCATTGCGGAAATACAGGCCGTTGAAGGACGGCGCCACCACCGCGGCAATGCCCAGGCGCACGAGCGCCGCGGCAGCCTGCTCGCGCGAGGAACCGATGCCGAAGTTGGGACCGGCCACCAGCACGTCGCCCGGCCGCGCGTTGGCGGCGAATTCGGGCCGCACCCGTTGCAGGCAATGGCGGGCAATCTCGTCGATGCCGAATTTCATGTAGGCGCCCGGCGCCAGCGCATCGGTGTCGATATCCGCGCCCACCCGCCAGACGCGGTGCGTCGTAGACTGCTCGGTCATGCCATGAACTCCCGGGGATCGGCGATGCGGCCGGCGACGGCCGAGGCTGCCACCGTATAGGGCGAGGCCAGGTAGACCTGCGCCGTCTCGGAGCCCATGCGTCCTTTGAAATTGCGCGCCGTGGTGGAAATGACGTTGGCACCATCGGGAATCGATCCGCCGTAGCCCGCGCAGGCGCCACAGGACGTGGCGAACACGTCCGCGCCAGCGTCGCGCAGCACCTGCATCACCCCTTCCTGTTCGGCCAGGGCCTGATCCTTCTGGCTGGCCGGCGCCACCATCAGGCGCATGCCGGCAGCAAGCCTGCGGCCGCGCAGCACGCTGGCCGCGGCGCGCAAGTCCTCCAGCTTGGCCCCGGTGCAGGCGCCGATGTAGGCCACCTCCACCGGCACATTGCCGTACTGGTCCACGTCGCGCGCATTGGCCGGACTGTGGGGCGCAGCAACCTGCGGCGCCAGCGCCGCGGCATCGAAATCGTGCCATTCCGCCTGCGCGCCTTCGTCGCTGCGCCAACGCGCCAGGTCCAGCTCGCCGGTAACACCGGCTTCCCGCAGATACGCGGCGGTGGTTTCATCCGGCGCGATCAGGCCGACCTGCGACCCGAGTTCCGCGCTCATGTTGGACAGCGTCATGCGCTCCTGCATGGACAGCGCGCGCACTGCCTCGCCGCAGAACTCCACCGCCTGGTAACGGCCGCCGTTCATGCCATAGCGGCCGATCATTCGCAACATCATGTCCTTGGCCGTTACGCCCGCGGGCAGCCGGCCGTTCCAGCGCATCATCAGGGTCTGGGGCACCTTCACCCAGATCTGCCCGGTGACGGCCACGCCCAGCATTTCAGTGCTGCCGATGCCGAACATATAGGCACCGAAGGCGCCGCCCGTGGGCGAATGCGAATCCCCGCCGACGCAGAACATGCCAGGACGGATATGCCCATGCTGCGGCACCACCACGTGGCAGATGCCGACCGAGTCATACACATTGGGCAGTTGCTGCCCCGCCGCCCAGTCGCGGGCAATGCGCACGATGCGGCGCGACTCGTCGTCGGATTCGGGCACATAGTGGTCAATGACCAGCACCACTTTCGCGGGGTCCCACAACGTCGCGCCCAGCTCCTGCAGCATGGGCTGCAGGCGGCGCGGACCGCTGGAATCATGGAACATGGCCAGATCTACCGCACAGGTGACGATTTCACCCTCGGCGACGGAAGAACGGCCGCAAGCCGCCGCAATCAGCTTCTGGGCCAGCGTTTGAGGCTCAGCCATGGCTACATCCCAAGATAGGCACGGCGCACATCGTCGCTGGCCAATAATTCCGGACAGGCGCCGCTATAGCGCACCGCCCCGTTTTCCAGCACATAGGCGCGCTGTCCCGTCTCCAGGGACTGGCCCACATTCTGTTCGACCAGCAAGATGGCCAGCCCCTCGCCATGCAGGCGTCCGATCAGGCCGAACAGCTCTTCGACCATCAGCGGCGACAAGCCCAGCGAGGGCTCGTCCAGGATCAGCAGACGCGGCTCGGCCATCAGGCCGCGCCCGATCGCCAGCATCTGCTGTTCGCCGCCCGACATGGTGCCAGCCAATTGCCCCAGGCGTTCGCGCAAGCGCGGGAAGATCTGCAGCACCTTGTCCAGGTTGGCCGCGCGCCGTTCGCGCGCCCGCGTGAAGGAACCCAGCTCCAGGTTTTCGCGCACGCTCAGGTTGGGAAACACCCGCCGCCCTTCCGGCACCTGGATCAAGCCCGCCTTGACCACGTCGCGGTAGTGGCGGCCGGTCAGGTCCTGGCCCTCGAAGCGCACCGCGCCGCCCCAGGGCCGGCAAAGGCCGCACACGGTGTTGTTCAGCGTGGACTTGCCAGCGCCATTGCTGCCCAGCAGCACCACGATCTCACCCTCGTCCACCCGCAGGTCGACGCCGCGCAGCACTTCCATGCGGCCGTAGCCGGCGCGCAGTCCCTGGACTTCCAGCAGCGCGCTCATGCCGGGGCTCCCTGCGCGGCCAGCCTGGCCGCCGCGCCCTGGCCCAGATAGGCCTCGACCACCGCCGGGTCGCGAGTGACCTCGCCCGGCGTGCCGGAGGCGATCAAGCGGCCCTGCGCCAGCACCCACACATGTTCGGCCAGGCTCATCACCGCGCGCATCACGTGTTCGATCATCAGCACGGTCACGCCGTCGTCGGCCAGCTTTTTCACCACCGGTATCATCTCGTCGATCTCGCTCGGATTGAGCCCCGCCAGCACCTCGTCCAGCAGCAGCAGGCGCGGCCGCGTTGCCAGGGCGCGCGCCAGTTCCAGGCGCTTGCGTCCCGCCACGGTCAGGTCCGCCGCCGGCCGGTCCAGCAAGGACTGCAGGTTGACCCGCGCCGCGACGGCCTCGGCCGCTTCCAGCGCCTCGCGGCGGTTGCCCAGCCGCAAATGCGCGCCCACCGCAATGTTCTGCCGCACCGTCTGCGCGCCGAAGGGCTGCACGATCTGGAAGGTGCGGGTCAGCCCCAGCCGGGCTGACTCGTGGGGCGGACGGCCGGTAATTTCGCTGCCCGCGAAATGCACCGAACCGGAACCCGGCTTGAGAAATCCGGACAGCAGGCCGAACAACGTGGTCTTGCCCGCGCCATTGGGACCGACCAGCGCGGTCAGCGAGCCCTGGCGCACGTCCAGGCTCACGTCCTGGACCGCCTTCAGGCCGCCGAACGTGATGGAAAGATTGCGCGCTTGCAGAAGGATCTCAGACACGGACGCGCTCCTTTGCCCGGAACAGGCCGCTCAGCGCCTGGCCGCTGCCAGTAATGCCGCGCGGCAGGAACATCACGATCACGATCAGCACCACCCCGTAGATGACCATGCTGATGCCCGGCAATTCGCCGAACAGGTTGCGCGTGAGGTCGCTCAACGCGTGCAGGGTGACCGCACCGAGCACGGGTCCCCACAGGGTGCCCAGTCCGCCCACGATGGCGCCGACCAGCGCTTCCACCGACACCGCCGAGCCGAAGGCGATGCCCGGGTCGATGTACTGGAACACCTGCACGTAGAAGGCGCCCGCCGCGCTCATGAAGGCCGCCGACAGCGCGATCCCGCCCAGCTTGACGCGCAGCGGATTCACGCCGATGGCGCGCGCCGCGTCCTCGTTGTCGCGCACGGCCTGCAGATAAGCGCCAAAGCGCGAATGACGCAGCCAGGCCGTGACGGCCAGCGCCAGCAGCACGAAGGCCAGCAGCAGGTAGATGTAACCCCGGCGCGAACCGAACTGCATGTTGGCCAGGCCTTCCTGCAGCGGCACCATCAGTCCCACCCCGCCCCCGGTGAACGACACCGACAGCGCCAGGATGCGGAACACTTCCGCGAACGCTAACGTCACCAGCGCGAAATATGAGCCTTTCAGGCCGTAGCGGAAGGTCAATCCGCCCACCGCCAGTCCGACCAGAGCGCCCAGCGCGATCGCCATGGGCAGCGCCAGCCAGGGATTGATGCCGAGGTTCAACTGCCCCAGTGCCTGCGCATAGGCACCCACGCCGAAGAACAGCGCATGGCCGAACGACAGCTGGCCGCCATATCCGCCCAGGATGTTCCAGGCCTGGGACAGCAGGGCCGCGTACAGCGACATCATCACGAACGTCAGCGCCACGCCCGATTCGGTCAAGGCGGCCGCGGCCGCCAGCGCCGCGCCGAACAACGCGATAGTCAATAGATCCTTGCCCATGGTCAGCCCCTCGCCCCGAACAGCCCCTGCGGGCGAAACAGCAGCACCGCGATGAAGATCGCGAATATGCCCATCTGGCCCAGCGAGTCGCCCAGGAACAGGCCCCCGATGGATTCCACTACCCCGATCAGCAAGCCGCCGACCAGCGCGCCTACGAAACTGCCCATGCCGCCCAGCACCACAATGGTGAAGGCCACCAGGACGAAACCGCCGCCTACCTGTGGATTCACGTAATAGGCGGGCAACAGGAAGCACGCCGCCGCTCCCAGGCAAGCCATGCCGATGCCGAATGACAGCGCGTAGACCTTTTCCACGTCGATGCCCATCAGCTTGGCGCCCTGCTTTTCCTTGGCCACCGCGCGGATTGCCCGGCCCAGGTCCGTGCTGCGGATGATCCAGAACAGCACCGCGGCCACCGCCAGCGCGCCGCAGAAGGCGATGATCTTCGGCAAGGCGATCATCGCTGGCCCGATCTCGACGGTAGCAAGCGTGTAGGCCGTGTCGATGGTGCGCGTGTCCGACTTGAACCACACCAGGGCCAGGTTCTCCAGCACGATGGCCAGCCCCAGCGTCACCAGCAGGATGTTTTCGTCCTTGCCGTGGCTGGCGCGGTTGATCACATAGCGCTGCAGCGCATAGCCCAGGACGAACATGCCGGCCACCACCAGCGGCAACGCGGCGTAGGGGTCGATGCCCAGGCGATCCTTGAGCAGGTACACGGCATACAGCGCCACCATCAACGCCGCGCCATGCGCGAAGTTGATGATGTGCAGCACGCCGTAGATCAAGGTCAGGCCCAGGGCGATCAGTGCGTACACCGCGCCCGTGGTCAGGCCATTGAGCACCGAGGAAAAAAGGATGGCGGGATCAAGCACGCTCAGGCCTTCAGCGGGAAAATGGCGTCGGCCTGGCGGTAATCGGCAGGGATGACCACCTTGATGTCCCCGCCGATCACTTGCGTCAGCAGGGGCTGCGCCCCTGTGTTCTGGCCGTTCACGAATTTGGTCGGACCGTAAGGCATGAGGTGATCGGCGAACGTGCTGGCAGCCAGCGCGTCGATGATGGCGGCGCGATCGGCCGACTTGGCGCGCTCCAGCGCATCGGCCAGCAACAGCACCGAGGTATAGGTCATGAACACCTCGTAGCTGAAGTAAGCGCCCTTCTCCTCCACGCGCGCCTTCAGGGGCGCCACGCGGGCATCCTTGGGATTGAACCAGTGGTTGCAGTCGAGGATGCCGTTGGCGATGTCGGGGAATTCCTTCAGGAACTTGTAGCTGGAAGCCGCGCCGCCCAACACGGAGTAGATCGCCTTGGGCTGCACCTTCTGCTGCTTCATGGCGCGCAGCAGCAATGCGTATTCGTTGTAGTAGTTGGCCGGGATCACGATGTCCGGATTGAGGGACTTCATGCGCAGCACAATGTTGTTGAAGTCGCGCGTCGGGTTCGGGTGCTTGACCACGTCTTTCACTTCGAAGCCGTGCTGCGGCAGCGCCTTGGACAGCAGCGCCGCGGTGCCGGTGCCAAACAGCGAATCCTCGTGCACGATCATTACGGTCTTGGCCGGCTTGCCCGCCGCATCGTTGAGCGCCGCCAGGTCCGTGATGGCGCGTTCGCTACAGGCGCGGTAGCCCGGGCCGAAGCGAAAGGTGTTCTTCAGGCCGCGCTCGACGATCTGATCCGCCACGCCCACATCCACCACATGCGGCAGGTTGTACTTGGCCGCGGTCTGGGTGGTAGCCAGGCAGATTGCCGATGCGTAGGCGCCGACGATGGCCGACACGCCCGCTTCGTTCATCTTCTCGACCTCGGCGGATCCCGCCTCGGGCCGCGACTGCGCATCGCCCAGCATGGCCTCCAGCGGCGCGCCGCCGAGCGACTTGATGCCGCCGGCCTTGTTGATGTCCTCGATCGCCAGCAGCGCGCCCAAGCGGCATTGCTGGCCCGAATAGGCCAGCGCTCCCGTCACCGGATGCAGGATCCCGACCTTCACAGGCTTGGCGCCCTGGGCGCGGACCACCCACGGCGCCGACACGAGGGCGGCCGCGGCGGCGGATTGATAGAGGAAAGTGCGGCGCGAATTCATGGGCGATCTCCGAGGGTTCAATGGAATTGGGCGGACAGCTCTTCGCTGACCCAGACCTTGGCGTCGATGCTGCCGACGCGTGACAGCTGCAACTGGTACTGATAGCGATCCGGCCGGTACAGGCCCTGCAGCAATTGCACGGGCCGCTCGTCCACATCGCGCACGATGCGTGTCACGGCTAGCAGCGCCGAACCCACGGCCACGTCCAGGTGACGCGCCACCTGCGCATCGGCCAGCCGCGCCGAAATGGTCTGTGTGGCGCCGCCGAACTCCACGCCGGCTGCCTCCAGCAGCATCAGCAAGGGTTCGCGCTCCAGGTCTTCGCGGGTGAAATCGGCCACCGCCTGCGGCACATAGGTAGTGATGTGGGACAACGGGCCGGCCTCGGTGCTGCGCACGCGCAGGCTTTTGTGCACGGGCGCGCCGGGCGCGAGGTCCAGCGCCTCGGCCACGACCGGCGGCGCCGACACCAGGGTGCTGTCCAGAACCCGCACCGAGGTGCGCAGGCCCATGTTGACGATGTTTTCCAGCAACCCGGTCAGATGCGCCTTCTGCTGCGGATTCGATTTAGGCGCGCTGGACGGGCTCGCCGGCGCGCGCAGCGGCCAGGTGCCCAGGCCGGGCCGGCGCGACACCAGACCGTCGGCGACGAGCATTTCCATGGCTTTGCGGATGGTGATGCGGGCCACGTCGAACTGGTCTGCCAGCGCGTGCTCTCCTGGCACGCCATCCTGATCGAAACGCCCCTCCTGCACCTGTTCGCGCAGGACGAGATAGATCTGGTGGTACTTCGGAAGCGGTAGTGAGGTTCCCATGACGGGAACTCTATGAGTGTCCTAATGTACCGTCAATGGAACAAATGCAATTGAGGGTTGTTCTATCGGGAAAACACTGAGGGGGCCGCCTCGATGCGATTGCGCCCGCGCTGCTTGGCGTAATAGAGGGCGCGATCGCTGCGGCTGAGGGCCAGTTCGGCGTCCGCGTCCAGCGTGTGCATGGTCGAAATGCCGATGCTGACGGTCAGGGGGATGTGGCGGTCGTCGCCGAGCGAAAACGGCGCGGCGGCGATGCGTTGCTGCACGCGGGTGGCAAAGGCGTGCGCGCGTTCGATGTCGGTATCCGGCAGCACCACGGCGAATTCTTCGCCGCCGATGCGCCCCACCAGGTCGACCGCGCGCAACTGGGCCCGCAACGTGTTGGCGAAGTGCTGCAGCACCCCGTCCCCAATGGCGTGTCCCCAGGTGTCGTTGATGCGCTTGAAATGGTCCAGGTCGCACATCAGCACGGCAGCGCAGTCGCTGCCCTGCCGCTTGATGCGAGCCAGTTCCGCCGCAATGCGCGACATGAAGTGGCGCCGGTTCGGCAGCGTGGTCAGGGCATCGGTGGCGGCGAGTTCTCGCAATTCGAAATCGGCCCGCTTGCGGTCCGTGATGTCGGTGACGAAGCCATGCCATACGACGGTGCCGTCCGGCCCCTTGCGGGGGCTGGCGTCTCCCTGGCGCCAGCGCAGGCCCTGCTGCGGCAGGCAGACGCGGAACTCCAGGTGCCACGGCGTCTGCGCCGCCGCCGCGGCCTGCAGGGACGCGTGATAGGTAGCCAAGTCCTCCGGATGGACGCGCTGCTCGATCGCCGCGGGACTGACGCGCACGTCGTAGGGCGTGAGTTCGAACATGTCCCAGATGCCCGCGCTGACATACAGGAAGCGCGACCCGCCCTCGGGCCGCTGGCCGCACTGGAACACCATGCCCGGCACGGCGTCGGTCAGGTTTACCAACAGGTCGGCCGTGCGCCGCAGGCGCTCGGACATGGCGCGCATGGCGCTGATGTCGGTGGTGGTGCCCATCATGCGCAAGGCCCTGCCCTCCGCATCGCGGCTGACGACTTTGCCCCGGCTGCAGATCCACTTGTAACTGCCGTCCTTGCAAAGGATGCGGTGTTCGACCTCGTAGCTTTCGGTCTTGCCCTCGAAATGCGCCTGCATGGCGGCGCGCACATAGTCGGCGTCGTCCGGGTGCAGGCGCTTGTAGGAGTCTTCGATGCGATTGGTGACTTCGGATTCGGCGTAACCCAGCAACGCCTTCCAGCCCGGTGAGTACGTGATCTCCCCGGTTACGACGTTGCGGTCCCAGATGCCGGTGCCGCTGCCCGCGATGGCCATGGACAGATTGCGCGCCTCGTCCCGCCAGCTGTCTTCCGCTGCCCGTTCCTCCGCCAGGGCCTGGCGCTTCTCCACGGCGGCGGCCGCCAGTTCGGCAAAATCGCGCAGTGCGTCCAGGTCATCGTCAGCGAATTCGCGTGGCGCCCCATGCAGGAGGCGAAACGTGCCCATCTGCCGGCCATCGGCCGCGCGCAGCGGGCAATCCACGGAAAAAGGAAGGGATCCCGGTTCGGCGCAAGCGGCGGGTAGCGCGCCTGCGTGGGCCTGCCAGACGCCATCGGCATCGCTGCAGGCCACCAGCACCATATCCACGCCGAAATGCCGCCTGGCCAGGCGCGCAAGCCGGTCCAGGGGACCGTCGAGCCCGGTTTGCACATTTTCCGCGCAGCCGGCGCGCGCAGATGCAGTGGGAACGTCACCTGGTGTGGGCATTTCTGGACCTGATTCAACACGGATTATCGGTATGGTCATGCCGGTGACCATGACTGACATTCTGTCACGCTCTGCACCAAAATAGCATCATTTTGAACGATATGATCGCCGGCCTATGGAACACCCTATCCGCGTGCCCTCAGGCTGGCTGCAACAGGCCCGGCTTCTGCTCCTGGCCTTCCTGCTAAGCCTCTATTGCGGCGGCGCCGCCGCCCAGCCATTCGACCTGCAGGCGGAGAACGCCCGCTACCGGCAATGGCTGGCGGACTTCCGCGCCGACCTCTTGCGCCTGCGGCAGTCTCCCGACCCGGCCGCGGCCGATATCGATAGCCTGTTCGCGCGGACCATCGTGCCAGGCTCCCGCGCCACCCAGCTGGTCAAAACGCTGGGCGAGGCGCCCGGCGACTCCACCAGCGGCGAAATCCACTTTGCGGGCTTCGCGCGCGTCTTCCTGGCCGCCCTGGCCGACTCGGTGGTGGCGGGCGACGGCGGCGACTTCCCCGAGACCCAGGCCAAGTACCAGAAACATGTACTGCGCGTCCGTTACATGCATGTCGACGGCGACGGCCGGCTGGAGCCCTATTTCAACAATCCGGAAGTCTTCAAGCCCTACCGCCTGCCCCAGGCCGGCACCCTGGAGCGCAATGCCTATCCCTTCCTGCTGTTCGAAGACCGCGACGGCAAATTGCGGCTGGGCGGCGTGTCCAGGGAGTTCTGGGACCTGGTGAAGTTCATGGATGCGCTGCAATATGCTTGAACGACTTGCCCTCGCCCTGAGCGCCATCGCCTATGCCGGCGGCGCGGCGGCCTGCGGCCCCGCTCCCGTCGATTTCACCGCGCCCGTGGCGCTGAAGGCCGTGCCCGTATCGGCCGGCCTGGGCGACGACCGCGTCCTGCTGGGCCTGCATGGCGAACGCATTGCCGCCCGTAACACGCCGGTCTGGGTGGAAGAGACCGGCGACCCGCTGCCGCGGACCTGGATGGACAAGGTCGATTGGTCCGCCTACCAGCTGGACGGCGTCGATCAGGCGCCCGCGCGCCTCTATTTCGATGCCGACGGCCGGCTGTGCCGCGCCGAACGTTATGAGCTGCCGCCGCGCAACGCCCAGGGCGCCGCGCCCTTCCTGTCCGGCGGCTACGCGCTGGAATACGACGCCGCGGGCGCCCTGACGCGCGTGGTCGAATACGAGCAGACGGAGTACCGGCGGCCCGCCGCCTACGCGGCAAGCCGCCAGACCTGCCTGCGACGCGACGCCCGGGGCGCGCTGAGCGCCTTCATCAGCGAGGGTTGCGGCAGCGCGCAGGAGCCGCAAGGCGGCCGCTTCTATGCGCGCGACGCCGACGGTCGCCTGCTGCGCGCCATCGACACCACCGCGCAGGGCGGCGCCTTCCGGGTCCAGGCCTATGACGCCGAAGGCCGGCCGCAGCAGCGCTATCTGCGTCGCTACTCTCCCGGGGAAAGCGACAGGTCCTATGCCGATATCGAGACCGCGGCGCGGGACTCCCGCCCCTACGCACTGAAACGGGAGGAACTGGGCAGCCTGTCAGCCGAGGTTCCGGGCAACGAGTGGCGCATCGTGCGCATCGCCGACGAAATACCGGTGAACGACTCGGACATGCAATCCTGGGATCCCCGCACGCAGACCATCCTGGCCCAGGGCGTGACCGACCCCAAGGGCCGCGCGCCGCTCGCGGCGGACGTCCAGGCGCGCGTGTGGCAGGCCATGAACGACAAGCCCGGCCGGATCTTCTGGTATTCAGACCCCATGAGCCGGGTGCTGCTGGTGCCCGCGATGGACGAGGCCCGCTGGCGGGCCTGCGCGGATCCCGCGAACCCGTCCGCCGACGCCTGCGGCTGAGGCGGCCGGCGCGGCACGCCTAGCGCCAGGTTTCCGGCTCGATGCTGACCTCGCCCTTGTCGGCCGAGAAGTACACCACGCCATCGGAGATGTTGGCGTTCAGCCGCATGGTGCGCTCGGCCAGCTGGGCCAGGGCCTTGCTCTGGTCGGACGGCAGGTTGACGATCTTCAGGTTGCGGGTGCGTTCCAGCTTGTTCTTCACACCGTCCCACCAGATCTTGCTGGCGGAGCCGCCGTAGCAATAGACGATGACTTCCTCGGCGCGGCCGCAGGCGCGCAGGATGCGGCGCTCTTCGGGCTGGCCGACTTCGATCCACAGCTTGACCGCGCCGGTCAGGTCCTTGACCCACAGGTCGGGCTCGTCGGTGTCGCTCAGTCCCTTGGTGAAGGCCAGTTCCTCTTGCGCATGCAGGGCGTAGGCGACCAGCCGCACCATCATGCGCTCGTCGGTTTCCGAGGGGTGGCGGGCGACCGTCAGCGAGTGGCTGCCGTAATAGTGTCGGTCGGTGTCGGCGACGTTGAGCTCGGCCTTGTAGATGGTGGCGCGCAGGGCCATGGCAAAAATCCGTTGAATGTGGCGAATTGCTGAAGGCCGCCATGATAACGCCTGCGGCACCGTACCCGATCGCCGCGCGCGCCCTCGCGGCGGCGCTACACTGAATCTCTGCGTTTCGCCCCCCTTGTCACCGGACCCCGCCCATGACTCCCAACGCCGCCCTGCTCGCCTTTACGCTGGCCGCCGCCATTCTGACTATCACTCCCGGCATGGATAGCGCCCTGGTGTTGCGCACCGCGGCCGTGGAAGGCAGCCGCCGCGCCCTCATGGCGGGACTGGGCGTCGCCACGGGCTGCCTGGCATGGGGAGCGGTGGCCGCATTCGGCCTGGGATCGCTGCTGCTGGTATCGACCCTGGCCTACGATGCGTTGCGCATCTGCGCCGCGTTGTATCTGTTCTATCTGGGCGTGAAGCTGCTGTGGGGCGCGCGGGCCGGCAAGCAGGCCGCCCATGGCGCCGCCGCCCGGCCCGCGCCGGCCGCGGCCGCCAGCGCCAGCGCTAGCGGCTGGTTCATGCGCGGCTGCCTGACCAACGCCCTCAATCCCAAGATCGGGATTTTCTACATCACCTTCCTGCCGCAGTTCATTCCGGCGGGCGCGGACGTGCTGCGCTTCAGCCTGCTGCTGGCGGGCATACACGCCGTGCTGGGCATTCTATGGTTCGCCGTGCTGGTGGCCGCGACGCGCCCGCTGGCACGCTGGCTGTCGCGGCCCGCCGTGATGCGCGGCCTGGACCGCATGACGGGCGCGGTATTCATCGCCTTCGGGCTGAAGCTGGCGCTGGAGAAGCGCTAGCCCGCTGGCCCGCGGGCCCGACATGCCGGCGCGGCGCCCGCCGGCATGCCTCTCCCTGCCTCAATACACCCCGATCGGGTGGCGGGCCACGAAATGGCCCTCGCCCACCGCGACCAGCGGCTCCACCAGGGGATCGTCGCCGAGCTTGCGCATCGGGCTGGGGATCTCGTCCACCAGCAAGGACCGCTCGCGGTGGCGGCGCTGCGGATCGGCGATGGGCACGGCCGCCATCAACTTCTTGGTGTAGGGATGCTGCGGATTCTCGAAAATGGCCCGGCGCGGGCCGATTTCGACGATCTGCCCCAGATACATCACCGCCACCCGATGGCTTACGCGTTCAACCACCGCCATGTCGTGGGAAATGAACAGGAACGACACGCCCAGCTCGCGCTGCAGGTCCAGCAGCAGATTGACGATCTGCGCCTGGATCGACACGTCCAGCGCCGAAACGGACTCATCGGCGATCACCACCTTGGGGTTCAGCGCCAGGGCGCGGGCGATGCAGATGCGTTGGCGCTGGCCGCCCGAGAACTCGTGCGGATAGCGGTCGATCATTTCGGGCAGCAGCCCGCATTTGTCCATCAGCCAGCGCACGCGGTCCTGCGCCGCCTTGCCGCGGGCCACGCCGTGGATCAGCAAGGGCTCCATGATGGAATAGCCCACGGTCATGCGCGGGTCCAGCGAGGCGAACGGGTCCTGGAAGATGAACTGGATGTGGCGGCGCAGCGTCTGCATGGCGCTGCCGCGCAAGGCGCCGATGTTCTTGCCGTCGAATTCGATGCTGCCGGCCTTGCTCTTGACCAGTTGCAGGAGCGAGCGGCCCGTGGTGGTCTTGCCGCAGCCGGACTCGCCCACCAGCGACAGGGTCTCGCCCGGATACAGGTCGAAGCTGACTTTCTCCACGGCGTGCACCCGCTTCTGCACCCGGCCGAGAATGCCGCCGGTGATATCGAAACTGGTCGTCAGGCCGCGGACTTTCAGCACCGGACCGTTCTCGCGCCGCACGGTGGAAGCCGCCGCGACCGGCTCCGCGGGCGCCTGCGGCCGGGATGCGCCGTCGTCCACGCGCAGCAGCGGAAACGGCGCGGGCTCGTCCGTGCCCTGCATGGCGCCCAGGCGCGGCACCGCCGACAGCAGCGCGCGCGTGTAGGCATGCTGCGGACGCGCAAAGACTTCGTCCGAACCGCCCTCCTCGACCTTGTCGCCGCGGTACATGACCAGCACGCGATCGGCCACTTCGGCCACCACGCCCATATCGTGCGTGATGAAGATCACGCCCATGTCCATTTCCTCCTGCAACTGGCGGATCAATTGCAGGATCTGGGCCTGGATGGTCACATCCAGGGCCGTGGTCGGCTCGTCGGCGATCAGCAGCTGGGGCTTGCACGAGAGCGCCATGGCGATCATGACGCGCTGGCGCATGCCCCCCGAAAGCTGGTGCGGATAGCGGTCCAGGATGGCGCGGGCCTCGGGGATGCGCACGCGTTCCAGCATGCGCAGCGTCTCGGCGCGGGCCGCGGCCGCGTCCAGCCCCTGGTGCAGTTGCAGGGCCTCGGCAATCTGGTTGCCCGCCGTGAAGCTGGGATTCAGCGACGTCATGGGCTCCTGGAAGATCATGGCCACATCCGCGCCGCGCACACGCTGCAGCGTGCTGTCGGGCGCATTGAGCAGGTCCAGCACCTCGCCGTTGCGCCGGCGCAGCAGCATGCCGCCATTGACGATCCGGCCGCCGCCGTATTCGACCAGGCGCATCAGCGCCAGCGACGTGACCGATTTGCCGGAACCGGATTCGCCCACGATGGCCAGGGTTTCGCCGCGGTCGACGTGGAAGGAGACTTTGCGCACCGCTTCCACGGTGCGTTCGGGCGTCTTGAAGCGCACGGTCAGGTCATTGACCTGGACGACGCGCTTGGGGTCCATTGTTGTTGCCATGGTGATTACTTTTCCTGGCGCGGATCAAGCGCGTCGCGCAACCCGTCGCCCAGCAGATTGAAGCCCAGCACCACCAGGAAAATGGCCGATCCGGGGAAGATCGACATCCAGGGCGCCTGGGTCATGAAGTTCTTGGCCGTGTTCAGCATCGACCCCCAGGACGGGTTCGGGGGTTGCAGCCCCAGGCCCAGGAACGACAGGCTGGCCTCGGCGATGATGGCGGTGGCGATAGTGATGGTGGCTTGCACGATCAAGGGCGGCATCACGTTGGGAAACACGTGCCGGCCGATGATGCGCAGGTCGGATGCGCCCAGGGCGCGCGCGCTCTGCACGTAGTCCTCGTTCTTGACCGCCAGCACCTGCCCTCGCGTGAGCCGGATGAACTTGGGCGCGGCCGAGACACCGATGGCGATCATGGCATTGGTCAGGCTGGGGCCGAGGAAAGCGGCCAGCGCAATGGCCAGGATCAGGAACGGAATCGCCAGCAGCGCTTCCGTGGCGCGCGAGATGACGCTGTCGGTCCAACCGCCGAAATAGCCGGCGGCCAGGCCGAACGGCACGCCCACCGCCAGCGCGATCAGGACGGACACCAGACCCGCCATCAGGGAAGCGCGGGCACCATAGACCATGCGGCTGAAAATGTCGCGGCCCAGTTCGTCCGTGCCCAGCCAGTACGATGCCGAGGGCGCCTTGCGGATGGTGGTGAAGCTGGTCTGGAAGGGATCGTGGCTGGCGATCAGCGGCGCCAGGATGGCCACCACGACAAAGAACAGCACGATCCCCAGGCCCAGCATGGCGATGTGATTGCGTTTGAATTTGGCCCAGGCGCGATTGCGGCTGCGGGGCGGCGTGACGGCAGCGGCCGTTGCAGGAATTGCGCTCATGAGTGCCTCAGGCGGGGATTGACCAGGATGTAGAGGATGTCGGCCAGCAGGTTCATGATGATGAAGCCCACCGCCACGCAGAGCACCACGCCCTGCACCACCGCGTAGTCGCGCGTAAAGACCGCGTCGACCACCAGCTTGCCGAAGCCCGGAATGGTGAAGACTTGCTCGGTCAGCACGGCGCCGGCCAGCAATTCGCCGAACAGCAGCGTCACCAGGGTGACGATGGGCATCAGCGCATTGCGCAAGGCGTGGCGCAGCACCACGCTGCGCGGCGACACGCCCTTGGCGCGCGCGGTGCGCACATAGTCGGCCGACAGAGCTTCAAGCATGGCCGACCGCGTATGTCGCATCAGGTAGGCGGCGATGGCCGTGGACAGGACCAGCGACGGCATCAGCATGGTCTTGATCGACAGCCAGAAATCCTCCGAGGGCGACACATAGCCCGAGGCCGGCAGCAGCTTCCATTGCACCGACACCACCATGATGAGGATGATGCCGAGCCAGAAGTTGGGAATGGACATGCCGGATAGCGCGGCGATATTGGCGCCCATTTCTACGGGCTTGCCCTTGCGCACGGCAGCGACGATCCCCATGGGAATCCCGATCAGCAGCGCGAAGAACATGGCCATGGCGGCCAATTGCAGCGTGACCGGCAGCTTTTGGCCGATCAGCGTGGTGACGGGCACGTCCGTGCGCAGCGATTTGCCTAGGTCGCCCTGCACAACCTGGGCCGCCCAGGCGGCGTACTGCACGGGCAGCGGATCGTTGAGACGGTATTTTTCCCGCAGGTAGTCCAGGACAGCCGGATCGCGTTCTTCGCCGGCCAGGGTCAACACCGGATCGCCGGGCAGGATTTTCTGCAGCATGAAGACGATCATCGACACCAGTATCAGTGTCGGTATCGCGACGATCACGCGGCGCAAGATGAGTTTAAGCATATGAGAAACCGTAAGACAGGAACGGCGGACGGGGGCCGGAGAATAAACCGCGGCGCCCCGCCGCCGCAAACGACAACCGGACGCGCAAGGCGCGTCCGGCTGGCGCGGCGCGTAACTGCCGCGCCACGATCACTTCTGCGCGAACGTCACGCCTTTCAGGCGGATCATGCCGTCGGGATAGGGAGTGAAGCCCTTGACCTTCTTGGCCATGGCGAAGGGCCAAGGCTGGTAGTAGTTATACACCCCGGGCAATTCGTCCTGGATGATGACTTGCGCCTGGTCGTAGATGGCGCGGCGCTTGGCCTCGTCCGGCACGGTGCGGGCTTCGTTCAACAGCTTGTCCACTTCCGGGTTGCAGTAGTGGCCATCGTTCAACGCGCCCTTGCAGGTGACGAAAGCATGGATGTTGCCGTCGGGATCGACCCGGCCCGACCAACCCAGCATCACAACCTGGAAGTTGCCGCCGGCCGATTCCTTCTGCAGGGCAGCGTATTCGGTCGGACGCAGGGATAGATCGAAGCCCGCCTCGGACGCCATGGCCTGCACGATCTCGGCGATGGACGAGGTCGTGGTGTTGTTGCCGAACATGACCTCGGCCTTCACGCGGTCAAAGCCCGCCTGCTTGAGCAGGGCCTTGGACTTGGCGACGTCGCGCTGGGTCGGAGGGAATTTGTCGCTGTGGTAGGGACTGGCCGGAGGGAACGGCTGCTGGGCCGGATCGAAGATGCCGCCGCCGGCCACTTCGCTGATGGCCTTGCGGTCGATGGCGTACTGGAACGCCTGGCGCACCAGCTTGTTCTTGAACGGATTGTCTTCCGCGCGCTTGCCATTGGCCACGTTGAACATGAACTGCTGGAAGCCCAGGCCCGCCACCGGTGCGAAGGTCAGGCTGGCGTCGGACTTGACCTGCGGCACGTCGGAAGGATTCAGGCGTTCCAGCATGTCCAGGTCGCCCGCGCGCAAGTTGGACAGGCGCACGGTGGTATCCGGAATCGGCAGGAAGGTCACGCGCTTGAAGGCGAAATCCTTGGCATCGTAGTACTGGTCGAATTTCTCGAGCACGATACGATCGTTCTGGATGCGTTCGACGAACTTGTAAGGCCCGGAGCACACCGGCTTGCGGCCCACGGCCGCGACGTCGTCCGAGAACGTCTTGGGAGAAAGCATCATTCCCGCACGGTCGGACAGCTGGGCCAGCAAGGTGGCGTCGGGCTTTTTCAGCGTCAGCACCAGGGTAGTGGCGTCGGGCGCGTCGACCTTTTCCACCGAAGCCAGCTCGCCCTTGCGCAGGCTGTCCGGCAAGGACATGGCCCGCTCCAGGTTGGCTTTGGCGGCAGCGGCGTCGAACTTGGACCCATCGTGGAACAGCGCGTCCTCGCGCAGCTTGAAGGTCAGCACCTTGTTGTCCGGGCTGAATGACCACGAGGTGGCCAGCTGCGGCACGAAGTGCAGCTTGGGATCGATATCGATCAGCTTGTCGCAAAGCGACGTGAACACGATGCGGCCCACATACGTGCGCGCCCGGTGCGGGTCGAGCACGTCCGGATCTTCCTGCAGGCCGATCCGGATGTTCTGGGCAGAAGCCGCGCCCGCGGCCAGCGCCAGCAGGCTGGCGCCGAAGGTCAAGGTCAAGCGCTTCATTGTGTTTATTCCCCTTGTGGTTGCAGTGCGTACATATTTTGCCGCCGGGCCGTCCCAAGGCAAAATGCGCCCCCTTGGGGGGCAGCTAGCCGAAGGCGCAGCGTGGGGGCTTATTAGAAGCCGACCGCCTGACCGTCGCGCCGGCTGTCGCTGGCGGCAACGTAGCCAAGCTCGTTGTCGTTTTCGGACATGCGCCAGATGAACTGGCCCGCGCCGAAATCCATGTACGGATCGTCGACCGACTTCAAAGCATGCCCGAGGTCTTTCAGGCCCGCAATGGTGGAAGCCTTCATATTGGTTTCGATGTCGAGGGTGAAATCGCGGTTGACCTTCCAGCGCGGAGCGCAGCAGGCGGCCTGCGGATTCTGGTGGTAATCCAGCATGCGTACCACTGTCTGCATATGGCCTTGCGGCTGCATGTCCCCGCCCATCACACCGAAGCTCATGACCGGCTTGCCGCCGCGGGTGAGGAAGCCCGGGATAATGGTATGGAACGGACGCTTGCCGCCTTCGACCACGTTGGCCGACTTCGGATCCATCGAGAAGCCCACGCCGCGGTTCTGCATGCTGATGCCGGTGCCCGGCACCACCACGCCCGATCCGAAGCCCATGTAGTTGGACTGGATGAACGAGATCATCATGCCGTTTTCGTCGGCGGCGGTCAGGTAGATGGTGCCGCCGGCATGCGGACGGCCGGCCTCGAAATGCGTGGCGCGGTCCAGGCGGATCAGCTTGGCGCGGCTGTCCAGGTAGGCGTCGGACAGCATCTGTTCCGGCGTCACCTGCATGGAGCGCGGGTCGGCCACATACTTGTACAGGTCGGCGAAGGCCAGCTTCATGGCCTCGATCTGGATGTGCTGCGACTGCACCGAGTCCACCGGGATGTCGGCCATGTCGAAGCGTTCGACGATGCCCAGCGCGATCAGCGCGGCGATGCCCTGCCCGTTCGGCGGGATCTCGTGCAGCTCATAGCCGCGATAGGACTTGGAGATGGGCTTGACCCATTCCGGACGGTAATTGCGCAGGTCTTCCAGCGTCATCGCGCCGCCGCATTCCTTGCTGAAGGCGGCGATGCGTTCGGCCAGTTCGCCTTCGTAGAAGTCGCGGCCCTTGGACGCGGCGATGCGCCGCAGCGTGTTGGCGGCATCGGGGAAGCGGAAGTGTTCGCCGACCTTGGGCGCGCGGCCTTCGGGCAGGAAAGCCTGGGCATAGCCCGGTTGCGACTTCAGTTCCTCGGCCGCGGCGGCCCATTTGTGCGCAACCACCGGCGGCACGGCGTAGCCGCGCTCGGCGATCTCGATCGCGGGTTCAAACAATTGCTCGAACGGCAACTTGCCCAGCTTTTCGTGCAGCGCAGCCCAGCCGGCCACCACGCCCGGCACTGTTACCGCATCCCAGCCGCGCTTGGGCTGGATCGCCAGGCCGTCGGCGCCCACGCCGTGCTTGCGCTTGAAATACTCCGTGCTCCAGGCAGCCGGCGCCACGCCCGACGAGTTCAGGCCGTGCAGTTCCTTGCCGTCCCAGACAATGGCGAAACAATCCCCGCCCAGCCCGCAGGACACGGGTTCGACCAGGACGATGGTGGCGGCCGCGGCGATGGCGGCGTCCACGGCGTTGCCGCCCTTGAGCAACATGCGCAGGCCCGCTTGCGCCGCCAGAGGATGCGACGTGGACACCACGTTGCGGGCAAACAGCGGAATGCGGACGGAAGGATACGGGTTGCCCCAGTCGAAGGATTTCATGTGGGTAGTCTCATAACGGTTAAGCGGCCGAAGTTACTCCCGTGGTTTAATTAAATCAATTTGATTTTTTGTTCCGTCATAAAAGAATTTTTTATGAGTACGATCCGCTTCCTGCGTACCTTTCTGGCGGTCGCGCACCACGGTTCCTTCTCGGAAGCGGCCGAACAGGTGGCGCTGACGCAGGCCGCCGTCAGCTTCCAGATGCGCTCTCTGGAAGCCGAGCTGGGGCGCGAGCTTTTCGACCGCAGCGGCCGGCTCGCCATCCTGAATGCCGCTGGCCGGGAATTATTGCCGGAAATCAAGCACTTGCTGGATCTTTACGACCGCATGCGGCTGCCGCGCACCGTGCCTGGCGAGCTGGCCGGATCCGTCGCCGTCGGCAGCATCGTGTCCTGCATGGGCACCCTCTCCAAGGTCGTGTCCGGCCTGAAGATGCGGCACCCAAAGCTGGACGTGCGGATCCTGTCGGGCAAGGCGAGCGAGCTGGCGGGCAAGGTCGAAGATGGCGAGCTGGACGCGGCGTTCCTGGTGGAAGCGGGCCGCAAGATGGCCAGCACGCGGTGGACCGCGCTATATGAAGAACAGTTGGTGGTGATCGCTCCGCACTCGGCGCAGGGCGCGGACGCCCGCCAGGTGCTCGCGCAGAACCCCTTCCTGCGCTTTGACCGGACCCAGCGTACCGGGTTGCAGATAGACCGGCTGTTGCGGCGACTGGCCGTGCCGCTGAATGAATTCCTGGAACTCAACGCTATTGAAACGCTGGTCGAGCTGGTGCGCCAGGAGGTCGGCGTCACGCTGCTGCCGCTGATCAACGGCTCCAACTGGCAGCACAGCCCGGAGCTGCGGATTCTGACCCTGCCGCCAGACCTGGGGCCGATGTCGCGCGCCATCGGTATGCTCGAACGGCGCGAACACGCGCGCCAGGGCATTACGGCGGCGATCTGCGCGGCGTGCGCCACGGCCTTCCGGGCGCGCGAACCGCAGACCGCCGCTTGAGGCTTAAAGCCCCATCGCCGGATCCGTCACCGACGGACGGCCGGTTTCGACGCGGCCGGCAAAGCGGCGCAGGTAGGCCGGGTCTTCGGCCAGGCGCGCCGTGAAGTCGTACCAGCCCTGGCTGCCTTCCAGCGGCCAGTGCTGCTCGACCTGGCCGCCCGCGGGCACCGTGAACTTCCAGCGCTCGTGGTTGGCATAGTAGGCATTGGGCGCAACTTCGAAGGTGCAGGGATCCTTGCCGCCGTTGATGAAACTGACGTAGACGTCGCCCTTGGCGATTTCGTAGCAGACGCGGATCTCGGGGGCCAGCACCGATGTGCGGGCCAGGGCCAGATCGCCCGCGAAATGGCGGTGGTAGCCATTGGGTCCCAGCACCCACAGATCGTACTTGCCGCCATCGGCGGCCGTGTCCCAGCTGCCCTCGAGCTGCTTGTCCGGTTCCACTGTGTAGCGGCGCGGCAGGCGGTCCAGATGCAGGCGGTCATAGACGTGGAACACCGCCGCCTGCTTGCCCGTGTTGGAGAACACGAGGCGCATGGCGCCCGTGCCGGGCTGCGCGCGCCCGCTGGTGTGCAGCTCGTAGGGCAAGGCGCGGGAGTAACGCACGCCCTGCTCCTGCACCGGCTTGGCCTGCGTGCGGGGATCCGGCAACGGCACGGCGTTCAGCGCTTCCTGCGCGCTGCGCTCGCTGTCCGATCCGGCGCGGGTCAGCAGATTCAGGTCGGGCAGCTTTTCGTTGTTGGGCGTGGCGAAATTGAACGCCGAGGTCAGGTCGCCCAGCACCGCGCGGCGCCAGGGACTGATGTTGTCTTCCGCCACGCCGAAGCGGGCTTCCAGGAAACGCAGTACGGACGTGTGGTCAAAGGCCTGGGAATTGACCCAACCGCCGCGGCTCCACGGCGACACCACGTACATGGGCACCCGCGGCCCCGGACCGTAGACGCGGTCGTCCGCGGCGTCCTGGGCGGAAGCATGGGTGTGGCGCTCCAGGTCGGTGTTGACGGTGGAGGCGCCGGCCATCGAGCCGTCCGGGTTCAGCGAGGGCGCCGCGGGCGGCGGCACGTGATCGAAGTAGCCGTCGTTCTCGTCGAAGTTGATCAGGAGCACCGTTTTGCTCCAGACCTCCGGGTTGGCCGTCAGCGCATCCAGCGTTTCCTGGATGTACCAGGCGCCCTGGATCGGGCTGGATGGGCCGGGGTGCTCGGAGTACGTGGCCGGGGCCACGATCCACGACACCTGCGGCAACGTACCGTTGACGGCGTCCTCGCGCAGGGCCTTCAGGAAGCCGCCATCGGGCATGGTGTTGGCCGTGCCCTTGTAGAGCGGATTGGCGGCGTCCATGGACGGCGTCCAGGCCGGATACGGCGCGCCGTTGGCGCTGTTGCCGGCCAGCTCATTGGCCCGGCGGTACTGCTTGAAGCCCGCCAGCGGGTTATCGCCGAAGTTCTCGGGCAGGTTCTGATAGACCTTCCAGGTCACGCCAGCTTCCTGCAGGCGCTCGGGATACGTCTTCCAGGTCCAGCCGGTGGACGAGGCGCCCAGGCTGTCCCACTGGTTGCGGGTCGAGGGGCCGTTGCCCAGGGCCAGCGGATCGTTGGTGCCGGTCCAATGGAACAGGCGGTTGGTGTTGGTGCCGCCGTGGGTAGAACAGTGGTAGGCATCGCACAGGGTGAAGGCTTCTGCCAGCGCGAACTGGAACTCCACCTCTTTCTGGCGGTAGTAGCCCATGGACTGGTTCTGTTTGTAGCGCGGCCAGTGGTCCATGCGGCCACCGTCCCAGGCCATTTGCGCGTCCAGGTAGTCATGCGGCGTGCCGGCCACGCGCTGGGCGTTGCCCTGGGTGCTGTCCAGGTGATACGGCATCACGACGCGGGTGCCGTTGCTCTGCTCCCAGACCGAACGCTGCTCGGGCAAGGGGATGGTGATGCGGTCGCCGAAGCCGCGCACGCCCTTGAACGTGCCGAAGTACATGTCGAAGGAGCGGTTTTCCTGCATCAGGATGACCACGTGCTCGACGTCGTTGATGGTGCCGGTGCGGTTGTTGGCGGGAATGGCCAGCGCGCGGCGGATGGCCGGCGGAAACATCGACAGCGCGGTCAGGCCTGCGGTCGAGGCGGCGGCATTGCGCAAGAAGCGGCGCTTGCCGGCGTGAACCTGGTCTTTATCGAACGTCACGGATTCTTTTCCTATGGATCTGGAGGGAACGCGGCTCAGGGCGCGCAACGCAATTCAGGTTTCACCGGCTCGGGCTTCGGCGTTTCGGGCTGGCCCGTGCCGGGGTCCGTGCCGCTGTCGCTATCGCCGTCATCGCCGCCGCAGGCAGCCAGCGTGACGCTCAGCATCAGCACTGCGCCCAGGCGCAGGAAACCGCGCAAGATCATGGACATGCTCATTTTTTTATCCTCGGTACATCAGCGGAACAGTTCGGAGACGGACTTGCCGGACAGCGCGAGCGACTTCACTTCGGCTTCGGTGAGCGCGCGCGACCAGTAGGCCAGGTCGTCGAAATACATCGTGTAGGGACCCTTGGTGCCGGCGCAGCAGATACCGTAGGTGCCGCGTCCGTCTTCATTCAGGCCCAGGTGCGGCCCATAGACCCCGGCGATCTTGCTCAGGTCGACCGAGCCCGTGCCGATGGTGCGCTGCGAGAACCCCAGCTCGCTGTCATAGACGGAAGCCGTCAGGGTCTTGGCAGCCTTGTCCACGGTCATCGCGATATAGACAGGCTTGTTCGGGGTGAACTTCACGTTATTGATGTCCACCCGCGAACCGCCGCCAGCCAGGTTGAAATACAGCACCGGACCCGCCCATTGGGCGATGGTGATGCCGGGATTGCCGCCCGAGTTGTAGTCTTTATTGCCCAGGATGGAGCGGTCGTTGGCGTTGCCGTCGGACTGGTACCAAAAGCCGATGGTGAAAGCCTGGGCCGCGTCCAGCATGCCTGCCGGATAGTCCAGCTTGAACCCACCCAGGGGAGCCGCGCTGCGGTCGTTCTTGAACATCTTGCCGAACACGCCCACATCGGCGTAAGCGGGCGCCTGGGTGCCGTCGAACGGCGTGATGGCGCCACCGCCCGCGGCGACGTCCGTCATGTTGCCTTCGAAGGGGAACAGCATCGTCAGGCCGGTACGCAGCGACGCCAGGAGCGGCAAGGGCTTGCTGTAGGCCACGGTGGTGCGCGCGGCGCTGACCGCGCTGCCGACCGCCACGCTGTAGTTCAGCGCATGCACGCCCTCGGTCTCGAACGTGAAGCCGCGGTCGACGTATTCGGCGGCCGTGCCGGGCAGGCGCGCGATCTCGGCGCCGTCGCGGCTGACCACGATGTCGCCTGCCGGTTCGCCCACGCGCACCCAGCTCAGCGTCACGCTCTTGTTGTCGGTCGAGGTGCGGGCCGCGGTGTGGCGCAGCGCCAGCTTGCCGGTCAGGGTGGTGCCGGCCATGTCGTAGTTGGCGGCGGCGGGCAGGACCTTCAAGTGATCCAGTACCGTCGGCGCCACGTCGGCAGCGCTGGGCAGCGCGTACCAGTTGCTGTCCCACAAGCCGTCGAACGAAGCGTCGTCGGCGCTGCCGCCCAGCAGCGCCGGCTGGTTCGCAGCCAGCAGAATGGTCTTGTTCGAGGACAGCGGACGGCCATCGCTGGCGCCGTTCTGGCCCAGGCCATGGCTGGATGCCACAACCACCAGCCAGTTCTCGCCCGGATGCTCCGCCTTGCGGTCGGCGATCTGCTTGGTCAGCGCGCCGATGGCTGCGTCGGTCTGGCGGATCACGCTGTCGTAGGACGAGCCGAAGCCGTTCTCCGAGGCCGCGCGTTCGGGCGCGCCGAATTGCGCCACCACCACGTCATAGCCCTCGGCGATGCGATCACGCGCCTGCGCCGCAACGCAATCGTCCCCGCCGGCACAGTCGGTCAGCGACTGCAGATAGCCCGCGTCCCGATCGCCGGCGATCAATCCGGCCAGCAGGGTCGAATTGAAGGCGGCGGCGGTGCGCGCCTCGGGGCGCGCCTGCTTGACGCGCTGGAACAGGGTCGGAGATTGCAGCGCGGGCGCTTGCACGCTGTACCGCACGCCGTGCTGGTCGGCCCACTGCCCCGTCAATAGCGTGGCCCAGCCCGGCGCCAGCAGCGTTGGCTGCTGCGTCGGCGCGTCCGTCACGCCGCCGGTCCACGCACGCGTGGCATTCAATTGAGCGATGTTCGACAACGACTTGTCGGCCACGCCCCGGCGCATCGCGTCGTAAGTCAGGCCGTCCACGCCGATGAACAGCACCTTGTCCGCGGGCGTCGTATCCGGTTCGGTCACCGGGGGCTGGGTCGGCGGCGCTTCGGTATCGTCGTCATCGTCACTGCCTCCGCAACCCGCCAGGGCGCTGGTCGCCACCACGGCCGCGCACCATCTTCTCCAATTCAATGCTTGCATGCTTCTCTTCTCGTGTCATGAACAGGGTTTACGCTGGGCCACATGATGGCCAGCGAAGGTGAAAGCCCCGTGAAGCAAAGAAGAGAAACCTTGATCGACGGATCAGGATTCTTTTGCGCCGGATGCGCAAAAAAAAAGCGGCTTCCGAGAAGAAGCCGCCCCGCGGCGTGGAATGGCTTGACGGACTCGCAGGCCCGCCGCGTGCTTCAGGCGCCTATCTTCACGCCGGTCAGATAGCCCACCGACGCGCCGAAGCCGTCCTTGTAGTTGGCCTTGACCAGGGGCTCCAGCGTGGGACGCACCACCGAGTGCACGCTGCCCCAATCGGCCGCGTGCTGGAAGTTGCTGGTGATATAGGTCCAGCCATTGATTTCGTCCACTGCCTGCAGGCCCGTCGACTCCGCGGCCACCGGGCATGACAACAGGCGCGACAGCTGCCTGGTGTCGACGTTGTAGGCCCACAGGAAATTGTTGACGTGGCCGCCGCTGTCCTCGCCTACGAACAGGGTGCGCAGCTTCTCCGAAAACTTGAGGTTGTCCGGGTTGGATATCTTGTCGGCGCCGTGGGTGTTGCCCAGCGCATCGCGCGCCGCCAGCACGTCACCGATGAGTTCCGGCACCGCGGCCATGTCCACCGGCACCCAGGCGCTGTCGATGGCGTTGCCGTCGGTATCGACCTGGCCTTCCTTCATGTGCAACTGGTAGACCGCGCCGGCCGCCGGGCCTTCCACCTTGAAACCGGGCGACAGGCCGTCGGTCATCGAGCTGTCCACGCGGGACATCGCGCTGTAGGCGATCTTGTCCTTGATGTTGACGGTGGTGCCTTCCATCTTGGAGAAGGCCAGCGTGCCGCCCGCAAGGGCGGCGTAACGGTGCGTTTCCAGGAAGGCCGCGGCCACGTTGCGGCCGGACTGCAGCTTGACCCAATTGTCCTTGCCGGAGTAGCGGATCTTGGTAAAGGCGGCATCCAGCGGGTCGGTCGTGCGCACGTCCATGATGTCGGCCGACGTCAGCTGATCGGCCAACGCTTTCACTTCGGCGCTGGTCGCATGGCCCAGCTTGATCCAGGTCAGCGTGCCGGCGCCGGGTCCTGTTCCCGAAGTCTGCGCCCACTTGGCTACGTACAGCGTGCCGGCGGACAAGTCCGCCTTGCGGTCGGCCACGAACATGAACAGGCCGCCATTGGTGGCATCGTCGCCCATGAGCGCGGTGCGCTGGTCTGGCATGACCTGGACCAGTTCATGCGAAATACGGCCCATGCAGTAGTGCTTCTTGATCGTGCCGGTGCCGTCCGGATTGACAGTCACTTCGGGCATGTGGCCGTAGTGGTACGGATTGGCCTTGGCTGGATCGCCGTACACATTCTGGCTGTAGGTCTGGAACGATGAGGAAGCCTTGGCCGTGGTGGCGTCCGGTTCGTACTCTTCGCTGGACAGGTGCGTGTTCCAGGGCGACAGGCTGGCGCCACAGGTGATCCACAGGCCATGCACGGGAGACGTGTCCACGGTGTGGTACTTGACCAGGCTGAGTTTGCCCGTATTGGGGTCTTGCGACAGCGTCAGCACCGCGATCTGCGACGGCAGCAGGCCGTACATGTCCTTGCCGGCCTGATCCATGGACTGGTATTCGAACTGCACCACCGCGTACAGGGCATTGCCGGCCACACCCGCCACCTTGGTCGGTTCCGACAAGGACAGCAGCGACATGCCGTCCGGACAGTTCGAGAAGAACTGCCGCGCCTTCGCCGGCACCGAGTTGTCCATGATGGGCGCGCCCGCCAGGTTGAAGTATCCGCCGGCAATCACCGTCCCGCCCTTGCCGTCCGGAACCGCGTCGCCCGTCATGAAGAAAGGCTCGTAGCCGAGCTCGACGCTGCGCTTGGAGCCATCGCTGAACGTCAGCTCCAGCGCCGAGGCGACGGTGGTACGCGCCATCAGTTCGGGCTGCGACAACGAAGGCGCGGCCATGGACGTGAAAGAGGCGGACTGAAACGTGACCGGCGTGACAGGCGGCTCGCTGCTATCGTCGTCATCGTCGCTGGAATTGCAGCCGGCCAGCAGCGCGGCCAGGCTGACGCCGCCGATCGGCAGCATCGGCGCGCCTCCCAGCATTTTCAGGAGTCGGCGGCGATTGGCTTGGTTCAGGTCTTGCATGCGGGTGGTCCCTGTTGAAGTGGAGGTCTGTCCGGCTTGGGCATCCGGACCTCAGCGCATGCTAGACACGAGGCATGTACGAACGATGACAGGGACTGGCGCGGCCGTTGCGGCGCGCGGCGCGTCGGCTGGCGATCGCGCGCCTGTCACATAAGGCCGATATAGTCGGCGCGGTTGCAACCCGTCCCGCCCGTTCCATGCCCTTGTTCCTGCGCCCGAACCTGCCCGCCGCCTTCCGCATTCTTGCCGTGCTGGCCCTGGCCGCCGGCCTGGGGGTGTGGGCCTCGATCCTGCTGGCGCCCAGGCCCGCCGTCCTGCCCCCCGCCGTGTCGGCAGCCACGCCACGCGCCGCTGACAACACCCCCGTGGCCCTGTGGTTCGGTAAGGACGAAGCCATGCGCACGCAAATCACCGTGCTGGGCGTGATCGCCTCGGGCGCTGGCGGCGCCGCCGTGCTCAGCGTGGACGGCGGCCCGCCCCTGGCCTGGCGCACGGGCGGCGAAGTGGCCCCCGGCATCGTGCTGCGCGAGGTCGCCGCGGACGCGGTGACGGTGGAGCAGGCCGGGCGCGCAAGCCGCCTGCCCGCGCCCGCCTCCCTGCCTGCGCCCGCCGGAATCTCGCGCGAAAAGTAAGCGGCGTCGGCGGCGTAAGTATTGCTGTCATATTTCATGTCCACAATCCTCCGCTTCTACTGAAAGACCGGAGTCATCAAGTGCGTCAGCTACCGCGCGGGCTTGCCCGCCAGCAAGGTTTCACCCTCATCGAGATCATGGTGGTGATTGTGATCATGGGGATACTTGCGGCGCTGATCGTCCCCCGCGTGCTGGACCGCCCCGATCAGGCCCGCCAGGTCGCCGCGCGCCAGGACATCGCCGGCATCATGCAGGCGCTGAAGTTGTATCGCCTGGACAATGGCCGCTACCCCACCACCGCCCAGGGCCTGCGCGCCCTGGTGCAAAAACCCGAAGGCGTGAACAACTGGCGCGGCTACCTGGACAAGCTGCCCAACGATCCCTGGGGCCACCCCTACCAATACCTGAGCCCCGGCGTCAAAGGCGATATCGATGTGTTCTCGTTCGGCGCCGACAACAAGCCCGGGGGAGAAAGCGGCGATGCCGACATCGGTTCCTGGGAACTCTGAGCGCGGCTTCACGCTGGTCGAAGTCCTGGTCGTGCTCGTGATCGTGGCGATCGCCGCCAGCATGGTGAGCCTGTCCGTCGGACGTAGCGAAAACAGACTGCGCGGCGATGCCCAGCGCCTGGCGGACGCTTTCACGGTGGCCCAGAGCGAGGCGCGCAGCGATGGCCGCCCCATCCGCTGGCTGGCCAGCGGCCAGGGCTGGTCCTTCGAACGCCAGGGCCGGCTGCCGGGGCTGAGCGCCGAGGAAGACAGGCCTCTGCCCCTGGACCGCATGGAACGCGACGAGGTATTGCGCCCGCAGTCCTGGTCGGCCGCGCCGGTGGAACTGCGGCTCGATCCGGACCAACCGCTGGTGTTCAACACGGAATGGGTCGCCGCGCCCATCACCCTGACACTGAGCGCGGGCACGTCCCGCGTCATCCTCCTGCGCGACGCCGCGGGCCGCTATGAGATCCGCTGAGCCGCCCCGCCCGCCCGGCCGACAGCGCGGCTTCACGCTGATCGAGGTGCTGGTGGCACTGGCCATCATCGCCGTCGCCATGGGCGCAGCCCTGCGCGCGACCGGCGTCATGGCGGAGAACAACCGCGCCCTGCAGGACAAGACGCTGGCATTGCTGGCCGCGCAGAACGCGCTGACCCAGCTGCGGCTGGAACAGGTGTTGCCGCGCGCCGGCACACGCAGCGCAGCCTGTCCGCAAGGCGGCCGGGCGCTGCAATGCGAAATGGAGTTTACGAATTCGATGAACCGCAGCTTCCGCCAGGTGTCGATCAAGGTGCGCGATGCCGGCGCCTCGCAGACGGGCGCCGTGCTGCTGCAACTGGACGGCCTGTTGTCCAGCCTGCGATAGCCATGCGCCGCCCTCTCCCGACCCAAGCCGGCTTTACGCTTATTGAAGTGCTGGTAGCGCTGGCGCTGATGGCGCTGGTGAGCCTGATGGCCTGGCGCGGCCTGGCCAGCGTGTCCGGCGCGCGCGAGCGGATCGAGGCGCAGGCCGATGACATTGACGCTATCGTCCGCACGCTGGGCCAGATGGCGCGCGACATCGAACTCTCTTACAGCGGCCCCGGCTTCGACCCCACGGGACTGGACGCGCAGGCCTACACCAGCGGCCTGCGCCTGCTGCGCCGCGCGGGCGGGGGACCGGTCTTCGAGATCCTGCGTCCCGACCCGGACGGCAACGGCCAGTGGCAGCGCGTGCATTGGCAGGTGCGCAAGGACGGCCTGTGGCGCGCCAGCGGGCCGTCGGCGGCTCGCAGCCCCCTGCCGGCCGCGGGCGACGGCATACTTCTGCTGCCCGGCACACGGAACCTCGCGCTGCGCGCCTGGGTGCCCGGCACAGGCTGGGTCGACGGCGCAGCCAGCCTGGCTGCCACCCCGACCGGCCTGGAGATCACGCTGGAACGCGGCTCCTCCGCCTCTCCCGAACGCTACACCCGCGTGCTGGAACTGCCATGAACGGCGTCCGCGGATCCCGGCGCGAGCGCGGCGCCGCCGTCATCAGCGCGCTCATCATCGTTGCCATCGTCGCTGCCTTGACCACCGGTCTGTTCCAGCGCCAGACCGCCAGCACGCGCCGCGTGGAAAACGAGATGGCGCGGGTGCAAGCCCTTGCCATGCTGGCGGGCGGCATAGACTGGGCTCGCCTCATCGTGCGCGACCACGGCCGGCGCGAATCCATCACGCGCGGCGACCAGATCTGGGCCACGCCGGTCCTGGATACACGCATCGAGCGGCCTGGCGACGAACGCATCGCCGTGTTCTCTGGCCGCGTTCAGGACGAGCAAGGCAAGTACAACCTCTACAACCTCGCCACCAATGGCGTGCCTCAACCCGAGCAGGAGCAGGTATTGCGCCGACTCCTGAATGCGCTGCAATTGCCGGACACCTTGGCCGCGCGCATTGTGGAGGTGATGTCGGCCGCGCAGCCCGTGGCGCCGCCAGCCGACGTTCCCTCCGCGCCGCCGGGGCGCCCTGCCCCCGAGGCGCGCGCGCCCTTGCCGCGCGGCGTGGACGAAGTGGCGGCCTTGCTCGCATTGGATCCGTCGGTACGCAATGCACTGCGTCGCACAATGACGGTGCTGCCTGTCTCCACCAGTGTCAACGTCAATACCGCGCCCGCCGAGGTCATTGCGGCTTTGGTGCCCGGCCTGTCGCTGAGCCAGGCCCGCACCATGGCGGGCGAACGCGACCGCGGCAACTGGTTCAACAATGCCGGCGACTTCGCCAACCGCCTGACAGGCGCAGGCATCAAGGCGCCCGCGCCCACGGTGGTCACCACCAGCGCATGGTTCCTGGCCAGCGGCACCGTGGCCTATGAGCGGGCGCGCATCTCCATGCAGGCGCTGCTGCGCAGCTCGCCGCCGGCAGCCCCCGACACCTTATGGACTAGAGAAATTCCTTGAAGAACATTCTGCGCATCGCGTTGCCGCCGCTGGAAGAATTCAACGCCGGCTCGCTCCTGCCCTACGCCTGGTTCGACCGCCGCGGCCGCTGCGCCCGCCAGGGTGAGTTGACGCTCGAAGCGCTGGGCCATGCCTATCCCCACGCCGCCTGCGAAGCCGTGCTGCACCCCGACGATGTGATCGCCGCCAGCGTGCAGATCCCCGCGGTGGCGCGCGCCCGCTTTGCGGCCGCGGTGCACAGCGCCCTGGAGCCGCTCGTGCTCAGCGACCTGGACGCGCTGGCCATCGGCCACGGTCCGCGCTCGGCCGACGGTACGGTGCCGCTGGCCTGGGCCGCGCGCGAACCCGTGCGCCGAGGCTGGAGCCTGTTAAATGCGCAGGGCTTGCGCACGCAGGCGCTCATCGCGCCACAGGCGCTGGGGGCCGAAACCTCGGCGCCCCTGCGCGACCCAGCCGATCCTCGCTGGCAGGCGCCCTCGCCTTCATGGTCGCTCGCCATGCCCCAGCTGGCGCCGGCCCGAGTCTCGGCCTGGCGCCCCGCCTGGCGCTGGGGCGCGGCCGCGGCAGTCGTCTGGATAGGCGGGCTGAACCTGTACGCATCGCAACTGCAAGCCGAAGCCGACGCGTTGCGCAACGGCATGCATGCGCAGGTCCTGGCCGCGTTCCCCGACCTGCCAGTGGTCCTGGACCCGCCACGCCAGGCGCAGCAAGGCCTGGACGCGCTGCAGGCGAACCGCGGCGCAGCCAATGCCGCCGACTTCCTGCCCCTGGCGCGCGCCGCGGCGCAGGCCCTGCCCTTCGCCGCCGACAAGGTGTCCCGCCTGGGCTACACCGAACAGGCGTTGACGCTGCAACTGGCCGACGCCGGCGAACAGTCGCAACGCGTGGCGGAGACGCCCGCGCTGATCCAGCAAGCCGCAGCCCTGGGCCTGAAGCTCGAACGCGGCGACAACGACACCACCTGGCGCATCGTGCGCGCGCAACCATGAAACTTCCGCAAGCCCTGCATGCGGCCAGACAGTCGCTGGCCAAGACCCTGACTCCCGCGCTGGCGCGCGCCGGACTACGCTACCAGGCGCTGGCGCCGCGCGAGCGCCGGCTGGTGACAGCGGCCGGCCTGCTGCTGGGCGGCGCGCTGGTCTTCGTCGCCCTGATCGAGCCGCCCTTGAACACGCTGCGCAAAATGCAAGCGGAATTGCCCGCGCTGCGCGGCCAGGCAGCCACGGTCGCCGACCTGACCACCCAAGCCAAGGCGTTGCGGCGCAAGTCCGCAGCGCCTGCCGGCGCCATGCCCAGCGTCGCGGAAATGGGCGCCTCGCTGGAGCGCGCCGGACTCGCCGCGGAACTATGGGCGCTGGACGAACCGGAGCAAGGCCCGGGCATACTGCTGACACTGAAACAGGCGCCGTCTTCGGCCCTGCTGCGCTGGCTGGATGGGGCCGCGCGCGATTGGGGCCTGGCGGTCAAGGAGGTGCAGCTCACACGTGCCGCCAACGTCAACGGGCGGCCACTGCCCGGTCTGGTCAACGGCAAGGTGAGCCTGGTGACGCCGCAAGCATCGGAGCGTGGCTGACATGTCCGGCTTGCGCCTTTCCAAACGTTCCGCTGCGCTGCTCCTGGCAGGCTCTGTCTGTGCCGCCGCGGCCGCCGTCACCGTTCTGCCCGCGCGCTGGCTGCTGGTTCTGCTGCCGGACAAGGCGCCGGTTGCGCTGGCCGACGCCAGCGGCACTTTGTGGCGCGGTAGCGCCTGGATCGCGCTGGGTCCGCCCGGCGCGCGCCGCATGCTGCCACAGCCCGTGCAATGGCAATGGCGCTGGGATGCGCTGGCCCTGGAGATCTCCCACCCCTGGCTGCAGGGCCCCTTGCGGGCCAGCCCAGGTTGGAACGGCGTGTCGGTGCCCGCCCAGTCCCTGCGCGCGCCTGCCTCCATCCTGTCCGCGCTGGGCGCGCCTTGGAACACCATCGCCCCACAGGGCACGCTGGAAATCCGCTGGCAGCCGCTGCGGCTGGGCGCGGCCCTGCCCGCAGGCCCACTGGCCGAACTGCGCTGGCGCAACGCCAGCACCGCGCTGACGCCGGTGGCGCCAGTGGGCTCGTATCTGTTGCGGGTGCAAGGCGGCAAGTCCGGCGCCACACTGGCGCTGAGCACGGAAAGCGGCCTGCTGGATGTGACCGGCCAGGGCAGCGCCAGCGGCCGGGGCGGCCTGAAATTCCAGGGCCAGGCGACCTATGCCGGGTCCGCCCGCGAAGCCGAGCGCGCGGCCCTGGACGGCCTGTTGTCGGCGTTGGGTAGGCGGTCGGGCGACGTGACGACGTTCGGCACCTGATTCCGGATCGTTGGGCTTCGGATTTGGCCGAAAAATGTACGTTTTTAAGTACAAAATCTAGCCCAGGGAGCCTGCCATGGCCACCCGCTGATCGACGGTTTCGCTTCGTGACCGCCAAACCCGCCATCAAGCTCACAGCCCACTTCGAGCGCAAGCTCGAGGAAATCGAAGCCTTCCTCACCGGGGCCAAGGTTCCACACGCTTTCGACGCGCTGCTGGACGAGTTAGCCGATGTGGTCATTCCGAATCTCGCAGCCTTTCCCGCCGCCATGGGGCGCTCGTTCCTGGAACGGCCCGTGCGTTCCGTGGAAGCCGCCAATGGAGTGGCTCGCGTGGCCCGGCAGCTCAGTACGCTTTCCGAGGATGCGGAACTGCGCGAGTACGTCTCTGCCCACTACCTGAAGCTTTACGCCTGCATCAAGAATCGGGTCTACCTGCTCTCGATCCGGCATCACCGCCAGCTTTCCTTCGCCTTTTTCGACCGCTGGCGAATATAAATACTAGGCGTCCCGCGTCACCCGCAGGATCTCCTCCGGCGAGGTCTGCCCGCTTTCCACCCAGCGCTGTCCGTCCTCGCGCATGGTCCGCATGCCTGACGCGGCAGCCGCGCGGCGCAGTTCGCGTTCGTCGCGCCCTTCGTGGATCAGCCGGCGCGCCTCGTCGTCCACCGTGAAGAGTTCATGGATGCCGGAACGTCCGCTGTAGCCGGTATGGTTGCAGGCATCGCAGCCCACCGGATGAAACACGCGCGCACCGTCCTGCAGGGCGGGCTTTTTGCACGCCGGGCAGAGCTTGCGCACCAGACGCTGCGCCAGCACACCCAAGAGCGATGACGCGAGCAGGAAGGGTTCCACGCCCATGTCGGTGAGCCGGGTCACGGCCGACACCGAGTCGTTCGTGTGCAAGGTGGCCAGCACCAGGTGGCCCGTCAGCGATGCCTGCACCGCGATCTGCGCGGTTTCCAGGTCGCGGATTTCGCCGATCATGATCACATCGGGATCCTGGCGCAGGATGGCTCGCAGCGCCAATGCGAAGCTCATGTCGATCTTGGCGTTGACCTGGGTCTGGCTGATGCCGGGCAAGTCGTATTCGATCGGATCCTCGACCGTCAGGATATTGCTGGTGGATGCGTCCAGGCGGCTTAACGCCGCGTACAGCGTGGTGGTCTTGCCGCTGCCGGTGGGTCCGGTCACCAGCACGATGCCGTGCGGCTGGCGGATCAACCGGTCCAGCTGTCCCAACACGCCCCCATCCATGCCCAGCTTCTCCAGCTGCAAGCGCCCCGCTTCCTTGTCCAGCAGCCGCAGCACGGCCCGTTCGCCATGCCCGGTCGGCAAGGTGGAAACGCGCACATCTATCGGCCGCCCGCCCACGCGCAGCGCAATGCGTCCGTCCTGCGGCAAGCGCTTTTCGGCGATGTCCAGATGCGCCATGATCTTGATGCGCGAGATCAGCGCCGCATGCAGCGCCTTGCGCGGCGACACCACGTCGCGCAAGGTGCCGTCGACCCGGTAGCGCACTACGGAGTGCGTCTCGAACGGTTCGATGTGGATATCGCTGGCGCCGTCCCGCGCGGCCTGCGCGAACAATGCGTTGATCATGCGGATCACGGGCGCGTCGTCCTGGGCCTCCAGCAGGTCCGCCACCTCGGGCATGTCCTGCATCAGGCGGTCCAGGTCGATCTCGTTCTCGGCCACGCCCATGACCGATGCCGCGTCCTCGGAATGGCTGTAGGCCGCGGTCAGCAGGGTTTCCAGCGCCTCGTCCTCGACCTGAGCCAGTTCAATGTCGCCATGGCAGCGCCGGATCTCGCGCACCGCCCATTCTGGCGTGCGCGGGCTGACGGTCAGGCGGGCCTGTCCGCCGCGCAGCGACAGCATCGCCCGTTGTGCGCGGGCCCAGGCATATGGCAGCGGATGCGCGCTCATAGCAACGTATCAGGGTCCACGGCCACGCTGTGCATCAGCGTGCGCGACACACGGATGGCCCCGGAAGCATCGCGGCCCTGCTCCATGCCGGGATACTGCCGCACCGCGAAGGACTGCGCCGTGACGGGCGCCGGCCGCCGCAGCGTTTCCGCCTGATGTTCCGGCCGCAGGTCGTACGCATTGTTCGAGACCGAGGGCGCCGAACCGGGCTGAGGCAGCATCGGCGCCTGCATGTCCGGCAGCAGCCAGTGCTGGCCCGGCTGCACCGCGCCCTGCGCGCGGCGCATGTAGTCGTAGCGGTCCATGGTGACGCCGGCAGTGCGATTGGCGTCGCGCACCACGTAGGGCCGCAAGAACACCATCAGATTGGTCTTGGTGCGTTTGCGCGAGTCGTAGCGGAACAACGAACCGATCACGGGCAGCGAACCCAGGCCGGGCACGCTGTTCGTCGTAAGCGTCACGTTGTCTTCCAGCAGGCCGCCCAGCACAATGATCTGGCCATCATCGATCAGCACGCTGGTGTCGATGGCGCGTTTGTTCGTGACGATGCCGGTGGTGGAATTGGAACGGCTTTCATCGATGCTGCTGACTTCCTGGTAGATGTCCAGCTTGACCGCGCCGCCTTCGGAAATCTGCGGGCGGATATTCAGCTTCAGGCCGACGTCTTCGCGTTCGATGGTCTGGAACGGATTGGTGCTGCCATTGCTGCCCGAAGTCACGTACTGACCGGTCACGAACGGCACCGTCTTGCCCACCAGGATACTGGCCGATTGGTTATCCAGCGTCAGGAGGTTGGGCGTGGACAGGATGTTCGCCTCGCCCGAATTTTCCATCGCGCGCGCCAGCACGCCCAGGTTGATCACCTTGTTGCCCAGCACGTCGACGGTGCCCTTGACCACGCCCAGGCTCAGGCCGCTGCCCAGGCCGTCGATGGTAGTGGGGCCTTTGCCGGTAATGCCGCTGCCGCCCAGATTGGTGCCGCCGATGAAGCTGGTGCCGTCGCTATTGATGTTGCCGGCGCCCGTCATCCACTGGATGCCGAACTCCGCCGCCTTGGCCTCGCTGACTTCCACGATCAGGCTCTCCACCAATACCTGCGCGCGGCGCTGATCGAGCTGGTCGATGACCTCGCGCAAGCTGCGGTAAAGCGGTTCAGGCGCCGAGATGATGAGTGAATTGGTCGCGGGATCCGCCTGGATGGTGGCCCCGCCAGCCGAGTACGACACGGCTTGCGAACTGTTGTCTTCGCGGGCAATGCGCTCCTGCTCGCCCGACAATCCGCCCTTGGACGACGCGGACATGCCGGACATGCCCTGCACTGCCTGGCCGGCCATGCCCGCCGACGCGTTCTGTGCGCGTGCGCCGCCCTGGGCACCGGCGCCGGCGGCGGCGCCCCCCGTGGCGCCCGGCGCGGAATTCGCCTGCCCGGTCAGCAGGCCGCCCAAGACCTCGGCGATGCGCGTGGCTTGCGCGTTGCGCATGTAGACCACGTGCAGATTGCCGGCGCGGTTTTGCTGCGCGTCCAGCTTCATGATCAGGTCCCGTGCAAGGCGCGTGCGCGCAGGGCTGCCGGAACGCACCAGCACGCTATTGCTGCGCGGATCGGCCACCACGGCAATGCGCTGCGTCGGGTCGCTGCTTTGCGTATCCAGCAATTGCGAGGCAAGAATGGCGATGTCGGTCGCGATGGCCGAGCGCACCGGCACCACGTCCGTGTCGATCGAGCTGGGGACGTCGATGCGCGCAATGACCTGCGCGATCCGTTCCAGGTTATCGGCGTAGTCCGTGACCACCAGCGTGTTGTTGCCGGGATAGGCGTTGATCGGATTGTTCGGCGGCACCATGGGACGCAGCACCGGCACCAGGTTGGCGGCGTTTTCGTACTTCAGCGGAAACACGCGCGTCAGCATTTCCCCACTGCTGCCCTTGGCAAACGCGGCGACGGGCACCGGCCCGCGTCCCGCGCCGCCAGCCGGCGCCCCGCCCACGGCTTGCCCGGGTCGTCCATTGCCCACCACCGCGCTGCCCTGCAGCTTGGCATCGGCCTCCGGCACCACGCGCGTCACGCCATCGACGTCGACAATGGCAAAACCCTGCAGACGCAGCGCGCCCGTCAGCATGGACAGCGCCTGCGCGCTGTCCACGGGGCGGTCCGACACCAGCGTAAGCTTGCCCTTGACGCGCGGGTCCACCAGGAAGTTGCGCTGCGTGAACAACGACAAGGCGCGCAGCACGGCGGGAATGTCGGTGTCGACGAAGTTCAGACTGACGCGGTTGTCGGTCTGTTGAGCATGAACCGTGGTGGCCGCGGGTCCGAGCTGGCTCGCGGCAAGCAGTACCGCGAGGCTGAATTGCGCAATTTGACGCATGACGGGATAGGTGCCTGAGACGTGAAATCGTGTGAAAAAACGTGAAAGCGCGTCGGAGTATACGGGGTGACAGTGCAACACTACGGTCATAATCCGCAGGCATCGTAGCGGCCTTGAAACCCTTTAAATTCGGGGCTTTGCGCGTTTTGCAAATGCGCGCGGCCCGTGCTTTGCAAATGCCTTCCTTCCGATACGAAGCCACCGACGCGTTGGGAAAAATCGTGCGCGGCACGATCGACGCCGACAGCGAGCGCGGCGCGCGCAACCAGTTGCGCGGCCGCGGCTTGCTGCCGCTGTCCACGTCCCTGGCCGCGCGCGCCGAAGGAATCGGCGCGTCGCTGCGCACACGCCTGTCGGACGCCGATCTGGCCTGGCTGACGCGTCAACTCGCCAGCCTGCTGGCGGCGAGCCTGCCGCTGGACGCCGCCCTCAGCGCCACGTTGGAGCAGGCTGAAAAAAAACACATCGCCGCCACGCTGGGCGGCGTGCGCGACGACGTGCGCGCGGGGCACAAGCTGTCCACCGCCCTGGCCGCGCGGCCACGCGACTTCCCGGAGATCTACCGGGCGCTGATCGGCGCCGGCGAAGAATCAGGCGACCTGGCGCAGGTGATGGAGAAGCTTGCCGACTACATCGAGGAACGCAATGCCCTGCGCAGCAAGGTGCTGACGGCGTTCATCTACCCCGCGGTGGTGGCGTGCGTGTCGGTGATCATCGTGATCTTCCTGCTGGGCTATGTGGTGCCCCAGGTGGTGTCCGCGTTCAGCCAGGCCAAGCAGGAACTGCCGCTCTTGACGCGCATCATGCTGGCGCTGTCCGACTATGTGCGGGAATGGGGCACGGCGACGGGCGCCGCGCTGGCGGCTGCGGTGGCGCTGTGGCGTTACGCGCTGCGCGCGCCTGCCGCGCGGCGCGCCTGGCATGCGCGATTGCTGCGGCTGCCCTTGGCCGGACGTTTCGTGCTGGGCGTGAACGCCGCCCGCTTCGCATCCACGCTGGCCATCCTCTCAGGGAGCGGCGTGGCGCTGCTGACGGCATTGGAAGCGGCGCGCCGCACGCTGGGCAACGATGTGCTGCGCCAAGCGGTGGACGAAGCCTCGGCGCGGGTGCGGGAAGGCGCGTCGCTCTCGGCATCGCTGGGCGCGCAGAAGGTATTTCCGTCGCTGCTGGTGCACCTGATCGCCAGCGGCGAAAAGACCGGCCGCCTGCCTGAACTGCTGGACCGCGGCGCGCAGAACCTGTCGCGCGACCTGGAACGGCGCGCGATGGCCATGACCGCCCTGCTGGAGCCGGCGCTGATCCTGCTGATGGGGGGATTCGTGCTGCTGATCGTGCTGGCCGTAATGAGCCCGATCCTGGAAATGAATCAGCTCATCAGGTAGGCCGGAAAATGTGTTCGCGGCTGCCGGCGGATCCGGCCAGCCACAAATGCCTTGGAACCTACAGCGCCTCTTCGTCGCTTTCGCCCGTGCGGATGCGTATGGCCTGTTCGACCGGCGTCACGAAGATCTTGCCGTCGCCGATCTTGCCGGTGCGGGCGGCCTTGACGACAGCTTCGATGGCGGCTTCGACCTGGCTGTCGGGCAGCACCACTTCGACGCGGATCTTGGGCAGGAAGTCCACCACGTACTCGGCGCCGCGGTAGAGCTCGGTATGGCCTTTCTGGCGGCCGAAACCCTTCACTTCGGTAACGGTCAGGCCGCTGACGCCGACTTCGGCCAGCGCTTCGCGGACTTCGTCGAGCTTGAAGGGTTTGATGATGGCGGTGACTTGTTTCACGTTGGTCGTCCTGGGTTTTTGATCTGTAGCGGCGCCCTGGCTCGGCATGGCTGCAGGGCACGTTGGATAAGAGAATACCACCCGCCAGGAAGCCCGAGCGCCGGGCCCCTCCTGGCGGGAAAGCCCGGTTCAGGTTTCGTCAGGAATACGCTCGGCGTCGCGCATCCACACCGCCGACTCGGAGTCGCTGGGCGCCCGCCAGTCGCCGCGCGGCGACAGCGAACCGCCGGAGCCGACCTTGGGCGCATTCGGCACGCAGCTGCGCTTGAACTGGCTGAGCCGGAAGAAGCGGTCCAGGAAGATCTTCAGGTTGCGCTTGATGGCCGCCAGGTCGTACTGGTTGCGGGCCACGTGGCCTCCCTCGGGCCAGGCGCCCGCCTCCCTGTCGCGCCAGGCCGCCAGGGCCAGGAAAGCCACCTTGGTCGGCGCGAAGCCGTAGCGCAGCGTGTAATACAGGTTGAAGTCCTGCAGCTCGTAGGGACCGATGGAATCTTCGCTTTTCTGCACCGGTTTGTCGTCCGCGCCGCCCGGCACCAGCTCGGGGCTGACATCGGTGCCCAGCACGTCCAGCAGGACTTCAGCCCCCTCCTCGCCCAGGCGGCCGGATTCGGCCACCCAGCGCACCAGGTGTGTGATGAGCGTTTTGGGCACACTGGCATTGACGCTGTAGTGCGACATGTGGTCGCCCACGCCGTAGGTACACCAGCCCAGCGCAAGCTCGCTCAGGTCACCCGTGCCGATGACGATCGCGTTGTTGAAGTTCGCGATGCGGAACAGGTGGTTGGTGCGTTCGCCGGCCTGCACGTTTTCGAACGTAATGTCGTAGACCGGCTTGCCGTCCGCGTAGGGATGGCCCAGGTCCTTGAGCATCTGCAGGCAGCTGGGCCGGATATCGATCTCGGATGCCGTGCACCCCACCACCGCCATCAGCCGGCGCGCCTGCTGCAGCGTGCGGGAGCTGGTGGCGAAGCCCGGCATCGTGACGGCCAGGATGTTGGAGCGCGGCAGGTCCAGCGCGTCCATGGCCTTGGCGCAGACCAGCAGGGCATGAGTGGAATCCAGTCCGCCGGAGATGCCGATGACGACCTTGGACATGCGGCTGGCCGACAGGCGCTGGACCAGGGCCTGGACCTGGATGCTGTAGACCTCTTTGCAGCGGGCATCGCGGCGCTGCGGATCGGCCGGCACGTATGGGAAGCGGGCCACGCGCCGCTCCAGCGCCAGCTCGGCGTCTTCCAGCGGCGGATCCACGGGAACGGCCACGCTGCGGAACTTGCGCACTTCGTCCTGGTGGCGGCGCACGGACTGGCCGAAGGTGGTCTGGCGCATCCGCTCGCGCGAGAGGCGTTCGAGGTCCACGTCCGCGAACAGCAGATGGGAATGGCCGAGGAATCGTTCCGATTCGCCCAGCAGTTCGCCGTTTTCGTAGATCAGCGCCTGGCCGTCCCAGGCCAGATCGGTCGAGGACTCGCCCCGCCCGGCGGAGGTATACATGTAAGCAGACAGGCAGCGAGCCGACTGTTGCGCCACCAGCTGGTGGCGGTATTCGGACTTGCCGACCACGATATTGGAAGCCGACAGGTTCACCAGCACGGTGGCGCCAGCCAGCGCGGCGAAGGAGGACGGCGGAATGGGCACCCAGACGTCTTCGCAGATTTCAACGTGGAACTGGAACAGCGGCAGCTTTTCCATCTGGAAGATCAGTTCGGACCCGAAAGGCACGGTCTGTCCCAGCAGGTGGATCTCGGAGGCGGTGGCGCAATCCCCGGCGCTGAACTGGCGCGCTTCGTAGAATTCGCCATAGTTGGGCAGGTAGCTCTTGGGCACCACGCCCAGCACGCGGCCCCCCGCGGCAACCACGGCGCAATTGAACAACTGGTGGGCCACGCGCAGCGGCGCGCCGACCACGACGGCGATATCCATCTCGGCGGTTGCCGCCACCACCTGCGCCAGCGCCGCCTCGCACTCGTCCAGCAAGGCCTTCTGGTGGAACAGGTCGTCACAGGTGTAGGCGGACAGGCCCAGTTCGGGAAACGCCGCCAGCACCGCTCCGCCCTGGGCGGCCTGCTGCGCCAGCGCGATCGTCTGGGCGGCGTTGAACGCGGGGTCGGCGACCTTGCATTCGGGCACGCCGACGGCTACCCGGGCAAAGCCGTGGGAATAGAGGTTGAAGAACGGGTTCGACATCGGGTCTATCGCCTGGGATTTCAACGCCTGGATTATCTCACGGGGCTCCCCGCCAGCCCCGCCCCGGCGCCCGCGGTCCCTCAACGCGGCATCTTCGCGTCCGTCAGTCCGTGCCCGGACGGCGCGGCCAGGCCCGGGCGGCCGCCCTCGACGGCCAGCGCCGCCTGCAAGGCCCCTTCGCGCAGGTGGGTACCCATCGCGCCGATGTCGGCGCCGGACGGCTGCTGATACAGGCGCAGGCCGAGTTCGGGCAGGATCGCCAGCAAATGGTCGAAGATGTCGCCCTGGATGCGCTCGTATTCCACCCAGGCCGTCACGGCGGTAAAGCAATAGACCTCGACCGGAATGCCCTCGGAAGTGGGCTCCATCATGCGCACCATCATCGCCATGTCCTGGCGGACCTCTGGATTCTGCTTCAGGTAGGCCAGCGCATAGGCCCGCAAGGTGCCGATATTGGTCAGGCGGCGGCGGTTGGCCGGCACGCTGGCAAGTTCGCCCATGGTCTGGTTGGCCTGGGCGATGTCGTGGGTCTTGGCCTGCAGGTAATCATGTAACAGGCGAAAGCGCATCAGCTGGCGGGCCTCTTCGTCGCTCAGGAAGCGCACGCTGGCCGCGTCGATGCGGACGGTGCGCTTGATGCGTCGTCCGCCCGATTCGAACATGTGCCGGTAATTGCGATAGCTTTCCGAAAACAGCTTGTAGGTAGGCACCGTCGTGACGGTGTTGTCCCAGTTCTGCACCTTGACCGTGTGGAGCGCGATATCCTTCACGAAGCCGTCGGCGTTGGATTGCGGCATCTCGATCCAGTCGCCGATGCGCAGCATGTCGTTGCTGGTCAGCTGGGTGCTGGCCACCAATGACAGCAGCGTGTCCTTGAATACCAGCAGCAAAACGGCGGACAGCGCGCCCAGGCCGGAGATCATCCACAGCGGCGAGCGGTCGATCAGGATCGAAAGCACCAAAACGGTGCAAACCGCCATCAGGATGAGCTTGCTTATCTGGATATAGCCCTTGATGGAGCGGGTCTGCGCGCGTGTGGTGGCGGAATACGTGTCCTGCCAGGCGCTCAGCACCCCGGAAAACGCCACGAACACGCAGATCCAGGCGCCGGCGTGCGCCAGCCGCCCGACGATGGTGACGGCCCGTTCCACATGCGGCACCAGGCCGATGCCCATCGACACCACCGCGAACGGCACGGCGTACCAGAGGTTCTGGTACGCGCGGCGGCGCTGCAGGGCCTTATCCCAGTCCCCCCTGCCGCTCAGCACCAGCACCCGGTGCGCCAGCAGCAGCACGACCCGGGCCACGACCCACTGGACGAACAGCGCCGTCAGGATCAAGGCGGCGATCCCGATGAGCGTCTGCGCCCAGGCTTCGCGCGGCAGATGGGTATCCAATTGGGTGACCAGCTCTTCCCATTCCAGGGGCATAGACTCTCTTCCTGCTCTAAGGTCTTGAAACTAATCCAGGATTATCCGACAACTGGCCCGGCCTGGAGGTTCACCGCCCGCGGACCGGCGCCCGCCTTCGCCCTCCGCGCGCCAGGCCCTATAATTCCGCCCATCATGGCAAACACTCCCTCCCCCGATCAAAACCAGTTCGCCAACAAGGCGCAGGCCTGGTCCGCCCGGTTCTCGGAACCGGTTTCCGAACTCGTAAAGCGCTATACGGCGTCCGTGGATTTCGACAAGCGCCTGGCGCGCTACGACATCCAGGGTTCCCTCGCGCACGCGGACATGCTGGCCGCCCAGGGCATCATCGGCGCCCAGGACCTGGCCGACATCCAGCGCGGCATGACTCAGATCCTGTCCGAAATCGATGCAGGCAGCTTCCAATGGCTGCTCGACCTCGAAGATGTGCACCTGAACATCGAAAAGCGCCTGGTTGAACTGGTGGGCGACGCGGGCAAGCGCCTGCACACCGGCCGTTCGCGCAACGACCAGGTCGCCACCGACATCCGCCTGTGGCTGCGCGCCGAAATCGACAACCTGCTGGACCTGCTGCGCCAGTTGCGCCGCGCCCTGGCCACCGTGGCGCTGGACAACGCGGGCACCATCATGCCCGGCTTCACGCACCTGCAGGTCGCCCAGCCCGTCACCTTCGGCCACCACCTGCTGGCCTACGCCGAAATGTTCGGCCGCGACGCCGAGCGCCTGGCCGACTGCCGCCGCCGCGTGAACCGCCTGCCGCTGGGCGCCGCCGCACTGGCCGGTACGTCCTACCCGATCGACCGCGAGCGCGTCGCCAAGACCCTGGGCTTTGACGGCGTCTGCCGCAATTCGCTGGACGCCGTGTCGGACCGCGACTTCGCCATCGAATTCTGCGCCGCCGGCGCGCTGATCATGACGCACGTCTCGCGCCTTTCCGAAGAGCTGGTGCTCTGGATGAGCCCGCGCGTGGGCTTCATCGACCTGGCCGACCGCTTCTGCACCGGCAGCTCGATCATGCCGCAGAAAAAGAACCCCGACGTGCCCGAGCTCGCCCGCGGCAAGACCGGCCGCGTCAACGGCCATCTGGTCGCCCTGCTGACCCTGATGAAGGGCCAGCCCCTGGCCTACAACAAGGACAACCAGGAAGACAAGGAAGGCCTGTTCGACACCGTCGACACGGTGCGCGACACGCTGACGATCTTCGCGGACATGGCTGGCGGTATCAAGGTCAAGGCCGACAACATGCGCGCCGCCGCCCTGCAAGGCTTTGCCACGGCCACCGACCTGGCCGATTACCTGGTCAAGCGCGGCGTGCCCTTCCGCGACGCCCACGAAGTGGTCGCCCACGCCGTCCGCGACTGCGAACAGCGCGGCTGCGACCTGGCCGATCTGTCGCTGGACGAGCTCAAGGCCTACCACGCCAGCATTGGCGACGACGTGCATCAGGTCCTGACCCTGGAAGGCTCCGTGGCCGCCCGCAAGCACGTGGGCGGCACCGCCCCCGAGCGCGTGGCCGAGGAAGCCAAGCGCGTGCTGCAGGAAACGGCCGAAGGCTGATTCCCGCCCCGGGATCATCCTGTCGCAAGCAAAAGGCCCCTTCGGGGCCTTTTGCGTGGGCGCTCGCGAGTATGGGTCGGTCACGCGATCCGCAGCGATTCGCCCAGCATCTCCAGAACCGCGTCCACCTTGGGCAGCAGTTGCTTGCTAAGCGGCCAAAGCAAGTACAGCGGCAACCCCTCGGTAGCCAGTTGCGGCAATACCTCGACGACCCGGCCATCGCGCAAAGCGTCAGCCGCCAGCCACGTCGCCAGTTGCGCGATGCCGAGCCCTGCGGCCACGGCATCGACCTGGGCTTCGGCGCTGTCCAACACCATGACACCCTCTATCGGTCGCAAGCTGACCGGCCCCGCGCCTTGGACTATCCGCCAGGATGCCGGCTCCCCGTCCGGGCGCCCGTACGCCACTGCGTCATGGCGCATGAGATCGTCGGCGGTTTGCGGCACGCCACGGCGCGCCAGGTACTGGGGCGACGCGCAGAAAACCACGCGTTCCGAGCCCAGGTAACGATGCCCCAGACCGGGCGCCCAACGCTGCGGCCCGCCGATGCGCACCGCCACGTCTATGCCCTCATCGGCCAGATCGACGAAGCGGTCCGTGAACGACACTTGCGGCCGCAACTGCGGATGCCGCTGGGCGAACTGCAGCAGCAGCGGCAGCGCCACGCGGCGGCCGAAGGTTGCTGGCAGATCCACACGCAGCCGCCCTGCCGGCTCCTGCCGCTCGGCCGCCAACACGGCTTCGGCGTCCTGCAATTCAGCCAGCACGCGCACGCAGGTGCGGTAGTAAGCGCGACCCGCATCCGTCAGCGCCAAGCGGCGGGTGCTGCGCTCGAACAATCGGGTTCGCAGCCGGGCCTCCAGCCGGGCCACGCTCTTGCCCACGGCCGAGGCGGTGAGGCTGAGCCGGTCGGCAGCAGCGGTAAAGCTGCCTGCGTCTGCCACGCAGACAAAGGCTTCGATGCCTTTCAGGCGTTCGGAAGGAATCATCGGGCTACCAATTAAGGAATTTGATTCCTTAATATAAGGAAAAAATACCGGAGATAAGAAATTCTATCTCCAATATCGTACAAGGCTCTCCAGCCTTCTACGCTTTTCATGACTGAATCTTCCTTGCCTTCGGCCTGCGCCCCGACCCGCTCGGGCACGCTGGCTATCAGCATCCTGGCCGCCGCCGCCTTTGTCATTGTGTCCACGGAGTTCCTGATCGTCGGGCTGCTGCCGGAACTGGCCCGCGACCTCTCTATCTCCGTATCGGCCGCCGGCCAGCTCGTCACGCTGTTCGCCTTCACCGTCATGTTGGCCGGGCCGCTGTTGACGGCAACGGTGTCGCACTGGGAGCTCAAGCGCCTGTTCATCGCCATCCTGCTGCTCTTCGCCGCGTCCAACGCCTTGGCTGCGGCCGCGCCCAACATCTGGGTACTGGCACTGGCGCGCTTCATTCCGGCGCTGGCGCTGCCGGTGTTCTGGGGCACGGCCAGCGAAGCGGCCGCGCAACTGGCCGGCCCGCGCCGCGCCGGCCAGGCGGTAGCGCGCGTCTACCTCGGCATTTCCGCCGCGCTGCTGTTCGGCATTCCATTGGGCACGCTGGCGGCTGCGTCGATCGGCTGGCGCGGCAGTTTCTGGGCGCTGTCGGGGCTTTCGCTGGCATTGGCGGCGCTGATGCTTACCTGCATGCCTGCCCTGCCGCGCCCGCCCCGTGTCGGTTTGCGCGAACAGGCGCGCATCCTCCGAGATCCACGCATGCTGGCCCACATCGGGTTGTCGGTCGCGGTGTTCACTGCGATGTTCGCTTCCTATACCTATCTGGCCGACGTGCTGGAACGCATCGCCGGCGTACCGCCTGCGCAGGTGGGATGGTGGCTGATGGGGTTTGGCGCGGCGGGCCTTGCCGGCAACTGGCTGGGCGGGCTGGCGGCAGACCGTCATCCTCTGGCCGCAACCCTGGCATTCACGCTGCTGCTGGGCCTGGGCATGATGGCAGCCGTGCCCCTGGCGTCCACGCTGGCCGGCCTGCTGCCGGCGCTGGCCGCCTGGAGCATCGCCAACACGGCGCTGTATCCGGTTTGCCAGGTGCGTGTGATGAAAGTGGCGCCCCACGCGCAGGCCATGGCGGGAACCCTGAACGTATCGGCGGCCAATGCCGGCATTGGCGCCGGCGCAATGCTGGGCGGCTTGGCCATCGCGAAATGGGGCCTGGGCAGCGTGGGCTACGTGGCCGCGGCCATGGCGCTCCTGGCGGCGCTGGCGGTTCCGGTCATTGCGCGCCTGCGACCCTCGCCGGCGGCGCCTTGATCAGGAATTCCTTCAGGCTCGCCACGTTGTTCTTTTTGAAGATGCGGTTTTTGTAGGTGACCACGGTGGTGGGCGACAGGCCCAGCTCGCGACCCACCTCCTTGGCGGTATGGCCCTGGCGCAGCAGGTCCGCCACCTGGATTTCGCGCAGCGACAAGCCGCTGCACCAGGACGCCGCGCGCGGCGGCTCCGCTTGCGCGCGGCACAACTGATGGTGGCGGCGCGCAAGCGCGATCAGCAAGGGCGCGCGCCCGCGCAGCAATTCGGTCACGTTCGGCGAATGCGTGCGCGAAAAATACAGGTTCAGGTAGCTGATGCCTTCGCTGCGAGACCCGATAAGCGAAATCTTGCTGGCAAACCCCGGACGCTCGAACAGCAGGCGGCGGTACTCGTCGTCCATGATGCGTTCGGGAGACGCCGTCTGGACGACCAGATCGGGATGTTGCTCCGGCCGGCATGCCATGTCGCGCAGCAAGCCGTAATTCGGATCGCGCCGGTAGAACTCGTTGTCCACGAATACGTTGGTGGTCCACTCGATCAGGGACTGGTTCAGCAAGCTGGCCGCCGACGAATATTGCACCGAGCCCTCGTGGCCGTAGAACACGTGCGACACATGGTCGGCCGCCACCGTTTCGCGCAGTGCGAGCAGTAGCGCGGCATGGAACATCGGACCGCCCAGGTCCATGACGGCGGACTCGGCCCAGCGGTCAGGTCCCCCGCCCGCGGGCATGGGGTTGCTTGTCTCTTCCATGGTGTCGTTTTCCCCGCTTGCGCGTGTTTTCCCGATTCTAAGGTCATCCTCCGCCGCCGCGGTGTCCTCTTCCGTGAGGACATGACGGGTCCGCGGCGCGCTCCTAGAGTGGGGGCTGCAACAAACCTCATCGAACTAGGGAAAACGATGAAAGAGCTTCCCATCTATCCATACGTCAGGCCCGACGAAATGGACCGTCCCCGCCGCGATCCGCATCCGGTGGCCGTCGTCGGGGCTGGATTGACCGGCCTCACGCTGGCCCTGGATCTGGTGCGGCGCGGCATTCCCGTTGTCGTGCTGGATGACGACAACACCGTAGGCGTGCGCGGCCTGGCCTCGCGCGGCATGGTCTGGGCGCAGCGCACGCTGGACATCTTCGACCGGCTCGGCATGGCTGGCGACGTGGTCGGCAAGGGCGTGCGCTGGAACGTGGGCCGCGTGCTTTGCCGCGACCTGGCGGTGGCCTCCTTCACGCTGCAGGACCAGCCTGACATGCGGCACAACGGCTTCGTCAATCTGCAGCAGTACTACCTGGAAGCCTTCCTGGTCGAGGCGCTGATGCGCGAACCGCTGGCGCAACTGCGCTGGCTGAACCGCGTCGCCGGCGTCGAGCCGCAAGCTGACGGCCCCGCCACGCTGCACGTGGAAACGCCCGATGGCGCCTATCGTTGCCGCGCTCAATGGGTGGTCGCCTGCGACGGCGCCAAGAGCGCGGTGCGCGGCATGCTGGGCCTGAGCCCACGCGTGTACGACCAGACCGAAGACCGCTGGATCATCATCGATATCGTGCTGCGCGACACCACGTGGCCGGAAGAACGCTGGACCTGGCTGGACGCCGGCAGCAACCACGGCCGCGCGGTCTGGCGTCACAAGATGGCCGACGACACCTGGCGGCTGGATTTCCAGTTGCGCACGGACGAAGACCCCGCCGAGGCAGCCACTGACGCCGCCATGCGCCAGCGCGTCTGGGACCTGCTGGGCGAACGCGTGGAGTTCGACATCGCCTGGCACGGCGTCTGGGCGTACCGCCATGAATGCCTGGACAGCCTGCGCCACGGCCGCGTGCTGTTTGCTGGCGATTCGGCTCACCTGGTCGCTCCCTTTGGCGCGCGCGGCGGCAATGGCGGCATCCAGGACGCCGACAACCTGGGCTGGAAGCTGGCCCTGCACTTGCAAGGCCGCGCAGGCGCATCCCTGCTGGATACCTATAGCCTCGAGCGCAAGCACGCGGCGATGGAAAACATCCGCCAAGCCCGCCGCTCGTCGCGCTTTGTCTATCCGGGCGCAGCGCGCTCGGCCGCGCTGTGGCGCGACGCCATCATCGACCTTGCGCCGCGCCACCCGGTCGCGGCCCGCATGATCAACACGGGCCGCCTGTGCATGCCAGCCGTCTATCCCGCATCGGCGTTGTCGCTCGGCACCCACGCATTGGCCGGGCGCGCGTTGCCCAATATCGTGCTGCGGCAGGCGGATGGCCTGACCCTGCATGGGCTGCTGGGTCCCTGGTTCACCGTCCTGGTCTTTGGCGATGTCTTGCCCGCCGGCGCACAGGAAGGCGATGGCCTGGTGCGCTGGGTCGCCGTTGCGCCGCTGTGCGATGAGCGCGGACGCGCCGCCCTGGCGCATCAGTTGGGACTGGCGCTGGACGGCCAGGCGTGGCTGCTGCGTCCCGACCAGCACGTCATGGCGGCCGCCACTTCCGAAACGAGCGATCCCCGGGCCGTGCTGGCCCGGGTCGCCGCCGCGCTGGACGCCGCCGGCGCCTGTCCCGTATCCCCGCCCGAGGCCCGCGGCCTCTACCGATCAACCGGAGGCGCCAGCCATGCCGCTATCCCAGCAACAGCTTGATGACCTGCTAGAGCGCCTCATCGCGCTGACCAACGTGCCCGATCCCGCGGCCCAGCGCGACAGCCTGGCCCGGCTGTCCCTGCTGCTCATCGAGGCAGTGGACGACGCCGCCCGGGTGCAGGACGCCGTCGACGAAATCCTGGCGGCCCAACCCGGTGCGCCCGCCTTGAATATTCCATGAACCACGGAGACGGCGCCATGACGCTGACACAACCCCAAACCCACCCGACCATCCAGGGCCTGCACCACTTCGCCTGGCGCTGCCGCGACGCGGAGGAAACCCGGCGCTTCTACGAAGACATCCTGGGCCTGCCGCTCGTGCACGTCGTGAAGGAAGAACGCGTTCCCTCCACTGGCGAGCATTGCCCCTTCGTGCACCTGTTCTTCGAATTCGCGGACGGTTCGCACATCGCCTTCTTCGACCTGGGCGACAACGGCCTGACCCAGCCCGATCCCGGAACGCCGCGCTGGGTCAACCACTTCGCCATGGAAATGCGCGGCGAAGCCGAGCTGGAACGCATGCGCGTACGGCTGCAAACGCATGGCATCGACGTCGTGGGACCGACCGACCACCACTTCATCCGCTCTATCTACTTCTTCGACCCCAACGGCATCCGGCTGGAGCTGACCTCGCGCCTGCCCGTGGACGACTACGTCGCCCGCAAGCGGCGCAGCGCTCACGAGGAACTTGCCGCCTGGACCCGCGACAAGGCAGCCGGGCTGAGGCCCGGCGCCACCGGCACCAGCAGCCAGCAGCGCAGCCAAGCGCATGCCGACTGAACCGCCCGACCTCTCATCCCATAAAGGAACCCCATGAGCAAACCCTTCGCCTCCCAGGCCGACCTGGCGGAAAAGAAAATCTCCTTCGAACGCCTGTCCGACAATGCCTACGCCTACGTGGCCGACGGCGATCCCAATTCCGGCGTGATCATCGGCGATGACAGCGTCATGGTCGTCGATGCCACCGCCACCCCAGCCATGGCCCAGGGCCTGATCCGCGCCATCCGCGGCGTCACGGACAAGCCCATCCGCCATGTGGCGCTGACCCATTACCACGCGGTGCGCGTGCTGGGCGCATCCGCGTTCGCGGCCGAAGGCGCCGTAAACGTGTTCGCCAGCCGCGGCACCCATGAGCTCATCGTCGAGCGCGGCCAGGCCGACATGGATTCGGAGATCGGCCGCTTCCCGCGCCTGTTCCAGTCCGCCGAGACCATCCCGGGGCTGACCTGGCCCACCGTGGTCTTCGACCGCGAGCTGACCGTGTTTCTGGGCGGCCTGGAGGTACGCATGCTGCATCTGGGGGCCGGCCATACGCGCGGCGACTCCATCGTCTGGATTCCGTCGCAGGGCATCTGCTTCTCGGGGGACCTGGTGGAGTTCAACGCGGGCGTGTATACGGGCGACGCCTATCTGGCCGACTGGCCGGCCACGCTGGACGCGCTGCAGGCCCTGGAGCCGCGCCAGATGGTGCCCGGCCGCGGCCCGGCGCTCACCACGCCGGCTGCCTGCCGCGAGGCCATCGGCTACACGCGTAGCTGGGTGGAAACGCTGTACGGCTGCGCCCGGCAAGGCGTGGAGCAAGGCAAGAGCCTGAAACAGGTCTACGAAGACACGCGCCGCGTGATGGACCCCGAGTTCGGCCACGTCGTGATCTATGAACACGCGATTCCCTTCGACATCTCGCGCGCCTACGACGAGGCCAGCGGCATCGTCGACCCGCGCGTCTGGACCGCCCAGCGCGACCGCGACATGTGGGCCGAGCTCACCGCCTGAACCTTCTTCCCCATAAGGAACAACTGAAAATGAAACTCGCCACCCTGAACAATGGCGTCCGCGACGGCGTGCTGGCCGTCGTGAACCGGGACCTGACCCGCATGCGCGCCGTGCCGCACATCGCCGCCACGCTGCAACAGGCGCTGGACGACTGGGCCCGCAGCGCACCGCTGCTGCAGGCCGAGTACGAGGCGCTGAACGCCGGCGACGGCGCCAGCCAGCCCTTCGATCCGGCCGGCTGCGCCGCGCCCCTGCCGCGCGCCTACCAGTGGCTGGACGCATCCGCCTACCTGAACCACGTGGACCTCACACGCCGGGCGCGCGGCGGCGAAATGCCGCCATCGTTCCTGACCGATCCCCTGATGTACCAGGGCGCCTCCGATGACTTCATGGGCCCGTGCGACGACATCACGGCGGCCAGCGAGGAACTGGGCGTGGACCTGGAAGCGGAGATCGTCGTGGTGACCGACGACGTGCCGCTGGGCGTGGACGCGGACACGGCGCTGGCGCACGTGGCGCTGCTGGGCCTGGTCAACGACGTCACCCTGCGCAATGTGGTGCTGCCCGAACTGGCCAAGGGCTTCGGATTCCTTCAGGGCAAGCCTGCCTCGGCGCTCTCGCCCGTGCTGGTCACACCCGACGAACTGAAGCCCTATTGGCGTGGCGGCAAACTGCACCGCGCCATGCAGGTATGGCTCAACGGCAAGCAGATCGGCCAGCCCCAGGCGGGCGAGGAAATGCAGTTTCACTTCGGCGAGCTGATCGCGCACGCGGCCCGCACGCGCCGCCTGGGCGCCGGCACGTTGGTAGGCAGCGGCACCATCTCCAACGCCAGCGACGCCGCCGGCGTGTGCTGCCTGGTTGAAGCGCGCGTACGGGAAAAGCTGCGCGACGGCGAAATGCGCACGCCTTTCCTCAAGCACGGCGACCGCGTGCGCATCGGCATGCGCGACGATGCCGGCCACAGCCTGTTCGGCGACATCGACCAGCAAGTCCGCATCCCGGGCACGAGGCCCATGCCCTGCGCCGCGTCGCCCGCCCCGCGCGAAGCCGCCACCGCCTGAACGGGAGTCCCTCATGGCAGAATCGCCCGCCCTCACCTTGCACAGCTATTGGCGTAGTTCCGCGGCCTACCGCGTGCGCATCGCCCTGGCCTTGAAAGGCCTGCCGTACCGGCAGGTCACGTGGCACATGGTCAAGGGAGAGCACCAGCAGCCCGCCTACCGGTCGCTCGCGCCGTTCGGCCTGGTGCCCATGCTGGAGATCGACGGCCTGCGCCTGCAACAGTCGCTGGCCATCATCGAGTACCTGGATGAGCGCCATCCCGGCACGCCGCTGCTTCCGGCCGATCCGGCGCTGCGCGCCCAGGCACGCGCGCTGGCGCAACTGATTGCGTGCGAAATGCACCCGCTCAACAACCTGCGCGCGCTCAAGCGCCTGCGCGCGCAGTTCGGCGCGGACGACGAACGGATCCACGACTGGTACCGCCATTGGTGCGCGGAGGGCTTCCAGGCCTTCGAGGCGGCGCTGCCCTCGGCGCCCAGCGGCGCGTACGCGTTGGGCGCCGCCCCCACGCTGGTCGAGTGCACCCTCATACCGCAGGTCTACAACGCCTTGCGCTACGGCGCGGATCTGGAGCCCTATGCGCGCGTGCGCGCCATCGTCCAGGCCTGCGCCGCCCTGCCCGCCTTCGAACAGGCCCGTCCGGAAAACCAGCCTGACGCGCCGCAAAGCGCAGCAGCCTAGGCGACGCCATTCCAAAGCGACAGCCCCCCCAACAAGAAGCTGAACCCGCCGCATACCCCAAGGAGACAAACATGCAGACAGACATTCCCGCCGACGGCGCCGCCGTCGCGCCAGCCGGCCGCTCCGGCGCGGCCGGCCCGCTGGTCAGCGCCGACGACCGCAAGGTACTCGCCGCCACGCTCGTCGGCTCGGCCATCGAGTGGTACGACTATTTCATCTATGTCCAGGCCGCGGGCCTGGTGCTGGGCTCGCTCTTCTTCGCGCCATTCGCCAAGGAAAACCCAGAGCTGTCGCTGATCCTGTCTTTCGCCACGGTCGGCGTGGCCTTCCTGTTCCGGCCGCTGGGCGCCATCGTCTGTGGCCACTTGGGCGACCGTTACGGCCGCAAACGGGTGCTGGCCGCCACGCTGATCCTGATGGGCGTGTCCACCGCGCTGATCGGAGTGCTGCCGACCTATGCGCAGATCGGCGTGTGGGCGCCCGTGATGCTGGTGACGCTGCGCGTGCTGCAAGGCTTTTCGGCCGGAGGCGAATGGGGCGGCGCGGCGCTCATGGCGGTCGAACATGCGCCCGAGGACCGACGCTCGCTGTTTGGCGCCTTCCCGCAGATCGGGGTGCCGCTGGGCATGATTGTGGCCACCGGCGTGCTGTGGTGCATCACCGCCGCCGTAGGCCCCGAGAACTTCATGGCGTGGGGCTGGCGTGTGTCCTTCCTGCTGTCCATCGCGCTCATCATTGTCGGCGTCTTCATCCGGCGCGCCGTGGAGGAATCCCCCGTGTTCCTGCAGATGCAGTCCCGGCGCAGCCATTCCTCCGCGCCGCTGGGCACCCTGCTGCGCAAGCATCCGCGCCAGATCCTGCTGACCACGCTGATCTTCGTCGGCAACAGCACCGCGGGCTACCTGCTGGTTGGCTTTTTCATCAGCTACGGGAGCCGGGCCTTGCACATGCCGGCGCAACAGGTGCTGATGATCTGCACCCTGGCCGCAGCCTGCTGGCTGGGCACCACGCTGCTCGGTGGCTGGCTGGGCGACCGCATCGGCCGCGTGCGCACCTTCCAGCTCGGCTATGTGCTGCTGGCCCTGTGGGCCATACCGATGTGGTCCTTCATCGAATCCGGCGACGTCATGCAATTCGCCTTCGCCCTGGCCGTGCTGTCCGTGCCGCTGGGCCTGACCTACGGCCCCCAGGCCGCGCTGTACGCCGAGATGTTCCCGGCCGACGTGCGCTATTCCGGCGTGTCGGCGGGCTATGCGCTGGGTTCGATCCTGGGCGGCGCCTTCGCCGCCATGATTGCGCAATCCATCATCACCGCCACGGGCCAATCCTGGCTGGTGGGCGTCTACGTCATCGTCATGGCGGCGGTGTCCTTCGTGGCCGTGACCCTGGTCCGGGACCGTCCCGGCACCACGCTGCACGCCGAATGACCGCCGCCTCTCACGCCACCGCCCGACGCACGCCATGAGCACCATCATCCGCCAGAACGATCTGACCGAATCCATTGCCAGCGCGCTCCAGTACATCAGCCACTACCACCCGGCCGACTACATCGCGCACCTGGCCCGCGCCTACGAAAAAGAGGCCAGCGCCCCGGCCCGCGACGCCATGGCGCAGATCCTGGCCAGTTCGCGCATGGCCGCCATCGGCCGACGGCCGATCTGCCAGGACACCGGCATCGTCAATGTGTTCCTGGAAGTCGGCATGGACGTGCGCTGGGAGGGCTTTACGGGCAGCTTGGAGGACGCCGTCAACGCCGGCGTGCGCCAAGCCTTCCTGGACCCGGACAACCCCTTGCGAGCCTCGGTGGTGGCGGATCCGCTCTTTGGCCGAGGCAACACCCGCGACAACACCCCCGCCGTCATCAGCATGCGGATCGTGCCGGGCGCGAGCGTAGCGGTGACGGTGGCGGCCAAGGGCGGCGGCTCGGAGAACAAAGCCCGGCTCGCCATGTTGAACCCGGCCGACAGCGTCATCGACTGGGTGCTGGCGCAAATCCCCGCCATGGGCGCGGGCTGGTGCCCGCCCGGAATGCTGGGCATCGGCGTAGGCGGTACCGCCGAGAAAGCGGTACTGCTGGCCAAGGAAAGCCTGATGCAGCCCCTGGACATGCATGACTTGCAGGATCGGGCCCGGCGCGGCGGCGCGCTGGCGCCCGAAGACGCCCTGCGGCTGGAACTTTACGACCGCGTCAACGCGCTGGGCGTGGGCGCGCAGGGTCTGGGCGGCCTGACCACCGTGCTGGACGTAAAGATCAAGACCTATCCCACACACGCCGCCGCCAAGCCCGTCGCGCTGATTCCCAACTGTGCGGCCACGCGCCACGCGAGCTTCGTGCTCGACGGCTCGGGCCCCGTGCATCTGGAACCGCCGTCGCTGGAAATCTGGCCCGAGCTGGGTGCGGACCGTGAGGCCGCCGCGGGCCGTCGGGTCAACCTGGACACCCTCTCCCGCGAAGAAGTCGCGTCCTGGCGCGCGGGCGAAACACTGCTTCTGAACGGCAGCATGCTGACCGGACGCGATGCGGCGCATCAGCGCATCCGCGAGATGCTGGCGCGCGGCGAGCCTTTGCCAGCCGACTTCCGGGGCCGCGCCATCTACTATGTGGGCCCCGTGGACGCGGTGCGTGACGAAGCCGTGGGCCCGGCCGGCCCCACCACCTCGACGCGCATGGACGCTTACACGGACATGATGTTGGAACGCACCGGCCTCCTGACGATGATAGGCAAGGCCGAACGCGGCCCGCAGGCGGTCGAGGCGATCCAGCGCCATCGCGCGGCCTACCTGATCGCGGTGGGCGGCGCCGCGTATCTCGTTTCCCGCGCCATCCGCCGCGCCCGCGTCGTCGCGTTCGAGGACCTGGGGATGGAGGCGATCCATGAATTCGAGGTCACCGACATGCCCGTGACCGTGGCGGTTGACGCCCACGGCGGAAACCTGCATGTGTCCGGACCGTCGCAATGGCGCAGGACGCCTGAGGCCAGGCCCTTGCGCGCCTTCAAGCCAGTTTGAACTCCACCACCGCCCCGCCGCTTCCATACAACGGCGCATACTCCAGCACATTGGCGCCCTGGAATTGCTCGCCCAGCGCGCCCAGCAGCCAGGACATGTGCTTGAAGCCCATCTCGGCCTTGGCCTGCCCGGCGTACTCGGGCATGAGCGCGCGCAGTTGCCCGGCATCGCCGCATTCCAGCAAGGCAAGCATGCGACGGTTCCAATCGTCGTCGCTGCGGGAAATCACGTGGTCCGAGTCCGGCGGCACCGGCTCGCGGAACATGGTGTTCGACAGCCCGCCTATGCCGATCACCGCCGCCCGTTTGTTCTGCATGGCCGCCGCCTGCACGGCGATGCGGCTCAGTTGCTCCGTCTGCGCGTTGTCGTGGTAAAGGTTGTTGGCCGCCAGTGTCACCGGCAGCGCCTCAGAGCCGAAGCCCATCAGCGAGCTGACCGTGATCGTGCCCGTGTCGATGGGAAACTGGTCATAGTCCACGCCGCGCGCATGGATGCCGGCATCGCGGCAGTCTTGCACGCACGCTTCGGCCAGGCCCCTGTCGCTGGCGATGTCGAACGACAGTTCCCCGAATTCGTGCCAGTTCTCGTCCACATGCACGCCCGTGCTGCGCTGGCGCGTGATCCATAACTGGTCCAGCACCGCCATCCACTGCGTCGAATACACCAGCACCACGTCGGGGCGGGACGCGGCCAGCGCCATGCCGGCCTTGCGCAGCGCCTGATTCAGGCGTCCCCAGGGCGCCACATCGCTACGCAGCTGGGGCAGCGGGCTGCCGGGAACGAGGAATGCGGAAACGATGGCCATGGAATGTCTCCTCGGGATCTAGGACGCTACGCCGGCGGTTTCTTCAAGCCGGGACAGACCGGCCTCCTGCAGGTTCCATTCCATGACCGCGTTGCCGGTTCCGATCACGGTGCCGTACCCATGGAACTTGCCCGCCAGCTGCGGATAGCCCATGGCCGCGTGCATCCACGTGAAAGCGCCAGACTTCACTTCGGCGAACGCCTCGTCGATGAACTGCTGCAACAGCTCGAAGACATCTGCCATCCTGCCCTTGCGCATCAGTTCGATCATGCGGATGTCCCACAAATAGCCGTCGTAGCGCGCCGGATGCTCCTTGGACATGTCTTCAGGCACCTCGGGCTGTTCATGGAAATGCCAGTGCGACAGGGTATTGCTGGCCAACAGGACCGCGCGCCGCCCGCTCTTGCGTATGGCTTCCCGGGTGGCCTTGCCCAGCAGGTCCATCTCCTTGAGCCCCTCTTTGGTGTCGAGGTAGTACGGCGTATTGTTTGCCGATAGCCCGACCACCGGAATGTCCCACTGTGGACGCACCATGTGCAGCGTGGTGATGGTGCCGTAGTCCACCCGGAACTTGGGGTTGCGCATCATCTTTGTGACGAGGCCCAGCTTGCGCCCTTCCTCGCAACACGCCTCGGCCAGTTCGACGTCCACGTCCATGCCGAAGTCGTAGCGGAACAGGTCGGGAAAGATAGGATCCACCGAGCGGCCCGCCAGGCGCGGCACTCCCAGGAAATGGTGGCCGACCTGCGTGATCCAGTGCGGCGAATGCACCAGCAGCACGTCGGGCCGCAGGCGTTCGATGCTCTCGCGCACGTGGTCGTAGGCCCAGCGCAGGCTTTCCCAGCCGCCGCGCGAACGCGGCTCGTTCTGCGGCGGATTTTCGCCATAGACAAGATGTGGCGGATGGGGGGCCAGGAATCCGGAAAGAATTTCGCCGTCCTTCATTGCTTGCTCCTTTGCGAGCGCAGTGGGAACCCGATTTCGATCGTTGCGGTCGGCATGCCGATTTGTACGTATACGTACTTGATTTCAGTATCGATTCGACCGGGTCCGCTGTCAATCCGCCATGCGTGTTCAAAGGCTAGGGAGTTTCCCGAGCAGGCACAAAAAAAGGAGCAGCAGTTGCTGCTCCTTGAAAAAGGCCCTCCGAGAATCCCCCTCCATCAGGACAAGCCTGGATGGCCGGGATTTTCGTGGCGCCGGCGGGGCGATTAAGCCTGGGCGGTATTTAACGGCAAGCCTTGCCAAAAACATATCCCTGAAATTGGGTATTTCGCGCCGGCGGCGGCACGCCTCGCCGCAGCTCGGCAAGCCGCCCGGCAACGCCAATCCATAATTAGCCACATCCTGAAACAAGCAGGGGCATGCAGCCGGCGCGGGCTCCGATATCATCGCGGCTCTCTGCGCCCCGCAAGCCTGTTCATGAATCCCTTGCCTGCCCCACGCCGCGTGTCCTCCCGGCGCCTGCCCCGCCTGATCGTCCTGGCCACTCTCGGCGCGCTGGCCGCCGGCCAGGGTCCCGCCGTTCATGCGCAGACCGCGCGCAAGCCCTCTCCGTACGAAAACGCCCGTCCATTGAGCGCTGATGAGCGCGCCGCGCAGCAGGCGGAGGATGCCAGGAAGGCCGGCCCCGCCTACCTGAGCCAGATCCGCACGCAGGCCGAGTTCCAACAGCTTGCGCGGGTCTACAACCCCGGCACGCCGCTGGAGATCCCGCACGTGCTGTTCGTGATCGACAGGAAGCAGCGTGACCGGATCTACTACGTCAACACGCCGCGCTACTCGCTGCACGAGAACTTCGCGCGCGAACACCGGCTCCTGCCCGCGGGCGACAAGGCCACGCTCATCGCCCAGTACAAGGACTCGCAGCGGCGCCTGCTGTTCGGCACCTTGAGTTGGCAACGCGACCTGCCGGGCTACACCTATGAATTCTGGGAAGGCGACCGCCTCACCCCTGAACTGCTCAAGCTGACGGGCGAAAAGCTGCAGGCCAGTTTTTACGAGCCGGTCCGCTTCAAGGCCAATTCCACGTTGCACGAACAAATCGCGCAACGCGCAGGCCTGGACGCGGTGACACAGGAATCGCTGCTGCGCGAGCAGACCTTCCTGCCGCTGAATACCGGGCAGGCCGAGGGCCGCCTGCGCATCGTGGCGTCCGTGGACGACACGCCGGATCTGGCGCCCACGGACATCCTCGTGCTGGACGAAGTCCCCGTCGCCCTGCCGCCGGTTGCCGGACTGGTCACGCAGCGGCCCTCCACCCTGCTGTCCCACGTCAACCTGCTGGCCAAGGGCTGGCGCATTCCCAATGCCTATGTGCGCGATGCCGTGGCGGCGCTGCGCGAACATGACGGCCACTGGGTCGAGCTGACGGTCACCAGCACCGGTTATCAGTTGCGCCGCATCGCAAAGCCTGCGGCGGCGCCGCCGCCCAAGGCCGCCCTCCCGCTGCCCAAGCCCGATCTGGCCGTCAAGGCCATCAAGCCGCTCACCGGCATGGTCACCCGCGACAGCCGCCATTGCGGCGTCAAGGCGGCAAACCTCGGCGCGCTGAAATCCGCGCTGCCACCCGCAGCGGTGGTGCCGGACGGTTTCTGCATACCCTTTGCGCAGTACGCGGCATTCATGGCGCAGCTGCACGTGCCGGAACGCATCGCGGCGCTTGAGCAACGGCCCGACTTCGCCCGCGACGCCAATGTGCGCCGCGCCGAACTGGCCGCTCTGCGCCAGGACATCATTCAGGCGCAGCCCGACTCTGCGCTGGCGGCCGCCTGGCGCGAACGCTGGCAGAAGCAATTGCAGGGGCGCGGCGTGTTCGTGCGCAGCTCATCCAATTCCGAAGACCTGCCGGGCTTCAGCGGCGCCGGGCTCTACACCACCGTTCCCAACGTGACGCAGCCCGAAGCGCTGACGCAGGCAGTGCAAACCGTGTGGGCGTCGGTCTACAACTATGAAGCCTACGAAGCCCGGCGCGCGGCCGGCATCGGCCAGGACGGCGTGGTGATGGCGGTGCTGGTGCAACAGGCCGCGGCATCGGAGAGTTCCGGGGTGATGATCACGCGAGATCCCTTCGACGCCTCTCGTCGCTACGTCACCTACCTTTCCGCCAAGCGCGGCCTGGGCATCAAGGTGGTGGAAGGCAAGCGCCAGGCCGAGCAGCTGATGTACTCCAGCTGGTCCAAGGCGGTCCAGGTACTGAGCCGCTCCGCCGAAGACACCCAACTGGTGGCGGACGCCGCGGGCGGGGTGCGCGAGGTGCCGATCGAAGGCTCGCGCCAAGTGCTCAACGATGCCCTGGTGGCGCGGCTGGCCGCCGTGGGCAGCCATATCAAACAGCGCCTGGGCGGCGTGGACCAGGACATCGAATGGGCCGTGCAGGGCGAGAACATCCTTATTCTGCAGGCCCGCCCATACATCGACGGCAGCCGCTGAGGCGTCAGTCCGGGCTGGCTCCCGACGCCTGCACCACCTGCTTCCACTGCATGAACTCGGCCTGTTGGCGGGCAGCCAGCTCGGCCGGGCCATCATGCATCATTGTGACTCCTAGCTGGTCAAACTTCTGTTGCAGCGCCGCGTCCGCCAGGACTTTGCGTATCGCCTGGTGCAGGGTGTCGATCGACGCGCGGGGCGCTTCTTTCGCGCCGTAAAACGCGACCCACAGATCGCCGCGGAACCCCGGTATGGCTTCGTTGATGGCAGGCACGTCGGGCAGCAGCGCATTGCGCTTTTCGCTGCTGACGCCCAAGGCGCGCAGTTTGCCGGCCTTGATGCCTTCAACCGCCGACGGCAGGCTGGCGAACAGCATGGGCACCTGATTGCCCATCACGTCCGCCATGGCGGGCGACACGCCGCGATAGGGAATGTGCTGCATGCGCAGTCCGCCCATCTGGTCCAGCATGACGCCGAGCAAATGGTTCAAGGTTCCCGCGCCGGCCGAGGCGTACTGGTACTTTTCCGGATTCGCCTTCACCAGGGCCATGAACTCCTTCATGTCCTTTGCCGGAAACGCCGGGTTCACGCACAGCACATTGGGCACTTCCCCCACCGCGGCGATCGGCGAAAAGTCCTTGATCGGGTCGAATTTCGCCTCTTTATAGACCCAGGGCACGATCAACTGGTTGCTGTTCGCCGTGAACAACACGGTATAGCCGTCTTGAGGTTCGCGCAGGAATGCCTGCGTGCCCACTACCCCGCCCGCGCCCGGCTTGTTGATGACCACCACGGGCTGGCCGAGTTCTGCCCCGAGCTTTTCCGCCATGATGCGCGCCACGATGTCCACCGTGCCGCCGGCCGCCGTGGGCACGACGACATTGATCGGCCGGTCAGGAAAAGCCGCATGCGCCTGCCCCCAGCCCGCCACGGCTGCGGCGGCGCACAGGGCCAGCATGCCCTGCTTCACTCTTTTGAATCCCATTTCACTCCCCTTGCTGCGTCAGCAGCTGATGTAGTTTGCGGCCAGCGTCGAGCAAGGCGGCATCCTTGCCCAGATCACCAACCAATTGCATGCCCAAAGGCAGTCCCGCGCGGTTGAACGCGGTAGGCAGGTGCAGGCATGGCCATCCCAGCACCGACCAGATCTTGTTGTATGAAGCGTCGCCGGTATGTTCCAGCCCATGGGGCGCGGGTCCTGGCGTGCTGGGCGTAAGCACGAGATCGGCGCCGCCGTACCACGCATGCCAGCTGCCGCGCAGCGCCGACTGGACCGCGCGCATCTCGTCGTACTGCCCGGCTCCGATGCCCAGGCCATGCGCCACCGCCTGGCGCAAGGCGCCGCTCAGCGCGTGCCCCTGGCGTTCCACCACCGGCGCCAGGCTGCGCGCGAACTCGTAATGCATGATCACATCGTGCGCCTGCAACAGGAGCGCGGTTTCCCGCTCGGCTTGCACCGGCAGGCACTGAACGCCATGCGCAGCCAGTACGGCCAGGGCGCGTTCAATCTCGGCGCGGCTCTCTGCGCACAGCGCCGCTCTCGGGTTATGCAGCTGCACGGCCACGGTCAGCCGCCGCTTGTCCGCGGCTTTCTCCGCGGCCTGTGCTCCTGTGCCGCCGATGAGCACGTCGGCGATGGCCTGCGCATCCGCCACGCTGTTCGAATACCAGCCTATGGTGTCCAGCGATTCACAGGTGAGCTTCATGCCGTCCCGGAACACGCGGCCGATGCTGGGCTTGAATCCCACCACCCCGCAATACGCCGCGGGACGGATCATCGAGCCCCCCGTCTGCGTGCCCAGGGCGGCGGGCACCATGCCAGCCGCCACCGCGGCCGCGGAACCGCTGGAAGAGCCGCCGGGCGTGTGCGTCGGCGCGTGAGGATTGCGGGTCGGCCCCGGTGTCCTGAAGGCAAACTCGGCGGTCACCGTCTTGCCCACCGGAATCGCGCCGGCCGCGCGCAGCATGCCCACGCAGCAAGCGTCGAACGCCGGCGAGCCCGGGGTCAAGGAAGGCGCGCCGAAACCGGTGGGCATGCCTGCCACGTCTATGACGTCCTTCACGCCTATCGGCACGCCAGCCAGCGCGCCAACGGCGCGGCGCTCCGGCTCCATACGCTCCAGGACCGCGGCGGACAGCACGTGGCTCCACGCGCGCACGGCGGGCTCTTGCCGCTCGATGGCGGCCAGGCTCTGGCGCGCCGCCGCGTGGGCCGTCGTCTCGCCGGCCCTGACCCCTTGGGCAATGGCAATGACTGAAGCGGGAAAGGGAGCGAAAGACATGAGGCGAATCCGGGATGCCGGCAGAACGAATCGATGCGGCATCTTAGGAACTCGACTAATCTCTGTCCAATTGGTAATTTGGCGTTGATTATGTCGAAATCAGAATTAATCTTTCTGGATGGCCGGCTACTGGTCCTGTTCTGCACGCTGGCGGAAGAACTGCATTTCGCGCGGGCCGCCGCGCGCCTGTTCATGACCCAACCGCCCCTGACGCAACAGATCAAGCGGCTGGAAGCGATTGTGGGCGTGCCCCTGTTCGAGCGCACCACGCGCTCGGTCGCGCTAACACCCGCCGGCGAAATCATGTACGAACGGGCCCGCAAGATCGCCGCCGATACCCAACTGATGCTGCGGCAGGCTCGCCGCACGGCACGCGGCGAGACCGGTACGCTGGTAATCGGCATCACGCCCAGCGCTGCCAGTTCGCCGCTGGTATCGGCGCTGAGTCACTATCGCGATGCGCACCCGGAAGTCCGGATCGACCTGCGCGAGATGAACTCCGTGGACATGGAGGCCGCGCTGCGGTCACGCGTGGTGGACGTGGCGCTGATGCGTCCGCACCCCCTGGACGCTGATATCCTGACGCACGTCATCTACGAAGAGCCCTTGCGCGTGGCGTTGCGCCGCGACCATGCGCTGGCGCACCAGCGGGATGTTTCGCTGGAAGAGCTGCTGGAGTATCCACTGGTCGGCTATCGACAGGACATCTCGCCCTACTTCCGCAACATGATCCAGGCGCTGTTCGCGCGTGCTCAACTAAAGCCCGAAATCGCGCAGGAAAGCGTCATTCCCACGCTGCTGACATTGGTGGAAGCAGGCATCGGACCGGCGCTCGTGCCCCAATCGTTGTCCCGCATGCGATCGGACTCATTGTGCTTTCTGCCGTTGCGCGACGTGGCGGGCGCAACCGCGCAGGTCGTGGTGGCCGCAATGCGCAAGCAAGGCAACCCCGCGGTCGAAGGATTCAGCGCGGCATTGGCGCAGGCCGTGGGCCGGCGCTAAACCAGGCCGGAAGGCACAACGGGACGCCGCGCAAGCGCGGCGTCCCGTTGCGGCGTCCTGCCCTGCTCAGATATGCAGCGCGTGGCCCAGTGCTTTGAGCGCGGCTTCCTGCACCGCTTCGCCCAGGGTCGGATGCGCATGGATGGTGCCCGCCACGTCTTCCAGCGTAGCGCCCATTTCCAGCGACTGCCCGAAAGCCGCCGACAGTTCCGACACGCCACGCCCCACCGCCTGCCAGCCCACGATCAGGTGATTGTCGCGGCGCGCAACCACGCGCACGAAGCCATCGGTCGACTCCAGCGTCATCGACCGGCCGTTGGCGGCAAATGGGAAGGACGCCGTCAGGCAGTCCAGCCCCGCGCTTTCTGCCTCGGCCGGCGACAGACCCGCCACCACGACCTCAGGATCGGTGAAGCAGACCGCCGGGATCGCGGCGGGCTGGAAGTGGCGGCGTTTGCCCGCCACCAGCTCGGCCACCATTTCGCCCTGCGCCATGGCGCGATGCGCCAGCATCGGCTCACCCGCGATATCGCCGATGGCCCAGACGTCGCGCATGGAGGTACGGCACTGGTCATCGATGCGCAACGCGTTGCCCTTGCGGTCGAGCTGCAGGCTTTCGAGCCCCCACTCCTGCGTGCGCGGGCGCCGTCCCACCGCGATCAGCACGCGATCGGCAGGCAGCAAGGTCTCTGCGCCCGTGGCATCCTGCACCCGCACCGCGTTGCCGGCGCCATTCAGGCCCAGCACTTTACGGCCCAGGTGCAGCGCCACGCCCATTTTCGCCAAGGCAGCGGCCACGGGCTTGGTGAGTTCCGCGTCGTAGGTCGGCAGGATGCGATCCTGCGCCTCCACCACGGCGACTTCCGCGCCGAGCTTGCGATACACCGTGCCCAGCTCCAGGCCGATGTAGCCGCCGCCCACCACCACCAATTGCTTGGGAATGCTGGAGGGCGAGAGCGCCTCCGTGGATGACACCACCATGCCGCCAAACGGCATGGACGGCAGCGGCGTCGGCTCGGAGCCCGCCGCCAACAGCAGATGTTCGCATTGGATGCGTAGGGCGCCGGACTCACCCGCGTCCACTTCCACCGTCTTGCCATCCAGCAGCCGCGCCCACCCGCGCACCACTTCCACGCCATTCTTTTTCAGCAGGGCGGCCACGCCGCCGGTCAGCTTGCCGACGATGCCGTCTTTCCAGGCGACGGTCCGGGCCAGGTCGATGGCAGGCGCCGATACGGAAATGCCCAGGTCCGAATTGCCCGCGTAATGGCGCGCCTTGTCGAATTCCTCGGCCGCGTGGATCAGCGCCTTGGACGGTATGCAGCCGATATTCAGGCAGGTGCCGCCCAATTGCGCGCCTTCGACCAGGATGGTCGGCACGCCCAGTTGACCTGCGCGGATGGCGGCCACGTAGCCGCCGGGACCGCCACCGATCACCAGCAGGGTCGTAGTCTTTGTGATCTGGCTCATGCTCACTCCACGAAAAGCAGCGCGGGTTGTTCCAGCAGCGCGCGCACCGCCTGGATGAAGCGCGCCGCGTCCATGCCGTCCACCACGCGGTGGTCGAAGGACGACGACAGGTTCATCAGCTTGCGCGCGACCACGGCGCCATTGCGGATGGCGGGCCGCTCGACGATGCGGTTCACGCCCACGATGCCGACCTCGGGATGGTTGATGACCGGCGTGGTGACAATGCCGCCCAAGGGCCCCAGGCTGGTGATGGTGATGGTCGACCCCGACAGTTCGTCGCGGCTGGCCGCCCCCGTGCGCACCGCCTCGGCCAGCCGGACGATCTCGGCCGCCATGGACCAGAGATCCCGCGCTTCGGCATGGCGCATGACGGGCACCATCAGCCCGCCGTCGCTTTGCGTCGCAATGCCGATATGGACCGCGCCATAACGCGTGACTACGCCGGCCTCGTCGTCGTAACGCGCATTGATCTGCGGGAAATCGCGCAGCGCCACCACCATGGCGCGCGCAAGCAGCGGCAATAGCGTGAGCTTGCCGCGCGTGGCGCCCCACTTCTGGTTGAGGCTGGCGCGCAGGTCTTCCAGTTCGGTCACGTCGATTTCCTCGACGTAGCTGAAGTGCGGAATGCGGCGCTTGGACTCCGCCATCTTCTGCGCAATCTTGCGGCGCAGGCCGATGACCGGCACGTTTTCCTCGTCGTTGCGTTCGGCATAGGCTACGCCGCCCCGAGCCTGGCCGCCCGTGCCCTGGCCCTGCAGATAAGCGTCCAGGTCTTCGTGCACGATGCGGCCGGCCGGGCCGCTGCCGTGCACGTAGCGCAACTCGATGCCCAGGTCCCAGGCGCGCTTGCGCACGGCAGGAGAAGCCAGCGGCTTGTCGCCCGGTTGGCGCGCCACGGCTGCGGGCGCCTGGCGTGCTGGCTGTGCCCGCGCCGCGGGCGCGGGTTTTGCCGGCGCCACGGGCGCAGGCGCCTCGGCCTTCGCGGCCTGCGCGGCCTGCGCGGGCTCGGGCGCCGACGCAGCGGGCTGCGCCGCTGCGGCCGCCTTGGCTGGCGGCGAATCCCCGCCCGGCTTGAGATTGCCTTCGCCTTCCACTTCCAGGCGGATCAGCTCGCCGCCCACGGCCATGACCTGGCCTACTTCTCCGCCCAGCGCGACCACGCGGCCGACCACCGGCGCGGGAATCTCGACCGTGGCCTTGTCCGTCATGACGTCGGCCAGCGGCTGGTCCTCGGCCACCATGTCGCCGATCTTCACATGCCAGGCAACCAGTTCCACTTCCGCGATGCCTTCGCCGATGTCGGGCATCTTGATGACATGAATACCCATCTCTCAACCCTCCATCGCGCGCTTGAACGCTTCGCCGACCCGGCGCGGGCCGGGGAAGTACGCCCATTCCTGCGCGTGGGGATACGGCGTATCCCAGCCGGTCACGCGCTCCACGGGCGCCTCCAGATGATGGAAGCAGTGTTCCTGCACCAGCGAAATCAGCTCGGCGCCAAAGCCGCAGGTGCGCGTGGCCTCATGCACCACCACGCAGCGCCCGGTCTTTTTGACCGAATTGACGATGGCGTCCAGGTCCAACGGCCACAGGCTGCGCAGGTCGATGACTTCGGCGTCTATGCCGGTTTCTTCCGCGGCGGTCAGCGACACATGCACGGTAGTGCCGTAGGTCAGCACGGTGAGCGCATTGCCCGGCCGCACAATGGCGGCCGTGTCCAGCGGCACGGTGTAGTAGCCGGTGGGCACCACGCTGCCCGGCCGTCCGGTCCAGGGCGTGACGGGCCGGTCGTGATGGCCGTCGAACGGGCCGTTGTACAGCCGTTTGGGCTCCAGGAAAATCACGGGATCGTCGTTCTCGATGGCCGCGATCAGGAGACCCTTGGCGTCATAGGGATTGGACGGCATCACCGTGCGCAGCCCGCACACTTGCGTGAACATGGCTTCGGGACTCTGGCTGTGCGTCTGCCCGCCATAGATGCCGCCGCCACAAGGCATGCGGATGGTCATGGGAGCGACGAACTCGTTGACCGAGCGGTAGCGCAGGCGAGCGGCCTCGGACACGATCTGATCCGAGGCGGGATAGAAATAATCGGCGAACTGGATCTCGCAGACGGGACGCAAGCCGTAGGCGCCCATGCCCACCGCCACGCCGACGATGCCGCCTTCGGAGATGGGCGTGTCGAACACGCGCGAGCTGCCGTACTTGGCCTGCAGGCCCTCGGTGCAGCGGAACACGCCGCCGAAATAGCCGACGTCCTGCCCGAACACCACGACATTGTTGTCGCGCTCCAGCATGACATCCATGGCCGAGCGCAAAGCCTGGATCATGGTCATCGGCGCGGAGGCCGGACCAGCGTTGTTATCGATAGCCATGATCACACTCCGAGCTGCTGACGTTGCCGGCGCAGATGCTCCGGCATGTCCTTGTACACGTCATCAAAAATGCTGGCGGCGCTGGGGACATGGCCGTCCACCAGCGTGCCGTAGCTTTCCGCTTCCTTCTGGGCCGCCAGGATCTCGGCGTCGAGTTCGGCCTTGACGGCTTCGTGCTCTTCGTCGGACCAGATGCCCAGCAGGACCAGGTGTTTCTTGAAGCGCGCTATCGGGTCGCCCAGCGGGAAGTGGCTCCAGTCATCGCCGGGGCGGTACTTGGAAGGATCGTCGGACGTGGAGTGCGGGCCGGCGCGGTAGGTCACCCATTCGATCAGAGTCGGCCCCAGGTTGCGACGGGCGCGCTCGGCGGCCCATTGCGATGCGGAATAGACCGCCAGGAAATCGTTGCCGTCCACCCGTAGCGACGCGATGCCGCAGCCCACGCCGCGGCCCGCGAAGGTCGCGCCTTCGCCGCCGGCAATCGCCTGGAAGGTGGATATGGCCCACTGGTTGTTGACCACGTTCAGGATGACCGGCGCGCGGTAGACGTGCGCGAAGGTCAGCGCGGTATGGAAGTCGGCTTCGGCCGTGGCGCCATCGCCGATCCAGCCGGAAGCGATGCGCGTGTCGCCCTTGATGGCCGAGGCCATGCCCCAGCCCACCGCCTGGATGAACTGCGTGGCCAGGTTGCCGGAAATGCTGAAAAAGCCGCGTTCGCGGTCCGAATACATGACCGGCAGCTGACGGCCCTTGAGCGGATCGCGCTCGTTGGACATCAGCTGGCACATCATCGTGACCAGCGAGGCGTCGCGCGCCAGCAGGATGCTTTGCTGCCGGTAGGTCGGAAAGCACATATCCCCCTGCTCCAGCGCCATGGCGTGGGCCGACCCGATGGCCTCCTCGCCCAGGCTTTGCATGTAGAAGGAGATCTTCTTCTTGCGCTGGGCGGTCAACATGCGCGCATCGAAGAGGCGTGTCTTCAGCATGTTGCGCATGCCGGCGCGCAGTTGCTCATGGCTGAGTTCCGGCGCCCACGGTCCGACGGCGCTGCCGTCGTCCGCGATCACCCGGACCAGGCTGTAGGCCAGTCCGCCGGTATCGACCGCGGCAACATCAATGGGGGGTTTGGGCACATCGCCGGGCGGCGACAGGTGCAGGTAGGAAAAGTCGGTCTTGCAACCCGGGCGCCCTGTCGGCTCCGGGACGTGCAACTTCAACGGCCCATATTGGCTCATGTATTGTCTCCACGCTTGATCGTGTCATGCGCATTCTTCTTACCAAGACACTGCCCAAGGGGATGACCTCGGACATTGCCATCGTCGGCCGGGCAAAGGGATGAACATGCACGACCGGCAGCCAGAGTATCACAGGGGAACGCTCTATACTTCCTGTCCCTGATTCCCTGGAAACCGACGTGCCCGGATTGACCGCCTCGAAATGGTTCAGCTGGACCGGCATCGCGTTCGCGGCGCTGTATCTCGCCATCGTCATCCTCTGTGTCGCCGGCGCGCTGTCGGCCGACAGCGACGACAAGGGACGATTCGTGCTGCTGCAACTGCCCCTGGCGCTACAGCTCGCGCTGCTGCATGAACTGAACATGGACCACCTGCTGGGCGACCTGTCGTGGGTCGGGGGCTACCTGCTGATCGGACTGCCCACGCTAGCCCTCTTCTACTTCGCAGGCTGGTGCCTGGAACGGCTGCTGCGCTTGGCCTTCCGGCCGTTGCCGGGACGCCGCTAGGCGAAGTTCCATAAAAAAACCGGCCTATGGCCGGTTTTTTCACTTGGATTGCGATGTCCGCATCAGACCGGACCGGTCCATTCGGTGACGAACTCGCGGTAATCCGGGCGGTTGGCCGGCGGCACGGCGCAAGCCGGGGTGCCGATGGCCAGGAAACCCAGGAAGCGGTAATCCAGGGCATCCAGGCCCAACGCATTCTGCACATCTTCCACGTAGGTGCCGATGCCCGTGCTCCAGAACGCGCCATAACCCAGCATGTGCACGGCGTTCAGCAAATTCATGGTGGCCGCGCCGGTGGCGAGCAACTGCTCCTGCTCGGGGATCTTGGTGTTGTCGTGCGCGATCTTCTGCGCCACCGCGATGAACAGCGGCACGCCGGCCATCCATTCACGCACGGACTTTTCCTTTTCGGGCGTCATGCGCGGATCGCCGCTGCGCTTGACGGCGTCCAAGGCCAGATCGGCCAGCTTGCCGATGGCCTCGCCCTGGATCACGACGAAACGCCATGGACGCAGGGCGCCATGGTCGGGCGCCGACATGGCCGCCTGCAGGATCTGTTCGAGTTCCTCGGGCTTGGGCGCCGGGGCACGGAGAAACTTGAAGGAACGGCGCGTGTTCAGGGCGTGCAGCGGGGTGGCGGTCGGGCTGGCGTTCTGGGTGGTGGTCATCGGATCTGGCGTCAATGAGAAAGAAACACAATTCATATTACGCCACTCCGCCGACGCGGACCGTCATCCCCCCGAGCCGCCAGAGGTCATTCAATCTGGATGCCGACTTCCTTGATGACGCCCGCCCAGCGCGCAAGCTCCGCGTTGACGAACTGGCCCAGTTCGGCCGGGCTGCTGGCGCCGGGCGTCGCGCCCTCGCCCTTGAAGCGGGTCTGCAGTGCCGGCACGGCCAACGACCGCGCCACCGCCTTGTTCAGCACGTCCACCACTGCATCGGGCGTGCCCTTGGGCGCCATCAATGCATTCCAGGTGTTGATCTCGTAGCCCTTGAACATCGGGTCCTCGGCCACGGTGGGCACATCGGGCAGTTCCGCCGACCGGTCCCGCGTGGTGACGGCGAGCGCGCGCAGACTGCCCGCCCGCACCTGCGGCAAAGCCGCGGGCAAGGTGGCGAAGCTGAACTGCGTCTCGCCGCTCATGACGGACGAATTGGCCAGCGAGCCGCCCCGGTAAGGCACGTGCTGGATCTGCACCTTGGCCTCGGAGGCGAACATCGCCCCCGCGACATGTACGGGCGAGCCGTTGCCGCTGGAGGAATAGTTCAGATCGCCCGGCTTCTCGCGCGCAAGCTTCACCAGGTCCGCCACCGACGCCACGGGCAGCTTGGGATTGGCCACCAACACCAGGGGGATGGAAGCGATCATGCTGACCGGCGTGAAGCCGCCCACCGGGTCATAGCCCAGCGACTTCTTGTATACGACCGGATTGATGCCGTGGCTGGACACGGTGGCCATGAACAGGGTGTAGCCGTCTGGCGCGGCCTGCTGCACGGCGGCCGCGGCGATGTTGCCCGCGGCGCCGGCTTTGTTCTCGATGATGACAGGCTGCTTCAGCTCCTTGCTCAGCTGCTCGCCCAACGCCCGCGCCAGGATGTCCGTGGTGCCGCCGGCGGCATACCCCACCACGATGCGCACCGGCTGGCTGGGATACGCGCCCTGCGCGTGCAGCGGCCCCGCGCATATCCACACCGCCAGGCCCGCCAGGCCTGTCCTCAGATGAACCGCTTTCATGTCTGTCTCCTCGTCGCCACGCTTGCTGCGCGATCTATGGCCGGGCCGTCCGCGATGGGATCGGTGGCCGGGTTGATCCGGTCCGGACGCGGATTCAGGACGCAAGCCTCCCCCGGCCGCGCCGGCATCGGCGCGGACCTGCAAGCCGCGTAGGGAATCCGGCCCGCGGCCGGAGATCAGGTGCCGGTAAAGACCGGCGCTCTCTTTTCCGCGAACGCCTTGCGGCCTTCGCGGTAGTCATTGCTTTCGAAACACTGCAACACCAGGCGCCGCATGGCCTCCACGTCCACCTCCGGCCCCAGCTGTTGAAGCTGGCGGATCATCTTCTTGCCAGCCCGCAGCGTGAGCGGCGCGTTGGCCTGGATCTGGGACAGCATGGTTTCCAGCACCTGGGGCAGCTCGTCCGCCGGCGCCACGCGGCGGATCAGCCCCAGCTCCTTGGCCTGGTTCGCGTCGTAGCGCGCCGCCGTCAGGAAGATCTCCAGCGCATTGGCCGGGCCTACCGCGGTCACCAGGTTGCGGATCGCGGTCAGGCGGTAGCCCAGGCCCAGCTTGCCGGCGGGAATGGCGAACGTGCTGTTGTCGGACGCGATGCGGATGTCGCAGCACAGCGCGATGTTCAGCCCGCCGCCGATGCAATAGCCCTGAATGTACGCAATCGTGGGTTTGTCATAGTCATACAGCGCCAGCTGCGCCGTTTCCGCCACGCGCTCGTACTCCACGACGGCGTCTTCGCCGCTGCGCAGCGTGTCGAACTGCGAGATGTTCGCGCCGCTGACGAACGCCTTGCCGCCCGCGCCCTGCAGTACCACCGCCCGGATCTCGGGGTCCCGGCGAAAAGCTTCCAGCACGACCGGCACCGCTTCCCACATCGCGAAGGACACCGCGTTGTGGCGCTGCGGATCGTTGAATGTCAGCCAGCCGATCGCGCCGCGCTTTTCAGCCACGATGTTGTCGGTGATGTCGCCCTGCAGGATGCGTTGGATGGTCACGGTTGCTTTCCTTGTATGACTGTCTGGTGCCGTTGAATGCCATTGGTCAGGTGCACGCGCATGGCAAGGCGCGCGGCCTCGCTGTCGCCGGCGACGATGGCGTCGAAGATACGGTGGTGTTCACGCTCGATCTCAGGCACGCGCTCGGTGCCAGCGCTGGTGTAGCGCAGCGTGCGCACGGCGCCGCGAAATACGTGTCGCAGGTGCGCCAGCAGACGCACGAAATACGGGTTGTTGGTGGCCTCGCCCACGGCCATGTGGAAGTCCAGCGCATGGTCGGCGCCGGCCTGCCAGTCATTGCCCGCGGCATCGACCCGTTGCAGGGCCTGGCGCAGGGTTTCGATCTGTTCGGGCGTACGGTGCAGCGCCGCCTGCGCCGCCGCGCCGGACTCCAGTTCGACCCGCAGCTGGACTATGTGCGCCAACGGTTCGGGCTGGAGCAGATCCTCGGGCGCGATCTCGAAATTACGCGTGCCCACGTCCTGCGCCACAAAGGAACCGACGCCACGCCGCGTGTCGACATAACCGGACAGCTTCAACCGCGCGATCGCCTCGCGCACCACGTTGCGGCTGACGGCGAACATCTGCGCCAGCTCGAACTCCGTGGGCAGGCGCTGGCCGGGCTCGAATTCGCGCAGCACGATCTTCTGGCGGATCTGCGAAGCGATCTCGTCCGGCAGGTTATCGGGGCGTCCCAGGCTGGAAAAGACCTGGTCGGCAGCGGCGTTGGAAGGGGCGTTCATGTGGGGCTGTCTCCGTCTGGGCCGCTGGATACGCTGGCGGCCTTGGCGGCGATATTATCCTCGGTGCCTGGGCGTCGCCCTCAAATCACGCCTTCGCGCGCCAGTTGTTGCAGGTCGGCGGGCGCCAGGCCCAGCATGCCGCCGTACACGTCGCCATTGTGCTGGCCGCGCTCCGGCGCGGGGGCCATTTCCCCGGGCGCCGATCGGCTCAGGATCATGGGCTGCCCCACCACCGAAATCGGCCCCAGCGCAGGGTGCCGGATCTCGCGGCTGAGCTTCAGGTGACGCACCTGCGGATCCTCGAAGGTCTGGTCCATGCCCAGGATCGGGCCGCAAGGCACGCCCTCCTTATTCATCAATGCGATCCACTCGGCGGTGGGCCGGGTGGCGGTGCGCGCGCCGATCGCCGCGTTCAGCGCGGGACGGTTGCGCGCACGCAGCGGCACCGAAAGAAAACGCTCGTCCTCGATCAGTTCGGGCAGTTCCAGCACGCGGCACAGCCGCGCGTAGATGTCGTTGCCCATGGCCGCGATATTCATATAACCGTCGCGGGTGGGGAACACGCCGGTCGGGCTGCTGGTGGGATGGTCGTTGCCACTCTGGCCAGGCACCTCGCCATTCATGAGCCAGCGCATCGCCTGGAAATCCATCATCCAGACCTGCGATTGCAGCAGCGAGGTCTGCACCCACTGGCCCTGCCCCGACACCTCGCGTTCCAGCAGTGCGATGAAGATGCCTATGGCGCAAAACAGGCCCGAGGTCAGGTCCGCCACCGGAATTCCGGCCCGCATGGGTCCACGGCCGGGTTCGCCCGTGACCGACATCAGTCCGCCTATGCCCTGCGCGATCTGATCCAGCCCCGGCCGGCCGGCATAAGGGCCGTCCTGCCCGAAGCCGGAGACGCTGGCGTAGACGATGCGCGGATTGACCTCGCGCAGCGTCTCATAGTCGATGCCCAGCTTGAACTTGACGTTCGGCCGGTAGTTTTCAACCACCACGTCAGCCTGGCGCACCAGGTCCAGGAACAGCGCCCGCCCCTGCGGATGCTTGAGGTTCAGCGTGACGCTGCGCTTATTGCGATGCGTGTTCTGGTAGTCCGCGAACTGGGCGGAGCCGCCCGGCTTGTCGTCCTGCTCGTCGCCCGGCTCTTCTATCTTGATGACGGTGGCGCCCCAATCCGCGAACTGGCGCACGGCGGCGGGGCCGGAACGCACCCGCGTCAGGTCCAGAACGGTAAATCTGCCCAATGGCTTGGAATCCATGCTTGTCTGCCTCTCTGCCCGGCGCCCCATGGTGTGAACCCGGGATGCAAGTCATTATTTGTTGGATGTTGGACATCTTACATGCTGAGATCAGGCATAACAAGACACCGCCGCGCGTTTGGCGCGGCGGGTTTTCCCTAGGGCCTGCTCCAGGCCCTTCACCGTCAATAGGTCGTGCGGGGGCTCGGAAGCCGCCATTAAGGGGCTTTGCCCGGATCCGCCATGCTCAGCCGAGGTGCGTGTGCCGTTCCTGGCGCTCTTCCACCTGCATTTCGCTCAGGCCGTGCAGAATGCCGCAGTCTTCCGTGTCGGGCCGCGCCGACAGGCAACGCTGGCGCAGGTCGGTCAACTGCGTCTTGAGCTGGGTCAGTTCGGCGATGCGCTCGTCCACATGGGAGATGTGTTCGTCGAAAAGCTCATTGATAGGACCGCAACCGCTCTGGTGGTTATCCGCCAGCGACAAAATGGCCCGGATTTCGTCCTGCGTCATATCCAGCGCGCGGCAATTGCGGATCAGGCGCAGCCGCTCCAGATGGGCCTGTCCATAGCTGCGGTAGTTGTTCAGGCCCCGGTCCGGGGCCGGCAACAGCCCTTCTTTCTCGTAATACCTGACGGTTTCGACCGTGGTTCCGGCCGCTGTGGCCAATTCGCCGATACGCATCGCTGCCTCCCGGATCGCATCCGATTGATATAGGGGGTTGACCCTATAGTAACTCCAAGGTGTGGAATAGCGACATCAGCTTATTTCAAGGCAGAGGACGATGTCTTTACCTCCGGTCAAAAAACACGAACATATGCCCGACGGGCAAGACGGCGCCTGCTGCGCGCACGACACCTGCGGCGCGCCTGCCAAGAACGAACAGGTTCATGCCAGCCACGACCATGCCGCGCATGACAATGGCAGCCATCCCCATCACGACGCACACGCTCACGCCGGCCACGACCACTCCAGCCACGATCACGCCAGCCACGACCACACGGCCCACGGTCACGATCATCCCCACGCCCATGCCCACAGCCACGCCGCCGGGAGCTGCTGCGGCCACGGCGAAGGCGGCCAGCCCTTCAGCATTTCCGGCTCCGGCGCGGCCACGCTCACCGCCGGCCCCGGCCAAGCGCTGGCACGCCTGCGCATCGGCCAGATGGACTGCCCCACCGAGGAAACGCTGATCCGCAAAAAGCTGGACAACCTGGACGGCGTGCATGCGCTGGACTTCAACCTGATGCAGCGCGTCCTGACGGTGGTGCACGCCGAAGGTGCGCTGGACCGCATCATGGCCGCCATCAAGTCGCTGGACATGACGCCCGAGCCCCTGGCCGATAGTGCTCCCGGCACGCCCGCTCCCGCCGCGAAGCCCGTGAACTGGTGGCTCATCGGAGGCGCGGGCGTGCTGGCCGCGCTGTCGGAACTGTCCCACTTCGCGGGCTGGCCGCTAGGCGTCACCGCAGCCCTGGCGGTGGCCGCCATCCTGGCCTGCGGCGTCAGCACCTACCGCAAGGGCTGGATCGCCGTGCGCAACGGCAACCTCAACATCAATGCCCTGATGAGCATCGCCGTCACCGGCGCCGTGCTGATCGGACAATGGCCCGAAGCGGCCATGGTGATGTTCCTGTTCAACGTGGCCGAACTGATCGAAGCCCGTTCCCTCGACCGGGCACGCAATGCCGTGCGCGGACTGCTGGACCTGGCGCCGGAAACGGCCACCGTGCAGCAGGCAAATGGCCAATGGTTGGAAGTACCCGCCGCCAAACTGCAAGCGGGTGACATCGTCCGAGTGCGTCCGGGCGAGCGCATCGCCGCCGACGGCATCATCGTCAGCGGCAGCTCTGCCGTGGACCAGTCCCCCATCACGGGCGAAAGCCTGCCGGTGGAAAAAACGCAGGACGATCCGGTCTACGCGGCCACGGTGAACGCGGCAGGCTCCTTCGAGTACCGGGTCACCGCGGCGGCGGGAAACACCACGCTGGCGCGCATCATCCATGCCGTCGAACAGGCCCAAGGCGCCCGGGCGCCCACGCAGCGCTTCATCGACCGCTTTTCCCGCATCTATACGCCCGCCGTGGTGGGCATCGCGCTGCTGGTGGCGGTGCTGCCGCCCCTGCTGTGGGACCAGCCCTGGTTCGACGCCATCTACCGCGCCCTGGCGCTGCTGATCATCGCCTGCCCCTGCGCCCTGGTCATTTCCACGCCGGTCAGCATCGTCAGCGGACTGACCGGCGCGTCGCGCCGCGGCATCCTGGTCAAGGGCGGCGTGTACCTCGAAGAAGGCCGCAACCTGAAATGGCTGGCGCTGGACAAGACCGGCACGCTCACGCATGGCAAGCCGGTGCAGACCGACATCCAGGATTGGGACGTGTCCGACCAGACCCGCCATCCGGCCGCGCTGGTCGCGGCCAGCCTGGCGGCGCGTTCCGACCACCCCGTATCGCTGGCCGTGGCCAATGCCGCGCGCGACACCGGCGCGGCATTGCTGGACGTGCAGGAATTCACCGCCCTGCCCGGCCGCGGCGTCAGCGCGGCACTGGACGGCGTGACCTTCCAGCTGGGCAACCGCCGGCTGATGCGCGAGCTGGGCGTGTCCAGCCCCAAGCTGGAAGCGCGCCTGGACGAGCTGGAACGCCAGGGCAAGAGCGCCATCGCCTTGAGTGACGGCAGCCGCGTGCTGGCCGTGGCCGCCGTGGCCGACACCGTCAAGCCGACCAGCGCCACCGCCATCGCCGACCTGCATGCGCTGGGCGTGCGCACGCTGATGCTGACGGGCGACAACACGCCCACGGCGCAGGCCATTGCGCAACAAGTCGGCATCGACGAAGCGCGCGGCGATCAACTGCCCGAAGACAAGCTGGCCGCCATCGAAAGCAAGCTGGCGGCGGGCGGCCGCGTGGGCATGGTGGGCGACGGCATCAATGACGCGCCCGCCCTGGCCCGCGCCGACATCGGCTTCGCCATGGGCGCGGCGGGCACCGGCACTGCCATCGAAACGGCCGACGTGGCCCTGATGGACGACGACCTGCGCAAGATCGGCACCTTCCTGCGGCTGTCGCGCGCCACACACCGCGTGCTGGTACAGAACATTGTGTTGGCGCTGGGCATCAAGGCCGTGTTCCTGGCCCTGGCCATGACCGGCAACGCCACGCTGTGGATGGCCGTCTTCGCCGACGTAGGCGCAAGCCTGCTGGTGGTGGCCAACGGTCTGCGGTTGCTGCGGGCGGCGCCTGCCGCCCACTGACACCCGAGAAGCCTGCGCCCTTGCGGCGCAGGCAGCGCGCCGGCCTCAGCCGGCCTGTTCTTCTTGCGGCCAGTCGCGCAGCACCGGCGCATCCGGGGCGCCAGGCCCCACATCGCGCAGATGGTCGCGCTGCAGCAAGGCCATGCGATAGGCATCGCGGTAGGCGCCGTTGGAGAAGAACTCTTCCTTCAGCAGGCCTTCGATCTGGAAGCCGCAGCGTTCGTAGATATGCACGGCCGCGGTGTTGTCCTTGTCCACCACCAGATAGACCTTATGCAGGTTCAGCACGCGAAATGCGTAGCCAACCGCAATGCGGGTCGCCGCCTTGGCGTAGCCACGGCCCTGGTAGCTGGGCGCGATGATGATCTGGAACTCGGCGCGACGGTGGATGTAATCGATTTCCACCAATTCGACCAGGCCTGCCGGCTGGCCGGTGTCATGCTCGATGATGAAACGCCGCTCGTTCTGGTCATGCAAGTGGCGGTCATACAGGGCAACGAGTTCGTCGTAGGCCTCGTAAGGCTCTTCGAACCAATAACGCATGATGACGTCGTTGTTGTTGATCTTGTGCACGAAGTGCAGGTCGCCGCGCTCCAGCGGGCGGATTTTGATATCGGAAATGACCGACATAGATACCTCCAAACGTGTATCTATTTTATTCGCAGTGTCTCCCCCCTCTTTCGGAAATGTCCTATCGCTCTACTGGGATCGATGACGCATTATGTTTCCAATATTCGCTATTTTTTACTGATTACGAGCTTCAGGCGTTCCCGTTCCGGCGCCGGCCGCACGCATGAGGAGGGCTGACGCCATGGAACTCAAGGAACGGGATCTTCTACTGACTCTGGCAGACACCGTGCACAAGCTGGCTCACGCCGTCGCTCTCAGCCATGCGCAGCTGGAAGCCCTGCGCACCGTAATGATCGGCGTGCACGCCGCGCTCTACCGCGTGCCCGAACTGCAATCCCATATCGAGCAATCGCTCTGCGGCTCCATCGAAGGCGATTTCGTCCAGGCTCTCGGCACGCTCCAAGGCGACGACATCCTGCAACAGCGCGAAGCATGGCTCGCCTCCCTTATTCCAGCCGACATCTGGGAAAAGGTGCGCCCCCGCCCCCATACCTGACCCGCTGCCGGCACGCCGCCAGCATTCCCGCGCAGACGCCACCGGCGTCTGTTTTTCCATAAGGAAACGTAATGCTCCGAGACTTGAAAGTGCGCACCTGCATACTCGCACTGCTCTTCCTGTTGTCTGGCACCATGCTGGTGTCCAACGGCACCTCGTGGCTGAGCCTCAGCACCAGCAACCGCAACCTGGCCCACGTCAACGACGCCTACTCGCTACAGGCCACCGAGCTCAACAATGCCTACCTGCTATTGCTGCGCGCGCGCGTGCTGCTCGCCAACAGTTTCATGGACCTGGAACTGCAGCAGCACAAGGACGCGGCTGACGAACTGAAAGCCTCGATCGATCTCCAGTCCGATGCCAATGCCCGGCTGGATGCCTTCATCAGGGATCCGCATCTGGAAGGCACCGACAGCCTGGTTGCCGAACTAGAAAAAGCCACGAAAGGCTACCGCGACGTCACCAATGCGCAAATACGCGCGCTCACGCTCCGCGATCTGGACGCCTTCCGCTCGCTGGAGGCGGATTCGCGCAGCGTCACCCTCACCTTCAACGCCGCGGCCATGCGGTTCCTGGATTTCCTCGACAAGGCGACCACCGCCATGGTCGATGATGCGCAGGTCGATTACAAACGCGCCCGCACGGTGGTCCTCGCCATGATCGCGATTTCCCTCGGCCTGACACTGCTGGCCTGGCTGTTCATGCGCGGCGTGGTCTTGCGCCCGCTGCAGGAAGCCGGCGCCTGCTTCGAGAAAATCGCCGAAGGCGACTTCACCGGCCGCGTCGACGTTCGCAACAGCAACGAAATCGGACAGATGTTCGCGTCCATCAAGCGCATGCAGGAAAGCCTGACCCGCACCGTGTCCGCAGTCCATCGGGGCGTGGAAGAAATCACCGTGGGCGCGCACCAGATCGCCGCCGGCAACCAGGACCTGTCCAGCCGCACCGAACAGCAGGCCGCCTCCCTGGAGGAAACCGCCGCCTCCATGGAAGAACTGGCAGCCACGGTCAAGCAGAACGCGGACAACGCGCGCCAGGCGAACCAACTCGCAGCCACCGCCTCCGACGTGGCGCAACGCGGCAGCGCGGCCGTGGCGGAAGTCGTCCGCACCATGCAAGGCATCACCACCAGCTCGGGCAAGATCGTGGAAATCGTCTCGGTGATCGACGGCATTGCCTTCCAGACCAACATCCTGGCCTTGAACGCCGCCGTGGAAGCCGCCCGCGCGGGCGACCAGGGCAAGGGCTTCGCCGTGGTCGCAGGCGAAGTGCGGTCGCTGGCGCAAAGCAGCGCCCAGGCCGCCAAGGAAATCAAATTGCTGATCACCGATGCCGCCACCGCCGTCGAAGCGGGGTCCGGCCAGGTGGAGCAGGCCGGCTCCACCATGCAGGACATCGTCTCATCCGTAAGCCGCGTGGCCGACATCATGGGCGAAATCAGCGCCGCATCCGAAGAACAGGCCACCGGTATCGAACAAGTCAACCGCGCGGTCTCGCAGATGGACGAAGTCACCCAGCAGAACGCCGCACTGGTCGAACAGGCCGCAGCGGCCTCCGGGTCGCTGGAAGAGCAGGCGGAGGGGCTGCGCAAGGCGGTCAGCATCTTCAAGATCAACGCCTCGGACGTCATCGATGTGTCCGCGCAACAAGTGGGCAGATCCACCTCTGCGGCGTTACACCACGCCGCCCCGGCCAAATCCGCCGCCAATGAGCGCCCGGCCCGCAGCCCGCGCGCAGCCACGCCAGCCCTGAGCGCAGCTACCGCGGGCAAAGCCGAAGATCCCGACTGGGCCTCGTTCTGAACGCCGCTCGTCTCAGGAGCCGGCAAACGCCGGCAGGCGCAACTCGATCCGCCGCGCCACTTCGTTCGCGGCGGACGACAGCGGACGGCCCAGCCGCAGCAGCATCTGGCATTCAGGCGCGCTCAAGATGGGATGCGCGATGGGCAGCGCTACCAGCTCGCCGCTTGCCAGTTCATGGTGCACGCCCAGGTTGGGCATCAAGGTCACGCCAGCCCCCGTCATCGCGTACTGCTTGAGCACGCGCAACGAATTGGTGGTGAGGCTGGGCGTCAGATGTATGCGCTCCGTGAATTCCAGCAGGTCCACCGCCTGGCGCAAGCCATAGGGAGCGGACATCAGGGCGAAGGGATACGGCAGGATGTCCGCGATGGTCAGCGGGTCTCGCCGCGAGGCCAGGGCGTGGCCTCGGCCTGCCAGCAGGCACACCGGATGCTTGCGGCTGGCGCGACAGCGCAGCCGCGGGTCCACCGGCGGGTTGTAGGCCAACCCGATGTGGGCTGCATCCGTCGCCACCGCTTCGACCACTTCGTTCACAGAGCCCACATTGACGCTGATGTTGATCTGCGGATACTCGATGCAGAACGGCCCCATCACGTGCTCCATCAGGCCGTCGATGAACCCCTCGCTGATCATCAGCTGCACATTGCCGCGCTGCATGCCGCGCAATTCCTGCAGGCGCGCGTTCAGATGCTCCTGCTGGGCGCGGCACCCGCGGTGGTATTCCAGCAGCATGTCGGCCGCCTCGGTGGGCGTCAGCCCGCGCGAACGCCGCTCGAACAACTGCACGCCCAGCTCTTTTTCAAGCAGCTGTATCTGCCGACTGATGACGGAGGCCGCCGTATCCAGCTTGTCCGCGGCGCCTCGTATCGAGCCGCAGGCCATGACCTCGTTGAAGTACTTCAGGCGAACCTGGCTGATTTCCTGCATACCCGCGTTCCTGGGGCGCTCGTCGGCGCCGGTTGAAGATGAACCCAGCGTTGCCCATAGGGCAACGATAATTTATCACCCTGGTCATTGTTCGGAACGCCGCAGTCTTCCAATAATGGCGGCCCGGCAGCCATCGGGCTGCCAGCGCCAACCCCAGCAACCGCGGGCGCCAGACCCGCGCGAGGAGACATTGCAATGCCACATCCGACCACGCCGGGCGCGGACCCGCGCCTGGCACCGCTATACCGCAAGATCACGTGGCGCCTGCTGCCCTTCTTGCTGCTTTGCTACGTGTTCGCCTACCTGGACCGCATCAACATCGGCTTCGCCAAACTGCAGATGCAGCAAGACATCGGGATTTCCGACGCCGTCTACGGCCTGGGCGCCGGCATCTTCTTCCTCGGCTACGTGCTCTTCGAAGTGCCCAGCAATCTGCTGCTGACCCGCATCGGCGCGCGCCGCACGATCAGCCGCATCATGGTGCTGTGGGGTCTGACCTCGGCCTCGATGCTGTTCGTGCAGGGGGAATGGAGCTTCTACGTCCTGCGCTTCATGCTGGGGGTCTTCGAAGCCGGCTTCGCGCCCGGCATGATTTTCTACCTGACCTACTGGTACTCGCAGTCGCGCATGGCCGGCGTCATGGCGGTGGTGATGCTGGCGGGTCCGATCGGCGGTATCGTCGGCGGCCCCGTGTCGGCCTGGATCATGACCGCGTTCTCTGGCGCGCACGGCCTGGACGGCTGGCAGTGGATGTTCCTGCTGGAAGGCTTGCCCTGTGTGCTTCTGGGTGTGGTCGCCTACCGCTACCTGGATGACAAGCCCACCGAGGCACGCTGGCTCAGCGCCGAGGAAAAGGCGCTGCTGGCGGCCGACCTGGAGACCCGGGGCACGCACCAGAAGCATGCCTTCAAGCAGGTACTGCGCGACCCCGTCATCTACGGCATGGCCCTGACGTACTTCTGCCTGATCTGCGGCATTTATGCCGTCAGCTTCTGGCTGCCCACGCTGCTCAAGCTGGCGGGCGTGCGGGACACCATGGAGATCGGCCTGTACTCCGCCATCCCGTACATCGCGGCGGCCGTCTTCATGCTGTGGTTCGCACGCAGCTCCGACCGCATGCAGGAACGGCGCTGGCACACCCTGGTGCCCGCTCTGCTTGCCGGCGTGTCCCTGTGCATCGCTACCGCGGCGCCGACGCAATTCGCGCTATCCCTGACGGCCATCACACTGGCCACGGGCTTCATGTGGGCCTCTTACACGGTATTCTGGGCGATTCCTTCGCAATACCTGAAAGGAGAGGCTGCGGCCGGCGGCATCGCCCTCATCAACAGCATCGGCCTGCTGGGCGGATTCCTCAGCCCGTCGATCATCGGCTGGTCCAAGGAGGCCACCGGCACGCTGGCAGGCGGCCTGTATGTGATTTCCGCCTTGCTGGTGGCGGGAGCCTTGCTCCTGCTGGTCAATCGTCCGCCCCGTTCCGCGCCCGCCCGCGCCTGAAGTCCCCACCCACAGGAAACGATCATGCATATTCTGGTTGCTGGCTTCCAGCATGAAACCAACACCTTCGCGCCCTCGAAGGCCGGCTATGAAAACTTCGTGCGAGGCGAAGGCTTTCCGGCCATGGTGCGCGGCAAGGACATGCTGGCGCTGCGCGAGGTCAACATTCCCGCGGGCGGCTTCATCAACGCGGTGCTGGCCGAAGGCCATACGGTGGAAACCGTCATCTGGGCGGGCGCGAGCCCCTCGGCGCACGTCACCCGCGATGCCTACGAACGGATCGCCGGCGAAATCCTGGAGGCAGCCCGCAGTGGGTCCTACGATGCGGTCTACCTCGACCTGCACGGCGCCATGGTCGCCGAACACGTGGACGACGGCGAAGGCGAACTGCTGGCGCGCATGCGCCAGATCGTGGGCCCCGATGTACCGGTGATCGCCAGCCTGGACCTGCACGCCAACGTCACCGCGCAGATGCTCCAGGAAGCCGATGGCCTGGCCGCGTTCCGCACCTACCCGCACGTGGACATGGCCACGACCGGCGAGCACGCGGCGCGTCTGCTGCAGGCGCGCATCGCAGCGGGCGACCACTGGCGCCGCAGCCAGCGCCGCCTGCCGTTCCTGATTCCGATCAACGGCATGTGCACGATGCTGCAACCCTCGCAAGGCGTGTATGAACTGCTCGAGCGGCTGGAGCAAACGCCGGGGGTCGCCTCCATCTCGTTCGCTCCCGGCTTTCCGGCGGCGGACTTCCCCGAATGCGGTCCGGTAGTGTGGGCCTACGGGACGGATGCGGCGGCGGTCGAAAGCGTGACCGAAACCCTATATCAGCGCGTGCTGGAACTGGAACCGCAATGGTCGCCCGACTTCCTCGAACCCGCCGAAGCCGTGCGGCGCGCGCAGGCGCTGGCGGCGGGCGCGTCGCGTCCCGTGGTCATCGCCGACACACAGGACAATCCGGGCGCCGGCGGCGACGCCAACACCACGGGGATGCTGCGCGCCCTGGTGCAAGCCAATGCCCAGAACGCCGCCCTGGGGCTGTTCTACGACCCGGAAGCGGTGCGCCAGGCCCGCGCGGCCGGGGTCGGCAGCAAGCTGCGGCTACGCCTGGGCGGCCAGTCGGGCGTGGCGGGCGACTCGGCTTTCGAAGGCGAGTTCGAGGTCGAGACGCTGTCACCTGGCAAGCTGCGCTTTGACGGGCCGATGATGAACGGCATGGACGTGGATCTGGAAGCGGTGGCGGGCCTGCGCATCGGCGGCGTGCGGGTGGTGGTCAGCGCCACCAAATCGCAGATGCTGGACCGCAACCTGTTCCGCGTGGGCGGGGTGCAGCCCGAGGAAATGGCGATACTGGTCGTGAAGAGTTCGGTGCACTTCCGCGCGGATTTCCAGCCCATCGCCCATGAGGTCCTGGTGGCCAAGGCGCCCGGCCCCATGCAGGCCGATCCGGCCGACCTTCCCTGGACCCGGCTGCAACCCGGAATCCGCGTGCGTCCGCAAGGCAAGCCGTTCTCCTATTGAGTCCAGCCAAACCGCGCGCCGCCGCGGTTTGGCTTTCGGGCGTTGCGGTGGCAGACTGGCGGCATGAAGAAGTTCTTCACATTTGCCTACCCCTGCCTCGGCGCGCCGGACTCCGACTTCATCGAAGCATTCCGGCGGCAGCATGATGGCCAGCACCCGCTCGCCAAAGCGCATTTCACGATGGCGTTTGGTTGCGCCGGCATCGACGAACAGGCCTACTTGCTGCACCTTGAAGAAGTGGCCCGCAAGCAAGGTCCTATCAGCTTCGCATGCCGCTACGCCATGCTGGGCGCGGACGCGGCGCACGCATATGCGTACCTGGTTCCCGACGAAGGCTACAGCTCGCTGTCCCGCCTGCACGATGCCTTGTACCGCCAGGTGCTCGCGCCGACCCTGCGCCTGGACATTCCCTATGTGCCGCACATCACCATTGGGTCTTCCACCAACCGCGCGCTGATGAAATCGCTGTGCGACGAACTGAACCAGGGCGGGCTGGAAATCCGCGGCTCGGTGGACAGGTTGACGATGGTCGCGCTGGAAAACGGCGTGCTGACCGACCTGACATCGGCACGGCTTTCCGGCTGACGGGCGGCGCGCCGCCCCTTTGGGCGCGGCGGCTTACTTGAGCTTGGGCTGCGGGCTGACGAAATCCTCCAGCGTCAGGCCCTTTTCCTTCAGGATGGCTTCCAGCAGCGGCTGCAGCTTGCCCAGGCTTTCCTGGACCGTTTCGCGCACGGTATCGACCACCACCTGCGTGCTGCGCTCGATCTCGATATTGACGAAATCGCCCACCTGTTTGTCTTCGAACACCGTCATGCGGCGGGTTTCGGGAATCAGCCAGACCTCGAACCAGCCTTCGGCGCGATTGACTTCCGATACGGTGAGGCTGGCGCCATTGATGGCGATATAGCCCTTGGCGAACACGTACTTGCGGAAAGCCTCCGGAATGCTGAAGCGCATCAGTCGGTTGGTATCCGAGGACTTCACCATCACCACTTCGGACGTGAAATCGACATGGCCGGACAAAGGATGGCCGCCGATCTCGGCGCCGTCCTTGGCGGCGCGTTCCACGTTGGCGCGGTCGCCCTCGTGGTAGCTGCCCAGAGTGGTAATGGCCAGGCTTTGCAGCATGACGTCGAAGGTCGCCTGGTTCTCGGACAGGATCTCGGTGACGGTCAGGCAAACGCCATCCGTCGACACACTGGCGCCTATGGCCAGGTCCACGCAGAAACCAGGGGGGAAATCCAGAGTGAAAGTGCGCAGGCCTTCGCGATCCGCGATCTTGGCGATCTTCGCGGTGCCTTGAACAATACCGGTGAACATACGGATCCTGAATGCGGGGCGGCGCGCCCCTGAAGCAAAACATCAACGTTAACCGATATTTTGCCAGGGGCCGCGCGACCCGCGCGCCAGGATCAGTGGCGGATGGCGATCGTCTTCAGGGTGGTGAAGCCATACAGCGCTTCAAAGCCCTTTTCGCGGCCGTAGCCCGATTGGCGCGAACCGCCGAAGGGCAGTTCCACGCCGCCGCCGGCGCCATAGTTGTTGACGAACACCTGGCCGGCGCGCAGCTTGCGCGCCAGGCGCAACTGACGGCCGCCGTCGCGGGTCCAGACGCCAGCCACCAGGCCATACAGCGTGCCGTTGGCGATTTCCAGCGCCTCTTCCTCGGTGTCGAACACCATCGCGGCCAGCACGGGGCCGAAGACTTCTTCCTGCGCCAGGCGGCTGTTGGGCGGGACGTCGCGGAACAGCACGGGCGGCTGGTAGAAGCCGGCCTCGGGCGTGCCTTCCTTGAGCTTGCCGCGCGCCGCAACCTTCAGGCCGTCGGCCTCGGCTTCCGCCAGGAAACCGCGCACGCGGTCCTGCTGGCGGGCGTTGATCAGCGGACCCACGTCCAGATCGGCCGCGGCCGGACCGGTGACCGTGGCCGAGAATGCGTCGGACAGGCGCTTGAGCACGGTCTCGTATACGCCGCGCTGGATCAGCACACGGCTGCCGGCCGAGCAGGTCTGGCCGGCATTCTGGATGATGGCGGCCAGCAGCACAGGCATGGCGGCGTCCAGGTCGGCATCGTCGAACACGATCTGGGGCGACTTGCCGCCCAGCTCCAACGTTACCGGCACGTGGTTTTCCGCGGCGGCGTGCGCCACCATCTTGCCCGTTTGCGGCGAGCCGGTGAAGGAGATGTGGTCGATGCCCGGATGGGCGGACAGCGCCGCGCCGGCTTCATGGCCATAGCCCGTGCAGATGTTCAGGGCGCCGGCGGGCAGGCCCGCGTCGGAGGCGATTTCCGCCAGCTTCAAGAGCGACAGGCAGGCATCCTCCGCCGGCTTGACCACGCACGCGTTGCCTGCGGCCAGCGCCGCGCCCACGCTGCGGCCGAAGATCTGCAAGGGGTAGTTCCACGGCACGATGTGGCCGGTGACGCCGTGCGCCTCGCGCACCGTCAGCACGGTGAAGCCGGGGGTGTAGGGGATGGTTTCGCCGTGCAGCTTGTCGACCGCGCCGGCATAGAACTCGAAATAGCGGGCCACGGCGGCGGCGTCGGCGCGAGCCTGCTTGATGGGCTTGCCCGTGTCGGCCGACTCCAGCTGCGCCAGCTCTTCCTGGCGGTCCAGCAGCGCGAAGGCGATGCGCATCAACAGGCGGCTGCGCGCGGCGGGGGCCATCTGGCCCCACTCGCCCTCAAACGCTTCCCGCGCTGCAGTGACGGCGCGGTCCACATCCGCGGCGCCCGAGCGGGCGATCGCCTCGAAGGGCTTGCCATCGGACGGGTTCAGGACGGGAATGGTTTCACCGGTGGCGGCGGCCACCCATTGGTTGGCGATAAAGTTCTTCTGAGTCACGATGTGCGGAGTAAAGTAGCGGCCGGACGGCCGGTTGCGGGATGGATTCGTCTCCAGGCGTGGCTGCCGGCTCGGGGCCGCAACCGCGCCGCTCGCGGTGTCGCGCGAGTCGCGTTTTGGTATCGAGCCAAGGTACGGGAGCGGCCGGCAACTTGTCAATTGGATTGACAGCTTTTGTCCCAAGAGTCAGGATATTTTCCAACGACCTGGGGTAATCCCTAATAATTCAGCGGGCTTAATGCCACCCCGCGCCACCCCGGATTTGTCATGGCGACTGACAAGCCCGGCTAAACGAGTAGGAGCGCCGATGAGCAATGTGCGTGATCCGCAGCTTGAATCGCTGCTGGAAGCCGTGAACCGCCCCCGTCCCGAATTGGACGTGCTGGCGGAAGTGGCGTCGGGCCTGGGCTATGTGCGCGCCGAACGCTTCGCCGAACGCGTCTACGAAAGCCTCTTCTATGCCATCGCCACCGGCAAGATCGCGCCCGGCAACAAGCTGCCCACGGAGCTCGAACTCGCCGCGCTGTTCGAGGTGTCGCGGCCCGTCGTGCGGCAGGCACTGGACCGGTTGCGCGAGGACCAATTGGTGGATTCCATCCGCGGCTCGGGCACCTATGTGCGCGCCAAGCCGGAACTGATGGGCGGCATGCCCGCGGTGGACCCCGCGCGCCGCGTCGGCCACATCCTGGAAGGCCTGGAGCTGCGCATGGTGATCGAACCCGAATGCGCCTTCCTGGCCGCCCTGCGCCGTACCGACGAAGACTTGCGCGAAATGGACCGCATGCTGACCGGCTACGAAGAGGCCGATGCCTCAGGCGCCATCGCCCACCATCACGACTACGGCTTTCATCGCGCCATTGCGGCCGCCACCAGCAACCAGCGCTTCGTGCAAGTGCTGAAATCGTTGGAGTACGACGTCAGCCACGCCGTCAACGTCATGCGCCATCTGGTCCACAGCCAGCCCTGGAAGCGCACCCGCGCCGCCATCGAGGAACACCGCCACATCTATCGGCTCATCCAGGAACAGGATGCCGAGGGCGCGCGCAATGTCATGCGCGCCCATATCGAAAAAGCCCGCAGCCGCATGCTGAACAGCGGCTCGGAACATTAAGCAGGAAGCCTTTTGAACATGTCATCGCAACGCCCATCCCTGAACCTGGACCAGCAACTCGTCATCGTCACCGGCGCCAGCCGCGGCCTGGGCGCGGCCATTGCGCGCGCCTTCCTGCGCGAGGGCGCCAAGGTGGTCATCAACTATCTGAACAGCGCCGACCGCGCGCAAGCCCTGGCGGCGACGGCGCCCGAACGCGCCCTGGCGGTACAGGCGGACGTGCGCGACCCTGCTGCCGTCGCCGCCATGTTCGCCCAAGCCAGCGCACACTTCGGCCAGCCCGTGGGCACGGTCGTCAATAACGCCCTGCCCGCCTTCCAGTTCAATGGCGACGCTCGACCGCACGCCGACACGTTGGACTGGACGCATATGAATGCGCAGCTGGAAGGCAGCGTGCGCGCCGCGCTCAACACCACTCAGGCCGCTTTACCCGCCATGCGCGCCGCGGGCTATGGACGCATCGTCAATGTAGGCACCAATCTGGTCCAGAATCCGGTGGTGCCATACCACGACTACACGGCGGCCAAGGCCGCGCTACTGGCTTTCACACGGACGCTGTCGCACGAACTGGGCGCGGACGGTATCACCGTGAACATGGTGTCGGGCGGCTTGCTGCGCACCACCGACGCCTCCGCGGCAACCCCTGACGTGGTTTTCGACATGATTGCCGCGGGCACGCCGCTGCGCGAAGTCACGACGCCCGAGCAATTCGCCGACGCCGTGCTGTTCTTCGCCAGCCCCTGGTCTCGCGCGGTGACGGGCCAGAACCTGATCGTCGACGGCGGGTTGGTAAAGGGCTGATTGGTAAAAGGCTGATTGATTAAGGGCTGATCCGTCAGGCCTGAAGGCGCCGCGCGCTGATTTCGACGGCGGCGTACTTGATGCCCTTGAGCGCGGCGTCCTCCGTCACGAAGGCGGAGTCGCCCACGCCTATCCTGGTCCAGTCACGGCCAGGCGCGGTGCGCACCCAGGCCTCGTAACCTTGCTGGGCGGCCAGCGGCCTGAGTTCATATTCGAGTTGGTGGCCGTTGAGCCTGATCACTCCGGTTCTCATGATGGACACCCTTCGCGCTAGCGCCGGCCTGCAATGGCGCAGGCGCGCGCCACGCTACGTCCCGGGCCCGTCATGGGCGCCCCCCGGTAATCCTGCGCCCGCACCACCTCTGATACGCGCTGGCCGTCCGCCATCCATTGGCGGGCGACGCTCACGACATCCGTGAATTCGGGTTGCGGCCCATCCAGCAGCCAGCCAACGATGGGGGCGCCGGGCATGCCGGCCACGCCAGGAGAAACCTGTTCCAAATCAAGGGGCTTCATACTCCTCTCCATTCAGGAAACTGTTAGCGGAGCGTAGAGGCCCTTCGACGCCCAGTCATTAGGAAACCGCAAAAAGTAGAACATTTTGTATACCAAGCTATATCGCTCTCCGACGGGATCGCTCCAGCATGGGCCCCTGGTCCACTGGACATAGACGCTCACATATCAACGATTTTTCAGCGCAACTTGAGGCAGGCCGGCTTGCCCGGAAATCCGCGCCTCGCGGCTCGCCAACCATAGCCCCGCTTACATCTATATCAAATGGGCTGCTACACCAAAAGACTAGGCCGCCCTAGAATCCGCTCATCGCCCCAAGGGCTGAGCAGGAGCCATCCATGAGCCGCATGATCGCCAAGAAAATCCTCACCGCAGCCATCTGCTGCATGTTCGTTGCCGGCGGCGCCATGGCCGCCCCTCCCGAAGGCAAAGGCAAGCCTGACAATGCCGGCCAAGGACAAGGCAATGGCAAAGGCAATAGCAATGGCAACGGCAACAAAGGCGGCGGCTCGGGCAAAGGCAATAGTGGAAATGGCAACTCGTCCAAAGGAAGCGGCAGCAATTCCGGCGACGTCAATGTGAGCTTGCGCCATGCCGGCATCACCATTTCGACCGCCCGAGGCTACGCGCAAGAGTATGGGTTGTCGGGCTACGGCTCGCTGCCGCCAGGCATCCGCAAAAACCTCGCCCGCGGCAAGCCTCTGCCCCCGGGAATTGCCAAGAAAATGGTTCCGGGCCCGATGCTTGCACGGCTTCCCGTCTACCCAGGCTATGAGTGGCGAGTCGCGGGGTCGGACCTCATTCTGGTCGCGGTGGCCACCGCCGTGGTGGCCGATGTGCTTTTCGATGTATTTGACTGACCCCGGCCGCGCATAATCAAGCGCGGTCATCGCGGCGCTGGGCAACCAGGCCGCGCTATTGCGTTGGGCTCCCCGCTTGTTTCATACTTTCCGTGCATTCATCTACTTTTGGAGGGATCACAAATGTATGACGACATCCAAAAGCTGGGCGCAAAAGCCGCCCGCGATGGGTTGACGCTTTGGGATTGCCCCTTTTACCGCGCCGAGGCCATGCCGGGCCATACTGGCGAATCGATCACTGAGTGGCGGCTGAAAATCGACGCCTGGGAATGCGGATTTCTGGCGGCAGTCGAATCACGGACCCCTCCCCCTAGCTGCCGCCCCCCGCCCGCTCGCCGGCGGCATGCGATGTAGCGCATCTGGCCGCGCGGCACGCCGCTTGCTACGCCACGTCTGCTGCAGCGCTCCGTTGCTTTCTCGTGCACGACCGTGGCAACGGGCGGTCTGACGCCTGGCGCGGGATCTTTACCCTCGCCAGGGCGCTGCGGCATGTGCGCGAAAAACGTTCGCGCGTTCCGTTGACCGCTCCCCTGGAGGCGAGCCTGCAAACGACGAGGGTCCGCGACATGCCAAAACACTACTCTCATACCGATTCCGACAAGCTCCGACGCGGCCAGCCCACGGCGGACGCGCCGCCAGGCGGGCCGGAAAACCCCGACGCGGATACGAATTCCGGCTATCCCGCAGGCGGAAAGGAGTTGCCCGAAGGAAAGGACGCCTATGGGCGTGACCGCAAGACGCAGGAACAAGCCGGAAAAACGAGACCGGAGGGCAGCCAGCCTGGCCGGGGATCCACCGCGAGCCGATAGTTTGGAACCGGACGCGAACGAGATCAGGAAGCACGCGTAGACAGTCGATGGGTGGTTGGCGCACGGGCGCCGACCTCAAGGCGCAAGGGAGCAAGGCGGCACGACCGGGTATCATCTGGCCTTGTCCCTGGCGCCCGCCAACCATGCCCGGACAGGCAGCCAGATCAGTCGCTGACACGGGTTTTGGTAGGCAGCCCACGAGCGCCGCATCAATAACCGGTCTACGCGAAACATGAAATTTGCCACTTGGAACGTGAACTCCCTGAACGTGCGCCTGCCGCAGGTGCTGGACTGGCTGGCCGCCAATCCCGTTGACGTCCTGTGCATCCAGGAACTCAAGCTCACGGATGACAAGTTCCCCGAGGCGGCCTTCACCGAAGCCGGCTACCACGCCGTCTGGGCTGGCCAGAAGACCTATAACGGCGTCGCCATCGTGTCGCGCATGCCTGGCACGTCCATGGCGCGCAACATCCCCGGCTACGAAGACCCGCAACAGCGCGTGCTGGCGCTGACCTTTCCCAGCCCCGAAGGCGATGTCCGCGTCGTCTGCGCCTACTGCCCCAACGGCCAGTCCGTGGGCTCCGACAAGTACGCCTACAAGCTGGACTGGTTCGAAGCCATGCGTGCCTGGCTGGCGGAGGAAATCAAGCAGTACCCCAGACTGGCGGTGCTGGGCGACTACAACGTCGCCCCGGCCGACGAAGACGTGCATAACCCCGAGAAGTGGGAAGGCCAGGTCCTGGTATCCGAACCCGAACGCAAGGCCTTCCGCGCCCTGCTCGACTTAGGGCTGGCCGACTCGTTCCGCCTGTTCGAGCAACCCGAAAAGTCCTTCAGCTGGTGGGACTATCGCCAATTCGCCTTCCGCCGCAACGCCGGCCTGCGCATCGACCACGTCCTGTTGTCGCCCCCCCTGGTCAAGCGCTGCGTGGCCTGCGTCATCGACAAAGAGCCCCGCCGCAACGAGCAGCCCTCCGACCACGCCCCGGTCGTCGCCACCCTGGAATTCGCCTGAGGTTTTTATTCAACGGCTTATTGCGCGCGCCGGGAATATTCCTGTATAGTTTTGGTCTTGCTTGATTGGGGCGGTAGCTCAGCTGGGAGAGCGTCGCGTTCGCAATGCGAAGGTCGGGAGTTCGATCCTCCTCCGCTCCACCAAAATCCTGGCACGGGATGTTCATGCATGGATGTTCTTACATGAATGGATGTTCTTGCATGACGGCCTTCGGACCTGTCCGAGCCAGACGATTTTGAACAAGCACTGAAGCAGTACCTGCAGAGCCACGGCGGCTCTGGCCGGAAGAAAGCCAACTTGAAGAAGTTGGCTTTTTTTTTCGCCTGAATGCCCTGGCGCGAGCGAAACCGTCAAAGGTTGGCGTCGGTGCGCACCACGGTTGCCGCCTCGCGCAGCGCGTTCAGGAACAAGGAGGCGGCGGCTGCCGCGCGCGCATCTCGCCGGGTCATGATGCCCACCGGATGCAGCCGTGCCTGCAATGCCAGCGGCAGGATCGCGAGCTGCCCGTTTTCGGCAAGCGCTCGCGCCACCCGCAACGGGATGGCCGACAGCAGCGAGGTCCGCTGCAGCAAAGACACGATGGTCAAAATGGCGCTGGATTCGATGGCGACCTGCGGAAAGCCCGCTCCTCGCGCCGAAACGGCGGCGGCAACCATGCTGTAGAGCGCGGCATTGCGCGATGGCAGCACCCAGCGGCAACTGTCCAGGGCGGCGCCGCTCAGCCGGCTGCGCGAGGCCAAGGGATGCGCCGGTCCGCAGACGACCGCGGTCGCCTCGTCATACAGGATCTCGCATTGCAGGTCCGCATCCGCGCCCTCCACTCCCAGCCGTCCCACCACGCAATCCAGTTCGCCCGCGCGCAAGGCTGGCAGCAACTGCTTCTCCAAGCCTTCGGACAATTCGATGCGCAACGCCGGGTGGCTTGCCTGCAGGCGCTGCACCGCCAAAGGCACCAGCAGGTGCGCCACCACCGGGAAAATACCGGCCCGCACCTTGCCCGTCGCGCCATTGGCCGCGGCAGCGAGTTCGGCATGGGTCGCATCCAGCTCGTTCAGCAGCAAGCGCGCGCGGTCGATCATCAGCAGGCCCAGCGCCGTCGGCGCGACGCCATGATGCGAACGTTCGAACAGGGCCTGCCCGGCCAGTGCCTCGGCTTCGCCCAGCAGCTTGCTCAGCGCCGGCTGGCTGAGGTGCATCGCCTCGGCCGCGCGGTGCAGATTACCCACCCGCCCCAACTCGTCCAGCAACACCAGATGGCGGATACGCAGGCGTGACCGCAGTTGCTGCAAAGTGGGGATTTCCGACATGGGTTGGATCCGGAAATTGGTTATCGATCGATAAGGAATCGCAATTATCCAGTTATCGCCAACATGCCCATACTAGGGTCATCCCGCTAGCCGGGCCATATCCAGAAAAAGGGGAATAGCCATGTATCGTCGTCTTGCCGCGCTGGCGCTGGCCTGCGCCCTGGCGCCTAGCGCCGCCCTCGCCGACATCCGCATCGGCGTGATCGCCAGCAGCACCGGACCCGGTGCTTCCATGGGCTCGCTGTACCGCAGCACCGTGCCGTTGCTGCCCAAGACGCTGGGCGGCAGAGCCGTGGAATACATTGCCCTGGACGATGCGACCGACCCGTCCTCCGCGGTCAAGACAGCGCGCAAGCTGGTCACCGAGAACAAGGTGGACGCCATCATCGGGCCGAGCAATGTGCCGACCTCGATGGCGGTCACGGAAGTCGCTCGCGAGGCGCGCACCCCGCAATTGTCCCTGGCGCCCATCGTGCTCAGCCCCGACCGCGCCGAATGGATATTCGTGGTGGCGCACGGCATCGACCTGATGGTGGATTCGCTGACCGCCAACATGGCCAAGCGGGGCGTGAAGACGGTGGCATACATCGGCTTTTCGGACGCCTGGGGCGACGCCGTGTATCGCGCGCTGCAGGAGTCGGCCGCCAAGCGCGGCATCAAGCTGCTCAGCAATGAACGTTATGCGCGCACCGACAACTCGGTCACGGCCCAGGTGCTGAAAATCGTATCGCTCACTCCGGACGCGGTGCTGGTGGGCGGCTCGGGCACGCCGGGGGCCCTGCCCCACCTGTCGCTGCGCGAGCGCGGCTACCAAGGCGTCCAGTACAACACCCACGGCGTCATCAACAAGGAGTTCCTGAAGCTCGGAGGCAAGGGCGTGGATGGCGTCATCGTGCCCAGCGGCCCGGTGCAAGTGGTTGAACAACTGCCCGCCGACAGCCCGATCAAGCCGGTGGCCGGCCGTTACGCCCAGCAGTACGAATCAACCTACGGCGCCGATTCACGCAACGCTTTCGCGCCCTATACCTACGATGCCTACCTGCTGCTGGACGCCGCCGTCGCCAAGATCCCCGCTGACGTCCCGGCCGGCACCCCAGCCTTCCGCCAGGCATTGCGCGACGCGCTGGAAAGCCTGCAAGGCACGGTGGGCACCCAGGGCATCTACATGATGTCGCCCACCAACCACAACGGCCTGGACGAGCGCGGCGTCGTGCTGATGCAAGCCCGTTCCGGCGCCTGGCAGTTCCTGCCCTGAACCGCCTCTTTTGCAGCAGGAGTCCGCATGACCGGCGTACACATCCCCTACGGCGTGTATTGGAGCACCCCGTTTTCCCGTTGGCAGGGCAGCCTGTCACGTCTGCACAGCCTGCGCTTCGCGGCCTGGACCGCGCGCCGCGAACTGGAACGCCGGGGCATCGCGCCCACGGCGCTGCAAAGCGCGGTGCTGGGCTGCTCGGTGCCGCAACAGGGGTCGTTCTACGGCCTGCCCTGGGTGGCCGGCATGCTCGGCGCGCCCCAACTGGCGGGACCCGTGGTGTCGCAGGCCTGCGCCACTTCCGTGCGGGGCCTGGCGACGGCCGCAGCCGAACTCATGCTCGGCAACGCCGAGACGTCGCTGGTCCTGATGGCGGACCGCGTGTCGAACGGTCCGCAGCTCTACTATCCCGACCCTGCAGGCCCTGGCGGCTCCGGCACGCACGAAAACTGGGTGCTGGACAATTTCTCGCACGACCCGTGGAGCGGCCTGTCCATGCTGCAGACTGGCGAGCGCGTGGCCGAGCGCCATGGCATATGCACGGACGAACAGAATGCGGTCACGCTGCGCCGCTACGAGCAGTATGCGCAGGCCTGTGCCGATGGACGACGGTTCCAGCAGCGCTACATGACGCTGCCCTTCGAAGTGCCCGATGCGCGGTACGCAAAGATCGCGGCGGTGATGGAAGGCGATGAGGGCATCCACGCCACCACGGCGGACGGCCTGGCGCGCCTGGCCCCGGTCTTGCCTGGGGGCACTATCACCTACGGCGGGCAGACGCATCCGGCAGACGGCAACGCAGGCATGATCCTCGCGACCGCCGAGCGTGCCCGCGAGCTGTCGCGCCGCCCCGAGATTGGCATCGAGATTCTGGCCTTCGGCCAGTCGCGTACCGAAAAGGGCTACATGCCGCAAGCCCCCATCGAAGCCGCCAGCCGCGCGCTGGCGCGCGCCGGCCTGGCGGTCGCGGACTTGCATGCCGTGAAGACACACAATCCCTTCGTGGTCTCGGACATCGCGTTGGCGCGCGCCACAGGGTTCGACGCCATGGCCATGAACAACTATGGCTGCTCGCTGGTGTGGGGCCACCCCCAGAGCCCGACCGGGCTGCGGTCCGTCATCGAACTCATCGAGGAACTGGCCGAACGCGGCGGCGGCCTGGGCCTGTTTACCGGCTGCGCGGCCGGCGACAGCGCCATGGCGGTGGTGCTGCGGGTGGACGCTGCCGGAGGCGCAAGATGAGCAGCGTCAATCTGGAAAATGTGCCGCGCATTCCGGCACTGCTGGCGCGCGCGGCCCGCGACCATCCCGAGCGCACCGCGCTGGTCTGCGGCACGCACCGCGTCGGCTACCGGCGCTATGCGACGCAAACCTGGGCAACGGCCCACCGCCTGCGCGAGACAACGCGCTTGGGCGACCGGGTCGCAACGCTGCTGGGCAATTCCGACCTGGCCTGCGTGATGACGCTGGCGCTGCAATGCGCCGGCAACCAGCACGTCCCCCTCAACCCTCTTTATACGGCCCGCGAACTGGAATTCATCCTGCGGGACGCGCAACCCGCGCTACTGGTCGCCGACGGCCCGTGCTCTGCCGTGGCCGCCCCGCTGGCGGCGGCGCTGGGCATCCGACTGGTCCTGGAAGATGAGGCCCGCGCGTGGATGAAGCCAGAGCCCGGCATGGCGGACACGCCCGTGGACGACGCCGATGCCCAAGCACCGGCCTTGCTGCAATACACCGGCGGCACGACCGGGCAGCCCAAGGGGGTAATCCTCGGGCGCGACGCCATCGCCACCAATGTGCTGCAGCGGGAGCTGGCCTTGCCCACCCGATACGGCGCCGACAGCGTGCTTTGCGCCATGCCGCTATTCCATTCCTATGGCATGGCCATGGGCCTGTTCCTGGCCGTCAGCGCCGCGGCGACACTGGTGGTGCTGCCGCGCTACCGGCCGGACGATGTCTGCGATGCGATTGAACGCGAGCGCATCACCTTGTTTCCCGGCAGTCCCACCATCTATACCGGCCTGCTTGGGCATGCGCGCTTCGCGCTCACCGACTGGTCCAGCGTGCGTGTCTGCTATTCCGGATCCGCGCCATTGGCCGAAGAGGTGCACCGGCGCTGGGAGGCTGCGGTGGGCGCGCCGATATACGAAGGCTACGGCCAGACCGAAGCGGGCCCCATCCTCACCTACAACGGCCCGGCGGGAACCCGCCACGGCTCCGTGGGCGCGCCGGTCGCATGCACCGAGGTGCAGGTGGTGGATCTGGAATCGGGCACGGTGGTGCTGCCACCCGGCCAGCGCGGCGAAATCCGCGCGCGCGGACCGCAGATCATGCAGGGTTACCTGGCCAGGCCCGACGCCACTGCCGAAGCCCTGCGCGACGGCTGGTTGTACACGGGCGACATCGGCGAGTTCGCGGAGGACGGCTTCCTGTACATCCGCGACCGCAAGAAGGACCTGGTGATTTCAGGCGGCTACAACATATACCCGCGCGAAATCGACGAGGTGCTGTACCTGCATCCGGACGTGGCCGAAGCGGCGGCGGTAGGCTGGCCGGACAGCTATCGCGGCGAGGTCATCCGCGCCTTCGTGGTCCTGCGGCCGGGCGCGGCCGTCGACGAAGCCGGCCTGATCGCGCACTGCCAAGCCAACCTGGCCCGTTACAAAGTGCCGGCGGTCATCAGCATTCTCGACGCCCTGCCCTATACCGGCGCCAACAAGGTCGACAAGAAAGCGCTGCGCGCCGCCTAGCGTTTCCGCGGCTGGCGCCCTCAGCCGGGGCGCCAGCCCCTCAAACCGGATCCTGGTCCAGCCTGCGCACTGCCGCGCTCAAGGTCGAGAAATCGAATTCCTTGCGCCCGCGCAGCAGGCAGCGCATCAGCACCGTCGTAATGACAGGCACCACCGCGGCCAGCAGGAAGGACTCCAGCAGGAACGAGGGCTTATCGCCCGGCGCCGGGAAGAAGAACAGGCCGGCCGCGAGGCCGGAGATCGTGGCAACGGTGGCGGTCAGGCCGTCGTGCTTGCGGCTGAACAGGCCGTAGAACACCGGGAACGCGGCGGCGGAGCAGAGCAGATCGGCCAGCAGGAACAGGTACAGCACGCTGTAGCCCTGCGAGGCCACGATCATGACCGGAATCGCCATCAGCAGCACCAGCCAGCGCGCCAGACGCTTCATGGTCATGGACTTGGCGTTGGGCATCAGGCGCCGCAGATCGACCGCGATAATGCTGGAAACCGCGCTGATCGCCGTGTCGGCCGTGCTCATGACCAGCGACAGCCCCAACGGAATCAGCGCGATCACGAACCATGCGGGCGCATGCGGCATGATGACGCTGAACAGCGCGATGGAACTGTCGCCCTGGGGCGCGAGGCCGACGAAAGCCAGGCCGAACAGCCCCATCAGGAAAATGAACGGCGCAACCAGCACTCCGCCCAGCAGAAATCCGTTGCGCATGGACCGGGCGTCGCGCGCGGCGTAGATGCGCTGCCAGTTGCCCTGGTGGAACACGCCGGTCAACAGAATGGCAACGAAAAAGGTCAGGCCGGCCTTGATGCCCACCGGATCGGTCAGGTCCAGCAACTGCGGCGCCTTGGCCTGCAGGGCCTCGATGGTGGGCATGGCTCCGCCCGCGGCCTGCCAGCCGACCACGCACAGAATCACCAACAGCGGCACGATGACCATCATCTGCACCTGGTCCGTGAAGATTGACGAGCGCAGCCCGCCGTAGGTGGTGTAGAGCAAGGTGGTGCCCATCACGATGGCGGCGGTGGCCCACAGCGGCACGGGCGCCAGCATGGTGACCAGCTTGGCAATCGCCGTGACTTCGGCCGACAGCGCGATGAAGAGATAAAACAGCATGATGAACAGCGCCAGCCCGTACATGGGACGGCCGTAGCGCGCCATCAGGAACTCCGTCAGGGTGTGCCCATGCGGGATCAGTTCGCGCATGCGCCGCCCCAGGGGAATCATGACCAGGCGCGGCGACATCGATCCCAACGCGTAGCCGATCACTGCCGCCAGCCCTCCCCAGGTCGCCGCCTGCGCGGGCGAGAACAGGATCCAGGCGCCCAGCGTCGAGGCCATCAGCGTCAGGATGGTGCCAAAGGCGCCCTGGCTGTTGCGGGCGACGATGTAGTCCTCCAGCGTGCCGCGCTTGCGCCGCGTATACAGCACGCTGGCCAAGGCGAAGCCCCCCGAGAACAGCAGCAGCCACATCAGGGCGGTTGATTGGGTCAACATGGAATCGGTCCTCCCGCTGCCGGCTGGCAGCCGGACGCGCAACGCCGCGGCCCACGCGTGGCGCGCAAGCCGCAAAATGAATGAAAGTCTAGGGAGGGCGCGCGGACTGCGCGATGTCCTTCCCTTCGCCGGCATTACCCGGATCAGGTTCAAAGGGTTACCGCGATGACGCGGAATCTCAGCCCTTGCAGGGCTCCCCCAGGAATTGCCGCAAGATTAGGAGAGCGGCACGGCAATGTCAACGCGCGCGGCGCGGACGCCGGCGGCGGCTTTTGTGCTAAGTTCGCCCGCGAGCGGCGTCCGTTTGCCTGTGCGCCGCTGGAATCGTAGAGCCCGACCATGTCTATCGCGTCTTTCACCGCCTCCGCCCGCACCGAACCGCCATGCTGCATCTGAACCTGTTCATCTTCGGCTGCGGCCACCATCGCGCCGCCTGGCGCCACCCCGATTCCGCCGCCGAACGGCTGGGCGACATTGCCTACTACGAAGAACTGGCGCGCACCGCCGAGCGCGGGAAGCTGGACGCCATCTTCTTTGCCGACGGGCAATCGGTCGACAACATCGGCGACGGCCCGCGCTGGTACCTGGAACCGTTGACCGCCATGGCCGCGATCGCGCGCGCCACGTCCCGCATCGGCCTGATCAGCACGGTTTCCAGCACCTTCTTCACGCCCTTTCACGCGGCGCGCATGGTGGCTTCGCTGGACCACATCTCGGGCGGGCGCATGGGCTGGAATGTGGTCACCTCCATGTTCGACGCTGAAGCGCGCAACCACGGCTACGAGTCCATGCCCGGGCACGACTGGCGCTACGCGCGCGCCGAAGAATTTGTCGACGTCGCGCTCAAGCTGTTCGACTCCTGGGAAAAAGACGCCTTGGCCATCGACCGCTCGGGAGACTACGGCGTGCCTGCGCGCGTGCACAAGATCGCGCACCACGGCGAACACTTTCTGGTCGACGGCCCCCTGACCGTGCCGCGTCCGCCGCAGGGCCGCCCGGTGCTGTTCCAGGCAGGCGCGTCGGACCAGGGCCGAGACCTCGCCGCGAGGCGCGCCGAGGCGATCTACGCAGTCGCCTACGACCTGCCCGCGGCGCAGGCCTATTACCGCGACATCAAGCGCCGCGTGCAGGCCGCCGGCCGCGAGGATTTCGTGCCCATCATGCCGGGCCTGGTCACCTACGTTGGTTCGACCGAGGCCGAAGCCCGGGCCAAGCAGCGCGAACTGGACGTCCTGCTGCCCAGCGACGCGTCGCTACGCCAGCTGGGCATGTTCGTGCTTCAGGACTGCTCCGCCTGGGAACTGGACGCGCCCGTGCCCGTCCTGCCGCCCCTGTCCGAGTTCACTGGCCCCAAGGGCCGCTATGCCACCATCCTGCGCATCATCGAAACCGAAAAGCCCACAGTACGCCAGCTGCTTGGCCGGCTTGCGGCCGGTGGCGGTCATTGCACCATGGTGGGGACGCCCGAACAGATCGCGGACAAGATGGAACACTGGTACCGGAACGAAGGCGCCGACGGCTTCAACCTGATGCCGCCATCGCTTCCCGGCGGCATCGACGATTTCGTCGAACACGTCATCCCCGTGCTGCAGCGCCGGGGCCTGTTCCGGACCGAATATCAACACCGGACATTGCGCGGGCACCTGGGCTTGGACGGCGGGTGAAAGCGGCGTTGGCAAGCCGCTGCGGCGTTACAGATGCAGCGCCACAATTTATCCAAATGTACGGAATTGGCCACCAACATTTTCTTCATACATATCAAGGGAAATTGCGGTGGCGCGGGCCGGATAAAAAAAAGAAAACGCTCTCAACGTTGTACACAAGCAATGAATCGCAGGTTTTATTTTGTGTATTCCGTAACAAAATAAACGCCGTTAAGTCTTTCGTCAGAGAGCCGATAATTTAATTCGACCCCAATATCCATATCCCGAACCATTATGTAGTTTTCAGTTTCATTTCACCCCGCTCACATGCCTAAGGTTACGTCTGGGCTGTCTTCATCGGTACAGAAGGCAGGCGATTCAAGCCATAGAACGGGATTTATTATGAAACTAACAAGAACTTTGCTTGCTGGCGCCATTCTGGCTGGCATGGCTGGCACCGCGTACGCAGAAACCTCGGTGACGCTTTATGGCGTGGTCGACCTGGGCATGACCTACCAGCGCGGCAAGGTCGGCACCACCGATTCCAACCGCGGCCTGTATGGCGGCGACTATCAGTCCCGCATCGGCATGAACGACGGCATCCAGAATGGCTCGCGTTGGGGCCTGCGCGGCGTTGAAGATCTGGGCGACGGCCTGTCGGCGGTCTTCACGTTGGAAAGCGGCTTTACGGCCAACAACGGCAACCGCTCGCAAGGAGGCCGCATGTTCGGCCGCCAGGCAACCGTCGGTCTGAGCCACACCGAATGGGGTCTGCTGGAATTGGGCCGCCAGACCAACATCGCGTCCAAGTACTTCCGCAACATCGATCCGTTCTCGCTGGACTACCTGAACGCCAACATGGGCATGGCCTTCAGCGCGGCCAACACCGTCCGCTATGACAACATGGTCATGTACCAGACCCCGAACTGGAACGGCTTCCAGGGCGGCGTGGGCTACTCGTTCTCGACCGACGACGTCGAAGGCCCCACCGGCTTCAAGACCAAGGAAAACAACCGCGCATGGACGGCCGGTGTGAAGTACGACAACGGCCCCCTGAACGTGGCCCTGACGTATGACGTGCAGTACCGCAAGCCGAACCAGCCTCAGCCGCAGCAGTTCATCATCGGCGGCGCGTACGACTTTGAAGTGATCAAGCTGGCGCTGGCCTACGGCCGTTCCGAGGACGGCGTGTTCGCCGGCCAGGACTTCGCCCTGATGGGCGGCCGCCAGCAATCCGGCGGCGTCGCCCGCGGCCTGGGCTACACCAACGACCGCTTCACCTGGGACGGCCTGCGCATCAACTCGTACATGGTCGGCCTGAGCGCTCCGATCGGCGGCGCAAGCAATGTGTTCGCCTCTTGGCAACGTGCCGACCCCAACAAGAACCTGTACGCGATGGACGTGTACAGCCTGGGCTACACGTACGATCTGTCCAAGCGGACCAACCTGTACGCCTTGGCGTCCTACGCTGATGGCGCCGCCTTCATCAAGGGCGACAAGATGAGCACGGTGGGCTTCGGCATCCGCCATCGCTTCTAAGCAGGTCATGGACTGCCCCAACTGAGCAGAGTCGGGGCGTCTCCTCTTTTGGCCATCCGTGCATCGGGTGGCTTTTTTTTGGCCGCTTCCAGCTTGGGGCTATCTGCCCTTGCCTGCCCGCCTGGCGCACTATCCGGGCAAGGATGCGGGGTCGCGACGCTCGGCCCGCGCCGCGGCACGGCCACGGGACGCGGACCGCTTTCTGGAGCGCGTCGTCACGAACCAGTCGTAGAGGATGACGCCGGGATGGCGCAGCAGCGCCGCCGCCAATGCGCAAATGCCGATAGCCGCCAGGCCAATTGCGATCCAGTGCATCAGCGCGGCCCCTGCTCGAGCTGCAAGCGCAGGATGCGCCTGAGTTCCAGGATGGCTTGCGGCGTCTCTTGCACGCTGTGCGAGAAACTGATGATCTTCTCGGATTCGGCGCCGTCCAGGTGCGCGCTGCGATACGGGACGAGGCCGTCGTCGGAATCTGCCAGCGCCACGCCGGGCGTGTTGTTCGCAATGATGCTGTGGTAACGCACCGCCGGCGAAATCGGCATGGTCGCGGTCAATCTCACGAATCGGTCCTTTTCGCTCAGGTTGTCCACGCCGTTGGGCACCCGGATCGAGGATTCGGGCCGGGGCGGCCCATCGGTGTCGGCCAACCGGTTGAGCTTGGCGAACTGCCTGACTACCGTGGCAGGCAGCGTGATCAAGTTGGACAGCCAGCGCGACAAAGTGTTCTCGGCAAAAGGCGTGCCCCGGTGCGGAGCCGCGATGAACACCGCCCGCGTAATGCCGGGAAAGGCATCGAAGCTCAGCACCGGATCGAACTCGGCGTGCGCCTGGGCGAGCCGCGCTTCGTCGAGATTGGCATGGTCGCGCAGCGCGTCCCACAGCACGGTGCCGGACGAGGACACCAGCAGCCGGCTCAACACGCCGCCCATGCTGTGCCCGATGATCACCATGTCGCGCGACGCCTGCGCCGCACCCGTGGGATCGAAATGTTCGATCGTCTGGCTCAACGCGTCGCGGATGGCCCGGTTGTTCAGCGCCAGGGGCGTATTGGTCGGGTAATAGACCTGCCAGATCTGATAGTGCTGGCGCAGGGTTTCGTCGCCCAGCACCTCATTGGCGACGTTGATCCACGCCTCGGGACTGCTCGCCAGACCGTGCAGCATGATGATGGTGCGGCGGTCCGGATCGTAGGGCTGCAACAGGTAGACGTGCGGCGCCTCGATGCCCTCTTCCTTGCCCAGCACGTTGCGCAACGCCTGCGTGGCGAAGCCCGACCGTGCCAGCCACAGCCCGTAGCCGGAGGTGAAGTTGGCGGCCAGGGGCACCGTCGTGCCAGCCAATGCCACCGTATCCCGCTTATAAGGGTCGTAGGCAGCGAGGGTCGCTTCGCGCGTGGCCATGACCTGTTCCAGCGTGGCGCCGGGAAAGCCCATGATGACCGTCACGGCGGGAAATGGCGTTTCGCTATAGGGCGTCTTGAAGGTGTCGGCATCGTTCACGCGGCGTGCCGTCACCGCCACCAGCTCGGCGCCGAAACCGTCGCGCCGGTACATGCTGCGCAGGCCCTGGAACGTCAGGGTCGACGCCGGCACCAGCTCGTGCGGGAACTGCTTGCCGCCAGGCAACTTGACGTCCGACATCTCGCCCAGCACCTGCCACGGCCCCGCCGCCATCCTGGCTCCAGGCGCCGGCGGGCGGCCGCGATGCTGCTCGAACAGGCGAGTGACGGCCTGCTGCACCGCATAGTTGTAGTAATCCCGCACCTGGGTCTGGCGATCCTCGAAGGCGCGGTCGCTGGGGGAACGCGGCGTGAAAAACAGATAGGCATAGGCGGCCCGCGCGGTCTGCAGATAGGCATCCAGCAACTGGTCCTGCTCGTCCTGACTGGCGGGACGCTGCTTTTCCGTCGCCAGCGCCTCCATCAGCCAGACCTCGGACAAGGTGGCCAGGCGCCGTTCGCTGTCCAGGCCCTCCATGGTGGCCAGCGAGCGGGTGCAGGCGTCTCGGTCCTTGCGGCAGTCCTGCGCGTTCAAGCCCAGCACGGCCATGGACTCGCGCGCGGAGGCGCTGAGCCGCCCGGTGGTGAGCACGTCGCCGCGGCGCTGGGCAATGTAGTCCTGCGTGCTGACGGAAGACACCTTGACGCCCGCGCAGCCCGCGCACACGGCCAGCCCCAGGATCGCGCAGGCTTTTGCGCCCGCTTGCCAGAGGCCGTTCATGGCGGGGTTCCCGCCGACTCCGGCAAGCGGATGGCCCGCGAAAACGCAACAGGATCCGACCCGGGCAAGGCGGGCTTGCCGATATAGGCCTGCTCACGCAGCGTGGAAAGAGGCTTGCTGGTGTCCAGCCCGCCTTGCTCGTAGAGATACTCCGGCAAATAGCCGGACAGGAGAATGCGGTAGTCCATGGGCAGGCCCGGCACGATGGCGCGCACCATGCGGTAGACCAGCGTCGTGCAATTGGCGGTTACCGTGTGATAGAAGCGCGGCTCGTCGGCCAGTTCATTCGCGGTGCGCACATAGGACAAGAACAATTCGCGCATGGCAGGCACCGGCATGTCGACGGCGTAGCGGTACACGCGCTCGTCGCGCGGTCCGGCTCGCACGTAAAGTATGTCGCGCTCCTGCGCCGCGATCACGCTCAGCTCGAACTGCTTGAAGAAGCCGCCGATCTCGGAAAACTGCTCGCCGCGCTCCTTGCGGATCTCGACCGAGAACACAACCTGGCGGCCGTCCGTGAAGCCAAACGAGACCAGCGTATGGGCGATGGCCGGGCTGCCCCAGTACGACAGCACCATGTCCACCGTGGCCAGCTCGTTAAGGTTGTACTGCTGGACTTCCCAGCGGGGCGTGTAGCGCGTGTCCGTATCGGCCTGCCAATCGAAATTGCGCACGCTGTCCAACGTGACGATGGACCCGGATACGCTACCGCGCAGCGTGCGCGCCACGTCGTCCGCCCAGATGCGGTCATTGGACGGCGCCAGGGTCTGCCACCAAATACACAGCGCGGCCATGCCGATCAGCCAGGTCCCGATGGCGCGCCGGGTACGCCCGCGCCACAGCACCACGGCCAAATATAAGCACAGCGCGGCCCAGGCCAGTGCGGCCGCCCCTTGGAGGAACGCTCCGCCCGGCACGCGATAGGCAAACGCCAGGCAGCCCCACGCCGCGGACAGGATGAGCAGCAGGCTTAACGCGATGCGCCAGGCGATCGTCCGCCAGCCGCGCCGGGCAGGATTACATGCCGCCATGCTGCTGCACGATTTCCAGGACGCCGTTGATCACGAACTGCACCGCCATGCAGACCAGCAGAAAGCCCATGATGCGGGAGATGGCCTCCACCCCGCCCTGGCCGATCACGGCCACGATGCGCCCGGCCGAGCGCAGACATATCCAGAACAGCAGACCCAGCAGGGAAAACACCACGATGGGCGTCACCGCGAGCACCCACTGGGAATAGGCCTGCGTCACCGAGGCGTCAAGCGTGGCCGCGCCGCTGATGATCATGGCAATCGTGCCCGGCCCCGCCGTACCCGGCATCGCCAGTGGCACGAAAGCGATGTTGGGCGTCTGCCGATTGGCCTGCGCGTCCGCCACGTCGGCTTCGGCGGCGGTTGACGGCGCGGAGGGAAACACCATGCTGAAGCCGATGCTGGCCACGATCAGCCCACCGGCAATGCGCAGCCCCGGAATCGAAATGCCGAAGGTGTGCATGATCCAGGCGCCGGCATAGTAGGTCACCACCATGATGCCGACGACATAGAAGGCCGCCTGCTTGACCTGGCGCTCGCGCTCTTTGTAGGGGATCTGCTGGCCCAGCGACAGCAGCAAGGTCATGGAGGTCAGCGGATTGGCCAGCGGCAGCATCAAGGCCAGCCCCAGGCTGACCAGCTTTCCCAATTGAACCAGGTCGTCAGTCATAGCGAATTGCGCGGTGCGCGGCGCGGCGCGTCACGGCGGCTCGGATGATGTAGCAGTTGTGTAATGTACTATACATTACACAACTTCAGCCAGAATCATGGCCGGGCGAAACGCCAGGGCCATGCCGCGACAAGGGGGCGAAATGAACTCGATTCAAAACGATACGGCGCCGCGCGCGCTGACCAGCCGGGGCGAAGCGCGCCGGGAACGGCTGCTGGAAGCCGCCACGCAATCCTTGCTGGAGCACGGCTACGCGCAGACGTCCATCCAGCGCATCGTGCGCCAGGCGGGCGGCTCGGCGGCCACCGCCTATCAGTTGTTCGGCAGCAAGGAAGGCTTGCTCGTCGCCGTGCTCGAACACGAACTGAACAGCATGCGCGCAGCCGTGTTTCCGCCGGCCTTGCTGGATCAGCCCGTCGGCCCGGCCCTGCACGAACTGGCGCGACGGCTGCTGAGCTATGCGCTGCAGCCCAAATCGGTCGCACTGTACCGCCTGATCGTCTCGGAATCGCATCGCCTGCCACAACTGGCCGAATCATTGCGGCTGGCGGTAGCCATGCAACTCCACGCGCCGCTGGAGCAATGCCTGAAGCAGGCCTGCGAACGCGGCGAACTCCGCATCGACGATCCGCGGCTGGCCGCGCGCACCCTGGGCAACCTGATCAATGGCATTGCCTCGCACGCGCGCTTGACAGGCGGCCGGGCCGATGGCCCGGACGACGAAGACCTGGCCACCTGCCGCTACGGCGTGGACACGCTGTTGCGCGCTTTCCGGGCGTAGGGGCGACGCAATTCGCCCCACCCTTGGCGCGCCAGCAGCGTCGCCGGCCACAGCATGCAGGCCGCCGCCAACCACAGGTTGACCCGCAGTCCCAGAGCGTCCACGCTGGGCACGCCCAGCAGCGAACCCGCGGCAATCCCCAGGTTGAACACCGCGACGAAAAGCGAGGTTGCGGCTTCCACGGCATCCGGCGCCGCCTTCATCATCCAGGTCTGCAACGAAACGGACACGGCGCCATACGCCAGCCCCCACAGCAGCAGCAAGACCGCGGCCGCCGGGCGCAATTGCCCCAGCCCGCTCAGCAATAGCAGGATCGACAGCAAGCTGGCAGCGATCACGAGCAAGGTCGCCGCGGGGCGTCGGGCGGCTGCGGCGCCGCCCAGGAAATTGCCGGCCACGCCCGCTGCGCCGTAGGCAAAGAGCAGCGGTCCGATCCAGCCCTCTCCGAAGGCCGCATGGATTTGCAGCAGCGGACGGACGAAGGTATAGGCCATGAAATGGCCGGCAACCAGGAACAGTGTGATGAGCAGGCCGCGCCTCAAGCCCGGATTGGCCAGTTGCGACGCCAGCTGGCGTGGCTGCAGCGAGCGCGCCGCGGGCAAGGCCGGCAGGCCCAGCAGATTCAGCAACAGCACCGCGGCGCACAATGCGGCCATCGCGCCGAAAGCCGCGCGCCAGCCGGCCAGTTCGCCAAGGAAGGCGCCCAGCGGAACCCCCAGTACCGACGCCACCGCGACGCCGCCGAAAATGATGGACGTGGCCAGTCCCACGGCGCTCGGGCCGACCAGCCTGTTCGCCAGCCCGCCCGCGATCGCCCAGACGCCGCCGATGCAAAAGCCCACCAACACCCGCGCCGCCAGGAACCACGGCATGCTGGGGGCCCACGCGCTGGCTGCGTTGGCGCAGACCAATAGCGCCAGCAAACCGCAGAGAATGACGCGGCGGTCGGCCCCTTTGGCGCCCAGGACCACAAGCGGGGCGAATAGCGCCGCCAGCATCGCGGGCACAAACAGCATGAAACCGCCCATCCCCACCGACACCTCGAGCGCGCCAGTGATGGGAACGAACAGCCCCACCGGCAGCATTTCGGTCGTGACCACGCAGAAAGTCGCCATGCCGACGGCAATGACGCTAAGCCACGCGCGCCAGGCCGCCGGCTGGTTGCTGGGAGAGTCAGGGATGGCGCTTTCTGGCGCAGGGCAACTGCGGGTCATTGTGTAGGGTCCTGATAAGAGCTCATGCCGAGCCGACCCCTAGGCAGTCTACTGTTTCCAATTCGCTGATAAAGTAGGACGTTCAATAAACAGTAGGGACGAATCGTGCGCAATTCACCCTCTCCGATGGCCCGCTTGGACCATATCGGCGACCTGCTCGCGTTCGTGCGCGTGGCCGACACCCAGAGCTTTACCGCCGCGGCCGAAAAGCTGGGCCTGTCGCGCTCGGCGACAGGCAAGTGCATCGCGCGCCTGGAGCAAGGCCTGGGCGCGCGGCTGCTCCATCGCAGTACCCGCAGCGTCAGCCTGAGCGATGAGGGCCGTGTTTTCTATGACCACGCGCAACGCATCCTGTCCGAGGTGGACAACGCCACCGACGCAATGGCCAGCCGCAAGCTGGCGCCGCGGGGACGGTTGCGCATCGACCTGCCCGTTTCGCTGGGACGGCTGCACATCATGCCGCTGTTGCGCGACTACCTGCGCGAATGGCCCGAGGTCGAGGCGGACGTCAGCTTCTCGGACGACTATATCGACCTGGTGCGCGACGGCGTGGATGTCGCCATCCGCATCGGCGGCGAAACCGATAGCCGGCTGGTGCGAAAAGTGCTGGCGCCGCACCGCCTGATCACGTGCGCCTCGCCTGGCTACCTTGAGCGCCATGGCGCTCCCGCCAGCCCGGACGATCTGGCCCGCCACCAGACCATGGCCTACACCCACGCTGGCGCGCTGGTGCCGTGGCGCTTTGCGGTCAACGGTCAGGAACGCGGCGTACACGTCGCCGGACGCCTGCGCCTGGGCAATACCGAGGCCCTGCGCGACGCCGCGCTGGCGGGCGAAGGCATCGCCCAACTGGGCGCTTTTCTGGTCGGGGAAGACTTGCGCGCAGGCAGGCTCGCGCCGGTGCTGGAATCGGTGGCGCCTCCCGGAGCGCCGGTCTGTGCGGTCTATCCGCACCGGCGCCACCTGGCGCCCAAGGTGCGCGTGCTGATCGACAGCCTCGCGAGCGCCTGGAGCCGCGGCGCGCCCTGGGCCGTCGACGCACCGCGGCGGCCATGGACAGGCGCCTGATCCACTATGATTGCCGGCATTGCCCCGCAAGGCGCAATACCGGATACCCAGGGACGCTGCCAGGCACCCTTGCCTGCGCCCCGCCATTTCCCCCGGAGTTTTACTTGAGCGACATCTATCAATTCAGCCGCGGCACGGCCCCGCTGCTGATCTCCATCCCCCATCTGGGCAGCATGATCCCCGATTCGCAACGCGCGCAGATGACGCCGCTGGGCCTGCAATCGGGCGACACCGACTGGCACCTGGACACGTTGTACAAGTTCGCCGAGACGCTCGGCGCTTCCGTCATCGGGGCGCGCTATTCGCGCTACGTGGTGGACCTGAACCGCCCGCCCAACGATGAAAGCCTGTATCCCGGCCAGACCAAAACCGGCCTGTGTCCCACCCACACCTTCCGTGGCGACCCCCTCTACCGCAACGAGGCCGTCCTGACCGACGCCGAACGCGAACACCGGCTGCAGGCCTACTGGAAGCCCTACCACGCAAAGCTGTGCGAGGAAATCGACCGCATCAAGGCCGAGCACGGGACCGTGCTTCTGTGGGAAGCGCACTCGATTGCGAGCGTGCTGCCGCGCCTGTTCGAGGGCAAGCTGCCCGACCTGAACATCGGCACCGCCGACGGCGCGGCCTGCGCGCCAGACATCCTGGCGGCCGTCGAAAGCCGGTTGTCCGGCAACGCCGCCTACACCTGGGCCGTGAACGGCCGCTTCAAGGGCGGCTATATCACGCGCCATTACGGCAATCCGGCAGACAACGTGCACGCCATCCAGCTGGAAATGTGCCAGTCCACCTACATGGACGAGACACATCCCTACGCCTACCGCCCCGAACTGGCCGGCCGCGTCATCCCGCTGGTCGAAAGCATGGTGCAGTCGGCGCTGAATCAGACCCAGGCGCGTCAGCGCTGAGCGCCAGCCGCAAGGCGCCATGCGCGCCTCGGCCAGCCGTCCCTTTCCGAAAACCGCCCCAGGCGCCCGCGTGGCCCTGGGGCGGCTTTCTTCGCCCGTCCGCCCCGGGTATACCCCAATTTTTCACATCACAGTCTCAAACGTAGTATTTCAACCGCGCTACGTAAAACATTACGAGCCATAATGAAAAATACGTGGAGACAAATAATGAAGACATGGAGACCCGCCGCCTACGGCGCGCTGGCGTTGTGCGCCCTGTTCACGACAGGCGCGCGCGCCGCCGATCCCGACACGTTCAAGATCGGCGGCGTGGTGTCGCTGTCGGGCACTTACGGCATCTTTGGCGAAGACATGCGCAAGGGCGTCACCATCGCCATCGAACAGCGCGGCGGCAAAGTGCTGGGCAAGCCCATCCAGGTCACCTGGGAAGACGATGAGACCAAGCCGCAGCCAGCGGTGCAGAAAACCACCCGCCTGATCTCGGACGGGTCGCAGATGATCTTCGGCGCGGTCAGCTCGGCCAGCACGCTGGCCATCATGAACATTGCCAAGCAGCGCAAGATCCCCCATCTGGTCACCATGTCGGCCGACGACAAGATCACGGCGCCTGGCGGTTCGCGCTACACCTTCCGCACCTCCAACACGCTAGGCATGGAGCAGCGCATGGCGCTGGCCTACTCCAAGGAGCAGAAACTCAAGCGGGTCTACGGCGTGACGGCCGACTACCAGGCCACGCGCGACAGCTGGGACTGGTACCGCCGCGAAGCCGAGAAGGCCGGCATCGAGATCGTGGGCGCGGACTTCCCGCCACTGGGCAATCGCGACTATTCATCCATCGCCGACAAGATTGCGCGTTCCAATGCTGATGGCGTGGCGCTGTTCATGACGGGTTCGGACGCGGTCACGATGGTCAAGCAGGCCGGCCAGATAGAACTGGGCAAGACGCGCAAGATCTTCGGCCCGGTCATCGCCGACGAGACCATGGCCGCCGGCGTCGGGCCCACCGCGGTCGGCGTGCAATCGGGCGTGAGATATCACTTCACGGTCGAAAACGAAGCCAACAAGGCCTTCGTCGCGGCGTTCCGCAAGAAGTACAACGAGTTCCCCTCGGCCGCCGCGGGCGAAGCCTATGACGGCATGAGCTGGTGGCTGGACGTGGTGGACCAGACCGGCACCTGGGACAAGGAAAAGTGGGTCGAGGCATTTGCGGCCAGCGTGCGAGACAACTCCGTGGAAGGCAAGAAAAGCATGCGCGCCTGCGACCACCAGGCCATGCAGAACGGCCTGTGGGGCGTGGTCGATACGGGCAAGCCGCCGCAACCGGCCTACGTCATGGACATCGTCAAGGTGTTTCCGCCGGAACAGGTATTCGAACCCTGCGCGGGCTGAGCCCGTCGCGCCATGTCCTCGCCGGTCCAGCGGACCGGCGCCCCCGGCGCGCTCGCGCCGCCTGACGGATTTCTGCCATGTCCACCGTGATCATCGGCCTGAGCCTGGGAATGCTGCTGTTCCTGCTGGCGTCCGGCCTTACGCTAATCTTCGGCATGCTGGGCGTCATCAACTTCGCCCATGGCGCCCTGTACATGCTGGGCGCCTACCTGGCCTTCGACATCCAGCTGCGCACAGGTTCATTCATCGCCGGCCTGATCGTCGCAACGGCGGGCGTCGGACTCGCCGGCCTGGCCATCGAACGGCTGGCGCTGCGACCGCTGTACAGCCGCCCGCATTTCTACCAGCTGATCCTGACTTTCGGCTTCATCCTGGTCATCAGCGAAGCCGTGAAGTTCGTCTGGGGCCTGGGGTACCAGGAAACGCCGATGCCGGCGCTGCTGTCGGGCACGGTCGACCTGGCCGGCAGCACCATTCCTGTCTACCGCCTGTTCGTCATCGCCTTCGGCCTGCTGGTATCGGCCGCGCTGTTCTTCGTGCTGGAGAAAAGCACCTTCGGCATGCTGGTGCGCGCCGCCAGCAGCGACGGCGAAATGGTGCGCATCCTGGGGCTGCCCGCCGCCACCATCCGCAGCGCCGTATTCGGCGTGGGCGCGGCGCTGGCCGGACTGGCGGGCGCCATCTCCGCCCCGCTGTTCCCCATTGAACTGGGAATGGCCACCAACACCATCATCGACTGCTTCATCGTCGTGATCCTGGGCGGGCTGGGCAATATACGCGGCGTGGTCGCCGCATCGCTGCTGATCGGCATGGTCCGCGCGGTGGGCTACACCTTCATGCCCAGCTGGGTGGACATCCTGACGTTCGCCATGCTGATCGCCACCCTGCTCACCCGTCCCCAAGGACTGTTCTCCCGTCAAGCGAGGCTGGCATGACGACTTCCCGCCAAGATGCCGCCATGGCGGCCGGCGTGGCCGCCGCGGTGATCGCGGTGCCCTTCTGCACGCAAAACGATTTCCTGTTGAACCTGAGCATCCTGATCATGGTGTGGTCGATATTCGCCGTGGGCTTCGACCTGGTGTTCGGGCTGCTAGGCATGGTGTCCTTCGGCCATGCGGCCTTCCTCGGCACGGGCGGCTATGCGCTGGCGCTGGCCACGCAGCGCTACGGCCTGCCGTTCGAGGCCGGCCTGGCGCTCGCTATCCTGGCCGGTGCGGCCTGCGCCTGGATCTTCAGCGTTTTCGCGCTGCGGGTCTCGGGAATCTTTTTCGCGCTGGTCACGCTGGCGCTTTCGCAGCTCATGTACATCCTGGCCGACAGCAAGCTGCGTGAATGGACCGGCGGCGCGGACGGCCTGCCCGGCATCGGCCGGCCGGAACTCGCCGGCATCGACTTCTTCGACACCGTGAACTTCTATTGGTATGTCGCCGCCGTGTTTGCACTGGTGATGGCGCTGATGGCCATGCTGCGCGCATCGCCCTTCGGCCGCGCGGTGGCAGGCGTGCGCCAGAACGAAATCCGGGCGGCCCAACTGGGCTACAACGTGCAACGCCTCAAGCAGATTACCTTCCTGGTGTCCGGCGCCGTCGGCGGCCTGGCGGGCGGGCTGCTGGCCGCGATGCTGATGTACATGAACCCCCAGATGTTGCACTGGACCACGTCCGGCGACGTCATCATCATGACCTTGCTGGGCGGCGCCGGCACGCTATGGGGGCCGGTGGCGGGTGTACTGCTCTTTGAAGCCCTGAAGGAATGGCTCAGCGGCTGGACGCCCTATTGGTACGGCATCCTGGGGCTGGTCTTCATCCTGGCCACGCTGTATTTCCCGCAAGGAGTGCTGGGCGCCCTGCAGGCCCGCTGGAATCGCAAGCGTCCCGCGGTGCCCGCGCCTGCCAGTCCGCCCACGCCCGGCGTGCCGCTGACCCCGCGCGAAGGGAGCCCCTCATGAGCAACGTCGCCCTGCAATGCGAACAGGTCAGCGTGACCTTCGGCGCGCTGCGCGCCATCGAGGACTTCAGCTACGCCTTCGAGACTGGCCGCGTCTACGGGCTGATCGGCCCCAACGGCGCTGGCAAGACAACCCTGCTCAACGTGCTGTCCGGCAACCTTCCCGGCCACGGAGGGCGCATTCGGTGCCACGGCACCGACATCTCGCGCCTGCGTGCCTATGAACGCGCCAGGCACGGCATCGGCCGCAGCTTCCAGATCACCAAGATCTTCCCCGAGATGACGGTGCTGGAGAACCTGCGCATCGCCGCGCAGATCAGCCACTCTCACCTGCTGCCCTTCTGGCTTGCGCCGCGCTATGACCGCCGCCTGGCATCCACCATCGACGCCATGCTCGAACTGACCGATCTGGCGGCTTGGCGCAACACCGTGGCGGGTACTTTGTCGTATGGCTTGCAACGCGCACTGGAACTGGGCCTGACCCTGCTGCCGAACCCGCGCATCCTGCTGCTGGACGAGCCCCTGGCCGGCGTCGGCCACCACGAAATCGCCGCCGCCACCCGCCTCATCCGGCATGCCGCCACCGGCCGGACGGTGCTGCTCATAGAACACAACATGGACGTGATCATGACGCTATCGGAACACATCGTGGTGCTGTCCAACGGCCGCAAGGTGGCCGAGGGATCGCCGGCCGCGATCCGCGACGACGCCACCGTGCGCGCGGTCTACCTGGGCGAAGAGGTGGCGGCATGATCGAACTGCAGCATGCCAGCGTCCACTACGGCCAGGCGCTGGCGCTCAAGAACATCGGCCTGCGCGCCGCCCAGGACGAAATCGTCGCCATCGTGGGGCGCAATGGCGCAGGCAAGTCCACCGTGCTCAAGACGCTGATCGGGCTGTTGCCCCTGTCCTCGGGCAGCCGCCTGCTTGCGGGCCAGGACGCCACGCGCCGCGCCGTCGAACAGATCAGCCGCGGCGGCATCGCGCTGGTGCCCGACACACGCCGCATCTTCCCCAACCTGACCGTGCGGGAAAACCTGCGCATGGGCGCGCTCGCGCACCAACCAGGCTACTGGACGCAGGAGCGGGTGCTGCAAGTCTTCCCGCGGCTGGGCGAACGCATCGGTTTTCATGGCGACCAATTGTCCGGCGGCGAACAGCAGATGCTGTCGATCGCGCGCGCCCTGCTCGGCAATCCGCGCGTCCTGCTGCTGGACGAGCCGACGGAGGGCCTTGCGCCGCGCATCGTCAACGAACTGATCGAGGTATTCGCAGAGGTCCACCGTCAGGGCACCGGCATCGTGCTGGTCGAACAAAACCTCAAGGTGCCGGCGCGGCTGGCGCACCGCCAGTACGTGCTGGACCACGGCGAAATCGCCTGGAGCGGATCGGCCGCGGACGTCGAGGCCGACCGCCACATCATCGAATCCATCCTCACCACGGGCATCCAAGCATGAGCAACGACACCACCTACATCGCGGGCGTGGGCATCACCCGCTTCGATAAACAGCCGTCCAGGAGCGTCAAGGATCTGGTCAGCGATGCGGTCACCCAGGCATTGGCCGATGCGGGCTGCGATGCCCCCGACCTGCAGGCGGCCTACTTCGCCACCGCCGGCCAGGGTTCCATCGAGGGCCAATACATGGTGGCAGGCCAAGTGGCGCTCAAGGCCATGGGCATCGCCGGCATACCCGTCATCAACGTGGAAAACGCCTGCGCCAGCTCCAGCACCGCGCTGAACGCCGCGCACCTGTACGTGGCCTCGGGCGCGGGCGACATCTGCCTGGCCGTCGGCGTGGACAAGCTGTATTCCGAAGACAAGGCCAAGAGCTTCGCCGTGTTCGACGGCGCCTGGGACGTGCATGACGCGCCGGCGCAGATGTCCCGCCTGCTGGCGCTGGCGCCCGACGTGACGCCGCCGCCCGGGTTCGAGGAGCCGGGCAAGCGCAGCGTGTTCATGGACATCTACGCGAGCCTGGCGCGGCTGCACATGAAGACCTTCGGCACCACTCAGCGCCAGCTTGCCGCGGTGGCCGCAAAGAACCACATGCATTCCACCCGCAACCCGCTGGCCCAGTTCCAGTACCCGATGACGATCGAAGAGGCCCTTGCCGCGCGGCCCGTGTCCTGGCCGCTGACGCTGCCCATGTGCGCCCCCATCAGCGACGGCGCCGCGGCCGCCATCGTGTGCAACGCCCAGGGCTTGAAACGCCTGCGGCGTGCCCGCGCCGTGCGCCTGCATGCCAGCGTGCTGCGCACAGCCACGGATCGCCCGGCTGACCGCTACGATCAGCACCTGTGCCACCTGGCCGCGCTCGAAGCCTACGAGCGCGCCGGCGTCGGCCCGCAGGACATGTCGCTGGCGGAAGTCCATGACGCTACCGCGTTCGCCGAAATCCAGCAGACGGAGGCCTTGGGCTTCTGCGCATTCGGCGAAGGCGGGCCGATGGCCGAATCCGGCGCCACCAGCCTGGGCGGCCGCATTCCCATCAACGTGTCGGGGGGCCTGCTGTCGCGCGGCCACCCCATTGGCGCAACCGGCCTGGCGCAAGTCCATGAAATGGTGATCCAGCTGCGCGGCGAGGCCGGCGCCCGCCAGGTCGAAGGCGCGCGCTTCGCCATTGCCGAAAACGGCGGCGGCTTCAATGGCGTGGAAGAGGCGGTGACGTGCATCACCCTGCTTGGCCGCTGACCCGCGTTCCCCATCAATCCAGAGACCGCCATGCATCTCAGCTCTCTCTTTCACCGCAGCGCCGCCACCTACGCCGACCAGCCCGCGCTGGCCGCCGGTACCCGTGATTCCCTCAGCTACGCCCAGCTCCAGGCTCGCGTGCAGGCGCTGGCCGGCTGGCTGCGCGGCCCGCTGGGCCTTACGCCCGGCCAGCGTGTCATGCTGGCGTTGCGCAACCATCCCAGCTACATCGAATCGATGCTGGCCATCTGGCACGCCGGCCTGTGCGCCGTGCCCGTCAATGCCAAGCTGCATCCCAACGAACTCGAATACATACTGCGCGACTGCGATGCGCGCCTGTGCCTGTCCCAAGGCGAGCTGCTGCAAGCGCTGGCTCCCGTCGCCCGCGGTCTCGAAGCAACGCGCGTAATCGACGTGGAATCCGCGGATTACGCGGCGGGCGCCATGGGCCCGCCACGGGCGCTGGAAACGCGGCCGTCGCAGGAACTGGCCTGGCTGTTCTATACCAGCGGCACTACCGGCAAGCCCAAGGGCGTGATGCTCAGTCATGCCAACCTGGTCGGCATGTGCCTTAACTTCTACGCCGATGTGCAGTCGGTGCAGCCCGGCGACACCATGGTGCACGTGGCGCCGCTGTCGCATGGCGGCGGTCTCTACAGCATTCCGTACTGGCTGCATGGCGCCTTGCAAGTCGTCCCCGACAGCGGCGGCCTGGACGAGGACGAGCTGTCCGGGCTGCTGGCGCACTACCGCAACGTCAGCCTGTTCGCCTCGCCCACCATCGTGCAGCGCATGGTGCGCCACGCCCGCCAGGCAGGCGGCCCGCCGCCCGGTCTGCGCACGCTGATCGTGGGCGGCGCGCCGTTCTACGTCGAAGACATCAAGGACGCCGTGACCTGCTTTGGCGCTCGCGTGGCACAGATCTACGGACAAGGGGAAAGCCCCATGTCTATCTCTGCGCTGTCCGCGGCCCAGGTGGGTGCCGCCGTGGCCCGCAACGACGACGCGCTGCTGGGCTCGGTTGGCTATGTGCAGTCGTCCATGGAGGTGGAACTGCGCAACGCCGCCGGCCATAAGGTGGCTCCAGGCGAACTGGGCGAAGTCGCCGTCAGCGGACCGACCGTCATGCAGGGCTATTGGAACAATCCACGCGCCAGCGCCGACACCCTGGTGGATGGCTGGCTGCGCACGGGGGACATCGGCATCCTGGATGAACGCGGGCTGCTGCACCTGAAAGACCGGTCCAAGGACGTCATTATCAGCGGCGGAACCAACATCTATCCGCGCGAAGTGGAAGAGACGCTGATGCGCCACGAAGCCGTGCAGGAGGTATCGGTGGTCGGCAGCCCGGATCCGGAATGGGGCGAATCGGTACTGGCCTTTGTGGTGCTGAAGCCGGGCGCCCAGGTCTCGGACCAGGAGCTGGACCGCCTGTGCCTGGCGTCCATCGCGCGCTTCAAGCGGCCCAAGCGCTACGTCTTTCTGGATGAACTGCCAAAAAACAGCACCGGCAAAGTGTTAAAACGCGAACTCCAACAACGCGTGCTTCCGACTCCATGACCCAACCCTCGCCCCTCTTTGGCCGCACGGCTGTCAGTCAAACCGAAAAGGCCTATTGCGCCCTGGAGGAAATGATCGTCACCGGCGAACTGCCGCCGGGGAGCCAGTGGTCGGAAACCACCCTGAGCGAGCGCGTCGGCATCGGCCGCTCGCCGGTGCGCGACGCGCTGCAGAAGCTGGCATTCCAGCGCCTGGTGGAAATCGCGCCGCGCCAGGGCATTTTCATTTCCGAGATCGACTACCAAGGGCAGTTGAAGATCATCCAGGCGCGGCGCGAGATCGAGCGGCTGATCGTGGCCCAGGCGGCGCAGTGGGCCGACGACGCCGAGCGCGCCGAACTGGCGCGGCTGGCCCGTGAGCTCGAAGACCTGAAAGCCGTGAACGACATGCGCATGTACATGCGCCTGCATTTTTCCCTGACCAGCCAGATCGGCGCCGCCTCGCGCAACAGCTACGCGGCCGAGTTCCACGCCATGCTGCAGACGCTGGCCCGCCGCTTCCTGTACTTCCATCAGAAGCGCCATCCGGACCTGATCCAGATCTGCGAGCTGCACATCCAGCAGATCAACGCCATCGTGGAGGGCTCGGTGGAACGCGCCATCGCCACGGCGGAAGCGCGCAATGACTATGCCGAGAATCTGGCCCGCAACATCCTGATGGAGCTGATCGTCACTTCGGCGGTCACCATCAGTTCACCGCCGCGCGGCCGCGGCGGCTCCGACTGAGCCGTCAGCCTGGTCAGCGGCCTCAGCGCGCCGCTTCGGCCTGGTGCTGCCACGCGCCGGTGCTACGCCCCTCTTCGGCCAGGAATTCCACCAGCGTCGGCAAGGCGGCGTCCATCGGGCGGTTGGCCTGGATGCGCATGACGTAGCCCCAGGAACCGGGCATGCGCAACTGCGGCACCAGGGGCACCAGCCGGCCGCTGGCCAGTTCCTCGTCGATGAGCGGCGCGCGCCCCAGCGCGATGCCGACTCCGGCGGCAGCCGCGGCGGCAACCGTGCTCAGCCCGCTCAGAACCATGGGTTCCTGCCAGTCGGTATCGGCCAGGCCCAACCTTGGACTCCAGGTCCGCCAGTCGGTTTCGGGGCTGTCCACGTGCTTTTCCTCCAGCCAGCGGTGGCGCAGAAAGACGCTGGGGTCGCCACGCTCGGCTGGATCCACCAGCGTGGGGCTGCAGACGGGCACCACTGTCTCGGTCATGAGCGGAATGTCGCCAGGTTCGGCAATGTGCGGCCCCATGGCGCGCACGTGCAGGAATGCCAGGTCGATGTCCTGGCTTTTCCAGGCCGGGTCCTGGCTGGCATGCAGATACACCTGGATGTCGATGCCGGGATGCAGCTCGATGAAACGTCCGATACGGGGCGCCAGCCACATGGCGGCCAGCGAGGGATTGGCGGAAACGTTCAGGGTATTGCGCCGTTTGCCCCGGGCGGAAGCCCGCACGTTGCGGCAGGCGGTCTCCAGCAGGGTCAAGGCCTGTTGCACGGAAGCCAGCAGGTCGGCGCCCGCCGCAGTGGTTTCGGCGCGGCGCACCGTCCCCCCTCGGCGCAGCAGCGCAACGCCCAGATCGGCCTCCAGCGCGCGCAACTGATGGCTCACGGCGCTCTTGGTGACATGTAGCTCGGCGGCGGCGCGGCTCAGGCTGCCCAGACGGGCGACGGCCTCGAAGGCGCGCAGGGCCGCCAGGGGTGGGGTATGGTTGGGGAGATCGGCCATGGGTCAAGTCTAGCTCAACCCATGATTGAAAAACTATCGCTTTCGCCAGGGCGCGGGATCAGTGACCATGCAAACACTGAAAGGAGTTTGCTATGTATTTCGATTCGCGCCTATGGCAGTTGACGGCGGGTTTGCGCGCCGGCATGGCGGGCGGCATTTTCCTGGGACTGCTGGCGTTGGCGGCCGGCATCGCCCGCTACGTGTTCCTGGGCCAATTGCTGGCCCGGGTGTTCGATGGCGCCGCCTGGCAGGACTGGATCGCGCCCGCGCTATGCGCCGCCGCCATGGTGCTCTTGCGCGCCTTCCTGGACCACTGGCGCACCGTGCAGGCCAACCGCTGCGCGGCCACGGTCCAGCATGCGCTGCGCGCCCGGCTCTATGACCGGATCGTGGCCCTGGGGCCGGCCTGGTTCGCCAACCAGCGCACCGGCGGCGTGATGCTGACGGTGGTGGATGGGGTCGAGCAATTGCAGGCCTTTTTCGGCCAGTACCTGCCACAAGTGGCGATTGCCGCCGCCGCCCCCTTCGCCATCTTTGCCGTGATTGCGTTCTGGGACGTGCCCACTGCGCTGGTGTTCCTGGCGGCGGCGTTGTTCGCGCTGTTCGGCCCGATGGCGGTGCACATGCTGGACCGCCGCGCCAGCCTGGCCCGCACGAAGTCGCTGAATGATTTCGGCGAGGACTTCCTGGATGCGGTTCAAGGCCTGCCGACCCTCAAATCCTACGGTCAGGGCAAGGCCTGGGGCCAACGCCTGGCGGCCCGCGCCCGCAGCCTGTCGGACAACACGTTCTGGGTGCTGTCGGTCAGCCTGCTGACCCGCGGCATCAGCGATCTGGGCGTGGCGCTGGGTGCGGCGCTGGCGCTGACGCTGGGCGCCTGGCGCGTGGCCCACGGGGACATGAGCGTGGAAGCGCTGTTGATCGTGCTGATGGCCGGCACCGAGATTTTCCGACCGCTGCGCGACCTGCGCTCGGTGCTGCACCGGGGCATGCTGGGCCAGTCGGCAGCCGCCAGCATCCATGCGCTGACGGACGCCCAGCCCCTGACGCCCGCGCCCACGGTTGGCGGCAAGGCGCCCGCGCGGCTCGCCCCCACCATCGAATTCGACAACGTAGCCTTTTCCTACACGCCTGACCGTCGCGCCCATCAAGGCCTCAGCTTCCGCATCGCCGCAGGCGAACGCGTCGGCGTGGTTGGCCCCAGCGGGGCCGGCAAGTCCACCATCGTGCGCCTGCTGCTGCGCGAATGCGTGCCCCAGTCGGGCAGCATCCGCATCGGCGGCCAGGACGTGAACGAACTCGACACGCAGGCGTTGCTGTCGCATATCGCGCTGGTCAGCCAGGACATCACGCTGTTCCACGGCACCATCGACGACAACCTGCGGCTGGGCCGCCCCGACGCCACGCCTGAGCAGGTGCGCGCCGCCGCACGCGCCGCCAACATCGACGACTTCATCATGGCGTTGCCCGACGGCTACGCCACCCGCATCGGAGAACGCGGCCTGCAGCTGTCCGGCGGCCAGCGGCAGCGCGTGGCGATTGCCCGCGCCCTGCTGCGCGACGCGCCCATCCTGATCCTGGACGAAGCGCTATCCTCGGTCGATACGGAGAACGAGGCACTGATCCAGCAGGCGCTGGACCGCCTCATGGCGGGCCGCACCACGCTGATCCTGGCGCATCGGCTGGCCAGCGTCATCGGCGCCGACCGCTGCCTGGTGCTGGACCAGGGGCGGATCGCGGAATCCGGTCCGCACGCCGAGCTGATGCGTCAAGGAGGCCTGTACCACCGCCTGATGCACGAACAGGCCGCGGCGCACCGCAATCCCTCGGCAGGATCCGCCGCAGCAGCGACTGCCGCCGTTACCACGGCGGCGCCGGACCGCGACGGCACCGGCCAGGAGTCCGGTGCGCAAGGCCCTGCCCTGCGCGCGCTGGACGAGGATGCCGCCCAGGTCGGCTGGCGCGCCACCCTCGGCACGCTGCTTTCCGTGGTGCGGCCATGGCGCGGGACCCTGACAGCCACCATCCTGCTGGGCGTGGCGCGGGTCGCGGCCTACATCGGCGTTGGCGTGTTCAGCGCGTTGATCGTCGCGGCCATCCGCGACGGCCGCGACTATTCCGCCCTGATTGCTGGCCTGCTGATCGCCGCGCCCCTGGCCGCCTTGTTCCACTGGCTGGAATCCTGGCTGGCGCACGCCATGGCCTACCAGCTGCTGGCCGATATGCGGGTCAAGCTTTACGACAAGCTGGAACGGTTGGCGCCGGCGTACCTGCTGCAGCGCCGCTCCGGCGACCTGGTCGCGCTGGCCACGCAGGATGTGGAGATGGTCGAGTACTTCTACGCCCATACGATCGCGCCAGCCATCGTTTCGGTGCTGGTCCCGCTATCCGTGCTGGGCTTTCTGGGAATCTACAGCTGGCCCGTGGCGCTGGCGTTGCTGCCCTTCCTCGCCTATGCCCTGGTGTCGCCGGTGCGCGGACGGCGCAAGGTCGATGCGCTGGGAGACAAGGCGCGCGAGGCCTTGGGCGAGATGAGCGCGCACACCACCGACACCATCCAGGGCCTGGCCGACCTGACCGCCTTCCAGGCCACCGGCCGCCGGCGCGACGAGTTCCTGCGTGTGGCGGATCACTACCGGACGCGCCGCCTGGACATCTTGGACGATCTGTCTCGCCAGACCGCGGGCTTCGAGATCGCGATGGGCCTGGGCGGCCTGGCGGTAGCGGTCGTGGGCGCGCTTCAGGTATCGGCAGGCGTGCTCTCGGCCGGCATGCTGCCCCTGCTGGTGCTGATCGCTCTGGCCACCTTCTTGCCTGTGTCGGAGATTTCCCAGGTCAGCCGGCAATTGGCCGACACCATCGCGGCCACCCGCCGCCTGCACGTGGTCGCCAACGAACCCGAGCCCGTGGTCGACGGGCCGCGGCCAGCGCCGGTCTCCGCGCACGGCCTCTCGCTCGCCTTCGAGCACGTCAGCTTCGCCTATCCGGGCAAGCGCGACGACACATTGCGCGACCTGAGCTTCAAGGTGCCCGCGGGCGCCACCGTGGCCGTGGTGGGCGCGTCCGGCGCAGGCAAGAGCACCGTGGCCAGCCTGCTATTGCGCTTCTGGGATCCGCGCTCCGGCCAGGTGAAGCTCGATGGCGTGGACCTGCGCGAAATGCAGCTGGACGGCCTGCGCGAGCGCGTGGCGCTGGTAACGCAGGACACCTACCTGTTCAACGACACGCTGGAAGGCAATATCCGGCTGGCGCGGCCGGAGGCCAGCCCCCAGGACCTGGCGCGCGCCCTGGAACAGGCGGCGCTGGCCGACTTCGTGCGCACCCTGCCGGACGGCCTGGCCACGCGCGTGGGCGAACGCGGCATGCAACTGTCGGGCGGCCAGCGGCAACGTATTTCCATTGCCCGCGCCTTCCTGAAGAATGCGCCGGTGCTGATCCTGGACGAAGCCACTTCGCACCTGGACACCTTGTCCGAGATGCAGGTACGCGGCGCACTGGACGTGCTGATGCGGCACCGGACCACGCTGGTCATCGCCCACCGCCTGTCGACGATCCGCGATGCCGACCTGATCCTGGTGCTGGAACGCGGCACCCTGGCGGAGGCCGGCACGCACGACCAATTGCTCAAGCGGCAAGGAGTCTATGCGCGGCTGGCCAGCCACCAGGGCGGCTACGCCGTCAGTAGCGCAACGTCTCTACCGACTTAGCGTGGGCGCGCACTTCCGCATCCGTGAACCAGATCCGCTTGCTGCCGAAACTGGTGTAAAGGTCGAACTGGTCGCGCGCGTGGGGTGACGGGGTGCCGTCCGGGGCGACAAAACCGCTTTGTCCCGGCGCCACCACGTCCACCGCGCGCACGCCCTTGCCATCGAACACCGTCATGTTGTTCTCGGTGCCGCGGTTCTGGGTGGCCGGGAAGCTCAATACGGCCTTGTCGTCCGCCTGCGGCACGCCCAGGAAGTTCTTGGGCGCGAACACCATCGGAGGCGCAGGTATGCGCCACTGGGCGGGATCCTCGCCGTAGGCCTTGCGCAAAGCCGCCAGCGCGTCGTCCAGGGCCGCCAGCGTTACATCCTGGGGTCGTTGGCCGTTGAAGAAATCGTACTGCTGCGGCACGCCCGCATCGCGACCCGCCAGCGCATTGAACAACACCTTCACCCCCACCGTCAGGTTGACCGACCCGGTAGCAGGCGCCGCCTGCGTCGGATAACCGGTGGCGCTGTACCACTTGAAGAAGTCGGCGGGCATCTCGTCGGCCAGCGTGCGCTTGAGCATGGCGCGCAGCCAGGCGTCCATCACCGCGGGACTCGTGTGGTCGTAGTAACCCGGTTGCTTGTCGCTGGTACCCATGCCGTCCCACGATGCCAGCCCGGCAACCAGCCGCGCCCGCGCGTCATCCGCGGGCAGCCCTTGCACCGCCTGCTGCAGGAACGGCAGGAAATGGCGGCGGTTCACGTCGGCATAGCTGGTCGTGCGGATCAGGTCCCACATTTGTTGCGCGCTGACCTTGCCGCCATTGGCTGTCATGGCCTTCAGGCGCGTCTCGATCTCGGCGTAGCGATCCGCCTGGCCCCATACGATGGCGAACAGGTCGGTGGAGGGATAGCCGCGCATGGGCTGGTTATTCCAGTTGGCGATAAAGCCCTGGCGCGGGTTGTACACCTGCGGGTTGGTCGAGAAAGGCAGCATGCCGTCCCAATCCATCTCGCCGGTGCCAGGCACGGGCAGGCGCGGATCGTGGCCCGGACGGCGTTTGGGGTAGAACCCCGTATGCGCGTAGCCGATATTGCCCGTGTCGTCCGCGTAATACCAGTTGATGGTCAGGGCGTGGCGCGCGGCCTGCTGTTTCCACTGGTCCCAGTTGCGGGACTGCGCCTTGTGGGTCCAGGCCATCAGCGATTGCAGCTCATAGCCCTCCCAGGCGCGTGCCTTGGCGTAGGCCACGCGCTGCTTGTCGTCGAACTTCGTGACGATGCCGTGCACGGTGCGGTAGACATCCATCACCACCGGCTGCGCGTCCCTGACCTCGATGAGCTCGGTGCGCTTTTCCATCGTCTTCCAGACGCCATCATGGAAATAGCGGGTGCGGTCGTTGGGATCCAGCTTTTCGGCGTAGATGTCCACGTCATCGCCAAAGCCGGCAGTCGAGCCCCAGGTCACGTGCGCATTGTGGCCGAACAAGATGCTGGGATAGGCAAACGGCGTATTGCCGACCACGTCGAATCCGGCCCCGTGCAAGCCGATCCCGTAGGTATACGCCGGGTTCCACCAGCCGAACTGCGGTCCGTTCAGCAGGATGGCGCGCGCGTCCTGGGCATGGTCGCGGCCCACGATCCACATGTTGCTGGTCGTGGGAAAGCCGGCGATGCCCGGTTGCCCCGATTCCGCAAACTGGGCCAGCAGTCGCGCCGGCACCGCGGCAGGCGCTTCGTCCAGCACACCGCGGGTTTGCGGATCGCGCGCCACGCGTTCCAGCATGGGCGGCGTGCCCTCGTAGCGCGGCAACGCATAGGAGAGCCTGGCGGAAGGACGAGCGGCGTCCGGTTGGTACACCCCCTCTTCCTCCGGCACGGTGGTGGGCGCGCGGCTGTCGGTCATCCAGCGCAGCTGGTTGAAGATCTGCATGGCGCGCTCATCGCCGTGCTTGTCCTTCAGCGCGGTCAGCAGCGCCAGATTGTCGATCTCGCTATTGGCGTCGGAGAAGCGGTTGGCCATGGTGCCCACGAACACCATCGCCACGTCGTAGGCCGTCCAGTCCGCCGGCTGGAAGCGCAGGTCGTTGAATTCCTTGGGCATCAGTCCACCAGGCTCGGCGCGCACCCGCGCGATCCAGGCATTCATGCCGGCCGCGTAGCCGTCCAGGATCTGACGCTCCGATGCCGGCAACGCCGCGAGCTGGCGCTGGATGCGCTCCGGCGAGAAATTCCCCCGGATGGACTTGTCGAACGCCACCATGGGCTGTCCAAGCACTTCAGCCACGCGGCCCTGGGTGCTGCGCCGCGCCATCTCCATCTGGAACAGGCGATCCTGCGCCACCGCGTAGCCATAGCCATAGAAAATGCCATACACGGTGTTGGCGTACACGTGCGGCATGCCATAACCATCGCGCCGTATCGTGACCTGTCCGCTGGTGGCTCCAGCAGGACGCGCCGAGGCACCGGCCTGCGGCGAGGTCTTCTGCGGGATTTCCTGGGCCTGGGCCTGAGCGCCCACGGCCGCACAGGCCGCCAGGATGGCGGCCGACAACAAGTGCTGCTTCATGTGAATCTGTCTCCGTGTTTGACGAGCCGCGTGGCGGTGCGAGTCCCGTGCGCGGCGTAGCGGCGCCTCTTGCGGGCACCGTCTGCGGCCCATCATACGAACAGCACTTCTATAATTCCAATGCATTTATTTCATAATATTTATGCAATAGAGACATGGACTTCCAGAAACTCAAGCACTTGCTCGCGGTGGTGGAGCACGGCACCTATTCGCGCGCCGCGGAAGCGGTCAACCTGTCGCAGCCCGCGCTCAGCCGCAGCATCCAGGCACTGGAAGCCGAATTGGGCTTGCCCCTGCTTGACCGCGACACCCGCCGCGTGCGCCTCACGCCCTATGGCGCCTGCGTGGCCGAACGCGCACGCCGCATGCGCTATGAAGAAGCGGAGTTGCAACGCGAGCTCAAGACCCTGCACAGCGGCGAATCGGGAACCCTGTCTATCGGATTGAGCCCGGCACCGGCCTCCCTGCTGCTCTCCCCTTTCCTGGCCCACATGGCCGAGCGCCATCCGCAGGTGCGCGTCGGTGTCGAACTCGGCTCCACCGCCGCGCTGCTGGCAATGCTGCGAACAGAACGCATCGACGCCATGGTCTGCGACGCCCGCATGCTGTATGACGCGGCCGACCTCGAAACCCGTTCCCTGCCTCCGCTACGCGCCGGCCTGGTCTGCCGCAAGCGCCACCCCATCCTGGCCCACAAGCGGCCCGGCATCGAACAGATAAGGCAGTACCCGGTGGCCTCCAGCACGCTCAGCCCCGAAGTTTCATTGCGGCTTGCGGAAACGCTGGGACCCGGCGGCGCCCCCGAACAGATGGTCACCCACCGCTGCGAAAACCTGGACGCGCTGGTCGAGCTGGCGCTGCGCTCGGACGCCCTACTGCTGGGCGTGATCTGCGTCACCCGCCAGCAACAGAAGGCCGGGCTGCTGGTCGAAGTGCCCATTCCGCCCGACCCGCAGCGCCAAGGCCACTATGCGCTGGCGCGGCTGGCGGGGCGCACGCCATTGACCGCGCAGGACGCGCTATATGAATTCACGCGGGGGTATTGGGATGGGTTTGTGTCGCAGCCCTGAACAAGACGAAGCCGAGCATCGCCGCGGCGATGTTGTAGAACATTGCCACCGCCAACGCCCGTCCGTAGATCAGCGCGCTGTTCGCCGCCGGCGCGTTATCCAAGGTCTCAAGCATCGTGAATATCACGCCGCCCACCACCGCGACGCCTACGGAAGTGCCAACGACTTGCAGGGTACTGAGCATCCCCGAGGCCATACCGGCCTCTTCCTGACGCACTGAGCCCAGGATGGCGTTGAACGCAAGCGGGATCACGAGGCCTTGTCCTGCCCCATTGAGTACCAGGGATGCCACCAGCAGTGCCAGATTCTCCGGCTGCGCCGCGGCGGTGATCGCGGAGAGCCCCAAGCCCGCGGCAAACATCAGCACGCCAGACAACAGTACCCCTCGGCCATGACGTGCCGCCAGTTTCGGACCGGCGAGCGAAGCGCCAAAGAATGCCAATGCCGAGGGAGTGAACACCATCCCCGCCATCAGCGGGGCATAGCCCAGCCCAAACTGCAACAGCAGCGTCAGCGCGAAGAAAAATGAGCTGATAGCCGAATAGAAGCAGAAGATGGCGCCCACGCCCGACAGGAACGCACGGTTTTCAAACAGCCGCATATCCAGCACCGGCACGCCTGCGCGCAGGACAAGCGCTTTCTCGTAGTGGACGAAATATCTCAGTACCGCCAACGCCAGCACCGGCCCCGCAAGCGACCACCAAGGCCAGCCGTACTCCCGCCCCTCCATGATCGGCACCAGGATCAAGGCCAAGCCAAGCGCGCCCACCAGCGCGCCGCGCACGTCCACGCGCATCGGAACCGGCGCGCGCCATTCAGGGAGCAATTGCCGTCCCGCCAGCAACGCGGCTATCCCTAGCGGAACATTGATAAGGAACACCAGCCGCCAGCCCAGGCCGAGCGGATTCAACGCGATGAGAACCCCGCCCAGCAACTGTGAGACCGTCGCGGCCAAGCCTTGCACCGCTCCCATGGTTCCAAAGGCGCGCCTGCGAGCCTCTCCTTCGAACAAGACTCGTATGGATGCCAGCACCTGCGGCATCAACAGGCCCGCCCCCAAGCCCTGCAAGGCACGCGCCGCGACCAGTTGCCACGGCGTGACGGCCAGTCCGCATAGCGCCGAAGCCAGGGTGAATATGCTCATGCCAATAAGGAACAAACTGCGTCGTCCGAACAGATCGCCCAGCCGCGCACCGTTTATCAGGCATAAGCCATAGGCCAGCGCATAGGCCACCACGACCAGTTGCAGGTCGGTATCCGTTGCCGACAAATCGCGCTGGATGCTTGGCAGCGCAACATTGACGATGAAGAGATCGAGGATCGTCACGAAATTGCCCGTCAACAACACGGCAAGCGCGCTCCATGGGCGGGTCTTTTCAGGAGGCAGGGCCAGGCTATGGTTCATGTTTCTATAACTATATATACGTACGTATTTATAGTATCGTGAAAGAATGGAACTCATGCAAGCAAAAGAACCAGATGTGATGAATCAGTTGCCGCCCTCTCCGCCACTCGACGGCCGCCGGCTGCGGGGCGAACGCGCCCGTGCGCGCGTGCTGGATGAAGCCGTGAAGCTCCTATCCGTCGAGGGCTTGGGAGGCCTGACCTTCGGACAGGTGGCCGAGAAGGCTGAAACGGGAAAAAGCAATCTCCAGGTTCTCTTCGGCGACAAGGAAAACCTGCAACTGGCAGCCTTGGCCCATGCGATCGCCCTGTACCACGTCCAGGTGGTCGAGCCGGCCATGCGCAAGCGCACGCCGCTGGCACGCCTGCGCGCGCTGATGAACGGATGGTTCGACTTCGTCGAGACCCGCCAGCTTCCCGGCGGCTGTGTCATCACTGCCGTCAGCAGCGAGTACCGCGCCCGCCCCGGACCATTGCGCGACGCCATCCAGCAATACCGCCAGGCAGTCCGGACGCGCCTTTACGGATTGATCCGCGACGCAAAGGCACAGGACCAAATTACGGCAGAGACGGACGAGCCAAAACTCGTCATGGACCTGCTCGCCTACCAGGCATTTGCCAACGTCGCCGCATTGATGGATGACAAGGCTGAATTCGGCCGCGCCAAGACGGCCGTAGCGGAATTGCTCGCGAAAGCCGCGCGCTGACGTCCGCGCTTCCTTGGCGCCACGCGCCCGTTGGGCAATGATCCTATACAATTAGAAATCATTCCCATTAGCGTTTGAACGGAAGCCCCCTTGCGCCCTGCCGACCTTGCGTCCTCCGACGATTTCGTCAGCCTGTATCGAGAGCATCACGGCTGGCTCGTGCAGATGCTGCGCCGCCGGCTCAGCGGCAACGCCGAAAACGCCGCTGATCTGGCGCATGACACGTTCGAACGCGTCATGCGCAGCGAATCGCGCGCCGCGTTTGCAGAACCCCGCGGCTTCCTCACCACCGTCGCCAAGCGTCTCCTGATCGACCAGTCTCGCCGCCGCGCCGTGGAACAAGCCTACCTGGAAACGCTGGCCTCGCGCAGCGTAGCCGTCGAACCCAGCCCCGAGACCCACGCCCTGGTGCTGGAGGCACTGAACGCCGTATGCCGCATGCTGGAGCAACTGCCGCCACGGGCACGCCGCGTCTTCGTGCTGGCGCAGGTGGAAGGACTGCCCTATCGCGACATTGCCCAACAGCTCGGCGTTTCAGTGGCGGCCGTGCAGCGCGACATCGTCAAGGCCTGGGAACATTGCTACGCGGTGCTGTACGCATGAACGCCGCCCAAGCCGAACGGCTGCATCCCGACATCATCAAGCAGGCGGCGCGCTGGATGATGCGAACCGGGGACGCCCCCGATGCGGCCACCCAGGCCGCCTGTGCGGCATGGCGTCAGGCAGACGCGCGCCACGAACTGGCTTGGCAGCGCCTGCAGGGCATCGGGCGCGAGGTCAATACCATCAATGCCAGCAAGGTGTCCGAGGGCGCCGCCAGCCAGACCATCCTGCGCTACTGCGAGCAGCGTTCGCGCCGCAGCGTCATGAAATGGGCGGCGGGCGGCATTTGCCTGGGCACGCTGGCATGGGCGGGCGCGCGCGAAGGCTGGTGGGACGGCAGCACCGTCTATCGCACTGCCACCGGCGAGCAGCGGACCATGACGCTGCCCGACGGCACTGTCCTGACCCTGAACACCGACACCGCAGTGGCGCTGCGCTACGACGCGCAGCAGCGCCGGATCAAGCTGCAGAGCGGCGAGATCCTGATCGCGACGGCATCGGATACCGCGGGGCGCCCCTTCCGCGTGCAGACCCGCAACGGCCTGCTCACGCCGCTTGGCACGCGCTTTGCCGTGCGCGAGCTGGACGACAGCCGTGGTTCGACGCGTGTTGCCGTCTTTGAAGGCGCTGTCCGCATCGAATCCGCCGCGCGGATCGTGCATGCAGGAGAACAGACGGACTTCGACGGCCGCACGGCATCCCCTGCTTTCACCGTCGCCGGCAAGGAACCCGCCTGGGCTACCGGCATGCTCGTCGCAAACCGCATGCGGCTGGATCACTTCCTGGCGGAACTGGGCCGCTACCGGGTCGGCGTCCTGCGCTGCGCCCCCCAGGTGGCGAACCTGGAAGTCACCGGCGCCTTCCGGATCGACGACACCGACAAGGCGCTGCAGGTGCTGGCCGACGTGCTCGACCTGAGGCTGCGGTACCGCACACGCTACTGGGTCAGCGTCGACCGCGCCTGACCGGACAACACGGTCCGCATCGACCCCGGACCGGCGGAAAATTTGTAACGACGGCGAAGATTATCGGATGTGGTTCGTTAGACATAGAGACAGACCCGAGGCGCCCGCGGTCTGGCCCGATCAATCGACGAACCAGGAAGCTCTCATGGCAGCACGCCATACATCCTCTATTCTTGCCGCGCCCCAGACGCCCGGGGCGGGTACGGCCCGCTTGCGCCTAGCCGTCCATCTTGCATTGGCCGCAATGGCCTCGCTCGCCGCGCCCGTCACGTCCTGGGCTCAGCCCGCCACCGCGCAGGGGATCGCCTTCGCCATTGCGCCCACGACGCTGGACGCGGCGCTGGGCCAGTTCGGTGTCGCTGCCAACGTCACCGTGGCCGCGTCGCCAACGCTGACCCTCGGAGTGATGACGCAAGGCCTCACGGGCCGCTACACCGCCGAACAGGGCCTCACGCGCCTGCTCGCGGGCACGGGACTGCAGGCAGTGCCCAACGCCAACGGAGAAGGCTATCACCTGCGCCGCATTGCGCAGGGAGAAGCGACCACGCTCGCGCCGGTCACGGTAACGGGCATGGCCGATCCCGCCGTCACCGAAGGCACGGGCAGCTATACCAGCGGAATAGTGACGATAGGCAAGGGAGAGCAGAGCCTGAAAGAGATCCCTCAGTCGGTCACGGTGGTGACACGCCAGCGCATGGATGACCAGAACGCCAACACGCTGGACGACGTGTTGGCCAACAGCACCGGCATGACGCTCTACAAGAGTCCGATGGGTGGCAACTACGTGTTCTCGCGCGGTTTTCGCGTCGACAGCTATCAATTCGATGGCGTCAACCGCGCGTTCTACTACCCCCAGGCCAATAGCTTCACGAGCAGCACGGTGATCCTGGACCGCGTGGAGATCATTCGCGGCGCCACCGGCTTGCTGCAAGGCGCCGGGTCGCCCAGCGCAGCGGTCAACCTGGTGCGCAAGCGCCCGCTCGCCGAAAACCAGGTGCAGCTGATGGCCAGCGGCGGCTCGTGGAGCAACTACCGGGCCGACATCGACGCGACCGGCCCGCTGAATGCATCGGGCTCCTTACGCGGCCGCGCCGTGGCCAGCTACAACGACCGCGATTATTTTTACGACAACGCCGACAGCCGCACCGGCGTGCTGTATGGCGTGCTGAGCTACGACCTGGGACCCGCCACCACCTTGACCGGCGGCGTCAGCTACGAGGAGCTGCGGTCCACGCCGTTCTTCCACGGCCTGCCCCATTACGCCAACGGCGACGACATCGGGCAGCAGCGTTCGACCTCGCTCTCGCAGGACTGGAACCGCTGGAACGGCAAGCAGACGACCGTGTTCGCCGAGCTTGCGCATCGCTTCAACCAGGATTGGTCGCTGAAACTCACCGGGACTTCCACCCAGGAGTCCAACGATTCCAAATACGCCTTCACGGAAGGCGCGGTCGATCCGGCCACCGGGCTTGGGCCGACGATGTACGCGGGCATATTCGATTTCTCGACGCACAACAAAGCCCTCAACCTGGACGTGGACGGCGCCTTCGAGGCCCTGGGCCGCAGGCATTCGGTGAGCGTCGGCGCCAGCTACAACGAACTGACCAGCAAAAACGATTTCGCGACAGCGCGCCTGAACCGGGGCGTGAACGTGTGGAATCCGGATCATCACGTGCCCGAGCCTACCGATCAATGGTTGCGCGAGTACGCCTACCGAGGAGCCGCGACCATCATCAAGATGAAGCAGACCGGCGTCTATGGCGTCGGCCGGTTCCAGCTGGCCGACCCGTTGACGCTGGTGGCGGGCGCCCGCGTCAGTTGGTATGAGAACACCGGCAATTACCGGGATGGCGGAGACCGCTACACCGATCCCTATAAGGAGAATGGCGTCGTCACGCCGTACGGCGGCCTGATCTACGCCTTCAATCCCCAGTGGTCGGGCTACGTCAGCTTTGCGGAAATCTTCGAACCGCAAAACGCCGTGGACGCGTCGGGCCAACTGCTCGACCCCATACTCGGCAAAAACTACGAAGCGGGCATCAAGGGCGAACTGCTCGACGGCCGGGTCAACGCCTCGCTCGCGCTCTTCCGCGTCGACCAGAAGAATCGAGCCCAGCAGGACCTGGTCAGCGCGTGCACGGTGGGCGATATCTGCTATGTGTCCAGCGGCAAGGTGCGCAGCCAGGGCGTGGACGCCGAAATCAGCGGCGAGGTAGCGCCTGGCTGGCAACTGTTTGCCGGCTATACGTTCAATACCCTGAAGTTCCTGAACGACACTGAAGTATCAAGCACCAATTTTGGGCGCACGGTGACACCGAAGCACATCCTGCGGCTCTGGTCGGACTACCGCCTGCCAGGCGAGTGGTCGGCATGGACCTTGGGCGGCGGCGTCAACTACCAGACCGGCAGCTACACGGAAACCCGATCGGTCCGCGTGTCGCAGGCGCCCTACGCCGTCTGGAATGCACGCGTCGGATACAAGATCAACAAGCACTGGTCCGCGGCGCTGAACGTGAACAACCTGTTCGACAAGACGTACTACCAGACCATCGGCGCGCCGGGATGGGGCAGCTTCTATGGCGAGCCCCGCAATGCAACGCTGACCCTGCGCGGAACCTTCTGACACGCAGCGCCCGCTTCGCTCATTCTTCGGGGTCCTGCCAGGCCGCCTGCGTAGTCAACCAATGCGCCACGGCCTGGACCGGCGCCGAGGGCGGCCGTCCGGCGTACATGGCCAGGTGATAGGTGTGCCCGTCTATCACCGGGCCGAAGGGCTGCACGAGATGGCCGGCCTCCAGTTCCTCGGCAACCAAGGCCAGGCTGACCAGCGCAACGCCGTGGCCAGCGACGGCCGCTTGTATTGCATGCCCTTCATCGGAAAAGCGCAGCTGGCTCGCCTGGCGAGGCTGTGCCCGCTCGGCGGCCGCAAACCAACGTTCCCAGGTTGGATTCTCCGGCCTGCGCCGCTTCCAGTCGAAACAGATCAACGGCACACGAGCCAAATCGTCTGGCGATCCGATGCCCAGCCGTGGATTCGCCACGGGCGCGAACCTGTCGGTGAACAGGGGCTGTACGACCAGCCCCGGATATGGCCCTCGGCCGTAGCGGATCGCGATATCCACCGCCGTCGACCGCAGGTCGACGATGTCATCGCTGGCCTGCAACTGCAGGTCGATACCAGGATGCCGGCTGCGGAAATCGGCCATGCGCGGCACCAGCCATTTCACAGTAAACGCGTTTGTCGCGGAGATGGTCACCTGGACCCGCGCGCGCTGCTGGGTCAGCCGCGCCAGTGTCGCCTCGAAAGCATCGAACCCGTCGCGCAGCACGGGATAAAGCTGCGCCCCCGCGTCGGTCAGCGACACCCTGCGCACATGGCGATCGAACAGCGCAAGGCCGGTCTGCGCCTCCAGAGCGCGGATCTGGTGGCTGACGGCAGTCGGCGTGACCGCCAGTTCGCGAGCAGCGGCCTTGAAGCTACCCAGTCGTGCGGCGGCCTCGAATACGCGTAGTCCGGAAAGCGGCAGGGATCGGCGTTGCATGATCGAGATTACAGATGAGTTTTTCTCATCTTATAGCTGACAAATGAACCTTTGTCACCATGCTCGCCCGTCCCTACAGTGTGGGCATGGATTGGCGATTTTCACACCGGTCCTCTCATCAACCATAAGTGAAGGAATTCGCATCATGCTACAGCGCGTCATCACCCAGCCCGACAACTACGAGCCCTTCCTGCTGTCGCAGGGAATCCAATTCGGCAACCTGTTGTTCATCTCCGGCCAGGCGGGCGCCGGCGACGATGGAAAGATCGTCGACGGCGGCTTTCTCGCGCAAGGCGAGCAAGCATTCCTGAATTTGCGCCGAGCGCTGGAAGCAGGCGGTTCAAGCTTGAAGGACGTCATCAAGGTCACCATCTTCGTCACCGACATGGGGTATTTCAAGGACGTGGTAACGCTGCGCCGCCGCTTTTTCTCGGCTCCCTACCCGGCCGACACCATCGCCGAAATCAAAGCGCTCTACGACCCGGCAGCCATGATCGAAATCGAGGCGATCGCGGCCGTGCGCCCTCAGGAGGGCCGCTGACATGAGCACGCACACAGGATTGTTCGCGTCGCTGCAGCTGGAACGCGGGCTGGGGCTGTCGAATCGACTCGCCGTGGCGCCCATGACTCGGGTCAGCGCCACGGCCGATGGCCGCGCCACCGCCCAGATGGCCGACTACTACGCCGCCTACGCTGCCGGCGGCTTCGGCCTTGTGATTACGGAAGGCATCTATACGGACAAGGCCCATGCGCAGGGCTACCTGTTCCAGCCCGGCCTGGCCGACGACGCGCAACGCGATGCGTGGCGGACCGTGGTGGATCGTGTGCATGCTCATGGCGGCCGGATCATCGCGCAACTCATGCATGCGGGCGCGTTGTCGCAGGGCAACCCCCATCGCGCCACCACGCAAGGCCCGTCCGCTGTACTACCCAAAGGGCAGCAGATGACGTTCTATCGAGGCACGGGGCCGTACCGGATGCCCGAAGCGATGTCGGAAGAAGATATCTCCGTAGCGGTAGCCGGCTTCGCGCAGGCAGCGCGTCGGGCGCAGGAAGCCGGGTTCGACGGCGTCGAGATACACGGCGCCAACGGGTATCTGCTGGATCAGTTCCTCACCACCTACACCAATGCGCGTAACGACCGCTACGGTGGCAGCCTGGACAATCGCCTGCGCCTGACCCTGGACGTGATCCAGGCTGTCCGAGCGTCCACCGCGCGGCACTTTGTCGTAGGGGTGCGCAGTTCGCAAGGCAAGGTCAACGACTTCACGCACAAATGGGAAGGCGGCGAGGCCGATGCCGCGCAGATCTACCGCGCGTTGGACGCGCAGCCCATCGATTATCTGCACACCACGGAGTTCGAGGCCTGGCGTCCCGCTTTCGGTGCACAGGGTCCCAGCCTGGCCGCGCTGGCGCGGCGGCACGTGCGCGTTCCGGTGCTGGCCAACGGCTCGCTGCATGATCCGGTCCAGGCCGGCGGCATGATTTCGCGAAAGGAAGCGGATTTCGTGTCGCTGGGCCGCGGCGCGCTCACGCATGCCGACTGGCCCGCCAGACTGCGCGCCGGCCAGGCGCTGGAGGCTTTCGATCGCGGATTGCTCGCGCCCATCGCCGACCTTGCCAATGCGGCGCGCCATCGCGGCAAGCTGCAATTCGCCTGACATGAGCGGCGGTCGCCTGATGCACCCAGGCCACGCCCGGCGAACCATGCGGTCGCGGGCGCGCCTAGGGCGCGACCGCAATCGCGATTTTTCCGCGGATGCCGTTGTTAGGGCTTTCCAGCCGGGCATGGGCCAACGGAACATCGGCAAGCGTATAGACGGCGCCCACATGCGGCCTCAACTGCCCCCGGGCGACCAATGCGCTCAACTCATCGAGCTTGCCGCGGTTCTGCCTGGTGAAGACAAAGTGATAGCTCGCGTTTTTACCCCAGGCCTGAAGCAGCCCCTGCGGCTGCGCAATGTCGACGATCGAGACCACCCGGCCCAGTTGGGCAAGTGCGTCAGGACTGCGCGACAAGGTGGCGCCGCCGATGGTATCGAACACAACGTCCACGCCGCGGCCTCCCGTCATCCGCATGATGGCGTCGGCATAGTCTTCGCTTTCGTAGTCGATCACGACATCGGCCCCCATCGCCCGCGCGAACTCGGCGTTTGCCGCGCGCACGGTCGTAAATACCCTGGCGCCCATGGCTTTCGCGAGCTGGATTGCCACGTGGCCAACGCCTCCCGCGCCGCCATGCACCAATATGTCCTCCCCCACTCGCAGCGCCGCGCGCACCACTAGCGCCTCCCACGCCGTCCCGCCAACCAGGGTCAGGCTTGCGGCCTTCAGATGGCTCAGCGAGGGAGGCTTCATTCCGACAATGCTCTCTGAGGCAACGTGATATTCCGCATAGCTTCCCGACCCTTCGAAGATTTGCGGCGTGTACCAGACCTCGTCTCCCGGCGCGAATGCCGTCACGCCGGCGCCGACCTCTTCCACAACGCCCGATACGTCGTGCCCAGTGATGGCGGGCAGTGGCACGAGGTCGGGATAGTCCCCGCGCCGCACCTGGTAGTCCAAGGGATTGATGGAGGTTGCGTGGACTCGGACCAGGACTTGCCCCGGATTTGGCACTGGAGTGGGCACATCGCGCAGCTCGAACGATTCCGGGCCGCCAAATGCTTTAAGTACGATCGATTTCATTGGGATCTCTCATTTCGGTAAATAGGGATATCGGGATTTTCCGATATTGTGGGGCAAAAAAAATTACAACTCTTTCCCGATGACCTGGGCCAAGGCGCTGATGGCGCCTTCGTTGCGCTTGTAATAGGTCCACGATCCGATGCGCGTGGCTTCGACCAGTCCGGCTCGCTGGAGCGTGGCAAGGTAATCGGAGACGGTGGATTGCGACAATCCGACGCCTTCCTGGATGCTGCTGACGCACACGCCCACCGTATGAACGTCGCCCTCGTCCTGCGGGGGAAAGCTGTTCACGGGGTCCTTCAAGCCTTTCAGGATTTCAAGGCGTGTGCGGTTAGAGAGGGCTTTGAAGATTTCAAGCAGATCCATGGGCGGATTATATCGGGAATTCGCGATATATCAATTTGCGTCCACCGACCGCATGTCGCAAGTCGTCTCGGACGAGGAGCAGACGCCACGGAACCACGCCCTCCCCCGCGTGCGGTCCTTGGGCGCCAGCGGCTCGAATTTGTCGCTGTTGCGCATCTCGTAGTCCAGCAGCAGCCAATCGCCCTCGCAGGCGACTATGCCTCGCAGCGTGGCCCTTTCGGTAAGCCAGTCGTCGCCCAGATCGAGCAAGCGCTCACTGGCGGCATCAGGACGGGCATATCCGCGCGCAGACTGGATGCCGACCTGGGCATCCGCGGCCTCGATCCAGCCCTCTCCCCGGTATACGGGGCGCGGGCGGCCGGATTCACCGGCCGTCATGTCGTCGCTGGCGTTCCTGATCCTGAGCCAGCCATCGCGCGCTTCGGTCACGTCGAAAGTGACGCTGTAGTAGTCGATCTCGGGATCGGGCCCCTCGCCGCGCGTGGTCGGCAGCTCGCCCACCACTTCGGCCTGGGCGGAAGCCTCGGCGCGCACCGGGATGCCGGGCTTGTCGTTGGTCGTCCAGCCGGAAAAACCGCATGCTGTCGGAGCCGCAGGGGTCCACGCAGCAACGCCCGGAGCGGCTTGGGCATGGATGGCGGGGGAAAAGCTCAGCATGGCAAGCGCCAGCAGCGTGCTGCGAGCAATCATGAAGTTCACTACCGGCTCCTGGTCGAGTTCAATTGCGATTGATCCAATCCTGCGTGTCCTGGATGAACCAGGGCAGATTCAATTTTTCTCCTTCGCCGGACTGTATGGTCAAACGCTGATCCGCGGAGTCAGGAGCCCTATGGGCGCCCGTTGCCGAGGAAGGCGGCCGGCTGCGATATTCCAGGTCGGTCCGCTCGGGCGGCTTGCTCGCGCAAGCGGCGATCAACGCGCACGCAGCCGCCACGAGTACGGGCCGCGGCGCTGGACTAAGGATCTTCATGATGTGCTGATTCCTGCTGGGGTAGCACGGGCCAGTGTGCCGGAAATTCATGGGCTGCAGCCCATACCTTACTCGCAATGAGCGGGATGCGCCGGCGCCTGCAGCGGCATATTGAAGTAGACGACCCGCTCCGTCTCCGTGAACCCGAGGCGCGAGTGGGCCGCCTGGCTTACCGCGTTGTCCAGCTGCGTGTCCGAGGCCAGCTCTTTGCAGCCCCTGTCCCGCGCCCAGCCGCGCACAGCGGCGATCAAGGCCCTGGCCGCGCCCAGCCGCCGGGCCTCGGGCACGACGTATAGCCCCTCCAGAAAGGCAACGGGGCTGGAATTCGTTCCATTGACGTAGTCGGATCGGATTGAAGCCTCGGCAAGACCGACAGCCTGCCCGGCGTCGGATCGCACCAGGAACTGCGCGTACCTGGTCGGCGACGAGACCTGATCGGCCATTTCCTGCAGATGCTCGCTGGCCGAGGCGTCGGGCCAGAGCGCCATGCGCAGCGCGAGCCAGGCGGCATCCTCGGAGGAAGTGATTGCGGCAGCTTTCATGGGGAGAGTCCATATTCTGCGTAACGCGCCAGAATGTAGCATCTCCGCGCTTCTACTCTTGCACCGCCACTGTATAGTTCAGCGCCAGTCTGCCGCCATCCGCGTAAACGGTCTGCCCGGTCACGTAGCTGGCGTCGTCGCTGGCCAGGAACACTGCGACCTTGGCGACTTCGTCGGTCGACCCCAGCCGCTGCATCGGGATGCGCGACAACACGGTCCTGCGCGCCTCCGGATTGCTGGTGATCGTGGCCAGGATCTCTGTATCGATGCTGCCGGGCCCGATGGCGTTGACACGGATGCCGTGCGGGGCCAGGGACAGCGCCATCGACTTGGTCATCTGCCGCACCGCGCCCTTGCTGGCGCCGTAAGCCAGCTGATCCGGCATGGCCAGCTCCGCCGTCATCGAAGACAGCGTCACGATGGCGCCGTTGCCACGGCCGCCCGCGACCATGGCGCGCGCTGCGGCCTGCGCCACCAGGAACGTGCCGCGCACGTTCACATTCATGACCGCGTCCAGGTCCTCCAGCTTCAGGTCCAGGAAGTCAGCCGCGCGGATCACGCCGGCATTGCAGACGCAGATGTCCAGGCCGCCCCAGCGCCGCACGCACTCGTCGGCCAGAGTCCGGGCATCGGCCGGGTCGGTCACATCGGCCACTATGGCCGCGGCGCGTTCTCCCAGCGAGCGGGCCGCGGCCGTCAGTTCGGCCTCCTTGCGGTCGGCCAGCAACACATAGGCGCCCTCCGCCACGAAACGTCGCGCGATCGCCAGCCCGATACCTCCGGCGGCACCGGTGACCAACGCCACCTTGTCCTGCAATCTCATCTCAGACTCCTACGTAGGCGGCCACCAAGTCGGGCCGATCGGACAATTCCGCCGAGCTGCCGCGCCACACCGTCACGCCCTTGTCGAGGATGACGTTGCGATCCGACAAGCGCAGCAAGGCCGTGGTGTTCTTGTCCACCACGATCATCGACAGGCCTTCGGCTTTCAATTGCGCCAGGACGCGCCAGATCTCCGCGCGCACCACGGGCGCCAGACCTTCAGTGGCTTCGTCCAGCACCAGCAGGCTGGGGTTGGTCATCAGTGCCCGACCCAGCGCCAGCATCTGCTGCTCGCCGCCGGATAGCTGGGTGCCCAGGTTGGCGCGCCGTTCGCGCAGGCGCGGAAACAGTTCGTACACGCGCTCCAGCGTCCAGGCGCGGGAGCCGCCACGGCCGATGGCGGTAGCGATGAGGTTTTCTTCCACCGTCAGAGTCGGGAAAATCTGGCGTCCCTCCGGGACCAGCGACAGGCCCATCCGGCCGATCCGGTACGGGGCCAGTCCGCGCAAGGAGCGCTCGCCGTAGCGTATGCTGCCCTGGCTGGCCGGCAGCAGGCCGAACAGGCATTTGATGACGGTGCTGCGGCCCATGCCGTTGCGGCCGATCAGGCCCACGACCTCGCCCTGGCCCACGTCCAGGTCTACGCCGAACAATGCCTGGCAATGCCCGTAGGCCGCCGTCAATCCGCTGATGCTCAACATGGCGGCTCCTTATGCGTCGGCGTCGTCGCCCAGATAGGCGCGGCGCACGTCCGGATGGTTGCGTATCTGGTCCGCGCTGCCGGTGGCGATGATCTTGCCGTAGACCAGCACGCTGATACGGTCGGCCAGCGCGAACACGGCGTTCATGTCATGTTCGACCAGCACGATGGTGTAGCGGCCTTTCAGGCTTTGCAGCAAGGCGATCACGCCGGCGCTTTCCGCCGCGCTCATGCCAGCCATGGGCTCGTCCAGCAACAGCACGGACGGCTCGCCCGCCAACGCCATGGCAATCTCCAGTTGCCGACGCTGGCCATAGGCCAGGCTGTCCACCTGGGCCTCGGCCACGTCCTCCAATCGGCAGGCCCGCAGCGCCTCTTTGGCAGCGTCCACGACGTCGGCGCAATCGCGCAAGCCGGTCCACGCCGACAAGCGCCGGCGGCGCTTGCGCAGCGCGGCAAGGCAGGCGTTGTCCAGCACCGTATAGCTGTCGAATACCGAGGTCACCTGGTAGGACCGCAACATTCCCTGGGCCACGCGCTCCTGCACCGTGGCACGGGAAACGTCGGCGGCGCCCAGGCGCACGGACCCGCCGTCGGGGCGAAGCTCGCCCGACAGCAGGTTGATCAGGGTGGTCTTGCCCGCGCCGTTGGGGCCGATCAGCGCGTGCAGTTCGCCGGGCGCCACGTCCAGCGATACGCCGTCCGTGGCCTTGAGGCCGCCGAAGCGGCGCACCAGGTCCTGCGTGGACAGTCCGGCGGGTGCGGCGGCAGTTTGCATATTCATGCCGAAGCCTCCTTGGCCAGCGCGTCCGGCGCACGACGGTCCTTCTGACCCTCCGCGGTCGGCGGCTGGACCGTCGGCGCGGCCGGCGGGGGACGCCGCAGCCAGGAAAGGGAATTGGAGTAGCCGCCCTTGGCCACCATGGCGATGATCACCACCGTCGGTCCCATCAGCAGCATCCAGTGCTGCGTCATGCTCTTGAAGGCCTCTTCCAGCAGCAGGTAGGCGACGGCGCCGAAGATCGGGCCCAGCACACTCCCCAGCCCGCCTATCACGACCATAACGATAAGCTCGCCCGACACCGGCCAGGACATATAGCTGGGCGATGCGAAGGCGGTCAGGTTGGCCAGCAGCAGCCCGGCCACCCCCGTCAGCACGCCCGATGCCACATAGGCAGTCAGGCGCACGCCAAACACCGAATAGCCCAGTGCGTCCACGCGCCGCGGGTTGGCATGGGTGGCGCGCAGAATCATGCCGAAGGGCGAGCGGCGCAGGCGCAGCATTGCCAGGCTGGATGCCAGCAGCAACCCCCAGGCCGCCCAGTACACGGGCTGGCTGCCGCCCAGGTCGAACAGGCCGAAGGAACTAGCTTCGTAGATGTTCAACCCGTCGTCGCCGCCATACTCGCGCAGGCTCACTGCCAGGAAATAGAACATTTGCGCGAAGGCCAGCGTGATCATGATGAACCCTATGCCCGAGGTTCGCAGGCAGACCGTGCCGACAATCAGCGCCACCAGCGCGCACACCGCGATGCACACGGCCAGTTGCAGCCAGCCGTTGCCGAAACCGTGATAGCTGAGGATGCCCACGGCATAGCAGCCCAGGCCCAGGAACATGGCGTGGCCGAAGCTCACCAGTCCGGCGAAACCCAGCACCAGGTTCAACGCCAGCGCGGCCAGCGCATAAATCAGGATGCGCGCGCCCAGCGTCACGTAGAACGGTTCACCCAGCCATTGCGCCACGAAGGGCACGCCGGCCAGGACCAGGAACAGCAAGGGCAGCACCCAACGCCGGTTGTTGTGTTCTTGCATGATGATCCAACCTCAGGACAGGCGCGCGTCAACGCCGCGCCGAGAAGACCAGGCCTTGCGGCCGGAACGCCAGCACGACCGCCATCAGGACGTAGATAAGCATGGAAGCCAGGGCCGGCCCGACCGCATTGGCGACCGACGCATCGAACACGGCGCGCAGCATGTCGGGCAAGAAGGCGCGGCCCAGCGTATCTATCATGGCGATCAGCAACGCCGCCACCAACGTGCCGCGCACCGAGCCGATGCCACCGACAACGATCACCACCAGCGCCAGGATCAGGACCGGTTCCCCCATGCCGGACTGCACCGACAGGATGGGGCCCGCCAGCGCGCCCGCCACGCCGGCCAGCACCGCGCCCAGCAGGAACAGCAGTGTCTTCTGCAGGTCCACGTTGGCGCCCAGCACGCTGGCCATGGGCGCATTGCTGGCCCCCGCGCGGATCAGCATGCCGAAGCGGGTGCGCTGGATCAGGAACCAGGCGCCCACGGCAACCAGCGCGCCAACGCCGATGATCATCAAGCGATACACCGGATAGTCGTTGCCGAACAGGCTGACGGCACCTTCAAGCCCCTGCGGCACAGCCGCGTAATAAGGCCGGCTGCCCCAGATGACCGAGGCCAGCTCGTTGAAGAACATCATCAGCCCGAAGGTGGCCAGCACCTGGTAAAGATGGTCGTGCTTGTAGAGGGGCCTTGCGATCAGGCGCTCCAGCGCCACGCCCACCAGGCCGCTGCCCGTGACCGCCGCCAGAATGGCGAAGGCGAACGAGCCACTGGCGTTGTAGGCGGTGGCGCCCAGGAAGGCGCCGATCATGTACAACGAACCGTGCGCCAGGTTGATGAAGTTCATGATGCCGAAGATCAGGGTCAGCCCCGAGGACAACAGGAACAGCAAGGCGCCCAGCTGCAGGCCATTGAGCATCTGCGACAACAGCAAGGATCCGTTCATGGGGCGTCTCCCGGGACGATCACTTCAGCGGGCAGTCCGCCACATAGGCGTCCTGGTGGTCGGTGAACACCTTGGCCAGCTGCTTCAGGCCCACGCCCTCGCCTTCCTTCACGACCTGATAGGCATACAGATCCTGCACCGGCATATTGTTGGTGTTGAAGCGGAACTTGCCGCGCACCGAGGGGAAGTTGGCGCCCGCGGACTTTACCGCCGCCGCCAGGGCCTTGCTGTCCCCCACCTTGCCGCCCTGTTGCTTGATGGCTGCGTCCAGCAGGAAGGCCGAGTCATAGCCGCCCACCGCATACTCCGACGGCAAGCGTCCGTATTTGGCCTTGAAGGCCTCGACGAACTTGCGGTTCTGCGGATTGTCCAGCGTGGTGGCCCAGGGCGTGCCGTAGATCGCCCCCACGGCCTGTTCCTTCAGCGCGGTCAGCGTGTTGGAATCGATCAGGCTTTCCGAGAAGAACGGCAGTTTTTCCATCAGGCCGGCCTGGCGCAGCTGGCGCACGAAGTTCACGCCCACCCCGCCGGTATAGAACACGAACAGCGCGTCGGGCGAAGCCGACTGCATGCGCGAGATCTCGGCGGAATAGTCCAGCTGTCCCAGCTGGGTATAGATTTCGTCGGCAGGCGCCGCGCCATAGAAGCGCTTGAAGCCCGCCAGCTTGTCCTTGCCCGCCTGGTAGTTGGACGACATCAGGTAGGTGCGCTTGTAGCCCTGGTCCTTGACGTACTTGCCCATGGCTTCGGACATGCTGTCGTTCTGCCAGCCCAGCACGAACAGATTGGGCAGGCACATGCGGCCGGCGATGGGCGCGGGTCCGGCATTGGTGGACAGCGCCACCACGCCCGACTCCTTGATGCGGCGCAGTTCGGCCATCAGCACATTGGAGAAGCCCAGGCCGACGATCACATCCACCTTGTCTTTCTCGATAAACTTCTGCACGATCTGCGCGCCCACGTCGGGCTTGAGCTGGTCGTCGTCGCGGATCACCACGGCCTTCTGGCCGCCCAGGCTGCCGCCGAGTTGCTCGATACCCAGCATCAGGCCGTCATACTGGTCCTGGCCCAGCGCCGCCTGGGGCCCGGACAACACTCCGGTAAAACCGATGCGGATGTCCGCCATTGCGGCATTGGCCGCCGTCAGGGTCACGACCGCGGCCAGCGCGGACAACCCGCGTGCGTATGCTTGCATGCTATGTCTCCTTGGGGGATGGGCGGCGGCGCCGTTCTGCGCGGCGCCTGCCGTATTGGCTTCAGAGCTTCACGCAGACATTGCGCAGCTCCGTGTAGAACTCCAGCGAATGCACTCCGCCCTCGCGGCCGATGCCGGACTGCTTGGCGCCGCCGAAAGCCGTGCGCAGATCGCGCAGAAACCAGGAATTGATCCAGCAGATACCCACTTCCAGCGCCTGTCCCATGCGGTGGGCCGTACCCACGTTGCTGGTCCAGACCGAAGCCGCCAGGCCGTAGGGCGTGGCATTGGCCAGGACAACGGCTTCTTCCTCGGTGTCGAACGGCGCAATGTGGCAGCAAGGACCGAAGATCTCCTGCTGGATCACGGCCGAGGTTTCCGGCAGGCCGGTCCATACCGTGGGCTGTATCCATGCGCCGGCGGCCAGATCGTCGGGCATGTCCGGCACGCCGCCGCCTGCCACCACCGTGGCGCCTTCTTCGCGGGCGCGGGCGTAGTAGCCCAGCACCTTGTCGCGGTGACGCTGCGAAATCAGCGGCCCCAGGTTCACGCCGGGATCCTTCGGGCGGCCCAGCTTGAAGCCTCGGGCCCGCTCGCCCAACGCGGCGACGAAGCGCTCGAAGATCGGCCGCTGCACGTAGACGCGCTCGGTGCCCAGGCAGACCTGGCCGGTATTGTCGAAAGCGGCGCGCGCAATGCCCGCCACGGCCTTGTCGAAATCCGCGTCGGCGAACACGATGCCGGCGTTCTTGCCGCCCAACTCGAAGGACACGGGCCGCACGCCCACCGCCGCCGCCTGCATGATGGCTTCGCCGGTGCGGGTCTCGCCCGTGAAGGTGATACCGTCGACCAGCGGGTGGCGGGTGAGCTTCTCGCCGGCGGATCCGGGGCCGCGCCCATGCACCACGTTATAGACGCCTGGCGGCACGCCGACCTCGTTCATCACCTCGCCCAGCAGCGTAGCCGTGGCCGGGGTGTCCTCCGACGGCTTGACCACCACCGTGTTGCCGCAGGCCAGCGCCGGCCCCACCTTCCAGGTCATCAGCAGCAACGGCAGATTCCAGGGGCAGATCACGCCGATCACGCCGCGCGGCACGCGCACCCCGTAGTTCAGCGCATGGCCGCCGTCCGGCGTTTCCAGATCGAAAGTCTCGTTGGGAATGTTGCGCACCAGGTCCGCAAAGATCTTGAAGTTCGCCGCCCCCCGAGGAATGTCCAGATGGCTGGCCAGGTCATAAGGCTTGCCGGTGTCCGCGATTTCGGCGTCCACGAAGTCGTCGAAGCGGCGGATGATGCCGTCTGCCACGGCGTGCAGCAGCTCCACGCGCTGCTGCGTCTTCAACTTGGCCCAGGGACCGCGCAACGCCGCCTTGGCGGCACGCACCGCGGCATCGACTTCGGCATCGCCTGCCTCGTGGATGCGGCCGATCAGGCGGTTGTCGACCGGATCCCGGTTATCGAACGTCTTGTCGGTGGCGACCCATACGCCGTTGATGAAATTGCGGAAATCGGTCATTGCGTCCTCGGTTGTGACAGGTCTGCCAGCGCCGCTTCCGGGTCGCCGGCGGTCAGGTATTCCCACATGCGCTCGTAGATGCGGCCCGTGCCCACGGCGCGGGTCGCCGCCTCTTCGGGCGAAAACGTGGGCGCGCCGTCGGCCAGGCCGGCCGAGCGCAGTTGCCATTCGATGCGCGCGGCGTCCTCCAGGTACCAGGTCAGCACCACGGCATGCATCAGGGATTCTGCCGCCACCACCGCGCCGTTGCCGCGCATGGCGACGGCGCGCGCCGTCCCCATGGCCTGCGCCACGCCGCGCGCCTGGGCATCGCTGCGCACCAGTTGCGGATCGTCCCAGAGCGGCACGGCGGGCGAAAAATACGAACCCATGCCATGGCGCGGCTGCGGCGTCACCCGCGCCGACGACAGCGTCATGACGGTGGGCGGCATGGAGCGCACCACTCCGCCCACTTCGGGCCGCATGCGGTAGATATGCTGGTGGATGCGGACCTCGCCCAGCACGCCATCGGGCAGTTCGCCATGCACCGGCACGACCGTGCCGGCTTCCCCGGTCTCGATCAGGCCCATGGGCCGCGCCGCGCATACCAGGAAGTGATCGGCGTCGAGCCGGCTGCTGCAGTGACCATAGGCGTGGACCAGGCCGGCGCGGGCCAGGCCGCGCGCCGCCACCCGCACCAGGGCCTCCTGGCCCGCGGCGGCTTTCATCTGTGTGGCGCTCACGTCTTGAACTCCGGAATATCGGGCCTGGCTCCCCACATGCAGAATGAAGACGGCACGGCCGGGAAACTGCGCGGGCGATAGGTCTTTTCGTCTTCCGCGGTGATCAGCCGCACGCCAGTGGAATATTCATAGATCATGCCGTCGGGCCCGTCGAAGTACAGGAACATGGCGCCCGAGGTCGGATGCCGCCCGGGACCGAAGCGGATCGGCACGTTCCATTCCTTCAGTTGGTACCAGGCGCGCATGATGTCGTCGATGCTTTCGACCTGGTGGTTGATGTGCTGCACGCCTGGGTAGCTGGAAGGAAACAGCGCGATCTTGTGGTGCACTTCGTCAATGCGCAGCAGCGGCGCTTCGCCGATGCGGTCGCTGACCCGCGCGGACAACAGGCCAGTCCAGAAGGCCTCGTCGCGCCGCGCATCCAGCGTGCGCAGGCCGATGTGCGAAAACCCCGTTACGCCCGCATCCCGGCTGGGAAAATAGCGGCGACCGCTGTGATGCGGCGCATGCACCAGCTCGATGCGGTTGCCCGAGGGGTCGATAAAGCTGAGGAAATCGCGCACGTAGCGCTGTTCGGCGTCCTCGCGCTTGCCCGCGGCAACCTGGTAGCCGCTGCGCTCCAGCACCGCGCCGGCGTGCTCCAGTTCTTCGGGGGTATCCACCTCGAAGGCCGTGGTGTGGTCGCGCGGATCGCCTTCGAAGTAGCACAGGGTGTGGTCGCGGGAATCGGACTTGAAATAGACCGCGCCATGCTCCTTGCGCGCCACTTCCAACCCCAGCACCGCGGTCGCATAGCGGACCGCGGATTCCAGATCGCGGGTACCCAGCCGGACGTACCGGATGTCGTGTAGCCGTATCACTGCTTGTCTCCTGGTGGCGCCCGCCGCCGGCTTCATGCCGGTCGTCATCGCGACGCTTTTTTCTACGATAAGCAGCATAAATCTCGGCGTCAATAATTTTTATCGAGATTTTTTGAGCGCAGTGATAAAGTACCTCCCATGTCAGACGGCGCCACCCTCCCCCCGCTCGCTCACTCCGCCTCCGCCAACACCCTGGTCGGCGCGGCCTACGTCAACCTGCGCCGCGACATCATCCAGGGCGTGCACCCGCCAGGCTCCCGCCTGCGGGTCGAACACCTCAAGGACGACTACGGCGTGGGCGCCGGCACCCTGCGCGAAGCCCTCGCGCTGCTGGTCTCCGATGCCCTGGTCATCGCGCAAGGACAACGCGGCTTTCACGTCACCCCGATCTCGCTCGAAGACTTCCGCGACATCACCGAAAACCGCGTGCTGCTCGAAACCCAGGCCCTGCGCCAGTCCATCGCCCTGGGCGACGACGACTGGGAAAGCGCCGTACTCGCCGCCTTCCACCGCCTGAGCAAGGCCGAACAGCGCCTGGCCGCCGACCCCGACACCCGCTTCGAGGAATGGGAGCAGCGCAACCGCGAATTCCACCGCGAACTCATCCGCGCCTGTCCCTCGCGCTGGCTGCATCATTTCCTGGGCATCCTCTACCAGCAGGCAGAGCGCTACCGCCGCCTGACCGTCACCCGCAAACCCATCGCGCGCGATCTCGACGACGAACACAAGGGCATCCTGGACGCCACCCTGGCCCGCGATGCCGACCGCGCCTGCGATCTGCTGGCCGCCCACATCCGCCTCACCTACGACGCCGTCGCGCGCCTGCCTTCAAACCTGTTCACCCCAGGCTGAACGCCCTCGTCAGTTGAAAAAAACCCACACTAGCGCGTGCCCACCCGTTGATTCGCTTACACCACTTCTATAGAATCTTCAATTCGGGCCTACGCCCATTCCTTTTCTCCATTCAATACACCACTGGGAGGCGCAAGATGATGAATCCGCATACCGCCGTCCCGCGCGTGTCTCCGCGACGCCATTAAGTCGTCGCCCGCGCGGACCCATCGCTGGATGCCTATCTAGCGACCGGTCCTCCGTGCCCGCCCCAAAACCCTAAACGCAATCGCCCGCGCTTCGCAGCGCAGGCCGTTCCTTCCTCTTTCCACACAAGGACACCCGGCGTCCTGGTGCCGCCGGGCCATTGCAATGGCTAGAAAAAAAATCGATCTACGAGGACAGACCTTCAAGGATGTCCTGGGCTTTACCTTCCGCCATTGGCGCGCGCAGCCCTGGCGTACCTCCGCCATCATCGCGCTCGCCCTGCTGTCGGCGGTGACCGATGTGCTGACACCGCTATACGCCGGCAAACTGATCGACGCCGTGGCTTCCGGCGCGGCCGGCGAGGACATCGTCTGGAACGCGGCGCTCACCTCGTTCTGGCTGCTGATCGCGCTGGGCATCGGCGGCACGCTGCTGCGCCAAGCCGTGTTCCAGAACATCATCACCTTCACGCTGAAGATGATGAACGGCATCGTGTCCAACGCGTTCTACCGCGTGCAGCGCTTTTCCACGGACTGGCACGCCAACAGCTTCGCCGGCTCCACGGTGCGCAAGGTCACGCGCGGCATGTGGGCGGTGGACATCCTGAACGACACCCTGCTGGTCGCGCTGCTGCCTTCGGTCGTCATGCTGGTGGGCGCCACCGCCCTCCTGGGCGTGCACTGGCCGATCATGGGCCTGGTAGTGGGCTTGGGCTCGGTGCTGTATATCGCCGTGACGGCCGCACTGTCGCTGGGCTACGTGGCGCCGGCTGCGCGCCTGGGCAACGCCTGGGATACCCGCATGGGCGGCGCGCTGGCGGACGCTGTCAGCTGCAACGCCGTGGTCAAGGCCTTCGGCGCGGAAGAGCGCGAAGAAGTCAGGCTGGACCGTGTCGTCGACAAATGGCGGCGCCGCACCCGCCGCACCTGGATCCGCGGCACGATCAACGGCGGTATCCAGGGCGCGATGCTGGTCGCCATGCAGGCGGGCATCCTGGGTGCATCGCTGCTGCTGTGGTCGCGCGGCCAGGCCAGCGTCGGTGACATCACCTTCGCGTTGACGATGTTCTTCATGCTGCAGGGCTACCTGCGCGACGTGGGCATGCATATCCGCAACCTGCAGCGCTCGGTCAACGATATGGAAGAACTGGTCGCGCTGGAAAAGCAACCGTTGGGCGTGGACGACAGGCCTGGCGCGGGCGACCTGCGCATCACGGCTGGCGAGATCCGCTTCGAGGACGTGACGTTCCGCTATGGCGCGCACGACAAGGCGCTGTACGACCAGTTCTCGGTGCGCATCGCCCCGGGCGAACGGGTCGGCCTGGTCGGCCATTCCGGCTCCGGCAAGACCACGTTCATCAAGCTGATCCAGCGTCTGTATGACATCAATGGCGGCCGTATCACCATCGACGGGCAGGACATTGCCCAGGCGCGGCAGGCGTCCTTGCGCAGCCAGATCGCCATCGTGCAGCAAGAGCCGGTGCTGTTCCACCGCACCCTGGCGGAGAACATCGCCTACGCCCGTCCCGGCGCCACGCAGGCCGAGATCGAGCAGGCGGCGCGGTTGGCCAGCGCGCATGACTTCATCATGGCGCTGCCCAAGGGCTACGACACGCTGGTGGGCGAACGCGGCGTCAAGCTGTCGGGCGGCGAACGCCAGCGTGTCGCCATCGCCCGGGCCTTCCTGGCCGACGCGCCCATCCTGATCCTGGACGAAGCCACGTCCAGCCTGGACAGCGAAAGCGAAGTGCTGATCCAGCAGGCCATGGACCGCCTGATGGTGGGCCGCACCACCCTGGTGGTTGCGCACCGCCTGTCGACGGTGCGCGCGCTGGACCGCCTGCTGGTGATGGACCGCGGCCGCGTTATCGAGGAAGGCAGCCACGACGCGCTGATCCGGCTCAAGGGTGGCCTGTACCGGCGCCTGTTCGAGCGCCAGGCACTGGAATTGACCAAGGGCCTGACGCAGTCGGAACTGCTGGAAGACGGCGCGGTCCCGCCGCAGCCGAAGGACGAGGAAGCCGACGAGTCCTCGTACGCCTACGCCAAGTAAACCGGGCGGTCGGCCCCGTGGCGCAAGCCGCGGGGCCGACGGTTCAGGCCGGACGCTGGGCCACGGTCAGGCGCAGGCCAAAGCCGATCAGCGCCAGGCCGAACACCCGGCTCTGGATCTTCTGCGCGCGCGGGCTGGCCGACATCCAGCGTCCTACCGCACCGCCGGCCAAGGCGCACAGCACATCCAGGGCAAGCCCCAGACTGACCAGGATCACGCCCAGCACCGCGAACTGCGGACCGATCGGCCCGAGGGCGGGCGACACGAATTGCGGCAACAACACCGAACAGAACAGCAAGGCCTTGGGATTGAGCACGTTGGTGAGCACGCCGCTCAGGAGCGCCGGCCCCAGCCCGACCCGCTCCGCGACCGCCTGCCCGGCCGCGTCATAAGAGACCGGGCCTGACCGCAGCAGTTTGATCCCCAGCCACACCAGATAGCAGCCGCCCACGGTGCGCGCAACGTCGAACGCCCACGGATGGGTCTTGAACAGCGCCGCCAATCCCAGCGCGGCCAGGGTCACATGCGCGGCTCGCGCAATCGCCAGCCCCACAGCCACCGCCAAGGCCTGCGCCCTGCCGCGCAGCATGCCCGTTTCCAGCAGCAGGAGCATGTCGGGTCCGGGCACCACGTAGACAATCAGCAGCGCCCCTAGAAACATCGCCATATCCGCCATCGCTTTACCCTCTACCGTTACGCGTTGCAGGCGATCATTCTAGAAAAAGCGGGCTGGCATGTGCATCCTATTCATGCCATTGGATTTATCATGATTGGCATATTCCACCAATTGATAAACCCTGATCTTGATTCCATGCCAAAACGTGAACTGGATGCCTACGACCGCCGTATCCTGGAGGCGCTGCAGCAGAACGGCCGGCTGACCAATGTCGAGCTCGCCGAACAGATCGGCCTGTCCCCTTCTCCCTGCCTGCGGCGGGTGCGGCTGCTGGAAGAAGCGGGCGTGATCCAGGGCTACGAGGCCCGCCTCGCTCCGGACGAAGTCGGCCTGGGCCTGACCGTCTTCGTCGGCATCAAGGTAGAGCGGCACCACGAGCGCGACTCCGCCCTGTTCCGCAAGGAAGTCAGCACCTTGCCGGAAGTCATTGCCGCGCACCTGGTATCGGGCGAATCCGACTTCCTGCTGCAGGTGGTGGTGCCCGACCTGCGCGCCTATGAACGCTTCCTGCTGAACACCCTGCTCAAGCTGCCAGGCGTGAAAGACATACGCAGCAATTTCGCCATCCAGACCGTCAAACCGCAAAGCCCGCTTCCGCTGGACCACCTGGCCCGCTGAGCACTCATTCCATCGCCGCCGCGGCCCGCTCCACCGCCTGCGACCGGCGTTCGTACCGGGCCTGCGACAGCGCAAGATAACGCTGCACCACGGCCGGCTCGGACGTCTTGGGCGTGCCGCCGGGAAACGGCGGCTCGGGGTCGTACTCGATCTGCAGCTGGATCAGCTTGGCCACGTCTTCGCCGCACAGCATCGCCACGACCTTGAGCCCCATATCGATGCCCGAGGTCACGCCGCCGGCAGTGAACAGGTTGCCATCCACACACATGCGTTCTTCGCTGGGGATGGCCCCGAAATGCGACAGCAATGCACGCGCGCGCCAATGACTGGATGCGCGCCTGCCCCGCAACAGGCCCGCCGCGCCCAGCAGCAGCGAACCGGTGCAGATGCCGAACACATACCGCGCCGCGAGCCCCTGCGTGCGCGTGAACGCTACCCAGTCGGCGTCGACAATGGCATCATCCGTGCCCGGCCCGCCCGGCACCACCAGCAGGTCGCAAGGCGGGGCGGACGCGATGGTCTGCGTGGGCACGAAACACAGGCCGCGATCGCTGCGCACCGGATCGCGCGTTTTTGCGACAAAATCCACGGTGAAGCCCGGCGCGTTCGCCAACACTTCGTACGGCCCGGTCATATCCAGCTGGGTCAGCCCCTCGAACAAGAGAAAATTCACATGCATGACGATGCTCCGTTAGAAACGACGCCTTCCAGCATAGGCGGACGCGCCAGGAAGGCTGCGCCAATTCCGGCGCCGGATGCGCCATTGCGCGTGGTGTTCGTACTGTATGACGGTTTCCAGCCGCTGGATCTGGCCGGTCCCTGGCAAGCCTTCAGTTCAGCCAACGAAGAATCGGGCCGCAAGCTCTACCGCCTGGGCACCATCGCCGCCACGCCCCTGGTATCCACGTGGGAACAGGGGCTGCGCATGCAGGTGGACGGCACCTTCGCCGACGATGGCGATGAGCCCGTGGACATGATGTTCGTGCCCGGTGGACCCGGCGCGGATCTGGCCGGCGCCCATGGCGAAACGCGAGCCTGGCTGCGCCGCCGCGACGCGAATGCCGGGCGCACGTGCAGCGTGTGCACAGGCGCGTTCGTGCTGGCCTCGGCCGGCCTGCTGGACGGACGCGCCGTCACCACCCACTGGCGTTCGGCCGACAGGCTGCGCCAGCGCTATCCCGCGCTGCGCGTCGAGGACGACCGCATCTATATCGAAAGCGGCAAGTACTGGACCTCGGCGGGCGTCACCGCCGGCATCGACCTGGCGCTGGCGCTGATCGAGCGCGACTTCGGAGCAGACCTGTCGCAATGCGTCGCGCGCCGGCTGGTCGTATTCATGCGCCGCAACGGCGACCAACGCCAGTACAGCCAGGCGTTGCGCGTGCAGGATCGGGTGGCGGCGCCGTTCCGGGATCTGGTGGAAAGAATCGAGGCCCGGCTGTCGGCGCGCTGGTCGGTCGACGACATGGCCGACGCCTGCCAGATGTCACGCCGCACCTTCCAGCGCAAGTTTGCCGCGCATTTCGGCGTGGCGCCCACGGAAGTGCTCAAGCGGTTGCGGCAGGAACGCGCACAAGCGCTGGCGGCGTCCGGCAAGGTGTCGAGAAAAGAAATGCTGCGGGAGTTCGCCGTGCACGCCGCGCCGCAACGGACGGTGTCGGAATGAAAACCTGGGGCCAGGCGATGAAAACGCCTTCCGCGCTGCGCATGATGTTCGGGTTGCTGGCACTGTTGCCACTGCTCACGGCCTGCGACCGCGACCCGCCGCCGCAAGCGCTGGAGCAAACACTGCTGCGCGACGCCGCGCCGCATGAACGTTTCGAAGGCAGCCTGAACGGACAGCCCGTGCTACTGGTCGTCAGCGACTGCAAGGTCTATCTGCGCGAACCTGCCACCGGCGCCAGCGCGGCCCGCTGGGTCAAGGTGCTGGAACCGGAGTTCTACCCCTCGTTCACGACCTGCGTGCGGCAAAGCCTGAGCGCCGACCGCGCCGGCAAAGGCGTGCGGGCCTTTCTGGGCGAGCAAGCCTTTGGCGGCGGCGGTTGCTGCGCCACTGGCGGCGAATACCGCTCCACCGACGGGCGCACCTGGACGAAGCAGTAGGCCGGCGCGGTCAGCCCGCCAGCCCCACCGACACCCCGCCGCAGACATACAGCATCTGCCCGGTCATGAAGCCTGCGCGCGCATCCAGGAACATGGAGACCGCGTGGGCAACCTCTTCCGGTCGGCCCACGCGTCCTACCGGGATCGACGCCTCCAGCGCCAAGGTCTTCGGCGCGCCCGGCGGATTGGATTGGTTGAACAGTTCAGTCGCTATCGGCCCCGGCGCGACGGTGTTCACGGTAATGCCGCTGCCCGCCAACTCCAGCGCCCAGGTGCGCGCCATGCCCGCGAGCGCCGCCTTGGACGCGCCGTACGCAGTGCGCCCGTCCTTGCCCAACGCGGCGCGACTGCCGATGTTCACCACGCGCCCGTAGCCGGCCGCCCGCATGCCCGGCAACAGGGCCTGCATCAGCAACACCGGCGCCGTGACGTTCAGCGCCATGGTGCGCGCCATCTGCTCCTGGGTCACCTCGTCCACACGAGCGACCTGGATCATGCCGGCGTTGTTGACCAGATGCAGGACCTGGCGTTCGGCAACGAGTTCCCGAGCCGCGGCGATGGTCGCCGCAGGATCTCCCAGATCCACCGAACGGAATGTTTCGCCGGGCAGAAGCGCCTCGGGTGCGCCGCGGCTGAAGTTGACGACCAGAAAGCCGTCGTCGATCAGGCGCGCGACGATGGCGCGGCCAATGCCCCGGCTGCCGCCGGTGACCAGTGCGGTGGGCGTATTCATTGCGCGGTGATTCCCTTTTCCTTGATGAGCCCGCCCCACTTCTTGCGCTCCTCGCTCTCGAAGGCTGCCAGGTCCGCGCCGAACAGCGTGCCAGGCTTGGCTCCCATGCCCGAGAAATTCTGGGCGATGGCCGGGGTTTGCAGTCCGCTGCGAGCGGCTTCGATCAACTGTTTGACGACCGCTTCCGGCGTGTTGCGCGGGGCGTACAGCGCAAACCACGCGGTGACGTCGAAGCCCGGCAGGCCCGACTCCGCCACGGTAGGCAGATTGGGCACCGAGGCGTCGCGCGCGGCGGAGGTCACGGCCACGCCGCGCACCAGGTTTCCGTCCTTGATCTGGGCCAGGGCGCCGGGCAGGTTGTCGAACAGCAGATCGACCTGACCGCCCGCCACCGCAGGCAGCGACGCGGACGTGCCCTTGAACGGGACGTGCAACATGGTCACGCCGGCCATGGCTTCGAAATAGGCGCCGGTCAGGTGCACCGAGGAACCGATGCCGGGCGAGGCGTACGTCAGTTTCTTGTCCTTGGACTGCTTGGCCGCCTTGATCACGTCGGCCACCGTTTTATAGGGCGATTTGGCGCTGACGGCGATGACATTGGGCGTGGTGGATACCAGCGCAATGGGCACCAGGTCGCGCTCGGGGTCGAACGCCATGTTGCTATAGAGAAACTGGTTGATCGTCTGGGTGCCGATGGTGCCCAGGCCCAGCGTGTAGCCGTCGGGCTTGGCCCGCGCCACGTAGGCCATGCCGATATTGCCGCCCGCGCCGGGCTTGTTCTCGACCAGCACGGTCTGCTTCAGGCCCGGTTCCAGCGCGTGGGCGATGGCGCGGCCGAAGATGTCCGCGCCGCCGCCCGGCGGATAAGGCACGACCACCGTCACGGGATGATCGGGGTAGCCGGCGGCTTGCGCGGCTGGCAGCGCCAGTATGGCCAGCGCAGCGACGGCCAGCCTGCGCCACGCGGCATTCGGATGCGGCAATTGCGTCATGGACTTGTCTCCTATCGAATCCGCTGATTGCGGATTTCTTTTGTGGCTTCTTGCGGGTCTCTTTTTAAAGTACGTAAATACGTACTATATTAATAAAAACATAGAAAACCTCCAGGAGACAAGCAGATGAAACGCTGGACCCAACGCCCCGAAGGCTCCACATGGGGCGACTTCGGCCCGGATGACGAGATCGGCCGCCTGAACCTGCTGACCGAGGAAAAAGTGCTGCAGGCCGTGCGTGAAGTGCGCGCGGGCAAGGTGTTCTGCCTGTCGCTGCCGTTGGACCTGCCGGGCGGCAACGTGCTGAATCCGCGCCGCCACGCGCCGGTCCTCAAGCCCACGTTCCGCGAAGGCACGCCCTATCTGAACTTCCAGATGTCCCAGGTGCAACCCGAAGCCGTGGACGTGCTGTCCGATGACCAGGTCACGATGTCCATGCAGTACTCCACCCAATGGGACGGCCTCTGTCACGTGGGCGCGCTGTTCGACATCCAGGGTGACGGCGAGGCGCGCCGCGTCTACTACAACGGCTACGCGGCCGGCGTGGACGTGTTCGGCGGCGCGGATCCCGACACCTCGCCCGACGCCTGCTGCCCGCCCGGCGGTTCGTACGCGCGCAAACTCAGCATCAGCCGCTATGCCGAGAAAGGCATGCAGGGTCGGGGCGTGCTTGTCGACCTTGCGCGCGCCTTCGGCCCCGGCCGCACCCTCGTGGACCTGGCACGCTTGCAAGAGGCCATGCAAGCGCAGAACGTGACGATCGAGTCCGGCGACATGCTGGTGCTGCGCACCGGCTTCGCGGAAGCGATCGTGGCCATGAACGGCCAGCCCGACGCGCATCGGCTGGAACAGACCGGCGCCGTGCTGGATGGCTCCGACCCGGCGCTGCTGGACTGGATCACGCAGTCCGGCATTGCCGCGATCTGCGCGGACAACTACGCGGTCGAAGCCTATCCCGCGCGTAGCGCCGGCCCCGGCCACTCCATCCTGCCGCTGCACCACCATTGCCTGTTCAAGCTGGGCGTGCCGCTGGCGGAACTCTGGTACCTGAAGGACCTGGCCGATTGGCTGCACGAACAAGGCCGCAGCCGTTTCCTGCTGACGGCCCCACCCCTGCGCATGCCCGGCGCCGTCGGTTCCCCCGTGACGCCGATCGCCACGGTGTGACGACCATGCCGCATACGACTTTCTCCGCCCACCTGGACGCGCTGGTTGCCCGCCAGCCCGACGCGACTATCCTGATTGACCAGGACCAGCCGATCAGCGCCGCACTGCTGCGCGCGCGCAGCCGCGCGCTGGCCGCCGGGCTTGCGCGCATTGGCGTGCAACCGGGACAGCGGGTCGCGGTCTGGCTGCCGAATTGCGCGGCCTGGGTGGAGTCCTTCCTGGCCAGCGCCCACCTGGGCGCGCTGGTGCTGGCGGTCAATACGCGCTTTCGCGCATTGGAACTTGCCGACATCCTGGGCCGCGGAAAGGCCGACTGGCTGGTGTTCTGGCCGGGATTCAAGGGCATCGACTTCCAGGGCATCCTGGGCGAGGTGGCGCCCGAGCATCTGGCGCGCCTGCAAGGCGTGATCGCGCTGACGGGGGTGGGCGAAGCGCTGCCCGACGCCATGCATGGCAAACCCGCGCATCGCTACCTGGACCTCCTGGCCTGCCCGGACCCCGCTCCGCCGGCCCAGCCCAATGCGGGCGTGCTGTGCTTTACCACGTCCGGCACCACGTCCAAGCCGAAATTCGTGCTGCACGACCAACGCACTCTGCTCAACCATGGCGAGGCCGTGGCCCGGGCTTTTGACTACGCCCCTGGCGCTTGCGTGCTGGCCAGCGCGCCATTCTGCGGCGCCTTCGGTTTCGCGACGCTGGCAGGCGGCCTGGCGCAGGGCGTGCCCGTGGTCTGCGCGCCCGTATTCGACGCGGCGCAATCCGCCGCTGCGGTGCGCCGCCATGCGGTCACGCATACCTATGCCAACAACGAAGCCCTGGTCGGCATGATGCGGGCCGCGGGCCAGGGGGACTTCGCTTCCGCCCGCCTGTTCGGCTTCGCCAGCTTCACGCCCGCGCTGGACAACATGCTGGACCTGGCTCGCGAGGCCGGCGTGCCGCTTACCGGCCTTTACGGATCCAGCGAACTGGTGGCGCTGGTTGCCGGCCAGCCGCGCGATCCAGCCGAGGGCGACGTATCCGTACGCCACCAGCCGGGCGGCACGCTGATCTACCCGGAAGCCCGCGTGCGCGCGCGCGATCCGGCCACGGGCGCAGTCCTGCCTCACGGCCAGTCCGGCGAACTCGAAATCCTCTCGCCCAGCCTGATGCAGGGCTATCTGGACAATCCGGAAGCCACCCGCGGCGCACTGACCGACGACGGCTACTTCAAGACTGGCGACCTGGGCTACACGCTGAACCCGCGCCAGTTCGTGTTCCAGACCCGCATGGGCGATTCGCTGCGCCTCTCGGGCTTCCTGGTGAATCCGGTGGAAATCGAACAGGTGGTCGAAACCTTGCCCGGCGTGCGCGCCTGCCAGGTGGTGGGCGCCACGCAGGCCGGCAAGACCGTGCCCTATGCCTTCGTGCTGCTGCGCGAAGGCGCCGCGCCGGACCCGGCAGGCTGGACCCGCGCCTGCAAGGCCGCAATGGCAGGTTTCAAGACGCCAGCGGGCTTTACCGCGCTGGACGCCTTCCCCTCGGTGGAAAGCGCCAACTCGGTCAAGATCCAGAAGCACCGGCTGCGCGAGATGGCCGATGCCATACTTGCGGCCCCGCCCTTGACGCCTTCGGCCTGAACATGCCCGACCCCAAGCTATTCTCGCGCAGCCCCCAGCCCCTGTATCTGCAGGCGGCGGCGCTGTTTCGCAGCAATATCCAGAATCGCACCTGGCGGCCCGGGCAGCAGATCCCGCCGCTGGAATCGCTGATGGAAACCTACGGCATTTCGCGGGCCACCATCCGACAGGCCTTCGGCCTGCTGGAAGACGACGGCCTGATCCGCCGATCGCGCGGATCGGGCACGTTTGTCAACGCGGAGCTGCCCGAAACGCCGACCCTGCTCATCCCCAAGACCTGGGCCGAGACCGTGGAACTGAGCAATCAGCTGGGCACCGTGTCCCTGGTGGAATCCAGCGCCGATTCGCCCCTGCCGGACACGCTGGGCATGCCCTGCAACGCCGACCGCAGCGGCAGCTTCCAGTATCTGCGGCGTGTGCACACCACGGACGGCGCTCCCTTCTGCTATAGCGAGGTCTTCCTGGACAGCGTGTTGTTCCGCAAACACCGCGCCCGCATCCGGAAAAGCACCGTGGCGCCCGTGCTGGATCAGTTCTACGGCGCCCGCATCAGCGAAGCGCGCCAGGTGCTCAACGTGATCGAGGCCGGCCAGGAGTCCGCGGAGTCGCTTCAGATACCCGTGTCCTCGCCAGTGGCGGAATTGCGCCGCTACGCCTGCATCGACGGCCGCGTGGTGTATTTCGCGCGGCTGGAATTTCCGTTCCGCAAGGTACGGATGGAATTCGATCTTCTACCCCACCGCTAAGGCCTATCCACACCAAAGAGCCCGCGCCCCGTCGCAACCCGCCATAACAGAGCGCAGCAGCTGATTCTCACAAGCGCCCGCAGTATCCGAACAAGATCCGGCATCAAAGGAGACAACCATGAAATGCCGTAGACCCCCCCGGATTTCCTTGAAGTTGCGCAGCACGCTTGCCCTGTTTTCCGCGTTTGCCGCCGCGCCTGGCGCCCTGGCGCAGGCAATCTCCGACGATGTGGTCCGCATGGGCCTGATCCTGGACATGAGCGGCGTGTACGCCGACGTCACGGGCAAAGGCAGCGCCACCGCCGCCGAAATGGCCATTGCGGACTTCGGCGGCACCGTGCTCGGCAAGAAAATCGACCTGCTTGTGGTGGACCATCAAAACAAGGCCGACATCGCGGCCGCCAAGGCCCGCGAGTGGTACGACACCCAGAAGGTGGATGCCATCATGGACGTGGCGGGTTCCGCCCCCGCGCTGGCCGTCCTGGAAGTGGCGCGCGAGAAAAAGAAGATCGTGGTCTACAGCGGCCCCGGCACCGAACGCATCACCAATGACCTGTGCTCGCCCTATTCGGTCCACTATACCTACGACACCTGGTCGCTCGCCAACACCACGGCGCGCGCCACCGTCGAGCAAGGCGGCAAGAGCTGGTACTTCCTGACGGCGGACTATGCGTTCGGCCATACCTTGCAGGCGTCCGCCACCGAAGTCGTCAAGGCCAATGGCGGAACCGTGCTGGGCGCATCGCGCCACCCGCTGGGCTCCAGCGATTTCGCCTCGTACCTCCTGCAGGCGCAGGCCAGCCGCGCGCAGATCGTGGGACTGGCCAACGCCGGTGGCGACACCGTCAACGCCATCAAGGCCGCCAGCGAATTCGGGCTGACCAAGGGCGGCCAGAAAATGGCTGGACTGCTGCTGTACATCAACGACATCCACGCCATCGGCCTGGAAGCGGCGGCCGGCCTGACGCTGACCGAGGCCTTCTATTGGGACATGAACGACCAGACGCGCGCCTGGTCCCAGCGGTACTACGACAAGCTCAAAAAAATGCCCAACATGAGCCAGGCGGGCACGTACTCCTCGGTCATGCACTATCTCAAGGCCGTGCAGGCCGCCGGCACCGACGAGCCCGCGGCGGTGATGAAGCAGATGAAGTCCATGCCCATCAACGACTTCTTCGCCACCAACGGCCGCATCCGCGAGGACGGACGCATGGTGCATGACATGTACCTGTTCGAAGTGAAGAAGCCGGCCGAGTCCAAGGGCCCTTGGGACTACTACAAGCTGGTGGCCACGCTGCCGGGAGACCAGGCCTTCATGCCGCTGTCCCGGTCGTCCTGCCCACTGGTGAAGAAGTAACGGCGATGAAAGGCGGGCGCCGTTAAGGCGTCCGCGACAACTACGCCCGCAGCGCCCGGTCCAGTTCCAGGACGGACTGATACAGCACGCGGGTGCCGTCCAGCAGTTGCGAGGGCTCGATCCATTCTTCCGGGCAATGGCTGCGGCCGTTCAGGCAGGGGATGAAGATCATCCCGATGGGTCCGGTGGGCGCCATGTAGACGGCATCGTGGCCCGCGCCGCTGGGCAGGCGCATGCAGGCGTAGCCCAGCTGGCTGGCGGCGGCCTGCACCGCGTCCATCACCAGCGGCGTGCAGTCGGTGGGCCGGGCGCGGCTCAGCTGCGTGAAGCTTGCGGACAGGCGCAGCGCCGTCAGGTCCGTGGCCACGCCCGCCATCAGGGTTTCGGGGAAAGCATCGAGCACGGCGTCGCTGTCGCTGCGCACTTCCAGCGTGAGTTCGACGCAGCCGGGCACCGCATTGGCCGCGTTGGGCGTCATGGACAGGCGGCCCACCGTCGCCACGACGTAGTGCGGATTGCCGCTGGCGGCGCTGGCCTGGCGGTGGGCGGCGTCGATGATGCGGGCCGCGCCCACCAGGGCGTCGCGGCGGATGTCCATGGGCGTGGTGCCGGCATGGTCGGGCTGCCCTTGCACCGTGATCTG
>NZ_NJIF01000004.1 GCF_002209555.1 Achromobacter insolitus
CTGCCATCCAGCGCGCCGCCGATCCGCAGGTCGGCATCCGCGTGGATCAGCGCATGGTCGCGGTTGACCAACGACGCCACCCCCAGGTCCAGGTCGGCACGCGAGGCGATGACCGCCCCACCGCTGCCAACCCCATCCGCGCCGTTGACCAGCGCGCCCGCCTGGATCGACACGGCATCGCCGTAGATGCGGCCGGTATTGTCGACGTGGCCTGCGGTGATGCGGGTCGAGCCGCCGTCGATGAGGCCGGCGTTGGTCAGGCCCTGCGCCACCGCGATGGTGTTCACGCCCCTGGCCAGCAAAGCTCCCGAGGCCTGGTTGTTCAGCGAATCCGCGGTAATGCTTAAGTCGCGGCCAGCACTGACGCGGGCGCGGTTATCCAGGGCCCCGCCGATCACGAGGCTCAGGTCGCGGCCACTGGAGATATCCCCGTCCTGGTCCAGGGACCCCGCGTGTTGCAACCCCAGGTCGCCCCCGGATTGCAGCGATCCGAGTCCTTGCAGCGCTTGCACGATGACAGTCAGGGTCCGGTTCGCGTGCAGCTGGCCGCGGGAGTTCCTGAGCGTGTCGGCGACGATGCGCGAATCGCCCAGGGAGGCGATCTGGCCGCCGGTGTTGTCCAAGTGGGAGGAGGTCAGGCTCAGGGCTTCAACGCCCTGGATATCCCCCGACCGGTTGTCGATGCGGTCCGCCATGAGGGAGACCACCTTGCCGAGCACGCCTGTCGGCGGCCTGGCGGCGTCCGGGATGCTGCGGTTGCCAAGACCGGCGGCGCCTGTGCCGCGGTTGTCGAGGCTGGCCGCGCTCAGGGCCAGCGTGTTGTCGGCCTGGATCAGGCCGCCGCGGTTGTCCAGCGCGCCGGTGGCGGTGATGGCAAGGTCATGGGCGGCGAGCGTGCCCTCGCGGTTGACGAGACGCGCCGCCTCGATGCGCGCATTGCCGGCGGCGGCGATCACCCCTCCGGAGGTGTCCAGCTCGTCATCGACCTTGATCGCGGCGCCGGCCGTTGTGGTCAGTTTGCCGCGCTGGTTGTAGAGATTGGCAGCGGCGATATCCAAAGCGCCGCCCTGAACGACCGCATCACGGCTGTCCACGTCGCCCGGCGTCGACAGGGCGACCTTCCCTATCGCGGACAGCTTGCCGTCCGCCAGATTCAATCCACCCGCGGACAGGCTCAGATCCGTGCCGGCAAGGCTGGTGCCCCCATGAACAATGGCGTCCGCAGTCAGCGTGATGCTGCCCGGCTGGTTGAGCGCGCCATCGGCGCCCACCCCGGCCACGAAACGGCCCGCGTTGGAAAGTGAGCCCGAGGCGGTGGCGATCAGGTCCCCGCCTGCCAGCACCGAGCCGGCGTTGTCCAGCGCGGACCCGGCCCGCAGCTTGGCGTGCGTGTCCGCCGAAGCAATCCCCGCGTTAAGCAGCGCGCCGCCCGCGCTCAGATCCAGTGCCGCGCCGGCCTGCAGGCGGCTGTCCGCCGTGACGGCGAGCTTGTCTGCGGCGCTGACGACAAGGTTGCCCGCCTGCGTGGCGATGATGCCGCCCAGCGTGGCGTCCGTGCCGGCGCGCAAGGTCATGCCTTGTTCGGCGGCAGCCCAGCCGAGCGCGGTCAACGCGCCTGCCGCTTGCGCCGTCAACGTGCCTGCCGCCTGCAGGTGCGAGGCCGCGCCGCCCAGCGCCAGGTCGCCGCGCCGGGCATGCAATGACAGATCGCCCTGCAAGGCGGCCACCGTGCCGTCAACCGTGAGGCTATCGCCCGCAGCCAGCGATTGCGAGCCGCCCGCCAGCAGGCGTCCGGCCGCCCGCAACGCGCCTTGCGCGCTGGCGGTGAGGTTGCCGCCGGCCTGCGCCACCCCACTCGGCCCGACCGTCACGTCGTGGCCCGTCAGCGTCAGATTGGCGTGGGTGGCGGCAAAGCCGTCCACCCGCGCGCGACGTGCAGCGTCCATGCGCAACTCGTCAACCGAGCTCAGGGCGCCAACCACGCTTAAATCGCGCTTGGCACGGGCGGTCAGCGTGCCAGCGGCCTGGACCTGCCCGCCCTGCTTCACGACGAGGTCGCCTTTGGCGTTGAGGGTCGCATTGCCCGCCGCGCGTTCGCCCAGCGCCGCCACGACGCCGCCCAGCAGGATGTCTCCCCTTGCGGCAAGCGCCAGGCCACCGCCCGCGGCAACGACGCCATCGGAATCCACGTCTGCGCCTGCGCGGGCACTCAAGCTGTCCGAGGCCTGCAACCTGCCCCCCGCGCCGACTCGCAGGTTCGCGCCAGCTTCGGCCGTTAGGTCGCCTTCCAGCGCCATGGCGATGCCGTCGAGGTGAATGTCGCGCTGCGCGCCCAGGACGATGGGCGAGCCGGCGGTCGCCGTGCCGGTGATGAAGAGGTCGCGGCCCGCCTGGGCCTGCAAGATGCCGCCCGCCGTGCGGGCAGCCTGGAGAGCTCCGCCCACAGTGCGGGCACCAACCCCGGCACCCGCGGCGGTGCCTGCGGTGCCTGCGGTGCCTGCGATGCGCAAGTCCTGGCCCGCGCCCAGCTGCAGCCGCGAGCTGCCTTGCGCGAGCCCCGCTTCGCCTATGGTCAGGTTCCCTGCCGCGTCCGCGCGCAAGGCGCCGTTGGCGACCGCCTTACCGTTGGCGTGGAGATTGCGCCGCGCGCGCAGGTCCGCGTCGGCCGTGGAGGCGAGGACGCCATCCAGAACCAGATCGCGCCCGGCGTCAGTGCGCACGCCCTGGCCTTGCAATTGGCCACCCGCGTCCAGCCGCAGGTCACCCCCGCTTTTAAGGTCCAGGGGACCAGCATGGGCTAGTGCACTGCCGTCCACGCGCAAGTCGCGCGCGGCAGCGAGCGCGACGGCGCCGCCCGCCTGCGCCGTGCCTTGCAAGGTCAGGTCGCGGCCGCTGTCCAGGCGCAGATTGCCGGCCGCCTGCGCGGCGCCGCGCGGCGCGATGCGCACGTCGCCCGCGGCAGTGACTTGCAGGTCGCCCGTCAGCGCCACCAGATTGCCGCCGATGTTCACGCCCACCCCGGCCTCGGTGCCGATCAGGCGCACGCTGTTGGCGTACATGCCGCCTAGCGCCGCGGTATCCAGGGCGAGCTCGGGCGCCGCGCCTTGGCCAGCCTGGACTGAGACGGCCCCCGATGCGTAGTCGACCCGCGCCGCGCCCGCGCTTATGTTGAGCCGGTCTGCCCAGACATCGGCATTGATTTGCAGCGTGCGCGCCAAGAGGTCTACCTGGCTGAGATTGGCGCCGTTCAAGCCCGCGCCGTCGACGTGGATCTTGCCCGCCGCGATATCGAAGCCGATGCCGCCCTCGGCGCCCACCCGGGGCTTGCCCGTGGTCAGCGTGGCACGGTCCGCGTTCAGGAAGCCGCAGCCGTTGCACGTGATGCCCGCGGGGTTGGCGACGATCACGTTGGCGCGGTTGCCGGCCACTTCCAGCGTGCCCAGCAACTGCGAAGGATTGGGCGCGGTGACCTGGTTGAGAATGGTGCGGGCGTGCTGGTTGCCCAGCATGGGGTTGCCGCCCACCTGGCCGGCCAGCTGCGTCTGGCTGGGCCCGCCGCTGTTGTTGAGCACCGCGCCTGACGGGCCGACGTTGAATTGCGTGTAGCGGTTATTGGAAACACCGCCCGCGGAAGGCGGCGCAATATTGATGACGGGCACGCCGTTGCTGACGCCCACCGAAGGCTTTGCGCCAGACACGTTCCTATCCACCGAAATCGGCAGGGTCTGCGCGAGCACAGGCGAGCAGACTTGCGTGAAGACGACGGACCAGATGATCAGGGAGCGAAGCTTGGAAATCATGCGCAGGAGATGGGAATAAAAGCGCGCGGCACGTGGCGACGGCATCAGAGTTCGAACATCAAGGCCGCCGCGAACACCGTGCTGGCGGTCTTCAGAGATTCGGGCTTTTGCAGCGGCCAGCCGGCAGACAGGTCATAACTGGCGTTGACATACGGCAGGCCGACTCGTCCGCGCAGGCCAGCAACCGCGCCGACCAACGTGCGGCCAGATAGCGACGCCGCCGACGGGCCGCCCACACGTCCCACATCCAGGCCCGCGTACAGCTGCTGGCCCGGCGCGCGCAGCAGCGTCTCCAGGCCAAGCGACAAGTCATTGCGCAAGGTCCAGCCGTCTTCGGAAGCCAGCGTCATCTGTCCGTCAAAGCCTCGCACCGCGTAGCGATTACCGATGGTGAAAAAATCGGAAGGCACGATGGATGTCCTGGCATGCTGGATCTGCCAGTTCGCTTGATAGGTCCAAGGCTGGTCCGCCAGGCGGAACGGCCAATGCAGGCCGGCGCTGGCTATAAGAACGACGCTGCGTCCGTTCCAGTCTGGATCGCCATAGACATAGCCGGGTTTTTCCGACAGGCCCGCCAGCGTGCCGCGCACGCCGCCCCCCGCGTCCAGCATGGCCCGGCCCAGATAGTGGCGGTGCGCCAGGCTGAACGCATAGCCGGTGACGTCGCGCCGCTGCACTTCAATGTCTACGTCATCGAGGGTGCTGGTGGTGCGCTTGCGCAGCAGAGTCAGCGTAGAAGTGCCCTTGTAAGCCGCCCCGCGATAAGGCACCAGTGACACTCCCGCCTGCACCTGCCGGGTGGCGCCGCCATAGAGGATGGGTTCGTCGAAGCCTGCGACGGTCTGCCGATAGGTGGATTTGCTGGCTCCGACGAAGAACGCCCAATAGCCGAAAGGAATGCTGTAGTTCAAGGACGCGGCGCGCGTGTTCGATTGCCCATCCCGCCAGCGCGCATTGCTGTTCCAGGACAACGAAAGCTGGTCGTACAGGAACAAGGGCGAATCCAGGGTCAGCCCGGCATTGACCTGATATTTGCCGATGGCGTCCAGGCCGGCGTTGTCTCCGCCGAGGTATCCATGCCAGCGTTTGCCGGCGCCGGGATGGATGACTATGTCGGAATCGCCCGGCTGCGGGCCCGGCGCAACGTCGATGGACGCATCGGCCTGACTGCCCAGCCGCCGGATGTTCTCCAGCGCCTGGTCCAGGTCGCGCTGGTTCAGGTCGCCGCCCGGTCCGGTGGGCAGGGCCATGCGCCACCAGCCGATGCCGCCTTCGCTCCTGACAGCGGATAAACGTCCTGGCAGGTAGCGCAACGTCAAGCGGCCCTCGGCCAGGGATTGTTCCGGCACGACGATCCGCGCGGTGACGAGGCCGCGGTCGATCAACAAGCCGAGCAAGTGCTCCTGCAGGGCCCGCAATCCGAGGGCGCCCACGCACTGACCTGCCACCGTGGAAGCCACCGCCGCAAGAGGCTCGGCCGGCCGTGGCCCATCCCAGGCTACTTCGCGCAAGGTGAAGCAAGGCGTTTCGGCCGGTAGAGCCAGACCGCTGGTAATGGGCGCGGCGGACGGCAGCACGTCGGGACGCTCGGACGCCCGGGCGCGCTGGGCCTCCAGTTCGTGCTCCTGGCGGCGTTCGATCTCGGCCGCACGCTCGGCCGCCTCGGGTAGCGGCCGAGCGCCGGATACGGCCGGGAAAATGCCCGCCGCCAACATGCCTGCGGCAATGCGCAGGCGCCAATCGTGTTTCATGCCGGTACTGCGCCTGCGGACGAGCGCGGCGCTCCTTGTTATCGCCGTGCCGCTCCGGGTCCAGGAACGGTCACGCGTGCTGCGGATGGGGGTTGATACGAAGCGAATTGCGGATCCCTTCGACGAAACAGAAGGGCCTCCTGTTGTATGCGAGCCCCTACGGCGAATAAATGGGATTGGTCCGAGAAAAGGGTTGCGCCCGACCGCAGTTGCGGTTGCCCACGGGTTATCCCGAATACGGACATATCGACAAATCGTCAATAATTCGCCAACGTTTTGTCGTCGATCCGTCCCTTTCCTGCCTTGCCCATGCCTGTTTCCGTCCGGGACGCCATCGTTTCCTCATCCCACCTGGCCTCGTCGGCGCCCGAGCTTTCCGAAGTGGAATTCGGGCTGATCATTGCGTCGCATGCGTTCAATCGCTGGATGGTGCGCTGCATGGCCTGTGCGGGATTGCCCGAGCTGACCTCGCTGGACATCCTGGTGCTGAACCACGTGTTCCATCGCGGCCGGGGCAAGAAACTGGCGGACATCTGCTTCACGCTCAACGTCGAAGACACCCACTTGGTGAACTATTCGCTGAAGAAGTTGGAGCGCCTGGGCGTGGTGCAAAGCGCCAAGACCGGCAAGGAAGTGATCTACACGGCGACCGACGCCGGCGCGGCGGCGATCCAGCGCTACGCCGAAGTGCGCGAGCAGTGCCTCGTCAAACCCTTCATCGACTCCCCCGCCGCGGACGAGGCCAGCCATCAACTGGCCAACACCCTGCGCGCCCTTTCGGGCCTGTACGACCAGGCAGCCCGCGCCGCCACCTCGCTGTGAGAATCCACGTTGTCTAGCACTACCGCATTCACTTCCGCCCCGCTGCTGTCCGTGCGCGGCGTGTCGGTCGACTTCAATACCGAGAATGGCGTCTTCCGCGCCGTCGACAGCCTGGATTTCGAGGTCCGGCCCGGCCGGACGCTGGCCATCGTCGGTGAATCGGGTTCGGGCAAGTCGGTCACGTCCATGGCCATCATGCGCCTCACCGACTACACCAATGGCCGCATCGCCACCGGGCAGATCCTGTTCCGCGACAGCGCCGACCGCGAGATCGACCTGACCGCGGCTTCCGATGAAGACATGCGCGCCATTCGTGGCAACGACATCGCGATGATCTTCCAGGAGCCGATGACCTCGCTGAACCCGGTGTTCACCATCGGCGACCAGATCGTCGAGGCCATCATGCTGCACCAGCAGCTGTCGCGCTCGGCCGCGCGCCAATCGGCCCGCAAGTTGCTGGAAAAGGTGCGCCTGCCCGACGCCGAGCAGATGCTGGACCGCTACCCGCACCAGTTGTCGGGTGGCATGCGCCAACGCGTGATGATCGCGATGGCGCTGTCGTGCCAACCGCGCCTGCTGATCGCCGACGAGCCGACCACGGCGCTGGACGTCACCATCCAGGCGCAGATCCTGAACACCATCCGCGAGTTGCAGCGCGATTTGGGCACCGCGGTGATCTTCATTACGCATGACATGGGCGTGGTCGCCGAAATGGCCGACGACGTGGTGGTTATGCTGCGCGGCAAGAAGGTCGAGCAAGGCCCAGTGCAGGATATCTTCAACGCGCCCAAGCATCCCTATACCCGCGCGCTGCTGGCCGCAGTGCCGCGCCTGGGCAGCCTGACGGGCCGCGACTTGCCGCTGCGCACACCGCAGACCGTGCTTGAAGGCGACACGCTGCGCGAAGTGGGCGAAACCCGCGAGCAGGACACGGCGCGCTACGACGAGCCCGTGCTGCGCGTGGAAAAGCTGACCACTCGCTTTGACGTGGGCCACAACTTCTTCGGCCGCGTCACGCACCGCGTGCACGCTGTCGAGGAAGTGAGCTTCGACGTCTATCCCGGCGAAACGCTGGCGCTGGTGGGCGAGTCCGGCAGCGGCAAGTCCACCATCGGCAAGACCTTGCAGCAGCTGGTGGCGCCGACCTCGGGCGCCGTGCGCTACAACGGCGAGGACATCTTCACGATGGACAGCGCCGGCCGCCAGCGCCTGCGCCAGGAGATCCAATACATCTTCCAGGATCCCTACGCGTCGCTGGACCCGCGCAAGACGGTGGCCTTCAGCATTGCCGAGCCCATCCGCACGCACGGCCTCTTGACCAGCGAAGACGCCATCGCGCGCCGCATCGGCGAATTGCTGGAGCAGGTCGGCCTGAAGCCGGAACACGCCCAGCGCTATCCGCATGAATTCTCGGGCGGCCAGCGCCAGCGCGTATGCATCGCGCGCGCGCTGGCCAGCAACCCCAAGCTGATCATCGCGGACGAATCCGTGTCGGCGCTGGACGTGTCGATCCAGGCGCAGATCCTGAACCTGCTGATGGACCTGCAAAAGGACCGCGGCCTGTCCTATCTGTTCATCACGCACGATATGGCGGTGGTGGAAAAAGTCAGCCACCGTGTCGCGGTCCTGTACCTCGGCCAGATCGTCGAACTGGGCACTCGCCGCCAGATTTTCGAATCCCCGCAGCACCCCTACACGCGCAAGCTGCTGGCCGCCGTGCCCGTGGCCGAGCCCGGCCGCCATATCGACACCTCGCTGATCGAGGGCGAGATCCCCAGCCCCGTGCGGCGCGTGGGCGACGAACCCGCCATCATTCCCCTGGTTGAATTCGCGCCGGGCCATCAGGTAGCCCGCGCGGCTTGAGCCGCACCCATTTTTCACGTCGGCCCGACCGATTTTCCGTTCCTGGAGTTGAACATGCTCTCCCTACGCAAAACCTACACCGCCACCGCCCTGGCTCTGGCGCTGGGCGGCGCGCTGCCCGCAGTCTTCTCGACCGCCCACGCCGCCGGCACGCTCAATGTCGCCATCAACCAGGATCCGGGCAGCTGGGATCCGATCGACACCTTCGTGACGTTCTGGGGTTCGGTAGGCAGCAACCTGTACGATGGCCTGACCATGCGCGGCGCCGACCTGAAGCTGCAGCCGGGCCTGGCCACCAGCTGGGAATACCTGGACGACAACAAGCGTCTGCGCTTCAAGCTGCGCGAAGGCGTTAAGTTCCATAACGGTGAACCTTTCAACGCCGAGGCCGTGAAATTCACCTTTGAACGCCTGCTGGGCGCCGAAGGCACCAAGGGTCCGCAAAAGGCAAACTACGATTCGATCGGCGAGGTCAAGGTCGTGGACGAATACACGGTCGACTTCATCCTGAAGCAACCGGACCCGGTGCTGCTGACGAAGCTTGCCGGCTATGGCGCCATGATCGTGCCGCCCAAGTACATCAAGGAAAAGGGCGAAGACAACTTCAACACCAACCCGGTCGGCACCGGCCCGTTCAAGTTCGAAAGCTACCAGCCCAAGGTCAATGTGACGCTGGCGCGCAACGACGACTACTGGGGCGGCAAGCCCAAGCTGGATAAGGTGGTCTACCGCTTTATCGGTGAACCCGGCACCCAGGTCGCCGAACTGCAGGCCGGCCGCATCGACATCGCCACGCTGATCCCGCTGGGCCTGATCGAAACCGTGAAGAAGTCCGGCAATGCCGACGTGATTTCCACCGGCGGTCCCGTCGCCTATGCGCTGCGTTACAACACCAAGAGCGGCATTACGCAGAACCGCGACGTGCGGCGCGCGCTGATCATGGCCGTGGACCGCGACGCCATCGTCAAGCAGCTGCTGCTGGGCCAGGCCAAGACTATCGCCAGCTTCCAGGGCCCCCAATCGTTCGGCTACAACCCCGAACAAAAGCCCCTGCCCTTCAACCCGGCTGAAGCCAAGAAGCTGCTGGCCGCGGCTGGCGTCAAGCCGGGCGCCACCGTGCAGATCGACGTGCGCGGCAGCGATTCGAACTTCCGCGAAGTTGCCCAGGCCGTGTCCGGCTACTTGCAAGGCGTGGGCGTGCGCGCCACGATCAAGCCATATGAAACGGGCGTGCTGCTCAACGACATCATCCCGGGCGGCAAGACCGGCGAGATGTGGCAGAACCAGTGGGGCGGCTGGACCTACGACTACGACAACACGGCGTACCTGATGTACCACACTGGCCAGAAGTGGAACCCGTACGACAACGACGCCAAGCTCAATGGCATGCTGGAAGCGCAACGCACGGTCTATGACGTGAAGAAGCGCGAAGCCATGTTGCAGGAGATCGCCGGCTACGTAGCCGAGCAGGCGCTGGAAATGCCGCTCTACAGCCTGAACACCATCGTGGGCGTGAACAAGCGCGTGAAGGACCTGGAAGTCCCGGGCGACATCCGGTTCCGGTTCTTGAACGCCTCTGTAGAGTAAGTAGGTCTCCCCCCCGAAGCGCTACGCGCTTCCCCCCCAGGGGGGCATGCCTACGGACCGGCAAAGCCGGCTCCGTGGCATCCCGCTGGGGCCAGACCGGTTGCTGGTGGTGCGATGGCGCCATGAACGACCGAAAGGGCAGCTTTCGTGTGGTATTGGCGCTGCCTTGACGCATTAACCCCACCGACCGTCCCGGCGCAAGCCGGGGCGGCGACTTATGACCGGATTTCTCATCAAACGCGTGTTGCAGGCCGTCTTCGTGATCGTCGCCGTGACGCTGCTCGTCTCCTATGCCGTGCGCCTGACCGGCGACCCTGCGCTGATGCTCAGCCAGGGATCGGGCAGCGTCACCGAGCAGGACCTGGCCAATATCCGCCAGGCGCTGGGGCTGAACCGTCCCTTCTACGAGCAGTACCTCTCTTATATGCAGGGGCTGCTGCATGGCGATTTCGGCCGCAGCTTCATGGGCGGCACATCCGTCGCCAAGCTGATCGGCGACGCCCTGCCCGCCACGCTGATGCTGGCGTTTACCTCGCTGTTGGCGTCCATCCTGATCTCGCTGCCGCTGGGCATCCAGGCTGCCATCAAGCGGGGCAAGGCCACCGACCAGGCCATCCGCATCCTGTCGCTGGTGGGGCTGTCTTTCCCCAATTTCTGGCTGGCCTTGATGCTGGTGCTGCTGCTGTCCATTACCTTCCCGCTGTTGCCGCCGTCTGGCTGGAGCGGGCCGGCCAGCCTCGTGCTGCCGTCGCTGACGATGGCCATCATCCTCAGCGCCACCAATATCCGCCTGGTGCGCACCACCATGCTGGAGACGCTGTCCGCGCAGTACATCATGGTGGCGCGCAGCAAGGGCCTGAAGGAGCGGGTGGTGCTGTACAAACATGCGCTGCGCAACTGCGCGATTCCGCTCATCACTTACCTGGGTCTGCAATTCGGCGGCCTGATCGGCGGCATCGTCGTTATTGAAATGGTCTTCAACTGGCCCGGCCTGGGCACGCTGGCATTCGATGCCATCTCCGGCCGCGACTACCCGGTCCTGCAAGGCACGGTTACCGTGCTGGCCGCCGTCATCGTCCTGGTCAACCTGATCGTCGACATCGCCTACGGCATCGTCGACCCCCGCATCCGCACGCGCTGAGCCTTATGCAGACTACTACCCCCACCGCCGCCGCTCCCGCAGCGGCCAAACCCCGCAGCCGCTACCGCTCGCTGGAATTCGTGCTGGGCGCGCTGCTGACCGGAACCATGATCTTGCTGGTGCTGACCTCAGGCTGGCTGTTTCCGGACGGCGGCGAAGCCATGGATCTGGCCGCCCGCCTGACTGCGCCCTTTACGTCGGCTGCGCATCCTTTTGGCACCGACCCGCTGGGCCGCGACGTGCTGGCCCGGGTGATCGTCGGCGGCAAGATTTCGCTGACCGTGGGCTTCGCCTCCGTCGTCGGCGGCGCGCTACTGGGCATCATCATGGGCCTGATTGCCGGCTACTACCGCGGCTTCTGGGACATGATCGTCATGCGCTTTGCCGACGTGCAGCTGGCGCTGCCGTTCATCCTGGTGGCCATTACGTTCATCGCCATCCTGGGCGGCGGACTGTTCAACGTCATTTTCTTCATGATCGTGTCGCAGTGGGTGCAGTATGCGCGCCTGGTGCGCGCCCAGGTGCTGGCGCTGCGCGAACGCGAGTTCGTGCTGGCCGCCCGCGCCTTCGGCGTGCGCGACCTCGCCATGATCCGCCACCACATTGTGCCCAACCTGCTGGGACCGCTGGTGATCCTGATGACCCTGAACGTCGCCAACAACATCCTTCTGGAAAGCAGCCTGACCTTCCTGGGCCTGGGCGTGGATCCCATGATCCCCAGCTGGGGAGGTATGCTTGCCGATGGCCGCACCTATATGCAGACGGCCTGGTGGGTCAGCGTCTTTCCGGGCCTGGCCATCATGCTGACGGTGCTGGGCCTGAACCTGCTGGGCGACTGGCTGCGCGACCGCCTGGACCCGACCGGCAAATTGTGAACCCGCGGTGTGAGCCCCCACGCGGCGCTCGTTGCACTCGCTTGCTGCCCCCCAAGGGGGCGGCCCCGCCTTGAGGCGGCTCGGCGGCGGTGTGAGCCCCCGCGCGGCGCTCGTTGCACTCGCTTGCTGCCCCCCAAGGGGCGGCCCCCGCCTTGAGGCGGCTCGGCGGCGGTGTGAGCCCCCACGCGGCGCTCGTTGCACTCGCTTGCTGCCCCCCAAGGGGGCGGCCCCGCCTTGAGGCGGCTCGGCGGCGAGGCGGCTATTCTTGTGCATGGCGTGCGCTGCGCGCCGGCCCGGTTGCCCCACCGGAATTTTGAGGACTGTTGAAGATGTCTTTGCTGGAAAAAACATTCGACCGCACGCTGGACGCCTGGACGCACGCCTACATGGCGCCGGCCTGGCGCGGCGCCGTCGTGGAGGGCTGGCTGTTCGAAGGTGTCGACGCGCGGCGCGCGGCGCAGGAACGCCTTGCACAGGCCGGCGTGACCGCGCGTTTTCGCAGCGCCTACAAGCCGCTGCTGCATTTCTTCCTGGAAGAAGTGGACCGCGAAGGGCTGAGGTCCGTCGCCGTCCGCTACCCGCTGCATGAGCACGCGCAGGCCAAGCGTTTCACGCTCGAAGCCTACCCGCTGATCGCGCTGCTGGACGGCGTAGACGTCACCTTGCTGCCCGGCGCAAGCGACCTGCACTACGACGTCAGCCTGAGCTACGCCGACGGACGCAAGATCGACACCCGCGTCTACGCCCCCAACCAGATCGGATACGCGCAGGACGGCACACCCGAACTCTCTCCCACCGGCTGGCTGCGCGTGCGCGACGCCGAGGGCACGTTGCAGACCGATGCCGCCCAGGCCACGGAGTACCAGCTGGCGTTCCGCGCCATCGTCGATACGGTGCGCAACCATGCCTGGGGCGCGCACGAACCCTACTTCGAACGCCTGGAAATCCGCGTGGACCTGCCGGGCATCGATTTCGCCCTGCCCGTGGACGAGGAAATCGTCAGCACCTTCGAAGCGCTGCACGAAGACATCTATTTCTCGTTGCTGGAACATTTCCAGCAGCACTCCGGCCGTCCGTCAGGCGACCGCGGCCTGCAGCCCGGCCAGATCATTCCCGACATCCGCCGCCACGATGGCGCGGCGCGCGTGCAAATCTCGCTGGAGCCCTTCGCGGCGCTGGCGCCGCTCGCTCCCTCCGCTCTCGGCACGCCGCTGGCCCAGGTCCGCGAACCGCTGTCGGCCGGACAGATCGCCGGCTGCATGGCGGCGTTCGGCGGCGACGCCTTCCAGGCGGTATCGCGCCAGGGCCGCCCGGTACTGGGCACCTACCTGCGCGGTCCCGGCCCGGCGGTATTCATCTCGGGCGCCCAACACGCCAACGAAACCTCAGGCATCGTCGGCGCCCTGCGCGCGGCGCAGACGCTGGCGGCCCGCGGCGATGCGCACTTCGCCCTGATCGCCGCCGAGAACCCGGACGGCTATGCGCTTTTCAACCGTCTGCGCGAACACCATCCGCGCCACATGCTGCACGCCTCGCGCTACAGCGCGCTGGGCGACGACATCGCCTACCGCGAACGCGCCCCGTTCTTTGAACGCGATGGCCGCCACCAGGCGCATGCCATCAGCGGCGCGCAGCTGCACATCAACCTGCATGGCTACCCCGCCCACGAATGGACCCGGCCGCTTTCCGGCTACCTGCCGCGCCATTTCGAACTGTGGACCATACCCAAAGGCTTCTTCCTGGTGCTGCGCCATCATCCGGGCTGGGGCGAACGCGCCCGCCGGCTGATCGAAGGCGTAACCGCGAGGTTGGCCCGCGCCGTCCCCGGCCTGGTCGAATTCAATGCCCGGCAGCTTGAACTATTCCACGCCCATGCGCTCGAAACCGGATTCGACGTACTGAACGGCATCCCGGTGCAGGTCAGCGAAAGCGAACGCGAAGATCTGCCCCTGGCGCTTATTTCGGAGTTTCCGGATGAAACCGTCTACGGCGACCGCTTCGTTTTCGCGCATACTGTGCAGATGGAAACCGTCCTGGCGGCGACCGAGCTCTACCGCGCAGGCCTCTAGCGGCAAGAAGCCCGGCGCAGCCAAGGACCGCGCCGGCATCCGACCTGTAAAACCATTAGAAAAATGAATATCCGAGAACGCAACCACGGCGACGATCTGGCCCTGGTGGACATCTGGCTCCGTTCGGTACGCGCCACGCACACATTCCTGACGGAAAAGGAAATCCAGGCCATGTACCCGCAGGTGCTCAACACCTACCTGCCTTCCGTGCGGGTCTGGGTCTGTGAGGACGACGCCGGCGAAGTCGCCGGCTTCATGGGCCTGAACGGCAACAAGGTCGAAATGCTGTTCGTGGACGCAAACAAACGCGGCAAGGGCGCGGGCCGGCGCCTGTTGAACTTCGCGCGTTCGCTGCACGGCACCCTGCTGGTGGACGTCAATGAACAGAATCCCCAGGCCCACGGCTTCTACAAGCACTACGGATTCGAGGACGTGGGCCGCTCGGCGCACGACGATGCGGGCCGGCCCTTTCCCATCATTCACATGAAACTGGCGGGTTGACGCCCTCCCGCCTTAGCCTTTGGACGGCTCCGGATGCCTGGCTCGCCAGGCTTTCAGCGCTTCGCGGTAGTCGTCCATGGCCTCGTTGTAGGTGTCATAGACGCAAGGAATACAGCCGCTGTTGCAACATTCTTCGGGCGCGGGCGCTTCGGGGGGAACGGGCGGCGGGTCGTCGTCGGGGATCTGCTTGGTGCTCATACCCGAATCTTAGCGCCGATGCGCCGAGCCAGCCGCCGTATCCGCATGCGTTCCTGGCCATTCGGCGCGGGTGATTTCGTAGCGCCGTTTCTCGGCGCCGCCTTCACCCGTCCTGCCGATCTGGCGCATGCCGCACTTTTCCAGCACCCGACACGACGCGGCGTTCTGTTCCAGGGCCACGGCAGCGAGCGCGTCCACGGACAGGCGTGTAAAACCCATCGCCAGCAACGCCCGGGAAATTTCGGTGGCATATCCCATGCCCCAGCTCCCGGGCAGGAAGGCGTAAGCCACCTCGATTTCGTCACGCCCCCTGGCCTGGGTGCGTTTCAGGCCGGCGCGTCCCGCCAGCAGGCCGCTAGCGCGCTCGGTCAGCACATACATGCCGAAGCCTTGTTCGGCCCAGTGTTCGATGTTCTGCAATAGATAACGGCGGCTGGCCGATGTGTTCCGTGTGCCGCCCATGGTGGCCATGAGCCGTTCGTCCGCATGCATGGCGGCGATGAACGAAAAATGGGTCTCGTCCATGCGCCGCGCCTGCAGTCGGGCGGTCTGAAAAGCATCGGGGAGTCGCACGGCGGGCATGGCTGGGATAGCAGAAGAAGCAGATGTCAGGGCCGGACATGATACTGGCGGCCCGCGTGCCGGGCCATCGTCCAATGGACGAAGCCCCTCGGCCGAGCCCCGCCAGGCGCCGGCTTCAGCCGCGGCGCAGACCCAGGAAGCTCCAGCTTACGTCGGCACGGTCCAGCATGTCCTCGCGCTCGCTGAGATGATGCGAAGACAGCCCGTGGTCCGCCGCCAGCGCGATCGTTTCCTGCGCCGGCACGTCGAACATGCGGCGCCCGGGCGGCACCGGGCCATGCCGCAGCGACATCAGGATCTGGCCTTGCGGCGCCAACAGCGCTGCCAGGGCCTGCATGCCCTGGCGACGCTCGTCGGCATCCAGATGCATCCATACGGCCGTCAGCATGATCACGTCGAACGCCCGGCCCTGCCGGCGCAGGAGCGCCAGATCCGGCAAGGCATCATCGACCCACTCCAGGTTGGGCAACGCGTGGCGGCGCTGGCCCTCCTGGCGCAATTCCGGCGTCGGTTCAACTGCTACGACCGCGTGTCCCATCCGCGCCAGCGCGGCGGCGTCGCGCCCGGATCCCGCGCCTATGTCGGCAATGCGCGAGGGTGCCGCGGGAATCAGGTGCGCCACATCACGATGCACATCCGCGAACGCGATGCTCTCGTACTGGTCGGCCAGGGCCGCGGCGTTTTCGCCGTAGCCCTGCGTGCCCGATACCGGCGTCACCCCTGGCCCTCCGGGCGCGCGCGATACGCGGCGGGCGGCCAAGTGGCCTTGATGGCGTCGTAGATGCGTTTACCCACGCGGCCGTCCTCGGGCAGATTGCGCTTGACCTGTTCTTCGCGCACGGCATCGCGGGTCTTGCTGCCCGGAATGCCGTCGGCCACGCCCACGTCATGACCCAGGCCGTAGAGCATTTCCTGCAGTTCCTTGATCTGCGCGCGCGACAGGCCCGGATCATCCGTGGGCCAGGCAGCGACGAGGTCCGGGCCACCCTGCAGACGGTTGAGCAGCATCGAGACCGCCAGGCCATAGCGGCGGGATTGGTTGTAATGCAGGATGGCGTCGAAATTGACGGTCGCCAGGAACACGGGGCCGGCCGAGCCCGTGGGCGCAAACAGATAGGCTTGTTCGTCATTGCCCGACGGCAGCTTCAGGGCCGAACCGTTGCCCTGCTTCACGCCGGCCTGGGCCCATTGCGCGATCGTGCGGCGGTCCTGCGAGCCCACGTACTCCGCGTCAGGCGAAGCCGGGATCGCGGCGGCCAGTTCCGCCGGCACGCGCACTTCGATCACTGCGGGCAGGCTATGCGTCCACTTGGCGCGGCGTTTGCGCAGGTGGTTTGCAGTGGAAGCCAGCGCGTCGGGCAAGGAGTTGTACAGATCGATCTTGCCGTTGCCGTCGCCATCGGCGGCCAATTCATAGAACGAGGTCGGGATGAACTGCGTCATGCCGAAGGCGCCGCTCCAGGAGCCGACGAAGTTGTCCGCGGGCACCGTCCCGTCGCGCAGCAGGCGCACCGAGGCGTAGGCGTTCTTTTCCCACAGCGGCTTGTTCTCGGTGCAGGCCCGCGTCAGCCACGCGTCCAGCACATTGGTCTTGCCGACCTGGCGGCCGTAGTTGGTTTCGATGCCGAAGATGGCTACCAGCGTGGCCGGGTCCACCTGGTACTGCTGGCTGATGGTCGACAGCTGCGGACCGTACTTGGCCAGCACGGCGAGGCCGTCGCGCACACGCTCTTCGTCCACGGTCTTGGCGATGTAGTCCCACCAGGCTTCGCGCCCCTCGGGCTGGCCCTTGGCGGACGCAACGGTGGTGGGCAGCAGTTTGGCGTTGGCGGTGTACTTGTCCCAGTCGGCCACGGTCAGGCCGTTGGCCGTGGCGCCCTTGCGCAGCTTGGCGATGCAGGCCTTGGTGTCCAGTTCGGTCGGAATGATGACCGTGGGAGCTACTGTGGCGGTGGCGGCCGGAGCGGCTGCCGCGGCGGGAGCCGCCGTTGCGGCAGGAGCGGCAGTCGCCGCCGGCGCCGCGGCCGGAGCCGGCAAGGTTGCGGGAGCAGGCGCCGAGGCCGGTGCAGGCAAGGTTGCCGGCGCCGGCGCCGCGGAACTGGGAGGCAACGCCTGGCCGGCCCGGCCCTCGACCGGCGCCGCCGGCGTATCGTCGAAGCTGCGCTTGGGCGTCAGGGCCGGCAACGTCTGCACTGGCACCGAGGGCTGGGCGCGCGATCCGGTGGCCGACGCGGGCCCTTGCGCATGAGCGGCCCCGGCTGCGGCGGCACTAAAGGCTGCGCCCAGCAGCAAGCGGGAGAAAGTGTCGATTCGAAGGCGTACGGAACGCTGACGCATGGCAATCCTGAAAAATCGAAGTCAGCCCGGATCGTACCGCGACCAGCGGTCAAAATCGAACGCGCCCCCGGCAGCTCCGCCAGCCTGACCCGCCAAGAGCCGGGCGGCTGAAAGCCGCGCCGCAACGGCACTAGGCGGCCTGCCTCGCCACCGCCGCGTGGCTTGCGGGCGGCGCCCGCAGCACGCGCCGGCACAACAGCATGGCGATCAGGCTGAACAGGGCGAAGCCCGTCGTCTGCCCCGCCAGCACGCCTTCGGGGCCGCCATAGTGCGCCCCCAACCAGACAAAAGGCAGCGTGCCCACGGTGGCGCGCAGCCAGCCTATGACGGTGGAATACGTGGCGTATCCCAAGTTGTTGAATACCGCTATGGCGACAAAATACAGGCTGTTGAGCGCCCAGGCGAAACTTCCGTAGCGGCAGAAAAAAATGATCAGGTCGCGTCCCGGCCCGGTCACCTGGAACACGTCAGGCATCCAGGGGGCCAGGACAGCCAGCACGGCGGCGACGGAAAAGCCATACATCAGGGACCAGCGCGTGGTCAGGCGCGCCGCGTCCTGCACGCGATCCCACTGCCCCGCGCCCAGGTTCTGCCCGAGGATGGGCCCGATCGCGCCTGGCAGCACGAAAAACAAGGCATAGGCCAATTGCAGCACCCGATCCACGACCGTGGCGCCCGCCATCACGCTGGAGCCGAAGCCGGCATATGTGGATACCGTGAAAATCACCGCGGCGGGGGTCGCCAGCGTCGTCAATGCGGCGGGCAAAGCGATACGGCCGATCGCGCCCAAATGCGCGCGCAACGCCGCACCCGCCGGCCAGGCCGCGAGGCGATGCTTGCGAAAGACCAGCCAGGCGCCAAGTGCCACCGTCGCCACGCGGCCGATACCGCCCGCCCACGCCACCCCCTCCATGCCACCGTCCAGCACAAAGATGACCAAGGGGTCCAATACGGCTACCGTAGCCGTGCCCGCCAGCAGCACCCACATGGATTGTCGGCCGTGACCTGCGGCGCGCAGCAGGTTGGACAGCATCATGCCCATGCCCATCACCACGGTGAATGGCGTCGTGATGAGCACATAGGACAACAGATGCGCGCGCACGTCCTCTGCCAGGCCGATGGCTGCGGTGAACGGGCCGATCGCGGCCATGAACAACACGCCGGACGCCAGCGCGGCGGCAGCCATCAGCACCAGCGACGCGCCAGCCAGCGCGCGGGCGCGCGGCACATCCCCCGCCCCGAGTGAGCGGGACACCAGGGCCGCGCCGCCCACGGTCACGCCAATGCAGACGGAGGTGATGGTGAACTGCGTCATCGACCCGAAGCCTACCGCGCCCAGCACGGCCTCATCCTTGAGCGTGCCCAGGTATAGCAGCGACAGGAATTCGACTGCGAACACCGCCAACATGCTGGCCCAGCCCGTCAAGACCATTTCCAGCACGTGCGGGCCCATGGGCCCGGACACGAAGCGGGCGCGAGGATCCGCGGGAGAGGGGGTTCGACCGCTCAAGGCCGCGCCTGATTTGCCAGGGCTTGCTCACGCAGTTGCCGCAAGCGCTGGATCGCGGCTTCGTATCCCTGGGCCGCGGCCGCTTCGTACCAGCGCAGCGCCGCGGCCATGTCCAACTGCTCCAGCACCATGCCCTGCATGTACTGGGCCGCGGCGTCGCCACGCTGCGCCTCCGCCAGCAAGGCTCGCTCGACTTCACGGTCCTTGCGCGGCGACTCGCCATAGATATGCATACCCTCGCCCACCTGCCCCTCGACCAGGCTGCGCAGGGAGGACGGCATGTGGGCGAACTGGTAACGCCAGAACAGCGCGGTGAGCGCCACGCACAGGAGCAAGACGAAGGTCGAAACAAACAAGGCTTTACGAGTCATGAAGCTACCGGATGAAATGCGGCCCAGGCCGCGCGATGAAACCAGGGCCGCCGTCAGCGGCCTGCGGGTGCAAACCAGTACTGGAAAACGTTCGCGTCATTCGAATACCGGGGCAAGAGCCCGATGGTGTCGGACTCCCGCTGCATTCATGGCTGCCCCTGTTATCTTGTCGGCCGCAGGACCGGTTCCGCGCCGCGCTTCCGATGATCAGTCTGGCGCGAACTATATCCGAAACCCGCCGGGGCGCATGCCCGGTGCCGTTGCCAAGCGCGCGGCGGGGGAGAATAATCAGCACCTCCTTTTCCGACCCGCGCCATGACACCGTTCCGAGGCAAGCTCCGCATCCGGCACCTGGAAATCGTGCTGACCGTCGCCGAATTGGGCAATCTGTCCAAGGCGGCTGCGCAGTTGCACAGCACGCAATCCGGATTGTCTCGCGCCATTGCCGAGATCGAGGAACTGGTGGGCGCGCGGCTGTTCGAACGCACGGCCAAGGGCACGACCTGCACACCGCTGGGCGAAACCATGTGCCGCCACGCCCGCCTGCTGCTTACCGACTTCCGCAAGGCTGAAATCGATCTTGCCGCGGTATCGCGCGGCGACGAAGGCAGCCTGACGGTGGGCTGTTTTTCGATGTTTGCGGGATGGCCGGTGGCCGAAGCCGCGCGCGCCTATCGCCAGGCTTACCCGCGCATCACGCTGACCATTGAAATCGGCACACACGAACGGCTGATCGAAGACCTGGATGCAGGCGCGCTGGACGTGCTGATCAGCCGCTTCTCGTCCACCGTCAATCCGCAGATCTACCGCTCCACCACCTTGCTGGAAGATCCCGTGGTGCTGGCCTGCGCCACGCATCATCCACTGGCCAGCCAACCGGGCGCCAAGCTGGCCGACTATGTGGCCTACCCCTGGATTACCGCCCTGCCCGGCAGCCGCATTCGCGGAGAACTGGAAATGTCGCTGCGCCAGGCCGGCCTGGCGATTCCGGATATGATCGGCGCCCTGTCACTGGAATTCGGCCGCGAAATGCTGTTGGACGGCCAGTACCTGTGGATGCTGCCCGGCAGCGTGGCGGCCATCCGGCAGGCCCGTGGCGAACTGGTGGTCCTGCCCGACAGGCCGGTCCTGCGCAAATCTCCGCTGGCTGCCATCTGGCGCCGCGACCGCCCCAGCACGCGGCAGGCGCGCGCCTTCGCCGCCCAACTTCAGCTCGCCATCCAGGCCGACGCCATCGCGCTGACAGCCTGAGCCGGAGCCGCGCGTTGCGCGGTATCCTGGGCAGGCAACATTTTTTGATCGGAGCACCCCATGTACGACTGGCTCAACGCATTGCCCAAGGCGGAATTGCACCTGCACCTGGAAGGCTCGCTCGAACCCGAGCTGCTGTTCCGGCTGGCACAGCGCAATGGCGTGGCGCTGCCATGGCCGGACATCGAATCCCTGCGCGCCGCCTACAACTACGGCAACCTCCAGGAATTCCTGGACCTCTACTACCGGGGCGCGGACGTGTTGCGCACCGAACAGGACTTCTACGACCTGACCTGGGCGTATCTGCTGAAATGCCGCGAACAGAACGTCGTGCACACCGAACCGTTCTTCGATCCGCAGACCCACACCGACCGCGGCGTGCCCTTCGAGGCGGTGCTGTCCGGCATCAGCCAGGCGCTTGAGGACGGCCGCAAGCAGTTGGGCGTAAGCAGCGGGCTGATCCTGAGCTTTCTGCGCCACCTGCCCGAAGAGCAGGCCATGCGCACGCTGGAGGCCGCGCTGCCGCATCGCGACGCATTTATCGCCGTGGGGCTGGACAGCAGCGAAAAGGGGTTTCCCCCGCGTCTTTTTCAGCGCGTGTTCGATCGCGCGCGTGCCGAAGGCCTGCCCGCTGTCGCGCACGCCGGCGAAGAAGGCCCGCCGGAATACATCTGGGAAGCGCTGGATCTTTTGAAGGTGCTGCGTATCGACCACGGGGTGCGCGCCGCCGAAGATCCCGAGCTGATCGCACGCCTCATCGACGAGCAGATCCCTCTTACGGTCTGTCCGCTTTCCAACACCCGTCTGCGCGTGTTCGAGCATATGCGGGACCACAACATTCTTTCCCTGCTGGACGCCGGCGTGAAGGTCACCGTCAATTCCGACGATCCCGCGTACTTTGGTGGCTACGTCAACGAGAACTTCCACGCGTTGTACGACCACCTGGGCATGTCGCGAGCCCAGGCGCAGGCCCTGGCGGACAATAGTCTGGACGCGCGCATCGCCAGGTAGCGGCCGCGCGCCCGCCCGTCAGCCAGCCATGCGTATTGCGCATGGCAATGTTCAAAACCTGCATGCCTGGCTCGGCCCATTCCTCCCTACCATAGTCCGACCTCCGCGGCGCCTGCCGCGGAGGATCACAGACTAGACAACAAGGGGCAGGATATGAGTGAGTTCGTCCAGGCAGCGCTGCCGGCAGGCATGCTGACCGGCGTGCGCGACAGCGGCGTTTGCCGCTATAGCGCCATTCCCTATGCGCAGGCGCCGGTCGGCAAGCTGCGCTTCGCGCCACCGCAGCCCGGCGCCTGGCATGGCAATCTGGACGCCACCCGGCCCGGGCCGGTCGCGCCGCAGCTGCCTTCACGCCTGCGCGGCGCCATGGGTGACTTCCACGCCGCGCAATCCGAGGACTGCCTGCACCTGACCGTATGGACGCCGGCCGCCGACAACAAGCGACGGCCCGTGGTCGTGTGGCTGCACGGCGGCGCCTGGCAAAGCGGCGGTGGCGCGCTGGACTGGTATGACGGCGCCAACCTGGCGCAGCGCGGCGATATGGTGGTGGTCGCGGTCAACTACCGCCTGGCCGCGCTAGGCTGGCTGTACGTGCCCGGCCAGACAGCCAACGCGGGCCTGCTGGACCAGGAGGCGGCCATAGATTGGGTGCTGGACAACGTCCAGGACCTGGGCGGTGATCCGGAGCGGATCACGGTCATGGGGCAATCCGCTGGCGCGTCCTCGATCTGCGCCATGCTTGCGCGCAAGCCGCGCTTTGCCCGCGCCATCCTGCAAAGCGCGGCGCTGGGCCGGGGCTTTCGCAGCGCGGAACAGGCCGACGCGCTGGGACAGGCCTTTCTGCGCGCCGCTGGCGCCGATACGCTGGACGCTGCCCGCGAACTTCCGGTGGCCGCTCTATTGCAGGCACAGCAGGCGCCCGCCGTCGCCGAGGTGCTACGCGCCGAAGGCAGCAGCCGCAGCCAATTCGCGCCGGTGCTGGACGGCCAGATCCTGCCTCGAGATATCGCGCCCGCGCTCAAGCGGGCCGCTTCCCGCGCCGACGTGCTGGTCTGCTACACCCGGGATGAAATGGCCGCCTTTCCCGGCAATGGCACGGACCCGTCCGACCAGCAATTGGGCGAAGCCGTGTTCGGCGCCCCGTCGCGCCAGTGGGCCGATGACGCCGTCGCCCAGGGGCGCCACGCCTGGCTGGCGCGCTTCGACGTGGCCCCCACGCCGCGCTTCGGCGCCTGCCATTGCATCGAGCTGCCGTTCGTCTTCGACACGCTGCCCGCCTTCTCTGGCGCGCCCATGCTTGGCGGCCTGCCGCCGCACCAGGTGCAACAGCTCGCGCTGGCCACGCAGCAGGCGTGGATCGCCTTCATCCGGGGCGACGCGCCTGGTTGGCCCGAGGCTCCGCATATGCAAATCCTGGCATAAACCAAGGGGGACGCTCCATGTTCAAGCAAATCGCGTTCGCGCTTGCCCTGCTGGCGCCGCTGGCGGCCAACGCCGCCTATCCCGACAAACCCGTAAAGATCATCGTGTCCAATCCTCCGGGCGGACCCGTGGACGTCATGTTGCGCGTCCTGGCCAGCAAGCTCGGCGCCGCCTGGGGCCAGCCCGTAGTGGTCGAAAACAAGCCGGGCGCCTCCGGCATCATCAGCACCGGCGCGCTGGTCAAATCGGCGCCGGACGGCTACACGCTGGGCATGGTGGTGGCCTCGTCCGTCACCATCGTGCCCTTCGCAGTGGACAGTCTGCCTTTCGATACGCAGAAGGACTTGAAGCCGATCTCGCTGGTGGCGCGCACGCCGTTCATTTTCATCGTGCCGAAGGACAGCCCGCTGAAGACCTGGGAAGACTTCGTGCGCGAAAGCCGCGCCCGCAATCTGAGCGTCGGGTCGTTCTCCATCGGCACTGCCTTTCACCTTGTCTGGGAACAGACGGCACGCCGCGCCGGTATCAAGGCCTTGTACGTGCCTTCGTCCTCGTCGGGCAAAACGCAGAACGACCTGATCGGCGGCCAGCTCGATGTGGGACTGGACGCGCCGTCGAGTTCCAAAGGCCTGATCGACAGCGGCCGCCTGCGCGCGCTGGCCATCACCAGCCCCGAACGCTTCGGCGGCTTGCCCGATACGCCCACCCTGGAAGAATCCGGCTTGAAAGGTTATGCGCCGCAGCCATGGATCGGCTTGATGGCTCCGGCCGGTATCCCCGATGATCGCGTGGCGCTGATCCAGAAGTCGGTCGCCGACATCCTGAAGGATCCGGCGATGCGGTCGCAGATGGAAACCCTGGGCATGATCCCCATCGGCAGCACGCCCGAAGCGCTCGCGGCGACCATTGAAGCCGACCGCGCGGACATGGGACCGCTTATCAAGGAACTGGGCATCAAGCTGCAATAGCGCGTATCGCAACGGGCCGGCTGGGCCGGGACGCTCAGCCGGCGCTCGCGCCCAACGTGCGCAGGAACATCGCCGACAGGGGGCCGGACAACGCTTCCGCGTCCCGCCTGCCCTGCGCGATGCAGGCGTCCACCGCGCCGTGCATGCCGTGGTACAGCACGATGGCGGTCAGCGCCGTATCGTCCAAGCTCCAGCAGCCGGCGCGCGCGCCGGCCTCCAGGATGGCTTCCAGCTGTTGCAGCACGGCGCTTTTCTCGGTCACGCCGCGGTCGGGATGCTGGGCATCGTGGAACACCACGTCATGCAGTTCATAGCCATCGAAATAGGCTTGCACGCCGGCGCGGGTCCAGGCGCGCAGCCGCGCGACCCCGTCGTTTGCTTCACAGGCGTCGACCTCGCGGTCGATGTGGTCCAGGAACCCTTGCGAGAACTTGGCGCGCAGCGCCGCCAGCATGTCGTTCTTCGATGTGAAGTAGTGATAGAACGTGCCCTTGGCCACGCCCGCGCGCTCGACGATCTCGTTGATGGTGGTGGCTTCGACCCCCTTCTGGATGAAGAGCGCTTCTGCCGCCGCCATCAGTTCATCCAGCCGCACGGCGGCTGGCTTGGTACGGGGCTTGGAAGCGGCGTCCTGGCCAGGCAGGGAAGACGGATCGACAGGAACGGCAGGCATATCGTGCAAGGTCGGTTCAACGGCAAGGCGCCAGTGTAGAGGAGGCGCGGGGCCTCGGACAAAATTTGAGAATCGTTCTTCTTTCCATTGACCGACGGTCGGTCGATGAATAGAATACCTCTTCCCTCGACTCCGCGCCCCGCCATGCATCCCGCACGCCGCCGCGCCCTGGTTCTTGCCGTCAACCTGGGCAGCTTCATCACCATTCTGGACATCAGCATCGTCAACGTGGCTTTGCCCACCATGCAGGCCGCCCTGCGCATCGACATGGCCGGGCTGCAGTGGGTCGTGGACGCTTACGCCCTGTTCCTGTCGGCCTTCATGCTTTCGGCCGGACCGCTGGGCGACCGTTACGGTCGCAAGCGTTCATGGCTGGCCGGCGTGCTGCTATTTACCGCGGGTTCCGCCCTATGCGGCCTGGCCGACAACTTGACGGCGCTACTGATCGGCCGCGCCGTGCAGGGCGTGGCCGGAGCCCTGCTGGTGCCCGGCGCGCTGTCGCTGCTGACCCAGGCTTTTCCCGACCCCAAGGAACGCGCCCAGGCCATCGGCATATGGGCTTCCTGCAATGCCATTTCGCTCATTGTCGGCCCCATGCTGGGCGGCGTGCTGGTCGCCCACTTCAGCTGGCAGAGCATCTTCCTGATCAACCTGCCGGTGGGCGCGCTGGCCATCGCGCTGGGTGCCTGGAGCATCACGGAAAGCGCCCATCCTGAACACGCGGCTTTCGATCCCGCAGGCCAGGCGCTCAGCGTGCTGTGGCTGGGCGCGCTGACTTATGGTTTGATCGCGGCGGGCGAACATGGCTGGGCAGCGCCCGAGGCCATCGCCGCGCTCGCCATCGCGGTGGTCGGGCTGCTTGCCTTCCTGGGGGTCGAACACCGCGCGGCGCGGCCCATCCTGCCCCTGGGCCTGTTCCGCGACGCCGGCTTCGCCATCACGAATTTCGCGTCCTTCGTGCTGGGCTTTTCCGCCTACAGCAGCCTGTTCTTTTTTTCGATCTATCTGCAGCACGTGCGGGGGCTGTCGCCGCTCGCCACCGGCTGGCAGCTGGCGCCGCAGTTTGCGGCCGCAGGGCTCGTATCGCTGGTGTTTGGGCGGCTCAATCTGCGCTTCGGCCTGCCCCGCTTGATGATCGCCGGCTTTGCATTCATCGGCGCGGCCATGCTGGGCATGACCCGCTTCGACCTTGACACGTCTTATGCGGTGTCCGGCTCCCTATTGGTGTTGTTGGGGCTAGGTACCGGCCTGGCGGTTCCCTCGACCAGCATGGCGGTGATGGCCACCGTGCCGCGCGAGCGCTCCGGCATGGCGTCGGCCACCATGAATGCGCTGCGCCAGACAGGCATGACGATAGGCATCGCGCTGCTGGGCGCGCTGATGAGCGGACGCGCCATTGACGCGCTGGCGGCATCGCTGTCGCGGCTGGGCGAGCCCGATGCGCAGGCTGCGGCGCGCACCGCCATCACCTTGCACGAACTGCCAGCCCATCCCGTCAATGCGGGCGAGCTGACCGCCGCCGCGCTGGCCGGCGGCTTCCATGCCGCGATGCTTGCAGCAGGCACTGCATCGCTGCTCGCCGCGCTGTTGCTGATGTTTCTCGCCCGTCACGCCAAACGCTTCCTGCGCCCGGCATGAGCCTCTGATTCCGGCTCGCGGAATTCCATCCGCCGGAATCAAAATGGCCTGTTTTTAAGCGTTCGTAACAAACACGCGCGCCGCCATGCGCTTCGGTAAGATCCTCGTCCAATAACAGGTTAACAACCACGAGGAGAGCAAAACATGCCTTACCGCAAACCGCTGTTCCGCCTGGCGCCGCTGGCGCTCGCCGCGCACTTGCTGATGGCGGGTCCGGCCGCCGCCCAAAGCGCGCCGGGCACCCAAGGACCGCTCGTGCCGGCGCCCAATCCCGCGCTGGCCGACCAGATCGACCAGCGCGCCAAGGCCATCGAAGACAAGCTGATCGCCTGGCGCCGCGACATCCATGAACACCCCGAACTGGGCAACCAGGAAAACCGCACGGCCAAGCTGGTCGCAGACCACTTGCGCGCGCTGGGCATGGAGGTGAAGACCGGCGTGGCGGGCACCGGCGTAGTTGCCGTGCTCAAGGGTGGCAAGCCCGGCCCCGTGGTCGCGCTGCGCGCCGACATGGACGCGCTGCCCGTCAAGGAACAAGTCGACCTCCCCTTCGCATCCAAGGCCAAGGGTACCTACCTGGGCAAGGAAGTGGACGTCATGCATGCCTGCGGCCACGACACCCACACCGCCATCCTGATGGCTACCGCCGAAGTACTGGCAGGCATGAAGGACCAGCTCCCCGGCAGCGTGAAATTCATCTTCCAGCCCGCCGAGGAAAGCCCGGCCGATTTCGAGCCCGACGGCAAGAAAATCTGGGGCGCAAAAATGATGGTGCAGGAAGGCGTGCTGGAGAATCCCAAGGTGGACGCCATCTTCGGCCTGCACGTGTCCAGCGCCTACCCCGCGGGCAAGCTTTCCTGGCGCAGCGGACCCGCCATGGCCGCCGCCGACCAGTTCTGGATCGACGTCACCGGCAAGCAGACGCATGGCGCGCGCCCCTGGTCGGGCATCGACCCCATCGTGGTCAGCTCGCAGATCATCCTGGGCCTGCAGACCATTCCCAGCAGACAGATCAACAGCATGCTGGAGCCGGCCGTCATTACCGTGGGCGCGATCCACGGCGGCAACCGCATGAACATCGTGCCGGACAACGTCGCCATGACGGGCACCATACGCACGTATGACGAAGGCATGAAGAAGGACATCCACCAGCGCATCGCGCGCACTGCCGACATGATCGCGCAAAGCGCGGGCGCCAAGGCGGACGTGCGCGTGGTGGAGCTGTACAACGCCACCGTCAACAATCCAGCGCTTACCGAGCAGATGGGCCCGACCTTGCGTCGCGTCGCGGGCGAAGGCAACTACGGCCTGCAGCCCAAATCCACGGCGTCGGAGGACTTCTCCTTCTATCAGGAAAAGGTTCCTGGCATGTTCTTCTACCTGGGCGTGACGCCCAAGGGAACGGACGTGGAAAAGGCCGCGCCCAACCATTCGCCGCGCTTCTACGTCGATGAATCGGGGCTGATCAACGGCGTGCGCGCGTTGTCGAACCTGACCGTGGACTACATGGCGCAAGCGCAGAAAGGCAGCTGAAAGCGCGCCTTGCACGCGTGAAACATGCCCGCCGCGCGACGCGGCGGGCATAAGCAAACGGCTACAAAATCTTTGTCAGGCCCGGCACGGCTTTCTACAGTACGCCCCTTTGCCGCCCTTGCGGCAACCACGTAGAAAACCACGCAATGCCGATTTCCCGAAGAACCTTCATGCTTGCCGGCGCGCTGGCGCTGCCCTTGGCGCGGCCGCGCAGCGCGCGCGCAGCCGCCTGGCCCGAGCGTCCGATCCGGCTCATCGTCACCTTCCCGCCTGGCGGCGCAAGCGACATCGCCGCGCGCGTCATCGCGCCGGTGCTGGCCGAAGAGCTGGGCCAGCCCATCGTCATCGAAAACAAACCCGGCGCGGGGTCGACCATCGGCGCAAGCCTGGTGGCGCAAGCGCCCAACGACGGCTACACCCTGCTGATGTCCAATTCGGCGCCCCTGTCCATCTCGCCCGCGTTGATGCCGCAGGGCGGATACGACGCGCTCGCGAGTTTCGACCACATCGCCTATGTGGGCGCGGTGCCCACCGTGTTCGTCGTCCATCCCTCGGTGCCGGTTTCCAGCTTCGCGGAGCTGACCGCCTGGATCCGCGCGCAGGCGCAGCCCGTGCAATACGGCAGCGGCGGCCTGGCCTCGGTGGGCCAGATCGTGGGCGAGCTGTACTCCCGCCAGACCGGCGCGCGCCTGCAACACATCCCGTACAAGGGTTCGGGCGCCATGCGCAATGACCTCCTGGGCGGCCAGATCCGCTTTGCGGTCGACGCCCTGCCGCAGAACCTGCCCTTCCTGCGGTCCGGCCAATTGCGCCTGTTGGCTGTCACCACCCGCCTGCCGGTGCCGCAGGCACCCGACATCCCGGCCGTGGGACAACTGGGCTATCCCGGCCTGATCGCCGAAAACTTCATCGGCATCTCCGGACCCGCGGGTCTGCCCGAAGCCGTATCGCAGCGCTTGAACGACGCGATTGCGCTGGTGCTGGACGTGCCCGCCATACGCGCCAAACTCGAAGGACAAGGCTTCGTCCTGGCCCGCAAGTCTCCCGCGGAGTTCACCGACTTCGTCAGGCGCCAGGCGGAGGATTGGGGACCGGTCGTACGTGCCACGGGAGCCAGCCTGTGAGCGCCCGCCGCCTGCTTGTGCTGTTTGGCCATCCGGGCCGCGGCGGTTTCAACGAAGCGGCGCTGCGCGGCGCCGAACGCGCCGCGCAAGCGGGCCAAGCGCTGCGGCAGGAATGGATAGCCGCGAACGACGCCACCGCGCGCGCAGAACGTCTTGCACAATTGTGCGCAACGGGGCCGGACCTGGTCATCGTGCATGGAGGCCAGGGCGACGAACCCGTCGCTGCCGTGGCGCCACGCTATCCGCGCACGCAATTCGCCATCACTCAAGGCCACCACACCGCCGCCAACGTGGCGTCCTACGAGATCCTGCAGGAACACTCGGCCTTTCTTGCCGGCGTACTGGCAGGCCTGCGTGCCGGTAACGGGCGAGCCGCGCATCTGTCCGGCGAACGCGTCCGGCCCGGCTTGAAGGGACGCGCCGCCTATGCCGACGGCGTGCGCCGCGTCACCGGCCAGGATCCGCTTACCGCGTTCTGCGGCAATCAGCACGATCCGGCGCTTGGCGCCGCCTGGACGCGCGCGCTGGCCGCGCGCGACGCCCGTGTGCTGTTCGCCATGATGGATGGCGGGCGCGAAGGTGTGACGCGCGTTTGTCGCGAAACCGGGGTGTGGCAGATCGGCAATGTGCTGGACTGGGTGGCGCGCGATCCGCAGGTCTATCTGGCTTCGGCGCTGGCCGACTCAGGGCTGTGCGTGCAACGCGCGGCCGCAGACCACGCCGCGGGCGCGCTGGCGGTGGGCCGCGTGACCCGCTATGGACTGGAGGAAGCCGCGTCGCTGCGGCTGGTGCTGAACGCCAAGGTCTGCGCGGAAGAACGCCGCGTGCTGGACGAATGGGCCGAACGGCTTGCATCGGGGGCCACGGACATCGCGACCGATTACGCCGGGGCGGAATTCATGCTGCCGGCGCCATCCCCGACTCGCCACGGTCACGCCGCCGCGTCGAACCCCTGGTGATACGTGACCCGGCCTTGCGCCGGGCGCGTGAACACCTGCGCCATGAAATATTCGGGCGGCACGCCGGGATAGGTCAGCGCCGGTGTCTGCGCGAAGCCAAACCGTTGGTAGTACGCCGGGTCCCCCATGACCACGCAACCCGCCGCGCCCAGGGCCTTTAGGCGCGCGATACCGTCGTGGATCAGGGCCGCGCCGATGCCCCGGCCTTGCAGCTCGGGCATCACCGTCACCGGCCCCAGTCCGTACCAGTCCGGCGAGCCGTCGCCGATCGCAACCGGAGAAAATGCAACGTGGCCCGCGATACGTCCGTCCAGCTGCGCCACCAGCGACAACGTCAGCGCGCCCGCCTCGCGCAGCGCGTCGATGATGTGGCCCTCCGTGTGCTGGCTATGTGGGTGATCTTTGAATGCGGCCTGCGTCAACGTGAAGATCGCCTCGCGGTCGCCTGGTGATTCGGGAAGTATGCGCATGCATGGGCTCCATCGGCTCAAGCGCAAAGTGTAGTCGGCCCTGGCCGCCATTGCGCATTGACGCCTGCCGGCACGCTGGCTAAAGTGGCCGGCAGACTTGCGCGCCACAAATGGGCGCCCTTTTCTTTTCGAACCACCCGCGGCGCGCCGCGGCCTCAACTCTGGACCCCTATGAACAGCTACCGCGTCGGCATCGCCGGCTTCGGCGCCATCGGCCAGGCCGTGGCGCAATCCCTGGACGCCGGCCTGCCCGGCCTGACGCTGACCGCCGTGGCGGTGCGCGACCCCAATGCCCCGCCGGCCTTTTCCTGGACCCAGGCCGCGCCACGCTATACCACCATCGACGGCCTGCACGAGCATTGCGACGTAGTGGTGGAATGCGCGCCTGCGGCCGTGTTCCGCGACATTGCCGAGCCCGTACTGCGCGCGGGCAAGAAAATGGTGGTGTTGAGTTCCGGCGCGCTGCTGCGCCATGACGACCTGATCGAACTCGCCCGCCGCCACCAGGGCCAGATCCTGGTGCCTTCGGGCGCCATCCTGGGCCTGGACGCCATTACCGCTGCGGCCGAAGGCGTCATCCATTCCGTCACCATGATCACGCGCAAGCCGGTGCGCGGCCTGCTGGGCGCGCCTTACCTGACGGAGAACAACATCGACATCGCGGACATCACCGAGCCACGCCTGATTTTCCGCGGATCGCCCCGCGAAGCGGCCGTGGGCTTTCCTGCGAACCTGAACGTGGCGGTCAGCGTGTCGCTGGCCGGCATAGGTCCCGACAAGACCACCCTGGAAATCTGGGCCGACCCCTCCCTGGAACGCAATCTGCACCGCGTCGAAGTCGTGTCCGACTCGGCCTCGTTCTCGATGGAAATCCAGAACATTCCCTCGGCCAATCCCAAGACCGGCCGCATCACCGCGCAAAGCGTGATCGCCGCGCTGCGCAAGCTGACCGGTCCTCTGCGCGTGGGCACCTGACGCCCGCCTGCGGGCCGCTCAGGCGGCCGCGCGTTGCAAGCCGCCCGGCTGAGCTTTCACCGGGCGCGGACGCTCCGCGGCGCGGCTGGCCGCCGCCATCGGGCTCATCCGCCAGCCACCCGCGCCATCCAGATCCAGCCTGTCCGTATGGAAGGCGTCCAACGTGCTGCGATGCCCCACGCTGACCAGCATGCATGACGGGATTTCAGTGCGTAGCAGGCTGTACAGCGCGTGTTCCAGGCCCTCGTCGGTGGCTGAAGTGGCCTCGTCCAGGAACACAATGGCGGGGCGGTTGTAGAGCACGCGCGCGAACGCCACGCGCTGCTGCTCGCCCATGGAAAGTATGCGCGACCAATCCGCCACCTCATCCAGCCGGCTGGCCAGATGCCCCAGATTGACCTGCCGCAGCGCCTCGGCCAGCCGAGCGTCATCCTCGGGCTGCGCCAACCCGGGATACGCGACCGCGCCGCGCAGGTCGCCCAGCGGAAGGTAAGGACGCTGCGACAGAAACAATGCCGACGCGCCCTGCGGACGCCGCACCGAACCCTGCGCATAGGGCCACAGACCAGCCAATGCGCGCAGCAAGGTGGTCTTGCCACTGCCCGAGGGCCCCTTGATCAGCAAGGCCTGGCCCGGCTTCAGGCTCAGGTTCAGATCGCGCAGCAGCACCGTGCCGTCCGGCCGCGCCACCCGCACGTCCTCAATATCCAGGCCGTCGGGCAGGGACTCGGTCTGCACGGACGGCAAGGCCCGCGCGGCCTCGTTGGCGTCAAGGAAACCATTCAGCCGGTCCAGCGTGGCGCGATACTGCGCGAAGGTGTCGTAAGACGTACGGAAAAACGACAGCGAATCCTGCACCTGCCCGAAGGCCTGCGAAGTCTGGATGACATCGCCCAGCTTGATAGCGCCGCTGAAAAAACGCGGCGCCTGCAGGATGAACGGGAACACCACGGCGACCTGGCTCACCGACAGGTTGAAGCCGTCGAACTTCAGCCCCCGGTACACCCGGGCCCACAGATTGGCGATATAGGCGGAGAAGCGCGTCCACAGGGTGGCGCGTTCCACGTGCTCGCCCTGATAGAACGCCACGTTCTCGGCGTTCTCGCGCAGGCGGACCAGGGCGTAACGGAAGTTGGCCGTCAGCCGTTCGGACAGGAAATTCAGCTTGATCAGCGGACGCCCGATCTTGAAGGCGAACAGGGTCGCCACGATCACGTAGAGATACACCATGAACACCATGGCTCGCGGGATCTCAACGCCGGCCACGGTCAAGGCGCCAGACAGGCCCCACAATATCGAAGTAAACGCCACCAGCGACACGACCGCGCTCAGCGCCCCGATCGCCAGCGTGCGCGACCCCGTCACGAACATGGCGATATCTTGTTCGATACGCTGGTCAGGGTTGTCGACGGGCGCGTCGACGAAGTGGCCTCGGTAGTAGGCGCCCGCGCCCAACCAATCGCGCGTGAGACGATCATTGAGCCACACGCGCCAACGGATATCGAACGCCTGTCCGACGTAGCTGTCGGCGAGCGTGCGCACCACGTGCACACAGGCGAGCACCGAGAATATGCCCAGGAAACGCCAGAATGCGCTCTGGTCCAGCGCCTGCAATGCGCTGTAGAACCCGTTGTACCAGAACGAAAACAACACCGTCATGCGCACGGCGAACATCGCCAGGAACAGCAGCAGGGCCAAAGTCAGCAGAGGCCGCCAACTGCGCCGGGGATCAAGATAGGGCCAGGCCAGCCGCCAGAACTTGCGTCCCCAGTCCGTGCCGCGCGCGAGCAAGAACACCACCAGCGCCAGCGCGACGGCCGAAATGCCGAACGCGCGCGCCAGCCAAAGCCCGCTTTCCGCCAGTTGCTGCTGCCAGTTCAGGTCCATGACCTCCCTCCAGATACGCGTTCCTTGTTAGACGTGGCGCGTACTTCGAGTTCCGGCAGAGGGCCCGTTTTAAGCCTGGCTTAAGCGTTTCGCCTGGGTAGATGAAGGCTGGTTGAAAGTTGCCGCAGGTTCAGCCCGCGCCCAGGTCCAGATTGGCGAACATGTCTGCGAGCGTGGGGACGGACCGTGCGGGCCAAATCGCGCTCAAATCGAAGCTGGGAAGGGCTTGGCCGTCGCGCACGTCGCAGAACCTCACGCCGCGGAAATCCATCGAGCGGATCCAGCTGGGCAGCAGGGCCACCCCACAGCCGCCCGCCACGCAGGACAGCACCGTCAGCGTGCGATTGGCCTCTTGCGCAACATGGGCGTCGTGGCCTGCCTTGCGCATGGCGTCCAGAATGCCTGCATACAGCGAAGGCAGCTGAGACTGCGGATACATCACCAACCCCGCCTGCGCGATCTGCGCCATGCTGACCTGGCCGTCGCCCGGCACATCGAATTCATCCGGCACCGCGGCCACCAGCCGGTCGCGCAACAGTTGGCGTTCGCGCATACGGCCGCCCACCGCGACCGGCGTGTGCATCAGGCCGATGTCGATCTCGCCTGCCTGCAGGGCCTCAGCCTGTTCGGCATTGCTCATTTCGCGCAGGATCACCCGCACCCCGGGCGCCAGCCGACGCATCTCGCGCAATGCGCGAGGCAGGGTGTCGAACAATGCCGAGGACACCAGTCCGACCGTCAATTGTCCCGCGCTGCCGCGGCCGATCTCGCGCGCCCGCTGCGCCGCCGCGTCGATCCGCGCCACGCTGGCGCGCACATCTTCCAGGATGGCAAGCGCGGCGGGCGTGGGGGTGGCGCCGCGGCGCGAACGCTCGAACAGGCTCACGCCCAGGTCTCGTTCCATGCGGCCCAGTCCCTGGCTCAACGCCGGCTGCGCGATACCGAGCCATTCCGACGCGCGACTGACGCTGCCATGATCGATCACGGCCAGGAAGTAGCGCAGATGCCTGGTTTCCATATCGATTCGATATATATAAAACTGGATTAAATAATAGAAAAGTATATTTCAACTTTCTAGAATCCCGCCTTGTATAAAGCGCCGCGACGCCTGTCCCGAGCGCACAACAAGGAGACCGCTTTGCCCTCCCCCGTCATCGGCTGCGCCGTCGACACCCATGCGCATGTGTTCCGGCAAGGCTTGGCACTCGCCGACGTGCGCCGGCACACGCCCGACTACGATGCGACGCCCGCCGAATATCTCGCGCTGCTGGACGCCCACGGCCTGACGCATGGCGTATTAGTGCAACCGAGCTTCCTGGGCACGGACAACAGCCATATGGTCCAGGCGCTGCGCGCCGCGCGTGGCCGCCTGCGGGGCGTCGCGGTCGTGGCTCCGGAAATCTCCGAGGCCGGGCTTCAGGAACTCGCCGAAGCCGGCGTGGCCGGCATCCGGCTGAATCTGATCGGCCTGGATTTGCCCCAAGTGGACACGCCGGCCTGGCGTACCCTGCTGGCCCGCATCAACGCGCTGGGCTGGCACGTCGAATTGCATCTGCAAGCCGCGCGACTGCCCGACATCCTGCCCCGCCTGCTGACCGCCGGTTGCCGCATCGTAGTGGATCACTTCGGCCGCCCGGATCCCGCGCTGGGCACCTCGGATCCCGGCTTTCACTACCTGCTGCAACAAGCGGACAACGGCCGCATCTGGGTGAAGCTGTCGGCTCCTTACCGCAACTGGCCGGCTGCGGCCTGCGCCGCATCGGGCCGCCTGGCCGCACAGCAACTGCTGCAGGCCTATACCCCGGAGCGGCTCATGTGGGGCAGCGACTGGCCCCACACCGAGCATCGGCACCTGGCGTCTTATCCGGCCGCAACGCAATGGTTGGACGCCTGGCTCGACCGCCCCGAACAACGCCGCATCGTGCTTGCCGACACCCCATTGCGCCTATTCCAATTCCAAGGAGACAAACCATGATTCCTCTGTTCAAACACCTGGTGCGCGGCAGGAACGTGCTTGCCGCCGGCCTGCTGGCCGCGACCGCAAGCGCCGCATCCGCCGCCTATCCCGAACGCGCCGTCACCCTGGTCGTGACCTACCCGCCCGGCGGCACCGTCGACGTGGTGGCGCGCTTGATCGGTCCCAGGCTGGCTGCCGAGCTGGGCCAGCCCGTGGTCATCGAGAACCGCGGAGGCGCGGGCGGCATGATCGGCGGCGCCGTTGTGGCCAAGGCCAAGCCCGACGGCTACACCCTGATGCTGGACGCGTCCAACCACGCACAGAATCCCGCGCTGCATTCGAAGATGCAATTCGACACGCTGACCGCATTCGCGCCCGTATCCCTGCTGCTGCGCGTGCCCAACGTGCTGGTCGTTACGCCATCGTACGAAGTCCAGACCGTAGCCGACCTGATCAAGCTCGGTCAGCCCGGCGCCAAGGAGCACGTGTACTTCGCTTCGGCCGGACCGGGTTCGGCACAGCATCTGGCCGGCGAACTGTTCAATCTGCTGGCCAAGACCCAGTTGCAGCACGTGGCCTATAAAGGCGGCGGTCCGGCCATGATCGACGTGATGTCCGGCCAGGTGCCCGTGATGTTCGCCAGCATGGGTTCGGCGTGGCAGCACGTGAAGAACGGCAAGCTGCGCGCCGTGGCCGTCGGTGGGCTCGAACGTTCCCGGACGGCGCCTGACCTGCCCACTATCGCCGAGTCTGGCGTGCCTGGCTACGAAACCTATGAATGGAACGCCGTGTTCGCGCCCGCCGGCACGCCGCCCGAAATCGTGGACCAGGTATCCAACGCGCTGGCCAAGGTGTTGAAAGAACCCGCCATCGCCGCACAACTGGCGGGCATCGGCGCCGAGCCCATTGGTTCTACCCCGGCCGAGCTGGACACCTTCCGCCGCGCCGAGATCGCCAAGTGGCAACGCGTCGTGCAGGAAGCCGACCTGGCGCTGGATTGAGCGGTGCCGGGCATCGCTCCCGGCTATGATGGTCCCTGATACAGCAATCCGGCAGGGACGATCAGATGGACAAGATCCGGCTAGACAAATGGCTATGGGCCGCGCGCTTCTACAAGACGCGCAGCCTGGCCGTGCAGGAAATCGGCAAGGGCCGGGTATTGGTCAACGATCAACCGGCGAAACCCGCGCGCGAGGTCGCTCCAGGCGACCTGGTTACGGTGCGCAAGGAAGATCCTGCGCTGCATGTGCGGGTCATGGGCATCAGCGGCGTGCGCGGTCCCGCGCCCGTCGCGCGCCAGCTCTATGAAGAAACGCCCGAAAGCGTGGCGGCGCGCGAACGCGCCGCCGAAATGCGCCGCCTGGCGCCCGAGCCCGCGCTGGGCATCGAAGCGGGACGCCCGACCAAGCGCGACCGGCGCTTGATCGACCAGATGCGCGGCAAGTAAGTCCGCACGCCCTCACGATCCATTTCCATTTCGCAAGCCCATCATGAAAAGCAGTTCTACTGGCGGTCTGGTCTATTCCACCGACGGCGGCCGCATGTGTCCGGAATGCCGCAAGCCGCAGGCGCAATGCCTGTGCAAGCAGGCGGCCCGGGCGGCGCCCGCGGGCGATGGCGTGGCCCGCGTATCGCGTGAAACCAAGGGACGCGGCGGCAAGAGCGTTACCGTGGTCAAGGGCCTGGCCCTGGATGGCGCGGCGCTGAACGCGCTGGGCAAGCAGTTACGCAACGCATGCGGCTCTGGCGGGACAGTGAAGGATGGCGTAATCGAAATCCAGGGTGACCATTGCGACCGCGTCTTGGACACCCTGCAAAAGCAAGGCATCCGCGCCAAGCGCGCGGGCGGCTGATACCGACGGAGAACAAGCAATGACTGATCTGCAAACCGCCAACGTCGCCAGCTGGCACGCCCATGTGTATTTCGACGCCGCCAGCCGCGACGCGGCGCGTGCCCTGCGCGAACGGATCGCCGCGCGCTTTGACGGCAAGATGGAATTGGGGCGCTTCCATGAGCGCCCCGTCGGCCCGCATCCCCAATGGAGCTACCAGATTGCGTTTACGCCCGAACACTTCGCGGAAATTGCCACCTGGCTGACGCTGCATCACGGGACGCTGGATGTCTTCCTGCATCCCAATACCGGCGACTCCCTGCGAGACCACCGCGATTGCGCGGTCTGGATCGGCCGCAGCTACACGCTGAACCTGCAGGCGCTGGGCGCCTGACGGCTACAGCGCGCGGCCGACGATCAACGAGTCCAGCGCCATCATGGGATCGCTGCTCTTGCCTTCATACGGCAGGCGGCTGAGCACGTAGCGCATCGCGTTCAGGCGCGCGCGCTTCTTGCAGTCGGACTTGACCACCACCCACGGTGCGTCGGCCGTGTCGGTATGCGCGAACATCGCTTCCTTGGCGCGGGTGTAGTCGTCCCACTTGTCCAGCGAGGCCAGGTCCACGGGGCTAAGCTTCCACTGCTTGAGCGGATGCACCTTGCGCTGCAGAAAGCGGCGGCGCTGCTCTTCCTGACTGACCGAGAACCAGAACTTGATCAGGTGGATGCCGCTGCTGACCAGGTGGCGTTCAAAATCCGGCACCTGGCGCAGGAAATCCAGGTATTCGTTCTGGGTGCAAAAGCCCATGACCCGTTCCACGCCGGCGCGGTTGTACCAGGAACGGTCGAACATGACGATCTCGCCCGCGGTAGGCAGATGCTGCACATAGCGCTGGAAATACCACTGGCCTCTCTCCGTGTCGGAGGGCTTTTCCAGAGCGACCACGCGCGCGCCGCGCGGATTCAGGTGTTCCATCATGCGTTTGATGGTGCCGCCCTTGCCGGCGGCATCACGGCCTTCGAACAGGATCACCACCCGCTGGCCAGTGGCCTTGACCCACGCCTGCAGCTTCAGCAATTCGACTTGCAGGTTGTACTTCTGCTTCTCGTAATTGCGGCGCAGCATGCGGTGGCGATAGGGATAGATGCCTTCGCGCCAATCGGCCGCCAGTTCGTCGTCGGGATTGCGGCGCGTGCGTGGCGCCATCGAATTGGCCTCCAGCAGCGCGCGGTGCACGGCCTGCGCATCGTCCGGGGACAAGTCTTCGATCACCGAGCGCAATGCCTCGCGCGCCTGCACCGGCGCGCTGACGTTGTAGCGACGGGCAATATCGGCCAGCACGGCGACGGTCTCCTGGCGCGCGGCATCCTGGCGGGCGACGACACGCTTGCGGACGTCGAGAGCCGGCTCGGCGGAGGCCGCTGCGGACACGGGATCGGTAGCGGGCGCCGGCGTCTTGGCCGCGCGCGGCTGGCGGCCGGTGGTCACCGCCGTGACCACGGTCTTGACGACCGGTGTGGCGGAGGCGCTGGCGGTACGCTTGGCGGCGCGCTTACGCGGCGCTTCGGCTACGGCTTGTTCGGTGGCTTGGCTTGTCTTGTCTGTCATCGATGCTGTCCTCGCTGCGCTGATCGTCCTGTCCGCGGCCAGGCTTGCGCCTGCGGCCCATTTCGGAAAAGCGCAAACGCTACCCTGAGCCCCGGTCCGCGGATTTGACCTCGATCAAACGTTGTAACATTTTTGCAGCGATGCAGGCCGCTACACTGGCCTTCCTTCATCCATCCATACGCCATGTGGTCCATCATCAAGCGGCTGCTTGCCGGCCCGACACCGCCCGAAGATCCCTTGCGCGAAACCGTGAGTTTCGACGACGCCGGCCTCACGCGCAGCAGTGAACTGGCGCGCGCGCTGGGCCAGCGGGAATTCTGGCCGTGGCACGACATCCATGAATTCGGATTCCGCTACACGCAGGCCATCTATCCCGACCCCTGGTCGGGCGATTACATGGAGGGCCTGTGGTTCGTGCGCGTGCCGAGCGACGGCGGCGGGCTGATGGCCATGGAATTCGACGCCGCGATCCTGGACGTGGAACGCCTGCCTGCCGCCTTGCTGCGCCACCTGCCCGGACTGGACCACGGCATACTGCGCGCGGGGCTGGCCGCCGCCGCGCGCGGGCCGCGCAATTTTTCGGACGAAGGAGAATGGGTGGCTTGGCGGCGTTCGGACTCTACACCCGGTCCAGGCCCTGCCTGAGATCCGCCAGGATGTCCTCGGGCGTCTCAAGTCCCACCGAAAGACGCAACAAGCCTTCGGACAGGCCGTAGCGTTCACGGTCCTCGGCCGTATAGCTGGCATGCGTCATAGATGCGGGGTGCTGGATCAGGGTTTCGGGGTCGCCCAGGCTGACCGCGATGCGCGCCAGCTTCAGGCTGTTGAGCAGCGTTCGTCCGGCGGCCAGCCCGCCCTTGAGCTCGAACGCGACCAGGCCGCCGCCCGCCGATTGTTGGCGCCGCGCAATGTCCGCGCCCGCCGTGTCCGCCAATCCGGGATAGAACACGTCGGCCACCGCGGCATGCTCGCGCAGCAGCCTGGCCACCTTCAAGGCGGATTCGCAGTGACGCTGCACGCGCAGCTCCAGCGTCTTGATGCCGCGCAATACCAGGAAGGCGGTAAAGGGCGACAGGGTCGCGCCTGTGAAGTAGCGCAGGCCCTGCAGCCGGATCGCGTCGATGTGCTCCTTGCGGCCCAAGACCGCGCCCGCCAGCAGATCGCCGTGCCCGCCCAGGTACTTGGTAGCCGAATGCAGCACGATATCGGCGCCGTGCTCCAGTGGACGTTGCAGCACCGGCGTGGCAAAGGTGTTGTCCACGATAGTCAGCAGCCCTTGGCCGCGGGCGATCGCGGACACCGCCGCGATATCCACCAGGCGCAGGTTCGGATTGGCCGGCGTCTCGAAATAGACCGCGCGCGTGTTGGGTCCGATGGCCGCGGCCACGGTTTCGGGGCGCGTGAAATCCGCGAACACCGCGCGAACGCCAAAGCGGGCCAGCCCCTGGGTGAACAAGGTGAACGCGGTGCCATACACAATCTGGTCCACCACGATCTCGTCGCCGCTTTGCAGCAGCGAGAACAAGGTGGCCGAGATCGCCGCCATGCCAGACGCGGTGACGACGCCGGCCTCGGCGCCTTCCAGGGACGCCAGCCGCTCTTCCAACAGCGCCTGCGTCGGATTGCGGGTGCGGCCATAGACATAGCCCTGCTTCTCGCCCAGGCGGATCTGATCGAAGGCCTCGATGCTGTCCTGCGTGTAGGTGGAAGTGAGATAGAGCGGAGGCGCCAGCGCGCCCTGCTCGTCCAGCGGGTCATACCCCAGATGGATAGCGCGGGTAGCGAAACCGTGTTGCGAGGACTCGGACATTTCAACGTTCCTGTAAACGGGTGAAGCCGGGCATGTGCTCCCGGCATTGGAATCAGCGTTTGTGGTCGGCGCGGCGCGACAGCCATTCGCCGGTGAATTGCACAACGGACACCAGCGCGATCAGGATCACGATCACCTCGAACATCACGCGCGTCTCGTAGCGCTCATAGCCATAGCGGATCGCCAGGTCGCCCAGGCCGCCGGCACCGACTGCTCCGGCCATGGCCGAAGCATTGATCATGGCGATGACACTGACGGTCATGCCGCCGATGATGCCCGGCAGGGCTTCCGGCAACAGCACGTGCCGCACGATATGCCGGCGGCGGCACCCCATGGCCCTGGCGGCTTCCACCAGGCCGTGGTCCACGTCGTTCAAGCTGACCTGCGCGATGCGCGCGAAGAACGGCACCAGATTGGCGGACAAGGGCACGATGGCGGCCCAGGTGCCCAGCGTGGTGCCCACGAGGAACCGCGTAAACGGCAGCATCGCCACCAGCAGGATAATGAACGGGATGGCGCGGAAGGTATTCACCGTCACCGACAAGACCTTGTTGAAGCGCGGCCTGGGATACAGGTTGCCGGGCGCGGTAACGGTCAGCACCAGCGCCAGCGCCAGGCCGAGCACGATGGCGATGGCGGCGGACACGCTCACCATGGCGAGCGTTTGCAGGAAGGCCTGCAGGTATTTATCAAGCATCGGCAACGACATAACCCAGCACCTTGATTTGATCGGCCACCAGCGCTGCCCGCGCGGCCTCTTCCTGTAAAGCGCCTGCGGGCACCGACACCAGCAGGCTGCCCTGCGCGTGGCCGCGCAGGCGGTCCAGGCCGCCATGCAGCAACGTCGCGCCGGGGCCGAGCGCCGCCAGCGCCTGCAAGGACACGCCATCCGGCCGCCCCTGCCCCGTGAAGCGCAGCCGCAATACGGCCACGCCCTCGCGCCCCTGGAGATCCGGCACGAGTCTGGCCGCAAGATCCGTCGGCAAATCGTGCTGCAAAGGCCGCAGCAGGGCCCGCGTGGCATCCGCCTGGGGATTGCCGAACACGCGCCAGACTTCGCCTTCCTCGACCTTGCGCCCGCTGTCCAGCACCAGCACTTTGTGGCAGACCTCGCGGATTACGGCCATATCGTGCGTGATCAGCACCACCGTCAGGCCCAGCTTGCGATTGATGTCCAGCAGCAAGGCCAGGATCGATTGCGTGGTCTCGGGATCCAGCGCCGAGGTCGCTTCGTCGCACAGCAGGATTTCCGGTTCGTGCACCAGTGCCCGGGCGATGCCGACACGCTGCTTCTGGCCGCCGGACAGCTTCGCCGGATAGACGTCCGCCTTGTCGCGCAGCCCGACGAGCTCCAGGAGTTCGTCCGCCCGCGCCCGCGCGGCCGCAGGCTTCACGCCGGCCACGCGCAGCGGCAAGGCCACGTTCTCGGCCACCGTCTTGGCCGACAGCAGGTTGAAGTGCTGGAAGATCATGCCGATGCGGCGGCGCAGTCCCACCAATGCGTTCTCGTCCAGGCCTCCGACATCGACTCCGTCAACCAGCACCCGGCCGGCGCTGGGCCGCTCCAGCATGTTGATGGAACGCAGCAGCGTGGACTTGCCCGCCCCGCTGCGCCCGATGATGCCGAACACCTCGCCGCGGGCGATGGAGAAGGACACGTCGGACAGCGCGGCCACCGGTCCTTGCGCGCCCTCGTAGCGCTTTTGCAGGCCGTCAAAGACGATGTGCGCGTCGTCGGTCTGGACTCGCGACGCGGCGTCGGCTATTTCCGCCAGGGAAAATTCGTGTTGCATCATTGCCCGGTTCCAACTTCAGAACACCGGAATGACCGAACCTTCGTACTTGCTCAGGATGAACTGGCGCACCTCCTCGGAGTGATAGGCCTTGACCAGTTCGGGCACCCAGGGCGCGTTTTTATCCTGTTCGCGCACCGCGATAATGTTCACGTAGGGGTTGTTTTCCTTCTTCTCCACCGCGATGCCGTCGCGCGTGGCGATCAACCCGGCCTGATAGGCAAAGCTGTTGACGATGGCCGCGGTGTCCACGTCCGGCAGCGAACGCGCCAGCACCACGGACGCGCTTTCCACGAAGTTGAGCTTTTTGGGATTGGAGGTCACGTCCGCCAAGGTGGCCGTGCCAGTGGCCGGATCGAATCCGTCCTTGAGCGTGATCAGGCCCTGGTCGCGCAGGATGACCAACGCGCGCGTCTGGTTGCTGGGGTCATTGGGAATGCCGATCCGGGCGCCGTCGGGCAGATCCTTCAGCGATTTGTACTTCCTGGAATAGAACGCGATTGGCGAGATCAGCGTGTTGGCAACCGGCACGAGCTTGTAGCCGCGCTGCTTGATCTGATCGTTCAGGAAAGGGATGTGCTGGAAGGCGTTGGCATTGAGGTCACCGTTGTTGAGCGCCTCGTTGGGGCTGGCGGTGCCGGTAATCACCACGGGTTCGACGGCCAGGCCGTTCTTCTTGGCGACCTGGGCCACCACTTCCCAGATCTGCTCGTCGACGCCGCCGCGCACGCCCACCTTGAGGGGCTTGGGATCGGCGGAGAACGCCGGGCCATGGAACATTGCCGCCGAAGCCAGCACCGCGCCCAGCAGGCGCTTGAAGAAACGGGAAGTCATATTGGAATCGCCTCTCAGGCTATGCGGTTATGAGAGAGACGATTCTAGGGAGGGGGATGAACCGCGCGAACGAATAGTTCGTTGAGTCCTTATTACAGGGGCGTTTGGTTATGGCGGCAAGGCATATGCTCCCGGGTAGTGCCCTGCCGCGCGGTTCAAAAGGGTTTGACGACCACCAGCGTGACGATGACGGCGGAAGCGATGACCGTGAACGGCGCATACAGGTCCACCAGCGGCGGACGCTTGGCGCTGCCATTGGCCATGCGGCGCAAGGCCGCGCTCTGGATACCGAGCAGCGCCGACAACGCCAGCGCGAAGGCTACCTTGACCCAGATCCAGGTCATGGCGAACCAGCCGAAAGTCATGGCCAGGTGCAGCCCGACCAGCCAGGTCAACACCATCGCGGGAGTGGTCACGCACAGCGTCCAGCGGCGCAAGGCCCCCAGCATCTTGCGTTCTTTCGGGGCTTCATCGCTGTCCTGGGGTTGCGAGGACAGCAGGAACAGCGACACGAACAGCGATCCGCCCAGCCAGGCGACCACGGCCGCGACGTGGAGCATTTTCAGGAGTTGATAGGTCATGATGACCGGCATTATCGCCGGACGCGGACCGGGCCGCGCATGGGCGGCACGCATCGGCTTGCGCTACGGCAACCCGGCGCGGCGCCGCGGCCTTATTTAGCCGTCTCGGGACTGGCCGGCGCAGGCGTCGCGGGAGTCGACGCGGGCGCGCCAGGAGCGGGGGCAACGGGAGGCGCGGCGGAGGTGGGCGCGGCGGTCCCGGCGGCTGCGGGCGAACTGGCGCCAGCCGGCGCCGACTGGCCCGGGGCTGGACTTGCGTTGGCTGCCGCTGGGGGCTTGGCGGATTCGCCGGCGCCCGAAGCTGCGGCCGGATTCAGGGTGTCGGCCGGTTTGTCTGGCGATTCCGCCGGTTCGGGCGGCACGACCTTCGGCTGCCCCTTGGCGCGGCTGCCCACCGGCGTCTGCGGCGCGGCGGCGGCCTGCGCATCGGGCAGGAAACGCTGGAGCAGCTGGAAGAACCCTTCGTAGAATTTGGGCCGCGCAACCGTCTGGCTGCCCGTCTTCACGAGCGAGTCGTCGCTGGAGCCAAATGGCATGGACACCTGGCCCAGCACGCTTACGCCCACGCTGGCCGAGCTGGCGGTGCGCTTGATCGAGTAGCGGTCCTGCACTGCATTGGCGAACACAGTGGCCCGCTCGTTCGAACTGCCGTCGGAGGCGCATTCGATGTTGAAGGCGATCTGCGTATGCTGTCCGTCCTCATCCTGGAAATTCTTGTGTCCGGTGACGCGTGAACCTTCGAACTTGTCGATGTTGTAGCCCTGGCTCAGCAAGGCGCGGCGCCCGGCATCGCAGGCCGCCACGTTGCTCGCAGGGACCGTGCGCGAGTAGGTGTCGCTCTGGGTGAAATCTTCTTTTTCGAACTCGGGCTTCGGGGATGAGCATCCCGCCAGGACGCCCATCAGGACTACGAACAGGACCGGGGATGGACAGCGGAGAACTCGGGACATGAATTGGGGTCCGGCTTGGGACGGCGTGCGGCATGGTCCGCCGCGATGGCGGCCCGCGCACCGCGTCCGGCGCGGAATCGTGAAGCTTAAAGCGGTTGTTATAGCGCATCCCCGGCACCATTTCCTTTACGAGGAATGTGGAGTTCAACGCAGAGGTAACAGGATTAAAAAAAGGGCCGTATCGCGGCCCCTCGACCGCCTTCAGGGTGAGACGCGCGCGGTTTCCAATGGCCGAATCTCGTGCGCTTCCAGGTTCAGGCTGCGCCGGTAATGCTTGCAACCGGCGGCGAGCAAGGCAATGCACAGCACCGTGGCCGCGCCGACCAGCACGGACAGCGACTGCCCCACCGCTGCCGGACTCATGAACAACCGGTCGGTCAGCATGGCCACCGCAGTCGTGCCCAGGCCCAGTCCGATCAGGTTGGAGATCAGCAGGAACAGCGCAGACACCTGGGCGCGCAACTGATTGGGAGGAAGTATCTGCATCGCGGCCGTTGAGGTCGGCATGGGAAACGATGCGAAAAACATGGCGGGCAACAGCAGCCCGACCGACAGCCACAAGGAATCCACCTGCGTGAATATCACCGCCGGCAACGCCATGCCCGCCGCGCCGATCACGCCGGCGCGCAGGGGCGCATCGCTGTAGCCGCGCCTGGCCAGCCAATCCATCAGCCAGCCGCCGCAGAATACCCCGGCGGTATTGGCAACCAGCACCACCGCCCCCAACATGTAGCCTGCCTCCACGGGCGACATGCCGAATCTGCGCATATAGAACGCCGGCGTCCAACCCAGTAGCGCGAACAGCACCATCGCATAGAAAGAGAAGCCAAGGTAGTGGCAAAAGAAGGTGCCGCGGTGCCGGCCCAGGAAGCGCCAGGTATCCTTCATGGCGGGCTTCTCGACCTGCCCCGCGGCATTGCGCCGCAACCCCAGCCGCTGCGGATCGCGCACCGTCAAGAGGATAAGCAAGGCAATCAGCAACCCGGGCAGCCCCACGATGAAGAAGGTCACCTGCCAAGGCCGCATCGTCCCTGCCCCAGGCAAGGTGACGGTGTCCACGCTCTTGAGCAGATCGATGACATAGCCGCCAATCAGAAAGGCCATGCCGCCGCCAATGAACGAACCGATCGAATAGACCCCGACAGCCCGCCCCAGTTTTTCCCGCGGAAACATGTCGCTAAGCATCGAGTATGTAGCGGGCGACAGGGCGGCCTCCCCCACGCCCACGCCGATGCGCGCCAGGAACATCTGCGCGAAATTGCGCGACAGGCCACAGGCCGCCGTGGCCAGGCTCCAGAACGCCACGCCGATCGCGATGATCCTCGGCCGCGAATAGCGGTCCGCCAACAGGGCGATGGGGATGCCCATGAAGGCGTAGAACAAGGAGAACGCCAGGCCGTGCAGCAGGCTGAACTGCGTGTCCGACAATTGCAGATCGTGCTTGATCGGTTCGATCATCAGCGCAAGGATCTGCCTGTCGACGAAGGAAAATATGTACGCTAGCATGCATATCACCACGACGTACCACTCGTAGGCGTAGCTAGGTTTCGATCCGTGCCGCGGGCTGCCGTCAGTCATGGTTTGTTTCCCTTGTATGGTGGTGAGATCTGCCCGGCGCCCAACGGGCCGGGTGGCGCCTCACTTGCTTGCAGGCCCATCTTTTGTAGGTCTTTGCGCGGCCGGCCTCTATACGCCGGGCGCAATGACTGTTCCCGCTGCGCAGGAAAGCATGTTCAACGACACCAATCCGCTGGACCGCCATTGCTTGCTGGATTCGGGCAACATCGCCGAGATCAAGGATCAGGTCAGCCAGCACCTGTGGTCGCACCGCATGTGCGTCCCTCCGGGAAAACCCCTGCAGTCCCGCCTGTATGGCGTGTTCTTCGGCAATGCGGCGCTGTTCGACCTGCACTACGGCGCCGAAGTCGAGATCGATGCCGGCGACATCGCCAGCTACTACCTCATCCGCATTACGCTGCAAGGCTCCGGGCTGATCACGCTGGGCAAGCGCAGCGCCACCATGAACGCCGGCAGCCTGACCATTTCATCGCCGTCCGAACGCAGCGTGATCCGCATCGGCCGCGATTGCCGCAACCTGATCCTGCGCATCGAGCGCGAGGCGCTGGAACGCCAGCTGCAACGGCTGCTCGAACGCCCCCTCAAACAGGCCCTGGTCTTCGACCTGCAGATGGATGCGAACGCCCCGGGGCCGCTCGCGGTGCGTGAAACGCTTGACTATCTATGCCGGCTGTACCGGCATCCCGCCATCGAAGGCGTCACCCAGACGCTGGCCTCCGGATTCTCGGACTATCTGCTGACACTGCTGCTGACCCAGTTGCCGCACAATTATTCCGAAGCCTTGCAGGCAGGCCGCCGCCAGCCGCTGCCCATGCACGTGCGCCGCGCGCGCGACTACATCGAAAGCCATCTTGCCGAAACCATCTCCCTGTCGGACCTGGCCGCGCACTGTGGCGTTTCCGTGCGCACGCTGCAAAACGGCTTCGCGCAGTTCCTGAAGCAAAGTCCCAGCGATTACGTGCGCAGCCAGCGGCTGGCCCTGGTGCACACGGCGCTGGAGCAGGCCTGCGAGGGCGACAGCGTCACCGACATCCTGTTGCGGCATGGCATCTCCAGCTTCGGGCATTTCGCCACCCATTACCGCAAGCGCTACGGCTGCCTGCCGTCGGATACCCTGCGCCAGGGCAGGCAGTAAGCAGCAGCCCGGCCACGTCTTTATTCGCTTGCCGGATCGGAACGTCGCTTGCGCGTTCAGCGCAGCCTCGCCTGCCCGCCGACGCTAGGATCAAAGCTCCAAAAGACGGAGCTTGACCATGAGAATCAGCGTCATAGGCGGCGGCCACGGCTGCTACGCGGCAGCGGCCGACCTGTGTGAAAAAGGCCATCAAGTGCGCTGGTGGCGCCGCGACTGGGCGGCGTTCCAGGGGCTGCGGGACGCCGGCGCGCTGACCGTCACCGACCACCGCGGCACGCGCCAGATCCCGCTGGGAGTAGGACCGCGGCAATTGGAGCTGGTCCGCGACCTGGCCGCGGCGGCGGCCGATGCCGAGCTACTCGTCATTCCCCTGCCGTCCACCACGCACGAGGCGCTGGCCCAGGCATTGGCCCCGCTGTTGCGCGACGGCCAGGTCGTGTTCCTGCCGCCGGGCACTTTCGGCTGCTACGTCTTCGCCCGCGCCATGCAGGATGCAGGCAATGCCGCCGATACCGCCTTCGCTGAAACCGGCACCCTGCCCTACCTGGCACGCAAGCACGGCGACAGGGTCGTGATCAGCGGCTACGCCACTCGCCTGCCCACGGGTGTGTTCCCGCGCCGGTTGTCGGAGCACGCGCTGGCGGTCGTCCAGCGCGCCTACGCCAGCATCGAACCCATAGAAGACGGGCTTTCCGGCGCACTGATGAATGCCGGTCCCATCATCCACCCTCCGCTCATCATGATGAACGCGGGTCCGCTCGAACACTTCGACAAGTGGGACATCCACAACGAAGGCACCCAAGCCTCCATACGGCGCGTGACCGACGCGCTGGACGCGGAGCGCATTGCCATTCGCGTGGCCCTGGGCTATGCCGCCCCTCACTATCCATTGTCCGACCACTACGCCGCCGAAGGCGACGAATGGATGTACGGCCGCGGCGCCCATGGCAGGCTCACCGACAGCGGGGATTGGCGCGAAGACATCGATCTGCACACCCACCGCTACATGCTCGAGGACACGCGGTTGGGCCTGTCATTCCTGGTATCCGCCGGCCGTTGGGCGGGCGTACCCACCCCCGTGGCGCAAGGACTCCTGAGCCTGGCCAGCGCCGTTACCGGCCGTGACCTCTATGCCGAAGGCCGCACGCTGGAACGCCTGGGCCTGGACCGCCTGTCGCGCGACGATATGCGCAAACTGCTGGCTGAAGGCTGCTGATACAAGGATGCAAGCCATGAACCAAACACTGTGCGTGATCGGCGCCGGCCGCATGGGCGTGGGCATCACGCTGTCATACATCCATGCCGGCCTGGACGTCACACTGATAGATATCAAGCCGCGCACGGCCGCCGAGCAGGCCGAGTACTTTGCTCGCGTGCGGGACGATCTGCGCCGCGAGCTCGCCATCCTGTCCAGGCTGGGCTTGCTCGATGCCGCCCAAGCGGAGATTGCGCTGGCGCGCGTGCATCTATGCTCGCGCGAGGATGCGCAAGCAGACCTGCGGCAGGCGCGCGCGGTGTTCGAAGCCGTGCCAGAACGCCTGGACGCCAAGCGCGACGCCTTTCTGTGGCTGGGATCGGCCTGCGCGCCCGACACCATCATCGCATCCACCACGTCCACCTTTCTGGTTACCGAGCTGGCAGAGCTGGTGCAAGACCCACAACGCTTCCTGAACGCGCACTGGCTCAACCCCGCCTACCTGATACCGCTGGTGGAGGTGAGCCGCGGCCCCCAGACCAGCGATGCCGCGACGCAGGGCTTGATGGAATTGCTGCGCCAGGCGGGCAAGAAGCCGGTGCAATGCGCCCCCGCCGCCGGCTACATCGTGCCGCGCATCCAGGCGCTGGCCATGAACGAAGCGGCCCGCATGGTCGAGGAAGGCGTAGCCAGCGCCGAAGACATCGACACGGCCGTGCGCCTGGGCTTCGGCCTGCGCTTCTCGGTCCTGGGACTGCTGGAATTCATAGACTGGGGCGGCGGCGACATCCTCTACTACGCCTCGCGCTATCTCGCCGACGCCATCGATCCGCGCTTCGCCTCGCCCGCCGTCATCGCCCGCAACATGGAACAAGGGCGCAACGGACTGCGCGACGGCCAGGGCTTCTACGACTATGCCGGCATGGACGTGAACGCCTACAAGATGGAGCGGCTGGCGCAGCTATGCAAGCGGCTGGAAGTGATGGAGCTGCTGCCCCGCTACGACGCGGCGCGGCAGCCGCCTGCACGCTAGCCCAGGGCCTGCGCGCCTACTTGTCCAATTCGCCCAGGATCCGGTACGCCAGCCGGACCCTGGCCTCGTTCGGATAGTTGCGGTTGGCCAGTATCACGATGCCCAGGCGCTTGGACGGCACGAACGCCACATAGCCGCCGAAACCGTTGGTCGAGCCCGTCTTGTTGATCCACACGGCTTGCTGCGGCGGCAGCGGCGGGTTCAACGCGGCCACCGGCTGGCTCTGGCTGTTGTAGTTGCCGGCATTGGCCGTCAGCAAGGCGTCCAGCGTCGCCGGATAGCGCAGTTGTTCCCAGGCCAGGTCCTGGACCATGTCGCCCAGTTGGTAATAGCCGACGTGCGTCTGCCCGATCGCATCGCGTAGTTCGGCATTGGTGACGTTCAAGCCCATGTTCGCGTCGACAAAGCGGATCAGGTCGCGCGCGCTGGTCTTCACGCCGTAGGCCTCGTCCGCCAGCACGCCCGGATTCACGCGCACGGGCGCATTTTGCTTGTTGTAGCCCTGCGCATAGTCTGCCATTCGCGCGGCGGGCACGTCGATGTAGGTGCTGGTCAGGCCCAGCTTGGGAAACAGGTCCCGCTCCATCGCCGCCTTGAACGGCTGGTTCAGGCTCTTGGCGGCGACCACGCCCAGCATGCCGATGCTGGGGTTGGCGTAGGTACGGTACGTGCCGGCGGGATGCTCGGGCTTCCAGTTCTTGAGATAAGCCATCAGCTGCGCCTGGTTCTTGATGGCGTCGGGCACCTGCAAGGGGAAGCCGCCGGTCGTATGCGTGCCCAGGTTGATCAGGCTCAGTTTGGCGAAGTCGCTGCCGGCGAGTTCGGGCAGGAACTTGGCCGGGCTGTCGCCCAGGGCCAGGCGGCCGCGCGCCTGTGCATAGGCCGCCAGGGTCGCCGTGTAGGTCTTGCTGATGGACCCGACCTCGTAGAGCGTGTCGCTGCCGGCGGGCTTGCCCGTTTCCCTGGACGCCACGCCGTAGTTGTAGAAGCGCTGCGTGCCGTCCTGGGTCACGGCGATCGACATCGCGGGGATGTCGTGTTCGCGCATGACGGCCTGGACCGCCTCGTCGATCTTGCGGTCCGCGTCGGCCTGGCCGGCCTGCGCCAGTGCGCTGCCGCCGATCATCAGCGCAAACCATCCCGTGCGCAGCATGCTGTTCAAGCGCATTCTCGTCATTCCCTGTCGTGTCGAATCCGTGGCGCCGCAACGGCGGCGCGCGTGCATCGTAACGCGGCGCGGTGTCCCATTGGTACTAACCCTTGGTCTCATTCCTGGGGATTTTGGCTATTCTCGGCTCGTCGATCCAAAACCTCGCAGAAGAGACCTGCCCCAGCGACAGGCGCCGACGGAGCAACCGCCCCGGAAACTCTCAGGCAAACAGGACTGCGCGGTCTAGACAATCTGGAGAGAGGCGCGATGCGCCCACCGAAGGGGAACCCGCCGCCGCCCGCGCCGCGGGTGAAGCTCTCAGGTACAGAGACAGATGGGGTGCTGCGGCCGGGTGGCCGCGGCCACTCAATCTGGAGCCAGATTGCCCCGCATCGCCATCATTGGCGCCGGTATCACCGGCGTCACGTCCGCCTATGCCCTGAGCAAACTGGGATACCACGTCACCGTCTACGACCGCCAGCGCTATCCCGCCATGGAGACCTCCTACGCCAACGGCGGCCAGTTGTCGGCCAGCAACGCCGAAGTCTGGAACAGCACCGCCACCGTCATGAAGGGCCTGCGCTGGCTCGGCCGGCATAACGCGCCGCTGCTGCTCAATCCCAGATTCAGCTGGCACAAGTATTCCTGGCTGGCGCAATTCATCGGGCAGATCCCCCACTACCGCCGCAACACCATCGAGACCACCCGGCTGGCCATCGCCGCGCGCCAACACCTATATGCCATGGCCGAAGAAGAAGGCATCGATTTCGACCTGGAGCGCCGCGGCATCCTGCACATCTATCACGACGCCGCCAGCTTCGAGACCGCGCGCCGCGCCAATGCCTTGTTGCAGGAAGGCGGGCTGGAGCGCTACGCGGTATCGCCCGAAGAAGCGCGCAACATCGAACCCACATTGACGACCACCTGCTACGGCGGCTTCTACACGCCGTCCGACGCCACGGGCGACATCCACAAGTTCACCAGCGGCCTGGCGCGCGCTTGCGAACGCCGGGGCGTGCGCTTCGCTCAGGATGCCGACATCCGCAACATCAGCGTGGACGGCGCGCCGTACGTGCTCGACGTCGCGCGCGAGGGCGGCTCCCGCCGCGAACAACACGAAGCCGACGCCATCGTCGTCTGCGCCGGCGCCGTCAGCCGGCAATTCGCGAAACAGCTGGGCGACACGGTCAACATCTACCCCGTCAAGGGCTACTCCATCAGCGTGCACCTGGACGACGCGGCGAGCCAGGCTGCCGCGCCCCGTGTCAGCCTGCTGGACGAGGCCGCCAAGATCGTCACCAGTCGGCTGGGCGACCGCTTCCGCGTGGCTGGCACGGCCGAGTTCAACGGGTTCAACATGGACATTCGCGCCGAACGCGTACAGCCGCTGGTGGACTGGACCCGCAAGCACTTCCCCGGCGTCCGCACCTCGCGCGTGGTGCCCTGGTGCGGACTTCGCCCCATGACCCCCAGCATGATGCCCCGCGTCGGCCCTGGAAAGCGGCCAGGCGTGTTCTACAACACGGGACACGGGCATCTGGGGTGGACCTTGTCAGCGGCGACAGCGCAGATGCTGGCGGCGAGCGTGCAGGAAGGGGTGGGCGAGGCTTGAGCGGATGGGCGCGGCGCCTGGGCAGGGCTAAATTCAGACCATAATTAGTCCTCCCGATGTTTCTGCTCGGAGATATGTCCTATGAAGCAGGAACAGGCGATGGCTCTGCTCCAGTTGCTCGCGCACAAGGTTGTCTTTCTTCAATCAGCCGTAGACGACCTTCATGAAATTCGACGCCACATCCGCAAGCGCTTCACGCAAACCACGTGGCTGAGCGCCTATTCCAAGATCAAAAAGGCGATCCTGAATCTCGAGCAGCTTCTGTTTGCAGGACACGCGCTGCAGGAACTTCCAGCCACCCACTTTCTGGAAATTTTCGCGGTAAAGAATCGCGTCATCTACGAAGTGATTGACGACAAGATATACATCCACATCAGTTGCGACGCGCGCCAGGACTTCCAGACTAAGTTGAGCAGGCGACCTGTGCGGATACTCAGGCCATAAGAATCAGATCGCCAACTCGCCGCGTAAGAGCATTGCGAAAAACGGGTGCTCTGGCACAGCTTAGTTTTCGGCCAGCGCGGTCTCCTTCCTATTCTTATCACCCGCGGAGACAAACATGGAGGAATTCGGCTCCACCGTACTGTTCTGGCCATACACACCATTGCTCTTGCACACCTGCCCCTCCTTCATCACCAGGACTATCCTGTCCGGATCGACCAACAGCGACAGGTCCTTCAACGGATCGCCGTCGACCATGACCACGTCCGCCAGGTAGCCTGGGCGCAGCATGCCCAGCTCGTCCGGCCGTTGCATGATCTCGCCGCCCAACCGGGTGGCGGACATCAGCGCCTCGGCCGGGGTCATGCCGATGTAATCGACGAAGTACTGGAGGTCGCGGGCATTGGTGCCGTGGGGCATCCAGGCAAAGCCGTAGTCGCCGCCGGGCAGGATGCGAATGCCGCGCTGGTGCATCTTGCGCAGTGACTCCGAGGCGATTTCCAGTTCGCGCTTGTAGCCCATTTGTTCGGCGATGGCGGGCGTAATGCCATATTCCGAAGCGTTGAACGCGGTGCGGATCAGCCAGCCTATGCCGGGCGCGACGAAGTGACGGTCCTTGTTGGCTTCCAGCATGTCGAGCGCCTCTTCGTCGGCAAAGCTGGCGTGATAGATCATCTCGATGCCGTGGCGCACGCATTGCTTGACCGACTCGCTGGAGCGGGCATGCGCGGCGACGCGCTTGCCGTAGCGCTTCGCTTCGCCAGCCAGCATGGCGATCTCGTCCTCGGCGAAGGGCGACATCTCGGCCGGCAGCCCGGCGATGTACTCGCCTGACAAGTTGATCTTCAGGTGGTCGACGCCGTATTTAATGAAGGTGCGCGCCGAGCGCCTGATCTCTTCCGGGCCGCAGCACACACTGCCGAAGCTCAGCTCGTCGAATGGCATGTGCGGCAGCGAATTGTCGCCAAGCGCGCCAATCGTGGTGATTTCCTGGCTGCCCGCCAGGTAGCGCGGCCCGGGGCATTCTCCGGCATTGATGGCGTTGCGCAGCACCACGTCCAGCCGAGGCTTGGCCGCGGCCGCGCCTATGGCCGAAGTCCAGCCCATATCCAGGTAACGTTTGGCCACGCGCACGCACCAGAGGATGTGCTCTTCCGGCGGCATGAACTGAATGGCGGCCAGCGAAGGCTGGTCGTTCCAGGAAAAATGCGTGTGCGCTTCGGTCATGCCGGGCATCAGGAAGCGTCCCTTCCCGTCGATGACACGCGCGCCATCCCTGCTCACCTGTTGGGGCGCGCGCGCGACCTGGGAGATGCGCGCCCCTTCGATGAGAACCTCACCAGGATAGGCTTCCGCACCGCTGCCGTCGAAGATGGCGACATTGATTATGGCAATGCTGGACATGACAAGTCTCCTCCGGCCCGTCGCGCGGGCCGATTTCTTATGTTGAAACGCCAGGAAAAACGTTGCTTAACGCAACGCTGCGTAAAACTCCCGCAAGGCCTCTGCGCAGGCCTGGGGTTTTTCGTAGGTGGTCCAGTGGCCGCAGTCCTTCAGCACGATCTGGCGGCTGCCGGCCAGGCGTGCAGCAAGCGCCTGCACATTCGCGGGCGGTGCCACGCCGTCCTGGTCGCCGGTCACGAGCAAAGCCGGGACGCTGATCGTCTCGACGGCTGCCGGCTGCGCGTCAGCCAGCGCCTCGCAGCTTTGCGCATAGCCTTCCGGAGGCTGACGCATCACGCTCTCACGCACCAGTGCCAGCACGGCGGGCTGGCTCTGCCTGGTTTGCGCGCTGGTTGCGCCCTTGACGATGGCGTCTGCGATTTCCTGGATCGCCGCGCTGCCACCACGCGCCAGCTCCGCCCGCGCGCGAATGCCGGGCCGGCCCGCATCCGGCGGCGCGGCCAACGGTCCGAACAGCGCCAGCGACTTGACCCTGCCAGGATGGGCCACGGCAAGATGCTGGGCCACCACCGTTCCGAGCGAATGCGCGGCGACATGCGCCACATCGATATCCAATGCGTCCAGCAGGCCGGCCATCGTGTCCACGTAGGTAGCGATAGACAGGCGTTTTTCGCCCAGCGCCGAGCGCGCGCTGCCCGGCAGGTCCGGACGGATCACGCGGAACCCGTCGAAGGCGCCCATGACGGGCGTCCAGGTATTCGAGGAACCACCCAGGCCGTGTATGCACAACAGTGCCGGCCCTTCGCCGTCGATCTCCACGGCCATGCCGTTGACGTGTTGGGTGCTCATGCTGCCGTCTCCTTTTATCTGAACAGTCGTTGCTTGCATCGGCATTGCGCCGGCAATTTTTCAGGACTGTATCGGCGCAGGCGGCAGCGCGCTTATCGCCGCGTGCGCGGACTTATCGCAGAGTCAGATTTTGTGCCTAGTGAATACACCTAGCGCGGACAAACGCGCAAACGCCCATAAAATTCCCTGAGCGCCGCACCCGCCCGCACGCAGGCCCAGGCTTGCGCAACGAGGCGATAAGAAAAACGGGAGACAGAGATGCAGGAGACTTACGCCTTGCACGAAGGCGCGTTCGGCCGCGCCGTCGTGCTGGAACTGCGCGACGACCTGATCGCGCACGCGCATGCGGAAGTGCAGCTGGCCCTGTGGCTGGGCGGCGCGCGCGTGCAGGGACATGTCGGCCAGACTCCGGTCCCCTACAGCGAGCACCTGGCGCTCGGCACCAATACGTACGAATCGCACGACGCCAGACTGCTCGAACGGTCGGGACCGGCCATCTTCCTGGTGCTCTACATCGCCAAGCCCTGGCTGGACGAACGGCGGGCAGCCACCGGTCGGCCATTCCACTTCGCGGCGCCGGGCGTGCCCATCGACGCGGCGGTGCGCCAAAGCTGTTGGCGCTTGCTGGACAAGATCGTGGCGCCGCAGGACCACCCCGGCGCGGATCTGGACGCCGAGGTCGAGGCCCTGCTGCAAGCGGCCATCGAATCGTCGATCGAGCCGGATCGGCCGCGCAACCGGATGCCCGCGGCGCCGGCACTCGACCGCCGGCTGCGCGCGGCGATCGCCTACATGCGCGAACACGCCCACGAGCCGATCACGGCGGAAGAAGTCGCCAGCCGCGTGGGCCTGTCGCGCGGCCACTTCTTCGCGCTGTTCCGTGATCAGCTCAACACCACGCCGCAGGTCTTCTGGAGCGCCGTGCGCGTGGAAGAGGCCGTGCGCCTGCTGGTGCACCAGGAACAGCCCCTGACTTCGGTGGCGCTGGATCTGGGCTTCTCCACGCCCGGCAATTTCTCCCGCTTCTTCCGCGAACACATGGGCGTTTCGCCATCGCGTTTCAGGCGCGCGGCGACAGGCGCCGCGCAGCATCTGCTGACCGGGGTTTCCTGAGCCGCGGGGCGGCCGGAAGCCGTCCTGCGCGCGTCTACGCGGTTGCGGCAGGCGCGCGCAGCCGCAAATCCACGGCGTCCGGGCCCGGACGATCGCGGTTGAAATGCGCCCCCCGACTTTCTCCCCGCGCACTCGCCGCCCGCACGATGAGATCAGCCGCCAGAGCCAAGTTGCGCAGCTCCAGCAGTTCCAGGCTCAGGCCCTCGCGCAACAGCCGCGCCTCCGTCTGTGCTCGCAGCGGACCAATGAAGGCCGCCGCGCGCGCCAGCGATGCATCGCTGCGCAGCACGCCCACGTCTCGGCTCATCAGCTGACGCAGGTCGCGCCGCAGCCAGGCCAGATCGGGCGACGCCGGCACGGCGATTGCGTCGGCCGCCGGCGTTCGTTGGGGAGCCTCGGCCGGCTTCTGCACGAGTATGTCTTGCGCCGCAGCCCGTCCCGTCACCACGCACTCCAGCAGCGAATTGCTGGCCAGGCGGTTGGCGCCGTGCAGTCCGGTGCAGGCGGCCTCGCCCACCGCGTACAGGCCGGGCAGATTGGTGCGTCCGGCCGGGTCGGCGGCGATGCCGCCGCAGGTGTAATGCGCGGCGGGCGCAACCGGGATGGGGGTCGTCGTCATGTCGATGCCAAGCGCCCGGCAGCGCGCCTGGATAGTGGGAAAGTGCTGCCGCAGGAACTGCGGCGATTGATGGCTGATGTCGAGGTACACGCACTCCAGCCCATGCCGTTCCATTTCGCCCTGGATCGCACGGGCTACGATGTCGCGCGGCGCCAGCTCGGCGCGCGCATCGTGCGCCGGCATGAAACGCGCGCGGTTGGGCAGGCGCAGCACGCCGCCTTCGCCGCGCACGGCCTCGGAGATGAGGAATCCGCCCGCCTGCGCATGATGCAGGCCGGTAGGATGGAATTGCGTGAACTCCATGTTGGCGATCCGGCAGCCCGCGCGCCAGGCCATGGCAATACCGTCGCCGGTCGCGGCTGGCGGCGCGGTAGTCGTCTGGTATGCCTGCCCCGCGCCGCCCGTGGCCAGCACGACATGGCCGGCCGCTGCGTCGAAGATCCGCCCGCTGCGCAGGTCCAGCAAGCGCACGCCGCGGCAACGCGCCGCGGCAGTACCTGCGGTGCCGTCCAGGATCAGGTCCACGGCGCAATGCGCTTGCAGCAGCGTGATGCCGGGTCGCCGCCGCACCCGCTCCTCCAGCGCCGCGACGATGGCGCTGCCGGTCGCGTCCGCCGCATGCGCGATGCGACGCAGGCCGTGCCCGCCTTCGCGCGTCAAATGCAATCCGCCTTGCTCCGGCGTGAACGCGACGCCCTGCTCCTGCAGCCAGGCAATCGCGCCGCAGGCCCGGGAGATGATGTGTCGCGTGGCCGGCAAGTCGCACAGGCCGGCGCCCGCGACCAGGGTGTCGTTGACATGCGCCTCGATGCTGTCGTCCGCGCCCAGCGGCGCGGCGATGCCGCCCTGGGCGCGGTTGCTGGCGCTGTCGCGCAACTCGCCCTTGGAGACGAGCGCGACGCGCTTGCGCGGGGCCAGGTCCAGCGCCGCGGCCATGCCAGCCAATCCGCTGCCGATGATGATGACGTCGAATTCCATGAGCGAACCTCCGATAGTCCTAGGCGGGCCCGACGCTGGCATACAGCGCCATGTCACGCGCCAGGTCGCCGCTGGCCTGTACGCGGCGCTTGCGCCGCTCCGCGAAGTCCAGCATGCGGTCGATCGGCGCCTTGGCGCGCAGGCCCAGCGCCGGATCCAGCAGTATCTCGTTGCGCCCGTGCTCCAGCGTCTCGGCCAGATTGGCCAGGGCGTTCATCGCCATCCAGGGGCACTGCGCGCAGCTCTTGCAGCTGGCGCTGTCGCCCGCCGTCGGCGCGGCGAGGAAAGTCTTGCCTGGCGCCAGTTCACGCATCTTGTGCAGGATGCCTTGATCGGTGGCCACGATCAGCAGCGCAGTGTCGAACTTGCGCGCGGCATCGATCAGTTGCGTGGTCGAACCCACCACGTCCGCTTGCGCCAACACGGCCGCGGGCGACTCCGGATGCGCCAGCACCTTGGCCTGCGGGTGCTCGGCTCGCAGCAGCTCCAGTTCGGTGCCCTTGAACTCGTCATGCACCAGGCACGAACCCTGCCATAGCAGCATGTCGGCGCCGGTCTGGCGCTGGACGTAGTCCCCCAGATGCCGGTCCGGCGCCCACAGGATTTTCTCGCCCCGCGCATGCAGGTCGGCGATCACGTCCAGCGCAATGGACGAGGTGACGACCCAATCCGCGCGCGCCTTCACTTCGGCGCTGGTGTTGGCATAGACCACGACCGTGCGGTCGGGATGGGCATCGCACCAGGCGCTGAAATCGGCGGCCGGACACCCCAGGTCCAGGGAACACGTCGCATCCAGGTCGGGCATCAGGATGCGCTTGTCCGGGCTCAGGATCTTGGCCGTTTCACCCATGAAGCGCACACCGGCCACCACTAAGGTGCGAGCCTCGTGGTCGCGCCCGAAGCGCGCCATCTCCAGGGAGTCGCCGACGCAACCGCCCGTCCGCTCCGCCAGTTCCTGCAATTCGGCATCCACGTAGTAATGGGCGACCAGCACCGCGCGCTCTCGCGCCAGCAGTTCTCGTATGCGGGCCACGCAAGCGACGCGGTCGGCGGCCGGCAACGGTTCGGGCACGCGGGCCCAGGCCTGGCCGACGGCGCTTGCGCAGCTTGGCGCGGAAGGCAGATCGAATTCGATGTAGCGGCGGTTACGGGTGTCCATGGGCGCGGCTCCTGGCATTAAGTTATACTCATTTTGAGCATTTAAGGGTCAAAAAAAAGAGCACGATTTATGCTAGTGTTGAGCATAAATCGTGTCAATCCCTTTTTGCCCTCACCCAGCCGCTCGCCGACCGCAGTCTTGCGGCTTCATACGAAGATCGAACCGCGCAGATACAACGCCGCCTGGCCGCTGATGATCACCCGACCGTTGTCCAGCACCTCGCACTGCAACTGGCCCTTGCGCGCTCCGCCCTGCTGCGCGCTCAGCCGGCGCTTGCCCAGGCGCTCTGCCCAGTACGGTGCCAGCGACGTGTGCGCCGATCCGGTTACCGGATCCTCGTTCACCCCCACCCGCGGCCCGAACCAGCGCGACACGAAATCGAATTCCGTCGAAGGCGCCGTCACCGCCACGCCGCGCACGTCGAAAGCCGCCAGCGCGGCGAAGTCCGGTTTCAAGGCATCGATCAGCGCGGAGTTCTCGATGATCACGAGGTAATCATCCGTCTGGTAGAGCGCCTGGGCGTCCGGCAGGCCCAGCGCCTGCAACAGACCGGCAGTAACCGGCCGGGCTTCGGGCCGCTTGGCCGGAAAATCCATGGCCAGCCGGTCGCCCAAGCGGCGCACCTGCAGCTCACCGCTGCGCGTCGAAAACCGCAGCAAGTCCTCATGCACGCCTAGCTGCTCGAACAGCACCCAGGCCGACGCCAGCGTGGCGTGGCCGCACAGGTCCACCTCCACCGCGGGTGTGAACCAGCGCAGTTCATAGATATCCCCCTTGCGCACGAAGTAGGCGGTTTCGGACAGATTGTTTTCTTCGGCGATGCGCTGCAGCGTTTCGTCCGGCAGCCAGGCCTGCAAGGGCACCACCGCAGCGGGATTGCCGCCGAAAGGCGCGGCAGTGAAAGCGTCTACCTGATAGATATCGAGTTGGGGCATGGCGAGTCCTGGTCGGTCGTGGGGGTGCGCTTTGGAGCGCCTGGCGGCATTTTCCTATGAAACGCCGCCAGGCCGGACGATGGAGCAGGCGCCCGGGCCCCTGCGGTAGGGCCTGTTCACCCTAAATCGAGCCTTGCACAGGCCCTACGCCGTCCGCACAAACAACGCCCTCAACTTGCTCCAGAAGTCCCCGCCCAGGACAAAGAAGCTGGCGATCAGCATGATGTCGCCAACAAGCTGGGCCTGCCACAGGTTGGGCCGCAGGCCCGGCCACATTTCGTCGATGTAGGGTTCGAGCACCGAGGTCAGGATGGGCAGTAAGAACATGACCAGGCCGATGGCATGGCGGACCGGGCCCACTTTCTGCACGGGCGCGAGTTTCTTCGCGTGGCCGAACACAATGGACTTCAGCCGCTGAAAGCCCTCCTTGCCCATGACGGCGATGCAGCTCAGGAGCAATACCTTGTTGGCGATGAATATGGTGCCGGTCAGGGCCGCGATGCGCGGGCCCGGCACGTCCAGGTAGCCCGCCACGGGAATGAGGAACCACAGCGCGAAGGCAATGATGAACAGTCCGATCCCGCATTTGAAGCGCCATCCCGCCGCGGGCGCGGGTTGGGCCGTTTCGTCTGGCAATGACATGGCTTCCTCCTGATTCAAGCGTCTGAGGGAACTGCAGTTGAAGCTTCGTGTCCGGGGTCTGGTCCCGGCTGCCCGCGGGTCCGCGATTCAAGCAGGCGCAGCATCAGGCAGGCGTAAAGCGTGACACCGATGAACAAGCCCATGCGCACCGCAAACGCGGTATAGACATCCTTGCCAGCGGCGCTGTCCTGCACCGATTGGCCCAGCAGGATGATGAGCGTGACCAGGGTGTTCAGCCAGAAGCTGGGCGGGTGCCGGGTCGGGCTCAGGCGATACAGCTTGCGCGCGGCCGCCAGGCCGAACAGCAACATCCACAGAAAGAACATCCACAGGCTCACGAACAGGCTCAGCGCGCACCAGAAGAGGATGGCAAGCGCGCCGCCCAGCAAGGTGGAACCCAGCAGTTCGCGAGCCGCGCCGTGCGCCGCGGTGACGCAGGTTTGCCGTCCCAGGCTGACCGATTTCAGGATGATGGGCATGTATCCCAACGGGTCTGTCAGCGCCAGCAGGAAGGCGGGCATCACGACGAGCGAGGCACGCAGGGCCATGCGGCTGGCCTGAAGTTCGGGGAGGACGGGCGCTGCGGGCGGCGCGGGGCCGGCGGATGGTTCGGGGAACAACAGATGGCAACCGCCCAGCACCAGCACCGCGACCAACAGGCCTTTGCCAAGCGCCTCGATCACCAGGGCGGCCAGCGCGAAATCCACCGTGCCGGCGGCGGAAATCATGGTCAGGCCGATGATGAGAAAAGTCGACAACAGGTTGTTGCCGCCGCGCAGCCCATGGCGAAAGGCGAAATACAGGCACAAGCCTATGAGCAGCACGCCGCTCAAGGGGTAGTAGCGCAACAGCGGGCTCAGCAGCAGGCCGATGGCGGTGGCTAGCAGCGCCATCAGCATCAGGCCCAGCCCGCTCTTGAACGACAGCGGCCGGTTCATCGAAGCCAGCAGCAGCACGCCCAGCACCGGCGCGATCATGGGGATGGGCAGGTCCAGACCAAAACTGATGGCGACGCAGAAGGCCGTTCCCACGCCCACGCGCAGGGCGCGTTGGCCACGGGGATCAGGATCAGTACGCATAGGAAAGCCAGCTCATCAAGCGCATGTACACACGGCCCAGCAGGTTGAGCGGATTGCCTGAACTGGGAAACGCCATGACCTCCGCCTGCCCGCCCACGCGCACGCCGCTCAAGACGGGCAGGTCGCCGGGATCGAACTCCACGATGACGGGAAAGCGCTGGGCGGGCCGCAGCCAGTCGCGGCTGTTCTGCACCGTGGGCAGGCTGCCGGGCGGCGTGCCCGGTCCGACATTGACGCCATATCCCACGCTGCGCACACGGCCCTGGAAAATCTGCCCCGGCAGCGCGTCCAGGATAATGGACACCGGAGTGCCTGGCTCCACGTGGCCCAGGTTGTTCTCGGTCATCTCCGCGCTAATCCAGACGTCATGGATGGCGATCAGCGTCATGACGGGGTTGCCGGCGGCGGCGAATTGCCCGGTATCGGTGCGCAGGTCGGTAATCAGGCCCGCCGAACGCGCCCGCACCTGCGTGTTGGCCAGGTCCAGTTCGGCCTTCTCCAGGGCCGCCGCCGCGCTGCGCAGCTTGGCATTGTCTTCCTCGCTGCCGCCCTCCTGTTCGCGCGCGCGCTGCACCTCTGCGCGCGCCGCCGCGACCTGGCTGATGGCCTGCGCCAGGTTCGCCCGCGCGATTTCCAGGCGCCGCAGCGAGACGGTTCCCTGGTCTTCGCGGTACAGCCTTTCAAGCCGGGTGCTGTCCTGGCGCGCCTTCAACTCATTCGCTTGCGCGGCGCGCAAGGAGGCCTGCGCCGAGTCGATGCCGGCGGTGCTGGCGCCGATCTGCCTGCGCGTGGATTCCAGTTCGGCGCGGGCGCGGTCCACGGCAATGCGGTAATGCTCCGGATCCACATCGAACAGAACCGCGCCGGCCTGGACGTCCTGGTTGTTGCGCACATACACCCGGGTCACCCGTCCTGACACTTCGGATGCCACCGGCACCACGAACGCCTGCACACGCGCCTGCTGCGTGTACGGGGTATAGCGGTCGGCCAGCAGATACCAGGCCAGGCTCAGCACGATGAGCAAGACTGCCCAGCGGACGCCCTTTTTCGCGGGATCCGGCGCGGGCGCGGCAGTCGGAGGCGGGGTGTCACTCATTGGGTCGCACCTTTTGCGCGGGTAAGGCTGCGGCGCCGGCAGGCACCGGCTCGGACAGCAGGTCGCCCCAATTGGTGCGCTGCTGCATCTGTTCACGGGCCGCCGGGTCGAGCACCGGCTCCGGGCTGTACCACCCTCCTCCGAGCGCCTTGTACAGCGCGATGAGGTCGCTGACCGCGCCCCCGCGGTTCACGACATAGGCATCCTGCTGGACCGCGAGCGCCTGCTGCGCGTCCAGCACGCGCTGGAAATCGGTATAGCCTTCGCGGTAGAGAGCGTTGGCCAGGTTGAGCGAGCGTCCGGCAGCCTGCGCGGACTGTTGCAGGATGCCGTCGCGCTCCAGCGCCTTGATCAGGCCGCTGGCCGCATCATCGGCCTCGCGCGCAGCCTGCCGCACGTCGTCCTGGTAGGCCACGATCAGTTGCTGCAACCGCGCGTCCTGGACGCGCACATTATTTTGCAGACGTCCATGGTCGAACACGTTCCAGCTGAGGACGGGCCCCGCCAGCAGCGCCGTGCCACCCGCCGTCCCCGCCAATGACGTGGCCGACCAGGCAATGCTGCCCAGCAGGGTCAGCGAAGGATAGAGGTCCGCCTCGGCCACGCCCACTTGCGCCGACTGCGCGGCAATACGCAGTTCCGCGGCCCGGATGTCGGGACGGCGCAACAACAGGTTGGCGGGCACGTCCTGGAGCACCGCGCGATCGATCAGCGGAACGACCGCCGTCTTGTCATCCAGCTCGGGCATGGGACCGGGCGGCCGGCCGATCAGGATGGCCAGGGCGTTGCGGGTCCGCATGATCTGGCTTTCGAATTCGGGAATGGTACCCAGGGTGCTCAAGTACTGCGTCCGGGCCTGCTGCAGATCGAGTTCGTCGGTTTCGCCGCTGCGAAACAGCTTTTGGGTGATCTCGTAGCTGCGCTTCTGGATGCCGGCGTTCTCGCGCGCGATACGCAGCCGCGCCTCGGCCGTCCGCAGCGCGTAATAGCTCTCCGCCACTTGGGCGTGCAGCAGCACCAGCACGTCGTCGCGATTGGCCTGGGCCTCGAAGTACAGGGCATCGGCCGACTCGATGGCGCGGCTGAAACGCCCCCAGAAGTCCAGCTCCCAGCCGATGTCGAACCCGGCGCTGTATTGCCAGAAACTGCTGGGCCGCGGATTGCCTTCGGCCGAGCGCGAGGACCGGTGCTGATACAGGGCATTGGCGCCGACCACCTGGGACTGCGGATAGCGGCCGCTCTGGGCGATGCCGAGCTGGGCGCGAGCTTCCATGATCCGCAGGCCGGCGATCTGCAGGCCGGCATTGTGCGCGTCGGCCTGGGAGATCAGGTATTCCAGGATGGGATCCTCGAAAACCTGCCACCACTGCCGGGCGTCCGGCTGCAATTGCTGGCGACTGGCCTGCCGCAGCGCGGGCGTGCTCCAGTCGGCCGTCCAGCTTGTGCGCTGGGGCTCGAAGTCCGGCCCTACACGCATGCAACCACCCAGGCACAGCGTGCCGATCAGCAGCAGCCGATTCCAACAAGTCAGCGGCGACATCGGGTAACGGGTCCGTCAAGAGCCTAACCGCCATGGTCCACGACGCAGCCCGATCCAGGCAGGGCGCTGCGTGGCCGCCTCGGTCCGCGCCGCAACTGTCCGGCTTTACTGCCGGTTGCGCAAGCGCCGGACGGTCAAAATCGAAGGGTACCTTTTCGCCTCAGCGAGATGCCATCGGTTGAACGATCAGTACTTTGCGTGCGAGTTGATTCTATTGGCCTTTTTCGCTTCCCGCCAGAGGCTCCTGTCTCGGCAAAAAAGACTGCCCCCAAGCGGCTTGTGTACAAGCGCGGCAAGTTGGCGCTACATTCAAAAAGCGAGTGTTCCGACCGTTTCCCCGCAGCGATTCTGGAGTGCCATCATGACAGCTCAGAAGAAGGCAGCAGCAGAGGACAAGCAGCCGGCGCCGGCCAAGCTCTCCGGCAAAAAGTACGCCGAGGAACTGGCCCGGCTGCACGTGGAGCTGGTCAGGCTCCAGGAATGGGTCAGCCAGACGGGAGCCAAGGTCTGCATCATTTTCGAAGGGCGCGACGGCGCCGGCAAGGGCGGAACGATCAAGGCGATCACTGAACGGGTCAGCCCGCGGGTCTTCCGGGTGATCGCCCTGCCCGCCCCCTCGGACCGCGAGAAAACGCAGATGTACATGCAACGCTACCTGCCCTATCTACCCGCGGCGGGCGAGGTCGTGATCTTCGATCGCAGCTGGTACAACCGGGCCGGCGTCGAGCGTGTGATGGGGTTCTGCACGAAGGACGACGTCAAGATATTCCTGAAGGGCGTGCCGCTGGTCGAACGGGCGATCGTGGGCTCAGGCATCATCCTGCTCAAGTATTGGCTTGAAGTCAGCGAAGAAGAGCAGACGCGCAGGCTCCAGGCCCGCATTACCGACGAGCGCAAGGTCTGGAAGCTGACCAAGATGGACCTCGATTCCTACAGCCGCTGGTACGACTACTCGCGCGCCCGCGACGACATGTTCGCGGCGACCGACACCAGCGTTTCGCCATGGTTCGTGGCGCAGTCCGACGACAAAAAGCGGGTGCGCCTGAACATCATCAGCCACCTGCTCGCCCATATTCCCTACAAGCGCATGCGGCGAGCCAAAGTAAAGCTGCCCAAGCGGCAAAAGGCCGGGGGCTACCGCGATCCGGGGCATCCGCTGCGCCTGGTTCCAGCAAAGTATTGAGCGGCGCGGGCGGAGCCCATTCTCGCCCGCCCGGCGGTTCCCACAGGAGAAGCGACCATGGCTGCCCTACTGATCAACCATGTGGACGACAGCACTTCCGACGAAGACATCAGGAGTTTCCTGGTGAAGTATGGCTTTCCGCCCTTCGACCGCATCCAGCGCGTGCCCAGCACGGGCGACCGGCCGGCCGTCCTGGTGACCTTCGACGGCGCCAGCCCGGAAGAACTGCGCGTGCTGGTGCCCCGGATCCATCAGGTGTTCTGGAAAAACCACACGATCGCGGCGCTGGTCATGCGAGAGCCCATTGAGTAAAAGACCGCATCAGGCCTTGCGGCGCCGTGGCCGCATCGCAACGGATTGTGCTTTTCTAAGGGTTTCCCCCAGGATTTCCGCTGTCGATTTCCAGTCCTCTGGTACGTCGTGTCAGTACGCACAACTTTTTTGAAAGGCGAACTCACCATGACTACCGGAACCGTTACCCTTCACCGCGTGATGCGCGCACCGGCCGAACGCATATACCGGGCTTTCCTGGAGCCCGACGCGATCGCGCGCTGGCTCCCCCCTTACGGCTACACCTGCCTGGTCCATGAGCTCGACGCCAAGGTGGGCGGCATGCACAAGATGTCGTTCCGCAATTTCGGCACCGGCCACAGCCACAGCTTTGGCGGGGAGTACCTGGAACTGGAGCCCGGCCGGAAAATCCGGTATTCGGACCAGTTCGACGACGCGAACCTGCCCGGCCGCATGCAGACCACCGTCACCTTGCGGCAAGTCGCGTGCGGCACGGAGGTAAGCATCGTGCAAGAGGGCATTCCGGCGGCGATTCCACCTGAAATGTGCTACCTGGGCTGGCAGGAATCGCTGGCGCAATTGATGCGTCTGGTGGAGCCGGAAATTCCGGAATGAATGCCGGAATGCGGCACACCGGGCTTGCCCGGCGTCACTTCTTTCTTGCAATGAACTGCACCACGCACGCCGGGCCCGTGTGGAATATCCCCTCCACCACGTCCCGTTCGATTTCGCGCGACAGCAACACCTGACAATTCGCAAAGTCCTGCTCCAGGTCCGCGCGGGCCATGAGCATGTCGGCATCAGGGGGGCCGCCCGTGCCCCGGCCCAGTTGCGCCTTGCGGTATGCCTCCAACAGGAAAATGCCGCCCGGTTTGAGGGACCGTTCCACCAGGCGGTGCAGCCTCTTGCGCACCGGGCTAGGCGTGTGGGCGAAAATCGACACGACGGCGCCATACGATTCCGGCGGCGGTTCATACGCGGCCAAATCGGCGGCTTCGGTACGGATCGACACGCCCTTCGCGGCCGCCAGCCTGTGCGCCTTGGCGAGTCCGACGGCAGAGCCGTCCACGCCCAGCACATCCAGGCCCAGGCAGGCCAGGAAAACGGCGTTGCGCCCCTCTCCTTCCGCCAGGCTGAGCACCGGTCCGGCCAGCAACCCCGCGTTCTCGGCGAGGAAAGCGTTCGGTTCCGTCCCATACACATATTCATCAACGGCGTAGCGTTCATCCCACATTCCTGGACTCCCAGAGGTTTCGTCAAGGCCGGCCGCAAGAAAGGATTCCTGTCCGGCCCGCGCCAGAAAGCAGCAAGTCTTGCACTTGAAGTCGACTTGAGGTCAAGCGGATCGTGCTGCCGAACTCGGCCGCCGCCTGGACGCGCTGATCGAGCTCGCCGTTGCCGGCGTGCACAAGGCAGTGAAGTGGAATTCGCCGCTATACGGAGTGGAAGGCCAGGGATGGTTCCTGGGCATCCATTGCTACGCCAAGTACGTCAAGGTGGCGTTCTTCCGCGGCGCCAAGCTGCGGCCCCTGCCCCCTGGACCGTCCAAGAGCCAGGACACACGCAACCTCGACATCCGCGAGGACGACGCATTGGACGAAGCGCAGTTCATGGCCTGGGTGAAGCAGGCCAGCGAGCTGCCGGGCGAGCGCATGTGAGCTCAGGCACGGGCCTATTGCGGCGCGTACTGGCCCAGCAATTCGGCGACCCAGTCGATGAAAACCCGCAGTTTGGCGCTCACGTGCCGGTTGGGCGGATACGCAACGTACATCGGCATGGAGTCCAGGCGCCAATCCTCGAACAACGGGATCAGTTCGCCCCGCTCGACGTGGCCACGAGACATGTAGTCGGGCAGCCAGAGCACGCCCATTCCTGCGAGGCCTGCCGCCAGATAGGCGTTGCCGTCGTCGACCGCCAGCACGTAGCGCCCCTGCACCTTGACGCTTTCTCCATCGCGGCGCATGGCGTACGGCAAAGCCTTGCCGCTGCGCGCCCACAAAAAGCCCACGATACGATGATGCGTGTTCTCGAGATCGCGCGGATGCGCGGGCGCGCCGGCGCGCTTCAGGTAATCAGGCGCCGCGTAGACGCCGAGCCGCAGGTCCCCCACACGCCGCGCCATCAGGGACTGGTCGGTCAGTTCGCCGCCGCGCACCACGCAATCCACGTTCTCGCCGATCAGATCGACGATCCGGTCGCTCACGCCCATGTCCAACTGGATGTCCGGGTATTGCGCATGAAAGGCCGGCAACGCGGGCACCAGGATCATGCGCGCCAGCGGACTGGGCACGTCCACCCGCAGGCGCCCCCTCGGGAGCGCGGAGGCGCCGGACAGGCTGGTCTCGGCATCGTCCATATCGGCCAGTAATCGCAGCACGCGTTCATAGTAGACGGCGCCGTCGGCCGTCACGTTGACCTTCCGGGTGGTGCGGTTCAGCAGCCTGACGCGCAGGCGCGCCTCCAGTTGCTGCACCAATTGCGTCACGCTGGTCTTGCTCATGTGCAGGGTTTCGGCCGCCTTGGTGAAGCTGCCGGTTTCCACCACGCGGGCGAACGCTTGCATCGCATCGAAACGGTCCATCTCTGCTCCCGCTTTCCGGATTATTTGGATTCTACAAACAGTGATGGTTGGACTTGCGCGTTTATCGCGGACGCCACGCCACCTAAAGTGCCTACATCGTCAATGCCGGGCCGGATTCGGCCCATCGATGGAGACTCACAATGAGCAAACGCGACGTTGTTTTTCCCGCCGGGCGCCATGCCCTCTATGAACGCCACCGCTACTCCCCCGCGATCCGTTCCAACGGATTCCTGTTCGTGTCGGGACAGGTAGGCAGCCGCGAGGACGGCACGCCGGAGCCGGACCTGCAGGAGCAGGTGCGACTTGCATTCCGCAATTTGCAAGCCATCCTGGCAGCGGCCGGCTGCAGCTTCGATGACGTAGTCGACGCGACGGTGTTCATGGTCGATCCGGCCTCCAGGATGGAGACCATCTGGCAGGTGGTGCCGGAATACTGGGGCGCGGCGCCCTACCCGACGCTGACAGCAGTGGGCGTGACCTGGCTCAGCGGCTTCGATTTCGAAATCAAGGTGATCGCGAAGCTGCCGCAAGCCGCCCAGGACTGACCCCTGGCTGTTCGCTCACACTACGCCGACCCGGATCACGCCGGCAATGGTCTCTGCCGCCTGCTGCAAAGCGGGGACCATATCGGCCTCCAACCGGTTTCCTTCCACCTCTGGGGCGGCAACCGATATTCCCACCGACAGCAGGCGCGAACCCGCCCGCGGCACGGGCACCGCGACCGACACCTGGTTGCTGTCCGGATAATCGAACCGGGTCCACTGCCCTGGAGCCAAGGCCAAGCCGCCGGCCAGCGCGCTGGCCGGCGGCAGCACGCTACCCACGCGCAGGTTCATCACCACAAGGCGGCGGCGTTCCGCTGGCGCCATGGCGCGGCCGATGATGATTACGCCTTCGGGGTTGGCCTCGCCCAGATTGGATGTGCCTGAATAGGCGTCGGCCAGTTTCTGCAGGATCTCTTGCACGGTGTCCGTCACGCCCAGGCTCTCCATGGCGGCAAATCCCAGCTCGAACACCAACGGCGTCAGGCGCCAGCGACTGTCTTCGCGCGCGGCATAACCCTCTTCTTCCAGCGTCTGCAGGAACCGCAGCACGGTCGCGTGCGGCAGGTCGACCGCGCGCGCCAGTTCGGCCAACGTGGGCCGTCCGTTGCCGCGGAAGGCCCGCATGATGGATAGACACCGCTGTATCGATCTATTATTCTTCAATCGTTCACCTACTAAACGTATTGATCACTAGGTGAACAATACACATAAACGATGCTTCCGGCAAGACCGGCGAGCCAGGGAAGGAGACATATCAATGAAACGCATCGCACTCGCCTTGGCGGCGGGTCTCGTGTTCTGTACGGGATCCGCCGCAGCGCAAGCAACGTGGCCGGCGCAGCCGGTCAAATGGATCGTGCCCTACCCGCCGGGCGGATCCACGGACATGCTGGCCCGCCTGGTCAGCCACAAGCTGGGAGAACGGCTGGGCCAGCCCGTCATCGTCGAGAACAAGGCCGGAGCCGGCGGCAACGTGGGCACCGATTTCGCCGTCAAGCAGCCCGCCGACGGCTACACCATCGTGATGGGCAATATCGGCCCCATCTCCATCAATCCCGCTCTGTATCCGGACCTGCCCTACAAGCCGCAGCGCGACCTGGCGCCGGTGACGATGCTGATGAGCGTGCCGAACCTGCTGGTCGTGAATCCATCGCTGCCCGTCCGTTCGGTACAAGAGCTGATCGCCTACGCGAAGAAAAACAAGGAACCGCTGGATTACGCCACGCCTGGCGCGGGTACCTCACTGCACCTGGCGGGCGAACTGTTCGCCTCGTCCGCGGGCGTGCGCCTGACACATGTGCCGTATCGCGGCAGCGCGCCCGGTCTGAACGACACGGTGGCCGGCCACGTGCCCATGATGTTCGACAACATGCCCTCGGCGCTGCAACTGGTAAAGGCCGGCAAGCTGCGGGCGTTGGCGATCACCAGCACGGCACGTTCGCCGCAGCTGCCCGAGGTGCCGACCATGGCCGAGGCCGGCCTGCCCGGCTACGAGATCGCCGGATGGTTCGGCGTGCTGGCGCCGGCGGCCACGCCCAAACCCATCATCGAACGCCTGAACCAGGAATTGCTGGCCGTGTTGGCGATGCCCGACGTGCGCGAACAGATAAACGCCATGGGCGGCATCATTTCGGCCGAAGGGCCGGCGGACTTCGGCCGCTACATCGCGGCAGAAACCGACAAATGGGGCGCGCTGGTCAGCAAGGCGCAGATCAAGCTTCAATAGCAAGGAGACAAGCATGACCACGTATCGCCATCTGGAAATCCGCCCGATCGCCGGCGCGCTGGGCGCCGAAATCCACGGCATCGACCTGTCACGGCCGCTGTCGGACGATCAGTTCGACGAGGTACGCACCGCGCTGCACGAACACCTGGTGGTTTTCTTCCGAGACCAGCAATTGACCCCGCAGCAGCACATCGATTTCAGCTCGCGCTTCGGCGAGCTGCTGGAAGTGCCGTTCGTGCGGGCGCTGGACGGGCACCCGACCATCCTGCCCGTCATGAAAGGCAAGTCGGAAACCACCCGGCGCCTGTTCGGCGGCCTGTGGCATTCGGACATGAGCTATGCCGAAGAGCCGCCGCTGGGCTCGGCGCTGTATGGCCGCGTCATTCCGCCTTATGGCGGCGACACCATGTGGGCCAATATGTATCGGGCCTATGACGCGCTGTCCGACCGCCTCAAGCAGATCCTGGACGGCTTGGGCGCGGTGCACAGCGCAGTCCGTTCCTATGGCGCTGGCGGCGCCGTGGTCAACAATGGAGACCCCGCTCACAAGATGGACGTGCGCACCGACGACCGCGCCGCGAGCGAAGTGGTCCACCCTGCGGTGCGCGTGCATCCGGCCACAGGCCGCAAGGCGCTGTACGTGAACAGCACCTACACGCTGCGCTTTGACGGCATGACGCAGGAAGAAAGCGAGCCTCTGCTGCAGTTCCTTTACCGTCATGCGGCGCGGCCGGAATTCACCTGCCGCTTCCGCTGGGCGCCGGGCTCGCTAGCGCTGTGGGACAACCGCTGCACCCAGCATCTGGCAATGAACGACTACGACGGCTTCGACCGCGAAATGCACCGCACTACGATCTCGGGCGACAGGCCGATTGCGGTCGCGCGCTAGGCCTCCAAGCCGCCCGCAATGGTTCAGCGCGGCGGCTTCAGCGGCAGCAGCCGCCGATAGCCTTGCGGCAACGGCTGCGCGGCGTGCTCCGCCACGGTGCGCGCCAGCCGTTGCGCCAATTCCGGCGGGAAAGGCTTGGCGCGCCGCGTATCCAGGTCCACGTGCAAGGAAAGCTGTTCCATCGTGGCCGCCACGTAGCCATCGCGGGTCTGCATGAGTTCCATCAGGCAAAGCAGCCGCTTGTCGTCGGCTTCCAGCAGGCGGATGCGCAGCGCCAGCGGATCGCCCGCCAGCACTTCGCGCAGATAGGCCACGTGTACGTTCATCGTATAGATGCCGCAGCGCGTGGCCTCGGTGTAGTCCAGCCCCACCCCGACCTCGCGCAGCAGCTGAAAGCCGACGCGGTCGAAGATGCCTACGTAGTGGGCCGCGTTCATGTGGCCGTACTCGTCGATCCAGGCGGGATCCACGCTGAGAGTCGTGGACGGCAGCGCTAATGTCATGGGTTTCCTCGGAGTGGGTTCCGTTCAGCCCATGACCTTAGCCGACGCCGGCTGGCGGATCAATTCGCGGCGATGCCGGCGCGGGCCACGGACGCCCTCAACCGCGTCGCACCCGGTACAGGGCCACGCCGCCGGCCGCCGGCGCGGATGCCCAGTCTCCCGCCCCCGACATTTCGCCTATCGGCCCGCGAAACGTTCCCGCCACGCGTACGCCGCCTTGCGACCGCAGTTCCACCACCAGTGTGGAACCATCGGCCATCCTGGCCAGGGCGACGGGCGCATCCGCGAATCCCGGGACCCTCCATAACGACACCAGACCCGGCAGCGCGGCATGCAAAGCACGGCCTGGATCGCCCGGAGGCAGCGGCTGCGGATTCAGCGACACTTCACCCCCCGGAGGCAGCGGCTGCGGATTCAGCGATGCCGCGGCTCCCGGAGACAGGCGCTGCCGGCCCAGGGACCCCACTACGCCCGGCGGCAACGGTTGTGGGTTGAGCGCGGCCATGCCGGCAAGATTGGCGCTCGCGGCATGGGTTGGCGGTGCGCTCGCCGCGCCGGGAATGTCGAGCGTTTCGCGCCGTAGCAGCGTAACGGTATTGAGCCGGCCGATTTCATGCACGGAAACCTGGTCGCGCAACCGGGTGGTCAGCACCGCACCGCCGCCCGCTGCGGTGTCGAGCCGGTGCGGACCGGCAGCCGGCACGCTGGCCTGCCCGGCGAGCACGGCGGCCTGGACCTCGAAGTGTCCGGCGATGCCACGCCGGTTCACGCGAATGAGGCTGGCTGGTTCCTGTTGCGCGGAAAGCGGACGCAATACCGGTACCACGGCACGCCCGCTACTATCGGCGGCAACCTCCACGGCATGATCGCGCGAACGATACTGGATCAGTTCACCCGGTTCCAAACCGTGCAGGCTCACGATCTGCACGTCCAAGCCGCTCGCCTTGCCCAGATAGGTCTGCCAGTCCGGCGTTTCCAGGGGCGGCGGCTGCATATTGTGGTTCAAACCGTGCCCCCGCCCCCAATTGATACCGTAGGCGTCGTGTTCTCCCTCCGGGATGTACAGGCAGTTGTCGATGTAGGACACGTGCGCATTGGTGACGTGGCCGTTGGCGTCCAGCTCCACATCCGGCGGCGTTCCCAGATCGATCAGCCGGACCCCGCGAGCGGTGCGCACGATGAAACGCACAGGCTCGTTGATACCCTGCGCGATGGCAGAGGGCACAGTCACATCTATCTGTTGCGTCTCGTCCACCGTGCCGCTTGGGGGACGCGACATGTACGTTGCGATCCAGCTCCCCGGCGCAACCACTTCCACGTCGCAAAACGCGCCGCAGCCCTCCATCCATACGCTGCCGCCTGTGCTCACCTCATCCAGCGTGACCGTCTTGCGGGGCGCCCCGCTGCCGGTCCTGGCCAGGATCGAACAGATGTCCAGCCGGTATGGGAGGCCGAAGGGGTGCACCGAGGGCTGCAGCGTGTCCTTGCCCGGATCCAGCGGCAAGCGCACCGGTCCGCCCAGGGTCATGCCTTCGGGCGCCGCCATGACGGTGGCATAGACGCAGCGGGCTCCACCGAAGGCCAGTTCAGGCAAGGGACTGTCTATGTAGAACGCCTGCTTGCCTACGGGCGTGCCGCCGAACCTGGCGGGATCCATGGCATCGGCGATTCGGTCCTCAACCATGTTATCGATGAAGCCCGGCACCAGGTCGCCCAGATTGATGTGCAGGGACCATCGCACCGTAGTACGCAGGAATTTGGTAATGGTGGGCGTCAGCGAAAAATCGCAACCCAATGTGCCGTCGACGTCGCCAGCGAAGGGATCGGGCACCTGCGCCTTGCCACGGTAATCGATGTCCACGTGGGGCACCGCGCCGGCAGGCCGCCAATGCGCGGCGATGGCCAGGGATGGAACGCGGTCCTGCAATCCGGTGGGCACCCTTGAACTGGCCAGACGCTCGACCGCGGAACCGTCCAGGAACAATCCCCATTCGTGGCCGCCGAACAGGCGGCTGCGGGCGCTGCCCGCGGGCTCGAAGCGGATGGCGACGACAGGGCCGGCCAATTCGACTCGTGCCGAACTGGGGGACGGCATGCCCAGCTGGGTAAGCGCGGCGCTCAGGTCCGCCGCCGCGGGCGAGTCGACCGCCTTGATGATGGCCTCCCTCGCCGGGGCCGCTGCATCCCCCAGGGCTGCGCCCATGGCGCCCAGATCGGCATCGACGCAGCGCAGGGAAACGGCGGAGCCGGCCGCGGCCAGCTCCAGAGTTACTCCCACCCTCCCCGCCGGGGTCGACGCCCCGGCCGGCGCGGCATTGGGCGCGGCCATTACCGCGGCCCGCGGCGCCACGTAGACATCAATGGGAATTCGCAGATGCACGGCGGAGCCGGCGGCAAGCACTTCCGCCGCCTCCGCTGCCACGTCTGCATGGTCGATGTACGCCGCTCCTACAGGTGCGAAACAAGTTGCGCGCAGCCTGGCCTGCACGGCGCGAACGGCAAGGACGCCCAGAACGGACGCCTGGATCTGTAACTCGATGCTCATGTGAACTCTCCCGGACGAAGTTTCGACGGGACGCGCGAAGTGGGCCCGTCTCGCATACACGCGCACACCTGGCCGGCGCGATGCCCTGGAAAGAACGAAAGCGCCGGCTTCCTGCTTGTGACAGCTGTTGAAACGACCTGGCGATGCAGAGGGAATTCGGAGGCAGTACATCGTATGAACGATGCATTGGCCAGTCTACTCACGGCGGCACTAGTCCGCCAGGACGGCAGACACAAACCGATTGACCGATACGGCGCCGCGCCGCCCGAAAAATGGTCCATCCGCGCACCGCCGCCACGGCGATAGGCGAACGGCGCGTTATGCCGCACGCTGGCGGACAGGCGTAAATAGACAAGTTCGCGTCTTGATTCTCAAGGCGACGCTGATAAACGCGCAGGGTGCGCGCTCAAGGCCGGGGAACCAAGATGAATATCCTGTTGGCGTTCACGCCATTCATCATGTTTGTCATCATAGAAAGAACCGTCGGGGTGCTGGAAGGACTTGCTGCCGGCACCTTCGTATCCGCCGGGCTGGTGCTGCGCGACTGGCTCAGCCCCGAGCGGCGCGTCAAACTCCTGGAGACGGGCACGCTGCTGCTCTTCATGGGACTGACCCTGTACGCGCCCATGGCGGACGGCGACTCCTGGACCATCGCCCAGGCACGCCTGCGGGTCGACGCCGGCATGCTGGCCCTGGTGTTGCTGACCCTGGCGTTGCGCCGGCCGTTCGCGCTGGAATACGCACGGGAAAAGGAACCCGAGTACGTCTGGCGGAACCGGCGCTACGCCCGCATGAACTATGCAGTAACGGCGGCGTGGGCGCTGGCCTTTGCAAGCATGACGGCGGCCGACGCGCTGCTGTTGTACAAGCCGCAGCTGCCACAGGCCATCGCCATCGCGGTGACGGTGGCGGCGCTTGCAGGAGCAATGAAATTCACCGCTTGGTATCCGGACAGGGTGTCGGCTACAACACTCAGGTAACCCCCACCCGGGAGACCATGATGTCCCCTCCAGGAAACGACGTCGAAGTCGTGCTGGCCACGCAGGCCAGCGACGCGCTGGTTGCGGCGTTCGCCCGCCTGCTGCCGCAGTTGTCCAGGACCGCCGCGCCGCTCTCGCGCGAGGCGCTGGACGAAATCATCCGCTCGCCCTGCAACCATTTGTTCATCGCGACCATGGGCGGCGACAAGCGCATCGTGGGCACGCTCACGCTGGTGCACTTTCGCATACCCTCGGGCATGCGGGCGTGGATCGAGGATGTGGTAGTGGACGAACAGGCCCGCGGCTTGAAGGTCGGCATGGCGCTCACGCGGGCCGCCATCGCCAAAAGCCGCGAACTGAAAGCCAAGACACTGGATTTGACCTCTAACCCGGGCCGGCTGTCGGCGCATCATCTGTACGAGTCAGCGGGCTTCGTCATGCGCGATACGCGCGTGTACCGGCACCAGGGCTGATGGCCGCTACTGAAAGTGGTAGCGCTCGCGGTAGCCCACTGGCGACATGCCGCAGTACTTGCTGAATATGTCGCGAAAGGCCTTGGTATCGTTGTAGCCGACTTCGTACATGACTTCCGCCACGCTCTTGCGCGAGGTTTCCAGGCGCTTCTTGGCGGCCTCGACGCGCACGCGCTGGACGTACTCCACGATGCTGTTGCCGGTGGCCTGGCGGAACCGCCGCTCCAGGGTGCGGCGCCCCATGGCATGGCGGTCCGCCAGTTCCTCGACGGTGATCCTTTCCGTGTAGCGGCCTTCGATGTAGTCCTGGACCGCGCGCACGACCTCGTCGGCGTGGGCCTTCTGCCCTACGAATACCGAGAACGGCAACTGGCTCTGGCGGCTCCAGTCGAGCTGAAAATACTTGGCGCACCAGATGGCGGTGTCGCGGTCGGTGTACTTCTCGATCAGGTGCAGCACGAGGTGGGCGGCGGAGAAGGCGCCTCCGCTGGTGTAGATGCCGTTGTCCGCCATGACGATGCGATCGCTGACCCATTGCACGCTGGGAAACAGGCTGGCGTATAGGTTTTGCGCCACCCAATGGACCACCGCCTGCTGGCCGTCCAGGACGCCGCCCGCCGCCAACAGCGCTGCGCCCATGCACAAACTGGCGACTTCGCCGCCCTCGCGGTGATGCCGGGACAACCATTCGATCAGTTCGCGGTTGGACAGCACCGCGTCGGACACCGAACCCAGCAATGGCGGCGCGATGCAGATATCGATGTCGTGGGCATCGGCGAGCACCATGTCGGCCTGCACCGTGATGCGGCCGTCGTCCAGCCGGACTTCGCGCGTTACGGCGAGCGTACGCACGGTGAACCGGGGTTCGCGCCCGTGCGCGGCCAGGTACTCGTTGGCGACCAGAAAGCCATGCCGGGCGGTTTCCAGCGAGGCGATATTCGCCCCCAGGGGCAAGAGGAACGCGACGTTTTTCATCCTGCAGAGCATACGCCTGCCAGCTGTCGCAATCCACCCTCAAGATTGTCGCAATCGCCTATCTGAGATCGCCGCCGATCCCGATACAGTGACACTTGCCGGAATGCGATCCGGACCGCGCCAGGGGCGGCTTGCGGGAGTCCCGGGCGGGAAACAGAACAACGTGGATCAAAGGAGTCACTGATGGAAAAGTACATAGACGGTTACCTTCTGGCCGTGCCCAAGGCCAACCTCGAAACGTACCGGAAGATGGCGCAACAAGCGCAGGCGGTCTGGCTGGAGTACGGCGCGCTGGACTACCGCGAATGCGTTGCCGACGACATCGACAAAGAAGGTTTCGGTTCATTCAGCGCGGCCGCCGGGGCGCGCGAGGGGGAGACCGTGGTGTTCGCCTGGATCACCTACGCCAGCAAGGCGGACCGGGACCAGATCAACGCCAAGGTCATGTCGGATCCGCGCCTGGCCGAGAACTGCTGCGAAGGGGTGTTTGACTTCAAGCGCATGTGCTGGGGCGGCTTCACCACGCTGGTAGGTAACTGAGGCGAGCGGGAATCCTTCCCGCCCTCTGCAAGCTGGATATTCTGGAGACACGCATGGCAAACCCTGCAAGCAAACCCATCCCCGAAGGCATGCACACGCTTACCCCGCACATTGTGTGCGAAGGCGCGGCGCAAGCCATCGATTTCTATAAAAAGGCCTTCAATGCCGAGGAGCTGGCCCGGCTGCCGGGCCCCAACGGCAAGATCATGCATGCCGCCATCCGCATCGGCGACTCGGTCATGATGCTGATGGACGACTTCCCCGAATGGGGCAGCCTCGGTCCCAAGGCGCTCAAGGGCACGCCCGTCACCTTGCATCTTTACGTGAACGACGTGGATGCCGCCATGAAGCAGGCAGTGGCGGCAGGCGCCCAGGTGACGATGCCCGTGGCGGACATGTTCTGGGGCGACCGCTACGGCCAGGTCGTGGATCCTTGCGGGCACCGCTGGTCCATCGCCACCCACAAGTTCGACCTGACGCCGGAGGAAGTCCAGCAGAACATGGCGAAGATGGGCCCGATGGAAGGCTGCGGCGACCCGTCCAGGAAACAGGGCTAACGTCCCTGCCCGCGGAAGCGGGAAAAGAACGCTATGCGGCGGGCTGCGGGTAGGGCCCCAGGAAATCCAGCTTGCCGATCTTCACGCCCGCATGGCGCAGGATGGCGTATGCCGTCGTGACGTGGAAGTAGAAGTTCGGCAGCGCAAACGTCAGCAGATAGTCGTCGCCGCGGAATTCCTGCTTGAAGTCGCCGAAGGCAAGCGAGACCTTGCGGCCCTCGGCCCCGTCCAACTTGTCCGCCGCCACCTCTTGCAGATAAGCGATGGTGGCGGCGATGCGTTGCTGCAATTGCTCGAAGGTGGATTCCTCGTCAGGGAATTTGGGAGCCTCCACGCGCGACAGGCGCTGCACGGCGAACTTGGAAGCGTCGCTGGCGCGCTGGACCTGGCCGCTGAGCGGATACATGTCCGGCGCCAGCCTGGCGTTGATCAGTTCGGCCGGATCCATTCCGGCGGCCGCGGCGTGGTCGGCGGCCTTTTGCAGCAGCGCGGCCAGCACGTTCAGGCCGCGGACGAAGGCAGGCACGCTGGCCTGGTACATGGAAAGTGGCATGGCAGGAACTCCGGACAGGAACAAGGCGGCCGGCGCAGGACGCGCCGGCGCGCCAGGATACGCTGATCTTACTGCCCTGCCGTGACCGGGTTGCGGGCCTGCATGTCCCGGCAGCGCGCGCCCGGGCCTATTCCGCCGGCTCGCGAGCCAGGCGCCGCTGCCCCTTGAAGAAGCGCCAGATCAGCGCCGAGGCGTCGGGGCCGCTGCGCGCGTGGTAACGCACCGAGGCGTCGCCACCGCTCCAGGCGTGCTCCACGAGCGTGATCTCGCACAAGCGCAACACCGTCCGGCTGCCGCGCAGCATATCCACGCGGCGGTAGGATTTGTCGGTGCCCAATCCCAGCACGCGTTCGACCGGCACGCTGTCGGGCGGCAGATCGTTCAAGGCGCGGAATTGTTCGAACAATTGCCTGGCATTGCGCGGCGCCACCGTCGGATCGAGTTGCCCTTGCAGGATCATGGCAGGCATGCCCAGCCGGAACACCGCCGGGTCCGCGACTTTTTCCAGCAGCGGCAGCAGCGGCTTGAGCGCGCCGCGCCGCATCGTGCCGATACCGCCGGTGGCGCTGTGGGCATCTCCCGCCACCGGACCGGAATGCATGGCCACGGCGGCGATCAGGCGCGGATGCCGCAAGGCCACCAGCGCGGCCATGCCGGCTCCGGCGGACAGGCCCGCGATATACACGCGTTCGGGGTCCAATGCGTGCTTGGCGCACTCCGCGCGGATCAGCGCGGCGATCAGATCGGCTTCCGCGCCACCATGCGCGTCATCTGGCTGGAACCAACGCCAGCAGCGCTGCACCTGGCGGGCCATTGATTGCTGCGGATACAGCACCATGAAGCCACCCGCGTCTGCCCATTGGTTCATGCGCGAACCGCGGGCGAAGGACAAGGAGGTCTGCCGGCAGCCATGCAGCATCACCACCAACGGCATGCCGGAGCGTTGCGCGCCCGCGGGCGTATAGCGCGCAAAAGTGAGCCGGCGCCCGTGACCGTCGGAAAACTGCCTCGACGCTTCCCAGCGGCCTGCTCCAAGCGCGGGCGCGGCGGCGCTCCGGGTGGCGGGCGCTGCGGCGGACTTGGCCGTCCTGCGCTTGGGCGCGCCACGCTTTTTGGCGGGCTTGGGAACCGCCATGCGCATTGCGGCGCGCTGCAATTTGCCGATCTTTTTCGCGGCCTTGAAAAACAAATTGGTAAAACTGCGCGCCATGGATAGGGCCTGTTCACCTGCGTTTGCTTGCGCGCTGAATGTATCACACCGTAACTTATAGACAGCGCTTTATTTCTCCTGACCCTGCAGCCTGGTTGCCGTAGATCAAACGGGCAGCGCGACGCACTCGGCAGGCCGGCCTGCCCGCTTGAGCCGCCGCACCAAAGCGCCTAAGGTGTAGACCTGATCCAACCAAGACGCATTCATGTTTCCCAACGACAGACCCCAGACCCTGGGCGAGGAAATCGCCAACGCCATCAGCCACGGCCTCGGCGCCGCGGGCGCCCTGGCCTCCGCCCCCATCCTGATCCTGGCCGCCGTGCGCCAGGGCGACGCCGCCTTCATTGCGGGCGCCGCGGTCTTCGCCGCGACCATGTGCCTGCTGTATCTCGCGTCAACCATCTACCATGCGCTGCCCAAGAGCCGCGCAAAGCAGCTCTTCAACGTCCTGGACCATTCCGCCATCTATCTGCTGATCGCGGGTACCTACACGCCCTTTGCCCTGGGAGCCTTGCGCGGGCCCTGGGGCTGGACCCTGTTCGGCCTGGTGTGGGGCATGGCGTTGCTGGGCGTGGGGCTGAAGGCCAGCAAGCGGCTTAACCGCCCGGCCATTTCCACAGGGCTGTATCTCGCGATGGGCTGGCTGGTCATCATCGCAGTCAATCCCCTGATCGAACGCGTGCCCACGGGCGGTTTGTGGTGGCTGGTGGCAGGGGGGCTCGCCTATACCGGCGGCGTCGCGTTTTTCATCCTCGACAACCGCTGGCGCTACAGCCATTTCATCTGGCATTTGTTCGTGCTTGCCGGCACGGTATGCCACTTCTTCGCGGTGCTCTGGTACGCAGCCTGAAGACCGCCATGCCCGGAGTCAGCCGCGGCCGGATCCTTTCGGCTGCGGCATGGCCAGCAGGCCGCGCTTCATCAGCGCTTTCATACCTGGCACGAGCAACGCCCCGCCAAACATCAGATCGCGCCACAACCCCGGCCCCGACGCCTGGAAGCAAGGCGTCAAGCCGCGGCTCAGGGTCTGGTACAGGCGCGAAGGCATGAGCCGGCTGCGGGCGTAGCGGGCCGGCCCCCTGTCGGCGCCGTGCTGCCCCAGGGCGCGCGCCAACGCCAGCGCGTCCAGCACCGCCAGCGTGGTACCCAAACCCAGCTGGGGGCTCATCGCGTGGCCTGCGTCGCCCACGGCGCAATATGGGCCCGACGCCAATCCGCGCGGCCAGGTGTGGCGGTAGGTGGCCACCGCCAGGTCGTCATGCCGCGAGATCTGGTCCACGACGGGCGCGGCCTCGGGCCACAGGGACAGCATGCGGTCCTTCCAGGCGCCTATGGGCGCCGCACGCCAGGCCGGCAAAGCGTCATGCCGGATGCTCCAGAACAGTGACAGGCGCACACCCTGAGGACCGATCTCGGTAGGCAGTAAGCCCATCATTTCGCGGGTGCCGCGAAAACGCTGCAACAGCTGCGTCGCGCCGCTCCAGCCTGGCGCCCAGAACTGGCCCCACAACGCGCCCCATGCATAGACGCGTGAACTCGCCGCCAGCCCCACCTGCTCGCGCAGCGCGGAAGCGGCGCCATCGGCCACCACGAACACATCGAAACTGGATTCGGCCCGGGCCGCGCCCGCGCCATGCGTCACGAGCGCCCTGCCCTCGCGAGTCTCCAGCGTGGTCACAGGACAGCCGAATGAGAATTCCGCCCCCGCCCGCCGGGCGGCCTCGAACAGCACCCCGCCCAGCGCCGCCCGCGTCACCGCCCGCGCGCCGTCGCCGACGTAGTCGATGTCCACGACCCGCCAGCCGCGGTGCGACAGGCCCAGCAGGCGGTCGATCGGCGCGCCCACATTCAACGCCGCGACGTCGACCCCCAGCGACTTGAGCGCGCGCACGCCGGGCGGCTGCAACAGCAGGCCAGCGCCGAGCGTGGTGAATTCCTGGTGCTTTTCGAAGACGCGCACCTGATGGCCGGCTTGCGCCAGCGCCAGCGCGGCGGCCAGGCCTGCGCTGCCGGCGCCGGCGATGCCTATGGATAGCGGCGGTTGCGTAGTCGTCATGGAATGGCGTAAACCGGCTGCCCGGAGGGGCTGCCGCGGGAGCCGGCATAGTACCAAGCGCCCTTAGGCCTCGCGCAGATACTCCGTGGGCGGGCGCCCCAGCACCCGCCGGAACATCGTGGAGAACGCCGCCGGGCTCAGGTAGCCGAAATCCAGCGCGATGGAAGTCACCGAGTCACCAGAGGCCAGGCGTGACAGGGCCAGCACCACGCAGGCTCGCTGGCGCCATTCCGAGAACGCCATGCCGGTCTGCTGGCGGAAATGGCGGCTGAACGTGCGCGGACTCATGTGCAGCCGCTCTGCCCAGGCTTGCGGCGCGGCGCGTGCATCCGGCGCCGCAATGAAGGCCTTGCACAAGGGCGCCAGGCGCTTGTCGCGGGGCAGCGGGATGTGCAGGGGCAGTACTGGCGCGCGCTCGACCTCGTGCAGCAACAGGGCGGCCAGCGCGCCGTCACGCCCCGCCGGATCGTAGGCGGCGGGCATGTCCACGGCGTCGAGCAACAGCTGCCGCAAGAGCGGCGACACCTCGATCACCTCGCAGGCCTGCCGGTCCGCGCGCGCCGCGCCCGGCTCGATGTAGGCGCTACGCGTGCTGACGCCCAGCATGCGGACCTGGTGCGCCACGCCTGCCGGAATCCACACCGCCCGCTGCGGCGGCACCACCCAGTTGCCGTCTCGCGTGACCACGTGCATGACGCCGGTCGCCCCATACAGCAACTGCGCGCGACGGTGCGCATGGGCGGGCAGCAGCCGGCCGGGAGGATAGTCATTGCCGATGGCGACGACGGCGCGGTCCAGGTGATCGTAGTGGTCGATATGAGTATTGCGCATCGCGGGCTGCTACCGTGGCAACGTGCCGATTGGCCGAAATTCAAACATTATTGTCCCATCCTCGAAAGCGGGCCACGCCCGGCGGCCGTATCGTGGCTGCTTTCCCTCTTTCCTTATGAGGATGCAGGCATGCTTTATCTGGTTCTGGCCCTGTTCGGCTGTTTGAGCGGCGTGACCACGGTGCTGTTCGGCTTCGGCGGCGGCTTCGTGGTAGTGCCCGTGCTGTATGCGGTGCTGACGACCGCGCATGGCGCGCAGGATGCCATCGGCTCGGCGGCCATGCATATCGCGGTGGCCACATCCACCTGCGTCATGATCGTGAATTCGGTGGCGGCAACGCGCAAGCACCAGCGCGCCGGCAACATCCTGCGCGCCTATGTCTGGCCCCTGGCCGGTTTTATCGCCGCAGGCGCGGCGCTGGGCGCGCTCGCCGCCACTCGCGCAAGCGGCGACCTGATGCGCTACGCATTCATTGCCTATCTGGCCGTGACCATCCTGGATTGCCTGCTGCGCCAAGGTTTCATGGCGCAGCAGGACGAACGCCCCCGCCCGCTGGACCGCGGCGTCCTCGTGGGGGGAGGCGTGATCATTGGTGCGGTCGCGACCTTTCTCGGCGTAGGCGGCAGCGTCATGACCGTCCCCCTGCTGCGGCGCCGCGGCCTGCCCATGGCCAAGGCCGCGGCAATGGCCAATCCGCTGACCCTGCCCGTGGCGCTGGTGGGCACGCTGGCCTACATGGCAACGGCGGCCAGCCTGCCCGCCCCGCTGGCGCCGTGGATCGTGGGCTATGTGGACCTGCTGGCGTTCGCGGCGCTTGCGCTGGGATCGCTGGCGGGCATCCGGCTGGCCGCGCCGCTGATCCCGCGAATTCCGGATCGCCTGCACGCTCGCGTCTACGTGCTGCTGCTTGCGCTGGTAATGCTGAGCATGCTGGCCGTCTAGAACCCGTCCCGCAAAAAATTAAAGAAACATCGCGGCCAGCAGCGACTACGAAATCGCGCAAAACGTTTCCGCCGCGTCCCCGGGCGCGCCCTCCCGGCGCGCGCCCGCATCCCGTGGCCTGCCGACACAGGAAAACACATCGCGAAACTTGCCCCCGCGCCTCCCGGCTCGGCATCATGGTCCGACATTCAACCGGAACAAGGAGGTTTCATGCAGCGTTCCACTTACGCATTCCTGTCCGCCGCCCTGCTGGCGACGGCGCTGTCCGGTGCCCCCGCCCTTGCGCAACAGGCCAGTCAGGGCCAGCCGCAGGCTCAGCAACGTATGGCGCCCCCGCCCGCGATCCAGCCGACCGATCAGCAATTGCAGCGCTTTGCCTCGGCATCGCAGAAGATTTCCGGCGTTGTCGACGAATACCGTCCCAAGGTCGACGCCGCCAAGACCGACGAGGCCAAGCAAAAGGTCGTGGAAGAAGCCGACGCCAAGATGGTGAAGCTGGTGCAGGCCGACGGCTTGAGCGTCGAGGAATTCAACGGCATCGGCCAGGCCGTGCAGCAGGACCCCCAGCTCAAGCAGCGCCTGATGAGCATGAGCAAGGGTGCGCCCGCCGGGAAGTAAAGCTCTCCGAGAGCCAGTGTCTGCCCCGTGGATGCGCCGGTGTCCGCGGGCCAGCCGCTAACCTTGGCGCCATCCCTCCTGTTCAGGACGGATGGCGTTTTTTTGTTTCGACCCGGCCGCCCTGCTCTGTTTCACCCTGCCCGCGGCCGCCTTCAGCAGCCGCTGGAAAGTCGGGCATTGCGCGTGGTTTGCCGCGGGGCATTCCGCGGCGTGGCGCAAGCCGTGGCTCATCGCCCGCAAGCGCTTGACGGTCGCGTCTATGCTGTCGGCCTTGGCCAACAACAGGTTTCGGTCGACCCGCCATGCTCCCTCCGGCGAAAGCATGGCCTGGATCTCGTCCAGCGACAGGCCGCCGGCCTGCCCCAGCGCGATCAGGGCCAACTGATCTAGCACCCCGGGCGCAAATCGTCGGCGCTCGCCGGCGGCGCTGACCGCCTTGATCAAGCCTTTGCTTTCATAGAAACGCAGCGTCGAGGCCGGCAAGCCCGTGCGCCGCGCGACATCCGAAATATCCATGCCGCGCCTCCTTCTTGACCCATTGACTTAAAGTTGACTTGAACTTCTATCATGCCTGCGAACGATGGACTCATCAATCGAAGGACAGGAAATGGTATCGATGGAAGCAACGGCAAGAATCATCCTGATCGGGGTCGGGGCGACCGCCGTGATGGACCTGTGGGGCCTGGTCCAGAAAGGCTTGGGCATACCCACGCTGAGCTACGGGCTGGTCGGGAGATGGGCTGGGCACCTGCGCCGGGGCAAGTTCGCGCATGCCAATATCGGCCGGGCCGAGCCGATCGCAGGCGAGGTGCCGCTGGGCTGGGCGATCCACTACGCGGTGGGCATCGTCTTCGCCGCGCTGCTGGCCTGCGTCCAAGGCGAGGCATGGTTGCGCAACCCGACGTGGCTGCCTGCCCTGGCCGTGGGCGTGGCGACCGTTGTCATCCCGTTTTTCGTGATGCAGCCCGCCATGGGCCTGGGCCTGGCGGCGGCGCGCGCACCCTCGCCCCGGAAGGCCCGCGCGCGCAGCCTGGCGACACACGCGGTGTTCGGATGCGGCCTCTATCTGTCTGCGGTCTTGCTCCAGCAAGTGTGGGCATGATCGACAAGTAAGGCAACCGTCAGCCGCCAGGCCTGCGCAAGCGGTTATCCTGTTTCCGGATTTCCTTACCGACACGCAGAAGGAGCGCAGTATCTTGACCACGGATCTCACTCTCTATGACCTGGCGGGCGCCGACGCATCGCTGCGTTTCAGCCCGCACTGCTGGAAGACCCATATGGCGCTGGCGCACAAAGGCCTGACGGCCACGACCGTGCCCTGGCGCTTCACGGAAAAAGAAGCGATAGATTTTTCCGGCCAGAAGCTCGTGCCTGTGCTGGTGCACGGCACCCATGTCGTCAGCGATTCCTGGCAGATCGCGTGCTACCTCGAAGACCACTTCCCCGAGCGGCCCTCGCTGTTCGGTGGCGCCACCGGCCGCGCGCTGAGCCTGTTCGCGAATTCATGGGCCGACACCACCCTGGTGCCGACCCTGGCGCGGCTGCTGCTGCCCAGCATCCATGGCCTGATCCATGAAAAAGACCGGGACTATTTCCGCGCCACGCGGGAAAAGCGCTTTGGCAAGCTGGAGGATCTGCCCGCAGGCTACGACGAACAGGTCGCAGCACTGCGCGCCGCATTGCTGCCGTTGCGGCAGATGCTGGGCAAACAGCCCTATCTGGCGGGCGAGCAGCCGGCCTATGCCGACTATGCAGTGTTCGGCATGTTCATGTGGGCGCGCTGCACCAGCACGTTGGAACTGCTGGCCGAGGACGATCCCGTCCATGCCTGGCGCGAACGGCTGCTGGACGCGCATGATGGCATGGCCCGCAGCGCGCCGACGGCCGCGCAACCCTGAAGCGCGGCCGCGCCTGCCGACACCGGCGGCGCTCAGGTCTTCAGCCGGTAGCCAGTCTTGAAGATCCAGCGCACGCCGATCAGGCAGGCCAGCAAGAACACCAGCGTCATGCCCACGCTGACGCCGACGTTGACGTCCGCCACGCCATAAAAGGCCCAGCGGAACCCGCTGACCAGATACACCACCGGATTGAACAAGGTGGCGGTCTGCCAGAACGGCGGCAGCATCTTGATGGAATAGAAGGTGCCGCCCAGGAAGGTCAGCGGGGTAATGATCATCAGCGGGATGATCTGCAGTTTCTCGAAGCCGTCGGCCCAGATGCCGATAATGAAGCCGAACAGGCTGAAGGTCACGGCGGTCAGCACCAGAAAGCCCAGCATCCAGAATGGATGCGCCACTTCGAACGACACGAACAGGCGCGCCGTGGCCAGCATGATGAGTCCCAGGATGATGGACTTGCTGGCGGCGGCTCCGACATAGCCCATGACGATCTCCACATAGGAGATGGGCGCCGAGTGGATTTCATAGATGGTGCCCGAGAACCGCGGCATGTAGATGCCGAAGGACGCGTTGGCGATGCTCTGCGTCAACAGCGACAGCATGATCATGCCCGGCACGATGAATGCCCCGTAGCTCACGCCGTCGATTTCGACCATGTGCGAGCCGATGGCCGAACCGAACACCACGAAGTACAGCGAGGTGGAGATCACCGGCGACAGCACGCTCTGCATGAGCGTGCGCCATGCGCGGGCCATTTCAAACAGGTAGATAGCGCGGATGGCGTAGAAGTTCATGATTGACCGTGCACCAGGCTGACAAAGATATCCTCGAGCGAGCTTTCCGATGAATTCAGGTCCGTGAACTCGATCTCCAGCCTGGAAAGCTCATGCAGCAGCCGGGAGATTTCGCCGCCGCCCTGGTTATCGTACGTATAGACCAGCTTGTGGCCGTTGTCGGACAGTTCCAGCTGAAAGGCATCCAGCGCCGTGGGGATGCCCGGCAGCGGTGCCTTCAGCGTCAGCGTCAGCTGGCGCTTGCCCAGCTTGGCCATCAGCGCGTGCTTTTCCTCGACCAGGATGATCTCGCCCTTGCGGATGACGCCGACGCGGTCGGCCATTTCCTGGGCTTCCTCGATGTAGTGCGTGGTGAGGATGATGGTGACGCCGCTTTCACGCAGGCGCCGCACCATTTCCCACATGCCGCGCCGCAGCTCCACGTCCACCCCCGCGGTGGGTTCGTCCAGGAACAAGATGGCGGGTTCGTGCGACAAGGCCTTGGCGATCATGACGCGGCGCTTCATGCCGCCCGACAGCGCCATGATGCGGCTGTCCTTCTTGTCCCAGAGCGACAGGTCGCGCAGCACCTTCTCGATATAGGCGTGGTCGGTCGGCTTGCCGAACAGGCCGCGGCTGAAGTTGACGGTGTTCCAGACGCTTTCAAACGCGTCGGTGGAGATCTCTTGCGGCACCAGGCCGATCTTGGAGCGCGCCGCGCGAAAATCCGAAACGATGTCGTGGCCGTCGGCCAGCACGCGGCCGGCGGTGGGATTGACGATGCCGCAGATAATACTGATCAGCGTCGTCTTGCCCGCGCCGTTCGGACCGAGCAGCGCGAAGATCTCGCCCCGCTGGATGTCCAGGTTCACGCTCTTGAGCGCCTGGAACCCCGATGCGTACCGTTTGGATAGATCCTGGACTGAAATGACCGGCTGCACACGCGCCCCCGACTAGATGGATAGCCAGGGATTTTAACCGTCACGCCTGACAGGCTTGTTCGGCGTGACGGAACAGTGTGTTTGACCGCTGAGCAAGTTCTGCTCAGCGTCCCCAGCGCAGAACCAGAGGATCGAGCCGGCGGGCGGTCTCAAGCAACCCCTGGCGGACCTCCTCCCGCATGGTGGGCAGCGGGTGCCGGGGCGCCTCGCAAGCGATCACGCCACCGGCTTTCATCAAGGCCTTGGCGCTGAGAATGCCACCCTGCCGGTTTTCGTAGTTGATCAGGGGCAGCCAGCGCTCGTACAGGCGGTAGGCCTCGTCGCGCTTGCCTGCGCGGTGGGCCTCGATGATGGGACGCAGGCCGTCGGCGAAGCCGCCGCCCGTCATCGAACCCGTGGCGCCGGCATCCAGGTCTGGCAGCAGGGTGATGGCTTCCTCGCCGTCCCAAGGCCCTTCCACCGCGGCGCCGCCCAAGGCGATCAGGTCACGCAGCTTGGACGCCGCGCCCGCGGTCTCGATCTTGAAGTACGCCACGTGTTCGATCTCGCGCGCCATCCGCGCCAAAGCCGCGGCCGACAATGGCGTGCCCGCCACCGGGGCGTCCTGGATCATGATGGGGATGTCCACCGCGTCGGACACGCGTTGGAAGAAGCCCGCCACCTGTTCTTCCGATACCCGAATCGTCGCGCCATGGTAAGGCGGCATGATCATCAGCATCGCGGCGCCCTGCTCCTGCGCCCGGCGGCTGCGCGCTGCGCAGACCTGGGTACTGAAATGCGTGGTGGTCACAATGACGGGCACGCGGCCGGCCACGTGTTCCAGGATGGTACGCGTCAGGATTTCGCGCTCGTCGTCCGACAGCACGAACTGCTCGGAGAAGTTGGCCAGGATGCAAAGGCCGTCCACGCCGGAGTCGATCATGAAGTCCACCGCCCGCTTCTGGCTGGGGAGGTCCAGTTCGCCCGATTCGGTGAAGGTGGTGGGAACGACAGGGAAGATGCCGCGGTAGCGCGGATTTTCGTAGGTTGCCATGTCTATTCGATGATGTTGAAGTTCTTGAGGTATTCCGTCTTGAGCGTCAGGCCCAGCCCGGGCTTGTCGTCCTCGAGGTCGATGAACCCCTCCTTGGCCACCGGCTCGCCGTCGAAGATGTAATAGAACAGCTCATTGCCGACTTCCACGTCGAACATCGGGAAGTATTCGCTCATGGGCGAGGCCAACGTGCTCATCGTCAGGTGGTAATTGTGCATCTGGCCTGCGTGCGGAACGACCGGCACACTGTAGGCCTCGCACAATGCGTTGATTTTGTGCGCCGCCGTGATGCCGCCCACGCGGTTGGTGTCGTACTGCACCACCGACACTGCCTTGCGGTCCAGCAGCTGCTTGAAGCCGTACAGCGAAAACTCGTGCTCGCCGCCGGAAATCGGGATCGAGGTCAGCTGGTTCAGCTCCGCATAGCCGTCGATATCGTCGGCGATGACGGGCTCCTCCAGCCACCGGGGTTCGAATTTCTCCAGCTTGGGCAGGATGCGTTTGGCGTATTCCAGGTTCCAACCCATGTAGCACTCGAGCATCAGATCGGTGTCGTAGCCGATCACTTCGCGCACCGCCTCCACCGACTTCAGGTTTTCCGACACGCCCTTTTGCAAGTGCGCCGGACCATAGCCAAAACGCATCTTGAAAGCCGTAAAGCCCTGGTCCAGATAGGTCTGCGCCTCTTCCTGCATGGCTTTCAGGTCGGTGCGATAAAGCTTGGAGTAGTAGACCGGGATTTTTTCCTTGGTGCGCCCGCCCAGGAGCTTGAAAACAGGCTTGTTCACGGACTTGCCCAGGATGTCCCAGATGGCCAGGTCCACGGCCGAAATCGCGGCCATGGTCACGCCTTTGCGGCCCCAGGCATGGGTAGCGCGGTACATGCGCTGCCACAGGTATTCGTAGTCCCAAGGATCCTGCCCGATCACGAGCGGAGCCAGGTACTGGTCGATGATGGCCTTGGCCACGCGCGGCGCCAGCGCCACGTTGCCCAGGCCCACGATACCGTCGTCCGTTTCCACCTCGACCACGGTCCAGCCGTGGAAGCGGAAGGTGCTCATGGTTTCCTGCCTGGAATACAGCAGGTCCATGGCATTGGAGCAGAAGTTGCCCTGCGGCGGCACGGTCTTGCCGGTCCATTCGTAGACGCGGGCGCGGACGGATTTGATCTTCATGTGGGTTTCCTGCTTGGAATCGAGGTAGGGAATGAAACGTCGCGTCAGCCGGCAGACGAACGCGATGCACGGTGCGAGAGGCCCATCCGGCAGGCTATGAGGAAGGCCTGCCAGGTCGCATCCAGGTTGGCCCGGCCCTGGCCGGCGATGTCGTAGGCGGTGCCGTGCGCGGGCGTAGTGATCGGGATGGGCAGGCCGCCCTGTACCGTCACGCCGCGCGAGAAGCCCAGAAGCTTGATCGCGATCTGGCCCTGGTCGTGATACATGGTGACGATGGCCTGGAATTCGCCGGCCTGCGCCTTGAGGAAGATCGTGTCCGCGGGGAATGGCCCTTGCACCGGCAGGCCCTCTTCGTTCAACTGCCGCACGGCCGGCGCGATGATGTCCACTTCTTCCCGGCCGCAAGTGCCTCCGTCGCCGCCATGCGGGTTGAAAGCGGCCACTGCCACGCGCGGCTCGGCCACGCCGTTGGCCTGCAGCGAACGATAGATCAGGCGCGTGGCGTCCTTGATGCCGTCGACACTGAGCGCCGCCGCCGCATCCTTGAGCGGAATGTGCGAGGACACGCGCGAGGTCCACAAGTCCCCCAGCGTGTTGAACTCGCAGAAATAGCCGGTCACGCCCAGGTACTGCGCGAAGTGATGCAGCTCGTCGTCGTGCCCCAGGCCGCCCAGCTTCATCGCGTACTTGTTCAGGGGCGCGAAGCAGATGGCGTCGACGTGACCGTCACGCGCCGCGTCCATGCAGGCGTTGAGCACCCGCAGCACCGACGCCCCGCCCGCGGCCTCGGCCTGGCCCACGCGCACCTGGCCGGGTTCGATGGTTTCCATCCCCAGCCAGGCGGGCGCGCCGGTGTCCGGCCGGTCGCGCACCGCCTCGAAGCTGTCCACGGCTTGCGTGGCAACCTGCACGCCTGCCACCCGCTGGCCCTCGCGCCACAGCCACTCGTCGCCAACCAAAACGATGTTCGCGAGTTGCGTGGCTTGTGGCCTGGCCAGGAGGCGGGCGATCAGTTCGGCGCCGATGCCGGCGGGGTCGCCCAGCGTCAGGGCGATGACGGGTTTCTGCTGCGTGCTCATGTCTGGGTCATTCCACGGAAATGTTGTTCTTCTTGATGATGCCGGCGTAGCGCTGGTTCTCGGACTTGTGGAACTGCGCGAATTGCTCCTGGCTCATCGGGTTGATGTCGGCGCCGATCGCCTGCAGGCGGGCCTGCGTGTCGGGCAGCGCCAGAATGCCGTTGACGGCGTCATGGATGCGTTTCTGATTGGCGGCAGGCGCGGCGCCGGGCATGTAGATGCCATACCAGGCACTCATTTCCACGCCGGGCACGCCGGCTTCGGCCATGGTGGGCACATCAGGCAACTGCGCATTGCGCTTGGCGCTCAGCACGGCCAGCGCGCGTACCTTGCCACTTTTGATATGAGGAATCACCGAAGACGCGGTTTCGAACGCGATCTGCACCTGTCCGCCCATCAGGTCCACCAGCGCCGGGCCACTGCCGCGGTAGGGAATGTGGATCATCTGCACGCCAGTGGCGTCCTTGAACAGTTCCGCAGCAATGTGCTGGGTACTGCCCGAGCCGCTGCTGGCGAAGTTGTAGGTGCCCGGCTTGCTCTTGAGCAAGGCGATCAGCTCCTGCACCGACTTGGCTGGCACGTCGTTATTCACCACCAGGATGTTGGGCACCGCCCCCACGAACACGACCGGGACCAGATCGCGGTCGTTGTCATAACCCAGCTTCAACAGGTGCGGCGCGATGGCGTGGGCAGTGGATACCCCCATCACCATGGTGTGGCCGTCCGACGACTTGGCCGCCAGGTCCGCCGCCAGCGTATTGGATGCGCCCGGCTTGTTCTCGACCACCACGGTCTGCTTGAGCAGCGGGCCCAGCTTGTCGGCCACGGCACGCGCCATGGCATCGGTGCCGCCGCCCGGCGCGGACCCTACCAGCAGGCGCAGGGGCTTGTTGGGCCAGTCGGCGCCTTGCGCCTGGACGGGCGCCAGGGCGGACAGGCACAGGGCGCCGGCCGCGATCGCGGCCAATAGCCGAGTCTTCATGGTTGTCTCCTTGGTTGGTGTCTTCTTGCCCTATGGATGGGCAATCTCTTGTGGATGCATCTTAGAAAGAAGCTTAGTTTCCGTAAAATGAAACTTTTGCACCAACCGTTCACCTGAGGCGATCAATCATGGAACGCGCCATACACGTCCCTGCGCTGCTGGCCCGACTGCGGATGCGGCAGATCGTCCTGCTGCTGGCGATCGAAGAGCGCGGCACGCTGCGCGCCGCCGCCAACCAGCTCAATATGACCCAGTCCGCGGCCAGCAAGATGCTGCACGAACTGGAACTGGCCATCGGCCAGCCGCTATTCGGACGGGTGGGCCGAGGACTGGCGCTGACCGCGGCGGGCGAATGCGTGATGGGGTACTTCCGCGGCATGCGCGGCACGGTCTCGTCGCTGGCGCGCGAGCTGGATGAGTTGCGCCTGGGCAGCGCGGGCAAGCTGTTCATTGGCAGCATCATGGCGGCTTCGCCCGGCCATCTGACCGACGCCCTGCTGCGCCTGAAGCAAACCTATCCGCTGCTGGCGGTGGAGATTTCCACCGGCACCAGCGACCTGCTGATCGGCCGCATGAACGAAGGCAAGCTGGACGTGGTGATAGGCCGCATGCTGACCCTGTCGGACAGCCAGTACGTCTTTCGTCCGATCGGCGACGAGGCGTTGTCGGTGATCGCGGCGGTGGACCATCCGCTGGCCGGACGCAAACGCGTGAACTTCGACGCCATGCTGGCCTATCCGTGGGTCCTGCAACCGCACGGCAGCCCGATGCGGGACGTTATCGAGCAGGAGTTCCATGCGAACAATGCCAGCACGCCCAAAGGGCTGATCGAATCGGCATCCATCCTGACCACCACCAACCTGGCGATGAAATCAACGATGCTGGGCGTGATTCCCGAATCGGTGGCGAGCCGGTACGCGGCGCATGGCCTGCTGGCGATCCTGCCCTACCAGATTCGGCAGCGCCTGACGGCCTTTGGCAGCATCGTGCCCCGCGACCGGCCGCTGAGCGCGGCGGCGCGCCATTTCGTGGGATTGCTGCATGGCGACGTCGCAGTTTGAGACCACGCAACGCAAGGCGGAATACCCCCCATGCCAAGGGCGAAAACCAGCTGCTGCACAGTACAATCGCGTATTGCGCATCGCGCGTTTTTTATTTTGAGGTCCATCCGTGAGCGCATTGCCCGCCTGTCCAAAATGCCAGTCCGAATACACCTATGAAGACGGCGCCGCGTTTGTCTGCCCGGAATGCGCGCATGAATGGACGGCACAGGCCGCCGAAGCCACCGAGGACGCGGGCAAGGTCTACCGCGATTCGGCAGGCAACGTGCTGCAGGACGGCGATACCGTCACCGTCATCAAGGACCTGAAACTCAAAGGTTCCGGCGGCGTGATCAAAATGGGAACCAAGGTCAAGGGCATCCGACTGGTCGACGGCGACCACGACATCGACTGCAAGATCGACGGCTTCGGAGCGATGAGCCTGAAGTCTGAGTTCGTGAAGAAGGTCTAGCGCCGCCGTCCGCCCCGGGCCGCGGCAGCGCCGCGCCCGGCTACAGATCCTCGGGTTCCTCGGGCTTGGGCATCAGGTACGCCGTCAGCGTGCTGGACAGCCCCGCCATCACCCACAACACGAAGAAAGAGACGGTATAGAAGCCCGTGCGTCCCGTCGGGACATGCCCGAAGATCGCCACGTCCAGGGGATCGATCAGGGCGAAGATCAGCGCGCTCCCCGCCGCGGCCGCCATGAAGGACGGCCACAGGATCCACATCAATGATCGCAAGCCCATCTGTTGTTCTCCCCGGGTTACGGATTGGCGCTGGGCGCAACCTGCTCGATGACCAGGCCGCGCTTGACCACGCCTTCCTGGATTGGCTGGTTGCTGAAGTTGGTGAAAGCGAAGTAGATGGTGACGAAGCACCCTATCATGGCCGCAAACGGGCCGGCCATGAGGATCCAGGGCCAGGGTTCGCGGTACCAGGGCTTGGTGGCTTTGGCGGGTTGGACGGCGGTCATGGGTATGTCCTCTTCAATGCTCAATCAGGTACGTAGAAACTGGCGGCCTCGTCGGTCTCGACCGGTCGGTTCTCGCCATCCTGGCCGCGCGCGCGCAGCGTAATGGCATGGGCGCCCGGCTGCGTGCCAGCTGGCGCGCGGATGACCATGGGCACCAATTTGTTGGCCGCGGCTTCGACCTCGACGGTGTCGGAACCCTGCTGGCCAGCCAGCACGGCCAGGCCCGGCACGCCTTCAGCCGACAGGCGCAGCGTCAGGGGCGTATCCGACGTGTTGATCAGTTGCAGGCGGTACACGTTTTCGATCATGCCGCCGGCCACTTCGCGTCCCAGCGCGCCCCGATCACGGATCACATCCACCCGCAAGGGGTTGCGCATGGCCAGGGACACCACGAAAGCGACGGCCAGCGCCAGGATCAACGTGCCGTAGATCAGCACGCGCGGACGCAGCAGGTGGGAGCGCGCGCTCTTGGCGGACAAACCGTCCAGCATGGCGCGCTCAGAGGTGTAGCGAATCAGCCCCGGCTCGTACTGCATCTTGTCCATGACCTGTTCGCAGGCGTCGATACAGGCGCCGCAGCCTATGCACATGTATTGCAGGCCGTCGCGGATATCGATGCCCGTCGGACAGACCTGCACGCACAGGCTGCAATCGACGCAGTCGCCCAGGCCGGCCGCCTTGTGGTCCACCTTGCGCGAGCGGCCGCCGCGCGGATCGCCGCGGCGCTTGTCGTAGGTGACGACAAAGGTGTCGGGATCCACCATCACGCTCTGGAAGCGCGCGTAGGGGCACATGTACTTGCATACGGATTCGCGCATGAAGCCGGCGTTGCCCCAGGTGGCAAAGCCATAGAACAGCATCCAGAACCACTGCCAGGGGCCCAGCTGCAGGGCGAAAAGCTCATGCCCCAATTCGCGGATAGGCGCGAAATAGCCGATGAAAGTAGAGCCCGTCCACCAGGCCAGCGCGATCCACAGGAAATGCTTGGTGAACTTCAGGCGCGCCTTGCGCCAGGACCAGGGCGATTCATCCAGGCGAATGCGCGCCACCCGGTCGCCCTCGACCTTGCGCTCTATCCACATGAAGATTTCCGTGTAGACGGTCTGCGGACAGGCATAACCGCAGAACAGGCGCCCGGCCACCGCGGTGAAGAGGAACAGCGCCAACGCCGAGATCACCAGCAGCACCGCCAGGTAAACCACGTCCTGCGGCCACAGCACCAGGCCGAAGAGATAGAACTTGCGAGCGCCCAGATCGAACAGCACGGCCTGGCGGCCATTCCATTGCAGCCAAGGCAGGCCGTAGAAGATCAGCTGGGTGAGAAAGACAAACGCGATGCGCCAACGGGCGAAGATGCCGCTGACGGATCGCGGATAGATTTTGCTGCGCACGCCCGCCAACGTCTGCTCCAGGGTCTCCGTCCCGGGACGTGGCGGCCGAACATGCGGCCGCCAGGGCGGCGGGTCACCGTCAGGCGAAGTGCCGACCCTTGCGGCTGACCCATCTTCCATTTGCTGCTCCCTGCTGTAAGTCTGGTGACATGAGGGCAGCGCCAGCGCGGCCCTTATCCCTGCGCTGTGCTGCCCGCTGTAATGCCTTTACTTCGTTGCCGTTGCCGGCGGGGCGTTTGCCGTCGCCACGCTGGCGGTAGCGTCAGGCTTGTTCGACAGGCCCCAGACCCATGCCGTCAGGATCTTGATCTGTTCGGGCGTCAGGATGTCCTGGTGCGCCGGCATGCGGTTGTCGCGACCGTCGAGGATCGTCTTGACGATGGTGGCGTCAGAGCTGCCGTAGAGCCAGACGTCGTCAGTCAGGTTCGGCGCGCCCAGCGCCTGGTTGCCCTTGCCGTCGACACCGTGACAGGCCACGCAATAGTTCGCGAATTCCCGCTTGCCGCGAAACACGCGAACCGGATCGGCCGTCAGGCCCGACAGCGAACGCACGTACTGCGCGATGTCGCCAGCGGTCTTGGCGTCGATTGCAGCCTTCCATGGCGGCATCACCCCAACGCGGCCTTGCGTGATGGTCTGCGTGATGGCTTCGGGCGAGCCGCCATGCAGCCAGTCGCCGTCGGTCAGGTTGGGAAAGCTGGGGCCGCCCTTGGCGTCCGAGCCATGGCATTGCGCGCAGGTGTTCAGGAACAGGCGCTGGCCGATTTCACGGGCACCCGGATCCTGGGCGATCTGCGGCACGTCCATGGTTTCGAAGCGCGCGTAGATCGGACGCACGGCCTCGGCCATCTTGGCCTGCTGCTGCGCAACTTCCTGCGTGCTGCTGTAACCCAGCTGGCCCTTGTACTCGCCCAGGCCCGGCATGAAGAACAGGTAGCCCAGGGCGAACGCGCAAGCCAGCAGGTACATCCAGGTCCACCAGCCGGGCACCGGGTTGTTCAACTCGGTCAGGTCGCCGTCCCAGACGTGGCCCGTGTCCTCGACCTTGCCGTTGGCCGGCTTGGTGCTGAGCCAGCGGCGCTGGGTGTACAGCAGCCAGACGCACCAGACCACGCCGCCGACGGCGACGATCGAGATGAAATACCCCCAGAAGCCATTGACGAAATCGCTCATGACCGATTCGCTCCATCTTGTTGTCCCTGCCCGAATTCATCGGGCAGTGCGAACGGCAGCATGGCCGATTCGCGGTTGGCGCTCTGGCGGCCGCGCGAGCAGGCCCACCAGACAATGCCGAAAAATGTTGCCATCGAGACCGCCGTGACGGCCGCGCTCAGGTAGCCCAGCATGATCAGCCTCCCGTGGCCGCTTGCGCGGCCGGCTGCGCGGCGGACTGGGCGGCCTTCTTGGCCGCTTCCGCCTGTTTGGCCTGCTCGGCCTGCTTGGCCTTGCGCACGCCCACGCCCAGCCCTTGCAGGTAGGCGACCAGCGCGTCTTCCTCGGTCTTGCCTTCGATCGCCTTGGGCGCCGCGGCGATTTCCTCGTCCGTGTAAGGCACGCCCAGCTTGCGCAGCGCGCTCATGCGCTCGCTCACGTTCTCGCCGGTGATGACCGTTTTCTCCAGCCAGGGATACGCGGGCATGTTGGACTCCGGCACGACCTTGCGCGGATCGCGCAGGTGAATGCGGTGCCAGTCGTCGGAGTAGCGTTCACCCACGCGCGCCAGGTCGGGACCGGTGCGCTTGGAGCCCCACAGGAAGGGATGATCGAAGACCGATTCCGCTGCCACCGAATAGGAGCCGTAGCGCTGCACTTCGGCCGCCAGCACCCGCACCTGCTGCGAGTGGCAGCCGACGCAGCCTTCGCGGATATAGACGTCGCGGCCCATCAGGCGCAGCGGGCTGTAGGGTTCCACCCCGGCGACGGGTTGCGTCGTGCTGTGCTGGAAGAACAGTGGCACGATCTGGACCAGGCCCGCGAAGGACACCACCAGGATGCTGGCGATGATCATCCAGCCAATGTTCTTCTCGAGCGTCTGGTGGGAAAAGAAACCAGATTTGTTGTTGGCCATGATGTCCTCGTCAAACAGTGGCCGGCACGGCGGTCGCGGGGACCGGCTGGCGTGCGGCATGGGGATCGTCTTGCGGAATGGCGGGGTTGACCGGGCGCGCGCCGCGCACCGTCATCCACACGTTCCACGCCATGACGAACACACCCGACAGGAACAGCGTGCCGCCGAGCAAGCGGATCAGGTAATACGGCACACGCGTCTTCAGTTCTTCGACGAAGCTGTAGACCAGCGTGCCGTCGCTGGCGGTGTCGCGCCACATCAGGCCTTGCTGCACGCCGGCGATCCACATGGCGGCGATGTACAGCACCACGCCGATGGTCGCGATCCAGAAATGCAGTTCGATGGCCTTGACGCTGAACATCTTCTCGCGGCCATACAGGCGCGGGATCAGGTAGTAGAGCGATCCGAAGGAGATCATGGCGACCCAGCCCAGCGCGCCCGAGTGCACGTGGCCGATGGTCCAGTCCGTGTAGTGCGACAGCGCGTTGACCGTGCGGATCGACATCATCGAACCTTCGAAGGTCGACATGCCGTAGAACGACAGCGCCGTGACCATGAACTTGAGGATAGGATCGGTGCGCAGCTTGTACCAGGCGCCCTGCAGGGTCATGATGCCGTTGATCATGCCACCCCAGGACGGCGCGAGCAGGATCAGCGAAAACGTCATGCCCAGCGACTGCGTCCAGTCGGGCAGCGAGGTGTACAGCAGGTGGTGCGGGCCCGCCCACATGTAGGTGAACGCCAGCGCCCAGAAGTGGACGATGGACAGGCGGTACGAATAGATGGGGCGGCCGGCCTGCTTGGGCACGAAGTAATACATCATGCCCAGGAAGCTGGTGGTCAGGAAGAAGCCCACCGCGTTGTGGCCATACCACCATTGCACCATGGCGTCCTGCACGCCCGAGTAGGCGGAATAGGACTTCCACATCGACACCGGCATCTCGATGTTATTGAAGATGTGCAGGATGGCGATGGTCAGGATGTACGAGCCGAAGAACCAGTTGGCCACGTAGATGTGCTTGGTCCGGCGCTTGATGATGGTGCCGAAGAACACGATGGCGTAGGCAACCCAGACCAGGGTGATCAGGATGTCGATGGGCCATTCCAATTCGGCGTATTCCTTGCTGCTGGTGAAACCCATGGGCAAGGTGATGGCGGCGGCGACAATGACGATCTGCCAGCCCCAGAACGTGAACGCGGCCAACGGGCCGCAGAACAGGCGCGCCTGACAGGTGCGCTGGACCACGTAGTAAGACGTTGCGAACAGCGCGCTGCCGCCGAACGCGAAAATCACGGCATTGGTGTGCAACGGACGCAGGCGGCCGTAGCTCAACCATGCGGTGTCAAAATTCAGCTGCGGCCAGATAAGCTGTGCAGCGAGAAAAACGCCCACAGCCATGCCGACAATACCCCACACTACCGTCATGAGCGCGAACTGCCTCACGATCTTGTAGTTGAAGGTGTCGGCCTTGCTTGCGATTGCGGCGCAATCGTTCATCGCCCTTCCCCTAAAGTAACAGATAGCTCCAGGCTGCAATGATGGGACTAGTCACTCAAGGCAGCGTTGATCTGGATCAAGCATCTCGTTACATGGTGGGGAACGCAGCGCCGGCGCAACGGGTCATGGCGCCGGGTCAAGCACCGCGCTCAGCCGCGGCTGGCCGGTCCGCTGTCGTCGTCGAGCAGGATGGCGCGGCCGGCATCGTCGGTGTCGTCGTACTGGCCGTTGAAAACGGCCCACCACAGCGACACGCCGATGGCCAGCACGAACAGCAGGGATAGAGGCAGGAGCAGATAGAGGATGGTCATTGCGCTGCTTCCAGCGCGGCGCCCGCCGCCAGGTCGCCCGACCAGTCGCGGCGGCACAGGCGCCACGAGTTGTAGGCGACAGCCAGCGAAGAGACCAGCATGGTGATTGCGGCCAGCCACGGCGTGACCCAGCCGACCAGTGCCAGCGGCGTCATCAGCAGATGCCAGATCAGCGAGCCGTACAGGTTCTGCCGCGCCTTGCGGCGCGCCTCGCCCAGCAACTCGTCCAGCGCCGCATCGGGCATGTACGGATGGGCGGCCAGCGCCGAATGCGCCGACGCCATGGCGGTCGGCACCGCCATCGACATGGCGCAGGGGCAGCTCATCACCAGGAGCGCCACCATCACGGGGATGCTGTGCGCCGGGTCGATGTAGGCCCAGGCAGCCGCGGCGGCCAACGCCAGCGCGACCTGGATCATGACAAAGCGCGACGCCAGCCGGTCGGCGCGCGCGCCCAGGTCCAGGCGCTGCGCTTCAACGCGTTCGTGGCGCAGCCCCGCTGCCGCGCCGCCAAACGACTGGCGGGCGCACAGTTCCAGGTAGCGCGCCGTCAACAGAAAGGCCACGAACATCGTGACCGAATCGAAGTACACCTCGCCCCGCCCGGTATAGGTGGCGTGAACGCTGGGGATGAAGGCGGCGACGATGCCCAGGGCCACCGGCACGTCCATGCCGGCGCGCCCATGGCGCAGGTTGTCGCCCGCGTGGCGCCAGATTGGCCAGGCCGAATAGACCACCACCGGCACGGTCAGCGCAAAGCTGGCCCAGTTCATCAGCACGATGGCCCAGTCCAGCGTTTCCAGCGCGTCGGCGGGCATGCTTTCGTGGCGCAGGTAGCCGGGCCAGGCGAACATCATCACCTGCATCATCGCCAGCCACGCCAGCGACAGGCGCACCAAGGCATGGCGGCGCTGCTGGCGGTCAGCGGCGGACAGGCTGGCCGGGACGGCGAAAATCGATTTTGCTCGCATGCGCCGATGGTAATCAGCGCGCCGCAAGCACGCCTTGATCTGGATCAAGGCGGACCGGGCGGGTTTGCCCGGGCAACGTGCAGGACCGCCCCTCTCGCGGCCGGCCGGGTCAGGGGCGCCGTTGGCGCAGCACGTCCACCACTGCCCGCATCAAGCTGGCCAGTTCGTCTTCGGCGATGGTCAGGGCCGGGGTCAGGTAGACCACATTGCCGAACGGCCGGACCCAGACTCCTGCGTCGACCAGACGCCGCTTCAGCGCTTCGCGGTCGGTGATGCCATCCAGTTCGACCACGCCGATCGCGCCCAGCACGCGCACGTCGCGCACCCAGGGCAACTCGCGGCAAGGCTCCAGGCCGGCAGCCAGCGCCGTGGAAATCGCCTGCGCCTGCGCCAGCCGTGGCTCGCTCTCGAACAGGTCCAGCGAGGCGTTGGCCGCGGCGCAGGCCAGCGCGTTGCCCATGAAGGTAGGGCCATGCATCAAGGCATGAGACGGATCATCGGACCAGAAGGCCTCGAACACCCGGCTGCTGGCCACCGTGGCGGCCAGCGGCAAGGTGCCGCCCGTCAGCGCCTTGGACAAGGTGACGATGTCGGGCCGGATGCCGGCCTGCTCGAATGCGAACAGCGTGCCGGTTCGGCCGAAACCGGTGAAGATCTCGTCAAAGATCAGCAACAGGCCGTGCCGGTCGGCCAGGCGGCGCAGGCGCCGCAGCACCTCCGGATCATGCAGCAGCATGCCGCCCGCGCCCTGCACCAGGGGCTCGACCAGGATGCCGGCCAGCCGCGCGCCATGGATTTCCAGGTGGGCCTCCAGCGCTGCCAGTTCGCCCTCGGTGCGCGGCAGGTCAACGATGTCGTGCTCGGCCAGCATGCCCCGGTACAGGCTGTGCATGCCTTCGTCCGGATCGCATACCGCCATGGTGCCGAAGGTGTCGCCGTGATAGCCGCCACGGAATGCCAGGAAACGGCTGCGGCCCCGCTCTCCCTGGTTCAGCCAGAATTGCAGCGCCATCTTCATGGCGACTTCCACGGCCACCGAGCCGGAATCCGTGTAGAAGACCCGGTCCAGTCCCGGCCCGAGCATGCCGGCCAGCCGGCGCGCCAGGTTCAGCGCCGGCTCGTGGGTCAGTCCGCCGAACATGACATGCGGCATGGCGTCCAACTGCGCGCGCACCGCTTGCGCGATGTGCGGATGGTTGTACCCGTGGCATGCGGTCCACCAGGACGCCACGCCATCGATCAGGCTGCGGCCGTCGGCCAGTTCCAGCCGGCTGCCGTGGCTGCGCACCACCGGCAGCGGCGGCGTCGCCGTCTTCATCTGCGCATAAGGGAGCCAGATATGGGGTTGGCCCCGGGCCATCCAGTCGGGCGTGTGCATGATTCACCTCTCGATACCTGCGCCGCGCCCAGGCCCGCCCTACGGATGCGGCCGGAACGGAAGCGGCGGCGCCTCCACTACAATGGCCCGCATTCTACGGCCTGGCGGGGATATATCCCGGTCAGGCCGCTGCCGGAAAATTAGATGTCCAAGCTGGATCCGCTTTTCTCGTCCGAACTGGCGCGTGCCGAAACGCGCCGCGTGCGCCGCCGCCTGCGCACGGCCACCGCAGCCGCCCCGGGACGCCTCGTCCTCGAGGGCGAACCCGTCCTGAACTTCTCCAGCAATGACTACCTGGGCCTGTCCCGGCACCCGCTGCTGGTCGAGCGGTCGCGCGAATGGGCGGCCCGCCACGGCGCAGGCGCCCAGGCCTCGCGCCTCGTAACCGGCAACCTGGACCTGCACGAGCAAGTGGAGGCCAAGCTTGCGCGGCTCAAGGGCACGGAGGCGGCGTTGCTGCTGGCCTCGGGCTGGCAGGCCAACGCCGCCGTGCTGCCCGCGCTCCTGCGCGCGGCTGCCGGCCAGGGCGAGGTCGAGGTGTACGCCGACAAGCTCAACCACGCCAGCCTGCACCACGGCTGCCAGGCCGCAGGGGTCAAACAGATCCGTTTCCGGCACAACGACCTGGATCATCTGGAAAGCCTGCTCGCGGCCCGGGCGCCCGCCGAAACCGGCGGCAAACCGGTGGCGCGGTTCATCGTCACCGAGAGCGTGTTCAGCATGGACGGCGACCGCTGCGACGTTGAGCGGCTTGCAGGCCTGGCGGACCGGTACCGCGCGTTCGTCTACCTGGACGAAGCCCACGCCACCGGCGTCCTGGGTCCGCGCGGCATGGGACTGGCTGGACTGGCGCCGGGCCGCATCGACCTGGCCATGGGCACATTCAGCAAGGCGCTGGGCGGATTCGGCGCGTATGTTGCCGGTTCTCGCGCCCTGTGCGACTACCTGGTCAACGCCTGCTCCGGTTTCATCTACACGACGGCGCTGCCGCCCGCGGTGCTGGGCGCCATGGACGCGGCGCTGGACCTGGTGCCTACGCTGGATGCCGAACGCGCCCGCCTCGCTGCCGCGGGCGACAATCTGCGCGCCGCGCTGCGTGGCATGGGACTGGACACCGGCGCGTCCTCCACGCAGATCGTGCCGGCCATCGTGGGTGACGAAGACCGCGCCCTGGCGCTGGCTGCCGCGCTGGAACAGCGCGGTCTCCTGGCCGTGGCCATCCGGCCGCCTACCGTCCCCGCCGGCACCAGCCGCTTGCGCGTCACGCTCAGCGCCGCGCACCGCGACGTGGACGTGGCGCGGCTGATCGATGGCTTCGCCGCCGCGCTGGCGTGATGGCTGCTGCCCCGATGCAAGCCGCCGTTACCCGCCCCACCCTGCTCTTCGTACATGGCTGGGCCTTCGACGCCTCGGTCTGGGCGCCGCTGCGCGCCGGCCTCCGGGATTGGCCGCAAGCTTTTTTTGACGCCGGCTACTTCGGGTCTGGCCAGGAGCCGGACATTGGCGGCCCGGTAATCGCCATCGGCCACTCGCTGGGTGTGCTGCGCCTGCTGCGCCAACTGCCGCCAGGCTGCCGGGGCCTGGTGTCCATCAACGGCTTCCCGCGCTTTGCCGCTGGTCCCGGCTACGAGGGCGTGGCGCTCCGCTTGCTGGACCGTATGTCCAAACGGCTGTCGACCGACCCCGTCCCGGTGCTGCGCGACTTCCGCCAGCGCTGCGGCGACGCGTCCGATTTCGACGCGCCGCGGCTCGCGCCGCTTGCGCGCGATCTGCAGGCCCTGCGCGAGGAAGACCGGCGCGACGCCCTGGCGGCATTGCCCGTGCCGCTGCTGGTTCTTGCTGGCATGGAGGATCCCATCGTTCCGGCGCCCATGACACAGGCAGGCTTTGCCGGCTTGGCCAACGCGGAGATCCATGGCCGCGAAGGCGGCGGCCACCTGCTGCCCGTGTCGGACGCGCCCTGGTGCGCGGCACGGATCCGCGCCTTCATTGCCCGCCTGGCGGACGCCGCATGACGCTGGCCCCGCGCAACGCCAGGATCGGAGCTCGCTTCAGCGCCGCCGCCCAGGCCTATGAAGACCACGCGTCCGTCCAGCGCCTGGCGGCCGAACGGCTGGCCAGCGATATCGCCCTGCTGCCGCTGCCCCGGCGCCCGCGCATCCTGGAGATAGGCTGCGGCACCGGCCTGCTGACGCAAGCGCTGGCGCGGCGCATCGGCCCGGCGGACTGGACAGTGACCGACATCGCCCCCGGCATGCTGGCGGTGGCGCATAGCGGCCCGCCCTTGCCCGGCCAGGCCCGCTACCAGTTGCTGGACGGCGAACATCCGGACGGGTTGCCGGGCGGCTACGACCTGATCTGCTCCAGCCTGGCGGTGCAATGGTTTTCCGACCTGAACAAAGGCCTGGGCCGGCTGGCCGCGCTGCTCGCGCCGGGCGGCTGCCTGGCCGTGGCAACGCTGGCGGAGGATACGTTTCACGAATGGCGCGCCGCGCATGCCGCGGCCGGCCTGACTCCCGTCACGCCGCGCTATCCGCCTGCCGCCGCCATCCATCCGGACGGGGGCAAACTGGCGGGTGGCGTGCGCAGCGAACGGCTGATACAAAATCATCCTGACGGGCTGCGTTTCCTGCGCAGCCTGAAAGGCATCGGCGCCACCACGCCCGCTCCCGGCCGCCCGCCTCTTGGCGCTGCGCAGCTGCGGCGCGTGCTGGCGGCGTTTGACGAACAAGGAGCCGGGGCGACCTACCACCTGGCCTACGGTATGTGGAAAAAACCGAACAAGCACCCCACCGGGGTTTTCGTGACCGGCACCGACACCGGCATCGGCAAGACCCTGGTATCCGCGATCCTGGCGCGCGCCTGGAACGCCGACTACTGGAAACCCGTCCAGACGGGCGTGGCGGAAGAACCGGGCGACACGGAAACCGTGGCGCAACTGGCCGGGCTGCCGCCCGAACGCCTGCACCTGCCCGCGTACGTGTTGCAGGCGCCGCTATCGCCCTGGGCGGCCGCCACGCTTGAAGACACCATAGTCGATGCGACCAGCATCGTCCCGCCCGCCACGCCAGCGCCATTGATCGTCGAGGGCGCCGGCGGCCTCTACGTGCCGATCGACGATACCCACATGATGATCGACCTGATCGCGCGGCTGGACATGCCCGTGGTGCTGGCCGCGCGCAGCGGACTGGGCACCATCAACCACACCTTGCTCAGCCTGGAGGCGCTCAAGCGGCGCGGCATTCCCGTGCTGGGCGTCATCATGAGCGGACCGCTATCGGCGGGCAACAAGGAAGCCATCGAGCGCTTCGGCGAGGTGCGCGTGCTGGCCGAGATCCCGCCCCTGTCCAAGGTCGACGCGCAGACCGTCGACGCGCTGGCCAGCGGCATTCCGTCGCTGGCGGAATGCCTGCAGGCGCTGGGCGACGCGCCTGCCGTAACCAGCTAGCGGGTAGCGCTGCTGCCACCCGCCCAGCTTCCGGCCCCGCTGTTTCCGGGGCCGGAGCCGTTACGCATTCGTACAAAATAAATTCCGATGGCGCACACCCGTCCCCCATGCGGATGGATACCGGCGCACCCGTTTTCCCGCCTACGGATGGCAACCAAAGTCTCATGCAACGCATGAACTCCCCGAGTGAAGGCGCTCGTTTTCTACACCTTTCAGCCACATCCAGATGGCGAAACCAAGGCCATGGCGGCCGCTTACTCCAGGCGCCGGCACGTTGTTGACTACTAACGCAACACAACGATAATTTTCGCGACATTGGCAGTTCGATTCGCAGGTAGCTGGACGTGCAGGATTGAGTTCCTGGGTTTCCTTATTTGCAGGAGAACTGGCATGGTCACCAGAAGGCTGAACATTCCTGTCCTGGCCCCAAATCCCAACCGCAATTTCTTCGACGGCACCCGCCCCGGCCAAGCCGTGTTGCGGCCCGCCGATATGCTGGCCTTGCGGCTGGAACTGCGCAACCTGGCGGTAACGCCGGGCCAGCCGCCGCGACTGAAGAAAGCCGGCGACGGGGCCGCCACGCTGATCGTCCACTTCCCGCCGCAGTCGATCACCGAAGAGACGTTCTTCGAAAGGCCGCCCCCCGCCACCGCCAATCAGCCCCCGCCCCGCCCTACGCCGGACAAACCCGAGCCCGTCGGCGGCGTGGAAACCCCAACAGGCCCGCCCGTGCGCGCGCGCATTGCCGGAGAATCCCGGCTGGCCTTTGCCATTCCCGACGGCTTTGACGTGCCGTACACGCTGGAAGGCGTGCTGGCGGCGATGGAGACCCTGCCCCTGACGGTCGCCGCCAACGCGCGCCCGCCCGGCCCCAGCGCACCGCGCCTGGACCTGCGCGACCTGTTCGACAAACGCATCGACAAACTCTCCCCAGTGCAACGCGCGGCGCTGTCGAGCTTCGCACTGCGCAATGTGCGCATCGCCACGCAGCAGAACGCGCCCGGCACCCTGTTGCTGCGCCAGGCCGGTGGCGCCGCCGGGCTGCGCGCACTGCGCCTGGGCGGCATGACGCCCGCCCGCGAATTGCAGCGCACCAGCGCCCTGATCGAGATTCTCCGGCGCGGACCCAAGCCTGCGCTGCCCGCCGCGCAGCAGACCGCGATCGAACTGCCGTGGCGCCTGATCCTCAGTCCGCATGCGGATGAGCGCTGGCGCCACGCCAAGGCCCCTGCGACTTCCACCGCCACCCAACATACCGAGCTCTGGCACACCCAATTGCTGGCCGCGCCGCCACAGGACAGCGCGACGGCGCCACGGCCGGATGATGCCCGGCCCAACGTGCGCGCGGTGTGGGCGCTGGGAGGCGAAGGCACGACCAAGCCGATGCAATCGGCGTTTCCGGTGCCGACGCAAACCTATCTGCCCCAACCGAATACCTCGCCCTTCCGCATGCCGATGGACGACTTCGACCGCTACCAGATCGCGCACCTGTCGTCGAACTTTTCCGTCGCCAACTACACGCCGCAGCCGGTGGAGGCCAGACTGTTGATGCTCTCGGCGCTGGGCGCCTGGCTGGACTCGCGCGGCAACTGGGACGCGCCCGGCCTATCGCTGGAGGAATGGACGCATCGAGGCGCCATGGGCCGCGACCACTACGTCCGCGTCGTCTACAAAGGCCTGCTGTTTCCTTTCGGCCACCGCGCCGCGCTGGTGAAGGTCAGCGAACGCAAGTTCCACCGCGGCACGCCCGGCAATACTGCCTATCTGCGCCAGCGCCTGTTCATCATCGTGCGCCAGCGAGAACGCGTGTACGCGGACCCCGACCTGCAGGCACGCGACGACGCGGGCAATCTGATCTTCCTGCATCGCCAGATGCCGTTTTCCAGTGTGCGCATCCTCACCACCGTCACGCCCAGCCTGGATACGCCGACCTCCCCGGACAGCAATATCGAGGGCCTGGGACAATTGCTGTTCTGGCCGTGCATAGAGAAAATTCCCTTCCGCTTCGCCTGTTCGGCCACCGACATCGACGGTCGCAACGTCCAGTTCGACCTGCCCATGATCTTCATGGACGGCGGCCGCGCCTGTCCGCGCAAGCTCAGCGGCCAATGGCTGACGCCGGATTACGGCAATGCCGAAGCATTCGCGAAGCAGGCGCGGGATGCCTGGCGCAAACCCGAGGTAAGCGACCGCCGCACCGCGCAGTTCAAGCAACAGCGGGTCACGCTGGCGTCTCCGCTCAAGCCCGGCGACACCGCCGCGCAAGTCGAGACTATCGAGTTCGACGGCCTCGTCGATCCGGGCAATACCCAGCTACGCGCGTACAGCGACTCCCTGAACGGCCCCTTGTTCTATCCAGGCATCAAGCGCGCGGAAATCCGCATCGCCGCGCTGGCCGAACTGACGGGCAGCGACGGCAATAGTGTGCTCAGCTGGAACGACCACTACCTGCGCTTCGGATTCGATTCCGCCAACGTCGGCCAGGTCTTCGGCGACATAGACGCCAACCCGGTCTACCGCGGCGATGCCGTGCTGAACTTCTCGGCGCAGGGCGACCGCGCCGGCGGATTCGTCCAGCCGAATCTGCGTCCCTCGGCCCTGTCGCGCATGGCCGGGCCGGTCAGCGGCAAGGTGACGGACTTCGTGGCCGGCAAGATGAACGGGCCGGACATCTTTCCCAAGGCTCTGTCCTCGGACCTGCCCCTGCCGCTGCTGTTTGGCTGCATCCCGCTGGGCGACGTCATCGAAGCCGTGTCCAATGCGGCGGGCACGCCGGAGCAGGTGCCGCGCTTCATCTCGGAAGCCTGTTCCCAGCTCGAGAGCCTGGTCAACGAAATGGGCCGGCTGTATGGCTTGGTGGCGGACCTGGCGCAACAGCCAGGGCGCATCGCCGAGGCTGCCTTGCAGGTGCTGAAAGCCACGCTGGAAGATTTGCTCAGCCAGGCCCAGGCTTACGCGCAAGACCTGGTCCAGGACGCGCGCGCGCGCCTCAACGGGCTGATGGCCGCGCTGGACGCTGTGCGCACGCAAGTCGCGCTGCTGGCCGGGCTGTCCTTCGACGCCGCGCCCGCCCTGCCCGGACTGCCCGCTGTGCTCACCGCCGCGCGCAATGCGGCCCAGGCGCTGCGCACTGCGGCCGACACGCAGGTCAATGGCGTGGGCTTGCCCGATGGCCTGCGGCAATCGTTGCGCCAGGCGGCCAACACCGCCTTGACGCTGCTGGATGGCGTGGGCGTGGTGCCAGTGCTGCTGGTGCAAGGCAAGGCCTTGTACGACGCGCTGGATGCCGTGGTGGGCCACCCCGACCAATTGGACGAACTATTCGCCGACGCCGCGACACTCACGCCCCGCCTTCAGGCCATCAAGGACGCGGTGCAGCCGCTATCCGACACCATCGGGACGGCGCGTTTGCTCGAAGGCGCGCCGCGCCAGATCGCGCAGACCGCCCTGCAAGCGGTCAAGCTGGCGGTGGACGCCGTGCTGGCAAGCGCCGAGCTGCTCGACTTGCTGACCGGTGACGAGCTCACCGTCCGCTTCGATTGGAACCCGATGATCAAAAGCTGGTCGATCAAGCCCGGCGACCCGCCCCTGTTCCGCGTCAACGATGCACGCGGCTTCCGGGTCGCCGTGGAGGCCCGCATCCGCAAGAACGGGCAAAGCGCGCCGAAGATATCGGTCGTCTGCTCCCTGAAGGACTTCGACCTGGTCCTGATCGCGCCCGCCAGCTTTCTGGAACTGAACTTCGAAAAGATCGAGTTCCGCATCGACACGGCCGCGAAGATGGACGTGGACGTGCTGCTGACCGACATCAAGTTCGTCGGTCCCTTGTCCTTCGTGGAGACATTGCGCGATCTGATTCCGCTGGATGGGTTCTCGGACCCGCCCTACCTGGACATCTCGGCCAAAGGCGTGGACGCGGGCTTCGACCTGGCCCTGCCGGCCGTGGCCATCGGCGTTTTCAACCTGTCCAACCTGAGCCTCGGCGCGGGCTTTACCATACCTTTCATCGGCCAGCCCCTCGCAGTGCGCTTTAATTTCTGCACGCGCGAGCAGCCCTTCAACCTGTCGGTATGCATGTTCGGCGGCGGCGGGTTTTTCGGCATCACGCTGGATCCCAGCGGCATCCAGCTCATGGAGGCCGCCTTCGAGTTCGGGGCCAGCGTGTCGGTGAACCTGGGGGTGGCCTCCGGCGGCGTGCACGTCATGGCGGGCATCTATTTCCGCATGGAAAAGAATGCCTGCTCTCTGGCCGGCTACTTCCGCATGGGCGGCTGCGTCAGCGTGCTGGGCATCGTCAGCATTTCCATCGAAATCTACCTGGAACTGCGCTACGAGTTCGAAAGCGGCAAGTGCGCAGGACGCGCCACCATCACCGTCGAAATCGAAGTCTTCATGTTCTCGATGAGCGTGTCCCTGTCCTGCGAGCGCAAGTTCGCCGGGTCCAATGGCGATCCGGGCTTCCGCGACCTCATGGGACCGCGCCCCGACCTGCCGCTGGCGCAGGAACTGGCGCAGATCGATGACGACACCGCGTACGCCTGGCGCGAATACGCCGAAGCCTTTGCCTGAGGAGCGTCCATGGCCAAGCAAACGATAGTCTGGACCGTGATTCCCAACGGCCGCGTGCCTGCGGGCGCCGACGCCGGCCGGCTGCGCGTATCCATCGTGGCCTCGCCGCGCCTCACGCCGCAGGCCGTGAACGAACAGCAGCTGCACGCCTTCGCTGACTGGGTCAACTGGCCGCGCACGCTGGAACGGGTGCGCTTCGTGCTGAATACCGGTGTAGCGGAAATCGAGCTGGAGCCTCAGGCTCAGGCCGACGCCGCGCTATGGGAACGGCTGCTGCCCAAGACCACGCCCGTGTCGGGTTTCGTGTTCCGCGACATGAGCAAGGTCAATCTATTTTCATATTCGGTGGCCGGCGTGCTGGGGCTGACCCGCAAACACTACGGCAGGCTGGCCGTGCAAGCCACGGGGACGCCGCCCACCCTGCTGCCGTGGCGCGACGCGCATCCCGGCCTGAAGGACATGCTGGGCGACTGCGGCACGCGCACGACTTTCATTTCGCTAGGCGACCGGCGTGTCGAGATGCCGCTACCCGGCTTCGACCGATTCTTCGACGACGGCGGGGACGGCCCCGAGCGCGTGCTGCGCAGCCAGGTCTATGGTCCCCACAGCATCTACGAAGGCCGCGCAGCGGCGCCGGGGGTCAACGCCGAGGGCAATCCGCAGCCCGTCGTCAGCTTTCCGCTGCGCGCTTTGCCCACTCGCTGGAATGACGGCGGGCTAGCCAACGCCGACCAGAATCTGATGAGGCAATGGAACTCGCAGGCCGAGTACACCCTGTTTCAGGCCAACCGTTTCTACCGCCGCGACCCGCCCACCGCGCAGCAGCAGGGCATGCGCCGGCCAAGCGGCGAGAACGTGCCCGCCCCGCCCGCCATCCCGGAGATGGATTTCCACGCCATCGTCGCGTCCTATGGCGACTATCCCGCGCTGCTGCGCCAATTGGGGCTGGTCATCGACTGCCTCTTGCCCGCGGACTCGCCGCTGGACCAGCAACTGGCGGCGGCGCCTGCCGCGCAGGGCCGCTTCTTCCTGACCCTGCGCTGGGAAGACGGGCACGACGCCGGCGACGACGCTTGTCCCGCTACCGCGTGGGCCGGCGACCAGGAACGCTTCACCACGCGCCCACGCAACCCTTCCGATCACGAACGCGGCATGCTCAAGCTGCGCCGCGCCGACGACAGCTGGAACCTGCTGGAGCCGCGAACCCCCTTCGACGTCTACCAGGTCGATCCCGACGGCGCGGCCCTGAAAACCGTGGACTTCGTACTGACTGCCCAGAACCTGATCGCCAAGAGCCTGGCGCTGGGCGCCGACGGTGCGGTGACGTACACCACGGGCGACAAACAGGGCGTGGCAGCGCTGCGTTCCGGCGGCCTGGGCGTGGCGCGGCGCGGCCGCGCTTGGGAAGTCGCGCAGAACGCGGCAGCCGCTGCCCTGAAGAATGCCGCCCTGTCGGGCGCGCCCGGCAGCATCGTGCTCTACGCCGAAGACCTGTTGCGCGGCTATCGCGTGGACGCGCAGCCGCAGGTGCCCGGCGACCCGCAACGATGGCGTTCGCTATGCCAGCGCTCCGGCACCTACCGATGCACGGATGGGGGAGCTCCCTTGCAGCTGCCCGATGACGAGGGCTATGTCAAAGGCGCGTCCACCAGCGGCGGCGCGCAACCCGACGACCACTACCTGCACGAATCCCTGTTCCGCTGGACCGGCTGGAGCCTGGTGGCGCCGCGCCCGGGACGCACCTTGCGCGACCGCGTCGACCCGGCCAGCGGCGTGCAGGGTGAAGTGCCGGAGGATGTGCAGGACGTGGCCACGGAAAAAGGCAATGGCCTGGCGGTGAGCTTCGCCGCGGCCAAGGGCAGCCTGCCGCGCCTGCGCTTCGGCATGCCTTACCGCTTCCGCGCGCGCCTGGTGGACCTGGCCGGCAACAGTCTCGCGCATGATGATCCTTCGCTGGAACGGGACGGCAACGCCACGCAGCCGGTCGTCTACTGGCGTTTCGAACCGGTGGATCCGCCGGCGCTGGTGCAGCGGGCCCGCTTGAGCGAAGGCGAATCGCTGGAACGCATGGTGATCCGCAGCAACACCGGCCTGGACCCCGCGGCGTATCGCGACAGCCCGGACTTCAAGCATGCCCGTCAGCAGCCAGCCTCCAAGGACTTCGAGTATCCCGCGGTCAATGAACGCCACGTAGTGCCGCCCAAGGCGTCGCAGCTGCAATGCGAAACGCATGGCCTGTTCGACGCAATGATGGGCAGCCCCGCCGGCATCAAGCAGGCCTATGAGATAGCGGCCCGCGATGCGGCCACGCTGTACGACGAGGGACCGGGCTCAGAGATAGAACTGGTGACGCCGCAGGCGCTGAAAGAGGTGGCCACTACCGAGCGCGTGCCTCCACAATTGCCCAACCCCGAGCATCCCACGGGCGAACGACTGGCCGCCGGGCAGTATGTGATCCACCGGGAGGCCCAGGTACTCACGCCCTATCTGCCGGATCCCGCCGCAGGCGGTATCGCCCTGCGCGCCCAGCCCGGTCACGCCTTGCCCGGTGTCAGCGGCCCCAAGGTGCTGGGCCCCAGCGCCGTCATCGCGCAGACTCCCGCACAGGAACTGGTGCTGCTGGTGGCGCACGCGGCGAAATGGCCGGACAGCCTGGGCTTGCGCATTGTGCTGGAAGAACGCCGCGCCACCTTGACCGACCCACCCTGCTCGGAGAGTTACCCCGACGACGGCACGCCGGCCTGGGACGAGGCCAAGCGGATCCTGACCTTCTTTCTGCCCAAGGGCCGCATCGCCCGCCTGCGCTACTCCAGCTTCGTGAACCCCGGGCTGGCCAACACCTTCGGCATCCCCTCCTGGGCCAGCAATGAAGGCGAACGTGCCACGCTGCGTCTGGCGTCGGTGCTGGGCGGCTGCTGGATGGTCACCCCCTACCGGCCGCTGGTGCTGGTTCACGCGACGCAGCAGCCGATATGCGACCCCGTGCTGATGCTGGCCGAAGAACCCCAACGCCAGCCGGGCGACGCTCATGCGGACCTGTACGCCCGCGTGCGCCTGCACGGTCCCACTACCGGCAAGATTGAAATAGAGGCGGATTGGAACGAATGGGTGGACGACTTGCTCAAGCCCCGCCCCGAACGGCATGCCGGCCACGGCGTGCTCGCCGAGATTCCCCTGTCGGAAAACTACGCCAACCTTTTCAGCCTGAGCAACGCGGTAAAGGAACAGTTGAACGCGGACGGGAAGCTGCGCGCGCGGGGAGATCGCCACGAGTTCGGCGACACCCGTTTTCGCCTCATCCGCTACCGTCTTCGCGCTACCACCCGGTTCCGCGAATACCTGCCGCCATCGCTCTACGAACAGGTGGATAAGGTCACGCGGCTGGGGCCGGTCGCCGACGGGCCCCAGGTCGAAGCGGGTGCGGACGACGATCCTGGCGCGCCGGTGCTCAGACGCGACGGCACGGCGCAAAACACCGTCGTGCGCGCCAGCGCGCCGCCGGACGCCCCCGTTCTCACTTATGTCATGCCGACCTTCCGCTGGCAGGAAACGGCAGGCACCGGGAAACTGGACGTGACACGGCTGGGCAACGGTTTGCGGGTCTGGCTGGAACGGCCCTGGTTCTCCTCCGGCGACGGCGAACTGCTGGGCGTGGTGATCTATGGCGACGGCCAGAATTTCACCGACATCCCCGACCGTCTGACGCCGCTGGTCACGCAGTGGGGCATGGACCCGCTATGGGAGACGCCCCAGCCCAAACACAAGACACGCGTGTCGGACTTCTCCGCGCGCGTCGCGGACGAACAAGTCTATCTGCAGGAAATCCCGGCCCAACCGGTCCACGTGGTCGGACACCGCGTCCGCTGGAGCGAGGAACGCGCGCGCTGGTACTGCGATATCGAACTCGACCCGGGTCGCACCTACATGCCTTTCGTGCGCCTGGCGCTTGCGCGCTACCAGCCCAACGCCATCGCGTCGGCCAAGCTGTCGCGAGTCGTGCTGGCCGAGTTTTCCCAAGTGCTGCCGCGCCGCCGCGCGGTGTTCGAGCAAAAACGCGGCAGGCTGACATTCAGCCTGCGCGGCGTCGTCCCCGCGCATGGGCCGATGAAGTTCCCCCTGGATTCCGAATACCTGAATATTTCCTTCATTCCCGGCATCGGCCAGACCGCCGAGAGCGGCCGCAATCGCGTGGAACTGGTGCTGCAGACGCGAGACCCGGCATTGGACAGCGACCTGGCCTGGAGCGACGCCGCGGTGCTGGCATCGGGCCTGCTGGATCCTTCCGGACCGGCGCCCCAGCCCGCCGGCCCGGGCCCCATTCTCATAGACCGCATGCGCGAGCTGCCGATTCTTGAGACCGCCACGCCCACGACGCTTGCCGACCTGTCGCGCCTGGGCGGCGTGGTCGTCGGCCCGGTAGTGCGTTTTCCCCCGGTGCTAGAAGGTCCCATCCTGGGCGAGCTGCTGGATCCCGTCATCTGGACCGCCAGCGTCGCGCTTCCCGACAGCGGCGGCAAGCCGGCGCGCGTCGCGGTGCGCGAGTACGAGCGCTACTACACCGACAACACCGTGCCCGAACGGCGCGCCGGCGCCACGCAGCAGCGCCGCGTGGTGGAGGAGCGGCTGGTGTACACGGCGTTCTTTGCGCTCTAAAGGCCCCTTGCGCCGCGTGCGGAGGGGCGCCCTAGCCCAGCGCGCCGCTTGCTCGCAGGCGCGCGGCCTGTCCGGCATCGATGCCCGCCTCGGCGAGCACGTCCTCACTATGCTCGCCGAAGGCCGGCGCCGCCCGCGGCGCCGACGCCCCGCTGCGGCCATACTTGATCGCGTGTGCAAAACCCTGGTAGCTGCCCACCACCGGATGCGTGAAAGTCGAGATCATCCCTTCCGCCTGGACCTGCGGGAAATCGAACATGTCTTCCACGCCGCGCGCCGCGGCGCAGGGCACGTCCTCGCCGAACAGAGCTTCCCATTGCAGCGCGGTCCTGCCGCGCAACGCCTCGCGCAGCAAGGGCACGATTTCATCACGATGCTCGGCGCGCTTGCGCACGGAGTCATAACGCTCGCTGGCCGCCAGCGCATGCAACCCCGTCTTGGAGCACAATGCCTGCCAGAAGTGCGGCGTATTCGCGGAAATGTACAGGTAGCCCTCCCCGGTGGGATGGATGCCCGTGATACCGCCGGAGCGCATGTCGCGGCCAATATTCCGAGGCTCGCCCTCGGCCCATACCAGGCGTGCCGATTGCAGGGCCAGCGCGCTGCGCAGCAAGGACACGCCCACGTATTGGCCCCGCCCGCTGCGCTCGCGTTCATACAAAGCGGATGCCACACCCGCCGCCACCAAGGCGGATGCATAGTAGTCGACGACCGAACCGTATAGCACTTCCGGCGGCCCATCCGAACTGCCTTGCAGCGCGCACATCCCGGTCATGGTCTGGAGCACCTGGTCGTAGCCCGCCTTGTCTTTCAGCGGCCCGGTCTCTCCGTAGCCGCTGACCGCACAATAGATCAGCCGCGGATTGATCTCCACCAGCTGCTCGTAGGCAATTCCCAGGCGCGGCGGCACTCCGGGCCTGAAGTTATGCACCAACACATCGGCGCGCTCGACGAGTTCGCGCAATACGGCCCGGGCGTCGTCCTGCTTCAGGTCCAGCACAATCCCGCGCTTGCCCCGGTTCACGCCCAGGAAGGCGCGGCTTTCAGCCTCCAGCGTCGAAGGATATTTGCGCAGGTTATCGCCCGCGGGCGGCTCCACTTTGATCACGTCCGCCCCCTGGTCCGCCAGCAATGCACAGCCGTAGGGGCCCGCGATGTAGGCGCTCAGGTCCAGGACCCGCACGCCTTCCAGCGGGCCAGCGCCACCTTGCGTCGACGCGGCGGCTCTCATCGTGCCTCCCCGGCCGCGGCCATGCGCAGCACCGCCTCGGCGCGGCGCAGAAACGGGCCGTCGATCATCCGGCCGTCCACGACGAAAGCGGCAACGCCCCTGGCGTCGGCCTCGCCGGCGGCTTGCACCACGCGCTGTGCGTGAGCGATTTCTTCTTCGGTCGGCCGGAAGGCGGCATTGGCCAAGGCTACCTGGCTGGGATGGATGCAGCTTTTGCCCATGAACCCCAGCCGGCGCGCCAATTCGGCCTCGGCCTGAAATCCCGCTGTATCGGCGATATCGGCAAAGGCAGAGTCATATGCGAATACCCCCGCTTCCGCGGCCGCCAATCGCACTGCCAGCATCGCCTGGCGCACCGCGCCCGGCTCGCGCCGGTCGATGCCCGCAGGCTCGAACAGGTCTCCCAGCCCTAGCTGCAGCCCTGCCACGCAGGGATGCGCGGCCGCCAGCGCGGCCGCCCGGCGCAATGCCCTCGGCGATTCGATATTAAGCAGCAACCCCACGGGATGCTCCACGCCGTTGGCCAGCCGCGCCTGATCGAGCGCGCCCGCTGCCGCCTGCACATCCGCCACGCATTCCACCTTGGGCAGGTTCACCAGGCTCAAGCCCTTGCGCACCACGGCGCGCAGGTCCGCGTGGAAATGATTCGAGTCCAGTGCATTGACGCGCACGATCAAGGTCTTGCCAGCCGCGCCGGCCTCGGCGGAGGACAGCAAACCCGCCAGATGCCCGCGGGCTTCTTCCTTGCGCGCGGGCGCCACGGCGTCTTCCAGATCGAACGACAGGGCATCGGCCGGGCCGGCCAGCGCCTTGGCGAACAACTCGGGACGCGATCCCGGAACGAATAGTTTGCTTCTCATGCGTAGGCTCTCGAATAGCGGCGATTTCCGCTCATTGGATGGATATGTTGCGATCGGCCGCCACCTGTTTCCACTTGGTGGCATCCGCCTGCACGAGCGCCGCGAATTGCGACGCGGTCAGCTCGGCCGGAACCGCGCTTTCCTCGGCGAACATGGCTCGCATCTTTGGATCGTTGACGATGCCCCGTATCTCCGCGTTGAGGCGCTCGACCAATGGCGCGGGCGTGCCCGCGGGGGCAAGCACCCCCCACCAGAGTTCGACCGAGTACCCTGGCTGCCCTTCGCCGATGGTGGGAAGGTCGGGGTAGAACTGCGAGCGCTCCGGCGATGTCACTGCCAGTACACGCAGCTTGCCGCCCTTGAGCAGGGAGGCCGTCGAGGCAAAACTGCCAATCACGAAATCCACGCGGCCGCCGGCGAGATCGTTCAGCGCGTGCGACATGCCCTTGTAGGGAACGTGCGTGAAGGTCGTCTTCTCGCCACCGGCCAGGATCTCGCTGGCCATCTGGTTCACGGACCCCAGTCCCGCGCTGCCATAGGTCAGCTTGCCCGGCTCCTTGCGGCCAGCGGCCAGCAGGTCAGACATCGACCGGTACGCGGACTCCTGTCCGACCACCAGGGCCATCGGACTGCGCGCCAACATGGCGACCGGCGCGAAGCTGCGCACCACGTCGTACTTCAGGTTGGTCTGCACGGCCGCGTTGGTCGTGAGCGTGGATGACGACAGCATCAGCACCGAGCCGTCCTTGGGAGCCCGCGCCACATATTCCGCCCCGATGGCGCCCCCGGCGCCCGGGCGGTTCTCGACAATGACGGTGGACGCGATCCGGGCTCCCAGTTTTTCCGCCAGTACGCGCGCAAATACGTCGTTGCTGCCGCCGGGCGGAAACGGCACCACCATGGTTATGGTTGGCGGCAAGGCGGGCGGCGCCGCGGCCGCGCCGGCGGCCAAGCCGGCGGCCAGGCACGTGGCCGCGAAGCCCGCGAGAATTCTGTTCATGGCATGTCTCCCTGTCTGCGGTCCGGCGCGCATGCGGTGCATGCCTTGAAGACGCCAGCCGTTCTTGTCTTGTCGCAGGGATACTAGGCCTGCCGCCTGGTGATATAAAGCGAGGATTCTTAAATCACTACGTGAGGATTTCTGATGAAGATCGAATCTTTCCGTACCCTTAACGCCGTCCTGCGCGGCGGCAGCTTCGCGGCGGGCGCCGCCGACATGAACCTGTCTCCCAGCGCGGTCAGCCTGCAGATGAAGCAGATGGAGGCGTACTTCGGACAACCGTTGTTCGACCGTTCCGCACTGCAGGTCAAACCCAACGCCTTCGCCGCCGAAGTGGACGCGGTGCTTCAGGAAGCGCTATCGAGATTGGACGAATTGCGCCGGCGCAGCACGCCGGAGGTCGAGGGACGCGTCCGGCTGGGCACGATAGAACCCCTGCAAGTCACTTTGCTGCCGCCGCTGCTGCGCGTGCTGCGCGAACGCTATCCGCGGCTGGACGTTCGGCTGGTGCGCGGCCGCGCCACCGAATTGACCGAAAAGCTGAAGACGGGCGAAATCGACGCCGCGATCATTGCGCGGCCCGAAACCGGCGGTTCCAGCCGTTTGTCCTGGACGCCCCTGTTCCGCGAAAAACTCGTCCTCATCGCCCCGCCCCATTCCCGCGAGAAGACGGTCGCGGAACTGTTCCAGCAATACGAATGGATCCGCTTCGACAAGACTACCGTCGGCGGCCGCCTTGCCGCGCGCTATGTGGCGCGCCACGCCCCCTATGCGCGATGCCGCATCGACTTGCAGTCGCTGGCGGCCCTTACCGCCCTGGTCTCCGAGGGCCTGGGCGTCTGCGTCCTGCCCGAACCCGGTCCCAATCTCCTGGACGTGCATCCGGTCCGCGTGTTGCAACTGGGCAAGGATGCGCCATACCGCCAAATCGCATTCGTATGCCGTCAGTCGGACCAGGACAACCGGCTCGTGCAGGCCTTGCTGGATGGCGCGCAGCGCTGACCGACTGCGCGCCAGCGCAAAAAAAAGGGTGCCCGGAGGCACCCAAATCCACCCTACAACAGCAACTACAACTGCATAACTCTCCTGCGATGCTTACGCGGCCTTCTGCTCCTTGCCGTGTTCGAACTGCGCTTCTTCCGTGGAGCCCGTCAGCGCGGTGGTCGAGGACTGGCCGCCTTCGATCGTCTGCGTGACGGCGTCGAAGTAGCCGGTGCCGACTTCGCGCTGGTGCTTCACGGCGGTGAAGCCCATTTCAGCGGCGGCGAATTCCTTCTGCTGCAACTCCACGAAGGCGCTCATCTGGCGGCGAGCGTAACCGTGGGCCAGCTCGAACATGCCGTAGTTCAGCGCATGGAAGCCGGCCAGCGTGATGAACTGGAACTTGTAGCCCATGGCGCCGAGTTCGCGCTGGAACTTGGCGATCGTGCCGTCATCCAGGTTCTTCTTCCAGTTGAACGAAGGCGAGCAGTTGTACGCCAGCAGCTTGCCAGGGAACTGGCGATGGATGGCTTCGGCGAACTTGCGGGCGTATTCCAGATTGGGCGTGGACGTTTCGCACCAGATCAGGTCGGCGTAGGGCGCGTAGGCCAGGCCGCGCGAGATTGCCTGGTCGATGCCGGCCTTGGTGCGGAAGAAGCCTTCCACCGTGCGTTCGCCGGTGATGAAGGGACGGTCGTTCTCGTCGACGTCGCTCGTCACCAGATCGGCCGCGTCGGCGTCGGTGCGAGCCAGCAGCACGGTGGGCGTGCCCATCGTGTCGGCCGCCAGACGCGCCGACACCAGCTTGGCCACGGCCTCGCGGGTCGGGACCAGCACCTTGCCGCCCATATGGCCGCACTTCTTGACCGAAGCCAACTGGTCTTCGAAGTGCACGCCCGAAGCGCCCGCCTCGATCATGGCCTTCATCAGCTCGAATGCGTTGAGCACGCCGCCAAAGCCGGCCTCGGCGTCCGCCACGATGGGTGCGAAGAAGTCGATATAGCCTTCGTCACCCGGGTTCTTGCCTTCCATCCACTGGATCTGGTCGCAGCGGGTCAGAGAATTGTTGATGCGGCGGACCACTTGCGGCACCGAGTTGGCGGGGTACAGCGACTGGTCGGGATACATTTCGCCGGCCAGGTTGGCGTCGCCGGCGACTTGCCAGCCCGACAGGTAGATCGCCTTCAAGCCCGCCTTGACCTGCTGCATGGCCTGGTTGCCGGTCAGGGCGCCCAGCGAATTCACGAAAGGCTCGCTATGCAGCAGTTCCCACAAGCGGGTTGCGCCGCGGCGCGCCAGCGTGTGTTCCACGCCGATGGAGCCGCGCAGGCGGATGACATCTTCCGCGCTGTAGTCGCGCTTGATGCCTTGCCAGCGGGCGTTCTCGGCCCAGTCCTTCTGCAGATTGCGGATTTCGGTTTCGCGATTGCTCATGGTGATGCTCCTGGTCAGTGATGGGAAGACTTCAAAAGATTCGCGTCCTGCGTTGCGTGAATCGTTGGACAAAGTCTATGCCTCTGCTGCGGAGCAATGCGGGCTTATGTCTTATACAAGACGAAAAATATTATTCTTATAAATCATGTAGTTATAAAATCAATTTCGTATTGCGAAACGCAATTATCATCTGTGAAATGGGCTCCCGCTGCCGCGCAGCAACCGCTTTCACATGACGAAGGTTACATTTCACCATGCGGAAAATCAGGCAATTTGGGGACCGCCTACAATGCGCTCATTCTTCAAGTTTCCGATGACTCCGCTATGACGCTGTCTCACGGCCCGCTGGGCCAGAACGTGGCCTACGCCTCGCAGTACGATCCCTCGCTGCTCTTCCCCATCGCGCGCTCGCACAACCGCGCGGCCCTGAACCTGGAAGCGGGCAAGCTGCCCTTCACCGGCGTGGACCTATGGAACGCCTATGAATTGTCCTGGCTGGACGCCAAGGGCAAGCCGCGCGTGGCCATGGCGACCTTCTCGGTGCCCGCAGACAGCCCGAACATCATCGAGTCCAAATCCTTCAAGCTTTACCTGAACTCGTTCAACCAGACCCGCCTGGTCAATTCGGCCGCTTTGCGCGGCCGCCTGGAGCGGGACCTGAGCGCCGCCGCCGGCGCACCCGTGGGCCTGGATTTCTTCCTGCCGCAGCGATTCTCCGAGTTGCAGATGGGCGAGATGGACGGCATCTATATAGACAAGCTGGACATCGAGATCGACACCTACGAGCCCGCCCCGGAAGTGCTGCGCACACGGCCGGGCGACGTGGTCGAGGAAACCCTGGCTTCGCGCCTGTTGAAATCGAACTGCCCCGTCACGGGCCAGCCCGATTGGGCCAGCGTGCAGATCCGCTATCGCGGCGCGCCGATAGACCGTGAGTCGCTGCTGCGCTATGTCGTGTCGTTCCGCCAGCACGCGGAATTCCACGAGCATTGCGTGGAACGCATCTTCAGCGACATCATGCAGGCCTGCCGGCCAGAGCAGTTGACGGTCTATGCGCGCTATACGCGGCGCGGCGGATTGGACATCAATCCCTGGCGCAGCAACTTCGAAGCCGGGCCGCCGGCGGACGTGCGTACCGTCCGCCAGTAGCGCATCCGGCTACTTCACAAAGGGCGCGGGCCGGGGGGTGTCGTCCGCCGACGGCGGCAGCACCGGATACTGAATCGCGGGTTGGTCGCCCGTCAGGGTCTTCAGGAACGCCACGATCTGCGCATTCTCGTCCGCCGAGAAGGTCCGGCCCAGCTGCAGCCGGCCCATCACATCCACGGCCTGCGTCAGGGTGGCCGCCTCGCCGTCATGGAAGTACGGATAGGTCAGCGCAACGTTGCGCAGCGTAGGCACCTTGAAGTTGAAGCGGTCGGCATCCTTGCCCGTCACCGCCGCCCGCCCCTCGGCCTTGTTCTCGGTGACGTACGGCGTGACCAGACCCATTTTCTGGAACGAATTGCCGCCTACCGCCACCCCGTTGTGGCAGGCCACGCAGCCGCTGTTCTTGAATAGTTCGTAGCCCGCCAGCTCTCGCACGGTAAGCGCTTTCTGGTCGCCGCGCAGCCATTGGTCGAAGCGCGAATTCGGCGTCACGAGCGATTCCTCGAACGCGGCCAAGGCGCCGGTGACCTCATCGATGCCGATCTCGTCCTTGCCAAAGACCTGCTTGAATTCCGCCCGGTAGCCGGGGATGGAGTTCAACACCTGCACGGCCAGTTCATGGGTGGAGGCCATTTCCATGGGGTTGGCGATGGGCCCGCCAGCCTGCTCACGCAGGTCCTTGGCGCGGCCGTCCCAGAACTGGGCGATGTTCAGGCTGGAATTGAGCACCGTCGGCGAGTTGATCGAGCCCTGCTGCCACTTGTGGCCGATGGAGGCTTTGAGATTGTCCGAGCCGCCCATGCCCAGGTTATGGCAGGAATTACAGGAAATTGCGCCTGAGCGCGACAGGCGTGGGTCGAAGAACAGCTTCTTGCCCAGCTCCACCCTGGCCGGTTCCTTGATCACCGCAGGCTCGATCGGCTGTATCGGTTCCTGCGAGGCCGCCATGGTCGAATGCGTCCAACTGCCCAAGGCGATCCCTGCCGCCAGCAACGCGCTTGCCCTTCTCATTGGCTTCTCCTGAGTAATAACCACTTCGATTACATGGTTATTACATCAGAGCGCCGCCCCTTTCACCTTGCGCGGGGTCAAACCCGCCGGGACCTAAGCCCCGGCCGGTTCAGGAACGCGCGGCCGCCGAGGCCGTAGCCGCGGGTTCCGCGCGCCGCGCCTGCACCGCGATCCACTGCGCCAGGAAGGCCGCGGCGGCGAAGGCCACGCCTGCGCCCACCCAGGGCCCCTGCCGCAAGCCGGCATCGAGCAGCAGGCCGAACGCGAGCGGGCCCAAGGCCGAGCCCACATCCATGCCGGAGTACACCAGCCCGTAGACGGAGCCGGTCGATCCCTTGGGCGTGACGCGGCGGATCAGCATGTCGCGCGACGGCGCCGCCACCCCGGAGCAAAAGCCCGCCAGGGCAACGACTGGCGCCGCCAGGACCGAGGGCACCAGGCCCAGCGCCAGCACCACCAGGGTCAAGCCCGCCAGGATCAGCGCCACCATCACGGTGCGCTCGGTGCGCGGATTGGCCGACACCAGAAAGCCGCCTGCAGCCATGCCCACGGCCGAGGCCACCATGTAGCCGGACAGCGCCGAGCTGGCCGCGACCTTGGACAGATCGTAGAGCTGCCCCAGCAAGGGAATGGTGTAGTTCTGCACCGAAGACAGCGCGATGGAGGTGCAGGCAAAGAACAGGAACGCGCCCCACAGCGCCGGCTTGGACAAAAGCGTGGCCAGCGTGGTCAGCACGCTTTCCTGCGGCTTCGCCACGGGCTTGGCGGCGGGCTTGCCGGTATCGGCATCCGCATGGCCGTCCAGCGGCGACGGACCGCCGATCAGATCCCGACCCAGCACGGTCAGCAGCAAGACCAGCGCGACCAGGGCGGCCGCGCTATAGGCGGCCACCCGCCAATCCGCCAGCAGGGTGATGCTGGTCATGAACACGGGCGTCAGCGCCCAGCCCAGGTTGCCCGTGAGGCCGTGCGTGGAGAAAGCGTGCCCCAGGCGCGGCGCGGAAATACGGTGGTTGATGATGGAATAGTCGGCGGGATGGAAGACGGAGTTGCCAATACCGCCCACCACCGCGGCCGCGATCAGCATGGCATAGCCATTGGCGGATCCGATCAGGACCCCGGACAACACAAAGCAGGCCAGCCCGAACCACAGCACCGGCCGCGCACCGATCCGATCCACCACGAAACCCGACGACGCCTGGCCGATGCCCGACACCACGTAGAAGGTGGACACGAGCAGCCCCAGCCGGGCGAAGTCCAGGCCGAACTCGTTGCCCAGGGAAACATAGAGCGAAGGCAGGACCAGTTGGAAAAAGTGCGAGGAAGCGTGGGCCACCCCAATCAGCAGGATGATCTTCCAGTCGCGCCGGCGGGCGGCGGCATCCAGGGCCAGGGTATTCGCAGCGGTGTTCATTGCAGGCGGCCGCGGTCAGCGGCAGGTAGCGCGACGCCTCGGGCGGCGCGGGTTGTCTCCGGCAACGTCCGGGTGTGCCGGGCGTTGGACTCTGAGGCGCCATGCCGGCCACGCCGGCTGGTCGCTCTTTGTAGGTAACGGCGGCCGCCTTGCGCGAGCCGGACCGCCGTTGTGCAAACCAATATATATGTACTACGAGGACAGACTGCAGGGACGGACTACAAGGATGACTACAGGGCCTTTTCGCGGATTGCGGGCCAGGCGCGTTGCAGGTAGTACAGCATCGACCATACCGTCAGCACCGCCGCCACGATGATCAGCACATCGCCCAGCAGGCGGGAGCTGACGCCGTAGATCGGCTGGTTGTACAGCAGGCAGGGAATCGCCACCATCTGCGCGGCCGTCTTGAACTTGCCCAATCTGTGCACCGCCACGCTGGCGCTGGCGCCGATCTTGGCCATCCATTCGCGCAGCGCGGAAATTGTGATTTCACGGCCGATGATGATCAGTGAAATGAAGGCGTCGACGCGGCTGAGGTCCAACAGGACGATCAGGGCGGCGCAGACCATCAGTTTGTCGGCAACCGGATCCAGGAAGGCGCCAAACGCCGATGTCTGGTTCCAGCGACGGGCCAGCCAGCCGTCGAACCAGTCGGTCAGCGCCGCAATGATGAAAGCCCACGCGGCGAAGGTGTCGCGAACAGGGACCGACATCCAGCTTTCGGGCAGATAGAACAGCCCGACCACCAGCGGAATCATGGCGATGCGCAGCCATGTCAGGATAATGGGTACGTTAATTGGCATAGTGTACGTATGCTAACAGTAAGACGCCCCCCCGAAGCGCCGGAGGCGCTTCCCCCCCAGGGGGGCGCCGCTGCGGACCGGCGGAGCCGGATCCGCGCGGCCCGGCTGGCGCTACGCCGGTTGCTGCGTCTGTAACCGAGCAGAGGGTGAGTAACCGCCGGCATTTATGCATGGCGGCTACCGCAGGGCTTCATAGATGCGGATCGCCAGGTCTTGGGAGATGCCGTCGACCGACGCCAGGTCTTCGATGCTGGCCGAGGCCACGCCGGAGAAGCCGCCGAAGCGGGCCAGCAGGCGCTGGCGGCGGCGGGCGCCGATGCCTTCGATTTCCTCCAGCCGCGAAACATTGCGCGCCTTGGCGCGGCGCGCCCGCATGCCGGTGATCGCGAAGCGGTGTGCCTCGTCGCGCACCTGGGCGATCAGCATCAGCGCGGCGGACTCCCCGCCCAGGGCCACCGGCGGCCGGGCGTCCGCGAACACCAGCGTTTCCAGGCCGACCTTGCGCCCTTCCCCCTTGGCTACGCCCACCAGCGTCTGGATATCCAGGCCCAGTTCCACGAACACCTGGCGGGCAACTTCGACTTGGCCCTTGCCGCCGTCGATCAGCACCAGGCCAGGCATGGGCGCCTCGCCGTCCGCGACCTTGGCGAAACGGCGGCTCAACACCTGGCGCATCGCGGCGTAGTCGTCGCCCGGCGTAATGCCAGCGATGTTGTAGCGCCGGTACAGCGACGGCTGCATGTCGTGGTGTTCGAAGACCACGCAGGATGCCTGCGTGGCCTCGCCCGCCGTGTGGCTGATATCGAAACACTCGATGCGCAGCGCGTCCAGCGCGGCCTCGTCCGTGTCCAGATCCAGCGCCTCGGCCAGCGCCAGCGTGCGCGCGGCGCGGGCGCCAGACTCCGTCAAGGCGCGGGCCAGGGCCATCTCGGCGTTCTTGGTCGCCTGTTCCAGCCAGGCCCGGCGTGCGCCCTGAGGGCGGGTCAATACGCGCGACGGGCGTCCGCCGGCCTGCTCCACCAGCAGCCCGATCAGGTCGGGATCCGGCAAGGCATGCGAACAGACCAGCACCGGCGGCATGGCGTTGTCCGTGTAATGCTGCGCGACAAAGGCCTCCAGCACCTGGGGCGCCGCCTCGCCTTCGGCATGCGCGGGAAAGAAGGGCTTATCGCCCAGATGGCGGCCACCGCGCACCATCGCGAGGTTGACGCACACCTTGCCGCCCGCGATCGCCACCGCGATGATGTCGGTGTCTTCGCCGCTGACGTTCTCCATGGTCTGCTGGTGCAGCACGCGCGCCAGCGAACCCATCTGATCGCGCAACGCCGCGGCCTCCTCGAAGCGCAGTTCGCTGGCGGCCTGCTGCATCCGGCTTTCGATCTCACCCATCACTTCCTTGGCCTCGCCATTCAGGAAGCGCACGGCGCGCTCGACGTCACGCTCGTAGCCGGCGGCGTCGATCGCGCCGACACAGGGTGCCGAACATCGCCCGATCTGATGCAGCAGACAGGGCCGTGAACGGTTGGCGAAAACGGAGTCCTCGCAGGTACGCAGGCGGAAGACCTTCTGCAGGATCTGGATGGTCTCGCGCACGGCCCAGGCGTTGGGAAACGGCCCGAAATACTGCCCGCGCTTGTTCGTCGCGCCGCGGTAATACGCAATGCGCGGCCACTCATGGCCGGTGATCAGCAGGTAAGGATAAGACTTGTCGTCGCGAAACAGGATGTTGTAGCGCGGCTTGAGGGTCTTGATGAGGTTGTTTTCGAGGATCAGCGCTTCTGCTTCGGAACGCGTCACCGTCACTTCCAGCCGCGCCACCTTCGCCACCATCTGGGCGATGCGGGGGCTGGCCAGGTTCTTCTGGAAATACGACGAGACGCGCTTCTTCAGGTCGCGCGCCTTGCCGACATACATGACCTCGCCGGCCGCATCCAGATGCCGGTATACGCCCGGCAGATGCGGCAGGTCAGCCAGGAACGATTTGAGATTGAAGTCGTCGGGCATTCTGATAACGGCTTTCGGCCTGCAAGGTGTCCCAGTCCGGCGCGGCAAAACGCGGCATCAGGCGGCGGATGCGGGCCACGGACTCGGGCGCGTGCTTGAATTCCAGGCGCTCCAGCAACTCGTCGGCCAGGTCCGGGCGGTTGCATACCAGCACCATATCGCAGCCGGCGCCCAGCGCGGCATTGGCCCGGTCCAGGATGTCGCCGGCCACCGATGCGCCTTCCATGGTCAGGTCGTCCGAGAACACCACGCCGTCGTAGCCAAGACGGGTCCGCAGGATGTCCTGGACCCAGCGCCTGGAGAAGCCGGCCGGATGCTTGTCGACCTTGGGGTAGATCACGTGCGCGGGCATCACCGATGGCAGCACCGCGTCGCCCAGCCAGGCATAAGGCGCGGCGTCGTCCTTCAGGATACGCTCCAGCGGGCGCGGATCCACCGGAATCTCGTGATGCGAGTCAGCCTCGACGTAGCCATGGCCGGGGAAGTGTTTGCCGCAGGCAGACATGCCCGCCAGCTGCAGGCCCTGGATCAGGGCGCGCGACAGCATGGTGACCACGCGTGGATCCTGGTGGAAGGCACGCGTGCCGATCACCTTGCTGACACCGTAGTCCAGGTCCAGCACGGGCGTAAAGCTCATGTCCACGCCGCAAGCGCGCAACTCGGCGGCCAGCACGTAGCCCGCTTCGGTCGCAAGACGCATGGCCTGCAGCGGATCGCGGTCCCACAGCGCGCCCAGGTCACGCATGGCGGGCAGCGGCGTGAAGCCATCCTCGCGGAAGCGCTGCACGCGGCCGCCTTCATGGTCCACCAGGATCAGCAATGGCTCCTTGCGGGCCTTGTGGATCTGGCGCGTCAATTCGGTCAGTTGCTTGCGGCTTTCGAAATTGCGCGCAAACAGAATCACGCCGCCCACCAGCGGGTGGCGCAAACGCTTCTTTTCCGCCTTGGTCAGGGTATATCCCGCCACATCGACCATCACGGGGCCGGGCGGCAGGACCGCCCTGGATTTTTTCTTGGCCATGTCAGGCTGTCCTTGTGTCTATGACTGGCAAGCCGGCAGCGCACCACCACTGGAGGTCCGCGCTCAAGGCTTGCGTTCGACCACCACGTAGGCGGCGGCCATGTCGGATTCGTCGGTAATGGAAACATGCGCCGCGCCGAAGCGCTGCTCATACCATTGCAGCAATTCTGGGGCGATCACCAGCACCGGACGCCCGCCAGGCGCGTTCAGCGTCTGCACGCGACGCCAGGTCATGGGCATGCGCATGCCCAGGCCAATGGCCTTGGAAAACGCCTCCTTGGCCGCGAACCTCGTGGCCAGGAAGCGCAGGCCACGCACCGGATCGCGGGCGCGGCGCGCGTGGAACTTCTGGAGTTCCTCGGCGCCGAGGATCTTTTCCGCGAAACGGTCGCCATGGCGCGCCAGCGCGCGCTCGATGCGGTCGATACGCAGCAGGTCCATGCCGATGCCGGCAATGGCGCCCGCGGGCGCGGCGGGGCGTGAGGCGTCAGACATGGAGATGAGCGCGCGGCCAGCGGCAAGAAGCGGTCATCGGGTCGGCGCTCAAAGGCCGCGCAGCGCCTGCAGGCGGGCCTGCACCATCAGCGCCTTCATGTCGCGCACCGCCTTTTCCCAGCCGTCGAACACCGCCTGAGCCACGATGGCGTGGCCGATGTTGAGTTCGGAAATGCCGTCCAGCGCGGCGACGGGCTTGACGTTGCCGTAATGCAGCCCGTGGCCCGCATTCACGCGCAGGCCATGGCGCAACCCTTCGGCCACGGCGAGACGCAGCCGCTGGAGTTCGGCCTCGGCGGCCTCCCCTTCGGCCTCGGCATAGGCGCCCGTGTGCAATTCAATCACCGGCGCACCGGCCTTGGCCGCCGCCGCGATCTGTACCGGATCCGGATCGATGAAGAGCGACACCCGGATACCGGCTTCGGCCAGCAGGCCGACGGCATCCGACACCGGCCCCATGGCGCCCGCGACTTCCAGTCCGCCCTCGGTCGTGAGCTCGGTGCGCTTTTCCGGTACCAGGCAGACGTCGTTCGGCTTGACCGCGCAGGCGATCTCCAGCATTTCGGCCGTCACCGCGCACTCCAGGTTCATGCGCGTGCGCAACTGCGGACGCATGGCGTAGACGTCCTTATCCTGGATGTGGCGCCGGTCTTCGCGCAGATGCAGCGTGATGAGGTCGGCGCCGGCGTCCTCCGCGCGCAGCGCGGCGGCAACCGGATCCGGATAGGTCGTGTGGCGTTGTTGCCGCAGCGTGGCAACGTGATCGATGTTTACACCAAGTTCTATCATTGCACTTTCGTTGTTTCTTCCCAGCCGCCGCCCAGGGCCTTGTACAGTTCCACGCGGTTGATCAGCGCGGCCAGGCCAGTCTGGACCAGGGCGAGCTGGGCATTGAAAAAGTCCACCTGCGCGGTCTGCACCTGCAGGTAGCTGTCGATACCATTGGTATAGCGCAAATTGGACAGTTCCAGCGTGCGTCCCGAAGCGTCCTGCAGGGCACGCTGGGCGTCCAGCTGGGCCCCGTAGGTCGCTTCGCCCGCCAGCGCGTCCGACACTTCGCGGAACGCCTGCTGGATGGACTGCTCGTACTGCGCCACGGCGATATTGTCGCGCGCCTTGGCCAGGTTCAAGCCTTCGCGGATGCTGCCGCCCGCAAACAATGGCGTGGTGATCGAAGGCGAAAAGCTCCAGTAGCCCTGCCCCCCCTTGAACAGGTCGCCCAATGACGGGCTGGCCACGCCCAAGAGGCCGGTCAGCGAAATGGTCGGGAAAAACGCAGCGCGCGCCGCGCCAATATTGGCGTTGGCGGACTTCAGCTGGTTTTCCGCGGCCATGATGTCCGGACGGCGCTCCAGCAGGTCGGACGGGAGGCCCGCAGGCACCGTAGCCAGCAACTGGTCGCGGCCGAACACGGCAGGCGCCGGCAGATCCGGCGGCAACGGCGTGCCGACCAGCAGCACCAGGGCGTTCATGGCCTGCGCCTGGGCGCGGGCCAATTGCGCCAGATCGGACGAGGCCGAGTCCAGCAACGTCTTCGCCTGGTTCAGGTCCAGTTCGGAGGCCACGCCGCCATCGAAGCGACGCTTGACCAGGTTATAGGATTCCTGGCGCGACGCCAGAGTGCGCTGCGTCAGGTCGAGTTGGACCTCGGCGGCGCGCAGGTTGAAATATGACTGCGCGACCGCGCCCACCAGCGTGATGTGCACGCTCTTTTGCGCCTGCTCGGTGGACAGGTACTGCTGGTACGCCGCCTCGGAAAGGCTGCGCAGGCGGCCGAACAGATCGATCTCGAAGGTGGTCAGGCCGATGCCCGCCTGGTAGGAGCTGCTGATGGAGCCTGCGCCGGGCTGCCGCATATTGGCAGGCAGGTGCTGGCGCTGGCCCTGGATGCCGGCGCCGATGCTGGGCCATTGCGCGCCACGCTGGATGCCGTATTGGGCGCGGGCCTCTTCCACGCGCTGCACCGCCACGCGCAGGTCGCGGTTGTTCACCAGCGCCAGTTCGATCAGGCTTTGCAGGCGTGGATCGCGGAAGAACTCGCGCCAGCCCAGCTCGGCCGCGGGCGTGCCTTCCTGCGGCATGACGGAGGTAGACGGCTGGGTGCCCAGCGAAGTGGGCTTGGCGTAGCCGCCGTATTGCACCTTGGGCTGATCGGGCCACGCGCCCGCCACCGGCGCGTCGGGACGCTTGTAATCAGGCGCCAGCGAGCAGCCGGCCAACGCCACCGCCACGAAAGCGGACAAGGCGGTCTGTTTGAACTTCAGGGCTTTCATTCCTTGCCCTCCTGGCCACCGTTGGGTTGTGCGGGATGTTGCGCGGCAGCGTCCGGCGCAGCCTGTCCGGCCGCGGCCTTCTTGGCCGCCTGCTCTTCTTCGAAGGCGCGCAGCTCGGCGCCCAGCAGGCGCGGCCGGGTCTTGAACAGGCCCAGCACCACCACGAAGAAGGTCGGCACGAAAATCACCGCGAACGGCGTGGCGGCCAACATGCCGCCCAGCACGCCCAGGCCCACGGCGCGCTGGCTGGCGGCGCCGGCCCCCGTCGCCATGGCCAGGGGCACCACGCCCAGGATGAACGCCAGCGAAGTCATCAGGATGGGACGGAACCGCAGCCTCGCGGCCTCCACCGCGGACTCGTACAGCCCCATGCCGCGGGCGTACTGGTCCTTCGCGAATTCCACGATAAGAATGGCGTTCTTGGCCGCCAGGCCGATCACGGTCACCATGCCCACCTGGAAGTACACATCGTTGGACATGCCCAGCGCGCTAATCAGCGCCACGGCGCCCAGCATGCCCAGCGGCACCACCAGCATCACCGAAATCGGGATGGCCCAGCTTTCATACAGGGCGGCCAGCACCAGGAACACCACCAGCAGCGACAGGCCCATCAGGATCGGCGCCTGGTTGCCCGCCTGGCGTTCCTGGTAGGAAAGGCCGTTCCACTCGTAGCCGAAGCCCTGCGGCAGCTGGCCCACCAGGCGTTCCATCTCGGCCATCGCCTCGCCCGTGGTGTATCCCGGCGCGGCGTCGCCGCTGATGCGCATGGATTCATAGCTGTTGTAGCGCACCACCTGCACCGGGCCCTGCTTCCATTCGGCCTTGACGAAGGTGGACAGCGGCACCATGCCGCCCTGGCTGTTGCGCGCGTTCAGTTGCAGCACGTCATTGAGCTGCATGCGGTACGGCGCGTCGGCCTGCACCCAGATGTTCTGCATCCGGCCCAGGTTGGGGAACTTGCTCAGGTAAGCGGAACCGACCGCGGTGGAAATCAGCGAGGCGGCCTCGTTGAAATCCACGCCCAGCGCAGCCGCCTTGTCACGGTCGATGGTCAGGCTCAATTGCGCGCCCGGTCCGAGGCCGGTGATACGCACTTGCGACAGCACCGGACTCTTCATGACCAGGCCCATCAGCTCGCCCGTCGCCGCAGCCAGGGCGGCGGAACCCGCCGCGCCGCGGTCCTGCAGGCGGAAGTCGAAGCCGGTGGCGTTGCCCAGGGACGAAATGGCGGGCGGCACCAGGGTGAACACCTGCGCGTCATGGATGCCCATCAGCTGCTTCTCGAAGGCCCGGAAGGCGATCGCGCCCGCGGAATCCTTGCGCTCCTTGCGCTCGCTGAAGTCCTTCAGCGTGACGAAGGCGATAGCGGCGTTCAGGCCGTTGCCGTTGAAGCTGTAGCCCTGCACGGCGATGACGTTCTCGACCGCCGGCACCTCCGAGAAGTACTTCTCGACCTGCTCGATGACCTCGACCGTCCGGTTGGCCGTCGCGCCCGTGGGCAGTTCGATGTTGCTGACCACGTAGCCCTGGTCTTCCTCGGGCAGGAAGGACGAGGGCAGGCGCAGGTACAGCCAGCCCAGCAGCAGGACCAGCACCAGGAATGCCAGCATCATGCGGCCGCCCTTGTGCAGGATGCGCGACACCCAGTTCTGGTAGTTGTGGGTGGTGGCGTCGAACTTGCGGTTGAACCAGCCGAAGAAGCCCTTCTTGTCCTCGTGGTGACCCTTGGGCACCGGCTTGAGGATGGTGGCGCACAAGGCCGGCGTGAAGGTCAGCGCCAGCAGCGCGGAGAAGAAGATGGACACGGCCATCGCGATCGAGAACTGGCGATAGATCACGCCCACCGAACCGCTCATGAAGGCCAGGGGCAGGAACACCGTCACCAGCACCAGCGTAATACCGATGATGGCGCCGCTGATCTGCGGCATGGCCTTCTTGGTGGCCTCCTTGGGTGGCAGGCCCTCCGTGGACATGATCCGCTCGACGTTCTCCACCACCACAATGGCGTCGTCCACCAGAATCCCGATGGCAAGCACCATGGCGAACATGGTCAGCACGTTGATGGAGAACCCGAGCGCCAGCATCACGGCGAACGCCCCCAGCATGGCCACCGGCACCACCAGGGCCGGGATCAGGGTATAGCGTACGTTCTGCAGGAACAGATACATCACCAGGAACACCAGCACCATGGCTTCCGCCAGGGTGTGCACCACCTGTTCGATGGACACCTTCACGTAAGGCGCCGTGTCGTAGGGGATGGAATAGGTGATGTTGCCCGGGAAGTACTTGGACAATTCCTGCATCTGCTGGCGCACGCCCTGCGCGGTGGCCAGCGCGTTGGCGTTAGGCGACAGCACGATGGCGAACGCCGCCGTCGGCTTGCCGTTCAGGCGAGCGCCGAACTGGTAGTTGTCAGCACCGACCTCGATGCGCGCGACGTCGCGCAGCAGTACCTTGGAGCCGTCGGTATTGGCGCGCAGCACGATGCTGCCAAAGCCCTCGACCGTGCTCAATTGGCCGTTGGCCGTGACCGTGGCGGTGATGCGCTGCGACTCGGGGTTGGGCGGCGCACCGATGCTGCCGCCGGAGATCACGACGTTCTGCTGCGCGATGGCCTGGTTGACCTGTGACATGCTCAGGTTGAAACCCACCAGCTTGGCGGGATCGACCCAGACGCGCATGGCGCGCGGCGCCGCGAACAACTGGAACTGGCCCACGCCAGGCACGCGCGATACCGGGTTCTTGATGTTGCGCGTGATGTAGTCCGCCAGCGCGGTCTGGTCCAGCGAGCCGTCGGTCGACGAGACCGCCGCCACCATCAGGAAGCCGGTACTGGTCTGCTCGTATTGCAGGCCCTGCTGCTGCACGGCGGTGGGCAACTGCGCAACCACGTTGGACACGCGGTTCTGGACGTCCACCTGCGCAAGGTCCGGGTTGGTCCCGGGCGCGAAGGTCGCGGTGATGGTCGAGGTGCCGTAGGAATCGCTGACCGACTCGTAGTAGATCAGGCCCTTGGCGCCGTTGAGCTGGTCTTCGATGATACTGGTGACCTGCTCGGCCACTTCGTTGGCCGACGCCCCCGGGTAGGTCGCCGTGATCGTGATCGCTGGCGGCGCCACGTCCGGGTACTGCGAGATTGGCATGTTCGGGATCGCCAACACCCCGGCCAGCAGGATGAACAGGGCGACTACCCAAGCGAAAATCGGTCTATCAATAAAAAATTGCGGCATGTGGGCTGACTCTGAAAGCGATGCTCACCAAAGAGGAACGCGGCGCTTGCGCCGCGTGCCGCTTAAGATTTCTGGCCTGCGGCCTTGTCCTGCTGCGCGGGCTCGGCCGGCTTGGCGCCAGGCTGCGGGGCGGATTCCGCCGGCTTGGCGCCGGGTTGCGCAGGAGCCTGGCCGCCCGGCGCGGCTGCGCCGTTCTTCTTCCATTCGCTGGCTTGAACCGGAGCGCCGGGGCGGACCTTCTGGAATCCTTCCACCACGACCACGTCGCCGGCCTTCAAGCCGCTGGTGACGATCCAATTGCTCTGGAGGGCGCCACCCGTGGTGACCGGAATCTGCTCGATCTTGTTGTCCTTGACCAGCATCAGGCTTTGCAGGCCGTCCGCGGTGCGCTGCAACGCCTGCTGCGGCACCATCAGCGCCTTGTCGTCCACGCCTTGCTCCAGGCGCACGCGCACGTACATGCCGGGCAGCAGGATGCCGTCGGGGTTGGGGACCTCGGCGCGCAGGTTCACCTGGCCGGTGCTCGGGTCCACCGTGATGCCGGTGAACAGCAGCTTGCCCGGCTGACCGTATTCGGAGCCGTCTTCCAGCACGATGGTGGCGCGGGCGGTGTCCTTGCCGACCTGCTGCAATTGGCCGCTGGCGAAAGCGCGGCGCAGGGACGCAAGTTCCGCGGTGGATTGGGTGAAGTCGACGTAGATCGGATCCAGCTGCTGCACCGTGGCCATCTGCGTGGCCGAGGTGGCCTCGACCAGCGCCCCCTCGGTGACCAGCGGCTTGCCGATGCGGCCCGTGATGGGCGAGGTCACGTCGGTATAGCCGAGGTTGATCGCGGCATTGTCCTGGGCCGCCTTGGCGGCGGCGACAGCGGCGTCCGCCTGGCGGTACGACGCCACCGCATTGTCATATTCCTGCTTGCTGACGGCATTGGCCTTGACCAGCGGCGCGTAGCGGTCGGCCAGCAGCTTGGCGCTGAACAGATTGGCCTGCGCCTGCTTGAGCTGCGCTGCCGCCTGATCGTACGCGGCCTTGTACGGCGCCGGATCGATCTTGAAGAGCAGCTGGTTTTCCTTGACGTCTCCGCCCTGCTCGAAGGCAATCTTCTGCACGATGCCGGTAACCCGCGAGCGGATCTGCGCATCCCGCACGGCGTCCACGCGGCCAGGCAGTTCGGATACGATCGGCGCGCGCTGCGGCTGGATCGTAATGACGCTGACCTGCGGCATGCCAGGGTTCATCTGCGGCTTTTCACCGCAACCCGCCAATATCAGCGCGAGGACTCCACCGGAAAAAGCCAGCCCAGAAATACGTTTAGGCGAAAACCGCATTGAAACCCCCGCGTAGCGTAGTAAACCGTAATCGCGTCAAGTAACCGCAGTATTTAACCGCGGCTTCTGGCCACGATCAAAAACAAGAAGCATGCGTCATCAAGGCACGTAATTAGCCCAGTAATGTAACTCAGTTATTGGGGAAATCACTGATTTTTAGTGCTTCAAAGGCCGCGTACGGGGGGCTTTCGTACAACAAATCAGGTATCGGAAAGCTCCATGAGGTTACCCAGGAACACATAGCCCATGCCATGCACCGTGTGTAGCGGCAGCCTTGCGCCGGCCCGCAGGACCTTGCCCCGCAGGCGGCAAATGGCCACGTTCAGCGTGCGCATCGTGGTGCGCCGGCGCACGGCGATGAACTCTTCACGCCGCAATTCCCTGCCGGGATTGGCAGCAAGGCTCAACAGGCAGGCGCGCTCCAGGGCGCTCAGCCCGATGCGGGCGCCATGCGGCGTCAGCAGGGTCCAGCCCTGGTAGAGCAGCGTCCACCAACCGTCCGTGGGAAAAGAGGAATTGGCCGCGCGGACGGACGCGGACGGAACAAGGCGAGCGGGGGCTTTCACGATGGGTCTCCGCCGGGACGGTCCGCGCCGCGCAGCACGGCGGGGCCGCTCCCGGAACAAGGTTGCAGGTTGTCCTGGGAGACTACCGGCGGGAGCTCGCCTGCGGCGGCATCCGCACGCACCTATCAGACCGATCCGATCCCTTGCCTGACCCGTACCGATCTGTACGGGTCATGAGCGACCCGCGTCCGGCGATTCAGGTGCGTTTGCCGTTGCGGTGGATATCGTGGGTGACGAAGCAGCTGTCCTGCGTAGGACGAGCGAGGATGCCCGGCTTGGCCAACGTGGCGCGGATGTCGGCCAGGCCGGACTCCCAGTGCTCACGCATGGCCTCGGTGCCGAATTCGTAGTCCTTGGAGTAACGCTCCCGGTGCTTGGATTCGTAGATGAGGTTGATGATGTTGGTAGCCGGCGTATGGGACAGCTTGCGGATTTCCGCGAATTCGGCCGCATTGCGCTCGGCTTCCGGCAGCTTCTCCAGCAGGCGCTGCAAGCCATGCCGCAGCTTGAGCACGCGCCTCAACTGATCGGTGACCAGTCGGGTCCGGCTGGAATACTGGATGTCCTTCTGGCGCTCGGCCACTTCCTCCAGCGTGGTGGGCAAGCCGCCGCGCGCCGGCCACAGGTCGACCTGGAACGCCAGCGTATCCCGCATGTTGTCGGTGGTGAGCACCTGGGCCAGCGGCGTGTTGGATACCACGCCGCCGTCCCAGTAGTGCTCGCCGTCGATCTCGACGGAAGGAAAGCCGGGCGGCAAGGCTCCTGAGGCCATGATGTGCTCGGGGGCCAGGGTGTCCTTCAGGCTATCGAAATAGGCGAAGTTGCCGGTCCGCACGTTCACCACGCCGAAACTGGCGCGCACTGTTCCGCTGTTGAGCAGGTCGAAATCCACGAACTCCCGCAAGGTCGCGGCCAGCGGCGTGGTGTCATAGAAGCTGGTGGATGCGGCGCCCTTGCCATGCACGAGGTAAGGCGGAGGAAAACGCGGTTTGAAAAAACCCGGTTGCCCCGAGAACAAGGCCTGGAACGCCGACAGCCGTCCATTCATGACGGGTGAGCCGAAGCCGAACGGCAAGCCTTCGAACATGGGGCTCAGCGTTTCGCCCCAGGGCACCGAGGCGAAGCCGGCTGGTCGGCAGATGCGTTCCCAGAACCCGCGCAGGCGCTCCACGCGCTCGTCTTCGCGGGAGCCGGCGATGATCGCCGCATTGATCGACCCGATCGAGATGCCGGAAATCCAGTTGGGACGGATGCCCGCCTCGTGCAGCCCCTCGTACACCCCGGCCTGGTAGGCTCCCAGCGCTCCCCCGCCCTGCAGCACCAGGGCAACGACTTCATAGGGCGGCGTGTCGCCGGTATCTTGGGTTGGGGCCTTGCGACGAGTGCTCATGCAGCATCCTCCAGGCAGGGCTGGCAGGCTGCCCTACGGTTTGCTTTTATCCGGCAATTGCGGCGCGGCCACGCCCGCGCGGAACGGATACTTCGAGAAAATCTGCGCGACCACCTTGTCCGTGTTTTCGGCCGAGGCGGACGCGTCGGGCTGGACCTCGCCCACCGCCACGCCTTCCCACACCAGTTGCCTGCGGCGCGCGTCGACGAGGTCGATGTTCAAAGTGCCCTCAGTATATTGGTAGACGTCATCGCCCCAGCCGTAACCGGGCCAACCGCCATAAAAGCCCGCGCGATAGCCGTAATACGGGCCCATGGGCGGCGCGGCAGGCGTGACCTGCACCTTCTGCTGCAGCTTGGCGCTGAAGTTGACCAGCAGGTCGGGATTGGCCGCGCTATAGGTATAGCCGCGCATTTCCATCTGGCCGCGCGTGGCGTCCTTGAGGCGCTCGGTCAACAGCGTGCTGTAGCCAGCCCTGTCCGTGCCCAGCGGCGACATATAGCCGAACGTCCGGTACTGCGCGAAATTTGCTTGGTGGTCGTAGTCGCTCTTGACCGTGGGGCCGGAGGCGCAGGCCGCCAGCAGAGCCGTCATGGAACCCGCAGCCAGCAATTTGAACGCTTTCATGTCGTTTTCTCCGTGAGCCCGAGGCGTACACATAGTGCCGCGAAGCCCGCAAAATTTCAACAGAATCTCATTCTCATCGCACGGATTGCCGACCGCCAGCGCAACCCTCCGTCCATTACACTTTCAGGTTGTCCCATACCTTGACCCGAGCACGGGCACGACACAGATGCTGGAACTCGATGGCTCGATTTGGTTTCGCTCCGGCGCCCAGACCTGGGGCGGAAAGAACCGTATAGACCTGCTGGCGCAGATCGACGCCACGGGGTCGATCACGGCTGCCGCGCGCGCGGTGGGCATGAGCTACAAGGGCGCCTGGGATGCCATCGACGCCATGAACAACCTGGCAGGAGAACCGCTGGTGATCCGGGCCGCCGGCGGCAAGGGCGGCGGCGGCACGCGCCTGACGGACCGTGCGCGCGGCCTCATCGCCACCTTCCGCGCCCTGGAGGCCGAACACCGCAAGTTCATGGAAAACCTGACCCGCGCTGGCGTGAACGCCAGCGGCGATATCGACCTCATGAGGCGTTTCATGCTCAAGACCAGCGCGCGCAACAAACTATTGGGCACCGTCATCCAGATTCGCGCCGGCGCCGTCAATGACGAGATCGTCCTGCGCATCGCGGGCGGCCAGACCATCACGGCCACCATCACCCGCGAAAGCACCCAGGAATTGGGATTGGCCGTGGGCAAAGAGGCGATTGCGTTGGTCAAGGCCTCGTCCGTCATCGTGGGCGCGCCCGGCCCCGGCCTGCGCCTGTCGGCCCGCAACCAGCTGCCGGGCAAGATCACCGCATTGCGCCCGGGCGCCGTCAACAGCGAAATCCTGATCGGCCTGGAAGGCGGCGTGACGCTGGCAGCCATCGTCACCAACGAAAGCGCGCAGGATCTGGGGCTGGACGCAGGCGCCGACGCCGTGGCGATCTTCAAGGCATCGAGCGTCATTCTGGGCGTGCTGGACTGATGCCTCGACTTAGCCCTCAAACGCCCACGTCGTCGTCGTGGCGGCGCACCCTGCCCTCGCGCACCTCGAACACTGCGTCGGCCAGCGCATCGACGTCAGCCGGGTCGTGCGTGATCAATAGCATCGGCACGTCCAGCTGACGCTGCAAGGCGGCCAGTTCCAAGCGCATCTTCCCCCGCAACTGCGAATCCAGCGCGGAAAAGGGTTCATCGAGCAGCAGGATGTCCGGGCGCAGCATCAGCGCTCGCGCCAACGCCACCCGCTGCTTCTGTCCACCCGAGATTTCACTGGGGTAGCTGCCCACGATAGAACCCAGCTCGAACGCATCGACCCAGCGCTGCGCCTCCGGCCCGACTTCGCGCCTCGGCGGATTGCGCCAGCCCCGCCGCAGCCCGAAGGCGATGTTCTGCGCGACGGTCAGGTGGGGAAACAGGGCATAGTCCTGGAACAGATAGGCGACGCGGCGCGACTGCGCGGGCAGGTTGACGCTGGCATCCGAATCGAACAGCACGCGGCCATTGATTTCGATGCGGCCCGCATCCGGACGCAACAGGCCCGCCACGGCCCGCAGCGTCAGGCTCTTGCCCGCCCCGGAAGGACCGAACAACGCAATGCGCTTGGCCGACGAATCGAACGCAACGTCCAGCGTAAAACGGCGGTCGCCCGACACCATCTGTTTGCGCACCTGAAGGCTGACGCTCATAGGGCGCTCCCGTTGCGGCGGCCGCTACTCACAGGCACCAGTTTGCCGGCCAGCAGCAAGACCACCACGCAGGTCACCGAAGTCACCATCACCAGCATATTGGCCGTGGCATCGTCGCCCGCCTGCACTGCCTCGTAGATGGCGACGGACAGGGTCTGCGTGCGCCCCGGCAGATTGCCGGCAATCATCAGCGTGGCGCCGAATTCGCCCAGCGCGCGCGCGAATGCCAGCAACACGCCCGCCGCGATGCCGCGGGCGGCCAGCGGCAAGGTAACGCGAAAGAACACCCCTGCTTCGCATACGCCCAGCACGCGCGCCGCGCTCTCCAGTTGGCTATCGACGTTCTCGAAAGCGGCGCGCGCCGATTTGAACACCAGGGGAAAAGCCACCACGGAAGCCGCGATCACCGCCCCTTGCCAGGTGAAGACCAGTTCGATGCCCCAGCCCGCCAGGGTCTCGCCAATAATGCCGCGGCGTCCCAGCAGCACCAGCAGGTAGTAGCCAAGCACTGTGGGCGGCAGCACCAGCGGCAAGGTGAGCAGCGCGTCCAGCAGGTCCCGCCCCGGCCAGCGCCAGCGCGACAGGCCATAGGCCGCGGCCGTGCCGGCCACGGTTGCCAACAGCGTTGCCCAGCCTGCCACTTTCAGGGAAAGCAGCAGCGGAACCCAAACCGGATCACTCATCAATGCCTACGATTCAACAGGTATCAGGGCTTCTGGAAGCCGTAGCGCGACAGTATCGCCTGCCCCGCGGGGGACAGCACATAGGCAACGAAACTTTCCGCTTCCTTGGCGGCGGCCTCGCGAGTCGTGACGGCGATGGGATAGGTAACCGGGGTCTGCGAAGGCACGCGCACCGCGATCTTGACCTTGTCCGCCATGACGGCTGCATCGGTCGCGAACACGAAGCCCGCGTCGACCTCGCCGCGAGCCACGTAGTCCAGGCTCTGGCGCACGTTCTGGGCCAGCACGCTCTTGGCCTGCACTGCGCTCCACAGGCCGGCGGCTTCCAGCGCGCCCTGCGTATAGCGGCCCACCGGCACCGATGCCGGGTTGCCATAGGCGACACGCTTGACGTCGTCGCGGGTCAGGTCCTTCAGCGTGGTGATGTTGGCCTTGCTGTCGGCCGGGACGATCAACACTACCTGATTGGCGGCGAAGTCCACGCGGGAGGCCGGCTTGACGGCCTTTTCCTCGATCGCCTTGTCCATGGCCTTCTGGTCTGCCGAGGCGAACACGTCGGCCGGCGCGCCCTTGACGATCTGCTGCAACAGCACGTCGGATGCGCCGAAATTCAGGATGACTTTAGTGCCGGCGTGCTCTTTTTCGTAGCCCTGAGCGACTTCCTTGAATGCATTGGTCAGGCTGGCGGCGGCCGACACGACCAGGTCGCCGGCGCAGGCATTGGCGCCCCACGTGGCGGCCAGCGCCAGGGACAGCGCCACGATCGGACGTTTGCGGAACATGATTTTCTCCCAGGGAAATCGCTAAGTCGGTGACGAAATATATCTAGGTATATAACGCTCGTCAATTTTGCTCCCGAGGGGCGTTGAGCAAAATCAAGAAGGGGCGGACGCCGGCCTCAGCCGCGCGCTACCGTGGTCTCGCGTACCGTTTCGGGCGTCAGGCGCGCACGCAGGTGTTCCAGCGCCAGTTCGGGCCGGGCCGACCCGCACATGAAGATATCGAGCGCCGCGAACCGGTGCTCGGGCCAGGTGTGGACGCTGATGTGGGATTCGCTGAGCAGGACTACGCCCGTCACGCCCGCGCCGTCGCCGAAATGATGGAAGTGCGCGCTCAGCACGCGGGCTCCCGCCGCCTCCGCCGCGGCGATCAGGTCGCGCTCCAGCGCTTGGGCATCGGTCAGGAGATCCGGCGGCACGCCACGGAAATCGGCCAGCACATGACGGCCGGGAGTGGCATGCAAAGTCACTTGTGCGATCCGCCCGAAGACCAGCCGGAACCGCCGGACGAGCTGCTGCCCCAACTGCTGCTGGAGCCGCCGCCGCTGGACATGCGAGCGCCCGGCGTACTGAACCCGGTCGCGAAGATCACCACCACGATGGCGTAGACGGTGTACAGGAGCTTGCCCATCTTGTTATTCGTCCTTGCTGGATAGTTTGTCCGCCAGCGCCGCCGGAATCCAGAGGAACGCCAGGCCGATCAGGATCGGGACGAAGCCTCCGCTGAATATGGTGTCGATGTTCAGGAAGGCCAGCACGATCATGGCCGTCCAGGCGAACTTGCGATACCCGCCGCTCTGGGCGCTGCGCGGCATGGCCTTCTGTTTGGCGAGTTCGGGATCACCGAACCATTCGGCCAGCTGCGCCGGCGCCACGGGTCCGGCAGCCGACCAGCCCAATTCGGACTCGCTCAGTTCGCGGGTCAGCTTGAGATTGCCGGCCTTGTAATCCGTGATCTTGGTGCTGTCGCCCACCTTGACGCGCCAGTTGAAGGCGCCCAGCGCCAGCTCCACGCGCGAGGTGTAGTCGTACAGTTTCTGGTAGAGCTTGGAACGCCAGCGCACGCTGCTGGCATTGTTATGGCTGGGCCAGGTATCGCATACCTGCACACGCTCCCAACCCTCGTCCGTTTCGACCAGCCAGATGAAGCCCTTCGCAGGGTTGAACAACAGGTATTCGATCCAGTCCGACGGCTCCTCGGGATCCGGATCGGCACATTTCATCAGACCGATGAGCGTGTAGGATGCCCCGTCGATCTTGGCCACCGCGCCCAGCGACAGCGTGGTCTTGATGGCCTTGACTTTGCGGGCCTTCTCGATGACTTCGGCCGTGGGCCCCGAGCAGTCGACCGTGGCGGAGCACGAAGGGCAGACCACCTGCGTGGCCATGGCGGCCACGAAGCTGATGGGCCCGCCGCAGTTCGGGCAGTCCAGCGCCTTGATCTGGCCGCGGAAACGGCCGGCGGTCTCTTCGACCTGCTCGTTGGTCCGCAGCGAGGCGGCCTGCATGGCGGCCAGGTCGAACGCCTTGCCGATGTACAGCTCGGGCTCGGGCCCGTCGGAGAAGTCCAGTGTCAGGAAGGCATCCAGGCTGCGGTAATCCGCCACCTTGGCCAGCCAGCCGTCGCCCGGCACGAACGGCAGCTCGCCCTCGGTGCCGCCCGCCTGGCAGGCCCGCACGTCGGCCGCCGTGAAGCGCTGCCCGTCCAGCTTCAGGTCATCCCCGGGCGCAATGTCGTCGAACGCCGGCATGCCCTGCGTGGACTTGACCTTGCGCCGCCGGGTCACGGCGTACTGGCCCGACGCATCGGACAGCCAGCCGTCGGACCCGTCCTCGAACCACAGGTACCACTCGTTCCAGAAGCCGTCTTCGTAACGCAGCTGGATGCGGCCGATCACGTCGAACCGCTTGCCGTCATGGGTACCGGCCGCGCCCAGGCAGAGGGGCGAATAGTCTTCCAGGACTTCGGCGGCCTCGCCGATGCGCTTGACCGACTCGGCGTCCTTCAGCAAGGTGCTGCGGCAGGCGCCGCAGACCGCCATGACGGATGCCGCGGACGTGAACTTGACTGGGGCGCCGCACTGCGGACACAGAACCTGCTGCATGGAGCCTTAGCTGGTGAGTTTCTTCAGCACTTCGGCCTTGGCCGAATCGTAGTCCGCGGCCGTGATCAGGCCCTTGTCCAGCAGGTCCTTGAGCTGCTGCAGCCGCTGCACCGGATCGCCGCCCGCGGCGGCGGGGGCCGCTTGCGCGGGCTGTTGCGTGCCCTGGGGCTGTGCCTGCCCTTGCGCGCCGGCCAAACCCGCGGCCATGGTCTGGCCCAGCGCCGCGCCGGCCGCCAGGCCCGCGCCGATGCCGGCGATGCCCCCCTCGTTCTGCGCCGCCATCGGTATCGCGGTGGCGGTCTGGTACTGGGTGAACTTGCCCAGGTCGCCCGCCATGCCCATCGAGATACGCGTGTCCAGCGCCTTCTGCAGCTCTTCGGGCAGGGAAACATTCTCGACCGTGAAGTTGTCCAGCTTGACGCCATAGCGGTCGAATACCGGCGCCAGTTGCTCGGCGATGCTCTGCGACATCAGCCCCTGATTGCCGGCCATGTCCAGGAACGGCACCTTGGAGCCGCCCAACGCCGTCGTCATCGCGGCGACCACCATGTTGCGCAGTTGCGCCTCCAGGTCGTCGACGGTGTATTCGTCCCGCGTGCCGCTGACCTCGCGGTAAAACTTGGCGGGATCGGAGATTTGATAGGAATACACGCCGAAGGCGCGCAGGCGCACCATGCCGAATTCGCTGTCCCGCAGCGTTACCGGCTGAGCCGTGCCCCAGCGCCGGCCCAGCTGCAGGCGCGTGCTGAAGAAGATGACGTCCGACTTGAAGGGGGACTCGAAGAGCTTGTCCCAGTTCTTCAGATAGGTCAGGATCGGCAGCGTCTGCGTGGTCAGCTTGTACATGCCGGGGCCGAACACATCGGCCACCTTGCCTTCGTTGACGAACACCGCCATCTGCGATTCACGCACGGTCAGGCTGGCACCGTACTGGATTTCAAAATCCTGCATGGGATGGCGCCAGGCGAGCACGCCATCGCGGTCCTCGTTCCATTGCAGGATGTCGATGAACTGCTTGCGGATGAATGAACCGAGACTCATGAGAAGTCCTCCTGTCAGATCGGGTTCGGCGCGCCGCCGGGGTCAGGTCAGGCAGGCCGCGTTGACAATGCCGGCGGCGATCGAAATCGAGCCGATCAGTCCGCCCATGGCGATGTTGTTTTCTTCGATGGCCTCGTTCATGCCGCGCACGGCCTGGGACACGCCCACGTACACAACGATCTGGACCACCATGGCGGCCAGGCCCCACAGCAGGAACATGGCGTAGCTGGCGTGTATGGCAATGCTGGAACACAGGGTAAAGCTGAAGCCCACCAGGGCGCCGCCATAGGACAGCACGGCGGCGATGTTGCCTTCCCGGATCAGCTCGAATTCCTTGTAGCGCGTGACCGCGGTATAGACCAAGGTGAAGATCCCCAGCATGACGAGCGCCGAGGCGATATAGATCAGATAGGTCACCGCCGGATGCATTGATTCTCCCATTGCCAGCCTCCCAATTGCGCGCAGTATATACGGCGCGTTCGATATACTGCGAACGCATTTTTCGTGTCGGACACCTCATGCGCGACCGCGTTCTCATCCTTTCGGTATTGATCGTCGCCTCCTGCGGTTTGGGCTATGAGCTCATCAGCAGCGCGCTGGCCAGCTATTTGCTGGGGGATTCGATACTGCAGTTCTCTTCCGTCATCGGCTGCTATCTGTTCGCCATGGGCATAGGCTCGTGGTTGTCAAAATATGTAAGAGACGAAGACGTTTTGAATCGGTTCATCGACGTCGAGCTCCTGGTCGCCTTGCTGGGCGGCGTCTCCGCGGCGGTGTTGTTCCTTGTGTTCGCGTGGTTGTCGGCTCCGTTTCGCGCCGCCCTGTATGTCGGGGTCTTCATCATCGGCCTGATGGTCGGCATGGAGATCCCGCTGGTGATGCGGGTATTCAATCAGCGCAAGACCGAGTTCCGTGAAATCGTCAGCCGCGTGCTGACCTTCGACTACCTGGGCGCGCTGGCCGTGTCGCTCGTGTTTCCCCTGCTGCTTGCGCCCAAGCTCGGGCTGCTGCGCACCAGCTTCCTGTTCGGCATCCTCAACGCCAGCGTCGCGCTATGGACGACCTGGCTGTTCCGCGCCGAGGTCAGCCGGCCCGGCGAAAAAGCCGTGCGCGCCAGCGTGGTGATCGGGCTGCTGGGGATGGGCTTCATCTACTCGGGAAGCATGACGGCGTGGGCCGAAAAAGGCCTGTACGGTGATGACGTCGTGCATGCGGAAACCACACAGTACCAACGCCTGGTGGTCACGCGCTGGCACGATGATCTGCGCCTGTACATCAACGGGAACCTGCAGTTCTCGTCACGCGACGAACACCGTTATCACGAAGCCCTGGTGCATCCGGGCCTGCAAGCCCTGCCCTGGGCGCGCAACGTGCTGGTGTTGGGCGGCGGCGACGGCCTGGCCGTGCGCGAAATCCTCAAATACAAGAATATCGAGCATGTCACGCTGGTGGATCTGGACCCCGCCATGACGGGGCTGTTCTCGCGCTCCGCCCCCTTGGTCGCGCTGAACCAGGGATCCCTGAAGGATCCCCGGGTCAAGGTCGTCAACGACGACGCCGGACGCTGGCTGGAGACCCATGCCGAGGTCTATGACTACATCGTGGTGGATTTTCCCGATCCATCCAACTTCGGCCTGGGCCGCCTTTACTCGGTGCCGGTCTATCACCTGATGGCGCGCCACCTGGCCGAAAACGGCTACATGGTGGTGCAATCCACCTCGCCTTATTTTGCGCCGCGCTCATTCTGGAGCGTGGACGCTACGCTCAAAGAAGCCGGCCTGAATACCTGGCCGTACCACACGTACGTGCCTTCGTTCGGCGACTGGGGCTTCATCCTGGCCGGCAAGCGCCGCGACTATGAACTGCCTGCCAGGATCACCGTGCCCACGCGATACCTGGATCCAGTCACCACGCGCGAACTGTTCCATTTCCCGGCCGACATGCCCGCGCTGGCAATGCCTCCGAACCGCTTGAACGAGCAATCGCTCGTGCGCTATTTCGACGAGGACTGGCGCAAGGTCATCCGTTGATGCGGCGCCGCAGCTTCCTCTTGGGCGCGGCCACGGCCGCGGTCGCCGGCACCGCCGGATACTACCGGTCACGCATCGTCGAGACCACGCCGGAAGTCCATTACCCCGGCATGCGGGCAGGCCACGCCCTGCGCGACGGCGCGTCCTGGCCGCAGCCCTCGGCCAGCTACAAGCATGAGATCGTGATACTGGGCTCGGGCGTGGCCGGCCTGTCCTGCGCCTGGAAACTGGCGCGCGAAGGCCATACGGACTTTCTGGTGGTCCAGGGCCCGGAACTCGCAGGCAATGCCGCCGCGGGTCAACGCGACGGCCTGGACTATCCCCTGGGCGCGCACTATCTGCCGTTGCCTTCGCTGGCGTCTACGCATGTGCGTGAAATGCTGGCCGACTTCGGCATCATCGAGCGCGGCGCAAACGAGGCCCGTCCTTACTACGACGAGTCCGCGCTGGCGCACTCCCCCCAGGAACGCCTGCTGCGCGGCGGGCAATGGGAGGAAAACCTGCTGCCCATGAGCGGACTGCCCGAAGAAGACCTGGCCCAGCACCGCAAGTTTCTTGCGTTGGTCGGGCGCCTGCACACGCAGACCGGCAGTGACGGCCGCAAGGTCTTCTGCATTCCGCTCACGCTTTCGTCGCGGGACCCGGCCTGGCGCGCACTGGATGCCATCACGTTCAAGCAATGGCTGGAACGCGAGGGCTACACCTCGCCCGCCCTGCACTGGTACTTGAACTACTGCTGCCGCGACGACTATGGCGCGCAGTACGACGTGGTCTCGGCCTGGGCCGGCCTGCACTACTTCGCCAGCCGCGACGGCCACGCCGCCAACGCAGGCGAAGGCGCCGTGCTGACCTGGCCAAGCGGCCTGTCCACGCTGCTGCAGCGCATGCGCGAGGCCATCACGAGCAAGCTCGGACATGCCAACTGGCTGGCCCCCGGCACCGTAGTGCGTTTGCAGGAGACGCCGGCCGGACCGCTGGTCACCTGCCTGGCCCTATCCGCCGAACCCGCCGCCTATACGGTGCAGGCGCGCCGCGCCGTGTGCGCGATGCCCCTGTTCGTCGCCCAGCGCATCCTGCCCGACATCCGCGGCTATGGCTACGATCCGGCGGTGCACGCGCCGCCGCACGCGCCCTGGATGGTGTCGAACTTCGTGATGGACGGCTACCCCGCCGAAGCGCCGGGAGAACCGCTGTCCTGGGACAACGTGGTCTACCAGGGAAAGGCGCTGGGCTATGTCGTCTCCACCCATCAGTTGCTGCGCGTGGCGCGCTCCCCGCGCAGCGTCTTCACGGCCTACCATGCGCTCAGCGGACAGGCGCCCCAGGCTGCGCGCGAGTGGCTCGCTCGCGCCAGTCCGCAGGAGTTGCGGACCGAAGCCGCATCCGACCTGGTCGCCGCCTATGGCGAGGAATTCTGGCGCCACGCGCGCCAGCTGGAAATCACGGTGCGCGGCCACGCCATGGCGTCGCCACTATGCGGCTATCTGTCCAATCCCGGCTTGACGGCCCTGCGCGACGTGGACGGCCCGGTGCTGTTCGCGCACGCCGACCTCTCCGGTTACTCCGTGTTCGAGGAAGCCTCGTGGTGGGGCGTGGTCGCGGCCGGCCGGATACTGGGCCAGAAGCCCCCGGCCTGAGATCCGCGCCCGGCAGCCCTGCAATACAATCCGGCGAGCCAGCCGGCATCACGGCTCATCCAGACCGGACTCAGATAAAAACACATGGGAAATCAAGTCATTGTCCTTGGCGCGGGCATCGTGGGCGTTTGCTGCGCGCTGGAATTGCAACGCAGAGGCATGTCGGTCACGCTGGTCGACCGGCAGGATCCAGGCCTGGAAACTTCGCTCGGCAACGCGGGCGTGATAGCCCGCAGTTCGCTGATGCCGTTCAACCATCCGGGCCTGTGGGCCCAGTTGCCCCGGCTGCTGAAGAACGACACCGTGCAGTTCCGCTACAAGCTGAACTACCTGGCGCGCAACCTCGGCTGGGCAGCGCGCTTCCTGCTCAGCGCCCGGCCCTCGGTGTTCAGGCAAACCGTGGAGGCGTTGGACGGACTGATCCGGCTGTCCGCGCCCGAGCATCTGCGGCTGTTGGATGCAGCCGGCGCCGCGCACCGGCTGCGCGATACAGGCTGGATATTCCTCTACCGCTCCGAACAAGGCTGGAACAGCGGCGAACTGTCCCGCAAGACCTTTGCCCGGTACCAGGTGCCGACCCAGGTGCTTGCCCCCGCGGAGCTGGCGGAACTCGAACCCGCCCTCGCGCCGATCTTTCACCGCGCCCTGTGGATCCAGGGCTCGTACTCCGTCGACGATCCCCACGAAGTCGTCGCCGCCTACGCTGCCCTGTTCCGCCGCTCGGGCGGCGCGTTCAAGCGCATGACCGCAAGCGCCATCCGCCGTGACGGCCAACGCTGGATCGTGCAGGGCACGCAAGCATCCGAATCGTTGGAAGCGGACAGGCTGGTGGTGGCGCTGGGCCCGTGGTCGAAAGCCTTGCTGAAAACAACGGGCATCGACCTGCCCATGGCCTTCGAACGCGGATATCACATGCATTACAGCGGCGTGGAAGGCGCCAGCCTGGCGCGCCCGGTCTATGACACCGGCGGCGGCTACGTGCTGTCTCCCATGGCGCGAGGACTGCGCCTGACCACTGGCGTAGAGCTGGACGCTTGCGAGGCGCCCGCCCGTCCGTTGCAGCTGGAGTTGGCCGAAGCGCGCGCCCGCGAGGCTTTCCCCTTGGATCGGCGGCTGGATCCCGAGGCGTGGCTGGGACGGCGTCCCACGCTGCCCGACAGCCGCCCGATGATAGGCGAGGCGCCGCGCCACCCTGGCCTGTGGCTGGCGTTGGGCCATCAGCATATCGGGTTCAGCACCGCGCCCGGCACGGCAAGGGTGCTGGGTGAACTCATGTGCGACGGCGCGGCTGCGCGGCACGAGGCGTTCCGCCCCGGCCGCTACCTTTGACGCGTCGGGCGGCCGAACCCGGCGTCCGCCGCCCGTTGCCGCCGTTCAGCCCAGCAGCAAAGCGTCGTCCGAAAGTTTCTCGCCGCGCACGCGTTCAAACATGGCGAGCAGGTCCGGCACGTCCATGCCGCGGCGTTCATCGCCGGACACGTCCAGCACCACCTGCCCCTGGTGCAGCATCACGGTGCGATCGCCCACATCCAACGCCTGCCGCATGCTGTGCGTCACCATCATCGTGGTCAGCTGGCTTTCAGCGACGATGCGCGCGGTCAGTTGCAGCACGAAGTCCGCCGTGCGCGGGTCCAGCGCCGCGGTGTGCTCGTCCAGCAGCAGGATGCGCGAAGGCTGCAAGGCCGCCATCAGCAGGCTGACCGCCTGGCGCTGGCCGCCCGACAACAGGCCGATACGGTCGGTGAGACGATTCTCCAGCCCGAGTCCCAGCGTGGCCAGGCGTTCGCGGAAGCCATCGCGCATCGACGCCTTTACCGCGCGGCTGTAACCGCGGCGCGCGCCGCGCATCTGCGCCAGCGCCATGTTCTCTTCGATGGTGAGGTCTTCGCAGGTGCCGGCCATGGGGTCCTGGAACACGCGCGCCACACGGCCCGCGCGCGCCCACACCGGCTGGCGCGTGACGTCCACGCCATTGATGTCGATGCGGCCGGAATCGACAGGCAGGTCGCCGGACACCGCGTTCAGGAACGTGGACTTGCCCGCGCCGTTGGAGCCGATGACGGTCACGAACTGGCCCGAAGGGATCTCCAGGGACAAGCCGCGCAGGGCGCGGGTCTCGATGGGCGTACCCGCGTTGAACGTAATCTTGAGATCTTTTGCGGACAACATATTCAGCACTCCATTGCACAATCGCAGCACACAGGCTGCATGAACTCCATGCAGTCCGATCGGGGCCGCCGCGAAGCCGGCTTTGCCGGTCCGCGCACGGCGCCACCTTGAGGGGGGCCCGCCTGAGGGGGGCCCGCCTGAGGGGAAAGCGCGGCAGGCGCTTCGGGGGTCGGCCTCATTTTTTCTTGCCGAAGAGACGGCGCTTGAGCATGGGAATGACCAGGGCGAACGTAACCAGCACCGCGGTGACGAGATTCAGGTCTTGCGCCTTCAGGCCGATGAAATCGCTGTTCAACGCCAGCGCGATGAAGAAGCGGTAGACGATGGCGCCAATGATGACTGCCAGGGTGGCCAGCACCAGCTTGCGCGACGGCAGGATGCTTTCGCCGACGATCACGGCCGCCAGACCGATCACAATGGTGCCGATGCCCATGGAAATGTCCGAGCCGCCCTGGGTCTGGGCGAACAGCGCGCCCGCCAGGCCGACCAGCGCATTGGACAGGGCCATGCCGCCCAGGATCATGCGGCCGGTATTGACGCCCTGCGCGCGAGCCATGCGGCCATTGGACCCGGTGGCACGCACGGCCAGACCCGTCTGCGTGGCAAAGAACCAGTCCAGCGCCAGCTTGGCCAGCAGCACGATCACGACCAGGATCAGCGGACGGGCGACATAGTCCGACAGCCATTCCGGCTGCAGGATGGTGAATACGGTGGGCTCGGTGATAAGCGGGACGTTGGGCTTGCCCATGATGCGCAGGTTGACCGAATACAGCGCGATCATCATCAGGATACTGGCCAGCAGGTCCATGATCTTCAGCTTGACGTTCAGCCAGCCGGTGACCAGTCCGGCGAGCGCGCCGGCGAGCGTGGCAATGACCGTGGCCAGGAAGGGATCGGAGCCCGAAGCGATCAGCGTGGCACAGACCGCACCGCCCAACGGAAAGCTGCCGTCAACGGTCAGGTCCGGGAAGCGCAGCAGGCGGAATGAGATGTACACGCCCAGAGCCACCAGGCTGAAGATCAGGCCGATCTCCAACGCGCCTAACAACGAGAACAATGACATGGGTCAAATCCAATCAGGTAAGAAACGAGCATATTAAAGAGTTGAAACGTCGGATATCTTGCGTTTCGGGGTCAGTTTTACCCCAGCTTTCGCAAGAAACGTTTCCCGGTTCGCGATTTTCTCTCGTTTCCTGCCAAAGCGTTCCCGTGCCGGGCGGCGAGGCCGCCAGCAGGAGTCTGCAGGACCATTCAGGGAGCAAAAACGCCGGGCGGGCTCAGCGCCGGAAGGCGGGCCGCCTGGCCATTCAAGACCAGCACAATGCGCCGGGCCGCGAGCATCTCGTGAATGCTGCCGCCCTGAAGACCATGGGGTAAGGCAAGACACCGAAAAGATAAAACTAGCCCCGCTCACGCCGGGTAGGCATGGCGGGGCGGGAACGGCTGACGTTTACTTCACGACCACCGCGGCCGACTTGATGATCGCGTCGGACAGCGTGACGCCCTGCTTGGCGGCGGCGCCCGGATTCACGTAGAGCTCAAGCTTGGAAATCGTTTCCGAGGGGATGGCGCCGGGCTTCTCGCCCTTGAGGATGCGCACCACCACCTTGCCCGTCTGCACGCCCAGGTCGCGGTAGTTGATGCCCAGGGCGGCGATGCCGCCGCGCTTGACGCTGTCGGTGTCGGATGCGATCAGCGGGATCTTGGCGTCGTTGCCGACCTTGACCAGCGACTCGTAGGCCGACACGACGTTGTTGTCCGTGTTGGTGTAGATGACGTCGACCTTGCCGATCAGGCTGCGCGCGGCGGAAGCCACGTCCACCGAGCGCGGCGCGGCCGCTTCGACCAGGCTCATGCCCGACTTGGGCAGGATTTCCTGCAGTTTCTTCACCACCACGACCGAGTTGGCTTCGCCCGGGTTGTAGACGATGCCCACGCGCTTGGCGTTGGGGACGATTTTCTTGATCAGTTCGACCTGCTTGTCCAGGGCCAGCAGATCCGACACACCGGTCACGTTGGTGCCCGAGGCGTCCATGCTGGCGACCAATTGAGCGGCGACCGGATCGGTCACGGCGGAATACACCACCGGCACGTCCTTGGTGGCCGCGACGACGGCCTGGGCCGACGGCGTAGCGATCGCAACGATGGCGTCCGGCTTGTCGCCGACGAACTTGCGGGCGATCTGGGCGGCCGTGCCATTGTTGCCTTGGGCGCTCTGGTATTGCCACTTCAGGTTCTTGCCCGGCTCGTAGCCGGCCTGCTTGAGGGCGTCCTGCACCCCGTCACGCACGGCGTCCAGCGCCGGATGCTCGACGATGGCGGTGACCGCCACCGACTTCTGCTGCGCGGCCACTGGCGCGGCGATAGCCATCGCCAGCGCCATGGCGCCAACCGTCAGAAAATGTTTTTTTCCGATCAGCATAGGTAAGCTCCTTGAACCCTTGTATTTGCTCATTATTACGGCGCCGCCGGCGGCTCCCCGCCGGCCGGGCCAGCCGTAAAGCCGTATAGTCTAACTTGCCGCCACCCCAAAACGTTTGGGGGGAATCCCTGAAATGGTGCATGCCGCAACAGCATGCACCACGACCGCAACATCCAGAGGCCTCACCATGATCAAACGCGCATTGGGCCGTTCCGGCCTGCAGATTCCTCCCCTCACCTTCGGCGGCAACGTCTTCGGCTGGACCGTCGACGAAGCCGGCACCTATTCGCTGCTGGACGCGCTGGTGGATGCCGGACTGAACTTCATCGACACCGCCGACGTGTATTCCCGCTGGGTCCCGGGCAACCAGGGCGGCGAATCCGAAACCCTGATCGGCAAATGGCTCAAGCGTTCCGGCAAGCGCGACCAGGTGCTGATCGCCACCAAAGTCGGCATGGAAATGGGACCGGAAGCCAAGGGCCTGGCGCCCGCCTACATCCGGCGCTCGCTGGAAGCCTCGCTGGCCCGGCTGCAGACGGACCATATCGACCTGTACCAATCGCACCAGGACGATCCGGACACGCCCCTGACCGACACCCTGGCCGAATACGCCAAGCACATCGAGTCAGGCAAGGTGCGCGCCATCGGGGCGTCCAACTACACAGCGGTACGGCTGTCCGAGGCCTTGATCGCCAGCGAACGGCACAGCCTGCCACGCTACGAGAGCATCCAGCCCGAATACAACCTGTACCGCCGCGAACCTTTCGGAGCCGGCCTGCAAAGCCTGGTGAAAACGCAGCAGATGGGCACGATCAATTATTACGCGCTGGCCAGTGGCTTCCTCAGCGGCAAATACCGCAGTCCGGCCGACGTCGGCAAGAGCCCGCGCGGCCGGAAAATCGTTGAGACCTATCTCAATGATCGCGGCTACCGCATCCTGAAAGCGCTGGACGAAGTCGCCGAGGATGCGGGCTGCACGCCCGCGCAGGCCGCGCTGGCCTGGCAGATCGCGCAACCCGGCATCACGTCGCCCATCGTCAGCGCGACGTCGCTGGAACAGCTGGACGAACTGGTCAAGGCGGCCAGCCTGACGCTGACCCACGATCAACTGGCCAAGCTCAGCCTGGCCAGCGAATGGCGCTGACGGGCGGCGCGCGCCACCCGGCGCGCGCCCGGCTCTCGGCGATCAATCCAGCTTGACGCCCGAGTCCTTCACCACTTTGGCCCAGCGGTCGACTTCGCTGTCGACGAATTTGCCGAACTCGGCGCCCGTCAATGTCGGTACGGCCGAACCGTTGCCGGTCCAGGTTTCCTTGATTTTCGGCGCGTTCAAGGCCTTGGTGATCTCGGCGCTCATCTTGTCCACGGCCTCTTTCGGCGTGCCGGCGGGCGCCCAGATCGCGTACCAGGTCGACACCACGTAGTTCGGCACGCCCGCCTCCGCGGCGGTGGGAACGTCCGGCAGCGACGGCGAACGTTCCGGGGCGGCCACGGCCAGCGGCTTGATCGAGCCCGCGCGGATGTGGCCGGCCGAAGAGCCCAGGCCGTCGAACGCCAGGTCCACCTGCCCGCCGATCAGGGCCGATAGCATGGGCCCCGCGCCCTGGTAGGGCACATCCACCAACTTGATCCCGGTCTGCATGGCGAAAAGCTCGCCGGCCAGATGGTGCGTGCTGCCCTTGCCCGCCGTGCCGAAGTTGATCTCCCCGGGGCGTTTCTTGGCGTAGTCGATCAGTTCCTGCACGGTCTTGACCGGAAGCTTGGCCGAATTGATGACGATGACCTGCGGCGGCTGCGCCACCAGCGCGACCGGCACGAAGTCTTTCTGGATGTCGTAGTTCAGGTTTTTGTACAGCGAAGGGGCGAGCGCGTGGTGAGCACCGCCCATGAAAAAGGTGTAGCCATCGGGCCTGGCCTTGGCCGCGACGCCTGCGCCCACGGTTCCGCCCGCCCCGCCCTTGTTGTCGATGACCACGGTCTGGCCCAGTTGCGTGGTCAGTTGCTGGGCCAATGGACGGGCGAATGTGTCGGTGCCGCCGCCCGCGGGGAACGGGACGATCAGCGTGATTGGACGTTCAGGCCATTGCGCCGAGGCGGCGCCGCCGAAGCCCAGGGCGGCCACGGCGAACGCGGCCGCGGCAGTGGTGCGATATTTCATATTGTCTCCTCTTGCTGCAGCATGGGGACGGCGCGGTTCTATTGCGTCTCGTCTCTTGAATTTCTTATTGAATGAAGCTGCTCGGACTTGGGTGGAACTGTCTGGGAATGGGCTCCTGAAAAATAGGGTTGCACGCTGGCCGGCGCGTCGCGGGAACGCCGCCCCGGCAAGGGAAGCGGCGGCCGCCAGCGCGGGCTCAAAGCGCCTCGTAGGTATCGCGCAGCACGTTCTTCTGCACCTTGCCCATCGTGTTGCGGGGTAACTCAGCGATGATGTGCACGCGCTTGGGCACCTTGAAATTGGCGATGCGCGATTTCAGTTCAGCCTGCATGGCCGCCGCGTCCAGCGACGCGCCGTCCTTGGGCACCACCACGGCCACCACGGCCTCGCCGAAGTCGGCATGCGGCACGCCGATGACCGCCGATTCGGCCACGCCGGGCATATCGTCGATCAGCGTCTCGATTTCCTTGGGGTACACGTTGAACCCGCCGGAAATGATCAAGTCCTTGCTGCGGCCCACGATGGACAGGTAGTCGGCCGGCACGTCGCGCCCGGCGGATTCTCCGCCCCAGCGGCCCACGTCGCCCGTCTTGAACCAGCCGTCCGCCGTGAACTCTTCGCGGGTCTTTTCCGGCATGCGCCAATAGCCCGAGAACACGTTCGGTCCGCGCACCTGAACGTTGCCGATCTCGCCCGGCGCGAGCGCGATGCCGGCATCGTCCACCACCCGCACCTGCACGCCTGGCAAGGCCCGCCCCACCGTGCCTGCAAGGCGCTCGCCCAGCTTGGCGTCATAGGGGTTGGACGTCAGCATGACCGTCTCGCTCATGCCGTAGCGTTCAAGAATGGCATGGCCGCTGCGGCTCTGAAAATCCGAGAAGGTCTCGGCCAGCAACGGCGCGGAGCCAGAAATGAACAGACGCATATTGGCGCATACGCTGCGGTCGAAACGCGGGTCCGCCAACAGGCGCACGTAGTAGGTCGGCACGCCCATCATCACCGTGCTGCGCGGCAGATAGCGCAATGCCTGGTCGACATCCAGCTTCGGCAGCCAGATCATCCTGGCCCCAGCCAGCAAAGCGCCGTGCGAGGCCACGAACAAACCATGCACGTGGAAGATCGGCAGCATGTGCAACAGCACGTCATCCGAACGCCAACCCCAGTATTCGTGCAGCACGCGGGCATTGGCGGCAAGATTGCCATGCGAGAGCATTGCCCCCTTGCTGCGCCCGGTGGTGCCGGAGGTGTACAGGATGGCCGCAAGGTCGTCGGGCTGGCGCGCCACGGTCTTGAAGGTCTGCGGCTGGCCGCCAGCGGCATCAAGCAGCGTGCCGCTGCGGTCCTCGTCCAGCGTGTATACGTGCGCGGTCCCGGCCGCGTCGGCGGCGCGCTTCACCCAGTCCAGGTTCTTGCTGGCGCAGACCACCACGGCCGGTTCGGCGTTGCCCAGGAAGTACTCTATTTCCGCTTCGCGGTAGGCGGTATTCAACGGCAGGTACACCAGGCCGGCGCGCAGCGTGGCCAGGTACAGCAACAAGGCTTCCGGGGATTTCTCGACCTGCACCGCCACGCGCGACCCCGCCGGCAGGTCCAGTGAGGTCAGCAGATTGGCCAGGCACGCGGTGGCGCGATCGATGTCGTCCCAGGTGTATTGCAGGTCGGGCGTTTCCAGCGCGACTTTGCTGCGGTCTTTGGGAAAGCCGCCTTGCAGGACAGCATATAGATTTGCGTTGCTCACCTTGTCTAGTCTCCGGAAAAGGAAGGGTCCACGCCGGCCAGGAAAGCGCGCACGCCCTCCTTGTGGTCCCGGCTGTCGGCGTACGAGAAATAATCCTGGTATTCGTCTTCGGTCAGGGCGCCCCCCGCGGCGAGCCTGCGCGACAAGCGCTTGTTGATGCGGGCCGCCAGCGGCGCGCCCGCCGCGATGCGCTCGGCGCTGCGCCGGGCGGCAATGGCTACCTGATCGTCGGGGACGACGCGGGTCAGCAGGCCCAGTTCGCGGGCTTCCGCCGCGCCGAACACACGGCCTTCGAGCAATATGGCAAGCGTGGCGGCGCGCCCGACCAGGGCCAGCAGTCCGCTCATCTCGTCGGGTGCCATGGGAAAGCCCAGGCGATTGATCGGCACGCCAAAGCGCGCGGACTCACCGGCGATCCGCAGATCGCACTGGCTGGCGATCTCCAGGCCGCCGCCCACGCAGACGCCCTCGATCTGCGCCACGACAGGATGCGGGCACATGGCCACTGCCCGCAAGGCGGGCGCCAGCACTTCCCGGTGGTAATGCTGCACCCCCGCAGCGTCGGCGCGTTGCGCGGGAAATTCGCGGATGTCAGCGCCGGCGGCGAAATTGCCGCCCTCGCCCCGCACGATCACGCAACGCAAGGCGCCGTCCCGCGCAATGGCGTCGAACACGTCCCGCAGTTCACGCCACATGCCCACCGTGATCGCATTCAGGCGGCCGGGGTGCGATAGCGTCACCCATGCCAGATCGCCCTCACGCTCCAGCAGCACGCGGCCGGCCACGTTGTCCGTCATGTCTCCTGTCCTCTTTTTTATTTAGTTGTTGCGGTGCCGATGAAGCACTTATGCGACGCGCCCCACGCCACGGCTGACCTGGGGTTTGCCCTCACCCAGCCGAGCGAGGTTGTCGTCCAGCTCGTCGAGGTCGTAGAGGTAGTTCACCATCATGCCGCAGGACTGTTTGAGCCCCTTGGACGAGGTATCGGCCGCCCAGTTGAGACGCTCGATGCGCGCGCCGTTACCCAGGTGAAAGCGCGCCACGGGATCCACCGGCATGCCGTTCTTCATGGACTGCAGATAGTTGGCCGTCAGGCGCAGGCCCGCGCGCTTGACCACATCCGAAACCTTGCCCTGAGCGGCCTTGGACAGGCGTGCTGCCCAACGATGGCCGTCGGGCACGCCCTCGCGCTTGCGCGACTTGGCGCGCACCTTGTCCTCGCGCACGATGGCTTCCACCGCCTCGGCGTCCAGCTTGCCCAGCCAATCGGCAAACCCCGGAATGGGCGACAGCGTGGCAAAGGACTTCAGCTTGGGCAGTTCTTGCAGCAGCTGCTCGACCACGCGCTTGAGCAGGAAGTTGCCGAAGCTGATGCCCTTCAGGCCGGGCTGCGTGTTGGAAATGGAATAGAAGATGGCCCAGCGCGCCTTGTCCAGATCCTGCGGCGGCAGCGTGCTGTCCAACAGCACCTGCACGTTATCGGCCATCTGGCTGGCGAAGGCCACCTCCACGAAGATCAGCGGCACGCCCGGCATCTGCGGATGGAAATAGGCATAGCAGCGGCGGTCCGGCGAAACGCGGCGGCGCAGGTCGTCCCAGGACGTGATTTCGTGGACGGCTTCGTACAGAATCAGCTTTTCCAGCAGCGACGCGGGCGAATCCCAGGTCAGGGGCCGCAGTTCCAGCAGGCCCACGTCAAACCAGGCGGACAGCAGGCCTTCGAGGTCCTTGTCCAGCGCCTGGATGCCCGCGACCTGCTTGCGCCAACGCAGCATGTCAGCGCGCAATTCGACCAGGAACCGCAGGCCCTGCGGTTGCGCGTTGAAGCGCTTGAACAGGCGCGCGCCCTCGCCGCCGTCGCCCGCGTAGCCGCCGCGCGCCTGCGCGAGCGCCGTCAGCATCAGCCGGCGATCCTTGCCGTCCGCGGCGCTGTATTGCTCGCACCAGCGGCGCGCCAGTTTGTTGGCGGCCACGTCGGTCAGGCGCGCCTCGAACAGGCGCCGGACTTCGGATTCGCTGGGCAATCGGCCGCGTTCCCACAGCTTGCCCAGGCGGGACATGAGGCTGGCGCTTTCGGCCGCGGCCACCGCGTCGACGGCATCGGCCTCGGGCTCAGGCGTGCGTGCGCCGCGCGCGGGTGCGAGATTGGCGGGTGCGGACATGGGCGGGCTCCTCGATGACGATGGGGTCGGACGGCGCCGGATCGGCCGCGTCCGCTTGGCTCAATGCGCGCAGCGCTTCCAGCTGCCGCATCAAATGGGTATGCGCGAGCGCTTGCGCGGCATCGCTATCGCGCGCCTTCAGCGCTTCGAAAATGGCCAGGTGTTCGGCGCAGGACTCCTGGATGCGACCCGGCAGCGACAGGCTGCGGTGGCGCGACAGGCTCAGCACCTTGCGCAGGTTGCCGACCATGTCCGACAGCCACTGGTTGCCGGCCAGCGCCTGCACCGCTTCGTGGATCAAGTAATTGGTCTTGTAATAGGCATCGATGCGGCCGGCCTTGGCGTGACCCGCCAGCGCGGCATGCAACGGTTCCAGCTCGGCCAACTGCGCGTCACTGGCCTTGCGCGCGGCTTCGAAGGCGCAGCGCCCTTCCAGCATCGCCATCAACGGGAAGATGTCTTCCAGGTCCTGCGCGGAGAGTTCGTTGACGAAACAGCCGCGGCGCGGCTCCAGGCGTACCAGGCCTTCGGTGGCCAATACCTTGAGCGCCTCGCGCAAGGGGGTACGGGATATGCCCAGCTCGCCCGCCAGGCGCAGTTCGTCGATCCATTCGCCATTGCGCAGGGAGCGCGCGTGGATCATGCCACGCAGGCGATCCGCGACTTCCAGGTACAGGGCTTGCCGGACGATGGGTAGGGTCATGGGTCAGCGGCCTGAACAGCGCCGTAATTCATAATTATGAATAAGGCCATGATAGAACCGGATGAGGGGAAAGAAAACCCCTCCCGCCTCGGTAGCTACCCTATGAAAAGCGGACAAGCCCTGACGCTGCGCCCGCGTCGCGGGCTTTCTGCCCGACTGTCCGCGTCAGAAGTGCAGCACCCCGTCCACGGCGTGGCGGGTCAGCGAGCGGGCCCAGCGGCGCGCCGGCAGGCCGTACCGGGCCTCCACCACCTCGGCCCGGGCCAGCAGTTCAGCTGGGGTGATGGCCAGGCTCGGGCCGGAAAACGCCAGCACGATCTGATTGCCTGCCTCGACCTCGGGCAGCAGCACGATCCGGTCGTCGAAGGCCTTGGACAGATTGTCGATATTCTTGCCAAAGCTTTCATGACGCCCGAACAGGTTCACCGCCAGCACGCCAACCTCGCCCAGCACGCGGCGGCAGTCGCGGTAGAACTTTACGCTGTCGCGCACCGGCCCCTCGGCCGAGGCGTCGTACAGGTCGACCATCAGCACCGGGCAGTGTCCGGCATTGAGCGGATCGGCCACCCAGACGCCGGCGTCGGCGTGCTCGACGTCGAGCCGGTTGGACCCCGGCAGGCGGAAGAACATGTGGCAGGCGGCCGTTACCCGCGGATTCCATTCCACCGCCAGCAAGGGGCTGCGCGTGTGCTTTACGCAAAAACGCGCCAGCGAACCCGCGCCCAGCCCCAGCATGCCGATCGGCTCGTCCTTGGGCGGTTCCAGGAACAGCAGCCAGGCCATCATCTGGGCGGTGTATTCAAGCACCAGTTCCGAAGGGTTCTTGATGCGCATCGCACCCTGGACCCATACGGTGTTGAAGTGCAGATAGCGGACGCCGTCCACCTCGGACAGGGTGGGCTGATCCAGCTCGGAAGGAAAGTTCGATTTATGCATGGCGGGGATTGTAGGTCGGACGCCGTCTCCGCGTCAGGCTTCCCCCCATGTTGGATCAGGCGGCCTTCCTCCCGTCCCCGCCCTCCCAGATGCGTTCAAGCAGTTCCGCGCGCGACACCTCCGCCTGCAATGCAGCCGCCAGGCGTAGCACGCGCTTGAGGTATAGATGCGCATCGCACTCCCAGGTGACACCCAGGGCCCCGTGGACCTGGATGGCGTTCTGCGCGGCGCGCCTGCCGGCCTCGACCGCCAGCAGGGGCGCAAACAGGCTGTCGCGGCCCGCCGACGCAGCGCCGGCGTCATGGGCGGCAACCGCCGCTACGCCCGCCAGCCGGGCGTCGTCCAGCGCCATCCAGTCTTCGGCCAGGCGATGCTTGATCGCCTGGTTGGCGCCGATGGCCCGATCGAACTGCCGGCGCTCTCGCGCGTGGACGGCGGCCATGTCCAGCGCGGAGGACGACGCGCCCAGCAACTCCGCCGAGCGCAACAGCCGCAGCCGCGTGCGCAGCCGTTCCCAGGTTCCTGGCGCGACCTCCAGGTCGACGCTATCCAACACCTCCGGCTGGACAACACGCGCTACCGGCATGGTGGGATCCAGCCCCGCCGCGCCCGGCGTGGGCGCATGCAGCTCCAGCCGCACAACGGCGTCGCCCACGCGATGCGCCGCCAGCGCCCGCACGCCTGCGCCCGCGCCTTCAATGAAGGCCGATCCATCAGGACGAATGGCGGCATCGGCAAAATAGTCGTCGCCCGCCATGACGGCGCCGGCCCATTGCGCGGCCTGTCCCGCCGCCCCTGCGGCGCACAAGGTTGGCAACAGCACCATGTTGGCCGCCAGCGGCAGGCTCAGCAGGTGCCGCCCGGCGGCTTCGGCCACGATCCAGGCCTCGCGCATGCCCAGGCCCAGGCCGTCCTGGTCTGGCGGCGCGAGCAAGGCGGGCCAGCCCTGGCCGGCGATTTCCCGCCATTGCGCGAGGCGCGCTTCAAAGGGTTTGCCGGCGGCGGCGCGAGCCACGCCCAGCGGATGGCGATCGGCCAGAAAACGCCGCGCCGCGTCCTCCAGCATGCGCTGGTCTTCGGTCGGATGCAGATCCATGAGGTTCAAGCCTTGGGCAGGCCGAGCATTTGCTCGGCGATGATGTTGCGCTGAATTTCCGACGTGCCGGCCAGGATGGTTTCGGCTCGCGACCACAGATAGGCGTGCGTCAACTCGGCGGTTCGGGCGTCGGGCGCCCCATCCGCCAGGCAGGCGTCCTCGCCCAGCAGTTGCAGCGACAGCTCCAGCAGGCGTTGATGCGCTTCGCTCCAATGGATCTTGGTGGACGAGCCCTCGGGCCCTGGCGGATCGCCGCGCATCGCGCCGGCCAGCGCGCGCTGGGACTTCAGGGCCAGTACGTGGCTATCGGCCGCCAGCCGCGCCCATTGATGGCGTACCGTGGCCGAAGACGCAGGCACGTGGCCGTAGGCGTCGGCGCGCAGCGCCAGCTCGCGCACCTGATTCAGTTCCTGCGCGAACCGAACCAGCCGCGGGATGAAATAGGTGCCGCGCTCGAAGCTGGCCGCGGCCATGGCGATCTTCCATCCCTGGTTCGGCTCGCCCAGCAACCCGTCCTGCGGCACGAAGACGTCCTCGAAAAACACCTCGCAGAATTCGGCCTCTCCCGTGATCTGCCGGATGGGTTCGACCCGCACGCCGGGACTGCGCATGTCGACCAGCAGAAAGCTCAGACCCTTATGTTTGGGCGCCTGCGCATCGGTGCGCGCCAGCACGAAGCACCACTGGGCGCGGTCGGCGAACGAGGTCCAGATCTTGTGGCCGTGCAAGCGATAGCCGCCCGGCGCTGGCTGTGCCCGCGTGCGCACTGACGCCAGGTCGGAGCCCGCGCCCGGCTCCGAATAGCCCTGGCACCATACCTCGCGGTTGGACAGGATGCCCGGCAGGAAGCGGCGCTTCTGCGCCTCGGTGCCGAAATGCAGCAAGGTCGGCGCCAGGATGCCATGGCCGATCAGGTTCACGCCCAGTGGCGCGCCACAGCGCGCGTGCTCTTCGTGAAACACCGCCTGCCGCGACAGAGGCAAAGCGCGGCCACCATGTTCCTTGGGCCAGCCCAGCCCGGACCAGCCATTGGCACACAGGGTGTCTTCCCATGCGCGGCGGAAATCCAGGTTGCGCGGATCGGCCCCGCCCGGCCAGTCCTGCGCGAAACGGGCGTAGGCCGATTCCAGCCAGCCGCGCAGGTCCAGGCGGAATGCCTGGTCTTCCCGCGCGTCGCTTTCCAACTGCGTCATGCTGCTACTCCAGGCGGATGTTCGAATCGCGCGCGACCTTGGCCCAGGTGCTCACGTCCTGGCGGATGAAGGCGGCGAAAGTCTTGGGATCGCTGCCGATGATGTCCAGTCCCAGGCCCGTGAACTGCGCCTTGACGTCGGGCTGCTGCAGGATCTGCGCCAGGTTGCTGTAGATCTTGTCCACCACGGGTTGTGGCGTGCGCGCCGGGGCCACCAGGCCCAGCCAGGGCATGGCCGAATAGCCTGGCAGGCCCGAAGCCGCCACGGTCGGCAGGTCCGGCACCGAAGCCGAGGGCTGGGCGGTGGTCACCGCCAGCACGCGCAGCTTGCCGTCCTTGACGAAGGGACCGGATGACGCCCAGGCGTCGAACATGACCTGCAGGCGGCCCGCTACCAGGTCGTTGAGCGCCGGGGCGCTACCCTTGTAGGGGATGTGCGTCATCTGCACGCCCGCCATGCTGTTAAAGAGTTCTGCCTCCAAGTGGGTCGAGCTGCCCGTGCCAACGGAGCCGTAGCTGACCTTGCCCGGATTGGCCTTCAGGTAGGCGATCAGCTCGCCCACGTTCTTGGCTGGCACCGACGGATGCACCTCCAGCACATGCACTACCGAGGCCACCTGGCTGATGGGAGCAAAGTCCTTGATGGGGTCGTAGTTCACCTTGGCATAGATGCTGGGCGCGATGCCCAGCGACGAGGCCGCCATCAGCAAGGTATAGCCGTCGGGCTCGGCGCGCGACACGTAGTCGGACGCAATCATGGTGCCCCCGCCCGGCTTGTTCTCTACGATCACGGGCTGGCCCAGCTTGCCGCTCAGCTTTTCCGCCAGCAGGCGGCTCATGATGTCGGTCGCGCCGCCTGGCGAGAACGGCACCACGATGCGTATCGGGCGGCTCGGGTAGTTGTCCTGGGCCATGGACGTGCCCGTGACGCCGATGCAAGCCAGCGCAACGCCGGCCAATAGTCTCTTCATCATGCTTGTCTCCTCCTGGGATTGCATTGCGCGCTTTGGCGCTACGGGGTTGCGGGCAGGATCAGCGCGTCCAACACCGCAACGCCCTGTCCTTCCTCTTTGATCAGCAAGGGATTGACTTCGATTTCCGCCACATGCGCGGGCGCGGCGAGCAGCGCATTGCCCACGGCCACGATGCTTCGGCATGCCGCGGCCACGTCGGCCCGCGGTTTTCCGCGGTAGCCGTCCAGCAGCGCGAACGCCTTCAGTTCGCGCAGCATCTGCAGCGCAATGTCCTCGTCCACCGGCAGCAGGCGGTGGCTGGTGTCCTGATACAGCTCGGTCAGCACGCCGCCCAGACCCACGGTCAATACGGGGCCGAAGACCGGATCACGCGTGGCGCCGACAATGATCTCGACCACGCCGCGTTCCATCTTCTGCACCATCACGCCGTCTATGCGCGCCTGCGGCTGCGCCGCGGCGGCAGCCCGAGCCACTTCGCCGCTGGCGCGGCGCACGGCCTCATCATCGGCCAGGTTCAGCGCGACCCCGCCCGCTTCGGTCTTGTGCGCAATGTCCGCGCTCAGGACTTTCAAGGCCACCGGGTACCCGGCCGCCCGCGCCTGCGCCACGGCCTCGTCCGCGCTGGCTGCGGCGCTGACCCGCGCCTGCGGCAAGCCAAAGGCAGCGACATACTCGCGGGCGTCGGCCTCGTTGCATGGCAACGCCGGTACCACGGCCTTGGCCAGTTCAGGCGCCGCTGCAATACGCTTGGCGCCACGCGCCTCGCACCACAAGAGATAAGGCGCCAATGCCGCCACCGCGAGGCCCAGGTCTTCGAACACGGCGACCTCGGCTTCGCGCAGGGCAGCGCGGCTCTGCGCCAGGCCGGTATCGATGGCGATGAATAGCCGCCGGTGTCGGCGCGACACGTCCGTCAGCGCGTCGGCCATGCGGTCCAGCATGTACCCCGGCGCATAGACAACCACTGCGTCGATCGCATCGGTCGTTGCCAGCGCTTCGAGCACTGTGTGCACAAAAGCCGGATCGTTCACCACATTGCCGGTCACGTCCACCGGGTTGCCGACCATGCCGTAGTCGGGGATGCCGCCGCGCAACACCGCCTGCAGATCGGGCGGCAGATCGGGCAGATCCAAGCCCGCGCCGATGAACTTGTCAGCGAGGATCGCGCCCAGCGCGCCAGACATGGTCAGCACGGCGACGCGCTTGCCCGCCGTGCGATGACGCAGCGTCGCCAGGCTGGCCAGGTGCGCCATCTGCGCGAAATCGGTAGCCTCGATCACGTTCAATTGGCGAAAGGCCGCGCCGTATACGCGCCGGTCTCCGGCCAGCGCCGAGGTGTGCGATTGCACCGCCTGCGCCCCCTTGTCGGTGGTACCGGCTTTCAGCGCGATCAGCAGCTTGCCCTGGCGTTCCAGTTCGCGGCAGGCCCGCTTGAAGCGTTCGCCATCGCGCAGCTGCTCGATGTAGCCCAGCACGATTTCGGTCTGTGGATCGGCCGCCAGGTATTCCAGGTACTGGGAGAAGTCCAGGCAGGCTTCGTTGCCCGTATTGATGAAATGCGAGAACGGCAGGTCCAGCCGGCGCGCAATCGCATACACCGCCGCGCAGACATTGCCGCTTTGTGTCAGCAGGCTGACCTTGCCCGGCCCCGTCTGCGCCGGCGCGGTCTTGAAGACCGAGGCAAACGCCGTGTAGGCCTGCGTGTTCAGGTTGGCGAACCCCATGCAGTTGGGGCCGGCCACGGCCATGCCGCTTTCGGCGGCAAATGCCTCCAGCTCTTGCTGCAGGCGAGCGCCCTCGCCTCCCGCTTCGGCAAAACCTGCGGCATAGACGATGGCGGCCCGCACACCGCGCGCATGGCAGCGGCGCAGCATGGGCGTGACGTCCGCGGCAGCGATGGCGAGCACTGCCAGGTCCACCGGCTCGGGCACCGATTCGATGTCAGGCCAGCAACGGCGGCCGAACACTTCCTGGTATTTCGGATTCACCGGATAGATGCCGCCCGGGTAGCCGTAGCGCGTCAGCAAGTCCAGCGGCATGCCGCCGATGCGACCAGCATTGGCGCTGGCGCCGATCATCGCGATGGAACGCGGGTTGAGCAAGGGGTCCAGAAATGCAGTCATGCCGCGTCGCCCCTCTTGCCACCGGCCTGCCCTGGCGCGGACGACGCGCCCTCAGGCAGTTGCTTGTTGCGCTGGATGGCCTGGGCCAGCCCGCGTTCGCGCACCGCCTGGAACTCTTCGCTCAGATGCGACAGCTGGTGCGTATCGAAATGCGCCGACAAGGCGGTGCGGAAACCCTGCGCATCAGCCGTGCGGTTCAACGAGCGCTTGATGAGACGCAGGCCAAAAGGCGGCGCCTGCGCAATGCGTTGCGCCAGCGCCAGGGTGGCGGCGTCCAGCTCGGCTTCGGGCACCACGCGGTTCACCATGCCGATGCGCAGCGCTTCCTGCGCGTCCACCTTTTCACCGGTGTAGAGCATTTCCTTCGCCTTGCGCAGCCCCATGACCCAGGGATGGATCAACACTTCGGTGGCCGCCGCGGCCAGGGTGTGGCCCACCGGATCGGAAAAGTACGCGGTGTCGGAGCACACCACCAGATCGCACATGTTGGCAATCATGAATCCGCCTGCCACGCAGGCGCCCTGCACCTGGGCCACCGTCGGCTTGGAAAAGTCCCAGATGCGCAGGCAGTAGCCGTAATAGCGACGCGACTCGTACTCCCAGCGTTCCTCCACGGTGAAATCGGCGCGCTTGGCCTGCGCTTCCTTCAGATCGTGGCCAGCGGAAAAGTGCGCGCCGCGCCCCGCCAGCACAACGACCCGTACTGAATCATCCTGTTCGGCGCGCGTCAGGGCGTCGTCCAGTTCGTCCAGCATCTGCTGGCTTTGGGCGTTGCGCGCGGATTCACGCGCCAGGCTGATGCGGCATACCGAGTCGTGCCGCTCGACGGCCAGGGTGGCGTATTCCATGGTCTCCTCGTCTTTGTTCTGCCGCGCCGCGAAAAGCGGCACGGTCGACTGGATTGAATTAACGCACCCATAATCCTAAAATACAAAATATTCGACGACTATTTCCCACATTATGAACAACAGCAGTCCTACCGGCGGTACCCAAAGCATGCGGCGCGCACTAGGCCTGTTACGCGTGCTGGCGCAGCACCAGGAAGAAGGGATAGACCTGCAAGGCGTCATGGCCGAAGCCGGGCTGGAACGTTCAACCGCACACCGGCTGCTCAGCTGCCTGCTGGAAGAACAGTTCGCCGAACGCGACGCCAAGACCCGGCGCTACCGCCTCGGCGTGGATTCCATGCAATTGGGATTCGCGGCGCTGCGGCGCACGCCGCTGCTGGATGCGCTGCGCCCGTTCGCGCAGAAGCTTGCGCGCCTGTCGGGCGACACCGTATTCCTCGTGATACGCCAAGGCGACTACGCCTTGTGCCTGCTGCGCGAGGCCGGCTCATTCCCTGTCAAAGTGTTCACCATCGACCAGGGAGAACGCAGGCTCCTGGGCGTGGGCGCGGGCGGATTGGCGCTGATGGCCACCCTGCCGGACGAGGAAATCGCCGCGCTCTATGCGCGGCATTCCGCCAGCTACGCGCAAATCGGCGCGTCCAGCGCCGCGCTGATGAAATCAGTCAGGCAAGCGCGCGCCGCGGGTTATTCGGAAATCGTGGACACCATCACGCCCGGCGTCTCGGGCGTGGGCGCGGCGTTCCGGGTGTCGGAACTGACCTGGGTGGCGTTCAGCTTCGGCGCGATCAGCAGCCGGCTGGACGCGCCCCGGCGAGCGCAGATGGGCGCGCTGTTGCGAGCCGAATGCGAGGCATGGGCGCGGGACTACCTGGGAAAATGATGGGGGCTGCCCCGCCTTGGAGCGGTCCGGCGGTGGGCCGGGCCCCCACGCCGCGCAAGCTGCGCTTGCTTGCTGCCCCCCGAGGGGGCTGCCCCGCCTTGGTGCGGTCCTGCGGCGGGGCGCCCAAGGCTTCAGATGCGCTCGAAGATCGCGGCGATGCCCTGGCCGCCGCCGATGCACATGGTCACCAGCGCATAGCGTCCGCCGACGCGCTGCAGTTCGTGTAGCGCCTTGACCGTGATGATTGCGCCGGTGGCGCCGATGGGGTGGCCCAGGCCGATGCCGCTGCCGTTGGGGTTCACCTTGGCCGGATCCAGCTTCAGTTCACGCGACACCGCGCAAGCCTGCGCCGCGAACGCTTCGTTGGCTTCGATGACGTCCAGCTGGTCGACCGTCAGCCCGGCGCGCTTGAGCGCGGCCTGGGTGGCCGGCACGGGGCCGATACCCATGATCTGCGGATCCACGCCAGCATGGGCATATGCCACCAGCCGCGCCAGCGGCTTGACGCCGCGCTTGGCCGCCACCGAGGCGTTCATCAGCACCACGGCGCCGGCGCCATCGTTCAGGCCCGACGCGTTGCCCGCCGTGACGGTGCCGTTCTCTTTCTGGAACACCGGCTTCAAACCGGCCAGGCTATCGGCGGTGACGTCGCGGCGCACGTGCTCATCGGTGTCGAACACCACTTCACCCTTGCGCGACTTCAGGACCACCGGCACGATCTGATCGCGGAAGTAGCCCGCGTCGATGGCGGCTGCGGCGCGGCGATGCGATTCCGCCGCCACGGCGTCCTGATCCTGGCGGCTGATACCGAACTTGGCCGCCACGTTCTCCGCGGTAACACCCATGTGCATGCGGCCGAACGGATCCGACAAGGCGCCGGTCATCATGTCCAGCATGACGCTGTCGCCCATGCGCGCGCCCCAGCGTTGAGCCGGTGCAATGTACGGCGCGCGGCTCATGCTTTCGGCGCCCGCGCCGACCGCGATTTCAGCATCGCCCAGCATGATGGTCTGCGCGGCCGAAACGATGGCCTGCAGGCCGGAACCGCAAAGACGGTTGACGTTGAAAGCGGGCGTTTCCTTGGCGATGCCGGCATTCATGGCGGCCACGCGCGACAGGTACATGTCGCGGGGTTCGGTATTGATGACGTGGCCCACGGCGACGTGGCCGACCTCATCGCCCTTGACGGCTGCGCGCTCCAGTGCGGCCTTGATGACGGTAGCGCCCAGGTCGCACGGCGGCACGTCTTTCAGCGCGCCCCCGAAATCGCCGATGGCGGTGCGGACGGCAGAAGCGACGATGACTTCATTCATGGTGTTTCCTCCTTGTAATGCTTTCCATCATACCGCCGCCCCATCATCCGGGCTTGCGCGCCGCGCGGCGCGCAACGAAATCCTCCACCGCCCGGGCGTGCGCCGGCGTCTTGTGCGCAAGCGCCTGGTAGGCCGCCGACAGCTCCAGCAGCGAGTCCAGCCGCAGGTGCTGGCTCTCGCGCAAGAGGCGCTTGGTCAGGCGCACCGCGTCGGGCGAGTTCTTCGCCATGCGGGCCGCCAGCGCCTGCGCCGTCGGCAGCAGCTCGGCCGCCGGCACCACCCGCGATACCAGGCCCCATTCCGCCGCCGTGCGGGCGTCGATCGCATCGCCCGTGAAGGACATTTCGGCCGCGCGCGCCATGCCTATCAATCGCGGCAGAAACCAGGCGCCGCCGTCGCCGGGCACGATGCCCAGCTTGACGAAGCTCTCGGCGAAAGTGGCTTCCTCCGCGGCGATGCGCACGTCGCACATGCAGGCCAGGTCGCAGCCCGCGCCAATCGCGGGGCCGTTGACCGCCGCGATGGTCGGGACCTCCAGCGCGTGCAGGGCCAGGGGCAGGCGCTGGATACCGTGGCGGTACTCCTGGCGCAGCGCGGCGCTGCCGACCTCGGGACCGATCTGCCGCTGCATGTCGTTTACGTTGCCGCCCGAGGAAAACACCGGCCCGGCCGCCGTGATCACCAGCACCCGCGCGTCCGGATCGCGCTCGATGCGGGCGAACGCGGACAGCAGCTCGTCGACCATCGTGCTGCCGGTCAGGGCGTTACGGGTTTTCGGGTCATTCAAGGTCAGGATGACCACCCCGTCTGCGTTCTGTTGGTATTGCACCAGATCCGTCATGGATCCCTCTCCTTTTTCTGATGGACGACCGTGCTATTGCTTCGGGATGCCGGCGCGCTGGGCCGCCTCGTCCCACTTGCGGATTTCTTCACGTTGGAAGGCGCCCAGCTCCTTCGGCCCCACCGGGAACACTTCCCAATTGGTACGCGCCAGGAACTCGGCGGCATCCGGCGTGCGATAGATGGACACCAGCGTATCGGACAGCGTATCGATGATGGCCGCAGGCGTGCGCGCGGGGGCAAACGCCGCCGTCCAATTCACCATGTAGTAGCCGGGAAAGCCGGACTCCTGCAGTGTCGGCGTATCGGGCGCGCTCTTCAAGCGCGTATCGCCGGTGACCGCCAGCAGGCGCATGCGGCCGCTTTGCACGAAGGGAATCACGGCCCCGTAGTCCGCGAACACGAAGTCGACCTGTCCTCCGGCCAGATCGGTCAGCGCGGGAGCCGCGCCCCGGTAAGGCACATGGTTGGCCTTGATGCCGCCCATGGACAAGAACAATTCGGTGGCGATCTGGTAGGAAGCGCTGCCGCTGCCGAAGTTCAATTCACCCGGACGCTGGCGCGCCGCGTTCACCAGGTCCGCGACGGTCTTGTATGGGGCGTCGGCCTTCACCGCCAGCGCCATGGCGCCATAGCCCAGGCGCGCCACGGGCGCGAAGTCCTTGACCGGGTCGTAGGGCAGATGCTTGAACATGGCGGCGTTGGTCGCCACCGGTGAATTGCTGGCCAGCAGCAGCGTGTAGCCATCGGGATCCGCAGCGGCCACGGCTTGCGCGGCGATGAAGCTGTTGCCGCCCGGCCGGTTCTCCACGGTCACCGCCACGCCCAGCCGCTCCTCCATTTTTTTGGCTACGTACCGCGCATTGCTGTCGGTGCCGCTACCAGGCGGGAACGATACGATCAGCCGGATAGGCTTGTCGGGGTAGGCTGCCCGGGCGGCGCCCGCGGGTAGCGCCAGCCAGGCGGCGCAGGCCAGTGCCAACATGCGCATCAGCTTGTTCATGTCTGTCTCCTGTTGTTGTCGTCGCCGGTCGGGTCAGGTTCGGCGCTACAGGCAGCGTAGGCATGCGGGCTGGTGGCGTCTAATATTAATTTTTGAGGTTTTGATACCCGGAGGGTATCGACGCGGCCCTGCCATTCGATACAGAAACCGTATCAAAAATCAAAAAAATAATATTGGACGGCTTTCAGGGTGGTCCGGGATAGTGAGCTTCGGCGCCTGCGCATGGCGCCGCATCCGCACCGGAGCGCCTCATGATCGATACGCTGGAACTTACCGCCATCCCGCCAGAAGACGAAGCCTTGCGCGTCGAGGTCCGCAGCTTCCTGGCAGAGACTCTGGACGGTCTGGAACCCGACGAGCGAGCCCGCTCGTGGATGGGCTTTGACGCAGGCTTCAGCCGCCAACTGGCCGAACGCGGCTGGCTGGGGCTGACCCTGCCGCGCGAACATGGCGGCTCGGCGCGCGGCCACTTCGCGCGTTTCGTCTTGTCGGAAGAATTGCTGGGCGCGGGCGCTCCTGTTTCCGCGCACTGGATCGCCGACAGGCAAAGCGCGCCGCTGATCCTGAAGTACGGCACTCCCGCGCAGCAGGCTTGCTACCTGCCGCGCATCTGCCGCGCGCAGGCTTTTTTCTGCATCGGCATGAGCGAACCCGGGTCGGGATCGGACCTGGCCAGCATCCGGACGCGTGCGCAACGCAGCGCCAGCGGCTGGCTCGTGAATGGCAGCAAGATCTGGACAACCAACGCGCATCGCTCGCATTACATGATCGCGCTGGTCCGCACTTCCGGCAGCGCGCAGGACCGGCACCAAGGGCTCTCGCAGCTCATCATCGACCTGTCGCTGCCCGGCGTCACGGTGCGCCCCATCGAAGACCTGGCGGGCGACGCGCATTTCTCCGAGGTGTTCTTCGACAACGTGGAGCTGGCCGAGGATGCGCTGATCGGCGAGGAAGGCGCCGGCTGGGCACAGGTCAATGCCGAACTGGCGTTCGAGCGCAGCGGGCCGGAACGCCTGTACTCCAGCATGGCTCTCCTGGAATGCTGGCTGGCACATTGCCGAGGGCTGGACGACAACGCCAGCAACCGCGAAACGCTGGGGAGCCTGCTTACACAGATGGCGGTATTACGCGCCATGTCCCTGTCGGTCGCGGGCAAGCTGGCCGCCGGCCGCAGCCCCGCGACCGAGGCCGCCCTCGTGAAGGACCTGGGCACCGAACTCGAGCAGGCCATACCGCGCTTGATCGGCGACGCGCTGGGGCGCAGGCCGGACCAGCCGGCCCCGCTGCCCCTGTTGCGCACGTTGGCATACCTGGAACAGGTCGCACCCACATTTTCCCTGCGCGGAGGCACCCGCGAGATCCTGCGCGGGATCATCGCCCGCGGCCTTGGCTTGCGATAAGGACGACAGACATGGACAACCTGCTTGGCGACGCCGCCGAACGCCTCTACGCGCAGACCTGCACCCCCGACCTGATCCGCCTCGCGGAACAAGGGCACGCGCCCGTCGAAGCCTGGCAAGCCTGCGAAGAGGCTGGCTTTGGCGATGCGCTGGTGCCGGCCGAGCACGGCGGGGCCGGCCTGAGCCTGCCCGAAGCGCTACCCGTCGTACTGGCGGCTGGCCGCCACGCCTGCCCCTACCCCATCGCCGACACCATGCTGGCGCGCGCCTGGCTTTGCCTCGCGCGACGGCCGCAGACGGCGGGATCCATCGCCATCGCCGCCCATGGCCTGGCCATCCAGGGCGCGCGCATCGGCGGCCTGAACCTGCCTTGGATCCGTACCGCGGATCACGTGCTGGCCGAGGCCGGCGGCCAGGCATGGCTGCTGCCCACGCGAGCCGCGTGCATCCGGCCCAGCGGCGTGCACGGCAGCCTCGCGGCCGAAGCATCCTGGGCATTGTCCGACGCTGAACGCATCGAGCACGGCCCGTCGTTGGCCCCGCTGGCGGCCGCCGCCTACGCGGGCCTCATTGCCGGCGCCATGGAACGCGTGCTTGCCATGACGCTGGACTACGCCAATCAGCGTTCGCAGTTCGGCAAGCCCATCGGCCGATTCCAGGCGGTGCAGCAGCAGATCAGCGTGATGGCCGAACAGGCCTGCGCCGCGCGCATGGCGGCGCAGCTGGCGTTCCAGGGTAGCGACGCGCTGCCCGGCCCTTTGCTGGCGGCGCTAGGCAAGGCCCGCGCCAGCCAGGCAGTGCCGCAAGTTGCCGACATCGCGCACGCCGTGCATGGCGCCATCGGCGTCACGGAGGAATGCGATTTGCAGCTCTACACACGCCGGTTGCGGGAATGGCGGCTGGCCGGCGGCTCGGAATCGTATTGGCACGAGCGCATAGGCGCCGCTGCCCTCGCCCACGGCAGCGACGCGTTGACGTACCTGCGCGTGGCCCTTTGCGACAAGGAATCCGCATGAACGCGAACCCGCGCGACGATCTCCCGCTGGCCGGCATCCGCGTGCTCGATCTCAGCCGCGTGCTGGCCGGCCCCTGGTGCACGCAGACGCTGGCCGACCTGGGCGCCGAGGTCTGGAAGATCGAAGCCCCAGGCCAAGGCGATGACACCCGCAGCTGGTCTCCACCCGATATCGACGGCGAATCCACCTATTTCCTTTGCGCCAACCGCAGCAAGGAGTCGGTCGCCATCAACCTCAAGCATCCCGAGGGTCAACGCATCGTGCGCGACCTGGCGCGGCAGGCCGATGTGCTGGTCGAAAATTACCGGTTGGGCGCCCTGGAAGCCTTTGGCCTGGGCTACGAGGATCTCGCGGCGATCAATCCCGGCCTGATCTATTGCTCCATCACGGGTTATGGACGCAGCGGCCCACGCGCAGCCGAACCGGGCTACGACTTCGTGATCCAGGCGGAAAGCGGCTTGATGTCCATTACCGGCGAGTCCGACGGCGCGCCGATGAAACTGGGCGTGGCCATTACGGACCTGATCACCGGCATGAATGGCGTGCAGGCGATTCTTGCCGCGTTGCTGGCCCGCGCGCGCAGCGGCCGCGGGCAACATATCGACCTGGCGCTGCTGGACGGCGCAATCAGCGTGCTGGCCAACGTGGGCGCGGGCTACCTGGCCGCCGGGCACAAGCCCCAACGCCTGGGCAACGCTCATCCCACGGTAGTTCCCTACCAGATCTTCGCAACGCGCGACGGCTCCTTCGCGTTGGCGGTGGGCAACGATGCGCAGTTCTCCCGGCTGTGCGCCTTGCTGAACCGCCCGGAATGGAGCACGCATCCCGATTACGCCACCAGCCGGGCGCGCGTGCTGAACCGCGCTACCCTCATCCCGCAGCTCGAATCCCTTTTTGCCGCCGAAGACACGGCGCACTGGCTTGCGCGCGTGCGCGCCGCCGGCATCCCGGCCGGCGCGGTGCGCAGCGTGGACCAGGCACTGGACGCGCCGGAGCTCGCGGCGCGCGGGATGATCGCCGACACGCCCGACGCAAAACACGGCACGGTGCGCCTGCTGCGCTCGCCCCTGCACCTGCGCGGCACGCCGCCACGCGAACCCGCTGCCCCCCCGCGCTTGGGAGAACACACGGATGCCGTGCTGGCCCGCGCCCTCGCGCTGGACGAAGAAGCGCGCGCGGCATTGCGCAGCCAGGGCGCCATTGCCTGATAGCGAAGGGATAGCACCAATGCCGAAATCGATACGGAAGCCATATCATCCATGCCAACCGCCATCCGGAGCGCACTCATGGATTTCCGTCATCTTCAGCAGTTCCTGGTCCTGGCCGAGACGCTGAATTTCCATCGCGCGGCAGAGAAGCTGCATATGTCGCAGCCGCCCCTGTCGGTCTCGATACGCAAGCTCGAAGAGATGGTGGGCGTGCCGCTCTTCCAGCGCGGCCGCCAGGGCGTCAAGCTCACGGAGGCGGGCCTGGCGGCGCTGGACGAAGCGCGCCGCGCCCTGTTCCACGCCGAGCAGTTCCGGCAGGCGGCGCGGGCGGGCGCTGCGGGCGAAGGCGGCACCGTGCGCATCGGCTTCGTGGGCTCCGCCACGCACGGCGTGCTGCCGCGCATCCTGCCGGCATTCCGGCAACGCTATCCCGGCGTCACCGTGGTGCTGCGCGAAGCCACGTCCATACGCATCATGCAGGAGCTCGAAGAAGACACGCTGGAAGTCGGGATCGTCCGCGTGCCGGTGGCGATGGGATCGAACGTGCGCCTGGCGCCCTTGACGACCGAGAACTTCGCGCTGGCGGTGCCCAAGTCGCATCCGCTGGCGCGACGCGGCCGCATCCGCCTGGCGGACCTGGCGGATGAAGCCTTCATCATGTATACCGCCACCGAGGCCGCCGGCTTGCGCATGGCCGCCATCAATGCCTGCCAGCTTCGCGGCTTCACGCCGCGCATCACGCAGGAAGCAGTGCAGGTGCAGACGCTCCTCAGCCTGGTCGAAAGCGGCTTGGGCGTGGCCCTGGTGCCGGCTGGCGGCCGGCGCCATCCCGGCACCAGCGTCGTCTACAAGACATTGACCGATTTTCCCGCCGATGCATCGATCGGCATTTCGCTGGCCTGGAATCCCGCGACTGAGCGCAGCGCCACGCGCAACCTGCGCGAAATGGCCAGCCAGGCCTTCCGGGACAAGGGCGCGAAATAAGCGCGGCGCTTGCGGCAACACGGCCGCCAGGCTTAGGATGGTGCATGGGTTTTATCCTCACCAGCGATACGGGAGCGCATCGTGAAGACAGTTGCTGAGATTCTCAGGGAAAAAGCCAATCAATCCGTCGTGACGGTTTCACCTGACGCGTCGGTATTCGAAGCCGTCAGGATCATGGCGGAACGCAGCATAGGCGCCGTGGTGGTGGTGCAAGGCGACGAAGTGCTGGGCATGCTGACCGAGCGCGACTACGCCCGTAAGATCGTCCTGCAGGACCGCTCTTCGCGCACGACGAAGGTCCGCGACATCATGACCGACTCCGTCTATTACGTCGGCCGCTCGGACACCCGCGAACACTGTATGGCAATGATGACGGAACGCCACTTCCGTCATCTGCCTGTCATCGAGGACGGCAAGCTGATCGGCCTGCTTTCCATCGGCGACCTGGTCAAGGACGTCATGAGCGAACAGAAGTTCATCATCCACGAACTCGAGCGCTACATCACCGGCGAACGCGGCTGACGCCGCATCCTCTGCACGGAAGGCTCGCGGCTAGGAGCCCGCGAGCACCTTGAATGCCGGCACGATCAAACCGAGGCCGGCGGCCAGCAGCAGCACGAACACCATGCGCTTGACCGTCTTCATTGAGCCGGCAGTGCTGTAGCGGCGCGCCACCCAGGTGACGCCGATCACGACCGGCAGCGCCAGCAGGCTCAACCAGAACGACGAGGCCATGAAGGCCCCCTGCCCCGTCACCAGCGCCAGGCGCACGACCGCATTGAGCGAGAACAGGATCAACAGGCTGTTGCGAATGGCGGCCAGCGGCAGGGGCTGGCGGTACAGGTGATAGACCATGGGCGGCCCGGCGCTGGAGAACAGTCCGCCCAACACGCCCGACACCGCTCCGAAAAACACGAAGGAACCGCGCGAAGACACGCGCGCCAACGGTTGCGCGCGCGCCACCAGCAGGACTGCGCAGCCCAGGATGGTGCAACCGAGCAGCAGCTGCAACAGCACACTCATGGATCCGCTGATCCAGGCCAGTGCAGCAACGCCCGCGCCGACCCCGACCAGGCTGCTGGCCATGGCGGGCCGCATCAGGGACCAGTTCACCTGCGGCTTGGCCCGGGCCAATGTCACGGCCGCGTTCACCAGCGACAGCACGCTGACCACATTGGCAACCTCGGAAACCGACGCCAGCTGGAACACGCCCGACAAGCCCAGCAGCACCAGCCCGAAGGCGAAGCCCGTCATGGTCTGCGCATAGGTAGCCAGCGCCACGCAAGCGAGAAACAGCAAATATTGGGAAATGCTCATGCTAAAGGGAAAGAGCCTGACCTGCCTCGGCTCTGCCCTGGGCGCCGCGTTGCGCGGCGCGGGAGCGGATCGACGGGAACAGCGTACGGGATCTGCTTATGGATCGGTTTTTTCGCCGGCGATCATAGCATCGCGACGCCCCGTCACACATTTCGTCACAAATAGATGCGCTCATGCACCATGCCGGCGCCCGCGCCCCGCTATCCTTGCCGCCCTGTAAATCCCTTGCGCCTTGCTCCCGCCGCGGCCTTCCGCGCGCCGCCAGGATCCGGCGCGCAGCCGCGAGAATGACGCCCAAACAGACCACGATCAACACGGTGACGCTGACCTGCTCCACCTGCGGCAGCGCTCAATTCACCAAACTGGACACCAACGAATACCGCTGCAGTCATTGCCACGCAGTCACGCTGGTCGAAGACAACGTCGCCCAGCGGCTGGAGAAGATCCTTCGGGGAATGCAGCAGCCGGCGCCCGCCCCGCAGCTCGGACCGCGCGCCATCGCGGCGGTCGCACTGGCCGTGGCAGCCGTGATAGCAATCCCGCTGGTCGCCTCCCTGCTGGGATCCAAACCCGCCGCCACCCGGCTACCGCCGGCTCCCCCTCCCATCGATGCCTCGCTGGTGAAGCTGACGGACATCCAGGAGATCCGCGTGCGCGACCGCACGCAGCTGGTCATGATCATGCGCAACGAGACCGGCAAGAAAATCGACGTGCCGCGCGTGACGGCTTCGTTCTTCCAGGGCGAACTCTCCTTGCCGTCCAATTCCGGATCGGCGCCGGCTCGCTCGCTCCAGCCGGGCGAATACACCCCCATTACGATCTCCACGCCGAGCCAGGCCTACAGCCGCTATACGCTGCAGGTCTCCCAACCGACGCTGGCGCGGGGCAAGAACAACGACGTGGCGGCCAGCAAGGTGCAATTGGTGCGCAACGACGGCGCCTACCGGCTGGTCGGCCTCTTGAAGAACAACGGCGCCAACGCGGCCAACAGCAGCCAGGTCACGGTGATGTTGTACGGCGAGGACGGCAAGCTGATCGGCATCGGCAACGGCTATGGCGCCGCCAGCCCGCTGGCGCCGAACGCGCTGACCTCCTTCGACGTGCGCTGCGAAATGCTGGCCGAAGGCCGAGTCGCGTCCTACGATTACATGGTGCAAAGTGAAAACTAGCCGCTCCGATTCCAAGCCCTTGTCCCGCCCGGCTGCGGCCGGACTGGCGCTGCTCATTCTCGCTGCTGGCGGCTTGGCCCTATGGAAGTACACCAACGTCCTGCCGTGGAGCGCGCGTTCGGCGGCCCCCGCGCCTCAGGCGCCGGCGCAGGCCGCCCCCAAGGAAGAGCTGCCTCCCAGCCGCATCGTGCGGGTCGACCCGGCCGAACTGCGGGTCATCGACCACGTGCGCCTGACCACCGAGGAACTGCTGGATCCCGCCTTCGCCCTGTTCGACCCCGGCAAGCTCGCGCTGTCCGCCCCGCGCCGGCTGCTCGACGAAATCGAACGTCCGGTCATGTACGCGGAACTGGTCAATACCAGCGACCAGTACATCGCCTTGTCGCCAAAGGCGGATATTTCCGTCTTCGACGGATCCCGCCGGCTGGATCTGCGCCAGACCTGGAGCCTGCCCGCGCGCCTGTACCCCGGCGAACGGGTGCCGGTGGAGCTGACCGGCCGGGTGGACCGTTACACCGAGGTCAAGACCGACTGGCTGCCGGCCAAGCGCTCCGCCCTGCCCGGCCCGCGCCCCAAGCTGGCGGTCACGGTCGAGAACACGGAAGCCCAGGTCGGCACCGGCACCCTGAACTTCACCTACCGCTACCGCTACAAGTATGTGACCGTGCATGGGCGCGTACGCAACGACAGCCAGTCCGAGGTCGAAAACGTCAAGGTGTGGATCAGCCTGTATGACGCCCAGGACAAGCTCACCGGCGCGACCTTCCAGGAGCTGCGGCTGCCCAAGCTCAAGCCGGAGGAAAGCGCGCCGTTCCAGGTGAACGTCAAGCAACATGGCGGCAATTTCGCCCGGGTGGGCGTGGTATACGACGCGGGACCACGCTAGGCGGTCCCGCCGTCGCCCTTAAGCAACAGCTATGGCATCAAGTCTTATATAAGATATAAGACATTTGCTTGCGTCCCCCTGTTCCCTCTACAATTCGGCCAACAACCCTTCTTCCAACCCGACTTTGAGCAGGCCTCACATGCTGGATAATTACCGCCAACACGTTGCCGAACGCGCGGCTCTGGGGATCCCCCCGCTGCCCCTTACGGCCAAACAAACCGCTGAACTGATTGAACTGCTCAAGAACCCGCCCGCAGGCGAAGAGCAGAACCTGGTCGAGCTGCTGACCCACCGCGTGCCGGCTGGCGTGGACGACGCCGCCAAAGTCAAGGCGTCCTACCTGGCCGCCGTGGCGCTGGACAAGGAAGCTTGTGCGCTGATCAGCCGCGCCAAGGCGACTGAACTGCTCGGCACGATGCTGGGCGGCTACAACATTGGCCCGCTGGTCGACCTGCTGGACGACGCTGAAATCGGCACCATCGCCGCCGATGCGCTGAAGAAAACCCTGTTGATGTTCGACGCCTTCCATGACGTGAAGGAAAAGGCCGACCGCGGCAACGCCAACGCCAAGTCCGTGATGCAGAGCTGGGCCGACGCCGAATGGTTCACCAGCCGTCCGGAACTGCCGCAAAGCCTGACCATCACGGTCTTCAAGGTCCCCGGCGAAACCAACACCGACGACCTGTCGCCGGCTCCCGACGCCACCACCCGTCCCGACATCCCGATGCACGCCCTGGCGATGCTGAAGAACAAGCGCGACGGCGCCGCGTTCCAACCGGAAGAAGACGGCAAGCGCGGTCCGGTCAAGTTCATCGAATCCCTGAAGGAAAAAGGCCACCTGGTCGCCTACGTGGGTGACGTGGTCGGCACGGGTTCGTCGCGCAAGTCCGCCACCAACTCGGTGCTGTGGTTCACCGGCGAAGACATCCCGTTCGTGCCGAACAAGCGATTCGGCGGCGTGTGCCTGGGCAACAAGATTGCCCCGATCTTCTACAACACCATGGAAGACGCCGGCGCCCTGCCGATCGAACTCGACGTTTCCAAGATGGAAATGGGCGACGTGGTCGAATTGCGTCCGTACGAAGGCAAGGCGATCAAGAACGGCGAAGTCATCGCTGAATTCGAAGTCAAGTCCGACGTCCTGTTCGACGAAGTGCGCGCCGGCGGCCGCATTCCGCTGATCATCGGCCGCGGCCTGACCGCCAAGGCACGCGAAGCCCTGGGCCTGGCGCCTTCGACGCTGTTCCGCCTGCCCAAGGATCCGGCCGATACCGGCAAGGGTTACACGCTGGCCCAGAAGATGGTCGGCCGCGCCTGCGGCCTGCCCGAAGGCAAGGGCATCCGTCCGGGCACCTACTGCGAACCGAAGATGACCTCGGTCGGCAGCCAGGACACCACTGGCCCCATGACCCGCGACGAGCTGAAGGACCTGGCCTGCCTGGGCTTCTCGGCTGACCTGGTGATGCAGTCGTTCTGCCACACCGCCGCCTACCCCAAGCCCGTGGACGTCAAGACGCACCACACCCTGCCGGAATTCATCAGCACCCGCGGCGGCGTTTCGCTGCGCCCGGGCGACGGCGTGATCCACTCGTGGCTGAACCGCATGCTGCTGCCCGACACCGTCGGCACCGGCGGCGACTCGCACACCCGCTTCCCCATCGGCATCTCGTTCCCGGCCGGCTCCGGCCTGGTCGCCTTTGCCGCCGCCACCGGCGTGATGCCGCTGGATATGCCGGAATCGGTGTTGGTCCGCTTCAAGGGCAAGCTGCAACCCGGCGTGACCCTGCGCGATCTGGTCAACGCGATCCCGCTGTACGCCATCAAGCAAGGCCTGCTGACGGTTGCCAAGCAAGGCAAGAAGAACATCTTCTCCGGCCGCATCCTGGAAATCGAAGGCCTGCCGGACCTGAAGGTCGAACAAGCCTTTGAACTGTCGGACGCTTCCGCCGAACGTTCGGCCGCCGGCTGCTCGGTGCGCCTGAACAAGGAACCGATCATCGAATACATCAACAGCAACATCGTGATGCTGAAGTGGATGATCGCCAACGGCTACGAAGACGAGCGCACGCTGGGCCGCCGCATCAAGGCCATGGAAGCCTGGCTGGCCGATCCCAAGCTGCTGGAGCCGGATGCCGACGCCGAGTACGCCGCCGTGATCGAGATCGATCTGGCCGACGTGCACGAGCCCATCGTCGCCTGCCCGAACGACCCGGACGACGTGAAGACGCTCTCCGAAGTCGCTGGCGCCAAGATCGATGAAGTGTTCATCGGCAGCTGCATGACCAACATCGGCCACTTCCGCGCGGCTTCCAAGCTGCTGGAAGGCAAGCGCGACATCCCGGTCAAGCTGTGGGTCGCTCCGCCGACCAAGATGGACGCCACGCAATTGACCGAGGAAGGCCACTACGGCGTGTTCGGCACCGCCGGCGCCCGCACGGAAATGCCGGGCTGCTCGCTGTGCATGGGCAACCAGGCACAAGTGCGCGAAGGCGCGACCGTCATGTCGACCAGCACCCGCAACTTCCCGAACCGCCTGGGCAAGAACACCAACGTTTACCTGGGTTCGGCCGAACTGGCCGCCATCTGCTCGAAGCTGGGTCGCATCCCGACCAAGGACGAGTACATGGCCGACATGGGCGTCATCAACAAGAGCGGCGACCAGATCTACCAGTACCTGAACTTCGACAAGATCGCGGACTACAAGGACGTGGCCGACGTCATCGAAGTCTAAGCATCAGGCAACGCAGCTACGCTGCATAGCCCGCGAGACGGCCCCGGAGCGATCCGGGGCCGTTTTTCTTTCATGCCGTAAAAATTTCAGGGACGGAACTTTTTGCGCGATACGTTTTCATACAATCGCGCTACCTTGTGACATCTGCCCTCACCGCTCGCCCGATCTCCGGAGGAAGACCGCCAATGACCCGGCTTTTGCTGCCGCCGCTGCTATTGCTGGCGCTCGCCGGCTGCGCCACCGCGCCGCCATCGAACCCCGAGAACATCTGCGCCATCTTTCGCGAAAAGCCCGACTGGCACGATGCCGCTCTGAAGGTGCAGAAAAAATGGGGCGCGCCGGTTCCGGTGCCGATGGCCATGATGTACCAGGAGTCCTCTTTCAAACAGGACGCGGTGCCCCCTAGATACTACTTCCTGGGCTTCATCCCCTGGGGCCGCGTCAGCTCCGCCTATGGCTACGCCCAGGCCAAGGATGAAACCTGGGACGACTACAAAAAGGACGCGGGCGGCTGGGGCTCCAGCCGCGACGACTTCGCCGACGCGCTGGATTTCATGGGCTGGTACATGAACAAGACCCAGCGCATCAACGGCGTGTCCAAGTCCGATGCCTACGGGCAGTACCTGAACTACCACGAAGGCTGGACCGGCTACCGCAACCGCAGCTACGACCGCAAGGCCTGGCTCAAGACTGTGTCTCAGAAGGTGCAGGCACGGGCCCAGAAGTTCGCCTCGCAGTACAAGAGCTGCGAGAGCGACCTTACGCGCGGCGGCTGGTTCTGGTGAGCGCCGCCTGAACTCAGAAGTCCATGCTCGCGCTGAGCAGGAAGGTACGCGGCCCCCCCAGCACCAGATAGCCGTTGCCGGGATACCCGCCCACCGAGGACCAATAGTTGCGGTTGGCGATGTTGTCCACGCGGGCTCGCAAGGTCACGACATGGCCGTCCACGTCCATCATGTAGCGCAGACCCGCGTCGAAACGGGTCCAACCGGGCACCTTGAGCGTGTTGGCGTCATCCGCATAGGAAGATCCGGTATAGACCACGCGGCCGTCCACGGCCAGGCCGGGCACGCCGGGGATATCCCATTCCACGCCCATGTTGGCCTGGAAGCGCGGCACGCCGATCACGCGGTTGCCGTCGATGGACGGATTGCCGGTGGAACGCTGCTTGGCGTCCAGCCAGGTCAGGCCGCCCAGCAGGCGCACGCTATTGATGGGTTCGCCGTACATCGTCAGCTCCACGCCCTGGTGGCGGTCCTTGCCGGAGGTCGTGAGCTCGTTGGCGGCGTTGTACATGGCTCGCGGCTTGTCCGTGGAGAACAGGGCCAGTCCGGCCCCGAGTCCATCCCCCTCATACTTGGCGCCGATTTCCTTCTGCTTGGAGACAAAGGGCGGCAGGCTCTGGCCGGCATTGGGTACCGGTTTGCCGCCGGCGACGGCGGGCGCGGTCGGGCCGGCAACCAGGGCTTCGATGTAGTTCGCGTACAAGGACACGCTGGGCGCAACCTTGATGACGAGCCCTGCCGCAGGCGAATTGTGGCTGGCGTCGTAGGCGCCGTTTTCCTTGCCCGTGTTGTAGGCGTAATCACGCTGCGACAGCCGCTGATGGCGGATGCCGGCAGTCAGCAGCACCTTGTCATCGAGGAACGACAGCGTATCGCCAATGGCGTAGCTGCTCAGGCGGGTACGGCCTTGCAACGCCGGATCGTCCAGATCGTTGCCGCGCAGGGCGGTGGCGCTGAACGGTGGCTTGTCATAGGAAATGGGATCGTAGATGTTGGTGGGATAGGTGTTCTGCCAATCCATCACATAGGCATTTTTCTTCTTCAGGTCGAAGAAGGACGCCGACACGACGAACTCGTGGCCCACGGGACCGGTGCGCACCTTGCCGCGCAGGCCCAGTTCGCCCGTGTTGACGCTGTCCTCGCGGGTATTGTCGAAGCGGTAGAAAGTGCCGTCGCCCGTGCTGCCATTGGTCAGCGTGACGTTGCCCAGCGAATTCGCTTCATCGCTGCGGCGCATGCCGAAGGCGGCATAGGCGGTCAGCTTGTCGCTGAAGTCGTGCTCAGCGCGCAGGGTGCCGAAGACGTCGCGCTCGTTCGAATAGGACCAGGGCTGCGCGTAGTTGGAGCTGGCGTCCGGCGCGTCCGGCACCGAGGTCACGCCGGCGCCCAGCGTCACGTTGGGACGCGCGCGCTTGAGCTTGTTTTCCTGCCAGCCGATGTCCGCGGACAAGCGGGTGTCGGCCGAGCGCCAGTCCAGGCCCAACGAAACCAGGCTGGTGCGGGAATGTTCATCGTCGATGGCCGTATCGCCGCTGCGCTGCGCCGCGTTGAGCCGGATGCCAGTGCTGTCGCCGGGGCCGAAACGGCGGGCGATGTCGGTGGACAACTGGAATTGCCCGCCGCTGGAGACGCCGGTGGTCACCCGGGTCAACGGTTCATTCGGCGCGCGCTTGGGCACCAGGTTGATCACCCCGCCGATGCCGCCCCCGCCGGGCGCGGCGCCCGTCAGGAAGGTCGACGCGCCGCGCAGCACTTCCACGCGCTCGAACAGTTCGGTGGCAATGTACTGGCGCGGCAGCAGGCTGTAGAGGCCGTTGTAGGCCACGTCGTCCGACCCCAGGATGAAGCCGCGCATGAAATACGACTCCTGGAAGTTGCCGAAACCGCGCGCCACGCGCACGCCCGGGTCGTTCTGCAGCACGTCCCCCACGCTGCGGGCTTGCCGGTCCTGGATCAGTTCATTGGTGTAGCTGGTGATGCTGAACGGCGTGTCCATCAGGTCCTGCGTGCCCAGCAGGCCAACGCGTCCGCCGCGGGCGACCTGCCCGCCGGCAAAGGGTTCGGCCAGGCCGCCGGCCGAGGCGTCAGCGCTGGCCTCGACTTTGATGGCGTCCATCGAAACGACAGACCCGCCCTGATCGGACGGCGTCTGGGCATGGGCAACGGGGAAATAGCACGGCAGGGCCGCGGCCATGCAGGCAAGGGTTCGGATTTTCATGTCGGGAAGATCAGAGGCAGGTATGCAAAATCCCGATGGGGTCACGCGCGCACTAGAGGACTACGGATGCGTCTGGAATGCCGGAAGGCGGAGCCCTGCCGGGCCGGCTGCACCAAGGGGGGCTAGGAAAGCTGAGCGACCGATTTTAAGGCAAACGGAATCATTCTCATTTATGTTACTTTTTGTTTGAAAATGTCTGTTGCCTGGGCACCACACAGCGGCCGCTTGCGGCCCCCCCCTTGCCCGCCGCGCGATCAGTTGCCGGCCACTGCGCGCGGATCGTAATCGGCAGCTGCCATGGGTTCCAAGGGATACAGCGGGCGCGCACGCCGGCGGAACTCGAACAGCGACCAATCGGAACTGGTCACCCCGGGGCTGTCGCACTCGACCAGAGCCTGGGAGATCGGGACGAATACGGGGCGACAGTACATACGCGATTTCACCAACACGAAGCGCGCCCCGGCCGGATCCAGCCCCAGGCTTTGGAATACGCCCAGATCCCAGGGCTCGTGGGTCTGCTCGGTCAGCACGAGTTGGGCGGCGCCGATATCCAGCACCGCGCTGCGGCCCATGCAGGCCAGCTGTCCGGTGTAGGTCGGACCCGTGATCACGTATTCGCCATTACTCAACGCGCGCACGGTGCCGCGCAAGGTAACGGGTTGCGCGGCACGGCCGATCTCGTCGATTGCCCGTTTGTTGCCGACCGGCAGTTCCACCGTGGCGCCGATGCCGGCGCGGGTCAATTCGGCGACCGCCTCGGGATCGCAATACAGGCCGGCCTGGATGCCTTCCAGGCCGGCGTCCAACGCCGCCATCAGCACGTCCAGCGTGTCGCAGGTGCCGCCGCTCATGCAGTTGTCGCCGTGGTCCAGCAGCAGAACGGGCTTGCTGGCGCCCTCGGCCAAGGCCTTGGCGCGCGCCAGCGACGCGGCCAGCGGTTCGCTGTCGTAGAAGAAGCCGTCGCGCTGCGCCCAGATCAGCGCGGCGATCTCGCCTGCCACGCGTTCCGCCTCGGCGCGGTCTCCGTCGGCGACCGCCACCACGCTGACGCAGGGATGGGGAATGTCGGCCAGGCCGAACCCCGCCAGCACCGACACGCCCAACGCGCCCTCGGCCTCGGCGCGACGCGCCGCTTCGACCGCGGCGCGCATGGCCCCTTCGGCCGTGTTGCTGCGCAGGGAATGCGACACCAACGGCAGCCGGCGCCACGCCATGACAGGCTTGCACATGCCGTCGATGCCGGCATACAGCAACCTGCCGGCATGCTCGCCCGTTTCGTACATATCGATGTGCGGATAGGTCTTGAAGCTGATGATGACGTCGGCGTTGTCCATCATCTTTTGCGTGACGTTGCCGTGCAGGTCCAGCGCCACCGCGATCGGCGCGCCGGGTGCTGCGATCCGCAGCCGCTCCAGCAGATCGCCCTCGCCGTCGTCGGTCGTCTCCACCGCCATGGCGCCATGCAGGTCCAGCAGGATGACATCGCAGCCTGGCGCCGCAGCCACGATACGGTCGCATAACTCGGCGTAGGCTTGCCCGTCGACGCGGCCGCTCGGGTAGGCAGTCGCCGAGACCGGCGTAACGAGCTCGGCGCCACGCGCCTCCGTCAGGTCTATGAATGCCGACATCGCGGTGCGCTTGCCCTTGTTCTCTTCATAGGCCGCGGCATCGTAGGCCGGGCCGCCGTTGCCGAAAGCGGAGAGCGGCGTGGGCACCGGCGAGAAGGTGTTGGTCTCGTGATTCAGCCTCGCAATCAGCACTTTCATTGCGCGCTCCCTTGCGGAAACTGGATGCGACCGCAGCAGCGCAGCATGGCGTGCAGCAGCACGTTGCAGCCGGCCTCCAGGTGCTCGGGTTGCGCGTCCTCGATTTCATTGTGGCTGATGCCATCCTTGCATGGCACGAAGATCATGGAGGTAGGCGCCACCCGCGCCATGTAGACCGCGTCATGACCTGCGCCGCTGATTACGTCCAGAGACTCCAGGCCCAGCGTGCGCGCGCCGTCGCGGATCGCCTGCACCAGGCGGGGTTCGAAAGGCTGCGGCGGAAAATACACCACCTCCTGACTTTCGATCTGGATGCGGCCCGGCTGGGCCAGTTCGCCGCAGGCGCGCGCGAAGGCTGCGGCCATGCTGTCCAGCGTGGCGTCGTCGGCCGCGCGCAGGTCCACGGTGAGCGCCACGCGGCCCGGAATTACATTGCGCGAGTTCGGAAAGCTGTCAATGCAGCCGACCGTGCCGCGGCCGTGCGGCGCATGCTCCAACGCGATCCGGTTGACCTCCAGCACCAGCCTGGACGCAGTCAGCAAGGCGTCGCGACGCAGTTCCATGGGTGTAGGTCCGGCATGCGCCTCCTGGCCGGTGATCGTGACGTCGTACCAGCGCTGCCCCAGGGCGCCCTGCACCGCGCCGATGGTAATGCCCCGATCCTCCAGGATGGGGCCTTGCTCGATGTGCGCCTCGAAGTAGGCGCTGACGCCAGCGGGACGGGCGGGCTCCGGACCGGCATAGCCGATGGTATTCAGCGCCTCGCCTACGCTGACGCCGTCGCGGTCCCGGGCAGCCAGCGCCGTCTCCAGCGTGAAGGCGCCGGCGTACACGCCTGAGCCCATCATCACGGGAACGAAGCGCGAGCCCTCCTCGTTGGTCCATACCACCACCTCCAGCGGCGCTTCGGTGGCGATGCCGCGCTCATGCAAGGTGCGCAGGACTTCAATGCCGGCAAGCACACCATAATTGCCGTCGAACTTGCCGCCGGTAGGCTGGGTATCGATATGGCTACCGGTCATCACAGCGGGCAGGTCATCCCGTAGCCCCGGACGGCGCATGAAGATGTTGCCTATGGCGTCCACGCGCACGCTGCAGCCGAGCTCGCGGGCCCAGGCGCAGACCAGGTCGCGGCCCTGCCGGTCCAGGTCGCTCAGCGCCAAGCGGCACACACCGCCCTTGTCGGTGGCACCGATACGCGCCAGCTCCATCAACGAATTCCAGAGACGGCTGCCGTCGATGCGGATGCCGCTAACGGCCTCCAAAGTGTTCATTTCCATGGATGTTCCCTTGCGATGCATGCTTCAAGTACGGGCGCCGGCAAGCTTTCGGGCCGGTGCAGCCTGAGAGGCGTCTTGCCCAGCCCCTAGACGCCCACGCCCAGATAACGGTCCTTCACGTTTTCGTCGGCCACGAAGTCGGCGTTGCTGCCTTCATAGACGATGGCCCCCTGTTCGATGATGAAATGACGGTCGGCCAGTTGGGTGCACACTTCCAGGTTCTGCTCCACCAGCAAGATCGTGACGCCCGCCTGTTTGATCGACTTTATCTGCGACACGATCTCCTCGACGATCACCGGCGCCAGTCCTTCGACCGGTTCATCCAGCATCAGCACGCGCGGATGGTTCATAAGCGCGCGCCCGATCGCCAGCATCTGCTGTTCGCCGCCGGAGAGCTGGCCGCCGCCGTTCTTGCGGCGCTCTTTCAGGCGGGGAAAAATGCGGTAGATGTCCTCGAGCTGCCAGGGCGAATCGCGGCGCATGCCCAACTTCAGGTTTTCCTCGACCGTCAGCAGCTTGAAGATGCCCCGGTGCTCGGGCACCAGGCAGATTCCCATGGACGCGATCTTGTGGGCCGGCAGCCCGGCGACGTCACGGCCGCCATACCGCACCGCCCCGCCCTTGGGTGCGATCACGCCGGCGATGGTCTTGAGCGTGGTCGATTTGCCGGCGCCATTGCGCCCCAGCAGTGTCACCACCTGGCCTTGCGGCAGCTGCAGCGACACGCCTTGCAGGATGTGGCTCTTGCCGTAGTAGCTGTGTACGGCGTCAACGTGCAGGATCATGCCCGGCCTCCCGTGATCATGTTGCCCAGGTACGCGGCGCGGACGCGTTCGTCGTTGCGGATCGCGTGGGGCGTGCCTTCGACCAGCACGCGGCCTTGCTGCATCACCGTGATCGTGTCGGAGATGTCCATCACAATGTTCATGTTGTGCTCGATCAGCACCACCGTGTGGTCGTCGCGCAGGCTGCGGATCAAACGCTTCATTTCCTCCAGGTCGTCAACCCCCATGCCGGACGTAGGTTCATCCAGGAAGATGGCGCGCGGCTTGGCGGCCAGCGCCATGCCCACTTCCAGCCGCCGCTGCTGGCCGTGCGACAGCGCGCCCGCCGTCACCTCGGCCAACCGCGATAAACCTAAGCGTTCCAGCGCGGCGTCGACAACCTCGCGCTGCGCCCGCGCGCCAGTGGGCGGATGCCAGCAGTCGAACGCGCCGGCGCGATGCGCGCCCTGCGCCGCCAGCCGCAGGTTTTCCCGCACCGACAGGTTGGCAAACAGGCTGGTGACCTGGAAGGAGCGCGCAATGCCACGCTGCACGCGCTGGAAATCGGCCTCCTGGGTCACGTCCTGTCCGTCGAATACGATGTTGCCCTCGCTGGTGCGCAGGGTGCCTGTCAGGATGTGGAACAGCGTGGTCTTGCCGGCGCCGTTCGGGCCGATGACGGAATGCACGGTGCGCGGCCGCACCTGCAGGTCCACGCCATGCAGAGCCACGAATTTTCCGAAGCGCTTGACGATGCCGCTAGCCTGCAGCAGCGGCGCGGAAGTTGCGGGGTTCATGCGCTGCCCTCCTTGGTGGCGGCCGGCTCCGAACCGGCGGGCCGGCGCCGCAACGCCAGCCAGATGCGGACTCCCAACCCCCACAGCCCTTTCTGCATGAACAGGCTCACCGCGATCAGCAGGAAGCCCAGCAGCATCAGCCAGCGCGGCCACAAGGTGGAGAGCCAATCGGCGAACAGCACGTAGAAGGCCGCGCCCAGCACCGACGCAAACAGGTTGCCGGTGCCGCCAATGACCGTCATGACCAGGATCATCTCGCTGCTGTGGTATTCAATGCTGGACAGCGGCGCAATGCCGGTCATCATGGCCAGAAAGGCGCCGGCCAGCGCAGTGACGGCGCCGGAGATGGCGAAGGCCGACAACTTGAAGAGGCGCACGTTGTAACCCACCGCCATGGCGCGCGCCTCGTTATCGCGTATTGCCAGCAAGGTGCGACCGAAGACCGAGTTGGTCACGCGCAGCAGCAGCCAGAACACCGCCATGAAACACACCGCAACGAACGCGTAGAACTGCCAGGGGGTGGCCAGCGACATAAGTTCCATGCCCGCCACCGAAAGCGGAGGACGCGGCACATCCAGCAGGCCGTTGTCGCCGCCCGTCAGCTCGGGCAGGCTGTATGCCAGGAAGTAGAACATCTGCGCGAATGCCAGCGTCAGCATCACGAAATACGTGCCCCGTTGGCGTATCGCGAACCAGCCCACCAGCGTGGCGCCCAGCGCGCCCACCACCATCGCCGCAAGCAGCGCCAGCGGCATGGGCAGGCCGGTACGTGTCAGCAGGATGCCGACGGCGTAGCTGCCCAGCCCAAAGAAAATACCCTGGCCGAAGGACAGCAGGCCGGTGAATCCCAGCAGCAGGTTGCAGCCCAGGACGGCAAGGGAATAGATCAGCACTTCGGTGGCCAGCGAACCCGACTGCATGCACAGCGGCAGCAACAGGACCACGGCCAGGGCCAGCAGCAATTGCGCGTGCGATTTCAAGCCCGTCATCATCCTCTCCCCATCAGGCCGTGGGGACGCAGCAGCAGCACCGCCGCCATCGCCACATAGATCATCAGCCGCGCGCCTTCCGGCCACAGGGTGCTCATCACACTCTGCACCACGCCGATCAGCAGGCCGCCGACGAGCGCGCCGAAGAAGCTGCCCATCCCGCCCACCACCACGATGACGAACGCAATGCCCAGCGCCTCGATCCCCATGAAGGGTTCCACGCCACGGATCGGCGCGGCCAGCACCCCGGCCAGCGCGGCGGTCGCCGCGCCCAGCGCAAACACCAGGCTGAACATGCGGAACACGTTGATGCCCAGCATCGACACCATTTCGGTCGATTCGCTGCCGGCGCGCACCGCGCTGCCGAGCCGGGTCCCTTCCAGCACGTACCAGAGCAGCAGCGAGAAGACGGCAGTGAAACCGATCACGAACAAGCGGTACTTGGGGTAGATGAAGCTGCCCCACATGACCACGCCCTGCAAGGCGGACGGCGCTGCGACGTTGTCGCCTATCGGCCCCCAGATCACGATGACCAGTTCCTGGAGCACCAGCGCCAGGCCCACGGTGATCAGGATGTGGAACTCGTGCGCCTGTTCGTAAACGTGGCGCAACAGCACCTTTTCGACGACCCAGGCGCCAGCGCCCACCAGCAGCGGCACGATGGCCAGGGCCAGCCAGAAGTTCAGGCCCCACTGGATGGCCTGAAAACAGAAGTAGGCGCCCAGCAGATAGAACGCCCCGTGGGCGAAGTTAACGAAGCGCAACAGACCGAAGACGATGGACAGGCCGACTGCCAGGAGGAAGTACAGCATGCCTACCCCGATCCCATTGATGATCTGGAGGAGATAGACGTTCATTGGAATGCCCGGTGGAGGAAACGAAAGGCCGCGGGCGCGCCGGCCGCGGACGTGGCACGCCCGCGGCTGAGCGCCTCAAGGGCGCGCTACAGCTTGCAGCCGGTTTCCGCGGGCGGCAGGAAGGAGCGGCCGCTATGCACGATCTCGGCATAGTCGTCCTTGTCCTTCATGTCCTTCTTGGCGCGGCCCTTGAGCAGGTAATAGTTCTTCAGGACCTGGTGGTCTTCCTTGCGGATTTCCTCCCGGCCCGTCAGGCCTTCATAGCTCAGGCCCTCCATGACCGCTATCACCTTGGCCGGATCGGCGCTGCCTGCCTTGACGATGGCGTCCAGCATGATGCGGGTACAGATATAGGAGCCCGCGAGGCTGTAATTCGGGTTGGCGCGCGTCTTGTCCTTGGACAACTGCACCAGCTCCTTGTTAAGCGGCGAATCGATGCCGTGCCAGTACTGGGCGCCGAAGTACACGCCTTCGCACAGATCGGCGCCCAGTCCCTCGAACTGTTCCAGGCCCGAGGCCCAGGCCACCAGGATCGTGCAGTTCTGCTTCATGCCGAAGCTCACCGCCTGGCGCAGCGTATCCGAGGACTGCGAACCGAAGTTCAGGATCAGCAGCACGTCCGGCTTGGCGGCCATGGCGTTGGTGAGATAGCCGCTGAATTCCTTTTCGGTCAGCGAGTGGTAGCTGTTGCCCACGTGCTCGATGCCTTTTTCCTTGAAGATGGCCTTGGCTGCGCTGAGCAAGCCATCCCCGAACACGTACTGCGGCGTAATGGTGTACCAGCGCTTGGCGTTGGGCAGCTTTTCGAGCAAGGGACGCACGGTCTGCTCGATGGCGCCAAAGGTGGGCACCGACCAGCGGAAGGTAGCCCGGTTGCAGTCCTTGCCAGTGATTTCATCGGCGCCTGCCGTGGTGATGAAGACCCCGCCGGCGCGTTCCACTTCCTTGCCCATGGCCAGCGCCTCCGACGACAGGATGCCGCCGGCAAAGAACTTGACGCCCTTCTGTTGCGAGACTTCCTGCACCTTGCGCACCGCCGTGGCCGGCTTGCCTTCAGTGTCCAGCACGGTGTAGGCCAGCGGCCGGTCCAGCGCGCGGCCGTACTGCTCCAGCGCCAGTTTCATGCCGAGGTCGGCGTATTTGCCGTTGGCGGCAAAAGCGCCGGACATGGGCACAGGGCACCCGAACTGGATCGCATCGGCTTGCGCCAGCGCGGACCTGGCGGTCCATAGTGATCCGGGCACAGCGCCTAGCGCGGCTAATTTCAGCAGGTTGCGGCGATTCAAGATGGTTCTCCCTGGCTGCCGCTGGCGGTGCCGCGGCATATTGACGATGTCGAGCGCGCACCATGCGCGTCCCCATTCCGACTCTGTCTGCTCCAAGCTCCCGTGCCAGGATTGCCGCCGCGCGTGCGTGCTCGCAAGTCCTGGCGCCTCATGCCTATACTGCGACTACCATCCTATTTATCATGATAAATAGGATTATTATCATGATCAGTTTGGCGAGCCGGCTCTGTCAATAGCGGGCGCATCAGGTATAACCCGGGGTCCGCGCAGAACCACGGGGCAGGCGCCCCGCACACCACGCAGTAACGGAGGAACGCAATGGCGTTCAACAGTCACGACCTACAAGCCGCGGGCGCGTCGAGTCCGCCCAAGCGCAGCGACCTGGTCGCCGAGGAAATCAAGCGGCTGATCACCGCCAAGAACCTGTTGCCGGGCGACAAGCTGCCGCGCGAGAGCGAACTGCAAAGCATGTTCTCGGTCAGCAAGAGCACGATGCGCGAAGCCCTCAAGTCGCTGGAGGTACAAGGGCTGGTGAAGGTCAGCACCGGCCCGGGCGGCGGCGGCACGGTGGTGGAGGTGCCGCTGGATCGCACCTTCCAGCTGATGCAGAACTACCTGTTCTTCAAGGAAGTGCGGATCGAGGACATCTACCAGGTGCGCAAGCTGCTGGAGCCCGAACTCGCGGCCAGTGCCGTGCCCTTCCTGACGGACGCGCATTTCGCCGCGCTGGAACAGAACATCGCCTGCTGCGATCCGTCCGCCGAGCATGTCGAGGACCCGCTGGCGCAGCGCCAGGAGGAAATGAATTTCCACGATATCTTCGCGGCGGCCTGCCCCAATCCGTTCCTGCGCTTCAGCTGCGAAATGACCAACGAAATGATCCGGCAGCTCACTGTGTTCGACAACGAGATGCCCTTGGCCGAGCAGCAGCGCTTTGGCAGCGCCAACACGGGCTTTCACCGCAAGATCCTGGCGGCGGCGCGCGAGCGCGACGTCGAGAAAGTGCGCGCCCTGATGAGCGAGCACATGCAGGACGCCATGCGCTCGGTCAAGCGCATGCACGGCAAGCTGGAAGGCAGGCTGATCCTGGACTCGGAGATGTCGCGGCGCAACGTCACGCGCAACGCGCGCCGCGGCAGCCGCAAAAAGGCCTGAGGGCGCGGCGCCCTTGCGGCAGGATGGCGCGCCCGTCCGCCTCAATCCAGCTTGATGGCGTTGGCCTTGATCACCTCGCCCCAGCGCTGGCGGTCTTCCTGCACATAGGCATCGATATCGGCCTGGCCGCGCGGCGCCTGGATCACCAGGCCCAGCGGCTCGAAGCGGCCGCGAAAGGCCGGATCCTTCAACACCTTGTCCACCGCTTCCCGCAGACGCTGCGCCTCGGCCTGCGGCACGGCGCTGGGCACGGCCACGCCAAACCAGGTGGCCGCGCGGAATCCCGGGAAACCGCTTTCCGCCACGGTCGGCACATCGGGCAGCACGGCCAGCCGCTCGCTGGTCGTGACGGCCAGCGCCTTGATCTTGCGCTCCCGCACCAGCGGCAGCGAGGTGCTGACCACGTCCACCATCAGCTGCGTGTCGTTGCCCATCAACGAGGTCAGCGCGGGCGCGCTGCCGTTATACGGGATGTGCGCCACGTCCATGCCGGTGCGCGATTTCAACAGTTCGGTCGCCAACTGCAACGGATTGCCTATGCCCACCGAGGCATAGTTCAGCTTGCCGGGCCGCGCCTTGGCATAGCCAACGAACTCGGCCAGCGTGGCGGCCGGCACCTCGTTGTTGGCAACCACCACCAGCGGCAGTTCGGCAACAATGCCGAGCACGCGGAAATCGCGCGCCGCGTCGTAGGCGATGCGCTGATAGAGCATGGGATTGAGCACCATGCTGGCGTTGCTGGCAAGCAAGAGCGTGTAGCCATCGGGCGCGGATCGCGCCACCTGCGTGGCGGCAATCATGGTGTTGGCCCCTGGCTTGTTCTCTACCACCACGGGTTGCCCAAGATCGCGCGACAGGCCTTCGGCCAGCATCCGCGACAACTGGTCGGCGGACCCGCCGGGGGTATAGGGCACGACCAGCTTGACGGGCTTGTCCGGAAAGGATGCCAGCGCGGCGCAAGGGCCGGCGAGCGCGAAGATCGCCGCGGCCGCGATGCGACGCAGCCTGTATGTCAGTCTGTATGTCATTGCTTGTCTCCCGAGCTATCCAGCTCTTGTAATCGCGGCATTGCGCCGCTGTCTGCTATACCTTGCGCTGGCGCCCCGCCCAGAATTCTGCGCGCAGCCTGCGCTTGGCAATCTTGCCGTTATCGTCGCGCGGCAACTCCGGGCACAGGCGCAGATCACGCGGGACCTTGTAGCGCGCGATCCGCTCCGCCAGCCATTGCGTCATTTCCAAGGGGTCGGGCGACGCGCCCGCCGCGGGCTGCACCAGTGCCATCAGGCGCTCTCCGTACTCATCATCCGGAACGCCAAACACCGCGCAATCCGCAACGCCCGGGTACTGCATGAGTTGATGCTCGACCTCGGCGGGATAAATGTTCACGCCGCCCGAGATCACCAGGTCCGACTCCCGGTCGCACACATACAGATAGCCGTCCGCATCCAGATAGCCCAGGTCTCCCAGGCCGATCAGTCCGTCCTTCTCCACCGCGGCACGGGCCTCTGGGTTATTGCGGTACGTGAAATCCGCGTAGGCCGGCTGGCGCACGTGGATCCGTCCGACCTCGTCCGTCTCGCAGAGTGTGCCGTCTTCGCGATAGATCCTTACCTGCGCGCCGCCGATGGGGCGGCCGGCGCTGCCCGGACGGGCAAGCGCCTCCCGCGAATCGATGACCGTCACCATGCCGGCCTCGCTCGATGCATAGGTTTCATGCACGACGGGCCCCAGCCATTCGATCATGGCGCGCTTGATCTCGGGCGCGCAGGGCGCCCCGGTCGATGCGACAAAGCGCAGCGACGACAGGTCATGCGCAGCGCGCGTGGCGGCATCCAGTTTCAACATGCGTACATACATGATCGGCACCAGGTAGACCGTGTCGATGCGGTGCGCTTCTATCAGGCGCAGGACCTCGACGGGATCGAACCTGTCGGTCAGGACAAAGGTTTCGCAGACCCGCAGGGCCACCTGCGCAAACACGCTGGGCGCGCTGTGGTAGATCGGCGCGGGCAGCAACGCGCGGCATCCCGGGCGCAGGCCATAGGCCGCCTCCACCACGGCCTCAACCTGCTCCAGATGCCTTGCCAGATGCTCCAGCGGGAATGGCGCGCGTACCACGCCCTTGGGCCTGCCCGTCGTGCCGGAGGTATAAGCCATGTGGCCGCGCGGCGCCACGCGCGGCCCGTCATAGGGAAGCTGGCGGTCGCGCCAGGCGTCGTAGTCCTCCGCTTCTGACCGCGCCGCGCCGGGGCCGGCCAGCAGCACAGGCAGCCCGGGAGGCAACGTGTCGCGCAGCGGCAGCCACAGGTCGGTATTGGCAATCAGCAATCGGGCGCCGCTGTCCTCGATCAGGAAGGCCACCTCCGCCGCGGTGAAATGCCAGTTGATCGGGCAGTAGTAGCAGCCCAGCCGTTTGCAGGCCTGGATGATTTCAAGATAGGGCAAACCGTTGCGCAGCAAGACGGCGATCACGTCGCCTTCCCGCACGCCGCGCGCGGCCAAGCCGGCGGCGACCTGCTCGCCGCGCGCGGTCAGCGCCGCGCCCGACAGACTCTGGCCGCCCGCATGGATATTGCTGCCGGTCATGCGCCCCCCGTGCTGCGCAGCGCCTTGTCCTGCGCCGTGCGCGCTTCGATCGCCTGGCGCGCGGCGGCCCAGTCCGCATCGCTCCATTCGGCGTACTGCTTGAAATAGGCGCCGTTGGCCAGATAGTCGCCGCCATCCAGCGCAATGGTCTGACCGTTGATCCAGTCGTAGCCCGGACTCAGCAGAAAGGCCGCCAGTTCACCGATGTCGTGCCCGGTGCCCAGGCGCCGCATGGGGTTCTGCTGGGCCTGGGCATCTGCGCCTGTGTCCTTGGGCCGCAGCCGCGCGCTGGCCCCTTCGGTCGGAATCACGCCTGGCGCGATGGCATTCAGGCGTATGCCGTGGCGGCCCCATTCGATGGCCAGCGATTTGGTCATGGCGTCTATGCCGGCCTTGGACATTGCCGACGGGACCACAAAGGGCGAACCGGTCCAGACCCAGGTCACAACAATGGACAGCACCGCGCCGCTGCGGCCCTCCGCGATCCAGCGCTTGCCCACGGCCTGGGTGGTATAGAAGGTGCCGCGAAACACGGTATCGGCGATGGCATTGAAGCCGCGCGGCGACAGTTTCTCCGTGGGGCTGATGAAGTTGCCCGCGGCATTGTTGATCAAGCCCGTCAGAGCCCCGCGATCCGTCCAGATGGCCTGGACTGCGGCGTCCACGGCCTCGGCGTCGCGGATATCCACCGCCTGCACGTGAACTTCGGCGCCATGGCGTGCGCGCAAGCCGGCGGCGGCCTCCTCCAGCACGGCCGCGCGGCGCCCCCACAGATGCAACGACGCGCCCAGGGACGCCAGCCGTTCGGCCATGGCATGGCCCAGGCCGGTGCCGCCGCCGGTGACGAGAATGCGCTGACCGCGGAACAGGTCCGCGCGGAACATGGTTTCGGGGGGACTTGCGGTAAGCGGGGTTTGCGGCATGGCCTGGTCTCCTGTTTATTGACGATCAGAATATCAATGAGCGCCATTGCGCGACAATCCCGCGCTTTGCGTAAACTATGTTTCCTCACAGTCAACAATAAGACTGCCCATGCCCACCCTGCCCGCGCTGGACCTCAACCTGATCCAGCTGTTCGTCACCATCGTCGACGCCGGCACCTTGAGCGAGGCTGCGCTGCGCCACGGCGTCACCCGCTCGCACGTAAGCCGCAACCTGCAAAAGCTCGAGCGCGCCTTCGGTGCCCAGCTCATCCGGCGCAGCACGCGGCGTCTGGAACTGACGCAACAGGGTTCGGTGCTTTATGAGCACGGCGCGCGCATGGCGCGCGAGGTCGAGTCCGCCCGCCACGCCCTGCAGAAGCTCGGCTCCGAGCCTACGGGCCACGTCCGCCTGAGCATTCCTACCGGCCTGGGAGAACTGGACACCTTGCGCCCGCTGCTGGTGAGCTTCGCCCTGCGGCATCCCTCGCTGACCTTGCGCGTGCTGTTCTCCAATCGGGTAAGCGACCTGATCTCGTCGGAAATCGATGTGGCGTTGCGGGTAATGAGCACCCCGCCCCAAGACTACGTGGCGCGCGCGCTCGGCGATGTGAAATGGGTGCTTTGCGCGGCGCCGGCCTATCTGGCGCAGTTCGGCCAGCCGGCCCATCCGCGCGACCTCGTCCGCCTGCATTTCCTGGGCCCGCCAGACCCCAGGCCCCAAGTCACGCTGCGCCTGCGCCGCAAAGACCAGCAGCACGAGGCCAAGCTCGCGCCGCGGCTGCAATCGGAGTACTTCCCGTTTCTGGCGCAGGCCGCCCGCGCCGGCGCGGGCGTGGCGCTGCTGCCAGCCTATGTGGTGCATGAAGACATCGCCGCCGGACGGCTGACGCCGGTGCTGCCCGCCTATCAGGCCATGGGACCGGGCGAAAAGCTCTTCATCCTGACCACGCCCACCCCCTATCCATCGACCGCCCAGCGCGCGGTGGTCGATTTCCTGCGCACCGAAGTGCCCGCGCTGTTGCGCGGCCTTCTTGAGTAGATTTCCCGCTCGGCCGCAACATCGGCGTAGGACTTTCTTGATAAAAGAGGCTTGCGAGTCGCGCGCGCCTCGGCCAGAGTATCGGGTAAGGCCGACGGCCGCCCGCCACATTACCGGACGGGAACTTTGACGGCCCGGCCAAGTCTTATATAAGATATAAGACATACGGCCGCACACGCGCGAGTCTCACATAGAATGACAAATGCGCAAAAACGCCAGAAAATGCCGGCTTCAGCCGGGCAAAACCACGGAGTCCATCATGCCGCACAACACCCTCGACACCCTCAAGAATTTCAAGATCGGCAATAAATCCTGTCAGTACTATTCGCTGCCGGCACTGGGCAAGTCCCTCGGCATCGACGTGCAGCGGCTCCCGGTTTCGATCCGCATCGTGCTGGAATCCGTGCTGCGCAACTGCGATGGCAAGAAGGTGACCGAAGAACACGTCAGGCAGCTGGCCAACTGGCAGGCCAACGCCAAGCGTGAAGACGAAATTCCTTTCGTAGTGGCCCGTGTGGTGCTGCAGGACTTCACCGGCGTGCCGCTGCTGGCCGACATCGCCGCCATGCGTTCCGTGGCGGATAAGATGGGCAAGAGCCCCAAGAGCATCGAGCCGCTGGTGCCGGTGGACCTGGTGGTGGACCACTCGGTCATGATCGACTACTTCGGCACCAAGAATGCGCTGGACCTGAACATGAAGCTGGAGTTCAAGCGTAACCAGGAACGCTACCAGTTCATGAAGTGGGGCATGCAGGCGTTCGACACCTTCGGCGTCGTGCCTCCGGGCTTCGGCATCGTTCACCAGGTCAACCTGGAATACCTGGCGCGCGGCGTGCACCAGGACAAAAAGAACAACGTCTATTACCCCGACTCTCTGGTAGGCACCGACAGCCATACCACCATGATCAACGGCATTGGCGTGGTGGGCTGGGGCGTAGGCGGCATCGAGGCCGAGGCCGGCATGCTGGGCCAGCCCGTCTATTTCCTGACCCCCGACGTGGTCGGCGTGGAACTCAAGGGCAAGCTGCGCGGCGGCGTCACCGCCACTGACCTGGTGCTGACCATCACCGAAATGCTGCGCCGCGAGAAGGTGGTTGGAAAATTCGTCGAATTCTGCGGCGAAGGCACCGCCAGCCTGTCCGTGGCCGAACGCGCCACCATCGGCAACATGGCGCCGGAATATGGCGCCACCATGGGTTTCTTCCCGGTCGACGATCGCACCATCGACTACTTCCGCGGCACCGGCCGCACTGAAGAAGAAATCGCCGCCTTCGAGGCCTACTTCAAAGCCCAGAAGATGTTCGGCGTGCCCAATGCCTCCGACATCAACTTCACCAAGCTGCTGACGCTGGACCTGTCCACCGTGGCACCGTCCCTGGCGGGCCCGAAGCGTCCGCAAGACCGCATCGAAATCGGCAACGTCAAGAACACCTTCATCGATCTGTTCTCCAAGCCCATCGCCGAGAACGGCTTCAACCAGCCCGCCGAAAAGCTGGACCAGACCTACACCACCAGCGCCGGCACCAAGGTCAAGAACGGCGACGTCCTGATCGCAGCCATCACGTCCTGCACCAACACGTCCAACCCCAGCGTGCTGCTGGCGGCGGGCCTGCTGGCCAAGAAGGCCGTGGAAGCCGGCATGACGGTGCCCAAGCACATCAAGACCTCGCTGGCTCCCGGATCCCGCGTGGTCACCGAGTACCTGACCAAGACGGGTCTGCTGCCTTATCTGGAAAAGCTGGGTTTCGACGTGGCCGCCTACGGCTGCACGACCTGCATCGGCAACGCCGGCGACCTGACCCCGGACCTGAACGAAGCCATCATCGGCAACGACCTGATCTGCTCGGCCGTGCTCTCCGGCAACCGGAACTTCGAGGCCCGCATCCACCCGAACATCAAGGCCAACTTCCTGGCCTCGCCCCCGTTGGTCGTGGCCTACGCCCTGGCCGGCACGGTCACGCGCGACCTCATGACCGAGCCCGTCGGCCGCGGCAAGAACGGCGACGTATGGCTGGGCGACATCTGGCCGACCACCGAGGAAGTCGAATCGCTGCTGAAGTACGCGCTGGATCCCAAGGCATTCGAGGCCAACTACGGCCAGGTCAAGAGCAACCCGGGCAAGCTCTGGGAGAACATCAAGGGCGTCACGGGCGACACGTACAACTGGCCTGATTCCACCTACATCGCCGAACCGCCCTTCTTCGAGGGCTTCGGCATGACGCCGGGCGCAATGCCGACGGTCAAGGGCGCGCGCGCGCTGGGCGTGTTCGGCGACTCGGTCACCACCGACCACATCTCGCCAGCCGGCTCCATCAAGGAAACCTCGCCCGCAGGCAAGTGGCTGAAAGAAAACGGCGTCATGAAGGCCGACTTCAACAGCTACGGCTCGCGCCGCGGCAACCACGAGATCATGATGCGCGGCACCTTCGCCAACGTGCGCATCAAGAACCTCATGATCCCGGCGCTGCCGGACGGCAGCCGTTTCGAAGGCGGCGACACCCTGTTCCAACCCACCGGCGAACAGATGTCCATCTATGACGCGGCCATGAAGTACGTCGCGGCCGGCACGCCCACCGTTGTTTTCGGTGGCGAAGAGTACGGCACCGGCTCGTCGCGCGACTGGGCGGCCAAGGGCACCCAACTGCTGGGCGTGAAGGCCGTGATCACCCGCAGCTTCGAACGCATCCACCGCAGCAACCTGGTCGGCATGGGCGTGCTGCCCCTGCAATTCAAGGGCGCTGACAGCGTGCAGTCGCTGGGTATCACGGGCGAGGAAACCTATGACATTTCCGGCCTGGAAAACGGCATCAAGCCGATGCAGGACGTGACGCTGACGATCACCCGCAAGGACGGTTCGAAGCAGGATGTCACGGTGCTGCTGCGCATCGACACCCCGATCGAAGTCGACTATTACCAGCACGGCGGCATTCTGCCCTTCGTGCTGCGCCAGCTGCTGGCTGCCTGATCCCTCGGGAACAAAACAATGGCCCGGGAACCGCAAGGTTCCCGGGCCATTTCCTTTGCATGCGCGAGAACGCGGCGCCCGCGCGCCGCGATCAGTCCGCGAACTCGTAGGCGTCCATCGCCAGCGCGCCGTACGACACCTCGTCGTTCAGGCGCCGAAAACCGGCTCCGCCCGCCCCCAGCGCAACGTACAGCGGCATGAGGTGATCGTCATGCGGGTGGGCCTGCGCCGCGCCCGGTGCCTGGGCCTGCCAGTCCAGCAGCGCTGGCAGGTCGTGAACGCCCAGCTTCTCCGCGTACCACTGCTGGAAAGCCGGCACGTAAGGCAGCGCGGGCGCGTCCTGCGGCATCCGCACGTGGCGCAGATTGTGAGTCAGCGAACCCGAGCCGATGACCAGGATGTCCTCATCCCGCAGCCGGGCCAGCGCGCGGCCCAGTTCCAACTGTCCGGCGGCGTCGCGCCCCATGTCCAGCGACAGTTGCACCACCGGTACATCCGCCTCCGGGTAGAGATAGCGCAGCGGCACCCAGGCGCCGTGGTCCAGCGGGCGGCGGGGGTCGAGATCGGCGGCAATGCCCGACTCCGCCAGCAAGGCCTGCACCCGCGCCGCCAGGGAGGGCGAACCGGGCGCCGTGTACTGCAATTGGTAGAGTTCCGGCGGAAAACCGCCAAAATCGTGCCACGCAACCTGGCGATCACGCGTGGACAATGCCAAGCCCTCGCCCATCCAGTGCGGCGACACCACCAGGATGCCCCGGGGCTTGCGGCCCTGCGCGGCGCTCCAGGCGGCAAGCGCGGGGCCGGTCAGGCCGGGCTCGACGGCGAGCATGGGAGATCCATGGGAAACGAAAAGCGTAGGCCAGCGCATGGCGATGCCTCCTGATGTTGAGTCCATGGCTGTATTCTCCGTGGTTTCGTCTCAGCAATAAACCACCCATATCGGCATTATCTGTTGCCACATTGAGAACAATGCGTCACTACCGCTGTAGAGGCGGGCTGCGTACGAGGCTTCGCGCTACGAAGCGCGCCGGGCGTTAAACTACACAGTTGCACACTTACTGGACGCTCCCCGAAGTTATGGCCCGATCCCGCAGCCAATCCACTCCCCGCCTCACCCGTGACGCCGCCCGCCTGGTCGCGCTTGCCCAGGCGCTCAACCGCTCGGGCAGCCGCCTCGAAGACGTGTTCTGGGAGAATCAGCTTGGCGAAGCGATTCCAAAGCTGCTGAAAGGCGGGCAGGATGCCCCCCTGGAAGCCGCCCTGGACCACCTCGCCCAGAGCGACGTGGGCGCCTACGAGATCCTGATCGAACAGGCCGAGACCCTGTCCGAATCGATGAAGATCGAGAAAAATGGCGTCCGGTACGACGTTTTGCTGGTCGTGGCGCCCATCGTTGCCTGGACTCGCTACGCCATCCCCACCGGCCCGATCGCCGCGCCTGCGCAACAGGCGCTGATGGCGCAGTTGCATGGTCATGTGCTGTCCAGCAAGGCGCGTAGCGCGCTGATGCCGATGCTGGTCAGCGTGGACCAGATGCCGCGCACCTTCTCCGAAACCTGGCAATGGCTGCAGCGCCTGGGCACCCAGGCGCTGGGCGCCGAGACCGCCAAGCCCGCGCTGAACACCGAGGTCGAGACGGCCAACATGCTGGCCGACACGCGCTACATCGTGGCCGCTGTCGCGGTGCCGGAAGGCGAGCCGATCTTCCGCTGGCAGGAACAACTGGGCGAAGCCGATGCCAGCCGCGATGCCAGCCAGGAGCAATGGGCGGCGCAGGCCCAGCCCACGCTGGCCAATCTGCTGCCCGGCTGCGGTTTCGAAGCCCTGCTGCCTGACGCCTACTATGTCAGTAACCGCGAGGCCGACCGCCGGGTGCGCCCGCTGTCGCTGCGCGCGGCGGTCAGCTGGCTCGAAGGCGCGGTCAGCCTCGAGGCCTCTCAGCTGCGGGCCGTGGTGGCCGGCTGCGGTGAAAGCCGCATCGACGAATACCGCATCGGCTTCACGGCGCGCAGCAGCAACGATGTCTACTACGGCTGCGTCTGGCCCCTCTACGGACGCGAAGAAGACCTGCCGGCCGACGAAGGCCAGCCCGACGTCGTCGACGAAATTGCGGCGCTGCTCAAGGAATATGGGGTCACCGAAGTGCGCCGCATTCCCGGCGTGCTGCCGCCCGAGTACTGCGAAGACTGCGGCGCGCCCTATTTCCCGAATCCGCTGGGCGAACTGGTGCATGCCGAACTGCCCGAGGATGCCGAAGCCTCGCCCGCCAAGTTCCACTAGGCTGCCATGCAAGCCGACATCTTCTGCCGGGTCGTCGACAATTACGGCGACATCGGCGTTTGCTGGCGGCTGGCGCGCCGGCTGGCGCATGGCCGCGGCTGGGACGTGCGCTTGTGGGTCGATGACCTGACCAGCTTCGCCCGCATCCAGCCGGGCATCGTCCCGGGCTTGCCGCGCCAGCAACTGGCCGGCATCGACATCGTGCACTGGTCCGACTCTCCGGACCCGGCGCTCGCCGCCCGCGACGTCGTGATCGAGGCCTTCGCCTGCGATCCCCCCGCGCCGTTCCTGGACAGCATGCGGCGCGCGCATCCGGCCTGGATCAATCTGGAGTACCTGAGCGCCGAATCCTGGGTGGAAAGCTGCCACGGGCTGCCTTCGCAGCGCCCGGACGGGCTGGTGAAACACTTTTTCTTCCCCGGCTTCACCAACGCCACCGGCGGTCTGCTGCGCGAACCCGGCCTGTCCGCCGAGCGGGACGCCCTGCAGGCCTCTCCGCAAGACCAGGAAGTCTTTCTGCGCTCGCTGGGCGTGGCGCCCGAGCTGCTATCGCGCCGCCGCGCGGGCGCGCGTACCGTGTCCTTGTTTTGCTATCCCGCGGCGCCGGTGCCGGCACTGGCCGAAGCGCTCGCGGCCGACCCACGCCCCAGCGTGCTGCTGGCCCCCGAAGGAGTGGCTTCCGGCCTGGAAGCTGCCTGCGCGGCGCGGGGTGCGCCCATGGTGGCCCGTCTGCCCTTCGTAGCACAGCCTGATTTCGACCGCCTGCTCTGGTGTTGCGACCTCAATTTCGTGCGAGGCGAGGACTCCTTCGTCCGAGCCGCCTGGGCCGCGCGCCCCCTCGTCTGGCAAATCTATCCCCAGGACGAGAACGTGCACCTGGAAAAACTGGAAGCCTGGCTGGCCCGCTATCCGGCCCCGGAAACCGCCCACGCCTTGATCCGGGCCTGGAACCAATCCGGCACAGGCCAAACCGCATCCGCGCTGTCGGCCGCGCTGGCGCCTGCCGCCTGGGAGAACTGGACCGCCGCCGCGATGGCATGGGATGCGAGCCAGGCCGGGCTGCCGGACCTTGCCGAAAATTTGGCTGATTTTTGCGCAGACTTGGCCAAGAAACGTTAGAATAGAGAGTTTTCCGAGCGCCCTGTATCTGTCGGGCCTCAACTATGACGCCTCCCGGGGTGTGCACGAAGCCGCTAGATCCAGGTGCGGCGGCTTTATGCAAGCACGGCGAGTGCACCCATCACCCCCGGAGTTTTATCGATGAAAACCGCTCAGGAATTGCGAGTCGGCAACGTGGTCATGGTCGGCAAGGATCCCCTCGTGGTCCAGAAGGCCGAATACAACAAGTCCGGCCGTAACGCCGCTGTTGTGAAGCTGAAGTTCAAGAACCTCTTGACCGCCTCGGCCAGCGAATCGGTCTACAAGGCCGACGAAAAGTTCGAAGTCGTCCAGCTCGATCGCAAGGAGTGCACCTACTCCTACTTCGGCGACCCGATGTACGTCTTCATGGACGAAGAGTACAACCAGTACGAAATCGAAGCCGAAAGCATGGGCGACGCCCTGAACTACCTGGAAGAAGCGATGCCCGTGGAAGTGGTCTTCTACGACGGCCGCGCCATTTCGGTTGAACTGCCCACCACCATCGTGCGCGAAATCACCTACACCGAACCCGCCGTGCGTGGCGATACGTCGGGCAAGGTGACCAAGCCCGCCAAGATCAACACCGGCTACGAACTGAACGTGCCGCTGTTCTGCGCCATCGGCGACAAGATCGAAATCGACACCCGCACGAACGAATACCGCAGCCGCGTCAACAACTGATCCGGCAAGCAGGGAAAAAAACCAGACCTTCGGGTCTGGTTTTTTTTTGCTGTCCACCTGACCCATCTTGCGGCCCTTGCTGGAAGGCATCTAGCCGGACCACATGGGAATTCAACGTGAGCATCGTCTACGTGAAGTTCATCGGCACTCACGCGGAGTACGACAAGGTTGATGCATTCATCGACGACTTTCTGTCGAAGCGGAATGCTTGCGCCGACCGCGGCAACACTCTGCCTGAGCTGGAGAACTGCGGCTGTGGAAATTCGCCGTGCAAAGTTCTGGGTTGGCCGCGCGTGCGAGCGCCAAATGGCCTCTGTTCCGGAATCCGGCAGAGCAGTGGTATCGCGGCAATGACGTTGAAATCGGCGTGCGCGAGTTCCTGGTCCAGGACCCTGATGGTTATCTGCTGCGCTTCTCGGCCAAGATCGGTGAACGCAGGCATAGCACCTGACGTCCCGCGCGCCCGTTCCCCTGTCCGAATCGGCTAGAGGCGGCGCACCGGGTCACTGCAGCCGTTCGTCGTCGAGGAAGTCGGGCACCGCCATGACATCGATACCCTCTTCGGCCAGCGATTCACGTTCCTCGGGGGTCGCGGTGCCGCGGATGGGACGGTCGTCGGCATCGCCTTCGTGGATGCGGCGCGCCTCTTCCGCAAAGCGCGGACCGACATTCTCGGTATTGCGCAACAGCGCGCGCACCTGACGCATGACTGCCGCCTGCAATGCGGCCATTTTGTCGGCGTCGGAAGCATTGGCGGGCAGCGCGGGCTGAGCCGCCGGCGCATGCAGATGGGCGACGTTCAGGCGTGGCGCGGACAAGCGCTTGGTGATGCTGGCGGAGCCGCAAACCGGGCACGTGACGAGGCCACGCGCCTGCTGCGCGTCATAGTCTTCGTGCGAACTGAACCAGCCTTCGAAAATGTGGCTGTGTTCGCACTGGAGGTCGAAAACTTTAAGTGCCATGGCATCAATATGGGGTGCAACTCCCAGAATACAAGAAAGCGCGCCCGGCAGGCGATCACCCCCCTGGCGCGCAGGCCCTTTTTTTGGCCGCCCAGGACAAAGCGGGCCCGCAGGCCCGCTTTTCTGCCTGGCCAGGCGCTTACTTGCCGCGCTTCTGCGCGGGCGGATTTCCCACCTGGGCCTGCTGGGCCTGCAGGGCGTCGATCTGGCGCTGCAGATCGCGCAATTGCTGGCGCACGTCCTTTTGCTGATCGGCCAATGCCGTGGCTTCCTGGCGCGATTGTTCCTGGCGCGCCGCAACTTGCTCTTCCTGTTGCATGCGCAGCGTGCGGTCCGCCTGCAGCGTGCTGAGTTCGGCGCTGCGGCTGGCCAGCAGCTTCTCGGCATGCGCGTATTCAGCCTGCATCTTGATGCGCTTGATGTCCACTTCCGCCAGATCGGCGGATTGGCTGACAAAAGCGCGGTAAGTCGCTTCGGCCTGCTTGTCCGACTGCGTCTTCACCACGCGCCAGAAATCCTTTTGCTGGAACAGCGCGACGTAATAGGTCAGGTCGTCCGGCTTGAACAGCAGGCTGGCGCCGTACGTGCCGTTATAGGCAGTGCGCAGCTCCGACACCTGGCGGCTCTGAATCAGGCCCTGCAGCTCCGACAGCGTGGACGCCGGGCGCGCGGCAGGAGGCGGCGCGGGAGGAGTCACCGGAGTGGATGCCGCCTGCGTGTCCTCGACCTGTTTAACCGTGGGCCGGGGCGCTTCGGATTGCGCGCTGGCGCAAGCAGCCAGGCCGGACAGGGCCGTGCCCAACAGCGCCATGCGGGCGGCGCCACGGATAAATTGGACGTTCATGCCTTCCCCAAAAAAATCGTTGCGGAACTATAGCAATTTCTTGCGATCGAGACAGATACGCTTACAACCGCCCTCTCTCTGACTGTCGCCCCCTACGGGCCATTCCCTATTGCGCGTTCAAAGCGCCTCGGCGATGCCGTCGGCCGGTTCGCCCTGCCCCGCCCCCAACTGCAGCTTGCGCATTTTTTCCCACAGCACCTTGCGGCTGATGCCCAAAGTGTGCGCGGTATCCTGGCGGCGCCAGCCATTGGCGTCCAGCGCCGCGAGCACGCGCTCGCGCTCGGCGCGCTCGGCGTCGGTGAATACGGCAGGTTCGGCGCGTGCGGCGGCGGCCGCCCCCGCCACGCGCAGCGGCTCGGCCAGCTGGTCGAAGATGCGTTCGATGCGCGGCCGATCCCAAGCCTGGAATTGCCGCCGCGCAATCGCGACGCGTTCCGCCACGTTGGAGAGTTCTCGCACATTGCCCTCGTAGCGCGTGCGTGAGACGCGCTCCAGCAGCCACGGGGGCAGCTCGTCCTCCACGCCCTGGCTATGAAGCAAAGAGCGAAAAATCGCCGCCTTCTCTTCCGGCCCGCGCTGCTCCAGGTTGGGAATGCGCAGCTCGATGACCGCCAGCCGGTAGTAGAGGTCCGCGCGGAATTCGTCCTGCCCCACGAGCGCCCGCAAATCCTTGTTGGTGGCAGCGACCAGACGGAAGTCCACCGGCACCTCCACCGTCGAACCCAGCCGCGTCACCGTGTTCTGTTCCAGCACGCGCAACAGCTTGACCTGCTGATAGAGCGGAAGATCGCCGATTTCGTCCAGGAACAGCGTGCCGCCGCTGGCCTGCTCGAAGTAACCCTTGTGGGCCCCGATCGCGCCCGTGAAGGCGCCCTTGGCATGGCCGAAGAAGTGCGCCTCGAAGAGGCCTTCGGGGATAGCCCCGCAGTTGACCGCCACGAAGGGGCCGTCGGACCAGGCGGCGCGATCATGCAGCAGGCGCGCGATGCGCTCCTTGCCCACGCCGGTTTCGCCGTGGATCAGCACGTTGCTGCGGCAATCGGCATACATTTCCGCTTCGGCCAGCAGGTCTTGCATGGTCGTGGACACGGCGATCAGCGGCTGCTCGCGGCGGGGCGTGGCACGATTGAGCTGATTCAGCGTGCCCAGCAGTTGGTACAGCAGCTTGCGCAGGTCGGCCGGAGTGAAGGCCAAGGGCAGCGTATAGGAGTACTCGGGCGGGTAGTAGCGCGGGTCGCGTCCACGCGCTTCCGCGGCCACCCAGATGACCGGCATGCCTTGCGCCGCCAGCCAGTCATAGCCGCTGAACCGCTTGTCTCCCATCACCGATACCGACACCAGGGCGACCGCCGGCCGCGCCAGGTCGCGGGGCGGCGGAAACGCGGTGCCGGCGTCCGCCCGCAGCAGCGACACGTCCATGCCCGCCAGGCAGCGCTCGGCGCGGCTGGCAATGTCGGAGGTGCCTTCCCAGACGTACACGTCGAACTCTTCGCGCGCGAAATTCTGGCTCATCGCTGGGACCATGCCGGAAAAAGAAGGATACGGGTCACGGAACTCATCATCAGTACACCAGGCGGGGCTTGCCGCAATCCACGGAAATCAGCGAAACATCGGTCTGGCCCACGCTCATGCCCAGCACGTTGAGCAACTGCTGCAGTACCGCAGACAGCGAATTCAGCAGGGGATCCAGCAAAGTCATGACCACCGACAGCACTCCGCCCACCTGTCCGCCGCCGTTCAGGGCCAATGCGCCGACCGCATCGACACGGCACTGACGAATGGCATTCGGCGTCAGCGCCAGGGCGCAGGTCACATCGCTGAGCGGAGCCAGCAGCAACGAATTCAAGATGCCTCCCACCAGCTGCAGCGTGCCTCCGAGCACCCCCGTCAAGCCTCCGGTCGTCAGGCGGGCGCCGAGCTGGTCCATCGCAGTCTTGGACCACTGCATGTCATTGACGACTTTCGAGACGGTCTTGCCGGCATTGTTCTTGTCTCCGCCCACGAGCTGGGTCGCCAATTCATTGCGCTGCGCCTCGGTCAGCGGCGTGCCGGTGTTGTAAAGATCCCCCAGGATGCCGCCTATCACCGCGTCGGTCAGGTTGGAGGCAAGCTTGGACAGGTCGATGTTGGTGGCGCTGACGGTGGCGGTGGAATCAGGCGACGGCGGCGCGGTCAGGGTCACGGACACGGGCGCCGAGGAACTGAAGACAGGCAGCGTGACCTTGGCGGTCAACGGCAGTATGCCCAGCACGTTCAAGACCTGATGACGTCCTATGGCGTTGAATGCGCTGGGTTCGCAGCGATTCGTCAGCGACTGGAAATTCGCGGCGTTGGAGTCGGTGGCGGACGCCATGCCCGGAAAGCGTCCGAGGCAGACGCTGGCTGCCGCCGACGTCACGTCGATCACGGCCTGGTTCTCGGCAAGCGGTGCTTCGCACAGCTTGCGCAACGTGCCCATGGATTGCGCCACGTCGATGATGATGGGCAGGTCCACCCTTGTGTTCAAGGTGTTGGCCAACAAGGGGCCGACTAGCGGGATGTTGCTGGTGTTGACGCGCAGATACACCCGTATGCCTGCGCTGATCGCTTGCGCACCCACCCCGCCTACGCCCACGGCGGGCGGCTCGACGATGCGCACCCGCGCGTCCAGGCCCAACAGCGGCACGCTCAGGCCCAAGTTGATCAGATTGCTGCCATTGGCAATGGCGAGGCCGGTTTCCAGGATGTTGAGCGCGTTGACCTCCGCCTGCAAGGCAGCGCCGGGATCGCCGCCCACCACATTCAGATTCAATACGCCTCCGTCTCCGAACAGTTTCACCGGCAGGTTCAGCGGCATCAGGTCCAAGACCGTGTTGATGGCCGAACTCAGTATCCCGACGTCGGCGTTCACCGTCTTTTGCTTGTCGATGACACTCAGCGTCGCCCTGAGCAACTGGCCCAGGGTCAGATTGTCCAGCGCCGTCAATTGCTCGGGCGTGCCCACGCCGGCAGCGGCCGACAGGGGCAGGCCCAGCGCTTCGAGCAGGCCGGCCGGCGTGATGTTCACCTTGGCCAGGCCGGCGGCGTCCAGCACGTCCAGCTGCGAAGGCGACGCCCCGACCGTGGCGAGCAATTGCGACAGCAGACCGCCCCGCTCCAGGCGCAACAGGCGCGAGCCCACCGTGAAAGCCGCGACAGGCTGCGTGTTGGTCGCCACCGCCGCGACCGACGCCGTGACACCGCCCACGCCGGGGATGAGGTTGGCCAGTTGCTTGCGGACGGCGACCCGCACGGCGTTATAGGCCTGCCCGCCCGCGGCGTCGAAGACATGCATGCCGGACGCGTCGGAACGTGTCGGATCCCATACCTTGCATTCCACCGTGAAGTCGGCAGCCGTGAACGCGTCCAGGATATTCGGCACATTGGACAGGGCAGACGCCTTGCCCGCGGCGACGGCCCGCGTGCAGTCTGCGCTGGAGCCGAGATTCAGGACCTGTACCGCCGACAGCGCCGCCAGGTCCGCCGCCTTCTGCATCTCGCGCTTCATGTAGAACCCGTAGCCGAGTTGCAGGACGCCCAGCAGGACGACTCCAACCAGCACCGCGAAAACGACGGCCACGGTCATGCTTCCGCGTTGACGCGGCAGACTGGCAGAAGGTAGACAGCCGGCTGACATGCTTTTTCGACTCCGTATCCGCACGCGGCGGGAACCAACGGCTCCCGGGATTTACTGGATGTTGGGCACTTCCACATTCCGGTCGAACCACTCCGGAATCGGATGCTTGAAGCTTTCAAGGTAGCGATTCCAGGCCGCCGTGGAGACGGGCCCCAGCACGGGCAAGGCGTTGCCTGCGCGCCTGCCGTCGGCCTGCGCCGCCAGCAGGCCCCGCGTCACGTCGCCAAAGCCCTCCTGCGCCGGTGGCGCGGCGGCGGATGCGGCGGCGGGCGTTTGCGGCATGGGGGTCTGCACCTGCTGCACCACCGGGCGGTCCGGCATGGAGGCGGCGGAGGGCACCGCGGCGGGCGCAGGCGCGTTGCTGGAGGCGTCCGACATGCTGCCCGTCAGCGGGGCGTTGGATTGCGCCTGGCCGAGGGACGGCGTCAGCGCGGTCAGGGCGCAGGCAAGAGAGAATAAAGCGCGTTGAATCAAACTGGACATGGCGGTCTTCCTTGGATTGGGGGTCAGCGCACGATGGGGCCGTTGCCCAGCCCTTCCATCAAGGGGCTCATCATCGGCATGACGGCCTGGCCGCCACTGGAAACGCGGGTGGCAGGCTCATGGGACAAATGAGACACGGCGGGCGCCGGCGCCAATTGGCCGCGGATCTCGGCCGCCAGGCGCAGCACCTGGCCGCGCGCCTCTTCGCTCAATTGCGCGCGTTCCATCAGGCGCTGCGCCTTGAGCGGATCGCCCTCGACCAGCAGCAGCACCGCCAGGTTCGCCAGCACCTTGCCGCTTTCCGGCGTCAGTTCGGCAGCCTGCCCCAGGGGCACCCGCGCTCCCGCCGGGTCCCCGGCCCGCAAGCGCGCATAGCCCAGGTCGCCCAGGATCCGAGCGTCCATGGGCGCCAGCCTGGCCGCGCGAGAAAAATAGTCGGCCGCCTGGTCGAATTGTCCGCGCGAACCGGCGATCAGGCCCAGGCCATGCCAACCCTCGGCTGCCTGGTCGGTGGTGGTCAGGGCACGGTACGCCTGTTCGCTGAGCGCCGCCTGCCCGGTCTGGCGCAGCGCTTCGGCACGCAGGACCGCCACCCGAGCGTCGTTGCCGTACTTCTGCTGATAGCCGTCGATGTACGCAAGCGACGCGAAATAGCGCTCCTGGCGCTGCGCTTCGACGATCATCGACAACATCATTTCCGGTTCCTTGGGCCGGCGCTTGCTCTCGGCCTCGTCCTCCTTCTGCCGCATCAAGGCCTGTTCCTGCTGCTGTTGCTGGATCAGTTGCCAGGCGGATTCCGCACTATTGGTTTTGCAGCCGCTCAAGCCCGCGCCCGCGGCCACCACCGTAGCCACCAGCGCGCATCGCCATGCGCATGCCCCGCCCTTCGTCGCGCCATCCATCACATTCCCCCCATGCGCGACAAACCGCGCAACACCGCGATAAATCCCGCCCCGCCCGTCACGATCAACAGCGCGGGCAGCAGGGTAACGATCATGACCCCCGTCATCTTGACCGTGGTCTTGCCCACCTTCTCCTTCAGCTCCAGCCTCCGCTTGTCCCGCAAGCGCTCGCCAAACCGGTTCAGGGGCTCTTGGACAGCTCCCCCGTGCTGATCGACCTGCGCGATAAGGCGGCAGATGGCGGACAGGTCGTCGTTGTCGAATCCCGTCGCCAGCCTGGCCAGGGATTGTTCGCGGCTTCGGCCGCGCACATAGAGTTCGGAGGCCAGGCGCAATTCGAACGACAGCACCGGCAGCACCTGGCCGAACTCTTTGACCAGCACCTGCAGGCTCTGGTCGATCGACAGGCCCACGCCTTGCAACAGGCGCAACAGGTCGATCAACAAGGGCAGCTCGTCGGCCGCCTGCCGACGCCTGCGCGCCAGGCGCCGCTGCACGATCCATTTGGGCAACATGTAGCCGATCGCGAAGCCGACAAAAGCGGCGACGAAGGCGCCCAGCGGCATGTCGGGGAGATGCTGGCGCAGATCCAGCATGACCGCCGCCACGGGCAACAGGATCGCCAGTCCGAAGCGGATCAGCACGAAGCGTGAGCGCGCGGTGCCGGGGTTGGCATAACCTGCCATGTCGACCAGCTTGCGGTCTTCGGCCGCCAGCAATGCATCGGCCAGCCGCCCTTCGCTCAGGCGTTTGCCAAAGGTGTCGGCCGCGCGCGCGGCCGCCGCCAGCCGGCCTTGCCCGCCATCGGCCTGCGGGGCCGCGGATGTCGCCCCCCCTGCGCGCGCGGCAAGCGCCTGATCCACCACCTGGCGGCTGCGTCCCTGGCTGCGCAGGCGTCGCGCCATGCTCAGGCCCAGCACCAAGAGGCCGGCCGCCACCAGCATCAGCGCCATCGCCAGCAAGGTGGAAGCGTTCCAGGATCGCAGGATGTCCATGCGGCGCCTCCCTTCAAATTGCCTTGGCCATGCGGTACAGCCAGTAGCAACCGCCGATCTGCAGGCAGACGGCGGTGACCAGCATCCTGAAGCCCTGCGGGTCTTCCCACAGGCCCATGAACAGATTGTTGTTGGCGACGATGATGAAGCCCGCGATTCCGACGGGCAGCAACGCCAGGATCCACGCGGATAGCCGGACCTCCGCCGAACTCGCGGTCAACTCGTTGCGCGCCTGCGCCACATCGCGCATGAAGGCCGCCATGCGTTCAAGCACCTGGTCGCTGCGGCCGCCAAAGCGCATCGCCAGCGACACCACCGCCGCGACCATGTACAGCTCCTTCAGTCCATACAGGCGAGATACGTGCGCCAAAGCCGCGTCCAGTTCCTTGGAACGGCTGAGGCTCGCCGCGGTTTCCACCACCTCGCGCAGGGGCTCGTCCGTGGTGCTGGCGGCGGTCTGGAAGGCAGCGCCCATGCTGTTGCCAATCGTGATCAGGCGCACGATGTTGTCCAGGAACGCCGGCAACTGCGAGATCATCCGCCGCTGGCGCTTTTCGGCGCGCAGCCATAGCAGGAAGTATGCGAACACAGCCAGCAGCAAGCAGGTCACGGCCGCGGAAAGCACACCAAGGAATATCCAGGCCAGCACGGCCCCCGCGATGATGGGAAGTGCGATGCGCAGATACAGGCCGGCGCTTTGCCGCAGGCCCGCCAGCCGCAGCAGGCGGTCCCAACCGGCGTACCCGCTACGGAACTCTCGCGCGCCTTCGGCGAAAGGCGCGCCGCCGGCGGCCTCGTCGCGACCGCGCTGAAGCTGGCTTTCCAGAAACGCCGAGCTGGCCGCACGGCGGGCGCTGCGGTCGGCATGCCGCCACAGCAGCACCGCCCCGACGGCCAGCACCACCGCCAGACTCGCGAGCACCAGGACTTCGAGCATCAGCGCCTCCTGCTCCAGAATCCGCCGCCCCCGCCGTCGCGGTCGTCGGTCGCGTTGTCGTTGGCGCGCGCCTCGTTGCGCAGCTTGGCCAGCTTGGACGTGTGGGGGTGGATGCCCAGCCAATTCCAGCGGTCCTTTTCCTCGCCGTCCGGTGTCGCATAGGATTCGTGGCGATAGAGTTCCTGCGTGGAGATCACGTTGTCGCCCATGCCAGTGATTTCAGTCACGGAGAGCACGCGGCGCTTGCCGTTGGACAGGCGCCCGATCTGCACGATGAAATCCAGCGCGCTGGCGATTTGCCTGCGCAGACTGTCCTCGCTGCCCTGGAAGCCGGCAAAGCCAGCCAGCATTTCGATCCGGTACAGGCATTCGCGCGGGGAGTTGGCGTGTATGGTCGCCATCGATCCCTCATGCCCGGTGTTCATGGCCTGCAACATGTCCATGACTTCGGCGCCGCGCACTTCGCCCACGACCACACGGTCCGGACGCATCCGCAGGCTGTTGCGGATCAGCTCCCGGATGGTGACCGCGCCACTGCCATCGAAGCCGCCTTGGCGTGACTCGAGCCGTACCACGTGCGGATGGTTGAGCGACAACTCCGCGGTGTCCTCCACCGTCACCACACGCTCCGTCTCGGGAATGAAGAACGCCAACGCGTTCAGCAATGACGTCTTGCCCGAGCTGGTGCCGCCGGACACCAGCACATTGCAGCGGTTCTTCACGGCTTCGTGCAGCAGCCGGTAGATTTCTTCATCGAACGTGCCCAGGGTCAACAGGTCGGCCGGCTTGAGCGGGTCCTGGCGAAACTTCCGGATCGACACCATGGGGCCATCCACGGCCAGAGGCTCGATCACCACGTTCAGGCGGCCACCATCCGGCAGCCGCGCATCCACCATGGGGCTGGATTCGTCCAGCCGCCTGCCGATCGGCGCCAGGATGCGGCGCACGATGCGCAGCACATGCTGATTGTCGGTAAATCGGAGCGTCTCGCGCGCCAGTACGCCTCGGCGCGAGACGAAGACGTTGTCGTAGCCGTTGATCAGGATGTCTTCCACGGCGGGATCGGCCAGCAGGTCTTCCAGTGGCCCCAGGCCGGCCAGTTCCTTGGTCAGGGCTTCAGCGATGGCGCGCATTTCGCCTTCGTTGATCGGCACCCGGCGCAGGCGCACGAAACTCGCGACCTCGATGTCCACGAATTCCTGGATGGCCGACCTGGCCCAGCGGCCGAACTCCGCGCCCAATTCCTCGATGCGGGAGAGCAGGTGCTCGTAAGCGGCCGTCTTCACTTCCTGGTAGCGGTCCGACGCCGAAAAGCCTTTGTCGCCATCGCCGCCGAACTCTATCGTCGCTGTCATGATCATGTCGGATCCCGTAGCCGTCCGTCTCTGTCTGTCCGTCAACCGACCACCATGCGGCGATGCACGCCCGGCAGCCAGGTAGCCAGCCAGCTTGCCCGCCCGCCGGGCGTGCTCTCTTCGGCGCACAGGCGTTCCGCCAGTCCCTGCACCGCGCGCACGTAGACGTCGCGCTCAGCCTCCTCGTGCAGCAGGTGGCCGCGGTTCGTGCACACCATCAAGGCCAGCGCGCGGTCCGGCAGCGTGCCCACCAATTCCAGCTGGAAGCGTTCCGCGATCTGCTGTGCCGTCATGCCATAGCGCTCGTCATAGCGATTGACGACCAGCCCCAGGCTGCGCCTGTCCACGTGCAGTTGCTCCAGTTCCTGCAGCAGGCCCGCCAGGGACACCAGCGCGCCGACGCTCTGGTCGGTCACGATCCAGTTCAATTGCGAGGCGCGTGCCAGGCCGGAAACGAATTCAGGATTGGTGAAGCCGCCGGTATCGGCCACCACGATCGAGAAATGCTGGCGCATGCGCTCAAACACCAGCAAGGAATCCGACTGCGAGACATCGCGCATCTGGCCCAGGTCGCGCGGCAGCGACAGCACGCTCAGCCCATTGGCCGTATGCGCCATGGCCGATCCCAGCAGCGTGGAATCGAGGCGCCGCAGATTGCGCGCCGCCTCGGCGAAGTCGAAATCGCCGCCGATGTTGAGATAGAGCTGGCAATCACCCACCGGCCAGCCCATGTCCATCAGCGCGACGCGGCTGGACAAGGGCAGCGGTTCGCCGGACGGCTTGGGCAGCTTGGCGCCCGCCGCCGTGGCGCGCTGGTTGTGCGCAAGCTTGAGGCGATCCTGCACCATGCCCGCCAGATGGACGGCCAGCGTGCTGGTGCCCACGCCGGGACGCGCGCCCAGCAGCACAACGCTGCGCCGCGTGCCATCCATGCGCCCGCCTGCCGGCCTGTCGAGCAGGCGCAGCACCACTTCCTTGATTTCCTGCGGCGCCACCGAAGGGTCGACAAAATCGCTGACGCCAGCCCGCAACGCAGCGATCGCCCCCTCCGGCTGGCTCAGGTATCCGACAGCCACGCGCGGCACGGTCGGCGCGATGCGCGCCAGCAGACGCGCCAGTTCCGCCGACTTGAACAGCTTTCCGGGTTCGTCGTCGCTGAGCGTGAAGTCCAGAAACACCACTTGCGGCCCGATCTCGGTCAAACGCCGCGCCAGTTCTTCTATACGCGGGAATTCCTGGGTCAGCATCCCCAGGTCGCCCAAAGCCTGTCCCAATTGCGCGGCAACTCCATTGCCCTGAGAGCAGAACAGGAACCGGGTGCCGTTTTGCAGGCCCACCCATTCGCTGGCATGTGTCTTCATATTGCTCACCGTGAAAAGCCCGGCATCTGCTGGCCACCCACCGGACCAGTCAGGTAATAGCCCCAAGCGTTGAATGCCGTATCCGTCTGCTCCTGCTTGGCTCCCGGCAGCGGCAGGGCCACGCCGCGCGCAATGGGGCGCACCAGGCGCGGGGTCACGACGATGACCAGCTCGGTGTCCTCCTGGGAATAATCCACGCTGCGAAAGAAGGCTCCGATGATGGGCAGGTCGCCCAACATCGGCACCTTGTTGACCATGGCCTTGGTCTGTCGCGATACCAGGCCGCTGATGACGAAGCTCTCGCCGTCACCCAATTCCACGGTGGTGTCCGCGCGCCGCGTGCGCAGGGCCGGAATGATGGTGCTGGTGTCCGTGCTGGTATTGATGGCGATGCCATTCGTGTAGTCCAGCTCGCTGGCCTCGGGCGCCACCTTCAGCGAAATGCGGTCACGCGACAGCACGGTCGGCGTGACGGTCAGGCCGATGCCGAAGGGCTTGAAGGTCACGTTGACCGTCCCCAGGCCGCCGGCCTGGGGAATGGGCAGCTCGCCGCCAGCCAGGAAACTGGCGCTCTGCCCCGTCAAGGCCACCAGCGTCGGCTCGGCCAGGACTCGCGCCATGCCGTTGGTTTGAAGCAGGCGCAGCCGCGCCGCAAAATTGTTGGAATCGTAGAAAAGCGAAAAGCCCGACGCCACCAGGCCGCCAAGGCTGGCGGGCATGGTGGAGCTGCCTCCGCTCCAGGGCCCATTGCTGGCCGTGAAGCTGATGCCAGCCGCCTTCATCACCGAACGCGACACTTCCACGACCTTGACTTCCACTTGCACCACGCCGCCGGTGCCCGCGGTGGACAGGTCCACCACGTTCTTTTCGCCGCCCACGGTGGACGCTGCCATGGTGGCCGAGGCGATCTGCCCCAGCGGCGAATCGGCATGGCCGGACACGACGGCGCGGCCGTCCGCGAAGTCCACGTTGGCGCCGCCCTCCAGGCCGCGGCTCGCCAATGCTCCCTGCACGCCGCCACCCACGCGCACGTTCCATATCTGCGGCGCGGCGCTACCGCCGGTCCAGACCTGCAACTGCGTGGTGCCGGGCTTCTTGCCATAGAGCAGCACGGCGCCCGCGCGCTTGCCGGTGGCGGGCAGCACCTTCACGTCCGCCACCTCAGGATCGCCGATGGCGATGCGCGTAGGCGCGCCGCTACCCAGCGTAACGGTCTGCTGCCCCTTGACCGACATCGAGATATCTCGCGCCGGCGCGCTTGCGCTGGCCGTGGGCGCTGTGCTTTGTGCCAGGCTGAGGCCACCGTGCGTCATCGCTGCCGCGGCCGACAAGAGGCAGATCATGGTGGTGCGCTGATGTTTCTTCATTGTGCAGGACCTGATAATGGAAAAAGTCCGGCTGCGGCCAGCGCCTGGTCCGCCCGCAGCCCCGTTCAATAGCGCACGCGCTCGGATTTTTCTCCTCGGATGATTTCCACTGTCCGGCCACCGCCGGAACCCGCCGGGCGGACCGCCGCGCGGGCCGCTGGCGCCAGCGCCGCGGGCGTAGTGCCGTCCAGCTGCACCAGGCTCTCGCCGGCATAGGCGCGGTTGGGTCCGGACAGCAGCGCCTCGCGCTGGGAGGGAGTCAGGTCGGCGCGGACTGGCAACACCGTGCCGCGCTGCGCAAACAGCTGCGCGTCCGGCATGCCCTCATCCCCGACCGGCCGCAGGGCCAGTTGCAGACGGCCCGCGCGGCTGGCCAGCATGAGTTCGTTGACGCGGTCGACCGGCACGGCCAGCACCGCGGTACGCGCCGGTTGGCCGGGGCCGCCCTGTTGCAGGGAGGACTTCTCGTCCGGCCCTTCCACCGACGCCTTGCCATAGGCCAGCACGCGCACCTGGGACTGCAGCAGGCGAGCCTGTCCGACAGCCACTTCGGCATTTTTCTCGATCATGAAAAACACATCCACCATGTCGCCGGGCACGATGCGATTACCGCCGCCCACCACTTCGTCCACGGCGATGGCGACGGCGCGTTCCCCTGGCTTCAGTTGGCGTGCCAGACCTTGGGTCAGCAGGCTGGGCACGATGGGATCGCCCGCAGCAATGTCGACCTTCGTCACCGCGCCTTCCAGCGGCGCGATATCGGCAAAGCCTCCCGACAGCGCGACCTGCCATTGCGCCACCGTCAACATTCTTGCGCTGTCGATGCGCGATCCTGCCGGTATCGGCTCTCGGGCCACCACTACCGGATAAAGCTTGACCGGCTCGGCCGGGGACGCCGCGACAGGCGCTGGCGCCACGGTGGCCGGCGCGCTTACAGGCGCCGACGCCAGCCGCCATGCCACGAAGGCCAGCACCAGGCCTGCCACCAGCAACAACCCCGCGACGATCTTGCTCAGACTGCTCATGGTGTCCCCTGCGATATCTGCACAATGGCCTGCGAATACAACTTGCTCGGTATCCAGTTCCGGTTGGTGCCCGGCAACGCAGTGATCAGCCCCCGCACCGTCTCCAGCAATGGCCAGGATTGGGTGGTGTAGGTCATGGCGACGGTGGCGCAATCGGCCTGCCGGCCTCCGGCTCCGGTCCAGGCGCAAGGCGCCCGTGTCGTGCTGCACAACACCGCGGACCCCGCCGAAAAAGTGCCCATCGCCGCCAGACAGGCGGCTGCCGGCACGTCGGCCTGGCCGTTGAAGCGGGCATAGACGGCCGCGCGCGCGCCGTCGGCCGCGGCGGCGGCCAATTGCTGCTGCATCCAGAACAGCGCGCCGAACCCGACCACTCCGCAGATGAAGAGCAACAGCATGGTCAGCGTCAGGGAGAACTCGAGCGCCGCAATGCCGCGCTGCCGCGCACGCAACGGACGCCCCCTTCGAAGTTGCGGACTGGCGCGCATATCAGCCCCCTCCCCCCAGCGCATTGCCCAGATGCACTGTCGCGCGCGCGCTCAGCACGCTGGACGCCGGCATCAGCGCCGTCTGCAGGAATGGCAGCGACGGAATGAGCGGATGGGCGCCATAGGCATAGGACACGTTCACCTCGACCTGGTCCTGCGCCAATGGCAGGCCGCTGCAGGCGCCGCCAGCGGCGCTGCTCAGCGTGCCCCCGTTACCGCAGACGGCCACCTGGACCGGAGCCGCGGACATGGTGCTGATCCATTCCGCCTGGTAAAGCGCCGAATCGCGCCCGGCGTCCGCCCGGGCGGTCAAGGATGCTGAGCCCGCCTGCCATTGCAATACCTTGCGCGCGCCATCCTGCGCAGCCAGCGTGACGGAATGCTGCGCGGCCACCACCAGCGAATAGGTCAGGATCCCGTAAAGCACCAGGAAGAACACCACGAATACCAGGGCGAATTCCACGGAATAAGAACCGCGCTGACGGCGGCCAGGCCCAGATACGCAGCATAGGGAATCTGGCGTGCCCGGTGGCTGAGCGCCCAGACCCGCGACACTGCCAGATACAGAAGGCCATGCAGTCCGGCCAGCACGCTGGCCAGCGCCAGCGTCACCATCAGCGGCGCAAACCCCAGCAACAGCCCAAGCACGGCGATGGCCTTGATATCGCCTGCGCCCATCTGACGCCTTGCCCACAGCGGCAGAAACGGCACGGCCGCCAGAAAACCCGCCAGCGCCATCAGCCATCCCGACCAGCGCGGCGGGTAGGCCCATCCGGGCACCAGCAAGGCCGCCAACAGCCACAGCAACTGCCCCGCGAGTCCCGCGACGACCAGCCGGTTTGGAACACGGCGATAGCGCAGATCCGCGTGAATCAGCGCCAGAATCCAGCATGCAAACAACAGCCACCACAGCACTTCCCCTGGATACAAGGCAGGACCTTCCGAAAAAACGAAGCCGACGACAGGCGCGCCAGAACTGACGCGGACTCCTTCAATCAAGTGATGTCGTATTGCGGGTGCGCGCCGCGGCGGCTAGACACTCACCACCGCCACGGCACGAACTGACTTGCGGTTCAGCCACCGGCGGGTGGTGTGGTGCCCCCGCCGGAGGTGCCGGTCTTGGCGTTGTCAAGCTTGGTGCCAAGCTCCTCGAACATGCCTTTGAGCGAACCGGTAAACGCGCCCACCGCGACAATGAGGGCTACCGCCACCATTCCCGCGATCAGCCCGTACTCCAGTGCGGTGATGCCATCTTCGTCATTCCAGAACTGCGCAAGCGTTGCTTTCATGTCGAGCTCCATGGGTCTCGATTGATCACCGGGGCCGGTTTTCATAACGCCGGGCCAGCCCCCTAAAGCCTGGAACTGCTCGCAAGCCGCCATCATTCTCGCGGCCCGCGTCCAGGGTCCAACTAGGGCCCTGGCGTGGCTCTGGGCAATCTGTCCGTAGCCATGCCAGGCGCCGATTCAATGATCGAGTCGATGCGCTGCGCCGTGCGCGCGCGAAAGCGTTTCGAGGCGCGCTGCAAGTGCCAGCGCATAAGCAACAAGATGACGGCCGACAGTGCGAACGCGATATAGGGCAGCATGGCGCCGCCGATATGCACGCCCATGGCATCGTTGGTCGTCGTGCAGACGACCGCGCCGGCCGCGGCGCCCGTGTAATGCATACCGCATACCGCAACGGCCATCAGGATGGCCGCGCCGATACGTTGGCGTTCATTCTGGATGTTGAAGGCGAGCCACAGCGCCGCCGTGGCCGCGATGACGGCGATCAGCACCGACAAAATCACCAGCGGCAGGTTCCAGAGCAATACCGCCGGCATGCGCGCAGCGCTCATGCCGACATAATGCATGGACGCCACGCCAAACCCCGCGGCGCAGCCTCCGACCAGGCAGCGCAAGAAAGTAAAACGGTCGCGGCCGACATACCAGAAAGCCCATCCGGAAAATCCGGCGGCAACCACGAAGCTGAGTATCGTCAGGCCAGCTTGGTAACCAACTTCAAAAGGCAGGTTCTGCGCCAGCATGCCGATGAAATGCATGCTCCAGATACCGACGCCGCCCATCGCCATCGCGCCAATGACGATATAGCCGACGCGGATTTCGCCATCCTGGGTTTCCGCGCGGATACCCGCCGCCGCCAGCAGGGCGACATACGAGCCCAACGCAGCAATCAAGAAAGACAGCGCCACCAGGCTGCTGTTGAAAGAGAGCGGAACGACGTCGCCCGGACTCATGAGCGCTCCCTGTGTGGCAAGCGGCAGCGCCAGTGCGCGGCCGGCAGGCAGTTGCAATGCTTCTTGCGGTAATCCCCAGCCATCTTCGCCTCCGGGCGGGTCCACACATTTTGCGTATTTTTGATACGTATCTTTAGTTTATATATTGCCAAATCATACACATCAGGGTTTTCACTGAATTTCGCGATATTGCGACATAAGATGTGTAACAAACACTCCTAAGTTTTCGAAAACATTAATAAAACCACCTAATTAGCGCTTATCTTTGCGCGAAAACATATTACGCAACAATCAAAAATTTCGAAATAATGTAAATCCACCAGGTTTATGAGGGCAAAATCTGAAATGAATTGTCATTCAGCAGGAAATACTGGCACCATATACGCACCTGGAAATGCAACCTTTTCTTAACAGTGTTGCGACCCCTTTCCATTGGATACTCGACCGATATCGGGTATCCGCACAGAAGCGCCAGCGGAAATGAGAGACAAAAAAAGCAAGAGATGCATATCCCCGGCGGGTTCGATTTACCTCGCCCTCTTTTGCGCACTGGCAGCCGGTTCCCAAGTTCAGGCGGAAGGCCCTCTACGGGGCAATCCGGTGGATGCCATGCCCAGGCTGGAGCGTCCGCCCTCTGCTACGCAACCGCCGCCCTATGTCCAGACCGCCACGCCGGAACAACTCGCCTTGCAAGCCCGGCTGGCGCAGCGCATCGTGCCGCGCAATTTCGATGTCAGCGGCGTGCGGGCGATTCCTTTCGAGGAAGTGTCGGGACTGCTCAGCCCGCTGGCAGGCAAGGAAATCAGCCTGGGCGAACTGGTCCAGGAAGTCGACAAGATCACGCAGCTCTACCGTGACAAGGGCTTTCCCTTGTCCTTCGCACTGCTGCAGAACCAGACGTTCGCCAATGGCTTGGTCGTGGTGACCGTGGTCGAGGGCTATATCGGCAACGTGCGGATCGAAGGCGATATCGGCAATGCGCGGGACAGGCTTGAAACCCTGGCCGCACCCATGCAGGAAGAAAGGCCGCTCAAACAGGCCACGCTAGAGCGCCAACTGAATCTGATGCGAACCGTGCCGGGGGTGAAGTTCACGCCCAGCCTGGACCTGCCTCGCCGCGCGGACGGCGCCACCGAGTTGGTACTGGCCGCCAGCCGCCAGCCCGTCAGCCTGACCGGCGGCATCGCGGACTTGGGCACCGGCATGCAGCCCATCGTGAACATGGCGACCAACAGCCTCACGCCCCTGGGCGAGCAAGTAAAGCTGACCGCCTCGGTACCTTTCAATACCGATGACGTGAAGTATGTGTCCGGAGAAATCCGCGTGCCCATAGGGGCGGATGGTCTGGCGGTGAAGATCGACGGTTATCACTACGATGCCCGTCCGCAGGACGATGCCATCGAGATGCTGGGCTTCGAGCGACGAGTGAAGAACGACCGTATCGGCGTTGGCGTGAGCTACCCGTTCCTCTTGAACAACACCCGCTCGCTGACCGGGACCCTGGGCGTCTATGCCGCCAATTCCAAGGACCGGTACGAAGCCCGCAACACCGACCGGTGGCTGCAGCAGGATGCGCAAGTACGCGCCGCCACGGCCGAAATGCGCTACATCCAGGTGTCGGAAACCAAAGCGACGGACGTCACACTGAGCGTGGCCAAGGGTTTCGACGCGGCGGGCGCGAAAAAAGATATCTCGACCAACTACGGCTACTCCGCCACTCCGCTGCTGGACCTGGATTTCACCCGCTACAACCTGAACGCAAAGCAGACATTCGTGCTGCCCGCACAGATCGGCCTGGTTTTCTCGGGCGCGGCGCAATACTCCAGCAATATCCTGCCGTCTTCCGAACAGGTCTCGTACGGCAGCTGGCGCTACGCCATGGGCTATCCCCAAGGCGAACAAAGCGGCGACAAAGGCGTTGGCGTCTCGGCGGAAATCAACCGCCGCTTCGGCGTGGGCTGGGAATACCTGTCCAGTGTCCAGCCCTACGCCCTGGTCGACTACGCCCGCACTTGGTACAACAACAAGGATCTGCAAACCCTGAACCAGCGCCACCTGTCTTCCGTGGCGCTGGGTTTGCGCTTCACCGACGACAAATACTATCTGTTCGACTTCAACGTGGCCAAACCCGTGGGATCGGCCACCGTCAACGACGACCGCAACGTGCGCTTCAACGCCAATTATTCGTTGTTCTATGACGCGTTCTAGCCGCGCCGGATGATGCGCCCGGCAGACAGATCAACGCCCGTTACGACGGGCGTTTTTCTTGCACGGGTGCCCCGACGTTACGTAACGTCCACCGTAACGTAACGTGGGAATGACGGTCATTCGTAACATTCGCAGGCTGCGCGCGATCGCAAATGTGCGGTTTTTTCACATCTGAGGAAAACCCTTATTTTTGTTGATAAGGCATTGATAATAAAGAAATTCAAATCACCAAAATTCTGTGGAATTATCGTTTTGAACAAGGCTTGAAAATTCTTGGCATGGTTTGTGCATGGAAGGGCGTATCGGGTTGTTTCCACGCCTGAGTCTTCCAACAACAGGAGTACGCCATGCAAACCCATTCCGAAGCGCGCAGCCTGCAGCGCATCCTGACTGCCACCGTAATGGCCACCGCCCTGGTGAGCGCCTTGGCCGCTTGCGGCGGCGGTGGCGGCGGAAAGAAAACCGCCGGCCTGCCGGGCACGGACATTCCTACGAACCCTGGCGGCGGCGGCCTCGATCCTGGCGGCGGCCTCAACCCTGGTGGCGGCACCAATCCTGGCGGCGGCACCAATCCCGGTGGCGGTACCAATCCCGGTGGCGGCACCGATCCTGGCGGTGGCACCGATCCGGGAACCCCGCCGCGCGTGGTCGGCCTGCTCGAAACAACGCTGGGCAATACCGGCGCGGCAGTGGACAACACCCTGCCCCTGAATCTCGACTCGACACTGGGCGGCGTGGGCAAGGCGCTGGACCCCACGATCAAGCCGGTAGCCGATACGGTGGTCGGCCTGACGCAGCAGATCGGCGCCACCACGGGATTGGGACAACCCACCGACGGCGTCGTCAAGCAGGTGGGCGGCCTGGTCAGTGACCTGGGCACCTCGGTCAAGGGCTCGGGCTTGCCAGGAGGATTGGGCGCAGGCGTGGGCGGCCTGGTGGATGGCCTGGGCAAAACGGTCGCCAGCACGGGCGGCCTGCTGCACGCGGACGCCAACAACCCTAATCCCCTGACAACCGTGCTCGGCAATGCGACCGGTGCCGTGGGCGCCTTGACCGGCGCATTGTCGGGCCAGGGCGGACTCTTGCAGCCCATTACCCAGGTAGTCGGCGGCGTGACCGGAGGCGCACTGAGCGGTCCCACCACGCCGCTGCTCGAACCCGCGCTGGGCAACGTCGGCAAGACAGTGGACAACGTACTGCCGCTGGGCCTGCAACCCGTGCTCGCGGGCGTGGGTGGCGCGCTGGATCCCACCGCGAGTCCGCTGGCCGGCAAGGTCACGGGCCTGACACAACAAGTGGGCGATACCACCAAACTGGGCGCACCCGTCGCCGGCCTGTTGAGCAGCCTGGGCGGCACGGTCACCAATCTGGGCGGCGCGTTGCCGGGCGGCACGCCGGGCTTGAACGGCGTGCTGCAGGGCCTGGGCGGCGCCGTCGCCAGCGCGGGCGGCCTGCTGCATGCCACGCCGGGCAACACCAATCCCCTGGGCTCGACGCTGGCCAATGCCACCGGCGCGGTTGCCTCGTTGACGGGCGGCCTGGGCCTGGGCGGCGTGACCGGCGGTCTGACCGGCGGCGGCAACGGCGCGGGCGGCCTGCTGGCCCCGGTGACGGGCCTGCTCGGAGGCGTGACCGGCGCAGTGGGGGGCTCGACCGGCGGCAACAGCGGCGCGGGCGGTTTGTTGGCGCCGGTTACGGGGCTCTTGGGCGGCGTGACCGGCGCCGTAGGAGGCACGGCAGGTGGCGCAGCGGGCGGCGGATTGCTGGGCGGACTGGTAGGCGGGGTGAGTGTCGCCGCCAACGCTTCGGCGGGCGGAGCTGCCGGCGGATCCGCCGGTGCGCCTGCCAGCTCGGGGGGATCGGGGGCAGGCGCTGCGGCCAATGGCGGCCTGCTCGGCGGGCTGCTGGGCGGCGTGACCGGCAGCCTGACAGGCGGCGCGGCCGCGGGCGGCTCTGCCGGTGGAACCGCGAACGGCGGACTGCTGGGCGGATTGCTTGGCGGGCTGGCCGGCAAGAAGTGATCCCTCTCAACCGCCAGGAACCTACATCATGCTGCAACAACAGACCTACTTTCACCACGAGCATGTGACCGGCATGGCTGAATCATCAGGAAGCGAGCGGCGATCCGGCATGCTGGACGACATCGTCCTGCTGCTGGGCCGGCAGTTCGCCGCCTACAACGCGGCATGCCAGTCGGCCCTGGCGGAAAAGCTGGGCATCCCCCTGGCGGACCTGAAGGCGCTGGAACTGGTGATGGAGTTCGATGCTCTGCCCACGGGGCATCTGGCCCAGTTGATGGGCATCAGCTCGGGCGGCGCAACGGCATTGATCAACCGGCTGGAAGCGGCTGGCTATGTCCAGCGAGGCCGTCATCCACTGGATCGCAGAATGATCGTGATCCGGCCGGTGGAGGAGCAGTGCCAACAGCTGGCGCAGGAACGGCAGTGGATCGCCGAGGCCATTGCGACCACCGCGCGCGGTTATGACACCGCTGAACTGGAAATGGTGCACGCCTTCCTGACGCGCAGCGGCCGCAATGTGAAGCGCGACACGCTGGCCTGGCTGGAAACGGGCGGCGCGCATCACGCCGTGTAGACCGGCAGCGGGGGCCCGCCCCCGCTGCCGCATCAGGCCGCTTCGGACGGTCCGAAGTGCAGGCGCGGCACCGCGGCCAGCAGCCTGCGAGTCATGTCCTGCCGCGGCGCATGCAGCACCGCGTCGGCCGGCCCCAACTCGACGATGCGCCCGCCGTCCATGACGGCGATGCGGTCGGCCAGGTACTCGACTACGCCGAAGTTGTGCGTAATGAACAGATAGGCGATGCCCAGTTCGAGCTGCAACTCGCGCAGCAGGTCGAGGATCTGCGCCTGCACGGAGACGTCCAGCGCCGACGTGGGCTCATCGCAGATCAGCACTTTCGGCTCGACCGCCAGAGCCCGGGCGATCGCAATCCGCTGGCGCTGGCCGCCCGAGAATTCGTGGGGATAGCGCGCCAGCGTATTGGCGGGCAGGCCCACGCGCTCGATCAGCCCCGCGGCGTGCGCACGGCGCGCATCTTTGTCCATGCCCCTGCGCAGGGACGCAAGCCCTTCATCCAGGATATCTCCCACGCGCATGCGCGGGTCCAGCGACGCATAGGGGTCCTGGAAAACGATCTGGATGTCCTGCCTCAGGCGTTGCAGCGTGCGCCGGTCCGCCGACAGCACGTCCTGGCCCCGCAGCATCGCGCGGCCGGAAATGCGCGCGCCGTCGATCAGCCGCAGCAGCGCCTTGCCGGTGGTGGTCTTGCCGCAGCCGGATTCGCCCAGCAGCGCCAGGGTTTCGCCCGCCCTCAGGGAGAAGGTCACGCCGTCCACCGCCTTGACCCATGACGCGATGCGGCGCAGCGGTCCCTTGCGCACGGGGTAATGGACCTTCAGGTCCTGCACGTCCAGCACCATCTCCGCATTGCGCGCCCGCGGGGCCGCGGCCTGCAGGTCTGCGTCGCGGGCCATGGCCTCGCGACCGCTTTCCGTGAGCGGAGTACCGCGTTTTTCGAACGTGGGAATCGCCTCGAACAGCTGCCGCGCATAGGGATGCTTGGGCGCGCGGAAGAACGCTTCGGCAGCGGCGCTTTCCACGATCTCGCCACCGCGCATCAGGGCCACGTGGTGGGCCACGTTCTTCACCACCGCTAGATCGTGAGTGATCAGCAGCACAGCCATGCCCATTTCCCGCTGAATGTCAGCCAGCAGGTCCAGCACCTGCGCTTGCACGGTGACGTCCAGCGCCGTGGTCGGCTCGTCCGCGATGAGCAGCAAGGGCTCGGCCGCCAGCGCGATGGCAATCATGACGCGCTGCTTCTGTCCGCCCGAGAACTGGAAGGGATAGTCGTCGATGCGCCGTTCGGGCTCGGGAATGCCCACTCGCCGCAGCCAGTCCACGGCCCGGGCGCGCGCGGCGGCGCCGCGCAGGGGCGTATGGGCGACCAGGGTCTCGATGATCTGGTCGCCCACCCGCATGACCGGATTCAGGCTGGTGGAGGGTTCCTGGAAGATGATGCCGATGCGCCCGCCCCGCACGCCGCGCATGGCGCTTTCGGGCAGGCGGTTGAGGTCCTCTCCGTCCAGGTCGATCTGCCCGCCCACGATACGTCCGGCGTCGGGCAGCAACCGCAACAGCGCCAACGCCGTCATGCTCTTGCCGCAGCCCGACTCGCCGACCAGCGCGAAGGTCTGTCGCCGCGAAATCGCCAACTGCAGACGCTTGACCGCATGGGTCATGCCGCTTTCGCCGGCGATGTCCACGTCCAGGCCGTGCACCTCAAGCAAGGAAGACTGGCTCATGGCGCATCTCCAGGACGGGACGAACGGGTGTCCGTGGCCAGCGCCGTGCGGGGGCCGCGGCCAAACAGGCCCAGGCGGGCCATGCGGCCGGGCTTGTAGCGGCGAGTACGCGGATCAAAGGCGTCGCGCACCGCATCGGCAAACAGATTGGCCGCCAGCACCAGCGCCAGCATGAAGAGAAAGGCCGTCATCAGGTTCCACCAGATCATGGGATCGCGGGACATCTCCAGCCGCGCGCCGTCGATCATGGAACCGAAAGAATTCATGCTGGGATCCACGCCTATGCCCAGATAGGACAGCACCGCCTCGTACAGGACCAGGCCAGAGAACTCGAGCACCACGGTGATCAGGACCAGGTGAGCCACGTTGGGCAGCAGATGGCGGGTCATGATGCGCCAGTGCGATACGCCAAACGCGCGAGCGGCCTGCACGTATTCCAGCTCGCGCAGCTTGAGGGTTTCGGCGCGCAACAGGCGGCACAGGCCAGCCCAGCCGGTGAAGCCCAGGATCATGCAGAGCAGGAACAGCCGCAGGTCGGCGCGCGCGGCCGAGGTGTCGAACAGGTCTGCGTGGTTGTCTATGTAGACCTGCATCATCAGCGCGCAGGCAGCCACCAGCAGCACCCCCGGGATCGAGGTAATGGTGGTGTAGAGATACTGGATGCCGTCGTCGACCTTGCCCTTGAAATAGCCGGCGGCAATGCCGAACACAATGGCCGGGGGCAGCATCGCGATGGTGGTGAGGCTGCCGATGACGAGCGCCGTGCGGATACTCTTGAGCGCCTGCCACAGCACATCGTTGCCGATGCGGTCGGTGCCCAGCGCGTGATAGCCGCTGGACAGCCCAACCAGCGCCCCGGTCACCAGGCATAGCAACGTGAAAGTGACGGCCATGGCGCGCCAGGGCACTTCCGAGAGCCCGCCCTGCGCGTCCTCTGCCTGCGCCCGCGCGCCGCGCCGCCTTGCCAGGCCGGCATAGGCCAGCCCGATCACGACGGCCGCGACGGCCAGCCCCGCGGCCAGCCCCAGCCCGAGCCGTTTGGCCACGTCGCCCAGGTAGTCGCGGTCAGGGTCGTCCAGGTGCACGCCCGCGCCCCGCAGCCGGGGAAAGTCGCGCACCGGCTTGTCGTTGACGAGCATGGTTTCCTTGGTGAACTGACGCACCGCCAAGGGTTCGGAATAGGTTTTTTCGGGGGTGGTCAGCACGGTGCCGGCCAGCAAGCCGTCCAGCGCGGAACGCACCGCGGGCGCGTAGGCAGGAGGCGCGTCGGCGGCGGCGCCCGGAGCCGGCGGCAGCAGCGGCCGATAATGCACCGAGTCCAGCAGGCCAATCGTCACGAACGCGGCAAGAATCACTGCCGAGCACATGGCAGGCGTGTCGCGGGCCACCCGCGCCCACGTCGCGCGCAGGTTCGGGCTGCGGCGCACGTGCCAGGCATAGGCCAGCGCGCCCAGGGTCATGAGCCATAGCGCGATATCGGTCCAGAGGAAGACGAACTTGGGCATGGCGGCTACTCGAATCTGACGCGGGGGTCGGCCAGCGTGTAGGAAATGTCGGCCAGGATCAGCCCCACGATGTAGAGGGCGGCCCCGAGGAACACCATGGCGCGCACGATGGAGAAATCCTGCGCGTTGATGGCGTCGATGGTGTAGCTGCCCAACCCCGGAATGCCGAAGAAGGACTCTGCGATCAGGCTGCCCATGAACAGCAGCGGCAAGGCGGCCACCGTGCTGGTCAGTATGGGCAGCATCGCGTTTCGCAGCACGTGCCGGAACAGCACGACGCGTTCGGCCAGCCCCTTGGAGCGCGCGGTGCGCACATAGTCCTTGCCGATCTCCTCCAGGAACAAGGTGCGGTAGAAGCGCGCTTCCGGACCCAGCCGCGAGACGATCGCGACAAGCACCGGCAGCGCCAGGAACTTGACCACGTCCAGCCCGCCCGAAAAACCCGAGAACGGCACCAGGCGCAGCAGCTTGGCGAATACCCATTGGCCGGCAATGATGTAGAACAGGCTGGAAATGGACAGCAGCAGCACGCAGACCACCACGCCCCAGAAGTCGAGGCGCGTCGCCCGGAAATACACCAGCGTCAGGGAAAAGACGATGCTGACGAACAGCCCCAGGAAAAAGGTCGGCACCGCCAGGGCCAGACTGGGGCCCATGCGCGTCTTGATCTCGCGGCCGATGTCGCGCCCGCCATCGGATGCGCCGAAGTCCATGACAAGCAGAGGCACCGAGCGCTGGTAGAACACCGTGTCGGTCAGTTGGGCCGCGCCTTCGGCTTTGGCGTTGAAGAACAAGGGCTTGTCGTAGCCCCGCTCGGCCTTCCACTTTTCTACCGCGTCCTGGTTGACGCGCTGCCCGCCGATCGCCAGCCGCGCCATATCGTCGGGCGTATTCACCGCGAAGAACAGGATGAAGGTGAAGAGATTCACGCCGATCAGGATCAGCACGCCGTACAGCAACCGGCGGATCACGTAGCCGATCATGATTGATGCTCCTTGCCCTGGGACGGCACGAAGGCCGTCTGGCGCTCGCGCCGCTTCAGCGCCACATAGGAAGGCCATATCGCCAGCGCCAGCAACAGCGCAAACAGGCCTATGGGCCACCACTTCGGGTAGTTCCACTCGTCGATCTTCTGCTGCCGCAGGACCGGGTCGATCTTCAGGTACTGCAGCGTGTTGCGGACCATCTGGGTCGGCTTGGCATTGCCGACCCATTGCTGGTAGGCACCGCCCGACATCGGGAAGTAGCCGAACATCCAGGGCGCATCGCGCTGCACGATGGCGACCATTCGCGCGATGAGCTGTTCTTTTTCTGGGCCATCGTCCAGGAACTTCATTTGCTCGAAGAGGCGGTCGTACTCGGGGCTGGCATAGTTGGCCGCATTCTCGCCGCCGCCCTTGGCCTTGGCATTGGGGCCATAAAGCAGGAACAGGAAGTTCTCGGCATCGGGATAGTCGGCGTTCCAGCCCCACAGGAAGATCTGCGCGGACCCGCGCATCATCTTGTCCTGGAAGCGGTTGTAGTCGGTGGCGCGCACGTCCAGTTGCACCCCGATCTTGGCCAGCTGGCGCCGCATCCAGTCGAACTGCGGATTGGAGCCGCCCCCCACCATCGAGTCGTAGTAGAGCACCAGCGGCGCGCCCGTCTTGGCGTTGCGGCCGTCGGGATAGCCGGCCTCGGCCAGCAGGCGGCGGGCCACGTCCACGGACTTGCGCACCGGCTTGCCGTCCACCAGGTCATAGACCACCGGGTTCACGCCTTCGGGGGGCTCACGATAGCCAAGCACGCCAGGCGGCACCGGGCCATAAGCCACCGAGGCCTGGCTGTTCTCGAACACCGCGACGTACTCTTCCCAGTCGAAGGCGATGCTGATGGCCTGGCGCAGTTTGCGGTTCTTTTCCTCCTGCTCCGGCGTATCGCCCTTGCCCACCACGGGGTCCAGCCAGTTGAAACCCATGTACCAGTTGGCAGTCTCGACCGTGGTCGGCAGTTTGATGCCGTGCTCGCGATACTGGCGCGCCTTGTCCTGGCTGTCGCCCGCGGCGACCAGCATGGCCACCCCGTACTCGCCGCGCTCGATCTGGGGCACGTCGTAATAGCCCTGCATGAACTTGCCGACCAGCGGTATGGCTTCCTTTTCGACGCTGAACTCCGCGCGGTCGATGAAGGGCGTGGGCTTGCCGCAGTCGGCCAGGAGGCCCGCAGCCGCGTCGCCCGGCTCGCCTTCGCAGGGATAGGGTTCGCCGTGGAAGTTGGGATTGCGGCCCAGCACATGACGCCGGTTCTGCAGCGACTCCACCAGCATGTAGGGCCCGGTGCCCACCGGCCAGGTGTTGAATGACAGGTCGTGCGCCGCCATGCCCGGCTGGCTGTAGAAGCGATCGGCCTCCCAGGGAATAGGCGCGGTGAAGGTCATGGCCAGCCAGTACTTGAACTGCGGGTACTTGCCGTTGACGCGGATGCGCAGCGTGTGCGGGTCCAGCGCCTGCACCCCGGTAAAGCCGTCGGGTTCGCGCAGGTCCAGCCACGGAGGCGTGCCGGCGCCGCCCGGCATGTCGCTGCGCAGCGCCTGGTCGCGCTGGCGCAGACGCTCCGCGTACTCTTTCAGGCCGGCCACATGCTCAATCATGAGACCGGAGATCGGCGACACGACACGCGGACTGACCAGGCGCCGGAACGCATAGACATAGTCGTCCGCGGTCAGCTCGCGCGTGCCGGTGCGCGGGAAATCTGGGATGTAGAACTTGTCGTCCAGCTCGCCCGGCGCCAGCGGGAAGTAGTCGTAGCTGCCATCCGTCTTGCGCGCGAAAGCCGGATGCGGCGCATAACGCGCGCCGGGCCGGATCTTGATGTCGTAGATGCTTTGCGCGATCCGCTCGCCGGGCGTGTCGGCGGGCAGCGTGTTGCCCTGCGCATCCAGGTAGACGGGCGGGTCGATGGCCGCGGCCGCGCGCGGCACCAGCTCGTAGGGCCGCTTCAGGTAGTGGTAGCCGTACAGCGTCTCATAGATGTTGTACGTATAAGGGGTCTCGTCGCCAGAATAAGAGCTGGCCGGATCCAGGTACTTCGGGGACCGTTTGACGAAGGCGGAAAACAGCGTGTTCTGGCTTTCGGCGCCGGACGCGTAGGGGCTGTTGATGGGGCTTTCTTGCGAGCAGCCCGCCATCGCCAGCGACAGCAGCATGGCCGCCGCCCAGAGCCGCTTCAATCCGCGCATGGAAACCTTCCCTTCAAATCGTTGCGACAGAGGATAGCAAACACCGGCGCCGGCCCATACCCAGGCATCCCCCAGGGCCGGCAGCGTTCACGCGCCGGCTCAACCGCACTGGCGCTGCCGCCAGCAGTCATAGCGCCACTTCCAGGGTTGCATGGCGCCAGGCTGCGCCCACAGGCCGCGCCCGGCCGCCTTGGCCTGGCGTTGAAGGTCCGGCATGGCCTTGTCGCGCAGGTAGTCGCCCTGGCGCGCCGTGTACGCCCAAGCGTAACCGGCCTCCACCTGCAGGCGATTGGCCGAGCGGCCGTCGTCCAGGATCAGGGCGCAGACTTCCCGTCCGTACTGGTCCTTTTCGTAGCATTGCGCGGTGAGCGTCTTGCCCGCGACCAGGCCGGCCAGGTTCTTGCGCGCCGCCTCGGCATAAGGCTGGCCGGGCTGCTCGGACCCATGACCCTCTTCGGGCGCGTCGATGCTGTCCATGCGGATGCGATGCTGGCCGTCCGGCGCGCGCAGGGTCACGGTATCGCCGTCAGCGACATTCACGATCATGCCCGTCAGGGTGTAGCTGCCCTGGGGCACGCCGCCCGCTAGCGCCGCGCCCGGCCTGTCCTGGGTCGAGGAGGTCGGCCGTTCGGCCCGGTCCAGCCCCTCCCTTCCCGAGGGCTGCAACCCATTGACGATGGCGCCCGCCGCCGCAAGGATCAAGGCGACGATCAGAGCGGTCAGCTTGCTGCCGCCGCGAAAGGGAGATTTGCCACGCACCAGCCCGGCTCCAGATAGGAAAACGCAGGCAGTTTGCCATAAAGGTGGTGGTGGCGGTCGTGCTGAAAGCAGCCCTGGTCTACAGCCAGCCCGACTTGCGGAAACGCCAATACAGGACCGAACAGACCGACGCGATGACGCCCAGCGTGACCGGGTAGCCCCAGGGCGACTTCAGCTCGGGCATGAATTCGAAGTTCATGCCGTAAATGCCCGCGATGGCCGTGGGCACCGCCAGGATGGCGGCCCAGGAGGCCAGCTTGCGGGTAGTGTCATTCTGCGCGGCCTGGCCTATCATCAGGCTGGCTTCAAAGGCGAAGGCCAGGGATTCGCGCAGCGAGTTGAAGAGTTCGTCCACGCGCAGCACGCGGTCGGCGACCTCGCCGAAGTACGGGCGAGCGTGCTCGTCCACCGCCGACATCTCGACGCGCGCCAGACGGCGGCAGATCTCCGCCAGCGGCGACACGACGGTGTGGATGCGCAGCAGGTCACGGCGCTGCCGGTACAGCCTGCGGATATCGGAGTCCTTGGCGCCGCGGATCAGCAGCTTCTGTTCGGCGCCTTCGACCACGGTTTCGATCTTGCCCGCCGCCGCGACATAACGGTCCACCAGCCAATCCAGCAATTCGGACGCGACGTAATCGCTGCCCCGCTTGAGCAGGTCGGGCGAAGCCTCCAGCCGTTCGCGCAAGGGGCTGTGGCCCGCGGTCGCGCCGCGCCGCACCGTGACCAGGAAACCGTCGCCGATAAGGAACTGGGTTTCGCCGAAGATGGGACGCTCGGCCTCGACCTCCACCGTAATGGCCACGATGAGGATCATGTTGCCGTAGTCGATGATCTTCGGCCGCCGGTGGGTTTCCAGCATCTCTTCCTGGTTCTTGTCGCAGGCGCCGAGTTCGCTGGCAACCTTGGCCAGCACTTCCGGGCGCGGATTGCGCAGGCCGATCCACAGCATGCCGTGGTCCTGGCTGACGTACTGGGCGACTTCGTCGATGGGGACCTCGCGGTCCCGCCGTCCGTTCACGTAGGCGATCGATGCGACGACTTCGGTCTTCGAGCCGTCGGCCGCATGTTCTTCAGTAGACATACACACCCTTGGTCAATGCGATCCCTGCCGGACAGCTTATATATATCGGCCGATGATAGCCCAGCCTACGAGAACAGGTTGCGCACCCGCTTGGCGACGTCCACGGCGGGCGCCTGCGGTTCCTTGGGCGCGGCGCGCCCGGCCGGCAAATCGGGCAGCTTGGGCAAGTGATCAAACAGTGGCAGCATGGCGTTCGTGATGTAGCGCGTGCGCGATCCATAAACGTGCCGGTCGCCCATGCCGGTCTGCTGGTGCACATAGAAGCGCTGCGGCACGATGAGCTGCAGGCGCTCTTTGGCCCGCGTCATCGCCACATAGAGCAGGCGGCGCTCTTCTTCGATTTCCTCGGCCGTGCCGGTACTCATGTCGGAAGGGATACAGCCGTCCACCACGTTCAGCACATAGACCGCCTTCCATTCCTGGCCCTTGGCGGAATGGATGGTGGACAGGATCATGTAGTCCTCGTCGCGATGCGGCGCGCCGGACTCGTCGCTGGTGGCATCGGGCGGATCGAGCGTCAGTTCGGTCAGGAAGCGTTCACGCGTGCCGTAGCCCGCGGCGATGCGCGCCAGCTGGTCCAGGTCAGCGCGCCGCACGCGCGCATCGTCGTACAGGCGTTCCAGCTGCGCCCCATACCAGCGCAGGGCCAGGTCCACGTCGGCCGGCCATTTCTGCGCGGGATCGCACAGCGCCGCGTAGGTGTCGGCAAAAGCGCCCCACTCCGCCTGGGCCGCGGAACCCGGTTTGAACTCGCGCAGCGCGCGCAGGGGCTCGGCGGACGCGGACATCGCGTCCATCAGCTTGCCCGCCGTGGCCGGGCCGATGCCGGGCAGCAGCTGAGCCACACGAAATCCCGCCATGCGGCCGCGCGGGTTTTCCGCCCAGCGCAATATCGACAGCAGGTCCTTCACGTGCGCGGCCTCCAGGAAGCGCAAGCCGCCGAATTTCACGAAGGGAATATTGCGGCGAGTCAGTTCCAGTTCCAGCGCGGCGCTGTGGCTGGCGGTGCGGAACAGCGCCGCCTGCGACTTGAGCGTGGCGCCGCCCTCGCGCTGCGCCAGCACCTGGTCGGCCACCCAGCGGGCCTGGCCGGCTTCGTCGCTGACCGTCACCAGTTCGGGCAGCTGGGACGATTGCCGGTCGGTCCACAGGTCCTTGGCGTAGCGTTCCGTGGCCAGGCCTATCACGGCGTTGGACGCGTTCAGGATGGGCTGCGTGGAGCGGTAATTGCGGTCCAGCGTAATCACGCGGGCGGGCGAGGGAAATTGTCCCGGGAAGTCCAGGATGTTGCGCACCGTGGCCGCGCGGAACGAATAGATGGACTGGGCGTCGTCGCCCACTACCGTCAGGCCGCGGCCGTCCGGCTTCATGGCCAGCAGGATCGCGGACTGCAGGCGATTGGTGTCCTGGTATTCGTCCACCAGCACGTGGTCGAAACGCGCGCCCACGTCGGCCGCGATGCCTGGCTCTCCCATCATCTCGGCCCAATAAAGCAGCAGGTCGTCGTAGTCCAGCACCTGCTGGTCCTGTTTGGCCGCGACGTAGGCGCGGAACAGGTTCTTGAGTTCGTCCTCCCATTGGGCGCACCAGGGAAAGGACGTCTTCAGGACGTCGGCCACCGGGGTCTGGCTGTTGACCACGCGCGAATAGATGGCCAGGCAAGTGCCTTTGAGGGGAAAGCGGGACTTGGTGGACGACAGGCCCAGCTCGTGGCGCACCATCCCCATCAGGTCTTCGGCGTCGCCCCGGTCATGGATGGTGAAGGCCTCGGACAGGCCGATGCGTTGCGCGCAGTCGCGCAACAGCCGCGCGCCGATGGCGTGGAAGGTGCCCGCCCATGGCAGCGAGGGGGCCTGTTGCGTCGCGCGCAGATTCATCACCCGCTGCAGCACCGAGCCCACGCGCCGCTCCATTTCCAGCGCGGCGCGGCGCGAGAAGGTCAAGAGCAGCATGCGCTGCGGATCCGCGCCGTTCAGGATCAGGTGCGCGACCCGGTGGGCCAGCGTATTGGTCTTGCCCGAACCCGCCCCCGCAATTACCAGCAAGGGGCCGTCGTCTCCAGGCGCGCCCGCCACACCGAACTCGGCGGCTTCGCGTTGGGCGGGGTTGAGATCGGCCAGGGGATCGGGGCGGTCGGCGGCGGACGGGGATGGCGGATTGGTTTGGTCGGACATGAAGCGGGGCCGCATTGCCGCGGCCTCTGGAAATTGGAGGGTGAGCGTTGCCCGGCCCTCGATCGGCACTGTATATTTATACAGAAATTTTTCAATTCCGTCTGATTTGCCCTCGGCCATGCGCCTACTGACCGGCACCGCCTCCTGGACCGATCCCACCCTCCTGGCCTGCGGCCGCTTCTATCCCCCGGATGTCCGCAGCGCCGAGGCCAGGCTGCGCTTTTATGCATCGCGCTTTCCCATGGCCGAGGTGGATTCCAGCTACTACGCCATGCCCACGGCGGAAAATGCCTACCTTTGGTCGCTGCGCACGCCGGACGATTTCATCTTCAATATCAAGGCCTTCCGGCTGTTCACCGGCCATCAGACGCCGCTTTCCGCCCTGCCCGCGGACATCCGGCGCGAACTGCCTGGCTGGCCCGAACCCGTCATCTACCACGACCGGATGCCGGCGGACCTGCGCGACGAACTCTGGCGCCGCTACCAGCTTGCGCTGGAGCCGCTGCGCATGTCGGACAAGCTGGGCGCGGTGCATTTCCAGTTTCCGCCCTGGATCCGGCGCGACGCGCGCGGCCGGACCCGGGTCGCCGATTGCGCGCGGCGCATGGAGGAACACCTGGTGTCGGTGGAGTTCCGCCACCGCAGCTGGTTCGAGTCGCCCGCCGCCACCGCGGATACCCTGGCCTTGGAACGCGACCTGGGGCTGGCGCATACGGTGGTCGACAGCCCGCAGGGGTTTGACAATTCAGTGCCCGCCATATGGGAATGCACCCACCCGGAACTGACGCTGCTGCGCCTGCACGGACGCAACGCCGCCACCTGGAACGTATCCGGCGCCGCATCCTCGGGACGCTTCCAATACGAATACTCCGAACAGGAACTGGCCGAACTCGCCGAGCGCTTCGCTCGCCTGGCGGCCCAAAGCGCCCAGGCCCACGCGGTGTTCAACACCAACTTCGAAGACCAGGGCATGCGCAACGCCGCGGCCTTCGCGGCCGCGCTAGCGCCCGCCTGAAGCGGCGAGGGGCTGCGCCGCGGCAGGTGCGCGCGCCACTTCGGCCAGGCTTTCCAGCAGCACCTCGAACTTGCGCGCGATATCGTGCTCGGGCACGCAGGCGTAGCCCAGCAGCAGGCCCGGCCGCCGGCCTTCGTCATTGACGTAATAGCGCGACAGCGCGCGCGTCAGCACGCCCTTGCCGCGCGCCACGTCCACCACGCGCAGGTCATCCATGTCCGGGGGCAGCGTCAGCACCAGGTGCAGCCCCGCCATGCTGGCGTCGCGATGCAGCCAATCGGGTCCCAGCCGCCGTTCGATCAGGTTGACGAGCATGGCGCGGCGGCGCCCGTACAGCATGCGCATGCGGCGGATGTGGGCCGCGTAATGGCCCTCCGAGATGAACGTGGCCAGGGCGGCGTGCGTCATCAGATGGCCTTCGCGGTAGAGCTCCGCGTGCGCCGCCTGGAACGCGGCGGTGAGGGTCTTGGGCAGCACCAGGTACCCCACGCGCAGGCCCGGGTACAGGGTCTTGCTGAACGTGCCCATGTAGATCACGGGAGCATCCGGTTCCAGCCCCAGGAGCGACGCGATGGGCCGGCCCGAGAAGCGGAATTCGCTGTCGTAGTCGTCTTCGATGATCCAGCTGCCGCTCTGCCGCGCCACCGCCAGCAGTTGGCGCCGGCGCGTCAGCGACATGACCGGGCCCAGCGGATACTGATGCGATGGCGTGACGAAGATAAAGCGCGGCGGCGTGCCCACCGTGTCTGGCAGGCGCATGCCCTCTTCGTCCACTGGCAGGTGCACCGTGCGCAGGCCGTTGGCCTGCAGAATGGTGCGCGCGCCCCAGTAGCCGGGGTCCTCGACCCAGGCGGTCTCGCCAGCCTCGCCCAGGATGCGGGTGGTCAGGTCGATGGCCTGGTGCGAGCCTTCGGTAATGATGATCTGCTCGGGATCGCAATCGATCGAACGGGTCAACGCCAGATGTTGCGCCAGCGCCTCGCGCAAAGCCGGCAGTCCGCCGCCATAGGCGTAGGTCAGCAGGTCGGGCGAGGGATTGCGCCACAGGCTGCTGACGATGCGGCCAAACTTTTTATGCGGAAACTCCGTCAGGTCGGGCACGCCGGGCATGAACGCCCCCCACTGGTAGGGCGAGGCCGACACGCCATCCACAATGGCCGCGCCGCGCGGCGACAGCGCCGCACGCGCTTGCGCCGGCGGCGGCAGGTGCTTGCGCCGGCCGCTGGCCAGGTAGGAATCCGGGACCGAGGCGTTGACGAAGGTACCGTTGCCCTGGCGGCTGCGGGTATAGCCTTCCGCCAGCAGCTGGCTGTAGACGTGGACCACGGTGTTGCGGGCGATGCCGAGCTCGGCCGCGAGATCGCGCGTGGCCGGCAGCCGCGAGTCCGCCGCGATGGCGCCGTCCAGGATGGCCTCCCGGATGCCGCGGTACAGCCGCTTGTTCATCGGCTCGCTGGAGCCGTCCGCCAGCCGCAGCTGCAGCAAGTCACCGACAATGGACCGCAATTGGTTCTACCCGATTTATAAAAGTGGTTCCCACAAATGGGGCCATCGTAGCATTAAATAAGGTTTTTGCCGCCGGGCCGCCCCAAGGTAAAAAGCGCCCCCAGGGGCAGCTAGCCAAAGGCGCGCCGTGGGGGTTTTTTCCCGCCCATCATGCTCTCCGAGGCTGAGATGAAGAATCAGGACCTGAATACCCGCCGTTCCCTGGCCACGCCCCGTGGCGTCGGCGTCATGTGCGACTTCTACGCGGTGCGCGCCGAAAACGCCACCCTGTGGGATGCCAATGGCAAGGAATACATCGATTTCGCAGGCGGCATCGCCGTCCTGAACACGGGCCACCTGCACCCGAAGGTCAAAGCCGCGGTTGCCGCGCAACTGGACAACTTCACGCACACGGCCTACCAGATCGTCCCGTACGAAGGCTATGTCTCGCTGGCCGAGCGCATCAACCGCCTGGCCCCCATCGACGGCCTGAAGAAGAGCGCCTTCTTCACCACTGGCGTGGAAGCCGTCGAAAACGCCATCAAGATCGCGCGTTCGGCCACCGGCCGCTCGGGCGTCATCGCCTTCTCGGGCTCGTTCCATGGCCGCACCATGCTGGGCATGGCCCTGACCGGCAAGGTCGCGCCGTACAAGCTGTCCTTCGGTCCGATGCCGGGCGACATCTATCACGTGCCGTTCCCCAACGCCACTCAATCCATCACCGTGGCGGACTCGCTCAAGGCGCTGGACCTGCTGTTCAAGTGCGACATCGATCCGAAGCGCGTCGCGGCCATCATCATCGAGCCCGTGCAAGGCGAAGGCGGCTTCAACATCACCCCGCCCGAACTGATGACCGCGCTGCGCAAGGTCTGCGACGAGCACGGCATCCTGCTGATCGCCGACGAAGTCCAGACCGGCTTCGGCCGCACCGGAAAGCTGTTCGCCATGGAACACCACTCGGTCCAGGCCGACCTGATCACCATGGCCAAGAGCCTGGGCGGCGGCTTCCCGATCTCGGGTGTGGTCGGCCGCGCCGAGATCATGGACGGCCCGGCCGCGGGCGGCCTGGGCGGCACCTACGCCGGTAACCCGCTGGCGGTAGCGGCGGCGCATGCCGTGCTGGACGTGATCGCCGAGGAAAAGCTGTGCGAACGCGCCGTGGTCCTGGGCGACAAGCTGCGCGCGCACCTGGAAGGCCTGCGCGCCAAGGTTCCGGGCATCGCCGACGTGCGCGGCCTGGGCTCCATGGTCGCGCTGGAGCTGAACGACGCAGCCACCGGCAAGCCGGATGCGGAAGCGGTCAAGCGCGTGCAAGCCCGCGCCATCGAAAAGGGCCTGATTTTGCTAAGCTGCGGTGTGTACGGCAACGTCCTGCGCTTCCTGTACCCCTTGACCATCCCCGACGCCCAGTTCGATCGCGCGCTGGCCATCCTGTCCGAGGCGCTCGCCGCCTGACGAACAGGGCCTGAACAACCGGTTCTTCGGCAGGCAGGCACAAGTTTTGCGGGCGTAGCGGGTTTCCGGCTTGATCATCAAGCCGCCTACCCGCCACGCCCGCAAGCCGTTTCCTGGCCGGCCGCAATCCATTCAAGGAGACTCCAACAATGACAGCACTGACCCAACCCCTGGCACGCCCCGATCTGCTGCGCGACGCCTGCTACATCGACGGCAAGTGGGTAGGCGCCGGCAGCGGCGCGTCCATTCCCGTGACCAACCCCTCCACCGGCAAGACCATCCTGTCGGTGCCGAAGCTGGGCCGCAAGGAAACCGAACAGGCCATCGCCAGCGCCGAGGCCGCCCTGCCCGCCTGGAGCGCCAAGACCGGCAAGGAACGCGCCGCGATCCTGCTGAAGTGGTCGCAGCTCATGATGCAGAACCAGAAGGATCTGGCCGCCATCATGACGTCCGAACAGGGCAAGCCCGTGACCGAGGCCGCTGGCGAAATCGCGTACGCCGCCTCGTTCCTGGAGTGGTTCGCCGAGGAAGCCAAGCGCATCGACGGCGACATCCTGCAAAGCCCCAAGGCGGGTCAACGGCTGATGGCGCTCAAGCAACCCATCGGCGTGACCGCCGCGATCACGCCGTGGAACTTTCCGGCTGCGATGATCACGCGCAAGGTCGGTCCCGCCCTGGCGGCCGGCTGCACCATGGTGGTCAAGCCCGCTCAGCAGACCCCGCTGACGGCGCTGGCGCTGGCCGTGCTGGCCGAGGAAGCCGGCGTGCCCGCAGGCGTTTTCCACGTCATCACCGGCAGCTCGCGCGATATCGGCGCGGCCCTGTGCGAAAGCGACGTGGTGCGCAAGCTGAGCTTCACCGGCTCCACCGAAGTCGGTCGCACGCTGATGGAGCAATGCGCGCCCACCATCAAGAAGCTGTCGCTGGAATTGGGCGGCAACGCGCCCTTCATCGTGTTCGACGACGCCGACCTGGACCGCGCCGTCGACGGCATCCTGGCATCCAAGTACCGCAATGCCGGCCAGACCTGCGTCTGCGCCAACCGCATCTACGTGCAGGCCGGCGTCTATGAAGAGATTGCCAAGCGCCTGGTTGCCAAGGTCGAAGCCATGAAGGTCGGCGACGGCTTTGCCGACGGCGTGACCCAGGGTCCGCTGATCGACAGCAGCGCGGTGGAAAAGGTGCAGGAACACATCGCCGACGCGACCTCGCACGGCGCCCGTGTCATCGCCGGCGGCAAGCCCCATGCGCTGGGCGGCACGTTCTTCGAGCCGACGGTGGTGCGCGACGTGACGCAGTCCATGCGTTTCGCGACCGAGGAAACCTTCGGCCCGGTGGCTCCGCTGTTCCGCTTCGAAACCGAAGAAGAAGTCATCGGCATGGCCAACGACACCATCTTCGGCCTGGCCGCCTACTTCTTCACTCGCGACTACGCCCGCATCTGGCGCGTGTCCGAAGCGCTGGAGTACGGCATTGTCGGCATCAACACCGGCATCATCTCCAACGAAGTCGGTCCGTTTGGCGGCGTCAAGCAATCCGGCCTGGGACGCGAAGGCTCTAAGTACGGCATCGAAGACTACCTGGAAATCAAGTACCTCTGCGTGGACCTGGGCGCCTGATCGCGCCAGATCGACGACACCCCGCTGGCCGGCCGCCAGCGGGGCCAGGCTGCGGCCTACGCGGGTACCCCGGGCCGGCGATGTTGCATCCCGGCCCGCGCCAGGCATGGTAGATTTGCGCGTTCCCCGAACGAACGAGTCCGTATGAGCAGAACCTTTACCCGCGAGGACACCCGCCGGCTCGCCGCCATCCTGGCTGAAACGGCGCAAACGGAAGTCATGCCGCGCTTTCGCAATCTGCCGGAAGGCGCGGTGCGCGGCAAAAGCTCCGCGCGGGATCTCGTGACCGACGCGGACGAAGCGGCCGAGCGCCTGATCGCGGCCCGTCTGGCCAAACTGCACCCCGGCGCCGTCCTGATCGGCGAAGAAGCCTCGGCTCGCAATCCCGCCCTGCTGAACATGCTGGTCGACGCCGACCTGGCATTCCTGATCGACCCCATCGACGGTACCCGCAACTATGTGGCGGGCTTGCCTCTGTTCGGCATGATGATTGCCGCCTGCCATCGCGGCGACGTGATCGCAGGAGTCATCTACGATCCGGTCAGCCGCGACAGCGCGCTGGCCGTGCGCGGCGAAGGCGCCTGGATGGAATACGAAAACGGCAAGCAGACCCAACTGGCCGTGGCCAGCCCCGTGCCTCCCGAAGACATGGACGGCCTGATTTCGACCGGCGCGCTGCCCCAGCCGCTGCGCACCGCCGTCAACAGCAATCTGGCGCGCCTGGGCAGCACCGCCTCGCTGCGCTGCGCCGCGCACGAGTACCGCATGCTGGCTGCGGGGCACTGCCACGTCGCGCTGTACAACCAACTGACCGCCTGGGACCATGCCGCCGGCTGGCTGCTGCACCGCGAGGCCGGCGGTTACGCCGCCCATTTCGATGGCTCCCCCTATAAGCCCACGCATCGCACTGGCGGCCTGCTCTACGCGCCGGACGCCGGCAGCTGGCACGCCGCCCGCAAGGCCTTATTGGGGGACATGGCGGATACCCCCGAGGCTTGACAGAAGCCCCTAAAGAGAGGTCGAAATCTCGGGGTTATCCCTAGGAGTTATCCCCAGTTCCTGTGGACAACCCTATGGAAAGGTCTGTAACAGCGGAAAAAAACCTTTTCTGGGCAAGCACTTGCTTAGACCGGTCAAAAACCGGCCGCCCGCGGACGGCTTTACAGCGCGTCCAGCGCCACGGCACTAGGCAGTTCCACTTTCAGGGTCAGCATGCTGTCGGCCCGGGTGCGCCCCAGGTTGATGGCAGCTATCGGCATGCCGTTGCGCGCCGCCGCGGACACGAATCGGTAGCCCGAATACACCATTAACGAAGACCCCACCACCAGCACCGCGTCCGCGTTCATGAGGCCTGTGTTGGCCCTGTCCACGCGTTCGCGCGGCACGGTCTCGCCAAAAAAGACCACGTCCGGCTTGACGATGCCGTTGCAGCGCGGACACGGAGGCACATTGAAGCTCGCGAAGTCCTCGCCCTCGAGATCGGCGTCGCCATCGGGCGCATCCGTGGCATCCAGCAGCGCCCAGTCCGGATTGGCCTCCAGCAAGGCTTCCTGCCAGGCCTGGCGGCCGCCGCGCCAGTCGCATGTCATGCAGCGCACCGCGTCCAGCCGGCCGTGCAAGTCCACGACCTCGCGGCTGCCGGCGGCTTCGTGCAGGCCATCGACGTTCTGGGTAACCAGTACCGAAACACGGCCGCGCGACTCCAGCCGGGCCAGCGCCCGGTGCGACGCATTGGGTTGCACGTGGCCGAAACGTCTCCAGCCCACCATGCTGCGCGCCCAATAGCGCGCCCGCGCCAGGGGTCCGCCCATGAAGGTCTGAAGGGTCATGGGCGGCTTGCGCTTCCATTCACCTTCGGTGTCGCGGTAATCGGGAATGCCGGAGTCGGTGCTGACGCCCGCTCCGGTGAGCACGAACAGCCGCGGGTGGCGGTCGACAAAGCCGCGCAGCGCGGCCAGATCAGAGACTCGTGTGTCCATCCAGGCTCCTAAGTGCCTGCCGCCACGCGGGCACGCGGCGGCGCTGGCCGCAATCGCCGTTCAGCCGCCCAGCCCACAGTCGGGCATGTCGCTGACCAGGCTGGCCTGGGTCACGTTGCTGCCCGGCGGCACGCTGCGGGTCAGCCAGACGTTGCCGCCGATGGTCGAGCCCTTGCCAATGGTGACGCGGCCCAGAATCGTCGCGCCAGCGTAGATCACCACGTCGTCCTCGATCAAGGGGTGGCGCGCCAGGCCTTTCTTGAGTTCGCCGTTTTCACCCGGCGGGAAGCGCTTGGCGCCCAGGGTGACCATCTGATAGAGGCGCACACGGTCGCCGATGATGGCGGTCTCGCCGATCACGACGCCCGTGCCGTGGTCGATGAAGAAACTGCGGCCGATGGTGGCGCCCGGGTGGATGTCAATGCCCGTGTCCGCATGCGCGATCTCCGCCACGATGCGCGCCAGCATGGGCACGCCCAGGCGGTACAGCACATTGGCCAGGCGGTGATGGATCATGGCCGCCACGCCCGGATAGCACAGCAGCACTTCGTCCACGTTGTGCGCGGCCGGGTCGCCCTGGTAGGCGGCGGTCACGTCCAGGTCCAGCGCCGCGCGCACGCGGGGCAGTTCGGCGCCGAACTGGCGCACGATCTCGATCGCGCGCTGGCGCGTATCCGCGGGCGCAGCCTGTTCGGGCCGGCCCACGTATTGCAGCTCAAGACAGACCTGGTGCAGCAGCGCGTCGAGCGCCGCGCCGATGGTATGCCCGACGTAGAAGTCCTCGACCTCTTCGCGCAGGTCTATCGGCCCCAAGCGCATGGGGAACAGGGCGCCGCAGAGATCCTTGACGATCTGGCGCAGGCTTTCCTGCGAGGGGAACTCGCGCAGGCCGGCATCTTCGCGCAAACGGCCGCGCGGACCGCGCCAGGCCACGCGCGCTTCGCGCAGGCCCGACACGATGCTGTCCAGGTTCCAGTGAGCCGGCGCGCTGTAGGTCGGCCCGCTCATGAACGCGGCTCCTGCCGGGAACCGGCGCGACGGGAAAACGGAGTGAATTCAAACATGGGTGCGCCTCGTTGACGGTGCTTGCGCGGCGGCCCGGGCCGCCGCGCGATGCTGCTTCGCAATATTTCCGTCCACTGTAACCGCTCCCGCCGTTTTCGCGGAAACCAACCGACACGCCGCAGGGGTTATGCCGCAGCGTCCTGCTCGTAGCCCTGTGGGTTCCCCTGCTGCCAACGCCAGCCGTCCGCGCACATGGCATCCACGTCGTGCGTGCTGTGCCAGCCCAGCAGCGAGGCCGCGAGGGCCGGGTCCGCCCACATCCGTTCGATATCGCCAGGACGCCTGGCCTGCGTGCGCACCGGAATCCGACAGCCATTGACCCGTTCGAAGGCGTGCACCAGCTCCAGCACGCTGGTGCCCTGCCCCGTGCCCAGGTTCACCGCCACGAACCCGGGATGGCCTTCCGAGTACGCCAACGCCTGCACATGCCCCTGCGCCAGGTCCATGACGTGCAGGTAGTCGCGCACTCCCGTGCCGTCCACGGTGTCGTAGTCGTCGCCGAATACCCGCAGAAAGGGTTGGCGGCCCACCGCTACCTGGGTGATGAACGGGAACAGATTGTTCGGCACGTCGCGCGGGCTTTCGCCGATCTGCCCGCTGTGGTGCGCGCCGATGGGATTGAAATAGCGCAGCGTGACGGCGCTGAAGGCCGGGTCCGCGGCGCAGGCGTCGCGCAGGATTTCCTCCACCATCAGCTTGGTGCGGCCATAGGGATTGGTGGGCGCCAAGGGGTGCGCCTCGGTGAACGGCAGATAGCGAGGCTCGCCGTATACGGTGGCGGACGAACTGAACACCATGCGCGACACGCCTGTTTCGCGCATGGCGCGCAGCAGCGCCACCGAACCGCCAACATTGTTGTCGTAGTACTTGAGGGGATCGGCGACGGACTCCCCCACCGCCTTGCTGCCGGCCAGGTGCAGCACCGCCTTCACCGCCGCGCCGCGCGCGGCGGACTCGGCCAGCACCGACTCGACCAGCCCGGGGCTGCGGATGTCCCCTTCCACCAGCGGAATCTCCACACCGCACAGACGTTCGACGCGGCGCACGGCCTCGCGGCTGCCGTTGCTGAAGTTGTCCAGCACCAGCGGCCGCTGGCCCGCCGCCACCATCGCCACCAGCGTGTGCGTGCCGATATAGCCGGCGCCGCCCGTCACCAACACATGCAGGTCCGGCATGGACGCGGCCTCCTTCACAGATGCGCGGCCACACCGGGCACCCAGGCGTGGCGCGGACGCGGCGCCTGCGCGTGGCTGCGGTAGCGGTTGATCCAATACGAGGTGGACGCGTCATGCCCCCAATCCACCACGCCCGCGGACACGGGCACCGCCAACTCGCGCTCGATGCCGGTGGCCAGGCGCTTGCCCAGCTCCACGCCCCATTGGTCAAAGGGATTGATGCCCCAGACCACGCTCTGCACGAACACCTTGTGCTCGTACAGCGCCAAGAGCGCGCCCAGCCCCCGCGGATCCAGCTGGCGCAACACAATCAGGGTGGAGGGCCGTCCGCCCGGATGCACCATGTGCTGCGCCAGGCTCAGCGCGCGCTCCTGGTCATCGATGTGCGCCACGTCCATCAAGGCCTGCTCCAGGCATTTGCCGCGCAGCAGCGCCTGGCGCTGCGCGAGGCAGTTGGCCAGCAGCATGCGGTGCGCGTCCGGACTGTCCGCATGGCCCTGCAGGCTGGCAATGAAGTCCACCGGCGCGCCGTCCTCGCTTTGATGCAGCCACTGGAAGAAGGTGTGCTGGCCATCGGTGCCTGGCATGCCCCAGATGATGGGAGCCGTGGGCACGCCAACCGCCGCGCCGTCGCCCGCCACGCGCTTGCCCAGCGATTCCATTTCCAGCTGCTGCAGGTAGGTGACCAGATGCAGCAGGCGCGCGCTGTACGCCGCGATATTCAGCGAGTTATGCCCGAGCACGCTGCAGTTGACCAGGCCCGCCAGCGCCAGCTGGATGGGCGCGTTCGACGCGAACGGCGCCTGCTGGAAGTGCTGGTCCATCGCTTCGGCGCCCGCCCGCATGCCGATCAGCACGTCGGCGCCAACCGTCAGCGCGATCGACAGGCCCGCCACCGACCAGACGGAGTAGCGGCCGCCCACCCAGTCGCACATCTTGAATATCTGGCTGGAAGGCACGCCCAGCGCGCGCGCCGCCGACACATTGGCGGTGACCGCCGCCAAATGCTCCGAAACGTCGGCCACGCCGCCCTGCTTGAGCCACGCGATGGCGGCCCGCGCATTGTGCAGCGTCTCGGCGGTAGTGAAGGACTTGGAGGACACCACCACCAGGCAGCGGCGCGGATCCAGCCCGGCCACTGCGTCATGGAAGGCATGGCCGTCGATATTGGACACGAAGCGGATCTGCCGGCGTTGCGACGCGCCTCCGAAAGCCTGGACCGCCAGGCGCGGCCCCCAATCGCTGCCGCCGATGCCGATATGCAGCACCGTATTGAAATCGGCCGTCTGGTCGACCCGGCGCACGAAGTCCGTCATGCGCGAATGCTCGCAGACGGAGTCCGCGTCCTGCCCATCGGGCTGCTCCCGCGTGCGCCCGGCGCGCAGCGCCGTATGCCAGGCCGGCTTGCCTTCGGTCCAGTTGACCGGCTCTCCCGCGAACAGCGCCTGGCGCGCATCCGCCACGCCGCGCGCCTGCAGCAGCGACATGGCCGCGGCTTCCAGCGCCGGCGACTGCCGCTGCATGCTCAGGTCCACGCACAGACCCGCTGCCTCGATGACCTTAAGCGCGGCGCCATCCAGCTCCGCGGCGCGCGCGGCCTGCGCGAACGCCTGCCACTCCGGGCTGTCCGCCAGGCCCGAATTCGCCCTTAGCGCCTCAACCGCATATTTGGCCTTTCCCATCGCGTGATGCTCCTTAAAACGGTAAACGAACATGAGGGGCAATGCGCCGGAACGCGTTGCGGAAGTCCTCCTCGATACGGGCCAATGCGGCCACGGTGTCCCCTTCAAAACGCAATACCACCGTCGGCGTGGTGTTGGACGGACGCGCCAGGCCGAAGCCGTCGGCGTAGTCCACGCGGATGCCGTCCAGGTCGTTGATGGACTGCGCGCCGGGGAACTGCCCTTGCGCGCGCAGCGCCGCCACCAGATCGAACTGCTCGCCTTCAGCGGTTTCCAGCTTGATTTCGGGAGTGGCGCAGGACTGCGGCAGGCTTTCCAGCAATGCCGACGGATCTGGCGCCCCAGACAGGATCTCCAGCAGCCGCGCCGCCGCGTAGATGCCGTCGTCAAAGCCATACCAGCGCTCTTTGAAAAAGATGTGGCCGCTCATCTCGCCGGCCAGCAGCGCGCCGGTCTCCCGCATCTTGGCTTTGATCAGCGAATGGCCGGTCTTCCACATCGTCGCCTTGCCGCCGGCCTCGGTGATCGCGCGGGCCACGTGGCGGCTGCATTTGACGTCGTAGATGATTTCGGCGCCCGGGTTGCGCGACAGCACGTCGCGCGCGAACAGGATCAGCTGGCGATCCGGCCAGATGATCTGGCCCGTCTTGGTCACCACGCCCAGCCGGTCGCCGTCGCCGTCGAACGCCAGGCCGACTTCGCAATCCGAGTAGCGCAGGCAGTAGATGAGATCCTGCAGGTTCTGCGGGTCGGCCGGATCCGGATGGTGGCCGGGGAACGAACCGTCGACCTCGCAGAACAGCTCGACCACTTCGCAGCCGAGGGCGCGGAACAACGCCGGCGCCGCGGCGCCGGCGACGCCATTGCCGCAATCGATGGCGATCTTCATCGGCCGCGCCATGCGGATGTCGCCCATCAGGCGCGCCGTATAGCACGGCATGATCTGCATCTGCGTGCGCCCGCCCGCGGCGCTGGCCGACTCGATCGGCAGGCGCATTGCGTCGCGCAGCGCGGTGATGCCTTCGCCATACAAGGACGCGCCGTCCAGCACGATCTTGAAGCCGTTGTGCGCGGGCGGATTGTGGCTGCCCGTGACCGCGATGCCCGCGCCCGTGTCCATCAGCCGGGTCGCGAAGTACACCATCGGCGTGGTGGCCATGCCGATGTCGATGACATGCATGCCCGCCGAGCGCAGGCCTGCCTGCAAGGCGGCCGCCAGCTCGACGCTGCTCAGCCTGCCATCCCTCCCCACCACGATCGACCGGGCCCCTTGCTCCCGCGCCTGGGTCCCCGCCGCCATCCCCAGGCTGTGCGCAAACCGCGCGTCGATCTCGTCCGGCACTGTGCCGCGTATGTCATAAGCCTTGAAAACCGCATCCAGAATTTGCGGCGTATCCCAGCCAAAAGTTCCGTGCATGCCAGTTTCTCCGGGTGGCGTTTATTTAGGGCCGTTCTGTTTGAAATCGCCGTAATACGCCGCACGGGAGTAGCGATAACTGCCGTACTTGGACCGGAAGCCGAAGCGTTCCGGCAGGAGTTTGAGACCGTTGAAGAGCACGCCATCCACGGGCGCGCCGGCCTGGATCAGGCGCTTGGCCGTTTCACGGATTTCCCCCACCGTGTTCATGCCCGAGCGCACCACCACCATTACCGCGGCGGCATGCGTGCCGACCACGGCCGCGTCCGGAGACGACAGCACGGGCGCCGTGTCCAGGATGACCATGTCGTACTGCGATGCGAGCTCGCGCAGGGTTGCGCCAAAAACGGGCGAGGCCAGCAGTTCGGAAGGGTCGAAGGTGACCGCGCCCGTGGCGATGAAGTCCACGCCCTCGGACACGCTGTGCTTGCGGACCTGGGTCAACGGTATCGTGCCCGACAGGACTTCGAACAGGCCGTCCTCCTTGGGCACGCCGAAGTAGCGGTTGAGCTGGCCCTTGCGGAAGTCAGCGTCGATCAGCAGCACCCGCTTGCCCACGCCGCCCTGGATGAAGGCGAAGTTGGCCGACAGGAACGACTTTCCCACGCCCGCCACCGGGCCGGTGAACATGACCATGTTGTTGGCGGACTGGCGCAGCGACGCCTGCAGCACGTTGCGGAACGATCTCAGGCTTTCTATGGGTGGCGCGTTGCCCTGGCTCTGCGCAAGCAGCGCGGGCACCATCGCGTTCTTGCGCCGGCTGCGCCGCCACAGCTTGTCCTGCATGTCGCTGTACGGGATGGCGGCCAGCACCGGCAAGCCGGTATGGCGCTCGACGTCGTCGGGTTCGGACAAGCCGCCGAACAAGGCGTTGCGGACAAAGGCGCAGAGCATGCCGAAGATGAGGCCGAAGGCGGTCGCCACGCCGATGATGATGGCGGCCTTCGGGCGTACCGGCTTGTCGGGCTGCACCGCCGAGTCCAGGATGCGCACGTTGCCCACCTTGCCCGCACGGATCAGGCGCAGTTGCTGGGCGTTGTTGAGCAGCGCAGTGTAGAGCTCGGTGTTGACGCGCACGTCGCGCACCAGGCGCACCACGTCCTGCTCCAGGTCGGGAAGCTGCCGGATGTTGTTGCCGATGCGGTTCACGTCCCCGGTCAGGCCCGCGATCTGGCGATCCAGCGACACGATGGCCGGGTGGGTCGGCGCAAAGCGCGTGATCATCTCCTGACGCTTGGAGCGCAGTTCCATCACCTTCGTCTGGGCGTCCACCGATTGCGCGAGGATGAGCTTGGCCTCTTCGCTCAGGTCGATGGTTCCCCGCTTGTTGCGCAAGGAGTTGTACTTGGTCTCGGCCGCGTCCAGTTCGCCCTTGAGCACCGGCAGCTGCTGTTCAAGGAACACCAGGGACTTCTCGGCCTGCGCCGACTTGCGGTTCACGTTCTGCTGCACGTACTCCTGGCCGATCTGGTTCAGCACCGCCGTGGTCAGCGCGGGATCATTGCCTTCCAGCGTGACGCCGATCACGCCCGAGGTCCGGCCGCGCTCGAAAATTCCCAGCCGCGACTGCACGTCCTCGATGGCGGCAAGGCGCGAGCTGCGCGATACGGTGAACTCGGTGCCCGGACGCCCGGTCAAGGCATCGATGTGCACGTCCATGGCGCCGCCGCCGGGCAGCCGGAAGTGCTCGGGCTTGCCCACGGTGCCATTGAACGTGGCGCCGGTGAATTTGTCGCTCAAGGTGTAGCGGCCTTCTCCCAGCGTGGTGACGCGAAAGGGCTTGCCCAGCCACTCGTTGGGCACGTCCAGCTGCGAAATCGCAATGGCCTCGCCGCCCCAGGCATAGCCGCCGCGCGGGAAGCTCGACGGATACGGCAGGCTCTCGTAGCGCTGCGCCAGCCATTCGCCGATCACAGGGAAGTAGCGCGGCTTGGCCTGGATGTACAGCAGGAACTTGTCGACAGCGGGGCCTACGACCATGCGCGAGCGCAACACTTCCATTTCGCCCGACGTCTCGGCCTTGGTATCGAACATGGAAGAGACGTCGCCAAGCAGGCTGCGGCTTTGCCCCTGGGGCATTTCCTCTTCCACCTGCACGATGATGTCAGCCGAGTAGACCTTGGGCGTGACCATCACATAGGTCAGCGCTCCCAATAATGCGAGCAGAGTGATCGCAATGATCATCCACCGGTTGGAGAAGATGGCGTCCACGTGGGACGTCAACGGAGTTTCCTGCTGACGAGCCGGCACGGACGGCTCGAACGATTCGATGGGCAACGACATGCAGCTCTCCAGAGAAGACGCCGCCGCGGTCGCGGCGTCCCCAGGCGTGGTTTAAGGCGGACTAATCTATGGCTTTCACGGTCTGTACCGTTTGCGCGCTCGGGAACAGGTTGCTGATGAAGCGGTTCCACCGCACCAGGCCGGCCGAGTCCACAAACACAACATCTTTGGGTTGCAACTCGAACTTCTCCGCCACCGCAAGGTTCTGCGGCGAGCCGGCGTTCAGGTGGAACACCAGCGGCGTCGCTTGCTCCGTGCTGCGTACAACGAATATCTGCGACGGATTCGAGGTCAGCTGGTTCGGTCCTCCGGCCAAGCCCAACGCCTCGGTCAACGACATGCGTCCGTCACGCATCACTGCAGCGGTAGGCAAGGTCACCTCGCCCATCACGAACACCTTGCTGTCGTCGCGCGGCGTCACTCTTACGATGTCGCCCGACTTCAGCAGCACTTGATTCAGGTCCTGTCCACGCTCGATCAGGGCCGGCACGTTCACGCGAGTACGACGGCCGTCGCGGATCACGTACACTGCGCTGCGATCTCCCGTCGGCAAAATGCCTCCGGCCCTGTTGATGGCTTCCAACAGGGTCATCGGAATATCGTTGATCGCAATCGCACCCGGCGTCTTGACCTCGCCGTCCACGTAAACGCGCTTGCTGCGATATCCCAGAACGCGTACGGTGATCTGCGGATCCTGGATGTACTTGCTTGAACTATTCACTATGAGATTGCGCGCCTGAAGTTCCGTCAAGCCGGCCACTTTCAGCAATCCCGCATAGGGAAATTGGATATATCCAGTGGATGAGACCGTATAGCCCGGAATGCCCGAGGCGGTATCCCCAATGGCTAGTTCGGTCACCCCAGTCCCGATGGCGTAGGTTTGCGTCGGAAGGACGAGTTCAGGGTGGTCCCACACGACGATCGAGAGTATGTCTCCCGGTCCGATGAGGTAGGGCCCGGACTTTCCGTAAAGCTTGTCGACACCTTCGTTGTCGAGCAATGCCTGGCGCGCGCGCTGATCCTCAAGCACCAGCGACGGCGTAATTTCCTTGATCACGGCCTTTGAATTCGGGTCCAGAGGATCCGCGAGCTGATTGGCGTCAAAGGTCATACCGGGAGACAAGGCGCAAGCGCCCAGCGAGGACACGAGCGCGATAGCGGCTATGGCTCGGCTCAACGTTCCGAAAAATGTCGTCATGGCAAATCCACTTGTGAATGACTTCGTTGCTTGGAGTGAGCCCGATGCGTAACGGGTTGCGACATTCCACTCTCTTTTCCTAGCCCCGCACATTCGACGGATGTCCTAAGCCTTCTCCTACATCGTTTGGAGGTTTCGGGTGCGTTGCGCACTCAATAAGATTTTGTCGGTAGCCACAAGCTTTGCGGCAGCGCACCGTTTTTGCCTTCCGCACGGCGGCTCCCCACGAACAGGAGTGCGCGATGGACCCGTCCCAAACGGACACGTCGTCTAGATTCAGCGGAGCAAGCTATCTCTACCGCTTGCTCGATGCCGCGATCGTCATTGCCTGCGGCCTGACTGCCACCGGCTTGAAGTTCTCGGACGATGCCTTGGCGGATCCTCCGCAGATCCATCTGTTCCTTATCTACCTGTGCGGGCTGGGCGTCGTCGCCATCTTCCCGGCCTTCCGGCTATATGTATCGTGGCGCGGCCGGCTGCTCACCGACCTGGTCGTGCGCAGCCTGGCGGCCTGGGCGGTGGTTTTCGCGCTGGGCATCTGCATCAGTTTTCTCATGCACCAGACCGCCGCGATATCCCGCATGTGGGCGGCTACATGGTTCGTCATGTCGGCGCTGACACTGGCAGGCTTACGCATTGCGGTCTACGCGGTACTGGGCGCGGCGCGCGACCGGGGGCTGGACCGCAAGCGCGTGCTGCTGGTGGGCTTCGGCGCGCTGGGCCACGACCTGTGGCGCCGGGTGGAGCAATACCGCGGCGCAGGCTACGAAGTGGCAGGGATCTATGCCGAACCGCATGAGAACCTGCCGCCGCAAGTGCGCCGCCTGCATGACCTGGACGGGTTGCATGGCTTCGTGCATGAGCACAACGTCCGGGAGATCTGGATCGTGCTGCCGATGGAAGCCGGCCAGGAACTGCGCGAAGTCCTCTATCACCTGCGCAACGACCTGGTGGATATCCGCTGGATTCCCGATGTGATGTCCATCCAGCTGCTGGGGCACCGCATCGGCGAATTCCTGGGCCTGCCGGCCATCCAGCTCAATAGCCTGCCTGCGGCGGGCGTGCGCGGCCTGGCCAAGGAAATCTTCGACCGCAGCTTTGCCCTCTGCGCGCTGATAGGGCTGTCGCCGGTGATGCTGACGGTGGCTCTCTTGGTGAAGGCGACCTCGCGCGGGCCCGTGTTCTTCACCCAGCCGCGGCTGGGCGTCGATGGCAAGGTATTCCACGTCTATAAGTTCCGCACCATGACCGTGCACCAGGAACAAGGCGTGGTCACCCAGGCGACCCGCAACGACGCTCGCGTCACGCGCATCGGCGGCTTTCTCAGGCGCACCAGCCTGGACGAACTGCCGCAGTTCCTGAATGTGTTGCTGGGCGACATGTCGGTGGTGGGACCCCGTCCCCATGCGCTGGAGCACAACGAAATGTACAAGGACCTGGTGCAGCGCTACATGATGCGCCACCGCGTCAAGCCCGGCATCACGGGATGGGCGCAGGTCAATGGCCTGCGCGGGCAAACGGACACGCTGCGCAAGATGAGCGACCGGGTCGAGCACGACATCTATTACATCCAGCACTGGACGTTCAGGATGGACCTGCAGATCATCGCCCGCACGGCGATCTCGGGATGGACGGGCCGCAATGTCTACTAAACCTTTGGGATGGCCCGAGCGCCAGAAGGCCGCCACGCGCGGCGGGCTGCTTGCCCAGGCGGAGTTCCGCCAGGCGGTGGAGATGTTGCCCCTGGTGTCCATCGACCTGCTCCTGCGCGACGCCGCCGGCCGCTACCTGACCGGCTTGCGGGCCAATCCGCCCGCCCAGGGCGCCTGGTTCGTGCCGGGCGGGCGCATCCGCAAGAACGAAACGCTGCGCGACGCGCTGCGCCGCATCGCCCGCGACGAACTCGGCGTGCCGGAGACGGAACTGTCCTGGACTCCTCGCGGCGTCTACGAACACTTCTATGGCACCAATTTCGCGGGTGAAGCCGGACGCTCCACCCACTACGTCGTCCTCGCCTATGAGGCGGAGCTTTCTTTGGACATTTCCAGCCTGCCCCAGGCCCAGCACCGCAGTTACCGCTGGTTGCCCGCGGAGGCCATCGCCGCCGATCCCGGCGTGCACCCCTACACCCAGGCCTACTTCAAGGAGTGAGCGCCATGACCAACCCCCCTCCCCCGTACCGGGCAGTCATACTTTGCGGTGGATCAGGCTCGCGCCTGTGGCCGTTGTCGCGGGAACTGCTGCCCAAGCAGTTCATCCGTTTGACCGATGACCGCAGCCTGTTGCAAAACACCTTGCTGCGCTTGGGTTCGGCCGGCGCCGAGGCCAGGCCCACCCTGGTATGCAACGACGCCCACCGCTACATCGCCGCGGAGCAGGCGCTGGAGCTGGGCATCAAGGACGTAGAGGTGATCCTGGAGCCGTACGCGCGCAACACCGCGCCGGCGATCGCCGCGGCCACCCTGCGCGCCATGCGCGACGGGGAGGACCCCGTCATGCTCATCATGCCGTCAGACCACGTGCTGGAAGACGGCGAGGTGCTGCGCGCGGCTTTCGCCGAAGCCTACCGGGCCGCCCTGCAGGGCGCGCTGGTGACCTTCGGGATAACCCCCACCGCGCCGCTCAGCGGCTATGGCTACATCCAGGCGGACGAGCCCGGGGTCATGGCGCCGGCGCGCCGCGTGCGCCGTTTCGTCGAAAAGCCATCTCCCGAAGTCGCGCAACGCTTCATCGAAGATGGGGGCTATTACTGGAACAGCGGCATGTTCGCCTTCCAGGCCTCGGTGTTCCTGTCGGAAATGGCGCGCCTGGCGCCCAAAATGCTGGAACAGGTACAGGCGGCGGTGGCCATCGGGCACGGGGAAAATTCGCTCTTCCACCTGGACGGGCCTTCCTTCGAGGCCTGCCCCAGCGACTCCATGGACTACGCCATCATGGAACGGACCGACAGCGCGGTGGTCATCCCGCTGGCGGCCTCCTGGAGCGACGTCGGCGCCTGGGACGCGGTCTGGGGCATCGCCCAGAAGACGGTGGAAGGCAATTCCACGACGGGCGACGTCATGGTGGAGGATTCACGCAACTGCCTGATCCACTCCACCAGCCGGCTGGTTGCATCGGTGGGCCTGGACGACATCGTCGTGATCGAAACCGCCGACGCCGTGCTGGTGGCGCACAAGTCGCGCTCACAGGACGTCAAGCGGCTGGTCGAGATTTTCAAGACGCAGCACCGCTCCGAACTGAACCATCACCGCGAGGTGCAGCGGCCCTGGGGTTCCTACGATTCGGTGGGCCAGGGGCCGCGCTACCAGGTCAAGCGCATCACGGTGAAGCCCGGCGCGCGCCTGTCCTCGCAGATGCACCATCATCGCGCGGAGCACTGGATCGTGGTTTCGGGCACGGCCCGGATCTACAACGGCGACAAGCAATATCTGTTGACCGAAAACCAGTCGACCTACATTCCGCTGGGCGAAATCCACAGCCTGGAGAATCCCGGAAAGATCCCGCTGGAGATCATCGAGGTGCAATCGGGGGCCTACCTGGGCGAAGACGACATCGTCAGATTCCAGGATATGTATGGCCGCGTCTAAGGATGAAGAACCCTCACGCTCCGCGCGCTCGCTGCCCCCCGAGGGGGCGCCTTTCGCCTTGGGGCGGCCCGGCGGCGTGGGGGAAGAGCCCCCGCGCCACGCGCGCTCGCTGCCCCCCGAGGGGGTGCCTTTCGCCTTGGGGCGGCCCGGCGGCGAAAGGGGGTTCTGGCGACCGGGAATGGCGCGGATCTGTTTGCCGGTGGCGGCGCTGTTTTTTGTCGTGCTGGTGACGGTGGGCAATTTGCCGGGCCTGGCCGCCGAGATGTCGGATGCGTTTGGGGACAAGCGCCTGCATCTTGCGGCTTACGCCTTCCTGACTACGTTGATCTATTTCTCGGTCAACCGGCGCCCGGCGCTGACGGCCCTTCTGGGGGTCGCTGCCCTGGGTGCACTGGATGAAGCAATCCAGTCCTTTGTTCCGTATCGACAGGCTGATTTATTAGACCTTTTGGCCGATATCTCCGCGGCTGGTGCAACAGTAATCTCATTGCACATTGGTACCGCAGCCTTCGGCTCCTTTCGTGCAGTCACTAAGTCTTAAGGATACAACCATGCCAAAACGGGCACTGATTACCGGCGTTACCGGCCAAGACGGGGCCTATCTGGCGGAGTTTCTGCTGGCCAAGGGCTATGAGGTCCACGGCATCAAGCGGCGTGCTTCGCTGTTCAATACCGCGCGGATCGACCATCTTTACCAGGATCCGCACGACCAGCCCCGCAATTTCGTGCTGCATCACGGCGATATGACCGACTCTTGCAGCCTGATCCGCATCGTGCAGTCGGTGCAGCCCGACGAGATCTACAACCTGGCCGCACAAAGCCATGTCGGCGTCTCGTTCGAAGAGCCCGAATACACGGCCAACGCTGACGGCCTGGGAACCTTGCGCCTGCTGGAAGCCATCCGCATCCTGAAGCTGGAAAACAAGGCCCGTTTCTACCAAGCCTCCACCTCGGAGCTGTATGGCCTGGTGCAGGAAACGCCTCAAAAGGAAACGACACCGTTCTATCCGCGCAGCCCGTATGCGGCAGCCAAGCTGTACGCCTACTGGATCAGCGTGAACTACCGCGAAGCCTACGGCATGTACGCCTGCAACGGCATCCTGTTCAACCACGAATCGCCCAAGCGCGGCGAGACCTTCGTGACGCGCAAGATCACCCGCGGCCTGGCACGCATCGTACTCGGCCTGCAGGAGTGCCTGTACCTGGGCAACCTGTCCGCCCTGCGGGACTGGGGCCACGCCCGCGATTACGTCGAAATGCAGTGGCTGATGCTGCAGCAGGATACGCCGGAGGACTATGTCATCGCGACCGGCATGCAGTACAGCGTGCGCGAATTCATCAATACCGCCGCCCGCGAGCTGGGCATCCTGCTGGCCTGGGAAGGCGAAGGCCTGGAAGAGACCGCCACCGTGCTGTTCTCCCCGGTGCACGACATCAAGCCGGGCCAGGTCATCGTCCGGGTGGACCCGCGCTACTTCCGTCCCACGGAAGTGGAGACCCTGCTGGGCGATCCGACCAAAGCCCGCGAAAAACTGGGATGGTCGCCCCGCACTTCCTTCGCGCAGCTGGTCAAGGAAATGGTGGAAAGCGATCTGCGAGATGCGCGGCGCGATGCCCTGGTCGAACAGAACGGCTACGAAATCTACGCCTACAAGGAGTAGCACGACATGACGAACCTGGAGCAACGCGTCTTTGTCGCCGGCCATCGCGGCATGGTGGGCGCCGCGATCACGCGCGAATTGCAGCGCCGCGGCTACCGTAACGTGCTGACCCGAGGCCGGGAAGAGCTGGACCTGGAGAACCAGAACCAGGTCAACCGCTTCTTCTCGACCACGCCGGTCGACGTGGTGTACCTGGCCGCGGCCAAGGTTGGCGGCATCCTGGCCAACCAGACGCATCCGGTGGAGTTCCTGTACAAGAACCTGATGATCCAGTGCAACGTGATCCGCGCCGCGTATGCGGCCGGGGTGCGCAAACTGCTGTTTCTGGGTTCGTCATGCATTTACCCGCGCGAAGCCCCCCAGCCGATCCGCGAGGACGCCTTGCTGACGGGGCCGCTGGAAGCCACCAACGAGCCCTATGCCATCGCCAAGATCGCGGGCTTGAAGCTGTGCGAGGCCTATCAGCGAGAGTTCGGCGCGCGCTTCATCTGCGCCATGCCGACCAATCTCTATGGCCAGCACGACAACTACGACCTGCACAGCAGCCATGTGCTGCCCGCGCTGATCCGAAAATTCCACGAAGGCCGGGAAGCCGAACAGGAAAGCGTGACGATCTGGGGCACCGGAACGCCGCTGCGGGAATTCCTGTACGTGGACGACCTGGCCCAAGCCTGCGTCATGCTGATGGAACACCCGCAAGCCGAAGGCATCTACAACATCGGCGCCGGGCAGGACATCTCGATCGCCGAGCTGGCCAAACTCGTGGCCCGCGTGGTCGGCTACGAAGGCAGCATTGTCTACGACACGAGCAAGCCCGACGGCACGCCGCGCAAGCTGATGGACTCGGCGCGCGTGCAAGCGCTGGGCTGGAAACCGGAGACATCACTGACGCATGGCATCACGCTGGCTTACGGCCACTTCCTGCGTGAACGCACGCAACATGCGCTGCCCGTGGCCTGACGGCCTCGCCAGAACCTTCATGTCGACAGGCCTCACCCATGCTCGGATTCCTCAGGAAACACATCGCCGGCAATGCCTCCTTCTGGGGGCTGGTGGAGTATGGCATCGGCCCGGTCGCGGCGCTGGTGGCCCTGCCGATCCTGTTCCGGCAGCTGGGGACCGTGGGCTTCGGCCAGTATTCCATGATCATCGCGTTGGCCGGGTTCGGCAATGCCGCCAATCTTGGCGCGGCCGTGACGGCCACCAAACTGGTGTCCGAACGCATGCACGAGCCGGGCGGGGCCTATCGCGCAGCGGGCGTGAGCATGTCCCTGATCGGCTGCGCGCTGGCGGTCGTGACTTTGGCCGCGGTGCTGCTGTGGGGAGTCGTGGGCCTGGGATGGCCCGAGGCCACCTTTGGCGGCGTGGCGGTGACGATGCTGGCCATGCCCGCGCTGGCTATCTACCTTACCCAGCAATATGACCAGCTTTTCTCCGGCTGCCTGAAGGGACGCGAAGACTTTCGCGCCACGGCCCTGTGCGAAGTCTTCAGCCGGACCGGCACCATGGGCCTGGCCTGCGCTGCGGCCTGGATGACGGCATCGCCCACCTGGACGGGCCTGGCGCAAGCGCTGGGGCTGCTGGTGGCGGGTAGCGTGAAGATGCGCGTATTCGCCCGCACGTATGGCCGCATCGTGGTGCGCCCGGTGCGCGACCGCGCCGCCATGATGGACGCCTTCAGATTCTCGCGCTGGTCGTGGCTCAACAGCTTGAGCGCCCTGGCCTTCGGGTCGGTGGACCGGGTGCTGGTCGGCAGCCTCATGGGGCCGGCGGCGCTCGCGATCTACACGGTCGGCGTGCAGGTCGGACAGATCATCCATACCGCGTCGGTCGCCATCTTCCAGAAGGCCATGCCGCGCGTCACCCGCCTGTCGGTCTCACCGCCCTATCCCGGCGCGGTGGAACGCGAGATCCGCCGCATGATGCTGTGGAACCTGGCGCTGTCGGCCAGCGCCACGCTGGCGGTGCTGGCGGTCAGCCATCCTCTTCTGAACCTGCTGCTCGGAGACAACGTCGCCACCGGCCATCTGGGAACGTTCCAGTTGCTCATCGTGGCCTCCGGGCTGCTGTCGCTGAACGCCGCCGCGCACTTTTCGCTGCTCGGGCTCGGAAACTCGCGCGCCGTCGCCATCCTGAACGGCCTGGGCGGGCTGGCGATGCTGTGCGTCATGGCGGGACTGGTACACGCGGCGGGCGAACACGCCGCGGCATGGGGCCGCATGGCCTACGCGGCGATCACGCTGGCCGGCGTGGCTCTCGCCATCCGTCAATCCCGCCCAGACTTTCCGGGCGCGTTGCCTGCGGCCACCCGTTAATTCACATGCTGAGGTCCTACATGCGCAAGCGTCATAACGATTATTCACGGCAGCTCATCGACTTTGTCCGCGAGTTGCGGCCGCCGGCGCCCATCGCGGGCAGCCTGTTGCCGAAAGTGACCATCGTGACCCCTTCGTTCAATCAGGCCCGCTTCCTGGAACGCACCATTCTGTCCGTGCTGAACCAAGGCTATCCGCGACTGGAATACATCATCATCGACGGCGGCTCCACCGACGGCAGCGTGGACATCATCCGCAAGTACGAACGCTACCTGACGTACTGGGAGAGCACGCCGGACCGCGGCCAGTCGCATGCGATCAATAAGGGCTTCGAACGCGCCACGGGCGACTATGTGGGCTGGCAGAACTCCGATGACCTGTACTTCCCCGGCGCTCTGCGCAAGCTGGGCGCGGCCGCCTCCAAGGGGCGCGCGCCTATCGTCAGCGGCAACCTCTTCGTGGCGGACGCGGACAACAACATCTTCCGCAAGATCCATTACACGCCCGTCAACCGCGGCACGCTCACGGTCGTCAAGGCGTCCATCCCGAACCAGTCCGCCATCTTCCGCCGGGACCTGCTGCAAAAGTACGGGCTCTTGCAGGAAAGCATGCGCTATTGCATGGACCTGGAGCTGTGGAGCCGGCTGCTGCGCGAGGGCAAGAACCTGATCGTGCCGGACGCCATGGGCGTTTACACCGCCCACGACGAAACCAAGACGGCGCTGATGCAGGACGTGCTGCTGGAAGAGCGCGAGCAGATCGTCACGCGCATCCGCCGCACGGAACCCGGCCTGGGCAAGCTGTTCGAGCTTTCCTGCCGGGCTTCCAAGGTGGCCGCGCATGCGCGCCAGGGCGACCTGTCCTATCTGTTCGAGAAGCTGACCACCAAGATCTTCGGACGCGACGACTGGGCTGCGCATTAGCCCTACAGCCCACACCGAGAAGAGCCGCAATGACTACGCACCGCCGCCTTTCGACCCTGCATCTGCTGGGCCTGTTTGCCTTCACGGCGCTTGCCCTGAACGACGACCGCTTTGTCCTGGGCGTGGGCAGCTTCAAGCTGTCGCCCTTCGATTTCCTGTTCGTCGCGATGCTGGTGGTCAAGGCGTTGCGGCTTGCGGATCCAGCGGCCTATGCCTTGCCCCGCGGCACGCTGGGCATGCTGCTGGGTATCCAGGCCCTGTCCGTGATCTACCTGGTCTTGGTCTCGCTGCATCACCCTGGCATCGAAACCGGCGACGTGGCGCGGGATCTGCGCATCGTCTTCTATTTCCTGTGCACGCCGTTTCTTTGCTACAAGGACATCGACAGCCCGGCCGCCTATGCCGTGCTGCAGAAGTACATCGTGGCCGCCTGCCTTGCCGTCGCCACGCTGATGCTGGCGGAACAGCTGCAGGGATTCAGCGTGTCCAACCCGCTGCGCAACGTGCGGTTGGGTGTCTGGGCCATCCCGCTTGGCGTGGTGTCGCTGCTGTACTTCCGGCGCACGCTCAATGTCACCGGGCCCAAGGCCTACGCGCTGACGGTCTACATGCTGCTGGCGCTGGTCTTTTCGCTTAACCGCAGCCAGTACCTGCAGCTTGCGGTCTCGGTCTTCATCGCCGTGCTGCTGGGCGCCGGCCCCGAAATCCGCCGGCGCGCCGTGCTGATCTTCGCGCCGGCAGCGGTGGCCGGGGTGCTGGTCTTTGCGAGCATCGGCTACCTGGACGTGCTGACGAACCGCATTTTCAGCGTGGAGCGCCTGGACGAAGACTCCAGCTACGGCGCGCGCATCCAGGAAATGCAAGGGCAGATGGACTTCTTCGCGGAAAGCCCCGTGTTCGGCAAGGGCGCGGGCTTTCGCAGCTGGGTCATGGGCGAAAACGGTTTCGAGCTGAGCACCTTCGCCCATAACTCCTGGGCCTTTTACCTGATGAAGTTCGGCGTGGTGGGCACCATCATGATCATGCTGCCGCCGCTGCTCATCCTGTTGCTGACGCTGCTCAGGCGATACGCCCACCCCGGGCTGGAGTTGCACCGGCGCTATCTGCTGGCTACCGTCCCCATCTACATCTTCATCGATTCGCTTTCCGGCGGCCTGGCCTACGCGCCCAAGACCGCCTTCACCGGGTTCCTGCTGTGCTATTGCCTGTCGCTGATGCGCAATGCCCAGATCATGCCCGTGCCCGAACAAAGAACGACATCCGCCCCCAGCCACCGCCCGGACGTTGCGCGCCGGACGCCAACTAGAGTGATCCCACATGCCTGATGTCTTGTTTGTCGCGCCGGACCTGCACGGCGGCGTAGGAAGATGTGTCGCCTTCATCGTGGATGCCTTACCGGAACAAGGGGTCGATTCCGCCTTGTTCCTGCTGCGCTCGCGCATCCGCGAGTATCCCGTCTCCAACCCTAAGGTGACCCGAGCCCTGCCAGTCAATGAATCTCCCGCGGCGCTGCGGCTGATGTTGCCGCTGGCCTTCTTCCGGCTGCTTCAGCAGATCCGGCGGGACAAGCCCGCCATCGTCTGCTCGCATGGCCTCTTGTGCAACATGCTGGTCATCGTGGCCAAGAAGCTGCTGCGCGGCAAGTTCCGCACGGTGGCCTTCGAACACAGCAGCCCCGCCATCCATTACGGGGCTTCGCGCATGCGCCGCCTGAAATGCTGGCTGGTCAGCCAGACCTATCGCCGCCACGATGCGGTCGTCGGCGTATCGCGCGGCGTCAAGGAGGACCTGGTCAGCATGTTCCCGCCGCTGCGCGGCAAGGTCCACACCATCTATAACGGCGTGCCGCTGGACAATGTCCGCGCGCAGGGCGGCCGCGGCGAGAGCGAGCCCGCGCAACCCGCGCCCTACCATGTGGTGGCGGTGGGGCGCCTGGAAGCCGTGAAGGACTACGCCACGCTGATCGATGCCGCCGCGCTGCTGGATGACCCCGGCATCCGCTTCACCATCCTGGGCGAGGGATCCGAGCACGACGCCTTGCAAAAGCGCATCAATGAAAATGCCTCCCGCACCTCGGTCACGTTGGCGGGCCATATCGACAATCCGTTCCCGGTGATTGCGGGCGCCGGCGCATTCGCGCTGACCTCCCTGCGCGAGAGCTTCGGCAACGTGCTGGTGGAAGCGCTGTGCCTGGGCGTCCCGGTGATCTCCACCGACTGTCCGCATGGCCCCGCCGAAATCCTGGACTCCGGACGCTACGGCCTGTTGGTTCCCGTGGGCGACGCCGCCGCGCTGGCCGAGGCGGTGCGACGCCTGGCCTATGACGCGGAGATGCGCCAGCGCTTCGCGGCGCAGGGCCCCGAAAGGGCCGACGCCTTCTCCCTGGAAAGGCACTGCCGCAACGTCATCGCCCTCTTCCGCCCGCTGATGCAGCGCGGCACGCCCTGAACAGGACAGCATCATGCAGAAGATACCGGTATCGGTCGTCGTCATGACGAAGAACGAAGAACGCAACATCAACAAGTGCCTGAAGGCGCTGGCCGAATTCGACGAAGTGTTCGTGGTGGACTCCAACAGCACCGACGCAACCTGCGCAATGGCGACGGCGCTGGGCGCCAAGGTCTCGAACTTCCAATGGAACGGCAAGTATCCAAAGAAGAAGCAGTGGTGCCTGGAACAGCTGCCGTTCTCGCATCCCGTGGTGCTGTACGTGGACGCGGACGAAGAGATGACGCCTGCGTTGGCCGACGAGATACGCCAGGTCCTGCCGCGCTTTGCCGCCGGCGCGGGCGGCGCCTTCGTGCCTTTCGACTATGTTTTTTGCGGCAAGAAACTCGAACATGGACACCGCGTCTACAAGCTGGCCCTGCTGGCCCGCGACCGTTCGCGCTTCCTGGACTATGACGACCTGGACGTGGCGCACATGTGGGAAGTGGAAGGGCACTATCAGCCGCAGGTGGAAGGCGAAACCTTTGCCCTGCGCCAGCGCATGGTGCACAACGATCACGACTCCTTGTTCCATTACTTCGACAAGCACAACCGCTATTCCGACTGGGAAGCAAACCTGCGCACGAAAGGGCTGATGAACGATCCGCGCGAGGCGAACGTCGGCGCGCGCGCCCTGCTCAAGCGCCTGTTCCAGGCCATGCCGTTCAAGGCGCCCATCTCGTTCCTGCATTCCTACGTCTTGCGCCTGGGCTTCCTGGATGGCAAGGCCGGTTATGACTATGCGGTGGCGCGCGCCATGTATTACTGGCAGATCCGCATCAAGACCGAGGAACTCCAGAAGGCGCGGCAGGCCAGCGCCACCGCGGCGCGGGACGATGCCGTGGCAGGAGCTGCGAAATGAGCGCCCTGCAGCGCCTGGACCGCTTTGCCCTCGCGCCTGGCCAGCGCGGCCGCTCTGCCCTGACCGTGCAGCTGTGGTGGACGGTGCAGGCCACGCTGTTCCGCTGGTCGCCGCAGGTGGCGTATGGCTTTCGCCGCTGGCTGCTGCGCTGCTTTGGCGCCCAGGTCGGACGCAAGGTGCTGATCCGGCCCACCGCCACCGTGACCTATCCGTGGAAAGTGCAGATCGGCGACTATGCCTGGATCGGGGACGAGGCAGTCATCTACAGCCTGGGGCCCATCCAGATCGGCGCCCATGCGGTGGTTTCGCAGCGCAGCTATCTGTGCGCCGCCGACCACGACGCCGGGCAGCCCGAATTTCCGTTGCGCGAGCGCGCAGTGCGCATCGAGGACGGCGCCTGGGTGGCGACGGATGTCTTCATCGGTCCCGGCGTGACCGTGGGACGCGAAGCCGTGATCGGCGCGCGCAGCTCGGTATTCCGCAACATGCCCCCCGCCATGGTGTGCCATGGCAACCCGTGCCGTCCGATCCGGCCGCGCCAGGCTGGCCCGGCATGAAGATCCTCATCTATGGCATCAACTACGCGCCCGAACTCACCGGCATAGGCAAATACAGCGCCGAGCTGGCCGAATGGCTCGCCGCGCGCGGTCACGACGTCAGTGTGGTGACGGCTCCGCCCTATTACCCGCAATGGCAGGTGCACGAGGGCTACCGCGCCGGCCGCTATCGCAAGGAAACCCTGCGCGGTGTCACCGTGCGCCGCGCGCCCCTCTGGGTTCCCGAACGGCCGGGCGGCCTCAAGCGCCTGATCCATCTGGCCAGCTTCGCCCTGTCCAGCCTGCCCACGCTGCTGCGCGCCGCCGCCGGGCGGCCGGATATCATCCTCGTCGTGGAGCCCGCCCTCTTCTGCGCGCCCGCCGCGTGGCTGACGGCGCGGCTTTGCGGCGCAAGCGCCTGGCTCCACATCCAGGACTACGAAGTCGACGCCGCCTTTGAGCTGGGACTGCTCAAGGGTGCCGGCCTGCGCGCCTTGGTACGCCGCGCCGAACGCTGGCTGATGCGCCGCTTCGACCGCGTCTCCACCATTTCCAACCGCATGCTGGACCTGGCGCTGGCCAAAGGCGTGGAGCCGGGATGCGCCGTGCTGCTGCCCAACTGGATAGACGTGGACGCGATCGCGCCGCAAGGCGGCAGCGGCCGCTACCGCGCGGAGCTTGGCATCCCCGATGACGCCATCGTCGCACTGTACTCGGGCAACATGGGCGGCAAGCAGGGCTTGCAGACCCTGGCCGACGTCGCCGCCAGGCTCAATCGCGAAACCCGCCTGTGGTTCCTGTTCTGCGGGCAAGGCCCTGAGCGCGCGCCGCTCGAAGAGCAATGCGCGGGATTGCCCCGTGTCGTCTTCCTGGACCTGCAGCCGGCCGAACGCCTGGGCGAACTTTTGAACACCGCCGACATCCACCTGCTGCCCCAACGCGCTGGCGCCGCAGACCTGGTGATGCCATCCAAACTGACCGGCATGCTGGCCAGCGGCCGGCCGGTAGTGTGCGGCGCCGCGCCCGGCACCGAATTGGCGGGCGTCGTCGCGCGCTGCGGCCTGCTGACTCCGCCGGAAGACGGCGCCGCCATGGCCGAAGCCGTGCGCAAGCTCAGCTACAACGCCCAGATCCGCGAAACGCTGGGCGCCGCCGCGCGCCAGTATGCGCAAGCCCATCTGCACGTGGACAGCGTGCTGGCCGCAGCCGAACAGGAGTTCGAGGCGCTGATCTCGGCCAAGGGCAAACCCGCCGCTCGTCCAACCGAATCCGACGCGAATACCGGACCGCGATAGCCCGCCATCCGCCTGCTGCGCCAAATCCGCGGTCCGGCCGCGCCGCGGATCGCTTGCGCGAGCGCGATCGGAATCGGGGCGGCCTCCAGCCTGCCTCTGTCCCTTCCCCTCTAGGAGTCGGAATCGAGCTTGCCCGGCGCCGCTCCGTTTCCGCTTCTGACCAAGCCCATCTGCACAGCGATGTAGGCCGCCTCGGCCTGGTTGCGCGCATTCAGTTTCCAGTACAGGGTACGGGCATGGCTCTTCACCGTGGCCACCGATATGCCGACTTGCTGGCCTATCTCCCGCATGGTCTTGCCTTGCACCAGCAATTGCAGGATCTCTTCCTGCCTTTGCGTCAGTTCCCTGAGTTCCTGGGTAGGCGGATGCGATGCGCCCTGCGGCCGCGCTGCGGGCTGCGGATAGCACTCCCCGCCCGCCATGACCAGGCTCACGGCCGCGGCCAGCGCATCGGGGCTGGAGGCCTTGGGCATGTAGCCCGCCACACCTGCCCGCGCGCATGCTGCCATGACGCCTGGATCCAGCACCGAGTACAGCACCAATACCAGCCGGGGCATGAAGAACGCCATCGATTGGGACAGCAGCCCGACGTCCTGTTCAGCCAGGCCGCTGCAACCCATCACCAGCAGTTCCACTGGGCGGTTGATCGAACTGGACATGGTGAGCAATTGGGCTGGCGAGATAGCCAGAATGTCGTCGGTGTTCCGCACACGCTCCAGCACATGCTGGATCGCGACACGGAGCAAAGCGTAGTCTTCGATCAGTACGGTTGTCATCCCGGGGGGAACCTTGTGACGCATGGCCCATACACGGTTCCCATGACGCTGGCGCAGCGTTGCAGCAATGGCAGATCATCTGCGTCACCGATCTCACGGGAATCTCGTCCGCGGCTCAGGATCGCGATGGCGAGGCGGAGTGGTTCGCCCTCTCAATCCAGACTTGCGGACACAACCCATGCTATCAGCGGCTACGTTCGCTGAATCTCGTTCAGGAGGATGATTGGTGGAGGAATGCAGCAGCACTGCGACCGCGGATGCTGCTGTGTATGAATTAGCCAGGATGGCTATGCGCTCTCCCGGCAGCAACGGAACGCGAAGGTTCCAGGCTGCCGGGCAGACAGCGCAACCTGCCTCGGTTACCCGAGCTTGCGCCCATAAAGCTGCCCGGCGTCCACGTCCCTGCCATTGGGTTCATGCCATTCCAAGGTCGCGCCGCGTTGCAGCGCCGCGTATACGGCTTCGCCCTTGTTCTTGACATGCAAGCGCTGGTAGAGCGTGCACGCATGCGTCTTGGCCGTGGCCACCGAGATGTTCAACATCCTGCTGACCGTCTTGATCGGATACCCCCGCGCCAGCAGCACCAGCACTTCGTACTGGCGCGGCGTGATCTGCAGCAGTTGCGCGCCGGCGCTGACAGGCATGGACCCCTTGTTGGCGGCGACGTCATCGACTTCCCTGGCGGGCAGTGCGCAGACCGCCTGGGCGGGAGCCTGCAATGCCTGTTCGCTAGGGAAGCACTGTCCGCCCGCCATGACCAGGCGGATGGCCGCTTCAAGAATTTCCACGGAGGCCGTCTTCATCAGGCAGCCGTAAACGCTGGCCCCGGGCAGGCCCTGCACCGGCATGGGCAAGGGCATGACGTCCGTCAGAAGCAGGATCCGCTTGGGCGTCAATACGCGCTGGATTTCATGCAGCGCGCTCCACGCTTCGTCGGTATCCACCGGCAATCCGTAAATCAACAGGTCGGCGCCCGCGTGCACGCCGTCCGCCTTGGAGATGTCAGCCAAACCCATCCCCTCGATTTCCCACACATCATCCAACTTGCTCAGAATCTGCCACAACCCCAACCGCAGGAGCGGATGGGCTTCAATCAGGACCATCTTGGCCATGGTGTCCTCCCGGTTTTTCGACGGGCCTAGAAGGGATCTTCGCTGTGCTGAAGACTATTTTTATCCAACCCCGCGGTGCGAGTCCGCAATATCCCGGAATATCTAATGAAGCTGAACCGGGGCATTTGGGCTGGGAGACTTTCGTAGCCAACATAACGGATGGCATGGACCCATCTTATGGTTCGAAATTGTCAAAATCAAGACGTTTCGGCTCGATATAATCCGACAAAAACAGAAATCATTCGTTAGCCTTAATCATCATCGTAAATCCGGACGAGGCGCGCTCCTCGTCCTTTGGGGCGCTAGGGTTTTCACCAGGGATTCCCCATGCGGAGCTTGCGTTTTCCCTATGAAACATGCAAGAGGGAATCGGGCTCCCGGCTACGGCAGGCCATTGTTACAGCCGTAAAAAAGCCGCGCCGTGGCATCCGCCGGACGCGGCCCGAGACTTCCGGAATTAACGCAATAACTATCTAGATGTTTCCGCGGACACATAGCGCCCGTGCGTTTTTCTTGTAATCGAAATATAGGTAACATTTTTATTTTTGCGTTTCCGGCACGATTTACTCCATATAGGCGAAGTCAAATACCGTATGCCCCCCCTGATGATGCCAATGGTGCATTGAAGCATGGCGTTTCCTCAGGAAGCTTGCGTAGTGGATTTCGCCATCCGTTTCGACGTAGGTGGATGGCGAGAGCTCCTCGATCCGGTTCAGCGACACGCCCTTGCCGTAGTGACAGAAGCCCTGGTACTGAGCGCAGCGGATCACCTCTCCGCTAGGCGACACAACGATTCCGGCGTTGCGGGCCCGCATCGGGTTGCGCACGATGGGATTGCAGGCATGCGGCGTCCACTCGGTCGAGCGCGGCGAGTCCGAAAAAAAAGCAAATAATTCGTCGCAATGGCTTTGGCCGTCCGTGCGGTCGATATTAGTTAATAACCACCAGTATTCTCCGTGTTTGAAAATAATGGTATCGACTGCGGATATATTCGTCATCAGATTTACATCGAGCTCCCACTTGAGCGGAAATTCAGTGCATTTCCATAGCTCTATACTGCGGTTCCCGCAAGTCTCCGGCACCATGTAAGTGACGCCATCGTGCTCGAATATATAGGGGAACGACAAGTGGTAGGGCAGGTTCAGGGCAGTGCCCAGCAGGCGGAAAGCCCCGTCGGAGTAGGTCGCCACCGAGATCGTGCCCTTGCGGGAAGTAAAATCGTAGTCCTCGAAGAATATATATGGCTTTTTGTCCTGGGTATATACGAACGGATCGGCGAAGAATCTACCCTTGGGCGGCTGCAATACCATCGCCTCGGATACCACCGCCTGCTGCCGCGCAGAGGGAAACATACCGATCCGCCAGCGCACGTTGCGTTTCATGACGCGCCGCACAATCAAATCGGACATTAACCACGCCTGGCGCGCAATATATGCGGCGCTGTCCCACTCCACGGGATCCTCGCGCCGCATGCCGCTCATGATCTGCATGCCGGGCGGCGCAACGCCTTGCTTGACGCGGGCTAGCGCCTGCAGCGCGTCGTACACCATGAAATTTCCCAGGCTGAATGCGCGCGCCTGATTCTTCAACCAGAACACTTCGGTGTTGAAACTGCGCTGGTCCAGCAGTTCATCCTGATCTTCCTTCGGGCCCACGCGCCAGAGTTTCACCGTGGTGTGATCCTCGCGTTGGTAAACCTCCCAGAAGCCGGCATAGCGGCTTGTCGCGACCGCGATATCCGAATAACTCAATTGCCACACCCCCAGGCGCGCCCAGCCCGCCATCTGTTCGCGGGTGGCCGGCGATGCGCCCAGCATGATCACCAGGTCCAGCCCCAATGCCTCGACTTGATTCTGAGCCTCGGGCGCCGGCATGCCCGGCGCCAGCGCCAGGACGGTGGTCGTATCCGTAGACACGCTTTCGCGCATGTCGCTGCAGGCAAGCGACATCCGTTGTTTGGCGGGCAACAGCCGCGCCTCCAGGCGAGACAAGACGCCAAACAGCGCTCGCGTGCTCAAGCGCGGCGAGTTCTCACCGCCTTCCGCGTCCATCACCAGCAAAGCAGCGACTTCAAAATCCTGGCTATGCGTGAGCCACTCGGCCATCTCATGCATCCAGCCGGGTTGCTCGTACCCGTCAACCAGCAGTCCCACTCTGTAGGTCTTCATTTCTCCTGCTCCTGTGCCAGGGCGTATCGGCGTTCCGTCCGGTACGGCGAACGGGCTAGATTGTGTTTTCAGGGGCGCGACAGACTCATGTCCTCGCGCTGATACTGCGGGGTTTTGCGCGTCCCTTCCAGACCACATTCATCCTAGGTCGGCAGTCCGAGGACGAATGGCTCAGGATCATGCGCAAACCCTAGGAAATTGCTCCTTCCTCCGCATGAGATTTCTCATCCCTCTGGGTGAGCCAGCGGAAAATCCGGCCGGTCCCGAAAGTGCTGCGCGCGCCCCGGTAGTGGTAAACCCTATTGGGGATAGCCGAGGCTCGCATCTCAGCCATCTCTCACGCATAATTGTTTTTAAACGAACGTTTGAATTCAACCTTATGCAAGAAATCAGACCTTCCCCCACTCGTGAGTCCATCCTCGACACCGCAGAGGCCTTGTTTGCCCAGCAGGGACACGATGGCACCTCCATGCGCCAGATCACGGCGGCCGCTGGCGTCAATCTGGCGTCGGTGAACTATCACTTCGGTTCCAAGGAGTCACTCGTGCAGGCGGTGCTCAAACGGCGGCTGGAAGTGCTGAACCGCGAGCGCTTGCGACTTTTGGATGAACTGGAGGCGCAAGCCGAAGGCAAGCCCCTGAAGCCATCGCAGATCGTGGACGCATTTTTCGGCACCTTGTTGCGCCTGGCTGCCGACCCCGCCCAGGCCGGCAGCACCTTCCTGCCCCTGCTCGAACGCACCATGACCGACCCCTCGGATTTCATCCGGGCGCTGTTCGCCGAGGAATACGCGGACGTGCTGGAGCGCTACCGCAATGCGCTCTTCGCAGCGCTGCCCGACGTGCCTCGCGCCGAGATCGTGTGGCGCTTTCAGTTCATGTTGGGGGCCACGTCCTACGCCATCATCGGCACCGACCTGCTGCGCTCGGTCACGGGCTGGACCATCGATGACGCGGAGCAGCCCGATAACCCGGACCTGCTGCTGCCGCGCCTGATGAGTTTTCTGCTGGGCGGCTTGCGCGCGCCCCTGCCACAGGTGCCGTAACGTTCACGCCCCAGCAGGCGGGACATAACATCCACGGAGACAAGAAAATGAACGCAGTCATCCTCGCTCTGGTCATCGTCGCGCTCCTGGCCGCGGTCGTGCTGAGCGTGCGTCCCATTCGCCGCGCCCTGCTGTCGGCCCCGATCTTCAATCTGTACCGCAAGGTGCTGCCGCAGATGTCGGACACCGAGCGCGACGCGCTGGAAGCGGGCACGGTGTGGTGGGAAGGTGAACTGTTCCGCGGCCGGCCCGACTGGAGCCGCCTGCTCGCCTACCCCCGTCCGCGCTTGACCGACGAAGAGCAGCGCTTTCTCGACGGCCAGGCCGAAGAGGCCTGCCGCATGGTCAACGACTGGAGCGTCACGCAGGAACGCTACGACCTGCCGGCCGAGGTCTGGACCTACCTGAAGACGCAGGGATTCCTGGGCATGATCATTCCCAAGGAATATGGCGGCCTCGGATTCTCCGCCTACGCCCACTCCGAAATCGTGACCAAGCTGTCCACGCGCTCTTCGGCGCTGGCGGTGTCGGTCATGGTGCCGAACTCGCTCGGCCCCGCTGAACTGCTGCTGCACTACGGCACTGATGAACAGAAAAACCACTACCTGCCGCGCCTGGCGCGCGGCGAGGAAGTGCCTGCCTTTGCCCTGACCAGCCCCTGGGCGGGCTCCGACGCCGCCGCCATTCCAGATAGCGGCATCGTCTGCAAGGGCGAATGGCAGGGCCGCGAAGTCATAGGCATGAAGGTCACCTGGGACAAGCGCTACATCACGCTGGCTCCCGTGTGCACCCTGCTGGGCCTGGCGTTCCGCCTGTACGATCCGGAAGGCCTGCTGGGCGGCAAGAAGGACCTGGGCATCACCTGCGCGCTGGTGCCGCACGACCATCCGGGCGTGGACACGGGCCGACGCCATTTTCCGCTGAACGCCATGTTCATGAACGGCCCCACTCGCGGCGTGGACGTCTTCATGCCGCTGGACTTCATCATCGGGGGTCCCGCCATGGCCGGACAAGGCTGGCGCATGCTGATGGAGTGCCTGGCCGCGGGCCGGTCCATCTCGCTGCCGTCTTCCAATACCGGCATGTCCAAGCTGACCGCGCGAGCGGTGGGCGGCTATGCACGCGTGCGCAGCCAGTTCCGCACGCCGGTGGGCAAGTTCGAAGGCGTGGAGGAAGCATTGGCGCGCATCGGCGGCAACACCTACATGATGGATGCCGCGCGCAGCATGACGGCAGGCGCGGTGGACCTGGGCGAGAAGCCATCGGTGGTGTCCGCGATCGTCAAGTATCACGTGACCGAGCGCGCGCGCCAGGTCGTCAACGATGGCATGGACGTGATCGGCGGCAAGGGCATCTGCCTGGGGCCGTCCAACTTCCTGGGCCGCGCCTACCAGCAGATTCCCATCGGCATCACGGTCGAAGGCGCCAACATCCTGACGCGCAGCCTGATCATCTTCGGCCAGGGCGCGATCCGCTGCCACCCATATGTGCTGGCCGAAATGCAGGCAGCCCAATCCCCCGACCGCAAGCGCGGCCTGGATGACTTCGACCGCGCCTTCTGGGGCCATGTGGGCTTTGTCGCGAAGAACAAGCTGCGCACCCTGGGCAGCGCGCTGACCGGGGCGCGATATCTCCGAGTCAACGCCGACGTGGCGCCCGAGATGAAGCGCTACTACCAGCTGCTCAGCCGCTACAGCGCCGCCTTCGCGCTGCTGGCGGACACCTCGATGCTGGTCCTGGGCGGCAGCCTGAAGCGCCGCGAACGCCTGTCCGCGCGCCTGGGCGATGTGCTGTCGCAGATGTACCTGATCAGCGCCACGCTCAAGCGCTTCGAGGATGAAGGCCGCCAGGCGGCCGACGCGCCGCTCGCGCATTGGTCGATCCAGGATGCGCTGTTCAAGCTGCAAGAAGCCATCGAAGGCGTGCTGGACAATTACCCCAACCGCTACGTCGCCTGGAGCCTGCGCCGCCTCATATTCCCGTGGGGCCGCACCCAATCCTTGCCGTCGGACCAGCTGGGCCAGGATGTGGCGCGGCTGCTGATCAATCCGAACGCGGCGCGCGACCGCCTGACAGCAGGTTGCCATCTGCCCGCGACGGACGCCGAGCCCGTGGGCGCGATCGAACAGGCCCTGGCCGCGACGCTGGACGCCGAACCCATCGAAGCCAAGATCCGCGAGCTTGAAAAGCGCGGCGCGCTGGACGGCAACCCGCAAGCCAACGTGCGCGACATCGCCGACGCCGCCTTCGCCATCGGCGGCATCACCGCCGAAGAATATGCGGTGGTGAAACGCCGCAACCGCTTGCGCGATACGGTAGTGAAAGTGGATGATTTCCCCTTTGACTTCCGCTCCGCGGACCAGAGCAGCCCCGTGGCCGAGCGCAGGGTCGCCTGAAGGAGCAATCGGATGGCATTCAAACCGGTTTACGTCGTCGACGGCGCCCGCACTCCCTTCCTGAAGGCCCGCACGGGCCCAGGCCCCTTTTCCGCCGGCGATCTCGCCGTGCAGGCGGGGCGCGCCCTGCTGCTGCGCCAGCCTTATGCGCCCACCGACCTGGACGAGGTCATCGTGGGCTGCGCAGCGCCCTCTCCCGACGAAGTGAACATCGGCCGCGTGATCGCGCTGCGCCTGGGCTGCGGCAACAAGGTGCCCGGCTGGACCGTCATGCGCAATTGCGCATCAGGCATGCAGGCGCTGGATTCCGCTATCGCCAACATCCAGTCCGGCCGCTCCGAACTGGTGCTGGCGGGCGGCACGGACGCGCTGTCGCGCGCGCCGGTGCTGTATTCGGATGACATGGTGCGCTGGCTGGCCGGCTGGTACGCCGCCCGCGGAGCGGGCGCCAAACTGGCGGCGCTGGGCCGCTTCCGCCTGCGCAACCTGGTGCCTGTCATCGGCCTGCTCAAAGGCCTGACAGACCCGGTCGTCGGACTTTCCATGGGGCAGACGGCCGAAAACGTCGCGACCCGTTTCGGCATCGACCGCGCCGCAATGGACGCCTATGCGGCGCAGAGCCATGCTCGCGCGCTGGCGGCCCGCGCGGCCGGCGCTCTGGGCGAAATCACGCCATTGATCGACACGCAGGGCAAGCTCTACCCTGACGACGACGGCGTGCGCGACGACTCCACCCCCGAGAAGCTCGCCAAGCTCAAGCCCGTCTTCGACAAGCCCTGGGGCAACATCACCGCGGGCAATAGCTCGCAAGTGACGGACGGCGCAGCCATGCTGGTGCTGGCTTCCGAAGAAGCGGTCCGCAAATGGAACCTGCGGCCGCTGGGCCGCATCGTCGACAGCCAATGGGCCGGCCTCGATCCCGCGCAGATGGGCCTGGGGCCCGTGCATGCCGCCACGCCCGTTCTGCAGCGTCATGGACTGGGCTTGAATGACCTGGACTTGTGGGAAATCAACGAGGCCTTCGCGGCCCAGGTGCTAGGCTGCCTCGCGGCCTGGCGCGATGATGCCTATTGCCAGGAGCATTTCGGCACGCCGGCCTGGGGCGGCCTCGACCCCGCCAGGCTCAACGTCGACGGTGGCGCGATCGCCATCGGGCATCCCGTGGGCGCTTCCGGCGCCCGCATCGTGCTGCACCTGCTTGCGGCCTTGAAACGTCGCGGCGCCAGGCGCGGCATGGCGGCCATCTGCATCGGCGGTGGCCAAGGCGGCGCGATGCTGGTCGAAACCCTGGATGAGGACCGCCCATGACGACCCTGGACATGCTTGCCCACTGGCGCCTGGACCGCGACGCGGACGGCCTGGCCTGGCTGACTTTCGACCGTGCCGGCAGCGCGGTCAACGCCCTGTCCGCCGACACCATGGCGGAACTGGCCGTGGTGCTGGATACGCTGGACGCGGCGCCGCCCACCGGGCTGATCATCCGGTCCGGCAAGGCCACGGGCTTCATCGTGGGCGCCGACGTCAATGAATTCGCCAGCCTGGACACGCCCGAACAGGCGCGCGCGCTGGTCGCGCGCGGCTGGAATCTCTTCAATCGCCTGGCCTCGGCGCGCTATCCCACGCTGGCGTTGATCCAGGGCCACTGCCTGGGCGGCGGCCTGGAGCTGGCGCTGGCCTGCCGCTACCGCCTGGTGGCGGACCAGCCTGGCACCTCGCTCGCCCTCCCCGAAGTCATGCTCGGCATCTTCCCCGGCTGGGGTGGCATGCTGCGCCTGCCGCGGCTGATCGGCGCGCCCGCCGCGCTGGAAATGATGCTGACGGGCCGCGGCGCCGATGCGCGCCGCGCCGCCGCGCTGGGCCTGGCAGATGCGCGGGTGCCGCCCCGCCTGCTGCTGGCCGCGGCGCGCCAGACGGTACTCTCGCGCAAGGCGCCGCGCCGCGCGCGCGGCTTCGGCGGTTGGGCCAACCATTGGCCGCTCAAGGCCGTCGTGGCCAGCCGCGCCCGTAAACAGATCGCCGCCAAGGATCCCCTGGGCCACTATCCGGCCGCGCCTGCCATCGTCGATATCTGGGAGACGCATGGCGGCAACGCCTTGCAGGCCCCCGAGCTGATCGATCGCATCATTTCGTCCGACACGGCACGCAACTTGCTGCGGGTGTTCCGCCTGCAGGAACGGTTGAAGGCCAACGGCAAGCAGACTGGCGTCCCGCCGGCGCGCCATGTGCACGTGGTGGGTGCCGGCGTCATGGGGGGTGACATCGCGGCCTGGTGCGCGCTCAAAGGCATGACTGTCACGCTGCAGGACCAGGACATGGCGCGCATCGCGCCCGCCATGAAGCGTGCCGCCCAGCTATATGCCCGCCGCCTGAAAGACCCGCGCCTGGCCCGAGCCGCATTCGACCGACTGACGCCCGATCCCGCAGGCAACGGCGTGCCGCTGGCGGATATCGTGATCGAAGCCATCAGCGAACAGCCCGACGCCAAGCGCGCCCTCTACGGATCGCTGGAACCGCGCATGAAGACCGATGCCCTGCTCGCCACCAATACCTCCAGCCTGCCGCTGGAGACGCTGCGCGAGGGCCTGGCGCGTCCGCAACGGCTGGTGGGCATCCATTTTTTCAATCCCGTGGCGAAGATGCCGCTGGTGGAGGTGGTGCAGGCCGAAGGCGACGCGGGCGACATGCAAGCCCGCGCGTGCGCCTTCGTCGGCCAGATCGACAAGCTCCCGTTGCCTGTCAAGAGTGCGCCGGGCTTTCTGGTCAACGCCGTGTTGGCGCCCTATATGCTGCAAGCCATGCGCAGCGTGGACGAAGGCCTGGCGCCTGAAGCCGTGGACGCGACCATGGTCGCCTTCGGCATGCCGATGGGGCCGCTGGAGCTTGCCGACACCGTCGGCCTGGATATCGCGCGCGCTGCCGGCGAGGAACTGGCTGGCGGCGCCGAGCCGCCGCGCTGCCTCAGCGAACGCCTTGCGCGTGGCGATCTGGGCAAGAAAAGCGGCCGCGGCTTCTACGTCTGGCGCGACGGCAAGCCGGTCAAGGGCAACCACCCGTCAGGCGCCCCCGCCGGATTGGCGCAGCGCCTGATCGAGCCGCTGATCGACGCCACGCGCCAGCGCGTGGACGCGGGTATCGTCGCCGACGCCGATCTGGCCGACGCGGGAGTGATTTTCGGAACGGGGTTCGCGCCATTCACGGGCGGCCCCATGCATTACCAGAGCAGCAATGCGATGCGCAGTATAAGACCGGCTGAGGCCGATTAGGACCTGTACACCCTAAACCGGAACGACAAGACCGGCAGTGCCATAGAGACACACCATCCATCACGAGGAGGCAGTACCATGAGCAGACGTTCATTGTCCCTGAGCACCTTGTCGGCCATCGTGGTCGGCCTGGGCGCAACCACGACGGCGCATGCCGCCGGCTTTCAGCTCCTGGAGCAGAACGCCAGCGGCCTGGGCAACGCGTATGCGGGCTCTGCGGCGAACCCCGAGAACGCCAGCATCATCTACTACAACCCCGCAGGCATGACCTACCTGCCCGGCTTCAACGTGTCCGGCGGCGTCAACCTGATCAAGCCGTCGTTCAAGTTCTCCGACAACGGCGACAGCCGCAACCCCAGCATTCCCGGCCTGCCGGGCACCGGCCTGGGCGGATCGCGCCCCACCGGCGGCAATGGCGGCGACGCGGGCAACCTGGGCGTGGTGCCCAACATGTACGCCTCCTGGCAATTGAACGAACAGTGGTTCATCGGCCTGGGCGTGGGCGCTCCCTTCGGCCTGATGACCGAATACGACGACGGCTGGGTGGGCCAATACCACTCGAACAAATTCGAGATCAAGACGATCAACGTCAACCCGTCGATCGCCTATAAGGTCAACGAGAAGTTCTCTATGGGCTTCGGTGTCAATTGGCAGCACATCGACGCCAATTACAAGAAAAAGACCGTGCTTCCGGTTCCCGGCCTGCCGCTGGGCACCACCGGCGACGCCGACCTGAACCTCAAGGGCGACGCCTGGGGCTGGAACGTGGGCTTCATGCTGCAGCCCACGGACGACACCCGCATCGGCCTGTCGTACCGTTCCAAGATCAAGCACACCGCCAAGGGCGATACGGACATCACCAGCATCTATCCGCGCGGCAACTCGGTCTCGTTCGACGCCAAAGCCTCGGTGTCCCTGCCCGACACCCTGATCCTGAGCGCCGCGCACCAGTTGAACGAACGGTGGGAGCTGCTGGGCGACGTCTCATGGACGGGCTGGAGCAGCATTCCCGAGCTGAAGATCCGCAACTCGGGCGCAGGCGCGCGCGACGACGAGCTGCCCCTGAACTTCCGCGACAGCTGGCGCGTCGCCCTGGGCGCCAACTACAAGTTCGCGCCCAACTGGAAGTGGAAATTCGGCGTCGCGTTCGACCAGTCGCCCGTGTACAAGGAAGCCGACCGCCCGACCTCGCTGCCGGACAATGACCGCTACTGGCTCTCGACCGGCGTGCAGTGGCAAGCCACCAAGGACACCACGCTGGACGTCGGCTACACCTATCTGTACCTGCGCAAGACGGACATCGACACGACGTCCGGCAACCAGCTGACCAAGGGCCGCGTGGCGGGCACCTATGACAGCAATGCCCATATCCTGGGCATACAGCTGTCGTCCCGCTTCTAACCCGCCCCACGGATGGCGGCCTGGCCCGGTCCGGCCCGCCATCCGCTTTTTTCAGGAGACTGCCTTGAGCAAGTTCGTCGTCAAACACGTCGCCGTCCTGGGGGCCGGCGTCATGGGCGCGCAGATCGCCGCCCATCTGGCCAATGCCGGCGTGCCCGTCACGCTGTTCGACCTGGCCGCCCCCGAAGGCGACCGCAATGGCACGGTCAAGAAGGCGCTGGCCGGTTTGAAAAAGCTGGAGCCGGCGCCGCTGGCCGGCGCGGCGCGCCTGGCATTCATCACGCCCGCCAACTATGACGACGACCTGGAACGCCTGCAAGGCTGCGATCTGGTCATCGAGGCCATCGCCGAACGCATGGACTGGAAGACGGCGCTGTACGAGCGCATTGCGCCGCACGTCGCCCCCGGCGCCATCATCGCTTCCAATACCTCGGGCCTGTCGATCGACGCGCTGGCCAACGCCCTGCCCGCCGGCCTGCGCGACCGTTTCTGCGGCATCCACTTTTTCAACCCGCCCCGCTACATGCGGCTGGTGGAGATCATCGCCACCTCGCATACCGAGCCGGCCGTGCTGGACCAGCTTGAAACGTGGTTGACCTCGACCCTGGGCAAGGGCGTGATCCGCGCACTGGACACGCCCAACTTCGTGGCGAATCGCATCGGCGTGTTCTCCATCCTGGCGGCCATGCACCACACTGCGCGTCTCGGCCTGGCTTTCGACGAAGTCGACGCGCTGACCGGGCCGAAGATCGGCCGCCCCAAGAGCGCCACTTACCGTACCGCCGACGTGGTCGGGCTGGACACGCTGGCCCACGTGGTCGGCACCATGGAAAAGAACCTGCCGGACGATCCCTGGCACCGCTACTTCACCCTGCCCGACTGGCTTTCCGCCCTGATCGCCAAGGGCGCGCTGGGCCAGAAGACTGGCGCCGGCGTCTACCGCAAGCAAGGCAAGGAGATCCAGGTGCTGGACCTGAAGGCGCAGGACTACGTGCCCAGCGCCGGCAAGCTGGCCGATGAAGTCGCCGCACTGCTCAAGGAGCGCGACCCGGGCAAGCGCTTCGCCGCGCTGCGCGCGAGCAACCATCCCCAGGCCCAGTTCCTCTGGAGCCTGTTCCGCGACATCTTCCACTACAGCGCCGTGCAGCTCGAACACGTGGCCGACAACGCGCGCGACCTCGATCTGGCCATGCGCTGGGGCTTTGGCTGGGCCCAAGGTCCGTTCGAAACCTGGCAGGCGGCCGGCTGGCAAACCATTGCCGGCGCAGTCGCCGAGGACATCGCCGCCGGCCGTGCCATGAGCGACGCCCCGCTGCCCGCCTGGGCGCTGGAACCGGACCGGCAGGGCGTGCATGCGCCCGAAGGCTCCTACTCCGCGCGCACCGCGCAACTGCGCCCGCGCTCGACGCTGCCGGTGTATCGCCGCCAGCTGTTCCCCGAACGCGTATACGGCGAAGGCGCCGCCGAACGCGGTGTCACGATCTGGGAAAACGAGGGCGTGCGCCTTTGGAACCTGCCGCAGGTCGATGCCGGCGTGGCCATTCTCTCCGTTACCTCGAAAAACCACACACTGGGCGCCGAAGTGCTCGAAGGCATTCTGCAGGCCGTGACGCGGGCCGAGCGCGACTACGACGGCCTCGTCATCTGGCATGACGCGCCCTTCGCCGTAGGCGCCAACCTGCAGCAGGTGTCGGAAGCCTGCGCCGCAGGCCAGTGGGAAATGCTGGAAGCAACGGTCGAGAAGTTCCAGCGCACCTCGCAGTCGTTCAAGTACGCGCAGATCCCCACCGTCGCAGCCGTGCAGGGCATGGCGCTGGGCGGAGGCTGCGAATTCCTGATGCACGCGTCGCACCGGGTGTTGGCGCTGGAAAGCTATATCGGATTGGTCGAGGCCGGCGTCGGGCTGATCCCGGCCGGAGGCGGCAGCAAGGAATTCGCTGGCCGCGCCGCCGCGCTGGCGGCGAAGACCGCCACGCCGGGCGAAGTCTTCCCCTATCTGCAGCCCGTGTTCCAGACCATAGCCATGGCGCAGGTCGCGAAAAGTGCGCTGGAGGCCATCTCCGTGGGGTTCGCCCGCGAACACGATATCGTCGTCTTCCATCCGGACGAACTGCTGTACGTCGCCATCGGCCAGGCCCGGGCTGCGGCCGAGGCGGGATATGCGCCGCCTCCCCGCCTGCGCGACATCCCTGTCGCGGGCCGCAATGGCATCGCCAACTTTGAAATGGTGCTGGTCAACATGCGCGAAGGCGGCATGATCAGTGCCCATGACTACCGCGTGGCGCGCAGCGCCGCCATCGCCCTGTGCGGCGGCGAAGTTGAAACCGGCGCCAAGGTCGACGAGGAATGGCTGCTGGCCGTGGAACGCAAGGAATTCGTCGCGCTGCTGCGCACGCCCGAGACGCAGGCCCGCATCCGCCACACCCTGGACACCGGCAAGCCCCTGAGGAACTAGGCCCACCCCCTAGGGGGGCCCGCCCAGGGGGCGCCGACTGCGGACCGGCGGAGCCGGATCCGCGCGGCCCCGGCAGGACAAGGCAGAAGACCGCAACGGGCAACGCCATGGACACACAAGGAATCACTATGAGCAAGCAGATTCAAGACGCCTACATCGTTGCCGCCACGCGCTTGCCGGTGGGCAAGCGCAACGGCGCCTACATCACCACCCGCCCCGACGACATGCTGGCCGCCGCGCTCAACGGCGCGCTGGCGCAAGTCCCGGGCCTGGATGCCGCGCGCATCGACGACGTGATCGCCGGCTGCGCCATGCCGGAAGCCGAACAGGGCATGAACGTCGCCCGCATCGGCCTGTTGCTTGCGGGCCTGCCGCAAAGCGTGGCGGGGGTTACCGTGAACCGCTTCTGCGCGTCCGGCCTGCAGGCGGTCGCCGACGCCGCCGCCCGCATCCGCACCGGCGAGGCCGACATCATGATAGGCGCCGGGACCGAGTCCATGAGCGCCATGCCGCAGATCATGGGCAACAAAGTGTCGATGAATCCGGCCATCTTCGAACACCAGGAGAACATCGGCATGGCCTTCGGCATGGGCCTGACCGGCGAAAAGGTCGCCGAACGCTGGAAGGTCTCGCGCGAGGACCAGGATGCCTTCGCCCTCGCCTCGCACCAGAAAGCCTGCGCGGCCATCGCCGCCGGCCACTTCCGCGCCGAAATCACCCCCTATGAAACGGTGTCGCGCCAGCCCGGGGACGCGAGCGGCACGGTGCGCGTCACGCGCCGCGTAGTCGAAGTGGACGAGGGGCCGCGCCCGGACAGCAGCGCCGAGGCGCTCGCCCGTCTCAAACCCGTGTTTGCCGCGCGCGGCAGCGTCACCGCGGGCAACAGCTCGCAGATGTCCGATGGCGCCGCCGCCGTCATCCTGGTGTCCGACCGGGTCCTGCGCGAACTCAACCTGAGCCCGCTGGCGCGCTTTGCCGGTTTCGCCGTGGCTGGAGTTCCGCCCGAAGTCATGGGAATCGGCCCGGTCGCAGCCATCCCAAAGGTGCTGCAACGCGCCGGCATCGGCCAGGATGCACTGGACTGGATCGAACTGAACGAGGCCTTCGCCGCCCAATCGCTGGCGGTAATCCGCGAACTGAAGCTGGATCCGGCCAAGGTGAACCCGTTGGGCGGGGCAATCGCCCTGGGACACCCGCTGGGCGCCACCGGCGCGATCCGCACGGCGACCCTGACACACGGCCTGCGGCGCACTGGCGGCAAGTACGGGCTGGTGACCATGTGCATCGGCACCGGCATGGGCGCGGCGGGCCTCTTCGAAGCGATGTAGGCGGAGCCGCGCGCAGCATGAAGCCCTATTGGTTCAAGAACCTGTCGCCGCAATGGCGTGCGCGCCTGATGCGGGTAGGCTTCAACCTGCATCCGGCGTTCCGCGCCACCGGCGGCAAGGTGGTGCATGTGTCCGCGGACTTTCATCACATCCGCATCAAGCTGCCGCTGCTGCGCCGCACCCGCAATATCGTTGGATCCATGTACGGCGGTTCGTTGTTCGCCGTGACCGACGGCGCCCACCCCACGATGCTGATGTCCGCGCTGGGCCCGGATCACATCGTGTGGGACAAGGCCGCCACCATACGCTACCGCAAGCCGGCCTACGTCACGCTGTACGCCGACTTCCGGCTGCCGCCGGGCGAAATCGCGGAAATCCGCAGGCTCCTGGCGCGCGACCATGAAACCACCCGGACCTACACGGTGGAACTCAAAGACCGCGACGGCGTTGTCTATGCCGTGGTGGAACGCACGATCTATATCGCAGACAAGAAGTTCTACAAACAGAAGAACACTGGAGGAGAACCATGCGTCGCATCCCCGGAGGGCGAAAGGCCGCCCTGAGTCTCGCGCTCGCCGCCTGCCTGGCCGGCGCCCCCGCCCATGCCGCCGATGTGGAAGTCGGCGGCGTGCGCGTGCCGGACAGCCTGTCCGAAGGCGGCCGAACGCTGGTGCTGAACGGCGCCGGCCTGCGCACCAAATTCGTGGTCAAGGTCTACGTGGCCGCGCTGTACGCCACCGCGAAAACCAGTGACGCCGCCGCGCTGGTCAATAGCGATGAACCGCGCCGCATGCGCTTGCGGCTGCTGCGTGACGTGGACAGCAAGAGCCTGGACGAAGCCCTGCAGGACGGATTGCGCGACAATACGCCTGCGCAGGAACTGGCACAGCTCAAGGCGCCGGCCGAGCGCCTGTCGGCCCTGATGGCTGAAATCGGCGCCGTGCGCGAAGGCGATGTGGTCGACCTGGATTTCGACGCCCAGGGCGTCGCGGTCACGGATAACGGCAAGTCGCGGGGCCGCATCGACAGCCCCGCATTCGCACGCGCCCTTTTGCGGGTCTGGCTGGGCGACAAGCCTGCGCAAGCTTCCCTGAAGAAAGCCCTGCTGGGCGGCTAGGACCCTAGACGGAATCCCGGGAAATGGAACGAATCTGGCAGAAAAGCTATCCCGCGGGCGTGCCCGCGGAGATCGAGATGGACGGCGTGACGACGCTGGTTTCAGTGGTACGCGAGAGCTGCCGGCGCTACGCCGGCAAGACCTCGTACATCAGCATGGGCAAATCGCTCAGCTATGCCGAGCTTGACCGGCTGACGCGCGACTTCGCTGCCTGGCTGCATGCGAACGGACTGGGCCGCGGCGACCGCGTGGCGCTCATGATGCCCAACCTGCTTCAATACCCCGTGTGCCTGTTCGGCGCCTTGCGCGCCGGCTGCGTCGTGGTCAACTGCAATCCGCTCTATACGCCGCACGAACTCCAGCATCAGTTGGCCGACTCCGGCGCTCGCGTCATCGTGGTTGCGGACAACTTCGCTGCAACCGTGCAAAAGTCCCTGGAAGGAACCGCGATCGAGCGCGTGGTGGTGACGTCCATCGGAGAACTATTGGGAACGGTCAAGGGGCGCCTGGTGGATTTCGTGGTCCGCCGAGTCAAGCGCATGGTACCCGCGTGGTCCCTGCCCGAGGCCTTGCGGCTGGGCGCAGCGCTGGAAGCTGGCCGAGCCGCCCCCTTCACCGAAGTGGAACTGGACCAGCGCGATCTGGCCTGCCTGCAGTACACGGGCGGCACCACCGGCGTGGCCAAGGCCGCCATGCTCACCCACGGCAACCTGGTGGCCAATCTGAGCCAGGCCTATGCCTGGGTGAGGCCGCTGGTGACCGAGGGCGAAGAATGCATCGTGACAGCCTTGCCGCTGTATCACATCTTCGCGCTGACAGCCAACTGCCTGACCTTCATGAAGATGGGCGCCAGCAACCTGCTTATCATCAACCCGCGCGACATTCCCGGACTGATCAAGGAAATGCGCAAAGTGCCGTTCTCTGCCTTCACTGGCGTGAATACGCTGTTCAACGCCCTGCTCAACAATCCGGATTTCGCGCGCCTGGATTTCTCGCGGCTGCGCCTCACGATGGGCGGGGGCATGGCGGTGCAGCGTTCGGTGGCCGATCGCTGGCGCGCGGTCACCGGCCGTTCGCTGGCGCAAGCCTATGGCCTGACCGAAACCTCGCCAGCCGTCACGATCAATCCTCTGGACGTCAAGGAGTTCACCGGATCCATCGGTCTGCCCGTGCCGTCCACCGATATCTCCATCCGCAACGACGCAGGCCAGGAGCTGGGTGTGGGCGAGGCTGGCGAAATATGCGTGCGCGGCCCCCAGGTCACGCAGGGCTATTGGCAGCGGCCCGACGAAACCGCGCTGGTCCTCTACCCGGACGGGTTCCTGCGCACCGGCGATATCGGCTACGTGGACGAAAACGGCTACGTATTCCTGGTCGACCGCAAGAAGGACATGATTCTGGTGTCCGGCTTCAACGTCTATCCGAACGAGGTCGAGGACGTGGCCGCCCTGCATCCCGGCGTGCGTGAAGTCGCTGCGGTAGGCGTGCCCGACGAACGCTCGGGCGAAGCCGTCAAGCTGTACGTGATTCGCAAGGATCCCGCGCTGGACGCCGAAACCTTGATCGCGCATTGCCGCAAGCAGCTGACGGGCTACAAGGTTCCGCGCTACATCGAATTCCGCGACGATCTGCCGCGCACCAACGTCGGCAAGATCCTGCGCCGCGAGCTCAAGCCCGCCGCGCAGGCGCCCGCCGCGCCGCCGCAGGCCCGGCAGCCAGGCTAGGCCCGAACCCGCCGGCTCGCCAGCGCGAGCCGGCTCCTCCTCACCACTGTCCGAAGAAGACACCGGCGCGCTTGTGCGCGTTGGTCGCCTTTTCCACGGCCTCATCACTGATGGTGGTGCGGCGCTTGCCCCGCAGCATCCATTCCAGCAGCCGCTGCCGCAGCGCCAGCCGCGTTTCCGCATGCGCGCCGCTCGCGCCCAGGTCCTGGTATTCGTCCGGATCGGCGTGCAGGTCGAAGAGCTGCTCGCGCTCGTCCAGCCAGTACACATAGCGCCAGCGGTCCGTGCGCACCGACCAGGCTCGGGCATTCTGGGGCGTCTTACCGCATAACAGGCGGGCCTGGCGAAAGCTGTAATCCAGCTCCGAATACACGCAGTCCCGCCACGGCGTGGCCGCATCCCGGCCGTGCAGCAGTGTTTGCAGCTCGCGGCCCTCCAGCCTGTAGACGGGTCCGGGCGCGCCCAGCGCGCGCAGCACCGTGGGCACCAGGTCCACGCTTTCGACCATATCGTCCAAGGCAGATCCACGCGTGGCATCGGCCGAGCCGGAAGGGTCCATGACGATGAACGGCACGCGCTGCACGGTGTCGTAGAACAACTCCTTTTCACCCAGCCAGTGGTCGCCGAGGAAGTCACCATGGTCCGCCGTGAACACGATCAGCGTGTTCTTCATCAGCCCCGCGCCTTCCATGTAATCGAACAGCCGCCCGAGATGGTCGTCCAGTTGCCGGATCAGCCCCTGATAGGCCGGCCGCACCACCCGCACGCATTCGTCCGTGGAAAAGCTGACGCTCTCCTCCTGCTGCCGGTAGGCCGCCACCACCGGGTGCGCATTTTCCAGCTCTTCCCGGTTGCGCCGCACCGGCAGGCATTGTTCCGGCGTATAGAGGTTGTGGTACGGGGCCGGCGCCATGTAGGGCCAATGCGGCTTCACATAGCTCAGATGCAGCACCCAGGGCTGGCTGCCGCGCCGCTTCATGAAATCCAATGCCTGGTCCGTCATATAGGCGGTTTCGGAATGCCGCTCGGCCACGCGCGATGGCAGATACGCATTACGCATGTTCCAGCCACTGACGATCTGGCCGCCCGCATCCACCCCCGCAATCACGTAGTCGGTCCAGGGGTCCGCGCTGTCGTAGCCGTGGCGCCGCAGATAGCCGGGATAGCCGCTTTCGTCGCCGGGAGTGTGATGGCCGTCGTAGCGGTCCAGCTCCGTGAAGCCGCCCCGGGCCAGCAAGGTGCCCAGTTCGGAAGCGCCGTCGATAGCCAACCGTTCCATGCCGGCCCGATCGGGAATGATGTGCGTCTTGCCGGCCAGCGCCAGCTCGCGCCCCTGCCCTGCCAGGTACTCGCCCAGGGTGATCTCGTTGATCGACAGCGGCACGCGGTTCCAGGTGGCGCCATGGCGCGAAGGATAGCGGCCGGTGTAGTAGCTCATGCGCGACGGGCCGCATACGCCCGAGTTCACGAAGGCGCGCTCGAAACGCACGCCGCGCGCCGCCAGGGTGTCCAGGCTGGGGGTCTGCAGGTAGGGGTGGCCATAACAGCTCAGGTGGTCGGCCCGCAGCTGGTCGGCCATGATGAACAGCACGTTCTGCACGGTGGACATTGCCCCTCCTACTGCGTGGCCGTGAAACCGGAGTCTCGCACCACCGGCTCCCATTGCTTGCGGTAGGCCGCCAGGGCGGCGGCAGTGCCGGCCGCGTCCAGCGATACGGGCTCCAGGTCGGCGGCGCGCAAGGCCTCCTGCATGCCGGGCTCGCGCAACACGGCAGCGATTTCCGCGCCCAGCCTGTCGGCCTTGGCCTGCGGCATCGCGGCGGGCGCAAAGAACGCGTTCCAGCCGTCTGCCGCCAGGTTCACGCCCTTTTCGCGGAAGGTGGGCACGTCCTTGAGCTCCGCGTCGCGCTCGTCGCCGGAGATGGCGAGGATACGGATCTTGCCCGCTCGGTGTTGCGGCAGCAGGGTATCCAGCGTGTCGATGCCTTGCGGCAAGATGCCCCCGATCAGTTCGGAAATCAGCGGCGCCGACCCACGGTAACCCACCACTTCCGGCTCCTGGCCAAGTTCGCGGCCCAGCATCAGCGCAAAGAAATGCGGCAGGCTGCCCGTGGCGGGCACGCCCACCGCGAACTGCTTGGGATTGGCTTTGAGCCATTGGCGCAGGCCGGCCAGGTCCTGAATCGGCGAGTTCGCCGCCACCGCCAGGGCGAACTTGTAGCGGCTGACCAGGGACACCGGCTTGAAGTCGCGCTGCGCATCGTAGCCCGGTTGGGCATAGACCAGCGGCGCCACCACCATCACGGCCGGATTCGCCAGCATCAGTACGTTCTGGCTGGCCGGCGCCGCATGCAGGCCTTGCGCCGCGATGCGGCCGCCCGCCCCCGTCTTGTTCTCGACCACGACGGACACGCCGACCCGATCCTTGAGCCGATCCGCGACCAGACGCGCAATACGGTCCGAACTGCCACCCGGCGGGTAGCCCACCACCACCGTCAGGGTCCCGTCCAACGGGGCCTGCTGCGCGCCGGCCAAGGGCGCGGCGCCCACAAGCACCGCCGCTGCAGCGGCGCCTGTTATCCATTTACGCATGGTCTTCTCCTGGAGACAGCGGCCCCTGTCGATTATGGTTGTCACTGCATGGCCGATACCCAAATAGGAAAATTGAATTTAGCAACGCGCACATTTGTTGATCTAATCCAGGACTTTCCATAACGATATGCAGCGCGAACTGCAACGCCATCAGGAGAAGACGCCATGCCGACCATCCCCGCGTCCGGCCAACGCCAGCTTTCCGACATGCTGATGTATCGGCTGTATCAGGCGTGGTCGCAATCCAATCCGGTGTTTCTGCGCCTGTGCGAAGGCCGCTTCGGCATCACGCGCCGCGAATGGCGCGTGCTGGCCTGTGCCGTCGAGGGCGGCATCATGAGTTCAGCCGAGCTGGCGGCCGCTGCCAAGCTGGACCTGGCCCGCACCTCCCGGACCCTGGGCGCGCTATGCGAAAAAGGCTGGTTGCGCCGTCTGCACGACAGCGCCGACCGCCGCGTGGTGCGCGTGGAAGCCACCGCTGAAGGCACGGCCCGCTACGAGGCCTTGCTGCCCGAGGTTTCGCACTTGAACAACCTGCTGGTGCAGGACCTGAGCGAGGACGAAGTCGCCCTGCTGCGCGACTTCCTTGGCCGCATCGAGCAGCGCGGCCGCCGCATGGCCGAAGACAATATCGTCACCGACAAGGCCAGCCGGCGCGAAGGCGGCACCCGCCGGCCACGTTACGCCTGAACGATCTGTCGCGTCTCGCCAACAGGCGCCCCGCTGCCACACAGCCTGCGGAACTGTCCACAAGCCGCTGATAGCACGGCGTTTTTTCTTGCAGCCTTACTGTCCGGCAAGCTTTGCAGGGCTTTTTTACATCTGCGGCCAGCCCATTTCCTGACAGCCTCCAGGCAGTAAATCAATAATAGTTATCGTTGCTATTTACATACTCAATAGGCCGAATCCAGGCCGCAGGGGAATTCCATTGATACGCCACCGTCATCCCGCCGGCCCGCGCGCGCGGCCGCTGGTTCTGCTGCCCCTTGGCGCCGCGCTCGCCGCCTGCCTGGGCGGCGCTGCCCACGCCCAAGCCGCGGACTCGGCTGAACCCGCCACGATCCTGCCCGCCGTGCAGGTCACCGGCACCGGCGAAACCGCGACCAGCCCGGTCGAGGGCTACGTCGCCACGCGCAGCGCCACCGGAACGAAGACCGACACGCCCCTGTCGGAAACGCCGCAGGCCATCACCGTGATCCCGCGCGAACAGATCGAGGACCAGGGCGCGCAAAACATCCAGGACACCATGAACTACGCAGCCGGCGTGCGCCCCAATGCGTACGGCGTGGACAACCGCGCCGATTACGTGCGCATCCGCGGCGTGGAACCGGTGCAGTACCTGGACGGCCTGCGCCAGTACTTCAGTTTCAACAACCCGCGCACCGAGGTCTATGCCATGGAGCGCGTGGAAGTGTTGCGCGGCCCGTCGTCCATGCTGTACGGACAGGGCAGCACGGGCGGCATCGTCAACCTGGTCAGCAAACGCCCGCTGGAGGAACCGCAGCGCGAGATCGGCGTGGTGCTGGGCAACCACAACCGCCGCGAGATCCAGGCCGACCTCACGGGTCCGGCCAGCGAGGACGGCCAATGGCTGTACCGCGTCATCGCGGTGGGACGCGACAGCGATACCCAGGTCCAATATGCGCCGGACGACCGCCTGATGCTTGCGCCCTCGCTGACCTGGCGCCCCAGCGCGGCCACATCGCTGACCCTGCAGGCCACCTGGCAGAAGGACCGCGCCGGCACCACGCAATCCTTCCTGCCCTGGAGCGGCTCGGTGCAGGAGAATCCGAACGGCCGCATCCCTACCCGGCGCTTTGCCAGCGAGCCGGGCTTCGATGCCTACGACACCGAGCAGTTCAGCGTGGGTTGGCTGTTCGAGCACCAGTTCAACGACACCTGGAAAGTGCGGCAGAACTTCCGCAACACGGTCAGCAGCGTCGACTACAAGACGCTCTACCCCAACGTCTACGGCGCGCGCCGGGGCGATTCCTACATCGATCCCGAGCAGACCACCGTGGACCGCATTTTCTACGTCAACAAGCCGCGCATGCGCACCTTGCTGGCGGACCAGAACCTGGAAGGCAAGCTGAACTGGGGCCGCACGGAACACACAGTGATCTTCGGCATGGACTATTCGCGCTATCGCGAAACCAGCCAAATGGCCCGCGGCGCGGGCTCGCCGCTGAACCTGTATCACCCCGAGTACGGCAACGTGCCCGAGTATGAACTGTCGGACAATCCCAAGGTCAATCAGCAGCAAATCGGCTTCTACGCGCAGGACCAGATCAAATTCGACAAGAACTGGATCTTCCTGGCCGGCATCCGGCGCGACCGCGCAGACAGCACCACCGAAGGCCAGGACCGCGAAACCGATATGGCCACCACCAAGCGCTTCGGCCTGATGTACGCGGCGGACAATGGCTGGTCGCCATACCTCAGCTACAGCGAATCGTTCACGCCGATCGCCGGGGACGATTTCTACAACCAGCGCTGGAAACCCATGCGCGGCAAACAGGTGGAGGCCGGCATCAAGTACATGCCCAAGGACGCGGACATCGAGTTCACCGCTGCCGCCTACGACCTGCGCGAGAAGAACCGCCAGACGAACGATCCGGACAATCCCAACAACCAGATCCAGGCCGGCAAGACTCGCACGCGTGGCGTGGAGCTGGAACTGCGCGGCCGCGTCACCAAGGAACTGGACGTGATCGCCAACTACATCTATACCGATCTGGATCCGCAACTGGAGGCGCAACCCAAGCACATGGCCTCCATGTGGGGCAAGTACCGCTTCGCCCTGGCCGGCCAGCCGGGCTTCGCGGTAGGCGCGGGCGTACGCTACCTGTCGGCCTTCCGAGACGGCGGCGCCCCCGAAACGCCCGCGGTTACGCTGTTCGACGCCATGCTCAGCTACGACAATGGCCCCTGGCGCTACGCGCTGAACGTGAACAACATCGCGGACCGCACCTACGAAGTGGTCTGCCTGGATCGCGGCGACTGCTTCTACGGGGCGCGCCGCACGGTCATGCTCAGCGGCGCCTACCGCTTCTAGGTCGGCGCCCCGCCACGGACGGGAAAACCTGTACGTACACGCTGTACGTACAGGTGTACACTACGGTTTTTCACCCCTGAAACCGTCTGACAGACGCGCGCTCGAACGTCTGCAACCCAGAAAAACCGTCCTGGAGACTCCGATAGTGTCGACCGAAACTTCCCGCTCACCCTTTTTTGGCACGATGCAGAAAATCCCCGGTGGATTGATGCTGGTGCCGCTGATCCTGGGTTCCCTGATCGGCACCTTTGCTCCCGATGCGCTGACGATCGGCGGCTTCACCACGGCCCTGTTCAAGAACAGCGCCCTGCCCTTGATCGCGCTGCTCATCTTCGCCACCGGCACCCAGGTCAACACGCGCACCGGCGGGCCCATCCTGGCCACCGCCGGCACCATCCTGCTGATGAAGACCCTGGTGCCCGCCACGCTCATCATCATCCTGGGCAGCTACGTCGGCCTGGACGGCGTGCTGGGCGTCTCCATCCTGGCGATGCTGGCCGCATTCGACAACAGCAACGGCGGCCTCTGGCTGGCCTATACCGGCCAGTACGGCGATGCCCGCGACCGAGGCGCCTATGTCGCCAGCGCGGTCAACGACGGCCCCTTCTTCAGCCTGCTGTTCCTGGGCGCCTCGGGCCTGGCCGACATCCCCATGATCGCCCTGGTGGCGGCGCTAGTGCCGTTCCTGCTGGGCGTGGTGGTCGGCAACCTGGATCCCAAGTGGCGCGACGTGCTCAAGCCCGTGCCCAACATTGTCATCCCCTTCTTCGCCTTCGCGCTGGGCACCGGCATCAATCTGGGCGCCGTGGTTTCCGGCGGCATCAGCGGCCTGATCCTGGGCCTGATCATCAGCCCCATCACCGGCGGCCTGGTCTACCTGGGTTATCGCTACATCCTGCGCCGCGGCGGCAAGAGCGGCCTGGGCTTCGCGGCCGGCACCACCGCCGGCAACGCCATCGCCACGCCCGCAGTCGTGGCCGCGGCCGATCCCAACTTCCAGCAATACGTGTCGACCGCCACCGCGCAGGTCGCGGCCTGCGTGCTGATCAGCTCGATCCTGGCTCCGGTGCTGGCTTCGTATTTCCTCAAGCGCGCCGGCGAGCTCAAGTCCGAGGATGCCGATGCGTCGGCCGCCGCGCCCGCCCTGCGTGAAGCGCGCGGAGAAGCGCTTTGAATCCCGCCATCGCCATCGTCGCCGATGACCTGACCGGGTCGGGCGATACGGCGGTGCAGTTCGTGCGCGCCGGCTGGAACACACACCTGTCCATCGGCGGCGCCGACGAGGCGCTGTCGGGTTCCGACACCGCCGGCGTGGAAGTGCTGGCGGTCACGACCAACAGCCGCGCGCTGGCGGCCGCCGACGCGGCCGAGGTCGTCTGGCAAAACGTGCGGCGCCTGCGCGCAGCGGGCGTCACGCGCCTGTACAAGAAGGTGGATTCGACCTTGCGCGGCGCCTTCAAGGCCGAGATCGACGCGGCGCGCGAGGCCTGGGGTCCGGACACCGTGGCAGTGATCTGCCCCGCCTTCCCGGCCACCGGCCGCACCGTCGTGCAGGGCGTGCTTTACGTCAATGGCAAGCCGGTCACCGAGACCTCGGCGGCCACCGATCCGGTCACCCCGGTGACGGAAAGCCATATCCCCACCCTGCTCGGTTGCGCCCATGTGGCGACCCAGGACGGCGACACGCCGCAAGCGCTGGCGGCGCGCATCCGCGAAGCTGGCCAGACCGTGGTCGTCGATGCCGCCACCGAGGCCGACCTGGAGCGCCTGGCGCGCGCCATCGGCCTGCTGGGCGCGCATGCCCTGCCGGTGGGCGCGGGCGGCCTGGCGGTGCCCCTGGCCCGAGTGTGGGCCGGCGCCGACCAGACCGCGCCCGTCGTGGTGGTAGTGACTTCGCAGCACAGCGCAGCGCGCGCGCAAGCCGCCGCGCTGCAAGCCTCGGGAGCCGACACCTGGACGCCGTCGCTGCCCCAGTTGGCCGACGACGCGGCCTGGCAGGCCTGGAGCCAGCCGCTGCTGCAGGCTCACGCCAAGGCGCCGGCGGAGGCCGGCACCGTGCTGCTGCTGGCGCCCGAAGGCCAATTGGACGGTCTGGACTCGGAGACGGTCGCCGAACGGCTGGGCAGCCTGGCCGCGCAATTGATCACCAGCGCCCGCGCGGCCGGCGTGGTCGCCACGGGCGGAGACGGCGCGCGCAGCGTGCTGGTGGCGCTAGGCGCGCGCGGCATTGCGCTGGTGGACGAAGTGATGGGCGGCGTGCCCTTGGGCACGCTGACCGGAGGCACGGCCGCTGGCCTGCCCGTGGTGACCAAGGCCGGCGGCTTTGGCACCGAAGACGTACTGGTTCGCGCGGTGCGCGCGATCCGCGACAGGAGATTCAAGCGATGACACAACCCCAACCGGGCAAACTGCCCCTGCTGGCCGTAACGCTGGGCGACGTAGCGGGCATCGGGCCGGAAATCACGGCCAAGATGCTGATGGGCCATGATGAACTGCGCCAGAAGGCCCGCCTGCTGGTGGTCGGCGACACGGACGTCATGGCCAATGCCGTGCGCAATCTGGGCGGCGATCCCGCCATCGTGCGCAAGCTGGACCGCGCCGCCGACTGCACCAACACCCCCGGCACCATTGAAGTGCTGCAGGCAGGCCCGTCGCTGGCTCATGTGAAACTGGGCGAGATCAGCGCGGACGCAGGCGACGGCTCGGTGCGCTTCGTCACGACGGCCTGCGCGCTGGCACGCGCCGGCGAGGTCGACGGCATCGTCACCGCCCCGCTGAACAAAGCCGCCATGCACGCGGCCGGCCACAAATGGCCCGGCCACACGGAACTGTTGGCGCATGAGTTCGGCGTCAAGACTTTTTCGCTGGTGCTGTCGGCCAGCGACCTCTACATTTTCCACGCGACCACCCACGTGTCGCTGCGCCAGGCCATCGAGGACCTGACGCCGGCGCGCATGCGCGCGGTGCTGCGCCTGGCCGGCTCCTTCGCCAAGGCGCTGGGCCGCGGCGACCAGCCGGTGGCGGTGTCGGGCCTGAATCCGCATGCCGGCGAGAACGGCATCTTCGGCACGGAAGACGCGGACATCCTGGCGCCTGCCGTCGCCGAGGCCAATGCCGCCGGCATCCTGGCCGCCGGTCCGATTCCTGCCGACGCCCTGTTCCCGCAGGCCGTGCGCGGCAAATGGAAGTTCGTTATCGCCTGTTACCACGACCAGGGCCACGCACCCTTCAAGGCGGTTTACGGCGATGATGGCGTGAACATCACGGTAGGCCTGCCCGTCGTGCGCGTATCGGTGGACCATGGCACCGCCTTCGACATCGCCGGCCGCGGCATCGCCCGCGAAGACAGCCTGATCCTGGCCGCCGAGCGCGCCGCGCATCTGGCCCCGGGCTGGACGCATGTGTGGGAAACTGCGCGGGCACAAACCGGAGGTTGATTCCCATGGCGCCCGCCACGCACGACGCATTGCCCGCACTTGATCGCTCCGGCGATATCCCGCTGCACGCCCAGGTGGCGACGCTGCTGCGCGGATACATCCGCACGAACAAGCTCGCGGCAGGCGCCGTGCTACCCAGCGAGGCAGCGCTATGCGAACGCTTCGGCGTGGCGCGCAGCGTGGTCCGGCAGGCGCTCGCGGCCTTGGCTACCGAAGGCCTGATCCAGCGCGAAACCGGCCGCCCCGCCACCGTGGCGGCGCCCCAGGAACACCGCCGGCTCGTGCAGCGCTCCACCGGCCTGTACGAACAGTTCGCGCAGTCTGGCGTCGCCTTGCAGACGCGCGTGCTGGCCTTCGCGCGCGCCGAGCCGCCCCCCGACGTGGAGGCCTTTTTCGGCACCACGCGACTGCTGATGCTGGAACGCCTGCGCCACGTGGCCGACGCCCCGCTGGCCTATGTGCGCACCTGGATCCCCGCCGATGCCGTGCCGGGCTTGCGCGCCGACGACCTGACCGACGCGTCCCTGCATGGCGTGCTGACGCGCCGCTTCGGCCTGCGCCCTGGCGCCGGCCGCAACCAGATCCGGGCGGTGGCTGCCGACAAGACGCTGGCGGAACTGCTGGACACGCAAACCGGCACGCCCTTGTTGATGCTGCAGGGCCAGGGCATGGACCAGCATGGTCGGCCGCTGGAATGGTTCACGACCTGGCACCGCGCGGAGCAATTGGTGTTCGACGTCGACGTCAGCATGGGTCACGAAAGCGTGCAGCCCCGGCTGCAATCGCCCGCCGCGCCCACGGAGTCCTCCCCCGGAGCACACGACCCGCTGGCGCGCGCCGAGGCACTGGTGGCGGAGCTTTCCGCCGAACTGGCAAGACTGCGCGCGCAGTCCTGAGGCGCCGGCCCTCGTACTTGGCGCGCCACCAGCTGGCGCCAGCCAGCCCTCACCCGAGCAGATTGTCCCGCACGTGCAGCAAATGCCGGCGCACGGCCTCCATGGCCCGCTCGGCATCGCGGTCATGCAGCGCTTCGACAATTTCACGGTGCTCAACCTGGTAGGCTTCGCGCCGCTCGCGCGTCAGGCTCTTGCGCTTTAACGCGCCCCAGGTTGCTTGCGACCGCGCAGCCGTCATCAGCGCGAATACCTTTTCGATAAAGAGATTATGCGTGGCCGTAGCCATCAGCTCATGCAGCTTGGCATCCCAGATTTCGAACGCTTCGAAACCTTCGGCGGCCTCGGCCTGCGCACAAGCATTCTGCATGGCCGCGAAATCCGCCGGCGTGCCGTGCTGCACCACCAACGCCGCGATGGCCGGCTCCAGCACCAACCGGGCCGCCATCAATTCGGCGGGGCTGGTCGATAGCACTTCCGCACGCAGCAACACCTCGGCCTGCGCCAGGGTGGACGGCGGATTGGCGTAGGTTCCGCTACCCACGCGCTGCGAAATAAGGCCTTCGGTCTTCAGGTCCGCCAACGTACGGCGCACGGTCGAGCGGCTGATGCCGAATTGCTCGCTGAGCGCACGCTCGGTGGGCAAGCGATGCCCGGCGGGCCAGGCGCCGGATTGCAGGTTCTCAATGATGACCGCGCGCAAGGCGGAAGCTTTGTCCATGGGCGTTCCTTAATGGCTATGCGGGGCGAATAATACCAAATCAGACCAATAAAAACGTTCTTTCGCGCAATCCGTCGATAGAAAGCGGGATCATTTTGGTATATCCTCTCCCGAAATTGGGCTGCCAAACAGGCCCAATTGGTATTTTTTGGTATCAAACAAAGGCGGCTCCGACCCGCCCAGGGAGCAAGAATGAAGATTGCAGTATTCCGGATCAACGGCGAGCGCTACATCGGCGCAGTCTCCGACGATGGCGGCAGCGTGACCGCCCTGGATTTTCCGCGCGAACTCGCGGCCGCCGGCGCGCTGACGGCCGTGGAATGGCTGGCCGAAGGCCGCGCCCTTCCGGCCAGGATCGGCTCGTCCTACCGCTGGGACCAGGTGGAACACGAAGCGCCCCTGCCTGCGCAGCGGCGCAACCTGTTCTGCGTAGGGCGCAACTACCACGCTCATGCCAAGGAGTTGCGCGATTCCGTCTTCAAGGACAACGACGCCAACCCCGAATCCTGGCCCATTGTGTTCACCAAGGTGCCGCAAACCGTCATCGGTCCATGGGACGACGTGCGCCTGCCTGTGGGCGTGTCCGACAAGATCGATTACGAAGCCGAACTCGCGGTGGTGATTGGCAAGGGCGGCCGCAATATCTCCCGCGCCGAAGCCATGAGCCACGTCATTGGCTACACCGTGGTCAACGACGTTACGGCGCGCGACGTGCAGATGCGCCACCAGCAATGGGACTTGGGCAAGTCCTTCGACACCTTCTGCCCCATGGGCCCCTGGCTGGTGACGGCCGACGAGCTGGACGGCCAGAAGACCCGCGTGCGCTGCTGGGTCAACGGCGAACTGCGCCAGGACGGCAACACCGAAGACCTGATTTTCGACATCCCCACGCTGATCGAAACCTGCTCGCGCGGCATCACGCTTTATCCGGGCGACGTCATCGCCACCGGCACGCCGGCGGGCGTGGGCCAGGGCTTGAACCCGCCGCAGTTCCTGAAGCACGGCGACGTGGTGCGCGTGGAGATCGACGGTATCGGGCACATAGAAAACCGCTTCGTCTAAGCGCAAGCCCCGGAACCTGAACACGGGGCGACGCAACAGAAAAGCCGCCGCCGCGCCCGCGATACGGATTGCTGTCCTGGAAAGACAAGGGTAGACGCGGGGCGGCCCGGCGGCCACACACAAGGAGTGAGACATGAATCTGCGATGCACCCGGGCGGCCGCGGCCGTCTTGCTGTGGCTGGGAGCCGCGAACGCGCTGGCTGCCGGCTATCCCGAACGTCCCGTGACCATGATCGTGCCCTTCCCGCCCGGCGGTGTCGCGGACACGATCGCGCGGCCGCTGGCCCAGGCCATGGGCGATAAGCTTGGTCAGACCGTCGTGATCGAAAACAAGGGCGGCGCTGGCGGCGCCATCGGCATCGGCCAGGCCGGCCGCGCCAAGCCGGACGGCTACACCCTGCTGATGAGCCTGTCGTCCATTTCCATCCTGCCAGCGGCCGATCGGCTGCTGGAACGCAAGCCGGCCTATCAGCTGGATCAGTTCGTGCCCATTGCGCGGATCACGGCCGATCCCACCGTGCTGGTGGTGCGCGCGGATGCACCGTACAAGACGCTGCAGGAATTCATGGACGCGGCCAAGAAGCAGTCGGGTAAATTCAGCTACGGGTCTTCGGGCATCTACGGCACCATGCACGTGCCGATGGAAATGCTCCAGAACGCGGCCGGGATCAAGATGATGCACGTGCCCTTCACTGGCGCGGGCCCCGCCGTGCAGGCGCTGGTGGGCGGCCAGGTCGACGCCCTGGCTACCGGCCCGTCCAGCGTCATGCAGCTGATCCAGGCCGGGCGCGTCAAGGCGCTGGCGCACTGGGGCGACGGCAAGCTCGACAGCCTGCCGGACGTGCCGTCCTTCAAGTCGCAGGGCTATGACATCAGCTTCGTGCAATGGTCGGGCGTCTTCGCGCTGGCCGGCACGCCGCCCGCCGTCATCGACAAGTTGCGCCAGACGGTCAAGGACATCGCCAACAATCCCGACGTCCAGGCGCGCATTGCGGGCACGGGCAGCCCGGTGCTATACCTGGACGCGCCCGCATTCGACGAATATTGGAAGAAGGACTCGGCCTCGCTGGAGGTTGCGGTCAACCGGATCGGCAAGGTCGAATAGCCTGGCCGCACGCCCCGGAACACGGGGCGTGCACGCCGTTTTCGATTACACGCGCAGAGCCGCGGGTGCCAGCTGGCGGGCCAACGCCTTGCGGTCGACCTTGCCCACCGCATTCTCCGGCAGGCGATCGATCCAGAGCACGTCACGCGGCACGTAGATCCGGCCCAGGCGCGCCAAGACTTCCGCCTGTATGCCGGGCCCGTCCGGTGCGAGGTCCCCCGCGCGCTGCACGAAGATCACGGGCACTTCACCCAGATCCTCGTCCGGCGCGCCCACCACGCAGCAGGCCGCCACGCCGGGCAGTCCCGTCACCACCCCCTCGATCAACGCCGGCGAAATGTTCTCCCCGCCTCGGATGATCACATCCTTAATGCGGCCGGTAATGCTCAGGTAGCCCTGATCATCGAAACGCCCCAGATCGCCCGTGCGCAGCAACTGCGGCGCAAGGGCGTCGGCGTTGTCCACTCCCAGATATCCCAGCATCAGGCTGTCGCCTTCGATGCAGATCTCGCCTTCTCCGCCTGGCGCGGCCTGCGTGCCGTCCGGCAGCCGCAAGGTAACGCTCTGGCCGGCCAGCACCGTGCCCACTGAACCGACGCGCCGCGCTGCGGGGGGATTCATGGTCGATGTGCAGGTAGCTTCCGACAAGCCATACGACACCACCAGCGGGCAGCCCAGGAAGGCTTCGATGCGCCGATGCAGCGCTTCGGTGATCGGCGCCGAGCCGCAACGCGCAAAGCGCAACGCCGCCAGGCTGGACGGATCGAATTCCAGCTCCAACATGCGCGCATACATGGTGGGCACGCCCGTGATGATGGTGGGCCGGAACGCCTGCAGCAAACCCGGCATGTCTTCCGCCCGGAACCGGCCCGCCAGCGCTACGCAGGCACCGGCCAGCAGCGGCGTGAAAATCTGATTATTGAGCGCATTGGTGTGATGCAGCGGCATAACGTGCAGCAGTCGGTCCTGCGGCGTCAAACCCGTGTGCGCGAGCACCCCGCGCGCATTGTTTGCCAACCCGCGATGGCTGAGCAGCACGCCTTTGGGATTGCCTGTGCTTCCCGACGTGAATAACAGCAGGCCCGCGTCGCCGGGCTCCGCCTCGCCGGCGCCCGTCCAATCCAGCGGCCCTTGCGCCACGCCTGCGGCGTCCAACAAACATTGCTGCGCCAGGCCGCTGGCCCGGGCCGTCGTGGCATTGGACTCGTCATGCAACACCCAGTCCAGCCCCACCGCCGCCACGCGCCGGGCGGTTTCCGCATCCGATAGCCGCGGCTCCAGCGGACACGGACATGCGCCCGCCGCCATCACGCCCAGAATGGCCAGCACCTGGCTTTGCGAGCGTTCCATCGCGATGGCCACGCGGCTGCCGCGCGCCACGCCAACGGCGCGCAGGCCGCCGGCGATGCATCCAACCGCGCGGTACAGGTCGGCATACGTCAGCACGCCCTGCGCAGTCGCAATGGCAGGCTGCACGGCCCATTGCGGCTGGCTCCACAGGCGCGCAAAAGCGGCCACCAACGTGGCATCGGCGATCGTCATCCTGGCCTCCTAGCGCAGCACGACGGCGGCGTCGCGTTCGAACTGTCCGTCAGGATCCAGTTCGCGCAGCGCGCGCGCTTCAGCGGTCGAGGGCAGCGCGGACGGCTCGGCGCCCGTGGCGTCGAATTCGAATCCCGTGCGCTCACGCACTTCGGACAGGCTGGATTCCGGATGCCAGGACTGCAAGGCCAGGCGCCCGTTGCGCTTGACGAATACGGCGATCGGCGTGACCACGCCGTGGAATCCGCCCCAGGAGGTCATGAAGTCCAGCTTGGGCACGAAGGTGCGGCGCGAGTGCTCCGTGCGCCAAGTGCAGGCGCGCCTGGCGGTAGGCAGCATCACTGCGCCGCCCCCGCCCCCCGGCAGGCGCACCTTGGGTTCATGCCAGTCGCCAATGCAGGAATTGTTGGCGCAGCCTTCCCCATCGATCTGGGCCGCGCCAAGGAAGGTCAGGTCCATGCGGCCGCGCGTGCACAGGTCGTAGAAATCCTCGTTCGAGAAGATCGAGGCCGTGTGCTCGGCCAGCACCGGATCGGAACTGGAGATCGGCACGTGCGAGGGCCGCGGATTCACGCCGCCAGCCACGTTGATGTAGACGAAGTCCCAGTCATACGCGCGCTTGGCCAGCAGGCAGGCCAGCATGGGCATGGTGGAATTCACGCCGCTGAAGGTGATTTCGTCCGGACGGATAAACCGCGCCAGATTGGTGACGATGTACGAAAATCCCGACCATTGCTCAGCCATGCTGCACCTCCCGTGCTTCCGGCGCCGCGGCCATGTGCGCCTGAAGATCGCCTTGCTTGTCCATGTATGCCTCCACCGCTGGATAGTCGATGGCGTAGTCCGGCCAGCAGGACCCGGGCCAGGCGCCTTGCGGCGCCACGGCAAATGCCTGCACCATGAAGAACGGCACCAGCGTGGATTCCGGATTGGCCTCGAACACCGCGCTGTCGACGACCTTCTCGGCCACCACCAGCACACTGCCCGCCGCGCGCGACATGATGCGGTCCCAGTGCGCGGTGCCGTGCACGCGCACATTGCCCAGCGCGTCCACTTCCGACGCATGAATCACGGCAAAGTCGGGGCGGATCGCCGGCACTACCCAGGTCTGCTGGCCGCTGCCATAGGGATCGTCCAGGCATTTCCAGCCATTGAGCTCGGGCAGGCCACTGCCATGCAGGCCGCCGCAAGGCTGGAACGGCACACCAAAGGCGGCTGCCCGCAGCCCGGCCGTCAGGCTCGCGCAGGCATGTTCTTCCAGTTCGATCTCGTGACGCTCCACGGCCTTGCGGTACCACGGCGCCAGGCCGAAGTTCCCTTCCATGGCGACGATGCCCGCGCGCACGCGGCGCAGCGCGCCGGCGCGGCACAGGATGTCCACGTCGTAGCCAGGCGACTGCTTGACCAGCTCCAGGTCGCGCCGCCCCTGCCGGATCAGCTCGCGCACGAAGGCGAATGGTCCGCGGTGCAGGAAGCTGCCGCCCAATGCAATCGATGCGCCGTTGGGCACCAGCGCGGCCAGCTCGGCCAGGGTGCACTGCTTGTTCTTCTGATTGAAACCCGATGCCATGATGTCTCCTTGCCTGCTTGTTCTTGTGCGCCTAGCGCGCCTGCAGATACGCCGCCACCCGGTCCTTGAGGCCCGGCTCGGCGGCGGAGCGCACCAGGCGGGCAAGATCGGTGTCGGGCGTTTCCGCCGACAGCGCCGCGTATAGCTGGACGCGGCTGGCGCAGCTGAGCGCGGACGCGGCGTCCAGCGCCTCGCGCTCAATGTCCGGCCAGTCCTGCGCCGCAACGATGCGGCTGGCGAAGCCGTCACGCAACGCCTCTTCCGCGCTGAACGTGGCTGCCTGCTCCAGCACCGCGCGCGCACGCTCCGCCCCAACCAGTGCCGCATAACGTCGCGTGCCCAGCACCAGGCCGAATTTGAGCCCGGGCATGCGGAACGTGGCGTCCGGCGCGCTGACGCGCCATTTGCAGGCGCCAAACAAATCCACGCCCGCGCCGAAGTTGCGGCCATGGGCCAGCGCCAGCGTCAGGCACGGCGACGCCGCCAGCCGTTGCAGCAGTGTCTCGATGCGCACGAAACGCAGCAGCAGATCGCCCTCGCTCTGTTCCTGCCAAGCGCCGAAGTCGAAACCCGCGCTGAAGTTCTTGCCTTCGCCCTTGAGCACGATGAGCTTGGCGCCGCCGGCCTCGGCCTCGTCCAGCGCGGCAATCAGCGCTTCCACCAGTTCGGCCGACAAGGCGTTCATCTTGTCGGGCCGCGCCAGCGTCAGCACATGCGCCGCGCCTTGCCTGTCGATGCGCAGGACGCCGCTCATGCAGTCGTCTCCTTGCGGGCCGCGCGCAGCGCGCCCAGCACTTCGTCATTGTGTTCGCCCAATGCGGGCGGACGACGGCGCAAGGCCGTAGTCTGTCCGTCGAAGCGCACGGGCAACCCGAAAGTACGGGTGCGCACGCCGTTGGGCAGCTCCACGGGCTGCACCCAGCCCATGTGCTCCACCTGCGGATCGGCCAGCACTTCGGAATAGGTGTTGATGGGCGCGCATGGCACTCCGGCCGCGCGGAACCGCGCCAGCCAGGCCTGGGCGTCCTCCGCCTCGAAGATCGCCTCCAGGATCTCGCGCAGGGCCGTCTGGTTGCGCGCGCGGGCGCTGGTATCGGTAAAGCGCGGATCAGTCAGCAGATCTTCCCGGCCCACTGTCGCGCATACGCCCTTCCACAACGCCTGGTTGCCCGCGGCCATGCCAAAGTACCCCCCCTTGCAGCGGAAGGCCTGGTAAGGCGCATTGCGCGGATGTGCCGATCCCAGCTTGACCGGATCCTTGCCGCTGCCAAAGAACTCCGAGGTCTGCAAGGCAGCGATGCCCAGCGTGGCGCCCAGCATGGGGACGTCGATATGCGTGCCTTGTCCGTCGGCCTGGGCCGCCCGCAAGGCGGACGCGATGGCGAACGCGCCGTACAGGCCCGCCGAAAAGTCCGCCAACGGAACGCCGCACTTCACGGGTTCGCCCCCGGCCTCACCGGTCACGCTCATGATGCCGCTCATCGCCTGGATGGTCAGGTCGAAGCCGCCCTCCTGCGAGCGCGGACCAGACTGGCCATAGGCCGAGATCGAGCAATAGACCAGTCTGGGATTGGCCTCGCGCAGTTGCGCGTATCCCAGCCCGAGGCGATCCATCACGCCCGGCCGGTTGTTTTCGATCAGCACGTCGACGGAAAGCGCGAGCTCGCGCGCCAGGGCCAGGTCGCCGGGGTCCTTGAGGTTCAACGTCACCGAACGCTTGTTGCGGTTCAGCGACGCGAAGTTCTCGCTATAGCCCTCGGAAATGGGCGGCCAGCTGCGCAGCGTATCCCCGCCTTCGGGGTTTTCGACCTTGATCACGTCGGCGCCCATGTCCGCCAACAACATGCCGCAAAAAGGTCCCGCCGCGACATTGCAAATCTCCAGCACCGTAATGCCGGCCAGTGCCGAACTGGGTGTCATGTCTGACCTCTCGTTATGAAAATTCAATATTTAGGATGAATAAAACATTATAAAAGCACGCCTTGAAGGCTGGCATCATTCACCGCACGCCTGCTGCAAGCGCATGAATTCCGGCGCCATTCCTAGTGCAATCCCTATGTAGCGCGCTTAATTGTTGACCAGCATATCACCGTGTGGAATTCTAAGTAAACCATTTATTGATACACGAGTCCTATATTTTAGGATTTTAAAAAAGGACCGCGGCCCAGCGCATGCCGGCCCCCACCGACACCAAGGAGACTTCCATGAAGAAAATGTGGCGCATTGCCCTGACTGGCATGGCGCTGGTTTTGGCAGGCGGCGCGGCCGCGGCCGACAACTGGCCGACGAAACCCGTGCGCATGGTGGTCCCCTTCCCACCCGGCGGAGCAACGGATGCCGCTGCGCGCATCTATGCGCAACATCTGGGCGACTACCTGGGCCAAGGCGTGGTCGTGGAAAACAAAGCGGGCGCGGGAGGCGAGATCGGCGCGGAGTACGTCGCCAAATCCGCGGCCGACGGCTATACCCTGCTGATGGGCGCAGTGGGCAGCCACGCGATCCATGCCGCCATGCCGGACAAGCCCGGCTACGACTTTGGCACCGCCTTCGTGGGCGTATCGATGGCAACCAGCATGCCCATGGCCGTGGCGGTGAACAGCGCCAAGATCCCGGCGAAGAATGTCCAGGAGTTGATCGCCCTGGCCAAGAGCCGGCCCGGCTCCATCACCTTCGGCTCGGCCGGTCCGGGGACGTCCCAGCACATGGCGGGCGAACTCTTCCAGGTCGTGACGGGCACCAAGCTCATGCATGTGCCCTATCGCGGCAGCGGCCCGGCCATTACCGACCTGCTCGGCGGCCAGATCGACATGGTGATCGAAACGTTGCCGGCGCTGCTGCCGCAGGTTGCCACCGGAAAAATCCGCCTGCTCGGCGTCACGACCGCCACGCGAGCCACCGCATTGCCGGATCTGCCCACGCTGGCTGAGCAAGGCGTAAAGGATTACTCGGTCGCCACCACTTACGCTTTGCTGGCGCCGGCCGGCACACCGCCCGCGGTGGTGGACAAGCTTTCGGCGGGCATGCAGAAGGCTGCCGCCATGGCGTCCGTGCAGCAAGCTGCGCAAAAGCTGGGCGCCGACGCCGTGGCCACCACGCCAGCCGACACCAGCCGCGTGCTGAAGCAGGAAGTCGCCCGATGGGCCGACGTCGTGCGCCTGTCGGCGTCCAAATGATGGCGCCTCGCGCAAGCTCCACCCCGCCTGCCGCGGACCTGGCCATCGTTGGCGGCGGCTCGGTAGCCGTCAGCCTCCTGTATCAGTTCCTGCTCTCGCTGGAACCGGCCGGCGCCCGACCACTGGCCATCGTGCTGTTCGAGCCGCAGGCCGAGCCGGGCGCGGGCGACGCCTACCAGGACGATCTGCCGAGCAACCTGCTCAATATCCCCGCTGGCAATATGTCGGCGCGGGCCGACCACCGGCTGGATTTCGTGGAATGGCTGCGCGTCCAGGACCCCGCCTGGCTGCGCGCGCACGACGCCGAAACGATCGCACCGACGGACTTTCTGCCGCGGCCGCTGTTCGGCGCCTACATGCGCGCAGTGTACGAACGAGCCCGCGCACTGGCGCATGCCCAGGGCATCGCGCTCACGCACGTGCGCAGCCGCGTCCGCCGCGTGGCGCCCCTGCCTGGCGGCGGCGTGCATGTGGAACCCGAACAGGGAGCGCCCTGCATCGCGCGCTATGTGGCGCTATGCAACGGCAACCTGCCCTCGCAGGCCTTTCCCGGGTTGCGAGATGCGCCCGGATACTTCAACAGCCCATATCCCGTGCGCGCGCTGGCCAGCGGCATCGCCGCCGATGCACCGGTCTGCGTGGTCGGCACCAGCCTGAGCGCCGTCGACGCCGTGGCGGCCTTGCGGCAGGCAGCCCATCGCGGCCCCATCTTGTGCGTGTCGCGCAATGGCCGCCTGCCTGCCGTACGCAGCCCCCACAACCGTACGCCCGGCAGGCTGCAACAACTGGGCCCGGAAGGCGTTCCGCGCCTTGCCGCCAGGCATGGCGGTGAACTGTCTCTTTCAGCCATCGCGGCGGCGCTCCAGGAAGAAGTGCTTGCGCTGGGCGGCAGCCTGGAACCGGCAGACGTGCTGGGCATGGACGGCGATGCCCGCGCCGCGCTGGACGCGGAGATACGGCGGTCCGAGCAGGCCGCCCGTCCCTGGCAGGCCGTGGCGGCAGCGACCAACGCCACCGTGGACCTGATCTGGCACCTGATGCCGCCGTCCGAGCGCGGCCGCTTCCAGGCGCAGTGGCGTTCGCTCTGGATGGCGCGGCGCGCCACCTTTCCGATGCGCAACGCCCTGAAGCTGCAGGCGCTGTTCCAGAACGGCCAGCTGCAAGTGAGCGGCGGCTATCTGGACAGCCGGCACGACAGCGCCAGCGGCCTGTTCCACACGCGCTTGCGCAATCCGGCGGGTGACATCAGCACGCACGCCAGCCGTTATCTGATCAATGCCACCAGCTTCTCGGTCGATACGTCGCGCACGCAGGACCCGTTGGTGTCCGCGCTGCTGCGCGAAGGGCACGCCCGGCCCGACCCTCACGGCGGCCTGGCGCTGGACTACGACACGGGCTGCCTGAAAAACGCGCAGGGTGAAATCCAGGCGCATATTTCATTGTTGGGCAGCCTGGCGAGCGGCACGTACTTCTGGACCACCTCCATGGATGTCAATGCGCGCCTGGCGCAAGGCCAGGCCCGGCGCATCGCCGCGGCCCTGGCGCGGACCGCTATTGGTCCAGATAGCCCCGGCGATAGCCCATCCCTTGCGAAATCGACTGGGCACAGGCGGCCACTTCCGGCGCCAGCTGCTTCATCCTAGCGGCGCTCAGGCGATCCAGCGGCCCCGAGATGCCTATCGCGGCCACGGGCTGGTCCAGACTGTTGAACAGGGTCACGGCCAGTCCGCCCACGCCTTCGCGCCATTCGCCCCGGTTGATCGCGTAGCCGCTGCGGGCGATCTTGCGCAGTTCGTCCTTCAGCAGCGGCATGGACACGATGGTCGATGGCGTATGGCGCACGAGCTTGTCGGCGTAACGCTCGACGTAGCCTTCCGCCTGATAGGCGAGCAAGGCCTTGCCGGTGGCGACGGCATAGGCCGGCGCGCGTCCGCCCACCATGGAATAGGCGCGTATGGGCTGGGGGCTGTCGATCTTGTCTACGTACACCACGTCGAAGCCGTCGAGCACGGACAAGTGCACGGTTTCTCCCGTCTGGTCGGCCAGCGTGCGCATGTGCGGGGCTGCCAGCTTGCGCACGTCCAGTTGGGCTAGTTGACGCGCCGCCAGCTCGAACAGCCGCACCGCGCCGCGATAACCGCCGCCGTCATCGTCCTTGATCACGTAGCCCGCGTGGATGAGCGTCTGCAAGGTGCGGTGCGTATTGCTGCGGGTCAGCCCGACGCGAGCGGCCAGCGCATCGATGGTGCGCGGCGGATTGTCCACGTCGGTGACTGCCTCCAACACCATCAGGCCTTTGAGCAGCGTCTTGTCCATTGTTTGTTTTCCTAATATTTAGGACAAGAAAATAGCACGAGACGCCGCAATCGAACAGGGTGCTAGCCGGCGCCGCCAGCAATCGCGGCCCGCACGGCTTCCGAGCGGTCCCAGAGGTTGGGCAGGCTGGATGAAGAATACCCCGACACAAAAGGCTTGGCCTGCCCCGTGGCGGGGTCATAGACATGGCGCGACACGGCGCCGATATTGCCGCCATAGAGATGGACGCTGATGGATACGCGGTCCGCATGGGCATTGGACACGCGGTGGATGTCGCCCTCGGCGGGCGACAGGCGCTCCACGTCGCCCGGTTGGAGGGTCGTCGCGGCTCCCGCAGGGGCCACGCCGCCATCCTGGCCGCGGACATAGCGCTGATTGACCTCGGCGCCGCGCAACATGCCCACATAGCCCCACACCTCATGATCGTGCACCGGCGTGAACTGCCCGGGCCCCCATACGAAGCTCACCAGCGAAAACCGCTCCAGCGGATCGCAATGCAGCAGGTATTGCTGGTAGTACTGCGGATGGGGCGCGGTACAGGCCTCGGGCAGCCAGTCATCATGCCGCACCAGATCCGCGAAGGCCGCCTCCAGCTCCGGGCTTTGCGCCAGACCGGAAGGTGTGGCCAAGCGGGTCGCGGCGGCGATGAAGCGGCGCAGCCTGTCCAGGCCGCCTTGAGATTCGGGCATTGCGTCTCTCCATGAGTTCTGGAAATCCCAGATTGAAAAAATAGTATCCACGATTCAGGACGGATGCGCAGCCTTGCCCCTGACGCCGCCCGGGTAATCGCCCCAAGGCTATTCTTGACAGGGCCAGACTCGCGCATGCGAGCGTATCGGACGGGCTGCAAGATTGAAAATGAAAAACACGCATCAGGATATTCCCCCCTCGCTGACGCAAGCGTTGCGGCAGGCTCGGCGCATCGTCGTCTTCACCGGCGCCGGCGTCTCCGCGGAAAGCGGCATCGCTACCTTCCGCGATGCGCTGACGGGCTTGTGGTCACGCTTTGACGCGCAGGCGCTGGCTACCCCCGAGGCGTTCCAGGCCCAGCCCGACGTCGTCTGGGGCTGGTATGAATGGCGACGCGCGCAAGTCCTGCGCGCAACCCCGAATGCCGCGCACCGCGCCATCGCGGCATGGGCGCGGCATGTGCCCGAACTGCTCGTCGTCACGCAGAACGTGGATGATCTGCATGAACGCGCAGGCAGTCCTCGCGTCGCGCATCTGCATGGCAGTCTGCATGCTCCCCGCTGCTCGGCCTGCGGCGCCGCGCACACCTTTGCGCAGGAGCTTCCGGACGAACCCGAAGAAGGACGGCGCATCGTCCCGCCAGCCTGCTCACACTGCGGCGCTCCCGTAAGGCCCGGCGTCGTGTGGTTCGGTGAAAGCCTGCCTAGGGACGCCTGGAGCCACGCCATGCTCGCCGCCGAACAATGCGACCTGCTATTGAGCATAGGCACATCCGCGCTGGTCTACCCGGCGGCTGAGTTGCCGCAACGCGCGCTGGCTGCCGGCGCGATCGTGGCGCAGATCAATGTAGCTGCAACCCCGCTGGATGCGCGCGCGCACCACAATCTGCGCGGCGCGGCCGCGGACGTCATGCCCCGGCTGCTCGCCAGCGCGGGCTTCGCCCTCACCACTTGCAGCCCCGATCCGTGACGGTATCGGCCAGCAGGAATGGCAAGGCCAGCAAGCCCATGTCGGCATGAGCGTTCTTGCACGGTGGCCGCGCGCTCTTCGCGATGCCTCGCGCGAGTTCGGATTGCTCGACCGGCGCCTTGGGCCCCAGGCGCACCACGGGCTCACCGCGCGAGCGCGGCATGCCCGCCGACGCCGCGTCTTCCGCTCGCCAACCGAAGTCGCGATGCGAGTCCTGCGCGCCTGAAGCTTGCGCGGGCGCCCGCTGCGGCGAAGGCGGCGCGGGCGTCTTGTACGCGCCGGAACGTTGCCGTGGCGGCGCGGAAGGAATCGACGGCGTATCGATGCGTGCAGGCGTGGCAGGCCCGGGGTTGCCCGCGGAGGCCCCGGCGGCCATTTGCTGCGACGACGTGGAACGCTGCGGGACCTTTTCCGGCAACAGATCCACGAAGAACGAAAGGTCCGGCGGGTGCGCGGCGGACCCGCCTATGGGCTCTATCCGTTCGCGCCACCAGAGCCCAGCCAATCCCGCATGCAGCATGCATGACGCCAGTACCGCCCACCACGCCACCGCCTTTGCTCGCGGCCGCGCATCCCGGATTCCTGCCGCGACAACGCGCATCGACACCACTCGAACAGTACGCCCGGACAACAGGCAACGCGGCGATGATAGCCTCGCGCGCAGTGAAGATTTGTGAAGATGTTGTGGGCTGATGTGGCGCACAATCAGAGACTCAAGTCAGGCGAGGGGAAACCCCAAATCCCACCACACGCACCCCGGGATACAGTGGCGGGAAAGGTTTCGCCGTGGAGATTATCATTCCGTTTTCCTGGAGACTTCCCGACGTGTTTGTGCGCTCGCCAGACGGTGTCTTGCACCGTGTGGTGCGCCACGCCACGACCACGGAAACCATCGCGCAACTCGAGAGCATGCCCAGCAATTACCACCTGGATTGCGAATGCATGCTCGACAACGGCGAAACCCTGCACTGGATTGGCGACAACCAGTATCGCCAACTGAATAGTGGCACCATTTTCACCGCCGAAACCGCGGCCACCACGCCACGTGGCGATTCCCGCAAAAGCGCTGCCACCAAGAGCAGCCTGCGCGACGCACGCAGAAAACCCGCGGCGCGCAAAGCCTCTGCACAGGGGCAGAGTCATTTACCATTAGCTGTCGTCAATCTAAAAACCGGCAACGACTGGAGCCTGATACGCGCCTGGCGCGAGCATCTCAATATCAGCACCGCTGATATGGCTGCGCGGCTGGGCGTGGACCACTCCATCTACGTCGAACTGGAAAGGCCGCGCCCGCGCCCCAGGCAGGTTATCCTGGACCGCGTATCCGAAGCCCTGGGCGTCTCTCCCGACCAGCTCGACGATTCATTGTTTGGAGGGCATTTTCAATAGCGCCTCGCGCCGGAACATCAAGCTTCCCGCCCGGGCGCACTGAACTGCCCAAACGACTTTGGCGCCGTAATCCAATGGCCCGCGCATGGAGGTATCGCATATGCTCGGCACCGCAAGACGATTGACCGACGTCCTCGCCACCGCGCCGGACGGCACGCTGTACCGCATTGAACGCTTCGTCTCGGACCCGGACGCGTACTCCGCGCTGGGCACCCCGCGTTTCGACCCGAAGACGCATTGCATATGCCGCACCAGCACAGGCGAAAAGGTCTCGTGGCTGGGCGGACAGACCTACCGTCTGGTAAAGAGCGGCACCTCGCTGACGGCGGTGGACCGACGACGCCACTAGGCCCACCAGGACCGCCACCCCATGCATTCGGGTGGCGGCCGTTGCATCCCCAAATCTTCAAGCCCACGGCACCGGCGCGCGTCCGGCATCGCCGGCGCTCGCGCTTGTTCCAGATCAAAGATATTCATGCGCACCGAGCAGTACGCTGTACGCATACATGGAACGAGCGGCGTCGCCCCCGCGGCGCCATCAGGCAGCAGGCACCCGGCATGGCCAAGAAGTTTCCCTTGCATCCCAAGCACCCCGAACGCATATGCTGGGGCTGCGATCGCTATTGCCCTACCGACTCGATGGCCTGCGGCAACGGCTCCGGCCGCACCATGCATCCCGCTGAAATGCTGGGAGACGACTGGTACACAGTCGGTGATTGGGGGTTCGACGACGGCGATGACAACGCCCGAGGCCCGGTTCCAGTCCAGGCCGCGGACCCTCCATCGACGCACTGAGCCGCAGTGAATCAATCCGCAGTGAATCAACCCGCAGTGAATCAATCCCTGCTCGCAAAACAAAAAGGCCTTCGATCCAAGATCAAAGGCCTTTCCGTTTTCTTTCTGTAGGCCAAGCAAGAAGCTTGGCGCGCCCGGCAGGATTCGAACCTACGACCCCCTGGTTCGTAGCCAGGTACTCTATCCAGCTGAGCTACGGGCGCTCCGAAAGAGGCGTGTTTATACCATGAATAATAAAAGCTGCGCAAATCAGCCGCCCTGTGGCGGTGGTTCCTTCCACAAAACACGCGCAAAGAAAATAGTTCAGAAAGCCCGGTTCACGAGTCCGCATTGCGAAACTCCCGCGTTGGAAAAATAATTGGCTTCCTGTGCATTTAAGTCATAACATGCGCCCACGAGCGGAAAGCAGCTTCTGTACGGGACCTCTCGCCGACGCCAGCAGCCGGGGCTCTCATCGCCCCCTAACGGTCAGAAGGAACTTGCATGAACATCAAGCATTCCTCGGGCGCGCTTCTACTGAGCCTTGCGGCCACGATTTTGTCGACGGGCTGTTCCACCGCCCCACAACCGGCGGAATCCGGTTTCCTCCCTGATTACTCGCTTCTGCATCAAGCGCCGGCCCCCGACGGCGGCACCCGGCTCGTTTACCTGAACCCCGCATTCAACCCGTCGCGCTACACCGCGGTCTGGCTCGATCCCGTGATGTATTACCCCGAGCCCCAGCCTTCCGCGGACGTTTCCCTGGAAACCCTCACGGAAATACGCGATGCGGTCAACGAAACCCTCAGGCGCAAGGTGGGCGAGCGCGTGAGGCTGGTCGATCGCGCCGAACCGGGCGTCGCCCATATACGCATCGCAATCACGGCGGTAGGCACCTCTGCGCAAGCGCTGCGAGCCTATCAATACATCCCTATCGCCCTGGTCATGACCGAGGCCAAGGCCGCCATGGAAGGAGGCATGGCGCGCAACGCGACCGTCGCCATCGAGGCGCGGGTCACGGACAGCATGACGGACGAATTGCTGTATGCGTCCGTGCGGGGCGGCACGGGCGAGAAGGTCGCCAACGCCACCCAAGGCGCCGGCGGCGTCCGCCTGTCCAAGCTGCAACCGCTGATAGATGAATGGACTACGGGCGCTGCCCAGGAAATCGGGAAGTACGTCCGGGAACGGTGAAGCAAGGTATCGGGCGGCACAGTCCTGGCTGTGCTGCGGCCCTTCGTGATTTTCAAACCATGATTCCGTTGGAGCGATCCTATGAAGCTGACACGCCGCACATTGAACACGGGCGCTCTTGCCCTGCTCGCAACCAGCGCCCTGCGCAGGCCCGCCCGGGCTGCCGATGGCTTGGTCGCGGATTTGCCTGAAGGCGACGAGCAATTCGGCGTGGCCACCGATGTCTACGTCTACGCCTACCCGCTGGTGACGATGGAGATGACCAGGCGTGTCATCACCAACGTGGCGGAACCCAAGGGGACACGAGCGCCGATGGGGCATCTCATCAAGCTGCGGCAGTATCCCGATGCGAAGTTCCGGGACGTGACGGCGCCCAATGCCGACACGCTCTACACCACGTCCTTCTTTGACGTCGGCGATGAGCCCTGGGTCGTCAGTCTGCCGGACATGAACGGACGCTATGCCTTGTTTCCGATGCTGGACGGCTGGACGACGGTATTCGACGTGCCCGGGAAACGCACGACGGGTACAGGACCGCAAACCTTCGTGGTGACCGGCCCCGGCTGGGAGGGCGCGATTCCACCAGGCATGACCCAGTACAAATCGCCGACCAGCATCGTCTGGTTGCTGGGCCGCATTTACTGCACCGGCACTCAGGAGGACTACGCGGAAGTCCACAAGCTGCAGGATGAAGTGAAGCTCTGTCCGTTGAGCGCCTGGGGCAAGGATTGGAATCCCCCCGCAGGCAAGGTCGACCCCGCCATCGACATGAAGACCTCGGTGCGCGACCAGGTCAACAACATGGACGCGGTCGAGTACTTCAGCTTGTTTGCCCAGTTGCTCAAGCGCAACCCGCCCAACGCCGCCGACGCGCCCATCGTCGCGAAGATGGCCACGATAGGGATCGTGCCCGGCAAGGACTTTGACAAGACTCTGCTCGACCCTGCCGTTGCGAAGCGCGTTCCCCAAGTCGGCTTTGGGCGCATCATGACGCATTTCAAGTCCAGCGGCGGCGACATACAGGACATCGACGGCTGGGGCTTCACAACCAAGACCGGCATCTATGGCACCAACTACCTCCAACGCGCGCTGGTGACCGCGATCGGCCTGGGGGCCAACCGCCCGCAGGACGCCATCTACCCCACCTCCCTGAAATCGGATACCGGCGCCATCAAACGTCTCTATGACGGATCCGAAAAATATGTGCTGACGTTCAAGAAAGGCCTCACGCCTCCCGTCTCGGGCTTTTGGTCGCTGACCATGTATGACGCGGCCTACTTCTTCGTCGACAACCCGCTGAACCGCTACTCGATCAGCGCGCGCCAGCCCCTGAAGGCAAAGCCGGACGGGTCGATCGATTTGCTCATACAGCATGAATCGCCCGGCCCCGAACTGGAGTCGAACTGGCTGCCGGCGCCCAAGGGAAAATTCATCCTGATGATGCGCCTGTACTGGCCCAATGAAAGCAACCCATCCATCATCGACGGCTCCTGGACCATCCCTCCGGTAAGAAGGGTCACCTGATTCCGGCGTGGCACCCGCCGGCCGGAGGCCGGCTTTGCGCTCACCGCGGGCGTGACGGATCCGATCCATCGCGCCTGCAGTTTGGGAAGGGTTTGCAATGAAAAAAAAGATCACGGGCTGCCTGGCTTGCGGCCTGCTCCATGCCGCGGCGGCAGTTGGCGCCGAAACGGACCCCGCTCCCGCTTCCCTGCCCTCGAATGAATGGCAGTTCGCGGTCACGCCTTACTTCTGGGCTGCCGGCCTGTCCGGCAAGGTGTCCCAATCGCGTTCGCCAGTCATCGATATCCATGCCGACTTCGACAAACTGTTCGACAACCTCGACTTCGGCGCCATGCTGATCGGCGATGCGCGCAAAGGGCGCTACAGCGTATTCGGCGACCTGATCTACACCAAGATCGGCACCCAAGGCGACACACCGCGCGGCCTGCTGGCCAGCAGCGCGGACGTGAAGACATCCACATTCGCGGGACTGCTCGGGATGGGGTATTCCGTGCTGGAGAATTCGCCGCACCAGCTGGATGTGGTGGCGGGCTTGCGGGTCTGGTCGGTCGACACCGACATCACGCTCAAGGGCGCTCACCTGAATGGCAGGACGCGCAGCGACGGCGCCACGTGGGTAGACGGCCTGGTAGGCGTGCGCGGAAACTATGTCCTCAGCTCCAAGTACTACCTCACCGGCTGGGGCCTGATCGGCGCGGGCGGCGCGGAAGCGGATTGGGACGTCGGCCTGGGCATTGGCTACAACATCAGCAAGAACGTCTCGGCAGCGATAGGCTATCGCGCCCTGGGCGTGGACTACAGCAGCGGGGGATTCAAGTTCGACGCGGTGCTCCAAGGCCCGATGGCGGGCTTGACGATCCGCTTCTGACAGGCCTGCTCCGCCAATGATCCAGCGATCCGTCGCGACGGCGTTGGCGACGCGCAAAACAAAAAGGCCTTTGATGCATGATCAAAGGCCTTTCCATTTTCTTTGCTGTATTGACCAAGTGAACTTGGCGCGCCCGGCAGGATTCGAACCTACGACCCCCTGGTTCGTAGCCAGGTACTCTATCCAGCTGAGCTACGGGCGCTCCGGCAAAGAGGCAAAATTATATCAGAAAAATCTTGCCGTTGTTTTTACTGCTCTGTTTTTACTGCTTTTACTCTTCACTGCTCTTGCTATTTAAACGAGACGTTCAATGCGCAATCGAACTTGGCGCGCCCGGCAGGATTCGAACCTACGACCCCCTGGTTCGTAGCCAGGTACTCTATCCAGCTGAGCTACGGGCGCATTTGCGTTTCGCATTGCGTTTAAAAGCAAGCCTTGAATAATAGCGTTATTTCGCAAAGCGTGCAAGTGACGCATCCGCTCCGGGCACATCGGTTCACGCCAGTGCCCCGCTGATCTGCTCCGCCGTGCCGCGCATTTTTTGCAGGAACTTGCCCACGATTTCGGCGCGCTCGTGCCTTGCCAGACTCAAGCTGGTGGTCAACGCTGCAACCACCCGCCCCCTCTCGTCCTTGATCGGCACGGCCAGGCCGCATATGCCCAGCTCCAGATGCTCGCTTGCCAGTGCATACCCCGCCTTTGCTGCGTCTTCGATCGCCTGACGCAACTCCGCAGCCTCAACCAGCGTGTGCTGTGTATGGCGCGCAAACGGCGCCTTGGCGATGAACAGCTCCCGCTCCTGAACGCTCGCGCCCGCCAACAGCACATGGCCGCTGGACGTGGCGTGGGTCGGCAGACGTTCTCCAACTCCCAGGCGCCGTGAAAGCGGACTCGGCATTTCCGCGCGGGCCACATAGACCACGTCTTCGCCATCCAACACCGACACGGTGCAGATCTCGCCCGTGTCGCGCATGAACTCCTCGACGGCATGCCGCGCAATATCGCGCCAGGACAGCGACGACAAATAGGCATAGCCAAGTTCGAGCACCGCCGGCGCCAGGCTGAACCTGCGGTCCTCGGTGCGTGCGTAGCCAAGCGTCACCAGCGTGTAGAGCAAGCGCCTGGCGCCAGCCGGCGTCAGGTTGGCGCGCTGCGCTACTTCACTCAGCGTCAGCGCCTGGTGGCCAGGGCCGAATGCACGGATAACGGCCAGGCCGCGCGCAAAAGCCTCGACGAATTGATCGCCGCCCTTGGGTAAACCCCAAGTTCGTTCACTCGGAATCTTAGGCATGATTATTTCGACAGAAGAAATAATTTTCGATAGTCGAAAAATAATAGCACACCAGGATGCGATTGCGCATCAGTGGCTTGCCATCGGAGGAACGAAAATGATGGAACTCACCCCCGTTTACGCGGGCTTTGTCGCCGAGGTGGCCAATATCGACCTGCGCGCGCCGCTATCGGCGCAGGACATCGAAGCGCTGCGCGGCGCCCTGGATCATTACGCCGTGCTGGTCGTGCCGGACCAGCCCTTGGACGAGGCCGGGCAGATGACCGTGGCGCGGTATTTTGGTCCGCTGGAGACATCGGTGGGCGCATCGGTCTACAACGCGCACCGCCCTCGCCGCCTGAACCACGCCGAGCTTTCCGACATCTCCAACCTGGATGAACGCGGCGGCATTCTGGACAAAGGCGACATTCGCCGCCTTATCAACCTGAGCAACCAGCTCTGGCACACCGACAGTTCCTTCAAGCGCACGCCGGCCAGCGTATCCCTGTTGTCGGCCCAGGAAATCCCGCCCGTCGGCGGCGCCACCGAATTCGCCGACATGCGGGCGGCCTGGGACGCCCTGGACGAAGAACGGCGGCAACGCCTGGCTCCGTTGATCGCGGTGCATGACTACTTTCACTCGCGCGGACTGACGGATTTCGACGTGGGTTCAGTGCCTGACGCCTGGCGCGAGCTCCAGCCGCCCGTGCGGCAAGTCCTCGTGCGCCGGCATGCAGGCACCGGCCGCCGATCCCTCTACATCGCATCGCACATCAGCCGCATAGAGGGCATGGATGATGACGAAAGCCGCGAACTGATCGATGAACTCATGGCCTTCGCCACGCAGCCCCAGTTCGTGTACCGGCACCGCTGGCGCGCCAACGATCTTGTTCTTTGGGACAACCGCTGCACCATGCACCGGGGCGCCGGCTTCGACGAGAAGTATCGCCGATCGATGCGCCGCGCGACGGTGCAGGACATCGGTCCGACCGTCGCCTGAATCCCCACAATCGAGACCCACAAATGTCCAACAAGATGAAGCAAATCGCCGCAGCGCTGGCGCTGGGCGCGGCCTGTCTGAACGCGAGCGCCGCCTTCCCAGACAAACCGATCAATATGGTCGTTCCATTCGGCGCCGGATCCGCGACCGATACGCTGGCGCGCGGCGTTGCCAAGGGCCTGAGCGAACGGCTGGGACAACCGGTCACGGTGGAAAACAAGCCAGGTGCCGGCGGCGGCATAGGCGCCGCGTACGTGGCCCGCAGCGCGCCGGACGGCTATACCGTCCTGATGGGCACCAATGGTCCCATGGCGGCCAATGCCAGCCTGTATCAACGCCTGCCCTATGACCCAGTCAAGGACTTCGCCCCCATCGCGCTGATGGGCCGCCTGCCCATGATCCTGATCGGCAATGCCAGCGCAAAGGCAACGACGCTTCCCGAGCTGGTCGCGGCAGCCAAGGCCCAACCGGGCGCGATCAATTTCGGCGCCAGCAACACCACGGCGCGGGTCTGGGTGGAACTGCTCAGGCACATGGCCGACATCGACGTGACCACAGTGCTGTACAGCAATGTCGGCGGCATGATGACCGACCTCATGAGCGGGCGCATCTCCTATGCCTTCGAGAACGTCGGCCCCTCATTGCCGCAGATTGCCGCAGGCAAGGTGCGCGCCCTGGCCGTGACCACGCCCCAACGCGCCCCGTTTGCTCCCGACATTCCGACGGTGGCCGAGAGCGGCCTGGACCGGCATGAACTGGTGGTGTGGTTTGCGATGTTCGCACCGCGCGACACGCCCGCCCCCATCGTCGAGCGCATCAATGCCGAGGTCAGGCAGGTACTCGACACCGCCGAGCTGCGCCAGCTGTCCGCACAGATCGGCATGACTCCGGCCGCAGGCAGCCCCGCGGATCTCAAGGCCTACCAGGAAGACGAGGTGAAGAACTGGCGCAAGCTGGTCGACATGACGGGCGTGCGCATCGACTGAGCGCGGCTCAGGCGCTGCCAGCCATATCCAGTCTGGCCAGGAGCGCCCTCGCCTGCTCGACCACATCGTCGTCGTTGGGACGGAACTCCAGCGGCAGCGCCCGGGACAACTGCTTGAAATGCGCATGGCAGCTGCGCGCGTAAGCCGGGTCGTAGTGGCGGTCTATCAGTTCCTGCGCCAGCTCGCGGCGCGCGCCGCTATCGACCAAGGCCAGCCATCCAGACACGCGCTCGCGGCTGTGCAGGCCGATCATGCGCTGCAACTGCGCCTTGAGCGATTCTGGATCTTCGAACAGGTGCGCGTAGTCCTGCAGCAGGAAGGTCGCGCGATCCGCGCGGCTGGAGCTCACTTCGACACACGGACTGGCGTGCATCGCCGCAAGCAGCGCGGCCGGCAACGCGACCGCGCCGATCTTGCGGCTTTCCGCTTCGACGAATACTGGCCGCGCCGGATCGAATGCGCGCAAGCGCTGCGCCAGGCGCGTGTCGAAGCCCTTTTGCGAAGGCTGTGCGACACCGGCCCACGCGCCCAGCAGCGACCCGCGATGCGAGGCCAGGCGCTCCAGGTCCAGCGTCTGCGCGCCCGCCTGCTCCAGGGCATTCAGCAATCGCGTCTTGCCGCTGCCAGTGGGGCCGGCCAACACAACGTAGCGCAAGCCGGCGGGCAGGCTTTCCAGGGCGTCCAGCGTGGCCTGGCGATAGGTCTTGTAGCCGCCATCGAGTTGCCGCGCCCGCCAACCTATCATGTTGAACATCGTCGTCATGGAGCCGGAACGGGTGCCGCCGCGCCAGCAATAGATCAACGGGCGCCAGCCCTGGCGCCGGTCCGCGAAGGTCGTGTCCAGGTGCGCCGCGATATTGCGCGCCACCAGCGCGGCGCCCACTCGCGAGGCCTCGAAGGGCGAGACCTGCTTGTACAACGTGCCCACCACCACGCGTTCTTCGTTGCTCAGCACCGGCGCGTTGGTGGCGCCAGGAATATGGTCGTCGGCGAATTCGAGCGGCGTGCGCACATCGATGACTTCGTCGAAATCATCCAGCCGGTCCAGGGTGGCGAGCAGGTGTTTCAAGGGCGGAGCGCGTAAAAGGGAATCTGGAATTCTCTCATGTCGGGGCACGGCGCGTGTCTGACCGCGCAGCGGCACCCAGGCTTGCGGCGCGCCCATATGAACAAAGCCGCGGCCCATGAAAAAACCCGCAATCGCTTGCGCAATTGCGGGTTTTTTATCTCCGGACCAGCCGAAGCCAGATCGGAGAGAATCTGGCGGAGATGGTGGGATTCGAACCCACGATGCAGTTTTTAGCCACATACTCCCTTAGCAGGGGAGCCCCTTCAGCCTCTCGGGCACATCTCCGAAGAGAACGAGATTCTAGCACGACTTTTTTCACTCTTGCCCGCTATGGGGCATTCATCGCAAAAAAAATCGTGCCACAGTCTGGTCTCAGGCCTTTTCAGCGGGCGCCTGGTCCAGGCCGAAGGCCTTGTGCAGCGCGCGCACGCCCAATTCCATGTACTTGTCGTCGATGATCACCGAGGTCTTGATCTCGCTGGTGCTGATCATCTGGATGTTGATGCCTTCTTGCGAAAGCGTCTGGAACATCAGGCTGGCCACGCCCACGTGCGAGCGCATGCCGATGCCGACGATGGAGACCTTGGCGACCTTCTCGTCGGTGGACAGTTCACGCGCGCCCACGGCCGGGATGACTTCGCGCTTGAGCAGGTCGACGGCGCGAGCGAACTCGTTGCGGTTGACGGTGAACGAGAAGTCGGTCGTGCCAGCCACGGACTGGTTCTGCACGATCATGTCGACGTCGATGTTGGCGGCGGCGACCGGACCCAGGATGGAGAAGGCGATGCCGGGCTTGTCCGGAACGGCCAGCAAGGTGATTTTGGCTTCGTCGCGGCTGAAGGCGATGCCGGAGACAACGGCGGCTTCCATTTTTTCGTCTTCCTCAAAAGTAATCAGCGTGCCCGAGACCATTTCTTCTTCGAGCGGGATAAGCGGGTCGGTCAGCGAGGACAGGACCCGGACCGGCACACGGTATTTGCCGGCGAATTCAACCGAGCGGATCTGCAGGACCTTGGAACCCAGCGACGCCATTTCCAGCATTTCCTCGAAGGAAACGACGGCCATGCGGCGCGCTTCGGGCACCACGCGCGGATCGGTCGTGTAGACGCCGTCCACGTCGGTATAGATCAGGCATTCGTCGGCCTTGATGGCGGCCGCCACGGCCACGGCCGAGGTATCGGAACCGCCGCGGCCCAGCGTGGTGATGTGGCCTTCGGGATCGACGCCCTGGAAACCCGTGACGATGACCACGCGGCCTGCGTCCAGATCGGCGCGGATGCGCTCGTCGTCGATCGACGTGATACGCGCCTTCGTGAAGGACGAATCCGTGCGCACGGGCACTTGCCAGCCGGCATAGCTGCGGGCCGGCACGCCAGCGGCTTGCAAGGCAATGGCCAACAGGCCGCTGCTGGCCTGCTCGCCGGTGGCGGCAATCATGTCGAGTTCGCGGCTATCGGGCTGGGGCGAAATTTCGCGCGCCAGGCCGAGCAGGCGATTGGTCTCGCCTGCCATCGCCGACGGAACAACGACAACCTGGTGGCCGGCGGCGTGCCACTTCGCGACGCGACGCGCCACGTTTTTGATGCGCTCGACCGAGCCCATCGAAGTACCGCCATATTTGTGAACGATCAGGGACATCTCGTACTCTGGCTGGGAACCCGCCGCAAAAGGTTGACGGGCAAAGCCGTATATTCTAGCGCGACGGTAAAAAATTGCGCAGCTTGTGCAAAATTCTGTCCGCGCAGCGGTATTTCGGGGACGCCAGGCCGCCAGACGCCCCGCTTGCTCCCGTTCAATGCCGAGGTTCGACCCAGACCCTGCCCCGGTGGCAACGAATGACGTGGCCGGCCTGCTCCACCCGCAGCTGGCGATCATGGCCCAGGCTGTGCAGCCCGCGCAATTGGCGCAACAGGTCGCGCATCCGGGCGTCGGTCGGCATGCGCGCGCCATTCTGCTGCAACCAATACCGCAACACGTGCGCCTGCCGCGCGTCGGAAAGCCCGCGCCAGGCCTGCAAGGAAAAACTGGCTCCATCGGCCGAGGGATCGAGCGCGGCCAAATCCTCCCGCGCCACTTCGTCCAGGATTTGCGCCGCCTCTCCCATGTGCCGCGCATGCCGCGCGACGATGCCGCGCCACCCCGGCCAGCGGGCGTCCAGCACCGGAGCCAGCAATTCGCGCAGGGCGGCGCGCGTGTAGTGGGGATCGGCATTGGTGGGGTCCTGCACGGGCCGCCAGCCGCTGGCTGCCGCTACCGCATCGGCCGCCTGCAGGATCGTGTCGCGGCCGATATCCAGCCACGGACGCAGGTAGACCAGGCCATCGCGCCTGGACACGGGCGCCATGGCCGCCATGCCGGTCAGTCCCGTGCCGCGCAAGAGGCGCAGCAAGACGGTTTCCGCCTGGTCGTTGCGATGATGGGCGAGGAGCACATGCGTGACGTCCTGCTCGCGCGCCAATTGCGCCAGCGCCGCATAGCGCGCATCACGCGCCGCCGCCTCGATGCCCTTGCCCGCCGCCTGTGCCACGTCGACCCTCGCCACGGACAGCGGCAACGCCAACAGCCCGGCCAGCGCCTGGACGTGCTGCGTCCAGGCGTCGGCGGCGGCCTGCAGGCCGTGATGCACATGGAATAGAACGAGGTCGATGCCGAGCTCGCGTGCCACGGGGGCCGCATGCACGGCAAGCATGGCCGAATCCGCGCCGCCGCTAAGCGCTACCGCAATGCGCGGCGCGCGCTCCGGCAGCGCCTGCAAGGCGTGGCGCAAGGCCGCCGCCAGCTCGGCCGACACGGGAAGGGAAGGAACAACGCCCGCCGCGGCCCGAGGCGTGGTGTCGGGCGCTTGGCGGGCGGTCATGGAACAAGGGGCGCGTGGCGCGAAGCCGCGGCGCCGGCAAGCCTGCCGGCGCCCAGCATGCTCAGGCGCGCACTTCCTGGTAGGCGCCGTAGGACAGCAGGCGCTGGACGCGCTGTTCCACGAGCTGCTCGGGTGTCATGCCCTGGAGCTGGCGCAGGGCGTCGCCCAGCGCGCGGCGCAGCAAGCGGGCCATGACGCGCGGGTCGCGGTGGGCGCCGCCCACCGGCTCGTTGACCACGCGGTCCACCAGGCCCAGATCCTTGAGTCGCGGGGCGATGATGGCCAGCGCTTCGGCGGCTTCGGGCGCTTTGTCGGCGCTGCGCCACAGGATCGAGGCGCAGCCTTCCGGCGAGATCACGGCATAGGTCGCGTACTGGAGCATCAGCACGGCATTGCCCACGGCGATGGCCAGGGCCCCGCCGGAGCCGCCTTCACCGATGATGGTGCAGATGACCGGAACCTTCAGTTCGGCCATGGCATAGAGATTGTGGCCGATCGCTTCGGACTGGCCGCGCTCTTCGGCGCCGATGCCGGGATAGGCGCCCGGGGTATCCACGAACGTGAACACCGGAATGCCGAATTTCTCGGCCAGGCGCATCAGGCGCAGGGCCTTGCGATAGCCCTCCGGACGCGGCATGCCGAAATTGCGGGCGGCGCGTTCCTTGGTGTCGCGGCCCTTCTGATGGCCAATGACCATGCAGGGCGTGCCGTTGAAACGCGCCAGGCCGCCCACGATGGACTGGTCGTCGGCGTACATGCGGTCGCCGTGCAGTTCGTGGAAATCGGTGAACATTTCGCGCACGTAGTCCAGCGTGTAGGGACGCTGGGGATGGCGGGCGACCAGGGCCGTTTGCCAAGGCGTGAGCTTGGCGTAGATTTCCTTGGCCAAGGTCTGGCTCTTCTGCTGCAGACGTCCGATCTCGTCGGAGATGTCTACGGCCGAATCGGCCTGCACGTAGCGCAGCTGCTCGATCTTGTTCTCAAGCTCGGCGAGCGGTTGTTCGAATTCCAGAAATGTATTGCGCATGTAGTGTGGTTCCGTAGATGGGCTGCCTGGCGTGCGTCAGTACTGAACCGGAGTCGGTTCCAGACTGCGCCACAGATACCAGGTCGCCACGGTACGCCAGGGTTGCCACGCCAACGAGACTTCGCGAGCCTCGAAGCGCGAGACAGGCTCGCCGCTGAAATAGTGTAGCGAGATTGCCTTGAGCAACCCAGGATCATCCAGCGGCAGGACATCAGGCCGCTGCAGATTGAAAATCAAAAACATCTCCGCCGTCCAGCGCCCGATGCCCCGGATGGCGGTCAATTCGGAAATGACGGCTTCGTCGTCCATTGCCGCCCATTTCTCGGGATGGACCCGGCGTTCGCCGAAATGCACGGCAAGGTCCAGGACGTACTCGGCCTTGCGCTGCGACAGCCCCGCCGCGCGCAGGCCGTCCAGGCCCACCCGCAACACGGCCACAGGCGTGGGCCGTTTGCCCACGGCTTCGATGAACCGGGTCCAGACGGCGTCGGCCGCCTTGCTGGACACCTGCTGTCCGATGATCGCCCGCGCCAGCGTCACGAAAGGCGAGCCGCGCGAGGTTAGCCAGACCTCGGGGTGCTGGGGAATGATCTTCTTGAGGATGCGGTCGCGCCGCATCAGGTGGGCTACGGCGGCTTCCCAATACTCGGGCTTGGGAATCTCGAGGTCGACGGTGGACATGGCGGGCGTATCCTGCGGGTTCAAGCCCGACGCCATTGCGTCACGCCGCCCGGTTTGTCGTCGAGTTCGATGCCGGCCTCGCGCAGCTCCGCGCGGATACGGTCGGCTTCCGCGAAATTGCGGGCCGCCTTGGCGGCCGCGCGCGCATCGATCAGGGACTGGATGGCGACCGCGTCCAGCTCGCGGCGGTCGCCCTGCTCCATCGCTGCCGCCGAATAGCGGGTAGGCGACTGGAAATACGCCGCCGGCTCCTGCTGCAGCAGGCCCAGCAGCGACGCCAGCGCCTTCAACTGCCCGGCGCTGCGCGCGCTCTTGCTGCGATTGGCCTCCGAGGCCAGTTCGAACAGCGCCGCCACGGCGCCCGAGCTGTTGAAGTCGTCGTCCATGGCCGCCTTGAAGGCCTGGGCTTGCGGCTCGTTCCAGTCGATGCCCTGGGCATCGGCGGGGACGTTCTGCAGCGCCTGGTACAGACGGTCGAGCGCGTTCTGCGCGTCGACCAGGTTGTCCGGCGTGTAGTTCTGCGAGCTGCGGTAGTGATTGCGCACGATGAAGAAGCGCACCATTTCCGCTTCGCGCGGGTTGACGCGGTACACCGCCTGGTCGGCCGCGGGCTCGTCCTGTGCGATGGTCTGGCGGATCGTGCGGAAATTGCCGAGCGACTTGGACATCTTGTCCGAATCGACCATGAGCGGGCCGCAGTGCATCCAGATATTGGCGAGCGTGCCGCCGAAGGCGCCCTCGGTCTGGGCGATCTCGTTTTCGTGGTGCGGGAACTTCAGGTCCGGACCGCCGCCATGGATATCCAACGGCAGGCCCAGCAGCGACTTGCTCATGGCCGAGCACTCGATATGCCAGCCCGGACGGCCCAGGCCATAGGGCGATTCCCACTTGGTGTCGTCCGGCTCGTCCGCCTTGGCGGACTTCCACAGCACGAAATCCAGCGGATCGCGCTTGGCCGAACCCACCGCCACGCGCTCGCCGGCGCGCAGGTCGTCCAGCGTCTTGCCGGACAGCTTGCCGTATCCCGGGAAGCCGCGGACGGAGTAGTTCACGTCGCCATCATCGGCCTGGTAGGCCAGGCCGTTCTGCTCGAGCTTGCCGATGATGTCCAGCATCTCGCCGACATACTCGGTCGCGCGCGGCTCGCGGTCCGGCGACTGGACGCCCAGGGCGCGCTCGTCGGCGTGCATGGCGTCGATGTAGAACTCGGTGACTTCGCCGAGGCGGCGGTTGGTCTCGACGGCGCGGCGGATGATCTTGTCGTCGATATCCGTGATGTTGCGCACATAGTCCACCGCCAGGCCGCTGGCGCGCAGCCAGCGCTGCACGATGTCGAAGGACACCAGCATGCGGGCATGGCCCAGGTGGCAGAAGTCATAGACGGTCATGCCACACACGTACATGCGCACCTGACCGGCCTGGGCCGGCTTGAACGGTTCTTTGGTACGCGACAACGTGTTGTAGATTTGCAGCATGGCGCTTATAGACTTTATCCAAGTTTTCCGTGGCGGTTACGGAAAGTTGTTGCCGAAGGACAATACCTTCGACGTGTACCGCCGGGTCCGCTATCGATCCCGCATTGCGGCCCCGAGCCATAATCTCACTGGCGCGGACCATTCCGAGCCCCGCAGTTCGAATCCGGCTTTGAAGTCGGGCTCGAGCCGGATTTCAAACCCGCCCTGATGAACGAATCGCCGGGGTTCGTCCCCAATGTCGAGCCAAAACCCAACCGGGGCTAAAATGGCGGTCGTCAAGTATAGCAAGCGGCCCGGTCGCGCGCGTGAGCGTCGACCTGCCACGACTTTTAACGGATGCCCAAGTGACTATCAAGCCGCGCTTTCGCGTCGCCCTGCTCGCCCTGGCCCTTGCGGGCGCGCCGGTTGGAGCCGCTCTGGCCCAGTCGATGGCGGGCGGCGGTGGAACGAATCCCAACGCCAACCGCACCACCCTGGATCCCATTCCGCCCGAAGGCGGCTGGGACAGCCTGGCCAAATTGCTGGAAGCGGCCCAGCCCAGCGTCGACACGCGCCTGACGCCCTCGCCGTCGCAGATCACGACGCACATCGAGCGCCTGCTGAATCGCGGCGACAACGAAGAAGCGCTCGCCATGATCGAAAAGCGCCAGGAGCAGATCAAGGACCAGCGGGGCACCGACGTGCAGCTGATGTTCCAGCACGCGCGCGCGCTGGCAGCCCTGAACCGCAGCAACGAGGCCATCGACGTCTACACCGAGATGACCAACCGCTTTCCGGAATTGCCGGAACCTTGGAACAACCTGGCGGCTCTATATGCTGCCCGGGGCGAACTCGACCGGGCGCAAGATGCGCTCTCGATGGCCCTGCGCGCCGACCCCAACTATGCCGCCGCCCGCGCCAATATGGGCGACCTGCAACTTCTGCAGGCCTTGAACACCTACAAGAAGGCCGCCCGCGATGGCGTGCCCGGTATGCAGGACAAGGTCCGCGAAGTCGAAACCATGCTGAAGGATAAACACGGCAAATGATGTCCCGCTACTCCCCCCTACACCTGCTGCGCCTGACGGCGTGCTCGTTCGCGCTGGCTGCATTCGCCCCAGCGCTCGTCAGCGCCGCCCCCGCGGCCAATTCCTCCACCTCCACCTCTGAAGGCACAAAAGCCATGAGCACCAACCCCCGCGTCAAGCTCCAAACGAACCAAGGCGACATGGTCATCACGCTGGATGCCGCCAAGGCTCCCAAGACCGTCGAGAATTTCCTGACCTACGTCAAGGAAGGCTTCTACAACGGCACGGTGTTTCACCGCGTGATCGATGGCTTCATGATCCAGGGCGGCGGCTTCGAACCCGGCATGAAGCAGAAGCAGACCCATGCTCCGATCGAAAACGAAGCCAACAACGGCCTGAAGAACGACAAGTACACCCTGGCCATGGCCCGCACCAGCGATCCGCACTCGGCCACGGCGCAGTTCTTCATCAACGTCTCCAACAACGACTTCCTGAACTTCACCGCGCCCACGCCCAACGGCTGGGGCTATGCCGTGTTCGGCACCGTGACCGAAGGCACGGACGTGGTCGACAAGATCAAGGGCGTGAAGACCGGCAACAAGGGCTTCCACCAGAACGTCCCCAACGACGACGTGATCATCGAGAAGGCCGAAGTTCTTGAATAAGATCGCCCTGTCCGGCCCCATCTGGCTGGCGTCCGACCTGCATCTGGGGCCGGCCACGCCGGCCACCTCGGAGGCCTTCCTGGCCTTCCTGGAGGCCGCGCGGGAGGAAGCCGGCGCCCTGCTGCTGCCGGGCGACATCTTCGATGCCTGGATCGGCGACGATGTGATCCGCGCCGCGCCGCCGTGGCTCGCCACGGCGCTGACGGCGCTGCGCGACACCGCCAGCCGCATTCCGGTGTGGCTGGGCCGCGGCAACCGCGACTTCCTCATTGGGGAAGAGTTGGCCCAGGCCCTGGGCGCCAAGCTGCTGCCCGAGCCGGCGCTGCTGGAAACGGATTACGGCCAGGTCTTGCTGACCCACGGCGACGAGTTCTGTACGGACGACGCCGCCTACCAGCAATTCCGCAAGATGGTCCGCGATCCCCGCTGGCAGGCTGAGTTCCTGTCCAAGACGATCCCCGAACGGCTGGCCATGGCACAGCAGGCCCGGGGCGAAAGCCAGGCGGCCAACCAGATGAAGTCCATGGAAATCATGGACGTCAACGCCGCCGCCATCGTATCGGTCTTCCGCGAGACCGGCGTACGCGTCCTGGTGCATGGCCATACCCATCGCCCGGCCCGCCACGTGCTGGAAGTGGATGGCAAGAAGCGTGAACGCTGGGTGCTGCCCGACTGGGACTGCGACCACGTCTCGCCCGCCCGCGGCGGCTGGCTGGTCATCGACCGCGACGGCCTGCAGTTCTACGACCTGGAAACGGAAGCGTAGCGCCCCCGCGCTCCACCGCATGACCGAAAACGACAAGGGCCGCATTTGCGGCCCTTGTCATTGGTGCTGGCAACAAGCGCCAGCCGGCTCAGCGGGTAAAGATCCAGGCCGCGACCACGCCGCCGAACACGATCCGGTACCACGCAAACACGCGATAGGTGTGGTTGGCGACAAAGCGCAGCACGGCGCGCACCACGACCATCGCGCTCAGGAAGGCGGCAATAAAGCCCACCGCGATGCCCGACAGGTCGTGCTGGGTGAGCACGTCGAAGTTCTTGTACATGTCGTAGACCGCCGCGCCCAGCATGGTGGGCATGGCGAGGAAGAACGAGAACTCGGTGGCCGTCTTGCGCTGGATGCCCGCAATCATGCCGCCGATGATGGTGGCGCCCGAACGCGAGGTGCCAGGGATCATGGCCAGGCATTGCGCCACGCCCACGCCCAATGCCTGCTTCCAGGAAATCTGCTCCAGCGTGCGAGCCGTGGCGCGCTCGTCGGAAGCCGTATCGTCCGCCGCGCCGGGCACGTCGCCCGGCGTATGGTGGGTCTTGCGTTCCACGTAAAGCATGATCAGGCCGCCCAGCACCAGCGTCACGACCACCACGGCGGGATGGTAGAAGATGCCCTTGATGGCCTTGATGAAGATCGCGCCGATGACGGCTGCGGGCAAGAAGGCAATGATCAGGTTGCGGGTGAAGGCCACCTCGCTGGGCACGCCGGTCAGCGTGCCGCGGATCAGCGTCAGCAGGCGCGCGCGGAACACCCACATCACCGCCAGGATGGACCCCAGCTGGATCACCACTTCGAAGACCTTGCCCTGGCTGGACTGGAAATTGATCCAGTCGCCCACCAGGATGAGGTGCCCAGTGCTGGACACGGGAATGAACTCCGTCAGGCCCTCAATGATGCCCAGGACGAAAGCTTTGAACAGATATAGAGTGTTTTCGGTCACGATGGCAGGTCGGTTCCAGTTAATCGTTGGCTAGGGATTCGTCGTCGGCGAGCATTTCCTGCGGCCGCTTCTCCACGCGCACCAGCGCGATGCGGCGGCCGTCCATTTCCAGGACTTCAAAGCGGAAATGCTCGTGATGAATTTCGTACTCGCAGACGTCGCCCGGCTTGGGCAAGTGCCCGAAGCGCGACAGCAGATATCCCGCCAGGGTTGAAAAATCCTGGGCGTCATCGACCAGGCCCTCGGTTTCCAGCACTTGCTCGACATGGTGCAGGTCGGCCGCACCGTCGATTTTCCAGGTGTTCTCGCCGTCGGCGACGATGTCTGGCAGTTCGTCCTCGTCGGGGAATTCGCCGGCGATCGCCTCGAAGACGTCGATGGGCGTCACCAGGCCTTCGATCGCCCCGAACTCGTCCGCCACCAGCACCAGCTGGCCGCGCGAGCGCTTGAGCGTGTCCATGAGGCGCAGGATGCCGATGGACTCATGCACGATAATGGGGTCGCGCAGGCGGTTGCGACGCACCCTGCCCTCGGTGATGAGGTCCGCCACCAGGTCCTTGGCGCGGCCAATGCCCAGCACCTCGTCCAGCGACCCCCTGCACACGGGGAAAAAGCTGTGCGGCGCTTCGGTCAGCTGGTGACGGATGGTTTCCGGGTCGTCGTCGATATTGATCCAGGAGACGTCCGTGCGCGGCGTCATGATCGAGCGGATGGAACGTTCGGCCAGCGTCAGCACGCCGCTGACCATATTGCGTTCCTCGACCCCGAAGGCGGGAATGGCCGGACCGTCCGCGCTGGGCAGGTCGGGCTCGTCCGCTGGCGGCCGCTTGCCCAGCATGCGCAACACGGCGGAGGCGGTGCGCTCGCGCATGGGGCGGCGCGCATCCAGCTTGAGCAGGTTGCGGCGCGCCACCTGGTTGAGCGCCTCGATGGCGACCGAGAAGCCGATGGCGGCATACAGATAGCCCTTGGGCACCTTGAAGCCGAAGGCCTCCGCCAGCAGCGAAAAGCCGATCATGAGGAGGAAGCCAAGGCACAGCACCACTACCGTGGGGTGGGCATTGACGAAGCGCGTCAGCGGCTTGGACGCCAGCAGCATGATGCCGATGGCGATGACGACGGCGATCATCATGATGGCCAGATGGTCCACCATGCCTACCGCGGTGATGACGGAGTCCAGCGAGAACACCGCATCCAGCACCACGATCTGCGTCACGATCACCCAGAAGCTGGCATACACGCGCGGGCCCGACGAGCCGCCGTGCTGGGAGCCCTCCAGGCGCTCGTGCAGTTCCATGGTGCCCTTGAACAGCAGGAACAGGCCGCCGATCATCAGGATCAGGTCGCGGCCCGAGAACGATAGCGGGCCGATGGAAAACAGGGGGGTGGTCAGCGTGACCAGCCATGACATGACCGACAAGAGGCCAAGACGCATGATGAGCGCCAGGCTCAGGCCCATGATGCGCGCGCGGTCGCGTTGCGCAGGGGGCAGCTTGTCCGCCAGGATGGCGATGAAAATCAGGTTATCGATCCCCAGGACGATCTCAAGGATGACCAGGGTAAGCAAGCCGACCCACGCAGTGGGGTCCAGCAGCCACTCCATCAGGAGCTCCAGAAGTTACACGACCGGTAATCGTACATGGAAAATCCGTGACACGCCGGTGACGCGCCCCCTCCGTATGCCTGATGTACACGGGGTTTAAGCCTTGGGAACCCGGGCATTGCGGGCCTGGACGGATCTCGCAAAGCAAAAAAAACCGGCCTGGAGCCGGTTTTTGCGCGGAGGAGGATCAGCTGCCGAGCTTGAGCGTGCCCTTCATCACGGCCCAGTGGCCCGGGAAAGAGCAGAAGTAGGCATAGGCCTCGCCGGGAGTCAGCTTGGAAACGTCGAAAGTCACGGAATCGGACTCACCGCCCCCAATGACCTTGGTATGCGCGATGACGCGGGTATCGCCCGCCTTCACGTAGTCCTGCGCCGGACCCGCAGTCATGCCCTCGGTGGCCACCGCGGTCTTGTCGGCGTCCTTGGTGAGCACCCAGTTGTGGCCCATGGCGGTCTTGGGCAACTTGCCGACGTGCTTGAGATGCACGGTGAATTGCTTGCAGCTCTTGTCGACGACCATCTCGCTCACGTTGTACTGCATGGCGTCGTTACTCTCGATGGTCGCCTCGCACTGGGCGGCAAACACGGGCAGGCTGGCTGCGGACAGGGTGATGGCTAGGGTGGCTTTTGCCAGCATGGGAACTTCTCCGTAAACGTCGCGGCCTTCATACACGCGAGGCAAATGCCTGCGCCGCCGCCACCCACAAGTCTAGAGCCGCACCGGCGCAGTGCCATTGATGGACATCAATCGCGCCGCGTTCAGTCTTCGGGATCAAGCCCATGCGCAGCGGCCGCCCATGAAAAAACCGGCCCCCGGGGCCGGTGTTTCCTTATGGCGGAGGCGCCCCGCTTCAGGCCGCCGAAGGCGGGTTCAACGAAGACAGCATCTGCGTGAAGATCTTCGGGCTGGCGGCCAGCACATTGCCGGTGTCCATCCAGCCTTGCTCGCCGTCGAAGTCCGCGACCAGGCCGCCAGCCTCCAGCACCATCAGGCTGCCCGCAGCCAGGTCCCAGGACTTCAGGCCAACGCCGCAGAAGCCGTCCAGGCGGCCGCACGCCACGTAGGCCAGATCCAGCACCGTGGAACCCAGGCGGCGTACGCCAGTGCTGCCTTCGGCCATCTGGCGAAAACGCGCGGAGCCTTGCTCCGGGTCGCCGGAATTGGGCCAATGGGCGCCCAGCAGGGCCTCGTGGTAGCGGGTGCGGCCCGACACGCGCACGCGGCGGTCGTTCAGGAACGTGCCGCTGCCGCGGCTGGCCGTGAAGAGTTCATTGCGGGTGGGGTCATAGATGACCGCCTGCGTGACCTGGCCGCGCTGCGTCAACGCAATGGACACGGCGTAGTTGGGCAGGCCATGGATGAAGTTCGTGGTGCCGTCCAGGGGATCGATGATCCACTGGAATTCAGCCTGGTCGGGGCCTTGCAGGCCGAATTCCTCGCCCAGGACGGCGTGGTCCGGGTACGCGGCGCGCAGCGTCTCGACGATCGACTCCTCGGCGGCGCGATCGACTTCCGTGACATAATCCCGCGGCCCCTTGCGAGCCACGCTGAGTCGTTCCAAATCCATGCTGGCACGGTTGATAATGGTGCCGGCACGCCGGGCCGCCTTGATGGCGATGTTGAGCATCGGGTGCATAAAATTCCGTACGAATGCGATGAGTTGGCTTGATGGTAGGCCGCTTGCCGCCCCCCGGTCCGCCGCTCCCCAACCGGGGAAATCGACCCAAAAAACCAGGAAGGCACTAAGCCAAACGTGCCATTTTAAATGACTCAAGCATTTTCACGTGTTCGGTTCATCATGGTGAACCCCAGCCACCCCGGAAACGTGGGTTCGGCGGCCCGCGCCATCAAGACGATGGGATTCTCCGAACTGGTCCTGGTCGAGCCCAAATTTCCAGATGTAACAAGCCAACCGGAGGCCGTGGCGCTGGCCAGCGGCGCGTTGGACGTGCTGGAAAATGCCCGGATCCACGCTACTTTGGAAGAGGCGCTGGCGCCCGTCACCATGGCTTTCGCGTTGACCGCCCGCGTGCGCGACCTGGGCCCGCCGCCCTGCGATATCCGCCAGGCCGCCGACCTGGCCCGCGTCCACCTGGGCGAAACCGCCGAGGGCGTGGCCGCCGTGGTGCTGGGCACGGAACGCGCCGGGCTCACCAACGCCCAGATCGCGCTGTGTCACCGTATCTGCCACATCCCGGCCAATCCCGAATACAGCTCGCTGAACGTGGCCCAGGCGCTGCAACTGGCTGCCTGGGAGCTGCGCTACGCACTGCTGGTGGACCAGGGCGCGGCGCTGCTGCCCGCCTCCACCGCGCAAGAAGCGCCGCGCGGCGCGGCCCCGGCCTCCAGCGAAGCCGTCCAGGCCTTCCTGGCGCACTGGGAAGAAGCACTGATCGGCGTGCAGTTCCTGGATCCGGCGCACCCCAAGAAGCTGATGCCGCGCATGCGCCATCTGTTCTCCCGCCATGCCTTGAGCCGCGACGAAGTGGACATGATGCGTGGCGTCTGCACCGCCATGCTGGCCACCGCGCGCCGCAACGACGGAACAAAAAAATAGGGGCAGGCTCGCGCCTGTCCCCTGCAAGGTTTGCCGGGCGGCTCGCCGCCCGGAAATCGAAAATCAGTCCACCTTGGCGCCCGAGGCCTTGACCACGGGGGCCCAGCCTTCGACTTCCGACTTGATGAACTGGCCGAATTCGGCCGGCGTCGTCTTGACGCCCACCGCACCCAGGCTCTCGAAGCTTTTCTGCACTTCGGGCTTGTCCAGCGCCTTGACCATGGCTGCATTGAGCTTGTTCACGACCTCGGGCGGCGTGCCGGCCGGCGCGATCATGCCGAACCAGGAAGACACGTCGAAATCGGCAAAACCCGCTTCCTGCATCGTGGGCAGATCCGGGGCGCTCTTGGAGCGTTCCTTGGTCGTCACAGCCAGGGCGCGCAGCTTGCCCGATTGCACGTGCGGCCAGGACGAGGGCATGTTGTCGAACATGAATTGCACCTGGCCACCGATCAGGTCGGTCACGGCCGGCGCGCTGCCTTTGTACGGGACGTGCAGCACGTCGATGCCGGTCCTCATCTTGAAGAGCTCGCCCGCCATGTGGATGGAGGTGCCGCTGCCGGACGACGCGAACGCCAGCTTGCCGGGATTCTTCTTGGCGTAGTCCACCAATTCCTGCACCGTCTTCACGGGCACTTGGGGGTTCACCACCAGGATGTTCGGCACCTTGGCGCCCAGGGCCACGGGCGTAAAGTCCTTGGTCAGGTCAAAGTTGACATTCTTGTACAGCGTCTGGTTGATGGCGCTGGTCACGGCCACGAACAGCAGCGTGTAACCGTCGGGGTCTGCGCGCTTTACCTGGTCGGTGGCGATATTGCTGCCGGCGCCCGGCTTGTTCTCGACCACGAAGGACTGGCCGAGGCTCTCGGTCAGTTCCTTGGCCATGATGCGAGCAATCACGTCGGTGGTGCCACCCGCGGAAAAACCGACCACGATACGGACGGGCTTGTCGGGGTAGGCGGCATGGGCGGAGCCCAGGGCGAATGCGCTTGCGGCGGTAGCCAGAAGGGTGGCGGCGATGCGCCGCAGTCCAGGCTTTTGACCTGTAGTCATAGTGTCTCCGTGCGGGTACTGTCCATTGAATGGACGATTTGAATTGTTCGATGCTGCATTCTGAGCTATACACAGGCACCACATCAAGGTAGAGTCCACAGCACGGACAGTGGTTTTCCCTTGAATATTCCGTAATAACCCGAGTTTTCAGAGATTTTCATGCAAGATAGCGACGCCGCGGCTGCGGGTCCACGCACACTGCGGCGCGGATTGGCGGTATTGGCAGCCCTGCGGGACCAGGGCCCTGACGGCCTGAGCGTGACCGACATTGCCCGCCTGACGGGCATACAGCGTCCCACCATTTACCGCCTGCTGGCCGCCCTGCTCGACGCTGGGCTGGTGCTGGCCGTGACGGGCACCAAGAAGTACCGCGCCCAACTGGCGGTGGACCCGGACACGCGTTCGCGCGACCCGCGCGTGCGCCAGTTGCTGCCCGTGTTGCGCCGCCTGGCCGACCGTACCGGCGACGCGGTATTCCTGGTAGTGCGCGAAGAGGACGATTCCATCAGCCTGCATCGCGAGATCGGCAGCTATCCCGTGCAGATCCTGGCCACCTATGCGGGCAAGCGCCAGCCGCTGGGCGTGGGATCCGGCGGCATGGCCCTGCTGGCCGCCCTCCCCGACGACGTCGCGCGCGGCATCGTCGAGCGCAACTCCGGCCGGCTGGACGAGTACGGCGGCATGACGCCACAGGAAATGTACCGCCTGATCGAAAACACCCGCGCCCGCGGCTATTCCGTTGTGGGCAATCACGCGGTGCGCGGTGCGCTCGGCGTGGGCTGCGCGCTGCTGGATTCCCAGGGCGCGCCGATCCTGGCGGTCAGCGTGACGGCCATTATCGACCGCATGCCGGCCCAACGGCAGCGCGAAATCGCCGGCTGGATCAAGACCGAACTGGCGCGCCTGTCCATGCAGGCGTAGCGCTTTTGGCAGCAGTAAAAAAAAACGGGCGCCCTGGGCGCCCGTTTCCGTTCCTGCGAGAAAAAACCAGCTTCAGGCAGCCGCTCCCGTCTTCGCGTTCTGGATCTCGCGCATCGGAATCGGCGGCTGGAAGCCCGCGTCCTCCAGCGACTTGCGGATGTCCTGGTACAAGCCCCAGCGCAGGTCCCAATACTTGGCCGCCTCGGTCCACACGCGCACGTTCACGACCACGCCGTTTTCCTTGTAGTCGACCACCTTGACCAGCGGCTCGGGGTCTTTCAGCGTTTCGGGGCGCGCATCCACGATGGCGCGCAGCTTGGCCACCACCACCTCCAGGTCGTCGCCATAGCGCACCGGCACGGGAATATCCAGGCGGCGCGTCTTGTTGCGGCTGTAGTTGGTGATGGTGGCATTCCACACCGTGCTGTTGGGCAGGGTCAGGTGAATGCCGTCGACCTGAACCAGGCGCGTCAGGAACAGGCCGACCTCTTCCACCGTGCCGTCCACGCCCGTGCTCAGCGCCACGTACTCGCCCGCGCGTATGGGGCGCAGGATGAGGAGCATGATACCTGCGGCGATGTTCTGCAACGTGCCTTGCAGAGCCAGACCCACGGCCAGGCCGGCCGCGCCCAGCACGGCGATCAGGCTGGCCGTCTGCACGCCGAAGCGCGCGAGCACCGCGATCACCGTGAAGATGCGCACCGTCCAGACCACGGTGCTGTAGAACATGGGCACGATGGTGGGATCGATCTTGCTGGAACGCGTGGCCGCGCGGCGCACCCAGCTGCCCAGCAGGGACGACACCCACCAGCCGATGATGAGGATCAGCAAGGCGATAAGCAGATTGAGGCCCAGGTCCACCAGCCTGGGAGCCCAGGCGCTAAATTCTTTCAAGGCTTCTTCCATGGATACTCCTGCGCAAAAGTTGAGGCCGCGCGGCGGCCCCGCGACGGGCGCCTGGCGGCCTGAAAAAAACAGCCGAAAACTTTATCAGATGACGCTTGCGATCAGGGCCGCGTTGCGGCCCTGTTGTGTCAAGCTTTGTAAGCGAAAAGGATCAGGCCTGCGCGGGCACTTTGCGGAAATGGTTGTCCCACGACACCTCGCGCGACGGCGCCAGCACGGGCGTCTCCGCCCCCGTCGCGTCGGCGCGCAACATGGCGCCCAGGCCACTGCTCAGCAGGAAACCGGCATCGGCCGCCGGCGCCACGCCGCAACCGTCGGCCAAGGCAGTGGTACCGAGGCACCGGCCGTTGGCCGCGTCCCAATACATTACTTGCCCGCCCACCGGACTAGACGTCGCCACCACGGCGCCGGCAGCATCCACCGCCACCGAGCCGACGTAGTTGCGCATCTGGCGCAGCGTCTGAGCGGGACCCTCGAAGAGTTCAAGCCGCGCGCCGCGCCGGTGACGCCCGACCAAGGCGGGACGGTCGGCCGCCGGACCCATGTATTGGCAGCCGAACCAGATACAGCCGTCCGCGGCCAACGCCAGATGGCGGATCGAAAGGCGGTGCAAGGCCGGCTCCAGCTCGACCTTCTCCAGCAGTTCTCCGCTGGCCGCGTCGATGTACGCCAGCGAGGGCCGCATGGTGTCCAGATTGAGTTCCAGCTTGCCGTAGTCGGGATGCGTCAGGATGCCGCCGTTGGCGACGCAGAGTGTCTTGCCGTCAGGCATCAGCACGACCTCGTGCGGTCCGATGCCGCCGGTATCGAACTCTCCGATGCGGCGGTACGCAGCGCCGGGCGAAGCGTCATAAACCCCCAGCACGCCCCGGCCCGCCTCAAAATCGTTTTCCGTGGCGGCCAGCAGCCGGCCACCTTCCAGATAGGCGCCATGGCCGAAGAAATGGCGTTCCTCATGCATGGGCAGCGCTTGGGGCTCGCCCCCGTCCAGGGAAAATGCCAGCGCGAAAAAGCCAGGTTGACGACCAAAGACCACGGCGCGTCCGCTGGCGGAGTCGATCGCGAAGCTGTGTCCGCGCGCAGGCATCGGCACCACCAGCCGATCATGTCCGGTCTCGTCCAGCAACACGGCTTCGTCGCGCCCGCCGCGCTTGCGCGCGCTCAAGTACAGAACTGCGCCGTCCTTGGGCGCGGCCGCGAGCGCCGCTGCCGGCGCCAGGCCCATGGCGGCGGCAAGCGACAGAAAGCGGCGCCGGTCAATCGCCATCGAGCGCATTGAATCCGATCGTCACGCCCAGAGCCGGCGCCAGATCCTGGTCGACGATGGCCTTGGCGTTCTTGAGGGTCAACGCCGCCAGGGTCAACAGCCGGCGCCCTTCTTCCTGCGCGAGCGCCTGCTCCAACGGAACCGGCACAGTCTGCAGCGTGCGCGCCGCGCTCTCCAGTTCGCCGCGCACCGACACGGCCATCCAAGCCTCACCCGCGGGCAGGGCATAGGCGCCCGCCTGATAGAAGGCCTGCAAGCCATCCAGGTTGGCGGCCAGCAGGCGCGTGGACAACTGGCTGCGCCAGAATGCAGCGCGCTTGGGCCGCGCTGCTTCCGGGGTGTCGCCCAACACCGGCAGTATCTTCACGTCGCGCGCGAATTGCAGTCCAGTGGACAGAGACTTCATGGCCTCGGCCGCGACCTCCTGCTGGTCGCGGTACAGGTCGTTGCCGGCATTGGGTTGCGCAAACTGCCGACCGAAATCGCCTTCGGCGCTCCAGGCCTGCGCCACATCGCGCGAAATCTGCGTGACGTTGGCCGCGACAGCCTTGGCGTAGCCGCAGGCGTAGGCGAAATCCTGTTCGCCGTTGCGCCGCAGCAAGGCCGGTTCGCCATAAAGGACATACTCCAGCGCTGGCAGGCCCTGCACCGCCACGCTGCGTCCCGACAGGGCGCCAGGCTGGAGCAAGGCATCATCCTTGGCGGCGATGAGCGATTGCACCTGCTTGGGCATGACGCCGCGCGTATCGGGCCAGAAGGCCAGGCGCTCGTAGCGGTTGGCCTGTACCAGCGGGCCAAAGCGCAGGAACTCGACGCCGGACCAGGCCAGAGCGAGGTTTTCGAACGCCTGCTTCACACGTGCCGCGTCGGCGGCGCCGGGCTGCGCGCACCAGACGCCCAGCGCGCCATCCAGGGCCGACGCCGCGTCGACCATCCTGGCCATCGCGGGCCGGGCGTAATCGCGCGCAAGGCGCTCGCCCAGATCGGCGGGCGGCGCAGCAAGAACGGGCCAGGGCGCGGCCCCGATCAGCGCGGCGGCAGCCGTCCACTTCAACAGATGCTTGGCAAATCCCGCCATCACAGCGACTCCAGGAAACGGATGAGATCGGCGCGTTCCTCCGGCGTCATCGCCACCACGCGGTCACGCGCGGGCTTGCCTGCGCCGCCATGCCACAGCACGGCCTCCAACAAGGTGCGCGCGCGTCCGTCATGCAGCCAGGTGGCGTTGGGATTCACGGTCTTGGTCAGGCCGATGCCCCACAGCGGCGGCGTGCGCCATTCGCGTCCATTGGCCAGTCCGTCGGACACGCCATCGGCCAGGTCGTCGCCCATGTCGTGCACCAGCATGTCGGTGTAGGGCCAGATCAGCTGGAAGCGATGCTCAGGCTGCTTGGCGTTGCGGCTGGTGACGTACTTGGGCACGTGGCAGGCGACGCAATTGGCTTCGTAGAACAGTTTCTTGCCGGCGAGCACGCGCGCATCATCGGCATCGCGGCGCTGCGGCACGGCCAGGTTGGTGGAATAGATGGTGACGAAGTCCATCAGCTTGGCCGGCACTTCTTCCGGGCCGAAACGCGGCTGCGCGCCGTGCGGCATGTCCAGGCATTGCTTCTGCGCGGGCGTGCAGTCGCCGGAATGCTTGGGGAACAAGGGCGTCGACAGCCCCATGTCATTGGAGAAGGCGGCGGCGCTCTGCTGCTCGACCGTGGGTTGGCCAGCCTTCAGGTTGAAGCGGCCCAGAGCTCGCGCGCCAGTGCGCACGTCGGTGACCCAGTTGGCCTTGCCGACGATGCCATCGCGCTTGTCCGCGCCCACGTTGGCCAGGATGTCGGCCTCGTGTATGGCTTCCAGCAGGCCCAGCCCGATCATGGGCGGCGCCAGCCGAGGCGAAATCTGGGTGTCCGCGCGCATCGGGCCGTAACCCAGGTTCTCGATGCGGTACGTGGGCTTCATCAGGGTGACGGTTTCACCGCTATTGAGCGCGACGGGAACCGGCGCGTACTCGATTTCCATGCGGCCTTCGGCGGGCAGGCCCGCCACCGCAAAGTTCTGCAGCTGCACGCCATAGACCGGTTCGGGCAAAGCCGCGATTTCACCTGCGGAAAGCCGCGGGTGGCCGCGATCCGGCCCTTCCGGGACCGCCAGGCGCAGCAACAGCGCCACCGCGTCGGTGCGCTCCAGGGGATCGAAACCCGGCACCGTGCCGCGCCCGTCCTTGGTATGACAGGCCTGGCAGGACCGCGCGTTGAACAGCGGACCCAGGCCGTCCGAGGCTTGCGTGGATGCGGGCGCCGAGACCCAGTCCTTGCGGAACAGGCCGTTGCCGACCTGGAACTCCTGACGCCCCTCGAAGCTCATGTTCGCCGACGGCTGCGAAAAGATGTCGGCATTGATGAGCTTGTTGGTGGTGGCTGCCCCCGCCTGCATGGTTTCGAAGGTCTCGGCCTTCGAGAAGTCCCGCGTGGGCGCGGTGATGGCGGTCACGCGCTTATTGTCTTCGGGCGAAAGATCGTCGCGCCCGGTTGGAGCAGCGGCGGCGCCGGCGTGGGCCGACGCCGCCAGTACGGCGGCTAAAACGAGTTTCACTTGAATACGGCGTCAGGTTTGTCCAGGCTGTCGGAACCTTCGATGGCGACCTTGCCCAGGTCCAGCAGGGCGATCACGCGTTCGAGGCTGCGGGTCTGGTCGACCAGGCGGTCGATGGCGGCCTGCACCACGGCGTTGCCTTCCTTGTTGCCGTCCGAGATCATCTGGTCGTAGGTCTCGACCGTTTCGGCGCGCGTCTTCATCGCCTGCATGGCGGCCACGGTGGCGTCCAGCTTGGCGCGCACTTCGGCGTCCAGCTTGGGATCGCGGGCCTTCACCAGTTCCGACAGGCTGGCGCCCGTAACGGTCTTGCCGTCGATGCGCGTATAGCTGCCCAGGTAGACGTTGCGGATGCCGATCTGGTCGTAGTAGTGCGAGTTGTGGGTGTTGTCGGAGAAGCAGTCGTGCTCTTCTTCCGGATCATGCAGCATCAGGCCCAGCTTCATGCGTTCGCCGGCCAGCTCGCCGTAGGACAGGCTGCCCAGCCCGGTCAGCATGGCGATCAGGCCAGCCTTCGGATCTTCCTCGACAGCCTTGCGCGCAGCGCCGTCCTTCTTCCAGTTGCCGACCATTTCTTCCAGGTCGGTCACCAGCAGGTCGGTCACGGCCTTCAGGAATTCGACCCGGCGCTCGCAGTGGCCGCCCGTGCAGTGCTTGGGATCGAAATCGGTGTGCGGACGATTGCCGGCGTGGCGCTCCTGCGGCGTGCCCTTGCGGTCCGCCGGTGCCGGGCCGGTGCCGTTCAAATCCTGGCCCCACAGCAGGAATTCGATGGCGTGGTAGCCCGTGGCCACGTTGGCTTCGTTGCCGTCGGCCTCGTGCAGGACTTCGGACAGCAGCTGGGGAGTGATCTTGCTGACGTCGACGGTCTTGCCGCCCACCGAGATCTTGGAGTTGGCGATGACGTTGACGGCGTAATAGGCGTTCTCGTCGTTCTCGGTGCCGTAGGACGCGTCCACGTAGTCGATCAGGCCTTCGTCCAGCGGCCAGGCGTTGACGCGGCCTTCCCAGTCATCGACGATGGGGTTGCCGAAGCGGTAAGCCTCGGTCTGCTGGTAGGGCACGCGCGCTGCGAGCCAGGCCTCGCGCGCGGCCTTGAGCGTTTCGGCGCTGGGCTTGGCGATCAAGGCGTCGATGGCGGTGCGCAATGCCTTGGCAGAGGTCAGCGAGTCTTCGTAACCGGCCAGCGCCAGATCCGAATACGTGGCCACCACGGCCTTGGGCTCGACCGCGGCCTGGGCCGTTCCCCCGAATACCGCAGCGGCCAATACCGCTCCCAACAGCAACTTGCGCATCGACTTTCTCCCGTAACTCGAACGGCACCCGCCCCCGCGGCGGCCCGCTCATACTCGAATTTTGAGGATGAGAGTGTAAACAATTTTCGTTTGGTGTTCAGAATAAAGTCAGATACCTGACATTTCTTTGAACCGTCAGACTGGTTTTCCCGAGGCCGGCAAAACGGCGCGCGCGCGCCTGCGGCAGCTACTATCCCCTCTTCCGCCTCTAGCCTGCCGCCATGGAACTTCGCCAACTCCGCTACTTCGTCCGCGTCGCAGAACTGGGCAGCATCGGCCGCGCTGCGCGCGAGCTCGAAGTGGTCGCCTCGGCGCTCAGCCAGCAGATCAGCCGCCTGGAAAGCGAGCTGGCCACGCGTTTGCTGGTGCGCACGCCCACCGGCGTGGTGCCCACCCCCGCCGGCACGGCATTCCTGCGGCAGGCGCAGCTGACGCTGCGGCACGCTGAAAACGCGGTGGCCGCAGCGCGCGAGGCGCGGCTCTCCGGCATGGTCAGTGTCGGCTTCGCCCCCACCACCGCTTCGGTGCTGGCCCGGCCGTTCTACGCGGCCATGGCCGAGCGCTACCCGAATGTGCGGCTGCACCTGGTCGAAGGATTGTCCGGCAACCTGGGGGAACTGCTCACGGGCCGGCGGCTAGATCTGGCCGTGCTGTTCCAGAACGACAGCACACAGGGACGCAGCGCCATCCCGGTGCTGGATGAGCGATTGTTCCTGCTTGCGCGCCGCGGCATGGTGCCGCTAGCGGATGGCGAACCGGTCACCATTGCGCAGCTGGGCAGCCTGCCTCAGGCAGTGACAAGCAAGGCCCACGGCCTGAGGGCGTGGGTGGAGGCCGCCTTCGAGCGAGCAGGCGTGGAACCATGGATCGGCGTGGAGATCGATGGGCTGACCACGCTGATGGACCTGGTGCAGGCCAATCCCCTGGCGACCATCCAGCCTGGCGCGGCAGTGGCCCGCGTGGAATCGGGGCTGCTGAGCATGCACCCCATCGATGATCCGTTCCTGTTCCGGCGCAACCTGGTCTATTGCATCAACGACGAAGAGCTGTCGCCGGCGGCGCTGGCCGCGCGGGTGGTGCTCCTGGACGTGATGCGCGCGCTCGTGCGCAACGGCGGCTGGCCGGGGGCAACCCTTCTCGATTCGTGATGCCCCCATGCCGGCACAGTGGCTAGGCCCTGCCCGCCACCGCAGATAAATTGCCAGCCAGGATGCCGCGGCATGGTGCAGCGGCGACAGATCTGCACGAATTCCAATGAGACCTGATCCCCAAGCGCCGGGGCGCCTGCGCATTGCCTCCATGCGTCCGCAGTGTTCCGAGGCGGAGTGGAATGCCCGCATCGACCTCGCGGCCTGTTATCGGCTCGTCGAGCTCTATGGCATGGCCGACATGATGGCCAACCATATCTCGGCGCGCGTGCCGGACGAAGACAACGCCTTCCTGATCAACCCCTACGGGATGATGTACGAGGAAATCACGGCGTCCAGCCTGATCAAGGTGGACGTGGACGGCACCATCCTGGCCCGCCCTGATTTCGGCGAGCTGGACTACGGCATCAACAAGGCAGGCTATGTGATCCACAGCGCGGTGCACGCCCACCGCCACGAAGTGGATTGCGTCATCCATACGCACAGCTGGGCGTCGATGGCCGTGTCCTCGCTCGAATGCGGCCTGCTGCCCCTGACCCAGACGGCGATGCGTTTCCTGAAGATCGGCTACCACGACTACCAGGGCGTGGTGCTCGGCCTCGAAGAACAAGCCTCGCTGCTGGAAGACCTGGGCCAGGGCGAAGCGCTCATCCTGCGCAACCATGGGGCGCTGACCGTGGGCCGGACCGTGGGGGAGGCCTTCAACTGGATGCACCGCCTGGAACTGGCATGCCGTTCCCAGCTTGCTGCCATGGCCACGGAGTCGCCGCTCAGGGCCGTCGCCGCGCCCGTGCTGCACGACACCTGGAACAACTACCAACCTGGCACGCGGCGGCCATATGGCGTGATGGAGTGGCCCGCGCTGCTGCGCAAGCTCGACCGGATGGATCCGAGCTATCGCGACTGAGTTGCCTGATTTTGCAGGCGCCGGCCGGCGTGGCGGCACGGCGCCATCGAAAACTCGACTACGCCCACGCGAGGAGACATCATGAACACTGCACGAGCCCTGCTCGCTTCCGCAGCGCTGGCGGGCGCCTGTACGCTGGCGCCGACCGCGGCGGCGGACTATCCCGACCGGCCGGTGAAAGTCATCGTCGCGTTCTCGCCGGGCGGCACCACCGACACCCTGACCCGCAGCGTCACCAACACCCTGACCCAAAAGCTGGGCCAGCCCTTCGTGGTCGAGAACAAGCCCGGCGCGGGCGGCAACATCGGCACCGAGTATGTCGTGCGGGCCGCGGCCGACGGCCACACCCTGATCGTCAATTCCGTGGGCCCCATCGCCGTCAACCCCTCATTGAACAAACTGCCCTACAGCCCGCTGACCGACCTGGTTCCGATGGTGCAGATCGCCACCGTGCCCAATGTGCTGGTGGTGCCCCCGTCCTTTCCCGCCCAGGACATCCAGGGATTCCTGAAGTACGTCAAGACCGCGCGGCAGCTCAACTACAGCTCGACCGGCGTGGGCACCTCCTCGCATCTGTCCAGCTACATGCTGATGGACGAGCTGGGAGTCAACGCCACCCACGTGCCCTACAAGGGCGCGGACGCGGTCAACGACTTGCTGGCCGGGCGCATCGACTTCATGTTCGCCACCATTCCGTCCGTCATCGGACATATCCGCGCCGGCAAACTTCGGGCGCTTGCGGTCAGCACCTCGCAGCGTTCCGCCACCCTGCCCGACCTTCCCACCATCGCCGAATCCGGCTATCCGGGCTTCGACGCCGGTTCCTGGTTCGGCTTCTTCGCTCCCAAGGGCACGCCGCAACAAGTGGTGGATGTCGTCAATCGCGAGGTAAATGCCGCCCTGCCCGGGTTAAACGAACAGATGCTGCGGGAAGGCGCTGAACCGGTTGGCGGTTCGCCCGCGCAATTCGGTGCGTTCATCCAGCGCGAACACGACAAATGGGCGGTGCTGGTGCGCAAGTTTGCCCCCGAGGCCCATTGAACCGGCCGCGCCATGACACGAAGCTCTGACACAAGCATCCTGTGCTCGCCGGCCGAGGCGCCATCGCTGCGCCTCGCGCTGGACCGCACGCCGGCGGCCGGCCGCTATGCGTTAATCCACCCCGTGGCGGGCCAGCCCATGACGGCCGAAACCGCCTTTATCTCGCGGGACGTAACGGGCCATTCCACCAAGTTCGAAATCCAGGAGTCCACGGCGCTGTATTACGAGGCCATGCGCCACGCGCCGGCGCTGCGCTGGGTGCATGTGCACTCGGCCGGCGCCGACCGCGAGATCTATCAGGCATTGCACGCGCGCGGGGTGGCGGTCACCACCTCGCAAGGCGCAAGCGACCCGGTGGTCGCCCAGAGCGCCATCGCCGGCCTGCTCGCGCTCGCGCGCAGCCTGCCGGCGCTGGCCTCGGACCAGCGCGTCCACGCCTGGCGCCCGCTGCTGGATGCGCGCATGCCGCGGGATCTGGCCGGCCAGCATGCCGTGATCGTGGGTTGGGGCGGCATCGGGCAGCGCATCGGCGCGTTGCTGGGTGCGCTCGGCCTGGATATCTCGGTCGCGCGTCATAGCGGCGCACCCGTGCCGCAGGCGCGCCATACGGTGGATTACGGGGCGCTGGCGTCGCTGCTGCCAGCGGCGGATTGGCTGGTGCTGGCCTGCCCGCTCACGCCGGCCACGCGCAACCTGATCGACCGTGACGCGCTTGCCGCGCTGCCTGCCCACGCCATGGTGGTGAATGTGGCCCGAGGCCACGTGATCGACGAACCGGAACTGATCGCGGCGCTGCGAGCAGGACGCGTGGGCGGCGCCTTTCTGGACGTATTCCAGCACGAACCGCTGCCGCCTGAGTCGCCCCTGTGGGACCTGCCCAATGTCATCGTCACGCCGCACAGCGCCGGCTTTTCCGACCGCAATGCCGCGCGTGTGCGCGGACTGTTCGTCGACAACCTCAATCGCTGGCTCGCCGGCGCACCGCTGGCCAATCGCAGCCTCGCCTGAGCCGCCTGCCGCCGCCCGGATCGCCATCCAGGCAGCGGTCGGGCATCGATGCCTCAACGCTGCAAGGGCGCCTTTGCCGTCTCGCGCGCCGCCAGCACCGCCACCGCGGTGACGAGCAGCGCAGCCGCCACATACAGAGAGATGGCGATGGTCGAATTCCAGGATTTGAACAGGCTGGCGATGATCAGCGGCGCGAACCCGCCGCCCACGATGCCCGCCAGCGTGTAAGCCAGGGACGAGCCGGCGTAACGCACGCGGCCCGGGAACTGCTCGGTGATGAACGCGGCCTGCGGGCCGTACATCAGCGCATGGATCAGCAGGCCCACCACGACCGCCGCGCAGATGGCAATGGGATGCGCGGAGTCCATCAGCACGAAGAAGACGAAGGCCCAGATCATGCCCAGCACCGCCCCCGCCAGATACACCGGCCGCCGGCCGATCCTGTCGGACAGATGTCCGCACAGCGGTACCGCGATCGCGTTCAGCGCGGCGCCCAGCATGGTGGCGGTCAGGGCCATGGGCCGGGACAGATGCAGCACCGTCGTCACATAGGTCAGCGTGAATACAACCACCAGCGCATAGAGCACGTCGGATCCGATGCGCGAACCGCCCGCAACCAGCAATTGCCGCCAATACTGCCCCAGCACTTCCTTGATGGGAGTGGCGGCGGTTTCGCGCTTTTGCTCCATTTCCAGGAACACGGGTGTTTCCTCGACGCCGCGCCGCAGCCACAGGCCGAACAGCACCAACGCCACGCTGGAGACGAACGGCACGCGCCAGCCCCATGCCTGGAAATCCTCGGGGCTCAGGAAGGCGGACACCGCCGCGATGAAACCGGTACCTATCAGCGTGCCGCAGGACGGACCGATCTGCGTAAACGAAGCGTTGCGCCCGCGCTGGTCGGGCTTGCCGTGCTCCATGGACAGCAGCACGGCGCCCGCCCATTCTCCGCCCAGCGCCACGCCTTGCACGAAGCGCAAGGCCACCAGCGCCACGGGCGCCCACACGCCCCAGGTCGCATAGGTCGGCAAAAGCCCCATCAGGCCCGTCGAAATCCCCATGATGACCAGTGTGGCAACCAGCACAAACTTGCGCCCAAGCCGGTCGCCCAGATGGCCGAAGACAAAGCCGCCCAACGGCCGCGAAACGTAGCCCACGGCATATGTCGAGAATGCCAGGATGGTGCCCGTCAGCGGATCGAAGGAGGGAAAGAAGATGGAGTTGAATACCAGCGCCGCCATCAGGTTGTAGATGGTGAAGTCATACCACTCCAGCGTAGTGCCAACCGAACTGGCCAGCGCCAGTCTGCGCATCTTGTTGGGCGCGTCCGCGGTCTTGACCGCAGCGGCGCCGTACAGCGTTTCTTCTGCCATGGAATTCCCCTTGAATACGATATGTGGTGCGATGCCGCGGCCTGCTTAACGCAGGTCCGCCGCCGTCAATTTCCAGCCCAGTTCCAGCAGCCAGGCGCCCGAGGGATCGGCGCCGAAGGCGCCGCAGGCCTGGGCGCGCAGGGCGCGAGCGGCCTGCGCCGCGCTCGCCTCCACCACCAGCAGGGGCGCCAGCACCCGGTTTTCGGTGGACTCGCGCGGCAGCGGCGTGCTGAGGGAGGCGTCGGGCACCAGCAGATAGGACTGCACGAAGCCGTCCGTTTGCGCCAGGTCGGCGCCCAGCGCGCTGGCTCGGGCAACCAGGGCCTCGCTGTCGTCCGCCTGCGGCAGCGGCAGCACCACGATTTCGCTGCCGGAGCCAAAGCCGGTCACGGCCCGCACCGCGCACACGCGGCGCATCGGGTTGCGCATCCGGTCCAGATTGGTCACCGACCACGCGGTTTGGCGCTCGAAAGCCGCGCGGTAATCGGATGTGGTGAATGCCGCCAGCGACTCGGTGCGGTACAGGCCCAGGTATTTGCGGCCGCCTTCCCGCGAGAGGTAGCGCGCGCCGGAGAGGAAGCCTGGAATGCGCACGCGCTCTTCCACGTGCTCGCGGTCGTACCAGCGGTTGAAATCGGCCTCGTGGGCAGGATCGGCGTCAGTGGCGACGAACAGCAGGCCTGGGCAGGAAAGCGAGGATTCGGTATGGGTGCTCATGAGCTGAAGACAGGGAATTCCTTCGATTGCGGAAGGCTCCATCTTCAGCCGGCGGGCGGGCGGCGGACAAACGAGTAATTTTTCTGCGCGGCAACAGAATTATTGAAAGCCGCCCTAGGGATAACACTATTGCGCCGAACCCAATCGCGGCGCAGTGACCGAGGATGTGAACTGGTCCGAAGCCCGGCTGGCAAGTTCCGCCACCAGCCTGATGGCATCGGATCCAGCGCTCTCCAGATAGCTCACGACCAGCAGCTGCGGCGGCACCGGGATGTCGCAGCGGATGATCTGCACCTCGCCGCGCGCGACGTATTCGTAGATGGGCGGCAAGGGCACCAGCGCCCGGCCAAAGCCGCTGCGAACCAGGCGCGCCAGCGCGGAAATCGAACTGACGCAATGCACCTTGCCCTGCGGCATGCCGACCTCCCGGTACAGGGCCTTGAGCGCTTCATGCGGCTGCGATCCAGGGCTCATGGTCAGCACCGGCTCGCTGAGCAGTTGTTGGGCCGTCAGCGTTTCTTCGTCGCCTGCCGGCCCGACCCAGCCCATCTCCATGGGCAGGCAGGCGGTGCTGATGATGCCGCTGTCGTTCAGCAGGTCCGTCTGCAGCGCAATGTCCAGCGCGCCTTCGCGCAAGCCCCGGTGCAGCGCCCGTGTGGTCTCGGACGTAAGCTGCACCTCGATGCCCGGATAGGTGGATCGCAGGTTGGTCAGAAAGCCGATAAGCCAGGTATGCACCACGGTTTCGATGGCTCCGATGCGCACCAACCCGAAGACTTCGTCGCCACCCTTGCCCAGCGACAGGATCTGCTGCCGGATCTCCAGCAGCCGTTCGCCATAGTCCAGCAGACGGGTGCCGGTGGCGGTCAGCCTGAGTTCCTTGGCGTCGCGCTCGAACAGGCGCGCGCCTATGTCCTCTTCCAGCGAGGCGATGCGATTGGCCACGGCGGCCTGGGTAATGTGCAGGCGATCGCTCGCCGCCCGGAAACTGCCCAGGCGCGCCGACCACAAGAAAGCTTCGACAAAACGCGTATTCATCTCGGTACGACGCGGCCAGGCATCGCGCAAGGACTCAGAACTCCGGAGCCCCAAGCTCCGATCCGCTCCCATGCTACCGCCATAAAGGCAGGCACGGCGCGCGCCTGGTTGTGTCCCCTTCAATGGTGCGGCGTGCACCAAAGTGGTTCAAGCGTGGCACCAGCGCGAGGCTGGCGCGGCCCTCTTCCGGAGTCGGGGAGGCCCGCGACAGGGTTGGCACGGCTTTTGCTTGATGCCTGGTATGCCAGCTTGTCTACAAGCGCCCCTTCTTGCACACCAGGAGTCCCACATGATCTACCGCAACGCGCCCCATGCCTTCAACGCCACCCGCCGCCGACTGATCCAGGGCGCCGCACTGGGCGCCGCGACGCTGGCCGCGCCGGCGTTGGCGCGAGCGCAATCGGGACCCGTCATCCGCATCGGCTTCTGGCCCGTGGCGGCCGGCCTGCCGTTCTATGCGGCGCTGGAAAAAGGCTACTTCAAGGAGGCTGGCCTGAATGTCGAACCGCTGAAGTTCGCCGGAGCGCAGCAGGTCATGGAAGCCATGCTGGCGGGCCGCGCGGACGGCAGCGCCAACGGCACGGGCTCGGCCAACCTGGCGATCGGCGAAATCGCCTCGCCCGGCCTGTTCAAGATTTTTGCGTCCAACCCCAGCAATGCCAAGCATGTGCTGGACGAGTTCATCGTCGCGAAAGACAGTCCCATCAAATCCATCGCAGACCTCAAGGGGAAAAAGGTCGGATCTGGACCCGGCATCCAGAACGCCACGCTGGCCAAAGCAGTGCTGGAGCGCGCCGGCGCAACCGGGGCAACCGTGGTCGAGTTGGCAATCAGCCAGCACGTCGCCGCGGTTGCCGCCGGCCAGTTGGATGCCTGCTACACGCTGGAGCCCACGGGCACGGTAGGCAGGCTGAACGGCACCACCCGCGTCCTGGAAACGGGGGTCATCGCCAAATACGTGCTGGGCGACCCGATGGCGCCCTGGTTCGGCGGATCCGCGTCCCTGACGACCGCCTTCCTGAAAAAACACCCCGAGGAAAGCCGGAAATTCATCGCCGCGTACGCGCGCGGCATCGAACTGATCCGCAACAAGCCCGAAGAAGCGCGCCCCTACCTGAAGGGCTACACCGCCATCGAAGGGCCGATGACCGAGGAAGTGCCGCTGGCCGCCTACACGCTCTACAACGAGTTCACGCCCGGCGACATCCAGTACTTCCAGAAGTTCTTCGACCTGTTTGCCGACAAGGGCGTCTTCGCCCAGAAGGTCGACGTCTCGACCATGCTCTACAAGGGCTGAGCCATGACCGCAACCGCAACGACGACGGCCGGCCCCGCCGGCACGGCGCGCCCTGCGCGCAAATTCGATACGACTCGGCTGCTGCCGCTCATCGGCCCATTGGCGCTGTTCGTGGTCTGGGACCTCGTGGTGCGACTACAACTGGTGAGCCCCGTGCTTCTGCCCACGCCCAGCGCGGCCATCGCGGCGCTGGCCAAGGGCATGGCCGGCGGCCCGCTGCTGGCGGACTTCCTGGCGTCGCTGAACCGCACGCTGCAAGCCTTCGTGATCGCGGGTGTGATCGGCGTGCCCCTGGGCGTGCTGCTGGGCAGCAGCGAAAAGGCTTATCGCAGCGTGGAGTTCCTGGTGGACTTCTTCCGCTCCACGCCCTCTTCCGCGCTGATTCCGCTGTTCCTCATGATCTTCGGCGTGACCGACATGAACAAGATTGCCATCGCGGCCTTCGCGGCCGTGCTGGTGATTCTGTTCAATAGCGCCTACGGCGTCATCAACGCCCGCAAGCAGCGCGTCATGGCGGCGCGCGTCATGGGCGCGTCGCGCTGGCGCATCTTCAAGGACGTGCTGATCTGGGAAAGCCTGCAGCCGACTTTCGTGGGCTTGCGCAGCGGGGTGTCGATGGCGCTGGTCATCGTGATCGTGGCCGAGATGTTCATCGGATCCGACAGCGGCCTGGGCAATCGCATCATCAATGCGCAGCAGGTGCTGAATGTGCGCGACATGTATGCGGCCATTCTTGCCGCCGGCGCGCTGGGCTATGTCCTGAATATTCTCTTTCTCGTGCTGGAAAAGCGCGTGGTCCACTGGAGCGGCCGCTGATGTCTACCGTGATCAATCCCATCATCGCACCCGACCCTGCCGCCACCCCGTTCGCGCCCGGCCCGCTGGGCACGCACATCACGATACGCGGGCTGACCAAGTACTTCGCGGGCTGGCCCTTGTATGAGAACTTCAACCTTGACATACCCAAGGGCAAGATCGTCTCGGTGTTCGGTCCCAACGGCTGCGGAAAATCCACCTTGATCAACATGATCGCCGGCCTGATTCCCATCGACTCGGGCGAGATCCTGTTCGACGGCAAGTCGCTGGCGCAGACCAAGATAGGCTATGTCTTCCAGAATTACCGCGAAGCCATGTTCCCGTGGCTGCGCACCATCGACAACATCGCCTATCCGCTACGCCTGGAAGGTCGCAGCAAAGGTGAAGTCGATGCGCGAGTCGAAGAACTGGTTGCCTCATTCGACGTCAAATTCGACCTGAACCGCTATCCCTATGAGCTGTCCGGCGGACAGCAACAGACCGCGTCGATCATGCGGGCGCTGGCCCCCGGGCCCGAAGTGCTGTTCCTGGACGAGCCCTTCTCCGCGCTGGATTTCGAGATGACGCTGTTCATCCGCGAAAAACTGCAGGAGGTGTTCATCCAGACCGGCACCACCATGCTGCTGGTGTCGCATGACCTGGAAGAAGCCGTCTACCTGGCGGACCAGGTGCTTCTGCTGACCAAACGCCCCACGCGGGTCGCAGAGATCCTGGACTACCGCGACGCGCGTCCCCGCACAGTGGAAACGCTGTCCGAGCCCAGCTTCATCCAGATGAAGAAACTGAGCCTGGAGATCTTCCAGCGCGAAGTACGCAAGTAAGCCCCGTACCGGAGAGTCCGCCATGACCCAGGAAACCATCGACCAATACGTACGCAGCGCGCTGGCGCTGGCTGGCTATGCCCTGCGCGAGCAGGCAACGGCCGAAGTCGTGCAGCAATTCACGCGCATCCACGATATCGCGGCCGGCTTCGTGGACGAGCCGCTGTCCGTGGAATTGGAATCAGCTTCGGTGTTCCGCCCGTGAGCGGCCCCGCGCAGGACATCGCGCGCCAGATCCGCGCTGGCGAACGCAGCGCCATGGCGGTGCTGGACGCCACGCTGGCGCGCGTGCGCGAACGTGACCCGCGCTACAACTGCTTCACCGCGCTGACGGAAACCCGGGCGCGGCAGGAAGCGGCTGCCATCGATGCGCGCCGCGCCCGTGGAGAGCCGTTGCCGCCGCTGGCCGGCGTCCCCTACGCGGTCAAGAACCTGTTCGACATCGCCGACGAAATCACCCTGGCCGGCGGCCGCGTCAATGCGTCCAACCCGGCCGCAAGGCGCGACGCCCGGCTGGTCCAGCGCATGCGTGAGGCCGGCGCCGTGCTGGTGGGCGCGCTGAACATGGACGAGCACGCCTACGGCTTCACCACGGAAAACAGCCACTACGGCGCCTGCCGCAATCCGCATGACATCTCGCGCATCGCCGGCGGCTCATCAGGCGGCAGCGCCGCCGCCGTCGCGGGTGGCCTCGTGCCGCTGACGCTGGGCTCGGACACCAATGGTTCGATCCGGGTCCCTGCCTCGCTGTGTGGCGTGTTCGGCCTGAAGCCTACCTTCGGCCGGCTGTCACGCGCGGGCTCGTTCCCATTCGTCGGCAGCCTGGACCATCTGGGTCCATTTGCTGCCAGCGCCAGCGATCTGGCCGCCGCCTACGATGCGTTGCAGGGTGAAGACGCGGACGACGTGGCCTGCGCCCCGCGCGCTGCCGACCCTGTGCTACCCACCCTGGCGGACGGCGCGCGCGGACTGCGCGTCGCGGTGCTGGGCGGCTACTTTTCCGAGTGGGCCGGACCTCAGGCGCGCCGAGCCGTCGAGATCGCGGCGCGCGCGCTGGACGCCTCGACCGTGGTCGAACTGCAGGGTGCCGCACAGGCTCGCGCCGCGGCCTTCGTCATCACGGCGGCGGAGGGCGGCGCCCTGCACCGCCGCAGGCTCGTCACGCACTACGACTACTACGAACCGCTGTCGCGCGACCGGCTGGTGGCGGGCAGCCTCGTTCCCGCGGCATGGGCGCAACAGGCGCAACGCATACGCCACCGCGTCTACCGCGAGGCCTTGGCGCTTTTCGAGCGCTATGACGTGCTGATCGCTCCCGCCACACCGGTGCCCGCCCCGCCCATCGGCTCCGACTGGCTCACGCTCGCCGGCCAGCAGCTGCCCGCGCGCGCCAGCATGGGCATCCTCACGCAGCCGTTGTCATGCATCGGCCTGCCGGTCTGCGCCGCCCCCGTCTGGCCCGAAGCCGGACAGGACGACCACCTGCCGCTGGGCGTGCAATTGATAGGCGCGCCTTGGCGCGAAGCCGATTGCCTGCGCGCCGCGCAAGCCCTGGAGCTCGCTGGCATCGCCCGCGCCCGCCCCCTTTAACCCCCCGATCCGAGGCCACACATGGGAACCGCCTTCGCCGTCATCGACATTCCGCGCACGCTGGCCGACACCGCATACGGCACATTGAAGCGCGACATCCTGGACTTCCGCCTCGCGCCCGGAGACCGTTTCACCGAGACCGAGATCGCCGACCGCCTGGAGGTCAGCCGCACTCCGGTGCGCGAAGCGCTGTTCCGCCTTGAGCGGGAGGGCTACCTGGAAGTGCGGCAGCGCAATGGCTGGCTGGTCAAGCCGCTGGACTTCAACACGCTGGACCACTTCTACGAGCTGCGCAGCGTCCTGGAAGCGGCCGCCGTGCAAGCGCTCTGCGTATCAGCCAATGCGGCTGAACGGCAGCGCGCGCTGCGCCCGCTGGCCGACATCTGGTTGGTGAACGAAAGCGAACGCTCCAGTGATTGCGAAAGGCTGGCCGACCTGGACGAGCGTTTCCACATCGATCTGGTCGCGGCGGGAGGCAATCCCGAGATCGCCCGCGTGCATCGGGCGGCCACCGAGCGTATTCGCATCGTGCGCCGCCTGGATTTCACCCTGCCCGAGCGCATCGGCAAGACCTACGAAGAGCACGCCGCGATACTGGATGCCGCGCTGGCCGGGGACGCGGCGCGCGCGGTCGGACTGTTGAGCGCGCATATCCAGGGGAGCCAGGCCGCGGTGCGCAAGATCACGCTGCACCGGCTGTACTCCGCCCGTGGCGCGCGCGCAGCCTGACGAGGGCGCGCCCGCCTCAACCGGCGCGCAGCCAGCGATGCAGCATGCGGGACACCAGCGGCATGCAGATGAACACCATGACGGGGGTGAGCGCGACGCTGGTGACCAGCACGCGCCAGAACACCGGCAAAAGACTCAGGGGTTCGCTGGCCAGAATCGAAAACACCAGCAGCACCGGAAAATAGGCGAGCCAGATGCTGACGGCCTGCTTCCAGCGCGGTGGCGCGCTCGCCCTGGGCGCGAACCAATCGTCGGTGCCACTGACACGGCGTTCGTGGCTGGCACGCACCAGCGCGGCTCCGCGTTCCAGCCACATGCGGCGCGGCAAGGAATTTTCCCAGCGGCCCAGGCTGGCGGCGTCCGCAAAGCGCAGCACGATCTGGTACTGGTCGCCGCCCTCGGGCGGCTGCAGGACGCCCGACCCGAGAAAGCCGGGAAACCCGGCTGCCAGGATTTCGCCCTGGCGCATCCAGGACAGGAAATCGCCGTAGCGTTCGGGTGTGATGTGTCGGGTGACCAACATGGTGACCGGGGCGGAAACGGCGGAACTGGTCATGGCGGAACTCCTGGGACGGCAAGCAGCTTGTTATGCAGTGTTAACCCTAGCAAGCGGCATGCCAGCCACCAGGCGCCGCGCGTCCCCCGGCGTAGCATTCATCGCAGCGGACACACCGCACCGCGCCATACACCACCTTGGTGATTTCCCAAAGATTCCGCACCACAACGGTGCCAACCGGAGCAGCAGGCATGGATATCAACCTTCCCGACGTGGTGGCCGAAGTCACCGCCGCCCTCGAACGCTACGAGGCTGCCCTCGTAAACAATCAGGTGGAGGTGCTGGACGCGCTTTTCTGGAACAGCCCGCACACGCTGCGCTATGGCGCGGGCGAGAACCTTTATGGCTACGAAGCCATACGCGCGTTCCGCGCGGCGCGCTCGCCTCAAGGCCTGGCACGCCGCGTGCTGCGCACGGTCGTCACGACCTACGGCCAGGATTTCGCCACCGCCAATCTGGAGTTCCAGCGCGACGGCAGCGACCGCCCTGGACGGCAAAGCCAGACGTGGATGCGCACGCCCGAGGGGTGGCGCGTCGTGGCCGCCCACGTCAGCCTGATGAGTTGATGCGCCCGCCGACATCAGCGCGTCATGATGCTGAATAAACATATGCGCGATCGTCATTGAGCGGGCTTGCGTACAGGTCTACACTGACATTCCCGTCCAACCCTTGGAGCCTGCGCCCCATGAGCACCTACAAGATTGCCGTTTTCGTCGGAAGCCTGCGCGCTGCCTCGTTCAACCTGCGGCTGGCCCGCGCGCTGGAAAAGCTGGTGCCCGCGGACTTCAAGTTCGAGTACGTGAGCCTGGGCGATGTGCCGCTCTACAACCAGGACAACGAGAACAACCTGCCCGCGCCCGCCGCCAAGCTCAAGCAGCAGATCGCCGACGCCCAGGGCATCCTGTTTGTTTCGCCCGAGCACAATCGCTCCTTGCCCGCTGCCCTCAAGAACGCCATCGACTGGGGTTCGCGCCCCTGGGGCCAGAACTCCTGGACCGGCAAGGCCGCCGGCATCGTCGGCACCTCGCCCAGCGCCGCCGGCACCGCGCTGATGCAGCAGCACTTGCGCAATATCCTGGCAGCTGAAGGAGCCAACGTCCTGACCACGCCTGAGGTCTTCCTGCAGTACACGGAAGGCCTGATCGATGACCAGTACACCATCACCAACGAAGGCACCCGCAAGTTCCTGCAAGGCTGGGTGGACCGCTACGTGGACTGGATCAAGAAGTTCAACGCCTGATCGCCGCCGCTGCCGGCACGGGCTCCTCCCGGCCGGCAGAGATCGCCCGCCTACCTCCGGGCGATCAAGCCCCCCGATACGTTCGGGGGGCTTTTTTTTTGGACGTGCCCGCGCCGCCACCGCAAAATAGTCACTCGCGCCTCCGGAAGAATGCACAGCCCGCCCCAAGGTGGGCCAGCCCCCTCGAGGGCAGCAAGCCGAAGGCGCGGCGTGGAGGCCCACACTTATCCCCGCCAACTGTGGAGAAGGTTGAGGACAGCCTTTGGGCAGAGTCAAAATCTCCTGTCCCGCCAAGCACTTGCAAGGGGCGGTCAAAAAATGCGCAATCATCCTTTTGGATGATTTTTGTCGCACTTATCCACTGAAATCGGGATGAACCCGCGACCTCGCGCCGCAATCTTGCGGCCATGTGCATTTGTCCCCGCGTTCTGTGGAAAAGCATGAGGACAGTATGAGGGCAGCTTGGAAATTCCCTTGCATATCAAGTGCCTGCAGGGGGTGGTCAAGAATGGCTCAAACACCGTATCGAGACGTGGCGGGTTGTCCCCGGCAAATGTGGATAAGCCTGAGGACAGCCTGCGGGTAGCGTTCAAAAACCCTTACGGGCCAAGCACTTGGAAGGCCCGCTCAAGAAACGCTCACTATCCGCGGACCCACGGTGTCATGCCGAGCAGAAACTGCAAAGGGCAAAAGCGCGGCCAGCTTGTCCCCACCGAATGTGGACAAGCCTCTGAACAGTCGCATAACAAGCTGGAAAAACCCTTATCCGACAGTCACTTGGATGGCGTGCTCAAGAAAGAAGCAGCAAGAGAGCTCATTCGTTGCCTTCCAGCCGCATGCCAATCTTCAAACCGACCTGCCAGTACGCCACCTTGCCGTCCTTGATATGGCCGCGCACTTCGGTGACTTCGAACCAATCCAGGTTGCGCAGCGTTTCGGAAGCGCGGGCGATGGCCTGGGAGATGGCGTCATCGGTGGATTTGGTGGAAGAGCCCACCAATTCGATTTGCTTGTAGACATGATTCGACATAGCTCGTCTCCGCTGAGGGTGTGAGTCGTGAATCGTCGGCCTGGCCAAGGTGTTCCGGCGCTTACGACCGGCAATCCATTCGAACACACAGCATACGCTCACGGCGCTAGAGTGGTGTTACGAGTTCCGTCGCACCGGCCTCGGCGCGGCGGAACCCGTTCCCGCAACGCAAGCAAGGAGGTGTCGTCATGCCTGAACGAAAAACCCTGGAACGAGCGGCGCGCGATAAACGCCAAGGAAAGTCCGCGTCCACGCAAGCCGGAGAGTTCGTGCGCGAGGAAATCGAACACGTGCGCGAAGGCAAGCACGGCGTGCGCTCCACCAAGCAGGCGATCGCGATCGGACTGTCCAAGGCGCGGCGGGCAGGCGTCGACCTGCCCACCCCCAAGAAGGCCAGCGCAGCCACGAAGCGCAAGGCCAAGCAGGACAGCAAGGCGGCTGAGGACGGGCATGCCAAGTCGACCAAACGCGCCAAGGCCACCACCACCGCCCTGAAGAAAGAAAGCACCAAGCCCGCATCGCGCACTGCGCTGTCGCGCCAGGCCAGCGCATCCGCGTCCAAACGCACCGCGGCCGCGCGCTCCGCCGCCGCCAAGAAGGCTGCCGCCACCAAAGGCGCGGCGGGGCGTTCCGCAGCGGCGAAGAAAGCCGCTCGCACGCGCGCGGCGAATCAGCGCGCCGCCCACGCACATTGAGGCCCGGTCAGGCCCTGACGTCCGGCCCCGCGGCAGGGCCTGCCTCGAATGCCTTGAAGCGTTCATGCAGAAACTCGCGCAGGCGCTTGACCGCCGGCGACAGCAGCATGCGGTGCACGCAGAGCAGGTATAGCGGCGAAGGCTCGCACTCATAGTCGGCCAGGACCTCGATGAGCCGGCCCGCCCGCAAGTCGGCCAGCACGTCATAGCGCGATTTGTACGCCAGCCCGTGGCCGGCCAGCGCCCAGCGGCGCACCAGTTCGCCGTCGTCGCCCACTCGATCGCCCTTGACCGGTACGTTGAGGACGGTCCCCTGGTGCAGAAAGGCCCAGCGGTCATGCAAGGTTTCGCCCAGCACAAACGACAGGCAATTGTGGCGCCGCAGGTCCTCGGGCACGCGGGGGACGCCATGGCGCGCAAGGTAGGCCGGCGAAGCGCACACGACGCGGCGATTGTGCTCGGCAAGCGGCAGGGCCACCAGTCCCGAGTCGTTCGGCGTGCCATAGCGCACGGCGATATCGACCGGTTGCCGGTACAGATCGGCCAGGCGGTCACTGATGCGCACCTGGAAGTTGACGCGCGGATGGCGTTCCTGGAATTCGTCCAACCAGGGCAGCAACACGTGGCGGCCGAGGTCCGAGGGGATCGACACGGACAGCGTGCCCGAGATGTCCGTCTTGTTGCGCGCCACGGCATTCCTGCCTGCTTCCAAGGCCGACAGCGCCGAGCGGGCATGCTCCAGGTAGCGTTCGCCGTCGCTGGTCAGCCTGAGGCTGCGCGTCGAACGCACGAAGAGGCGCGCGTCCAGGGCTTGCTCCAGCCGTTTGAGCGCGGCGCTGGCAACCGCAGGCGTCAGGTCCAGTTCGCGCGCGGCGGCGGAAAAGCTGCCTTGGGCGGCTGCCGCCATGAAAATTCTCAGGTCCTCAAACCGCACCATGCCGGCCTCATTTTCAAAAAATTATTGAAACTGACTGCGATGCTAGCCGCTTTTTCCCTGGTTTGGACTGGGTAATCATGCCCACATCCCCCGACACGCAAGGAGTCACCCCATGAAAATCGAACTAAACGGCAAGAAGGCCCTGGTCACCGGATCTTCCGGCGGCATCGGCCTGGCCATCGCCGCGGGTCTGGCCGAGGCCGGCGCCGAGGTCGTGCTGCACGGCCGTAACGCCGACAAATTGGCACAGGCCGCCGCCTCCCTCGCCAAACAGTTTGCCGCCGCCCGCGTCAGCACCGTGCAGGCCGATCTCGCCACCGCCGACGGCGCGGCTTCGATCTCCGCCGCGCATCCCGACGTGGACATCCTGATCAACAACGCCGGCTACTTCGCCCCCAAGTCCTTCACCGAAATCACGGACGACGATTGGCAGTACATGCTGGACACCAACGTCATGAGCGGCGTGCGCCTGTCGCGCTACTACCTGCCTCGCATGCTGGCCGCCGGCTGGGGTCGCATCGTGTTCATCTCCAGCGAATCCGCGGTGCAGATTCCCGCCGAAATGATCCATTACGGCGTGAGCAAGACCGCCTTGCTGGGCGTGTCTCGCGGGCTGGCTGAACTGACGGCCGGCACCGGCGTTACCGTCAACGCCGTACTGCCCGGCCCCACCCGCTCCGAGGGCGTATCGGACTTCTTCGCCGAAATGGCCAAGGAGCAAGGCGTGACCCAGGACGAAATGGAACGCGACTTCATCGCCCAACACCGCCCCACCTCACTGCTGCGGCGCCTGGCCACCGTTGAAGAAGTGGCCAATATGGTCGTCTACACCTGCTCGACGCAAGCCTCGGCCACCAATGGCGCCGCGCTGCGCGTGGACGGCGGCGTCGTCCGCTCCATCATCTGATCCTTGCCTGAAACCATGAAAGCCATCGCCTTTTCCAAGAACCTGCCCGCCGACCATCCCGAGGCGCTGCAGGACATCACCCTCGCCGATCCCGTGCCGGGCGAGCGCGACCTGCTGGTCGAAGTCCGCGCGATTTCAGTCAACCCGGTGGACGTGAAGATCCGCGCCAATCGCAAGCCCAAGGAAGGCCAGCCCGAGGTCATAGGCTGGGACGCCGCAGGCGTCGTGCGCGCGGTCGGCGCCAAGGCCAGCCTGTTCAAGCCGGGCGACCGCGTCTGGTATGCGGGCGCGCTGAACCGGCCCGGCGCCAACAGCGAATTGCACGTGGTGGACGAGCGCATCGTGGGCCGAATGCCCGCCAGCCTGGATTACGCGCAGGCCGCCGCGCTGCCGCTGACCACCATCACTGCCTGGGAGCTGCTGTTCGACCGCCTGCGCGTGCTGGACAACAGCGCCCCCAGCCAGGGCAGCCTGCTGGTCATCGGGGCCGCAGGCGGCGTGGGATCCATCCTGGTGCAACTGGCGCGCCAACTGACCGGCCTGACGGTGATCGGCACCGCCTCGCGTCCGGAGACGCAAGCCTGGGTCCGCGAACTGGGCGCGCATCACGTCATCGACCATAGCCAGCCCCTGGCCGCCGAGCTCAAGCGCATCGGTTTTCCGCACGTCAGCCACATCGCCGGCCTGACCCAGACCGACCAGCACTTCGCGCAAATGGCCGAAGCGATCGCGCCGCAAGGCAAGATCGCCCTGATCGACGACCCCGCGGCCATCGACGTGCGTCTGCTCAAGTCCAAGTCGGCTTCGCTGCACTGGGAGTTCATGTTCGCGCGTTCGCTGCACGCCACCCCCGACTTGATCGCGCAGCACGAACTGCTGAACCAGGCCGCCCGCCTGATCGACGAAGGCACATTGCGCACCACCCTCGGCGCGCACTACGGCAAGATCAACGCGGAAAACCTGCGGCGCGCCCATGCCTTCATTGAAAGCGGCAAGGCGCAGGGAAAGATCGTGCTGGAAGGGTTCTAGGAAGCGCGCATGCCTTGCCGCGATCCGCGCGGCGGGGCATCTCGCAATTGGCGGCGGAAAGCAGTACAACCTCGACTGCGCGCAATCGCAAGCGCAATGCCATCGGGAGTCTCTTCTGCTCGACCACATATTCAATCAGACGCTGGAACCCGTGCTTTGGGGGATGGTGGCCTTCACCTTGCTGATGCTGAGGCTGGCGCCCCTGCAGGGATGGAAGGCCGCCATCGTCGCCGGCATCACGGCGGGCCTGGTCTTCGATACCGTGCAATTCCGCGTGGGTCCGCCGCGGCTTTGGGATTCGCTGGTGCTGGGCTCGATGCTGGCCGCCCTGCTGGCGGCGGCCGTGCTGGAACTGCTGGTGCACTTGCTGCGGCGCTCGCGCACCGAGCGCGCCTGACACGCCGCAGCGGCCTGCGGACAAGACCCGATGCGCCGCCCGGCCCCTTTTCAGGCGCGCCCTTCCCGCTTGGCCCGGGCGTGAGGATCCTTGATTTCAGCCTCCAGTTCGGCGATCAACCACTCGAACCAGCCGTTTTCAGCGCGGGCATAGACCACCGCGGCCGGCGTCTTGCCTGTGCGCCAGCCCGGCTGGTGCGCATCCATCCACGCTCCCAGGCTTTTATGCGGCGCCAACAGGCCCGACAGCCACGACCACAGGTAGTCGGGCACGTTGCGGCGGAATCCTTGCGCGCAGGCGTAGATGGTGGGCTCAAGCGGCAGGTTGCCGGCGCGGGCCAGCCTCGCCTGCACCCGGCGCAGGATCTCGGCCGCAGCCTGCAATTGTTCGGTGCTGAGCTTTTTCACGTGAGGACTCCTAGACTTGGTTTGCCCGGATTATCGCCGCAGGCGGCAGCGCTTTCAAAGGGGCGCGGTTCATCGGCTAATCGCCTCCCGCGGCGGGTCCAGCCTAAACAGCGCGGTCGCGCTGAAACGCGCGCCAGGCTCCAGCACCCGCATGCCGGTGCGGGCGTCACCAGCTGCCGCCAGGTTGAACGCGTCCGCCACATTGGTGACCGGCTCCACACACAGGAACTCCGAACCGCCCGCCGTATACACCACCAGGTGCGCAAACGCCGGATCGGCGTGCAGCGCCAGCTGGTGCCCGTCCGGCCAATGCAGAGTGGCCCGCCCTTCCCATTGCGACAGATAGGTGTCGCAGCCGCTGGCCGAACGCCGCAATTCGCGCACGTGGACAGCCTTGCTGCCCGCAGGCAACCCGTCGGCGTCCGCCGGCCATTCGCGGCGCGCGTGCAGCGTGACGCGTTCAGCCGTGAAATAGGGATGCAGGCCCAAGCCGAACGGCATGGGCGTATCGCCAAGATTGGTGATGCCAAGCGCCACACTCAGGCCGCGCGCGTCCAGCCGGTAGCGCTGCACGCATTCGAAGGCCCAGGGCCAGCCCAGCACGCCGGCGGGCTGATCCAGCACCAGGTCGACGCTGTCCGCGCCGTGGCTGCGCACGCGCCACGCTTGATGCAGGCCCGCTCCATGGATCGCATGGGGCCGGCCCGGCACGGATTGCAGCGCGTGGCGCACGCCGTTGAAGGCGAACACGCCGTCCCGAATGCGGTTGGCGTACGGCGCCAGCGGATAGGAGCCTGCGCGCGGCCACTGGCCGGCAGGCCACTGCGTGGCGGCCAGCGGCACGATCCAGTCGTGCGTGTGCGTGGACAGCCGGGTCAGGCGTCCGCCGCCTCCAGGCGCGAACTCAGCCAGGTGCGGGCCGCTGGCAATGGTGATGCGTTCGCTGGCATCCAGCGATGCCGGAACGGGAAGATCCTGCATAGATGTAAGGCTCCGATGACGCGACAAGGGTCGCGCGCTGCGATTGTGCCGTCCGCAGGATAGCGGCGGCAAGCGCCGGGCGATTCCTCATTCCCCCGCGGTAACGACGCCGCACAGCGCCAGCAGCCGGCCCAGCGCTGGATTCTGATTGGTCTCCAGCCATGCGATGCCATGTTGCAGCTTGGGCGCGTCCGCAGGCAGCGGCCGGAACACCACGCCCTCCATGTTGAACGACTCGATGTCTCGCGGAATGATGGCCACGCCCGTGCCGGCCGCGACCAGGCACATCAGGGTCTGCGATGCCTCCGTTTCGCGCACCACGCGGGGCAGAAAGCCTGCCTCCAGGCAGATGGCATCCATGGCGCCGCGCAGGTGAAAGCCCTTGCCCGAGGGATAGGCGATAAACGGTTCATGGGCCAGGTCGGCAACGCGCAGGCCGGGCTTGGCCGCCAGGGGATGGGCGTCGGCCAGCGCAATGGAGAACTCGCTGAGCATGAACTCGTGCGACACGATGTGCTTACCTTCCAGCGGCAAGAAACACAGCGCCGCGTCCAGCGCGCCGTCCAGCAGCTTCAGGCGCAGTTCGCCGGTGGGCAACGGCCCCTGGATGTCCAGCGCGATGTCGCTGTAATGGCGCCGGCAATCCCGCACCAGGCCAGGCAGGCGCACGTGGCTGGCGCGTCCGGTGTAGCCCAGCCGCAGGCTGCCGGTCTCGCCGCGGCCGGCTTTGCGGCAGGCTTGCACGGCGCTGTCGAGCTGCCGGAACATGGGCTGGAGGTTGTCCAGGAATACGCGCCCGGCCACCGTCAGCGTCACCTTGCGCGTGCTGCGATCGAAAAGCTTCACACCCAACTCGTCTTCCAGTTCGCGGATGCGCTGGCTCAAGGGAGGCTGGGCGATGTGCAGGCGCAAGGCGGCGCGCGTGAAGTTCAGCTCCGTGGCAAGAACCATGAAGCTTTGCAGATGGCGCAATTCCATGACGAGTTCCGGTATCGGCTATTGATATGCATCCAATATAAATGATGTTCCGATAATAAATTGGACGACTCAATTTCAGCCCACTAAGCTGCCACGCATTGCATAACGACACAGCGTGGAGACAAGCATGGCTGATCTTTCGGGGCGCGTTGCCCTGGTAACCGGTTCGACCAGCGGCATCGGCCTGGCCGTGGCGCGGCGCCTGGCGCGCTCGGGCGCCACCCTGGTGCTCAACGGCCTGGCCGATGCGGACGCGGTCGATGCCCTGTGCGCCGAATTCCGCGATACCTATGGCGTGCCGGTGCGGTTCCAAGCCTGCGACCTGCGCAAGCCGGCGCAGATCGAAACCATGATGGCCGAGCTGAACCACGCCTATGGCGCGCTGGACATCCTGGTCAACAACGCCGGCATCCAGCACGTCAGCCAGATCGAGGCCTTCCCCGTCGACAAATGGGACGACATGATCGCGGTCAACCTGTCGGCCAGTTTCCACACCATACGCACGGCGCTGCCGGCCATGCGCGCGCGCAACTGGGGTCGCATCGTAAACATGGCGTCCATCAGCGGATTGCGCGGACGTGCGGGCAAGACTGGCTACAACGCAACCAAGCACGGTTTGATAGGCCTTACCAAGTCCGTGGCGCTGGAGACGGCGCAGACCGCCATTACCTGCAACGCGATCTGCCCCGGTTGGGTGCATACGCCGCTGGTGCAAAAGCAGATCGACGCGCTGGCCGAGCGCGAGGGCCTGGACAATGCCGCAGCCACCAACAAATTGCTGGGCCTGCGCCAGCCTTCGGGCAAGTTCGTCACCCTGGAACAGATCGCGGGCCTGTGCGAGTTCTTTTGCTCGCCTGATGCGGACGAAGTGCGCGGCGTGGCCTGGGCCATGGACGGCGGCACCACCGCCGCCTGAAATCGCGGCAGCAGCCGCAACTGAACATACGCGCCGGCCGGGCATCGGCGCGCAGCCATACCGATAACGCCCGCGAGGAGAGCACGATGCTGGACCACACCCATGCCCCCGGCGCCAAGAGCTGGGTCGACGGAGCCAACGGCCATCCGGACTTCCCGGTGCAGAACCTGCCAATAGGCGTGTTCCGCCACGACGGCGGCACGCCCCGGGTCGGCGTGGCCATCGGCGAGCACGTGCTGGATGCGCGAGCCGCCGTGGAACTGGGCTTGCTGGACGGTCTGGATCCGGCTTCGCGCCAGGCGCTGTCGGCAAACCGGCTCAACGATTGGATGGCGTTGCCGGCCACTGCCCGCCAGGACGTGCGGCACGCCCTGTTCGCGCTGCTGGACGCCTCCCACCCCGCCAGCGCCCGGCATGCGGCACAGGCCGCGCGCCTGCTGCACCCGCAGGCGGAGTGCGAACTGCTGTTGCCGGCGGACGTGGGCGACTACACCGACTTCTATGCCGGCATCCATCATGCGAGCCACGTGGGCAAACTGTTCCGGCCCAACAACCCGCTGATGCCGAACTACAAGCATGTGCCCATTGCCTATCATGGCCGCGCCTCATCCATCTGCGCTTCCGGCACACCGGTGCGCCGGCCGCGCGGACAGGTCCGGACCGCAGCCGGCGTCGACACCCCGGCCTATCGCCCGTCGGCGCAACTGGACTTCGAACTGGAACTGGCAATCTGGATCGGCCCCGGCAATGCGCTCGGCGAGCCAGTACCTCTGGAACAGGCCGCGAGCCACGTGGCGGGCTACGGCCTGCTGAACGACTGGTCAGCGCGCGACATCCAGGCCTGGGAATACCAGCCGCTTGGGCCGTTCCAGGGCAAGAACTTCGCCTCCACCGTGTCGCCATGGGTGGTGACCGCCGAGGCGCTGGCGCCGTTCCGCCGCGCCGCCATGGCGCGCGGCGACGGCGACCCCGACCTGCTGCCATATCTGCGCAACACCGACGACGCCGCCATGGGCGGGATGGCCATCGCGCTGGAGGCATGGCTGTCCACTCCCCTCATGCGCGAACGCTCGCTGGCGCCGCAGCGGCTGGCTGCCTCCGACGCGCGCCATCTGTACTGGACGCCGGCGCAGATGGTGACGCAGCACACGCTGGGCGGCTGCAATCTGCGGCCGGGCGACCTGCTGGGGTCCGGCACCATCTCCACGCCCGACGACAGCGGCCACGGCAGCTTGCTCGAACTGACTCACGGCGGCACGCGCCCCATCACCTTGCCCTCGGGCGAAACGCGGCTGTTCCTGGAGGCGGGGGATGAAGTCACCCTGACGGCCCATTGCAGCCGCGACGGGTTCCAGCGCATCGGCTTCGGCGCAAGCCGGGCACGCATCATCGAATGACATTCAAAACCAGGCATCCCGCAAAGCCTGGAACCAGCCGGCAAGCCGGCGGCACACAAAGGAGGAAAGACATGAAGAAGATTCTGGCAGCAGGCATGGTGGCCCTGGCAGCGGCAGGCAGCGCGCCCGCGCTGGCGCAAGACTTCCCCAACCATCCGATCCGCCTGATCATTCCGTATTCCGCCGGCGGCGTCACCGATGTCGTCGGCCGCGCCCTGGCCGAACAGTCTGGCAAGCGGCTGGGCCAGACCGTGGTGGTGGAGAACAAGACCGGCGCCAACGGCACCCTGGGCGCAACGCAGATGCTCAACACCGCCCCCGACGGCTACACCGTCACCATGGTGCCCATCGGCATCTTCCGCATGCCGCATATCACCGGCACGCGGTATGACCCGATCAAGGACCTGACCTATATCTCCATGATCGCCGGCTACAACTATTACGTCGCGGTCGGCGCCGACTCTCCCTGGAAAACACTGGACGATCTGGTCGCCTACGCCAAGTCCAAGCCTGACGCGATTTCCTACGGCACGCCGGGCGCCTACAGCAGCCAGCACATCGCCATGGTGCAATTGGGCGAAGCCGCCCAGGCCAAATGGACCCACGTGCCCTACAAGGGCGATGCCGACGCGCTGTCCGCCATGCTGGGCGGCCACATCCAGGTGCTGGTCGGCGCAAGCACCATCCTGCCCTACGTGGCCTCGGGCAAAGTGCGCATCCTCGCTTCGCTGGGCGACAAGCGCTCGCCGGACCTGCCGGACGTCCCCACGCTGAAGGAGGCCGGCTATCCCGTGGTGCACACCTCGCCTTTCGGCATTGCCGGCCCCAAGGGCATGGACCCGGCCGTCATCGCCAAGCTCGACGGCGCCTTCCGCGCCACCCTCAAGGACGAGGCCTTCCTCGCCCTGCTGCGCCAATCCGGCGTCTCGCCGCAATACATGGATTCCGCCACCTACACCAAAGCCGCGAAGGCCAGCGCGGATACGGAGCGCGAGGTCATCAAGAAGCTGGGCAACATCATGAACAAATAAAGTACGGACCAAACCGGCATCCGTCCCTCCCCGCAGCGGTTCGCCCGCCCGATACAATCACGGGCATGAATTCCGCAACGCAAAACACCGCCGCCGACGCCCACGCGGGCCACACCCCCATGATGCAGCAATACCTCCGCCTGAAGGCGGAGGCCGGCCCCTTGCTGCTGTTCTACCGCATGGGGGATTTCTATGAAATGTTCTATGAAGACGCGGAGCGCGGCGCGCGTCTGCTCAACCTGACGCTGACCAAGCGCGGGTCGTCCAATGGCACGCCGATTCCCATGGCGGGATTGCCGGTCCATGCCATGGAGCAATACCTGGCGCGGCTGGTCGCCATGGGCGAATCCATCGCCATTTGCGAGCAGATCGGCGATCCGGCGGCGTCCAAAGGACCCGTCGAGCGCCGCATCGTGCGCATCGTCACGCCCGGCACGCTGACAGATGACGCGCTGCTGCCCGCCAAGGCGGACCGCGCGCTGGCCGCCGTGTTCGTCGGCGGCACGGCGCGCGCGCCGCGCGCGGGGCTGGCCTGGCTGAATCTGGCCAGCGGCGATTTCCGCGTGACCGAATGCGCGCCCGGGCAACTGGAATCCGAACTGCACCGCATCGCGCCGGCCGAAATCGTTTGCGCCGACAGCGCCGAATTCGATTTCCCCTTTGAAGGCGCGCGGGCCCGCGTGCCCGACTGGCACTTCGAAGCCGACAGTGCCCGCGCCCACCTGCTGGCCCATTTCAAGACGGACACATTGGCTGGCTTCGATATCGAAGACATGCCCGCCGGCATATGCGCAGCGGGCGCCCTGCTGCGCTACGCGGCGCGCACCCAGTCGCAGGCCCTGACCCACGTCCAAAGCCTGTCGGCGGAACGCCCTGGCCAGTACGTGCTGCTGGATCCGGTCACGCGCCGCAATCTCGAACTGACACAGACCCTGTCCGGCGAAGACTCGCCCACGCTGTTCTCGCTGCTGGACGGCTGCCGCACCCCAATGGGCAGCCGCTTGCTGCGGCGTTGGCTGCACCATCCATTGCGCGAGAATGAACCGGCGCTGGCGCGCCAGCAGGCCATTTCGGCGCTGCTGGCTGGCCGCATGGACATGGAGCAGAGCTTCGGGGCGGCCGGCTTCGGCTCGGCCGGCCTGCTGGAATCGCTGCGCGACGCACTGAACGCCTTCCCCGACATCGAGCGTATTGCCGCCCGTCTGGCGCTGCGCTCGGTTCGCCCGCGCGAATTGGCCAGCCTGCGCGATGCGCTTCAGGCTTTGCCCGCGTTGCGCGACCAGGTGGAACCCATGGCGGACTCGCCGCGGCTGGGCGAACTGACCGCTCACTTGTCGGTGGATCCGGCCCTGGCCGCCCTGCTGGTGCGCGCCATCGCCGCCGAACCCGCCGTCGCCATCCGCGACGGCGGCGTCCTGGCTGCCGGCTTTGACGCCGAACTGGACGAGCTGCGCGGCCTGGCGGCCGATGGCGGCGACTTCCTGGTGCAGCTGGAAGCGCGTGAGCGCGAGCGCACCGGCATCAGCAATCTGCGCGTGGAATTCAACCGCGTGCATGGCTTCTACATCGAAGTCACCAAGGGCCAGACGGCCAAGGTGCCGGAGGACTACCGCCGCCGCCAGACGCTGAAGAACGCCGAACGCTACATCACCCCTGAACTCAAGACCTGGGAGGACAAGGTGCTGTCCGCCCAGGACCGCTCGCTGGCTCGCGAGAAATGGCTGTTCGAGCAGTTGCTCGACGTGCTGGCCGAGCACGTGCGCCCGCTGTCCGACTGCGCCGCCGCGTTGGCGGAACTGGATGCCTTGGCAGCCCTGGCCGAACATGCGCGCCGCCACGACTGGATCGCGCCCGAACTGTCCGAGCAGGCCGACATCGACATCGACGCGGGCCGCCACCCCGTGGTGGAAAACGCCATCGAACGCTTCACGCCCAATGGTTGCCGGCTGGAGCCCGCGCGCCGCATGCTGCTGATCACCGGCCCGAACATGGGCGGTAAATCGACCTATATGCGGCAGGTGGCGCTGATCGTGCTGCTGGCTCGCATCGGCAGCTTCGTGCCCGCGTCGCGCGCCCGGATTGGCAAGATCGACCGCATCTTCACCCGTATCGGCGCGGCCGACGATCTGGCGGGCGGGCGCTCGACCTTCATGATGGAGATGACCGAGGCCGCCGCCATCTTGTCGGCCAGCACGCCCAACAGCCTCGTGCTGATGGACGAAATCGGCCGCGGCACCTCCACTTACGACGGCCTGGCCCTGGCGTGGGCCATCGCCTGCCGCCTTCTCGCGCACAACCGCGCGCTGACGCTGTTCGCCACCCACTATTTCGAGCTGACGCGCCTGCCCGCGGAACAGCCGGCCTCAGCCAACGTGCACCTGGCCGCGGCGGAATCGGCCGGCGGCATCGTGTTCCTGCACGAAGTGCGCGAAGGCCCGGCCAGCCGCAGCTACGGGATCCAGGTGGCGCAGCGCGCCGGCGTGCCCGCCGCCGTCATCCGCCAGGCCTCGCGCGAGCTGGAACGCCTGGAAGCCCAGGGCGCGCCCACGCCGCAGCTGGGGCTGTTCGCGGCCGCGGCGGACGCCGACGCGCAAGCCTACGCTCAAGCCGACCGCTCCGACGAGCTGGAGGCGCTGGACGCCCTGCGCGAGGAACTCGCCGCCATCGATCCCGACAGCCTGACCCCGCGCGAAGCGCTGGATGCCCTCTACCGCCTGAAGAAGCACCTGCAATGAACCTTGATCATCCCTTGACGCTGCTGGGCAACCAGAGTCCCAACGACTTCATGCGCCGCTACTGGCAGCGCAAGCCTTTGCTGATCCGTCAGGCCATTCCCGGATTCAAGCCCCCGGTAACCATCGCCGCCATCAAGAAGCTCGCACGCCGCGACGACGTGGAGTCGCGCCTGATCTGGCGCGAAAACGGCGAATGGCAAATGGAGAACGGCCCATTCGCCCGTCTGCCCAAGGACAATGAAGGCGACTGGACGCTGCTCGTGCAAAGTGTCGACCTGCACAGCGACGCCGCCTCCGAACTGATGCAGCTATTCCGCTTCATTCCCGACGCGCGGTTGGACGACGTCATGATCAGCATCGCCAGCCACGGCGGTGGCGTGGGGCCGCATTTCGACAGCTACGACGTGTTCCTGCTGCAGGCGGCGGGCGAGCGCGAATGGCGCTACGGCCGACAAAAGGACCTGTCGCTGGAGCCCGGCTTGCCGCTGAAGATCCTGAGCCGCTTCGAACCCGAAGAAAAGGCCGTGCTGGTCCCCGGAGACATGCTGTACCTGCCGCCTCAAGCCGCCCATGACGGCATCGCCATGGGCGACGGGTGCATGACCATCTCCATCGGTTTCCGCGCGCCCACCCAGGCGACGCTGGCGCGCGGCCTGCTCGAAGCCGCCGCGGACCAGGTCATGGCCCGGGTCGGCCTGCTGGGCGGCCCCTATGGCGAACCTGCCCTGCCCGGCCCCAAGCTGTCCGCCGTGTATCGCGACCCCGGGCAGCCGGCCGTCGACACCCCCGCCGCCCTGCCCGACGCATTGGTGGCCGCCACGCTGGAAACCGTGGACAAGCTGCGCTTTGACGATGCGCTGGCTGCGCGTTTTCTGGGTTGCTGGCTGACCGAACCCAGCAATCTCAGCGTGTTCGACGCGCCCGAAGGCATGGACGTGGACCTGGAAGAGGACTGGCCTGCCACGGGCAGGCTGGTGCTGGACCGCCGCAGCCGCATGCTGTATCGCGGCAAGCAGCTTTTCATCAACGGGGAAACGGCCATGGCGCCCGCTGAAGCGGCCTTGCGCGCGCTGGCCGATGCACGCAGCCTGGATTGTTCCGACCCGTCCTGCGCGCGCCTGTCCGACGACGCGCGCTCCTGCCTCGCGGATTGGCTGGATTCAGGCTGGATCCGGTACGAGCCGGCGTAGCATCCGGACACCGCCGCGTATCAGTCCTGTACAGAAGGAAATCAGGTCTGATACGCGGGACACATCAAGAAAGACATAACACGAAGCTGAAAGGTTTGTTGCCGTTGGGATGCGACCTTTTTAACTTTCATACGCGCTGCGCCCACGTGTTCCTGTAGCCTGACCTCTGGTTTCCCCTAATGGGGTTTCAAGAGTCGTCATCTACAGGAGTCTAAAAATGATGAGCAAAACCTTGATTATTGCCTCGGTGCTGGCCGTCGCGCTGAGCGCCTGCAACAAGAAGGAAGATGCCCCGGCGCCCGCGACCAACCCCGCCCCGGGCGCAAGCACGCCCGCCCCGTCCACGACGCCTCCGGCCACCGCACCGGCTCCGGCGCCCACGCCCAACACCACGCCGGGCGGCGGTTCCACCACCCCCGGCGGCTCGACCACGCCCGCGTCCTAATAAAATTCAGAGACGAACCCCCGCTCTGAAGACGCAAGAAAAAGCCCCGGCTATTGCAGCCGGGGCTTTTTTTTCGTCCGCGGCGCTCAGTTGGAGCGCGACGCCCTGGTCAACATAGGCACCAAGAAAAGACGAAAAAAAAGAGGCCCCATCCGGGGCCTCTTTGCGCAGGCCTGCGCCAAGGCGCAGGACCGGTTCGTCTTTACATCTTGTCCTTCAGCACGCTCAGCAGACGCTGGGCGGTGGCGCTGTTGTCGCGCGCGCCATTGGCATCCAGCACCGTCACCAGGGTCTGATCCCCGCTTGCGGCCAGGTGGATACGGTATTGCGGCGCTTCGGCCTTCTTGTCGCCCGAGAACATGCGGCTGAAGAAGCCCGGCTGCTCGATCTTCTCGCCCGTGTCGGTATCGACATAGCGGACGAAGTAATCGCCAGCGGAGCGGTCGCGATCGTCCACGGCAAAACCGCCGCCGTCCAGCGCCACGCCGACACGACGCCATGCGCGGTCGTAGGATTCGCTGACGATAAGCGACGCGCCTTGGGCACGCACGTCCTGCTGCACGGCCGGCTTCTGCGGCGCCGCTTCAGCCTGCTGGACCAGCTTGCGAGCGTTGTCGACGTCCGAACCCAGATAGACCATCATGCGGGCGAGCATGGCGGCGTTCAGGCCCGGATCTTCCTTGCCGTTTTGCCATTGCACCTGCATGCCGTCGCTGCCCACGCGCTTTTCAAGCATCTGGCGGTGGCTGACGTAGATCTCGGTATGGCCGTTCACGCGTTCGACGCGAGTACGGAATTTCTCGCGCTCGCCGCTATCCCAGGCCGACTCGAGGATCATGCCCAGGGCCTGGCGCAGCCAGCTTTCCGGAATCTTGGCGCGGTTTTCGGCCCAATCGGTTTCGATCAGGCCAGCCGACGGATTATTGCTGGCCACGGTAAAGCCGCTTTCGGTCCAGAAGTCCACCAGACGCGGGAACACGTCTTCCGGCGGACGATCCACGACCAGCCAGCGCAGGTCGCCGTCACGTTCGACGCGCATGTCCTGGCGGCCCGGAAGCACGTTGCTGGTCTTGGGCTGGCTGGCTTGAACCTGGCCCTGCTGCTGGAACTGCGAATAGGTGGTCGAGCCCGAGGCGGGCGCGCGGTAACGCGGATCGCTGTTGGCCTGGGTCAGGTCAGGCGGGATGCTGAGGGGCTCTCCACGCTGGGTGACTGCGCTCTTGTAATTGACGGACTCTTCATTGCCCAGGAATTGATTGACCTCGCTACAACCGGCCAACAACACCAGAGACATCAATGCCGACAAACCGGCATGACGTTTGTTCATACGTATCCTCACGATATTTAGAGCAGGCCCGTTTCCTGGAGCGCGGCGCGCACGGTCGCGTGGTGCTGCGCTCCGAGTTCAACCAGCGGCAGCCGGTAGCCCAGTGCGCTGCGGCCCATTTCGGCCAACGCCCACTTGACAGGGATGGGGTTGGCTTCAACGAACAAAGCCTTGTTCAGACGCGCCAGGTACGCATTAAGTTCGCGCACCTTCGGCACATTGCCAGCCAGGGCGGCGGCACAGAGCTCGCGCATGAGCTTCGGCGCCACGTTGGCCGTTACGGAAATATTGCCGCGCGCGCCCAGCAGGATCAGGGCAGCGGCGGTGGGATCATCCCCGCTGAAAACCTGGAAGCTGGCCGGCGCTTCACGCAGCAAGAGGCCACCGCGGGCGATGTCGCCCGTGGCGTCCTTGATGCCGATGATGCCCGGCACCTGCGCCAGGCGCAGGATCGTCTCGTTGCTCATGTCGGCAACGGTACGGCCCGGCACGTTGTACAGGATGGTGGGCAGATCGACGGCTTCCGCGACGGTGCGGAAGTGGCGGTACAGCCCTTCTTGCGAAGGCTTGTTGTAATAAGGAACGACGGACAGGCCGGCCTGCGCGCCCACGGCCTTGGCGTGGCGCGTCAGGTGGATGGCTTCGTCGGTGGAATTGGCGCCCACGCCCGCGATGACCGGAATGCGGCCCGCTGCGTGTTCGACGGCAACGCGGATCAGTTCCGCGTGCTCTTCCATGGACACCGTAGGCGACTCCCCGGTAGTGCCCACCACCACCAGTGCGTCGGTTCCTTCCTGGATATGCCAGTCGATCAGCGACCGGTAGGCAGCGTAGTCCAGGCTGCCGTCGGGCTGCATAGGGGTGACGAGGGCCACCATGCTGCCTTGGAAATTAACGCCTGCGGCGGTTGCAGGGGATGCCATAAATGTAGGGCTCCAAAACCCCACGGCAGGATGCCCCGGGGCCAGAATCAATGAAACTATTGAGTTTAACGGATATTGGCTGAAATCCTACAGAAACCACTGGACTATGGTCGTCCCCATGGCAAGCACGGGGCGCATCAAAAGCCAGAGCACGTCCGTCACCAGCAGGACAACGACGATCACCAGGCCATACGGCTCGATTTTCGAGTACTGCCAGGCCATGCGATTGGGCAGCAGGCTGAAGAGGATCCGTCCCCCGTCCAGGGGCAGGATGGGCAGCAGATTCAGCGCCATGAGCACCAGGTTGACGTTCACCCCGGCCACGGCCATTTCGAACCAGAACGACTCCTGCAGCCCGGACTCCAGGAAGAGGCGCAAGGAGAACGCCCACAGGACGGCCATGAGCAGGTTCGCGGCGGGCCCTGCCAACGCCACCCAAAGCATGTCCTGCTTGGGCCTGCGCAAGCGGCTGAAATCCACCGGCACGGGCTTGGCCCAGCCGAACAGCATGCCGGGGCTGCCCAATAGCTTGGACGCCAGCAGGATCGCCACCGGCACCAGCAGCGTGCCGACGGGATCGATGTGCCGCGCCGGATTCAGGCTGATGCGTCCGGCCTGGTAGGCCGTGGGGTCGCCGAACATGCGCGCGACAAAGCCGTGCGCGGCTTCGTGCAAGGTGATGGCGAAAATGACCGGTATCGCGTAGACCGCAATGGTTTGAATGATGTCGTTCATGGCGAACCGGATTGTAGATGAGCCACGAGCCGGCGCATGCCGGCTTTTGGATCGGCGCGGTGGACGCAGTCAGCCAAGACCGAGGGTGGCAGGATCGCCTCGTCCGACGCGCACCACCACCGGCTCGTCGCCGGTAAGGTCGATCACGGTGGTGGGCGATTGCGGGCAGGCGCCCGCGTCGATGATGGCCGCCAGGGAATGTTCGTAGCGTTCGCGGATTTCTTCCGCGTCGTTCAGCGCTTCGGTCTCGTCCTTGGGGATGAGCGTAGTGGACAGCAAGGGCGCCCCCACCTGCTCCAGCAAGCCCAGCATGACCGGATGATCCGGCACGCGGATGCCGATGGTCTTGCGCGATGGGTGCGACACGCGGCGCGGCACTTCCTTGGTGGCTTCGAGGATGAAGGTCCAGGGTCCCGGCGTGGCTGCCTTCAGCAGGCGGTACTGGCGGTTGTCGACGCGCGCGAAATGGCCGATTTCGGCCAGGTCGCGGCATAGCAGCGTGAGATGATGGCGCTCGTCCAGGCCCCGCAGGCGGCGCAGTCCGTCGGCGGCGTTCTTGTCGTCCAGACGCGCCACCACGGCGTAACTCGAGTCAGTGGGTACCGCGACCAATCCCCCGTCGGCAAGCCATTGGGCCGCCTGCTTGAGCAGGCGCGGTTGCGGATTCGCGGGATGGATGGAGAAATACAGGGCCATGGGTTTATCCTAACACTCTTGAAGGCCGCTCAGTAAAGGGCGGCGATGCAAAATGGCGGGAACGCCGACCCGCCCGGAGAAAGAGTATGCGCCTTGATGACTCGCGCGAAAGCGACAATGTGGAAGACCGCCGTTCCAGCGGCCCACGTATCGGCGGCCGCGGCACCATCGGCATAGGCACGATCGTGCTCGCCCTGGTCGCCATGTATTTCGGCGTGGATCCCAGCGTGGTCCTGCAGATGGCCGAAGGCCCGCCCGTGCAGCAACAGGAGACACCGGCCTCGCGCCCGCCCGCCAACGACCCGCAGGCCGTCTTCGTCTCCAAGGTGCTGGGCGAAACCGAAGACACCTGGAGCGCCATCTTCCAGAAAGACCTGAACCGCCAGTACGTGGCGCCCAAGCTGGTGCTGTTCCGCGGCGCCACGCCCACCGCCTGCGGCACGGGGCAGTCGGCCATGGGCCCCTTCTACTGCCCGGGCGACAGCAAGGTTTACATCGATCTGGCGTTCTTCGACGAATTGCAAAGCCGCTTCAAGGCGCCCGGCGATTTTGCCCAGGCTTATGTGATCGCGCATGAGGTCGGGCATCACGTCCAGCACCTGCTGGGCATTTCGGATCAGGTCGACAATCTGCGGCGCCGCAACCCGTCCCAGGCCAACGCCTTGTCCGTGCGCATGGAGCTGCAGGCCGACTGCTTCGCGGGCTTGTGGGCGCAGCGCGCCAACGCGGCGCGCAACATCCTGGAAAGCGGCGACGTGGAAGAAGCCCTGGCCGCCGCCACCGCGATCGGCGACGACCGCCTGCAAAAGCAGAGCCAGGGCTATGTCGTGCCCGACACCTTCACGCACGGATCCTCGGCGCAGCGCGTGCGCTGGTTCAAGCGCGGACTGGAGAGCGGCAGCATCAAGCAATGCGACACGTTCGGCGCCAGCTCGCTGTAGGCGCGTGAGCACCAACTCCCGCGCCGCCCTCTTCGCTGTATATCCATACAGCAAAGAGGGCGGCGCAGTCTTCATCTTGTAAGATTACGCCCCCTCGCTGTGTTGCGCGTGCGTTCGCCGCTGCGCGGCGCATGCCAGGCGCGCTGTCCGGCGCGCGCATTTCCAAGACCCTAGATCCGTTCCATGGCCAACAAGTTCGAACCGTTAATCACCGTTGATGAGGTGCAAGAGATTCTTGCCGAACCCAAGGAAACCGTAAAACCGATCACCTGGGCGCCGAAGCCCGCCGCCAGCAATCCCCAGTGGATGGAATTCGCGTGCGCCTGTCGGGTCAAGGGCGAAGTGCGCGAAGACGTGATCTTCCGAGCAATCTATCGCGGCGCCCGCACGGCCGTGCATGGCCAGGCCACCATTTTCCTGGCCGAAGCGTTCTGCGCCAGTCTCTTCGTGGGCCCGCACCGCGTGTTCGGCGTGGACACCGACGACTCCTTCCACACCAGTCTGGTGGGCGAAGGCCGGCCGCAGTACCGCAAGCCGCTTGCGGACCGCAGCCATGAACACATCTGGGTGGACGAAGGCGAAGGCTATGCCGAGCCCATCGTGCCCGCCCTGCAGAATATCGGCGCGCTGATGCAGTATTTCCTGCCGCGGGCGAACCTGACGCTGACCGGCGGTTTCGCGCATCCCCTCAAAGGCCGCCAAATCGAACTGATCCTATGAGCAATTTCCTGGAAGCCTCCGGCTGGACCGTCCTGCCGGCGGGTGAACACGCCATCCGAGCCATATCGCCCATGACGCTGGGCCTGGACGGACAGCACGCGGCCTTCTTCATCGCGCATCCCGACGAGTCCACGTTCTATCTGACCGACGCCTGTGAGACCGCGATGCACGCCTCCAGCTACGGCATCGACCTGGCGGCCAAGCGCATCGACATCCTGAATGAAACGCCCGGCGTCAGCCTGGCGCACTTCGACCGCGACGGCGCCATCGTCGCGTCCGGCCCCAACGAACAACTGCAGGAAGCCCTGTGGGATGCGGTCAAGCTGGCGATGGCGCTCTCGTTCCAATGCGCCAAGTGGATGCCCAAGTTCAGCCAGCTGCGCTTTCGCGCGCAGGTCGGACGCGCCTTGACGGCAGGCGTGGGCGTGAACCGGATGGTCAAGGGCGCGCGCGCCAAAGGCAGCAGCGGCCACACGGCCGACTTCGCGTTCGCGGTACGGGCAGCCGGAAGCACCGCGCTGACCTACATCGAGCCCATCGCCCTGAAGGCCGGCAAGAAAATGGATTGGACGCAGGTCTACCAGACCCACGGCAAGATGTCAGACGTGAAGATGGCCGACGCGCGCAACTCGCGCATGGTCATCCTGGAAGACGGCGCCTCGGCCGAGGAATTCAAGAAGGCCGTGACCATACTGGAACAGTCCGCAACCGTGCAGACGCTGGCCAAAACGCGGGATTGGCGGGAAGTCTTTTCCAGCTAGGATGGGCGTCAGGCTGGCATGTTGGTCAGGCCGTCGACGATCTCGCGGCCATGCAGGATGGCTGCATGCACCGCTTCGCGCGGACTGTAGACAAAACCGCCTTCGGCAAAACGCGGAACCGGGTATTCGTCGCCGCCTTCGAGCACGGCGCCTGCCTGGACCACCATCACCGACGCAATGAATACGGGGCCACTGGATTGCGCCTGAACCTCGGCGTCTGCGCCCCGGGACACTTTGGCCGTCAGCCGGTATCCCTTGTAGATCAAGTTGTTCTGATGCACTTCGGATGCCCTCTTTCTGCGATCCAGCATACCCCGGCTGTTCATGACAGGTCGGATAAGTTTTGTAACCCTGGCAGAAAATAGAAACACTGTTGCATCGCAAGAATTGCGTCCCCATTTGCCGCACGCAACGCGCGGAGTGATTGGGGGAGTCGCCCGGCCAGGCGTGACGCGGCTTGTGGCGTGATGCATAGCCTGGCCGTGATATGTCCCCAGAGCGAATCCGGGGGATTTCCCTAGCCCTGTTGCATATGCACACCTTGTTGCGTGATCACGCAGCGGCGTGCAGGTCTCGCTGCGCGAAACCCCGGGCGACTTCATCGGCCTGGCCGAAGAACGAGGGAAATTGCCGTTCGCCCTTTTTCGTGATGCTCAGCGCCCGCGAATCCAGGTCCTTGCTGACCCAGCCGCGCCGGGTCAGCGCATCCAGCAGGGCCGCGCCCAAGGCGCCGCCCAGATGCGAGCGGCGTTCGCTCCAATCCAGGCAGGAACAGGCGAAGCGGCGCCGGCGCTGGCGCGCCTGCGCCACGTCCACGCCAATCTGCGCCAACGCGGCCTCGCCCAGCGGCGTCAGGAGGTAATCGCGCCCATCCGCCGCCAGCCATTGCCGCGACAACATGGCGTCGTGGATACGCACGGCCAGCGTGCCAGCCATATGGTCATAGCAGGTGCGCGCCTCGCGCAGGGCGGAAGGCGTATTGGGCTTGAACGGCGCCCGTTCGGCGCCGGCCACGACCAGCAACGCCTCCAGCGCATGTGCGACCTCACTGTTGGACAAGCGGTAATAACGATGCTTGCCCTGCACGGCCATTTCAACCAGGCCTTGCTCCCGCAGGCGCTGGAAATGGCTGCTGGCCGTGGAAGCGCCGATATCGGCGGCGGCGGCCAGTTCGGTCGCCGTGCGGGCGCGCCCGTCCAGCAACACGCACAGCATGCGTGCGCGCGCCGGGTCGGCGATGGCGCCTGCCACGGCGGAAAGATTGATGTCGGCGAACTCGGATTCCATGATTCGACCCTGATCAAAGTGTTGCGTGCACGGTCAAGCATACTGCGACTCGACACCACAAGACAGCCGGCCCTGCCGGATAGCCATGCGCGCAACCCAACCCTTCTTCGGCTGGACCGTTCTTTACGCCACGTTCGTCCTCGCGGTCTTCGGCTGGGGCGTGGGCTTTTATGGCCCGCCCGTCTTCCTGCACGCGGTGGCCGGGCGCACAGGCTGGGGCGTCGCCCTCATATCGGGCGCCGTCACCCTGCATTTTCTTTGCGGCACCGTGGTGGTCGCCAATCTGCCGCGCCTGTATCGGCGCTGCGGCGTGCCTGCGGTGACGCTGGGCGGCGCCGTGCTGCTCGCATTGGGCGTGGGCGGCTGGGCCACGGTCGCGCAACCCTGGCAGTTGTACGTGGCCGCGCTCTTTTCCGGCATGGGTTGGGTGACCTTGGGCGCGGCAGCCGTTAATGCGTTGATCTCCCCCTGGTTCGCGCGCCGCCGGCCCGCCGCGTTGGGCATGGCCTACAACGGCGCCAGCGTAGGCGGCATCGTCTTTTCGCCCTTGTGGGTCTACCTGATCAGCCACGCCGGCTTCGCACAGGCCGCGTGGTGGGTCGGCCTGGCCATGGTGGCGGTGATCGCGGTGCTGTCGCGCAAGGTGTTTGCCATTACGCCGCAGCAGCTCGGACAGGAACCGGACGGCGCGACAGGAGCGCCGCACGCGGTGGCCGCCGCAAGCTCCGTATCGCCAGTGCCGGTGGCGAACCTGTGGCACAACCGGGCTTTCCTCACACTGGCTGCGGGCATGGCGCTGGGGCTGTTCGCCCAGATCGGCCTGATTGCTCACCTGCTGTCGTTGCTGGCGCCACTGCTGGGCGCGCAGACCGCCGGAATTGCGATGGGACTGGCGACGGCTGCGGCCATCGCAGGCCGAACGTTGGTGGGCTGGTTGATGCCGGCCGGGGCGGACCGGCGCATCGTAGCTTGCCTGGCCTACGCGATACAGATCGGCGGCTCGTTGGTCCTGATGCTGGCCGCCGAACACGCCTGGGCCATCTGGCTGGGCGTACTCCTGTTCGGCTCGGGCATAGGCAACGCGACTTCATTGCCGCCACTGATCGCGCAGAGCGAATTTGCGCGCGAGGACGCGCAACGCGTGGTGCCGTTGATCGTCGCCATATCGCAAGGCGCCTATGCCTTCGCGCCTGCCTTGTTCGGCCTGCTGCGCGCCTGGTCCGAGCAGGCCGGACAGCCGCTCTTCTGGTTCCTCGCGGTAGCAGCCAGCCTGCAGGCGGCCGCCATCGCAGGTTTTGCGCTGGGGCGGGTCAGGCCAACCCGCCGCGACGGGCAACCAGCGCGGCCATGACGGCATCGCCGGCTTCGCCCGCCAGGCCTTCGGCCACCCCGCGCCGATCGGCAAGCGTGCGGTTCTGGCTGACTTTCCATTTGCCTTCGATGCGCGAGACAGGAATCTCCACGCCCACGATGGCGCGCATCTGCGCGGCGATGAAATCCGCTGGCGCCTCATCCACGCGCCAGGGTTGCGTCCTGGCCTTCTCCTGGCTATCGGTCAAGGCATCCAGCTGTGCGCGCAGCCAGGCCGGATCATCCTGGATGACCGGCGAGCCCCAGACATGCACGGCGACGAAATTCCAGGTGGGCACGACCTTGTGGGTTTCGGCCTTGGTCGGATACCAGGAGGGCGTCACGTAGGCTTGGGGCCCGTGAAAAACGATCAGGCACTCCCGGCCCGTCGCCAGGTCGGCAAGCTGCGGATTGGCCCGGGCCACGTGCAAGCGCAGCACGCCGTGCGGCCCTTCGGGATACAGCAGACAGGGAATATGGTTTGCCATCAACCCGCCATCGCCGCTGGTCATGAGCACACCCAGGGGATGGGCGCGGATGAAATCGTGCTGAACTTCAAGCGAATCTTCGCGAAAGGCGGATGGCAGATACATGGCGGGTTCGGCGGTAGCGGGCAAAGCCAGAACATACCGCTATCGTGGCCCCATTACCAGGGCCAGGCCAAGCCCTTTTCATGGGGCCACAGAACTCAAACCGCCAGTGGCTTTTCCAGCAGCACGGTCGTAAAACCGCTGTCCCACTCTTCGTCTGGATAGCTGTCGATTTCCGCGTAGCCATGTTTGCCGTAGAACCGCCGGCTCCGCTCGTTGAAGGTGTCCGTCTCCAGGCGCGCGCGTCCGAACCCCTGGTCGCGGATGGCCGCTTCCACCCGGCTCAGCAAAGCCCCGCCCACGCCCTGGCCTTGCCTCGCGGGATGCACATGCAAGGCCCAGATGAAGTCGTTCTCCCAGTCCGCCATGCCAGCCAGCACGCCTTCGATTTCACACACCAGGAAGAGGTGCCCCCGGGTGCGCACATACGTGGCCGTCTTGCCGCTTGCGCGAAATTGCCGATCCCTTTCGGCCGTCATTTGTGGCATCCACGTGCCTTCGTAGGTGCGCATCAGCAGGTCTTCCAGCAATGCCGCATCCTCGGGCCGCGCGGGCCTGATCAAGAATTTCTGTTGGTCCGTCATGCGCGGCAGTGTAGCAATGCCCGCGCCCAGGCCGCGAAGGGAGATGCGCGCAGCTATCGTCGCACCCGCTCGTACGCCTGGTTCATGCGGTCCCGAGCCTGCGTTTCATTGGCATAGGCACGGTCATAAGTGTCCAGGCAATCCTGCGTGGGATTCGGCCACTTTATCGCGGCGATTGCGTCGGTGAGCTCGTCGCGGGCCCGCTGCCAATCCTTGACGGCGGCATACCACTGCTTGGCGGTGTCCATAGTTGTCTCCCTATGTTCACGCTTCCATCGTAGTCCCGCGGCGGCATCCCGCGGCGGCTATTTCGGCCTACCCGAAATGGCGCCGGGAGTCGGTGCCTGGCATTCAGGAGCAAGCGAAATCCACTTTTACGAAAATGGAATTCTGCTTTCCGGCGAAACCTTGTTTTCACCCCCACGCAAGACGCCAATGCGCGAGACGAATGAAGCAATAATTGCGCAGGCCATGACGCGCGGCCTCCCCCGCGGCGTCGGACGTCACTAATTGGAAGACAAGAACATGAAGCTCCATCTCGCCCTGGCCGCCTGCTGCGCAGTGATCGGCCTTGCCGGCTGCACCAACCTGCCCAAGCCGCAGAACTACTCCACGTCCCTGGGCGAAAACCAAAGCCGGCTCAAACAGGATCCCGACTGGAGCGCTGGCATGGTGTGGGTGCGTCCCGGGCCCCCTGTCAGCAGCCAGTACCAGAAGAAACTCATTCTCGAACCGGTGCGGTACATCCAGGGCGACCGACCGGATGAGCTGAACATGAAGGATGACAGCGTCATGCGCGAGCGCGCGCTGGCATACCTGAACGAGGCGATCCGGCGCGAGTTCGAGCAAGCCGGCTATCAATTGCTGACCCGCCCCGCGCCGCACGCGCTGCGCCTGTCCGCCGCCATCACCGGCACGTTCCGCAACGAACGCGACCCCAGGATCATGGAGTACGTACCCATCGGCTTCGTAATCGGCCAGACGGTCAAGGCTGCTGGCTACCGGGACCAATCCGCTCGCCTGCTGCTCGAAGCCGCCCTGCGCGACGCCAACACCAACGAATTGCTCATCACTTCGCTCGGCACCGTGACGGGCGGCAATCTGCCTGCCGACCGCCAACCCACGGCGGACGACGTGCGCAGCGCCATCGATGACTGGGCGCGGCATGCGCGCGAACAGTTCGACCGCATCTGGCTCGAAAACGAACCGCAAGCCGGTTAGCACCGGCGCCCGGCGCAAGCTCCTGCCTGGCGCCGACAGCTCCTGATCCATCAGGGCGGAACATAATGGGGCATCGCGGGTCGAATCCATCGCGTTTTTCACCTGAAAATCACGATGTGATGAATATTGACGTCAACCCTCACTTACCCAGCGCCACGGCTAATGCTACTGTTCCGCCTGTGCAAGGAGTACATGCAATGGATCAGAAAACCAAGCCCTGGGCTTTTCCCAAGCCGCATCCGGAAAACACCCCCCGGGGCGAACGCAACAAACAGGAGTTCGACGCTCCTGCCCAAACCCCGAAAACTGCGCCCAAGCCGCGCGGCAAGAAGGAGACACCGGCCGCCAGCCGGGCTCGCTCATGAGCCTGGCGGCTATGGCACGCGCCGCCGCGGCCCTGGCCTTCACGATGCAGGAACGCTAGCGGCGCGCCATCGCCGTTCCGCTTGCCGGGCGCGCCGGCCAGATCCCAAGAAGCAAAGCCCCCGTGCATGGTCGACGCCAGCGGCACGGGTGGAAGCAGGCTCAGCGTAATCCCCTAGGCCTGCCGCGCATCACACCCGCTATCCTCGCGGACGTGTCTATGCGCGACTACCCATGACCCCTCGTCTGGATCTGTATACCCTGCAGGTGTTCCTGGCAGTGCTGGAAGAAGGCAGCATCGCCGCTGCCGCCACGCGCGAACATATCGCGCCGTCAGCACTGTCCAAGCGCTTGTCCGAACTCGAACGCGTTCTGGACGTGCCGCTGTTCCAGCGCCATGCGCGCGGCATGGAACCCACCAGCGCCGCGCGCGCGCTGGCGCGGCGCGCGCGCACTTTGCTGCATCAAACCCAGGACCTGGCCGACGAAATCCGCGACTACTCCACCGGCCTGCGCGGGCGGGTGCGCGTGGCGGCCAACCTGTCTTCGATCGCGCAGTTCCTGCCGATGGAACTGCGCCGCTTCCTGACGCAACATCCTCACGTGCAGATCGATCTGGAAGAGTCCGTCAGCTCTGGCGTCACCCGCGCGGTAATCGACAACACCGCCGATATCGGCGTCTACACGCAGTCCGACGACGAAAACGGCCTGGACATCTTTCCCTACCACCGCGACGTCATGGCGCTGGTGGCACCTTCCGGTCACCCCCTGTCGCGGCACCGGCAGATATCGTTTGCCGACACGCTGGATTACGACCACGTGGGCATGCACCGGGGCAGCGCCGCGAACTATCTGTTCACGCGTGAAGCCGCCTCCATGAACCGCTCGCTGCGGCTGCGCTTCCAGGTCACCTCTTACGACGCGCTGGTGTCCATGGTGCGCGCGGACCTGGGGATAGGCATTGTGCCGACCAAGGCCCTGTCCGCTTACGTCTGCGATGAACTCTGCATCATTCCGCTGACCGATGCCTGGGCCAGGCGACAACTCAAATTGTGCGTGCGCAGCAATGAATCGCTGTCGGGCGCCGCCCGGCTGCTGCTGGATCACCTGATCGCTGAAGCCGCAACGCAGCAATAACGTCCGCGGCCCTGCCGCCGCGCGAGGCATGCCGTCCGAGCCATCGCGTTTCGCGATACCCCGCCGAATATTCACGATTTGTCCTGCCGGGGTCCATCACTGAAGATAGTGGCCGACAACCCATGTCCCGGACATCGCCGCGAGACCCTCGCGCAAGCGCGGATCCGGGCGCCAGGAGACGAAAAGCCGTGAGCCTTCCAGACCGAGTCGAAATCGTGGAAGTCGGCATGCGTGACGGGCTGCAAATCGAGTCCGAGTTCGTGCCCACTGACACCAAAATCCAGATCCTGAACGCGCTGATCGATGCTGGCGTACGGCATTTCGAGGCCACGTCTTTCGTGTCGCCGCGCGCCGTGCCGCAGATGCGCGATGCCCAGGACGTCCTGGAAGGCGTGCATAAGCGTCCGGGCGTCGTGCTGGGCGCGCTGGCGCCCAACCGCAAGGGCGTCGAACGCGCGCTGCAATCGAAAGCCGACGAAGTCGTCGTATTCCTGTCGGCCACCGAAAGCCACAACACCAAGAACCTGAACCGTCCCGTCGAACAGTCGCTGCGCGACATCGAAGACGTCGCACAGCTGTTGAAAGACCATCCCATCAAGCGCAAGGGCGCCATTGCCGTCGCCTTCGGCTGCCCTTTCGAAGGCGACGTGGATCTGGGTCGCATCCGGACCATCTTCGACCATTTCGCGCGCCAGGGCTTCGATGCCGTGACACTGGGGGACACCACCGGCATGGCCACGCCGCGCCTGGTACGCAACACGGTCGAAGCGCTGCGCGCCGACCATCCCGGCATCAAGATATCGCTGCACTTCCACAATACGCGCGGCATCGGACTGGTGAACGTGGTGGAAGGCCTGCGGGCCGGCGTCACTTCGTACGAGTCTTCGCTGGCGGGCCTGGGTGGCTGTCCGTTCGCCCCCGGCGCCACCGGCAATATCTGTACCGAAGACCTGGTCTATCTGCTTGATGAAATGGGCGTGGACAGCGGTATCGATCTGGGCGAGCTGATCAAGGTGGCGCAACGCCTGGAAGGCATTATCGGCCGCGGCCTGCCCGGCCAGCTGATGAAGGCCGGACCGCGCCTGCGCCTGCACGACTACAACGTAGCCGCCGGCGCCGTGGGCTGAGGAGGCAGCATGGACAGCAAATCCAATCGCGGCGCGCTGCTGAAACTATCGGACCTGCGCGAGACCGGCGTCAACCTGAACCGTCCCGAATGCGTGCTGAGCACGGCAGCGGGCGATCTCTACGTATCGGACAAGGCCGGCGGCATACGCCACATCCTGCCCAATGGCGATGCGCGGCTGATCGGCGCCCAAGCCGGGCTGATTCCCAACGGCTTCGCCTTGCTGCGCGACGGCTCCTTTGCGGTCGCGAACCTGGCCGACGATGGCGGCGTCTGGCGCGTGCAGCGCGACGGCGCCGCGGAACCCCACATCATGGAGATCGAAGGGGTGACGCTGCCCAGCGTCAACTTTGTCTGGCTGGATGATCGGGAGCGCTTGTGGATCTGCGTGAGCACGGTGCGCCGGGGCGACCATCAGTTCCGCCGCGACATCGCCGACGGCTTCATCGCGGTGCGCGACCAGCGAGGCACGCGCGTGGTGGCCCAGGACGTGCATTGGACCAACGAATGCCGCACCGATCCAAGCGGCACGTATCTTTACGTCAACGAAACCTTCGGCCGGCGCCTGCTGCGTTTTCGCATCGGCGCCGATGGGAACCTCAGCGAACGGACGGTCATCACGGAATTCGGCAAGGGCACCTATCCCGACGGCATGGCGGTCGACGTAGAGGGCCACATCTGGGTGGTCAGCGTGGTTTCCAACCGGGTGATACGCGTCAGCCCCGACGGCAAGCAACAGCTGGTGCTGGAAGACTGCGATGCCGCGCATATCGACAGACTGGAAGCCGAATACCTGGCCAATCGCCTGAGCCGCCCCATGGTCTATGACAACCATAGCAAGAGGCTGCAAAACATCACCAGCCTGGCGTTCGGCGGCCCAGAACGCAAGACCGCCTACATGGGTTGCATCAATGGATCCCGGCTGGCGGTGTTCGATTCGCCGGTCGCCGGGCTCAAGCCGGTGCACTGGAACTGGTAGCCCGGACCGCAATCCGGAGGAGACATCATGAACAAGAAAATATCGCAGCCCCTGGCCCGCGCCTCGGCGGCCTTGCTGGCCCTTTCGATTACCGTCGCCGGCGCATTCGCCCCCGCGGCCGATGCGCAGGCGCGCGAAATGAAGATCGCGACCATCGCCGCGTCCAACAGCCCCTGGGACCACGCCATGCGAGCCTTTGCCGAAGAGGCGGCCAGGCAATCCCAGAACGACCTGCAAGTACACGTCTATACGGACGGACAGCTGGGCGACATCAGCAAGATCCTGTCTTCGATGCAACTGGGCACGCTGGACATGGGCTACTTCGGCCTGGGATCCGTGGTGTTCCTGCGGGGCGCCCAGCCTCTGAACATTTTGTACGCGCCCTATCTGTTCAAAAGCGGCGAACAGGCCGAACGCATCATCAATAGCGATGAGTTCGCGCAGATCTTCGACGACGTGGCAAAGAAATCGGGCGTGCGGGTGTTTGCGGCCTTTGGCATACGCTCGCCGCGCGCACTGCAGACCGTGTCGCGCCCCATCAACAAGCCTGAAGACGTCAAAGGCCTGAAGCTGCGCGTCCCCTCGATCCCCATTTTGAAGTCCACCTTCGAGAAGCTGGGCGCGCAGGTGGTGCCGCTGGGCATGACCGAAATCTACACAGCGCTGGGCCGCGGCATGATAGACGGCCAGGACAACGGCTTCGACCTGTCGATTCCCCTGCGCTTCCACGAAGAGGCGAAATACTGGGCGGCAACGGATCACGCCTACGAGCTGACCGGCTGGTTCATTTCCGAACGCGTCTGGCAAGGCCTGGACGCCAAGCAGCGCCAGGCGCTGACCGAGGCGGCCAAGGCCGGAGGCAAAGTCGCCACCAAGCTGGACCAGGAGCTGGACGACAACGCGATCAAAATCCTGAAGGACGCCGGGGTCACGTACACACAGCCCGACAAAGCCGCGTTCAAGGCGGCGCTGGCCACCGTCTACCAGCAATACGAAGGCAAAGACTGGCCCGCCGGCATGGTTGAACGCATACAGAAGATGCAGGAGTAAGCCATGGGCGCGCCCATGCCCGCGACGACGGTTCGCCCCGCGGCCCACGCGACATCCGGCTGGCGCAGCCTGGTCCTGCGCGCAGACCGCGTCGTGTGCTGGACCGGCCGGCTCGCCGTGGCCCTTACCCTGGCCATGGTGCTGATTTTTTGCTTCGCCCAGGTGCTGGACCGCTATCTGCTGAAAACGCAGTTCGACGCCTGGGACCAGATCGCCCGCATCGGCATGCTGTGGTGCGCATTTGTCGGCGCCGCCATGGCATTGCGCGAACGGCGCAACGTGGTCATCGACATCATCGACCGCCACCTGCCGCAACGCGTGAGGCGCGTGCGCGACCGCCTGTTCGACGCCACCTTGCTGGCGCTGGCCGCCACCCTGTTCTACAAGGGTCTGGACGTGGTCGCCGTGGGAAATTTCCAGGACATCGTCGGCACGCCCTTCACCTATGCCGTCAGCTACGCCTCCCTGACCGTGGGCATGGTGTTCTTCATGCTGTTCCTGGCCTTGCGCCTGCTGATCCCTGACGCAGCCGCGCCGCTGGACGCTTTTGCGCGCGACGAGTCCGACACCCCTGGGACGCACCCATGATCCTCTTTTCCGTCGTGCTTTTCGTCGTGCTCATCCTGGTCGGGCTGGACATAGGCTTCGCGATGATCACCGCCGCCCTCATCGGCATGCTGTTCAAGGGCGGCGGCGGGGTCGATATCGCCCAGGCGCCGCTGTCCATGCTGGGCGGCATCGACGAGACCGCCCTCGTTGCCATTCCGCTCTTCATCCTGGCCGGTGAACTCATGAACCGCGGCGGCGTCACGCTGCGGCTCATCAACTGGTCCATGGCCATGGTCGGACATATGCGCGGCAGCCTGTCGCAAGTGTCCCTGACCACCAACCTGGTCATGGCCGGCATCAGCGGCTCCGCGGTGGCGGACGCAAGCGCCATCGGCACCGCGATGATTCCGTCGATGAAGCGCGAAGGCTACCGGCGCGGTTACCCCGAAGCCGTCATCGCTTGCGGCGCCATGCTGGGCCCCATCCTGCCGCCATCGATCCCGATGATCGTGTACGCGGTGCTGGCCAACCTGTCCATCATCCGCCTGTTCCTGGCTGGCATTATTCCCGGCTTCATGCTGCTGGCGGGGTACATGGCCATCTGCGCCTGGCAGGCACGGCGGCATGGCTACAAATCGCGCCCTCGAGCCAGTTGGCCCGAGCGGGCCCAGGTCACGCGCGCGTCCATCTGGGCCCTGATGATGCCGGTCCTGATCATCGCAGGCATACGCTTCGGCCTCCTGACCGACACCGAGGCGGCGGCGTTCGTGGCCGTGTACGCCCTGCTGGTGGGCCTGGCTGTGTACCGGGAACTGAAGCCGGGCGAACTGGGATCGGCTTTTTACTCTGCCGGTCGCACCATGGCGGTGGTGCTGTTCCTGCTGGCGGCCGCCGGCCCCTTCAGCTGGCTGATCAGCGAATCGCGCGTCGCGGCCACGATCGCCAAGGGCATCCTGGGCGTCTCGGATCAGCCCTGGGTGGTGCTGCTGACGGTGAACGTGTTCCTGATCCTGGTGGGCAAGATACTCGAACCGCTGCCCGCCATGATCATCACCCTACCCGCGCTACTGCCTATTGGCGCCCAGCTGGGCATGGATCCGATCCAGTACGCCATGATCCTGATCCTGAACCTGATGACGGGCATGCTGACCCCGCCTGTCGGCATTCTGCTGTTTGTCACGTCCGCCGTGGGTCGCACCCCGATAGGCCCGATCGTGCGCGAGATCGTTCCCTTCTTCATCTGGTCGTTGATCGTGCTTGCGCTGATCTGCGCCTTTCCTCCCCTGACTTTGTGGCTGCCGGGACTGGGCCGCTGACCATAAACAAAAGCTGAAAAGATGCACACCATGCCACTTACCGGAATCCGCGTCCTCGACCTGACACGCATCATCTCAGGGCCGTACTGCACATCCATACTTGCTGACATGGGCGCCGAGGTGATCAAGATCGAGGCTCCCGGCGAAGGCGATCCCATTCGCCGCCAGGGCGTCATCAAAGACGGGCTGAGCTGGTATTTCGCCAACTACAACCGCAACAAGCGGTCGGTCACGCTGGACCTGTACAGCGCGCAAGGCAAAGAGATCCTGCGCCAGCTGATACCGAGCTGCGACGTCGTGATCGAAAACTACCGGCCCGGCATCATGGACAAGATGGGCTTCGGCGACGAAGCCCTCAAAGCGCTGCGCCCGGACATCATTCACTGCAGCATCAACGGTTTCGGCACGTCCGGCCCGTACCGCGACCGGCCCGCATTCGATTTCATTGCCCAGGCCATGAGCGGCTTCATGAGCCTGAACGGCGGCGAAGACAATCCTCCCATGCGCGCCGGCCCACCCATCAGCGACCTGGCCGCCGGCCTGAACGGCGCGCTGGGCGTCGTCGCCGCGCTCTTGCGCCGCGAGCGCACCGGCCGCGGCGATTCCATCAGCGTCAGCCTGCTTTCCAGCATGATAGGACTGCTCAGCTTCCAGGCGTCCAACTACTTCGCCAGCGGCGAACTGCCGCCGCGCACCGGAAACGACCACGGCATCGTGGCCCCCTACGGTTTGTTCGAGACCGCGGATGGCCAGGTTGCAATCGCGCCGTCCAACGACGCCATGTACGAGAAGCTGCTGGATGCGCTGGAACTTCCTGAACTGCGCGCGCACCCGGACTTCCGGACCAACGCGGACCGCATGCTGAACCGCGCATCCATCAAGGCCGTCATCGAGGCCCGCACCCGCCAGAAGGACAGCCACCATTGGATCGAACGCCTGAACCAGTTCGGCGTGCCCTGCGGGCAGGTGCTGAACCTGCAGGAAGTGTTTGATGATCCGCAGGTGGCCGACCAGCAGATGGCCATAGACGTGCCCCATCCCGATGGCCAGCAGGTACGGATGCTGGGCTTTCCGGTCAAGTTCGCCGATGCGCCCTGCCAGGCCCGCAGCGCCGCGCCTGCGTTAGGCGCGGACACCGATGCAGTGCTGGAAGACCTGGGACTGTCCCACAACCGGATCCGCGAACTGCGCGAGCAAGGAGTCGTCTAACCCACACCGACTGCCCTGCCCGCGGTAGCCTGACCCGCAGCACGCCTCATCAGCATTCGCAGCAACCGACGTCTGGCGATCATGACCGGACGCGCCCACCAAGGAATGGAGACTACACATGCTACGTGCCCTAATGTTCTCGGCCTGCGCGCTTGCCGCCTGCGCCCCCGCCACCGCACAGCAGTACCCGAACCAGCCCATACGCGTCATCGTGCCGTTCACGCCAGGCGGCGGCACCGACTTCCTGTCGCGCACGGTCGCCGCCAAGCTCTCGGACTCGGTCAAGTGGAACGTCGTCGCCGAGAACCGCCCGGGCGCGGGCGGCACCATAGGCATTACCACCGCCGCGCGCGCCAAGCCCGACGGCTACGAAATCGTCATGGGCCAGGTGGACAACCTGGCCGTGGCGCCGTCGCTGTACGCCAAGCTGGCCTATGACCCGGTCAAGGACTTCGAGCCCATAGGCATCGTGGGCGAAGCCCCCCTGGTGGTCGTTGCCAACAAGAATGGTCCGTACAAATCCCTCAAAGACCTGATCGCCGCCGCCAAGAAGGCGCCGGGAACCATCAACTACGGATCTCCCGGAGCCGGCACCATCACCCATCTGGCCGCCGAGCTGCTACAGCTGCAGGCAGGCATCAAGCTCGTCCACGTGCCCTACAAGGGCTCCGGGCCAGCCATGGCAGACCTGCTTGGCGGCCAGGTCCCCGTCATCTTCACGTCCATCCCCTCGGCCGCGCCGCAAATCAAGGCGGGCAGCGCCATCCCGCTGGCGGTGACCTCGCTCAAGCGCAGCCCGGCGATGCCGGACGTACCCACCGTCGCGGAATCTGGCTATCCCGACTTCGACGTGCGCGTCTGGTACGGACTGCTCGCTCCCGCAAACACCCCCAAGCCCATCATCCAGACGCTGAACACGGAACTGAACAAGATCCTGGCATTGAAGGACGTGCAGGATGCGCTCGCGGCCCAGGGCGCGACCGCCATGCCCACCACGCCCGCGCAGTTCTCACAGACCATCGCCGCGGACTATAAGAAATGGCGCGGCGTCATCCAGTCCGCCAACGTGAAGCTTGAATAGATCGGGCGCGCGGCCTTGCGGCGGCCGCTACCTCAGAAGGCAAGCGCATTCAACGCCTGCTCTGCCTTGAAAACAGCCTAGATCAAACGCATGCAACGCCTCATGCTTATGCACGACGCTCCCCAGGGGAGCGCCGCGCATACGCTTGGATGATGAACCCCAGCAGCATTGACAGCGAAAGGGCCAGTCGAGACGATGACCTCGGCGCCACAGGTTTCAACGTGGTGCAAGTGAAGGAGGCTCATCATGTCAATCTCATGCAGACGACTGGAGGATGTGATTGCGGTCTCGGCAGCAGGAGACCAGTACCGGATCGAGCGACATATCATTCAAGAACCCGCAACGGACGAAAGTCCCGATCCACACATAGTGCTGCAATGCCGCCTCTCCACCGGCGGCACCGTGATCTGGGAGGGCAAAGACGTGTACCGGCTCAAGTCAGGTGAAATTCTCCGGCCGGTGAATCGGAGGAAGAAGAAGAACTTCTTTGAAGGCTGAAGATGAGAGGCCCGCGAGCGCAAGCCGCGGGCTTTTGTTTGGAAGCGGGCCGATGAACGGCCTGGCGGCAAGAGTCTAGGCCGGCGAGTCGGCCTGCTCGCGGCTGACCTGGAGCAGCTTCCGGTCACTCAGCCTCAGGGCCGTGAGGCAACCGCCGGTCACGCAGCCCGTGTCCAGGCAAACCACGTCAGAGCGCACCATCAGGCCCAGGGCCGCCCAGTGCCCGAACAGGATGCGCGCGCCCTCGGCGGCTCTGTCTGGCACGTCAAACCAAGGCAGCGCTCCCCCCTGCCGCCTTCCAGGCACGGACCTGGACGCGGAGGTCAATTCGCCGTGAGGGTTGCAAAGGCGCATGCGTGTGAATGCGTTGACAATGAATCTGACGCGGCGCGCCCCCGTCAACTTGGCGTTCCAGCTTTCCGCCGTTGGCCCGTCGAACATGCGCATCCGACGCCGCCACTGGCCATCCCCGAGCAGGTTTTCAACTTCACCCGCCAGGGACATGGCTTCGGCAACCGCCCAGCGCGGGTGTATGCCAGCGTGGGTAAGGACATAACCCGCTTCGGCATGCATCAATGGAAGACGACTCAACCAATCCAGCAAGACATCGGCGTCGGGAGCGTTGATCAGATCATCCACCGTGTCGTGCCTGCCGGGCTTGATGCAGCCCGCCGCGATGGACAACGCCCGAAGATCGTGGTTGCCCAACACGGCCGTGGCGCGTCCGCCCAAGCCCATGACGCGCCTGAGCGTAGCGGCCGACTGCGGGCCTCGGTTGACCAGGTCGCCCACGAACCAGACCCGGCATGCCGGGTCATCTGCGATCTCTGGACGCGACAGCAATGCGTCCAGAGATGCGCTGCATCCGTGGACATCGCCCACCGCCCAGACTTCCGGCTTCACTTGTACGTCGAGCGGCTCAGGTGTTTGTGGCATGGCTGTCCCCGGCATACGGCGCTCCCGTTTTCGGACCGCGCCGGCGTGGCGTGGCTCATATCGAACCTGTCGTTTCTCGGTGCCTCTACTTATTCAATTGCCTTTTGATGGCCGAAACAGAAACGCCCACCACCGCGACGGCTTGCCGGATTTCCTCCTCTGTGGCGCCCAATTTTTCCATCCAATACTCCAGGTCACGCTGCTCATTCACGTTGACCCACCATCTTTCGCTTGGAGCCAGGGTATTAAGCTTATCCATAATATGACCCTCTAAGACTCCCATGAAGGGACAAAGCGCGCGAACAGAGCGCGCCCAGCCAGTCGTTGACACGTCGGCCAGAGACTGACCCATTGATCCGCTTTGCACCTTGATGGTCCAGACCGAGGCGATCGCCCCTTTGTACCGGGCACTACCCTTGGAGTGAGTGCCGGCCTGCGCCGGCGTTGTAAGCCGGGTCGCCCAACTTGTCGCAAGTCGCGTACCCAAACGAGCGGCCGTGATTCCCGCCACCGCGGCGGCACTGCGCGTGGCGACGGGGGGTGCCAGGTACGCAAATTGCTGAGAGGCGTCTGGGTGTTGCCCCGCAAGGCAGGACAGCGCGACGGGGTCATGCCGGAACAACCAGGATATGCCATGCACACCCCCAAGAAGGCAACACCCTCCGTGCTGGCTGGCAACGCAACCGTGTCGCTGCTGCCGCCGCGGGCGCCGCATGGGGTTGCGCCGGTCGCAGCCAATAACGGGGATGAGCCTGCGGACGCGGCGTCCGCTCAAGAGGATGCGGCCCCCGCCCCTGCGAGGAGACGCCCTCGCTTTTCCACCAGCCTTTGGCTGGCCTTGCTGCTCTGGGCCGCGGTTGCCCTGACGCTGACCTTGCTCGATCTCGCATTCCGCCTGCTGGCGCCGTGACGGCTGCCGCGTCTAAGCCCCCGGGGTCTAGACACTAAAGCCGAGGAATGAGCGAACCATTGGCCTCGCACGGGTGTCGCAGCGCCACATCGTTGCACGACTGACTCTTGCACTTGATAATTGAGCTCCCAGCATCGTGACCTGGAGCACCGATGAGCATTGTTGAGCCCCCGGAACAAGGAAAATCGAGTCTCCTCGGCAGCTTGGCCCTGCTCGACGAACCCTACCGCTACAAACTGCTGGTGGAGGCCGTTCTTGACTACGCCATTTTCCTGCTCGACGCCGATGGCTACGTCGCAAGCTGGAATGCCGGTGCGCAACGCTTCAAGGGTTACCAGGCGTCCGAGATCATCGGGCAGCATTTCTCGCGCTTCTATACGGAAGAAGATCGTCTCGACGGAGTCCCCCAGCGGGCGCTGGCCATCGCATTGAGCGAAGGCAGGTTCGAAGCGGAAGGTTGGAGAGTCCGCAAAGATGGCTCGCGATTCTGGGCCAGTGTCGTAATAGATCCCATCCGGGATTACGGAGGCCAGCTCGTCGGCTTTGCAAAAGTCACACGCGATATCACGGACAAACGGCGCAACCAGCTCGAATTGCAGGCGACGCAACAAGCGCTGCATCGTGCTCAAAGAATGGAAGCGCTTGGACGCGTCACGGGCGGCCTTGCCCACGACTTCAATAACTTCATTTCGGTCATCAATGGGGCAGCCGAACTGCTGCGCGACCCCACCCTCACGACCGAAAAGCGGCTTAAATACATCAACGCGATTGCCGACACAGCGCAGCGCGCCACCCACCTCACGAATCAAATGCTGGCGTACGCCCGGCGCCAGCCCCTGGAGCCCTGCCACATGGATGTGGGCTTATGCGTCCAGGGAATGAAGCAGATTTTCCAAGGCGCACTCGGCGCCGCAGTTCGGGTGGAATATCAGTTGCCTGAGGAAACGTGCCACATTAATGCCGACATCAGCCAGCTCGAGAATGCGTTGCTGAACCTCGTGGTGAATGCCGGGGACGCCATGCCCTTCGGCGGCAATGTAAAAATTGCAGTCCGCTGCGTCGATTCACTCCCCGACGGACGCGTACACGCGCACGACGGTCAATACGTGGCGGTCAGCATTTCCGACGATGGCGAAGGCATCCCGCAAGAGGTCCTGGATCACATTTTCGAGCCGTTCTTCACCACCAAGCCGGAAGGCAAAGGCACGGGCCTTGGTCTGAGCCAGGTTTTCGGGTACGTCTCGCAATCCGGTGGCCATATCGATGTCGTCAGTAGCCCGGAAGGGGGGACGACCTTCACGTTGTACTTCCCCAGGGTAGGCGCTGAAGCGGCTGACTGAACATTCAAGCATTTCCCCCAAAGACGGCACTGCCCCCCAAGACTAGCAGGAGAGCAGTGCTTCCAACTCTCGAATGATCTCGCCAGGCACCCAAGGCTTGGGGACGAACTTTGTCGCCGGAGGCAACGTAGCCACAGGCGGATGATGGCGGCCCGATGTCAGCAGCACGGCAATCTGAGGCAGTTCAGTGTGTATTCGCGCTGCCAGTTCCAGGCCATTCATCGATCCAGGCATCTCGATGTCCGAAATTACCGCATGGATGCCGGCTTGCCCCGTAAGCCATTGCATTGCCTCATCCGCATTACTGGCCTCGCAAACGGCATAGCCCTCGACAGTCAATATCTCGGCCAGGATCCAACGGGCGGTCTCGTTGTCTTCCACGACGAGAACGACCTTCTGTGCGCCGCAAACGTTTTTGGCGTCCGTCATCTGCTTATCCGATTGAGTGTGCGTCGGGGAAGTTTCCATACGCTGCGACGTCGCGCAGCGACGTGCCGTTGGGACGCGCTTGGCGCGCAACGCCACCGCCGCCAGCAAGCCTCATGCCTGCTTGCAGTATCGGCGGCAAATGCGAGGCATGCAACGTGGCGCAAGGCCTGAATCGGCCTCTAGGCACCGGGCGGCGGCGAGGCGCCAACCGCCCCCGAATTCAATGGCAGGCGCACCGTAAAAGCCGTCCCGAAGTCGTCCGATTCCACTTCGATAGCACCATGATGCGCCATGACGATACTGCGGCAGATATAAAGGCCCAGGCCTATCCCCGCCGCCATGCCACCCTCGTTTGGAATGGCCTGCACGCGCGTGAGGGGGTCGAACAGCGTCGGGAACGCGCTGCGCGGAATAGGATTGCCTGTATTGGCCACGACAACCTCCACGCCCTCCGCTTGGCCGGTCACGATCAGATCGATCCCGCCCTTGCCGTATCGCGCCGCGTTCGACAGCAGATTGAAAAACAACTGCCCTATCCGGCCCGCATCCCATGTTCCAGCGGTTTCTCCTTCATGGTTGAGCCTGACGCTGACATGGGGAAACAGCACATTGATTTCTTCGATGACGTTCTGGCAAATGCGGCCCATGTCCTGCCGTGTCAACTCGAGAGGCAATGGGGCACCCAAGCGGGAGCCGGAGAACACGAGCAGGTCATCGATCATTCTTTTCATACGAAGCGCGCTGCGCTGCATATAGGCGGTGGCTTTGATGCCCGCCGGCGAAAGGCTCTTGTCGCAAAGCAGAATCTCAGCGGAATTCAGCACCACGCCCAAAGGCGAGCGCAGGTCGTGCGCCAGCACCCCGGAAAACAGGTCTCGGACTCGTTGCGCCCGCAGGGCATACTGTCGAACCGACTCGGTGAGTCCTTGGTCGATCGCCTCGTTGAAGCGGATCATCTGCTGGAAACCACCCGGTCCTGTAGCACCATTCTTTTCCCACTGGCGCAGCACACTCGCGCGCAAAGCCCGGAATTCCGCCACGACGTCGTTCAGTCCGAAACCTTGGGCGAATCGCCTGTTCGCATGCTCTATGGAGACTTGATCGAAGCCGTCGGCCAAGCCGCTTTCGACGCCCAGGGACTTGCCTCGCTGCTGTTCCGGGGACTGATCCACGCGCATGTTCGCGGCAATCTTGACCAATAGATTCCGGCCGGAGTTGCGTAGTTCCGCGCCGGAAAGGTCTGCGGTGTCCACGCTCAATTCCCTGGCGTATTGTTCCCAATCCCCGACAAGCTCATCCAGATGCGCGTCTATGAAGTCCGAGAGGTCCATTGTGGTCATCCCATGTTGAAAGCGCCCAGCATCTCCAGTGCGGGTGCTACACAATGACGATCATATCGTTGCCCAAAAGGGCAATCAGCGGTGCGATAAATCCGTGCGGCCTTTCGGTGACTTTAAGGCATACGGGATCGATGGGTAATTTCAAAATTTGACCGTAGAAGCAGTTGGACACGGACGTTGGCCGAGGCGCTCCAAAGCGCCCGGAACACTGGTTTGGAATCCTGGCGGCGGCACGAGAACCGAAGCACATGCAGGTGGTGGCCATGCTCACGTCGGAACATGGCCTGGGCCACGGACATGCGAACGCGCTGGTCGCGTATCACCTCGCCCGGAAAAAAGGCGGCTAGCCGCGGGCGGGAAGGCTGCGCCGCAGCGAACTCGCCCAGCAGGCCGCCGCCTGTCTCTCGAAACCGCCATAGCGGCTAACTCGTCACAGGGGCATGGCCGGCGGCCATTGATGGGTCTCACTTTGGCAGGCTCGACACCAGTTGTAGAGCGCTTCATAGATCACCATCCCATGTTGAAGCATGGCATGGTCATCCGCTGCGTACAGGTGCGACAAACCCAACGAGATCGCATAAAGCCCGCTGGACTGCGCAGTGAGCTCAAGGCGTGAGGTGTCGGCACCCCGCACGATGAGCGCCAATTGACGCAATGCGGGGTCTGCCTCCAGCTCGAATTTTCTCAGGAACGCGTCGAAACTACAGCACTCGCCGACATGCGAGAGTTCCACGCCAGGAATGTCGTAGGGCACGGCGCCAGATTCCTCGGCGATCCGCAATACATCGCCGGCTGGCACATAGAGAAATTCGGGTGTCTTGTCGATAAATCGCGCAATCAGCCATGGGCAGGCAATGCGGTCGATCTTTGGACGTGCTCGGGTGATCCATTTCATGGTTCTACTCCTTCGCGTTTGGGGCTTCCTATCATCCGTGGGGAATCAGTGGATAGACGACCAGGCCGATCAGAGCGGCAGCGGCGACAACGACAGGTTCGGGCAGCCTTTTGAATTTCCAGAGCAACACCGCCGTCACCACGGCAAGCAGTGCGGTGGGAACGTCTTTGATCGATCGCGCCCCGATAATCACCACGGCGCCGGCCAACGACCCGATGGCGGCTGCGGTTACTCCGTCGACGAACGCTACGATTCCCGGCCTTTTACCGTACCTTTTGAAGTAGGGAGCCGGCAGGACGGTAAAGAGATAGCAGGGCAGAAAAGTCGCGAGCGCCGCAGCGACGGCGCCCCAGAAGTTCGCGACCAGAAAGCCGATGAACCCCGTGGTGATGACGACGGGGCCTGGGGTAATCATCGCGACCGCCACGGCATCGAGAAACTGATGATCGGTAAGCCACCCATACTCCTTTACGACGCCGCTATACAGGAATGGGACGATCGCCAGGCCACTGCCGAAAACAAAGCTGCCGGCATAAAAAAAGTACTTCGTGATCTGCCATAGCCTGGTCCAGTCAACTTCGGACAGCCCTGCGAGCGCCAGAAAAGGCATGATGCTTGCGCGCAGCGTGCCGGATGGCTTCATGAATTTCGGGGGTGCGCGCAGCAGCCACACCAAGACACCCGCGCCGAGGAAGAGCCAGAGTTCCTCGGATTGCGTGGCAATCGTCACGGTCGCCGCGGCAGCGAAGATTGCCCATAGCAATTTGTCCTTGCCGACGTTCTTGGCAGACAGCTTCCACGTGCTGATGGCGATGATCCCGATGACCGCAGAGCTCACGCCATAGAACACCGCCTGCATCCACCCCAGGCCGCCAAGGTGCACATAGGCCCAGCCTAGCGCTACGACCATCAAAAAGGACGGCAGCACGAAAGCAACGCCGACCAGCGTAGCGCCCACGTAGCGGTAATGGACAAAGCCCAGGTAAATAGCCAATTGCGCGGCCAACGGGCCAGGCGCGAGCTGCGCCAGGGTCAGCCCTTCCTTGTAATCCGCCTTGGAGAACCAGGCTCGCCGCTCTACCAGATCACGATCCATGTAGCCCGCCAGAGCTACTGGTCCCCCGAATCCCAACGTGCCGAGCCGGACGAAATACCACACCAGCTGCCACAGGGTGTAGGTGGGCAGGTTCGCGTCTGGCGCGCTCTCGCCTCGAATGGACGTGTGGGGGGACGGGTTCATGATGCGCTCCGGTCCGTGGGAATCAGGTCTTTCTTCCGCCTGAAAAATGGGCATACAGGGAATCGAGCACGACCCCGATCTCAGCCAGCAGCGAGTCATCATCGGGCAGGCGCTTGCGCGCGCCGGCCAACATGGCCTCAAACCCGACCGCCTCCGGCACCTCTGCTCCGCCTACATCGAGCGCATGGACCAACTCGCCAAGCCGTACCAGGCCGCGGTCGCCATCCAGGCCAAAACTGGCGAGCAAAACCTCGAACGAGACCCGGTCTCCCACGTGGGTGAACGTCGCGCCGTCGAAATCGAAGCCAAGCGCCTCGGCCGGGCAGTCCTTGGGGCTTTCCAGCCACAGGAAGCGCGCCGATGGATCAATAAAGCGCTGGATCAGCCAGGCGCAGGCCACCCGATCGACCCAAAGATGTTGGCGAGTCGCCCACAGGCGGCCGCGATGGTGTGTCGGATCGCGGCGCGCGATACCGCCCGCGGTCGCGTGTGGCTCGCCTGGGGACAAGATATTGGCGACGGCGTTGGAAAAATCGCGCCATTGCGCCTGAGCGCGCAGCGATGTCTCTCCGGGGAAGAAGTCGGTCCGGCGCAAGGCCTGGTAGCTGCGCTCATGCCGGCGCAAAAGCCGCCCCAAATCCGGCGCTCTCGATCCGGTCAGCGTCGGGCGCGCCACCGCCAGTTCACCGAGCCATCGCTCGTACTCCTCTGTCCGATCGAACAGGGCCATGAAGGCCTGGGTTTCATCTTCGTCCTGGGCCTGCACACGCAGCAGCCAGGCTTGCCCCCCTTCTTCCACAGTCTCGGCTGCCAGGTCGGAAAGCTGGGTAGCCTGTTCGGCATGCGCCGGCAGCAGATAGGCGCCGTCGCGCAAAGCAGCGCAGCCGCAGGCCTTGAGTTTGCGCCAGACGCGCATGCGTGCAGTCGCGCCGCCAGTGGGCAGGCTGACGATCAGGAGGAGCCATGAGGGCGGGAGCGTATTCATAGTCGGGAGCTTAGGCGGTTAAAGCGATCCCTACAATGATGTAGAGATCGCTACATAAGCTTAGCCCCGACTCTGCGCCCCCCGCTCGGCTCCTCGCATTTGCGCGAACGCCGAGACGCGGGCTACGGCGTACCGGACCGGGTATGTCACCCAAATCGTAGGCACTGACGTTGAAGACCTGAAAGACTGGAAAGTCTACGCGGCCGCTGACGCACTTGACCTTCCCACGTTGTAAAGCCCCACTCTTCTCCCCGCTACCCTTTTTCCTTGAAAGGAGACTCCCATGAATATCGGTGATGCATCCAAGACCTCTCGGGTGCCGGCAAAGATGATCCGCTACCACGAGCAGATCGGGCTGATACCCGCAGCGCACCGCAATCTGGGCTTTTCAGTCGCCGAAACCAAGGATCTGCCGAGCCTGAGGAACGCCTGGCCGAACTGGACCGGCGTATCGAGAGCATTTGGCAAAAGGCCGAAACGCATCGGCTAACGAAACATCAGGAGCCAGATATGCCCAAAATCACCGTACTCCCGCATGCCGAACTGGCGCCCGAAGGCGCCGTGCTGGAGGTTCGGGTCGGCACCACGATCTGTGAGGCTTTGCTTGCCCATGGGATTGAAATAGAACATGCGTGCGACATGAGCTGCGCCTGCACCACCTGCCATTGCATCGTGCGTAAGGGACTTGAATCCTTGAACGAGGCTAGCGAATCCGAGGAAGATCTTCTCGATCGCGCGTGGGGGCTCGCATCGCAGTCTCGCCTGAGCTGTCAAGCGACCGTGGCCGAGGAAGACCTTGTCGTCGCCATTCCGAAATACACGATCAACCATGCCAAGGAAGAACATTAGGATCTTCATGACCCGTTATCAGTGTATCCAGGACAATTTTTTGATTGTATTGGTCTTCGGCATTTATAGTGCGGTGCGCTTTTCACGGTAGACAGTGCTGCCAGCGCCTTCTTCAACCCACTGGGCCATTTTCAATCGAGATCATGGTCCTGAATGCCCAGGAGTAATACACATGCGCCAACGCATCGGACATGCATTGGATGGCCGCTGGCTATGGATCGCGGCTCGCATCTTGATTGCGGTGGTTTTTCTGTCATCCGGGATCGCCAAGCTCATTGACTTCCCGGGCGCCTTGGCCGAGATGCGGGCAGCGGGCTTGCAGCCAGCATGGCTGTTCAACATCCTCACGGCGACGGTGCTGATCGGCGGTTCGGTATTGGTCCTGCTGGACAGAGCGCTTTGGTTGGGTGCTGTTTCGTTATCGGTATTTCTATTGCTGACCATAGCGATCGTCCACCGCTTTTGGGCGCTCGAAGAACCTCAGGCCACCCAAGCGCTGTACTGGGCTCTGGAACATGTATCGCTTGTCGGCGGCCTGGTCGCGGCCGCCATTGCCAGCCGCTTCAGAAAACGGCTGCAGGTGGCATTGGAACTCCACTGCGGCGTATCACAACGATGAAAAGCGATTGCTTATGGCGTGGTATCAAGCTTCATCCGACACAAGCGTGCGCTGGACTGGATTAACCCAGCGGGTGATCAGGCTAGATCGATCACTTCCCGCACGATTCCGAGCGCATGCCGCAATGTCCGCAGATCGACCGATCCTAATGCAATGCGCAGGGCATGAGGCGTACTTGCTCCCACCGAAAATGGCTCGGCAGTTGATACCGATATTCGTCGCTCCAGAAGCGCCATGGCAACCGCCTCGGCGCGCACCTCTTCGCCTAGTGGCAACCAGACGAAGTATGAAGCGGGATGGCTGATGGGGTGCATGCCGGCGAACACCTCTGCCACCACAGCCTGCCTGACCACGGCGTCCCGGCGCTTCTCGCTTACCAAGCGTTCCACCGTTCCGTCAGTGAGCCATGCACAGGCGAGAGAGGTCATTGCCGCTGGAGTATTCCAGATCGTCGCTCGAATAGCTCGTTCCAGCCGGGGAATCCAGGCTGTCGGCGAGGCTATGAAGCCGACGCGCAAGCCGGCGGCTACACTCTTGGACAACGCCGTCACATGAACACACCGCTCCGGCGCAAGGGCTGCGAGAGGGAGAGGCGGATCGCGCTCAAGAAACGCATAGGGTGCGTCTTCTATCAGGATCAGATCGTACCGTCGCGCAAGCGACACCAAGCGCTTGCGGCTTTCGATATCTTGGACCCAACCCAAAGGATTGTGCACGGTCGGCATTGCGTAGATAGCGCGCACAGGGCGCTTTTTACACAGTCGCTCCAGTGTGTCCAAGTCTGGGCCAGAGCCCGATGCAGGCAACGGCACGAGATCCAGCCGGCACTGTTCTGCCAGCGCCTTGAATCCAGGATAAGTCAGTGCATCAACGGCGACCACATCTCCAGGTTGTAGCAATGCCATTACTACGACGGCTAACCCGTGTTGAGCGCCATTAACCACCAGCAACTGCTCTGGCTCCACCGGCACATTCGACATGGCCAAGTGTCTGGCAAAAATCGCGCGCTCATGAGGGCGACCAGCATGGGGATGACAACGAAGAAACGCATCTAAGTCGCCGGCGGCAGCCAATTGCCGCAACGCCGAGCGCAACAATTCGGCTTGCTCTGGCAAGGCGGGATAATTGAAGTTCAAGTCGACCATGTCTGCTGCGATGGCCTGCTGATCCATGCCCAAGCCGGAAGGCAGTGCTATTTCCCGCACAAAGGTCCCTCGGCCGGCCTCCCCTATGGCCAGCCCCATCGCCTCGAGTTCGGCGTAGACACGGGTGGCCGTAACCAGCGCTATTTTTTCCTTGCCGGCCAATTGACGGTGCGTGGGCAGGCGGGTGCCTGGCGGCAATTTACCTGAACGGATCTCGGCAGCAAATTGGTCAACCAACCGTTTGTAGCGCGCAATAGCCATCAATCGACAAACCCATGACAATTTGCTTATTGTAATGAAATTAGCTGTGCGATGACCCTCGATAGCGCTGCGTAAAGAACCGCCGATTTCCGCTCTTTTCTTTTGTTGCTGCGGGGTGTGCGGCGTAATGAACTGCCACCTCCAGCCGGTGTCCAAATTAGCGCGTAGTTGGTCATTTCGCGCGCCCCAGGTCATGCCGGCGAGCGGCACCGACCGCACGGGCATCCGGTTCGAACCGGTGACCGGCGAACAATATGAGGTCGGTCTGCGCTACCAGTCGCCAGGATGGTCTGGATGAACGTATTCAATGAATTCAAGACCCGCGGCGCTAAGGGTCTTGTGCTATTTTCGACTCGAAATTGACACCTCGGGACCTCACTATGGACCAAGACATTCGCCTCGCTATCGTCGTGAACCCCCTTTTGCCATTGGGCATACTTGCGAACACGATCGGTACGCTCTCAATTGGACTTGGCGCAAGATTTCCTAGCCTCGCAGCAAGGCAGCTCACCGACCGCCAGGGTCTCACGATCGATATCAGCGCAGACAGGCCAGTGCCTGTTCTGCAGGCCGAAGCGGATTTGATTCGACAAATCATGCTCAAGGCCATGTTGGAACCCAAAGAGCGAGCTGTTGTACCGTTCCCGGCCTTCGCGCGTACTCTACATGCGTTTTCGGATTACGAGGCAGCTTTTGAAAATTGCGACTTAACCGCCGAACCTATCGACGGATTGGGGCTGGCAGGGCCTTCGAAGTGGGTTAAGTCAATCACCGGATCTCTCAGACTGCTCCGATAGCCCCTCCGCCTGCGTCACAGCGAAGCGTTTGGGTCCATCGTCCAGCGACATAATTAAAAACTCGGCGTCAGGCGTCGCGGACTCCAGCATCGAACGCGTCGCCGATGGCTCGACCATGGCACCGCGCCACAAGCTGATCGCGCCTCCATGCAAAGCGCAGGAGAGCCGCGCCGCTCACCATACGATCGCACATCCGCAGTGCGATCGGCTCTCGACATCCTGCAGTACGCAGGTCAGGTTCGTTAGTTGGTGATGGGCGGCCATGCGACCTCACTCTTGCCGCCAGCCGATGATCAACAAGCGTTACGCTTTCAGACTGAAAAGGCTGACCATACGCGCCTTCCGAACAAGACGTGAAAGCAGCCCCTGTTCCGCAGCGTCTGGTTCAGATGAGGAGCCTAGGCCCGTTATCGGCCTTTCCACTGAAGGGACGAACTTCTCAGGCAACTTTATGCTCTGCGCCCGGCCTGAGTTGGAGAATTTAGTTACTACATGCTCGAGGAAATCGAGATTTGTTTTTCTGCTCGCAGATTGGGGCCCATTAACGACTGCCCTCAGAAATCCCTTATCGAAGAGCGTCGAACTGAACGAGTCGCCTTCCAGGATACGTTTGGCGACGAGAGCATCATGCTCATTCATCTCGGTCATGCCCTCATTTTTACCGCCAGCCCCGATCGCTGTGTCATTTGATCGATACTTCGCAAGATCCCTCGCAATACAATCAACTTCCCGAAGGTCCGCGCCGCGCGCCGACGCGTAACTATATAAGTAGCCAAGCAATGCCTTGTCCTGCGAGGTGAGTTTTTCCAACTCGGAATCTCGCTGAACATGACCGTTATCAAACAATCTTGACAACATAAGCGCCTGCCCGCTCAAAGTCGCCCCTCCAGCGGAATTCGGCCCTCCTCCGCCCACGCCGACCGACCGCGTGGCATGATCAGGGCCTTGCGCTATGCGGGCACCTTCTGCGGCACGAGCGGCCGCGTGAAGCTGTCCCATGACGGTTATACGCATATCAAAGTTCCTCCACAACTCTTCACAAACAATTTTTCCGGCCCACGCCGCGTCAGCTCCGATATTGGATCGGCGTCATTCCAACGTAGGCTTTGAATACACGCTGGAAGTGACTTTGATCCGAGAATCCGAGCGAGGCGGCGACGTGCGCCAACGCTCTGCCACTGCGCACCTGTAGGCGCGCTTCCTGGATCCGCTGATCGGTATGCCAGGCGAGCGGGGTTAATCCTGTTTCCGTGCGAAAAGCGCGAATCAACTGGTATCTATCCATACCAGCCAGACGGGCAAGCTCGTCCAGCGGCGGGCGATTCGTCAGCCGGCCGCGCAAGCGGGACATGACGGCATGAAGCTCCGAACTCGCCGCGCCATAGTGTGGTGCATGCACGACCACGTCGCCCTCAACGGCACCCAGGTCCGCCACAAAAGCAGCCAGGGCTGCTGCTTTCAATTCCAATCGGGCTGCACTGAAAAGGATGGAATTGAGCTCAGAGAATTGGTCGTACCGCGCCTGAGACCGATGTATTTGAATGGGAGCATGATCCCATACGGATTCTTGGCCATCGAAAGGTTTTCCGCCCCCCTGGCGCATCCACTCCTGGCCTACATTTAGTAGCTGATAGCTCCATGGATCGTCGGTGGCTGGGGTGCAGGTGAATACGCGCTCGGGCGCTATCACAACGACAGCGCCACGCTTCAATAAATGGGTCGTCCCATCCCCGCTGGTGAAGGCCATAGTTCCTCGGTCGATCGCGCCGATGGAAAAGGCCCGCAGACTATGGGCTCGATAGCGCCCGCCCTTGCCAGCGGCGCGACGACTCTCAACATACGGTAGACACGGATCACGCCAGAATTCAACAGGAGAGACCATTAAGCGAGTTTTGAAAGAATGATCGATGAAGAAAATTTGCGTCTTTAACGCCCCTACTCCCACGCACCAAGCAGGATTGCGAAACCCTTGTGTAGGCGTGCAGAGCGTCCAGAACCCAAGGATGGCAAGTGGCCCCAGGTCGGATCGAAACGCTAGCTCTCGTTGGTTGCAGACCGGCCAATAGACTTAATTGCGCTGCTCCGTGAATCGAGCACGCAGATCGGTTCGCGCGTTAGCAGCGTTCCGCCCCAAACCGCGAAAGTGTGGGATAGGCACCAATCGGGTGCCCCGGACAGGCACCGATCACGGCATCGATCACGGCATGGATGCTCATTGAGTTTAGCTGGTTGCGATATCGCAGTATTGAACGAAATTGCAGACTAGCCTTAGGCACCTGGACAAAGAGACTCAGCCGGCCATGGCAGAGCACGGGCATCATCAACTGCGGTTGGTCGTGAGCAAATGTTCAGCTTTTTAGTGGCGAGCCGTGCGCTCAGACTGGTGAGAAGTTCCACACTGCGCCGATTGATCATTGGCGCGGCCCGTTCATGCGACAATTTTGGCTGCCGGGACTCCAATTAAGCACTCGGCGACAACATGAAAATAATGACAAGTCTTGACGATCTGGGCCCTCGTATCTGCATACTAGGCCCCAGCAATAGCGGAAAATCCACGCTAGCGCAGGCCATTTCGCGCAAGCGTGGGCTGGACGCTGTTCACCTCGACCGGCTTTTCCATACCCCCAACACCAATTGGCTTCCTCGCTCTGAGGCGGAGTTCATTCTCTTGCACGATCAGGCAATACAGCAAGACTGCTGGGTCATGGAAGGGAACTACACCCGCACCCTTAGCCAACGCCTGAAACGATCCACGGGCCTGATCCTGCTTGACTCACCGACATCTTCAAGCCTGCTTCGATACTTTCGTCGAACCTGGTTTGAAACTAACCGCCGCGGTGCGCTCGACGGCGGCAGAGATTCAGTGAAGTGGCGGATGATTTACCACATCGCGGTGGTAACCCCCAAAAATCGTAGGCGCTATGCGCAGATGTTCGAGAACGCAGATCTACCTAAACTGAAACTTAGGAACATGCGCGAGCTCCGGCACTTTTATCGAGTAGAGAAGCTCGCCGCCTAGCTCGTGAAAAGTGCCCCCCCCTGCCGGCGTGTCAGCGCTGATCAAAAAAGTACCGCCACACGGGTGCCACGAACTTTTATCTTCTGTGGTTGCCTGGAAGGTACCTACTGCGGGCGGCCGTGCTCACGCAGCGCCGCTTTGGACGAATACATCAATACTGGTTCGGGCTCAGTACGTGTACGTTACGCTAGCGCCAATGCTGTATTGGTTACGCTCCTGAACGATGGGGCTGTCTGCCGCGTCACCAAGCAACCGACGAGCTTCGGCCGCGACAGTCCACGACCAGGCATCGCTAATTGGAATCGTCCATGCTGCACCCAAGGCGACACTTTCGAGCCCTGCTTTCGGTGAATATCTCCGGAAGCCTGAGTTCAGGGATTGCCGATTGCTTACTCCATACCAAGTGCGCATGTAGTTGCCATCTCCAAAAGTTCCGCTCAGGGACAATGACGCCGTGCCTGCGGATCCTTCGTAGACGTTCGTGCTAGCTCCCAGATTGAAGAACGTGTAAGCGCTACCAACGTCACTGTTGTCGCCCTTCTTGAAAGCATGGACCAGGCTAGCTGATAGAGTTACCGGCCCTAGGCCGGTCTCGGCATCGATACCGACCTGCGCGCGGCTTTCCACGCTACCCATACCCCGGAGGAAGTTCGATCCCTGATCACTGCTGCTCTTGCGATCTTTGCGCGACGCACTAGGTGCAACATAGAAGCGAAATGTGCTCTCCAATGCCTGCGTTTCCCACCCCAAGCCATAGTCAGTGTTAAGAAAGAATCCGTTCGGACTGCGTATCCCCAGACCCACAATTGGTACAGCAGACCCCTCGTTACTACCGCTATAACGCGGCGCATAGCCAACACCGACGGTGCCATAGAACCGCCATTCGTCTCCCTCGCCTGCACCGGTGGCAACCGGCAAGCCACGCGATCCTGCGTTTCGCTGGCCGTAAACGGAATTGGTCTCCGCCATCTGTATGTTTTCCGCAGCGAAGGTAAGTATGGGCAAAGTCGCTAATGTAGCGGCAGCGGTGACGCCCCAAAAGGTACGGCAAGCTCGAATAGATAGAGTCATATTAGGAAAGCAGAACTCGAAAATAGATACGTAAGGCTAAATTTGACGGTGCAGGGCAAGGGTCACGGATGGCCACAACCCGTTGCCCCCGCGGGCCCCACTGTCAAAATTGACTGCCGGCCGCCGCCGTCTCGCAGATCCCTCTGACCGTTAGTCGGAGACCTATCGCGGTCGTACCGGCACGTATCGACGGCCCGGTGCAGTGGCATACATCACCAATGAGCTCGGCAATGCGCAGAGGGCAGCGAAGGATGAGTGAGTAGCGGGTGAAAGCACTTTAGGAATTCACGTCTTGATACTATCCGCGCGATACGGCCGGATCCTTCCGCATTTGTATGAAGTTTGTGAAGATTAACTAGCTATCATGTGAAGATTCTTCACGCGTCCCTAAGCAACGTCATCGCAATGCGTTGCGGCCCATGCCAAGCACAACAAAATTCGCAGGTCGCTGACGGTTGCCGAATGAGCGGATTCTTGGCCGCTCGCTAGGTGAACCGGTACAGCCAAGGGGCCGAATTAACCGGGCCGGTCAGCCAATGGCATAGGCAACCCGAGCAAGTTCGAGGTTTCCGGTCTGGGGCGATTCTATGGGGGCAATTCGATAGACCAGCGGTGCGTCCGCAGCATCGCCAGTGTGGAGCTTCCCCGGTTTCGCAAGTATCTCGATCCCTCATGGCCTCAAGGCGCTCGAGGAGAGCGAACGGGTAGCGGCATCGCAACAACGCTAAGTGAGCCGGTGGAGAAGCTCAATACAGCTTCGTCATTGACAGAGAGTCGGAGGGTCGCGGCAGAATCTCACCTGCCGCCGACACTGGGCAGCCGCTCCAGGGAAGAAGTGGCTAAAAAAGACCTAAGGGGTAGGCGTGAGATTCCGAGTAACGAGCATCACGCCCCCCCCCTGGGTGCAGACCTTCATTGCACAGTACGCAAGAAGGACAGCAGGGCACTGTTGACCTCGCCCGCGCGTTCCGTCTGAATCCAATGCCCGGCACCTTCAAGGAAAGTCGCCATCCCCATGGCTTGTGCCGCCTCACGAAATCCCGGAAATTGCAAAACTGTATCCAAGACACCACCTACGTACGCCGCGGGAACCGGCAGAGCCATACCGTTCCAAGGTGCGGTGTCCTCCCAATTGCTCTGAAACACCCGATATCCATTTAAGCCCCCGCGGAATCCAGAGCGGGCATACGCTTCCGTGTAGACATCCAGATCGAGATCGGAGAGGAAACTCATGGGGCCATCGGGCTCGGCTAGCGCATCCACAAGTGTTCCTCCCTCGGAGACAGTCATGAGAAATGGCGCTGCGGGATTTAGCCCGGAATTCGCATAGATCAATCGCCGCAAAGTCCGCCTTACATCCCGTTCGAGATCTCGTTCTGCCACACCAGGGCTTTGGAAGTATTGCATATAGAACCCGGGGGGCACCGCACCTTGGAAAGCTTCCAAGACACTCATAGGCCCCCGCGGGATATAGGGCACCGACAACCCCATGACGCCGCGTACTCTGTCGGGCCGCATTAACGCTGTGTGGTATGCCGTGGACGTACCCGCATCATGCCCCACCAACACGGCCTGCGAGATATCAAGGGTATCCATCAAACCAATTACGTCGCCCACAGTCTGGGTAACCCCATAGCTGGCAATATCGGGAGGCGAGTCCGATTCGCCATGGCCTCTCATATCCAACGCAATGGCGCGATAGCCTGCCTCGGCGAGCGCGGGAAGTTGATGACGCCAGCTATACCATAGCTCAGGAAAGCCATGGCAAAAGATGACAGCGGGACCGCTGCCGGCCTCCACATAGTGCAGGCGAATGCGGTTTACTTCGATATAGTGATGGCTGAGCGTACTCATGTTTCCTCTTAGAAAAATATCAGACAGCGGTCGCGTAGGCAGGTCGCTTGTCCGTCGCGTTGCCGAAATCGTCCTATCGGTTTGGGGTCAGGAGAAACTTTTCCCCCGTACCGCGCCGATTACATTGAGCCATCGTGCCGGGCTGCAGCAGTTCCAATAGCGATACGGTTTTGGAGTAGTGACTGCGGAAGGTCGTTTGCAAACCGTCAACGACTCGCTGTTTAAGCATATCGGCCCTCTCCGGCCCGATTCTCCTTAGCAGCGCTAATAACACCCACCCTGACATGCCCCAAGCCATGCCAAAATTTCGCTCAAAGCGGGTTTGGCTACTGTCCAACCCTCCGTACAGGTAGAGTTGTTTGTGTGTGACAGAGCCGTAGCGGCTGTACTGTCCCTCCGCCCGGCATAAGACGGCCTCCATGCATGCCAGTATCTGCCCACCAAGGCTACCTCCGCCTATGGCATCGAAAACCAGCGTCGCGGAGGTCGCGGCTATGGCGTCCTGCAATTCCTCGATGAAATCGGGTGAGCTCGAATCGCAGACGTGGATAGCCCGCTGAGCACGAAGTAGGTCTACCTGCTCCTTCCTTCGAACAATGTTGACTAGACCAATCCCGTCTTCCAGACAGACCCGGTTTAACATCTGACCCAGATTTGACGCCGCAGCGGTGTGTACCAATGCCGTGTGCTTCTCGTGCCGCAGTGTTTCCACCATTCCTAGGGCAGTCAATGGGTTGACAAAGGCTGAGGCGCCTTCTGCAGAAGTAATCCCATCTGGCAACGCCAGGCATGCTTGAGTCGAGACGCAGCGATACTGGCTATACATTCCTCCACCAAATGCTGCAACTTTCCTTCCGTCGAGCTTTCTTGCCGCCTCAGAACTGCCCGTAGCGACTACAGTGCCAGCTCCTTCGTATCCGACTTCCAGGGCTTCACCTATGCGACCGGCCATGCTTGGCATTGCTGCGGCCGGAATTTCCGCGAGAATGCCCGGAAACTCGGGGTTGCCGAAGGTTCTCGCCGTGCTCATGTCCGCGGCACCGAACAGCAGCCCCAAATCAGATGGATTTACCGGTGCCGCTTCGACACGGATCAACACCTCATTCGGGCCGGGCGCGGGGACCGGTAACTTCATGAGAGTCAACTCTAATTTTCCGTCAGCTCGGACAAGGGAGCGAAGCTGAAGAGAGGTGTGCGGGAGTTGCATTTCTTACGGCCTACCCTTCAGCCACGACGGTGTTCCGCAGGATCCCTGCTGTGGGTATCGATATGACCAATTCGTCACCGGGGACCAAGTATCGGCCGGTGAACGCTCCAACGCCCGCAGACGAGCCGGCGATAATCACGTCGCCAGGCTGCAGATGGAACGGTTGCGATGCATACTCGATCAAGCTAGCAAAATCGAAGTACAGATCATCCATCGTCAAGCGCTGTCTAAGCTCGCCATTTACGCGCGTTTCGAGAACTAGATTGGACACAGGGCCGGCTTCGTCCAGCGTTGTAATCCACGGTCCAAATGACCCACTTTTATAGAAATTCTTGCCGGGTGTGACCTGTTCCGAATGCAGCTGATACGCTCTTATAGAACCATCGTTGTAGCAAGCAATACCGGCGATATGATCTAACGCGTCGGCCTTGGGGATGTAGCGTCCGCCGCGCCCGATAATAATAGCCATCTCGCCTTCGTAGTCCAACGTCGGAGAAGCCGTCGGAACAACCACAGCCTGGCCATGAGCGACATGGCTCGTCGACGCCCGCAGGAACAATCGAGGATACTTCGGCTCCACTATGTCCGTCTTGAAGTAGTCCGAAGCTTCCCTTGCGTGGCTCTTGGTGTTTAGCCCCACACCAATGATGTGCGCAGGATTCGGAATGGGAGGCATTAGCTCAACATCGCTGAGACCATAGTCGGGCTCTGCATCCGTGCACTGATGCGCGAGATGCACTCCAAGGCCAAGAAGCGTCTTCAGGTCTGGAATTTCGAGCCTTTGCTTCAGATCAATGATCGCATCCCCGACGACCATACCGAAGGATTCCAACCCATCATATCGATAGCTTGCGAGTTTCATAGCATTCCAATTTTCAGTTGTTCGACTACCGCGAAATGCGGGTGCTAGTTGCGGTACAGGATTTCCATCACTGCCGGATCAACCGGGGTCGGAGGCATGGGGTATTGCATTAGCGACTGCTCAGCCGTTCCGGCTCTCAGCTTGCTCAGCATGTCGTCCGCGTCGAAGACCTGCCCTATTGGGTTCGCGTCCATGGCTCCCGATTTGACGAACTCCACAAACTCCTCGACGGTCTTCTGGTTATCGACTTGCATTTCCACCCGATTTCGATCCGGGTCTTCGTAGTAAATCGACATGGTGGGCCCATGATTGATGGTGAGGATGGGCAACACGCCTTTCGCTTTGAGTCGGGCATAGGTTTCAAGTAGATCTGACAGCGACTCGAACGTAAACGCGATATGCTCAAGACCCACAACTCCGGACGGCCTCTCGATCATTCCTGGCACACGCACAACTGCAAGTCTGTGATGTTCAGAATCAAACGTCATGAAGCAGGTCATTTCGTCCCTGTGCGCGACGAACGCACTAAGCAGGTCTTGATACCAATCGCACATGGCCTCGAAGCGTGCGTCCGAACGCAGCACGACATGTGCCAATTTCTTCGGTGAGATGCCAGCCGATCGCGGCGCGCCGTGTGGCGTGTCGGGGCAAGAAGTATCTGGATTCATTGCGTTCTCCATCATTTTTAGAAATTCATCACCAGCGGAGGACGTCGAGCCGCCTGTCTCGGGATAATGTCGTACCGCAGCGATGGCCGCCTCGTGGAAGTTCTCCGCATCTGCGCGCCCGTGCCAAAGCACATGGCCATCGGGGCGAACGAGCACTGCGATCCCAGGGGAACACATACGCGTTGCACCCCCATCCTCGACGTTCGCGGGCAGGTGGACCAGGCCGATCCCAGCCTGTGCAAGTGCGTGCCGACCAATACCTTCACCTTCCTGCATACCGAATAGCAGCAGTGTGTAGTGATTCTTGTCATAGGCGTCGAGGCTCGAAAGATGGGCAGCTTCCAACCAAATGTGCGGAAGCCGGCTTCCCGCCCGAAGTGCAAGCGCGCAATCGCCGTCAGTAAGGTGCTCACCCGGGTCCTGCTCACCATAGCAATAGCCGACCTCCACCTCCAGCGCATCAAAATGCGGGCGCTGAGCAGCGATCGCCGCGTCGATCGACAATCGCTTCAAACGGCTTTGTTCGGTGCCATCATCCAAAGAGAAATTCCGTCGCTCAGCGGGCGCCCGTTGAACCACCGAAACATCGGCTGGTACCAAAAACTGGGCGCCAATCGCGTTCTGAACTTGCAACAGATTCCTGAAGTTCTCGACGCTGTGCGCGCAATTCCGGGCAGCCACCGGTGCGCGCTCCTTACCATACGTGTCCAGCAGATCCGCCTCCGCCTGCCCCCTCAGGACCATCGCAAGCTTCCATGCCAGATTGTGCGCATCCTGTACACCCGTGTTGAGGCCCAGCCCCCCCGTCGGTGGAAAGCGGTGCGCGGCGTCGCCGATCAGGAAAAAAGGTCCCTTCCGAAAATGCGCCGCAACCTGGGCGCTCATATTCCACGAGCTCACGCTGACCAGCTGCAGGTCCACTTGAGGATCGCCAACCGCTCGTCGGGCTAACTCCAGCATGACCTCCCCCGAATACGCTTCGCGCGCGGCATCGGGCGGCATGACACACATGAATGCCCAGGTCTGGTCCAGGTCATATGAAACGAATATCCCCGGAGCATCCTGGTTGGCGATAAAGTGCACCGGACCTGTGTCATTGCCCAGATATCTGTTGAGATCGCCCTTGAAGTAGCACGTCGCGAAACGGGCAATAGAAGGTGGCCCCAGCATATCGATGCCCAGCGCCTTACGCACCGCGCTCCCCGCCCCATCGCAAGCGAGCACGTAATCGAAGGCTTCAGTGCGCGTCCGGCCGTCAGGCCCCTGAATGGTCAGGACTCCCTTAGCACGATCGACGGCGGCATCCAGCACCTGCTGGCGGAACTGTACGTCCCCCCCCAGCTCTCGGAGATGCGCAAGCAGGATGTTGCCGAATATATGTTGTCCCATGTTCAGGGTCCGCACGGGGCTGGCATTTCGACGAAAGAGCTTCTGTTCGGGAGATCCCTCCAGCATTAGGCGGCCGAACCGAGTACCGGCCAGTTCTGAGGACCACGTCGCGCAATGCATCCTGTCTTCCGGAGACGCAGCTGCGGCCATTTTTTCGAAAAGACCGAGCTCTCGCAGGATCTCGCAGGTTCGCGTGTTCACTACATGAGCTTGCGGCAGCGTAGCGATGCCTTCGGCCTGCTCAAACACCGTTGCATGCACGCCTTTCTCACGCAACAGGATTGCCGTGATCAGGCCAGCTGGCCCTCCACCCACAATCGCCACCGTATTTTTCTTGTCGGAATTGTTCATTGTCTCCACCTCAATCAACGATAAAGAAAGCAACCGCCCTGTACACCACAATCAAATGACGCGAGCGACCTCTTCAAACTCTAGCCTTGGTGCACGAGGGAAGTTTCCTTCTGGATCTGGGTATCCCAGATTCACTAAGAAGTCGGACTTGAAACGCCCTTCTGGAAAGAATTCACGATCCAGAGCTTGCGCATCAAAGCCGCTCATGGGCCCTGCGCCGAGCCCGACCAGGCGTGCTGCCAGAATTAAATAGGCGCCCTGCAACGTCGTGTTGCGCACCGCCGTTTCATGAGCAAGCCCCTCATTCCCTGAAAACAGCTCCCACGCGCTTGGGACGGCGGGAAATTGAACGGGCAGATGTTCAAAGAATCGTGTGTCGCGCGCAATGATGGCGGTCACTGGCGCGCGCAGCGTCTTCTCGACATTACCGTGCATGAGCGTAGCTGCTAGCCTAGCCTTTGCCTTGAGGCTAGTCACGAACACCACCCGTGCCGGCTGCGAGTTCATCGCCGTCGGCCCCCATTTGTATAGGTCATACAAACGTCGCAGAACGGCCTCATCCACCCCTCGGTTCTGGAACTTGTTTGTCGTGCGAGCCATTGTGAACAACTGCTCATCGAGCAGGTATGGCGATGGTGCTTCAATCACAGAATCTCTCTTTGAAAAATCAATGAATGCGGAGCAGGCGCCCGCTATACGAAAAAATTTTTAGATCGCCACCTCACGATGGCCCTTCAATCCCAACATCTCGCGTGCCTGATCCGGTGTCGCTATTTCGAACCCGAGCCGTTCAAGCACTTCGCGAATCAAGCTGACCTGCTCCGCGTTTGAGCAGGCCAGTTTCCCCGGCCCCAAGGTCAAGGAATCCTCCAATCCGACCCGTACGTTTCCGCCCATTAGTGCTGCCTGGGTTACGAGCGGCATCTGGTGCCGTCCTGCGCCGAGCACGGACCAGCGATAATCGTCACCAAATAGCTTGTCGGCAATTCGCTTCATGTGAGTCAGGTTTTCGGGGTCTGCACCAATTCCGCCGAGTACTCCGAAAACAAACTGAATGAACGGCGTCTTAACAAATCCACGGTCAACAAAGTGCTTGAGCGTGTAGAGATGGCCAACGTCATAGCACTCGAACTCGAACCTCGTACCAAGTGGTCGAGCCAATCGCTCGAACAACTGCTCGATATCACCGAACGTGTTGCGGAAAATTGCGTTGCGCGAAGCCTCGAGATATACCGGCTCCCACGCATAGCGCCATGCCTTCACTTTTTCCAAGATTGGAAAAAAGCCGAAATTCAACGAGCCAACGTTGCACGATGCCATTTCCGGTGAAAACGTGAGTGCGGCCTCCAAACGTTGCTCCAAGCTCATTGTGTGAGCCCCGCCTGTGGTGATGTTTATCACCGCATCGCATTGGTTGTGGATGGGGGTCAAGAACTGTCGGTAGATCTCTGCGCTCGGAGTCGGCTTGCCGTCGGCGGGATCACGGGCATGTAGGTGCAGAATGGCGGCACCCGCCGCGGCAGCAGCCAGCGCGTCTTCAGCGATTTCCGCTGGCGTAATGGGCAAATGCGGCGACATCGTCGGAGTGTGGATCGAACCAGTCACGGCGCACGTAATGATGACTTTTCGGGACATAGAGGGCTCACGCGGTATCGGGTGGTAGGGGAAGGATGAAGGTCAGATTTTGGCGTCGACCGCCACAGCCTTGACGGCCCGCGATAGTTGCACGGGACCTGGCTTCAATAGAAAGCACGCCAGAGCGGGCAGCAGCAGCAATGCTCCGATCATGTTCCACAGGAACATAAACGCGAGCAGAATCCCCATGTCCGCTTGGAACTTGATCGGACTAGCCATCCAGGTCGCCACGCCCGCAGCCAAAGTCACGCCGGTCAGCATTACGACCTTGCCCGTGAAGAGCAATGCCCGATAGTAGGCTTCGGACAAGCTCACTCCGCGGCGCAGTTGCGCCAATAAGACAGACAAGATGTACAGGGCATAATCAATGCCGATCCCTACGCCAAGCGCGATGACCGGAAGTGTGGCGACCTTTACCCCCATACCCAGCGCGACCATCAAAGCTTCCGCCAGGAAAGAAGTCAGCACCAACGGCACGACGGCCACCACCACGCCTCGCCATGAACGAAACGCCAGGTACGCCAACAAAGTGACGGCTCCGTAGACTAACCAAAGCATCTTTCGCCATGCATCCTGCACCACAATGTTCGCTGCCGCATCGATGCCCGCCGACCCTGCCGCCAACATGAATCTGGCCTGCGTTGTATCGTTTCGACGCGCGAAATCCTCAACATGTTCGACCACACTCGTCAAGGTGCGCGCCTTGTGATCTTTCAAATACACGTAGACTGTCAGCAGATCGCAGGCGTCGTTGTAGAGGCCGCGAGGCGCATTCGCAGTGATCGAGTTGATGCTGTCTTGGCTGGGCATCAGCTCGTACCATTTCGGATTACCTTCGTTCAAGCCCGTCAACATGCGCCTATTCAGCAACGCCAACGTATTGGTAGATTCGACGCCCTCCAATTGGCGCAGTTGCCATTCCAGCTCATCCACTTTCTGCACCGTTTCAAATCGAGTGCATTGTCCCGAGGGCGTCCGAACCATGACCGCGAGCACGTCGCTTGATGACCCATACGCCGCATTGGTGAACTTGACGTCGCGGTTGTAACGACTATCGGCTCGAAGTTCGGGGGCTCCTGGGTCAAGGTCGCCGATAGAAAGCTGGGTGCTGACGGCAACACCCAGAGACAACATCACGCCGGCGACGAGCACCGCACAGCCAGCCCAACGCGGTTGAGTGAACTTATCTAGGAAAGCCCACAGCGCATCCCGCCCCGTGCCGCGAGTGGTGCTGTCAGTTGTCCGCAAACTGCGTTTGGCCGCCACTTCGCTAACGCCGGTGTAACTAAGCAGCACGGGCAACAAGATTAGATTGGTGATGATCAGCGCCGCGACGCCTATAGACGCGGCGACCGCAAGCTCTCGAATGGACTGGATGTCGATTACCAGAAGCACGCCGAAGCCAACCGCATCGGCCAATAGTGCCGTCAGCCCGGCCAGGAATAGGCGGCGAAATGTATAGCGTGCGGCGACTAACCTATGCGTACCGCGACCGATGTCCTGCATGATGCCGTTCATCTTTTGTGCGCCATGGCTCATGCCGATAGCGAACACCAGGAACGGCACCAGTATTGAGTATGGATCGAGGGAGTATCCCAACAGTGGTAATAGGCCGAGTTGCCACACCACGGCGATCAGCGAACTGGATACGACCAAGATGGTCGAGCGCAGGCAACGCGTGTACCAGAAGACCATGCCGGTCGCTATCAGCACGGCAACCAAGAAGAATTCCAGGACATGGCGGACGCCTTCAATCATGTCTCCGGCAAGCTTGGCGAAGCCAGTGATATGGACGTTGACTCCTTTGCGCTCGTACTTGAATCGCAGATTCTCCAGCGCTTGCGAGAAACGTCGGTAGTCCAATGGCACTCCGTCGGCGCCCTTGTCCAGCAATGGCACAAAAATCAGACTGGAACGAGCGTCCAATGCTACGATCTGGCCGATTTCCCCAGAACGCGCGACGTTCTCGGATAGCCGATGCAGGGACTCAGGGGATCCGTCATAGCCGTCCGGGATCACAGGCCCACCCTCCAGCCCATCTTCGGTCACCGCAGTCCAACGGGTAGCTGGCGTCCAGAGGCTGCGCAAGCCCGGTCGAGCGACTCCCGGCAACAGGTACAACTCGTCATTAAGCTCGCGCAGTATCTCCAAGTACGTCGGATCGTAGATGGCGCCGCGGGGATTTTCCACTACCACCCGGATCGCGTTACCCAGCCCGTAAAGTTGCCTTTCGTAGTTCAGGAAGTTCACTACGTATGGATGCGAAGTAGGGATGCTCTTCTCGAAACTCGCAGTCAAACGCAAGTGACTCGCCTGCCAGGAAAGGATAATAGTTACGAGCAGGCACAGCACCACCACAACACGCCGGTGATTGAATAGCGCGCGTTCGGCCCAGGTACCGGAGTGCGCGTCGAACTTGGAAAGGTCCTGCACAACCGGCTGAATGTCGGAGGATTCGTGATTCATGGACGTGCACTCACTTGTTCTTTGGTCGGCTGCGGCAGGCGCACGACCCCTCCTATCCCGTAAGCAATCACAGCGCCTTTACTCAATGGAATCACTCCAGCCAAAGGCGGAAGCAGCGGCATCACGACCGGCGTCATGACACGGCCATCCTGACTTGCGAATACTTGTCCTGCCTGAGAGGCAATCAGCACGGATCCGTCTTCCTTGGGTGCGACTGCAAGCAGCGACACCGCAGCCCCACCTTCGATGCGCGACCATACTTGACCGTCGTCCGCCGAATGAAAGGCGTTGCCCCGCAGGCCGACGACCACCAGGCCATCTGGAAGCAGCGCAAGGCCGAACCAGCTTCCATCATATGGAGCGGGGAGCGCGTGGAATGTACGGCCATCGTCTTGCGACCGTCTGATAAGCCCCTGCTCACCGACGATAAATACGTCCTTGCCACGTGCGCGGATGGCATACAGATGCAGCCCCTCAGGGTTGTGCAGTCGATCCATGGCAGCGGACCATGTGCCCCCCCCATCGCGCGTCTCGAAGAACAGGCCGTACGCACCCACCACATAGCCGTGCTGCGCGTCGAGGAAATGCAGATCAAGCAAGGGACTATTGCCCGCCTCTCGAGCGAAGCGATCTGCTGCCCTCAACTGCTTAGCAGCCGCCTCATCCCCCGGTGTATTGCGCATGCGCATATTTGCAGCTTCTAAGGCTATGCTGGCCAGCCTGTCGCCGTCCGCCACAAGATTCCAATTTTCGCCACCATCGACTGTTCGCAGGATGACGCCTCCATGCCCCACCGCCCATCCTTCTCGCGCGCCGACAAACTGCACCGCAGTCAATGTCACGCTCACCGGGACCTGGCGAGCCTGACGCCAATGTATGCCGTCGTCGTCTGAGAGCACTACGACTCCCCTTTCCCCCACGGCGACGACTCTAGGTCCGGCGAGTGTGGCAGCGAGCAGCACACTGCGATGTGCAGACCTGACGGACACCGCGGGGCGTTCCAGGGCAGGAGAGATCGCCCCGGCATAGGCTTCGGCAGTGACTAGCAGAACCAGCGCCGGCAGGGCAGTCACCCACCAGTAAATTCGCTTTTTCATCTTGGATCCACGCGTTGCTTGTCCACCCATACGCGGAGCATCAGCGCACACCTTCTGCTGCCATAGCATCTGGAGTGAACATCGCATCGCGGAACTGCGACGTTTTCGGCACATACATGCCCCGCCGTTCGTTGGCGAAACCTGTCACATAGGAAGCACCGTTCGTTAAGTCATAAACACCCCAGTTGACCTGTTCCGTCGCAGGAACATCAGACATCACCATGGGTAAGCCGAATGGCACGCGGGCCAACTGACCACTTGCGTCGTACCGTTCCGCGATGACGGCGTCCCAAGTGTCCTCATCTATGTAATAGCGACTCTTGGGAGATGTATGGCGCTCTCCCTTCTTCAGCTCCGCATCGACCACCCAAACACGATGACGTTCCCAGCGCACATAGTCGGGATTTATATGCTGGGCACCCAAGATTTCTCGGTCCGTGGTTGGCTGCATGATTCGGTTGGCGTTGTACGGGATGTACATCTCCTTCTTACCGACGAGCGTCCAATCAAACCTGTCCAGGCGACCTGTAAATACGCCGACTTCGTCGAAGCTGGCGATACCAGCGGAAAACGGCGTAGGCGTGTCACAGCACGAGTTCGGCAATTTTCGAACTCGTCGCTGACCGGTCAGGTAGACCCATGTAATGGACTTGGATTCCTCCAGATTCATGCGTCCCGTGATCGCTTCACCAGCACGGATCGCTGGCCCCTTGGTCAGCGATCGGATCAAGTAGTACTCGTTATTGAACTTTTCCGGCGCTTGTGCGTAATACGGCATCCACATCGAGTTCTCAGCATCCAGAACGTTGATCCATGCACCGTCGGACGTCAATTGATAGCCTTTGGCTTCGAAATACCAGGCATCACCGCGCCAGCGCAACTGGTGATTCCACATGACCTCGAGTCCGGATTTTGGAATCGGAAACGGGATGCCGCCATATGCGCCTTCCGGGAACGGTCCCGCCGCACCGTCCTTGAGGTGGGCGTTCACCGCATTGCGAGCGGTATTGTCGTAGACCCACTGTGGCGCGATTGCCGTGCGGTGAGTTTTGTAGACATCGACGCGGAAAGTGTCGGGGTATTTCTTTAGTAGCGCTTTGGCGCCCTCCGTCAGGTAATTCGCGTGCTGCGCCATGTTCTTGACGTCCACCGAGAACAGGGGCTTCTCGCCGGCGAAGGGATCTTGCCTGCGTCCCTGGTCGATACCGGCATTGGGCGTAATCGCCCCCGTCCAAGCCGGGATGCTGCCGTCCGAGTTTCCTGCTCGTTCCGCACCCATCGGCGTCAACCCATTCGCAAGTTGCGCGGCCTCCTCTTTGGAAACCGCCGCAAAGGACGTCCCTGCTGCCAGCGACAACACCAGCATCAACCCGAATGTGAAATGGTTCGATTTCATGTACATCTCCATTTAGAAGGAATAACGCAAGGAGGCAGCGATGAAGTCGCGGTCTTTGAGCGTCTGCCGCCAACCGAACGAACCGTCCGAACTCATGAATGTTGAGGAGGGCCCGTAGTAATGCGTGTAGGCAAGCGTGAACCGCCACGCGTCCCGGAAACTCGCGTTTATGCCAATGTTCATGTCCCCCCCGCCCTCGGGCGTCCAGGCTGAAGGACTGCCGGCAGCAAGGGGCCGCGACCCTTTTGGCGCCCAGCTCATGCCTACAGGCACGCTGACATCCACTCCAGGGAAAACATTCCGGTACATTGGTTCAAGTACAAAGCGGAACTGCAAACCATCACGGCTACCCCTGGCGTCGGCGGCGTCCGTATTTTTCGTTATCTTCATCACGCGATTCCACGCCGCTTCTGCCGTTAGGCTCGCCTCACGCCATAACGGCGTCGCCGGCAAAGAAGCAATCGTGGAAACGTTGATATGGGCTGTGTTGCCCACGGCATACGCGGGGTTGCTGCGGTTGTTGCTGCGTGCCGCATCCGTGAAGGCACTGGTGTCCACCCCTCGATTTGTGGCCAAATCCTGGTTGTGGCGTATTGACCCTTCTATAGCAATGTTGAAATTGTCGAACGTCCGGCTCGCACTCGCGCCAAATGCCGTGATCGCTTCCTGATAGGCAAGGTAGTAGCCGGAAGGGGTGGGACCTTGCGGGGTCATCCCCAGGACAGGGATCACCTGCGGCGTCTTGCTGTGATAACGAATAGCGAAAAGGCTGTAATCGGTTTCCTCTCCGCGAATCTTCAATTGCACACCGCCCTGGCCGGAATTCCGCCCTCGCGCGTCGGAAAGTCGCCGGGCCGGGGGCACACCAGGCCCCAGGAGCATCGTCTCGCTGCCAGCGGCAATATCATTGTCGGAAAAGTATGTCCCCGCGAATGGCACTTTGCTGGCAGCCCATTGAAACTGGTAATAGCCGGCCAAAGAGAACTGGGGGCCCAGCTGGATCTGCCCTGAAACTTGCGGGACGGGGCGAATCGCTTCCTTGAACTGGGTTCCCGGCACGGAGGCGAGCTTCACGGCGTCGACCGGCATCTGCCCGCCAGCGACGGCGTTTCCGCCAAAAAACAGACTTTCGCCCCAGATCAACGAGTGCTTTCCCGCACGGACGGTAGCCGCACCGTTCTCCAGGTCGAACTTGCCGAATAGAAATGCATCAAGCAATTCGACGTTGCGCCCTTGATTCACGCGCGCAGCATGGGTGAACCGGTTGTAGGACACAGACGTCTGGTTCGGAAATGCACCGCCAGCAATCCCTGGGTTGTCGTTCGAACCGTTATAGATGCTGTCGTAGTACGCCGCACCGCTTACGCGCGCGCCGAAACGGCGCTGCCACGTCACATCCATCTCGCTGAACAAATCCATCCGGTTGGAAATTAGCCCAGGACCGAAATTGCGGTCGCCATCGTCATTGTTCGGGTTTGACAGCAGTGCTGCCGATGCGGATTTCAGACGAAACGCGTTGCTGTACTTAACGGTCGTGTCCCAACGCACGGTGATGTCGGAATTTCCGGTATCGATTTCGAAGGCGTGCGCGCTCAAGGCGAACACAGCGCTCGTCGCCAACGCTCCCCGATGCAACGCGTGATGGCGTCGCCGTACGCGGCGATTGATCGCCGTCACCTTGTTCGTTCCCATTTGTCTCCTATATCGCACCGTCTCGGGCGCGTGGCGGCGCTCTCGGCCTCTGCGAAGCGCGATACACCGTCCTTTTTCGCCATCGTCGGTCGCGTCACGAACACCCGCACAACCGACGATCAACGTTTTTATATGGTAAGTGTGTTTTTATGGATTTACAACACAAAAAATCGATAAAAATAAAAAATACCGATTCAAATAGAAGTGAGCCTCGGGGGAGGACGGGCCCTCTGGACGTGCTGCAGCGCGCCGCAGCAATGACGCAAGCCATGGCCAGGCGGATGGGAGGAAGCGAGGGAGGTAGGGCAAGTCAGTCGTTGGGCTTGAGGACGTCTGCCGCGGACAAGGCGGGACGGTCAGGCACGACTGAAAGGCAGGAGCACGCTAATGAGGAGGGAAATCGGCCGAGCGGCCCCGACGTTGTTGGGTCAGCCTTCTTGGCGTTTGCCGACTTTCGTGTGAGCAGAGGTGTCGCCGACAGGGAAGGCCCGGTCGAACGCTAAGAGCGCCAGCTCCGCAGATTTGCCAAAATGCTCGGCGATCAATTGCTGAGCACCCGGGGCGTCCCGTGCAATCACTGCGTCGAGGAGCAGCTTATGCTCCGCCAACGTGTCTCGATCCTCGAGCGTAGTGTTGCGGAGGGAAAGATTGTGATAGCGAGCCAGCTTTTCACGAACTAAACGACAAAGTTGCAGCGTCGTGGGCGACTGGCAACCAGCCAGCAGCGATTCGTGAAACGCCGAGTGAGCAACGAGCCATTCGTCGAACAATTCGGGCGATGTAGGTATTTTTGTCTTCGAAAGCCGGTGAAAGCTGCTTACGACATTCGACTCCCAATCGATACCACCACGTTCGATGGCACGCCGGACCGCGATGCAATCCAGATCGATTCGCGTCTGAGTCAGATCCAGCAACTCGTCTCTTGACACGGGCGCCACACGGAAGCCCCTCTGTTCCTGAAACTCGACGAGACCGTCGCTCGTCAGGCGTGAGAGCGCCTCGCGGATCGCCGTGGCGCCAATATCGTAACGCTCCCCCAACGCTTGTATCCGCAGACGCTGATCTGGAAAAAGGACGCCAGTGACGATATCCGCGCGCAAGCGCTGAAATGCCAGCGTCGTCAGACTGCTAGAAGTAGAGGAAGAAGAAAGCTCGGCTGTCCCCATGGCATCCACGGCTCGGCGTTACGGCACACCATTGGTGAGCCGATGATTGAAAGGCCGCCGAGAATTGACGGCGGCACGAACTATCGCTTATTCAGAGTTTAATGTCAACAATTCGATCTTATCGTTTTTCTCTGAGTAAATCGATAATATCAACCATCAAATCGAACGCCACTTACGCAGCTTGCGCGATCGGTTGCCGGCGCAAGCTCCTACTCTGGCTCAAAGATGATCGCGATGCGCCGCTCACGTATACGCCACCCCTGTGCCGTGCGGACATAGGTGTCGTGGTAGTCCGCAACAATGGGAGCGGGCGTGCCGGATACCGGATTTGTAGCGTCCACCCCGAATGCCTTGAAGCACACCACATAACACAATCCTGTGGCACTACCATCCCCGTTCAGGGTGACACGGATGTTGCTGCAGAGGTGGCGCGTCACCATTGGTGGCCGAGACCGCAGCGACGCCAGAATTGCCTCACGTCCGTGCACCACTTGATTGGTCGGGGTAACGATGACAGCATCAGGCGTAAAAACATCCATGACTCGAGAATAGTCTCCGCCATCCAGGGCATTGGCAAATTCTATGCACAGCCGGGCGCAGGCTGCCTCCACATCAGCGTGCGTGTCACCCAGCGGCAGGGGATTGATGGAATTCAATCCTTGCGTATCAGACGATACCGATTTCATAGTTTTCTCCTAGGAACGTAATGGGCTCAGGGGCGCCCGATTTTTGAACTATTGCGCTCTTTGCCATGCACGCTAGGAATCCCCTTGCCGCACGGTTAATCCGGTAACAAATGCATCGCTAAAGAAGGCTGTCGCGGGCAAGCCCCTCTCCCTGACGAATGCGGCTCGCGCAGAGTCGACCATCAACGGATTGCCGCATGCGTAGACTTCGTGTCCAGATAGATCTTGGAAGTCCTGCAGCACTGCTTCATGGACCAGGCCGCTTCGACCAAGCCAGTCGCCGGCTGGGTCCGACAGGACAGGTACGAAATAAACGTTTCCGAATCTGGCGCAAAGCGCCTGAGCCTCTTCCCATGCATAGATGTCTTCCCGTCGACGGGCTCCCCAATACAAGTAGCCCCCCCTTGCTGCCAGCTCGGCACCGTGCGACTTCAGGATGGCCGCAATCGGTGCATAGCCAGTCCCGGAGGCTAGGAGGATGACGGGGAGGCGGGAGGATGACAGACGGAAATTCCCAAACGGCCCCTCAATCCGCAACAAATCGCGGGCCTTGAGCGCCTCATAGGCATGACAAGAGAAACGCCCTCCCGGCATCGCGCGCACATGCCACTCAATCACTCCGGAATCATCTGGCGCATTGGCCATCGAATAACTGCGCCGCGAACCGTCGCGCAAGATGACGTCGACATACTGCCCGGCGGCAAAGTGAAATTCTGCTGCCGCCGGCGCTTGGAGCCTCAGCACAGCGACATCGGATGCGACACGAGTGTTTGAGACGACCCGGGCGCCAAATTGGCTCGTTCTTTGCCGTGGCTCAGCGGAAATATCGGGTGCATCAATCACTACATCGCACTCCGGAATCGCGACGCAGGTAAGGCAATGCCCCGGGGGCAAACTGGCCGTCTCGAAGCCATTCGGATAACGGACGGATCCCGACAATAGTCGATAAGCGCATGCCTGGCATTGCCCGCGCCTGCAACTATGTCTAGGAAAATAGCCCGCCGCCATGGAAGCGTCCAGAATCGCCATTCCGGGCGGGCATACCAACGTTGCCCCCTTAGGGGAAAAGGTCACTCGGTGTGCGCCAGGACGTGCCTCGTCCTGAATTGCTTGATGCGCCGCCATCGCACTAAGCAGCCTGCGCTTTCAAGTCGAGCGCCACATCGACAATCATGTCCTCTTGCCCACCTACCATGCGGCGCTTACCCAACTCGACCAGGATATCCACCGTCTTTAAGCCGTATTTGAGCGCCGCAGCCTCCGCATGCAACAAGAAACTGGAATACACACCGGCATAGCCAAGCGCCAAAGACTCGCGATCCACCCTGACGGGCCTGCTTTGCAACGGTCGCACAATATCGTCCGCTGCATCCATTAGGCGGAACAGATCGGTTCCGTGGTCCCAGCCCATCCGCTCAGCAGCGGCAATGAATACCTCCAGAGGCGCATTGCCCGCGCCTGCGCCCATCCCGGCGAGGCTCGCATCTATGCGATCGCACCCCTCCTCTACCGCCACAATGGAATTGGCCACGCCCAAGCCCAGATTGTGGTGCGCATGCATCCCCGTTTGCGTTCGCGTATCGAGGACATCTTTGAATGCCCGGAAACGTTCCCGGACACCGTCCATGGTCAAAGCTCCTCCGGAGTCCACCACGTAAATGCATGTTGCACCGTAGTTCTCCATCAGCTTGGCCTGCCCAGCCAGGTAAGTGGGCGACGTCATGTGACTCATCATCAGAAAGCCAACGACATCCATCCCAAGCTCCCGTGCGTAGCCGATATGCTGGCGGGAGATATCCGCCTCCGTGCAGTGCGTGGCCACGCGCAGAACTCGCGCGCCCGCGTCAAAAGCCGCACGTATGTCATGAATGGTGCCTATTCCGGGCAACAACAATGTAGCCACTCGAGCATGCGTTGCCACTTCCGCCGCGGCAGAGATCCATTCCAGATCGGTATGCGCGCCAAATCCGTAGTTGAATGACGATCCCTGTAGACCATCCCCATGCGCCACTTCGATCGAATCCACTCGCGCGGCGTCCAGTTCCCGCACGATCGCCTTGACTTGCGCGATACTGTATTGGTGGCGGACGGCATGCGACCCATCACGTAGAGTCACATCGGAAATATAGATTTTGCGATTCACTTTAAGTCTCGACAAAGGATGATCAGACCAATGCTGCGTGCGTGGCTAGCGCACGCTCCGCAAGTTTCTCGGCGGCCGCCAGCGCAGCGGATGTCATGATGTCCAGGTTGCCTGCATAAGCAGGCAAGTAATGCGCTGCCCCCTCTACCTCGAGAAATACCGAGGTCTTGAGACCGACCGTCGTGCCTAATCCCGGCACACTGAGCGGTCGATTTTTGTCAAAAATCTCGAACTGCACTCGTTGCTTGAGCCGATATCCCGGCACGTATGCATGGACTCGCGCAACCATTTCGTTGATCGCCGACTCGACTGCCTCCGTGTCCGCGATTGCAGAAAAGGTATAGACGGTGTCGCGCATCAATAGCGGCGGCTCAGCGGGATTCAAAACTATGATTGCCTTCCCCTTCCGCGCACCGCCAACAATTTCCAAGGCCCGCGAAGTCGTCTCGGTAAACTCGTCGATGTTTGCCCGCGTGCCAGGCCCTGCAGAACGGCTGGAGATCGAGGCGACGATTTCGGCATAGTGCACGGGCGTAACGTTTGCTACGGCCGCTACGATCGGGATCGTCGCCTGCCCGCCGCATGTCACCATATTGATGTTCAGCGCGTCCAAGTGCGCATCAGCATTTACCACCGGCACGCAGTATGGACCGATGGCGGCCGGCGTGAGGTCGATCATTTTTATGCCTGGTCTGCGCGCTCTAAGTATTCGGTCATTGGCGGAGTGGGCGCTGGCCGACGTGGCATCGAAGACAATATCGATGCCGTTGAACTCGGGCATTTCAACAAGGCCGCACGCGCCGGTAGCGCAAGTCGCCACACCCAGACTCGCCGCGCGTCTGAGACCATCCGATGCGGAGTCTATCCCCACCATGGCCGTCATCTCGAGGTGACGCCCGTGACGCAGTATCTTTATCATCAGATCAGTTCCGATGTTTCCGGATCCGATGATGGCGGCTTTGATCTTTCGTGTCATGATGACATCCCAATTTGGAGTATTTCTACGCGCAAAGTGCAATCGAACGACTCGGGTATGGTCCGAACGAGCCGCGCAGGAAGTTCATGAAATGGGGAATGGCGACTTTTGCTCTCGCCGGCCCGTGGAGTCTGGTACGGACTATCGGGATCACCCATTTGTTCAACAGTTTGATTATCTGAAGCAGGCATGGTGGCTCGCGCCGATTACTCGGCTTGACAACTGACGGATCCGAGACCGCCAACCTCCAGATGCAGGCAATCTCCAGGCCCGATAGGCACCATCGGTCCCAATGCACCCGATAGCACCACCTCTCCAGCGCGAAGCGACTCACCTAGTTCTGCCATCTTGCGTGCCAACCACCAAGCAGCCAACAAGGGGTGGCCAAGACAGGCTCCCCCATTCCCCTTGGACACTACGTCCCCATCGCGCAGGAAGCGCATCGAGCAATCGCGCAACGACACGTCCGTCAAACGCTTGGGGTCTGTTCCCAGGACATAGAGACCGCAGGATGCGTTGTCGGCCACAGTGTCCGCTAAGGTGATACGCCAGTCACGAATCGCACTGTCGACAATCTCGATAGCGGGCAACACATACTCGATCGAATTCAGGAAACGGCCCCAGGTAAGGTCCGCGTCGAGATCGCGACCGAGAACCATTGCTACCTCGCCCTCAGCTTTGGGCTGCATCAAGGTACTCACCGGTACGTTCGCGCCCGACACATATTCCATGTCGGCGAAAAGCACGCCAAAGTCTGGCTGATCGACGCCCAGCTGCCTTTGCACCGACTCGGAAGTCAGCCCTATCTTCCTGCCACTGACCCGTCGTCCCTCGCGGAGCGCGCGCTGCGTGTTAACTGCCGCGACCTCGTACGCCGCCTTCGCGCCAGCTATGCCGAACGTTTCTGAAATTGGGGAGATCGCGGTTCGGCTACGGCGTGCTTCATAAAGCGCGTCGGCTGCGCGGAGTACTGAAATGCTATCCATGCTTAGTCTCTTCCTTTTAAAGTTTTCCCCGATCTCGCCTGCACTTGGCGGGTCGCCTGCAGCGCAGCCATTCGACTGTGTGCCGCACCAACTTCTGCGCGCAGCGTTGTCACGTATTCTTTCTCCAGGGCCGTCACCACCTCTTCAACGCTTGTGACCGCCTCGGTGGCTCCAACACCGTGCCCCGCGGACCAAACGTTCTTCCACGCTTTGGGAGCAGTTGAGATGTCGCCTGAAAAGTCGATCACCTTGCCCTCTTTCAACTGATCAGGAGTAAGTCCCGCAGCGGCCAAAGTCGGTTTGAGCCAGTTCGCCGGTACGCCCGACACTGCACTGGACAGTTCCAGATCCTCCATGCTGCAATTCACAACCATGTCCCGATAAGCCTTCGGAGCCATGCTCTCGTGGGTTGCAATCAACTGTGTTCCTATTGCAACGAAATCCGCCCCTAGTAGTTCCGCCGCACGGATGTGCGCGCCACGGGAAATAGCCCCGGCAAGTCCCAAAGGCCCATTCCAAAAGCGTCTAACCTCTTCAATAAAGGCGAATGGGTGATAGCAACCGGTGTGCCCCCCAGCACCGCTGCTCACCAGCACCAGCCCGTCGACGCCGGCATCTATTGCCTTACGCGCGAGCGTCGGCGTGGTGACATCGGCCAGTACAATGCCTCCGTAACCGTGCACGGGAGCCAACACGCGGCTCGGACTACCCAGCGCGGTGGTAACAATTTTCGGGCGATAGCGCCGTACCAATTCCAGTTCCGCGTCGAATCGGTCATAGCTGCTATGGACGATCATGTTGAGTCCCCAGGGCGCATCGTCGCAATCGGCAGCGTGCTCGCTGATAATCCGCAACGCTTCTCCAAGTGCGGTGGTGTCGCGCGAATTCGAAGCTGCATAAGTGCCCACGATGCCCGAGCTGATGCAGGCACAGACAAGTTCCGGACCGGAGACCAGGAACATGGGCGCAGCCATCACAGGCAGACGCGCTTGAGCAAAGATCCGCCTCGTCTCGGCCTCGGCAAGGTGCTTCGAGATATCGCCCCCGCGACTCATACGTCAGAACGCCTAATCGTCGGCCGAGGGCCGCGAGCCGGCCTGCCTCGTACTTCCCAGCCCCCATCACTGTGCACGACGGCGGCCGTGGTGGACGACGCATTGGCTCGAGACGCAAGCAGCACATAGTGGCCACAATGGTCTTCGGGACGAGCGACAACGCCTAGCGGCACCGCGGCGGCCGCTGCATCGCGAAAGCCTGGGAGATCTGACAAATGCGAATCCTGCTTGCCCAATGCGGCAGGTCCCTTCAACGGTGTAAGAGTGCCTCCAGGCGCGACCGCATTGACACGAATATCCGGTGCCAGCTCATAAGCCAGTTGCCGGACCAAACCTACTCCAGCATGCTTGGAGGCCACATACACCGGTCCTCCGCCGCCGGCATAGGACGCGGCGTTGGACAAGGTAAAGATGATGCTGCCACGCGAGGCGCGCAGTGCCGGTTCCGCGGCTTGTGCCGCCAATAGATAGCCGAGCACATTGACATCGAACACTTCTCGATAAGTTTCCAATAGCTGACCGGCATCGCGGAACCTCGTCAACGTCGTAAAGTGGTCCCACACACCCGCGTTAGCCACCAACGTGTCCAATTTTCCGAACGCGCGCAGCGTGGCCTCTACCGCCTCCGCATTTGATTGGCCCGACCGTACGTCGCCCACCGTCACTGCAACCCGATCTCCAAACTCTCGACGCAATGCCTCAGCGCCAGCATTGCTACGCACCAGCGCACCTATCCCGCGGGCGCCTTCGGCTAAAAAGCGCCGCGCAACCGCCAGTCCGATGCCCGAATTGGCGCCGGTTATCAATGCAACATCATCTGTCAGCCAGGCCATGAGATCACAAGAAAGTATTGAGGTTCTTCGACATCAGCAGCGACTGCGTGATGACGATCTTGCGGCGTGCGATGCAGAAGTCATTGCCCCGTTCCCGCAGTAAATCTTCGCGCCTTCCTAGCAACATGTCGTTGTCGGCCTCGCCGCGACTTCGGTAATTGACGAAAACGGAATGCACGATCAGCTCTCCCGCAGTCGCCCCCCAGAGCGCCTCCACATTGCTAATGACATGCACATGGCGGGTTGGCGGATCTTCCGCCCACGCGGATGGCTGCTGATAGCGCGCCACACGCCGCTCCAGGTCCAGGTGATTGTCGTCAAAGTACGCTCCACCGCCAGGCGCATAGGCCGACAGGCCGCCGCCACGGCGACGGTTCTCGATAGCCGGCATCCAGTAATGAACGTCCTGCGCCATCAGCCCGAGCCATTGATCCCACAGCTCGGCATCGAGCAATCGTGCCTCTCGGTAGAGGAATTGCTCGACGCGCCGGGTGGTTTCACTATCGACGGGCTCTCCAGCCTGCCATGCCGCAAGAGATGCCAGAGGCGAACTCATACAACCTCCTGAGCCGCTGATTCGTGGACGAAGGCAGACTCCGGCAGTTGGGCTGGATCTCGCAGCGGCACATCATTCCAGGAACGAGCTTGCATCAAATCCAGCCAACGACGATAGAAGGCTCGATGATTCGCTTCATTGACTTGATTCCGGTAGACGTTACCGGGCAGAACACTCTCCTCCAGGCGCGTTCCCCGTCCAAGGCCCATATAGAGATCTTGCTGTCTCGTCATAAACCCTGCATTGGTGCGAGTCGAGAATTCAAAATTCTCGCCATCGTCCATTTCGAAAACACCTGAGGGCGAGAACGTCAACATTGCCCCTTTTCTCCAGCGTTCCTTGATTTCCGGAGGGGCGCTTTTGTTGACTAGCGTCCAGGTATGCAACTCAATTTTTCCAGGCCCGCGCGGGTGCCAGACGCGAAACGTGTTCTGTCCCGGTAGAAACGACAAGTTGGGAAACACTCCAGCCGACGAAATGGATCCGATCATTTTCGATCTCACATCCCCCAACCGTCGCGCCACTTCTGGCTGGATACGATAGAGATACTTGCGAATCTCCTTGTCGCCCAGTGTGGCGGCATTTCCTACGATGTCGAGATTGAATTCCCAACCGTGCCCGTTGCAATTGACATGGTAGGAATCGGGATTCTTGTAGACCTCAGCCACCGGGCCGCCCAGCATGGCCCGAGCTGCGGAATCGTGTGTCCACAAAGCATGGTAAATGTCACCAATGAAGTTCTCCACCGGGACCTTCCAATTGCAATTGATGACAGATTTCACGCAACCGCCGACGAATTCCGTTCCTGCCCCGTCCATATCCAGCATGACGTCAAGGTAGTAGCGGAAGTCGCCCAAATAGGCCGACAGCGACGGAGCCTCGGCATCCATGTTGCCGAAGACCAGTCCTTTATATGTCGCCACTTGCGTCACGGGATGCAAGCCATGATCTTCCTTTTTCAAACCGCTATTTTCGAACAGTTCCTGCCCAGCCATTCCTCGAAGTCCGCCGTCGATGCCGAAGCTCCACCCGTGGTAGTTGCATATGAAACTTCTGGCATTGCCCGCATCCGCGAAGTTGATCTTGTTGCCGCGATGCGGGCATGTATTGAGAAACGCCTTGATTGAGCCGTCCTTTTGCCGAACGACAATCACGTTGTCTTCGGCCATGTAGGCGGAGATATAGTCGCCCGCTTTAGGAATCTGCGATTCATGCGCCAAGAACAGCCAACTGCGGGCGAAGATTTTCTCGAGTTCCTGTTCATAGATTCGGCTATCCCAATACACGCGGCGGGAAAGGCGGCCAGCATTCAGGTCAATCAGGCGATCCAGCCCTTCCAGCGGCTCGCTAGTCCGATCCCTGCGAAGACGCCCACAGTCTCCTACACAGTCTTCTTTCATGGCGGTCTCCGATCAGATTGCCGAAGCAGCGGCTTCAGAAGGATGCTCGAGATCGGCGTAGACTTCGCCGTCTTCCTCGATCACGTGGAAAGTGCGGAGGTCGACCACGCACGGAAACCCTACAGCCTGGCCTGTGGGTATATGGAACAGACCATCATGCACAGGGCAAGCGATCAGATCGCCATCGACAATTTCGCCTTCCGACAGGGACGCGGTGGCATGGGTGCAAGTGTCATGAGTGGCATAGAAGGTTCCCTCTACGTTATAGACAGCTAGCGGACAACCCTCGATGTCAATCCTCTTGACCTCCCCGGGCTTAAGCGCATCACGCCGAACCAGAAATACTCTATTGCTCATCGTCATTCTTCTCTAACCCGCGTCACAGCGGATGCAGCTGCACAAAGCCCAGGCCTGTCACCCATTCAGGCACCGCCTCATAGGCGATCAATTCACCCCGGCCACCTTCAAGCGCGCCAAGCGCGCAAGCCCAATTGCGAACTTCCATCCCTCCATTACCGCCATTGGCAAGGATGTAGCTGTCACTGAGAGCGCAAATTTCCGCTATATCGAGTCGCTCCGCATAGCCCAGAATCTCTCGATCAAAGGCCTCGTTGACCCGGCCCATTTCGGCCGTCCCAACCCAATGACTTATTCCGCCGCTCCCTATCACGACTACGCGCTCATCCCCGGGAAACGACTCGATTGCTCTGCGGATCTGACCGCCCACTTCCACGGCGCGCGCCATGCGGATGTATGGGTCCACGCCTGCGGCGAGATAGACTGGAATCGTGCCTACGGTCACTCCCATTTCGCGCAACGGCTGAATCAGCAATTGATTTGGAATTGCTATCGCATGATCTACGGTCATGGCGCGTGCCACCGCCCAGTCGAATCCACTAGCCAGCCCGTGCTCCGCGATGTGTGAGGCTAGCGGTTCGCTATTGGGGATAGTCCCGCGCGGCAGGCCCGGCATAACATCCAAAGGTCCGTCGACATCGCCGATCCCGATCAGGTATGACGGCAGGCATGCCGTGCCAAACAGCATGTAATGATCGGCGCCGATGACAACTACACTGGTAGGCGCCAATTCCTTCAGTCGTTCTGCACATTGATGAAATGCGCCCCACATCCGGTCTCTCACTGCGAGCTCTGGTGCGTTTGGAGCCACGAACATGACCGGGTCATGCGGTACCAAAAACCCCCCAACGATTCGGCTCATTTTTGTCCCGCCTATTGCTTCAATGCTGCGCTGTGAAGCGCTTCAGATTCAGACACCGGCCGCAGTTTTCGCATGTATGCGCTCATGCCTCTTTCTGGGGACAGCTCCTGCCAGAACCCCATAGTGAGCATAGGATTCACGCCCAGTTCCTGCAGACCGGCCACGTCAAAATCACGCACCATCAGACGCTCCGCCTTGCTAAGAGCAAAGCGTGCTAAATAGCCCTCCGCGTCATCACGGAAGCGCTGCTTTGCCATTCGATCTACGGTCAGCTGATGTAAAACTCGCTCAAGCATGTTCCGGCTCATGGCATCACGCACAAAATTGCGAAACCAACTGCAAAAAATCGGTGCGCCGCTCAGTCTGAACCCAATGACCGCACCGGCCAAAAAGATGCAAGTCTGCATTGGGAATTGCTCGGGCCAACAGTTCCCCACAATCTGTCGGGACTACCCTGTCTTCACGACCATGTAATACGAGGGTGGGCGCCTGGATCGTCGCAACAATGTGTTCAGGAAACCCTTTCACGATTGTGGGGCCGTCTAGATTTGGCCGTGGGATAAGCTTACGCAGCGCAGTTTGTGCACCGGGTCGTGCGCTCGCTTCGAAGCGAGACTGGATCATTTGCTGCGTAATGATGGATGGGTCGTATGGGAACAGGCGTAAGGTGCGCTCCATGTTTGCGAGCGACGGCTCATATTCCCAGGCAGAACGCAGCCCAGGAGTCTGGACGAATTCGCCTGCGGGCGTGCCCAACAACACCAACCTCTCCACGCGATCCGGGTTGGAGGTCGCCAGGCCAAGCGCTAGCGCTCCGCCAAAGGAGTTTCCGACAAAGGAAGCACGATCGATCTCTAGTTCATCCATGATGCCCAGCAGATGACGCACCCAAAGTTTGATGTCGTACCTGGAATCATCCTTGAACTCGGTGAAGCCGAATCCAGCGATGTCCGGGACGATCACCCTGAACGAATTGCCCAACTGATCCATCACCCCGTTCCAGTTGGTCCAACCCGATACACCGGGGCCGGAGCCATGTAGCAAAAACAACGGCGGGCCTTGCCCCACATCGAAGTAATGCGTCCGGTGACCGGCTGCCATCAGCAGCTTGCCCGAGCCTTTCGCGACGTTCATGCGTTATCTCCATACACATACGTATGTGTATGGTAGGGACCGAAAAAGAAAGGGTCAAGCTTTTTTTCAGCTATATCTTGGCACCTCACAGCTCGAACCAAACTTAGCGGACCATACGGGTTCGAATGGAAACCGAGAGGTAAAATGAAGCTCTCAATGTTTTTGGAACGGAAATGGTCAGAAGTTCGAACGTGGAACTCAAAGCGTCGCGTAGCCAACTGAACCCCGCAGATTGGATCCGCGCTGCTCGCAACCTTCTGGTCAGCCGCAGTGTGGACGCCATTCGCGTCGAAGTGCTTGCGAAAGAGATGTCCGTCACGCGGGGCAGTTTTTATTGGCACTTCAAGGACCGCGAAGATCTATTGCAGCGCATGTTGCTGGCTTGGCGTGACGAAGCCACTGAACAGATCATTGCCCGCTTTGAGCGCGGCGAGCGACAGCCGCGGGAATTGATCCGAGATTTGCTTTCCCTGCCCTTGCGTGGCAAAGCCGCCGAGGAGGCTGCGGCCACTGAACTCGCTATTCGCGCGTGGGCGCGACGTGACGAGCGAGTGAGCCAACTCCTGGATGAAGTGGATTCGAAGCGTCTTTCCTATATTTCGCAGTGCTTCAGTGCTTTGGGCTTCAGCGTAGGTGAAGCCCGTTGCCGAGCATTTGCGCTGTACAGCTATGAACTATCCGAGGCGTTGCTTTCGCGGCAAGGCACGTCCGAGCAAAAGCGCGAACGCAATGCCATGATGGAACGGTTGCTGCTGGCGCCGTTGTAGCGTGGGGGAGAGACTATGCCGGCAGGCCCAAACGTGCCGGCCATTGGAGAACGAAGCGGGCCCCTCCTAGCGGGCTATCTGAAATTCTGACGCTGCCCTGGTGACTGGTCGCCACCCGATGGACGATAGCAAGCCCCAATCCGACCCCGCCGGTTCCCCTGTCGCGGCTTTCATCCAGACGAATAAAGGGCTCAAAAATCCTGTCTCTGTCGGCAACAAGAATACCCGGTCCGTCATCGTCCACCCTCAGAACAAAGTCGCCATCCGAGCGAAGCTTCAATTCGATTTCGACCTTCTCATGCGCGTACCGCACTGCATTCTGCAACAGGTTGAGCAGCGCCCTGCTCATGTAGCGGGGATGCAGCCGGACTTGTGAAGGGTGACCATCATGCACGACGCAGCGCACATTGCGAGCCGCTGCTTGATGCTGGATCATGGCTAGCGCTTTGGCTAGCCAATCGCTTGCATCAACGGTTTCCAGCGCTACGATTTCCTCGGAAGGATGTTCCAGGCGCGCATAGACCAGCAGTTCCGCCACCATATTCTCCAGTTCGGCGACGTCTGCCCGCATATCCTGGAAGATACTCTTATCTTGCGAACCGGCCTCTCCCCTATCCACCAAGTCGATTTCGAAGGAGAGGCGCGCCAGCGGCGTGCGAAGTTCATGAGAGACCGCGTTAGTCAAATTTCGTTGGCCTTCTATCAGAGTGGCGATCCGCTCTGCCATGTAGTTGAAGCTCTCGCCAATATGCCGAAGGCCCGAGATTCGCGACAGATGCACGCGCTTGCCAAGATCTCCCTGGCCCATTTGCAAAGCAGCGTTACGCAAAGCATCCATGTCACGCCACACGGGAAGCGCCCAAAGCACGAATAAGGCGGTAGCCATCAGCAACGTCAACAACGCCCACGCGCTCCACGTGAGCATCCTATCGAGGAAGTCATCACCTGGCAGACGCAGTTCCAGCCACTGTTTGGGCTCTCCCGGAAGTGGAATGAGGAATGTGCTGTATTCGTCCCGCATGAGGAAGCCCGCGTGCGCCAGTTGACTGCGATCATGCTCTCCCAGCCTAACCTCTGCGTCGGCTAGCAATCGTAGTTCTGCACCGTAGTGTGGCAGCACGTTCTCACGCAAAAAAAGCGCTCGCTCAGCGGGTGCCACGGAGTCCAATTCTTTGTGCAACGAATGCACTTCGCCGCGCATTGCCCGAAACGTCAGGTCGTCCAGTTTCGGAGAAAAGAATGCGTTAAGGCCCTTGTCCACCAGTTGGAAGGCAGCTCCCAAGCTAAGAATGGCCATTAAAAAAAGGTGGAGCGCGAACTTGAACATTATTGGCTTTGAAGCGGCAGACGACCGCCTCCTACAGACATGGCGAGGATACGACAAACGGGACAGCACTATGCCAGCCAGCCCCGCCTGCCAACGTGTCGACGAATCGACCGGCATCATGGTGAGAATCCCGCCCACAGCGCCGCACGCCCTTAGAGGAAATCTATAAAGTTGAGTGAGAAAAAAATCCTGTTTCCTGGCTTATGCCACCCGGGCTTGCCACCTGCGCTCACCGCTGTTGTCGCAGCCGCTTAAAGGTCAGCGTTGTAAGAGCGCAGACTTTAGATATCCCTTGATTTACCACATAAACCTGAGCGCTAAGGAACGCGACCGCCTGACCGTTACCCACCACATGAGCAACGCATCGTATGGTGTCTCCGACCGCAGGAATAAGAAAGGAAGTTTTGAACTCAAGCGTGGTCATACTGTCGGACTCTTCTCCCACCCGCTCATCAAGCAGGCTAAGAGCCGCATAGCCCGCGGTGGCGTCCGCTACCATTCCAACAATCCCGCCCTGCACGGCGCCACGGTGATGCAGCAAAGTCGGAGCAATGTCAGCAGACGCTTGACAACGCCCACGAGAAATATCTTCCAGGCGTAAACCGATATGGCGATAGGCCGGTTCTTCGGCAAACTGTTGAGCAAGATGCCGTATCCTGTCTATATGCAGCTCTGGATGCGCGCCCGCAATTTCGATCATGGAGAAGCTCTTCCTAACGATGGGCCTCCTAGTATCTTGCACTTTCCTGGGGCTGTATTGAACGCTATTGCAGCTTGCTCCATGGCTGCTCGCCCCAGCGGCAATGCAAGACCTTTGGGCGAAGCGATGGCTGGACAGAAGGAATTTCCGTTCGCTCAGCAGGTGGCGGTTGCTTGCCCCGCTTCCGTCGCCAGCCTAATGGGCGCCGCGGGCGGCACATTGAAGCTGCGAAAGTTCACTCGCCGAGGACCAGTCGCCGTACAACTCTGGCAAGCTCTCCAGCAGACCCCACCTGACGGCAGCACAAGAGGGATGCGCGGGTTCCATACGAGCAGAGGGCGTCAGTATCACCGAAGCAGTTCGGCAGGCTAGCCTTCCTCTGCTTTGATAAGATCAACCCTGTTCGTAAGAATAGTCCTCACCGCCCAGCTGAACCGCGGTCACGCCCTTACAACTCCCATTTACAGAACCGCGCAAGCCAACATGACAGATCTCACCTATCGTCCCGCGAAGCCCGACGACGTGGACTTATGCATTCAAATTAGAGGTAGAACCAGAGAGAACGCCTTCTCTGAAGAAGACCTGCGTGCCTTAGGAATCACTGCAGAGACGTGGAGGACCGGCATCGAACAAGGCGATGCCCCCGGCTTTGTCGCTTGTGCGAATGGGCAGATGATCGGCTACTGTTTTGGCGATCGTGAAACCGGAGAAATCACGGTACTTGCCCTGCTCCCTGCATACGAGGGGCTCGGTATTGGGAAAACTCTATTGAGTCTGATGACTAAAGAGCTTATGCGTCTGGGCTTCAAGCGCTTGTTCTTGGCTTGCTCAAGTGACGCGAACGTTCGCTCCTACGGTTTCTATAGGCATTTAGGCTGGATGGCCACAGGGGAACGGGATGAGTCCGGGGATGAGATCTTGGAGATCACCCTTTAGAGTAAATTTCGTGTCAATCGCTATGAGAGCTCAATTGGATCAAACAAAAGACGGCCAGGCATCGAGGGAACCGCGGTTAGGCTGCGGCGCAGCAGTCGTTAACGATGGAAGACTGCTCCTCATACATCGTCGTCGGGAACCTGAAGCGGACCATTGGGGATTGCCTGGTGGGAAGGTGGACTGGTTAGAGCCGGTCGAGCATGCAATACGACGAGAAATACGGGAAGAATTAGGAATTTCTCTTGGCGAATTGCATTTACTTTGCGTAGTCGATCAGATCGATCCGAGCCGAGCCACGCATTGGGCAGCACCGGTATTTTTGACGCTGCAATTCGAAGGCACTCCTGCCCTGATAGAACCAGATAAGCACGCTGCCTGGGGCTGGTTTGCACTTGACCGTCTGCCTGAGCCTTTGACTATGGCGACTCGCACCGCGGCGCTTCATTTGCGCCAACGTTTTGCCTCGGCACATTAGCCTCACTGCGCCTTGATGGCGCGCAGCCTCGGCCGTCGGCCAACTCCGGCGCAAAACGATTGCGGCCGCGTTTGCTTGCTGCAGATGGACAGAGGTTCACCTGAATGAAGCTTTTACTGGAAACAGGTTTTCCGTCATGTAGTCGACGAACGCCCGCACTCTGGGCAGCACTTGTCGATTAGATGGCCATAGCACCCAGAAAGTGCTCGATGCGCCCGCCCATTCATCCAGCACAGTAGCAAGTGTATTGCTATCGACGGCAGATTGAACGGCGAAATCTGGTAGACAGGCAATGCCATGGCCTTGAATCGCCATATGCAGCAGAGTTTCCACATGGTTACTCGTCATGCTTGCCACGGGGCGAAAGTCGATATCCCTGTGATCGCGGCGCAGCGGCCATTTCTCTGTCAAGCCAGTACTTGGGAAGCGATGGAGGAGACAGGCGTGCTGCGTCAGATCGTCAGGGTGCGTCGGAGTTCCATGGCGCTTGAAGTATGCAGGCGCCCCTACACAGACGAACCGACTGGCGCCCAAACGCTTGCTCATCAACCGGGAATCGCTTAGCTCGCCAGTGCGGACTACTGCGTCGAAGCCTTCGTCTATGACATCCACGAGCCGGTCACTGAAATCCAGGTCAAGCTCAATCTGCGGGTAGAGATGAGCGAAGTTCGACAGCACGGGCAGCATGAGCCCACTGACCAACGGCAGACTAATTCGTAAGCGGCCTTGTGGGCCGTACGTGGTGCTGGTCAGCTCACTCTCGGCGGCAGCAACTTCAGCGAGGATTCGGCGGCAACGATCAAGGAATAAGCCGCCCTCCATGGTCAGACTCACGCTACGGGTGCTGCGCTGAAAGAGTCTCACGTTCAGCTTTTCCTCCAAACGCGCCACTGCTTTGCTGACCGCCGATGCGGAGATTCCCAATCGACGGCCGGCCGCCACAAAACTGCGCAACTCTGCTACCCGGACAAAGATCGCCATCCCACTAAGGCTGTCCATTTTCGACTCCTATTCCTGAGCAAACTGTCACTTTACTAGTGATTATCCGCCTATTTTTCTCGCAATAGATCCAAATTAGCATCAATAGGAAGCTGACAGATCGCTGCTCTTCCTTAAAAGACACAGATTGCAGATGTCTCTTGCCCCCTTTGCGCAGATCATTCAATTCCGATGACCGACATGAGCACACCTCTTAGAGAATCGATAAGGCCGAGAACTCCACTGATCGTGACAGGCTGCCTGACGGCGGCGGTCATTCCACTGAGCATTGCAGGCCCCGCGGTAGTCGTCCCGTCAATAAATCAGGCCCTTGGCGGCAGCGCGGCCGAGCTCACCTGGATCATCAACGCCTACATACTCACCTACGGCAGCGCCACCCTAGCTGCGGGCAGCCTGGCTGACACTTATGGACGCAAACGCGTCTGGTTGACCGGCATGCTGTTGTTTGCAGTTGTGTCCGCGGCAATTCCATTCATGCCCTCAGTGCTCTGGATTGACATCCTTCGCTTGGTCCAAGGATTGGGAGCTGCTGCAGCATTCGGGGGGGGCATGGCCGCGCTTACACAAGAATTCGACGGCCACGCCCGAACTCGCGTATTTAGCTTGATTGGCACGACCTTCGGTGTGGGTGCGGCCTTCGGTCCGTTTCTGGCCGGACTGCTGATCGACACCATGGGTTGGCAATGGGTTTTCCTAATGCCAGCCTTGGTCGCCCTGCTCGCCTCTACCTTCATTGCGTTGTGTGCCCGCGAAACGCGGGACCCCTCCGCTGCCGGATTGGATTGGGCAGGCGCCATAACCTTCACGCTCGGGCTGGCCGTCCTCACCTACGCCATCGTTCTCGCACCCGAAAAGGGCTGGAGTCATGCTTCAGTTTTGGCAGCCTTGATAAGCGCCGGGTTGATACTCGCCCTCTTCGTAGCCATTGAGCTACGGCATGACCAGCCTATGCTCGACCTTTCTCTATTCGCCAGTGCGAAATTTATTGGAGTACAGGTACTGGCTGTTGCCCCAGCCTACTCATACATTGTGTTGCTCATCATGCTGCCCTCGAGATTCATTGGAATGGAAGGCCGCACCGCGTTAGAAGCAGGCCAGATGATGATTTCACTGTCGATTCCGCTACTGGTCGTGCCCGTCCTTGCCGGGCGGCTCGCGCGCACTGTTAATGTCGGCGTGCTATCGAGCATCGGCCTCCTTATTGCTGGGGCGGGTTTGGTTTGGCTGGGCCACACCGTTAACGGCGAAACCATAAGCAGTCGCCTACTTGCAATGGCCGTGATTGGGGTGGGTATTGGCTTACCCTGGGGCCTAATGGATGGCCTTGCAGTAAGCGTCGCACCCAAAGAGAGAGCCGGCATGGCTGCGGGCATCTTCAATGCAGTGCGCCTTGCGGGGGATGGGATAGCGATCGCGGTGGTCGGGGCAAGTTTTTCCGCCACGATTCTCTCCGATCTAACCGCAACAGCAAGCCAAGCCACGTCCACCCAATTAGGCACCGCAAACCTAGTGGAGGCTGCGAACCGCCTCGCCATGAGTGATCTGCAAAATGCGCTTTCCACTGCTCCGATGCTGGACCGAACTTTTCTGCTGCAGACCTACGAGCGTGCGTTTCAGTTCCAGCTTTTCGCGCTCGCCGCAGCAGCAATGGGAACCGCGATAGTCATTTTCTTGTTGCTTGCAAAGGTAAAAGCGCAGAATTGACGGCGACCGCGCTGTTGCGCGTCGATGCAAGCACCGCGAAATTGTGACCAGCAGGCCGATGATGCTTACGATTACGCCGGACGCGCAAACCTATAGACAGCGCACACACTGCGACTGGCGCAGGGGGGTGTAGAGCGCGAGCGCGACTGAGTAAATTTAAAAATGCGGAAGTTTCTTTAAAAATCCACATTACGAAAAGAAAAAAGGCACTTCGCTTGCGCGTAAGTGCCTGATTTCATTTGAATTCTGTGGGGTGGCTGATGGGACTCGAACCCACGACAACCGGAATCACAATCCGGGACTCTACCAACTGAGCTACAGCCACCTCTGATACTGCTTTTCTTCTTGCCGAACCGCTTTTGAAAGAAGCTCAACAACGAAGAGGCCGAATTCTAGCACGTTTTTTTGAGGATGTGAAAGTGGCTCTCGCCTTTGCCACTTGCCAGCGCCGGCCGCCTTGCTATCCTTCGGCATTAATCATCATCGGAGGCCGCTCTTACGCCATCGCTATGGACCGCATACACGCAATCTTGATCGATTACTGGCCCCACCTGGTATTTGCCATCAGCATCGTGGCCGGGACTGGCGCGGCGGTGCACGCCGCGATGACCAAACAGGACGTGCGGGCGGCCATTGGCTGGGTAGGGGTGGCGCTGTTTTCACCGCTGTTCGGCGCCCTCTTCTATTTCGTGGCGGGCATCAACCGGATCCGCAAGACGCGGCTGTCGCAGCAGCGCGACGAAGCAATGGTGGTGGATGCGGAGCAGGTCGAGACCGCGCCCGTGGACGTGGCGCCGATCTCGGGCCAGCAGTTTGCCTCGCTGAAGGTGCTGGGCGACCGCGTCAGCCGGTTCCGCCTGCTGGGCGGCAACGCCGTGCAGCCGCTGGCCGGCGGCGACGAGGCCTACCCCGCGATGCTGCAGGCTATCCGGGACGCGCGCCATGCGGTCGCAATGCAGAGCTATATCTTCGATAACGATGCCATCGGACGCGAGATGGCGCAGGCGCTGATCGAGGCGCGCGCGCGTGGGGTCGAAGTCCGAGTCCTGATCGACGCCATCGGCTCAAAGTATTCGCGCCCGCCCATCGTGCGCATGCTGTCGCGCGCCGGCGTGCCTGTGGCGCGTTTCATGACCAATCCGCTGGGCGTGCTGCGCATGCCCTACGCCAATCTGCGCAGCCACCGCAAAGTGCTGGTGGTTGACGGACGGGTGGGCTTTACCGGCGGCATGAACGTGCGCGCGGCGTTCGTCAGCGCGCTGGCAGGCGATGGCACCAACCGCGATACGCACTTCCGCGTCGAGGGACCGATCGTCACGCAGCTGATGTCGGTGTTTGCGCACGACTGGAATTTCACCACGCACGAATCGCTGCCCGCCCGCCCCTGGTTCGATCCCGAAGCCTTGCCGCCCACGGGCGATGTGCCGATGCGCTGCGTGCCCTCGGGTCCGGACCGCGCCCTGGGCAGCACGCATAACATGTTGCTGGGCGCGCTGGCGGTGGCGCAGCGCCACGTGCGTATCCAGTCGCCCTACTTCCTGCCCGACCAGACGCTGATCGGCGCCCTGGCTACCGCTGCGCGGCGCGGCGTGGTGGTGGACATCGTGATTCCGGGCAAGAACAATCTGCGGCTGGTGGACTATGCAATGACCGCGCAGCTGGACCAGGTGGTGCGCACGGGCTGCCGAGTCTGGCGTTCGCATGGGGCGTTCGACCATTCCAAGCTGATGACGGTGGACGACGCCTGGGCGTATGTTGGATCGTCCAACCTGGACCCGCGCAGCCTGCGGCTGAATTTCGAGCTGGACACCGAAATCTACGACCCAGGCGTAGCCCGCTGGATTGGCGCCCGCGTGGACGCGCTGGTCGCGCAAGGCCGGCGCGAAACGCTGGAGAACCTGCTGCGCGCGCCGTTTGCCAAGCGCTTGCGTAACAAGGTGATCTGGCTGGCTACGCCGTATCTGTAGCCAGCGCAAGGCTTAGCCGTCCGAGGCCGGCGCCGGCGCGGCGCGCACCGCGAACACGGCATTGGCCTTGAGCATGACGCGGCCTTCGACCTGCAGCAGGCAGGTGGCGTAGATCAGGCGCCGCCCCTGCTTGTCGATACGGACGTGCGCTTCAAGCCAATCTCCTGGCTTGACTGGGTTCAGGTACTCGACCGACATCTGCACCGTGACAACCGAGGCCTGTGCCTGCTCTGCAATGGTATGGCCGAGCGCACTGTCGGCCAGCGTGGCCAACAAACCTCCGTGGGCAATGGCATGCATATTGGTGTGCGCCTGCGCCACACGCATGGCCAGGACGCAATCGGCATCGCGCTTGTAAAGCGCGCCAAGCTCGGCCAAATGTTCCATGAACGGGCTGCTGGGGCGCCAGGGCGCAAAACCGGAAGGAATGGAGTTTGTCATGCTCAGGCCTGGTTTTTTCACGCGGAAGAGTTCGAGTATCGCAAAGAAGGCAGCCGTCGACACGACTTCCGGCGCAGCTTTGATCGCGGCGCGGACAATGCGCAAGTCAGAGTAAGATTTACGCCATAACAAACACCCTACATGGCAGGAGCAGTGGAAGATGGCAAAAGTCGGCATGGTTGGTATTGGCCTCATGGGCCACGGCATTGCGAGCAATCTGGTCAAGCATGGTCATACGCTGACCGTGCTGGAGCATCCGGGCAACCAGCCCCTGGACGCGCTGAAGGCCGCCGGCGCGACCAGCGTGGCCGACGGCGCCACGTTGGCGGGCCAGTCTGATGTGATCATCCTGTGCGTCACCGGCAGCCCGCAGGTCGAAGCCGTGCTGCTGTCCGAAGGCGGCGTGCTGGCGGGCCTGCGGCCCGGCACGGTCATCATCGACTGCTCGACGGCAATTCCCTCGTCCACCGTGAAGGTGGCGGAGGCCGTGGCGGATGCCGGCGGCCGTTTCCTGGATGCGCCCATGACGCGCACGCCCAAGGAAGCCGCCGAAGGCCGGCTGAACCTGCTGGTGGGTGGAGACGCCGCCTTGTTCGAGGAGTGCAAGCCGCTGCTGGCCTGCTTTGCCGAGAACATCACGCATGCCGGCCCGATCGGCGCCGGTCACCGCATGAAGCTGCTGCACAACTACGTGTCGCTGGGCGTGGTTGCGCTGCTGTCGGAAGCGGCGGCCTGCGCACTGCGCGCCGAGATCGATCCCGCGGTGTTCGCCGACGTGCTGACCAAGGGCGGCGGCGGCGGCGTGGCGCTGGAGCGCATCAAGCCGTACCTGCTGGAACAGGATCCATCGTCGCTGCGGTTCTTCATGTCGAACGCGCAGAAGGACCTGTCCTACTACAACACCATGGCCGCGGAAACGGGCGCCGTGCGCGAAATCGGCGCGGCCGTGCAGCACACCTTCGACCAGGCTGTCACGCAGGGCGGTGGCGACCGCTATGTGCCTGAGCTGGTGTCGCTGCTGAAGGACCGCTAGAGCGGCCCGCCTGCCATCGCGGCCCGAACGACGGACGCGATGGCAAACCCGGCAAACGGCGCCGGTTTGCCATCAGCGCAGTTCAGCGTCCCGCGACCGCCACGCCGCGCGGCAGCCCCCGCGCCGGCAGGCGCAGCGAAATCAACGCCGCCGCCAGCAGCAGCACGCCTGCCGCCCCGAAGGCGACCCAATGCGTGCCGAAGGTCTCGTAAGCCCAGCCGCCCAACCATGAGCTGATCATGCCGCCCACCTGGTGGCCCAGATAGGCCAGCCCATACAGCACGCCCACCAGCCGCACGCCATAGACGTCCGCCAGAATCGCAGAGGACAAGGCGATGCTGCCAGCCCACACCACGCCGCCTATGGTGGCCGCGGCGTACAGTTCCCAGTGCGCCCCCACCATGACCAGCGCGAAGAAGCCGAGTCCGCGCACCAGGTAGATCGTGGCAAGAATGGCGCGCCTTTCGACCTGGTCCGACATACGGCCCAGTACCAGGGTGCTGAAGATGGCGACCAGGCCGATCAGCCCGATGCCCAGAGAACTGGTGGTGGCGTCAAAGCCGTGGTCCATCAGCATCGGCACACCATGGGTGCCCAGCAGATTCATGCTGAAACCACAGGCGAACAGGCCCAGCGCGACTTGCCAGAAGGGCAGCGAACCCAGGGCCGCGCGCAGATTGGGGGCCGGGCGCTTGGCCCCCGGCTTGGCGGGTGCGGCCGCCTTGTCGGGGATCTGGTGCGGCAGCAGGTCGGTGTGCTCCGGCGCTTCGTCGCGCATGATGAAGAGCGCCATCGGCACCGTCAGCAACGCGAACAGCACGGCAAAACCCAGCAAGGTTTCCTGCCAACCCACGGCCGAAATGGCGAAAGTCAGCGTCGGCGTCATGAGCGCGATGCCAGCCATGGAACCCGTGGACAAGAAGAACAGCGCCATGCCGCGCTGGCGGGTGAACCAGCGGCTGATGACCGGCGTCAACGCCACCGGGCTGGTAAAGCCCAGGCCGATGGACAGCGCCACGCCGAAGGACAACAGGAACTCGATGGGCCCGCGCGCGAAGACGGTCCAGATCGACGACAGCACGACGATGGCGGCGCCGGTCAGCAACACGAAGCGCGTGCCGCGCGTGTTGACCAGATAGCCCGCCAGGGGCATGGCCAGGCCATAGCAAAGCATGCCGATCGCGACAATGCCGGACAGCATGCTGCGCGTGAAGCCCAGCGTGTCCGCGATGGGCAGGAAAAACGGCCCGATGCCCATGCGCAGGCCGACCGTCAACAGGGTGAGTACCGTCGCGGCGCCTACGATGGTCCAGCCGAAATACCAGCCGCCCGACTCTTGCTTCTGCACTTGTGCTTCTCCTCGGTATCTTCTTCTTGCCGCTTGCGCGCCCGGCTTCGCGGGTGCCGCCGGAAAGGCTGGACACGGGCGAGAAGAACGAGGCGTGAATCGGCTTGTTGTCGCCGGCGGCTGACGCCCCCGGACGCGTCATATTACTCCCGGCTATATGTCTGCTCCGCCCGAAATCCCGGAATGTGTTCGGTGAACGGTCGCCGAAGCGCTGTATATTCCCCACCATTTCGTAGCGCCCGAAGCAAACCGTGAAGTCCAAGACCTCGATGTTCGCCCTGTCCCGCCAGGAAATCGCCCTGGTGCTGGTCACCATGCTGTGGGGGAGCACCTTCCTCATCATCCACATCGCCATGCAGCACAGCGGGCCGCTGTTCTTCGTGGGGGTGCGCTTTACCATCGCAGGCCTGATGGCGCTACTGGTGTTCCGCAAGCACATGGCCGGGATCACGCGCCAGGAGGTGGGCGCGGGCATCGCCATCGGCTGCGCGCTGTTCCTGGGCTACTTTCTGCAAACGTACGGATTGCAGACCATCACCAGCAGCCAGTCCGCCTTCATCACCGCGCTCTACGTGCCCATCGTGCCGCTGCTGCAATGGGCCGTGTTGAAAAAGCCGCCCGGACTGATGAGCTGGGTAGGCGTGACGCTGGCCTTCGCCGGTCTGATCCTGCTGGCCGGCCCGCAAGCAGGCACGCTGAGCTTCAGCGCGGGCGAGGCCGCGACGCTGGCTGGCGCCGCGGCGATTGCCGCCGAGATCATCCTGATTGGCATGTATGCCAAAAAGGTCGACAGCCGCCGCGTCACCTTCGTGCAATTGCTGACCGCCGGCCTGGTGTCGTTTGCGCTGATGCCCGCGATGGGCGAAGCGGTTCCCGCGTTCTCGTGGCTGTGGGCGGGCGCCGCCATTGGGCTGGGACTGGCCAGCGCCGTTATCCAGCTGACCATGAATTGGGCGCAGAAGTCGGTGTCGCCCACCCGCGCGACCGTCATCTACGCGGGCGAGCCCGTGTGGGGCGGCATCGTGGGACGCCTGGCCGGAGACCGCCTGCCCGCGCTGGCGCTGGTGGGAGCCGGCCTCATCGTTGCGGGCGTGCTTGCAAGCGAGGCCAAGTTCACGCGCAGGAAAAAGCCCCAAGCCCCGGCGCAGGGCGCGCAAGGCGCTGACTAACGAGCCAGGCGGACTATCAAGCCGGCCTGCGCGGGATACAGGCGTTGCAGTTCGGTGGCGTCGGCCAGCTCGAACTCGCTGAACTCGAAGCCTGGCGCAACCGTGCAGCCGGCCAGCGCGTAGCCGTCCGGGTCGGCCAGTTCGGCCGCGAACCAACTGCCGGCAGGCACAACTGCCTGGAACACGGCATCGGCGTCCTGCAGCGCGTCACCCAGCCGCAGGCAGCCGTAGCCGCCATCCGGCACCAGCACATGGATATGCAGCGGACCGCCCGCATGGAAATGCCAGAGTTCGTCGGAACGGATGCGATGCCAGGTAGACCACGCGCCGTCGCATAGCAAGTAGTAAATGGCGGTGCTGGCGGAACGGCGCGCGCCGTCGCCGCGCGTGACCAGATCGGCGGCGCGATAGGTTTCACGGTAGTAGCCGCCTTCGGGATGCGGCAACAGGTCCAGGCGGCGGATGAGGCTGGCGGCGGATGTGGATGCGGTCATGGCAGGACGGGCGCGTGGAGGATAGCGCCAGTCTAGCGTGCCCCTAGGCCGCCTGCTGCAGGAACGCCTGCAACGCGGGCACTGTATTCATTACGTGCTGCCGCATGGCGGCCTCGCAGTGCGCCGGATCGCCCGTGCGCAACGCGTCGATCAGTTCCTGGTGCGATTCGCGCACGCGCAGGACGCGGCCCGGCTGAGCCGCCCACAGCCGCATATAGGGCTCGACCACGGAATGCAGTTCGGACAGCTGACGCAGCAAGCGCGGTTGCTGGCAGAAACTGCAAAGATACTCGTGGAACTCGCGGTGGGCGGTGGTCCAGTCCAGGTCTTCACCGGGCCCCTGTTCCAGCAATTCAAGCGAATTGGTCAGGCGGCGCACGTGCTCGGCGTTCATGTGCGACACCGCATTACGCATGGCCAGGCCTTCCAGCACCGAGCGCATCTCGAACACTTCCAGCATTTCCTGTTGGTTCAGGCCACGCACCACCGCGCCACGGTTGGCGCGGATTTCGACCAGCCCTTCGGAGGCAAGGCGGCGCAGCGCGCCGCGCACCGGCATGCGACTGGTGCCGATTTCCGCGGCCACGACCTCGGGCACCAGACGCTGGCCGGGCGCGTAGCGGCCCAGGCGGATTTCGCGCTGCAGGTGCAGGTAGGCTTCGTCTTCGGCGCTGATGGCTGTCTTCTGGAATTGCAGCATTGAGGTCTCGGGCAGGCCTTGGGAAAGCCGCCATGATAGATAAACGCAAAAATAACACAAATTGGATCCAGTGATCCATGGATGCAAACACCAATGGTCCCGGGCCCCCCGCTTGCGTCTAATCCCTGCACGCACTCCATAACGCGATCAAGGGGAATTCATGAAGTTTCGTTTCATCCGGGCGCTGGCAGGCGCCGCCCCCGTGGCCTTCGCCGCCCAGGCAGGCGCCCAGGCGACCGACTGGCCGCAGCATCCGGTGCGCATTGTCGTGCCGTTCCAGGCGGGCTCCGCCACCGACCTGATCTCGCGCCAACTGGGCGCTGCGCTGTCCACGGAGCTGGGTCAGCCCTTCGTGGTCGAGGCCCGCCCGGGCGCCGCGGCCGCTATCGGCAGCGCCTCGGTCGCGCGCGCCGCGCCCGACGGCTATACGCTGCTGATGGGTGGCCCCGCCGCCATCGTCACCAACCGCTACCTGCAAAAGCGCCTGGCCTATGACCCCGACGCCTTCGCGCTGGTGTCCATGGTGGCCTACACGCCCAATATTCTGCTGGCCAATCCGTCGCAGCCGTTCAAGACCCTGCCGGAAATGGTGGCCTACGCCCGCGCCAACCCCGGCAAGCTGACCTATGCCTCGTTCGGCACCGGCACGACTTCCCACATGGCTGGCGAAATGCTCAAGTCCGTGGCAGGCATCGACATCCTGCACGTGCCGTACAAAGGCGCGGGCGAAGCCATCCCGGCGCTGCTCAGCGGCCAGGTGTCGATGTACTTCGACACCATCATGACGGGCCTGCCCCAGGCCAAGAGCGGCGCGCTGCTGGCGCTGGGCATGTCGAACGCAAAGCGCTCGGCGCTGGCGCCGGAAATTCCCACCATCGCGGAACAGGGCTATGCCGGCTATGACATCGCGCCTTGGTATGGCCTGGTCGCCCCCGAAGGCACCCCGGTCGCGGTTCTCGACAAACTGAACCGAGCCGTCAACAAAGTGCTTGCCGATCCGGCGCTGCGCAGTAAGCTCGCGGAAGCCGGCGCGGAGCCCCGTGGCGGCAGCCGCGAAGAATTCGCCGCTTTCATCAAGGCCGAAATCCCGCGCACCAAGCAGCTGATCGACCAGGCCGGCATCACGCCCCAGTAATTTTCAACACGAGTTCCAGCATCCATGTCTTCACCCTTCGATTGGTCTTTCCCCTACGCCTCCCGAAAAATGCCGATCCTGGCCGCCAATGCGGTCGCCACCAGCCAGCCCCTGGCGGCGCAAGCCGGATTGCGCATGCTGCTGGCCGGCGGCAACGCCGTGGACAGCGCCATCGCTACCGCTATTGCGCTGACGGTGCTCGAACCCGTCATGAACGGCATCGGCGGGGACATGTTCGCGCTGGTGTGGCATGACGGCCAGCTGCATGGCCTGAACTCCAGCGGCTGTGCGCCGGCCGCCTGGACGCCGGAGTATTTCGCCGGACGCGACGCCATGCCCGGCACCGGCTGGGGCACGGTGACCGTTCCGGGTCAGGTGGCGGGCTGGAAGGCGCTGTCGGAACGCTTTGGCAAACTGCCATTCGCGCAGTTGTTCGAGCCTGCCATCGCCTATGCCGAAGAAGGGTTCGCGGTGTCGCCCACCATCGCCCGCCAGTGGGCGACGCAAGCGCCCAAGCTGGCGCAGGAGCCCGGCTTTGCCGCGGCCTTCCTGCCAGAAGGGCGCGCGCCCCAGGCCGGCGAGTGGTGGCGCTTTCCGGCACAGGGCAAGACGCTGCGCGCCATTGCCGAAAGCGGCGGCGAAAGCTTCTACCGGGGTGAGCTCGCCCGCAAGATCGCCGACTTCGCCAGCCAGACCGGCGGTGCGCTCAGTGCGGATGACCTGGCCGAACATCGCCCCGAATGGGTCGCCCCGATTTCGCAGTCGTTCCGCGGCTACGAGCTGCATGAAATCCCGCCCAATGGCCAGGGCATCTCGGCGCTGATGGCGCTGGGCATGCTGGAACAGTTCGACCTGGAAAGCATGGGCCGCGACAGCGCGGACTATTACCACGTCAGCATCGAAGCGATGAAGCTGGCTTTCGCGGACCTGCACCACCACGTCGCCGATCCGCGCCACATGCGCACGGACGCTGCCGCCCTGCTGGACCGCGCCTACCTGGCGGAACGCGCGCGCCAGATCTCCATGGACCGCGCCAGCGTGCCGGTCGCGGGCACGCCCGCCACCGGCGGCACCGTGTACCTGACGGCGGCTGACGCCAGCGGCACCATGGTGTCTTTCATCCAGTCCAACTACCACGGCTTCGGTTCCGGCGTGGTGGTGCCCGACACCGGCATCAGCCTGCACAACCGCGGCCTGAACTTCGTGCTTACGCCTGGCCACGCCAACCAGGTTGCGCCGCGCAAGAAGCCGATGCACACCATCATCCCCGCGTTCGTCACGCGTGGCGGCCAGCCCTTGATGTCGTTTGGCGTGATGGGCGGGTCGATGCAGGCCCAGGGCCACCTGCAGATGGTCACGCGCCTGGCGGCGTTTGGCCAGAATCCGCAGGCCATGAGCGATGCGCCGCGCTTCCGAGTGGAAAAAGGCCCGGTGGTCAATGTGGAATCGCACCTGCCCGCGGACGTGGTCGATGCGCTGCGCGCGCGCGGCCACAACGTTGCGGTGGCCCCGGCCGATAGCCTGGAGTTCGGTTCGGCGCAGTTGATCTGCCGCCTGCCGCAAGGCGGCTACGTAGCCGCATCCGACTCGCGCCGCGACGGCCAGGCCGTGGGCTTCTGAGCACCAGGGCGGGCGCCCTGCCCGGCCGGCATGGGACAGGCATCGCCGCCGGAATCCGGCGGCGATGTGCGTTTCACACATCGCATCATGCCTGTATCGCGCCTACGCCCTGGCGGGCTCCGGCTTTGACAGTTCAAGCTCATCGGCGTCATTCCTGTGCGCCAGGCGATAAAGCGCGGGCAGTACCAGCAGCGTGAGGATGGTGGAGGAAATGATGCCGCCGATCACCACGGTCGCCAGCGGGCGCTGCACTTCGGCGCCCGTGCCGGTCGCGATCGCCATCGGCACGAAGCCCAGCGAGGCCACCAGCGCCGTCATCAGCACCGGCCGCAGGCGCGTCAGCGCCCCGATACGCACGGCCTCGGCCACGGACTTGCCCTCTTCGCGCAGTCCGCTGATGAACGAAAGCATGACCAGGCCATTCAGGACTGCCACGCCGCATAGCGCGATAAAGCCCACGGCCGCGGTAATGGACAGGGGGATGCCGCGCATCCACAGCGCGATCACGCCTCCCGTCAACGCAAAGGGGATGCCGGTAAACACCAGCAGGCCATCCTTGACGTTGCCGAACATCGCGAACAGCAGCGCAAACACCAACAGCAGCGCCGCCGGGACCACAACCTGCAGGCGCTTGGCCGCGGATTGCAACTGCTCGAAAGTGCCGCCCCACGAGGTCCAGTAACCGGCAGGAACCTGCACCTTGGCCTCGATGGCCGCAGCGGCCTCGGACACGAACGTGCCCAGGTCGCGGCCGCGCACGTTGGCGCTGACCACGATGCGGCGTTTGCCGTCCTCGCGCGAGATCTGGTTGGGGCCCGGCGCCAGATCGAAGGTGGCGACCTCGCTCAGCGGGATGTAGGCGGCCTGCGCCTGGCCTTCCTGCCTGGGCAGGGCGATGGGCAGCTTGCGCAGTGCCGACAGGTTTTCGCGCACGGCCTCCGGCAGGCGCACCACGATGTCGAAGCGCCGGTCGCCCTGGAAGAAGGTTCCCGCCTCGCGCCCCCCGACGGCGATAGCCAGGGTGTCCTGCACGTCCGCCAAGCTCAGCCCGTAACGCGCGGCGCGGGCGCGGTCGATATTGACGGTAAGCATCGGCAGGCCGGTGGTCTGTTCCACTTTTACTTCAGAAGCGCCCGGTATCGCCTGAAGCACCTCGGCGATCTCCGCGGCCGTGCGGTTGAGCACGTCATTGTCATCGCCGAACACCTTCACCGCGACGTCGCTGCGCACGCCTGAGATCAGCTCATTGAAACGCAGCTGGATGGGCTGCGAAAACTCATAGTTGTTGCCGGGCACCTGGTTGGCTTCCTCCTGGATGGCGGCCAACAACTCGGCGCGAGTCTTCCGAGGGCTGGGCCATTGGTCGACGGGCTTGAGCATGATGTAGCCGTCGGAAATGCTGGGCGGCATGGCGTCGGAAGCGATCTCCGCCGTGCCCGTGCGGGCGAACACGCGCTCGATCTCCGGAAACTTCTCTTTCAGACGCTTCTCCAGCTGCTTCTGCATGTCGACGGACTGCGTCAGGCTGGTTCCCGGAATCCTCAGCGCCTGGATCGCCATGTCGCCTTCGTTCAAACTGGGTATGAATTCGCTGCCCATGCGCGACGCCAATAGCCCGCACAGAACCACGAAGACGGTTGCCCCGGCCAGGATCAGCGGCGTGCGCCGCAGCGCCACGTCCAGCAAGGGCTCGTAGCGGCGCCTGGCCCATGCCATCAGGCGATTCTCCTTTTCGGAAACGTTGTTGCCCATGAACAGCGCCACGGCGGCAGGCACGAAAGTCACCGACAAGATCATGGCTCCCAGCAACGCGAGCACCACCGTCAGCGCCATGGGATGGAACATGCGGCCTTCCACGCCGCTGAGCGCGAAGATCGGCAAGTACACGACCATGATGATCAATTGCCCGAACAGCAGCGGCCTGCGCGCCTCGCGCGCCGCCGCGAAGACTTCGTGGAAGCGCTCGCCACGCGTAAGCGCCCTGCCATGATGCGCCCGCGCGTGGCTCAGGCGCCGCACGCAGTTCTCGACGATGACCACCGCGCCGTCCACGATGATGCCGAAGTCCAGCGCGCCCAGGCTCATCAGGTTGGCGCTGACCTTGTAGGTCACCATGCCGGTGAAGGTGAACAGCATGGACAAGGGGATGATCATCGCCGTGATCAAGGCCGCGCGGATGTTGCCCAGGAACACGAACAAGATGACGATGACGAGCGCCGCGCCCTCCAGCAGGTTCTTTTTGACCGTGGCGATGGCCTTGTCGATCAGGTGGGTGCGGTCGTACACCGTCACGGCCAGCACACCCGCTGGCAATGATTTATTGATGGCCTCCAGCTTGACGGACACTGCCTGCGACACCGCCCGGCTGTTCTCGCCTATCAGCATGAAAACGGTGCCCAGCACCACTTCCTCGCCGTTGCTGGTCGCCGCGCCCGTGCGCAACTCGCGCCCGATGGAGACCTCGGCCACATCGCGTATGCGGATCGCCTGGCCTTGCACGGTCGCCAACACCACGTCCCGGATATCGTCCATGGACTTGACCTGGCCGGGCGCCCGGATCAGGTATTGCTCCCCCTTGCGCTCGATGTAGCCTGCGCCGGTATTGGCGTTGTTGCGCTCCAGCGCAGCCATGACGTCGGTCAGCGCCAACCCGTAGGAGGCCAGCTTCTCGGTGCTGGGCGCCACCTGGTACTCCTTGGCATAGCCGCCGATGGCATTGATTTCGGTCACGCCAGGAATGTTCCGCAACTGCGGCTTGATGATCCAGTCCTGGATCTCGCGCAGGTCCATGGGCGTATAGCGCGAGCCGTCCGGCTTGCGGGCGTCGTCGCGGGCTTCTACCGTCCACAGATAGATCTCGCCCAGGCCCGAGGATATCGGCCCCATCATGGGCGTCACGCCCTCGGGCAGGTTTTCCTTCGCTTCCTGCAGGCGCTGGTTCACCAGTTGGCGAGCGAAGTAGATATCGGTGCCGTCCTTGAAGATGACAGTTACCTGGGAAAGGCCGTAGCGCGACATCGAACGCGTCTGCTGCAGCCCCGGCAGGCCGGCCATCACCGTTTCTATCGGATAGGTAACGCGCTGCTCGGTCTCCAGCGGTGAATACCCTGGCGCGCCGGCATTGATCTGGACCTGGACGTTGGTGATGTCGGGCACCGCATCGATGGCAAGCCGGGAATAGTTGTAGACGCCGATGGCGGCCATGCCCAGGGTGACGAACAGCACCAGCCAGCGCTGTTCGATGGCAAAACGGATCAAGCGTTCAAACATGTTCCGCTCCCGCCTCAATGTGCATGCTCGGCGCCGGCCTTGCCCAGCTCCGACTTGAGGACGAAGGAGTTTTCAACCGCGTAGCGCGTGCCGGGCGCAAGACCGGACAAGACTTCGACCCTGTCGTCCGAGGCCTTTCCCAGTTTCACCGGCTGCACTGCGAAGCCTCCGGGGACCTCCACGAACACCGCGGGCTCGTTGTCGACGGTCTGGACCGCGTCGGCCGCCACGGTCACTGCGGCATCGGACTGGCGGATCACCACGTCGACGGAGACGAACAGCCCGGGACGCCAGGCCGTGTCAGGATTTTCCAGCGTCACCCGCGCCGTGGCCGTTCGTGTCTGCTGCCCCAGCAGCGAGCCGATATAGGAGACGGTTCCTTCCGCCTTGCCTGCAAAGGCGGCGGACGTGACGCTTGCGGCTTCACCTACGCGCACATCCTGCAAGTCCTTGGGGGCAATTACAAACTCGGCCCATACCGTGCGCAGATCCGACAAGGTGAAGATGCTGGCGTTGTCGGGCAAGGCCTCGCCCAAGGCGATGTGCTTTTCCACCACCACGCCGTCAAAGGGCGCGCGGATCTCCAAACTCCCCAGATCCCTGGACCGCGGCTCGGCGCCCACGGTCCGCAGCTTCTGCTCCGCGTTCTGGACCGCGATTTCCGCTTCCTGCAGCGCGGTGCGGGCTGCCAGGTAGTCCTGTTCGGCGGACACCTTTTCCTGCCACAGGCGCCGCTCGCGCCGGTGGGTCTGGACGGCGAGATCGCGCCGCTTGGCCGCCGCCAGCCATTCGCTGCGCAGCTCGGACAGCGCCGAACTGGATAAGGTGGCCAGCAGCTCGCCCTTCCTGACCTGCTGGCCCAGATCGGCAGACACGCTCTGCACCACGCCGGCCATGCGCGGCACCACGTGCGCGGTTCGGTCCGCATTGAACTTGATCTCGCCCGGGAACTGCACGGACGTCGCAAGTGTCGCGGGCGCGGCGGCTTCCAGCTTGATGCCGGCCACGGCAATCTGTTCGGGCGTCAGCACGATCTTCTCTTGATCGTTCTCCCCGCCTTGCTCGGTCTCCGCATGGCCGTGACCGTCCTCTCCGGCGGCTTTGGCCGAAAGCGCGGGCGCCAGCAGCAGCGCCGCGCACAGGCTCGCCGCCACCGCGGCGCGCATCTTGGGGTGTTGCATGTTTTTGGGTTTCGCCATTTCTTTTGCTCGTTTCAACGTCCGAGAATGCGATCGATATCCGCGGATGCCTGATACAGGGAAGCCAACACCGTCAGGTAGGCGATGTTTCCTTCGGATAGGGTGCGTTGCGCGTCCAGGATTTCCAGGAAACCGAACTTCCCCGCTTCGAAGCCCTTGCGCGCGGCGTCATAGGCCTGGGTGGCGCCGGGCAGCACCGCGTCCCGGTACTCGCGCGCAGCCGCCACCGCCAGGTCGAAGCGGGTGACCGCCTGCAGCAGCTCCCCCATCAGGCCGGACTCCAATTCCCGATACTGGTCCTGCGCCTTGTAGGCCTGCATGGTGGCTGCGTAGACATTGCCCTGGTTGCGGTCGAAGATGGGCAACGGGATCGAAATGCCAAGCTGGGCCTTGTTGCGGCCTGCCTCGTTATCGCGGGCCACGCCCGCGCTCAGCGTAATGTCCGGATAGCGTTTGCTCTTCTCGACCTCCAGCTGCGCCTGCCCCAGGTCGACGGCAAGCTTGCCGCCCCGCATCCTGGGAGAAGCCGCCAAGGCCGAACGCAGTTCGTCGATCGAGGTGCGCCGCGGCAAGGCGCTCAGGTCCGCGCCGACGCGGGCGAATCCGGGTTCCGCTTCGCCCCAGAGCAGGCCAAGCTTGCGACGCGCGTCCAGCAGCGCCGCGTCGGCCGCGCGCGCTTCGATGCGCGCGTTGGCCAGCGCAACTTGCGCCTTGCTGGCCTCCAGCGGCGGCGCCTTGCCCGCAGCCACGCGCCTCTCGGCCAGCCGCAAGGCGTCGCTGGCGATATCCACGGTGCCCCGCGTCACGCGCACGGACTCCTGCGCCACGGCCACGTCGAAGAACGCCGCAATGACCGCAGCCCGCAAGCCGGCCCGCGCATCCGCCACGTCCTGGCGCGCCATGTCGCTGGACAGCCCTGCGGCTTTCACCCGGGCGGCTCGCTTGCCGCCCGTCTCCAACGGCACATTCAGCATGGCGGTGGTGGTGCGCGTGGCTGATTTCGTGTCGTCCACGCTGAGGTCGATGGTCGGATTGGGCAGCACGCCCGCTTGCGTCAGCACGCCCGCGCTTGCAGCGGCCTCGTTCTTTACGGCAGCGAACCCGGGATTGCGGTCGAGTGCCCTGGCCAGTGCCCCCTCCAGCGTCAGCGTGGCGCCGGCCTGGCTCTGCTCCATGGGTACGGAGGGCCGGGCCGCGCCCGCGTCCCGTGCGGAGGCGGGCGCGGCAATCATCAAGGCCGCCAGGGTCAGCGGCAAAGCGGATAAATGCATGGTTCAACCGAGGAATGGGGCGAGCCGGCAATGTATCCAGACGGGCTCGTCAATCCACCGACAGAAAAATGACATTTCCGTAAGGTGCGCGGGCCTTACGAAAACGTAATCAGGGTGTCCGTGAATTGACGGATCCGGGTCCGTAGAGTGTCACCGTCGCTACACAAATAGCGTGTATGCGCCGGACGGGACACCGCCGCCGGCGCAGCGCCCAACCAAGGAGATATCCATGAAGATCCAAGCCCTTGCAGCCGCCCTCGCCCTGGGTTCCGCGTTGACCTTTCCTTTTGCCGCCAGCGCGTCCAGCACCTGGCACCAGACCGATACGGAAATCGGCTACGCCATCGCTCCGGATCACGCCATGAGCGCAAAATCCCGCGAAGAAGTGAAGACTGAGCTGGCCGTTGCCAAGTCCGACCCCAAGCAGTGGTTTCTGACCAACCTGAACGCGGCCAAGCCCGGCTGGGCCAAACAGGGCACCTCCCGCACGCGGGCGGATGCCATGGCCGAAATTGAAGCCATGACGCCGGCCGAGCGTGCCCGCTTGGCAGAGATCTACACGCCGGGCTGAGCACCCGGCTCGTGGCGGACGTATCCTGCGTGCCCGCGGGCGCTGCGCAGGGCGGTCCAGCCGCCCTGCGCAGCGTTTATTCCATCGCAACGATTCCGCCTAGAATACGACTCAGGATCCGAGGACTTCCGCGCACTCTCTTTATTCCCCCGACATGAAAGTACTCGTAATCGAAGACGAAAAGAAACTCGCCGAGTACTTGCGGCGAGCGCTGACCGAACACAACTACGTGGTCGATGTGGCGCAGGACGGTGTCACGGGTCTGCATCTGGTGCGTGAAAGCCAATACGACCTCGTCCTGCTGGACGTGATGCTGCCCGCCATGGACGGCTTTTCCGTGCTTGCCGAGATCCGCAAGACCAGCCGCGTGCCAGTCCTGATGCTGACGGCGCGCGACAAACTGGAAGACCGGGTCAAGGGCCTGCGCGACGGCGCTGACGACTACCTGGCCAAACCGTTTGCCCTGTCCGAACTGCTGGCCCGCGTATTGGCCCTGGGTCGGCGCAGCGGCCACGGCCAGACCGAGACCATCGGCCAGAATGTGCTGCGCATCGACGGGCTGGAACTGGACCTGCTGCGCCGGCGCGCCAGCCGCGACGGCGTGCGGCTGGACCTGACCGCCAAGGAATTCACCTTGCTGGCACTGCTGATGCGCAAGCAGGGAGAAGTCCTGTCACGGCTGGAACTGGCCGAACAGGTATGGGACATCAACTTCAATAGCAACACCAACGTGGTCGAAGTCGCGATCCGCCGCCTGCGCGGCAAGGTCGATGAACCCTTCGACAAGAAGCTGCTGCATACCGTGCGCGGCATGGGGTACGTGCTGGAACCGCGGAGCGACTGATGCCCGGGCAGCGCCCCAAATCGCTGCACCGGTGGTTGTCGCGCTGGCTGGCGATCCAGACTTTCATCGCCCTCGGCCTGGTGTGCGCCGCGGTCTACTACGCCACCAACCTGAACCTGGCGAGCCGGCAGGAGGCCCTGCTTCAGCAGAAGGTGGAAGTCGTTCGCCATCTGGTAGAGGAAAATGCCGCCAGCCGGGATTCGACCCGCCTGCGGCACAAGCTCAGCGACTTCTTCTACGGACGTCCGGATTTCTCGCTGGTGCTGGAAATAGATGGCGAAAAGGTCTACTACGGCAGTCCGATAGCCGGTGACAACGACTTCCATCACGAGCGGCGCATCACGTTTACCTTGCCATTTCCGGGCGCGCCGGGCGATGCGATGAACGCGGAGTTGGTGCTGGACATCTCCAGCGATATCCGCCTGCGCAGGGCTCTCGCCTGGACGCTGTTCGCCTGCGCCCTGGCCGGCGCCATCGTCGTGGCCGCGGTGGGAACCCTGCTGGTGCGCAAAGGGCTGGAACCTCTGGACGCGCTGGGCAAACAGGCCGCGATGCTGTCTCCGGACCGAATCGGCGAACGGCTGGACGAGAGCGGCCAGCCTTGCGAAATCAGGCCCCTGGTCCGCCAATTCAACGCGGTGCTGCAGCGGCTGGAGCGTGCCTATGTGCAGATGGAAGGTTTCAACGCCGACGTCGCCCACGAGATGCGCACGCCCTTGGCGACACTGATCGGAGAGACCGAGCTGGCGCTGAGCACGCGTCCGTCGCCGCAGGCACTGAGAGAGACGCTGGGTTCCAACCTGGAGGAACTGCAACGCCTCTCCGGCATCGTCAATGACATGCTGTTCCTGTCGCAGGCCGACCGCGGCGCGCAGGCAAGAGGCGCCTGGCAGCCCAGCCTGGCAGCCATCGTCAAGGAGGTGATGCAGTACCACGAGGCCGAGGCCCTGGATGCCGGCGTCGAACTCGCGGTCGCGGGCGATGCCCCGGCGCAGGTCGACCGCGCACTGTTCCAGCGTGCCGTATCGAACCTGATCTCAAATGCGGTGCGTTATGCCACGCCGGGCAGCGCGATCGAGGTTGAGATCTCGCGTAAAGAGCCCGGCGAAATCCTGATATCGGTGCGCAACATTGGCGACCCCATACCGCAAGAGCATTTGCCGCGCCTTTTCTATCGTTTCTACCGCAGCGACACCTCGCGCGAGTTCGACGCCAACCATCATGGGCTGGGGCTGGCGATCGTCGCAGCCATTGCCCGCATGCACGGCGGCCGCAGCTACGCCAGATCGGCCGGGCGGACCACCACGATAGGCTTCGGCATTGCGGCGCCGGACATTACAGAAAGCTAATCCGCCTGTCCGGATTCTGTCCCCGCCCGCTCCCTAGAATTTCTCCATGTCCTTCGAAGACCGGCTGCCACAGCGGCTTTCAAGGACACCGGCCTCAGGGAGGCCATCCGTCTCCCCACGATTTTTGAGTCTGCCGGATTACGTTCCTTGGAGAAATCATGAACCGTCTGACCCTGTTGATCCTCGCCGTTTCCGTTGCCGCCGCGGCCCCGGCAGTCCAGGCCGAACCGAAAACCCGCGAACAGGTGAGGCTCGAACTCGAGCAGGCGAAGAACGCCGGACTGGTGACTTACGGCGAACAAGACTATCCGCCTGCCATTGCACCGGTCCGGCCCGGCAAGACCCGTGCCCAGGTGGCCGACGAGCTGCAACGCGCCAAGGCCGCCGGCTTGGTCACCTACGGGGAGCAGGATTACCCGCCTCCCCAGCCGCGCGCCACCTCCAGGACGCGCGCGGAAGTGCGCGCCGACCTCGTCCTTTGGAAGCGCGCGGGCATGGAGGACCTTTACCGCGGATCTCAGACGCCTGACGTGTTCAGCCTGAAGTACCGCCAACGCTATGCTGAATACGTGCGGATGCGCACGGGGGCCGAATACCAACAACAGCTGGATATCGAGAACGGCAGGCGTTAACGCAGGCTCGGAGCGGGCCGCCTGCGCGCACCCGCCCGTCACATCGGCTTCAGATCGACCTCTTTGGCGATCTTGCCGAAGGTTTCCAGATCGCTCTTCACTCGGGCCGTGGTTTCGGCCGGCGTCGATACGCGCGGGATCATCGCCAGATCCAGCAGGCGCTGCTTCATTTCGGGCTTGGCGAATTCACGCGCCAGGGCTTGCTGGATCTTCTCGATGATCTCGTCAGGCGTGCCCTTGGGCGCGGCCAGGCCAAACCATGCAACCGCCGAAAATCCCTGCAGGCCGGCTTCGGGCGCGGTGGGCACGTCAGGCAGGGCTGCCACGCGCTCCGGGTTGGTGACGAACAAGGGACGCACCTTGCCCGCCTTGATAAAGGGCGTCTGCACGCCGGTGTTGTCGAGCACCGCATCAATATGGCCACCAAGCAGATCGTTCATGGCGGGGCTGCTGCCCTTGTAGGGCACGATGTTGACCTGCATGCCGGCCGCGCGGGCGAACATGAGCTGCGTCAGATGCTGCTGGGTGCCCAGGCCGGCGTTGCCGAACGTGATCTTGTTGGGATTCTTACGGCCATAGTCGATGAATTCCTGCAGATTCTTCGCGGGGAATTCGTTGTTCGTGACCACCACGAAAGGCAGGTCCACCAGCACCGTGATCTGCTTGAAGTCTTCCAGCGGCTTGTAGCGCAGCTTGTAGACGTAGGGATTCACCGCCATCGTGCCGCTGGCGGTAAGCGCCAGGGTGTAGCCGTCCGGCTCGGCGCGCGAGACGAACTCCGTGCCCAGCACGCCGCCAGCGCCGGGCTTGGCCTCGACGATGGCGGGCTTGCCCAGTTCGGTCTGCAAAGCCTGCGCCGCAAAGCGAGCCAGCATGTCGGCCGATCCCCCGGTCGCGTATGGCAGAACAATCGTGATCGGCTTGCTGGGATAGTTATCCGCGGCCAAGGCGGGCGCGGTGATCAAGGCCGCCAGACAGGCAGCGGCCAGAGTTTTCAGATGCTTGACCATCAATGATTTCCCCTCGTTGTGTAACAACTGCGCTTGCACCCGGGGAAGATTAAGCGGTCCCACGTTATATGGCTAATCAACAATTAAAATAGATCTCTATCACCAACGTTGATAATCACCTGGGACTGCGATGCTGACCTCGATGGACCTGAATCTACTGCGCATCTTCGACGCGGTCATGACCGAGCGCAACGTGACGCGGGCGGCTTCCGCCCTGCACATGACGCAGCCTGCAGTCAGCAATGCCATCAACCGGCTGAGGCTGACCCTGAAAGATCCGCTGTTCGTGAAGATCCAGGGCGGGGTGCTGCCCACCCAGCGCGCCGAACTGCTGTGGCCGCCCATTCGAGATGCGCTGGCCCGCATTGCGGACACCCTGGAACGCAACGATTTCGATCCGGCGCGTTCCGAGGCCGTGTTCCGCATGGCCATGTCCGACTACGTGGCCGATCAGGTCATCCGGCCGCTATTCGTGGAGCAGCAGAGCGTGGCGCCCAATGTGCGCATACACCTGCATCCCTACTCGCTGGACAACGCCGGCGTGTTGCTGGAGAAAGGCGAAGTCGACATGGCGGCCGGCGTGTATTCGAATTTCGGTTCATCGTTGCGCACCCTGCCCCTGGAGACCCTGACCTACGTCTGCGCCATGCGCAAAGGCCACCCGCTGCTGGCGCAGCCGCGCTTCACCCTGGACAGTTTCCTGCGCGCCCGCCATTTGATGGTCAGCCTGCTGGGCACGCCCACCCTGATCGACCACGAACTCGCGCCCCATGGCTACAAGCGCAACGTCGTGCTAACCATCAACCAGTTCGCGCTGGCCCCGCGCCTCCTGGCCGAGACGGATCTGATCTGCGTGGTGCCACTGAACACGGTGCGCAACAGCCCCTACAGCCATCTGCTGGAGGCGGTCGAGGCGCCCTTTCCGTTCGCGCCGCGCACCGTCAATCTGATCTGGCACGAGCGCTCGGACAATATCCCCGCGCATCGCTGGCTGCGCGAAGAGATCCTCAAGGTCTGCCAGGCCCAGGGCATGGTGTTCGATCAGGCGCAACCGGCCGAATCTCATCCCTACTGACAAATCATTCACGATAATGATAATCCCTGATACCAATCTTTGATTGGACCGAATGATGGGGCGTCAATAGCATTCTGGTCATCCCACTCCCGGCGCCTTCCGCGCCAGCATCCTGGAGACCAGAGTGACCCAGACCGCATCCGCCCCGGGCGCCCGCCGTTTTCGCGTCGGCTTCGACGTAGGCGGCACATTCACCGACTTCACCTTGCTTGCCGAGCACACCGGCGAATTGCATTACTTCAAGGTGCCTTCGACACCGCATGACCCGTCCGAGGCGATCCAGACAGGCCTGGCCCATCTGATCCGCGAACATGAGATTGCCGGTTCCGAATTGGCGCACGTGGGCCACGGCACCACAGTGGCCACCAATATGGTGATCGAGCGCAGGGGCTCGCGTTGCGCCCTGGTGACGACCCGCGGCTTTCGCGACGTGCTGGAAATCGGCCGGCAGACGCGCCCCCACCTGTATGACTACAACGTCATCAAGCCGCGGCCGCTGGCGCCGCGCGAGTGGCGTTTCGAAGTGACCGAGCGCATAGGCGCCGACGGGTCCGTGCTGCAAGCGCTGGACGAGGACGAGGTCGTGGCGGTAGCGCGCGAGCTGGCCGCCGCCCGCGTCGAATCCGTGGCCATCTGCTTCATGCACAGCTACCGCAACGACGCGCACGAGCGCCGCACCCGCGACATCCTGGCCGAGCACCTGCCGGGCGTCTACCTCAGTGTGTCCAGCGAGATCCTGCCGGAGTTCCGCGAGTACGAGCGCATGTCCACCACCGCGCTCAACGCCTATGTCGGTCCGCGCATGGCCGGCTATATGCGCAACCTGGTGAGCTCCGTGCGCGGCATGGGCGTGGCGGCAGAGCCCACCACGGTGCATTCCAACGGCGGCCTGATGTCCGTGGAGTCGGTGCTGACGGCGCCCGTGCGCACCTGCGTGTCGGGCCCTGCTGCCGGCGTGATCGGCGCCACCGAACTGGGCCGCGTGGCTGGCCTGCCCAATCTGATTACGTTCGACGTGGGCGGCACCAGCACGGACGTGTCGCTCGTGGCCGAGCTGCGGCCGCTCTTCACCTCCAGCCGGCTGGTGGCCGACTATCCGGTCAAAACCCAGATGGTGGATGTGCATGTCATCGGCGCGGGCGGCGGCAGCATCGCCCGCATCGACGACGCGGGCGCGCTGAAAGTCGGCCCGCAGAGCGCGGGCGCGGTGCCCGGCCCCATTGCCTACAACCGCGGTGGCCAGGTGGTGACCATCACCGACGCCCACGTCGTCCTGGGCCGCCTGAATCCGGTCGCGCTGCTGGAAGGCCGGATGGCAGTCCATGCGCGCCAGGCGCGCGAGGCCCTGGAGGCGCAGATCGCCCGTCCGTTGGGCCTGAGCGTGGAGGAAGCCGCCTACGGCATCCTGCGCATCGCCAACTCCAACATGGCGCGCGCGGTACGCGCGGTCTCTACGGAACGGGGGCATGACATCCGCAAGTTCGCGCTGTGCGCCTTCGGCGGCGCGGGCGGCCTGCATGCCGCCGAACTGGCGCGTGATTGCGGCATCGGCACGCTGCTGATTCCTCAGGAGCCGGGCACCATGTGCGCGCGCGGCATCCTGCTGTCAGATATTTCCATGGACTTCGTGCAAACGCTGATGGCCCACGCCACCGCCAACGGCTGGACGACGGTGCAGCAGGCGCTGGAAATCCTGGCCGGCAAGGCGCGCGCCTGGCTGTCCAGCGAGGGCGTCAATGACTCGGACCAGCGCCTGTCCGCCGTCATCGACGCGCGCTACCAGGGCCAGAACTTCGAGATCGCCGTGCCGCTGGACGGCATGCAACTGATGCCGCTGGAAGCGTTCGTCGCCGCGTTCAGCGCGGCGCACGTGCGCGAATACGGCTACGACGCCGCCGGCCGTCCGGTCGAGATCGTCAACTGCCGGGTCCGCGCCACCGGCCTGGTGCCGCGAGCGCCGCTGGCCAAGGTCGAGGGCGGCGCCAGCGTGGACGGCGCCATCAAAGAGCGTCGCAAGGTGTACTTCGAGGGTTCGGGCTGGGTGGACACCCCCATCCTGCGCCGCGCCCTGCTGCCGGTGGACACGCCGGTGCACGGGCCGGCCGTCATCGAGGAAATGAGCTCGACCACCGTCGTGCTGCCGGGCCAGCAGGCCCGCGCCGACGAATACGGCAACCTCGTCGTCAACCTCAATATCTAAGGCGAACGCCATGACCACTCCTTCGACCTCGGCTCCCGGCACCGACACTTTCGACCCCATTGAAATGGAGGTGTTCAGCAACCGCCTGCTGTCCATCACCGAGGAAATGGGCAACACGCTGATCCGCTCCTCGTTCTCGACCAACATCAAGGAACGCAAGGACTGCTCCGTGGCGCTGTTCGACGCCGCCGGCCGGCTGGTGGCGCAGGCCGCCCACGTACCCGTGCACCTGGGATCGCTGTCCGGCGGGATCGACGCCGTGCTGCGGCGCTACGGCGCGGCCGGCGTGCGCCCCGGCGACGCCTTCCTGTGCAACGACGCCTATCTGGCCGGCGGCACGCATGCGCCGGACATCACCGTCATCACGCCCATCTTCCACGAAGGCGTACTGCGCTTCTTCGCCGCCAACATCGGCCACCATACCGACGTGGGCGGCGCGGTCCCCGGCTCTACCTCGCACCATCTGAAGACGGTCTGGGAGGAAGGGATCCGGCTGCCGGCCATGCGCATCGTGCGCGAAGGCGAACTGGACATGGACCTGCTGGAAATGATTGCGCACAACACCCGCGAGCCGGACAACCGGATGCACGACATCCGCGCCCAGATCGCCACCAATGACAAGGGCGCCAAGCTGATGCTGGAACTGGTGCAACAGTCCGGCCTGCAGAGCGTGCTGTCCGCCATCGACAGCATCATGGTGTACACGGAACGGCGCCTGCGCAACCGCATCGCCCAGCTGCCCGCCGGCACCTACACCTTCACCGAGCGCATGGACGATGACGGCATGGGCGGCGATCCGGTCACCATCCAGGCCAACGTGCACGCGCGCGATGGCCAGCTTTACGTGGATTTCACGGGTACCGGCAAGCAGGCGCGCGGCGCCTTCAACCTGCCTGCCAGCGCCTTGAACGCCAGCGTGTATTTCGCGGTGAAAGCCATGCTCGACCCCGAGCTCATGCCCAACAACGGCTTGTTCCAGCCGATTACCATCACGGCTCCGGAAGGCACCATCACCAATCCGCGCTTTCCGGCGGCGGTGGGCGCGCGCGTCACCACCGCGCAACGCGTGGCGGGCACCGTAATTGGCGCGCTGGGCCAACTGCTTCCTCCCGACCGCGCCATGGCGTCGTGCAATGACGTCATGCCCTCCATGCTGTTCTCGGTGCCGATGCAGGACGGCAAAGGCACCTTCGTCTATCTGGAAACCCTGGGCGGCGGCGCGGGCGGCCGCGCGCAGGGCGACGGCATGGACGGCATCCAGGTGCACGTGACCAACACCTCGAACCTGCCCGCCGAAGCGCTGGAGATCGAGTACCCCTTGCTGGTCGAGGAATACGCGCTGGTCAACGACAGCGGCGGCGCCGGCCGCCACCGGGGCGGCATGGGCATCGCCCGCCAGATCCGGTCGCTGCACGACCAGTTGATCTGCACCATACGCTGCGATGCCGCGCTGTTCGGCGCCGCCGGCCTGAACGGCGGACTGGCCGGCGGCACCTCGCGCGTCGTGCAGAACCCGGGCCGACCGGATGAACAGCGCCTGGCCAACAAGATCGCCGGCCACCCCTTGGCCAACGGCCAATCAGTGCGGCTGGAGACACCCGGAGGCGGCGGCTACGGAATACCTGCCGAGCGCAGCGCCGCAGCCATCCGCAACGACGTGCTGGGCGGCAAGGTCAGCCGGGCCGCGGCCGAACGCGACTACGGCACCGAACGCGTGGCACTCGCGCTGCAAGGAGACGCGGCATGACTGGCCCCCTATCGGGCATGCGTAGTGGCGGCGAACTGCTGGTCGCGCAGTTGCAGGCGTTTGGCGTCGAGCGCGTGTTCATGGTGCCGGGCGAGAGCTTCCTGCCCTGCATCGACGCGCTCTACGCGCGGCGCGATGCGATTGAAGCCGTGGTCTGCCGCCAGGAGGGCGGCGCCGCCTACATGGCGGAGGCGCATGGCAAGCTGACCGGCCAGCCGGGCATCTGCTTTGTCTCTCGCGGACCTGGCGCCACCAACGCGGCGATCGGCGTGCACACCGCCAGGGAAGACTCCACGCCCATGATCCTGTTCATTGGCCAGGTCGGCAGCGACACCGTCGACCGCCAGTGCTTCCAGGAAGTGGACTACCGCGCCATGTACACGCCGCTGGCCAAATGGGTCGCGCAGATCGAACGGGCCGACCGTATCCCTGAATACCTGGCGCGCGCCTGGGCGATCGCCACGGGCGGGCGGCCCGGACCCGTGGTGCTTGCGCTGCCCGAGGACATGCTGTCCAGTCTCGCCGGCACCGCGCTGGCCGCGCCGCCCCCGACACCCTGCGCGCGTCCGGCCGACAACGACATGACGCGCCTGCGCACGTTGCTAGAAGCGGCCGACCGGCCACTGTTGCTGCTGGGAGGGTCGCGTTGGCCCGCCGCCGCGCGCCAGGCCGTGCGCGATTTCGCGCTGCGCTTCGACCTGCCGGTGGCGACCGCCTGGCGCCGCCTGGAACTCTTCGACAACGACCACCCGAACTTCGTAGGCCAGGTCAGCGCGAGCATGCCCGCCCACCAGAAGCGCGCCGTCATGGACAGTGATCTGGTCATCGCGCTTGGCACTCGCCTGTGCGAACCCACGACCATCAACTACGAATGGCTGGCTTCCCCCACCCCGCGCCAGACCCTGGTGCACATCCATCCCGACGCCAATGAGATCGGACGGCTGTGCACGCCGGCGCTGGGCATGGTGGCCAGCGTGGAAGGCTTTGCCCAGGCCGCGGCCGAACTGGCGCCGACACCCGGCTGGCATCCGCGCCGCCGCGGCGCAGACGCCGTGGCCACCGCAGCCCCGCTGCCCCCCACGCCCGGCCCGCTGGACCTGAACGCAGCAGCGCGCCATGTCGCTGCCACCCTGCCGCCACACTCGTGCGTCACCGTGGGCGCAGGCAACTATGCACTCTACGCGCACCGGCACATTGCCTTCAAAGGGCCCGGCAGCCAGTTGGCGCCCGCGGTCGGCGCCATGGGCTACGGCCTGCCCGCAGCCATCGCCGCCAAGCTGCGCGATCGGAACGCGACGGTGATCTGTTTTGCCGGGGATGGCTGTTTCCAGATGACCATGCAGGAACTGGCCACCGCGGCCCAGTACCGCCTGGGCATCGTCGTGCTGGTCTTCAACAATGGGCTTTTCGGCACCATCCGATTGCACCAGGAGCGCGCGTATCCCGGCCGCGCGCTGGCCACGGAACTGGTCAATCCGGATTTTGCGCTGCTGGCGCAAAGCTATGGCGGCTTCGGCGCGGCGGTCGAGCGCACGGAGGATTTCGCGCCTGCCTATGACGCCGCGCTGGCTTACGCGCAAGAACACCGTATGCCGGCCGTCGTGGAACTGCGCTACGACGCCGACATCATCCTGCCCGACCGCACACTGTCGCAACTGCGCGGGGTGGAGAACGCGGCATGACGCCGCTCCTGCGCCGCGTGTCGGCGCCCGTCTCGCCCGCGCTGCGGCTGACCTGGAATGGCCAACCGCTGCAGGCCCACGAAGGTGACACCGTACTGACGGCGCTGCTGCTGGCCGCGCAACACCTGCGCGTGACCTTGGGAGAAGGCGCGCCTCGCGCCGGCTTCTGCCTGATGGGAGCCTGCCAGGATTGCTGGGTGCAGACAGCGGACGGCAAGCGCCTGCGCGCCTGTTCCACTCAGGCGGAAGACGGCATGGATCTGGTCAGCGCCCAGCCCGGAGAACTTGCATGCAGATGAATCGGCCTGACGATCTGGGCGCGCCGCCCATGGTAGTGGTGGGAGCCGGCCCCGCAGGCGTGCGCGCAGCGCAAACGCTGCTGCGCCACGGGGTGCGTCCGGTGATCGTGGACGAAGCCGCCCTGCCCGGCGGCCAGATCTATCGCCAGGGCGCAGCCCCGCGCGGCAGTGCGCGCCAGCGCTACGGCTTCGAATGGAAGCGCGCGCAAGCCATCCACGCGGCGGGCGCGGACCTGGCAGCCCGGGCCGACTACCGCGCCGCAACCGCGGTGTGGAACGCCGCGCCAGGCAGCCTGGACCTGATCCGCGACGGCGAACTGGAAACGCTGCCTTACTCGCGCCTGCTGCTCGCTACTGGCGCCACCGACCGCGTGCTGCCCTTCCCGGGCTGGACACTGCCCGGCGTCTACTCGCTGGGCGGCGCGCAGATCGCGCTGAAAAGCCAGGGCTGCGTGTTCGGGCCGCGCATTGTGTTTGCCGGCACCGGACCTCTGTTGTATCTGGTTGCCTACCAGTATGCGCGCGCTGGTGCCCAGGTGCTGGCCGTGCTGGATCAAGCGTCCTTGGGTGCGCAGGTCCGCGCCACGCCCGCGCTGCTGAGCCAGCCCGGCATGCTGGCCAAGGGCCTGTACTACCTGGGGTGGTTGCGCGCGCACGGCGTATCCGTGCACCACAATGCGCAGCTGGACGCCGCGCAGGGCGATAGCCGGGTCGAGACCGTGCGGGCCACCATCGGAGGCCAGTCCTGCGCCTTCGCTTGCGACGCCCTGGCGATCGGCCACGGACTGCGCGCGGAAACCCAATTGGCCGACCTGCTGGATTGCGCTTTCGATTTCGACGCCCGCCAACGCGCCTGGCTTCCGCGCCGCGACCCCGACGGGCGCAGCTCGGCGGCCAGTGTCTACCTGGCCGGAGACGGCGCGGGCATAGGCGGCGCCGTCATGGCCGAACTCGCTGGTGAACGCGCGGCCCTGGCCATGCTGGCCGACAGCGGTATCGCCGTCAGCGTCGCCCGGGTCCGGGCGCTGGCCCGCCGGCAGGCAAGGTGGGCGCGGTTCCGGCGTGGCCTGGATCAGGCCTTTCCCCTGCCCGCCGCACGGTGCGACGACTCGGTCATGGTCTGCCGCTGCGAGGAGGTGCGCGCGGGCACGCTGCGCGCCGCGGCCGAACAATACGCCATCAATGACCTGAACCGGCTGAAAGCGCTGACGCGCATAGGCATGGGCCTGTGCCAGGGCCGCATGTGCCAGGCTGGCGCGGCCGAACTGCTGGCCGGCTGCCGCGGACTGGCGTTGGCGGACATCGGCCGCCTGCGCGGCCAGGCGCCGGTCAAACCCTTGAACCTGGCCATGCTCGGCGGGGTGGAACCATGAACCCGCTGAAAACCGAGGTCGCCATCATTGGCGCCGGTCTTGTAGGCGCCAGCGCCGCCCTGGCGCTACGCCGCATGGGCGTAGCCACGGCACTGATCGACAGCGGCGCGAGCGGCGCGCGCGCCAGCGGCGTCAACTTCGGCGGCGTGCGCCGGCAAGGACGCTCCATCGAACAGCTCTACCTGGCGCAACGCGCGCACGGCATCTGGTCGCGCCTGCCCGAACTCATCGGCACCGATGCGGAATACGTGCGCAGCGGGCACCTGAAATTGGCGCGCACGGAATCCGATCTGGACAAACTCCGCGCCTACCGCGACAAGGTAAGCGACTTCGACCTGGGCCTGGAAATCATCGACGCCGCCGAACTGCGCCGCCGCTTCCCGGCGCTGGGTCCCGGCTTGGCAGGCGGGTCGCTGTGCCCGCAGGACGGCCAAGCCAATCCGCGCCTGGTTGCGCCCGCCTTTGCGCATGCAGCCGCCCGGGCTGGCGCCCACCTGCTGGAACATTGCGCCATTACGCAGTCAGATACTCAGGGAGAAGATTTTCTGCTGACGGCGGCCGACGGACGCCGCATCCGCGCCGCCACGGTCATCAACGCGGCAGGCGCCTGGGGTGCGGCGGTCGCGCGCGGCTTCGGTGATGATCTGCCCTTGCAAGTGAAGTATCCGACCATGCTGGTCACCGAACCGCTTGCGCCGCAGATCGGCGTGTCGCTCGGCGTGGAAGGCGGCGGGTTCTATGCCCGCCAGGTGACGCGCGGCAACGTCGTCATGGGCGGCGGCTATGGCGTCGCCCTGCCCGGCGACCGCAGCCGCCCGGGCCGCGCCGCGTTGGCGGAACTTGGGCGGACAGCTCCGGCGATCCTGCCCGCCCTGGCCTGCGCCAGCGTCATCCGCTGCTGGTCGGGCATCGAAGGCTACTTCAGCGACAAGAACCCCGTCATCGGCTTCAGCCCCAGGGTGCCGCGCCTGCTGCATGCCTTCGGCTTTTCCGGCGGCGGCTTTCAGATTGCCCCGGCGGTGGGCGAGGTCATCGCCGAGATGGCGACCGGACGCGGCGGCTTGATGATGGCCGAGAAGTTCTCGGTCAGCCGCTGGGACGCGGCCGCCCAGGCAGCCTGATGCGGGCTGGCCGGCGCGCATCAATTGCGCTTGCTGATCGCTCTTGCCGCCCGGATCGCCAGCGGCCCCAGTTCCGCGCGCGCGCGCTCCAGCGACCAGCGCGGCTTGGGCACGGAGATGTTCAGCGCGCCTAGCGGATCGCCGTTGTCGCCATGGATGACGGCTGCCACGTTCAGGTCTCCGGCGTAGAACTCTTCGTCGGCATAGGCGTACTGGTCGCGCCTGGCTTCGTCGATCAGTGCGCGCAACGTGGCGAGGTCGGTGGTGGTGCGCGGCGTGTGCTTGACGCAGGTAATGCTGCGCAGCTTCAGATCGAGTTCATCGGGCGGCAACAGCGCCCATAACGCGCGCCCCGACGCGCTCGCAATGCATGGTATCTGCGTGCCCACGGGCATGTACTCGGGAATATGCCGGGCCGGCGCGACGCGCATCACGAACACCATATTGTCGCCCTCGGGCACCGCCAGGTTGACGATCTCTCCGCATTCCTGGTTGACCTGGTGCAGCACTGCGTGCGCGTGCTGGAACAAGGGCTGCCGGTACAGATAGCTGTAGCCCAGCCCGACGGCCTTGACCGTCATGCTGTAGCGCTTGCTGCGCGGATCCTTGGACAGATAGCCGGTTTTCTCCAAGGTGTATGCCACGCGCTGCGCCGAGCCGATGGTAATGCCGTTTTCGCGGGCCATCTCCTGCAAGCTCAAAGAGGCGTGGCCGCGGAAGGATTCCAGTACGGCCAGGCCTTTTTCCAGCGACTGGATCATCAAGGCGGAAGGTTCAGACATGCAGATTCCGTGTGTGTGGCAGGAGCGGATTTTGTCCGCAAAAAACCCGAAAGCGACAAGGGCCCAGGGAAACCCTACGTTGCCGCCCCGTCCCGCGAGCAGTATAAAAACCAAAACTTATCGATATACGTATATTGTTATCGAATAGCGATAATCCAACAAATTGGGCTGCCATGCAAGCGTCTTCCTCTCAAGATCCGGCATCCGCCACCGGTAATCCCGCAACGTCGGCCTCGAACCGGGTAGCGCTGCCGGCTGCCGTCGACGTCGCCATCGTCGGCGGCGGCATCATCGGCATCAGTACCGCCTACTCCCTTGCATGCGCCGGGCTTCGGGTCGCCGTGTTCGAAAAAGGCACGCTGGCCTGCGAGCAATCGTCGCGCAACTGGGGCTGGGTGCGCACCCTGGGGCGCGACCTGCCGGAAGTTCCCCTGGCGCAACGGGCGAACCAGCTCTGGGGCGAGATCCAGGACAAAATAGACGTCGGATTTCGCCGCAACGGCATGTTCTACCTTCAGGAAAACGACTCGGACGCGGCGGGCCATCAGGCCTGGATCGACGGCGCGCGCCAATATGGCGTGGACGCCCGCCTGCTGGATAACCGCAAGTTGCGAAAAATGCTGCCTGCGACCGGGCGCTCCTGGACCGGCGCCATGTACAGCCCCACGGACGGGGTGGCCGAACCGCAACTCGCGACGCGAGCCATCGCGACGCTGGCCCGCGCCGCGGGCGCGCAGGTTTTCGAAGGCTGCGCCGTGCGCGGCGTCGAACGCAGCGCGGGCCGCGTATCCGCCCTGCTGACCGAACACGGCCGCGTGGAAACCCAGGCCGTACTGGTCGCGGCGGGCGCCTGGTCGCGGCTTTTCTGCGGCAACCTGGGCGCGGATTTCCCGCAATTGAAGGTCCGCGGGTCGGTGCTGAGAACAACGCCTCTCGACACCGGACCGCTGGCCGCGATCAATGGCAAGAATTTCACCTGCCGCAAGCGGGCCGACGGCGGCTACTCGGTATCGCAGTTCGGCGCGTCGATGGCCGACGTGGTGCCCGACACCTTCCGGCTGATGCCTCATTTCTTCAGCACGTGGCGAGCCAACAGCGGTTTCGTGCGCTTGCGCTTTGGCAAACGCTTCTTCGAGGAGCTGAAGATCCCGCGCCGCTTTCCGGCCGACCGCGTGTCGCCTTTCGAGCGGCATCGCGTGCTGGATCCGCAGCCATCCCGGCGCGGTGTCGAGCAAGCCTGGCGCAGGCTGGTCCAGGCGTTTCCCGCGTTCCGCGAAGCGCGCATCGCGCAGTCCTGGGCGGGATACATCGACGTCACGCCGGACGCGATGCCCGTCATGGACGCGGTGCCCGGCCTGCCCGGCCTGTACCTGGCCTCCGGCTTTTCGGGCCACGGCTTCGGCATCGGCCCCGCGGCCGGCGAAGCCATGGCGCGATTGATCCAGGGCCAAACGCCGGCAGTCGATCTGCACCCATTCCGCTACGGCCGCTACGGCACATGACGGCCGCCGCCGTCCTGCCGTGCGCCAGCCTCCAACAACTCATCCAACCACAGGGGAATTCTTTCATGGACAGCCACAGCGCCGATCTGCATCGCCGCGCCACCGTCATCGACGGCCTGGTCTTCTTCAGCGACGGCAGCACCCGCGACATGCTGGCCGGCGGCGTCAGTGCAATCAACGTCACCGTCAGCGACATGGGCGCGGACTTCGAGCAAGCGCTTCGCGACTGCATGGCCTGGCGCCAGCGCTGCGCCGCGCCGGACTCTTCCTGGCTGCTCGTGGAAACGCCAGAGGATATCGTCCGCGCCAAGCAGACGGGCAAGCTCGGGGTCATCATGGGCTGGCAGAACGGCAAGCCGCTGGGCGACCAGATCGATCGCGTCGTCCTGTTTCATGAACTGGGCATGCGCGTCATCCAGCTGACCTACAACGAAGCCAATCTGCTGGGTGACGGTTGCCTGGAAAAGCGCAACGCCGGCTTGAGCGACCTCGGCCTGAAAATGGTCGAGGAAATGAACCGCGTCGGCATCGCCATCGACCTCAGCCACTGCGCGCCCCAAACCTGCCTGGACGCCGCCCATCACAGCAGTAAGCCGGTACTGCTGACCCATGCCAATGCCAACGCGGTGATCAAGCGGCCCCGCAACAAATCGGACGAGGTCATCAAGGCGGTCGCCGCGACCGGCGGGGTGGTGGGTTGCAGCATCCATGCATATCTGAGCTGGCGGGGCGACCCGCGCCAGCAACCCCTGCTGTCGGATTTCGTCGCCAACGTTAAGTACATCGGCGAACTGGTGGGCTATGAGCACGTGGGCATCGGCACGGACTTTCCGTCGGTGGACACCTACGAGGCGGTGCGCCACGTGATGGTGATGTCGCGGACCAAATACGCCAAATCGGGCGGCGACTTCTCCGACGCCTTTGGCGACGTGATGGAAGCGCGCTATCCCGTCGAAACCCCGACGCCGGCGCAATTCCCCGCCTTCACCCACGCGCTGCACGCGGCCGGACTGACGGACAGCCAGATCCTGGGTGTGCTGGGCGGGAACTTCCAGCGCGCGCTCGCGCAAGCCTGGGCCGCCGCCTGAATCCATAGGAAATCACCATGAACATGCGTATTCACGGCTACTTCACCGCCGCCCTCGCCCTTGCCGGCGCGGCCATCGCCGCGCCGATGTCCGCGGCTGCCGCCCCCGCCTATCCTGCCCATGCGGTCCACATCATCGTGCCTTACCAGGCAGGAGGGTCCACCGACATCGTGATCCGCAAATTCGCGGAGCTCGCCGCCCCCGAACTGGGCCAGCCCATTGTCATTGAAAACCGCGGCGGAGCTGGCGCAACCATGGGCGCGCGAGCGATCAAGACCGCGCGTCCCGACGGCTACACCCTGGCCGTGCTGCCCAGTCCGGTCTACCGGATGCCCCACATCCAGGACATGGGCTACGACCCGACGCGCGACTTCACCTACGTCATGATGCTCAGCGGCTATACGCTCGGCGTGGCTGTGCCTGCGAGCTCCCCGCACAAGACCTGGGCCGAGTTCATCGGCTATGCCAAGCAGCACCCCAATGAAGTGACCTACGGCACGGCCAGCGTCGGCAGCGCCTCCAACGTGATGATGGAAGAGATCGCCGGGCGCAACGGCGTAACGTGGCGCCATATCCCCTACAAGGGAGAATCCGAAGTGCTGACCGCGGTGATGGGAGGCCAGGTGACGGCGTATGCCGGATCGACCACCGTGCAGCCGCTGGTGCAGTCGGGCAAGATGCGGATGCTGGTGACCTGGGGCGAACAACGCAGCGCCCAATATCCCGACACGCCCACCTTGCACGAGCTTGACGGCACGCCGCCGGCCAACGCGCCTTTCGGGATCGCTGGTCCCCAAGGCATGCCGCCAGCCGTCGTCTCCAAGCTGCATGCCGTCTTCAAGCATGTGGCGGAATCGGACGCCTTCAAACAGATCCTGACTCAGTACGGGCAGGAACTGGTCTACATGGACGGCAAGGACTACGCGGCCTATGCCGCCCAGCAGTACGCATTGGAAGCGGAGATTGTCCGCAAACTGGGACTGGCCGCGAACAAATAGTCCGGCAGGGTCCGACGGCGCCGCCGCGGCCGGGACCACCCCGGCCTGCGGCCGCGCTGGAACCGACAACAGCCGACATCCGCCACGGTATCGGCCCGCAAGAAGAGTCCAGGAGATATCCATGATTATTCGCGCACCTGCCCTTTCTCGTTTACGCCGCCGCACGCTGCTTGCCCTGTGCGGCCTCGCTGGCGTGCTGGCCGCTACCCACCCTGCAGCGGCGCAGGCCGAGACCTGGCCTGCCAAGCCGATACGCCTGATAGTCGGATACCCGCCGGGCGGCGGCACGGATACCGTGGCGCGCATGGTCGCGCAACAACTGGGCCAGGAACTCAAGCAGCCGGTCGTCGTCGAGAATCGCGCGGGCGCAAGCGGCACCATAGCGACCCAGCAGGTGGTCCGCTCCGAACCCGATGGCTACACCGTGCTTTTCGCGACGGCCTCGCCACTGACTGGCGCGCCGCTCACGGTAAAGGATCTGCCCTACGATCCCATGAACGACCTGATCCCGGTCACCTTCATCGGCGGCGGCCCCTTCATCCTGGTCGCCAACCCGGCTTTCCCGCCCAACACGCTGCCCGAACTGGTGGCTTACGCCCGCAATCGCCCCGGCGAGGTCAACTACGCCTCACCGGGGATCATGACCGCCAATTTCTTCTTCTCCGAACAATTGAACATGGACGCGGGCATCAAGACCACGAACGTGCCCTACAGAGGCAGCGCGGCGCTGCTCAACGACGTCATGGCGGGTCAGGTCCAGTACACGCTCGATACGCCGGGCACCACGCTGCCCTTCATCCGGAATGGCAAGCTGAAGGCGCTGGCCGTCTTCAGCGAGAAACGCCTCGCCCGGGCCCCCGAGATCCCCACCGCCAAGGAAGGCGGTTATCCAAACCTGGTCGGCGGTTCCTGGTACGGCCTGCTGCTGCCCAAGGGTACGCCCCCGGAAATCGTGGACGCCCTGTACCGGTCCACGAAGTCGGCCTTGTCCAGCGCTGACGTGCGCAATGCCCTGGAAGCGCGGGACGTCATGGTGGAAGGCAGCTCCCCCGCTGAATTCAAGAGCTATCTGCAGGCCGAGTTCAAGCGCTGGCAGGATGTGACGCAGAAATTGGGCATCAAACCGCAGTGATTCTTTGAACCCGCACAGGCAAGCGGGAACCGCTTGCGACCGGAGATTTCGATGGCCAATTCCTCTTACGCCCCGGACCTGACCGCCGGCAGCGCGCCCACTTCGATGCGCCCCGCGCTCACCGGCCTGAACCACATGGTCTCGGCGGGCCATTACCTGGCCACGCAGGCCGGCATGGACGTCCTCCAGGCGGGCGGCAACGCTGTCGACGCAGGCGTTGCCGCGGGCATCGCGTTGGGCGTGGTGCAAAGCGACATCGTCAACTTCGGCGGCGTGGCGCCCATCCTGGTCTATCAGGCCCGGACCCGCCAGGTGTGGAGCATCTCCGGCCTGGGGTACTGGCCCGAAGCCGCGCGCCTGGAAACATTCCTGGGCAAGCACGCGGGCACGATTCCGGCCGGCGTGCTGCGCACCGTCATACCGGCCGCCCCCGACGCCTGGATCACCGCGCTGGAGCGCTTCGGCACCATGAGCTTTGGCGAGGTTGCAGCCAGCGCCATCCAGCTGGCGCGAGAAGGCTTCGTCATGTACCCGCTGATGGCGGAAGTGCTGGCCGAAAACGAGAAGAACTACGCCCGCTGGGCTTCCAGCGCCGCCATCTACCTGCCGGGCGGCAAGCCGCCCGCGGCGGGAGAGGTCTTCCGCCAGACGGATCTGGCGCGCAGCATCCAATACATGGCCGACGAAGAGCGCGCGCACCGGGATGCCGGCCGGCTGGCAGGCCTGGCGGCGGCTCGCCGCGCATTCTACGAAGGGGATATCGCCGCCGCGATCGTCAAGTATCACCGGGAAGAAGGCGGGCTGATCACCCACGAGGACCTGCGCGGCTTCTCCGTCGAGGTGGAACCGGCGCTATCCACCGAGTTTCACGGCACGCGCGTGCACAGTTGCGGCTTCTGGTGCCAGGGCCCCTCGCTGCTGCAGATGCTGAATATTCTCGAGCCGTGCGAACTGCGCGCCCTGGGCCATAACTCCGCCCCCTACGTGCATCTGCTGACCGAAGCCATCAAACTGGCATTCGCTGACCGCGAAGTCCATTACGCCGATCCTCGCCACGCCCGCGTGCCGCAAGCAGCCCTGCTGTCCAAGGAATATGCGCGTTCGCGCCTGGCCCTGATCAGGCCCGATCGCGCAGGGCCGGAGATGCCGCCAGCGGGTCGCCTCCCCTTGGCGCGCGATATCGACCTGCGCGCGGCGGGTCCCGACGATATGGCGCGCACGGATCCGCGCCTGGACACCTCCTACGTCGCGGTCGTAGACAAGGAGGGCAACGCCTTTTCCGCCACGCCCAGCGACGGCTCCTACAACGTTCCCGTCATTCCCGGCACCGGCATCTGCGCTTCCGGGCGAGGCAGTCAATCCTGGGCGGAAGCCGGACATCCCTGCGCCATCGGGCCAGGCCGCCGTCCGCGGCTGACGCCAAATCCGTCGCTGGCGATCAAGCCGGGGACGTACGTCATGCCATTCGGCACGCCGGGCGGCGACGTGCAATGCCAGGCCATGCTGCAGACCTTCCTGAACATGGAAGTATTCGGCATGGATGTGCAGCAAGCGGTCGAAGCGCCGCGCTTCGCGACCTTCAGCTTTCCGTCGTCGTTCGAACCGCACAACGCCATGCCTGGACGGTTGATGATCGAGGACCTGATCGCGCGCGACGCCGGCGACCAGCTGGCCGCGCTGGGGCACACGGTCAAATGGTGGCCTGGGCACAGCTGGCGCGCCGGAGCAGTGTGCATGGTCAGGCACGACCTGGACACTGGCGTCCGCTGGGGCGGCGCGGACCCGCGCCGGCCGGCCTACGCGGCGGGCTGGTAGGGAGCCGCGGCGTCAGGCATGCCGCTTGCTGCGCAAACCGGCAAAGGGCTCCTATGGCGCCCACCGGAGAACCATCATGCCAAACATGCCCATAACTTCCTTTCCCGACCCGGGAACCGGCGACTCTCCCCGGCCGGACGTCGGCCCCAGCGATTCGTCCGACTCCGCCAGCGACTTGCCGCGGGATCTGGTCCATACCGACAGCGACGCCCAGGGGACGGGCGACCGGGAAAGTGCCAATCCGCGAGACCGCGACCATGAGGGAGCCGACATCGGCGCGGACCACGTGACCGACGCGCGACATGCCGGCGTATCGCGCAAGCCCCCCGACCCAGTGCGCAACGGAGGCTGAGCCCGGACGCAGAGCCCATTGCACACTGATACAGGGAGCCCGCAGCCCCCATGGACGCCATCGAACGGATTGCCGGCTACATGCATGAACACGCGTTGACATTGGTCACGGCGGAATCCTGCACGGCCGGCCTGATTGCCGCGACGCTGGCGGATGTGCCGGGCGCCGGTTCATTGCTGGACTGCGCCTTCGTGGTCTATTCCCCGGAGGCAAAAATGCGCTGCCTCGGAGTCTCGTCCGCCACGCTGGCGCGGCACAACCTGACAAGCGAACCGGTGGCCAGGGAAATGGCGCTGGGCGCTTCGCGGAAAAGCCCCGCGCTCATCGCCATATCGAACACGGGAGTCACCGACGACATCGACGACGACATTCCCGCGGGCACGCAATGCTTCGCCTGGGTCTTCAAGACAGGCCATGCCGATGCCGCGCCGGCGGTCTATTCCGAAACCCGGCGTTTCTCGGGCAGTCGGAACGCCATGCGGCTGGCCAGCGCCCGGTACGCCCTGCAGCGCCTGGCCGACTACCACGCCGAGCTCTGGTGCAACCCCAAGCCGCGCTAAGACGCGGCAGGCCCGCAGGAACAGCGATTGCTGGCAAAGGGGGAACAGCCCGATATCAACGGCGCCACGCGCCCTATTCTGGAGGTTTCCATGAAAACCCGTTACCTGACCGCCACCCTCCTCGCCACGATGACGCTGGCTGCCGCCCCGGCGGTCCAGGCGCAGACGCAGACGGCGCCTGCCACGCCACCGGCCGCAGCGGAATCGAAACTGGACAGCGCCGACCGCGACTTCCTCGAAAACGCCGCGCAAGCCGGCAATCTGGAGGTCGCCGGCAGCAAGCTCGCCCTGGAAAAAGCCCGTGACGCCGACGTGAAGGCCTTTGCCCAGAAGATGATCGATGACCATGGCAAGGCCGGGCAGAAGCTGGCCTCGCTGGCGCAAAGCAAGGGTTATCAGGCGCCGACCGAGCCTTCACTGGTCCAGCAGGCCAAGCTCAAGGCGCTGGGCTTGCGCGACGACAGTTTCGACAAGGCGTATGTCGACGAGATTGGCGTATCCGCGCACCAGGATGCGGTGAAGCTCTTTGAGAGAGCTTCGAACGACGTCAAGGACCCGGACGTCAAACAGTTCGCCATCGAAACCCTGCCGGTACTTCAACAGCACCTGGAAATGGCGACTGCAATGCAACAGCGCATCGATGCGGCCAAGAAGTAGCACGCAGGCCGTCCCGGAGGGCTCGCCCTCCGGGAGGGAGCGACGCGCAAACTGCGGACGTGTTTACAACCAGCAGGCTTGCTGCGGGACATATATATGGATCGCGAGGAACTATTGGCACAAATGATCGCCACGCCGGCGACAGATCGGGACTTCCATGAGTGGCCCGAGGTACTGGCCAACTATGCCGAATGCCTGGCTGCGCTGCAGCCCAGGCTACGGCAAGAAGAAATGGAAAGGCTGATACGCGTCGGAGCGGATTTCTACCGCACGCTGGCGCGGGCCGAACAGTACCGGCACATGTCGGTCTGGGACGAGCAGCAGCCGTGACGCTCAGCTGTATGAACGCCTGCGATACGCCTCCTTGACGTAGCGCTTGAGCTCGGCCTCGACCGACGAAATGGGCGCTATGGGTTCCGCTTCCGGATCGAGCAGACGCCGCGCCGCTTCAAGCGTGCGCCTCGCCCTCAGTTCACCTTCGCTCAACACCTCGGCGGACGCCGCCGCATTACGTTCGAACTTATCCATGACGCTACTCCGGAAGGCTGATGGGGTGCAGCTTCGCCCATACCAGCAAGCAACGTGCCCATGGCCGCGCACGAGCGGCACGGCAGTTGCTGCCACGCCATTTTCAACCCAGGAGACGGCATGCTCTCAACCTGGCTTCCAGGCTTCCGGGAATTTTCGGACCATCCTCTGATGCTTTGGGCCCTGGCGCTCGCGGTGGGCGCGGCCCTGTTCTTCGCGATAAGCGCCGCTTTGCGGATCGTGCGATCAAGACTGCGGGAACGGGCCGATGCGCCCGGCCACCCCCTGGCCCGCTCGCTCTCGGAAGTCTTGCGGCGCACGAACAGCGCGGTCCTGTTGATCCTGTCGATTCTGATTGGCGCCGAAATCACGGGTGCGCCGCTGCCCTGGAGCGGAAGCAGCGCCCAACACCTCTGGTTCGTTCTACTGACGCTACAGCTTGCGCTTTGGCTGGATCGCGCGGTCGACGTGGGGCTCGACCATGCCCTGGCCTCGCGCGGGCAGGCAAGCACCGTCACCGCTACCCTGTTCCGATTCCTGCTGCGCACGCTGGTGTCGGTGATCGCCCTGCTGGCCATGCTGGACAACCTGGGCGTGAACATCACGGCGCTGGTCGCCAGCCTGGGCATAGGCGGCATCGCCGTCGCGCTGGCCGTGCAGACCATCCTGAGCGATCTGTTCGCCTCCATCTCGATCGGGCTGGACAAGCCCTTCGAGGCGGGCGACTTCATCGTCTTTGGACAGGTGGCCGGCAGTATCGAGCACGTTGGCTTGAAGACGACGCGCATTCGCAGCCTGGGCGGCGAGCAGATCGTCTGCTCCAACACCGAACTGCTCAAGCAGACGATCCAGAATTACAAACGCATGCAACAACGGCGCATAGTTTTCACCGTCCGCGTCACCTACATGACAGGCGTGGAGCTTGCCGCAACGGTGCCTGGGTTGATTCGAGCCCGGATCGAAAGCCAGGCCGATACCCGCTTCGACCGGGCCCATCTGGCTCGCCTGGGTGACAGCGCGCTCGAATATGAAGCCGTCTACTACGTCATGACCGCCGACTACAACCGCTACATGGATATCCAGCAGGATATCAATCTGGGCATCATGCGCGAACTGGACGCGGCAGGCATTTCGCTTGCCCTGCCCGAGCGCATTGTGCACCTGTCCGCGTCCGTAGCACCAGAGCCGGACGATAGCTGAACCGCCCTTGGGCACGGGGCTTGCGCTACCCCGCTACCGCACAAACAAGGGGCTCTAATGAAGCGCATCCGTATCGCCGTTTTTCCCGTGGCCGGGTTGGGCACCCGCTTTCTTCCCGCCACCAAAGCCATGCCCAAGGAAATGCTGCCCGTCGTCGATAAGCCTCTCATCCAGTACGCGGTGGAAGAGGCCGTCGCCGCAGGCTTTACTGAACTGGTGTTCGTCACGGGCAGGAACAAGCGCGCCATCGAAGACCATTTCGATCGGGTTCCGGAACTGGAGCTGGACCTGGAATCCAAGAACAAGGTGGCTCTGCTGGACTGCGTCCGCAATGTGCTCCCCGCTCACGTCAACTGCTTCTATACGCGTCAGCCTGCCGCGCTCGGCCTGGGCCACGCGGTGCTGTGCGCGGCGCCCATCGTCGGCTCGGAACCCTTTGCGGTGCTATTGGCCGACGACATGATCGATGCGCCGGCGCCGGTGATCGGGGAAATGGCCAAGGTAGCGCGGGAGTTCGACGGCAGCGTGCTCGCGCTGCAAAAGATTCCGCGCGCCAACAGCGCGCAATACGGGATAGTGTCGGGGTCAGCCCAGGCTCGCGGCGTGCTGCGGTTAAACGGCATGGTCGAAAAGCCGGCCCCGGCCGACGCGCCATCGGATATGGCCGTGGTGGGACGCTACATCCTTGATGCGCGCATCTTCGACTGCCTGCGCCAGACGCAGCCTGGCGTGGGCGGCGAGATCCAGTTGACCGACGGCATCGCCGCCCTGCTGCGCGAGAAGAAAGTCTTCGGATATGAATACGAAGGCATCCGCTACGACTGCGGCAGCAAGGCGGGCTTCTATCAAGCGACCATGGAGATCGGCCGCAAGTACCACGGCCTGAGCGGCGATCAGACCGGCTAGCGCACGGCTGCGCCTTGCATCGCCTGGTCCAGCAGGCCGGCCAACTGGGCAAGGCCGGCCTCGATGGGCCCGGCGATGTGCACCCGCAGGCAAGGCCGGCCGCGCGACACCAACTCCTCCATGTCGCCCAGCGCTTGCGCGCGCTGCGTCGCGGCAAAACCCAAGGCGTGTCCGGGGGCTTCCAGGTCCACCGCGACGTCCGCGGTAATGAACAGGAATCTGCCTCCCGGGGGCCCGCCCTTATGCAGCTGGCCTATGGAATGCAGATAGCGCGGGCCGAACCCTCCCATGGTCGCTGCGCCGGTCGCCTGCCGCAACCGGCATCGCATGGCGGCGAGCCAGGCCTCGTTGGCCTCATTGCGGGCAATATAAGCCAGCAACGACACGTAGCCGGTCTCGTCCAGGCCTGAAATATGCGATGCCAGCAGGTCGATCGCCGTCGCGCCACCCTCCGTGCCATGGAAAGCAAGCGCTCCCTCGACCAGCAGGGGCACGCCCTCGGCCAAGCCTGTGCCGGCTTCATGGCGCAACGCGAGGGCTCGCGTGCGCACCTTGCTGGCCTCCACATCGGGCTGATCGAAAGGATTGACGTGCAGCACGGCGGCCGCTACGGCGGTGGCCACCTCCCACCGGAAGAATTCCTGGCCCAGCAGACGGGCGGATGGCAGCTCGCACCGCAACACGGGAAATCCCGCCTCCGCCAGCCGTCGCATGCGCAAGTCCATCTCGACACAGGGCGCATCGCTTTTCGCCAAGTGGACGAACATCCGATCGCGGCCATAATCCTCGGGGTCTCCCGGCGGCTCGTGATCGACGGGCACGATGCCCGTCCCGTTCTTGCCGGTGGATTCCGCCAATAGCTGCTCCAGCCAGCATCCCAGGTGTTCAAGCCCTGGGGCAGCCAGAAGGGTGAGCTTGTCCCGGCCATCCAGCGCCGCTTCGCCCAGCAACGCGCCAAGGATAAGGCCAGGATTGGCGCGCGCCGGCGCCTCTGCCCCGCAGGCGCGCAACATAGGGCGGGTGTCGCGCAGGAATGCTGCCGGGTCATGGCCCAGCAAGGTCAGCGCAACCAATCCGAACGGCGATAGCACCGAGTTGCGCCCGCCTATGGAGGGTTCGCCCTCGAACACGGCGGCGTAACCTTCGTCCCGCGCCTGGGCGAGCATCGCGGAGCCGGGATCCGTGATCGCGACGAACCGTGTTCCCGCCTCCTGTCGTCCAAGCCGCCTGGCCACCTGTTCATGGAAGTAGGCGGCAAGCATGCGCGATTCCAGCGTGGAGCCGGATTTGCTCGACACGACAAATAGGCAGCGCGTCAGGTCCACCGCGGATTGCACCGCGCGCACCTGCGCCGCATCAGTGGAATCCAGGACGTGCAGGCGCAGGCCTCCGCCGCCCATGCCCAGCGTATGGGCCAGCGCCTCGGCGCCAAGGCTCGCGCCCCCCATGCCCAGCAATACCGCGTCCGAAAATCCGGCGACGCACAACTTGCGGCAGATTGCCGCCATGCGGCCAAGCTCTCGGGGTGCCGCGCCCGGATGCAGCCAGCCGAGCCAACGGCCTTCGTCGTTGCCCGTCCACAGCGTCGCATCGCGTCTCCACAGGCGCGCCATCCAGGCCTCGCTTTCGGCCTGATCGATCCGGCGCTGCACCCGCGCCGCCAGGCTGGCGGGCGCATGGAAGGTGAAGCCGTTGAGCGGCGCCGCGTGGCGGCCGAGACGAACGGGCGTACGCCTGGCCAGGCGCTTTTCCACGAGTTTGGCCGGACGCCCGGGAAAGCCGGCGCCATACGTAAGGGGAGTGTGCATAGGAAAGGCCGGCCGACCGGCATGGGAAGAGAAAGGGAAAACAGCAAGAGGGCGGCTTGCGGCCGCCCTCCGTGGTCCGCTCTCTACCAGTACGGATCCTGGTTGTAGTACTTGTGCACGCTCAGCGCCCAGGTTTCATCGGCCATCCGGGGCCAGTTGTCCTTGTCGAAGCCCGGGGCGTTTTTCAGCGCCTCTTTGTCGACATTCAGGATGAAGCACTTGCGGTCCGTGTCCAGCGTCAGCGCCGACCATGGGATGGCGAAGAGCTTGTCCCCCATGCCCAGAATGCCGCCGCGCGAAAGCACGGCGTAAGCCACGCGTCCTCTCGGCACATCGATCATGATGTCCTTGATGGAACCGAGGCTTTCCCCCGCGGCGTTGACGACGTCATTGCCGTCCAGGGTGTCCGCCGCCATGATCTCGGGTCCGGGCCCGGTCGCGGAATCCTTGGGGCCGCCGACGATATTGGTTTGATGCTCCATGCGTTTCTCCTTTGCAGGGCCTATGCCCACGTTGAACCACGGGTATGGCGATATCGCTACGCCATTCTTTCGCACGCCTGCGCGCAGCGCTTGCAGGCTTCCTCGCACTCGTTCATGCCGTCCAGGCCCGCGCAGCTTTCCGCGCATGCCCGGCATATTTCCGCGCAGGCCGCGCAGATCCTGCCGTGCTGCTCGATGCCGACCAGCATCGTGTGGGCAGCCGTGCGGCAAATCTCGGCGCACGCGAGCATCAGGCGAAAATGCCCCGGCTCGACATGAGCGCCGCCTGCTTCCAGGCAATGCTGAGAAGCTGTCTGCAGACAGCTCCGATAGCAGTCCAGGCAACGGCTCGTGCACGCCTCGATTTCCTTGTCATCTCCTGGCATCTCGTCCTCCTCGCGATCCGTTCGAGAAGACTCTTTCAGCAAGCGCCGTTCCCGTCGCCCAATCCCCCTGCTTCAGCCACACGGCGGCGCGATAAAGACGGCCGACGTTTCCCATGCAACCGCAGCCGCGGACAACAGACAGAGCATGCCGGTGAGCCCGCCATGGAATGGGGGCAGTCCATGGCGTCGCACTCGCCTGTGCTGATGCAGGGCGATCACCGCCATGCCGGCAAGGGCCGACACGCTGGCGGCCAGGATGATCCATGAGGAAGCAGGCAAGCCCCACCAGGGGTCCGTGAGTACGTGGCGGGCGCATGCGATGGCATTGATGGGATAAATGAACAGATAGTGCGCCAGCCAAATAACCGGCCCCGCCACCAGGTACAGCAGTTCGATCCAGGACGGGCGCTTCATGGCATCAGCCCGTCAACCGCGGAAAGCCATGGACCAGGCCCAAGCTCAGCAGCCCCTGCAACACCGTGTAATGCCAAAGCATGGCGGTACTGTCGAAACAGGCCCGCCGCGCGGACGTGAGCCTGCCGGCCAGGGACCGCGCCACCAAGAAAACGCCCATCAACGTTGAAAACAGCGTGAACGCGGCCTGGGCGCCCACCAGCGCATACACCGAGGCTTCGTACGCGGATGCCTGCGGCCGCAGGCCCGCGCGCCAATGCGCCTGTGCGTCCAGGCCGACGGACGCCGCAAGCAGGATGATTGCCAGCGGCACGCCCCATCTGAGGCGGCTCTGCCGGTCCTGCCGCAGCCCGCGGCCGGCCCAGGCCACGAGAGCCGCGGATCCAACCAGCAGCGCCGCCGACAGCCAGGGCCACCCGGACGCCTGCCCCTTGCCCGCGGGCACCCACCCTTGTGGCGAGGACGTCCACAGGAACAGATAGGAAAACACCAGCGATCCGAAAATGCTCGCGCATACCATCACGAGCATGACCATTGCCCACCAGGAATGCGAACCGCTGCCGGGGCAGGCCGTGGGCAGGCGCAAGCCCGCCCCGATATCCACTTCCATCCGGTCGGGCCCCGTATCCGCGTCCCAGAGCCAACGCCAGATCGACACCATCGCCAGCAATCCGAAAGCCCCGGCAAGCATGGGCAACTTGAACGTCAGCAACAGAAAAAAGCCCGCGGTGCCAAGCGCGGCCAGCAACGGCGACCAGGCCGGGCCAGGCAGCGGCAACACATAATCCGGTTGGGCGTCCACGGCGCTGGTGACCAGGGTGGAACGCAACCCGCCCGGCGCATGCGGGAGGAAATGGCGGCCCGCCTCCACCTCTGCGGCAAGCGTCGGCTGGTCCCATAGCGGCTCGCGGCTGGTGACGAAAGGAACGCTGCGCACACCGTAGGCATCGGTGGGCAACCATTCCAGGGTGCCCGCGCCCCACACGTTGCCTGCCCCCGCTCCCAACGTCGGGCGAAAGCGGCGGCATAGATCGAACAGGAACACCAGGATACCTGCGGCAATGAGATAGGCGCCCGCCGTGGAAAGGAGATTCATCGCAGCCCAGCCCTGGCTCTCGGCATAGGTGTACACGCGCCGGGGCATGCCGGCCAGACCGGTGAAATGCATCGGGAAAAAGGCAAGGTTAAAGCCCGTGAGGATCATCCAGAACGCCCACCGCCCCAGGCGCTCGGACAAAGGCCGCGTACTGATGAAGGGCATCCAGTAGTAGAACGCGGCGAATAGCGGAAACACCATTCCCCCGAACAGCACATAGTGGAGATGGGCGACGACGAAGTACGTATCGTGCACCTGCAGATCGAACGGAATGACCGCCACCATCACGCCGGTCAGGCCGCCAAGCACAAAGGTGAAGAAAAAGCCCAGAATGAAGAGCATGGGCGTCTTCAGCGGCCGCAGGCGGACCGCGGCGGCGATCGTGGCGATCCAGGCGAACACCTGCATGGCCGTCGGGACCGATACCGCCATGCTCGCGGCCGAGGCGAAACTCAGGGACAGTTCTGGTATGCCCGTGGCGTACATGTGGTGCACCCAAAGGCCGAAACTGAGGAATCCCGTGCCCACGACCGCCGCTACCACCAAGGGATAACCCACCAGGCGCGCTCCGGTCATGGCCGGAATGATCATCGACACCATGCCCGCTGCCGGCAGGAAAATGATGTAGACCTCGGGGTGGCCGAAGAACCAGAACAGGTGCTGCCACAATAGCGGCGCACCGCCCCGCTCGACGATGAAAAATGGCATGTCGAAGGCGCGTTCCAGTTCCAGCAGCATGGTGGCGACGATGACCGCCGGAAATGCCACGATCACCATGCCGCAAAACACCAGCATCACCCAGGCGTAGACGGGCATTTTGTCCAGGGTCATGCCGGGCGCGCGCGTGCGCAATATGCCCACGGCCAGTTCTATGGCACCGGCGATCGCCGAGATTTCGATGAAGCCGATGCCCAGCAGCCACAGATCCGCATTCAGCGCCGGCGAGTATGCCGAACTGGTCAGCGGCGGATACATGAACCATCCCCCGTCTGGGGCCAGGCCGACGAAAATACTGCAAAAAAATACCAGGCCGCCAATGGCGTAAGCCCAATATGCATAGGCCGAAAGACGAGGAAATGGCAGGTCGCGCGCGCCCAGCATATTCGGCAGCAGCAATACGGCCACCGCTTCGACCGCCGGCACCGCGAACAGAAACATCATCACCGTGCCGTGCATGGTGAATAGCTGGTTGTACAGCGCGTGCCCGATCAGCGGGTTGTCCGGCACGGCCAGCTGGGTGCGCATTATCAGCGCCAGCAGGCCCGCCAGCAGGAAAAACAGCAAGGCCGTGCCGATGTAGAGCAGACCTATGGACGTGTTGTTGACGACCGTCAGTGCGCGCCATCCCCGGGGACGCCGCCATGCACGCTGCAGCGCTTCGAGTTCCCCGTCCGGGCGCGGGAGCGAATTTGGCAGCGGGCCGGACGCGGAGGCAGGCTGAGAATCCACCGTCACTTCAAAGACCCCAGATAGCCGGTGACGGCGCGCAGTTCATCGCCCGAAAGATGCCCGAAGGCAGGCATGAGGTTTCCCGGCTTGATGTGCTGGCTGCCCGCGACCCAGCCCGCCAGCGCCCCGGCGTTGTTGGGCAACGCGCCGGCAGCCAGCCTGGGCCGGCTGGCGACATGGGTCAGATCCGGCCCCAGCGTGCCTGCCGCCGCCGTGCCCCGCACGGTGTGGCATTGGGCACAGTCGCGCAGGAAGACGCCGGCCCCCGCGCGCAATTCCGCTCCCGCTTCATTCGCGGGCAGACGCTGAGCCGCCAGCCACGCGCGGAACTGCTCGGGATCCAGCGCCTGCACATCGAATTGCATCTTGGCATGCTGGGCGCCGCAATACTCCGCGCACAGGCCGCTGAACACCCCCGGCTCGCGCGCGAGCATGCGCAAGCGGTTCGTCCGGCCGTGCACCATGTCCAGCTTGCCGGCAAGCGAAGGGACCCAGAAGCTGTGGATGACGTTGCTGGACGTCAGCAGGATCTCTACCGGGACGCCCACCGGGATGCGTATATCATTCGCGGTTTCAAACAGCAGATCGCCCGCCTCATCGCGATACCGGACCCGCCACCACCAGAGTTCGCCCGCCACTTCGATGCGCAGGGCCGCCTCGGCGCCGCGCGTCTTGGCTGCCGCCGACTGCAGGGCGTAAGCCAGCAGCGCCGTCAGCACAGCGACCGGAAACGCTACGCCGGCCAGCACGATCAGGGCGGGCCGGCGCAGCATGCCGCGGGCTTTTTCGGGGCCGTACATGGCCAGCCCCAACATGATCGAAGCCGCCAGGAAAATCAGCCCCGCGCCCACGTATAGCACCCAGCCGATCTCGGCGATGCGGGCCGCGTCCTCCCCTCGCGGGTGCAGCACGGAGTGCATACCCGCCCATGACGCGCCAGGCGAGGCCGTGGCCAGGACGAACGGAGAAACAGGGGGCATATCCAGGGGTGCGGCTTTCGGGAACTGGCACGGCTCCAGACGGCCGCGACGGGCCTGCATCAGCATGCGCCATGCCCACTGGCCGAGCCGCGGCACGGCAGTTGCTGAGCCTGGATCTTCTTTCGGTTCTCTTTCGGTTCCTACAGGCCGCTGCTTTGCACGACATCACTCGCCCTGCCCCGGCGCTTCTGGGCGCCGTCGCCCTCATGCTGCTGGGCGCATGCGGAGACGACCGGCCGCCGCTGACGCCTCTCGGCCTGCCTGAGCAATTGGCAGGAGCAGATTCCGCGCGCGGGCGGTTACTGCTCGCCGAACGCGGATGCCTGGCCTGCCACACCGTGCCCGGCCTGAGCGGCCCGGCATCGCACGTAGGCCCCGCGCTTGACCAAGTGCCCCGGCGAGCCTATCTGGGAGGGGGGCTGCCCAACACGCCGGACAATCTGGTGCGCTGGCTGCTCGACCCGTCGGCGATCAACCCGCTTACCGCCATGCCCGATACGGGTCTGACACCGGAAGAAGCCAGGGACATCGCCGCATTTCTGCTCGGGCGCCCATGATCTTCCGGACACCGCCATGAAAAGCTGGAAAGTAGCCGGTCTAACCATCCTGGCTTGCGCCGCAACCGGCGCGGCGCTGGGTGGGGCGATGGTGGTCTTCGGTTGGTATGACGTCAGCGCTACCGGCTCGCACACCGTCGTGGTGCATGAAGTGCTGGACGTTGCGCAGACCCGCTCAGTAAAGCGCCGCGCGGCAGGCATCCAGGTTCCTGACCTGGACGAACCGCGCAAGGCGCGCGAGGGATATGGGTTGTTCCAAAAGCATTGCGTGCAATGCCATGGCGCCCCCGGCATCGCGCCCGAACCTTACGCACTGGGGTTGAACCCGGCGCCCGCCGCCTTGGTGGCGACGGCGCGGGACCGCACGGCGGCCGATATCTACTGGATCATCCAGCAAGGAATAAAGATGACCGGCATGCCGGCATGGCAGTACCGGCTGACGGATGCCGACATCTGGAACATTGTCGCGTTCATGCGCGTCCTGCCGACCCTGTCGCCCGCCGACTACCGCAATTGGGACAAGGGGAACGAACCGCAACCCGACCTGGCGGCCGCGACACCCGTGCCGGCAACACGCGCGGGCGATCCCATCGCGGGGCACGCCGCGCTGCAGCAGCACCTTTGCGCCACCTGCCACGTCATCCCGGGAATTGCGGGCGCGCGCCATCACGTAGGCCCGTCGCTGGCCGGCATCGCGCAACGGCCTTACATCGCTGGCGGCGTACCCAATACGCCTGCCAGCATGGAACGCTGGTTGCGCGACCCTGCCGCGTTCAAACCCGGCACCGCCATGCCGGACCTCGGTCTGGGCGCACAGGAAGCCCGGGACATCGCAGCCTTCCTGTACACATTGCCTCCGGTCGACTGACGCGCCGCGCCTTTCCCGCGGGCTCTGCGGGGCGACCTGGGTCGCGCGCTTCAGCCCTTGCTGCGCGCGCCAGCGCCCCGGTTGCGCCGGCTTTGCTGGTCCTGGCCAGTGCCGATCTGGCTCACGTGACCTTCCTTCTTGGTCCGGTGTTGCTCGTCGCGATGGCTGGCCTGGAGTTCGCGGTCGGTATCGTCGTTGGAGGGGTTGGGTTTGCTGTCTTTGGGTTTCATGGCGAAGTCCTCGGGAAACATGCCGCAAGCTCAGCAAGCTTCGTTCCCCGAAGCGTCGGGACACCCGCTTGCGCGTGGCACGCCGCTTGCTCCCGCAGCGTCATGGACAAATTCGCCCAGATCTTCGAACTGCAAGCGGGCTTTGCCGAAATGACCATTCGCGGCACGACCATGTATTGGGTGCTGTACGCCTTGTTGCGAATTTCCGGCAGGCGCGATCTGGGTTCCCTGGGCATGGCGGACATGCTGGTGCTGGTCCTGGTTGCGGATGCCGCGGGAAACGCCATGTCGGGCGATTCGTATTCCATGGGCGACGGCATCATCGTCGTGGCCACCATCGTCGGCTGGAGTTATGTGCTGGACCGCCTTGGCTATTACGTCCCGCCATTGCGCCGCGTGCTGGAGCCGCAGCGCGTATGTCTGGTCAGATCCGGAAAAGTGCTGGTGCACGGCCTCAAACGGGAGCACATCACCCGCAGCGAACTGATGGAACAACTGCGGCTCAAGGGGATCGCCAACCTGGCGGAAGTCGAGCGGGCGTACCTCGAGGCAACCGGGGAGTTCAGCGTGATACGCGCAACGCACCCGGTTTCGTCGCCCATGGCGGCTGACGGCACATCCACGCTGGAAGACGACGCCGCGTCCGATTGACTTACCTGCCCGGCGCCGGATTCGGCGCTGGGCGCAGATATTCCACTTGTCGGTACTTTTTTCCCCTGTGCGCGCCATGTCGCCGTCACACATGAGGGTGGGCATGGCGCTTGCGGATCGTATCCCGCAATCCCATATAGGAGCGTACTCATGAAGATTCGAGCCCTTACCTACGCGCTGGCCCTGTCGGCCGGATTGGCTTCGGCGGCTGCCTTCGCGCAATCCGCCATGCCCACGTCGCCTTCCAACACTCCGAATGACAGCACCGCCGTGCCCCCCAACCAGCCCGTTCCTCCGGGACAGGTGCCGCCGGCGCCGAATGCAACGCCCAATACGCCGACCAATCCGCCCAACCTGAACAAGCAGGACCAGATGAAATCGGACCGGCACAAGGACCAAAAGCCGGGACACAACCGCGAAGCCAACGACAACGTACCCAGCACCCGAGGCAGCGGCGCAACCCCGCCTCCCGGCTATCCGAACACCGGCGGTTCGAAGTAAACGGCGGCTGCCGGCCGGGCCTCCCTCGACCCACGGGGGAAGTTGTGTACTTCTGTGCAGCTCACCCGGCCGGTTTTTCACATTCTTTCAAGAACCCCGAAAAGATATGCGCGTCTCGGCCGATACATTGCGCGGCAGCGGTCCCCGGACCGTAAACAGATCCCCGCCACCGAGCTGAGGTTGCCCATGTCGGAAGTCGTTGTCTATGTCAGAAGCCAGCCGCGGCTGGGCGACCAGATCGTCGCCCTGCCCGCGCTCTATCAACTGAAGACCTGGTGGGCGTCCCGGCGCATCCGCGTGGTCGCGCGCGACCGTCTGGGGGACTTCTACCGCTCGGTGCCTTGGGTTGACGAGTTCATCCGCGCCGCCACATTCGGCGACTACCTGCGCGCCTTGAAGAAAGACACCGAGGTCTGCGTCAGCCTGCACCACAGCAGTGAACGCTTCGGCCTGCTCAACCTGCTGCGCCGGCCAGCCATGCGATTCGGCTTTCGTAACGCACGGGTAAGCGACCTGGTATGGACCCATGCCCATCGCAAGGACATCGCCGAATACATAGGCCTGGCCAATCTGCGCCTGCTGGCGTCGTACCGCGGTTTCGACGCCGAACTGGCGGCGCGCCGCTGCTTCCAGGCGCTGGCGCGCCCCCACCTGCGCGGCGCGGACAGTGCGGACGTAGTGCTGATTCCGGGCGGAGGGTCTGGCGCCTTCAAGCGCTGGAGCCTGCTGAACTACTTGCGGTTGGCCGAGAGACTGAAACTGCTGCTCGGCCCCGACACGCGCTTCCTGTTCGTGCTGGGGGAACAGGAGGCGGCCGAACGCGCCAAGCTCCAGGCCATGCGACGTCCGGAATTCTCGGTTGCCTACTGCCGCCCCATTGCCGAGCTCAGCGCCATCATGCTGCGCGCGCGCCTGGTGGTCGCCAACGATTGCGGTCCCTCGCATATTGCGCAAGGCGCCTGCGTGCCCTATGTCGGCGTCTTCAATGAGTCCAATCCCGAATGGTTCTGGGACCGCCCCTATTCCGCCGCGGTCGTTCCGCGACACCCCCGGGATGGAATCAACTCCATCACGCCCGACGAAGTGCTGGGCGCCTGCCGCAAAGTCCTGGATCACCATGCGCATCCTGCATACGCTGGCTGAGCGCAGCCTGGGCGGCCTGGAGTTCCGCGTCCTCGAACAATCCAGCTGGCTGCACAATCATGGATACGAAGTCTCCATCGCGGCACCCGCCGACAGCGCAATCAACCGCGCCGCCCGAGCGCGCGGATTGCGCGCAGTGGATCTCGACTTCAACCCGGCCTATTCGCCGTCCACGGTCCTGAAGCTGCGACGCACCGTCAAGGCGCTGCGCATCGACCTCATCGACAGCCACAGCAGGGCAGACGGCAAGACCGCCGCGCTCTGCCGCGACCTGTGCGCAGTCGTCAGGACGCGCCATTTCGCCAAGGCCATGCGCAGCTCCCCACGGCGCCGGCTCGAATGGAAAATTGGCTGCGACCACGTCATCGCCACCAGCGACAAAGGCAAGCAGGAGCTGCTGGCCGCAGGGCTGATTGCCGAAGAACGGATCAGCGTCGTTGGAGAATGGGCGGGGGACGAGTTCTTCCTGCAGGACGAGGACCCGCAAAGGCGCCTGTCCACCCGGCACGCGCTGGACATAGCCGCACCAGAAGACGCCTACGTCATCGCCACCATAGGCATGCTGCGTCCCGAAAAAGGCCAGGCCGACCTCCTGCGCGTAGTGCAGCGGCTGCGTGGCCAAGGGGTGCCCGCCACCGCGCTGGTGGTCGGCATGCCCACCGCCAGCACGCAGGCTTATGCGCAGACGCTGCACCGGCTGGCCCAGGAACTGGGCATCGCCCGGCATGTGGTGTTTGCCGGACACCGCAACAATGTGGCAAGCATGATCGGCGCCGCCGACGTGGTCCTGGTGCCTTCCGCCACCGAAGCCTGGTCGCGCATCGTGCCCGAGGCTTACGCGGCGCGCCGGCCCGTCGTTGCCAGCGAGGTCGGCGGACTGCCGGAAATTGTCACACCGGGCCAGACCGGCTGGCTGGCCCGGCCGGGGGATGTGGCCGGCTATGCGGATGGCATCATGCGGATTCGCAGCCAGCCCAAGCATGCCGCAACCATGATCGCGAACGCCCGGGCGTACGCGGAAGCGAACTTCAGGCTGGCGGGAAAGATGTTCAGCACTTTGGAAGCGTACAAACGGACACTAGCCGGCGGGTGAACGACAGGGTGGAAGCGGTATCATGGTGCCCCCGATTGACTTACCCGATTCAGTACCGTGACAAAGCCCGCCCTATTGCTCGTCCTGGCGATCGCCCTGACGGGCTGCTCCAAGCAGGAAGAAACTCCCTGGGCCCGTCTCCAAGCCGCCACGCCTCAGCTGCAGCTGACCGCCAACACGCCGGAAGCGGCGGTGAAATCCTGGTGGCAAGTTCGCGACGCGCACGACCGCTACACGGCCACCGCCTGCAAAGAACTGGCCGAGCTGTACCAGCCTTTCACCTCCGCCGAAGACTCGCTCGCCACGGCCGAACTCCAGGCCCGGCAGAATGGCGATGAAAAATGCAGCGTCCAAACCTATGAGCGCAGCGTCGTCAATGTCGACGTCCAGTCCGACACGCGCGCCTTCGTTGTCGCGCAGATCCGCAACACGACACCCTCGACACCCGGTTTCCCGGTAGACAACGACGAACGCGACCGCAAGGAAAGAGGCGTGCGCATGCAGTACCTGCTGGAACGCGCCGACAAGACGCAGAACTGGAAAATCGCGCAGGTATATGGCCGCAACCGGTATTGCGAGGTCGCGCCGCAGAACGGCTGGTGCCCGCTGTACACCCGCAAGGCGGGGTCGGCGAACAGCTATGTGTATGAATTCAGTCAGTAAGTGATGCGCGGGCAGAAGCTGTTTCTGCCCGCAGCTGGCGACGTCCGCGCCCCATCCGGGCAGCCCTTATGAAACCAGAATCACCCCAGGCCGGACCCTCACCGGCTTGCCCAGGGTACGCGCGACGGGCGATGACTGCACCGCATTGCGAACCAGCTCCTGCTGCGCCTCGGTAAGCGCCGCGGCAAAGCGCAAGCTCACCTCGAATCCGGTTTCTTGGTCCAGGCGTTCGATCGTGACGTCCACCGATCCTTCGGGCAATGTGACGCCGGCCCGCTCCGCAGCCATGTCCATGGACATGCAAACACAGGCAGCAAGCGCGCTTTCGAGAAGTTCGTGCGGCCGCATTCCTGCCGTTCCCCCCTTGCCGTGCTTCTGCGTGTCCGAGAGCAGGACGCTATGCCCATTGCTTACCTCGACGCAATAAGACTCCCCTGACCGCTTCGCCGTCACCATGTGGATCTCCCGTAGTTGGATGAAAGATCCAGACAGCCTAGGCCGGCCGCGACAATCAAGGAAGGCCAGCGGGAATACTGGTATGGCGTGTGACAGCCTGGGCCCTCCTGCGCGGCCTCAGTTGTCGTACTTCTTCGACAGATCCTCGAACACCTTCCTCTTTAACGGCGGCACCGCATCGACCACTCGCAGGAACGACCGGAAAAAGCGGCGTGATATCACCCCGCCATGCGCGGCCCGCTCCGCGTTGAGCCGCGAAAGACCCACCGCCGAATTGGCATATGTCCGCATCGCCTTTTCATACGCGCCGATGCCGTCCAGCATTGCCCGCTTGTCTTTCCCGGCGGCAATGAGTCTGTCCGCCAGGATCGCGGCATCCCTGAGAGCGGTGTTCGCCCCGATTCCCGCCATGGGCGTCATGTTGTGTATGGCGTCGCCCACGAGGGTGATTTGGCTGGGCTTCCAATACGGCAGCTCGGGCATGCTGCGTATCGGCACGGCTTTCACCGTCTCCATGTCCGAGTGCAATACCAGATTCCGTAAGGTCGGAGACCACTTTTCCATGCGCCGCAGCACGATATCCGTGACCACGTGGCCCTGCAATTTCTCGATGCTATCGGGAAAGTCCTTGCGCGCGGCGGCGTAAGCCCAGACAAGATAATTCCCTGTCTCGTCCGCAGCGCCATTGCGCGCCGCGGCCCTCCAGGCGGACAGGAACATCCAGCCCGGACCCGGCGGCACCACGTTGTTGACCGAACCATCGATGAAGTTCCGCGGCAGTCCCTTGAGCAGGTCCGCCGTCAATGGCGTGCGTCCGACAAGGTTGGTGATTCCCAGATCAAGCCGTTTCAGGCCGTTCAGGTATTGGGCTCTCACGCGCGAGTTACTGGCATCGGCCCCGACGAGCACATCTCCGTCAGCGTGACTACCGTCCGAAAAATGGGCCCGCACGCGTCCATCTTCGCCAAGAATCTCGTAGGAGGTGAATTCCTTCCCCCACTGTATCGGGTTGCCAGGCCCCTCCAGGCCGCCGAGAAGAATGCTTCTCAACTGGAGGCGCTCGATGGAACGGCGCTGCGCCTGGCCGCCAGGACTTGCCGACCCCTCAAAGGCAGTTAGCGTGCGAGCCTTTTCGTCCAGAAAGTGCACGCTCACGCCCGCATGCCCCGCGGCGCGGTCGAACTCCTCGAAGATGTTTGCAGGCAGGCAGTGTTTCAAGGCCCGCTGTCCATTGCCGTCGATCAGGATGCCATACCCTGCCATGCCGTCGGCGACGGCAGTGCCTCGCTCGAACACGGCGACATCGACTCCGGAAGAATGAAGCTTCTGTGCCAAGGCCAAACCGGCCATACCTGCCCCAATGACCAAAACACGCATGCATTCAACCTTCAGGCGGAGAACCAAAACCGGATCAGGACTCGATCAGTCCAACGGCTTCATGCCTGGCTGACCGGAAAGGTATGAACGCGATTGCGGCCATTGGTTCCCGGCTACTTCTTGCGGCCCCGCGCATCCTTGTCCTGCTTGCGCCAGTATGCGAACTCTTCTTCGTGGACCTCCAGGTCCACTTCGGACACGCGCGCTTGCAGCCGTTCCTGCACGTCCGCCACGGCCTTGTTGTAGATGGTGGGCCCGATTTCTTCCAGGATGAAGCCCAGCAGCGCACCGGCCGCCACATTGCCGATGCGTTCATCCATGTTCTGGGCGAAGTAGCGTTGAATGGAAACGATAGCGGCGTCTCGCACACCGCGTTCAAGTTCGATAGCCATGGCGGCCCCCTTTCTGCAGACAAACCGGCCTCCACGGGAAAACCCGCTAACCGGCCCCAATTTCGTACGAATTATACTGGATGCATAACCAGTGTTTTCCGCTATGCCGTTCAAAGCCCCCCTTACCCACGCCGAGCTTCGCGCTATCCGGGAGCGCCAGCCCTGGAACTCCGATGTGGTCTCCCTGCTCTGGGAGGTCAAGCGCTTGCGCTCGGCCCTGCTACGCTGGCACCAGGTGTCCAGCGACCTCAAGCGGCCAGCGGGCCTGATGGGCGATATCTACGACGAGCTGCTGGCGAATCTGGCGATGGAACCCTGCGTGTGCGAACGCGATCAGGCGACCGCGCAGCTGATGGACTCGCCCCCCAAGCCGCGCAAGCTGGCGTCGCCGCGGTAACCGGCAGGCGCAACAGACGGCATGCACGCAGGGCCGTAGCATGCCCCTTGCCTCCCGTTCACCCATGTCCATGCCGATGGTGAATATCCGGATAGTGGGGATGCGAATGAGTGAGTACCGCATGGCGATGCGGATGCGTGTGCGGCTCCTTGCCGTCCCATGGGAAGTCATGGGTATGCTGGTGGTGAGCGTCGTGCACATGCCGGTGGCTATGGTGCAGCGGCTCATGCGTGTGCTCGTGCTCATGGCGTTCGCGCAGGTGCAACCAGACGCCGATCGCCATCAGCGCCGCAGCCGCCCAGAACAGCGGGCCGGGCATTTCGGGCCACAACATCAACGAAATGACCACGCCGAACAACGGCGCGACCGAAAAATAGGCGCCCGTCCGGGCCGTGCCCAGCGTCCGCAACGCCATCACGAACAGCGTCAAGCTCACCCCATACCCCAGGAATCCCACGGCCAAAGTAACGCTCACGGCCGTGATCGACGGCAAGGTCGCGCCTCCGAGCAAAGCAAGCATGGTGTTCGTGAGCCCGGCCAGGAGCCCCTTCAATCCGGCAATCAGCATCGCGTCGTTCGTGGAGACCTTGCGAGTCAGGTTGTTATCTACTGCCCAACACAGACAGGCCCCGACAATCAGCAAGGCCCCGGGAGAAAAAGCCGCCGCGCCCGGCGCCCAGGACAATAGAAGCCCTCCGGCGACGATGACCAGCATGCCCAACACGATCTGGCGATCCGCATTTTCTTTGAAGACCCACCAGGCGATCACGGCCGTAAGCACGCCCTCTACGTTCAACAGCAGCGACGCGGAAGCCCCGCTCGTCTGCGTCAGGCCCAGCATGAGCAGCGCCGGTCCCAGCACGCCCCCGAAGATGATGGCCCCCAGCAGCCAGGGCACGTCGCTTTTGGGGATCTTCAGATCCTGGACGCCCCCGCCGGCTCCGCCCCGCTTCGCCTGGCGCAGCAGCAATAGCAGACAGAGACCGAGGCCGCTGCCCAAATAGAGCAGGCCGGCCAGCAACAAAGGCGTGATGTCGTCAACGAGCATCTTCGCGAAAGGCGTGCTGGCGCCAAACAGCAATGCTGAGGTCAGTGCGGGTAGGGCTGAGCGGATGGACATAGCCGGATAAAGCCAGGGAACGTAGCAAAAAGGCGGTGCCGGCAAGGCCTTCGCTGAATGCGCGGCGCTCGCCTGAACAGCACAATTTACTGGCCCGGACGGATTTACGGACCATTACCCCGGAAGCGCGCAGGGCTACGCGCAACGACCGGCGCGGCAGCCCTTCAGAGCCCAACGACTGCCGCCCGGGCCGAGGCGGCAGCGATGATCAATTGACGGTCACGCCGGCCTCGCGCACCACCTCGCCCCACAGAGAGATCTCCTGGACGATCTGATCGCGAAAGGCTTGCGGACTGCCCGGCGCGGCCTCTTCCCCGGTTGCCTTGAGGCGGTCGGCCATCTCGGGCATCACGACGGCCGCATTGATCGCGGCATTGAGCTTCGCTTGCACCTGCGGCGGCACACCCTTGGGCGCAATGATGCCGTACCACACCGTCACGTCGTACGGCACGCCGGCCTCGCGCACCGTCGGGATATCGGGCGCCGAAGACACACGTTGGGGCAAGGTCACCGCCAACACCTTCAGCCGCTTATCCTCGCGGTAAGGCAAGGTCGAGCCCGCCGTGGTCAGCATCGCGTTGACCTGGCCCGCGACCGTGTCCGTCAAGGCCGGCGCGGACCCCTTGTAGGGCACGTGGATCATGGAAATGCCGGCCGTCTTCAAAAAGGCCTCCATCGCCAGATGCGAAATCCCGCCAGTGCCGGATGAGGCATAGGTCAGCCCACCCGGCTTCTTCTTGGCCAAGGCCACCAGCTCGCCCAGGCTGTCCACCGGCACGCCGGGATTGACCGACACAAAGAACGGCGCGCGCGCGATCATGCCGATCGGCGTCATGTCCTCGACCGGATCGAATGGCAGCTTGTACAAGCTGGGGTTGACTGAATAGCTATTGGAAATCAAGGTCAGGGTATAGCCATCGGGCGCCGACTTCAGGCCCTGCTCCACCCCCAGCTTGCCCCCCGCGCCTGGCCGATTTTCGACCACCACGGGCTGCTTCAGGCCATCGGACAACAGCTGCCCCAGGAGACGCGCGATCCCATCATTGCCGCCCCCGGCGGCAAAGGGCACGATCAGCTTGATCGGCTGCGAAGGATAGTCATCGGCGTGCGCGTTGGAACCCGATCCGGCAAACGCCGCCACCGCAAGCGCTGCCCCCAATACCGCCCTGCCCAGCTTGGCGCCGGATAGCATGGTCATACTCTTCTCCTCTTTGGTTGACCGCTGCGCGGCCATGTTATGTGGCTGCCATGGCAGCGCCCTTTCAGGGTCCGCCAGACTGCGTCGCAGTATGCCTCATACAAAGTGGGAAGATTGGCGCGGCAGGAGGGGCTCGAACCCCCGACCTCAGGCTTAGAAGGCCCGTGCTCTATCCAGCTGAGCTACTGCCGCGCGGTGTGGTGATGGCCCGGAATGGATCCGGGCGCCGCATTTTACCTTGTTGCGGCCGCCTTGGGCGGTTGGCCGGAATGGCGGGCTCCGCGAGCCCTATTCCTCGCCGATGTCCGCATGGGTGGACACCCACAGCACCAGGGCGTCGTCCGGGCTCAGGCTGATCACCCGGTGCCCCATGCGGCTGTCTATATAGAAGCTTTCGCCGGCTTTCAGGCGGGCGGGTTCGTAGAATTCGGTGTAGAGCTCCACCTCGCCTTCCAGGACGTACACGAATTCCTCGCCGCGATGGCGGCTCCAGTCGTGAAACTCGTCGAACGAACGCGCCTTGACGCGGGTGTGGAAAGGCATCATGCGCTTATGCGACAACGCGGTGCAAAGCAGGCGGTGGTCGTAATACGGGGTTTCGTACTGGCGCCCTTCGCCCTGGCGGCTGAGGCTGCGGCGCCCAGTGCCCATATGGGCGTCGGACGCGGTGAAGAGTTCGGCCACGTCCAGCTCCAGCCCCGCCGCGATCTTGATCAGGTTGTCATAGGTGGGCGACAGCAGGCTGTTTTCGATCTTGGACAACGTGGACGCGGACACGCCGGTGGCCGCGGCCGCCTGCTTCAAAGTCCACGCCCGCGCCTGGCGCAAGGCTCGCAGCCGTTGTGCCAACACGCTTTGTTTGTTGCCTTCCATCTATGTACCCTGTCATGCCCGCGACCGCCGCTCCCGCCACCAGTCGCGCGCCTGGTAAGACCAATAAGTAAGTTGCACCGCCGCCGTGCCGAGGCTGCCGCCGTTCCATGCCAGCCCGAACGGCGCGAACAGCTTGTAGCGCTGGGTATCGCCCGCGATCCCTTCCGCGACAACCCGGCCGCCGATCGACGCCGTATTCATGCCGTGTCCGCCGAACGCCGTGCAATACCAGACGTCTGGCGACAGCTGGCCGATCTGCGGCATCAGATGCCGCGCGTAGGCCATGCGTCCGGACCATGCCGTCTCCACGCGCAGCCCATGCAATTGGGGGTAGACGGAGAGCAATTCGCGTCGCAGCGACTCCGCCAGATCGGGCGGGTCATCGACACGGGTGGTGATTCTACTGCCCCAGCCGATGCGGCCGCCATCGAGCACGCGGTAATAGTTGCCGGCCCGCCGGTCGTCGCCAATGGCGGCGGGGGTCCGGATGGCCTCCCGGACCCGGTCGCCCAGGGGTTCGGTCAACATGATGTAGGTCGCGATGGGCAGCATGGCGCGGCGCAGCGCCGGAACGACGCCCTCGGTATAGCCGCCAGTGGCCAGCACGACGCTGCGGGCGTCGACCTGGCCATGGCCGGTCTTCAGCCGCTTGACCGCGCCGTCCAGCGCGGCCTGCGTGACGGGCGAGTCCTCGTGGATGCGCACGCCCAGGCGCGCGCATTCGCGGGCCAATGCACGGGCATAGTTCAGCGGATGAAAATGAAAGGAAGTCGGGTCTTCCACGCCCTGGAAGTACACGTCGGATACCAGACGCTCGCGGACCTGGCCACGGCTCAGCAGACGCACATCGCGGCCGAAGTCGCGCTGCTGGCTGTCGCACCATTGCCGCAGGGCGTCGGCCGCTTCGTAACGCACCACGCGAAGCCGGCCATCGACCTTGCGGGCGTCGGCGATGTCCAGGTCCCGGATGTTGCCGCGGATGATCTCCACGCCTTCCATGGATAGCCGGTAGAGCTTGCGATAGTGGTCTTCGTCGACGTGCTTCCTGATGGCGTCGGCGCCCGCGGAGAATGCCGGCGATACGGATCCGCCGTTGCGGCCCGAGGCCCCCCAGGCCACGCGCCGCCCCTCCAGCAAGGTTACGTCGCGGCCACGGCGGGCCAGTTCCAACGCGGCGGACAGTCCGGCCAGCCCGGCCCCGACCACGCAGACATCGGTGCTGGACGCCCCCGACAGGGGCGCATAGCGGGTATCGCTGTCGGCCAGCGTGCGCTTGTAGTAGGTATCGATGTACTCGGAAGCCATGGTGGTCGGCGTCAGTTCAGGCCCGCGCCCTGCAAGCCGCCCGTCAGCCGCTTTTCCAGCCAGTTGGCCAAACGCAGCAGCGGGTAGCAGTAGATGAAATAGATGGCGGCGATCATGCCGTAGATGAACAGCGACTTCGCCGGAAAGGTGATGATGAAGACCTCGCCCTGGCGCGTCAGTTCGGTGATGCCCACCACCGACAGGATCGCAGTGCTTTTGATCAGCATGACGTACACGCCGCTCATGGGCTGCACGATCAGGCGCATGGCTTGCGGCAGGATGACCAGTCGCAGTATCTGGAACGGCCTCAAGCCCAGTGTCATCGCGCCTTCGGTCTGTCCGCGGGGCACGGCCTGGATGGCGCCCATGACGATCTCGGCCACATAGCAGGACGTATAGACGGACAGCGACACGAAGGCGGCCGTGCCGGAATCCCAGTGCAGCAGCTCGATGCCGGAACTGGGCAGCACGAAATAGAAGATATAGAGCTGCACCAGGAACGGCGTACCGCGCAGGATATGAATGTAGAGCCCCAGCAGCTGATGCAGGCCGCGAATGCGGTAGCTGCGGATGACGCCGATCACAAAGCCCAGCAAGGACCCCGCGATGATCGCCACGAACGAGATTTTCAAGGTTTCCCAGAAGCCCTTCAACAGAAAGGGCAGCACGACGCCGGCGGTGGAAAGATAGGAATCCAGCATGCTTACCTCGCGTTCCAGGCGGGACCCGCCAGCCAGATGCTCACGCCGCGCGACAGCAGCAACATGCAGGCATAGATCAGCAGATAGCCGGCCGCAATGGTCAGGAAGCTCTCGTTGGGCACGATGCGGTCGCTGTTCATCTGCACGCCGGCCGCGACCAGTTCGAACACCGTGATCAATGACAGCAACGAGGTGTCCTTGATCAGCACGGCGGTCTGGCCCAGCAGCGGCGGCAGCGTATTGGCAAAGGCCTGCGGCAGCACGACGTAGCGCAAGCGCTGGCGGTAGTTCATGCCGCAGGCCTTGGCGCCTTCGATCTGGCCGCGCGGCACGGACTCTATGCCCACCCGGATGATCTCGCTCATGTAGGCCGCGTGGTGCAGCGTCATGGCGATAATGCCCAACAGCATCTCGCTCCATCCCTTGGCGCCGGGCACCAGCATGGGCACCGCGTAATAGACCAGGTAGATCTGCACCAGCAAGGGAGTGGAACGAATGAATTGCACATAGGCCGCCACCGGCCGCCAGACGGCGGCGCGGGGCGACATATGGGCAAGCGCCAGCGGGATGCCGGCCAGCACCGACAGCACCAGGCTCGCGCCCGCCGCGATGAGGGTGTTGGCCAGGCCGGTGGCGAACTGGCCCGTGTACTGGCTGACGATGCGCCAGTTATAGAAGTCGATCAGCCAGTCCATGGGCTCAGTGGTCTTTCTTCCAGTCGGTCGAATACCAGTACTTCACTTGCTCGGGCAAGGTGTTGTCGGCCGTCTTCAACGTCTGCCAGTTGTCGAGCCAGAACTTCAGGCGGAACGCGTTGGGGCCGACGGCGAACGCCAGGGGCTCCCGCACCATGATGCCGTCCAGCACGCGCAGATTGCCGAAGTCCACCAGGAACTGGTTGGCGGTCGACAGAGACATGATCCCGGCATCCAGGCGGCCGCTGGACAGGGCCTGTCCCACCGGCGCGCTGCCGCCCGAAAACTCCTTCATGGTCGCCTTGGGCAGCATCTTCTTGCCCACTTCCGCATAGGTGCTGGCACCCAGCACGCCCACGGTCACGCCATCCTTATTGAGTTCCTCATATGACTTATAGGGCGAATCCTTGGGCACCACGGCCACGGTGTCGGCATAGAACATCGGCGTGGAGAACAGCACCTGGGCCGCGCGCTGCGGGGTGGGCGTCATGTCGGCGGCCACCATGTCGGCCTTGCCGGACAGGAGCGCCGGGATCAATCCCTTCCATTCATAGTCCTGAAGCACCAGCTTCACGCCCAGGTCGTCGGCCATGCGCTTGGCCACTTCCACGGCCAGGCCGGTGCGCTTGCCGCTCTTGTCCATGAAACTCATCAGCGGCCCCGAGGTCTGCACCGCGACCCGCAACTCTCCGCGCTTGAGGATGTCGCCCAGTTCGTCGGCCTGCGCGGGCAGGGCCACGGAAGCGGCTGCCAGGGCGATGCCGGCCACGCCCAGCCATTGTTTGATTTTCAGCATTTACTACCCCTTGTGATGAATGGACTCATGTCATTCCGGGCAAAGCACAGCGCGCCGGCAGCGCCCGGATCAGCCGGACCGGCCCTGGTTACCGCCGGACGCCGCGCACGCGCGGGCCGCCCGTTGCTTCCTTGCTGCTACAGAATCTTCTCGAGAAAGGCGCGGGTGCGCGCTTCCCTCGGGTGGCTGAACACCTGCTCGGGCGTACCCATTTCCACGATGCGGCCGGCGTCCATGAAGAGCGCGCGGTCGCCCACGTCGCGGGCGAAACCCATTTCGTGGGTCACCACGGCCATGGTCATGCCGTCGCGCGCCAGCGCGCGCATCAGTTCAAGAATGCCTCCCACGGTTTCGGGGTCGAGCGCCGAAGTGGCCTCGTCGAACAACATCAGCTTGGGGTCCATGGCCAGCGCGCGTGCAATCGCCACGCGCTGCTGCTGGCCGCCGGAGAGCTGGCTGGGATAGCGCGCGCCGTAGTCGCCCATGCCAACGCGCCCCAGCAGTTCGCGGGCGTAGCGTTCGGCATCGGCGCGGGTACGGCCGCGCACCACGCGCTGGGGTAGCGCGACGTTGTCCAGCGCAGTACGGTGTTGGAACAGGTTGAAGTGCTGGAACACCATGCCGACTTCGGTGCGCCAGAGGTTGACGTCGGTGGCCGGGTCCGAGAGCGACACCCCATCCACCCGGATGGTGCCGCTGTCGATGCTCTCCAGGCCGTTCAGCGTGCGCAACAGGGTGCTCTTGCCGGAACCGGACGGTCCGACCACCACCATGACCTCGCCGCGCCCAAGCTGGCAGTCGATGCCATCCAACGCCAGATGCGGGGCCTGCCCGTCGCGCTGATAGGTCTTGCTGACTGCCTGGACGACCAGCAGAGGTTCCGCCACGGATCCACCTTCGGATGAGTGCTGCCTTGGTTAAAAAGGTTTCGCAATTCACGCTGGAGTTTCGTATAGTAAATTTTTTTCCAGAATCGCCACTTAGGCATAACCCTTAAGCGAAGACAGGCTCTTCGCAGGCAACCCAAGGAACCGGCATGGACACTCCCCAAGACATCCTGCGCGCGCTCGGGCTGAACCCGGAATCGCTCACCGGCGGCACGCTGCGCGCGCGCAGCCCGATCGATGGCGCCGAACTGGCCCAGGTCCACGAGCACACGGTCGCCCAGGCCCATTCCGCCATCACCCGCGCGCGTCAGGCCAGCTTGGCGTGGCGCGATGTGCCGGCTCCGCGCCGCGGCGAGCTGCTGCGCCTGTTTGGCGAAACGCTGCGCCAGCACAAGCGCGAACTGGGCCGCCTGGTCAGCCTGGAAGCCGGCAAGATCGTCGCCGAAGGCGAAGGCGAAGTTCAGGAAATGATCGACATCTGCGATTTCGCCGTGGGCCTGTCGCGCCAGCTGTACGGCCTGACCATCGCCTCCGAGCGCCCCGGCCACCGCATGATGGAAACCTGGCACCCCCTGGGCGTGGTCGGCGTGATCAGCGCGTTCAACTTCCCCGTGGCCGTGTGGTCCTGGAATGCCGCGCTGGCGCTGGTTTGCGGCAATGCCGTGGTCTGGAAGCCGTCGGAAAAAACCCCCTTGACCGCGCTGGCCTGCCAGGCGCTCTTCACCCAGGCCGCGCAACGCTTCGGCGACGCGCCCGCCGGGCTGTCCGAAGTGCTGATCGGCGGCCGCGACATTGGCGAAGCCCTGGTGGATTCGCACGCCGTGGCCCTGGTGTCGGCCACGGGTTCGACCCGCATGGGCCGCCAGGTGGGGCCGCGCGTGGCGCAGCGCTTCGGCCGCGTGCTGCTGGAGCTGGGCGGCAACAACGCCATCATCGTCGGCCCCACGGCCGACCTGGACATGGCCGCGCGCGGCATCGTGTTCGGCGCCATCGGCACGGCCGGCCAGCGCTGCACGACCACGCGCCGCCTCATCGTGCACGAGAGCGTGGCAAACGACCTGGTGCAACGCCTGCACAAGGCCTATGCCAGCGCCACCATCGGCAATCCGCTGGACAGCGCCACGCTGGTTGGTCCGCTGATCGACCGCGTGTCTTTTGACGCCATGCAGGCCGCGCTTACGGCCGCGCGCGAACAGGGCGGCAAAGTCACCGGCGGTGAACGCGTGCTGGCCGAGCAGTATCCGGATGCCTGGTACGTGCGCCCTGCCATCGCCGAGATGCCGGGCCAGACCGACGTGGTCTGCCACGAAACCTTCGCCCCCATTCTGTACGTGATGCGCTACACCGATTTCAGCCAGGCACTGGCCTTGCAGAACGGCGTGCCCCAGGGCCTGTCGTCGGCCATCTTCACCAATGACCTGCGCGAGGCCGAGACCTTCCTGTCCGCGGCGGGTTCTGACTGCGGCATTGCCAACGTCAACATCGGCACATCGGGCGCCGAGATCGGCGGAGCCTTCGGCGGCGAAAAGGAAACCGGCGGCGGCCGCGAATCGGGTTCCGATGCGTGGCGCAACTACATGCGCCGCGCGACCAACACGATCAACTATTCGCGCCAACTGCCCCTGGCCCAGGGCATCAAGTTCGGCGAATAAGCTCCGGCCGCGTGGCTTCGATAAGCCCCCGCGCGTGCGCCGCCACGCGCGGGGGCTTACGCTTTCTACATACGATTAGCCAGCCTTACAAACTGTTGCGGGGGTCGATGCTACATTTCCTGGTCACAAAACCCTGTTAAGACCCGATGACCACAAGCCGTCCTGCACGTTCCGCCCTCCTCTTGCGCACCCTTGCCGCCGCCCTGGCCATGGGCCTGGCTGGCGCAGCCACCGCGGGCGTGTCATACCGGCTCGATCGCCCCTCGGCCGCCCCCGGCGAAACCGTCACGATCGAAGCGGTGTACTTCAATGAAGGCACCGCCCGCTCCAATTGGGAAGCGCCGCCGGAACTGGTGCTGCAATGGCGCGGCCAGGACGGCCAGATCGTGCGCAGCCTGGCCAAGTTGCGTGGCGGCCCCGCCAGCTTCAGCGTGCCGGTCAACAACTTCGCGCGCATGGCCTGGACCGCCGTCGTACCCGCCACGGCCAAGGGCCTCCAGGCTGTGTCCATCGAAGGGCAGCCTGCCATGATGGCGCTGGACGCCACCGGACGCGACAGCGGCACGCTGGCCAGCACGCCCGCGCAGGGCCCGGTTGTGGATGCCGCCAGCGGCCAGCCCGTGCCAGCCGCCGCCGTGGCCGCCGTCGGCGCTTCGCCCGAAGGCGGCCCCTCGCCCGAGGCCTCCGCCGTGCCAACCGTACAGCAGCAGACCGCGTTCGACCGCTTCCGCAGCTCGATCTCTGAATACAAGCCGGTGTACTTCGACATCGGCACCCGCGGGCAGACGACCGCCCGTTTCCAGATCAGCGCCAAGTACCGCCTTTTCAGCCCCGCAGGCGACCGCCCGGCGACCTGGGACGAGAACTTCTACCTGGCGTATACGCAGACCTCGCTATGGGACCTGCAGGGCGATTCCATGCCCTTCATCGACACCACGTTCAATCCCAGCGCCTTCTGGCTGTCCGACAATATCTGGACGTCCGCCAACCAGAACTGGCGCTTCGGCATGAACACCGGCGTGGAACACAACTCCAACGGCAAGGACGGCGCGGATTCGCGCTCGCTCAATGACGGCTACATCGAGCCGCGCTTCCATTACCGTTTCGACGGTGGCAGCACGCTCACCTTCGCCCCCAGGGTCAAGGCCTACTTCGGCGTCGCCAGCGAGAACAGCGATTACTCCGACTACGCCGGCCACGTCGACTGGCAGTTGCGCTGGGCGCAGGACAATGGCGCAGTCGTGTCCGCCATGTACCGCCAGGGCGACCAGAAGCGCCGCACCACCCAGCTGGATTTCGCGTGGCCGCTGCAACGCACGTGGCTGAACATGAACGGCTATCTGCATCTGCAATACTTCAACGGCTACGGCGAAACGCTGCTCGGCTACAACCAGCGCAACGAATCGCAGTTCCGGGTCGGCCTGTCGCTGGTGCCCTAAGACCCACCGGGCCTGCCTTCAGGGCCTGCCTCAGGCATAAGGGGCGGCAAGTCCCGCCCCTAGCCTTCCACCGCCAATTCTTCCCAGCCCAGCTCGCGCGTGCGTTCCAGCGCCGCCGTGACCTGGGCCGCGGCCGAACGCACTGCTTCGACCAGATACTGCCCCGTCAACAGCCGCGCCGTCACGCCGGCCATGAACACGTCGCCCGTGCCATGCACCGAAGGCGGGATGGCGATCTCCGGGTGCGTCACGACCGTGGCCTCATCCCGCGTCACGACCGCCAATTGCAACGTGCCGGCTGCCGCGGCCATGGGCGCGGCGCTGGTCACCACGATCCAGTCCGGACCGCGCGCAATCAACTCGCGGGCGGCGGCCACCACTTCTTCGATCGACGACAAGGCTCTTCCTACCAGCAGTTCCAGTTCGAAGTGGTTCGGCGTCATGCCGTCGGCCAAAGGCACCAGCAGATCGCGGTACTGTTGGACCAACCCCTCGTTCACGTACAGGCCGTCGTTGCGGTCGCCCATGACGGGATCGATGTGCACTTTCAGGTCCGGGCGCGAGGCTCGCAGCGCCGGCAGCCAGCCGGCCAGCAGCCCGGCCTGCCCGGGCTGGCCCAGGTAACCGCAGACCACCGCGCGCGCCCTGCGGGTAACGCCACGCTCGTCCAGACCTTGCAACAGCCCTTCGAACCAATCCAGCGGCACCGCGCCGCCGTGCAAGGTCGGATAGTGGGGCGTGTTGCTCAGGATGACCGTAGGCACCGCGATCGCGCGCAGGCCCGCTTTGCGGAAAACCGGCATGGCGGCGTTGTTGCCGACGCAGCCATACACAACCTGGGATTGGACGGAAACGATATCCACCTGCGCGGTAACGGCGGGGATTGCGCTCATGGGGCTATGCTCCTGGAGGACCGCGGCTCGCGCCAGCCTACATGCGGGTGATGAAATAGATCTTCTTGACGAACTGGTCCACTTCCCAGCGTCCGGTATAGCCTTCGGGCATGACGAAGGCCTCGCCCACGGTCAGTTCGTGCACGGTGCCGTCCGGATCGACCAGGCGCGCCGAGCCCTCGACGATGTAGCCGAATTCGATATAGCCCGTGGTGTTGGACTGGAACACGCCAGCCGTGCTTTCCCACACGCCAGCCTCGGCCTTCCCGCCGTTGCCTTCAAAGGCGGTCACGGTGCGGAACGCCGCATCGCCTGAAATCGGGCGGCGCGGCTTGCCGGGCACGGGATTCTTCATGGGACCGGCGTCGATGCGGACGAGCCGCGATTGATCATTCTTCATGGCAGTTCCTGTATGCGGATAGAGGGAGAGTCCGGCGTCGCGCTCAGTGCGCAGCCACCACCAGCACTTCGGCCAAGGCCCGGCTGACGGTGCGCATGCGGTGCGGCAGTTCGGAATCGAAATAGACGGAATCCCCAGTTTCCAGGCGGAATTGACGTTCGCCCACCTGGACTTCGATGGCGCCTTTGAGCACCAACAGGAATTCCTCGCCGGGGTGCGGAAACACCGCGGTCGCGTCGGGAAAATCGCGAGGCGGATGCACCACAAAGGGCTCCATCGCCTTGACCTTGCGGCGCCCGGCCAGCGACTCGTAGTGATACTCGCTGCCCAGGCCCCGGCGTTGCAGCGCTTCGCGGTCCGCCACCCTGACCACGCTGACCACTTCTTCTTGCGCGGCGTCATCCGAGCCCACCAGTTCCGAGACCCCCAGGCCGTAGGCTTCCGCCAGCCGCAGCACGGTGGAAATGGAGGGTTCGCTCAAGCCCCGCTCCAGTTTGGAGAGGTAGCTTTTGGTCAGGCCCGTGCGCTGCGCCAGCTGTTCCAGGGACAAGGTTTGCTGGCGGCGCAAGGCGCGCAGGCGGTGCGGCAGGTCTATCATGGGCGGGGTTGCGATACGGTCGCGGAATACGACCGGTAAGCATGCCCTAATCCGGCTCCGCCGTCGAGCCGGCCCCGCGCCCTGCCGCCCTCAAGCCAGCACGTCGGGGTGCGCCCGCAGTGCGCGCCGCGCGTAATACGAAAAACCGACCTGCGACCGCTTGGGCGTCAGGATCCAGTCATGCGCCTCGCGGCCCAGCGCCGGGGGGATGGGCTGGATCTTGCCGGCGGCCATGGCCAGCAATTGCATGCGCGCGGCCCGCTCGAACTGCAGGGCCAGCACGCAGGCCTCTTCCACCGACCCCGCCGCGATCAACATGCCGTGGTGCGACAGCAGGATGGCACGCTTGGAGCCCAACGCAGCGGAAATGATCTCGCCTTCCTCGTTGCCCACCGGCACGCCGGGCCAGTCCTTCAGGAAAGCCACATCGTCATACAGCGGGCAGTTGTCCATATGAGAGATTTCCAGCGGCACCTCCAGCATCGACAGCGACGCGGCGTGCAGCGGATGGGTATGGATGATGCAGTTCACGTCGGGACGCGCGCGATAGATCCACGAATGGAAGCGATTGGCCGGATTCGGCATGCCACCGCCTTCCTGCACGCGCAGGTCCTCGTCCACCAGCAACAGGTTGCTGGCCGTGATCTCGTCAAAGCCCAGTCCCAGGCGCTGCGTGAAGTAGCGGTCCGGTTCCGGCGCGCGGGCCGTGATCTGCCCGGCCAGCCCGGAATCATGCCCCCCGTCGAAGAGGATGCGGCAGGTCAGCGCCAGGCGTTCGCGCAAGCTCCATTCCGGCGTCTCGAATTGGCGCTGCATTTCGGCTTTCGCCCGCGCGATCAGTTCGTCCTTGCCCAGGTGCATCGTATCGGCCATTGTGGTCACTCCCAAGATTGTGTCTGTGTCATGCCGCTTCAATCAGCGGCGTAAAACCGGGCAAGGCGCGCATGCGCGCCAGCCAGGCGTTGATGTGGGCAAAGCCGGACAGGTCGTAGCCGCCCTCGGCCGCCATGCTCGTGTATGGATACAGCGCGATGTCGGCGATGGTTGGCGTGGTTCCCACCAGATAGCTGCGTCCAGCCAGATGCGCGTCCATCAGCGCCGCCGCCTTCATGCCGATCTCGCGCCACGCCCGCATGGCGGGATCGTCAACCTGCGCCGTGCGGCGCAAGTGGATCAGCAGCCGCGGCTGCGCGAAGGCGTGCATATGCTGGGTCTGCTCGAAGCTCAGCCAACTGCTGACCTGTGCCTGCTCCAGGCGGCCGGCGGGCAGCCAGGGCGTGTCCGTTCCCAGATACCAGAGGATGGCTTGAGACTCGGCCAGCCACTGGCCCTCCGGCGTCAAGAGGGCAGGCACCTGCCGCCATGGATTGATGCGCGCAAACGCCTCGGTCTCCAGGTCACCCTGCACGATATCGAAAGTGCGCCGCGTCACGGCAAGGCCCATGTAACCGCAGGCCAGCCGGATCTTCCAGGCATTGCCCGAACGCAGCGTATCTGCCAGTTCCAGCGGCTTGCCCGCGAGAGGATGCGGTATCTGGTTCATCGTCAATCCATCTTGATGTTGGCGCGCTTCACAATCTCGGTCCACTTGGCTTTCTCGCCGGCGATGAAGCGCTGATACTCATCCGGCTTGCCCGTGTACAGCTGCGTCCCCTGGGATGCGAGCCGTTCCTTCAATTCCGGCGAGGCCAGAGTCTTCTGCAGCGCCGCATTCAGCTTTTCCAGCACTTCAGGCGGCGTGCCCGCAGGCGCGAAGAACGCATTCCACGAACTGATCTGCAGCGCCGCATCGCCCACCTCGCTGCTGGCGGGGACGTCCGGCGCCGAAGGCAGGCGCTTGTCGGCAGCCACCGTCAGGGCACGCAGTTTGCCCGATGCCGCATGCGGCATGATCACGGGACTGGCATCCATCACCACGTCGACCTGCTCGCCGATGGCGGCGTTGACGGCCTCGCTGCCGCTCTTGAACGGCACGTGCACGATGTCCAGCCCTGCCGTCAGCTTCAGCAACTCCAGGCCCAGATGCGGCGAACTCGCGTTGCCCGCCGAACCGAAATTCAGCTTGGCCGGGTTGGCCTTGGCGTAGGCCACGAACTCCCCGAACGTCTTCGCCGGCACGCCCGCCCGAACCGCAAGCAGATACGGCGACCCCGACACCATGCCCACCGGCGCGAACTTGTCCGCGTCGTAGCTGAGCTTGCTGTAGATCAGCGGGTTGACCACTTGCGTGCCCACCGTGCCCATGAAGATCGTATAGCCGTCGGCCGGCGCGGTCGCCGCCACCTGCGCCGCAATCACGCCGCCCGCGCCCGGCCGGTTCTCGATCACGATACCCTGCCCCAGCACGTCGCCCATGCCCTTGCCCACCTGGCGCGCCACGATGTCCGTGATCCCGCCCGCGCCAAAAGGCACCACCAGCCGTATCGGCCGGTCCGGATACGCCGCCTGTGCGCCACTTCCCGCCATCGCGGCAACCAATGCCAGCGAGCCGGCAATTCCCGAAATCTTCATGTCATCCCCCTACGGGCGCCGCCGATCGGCACCATCATGACACGAAGTGTCCTATAGGATATTGATTTTCCGCAAGAGGAAATAGGATGAGGGAAAACCCTTGGTACGAGGAATAAAGCGCGCCTTTGTCGTCTGCCAGCTGCTCGACCGCCTTGGAGTACGGAACCCTCTTGCGATTCGACACCATCACGAGAATGCGCAGGTGATATCGTGTTTGACGCGATCGTTGCAGACTCTGCCTTCCGCAAGAGTCCACCTTGCCCGGTTGCCCAGCCAACAAAGGAAACGACACCATGGCATACGTAACTACGAAGGATGGAACCGAGATCTTTTATAAGGATTGGGGCCCCAAAGACGCGCAGCCTATTCATTTTCATCATGGCTGGCCGCTCAGCGCCGATGACTGGGACAACCAGATGCTGTTCTTCCTCAAGGAAGGCTTCCGCGTCGTCGCCCACGATCGACGCGGGCATGGCCGCTCATCGCAGGTCAGCGAAGGCCACGACATGGACCACTATGCCGCCGATGCCTCGGCGGTCGCCGAACATCTCGACCTCCGCAATGCTATCCATATCGGTCACTCGACCGGTGGCGGCCAAGTCGCCCGCTACGTCGCGCAGCACGGCCAGCCGCAAGGGCGTGTCGCCAAGGCCGTTCTCGTCAGCGCCGTGCCGCCTCTGATGGTCAAGACCGACGCCAACCCGAACGGCACGCCGCTTGAGGTGTTCGACGGATTTCGCGCCGCGCTCGCGGCGAACCGGGCACAGTTCTTCCGCGATGTACCGGCAGGCCCTTTCTACGGGTACAACCGTTCCGGCGCCCAGCCATCGCAAGGCGTGATCGAGAATTGGTGGCGTCAAGGCATGATGGGCAGCGCCAAGGCGCATTACGAAGGCATCAAAGCCTTCTCCGAAACCGACCAGACCGAGGATTTGAAGGCGATCACCGTCCCGACCCTGGTGATGCAGGGCGATGACGATCAGATCGTTCCCTATCAATGCGCGGCCGTCATGCAAGACAAGCTTCTGCGAAACAGCACATTGATTATCTATCCTGGCTTCTCGCACGGAATGCTCACCGTGAACGCTGATGTCGTGAACGCAGACCTTCTGAAGTTCATCCGCGGATAAACTCGGCGCGCCGGGCTCTCCGCCCGGCGCATTCCTCCGGCAGCGCCTGTACCTCTACATCACGCGCACGCCCAAAAACTCGATCGGTCGCCCGGCCTGCTCCGTGGAGATCACCTAACCTTTCAGCGCGCTGGTAAGGTCGTATACCGTGACGCTGCCCAGGTCGGCAAGGCACGGATCCGTGCCCTGGAAATGGGCCGCTTTCAAGCCGCAGCCCCGCCGGACAATTGTTGTTACACAATCCTTGTGCAAATATTGCACCTTGGTGATGTAGTGACACAATTCGCAGGGCTTGCAAACCCGTGGGCGGCAGCGGGCAACAGGCCGGCTCCCTTTCGGAGAACCCGAAGTCCATGTCGACCTATATGGAAGCGTTCCTGAGCGGCATCGCCCTCTTGCTTTTCGCCGCCATACTGGTCTTGCTGCATGTCGCGCGGGGGGTGCGGGCCGAAGCGCGGCGCCTGCGCGCCGATGTCCAGGAGGCCCGGGCATCCCACAAGATGCAGGCGCGTCTACTGGACGCCACCCCCACGCTGATCGCCGCCTTGGATGGAATGAACCGCTATCTGAGTGTGAACCAGGCTTTCGAGGAAATGGTGGGGCTGGACCGCAGCCGGCTGATCGGAGCAAAGGCTGGATCCCTGCAAGGCGTCGCCGGGTCGCTGGGTGCCCAATTAGAAGCGTTCGCTGCCCAATGTGTCGTGGCGGACCAGGCAATCACCGAGGTCATCGAGGTGCGCGCCGCCAACGGGCGGGCCATCGAGGGCATGTTGATCGTACAGCCCTTTCACGGCGATGACGGCACTCCTCGCGGGGCCCTGGTCGCCCTGGTCGATGTCAGCGCGCGCCTTGCAGCAGAACGCGAAGCCCGCGAAATCAAAGACACCGTGGAAGACTTGACGCAAACCCTGCCCATGGCGTTTTTTCGGATTCGGGAGGAGCCCGGCGGCCATCGCTGGGTCCCGTATCTGGTGGGGCAAACAGAGAAATTCCTGCGCCAGTCGTCTCGCGAAATCCTCGAACGGTCCAGCGGGGGAAACCTGCCCAGCGTACTGGAAGCCCACTGGCCGGCAGCCCACGCAGCGGCGGACGCATCCCGCGATAGCGGTGGACCGATACAGATCGACCTGGAAACGCATCGCGCGAACGACGACGGATGGGTAAGGATCGGCACCGCCCTGCCCCGGCGCCTGCCGGACGGTTCGGTCCTCTGGAATGGGTATCTGATGGACGTCACGCAAGAGCATCGTGATGCGGAAGCGCTCAGTCGCGCCAAGGCCGAAGCCGATGCAAACGCCCAGGCCAAGTCCCGCTTTCTTGCCGCGATGAGCCACGAAATCCGCACGCCATTGGCAACGACGCTGGGCGCGCTGGAGCTGTTGCGCGACACCCCCATGGACGACTACCAGCGCCAACAGGTCGATCTGGCGGACAGTGCTTCCCGGCTCCTGATCGAAATTCTCGGCGATATCCTCGACTTCTCGCGCCTGGAGGACGGGCCGGTGCCGGTGGAATCGATACCGTACAGCGTGCGGGACGTCCTGGACCAGGTGACCCACATCTTCTCGGCCAAGGCGCGGGAGAAGGGTTTGACGCTGGACGTGTGCGTCGCGCCCGAGGTGGCCGCGCAGTACCAGGGAGACCCCGTACGCGTGAAGCAGATCCTCTTGAACCTGATCGGCAATGCGATCAAGTTCACCGTAAGCGGCGGGATCAATGTCACCGTGAAGGCGGCACCCAACGCCCCTGCGGCCGGCGCGTCCGTCCAGACTATCCTCGTTTCGGTGTCCGATACCGGCATCGGGATTTCAGCCGAAGCGCAGAGCCGCCTGTTCCGCCCCTTTTCGCAGGCGGATGCATCGACAGTGCGCCAATATGGAGGCAGCGGGCTGGGGCTGGCCATCTGTTCGCGCCTGAGCCGGCTGATGGGTGGGAGCATCCAGGTGCAAAGCACTGAAGGCGTCGGCAGCCGCTTCGACGTCACCTTGCCCCTGCATGTACTGCGGCTCACCCCGCCAGATTCCATATTGACGGGCAAGCGCATCCGCATAGACGTGCACCGCGCGGCGGACGACGCGGCCCTCCAGGCATATGCCCAAACACTGGGCATGCGGCCGGTCGAGCCTCCCAGTCCGTCCGATCTCCACATCGTCGAATTGCCGCAGCCGGGGCCGGCTCCGCTGCCCGCCACCCTGTATTTCGCCCCCGACGGATATTCGCCCGAAAACCTGCCGCCAGGAACGCCGCCGGCGCTCGTCGTCGCAGGCGGGCCCGTGCGATTTGGCGAACTATTGCAAGCCTGTCTTGGCGCGTTGCAGACGGAGCATCCTGTTACCAAACCCTCTGTCCCGCTACGGGAAAATGGCGCCGATCCAGAAACGAGGCGGATACTGATCGTAGAAGACCATTTGCCTTATCAGATAGTGATTCGAAACATGGTGGACAAGCTAGGATGGCCTGCGGATGTGGTCGCAGACGGCAGGCAGGCGTTGAATCAGCTGGAACGTGTGCAATATGCGTTGATGCTGACGGATTGCCATATGCCCGACATGGACGGCTTTGAACTGACCCGTCGCGTTCGCGACCACGAAGATGCCCGCATCCGCGCCCTGCCCGTTGTCGGCTTGAGCGCCGACGTCCAGAGCGAATACGTGGAGCGCTTGCGGCAAGCTGGGCTCAATGACTTCCTGGTCAAGCCCGTCAACCTTTCCACGCTGCGCGAGTGCATAGGGAGGTGGACCAATGAATCCCGCTGACCCGGGCCGGACGATCCGGCCTTTTCGACACCAGCCCCTTACCGAACGGAGTCGCACTTGACCACTGTACTCGTCGTAGACGACCACCCTTCTTTGCGCCTCGTCTTGAAGACGCACCTGACGCAGGTGCTGGGCGTGACAGGCATACTGGAAGCCGACAATGGCCAGTCCACGATACAGACCGTCAAGGACAGCCACCCCGGCCTGGTCATCCTGGACATAGACATCCCGAAGATCAATGGACTGGACGTGATTCCGCGCATCAAATCGATCCAGCCGGACATCCGCATCCTGGTGGTGTCGGGACAGGATCAGTCCGTTTTTTCGCCTCGCGTGAAGCTTGCCGGCGCCAACGGCTATGTCAGCAAATCGCAAGAGATATCCGAGATTCTTCGCTGCGTCGAAGCCGTCCTGGCAGGCTACACCGTGTTTCCGAACACCGAGGCGCAACACACTTCACGCCAGCCTGGCGCAACGGATAACGTGGACCGCCTGAGCCGCCTGTCGGACAAGGAGATCGTCATCATGCAAATGCTGGCGCGCGGTATGTCCAACAAGGAAATCGGCGAAGCGCTTTTCATCAGCAACAAAACCGTCAGCACGCACAAGACACGCATCATGGAAAAACTGAAGGTACAAACACTGCTTGAATTGATCGACTTCGCCCGCCAGTGCGGAATTTCCCACTGAATACCGTGGTTGTCTCAGGAAGTATGGGATGAACCTCGCCCTCGTTCTCGGACCTGATCCTGCAAGGTTGCACGAATTGAGTACCCGCCTGGAAGGACTGGGCTTAGTGGTCGATACTTGCTCGGACGCGGCGGAGTTGTCCGGTTACCCTGCCTCGCCCCGCGTGGTCGTATGGGACCTGGGCTTGCCTCGGGCGTCAGCGGCTAGGCTGCCCGCAGCGGTCAGGGCCGCGCCAATACATCTTCGCGTTTCGCCCCTGGGCAACGCCATCCCCGACATCGAATCGCACCCCGCAAGCTCCACCACCGAGTCCGACCTCCTGCAAGCCCTACTGAACGCCGGCTATTGCTTGCCGGAGGATTCCGAATGCGCGGCCATTCCCAGTGTGCTCCACGGTCTGGTTGACGGTGACTCCGCCGTGGTGGCCGAGCTGATCGACAGCCTGACCGACACCGGGCTCGCCGACCTGGCTGCCTATCGCGTGTGCTGCGCGGACCAGGACTGGACTGGCGCCGGCACGCTGGCGCACCGCATCAAGGGCACGGCGCGGCTGGCCGGGTGCGCGTCGCTGACCCAGCTATGTGAACATGTCGAGGCCGTCACCCGGAATGGCGACGGCGCGCAGGTAGAGCGGCTTAACACCCTGTTTGAACCTTCGCTGCAACGGCTCTGCGACCAGCTGCATCGCCTGCAGCAGGCGCGCTGATCTCCAGCTTGCCGCTCTGCCGCGCTTGGCTGGCAATCTCAAACCTCGGCGCTGACGCCTGCTCCCGCGCCGTCGTCCCGGCTATTCGGAGTCAGGCGCACAACCTCATCGATCGCGCGCCCCAACGAGCCCAAGCTCACTGGCTTGATCAGAATCTGGTCCATGCCCGCCGCCTTGGCCCGCTCGATCTCCGCCTCGTGGGCGCCTGCGGTGTAGCCCAGGATCGGCAATGTAGCGCTCGCATCGCCACGTTGCCGCAGCGTGCGAGCAAAGGCATAGCCGTCCATCACGGGCATGGCGCAGTCGCACACCACAACGTCGAAACGCTGCTCCTCCACCAGCTTGAGCGCCTCGGCACCGTTGGAGGCGCAGGCAACCCGATGCCCCAGTTTCTGCAACTGACGCTGCAACAGCAGCACATTGGAAGGCTGATCATCCACCACCAGCACATTCAGCGCCACGCCCGCGGGTGCCGTCAGTTCGAACACTTCAGGTCGCGCAGGCTGCTCCGCAAGCGGTGGAGCAATACGCAGCGGCACGCGTGCGGTGATGCTCGTACCCATGCCAAGTTCGCTTTCTATGACAATCTGGCCGCCCATCTTCCGGACCAGCCTGTCGCATATGGAAAGTCCAAGTCCCGTCCCACGGTCCAACCTCGGCAGGGTTTCGGCGACCTGGACGAAAGGTTGCAGCAACGTGCCCAGCGCCTGGGCAGGAATGCCCACGCCGGTGTCGACGACCTTCAACGAAACCCACTGGAGGTCTTCTTCCCGCGCATCGGCCTGCACGTGCACCCGGACCACGCCATGGCTCGTGAACCGGATCGCATTCGACACGAAGTTATTCATGACCTGCTTGAGCCGCAAGGGGTCCACATAGTAGGCGCCTGTGCTGCCCTCTGGCATATCGACGGTCAGGACAAGGTCCAGGCCCTTACCTTCCGCGATGGGTCGGAATACGTTCACTACCTCTTCAACCAGCTCGACAAGCTCGGTGGGCCTGGGAGACAACTGGAACTTGCCAGCCTCCATCTTGGACAGGTCGAGCAGGTCGTCTATCAGGGTAAGCAGAGATTTGGATGCGTTGTAGGCCGTGCCCAACTGCGTCCGGTCCTCGCTCGGCAAGTCCGGGTGAGACAGCGTCAGTTCCAGCACGCCCATGATCGCATTCATGGGCGTGCGAATCTCATGGCTGACGGAAGCGAGAAAAGTGGTCTTGGCCCTGTCGGCTCCCTCCGCCCGGTCTTTGGCGATTGCCAATTCCTTCAGGACGCGCTGGCGGTGGGTAATGTCCATCCACCCAGCCACCACGCCAGTCACCGCGCCACGAGCATTGCGCAGGGGCTCCATCCAGTGCTGCACCGTCATTTCCCGGCCGTGCACGTGGAACTCGCGGTCCGTGCTCAATGCGATGCCCGTCGCCATGACTTCGCGGTAATCCTTTTCTATCTGAGCCAATTCCAGATCGCAGACCAACATCTGCGCAGCCCGACTGACCGAGGTATTTCTCAGCGATGCCCGCGACCGCTTCAGGAGCTTCTCATATGCGCTATTGCACGCAAGCAGGTTAAGGTCCTTGTCCCGCAGCACGATAGGCTGCGGAATGGCATCGAGCACCCCCGTCTGAAACGCCAGCAAGTCCTTCAAGCGCTCTTCGGAGCGCAGATGCTGCCGGCTCTTGCGGGCCAGCAGGATCAATGCCAGCAACGCCGCGACAACCCCCATGACACAGGCCAGGGATGCGAGCTTCGCCCACAGGTCGGCAATGGGCTCGGAGAAACCGGGAAACCCAGCCACTGCGACGCCGAATGCGGCTGTGGCGCACGACATCGTGTTGCGGCCCAATCGCAACCGTATGCTGGAAGTAGGACGACAGGAACGAACAAGTGAGGCCGGATCCATGACGGGACACCAGAGAATGGCTTGCGCACGGACGCAATCTAAGGGTTCTTCAGCACCCCGGACTGTCGAAAATTCGGAACCTTCCGCGGAAATTTCCTACGGTCGAGGCAACTTCCAAATGTGAAATTTCCTACGCTTCGCGCGTACCGGAGTTGCTAGCCTTGCAAGCATGTTGTCTGGACCATAACCAGGAAGCTCGCGCCATGAGGTGCCAGGAAAATTCGGCTCAGCTCATTCAGTTCCATGAGCACGAAGTCGTTGAAATGCTGCGGGATCCTTCGCAGCTCCAGCTCGTGTTCCAGCCGCAAGTGAATCTGAAGACAGGCCGTATCGAGTCCGCGGAAGCGCTTGCTCGCTGGAATCATCCCGTCTGGGGCGTACTGCCCGCGGGCCGCTTCATTGGCGGGATTCTGGGCCTGGGCCTGCAAGGCCCCCTGTTCAGGCGCGTGGCGGAACTTGCGCTGGCGGCCAGTGCCGCGCTGACTCTCGCGGGCAAACCATTGCCGCTGGCCATCAATGCCTGCGCCGCGACCCTGTCGACGCAGGAAAACATCGAATTCCTGAGATCAACGGCATTGCGCAGACGCGTCGCCCCGGCGCTGGTCAAGGTCGAACTGACCGAAGATGCGCCCGTCACGGACATCAAGGCACTCAAGGCCGCAGTGAGCCGCTTGAGGCAATGCGGCTTCAAAGTCAGCATTGACGATTTCGGGGTGGGTTATGCCAATCTGGACCTGCTTCTCGATCTGGACATAGACGAGCTGAAGCTGGATCGCGTATTCGCCGCTCAAATCGGGGACAACTCCATTGCCCGCCAGTCGGTACGCTTCGCGTTGTGCCTGGCCAAGGAAATGGGTTGGCGCGTCGTGGCGGAAGGCATTTCCACGGAAACCGAACTGCGCGCGCTATACCAGCTAGGCTGCCGCCACGGGCAGGGCTACTACCTCGGCCGCCCCATGTCCCTGGAAGCGCTCCTGACGCTTCCGCGGGATCGGCGCGGCCAACGCGGCCACCTTCCTGGCGAAAGCAACGGATTGGACGCCGCGGCAAGTTCAGTCTGAACCGCGGGCTCGGTAGATGATGTTCCCCGCCATCATCGAATCTATCAACATCGACATCGCATGCCTGCTGTGATAGGTGTATCCATCGATAATGCCATGGGCGCCCGCCTGCAGAATCAGCGGCAGGAATCGCTCCCATAAGGCAAGCGCCCTGACCGCGATTTTTGCCCCGGGAAACAAGGCCCGCACTCTCGCCGTCGCGGCCAGGCATTTGGTTGGACTGGCCAACACGTCCAGGATGACAAGCTCTGGCGCGTCAGCGTGCTTCTCCAGCTCAAAAAAGCGCAGGTCGGACGCATCCAACACCCATATCGAGAGCTCCGGATACTGGTTCAGCGTCCGCCGAAAGCAGTCGTAGGTGGACAGCCTGTCCGAGATTATCAATGCGCGCGCCATCATCTGATCAGCTCCTTCCATCGCCGCCTTGGCAGACTGCCAGACACCGCATCCGGCCTCGTTGAAGTCTGCAACAACTCGCGTCGCATCCTGCTGTGGAAATTTCCTCATGTTTTGTGGAAAGTTCTTAGTCGCCCGAGGCTTTCCCTCGCGCGTCGACACTCACGTTCGGAAATTTCCTGGGCGACTTGCGGAATTTTCCCGTTTTCGGATTGATGCAACCCATGCATTCTTTTACGCACATGGAGACACACCGACGATGACCGGCGGCGGCTCCCCCTGCCTGCAAATCCTCGTGGCCGTGCCCGATGGATGCCTCTTCCGAGACCATGATGCTATTCACGCCTGCCCGGCCGATCAGACGCGCCCAAAGTACTTACATCCCGCCGCAGCCCACACGTCGACTCAATGTTCTGACGTCGGAGTCGCCTCACCCCTTACCCAGGCACGAGATATACCTTCCGGAGCCGGTGCAGGCCTTGATAGACACGCACCGCGTCAGCGCGATGCGCGCCTGGCGCACCCATCGCGGGCTATCCATGGCAACGACACAGGCGCGCACCAATCTGCGCCTTCCCACCTTGCTGGCATTGGACAGTGGAGAGGTGGCCTTGTGCGAATGGACCGTCGGCCCTTTGGCAAAAGCGCTGCGCGTGGGGCCAGACCTGCTGCTGAAGGCAGAAATGCTTGCGGCCGCCTATCGCCGTGAAGACGAATAGCCACGCCATCTTGGAAAGCTCAGCCGCCGCCCCAAACGCCGCCCCCGCACGCCGGGCTGACGCGCCGGCAAACCTGGGCGCGTAGGTCCCACCGTCATAGTGTCACTGGGCACGTTCGGAATTTTCCGTATCCGCATTCGCCCATTTCCCAACCTCAGGATTCCTGGACCGCTTCATCCTTGTATCAAGGCGCGAAAGACCGTGCATTAGCGCCCGATGCAAAGACGAGAGCACGCATTTTTTATTTTGCTTGTCCACTGTACTGAGAGTTGATCATGAACAAGGTCTATAAGTGCATATTTAACGAGGCCACCGGAAAATGGGTCGTGGCGTCCGAACTGGCGAAGGGCAAGAAGAAGCGCTCGTCACGTGCACTCATCGCCATCGCGGGCGCGCTCGTCGCATCGGCAGCGTCCGCCCAAACACATTACTACGGCGTCAATGACGGCGGCACGCCGGCGGCGAACTACGCGAACGACGGCGCCACTGGCACCAACGCGTTGGCCGCAGGCATCGCCGCCACCGCATCTGGCGATGAAGACGTCGCGGTCGGCCACGGCGCCACTGCTTCCGGTGGCAGCAGCATTGCGATTGGATCTCGGTCGTTCTCGAATAGCGGTGACCCTACCGCGTCTCCCATGGCATCTGGAGAGTTCAGCATCGCCATCGGCACGCAGGCCCGGTCATCCGGCTATGGCAGCACCGCGTTGGGATTCCAAAGCGTTGCCGAGCTCGCCTATGACGTGGCCGTAGGAACGGGAGCGCGGGCCGTCGGTGGCCAATCTTCCGCATTTGGCGAAAGCGCGTATGCGTCCGGCATCAATTCAATTGCCTTGGGATCGGCGGCGCAAGCCACCAATGTATCCGCCGTCGCCATAGGCGACGGCTCTTTAGGATCCGGATTCTGGAGCACCGCCGTCGGACGGGGCACCAACGCCAATGGAGAAGGATCGACCGCCATCGGACTTGGTGCGCGTGCCGCCTACTATGGCACAGCCTTAGGTGCGGTAGCCGTGGCGGACAGTAACGCCACGGCCGTAGGCGAAGGCGCCCAGGCGACCGGCACTTCCTCTTCCGCAGTGGGCTACTTTTCCTCGGCGGGAGCTTACTCTGCCACCGCCGTCGGTCCCCACGCCAATGCAAGCGCCGAAGGTTCGGTGGCCATGGGCAAGGACGCCAGCGCCACCGACACATACGCCATCGCCATTGGCACCAGCGCTTCTGCCTCAGGCTACAAGTCCCTGGCGGCCGGTCCTGGAGCCAGCGTTACAGTGCCCGGCGGCGTCGCCCTGGGTAACGATTCGGTGTCGAGTACGGCCGCCGCTGCCGCGCCGTTTGTTCCGCCCAGTGCATCTGCGACTCAAGCCAGTTCCATCACTGCGACGACGAGCACAAGCGGCGCTGTTTCGGTAGGAGACTCCACGAACGGCCTGTATCGCCAGATCACCGGCGTGGCCGGGGGCACGGCCGACAGCGATGCGGTAAACGTCGCCCAGTTGAAGGGCGCTGTCTCCAACTCTCAAACGCACTACTACAGTGTGAACGATGCGGGCGTTGCCGGCGGAAACTACAACAACGATGGAGCAACCGGCATCAACGCGCTGGCCGGCGGAGTCGGCGCAACCGCGAGCGGACGGAGCGCCCTTGCAATGGGTGAGTTGTCGAAGGCCTCGAACAATGACGCAGTAGCCATCGGTCATAACGCGACTGCGGCGAGCGCCAATGCCGCCCATACCGACATGATCGCCATCGGATTGAATGCCAACGCCTCCAACGACCATGCTGTCGCCATCGGCTTTTCTTCCGTAGCGAAGAACGCGAACTCCACGGCGGTAGGCGCTAACGCCACGGCAAGCGGCGACGCAGCTTCTGCGTTCGGCCACAAGGCGACGGCAAGCGGACCCTCGAGCACGGCTTTGGGTTTGAATGCCAACGCGTCCAAGGGTAGCGCGGTAGCCTTGGGCAACGCCGCCAATGCTGCTGGCGACAATTCCACAGCAATCGGCTATCAGGCTGCGACTTCGGCGACCGGCTCGACGGCGATAGGTCAAGGGGCAAAAGCCCAGACCGGCGCATTCAACGCCATTGCCATCGGCACCGGAGCGACGACTTCCGCAGCCAACTCCCTTGCGCTGGGTAATGGCGCGGTGGCCTCGGTCAGCGACGGCATCGCGCTGGGCTCGGGCTCGCAGGCAACGACCGGCGCTTCCGTCTCGGGCTACGATCCTCGCACGGGCACAGCTTCCACCAACGCCAGCGCCGCCTGGAAGAGCACGCTGGGCGCCTTGAGCCTGGGTAACGCCGCCAGCGGCAAGACCCGGCAGATCAATGGCCTGGCCGCCGGCACGGAAGACACGGATGCCGTCAACGTCGCGCAACTGAAGGCGTCGACCGCCGACGCCGTCAAGTACGACAACAGCACGCACAACTCCGTGACGATGACGGGCGACACCTATAACTCGGTCACCAAGACCGGCGGCACCAAGATCACCAACGTCGCTCGCGGCGTGGGCGACAGCGATGCCGTCAACATGTCGCAGCTGAACGAGACCAACACCCAGGTCTCCAATGTCGACAACCGCGTCACCAACGTGGACAACCGCGTGACCGGCCTGGAGAACGACGCCCTGTTGTGGGACCCGACCGCCAACGGCGGCACGGGCGCCTATAGCGCCAAACACGGCGGCACCGGTCCCAACAAGATCACCAACGTCGCCGCAGCGGAACTCAGCGACACCAGCACCGACGCCGTCAATGGCAGCCAGCTCAAGGCCACCAACGACAACGTCGCCTCCATCGATAACCGCGTCACCACCGTGGAAGGCGATGTGACGACCATCGGCAACCGTGTCGAGAACATCTACAACACCGGCACCAAGTACTTCCACGCCAACTCCACCGGCGCCGACTCCCAGGCCATCGGCCAGGACTCGGTCGCCATCGGCATGGGCGCGGTCGCCACCCACGACGGCAGCGTCGCCGTGGGCGCGGGCTCCAATGCCTCCGGCGCCACGCTGGGCAACCAGGCCTACCTGGTGGGCGGCACCGCCACCGGTGAAGTCAACGTGGGCAACCGTCGCATCACCGGCCTGTCGGCCGGCGCCGAGGACACCGACGCCGTCAACGTCGCGCAGTTGAAGCAGGCTGCCACCGACGCGACCGCCGACGCCGTCAAGTACGACAACAGCACGCACAACACCGTGACGATGACGGGCGACACCTATAACTCGGTCACCAAGACTGGTGGCACCAAGATCACCAACGTCGCTCGCGGCGTGGGCGACAGCGATGCCGTCAATATGTCGCAACTGAACGAGACCAACACCCAGGTCTCCAATGTCGACAACCGCGTCACTACGGTAGACAACCGTGTAACCAACGTGGACAACCGCGTGACCGGCCTGGAGAACGACGCCCTGTTGTGGGACCCGGCCGCCAACGGCGGCACGGGCGCCTATAGCGCCAAGCACGGCGGCACCGGTCCCAACAAGATCACCAACGTCGCCGCAGCGGAACTCAGCGACACCAGCACCGACGCCGTCAATGGCAGCCAGCTCAAGGCTACCAACGACAACGTCGCCTCCATCGACAATCGCGTCACCACCGTGGAAGGCGATGTGACGACCATCGGCAACCGTGTCGAGAACATCTACAACACCGGCACCAAGTACTTCCACGCCAACTCCACCGGCGCCGACTCCCAGGCCATCGGCCAGGACTCGGTCGCCATTGGCATGGGCGCGGTCGCCACCCACGACGGCAGCGTCGCCCTGGGCGCAGGCTCCAGCGCCTCCGGCGCCACGCTGGGCAACCAGGCCTACCTGGTGGGCGGCACCGCCACCGGTGAAGTCAACGTGGGCAACCGTCGCATCACCGGCCTGTCGGCCGGCGCCGAGGACACGGACGCCGTCAACGTCGCGCAGTTGAAGCAGGTTGCCACCGACGCGACCGCCGACGCCGTCAAGTACGACAACAGCACGCACAACACCGTGACGATGACGGGCGACACCTATAACTCGGTCACCAAGACCGGCGGCACCAAGATCACCAACGTCGCTCGCGGCGTGGGCGACAGCGACGCCGTCAACATGTCGCAGCTGAACGAGACCAACACCCAGGTCTCCAATGTCGACAACCGCGTCACCAACGTGGAAGGCGATGTGACGACCATCGGTGACCGCGTCGAGAACATCTACAACAAAGGCACCAAGTACTTCCACGCCAACTCCACCGGCGCCGACTCCCAGGCCATTGGCCAGGACTCGGTCGCCATCGGCATGGGCGCGGTCGCTACCCACGACGGCAGCGTCGCCCTGGGCGCGGGCTCCAATGCCTCCGGCGCCACGCTGGGCAACCAGGCCTATCTGGTGGGCGGCACCGCCACCGGTGAAGTCAACGTGGGCAACCGTCGCATCACCGGCCTGTCGGCCGGCGCCGAGGACACGGACGCCGTCAACGTCGCGCAATTGAAGCAGGTTGCCACCGACGCGACCGCCGACGCCGTCAAGTACGACAACAGCACGCACAACTCCGTGACGATGACGGGCGATACCTACAACTCGGTCACCAAGACCGGCGGCACCAAGATCACCAACGTCGCTCGCGGCGTGGGCGACAGCGATGCCGTCAACATGTCGCAGCTGAACGAGACCAATACCCAGGTCTCCAATGTCGACAACCGCGTCACTACGGTAGACAACCGTGTAACCAACGTCGACAACCGCGTCACTGGTCTGGAGACCGATGCCCTGCAATGGGACCCGACCGCCAACGGCGGCACGGGCGCCTATAGCGCCAAGCACGGCGGCACCGGTCCCAACAAGATCACCAACGTCGCCGCAGCGGAACTCAGCGACACCAGCACCGACGCCGTCAATGGCAGCCAATTGAAGGCCACCAATGACCAGGTCACGTCCATCGATAACCGCGTCACCACGGTGGCGGGCGATGTGACGACCATCGGTGACCGCGTCGAGAACATCTACAACAAAGGCACCAAGTACTTCCACGCCAACTCCGCCGGCGCCGACTCCCAGGCCATCGGTCAGGACTCGGTCGCCATCGGCATGGGCGCGGTCGCCACCCATGACGGCAGCGTCGCGCTGGGCGCAGGCTCCAGCGCCTCCGGCGCCACGCTGGGCAACCAGGCCTACCTGGTGGGCGGCACCGCCACCGGTGAAGTCAACGTGGGTAACCGCCGCATCACCGGCCTGTCGGCCGGCGCCGAGGACACCGACGCCGTCAACGTCGCGCAGTTGAAGCAGGTTGCCGTCGACTCCACGGCCGACGCGGTCAAGTACGACAACAGCACGCACAACACCATCACGCTGACGGGCAACACGTACAACTCGACCACCAAGACCGGCGGCACGCGGATCACCAACGTCGCAGCAGGCGTCGATGGCGGCGATGCCGTCAACGTCGATCAACTGGAAGCAGCGAAGACCCGTTACTACAGCGTCAATGACGGTGGCGTGGTCGGTGCCAACCACGCGAACGACGGCGCCACCGGGACCAACTCGCTGGCCGCTGGCGTCGCCGCACAAGCGAGCGCCACGGAGAGCGTCGCGATCGGCTACAACGCAAAGGCCTATTCTTCCCAAAGCGTGGCGCTTGGCGCCAACAGCATCGCCAACGCCAGCCTGATCGCCAGCGCCTACAACCCCACCGCGCTCTACACGCTGGCGGGCTTGACCCCGATCGGGGAGGTGTCGGTGGGTTCGGCCGGCAAGGAGCGCCGCATCACCAACGTCGCTGCCGGCGCTGCTGACACAGACGCGGTGAACGTCAGCCAACTGAAGTCGGCGGTCAGCGCGATCTCCAGCAACCCCTCGGGCAATGACCGCGCGGTGACCTACGACGGTGCCGCCGGCTCCCCCAAGGACCAGGTGACACTGCAGGGCGCACAGTCGACCGATGGCGGCAAGACCGGCGGGACGACCATTACCAATGTCAAGCAAGGCGCGGTTTCCAATACCAGCACAGATGCCGTCAACGGCAGCCAGCTGTATGAAACCAACCAGCGTGTCGACAATATCGATGTGCGCGTAAGCAACGTCGAGAACAAGTTCATCGACGCATTCAGCGACCTGGACAATGGCTCGCGCTACTTCAAGGCCGACGGCACGAACACGGACGCCGACAAAGCGACCGTGCAAGCGGGCACCAACGGCGTTGCCTCCGGCTCCAATGCCGCCGTTTCCGGAAAGAATGGCGTGGCCATCGGAAATGGCGCGGCTGCCTCCGCGGAAGAGACCGTCGCCGTCGGAGCCAATGCCAAGGCATCGGCGTCCGGAGCAACCGCCACCGGCAGCGGCGCGCGAGCGTCCGGCAAGAGGAGCTCCGCGGTCGGACAAAACGCAAGCGCCAGCGGCAACAACTCCGTTGCCGTGGGCGCGGGCGCCAAGGCCTCGAATGCCAACAGCGTGGCGCTGGGAGCAGATTCGGTGACGAATCGCGACAACTCGGTCTCGGTCGGCTATGCCGGCGGCGAGCGGCAAATCACGAACATGGCCGCGGGCACCGCCCCGACCGACGGCGTCAACGTGTCCCAGTTGAACGACACCAAGAACGACATCATGAACTACACGAACGGGAAGCTGCGCAATCTGCGTAACGATGCCAACGCCGGCACCGCGTCGGCCATGGCCATGGCCGCGCTGCCCCAGGCGACGCTTCCTGGCAAGGGCATGTTCGCGCTCGGCGGTGGCACTTATGGCGGCCAGAGCAGCTTGGCTGTCGGGGTATCCGGCATGTCCGAAAGCGGCAAGTGGGTACTCAAGGCGAATGCGACCACCAACACCCGGGGCAATGTCGGCGCCGCGGTCGGGGTTGGCTTCCACTGGTAATCCACTCGTTCCTCAACCTGTCCCTGCGGCCACGGAGGCCGCAGGACTCTCCTCAAGCTGAAGATTATGAAGATCAACCAAACATGGGCGGCCCGTAGCCTGGCCGCGGCCGTCATCGCGCTCTTGCAGGCGTGCGCCAACACTCCCCCGGCCTCTTCCTCCGCTATCGATGGACAGGAAGCCGCGCTGCGCTTCCCTGCCCCCGAAAAAGCCTGGCCCAAGGAAGGGTCCTACCCCAACGTGGAGAATCTCCGCCTGCTTGGTCCCGGAATGACCAAGGATCAGTTATACGGTCTGCTCGGACGACCACATTTCAATGAAGGGTTCTTCAACGTACGGGAGTGGAACTACCTGCTACAGATCCGTACCGGTCCCACGCCCCAGGATGGCGTGACCACATGCCAGTTGAAAGTCCTTTTCGATTCCAACATGAAAGCGGCCTCTTATCATTGGAAGCCCGAGAATTGCGCAGAGCGAACAGAATCAGCGCCGTTACGCGCCCATGCTTCGCCCCCGACGTTGTTGAAGCGCACGGTGCTTTCGGGCGATGTGCTGTTTGCATTCAATGGTTCCAGCCTGGCCGACATCACTCCCAAAGGACTTGAGCAGCTGCAACATCTGGCGCGCGAACTGGCCAGCCTCAAGAGCATCACACGCGTGGAGATCTCTGCCTATACGGACAGCATCGGCAGCGACAGCTACAACGTGGCGCTCTCACAAAAGCGCGCGGCTTCCATACGATCATTACTCGTCCGCGCCGGGGTCGACGCCAATATCATCCAGGCCCGCGGCATGGGTAAATCCGTCCCGCCGCAATCGCAATGCGGACCCATGTCCAAGGCGGAATTGATACGGTGCTCCGCCCCAGACCGTCGCGTGGAGGTCCAGGCCTTCGGGACGAACTGATTTTTCGGGGCAGCCCAATTGGACTGCCTCCGTACGAATACCCATCCCTGAGACACTGCGCCACCTAGAACAGCACGCCCTCCTGCGGCGACAGCGGCGGCGGCAGGTCCTTATCGCCCAGCAGCTCTCCCACATTGATCTCGATGCTGCGGCACAACGCGTCCAGCGGCAGGTTGTTGGGCAAGCGGTCGAAAGGTTCCTCGATCTGTTCGCCCAAGGCATCCAGGCCGAAGAAGGTGTAGGACAACACGCCCACCATGAAAGGCGTTACCCAGCCTATGCTGCCGACCAGGCAGAACGGCAATAGCAGGCAATAGATGTATACGGTGCGGTGCAGCAGCAGGATGTAGGCAAAGGGTATCGGCGTACCGCGTATCCGCTCACAGCCGCCGCCAATGTAGGACAGCCGCGTAATTTGGCCATCGATCTCCGCGAGAAGAATGCTATCCAGCCGCCCTTCCCGTCTCAATTGCGCGTATGCCTGGCTTAAGTCACCCAGCTGCACACTGGGCGGATTCGAGGCTTGCATGAGACGGGCCGCTCGATCCCCGGGCAACCATCGCTGCAGGTCTTCCTTGGCGTCGCTTTGCCTCAGCATGTGCCGCAAGGCATGGGCGTAGGCAACCAAGCCATGCGCCAGTTCACGCTGGCGCGCGGCAGGCAGGCCGTCGGGAAAGCTCAGCGTCAGCCGGGTCAGATTGCGAATGACGATCAGCAGCTCACCCCAGAGAGTACGCGCCTCCCACCAGCGTTCGTAGGCGACGCTGTTGCGAAACCCCAGGAAAATGGCCAGGGTCAAACCCACCAGCGTCAGCGGAACCGCGCCAAGTCCGACGCCGCTCAAAGGCAGGCGATGCTCCGCCAGCACCACGGCCGTCGCCAGGAGCATCATGGCCGCCACCCTTTTCCAGATAACCGAAACGATGGACCCTTTGAGCGTGAAAAGCAGCAACCAGGGAGAGCGGGAGGCGGGGCGGACTATCATGGCGGCCTAAGCTTGCATGTCTGCCTGCGCGGCCTTGCGGATACGCACCGGAATCGATTTGTAGGAAGGGGTGCCGCATTCCTTGTCGATGTAGTCCAGCGGAACCAGCACATTGGCTTCGGGATAGTAGGCCGCCACGGAGCCTCGCGCGATGCTGTATTCAATCGCGGTGATACCCGTCAACCTCAGGGTCCGCACCGAAGACACGGTTTCGATGTCCACCAGGTCGCCGTGTTCCAGGCCCTGCGCGGCCAGGTCTTCTCGATTCATGAAAAGTACGTCACGGCGGCCAAAAACGCCGCGGTAGCGATCATCCAAGCCATAGATGGTGGTGTTGTACTGGTCGTGGCTGCGGATGGTCACCAACCGCAGCACGTCATCAGGCCAAGGTTCATAGCGCTCGCGCACGCCAGGAAACACCGAGAACATCGCCTTGCCCGTCGGAGTGTTCCATTTGCGCTCCGTGGGCGGCAGAGGCATGCGAAAGCCGCCGGGCACGCGGATACGCGCGTTGTAGTCTTCGAATCCCGGTATCGTGCGTTCAATCAGGCTGCGGATGCGGTCATAGTTTTCCACCAGCCCCAGCCAGTCCACCTTGCTATGCGGCAAGGTCGCCTTCGCCATGGCGGCCACGATTGCGGGCTCCGACCTCAGTTCAGTGGACGCCGGTTTGAGCTTTCCTGCCGAGGCATGGACCATGGACATCGAATCTTCCACGGTCACCGACTGCGGGCCTTCGGCCTGGACGTCGAGCTCCGTTCGCCCCAATACCGGCAACAGGAAGGTTTCACGGCCGACCAGCAGATGCGAACGGTTGAGCTTGGTTCCGAGGTGCACGCTCAGGGTCAGTTCCTTCATCGCCGCAAAGCAGAGTTCGGGATCGGGTAAGGCGACGGCGAAATTGCCGCCCAGGCAGATGAGCGCCCTGGCCGTTCCGTCAACCATGGCTTGCATGGCTTGTACCGCATCGTGACCGTGGCCATGGGGCGGTTTGAAGCCGAAGACCTCCTCCAACTTGCCGAGAAACTCGGCGGACGGCTTTTCCGTGATGCCAACGCTGCGGTTGCCTTGCACGTTTGAATGGCCGCGCAATGGGCAGATGCCCGCGCCGGGCTTGCCGAAGTTGCCGCGCAAAAGCAGGAGGTCGGCGATCAGCTTCACATTGGCCGTGCCCGTGTTGTGCTGGGTGATCCCCATGCCGTAGGTAACGATGGTCGCGTTGGACTTGGCATAGGCTTCGGCCACATGTTCGAGGTCGGCACGCTGCAAGCCGCTTTCGGTTTCGATGTCGGTCCAGGAAGTCGCTTCCAGGTCCGCGGCCAGCGCATCGAAGCCGAGGGTGTGCTCGGCGATGAAACCACGATCCAGCACGTTGCCGCGCTGCGCTTCGAGCGCAAGCAGCGCCTTCATGATGCCCTTGAGCGCGGCCGCGTCGCCGCCAGCCCTTACCTGGTGGTACGTGGAAGCGATATCGGTCGAGCTGAAAGTCGCCATTTCCACGATGCTCTGCGGATCGGCGAAGCGTTCCAGGGCGCGTTCGCGCAACGGATTAAAGACAATGATGGGGACCTTGCGCCGCGCCAATTCGTGCAGCGTGCCCATCATGCGCGGGTGATTGGTGCCGGGATTGTGGCCGATCGAAAGAATGAGTTCCGCATGGTCGAAGTCTTCCAGCGACACCGTTCCCTTGCCGATGCCAATGGACTGCGGCAACCCCACGCTGGTCGCCTCGTGACACATGTTCGAGCAATCGGGGAAGTTGTTGGTGCCGAACTCGCGCGCGAACAGTTGAAACAGATAGGCCGCCTCATTTGATGCGCGCCCCGAGGTATAGAATTCGGCCCGATCTGGCGCATCCAGACTGCGCAGCGTCTGGCCGATGCGTTCGAAGGCCGCATTCCACGACACGGGCACGAACTTGTCGGTGGCCGCGTCGTAAGCCATCGGATGGGTCAGTCGGCCGAAATCCTCAAGCTCATAGTCCGACAGTTCCAGCAATGACGACACCGTGCGCTCGGCGAAGAACTCCGGTGTCACGCGCTTGCTCGTCGCCTCCCACGTGACCGCCTTGGCGCCGTTTTCACAGAACTGGAAAGTGGATCTGTGTTCCTTGTCCGGCCATGCGCAGCCAGGACAATCGAAGCCCGCAGGCTGGTTGGTGCGCAGCAGGACCACGGGGGCTTCCATGACCTCCATCTGCTGCCGCACGGCCTGGGCCGTCGCCTTCAATGCCCCCCAACCGCCCGCCGGGCCGTCATAGGGTCGGATACCTGGCACTTCGCGTCGTTTGGTCATGAAAGTCTCCTGGCAGCACTTTTGCGCCGCGATTGCGCGCAAGCTGTCCCGCCAGAATGCGGCAATCGGGAAAAGTCAGCCAATTTTTCCTTTGAACCTCTTGATAACCCCTGATTATCAAGGCTTGGGCGGCAGGGCGTGATTGAGGACGGCTTCCAGGTCGGATTGACTGGCGATCTGCCAGGCTGCCGAGGACAGGGCGGGTTGCGTGTCGCGCCGCAACCTCACCAGACAAACATCCTCGGCGTGTTCTGGGGTAATGGGGTGGGCCAGCAATCCAGCCCCTTCGTACTGCGCCGGCAAGGCGCTCATAGGCAGGATCGAGAATGCCCGTCCGCTCTGGCATTCCGCCAGGAGCACGCGGATATCATTGCTTTGCAACACGACTCGCGGCTTTGCCTGCACGGCATCGAAGCATTTATTCAGGGTTTGGCGGTTTTGCATGTCGGGGCTCAGCAAACATAGCGGCAGCTCACCGACTTCCGACCAATCGAGCTGGCGCGGCAATGACGCCTGCTCGTTCGCCACCAGCACGTAGCGCTCCGAATACAGCGGCATTGCGTCATATTCGGCGTTGTCGAGCACGGATCGTTCATAGAGAATGCCCAGCTGGATTTCCTGGGCCTTCAGCCTGCGCAATATTTCGGGCGTGCTGAGCGAGGTAACCTCCAACGTCAGTTGGGGCAGGATCTCGCGATACTCCGCACTGAGCAGCGTGGCCGCATGGTTGGCCGTCGGGATCGCGCCTATTGCCAGATGCCCCTGCGGCACGCTGCGAACCAGATCGGCCTCCTGCCGCAGCCCATCCAGGGATGAGACCACCTGCCGCACCCACTGGATCACCCGTTCGCCCTCGGGCGTAACGCCTTCGAAGGTCCGATTGCGCTTGATGATGGTGATTCCGAGTTCGCGCTCGAGCTCCCGGATCCCATTGGACAATGCAGGTTGCGATACATGGCAGCTTTCCGCCGCCCGCCCGAAATGCCGATACTTGTCCAGCGCCAAAAGATAGTTGAGTTGGCGGATAAACATTCACATCCCTCGCAACAAAAACGCCCGCAAAAGCGGGCGTCTATTCATCTGGCTACCGGCCGGCGCCAAGGCGGCGCTCAGCGGCCGTTGGCCTTGGCCGTAATGCCGTTGGCCGCGCCCATGTCGGTGTTGGGCACATCGCGCAGCAGCACGCGCACGTCCTGGCCCGAGATGCCGATGCTGCCGCATACCGCCTCGTTCAGCGCAGCAATCAGGGCAGCCTTCTTGGCTTCGTCGCGGCCCGAGATCAGGGCGACGTCGACGCGTGCCATGGCCTTGCCGATTTCTCCGCCCACGATCACGTGTTCCGCCGGCACTTCCTGCAACACGATGCGCACGCTGGGAAGCGGCGCCGCGATGCTCTCGACGACGGCGTTGGAAGCGGCCTTCAACAGAGCGGCCTTCTGGGCGGCCGAATGGCCTTCCATGATCTGGACATTCAAAATAGGCATGACTGATTCCGATGTTCCGAAAAAGGAGAAACCGGCCCAGGCGGCCGGCAAACCATCATATCCGGACTTGGCCCGCGCAAACGGCCGCGCGGTCCCGGTCCGGATTAGGGTTTCTCCCTGTCAGGCGGCCTGATCGCGTTGCTGCGGCGCGGGCTGTTCCTGCGTGTCGGCGGAAACCTCTTCGGCCGGAGCCGTCGTTTCGGCCAGCGCCGGGGTGACCAGCTCCACGACCTTCTTGCGCGACAGCATGCCGATGAACTCGTCGTCTTCGCCTGTCACCGCAACCGGCTGGTCGCTGTGCACCAGTTGCGCCAGCACTTCGCCCAGGCCCGCCGTGGCCGGCACGGATGCCAGATCCTCGACGTAGCGCGAGATATCGCGCGCGCCCTCCTCGATGGCTCGGGTGGCCGCCTCGGCGGTCAGCACGCCCGCGAGCCGCTTGCCGTCCAGCACCGGCGCGTATTCATAGTTCAGGGCACGCATGCGGTCCATGGCGTGGGCGGGACGCGAACGCATGGTCAGCGTCAGACGCGCCGGGTTCACGGCGTGCGTGGCGTTGAGCACCTTGGTGCGGTTCACGTCCTGCAGGAACGACTGCACGTAGTCGTTGGCGGGGTTCAGCAGAATGTCTTCCGGCGTCCCTTCCTGCACCAGTTCGCCGTCCTTGAGGATGGCGATGCGATTGCCCAGGCGCAGCGCCTCGTCCAGGTCATGCGTGATGAAGACTATGGTCTTGTTGAGCTTGGCCTGCAGTTGCAGCAGTTGGTCCTGCATCTCGCGGCGGATCAGCGGATCCAGCGCCGAGAAGGCTTCGTCCATCAGCAGGATTTCAGCATCGGTGGCCAGCGCACGGGCCAGGCCGACACGCTGCTGCATGCCGCCCGACAATTGGTGCGGATACTGGTTCTCGAAGCCCGACAGGCCCACCTGGTCCAGCCATTCGCGGGCGCGCTTTTCGCGTTCGGCGCGCCCCACGCCCTGCACGGTCAGGCCGTAGGCGGCGTTGTCCAGCACGGTACGGTGCGGGAACAGGCCGAAGCGCTGGAACACCATGCTCATCTTCTTCTGGCGGAAAACTTCCAGGTCGCGCTTGTTCAGGCTGACCACGTCCACGCCATCAACCAGGATATGGCCGGCGCTGGGCTCGATCAGGCGGTTGAAGTGGCGGATCAACGTGGACTTGCCGGAACCCGACAGGCCCATGATGACGTAGATGCTGCCCTCTTCGATCGACAGGCTGATGTCGCGCAGGCCCAGCGTGTGGCCGCTCTCGGCCAGCAACTGTTCCTTGCTCATGCCGCCCTGGGCGGCTTCCAGCCATTTCTTCGGATGCGGCCCAAAGACCTTGTAGATGTTCTTGACCTCGATCTTGCTCATCGCTGGCCTCCCTTGCGCATGCGCTGTCCATACGATTGCGTGATCCGGTCGAACAGCACGGCCAGTACCACGATACCCAAGCCCGCCAGCAGGCCGCGGCCCACTTCCAGGCGGTTGATGCCCAGCAGCACTTCGTAGCCCAGCCCGCGCGCGCCGATCATCGAGGCAATCACCACCATCGACAGTGCCATCATCGTGGTCTGGTTGATGCCCGCCATGATGTTGGGCAGCGCCAGCGGAAGCTGCACGCCAAAAAGCTGCTGACGCGGATTGGCGCCGAAGGCACGCGAGGCTTCCAGCACTTCGCGGTCGACCAGGCGGATACCCAGGTCGGTCAGGCGGATCAGCGGCGGCACGGCGTAGATTACGGTCGCGATGATCGCGGGAATCTTGCCCAGGCCGAACAGCATGACGACGGGGATCAGGTACACGAAGCTGGGCATGGTCTGCATCACATCCAGCACCGGCAGCATGATGGAGCGCAGCCAGTTGACGCGCGCCATCAGCACGCCCAGCGGGATGCCGATAAGTACCGACAGGCCGGCTGCCATGATCATCAGCGCCAGCGTCTGCATGCCGGCGTCCCACAGGCCCAGGACCCCGATCACGCATAGCAGCGCGCCCATCGCCAGGCTCAGGCCGATGCGGCGGCTGACGCCCCAGGCGATCGCGACAGTGACCGCGACCACCGCCCACCAGGGCGAGCTGCGCAGCAATTGCTCCAACCACACCAGGGCATGCAGCACAGGCTGGGACAGTGTCTCCAGCGTGTCGGCATAGTTGGTGACCAAGTGATCGACAAAGCCGTCGATCGCCCCCCGGACCTGCCGGGCGGGAATAATTTCAGGAAACATTCGTTCTACTCCATTCTGGCGCACTCACCGCCCGGACCGCGCCCGCATCCCCGGAATCGGGCAATGCGGCGCAAGCTTGCGGCTTCCAGCTAGAAAACGGCCGGCCATCCCGGCAGCGCCAGCGCGTCTCGGTCCGGGCTCTGGGGCCCGGCCGGCGGCCATCCCGGCAAAGAAATCCGGCCCCAGGCGGGGCCGGTGCGCGCCCGGACGGCGCGCAGCCAGGCACATGGCGGGTTACAGCGCGCTCTGGACGCGCCCGGCGACGTCGGCGGGGACCCATTTGGTCCAGACGTCGGGTTTGTTCTTCAGGAACCACTTGGCCACGGCGTTGGCTTCGTCGCCAGACTCTTCCATGTGGGCCAGGGTTTCGTTGATCACCGGCAGCGGCACCGAAACCTTGGACAGGAATTCAGTGAGCTTGGGCGCCTCCTCGGAGAACTTGGTGTTCACCGCAGTGAAGACGGGATTGTCCGGATAGGCGCTGGGCTCGGGCTTGGCGCACTTGGGCGACGTCAGGCACTTGTGCTTTTCGGCGTCGTAGGGCGGCATGTCGAGCTTGACCAGGTCCATCGAGCCAACCAGGGGCGTGGGCGACCAGTAGTAGAAGACCACGTTCTGCTTGCGCTTGTATGCGGACATCAGCGCCGCCTTCTGCGCGGCGCCCGTACCGGGCGAATACAGCGTGTAGGTGTCGTCCAGCTTCAATGCGTGGAACAGGTTGTTGCTGGTGATTTCGCAACCCCACCCTGCCGGGCAGCCATAGAAGCGACCCTTGCCGGGCTCTTCGGGATCCTTGAACTTGTCCTTGAACTTGGGCAGGTCGGCCGCGGACTTCAGTTCGGGCAGACGCTCGGCCGTATAGCGGGGGATGTACCAACCCTCGGCGCCCATGTAGAGATCGCCGATGCGCTTGACCTTGCCGGTCTTTTCGGCGCGGTCCCAGGGCTCGGCCACGCTGTTCAGCCAGATCTCGGTATTGATATCCAGATCGCCACGCTCCAGCGCGGCCAGGGCGGGCAGGGTTTCGGTGGGCAGGGTTTCGGTTTTGCAACCGTAGCCCTTTTCCATGATGAAACGTTCGACGTCAACGAGGACCAGGTTGGATTCCCAGTTCATGCCGCCGAAATTGACCGGACGCTTGATTTCGCATTGGACGTCGGCGGCTTGGGCCGCACCGGCAAAGGCGAAGAACACAGCCGCGGCGGCCAGGGTCTTGACAGGGGTAAAACGCATTGGCTTTTGCCTCCATAGGTTCAGGGACACTCGCCAGGCTTGGGCCCGGAGGTGCCATGGAGCTAAGGGGGTTGTGCGGAAGACGGGCAGAACCGCCAATACAAACCGACACTAGCAACAAGACGGTCCGCGAGGGTGCGGCATCTTGCAAGACAGGAGTTTCAAAAACGTGATTTTTGAAAACCCACAGAAAGTGAACAAACTGAACGAAGAAGCCAGCATCTTAAACGAAATTGATGCTCAACCCAACCCCATCCCGGAATGAATCAGATACATTTCCGGAAAAAATGATCCGGGATTACCCGCAACGGCAAGGGGCGAAACAGCGATTTTCCCTAGAGGATTTTGATTCAGAAGCGAAGACACATTTAGTAAAAAATAAATTCATATCCACACGCTTTAACCGCCTCAAAATGGCCGGAAATACGCGTTCCGGCCAGTGCATGGACACGCCAGCAGCAGGCTTTCCCCGAATTTTCGAGGGGAAACGGCCACACTGTGGACGCTTAACGGCCGCTAGCCGTTCTTGCCGTACACGTTCTCGCCGTACATATAGTCCCGGCGCCAGGGATAGGCGAGGTCCGGTGGATTGTCCAGCTCATCGGCGCGCCCCGTCGCCGGGTGCTGGCCCAGGATCTGGTGCAATGCGATCCAGCCATGCTCGAAGGCCATGGCGCAGCCCGCCAGGTACAGTCGGTAGGCGCGCAGCGAACGCTCGCCCTGCTCACCGCCCAGGATGCGCGCCGCCTCAGAAAGGCGCGCCTCCAGCGCATCGCTCCAGGCCCACAGGGTGCGCGCGTAGTGCGGCCGCAGGTTTTCCACGTCCACTTCTTCCAGCCCGCCGTTGGTCAAGGTTTCCATCACCACGCTGACGTGGGTCAGCTCGCCGCCGGGGAAAATGTACTTCTCGATGAACTCACCCATGCCGTTGCCCAGTTCGGCGTTGTAGACGCCGGCCGCGGTAATGCCGTGGTTCATGATCAGCCCGCCCGGCTTGAGCAGACGGCGCAGCTTGGCGAAATAGCCCTCGAGCTGCGCGCGGCCCACATGCTCGAACATGCCGACCGATGCAATCTTGTCGTAGGGTGCGGACTCATCCAGCTTGCGGTAGTCCAGCAGCTCCATCCGGACCCGGCCGGCCAGCCCCTTTTCCTGGATCAGCTTGCTCACATGCGCATGCTGATTGCGCGATAGCGTGATGCCGGTGGCGTCCACGCCGTAGTTTTCCGCCGCCCACAGCAGCAATCCGCCCCAACCCGCGCCCACATCCAGGAAACGTTCGCCTTCCCGCAGACGCAGCTTGCGGCAGATGTGATCCAGCTTGGCTTCCTGGGCCTGGGCGAGCGTCATGCCCGGCTCGCGGTAATAGGCGCAGGAATAAACCCGGCGCGGATCCAGCCAGAGCGCGTAGAAATCATCCGACAGGTCATAGTGGAACTCGATCTGCTTGGCGTCGCGCTCGACCGAATGGCGCCAGACCGACATCACCTTGCGGACCAGCTCCGTGAGCCAACCGCCCCTGGCGGCATCCACGGGCGACCCCGGCAGCAAGGCGGCGGCGGCGGTCATGACATCGCGCATATTGCCTTCGATGTCGATACGGCCCTCCACGTAATCCTGCCCCAGCACGCCCACCGCGCCTTCGGCGAGATGGGCCAGCGCGGTCTTGTCATGCGTGACGAAACGGACGCGGGGTTCTGGTGGCCCCAGCACGGCGCCATCCGGCAGAACCAGTTGGACCGGGACCGGCAAGGCCTGAAGTTTGCGTTCCACTACAGACAACAAAGGATTCACGACTGCTCCTCTGAACTAGCTACGGACCTCGATGACTGTATCGGAAAAAACTTGCAATTTGCTTGTAAGGTTGCCCGTGATACAGTCGTTTACTTGGCCCAAAACGTGCAACAAACCGCATCCGGGCCCTGTCTCTGCGCTTTACCGCGATCCACATGCCCCCAGCAAATTCCTTTCGCAGCGGCCTGCCCGGCTGGCTGATACTCATGGGCGCGCTAACGGCCATCGGCCCGTTCGCCATCGATATGTACCTGCCCGCATTCCCCACGATTGCGGCAAACCTGGGTGTGCCCCGCGGCGACGTCGAACGCACGCTGGCCGCCTATCTGATCGGCCTGGCCATGGCGCAGGTGTTCTACGGACCGATGGCCGACCGCTACGGCCGCAAGCCCCCGCTGCTGGTTGGCCTGACGCTGTTCATGATCGCCTCGCTGGGTTGCGCGCTGTCCGGATCGGTCGAAGCGCTGACCGGCTGGCGCGTGGTGCAGGCCATGGGCGGCGCCGCAGGCATCGTGATCCCGCGCGCGGTCATCCGCGACCACTACGAAACCCATGAAGCCGCGCGCGCCATGTCGCTGCTGATGCTCATCATGGGGCTGGCCCCTATCCTCGCGCCGCTGGCCGGCGGGCAATTGCTGGCCATCACCTCCTGGCGCAGCCTGTTCTGGGTCATGCTGACTGGCGGCGCCATGCTGATGGCCGCCGTGATATTGATCATGAAGGAATCGCTGGCGCCCGAACGCGTGGTGCCGCTGCGTTGGGAGACCATACTGCGGAACTACCGCGACCTGTTCGCCCACCGCGGCTTCATGGCGCACAGCCTGGCCGGCGGTTTCGGCCAGGCCGGCATGTTTGCCTACATCATTGGTTCTCCGCGCGTCTTCATCGAACTCTACGGCGTCGCGCCGCAGTATTACGGCCTGCTTTTCGGCACCAACGCGCTGTCGCTCATCGTCTGCTCGCAGATCAGCGCCCGCCTGTTGCGCACCTACACACCGCGACAGCTGCAGCGCCGTGCCCTGACCTCGCTGGCCTGCGCCAGCCTGGCCGCGGTCGCACTGACGCTGGTCGGCTGGATGACCCTGCCCCTGCTCATGCTGTGCCTCATCAGCTACATGGGCAGCCAGGGCTTCGTGAATCCCAATTCGGCGGCGCTTGCCCTGGCAGACCAGGGCAAGCGGCTGGGCGCGGCTTCCGCGCTGCTGGGAACGCTGCAATTGTCTTGTGGCGCGCTGGCCGGCTTCGCTGTCAGCGCCTGGCAGACCGACAGTGCCCTGCCCCTGACAACCACGCTCGCGGCCTGCGCCTGCCTGTCCTGGATCTCGGGCCGCGTGGCGCAATCGCACACCAGCTAGCCTGGCTGCTTGATTTATTTAGACTTTTCGTATTAGAATCTAAGTCTTCACATGAAGTTTCCCGTGCCGGACTACTATGCTTTGTAGTTCAGCACTCTGACCCCAACCGCGTAATTGGCTAAGTCTGGCGATTCCCCCAGGAGCGAACTCCTCAGGAATTCCCGGCAATTCCAAGAATTCGTCGGGTGGCAGGCAGCGGGTATAAGCACTGGGGCGGACCAGTCTGGGCTTTAATGACCATTCCGATCTCCCCTCATCCACTAAGACTGGGTGGCCGGCATAGGCAAGGTACTGCAGCAGCGTACAACGCCTTTACAGCCCGGCGGCTGAAACCCCGTCTACCCCCCAAGCGATGCGCGCAAAAGAACGACCTAAAGAGGTGCATCCATGGCACGCGTATGCCAAGTGACCGGCAAAGGCCCGATGGTGGGCAACAATGTTTCGCACGCGAACAACAAGACCAAGCGTCGCTTCCTGCCCAACCTGCAATCGCGCCGGTTCTGGGTTGAAAGCGAAAACCGCTGGGTCCGCCTGCGTGTTTCGGCCAAGGCCATCCGCACGATCGACAAGAACGGCATCGACGCCGTGCTGGCCGAAATGCGTGCCCGCGGCGAACTGGCTTAATCGGCCTCCCCGCCAATCTACATACTAGGAGCACGACATGGCCAAAGGTATCCGCGAAAAGATCAAGCTCGAGTCGACCGCCGGCACGGGTCATTTCTACACGACCACCAAGAACAAGCGCAACATGCCCGAGAAGATGCTGATCAAGAAATTTGATCCAGTCGCTCGCAAGCACGTTGACTACAAGGAAACCAAGCTGAAGTAATTCAGCCGGTATTCCCGCAAGACAAAAAAAGCCCTGCATCGCAGGGCTTTTTTTTCGCCTGCCCGCCGCCGCGCATCCCTTGATTCCCTGTTGCCCGGCGCCGGGGTGCATGTTTCAATTGGGCCGCTGTCATCCGCCGCCTCGAGGCGCCTGGTCCTCTTTCCACGCGATATCCGCCATGTTCCGTCCCTGCCTTACCCTGTTGCGCCGCGCCGCGGCGCCGGCACTCCTGGCCCTGGCGCTGGCCCCGACCGCCTCCGCCAAGGACAAGGAGCCTCCCATCCGAATCGGCGAGATCAACAGCTACAAAGCGATCCCCGCCTTCCTGGGCCCATACAAAAAGGGCTGGCAGTTGGCACTGGAAGAGGTCAACGCAAGCGGCGGCGTGCTGGGCAGGAAGCTGGAGGTGATCTCGCGCGACGACAACGGCAACCCGGGCGATTCAGTGCGTGCCGCCCAGGAATTGCTGGCGCGCGAAAAGGTGGACTTGCTGTTCGGCGGCTTTCTTTCCAATACCGGCCTGGCATTGACGGACTTTGCCAAGCAGCAGCAGGTGTTCTTCCTGGCGGCCGAACCGCTCACCGACAAGATCACCTGGCAGGAGGGCAACCGCTACACCTACCGCCTGCGCCCCTCCACCTGGATGCACGTGGCGGCCCTGGCCCCCAAGGCGCTGGCCTTGCGCAAGAAACGCTGGGCCATCGTCTACCCCAACTATGAATACGGCCAGTCCGCCGTGGCCACCTTCAAGGCCATGATGACCTCGTTCCAGTCCGACGTGGAATTCGTTGCCGAGCAAGCCGTGCCGCTGGGCAAGGTGGACGCGGGCGCCGTCGTGCAGGCCCTGGCGGACGCCAAGCCCGATGCGATCTTCAACGTGTTGTTCGCCGCCGACCTGACCCGATTCGTGCGCGAAGGCAATACCCGCGGCCTGTTCGAAAACCGAGCCGTCGTCTCCGTGCTTTCCGGCGAACCCGAATATCTCGAACCCCTGGGCGCCGACACCCCCACGGGCTGGATCGTTACCGGCTATCCCTGGTATGCCATCGACACGCCGGCCAATACCACCTTCGTCGACGCCTACAAGAAACGCTACAACGAAACGCCCAAGGTGGGCTCGGTGGTGGGCTACGCCTCCCTCATGTCCATCGCCGAGGGCCTGAAGGCCGCCGGCGCCGTGGATACGGAGAAGCTGGTCAACGCCTTCGCCGGCCTGAAGGTGGACACGCCCTACGGCCAGATCCAGTATCGCAAGATCGACCACCAATCCACCATGGGCGTGTACGTGGGCGTGACCGCGGTGGAAGACGGCAAGGGCGTGATGAAGGATTTCGCCTACATCGACGGCGCGCGCCTCCAGCCCCCTGACGAGCAAGTGCGCAAGATGCGTCCGGCGCACTGATGAGCCTGTCCGGGCTGCTGCTGCAGCTGCTCAATGGGCTGGCGGACGCCAGCGCGCTGTTTCTGGTCGCCGCCGGCCTGTCGCTGATTTTCGGCGTCACACGCGTGGTGAATTTCGCGCACGGTTCGTTCTACATGCTGGGCATCTACCTGGCCTGGACCTTCACCGGATATTTTGGCGACGGGGCGGGTTACTGGGCTGGATTGCTGCTGGCGGCGCTGGTGACCGGCCTAGTCGGCGCGGCCGCCGAATGGCTGGTGCTCAGGCGCCTGTACCAGGCTCCCGAACTGTTCCAACTGCTGGCCACCTTTGCGCTGGTGCTCATCATCGGCGACGCGGCGCTGGCGATCTGGGGGCCGGAAGACCTGTTCGCGGCGCGCGCGCCTGGCCTGTCCGGCGCCGTGCAGATCCTGGGACGCCGCTATCCCGAATACGACCTGCTGCTGATTGCCGCAGGTCCCGTGGTACTGGGTCTGCTCTGGCTGCTGCTGATGCGCACACGCTGGGGCCGCCTGCTGCGCGCGGCGGCCGAAAATCGCCGGATGCTTGCTGCGCTGGGCGTGAATCAGGCCTGGCTGTTCACCTCGGCTTTCACGTTGGGCGCGTTCCTGGCGGGACTGGGCGGCGCGCTGGCGGCGCCCCGCGTGCCGGCCACGCTGGGCCTGGACCTGGAAATCATCGCCAGCGCTTTTGTGGTGGTCGTGGTGGGCGGCCTGGGTTCGATCCCCGGCGCCTTCCTGGCTGCATTGCTGATCTGCTCCGTCAAGGCGCTGTTCGTTTTCCTGGGACAGGTGCAGATCGGCCCCTGGGTCTTCAATCTTTCCAAGCTCACGCTCCTGGCCGAATTCGCCGTGATGGCCGTTGTGCTGGTGGTCCGCCCCTGGGGCCTGCTGGGCAAGCCCTCCGAAGCCGCCTCCTACGCCACCGCCGCCGAGCGTCCCATCGCTCCCGCCGGCCGGCGTTTGCGCCTGGCCTACGGCGTGCTGCTGGCGCTATTGGCGCTGGCGCCGGTAGTGGCCGCGCACAACCCCTACCTGGGCATCCTGCTGACCGAGATCCTGATCGCCGCGCTGTTCGCCGCCAGCCTGCATTTCCTTACCGGCCTGGCCGGCATGACCTCGTTCGGCCATGCGGCCTGGTTTGGCCTCGGCGCCTACGGCGCCGCGCTGCTCTTGAAGCTGGCGGCCGTGCCGATGGAGGCTGCGCTGCTTCTGGGGCCCTTCGCCGCGGCGCTGGGCGCTCTGCTCTTCGGCTGGTTCTGCGTGCGCCTGTCCGGCGTCTATCTGGCCATGCTGACCCTGGCAGTGGCGCAGATCCTCTGGGCGCTCGCTTATCAATGGGACGATGTGACCGGCGGCAGCAACGGGCTGATCGGCCTGTGGCCTTCCGCCTGGCTCACCCAGGGCCCCTGGTTTTATTACCTCACGCTGGCGCTTTGTGCGGCCGGCATCGCTTGGCTGCGCCGGCTGGCGTTCTCGCCCCTGGGTTATGCCTTGCGCGGCGTGCGGGATTCCGCCTTGCGAGCCGAAGCGCTGGGCATGGACACCCGCCGCGTGCAATGGGCAGGCTTCGTGGCCGCGTCCTTCGCCGCGGGCGTGGCAGGCTCGCTCTATGCGTTCTCCAAAGGCAGCATCGCGCCCGACACGCTGGCCGTGAGCCGGTCCGTGGACGGACTGGTCATGGTGCTGCTGGGCGGCCTGCAGACCCTGGCCGGCCCGCTCGTGGGAGCGGCCGCCTATACGTGGCTGCAGGACGCCGCCGCCCGCAGCACCGAATACTGGCATGCCGTGTTGGGGCTGGCCATCCTGGCCCTGGTCATGGCCTTTCCCGAGGGCCTGGCCGGCGCCGCGGCCCGCCTTGCCGCGCGCTGGAACGGGAGGCGCGCATGACGCCCGCCCCGCTGCTCCAAGTCCGCGACCTGCGCAAATCCTTCGGCGGCATCGATGCCCTGGCCGGCGTTTCCTTTACGCTGGAAGCTGGCAGGATGCTGGCGCTGATTGGCCCCAACGGCGCAGGCAAGTCCACCTGCTTCAACGCGCTGGGCGGCCAGCTCCGGCCCGACTCCGGATCGGTCCTTCTGGACGGGCGCGAGCTGGTCGGGCTCTCGGCGCGCAGGATCTGTCAGCTGGGCGTAGGCCGCAGTTTCCAGACCGCCGCCACCTTCCGCTCCATGACCGTGCGGGAAAACGTGCAGACGGCGCTGCTGTCGCGCGACCGCTTGCTGCTGAATCCGTGGCGGCGGGCGGCCCGGCACGCGGTCGAAGAGGCCATGTCGCTGCTTTCGCAAGTACAGATGACGGACAAGTCGGAAGCGCATTGCGGCACGCTGGCCTATGGCGACGTCAAGCGTGTCGAACTGGCCATGGCGCTGGCGCACCGACCCCGTCTTTTGCTGATGGACGAACCCACGGCCGGCATGGCGACCAATGAACGTCATGCGCTGATGCGACTGACGCGCACACTGGCCGACACGCAGCGCATGGCGGTCCTCTTTACGGAGCACAGCCTGGACGTCGTGTTCAAGCATGCCGACCGCATTGCGGTGCTGGTGCGCGGCAGCGTGCTGGCCGAGGGAGCGCCCGCGCAGATTGCCGCCGACGAGCGGGTAAGGGCCGCCTACCTCGGCACGGAAGCGCCGCAGCCGATCTGAAGCCGGCAGCGCCCGCGCCGCATCAGTCGTTCCTCAGCCCATTGGGCTGGCATTCCCAGAAGATCTTGGCCTGGCAGCCCTCGCAAATGCCGCGGTCCAGCTTGGCGTAGATCGAATGCAATGCCGTCGCCTTGTCGGGAAAGATGTGGTCCTCGCCCAGGCGCTCCAGGAATCCCGTGCGGCGCCACATGTCCATCACTTCCGGCCGCGGACGATGGAAATAGAGGTCGCCCCCCATGGCGCGCCGGGCAGCCAGCTCGTCCTCCCAGACCTGTGCGCCAGCCATATCGATGAAGTTCATGCTCTTGGCCATGACCAACAGATGGCGAGCAGCGCCGGGCGCGGCGCGCAGCTCATGCAGACGCTGCGCCACATGGGTGGCCGCGCCGAAATACACCGAGCCCTCCATGCGCAGCAGCTTGAGCTGCGGGCACTCGGGCAAGGCATCGGACGCGTGCTCCAGCACCACGAAACGGCGCTCCAGCCCGCGCGAATCGAAACCCATGGTGCGCATCGCGGGCCGCGAGGTACGGTGCAGATAGACCATCAAGGACAGCACCGTGCCCAGCAGGATCGCCACTTCCATGCGTATGGTGATGGTGGCGGCCAGTGTCGCGGCCGCGATGATGCATTCGCCGCGCTGGGTACGGATCAGTTGCCGCCAGCGCGGAATGTCGAACAGGGTCCAGGCCACGAGCAGCAGCAGGCCGGAGATCGCGGCATGCGGAATCATGGCCAGCAACGGGGCCGACAAGGCCACCAGCGCCACCAGCAACAAGGCCGAGAATACGGATGCCAGCGGCGTCTTGGCGCCAGCTTCGTAATTGGGAATGGAGCGGTTGAGGGATCCGCAGGACAGGTAGCACGAGAAAAAGCCGCCCACGATGTTGGACAGCCCCTGCCCCACGAACTCGCGATTGGCGTCGATGCGCTGGCCCGATCGGGTAGCCACGGCCTTGGCGATGGAAATGGACTGCGCCAACGCCACGATCGTCAGCGCGAAGGCCACGCTCAAAAGCTCCGGCAAGGCGCGCCAATCGACGCTCGGTATGTGAAATGGCGGCCAGGGCCGGGCCAGCGCGCCCAGCACGGACACCGGTTCGCCATCGGTCAGCGCATTGAAGGCCGCGGCCGCGAGCGCCCCCGCCGCCAGCCCCGCCAGCATGTACGGTTTGCGTTTATCCAGCCGCCGCAGCAACAGGGCCACGGCCAAGGTCGTCAGCGTCACCAGCAAGGCGCCCAGGTGCACCTGCCCAAGGTGCGTGGCCAGCGTCGCCAGCAGGGCGCCCGCGCCGTGCGCGTCCGGCGCCGGCATGCCCAGGGCGTCCTTCAGCGCATGCACGGCGATAAGCAGGGCCGCGCCGCTGGTGAAGCCGAACAACGCCGAAGGCGAGATGAAATGCGCCAGCGATCCCAGTCTCAGGGTGCCCACCAGCCATTGCATCAGCCCGACCAGCACGGTGACGGCTAGCGCCAGCTGGATGTAGCCCTGGCTGCCGGCGACCGCCAGCGGCGTCAGCACCGCATAGAGCGCCAGCGAGTTGGCATTGGTCGGGCCGGACATGACATGGCGGCTCGATCCGAACAACGCCGCGACGATACAGGGAACGATGGCGGAATACAGGCCATACTCGGGCGGCAGCCCGGCCAGCATGGCGAACGCCACGCCCTGCGGCAGCACCAGCAACGCGCCCAGCAGGCCCGCCGTGGCATCCGCGCGCAAGGTCCGCGCATTGACCTCATCCACCCACGAGCCAAACAGCCGGCGCGCTACGCTCATCCCCCCCTGCATCATTCTTTCTTGTCCCTCGGCATCTGCTTTTGAATCGGCCCGCGTCACGCCGTGGCGGCGAGGCCTTTGGTCCCGACCGCGGCGCGTTTGAGCCGGCATCGGGGCCGTCTAGCGTAATCGCTAGCGCCCCTCGCGCGCAACGCGTTCCGCTTACTTCAGGTAACGGCGCTCCAGCTCGCGCATCTGGGCATCGCCCTGCAGCGCGATGATCTCCTTGACCGTCGGCAGGACGGCGTCCACCTCGTGGATGCCCCCCTCGCGGCGGATGCGGGCGAACACGTCCCGCATCGCCCCCGCCGCGGCGCGGATGGCGTGATTGCCATAAATGACCAGGCCGACCTTGCCCAGCGCCTGGATATCGGATTCGCGCAACTGCGGATAGGCCGTGGGCACCAGCACCAGCGGCACGCGGCCTTGCCAGGCGGAAACGAACGACAGGATCTCGTCGGGCGTATTCTGCCTGGAATGGATCAGGATGGCGTCCGCGCCCGCGGCTTCGTATTCGCGGGCGCGCGCCAGCGCTTCCCGTTCGCCGGCGCCCGCAATCAGCGCCTCGGTCCGGGCGATCACGCAGAAATCCGCGTCGCGGCGCGCGCCGCAGGCCGCTTCGATCTTGCCCTGGAACTCCGCAACCCGCACCAATTCCTGCCTGCCGGCGGCACGCAGGCTGGTGTCCTTGGGAAAGGTCTTGTCCTCCATCACCACCGCCGATACGCCGGCGGCTTCGTACTGCGGCACCATATAGGAAACGTTGATCGCATTGCCGAACCCGGTGTCGATATCGGCAATGACGGGCGCCTCCACCGTCGCTGCGATCGCCCGCATCATGTCCAGGTGCTGCGATGGCGAGAGAATATTGGCGTCGGGCACGGCGTAGCTCGCCGACAGTTCGAAGCCGCTACCCCAGATCGCGTCGAACCCGGCGTCGGCCGCGAGTTTGGCGGCCAGCGGGTTGTGCGCCGACATGGCGTGCATCAAGGCGGGATCCTGCAATTTCTGGCGAAAACGGGCGTTTCTATTCATGGCGGGAACGTGGGCGTAAACCCGGCGCGCCGCGCGCCGGCTCCGGCCATCGTAGCGCCAATCCCGGTCTCGCCGGGACGTCAGCCTGCCTCGCCCCCGCGCCGCGACTTCATGGCCTGCCCAATGGCAACCAGCACGTCGTCCGCAATCAACCTCGCCGCCATCGGCAGCAGTTCGCTCTCTTCGCGCTGGATATGCGCGGCGTAGGCGCTGGCGAAATCCTGGACCTGGCTCATGGGCAGCTCGGCCTGGCGCCCCGCCGCAATGTCGGAAAGCGCCTGGCGCAAGGGCTCCCAGCGCTGCGCCAGTTGCCGGTGCTCGGCGATCAAGCCGTCCACCAGCGCATGCAGGCAGACCGCGTCGGACCCGGCCATCGACTCGATCAAGGCGGGGAACAAGTCCTCTTCCTCGTCTTCGTGGTGATGCACGGCCGCCGTATCGAAGTAGCGAAGGACGCTGGCCGCGGCGGTCTGGGCCGCCGCGTCGCTCCCGTGCGCGGGCAAGTGCCGGCTCAAGCGCTCCAGCGTGGCGCACTGGCGGGAAATGCGTCCGTGGCAGGCCGACAGCAAGGCCAACGGATCATCGGCTCCGGGCGCCGGGGCCGGACCTCCAGGAAAGCTCACCGCCATTGCACACCTCCGTTATCCGGCGTGGCCGCGCCACCACAAGCGGATGGAATCCCACGCGCGCCCCGCGAATCCCGCCTCGGCCACGGGCTCCAGGGCCACCACGGGAAACTGCATGGCCGGCTTGCCGTCGACCATCACGCGCAGCGCGCCCACGGTGGACTGGGCAGCGATCGGCGCAATCAGCGGATCCTGCGGCGTCCAGACCGGTTCGACCTTGGCGCCCGCGGGCACCGTCACATACGCATCGCGCGCGAATCCGGCTTTCAGGCTGTCGTGCTCGCCTTTCCATACCTCGGGCGTGGCGACGGCCTGCCCGCGCGCGTACAGCTTGATGGTATTGAACCCCTGAAAGCCCCACTCCAGCAACTCGCGGCTTTCCTGCGTGCGCAACTTGTCCGACGCCGTGCCCACCACCACGGTGATCAGGCGGCGCTGGTCCGCGCCATTTGGCCGCTGCGCGGTGGCCACGATGCAGTACCCGGCCGAGTCGGTGTGCCCGGTCTTCAGGCCGTCCACGCTGGGATCCAGCCAGAGCAGGCGGTTGCGGTTCGGCTGCGTGATCTTGTTGTAGGTGAACTGCTTGGCCGAATCGTAGGTTTTGTAGAGCTGGGGATAGTCGCGGATGAAGCGCGTCGCCAGGATCGACAGGTCGCTGACGGTGGAATAGGTCCCCGCATCCGGCAAGCCATGCGGGCTGGCGAAGCGCGTGGCATGCAGGCCCAGCTTGGCGGCGGTATCGTTCATCCGCGCCACGAAGGCCTCGACGCTGCCCGACACCGCTTCCGCCAGCGCAATCGCCGCGTCGTTGCCCGACTGGATCATCAGCCCACGCAGCAGGTCATCCACCGACACCTTGGAGCCCGGCTCCAGGAACATCTTCGAGCTGCCGGCCGGCACCTTCCAGGCGCGCGTCGACACCGTGACCAGCTGCGTGGCCGACAGTTCTTTCTTGCTCAGGGCCTCGAACACCACGTAGGCCGTCATGATCTTGGTCAAGGACGCCGGCTCGATCCGCGCCGTCGCCGCGTGCGACGCGATCACCTGCCCGCTGGTCTCGTCCAGCAACAGCCAGGCCTTGGCCGACAAGGCCGGCGCCGTCTGTGCCAAGGCGCTCGACACGCACGCGGCCGCGACGAGCAAGCCCGCCGCCAACTTCTTCATCAACATATCGCTGCTTCACTTCCATGCTTGGTTTTTTCCCGCGCGAGAGCCCGCTCGGCGCCCGCAATTGGAACACGCGCGGCGCGGTTGGTTCAGCGCCGTCGGCATATGAAAAGATGGGCGAGGAATGTCACGACATCTTGCAAGACGCCTTCTACAAAGCACTTTCTGTGTCGAAAACAACAAACAAAGGTCAAAAACCCGCTGGAAAACCGCATAAATCACCACTCTTCCGCTATCATCGGCCGCGTAGCGTTAAATGCCGATAACCGGCGCGCGCTGCTCCATGACCTCAACATACGGATTTTGACCATGGCCACGAAAGCAAAAGCTCCTGCCAAGAAAGTCACCAAGCCCGCCGCCAAGGCGCCCGCAAAGAAGGCAACTGCTGCCAAACCCGCTGTGAAGCCCGCTGCAAAGCCGGCCGTCAAAAAGGTCGTCGCCGCCAAGAAGGTCGCTGCTGCCCCCAAGGCCATCAAGGCAGCCCTGAACAAGACCCAGCTCATCGCTTACATCGTTGAGCAATCCGGCGTTGAAGCCAAGTCGGTCAAGGCCGTCCTGGCCAGCCTGGAAACCTCGGTGCTGAGCTCCGTGGACAAGAAGGGCGCTGGCGAATTCACGCTGCCCGGCCTGTTCAAGGTTGCCGTGCAGAAGGTTCCCGCCAAGGCCAAGCGCTTCGGCAAGGATCCCTTCACCGGTGAAGAGCGCTGGTTCCCCGCCAAGCCGGCTTCGGTCAAGGTGAAGGTTCGCCCGCTCAAGAAGCTGAAGGACGCCGCGCAGTAATTCCGCGCGTACATCCGGTCAAGCCGGAAGGGCCCGCCTCGCAAGAGGCGGGCCCTTCTTTTTTGCGGCGCTCCCGCGAGCCATGCACTGAGCCTCGTCCGAATTTATCTTTATGTTAAGATACTTCACGTAAAAACAAATACGGCCTGCCCCATGAATGACCTCGTCGATCTGGTGATCTCGCAATGGACGCGGGAATGTCCCGCCCAGGATTTCGCCGCCATGTCCGTCGTCACCCGCGTATTCCGCCTGAATGCGCTGGCCGCGCGCAATGTGAACCGCAGCTTTCGCCGCTATGACCTGCATCAGGGCGAATTCGACGTCCTGGCCACGCTCTACCGCAGCGGCGCCCCCTACGCGTTGAATCCCCAGAAACTGGTGGAAGCCCTGCTGCTGACCTCCGGCGCCATGACCAACCGCCTTGACCGCCTGGAACAGGCCGGCCTGCTCACGCGCAGCCCCAATCCGGAAGACCGCCGCGGCGTCATCGTGTCGCTCACGGCCGAAGGCCTGCGCGTCATCAAGCTGGTACTGAAGGACTACCTGAAAGACCTCAACGAATTGCTGGAACCGCTGTCCGCCAGCGAACGCAAGCAACTGGCGGGCCTGCTGAAGAAGCTGCTGATCAAGCAAGACCAGGAAACGCCCGGCGGCATCGGCACTTGAGCCTGCCGCCCGAACGTCCCCGCAGCCGCTTTTCCCCGATTCAAATCCATGACTTCCGCTACCCAGCCTTCCCAGACGCCGGTCTTGACCGCCCCCATCATCCTGCTGATGTCGGTGGCCACCGGCCTCGCCGTCGCCAGCAACTACTACGCGCAGCCGCTGTTGCACACGATCAGCGAGCAATTCTCGCCGTCCACGGCGACAGCCGGCAGCATCGTCACCACCGCGCAACTGAGCTACGCAGTGGGCCTGATACTGCTGGTGCCGCTAGGCGACATGTTCGAACGCCGCGGCCTGATCGTGCTGATGAGCCTGCTGTCCTCGGGCGGGTTGCTGGTGTCCGCGTTCGCCCCCAACATCACCGTGCTGATCCTGGGCACGGCGCTGACCGGCATGTTGTCCGTGGTCGCCCAGATCCTGGTGCCGTTCGCCGCCACGTTGGCCGCGCCCCATGAACGGGGCAAGGCCGTGGGCACGGTCATGAGCGGGCTGCTGCTGGGCATCCTGCTGGCCCGTACCGTCGCGGGCGCGCTCGCCGACGTAGGCAGCTGGCGCACGGTCTATTGGGTGGCCGCCATTCTGATGCTGTTCATGTCCGCCGCCCTGTGGCGCCTGCTGCCCCGCCACCAGAGCCCCGCCGGGCTGAGCTACCCGCGCCTACTGGGTTCCATCCTGCGCATGTTCGTTGAAGAGCCCCTGTTCCGCGCCCGTTCGCTCCTGGGCGCGCTGCTGTTCGCGGCCTTCAGCATGCTGTGGACGCCCCTGACCTTCCTGCTGGCCAGCCCGCCCTATCAATACAGCAATACGACCATCGGCCTGTTCGGCCTGGCCGGCGCCGCCGGGGCGTATGCCGCGAACCGCTTCGGTCGCCTGGCAGACCGCGGCATGGGCAATCTGGCCACCCGCGTCGGACTGCTGTTGCTGCTGGGCTCCTGGGGGCTGATGGCCTTCGGCCAGGTATCGGTGCTTGCCTTGCTGGCCGGCATCCTGGTGCAGGACCTGGCGATCCAGGGCGTCCATGTCACCAATAGCAGCTCCCTCTACCGGCTGCGCCCCGAAGCGCGCAGCCGGCTGACAGCGGGCTACATGACCAGCTACTTCATCGGCGGCGCATCCGGTTCGCTGGTATCGTCCTGGCTGTACGCCCATTTTGGCTGGCCCGGCGTGGTCACGGCGGGCGCCGTCCTCGGGGTGATTACGCTGGCATACGGCGCCTTGGCGCCCAGCGCGCGCATCCCCGAAACGGCTCCGTCCCCTGCCCGCGCCTAGCACCTCCTATAATCAGGGGTTTTGGCCGCCTCCGCGCCCGCGCGGCGAGGCGGCTCACCCTTTTTTTGCCACCGTGCACGAGCCCATGCAGGAACGTTACCTCCCCAATACCGTCGAAGCAGCCGCCCACCAAGACTGGCAGGCCCGCGACGTCTATCTCGTCCATGAAAACGCGAAGAACGCCGACGGCTCCGAAAAGCCGAAGTTCTACGCCTGCTCCATGCTGCCCTATCCCAGCGGCAAGCTGCACATGGGCCACGTGCGCAACTACACCATCAACGACATGATGGCCCGCCAGCTGCGCATGCGCGGCTACAACGTCCTGATGCCCATGGGCTGGGACGCCTTCGGCATGCCGGCGGAAAACGCCGCCATCAAGTCCAAGGTTCCGCCGGCGAAGTGGACGTACGACAACATCGCCTACATGAAGAAGCAGATGAAGGCGATGGGTCTGGCGATCGACTGGACGCGCGAGATGTGCGCCTGCGATCCCCAGTACTACAAATGGAACCAGTGGCTCTTTCTCAAGATGCTGGAAAAGGGCGTGGCCTACCGCAAGACCCAGGTCGTCAATTGGGATCCGGTGGACCAGACCGTGCTGGCCAATGAACAGGTCATCGACGGCCGCGGCTGGCGCTCGGGCGCGCTCGTGGAAAAGCGCGAGATCCCCGGCTACTACCTGCGCATCACCGATTACGCCGACGAGCTGCTGGGCGCCGTCCAGAACGACCTGCCCGGCTGGCCGGAACGCGTGCGCCTGATGCAGGAAAACTGGATCGGCAAGTCCGAGGGGCTGCGCTTTGCCTTCCCGCACAAGATCGCCGGTCAGGATGGCCAGTTGATCCAGGACGGCAAACTGTACGTATTCACCACCCGCGCCGACACCATCATGGGCGTGACCTTCTGCGCGGTGGCGCCGGAGCACCCCCTGGCCACTCAGGCCGCCTCGTCCAATCCGCAACTGGCCGCATTCATCGAACAATGCAAGCTGGGCGGCACGACCGAGGCCGAAATGGCCACGCGCGAAAAGGAAGGCATGCCCACCGGGCTGTTCGTCACGCACCCGATCACGGGCGCCGACATCGAGGTCTGGGTCGGCAACTACGTGCTCATGAGCTATGGCGACGGCGCCGTCATGGGCGTGCCGGCGCATGACGAACGCGATTTCGCCTTCGCCAAGAAGTACGACCTGCCCATCGTCCAGGTCGTGGACGTGGCGGGCAAGGAATATTCCACCAACGCCTGGCAGGAGTGGTACGGCGACAAACAAGCCGGCCGCACCATCAATTCCGGCAAGTACGACGGCCTCACGCACAAGGAAGCAGTCGACGCCATTGCCGCAGATCTCGGCGCCCTGGGCCTGGGCGAAAAACAGACCACCTGGCGCCTGCGCGACTGGGGCATTTCGCGCCAGCGTTATTGGGGCACGCCCATCCCCATCATCCATTGCGCGGATTGCGGCCCGGTCCCGGTTCCGGAAAAGGACCTGCCCGTCGTGCTGCCCGACGACCTCATCCCGGACGGCAGCGGCAACCCGCTGGCCAAGAACGAGGCCTTCCTGTCCTGCTCCTGCCCCAAGTGCGGCAAGCCGGCGCGGCGCGAAACGGACACGATGGACACCTTCGTGGACTCGTCCTGGTATTTCATGCGCTACACCTCGCCTGGCAATGACAACGCCATGGTCGACTCGCGCAATGACTACTGGATGCCCATGGACCAGTACATCGGCGGCATCGAGCACGCAGTGCTCCACCTGCTGTATGCCCGTTTCTGGACCAAGGTCATGCGCGACATGGGCTTGCTCAATTTCGACGAGCCCTTCACCAAGCTGCTGTGCCAGGGCATGGTGCTGAACCACATCTATTCGCGCAAGACCCCCCAGGGCGGCATCGAATACTTCTGGCCGGAAGACGTCGAAAACGTCTATGACGACCGCGGCGCCATCGTCGGCGCCAAGCTGAAGTCGGACGGCTCCGCCATCAACTATGGCGGCGTGGGCACGATGTCCAAGTCCAAGAACAACGGCGTCGATCCCCAGTCGTTGATCGACACGCTGGGCGCCGATACGGCCCGCCTGTTCGTCATGTTCGCCAGCCCGCCGGAACAGACTCTCGAATGGTCCGACTCCGGCGTCGAAGGCTCCAACCGCTTCCTGCGCCGCCTCTGGTCCATCAGCTATGGCCAGCGCGAAGCCGTGGCACGCGGCTTGGCCAATGGCGCCGATTGGACGCAGGCGCCAGCCGCCGTCAAGGACCTGCGCCGCGAAGTCTACGGCCTGCTCAAGCAAGCCGACTACGACTACCAGCGCATCCAGTACAACACCGTCGTGTCGGCGTGCATGAAGATGCTCAACGCCATCGACGACGCCAAGCTGCCCGAAGGTGCTGCCGCGGACGCCGCCTACGCCGAAACGCTGGGCGTGCTGCTGCGCGTGCTGTACCCCGTGGTGCCGCACATCACCTGGCACCTGTGGCGCGACCTGGGCCACGCACACGAACTGGGCGACCTGCTCGACGCGCCCTGGCCTCATGTAGACGAAGCGGCGCTGATCGCCGACGAAATCGAACTCATGCTCCAGGTCAATGGCAAGCTGCGCGGCTCCATCCGCGTGGCCGCCAAGGCCGCCAAGGAAGATATCGAGAAGCTCGCCGCCTCCCAGGAGGAGGTCTCCCGCTTCCTGGAAGGCCGTCCGCCCAAGCGTGTCATCGTGGTTCCGGGCAAACTGGTCAACGTCGTAGGCTGATGAGGTCAAGCATGCACTTCGCCGGGCAACAAACGCACTCCTCCCGCCTACCCTGGCTGCTGCGCGGCGCCTGCCTGGCGCTGTTCATGCTGCTCTCCGCTTGCGGCTTCGCCTTGCGGGGAGTCACCCCCATGCCGTTCGAGACGCTGTATATCGGCATCCCGGACACCACGCAGTTCGGCGCCGACGTGCGCCGCGCGCTGCGGGCGGCCTCTCCGAACACGAAGCTCGTGACCAACCCCAAGGAAGCGCAGGCCATCCTCCAGCAGGTCGCGGATACCCGGACCTTGCGGGAAGTCTCTCTGAATGCCCAGGGCCGCGTCGAGGAATACGAGCTGGGCATCAACTACACGTTCCGCCTCATCGACGCCAAGGGCCGCGCGCTGATTCCGGACACCATGCTGTCGATCTACCGCGCAATGCCGTATGACGACCAGGTCGTGCAGGCCAAGCAAGGCCAGATCGAAACGCTGTACCGTGCCATGCAGCGCGACCTGGTGTCGCGCCTGCTGCGCCGGATGACTGCGCCGGAAGTGCGCAACGCGTTCGAGAACGCCGAGCAGCGCGGCGAAGATGGCGAAACCCCGCTGTACGATCCGACCGCACCGGATCAACAGCGCACGCCCTCGCCGTGGCAGACCCCGTCCACCACGGACCCGGCCATCCTGCGCTAAATGGCACAGCCTCTGGACGCGGATCGCCTGGCCGAACACCTGCAGCGCCCAGGCAACCGCCTGGCGCCGCTTTATACGGTGTCCGGCGACGAACCCCTGCTCGTGACCGAGGCCGTGGACGCCCTGCGCGCTGCGGCCCGCAACGCCGGCTACACCGATCGCCTGTCCATGGTGATGGATGCGCGCAGCGACTGGAGCGCGGTCATCGCCGCCACCCAGAGCGTGTCGCTGTTCGGTGATCGCCGCATTCTTGAAATCAAGATCCCGACCGGCAAACCCGGCAAGTCCGGCGCCGATACCCTGGCCAAGCTGGCCGAACAGGCCGAAAAGCAGGCGGATCCGGACACGCTCATCCTGATCGCCCTGCCCCGCCTGGACAAGGCCACCCGCGAAAGCCGCTGGGTGCAGGCCCTGGGCCGCGGCGGCATGATGGTCGATATCGCCAACATCGAGCGCGGCCGCCTGCCCGCCTGGGTCGGCATGCGCCTGGCGCGCCAGAACCAGAAGGCCGACAGCGCCACGCTGCAATGGATGGCCGACAAGGTGGAAGGCAACCTGCTGGCCGCCCACCAGGAAATCCAGAAGCTGGGCCTGCTTTACCCGGAAGGCCAGCTCGCGGCCGAGGACGTGGAGCGCGCCGTGCTGAACGTGGCCCGTTACGACGTATTCGGCCTGCGCGACGCCATGCTTGCCGGCGATACCGGCCGCACCATCCGCATGATCGACGGCCTGCGCGCCGAGGGCGAAGCCCTGCCGCTGGTGCTGTGGGCGGTCGGCGAGGAAATCCGCCTGCTTGCCCGCGTCGCGGAGGCGCGCGCGCTGGGCCAGGACGTCAACGGCCTGATGCGCCGTCTGCGCATTTTCGGTGCGCATGAACGCCTGGCGCTGCAGGCGCTCGGCCGGGTCCAGCCGAATGTCTGGCCCGCCGCAGTCCAACACGCCCACGAGGTGGACCGGCTGATCAAAGGCCTGTCGGTGCCCGGGCGCCTGTCCGACCCCTGGGAAGAAATGACGCGGCTCGCGCTGCGCGTCGCCGCCGCCGGCGGACGACCGTGAAGGCGGCATAGCCGCCACCCTCGCTTTCTCTCCAGCCCTTCAGCTGGACTTCGCCCGGCCTAGCCGCCGGATATACACTGAATCCCCAGGCGGCGCCCGCGCCGCCCCACCATCCTGATCGACGCTGCCATGTCCTCGTCCTCCATAGAACAAGCCATGCTCACCCTGGGCGAAAATGCCCGCCGCGCCTCGCGCGCCATGATGCGCGCCAACGGCGCCGCCAAGAACCTGGCGCTGCTGGCCATGGCCGACGCCCTCGCCGCCAGCCATGACGACCTCAAGGCCGCCAATGAAAAGGACCTGGCGGCTGCGCGCAACAACGGCCTGGAGCCGGCCCTGCTGGACCGCCTGACCCTGTCGGACAAGACGCTCGCGCACATGGCCGAAGGCCTGCGCCAGATCGCGGCCCTGCCGGATCCGATCGGCAGCGTTACCGCCACCAGCGTGCGCCCCAACGGCATGCGCGTCGCGCAAATGCGCGTTCCGCTGGGCGTGATCGGCATCATCTACGAATCCCGTCCCAACGTGACCATCGACGCGGCCGCGCTGTGCCTGAAGTCCGGCAACGCCGCCATCCTGCGCGGTGGCAGCGAAGCCCTGCACTCCAACATCGCGCTGGGCCGCATCGTACAAACCGGCCTGGCCGCCGCGGGCCTGCCGCAGGATGCCGTGCAGGTCGTCGCCACGGCAGACCGTGCCGCGGTCGGCAAGCTCATCACCATGACCGAGCACATCGACGTTATCGTCCCGCGCGGCGGCAAGGGCCTGATCGCCCGCCTCTCGCAGGAAGCGCGCGTGCCGCTCATCAAGCACCTGGATGGCAACTGCCACGTGTATATCGACGCGGCGGCGGATCCGGACAAGGCGCATGCCATCGCGTTCAACGCCAAGACCTACCGCTACGGCATCTGCGGCGCCATGGAAACCCTGCTGGTCGACGCGGTGGCCGCCGTTTCCATCCTCCCCAGCCTGGCCGCCGCTCTCATCGAACATGGCGTCGAATTGCGCGGCTGCCCGCGAACGCTGGCCCTGCTGCCGCATGCCAAGCCGGCCACCGAAGAAGACTGGGCCACGGAATACCTGGGCCCCATCCTGGCCGTGCGCATCGTCGATTCGCTGGACGAGGCCATCGAGCACATCGCCCGCTGGGGCTCCGGCCATACCGACGCAATCGTCACCGAGGACCTGTCCGCGGCGCAGCGCTTCCAGCGCGAGGTCGACTCCAGCTCGGTGTACGTCAATCTGCCGACGTGCTTTGCAGACGGCTTCGAATACGGCCTGGGCGCCGAGATCGGCATTTCCACGAATCGCCTGCACGCGCGCGGTCCGGTCGGCCTGGAGGGCCTGACCACGCTGAAATGGGTGCTGAGCGGCGAAGGCCAGGTACGCGGCTGACGGACTCCCGTCCCTAGCCGCAAAACGGCTGACGCGGCCCTGAACACGGGGCCGCAATTAGCCTTTTACAATACCGCCAGCGATTTCCCGCAGGCATTCCTACCATCCGAACGCGGCGCACCGCGCATTCTTGAGATCCCCCATGCATTCACCCGCGATGGCCATGGCCTTCAGCCTCTTCCTGCTGTGCTTCATTACCTGCACGCTGTGCGGCATCGTGCTGTTCTTCAAAAGCAAACAGATCAACGCCGCATTGAAGCATCCGTATCTCCAGCACCGCCCGTTCAAGCAATATCCGCTATCGATCCAGGCGGCCATCATGCTGGACTATTTCTTCCGCCTCATGTTCCCCGGCACGCGGTTCTGGCTGATCGGTAACGCCAACGATCTGCTTTCCCACGTCGACCCGAAGAAAACGCCGCTGTCCCTGAAGTGGCCGATCGTCGGTTTCTGGGGCTCCTGCTGGCTCGGCCTGATCGCGATGATCGTCCTCTGGATCATGCTGTATCTGGGAGCTTGAACGCATGCAGATCAAAATCGAAGACTATCCTGGCAGCCTCGACGCTGCCCGCCACCTGATCGCGGCACGTGAATCCGGCATCCCCGGCCCGCGCCTGCCGGTCGACTGCCGGCCGCAGTCGCTGAACCAGGCTTTCGCCGTGCAGCAGCGCACTGCGCAACTGCTGCGAGAACACCATCAAGACGACATCGGCGCCTGGAAGAGCGCGCTGCCCACGCCCGAGAAAAGCGTCGTGGCGCCCATCTACGCGTCCACCGTTGCCTATGCCGAAGCCGGGCCCATCGCGGCCCGCACCGACATTGTGCGCATCGAGCCGGAAATCGCGTTCGAAATCGCCCACGATCTGCCCGCCCGCCCCCAGCCGTACTCGGAAGCGGACGTGGATGCCGCCATCGGCAGCGCGCGCCTGGCCCTGGAAGTACTCGGCTGCCGCTACGCCGCGCCGGAGCATGCCAGCCTGCCTGAGCTCCTCGCCGACCATATGTTCAACCAGGGCTTGGTGCTGGGACCGCGCATCGCCTCACCGCACGAGGCTCCCGGCAGCATGAGCATCACCCTGTCCATGGACGGGGTCGAAACCGAACAGCACGCGGGCATCCATCCGAATGACCGCCCCAAGGCAGGGCTCTATTGGCTGGCCAACTTCCTGCGCGAACAAGGCCTCGGGCTGCGCGCCGGCCAGCATGTCATCACGGGTTCCTATGCGGGATTCCTGGACGTGCCTGCCAACCGCGATCTGGCGCTCACCTATGGCGATCTCGGCGTCCTGCGCCTGCGCTTTGACAAATAGGCCTGCGCCAGCAGCGCCCGGAGCCCCCGCCCATGCTTACCTTGCGCCCCTTTGCCCTGGCGGATTTTCCGCTTCTGGCCAGCTGGTTTTCCAGTCTGGCCGAGGTAGTGCAGTGGGGCGGCTCGCACCTGTCGTTTCCACTGACGCAGGCCGACGCGGCCGCTATGCTCGCTGAAGGACAGAGCACGCCGCCCAGCCGCCGCTGCTGGATGGCTTGCCGCGACGGTTCGCCTGTGGGCCATGCACAACTGGCATACGACTGGCGCGACGGCAACGCCCGCCTGGGCCGCGTCGCCATCGCGCCGGCCGAGCGCGGCCAGGGACTGGCCCGCCCCATGGTTGCGCTGCTGATAGATGAAGCGTTCAAGACGCCCGGAATCGAGCGCCTGGAGCTCAACGTATACATGTTCAATGAGCCCGCCATACGCACCTACCAGGCGCTGGGTTTCACCCTAGAAGGCGTAAGGCGGTCGTCCACGCAAGCAGGCGCGCAACGCTGGGATACCGGGATGATGGGCTTGCTGCGCTCGGAATGGCGCGGCGCGCAGCCGGCGTCGCCAGCTGCCTGACACCCCTGCCGACGGATACGCACGAAGCTAGCGGGCCACGGGCTCCGCGACGCCGACCGGGTCGGCGGCCGCTTCAATGATCTCCCCCACCGTCAGGCACAAGTCCTCGCGGTAACGGCCCGCCAGCACCTGCACGCCCACCGGGCTTGGCCCCGCTGCACTCATGGCGCTACCCATCGAGACCGACAGACCCGGCAAGCCCATGAACGGCACGCCGATCTGCGTCATCTGTGCGCGCCAGACCCGCGCATAGGCCGCATCGCCCTGCAGGTCCAGGTTGTCTGGGAACGGCAGCTCGGCAGAGACGGGCAGCAGCAGCACGGGATACTCGGCAAAGAAAAGCTCCCACTGGCGCGTCAACGTCGCGCGCCGCGTCAAAGTGGCAGAAAAACTGGCGAGGTCGATGCTGGCGGCATTGTCGCGCTGGCCGGCCAGTGCCACCAGGGCCCCGCGGTCGCCTTCTTTCTCGGCTGCCGCGACCAGGGCCTCGTACCCATCGGCCAACCACATCCGGATTTGCAGGTCTGCCGCTTCCTGCATGGGCGGCACCGCGTCCAGGGTATCCACCGTCCAGCCGGCCTCGCTGAGCCGGCGAGCGGCCTCCTGCAAGGCCTTGACCACGGCGGGTTCAGTATCCATGCCGTCCGGGTTCAGGCACAACGCTGCCCGGTGCGGCGCCTCGGGCCCCACCAGCGGAGCCGGCACCCACCAGGGATCGCGCGCGTCCCGCGCCGCCAGCGCCGCCAGCCCCACCCTCAGATCGGCGATGCTGCGTCCCAGCGGGCCCGACACGGCGGTCAGTTGCCCGCCGATCGAGCGTTCCGGCAAGGCGGCGTTATATGCCGCCACGCGTCCCAACGAGGGACGCAGGCCATGCACGCCGCAGGCATAGGCAGGATAGCGGATGGAGCCGGCGATATCGGTGCCATGCGCCAGGTGACCGATCCCGGCCGCCACGGCTGCGGCCGCGCCGCCCGACGAACCGCCTGGGGTGAGAGCCGGATTGCGCGGATTCAGCGTATTGCCGTGGAGCGCATTGCCGGTGAACCAGCGCAAGGAAAAGGCCGGCGTATTGGTGCGTCCCAGGATCACGGCGCCCGCGCGCCGCAGATTGTCCACGACCGGGCTGTTCTGGGCCGCGATCACATCTTTTTGCAGGCGCACGCCGTTGGTCGTGGCATGCCCTGCCTGGTCCACGTTGACCTTCACGGTGACCGGCACGCCCGCCAGCGGTCCCGCGTCCTCTCCGCGAGCAAGCATGGCGTCCACTTCCGCGGCTTGGGCCAATACCTCTTCCGGGTCGTGGTCCACGACCGCATTGATCGCGGGATTGACGGCATCCAGCCGTTGCAGCGCGCTTTGCGCGGCCTCGCGGGCGGACACTTCGCGCTTGCGGACGCGGGCGGCAAGCTCAACTGCGGACAAACGCCAAAGATCGGACACGCGCGACTCCTGTTCCTGTGTGTGTTGACGGGTCAGGCAAACCTTAGCGCCTGCCGCGCCCGCCCACAAGCCATGCCGCGGTCCTCGCCTACTTGTCCTCTTCGAAGACCTCGACGATCGCGTCGGCCACGGCGCGCACGCGGGCCGTGCGATTCAGGTCGCCGTGCATTACCAGCCAAAGATCATAGGGTTCGCTGCGCGTGGGCCAGATGCGCACCAGATCCGGGTACAACGGCGCCATGTGAATCGGCACCTGGCCGATGCCCAGTCCTGCCACCACCGCCTCGATGATCATCATGCCGGAGTTCAGTTCCACGCCGATGCGCCCGTTGCCCGTAGGCTCGCCGCAGAATGTGTCGGACCAGCCCGGCAGTACCGCCTGCTGGTACGTCACCAGCGCGTGCCCGGCGAATGCCGTGCCCAGGCGAGGTTCGCCATGCGCCTCCAGATAGGTTCGCGATGCGTACAGCCCGACCTCTTTGCGGGCCAGGTGCCGGTAGATCAGATCTGGATTGTCCGGCCTGATGTTGCGGATTGCCAGATCTGCCTCGCGGCGCGTCAGATTGCTCAGCTGGATCGCCGTGGACAGCGTCACGCGGATATCGGGATGATGGGTATGCACCCGCCGCACCGCCTCCAGGACGTAGTAGCTGGCGACGGTTTCCGAGGTCGCCACGCGGACCCCGCCCGACAACCTGTGGTCCAGCCCTTGCATCTGCCGCTGCAACTGATCGGCCGCCTGCTCCATGCGTTCAGCCGCCGCAAATGCCAGCTCGCCTGCCGCGGTCGGCACGTAGCCCCCGGGCGTGCGCAGGAACAGCCGCGCGTCCAGCGAGGACTCCAGCGCAGCCAGCCTGCGCCCGGCCGTGGCCTGGTCGATTTGCAGCAGCGCCGCAGCGCCGCGCAACGTGCCTACCCGATAGATGGCCAGGAAGATCCTGGCGTTGTCCCAGTCCATGGCAGCCTTCCAATGATGCATTTTTGCATCACTATAAAGCAGTTATTCGGCTTTTTTGCATCGGACTACAGGCCTAAGCTTCACTCCTCGAAAGCCGCCGCCTCCTCATCAATCATGAACTCCGCCTGTTCCAACATTCCGGCCCCCACTCTCGGTGCCAAGCCAGCCACCGGCCTGCTGCCGCTCGTCACGCTGGCCATCGGCTTCGTCATGGCCATGCTGGACGTCACCGTCGTCAACGTCGCGCTGCCCAGCATCGCGCTCCAGTTCACCGTTCCCCTGACGGACCTGGTCTGGATCGTGGATGGCTACACCCTCACTTTCGCCGCGCTGCTGCTCGTGGCCGGGGCGCTGGCCGACCGCTATGGCGCCAAGAGGGTCTACCTGGCCGGCCTGGGTGTATTCACCCTGGCATCCTTGCTTTGCGGCCTGGCGCCAAACGCCGACATGCTGATCCTGGCGCGTATGCTGCAGGGGCTGGGCGCCGCCCTGTTCATGCCCAGTTCCCTCAGCCTGCTGACCCATGCCTATGACGATGAGCAAGTCCGCAACCGCATGCTGGCGGCCTGGTCCGCGATCGTGGCGGTAGCCGGCGCCGCCGGCCCGCTGCTGGGCGGCGTGCTGATCCACCAGTTCGGCTGGCGCGGGATTTTCCTCATCAACATACCCCTGGGCTTGGTCGGGCTATGGCTGGCGCGCAACCGTATTCTTGCGGCTCCGCGCAGGCCGCGCGCGCTCAATCCGGTCAGCCACCTGCTGGGCGTGATCGCACTGTCCTCGCTGTGCTTCGCACTGATCCAGGGCAATGCCTACGGTTGGTCGTCCGGCCCCATCGTGGCCATGGTCGCCCTGTGCCTGGCTGCCGCCGTGCTGCTGGTGCGGCGCGAACGCCGCCACGCCGAACCCATCATCCCGCGCGCCCTGTTTGCCACCACACAGTTCGCGGCGGCCAATGGCGTGGGCTTTCTGATCAATCTTGCAGCCTACGGACAGCTCTTTCTACTCAGCCTGTTCCTGCAGCAGGGTCGCGGCGCGGACGCCTTGCAGACGGGCGTGCAACTGGTGCCCATGCTTGCGGTGTTCTCCATCGGCAATCTGCTGTCCAGCCGCGTCTCCGCGCGCTGGAACGTATCGGCGTCCCTGGTGGGCGGCGTCTCGCTGGCCACGGCCATGAGCGCCGCAGGCATCTTCGCCTTCTCGCCCGACATGGCGTACTGGCCGTTAGCCCTCATCGTCGCGGTTGCCAACCTGGGCGTGGGCGTCGCCGTCCCCGCGATGACCAGCGTGGTCATGCAGGTTTCGGGCATAAGCCATGCCAATAGCGCGGCGGCGGCGCTGAATGCCAATCGTCAATCGGGCGCGCTGGTCGGCGTCGCCCTGATGGGCGCGATTCTGCATCTGCTGCCTGATTGGCACGCGAATTTACCCGTGTCCTACGTCGTTATCACCTTGGGCTACCTGCTCGCGGCCATGCTGGCCTGGCGGCATCTGCTGCATGCTCGGAACGCCTGAACGCCTGAACGCCAACGCAAAATCCCGACCGCAGCCTCGTTCAGGCGTTCGTGGCAGGAAGAATTGCCACGCCGCGTCCTGCGAAGAACTCGTCGAATACGGCCAGCGGCAAGGCGACGTCCGCCTGCGTGCCCGGCTCTCCAGAGGGATTGTGAAAAACCACCGAGTCCGGCGTGGCGCGCGTCACCAGCACCAGATGGCCGCCCTTCTTGGGCGGCTGCCGTTCCGGCCAGCGTATCCACGGATGCACGGACGCCATGAAGTACGCGGCCTGTGACATCAGGCCGGGCAACTGGTCCACGCGCAGATCCACGTGCACCCGGGCCTGTAGGCCGAACACCTCACCGACATAGCGCACGAACGGCGCGTAGATCATGCCCTTGATCTGCTCGCCTTCCACCGTATAGGCGCCATAAGGCAGGCTGCCCCGCGCCAGCTCCAGTGTCGGGTAATCCCGGCCGTCGCGCGCAGCCAGCACCATCTTCAGGCAGGCCATGCCGCAGACGTGGCTGGCCCAGCGCGCATACTCGTCCACATCGCGCGCGCCGGAGCCGCGCCAGGCCGGGTCATCGGCCAGCGCCAACTTGCCTTGAATGATGTCGCCTGCCAGATGCGCCGACTCCCATTGGCAAAAGTACGGCACGGCGGATCGTGGGGCAGGCGTCGCGTTCATGCGGAACTCCGGGATTCAGGATGCAAACGTGAGCCGTCATCTTGCCCGCGCCGCGCCCGCGTGGCAACGGGCCGGCGTTTGCTTCACAATGTTCCTATCCGCGCTCATAGGAGACCCCGCATGTCCACCCCTGCCACGTCGTCCAATCCGCCAGCCATCCGCCGAGTCGCCATCGTGGGCGCCGGCACCATCGGCGCCAGTTGGGCCGCGCTGTTCCTCGCCCGCGGCCTCGAGGTCGTCGTCAGTGACCCGGCCCCCGACGCCGAATCGCTGACGCGCGCCCGCGTGCAGGCCGCATGGCCCGTGCTCGCCGAACTTGGGCATGTGCTGCCTGGCGCATCCGCCGACGGCTTGCGTTTCGAACCGGAACTGGAAGCAGCACTGGCCGGCGCGGACTTCGTGCAGGAAAACGCGCCCGAACGCGAAGACTTCAAGACTAGCCTCTTCGCCCGCATGGATGCGGTGTTGCCGCCGCACGTGATCGTGGCGTCGAGCTCCTCGGGGCTCATCATGAGCCGGCTGCAATCGCAATGCCGCCATGCCTCGCGCTTCGTCATAGGCCATCCTTTCAATCCGCCTCACCTGATTCCCCTGGTCGAGGTAGTGGGCGGCGAACAGACCTCGGCCGACACCATCGACCGCTGCATCGCCTTCTACCGCAGCCTGGGCAAGTACCCCATCCGCCTGAACAAGGAAGTCCCCGGCCACATTGCCAACCGCCTGCAAGCGGCCCTGTGGCGCGAAGCAATCCATCTTGCGGCGGAGAACGTCGCCAGCGTCGCCGACATCGACGCCGCCGTGTCGCAAGGCCCGGGGCTGCGCTGGGCGCTGTTCGGTCCGCACATGACTTTCAACCTGGGCGGTGGCGCCGGCGGTCTGGCAAACTTCATGGACCATCTGCTGGGTCCCGTCCAAACCTGGTGGGACGACCTTGGCGCGCCTGACGTCACGCCAGAACTGCAGCAGCGTCTGATCGCGGGCGTCAATGCCGAGGCCGGCACGCGCAGCATTGCCGATCTGGTCCAGGCTCGCGATGCGCAACTCACCGCGTTGCTGAAAACACTGCGGCGTTGAATCGGCATCGGCCAATGCAACAACGTCACGCCAGTAAATCCTCATAACCCTTGATACGGGCAGGCCACAGCCCGCCCCTTCGATCGCAGGATCACTCCAAATGATTTCCGTAACGCATGACACCGCTCGTTCCCGCTACACCGCCACCGTTGATGGCGTCCTGTGCGTGCTCGACTACCAATTGCAAGGCAACACCATGGCAATAACCCACACGGGCGTGCCCAGCCAAGTGGGCGGGCGGGGCATCGCTGCGGCGCTGACCCGTCACGCGCTGGACGACGCGCGCGCCCAGGGCTGGAAAGTGCGTCCCTTGTGTTCGTACGCCGACGCCTACATCCGCCGCCATCCCGAGTACAGCGATCTGCTGGCCTGAACGTATCCAGCGTCTCCATCGTGACCAAGTCATCCAAGCTCCCGGCTAACGCCTGTCCTTGCGGCGGCCCCAAGCCCTACCTCGAATGCTGCGGCCGCTGGCACGAAGGCCCGCAGGCCATGCAGGCGCCCACCGCCGAAGCGTTGATGCGTTCCCGCTACAGCGCGTTTGTGCTGGACAAGCTGCCCTATCTGCTGGCGACCTGGCATTCCTCCACCCGGCCGGCTGCACTTGAGCCCAATCCGCCCGACCTGAAATGGCTCGGGCTCGCAGTCAAGAAAGCGTTCGTGCAGGACGCGGACCACGCCACGGTAGAATTCGTCGCGCGCAGCCGCCAAGCCGGCCGGGCCCATCGCCTGCATGAGCTCAGCCGCTTCGTCCGCGAAGACGGGCGGTGGTATTACGTGGATGGCGACCTGAACTGATTCCGGCGCTTCATGCGGAAACCATGGCCGGGCCGTCCTGCTCGACGGCCTGCTTCAGCACCATCACCAGATGCTGTTCGGCCGCATTCAGCATGCGCTGGTTGCCCACGATGGCCAGCTCGGTCGGCGGCACGGGCGCAAAGCCCGCATCCGCGCCCAGCACCTCATGCGTGTCCAGGCACGCAAACGCCGGCAGCACGCTCACGCCCAGCCCGGCGGCGACAGCGGCCTGCACCCCTGCCAGGCTGTGGCTGTGATACGCGATATGCCAGGTCCTGCCCGCGCTCTCCAAGGCGTAGATTGCACGCTTGCGATAGATGCAGCCCTGCGGGAAGACGACCAGCGGCACTGCAGCGTCCCTGGCCCTGCTGTGCTTGCCTCCCACCCAGACCAAGCGCTCCGGCCACGCCGCCAGACTAGGCCCGTCGCCCGGTTCGCGCTTGATCAGCGCCAGGTCCAGTTCGCCCGAGGCCAATCCGGTACGCAGCTCCCCGCTCATGCCGCTCCTCGTCTCCAGGAACACGTCCGCATGGCTCTCGGCGAATCCCGCCAGCAGCGCCGTCAGCCGGGCCACGTCGAAATCCTCCGGTATCCCCAACCGCAGCGCCCGCGTCTTGCGGGGCGCTGACAGTATGTGCTCGGCTTCGCCGGCGATGGCCAGCAAGCGGCGCGCATAAGCCACCATCAGTTCGCCGTCCTCGGTCATAGCGACGTTGCCCCCCGCGCGGTCCCGCAACAGCAGCGTCTTGCCGACATTCTGCTCCAGCTTGCGCACCTGCTGGCTGACGGTAGATTGGGTGCGATGCACCCGGCTGGCTGCGCGCGTAAAACTTCCCTCGTCCACGACGCACACCAAGGTCTTGAGCAGTTCCAGATCGAGCATGGCGAGCAGGTTATTTAATAATCAACTGACTAGAGTTCCATTATTAATTTTACAACTCTTATGGCGCGGCCTACGCTGAAAGCGTCCCAACCCTCTCAAGGAACCACCATGCCCTTGGCGCAACTACCCCGTCCTCAATGGCTTACCTTCGACTGCTACGGCACCCTGATCCAGTGGGACGAGGGCCTCCAAGCAGCCGTTGCCCGCATTCTGGCCACCGACGCCCGCGCGCAAGGACAGACTCCCGCGCACTTCCTGCACGTCTACGACACCCATGAACACCGGCTGGAACGCGCGCGCCCACATCGCAGTTTTGCCGACGTCAGCCGAGAAGCGCTTCGGCTCACCATGCAAGAACTCGCGCTTGAGTATCGGCCGGAATACGCCGATATGCTGGTCGGCAGCATCTCCGCCATGCCTCCTTTTCCGGAGGTCGTGAAAACGTTGGCTGCCCTGAAGCAGGCGGGCTTTCGGCTTTGCATCATCTCCAACACCGACGACGCGATCATCGCCGGCAATGTCGCACAACTGGGCGGCCATATCGACCGCGTCGTCACGGCCGAGCAAGCAGGCGCCTACAAGCCCGCACGCGAAATCTTCGCTCACGCCCATCGCAGTCTGGGCGTTACTCCCGACGAAGTCGTGCACATTTGCGCCAGCCCGCACCTGGACCTTGCGGCTGCGCGCGATATAGGCTTTCGCTGCGTCTGGATAGATCGCGGCACTGGCCGCCAGCCCTTGCCCGACTATCAACCTGACGCTACCGTAGGGACCTTGGACCGCGTGCCTGGCTTGTTTCGCGATGCCGGCTGGCTATGAAGGGGTACGCCTCTTTCCCCGATCCCTACTCTCCAAAGGAACCCATGAACCAAGAACCCCATTTTGCCGATGCGCTCTTTCACGCCGAACCCGTGGCCGCGCTGCGCGCCGATCTGGCGCTCGCGTTGCGAGCCGCCGCGGCGCATGGCTTGGGAGAAGGCGTGTGCAATCACTTCAGCGTGGCCTTGCCCGGAGACTCCGAGCATTTCCTGCTCAATCCCCGTGGACTGATGTGGCACGAAGTGCAAGCGGACGACATTGTGCTGATCGATGCCCAAGGCAACAAACTCGCTGGCCGACACGCAGTCGAACCCACGGCCATGTTCATCCACGCAGCGATCCACCGCATTGCCGGGAAAGCTTGTGTCCTGCACACGCACATGCCCTACGCCACCGCCTTGACCCTGACCTCCGATCGCGGGCTCGACACCACGCTTTCGCAGAACGCCATGCGTTTTCATGGCCGGCTGGCCGTGGATGAGCACTACAACGGCCTGGCGTTGGACGTCAGCGAAGGCGAACGCATCGCGCATGCGATGCAGGGTGCCGATGTCGTGTTTCTCGGCAATCACGGCGTCGTCGTTTGCGGTGAGCGGCTGGATTATGCCTACGACGACCTGTTCTTCCTGGAACGCGCCTGTACTGCCCAGGTGCTTGCCCAGTCCACGGGACGCCCGCTAGTCCCCGTCGACCCCGAACTGGCCGCAAAAGTTGCGGCTCAAGTCCAGGGCGAACGCCTGCAATCCGAATTGTTCTTCGCTGCCTTGCGGCGCCAATTGCCGTAAGCACGTCATGCCAAAGCACCCGGCGCCTAAGCGAGCGCCCCTCTAAGCGAACGTCCTAAGCGCGCCAAGCCCTAAGCAAGCCAAACGCGTGCGCCAAAACAAAAATCCCTCGCAGGCTCTTCCGGCGAGGGATTTTTCTTTACTGCGGCGTCACAAAGACAAAACCCCACAGGGGTTACCTGTGGGGTTCTGCGGAATAAAAGCTTGACGATGACCTACTTTCACAGACGTCCGTCCACTATCATCGGCGCAAAGTCGTTTCACTGTCCTGTTCGGGATGGGAAGGAGTGGGACCAACTCGCTATGGTCGTCAAGCGTAACTGGTTGAGCAGTTGCGGGTAAACGCAACCGCTCCAATCTTGGAAGAAACACAACGCGTGGCGATCAGAGTCAGACTCGATGATCACGCACGATGGGGTGTAATTGGTGTTGGCTGGCTGCCGACGGTGCAGCCAGATTTTGTATTGAACGACACTTGGTACGCTATATCACCAGGTCATA
>NZ_NJIF01000005.1 GCF_002209555.1 Achromobacter insolitus
CCACCCCCAGGTCCAGGTCGGCACGCGAGGCGATGACCGCCCCGCCGCTGCCTCCCCCATCCGCGCCGTTGACCAGCGCGCCCGCCTGGATCGACACGGCATCGCCGTAGATGCGGCCGATATTGTCGACGTGGCCTGCGGTGATTCGGGTCGAGCCGCCGTCGATGAGGCCGGCGTTGGTCAGGCCCTGCGCCACCGCGATGGTGTTCACGCCTCTGGCCAGCAAGGCGCCCGATGCCTGGTTGTTCAGCGAATCCGCCGTAATGCTCAAGTCGCGGCCGGCACGGACGCGGGTGCGGTTATCCAGGGCCCCGCCGATCACGAGGCTCAGGTCTCGGCCACTGGAGATATCCCCGTCCTGGTCCAGGGATCCCGCGTGTTGCAACCCCAGGTCGCCCGCGGATTGCAGCGATCCGACTCCTTGCAGCGCTTGCACGATGACAGTCAGGGTCCGGTTCGCGTGCAGCTGGCCGCGAGAGTTCCTGAGCGTGTCGGCGACGATGCGCGAATCGCCCAGGGAGGCGATCTGGCCGCCGGTGTTGTCCAAGTGGGAGGAGGTCAGGCTCAGGGCTTCAACGGCCCGGATATCCCCCGACCGGTTGTCGATGCGGTCCGCCATGAGGGAGGCCACCTTGCCGAGCACGCCTGTCGGCGGCCTGGCGGCGTCCGGGATGCTGCGGTTGCCAAGACCGGCGGCGCCTGGGCCGCGGTTGTCGAGGCTGGCCGCGTTCAGGGCCAGCGTGTTGTCGGCCTGGATCAGGCCGCCGCGGTTGTCCAGCGCGCCGGTGGCGGTGATGGCAAGGTCATGGGCGGCGAGCGTGCCCTCGCGGTTGACGAGACGCGCCGCCTCGATGCGCGCATTGCCGGCGGCGGCGATCACTCCGCCGGAGGTGTCCAGCTCGTCATCGACCTTGATCGCGGCGCCGGCCATTGTGGTCAGTTTGCCGCGCTGGTTGAAAAGATTGGCGGCAGCGATGTCCAAAGCGCCGCCCTGAACGACCGCATCACGGCTGTCCACGTCGCCCGGCGTCGACAGGGCGACCTTCCCTATCGCGGACAGCTTGCCGTCCGCCAGATTCAATCCACCCGCAGACAGGCTCAGATCCGTGCCGGCAAGGCTGGTGCCGCCATGAACAATGGCGTCCGCAGTCAGCGTGATGCTGCCCGGCTGGTTGAGCGCGCCATCGGCGCCCACCCCGGCCACGAAACGGCCCGCGTTGGAAAGTGAGCCTGAGGCGGTGGCGATCAGGTCACCGCCTGCCAGCACCGAGCCGGCGTTGTCCAGCGCGGATCCGGCCCGCACCTTGGCCTGCGTGTCCGCCGAAGCAACGCCCGCGTTAAGCAGCGCGCCGCCCGCGCTCAGATCCAGCGCCGCGCCGGCCTGCAGGCGGCTGTCCGCCGTGACGGCGAGCTTGTCCGCGGCGCTGACGACAAGGTTGCCAGCCTGCGTGGCGATGATGCCGCCCAGCGTGGCGTCCGTGCCGGCCCGCAAGGTCATGCCTTGTTCCGCGGCAGCCGAGCCGAGCGCGGTCAACGCGCCTGCCGCTTGCGCCGTCAACGTGGCTGCCGCCTGCAGGTGCGAGGCCGCGCCCAGCGCCAGGTCGCCGCGCCGGGCATGCAATGACAGATCGCCCTGCAAGGCGGCCACCGTGCCGTCAACCGTGAGGCTATCGCCCGCAGCCAGCGATTGCGAGCCGCCCGCCAGCAGGCGTCCGGTCGCCTGCAGCGCGCCTTGCGCGCTGGCGGTCAGCTTGCCGCCGGCCTGCGCCGCCCCACTCGGCCCGACTGTCACGTCGCGGCCCGTCAGCGTCAGATTGGCGTGGGTGGCGGCGAAGCCGTCCACCCACGCGCGACGTGCAGCGTCCATGCGCAACTCGTCAACCGAGCTCAAGGCGCCAATCACGCTTAAATCGCGCTTGGCACGGGCAGTCAGCGTGCCAGCGGCCTGGACCTGCCCGCCCTGCTTCACGACGAGATCGCCTTTGGCGTTGAGGGTCGCATTGCCCGCCGCGCGTTCGCCCAGCGCCGCCACGACGCCGCCCAGCAGGATGTCTCCCCTTGCGGCAAGCGCCAGGCCACCGCCCGCGGCAATGACGCCATCGGATTCCAGGTCTGCGCCTGCGCGGGCATTCAGGCTGTCCGAGGCCTGCAACCTGCCCGCCGCGCCGACTCGCAGGTTCGCGCCGGCGTCGGCCGTCAGATCGCCTTCCAGCGCCGTGGCGATGCCGTCAAGGCGAATGTCGCGCTGCGCGCCCAGGACGATGGGCGAGCCGGCGGTTGCCGTGCCGGTGATGAATAGGTCGCGGCCCGCCTGGGCCTGCAAGATGCCGCCCGCCGTGCGGGCAGCCTGGAGAGCTCCGCCCACAGTGCGGGCACCAACCCCGGCACCCGCGGCGGTGCCTGCGGTACCTGCGATGCCTGCGATGCGCAGGTCCTGGCCCGCGCCCAGCTGCAGCCGCGAGCTGCCTTGCGCGAGCCCCGCTTCGCCTATGGTCAGGTTCCCTGCCGCGTCCGCGCGCAGGGTGCCGTTGGCGACCGCCTTGCCGTTGGCGTGGAGATTGCGCCGCGCGCGCAGGTCCGCGTCGGCCATGGAGGCGAGGACGCCATCCAGAACCAGATCGCGCCCGGCGTCAGTGCGCACGCCCCGGCCTTGCAGTTGGCCACCCGCGCCCAGGCGCAGGTCACCCCCGCTTTTAAGGTCCAGGGGACCGACATGGGCCAGCGCGCTGCCGTCCAGGCGCAAGCCGCGCGCCGCCTCGATGCGCACCGCGCCATCGGCCACGGCCGCACCGGCCAGCGCCACGTCCTCGCCGGCGCGTACCGTCAGGCCACCGCCGGCCCGCAACTGCGTGCCGGCGTCGGAGACGGCGTCCGCGCCAGCCAGCATCTGCACCGTGCCCGAGGCGTATACCTGACGCGACAAGCGCAAGTCGCGCCCCGCCAGCAGCGTGATGCCGTCCTTGGCGGACACCACGCCCCCCGCCACGGAAGCACCGCCGTCTTGATCGCCAGGAGCCGCCGGCTCGGGGGGCTTGCCGGATTCCCCGCCGGCATGGGTGCTGGAGCCGGTGCCCGAGCTCGCGCCCGAGGTCGTGCCCGAACCCGAACGCGAACCCGACCCCGAACCCGCATCCTCGCCGGCTCCTCCACCCGCGATTGCCCCCTGGCCGATAGGCGGCACTGCCGCGCCGCCCGCCACCATCAGGTTGCGCCCAGATTGCACGCGCACGTTTTGATCCGAAGTCAGCAGGTCCGACGACAAGGCGAGATCCTTGCCGGCCGCCACGCGCAAGGCGCCTCGCGTGCGCAAGCTGCCCTGCGCCCCGACCGACGCGTCGCCACCGGCCTCCATGCTCAAGGACGCGCCCGCGCCGACAGCGCCTTGAACGGAGACGTCGCGCGCGGCAGCGAGCGCGACGGCCCCGCCCGCCTGCGCCGTGCCTTGCACGGTCAGGTCGCGGCCGCTATCCAGGCGCAGATTGCCGGCCGCCTGCGTGGCGCCGCGCGGCGCGATGCGCACGTCGCCCGCGGCAGTGAGCTGCAGGTCGCCCGTCAGCGCCACCAGATTGCCGCCGATGTTCACGCCCACCCCGGCCTCGGTGCCGATCAGGCGCACGCTGTTGGCGTACATGCCGCCCAGCGCCGCGGTGTCCAGGGCGAGCTCGGGCGCCGCGCCTTGCCCAGCCTGGGCTGAGACGGACCCCGATGCGTAGTCGACCCGCGCCGCGCCCGCGCTTATGTTGAGCCGGTCTGCCCAGACGTCCGCATTGATTTGCAGCGTGCGCGCCAAGAGGTCTACCTGGCTGAGATTGGCGCCGTTCAAGCCCGCGCCGTCGACGTGGATCTCGCCCGCCGCGATATCGAAGCCGATGCCGCCTTCGGCCCCCACCCGGGGCTTGCCCGTGGTCAGCGTGGCACGGTCCGCGTTCAAGAAGCCGCAGCCGTTGCACGTGATGCCCGCGGGGTTGGCGACGATCACGTTGGCGCGGTTGCCGGCCACTTCCAGCGTGCCCAACAGCTGCGAAGGATTGGGCGCGGTGACCTGGTTGAGGATGGTCCGGGCGCGCTGGTTGCCCAGCATGGGGTTGCCGCCCACCTGGCCGGCCAGCTGCGTCTGGCTGGGCCCGCCGCTGTTGTTGAGCACCGCGCCGGACGGGCCGACGTTGAATTGCGTGTAGCGGTTATTGGAAACACCGCCCGCGGAAGGCGGCGCAATATTGATGACGGGCACGCCGTTGCTGACGCCCACCGAAGGCTTTGCGCCAGGCACGCTCCTGTCCACCGAAATCGGCAGGGTCTGCGCAAGCACAGGCGAGCAGACTTGCGTGAAGACGACGGACCAGATGATCAGGGAGCGAAACTTGGACATCATGCGTAGTGGGGGGAAATGCAGGCGCGCGGCGGCGGCATCAGGGTTCGAACAACGGACCTCCTGTTGTATGTGAGCCCCCGAAAAGGGGAAATAGGAGGAGTCCGATAAAGGCTTGCGCCCTACCGCATTGCGGGTCGCACCCTGGGGATCGGAAAGATAGGTCGACCATCTCGTTGCTTAGGCTCGGGGCAGTCGTTTGTACCGAGCGGGCTATGGCCTTGACCGGAATCTCAGTTCTTGGGCTCTTGCAATCATCATTGGGCTCCACCGAACTCCTTGGAAGACGGCAATGAATTCGTGGGGAAACCTCAGACCCATTTCCCGCAGATCACGTGCGGGATGCGCATGAGCTCGCGGCGTTATTGCCAACGCGCGTTGAACGTTCCCCGCAGCTGGTTCACCCTTCGCGCCCGGCGCTTGCGCACCCAAATCACCAGACCGGTCACGCTCAGTGCCGCGACGGCTAGTCCCATCAGCGACATCAATACTCGCCCCGGCGTGCCCAGCAGCCGGCCGGAGTGCAAGGGCAATTGCGCCTGCATGAAGACGTCGCCCCAGGTGCCCTCCCCCGGCACCTTTACGCCGAGAATCGCACCCGTGCCCCCATCCAGGTGGAGGACCTCGTTGCCCAAGCCATTGTCGTCCCGGTCATTGTCCGGCGTGAAGAACGTCACGCCGTAGATGCCGAAGCGCTGCGCATAGAAGATGGACCCAGGGGGAGCGGCCCAGCCACGCTGGCGGCCCTCGGCCTCGGCGATCGCGAGGATCTGTTCTCGGCTCAACAGCGGTTCGGCCAGTTCCCGCTCGCGACTGCCCTGACGCAACTGGAATGGCGAGGGCGTCAGGGGCGAGAATACCGACACCAGCGGCCGCATTATTTGCGTTCCCAGATTCAGCGACACCGAGGTCACAGCCAGCATCAGCAACAGACCCCATACCCACACGCCGCCGGAGCGATGGACATCGAAATTGAGCTTGGCGCCGCCCTGGCGCAGCCGGAAGCTCAACGACTTGCGCCAGGTTTTCGCGCTGGGAAACGAGATACACAGCGCCAGGAAGCAATCGACGATCCAGACCGCCGACACCACGCCCATCAGCCAAACGCCAAAGTCGATACCCCAGCCTTTGGGAATATGCATGGTGTAGTGCAACTTGTAGAGAAAAGGCAGCAGGTTTTCGCGCGACAGCGATATCTGGCCCCATTGCCGCCGTCCCTGGGCGTGGCCCGTGGCCGGGTCCAGGGCCAGTTGGTTGAAGCCGAGGGCGTACGGCGCGCCTGTGACGGGATCGATGCGCGCGGCGACACCCAGCATCGCCGTATGGCCTGGCTCCAGCGCCAGCGGCAGGAAGCTGACCCGCAGGCGCGGATCATCCGCCTCGGCCCGACGCGCCAGCGCCAAAGGCGGCAGCGGGCTGTCCGTCGCACCGGAGGCGGCCTGGAACAGCCCGGGATTAACCCATTCGTCGATTTCGTGATCCCAGGCGATCACCGCGCCCGTCAACCCTGCGACGAACAGGAATCCAGCGATGAACAGGCCGCACCAGCGGTGCAGCACGACCAGCGCGCCACGCATGCCGCTGCCCATCAGAACTGGTAGCGCGCCGACAACATTGCGTTGCGTGGCTCGCCATACACGTTGCTCGGGAAGCTTACGCTGCCGGACAGCGCGTTGTAGTACTTCTTGTCAAATACGTTATTGATGTTGAGCTGCACGTCCAGCTTCGGTGTCGCCTGCCAGCCCACCACCAGATCGGTCACGGTGTAGGCGCCCTGGGTAATGCGGAACGGCACACCGCTAGTGGTGCCCTGGTTGTAGATGCGGTCCTGACGGTAGATCGAGCCTCCAATGCGCCAGCGGTGCAGATCGCCGGGCAGTCGGTACATGGTCGTCAGCTTGAACAGGTGTCGTGGCGTGTCGGTGTCGAAAAGCTCGCCCACATTGCTGGGGTTCGCATCCTTGCGATAGCGCGCGATGGCTACCGTGTGCCCCAAACCTACCTGCCAGTTGGGTGTAATGGCGCCCTGCAACTCAAACTCCACACCCTGGCTGCGCACCTCGCCGGCAGCCGAATAGCAGGCCACGGTCGGGTAGCCGGCGCATTGGGTCTGGTCGGTGCTGCGGAAGGCACGGTTCTTCTGGTCCATGCGGAACACCGCCGCCGAAGCATTCAGCGCACCGCCAAAGTACTCGCCCTTGATACCGATTTCGTAGTTGTTGCCCACCACCGGATCCAGCAGATTGTTGCTGGCGTCCAGGTAGTTCTGGGGCTTGAAGATATCGGTGTAACTGGCGTAGAGGGAGTGCTGATCGTTCAGATCGAAGACCAGGCCGGCATACTTGGTCAGTTGGTTGTTGACGCTGTAGCGGTTATGCGCGCTGACGGATGGCGTGTTGGAGGCGAAGTTCGGATAGGTGTTGACGGTGTCGTCGTACCCGAACCAGTCCAGCCGCCCGCCCAGTATCAGCTTCAGCCGGTCGGCCAAATTCAGGCGCGTGGTGGCGTACACGCTTTGCTGGGAGATTTTGGCGTCCATCCAGTCCCGCAGCGGAATATTGGGTTTGGCAACGGCGCTCGGATCGAAGTTGTAGAGGTCAAGGTTGCTGTTGAGTACCAGGCCTTGACGGCTGTCCCCGTCGAAATCAACGTTGCGGTAGCTGGCACCCAGTACCAGCTCGTGCGTGCGGCCCAACAGATCGAAGGGCCCGTTGGCATACAGATCCACGCTGCTTTGCTTTTCTTTGTGGGCGTTGCGCGCACCCAGCTGGCTGTACTTGCCGGTGGCGATGCTGTAGCTGAGGTAATGGCCCAGCATGTCGACATCGGCCTGGGCATAGTAGGCCGAGAGGTGCATCCGCCAGCCATTGTCGAATCGGTGGTCCAGCCCCAGGAAGGCCGAGTTCGTGGTTTTGTTCCAATGCTCCCAGTCATTGGCGTAGGAGGTGGATCGGGGCAAGCCCAGATCGCTGCCATCGCGGCCTACCGGAAGACCGGTGAATCCATTGCCGTGCAGGCGGTTTTCCTGGTGCAGCGCGCTGAGCGTAAGCGTGGTGGAGGCATTCAGATCCTTCTCCAGAATCCCGTAGAAGGTCTGGCCGTCGCTGCTTTCGCCGCGCTTGTAGCTTCCGTAGTCCTGAGCGGCGACGACCGCGCGGCCGCGCAGACTGCCGTCCTCCGATAGCGGACCGGAGGCATCCAATTCAGCCCTATAGCGGTCCCAGCTTCCCGCGCTCACGCCGAGGGACACCTGCGGCGCCTCGGTCGGCCGTTTGCGCACCAGGTTAATGGCGGCCGACGGGTTGCCCGCGCCCTGCACCAGTCCGGTGGCGCCGCGCACGATCTCCACCCGGTCGTAAATGGCCATGTCGGTGGCCAGGAGGTCCTGCGACAGGTTGGAGCTGTCCAGGCCCACCGGCAGGCCGTCGTACATGATGTTGTCCACGTACATGCCGCGCGCATAGAAGGAAGCGCGCTCCGGCCCGAAGCGCCGGTAGGTCAGGCCGGGAGCGGCCTGCACCACGTCATTGACCGTCTTCAGGCCCTGATCCTGCATGCGCTGGCTGGTGATGACGGTGACCGACTGCGGCGTCTCGCGCATGGACAGGTTTAGCCGGGTGGCCGTGCTCATGCTGCCGGTGGTGTACGACTCTGTCCCCTCGGTCGTGCCATCGGCCGCCGTTGCGCCGACCACCGTGACCAGGGGCAGCGTGGTGGCGGACGCTTGCGGCGCCACGGTATTGTCGACACGCAACACGAAGGCGCCATTGTCCAGTTGCACGGCCTGAAGGCCGCTGCCGGCAAGCAATAGCGCCAGCGCGCCGCTGGCTGAATATCGTCCGCTCACGCCGGCCGTGTGTTTACCGTCGGTTTGCTCGGCAGTGAAGGTCAACAGGATGTTGGCCGTGCTGGCCAGCTGACGCAACGCCGGAGCCAGCGGCCCGGGGGCAATCCTGAAGTCGGACGCGGCGGAGCCGGCAACGGCCGCGGCGCCCTGGGCACGCGCGGGAGCCGTGGCGCCAGCTGCCAGGGCGAGGGTCAGCGCCAGGACAGCAAACGCAATAGGAGATGGATGGGGCCGCCCCGAATCTTGGGCGCGGTGCAGGTTCGGCATGTTCTTCCTCTTGATTGGACCTCCAGAAATTCCGGTCCCTCGTAAGGTAGGTGCCGCGAGAATGCCGATCGGGCAGTCGATGCGAGAAATATTTTTTCCCGTGGCTTCAACCCGCCGGCCCCACCGTCGCCCAGAAGCGGGTGCGCCACTGCACGCGTACCGGCAGCACGCTGGGCAGCGTGCCCAGGATGTGATCCGTGTCGGCCAGGGGGAATACACCCGAAAGGCGCAGGTCCGCGACCTGCGGATCCACGCGCAGTACGCCCGGCCGGTAGCGCCCCAGTTCGGCCAGGAAGTCGCCCAGCCTCTGCTCGTCGGCCACCAACTGGCCTCGTGTCCAGGCATCCGTGTGCTCATCGACCGAGCGAGGCGCGTCGACCGCGTTGCGGCTGAACAGGGTCTGCTCGCCGGCATGCAGCAGTCGCGCACTGGCACGCCCGGCCCAGGGAGAAATTTCGACAGCGCTCTCCAGAACCGCCACGCCGGTCCTACCGGCGCGCTGCCTCACGGTGAACCGGGTGCCCAGCGAGCGGATGCTGCCTTCTGCCGTCGTCACCAGCAGCGGCCGTGGATCGGCCGGCCTCGGCTCATGGCGAGTGGCGATCATGATCTCGCCCGCCACCAGCAGGATGCAGCGCTGGCTTGCATCGAAACGCAGATTCACCGCACTGTCCGTGTTGAGCGTCAACCGGGTGCCGTCCGACAGGGTGAAGTTGCGTTGCTCGCCAGTGCTGCTGCGATAGTCGGCCATAGTGGCCTGCCAGGTGCCGGTGCGAGAAACCAAGAGCCCTGCCCCGGTGGCCAGGCCGCCCCACAGCAGCATACGGGTAGCCCGCCGGCGGGCGGCGGAGGCCGGCTGAGCGCTCGTGGCGGCGGACGACAGCGCGGCATAGGCCGAAGCGCCTTCCAGGGATTTCATCCGGCCCGTGACGGCCTCGACATGCTGCCACGCAGCCTCGTGGTCGACATGCGCCTGGCGCCATTGGCGCCATAGGCGTTGCTGCTCGTCGCCAGCCTCTCCGGACATCAGCAGGGTGAGCCAGTCCGCGGCAGCATCCGCGGTGGCCCGGCTGATGACCCGGCCGCTGGGCAGGGTCAGCGTATCTCCATGGGAGGCCATGACGTCAGACAGCCAGCGCGAACATGCATTCGCGGTTGGCCCGGGTCAGATATTGCTTCACCGAACTGGTCGAGGTCCCCAGGCGCTCGGCAATCTCGCTGTAGCTCAATTCAACCAGGTGCGCCAACAGAAAGGCCTCTCGCACCTTGAAAGGCAGGCCATCGAGCACGCGGTCGATCTGCTGCAGGCTCTCGACAGCCATCAGCCGCGCCTCCGGCGATGGGGCTACTTCCTCTGGCAAGCACGCCAGAGCTTCGAGGTAAGCGGTTTCGAGCAATTGCCGCCGGTGCCGGTGAGCGAGGAGCCGACCGGCAATCGTTGCCAGGAAGGGGCGCGGCTTCCGGATATCGACGGCAGCGGTCTTGCGGTCCAGCAAACTTAGAAAAGTGTCTTGCGTCAGGTCGGCTGCCGCGAACGTGTCGCCCAGCCGCCTGCGCAGCCAGCCTTGTAGCCATGAGCTGTGCTCGACATACAGCCCGGCCAAATCATCGGTAACAGGGGGATCCTGGGCTGGCATGAGGACAGGACAGTGGAAGGTTGAATGCAATGAGAATTGATCTCATTATACATATTCGAATTCTCGCCTGATCCTGCCCGGGCAAATGGTTGTGCCCACGACAAAAGGATGCCGCATGCGATGGGGGCTCCGTCTCTGAAGCGGCGATCGTTTATTTCCTGGGATAAGACCCCAGCACCCGGAACTCCCCATTCTTCGCCAAGAACTCCGCCAGCTTCCCTTCTTTGGCATGCCCGGCAACCTCGATCAAGTAGCGATGCGTGTCCAGGGTTTTCTTGCTGGGGCGTTCGTAGAGGGTCAGGACTTGCACACCGGAAGCAGTCAGCGCCGCAAGCGTAGCGCCAAACTTATCGTCGGAGGTATTCAGCAGCAGCGAGGTTTTATCGTTCCCGCTGGGCGCGGGCATGTCGCGGCCCAGGACCCACCAGCGGGTGACGTTATGGGGACCTTCTTCGATGCCGTCCACCAGCGACACCAGGGAGTACACGCTGGCGCCGACTTTGGGGCCGAAGGAAGCTTTGTCCAGGCTCGGGCTGTTGGCGACGGTTTGGGCCGCGGCGCCGCCGCTGGCGGCATCGGTGCGGCGGACATTGGGCATTTCGCGGTCCACCCAGGGTTTGACTTCTTCGAAGGCCACGGGGTGGGCGTAGACTTCCTTGATGTCTTCGCGCTTGGCGCCGGGCCTGGCCAGCAGGCTGTAGCCGAGCATTTTGGGATATTCAGCGACGATGGTGACGTTGGGCAGGTCGAGGACGGCGTCCAGGTACGGCGTCACGCCGACCACGGAAGTGGTGACCGGAACGCAGGCGCGTTCGACTTTGCCATCGGTGTAGCTCTTGAAGAGTTCGTCGCGAGTCAGCGGCACCAGGTCTTTGTCGCCAAAGAGGTCGAGGCAGGCCTGGTGGGTCCAGGAGCCGGCGGGACCCAGGTAGGCGATGGACCCCGCGGCGGCAGCGGGGCTGGCGGAAAGGTTGAGGGTCAGCAAGCCTAAGACAGTGAGCGATGTGAGGGCTTTCATGTTCCATTCCGGAAGGTCGCGGGAAGTCCGAGAGACATGATACCGAGAACGCCAGGAACCAAGGCTCCCGTCCCGAACCCTTTCAGGGATGCAGTTTGAGTCCTTTTACGGTCTTGTCGACCGCCTTTTTCGGCCCGCGCACCGCGATGCCCACCCAGTTCATATGGTCGACGTCCTCCGCCCGGAATACGTTCCGGTTTGCTTCTTCATGGCCGGTGGCGAACATGGCATGGATAAAGGGAACGATGGTGATCCGGCGATCCAGGGCGGTGCGATGCGCGGCCTGAATGCCGGGCAAGTCCGCTTCGAAAACCAGTATGGGTTGCACCGACATGCTGGCGTAGGACCGGCCCGCCGCGTCTATATAGGGCGCGCCCAGCATCTCGGGCGCGGCGGACGCCAGGCCGGTGGAAAGAAAGGCGACCACATTCAGGCGTTGCCAGGCTGCCAGATCATTACGGACGATGATTGCCACTTTGGTATCAAACACGACGAGACTCCGCGTCAAGGAAAACGTCTATCGTCGCGCGCCGCCGCGCGGCGGTATAGCACGTTTGAGCGCGTTCCAGTCCAGCTGGGGCGGCGCGGGGCGCGGCCCATGCGCAATACCACGGGCTCGATGCGGGTCAATCGGCGTACTGGGCGTCTCCGTTGCCGAAGGACCAGTTTTCCTTCTTGACCTCGACAAGGCTGATGAAGACGTCCTCTTTCCGGGTCGCGAGCTCCGTATGGAGCCCCTCGACTATGGCTTTATAGAGCCGCTTTTTCTGGTCCAGCGTGCGCCCCTCGTTAAGCGTTATCTGGATGTAAACCAACCCGTCGGTACGCGCGATCCCGAAGTAGGCGGGATCGTAGATGAAGTGACCGGCATCATGCTCGTTCAGGATCTGGAAGTTGTCCTTGTCGGGAACGTTCATGGTTGCCTTCAACGAGCGGTAGACGACCTCGCCGATTTTCTTTGCGAACAGCGGGTCATCATTCTTCCGGATATCGATGCGAACGAAAGGCATGTCGGCGCTCCTTGCGCGTGAGGGGGAAATGACCGCCTTGCCTGCCCACAGGCCATGACCGGCGGTTTGCGTGCAATTTAGATTACACTAATAATCTATTTAGAAGAAGCAGCACGCAAGACCCACGCTTCTCCCTTCTTGAAAGGACGCGGCAAATGACACCCCCCGGAATCCCCAACAAGCTGTTCCTCGACGATCTCGCGGTCGGCGACACATTCACCAGCGCAACGCATCGGCTGGACGCGGATCAAGTCCGCCGTTTTGCCGCTGAGTTCGATCCCCAGCCCTTTCATCTGGATGAAGCGGCAGCCCAGGCCTCCCTATTCCAGGGGCTGGCCGCCAGCGGCTGGCACACCGTGGCCATCACGATGCGCTTGTTGGTCGATAGCTTGCCGCTGGCCGATGGCGTGATCGGCGCGGGCGCCGAGATCAGTTGGGCACGGCCTACCCGGCCGGGTGACACGCTCAGCGTCAAAAGCACGATCTTGAACATCACGCCGTCCCGCAGCAAGCCCGATCGCGGCATTGTCCTGGTCGAGAGCATTACCTCGAACCAGGATGGCGAGGAAGTGCAGAAGCTGACCAGCAAGATCGTCAGCTTCCGAAGGAAGTAGGCATCATGGGCCGCTCATCCCTGGAAAAAGCGGGCGAAAATCGCCAACGCATTTTGGATGCCGCCGCGCGTCTGTTCCGCACGCACGGCATCGACGGGGTATCGATTGCCGATGTGATGCGTGATTGCGGCTTGACGGTGGGAGGCTTCTACAAGCACTTCGCGTCCAAGGATGATCTTGCGGCACAAGCGGTCTCGGCGGTGTTCGATCAGGCCACGGCCTCATGGCAAAAGGTGTTCCACGGGGCCGATGAACGCAAGCAAAGCCGGGTCGGCGCGTTGGTGCCGCAGTATCTGGGCAACCGGCGCGCGGAACGCTGCTGTCCCTTGCTGGCATTCGCGCCCCACGCGGCTCAGGATGCCGCCGACAGCGACGCAGCGCTGGCGTACTCGGCCGGCGCCGGAAAGCTATTCAAGCAATTCGTCGAGGATACGCGCGCCCAAGGCGGCGACGATGCCGAGGCCATGGTGTTGTTCGCGGCGATGGTGGGTTACCGCGTGCTGGAACAGGCCGCCGGCAAGACGGACTGGATGCGCGCGCTGGAAGCCGCAATCAACGGCAAGGCAGCGGCGTTCGATTCGGCCGCGCCGCCAGATCGGTAAACGTGTTCCAGACGTCAACGTCAAGGAGACGTTCCATGCCAAAATTCGTAATAACCGTTTAGCCTGACACCATTTTTATCGACCGAGCGTTGCAACCCCGTCGTAATCTCACCCACGCTAAGGAGACGTCCATGCCAAAATTCGTGACCATCGGATATGGCGATCAAGCGGGCTACGATCGTGCGCCCGCGGCTATCCGAAACGCAGCGCATGCACACGACGCAAAATTGCAGAAAAGCGGCGTGTTGATGGGCGTCGCAGGCAAGCCGGTACAAGTACGCAACCCTGAAGCCACTCGGGTCGAAACAACGCCCGGCCCGTTCATGAAATCGCCCTTGCCAGTGGCTGGCTTCGCCATCATCGAAGCCGTCGACATGGCCGAAGCTATAGCAATGGTGTCGCAAACGCCCTGCGCCGTCGCGCACGGCGTCGTTGAAGTGTGGCCGCTGGAACAGCCGTAGCGACACCTCTCATCCTCACCGCAGGTTTATGCTTTGCGAGACCAAGGGAATAACAGCCAGCACCTATCCCCTACGCCGCATTCACAAATGCCGATGACTGCAAACCATCGCCTGCCCGGTCAGCTCCGCGATCAGTCTGGCCAGCCCCCGGGCACTGCCGTCATCCAGCCATTCTGTCCGGATCATGCGAAACCCCATGGCCAGGCTGTATTGCCAATCCAGCTCCAGTATCCGGTAGTCCTGGCCATTTTCCGCGCAATGCCATTGCGCGGCCGGATCTTCGTAGGCCGCGCCGATGAAATCGACGTGCGAGTCGAACGGCGGCATCGACTCCAACAGTTCATCTGACCCCGGCAAGCTAGGCTCGGACAGATTCTCGCCTACCGCCACGTGGGGCTCGGGCCCGTCATAGGCCAGCAGCATCAACGGAAAATTCTTGGGGTCCGCGTCATAGGAAGCCCGCGTGTCGGCAGTCAGATAGGCTCGTGCCGCCGGCCCCAGGCAGTACTGCGGGCTGTTCCAGTCGCTGCTCTCGTTATCCGCATACCGGTCCGCCGGCGTAATGCCGTGCTCAGCCAGCAGCGCCAGGGCTTCTTCCATGGTGTCGTTATGGCGTACCGGCACATCCGCTGGCAAATGCCCCGCCCGCACATACATGGCGATCACGTCTCCCGTGGTGCGCAGGCCTTCCTGATATTGGTACGAACCTTCGTTGAGGCTGGCCAGGTCGAAGCTCAGGTTCAACAGGGCGCGATACGGAATGGCATCACCGCGCGGTTCCATTACGTATCCGCCTTCCAGCAGTTTGGCTTCCTGCGCCCGCCAATCAGGCGGCGGCAAATGCATGTCGCGGGGGCACAGAAACTGGTGGTGTTCGGACATAGGCGGGACTCACTCTGCTGAGGTGGTTGGGGCCGGCGAATTGTAAGCTGGGGCCCTTGGTCTTTGGCAGGCAGAGGAATCAGGCCGCGCGTACGCTCAATCCACCTTCGCCCCCGACCGCTGCACCAGCGGCACCCATTTAGCGATATCCGCCTTGATGAAAGCCGCCAACCCGCTGGGCGGTCCATCGTGGAAGATCTCGTACCCCAATGCCTGCAACCGCTGGCGCTGCTCGGCGCCGTCCATCACTTTGCGCGCCGCGGTGTTGAGTTTCGCCACGACGTCCGACGGCGTGCCGGCGGGGGCCATCAACCCCAGGTCGACGGTGATCACGTAGCCCGGCACGCCCTCTTCCATCATGGTGGGCACGTCGGGCAGCAAGGGGGATCGGGCTTCGCCGGTGACCGCCAGCGCGCGCAGCTTGCCTTCCTTGACGAGGCCGGACACGCTGGGCGTGTTGTAAAACGCGAAGGCGACCTCATGCGCCATGACGGCAGCCACCCCTTGCGGCGCGCCACGGTAGGGAATGTGCGAGGCCTGGGTCCCGGTAATCGACAGTAATAGTTCCGCGGACAGATGATGGGTGGTGCCGTTGCCGCCGGACGAGTACATCAATTTGCCCGGCTGGGCTTTCAAGGCAGCGACGAGTTCGCGCACCGAGCGGTATGGGCTGTCGGAAGGCACAACCAAGACATTGGAGCCGCCCGCCAGATAGGCGACCGGCACGAAGTCCTTGGTCGGATCGTAGGACAGCTTCGAGAACAGCCCCAGGTTGATGGCCCAGGTATTGTTGGAACCCAGCACCAGCGTATAACCGTCGGGTGGCGCCTTGGCCACATAGCTCATGGCGATCTGCCCGCCGCCGCCGGGCTTGTTCTCGACGACCACCGTCTGCCCCAGTTGCTGGCTCAAGCCAGGCTGGATGGAACGCGCCAGGATATCCGCCGTACTGCCCGCCGCCAGCGGCACCACCAGGGTGATGGGGCGATCCGGAAACGGCGCCGCGCCGGCCGGCGCCGCGATAAACGGCGCACAGGCCAAGAGAACCCCCAGTAGTGCTTTCATGATGCCTCCGCGGTGGCGCGAGCGATGGAAACCATGCGGGCTTGCATGATGCCAAGCAGCGTATCCGAGGAGGCAGCCCCGAAAAATATGCGGGCTGCTATAGCGTCATGCCATCATGGCATGGCGGCGTCGCGGCGCAGGCGCTGGGAAACCGAGCGGACCACGGCGACGAAGGCCTGGGCCGCGGGAGACAAAGGGTAGTTGGCCAGCCGCGCGATGGAGATGGGCCATTCCAGCGCCGGATTGCGCAACGCAATGCCCTTGATGCCGGCGGGCATCTGCCCCCGCGCGATCTGCGGCAGCATGGCCACGCCCATGCCGGCCTGTATCAGGCCGATGGCCGTGGACAGCAGGACGACGCGCTGTTCCACGCGCGGATAGATATTGGCGGCGATCAAGCGGCGGCTGATATTGAGCCACGCAGGCGCTTCCGGGTTCAGCTGGATACAGGGCAACTCGGCCAGCACCTTGGCGTCCACCTCGTCCAGCCTGGCCAAGGGATGATCCGTGCGCGCGAAGAGTGCCACGCCGCTGTCCGACAGCTGTTCCACCATGATGCGGGAGTCGTCGTCCGGCATGACGGCGCCCAGGCCGACGTCAGCCTCGTGCGAAAACAGCCGGGTGCGGATCTGCTGAACCATGCAGTCGACCACGATCAGGTCGAGCTGGGGATGGCGCTGGCGAAACTCCATCAGGATGTGCGGCAGCAAAGTGGCGGCGCTGACGTGGCCCACGGCGACCATGACCTTGCCCTGCTTCAGGTCGGAGTGCTCGCGGCATTCCTGGATCGAGCTGTCGATGGCCAGGATGGCGCGCCGGGCCGCGTCGACCATGGCTTGACCATCCCGCGTCAAGGAGACCTCGCGGCCACGCACGACCAGCGGCTGGCCGACTTCGGCTTCCAGGCGGCGGATCAAGTGGCTGACCGAGGGCTGGGACAGGCCCAGGCGTTCACCCGCGGCGGTGAAGCTGGCCGTTTCACCGATAGCGACTAGCGCCCGCAGTTGGCGCAGGGACACGGATTCGATCGGCTCAGCCATGTAGCGACGTCATGATGGAATAGTTTGCATACTATAGCTATATGGGTGCGCGCTCCCTAAGATGGGATTTCCCTAACCCGCACGGAACCGCAATGCCGCACTCTTCCTACGCCGCCGACCGCATGGGATCGGCCATCGTCGAACCTTCGGGCCGCTTCGAAGCGGGCAGCTTCGCGTCGTTCACCCTCACCTACACCGCGGGTTACTTTGGCATCGACGACACCGGGTCGATCAAGATCGTGCACCGCTTTGCCAGCGACATGGGCAAGCCACAGTTCGACCAGCCGGACGGCTGGAACTACACCACGGTCGAGGCCTCCAACGGCGCGGTTCTGCAGGTGGAATACGACGGCAAGCGCAACATTCGCCCCTGGGACAAGACGCTGTTCATCCGCGTGGTGCGCGGCTATCTGGAAGAAGGCGATCGCATCGTGGTGCGCTTCGGCGATACGCGGCAGGGCTCGCCCGGCATGCGGGTGCAGACGTTCAGCGAGCCGACTTTCGAATTCAAGGTGCTGGTGGACGCCTTCGCCACCTACAACTACACCGAGCTTGAACACTCGCCCACCATTGCGGTGGTGGCAGGGCCTGCGGTCACCTACAAGGCCATTCTGCCCAGCCAGGCCGTCGCGGGCGAGCCCTTCAGCCTGGGTTTCAAGGGCGAAGACAAATGGGGCAACCCCAGCGACCAGGTAGCGGGCGAGTTCATCCTGCGCAGCAGCCTGCCGCTGCGCGGCCTGCCCGAAACCTTCACGATGCGCGAGGGCGAGTTTGCTGCGAGGCTCGAAGGATTGGTGGCCGAAGCGCCCGGCGAGCTGCGTATCGAGGTGCTGCGCGATGGCTTGCCCGTGGCGCAAAGCACGCCCTGCCGCATCGTCAAGGCTGGCGGCGGTACACGCGGGCACTATTGGGCCGATCTGCACGGGCAGTCCGAGGAAACCATAGGCACCAATTCCGCCGAGGATTTGATTCTGTTCGCGCGCGACCGCGCCTTTCTTGACGTGATGAGCCACCAAGGCAATGACTTCCAGATCACCACGCCGTTCTGGGAACAGTTGAACAAGCTTACGGCGCAGTACAACCGGGATGGTTCGTTCATCATCTTCCCCGGCTATGAATGGTCGGGCAACACCGGCCTGGGCGGCGACCGCAACGTGCTGTATCTGAAGGAAGGCCGCCCCATCCATCGTTCTTCGCACGCCCTGATCGACGACCTGTCGGACTTGCCGCTGGATGCCAACGACGCCGACGCGCTGTTCGACGCGCTGAAGGACGAGGACGTGGTGGTGTTCGCGCACATCGGCGGCCGCTACGCCGACATTACCCGCTCGCACGACGCGCGGCTGGAACGCTCCATTGAGATCCACTCCGACTGGGGCACCTTCGAATGGCTGCTGGAGGACGCTTTCCGGCTGGGCTACCGCGTCGGCATCCTGGCCAATAGCGACGGACACAAGGGCCGGCATGGCGCCAGCCATCCTGGCGCATCCTTGTTCGGCGCATACGGCGGGCTGAGCTGTCTGATTGCCGAAAAACTCACTCGCGAATCCATTGCCGAGTGCCTGCGCCAGCGCCGCCACTACGCCACCACCGGATGCCGCGCTTATCTTGACGTGCAAGCGCATTTCGACCGGCCGGCGCAGCGCTATTCCGACGATCCCAAGCTAGGCGCCCCTGTCACGCACATGCCCGTCACGCAGGCCGATATGGGCGCCATCCTGTCGTACGACGGCGATTCGCTGGAATTGTCCTTCAAGGTACTGACCCATGGCGCCATCGAACGCGTGGAAGTCCGCAACCGCATGGACGTGGTGCAAACGCTGTACCCCTACGACGAGGCCGCGCTCGGCAGCCGCATCCGCATCGTCTGGGAAGGCTCCGAGTACCGTGGGCGCGGCCGCCAGACGGTTTGGGACGGCAGCGCGACCTTAGAAGGCAACGCCTTCGTCGACCCGCTGACGATCAATTTCTGGAACCTGGACAAGACCCTGGCGCAGCCTCGTCCCGACACGCTGAGCTGGCGCTCGTTGACTACCGGCGGTTTCAGCGGCATAGACGTGCGGCTACGCGATCCGCGCGCCGGAGTGCTGAAAATCGACACGCCGGTCGTGCGCACCGAACTCGCCGTCGACCGGATCGGGCTGGAGCCGGCTGTCGTCGAAAATGGCGGCATCCGCCGCCGGCTTCAGGTCTATCGCCTGCCGGACGCGAACCCGGTCCGGCGGATGCAGGCCCGCGTGCGCGTGCCGCTGCACACAGACTCCGACAATGCCGTGTATCTGCGCATCACAACCGAGGATGGCTTCTTCATCTATTCCAGCCCGATCTATGTGGAACGGACCGGGTCTGAGCCGAAGTAAGGCGGCCGGCCCCTAGGCGCCGGCGGAATCGATCAATTCCGCCGAGGACTCCCGCAGGCATTCGGCGAACAGCTGCGTGGTGGATGTCGTGGTGTCTTCGCGCCAGTACAGGATGGCCTCGCCCAGGGGGCCCAATGGCGGCAGCGGCAGCATCCGCATCGTTCCGCGCTGCACGTAGCGCCTTGCGAGCGACAGGGGCAGGATCGAAACGTACCCCCCGTCGCGCAGCAAGGACAGGTTGAGCGCCAATGAGCTCGACTCGATGGTCGGACGCAACAGGGTCACGCCATGTTCAGCCAGGATTTCGACCATGGTCGCAAAGGCAGGCGAACCCTGCATGGGCGTGATCCAGCGCACATCCTGCAAGTCTTCCCAGGCCACCGGCGTGTCTGGGCCGCCCAAAGCATGCCGCGTACCCACCACGAACACGAACGGCTCGTGATGCAGCGACTCGTGGCGCATCACTGGAAGATTCCCCGTCACACGGTTGCGGCCCAAGGCCAGGTCGAGGTTGCCTTCGTCCATCATCTTCAGCAAACGATCTAGCGTGGCTTCCACGAATGAGAACGACGCATTCGGCGCTCGCCGCGTGAACAGTTCGACGGCATGCGCGATCAGAGGTTGCGGAATCGTCACCACGGCGCCGAATCTCACGTGGCCCGCCGTGCCGGAGGCCAGCGCGGTGACATCGCGCCGCGCCAGTTCGATCTGCCGCAGGATCTCGCGCCCGCGTTCAACCAGCACACGTCCTATGCGCGTCAGTTCGACGGCGTTGCCCACGCGGCGCACGACCGGCGTCCCCAGCGCCTCCTCGATCTCCGCGATCTGCTTGGAAATGGCAGGCTGAGTGACATGGAACGCCGCAGCCACCCGCGTGACCTGGCGCAGCTCGCCCAGCGTCACCAGGATGCGCAAGTGCCCAAGCTTCAGGCCGCTGCGGAAAAAGCGTTCTATCGAATTGTCGGACGGCGAGCTGGCTGACATATCGGGCATGGAAAGACGAAGGATTCGAGCGCCATCGCGCAATGGCTGAATGGCGTCATGGCATAAGAGCACAAACGCGCCAATCATAACCAAACGGTAATGCCGGATGCGCAAAGTGTGATTTGCCGTCTGGCAGGAGCAACCCGTACCCTTCGAACGGACAGCACTGCAGCGCAAGCTTTTCGTGATGCATCGATGAACAACCGGGAGCAACGACGTTTCCCAAGCAGATGCCGCACGCATAACCGAACTCGCAGACTGCTGAATAACTCGATGTGCCCCATGGCACACACCCACGGAGACAACACTCATGAGTACGTCCCTTTCCGGCGGCGCGCAGGCGTATGCCGGCTCTCAGGCCGCGCAGCATCCCGCGCAGCTTGACGCGCTGTACCGCAAGCTGGCCTGGCGCATCATGCCGTTCCTGTTCCTGTCGTTCATCGTCGCGTACATCGATCGCGTCAATGTGAGTTTCGCGAAGCTGCAGATGCTCTCCGACCTGTCTCTGTCGGAAACGGTCTACGGCCTGGGGGCCGGCATCTTCTTCCTGGGGTACTTCATCTTCGAGGTGCCGAGCAACCTGATCCTGCACCGCGTGGGCGCGCGCATCTGGATCGCGCGCATCATGGTCACCTGGTCGATCATTTCGTGCTTGACCATGTTCGCGCAAGGACCGCTGTCGTTCTATTTGCTGCGGTTCCTGCTGGGGGTGGCCGAAGCCGGCTTCTTCCCCGGCATCGTGCTCTACCTGTCCACCTGGTTCCCGTCGAGCCGTCGCTCGCAGATCATCGCCCTGTTCATGGTGGCGATCCCGGTGTCTGGCGCCATCGGCGGCCCGCTGTCCGGCTGGATCATGGAGCGGTTCGGCGGCATGCATGACCTCTCCGGCTGGCAGTGGCTATTCCTGGTTGAAGGGCTGGGGTCGCTGGTGGTCGGGATTGCCGCCTTCTTCATGCTGCAAGACAGGATCGAGACGGTGAAGTGGTTGAACGCGGACGAGAAACGCCTGCTGGCGCAGGATCTGGCCGCCGACGACAGCACCCGGGCCCGCCATAGCGTGCGGCAGGTGTTCGGCGACCGCAAAGTCTGGTTGCTTGGCCTGCTCTACTTCTGTATCGCCATGGGCAACTATGGCCTCGTATTCTGGCTGCCGACGATGATACGCGCCGCGGGTGTCGCCAACCTGGGTAGTATCGGCTTGCTGTCGGCGGTGCCGTCGCTGGTCAGCGCTGTGGCGATGATCCTCATCGCGCGCCATGCGGACCGTACCAACGAACGCCGCATCCACGTCGCCGTGTGCTGTGTGCTGGGCGCCGCGGGCATGCTGGTATCGGTGCTGCTCGCCGAACACCTCTGGTGGTCGATGGCCGCGCTCATCGTTGCCGCCATCGGTATCAATTCGATCGCGCCGGTTTTCTGGGGAATCCCCACGGCGATGATGAGCGGCGCGGGCGCGGCTGCGGCCATCGCGCTGATCAACTCGGTCGGCAACCTGGCCGGCTTCGTGAGCCCGTATGTGATCGGCTTTCTCAAGGATACGACCGGGCGGCTGCTGCCCGGCATGATCCTGCTGGCCTGCGCGCTGGTCGGCGGCGCCCTCATCGCCATGTCGCTGCGCACGAAGCGGGGTCAGGCATGAGCGTGCCCGTCTGTCTGGTAACCGGCGCGGCCAGCGGCATCGGGGCCGCCACGGCCCTGCGCTTCGCGCGTGAAGGGTGGGCCGTGGCCATCAACAATTTCGACCACGGCACCCGCGCGGCGGCCGAGGCGGTGGCCGCACAGTGCGGCGACGCCGGCGCCCCGACCCTCATCGTGGATGCCGACGTGGGCGACGATGCTGCCTGCCGCGCCATGGTCGACGCCGTCGCGGCGAAGTGGGGACGGCTAGACGCCGTAGTGAACAGCGCGGGCACGACGCGCGTGATTGCGCACGACGACCTCGACGCGATCGACGCCGCCGAATTCGAACGCGTCTATCGCGTGAATCTCATCGGCATGTTCCAGATGACGCGCGCCGCGGCGCCCCTGATGCGCGATCGTCCGGCAGGCGCGGGGTCGGGCTGCGTCATCAATATTTCTTCGCTAGCGTCCCTCAATGGCACGGGATCATCGATTGCCTACGCGGCCTCCAAGGGCGCGGTCAATTCGCTGACGCTGTCGCTCGCGCGCAATCTGGCCCCGCGTGTCCGCGTGAATGCCATCGCCCCGGGCATGGTCGACGACGGCTTGTTGCGGCGCGTGCTCGGCGACGAGGCCTACGCCCGCGTGGTCGACGGCATGCGCGAGAACGCGCCGCTCAAGCGGGTGTGCCAGCCGTCCGAGATCGCGGAACTGGTGTGGTTCATCGCCGCGCGGGCGCCAGCAATGACGGGTCAGGTGCTGGCCATTGAGAACGGCTTGCTGCTCAACACTTGAGCCCACCGACATAAGGAATACTCCATGAAAGATCTGCACAAACACCGCTCCCGCACGGTCACCGAAGGCGTGACGCGCGCCCCGCACCGCGCCTTCCTGCGCGCCACGGGCCTGGATGACGAGGCCATCGACAAGCCGTTCGTCGCCATCGTCGACACCTTCGGCGAGAACACGCCCTGTTCCATGTCGCTGAACCAGGTATCGGACAACGTCCGCCTGGGAATCGCGGCCGGCGGCGGGGTGCCGATACGCGGCTCGGCGATCTCGGTCTCGGACGGCACGTCGATGAATCACTCGGGCATGCGGTTCTCGCTGGTGTCGCGCGAGACCATTGCCGACAGCGTCGAATTGTTCGTGCGCGCCCATTGCTACGATGCGCTCGTCGGCGTGGCCGGTTGCGACAAGACCCTGCCCGGCATCCTGATGGGCATGGTGCGCGTGAACGTCCCCGGCGTGTTCCTGTTCGGCGGCGCCATGTTGCCGGGCGTGGCCCCGGACGGCTCGCAGGCCACGATTCTGACGGCCATCGAAGCCGTCGGCGCGGCGCAGCGGGGCGACATGTCGGCCGAAGCGCTGCGCGGCATTGAAAAGCGCTGCACGCCGACCGCCGGCTCCTGCCCGGGACAGTTCACGGCCAACACCATGGCGATGGTCGCCGAAGTGCTGGGGCTTGCCCCGCTGGGATCGGCGATGGTGCCGGCCGTCTACAGCGAACGGATCGCGATTGCCCGCCGCGCCGGTGAAAACGTCATGCGCGCGCTGCGCAATGGCGGGCCGCTGCCGCGCGACCTGGTGACGCGCAAGAGCCTGGAGAATGCCTGCGCGGCCGTCGCCGCCACCGGCGGGTCGACCAATGCCATGCTGCACATCCCGGCCATCGCCCACGAGGCAGGTATTACATTCACGCTCGATGACGTCTCGGAAGTCCTGGCGCGCACGCCGCTTATCGGCGACATGCAGCCGGGCGGACGCTATCTTGCCGTGGATCTGCACCACGTCGGCGGCGTGCCAGCGGTGCTCAATGCCCTGCTCGCGGGCGGGCATATACACGGCGACACGCTCACGCAAAGCGGCGAAACGCTGGAAGCGGCGCTGCGCGCCTTCCCCGGCCCGGACGGCCGCGTGGTCAAGCCGCATGACGAACCGCTCTCGCCCAATGCGGGGCTGGTGGTCCTGCGCGGCAATCTGGCCCCCGACGGCGCCGCACTGAAGACCGCCGGCCTCAAGCAGCTGGTGTTTTCGGGCACGGCGCGGGTATTCGAGACTGAAGAAGACTGCATGGCGGTGGTTGCCGCCGGCGCCTATCGGGAAGGCGACGTCCTGGTAATCCGAAACGAAGGCCCCAAGGGCGGCCCGGGCATGCGTGAAATGCTGAGCGTCACCGCGGCAATCTACGGACAAGGCATGGGTGAAAAAGTCGCGCTGCTCACCGATGGCCGGTTCTCGGGCGCCACACGCGGCATGTGCATCGGCTATGTCGGCCCTGAAGCCGCGGCGGGCGGGCCGATACGCTTGCTACGCGACGGCGACCGCATACACATCGATGCGCTCAAGGGGAGTCTCGACGTCGAACTCTCCGACGAAGAACTCGCGCAGCGCGCGGCGGCAAGCCAGCCGTTTGCGCGCGGCAGGCTGGGCGGCGTGCTCGAGAAATACGAGGCGCTCGTGCGTCCGGCCAAGCTGGGCGCCGTTACCCATTCCGGAGCCGTGGATTGGCCTTACGAACCCCCTCTCGGGGAAACGCCCGCACAAGGAAACCAACAATGACGAAGACGCCGCGTATCGGCTTTTGCGGGATCGGCCGCATGGGCGAACCCATGACCCGGCGGCTACTGGCCGCCGGACACGAGGTCGCGGTCTGGAACCGTTCCAGCGCAAAGCTTGGCCCCCTTGCCGCTGCCGGGGCGCAGGCCCGGACCACGCCGCAGGCGCTGGGCGAGGACGTGGAAATCGTCCTGCTTTGCCTGGGCGACGGCCAAGCCGTAGAGGAGGTCGTGTTCGGCGAACACGGACTTGCTCGTTCCGCCACGCCGCCCCCTTGTCTCGTCGACCATTCGACCTTGTCGCCCGCGCTCACGCGCGACCTGGCCCGCCGCTGGACGGCAGCAACCGGCGGGGTATGGATCGATGCTCCCGTCTCGGGCGGCACGGACGGCGCGGCCACCGGCAAGCTGGCCATCATGGCGGGTGGACCGGCGGATGCGATCGAATCCGTGACGCCCGTGCTGCGCGCGTTCGCCTCGCGCGTCACGCGCATGGGCGATGTGGGCGCGGGCCAGACCACCAAACTGGCCAACCAGGCCATCGTCGCGACGACGCTCGCCGGCTTGGCCGAAGCCTTCGTGCTGGCCAAGCGCAGTGGAATCCACACCGCCGCCCTGCCCTCGGCCTTGCAAGGCGGCTGGGCCGATTCCGTGCTGCTGCAAACGCTGTGGCCGCGCATGGTGACGCCGCCCGAGCATGCCACCGGCACGGTGCGCGTCATGCTCAAGGATCTCGACGCGATCGCCGAGCTCGCAGAAGCGAGCGCGACGGTCCAACGCGTGCTGCCAGAAGTGCGCCGCCTGCTGCAGGACGCCGTGCAACGCGGCATGGCAGATTGGGATCTGTCCCAGGTGTTCCGGATTGGCGAGGCGGAGAGCGGGCCCGACACGTGATCGACTGCGGCGCCCAGGCATGTCCATGAACTCGTGCCGGCTCTCCCGGCTATCCGGAACGCATGCCGGCCCTGCCCGCCCTCAAGCCAGCGGCAACTCCAGCACCTGCTTCGTCGTCATGATGTCGCCGAAGGTGTCATCGATGCTCGCCAGGGCGGCCCGGTGCAGTATCGCGTGCGGCAGCGCGGAGGAATCGCTCGCGCCGGTATCCAGGTCGCGAGTGGCGCAGGCGTCGGCGGCCACGATGACCTGATAGCCCAGCGGCACCGCGTCCCGGGCGGCACCCGCGACGCAAGCATGGGTCATCAGGCCGGTGACGAGCAGTGTGCGGATGCCGGCGGCTTTCAAGCGCTGGTCGATGTCGGTACTGGGGAACACGCTGACGGTGGACTTGCGCAGCACAGTATGGCCGGGCGCGGGGCGCAGGTCGGGATGGAAATCGAGGCCGGCGCTGCCCTCGGCGAAGACCGGGCTACCGGCGGGCGTGGCGTGCTGGATGTGGAAGACCGGAATTCCATTCTGGTCGGCAAAAGCGACGAGCCTGGCGGCGTTGCGCAGGGCCGCGGGCCCGTCGGGAATGGGCAGCCTGCCGCTGAAGTATTCGTTCTGGAAGTCGATCACCAGCAAAGCGGTGCTGGCGGGGTCGATGGACTGTGGAGCGGTGGCGCCGGCGATGGCGCGGATGGTCGGATGATTCATCGTAGATCCTTGATCTGTAGGCATTTCGTGGGCTGTTCACGCATGAGGGCGAACGGCATCAAGCATCCTCCATCCACCCGAAGCCGGAAAGTGGCCCAAAGACCAATAAATGATAGGATCGGGCCAAATACAGACTCCAGCCACCCTCGCCATGCACACCATCGCGGTCGTCGCCTTCGCAGGCATCAGCTCCTTCCACCTGTCCGTGCCCTGCATGGTGTTCGGCGACGACCTGGCCCGTCTTGGCGTGCCGCGCTACCGGTTGCTGGTCTGCGGTGAACAGGCTGGGCCAGTCGCCACAATGTCGGGCTTCGATATCCATGTGCCGCATGACTACTCCGCCCTGGCGGAGGCCGACACGGTCATCGTGCCAGCCTGGCGCGATCCGGACGAACGTCCCCCTGAAAGCATGTTGCAGGCCTTGCGCGCCGCCCATGGGCGCGGCGCGCGGATCATTGGCTTGTGCCTGGGCGCTTTTGTGCTGGCCGAGGCGGGACTGCTGGACGGCCGGTCGGCGTCCACGCATTGGGTCTGGAGCGACGACTTCGCCCGCAAGTACCCGCGGATCCGGCTGGACCGCAAGGCCCTGTATGTGGACGATGGCGACATCCTGACGTCCGCCGGTACCGCCGCCGCCATCGATTGCTGCCTGCACCTGCTGCGTTGCGACCATGGCGCGGAGCTGGCGAACCGGGTAGCCCGCCGCATGGTGATGGCGCCGCATCGCGATGGCGGGCAGGCGCAGTACATCGAACGGCCGCTCACGCGGGAGGACGGCGGCGATCCGATAAGCGTCGCCATGGAATGGGCCATCGAACACTTGCAGGAACCGTTGGGGCTGGACCGCCTGGCCGACCAAGCCGGGCTGAGCCGCCGCAATTTCACGCGGCGTTTCAAGCTGAAAACCGGCACGACCGCGACGCAATGGGTGTTGAACCACCGGCTGGCCGCGGCGCAGCGCCTGCTGGAGACCGGCGTTCTGTCGGTGGACCGAGTGGCCGAGGCGACAGGGTTTGGCTCGACGGTGTCGCTACGCCAGCACTTTACGGCTGCCTTTTCCGTGTCTCCCGCCGCCTACCGGAAGCAGTTCCGGCAACGCTGATTGCGACGGCGGCCCGTGAAATAGCGCCGAGCTATCGGGTTGTCCACCCTGCATCAGAAAAAAAGCCTTCCAATACTTGCCTGAAGCAAATAATAATATGCTTTAGGCAAGCAATTGGATGTTCCATGACCGGGCAATCGCTCTATGACCGCGCCGAAGCGGTCCGGCATTTCAACCGTTTCTACACACGCCAGATCGGCGTGCTGCACGAGCATCTGCTCGCGAGCAAATTCTCGTTGACGGAAGTCCGTATTCTTTATGAGCTGGCCCACCGGCAGGCGCTCAGCATCTCAGACCTGTGCCGCGAACTGAACCTGGACGCCGGGTATGTCAGCCGGGTGATTTCAGGATTCGAAAAAAACGGCCTGATCGCCAAGACGCGTTCAGCGGCAGACGCGCGCGTGGGCCTGCTGGAACTGACCGACGCAGGCCGCGAGGCATTTGCTCCGCTCAATGAGGCCTCGCGCAACGAGATCATCGCCATCCTCAAGCAACTCTCGGAGCCGGCGCAAGCGCAGCTGGTCCATGCCATGAACGAGATCCAGAACCTCCTTAGCGACAACACGCCCCTGCCCTATGTGCTGCGCGATCCGCGCCCGGGCGACATGGGCTTGGTCGTGGCAAATCAGGCCAGGGTCTATGCGCAAGAGTTCGGCTGGAATTCGGAATACGAGGCGTTGGTGGCCGAGATCGTGGCGAAGTTCATCCGGGAATTCGACCGCGCAAGCGAGCGTTGCTGGATCGCGGAGAAGGACGGGAAGATGGTGGGCTCGGTCTTCGTGGTGCGCCAGGACGAAACGACGGCGAAGCTGCGCTTGTTGTACGTGGACGGTTCCGCGCGCGGCCTGGGCATCGGCCGCCGGCTGGTTGACGAATGCCTGCGTTTTGCGCGGCAGGCGGGCTACAAGCGCATGATCCTGTGGACAAATAGCGTGCTGACAGATGCGCGGCGGATCTACGAGAAGGCGGGTTTTGCGCTGATCGAGGAAGAACCGCACCATAGCTTCGGCAAGGATCTGGTGGGACAGGTCTGGGCGCGGGATCTGTAAGGAACGCGATGCCCTTCTTGCACTCGAATGAAATGCATATTGCGGACAGGCGCGGCTGCGGTGAGTGAACGCGCCCAGGCCATCTGCGCCGCCACCGTCACGGGCGCGCTTGTGGGGGCCGCGATGGTCTCCACACGCGCAGTATCGAGCGACGTGTCGGCGGAGACGCTGGCATTCCTGCGCTATGCCATCGGGGCGGCCGTGCTTGCCGCGCCCATGCTGCGGCGCTGGTCGGTACGGTTTACGGCCAAGGATTTCTGTGCGGTGGCGGGCCTGGGCATCCTGCAGTTCGCGATGCTGATATTGCTGTTGAACTACGCGCTGGCGCGACTGCCGGCCGCCACCTGCGCGCTGGTGTTTTCCACGCTGCCGCTGGTGACCCTGTGCCTGGCGATTGCCACGGGACGGGAACGGTTCAGTTGGCCGCGGCTGATCGGCGCGGGCGTGGCGGTCTCGGGTATTGCGCTATTGCTGCAACCCTCCGCCGCCGTGGCGGGCGGCGCCGCGGACAGCTGGGCTTGGGCCGCGTTGTTGGGCGCGACGATTATCGGCGCAGCTTGCAGTCTTTTGTATCGTCCGTATCTGCGCCGCTATCCATCCATGTATGTCAGCGTGGTGGCGATGCTTGTGTCGGTCCTGTTCCTGGCGGGCGTCTGCCTCGTACGAAACGCGCCATTGCTGCCCAGCCTGTCGGGCTTTCAATGGGCGAATGTGATGTTCATCGGGCTTTCCAGCGCGGTGGGCTATTTCTGCCTGCTGTGGGCGCTGAGCCGCCTGGAGGCGAGCCGGGTCATGTCGTTTCAGGCGCTGGCGCCGATCACGGCAGTCTTGATCGAGCTGTTAATTGGCTCGTATCCGCTGAGCTGGCGCCTGACGGGGGCTTTTATTCTGGTGTTGGCCGGCGTCTGGTTCGGCACGCACGAACGGCGTCCGACCGCACCCGAGAGCGCCGCTAGCCCCGCCGCTGGACCGCCAAATCCATTCAGGTCTGCGGATTGATCCGGGCGCGCGTCTTCTCGTCCAGGATAGTGCGCATCAAGGCAAACAAGGGATCCGTATCGGTGTGCTTTTGGCCGTAGGTCAGGTTGAAGCCGTAATCAAAATCCGGCGGATTCAAGCCCTGCGTGTGCTGGAGGATGGTTTCGAGTTTGTCCAGGGCCTTGACGGCTTTGGCCTCCGGCGTTGCGGCGTCCTCGTATTCCTGCCAAAGCGCCAGGATGCCCGCCCGCTGTTTCTCATCCAGCGAGAGGGTCAGGTGCAGCAGGTCGGACTTTTCCTGCTCGCTCTTGTCCGGATGACGGTGTTTTTCGATGGCAGGAACGTCGCCGTGAATCGCCTCGCCCAGGTCATGGATCACACATAGCTTCAAGACCTTGAGCATGTCCAGGCCGGCCAGTTCGTCTTCAAAAGCCATCGCCATCAGGCACAGGCGCCAGCTATGCTCGGCCGTGCTTTCGGGACGGCCGGTAGACGTGAACCCGCTACGCAGCACGCTTTTGAGTTTTTCGGCTTCCTGAAGAAAAGCCAACCGGCCTTTGATGTCTTCGATATTCATGCTTGGTCTCAGCCTGGCGGCCTGCGGCGCGGCAACTGGCGGCGCCGGCATCACGGGTGGGGCGGTACGGGAATATCTTATTTCTCAGGCGCGAAAATCACTTGAACCGGCGCATTCGGTTTGAACGTGCTGGCCCTGGGGCCATTCTTTGGGTCGAACGCAGGATGCCACGCCCTGAGTTCCGTATCGGACGTCCATTCCAGTTGCAGCTGCTCGTCGGGCGAATATGAGTCGAACTGGGTCAGCGCTGCTATGAAGGCATTGCATTTTTCGGACACGCCGGATTCAAGAACGGAAACCTGCGTCTTCTCCGCCCAGGTCAAGGACCCACGTTGAGGGCATTTGCGGACTTCGACGTGATACTTCCCGCCGGGCGAAGGCAGATCGGCGATGATCTTGTCGGGACCGCAAGCCGTCAGGAGCATCGAGGACAGCAATATGAGCGGGATGCTTTTTTTCATTGAATGGCCTTCTGACCGTCAAAGAGGTCGATCCACGAAAACCACCGCATGATAACTTGCCACGCGGCACACGCCATTGAAGCCCACGAGTTCCCGCAGGGATAAGCGATGAAAACGTCTATGCGATATTCAGAATCTTGACCACACGCCCCGAAGCCTCGCATGCCGATAACCCTGACCGAACTGGAGCAATAGCGGTTGCCTCATTCGCGGGTCATATGTCCGAGCTCAGCCTGGGAATCGATCAGCGAAAGCGCAAATGCCGCCGCTGCAGCTCCGCGACAGAACGGCATCCCATCAGCTTCATGGCGCGCTCGATCTCTACCCGCATCAGCTCCAACGCCCGCTCCACGCCCGGGCGGCCCGCCGCCGCCAGCGGGAACAGGTAATAGCGGCCGAGTCCCACCGCCTTGGCGCCCAGGGCCAGGGCCTTGAGCACATGGGTGCCGCGCTGCACGCCGCCGTCCATCATCACATCGATGCGATCGCCCACCGCATCGACGATTTCCGCCAACTGGTCGAAGGCGCTGCGCGAGCCGTCCAGTTGGCGGCCGCCGTGATTGGACAGGACGATGCCAGTGCAGCCGATATCGACCGCGCGTCTGGCGTCCTCCACCGACATCACGCCTTTCAGGCAGAACTGGCCGCCCCACTGCCGCACCATGTCGGCGACATCGTCCCAGGTCATCGCCGGGTCCAGCATGTCGGTGAAGTAGCGGCTGATGGACATCGCGCCTTTGCCCATGTCGACGTGGCTGTCCAGTTGCGGCAGGCGGAAACGTTCGTGGGTGAGGTAGTTGAGCGCCCACGCCGGCTTGGCCGCAAACTGTGCGATGCCGGCCAGGTTCAGCCTGAACGGAATGGCAAAGCCCGTGCGTTTGTCGCGTTCGCGGTTGCCGCCGGTAATGCTGTCCACGGTCAGCATCATGACCTGGACGCCGGCCGCTTTGGCGCGCGCCATCATCTCGCGGTTCAGGCCCCGGTCCTTGTGGAAGTAGAACTGGTAGACCTGGGGGCCGCCGCTGATCTGGCGGGCCTCTTCCAGGCTGACGGTGCCCAGCGACGACACCCCGAACATGGTGCCGAACTTGCCCGCGGCGGCCGCAACGGCGCGCTCACCGTCGTGATGGAACAAACGCTGCAAGGCGGTCGGCGAGCAATAGACCGGCAGCGCCAGCTTCTGCCCCATGACGGTGACGGACATGTCCACCTCTGCCACGCCGCGCAATACGTCGGGCAGGAGGTCGCAGGATTCGAAGGCCGCCGTATTGCGGCGGTAGGTGGTTTCATCGTCGGCCGCGCCGTCGATGTAGTTGAAGATGGGGCCGGGCAACCGCTGGCGAGCCATGCGGCGAAAGTCGTGGAAGTTCTGGCACTGGTTCAGACGCATGGGTAGACCTTTATCGACACTACACGCATAGACAGCCGGAGCCCCCGAATGGAGCGGGAGGCATTGTAGACCCACCGCCATGCTTCCTTGGCCATCGACGTGATGGTCAAGGGGAAGATCGTGTTAAATGCGGTCTATTGCAACAGGATCGGAATACCCCCGGAATGCCTCACCCTCTGCTCAAACCCGTCGCCTTGGCGGCGGCCGCCTTCCTGTCGCTGGGAGCCGCAACGGCTTCGGCGCAAGCGAACCTCGAGCGGGCCACCTCCTTGGCCCAGATTCACGCAATCATGGAATATTGCGGGGTGCTCACCCCCGAGCTGCTGGACATCCTGAAGAAACGGCAGCAATCAGCCACACGCGAGTCAGGTGTGTCGTCCCTGGTGTTCGATGCGGAGTATCTGCGCGCCTACACGAAGGCGCGCACGGCCATGGCGGATTTTGGGGAAGAAGAGAAGGAACTGACCTGTCAACCCATGCGGGCCATGGCGGGACAGGATTGAGCGGGGCGCCACGCCGATGGCCTGGCCTTCCGAACTTGGCCCCTTGTTGATTACCAGGAGCGATGCATGGCGCAGAAAGAACGACACAAAGGCCGGTTGATCGATCACATCGGGCTGGTCGTGCGCGACCTGCCGGCCAGCAAGGCCTTCTACACCGCGGTGTTCAACGCCTTGAAGATCCCCATCGGCGGATCCGACGACAAGAATTTCTGGGCGGATGAGCTGTTTATCTCTGCGCCCGGCAGCGCCGAGGTACAAGGCGCGCTGACCGGCCGCGTGCACCTGGCGTTCCAGGCGGAAGACCAGGCGATGGTGAACGCCTTCTACGAAGCAGCAATGGCGCACGGCGGCCGGGACAACGGCCCGCCGGGCGAGCGCGCCGCCTACCATGCTGGGTACTACGCCGCCTTTGTGCTCGACCCGGATGGCAACAACATTGAAGCCGTCACGCGCGCGGGGGCCGAGCGCAGCGCGGCTTCGGTGCGGATCGCCTACTGACCGCGCCGCCCTCGCCCGGGGCCGGACCTCATGCGCCGCTACGCGGCGCCTGGATCATCTTCCAGCCATTGCCCGCGGGGTCGCGAAAACCGGCGTCCACGCTGCCGTAACGCTCGATGGGTTCCTGCGTGAATTCAACACCCTGGGCCCGCAGCCGAGCATAGCTTTCGCGGCAGTCCGCCACGTGCAGGACCAGGGGCGGCATGGCCCCCTTGGCTACCATGGCGCGCAGCGTTTGCGCAGTGGCCTCGTCATGGACGGGCGGCCCGGGCGCAAACAAACCCAGCTGGAACGAGGGCTGATCCGGATGCTGCACCGTCAGCCACCGATACGGCCCGTTGCGCACGTCCGTATGGACACGAAATCCGAGCTTGTCCACGTAGAATGCCAGCGCCTCGTCCTGATCCTCCACGTACACGCCCGCCACACTGATGCCTTGGTTCATAAGACCTCCTTGGTTGATGGGGGCAATTTACCGTCGGCCTCGCGGCGGCGCTTCTCCAAAACGGCGATTTTGAGATCGGGGCGCTGTGCGGCCTTCACGACGCAGGCGGGCACGCGGTCCAGCGCCTGCATGTCGGCGCGGGCCCGCGCGCGCATGGCGCTAGGGCTGAGTCCGGTAATGTCGCGAAAGACGCGACTGTAGGTGCCCAGGCTTTCCCAGCCCGTGGCATAGGCGATTTCGGTGACGCTCCGCTCCGTGTCCCGCAGCAGGGCCACGCTTTGTTCGATGCGCCGCGTCAGCAGATAGCGGTGAGGCGGAAGACCGAAGGCCCGTTTGAAGGAGTGGGCGAAATGGGCCTTGGAGATGCCGCTGACCTCGGCCAATCGCTCCACCGGCCAGGCTTCCTGCGACGCCGCGTCCATGCGGTCCTTGACACGCAGCAAGCGGCGCAGCAAGGCCGGATCCTGCGGCGGGTCCGCTCCCGGCGCCGCTTGCCGCAACAGCGGTCCCAGCTTCAGCAAGGCCGTTTCGTCTACCGCGCTAAAGCCCACCACGACGCCCGGGGGCAAGTCCACCTTGCGGCAAAACTCCGCGACCGGCTGCATGCCGACGCCCGCGCCGCGAGCCGCCGCCACGGCCTGGGCCACGTCCCAGCCGGGCGGCAACCACCACAGCAGATGAAAACCCGCGTGCTCGCCGCCGACGCGCAACTCTTCGGCGCCTACCGCCTGCCGCAACGCGCGCAGCGCAGCGTCGCGCCGCCGCGCGTACACGCCACGCGCCTTGCGCACATGGCGCGCGAAGCTGCCATCCCGCAGAAAAGCCGCCAGCGTCATCTGTTCGATGATGCTGGGCGAACGCCCTGCCCGACGGCGCGCCCGCACGAACGCCGGCGCCAATTCCTTGGGCACCACCGCGTAACCGATACGCAAGGCGTTGAACAAGGTCTTGTTGAAGCTGCCGCAGTGTATGACGCGATCGGCGCTGTCCAGGCTTTTCAAGGCAGCCAACGGCGCGCCGTCATAGCTGAACTCGCTGTCGTAGTCGTCTTCGACGATCCAGCAACCGGCCTGCGCGGCCCAGTCCAGCAATTCCAGGCGGCGCGACACCGACATGGTGGCGCCAGTGGGTGACTGATGTGCAGGAGTGACATGGACGAGTTTCACATCGCGCTGGCGCCTGGCCTGCGCCACGGGAAAGCCTTCGGCGTCGATGGCCAGCGGAACGATATGCCGGGTGTAGTGGCCGAAGATCGGCTCGGCGTTGAGGTAGCCCGGGTCCTCGATCAGCACCCTGTCCTGAGGCTGAAGCAAGAGGTGGCCGCAGAGATCCAGGCCGTCCCGGATGCCGCTCAAGACGATGACCTGGTCCGGGTCGCAACTGATGCCACGCGCCGCGCCCAGGTAGCGGGCAATCTGCTCGCGCAAAGGGCGCCAGCCTTGGGGTTCATCATTGGCAAGCTGGGCAGGCGTGACGCTTCGGGCGCTGGCGAGCAACCCTTTGCGCCAGCGCTCCATGGGAAAGAGCGCTGCGTCGGCACTGCGGGAGAAAAACAGGGAATTCTGCGGCGTGGCCGTGAAGATCGCGGCAAGATGCGGCATGGGCGGCATAGGCGGCGACGGATGGGTTGTCGGCGCGGGTCGTGGCGCGCCAGCCTCGGATGCCCCGGCGTCCTCCCCTGGCAGCCCGGCGCGAAAGAAATTGTCCGGGATCACCGCGGCCACATAGGTGCCCGAGCCGACCGTACCCGCGGTATAGCCTTCACTGCGCAGTTGGTCGTAGGCCGCCTCGACCGTGGAGCGCGCAATGTGCCAGCTTTCCGCCAGGCTCCGCGTGGACGGCAGGCGCGCGCCAGACGGCAGCGCCCCCTTCAGGATGCGTTCGCGGATCTCGCGATAGACCCAGGCCTGCTTGGATTCCCCGCGCCGCGGCGCATCCATGGGCAGGTCCAGGCTGGCTTCCTGGCGCCTGGGGCTGGCGTTTTTCGCGGAAAGTGGCTTGCTCATATTGACAGAAATGGCTCTATTTCACATAGCCATTCTATCGGTAGATTGACTCCCTGTGCCCCACCGGGGCTTCCTCCTGGAACTCGATATGGATACCACCCGGCCCGCGCCCCGCCACACCATTACCCTGGATACCGGTCCCTTTGTGACCGATGGCACCACCTCGATCCTCGAGGCGGCGCTGGCCCAGGGCATACCGGTGCCGTTTTCCTGTCAGCGCGGAGCCTGCGGCTCCTGCCGCGCCAAGGTCGTCGAGGGCTGCTTCGAGCGCATCGCACCGCCGACGGACGGCAGTTATCAGGCGGCCGCCGACGAATTGCTGATGTGCCAGTGCCGCGCGGCCAGCGACCTGACGCTGCGGTTTCCCCATTGGCGCGCTCCGGCGCAAGCCCGGCCTCCGCGCCGAGCCAACGTCGTGTCGCGCTTGCCACTGGCGCCTGACGTTACCCAGCTCATCGTCGAACTGCAGGACGGGGAAGACTACGACTATCTGCCCGGCCAGCATGCCCAGCTGATTCTGGAAGGCGGCGCCCGCCGCAACTTCTCGATTGCGAACGCACCCGCGGCCGCAGGCCCCGCACGGCTGGAATTCCACATCCGCCACATGCCGGGCGGCGCCTTCACTAGCGGCATCTTGCCCGCGCTCCAGTCCGGCGACCCGTTGACTTTGGATGCCGCCCGGGGAGATTGCACCTGGCGCGGGGATGAACTGCAGGACACCGATCACCTGGTGCTGCTGGCCACTGGCACCGGCTACGCGGGCGTGGCGCCCATACTCATGGCCGCGCTGCACAGCCGAGCGCTGAAAACGGTAACGCTTTACTGGGGCGGCCGGACGCCGGACGACCACTACGCCAGCCAGATGCTGGACGCCTTGCAGGGCAAGGGCGACGGCTTCCAGTGGCATGCCGTGCTATCTGCCGGCGAGTCCGCCAGGAAACGCGTGCAGGATGCGGCCGCCGAAGCCGGGCATGACTGGTCCCGCAGCCTGGTCTACGCCTGCGGCAACCCGGCGATGGTAAGCGCAGCTCGCGAACGGCTGCTTGCGGCCGGCCTGCCCGCATATCGGTATCGGGCCGAAGCCTTCCACCCCGCGGCCAGCGGTCCGGCAGGCGCTGCGCCGCAGCGCCCGGCCCATCCCTGGGAACGCATCAGCCCGCGCTATACGCTGGCCGGCATCCTGGACGCGCGGCAGCGCTCCATGAGGGCGGTAGAGGAAATCGCCGGGCTGATACGTCCGGGCATGACAACGCGCGAGGCCATCGCAGTCGCGGACGAGCACCTGCGCCGGATGGGCGCATCCCACAATTGGCATCCGACCTACGTGCGCTTCGGCCCGGACACCCAGTCCCCTCCGATCCAGCGCACCGACTATGACCGCAAGCTGCAAGAGCAAGACCTCTTCGTGCTGGACATAGGCCCGGTTTGGGACGGCTACGAGGGCGATTATGGCGACACCTTCGTACTCGGCGCCGACGAAGACCGCCGCCGTTGCGCCGAGGCCGCCCGCGGCGTTTTCAAGCGCACCCGCCAGGCATGGCTGGAAGGCTTGACCGGCACGGCCCTGTACGACCGCGCCACCGAGTATGCCCGCGAGCATGGATGCGAACTGGTGCGGGAAATTCCCGGTCACCGGGTCTCGGATTTTCCCCATGCGCTGTATGGCAGGCATGTGCTCGCCCAGGCCGACTTCGTGCCCGCCGACGGCATCTGGGTACTGGAGATCCAGGTGCGCGACGCGCGGCGGCCCCTGGGCGCGTTCTACGAGGACGTGCTGCTGCGCTGACGGGACCGCGGTCGCCGGGCGGCCGCCCTACCCTCGCTGGCTCAACGCCCGGCTGATCCGGTTCTTTGCCACGGTGGTCTTCGGCACCTTGAACGGGAACCACGTGCGCACGTCCTCGTCCAGCCCGATGCCGTGCATGAAGTTGTAGATGGCCTTTTTCAGCGCGCGGCCGAGCGCGTCATGGTCCACCCCGGTGGGGTCATCGAAGCCGACGTCGTTCTTGGCGAAGGTAATCGGGGGCAAGGGACGCAGGGTCACACCGTATTCTTCCGGGTTCTGTCCCACGGGCGAATGCACCGTACAGGCGAAGCGGTGAAAGAAGCCGCTCTGGATGCAGTCATTAGCGAACAACTGGCGCACGTACTCCAGCGCGTCCACGGTGTCCTGCACCGTCTGCGTGGGGAAGCCATACATCAGGTAGGCGTGCACCAGGATGCCGGCGTCCGTGAAGGCTCGCGTGACGCGAGCCACCTGGTCCACCGACACGCCCTTCTTCATCAGATTCAGCAGACGGTCCGATGCGACCTCCAGGCCGCCGGATACGGCAATGCAACCGCTGTCTGCCAGCAGTTCACAGAGCTCGGGGCTGAAGGTCTTTTCAAACCGGATATTGCCCCACCAGGAGATGCCGGTATTGCGTGCGATCAGCTCGGTCGCCAAGGCCTTGAGCGATTTGGGCGGCGCGGCCTCGTCGACGAAGTGGAATCCGGTCTGGCCGGTTTCGCGCACGATGGCCTCGATGCGGTCGGCCAGCACGGCAGCGGACGCGCCCTCGTAGCGGCCAATGTAGTCCAGGCTGACGTCGCAGAAGCTGCATTTCTTCCAATAGCAGCCATGCGCCACGGTCAGCTTGTTCCAGCGCCCGTCGCTCCAGAGCCGGTTCATGGGATTCAGCATGTCCAGCAGCGACAGATAGCGGTCCAGCGGCAGGCCATCCCAGGTCGGCGTGCCCACTTCCGCGAAGGCGATGTCGGGCTCCACCATATTCACGTAGCGCACCGCGCCCGTGTCCGCATCGCGCAGGAACGTGCGCACCAGGCGTTGGCGCGAGCGCTTGCCCTGCACGTGTTCGAGCAGCGACAGCAAGGGACGTTCGCCCGCGTCCAGCGTGACATAGTCGAAGTAGTCGAAGACGCGCGGGTCTTTCAGTTCGCGCAGTTCGGTGTTGACAAAGCCCCCGCCCAGCACGGTGACGATTCCGGGATCGTGCGCCTTGATGGTCTGCGCGATGCGGAAGGCCGCGTAAACCGCGCCGGGGAACGGCACGGACAGCAGGACCACCGTGGGCGCATGGCGCGCCAGCGCTTCCGAGGTCAGGTTGCGCAGCACGTCGTCCACCAGCGTCGGCGGCGCCGCCAGCGCCTGCGCCAGCGGGTCGAACGTGGGTTGGCTGCCAGCCAGCGACTCGGCATAGCGCACGAACTCGAACCGCGAATCCACGGCGTCCCGCAGCACGTCGGCCAAATCGTTCAAATACAGGGTCGCCAGGTGCTTGGCCCGGTCGTGCAGGCCCAGGGCTCCGAACGCCCAGCCCAGCGGATCGCCGCCCTCCTCGTCCAGATAGACGTCCAGCGAGCTGAAACGCGGTCCTTCGGGCAGGAAATTACGCCCGACGATGCGGTGCGCCAGCGTGGAGTCCCGGCCTTGCAGAAAGGCGATCACGGGGTCTATGGTCGCCAGGTAGCGCGCCTCCTGTTCCGCAAAGGCCTGCACGGCGGGCGTGCGCTTGTTGGCCGGCAATGCGGCCACGCGCTGCGCCACGGCGCGCAAGCCGTCGGCCGACAACAGACGCAGTACCAGGGCCAGCGCCAGGTCTTCCTGAAACGAAGTGACCTCGCGCGACCGCAGAAAACCGGTCAGGTAGGCGGTGGACGGATAGGGGGTATTGAGCTGCGTCATCGGCGGGATGACGGACAGCACGCGTAAAGGCAAAGAGGACATGAAGCACGGCAAGACTGCCGTCGAAACGGGGATCGGGGCCATTATAGGCAGCGCAGCGGTCTGCGGCCGGTGATAGCCGGGCAACTGTTGGCTCGTCGTGGCGGTTCCGCCTTCGACGCCGGTGCACGCAAAATATCTCTTCGGCAAGCAAACCGTAATCCGACACCGTTATTAGCAGTATCCTCGAATTCCGCCACAGTCCATCCAGCCTGGCGTCATTTCCATGCGCAATCGCCCAGACCCATTCGCCCCGCCCCCGAAGCAACGGGCCGTCCGACTCAATTCGCTGCTCTGGATCCTTGAGCCGCTGGAGCGCGATAGCGCCTACCTGCGCCGCAAAATGTTCGGCTGCGATGCGGCGTACCTGGACGGCCTGCTGTATCTGGTGGCGGCCGACCGGGAGGATCCATGGAGCGGGCTGCTGATCTGCACATCCCGAGAACGCCAGGCGGCGCTGATGGGGGAGTTCCCGGCCCTGCAGCCGCATCCGGTGCTGGGAAAATGGCTATACCTGCCCCAGACCGACGAGGACTTCGAGACGATAGCCACGCGGATGGCGCAGCTTGCACTGGCGCGCGATCCGCGCATGGGCGTGGCACCCAGCCCGCGCTCGCGGCGGCGGACCTGAGCCGCGCGGCTTGCAGTCAGGCGCTCACCGCGCTCGCGGCAGCGCGAGCCAGCTCCACCCGGTTCCCGCCTAGCGCCTTGGCCTGGTACAAGGCCCGGTCGGCGGCGGCCAGCGCATCGGCCAGGGGCGGAACCCTGTCTTCGAATTGCGCCAGCCCGACGCTGACCGTGGCCGGTATGCCCAGGCTGTCGTCCCGGCCCGAGACCGTCACGGCAAAGTGTTGAGCCACGGCGGCGCCCAGCACGGTGGCGCGCCGCGCGTCGGGCCCTGACAACAGCGCAGCGAACTCTTCACCCCCGAGGCGGGCGAGCAACGCGTCCGCGCCCAACACGCTGCGCGCGGAATCCGCAAAGAACTTCAGCACCTGGTCGCCGGCATGGTGGCCATGCCTGTCGTTGATGGCCTTGAACTGGTCCAGGTCGAAGGCCAGCACGGCAATGGGACCACGCCCGGCCCCGCTGTCGATAATGCGGGCGCCCTGTTCGAAAAACCAGCGGCGGTTGCCCAGGCGGGTCAGGTAATCCGTCTGCGACTCCCGCAGCAACTCTCCGTGCGTTTCCTCGCGAATCAGCTTGAGCAGCGTCATCGGCAGCACGATCGAATACAGCACGCCTTCATACATGGTCAGCGTGCTGGCGGCTAGATGTATCCCGGGGCCGTGCTCGGCCACCCACCACGGCAGGATGAAGGCGCGGGCGGCGTAGACGAGCGCATGCAGGCTGGCCGCCGCAGTGGCGATGCGTAGCGGTGTCAGCAACTTCAGCGGCTGGCAGCGCATCAGTTCCCAGGCGGTCATTCCGCTGACCAGCGCAATGGGAAACGCGCTGACGTACTTCCAGACCAGGTCCTCGCGCTGATCGCCGGCCACCAGCCAGATCAAGGCCATCACGATCAACAACCCGATGGAAGCAGCGCGGTAACGCCTGCCGCTCAACGATGCCGCGCCGTTCATGATCAGGAGATAGCCGCTGAGCACGATGAGGTTGGCAACGGCCGATCCCAGCGGACTGGGCAGCTTGCCGCGGAACAGTGCAACCAGGCATCCCAGCGCAAGCGTGGCAAAACCCGCCGCGAGGATACGCAAGGATCCGCTGCGATTGGGGTGAGTCCGATGCTCCCAGAACGTCAGGCCAGCACTGGCGAGCAGCGTTCCGATGATGATGAAGTAAAGGGTGAGGAGATCGACGTACATCTTGGACGCGGGGAGATGGCCTCGCGGCATCGCGGCGGCCAGCAAGAATTCTACGTGGGAATTGCGCTGCAGAAACATAGCGTAACCCCTGTCACAACTCAGTTGCGCGTCACGCAACAGCGGCCCGCGTCGCCGTCTCGCAAAACGAAAAAATCCCACCCAGTGACAAATTTGCCACTCATCTACAATCCGTGGCGGCGCCGGTTGCCAACCGCAATCGGGCAGTAGCTCACAGGTAGTAATGACGCGCGCGAAGACCTCCGCTCCCAAGAAAAGAAGTTCCCCCAGCAGATCCAAGGCCCGCGCCGGTTCCCGAGCCAGCGGCCGTTTCCCCCGATTCCTGAAGGCGTTGCTGTTCTCGTCCCTGGCGAGTTTCGGCGCCGCCACCTATATGCTGAATCCGCAGTGGCGGATTCCGGCCCCCGTACAGGAAGTCATATCGCGCCTGGGGTGGCCTCAAGAACGCGGGCATGCGCCGCCCGTGGCCATACCGACCGCAGCGCGGACAGGGGCGCCAGTTCAAACAATGTTTGCGGAATGCCGGCAGTTCTTTCCGCACTCGCGCCCGCCCGAAGTGCCGGGCGGCCAGAAGCTGCGCGAGGTCTGTTTTTCCGCCTTCGCCATCCTACACGACGGCCAGACCAAGACGCCGGTGTTCGTCGCCGAGCGCCTGAACCGCCAGATGCTGACGCAGGCCCAGGGAATGCGCCGCACCGACAAGTTCTACGCCGAAGCGCGGCTGCCGCGCGCCGAGCGCGCCGAATTGGACGACTATCGCGGCTCGGGATATTCCCGCGGACACATGGCGCCGGCAGGCGACATGTCCACGCCGGAAGCCATGGCGCAGAGCTTTTCGCTGGCCAATATGGTGCCCCAGGACCAGACGCATAACGGCGGCGCCTGGAGCAGTATCGAACAGGACACGCGCAAGTACGTGATGCGCGCGGCGGGCGACGTCTATGTCTTCACCGGGCCCATCTACGCCGACAAGCCCAAAACCATAGGCTCAGGCGTTGCCGTGCCCACCTATATCTACAAGGTGGTCTACGACGCCACCACGGGCCGCTCGTGGGTGCATTGGCAGGCAAACGCCGCCAGCACCAAGGCCGGACCGCCCATCAGCTACGAGGAATTCGTGAAGCGCACGGGGATCCGGGTATTGCCGGCCGGAGGCTGAGGCCCCATCGGCTCGGGTAACTCCACCTCGCGGCGGTCCGCTCTCGGACAGCCGCCGCAGGAAACGCTTTAAGGCGCTATCCGCGGCGTGCCGCCTCGATGGTGGCGATATCGATCTTGGCCATGGTCATCATGGCGTCGAATGCGCGCTTGGCGGCGGCGGGGTCGGGATCCGAAATAGCCTCGATCAACACCCGCGGCGTGATCTGCCAGGACAGGCCCCATTTGTCCTTGCACCAGCCGCATTCGCTCGCCTGGCCGCCATTACCGATGATGGCATCCCACAGGCGGTCGGTTTCGGCCTGGTCCTCGGTGGAAATCTGGAACGAGAAGGCTTCGGTATGCTTGAACGCCGGGCCGCCATTCAGGCCGACGCAGGGTATGCCCGCCACCGTGAATTCGACAGTCAGCACATCGCCTTGCTTGCCCGAGGGGTAGTCCCCCGGCGCGCGCAGGACCTTGCGCACGGCGCTGTCCGGAAAGGTCTTTGCATAGAACTGCGCGGCTTCCAGGGCGTCCTGGTCATACCAGATACAGACAGTGTTTTTGCTAACCATGTTCAGTCTCCTGCCAACGGTCCCATGTGCGGCTGGCGCGCGGGACCGTCGGCTCTTGCGGCCAAAAGCCAGGATCAGCCTCTGGCGTTAAACGCCTACGGCGTAACAATGTTGAACCAGAACGGGAAGTCGTCCAGCGCGCCGAACACTTCGGCAAGCTTGGTCTGATCGCCCGTGACCTTGACGTCTCCCTTGTCCATGGCGTCCTTCAGCGTGGTCTGCTTCAGCATGATGTTGTTGAGCGTTTCCCGCGTCAGGGACACGCTGGCGCTAGGCTCCTTGGCCTGCTTGCCCTCGGAGTGGTTAAGCACGCTATTGGCCATCTCCAGCATGTACTTCTGCTTCGTGTCGGTGAAATCGACATTCAACACGACGTGCTTGCCCTCGGTCTTTTCGCGGTTCAGGCGCACCGCGAAATAGTCGAACAGCATGTCCAGCGTCATGGCGCGCACCGTGTCGGGGCTGGCCGTGTCCGGCACCGGCAGTTTCTGCACGCCTTCACGCAGCTCCTTGGCGCCGGTCAGGTAGAAGTTGCGCCACGGGCCGCTTTCCGCCTGGTAGCCCAACTGTTCCAGCGCATCGGCCTGCAGGTCTCGGGCCGCCTGGTTTTTCGGATCCGCGAACACCGCGTAATTGACCACCTCGGCCACCCAGCGGTAATCCCCCTTGGCGTAATACTCGCGCGCCTTCTTCACCACCTCGTCCACGCCGCCCATCATGTCGACGTAGCGCTTCGCGCCCTCCTCGATGGGCAAGGTGTGCAGCGTGGCGGGGTTGCCATTGAACCACCCCAGGTACAGCACATAAGTGGCGCGGACGTTGTGATTGACGGAACCGTAATACCCTCGGTTGGAGAACTTGGTGGCGATCGACTTGGGCAACTTGACCTGTTCGGCGATCTCTTCCTTGTTGTAGCCCATGTTGGCCAGTCGCAGGGTCTCGTCGTTGATGTAGCGGTACATGTCGCGCTGCAGGCTCAGCTGCTCGCGCACTTCCTTGTTGTTCCAGACCGGCCAGTGATGCATGGCGTACATCACTTCGACGTCGTCGCCCCACAGGTTCAGGGCCTCGTTCAGGTACTTTGACCAGGCCAGCGGGTCGCGGATCTTGGCGCCGCGCAACGAATAGGTATTGTGCAAGGTGTGCGTGGAGTCCTCGGCCGTATTGAGGGCCTTTTTCTCGCGGATGTAGTACAGCATCTCGGCTGGCGCCTCGCTGCCGGGCGCATACAGGAATTCATAGGTCAAGCCGTCGATCGTGCGCTTTTCGCCCGTCTTTTCGATGATGTCGGTGGGCGGTATCAGGGTGACCGTTCCGGCAGAGGTCGTCGTGCCCAGCCCCGCGCCCACCTGGCCTGTCGCGCTGGGCGGCAACAGGTTGCCGTACATGTAGCTGGCGCGGCGGCTCATGGCAGTGCCGGCCATCACGTTCTCGGCCACGGCGTGCTCCAGGAATCCGAGCGGCGCGTAAATCTTCACCTTGCCGGCCTTCACGTCGGCTTCATCGACCACGCCGCGCACCCCGCCGTAGTGGTCCACGTGGCTGTGGGTGTAGATGACGGCCACAACCGGCTTCTTGGGGCGGTGCTGATAATAGAGATCCAACGCGGCCTTGGCCGTTTCGGTGGAAATCAGCGGGTCCATGATCGTCAGGCCTTCCTTGCCTTCGACGATGGTCATGTTCGACAGGTCCAGATTGCGCACCTGGTATATCCCGTCGGCCACCAGGAAGAGGCCCGAGATATTGATCAGCTGCGCCTGCCGCCACAGGCTGGGATTCACGGTGTCCGGAGCCTCGGAACCTTCCTTGATAAAGCCGTACTTGTCCGAGTCCCATACCGGATTGCCCTGGGCGCCCTTGATCATGCCGCCCGGTAGCGGCGCGATGAATCCCTTGTGCGCCAATTCGAAGGCGGTCTTATCCGAAAACGGCAATTCTTTCAGCAGGGCCGCATTGGCTGCCTTGGTCGACGCTTCCGCCGGCTTGGGCGCTTCGGCCGACCACGCCGGAGCCGCAAGCGCAATGGCCAGCGCGGTCAACGTCAGGGGTGCCGACACGCGGCGCCTGAGCGCCAGGCCCGGTTGTGAACGGAAGGCAGTCACGCGGCGTATCAGCTTCATAATCACTTTCTCCAGACGGGGAACGGGACGAATCGCGCCAAATGGCGGTCCGGTGAACGACGAAGTCAGGCGAATGCAGAGAGCATGATCACACGTATGAAAACCGGCAGTGCGTGACAACCGAAGCGGCGTAGGTAATAAGAAATTACCGGCGTGAACGGCATCACGCAGCGCTATGTTGGATTTACCGCACAAAGCCTACACATTTTTCTCCGTAAATCAATGGTGAGTTGCAATTACTCGCGCTTGGTATTGCGGCGCAGTGCCAGCCCATTTATTGTTGTCACTCTCAACGCGGTCGATACATCACCACGCATGTGATATTGCATGGAGTTTCGATGAGCCCTCGGTCTGGCCTCGCAGGCAGGCGCAAGCATAAGGTTGGACTGCATGCGGTCCTGGTCGCCTTGGCCGTGCTGAGCGTCGCCGTCGGCTTTTCCAACGCCATGTACTCCAGCTACCAGGTACAAAAGGCGCAGATAATCAAAAACTCGCTGGCCGCCAATCAGGCACGAGCGGAAAAGATCGCCGAGGTTGTCGACGTTTATGTTGCTGCGCTGCATCGCCAGGCCGGCAATAGCGCGCGCCAACTTCCCGCCCTCCTGCACAATCCGGCGGCGCTGCAGGCCGAATTGCAGCGCCTGGCCGGCCAGATCGACTCGGTATACGCCGTGCTGCTTGCAGACACCGCTGGCGGTATCACGGCTGCGACGCCTAGCGGCCAGGCCGCAGGCACTCGCATCGCGCGCCTTGCCGACCTGGGATTGACCGCGCCCGCTCCAGGCCATTGGGTCGCCACGCTTGCCGGGTCGAACGCCACCGTGCTCACCACGGTAGAGCCGGTGAACGACACCGCCGGCAAACCCTTGGCCTATCTGGCCCTGGTCATCAAACTGGGTGAAGACAGCGGCATGGACCGCGTCATCGGCAACCGCGACGATATCGCCGGCATGTCGGTGTTCCTTATCGGAAAAGCCGGCCAGGTGCTGTACCGCAAGCATGCGGGTCCGGAAGCGCTAGACCTGGCGAGCATTGAACCCACCCGGCGCGGTGGCTCCGCCCTGCTCTCGAATGCGGAAGGCAAGGAGATACTGACCGGCTATGCGCCCCTTCCCAAAGGCAATTGGGCGGTGGTGGCGCAGCGCTCTCTGGATCAGGTGCTGTCGCCGCTGCGGGAATTGCTCGGGGAGGCGTTGCGCTCCGCCATCCCGGCCATCATCCTGACGCTGCTGTTGGTATGCGGGCTGGCCTATGCCATCGCGTCACCCTTGTCGCGACTGACGCGCGCCATGCGAGCGGGGAAACCCGCCAATGCGGATCTTGGGCGGATCAACACTTGGTACGTCGAGGCCGATACCTTGCGCGAGGCCGTCCAGTCGACCTTGGACCAGCATCAGGACGAAGTGGGACGGCTGAACACCCAGGCGCAGACGGATCCCATGACCGGCCTCCTGAACCGCCGGGCCATGACCGACGTGCTGGGCGCCTACGCCGCTGACGGCGCGCCCGTCGCGATCATCGCCATGGACCTGGATCACTTCAAGCGCATCAACGACACCTTCGGCCATCTGACCGGCGACAAAGTGCTGATGGCGCTTGCGGAGGTTATCCGTGGCGGCTTGCGCGACCAGGACCGCGCCTTCAGGGTAGGCGGCGAAGAATTCATCGCCTTGTTGCCCACCGCCTCCGCCACGCAGGCTTGCGAGGTGGCCGAACGCCTGCGCGCCGCCGTGGCCCAGCGCATCATGCCGGACAGCGTAGGCCGCGTCACGGTGTCGATCGGCGTCGCCCTGTGGCCGCAGGACGGCGCATCGGCCTCCGACGTGATCCGGCGGGCGGACGAGGCGCTGTATGAATCCAAGCAGGCGGGACGCGACCGCGTCACGCTGTGGCGCGACATGGCCTCGACTGCGACGGCCCACCCGACCAACCGTAAGTGAACGCATGGTGACCTGATGAACTATTCCCTTCTGCTGGCGGGTTTGGCGGTCTTGTTCTTTGCGCTGTTGCTGCTTGCGATAAGAATCGGCAAGCGGCTGGGCCACGGGTCGGACGACAAGAGCGGCGCCGGCGCGGCCGCCATCGAGGCGTCGGTATTTGCGTTGCTGGGATTGCTGGTGGCCTTCACGTTTTCGGGCGCGGCCCAGCGCATGGCCGAACGGCGCAACCTGCTGGTTCAGGAGGTCAACTCCATCGGCACGGCCTGGCTGCGTATCGACTTGCTCAATGCCGCCGACCAGCCCAGGCTGCGCGACCAATTCAGGCGCTATGTAGACGGACGCATCGAGTACTACAGCCATGTTTCCGATCTGGGCCAGCGCGACGCCATCGCGGCCAAGGTGGGCGCGCTGCAGAACGAAATCTGGGCCACGTCGATGAAAGCGGTCCGCAATACCGAGCCTCCCTTCGCTGCGTCATACGTAAACGCGGTCAATGACATGTTCGACGTGTCGACGGCCCAGACCGTGGCGCAGAAGGTCCATCCGCCCCTCGCGACCTACGTCTTCCTGGTCTTTCTCGCCCTGGTGTGCGCCTGCTTGATAGGCTCGAAACTTGCGCTGTCCCAACGCGACAGCCTCCTGCACCAGCTGGTGTACGCGGTGGTGATGACGGCAGCGATATACATCATCGTGGATTTCGAGTTTCCCCGAATAGGCACCATCCGGATCGACCAGAGCGACGCGCTTCTGGCCGCCCAGCGCCAAGCCATGATTGACCCGCCTGTCACGGCCAAGTAGATTCCCTTACGTCGTAAGGCTGGCTGCAGTTGGACACGCGTTCTTTCCGGAGATGACATGCCCTTGCCCGTGCGTATGGCAAAACGACGTTCCCACTGGCTGCTTGCGCTGCTGGCCTGCGGCGCATCCTCCATGGCCGTGGCGCAACAGGGGCTGCGGCTGAGCCAGGACGACCTGCAAAAGCGCGCCAACGGGGTGCTTGCCATCATGTCGTTCTCCATCGTGCCGGACATCACCACAAGTTCCCTGAACATCGGTGGTGGCAGCGGATCGGTCTCCGGGTCCACCGAGTTCGCCATGACGCAGCTGGGAGGCGGCGACACGATCTCCAAGTCGGTTCCCATATACCTCGAGGGCGTGCTGGCGGCGAGCCGCTACGATCCGACTTTTATCGCCACCCAAGGCGCGGAGACTCGCAGCATCCCCACCAAGTGGAACAGCTTTTCAGCCACCGGAGGCATCGGCTGGGACTTCAAGCTGACCGACGAATTGAAGCTGCGCCCCATCTTCAATTTCGCGCTGGGCAATGTCACCAGCGACTTGCGCGCCGCCAGCTGGTATGTGGGGCGCCAGACCGGCAAGGACATCAGCTTCCTGGACCGCGGATCGCTCAATGCGTATGGCTTGGGCGGCTCGCTGATGCTGGACTATGAGCATTACCGCCCCGGCTATGAAGTCGACGTTGAACTGCGCTATTCCGACATGCGCCTGCAAAGTTTCGACAGCTCGGCGGCCGTAGAAGGCCATGCCACGGCGCAGTCGGCCAATCTGTGGGCGCGCTACCGGGCCCCCACGGGATTCATGATGCTGCAGCGGCCGCTGCGCTATGTGCTGGAGCTGACGCACTCGGAGTTCCTGGGCGATCAGCGCGGCATTCTCGGATTCGACCGGCTGACTTCCGTGGGCGCAGGCCTGGAGCTGGATTCCAGCGCCTACGACGTCATCATTACCCGCACCCGGCTGGTAGGCCGCTATGTGTTCGGGACCAATGTGTCGGGCTTCTCCGTCGGCCTGGCAGTGAGCTTCTGAAGCAGCCCCCCGGCGGAATTGCGCCGCATTTGTTACTCCCCCTCGCGGGTCTGGCGATGCCAGACTGGTTCCTGGCCGCCGAGCAGCCACTGCGCGCAGTCCCTTGCGCCAGGGCGCCGGCCCGCGATAAGGAGGTACCGAAATCATGACTGCATCCAGCAATCGCACCCGCATGCACACTCCCCCGGTCGTCTCGCCGCAGGAATGGGAAGCGGCCAGGCAGCAGCTGCTTGTGAAGGAAAAGGCCCACACCCGCGCCCGCGATGCCTTGGCCGCGGAACGCCGGCGCATGCCCTGGACGACGGTGACCCAGGCATATGCGTTCGAAGGCCCGTCCGGCACGCTTGCCCTGCCCGACTTGTTCGATGGCCGCCGCCAACTGATCGTTTACCGCGCCTTCTTCGAACCAGGCGTGTACGGCTGGCCGGAACACGCCTGCCGCGGCTGCTCCATGGTGGCCGACCAGGTCGCTCACCTGGCCCACTTGAATGCCCGCGACACCACCCTGGTCTTCGTATCGCGCGCCTCGCAGGCTGACATTGCGCGCCTGAAAGCCCGGATGGGGTGGACCATGCCCTGGTACACCTTGACCGACGGTTTCGACGCCGACTTCGGCGTGGACGAATGGCATGGCACCAACGTGTTCTATCGTGATGGGGACCAGATCTTCCGCACTTACTTCCTGAACAATCGCGGTGACGAGCAGATGGGCGGCACGTGGAACTATCTGGATATCACGCCGCTGGGCCGGCAGGAAGTCTGGGAGGATTCACCGGCAGGTTATCCGCAGACGCCGACCTACAAATGGTGGAACTGGCACGACAGCTACCTGCCGGATGCCCCGCCCGACAAGAAGTGGGTCGAAATATCCGACGCCGGGGAGGCCGCATTCCGGGCGCAAAGCGCAAGCCTGAAACGCTGAGCGGGCGGCGGCGGGCCCAGAGCCGTATTTATTGGTAAATAAAATAACCGATAGATACACACGCTCAAACAACAGCAATTATCGGGGCCGATGAGCGTGCTAATTTATGCGCCCGCCGGACCCTCGGGCCGCGCCCTCCCACTCTACTTGACGAGAACCATGCACACGAACCTCGAAAGCGACGCGCTCATCGCCCAGGGAAAAAAGCGGATCACCGGCCTGCTGCTGGCGGCCGGGCTGGCCTTTGCCACGGCAATGCCGGCCCTGGCCGCGCCGCCGATGAAGGCGCATCAAAGCGCCCCCACGCCCGCACCCGCGGCAGCGCCAGCTGCAGCCGCAGCTTCGGGTTCCGTGCAGAAGACCGACATCCAGAATCAGGCCGCCTACGAACGTCTGATGAACAACAGCGGCATCACCCTGCAATGGCTCTGGTCGGCGCAACGCGGCCATCTGACCGCGACGGATGAAAACGATGTGGTCCGCATCGAAGGCACGCAAGCCAACCACGAGGGCACGCTGAAGATCAAGGGCGACATTGTTTCGATCGCAAGCGACCGCTTCCTCTTCCGCGGCACGATCCTGATCCTGGACGCCCCGGACAAGGGCCGGCGCTGCGAGCGCAACGGCGAGTTCGAGTTCCGCGCCACCGGCAAGCGCAAGTACTGGCGCCTGCAGCAGATGGAAGCCTGCGGCGGCCTGACCGACTACGTGGACGTGTACTACTAAGTCTGCCGCCAAGGAGGCTATGCTTGCGCCATGCACGCCGGCGGCCTTCTCATGCCGCAGTCCGCCGGTCCCCGCTGCGCGGCATACAGAGAGAGGCTCCGCATGATTACCGAACTGGACAAGAAACACTTGGCGCGATGCGTCGAGCTGGCGAAACAGGCGCTGCAAGCCGGTGACGAACCTTTCGGCTCCGTCCTCGTCTCGCCGGAGGGCGTAGTCCTGTTCGAAGACCACAACCACGTCTCCAGCGGCGACCGCACGCGGCATCCGGAATTCGAGATCGCCCGCTGGGCCGCCAATAATGTGCCGCCGGCCCAGCGCGCCGCCTGTACCGTCTATACCTCGGGCGAACACTGCTCCATGTGCGCGTCGGCGCACGGATGGGTCGGCCTGGGCAGGATCGTCTACGCCAGCTCGTCCGCCCAGTACCGGCAATGGCTGCAGGAATGGGGAGTTGCCCCCACGTCCAAGGTCCGGCCGCTCGCCATCGCCGAGGTCGTGGACGGCGTTCCCGTCGACGGGCCCGTGCCGGAATTTGCCGAGCAGGTCAGACAGCTGCACCAGGAAAGGCTGCGGCGCCGGACCTAGCGCGGCAGCGCTGCCTCCCCAACGGCTACCGCCCGCCTCATTCGTCAGTAGCAATCCGCTGCAGGCAGCGCCGGCGGCTCCCTTCCCCCCATTTTTTGCCCTTCTCGCTCCATGTCCAACCTCATCGTCCACGGCGGCACCCCATTGCGCGGCCGCGTCATCCCCTCGGCCAACAAGAACGCGGTCCTGCCTGTGCTGTGCGCCACCCTGCTGACGGATCAGCCGCTGCGGCTGCGCGGCGTGCCCGACATCACCGATGTGCGCAAGATCCTCGACATCTTCCGCACCCTCGGCAGCGACGTGCGGCTCGACGAGTCCACCCGCACGCTGGACCTGCACCACCGCGACACCGCCTTCGATGCCGCCACCCACCGGCTGCCCGAGGAGATGCGGTCGTCCATCATGCTGGTGCCGCCTCTGCTGGCACGCTTTGGCGTGGCCCGGCTGGAAGACAACGTCAAGGGCTGCACGCTGGGCGTGCGCGAGATCGATCCACACGTGGACATCTTCCGTTCCTTCGGCGGCGAGGTAGAGCGCGCCAGCGGATCCCTGCTGGTCCGCGCCAGCGGCCCGCTCAAGCCGACCCACCATTGGCTGGACTACGCGTCGGTCACCACGACCGAGAACTTTGTGCTGTGTGCGGCGGCCGCCGAAGGGGAATCGACCCTGACGAACGCGGCCTCCGAGCCGCACGTCCAGGAGTTCTGCCGCTTTATGGCGATGATGGGCGCGCAGATCGACGGCATCGGGACCTCGCGCCTGACCGTAAGCGGTGGCACCCGCCTGGGCGGCGGCGAATTCACGTTCGAAGAAGACTTCCACGAGATCACCACTTTTCTCGCGCTGGGCGCGATCACCGGCGGCGACGTGGTGGTGCGCAACAGCACGCCCGGGAACTTCCCGCTGATCGACCGTACCTTTGCCAAGTTCGGCGTGCAGATCGTGCACGAGAATGGCTGGTCGCGCGCGCTGCGCTCTGGCCCGCTGAAGGTGCAAACGCCTTTTACCAGCAATGTGCTCACCAAGGTCGAGGCGGCGCCCTGGCCGTACTTCCCGGTGGACCTGCTGCCAATTTTCATTGCCTTGGGCGTGTGTGCGCAGGGCAACGCCATGTTCTGGAACAAGGTCTACGATGGCGCGCTGGGATGGACCGGTGAATTGTCCAAGTTCGGGGCGCACGTATTCTCCTCGGATCCGCACCGGCTGATCACCTTCGGCGGCCGGCCGCTGACGCCCGCCGTGGTCGAAAGCCCCTACATCATTCGTGTCGCCATCGCGCTGTTCATGATCGCCAGCAGCATCGACGGCCGTTCGGAAATCCGCAACGCCACGCCGATCCGCCGTGCCCACCCGCGCTTCGTCGAGAACCTGCGCAGCCTCGGCGTGCAGGTGGAATGGACCAGCGAGGAGTAAGCTATCCCGATACGCACGCCACGGCGCGCAAAACGGGAGCGGGCCGCCAGGCTCCCGGCGCGGCGCGCCGTCCTCTCCGGGCCATGGCCTCACACACAGGAGGCGTCCACCATGCCGCGCCCAATTCCCTAGGCGGCCCGGGCCTCATTTGCAGGCCCCAGTTTCAGAGATTGTTCACGAAGCACAGCACCTTCAAGGAGGTGTGTGATGAGCAAACTTCCCGCAAACGCCCTGGATGACCTGAAAGCCTCTGCCCGAGGACAGGTCCTGGGCCCCGAGGACGCCGGCTACGACGACGCCCGGAAAATCTGGAATGCGATGATCGACCGCCGCCCGGCGGTCATCTTCCGATGCGCCGGCGCCGCCGACGTGCGCCGCGCCGTGGATTTCGCCCGCGACAATGATCTGGTCCTGTCCGTGCGCGGCGGCGGCCACAACATTGCCGGCACGGCGGTCTGCGAGGGCGGCATGATGCTGGACCTGTCGCCGATGAAGTCGGTGCGCGTCGATCCCCTCCGGGCGCGCGCCTACGTGGAGCCTGGCGCCACGCTCGCGGATTTCGACCACGAGGCCCAGGCTTGCGGCCTGGCGACGCCGCTGGGCGTCAATTCCACCACGGGCGTGGCCGGGCTGACCCTGGGCGGCGGATTCGGCTGGCTGACCCGCAGGTTCGGAATGTCCATCGACAACCTCCTCTCGGCCGACGTCGTCACGGCGGATGGCCAACTGCTGCATGCCAGCGAACAGGACAACCCGGAGCTGTTTTGGGCCATAAGGGGCGGCGGCGGCAACTTCGGCGTGGTCACCATGTTCGAGTTCCAGTTGCATCCCATCGGCCCGCAGGTCTATGGCGGCCTGGTGGTGCTGCCGCTGGAACAGGGCAAGGAAGCGTTGCGGAAGTACCGCGACGCGCTGGCAGCCATGCCGCTGGAGCTGACCGTCTGGGCGGTGCTGAGGCTCGCGCCCCCGCTGCCCTTCCTGCCGGAAGCGGTGCATGGCAAGCCGATGGTTGCCTTCGCCATGTGCTATTCGGGAGATCCAGCCCAGGGCCCCGCCGCCGTTGAAGCCGTGCGCGGCTGGGGCACGCCGTATGGCGAACACCTGGGCCCCATGCCGTACGGCGCCTGGCAAAAGGCCTTTGATCCTTTGCTCACGCCGGGCGCGCGCAATTACTGGAAGTCGCACAATCTGGGCGGCCTGCAGGATGGACTGATCGACGCCATCGTCGAGGCAGTGGAAAACCTGCCGTCCCAGCAATGCGAAATCTTCCTGGGCTACATCGGCGGGGTAGCCTCGCGGGTACCGGTGTCCGCCACGGCCTATCCACACCGCTCGGCGCAATTCGCCATGAATGTGCACGGGCGCTGGGACTTTCCGGAGGAAGACGAACGCTGCATGGCGTGGGCCCGGACGCTGTTCCGGACCACCGAGCCCTATGCGCAGGAAGGGGTGTACGTGAACTTCCTGACGCAGGACGAACCCGAACGGCTGGGCGCCGCCTACGGGCCAAACTTCGACCGCCTGGTCCAGGCCAAGACCCGCTACGACCCGAAGAATCTGTTCCGGCACAACCAGAACATCAGACCCGCAGCGGCGTGATCCGGCCAGCACGCCAGTTCGCCGTCGCTGCTATCCTGATGCCCCGGCCCGCGCCGGGGCACGGGCCGCGCCATGGCCGAATGCCTGGCGTGCGCGACAACTTCCTTTGGATCGGCGTTCCTGCATGGCTTCCTGCTTTTTCCCCCGTCTTGTCCTTCTCGCCTGTTTCTCGCTCTGGGCATCCTGGTGCTCCGCCCAGACAGTGGCCCTGACGTTCGATGACGGACTCAATCCGGGCAAGCAGCCGGAAGCGGTTCAATGGAATGCCCAGCTACTGGACGCCTTGCGCAACCAAGGGATCCAGTCCGCGTTGTTTCCCTCGCTGATCCGCATAGGCGGCGCGGAAGGTTTGGCGCTGGTGGCCGAATGGTCGCGGGCGGGACACTCGGTCGGGAACCACACCGCCAACCACCGCAGTCTGGCCAATTCCCAGGTGTCGCTGGCAGCGTTCATTGCCGATGTGGAAACAGCGGATGCCGCCCTCCGGAACATGCCTACCTTCGTACCGATGTTGAGGTTCCCCTATCTGAAGGAAGGCGATACGCCAGCCAAACGTGATGGGATGCGCATCTGGATGACGAAGAACGGCTACCGGAGCGCACCGGTATCCATCGACGCAAGCGACTGGTATTACAGCCGCGTCTATGCCGATCACATGAAGGCAGGCCAAACTGCCAAGGCCCAGGGAGTGAAGCAGCGCTACATCCGCCATTTGCTGGACCGCGCGGCGTATTACGACGGGCTGGCACGCCAAGTCCTGGGACGCAGCCCGAAGCATGTCATGCTGTTGCACACCAACCAGCTCAATGCCGACGCCCTGCCGGACGTGATTGCCGCGCTGACCGCCCAAGGGTGGACAATCGCCGCGGCGAACGCCGCGTTTGAAGATCCGCTGTACGCTCAGGCGCCCGATAACCTGCCCGCTGGCGAAAGCATCGTCTGGGCGCTAGCCAAAGCCGGCAACCTCCCGGGCCTGCGCTATCCGGCAGAGGACTCCACGTATGAGGAACCGTTATTGCGGGACGCCGGCCTATTGCCCTGATTGCGCCATCGTGCAAGCTGCTATTTGGCGCCTGCCGCATTCAAGCGCACCGCGGCACGGATCAGCGCCTTGAAAGCCGCTTCGTCCAGGGACTCTCCCTGGCGGATATCGATGGCGCGCCGCGTATTGCCGTCCAGGCTGGCGTTGAAGAGTCCCGTGGGATCCTCCAGGACCGCGCCCTTGGCGAATGTCAGCTTGACGGCGCTTTTGTAGGCCTCGCCGGTGCAGATAATGCCGTCGTGCGACCACACCGGCACCCGCCACTTCCACTCTTCGACCACGTCGGGATCGGCTTGCCTGATCACGGCCCTGACGAGCGCGAGCGTCTGACCCCGCCAGTCACCCAGCTCGCGGATCCTGGCGTCTATCAGACTGGCAGGGGTCTCTCCAGCGTGTTCCTGTCCTGCGCTGCTTGTCTTGGTATTCATGCCATATTCCGGAAAAGACCGCGGGCGGATACTTCAGAAGAATACATGCATCGGTGCCGGAAAATTTGTTAACGTGGTCAGCAAACCAAAATATCGAGCGGACTAACTGGATTACGGGAGAGGAGATTCAAGCGCAATGGCTAATCTGGTTTTGTTATTGCTGGGCGTGGATTATCTGCGCAAGCGCGCCCGCGCCTTGTATGTCATCGGCGGCCTGCTTCTGCTGATAGGCGTTACGCTATTTATCGACGCGCTGGATAATGCCGTCTATTTTCCGCTGAACTTCTTCGCGGCGCTGCTGGTGCTCGAGGGCCTGGCCACGCTGGTGATCGCCAAATCGGGCGTGGGCGGCCAACGGGTGCTGCGGTATGCCAAAGGCGCCATCGTGCTGACTGCGGGCGTGCTGGTCCTGGTCGGGCACCACCATGGGCATTTCGTGCTGTCCATGCTGTTCGGCCTGATGTTCCTGATGGACGGGCTGATCCAATGCACCGCCGCCTATGTGGTGCGTTATGAGCGCTGGCGCTATGTTTTCGCTTCGGGCGTCGCGGAAATCCTGCTGGCCATTTTCTTTTTCCAGCCGTACCCCACCCATTACGTCGGTACGGTGCCGTATTGCCTTGGGCTGTTCCTGGCGTTTTCGGGTCTGCACCTGCTGTCGCTGGCGCGCCGGGTCCGCAACCTGGACTCCAATCCGGCCCTGGACGTCAACCCCAGCCCGGACTTCATGCCCACGCGCGCCGACAGCCCCGCACAGAGGGTATTCGACGGCCCTCCCCTGGAATCGGAGCGCGCGCTGACCGTTCACGTCTGGACGCCATCCGGTTCGGCCAAGACCCAGACACGCAACTACCCCGTCGTGAACCGCTATATCGCCGCCGTGGACATCAATGGCGTGGTTTCCACCGGCCATGCCGCGCTGGAATCGCCGGAAGGCATCTACATCAGCCTGTACCCGGCCCAGGAGATCGACCACTCTCCGGAACAGTTCGGCACCCTACTGCGCGCCACGGCCGAGAACAACGTGCCGGGCGTTTTCCAGCCCGACTACGCCACCGAGTCCAAGGCCTGGACGCCGTCGACGACCCGGGTCCGCATCCGCAACTATGACGCGGCCAAGCTACAGGCATTCTGGGACGAATACCGCAAGACCACCACCTACAACCTGACTCACCGGAACTGCTCCAGTTCCGTGTCCAGCGCGCTGGAAGCCGCGCTGGACGGCGTGGTTGGCCGCTTGCATGGCGCAGGCGCCGGATGGCGTGTGCTGCTGCGCCTCCTGCTGACGCCCGAACTGTGGGTGGCGGCACAGATCCGCAAGCGCGCCCTGACCATGGCCTGGACCCCTGGCCTGACGCTGGACTATGCGCGCGCGCTCAGCATGTTGGCGGACCCGCGGCCGTTCGGCTGGTGGAAGGTATCGCAGGACGCGCTGCGGCAGATCGCCCGCATGCGCGCCGGCTGGCGCAAGCAGGACCGCCACGCGCACGCCCGCAATGCGGAGCAGGCCGAGTCGTCGCAAGGGGCGCAATGATGCGCGCCCGCGGGCGCGGACCCGCAACGCGCGCACGGATGCACACGCAAACGCAAACGCAAACCCCATGATGCTGCATCTCGTGCTCGGCGTGGCCATCGTGGCCGGCGCCGCCTGGGGCGCGGCGGCCCTCTGGTTCCAGTCTCCGTACCGGGGCCGCGCACGCGCCGCCTTGTCCGCGGCATGGCTGGCGCTTGCTGCGGCTGCATTGAGCGGACTGGTCCTGGGACATTCTTTTCCCGCCTGGCTGTTCGGCGCCCTGCTGCTGGCGCTGATAGCCTGGTGGACGCTAGGGGTGCGTGCTTCCAACGACCGCCAATGGATGCCTGAAGTCGCCCGCCAGACCCAGGGCTCGATAGAGGGCGATATCGTCACCTTGCGCAACGTGCGCAACTTTGACTGGCGCTCGCGCACCGACTACGACATCCGCTGGGAAACTCGCACCTACGATCTGACGCGGCTGGCTTCGGTGGATCTGGCGTTGTCCTATTGGGGCCGGCCCGCCGTCGCCCACGCCATGGTGTCGTTCGGCTTCGACGATGGGCAATACGTGGTGTTCTCGGTGGAGATCCGCCGCAAGCTGCACGACGTGTTCTCCGAAATCGGCGGCTTCTTCCGCCAGTACGAACTGGCGGTACTGGCTTCCACCGAGGAAGACAGCCTGCGCGTGCGCACCAACGTGCGTGGCGAGGAAGGCTACTTGTACCGCGTGCACATGCCGGAAGGCGCTGCCCGCAAGCTGTTCCTTTCCTATGTAGAAACCGCGACCCGGCTGGTGGCCAAGCCCCGCTTCTACAACACACTGACGGGTAACTGCACCACCATCGTGTACCGGCTGGCGGACGAGATCGTGCCCGGCCTGCCCCTGGATTACCGGCTGCTGCTGTCGGGCTACCTGCCCGAGTACCTGTATCGGCTTGACGCGCTGGAAGGCGCCGACAGTCCCGAGGGATACCGGCAAGCGGGCCATTACACGCAGCGCGCCCGCGCCACCTCGGACGCAGCAGAGTTCTCGCGCAACATCCGGCGCGGCGTGCCAGGCATTTCGCAGATGCCGGATCAGGACGCTTCGGCCCTTCCCACAGCGGGTGCGCGCAGCAGTTCGATGTAGGCGGCCAGGGTCTGCGGCGGATCGAAGATTTTCCGTCAACGCGATGAACCAAGGCCTAGGTTCAGGCGTGCGCAGCCATCTGCGCGGCCTCGCCCAGCAGCGCATCCAGCAGACGGCGCGCCGGCACGGTCAGCGGCGCATCCGCGCGGTGCGTCACATAGATGACGGTCTTGGGCAAAGGGTCGATGAGATCCAGGCGGACCAGTCCCAGCGCGGGGCCGTAACGGTCCAGAAACCCTTGCGGCATGATGCCGACCAGATCCAGCTGCGGCATCAGCGCCAGCAGCGTGGAGAACGACTCGCACTCCAGTTGCAGATGCAAGGCGCGCGCCTGCACTTCGTCGGCGTATAGCGCCCTGGGATCGCCCGGTCCTTGCGCCGGTCCCGTCAGTACCCAGGCGGCCTCGGCCAGCTCGCTCAGGCGGCGGACACGGGCAAGCGGATGCGCGGCGCGCGCAACCACGACCGACTGGCTTTCGAACAGGGGTTGCACGGCCAGGTCGCCGCCACCGCCGGCTTCAGGCAAGGGCCCAAGCGCCATGTCGAGTTCGCCGGACCGGATGCGCTCCAGCGCCTGCGGATAAAGTGTGTCGCGCACGCGCAGCCGCACTTGCGGCCAGCGCGCGCCGTAGCGCGCCACCGCGCCCGGCGCCAGCAGGATTGCGGCGGCCGGCGACACGCCCAGCGTCACCTGCGCCTCCGCGCCACGCAGATGCCAGGCAAGGTCCTCATGGGCCTTTTCGATCTCGCGCATGACGACGGCGGCGCGCGCCGCGAGGATTTCGCCGGCCTGCGCCAGCCGCACGCCCTTCGGCGTGCGCAGCACCAGCTCCGTGCCGACCTCTTCTTCCAGCTGGCGCAACGCCTTGGTCAGCGCTGGTTGCGACACGTTCAGGACCTGCGCGGCAGCGCGCATGCTGCCTGTCCGCGCCAGGGTGAGCAACAGGTTCAGATGCTGGAGTCGCAAGCCGCCTCTCCGGCCGATTACCAGGGGTAATCGACATCAAAACAATTCAAGGGATGGGCGCGCAGGCCGTCGATAGAATTCCTGCATGCCCCATCGGAGACAGGAGCCTAGCATGACCCGAGGCGTGAAGAACATTCTCTTCATCATGTGCGACCAGCTGCGCTACGACCATCTTTCCTGCTTTGGCCACCCCACGCTGAAGACGCCGAACCTGGATGCGCTGGCGGCGCGCGGCATGGTCTTCGACCGCGCCTACGTGCAGTCGCCCGTATGCGGTCCGTCGCGCATGAGTTACTACACGGGCCGCTACGTGCATGCGCATGGCGCCAGCTGGAACTTCGTGCCGCTGAAGGCGGGAGAAATGACCATAGGCGACCATCTGCGGCCCCTGGGCGTGCGTTCCGTGCTGGTGGGCAAGACGCATATGCGGGCGGACTTGGCCGGCATGTCGCGGCTGGGCATCGACCCGGCGTCGGTCATCGGCCGCCGCATTGCCGAGTGCGGCTTCGACGCCTACGAACGCGACGATGGCATCCATCCATACTCCGGCCACGATCCCGACCCGCGCTACAACGACTATCTGCGCGCGCAGGGGTACGGCGGCGACAATCCCTGGGAAAGCTGGGCCAACTCCGCCGTGGACACGGACGGCACGGTGCGTTCGGGCTGGTTCCTCAAGTATTCCAACCTGCCCGCGCGCGTGCCGGACGAACATTCGGAGACGCCGTACATCACGCGCCGGGTGATGGACTTCATCAGCGAAGCCGGCGAACAGCCGTGGTGCCTGCACCTGTCCTACATCAAGCCCCACTGGCCCTATCTGGCGCCGGCGCCCTACGCCGGCCTGTACGGGCCGGAAGATGCGTTGCCGGTGGTGCGCAATGACGCCGAACGGGCCGATCCGCACCCCGTCTACGCCGCGATGATGAAGCACCGCGTATCGGCGACCTTCTCCGAGCCCGGTGTGCGCGAGGCCGTCATGCCGGGCTATATGGGACTGATCAAGCAGATCGACGACCAGCTCGGCGTGCTGTTCCGCTTCCTGGAAGCGCGCGGCCTGTTCGACAACACCATGATCGTTTTCACGTCCGATCACGGCGATTACCTGGGTGATCACTGGATGGGAGAAAAGGACCTGTTCCATGAACCCGTCATCCGCGCGCCACTGATCGTCTACGACCCGGATCCCCGCGCCGATGCGGCACGCGGCACCCGTTGCGCGGCCATGGTCGAAGCGATAGACCTGGCGCCGACCTTCCTGGACGCCTGCGGCGGAGTGCCGGTGCCCCACGTCATGGACGGACGTTCGCTGCGCCCCCTATTATTCGGTCAGACGCCGCCGGATTGGCGCGACCACGTCATCTGCGAATACGACTATGCCTTCCAGGATTCGCGCATCACGCTGGGCACGCCGGCACGGCAGGCCTGGCTGCGCATGGTGCGCGACGAGCGCTGGAAGTACGTGATGGCCGAGGGCTACCGGCCAATGCTCTACGACCTGCTGGAAGACCCCAATGAATTCGTCGACCTGGGCGCCTCGCCCGCGCACGAAGCGGTGCGCCGGCGCATGGAGGATCTGCTGTTCCGCTGGGCGCGCCAGCCCCGCCAACGCGCCACCGTGGCCGACGGCACCATCGAGTCCATCGAGGTCCAGCCTCGCATTTCCGAAGGCGGCATCCTGATCGGCTATTGGGACGAAGCCGACCTGGCCCGCGCCAGGCAAACCTTCAAGCCACGTTTCGCCTCATCCAACCCGCTCGTGAAGCCGACGCTGGATCGGCTGTCGCAATCCTGAGGAGTGCAGCATGATTCTCGAAACCCCAGACATCACCCGCGCGCACGCCGGCCTGGACGGCGTCTCCTGGAACATCCTGGGCCAGGTATACGTGCCCAAGCAAGTCAGCCTGGACAGCATTTCCTGGCACGCCACTTTTCCCGAAGAGTCCTTCGTGCCACCGCACGTGCACCCCAACCAGGACGAGTACATCTTCGTGCTGCACGGCCGCATCGACCTGCTGCTGGACGGCAGGAAAACCTCTGCCGGCCCGGGCGATCTGGTGCGCATGCCCCGCGGCGTGCCGCATGCCTTCTTCAACAATTCCGGCGTTCCCGCCACCGCGCTGTTCTGGGCGGCGCCCGCAGGCAAGCTGCTTGAGCTTTACCGCCGCATCCACAATATGTCGAGTCCGGCGGAGGTGGTGGCCGTGGCGCCGGAATACGACGTGATCTTCATGCCGCCTGTTTCGTCCGCGGCCTGAACCATGCGCCGCCGCACGCTACTCAAGGGCCTGTCCGCCGCCCTCGCCTGTACCCTGCCGTGGTCCGCCAGGGCCGCGTACCCGGACAAACCGCTGCGCATCATCGTGCCGCTGCCCGCGGCCAGCCCTCCCGACGTGCTGGCGCGCGTCATCGCGGAAAGGCTGCAGCGCCTGTGGGGGCAGCCGGTGGTCGTCGAGAACCGGCCGGGCGCGACCGGCATGATCGGCCTGGACGCAGTCGCCCGCAGCGCCCCGGACGGCTACACCGTGGGCATCATGTTCCTGACCCACACCGTGCTGCCCGCGCTGTTCGGCAAGGTGTCTTATCGCACCGACGGCGATTTCGCGCCGATCGCCAACCTGGTGTGGCTGTACAACGCCTTGCTCGTCGCGCCAGGCAGCGACTATGCCGACGTCCGCAGCCTGGTCGAGCAGGCCAGGCGCCAGCCCGGCAAGCTCAGCTACGGTTCAGGCGGCAACGGCTCACCCGCCCATCTGCTGGGCGCGGCCTTTTGCCAGGCGGCGGGGATAGACATGCTGCACGTGCCCTTCAAGGGCCCCGCCGAAGCGGCGCAGGCGCTCATGGGCGGCTATGTGCAGACCATGTTCGCCACCGCGTCCGTCGCCGTGCCGCTGGCGCAGTCCGGCAAGCTGCGCGCCCTGGCGGTCACGCGCGACGGCCGCATGGACGCCCTGCCCGGTGTGCCCACCTTGGCCGAGGCCGGGGTGCCCGCGTTCGACCTGAAGGAGTGGGAAGGCATCGTCGCGCCCGCAGGCACGCCGCCAGAGCTGGTCGCCAAGTGGAACGGCGCCATGACGGCCATCCTGGCCGACGCCGGCGTGCGCGAACGGCTGGCCGGCCTGGGCATGGAGGCCGCCCAGGCCAACAGCCCGGCCGAATTCGCGGGGCTGATACGGGGCGAGCTGCAGCGCTGGTCGGCATTCGTGTCGGAACAGAAACTGCGCAACGGATGAAGCGGGCGTGCCGGGCAACGGACGCCCGCCTGGCCGCCCGCCCAAGGCCTATCTGGCCACGCCTCCCACCCTGCCCAGGAAATCCAGCACCGCCAGATAGGATCCTTCATTGCCTGCCGCGTTCGCGCTGGGCGTTCCGCCCGCGTCCAGCAGCAGGCCGGACATCGCGTGCGGCTTGCTGATCAGCGTGGCGGGCAGGCAGGGATAGTGCACATGGTGGCCAGCGCCCATGCAAACGTGGTGGAACGTCGGCAGGCCATGGGCCTGCCGACGGCGCATGACAATTTCCGAGTACGCGGTGCTGGGCCAGAAGCCATCATCGGATGCGCTGACCAGCATGACGGGACCGGGATAGTTCTCGACCGGGATGCGGGCCCGCTCAAACGCCGCGCTGTCGCGCGTGGCGCTGAGAAAGGCGTGCGTCTGACGATACGGCGGCTGAGACGCATAGGCCGCGTCCCAGTTGGCGCTGGCGTTGTCCTGCCACAGGTGCGGCAGGGGTGCGCCGGCCTTGGTCCAGACCTGCGCGTCGCGGCCGGTGCCGGGCGCCCCCGCGCTGACCACCCCGTGCATGACGGGCGACGGCACGTAGGCGACCACCGCGCTGACCAGATCCGGATAATGCGAAGCCACCAGCAGCGAGGTCTCGCCGCCGCGGCTGATGCCGGACAGCGCTACGAAGCCGTCGCGCGGCGCGAGCTCGGCGCGCGCCCAGCGCAGCGCATGCTCGAAGTACTCCAGCGGCATGTCGTTCAGATACTTGGGACGACCCTCGTAGTTGAAGATGGCCAGCGCCAGGCACTGGTAGCCGCGGGACGCGAAAAGCGCGGCGCGGGGCGCGTTGACGCCGCCTGACGAGCCATTCATGTAGATCACCAGCGGATGCGGGCCGGGACCGGCTGGCGTGTAGAGTTCGCCCGACACGGTCATGCCGCCGACCTGCTCGCGCACGGCGCGGTGGGTCACGCCCTCCGCCTGGAACTCCTGCACCAGGGTTGCCGCGGCAGTCTGGCGGCCATCGCTGGCTTCGATGCGGATGGCAAGCGGCTCGGTGCGGTCCGGCGGAAACACCACGCTGGCGACGTCCTCGCACGCCATGGACCAGACGATGCCCATGGCCGAGGGCTCCGCGTAGCTGCCGGACACGGGGCAATCGCGGGCCAGGTCCAGGGCGCCGTCGTGGCCAGCCACGAACACGGCTTGCGATCGCCACGGCGCGCCGCACATGGTCATGCTGGCCGTCACGGTGATGAAAGCGTAGGCCGGAAATCCGCTCACGCGGATCTCGCGCGCCACGTCGATCAGGGCGCGTTCCGGCGTGACGGTAATGCTGGGTTGTTCTGCCACGATGGCTCCTTAGCTCTTCAGGTCGGTCTTGGGCACGCCGTTGGCCTTGATGACCTGGGCCCACATGGCGGATTCATCCGCAATGACCTTGTCCAGATCGGCCGAGGACGTGAACTCCACGGTCACGCCCTGGTCCGCGAACTGCTGAACCAGGCTGGGATCACGCGTGCCTTCGCGCACTGCGTTCTCCAGCGCGGCGACCACGGGCGCGGGCATCGCGGCCGGACCGGAGATCATCATGCGGGTGTAGAGCTCGAAGCCATCCAGCCCGGCTTCCTTCATGGTGGGCACGTCCGGCAGGCTGGACAGGCGCTTGTCCGATGTGACCGCCAGCACCTGCAACTTGCCCGACTTGATGTTGGGCATTGCCGAAGTCGGAAAGTCGAAGGTGCTCTGCACCGTGCCTGCCATCAGGTCCAGCAACGCAGGGCCGCTGCCCTTGTAGGGCACATCCTGGAACTGCGTGCCGGTCTTGGACTGGAAATGCAACAGCGCCAGGTGATTGATCACCCCTCGCCCCGCATGCGCGCAGGTGATGTCCCCGGGCTTCTTCTTGGCCAGCGCGATGAACTCCTGCACGTTTTTCACGCCCAGGTCGGGGTGCACGATCAACAGCATGGGCGACTTGCCCATGGAGCCCAGCTGCTTGAAGTCGGACGGCTGGTAAGGCAGGTTGTTGTAGAGCAAGGGGTTCAGGATCATGCCGTTGGTGCCGGCGAAGCCCAGTGTGTACCCATCGGGCTCCGCGCGCGCCACCGCCACCGTGGCAATGATGGCCTGGCCGCCGGGGCGGTTTTCCACGATCACGCTCTGCTTGAGCGTCTTGCCCATGCGCTCGGCCAAGGCGCGCGCCGCAATGTCGGTCAAGCCGCCGGGGGCAAAGCCCACCAGCAGGCGCACGGGACGCGTCGGGAAGGTGTTCTGGGCCCAGGCGGGACGCGAGATCAGGGGTAGCGCGGCAAGCGCGCCCAGGGCATGGCGGCGGGTGAATCGCATACAACTCTCCAGGCAAGGACAACGCCCCCGCGCCCGGGAAAGGCCACGGGGCAAAGCAATCGAAGGGAAAGGACGCGCGCCGCTCACCTTACGGCGAGCTGTCACGGCGTCAGTATGTTGTATGCAATACCGCGGACCGGCTATCTAGGGATATCCCGAGGCCTTGCATGGAAGGCAGCTCGGGGATTTCGCCCTGCGGTATTTATGTCGCGGTATTTGGTATGCGATCCGATGAAGCGCAGGGGCTCAGGCCTTGGTCATCAGTTTCTTCCACCCTTCCAGCCCCAGGCGCCTCATCGTGTCGATGTTCTTTTCATAGATTTCAGCTGCGTCCGGGAAGGACTCCACCGCGCGATCGATACTGTCCTCGCGCAACAGGTGCAGGATGGGATACGGCGAACGGTTCGTGTAGTTGTCGATATCGTCCGGCTGCGTGTCCGCGAACTGGAAGTGCGGATGGAAGGTGGCGACCTGCAGCTCGCCCACCAGGCGCATGCGCTTGAGCAGGCGGTCCGACAGGTCTTCGAAGTCGTTGAACTCCAGGAAGTCGTCCAGCGCGTCCGGGATGATCAGCAACGTGGTGTCGATCTGCTCCGGATCGGCCTCGGCCAGCAGCGCCAGCTCGTCCTGCAGGTCGGTAAGCACGCCTTCGGCGTCGGTGGCGTCACTGACGGCAAAGCGGATCTGGTCCTTGACCTGCACCGCCTTGGCGAAGGGACAGAGGTTCAGGCCGATCACGGCCTGGTTCAGCCAATGCTTGGTCTCGGCGACCACGTTGGCGTAGGCATCGGAAGTGGAAATCATGCCGGCATTGCCGCCATGGTCTGGGCCACTGCCGCGGTCAGCTTCTTGCCGTAGGGCACGTGCAGGAATTCATTGGGGCCGTGGGCGTTGGACTTGGGGCCCAACACGCCGCAGACCATGAACTGGGCCTTGGGGAAGCCCTTCTGCAGAATGCTCATGAGCGGGATGGTGCCGCCCTGGCCGATGTAGCCGCAGGACGCGCCGTAGTACTGCTGCGAGGCGGCATCCAGCGCCTGGGTCAACCAGGGCGCGGAGGCCGGGGCGTTCCAGCCGGTGGCGGCGCCTTCGTTGGCCTTGAAGATCACCTTGGCGTTGTAGGGCGCGTCGGCCTCCAGCAACGCCTTGATTTCCTGCGAGGCAGCCACGGCATCCACCAGCGGCGGCAGGCGCAGCGACAACTTGAAAGCGGTGCGCGGACGCAGCACGTTGCCGGCGCTGGACAGCGGCGGCAGGCCTTCCGCGCCGGTCACGGACAGGGTCGGACGCCAGGTGCGGTTCAGCAAAGCCTGTTCGGGTTCGGTCGTCATGGGCAGCACGAAGCCGCCGTCGGCGCCGCAGCTCCAGGGGAAACGGCGCCAGACCTCATCGCCCAGGATGCGCGCGGTCGCGTGCACTTGCTCAATGCGTTCCGCGGGGATTTCGCAATGCAGGCTTTGCGGCAACAGGCGGCCGGTGCCGCTGTCTTCGAGGCGGTCCAGCAGATGGCGCAGGATACGGAACGACGACGGCACCACGCCGCTGGAGTCGCCCGAGTGCACGCCTTCGTCCAGCACTTGTACTTCCAGCGTGCCCGACACCATGCCGCGCAGCGAGGTCGTCATCCAGAGCTGGTCGTAGTTGCCGGCGCCCGAATCCAGGCACACCACCAGGGCCACGTTGCCCAGTCGGTCGCGCAGCGCGTCCACGTAGGGCAGCAGGTCGTAGCTGCCGGATTCCTCACAGGTTTCGACGATGCCCACGCAGCGCGGCCGCGGAATGCCCTGCTTGTCCAGCGCCATGATGGCGGTCAGCGAGGCGTACACGGCGTAGCCGTCGTCCGCGCCGCCACGGCCGTACAGCTTGCCGTCTTCCAGCTTGGGGGTCCAGGGGCCCAGGCCGGCGCGCCAGCCGGAGAATTCGGGTTGCTTGTCCAGGTGGCCGTACAGCAGCACGGTGTCGCCGTTGTCGCTGCGGGTGGCGGGCGCGTCAAAGAAAATGACGGGCGTGCGGCCCGGCAGGCGCACCACTTCCAGCTTCAGGCCCGAGACCTTTTGCGCTTCGACCCATTGCGCGGCGTCGCGCACCACGCGCTCGATGAAGGCATTCTTCTCCCAGTCCGCGTCAAAAGCCGGGCTCTTGGCCGGGATGGCGATGTAGTCGGTCAGCGCCGGGATGATCTCGTTGTCCCATTTTTCGTCCACGAACGCCTGCAAGGCCTTGGGGTCCAGGGTGGGAGGAAGAGCGTCTTCGGGGATGCGTGCGTTCATGGCGCGGGATCCTGTGTGCGGAGGGGGGGATAGGCAATCTGCTATTTTATGCCTGCGCGGCACGACTGGCATCTTTTGTCCCTGATTGTTATCGGCAATGGAAAAGGGTGCCGCCCCGGGCCCGGGCATCTGGCCCAAAAACAATGCCCCCAACCGCAGACGCGTTGGGGGCATTGTTCCCGCTTGCGGCCGGCCGTGTCCGGGCCAGCCGCTATAGGGCCGCGATCAGGGTCGCGATCAGGGTCGCGATCAGGCGCCCAGCAAGGCCGGTTCGCCGTTGCGGCCCACGGCGGGCGCCTCGGCGTCGATCACGCGGCCGGTCTGCAGCTTGAACACGGCCACCGCTTCGCGCAAGCGCTGCGCCTGGGTTTCCAGCGACGCCGCGGACGCCGCGGCCTCTTCGACCAGCGCGGCGTTCTGCTGCGTCACACTGTCCATCTGCGACACGGCCTGGTTGACCTGCTGGATGCCCTGCGACTGTTCTTCAGACGCGCTGGAAATTTCGTTGATGATGTCCGTCACCCGGCGCACCGAAACCACGATTTCCTGCATGGTGGCGCCGGCGGCTTCCACCTGGTCCGAACCCACCGACACCTTCTGCACGGAGTCGTCGATCAGGCCCTTGATCTCCTTGGCGGCGGCAGCGCTGCGCTGCGCCAGGGCGCGCACTTCGCTGGCGACGACCGCGAAGCCCTTGCCCTGCTCGCCTGCCCGCGCCGCTTCCACCGCCGCGTTCAGCGCCAGGATGTTGGTCTGGAAGGCAATGCCGTCGATCACGCCCACGATGTCGGCGATGCGGTTGGAGCTGTCGGCAATGCCGCGCATCGTGCCGACCACATCGCCCACGGCCTGGCCGCCGCGCGTGGCCACTTCGGAGGCTGCCACGGCGAGTTCCGAGGCGCTGCGCGAGCTTTCCGCGTTGTTGCGCACCGTGGAAGACAATTCGTCCATGCTGGCAGCGGTTTCTTCCAGCGAGGCGGCTTGCTGTTCGGTACGCGAAGACAGGTCGATGTTGCCAGCGGCAATCTCGCGCGCGCCCGTGTGGATTTCTTCCACGCCCAGGCGCACCGCCGACACGGTGCGGGCCAGGCTCTCCTGCATGCGCTTGACGGCGGCATACAGCACGCCGATTTCGTTGTTGCCGCGTTGTTCGATGCGGTTGGTCAGGTCGCCGCCGGCAATGCGGTCGAACAGGCGGCCCGCTTCATGCAGCGGACGGAACACGGAGCGGCCGAACACCGCGTACAGCCCCACCACCAGCACGGCCACGACTATCAGCAGGCCGATCAGCAGCGCGATGGCGCCATTGATGCGGGCGGAAGCCTCGCGGGCCACGCGCTGGCCGACCTCGTCGGCGTAGTCCACGTACTTCTGGATGGCGGCGGTAAACGTCAGGCCCAGCGGGGTCACTTTTTCGAGGTTGAGACGGTTGGACTCCTGTGCATTGCCCGCGCGAATCGCCGCGATCATCGGCACGATGGCGTCACGCTGATAGACGTCGTAGGCAGCGAGCGCAGCGTCCAGCAGCGGCTTGCCCTGCGCCGAGGTTTCCGGCGTCTGGCGCACCAGCTGGATCAGTTCGCCGGCCTTTTTGGTATAGCCGTCCAGGCGCTGCATGCTGGCCAGGTTGTCGAGGCTCTTGCCTTCCATCAGCGCGGTCTGGGCCGCCAGCAGCACCAGGCGGGCGCGCAGCAATTCGGTGCCGGCGCCGTTCACGGCGTTGGCGCGCACCAGATTGGTGTCCAACAGTACTTCGATGGAATTGCGGTTGGAAGTCAGCTGCTGGTGGACGGCAATGCCAGTCAGCAGGAAAAGCGCGAAGAAAACGGCTAATGCGGTCGTCAAGACCGCGCGAATGCTGAGATTCTTGAACATAAGGGTCACTCCGGGTTGCGTATTGCGGCTACGTGTGCTTTACGACACGACGCAATGAAAAGTTAAATATCTCAGTTGATTGCATGGCTGCTTTTCCGTCCGAGCCCGCTTGTCCAATACAATTAACAACGATTATCATTTGCAATCTTTGGACCTAACGAGAACCCATCGTGACGGCGGCAACCCAGCCCACGGCGCACACCTTGAACACGCTCTACCGAGACCATCACGGATGGCTGGCGGGATGGCTGCGACGGCGGCTGGGCTGCGCGCATGACGCCGCGGACCTGTCGCACGACACCTATGAACGGTTGCTGAACTCCGGTCGCCTGCCCGAAACCGGACAAGCCCGCGCTTTTCTTGCCCAGATCGCCAAGGGCCTGGTGGTGGACCTGTTCCGCCGCCGCGCGTTGGAAACCGCCTATCTGGACGCTCTGGCCCGCCTGCCCGAGGCGCACATGCCTTCCGCCGAGGAACGCGCGCTGGCGCTGGAAACACTGACGGCCGTGGATGCCGCACTGGACGCCTTGCCCGCCCGCGCGCGCCAGGTCTTCATCCTGTCCCGCTTCGAAGGTCGGACCTATTCCGACATCGCGCAAAGCCTGGGCGTGTCTGTAGCGCTGGTGCGCAAGCACATGTTGCGTGCCGCCCAAGCCTGTCTGGCCGTGCTGTGAGCGCCAGGCACGGGGACATCCCCGAACCGATACTCGCGCAGGGCTTGGAATGGCTGGTCATCCTGTGGTCCGGTGAAGCCAGCGCCGATGAACGGGCCGCCTGGCAGCGCTGGCGCGCGGCCCACCCCGATCACGAACGCGCCTGGCAGCAGGTACAGCGCATCGATGCCCGGTTGACGGACGTATCGCCCGAAGCCTCGGCCCAGGCCCTGGCCCGTTCCGGCCGGCAGGCGGCCCGTCGCAAGGCGCTGCGCCTGATGGGCTGGGCGGCGCTGGGCGTCGGCACGGCGGGCCTGGCGGCGCATCGACTGCCCTGGCCCGCCTACATTGCGGACTACCGCAGCGCGGTAGGCGAACGGCGCGAGATCGCGCTGGAGGACGGCACCCGCCTCACGCTGAACGGGGATAGCGCGGTAGACCTGGCCTACTCTGCCGATGCGCGCCGTCTGGTCTTGCGGCGCGGCGACGCCTACATCGAGACGGGTCATGGGCCCGCCGCCGCGGGCCGCCCCTTCTTTGTCACGACCGCCTACGGCGAGGTGCAGGCGCTGGGCACCCGGTTCAGCGTGGAACACCAACGCGACCGGATACGCGTCGGGGTATATGAGGGCGCGGTCGAGATCCAGCCCTCCCAGGGCCGCGCCCTGCGCTTGGACGCGGGCCAGTCCGCCGCATTTACCCCCATGGCCGCCGAACGCATGCCGGACTCGCCGCAACAGTCCCCGGGCTGGCTGCGCGGCCAGTTGGTGGCGGAACGCCTGCGGCTGGCCGACTTCCTGGATCAGGTCGGACGTCACCGGCGCGGCGTCATCCGTTGCGATCCGCGCGTGGCGGACCTGATCGTCTCGGGCGTGTACTCACTGGACGATACCGACCGGATTCTGAGTTCCCTTGCAAGAGTCCTGCCCCTGCGCGTGTCCCGCTACACCGGATACTGGGTGGTGATAGAGCCCAGATAGCCCGCTCCCCCCAAAGCCCGGAAAAAAAATTCCGCGAAAACCGTAGCACTTTTTCTTTCTCGTTCGGGATACCTGCATACCCGCAGCATTCACGTCCGCAACGAGGAACCCCCACATGCACGCCCGCTCCACCCCTAAGGCCGCCCGCAGCACGCTGGCCCTGGCCCTGGCCCTGACCGCCCTGGCGCTTGCCGCGCCCCCCGCCGCCTTGGCTGCGGGACCTGGCGCCCCTGCGCCCCAGGAGCGGGCGGCCAAGCGCTATGACATCCCGGCCGGCCCGCTGGACCAGGTGTTGAACGCCTACGCCCAGCAGGCGGGCGTGACCATCACCATCGACGGCGCACTGACCGCCGGCCTGCGCAGCCCCGGCCTGCGCGGGACCTATGGCCTGAACTCCGGCTACGCCGCCATCCTCGCGGGCAGCGGCCTCGCGGCTCGCCTGGAGGACGGCGGCTACGTATTGCGTCCGCTGCCGCCGGGCACGGGCGGGGTTTCCACGCTGGAGCCGGTCACCGTCCGCGCCTCGGGCGTGGCGCCGGACAGCTACGTTGCGGAGGAAACCCGTGCCGGCACTAAGACGGATACGCCCATCCTGGAAGTGCCTCAATCGATCTCCGTCGTGACCCGCGCCCAGATGGAAGCTCAGAACGCGCAGAGCGTGACCGAAGTGCTGCGCTATGTGCCCGGCGTAACGGTGGAAACCTACGGCGTCGATCCCAAGGGGTTCGACTGGGTAATGCTGCGCGGCTTCAACGCCCAGGCCACCAGCGACTACAAGGACGGCTTGCGGCAAGCCACTTCCGGCTACACGCTCTTTCGCAGCGAGCCCTACGCCCTCGACCGCATCGAAGTCCTGCGCGGCCCCTCCTCCGTGCTGTATGGCCAAGGCGACGCGGGCGGCGTCATCAACCGCGTCAGCAAGCTGCCATCGGCCACGCCCCACTATGAAGCCGAGCTGGAGTACGGCAGCTACCAGCGCAAGCAGGCCGCGGTCGACCTGACCGGTCCCGCGACCGAAGACGGCACCCTGCTGTATCGCGTCATCGGCGTGGCGCGCGACGCCAACACGCAATTCACCTACCCGAACGGTGACCGCATTTCCGATGACCGCCTATTCCTCGCGCCCTCGCTGACCTGGGCGCCTTCCGCCGCAACCCACTTCACACTGCTGACGGAGTACCTGCGCGACCGTTCTGGCGGCACCATCGGCACGGTCACTGTCAACGGCAAGCCAACTAATCTGCGCAACGGCGATCCCAACTTCAACCGCTACGACCAGGACCAGAAGAGCATCGGCTACCTGTTCGAACATCGCTTCAACGATACATTGCAGGTACGGCAGAACCTGCGCTACGGGCGCGTCGATTCAATCCTGGACAACCTGTTCCTGGCCGGCCTGACTCCCACTGGAATTGCCCGTACCGCGCGCCGCTACGACGAAAGCATGACCGCGCTGGCGCTGGACAACCAGGCGCAGCTCGACCTGCGCACGGGTCCGCTCTCCCATACGGTGCTGCTGGGCCTGGACTTCAACCGTAGCAGCGCGGACGTGTCGCGCACCATGGGGCCGGCGCCGAGCCTGAACCCCTTCGATCCGGTCTATGGCGTGGACGTGCCGACCCCGACCGTCCCACTGGCCAATTACCTGGAACGCACGCACCAGACCGGCCTCTATCTGCAGGATCAGATCCGCTTCGATGAGCGCTGGGTGCTGACCCTGGGCGGCCGCTACGACTGGTACAGCCAGAAGACGGAAAACCGGATACTGAACAGCGACACCGACCAGAGCGGCAGCCGCTTCAGCGGCCGCGCTGGCGTGAACTACGTCATGCCCAACGGCGTCGCGCCCTACGTCAGCTTCGCCCAGTCCTTCCTGCCCAACACCGGAACCTCGGCGCCCGCCAATGGCAGTTCAACGTTTGCGCCTTCGCGCGGCCGCCAGTGGGAAGGCGGCATCAAGTTCCAGCCTCCCGGGTCGAATGCGCTCTACACGCTGGCGGTCTTCGACATCAAAAAAAGCAACGTGCTAACCAATGATCTGCAAAACCCCGGATTCCAGGTCGCTTCGGGCGAGGTGCAATCACGCGGCGTGGAACTGGAAGGCAAGTTCAGCCTGGGCGACGGCTGGGACTTCACCGGGTCCTACACCTACGTGCGCGCCCGGATCACCCGCGCCAACAACGGCACTGAAGGCAACCGTCCTGCGCTGGTGCCGGAGCACAGCGCCTCGGGCTGGCTGAACTACACAGTGCGCAACAGCGCGCTGGCCGGGCTGAGCCTGGGCGCGGGCGTGCGCTACGTGGGCTCGACCTACGGCGACAACGCCAATACGCTGAAGATCGACGGCCGCACGCTGGTCGATGCGGGCGTGTCCTACGCGGTGGACAAGCACCTGACCCTGTCGGTCAACGCCACCAATCTGTTCGACAAGGAATACCTGGCAACTTGCTCCGACCTGAGCGATTGCTACCCGGGGAGCCGGCGCAGTGTCATCGGCCGCGTGAAATACCAGTTCTGAATACGTCGCGCATGAAAAATGCCCCACCGGCAACCGGTGGGGCATATGTGCGCCCATGCAAAGCGTGGCGCCTGATCCCGCTTACTTCAGCCAGACGCGCGCGTTGCGGAAGATACGCATCCACGGGCTGAACGCGCCGCCCGTATCCGCATTGCCCCACTTCTCGGGCGCCCACGACATCATGACATTGCGCGTCACGCGTTCCGGGTGCGGCATCATGACCGTGAAGCGGCCGTCGGCAGTGGTGACGGCCGTCAGGCCGCCGGGGCTGCCATTCGGGTTGAAGGGGTAGGCTTCGGTAGCCTGACCGCGGTTGTCGATATAACGCGCCGCAGCCAGGAGGCGGCTGGCGTCGCCTTGCTGCGAGAAGTCCGCATAGCCTTCGCCGTGCGCCACGGCGACCGGAATGCGCGCGCCTTCCATGCCGGCAAAGAAGATCGACGGCGACTTGGCTACTTCAATCATGGCCAGGCGGGCTTCGTATTTTTCCGACTGGTTGCGCGTGAAGCGCGGCCAGAATTCGGCGCCGGGGATCATCGGCGCCAGCGCGGCCATCATCTGGCAGCCATTGCACACGCCCAGCGCGAAAGTATCGGGGCGCGCGAAGTAGGCGGCAAACTGGTCCGACAGCTTGCTGTTGAAGCGGATGGTGCGCGCCCAGCCTTCGCCGGCGCCCAGCACGTCGCCGTAGCTGAAGCCCCCCACGGCGACCAGGCCCTGCACCTGCGCAAGGTCCACGCGACCGGACAGCAGGTCGGTCATGTGCACGTCGATAGCCTCGAAGCCCGCGGTGTCGAAAGCCCAGCCCATTTCCACCTGGCTGTTGCAGCCCTGCTCGCGCAGGATCGCCACGCGCGGACGCTTGCCGGTGTTGATGAAAGGCGCGGCCACGTCCTCCTGGGGATCGAAGTCCACGTTGGGGCTCATGCCCGGATCCGTGGTGTCGTTCCAGACGTCCAGCTCGGCTTGCGCGCAGGCAGGATTGTCGCGGCGAGACATGATGCGATAGGACACTTCGCTCCAGGCGCGGCCCAGTTCGGCGCGCGGCTGGCCCCAGACCTTCTTGCCGTCGCGGTAGAACTCGACTTCGTCCGCGCCATTCAAACCGCCGATGACGTGCGAGTGCGCCGACAGGCCCGCCCCGCGCAGGACCTGCATGACCGCGTCGCGCTGCGACGCAGGCACCTGGATGACGGCGCCGGCTTCTTCGGAGAACAAGGCCTTGAGGGTCAATTCCTCGCGTTGAACCGCGACCTGTTCGGGACGGATCTTGTAGTCGCCCCAATCCGCCGATTGCGGATCGAAGGTCAGCATGTCCAGGTTGACCGAGATGCCGGTGCGGCCGGCGAAAGCCATTTCGGCCAGGGTCGCGAACAAGCCGCCGTCGGAACGGTCATGGTAGGCCAGGATGGTGCCGGCCTCGGCCAGGGTGCGGATGGTGACGAAGAAGGCGCGCAGGTCTTGCGGTGCGTCGATGTCCGGCACGGTTTCGCCGACCTGGTTATAGGCTTGCGCCAGGATCGAGCCGCCCATGCGATGGCGGCCGCGGCCCAGGTCGATCAGGATCAGGACGCTGTCGCCGGCGTCGGAGCGCAACTGCGGAGTCAGGCTGGCGCGCACGTCCGCCACTGGCGCGAAGGCGGTGACGATCAGGGACACCGGCGCGACCACCTGGCGCTGTTCGCCTTCCTGTTCCCAGGAGGTCTTCATGGACAGGGAATCCTTGCCCACAGGAATCGACAGGCCAGTGGCCTGGCACAGTTCGCTGACCGCCGACACGGTGTCGTACAGCGCGGCGTCTTGTCCGGCCACGCCGCAGGCGGCCATCCAGTTGGCCGACAGCTTGATGTCTTCCAGGCGCGCCACGTCGGCGGCGGCCAGGTTGGTCAGGGCTTCGGCCACGGCCATGCGGCCGGATGCCGGCGCGTCCAGCATGGCGATCGGCGTGCGTTCGCCCATGGACATCGCTTCGCCGCGGAAGCCTTCGTAGTCGGCCAGGGTCACGGCGCAATCCGCCACCGGTACCTGCCACGGGCCAACCATCTGGTCGCGGCTGGACAGCCCGCCAACGGTGCGGTCGCCGATGGTGATGAGGAAGGACTTGTTGGCCACCGTGGGGTGACGCAGCACGCGGTAAGCGGCTTCGGTCAGGTCGATGCCGGCCAGGTCCAGCGGCGCGGACACGCCGGGCAGGCGCGTGACGTCACGGGTCATGCGCGGCGGCTTGCCCAGGATGACGTCGATCGGCACGTCCACGGGCCGCACTTCGGCCTCGCCTTGCGGACGGATCGTGTCCAGGCCAGGCAAGCCCTCGCCGTCCACCACGCGCAATTGGCGTTCTTCGGTGGCCACGCCGACCACCGCATAGGGGCAGCGTTCGCGGCGGGCAATGGCGTCGAAGCGTTCGAGGTCCTTGGGCAGGATCGACAGGACATAGCGTTCCTGGGACTCGTTGCTCCAGATTTCGGCGGGCGACAGGCCCGATTCTTCCAGCGGCACGCGCTTCAGGTCGAAGATGGCGCCGCGGCCGGCGTCGTTCACCAGTTCGGGGAAGGCGTTGGACAGGCCGCCCGCGCCCACGTCGTGGATCGCGATGATGGGATTGTTCTCGGCCTGCTGCCAGCAGCGGTCGATGACCTCCTGGGCGCGACGCTCGATTTCGGGGTTGCCGCGCTGGACGGAATCGAAGTCGAGTTCGGCCGAATTGCTGCCCATGCTGATGCTGGAGGCGGCGCCACCGCCCATGCCGATGCGGAAGCCCGGGCCGCCCAGCTGGATCAGCAGCGCGCCCGGCGGAATCACGTCTTTGTGGGTCAGGCCGGCATCGATGCTGCCCAGGCCGCCCGCGATCATGATGGGCTTGTGATAGCCCCAGCGCGTGCCGCCGGCGGTCTGCTCGAACGAACGGAAATAGCCCAACAGGTTGGGGCGACCGAATTCATTGTTGAAGGCCGCGCCGCCGATGGGTCCGTCGATCATGATGGACAGCGGCGAGGCGATGCGCTCGGGCAGGCCGTGGTGGTCGGCTTCCCAGGGCTGCAGGGCATCGTCAAAGCGCAGGTGCGACACGGTGAAGCCGGTCAGGCCGGCCTTGGGCTTGGAGCCGCGGCCGGTCGCGCCTTCGTCGCGGATTTCGCCGCCCGCGCCCGTCGAGGCGCCAGGGAACGGCGCGATCGCGGTCGGGTGATTGTGGGTTTCCACCTTCATGAGCGTATGCACGGTCGTGTCGCGGCGGATGTACTTGGCGCCATCGACGCCCTCGCCCGTCACGCCCGGCACGCCAGCCTGAAAGCGCTGCGCGGGGCCGCCTTCCATGATGGCGGCGTTGTCCGAATAGGCGACCACGGTGCCCGCGGGCTGCGCCTTGTGGGTGGCGCGGATCATGCCGAACAGCGTATTGGGCTGTTCCTGTCCGTCGATCACCCACTGGGCGTTGAAGATCTTGTGGCGGCAATGTTCGCTGTTGGCCTGGGCGAACATCATCAGTTCCACGTCGGTGGGATCGCGGCCCAGGTCGGTGAACGACTTGGCCAGGTATTCGATTTCGTCTTCGGACAGTGCCAGGCCCAGCGTGATGTTGGCCTCGACCAGGGCTGCCGCGCCGCGCGCCTGCACGTCGACCGTGCGCATGGGCTTGCCGGCCAGCGGCTGGAACAGCGCCTGGCCATCGAAGCCGGCATCCACCACGGTTTCGGTCATGCGGTCGTGCAGGCAGTCTGCCGCGCGCGCCAGCATGGCGTCGTCGAAAGTCTTGGCGCCCAGCAGGCCGCGCTCGGGAGTGATCACGTAGCGCACGCCGCGCTCGATGCGGTGCACGGACGACAGGCCACAGTTGTGGGCGATGTCGGTGGCCTTGCTGGCCCACGGCGAAATCGTGCCCAGCCGCGGGATCACCAGCAGGGAAATGCTCTTGGCCGGCGCTTCGCCGGTGGCGGGAGTGCCGTAGTCAAGCAGTTGGACCAGCTGCTGCTGTTGTTCGGCCGTCAGGGCCGCGTCGGTGCTGACGAAGTGCTCGTAGCGGGCGGATATGTCGGCCACCGGCAGGCCGGCTTCCTTCAATTGCGCCAGGAGGCGATCGCGACGGAAGGAGGACAGGACGGAGGAACCAGGCAGATGCTGAACTAGGGACACGATGCGGGCGCCGTATAAAGAGAGGAGAGCAAAAAGTGATTTTACCTGTTTAGGGGGTTTTCCCGGAGACGTTGTTCGATCAATGCCGGACATGGCCATTTCGGCCATTGTTACAAAAGAATTCCGACCGCCTCGCACCGCAATGGTGCATAGCAACATCCGCAGCAACTCCGCGGCGCTGCGAATTTTTCCCCGCTGCGTTTACCGGCCGGGCCAGGAATTTATGCTGCGTCGCAGCATGTTGCAGCCATCCCGCACCACGGGAAAACACGAACTACCGGCCTCACGCCGCAACGGTAGGATGCAGCGACCCCATAAATGAATAGCGCCTACCCGCGCGCTGGCCGTTGCCTCACATGTCCCGCCCCGAAGCCCCCGCCGAGCCTGTCGAACCGATCATTCCCGCCGAAGCAGATCCCGCAGTCAAAGTGCCGCTGGCCATCGAGGACTGGCTGGCCGTGATTCTGCTGGCGACCCTGGCAATCATTACCTTCCTGAACGTGCTGGTGCGCTACTTCACCGACCAGTCCTTCGCCTGGACAGAAGAGATCTCGGTATTCCTGCTGATCGTGCTGACCATGGCCGGGGGCAGCGTCGCCTTCGTGCGCAACCACCATATCCGCATCGAGATCCTGGCGGACTCCGGCTCGCCGCGCCGCCAGCGCATCATGGCGCTGATCTCCAATGGCTGCGTGCTGGCCTTCTTCCTGCTGCTGACGGTGTTGTCGGTGAAGCTGGTGGCCGACGAGTACATCTACGAAGAGACGTCCCCCGCCATCGGCGTGCCGACCTGGTGGTATTCGATCTGGCTGCCCGTCATGGCCGCGGCGATTTCGTTGCGCACCATCGGCTCGCTGCGCCGCATCGCCAGGAGCGCGGGCGCCGCCGGGCAGGATCAGCAATGATCGCCGCCATCCTCTTCATTGTCTTCATCGTCCTGATGCTGATCGGCGTGCCGGTCGGCGTGGCCCTGGGCCTGGGCGGGACCGTGGCCATCGTGTTGTCCAACCTGGACACGCCCTGGTATGGCCTGCTGACCGTACCCCAGAACTTCTATGCCGGCCTGGCCAAGTATCCGTTGCTGGCCATCCCCATGTTCGTGCTGGTCGGCTCGATATTCGACCGCTCGGGCGTGGCCAAGCGGCTGGTGGACTTCGCCATCGCCATCGTCGGACGCGGCCCGGGCATGCTGCCCCTGGTGTCGATCGCGGTGGCCATGTTCCTGGGCGGCATCTCGGGTTCTGGCCCGGCCTGCGCAGCCGCGGTGGGCGCGGTGATGATTGCCGCCATGTCGCGCGCCGGCTACCCCGGTTCTTTCTCGGCCGCCGTGGTGGCGGCGGGCGCGGCCACGGACATCCTGATCCCGCCGTCGGTGGCCTTCATCATCTATTCGGTGCTGGTGCCTGGCGCCTCGGTGCCCGCGCTCTTTGCCGCCGGCATGGTCCCCGGCATCCTGGCCGGCATTGCCCTCATCGTTCCGGCGGTCTGGCTGGCGCGCAAGCACAAGATGGGCGCGCTTGAAGCCCACCTGCCCCGCCCGCCGTTCTGGGCCAGCCTGCGCGAAGCGTCCTGGGGCCTGGCCGCGCCGGTGCTGATACTGGGCGGCATGCGCATGGGCTGGTTCACGCCCACCGAAGCCGCCGTGGTCGCCGTGTTCTACGGCCTGTTCGTGGGCATGTGCATCCACCGCACCATCAAGCTGCGCGACCTGTACACCATCCTGCGCGAAGCCGCGGAGCTGTCCGCCGTCATCATGCTGGTCGTGACGCTGGCCGGCATCTTCGCCTGGGCCCTGTCCACGCTGAGCGTGATCGATCCCATCACCCATGCCATCGTCAATTCCGGACTGGGCGAATGGGGCGTGCTGGCGCTCCTGATCCTGCTGCTGATGACCGTGGGCATGTTCCTGGACGGGATTTCGATCTTCCTGATCTTCGTGCCGCTGCTCATGCCGATCGCCAACGCCTATGGCTGGGACCCCGTGTGGTTCGGCGTGATCCTGACCTTGAAGGTGGCGCTGGGGCAGTTCACCCCGCCGCTGGCCGTGAACCTGATGGTGTCCTGCCGCATCGCCCGCGTGCCGATGGAGTCCACCGTGCGCTGGGTCGTGTGGCTGCTGGGCGCGATGTTCCTGGTGCTGGTCGCGGTGCTGGTGTTTCCGCAACTGGCGCTGTGGCTGCCGCACAAACTGGGTTATTGAAGTGGCCGGACGGGGCGACCCCAAGGCCGGCGGTACCGGTACTCACTACAACAACAGACAGACCCGCAATGAGAGGAGACGCAACATGAAATTCCGCAACCTGATCGGAGCCGCCCTGTGCGCGGCCGCCGTCGTGGGCATGACGCCCGCGCATGCGCAGACCTACAAGCCCGAGTACAAGCTCTCCATCGTCGTCGGCACGACCTTCCCCTGGGGCCAGGGCGCCGAAATCTGGTCGAACCTGGTGCGCGAGCGCACCCAGGGCCGCATCAACATCAAGGTCTATCCCGGCACCTCGCTGGTCCAGGGCGACCAGACCCGCGAATTCACCGCGATCCGCCAGGGCGTGATCGACATGGCCGTCGGCTCCACCATCAACTGGTCGCCGCAGGTCAAGCAGTTGAACCTGTTCTCCCTGCCCTTCCTGATGCCCGACTATGCCGCCATCGATTCGCTGGTGCAGGGCGACGTCGGCCGCGAAATGTTCAAGCTCATCGAGAAGGCCGGCGTGGTGCCGCTGGCTTGGGGCGAGAACGGCTACCGTCAGCTCAGCAACTCCAAGCATGAAATCAAGAAGCCCGAGGACATGAAGGGCCTGAAGCTGCGCGTGGTGGGCTCGCCGCTGTACATCGATACGTTCACCGCCCTGGGCGCCAACCCGACGCAGATGAGCTGGGCCGACGCCCAGCCGGCATTGGCCAGCGGCGCCGTGGACGGCCAGGAAAATCCCCTGTCGATCTACACCGGTTCCAAGCTCTATACCGTGGGCCAGAAATACCTCACCCTGTGGAACTACGTGGCTGATCCGCTGATCTTCGTGGTCAACCGCGAGGTCTGGAATTCGTGGTCCGAAAAGGACCGCGATATCGTGCGCCAGGCGGCGCTGGACGCCGGCAAGCAGCAGATCGTGATCGCGCGCAAGGGCGTGACTCCCGAAGACCCGTCACTGTTGAAGGAAATCGCGGGCCACGGCGTGACCGTCACTTCGCTCTCCCAAGCGGACCACGAAGCCTTCGTCAAAGTCACCAAGCCCGTCTACGACAAGTGGAAGAAGCAGATCGGCGAAGACCTGGTGAACCTGGCCGAGAAGTCGATCGCCAACCGCAAGAAGTAAATCCGCGGGCAGCCTGGCTTGCCCGCAAGAACAAGCAGCAAGCCCCAGGGGAACGGCGGCGCAAGCCGCCAACCGAGGCAGGGACGTCAGATCCCGCCCACCAACGGGCGCCGGCCAAAAGCCGGCGCCCGTATTTTTTCAAGATGGATAGCTGACTTCCAGGATGTCCAGCTCTTCGATTCCGCCGGGCGTGCGCAGCACCACGGTATCGCCTTCGCGGGCCTTGATCAGCGCGCGCGCCACCGGCGATATCCAGCTGATCTTGCCCGCCAGCGGCTCGGCCTCGTCCACCCCGACGATGGTGACGTGGTGTTCCTGGCCGGCCTTGTCCGAATACAGTACGGTGGCCCCGAAGAAAATCTGGTCGCGGTTGGGCTGCGCGGCCGGATCCACCACTTCGGCGATGTCCAGCCGCTTGGTCAGGAAGCGCATGCGGCGGTCGATTTCGCGCAGGCGCTTCTTGCCGTAGAGATAATCGCCATTCTCGGAGCGGTCGCCGTTGGACGCGGCCCACGAGACTACCTGCACGACGGAAGGCCGCTCCACGTTCATCAGGTGCGTGAGTTCGCCGCGCAGGCGCTCGTAGCCGCCAGGCGTCATGTAGTTCTTGGAACCCGCCGGCAGAGCCTGGGCTTGCGGCAGATCGTCGTCGTCCTCGTTGTCCGACTCTTTGACAAATGCTTTGTTCATGGCGGTTGCGCCGGTCAGGCGCGGTCACAGTCAATAGCGTATAGGGCGAGCGGCCAAGCCGCCGCCCGCGTCAGAACCAGTCGTGCCAGACCGGTTTCAGGTCGGGCGGAAGCGCCGGCAAGCGGCCCAGGTCCACCCGGCTTTCGTTCGGGCTATGGAAGTCCGAACCGCGCGACGCCAGGAATCCGTAGCGGCGCGCCACATCGGCATAATAGCGGGCCTCTTCGGAGGTATGGCTGCCGGTGTTGACCTCAATGCCGACGCCCCCGAGCTGCAGGAATTCGTCGAACAAGGCGGCGAATTGCAACGGCGTGTACTTGTAGCGGCCGGGGTGTGCGATGACGGCGATGCCGCCCGCGCCGCGTATCCAGCCCACCGCTTCAGCCAGCGTGGCCCATTGCATGGGCACGTGGCCGGGCCGGTCGTCGCCCAGATGCTTGGTGAACACGGTCTGCACGTCCGGGCAGAAACCGGCTTCGACCAGATAGCGGGCAAAGTGCGTGCGGCTGATGAGTTCGGGGTTGCCTGCGAACGGCAGCGCGCCTTCGTAGGCGCCGGGCATGCCCATTGCCGCGAGGCGTTCGCCGATCCGCTTGGCGCGTTCGGCACGGCCGGAACGGGTCTTGCGCAGGCCTTCGATCAGGGCTGTGTTTTCGGGATCGAAGCGCAGGCCCACGATATGCACCGTCACGCCCGCCCAGGTGACGGAAATCTCGACGCCGGTGGCGAAGTCCATTTCCAGGTCGCGCGCGGCTCGGGCCGCCTCCGCCAGGCCGCCCACCTCATCGTGGTCGGTCAGCGCCCAGACGTCCACGCCGTTGGCATGCGCGCGTTGCGCCACGTCGCGCGGCGCCAGCGCGCCGTCCGAGACGGTGGAATGGCAATGCAGATCGATGTTCAGGGTGCGCGCGTTCATCCGGCTATTGTAGAGAAGGCCCGGCACCCTGGATAGCGCCAAGCCGTCCCCGGTTTGTCCGCGCGCTCAGGACAGCAGGAATGCCGCCACCGGATTCACCTGCTCGTCCGACATCAAGGTGGGCGCGTGGCCCACGCCTTGGACCTCGTGCGCCTGCGCGCGGGGATTGCGCTTGAGCATTTCTTCAACGGTGGCGCGCGTCAGCAGATCGGATTGCGCGCCACGCACGATCAGCACCGGACACTCCAGCGAGTCATACGAACGCCACAGGATCTGCTCCCCCGCGGCCAATTCCTCGGGCGTCTGGGCGGCCAGGGCCTGCGACAGCGCCAGGTCGTAATGCTTGACCCATTTGCCGCCCTGCTCGGGATACAGGTAGCGCGCCAATTCCGCCCACTGGGCGTCGGTATGGGGCCCGAAGGTGGTGGAGTTGGCGCGCATGGTGGCCACCGCCTCTTCAAACGTAGCGAATTCGCCGGGCTCGCCCACGTATTGGCCAATGCGGGCCAGCGCGCCGGTTTCCAGACGCGGGCCCACATCGTTGAGAACCAGCTTTTCCAGGCGGAATCCCTGTTCGGGCGGCAGCATGCCCGCGTGAGGGCGCATGGCCAACATGGCGCGGGCGAACACGGCCGCGCCCGACAACGCGAGGCCGATCAATCCGCCCATCGACGTGCCTACCCAGGCCAGCCGCGCCGGCTTGAGCCGCGCCAATAGGGTGACCATGTCCGAGACGTACTGCGGCACCGTATAGAAAGCCGGGTTAGCCAGCCAATCGGAACGGCCGCGCCCGACCACGTCCGGGCAGACCACGCGATAGCGCCCCGCCAGCCGCCGCGCAAGCGTATCGAAGTCGCGTCCGCTGCGCGTCAGGCCGTGCACGCAGACCAGCACCTGGTCATTGGCCGGGTCGCCCCATTCCCAATAGGCCATGCGGTGCAGGCCGGCCGGGCTGGCGCAGGTGACGAAATCCAAACGGGGTTCCAGGCTGGCGTCCACCATCGATACACTCCACAAGTCGGTGCGCGCCGCAGCGTATGGCGCGCCAGGCCGGTATCTTATAGGACGCCGGGCGACGCCGCCGCAACAGCCACCCCGCCAGGTTCTGGACTATCGGCCCGCTCGTCGCTACGATCCTTGCATCCGGATCGCCGTGCCTGCCGCGGCATTGCCATTGCCTATCGAGGCGATCCAATCATTAAATTGGAGTTGCGGACCTGTTAGGATCAGAGTCGGAAGTTTTCAAGCATTGCCAGATCAGTCATCCCAAAATTGATATGGAGTCCGTATGCAGCAAAGCAGTCCTTCCTCGCCGCTGGCCACCAGCCACCCCGCCGTCACCCCCCCTCCCCCCGAACCGCCCAAAGTGCTCCAGGACATCCTGGCGCGAGCCGATGTCCGCATCAACGGCTCCCGCCCTTGGGACATCCAGGTTCATGACAAGCATATGTACGACCGCGTCTTCTCCAGCTGGTCGCTGGGCCTGGGCGAGTCGTACATGGACGGCGAGTGGGACTGCGACCAGCTCGACGAACTGTTTACCCGCCTGCTGCGCGCGGACATGGGATCGGCGGCGCTGGGCCTGGCCCGCGTCAAGCTGATCGCAGAGCACCTGCGCCACAAGCTGTTCAATCTCCAGTCCAAGAGCCGCGCATTCGAGGTCGGCGAGCAGCACTACGACGCGGGCAATGACGTGTTCGAGGCCATGCTGGACAGCCGCATGATCTATTCCTGCGCCTACTGGGAAAACGCCCAGACGCTGGAGGAAGCACAGCTGGCCAAGCTGGATATGATCTGCCGCAAACTGCAGTTGCGCGAAGGCGAAACCCTGCTGGACATCGGCTGCGGCTGGGGCGGACTGGCCCGCTTCGCCGCCGAGCGCTATGGCGTGAAGGTGACCGGCGTAACCGTGTCCAAGGAACAGCTGGCGCTGGCCCAGGAAAAGGTGAAGGGCCTGCCGGTGCAGCTCCTGCTGCAGGATTACCGCGACCTCCAGGGCAGCTTCGACAAGGTAGTGTCGGTGGGCATGTTCGAACATGTCGGCCCCAAGAACTACGACACCTACTTCACGAACGTACAACGCCTGATGGCGCCGGACGGCGTGTTCCTGCTACACACCATCGGCATCGCCGCGACCAGCCAGAGCACCGATCCGTGGATCGACCGCTATGTCTTCCCAAATGGCAAGCTGCCGTCCGCCCGCGAGATCGCAACGGCGGTGGAAGGCCGCTACATCATCGAAGACTGGCACAACTTCGGCGCCGACTACGACCGCACGCTGATGGCCTGGTGGGACAACTTCGAACGGGCCTGGCCCGCGCTGGAACCGCGCTATGGCACGCGCTTCTACCGCATGTGGAAGTACTACCTGATGTGCTGCGCGGGCTTCTTCCGGTCGCGCGAGGGCCAGCTCTGGCAAGTGATCCTGACGCACCCGCAGCGCAAGGAGATGTACCGCTCGCTGCGTTGAACGCGGCAACGCAACGGCAGGAAAGGCGCCCTGGGGCGCCTTTCTTTCGGGATGGCGTGGGCAGGATCAACGGCCCGCGGACGCGCCCCCGGCGTCTTCGCGGATCATGTCCGCCGCCCGCTCCGCGATCATGATGGTGGGCGAATTGGTGTTGCCGGAAGTGATCAGCGGCATCACCGATGCATCGGCAATGCGCAGGCCTTCCAGGCCATGGACGCGCAGCCTTGCGTCCACCACCGCACCGCCGTCCGCGTCGCGCCCCATGGCGCAGGTGCCCACCGGATGAAAGATCGTGGTGCCGATCTTGCCGGCCGCTTCCCGCAGTTCCGCGTCCGTCTGGAACGCCGGTCCCGGCAGCCATTCCTGAGGCTGGTAGCGCTGCAAGGCGGGCGCCGCCGCGATCCGCCGCACCAGGCGGATCGAGTCCGCCGCCACGCGCAGGTCTTCCTCGGTGCTCAGATACTTGGGCGTAATGACCGGCGCGCCTTGCGGCCCCTGCGCGTGCACGCTGCCGCGCGAGGTCGGGCGTAGATTGCACACGCTGGCAGTGAAGGCATCGAAGCCGTGCAGAGGTTCGCCAAAAGCGCCCAGCGACAAGGGTTGCACGTGGAATTCGACGTTGGCGCGCGGCTGGCCCGGATCGGACTTGGCGAACGCGCCCAACTGCGAAGGCGCCATGCTCATGGGGCCGCTGCGCTTGCACAGGTACTCCAGGCCTATGCCCGCCTTGCCCAGCCAGGTGGAGGCGATGCGGTTCAGCGTCTTCACGCCCTGCACCTGGATGATGACGCGCAGCTGCAGATGATCCTGCAGGTTCTCGCCCACGCCCGGCAAGGCGTGGCGCAACGCAATCCCGCCTTCGCGCAGGCGCGCCGGCTCGCCTACGCCGGAGAGCTCCAGCAGATGTGGCGTGTTGACCGCGCCCGCCGCCAGCACTACCTCGCGACGCGCGCGCACCGTCACACTCTGTCCGCCGTGGCGCAACTGCACGCCGACGCAGCGCTTGCCCTCGAATACCAGCTGCTCGGCCTGCGCGCCGGTCATGACGCGCAGGTTCGGGCGCTTGCGGACCGGCCGCAGGAACGCCTTGGCGGTGTTCCAGCGCCAGCCTCCGCGCTGGTTCACCTCGAAATAGCCGCAACCGAAGTTGTCGCCCCGATTGAAGTCCTGCACCCGAGGGATCCCCTCCTGCTCGGCAGCACCGGCAAAAGCCTCCAGGATGTCCCAGCGCAGGCGCTGCGATTCCACCCTCCATTCGCCGCCGGCGCCATGGTATTCGTCGGCGCCGCGGTGATAGTCCTCGCTGCGCTTGAACACGGGCAGCACCTGGTCCCAGCCCCATGCAGGATCGCCGGACAGCTCGGCCCAGTCGTCGTAGTCCTGGCGCTGGCCCCGCATGTAGATCATGCCGTTGATCGAAGAACTCCCCCCCAACACACGGCCACGCGGATAGATCAAGGAACGGCCGCCCAGACCGGGTTCCGCCGCGGTACGGTACATCCAATCTGTCCGGGGGTTGCCAATGCAATGCAGATAGCCCACCGGGATATGGATCCAGTGGTAGTTGTCGCTGCCGCCGGCCTCCAGCAGCAGCACCCGCACGCCGGGATCGCGGCTCAGGCGGTTGGCCAATACGCAACCTGCCGAGCCCGCGCCCACGATGATGTAGTCGTATGTCTCCATAAGCTCTTCTTATCTTCTTGCCGGGACGAGGGCCCCGGACTGGGTGAGCCGACCCGGCTCTGGCGACCTTGCGCACGCCGGGCATCTACCGTGACTCTCGCGCAGCCGGGAACAACTGTCCAATGAATTGTTGAAAAACGGTTTATAAGCATCTTAAATAATGCTCGGCCTTATTCCACTCTGGTTGGCACGGCGAGGGCCAACGTCTCCGGGAACCGCTCCATGGATCTGAAGCACATCCGCACCTTTGCCGCCGTGGCCCGCGAGGGCAATTTGACGCGCGCGGCCGAGCATCTGCACCTGACCCAGCCGGCGCTCAGCCTGCAACTGAAGAATTTCCAGGAATCGCTGGACCTCACCTTGTTTGCCCGCACGGCGCAAGGGCTGGCGCCCAACGCCGACGGCCGCGCGCTGCTACCCGCGGCGCAACGCATACTGGAGGCCTTGGACGACTTTCAGCGCGCGATCGGCGCCCTGCGCGACACTGTCCAGGGCGACCTGCGCATAGGCACCATCCTCGATCCGGAGTTCCTGCGTCTTGGCGCCACGCTGCAATACCTGGTCGAGCACTATCCCAGGATCCGCCCCACCCTGCGCCACGGCATGTCGGGATCGGTGGCCAGGCAGGTGCGCGCGGGCGAGCTGGACGTGGGTTTTTCCCTGGGCCCGTCAGGACCCGGTGCCGCCCATCCGGGTCTGGAGGCGCTGCCGCTCGCGTCGTTTACCTACTGCGTCGTCGCTCCGAAGGGCTGGGGGCCGCAGGTAGCTGGCCGCGACTGGGCGGCGATTGCCGCGCTGCCCTGGATCTGGACGCCGCCTGACTCGGTCCATCATCGCTTGCTGTCGGACCAGTTCGAAGCGCTGGCCGTCGCGCCCAACGCCGTGGCGGAAGTTGACCAGGAAGCCTCGATGCTGGACCTGGTGCGTTCGGGTGTCGGTCTGTCGCTGGCGCGCGACTCCATTGCGCTACGCGAGTCCCAGGCGAACGGGCTGGTACTGGTCAAGGACCTGTCGATCCAGGCCCAGCTCTCCTTCGTCACACAGACCTCGCGCCGCGACGATCCGCTGGTCGCGGCGGCATTTGCCGCGGTAGAAGCCGCGTTCGCCTGAGGGCGGGCGCTGCACTGCGCCAAACGGGTGCAAATCCGCACTGGGATATGCACCCGTTTGGCGCGCGGGCATCCCGGTCGCCCGCCAGGAATTGCATCGGATCCCTCCTGCGTCCTCCCGCTATCCCTATGGAACCCTCAGCTCCCCGCGCGCGCGGATAAGCATCGGCTTTCCTGGCACGGACTTTGCTTGATGATTCGTGCGCGGGCCGCAAGGCCGGCGAGACAATTCGAGCAGTGACGGCAATGGCGCCCCGACCGCAAGGTCCAGGGCGCCATTGCGTTTTTGAAACCCGTGTATCCAAGCCCCAGGGACATCCCATGAATGTAGCGGCCACATCCGATTCTCTGCAGACCCTCGTTGTCATCGGCAACGGCATGGTGGGCCACCATTGCGTCGAGCAACTCATCGCCCGAGGCGCGCTGGATCGCTATCGCATCCACGTATTCGGCGAGGAAAGCCGCCGCGCCTATGACCGCGTGCACCTCTCCGAGTACCTGGACGGGCGTGACGCCGAATCGATGGCGCTGGGCGATGCGTCGTTGTATGAACAGCAGGGAATCACCTTGCATCTGGGCACGCCCGTGCTGGAAATAGACCGCCGGCACCGCGAGGTCGTGACCGCGCGGGGCCGTACCGCCTACGACAAGCTGGTGTTGGCGACGGGCTCATATCCATTCGTGCCGCCTATCTCGGGCGCGGAAGGCGCGTCGCGGCTGGTGTACCGCAGCATCGACGATCTGGACCTGATCCGCGAGGCGGCAAACGGCGCGCGGCGCGGTGTGGTGGTGGGAGGCGGCCTGCTGGGACTTGAAGCCGCCCATGCGCTGAAGTCGCTACGGCTGGAGGCGCACGTTGTCGAGTTCGCTCCGCGCCTGATGCCGGTGCAGCTGGATGAACAAGGCGGCGCCGCGCTCAAGGCGCGCATCGAAGCGCTGGGCGTGGGCGTGCATCTGTCGCGCGCCACTCAGGATATCAAGCCCGGGACGCAGTACCGCTACCGCATGCGCTTTGCCGAAGGCGCGCCGCTGGAGACCGACCTGATCGTGTTCTCCGCGGGCATTCGGCCACAGGTCGCGTTGGCGCGCCAAGCGGGATTGACGCTGGCCGAGCGCGGCGGCGTGGCCATCGATGACCAGTGCCGCAGCAGCGACGAACACATCTACGCCATCGGCGAATGCGCGGCCTGGAACGGCAGCGTGTTCGGCCTGGTGGCGCCCGGCTACCAGATGGCGCGCACGGTGGCCGCGGCGCTCTGTGGGGAAGCCGGCCAGGCGTTCACGGGCGCGGACATGTCCACCAAGCTCAAGCTGCTGGGGGTGGACGTAGGTTCGATCGGCGATGCCCACGGCGCCACGCCCGGCGCGCTCAGCTATCGCTACATCGACGAAGCCGGCGCCAGCTACCGTCGCCTGGTGGTCTCGGCCGACGGCAAGCGGGTGCTGGGTGCTGTCCTGGTGGGCGACAACCGCTACTACGACACGCTGCTGCAATACGTGCAGAACGGCATTGCGCCGCCGGCTGACCCGGCCAGCCTGATCCTGCCGCAAGGCCAGGCGGCTCCGCTGCTTGGCGTGGACGCGCTACCCGCAGGCGCCACCATCTGCTCCTGCCACAACGTAAGCAAGGCCGCGGTCTGCGCGGCGATCGACGGCGGCTGTACGGACCTGGGCGCGGTCAAGCGCTGCACCAAGGCCGCATCCGGCTGCGGCGGCTGCGCCGGCCTGCTCAAGCAAGTGGTCGAACATGAACTAGCCAGCCGCGGCGTCGCCGTGGACAAGAGCCTGTGCGAACACTTTCCGCACACGCGGCAGGAGCTGTACGCCATCGTGCGCGTCAGCGGCATCGAATCCTTCGAGGAACTCCTGGCCAGCCATGGGCGCGGGCAACAGGGTTGCGACATCTGCAAGCCGGCTGTCGGGTCCATCCTGGCCTCGTGCTGGAACCGGCCGATCCAGGCCCCCCACCTGGTGGCACTGCAGGACACCAACGACACCTTCATGGCGAACATGCAGAAGAACGGCACGTATTCGGTGGTGCCGCGCATCCCTGCGGGCGAGATCACGCCCGACGGCCTGATCGCGATCGGCGCGGTTGCCAAGAAGTACAAGCTGTACACCAAGATCACCGGAGGCCAGCGCATCGACCTGTTCGGCGCCCAGCTGCATGAACTGCCGGACATCTGGGCGGAACTGATTGCCGCGGGCTTCGAGACCGGCCACGCCTATGGCAAGTCCACCCGCACAGTGAAGTCCTGCGTGGGCAGCACGTGGTGCCGCTACGGCGTGCAGGACAGCGTGAAGATGGCGCTGGATATCGAGCACCGCTATAAGGGCCTGCGTTCGCCGCACAAGCTGAAGTTCGCCGTGTCCGGTTGCACCCGCGAATGCGCCGAGGCGCAGAGCAAAGACATCGGCGTCATCGCCACCGAAAACGGCTGGAATCTCTACGTGTGCGGCAACGGCGGCATGCGCCCGCGCCATGCTGAACTCTTCGCGACCGACTTGGACGACGCCGCGTTGATACGCACCATCGACCGCCTGCTGATGTTCTACATCCGCACGGCCGACAAGCTGCAGCGCACCTCGGTATGGCGCGAATCGCTGGAGGGCGGCCTGGACTACCTGAAGCAAGTGGTGCTGGAGGATAGCCTGGGCCTGTGCGCCGAACTTGAAGCGCAGATGCAGTTGGTGGTGGACCGGTACGAATGCGAATGGGCCAATGCCCTCAGCGACCCGGAAAAACTCAAGCGCTTCCGCACCTTTGTGAACGACCGCAGCGCCGATCCCGACATTCAGTTCGTGCAGGAGCGCGGCCAGCCCCGGCCTGCTCCCGCGCGCATCATCCCCATTGCGGAGGAGATCGTCTGATGGACGCCCTGATCCCGGAACCCCACGCCTGGCGGCCAGTGTGCCGCCGCCAGGACCTGGTGCCCAACTCCGGCGTGGTAGCGCTGATGGACGGCGCGCAGATCGCCCTGTTCTACGTACCGCAGCCAGGCGGCGACCGCATCTACGCCATAGAAAACCGTGACCCCAAGTCCGGCGCCAACGTCATCGGCCGCGGCATCGTCGGCCACATCGGCGGTGAACTGGTCGTGGCATCGCCCCTGTATAAGCAGCATTTCCGGCTGGCCGACGGCCGCTGCGTGCAGTATCCGGAACAGCGGCTGCGAACCTGGCAGGCACGCGTCAATGGCGACACCGTCGAAATCGCGTAAGGCGCGAGCAGAAGCTCAACCCAGGCCGATGCGCCGGGCGCCGAGGCGGAACAATGCCTCGGCATCGCCCGCCAAACGGAAGGCCGCGAGGAAATCGTCCACGCGATACGAGGGATGCGTCTTGCGGATCCCGGCGAGCAGGCCCGCAGACTCCTCCCCCCTGCCGGCTATCGCTAGACAGCAGGCCGCGATCGCCAGGATGTGCACATGGGCATTGGGACGCGCGGCGGCCTTCACCGCCCAACCGGCGGCTTCGTCGAACCGGCCCAGCCGGACCAGCGCGATCGCGCGCACGGCCAGCATGCCGAACAAGAGCGGGTCGTAGGGGCTGAGGTCACGCGAATGGTCGGACGAGCCGATTGCCGCTTCCGCATCGCCGGACTGGCAGTTGACGAAGCCCAGCGTGTAGTGAGCCAGGGCAAAGTTCGGACTCAGCTCCACGGCGCTGCGCAACTCCGCCAGCGACTGCTCCTGACTGCCGCGCAGCCATAACGCCCGCCCCATGGCCCAGTGCGCCGCCGGATCGCGGTCATCGGCAATCAGACCCTGGCCGGCGGCGTCGAACGCCAGGTCGATGGCCGGCGCCTGCTCGCCCCAGCGCTGGAACGCGTCTTGCCAATAGGTGAACGAGAGGCCCGCGTAGGCGCGCGAGAACGTCGGATCGAGTCGCAAGGCCATTTGGAAAAAGTGCCGCGCCTGCTCGTTGTCGGGCCGGTTGAAACGGTACATGTGCCAAAGGCCGCGATGATGCGCCTGCCAGGCATCCAGGGAATTCGGCGGCCTCAAGATGGCGCGGTTGCGCTCGGCGGCTTCGATCTCGATGTCGACGGCCGCGACGATCCGGTTGCCGATCTCGTCCAGAGCGGCAAAAGCATCATCCAGTTCGCGGTCGAAAACGTCCGCCCACACAATGCGAGCGGTCCTGGATTCAATGAGCTCGACGGCCACGGCAAGACGTTTGCCCATCCGTTGCAGCGCGCCGCTGACGACATAGTCCACGTTGAGCGTGCGGCCCGCTTCATCCGGCCCCACATTGCGCTGGTCAAGCGCAAAGACTGTGCCTTGCGCGATGACGAACAGGCTGCGCAGCTTGGCCAACCGGGTAATGATGTCATAGGCCAGGCCGTCGGCCAGCCCGCCCCGCACGCCGGCTTGCGCCGACCTGTCCAGGAATGGCATCACCGCAATCGAGGCACGGCCCTTATGGTCCCGCGCAGCCCCAGCGGGTTCTCCCGCCTCCACCGTGCGCAAGGCATCCGGTCGAGGCATCTGACTGGCCCGCCGTCCCCTCAGCTCGCGCCACGCGTCGCGCAGGGGCCGCCAGTCCAGCCCATCCGCGTCGAAGGCGCGCACGGCGGCGGCCAGATGCTCCTCGCCTTCGCGCCATCGGCCGCGCTGCGCCAGCAGGTCCAGTAGCAGCTCGTGCGCGCGCCGGTCGAACGGAGCCAATTGCAGCCACTTGTCCAGGCAGGCAAAGATCTCGCCGCCCTCTGCCGGCAGCACCCCCGCCAGGTGCTCCAGGACGGCCGCGTGGCAGGCACGCAAGCGCCGGCGTTGCGCCGTCAGCCAGTTGTTGAAATAGGGGTTGCGGTCGATCTCCAACCCTTCCAGGAAATCGCCCGCGAACAGCCCGGCCAGCGCTCGGAGACGCTCGGCGCCCAGGTCGCCTATATCCTCCTGCATCGCGCAACCGATTTCGATGGCATCGACTTGGCAATCAGCCAGATCCAGCCTGACGCTGTCCCGCGCCGTTTCCACCCGGCGGCGGCCGGGGTCGTCCAGCAACGCCCTGGCCTTGCTGAGGCACCAGCGGAGTTCGCCGCGCGGATCGTTCGGAATGTCCCACAGCAGTTCGCAGAGATGCGCGCGCATGACGGGACGCGGAGCCAGCGCCAGGTAGGCAATCAGCGCGCGCAGCTTGCGCGATGGCGGCAACGCCACGGCGGCGCCCGCGCGGCTGATCGCCATGGGTCCGAGCAGGCGTACCCGCACCGCTCCCTGGGGGACGGCGCCGCCCTGCGGATCGCGGTCCCCCGATACCTCGGCGGATTCCACGCCGGCTACCACGCTCGCCTCCACGACCGGCCCTTAACTTGGCCCTTGGGAAGCACGGCGCGCGCAAGCCTGCGCGGCGCCCCCTGCGACTCCCCGGCAGGCCGGCATCGCGCGCTGCCGCAAACACAACGCGTTAATGGAGACAGACCATGTCCATTTCCTCCCTCGCCACCAGTCCAGTGCGCGATTCCGCGCAGCCCGACCTGGCCGCCTTGAAGACTCGCCAGCAGGGTACCTGGGCTTCCGGGGACTATGCCGTTGTCGGCACTACACTGCAGATCGTAGGAGAACAGCTGTGCGAATCGCTGGATGTCCGCGCCGGCCAAAAGGTGCTCGACGTAGCCGCAGGCAACGGCAATGCCTCGCTGGCCGCCGCCCGCCGCTGGTGCGATGTCGTATCCACCGACTACGTGCCGGCGCTGCTGGGACGCGCGCGCGAACGCGCCGCCGCTGAACGGCTGAAGATCGAGTTCCAGGAAGCCGACGCCGAGGCCTTGCCATTTCCGGATGGCGGATTCGATGCGGTCGTCTCCACCTTCGGCGTCATGTTCACACCCGATCAGGACAAGGCGGCAGCCGAACTGGCCCGCGTGTGCCGGTCCGGCGGCAAGATCGGCCTGGCCAACTGGACGCCGGACGGCTTCATCGGCCAGGTGTTCAAGACCATCGGCAAGCATTTGCCGCCGCCCGCCGGCGTCAAGTCGCCTGCCCTGTGGGGCACGCGGGCGCGCATCGAGGAGATGTTCGGCCCGCACGCATCCTCGATCCAGGCGGAACCCCGCAATTTCGTGTTCCGCTATCGGTCGCCGGAGCACTGGCTGCAGGTATTCAAGACTTACTATGGCCCGCTGCTCAAGGCGTTTGGCGCGCTGGAGCCCGCCGCCCAGGCCGCGCTGACCAACGACCTCATGGTGCAAATAGACCGTTTCAACCGCTCTGGCGACACCGCGATGGTCGTACCCAGTGAATACCTGGAGATCGTGGTTACGCGCCGGTGACCGGGCTTTGATGCCAGCCTGCGGGCAGTCCGGGCCATCCACGCGGACAGCGGACGGGAAATGATCCATGGCGCAACGCCTTCACGGTCACCCGCAGGACGGCCCGGGTGACCGATGTTGAGCAACCGTACGATGGAACAGGCAATGGCGTACCGGCCACTGCCGGACGGGGTGCGAGCCCTTATCGGGAATCATACGCCCGCGGCGGCTCGCGCGCCGCTACAGCGCGCTCGCCAGCGCGTACTCCAGGTATAGCTGACGCAGTTCGTGGCATACGGGTCCTGGCCGCCCCGTCCCGACCGGCTGACCATCCAGCTCGACCACCGGCAGCACGAAGTGCAATGCAGAGGTCAGCACCAGTTCGGACGCGCGCCGGCACTCGTCCAGCGTGAACTTGCGCTCTTCCACCGCCACCCCGCGCCTGGCCGCCAGGGCCAACACCGCGGCGCGCGTGCAGCCCGGCAGGATCTCGCGCGACAAAGGCCGCACCACGATCCGTCCCCGTTCGTCGACCAGCAGCGCGCTCGACGACGCCCCTTCGGTCACCACGCCATCGGCATCGACCATCAAGGCTTCGAATGCGCCTGACGTTTGCGCCGCCTGTTTGGCCAGCACCTGGGCGATCAGCGAAACGCTCTTGATGTCGCGCCGCTGCCAGCGCATGTCCGGCACGCTCGCCACCCGCACGCCCGATTCGGCCAGCGGATTCACCCGCAGGGACTTTTCGCTGACGTACATCATCACGGTGGGCTCGACGTCCGCGGGGAAGGCGAAGTCGCGCTTGACGTCGGCCCCGCGCGTGACCTGCACGTAGACCGATCCTTCGCGCAGGCCATTGCGCCGCACCAGCTCGCGGCAACGTTCCAGCAGCGCGTCGCGCGGCAAGGGATTGCGGATGCCGACTTCGGACAGGCTGCGCGCCAGGCGGGCGGCGTGCCGCTCGAACTCCAGCAGCAGGCCGTCGATCACCGCGATCACCTCATAGACGCCGTCGCCGAACAGGAAGCCCCGGTCCAGCGCCGGGATAACGGCCTGCTCGGCCGGGACGAGATTGCCGTTGATATAGAAAATGGAGGACATGGATGCTTATGTGGGTGAGGGAAATCAGTGGCTGATGATGCGGGAGAGGAATGCGCGCGATCGCGCCGACGCGGCGTTGCCAAAGAACGCCTCGGCGCTGGCGTCGTCGACGATCTCTCCCGACTCCATGAATACGACACGGTCGGCAACGCGGCGCGCGAATCCCATTTCATGCGTGACGACCATCATGGTCATGCCATCGCGCGCCAGTCCCGTCATTACTTCCAGCACCTCGCCGATCATCTCCGGGTCGAGCGCGGAAGTCGGCTCGTCGAACAGCATGACTACGGGGTCCATGGCCAGCGCGCGCGCGATCGCGACGCGTTGCTGCTGGCCGCCCGAGAGCTGGCCCGGATGCTTGTCGCGATGCGCGGCCACGCCCACGCGCTCAAGCAGCGCAGCCGCCTTGTCCTGTGCCTGCGCGCGGCTGCGGCCCAATACGCTGACCTGTCCCAGGCAGACATTCTCCAGCACCGTCAGGTGGGGAAACAGCTCGAAGTGCTGGAACACCATGCCGACGCGGGCGCGCAGCTTGGGCAGATCCGTGCCCGGGGCGCCGACGTCGGTGCCGTCGACCACGATGCGGCCCGCGTCGAACGGTTCAAGCCGGTTCACGCATTTGATCAGCGTCGATTTGCCCGATCCCGACGGTCCGCAGACCACCACGACCTCGCCGCGCTGCACACGCAGCGAGCATTGTTTGAGCACCGGCAAATCGCCATAGCGCTTGCCGACCTGTTGAATCTCGATCATGAATGTAGGCTCCTCAGTGAAACACTCGCCCGTTCAGGCGCCGATTCGGGCACGCAGCGCCCGCACGCCGCGCGAGGCGGTGAACGAGATCACGAAAAACACCAGCGCGACCAGCATGTACATTTCGACCAGGCGGTTGTCGCGTTGCGCGATCTTGGTCGCCGCCCCGAGGAAGTCCGTGAGCGACAGGACATAGACCAGCGCCGTTTCCTGGAAGATGACGATCACCTGCGTCAGCAGCACCGGCAGCATGTTGCGAAACGCCTGCGGCAGGATCACCTTGCGCAGCACCTGTCCGTGCCTGAGGCCCAGGGCGCTGCCCGCCGCATACTGGCCGTGCCCCACGCTGCCCACGCCTGCCCGGATGATCTCGGAGAAATACGCGGCCTCGAACAGGATGAAGGTAATGAAGGCCGACCCCATGGCGCCTAGCACGATGGGCCGCTCAGCCCCCGTAACCGCCTGCAATGCGTAGGGCAGGATGAAATAGATCAGGAAGATCACCAGCACCAGCGGCAGCGAGCGGAACAGGTTCACATACACCGTGGCTGGCCAGGCCAGCAGCCGGCCGCCGTAGAGCCGCGCAATCGCCAGCAAGGTGCCCAGCAGCAGGCCTCCCACGGTCGACGTGAAGGTCAGCAGCAGGGTAAAGCGCAGGCCCGACAGGATCAGGTACGGCAACGCGTCGACGATGGCTTGCAGGTCGAAATCCGTCATGCCCTGCCCCCTTTTGCCGCGCGCCCGCCGACTGCGCGCCCCGGAATGCGCAGCTTGTATTCGAGCGCCCGCATCACCACGATCACAATCAGGTTGAGCGCCAGATAGGCCATGGTCGCGGTCAGGAAGGCCTCGAACACCTGGAACGAAAATTCCTGCATCGCGTGGGCCTGGGCGGTCAGCTCCGCCAGCCCGATCGTCAGCGCCACCGAGGTGTTCTTGATGGTATTGAGGCAGTCGGACGTCATGGTCGGCAGGACCGTGCGCAGCGCATTGGGCAAAAGCACATGCCAGTACAGCTGCGGCAGCGTGAGACCCAGCGCCAGGCCGGCGTTGCGCTGCCCCTTCGGCAAGGCCTCGATGCCGGCGCGCAATTGCTCACCGATGCGCGCCGACATGTACATGCCGATAGCCAGCGCCGCCGTGTAGAAAGATGCGTCCGGCAGCTGCTTGATCCAGTCTCCGGCCCTGGTCGGCAACAGCTCCGGCAGGACGAAGTACCACAGGAACATCTGCACGATCAGGGGGATGTTCCGGAACACTTCCACATAGACGGCTGCCGCCGCCTGCACCTTGCGATAAGGCAGCGTGCGCGCGACGCCGACGACCAGGCCCATGGCCAGCGCGATCAGCCACGCCAGCGCCGCGGTCTTCACCGTCACGCCCAGCCCGTCCAGCAGGGTCTGCAGATAGGTGTGCCCGCCGTCGGGCGATGGAGCGAACAGCACGCCCCAGTTCCATTGATATGCCATGCTTTTTCTCGATGATCAGGCCGCGCGCGGTCCCGGCCCCTGGCTGGGGCCGCGCATCGGCGCATTGCAACGGGGTCGCGCGCCTAGCGGTAGGCGGCCGGATCGCCCGAATCGGTCGGCTTTGCCACCACGCGCTTGAGCGCTTCGCTCATTGCCACGTTCAGGTTGATTCCCTTGGGCGGCAGCGGGCTGCGGTACCAGCGGTCATACAGCGCGTCGAATTCCCCGCTGGCATAGAGGGCCTTGATGGTGTCGTCCACCAGCGCCTTGAACTGCGGATCGTCGCGGCGCAGCATGATGGCGTAGGGTTCGATCGACAGGGATTCCTCCGAGACCTGATAGCGGTCGGGCTGTTTCGCATTGGCGATCAGGCCATAGAGCAGGATGTCGTCCATCACGAATGCGGAAGCGCGGCCCGTCTCGACCATCAGGAATCCTTCCGCGTGCTCCTTCACGGGCACGATTCTCATGCCCAGCCCGCGCGTCTCGTTCAGCTCGTTGATCTGGCGGATGTTCGCGGTTCCCGAAGTCGAGGCCACGACTTTGCCCTTCAGATCGTCGATGCTGCGCAGCTGGGCGGATTTCTGGCTGAGGAAGCGGTTGCCGGTCACGAAAGTGGTAACCGAGAACGCCACCTGCTGCTGGCGATCCAGCGTGTTGGAGGTGGAGGCGCATTCCAGGTCGATGGTGCCGTTGCCCATCAGCGGAATGCGCGTGGCGGAGGTGACCGGCAGGTACTTCACCTGGATATCGCTGCGGTTCAGGCGCGCCTGCACGGCCTTGACGATGCGCTCGCAGATGTCGATCGAATAGCCCACGGGCTTCTGGTTGCCGTCATAGTAGGAGAACGGAATCGAGGTCTCCCGATGGCCGATTGTGATCGTGCCGGTATCCGCGACCTTCTTCAGCGTCCCGTCGAGCTGCTGGGCCGCGGCGGTGCCCGCCATTGCGATCGCGAACGCTGCGATTGATGCCTTGATGGATATTGTCATGCTTTTCTCCTTGGGATTCATGTACTTATGGGGTGCTGCACAGAATTCACCGCCGAGCGCGCCCGTGCCCGCCCAACGCGGGAGTTGTGGCCGCCGTCAGTCAGCGTTGGGTATACAGGTTGAACACGCGCTCCACCGGCTCCTGGGCCGGTCCCTGGCGGCGCGCATACATGCAGATCTGCATCGGAATCGCGCAGCGGCGGTCCTTGATGGCAACGATCTGTCCGGCATCCACCGAAGCCTTGGCGCTGGAGTCCGGCAGCCACGCCAAGCCGACGCCCGCACTGACCAGCGTGCGGGCGCCGTCCACGAAATCGGTCTCGCAGACGCGCTCGAGCACGGGCCGCTGCAGCAGGTCGCCGCAAGCCAATTCGACCAGGCGCCGGAAATACGCGCCCTGGGCGTATGACACATAGGGATAGCGCTGGGCGGAGCCGTTGGCGTATAGAGCGGCTTCGTCCACGTCCATCGCGGCGGGCCTGAACAGGCGCAGGCCGTCCGGCGCCATGCCGGTGCGCATGTAGGCTTGCGGATCCAGTTGTATGTCTTCGGCCGCATGGCGAAAGCAGACCAGCAGATCCACGACGCCGGCAGCCAGCCACTCGACCGAATCGTGCACATTGCCCACGTGCAGCCGCAACGAACCGACCGCGCTTTCGTCCTTCCAGCGAATGCACCAACCCGGGAAGTGCGAGGTCGCCAGGCAATGCGGCATTGCCACCCGCAGGACCGCGCCTTCGTGGCTGGCCACGCCGGCCTCGCCGCGGGCATCGACCACCTTGCGCACGATCTCGGCGGCGTTGGAGCGGAACTGCTCTCCCGCCGTCGTCAGGCGCAGCGGGAAGCAGCTACGGTCTATCAGCGCCGTGCCTGCCCAGGTTTCCAGGGACTGGATACGCCGGCTGAACGCCGATTGCGACACATGCCGCAGCTCTGCAGCCGTGGTGAACTGCCCGCATTCCGCCAGGGTCAGAAAATCCTGGAACCAACGTAGATCCATTGCAACCGCCGCGCCGTCAGACTGAATGCGAGGCAGTATAGGGATCGGGTCCGTGCGCCTTATGCATAGTTTGCATAACGACCGCGCAGTCAGGGTTACTCCGGACCCCGCCAGCCCTAGGGCAGGTTCTCCCGGAAGATCACCTGGCTGCGCGCCAGCTCCACGCCGTTCATCGGACTGCGCTTGTCGCGCAAGTTGCAGAAGATGCGCACGCAGCTCATCAGCGCTTCCATGGGGCTTTGCGTGATGACCGCATCCATGGTGCCGTCGATCAGCAGCGCGCGGGTGTCGGGCGTGAGACCGTGCCCGATGAAGACCACCCGGTGCTGCTGGCCGGCTTCCTTGAGCGCCCGCGCCACGCCGTCCGATGCGCCGCCGATGTTGTAGATGCCGGCCAGCTGCGGATACTGCTCCAGCAATTGGCGGGTCTGCTCGTAGTTTCGCTGCGCATCGTCGTAGCCTTCGCGCAAATCGACCACCTGCATGGCCTGGAACTGCTCGGCGTACAGCTGCAGGAAGCCGCCCTCGCGTTCTTCATGCGCCCGGTAGTGGCGCGAACCCGCGATCAGCGCCACATGCGCCGCCCTCGAACCGATGAAGCGGGCAATCAGATAGCCGGCGGTCCGGCCAGCGGCGCGGTTGTCCAGGCCCACGTAGGCCGCGCGCGCGCTATTGGCCAAGTCGGATATCAAGGTCACCGTCGGCACGCCCTGCTGCGCCAGCGAGTTGACGGCCTCGCGCACCGTCGGATGCTCCAGCGCCATGAACGCGATGCCGTCCGCGCGCTTGCCGTGCTTGGCCAGCGCTTGCGCAAGCGCGTCGGGATTGAAGCTCTCGACGTACTCCACCTGGCACCTGGCATTGAGCGGCGCAAAGTGCTCCTGGGCATAGCTGACCGTATCGCCCAGCATGCGCAGGTAGCGGTTGCTGCCGCGCGGCAGCAGAAATACCAGCCGCAGCGGCTCGGGCGCGGCGGCGGCTCGAACCTCCTGTTCCGGCAGATAGTCCAGCTCGATGGCCGCTTTGAAGACTTTTTGCGCCGTGCTGGCGCGCACGCCAGGCCGGCGATTCAGGACCCGGTCGGCCGTGGCGGTAGACACGCCAGCACGTTCCGCCACATCGGCCAGGCGCGCCAGCTTACGTTCGGGAGGCGTTCGATTCACATCAAAATCCATCATTAATCGCGTTTGACGATATTGGCGACGATTCACTATTGTCCAGTCTGCCGCATGGTACTGGCGCTTTTGTGGCACATCAAAAAACATCATAACCAAGATTATGGAGACAACCATGAAGCTGCTGACACGCCGTAGTGCCCTGCGCCGCCTTTGTGCGGTACCCGCCGTCGCCCTGGGCGCGGGCTTCCCGCTGATCGCCCGCGCGGCCGACTACACCCTCAAATACGGCAACAACCTGCCGGTCACGCATCCGCTGAACATCCGCGCGCAGGAAGCCGCGGAACGCATCCTCAAGGAAAGCAACGGGCGCGTGGACATCAAGATTTTCCCCAACAACCAACTGGGCGGCGACACCGACATGCTGGCCCAGGTGCGTTCGGGCGGCATCGACTTCTTCACGCCGTCCGCGCTGGTCATCGCGACCCTGGTGCCGGTGGCGGCAATCAATGCCGTGGGCTTCGCGTTCAAGGACTACAACCAGGTATGGGGCGCCATGGACGGCGCGCTCGGCGCCCACGTGCGCGCCGCCATCGCGCAGCGCCGGCTCTATGCCTTCGAGAAGATGTGGGACAACGGTTTTCGCCAGACCACCAGCAGCAAGGCGCCCGTCAAGTCGGCAGCCGACATGGAGGGCCTGAAGATCCGCGTACCCGTCAGTTCTCTGCCGATCTCCATGTTCAAGGGTCTGGGCGCCGCCCCCGCCAGCCTGCAGTTCAGCGAAGTCTATTCCTCGTTGCAGACCAAGGTGGTGGACGCTCAGGAGAATCCCCTGCCCATCATCCAGGTGGCCAAGCTTTATGAAGTGCAGAAATACTGCTCGCTCACCAACCATATCTGGGACGGCTACTGGTTCATCGCCAATGGCCGCATGTGGGAGGGCTTGCCGCAAGACCTGAAGACGGTCGTGGCGCGCGGCATCAACGAGGCTGGCCTGGCCCAGCGCGAAGACATCAAGAAGCTCAACGCTTCGGTGCAGTCGGACCTGGAAGGCAAGGGGCTCCAGTTCAACCAACCGTCCGCCAACAGCTTCCGCGAGCAATTGCGCGCCGCTGGCTTTTACAAGGAATGGCAAGGGCGCTTCGGCAACGAGGCCTGGACCTTGCTGGAGCAGGCCGTCGGCAAGCTGGCCTGAGGACGCGCCATGTCCTCCCTGTCCGCTCCCCACGCCGCGCCGCAGGCGCTCCCAGCCCACCCCTTGCGCCGCGCCGCCGGCGCGCTCGACGCTCTGCTGGGCGGCATCGTCGAGCACGTGGCCGCGGCCATCGTGCTGGTGGAGATCGCCGTGCTGTTCGCGGGCGTGGTGGCGCGCTATGCCTTCCACAGCCCGCTGGTCTGGTCCGACGAGCTCGCCTCCATCCTGTTCCTGTGGCTTTCCATGCTGGGCGCCGTGGTTGCCTTGCGTCGCGGCGAGCACATGCGGATGACCGCGCTCGTCAACAATGTCAGCCCGGCGCGCCGCGCCCAGCTGGAAACGGCCGCGCTGGCGGCCTCGCTCGCCTTCCTCGCGTTGATTCTGGCGCCCGCCGTGGAGTATGCGCACGAGGAACACTTCATCATCACGCCCGCGCTGGAGCTGAGCAATGCCTGGCGCGCCGCCGCGATTCCCGTGGGCATGGGCTTGATGGCAGTGGTCGCGCTGCTGCGCCTATTGCGCACGCAGACTGCACCGCAGATGCTTGCGGCGTTGGCCGGCGCGGCCGCGGTGGTTGCGCTGTTCTGGGTGGCGCAGCCGCTGTTTGCCACCCTGGGCAAACTGAACCTGCTGATCTTCTTCGTGGGCATCGTGGCCGCCACGGTATTTTCGGGCGTGCCGATCGCCTTCTCATTCGCGCTGGCGACCTTCTCCTACCTGGCCCTGACCACAAACACGCCCATGGTGGTGATGGTCGGCCGGCTGGACGAGGGCATGTCGCACCTGATGCTGCTGGCGGTGCCGCTATTTATCTTCCTGGGCTCGCTGATTGAAATGACCGGCATGGCACGCGCCATGATCCAGTTCCTCGCCAGCCTGCTCGGACACGTGCGCGGCGGATTGTCCTATGTGCTGATCGGCGCGATGTACCTAGTATCCGGCATCTCGGGATCAAAGATCGCCGACATGGCAGCCATCGCTCCGGTCTTGTTCCCGGAGATGCAGAAGCGCGGCGCCAAGCCAGGCGATCTGGTCGCCTTGTTGTCCGCCACGGGCGCGCAGACCGAGACCATCCCGCCGTCTATCGTGCTCATCACCATCGGTTCGGTGACGGGCGTGTCCATCGCCGCGCTCTTCACGGGCGGGCTGCTGCCGGCCGTGGTGCTGGGGCTGGCGCTGTGCTCGGTGGTGTGGTGGCGCTACCGCAAGGAAGACCTGACGCTGGCCCAGCGCTTCAGCGCCCGGGAGATCGGACGCTTCTTCGTCATCGCCCTGCCCGCCGTGGCCCTGCCCTTCGTGATCCGAGCCGCCGTGGTCGAAGGCGTGGCGACCGCCACAGAGGTCTCGACGATCGGCATCGTGTATTCCGCGATAGTCGGTCTGCTGATCTACCGGCGCTTCGATTGGGGCCGGCTCAAGCCCATGCTGATCGAGACCGCCTCGCTGTCCGGCGCGATCATGCTGATCGTGGGCTGCGCCACCGCCATGGCCTGGGCACTGACCCAGTCCGGATTCTCTGGCGACCTGGCCCGCCTGATGGCCGGCATGCCCGGCGGCAGCTATGGCTTTCTGGCAGTGTCCATCGTGGCCTTCATCATCCTGGGCAGCGTGCTGGAGGGCATTCCCGCCATCGTGCTGTTTGGCCCGCTGCTGTTCCCGATCGCGGCGCAGGCCGGCGTGCACGAAGTGCACTACGCCATGGTGGTGATCTTCGCCATGGGCATCGGCCTGTTCGCGCCGCCTTTCGGCGTGGGTTACTACGGCGCCTGCGCCATCAGCCGTGTCGATCCCAACGAAGGCATAGGGCCTATCTGGGGCTACATCGCCGCGCTGCTGGTGGGCTTGGTCGTCGTCGCCGCCTTCCCCTGGTTTTCCATCGGTTTCCTGTGAGCCCTCGCGGCCCGTCACGGGCCGCCCCGCTCCGCAACCTTCCATCCTCCCTATCCGCAAAGAATCCATCATGAGTCGTTTCCTGGGCGAGATCCGCCAACTCGGTTATGTGGTGCACGACATCGAAGCCGCCATGGACTACTGGAGCACCACGCTGGGCGTCGGCCCCTGGTACTACAACCCGCGCGTGCCCATCGTCAATTACCAGTACGACGGCGTCCGCCACGAGCCGCACAACTCGGTGGCGCTGGCCAATTCGGGCTATGTGCAGGTAGAGCTGATCCAGACCCGCAATGACGTGCCTTCCATGTACCGAGACTTCCTGCAGGCTGGCCGCACCGGGCTGCAGCACGTGGCCTACTGGACCGAAAGCTACGACGCCGACCTCGAACGCCTGCTGGCGCAAGGCTTCAAGCCCAAGATGAGCGGCGAAGTCGGCGAAAAAGGCCGCTTCATCTACTTCGACACCGAGTACCACCCCGGGACCGTTATCGAACTGTCCGAGGTGGCCGGCCCCAAGGGCCGACTGTTCGACCTGATCCGCGACAGCGCGCGCGACTGGGACGGCAAGGACCCCGTTCGCCCTTTCCCCGACCTGAGCCGGATCTGACCCGTCCTTACCGATAACGCCGCAAGCCGCCATCATGAATTCCCAATCGTTTAGCGCCACCTACCTGATCGAAACCCCGTTGGACCCCGCCGGCGTCGCGGAGGTCATGGCCGGCGAACAATCCTGCGGCACCTTCACGCGGGTGCAGGGCGAAACCGATGAGTTGCGCGCTCGCGCCCGCGCGCGGATCGAATCCATCGAGACGCTGGAGTCCACCCCTGTCCCCAGCCTGCCCAACGCCTGGCTGGCGAGGCAAGCGGGCGGCATGCCCGGTCTCTACCGGCGCGCCCGGGTGCGCATCTCGTTTCCCGTCGCCAACGTCGGCGCCAATTTGCCGACGCTGGCGGCCACGGTGGGCGGCAATCTGTACGACCTGGGCGAAGTCACCGGCTTGCGCCTGGAAAGCATGGAACTGCCGGCCAACTATCGCGCCCAGTTCGACATGCCGCGCGCCGGCATCGCCGGGACGCGGCAACTGACGGGCGTAGCGCGCGGTCCGCTGGTGGGCACCATCATCAAGCCCAACGTGGGCCTGTCGCCCGAACAGACCGCGCATCTGGCGGCCCAGCTGTGCGCCGCGGGCGTGGACTTTATCAAGGACGACGAAGTTTGCGCCAACCCCGCGCACGCGCCGCTGGCGCAACGCGTCGCCGCCGTCATGGCGGTGGTGCGCGCGCACCGCGAGCGCACCGGCCGCCAGGTGATGGTGGCCTTCAACATCAGCGACGAAACCGACGCCATGCGCCGCCATGCCGACCTGATCGAACGCGAAGGCGGCACTTGCGTCATGGCCAGCCTGAACCATTGCGGCTACTCGGCCATCCAGACCCTGCGCCGCAGCACCCCGCTGGCGCTGCACGGCCATCGCAACGGATATGGCGCGCTGTCGCGCCACCCGGCGCTGGGCGTGGGCTTCCAGGCCTATCAGACGCTGTGGCGCCTGGCCGGCGTGGACCACATGCACGTGCACGGCCTGCAGGGCAAGTTCTCCCAAGAGGACGCCGAGGTCGTCGCGTCCGCGCGCGACTGCCTGGCGTCGCTGACCCCCGGCATCGACGATCCCGTCCTGCCGGCGTTTTCGTCCGGCCAATGGGCTGGCACCGTGCCTGCCACGTGGGCAGCCGTGCAAAGCGACGACCTGCTCTTCATGTCCGGCGGCGGCATCCTGGCCCACCCAGACGGTCCCGCCGCGGGCGTGCTCAGCATCCGCCAGGCCTGGCAAGCCATGCGCGAAGGCGCAGGCCTGGAAGACTATGCCCGCAATGCCCCTGAACTGCGGCGCGCCATGGAACGCTTCGGCGGCCGCGCATGAACGCGACGCCCCGCGACGAGACGCGTCCGCAGATCGGCTGGTACGGCGACGACTTCACGGGCGCCACCGACACGTTGGCGGAAACGGCTCGAGCCGGCCTGCGCAGCCTGCTTTTCCTGGGTGTGCCAACAACGGAACAGCTGCAACGCGCGGGCGCGCTCGACGCCATCGGCATCGCCGGCGCGGCGCGCGGCATGGCCCCAGCGGAGATGCGGACTGAATTATCCGCCGTCGGCCGATTCATGGCCCGCGCCGGCGTCCGAGTGCTGCATTACAAATGCTGCTCCACGTTCGACAGCGCGCCGCACGTAGGCAGTATCGGCGCGGCCGTGCACGAACTGCGCCGCCACATGCCCAATCCACTGGTCCCCATCGTCGGCGGGCAACCCAGCATCGGCCGTTACTGCAGCTTCGCCCAGCTATACGCGCGGGCGGGCTCCGCGCCGGAAATCCACCGCATCGACCGCCATCCGGTCATGAGCAGGCACCCGGTCACGCCCATGCACGAGGCCGACCTGCGCCTGCATCTGGCGGCGCAAGGCTTGGCCGACATCCGTTCGATACCGCACACAGCCTACCCTCGCGTACGCCAGGCGGCGGATGCGCCCGCGGTGGACGACTGGGTCGACCAGGTGATCGAGACCAACGATGGACCGCTGCTGTTCGACCTGATCGATGAGGAACAACTCGCCATCATCGGGCGCCTTATCTGGCGTGCCGCCTCGTGCCTGCCCGTGCTGGCGGTCGGCCCCAGCAGCGTGCAGCAGGCGCTGGCCCGCGTCGTGCCCACAAGCCGTGATCATGCCTCCACCGCTTCCCTCCCTGCCGCGGCAGGCCCCGTGCTGGCGGTGGCCGGCAGCCTGTCTCCCGTCACCGCCCGGCAGATCGCGGCGTGCCGGCAATACGACCGCCAGCCTTTGCAGGCGGAACGGCTGCTGCGGGATCCAGCCTATGCGGCCGAACAAGTCAGGCAAGCCACCGCCGCGCTGGCGCAAGGGCGCAACGTGCTGGCGCATACCGACCGGCCGGCCCAGCCGCTCACCGCACACCAGACCGCGGCAACCGCCCGTGCCACCGGCCAACTGGTGGCGGACATTGTGCGCGCCAGCGCTCGGGCCGGCACGCGCCTGACCCGCATCGGCATTGCGGGTGGAGATACCTCCAGCCAGGCCACCCTGGCCCTGGGCGCCTGGGGTCTGGCATTCCGCTGCGTGCTCGCTCCGGGCGTGACGGTCAGCCTGACGCGCAGCGACGATCCCGTCACCGACGGCATCGAACTGATGCTCAAGGGCGGACAGATGGGCGGCGACCTGCTGTTCGACGAACTGGCGCAGGGACGGGCCTGAAACCTGGCGTGCGCCCGGGTTATGCTGCGCCGGTGCGCCCGGCCGGCGGGCGCCGCTTACCCAGGAGACTTGCCCCATGGAATGGCCGCTACGCGCTTGCACCACGGCCGCGATCATGCTGTGCGCGGCCACGGCCACGGCCGCGGCGCCAGCCAACCGCGCCGAATGGACGGCCGGCGCGATGCGCAAACTGCAGCATCACCTGGAAATGCCCAAGGAAGCGTACGAGCTCGACGGCCCGCTTAGCCTGCGCCTGCGCCTCATCGTCATGCGGGACGGCAAGATCGACTCGGTGGAATTGGCCAGTTCCTCGGGATACGTGGCCGTGGACAAAGCGACAGCCAACATGGTCCGTCGCGCCAGCCCGCTGCCCGCGTTCACCAGTGACATGCAGGCAGAGCGGGAAATCCTGATGCTGCCGGTGCGGTTCCAGTTAACGGATGACGCCCCGGACGAAACAGAGCGCCGCTACACCCACCCGGGTAGCGGCTTTGGCGTAAACGTGCCGAGGTCTTACCGCGTCCTGGGCAGCGGCAAGTCCGATGAATTCGACGTGCTGGTGCGTATCGGCCAACGCAGCGGCGGGCCACACACTGCGGACGCAGCCGGCTATTTATGCAGTGTCGGTTTCAACGCCCCGCGCAAGTCGCTGAAGACGCATCCTGGCGCCGAAGCGCCGCCATCGGCCGCCGAGCGGCTGGCGGCGGCCGAGACCATCCTTGCGGCTCAGGGCCAGTCGCTCGATCACCGCAGCACCTTCGAACTTCAGGGCGCCAAAGGCGTCGACTACGTCGCTGCAGCCGGTATCGGACCGGATGGCGTGCATCTGCTGGAGTACAACGCGCTGCTGGACACGGCCACGCTGCGCGTCGCCATGCGCTGCACGACGGCAAGCGACGCTCTGCCGGCCGCTCTCCCCGACTTCCGGCAGATCCGGGACGGGATAGTCCTGGGCGCGAAATAGACCGCACAGGACCGGCCTCAGCGTCCATGCCAATACCGCCGTCCGCGTTCGCGCTCCGCCCGGACTTCCAAGCCATCGGGACCTGAACGCGCCATCACCGCGCCATCGCGGTCGCTGCGCCAGAAGGTCGCGCCGGCCCGCGTCCATCGCAGCTCAACCGCGCGTGCGGGATGGCGGAAGCGGTTCAGGTGGCCCGCCTGCGCAATCACATGGCTGGCGGCCACGGCCGACACCAAATCCCTGCCCGAGGACGACGCCGATCCATGATGCGGCGCCATCACCACATCGATCCGTGGCAGTTCGGGAGCCAGCTCGCGTTCCTGCGCGACCCCCACGTCCCCGGTCAACAGCAGGGAATGCGACGCCCCTTGCACCAGCAGTACACAGCTATCCGCGTTGCGATCCTGCCCGGCCTTGCCAGCAGTGGCGGCGGGATGCAGGAAGGTGAAGGCCACGCCGTCCACCTCCCAATGGTCACCGCGCAAGCATGGCCGTCTATCATCCGGCAGCGGCGGCAGACTGTTTCCCGCTCCCGGCCAGACCCGGACATCACGGCGCAAGAAGGCGTCCAAATCGAAGGACGCGTAGCTGCGCTGCGCGGAAACAGCGGCCAGCACCGAGCGCAGCCCTCCGACATGATCCAGGTCGGCGTGCGACAGCACCAGCACATCCAGTTGCCGGACGCCACGGGCCAGCAGGAACGGCGCGACCACGCGCTCGCCGGCGTCATTGCCGCCGTAATGGCGCGGCCCCGCGTCAAACAGCAGCGTCTGGCTGGCCGTCTCCACCAGAATGGCGCTGCCCTGCCCCACGTCCAGCGCGCTCATGTGCCAATGCCCCGGCTCGGGCCGGTCAGGGCGCCAGCACAACAGCGGCAGCATGCAGACCCATCCCAAGCGCCTGCCCGGCCAGCCCCGCACCTGCAACGCCCAGGCCATGCCCGCCACCGCCAGCAATAGCCATGGCCACGGCGCCGCCGCCACCGGCACACTGGCCCAGGCGGCATTGCCCACCCATGCGACGGGCGCCATGGTGAGATCGAACGCCTGCAGCCCTGCCTGGCCGGCGAAGGAGCCCAGCGGCTGCGCGCCCGGCACTACCGACAGCGCCGCGCACAGCAATGCCAGCGGCGTCACCACAAAGGTCACGACGGGTATGGCCACCGCATTTGCCAACGGCGACCCAATAGATACCTGGTGCACCAGGAATGCCAGCAACGGCGTAAGGCCCAGCGTCACCATCAATTGCAGGCGCGCCGCCTGCGACAGCCTGGCTGCGCAACGCCGGACCCACCCCGCCTCGGGATCCACGGGCAGTTGCGCGATACGCAGCAGCACAGCCACCGCGCCGAACGACAACCAAAAGCCCGCCGACACCGGCGCCCAGGGGTCCAGCGCCACCACCACCGCCGCCGCGCAGACCAACACGCGATCCGCCGACAGCGGCAGGCGCGACATCGCCGCCGCCAGCACGACCGACAACATGAAGAAGGTGCGCCGCGCCGGCACGCCCCACCCGGCCAAGAGGCAGTACAGCAGCGCCACGGCCGCGGCCGCCGCGCCGCCCGCGACACGCGCAGGCACATGTTCGGCCAGCGCGCCGCCCCGCCACCGAGCCCGCCGCCACAACGCCGCCACCAGCAACCCGGCGATGCCCGCGATCAACGTCACGTGCATGCCGCTGATCGACACCAGATGCGTGATGCCGCTGCGATTGAACAGGCGCCAGTCTTCACGCGCCACGCCAGCCTGGTCCCCAATCGCCAGCGCGATCATCACCGGCGCATAGCGATGTTCGCCCAGGGCGGCGCGCAACCCCTCGCGCACGCGATGGCGTGCCCGCTCTATTGCAATGCCAGGCGTCGCCCAAGGCCGGTCCTCAAGCAGCCTGGGCTGCCCCCGCACCGTGCCCGTCGCGCGTATCCCTTGCGCGAACATGCGTCCTTCCGTATCCGGGCCCGCCGGGTTCAACAGGCCGTGCGGACGCCGTAGCACCACCGCCATGCGCCACACCTGGCCCGGTATCAGCAATGGAAGCGCGGAATGCGGGCCGGGCGGCGCCTGCCAGGCCACCTGGATGCGCGACGGGATGCCGGGCGGCGCGGGCTCGGCCAGTTCGGCCACGAAACGCTGGCCGCGCGCGTCGCCTTGAGGCAGCCCGGCCACGCGCACGACCAGGCGCGACACGGCATCCTGGTGTTCGTCGGACAGCGCATCGTCCAGCCGGAACTGTGCCAGCACACTGGCGTTGAGCAGCCCCGCGCAAAAGCCCAGCGTCAGGCTTGCGAGCAGCCGCAAGATGCGCCGCTGCAAGCGCAGGCCCGCGGCAAGCGCAATCATGCCTAGAACCGCAAGCCCCCCGCAGATGCCGGCACCTGGAAGCCGCGATGACAACTGGACCAGCCCCGCGCCCGCCACGAACGCCAAGCAGAAGATTCGGCCTGTGATATGCGCCTCCCGAAACAGGACAGCGTAAAAGCGGACAGCTGGGCGCAGGCCTGGGCAGGGATCGTTTCAGCCGCCTCGGATGACCGCGGAGATCGCGATGCCCAGGTACCGTGTACCCGCCCCGCAGGTCCGCCCCGCCAGATCCCGCGCCAGCCCGCAAGCATCGGCCAGGAGCCGGCTATGATTGCAGGGCTCGGCGAGACGCCGGGAACAGCATGGCCAACTGCCCAATACGCAAAGCGGATCCGCAATGACGCCCGAATCATTCTTCCTCTTCTTCAGCAGTCGTGACCCACTCACTTGCGGGCGGACCCATGGCTGAGCAAAACGCGATTCCAGCCTCCCCATCCTCGTTCCCCGCGACCGAACTGACGAACGCCTTTGTCGCGTTCCTGTTCTCCGCATCCGCCCCCGTCGCCATCATCCTGAGCGCAGGCGTAAAGGGCGGCCTCAGCCAGGCCGACCTGGCCTCATGGATCTTCGCGGCTTTCGTGCTCAACGGCATTCTTACCATCGTGATGTCGGCCATCTACCGGCAACCGCTAGCCTTTCTCTGGACCATTCCCGGCGCGGTGCTCGTGGCCAGCGCCCTGCAGCATCTGCCCTTCTCCGAGGTCATCGGCGCCTATCTGCTAACCGCGGCGCTCATGCTGGTGCTGGGACTCACAGGATGGGTGGGCACCATCATGGACCGCATACCCATGCCCATCGTCATGGGCATGGTCGCCGGGGTTTTCCTCAGTTTCGCGCTGGACTGGATTCGCTCATTTGCTTCCGATCCCTGGCTCGCCGGCGCAATGACCGCCACATTCTTCCTGGTCTCGTTCTTCCCGGCAGTGCAAAAAAGGCTGTCGCCCATCATTGGCGCCTTGATCGCCGGTGTGTGCGCGCTGGTCATCATGGGCAGAGCGCCCGCCCTGGAACACATCACCCTGGCGACCTCGGTCGCCAGCCCCCAGTTCCACGCGCCTGCGTTCTCCTGGGCCGCAGCATTCGAGCTGGTCCTGCCTCTGGCCGTTACCGTGATCGCGGTACAGAACGCGCAGGGCATAGCCGTGCTGCGCAATTCGCTGCACCGGCCTCCGGTCAATGCCATCACCAATGCCTGTGGGGTGTTCTCGGCGCTGACCGCTTGCCTGGGCTGCGTGTCCACCTGTCTGGCCGGCCCGTCGAACGCCATCATCGCCTCGGGCGCCAACGCATCGCGGCACTGGCTTGCCGCGATCTTCCTGGGAGTGATGGTGATCGTGTTCGGGCTGTTCTCGCCCTTGGTCACGCAAGCGCTGCTGGCCACGCCCACAGCCTTCGTGGCAACGCTTGCGGGGCTGGCGCTCTTGCGCATTCTGCAAGGCGCCTTCCATACCGCGTTCCGCCAACACTTCACGCTTGGCGCCCTGGTCGCTTTCCTCGTGACGCTGGGCGGCCTGCCCCTGTTTGGCATCGGCGCCCCTTTCTGGGGCGTGGTATTCGGCGTGGCAACCAGCTTCGTTCTGGAGCGGGGGGATTTCTCCAAGCAGGCCTCGAACTGAAGTCTCCGTCCCCGGCGTGCCGTTCATAAGCACATCACTCAGATAGAAATTGCGAATCGGTCGTTTGGCCCAGCGCCCGTCTCCCGTACTGTGACCTGTCCGCGCCGGCCTTGCCGACCCCGCAAGGCGCCGCGTCCGTTTCACTCTCGGAGACCCGCATGAACGACCGGCTGCACCGTACCCAGGCTTCCCGCTCCGCCGCCATCAAGGCGAAGCTGGACTATCCCGTGATCGATACCGACGTACACGTCAACGACTATGCCCCCGTTCTGGAGGACTACATCCAGCATTACGGCGGGTCCAAGCTCGTGGACGTGCTGCGCAAGACGCAGGGATCGCGCTTCGCCACCAAATCCCAGGGCAAGGACTGGTACCAGCAAACCCCGGCAGAGCGGCAATACAACCGTACGCTGCGTTCGCCGTGGTGGGCGCGGGTTACGCGCAACACGCTGGATCTGGCTACGGTCACCTTGCCGGAACTGCTGTATGAACGCCTGGAGGAACAGGGTTCGGACTACTCCATCCTGTTTCCCAACGACGTGCTGGCGCCGCTGGGCGCAGGCGACGAATACCGCCAGCCGCTGCACCGCGCAATCAACCATTTCCATGCGGACCAGTACCGCAAGTACAGCGACCGCCTGACGCCGGTGGCCGGAATTCCGCTGCATACGCCGCAGGAAGCCATCGAGGAACTCGAGTTCGCCGTCAAAACGCTCGGGCTGAAAGTGGCCAACATTCCGGGCGGCGTTCGCCGGCCGATCAAGGCCATCGCCGACAAGTACCCCGCTTCCGAATATCCGGAAATCGCGCGGCATGCGTCCTACGTGGATTTCTTCGGGCTGGACAGCGAATACGACTACGACCCGTTCTGGGCCAAGGTAGTAGAGCTGGGCGTACCGCTGGCGACCCATTACGGCAGCCAGGGCTGGACTGGTCGCCACTCCATCAGCAATTACATGTTCAACCATATCGGCCACTTCGCCGATGGTTCCCAGGCCTTCGCCAAGGCGCTGTTCTTCGGTGGCGTGACCCGGCGGTTCCCGGATCTGCGCGTAGCCCTGCTGGAGGGCGGAGCCGATTGGGGCGCGCACGTGTATGCGCACTTGGTGGACCGCTGGGAAAAGCGCAACCGCAACGCCGTGCAGCAGTACAACCCTGCCAACGCGGACGTGGAGCTGCTGGCGGACCTGTTCGAGCGCTATGGCGCCGAATTGCTGAACGGGCGCGAACTCAACAAGCAGACCCTGCTGCGCGACAGCCTGGGCCTGTCGGCGCTGCACCATAGCCGCGAGCCCGAGGGCGACGAGCTCGACGACTTCGCCGCGGCCGGCATCGAAAGCGTGGAGGACATCCGCAAGCGCTGGGTGGACAGCTTCTACTTCGGTTCCGAAGCGGATGACCGCAACATAGGCGCCGCTTTCAACGACCGCGCCAACCCGCTGCACACCAAGCTCAATGCAATCTGGTCGTCCGACGTCGGCCATTGGGACGTGCCCGACCTGACCGAGCCGCTGGCCGAAAGCTGGGACTTGGTCGAAGACGGGGTGATCACCGCGGAGGACTTCAAGGCGCTGGTCTTCGACAACCCTTACCGCTTCTACACGCAGGCGAACAGCGAATTCTTCAAGGGCACTCGCATCGAACAGAAGCTGCAGGCCCAGCCCCAGAAACGCGCCGCCTGAGCTTTCCGCCAAACCAGTAACTCCACACCGATCCTCGCCGGCGCAAGCCGGCGAGTGGACTGTCCTGCCCGCTGCCGGCGCGCGTCGGCAGCGGGCCTGTAACCCATCACCATCTTACGGAACGACCATGCGCACCCTGCTCTCTTCCCGCAGCCTGATTTCACGCCTGTTGCTGGGCGCTGCCTTGTGCGCCGTCAGCATCTCCTCCTTGGCCGCGCCCAACGTAGTCCGCATTGGCGTGGCGACGGCCGGCGGCGGCGATCCCATCACCTGGGGCGGATCTCCCGGTGGCGTCGCGCGCGCCAACAATTGGCTGGAGGAGGCCTTCCAAGGCACCGGCACCGAGGTGCAGTGGCTGTTCTTCAAGGGCGCGGGGCCCGCTGTGAATGAAGCGCTCTCCAACAAGCAGATCGACTTCGCCTACCAGGGCGACCTGCCGTCCGTGGTGGGCCGATCCAATGGCCTGAAGACCCGCATCCTGCTTGGCAGCGGCGTGCGCAACAACTTGTACGTATCCACGCCCAAAGATTCCGCATTGCAGTCGCTGGACGACCTGAAGGACCGTAAAGTGTCGATCTTCCGCGGCACCAACGGCCATCTGGTCGCCATCAACGTACTGGCCTCGCGCCAGCTGACCGAACGCGACATCAAGGGGGTCAACCTCGACACCGGCAGCGCGCAAGCGGCGCTGGTCTCAAATGGAGTGGATGCTGCTTTCGGCGGGTACGAATACTTCAAGCTTCGCGACCAGGGCCTGGCACGCATCATCTATTCCACCAAGGGTCAGGATCCCTCGTTCACGCGCCAGGCGTCCTTGCTCGTGCGCGAAGACTTCGAAAAAGAGAATCCCGAAGCCGTGCAACGCGTGGTCGACGTGTTCGTGCGCGCCGCGCAATGGGCCTCCGACGAGCAGAACCGCGACGCTCTCTTCAAGATCTGGGCGCGCAGCGGCACGCCTTATGCCTCCTGGCAGGCGGAATTCGATGGCGAAGTGCTGGCCGTGCGCAACTCGCCGCTACTGGACGAGTTCCTGGCCTCGCGCTACCAGGCGGTGGCGGACGACGCGCTGAAACTGAAGCTGATCCGCCGCCCCGTCAGCGTGGAGGGCTGGTTCGAGCCGCGCTACCTCAATACCGCGCTGCAAAAGGCCAATCTTTCCACCCGCTGGACGGCATTCAATGCGCAAGGCCAGCCCGCGTCCGGCGAACGCCAGGCAAGCGCCGCAGTGGCGCGATAAGGAGCCGTCATGTCCGGCAACACCCTGAGCGCGCCGTTTCCCTCCACGCATCACCGCGCAACCCGCCCGCCTCTCGCTCTGCTGCGCAGCGCCGGCAATCGCCTGCTGCCCTGGCTGCTGCCCCTGGGCTTGCTCGCCCTTTGGCAACTCGGTGCGTCCCGGGGCTGGATTTCGCCGCAGGTGCTGCCGTCCCCCCATTTCGTCTGGCTTACCTTGCAGGATCTCTACAGCAGCGGAGACCTCTGGCTCAACGTGCAGGCCAGCATGCAGCGCGTGCTGGTCGGCTTTGCGGCCGGCAGCCTGCTGGGATTGGCGCTGGGCGCCGCCATGGGCCTGTGGCGGCCACTGGAAGCCTACATCCTGCCCACCTTCAACGCGCTGGTGCAGATTCCCGTGTTGGCCTGGCTGCCCTTTGTGCTGCTGCTGGTCGGCATAGGCGAACCGCTGAAGTACATCCTGATCGCCAAGGCGGCGCTGGTACCCGTCACGCTGAACACCCTGCAGGGATTCCGCCAGACACCGGCCAGCCTGCTGGAGGTGGCCCGCGTCTACGGCTACACACGCCGACAGCAAGTGCTGGAAGTGGTGCTGCCGCACGCCTTGCCCACGCTGTTCACGGGCCTGCGCCTGGGTTTCACCAAAGCCTGGCTGTCGCTGGTCGTGGTGGAGCTGGTCGCGTCCAGCGAAGGGCTGGGTTACTTGATCGTCTACGGCCGGCAACTGTTCCAGCTGGATCTGGTCATGGCGGCGGTGATCGTGGTGGGCGCCATCGGCTATGCCATCGACAAGCTGCTGGACGTGGCCGAAGCCCGCGCAGGCGGCGGACAGGCCGCGACCCGCCTGGGCACGGCGTCCACCGGAGTCCACGCATGACGACGGCACAGACACGCTCGTTTCCCAAGGCTGGTGCTCTCCACGCCTGGCTGCGGGCCCGATGGCGCGGCCTGGTGCTACCCGCCGCCGCGATCCTGGCGTGGTGGGCGCTGGCGCGGCTGGACTGGGTTTCCACGCCCTTGCTGGTGTCGCCGGGAAAAGTGCTGGACACCGCCGCCAGCCAGATATCTTCGGGCCGGTTGTGGCGCGCGCTGAGCGCCAGCCTGGCGCGGGAGTTCACCGGCTTTGCCATAGGCACCGCGCTCGGCCTCATACTGGGCGCGCTGCTCGGGCTGCTGCCGTTGTTCAACCGCATCGTCGGCCCCAGTTTCAACACTTTCAAACAGATCTCGCTGTTTGCCTGGATTCCGCTCATCTCGGTCTGGTTCGGCCTGGGCGACGTGGCCAAAGTGACGTTCCTGTCTCTGGCAGCCTTGGTACCCGTCGTCGTCAACACCTGCGACGGCATACGCAGCACCCCGACCACGCTGCTGGAAGTCGCCCGGGTGTTCGGCTATACGCGCTGGCAGACGCTGCTGCACGTGGTGCTGCCATCGGCCGCGCCTTCGATCTTCACCGGCGTCTACCTGGCGTTGATCTACTCCTGGCTGGCAACGATAGGCGCCGAATACCTGCTGGTGGCCGGCCACGGCATAGGCAACACCCTGATCGAAGGCAGCGAACACTTCCAGATGGATCTGGTGATCTTCGGCATGTTCGTGATCGGCCTGGTCGGCTGGTCCATGAACGCATTGGCCCGCGCGCTGGAGCGCCGGCTGGCGCGGCACCGCTACGGCGCCGCCTGAGGGAGAAAGCAAGGAATGACTGGTACTTTCGGCAAGGAATTGAACATACGCGGCGTGGAAAAGCGCTACGCCGGCCCCGACGGAAGCGCGCAGGCGCTGCACGTCCTGCAGGACATCAATCTCGACGTGCCCCCCGGGCAATTCGTCAGCATCGTGGGAGCCAGCGGCTGTGGAAAGTCCACGCTGCTGCGCCTGATACTGGGGCTGGACGACGACTACGCCGGCCAGATTCTCCTGGACGGCAAACCGGTGCGCGGCGCGGGCCTGGACCGTGGCATCGTATTCCAGGACCATCGTCTGTTTCCCTGGCTCAACGTGGAGCGCAATATCGCCACCGCGCTGCGCAACGCGCCCCTGTCAAAAGCGGAAAAGCGGGAGTTGGTGGCCGCACACATTGCCTTGGTCGGTTTGCAGGGATTCGAGAAATCCTACCCCCACCAGATTTCGGGCGGCATGGCGCAGCGCGTGGCGATCGCGCGCGGCCTGGTCAATCGTCCGCGCGTGCTGCTACTGGACGAGCCCCTTGGTGCCCTGGACGCATTGACGCGTTCGCGCTTGCAGAACGAGTTGCAACGCATCTGGCAGCAAGAACAGATCACCATGGTGCTGGTCACTCACGACGTGGAGGAAGCCGTCTTCCTGGGTGACCGCGTGGTGGTGATGCAGCCTCGCCCGGGCCGCATCCGCCGCATCGTCGACGTAGACCTGCCCCATCCCCGCAACCGCAGCGATCCCCGCTTCATACGGCTGCGCGACGACGTACTCAGCGACTTCCTCGATCCGGACGGGCGCGTGGCGGACAACGAAGCCGCGCCGCCTCCGGGCGGCCTCGCGGCGACGGTCGGGGCCTTGCCTGCGCTGGGGCGCTTGCGCATGGCCTGGTAGCGGCTCGCGTGCTCCGCTAAAAGAAAGGCCGGCGGCACTTGCCGCCGGTCCTGTCCGCAAAGGCCTCAACCACTCAATCGATCGACGCGCCAGCCACCTTCACCACCTTGCCCAGGCGCGCGTACTCTTCCGCGCCAAATTCCGCCAGCGACTGACGCGTCGTGGGCGAAGGGATGGCGCCGCGCGACTCCAGCATCTTGCGTACCTCGGGCTGCTGCAGCGCGCGGTTGACGGCGGCATTCAGCTTGTCCAGCACCGCGACCGGCGTGCCCTTGGGCGCATACAAGCCGTCCCAGGCGAAGAATTCATACCCCTTCACGCCCGCTTCGCTGATCGTGGGTATGTCCGGATTGGACGCCACGCGCTCCGGCGTCGTCACGCCCAGGGCCCGCAGCTTGCCCGCAGCAATCTGCCCGGACACGTTGGGCATCACGTCGATCATGAACGAAATGCGTCCGCCCAGCAGATCGGTCATGGCCGCGCCGCCGCCCTTGTAGGGGATGTGCATTACCTTCGTACCCGCCATCTGGTTCAACAGTTCACAGGCCAGGTGCGAGGACGTGCCATTGCCGGCGGACCCGCAGGTCAGTTCGCCCGGATTGGCCTTGGCGTAGGCCAGCAGTTGCGCCAAGGTCTTGAAGCGCTCGTCCGAGGCATTGACGACCAGCGCTGCCGCGATGACGGTAAAGCGCGAGATCGGCTCGAAATCGGATGGCGCATAGCCCGGCGACTTGTATAGCCAGTGGTTGGTGGCCTGCGTGCCGTTGGTGCCGTAAGACAGCGTGTACCCGTCGGGCTTGGCGCGCGCCGCGATCGAGGTGCCGATGTTGCCGCCCGCGCCTGGACGGTTCTCGACAATGATGGACTGCCCCAGTTCGCGCGACAGCGGCTCTGCGACCAGGCGCGCCAGCGTGTCGCCCCCGCCGCCGGCGGCGAACGGCACCACCAGCGTGATCGGATGGGCAGGCCAATCGGGCTGCTGCGCCTGGGCGCCAGACACGACGGCCGCACAGGCGGCCGCCAGCATGCAATGCAAGATTCTTGAGGGTTTCACTGTTTGTCTCCTGAGGAATGCTAGGGACGCGCCCGCTGCTTTTTGAATGATTCGGGCGCGTTGGGTTAAATCGGTTCGGGCGGAAGGTGGCGGCGGCTGCGCTTGTCGGCCAGGCGCCATCCGCTGTCCGTCTCCGCCAGCACGTCCTGGCATTCGCGGATGGACACCAGGCGCGGCGCGCCGCCATGTTCCTGCGGCACGCTTTCATAGGCGGTCAGGAAGTAGCCGACCGTGGCGCGCGCACCGGCCAGATCGATCATGCGCAGGTTGGTGATGATGTGGCAGGTGCTGCGTTCGGCGGCGCGGGCATTTAAAGCTTCCAGTATTTCCGCCCGGCCCGCGAGCCGGCGCCCTTGGCGCTGCCAGACGCCGTCCTCGGCCATCAACGCGGCGGCAGCCTCGTGGCGCCGCGTATCCAGCGCGTGAAAGAATTCCAGCACCACCGCTTCACAGGCCACCTTGGCCTGCATGAGCAAAACCGGGTTTTCCATTTGGGTCCTCATCCGATCTGCGCGTTGGCCAGCGGCACGTCCGGCCGCTGCAACAACGCCGGGTCCAGGGCCGCGCGCTGCGCGATCCACTTACGCAGCTGGCGGAAATCCCGCGCCGCGTCCACCGCCACGCCAGCCACGACACGACCGCTGGCGTCCAACGCGACCGACAGCAAACCGCGGCTTCCGGCCTGGGGCCGCAGTACTTCGCTGCACGCCAAGGCCGAGAAGCCCACGATCTGCACCATGGCGTCATACTGTTCCGACCAGACGGCGCCGGTCGGTGCATAAGGCTCGCCCTGCCCCAATGCAGACAAGGCTGCGGCCATGCCCTGGTCCTGCGCGTTCTGCCAGGACTCCATCCGCGCATGCCCGCCCTCGGTCGCCAGCACCGCTACGTCGCCCGCGGCGTACACGTCCGGCACGGATGCCCGGCAATACGCATCGACCAGCACACCGCGCTCGCAAGCGATGCCAGCCTCGCGCGCCAGTTCGTCATTGGCCTGCAGGCCCACGCCCAAGACAATCGCATCTGCGTCCAAGCGCGTGCCATCGGCCAGTTCCGCCACCGGACGGCCGTCCGCCTGTGCCAGCACCGCGCGCAATCCGGTATTCAGCCGCACATCCACGCCGTGCGCCGCATGCAGCGCGGCCAGATGCGCCGACACGCCTGGTTGCACGCTGCGCGCGCACAAGCGCGGCCCTTGCTCCAGCACCGTCACCGCACTGCCCGACTGGCGCGCCGTCGCCGCCACCTCCAGTCCGATCCAGCCGCCGCCCACCACGACCAGACGCCGGCCCGGCCCCAGAGTGGCGCGCAAGCGCAGCGCATCGCCACGGGTACGCAGCACATGCACGCCGGGCGTGCCGACGCCCGGCAACGCGGGCACGATCGGCCTGCCCCCCGTGCACAGGATCAGCTTGTCATAGGGAACGACGCCGCCATGCGAGGTATCCACCTGCTTGTCGGCCACGCGCAGCCGCGCCGCCGCCACGCCAGGTTGGAACTCGATGCGCAGCGACGCCAGCCGCTCGGCCGAAAAAAGCTCGGTACTTTCCGCCACGGCCTGGCCGCCCAGCACCGCCTTGCTCAGGGGCGGGCGTTCGTAAGGCGCGTGCGGTTCGTCGCCCAGCAGCACGATGCGACCTTCATAACCACGTTCGCGCAAGGTCGTCGCAGCCCAGCCACCCGCCTGGCCTGCACCGACCACGACAATGGCGCCGGCCTTCGCCGCGCCGCTTTCATGCTGCGCATCGCGGAGCTCGCCCATGGGGAGGGCCGGCCGGCTCATGCGGCTTCCGCCTTGAGGTAGACAGTGCCCGCTTCCACCCGCACCTCGTAGCGGCGCAGGTCGGTCGTGACCGGCGGGCATTGCGGCTTGCCCGTGCGGATGTCGAAGACACCCTGGTGGAGCGGGCACTCGATGGTGCCATCCTCCAGGTAACCGTCGGCCAGGCTGGCGTTGCCATGCGGACAGCGATCCTGGGTAGCACAGATATCGCCCTGCAGGTTGTAAAGGCAAACGCCTTCGCCTTCATGCACCACGCGCAGGGTGCCGGTGTCGGCGGAAATATCCGACACCATCGCAACAGGTTTCCAGGTATCCATGCTTACAACCCCATCGCCTTGCGGTAATAGTCATAGAAGGAGCGGATCAACACCTCGGTCACCATGTAATCGGCGGGCTCGGTATCCCGACCACCCATCTCGATGATGCCGCGCTCTTCCGGATAGCCGGTGACGCCGATCTGGACCTGGTTCAGCATTTCGCTGTCGTCCATCGACACGAAGCCGGCCGGACCCAGCAGGTTGGCGTGCTTCAGGCGCAGACGGGTCATTTCCTCATCGTCATCCTCGTAGCCGTAATAGGTGAACACCAGCTCATGCTCGGTGGGACTGCGCGGAATGACGTGGCGGGTCTTGAGCGAATTGGCCTGGATGCCGAACTGCGCGGCCGGGAAAACCCAGGCGCCGCCCACCCGGCCGCGGTTGAACTCGGCGCGCGGGGTCACGGTTTCCAGGTCCAGCAGTTCCAGGTCATCGCGGAAACGGCTCATTTCCGTGGTGGCCTCGGTCTTTTTCTTGCCCTCGTTGTGCGACACCATCACGCTGTGCGCGCCGCCGCCCGTGGGGATGCACTCGGACTTGGAATCCGCGCGCCACAGGCCGAAGGTGATGTAGAAGGTGTGCAGCAGCGTGGCGTGGTACGGGTCCTTCAGGTTCTCCAGGTACATTTTCCAGTTGCTGGGAATCAACTGGCGGCTGTAGCCCAGCAGCTTGAGCGGCTTGCCCGGCAGCATATGGTCGATCTCGGCCAGCACTTCCGGGCCGCAATAGTCCTCGAAGCTGGGTGCGTCCTCGGCAAAGGTGGCCCAGATCGAACCGCCCCGGTTCACGCTGCGCAGCTTGCGGATGCCGTTCTGCTTGGGGTCGAAGTCTCGCGGCATGCCGCCCTTGCCCATCGCGCCGCGCCGAAATGGCACGCCTTGCAGATTGCCATTCAGGTCGTAGTTCCACTGGTGGTAGGGGCAGGTGAAATCCTCCACCTTGCCGGTGTTCTGCCAGCAGATCTGCGCGCCGCGGTGCGCGCAGCGGTTCTCCAGCACGTTGATCTCGCCTTCCGCGTTGCGCACCATGACCACGGGGCGGTTGCCGATCCAGTTGCGCTTGTAGCAACCGACTTCAGGCACTTCGCACTCCAGGCCTACGTAGTTCCAGGTCTTACCGCCGAAGAACACGTCCATTTCCTTTTGGAAGATGGCCGGATCCGTGTAGACCCAGTTGGGAATGCGCGTATAGCCTTCCTTGGGCCAGCGGCGCTCGATATGGATGGGAGCCGCCGCGGGCGCGTCCGGCACGGCAGAGTCGGAACAGGTCATGATAGTTATCCTCGAGGCGGATTCAGATGGGGACGATGAGCGAGGTGCGAACGCGGTAGTTGTCGTACACGCAGTCGCGGCGGCTGAATGCCAGGCCTTCGGGCGTCGCGCGCAGCACGTCCAGATAGCGGCCGACCATGTTCAAGGTGGGTTCCCGGTCGGACAGCGACTCCATCACGGCGAAGTTGGCCTGGGCGACGATGTGGTCTCCCTGCACCTCCAGGACGCGCACGCCGCTGATGAAGTGGCGCAACGAACGCGGCTCGAACATCGTGGTTTCGCGCAAGGCGGTGACGCGATCGCGCAGCATGTTCTTGTTCATGCAGTAGATCAGCCCCAGCGGCAGGCCGGCGTCATGGTTCTCGCGCGACAGCACCCGGTAATGGCAGTCTTCCGTGAAAAAGCCCGGCCAGTCTTCCAGGCGGTCTTCGTCCAGGCAGTAGGCGTAGTCGTCGTAGAAATCCCGCAGGCGCGCACGCAGCGCCGGGGTGTCGGAAATCTCGGTCATGGTCATTGCGGATCCAGATATCGGTTCTAGGGAATCGCGTCCTAGCGGGCCGCGGCGAGTTGCGCGCGGTTGCTTTCGAAGCCGCTCTGGCTGCCCAGCGCCAGGATGGGTTCCTGCATGCGCTCCTGCCAGATCAGCGACTCCATGGCGATTTGCAGCGGATGGTCCTGCACGGTCAGCGCGGAGGTGGTTTCCGTGCCGGAGTGATGCGAGTGCATGGCCCAACCCGGCGCCGACAGAATCAGGTCGCCCGCCTTCCAGTCGAGCCTCGTGCCGTTGACCTTGCTGTACCCATTGCCACGCAGGTAGTAATTGATGGCCGACGAGCTGTGGCGATGCGGCACGTGATGGTTATCCGGCGGCGAGGACGAAATCGTGGCGAAAAAGCTGTGCGTGGTGCCGATGCGGCGTTCGGTCGCCGGGTTGTACAGCACGAAAAGGCGACGGCCGTTGTAGCCGCGCGCAATGTCCTCGACGCTGGGCAGCTGCCGCGACACCGCGGCCCAGGGCCAGTGCAGGGCCTTGGATTCCAGCACGTCGATGTCGATCAGCCACTCGTAACCCAACAGCCACGCCCCCTCGGGGGTGATCTGCTCGCGCAGCGCCAGGTCGCGCGAACGGGCAGCGTCGGGCGCGCGTGGCGGCACCGGCTTGGTATTGGCGTCCGCCGGCGGCACGCTGCCCTCGAACTCCTCTACGTAATGGATCTCCAGCTTTTCCAGGAGCGGCGCGTTGGAGTACGACAGGCGGACCCACGGCGTCTTGCCTTCGTTGCGGTAGGAATGCACCTGCATCGCCGGCGTGTTCCACACGTCCCAGTGCCCTACCCGGATGTCGCGTCCGCCCACCGTGGCCACGCCCTCGCCGCTGACACAGATCTCCAGCATGTTCGAGTTCTTGCGCAGATTGAAGGTGCTTTCGCCCGGGTTGACCACGTTGATGGTGACATCCGTTCCCGGTGCCAGGCCCAGGCCGGGCGCCGTCGCCTCGGGGTGCACGATGAGCGATGCGCGACGGCCGTTGTCCGGTCGGGGCGCATCCGCCAGACGCGCGATCTCAAGATCGATATCCTCTTTGGGGATGACGATCGACTGCCATTTGTTTTGTTCCCGCGGACTGGCGCCGCTGACATCGACGAACATGTGGTCTCCTCTTGCGGCCGGCGCTCGGCGCCGGCTGTCTGGTTGTGCGAATTCGGTTCAGGGCTGCGCCAACAGCAGGTTCTCGCGGGTCTGGGGCGGCAAGGCCACGCCCAAGCCATGGTCGCGGGCGTGCTCGTACACCACTCGCGCCATCGCCAGGTCGGACAGCCCCATGCCCATGCCCTTGAAAATCGTCAGCCGCGCATCTTGCGGACGGCTCTCGCCCGCGGCGAGCAAGTCGCTCAGCACCGCCACGTCCTGCCACGGCGCGCCCTCGGCGCCAAAGCGTTCACGCAGTTCCCGCGACGCGCGGCGCGCGTTCTCCATGTCGTCCACGACCACGCGGTCGGCGCGTTCGAACACGTCTTGCGCGAATTCGGCCTTGGCCGGCAGGATGGCGCCAACGGCGTTCAGGTGCTTGCAGTCGGCCAGCATGGCCGCATCCACGAAGGGCTCAACGGCGCGCGTGATCAAGGTAACGATTTCCGCCCCGGCCAACGCGTGTTCCAGGCTGGACGCTTCCTCGACATCGAATGCGTACTTGCCTTGCATGCTCGCAACAAAGGCGCGGCGCTTTTCCGGCGTGGGGCTGTAGATGCGGACCCGGCGCAACTTGCGCACGGCGGCAAGCGCAGCCAGTTGGGTGACCGCCTGCGGTCCGGTGCCGATCAGCGCGGCGCACGCTGCGTCGGCCGGCGCCAGCGCGCGCGTGGCCACCCCACTGATCGCGGCCGTGCGCAGCATGCCCAGGGCACGCGCCTCGATCACCGCGCGCAAGAACCCGGTCTCTGCGTCGAACAGGCTGAACAGCGAACCGCCACCGCTTTTGGTGTGTACCCAGGTCTTGAAGCCGGCATAGCCCCCGGCGCCTGTCTGCACAGAACCCAATGCATGCATCGAACTGCCGTCGCCCCAGGTCGCCAACGCCTTGGGCAGGTTGCGCGCCTGCTCGCGCCCTTGCGCAACCAGCATTGCGTGCAAGGCATCGATCGCCTTGGGGATGTCCAGCACCGAGACCACGTCCCGTTCCGTCAGGTACCGCAGCGCATCAGTCATGCGCGTCTCCTAGTTCGTCGATGGCAGGCTCTTGCTCCACCGTATTGATCAATGACCCGATGCCGGGGATCTCGACCTCCAGCGTGTCGCCCACGCGCATGAAGCGCGGCGGCTTGCGGCTGGAGCCGACGCCTTCGGGCGTCCCCGTGGCGATCACGTCACCGGGCGACAGCCGCGTGAAGCTGCTGATGTACGCAATCAGCTCGGGAATGGGGAAGATCAGGTCGGATACCTGGCCGTGCTGCATGACCTCGCCATTGAGCCGGGAAATGACCTCCAGCCCTGATGGATCGCCGATCTCGTCGGCAGTCACCAGACAGGGACCCAGCGCGCCGCTGCGCTCGAAGTTCTTGCCAGGCGTCACCTGCGCGTTGTGCTTCTGGAAGTCGCGCACGGAGTTCTCGGCCATGCAGGTGTATCCCGCGACATGCGCCAGCGCATTTTCAGCCGGGATATGGCGGCCGCCCCGGCCTATCACGACGGCCAGCTCGGCTTCGTAGTCGAACCGGTCGGACGCGCGCGGCTTCCAGACCGCCGCCCCGTGCCCCACGAAGCTGTCCGCAAAGCGCGCGAACAACGAAGGGTGCGCCGGCAGTTCGCGGCCAGCCTCCGCGACGTGGCGACCATAGTTCAGTCCCACGCAGAGAATCTTGCGCGGCGCCACCACCGGGGGCAGCAAACGCAGCCCGGCCACGGACAGACAGGGTTGGCCCTCTGTCTCGGCGGCCCGCGCGATCTGATCCACGCCCGCCTCCAGCGCCGCGACCATGTCGGGCCAAACCTGCGTCAGCACCACGACTTCCGTACCGCGCAACATGCCCCAGGCGTTGCGGCCTGCCTGAACGAAGCTGATGAGCTTCATGTAGTCTCCTGTGCCTCTTGCGGAAATCGCATGCATTGATGGATTTCTTTGCATGCATTTCTAGCCTTATTCGTACTAGAACCGCCGTTTTTCCGAATTATTGCATGCAATTTTGATAAATCGCAAGGACAAATGGATTTTCTTATGCCCTATTGCATGCAATTTTGACGGTACACTGAAAGCCCCAACAGACTGGAACGAGCCCGCATCTCGCTATGGCCGCACAAATCGATAAAGTCATTTCGGAACTCCGCGACATGGTGCTTTCGGGCGTGCTGCAGCCCGGGGAACGCGTGGTCGAATTGCAGTTTTCGGCACGTTTGGGCGTCTCGCGCACCCCGCTGCGCATTGCCCTGACCGAACTGGAAAAGGAAGGCCTGCTGGAGCGGCTGCCTTCGCGCGGATTCCGGGTACGGGCCTTCACCGTGGACGAGATCGGCGATGCGGTGGACGTGCGTGGTGTGCTCGAGGGCATGGCGGCCCGCCTCCTGGCGGAGCGCGGCGCCTCACAGGAGGTACTGGACCGTCTGTCAGAGGCCGTGGAGGAAGGACGCGCCCTGCTGGCCCCCGCCCGCCGCGATCTCAACACCACCGTGGATGCCCGCGCCTGGGGGCAGATCAACCGCCGCTTCCACGAAATCCTGTGCGAGGCCGCGGGCAACCGCGCGCTGCTGTCGGCGCTGGAACATAACAACAAGACCCCCTTGGCCGGCCCCGCCGCGCTGACACTGCCGTCGACCCCGTCCCTGCTGGAAACGCCGTTCGTACTGCGCGCGCAAGCGGATCACGAAGACCTGCTGCGCGCCATTACGCGCCGCGAAGCCGTGCGTGCCGAAAACCTGATGCGCGAACACGCCTACCGCAGCCGCGAAAACAAGCGCGTGCTGCTGGAATCCCTGCGCGGCGCCCTGCCCGCCCAACCCATGCTGTCGGACGCCAGCGCTTGACAAGCGCGATGCCCGCCCAGAACATAGCCATATCCACCCGGGGCGCTTCGACAAGAGGCTGAGACGCCGCTGGCGCGGGCCAAACACCCACGCAGCGCGGCAACCCGTTGAACCTGATCCAGGCAATGCTGGCGTAGGGAGGGTGCCGAACCGCTTGCGCGCCGCGCCTCAGTCCGCCGGCTCCGCCGCTCCTCCGGCCCTCCGCCCGCCCTGGATCCCCACGACAGGGCCCAAGGCATGCCATTCATCCCCGATCTTTCCGCCCAGGCGCTCGTCTCGCGCGACCTGTACGCAGCGCTGCGCCGCGACGCGCCCCTGGTGCAGTGCCTGACCAATTTCGTTTCCATGAACACCGCGGCCAACGTGCTGCTGGCCGTAGGCGCATCGCCCGCCATGGTGCATGCCCAAGAGGAAGCACCCGAGTTCGCGCGCGTCTGCGGCGCGGTGGTGATCAACATCGGCACCCTTTCCTCGCCCTGGCTGGACAGCATGCTGTTGACCGCTGCCTCGGCCAACGAGGCCGGCATTCCTTGGGTGCTGGATCCGGTGGCCCATCACGCCACCGCATTTCGTCGAGACGCCGTCCGGCGCTTGCTGGACCTGCGGCCCACCATCATCCGGGGCAATGCCTCGGAGATCATCGCGCTGGCCGGAGGCCAGAGCGCAAGCATGGGCGTGGACGCGCGCGACGCGGTCGCGCAGGCGGAGGAATCGGCGCATGCCATAGCGGTCCGCCAAGCCACGGTGGTGGCCGTTACCGGTGAAACCGATTTCGTCACGGACGGCACGCGCGCCGTCCGCATTGCTGGCGGGTCCCCCCTGATGCCGCGCGTCACGGCCACAGGCTGCGCGCTGACCGCGACGGTTGGCGCCTTTGCGGCCGTATCCAGGAATGACCCTTGGGCGGCGGCAATAGCCGCCCTATCGTGCTTCGCAATCGCGGGCCAGCGCGCCGGCGCGGCAGCGCAAGGGCCCGGATCCTTTGCCTGGCGCTTCCTGGATGCATTGGGGGACCTGGAAGTCGACAGCCTCACCCAGGAATCGCCGCTGCGCTAGACGCGGCGGACCTCGGCCGCTAAGGCTGGCGGTAATAGACGCAGATGCGTCGGCCGCCTATTTCGTGCACCTCGATCGGCAGCTCGTAGAGCTCGCTCAGAACCTCCGGCCGAACCAGTTCCGCCGGAGTTCCCTGGCGCGCGATGCGTCCCGCCCGCATCGCTACGATGCGATCCGCGTAGGTCGACGCGAAATTGATGTCGTGCAGTACCAGCACGACCGTCTTGCCCAATTCGTCCGCCGCGCGACGCAAGGTGCCCATCATGGCGACGGCGTGTTTCATATCAAGGCTGTTCAACGGCTCGTCCAGCAGGACGTAACGCGTGTCCTGACACAGCACCATGGCCACGAAGGCGCGCTGGCGCTGGCCACCCGACATTTCGTCCAGGTAGCGGTCGGCCAGCGGTTCCAGATTCAGATAAGCAATGGCGCGGTCGATATGGTCCTTGTCCTCCAGCGTCAGCCGGCCGCCCGTATGCGGATAGCGGCCGAACGCGACCAGGTCTCTTGCGGTCAAGCGTAAGGGCAGGTGATTGTCCTGGCGCAAGATGGCCAGGCGGCGCGCGAGTTCGCGGCTATCCGCGCGGGTTACGTCCAGCCCTTCGACCAGCACCCGGCCCGTGGACATGGGCAGCAGGCGGCTGACCATGGACAGCAGCGTGGATTTTCCCGCGCCGTTGGGACCGATGATGGCCGTAACGCCGCCCGCGGGCAGCGACAGGCTGACATCGTCGACCACCACGCTCTCGCCGTACTGCTTGCTGACTTGCTGAATCTCTATCATCGGCGCCCCCTGCGCAGGATCAGGACGAGGAACATCAGCCCGCCCAGGAATTCGATCACCACGCTGACAGTGGTATTCAGGCCCAGCACGCGCTCCAGCAGCGTCTGGCCGCCGACGAGGAAGATCACGCTCAGCAGCACGGCCGCCGCGACGGTGTAGCGGTGCCGGTCGGACCCCATGACCTGATAGGCCAGGTTGCTGACCAGCAGGCCAAAGAACGTCACCGGCCCGACCAACGCGGTGGATACCGACACCAGCACCGCGATGGCTACCAGTGTCAGCATGAGTGTGCGGCGATAGTCCACGCCCAGATTCACGGCGATGTCGCGACCCAGTGCCAGCACGTCGTATCGGCGGCGCATGCGCCACACCAGCAGGGATGCGGCGCAGACCGCGGCCAGCGCGATCGGCAGCAACCCCACGCGCACCGTATTGAAGCTGGCGAACATGCGGTCCTGCAGCACCAGGAATTCGTTGGGGTCGATCAGCCGGACCACAAAGTTGGACAGGCTGCGGAACAACAGGCCGAAAATAATGCCCACCAGCATCATCAGATGCAGGCTGCGCACCGCGTCCGAGAACAACCAGCGGAACAGCAGGCAGGCGAAGGCCGTCATGGCGCCGACCTCCAGCAGGAACGCGGCCACGGGATGGCTGGCGGCCGTGGCCGCCTGGCCGAAACCGAATACCACCACCGCCTGGATCAACAGGTACAGGGCATCGAAGCCCATGATGGCGGGTGTCAGGATGCGGTTGTGCGTGATCGTCTGGAACAGCACCGAAGACACCGCGACGGCATAGGCCACCAGCACCATCGCCGCCAGCTTGGCCCCGCGGAACGGAATGACGAAGGACCATTGGCCGTTGGCGCCCAAGGTCATGAACGCGATGGCGCATGCCAGCGCAAAGGCCCCCAGCAGCCAAAGGCGCCAGGCTTGTGGCGCGCGGCCCGTGACCGGCGCGGAGATTGCGAATTCAGCCAAGCCGGTTCCTCCGGGTGCGCAACAACCACAGGAACAGGATGCTGCCCAACACGCCGACCACGGTGCCTATGGGGATCTCGTAGGGGTGGATCAGCAGCCGGCCGATGACGTCGCAGGCCAGCACGAATACGCCTCCCAATACCGCTACCCAGGGAATGGAGCGGCGCATGTTGTCTCCCAACACCAGGCTGACGGCGTTAGGCACGATCAGGCCCAGGAACGGAATACCGCCGGCCGTCACGACGACCACCGCCGAGATCGCGGACACGATCAGCAGTCCGACCAGCGTCAACCGCGCGTGGTTCAGGCCCAGATTGGAAGCGAACTCGCGGCCCATGCCCGCCACCGTGTAGCGGTCGGCCGCCGCATAGGCGGCGCAGGCCAGGCCAAAGCCTATCCACAACAGCTCATAGCGCCCGCGCAGCACGCCGGAAAAATCGCCCGTGGTCCAGGCGTGCAGCGACTGCAGCAGGTCGTAGCGGTAGGCGATGAAAGTCGTGGCGGCATGGATGACGCCGCCCAGGATCAGGCCGATCAGGGGCACGATGAAGGGAGTGCGCAGCGGCACGCGCTTGAGCAGCGCCAGGAACAGCAAGGTGCCCGCCAGCGCAAAGCCCGTGGCCGTCAGCATCTTGCCGATCACGGGGGTGTCCGGCGCCAGCAGCGTGACGACGAGTATGCCCAGCGTGGCGGACTCCACCGTGCCCGCCGTCGTGGGCTCGACATAACGGTTGCGGACCAGCATCTGCATGATCAGTCCCGCCACCGCCAAGGACATACCGGCCAGCAGCAACGCCAGCGTGCGCGGTATCCGACTGACCATGAGCAGGCGCCAGGCGCGCTCCGCATCCTCGCCCGCTCCCCAAAGCGCGGACAGGCTGAGCTGTCCCGCGCCCAGGCTGACGCTGGCCGCGCACAGAGCCAGCAGCACGCCCACCGCTGCCGTCAAACCGCCCCAACCGCCTACCGACTGCCGCCACGTCACCCGCGATACTCCCGCCACTCACGCATCAGGCTTCACTTGGCCGCCGCCAGCGCGCCCGCAATTTCGTCGACGTTCTGTTGCATGGCGGTCAAGCCCGCGCTGCCCATCAGATACCAGTTGTAGCCGTTCAGGTAGACCACGCGCTTGTTCTTCCAAGCCTTGGTCGGGCGCACGAGCTCGTTGTCCAGCATGCGTTGAGCCGAGACGCCTTCCCGGCCGATGGCGGCGTCGCGGTCGATCACGAACAGCCAGTCGGGGTCGGTCTGGGCGATGAACTCGAACGAGATCGCCTGGCCGTGGTTGGACACGCTCAAGCCCGTCGTCGCCGGCTTGACGCCGAATGCATCATGGATCACGCCAAAACGCGACCCCGGGCCGTAGGCGCTCATCTTGCCGCCGGTGGTCAACACGATCAGCGCCGTGCCTGCGTTTGCCGCCTTGCCGTTCAAGTCCGCGATGGATGCACGCAACGCATCCAGCTTCGTCTTGGCCACCTCTTGCTTGCCATAAATGGCGGCCAGCGTCTCCGTGTTGCGCGTCACGCTGCCGACCAGGTCCTTGGCGTCCACCGTAAGGTCCACGGTGGGCGCCAGCTTGGACAGTTCGTCGTACTTGGGCGCGGAGCGGCCCGCGACAAAGATGACTTGCGGCGCGGCGGCATGGATCACTTCGTAGTTGGGCTCGAACATCGTGCCCACCTTCAGGTAGCGCTGATCGGCGTACTGACTCAGTTGCGGCGGCAACTTGGCCACCGTGGGCACGCCCGCCACGTTCACATCCAGCGCATGCAGCGTGTCCAGCACGGCCAGGTCCATCACCACCGTCTTCGCCGGATTGGCCGGCACGGCGGTTTCACCGCGCGCGTGCTTCACCGGCACGGTCGTCTGCGCGGCACACACCGCCGTGGCCGCGCCCAGGACAAGCGCGGCTCCGGCCTGGACCGCCCAACGCCGGGCGCGGCTTGCTTGCATTTGCTTCTTCATGCGTACCTCTTCATGTTGCGGGCGCCAGGCGCCCTTTCAAACTCAGAACTTGACGCCCACGCCCAGCCAATAGCGGCGGCCGTCCTCGACATAGCCGTAGTCGTCATAGGTAACCTGCTTGTCGAACAGGTTGTAGATGCCCGCGTACACCGCCACGGTCTTGTTCACTTGGTACGAGCCCCCCAGGTCCACGAAGGTATAGGAAGGCGCGACCACCGATGAGGACGACGGGCCGGTGATGGGCTGGCTTTCCTTGCCGCGGTAGTTCACGCGCGCCCACGCCTGCAGCGCATCCGAGGCCTGCCAGTTCACGGTGGTGGTGAACAGGTGCTTGGGCAGCTGGTTCAGCGGCTGGCCCTTGTATTGGCCGGACTTCTGCTCCGACTTGGTGAAGGTGTAGCTGCTGGTCAGGGACCAGTCGCGCGACAGCGGCAGCTTCAAGTTGGCTTCCACGCCACGCGAATTGGCCTTGTCCACGTTCATGTACGTGGTCGGGTCCGAGCCAAACTGGTTCGGGCCGTCCGTGCACTGGGTCGCCGGGCACGCGACCCGTGTGATCTTGTCCTTGAAATCATTGTTGAAGACGGTCAGGCCCGCGTTGAAGCCTTCACCGTTGTCATACAGGATGCCGATTTCCTCGGTCACCGACTTTTCCGGGGTGAGGTCCGGGTTGCCGTACATGTTGCCGCCGCGGCTGACCTGGCCCCAGCCGGCCACCGTCTGGCGCAGGTCTGGCGCGCGGAACCCCGTGGACACGCCGCCCTTCAGGGTCCAGCGTTCGGCCATGTGCCACACGCCGTACAGGCGCGGGCTGAAGTGCGTGCCGAAGTTCTCGTCTTCGTCCATGCGCAGGCCGGTGGTCACGGCAAAGCTCTCTGTCAGGCGCCATTCGTCCTCGGCGAACAGGGCCCACTGATAGCGGTCCACCTTGCTGGGGCCGTTGGCCAGCTGATTGCCAGTCTGGTCGTTCAGGCGCTGGCTCAGGTAACTGCCGCCCAGGGTCAGCATGTGCGAACCCAGGGGGAGTGTCCAGCTCGTCTGCAAGTCCAGGTTCTTGATCTTCATCTGGCGCGAGCGGTTGTCGAACTCCTCCTGCTGCACATAGCTGTCCGACACCCCCCAGCCCCACCGACCGGTATGCGACAGCGCCCACTTGTTGCTGCGGTAGTCGGTATCGGACGAGGCCGGGCAGCCGTTGCGTCCGCATGCCTGGCCGGGCGGCAGCGGCTCGACAGTCTTGCCCAGCGTTTCGTGCAGCTTCTGACGCATGGTGGTCGCTTCCAGCACGATGTCGTGGTCGCGGTTGGGCGTCAGCGCCAGCTTGGCCGTAACGCTTTCCGAGTTGCGTTTGCGGAAACCATCGACGATGTCGTCTTCGTCGCGCTGCGTCGCCTGGCCATAAATCTGCAGGCCCAGCAGGTCCGTCTTGATCGGGCCGGCCAGGTAGAAGTTGCCCTGGTAGATGTCGCCGGACTTGTTGCTTTCCTGGATCGTCGTGTCCAGGCGGATCTCGCCGCCCCACTCGGCAGGCACCTTGCGCGTGATGATATTGATCACCCCGCCCATGGCGTCCGAGCCGTACAGCGAAGACATGGGGCCGCGCACCACCTCGATGCGCTCGATAGCCGAAAGCGGCGGCGTCCAACCGCCTTCGACACCCGTGGAATCCGAGTTGGTGCGGGTCTCGCGCGAATTCTGGCGCTTGCCGTCGATGAGGATCAACGTGTACTTGGGGCCCATGCCGCGCAGGCTGATGTCCTGGCGGTCGCCGCCGCCGGTGACGATCACGCCCGGCACATCGACCAATGCATCATTGATATCGCGGTAGAACTTCTTGTCCAGATCCTCCCGCGTGATCACGCTGATCGACGCCGGCGCATCCTGGATCTCCTGTTCATACCCCGAGGCCGTCACCACCACGGTGTCCAGCGTCTTGGTGTTGTCCGCGCTTTGGGCCCAGGCAGGCTGCGCCATGCCGAAACCCGCGGCGCACAAGGCTGCCGCCAATTGCGTGCGCGACCCCGGACCGCGCCGGCCAGCGACCAATTCTTTGCTGCTCATGATTCCAATTTCTCCCGTCCCAGGCCTGCCCCGCACCCCGCGTGCGGCGTCCTACCTGCCCCGTACTTATTAATGAAAACCATTCTCATATTAGAATTGGAGCTGCCGGGAGCCAGCAACACGCTTTCCGCAACTTTTATCTTCTTTGAACTTCTTGACACTCCGGCCCGCGGTCATAAGCCAAACTGCCGGATGCAGAACCGACGATACGCATGCCTTTTTCCCACGCTCCGGCGACTCGCCGCATCCTGCTGATCGACGACGACGTCGAGCTCGCGCAGATGCTGCGCGAATACCTTGAACCCGGTCACTGCCAGCTCGCGCTGGCGCATAGCGGCGCGCAAGGGCTCGCCCTGCTCGCGCAGGACGACTACGACCTGATATTGCTGGACCTGATGCTGCCCGACGGCAATGGGCTGGACCTGCTGAAGCAGTACCGGCAACGCTCGCGCCGCCCCGTCATCATGTTCACCGCCCACGGCGGCGAAACGGACCGCGTCCTAGGCCTGGAGTTCGGCGCCGATGATTACCTGGCCAAGCCATTCAGCCCACGCGAGTTGAAGGCCCGCATCACCGCAGTGCTGCGCCGCTTCGACGAAGTGCCGGAAGCCACCCGGCCCGCCCTGGCGCTGGGCACGGTATCGCTGGACCCCGCCTCCGGACTCCTGCGGGTGGGCGACAGCGAAATCGCGCTGACTGGCGCGGAACAGCGCATCCTGGAAATCCTGATGCGCACGCCCGGACAGGTGGTCGGGCGCGACCAGATCGGCCTGTACGCGCTGGGACGCAAGCCCGACCGCTACGACCGCAGCATCGACACCCACATCAGTTCCCTGCGCAAGAAGCTGCGAACTGACGCCGGCCCCGACACGCTGACCATCCGAAATCTGCGCGGCCTGGGCTACGTGCTGGCGGGTGCGGAGTAATGGCCTGGCTTCCTGCCCGCTCCCTGTTCTGGCGCGCGTTCCTGACTTTCTGGAGCGCCATGGCCGTCATCCTGGTATGCGGCATGGTGCTGACGGCGGCGGTGGCCTGGTACCGCTTCAACTCACTGGACGGCCTGAACCCCGGCAACCTCACACGCGACGCCGCCCAGATCGCCCGCACCGAGGACGTGGATGGCCTGAAGCGCTGGGTGGCGGCCATGGACCGGCGCTACTCGGCTCTGAAGATCTACATCATGGACGCCCAGGACCAGGACATCCTGGGCCGGCGGCTGCCCGCCCGCATGGAGGACTGGCTCGCCGATTTCCGCGCCGGCCCCGACCGGTCGCCAAAAGCGGACTACCTGCCCGCCGATCCCACCGGCGAGCGCGTTTCCTGGTGGGAGCCGCAAAAGCTGGTCCTGGCCGATGGATCGGTACTGTTGATGCTGTTCCTGCCGTTCGATTCGTCGCATTGGGAAGTGCTGGCCCTGTCGCCGGTCGCGTTGGCGCTGATGCTGTTCGCCCTGGCGGTAACCGCTCCATTCTGCTGGGCCCTGAGCCGCCATGTGACGGCCCCCTTGGCGCAATTGCGGCAGACGACGCACGCTTTGTCCGCCGGGCAGCTGGACGTGCACACGCCTGCCAAGTTGGCTCGCCGCAAAGACGAGCTGGGCTTGCTGGCGCGTGACTTCGATGCCATGGCCGACCGTCTGAAGGCCCTGGTCGATACCCGCGAGCAGCTGCTGCACAACATTGCGCACGAACTGCGTTCGCCCCTGGCGCGGCTTCGGCTGGCCGCCGAACTGGCGCGGCGCAAGGATGAACGCCAGGACTTGCAGCTGGACCGCATCGAGCTCGAATGCGAACGGCTGGACGCGCTGGTCGGCAATACCTTGAGGCTGGCCCGGCTGGGCGCCCTGCCCGTGCCCACCGAAACCCTGGACCTTGCCGAGGTCGTGTCCGACGTCGTCGAAGATGCCCGCTACGAGGCCAGCGGCCGGCAGATCCGCATAGAGTGGGGGCACCACGCGCCCGTGCCCCTGATCGGGGACCGTTGCAGCCTGTCCAGCGCGATCGAGAACGTGCTGCGCAATGCTTTGCGCTTCGCGCCCGCGCACAGCGCGATCCGCGTGCGCCTTCTGTCGAACGCGCGCGAAGCCTGCCTGGAAATCGAGGACCGCGGACCGGGGGTGGCCGCGGACGAACTGGAATCCCTGTTCGAACCCTTCTATCGCACCGCCTCCGGCGCGCGCAAGCCTGGCAGCGGCGCCGGCCTGGGCTTGTCTATCGCCCAGGCCGCCGTGGCCGCGCACAAGGGCAGGATGTCAGCCCGCAACATGTCACCGCAAGGGCTGAGCGTGCGCCTGGAATTGCCGCGCCTGGGCAACTGAGCCGGGTCAGTCGGAATCGGCAAGAATCGCGGCCGGAAGCCGGGGCAAGACGCGCATGGCGTTGGCGGTGGTGGCATGCGCCACCTGCGCAGGCGTAATGCCGCGCAACTCCGCCAGCGTGGCGGCAATACGCCGCAGCTCGGCCGGCGCGTTGCGGCGCTGCGGCGGATGCAGCCAGGCCGGAGGAATGTCCGGCGCATCGGTTTCCAGCACCAGGTGCGCCAGGTCCACATCCATCGCATGGCGTCGGATCTGCAAGGCGCGCTCGTAAGTCATGGCGCCGCCCAGGCCCAGCGCAAAGCCCTGGTCGATGAACGCCTGCGCCTGCTGCGCGCTGCCGTTGAACGCATGCGCGATGCCGCCGATGCGCGGGTGGCGCCGCAAGTACTTCAAAAGAATGTCCTGCGATTTACGCACGTGCAGCAGCACCGGCAGGCCGAACTCGGCTGCCAGCGCCAGCTGGGCGGCATAGAAGCGTTCCTGACGCTCGCGCGGCTCGCCGGAAGCTATCTCAGGCACAAAGAAATCCAGGCCGATCTCGCCGATGGCGACAAAGCGCGGGTCGCCCAGCGACTCCTTGACCGCCGCGCGCAGTGCGTCCAGGTCGCCGTCGCTGGCGCGCTGCACATAGAGCGGGTGAATGCCCAGTGCGTACGCGCCGCCGGCGGTGTTGCCGGCCAATTCGCGCACCACGGAAAAATTGGCCCGCTCGACGGCGGGGATCACTATGGATTGGACGCCCGCTTCGCAGGCATCATCGGCGACGCGCTCGCGGTCGGTGTCGAACTCGGCGGCATCCAGGTGGCAATGGGTATCGATCAGCATGGGCGCGACCTCCTTGCCTGGATTATCCTCCGGCGCGTCCTAGCCGGAAACCAGGCGGCCGTTCTCCATCAGCAACTGGCGGTCAGCCCGCGCAGCCAGTTCGGGATCATGCGTGACAATGGCGAATGCCGTGCCGGACTCCTGGTTCACCCGCGTCAGGAGTTCGAACATATTGTGCGCGGTGTGGCGGTCCAGGTTGCCTGTCGGCTCATCGGCCAGCACGCATACCGGCCGCGTCACCAGCGCCCGCGCCAGTGCCACGCGCTGCCGCTCGCCGCCGGAAAGCTGCCCCGGGAAATGCCCTTCGCGCGCGGCCAGGCCCACCATGCCCAGGACCTCGTGCGCGGCCTCTCGCGCCTTGTCGCGGCCTTCGCGGCGCACGATAAGCGGCATTGCCACGTTGTCCAGCGCCGAAAACTCCGGCAACAGGTGGTGGAACTGGTAGACGAAGCCCAGGCTGCGGTTGCGCACCGCGCTCTTGCGCCCTTCGGACAGGCCGACGGCCAGCTCGCCGTCCACCGATACGGAACCGCTGGTGGGCACGTCCAAAAGACCCAGGATGTGCAGCAGCGTGCTCTTGCCGGAGCCGGAGGCGCCGACAATGGCGACCATCTCGCCGCGCGCAACCGACAGGCTGACGTTGCTCAGCACCTCGATACGCGCGGGACCTTCGTCATAGACTTTGACAATATTGTCAGCCTGCAGCGCGGGAGTCAGATTGTCAGTCATGGCGCAGCACCTGTGCGGGTTGCAGGCGCGAAGCGCGCCAGCTGGGATACAGGGTAGCCAGCAGCGACAGCACCAACGAAGTCACGCCAATGGTGACGATGTCGCCCACCTGGGGATCCGACGGCAGCGCGCTGATGAAATAGATTTCGCGGGGCAGGAAATGCACGCCCAGCAGGCGCTCGATGAACGGCACGATCACGTCTACGTTGTAGGCGATGACGATGCCGCCCGCCACGCCCAGCAGCGTGCCGATGACGCCGATCAGCGCCCCCTGCACCAGAAAGATGCGGGCGATCTCCCGCGGGCCGGCGCCCAGCGTGCGCAGGATGGCGATGTCGGACTGCTTGTCCTTCACGGCCATGACCAGGGACGACAGCAGGTTGAAGGCGGCCACGGCGACGATCAGCGCCAGGATCAGGAACATCATGCGCTTTTCGGTCTTGACCGCCGCGAACCAGGTGCGGTTGTTGCGCGACCAGTCGCTCGCCATCACATAGGGCGGCAGCACCTTCTGCAGTTCGGCCGCCACTTCGGGCGCGCGCTGCATGTCGGCGATGCGCAGGCGCACGCCAGCGGTGCCGCTGTCGCGGAACACGCGCGCGGCATCCTCGTCATCGACGAAGGCCAGCGAGGAATCGTATTCGTAATGGCCGGACGAGAACACGCCCACCACGGTGAACTGGCGCATGCGCGGCGCGAATCCCGCCGGACTGATCGAGCCTTGCGGCGCCATCATCATGAGGGTATCGCCCAGCTTCACGCCCATGCCGTCGGCCAGCTCGTTGCCCAGCACCACACCGAAGCCACCGGGCTTCAGGTCGGTAAGCTTGCCCGACACCATCTGCCGCGGCAGGTCGGACACATTGCCTTCGGTCTGAGGATCGATGCCGCGCACCTGCACGCCCCGCAGGGCCTGCCCGCGTACCAGCATGCCTTGCGCCGCCACGAACGGCGCGCCCGCCTTGACGGACGAGTTCTTTTCAGCGGCGGAAGCGAATTGCTGCCATTTTTCCAGCACCAGCTCCGGCACCGCGCCCGGAATATAGAGCTCGATATGCGGCAGCACCGACAACATGCGGTCGCGCACTTCCTTCTGGAAGCCGTTCATCACGGACAGCACCACGATCAGGGCAGCGACGCCCAGCGCGATGCCCGCCATGGAACTGGCGGCGATGAAAGAGATAAAGCGATCGCGGCGGCCGCGTCGCTGGCGGATTCGGGCCAGCCCGGCATAGCGGGCGCCTATCCATAGTTCGTAGGGTATTTTCAGCACGTGCGCATTATGGCATTAACCGCCTGGAATCCGCGCCGCGGATGTGCGCGTCCGAGACCAGGCGTTTCAAGCTATGGCAGTGCCGCAGGCCGCTTAGTTCCCGGGGCCAGCGGGGACTACAATCGCGCCCATGCTGATCGTCATTCCGGGCGCCCTGCCCGCCCTCCCCGTTGCCGCCGAACTGGCCAAGCACCTGCCCGAACGCGCTCCCACGCTGCACGGCTGGCTCCAGGCCGGCGCCGCCCGGCCCCAGGCTTACGACCTGCGCGCCCAAGGCTGCACGCCCTACGAATCCTGGCAGCTGGACCGCGCCGGCTACGTCCCCGAGCCCGGCCTGCCGCCCGGCGCCGGACTAGGCCCACTGGTCGCCGGCGCGCAGGCCGACGGCAACGGCCCCGTCTGGCTGGCCGAACTGGTCCACCTCGCCTTGGGCACGGACCAGGCGACATTGCTGGACCCGGGCCTGATGGACCTGCGCGCCGAGGAATCGGCCGCGCTGCTGGATACCGCCCGCCCCCTGTTCGAGGGCACGGGCTTTTCGGTCGAGCCGCTTGCGGCCGAACGCTGGCGCCTGCGCCTGCCGGATGGCCTGCGCCCGCAGACCGCCAGTCCGCTGGCCGTGGCGGGACATCGCTTGAATGACTGGTGGCGCCAGGATGCGGAAACGCGGCCATGGCGCCGGTTGCTCAATGAAATACAAATGGCCTGGCACGAACACCCGGTCAACGACGCCCGCGCAGCCCGGGGCTTGCCGCCGGTCAACGCGCTGTGGCTGTATGGCGGCGGCGCGCCCTGGACGCAAGCCCGGCCAGCCCCGGCGCAGGTGTACACGAATCTGGACGCCCCCCAACGGGCCGGCGACTGGGCCGCCTGGCTGGATGCGCTGGCCGCGCTGGACGCGCAACATTTGCGCCCGCTGGCGGGCAAGCACGGCCTGCCCGCCGCGCCCGCCGAACTGCTGCTGCTGGGCGAAGACCGCAAGGTCGCCCTCACCCTGAAACCGCGCGGGGGCCTGCTCGGCTTGCTGCCCGCGCCCAAGAAAAACTGGAGCGCCTGGTGGTCTCACCCCGCTTAACCGTCCGCACGCCGGACTTCGACGCCTGCAGAATCCTTGAAGCCTCGGGCATCCACCCGCTATTGGCTCGCCTGTGGGCCGCCCGCGGCGTGACCCATCCCGATCAGACCCAACTGGCCTGGCAATCGCTGCTGCCGCCCACCGGCCTGACGCATTCGGCCCACGCCGCGGGCGTGCTGGCCGACGCCATCCAGGCGGGCAAGAAACTGCTGATCGTGGCCGACTACGACTGCGATGGCGCCACCGCCTGCGCGGTCGGCCTGCGCGCCCTGTCCGCCATGGGCGCCGACGTGGACTTCCTGGTCCCCAACCGCTTCGAGACCGGCTACGGCCTGTCGCCGGCCGTGGTCGACCTGGCCGTCCGGCATCGCGCCGGCAAGCCTGACATCATCATCACGGTGGACAACGGCATCGCCAGCGTGGACGGCGTGGCCGCTGCCAACGCGGCCGGCATCGGCGTAGTCATCACTGACCACCACCTGCCGGGCGACACGCTGCCCGCGGCGCTGGCCATCGTGAACCCCAACCAGCCAGGTTGCGGCTTTCCCTCCAAGAACCTGGCGGGCGTGGGCGTCATTTTCTACATGATGCTGGCGTTACGCGCAGAGCTGCGCCGGCGCGGCGTCTACGCTGCTGATGGCGGCCCGCGCCTGGACGCGCTGGCCGACCTGGTGGCGCTGGGCACGGTGGCCGACGTGGTCAAGCTGGACGCGAACAACCGCCTGCTGGTCACCCAGGGCTTGAAGCGCATGCGCGCTGGCCGCCTGCAGCCCGGGCTGCGCGCGCTGTTTGCGGTGGCCGGGCGCGAGCCTCGCGCGGCCAACGGCTTCGACCTGGGCTTCGCCCTCGGCCCCCGCATCAACGCGGCCGGCCGCCTGGCCGACATGAGCCTGGGTATCGCCTGCCTGACCACCGATGACGAAGCGCAAGCGCTGGAAATGGCGCGCGAACTCGACAACATCAACCGCGAGCGCCGCACGATCGAGGCCGAAATGCGCGAGCAGGCGCTGGCCGCCATGGAAGAGCCCAACGCGGCCGCGGGCGCCACGGTCTGCGTATTCGACCCGGGCTGGCACCAGGGCGTGGTGGGGCTGGTCGCCTCGCGCCTGAAAGAGAAGTTCTGGCGGCCTACGCTGGCATTTGCGCCCGCCGGCGACGATGAAATCCGCGGTTCGGGCCGCTCCATCCCCGATGTGCACCTGCGCGACGCGCTGGATTTGGTATCCAAGCGCCATCCCAACCTGATCCGCAAGTTCGGCGGCCACGCCATGGCGGCGGGCCTGACGCTGGGACGCGGCGACTTTGCAGCCTTTGCTCCCGCCTTCGACGCCGCCGTGCGCGAACTGACGGGCCGCGATACCTTCGAGCCGGTGATTGAAACCGACGGCTCGCTGGAATCCGGCTATGCGAATGCCGATGTGGCTGGCATGCTGCAGCAGCAAGTCTGGGGCGCCGGCTTCGCCGCCCCGCTGTTCCTCGACGAGTTCGTGGTGCGCAACCAGCGCCTGGTCGGGGAAAAGCACCTCAAGCTGTCACTGGAGCGCGGCCACCAGCGCTTTGACGCCATCTGGTTCGGCCACGACCAATCCCTGCCCGAGCACATCCAGGCCGCCTACCGGCTTGAACAGAACGTATGGAATGGGATGGTTTCGGTGCAACTGGTCATCGAGCACGCGGGATAACGCAATCGGGTGGGTTGTTGACGTTTGGTTTTGTGACGCTGGATTCTTGAGCCGCCGGCGTCAGCACATGCGGCTGCTTTTAAAAACCGTTGCATTACGTCGCTGTCAGCCGAGGACCCCGGAGCCATCCGAAGCGCAGCCCCACCGGGGCGAGCATCGGAATGGCGCAGGGCAGCCTCGGCGGCCAAGGAACCCCAATATCCGCAACCCGAGGCCCTGAACCACCGCCCAAACGAAAAAGGCGCCAGGACCCATGCAACGGCCCCTGGCGCCCCGTAGCCCGGCACCGCGGCAGCGACTACTTATTCACCAACTTGGCCGGCTGCGCCAATGCCACCAGCGCGCCCACCACCAGGCACCCCGACAACATATAAAGCCCGGTGTTGGTCGTCCCGGTCATATCCTTCAGCCAGCCCACCAGGTAAGGGCTGACAAACCCCGCCAGATTTCCCACCGAATTGATCAGCGCAATCCCCGCCGCCGCCGCCGTCCCGCCCAGCAACGCCGTCGGCAGGCTCCAGAACAACGGCAGCACCGTGCAAATCCCGATGTTCGCCACCGTCAGCGCCAAAATCGCCAGCACGGTATTGCCGCTCCACACCGCCGACAGCAGCAGGCCCAGGGCGCCAAACAGCGCGGGCAGCGCCACGTGCCAGCGGCGCTCGCGGTGCCGGTCGGAATTGCGCGAGATCAGGATCATGCCGATGACGGCGAACAGGTTCGGCACCGCCGTCAGCAGGCCAATGGCCAATGGGCTTTGCACCCCGGTGCTCTTGATCAGCGTCGGCATCCAGAAGCCCACACCGTACAGCCCCATCACGAACGAAAAGTAGATCAGCGCCATCGCCCACACGCGCGGCTTGGCCAGCGCGGCGCTGATCGGCGGATCTTCCTTTTGCTGTTCCTCGGCTGCGATGTTGCGGATCAGCACGGCCTTTTCGGTCGCGGTCAGCCATTTGGCCTTGTTGATGCGGTCGTCCAGATAGATCAGCACCAGCACGCCTATCACTACCGAGGGTATGCCTTCCAGCAGGAACAGCCACTGCCACCCCGACAGCCCATGATCGCCATGAAAGGTGCTCATGATCCACCCGGAGATGGGACCGCCGATCAGTCCGGACATGGGCACCGCGGTCATGAAGAAAGTCGTGATGCGGCCGCGTCGGGCCGCCGGATACCAATAGGTCAGGTACAGGATGATGCCCGGAAAGAACCCGGCTTCGGCCGCGCCCAGCAGGAAGCGCAGGATGTAGAACATATGCACGCTGGTCACGAACATCATGCAGGCGGAAATGATCCCCCAGGTGATCATGATGCGGGCGATCCAGACCCGCGCCCCCACCTTGTGCAGGATGATGTTGCTGGGAATCTCGAAAATGAAATAGCCGATGAAGAAGATGCCGGCCCCCAGCCCATATACCGTTTCGCTGAACTGAAGCTCCTGCAGCATCTGCAGCTTGGCGAACCCCACGTTCACGCGGTCCAGGTAGGCCACGACGTAGCACACCACCAATAGCGGTACCAGCCGCCACCCTACCTTGCGGTAGATCCGGTCTTCCTCTGTCGCCGGGATCGCCGGCGATACCCCGGGGGCCATCGCGTTGTCCATCTGTGTCTCCATTCCTCTGTCGGGATAGGCCGGCTGCTCGCCGGCGCCGTCGCGTCCCGCTACGCTCCGATCAGGAACGGCCGGTCCGCCACCCGCAGCCTAGAATCCAACAGTTGACAAAAAACTGAACAACTTGCGCGCAGCAGACCCATCCTGGCCTGTGCGATCCGTCCCCCTTCTTGCCCAACGGGGCCGCGCACTTGGCCCAAGCACGGTAAAATGTTCGGTTTCGCACAAAAGTCATCAGGACAGGATCATCATGGAAGCCGAACGTCAGAACCAGCTCGCAGCCCGCCTCGCCGATTACGCGGAGCGCGAACAGGCTCTACGGAGGTATCTTTGACTACGATGCCAAAGCCGAACGCCTGCAAGTCGTAAACGCCGAACTCGAAGATCCGGCGGTCTGGAACGACCCCAAGCACGCCCAGGACCTGGGCCGTGAAAAGAAAGCCCTCGAAGACGTGGTGGAAACGCTCGCCAATCTCGGCACGGGCCTGGCCGACTCGAACGAATTGTTCGAAATGGCCGCCGCCGACGATGACGACGCCACCCTCGAATCCATCGAGCAGGACGCCGACGCCTTCCAGGAAAAGCTGGAAGCCCTGGAATTCCGCCGCATGTTCTCCAATCCGGCCGACCCGCTGAATTGCTTCCTGGACATCCAGGCAGGCGCCGGCGGCACGGAAGCGCAGGACTGGGCCTCCATGCTGCTGCGCCAGTACCTGAAGTACGCCGAGCGCAAGGGCTTCAAGGCTGAAGTGCTGGAAGAATCCGAAGGCGACGTGGCAGGCCTGAAGTCCGCCACCATCAAGATCGAAGGCGAATACGCCTTTGGCTACCTGCGCACGGAGACCGGCGTGCACCGCCTGGTCCGCAAGAGCCCGTTCGATTCGTCTGGTGGCCGCCACACGTCGTTTGCCAGCGTTTTCGTCTACCCCGAAGTCGACGAGTCCTTCGAAGTCGAAGTGAACCCCGCGGACTTGCGCGTGGACACCTACCGCGCTTCCGGCGCGGGCGGCCAGCACATCAACAAGACCGATTCGGCCGTGCGCCTGACCCACATGCCCACCGGCATCGTGGTGCAGTGCCAGAACGATCGTTCGCAGCATCGCAACCGCGCCGAAGCCATGCAGATGCTGAAGTCCAAGCTCTACGAACTGGAAATGCGCAATCGCATGGCCGAGCAGCAGAAGCTGGAAGACTCCAAGACTGATGTGGGCTGGGGCCACCAGATCCGTTCCTACGTGCTGGACCAGAGCCGCATCAAGGACCTGCGCACCAACGTCGAAATCTCCAACACCCAGAAGGTGCTGGACGGCGACCTGGACCCCTTCATCCAGGCCAGCCTGAAGCAAGGCATCTAAGTTTCGCGATACTCCCCTCAACGCATCCAGAGGTTCACGAATGTCCGACACCATTGCAATTCTCACCGGCGCATCGCGCGGGATCGGCGCCGCCATGGCGCGCGGCCTGGCCAAACCAGGCACCCGCCTGATCACGTTGGCGCGCCGGGAAGATCCTGAGCTGGCCGCTTACGCGCGCTCGCAGGACGTGCAGCTCGAACAGCTGTCCGTGGACCTCTCGGACCTGAACGCCGTCGAGACGGTGGCGCAGCGCATCTGCGCGTCGCTGCCGCGCGACGCCGGCCGCTATCTGCTGATCAACAACGCCGGCACCGTGCATCCCATCGCGGGCACCGACGCGCTGGTCGACGGCGCGGCCATCGCCGCCGCCTTCAACCTGAACGTCAGCGCCGTCATGCTGCTCACGGCGCGCTTTCTGGCCGCGGTCGAAGACCTCCAGGCCGACCGCCGCGTGCTCAATATCTCCTCCGGCGCGGGCCGCAACCCGAATGCCGGCTGGGGCGTCTACTGCGCCACCAAGGCCGCGCTCGATATGTACTCGCGCGTGGTCAAGGCGGAGCAAGGCGCCGACGGCGCGCGCATCGTCGCGCTGGCCCCTGGCATCGTCGACACCGACATGCAGGTCGCCATCCGTTCCAGCGATCCGGAAAGCTTCCCGGCGCTGGCCAAGTTCCAGGAATTCCACGCGACCGGCAAGCTGTCTTCGCCCGCCAACGTGGCCTCCCGCATCCTCGCCTACCTGGATCGCGAAGATTTCGGCACGACCGAAATCGACGACATCCGCAATTACGACTGACTCCCCGACCATGACCGACCACTCGACCACTCCGGCGCCCGCCCAGGATGAAAACCGCTTGATCGCCGAACGGCGCGCCAAGCTGGCCAAACTGCGCGAAACCGGGGTCGCGTATCCCAACGACTTCGTTCCGGACGCTCGCGCCGCCGCGCTGCATGACAAATACGACGGCCAGGAGCAGGAAGCCCTTGCCGCCAACCCTGTCACCGTCAAGGTCGCCGGCCGCATGATGCTCAAGCGCGTCATGGGCAAGGCCAGCTTCGCCACGCTGCAGGACAGCACCGGCCGCATCCAGATCTACCTGGACCGCGGCACCCTGGGCGAAGACAGCTACGCCGCGTTCAAGCAATGGGACATCGGCGACATCATCGCGATCGAAGGGTCGGTCTTCAAGACCAACAAGGGCGAGCTGTCGGTGCACGCCGCCAGCGCGCGCCTGCTGTCCAAGTCGCTGCGCCCGCTGCCCGACAAGTTCCACGGCGTGGCCGACCAGGAACTGCGCTACCGCCAACGCTACGTCGACCTCATCATGACGGACGCCACGCGCCGCACGTTCGAAGCGCGCAGCAAGGCCGTGGGCAGCATCCGCCAGTTCATGCTGAACGCCGGCTTCCTCGAAGTGGAAACCCCCATGCTGCACCCGATTCCGGGCGGCGCGGCGGCCAAGCCCTTCGTCACGCACCACAATGCGCTGGACATGGAAATGTTCCTGCGCATCGCCCCCGAGCTCTACCTCAAGCGCCTGATCGTGGGCGGCTTCGAGCGCGTCTTCGAAGTCAACCGCAACTTCCGCAACGAGGGCGTGAGCCCGCGCCACAATCCTGAATTCACCATGATGGAGTTCTATGCGGCCTTTGCGGACTACCGCTGGCTCATGGACTTCACGGAAGAACTGATCCGCCAGGCCGCCATCTCGGCCACCGGCAGTGCCGTGCTGACCTACCAGGAGCGCGAGCTGGACCTGGGCAAGCCGTTCGACCGCCTGACCATCTGCGAAGCCATCCTCAAGTACGCCCCGGGCTATACCCAGGCTCAACTCGACGATCCGGCCTTCCTGCGCGCGGAGCTCAAGAAGCTGGGCGCCGACGCGGACGGTCCGGTGCTGTCGCGCGCCGGCCTCGGCGCGCTGCAACTGGCTCTGTTCGAAGAGACCGCCGAAGCCAAGCTTTGGAACCCCACCTACATCATCGACTACCCGGTGGAAGTCTCCCCGCTGGCGCGCGCCTCCGACACCCGCGCAGGCATCACCGAGCGCTTCGAGCTCTTCATGACGGGCCGCGAAATCGCCAACGGCTTCTCGGAGCTGAACGACCCCGAAGACCAGGCCGAGCGTTTCCGCTCGCAGGTCGAGGCCAAGGACGCTGGCGACGAGGAAGCCATGTACTACGACGCGGACTACATCCGCGCCCTGGAATACGGCATGCCTCCGACGGGCGGCTGCGGCATCGGCATCGACCGCCTGGTCATGCTGCTGACCGACAGCCCCAGCATCCGCGACGTCATCCTCTTCCCGCACCTGCGCCGTGAAGACTAAGCAGGCGCTGGCATCATGATCTTCAAGATCCTGATGCTGCTGCTCGTCGCGGCGGGGCTGATCTACTGGATCAAACAGCCCCGCGGCGGCACGCCCTATTCGCCCTACCCGACGGCGCGCCCGCGCCGGCCGGTGTTCATCGCGCTATGCATCGCCGCAGCCCTCTCGGTGGCCGCCTCGTTGATGACCTTCCTGCTGTGGGCGGGCGGCGTGGCAGGCGGGGTCACCGGCGGCGGCTATCGCGGCCAGGTGGATTTCCTGCTGCCCGTGGCGGGCACCCTGCTGGCGTTGGCTGTCGTCTGCGCCGTGGGCGCGTTCTTCAAACGCCGGGGCTAGACGCCCCGCGGCCCACCTATTCCGGCCACTTGCCGGCCCCGGCCGGCAGCGAAGGCAGCGACGCCTGCAACATCGCATCAATGAACTCGGCGGGTTGCAAGCGGCCATCCGGCTTGTACCACTGCACCGTCAGGTTCATGGCGCCCAGCACGCAACGCTTGATGACGCGCGCATCGCCCTGGAGCAACCCGACGGCGACGGCCGCGGCCACCGCATCCTGCCACATCGCCTCGTAGCGGTCGCTCAGCGATTTCACGGCTGCCCGGCTGGGCGCGGACAAGCTGCGCCATTCGTACACCAAGGCGTTCATGGCGTCGCCCCCCGCGCCGTGCAGCATGCTCCACATGTGCACACGGAACAGCGCCGCCAACCTGTCGGCCGGCGCCTGGTAGCGCGCCAGCGCCCGCTCGCCGTCGTCTATCACTTCCTGGATGCCGTTGTTCATCACCGCCACCAGGATCTCCTCCTTGCTGCGGAAATGATGGAACAGGCTGCCTGACTGCAGGCCCACCGCCCGCGCCAGCTCGCGCACCGTCGTGCGCTCGTAGCCGTGCTTGCAGAACAGCTGCCCCGCAGTCAGGACCACTTCGCGCCGACGTTCGGACTCGGAGCCCTCGTCCCGAGCGCCGGCGGCCTCCCGGATTTTCTCCATGTGCGGTCACAGCCTCTGGATGATGGTCGCAGTAGCCATGCCGTGGCCGATGCACATCAGTTGCATGCCCAGCTCTCCTTCGGTCGCCTCCAGCCCTGCCAGCATCTTGGCCATCAAGCCGGCTCCCGTCGCCCCGAGCGGATGACCATGGGCGATTGCGCCGCCCCAGGGATTGACGCGTGACAGGTTGGCGCCCAGTTCACGCTGCCACGCCAACACCACGCTGGCGAAGGCCTCATTGATCTCGATCCAGTCGATATCGTCCAGACTCAGGCCTGCGCGCGACAGCGCCTGGCGGGCCGCCGGTATCACTCCCGTCAGTTGCAGCACCGGATCCGACCCCACCGCCACCCGCGCCAGAAAGCGCGCGCGGGGCCGCAGTCCGTCGGCCAGCGCTGCGTCGCGATCGGCCAGCAATACCGCGGAGGCGCCATCGGCGAGCTGGCTGGCGTTGGCGGCGGTGACGCGACCCTGGCCCGGCGGCCGCAATGCGGGCGCCATGGCCGCCATGCGGGCGGCATCCGTCTTTTCGCGTATGCCTTCGTCGCGCCGCGCCGCCTCCTGCGGCCCCGGCAGCAGCTCGGCATGGCGGCCCGCCTGCGCCGCGCTCCAGGCGCGCGCATGGCTCTCGCGGGCCCATTCATCCATTTCGGCCTGAGAGAGCTGCCAGCGCTCGGCAATCCGCTCGGCGCTCTCGATCTGGTGGATCAGCGGATAACGATCCAGCAAGGCCGGATTCAGGGTCTCGAAACCGCGAAACTCGCCCTGGCCCAGCGTCACGTCCAGGAACATCGGCACACGGCTCATGCTCTCGACGCCGCCCGCGACCACATAACGCATATCGCCCGCAGCGATGGCCTGCGCGCCAAAATGCACCGCCTGCTGGCTGGATCCGCACATGCGGTTCAGGGCCACGCCCGGTACGCTCTCGGGCAGTCCTGCCAGCATGGCCGCCAGCCTGCCGATATTGGCGCCTTGCTCGCCGGCCTGGCTGACGCAGCCGGCGATCAGGTCCTCGACCTGGGCGCCAGGCAGTCCGGCTCGCGCCAGCAGGCCGCGTACGGTATCGGCCAGCAACGTGTCCGGGCGGGTATCCGCCCACCATCCCCCGCGCCGTCCGAAGGGGGTGCGCACGGCCTCCACGATCACAGCTTCGTTCATGCCGTTGTCTCCTCAACGTAGAGCGCTTCGATTTCGTCCGCATAGCTGCGGTAGATGCTGGCGCGCCTGACCTTCATGGTCGCGGTCACCTCGCCATCGTCATGGTCCAGCTCCTTGGTCAGCAAGTGGAAGCGCTTGATCTGCGCCACCGGAGCCAGCCCGGCGTTGGCGCGCGCGACTTCCTCTTGGACCAGTTCGCGCACCTGCGGGCATTCGGCCAGCGACCGGAAGTGCGTGAAGGCGATGCGGCGCGACTCCGCCCATTTGCCCACCGTGTCGAACTCCAGCTGGATCAGCGCCGACACGTACTTTCTGCCGTCGGCGATCACAATGCATTCCTTGACGTAAGGACTGCCCTTGACGGCATTCTCGATCTCGGAAGGCGTCAGGTTCTTGCCGCCGGCCGTGATCATGATGTCCTTCAGCCGGTCCACGATGCGCACACGTCCCGCATCTTCCGCCACGACGTCGCCGGTATAGAGCCAGCCATCGCGCACGGTGCTGGCCGTAGCATCGGGATTCTTGTAATAGCCCTGGAACACCATGTCGCCGCGCACCAGCAGTTCGCCGGCCTCGCCCATGCGCCATTCCACCCCCAGGATGGGCTCGCCCACGGTTCCTACCTTCACTCGGTCGGGATGCTGGCCGAAGATCATGCCCGCCGACTCCGTCAGCCCGTAGACCTCGATCAATGGCACGCCCAGCGTGCGGAAATAGCGCACCACGTCCGGCGAGATCGGCGCCGCGCCCGTCATGGCCACGCGCACCCGGCGCAGGCCAATGAAATTCTGCAAGGCGCGCAGCACCAGCCAGTACCACAGCCAACGCGTCCAGCGCTCGCCCAGCGTGTACTGCGCGGGGGACTTCTCCAGGAACGGCCCGCAAGCTGCAATTGCGCGTCGGTACAACCATTGCTGCAGGCGCCCTGCTTCCTGCATCTTGATCGAAATGGCCGCATGCAGCTTTTCCCAGATACGAGGCACGCCCAGGAATATCGTCGGGGCGACCTCTCGCAGGTCTTCCTGCACCGTGCGTATCGATTCGCCGAAATTCACCTGCGCGCCCAGGTAAATGGGCACGAAGGTGGAAAGCATCTGTTCAGCTACGTGGCATAGCGGCAGGTACGACAAATGCACGCTGTTGCCGTCCATCGCCAGCCGGTCGGCGATCCCCGGCGCCACGCCGCGCATGTTGCCGTAGCTGAGCATTGCGCCTTTGGGTTTGCCGGTGGAGCCGGATGTGTAGATCATGAGGCCGGTGTCTTCCAGGCCCTGGCCGTCCAGCGCCTGGTTCAGCGCGGCAAGCTCTTCAGCCTCGCGCCGCTTGCCCTCCGCCTCGATCTCGGCATAGGTCACGATGCGTACGCGGTCAGCGGGCGCATAGGATCGCAGGCCCTTCGTTTCCATCATGATGATGCGCCGCAAGAGCGGCAGCCTGTCCGCTACCTGCAGTACCTTATCAGTCTGCTCCTGGTCCTCGCACACGACCAGTTCCACGTCCGCGTGCTGCAGCACATAGCCCATTTCCTCGGCCGGACTGGTCGAATACACGCCCACGGCCACCGCGCCGACGGCCCCCGCCCCCATCTGGGCCAGCAACCACTCCACGCGGTTCTCGGACACGATGGCAACGCGGCCTCCCACGCTCAGCCCCTGCGCGCGCAGCCCCAATCCCACGTGGCAGGCCCGGCGCCAGTACTCCGCCCAGCTCAGCGGCTTCCAGATGCCGAAGTCCTTCTGCCGGATGGCAATGGCTGTGGGGCGCAGGCGAGCCTGCTCGCGCAGCATCTGCGGCAGCGTCAACGCCGGCCAGTCCTGCGCGGATGCGCTGGAGATATCCATGTGCTTGTCCGTCATGAAAGCCAGCGCTTGCGGCGCTTGTAATGCTTGATGTCGCGAAAGCCACGGGCCTCGCCCGTTCCGCCCACGCCTAGGTAGAACTCGCGCACGTCAGGGTCCGCGGCCAGCTTCTCGGCGCTGCCGTCGATCACGACCTTGCCCGTTTCCATGATGTAGCCGTAGTTGGCTACCGCCAGCGCCACCGAGGCGTTCTGCTCGACCAGCAGCATAGAGACCCCCTGTTCGTGGTTGATGCGCGCGATGATGGAGAAAATGTTCTCCACCAACATCGGCGACAGGCCCAGCGAGGGTTCGTCCAGCAGCATCAGCCGGGGTTGCGCGATCAGCGCCCGGCCGATGGCCAGCATCTGTTGTTCGCCGCCCGACAGGTAGCCCGCCAGGCCGCGGCGCCGCTCGAACAGCCGCGGGAAGTAGCCATAGACCAGGTCGAAGTCCGGCCTTGCGTCCGACCTGCCCGTCAACGCGTAGGTCGCGGCCACCAGGTTTTCTTCGACTGTCAGGTCCTCGAACACCCGGCGTCCTTCCATCACGTGCGCCAGCCCCGCCCTCACCAGGTTCTGGGGCCGGGCGCCCGCGGTGTCTCCGCCGTTGAAGACGATCTGCCCACGCACCAATGCGCCATCCTCCAGGTCCAGAAGGCCGGACACGGCCTTCAGCGTGGTGGACTTGCCGGCGCCATTGCTGCCCAGTAGCGCCACGATGCTGCCGGCGGGCACCGACAAGGACAAGCCGCGCAGCACCTGCACCGCCTTGTTGTAGACGACTTCGATATTGTTGATATCGAGCACCGCCGGAGCGGGCGCCACGGTTTGCGCGTCATGTCCAGGGGTCACGGTCGCCTCACTTCAGCACAATCCAGTCGGACGCCGGAACCATCTGCTTCTGCTTCACATCGGCGCGATAGATCCGGCCCACAGGGATCGAATTGCCTTTGATGGAAATCGGCACCCCGATCAGGCCGCCGGTGTCGAAATCCTTGATACCGTCCAGCGCCGCCTTCATATTGGCGCTGGTCAGCTCCTTGCCCGCGTCCAGCGTGCGCTTGGCGACTTCAGTGAACAGCATGGCGGCCAGGAAGCCCTGCATGTAGCCCGTGCTCTGGTATTGCGGACGCATCTCGCGGATCTTCTTGAGCATCGGCGCGTCGGCAGCCGTGTCGTAGTAATAGCGGTACGGCATCACGCCCATGAAACCTTCGGCATCCTCGCCCATCTGCATCACGGTGGAGTTGTCCATGGTCCAGAACGTGCCCATGTAGCGCGTCTTCAGGCCCATGCGCTTACCCTGCCCCACGAACTCCGGGATGGGCGCCAGCACATAGCCATGGAAAATGGTGTAGTCCGGATCGGCGCGGCGCAGCTTGATCACCTCGGTCGACACGTCCACGCTGCCCGGCGGCGTCATGATCTCGGTCGCGACCTTCAACCCCAGTTTCTCCGCCACCGCGCGCGAGCTGGCAATGGGATCGCGGCCGAACTCGGTGTCCGAATACACGAAGGCCACCTTGGCGCCAGGCTGTTCCTTGGCGATGTAGCGCAACAGGATGCCGAACATCTCCGTGTAGTCGGGGCCCAGCATGAACTGGGCGGGATACTTCGCCGGATCGTTGAGCTCCGTGGCGAACGACGCGCCGGTCATCAAGATGTCGCCCGTGCGGTTCAGCTCGGCGTTGATGGTCTTGGAAAAACCAGTGGAATCCCCGTAGTAGAAGTTCACCTTGTTCTGGCTGGTGATCTTCTTGAACGCCGCCACCGACGCGTCCACCTTGTACGCGGTGTCCTCCGGCACATAGCGCAGCTTGCGGCCCTTCACCCCGCCCTGGTCATTGACGATCTTCACGTAGTCGGTGATGCCGGCATGGATGCCCTGTCCCGCGAACGCGAACACCCCGCTCAGCGGGATGGACCCGCCCAGCACCAGGTCTTCGGCCGCCTGCGCGGCTGGCGCCGCGGACAGGGCCGCCGCCAGGCCCAGGGGGGCCAACAACCTCGATAAACCGCTGCCGATCCGGATGCGCTTCATGGTTAGTCTCCTGAGGGTCTTATGGGTGGCCGCTGCCGCGTTCGCCGCGTGTGGGCTAGGTGCGGAAGGGCCAAAGGTGGAAGTAGCGGCGCACCCGCCGCCAGATTTCCGCGAGCCCGTGCGGCTCGAAGATCAGAAAGCCCACGATCAGCAGGCCGAAAACTATGGTGCGCACCGGCGAGATCAGGCGCAGCGCGTCACCGCCCACCGGCAGCCAGCCCACGACCAGCTTGAGCAGCTCCGGCACCATGGTCATGAAGATGGCGCCCAGGATGGAACCCAGGATCGTGCCCATGCCGCCCACGATGATGGCCGCCAGGAAGAAAATCGACATGATCAGGGGAAAGCTCTCGGGCGTAACGACACGGAAGAAGTAGGCCCACATCCCGCCCGCCACGCCGGCGTAGAACGAGGACAGGCCGAACGAAAGCAGCTTGTAGCGCAGCAGGCGTATGCCTAATACCTCGGCCGAAATGTCACGGTCGCGTATGGCGATGAAGGCGCGGCCGATGCGCGTGCGAAATAGATTGGCCGCGCCCAGCACCATGAGCGCCGTGACCGGCACGATCAGCCAGTAGATCTTGAACGAGGTGTCCAGGTCCACGCCCAGCACGCGCGCCGGCGGCACCTGCATCCCTGTCGTACCTCCAGTGAACTGCCAATTGGCAAAGATGAAATGCGCGATGAACGAGGCGGCGATCGTGGCGATGGCCAAATAAAGGCCCTTCACCCGCAGGGACGGGATCCCCACGAGCAGGCCGCCCGCCATCGCCACCAGCCCCGCAGCCACCAGATTGAGCAGCACCGGCGTGCCCAGCCGCTGCTCCAGCACCGCGACCGTGTATGCGCCCAATCCCATGAAGGCCGCCTGTCCCAGGCTGACCAGTCCGGTGTAGCCCGTAAGAATGTTCAGGCCCGTGGCGCTGGCGACATTGATGGCCACCAGGCAGGCCAGGTACAACCAGTAGGCATCCGCCGCGAAGGGGAACATGACGAGGGACGCAGCCAGCAAGGCCAGCCACGCCTTTTGCGTGCGGGTGTCGAACAACGCTTCATCCGCAAGATATGTCTGCTTGGCAGTCGCGATGCGCATCGGTCAGAGTCTCTCGATTTCACGGGTGCCGAACAGGCCGTACGGCCTGACCATCAACACCACCACCAGCACGATGAACGTGGCCAGCAATTTGTATTCGCCGCCCATGTAGGCGCCCGCCCAGGCCTCCAGCAGGCCGATGAATACGCCGCCCACCAAGGCGCCGGCCACGCTGTCCAGTCCGCCCACGATCACCACCACCAGCACCGACAGGCCGAACACCCCCATCGACGAGGAAATGCCGCCGATCGCGCCCACGATCACGCCTGACACCGCCGCTATCACCCCCGCCGCAACCCAGGCCAGCGAGAACACGCGCGGCACGTTGATGCCCATGGCGTACGCGGCCCCCTGGTCCGATGCCGTCGCGCGCAGCGCCACTCCGCCGCGCCAATAGCGAAACACCACCAGCACCAGCAACGCCAGCACGACGGCCACCCAGAAGCCATAGAACACCTTGGGCGCGACAAAGGCTTCGCCCACCATAACCGGCGAGCGCGGCATGAATTCCGGCAGACGCCGTTGATCGGCGGTCCAGATGAGTTCCACCACGCCAACGAGGATCGACGCCAGCCCCACCGTGATCATGAACACCGAGATCGGCGCCTCGCCCAGCATGGGCCGGATGGTCAGCCGCTCGACGAGCGCGCCCAATGCCCCCGACACCACGACGGCGCCCACGATGGCCAGCCAGATCGGCCATTCCATGCCGGTGGCGAAGGCGTAGAACACATAAGCGCCCAGCATCAGGAATTCGCCGATGGCGATGTTCACCACCCGCGTCGCCTTGTAGACAATGACGAAGGCCAGCGCCGCCAGCGCATAAAGCCCGCCGCTGCCCAGTCCGGCCAGCGTGACTTCCAGGAAGAACAGCATGTCCATCAGGCCGCCTCCCGCAGACGGCGGCGCAGGTCGCCTACGTCACCGGCACCCAGATAGGCCTGGATGACCTGCGGATCCGCCTGCACCTGCGCAGGCGTGCCGTCGGCGATGACCTGGCCGAAGTTCAGCACCACCACATGGTCCGACAGGTCCATCACCATGCCCATGTCGTGCTCAACCATCAGTACCGTCACGCCCCACTCGGAGCGAGCGTCCAAAATGAAGCGCGCCATGTCGTCCGTCTCTTCGCGGTTCATGCCGGCAACCGGCTCGTCCAGCATCAATACCTTGGGGTTCATGGCCAGCGCGCGCGCTAGTTCCACGCGTTTCTGCAAGCCATAGGACAGCGCGGCCACCGGTGCGTGGCGAATGTGATCGATCTCCAGGAAATCGATGATGCGTTCTTCAATGTCGGCGCGCAGCGCCATCTCTTCGCGACGCGCCCGGCCCAGGTACAGCAAGGCGTCCAGCACGTTGGTGCGCAAGTGTGCATGGCGGCCCAGCTTGATGTTGTCCAGCACGGTCATGCCGCGAAACAGCGCGATGTTCTGGAAACTGCGAGCCAGGCCCAGCCTGGCGCGTTCGGGCGCAGCCACGCGCGAGATATCTCGCCCCTGGAAACGGATCTGTCCGGATGCGGGACGGTAGAAACCGGAAATAGTGTTGAACAGCGAGGTCTTGCCTGCGCCATTGGGGCCGATGACCGTGGTGATAGACCCGGGCGCGACGCGAAAACCAACGCCGGTAAGCGCCTTGACCCCGCCAAACGCCAGCGTGACCCCATCCACCTCCAGCAAGGGAGGGCTGTCCGACTGATCCACCATTTGTCTCCTCGCCTTGGCATGCGAAGTTTTTATCGACGTCGGTCTGGCGAACCCGCGAGGCAGGAGATGCAACGAACCTGTCTTTACCTACGCCAGTACAGCGCCGGAAAATCGTTCTATGCGTTACGCTAAGCGTGCTTAAAAGAAAACCAAGCAAGCGCTCGGTTCAGACCATAGCATCGCGATTTTTGGATCGACAGCTGGTATTTACCCGATAACGGAGACTCGCCATGACCCAAGGACTTCCCGCCTTCCAGACGCTGTTCCTGGAATCCGACGGCGCGATCGCGACCGTAACGCTGAACCGCGCCGATGCCCTCAACGCCATCGACGTCGCGATGGCGCAAGATTTGCAGCGTGCCGCGCAATGGCTGGAGGCGCGCGACGAAGTCCGCGTCGTGCTTTTGCGCGCCACCGGCAAAACCTTCTGCGCTGGCGGCGACATCAGCATGTTCACGGGAGAGCCGGCTCAGGTGCGCGCCACGCTGCTGGAGCTATTCACGCCGCTGAACGACTTCGTGGCGCGCATCGCCCGCATGGATAAAGTCTGGCTCGCCCAGGTGCATGGCATTGCCGCGGGCGCGGGCTTGTCTTTGGTGCTGGCCTGCGACCTCGCCATCGCCGACGCCGATGCGCGATTCATGACAGCCTATCTCAAGCTGGGCGCCACGCCCGACGCCGGCATGACACACGGCCTCGTCCGGGTGCTTGGCGCCCGGCGCGCGCTGGACCTGTTGCTGCGCCATGACGCGTTCAGCGCCGCCGACGCGCAGTCCTGGGGCATCGTCACGCGCACCGCCGCGCCTGGCGAGCTCTCTCAGGCGGCGCAAGCCTATGCCGAGGAAATCGCCCGCCACGCCCCGCACGGCATCGCAGGCGCCAAGGATCTGCTGCGTGGCGCCGAACATGCCACGCTGGAAACCCAGCTGGCCGAAGAAACGGCGCGCTTCCTGGACACCGCGTCGCGCGCAGACTTCGCCGAAGGCGTGCGCGCGTTCCGCGAGAAACGGGCGCCGCGGTTTCTGGGCAAGTAAGGCGCGGCTGACGCCGTTGCGCTAGCCGCCCCAGACCGGCGCGCGTTTTTGTACGAAGGCGCTCAGGCCTTCGTGCGCCTCGGCCGTGGCGGCAGCGTTGCAGAACACCTCCACCGCCGTCGCTACCCTGCGCCGGTACTCATTGTCGTTGCTGTAGACAAAGGCGCGTCGGCCCATGGCCAGGACTTGGGGCGGCTTGCCAGCCAATGATTGCGCCAGCCCGCGCGCGTGCTCCAGCAATTCCGCCTCGGGCGCCACACGTGCCACCAGTCCCAACCCGCGTGCCTCTTGCGCGTCGAAGGTACGCCCGGTGAACAGCAGGTCGAACGCCCGGTGCTTGCCCACAATGCTGGGTAAATGCACGTAGTGGATCGCGGGCAGGACACCGACGTCGATCTCCGGATAGCCGAACGTGGCGGTATCTGCTGCGACCACCATGTCGCTGGAGATCGCCACCGTCATGCCGCCCCCGCGCACTGCGCCCGACACCACCGAGATCGAGGGCTTGCCCAGGTTGAACTGCGTGTCGTAGAGCTTGATGTACAGCTTTGACAACAGTGAATGGATGCGCGCCGGCGTGCTGTCCAGCAGCTTTTTCATGTCCAGCCCGGCACAAAAGCGCCCAGGCAGATCGCTCGCCAGCAGCACGGCGCGCACGCCGGAATCAGCATTGGCGCGTTCCAGGGCGGCGATCAGCGCATCCAGCATGTCTTCATTAAGCGCATTGACGGGCGCGTGGCACAGGTGGATTTCGGCAATCCGATCGCGGACTTCATAGCGCAGGAATGTCATCGTTGGTCTCGCATTCAGGAATGGGTCTGCACGCTGCCGGAAGCCAGCAACGCTTCGATTTCGGTTGGCGCATAGCCCAGCTCGGCCAGGACTTCGCGAGTGTGCTGGCCCAGCATGGGCGCGGGCAGCGCAGCCTGCCGGGGCTGGTGTCCAAATCGTATGGGCAGGCCGACATTGCGGACCTCGCCCAGGACCGGATGCCGGCTCGTGACGATCAATTCGCGCGCGGCGACCTGCGGATGCGCCAGCGCTTCGTCCAATGTGTGGATGGCCGAACAAGCAATCCCCGCCGGCTTCAGCGCTTCCAGCCATTGCGCCACGCTGCGCGTCTCCATCCGCGCCTGGACCAGCTCGACCGTCGCGGCGAAGTTTCGGACCCGGTCGGCATTGGTTGCAAAGTCCGGCGCATTCACATGGTCCTGCAACCCCGCAACGGCGCAGAAGCGCTGCCATTGCGCATCGTTGCCCACGCCCAGCATGATGTCGCCATCGGCTGCGCGAAATGCCTGGTATGGGCACATGGCCGGATGGCCCGTCCCCATGCGGCGGGGAATCTGACCGGTACGCCAATAGTTCTGCGCCATATACGACATCAGCCCCAGCGACGTGTCCAGGAGGGACACATCCAGGTACTGCCCCTTGCCCGTCTGGCTGCGCTCCAGCAGCGCGGCGAGGATTCCGCTCAACGCGAAGGAGCCGGTGCCCAGGTCTACCGGAGAAAAGCTGGCGCGCGCAAAATTCCCGCCAGGCTCGCCCATGGTGCTGATCATGCCGCTGAAGGCCTGCAGCATGACGTCATAGCCCGGCTCCTCGCCCATCGGCCCCTCGCGGCCGTAGCCCGAGATTTCGCAGTACACCAGCCGGGGATTGAGTCCGCTGAGCGTCTCGTAGTCCACCCCGAGGCGCGCGGCGGTCTTGCCGCCGAACCCCTGCAGCACTACGTCCGCCCGCTCGGCCAGGCGATGCACCACCGCGCGCCCTTCCGGCGTCTTGAGGTCGACGGCCAGGCTGCGTTTGTTGTGGTTCACCGCCAGGAATGTCGCGGACTGGCCTGCGTCCTGCGGCAACCAGGCACGCGTGTCGTCGCCCTTGCCCACGGGTTCCACCTTGATCACCCGGGCGCCAAGCTCGCCCAGATACTGGCCGCAAAGCGGTCCGGCCAACACTTTGCTCAGGTCAAGGACAGTGATGTTCTTCAACGGCGTCATGCGTGCTCCGGTGGACATGGTTACTGCTCGCCCTTCAGGCCGATGGTTTGCGCGGCTTGCGTCCATTGGGCGGTTTCACGCTTGAAAAATGCGTCCAGTTCGGCGGGCGCAACCTGGAAAGCCTCGGCGCCACGTTCCTGCATCGCCTTGCGGTACGCATCGCTCGCGACGACTCGAGCCACGGCCGCGCGCAGCTTCTGCACCGCTTCCGGCGGCGTGCCGGCGGGCGTCTGCAAGGAGAACCAGAACTTCAGATCCAGGCTGGGATAGCCCGCTTCCTTTAGCGTAGGCACGTCCGGCAGCAAGGGCGACCGCTCGGCTGAGGTGATCGCCAGCGCCTTCAGCCGGCCGCCCTGCACCTGGCCAAGGCTGGTCGACATGCTGTCGAACAGAAAATCCACCTGCCCGCCGATCACGTCCGTCACCGCGTTCGCGCTGCCCTTGTAGGCAACGCCCACCGCCTGGAAGCCAGCGAGCTTCTGCAGCGACGCGCCATAAACGTGCGGTGAGCTGCCGGGACCAAAAGTTGCATAGCTGAGCCCCTGCTTCGTGTCGCGCCCGCGCTGGACCAGCTCGGCCAGCGTCTTGACCGGCGTACGCTCGGGATTGACCACCAGCAGGTTGGGCATGGCGCCCGTCGTACCCACCGGCACATAGTCCTGCAAGGGATGCATTTTCGCGCCGGGGTACATCAACGGATTGATGGCCTGCATGGCCACCGTGTTGTGCATCAAGGTGTAGCCGTCCGCGGGACCGTTCAGCACGCTCTGGTAGCCCACGTTACCGCTTGCGCCCGGCTTGTTCTGCACAATGATCTGCTGCCCCAGCTCGCGCGCCAGCGGTTCGGCCACCAGGCGCGCGATGAAGTCGGTCGGGCCGCCGGCCGAAAATGGCACGACCAGGGTGATCGGTTTGGAAGGCCAAGTATCGGCGAGCGCCGGACTGGACAGGGCTGCCGCGGCCGCGCATGCGGCAAGGATTCGGGGGAACGCCATATTGTCTCCGTTATGTTCTTTGAGGGATGGCGCCCATTATGCGAACCGCCTTGATATATTAGAAATACCGTTTAAATATGCGGGCCATAATAAATTTATGATGGCTTCGCCTGCACGAGGGCTCTTGCATGTCGATCTCCATCCGCGCGATGCAGTGCTTTGTCGCCGTCGTTTCCACAGGTTCGATCAGCCGTGCGGCAGCCGCGCTGCACGTTGCCCAGCCTGCGCTAAGCCTGCTGATACGCAACCTGGAAGAGGATCTGGGGGTGGTGCTGCTGCATCGCAGCGCCCGCGGCGTCACGCCGACGGCTGCCGGCGCGCGCATGGTGGCGCACGCGCGCGAAATCCTGGGCCGCATCGATGCTGCCCGGGCGGACGTGCGCGAGGACCTGAGCTCCCCCCGAGGCACGGTGTCGCTCGCCATGTCGATGTCGATGGCCAAGCTCGTAACCGTGCCGCTGTTGCGCTTTTCCCTGGAGCACTGGCCTGGCGTCTACCTGAAGATCATCGAGTCCAGCACCGGTTACATCCCGGGCTTCGTCAGCTCGGGCCATGCAGACCTGGGGCTGACATTCAGCGATGACGCTTCGGTTGATCTGCGTTTTCAGCACCTGATCGACGAAGAACTGGTGGTCGTCTCGCCGCCCTCTGAAAAACGGGGAAAAAAACCATCCTCCTCAGCGCTGCACGCATTGCCGATCATGGATTTGCGGGCCCTGGCCGATTTACCGCTGGTCCTGCCTGGCAATCAACACAGCCTGCGCCGCCTGCTGGACCAATACCAGCAGCGAGAAGGCGCCGAGTTCCGCGTCATTGCCGAAGCCAACGCCATTCCCCAATTGATCGAACTGGCACAGGCGGGCATCGCGCACACCATCCTGTCTTACGCTGCCGTGCACCAGGAGGCCGCGCGCGGAGAGGTCGTCCTGCACCGCATCGCCAAGCCGCGCCTGGCCAGGCCCGTATTCCTGTGCAGGTCGGATGTCCTGCCGCTGTCGATGGCGGCCTCGGCGGTGGCCGACCGCGTCAGCCGCATCATTGCGGATTCCCGCCCTGGCGGCGGGTCCGCACGGACCACGGTCAGATGACGCGTTTTTCCACCGCCTGCGCCCAGCGCCGCGCCACCGTCGGCGAGGTAGCGCAAGTAGCCGATTCCGTCACCACGCGCACCGCGCGTTCCAGCAGCTGGATGTCGGCTTCGTGCTGGCGGGCCACGTGCGGATCTTCAAAGAAGATCACGCGCTGACATTGATGCTCCAGCACCAGCTCGGCGATCTGCGCGTCGCCACCCAAAGGCCCGCTCAGGTAGCGATGTACCCAGGGCGTATCCTTCGGCCAGCCGCGCGACCAAGCCAGTTCATTGAGGCGACCGCCGGTCGTCCCCGTGGCCACGCGCCGCGCAAAGCGGGACAACACATCGAAATGTTCACTGGCAAACGCCACCATTTCGTCCTTGAGCGCATCGTGGGCAATCAGGGCCACGGTCTGGCCGGCAAAATTGAAGTGGCGCGACACCGAAGCATCCGGCGCCAGCCCGGCATGGACGCGCTCGACTTCCATCCATTCGATGGCGCCCGCCAGCGTCGAGATGAAAGGACGCCCATGCGTGATGCACTGGCGCTTGAGCGCCAGCGCTTCCGGAAAAATGGACGACGGGTCGACGGGGTCGATCAGATAGATCGCACCATCGAACGGTGCCTGCCCATCACGCCCCTCGGTCACCCGCGCCACGAGCTTCATCAGCCCGCCCTCGCGGCCATACGGATAGCGGATAAGCCCGCCATAGCCCTGCAGCATGCCCTCGCGCACGATCGCATCGTGCGTGCGGCCGACAGTATGCAACTGCACGCCCAGCTCGCGTATCGTGGACGAACACGCGCGCAGCCAAGTAAACAGCGCGGCATCGGGAGTTTCGTGGTGCAGCCGGTTGGCGGCCAGGCCAAAGCGCAATTGGGCAGCGGGCATCGGTAGACTCAGGCAGGTAGAAGCGACAGAAAGATCCTTGATGATACCGTGACGGTCATGACCACGGTTCGCTCACGTCAGAGTTGCACCAAAAAACAGAAACGCTCCCAAGGGGAGCGTTTTCAATGTAGCTGTCAGTCAGCTTCTTCGATCCAGGCCATCTGTATGGCCTCCAGGATCTTCTCGCCGCAATGGGCGGGGTCATCGTTGAAACCGGGCAAGGCCAGAACCCATTCACGCAGTTGCACGAAGCGCAGCGTCTTGGGGTCCTCGTCAGGATGCGCGTCGTACAACGCAGCGGCGATCTCGTACGTGTCGGTCCACTTCATCAATGGCCCTCTTTGGCGTGGTTGATGGTGTACTTGGGAATCTCGACCGTCAGGTCGGCATCCGTCACCAGCGCCTGGCAGGACAGGCGCGAAGTCGGGGTCAGGCCCCAGGCCTTGTCCAACAGGTCTTCCTCGTCGTCGGTGGCGTCTTCAAGTGAGGAATAGCCCTGCTTGACCACCACGTGACAGGTCGTGCATGCACACGATAGCTCGCAGGCGTGCTCGATATCGATATGGTTGTCCAGCAGCACGCGGCAGATGGACACGCCTTTGGGTGCGTCTTCGATCACGGCGCCTTCCGGGCAGTACTCGGGATGAGGCAATACAGTCAGTTTCGGCATAGCGTGTTATCAGGCAATCTCATCAAGTTTGCGGCCCGCCAGCGCGGCGCGGATGCTGCGATCCATCCGGCGCGCGGCAAAATCATCGGTCGCGGCCGACAGAGCCTGGACCGCGTCCTTCACCGTATCCACGTCCTGCGCGTCCTGGGCTGCCATGGCGGCCTGCAGGCATTCGTCCACGCGCTTGCGTTCCTCGGCATCCAGCAGATCGCCGTCCACGGCCAGCGCGGCCTGCACCGACTCGACCAGTTGGCGCGCATCCACCTGCTGCTCGCGCAACATCCGGGCGCGGGCATCGGTGTCGGCCTGAGCCACGCTATCGGCCAGCATCTGCGCAATCTCGTCATCCGTCAGGCCGTAGGACGGCTTGACCGACACCATGGCCTCGACACCCTTGCTCTGCTCGCGCGCGGTCACGCTCAGCAAACCATCCGCATCCACCTGGAAGGTCACGCGGATGCGCGCCGCGCCCGCCACCATGGGCGGAATGCCGCGCAGCTCGAACCGGGCCAGGGAGCGGGAATCCGCGACCAGATCGCGTTCGCCCTGCACCACGTGGATGCTCATGGCCGTCTGCCCGTCCTTGAAGGTCGTGAACTCCTGGGCGCGCGCCACGGGGATGGTGCTGTTGCGCGGAATGATGCGCTCCACCAGTCCGCCCATGGTTTCCAGCCCCAGCGACAGCGGGATCACGTCCAGCAGCAGCCAGTCCTCGCCCGGCGCGCGGTTGCCCGCCAGCAGATTGGCCTGCAAGGCGGCGCCTAGCGCCACCACCTGATCAGGATCCAGATCGGTAAGAGGCTGCGTGCCGAACAGCTTGCCCACGGCAGCGCGCACGACGGGCATGCGCGTGGCGCCGCCCACCATCACCACGCCGCGCACGTCGGCCGGCGTCAGCGAGGCATCGCGCAAGGCGCGGCGCGCGCAATCCAGCGTGCGGAGTATCAGGGGCTGGGCCAGTTCTTCGAAGTCCGCGCGGGTCAGGGTCGCATCCACGACCCGGCCGTCGGACAGGCTCAGTTTCAGGCTGGCTTCATCCGCGTCCGACAACGTTTCGCGCGCCGCGCGTGCCGCCATCAGCAGGCCGCGGCGGTCGGCAGGCGTGAACTCGCCTGCGGCAAGCCCGGCGACCGCGCGATCGGCGATCAAGGCGTCGAAGTCATCGCCGCCCAGCGCGGTATCCCCGCCCGTGGCAATGACTTCAAACACGCCCTGGGTCAGGCGCAGGATGGAGATATCGAAGGTGCCACCGCCCAGGTCGTACACCGCATACACGCCCTCGGATGCGTGATCCAGGCCGTAGGCAATGGCCGCCGCGGTGGGTTCGTTCAACAGGCGCAGCACGTTCAGCCCAGCCAGACGAGCCGCGTCGCGCGTTGCCTGACGCTGGGCGTCGTCAAAATAGGCGGGCACCGTGATGACGGCTCCCACCAGGTCGTCGCCCAGCACGTCTTCGGCGCGCTGGCGCAATACCGCCAGGATCTGCGCCGACACCTCGACCGGGCTCAGGTCGCCCTGGACGGTGCGGATGCGCACCATGCCGGGCGCGTCCACGAATTCGTAGGGAGCCCGCGTGGCTTGCGCCTCTTGCAACGAGCGGCCCATGAAACGCTTGACGGACACGACGGTATTCAGCGGATCCTGCGCTTGCTGTGCAAGCGGCTCGCGGCCCGTAGTGACCTTGCCACCCGGGAAATAGCGCACGGCGGAAGGCAGCAGAGCGTGACCCTGCGCATCCGGCAGGACTTCGGCCACGCTGCTGCGCACAGCCGCGACCAGGGAATTGGTAGTGCCCAGGTCGATCCCGACCGCCAGCTTGCGCTGGTGCGGAGCGGGCGATTCGCCAGGCTCGGATATCTGCAATAAGGCCATGATTCTGTTTTTATCGTCAGTAGGCGGCGCAGCGCCGGCGCCCGTCTCGCGGACGCCCCGGCGCGCCCTGGGCTATGCGGCGGGCTGGGCTTGCGCCAGTTCTTCCGCCAGCTTTTCCACGAACATCCATTCCCGCACCTTGAGACCGGCCGTCGCGTAATCGCGGTCCTGGTCCAGCAGGCGGGACAGCGTGGCGCGCATGGTCTCGCGCGCCTGCTGCAATTCCGCTTGCAAGGCCGCCAGTGCCTGGGCGTCGTCACGCGCGTCGTCCAGCATTTCGCGCCAGGTCATCTGCTGCATCAGGAACTCGGGATCCATGGCCGTGTTGCTCTCGGTCTGCAGGTCCACGCCGGCCTGTTCGCACAGGTAGCGCGCACGCAGCAAGGGATCGCGCAACAGGCGGTAGGCCTCGTTGGCGCGCGCCGCCCACTGCATGGCGACGCGGCGTTCCGCAGGACTGGCCGTGGCATAGCGGTCGGGGTGCACTTGCGCAGCCACGGTGCGCCATGCGGACTCAAGCGCCTGGGGGTCCAGATCGAACCGAGCCGGCAAGCCGAACAAGCCGAAGTGATCGTCTCCAGCCAAGACTTACACCGTGAACGACTCGCCGCAGCCGCAGGTCGCCTTTTCGTTGGGGTTGCGGAACTTGAAGCCTTCGTTCAGGCCTTCGCGAGCGTAGTCGAGTTCGGTGCCGTCCAGGTAGGCCAGGCTTTTCGGGTCGATGAAGACCTTCACGCCGAAGCTTTCGAACACCACGTCTTCCGCTGCCGCGTCGTCCACGTACTCGAGCTTGTAGGCCATGCCTGAGCAGCCCGTCGTCCTAACGCCGAGCCGCAAGCCGATACCCTTTCCGCGCTTTTGCAAGTAGCGGCCGATATGGGTGGCAGCCTGTTGGGTCAGGGTGACGGACATGTTCAGCCCGCCACAGCTTCGGCCGGGGCCGAGTGCTTTTCTTTGTAGTTCTGCACCGCGGCCTTGATCGCGTCTTCGGCCAGGATGGAACAGTGGACCTTCACGGGCGGCAACGCCAGCTCTTCGGCGATCTGGGTGTTGCGGATGTTCATGGCTTCGTCCAGGGTCTTGCCTTTGACCCATTCGGTCACGAGCGAGCTGGACGCAATGGCCGAACCGCAGCCATAGGTCTTGAAGCGCGCGTCTTCGATCACGCCGGCTTCATTCACCTTGATCTGCAGCTTCATGACGTCGCCACAGGCGGGCGCGCCGACCATGCCGGTGCCGACCGATTCATCCGACTTGTCGAACGAACCGACGTTGCGCGGGTTTTCGTAGTGATCCAGGACTTTAGTGCTGTAAGACATGTTAATTCTCCACGAATTTCTAGGCGCGGGCGCTTAGTGCGCAGCCCACTGCACGGTGTTCAAGTCGATGCCTTCCTTGGCCATTTCCCACAACGGGGACATGTCGCGCAACTTGCCGACACGGCTCTTGATGAGTTCCACGGCGAAGTCCACTTCCTTTTCGGTCGTGAAGCGGCCCAGCGTGAAACGGATCGAGCTGTGCGCAAGTTCGTCGTTGCGGCCCAGGGCGCGCAACACGTAGGACGGTTCCAGGCTGGCCGAGGTGCAGGCCGAACCGCTGGAGACGGCAAGCTCCTTGATCGCCATGATCAGGGATTCGCCTTCGACATAGTTGAAGCTGACGTTCAGGTTGTGCGGAACGCGCTGGTCCATGTCGCCGTTGAGGTAGACCTCTTCGATCTGCGACAGGCCGGCCCACAGGCGGTCGCGCAACATGCGGATGCGCTCGTTTTCGGTGCCCATTTCTTCGCGGGCCAGGCGGAAAGCTTCGCCCATGCCGACGATCTGGTGCGTCGCCAGCGTACCCGAGCGGAAACCACGCTCATGGCCGCCGCCGTGCATTTGGGCTTCAATGCGGATACGCGGCTTGCGGCGCACGTACAGCGCGCCGATACCCTTGGGGCCGTAGGTCTTATGGGCGGAGAACGACATCAGGTCGACCTTCAGTTTTTGCAGGTCGATTTCCACCTTGCCGGTCGCCTGGGCGGCGTCCACGTGGAAGATGATGCCCTTCTCGCGGCAGATCTCGCCCAGCGTTTCCACATCCTGGATCACGCCGATTTCGTTGTTCACCATCATCACCGACACCAGCACGGTATCGGGGCGCAGCGCGGCCTTGAAGGTGTCCAGATCGATCAGGCCATCATCCTTGACGTCCAGGTAGGTCACTTCAAAGCCCTGGCGCTCGAGTTCACGACAGGTGTCCAGCACCGCCTTGTGCTCGGTCTTGACCGTAATGATGTGCTTGCCGCGTTCGGCGTAGAAGTTGGCGGCACCCTTGATCGCCAGGTTGTCGGATTCGGTCGCGCCGGAGGTCCAGACGATTTCGCGCGGATCGGCATTCACGAGCTTGGCGACTTCTTCGCGAGCGCGCTCAACGGCTTCTTCGGATTCCCAGCCAAACGCGTGGCTGCGGGAAGCGGGATTGCCGAAGTTCTCGTACAGCCAAGGCACCATTTTGTCCACGACGCGGGGATCGACGGGCGTCGTGGCGGAATAATCCAGATAGATCGGGCGGGTGGTCATTTCTACAACTCCTGATACTGCTTATACGGTGGCGTTGGCGGCGACGGTTGCGGCCGGGGCGTTGGCGGCGTTGGCAGCGCCCCCCACCCGGTTCACGCGTACCGCGCAAGCCTGCGCTTGATTGTTGGCTTCCTGCAATTGGCGCACGCGCTGCTGATCGACCAGATCTTGCAGGGACACCGAATCCAGGTAATCCACCATCTTGCGATTCAACGTAGCCCAGAGTTCGTGCGTCATGCACTTGCCCGGCTTGCCGTCGTTGCCGCTCGTACAGTCCCGCTTGCCGCCGCAACTGGTGGCGTCCAGCGGTTCGTCGACGGCGAAGATGATGTCGGCAACGGTCACGTTACGGGCCAGACGCGCGAGCGAATAGCCGCCGCCCGGACCGCGCACACTGTCCACGAGTTCGTGGCGGCGCAATTTTCCGAACAGCTGTTCCAGATAGGACAGCGAAATATTCTGACGCTGGCTGATGGCCGCAAGAGTGACCGGACCGCTATGCTGCCGCATAGCCAGATCGATCATGGCAGTCACGGCGAAACGCCCCTTGGTAGTTAGCCGCATGGTAGGTTCCCTGTGATTCGGCAATGGCCGCAGGCGAATCCAGCGGTCAATACCCGAGTAATTGGCTCAAGTATAGCCTATTCCCGACTAATTTGGTATGGCTCCCGGCTAGAAAAAACCGCGCATTCGCGCGGTTCTGTCTGCCAAGCACCTCCGAGAACCGCCGGGGCGGCTCTTCGGCAAAAGCGGATCACGCCGCCTGGTACTGGGTAGCGCGCTTGCGCACCAGCTCAAGCACACCCTGACAGGCGTCTTCCAGGTAGTCCAGCACCTTGCCGAAACCATCGGCGCCGCCATAGTACGGATCGGGCACGGTGGCCTCTTCGAACTCATTGGCAAAGCGCATCAGCAGCATCAGCTTGTGCTGGTAGGCCTTGGGGCACTGCTGCTGCATGGCGGACAGATTGTCCCAGTCCATGGCGAGGATCAGGTCGAAGTCGCGGAAATCCTCCGCGGTCACCTGACGCGCTTCGCAGTGCGTGATCTCGTAGCCGCGCTTGCGCGCTGCGGCCTGCGCCCGGGCATCAGGCGCCTCGCCGATGTGAAACGCGTGCGTGCCCGCGGAGTCGATGCGAACCACATCGCTCAAACCCGCGTCGTTCACCAAATGGCGAAACACGCCCTCTGCGCTCGGCGAGCGACAGATATTGCCCATGCAAACGAAAAGTACCTTGGTCATCATGGAAGTAAGTGTGCGGGAAAACCCGAGATAAGGCAAGCTTTTTTTGCGTCTGCGGGATTGCGATCCGGCAAATGCGGCCCCATTATTTATGCATATAAATCAATCAATTAGAGGGCAATCCGGATCCAAACCTTGAAGATTGGACCCGGATATTCCGGCAGATCGCGGCAGCTTGATTGCAACGCAGCAGATTTTCCATCAATTCAGGATGCAGTAAGCAAACTGAAGCACTTTGATACACCGACCTGCCCACTCACCCAGCCCTATACCGCACCATCCAGCAACACGCGCTGCTTCAAGGCAGTCAAGGCGTCGCGGGCTGCGGCGGCCTGCTCGAACTCCAGGTTCCGGGCGTGATCCATCATCAGCTTTTCCAGGCGCTTGATCTCGCGGGCCAAGGCCTTTTCGTCTTTCAGGAATTCCGCCGGAACCGCGGCCTCGAGCGCGTCGTGCTGCGTGGGAGCAACAACGCCGTCGATCAATTCGCGCACGGCCTTCTGTACGCCCCGGGCGGTGATTCCATGATCGGCGTTGAATTTCAATTGCTTGGCGCGTCGCCGCTCGGTCTCTTCCATGGCGCGCTGCATCGAATCGGTAATACGATCCGCATACAGGATGGCGTGGCCATTCAGGTTGCGCGCCGCCCGCCCGATCGTCTGGATCAGGCTGCGCTCCGACCGCAGGAAGCCTTCCTTGTCAGCGTCCAGGATGGCGACCAGCGAGACTTCGGGAATGTCCAGACCCTCGCGCAGCAAGTTGATGCCCACCAGCACGTCGAACGTGCCCAGGCGCAAGTCCCGGATGATTTCCACGCGTTCCACGGTGTCGATGTCCGAGTGCAGATAACGCACGCGCACACCGTGCTCGCTGAGAAAGTCCGTCAGGTCCTCCGCCATGCGCTTGGTCAAGGTGGTGACCAGCACACGCTCCGCTTGCGCCACGCGCGCCTTGATCTGTCCAAGCAGATCGTCGACCTGGGTGCGGGCAGGCAAAACCTCGACCAGGGGATCCACCAGGCCGGTCGGCCGCACGACCTGCTCCACCACGTTATCGGCGTGCTCCTTCTCGTAGGCGGCCGGCGTGGCCGATACGAATACGCACTGCCGCATCCGGGCTTCGAATTCCTCTAGTTTCAGAGGCCGGTTATCCAGCGCAGACGGCAGGCGGAAACCATATTGCACCAGCGTTTCCTTGCGCGCGCGGTCGCCCCTGTACATGCCGCCAAGTTGCCCGATGGTGACGTGGCTTTCGTCGATGAACATGAGCGCATCGGACGGCAGGTAGTCGATCAGGGTGGGCGGCGGTTCGCCGGGCGCCGCGCCCGACAGGTGGCGGGAGTAGTTTTCGATGCCTTTGCAGAAACCCAGCTCCTGCAGCATTTCCAGGTCGAAGCGCGTGCGCTGCTCCAAGCGCTGGGCCTCTACCAGGTGGCCGTCGTCGACGAAGCGCTTGACGCGCTCGCGCAGCTCTTCCTTGATGGTTTCGATGGCGCGCAGCACGGTGTCGCGCGGCGTGACGTAGTGCGAACCCGGGTAGACCGTGAAGCGCGGCAGCTTCTGGCGAATGCGGCCGGTCAGGGGATCGAACAGCTCCAGGCTTTCGATTTCATCGTCGAACAGCGTCAGGCGCAGCGCCAGTTCCGGGCTTTCCGCGGGGAAGATATCGATGGTCTCGCCTCGCACCCGGAATACGCCCCGGGTGAACTCGGCATCATTGCGGGTGTACTGCATGGCGACCAGGCGGGCCAGGATCTCGCGGCGCGAAATCTGGTCCCCCGCGCGCAGGATCAGCACCATGGCATGGTAGTCACCCGGATTACCGATACCGTAGATGCAGGATACTGTCCCCACAATAATGGTGTCGCGGCGCTCCAACAGGCTTTTGGTTGCCGACAGCCGCATCTGCTCGATGTGTTCATTGATGGACGAATCCTTCTCGATGAACAGGTCGCGCGTGGGGACGTAAGCCTCGGGCTGGTAGTAGTCGTAGTACGAAACAAAGTACTCGACGGCGTTTTTCGGGAAGAATTCCCGCATTTCGGCGTAGAGCTGGGCAGCCAGCGTCTTGTTGGGGGCAAGCACCAAAGCCGGGCGCCCCATGCGGGCGATGACATTGGCCATGGTGTAGGTCTTGCCTGAGCCCGTCACGCCCAGCAAGGTCTGGAACATGAGGCCGTCCTCGACCCCCTGCGTCAACCCCTCGATGGCGGCGGGCTGGTCCCCTGCCGGGGGATACGGTTGATACAGATGAAATGGGCTGCCCGGGAAATCGATGAATCCGGGGCCTGGCGCGGACGGATCCGCCACGGCCGAAGCTGCCGCGGGATTGGCCGTCGGGTTCGCCTCGGCCCCCGCCGTAATCGGGTCTATTGCGCTCTTAGGCATGCTAGACTCTTCCAGGGTAAACCCCTCATTATCCACAGCAGCCCGTACTGCGTCCACCCACCTCACCAGACTCCCATGAGCACCCTTTTCGATTCCGTCGAACTCGCACCGCGCGATCCCATTCTTGGCCTGAACGAACAATACAACGCTGATACGCGTCCCGGTAAAGTCAATCTGGGCGTGGGCGTGTACTACGACGATCAGGGTCGCATCCCCCTGCTGGGCGCGGTTCGCAAGGCAGAAGCCGCCCGCATCGAGGCTGCCGCCGCCCGCGGTTACCTGCCGATCGAAGGCATCGCCGGCTACAACGCCGGCGCCCAAGCCCTGCTGCTGGGCAAGGATTCCGCGCTGGCCGCCGCCGGCCGCGTGCTGACCACCCAGGCCCTGGGTGGAACCGGCGCGCTGAAGATCGGCGCCGACTTCCTGCGCCAACTGCTGCCCGCGTCCAAGGTCCTGATCAGCGATCCCAGCTGGGAAAACCACCGCGCCCTGTTCGAGCGCGCCGGTTTCGAAGTCGGCACCTATTCGTACTACGACGCCGCCACCCGCGGCCTGAACTTCGACGCCATGCTGGCCGACCTCAAGGCCGCGCCCGCCAAGACCGTCGTCGTCTTGCATGCCTGCTGCCACAATCCGACCGGCGTGGATCCCACCGTCGACCAGTGGAAACAGATCGCCGCCGTCGTCAAGGAAAACAACCTGGTTCCGTTCCTGGACATCGCTTACCAAGGCTTCGGCGATGGCCTGACCGAAGACGCCGCGGTCGTGCGCATGTTCGCCGATCTGGACCTGACCATGTTCATCAGCTCTTCGTTCTCGAAGTCGTTCTCGCTGTACGGCGAGCGCGTGGGCGCGCTGACGGTCGTGGCCGGCAGCAAGGACGAAGCCACCCGCGTGCTGAGCCAGCTCAAGCGCGTCATCCGTACCAACTACTCCAACCCGCCCACCCACGGCGGCACGGTGGTGTCGACGGTCCTGAACACGCCTGAACTCTTCGCCATGTGGGAAGAAGAACTCGCCGGCATGCGCGACCGCATCCGCCTGATGCGCAAGCAACTGGTCGAAAAGATCAAGGAACACGGCGGCAAGCAGGACTTCAGCTTCGTGCTGCAGCAGCGCGGCATGTTCTCGTACTCGGGCCTGACTTCCGCGCAAGTGGATCGCCTGCGCGAAGAACACGGCGTCTACGCCGTGTCCAGCGGCCGCATCTGCGTCGCCGCGCTGAACAGCGGCAACATCGACAAGGTGGCCGCGGGTATCGCAGCGGTGCTGTAACGCCTGCAGCCGCGCACAGGCTCTCTCCGGGCCTGCCGCCAGCAACGGGACCTTCGGGTCCCGTTTTCTTTTTGCGCCGCCCCTAGGTCCGCTGCAGGTCTACCTGTCCAGGAATCGGTTCATCTCTTCGCGGATCATCTGGGCCACGGCTTCCTGGCGCTTTTGCGTCATGCGATTGTCCAGTGCCGCGACGCTGATGCCACCCAGCACATCGCCCTCTTTGCTCATCAGCGTGACGCCCACGCCGGTAACCTTGCTGACCGCATGACTGCCTATGACGGCGTAGCCGCGCTTGCGCGCGCGGGCAATGCGCACGCGCAGTTGCTCCAGTGTGAGCGATTTGTACTTGAGAAAGCGAGCCCTGTTGAGTTTGAGGTACTGCTCGGTGACGTCTTCGTCGAAGCTCGCCAGCATGGCCAGTCCCCCCGCGCCCACGCCGATGGGTTGCCGGTTGCCGACCGGAATGGCCAGGGCCTGGATGGGGTAGGTCCCCACTTCCCGGCCTATGCAGAGGGTATCCAGGTCTTGCAGGATCACCAGGAAACTGGCGTCTTCGGTGCGGTCGGAGATACGGCGCAGCAAAGGCCCATAACGCACGGACAGCGACGATTGCGTGGCCAGCGATTCTCCGAGTTTCCGGCAATAGTCGCCAAGGTGGTACTTCTTGCTGCGCACGTTGCGCACCACCAGCCCCTGCGCCGATAACTCACGCAACAGGCGCAGCGCTGTCGGCTTTTCCAATCCCTGCTCTCGACATACGTCAGTAAGCCGCAGGCCTTCTTCGTGATGGCACTGCACAGTTTTGAGCACTCGCAGCGCTTTCTGGATGCTGGAGGATTGGGTCATGTCATCCGCGTCCGTCCCAAGCGGAAAAGTTTCATATGTCGGAACTTTATCCCCTTTTTCACGGGTAAGCAGGGGTTAATACGGCAGAGCCCGCCACGCAGAATAGAGCCACTCATCGACCAGCTGCCTACACCTATCATGAACGTCTACATCACCGGCATTGCCCACACTCCGCTCGGCCGCCACCCGGATCTCTCGGTCAAGCAATTGACTGAACAAGCCGTCAATGGCGCGCTGTCCGACAGCGGACATGAACTGGAAGACATGCAGGCCGCATGGTTCTCCAACGTGCGCCAGGGCCAAATGGAAAAGCAGAATTCGATCCGCGGCCAATGCGCGCTGAATGCAATGGGGGTGAACGGCATCCCCGTCTTCAACGTCGAAAATGCCTGCGCCAGCAGCAGCTCCGGGTTGTTCAACGCCTGCATGGCGATCGAGTCCGGCATGTTCGACACCGTACTCGTGGTCGGCGCGGAGAAGATGTTCTATCCGGACAAGAAGACCGAAATGATGAACGCGTTCTTCGGCGGCACCGACATACATCTGCTGCGCCAGACCTGGGATTTCTTTTGTCAGCAGGAGACCGACCCCGACATCCGACGGCGGCTGAATTCTCCTGGCGCCTGGAATACGCAGAGTTTTTTCATGGACATCTACGCGGCCATGGCGCGCCAGCACATGCGCGCGTATGGGACCACGCAGCGGCAGATCGCCAGCGCGGCGGCCAAGAACCACGCGCACTCGACCATGAATCCACTGGCGCAATACCAGAAAGACATGTCGGTGGACGAAGTGCTTGCCAGCCCCGACATCGCCTGGCCGCTGACGCGCGCCATGTGCGCGCCCATTTCCGACGGCGCCGCGGCCATCGTGCTGTCCAGCGGTCGCGCCTTGTCCAGCGCGCGCAGGCAACGGGCCATCAGAATCACGGGCATCGGCGCGGCCAGCACGGTAATACGCGACGTCACCGATATGGACAAGCACTGTGTGCGCTTGGCTGCCCAGCGCGCCTATACGATGGCCGGGATCACTCCGCGGGATATCGACGTGGCCGAAGTGCATGATGCTTCCAGTTTCGCCGAACTGCTGCAGATCGAAAACCTGGGCCTTTGCGAACGCGGCCAAGGCGGCCCCTATACCGAAAGCGGAGCAACCAGTCTTGGCGGGATCACGCCCGTCAATGTATCCGGCGGCCTGGTGTCCAAGGGACACCCGATCGCGGCGACGGGATTGGTGCAGATCCATGAGCTGGTTACGCAACTGCGCCACGAGGCCGGAGCGCGCCAGGTGCAGGATGCGCGTACCGCGGTGGCCGAAAACGGAGGCGGCTTCCTGCATTACGAAGATGCCGCGGCCGTGGTCACCGTGCTCAGCAACAGGGCCTAGCATGCAGCCCATTGATTTTTTCCTGCATGCAGCCATGCGGCACCCGGATCGCACGGCTACCCTTGATGCCGCTACCGGCCACACCCATACCTACGAGGAGCTGCGCGGCCAGGCACTGGCGCTGGCGGCGGCGCTGCAATTCCTGTCGGGCAAACCTCGCCCGGTGGTCGCCACACTGGCCGGCAATTCGCACGCAATGTTGCTCGGCATACTGGCCACCTACGCCTGTGCCGGCGTGCTGGTGCCACTGACGCCGACCGTAGTCGAACAGGACATCGCGCGTCAGCTGGCTACGGCCGCGCCCGACATCGTGCTGCACGACGCGGCATACGAGGAGCTGCTGGTTTCATACCGTGGCCTGCGCATCTGTCACGACGAAGGCCATGACCTCCATATCGACGCGCTATTGCGTGAATACGCAGGCCAGAAACCATCGCGCCCCAACCCGGATCTGGGCGATACCGCCGCCATCAAATTCACGGGAGGATCATCCGGCGCACCCAAGGCCGTATTGCAGTCGCTGCGCTGCATCAACGCCATGGTGGCGTCGTTGGTCATGGTGTATGGCTTCGACAGCGAAGAACGCTTTCTGCTGGCGCCGCCGATGACGCATGGCGCGGGCACGTTCGTGCTGCCGGTACTGCATGCAGGGGGCTGCCTGGTGATAGCCGGCAAGGCCACCGCGGAGCAACTGCATGCCTGGATGGACGCGCATGAGGTAACTTCCACTTGGGTGCCTCCCACCCTGCTCCAGCGGCTGGTGCAAGCACAGCGCGCCACGCCACGCCCTCTGGCGGCGCTGCGCAACCTTCTGTATGGCGGCGCGCCCTGCCCCACCTCGCTGCTGTCGCAGGCAATCGCAGCGTTTGGCCCGGTACTCGGCGTTACCTACGGCCTGACGGAGGCACCCGTCATCATCGCGGCCATGGACGGCGTCACTGGCTCCCAAGCCGAGAATCACGGCAGCGCGGGCCGCATCGGACCTCTGACGCGGGTGGCCGTCGTGGGCGCCGACGGCCGCCCGACCGCCAACCCGCATACCTTGGGCGAAATCATCGCCAGCGGCGACTTGCTGATGTCGGGTTACCTGAACATGCCCGAACAGACCGCGGCCGTCCTGAAAGATGGCTGGTTCCACACTGGAGACCTCGGTTACCTCGACGAACGCGGCTTCCTGTTCATCAAGGGCCGCTCCAAAGACATCATCATCAGCGGCGGCTTCAATGTGTATCCCTCTGACGTCGAGAACGCCTATGCGCAACACCCAGGCGTTGCAGAAAGCGTGGTGTTCGGCGTCGCCGACGACTACTGGGGGGAGCGGGTCGAAATGGCAGTCGTACCGGTTCGGCCAGGCTCGATCAGCGTTGAGGCGCTGATCGACTACGGCAAACAGCAATTGGGCTCCGTGCGGACGCCCAAAATCATCCACATCGTGCAGTCTTTTCCAAAAAACACGCTGGGCAAAATCGACAAGCGACGAATTATTGACGACTTGCGCGACGCGAACCGGCAGGAGGAACATCGATCATGACATTCAAGACCTGGATTGCCGCCACGACCTGCGTGTTGGCCTCTGCGCTGTGCGGCTCCGCCGCCGCGGCGTTTCCGGACCAGCCTATACGCTTCGTGGTCGGGTTTCCGCCGGGAGGCTCCACCGATATCGTCGCGCGGGTGCTGGCCGAAGGGCTGTCGCGCGAACTGGGACAAAGCGTGGTCGTCGAAAACAAGGCGGGAGCGGGCGGCACGATCGGCGCCTCGTCGGTCGCGCACGCCAAACCCGACGGCTACACGATTTTCCTGGGTACCGTAGCCACCAACGTGATCAATCCGCTGCTGCGCAAGGAGCTGAATTTCGATCCCATCAAGGATTTCACCATGATCGGCGAGGTTGGCTTCTACACCAATCTGGTGCTGGTCAAAGCCGATTCGAAGTACCAAGACCTGCGTACGCTGGTCGCCGATGCAAAGCTGCGGCCGCTCTCCTACGCCAGCCCCGGAGCCGGTACATCGCCCCATATGACCGGGGAATACTTCAAGATCCTGACGGACGCGAAGATTCAGCACATTCCTTTCTCAGGCAGCGGCCCGGCATTGACCGCCCTCATGGGTGGGCACGTCGACCTCGGATTCGACAACCTGCCCGCGGCCCTGAGCCTGGTGCAGTCGGGCAAAGTGCGGGCGCTGGCCATCACCAGCACGACGCGCATCAAGGAACTACCCCAAGTGCCCACCGCCGAGGAATTGGGCGTGAAGAACATGAGCGTGGACGCCTGGGTCAGCGTCATGGGCCCGGCCGGCATTCCGGCCGACCGACTGTCGGTGTTGAGTTCCGCCTTGCTGAAGGTGCTGGCCAAACCCGACATCGTCCGCAAGCTGGAAGACAAGGCCATCACGATCAAAGCCACCCGGCCGGAGGAACTGCTGGGGTATATCGAATCCGAGACTGGGAAATGGCGCGGCGTCATCGAGGCGGCCGGCATCAAGCCGGAGTAACACACGCCGTAGCGGCCGGCGCCGCGCGGCGGGGTGCGGAAAGGCAACTTTCCCGCGGCCGCGCGCGAACGACACAGCAGGCCGCGCGCAATGCAACGCGTCAGTCCGGCCGGCCTGCCGTCATGGGAGTTTGAAACGGCCGGACCGGGCTTGCTTTTTTGCGCTGCGTCCCCCAGAATGGCGCTGTATATATGTACAGTCCGTTAGCACCGGATCATCGCCATGGCCAGCAAACTCACCGATCGCCAACAACAAATCCTGGATCTCATCAGGCAGACGGTCGCGCGCACCGGCTTTCCGCCAACCCGCGCCGAGATCGCCCTGGCCCTGGGTTTCCGTTCCCCCAACGCGGCCGAAGATCACCTCAAGGCATTGGCCCGCAAGGGCGCCATTGAACTGACGGCCGGCGCCTCCCGCGGCATCCGCCTGAAGGACAACTCCCCTGCCCCCACACAAAGCTCGCTGCCCATGCCGGGGCTGGCTCAGCTGCTGCTGCCGCTGGTCGGCCGCGTGGCTGCGGGCAGCCCCATTCTCGCTGCCGAACACGTCGAACGCGAGGTCGGCGTCGACCCCAATCTGTTCGCCCAGGCGCCCGACTACCTGCTCAAGGTGCGCGGCATGAGCATGCGTGATGCCGGCATCCTGGAAGGCGACCTGCTCGCCGTGAAGAAAGCCTCGGAAGCCCGCAACGGCCAGATTGTGGTGGCCCGCCTGGGTGACGACGTCACGGTCAAGCGGCTGCAACGGCAGAACGGCCATATCGAACTCTTGCCGGAAAACCCCGACTTCGAGCCCATCGTCGTGGAAGCTGGCCAGGATTTCGCGCTAGAAGGCATCGCCGTGGGTCTTATTCGCACGCACGCGCTCCACTAAAAACGCGCGCGCATTCCCGCGGCCGACAATACGCGCCGCAAAAAAAACCCGCCAAGCAATTGGCGGGTTTTTTGTTCGAGACCTGAACCGGAGAAACGCCCGCCCTTAAGGGCGGGCGTCCCCGGGGCGTATCAGTGCTTGAGCACCGGGTCGGTCGAGCCGGGTTCAGCGGGCTTGGCCACCAGGGGTTCCTTGACCGCTTCTTCCTCGGCCAGCGGCTCCGGCAGGCGCTCCAGGGCCAGTTCCAACACCTTATCGATCCAGCGTACCGGCACGATCTCAAGGTGATTCTTGACGTTGTCCGGGATCTCCGCCAAATCCTTGACGTTTTCTTCCGGAATCAAGACCGTCTTGATACCGCCACGATGGGCCGCGAGCAGCTTTTCCTTCAGGCCACCGATAGGCAGGACTTCGCCACGCAGCGTGATCTCGCCGGTCATGGCGACATCGGCGCGCACCGGGATGCGTGACAACGCCGACACCATGGCCGTGGTGATCGCGATACCCGCGGACGGACCGTCCTTGGGCGTCGCGCCTTCCGGCACGTGCACGTGCATGTCGTGCTTCTCGAAGACGCTGTCGGCAAAGCCCAGGCGGCGGGCGCGGGAACGCACTACCGTACGAGCAGCCTCGACCGACTCCTTCATCACGTCGCCCAGCGAACCGGTGCGTTGGATAACGCCCTTGCCCGGCATGTCCGCCACTTCGATCGTCAACAGATCGCCGCCGACTTCCGTCCAGGCCAGACCCGTCACTTGACCGATCTGGTTCTCCTTTTCGGCCATGCCGAAGGCGTAACGGCGCACGCCCAGATAATCGCTCAGGTTGTCGCCCGTCACGTTGACCGGCTTGACCTCGACGGCCTTGCCTTCAGCCTTGGCGCGATCATTCTGGGTCAGCAATTGCTTGATGACCTTGCGGCAGATCTTGCCCACTTCGCGCTCGAGCGCACGCACACCGGCTTCGCGGGTGTAGTAGCGCACGATGTCGCGCAGCGCGCTGTCGTCGACCGTAAGCTCGCTATCCTTCACGCCGTTGTTCTTCATCAGCTTGGGCAGCAGATGGTCGCGGGCGATGTGGATCTTTTCTTCCTCGGTGTAGCCGGACAGGCGGATCACTTCCATGCGATCGAGCAGCGCCGGAGGAATGTTCAGCGTGTTGCTGGTGGCAACGAACATGACATCGGACAGGTCGAAGTCGACTTCGATGTAGTGGTCCTGGAACGTGTGGTTCTGTTCCGGATCCAGTACCTCGAGCAGCGCCGACGAGGGATCGCCACGGAAATCCATGCCCAGCTTGTCGATTTCATCGAGCAGGAACAGGGGATTGCGCACGCCGACCTTCGACATGTTCTGGACGATCTTGCCCGGCATCGAACCGATATACGTACGGCGATGGCCACGGATCTCGGCTTCGTCGCGCACGCCGCCCAACGCCATGCGCACGAACTTGCGGTTCGTCGCCTTGGCAATGGATTGGCCGAGCGAGGTCTTGCCCACGCCAGGAGGGCCGACCAGGCACAGGATCGGCGCCTTCACCTTGTCCACGCGCTGTTGCACGGCAAGATATTCCAGGATCCGTTCCTTGACCTTTTCCAGGCCGTAGTGATCGTTGTCCAGCACCGTTTCCGCGTTGCTGATGGAATTGTTGATCTTGCTCTTCTTCCTCCAGGGGAGGTTGATGAGCGTATCGATGTAGTTGCGCACCACGGTGGCTTCGGCCGACATGGGCGACATGAGCTTGAGCTTCTTGAGCTCTGCATCGGCCTTCTTGCGCGCCTCTTTGGGCATGTGGGCAGCGATGATCTTCTTTTCGAGCTCTTCGATGTCCGCGCCCTCTTCGCCTTCGCCCAACTCCTTCTGAATGGCCTTGACCTGCTCATTCAGGTAGTAGTCGCGCTGGCTCTTTTCCATCTGCTTCTTCACGCGGCCGCGAATCCGCTTCTCGACCTGGAGGATGTCGATTTCGGTTTCGAGTTGCGTGAGCAGGCCTTCGAGGCGTTCGGAGGTGCCAACGATCTCGAGCATTTTTTGCTTCTGCTCGAGCTTGAGAGGAAGATGCGCGGCGATCGTGTCGGCCAGGCGCCCGGCATCATCGATGCCAGCCAGCGAGGTCAGGATCTCCGGGGGGATCTTCTTGTTCAGTTTTACGTATTGCTCGAACTGGGCCACGATGGCGCGGCGCAGGGCTTCGGTCTCGGAGCCTTGCATGGCGTCCGGTTCGATAGGCGTCACCTGGCAGGTGAAGTGCGAATCGGCGTCTTCGATGCTGTTGATGCGGGCGCGCTGGGTGCCTTCGACCAGCACCTTGACGGTGCCGTCGGGCAGCTTGAGCATCTGCAGGATGCCGGCAACGCAGCCGATCTCGTAGACGTCTTCGGGGGTGGGATCATCCTTGCCGGCGGATTTCTGGGCCACCAGCATGATGCTCTTGCCCGCTTCCATCGCAACCTCGAGCGCGCGGATAGAGCGCGGACGGCCGACGAACAGCGGGATGACCATGTGCGGGAACACCACTACGTCGCGCAGTGGGAGCAGGGGCAGGTCGATCGGGTCGGAAGGCAGGGTCTGGCTGGCAGACATAGGAGGTTCCTCGGTATGACTCGGCGTATTGGGGACGGGAAGTCCGGGTATACCCGGTCAATCCGCGTCAGTTACGTCTGTTATGGGAACAATAGCCGAAAATTCAAGATCTCGGCGCCTGGATAACCCAAAGGCTGAAAAAAACCGCGGGCAGCACCCTCAGTATGCAAGCGTCGCGCCTGCAGGAAAAGCGTGTTTGTACCCGGGAATGCGCCTTAGGCAAAAAAACCCGTTACAGGAACGGGCTTTTTTGAAATATCAGGCTGCTGCGTCGCGGACTTCACCGCGTTCCGGCTTGTCTGAAGCCGCGTCCTCGTCGGCGTAGATGAGCAATGGCTTGCCCTCGCCTTCGATGGCGCCTTCATCCAGCACCACACGTTTGACGTTGCCCTGGGAAGGCAGGTCATACATCGTGTCAAGCAGGGCCGCCTCGATGATGGAACGCAAGCCGCGCGCGCCGGTCTTGCGGCGGAGCGCCTTGCGAGCGATCGCCTTCAGGGCCGCAGGCCGGACGTCAAGCTCGGCGCCTTCCATGGCAAACAGCTTCTGGAACTGCTTGAGCAAGGCGTTCTTGGGCTCGGTCAGGATCTGCACCAGGGCCGCTTCGTCCAGCTCATCCAGGGTGGCGACCACCGGCAGACGGCCGACCAGTTCGGGAATCAGGCCGAACTTGATCAGGTCTTCGGGTTCGACCTCGGAGAACAGCTCGCCCACGCCGCGTTCCGATTTGGCGCGCACCGAGGCCGAAAAGCCGATGCCCGATTTCTCGGTACGGTCGCGGATGACCTTCTCCAAACCATCGAAAGCGCCGCCCACGATGAACAGGATGTTGGTCGTGTCGACCTGGACGAAGTCCTGGTTGGGGTGCTTGCGGCCGCCCTGCGGGGGCACCGAAGCGACCGTGCCTTCGATCAATTTCAGCAAGGCCTGCTGCACGCCCTCGCCCGACACGTCGCGGGTGATGGACGGATTGTCGGACTTGCGGGAGATCTTGTCGATTTCATCGATGTAGATAATGGCGCGCTGCGCCTTTTCCACTTCGTAGTTGCAGTTCTGCAGCAACTTCTGAATGATGTTTTCGACGTCTTCACCCACGTAACCGGCTTCGGTCAGCGTGGTCGCATCGGCCATGACAAAGGGCACGTTCAGCATGCGTGCCAGCGTCTGGGCCAGGAGCGTCTTGCCCGACCCCGTGGGGCCGATCAGCATGATGTTGCTCTTGGACAGTTCGACTTCGTCGCCCTTGATCTCGCCGTGGCGGATGCGCTTGTAATGGTTGTAGACGGCCACGGCCAGCATGCGCTTGGGCGAGTTCTGCCCAATGACGTACTGGTCCAGGAAAGTCTTGATTTCAGCCGGAGTGGGCAGTTCGGAACGAATCGCCGCGCGGGCCGTGGCTTGCGCCTCCTCGCGGATGATGTCGTTGCACAGATCTATGCATTCATCGCAGATGAATACCGACGGACCCGCGATCAGCTTGCGGACTTCATGCTGGCTTTTATTGCAAAACGAGCAATGCAGCACTTTTGCGTCTGCCGATCCCTTTTTTTCAGGCATATTTGTTTCGTATCTCAGGTAAAGATGCGCCAAGCCGGTTAAAGGCCTAGCGCATGCGCTTACTCAAACGTGGTGGCAGCGGGTTCGGGTCAACCTGGAAGTCAGCCTTCCGAGCGGGAGGTCATAACCTTGTCCACCAGTCCATACGATACCGCATCTTCGGCAGACATGAAGTTGTCACGTTCCGTGTCTATCCCGATGCGCTCCATCGTCTGGCCGGTATTGTCGGCCAGGATGCGGTTCAGGCGTTCGCGCAGGTCCAGGATCTCGCGAGCCTGGATCTGGATATCCGAGGCCTGCCCTTGGGCGCCGCCCGAGGGCTGGTGGATCATGATGCGCGAGTTGGGCAGCGTGAAACGCTTGCCCTTCTTGCCTGCCGCCAGCAGGAACGCGCCCATGCTGGCCGCCAGGCCGGTGCAAAGGGTGGACACGTCCGGCTTGACGAATTGCATGGTGTCATAAATGGCCATGCCCGCGTACACCGACCCGCCAGGCGAGTTGATGTACAGGGAAATGTCCTTGTCAGGATTCTCCGATTCCAGGAACAGCAACTGCGCCACGACCAGGTTGGCCGTTGCGTCATTGACCGGACCCACCAGGAAAATGAGCCGCTCGCGGAGCAGACGCGAATAGATGTCGTAGGCGCGTTCGCCGCGCCCCGACTGCTCGATCACCATGGGAATGTAGCCCAGGCCGGTGGGGGTCACCGAAGACCCGCCATTCATTGCCGCATAGAAATCGGTGAATCTCTGCATAGTGTTACGCCATCCCCATCAACTGATCGAAAGGCACCTTCTCTTCGGTGACCTTGGCCTTTTCCAGCACGTGCGCGACGACATTGTCTTCAAGCACGATAGCCTCGATTTCAGCACGACGCTGGCGGTCGGCCAGGTAATAGCTGACAACCTGGGCGGGTTGTTCGTAGTTCTCGGCGAACTCTTCGATGCGCGCGCGAACTTGCTCGGGCTTGGCTTGCAGCTGAGCTTGCTTGACCAGTTCCGACACCAGCAGGCCCAGGCGCACGCGGCGCTCGGATTCCGTGGCGAAGGCTTCGGCCGGGATCGGCACGGATTCGGCGTTCGGGATGCCACGCTGCTTGAGTTCTTCGCGAGCAGCGGCGACACGGCCTTGCACGTCGTTGTCGACCAGGGCCTTCGGCACATCGAACTTGCCGGCTTCGACCAGGGCGTCCATGACGCTGGACTTGGTGCGGCCAGCCGAACGAACCTTCACTTCGCGCTCGATGTTGCTACGGATGTCGGCCTTCAGCTTTTCGACGTCGCCTTCGGCCTGGCCGAGGGACTTGGCGAATTCGGCGTTCAGTTCGGGCAGCACGCCTTCAGCCACTTCCTTGACGGTGATGGTGAATTCGGCGGTCTTGCCAGCGACTTCCTTGCCTTGGTAGTCATCGGGGAACTTGAGCGGGAAGACCTTGCTTTCGCCAGCCTTCAGGCCGCGGGCGGCTTCTTCGAATTCCGGGAGCATGCGGCCTTGGCCCAGCACGAACGGGAACGCTTCGGCCTTGCCGCCTTCGAACGGCACGCCGTCGATGGTGCCGGCGAAGTCCAGCGTGACGCGGTCGCCGTCTTGCGACGCGCGGCCTTCACGGGCTTCGAACGTGGCGCGCTGCTTGCGCAGAACGTCCAGGGTTTGCTGTACTTCGGCGTCGGTGACGGCGGTTTCGTAGCGAGTGACGGCCAGGGCCGACAGATCGGGCACGGCGACTTCGGGGTAGACCTCGAACGTGGCGGTAAACGCCAGCGTGTCGTCGGCAACGCCGTCGGTCTTGGGCTCGAGGTTCGGGGCGCCGGCGACGCGCAGCTTGGCGCCATCGACAGCTTGTTCAAAGGCACGGCCAACTTGGCTATTGATCACGTCGTAGCGGATGCTGGGACCATGGCTGCGCTCGAGCATGGCGAGCGGCGCCTTGCCCGGACGGAAGCCGGGGACCTTGGCGGTCCGGGCCACGCGCTTCAATTGCGCCTGGACTTCCTTTTCGACGTCGGCCACCGAGACGGCCAGATCAACACGGCGCTCCAGGCCGGAGAGGGTTTCAACCACAGGCTGCATTAAAAGACCTATTTTCCGAGAGATAAAGAGATGACGGGCGGATAAACGGGGCATTTTACCGGAAACTTCCGGTCCCCTGACGCAAAGGGGCGCGAGCACCCGGATAAGTCCGGATACTCGCGCCCCGTTTTCCACCCGGGACGGGAGGATATACGCCTGTATGGATGGCTTACTTGGCCTTGGCGATGCGCTCTTCGATGTGCTGCGCGCGCTTGGCCGAGGACGGGTGGGAGCTCATCATATCGCTCTTGCCGCCGTCCAGCTCTGCCAGCTTCTGGAACGCGGTCACCAGGCCGCGGGTATTCAGGCCCTTGGCCTGAAGCTGGTCGAAGGAGTAGTCGTCGGCGGCGCTTTCCTGCGATTGCGAGAACTGCGCGTTGATGAACTTCTCGGTCAGGTCGCCCAGTTGCGACGAGCTCAGCGCGGCCACCGTGGCGCCACCCGCGGCGTTGGCGGCATCGCGCGCGGCGGAAACGGTGTAGGCGGTCTGCATCGCCTTCTTGCTATGGCCCAGCGCGACGTGGCCGATTTCGTGACCCACCACGCCCAGGACCTCATCGTCGGTCATCATGTCCATCAGGCCGCTGTAGACGCGGATGCAGCCGTTGGCCATGGCCCAGGCGTTGACGTCCTTGGTGACATAGACCTTGTAGCTGGCCTTCTGGCCGTTGACCGTGCCGCCCAGCTGCTTGGCGATCTTCTGCAGGCGGGCGTCGTACTTGCTGCCGGGAGCGGCGATCTTTTCCTGGGAATCGCTTTGCGCGCAGGCCTTATCCGACAGGGTCTTGATTTCGGCATCGCTCAGCGTGGCAGCCTGAACAACCTTGCTGCCGGCGCCGACCAGGCCGCCGATGTCCAGGGCCTGGGAGGCCGAGAAAGGGGCAAGCGCAACGCCCAGGGCGGCGACGGTGTAGCGGATCTTCATGGGAACAAACTCCTCTTTACGGGCTCTATGCGAACGAGGCCGCAATTCTATATACGACCAATGCACACCAAGCGTTTCGCCACACAGTTTCGCAAATGCCAGTTTTTCTTACATAAAACCCCAACGGGGTTGGCGCAATCATGCTAGCCGGCATCCCCGGACAACCGGATCCTTCATAAAAAATCGATAGCCACACGGCAGCGCCGCATTGATAGAATTGCGCCCGCCTTTTTCTGCATACACCAAACGGCTCGCACCCAAAATGATCCCGAATACCCCTCCCCGCCTGGGCCTGTTGCCCAGCCTCATCTTCAGCTCGCGCTGGCTGCAGCTGCCCCTGTACCTTGGCCTGATCGTCGCGCAGGGCGTCTACGTCATGCTGTTCCTGAAGGAGCTATGGCATCTGCTGACGCATGCCACCAGTTTCGGCGAGATGGAGATCATGCTGCTGGTGCTGGGCCTGATCGACGTGGTGATGATCTCGAACCTTCTGGTCATGGTGATCGTTGGCGGCTACGAAACCTTCGTGTCCCGCCTGCGCCTGCAAGACCATCCCGACCAGCCGGAATGGCTCAGCCACGTGAACGCCAGCGTGCTCAAGGTGAAGCTGGCGATGGCCATCATTGGCATCTCTTCGATCCACCTGCTGCGCACCTTCATCGAAGCCGGCACGCTGGGCACGCCCAACGCCCGCTTCTCAGAGGCCGGCGTAATGTGGCAGACCATCATCCACGCCCTGTTCATCCTGTCGGCACTGGGAATTGCACTGGTGGACAAGCTGGCCACCCCGACGCACAACGCCAAGCACTGAGCTGCACGCCGCCATCCCGCGGCATACCGCGCAAGCAGCAAAAAAGCCCCCGCACATTGCGTGCGGGGGCTTTTTTCTGGGCGGAACACCGGGCCTGCCGGCGCGCTGCCCTGCTCAGGTCAGGCCGCGACCTTGATGTTCTTCGCGCTGGGACCTTTGGGGCCGGTGCCGACATCAAAGGTGACGCGCTGGTTTTCCTGCAGCGACTTGTAGCCTTCGCTGCGGATCTCCGAGTAGTGAGCGAAAAGATCCTTGCTGCCATCATCGGGCATGATGAAACCATAACCCTTTTCGGCGTTGAACCACTTAACGATGCCGGTTGCCATGGAATGTCCTTGAACCTAGAAAAAGCGATTGCTCGCGGGGCGCCAGATCATCAAGGATGGGAGAGGAAGCAACCGCAGTACCACTGACGGCGACAAGTGAAACGCAGACCGCGTCGCTTGAAAATCTCGCTAAACCCAGTGTATTGGCGAACCCCGAAAAACGTCAAACATCTACAAGTTCCGCACAGCACCCGAAGCAACGGAAAACCAGGCCCGGCAAGGGTTCGGGTCCAAAAAAAGGCGCAGAATTTTCAACTTGGCACGCGTGGACACATGCGGATACTTGCTGCCGCAGACCTCGCCCCAGCGCCTTTGCCGAGGGTGGAATGCTATCCGGCGAAGCCGCCGGCATCGAGAAACTCCTGCTCCGCCTGCGTGGTTTGCCTGCCCAGCGCAGCATTGCGGTGGGGAAAGCGTCCGAAGCGCTTGATGATGTCGCGATGCAGAACCGCCCAACGCAACGACTCGGCGTCCAGCGGCTCCATCAGGGCCACGCCACGGTTCTGCGCCGCAAGATTTTCGGCGTGTTCGAAAGGCAGGTAGAAAAACTGGCGCAATTGCGGATCCACCGCCAAGTCATGGCCCGCCGCAATGGCGTGATCCGCGAAATACTGAGCCAGCGGGTCGGTCGCGAACATATGCGCGGTGTTGCGATAGGCGTTGCGGGGGAACTGGTCCAGCAGGATCACCAACGCCAAGGCACCGGTGGCGTCATCCAGCCACGCGTCCAGCTGGCGCGCCGCGGCGGCCATGTGGCTCGCTTCAAAGCGGTCACGAAAGGCGGCATCGAATTCCGCGCTCTTGCTGAACCACTGTTGCGGGCCGGCGTTGAGCCAGAATGCAACCACGTCTGCGGCTTGCGGAACAATCGGCGTGGTGGAAGGAGAAGTCATGAGAGCGCGGATCCTGGAGTCGAAGCAAGGCCGACAATAACAGAGACGCGCGCCGGATTTAGGGCTCATACACCAGAAGAATGAATCCGATGCGAGTTTGACGTCGAGAGATACTAAATCCTAGGGATTACCCTGGTATTACAAATGGGCAGATACTTTCCATGTTCAGGATGCATTGCCGCAGAAAACAAAAAAGCCCCGCGAAGGGGCTTCTACCGAAAACTCAGACCCTTACAGGACCTGGATCTTCGTGGCTTGCGGGCCCTTGGGGCCATTGGCCGTCACAAAGCTGACGCGCTGGTTCTCTTCCAGAGACTTGAAGCCCGAGCCCTGAATTTCGGAGAAGTGAGCGAACAGATCCTTACCACCCGCTTCCGGAGTGATGAAGCCATAGCCCTTTTCCGAGTTGAACCACTTAACGACGCCGGTTTCCATACTGTATTTCCTAGAGATAATGGGCAAATGCCCGGAGGTCACGAATCAATCAAGGAGGGGACAGTAGAACAATAACGCTGAGCCGGAAAAGGCACGGCACTGAACGAAAATCGCAACGCTTGTGATCGTGTGCCGACACTATCGTTAGGTTCCCCTCACAAGTCAACATAATCCTAAAAAATGCGTGCCAATAATGCAACAAAGAGAAACTGCACGCGGAATCCACACATTTTCATAGGCAATAAGGAGTCCTGCATAGGTGTTTACACCCACGCATCATAAAAAAACAATCAAGGCTTATATAAATGCCGCCTGCCCGCGTACGAGGATTTCTTCATACGCCGTTCGGGCTAGCACTTTGGTTTGCCGCCAGGCTTACTCGTCGATAGGTAAACCCAGCAGATCGAGCGCCGCGCCAAAAGCATCGGGGCCCGAGCAAAGGAAAACCGCCACGTCGCCGGGATTCATATTTTCCAGGACTTGGTCGATCTGTTCTTGCGCATTATCAACATTGTCGACAGTTGAGGCGTGTATGTCCGCCCCGGCTTCGACTTTTTCACGCGGCACGATGTCTGCGATCGCATTGAGGTCCGTCACGCCCACTAAGACGTAGACGCTGATGCTCTCGCCATCCAGCGTGGTGTGCAGCTCGACGCCGCCCGCTACGTCGGCAACCTGCCGACTTACTATTTCCATGATCCATCTTCCTTGATTTGCGGGCAGAGCCCGCCTGGGCACGCACCTTGCAGGTGCACTCGCACGCCCAGGCGCGACTATAACAGCCTTACGCTAATGCTTCTTGACAGTAGGACCAAGCGACTGCCGGGCAGCGCCCGACGTCGCCGCAACGGGGCGGATGCGCACCCCGGCGTCGGCCAGCGCGCGCGCCAGGGGTTTCTGGGCCGCCAGGAAGGCGTCCTTTTCGTCCGCAACCAGCTTGCAGACGAACAGCTGCGCCAGCAGTTGCGTGCGACGGGCCTTGCGATTGCCGGACTCCTGCGCAAGCCAGTCGCCGACCCACGCCGCGGCCGCATCGGCATCGCCGTGCAGCTTGACGTGGCCGAGCAGGTCGAACACGGTCACGCCTTCGATGCTGCCGTCTTCGTTGCGCGTGAGGAAGAGCTTGGCGGCCTGGCCCGAATAGCCGGGAATCAGCGCGAGGCAATCGCGCTCTGCGGGTTTCTTCATGGGATCTGCATGTATCGGTTATCAAGAACCCTGGACTGTAACCCGGCGGCGCGCCCTGTCGCGTCGCCGCAATGGATCTCTGCTATCGTCGCCCTATCCCTTAGCCCCAATGAATGGTGGACATCATGCAACGCGATTTCGATCTTGTCGTCACTATCCTCGGCGCCCTGCGCGACGCCCCCGGCCCCAACCTGAGCACGCACGACATCAAGAACGTGGCCTTGGCCCCGCACCCCGAAGAGCAAGGCCTGCAGCTGATCGCGCATCACCTGGACCTGCTGGAAGATGCGGGCCTGGTCAAGCAGATCAGCGAAACCGCGGCGACCGCGGGCGCCACGCGCTGGCGCATCACCTGGAAGGGCTATGACGCCCTGGAACAGGATGAAGAAGACGAGGACGACGAGGACTACGACGCGGAAGAATAAGGCGCGCGGCGCCCCGGGGCTCAGCGGCGCATCAGGATGCGCCGCGTGAGCAGCGACGCGGCCGCGCCGATCACCAGGCTGAACATGAAGGCGGCGATCGACAGCATCGCCGACAGATCGCTGAAGCCGCCGTGGCGGGACAACAGGAACACCGCCACGCCCACGACAGCCGCCAGTGCGGCGACACCCAGCAGCACGCGCTTGACGGAGCCCAGGCGGCCGCAAAACGAACCGCCAACCAGAGCCGCCGCCACCATCGCAGCCATCGACCAGAACAGGTATTCGTACTGCACGGGCGGTCTCCCACGTAGGTATTGAGGCGCAGGCATTATAGGCGTCCATGCGGACACCTCCGCGCCCGGCAGCCTGCCGGACAAGCGGCGCCAGCCGCCCTAGCCGACCGCCACCACGCTGATCTCGACCAGGGCCCCATAGTGCAGTTCGCGGGTGGGCACGACAGCCCGAGCCGGCCGGTGATCGCCCAAGCATTGCTCGTAAACGCGATTGACTTCGTCCCAGAGCGCCACGTCCGGGATGTACACCGTCACACTGGCGACCGCAGCGAGAGAGGCGCCAGCCGCTTCAAGAATGGCGCGGACGCTGCGCAGCGCCTCCCGCGTCTGCGCGGCCGCGCCGCTGGCCAGCGCCGGCCGCTCGCCCGGCGCCGCCGGCGGCAGGAAACCCAGCTGCCCCGAGACGAAGATGAAGCCGTTGGCGCGAACGGCCTGCGCATAATGGCCGGCGGGCGGCGTGGCCTGATGCGTATGGATGAGTTCCATGCGTGCCTCCGTGAAAAAAGGCGGCTACCAACCGCGAAACCGTTCCCACTGCGCCACGATTTCCGATGAATCCGGGCGCACGACCTGGTAGGCGTCGTGCTGGGCGCAAGTCGCGCAGGCGTGGTTGGGCACGATGCGCAGCTTCGTGCCCAAGGGCAGATCCGGCAAGACCGCCCCGCTGCCGGGACGAACCTTGATGATGCCTTGCTCCTGGTTGGTTTCGGCAAGCAGCACGTCGGGATAGACCCTGCCGCTCGCATCGCACACCAAGCCGTACAACTGGTCCACCCGCTGCCTGGCTGTGCCCCGGTCGCGCGACATGGCCATCCAGCCGGCGTCGACCAGAATCCAGCCCTTGTCGGGCTGATGGCCGATGACGGTGGTCAGCACGGTTGCGGCGATATCGTCCACCGAGCACACGCCCAGTCCCGCCATCACCAGATCGAAGAACACGTATACGCCGGCGCGGACTTCAGTCACGCCATCGAGATTGCGGGCGAAATGCGCCGTAGGCGTGGATCCCACGCTTACGACGGGGCAAGGCATGCCCGCCTGGCGGATCGCTTCGGCGCAAACAACGGCCGCACGGCGCTCCTGTTCGGCCATGTCGGCAATCGCTTCGACGCTATCGCAGCCGTATGACTCGCCGGCGTGCGTCATGACGCCTCGCAGGCAAGCACCCTCCTCGTGCAGGACCCGCGCAATCGCGAGCAGGTGCGCTGTGTTGCCGGGCTGCACTCCGGCGCGATGGCCGTCGCAGTCGATTTCGATCAAAGCGGGGATGGCGTCCTGCGCCTCGCGCGCCCGCCTGGCGACGGCGCGCGCCGCCTCCAGGCTGTCCACCACCACGGTGAGATCCACGCCGCGCCGCCGCAACGCCAGCACACGCTCCAGCTTGGCTGGCGACACGCCCACGGCGTACAGCAGATCGGTAACACCGGCGGCCGCGAACTGCTCGGCTTCCTGCAGCGTGGACACTGCAGCGGGGCCCTGCGGCGAGGACATGAGCCGGCGCGCCACGTCGATGGACTTGGGGGTCTTCAGGTGCGGGCGCAGTTGCACCCCGTGCCCGGTCATCAGCGCGTTCAGGCGCTGGATGTTGCGCATCATGCGCGTTTCATCCAGCAGCAGGCACGGTGTATCAAGGGCATCGAGGGAGGAAGGCGTGGCGCTCTGGCTCATGGCAGTCTCGGAAGATCGAATTGGAATGGCTGAAGTATGGCGCGGCGCCGGTTCCGCGTGTTTAATCTGGACTTAATCATCAATTAATCCGTGCCTGCATGATTACCACCGAAGACCTGCGTTTTTTCCTGAGTCTGGCGGCCACCCGTTCGTTGGCCGAAGCCGCGCGAGCCCTGGACGTGACCCCACCGGCCGTCACGCAACGGCTGCACACGCTTGAAAAACGCCTGGGCGTCAGGTTGGTCAACCGCTCGGGCCGCGGCACCGCCTTGACTGACGAAGGCCGGTTGCTGGCGCTGCGCGCGGAACAGATTTGCAGCGAACTGGGCGAGCTGGCGGACGAATTGGCAGGCCGGCGAGGCGTAGTCGCGGGCCATTTGCGCGTGGTCGCTCCCCTGGGCTTCGGGCAACGCTACATCGCCGGGCTCGTCGCCGAATTCCGCGCGCAAAGCACGGACGTCACAGCCAGCCTGACGCTGTCCGACGGGCCGCCGCGGCTCGCCTCCGACGACTGGGACGTCATGATCCATATCGGCGAACTGCGCGACTCGACGCTGGTCGCCTACCCGCTGGCGCCCAATCGCCGGATCCTGTGCGCGTCGCCCGCCTACCTGGCGCGCCACGGCGCGCCCGCCAAGCCCGAGGACCTGCGCGCACACGACTGCATTGCCCTGCGGGAAAACGATGAAGACGTGACCTTGTGGCGTTTCAAGCACGGGCGCGGCCCGGCCGTGGGGGTACGGGTCGCACCGGTGCTGTCGAGCAACGCGGGCGAGACCGCCGTGGAATGGGCCCTGGCCGGACACGGCATCATTGTGCGGTCGGAATGGGACGTAGCGGCGCATCTGCAGACGCGCGCGCTGATTCCCCTTCTGCCTGGCTGGAACCTGCCGTCGGCGGATGTGGTGGCCCTGGTCAAGTCGCGCCAGGAGCTTGCGGCGCGGACGGCGGGTTTCCTGGCTCACCTGCGCACCGCCTTTGCCCAGGCGCCGTGGCGCGGCTAGCTGCCATCAATCAAGCATTGCCTCTGCCTCGATCTCGATCAGCCATTCCGGCAGAGACAGACCGCTGACGATGACCCAAGACGAAGGCGGGGGATCCTTCTTGAAGCGGTCGCGCAACGCCTGCGCGATGACCTCCTGGTCTTCCCTTGCCGTTTCGCAGATGTAGATGCGCAACATGATCACTTGCGCCAGGGTTCCCCCGGCCGCGGCAAGCACACGCTCGACGTTATCCAGCGCAGCGATGGTCTGCTCCTGCAGCCCGGGCCCCACCGTGCGTTCATGGACATCGACGCCGACCTGGCCGGACAGCAACATACGGCGCTGTCCCGTAACGATGACGGCCTGGCTGAAACCGTATTGAACGGTATTAGGCACGGTATCGGGATTGACGACGGTTCTGGACATGGGCTTCTCCTGGGGGCGCGCGAACGGCTGCCGAAGCCGCCATTCTATCGACCGGCCTGTATCGACCGGCCTGTATCGACCCGCCAGATCAGGCGCGGGCGCGCACCGCTACGGACGCGCGCCTGACCGGCAAGGCCGCCAGCAGCACGATAGCGCCCGCGCATACCGCGGTCCAGAATCCCGCCCCCACACCGTGATGGTCAACCACCCAGCCAGCCAGCGCGGCCCCCGCCGCCACGCCTGCGCCCAGGCCCGTTACCAACCAGGTGAGGCCCTCGGTCAGCCGATGGCCGGGTACGCTGCTCTCCACCAGCGCCATCGCGATGATCATGGTTGGCGCGAATGACAGGCCGGCCAGCAACACTCCCAGCGCCAGCGTGAGCAGGTCGTTCACCAGCAGCAGCGGAACCGTCGTAAATGCCGTCACCGCAGCCGCCACCGCCAACAGCCGGGCAAGCGGCATCTGGAATTTCAGGACGCCGAATATCAAACCCGCCACGCAGGAGCCCAGGGCGTAGGCGGATAGCACCAGGCTGGCGCCGGCGGGCACGCCTTGCTGGCGGGCGAAAGCGACGCTCAGGACGTCGATGGTACCCACGATGACGCCCATTGCGGCCATCATCGCCAGAAGCAAGCGCATTGGCGGCATGCGCAGCACCGACTCCTGGCGTCCTTCCTGCCTGAACCGCACCGCCGGCGCGGTGGCGCGCTGCAGGACGAAAGCCGTGACGCCCACGGCGAGCAGCAACGCGGCAACCAGCGGACCGGCCTGCGGAAAAAACAGAACGCTTAGCCCTACCGCCAATGGCGGGCCAACGATAAAGCTCAGTTCATCGGCGACGGACTCCAGCGCATAGGCGGTGCGCAACTGCGGGCGGTCCCTGAAAATCTCGGTCCAGCGCGCGCGTATCATCGCGGGCATGCTGGGCAAGGCGCCCGCCAGCGCGGCAAAGAGGAACAGGGTCCAATCGGGCGAATTCCATTGCACGCAAGCCGCAAGGCCGATCAACCCTGCGATGCTGAGCCCCGCCGCGACGGGCAGCACCCTGCCCTGGCCGTGGCGGTCTACCAGACGGGAAATCCGGGGAGCCAGCAAGGCCGTGGCCAAGGCGAAAGTGGCGGCGACCGCGCCCGCCAGCGCGTAGGCGCCACGCACCTCGGACAGCATGGTAATGATGCCTATGCCGATCATGGGCAAGGGCAAGCGCGCGATGGCGCCGGCCAATACAAAACCCAGGGCGCCGGGCGCCTTGAACAACTCGCGATACGGATTCGGCACCGGAAACCTTTGAAGGAAATGGACAGCGGCATCGTATTCACATACGATGCGTATGTCAATTTACATACGTGCCGTATGTTTCTGGAGAGGAGCATGACGCGTTCCCGCGCCGAGATGATAGAAGCCACCCGTGCAAAACTGCTGGCCACCGCCCGGCGAGCCTTCCGCGAGGCAGGCTATGCGGCCACGTCCATGGATGATTTCACGGCGGCTGCGGGACTTACCCGCGGCGCGCTGTATCACCATTTTGGGGACAAGAAAGGCTTGCTCGCGGCGGTGGTCGAACAGATCGACGGCGAAATGGATCAGCGCCTGGCCACCATTGCCGCGCAGGCGCCCGATGCTTGGACGGCCCTGCGCGGCCGTTGCCGCGCCTATCTGGAAATGGCCGCGGAGCCTGAGATCCGGCGCATTGTGCTGCAGGACGCGCGAGCCGTGCTGGGCTCAGCAACCGACAGCTCGCAGCAGCAGTGCATCGCGTCCCTGAGCGCGCTGCTGCAAACAATGATGGACCAGGGCGTCATCGAAACAGCGGCGCCGCAGGCACTCGCCCGACTGATCAATGGCAGCCTGGTCGAAAGCGCCTTCTGGATCGCGCAGGAACCCGAGAACGGTCCCCGGCTGAATCAGGCCCTGCAGGCCCTGGATTTGCTGATGCGCGGCCTGCGCCGGCCCTGAATTCCGCTGCACGGGATCCGCGCAGCCGCCCCCGCGCTGCGTTTGCGATTGTCCCGCGGCATGCGTATTATCCAACGAAAATCTTGTTTAAATAATTCTCTCGAAGACGGATGACCGCATGAGCACCGGCACCACCCATGTATCAAGCGCGTCCTGGGCAGATCTGCTGCATGGGACCAATGCCTTGCGCTCCATCGCGCTGGCAGGCGGGGTGGCCTTGCACGCCATCAACGTCTACATCGTCACGACCATCCTGCCCAGCGTCATCAAGGACATCGGCGGGCTGGAGTACTACGCCTGGAACACCACGCTGTTCGTCGTGACCTCAATTGTCGGATCGGCGCTGTCCGCGAGGCTTATCGAAACACTGGGCCCCCGCGCAGCCTACCTGCTTGCCGTGGCGGTGTTCACCGTCGGATCCGTGGTGTGCGCGCTGGCGCCAAGTATGCCGGTGCTGCTGGCCGGACGCAGTATCCAGGGCCTGGGCGGCGGCATCCTGTTTGCGCTCAGCTATGCGTTGATCCGCCTGGTGTTCGCCGCGCCGCTCTGGTCGCGCGCCATGGCCCTGGTGTCGGGCATGTGGGGCGTCGCCACGCTGTGCGGCCCGGCCATCGGCGGCGTCTTCGCCCAGACCGGGCACTGGCGGCTGGCATTCTGGGCCCTGCTGCCGGTTGCCGCCGGCCTGGCCGCGATCGTCGCGCTCAAGGTCGGGGGCAAGGATACAGTTCCCCCTGCCCGGCCAAGTCCGCTGCCCCTGACCACCCTGTGCCTGTTGGTAGCCAGTGTGCTGGCAATCACACTGGCCAGCCTGTCAAAGGACTTGCGCTGGAATCTGGCGGGCATCGCCGCGGGGCTGGCGATTGCCGCGCTGATCGCCGCGGTGGACAAGCGCGCCGTAAAACGGTTGCTGCCCACCGGCGCCTACTCCATCGCCACGCCGCTGGGCTCGCTGTACGCCGTCATGTGCCTGGTGGTGGCTGCCATCACCACCGAGATCTTCGTGCCCTACTTCCTGCAAGTGATCCATGGAATGACACCCCTGGCCGCCGGTTACATGACCGCGGCCATGGCAGCGGGCTGGACCTTGGCCGCCATGCCGAGCGCCACGCGCAGCGGCCCGGCGGCCAACCTCCTGATGCGCCTGAGCCCGGTGGTGATCCTGGCCGCGCTGGCTGGACTTGCCTATATGACGCCGCGCCCGGCGCAATTGCAGTCGTACGCGGGCTTGGCCGTCTACGTGCTCGCGCTGGCCGGCGTGGGGTTCGGCATCGGCCTGAGTTGGCCGCACCTGCTGACGCGCATTTTCACGGCAGCGCCCGCCGGCGAAGAAACCCTGACCTCATCATCCATCACCACGGTGCAGCTTTACGCGACGGCATTGACGGCGGCGCTTGCCGGCGTCATCACTAACAGCGCGGGCCTGGCGGACCCAGGCGGCGTGGCCGGCGCGCAGCATGCGGCGCATTGGCTGTTTGCAGCGTTCGCGCTGGCGCCGGCCGCGGCCCTGCTGCTGCTGGGCCGGATCACTCGCGAGCGCAGGCCGGACACCGCCCGGAAATAGCAATCGACCGGAGGCCTCGATTTCCGCCAAAGGCGGTATGGAAGGCCCGAGCGGCTTTTGCTACGCTGGACTCCATCTGCAAGGGGTCCTCGCCATGATCAACAGAATCCGCGTGCTGACCATCCAGCCTTCGTCGCTGTCGGCGCGTTTTGCGTTCCTGGGTATCGCCCTGCGTTGGACGCTGGGCGCAACGCCCCGCCCATCGCGACTCGTGATCGGGCCGCATGATCTCGAACCGATGGGCTCCGAGGCGGCCTTCTGGCAGTTCGCCTTGCGCCATGCATGCACCGGCCGATCCTTCCTGGTGACGCGCGGCGACCGTTGGGACCTGGCGGCCTCCGTAAACGGCGACGAAGTCCGCGCTTTCGGCCGCAAGTTTGCCTTGCGGCAATGCCTGTTCTGATCCAGCCCGCTCGCCGGCGCTATCGCGCCGGCCGGCGTTGGTACTGCGCATCTGGCGCGCGGCCACGCAACAGCGATTCCGGATGCGCTTGCAGATAGTCCGCCAATTCACGCAAGGACCGGGCGGTTCGCGACAGTTCCTGCAGGACCGCGTTGGCATTGACCGGCAGGCCGGCGTCAGGACTCAACACGCCTCCAACCGCAGCCAGTGATTTGCTGGCTTGGCGCAGCATGGCTTGCGCTTCGGGAGCCAAGCGGGTATCCAGCCGCTTCATCAGGCTGGACGTGGCCCGCAGCAGCTGGCTCAGATCCGCGCCCAGCCCCTCGAACGGCACCCGGTCCAGCTTGGTCAGGATGCTGTTGACCTGTTGCTGCAACTGATCCAGGTTATTTGGGACGGTGGGAATGAAGGGGTCTACTTCCATCTTGAACGATACCGGCTTGGCATCCGGAAACACTGCCAAGGCCACGTACAACTGGCCGGTCAACAGGTTGCCAATGCGCAACTGCGCTCGCAGGCCCTGTTGGATCAACGCGGCCAGCAGCTTGCCGTTGGGATGCTCCAGCGAAGAGCCGGAGTACTCCTGGATTTCCTCGACCGTCTGGGCGCCCAGGCGTTCGGGATAGACCGTGGCTCCGACCAGCGCATAGAACTGCTTGATCGCCGGATCGAACTCCAGGCGGATGGAATCCACCTGGCCGATGGCCGCTCCATAGGCATCGATGGGAGCGCCGACCACGAGCCCTCGGACCGACTGGTCGAACCGCATGCGGATATGCAGGGGCGCGCCGTCGGGCTGCGCGCGGGCCGCGCTTTCGGATGAAAAAATGGTGAACTCGGCGTCCGGCTTGGCCGCCACGTGCGCATGCTGCTCTATGGTGTCGAACGCAACGCCGCCCACGATGACCGACAGCAAGGACTGCGATCGCACCTGCAAGCCGCGCGCATCGACGCTGAAATCCACGCCGCTGGCGTTCCAGAAGCGCGTGGCGCTATTGACGTAGTCGTCATTAGGCGCGTCGATGAACACCTGCACGTCGACGCCGTCGCCGCTGCGGTCCAGTTGGTAGGCCACCACTTGCCCCACCTGAATGCGCCGGAAATACACGGGGGAACCGATGTCCAGCGACCCCAGGTCGCGAGCCTTGAGCGTGAACCGCTTGCCAGCGCGGTCCTGAGCCACTTCAGGCGGCGTCTCCAGACCGACGAAGCTGGACTTGGAGGCCCGGGTCTCTCCTTCCTTGCGGAACCCGTCCGACGGGTCGACTCCAATATAGGCGCCGGAAAACAGAGTGCTCAGGCCGGACACGCCGCTTAGGGTCAAGCGCGGGCGAACGACCCAGAATACCGTCCCTTCCTGGAGCAGGCTGGCGGCATCCTTATTGATTCGCACGGTTGCGATGATGCCCGAGCGGTTTTCATTCAAGGCCACGCGTTCGACCACGCCGACATTGACTTCCTTATAGCGGACCTGAGTCTTGCCGGCTTCCAGCCCTTCGGCGGTCTGAAAGCTGATGGTTGCGACAGGCCCGGCTTCCATCCAGACGCGGACCACCAGCACCAGCCCGCCCAAGGCTGCGATGATGGGTACCAGCCAAATCCAGGACAGGCGCCGCCTTTTGCGGTTGGCGGCGGGCGTGCCGGCAGCGGTGCCAGGCTCAGGCATGGGAGATGTCCCCTGTTGTACGCGTCGGACTCGAGGGCAGAACGCTTTCAAGAATCGCCCCCGGGCGCTCGGCGCGCAAGTAAGGGTATTCCCGGAATTGGCGCAGCCGCCCAAATGCGCTTTGCCGGATTCACGGGTAGGATAAGGCCCCCCTAAAGCAGGAAGCACCCGTGACTATCGAAATTCGTCCGGCCGTCCCCTCGGATGCGGCCCAGATCCATGCATTCATCACCGAGCTGGCCGTCTATGAGCGCGCCGCCCATGAAGTGATCGCCAGCGCCGAGGACGTCGAGCGCACCTTGTTCGCCAAGGACTCCCCGGCCAAGGCCCTGATGTGCCTGCTGGACGGCAAGGCCATCGGCTATGCCGTTTATTTCTATAGCTACTCGACTTGGCTGGGCAAGAACGGGATTTATCTGGAAGACCTGTACATCACGCCGGAGCAGCGTGGAATCGGCGCGGGCCGCGACCTGCTGCGTCGCCTGGCGCAAGAAGCGGTGGCCAATGGTTGCGGCCGGCTGGAATGGAGCGTGCTGGACTGGAACACTCCCGCCATTGATTTCTACAAATCCATTGGCGCCCTGCCGCAGGACGAATGGGTGCGCTACCGGATGGCCGGCGACGCCTTGGTCAATTTCGCCGAGGGCCGGCGTTAGGCGCCATCCGCTGATCTGCCCGGATCAGAATTCCGGCAGGTCGAAAAGCGTGTAGAGGGTCGAACTGGGAACCGGCGCGGACGCGAGATGTTCGCGTCCGTCGTCATCCACCAATACGCGCACCGGCCGCGACGCCACGCTCATGCCGTCCTGGCTGATGGCGGTTTCGACGTCTGCGCCGTCCTTGATGGCCTCGATGACCTCTGATGCCGCCGCGGTCACGGGTTCGGTGACCCAGCCCGGAACGCCGCGTTCGGCCTGGCCCCAGCGCACATAGGCCACATGCCCGCTGACGGGCTCTTTGCGAACGGCGACGATCACATACAAAGACATCCAGGCCTCCCCAATGTTTGGCCTGGATCGTATAACAACTTTGCGCAGCCGTTATTACCGCCGGCGTCAGGGTTCGATGTCGATAGGGGCAAAGGACTTCACCAGGTCGTCCAGCATTTTCAGCTGGGTCAGGAAGGGCTCCAGCTTGTCCAGCGGCAAGGCGCTGGGACCGTCGCACTTCGCGTTCTTGGGATCGGGGTGGGCTTCCAGGAACAGGCCGGCCAACCCCACGGCCATGCCTGCGCGCGCCAGCTCGGCCACCTGCTCGCGACGGCCGCCCGACGCGGCATCCAGCGCCGAGCGCTGCTGCAGCGCATGCGTGACGTCGAATATCAGCGGCCGATTGCCGGACACTTTCTTCATCACGCCAAACCCTAGCATGTCTACAACCAGATTGTCATAGCCAAAGCTGGTGCCGCGATCGCACAGGATCAGCTTGTCATTGCCGGCCTCGGTGAATTTCTCGACGATGTTCAGCATCTGGGTCGGGCTGAGAAACTGCGGCTTCTTGATATTGATGACGCGCTGGGTCTTGGCCAGCGCCACCACCAGGTCCGTCTGCCGGGCAAGAAAGGCCGGGAGCTGCAGGATGTCGACGACCTCGGCCACCGGAGCGGCCTGCCACGGTTCATGCACGTCGGTGATGACGGGCACGCCGAACTCCTTCTTGACCGCTTCGAAGATCTTCATGCCCTCTTCCAGCCCCGGACCGCGATAGGAATGGATGGACGAACGGTTGGCCTTGTCGAAAGAGGCCTTGAATACGTACGGGATGCCCAGCTTGCTGGTGACACGCTGGTATTCCTCGCAGGCGCGCAACGCCAGGTCTTTGGACTCCAGCACATTGATGCCGCCAAACAGCACGAAGGGGCGATCGTTCGCGCAGGTGATCGAGGAGGAAATAAGCACTTCAGGGGCGGTCATGATGGGTACATCCTGTGGAAGTAAGGCGGTGATAGTGCGTAATGTACAACCTGCCCGGCCCGGCTTTCACCTCCCCGCTCGCTGCGCGCGCCTCAACGGCTGGAGAGCATGCGGCGCAGCACGCCGTCGCGCAGGAAGTAATGGTGAACGAGTGCGGCCAGCGCATGCAGCAGCGCCAGGACGATGATGCACCACGCCACGGTGTTGTGCAGCCCGCCGATAAAGCGGCGCTGCTCGTGGTCGATGGCAATCAGCGTGGGCACGTCGAACAGGCCGAAGAACGCGAACGGCTCGCCCTGCGCCCAGCGAAACAGGAAGCCCAGTACGATCTGGGCCGCCATCAACAGGTACAGCAATCCATGTACGCCCGTACTAGCCGCGCGCAGCCAGCCCGTCGCAGCCGCAGGCAGGCGCCGCCCCGCGCCCAGCCGCCAAATGACTCGCAGCACAAAAACCGCGGCGAACAACAGGCCGAAGGAAATGTGCAAATGCTGTAGCAGCCGCCGAGTGGGCGTGCCGCGCGGCAGAAATCCCCAGATTTCGGCCAGCGCAAACAGGCCCACCACCAGCACCGCCGTCAGCCAATGAAATGCGATGGTGGCCCGGTCATAGTGCGCGAGGCCGGGGGGCGCGGCGGAAGGAATCGGTGTCGTCACGGCATACGCTCGTCATCTGAAAGCAGGTGTGCAAGCGTATTGACATCGGACTTACGGCGTCCTGATTCGGACGGACATCAGGCATTGCCCGTGTCCGAGGTCCATCGGGCTGAATACGTCTGCGGCAGCAGACTGAGGCTGCCCACTAACTGTTCCACCCGCTCGTCCTCCTGGCGCATGGAATAGACCACCGCAGTCACCTCGGAGCGGCCGCCGTCGCGCTGCTGGCTTTCCACGCCGCGCAGCCGCAAGCTGTGCTTGCCCAGGGCGTTGAGCAGCTCTGCGCGCACCAGGGCCTCGTCCGTAGAAGCGCAGGTCAGGGCGATGTTGTAGTAGCGCTCTTCGGTTTCCGCTTCAGGCACGTAACGGTCCACCAGCCTGGCGCCGCGTCGCAACAGCACGTTGGTCACCAGGATCAGCCCCGTCACCGCGCTGGCTTCGGCCAGGAAACCATAGCCGGCAAGCACGCCCACGGCGCCGGTCGCCCAGATGGTGGCGGCGGCGCTCAGCCCGCGTATGGTCAGGCCGTCCCGCATGATCAGTCCCGCGCCGAGGAAGCCGATGCCCGTCACGACCTGGCTGCCCAGGCGCATGTCGTTGCTGGCGTCCAGCAGCGCCGGCAAAGCGGTATACGCGGCCGCGCCCAGCGAGACCAGCGCATGCGTGACCACGCCGGCGTAGTTCTGCCGCCATTGACGCTCGACGCCGACGGCGGCGCCCAGCAGCATGGCCTGTACAAGGTTGATGGCAATCGAGAATTCGCTCATGGGACGGATCGGGCTTTTTATTTTTCTGAGCCCGGCCCGGCGATACGCCGGGAACAGGGACAGGGAACTCGGTCCCATTATCGCCTGGGCGCGAGCACGGGTGCGTCAATGCGACGCGCGCTCGCGCGGGCGCGTTATGCGGCCAGGCGCCGCCGCAAAACGATCGGGCCGTGCCGGGGATGCGATCCCCGGCACGGCCCGATGACACGCTGGACTCAGGCGCGTTCCAGCGCCGGATCACTGACCAGCCGGTAGGCAATGGCGCCGACAATCGCGCCCACAATGGGCGCAACCCAGAACAGCCACAGTTGCTCCAGGGCCCAACCGCCCACAAACAGCGCGGGGCCGGTGGAGCGGGCAGGATTGACCGAGGTGTTGGTGACCGGGATGCTGATCAGGTGGATGAGCGTCAACGCCAGCCCGATCGGGATCCCCGCGAAACCGGCGGGCGCGCGCTTGCTGGTGGCGCCCAGGATCACGAAGATGAAGCCGGCGGTCAGCACGACTTCCGTCACGAGGGCGGACACCATCGAGTACTTGCCGGGCGAATAGGCGCCGTAGCCATTGGCGGCGAAGTGGCTGCCCTTGAGATCGAAGCCCAGTTTGCCGCTCGCGATGCAGGCCAGCACCGCCGCCGCCACGATGGCGCCCAGGACCTGGGCGATGACGTAGGGCAGGATTTCCTTTGCGGGAAACCGGCCGCCCGCCACCAGACCGACCGTGACCGCGGGATTGAAGTGACCACCCGAAATATGGCCCACGGCGAATGCCATCGTCAGCACGGTCAGGCCGAAGGCCAGGGCCACGCCCGCGAATCCGATGCCCAGCTCGGGAAAACCAGCGGCCAGCACCGCGGCGCCGCAGCCCCCCAATACCAGCCAGAACGTGCCAAAGAACTCCGCGCCGCAACGCTTAGCAAGCGAATACATTTCGACTCCCCGAAAAACGAAAATGCCACGGTATCGCGGGACGGCAATGGCTACTTTAAAGCAATGCAAATATTGACAATTCTTGTGCGCAGCCGGACGCGGGCACCCCTGCCCCAACCACGGTAACGTTGCCGGGCGAACGCGGGGATCGTCCGGACTGGCTAGACGGAAAGACGCAGTCGATGACGTCGCGCCTGACGCCCTGCCGCACCACGCGCAGCGGCGCCGAGGCTCAACCGTGCACGGGCGTGCAAAGCTCCACGAGCGTGCCGTCCGGGCACCGCACGTAGGACACGACCTGTCCCCAGGGCTTGGCCGCCGGGGCGCTCATTTCCGTTGCGCCTGCGGCCAGCGCCCTGGCATGCGCGGCAGCAACGTCATCGGTCACGAAAGCCACTTCCATGCCCAGGGGCTCGGCCGACGCGGAGGCCGCCACATGGCCGCCGGGGAAATTCGTCCCGGCCAGCTCATGCGCGGCGAAAGACAGCGTGGTCTGGCCGGTTTCCAGTTCGCCGTAGGTCTGGGATTCATGCAGAAAACGCCTGACGAAACCGAATGCCTGTTCGAAAAACGACAGCGATGCGGCGACGTCGGGGACGTAGATGATGGTGTATCCGAATTTCATGGCGCGTCCTGAGAGATGAACGAAGGGGAATGGGCAAGGCTGGGGTGCATCAGTTTACTGTTTATTTATACAGTATTTGGATTTCAAAGCACAGCCCTGGTGTGTCCGCCTTTACGCCATCTGTTCTTCCAGGCCGCTGCTGGACCACCGGTCCACATCCCGGATCAGATACAGCACGAATTTGGTGTACGCCACGTCCAGCGCCAGCACCCAGGTCGTGCTGTCCGAGCGCGCGCATGACGCGCGGATCGCGCAGTCCAGCGTTTCGGCCAGATGACTCACCGTCGTGCCCGACATCCGAAAACAGATCGGCGCCTGGCAGGAATGGCGGTGGGCATGCCGCAGCGCGGTGTCGCGCGCCTGCGCCGTGGCCTGTGTGTTGGCCACGTCACGCAGCAACCTGTTCAGGATTTCGCACCAGTCGGCCAGCAACTCATGCACGGCTCACCTCGCAGGGAACACGGATGGGGGTGGAAGGAGTGGCTAGGCGGCGTGCAACACGGTCACCAGCACGGTGGCATCGCGCACGCCCTGCAATGCGTGCGGCTCGTGGGCAGCCAGCGCCATGAGCTGGTTCTCGCGCAGTTGATGGATCCCCGCAGGCGAGGTCACCTCCACCTCGCCGGTGAGGCAATGGATAGTGATTTCGCCTGCCACGGCGTGTTGCGGCAGCCCCCTGCCCGCGGGCAGCACCAGTTGCAGCAATTGCATGTGCGCCGTCTTCATCAAACTGACGCTGACGGCCTCCCCGTGTTCACAGTGGAGGGTACGAAGGTCGATAACATCCAGAAAAGCAGCGTGCTTGAGTGCCATGAAGGGCTCTCCCTAAGGTGCTGTTATTTGTGGTGCTGATCAGGGTGCTGCTTGAGGCGCGGTGAGCGGCTGATTTGGCGGGTGATTGGGAGGGTGTTTGGGTGAGTGATCACGCGGCGGTTTCACCCCCATCTACCGGCAAGCCTCCACCGAAGAGCGCGAAGATATATCAAAAATATGCTTTCGGCACGGGAGGTTATCCCTAGGGTGCAAGATCGGCGGGGTAAAAGAAAAGCCCCCCGACACGAATGCCGAGGGGCTTGCAGGACAATGTTAAGAGCCAACACAGTGGTCAAACATTGCCCGAATTGGGTGGTGCGTAGGAGGGGACTCGAATAACTAACAACGACGGGTCTTCGCGAGAAAATTGGGGCCCATTTGGGGCCAAAAAAGATTTAGGTAATAGTGGGACCGCTAGCTTCCACGTATCTAGGCCTTTTGCCGGATGTTGTCGCATTCTGTAGTATTTGTGCATTCACCAGCACACCTGAGGCAACGATGTCGTACCGCGAGTCCAACCTTGATCGTAGATGTCGCGAGCGTTTCGATAGTAACTACAACCAAATGCTGCGCGCGGTTAAGCTTATTGAGGGACGCTTGCGTGGTCTGAAACCCTTTCGGCTGGAGCTTAACTTCCCGATCACCGCGATTGCCGGGAAAAATGGCTCGGGCAAGTCTACGCTCCTCGCTATGGTCTGCTGCGCCTTCCATAGCAGTCCTGGCGGATTCAAATTGGCACGGCGGTCAAAGCCCTACTACCGCTTCTCAGACTTTTTCATGCAGCGCAACGAAGAAGGCGAAGCGGCCGACACCGAAATCTTTTACACCATAGCTCACAACGATTGGGCGCCCGATGACGAGCGACCGGATGGCAACGGCCTCGGCGACCAACGCCGGTGGAAGAAAAAAGGCGGCAAGTGGAACGACTATGACCGCCGCATAGAACGAAATGTCGTGTTTCTCGGGATCGAGCGCGTTGTTCCACACATCGAACGCAGTCAATCGAGATCCTATCGACAACGGTTCAAGGCGGGTGCCACCCAGAGCTGGGAAGACCAAGCAAGGCGCTCGGTTAGTTTCGTGCTCAATCGCACCTACGTGAGCTTCGGCACATTGAGCCATCAACGGTACACCTTACCGATTGTCTCTGTAGGAAAGACAACCTATTCCGGGTTCAACATGGGCGCCGGGGAAAATGCACTGTTCGACATTTTCTCGACGATCTATCGATGTGGGGCGAATGCCCTCATCGTCATTGACGAGATCGAACTCGGATTGCACGTCGCGGCGCAACGCCGCCTAATTGAGGAGCTTAAACGTGCGTGCGTTGCCCTGGGATGCCAGATCGTATGCACCACGCATTCCAAGGAGATTTTTGACAGTCTCCCGGACGATGCGCGCGTGCTACTCGAATCACGAAACGGATCGACGATCATCCAGCCGGGCGTCACATCTCAGTATGCATTCGCAAAGATGGGAGGCAAGGAAGCCCACGAGCTCGAGATCATGGTCGAAGATAACGTAGCCAAAACGATTGTGCTCAATGCGCTAGACGCTGAACTCCGCACAAGGGTAAAGGTCACGCAGATCGGCTCTGCCGGGGTTCTGACTAGACAGTTGGCTGCGACTTATCTGCGCAAAGAGAAGATCCCCATCCTCGTTGTTTTTGACGGGGAGCAACGCAACCTCGCCAGCAAGAACGCAAAAACCGCCGCAAAGCTCTTGGAGACTGAGGATCCAGCGTTCGCGGAGTGGTTTGCAGAACATTCCTGCTACTTGCCCGGAGACACTTGGCCTGAGGCTTGGTTGGTCCAAAAGATGCGGGAAAACGTCGAGGTGCTTGCAGGCGAGCTCAAGGTAGACCAGGGAGCGTTGGTGGACGCGATTGAGGAAGCACAGCAGGCCGGCAAACACAATGAATTCTATTCGCTCTCCGAAAGCCTCGGCTTTAACGACAGGTCCAATCTACTCTCTATCGTGAGTTCGAAGGTAAGTCAGCTAGCGCACGCTGAATTTGCAAATTTGATGACAGGTATCCAGCGCTTCTTGAAGTAGCTTGACGCGCAGTTCGCGTTGCTGACGGCGGGAAACGTACCGCAAGTGTTTAAGCCGTCCTTGGAGATTTTTGGGGCCATTTTGGGGCCTGCGCGTTGCGCTTTGACGGGGCCTGATCTGAGCCCCGAACAGGAGAGTGCATGCGTCTGCACAAAGGTAACGGACACGACGCTGACCGCACAGCCATATACTGCAAAGGTATGCGGGAGCGCCTAATGTGCAGCCACTATCAGACCTTGAAGGATGCCGAAAAGCTGCTGAAGCGGTTCGGCGCGCATGCGCCCGAGCGACCATACGCCTATGACATGCACAAAGGCTATAGTCAATCGTCTTTGACCGACCCAGGCCAGGATTCGCCTTTACCCACACCTCCTCATCAAAAGGGTCATCACCGGAGTCGAGCGTATAGACGTAGCCGAAGAAGCTGTCATCCTCCCGCTCGCCTCGAAGTACCGAGATAAGGTACGAACGCACCTCTGTGCAAATGCCGTCGAGGATAAAGCCCGCCGTCGTGATCGCCGACAACAATGGCTGCTCGCGCGCGCCAAATCCCGACTCGAGCACGTCCCACTGCTCCCGCGATCGCTGCGCGTGCAGCTCGTCGTACAGCACGGCTGAAGGGTTAAAGCCGTCCTGGGCGTCCGCGTTGCTGGCTATTGGCTTGAACACGGACGCGCCCGCTTCGATGCGCTCTTGGTTTTGCCCCTCGAAGATCCGGAATGAGCGTTTCACGCCCGCCGACTTCCTCGCCCAACGCCGGAAGTTCTCGAACGCTGGCCGAAAGACCGTCATAGCCTGCTCGCGCGTGGTTGCGACGGCATAGACTTCCGCGCCGGGCTCCCCATCCATCATGAACAGGTACGCACCCTGGGGAGCCTTCCACGTTGACTTGCCGTTCTTCCGCGCGACCTCCTCATACGCACGAGTAAACCGCCGAAGTCCGGTGCCAGCCCGGCGCCAACCGTACAGCACTGCGGTCCAGAACTTTTGCCATGGGTCCAACAGAATCGGCTGACCGGCGAGTCGCCCCTTCACATGCACGAAGTACTTTTCGATGTACTCGATCATGTGCCAGGCGTGAGACGGACTGAAGTACAGATTTCGCTTTGCAGACGTCTGCAAATCACGGTAATGCCGCTCGACGGCAAGCATCACGAGTTCACCAACCACCAACTCGCCGCGCAGGACGGGCACGCCATACTCTCGATCCCAAACCTCCCACGCATCCTCTGGCGGGATGAGCTTTAGGCGGCGCTTGGGCGGCTTCGGCCGTGTGCGACGAGATCGCCGAACAGGTCGTCCTGGCCGCCCTCCCCGATCTTGCTCTCCTTGAGCCGCGCCTCGACTTGAGACATTACCGTCATACATGCTTCAGGCAGATCCCGTTTGAGTTGCTCGGCGCCCTTGCGCTCGTTGTAGCTATGCGGCAGCTCGTATCGGTTGCCCTCCTTGGAGGTCGCATAGCGCCCCACGGTTTCGCATAGGGCGCGGTCCTGTGCCCAAGCTCGGATGCAATCGACAAGCAGCGTCAACTGCATGGCCGCAGCGGTGATATCCCGCTTGCTGCCAATCAGCTGATCGCACAACCAGATGTAGATGCGACGCCATTCATCATCGACCTTGATCGACGGCGGCGGCATCGGCAGATCAATCCCGAACTTTGCCGACCGCCAAGGGGCAGCGCCTCCCCCGCCTTGGATGACCCCCAACGGAGGCTTTCTCTGGTCCATCGTGACTCCAAAAATGAATGAGGGGCCACGCGAGTCGAGTGCTGCGATTTCGATGCGTCAGAGGGGCTTCTATTTCACCCCTCCCCCCCTTTTCCGAACCTTTCCCATAAAAATTCAGCTGGGCGCTCGGTCCCGACGCGTTTCGCCGTGACTTTTGCCCCCCCCTGCCCCCCCTGCAAACCGGTCCAATCTGTTACAACGACCTTTTTTTGACAGAGGAGAACCGCATGGCCCGCGACGTAATCGACGTCATCAACGAACAGAAGGGACAACTGCTCAACTTGCAGTGTCTGACCTCCGCAATCGTTCGCGCCCTGCCTCCCGAAGGAAGAGAGGCTGTACGTCATTGCCTTAACGAAGAGCTTGAAGCCGCACGCACTATGCCCCTCGCGTCGCCGGCACCGTAGTCGGTTGGCAAGAGCTTTGAAATGCATGCTGCCAGCACGGCGGATTACCTAGCCAGCCTCCCATAACTGCAACCCCATAGAGTTCTTTTCTTGCGTCGATAGCACCAAGATCGGACTGGGCTGCGTGCCGGCTGTTCAGCCCCGCGGCCAGCTCGGACGTTGACAACGGCACACGCTCCGTTTTGCTTACCATGACGATCGATCTCCTAATGCCTGACGTTCGACGACCCATCCCGGGCCGCCCCGCCGTTTGATGGGCTACAGGCATGAATGCACCAAAAGAAAAAGCCCAGCATGTGGACCGGGCCTTTGGTTTCAGAGCGCTTTGCCGCAAGCTCCGCAGGAATGTGGCGAACTATGCGCTAATAGCTTCGCGTCATTTAATTCCAACTTTTAGGCGATCTCCGCCAAATCGCACCTGTAGTGATACGTCTGCCCTTTCTCAGTATCCACGACAGTCGGGGTCACTACATTGGCTCTTGGAGCGCTGTCGACTCGTTTGCTCCAACGAAGGGTAAGGGGAATCAAAAGGTCGACTCGATGCATCCTACCCATTGCAAGCGCCACGCAAAGCAGCAGCTCGGCGATGTTTACGAATGCCTCACCACAAATCGCAAATACTTTTTCTTCTTCTCCCTGTTCCAGGCTTTCCACACCTAGGGCGAACATTTCCAGCTCATTCATCGCTGCTGTGACCGCTACGAACGCCATATAAATCGGATCTGATTTTTTCCTCTCGATCGACTCATCAAGATCGAGAGGAAAACTTACGCTGAGAATCGAACCACTTTTCGAATATTCAAAAATTTCGCCACCGAGAGCGTCGTAGACCTTTTCACTTGCTTCCCGAGCGTTGGGCAGTACGCGGGAAATGAAGTCATTGACCAGCGCGAACCTAATTTGGACCTTCTGAACTTCGAGCCGGCGTCGTTCAATTTCTCTGGTCAAGCGCAAGCTATCCTGCGCAATATGCACCTGCCGTAACGCGTAGACCGCCCCAGCAAGTAACAGTGGTCCCGCCGCTATAAAGTAAATAGCTTCAAGAAAATTCTTCCATAGCGCAAGATGGCTAGTTGCCTGCGCAAGCCAGACTGTGAACTCCGCCTTCAGATAATCCATAGGGTCTCCAACCGCAAGAGACGCGATTTTAGCTAGATCTCTGCCTTCCCTTGCATGTCGGTTTCGACGATCCTCACCGCCGTCGATTGCCGAACGCGCCATCGTCCCGCGCCGTCTTGCGCGAGTGGCAGCGCCAGCACAGCGGCTGCCAGTTGGCGCGATCCCAGAACAGGGCGCGGGCCGCAGCTATGCGGTCCGCATCTCCCGAGGCCAGCGCCTCCGCCAGCCGGTGTGGCACGATGTGGTCAGTAACCTCTGCGGCAGTCACCCGGCCCCGTGCGGAGCATGCACAACACAACGGGTTGTTTCGCAGAAAGCCCTGGCTGGTCTTCGCCCAGCGATGACCGTACCCCCGGCTGGCGGCACTTCCGCGCTCGCGATCTTTTTCGCGGGCGGCCTCCTGCTGGGCTGGCGCATGCCGCTCGCAATAGCCGCCGCCGCGCACGAGCGCTGCACACCCCGGATGCAGGCAAGGACGAGGACGAGCTACAGGCATGGAAGCACCAATAGAAAAGGCCCGGCGTGAGGGCCGGGCCTTGATGGTGGAGCGCTTATGTCGCAAGCTCCGCAGGAATGTAGCGAATTCTAGGGGGGCTCAGGCTACCTCATCTAATTCAAAGTGTTACCGAAGCACGCCGGGCCAGATCGCGGCGCCTACTAAACCACTCGTCAATGCGCTTGTCGGCATGGGCCAGCCGCCTCTGCAACGTTATCTTCGATATGCCTATCTCTTGCGCAATGCCCTCCATCGTGCCCTCGGACGTGTGCCAAACGAGAACAGCGTCCTTAAGCTCCTTCGGCAGGCCAGCCACAGCCCTATCTGTGATCTCGCACTCCAGACTATCCACCGGCACATAGCTGCGCTTAGCACCTCCCCCCACCGCGTCCGCAAGTTGGGCCAACACAGAGCCGCCGAGCCGAGCAGTGCCCAATAGCACCCAACGGCCCCATTGGTCGAGGCGCTCCCGGACCCATGGAATGCGCTGAATCTCGCTCATCTTTGCGCCCCTCCGAAACGATCCCTCTCCGCGATCGCTTGCTGTATCCGCGCCCGGTACTGCTCAGAAGTTTCGCCGGGGCGAGCGGAGCCCACCCCGACCTCACGGCCCTTTTGATCCATCATCACATGGGACGTCCACCAGACGGGCTCCGTCGGAGCCTGTCGCTCGGGACGCGGCGCCGGGATAATCACGTCATCTTTCCAGCGCTCCCCGTTGATCCAGGTTGCCGGATGCGGAATAAATTCCGTGGCGGTGCGCGCTGCCTTCCAGTAGGCGAGGTGATTGGGCAAGACATGCAGCACCGCTCGCCGATCCGCCGCTCGTAATTTCGCCCACGCCCGCTCAGCGGCCTTCTTTGCGGTCCTGCGGGGCCACTGTGCCCAAAATGTGGAAAAGTCTGGTCCAACGTGGCCTTTTGGGGACGCGCCGTGCGCGAAATTTTCTTGCATGCTCAGAATTAGCTCTGTCATGAAACACCTATGCACATGTGGAGTTACGGCCTTGCTTCGTTGGTGAGATGGGTGCGATGGGCAGAGCTCCCCCTAGCCCGTTGTGGATAACGGGAGCAATGCCCACCCTTGCATTGCCTCGCCGGAGCCGACGGTATGCATCAGGGCGTCCTGGCGGATGTACGCCCCAGGACTCGACCAGACTGTCAGCACCCGTACCGGCACTCCTACCCGCGCTCTAGTCTTTCGCACCCACGCTGCCCCTCGGGTTCGGTTTGGGGCATTGCACCCAGGGATAACCGCGTATCTAGCCTCTTCGTCCCTGAGCCTCGTGCGCTTACGGCGGCTGACTCTGCTTCTTGATGTGCATAACTTCTCCGTGACGCCAGAAAGGCGCGAGTGAAGGATCCCGACGCCCAGCGGCGTCGAACCTTGATGGATGGTTTCGTGGCAGCGCGACCAAGTACGCATGCGAACGCCCGTCGACGGTCTCCAACACAGCGATGACGTCGTGGTCGGGCGTGTCGATGCACGCCTGACCATCACGAACGACCAACGTCTGCTTGCCGCCGACGACGAGCGTCGCGAACGCATGATCGCGCGCGCTTGCACCCCACGCGGCAAGCTCTGGCGCGAGCCCAGCACCGGCACGTATGCGTGCATCTATACGAATCCGGACGGCGAGGCGATCGTGCAGGCCATACCAGACGCGCCCTACCTGGACGCGTGGGAGCCAGCCGGCGGCAACCAGCTCGTAGCAGCCCGCAGGTGATTCCAATGCGATCGCAACCCAGCCGGGATGACCTGTTGCTCGCACTTCGCAAAACACGGTGCGCGTACGACCTCGATACAGCCATGTCTATCCCCGCCCTCGCGATCGCCCTAACTAACACGGCGGAGGCGTTGGCCCGCCGCAGAGCAGCCCCGATCAGGGACCAGCTCAAGCGCTATCTCGGCAGGGCCGACTGGCGCTCCATCGCCGCCAATGACGACTAGACCAGGATCGAACCATGACAACCAGCTATTCCGATCAAATCCTGCAGGCGCTCGCGAAGCACGGCCGCCTCAACTGCCAGCAGTTGGCGAACAAGATCAGCCACGACTCGAAGAAAACGACGCAGCTGGTGAGCTTCATGCGCACGAACAAGAAGGTTAAAACGGACGGCCAGATTGACGGGCTGGCGGCATACAGCCTCACCGATCTTGGGCGTTCACTCGTTCCAGTCAAGGCTCCGCGCGTCGAACTGAGCCCAACCGCGCCGAGCAGCTTGGATGACCTCGCCGACGCCCAGTTGCGCCCGGTCAGACCGTCGGGAACTGAGCCCCAATCGTCCGCCGCCTGGGATATGTACTCACGCGCGAAGCGAGATTCGCTGCGCCAGGTCGAGCAGTCGGGGCCGGCATTCGGCTTGTTGAACACCCGCGAGTTTCTGATCATGTTCGAGGGGCACATGATCAAGATCCCCGCCGAGAACGTGCCGGCCATGCGCGCGCAGCTCAACACGCCTGCCGCAGGGGCATTCCAATGACCGCCCGCCCGAACGAACTGCGGGGCCAGGCCAAGCGGCAAATCTCCGCTGCCCGCTCCTTTCTCGCATCGCTGCAGACGCTCGCGCTGCGCTCCGGCACCGCCGCCCATGATCGCGACGAGCTCGCCCAGCAACTGCAGCGCCTCGAGGCCGAAACCGAAGGCCTCGCCCGCATCGTCTACGCCGGCACCACGCCGGCCAACTCGCAAGCGTAGGACACGCCATGACCGCCGAAACCACGATCGCCCTCGCCGCCGACGCGCCGCAGCCCGCCGATTGGGAAGTTACCGAGGAAACCCCTCGCGAGTATCGCGAGGGCATTTACTCCCGCAACGACGTCATCCCGTCCAAGACCAACCCTCGCAAGCGGTTCGACCAGGAAACCCTGCAGGAGCTCGCCGGCAGTCTCCGTAAGCACGGCATCCTGCAGCCGATCCTATGCCGCGAGCACCCGACCGAATCCGGCAAGCTCGAGCTCATCGCCGGGGAGCGTCGGTGGCGCGCTGCCGGCATTGCCAAGCTGGCGCATGTCCCCGTGCGCATCATCGTCGTAGACGACCTCGAAATGCTCGAGCTGCAGATCATCGAGAATCTGCAGCGCCAGGATCTGCACCCCATCGAGGAGGCAGAGAGCTACGAAGCGCTGCTCGCCGCCCACAAGGGTGACCCCGAGTACGGCGTCAATGAAATGGCGACGATCCTCAAGAAGTCCCGCGCCTATATTTACGCCCGCCTGAAGCTGTGCGACCTGCAGCCCGAGGCACGTACGGCGTTCTTCGAAGACAAGTTGACCGCATCCGTCGCGCTTCTGGTGGCGCGGATCCCGGTGCGCGAGCTGCAGCTGAAAGCACTTCACGAAGTGACCACCGGCGAGACGGAGGAGTACTACTCCGATGACGAAGGCCCCATGACAGCTCGCCGGGCTGCTGAGCATATCCAGGAAAACTATATGCTCGAGCTAAAGCGCGCGGTTTTTCCCATCGCGCAGGCCGACCTAACGGCCTCGGCCGGCCCCTGCACTAGCTGCATTAAGCGAACGGGCGCACAACCCGAGCTGTTCTCTGACGTTGAGAGTGCAGACGTCTGCACCGATCCCACCTGCTTCGATCAAAAGAAGCAAGCGCACCTCGCCAAGCTTGCGGAGGTCGCTGAGCAGACGGGCCAAAAGGTCATACGCGGCGAGAAGGCCGAAAAGATCTTCCCCCACGAGCACTCGTATCCGCGAGGCTACGTCAAACCCGACGCGACCCCTTGGCAGCACCACACCGACGGAAAGACGTATGCGGAAATCCTCGGCGACGACATGCCGCTGGCGATCATGATCGAGAATCCGCACAGTGGCGAACTGGTCGCCTTGGTTCCCGAGAAGGATGTATTTAAGGCATTGGCGGACAAGGGCATCAAGTCGAGCCAGGACGAGCACCGGGAACGAGTAAAGAAGGAGGAAGCTAAGACCAAACTCGAGCGCGACTCGCGCCGAGGAACCCTCGAGAGCATCCACGAGGCAGTATCCCAGCGCATCAACGACGGCGAGACCCTCAAGCATGAGGATCTGCTGATGATCGCGCAGGCCTCTATGGCGCGGTTGTGGAACGATCACAGGCCGACTGTGTGCCGCCTTTGGGGCTGGGACCACAAGAACCACGACGAGGTCCGCGCCGGCGTCGACGGACTCTCCGCCGGCCAGTTGGCCCTGCTGCTCATGGAGATCGCAATCGCACCCGAGCTGGCCGTCAATTCCTACTCAACCAATGAGCCGACGTATCTCGCCGCCACGGCCGAGCGTTATGGCGTCGACCCCAGCGCCACCAAGAAGGCGCTCCGCGCGGAAGGCCGGGAGAAGGCCAAGCCCAAGGTGCAGAAGGCCGACAAGGACGCCGCCAAAAAGACGGCCTCGCGGCCGAAAAAGGCCACGGCGGCGCCGGCAACAGCGGACACCTCCACACAGCAGATCGACGGACAGGCGGACACCAGCGCCGCCACTGCCGCCGCCGTGAGTCAGCAAGCAGCCAAACTTCCCAAGAAGCCGACTAAGCGCACAAGCAAGGCCACCACAGCACCGCCTGCGGCGAGCGACGCGGCGCAAGACGCCCAGGAAGGCAAGGTGCCGGTGAGCCCCAAACCAGCCCGCAGCCGGGCGGAGAACAAAGCAGCGACACCCATTAGCTCCGCGACCGAGGAACCACCCCAGGACACCACCGACAACAAGGAGCAGTAATGGCTGACAAATGCAAAGGCCTGCTCGGCCGTCTGTTCGGCCATCGTCTGCGCATCGTAGTCGACGACCGAGGTATGTACCTCCACCACGCCTGCACGCGGTGCCCACACAAGATCATCAAGGAGCTGTAATGGCCCTCACCATCGAGCAGCACGAGCTGCAGCGCCTGCTGGTCGAAGCGGCGCGCCTGGGCGCCAACCATGCCATCGAGGACATGGTCTGCTATCACCTACAGGACGCCTGCGCCCGCCTCGGCATCAGCTACAACACTCTGAAAAAACGGATTGACCAGGGCAAAATCCACTGCGTGGATGGACGGATCACGGGTGCGGAGATCCGGCGGTACCTTTCGCCTTGTTAGCCGCATCCTGCGTGAAAAGCCAATTGAGAGCAATGGACCAGAACCTTGCGAAACAGATCAGAAAGTCCGCTCGAAGGTTTCCGCCACCAAAGGTCCAGCGCATTCCAGGGTACTTGTTAGGTAGTTCCAGAAAGCCGCGCTCGACCTCTTTCCATAGCTCCGGAGCAGAGGAAAGAGGACGCAGCGCGTTAACGAAGCGGGCGAGCTGTCCAATATCGCCAGCATCGATGCCTCGCTCGTCCCGGTGCGCCAGCTTATTGCGCATCGTATTGACGTGCTTCATCACGGCCGCCAACGGCACGGGCAAACCTGCCACTGAGGCGTAACCCAGCTTATCTGCAAAGTTGCGCAGATTGGGCACGAACAGCTTCACATCCGAAGCCAACAGTAAATCGCGCGCGACCTCGAGATACGCCTCCGCGAGCAGATGCAACCGCAGTACGGTTCCGAGTTCATCATCGGTCTCAGCCGCGCGCAGGAATACGTTGTATTGCACATCAAGCTTTCTAAGATCCAATTCGGAATTCATAAGCATGCTCGACAAATGGAGACGACGAGTCTACCCCAATCGGGCGGCGATGCTTGATCCATGCGGGTTGTAATAAACCATGGCCATCTTCGGATCGGTCCAGCCGAACATCTTGCACAGGTCCAGCACGTCGATCTTCTTGGCGATCATCGTCGCCGCGGTGTGTCGGCTGTCGTGAAACGTGAAGCCGGACAACCCGGCGCGCTCGCGGTACTTCCGGAACAGCGCGTCCAGCGATGCCGACCGAATGCCGAAGACGAGGTTTTCGTCCCAACCTTTCATGCGTTTCAGGATGGCCCGCGCACGCGTCGACAACGGCACGTCGCGCGGCCGGTCGCTCTTCGTGTTGGGCAGATGCGCATGCAGGTCGTGCACGTTCGCCCACGTCAGCCCGCACAGCTCCCCAGCGCGCATGCCCGTGCGCAGCGCCAGCAGCATGCAATTGGCCACCGCCTCTGCCGTGCTTCCGATGCGCCCGGAGCGCTGGTAGCCCATCTCGCGCAGCATCTTGCGCACCTCGGACATGCTGATTGTTCGGTCGCGGTGCTTGCCCTTGGCGGGCTTACGGATCCCACGGACGGGGTTCAGGTCCACCCACTCCCATTCCAACCGCGCCGCTTCGAACACCGACGCCAACAGGCTCAGCTCGCGCAGCACGGACGACGGGCCGATCTTCTTGGCGCGGTCATCCCGAAAGGCCCCGACATGCTGGGCGGTCACCTTGGACATTGGCAGGTCCAGCGGCAGCACGTAGCTTTCAAAGGCAGCCAGGCGCACCTGCTCCCACCGCTCACCTTTCCGTTGCGGGGACACTTCATCGCTGTATTTTCGCAACGCTTGACGCAGCGTATGCAGGTCGCCGGCCGGCTTTGTAGCGTGATCCCGGACATGGGATTCGCGTTTTGCCGCCCACTCGACGGCCTCGCGCCGCGTGGGGAATACTTGGCTGTCACGGACGCCAAGCAATTTTATTTGTGCCCGATACCCTTTTGCGGTCTTCTGGATGCTTGCCATGTGGGGCCGAGAGCGGGGCTCAGATGGGGCCGGAGACTGCGAATTCTTGCTTTTTGGCAGTCAACCGATCACCCACCCACCCTGCTAAACCGTTGATTTGAAAGAAATTGATCATAGCCGATCAACGGTTTGAATAGTCTTGGTGCGAAGGAGGGGACTCGAACCCCTACACCTGTTACGGCGTCAGGACCTAAACCTGGTGCGTCTACCAATTTCGCCACCTTCGCTATAGGCCAAGCCCGCTATTGTAGCTTGCTTGTTAAAATCTTGCGTCATGAATCCGCGCCTCGATGCTCTACACCCCTACCCGTTCGAAAAACTGCGGGCTTTACTGGCCTCTGCCAGCCAGCAGCCGGACGGCCTGACGCCCATCAATCTGTCTATCGGCGAGCCCAAACACGCCGCGCCCGCGCGCGTCGAGCAGGCCATCCGCGACAGTCTTGCGGGGCTGTCCGTCTATCCGTCCACCAAAGGCGATCCGGCGTTGCGCCGGGCGATCTCGGAATGGCTGGCGCGCCGCTACAGCATCCCTGCTCCCGATCCGGAAACACAAGTGTTGCCGGCGCTGGGCTCGCGCGAGGCGCTGTTCGCGTTCACCCAGACCGTTATCGATCCGTCCGCCGGCTCGGTAGTGATCTGCCCCAATCCGTTCTATCAGATCTACGAAGGCGCGGCCCTGCTGGCCGGCGCCATGCCGTACTTCGTCAACGCCGACCCCGTGCGCAATTTCGCCAGCGACTGGAACCAGGTGCCTGACGAAATCTGGAAGAAGACGCGCATGGTGTTTGTTTGTTCGCCGGGCAATCCGGCCGGCAACGTCATGTCGCTGGACGAATGGAAAACGCTGTTCGAACTCTCCGACCGCCACGGCTTCGTGATCGTCTCGGACGAGTGCTACTCCGAAATCTATCTGGACGAAGGCAACCCGCCGCTGGGCGGCCTGCAGGCGGCCCGCCGCCTGGGCCGCGACTCCTACCGCAACCTGGTGGCGTTCTCCAGCCTGTCCAAGCGTTCCAACGTGCCTGGCCTGCGCTCGGGCTTCGTGGCCGGCGACGCGGCGCTGATCGGCCGATTCCTGCTGTATCGCACGTATCATGGCAGCGCCATGAGCCCGATCGTATCCGCGGCCAGCATTGCCGCCTGGACGGACGAGGCGCACGTGAAGGACAACCGGCGCCTGTACCGCGAAAAATTCGACGCCGTGGTGCCCATCCTGCAGAAGGTCCTGGACGTCTCCCGCCCGCAAGCCTCGTTCTACCTGTGGGCGGCGACGCCGGGATCGGACACGGCATTCGCGCGCGACCTTTTTGGCCGCACTGGTGTTACCGTGCTGCCGGGCAGTTTCCTCGCGCGCGAGGCGCATGGCGTGAACCCCGGCGAGGGCCGCATCCGCATTGCTTTGGTGGCGCCCTTGGCTGACTGCGTGCAGGCAGCCGAACGCATCGCCCATTTTGTGCATACTTCCGTTTGATCAACCTTTAAAAGCTGAGCCGCTATGACTCTCGACCTGCAGACCACCATCGAACAAGCCTGGGACGACCGGGCCAACCTGTCGCCCACCGACGCCAGCGCCGAAGTGCGCGAAGCGGTCGAGCACACCATCGACGGCCTGGATCTGGGCCGCTTGCGCGTGGCCGAGAAAATCAACGACGACTGGGTCGTGCACCAGTGGATCAAGAAGGCCGTGCTGCTGTCCTTCCGCCTGAACGACAACGCCATCATGGGCCAGGCTCCGCTGCAGTTCTACGACAAGGTGCCGCTCAAGTTCTCGGAATACGGCGACAACGCCTTCAAGCAAGGCGGCTACCGCGTGGTGCCGCCGGCCGTGGCCCGCCGCGGCGCATACATCGCCCGCAACGTGGTGCTGATGCCCTCCTACGTGAACATCGGCGCCTACGTCGACGAAGGCACCATGGTCGACACCTGGGCCACCGTGGGATCGTGCGCCCAGATCGGCAAGAACGTCCACCTGTCGGGCGGCGTAGGCATCGGCGGCGTGCTCGAGCCCCTGCAAGCCAATCCGACCATCATCGAAGACAACTGCTTCATCGGCGCCCGCTCGGAAGTCGTGGAGGGCGTGATCGTCGAAGAGAACTCGGTGCTGGCCATGGGCGTGTTCCTGTCGCAAAGCACCAAGATCTACGACCGCGCCACCGGCAAGATCACCTATGGCCGCGTGCCGTCGGGTTCGGTCGTGGTTCCGGGCTCGCTGCCTTCGGCCGACGGTTCGCACAGCCTGGCCTGCGCGGTCATCGTCAAGCGCGTCGACGCGCAGACCCGCGCCAAGACCAGCATCAATGATCTGCTGAGGGCGTAATGAGCACGACCTCGTCCGCCGTATTGGCTCTGGTCAAGGACCTGATTGCCCGGCCATCGGTCACGCCGGCCGATGAAGACTGCCAGGCGACTCTGGCAGCGCGCCTGGAACGCATCGGCTTCACCTGCGAGACCATCGCGCAGGGCGGGGTCACCAACCTGTGGGCGCGGCGCGGCAGCGCGGCACCGGTGACCGTGTTCGCGGGTCACACTGACGTGGTGCCTCCGGGGCCGCGCGAAAAGTGGGAGAGCGATCCTTTCGTTCCGACCGAACGCGATGGCTACCTGTACGGCCGCGGAGCGGCCGACATGAAGAGCTCGATCGCCGCCTTCGTGGTGGCGGCCGAGGAATTCGTGGCGGCTCACCCCCAGCATGGCGGCTCGATCGCCCTGCTGATCACTTCCGATGAGGAAGGCCCTTCCATCGACGGCACGGCCATCGTCTGCGACGCGCTGAAGGCGCGCGGCGAACAGATGGACTATTGCATCGTCGGCGAGCCTACCTCCGGCGACGTGCTGGGCGACACCTGCAAGAATGGTCGCCGCGGCTCGCTGTCGGGCAAGCTCACGGTCAAGGGCATCCAGGGCCACGTGGCCTACCCTCATCTGGCGCGCAATCCCGTGCACCAGTTGGCGCCCGCGCTGGCCGAGATCGTCGGTATCGAATGGGACCAGGGCAACGAGTACTTCCCGCCCACCACGTTCCAGGTGTCGAACTTGAACTCGGGCACGGGCGCCACCAACGTGGTGCCCGGCGAGGCGGTGGCATTGTTCAACTTCCGCTTCTCGACCGCCAGCACGCCGGAAGGCCTGCAGGCGCGGGTGCACGAAGTCCTGGACCGCCATGGCCTGGAATACACGCTGGATTGGGAACTGGGTGGCGAGCCCTTCCTGACGCCGCGGGGTTCGCTGACGGACGCGCTGGTCTCGGCCATCCGCGACGAAACCGGCGTGACGGCCGAGCTCTCCACAACGGGAGGCACGTCCGACGGCCGTTTCATCGCCAAGATATGTCCGCAGGTCATTGAGTTCGGTCCCTGCAATGCCACGATCCACAAGGTCAACGAACGCATCGAAGTGGCCTCGCTGGATCCGTTGAAGAATATTTATCGGCGGACGCTGGAAAACCTCCTGCTCGCCTAGAAAGAACTCCCCTATGTATCAATCCGCTCGCCAAGAACTGCTGACCCTGCGCGACCTGATCCGTTACGGCGTATCGCGCCTGAACGGCGCCCAGGTCGCGCTCGGACACGGCAGCGACAACGCCTGGGACGAGGCAGTCTATCTGACCCTGCACGCCTTGCATCTGCCCCTGGACACGCTTGAGCCCTTTCTGGACGCCCGCGTGCTCAGCGAAGAACGCAATCGCGTGCTTGAACTGATCGACCGCCGCGTGACGGAGCACCTGCCCGCCGCCTACCTCACCAACGAGGCATGGCTGCGCGGCCATCGCTTCTACGTGGACCAGCGCGTCATCGTGCCGCGCTCGCCCATCGCGGAATTGCTGGACGAGGGCCTGGCGCCCTGGGTTCAGGATGCGCTGGCTGTCGAGAACGTGCTGGACATGTGCACGGGATCCGGCTGCCTGGCCATCCTGTCCGCGCTGGCTTTCCCCTATGCCCACGTGGATGCCGTGGATGTGTCGCCGGACGCGCTGGAAGTGGCGCGCCGCAACGTCGACGACTATGGTCTGGCAGACCGTCTGGACCTGCACGAAAGCAATCTGTTCGACAGCGTGCCGCCGTGCCAGTATGACGTGATCATCTGCAATCCGCCCTACGTAAATAGCGGCTCCATGGACGCCCTGCCCCAGGAATACCGCCACGAACCGCAGTTGGCCCTGGCCGGCGGCGACGATGGCATGGACCTGGTGCGCCGCATCCTGGAAGCGGCGCCGCGCTTCCTCAGGCCTGAAGGCGTGCTGGTGCTGGAGATCGGCCACGAGCGCGACTTCTTCGAAGCAGCGTTCCCGCAGTTGTCGCCCGTCTGGCTGGACACGGAACAAGCCTCCGACCAGCTTTTGCTGCTTACCCGCGAGCAACTGAGCCTGTGATACGCGCCACTGGATTGACCCTGCGCCGTGGCACCAAGGTGCTGCTGGACGGCGCCGAATTCGTTGTGCATCCCGGGGAACGCGTCGGCATCGTGGGCAAGAACGGTGCGGGCAAGTCCTCGCTGTTCGCGCTGCTGACCGGCGCACTGGACCTGGACGCTGGCAACCTGGCCCTGCCCGCCGGCTGGCGCATCGCCAGCGTGAAACAGGAAATCGAAGCGGACGAGCGCCCGGCGCGCGAGTTCGTCATCGACGGCGACACCCATCTGCGCGAGTTGCAGGCGCGCCGCGCCGAATTGACGGACGAGCAAGGCACCCAGATCGCGGAAGTGGAAGCGGCCCTGGTGGAAGCCGGCGCCTGGAGCGCGGCCTCGCGCGCCGAGCAATTGCTGGCTGGCCTGGGCTTCAAGCCGGCCGAATGGATGCAACCGGTCGCGAGCTTTTCCGGTGGCTGGCGCATGCGCCTGGCCTTGGCCCGTGCGCTGATGGCGCCGTCCGAATTGCTGCTGCTGGATGAACCCACCAACCACCTGGATCTCGACGCCATGCTCTGGCTGGAGAAATGGCTGTCTGCCTATCCGGGCACCGTCATGCTGATCTCCCACGACACCGAGTTCCTGGACGCGGTCGCCAAATCCATTCTGCATTTCGATCATGCCAAACTGATCCGCTATCGCGGCGGGTATGGCGACTTCCTGACGCAGCGCGCCGAACGCCTGCGCCAGAGCAATATCGCGTACGAACGCCAGACCCGCGAGGCAGCGCGTCTGCAAGGCTTTATCGACCGCTTCAAGGCCAAGGCCTCCAAGGCCAAGCAGGCACAGAGTCGCGTCAAGGCGCTGGCGCGCATGCAGGTGCTGGCGCCCTTGCACGCCGAAGCGGGCATCGACATCCGCATACCCTCGCCCGAGCAGGTGCCGGATCCGCTGCTGACCCTGGAACACCTGTCGGCTGGCTACACCGACGCGGACGGCAACGCCGTGCCCATCCTGCGTGACGTCACGCTGATGGTGCGGGCCGGCAGCCGCGTGGGCGTGCTGGGCGCCAATGGCGCCGGCAAGAGCACGCTGATCAAGACCCTGGCCGAAGAACTGCCGGTGCAGGCCGGTACGCGCCGCGCATCGCGCGGGCTGGCGATCGGCTATTTCCATCAGCATCAATTGGACATGCTGGACGTGGACAGCACGCCCATCGCTCACTTGGCGCGACTGGCCCCGGAAACCCGCGAGCAGGAGTTGCGGAATTACCTGGGCGGCTTCGGTTTTTCCGGCGACACGGTGACCAGCAAGGTCGGCCCCATGTCCGGCGGTGAAAAGGCTCGCCTGGCCCTGTCCCTGATCGTCTGGCAAAAGCCCAATCTGCTGCTGCTGGACGAACCCAGCAACCACCTGGACGTGGAAACGCGCGAAGCCCTGGCCGCCGCGCTGGCGGATTTCGGCGGCAGCATGCTGCTCGTATCCCACGACCGCCACCTGCTGCGCACCACCGTGGACAGCTTCTGGATCGTGGCCGACGGCGCCGTGCGCGAGTTCGACGGCGATCTGGAAGACTACCGGGACTGGCTTGCCGCCCGCAACGCTGGCGAACGGGCCGAGGCGGCACGCGAAAACGCCGAAGGCAACGAACCGGTCGTCGACCGCAAAGCCCAGCGCCGGGCCGAAGCCGAGCAGCGCCAGCGCCTTTCCGCCTTGCGCAAACCGCTGGAATCCAAGCTCGCCAAGGTCGAGGCCGAAATGGACAAGCTGCGCGCCAAGCTGCACGCGCTGGACGCCGTTATCGCCGACCCCGAGCTGTATTCGGATGCGCGCCGCGCCGAACGCCAGAAGGTCATGGCGGAACACGGCGAGCACGGCAAACGCATGGGCGAACTCGAAGAGCAGTGGTTGGAAATCCAGGGTTCGCTCGAGGAAATCGAGCAATCTGAAGCCTGATTCCCCGCGGCGGGCACCTCGCCCGCCGCCGCTCCGATCCCGATTCGTCTAGAAATAGAAATCGTTATCATTTATACTCTGCCGCGAATTTGACTCTATCTGGCGCCCGGCGCCGGCGACATGTCTTCGCTCACGGATGTATTCCTCCGCCATTACCGAGAGGTATTGGGTTTTCTCTCTTTGCGCACCGGCTCGCGCGACGTTGCGCAGGACTGCGCGCAGGACACCTGGATCAAGCTGGCGGAATTCAAGGACAGGACGCGCCCTGACAACGACCGCGCCTACGTATTCCGCGTGGCCGCCAACATCGCCACGGACTGGCACAGGCGCCGCAGCCGCGAACTGGCGGCCACCGCCGACTTCGCGGCCTCCCGGCCCGCCCTGCATGAACCCGACACCCTCGACGTGGCCGCCGCGCGCCAGATGCTGCGGCGGCTGGAGAAGGCCCTGCTGGCGCAGCCGCGCCGCAGCCTGGATGTCTTTGTGTTGCACCGGCATGAAGGCTTGAGCTATCGCGCCATCGCCCAACGCTTGGCGATTTCCGTCAGTGCGGTGGAAAAGCACATGATGCGCATCCTGCTGGCCTGCGACCAGGCGCTGGCCTCCTGATCATGGCGCCTGCCGCCCCCCGGTCCCGGAGTACTCAAGAGGAAGCATCGCGCTGGGTGGTACGCCACAGCGGCCAAGGCATGGACGCGCAGGCACAGGCGGAGTTCGAAGCCTGGTACCGCGCCGACGCCAGCCACGCCGCCGCCTATGAGCGCCTGTCGCGCCTATGGCGACGGATGGGCGAAATAGAGCGCGGCAAGCTTGCGCCTCGGCGTGCGCGCAAACGCGGCGTGGCGGCCCTCGCCATTCTGGCCGCCTGGCCAGCCTGGCACCTGCTGCGCACAACCCACCTCGGGGCCGATTACTCCACCGGCGCCGAAGTGCGGCGCGTGATGCTGCCTGACGGGTCCAGCGCCACGCTGGATGCCGATTCCGCCATCGCCATCGACTTCACCAAGGGCAAGCGCGAAGTAACGCTCCTGGCGGGACAAGCCCTGTTTTCCGCCGCCCCACGTGCCCCGGGAGGCCCGGACTTCGTGGTGGTCACGCCGGAGGCCTCCGCCGCCGCTCTCGGCACCCGCTATGCCGTTGCGCACGATGCCGGCGGCACGCGCGTCGTCGTGTACGAACATCGCGTCGCGGTCCAGTGCAAGCGCTGCCAGGACAGGCAGAGCCTGGTGCTGGACGCCGGCGACGGCGCCACCGTGTCGGCGGCGGGCATCACCCGGCTCGCCGCGGCCCCGCAGGAACGCGGGCCTGACTGGAGCCAGGGATTGCTGGCCTTCAACGATATCGCCTTGCCCGAAGCCGCCGCCAGGCTTTCCCGGTATGGCGGCAAGCACATCCTGGTGGTGGGCGAAGCCGCGCGCAGCTTGCGCGTGTCGGGCACCGCCAGCATCGGCGATCCCAAGCGCGCCCTGGCGTTGCTGTTGGCGCAGTCGAAGGTGGACATCACCGACCTGCCCGGCCTGCTGATCGTGCGCTGAAACCGATTGAGCCAATTAGCAATCGGTAAATGAGAATCGATATAAATTATTCATGAGCAATCCACTGAGGTAAACCGCGCCTGGACACGTCCTACGGCTGACATCAACACCCGCTTGGACGCATTTATGTCGCTTCACCCTATTGACCGGCGCGCTCGCCGGGCTGGCGCTACGGCGCTGCTCATCGCCTCCTTGATCACGATTTCTCCGGCTGCTGCCCAGCCTGCCGCCCCCACCGCCTATAACCTGCCGGCGCAGCCGCTGGGGGACGCGCTGCTCGCACTGGGCCGGCAAGCCAGCCTGGAGATATCGTTCCCGCCTGCGGCAGTGGCAGGCAAGGTCTCGCCCCCGCTGCAGGGGGAGTATTCGCCGCTGCTCGCCCTGAATCATCTGCTGGCGGGCTCCGGGCTGTCGTTACGGGCAGACGGCCCCGGCCGCTACATCGTGTACGTGGACAAGACCACTCAGTTTTCCGCCTTGCGCCTGGACGCCGTGCGTGTCTACGGAGAGCAGATCGGCGAACGCATCTACACCCGCGAGGACATCGCCGAAACCCCCAGCTCCAATCGCGACCTCAGCACACTGGTGGCAACGCATCCGGCCGTGCGCACCAATCCGGGCGCCGCCGGCTCGCAAAACCGCGGCTCGCTGAACGTGGAAGACATTTCGTTCCACGGTTCCAGCCCCTATCAGAACCTGTTCCAGCTGGACGGCATGGACGCGACCAATCGCGTGGACCCGGCCAGCAAGAACCTGAACCTGCAGGTCGGCAACGTACCCAGCAACCCTCAGTCGTACTTCGTCGACACCAGTCTGCTGGATGAAGTGCGCGTGCACGACAGCTTCGTGCCAGTGGAGTACGGCCGCTTCACGGGTGGCGTCGTGGATGCAAGATTGCGCCGGTTCTCCGGCGAGAATCGGCTCAACCTCGACTATCGCTGGAACACATCCAAGATGACGCGGCAGGAGGTGGCCGAAGGCGAGCAGAACAGTTGGGCCCAGGGCAAGCCGGGCTACTCGCCGGAATGGAAAAAGCGCTTCTATTCCGCCGTGGGCGACCTCGCCTTCAATGAAAAATCGGGAGCCGTACTGGCCATGTCGCGGCGCGAATCGGACATCACGCGCTGGAACATGGGTGTGGACGCAAAGGGGCAGCCAGCCCCGGGACAGGACACCTACAGCGACCGGATCGACAATTTCCTGGGCAAGTTCAGCGTGCGCGCCAGCGTCGACACCACCGCCGACCTGACCCTGAAGTACAGCGACCGCAGCGAAACGCTGGCCAGCGACCTGTTCCGGCATACGCGTTGGGACAACAACCATGCCGCGCGCGGCATAGGCGCGAATGTGGACCACTATTTCCAGGGAGGACGGCTGGCGCTGCAGGCGGGCTGGGATCGTTCGCTCAGCAACCGGGAGTCCGTCGGCGACGAGCTGGTGACGTTTCGCCCCTATGGGCTGCCGCTGTACACCGCCGGCGGCTTCGGCAAGGAACAAACGCGCCAGGACACCTGGACACTGAAAGGCCGGATCGACCTGGATCCGATGCGCACGGGCGTATTCACGCACATCCCCTATGCGGGCATCGAACTGAACCGGGTACAGGCGAACTTCGAACGCTTCCAGGAAAGCCACTCGTATCAACGCGCCTACAACCGCGACGGCAGCTACCGGGATTTCAGCAAGGTCCGCTACCTGCCCGGAACCGTGGACGTGAACTACAACATGGCGAGCCTGTACTTGTCGGATCGCATCGAATGGGAACGGCTGGCCCTGGACGCCGGCCTGCGCTATGACCGCGAGACGTTCCTGCAGAGCGGCAATGTGTCGCCACGCACGCGGCTGGACTGGGATGTGACCGGTTCGGGCGACACGTTGCTCAGTGCAGGCTGGTCGCGCTACTACGGTTCCGGCGTGCTGGAGACAGCGCTCGAAGAAGAAAGAAGCCGCTTGCGGCGGCAGGTTCTGGACAGGAACGGAAATCCCGTGGCGGATGGCAGCAAGGAATATTACGTCCAGTACAAGGGCCTGCGCATGCCGTATGACGACGAGTGGGCGGTATCGCTGCGCCAGCGCATGGCGGGCATGGAAGGCGTGCTGAGCTATGTGCGCCGCAACGGCCGCGATCAGTGGACCAAGACCGGCAACGAAAAGGACGGCTACCGCTATACCAATGCCGGCTTGTCCACGACCGACGGTGTCAGCCTCTCGGTCCGCACGCTGGAGCCCTGGCGCCTGGGTGAAACGCGCTGGAACATGCAGGCGAGCTGGAGCTGGCAGAAGCGCAAAACCAACGCGGACCTGGTCGAAGGCTATACCGGCGATGCCCGCGATCCCGACGAATACGTGATCTACAACGGCTCGCGCATGCGCGCCATCGACTTGCCCCCCTCCTCCTTCTACCAGCCGCAAGTCGCCACGCTGAGCCTGGTTGGCGCATGGCCGCGCGCCGGCCTGACCTGGAGCAACATGGTGAACTGGCGCAGCAAGCGCGATGCCACCATCTACGTGGGATTGGGACCGCGCCCGGATTACCTGGACCGCTTCGAGTCCGGCGAGATTCCGTCCTACTGGACCTGGGACACCAAGCTCGCCTGGAACCCGGCGTTCGCGCGCAGCCTGGAGTTCACGGTCGAGGTGCTGAATGTGCTGGACCGCCGGCCTGCCCTGACGGCCAGCAACCCAAATCTCAGGACCAACCGCAGCACTTACCAAACGGGACGCGAGCTATGGCTGCAAGTCGGTTATCGATTCTGATCCTGGGCGCCGCGCTGACGCTGGCGAGTTCCGCACCCCGTGCGGATCCGGAACCCATCACGGGCCTGCCGGTCTGCAAGAACTCGGCCGGTTGGGATGCCGCGTGCCTGCGGCGGCACTACTCGGGTCCGCCTGCGTCCTGGCCTGCGCCCACGATCGATCCCGGCGTGACCTGGCGTGAATGGGGGCCGGTGCCGCCCGCCGCCAGCCCTCCCCTGGGTTGGACGGCGCCCAATGGCGGCCAGCAGGAACTGACCGCCGACGTGGCCCGTCCCGCGGTCATCGCGTTGGGACAGATGCTGTTCTTCGACACCCGGTTGTCGCGCAAGGGGCAGGTGTCCTGCGCCTCCTGTCACGTGCCGCAGCGCGCTTTCACGGATGGACTCGCGCTGGCGATCGGCGAAGACAAGCTGATGGGCAGGCGGCGCTCCATGCCGCTGTATGCGGCGCCGTTCGCGCCGCGACTATTTTGGGACGGGCGCGCCGCCAGTCTCAAGGAACAGGTGCTGGGCCCACTGCACGATCCCCGTGAAATGAACCACGATGCCGACGGCGCCGTGACGCGCCTGCTGGCAAGCGAGCCATATCCCGCTCAGTTTCTCCAGGCGTTTGGCCCAGCGTCCGCGTCGCAACCTCCGGTGGATGCGGACCGGTTGGCTCGCGCGCTGGCCGCCTACGTGGCAACGCTGCGGCCTGAGCCCACGCGCTTCGATGCGTTTCTGGGCGGCCAATCGGACGCTTTGGACGACGGCGAGCTGATCGGCATGCATCTGTTCCGCACCCAGGCCCGCTGCATGAACTGCCACAGCGGCCCGATGCTGACGGACCACCAGTTCCACAACATCGGCCTGTCGTTCTATGGACGTCGCAACCAGGACCTGGGCCGCTACGAAGTGACCCGCGCCCCCGCCGACCTGGGCGAATTCCGCACGCCCAGCCTGCGCAATGTGTCGCGGGCCGGCCCGTGGATGCACAACGGCTTGTTCGCGGACCTCAAGGGCTTGCTGCGCATGTACAACGCCGGCATGGGCCGAGACCCGGCGCCCGCCGATCCGCCCGATCCCTATGCGCCGCGCAAGTCCGAGCACATCCGGCCGCTGGCGCTGAGCGCGGACGAGATCGACGCCTTGCTGGCGTTCATGAAGGTTCTATAAGGGGAAAGCGGAAAGGCGGCGGCCCGGAGCCCCGGGCGCCGCCGGCCTGGCTTTACGAGTAGGGACGCTCGCGCAGGCGGGTGTGGTGATCGACCACGGTGTCGATCACTTCGCGCAAGATGGTTTCGGCAAGCGCGGGCGGCACGCCAGCCTCTTGCGCGAGGCGGCGGATGCGCTCGACCTGCTGTTCCTCGCGCTGGGGATCCACCAGATCCATGCCCAGCTCGCGCTTGAGTTCACCGATCATGTCCGTGCAACGGAACCGCACGCCCAGGAGCAGCATGATCTGCTGGTCGATTTCATCGACCTCGGCGCGCAGCGACGCCAACTCGGCTTTGGGAGAATCGTTGTTGGCCATGTATGTCAACCTTGAACAATATCGAGCTTGGCGATGCCCAACGCCAAAGTCTTGGCGCCCACGTCGCGGAACTGGATTTCAGCCTGGGCGTCCTGCCCTGCTCCGCTCAAGCCGATGATCGTGCCCTCGCCGAACCGCGCGTGGTGCACGCCCTGACCTACACGATACTGCTTGTCGCCCACCGTGACACCGGTGGTGACGCTGCGGGCTTGACGCGGCGCAATGGTATTGGTGGGCTTGCGTCCAAAAGCGTCACCCCGATTGCCGCCTCCCCAGCCTGCTCCCGTACCGCCGATCTGCGCGAGGCCCGCCTTGGGCGACAGCCACTTCAGATGCTGCTCGGGAATTTCGTCCAGGAAGCGGGAACGCATCGCGTAACGCGTCTGGCCATGCAGCATCCGGCTTTGCGCCAGGCTGATGTACAGGCGCTGGCGCGCGCGCGTGATCGCCACGTACATCAGGCGGCGCTCTTCCTCGAGCCCGGACGCTTCCAGCACGCTGTTCTCATGCGGGAACAGCCCCTCTTCCAGCCCGGTGATGAACACGGCGTCGAACTCCAGGCCCTTGGCGGCGTGCACGGTCATGAGCTGCACCGCATCTTGCCCCTGCTGGGCCTGGTTGTCTCCCGCTTCCAGCGCCGCATGCGACAGGAACGCGGCCAGCGGTGTCAGGCCATCGGACGCCACGACGGGCGCGTCCACCACGCCCGCGTTGAGCGTGGATGCCGTGTCCTGTTCGGGCACCACGCCGGCAGGCATGCCGTCGTAGTTCTCCTCGGACGCGAAAACCGCCGCGGCCGTGATCAGTTCGTTCAGGTTCTCCAGGCGTTCCGCGCCTTCGCGTTCGGCCTTGTAATGCGCGTTCAGGCCGCTGGCCTCGAGCATGTGCTCGACCATTTCCGGCAGCGGCAGGTCACGGGTTTCTTCGATCAGGCGGTGGATCAGCTGCGCGAACTGGGCCAGATTGGATCCGCCCTTGCCGCCCACCAGCGCCACGGCCGCGTACAGGCTGGTGTCGTGCGCGCGCGCGGCGTCGCCCAATTGCTCCAGCGTACGCGCGCCGATACCGCGCGTGGGGAAGTTGACGACCCGCATCCACGACGTGTCGTCGTGGGGATTGGCCATCAGGCGCAGATAGGCCAGCGCGTGCTTGATTTCTTGGCGCTCGAAAAAGCGCAGTCCGCCGTACACCTTGTAGGGGATGCCAGCGGAGAAGATGGCATGTTCCAGCACACGCGATTGCGCATTGCTGCGGTAGAGCACGGCGATCTCGCGGCGCAGGCTGCCTTCGCGGATCAAGGAACGGATCTCGTCCACGATCCACTGCGCTTCCATGCCGTCGGACGGTTGTTCGATGACGCGCACCGGCTCGCCGTCGCCCTGCTCGGTCCAGAGATTCTTGCCCAGCCGGCCGGTATTGTGGCCGATCAGCGCATTGGCCGAATCCAGGATGTGGCCGTAGGAACGGTAGTTCTGCTCCAGGCGGATCACGGTGCCGCGCGCGTAATCGCGCTCGAAGTCGGCCATGTTGCCGACGTTGGCGCCTCGGAACGCATAGATGGACTGGTCGTCGTCGCCCACCGCGAAGATCGCGGCGCCGCCGCCGGCCAGCAGGCGCAGCCACTTGTATTGCAGCGTGTTGGTGTCCTGGAACTCGTCGACCAGGATGTGGCGGAAGCGGCGCTGGTAGTGCTCGCGCACGGGCGCATTGCGCGACAGCAGCTCGTAGGCGCGCAACAGCAGCTCGGCGAAGTCCACCACGCCCTCGCGCAGGCACTGGGCCTCGTAGAGCTGGTAGATCTCGATCAGGCGGCGGCGATGGGCATCATAGGCTTCGACATCGGCCGGACGCAGGCCCTCTTCCTTGGCGCCGTTGATAAAGCGCTGCACATCGCGGGGAGGATACTTCTCGTCGTCGACGCCGTTGGCCTTCATGAGGCGCTTGATCGCCGCCAGCTGGTCGGTGACGTCCAGGATCTGGAAACTCTGCGGCAGGCCCGCATCGCGATGGTGCGCACGCAGCATGCGGTTGCACAGCCCGTGGAAGGTGCCGATCCACAAGCCGCGCGTATCGATCGGCAGAATAGCCGACATGCGCGCAAGCATTTCGCGCGCCGCCTTGTTGGTGAACGTAACCGCCAGAAGCCCAAAAGGCGAAGCCTGGCCGGTTTGAATCAGCCAGGCCATGCGGGTGGTAAGCACCCGGGTCTTGCCGCTGCCCGCCCCGGCCAAAACCAGGGCGTGCTGCGGTTCTAAGGTTACTGCGGCGCGTTGTTCAGGATTGAGCTTCTCTAGCATCATGCCGCGTAGCGGCGCAGACGTTGAGCGAATTGCTCGAGCCCGGCGATGCCGCTTTGCTGGGCGCGCTGGCACCAGGCCTGCAGGTCATGAAGGAGCTGTTCGCTGCTGGCGCTGGAGCTTTCCCAGATCCGGCCGAGTTCGCGGCGCATCTGCACCAGGGTGGCCAAGGACTTGTTCTGGGCGATGGCCTGATCCACGGCGGCAACCTGTTCGGGCTGCAGGATGTCCTCGTTGCGGTGGATGGCGCGGCGCACGCTGTGCAGCTTGGTCCAGTCGCATTCGGCGCTGCCCTTGTTGCGCGAATCCTTCAGCTTGGCCAGCTCTTCGCGGGCGGCGCTCTTGATCACGTCCGCATAGCGGGCCATGACTTCGTAGCGGTGCGTGATCACGCCCTGCAGGGTGCGCAGGTCGATGCCGGTCTTGCTGTCGTCCAGCTTGAGCTTGGGCGCGACCTTCTTGATCTTGGCCAGGCCAAAGAACTTGAGGATGTTGATGTAGCACCAGCCGATGTCGAACTCGTACCACTTGGCCGAGAACTTGGCCGACGTGCCATGGGCGTGGTGGTTGTTGTGCAGCTCTTCGCCGCCGATCACGATGCCCCAGGGGAACACGTTGGTGCTGGTGTCCGGGCTGTTGTAGTTGCGGTAGCCCCAGTAGTGGCCGATGCCGTTGACGACGCCGGCGGCCCAGAAGGGAATCCAGGCCATCTGCACGGCCCAAACCGTCACGCCGATGGCGCCGAACAGGGCGATGTCGATGGCGAGCATGGTCAGCACGCCCCACAGGCTGTGCTTGCTGTAGACGTTGCGCTCGAGCCAGTCGTCAGGCGTGCCGTGGCCGAACTTGGCCATGGTTTCCTTGTTGTTCGATTCTTCGCGGTACAGTTCCGCGCCGCGGAACAGCACCTTCCAGATGCCGAACAGGATGGGCGAATGGGGATCGCCTTCCTTTTCGCACTTGGCGTGATGCTTGCGGTGAATGGCCACCCATTCCTTGGTGACCATGCCGGTCGTCATCCAGAGCCAGAAACGGAAGAAGTGCATCACGGCTGGATGCAAATCCAGACCACGGTGCGCTTGGCTGCGATGGAGGAAAACCGTGACCGACACAATCGTGATGTGCGTCACAACCAGAGTGAACACGACAATCTGCCACCAAGTTGCTTGGGTCAGACCGCCGGCAATGAAGGAAAGGATGTAATCCATAAAGCTGTTAGGAGCCTCGCTAGAGAAGTGCCTGGAGTTTAGCTTACCTTGGCCGACTTATGACAAGGTAGTTTCAAAATAGTTTTTGAGCGAAATCAAGGACTAAGCCCCGGTTTTTCAGGACAAAAACCCACTCTCGCCACCGGAAACGCAGGTTGCGAGGCCGAGCCTTGCGGCACGCGGCGCTAGGGCCGTCCTCCCCAGGGAAAGTGGGGGGCATACGCGAAGGCGCAAGGGTTGGGCTCAATTTCGCGATTAAAGTTCCTGTCAGCTTGGTATCCGGTCTTGAAGCAGACTTGCGGCTGGCGCACACTGCGGGTGCTTTGCCTACCAAACTGTCTCTTTTGTCCCACTGATGTTGCTGAAACAAATACGTCCCTATTTTTTTTGCATCCTGGCCTCGCTGGGAACCGCCCTGCCCGCCGCCGTTTCCGCGCAAACGCTGAAGTCCGGCGACGTCGCCGTGCTGGCCTCGTACTACGAGATCCGCGGATCGGATTGCCTGGCGTTGCGCGCGCCGCGGGTCGCGCTGACCATGACGCCGCGCCTGGGCAAGGCCAACATCATGCAGACGCGAGGCCAGTCCAGCGATTCCGGACGTTGCGCATACCAGACCGTGCCGGTGTCCCAGGTAATCTACCAGGCGGACCAGGCAGGCAGTGACACCCTGGCCTGGGAGGTGAAATACCAGAACAAGACCCTGGGCACGCGGCGCTACAGCGCCACGGTGGTGGTGACGCCGGGTCCCTGACCCGGCGCCTGCGTTCAGGCCGGCTGGTCCTGGTCGCCGGCCGGGGTTTCTGCGGCGGGTTCCTGGGGCGGAACTTCGCTGGTTTCCGCCGCGTGGGCGTCGTCCGCCCCGGCTGCCGCACCCTTCTTCCGCCGCTCGAACACGGCGGCGAAAAAGCCGTCGGTGCCATGCACATCGGGACGCAGCTGGACGTAGGGGCCGTCCAGCTTCAGGTTTTCGCAACGGGCAGCCAGGATCTCCGCGGCATCCAGGCGTTCGAAATCAGGATGGCTGGCGAGGAAACGCTCGGCCTGCACTTCGTTTTCCTCGGCCAGCAGGCTGCAGGTGGCGTATACCAGGCGCCCTCCCGGGGCGACGCAGCGCGCCGCGCTATTCAGGATACGTTCCTGGAGCTGCCCCAGTTCGGCCAGCGCCTCGGGATGCTGGCGCCATTTCAGGTCCGGATTGCGGCGCAGCGTACCGATGCCGCTGCATGGCGCGTCAACCAGTACGCGCTGAGCCTTGCCGGCCAGGCGCTTCACGCGAGCATCGTTTTCGCTATCGATGACCACGGGCACCACGTTGGACAGGCCGCTGCGCGCGAAACGGGGCTTGGCACGCGCCAGGCGGGCCGCGGATACGTCGAATGCGTACAGGCGGCCGGTGGAGCGCATCAGCGCGCCCAGCAGCAAAGTCTTGCCGCCAGCGCCGGCGCAGAAGTCGATGATCATTTCGCCGCGGCGCGGGCCCACCAGCAGCGCCAGCAACTGGCTGCCCTCGTCCTGGACTTCAATGCTGCCGTTCTCGAACTGCGGCCAGCGATTGATGGCCGGACGCCCTTCCATGCGGATGCCCCAGGGCGAATAGCGCATGGCGACGGGCTCGTAGCGCCCGGCGCCTTGCTGCAGTTCAGCGAGCATGGCGTCGCGCTCGACCTTGAGGGGATTGACGCGCAGATCCAGGCTGGCCTGGCGGTTCAACGCCTCGATCAGGGTGTCGGGGCTGTCCATGGCGCCCAGACGCTCGTCCAGCCAGTCCGGGATGCTGCCTCGCACGGCGCGCGGCAGGGTCGCCGGGTCGATTTGCGACACGCGCTGGAGCCATTCGGCTTCGGCGGCGTCCATGCCTTCGGAGAGTTCGTTGGCGCCCAGCGTCGCCGCCAGGCCCAGGATGGCCAGGCGGCGCGAGGCGGGCCCGACGCCGCTTTCACCGAATTGGCGGTACCGGCGCAGATGGCGCAGCACGTCGTAAACGGCTTCGGCGACCTCGGAACGGTCGCGCGCGCCCAGGTTGGGATGGTTGCGCAGCCAGTGCGACAGGGCCGCATCGGCCGGATAGGTCCACTGCAGGATCTCGCCCAGGACGCGCTGGACCTGGTCTATGCGGATCGCCGCGTGCGACAGGCGCGGGCGGTTGAATTGGGGCTTCGGCGGACGGTCCTGGCCGCCGTATCCTTGACCGTGGCCGCCCTCGCCGCCACGCGGACCGGCATACTGGCCGCGCTCGCCGCCTCGGGGGGAGCCATGGGATGGCCGCGCATCCTGCCGGCCTTCGCGGCGTTCCGAACCGTAGGACGCGCGTTCGCCGCCTCGGCCTTCGCCGCGCGGGGCGTCATACGACGGACGCGGACCCGGACGGCCCTCGCGGCGTTCCGAACCGTAGGAACCGCGTTCGCCGCCTCGGCCTTCGCCGCGCGGGGCGTCATAGGACGGGCGCGGACCCGGACGGCCCTCGCGGCGTTCCGAACCGTAGGAACCGCGTTCGCCGCCTCGGCCTTCGCCGCGCGGAGCGTCATAGGACGGGCGCGGGCCCGGACGGCCTTCATGGCGCTCGGAACCATAAGAAGCGCGTTCGCCGCGGCCCTCGCCGCGCGTCGGATCGAAGGACGGACGGGGGCTCGGACGGCCTTCGCGGCGGTCCGAACCGTAGGAACCGCGTTCACCGCCGCGGCCTTCGCCGCGCGGCGCGTCGTAGGACGGGCGCGGCGTCGGTCGACCGCCCGAGCGCTCGTCGCGGCTGCCGCCGGAACGGTCGTCGCGGGCGCTGTCGCGTGCGATAGGGGCGCGCGCGTCGCCCTTGGGACGCGAGAAAAAGGACCGACCGTCGCGGCCTTCGGAGGCGGCCCTGGCGGCGCCTGCCGGACGAGAACGCGGAGATTGGGGTTTAGTCATGGTGTATTCCAGTGGGGCGGAGGGCTTCCGCCCGAAAAATGCGGTTCAGGGCCGATCAAGCGGCCGGCGACCAGGCGAAAAGGCGGTCGGGATCGCCCAGCACGTTCACGCGGTGATCGCTGGTCAGGGTAACCCGGCCTTCGGCGAGCCAGCGCACCGCCGCCGGAAACGCCCGGTGTTCCACCGCCAGCACGCGCTCGGCCAGCGACTCGGGCGTGTCGCCCGCCAGGACCGGCACGCAGCCCTGCGCAATGATGGGGCCGTGATCCAGCACCGGCGTGACGAAGTGCACGGTGCAGCCATGCACGCGCACGCCAGTCGCCAGGGCCTGGGCGTGCGTATGCAGCCCCGGAAATGCCGGCAACAGGGACGGATGGATGTTCACCAGCCGGCCGGCATAGTGATTGACGAAGCCCGGTGTCAGCACGCGCATGAAACCCGCCAGAATGACGTAATCGGGCTCGTACCGGTCGATTTCGGCGGCCAGCGCGGCGTCGAAGGCTTCGCGGCTGGCGTAGTCCTTGTGGTACAGCGCGGCGGTGGGGATGCCCTGATGGGACGCCCATTCGAGGCCCGCGGCTTCGGGCTTGCTGGCAATGACGGCGGCGACTTCGGCCGGCCAACCTTCGTTACGGCAAGCCTGGGCCAACGCCTGCATGTTGCTGCCGCGCCCCGAAATCAGGATGACGAGGCGGCGTTTGGGGGGAGATATTTCCGGCAAGATAAGGAATTCCAAGGGAAATCGGGCTCGTCCGCCCCCGGCAATCCCGCGTGCGGCAATGGCCTGGACGCGCGGCAGGAAAGGACAGGAACAAACCCGGAATCCAAAATTGTAAACTCTCGCTCGTGAAACCATCGCTGCGCATCTACCGATCCCTGCCCCCGCCCGACCGGCGCGCCCCTTGCGCGCTGACGATCGGCAACTTCGACGGCGTCCATCGCGGACACCAGGCCATGCTGGCGCGCGTCTGCCAAGTCGCGCGCGACCGCAACCTGACGCCCGCCGTGATGACCTTCGAGCCGCATCCGCGGGAATATTTCGCCACGCTCAACCAACGCCCGGAATTGGCGCCCACCCGTATATCGGGTTTGCGCGACAAACTGGCGGCGCTGGCGCGCTACGGCATATCCCAAGTCGTGGTGGAACGCTTCAACGCCCGCCTGGCCGAAATGTCCGCCAATGCCTTCATCGAGCAACTGCTCGTGCAGGGGCTGCATGCCAAATGGCTGCTGGTGGGCGAGGATTTCCGTTTCGGGCACAAACGCAGCGGCGACATCGACCTGTTGCGCGAGGCCGGCCTGCGCCATGGCTTCGAGGTGCAGACCCTGTCTGACGTGACCGACCAACAGGGGCACCGGATATCGAGTTCCGAGGTGCGCACCGCCCTGGCGGTGGGCGACCTGGAACGCGCCCGTCATCTGCTGGGGCATCCCTACCACATCAGCGGCCATGTGATCCACGGGCAGAAGCTGGGCCGCACGCTGGGTTTTCCCACCATGAATCTGCGCGTGGCCGAGCGCTGCGCCGCGCGCTCGGGCATTTACGTCGTGCAGGTCTACGGCCTGGCAGACCATCCGCTGCCGGCGGTCGCCAGCCTGGGCGTGCGCCCCACCGTGGAAGATCGTGGGCGCGTGCTGCTGGAGTCACACCTGCTCGACGAGACTGTCGACGCTTACGGTAAACTCGTACGCGTCGAGTTCCTGCAAAAGCTGCGGGACGAAGAAAAATTTCCTGACCTCCCTTCCCTGACTGCCGCCATCGCCGAAGACGCGCGAAACGCGCGCGCCTATTTTGCCGTTCATGGACTATAAAAAGACCCTCAACCTGCCCGACACCCCCTTCCCCATGCGGGGCGACCTCGCCCGCCGCGAGCCCGCCTGGATTTCGCAGTGGGAGGAAAACCACGTCTACCAGGCGATCCGCGCCGCAAGCCGCGGCCGGCCGCGCTTCGTGCTGCACGACGGCCCGCCTTACGCCAACGGCGACATCCACATCGGCCACGCAGTCAACAAGATCCTGAAGGACATCATCGTCAAGAGCCGCAACATGGCCGGCTATGACGCGCACTATGTCCCGGGCTGGGACTGTCATGGCATGCCGATCGAAATCCAGATCGAAAAGAAGTACGGCAAGCACCTGCCCGTGGCCGAAGTGCAATCCAAGGCCCGCGCCTATGCGCTCGAACAGATCGACCGCCAGCGCAAGGACTTCAAGCGCCTGGGCGTGCTGGGCGAGTGGGATCGTCCCTACATGACGATGAACTTCAGCAATGAGGCCGACGAGATCCGCGCGCTGGGCCGCATCCTGGACAAGGGTTATGTGTTCCGCGGACTGAAGCCCGTGAACTGGTGTTTCGACTGTGGTTCGGCGCTGGCCGAGGCCGAAGTCGAGTACGCCGATCGCGTGGACCCGGCGGTCGACGTGGCCTTCCCGTTTGCCGAGCACGCCAAGCTGGCCAAGGCCTTCGGCCTGGACTCGGTGGACGACGGCGCCATCGTCATCTGGACCACCACGCCCTGGACGATTCCGTCCAACCAGGCGCTCAACCTGCATCCGGAAATCGAATACGCGCTGGTGCGCGTATCGCCCGTGCCGAAGTTCGGCCCGCTGCTGCTGATCGCCAAGGAGCGCGTCGAGGACTGCCTGAAGGCCTGGAACCTGGAAGGCGAAGTGATAGCCACGGCCCCGGGCTCGGCACTGTCGGGCATTGAATTCCGCCATCCGCTGGCGCAATTCAACGCCGCCTACGACCGCAAGTCGCCGGCCTACCTGGGCGACTACGTAACGGCTGACTCCGGCACCGGCGTGGTGCACTCGGCGCCGGCCTACGGCATCGAGGACTTCCTGTCGTGCAAGGAACACGGCATGAAGGACACCGACTTCATCAGCCCGGTCATGGGCGACGGCAAGTATGTGGACAGCCTGGCGCTGTTCGGCGGCCTGTCCATCTGGGACGCCAACCCGAAGATCGTCGAGGCCCTGCAGGAAGCCGGCGCGCTGATGCACGTGGAAAAGCACAAGCACAGCTACATGCATTGCTGGCGCCACAAGACGCCGATCATCTACCGCGCCACCAGCCAGTGGTTTGCCGGCATGGACGTCGCCCCCAAGGACGGCGGCCCGACCCTGCGCGAATCGGCGCTGGCCGGCATCGACGCCACGGCCTTCTATCCGGCCTGGGGCCGCGCCCGCCTGCACGCCATGATCGCCAACCGCCCCGACTGGACCTTGTCGCGCCAGCGGCAATGGGGCACGCCGATGGCCTTCTTCGTGCACAAGGAAACCGGCGAGCTGCACCCGCGCACGTCCGAATTGCTTGAGCAGGTGGCGCAGCGTGTCGAGCAAGGCGGCATCGAGGCCTGGCAGACGCTGGATCCGCGCGAACTGCTGGGCGACGAAGCCGACCAGTACGAAAAGAACCGCGACACGCTGGACGTCTGGTTCGACTCGGGCAGCACGCACGCGACCGTCCTGGGTGGCAAGGACGGCGACTTCGCCGGTTCGCACGGCGCTGAACTGGCCTGGCCCGCCGATCTGTACCTGGAAGGTTCGGACCAGCATCGCGGCTGGTTCCACTCATCGCTGCTGACCGGCTGCATGCTGTATGGCCAGCCTCCCTACAAGGCGCTGCTCACGCATGGCTTCGTGGTGGACGGCCAGGGCCGCAAGATGAGCAAGTCGGTGGGCAACGTGATCGCCCCGCAAAAGGTGTCCGACTCGCTGGGCGCGGAAATCCTGCGCCTGTGGGTCGCATCCACCGATTACTCGGGCGAATTGTCCATCTCGGACGAGATCCTCAAGCGCGTGGTCGAGGGCTACCGCCGCATCCGCAACACGCTGCGCTTCCTGTTGGCCAACCTGGCCGACTTCGACGCCGTGACGCAGGCCGTGCCCTACGGCGAACTCTTCGAGATCGACCGTTACGCGCTGGCCATGACGGCGCAGATGCAGGCTGAAGTCCAGGCCAACTACGAACGCTATGACTTCCACCCGGCTGTGTCGCGCTTGCAGACCTTCTGCTCGGAAGACCTGGGCGCGTTCTACCTGGACATCCTGAAGGACCGCCTGTACACGTCGGCCGTGGACAGCCGCGCGCGCCGCTCTGCCCAGACGGCCCTGCTGGACATCACGCAGACGCTGCTCAAGCTGATGGCCCCGATCCTCTCCTTCACGGCCGAGGAAGCCTGGAAGGAACTGGTCGATTCCGCCCTGAAGAACCAGGCCGACGCCGCCCGCACCACGATCTTCACCGAGGTCTACCACGTCCTGCCGCCGTTCGCGGACGCAGACGCCCTGTCGGCCAAGTGGACCCGCCTGCGTGCCATCCGCGCCGAAGTCCAGCGCAAGCTGGAAGAAGTGCGCACGGCCGGCGACATCGGTTCGTCGCTGCAGGCCGAAGTGGATCTGTATGCCAGCGGCGCCGACCAGGAACTGCTGGCCAGCCTGGGCGACGACCTGCGCTTCGTGCTGATCGTCTCGCGCGCAACCGTGCATGCGGGTGAAGCCGAGACCCGCGTCGAGGTCACGCCGTCCACGCACAAGAAGTGCGAGCGCTGCTGGCACTGGCGCCTGGACGTGGGCCAGGACGCTGATCACCCCGAGATCTGCGGCCGCTGCGTGTCCAACCTGTTCGGCTCGGGCGAAGCCCGCGACAAGGCCTGAGCATGGCTCGCGCCTCCGAACCGGAAGTGGCCGGCGCTGCGGCGCCTGCCCGCCCCGCGCCGGCGCGCGTGGGCGGCTGGCTGGCGCTGGCGCTTGCCATCATCGTGCTGGACCAGTTGACCAAGATCTACTTCAACACCTCGTTCCAGTACGGCGAACGCGTCAATGTGCTGCCGGTCTTCGACTTCACGTTGATGTACAACCGCGGCGCCGCATTCAGTTTCCTGGCGTCCGAGGAAGGCTGGCAGCGCTGGCTGTTCACCGGCCTGGGCTGCGTGGCGGCGGTGGTCATCACCATCATCCTGCGTCGCACCCATGGCCAGCCCCGCTTCAGCCTGGCGCTGACCCTGATCCTGGGCGGCGCCATCGGCAACGTCATCGACCGCGTGGTCTATGGCCACGTGGTGGACTTTCTGCTGTTCTATTGGAACGACTCCTACTTTCCCGCCTTCAACCTGGCGGACGTAGGCATCACCTGCGGCGCCGTGCTGCTGGTGCTGGACGAGCTTCTGCGCGGCCGCAAGGCCAAGGCCTGACCATGGCTTGCCGGGGCGCCCGCCCCGGCCTCCCCCCGCCGCTTTCCCCGGTTTTTGTTCTGTTTGATGCCCCCTGAACGCATCGCGAACAGCGCAATGCCGCAATGCAGAATAAAATCACTGTCCGTTCCTCGTTTTCACGGCGCTGAACCCGCCGCCTCCCTCATGCTCGATCTCGCCCGCAAACGCATCGTCCTCGGCCTGACCGGCGGCATCGCCTGCTACAAAATCGCCGAGTTGGTGCGGCGCATGACCGAACAAGGCGCCACAGTCGATGTGGTGATGACCGAGGCGGCCACGCACTTCATTACCCCAGTCACCATGCAGGCCCTGTCGGGCCGCCCCGTGTTCGTGGACGCATGGGACGCCCGCGTGCCCAACAACATGGCGCACATCGATCTGACGCGCGGCGCGGACGCGGTGTTGATCGCGCCCGCCAGCGCAGACTTCATGGCCAAGGTGGCGCATGGCATGGCGGACGACCTGCTGTCCACGCTATGCCTGGCGCGCGCCTGTCCCCTGCTGGTCGCGCCCGCCATGAATCGTGAGATGTGGGCCAATCCGGCCACGCAGCGCAATGTCGAGCAATTGCGCGCCGATGGCATCAGCGTGCTGGGCCCCGCCGCCGGCGAACAGGCTTGCGGCGAAACGGGCGACGGCCGCATGCTGGAAGCGCATGAACTGCTGGCCGACCTGATTGCCTTCTTCCAGCCCAAGCTGCTGGCTGGCCGTCACGTCCTGCTGACCGCCGGCCCCACCTCCGAACCCGTGGACCCGGTGCGCGTGTTGAGCAACCGGTCGTCCGGCAAGACCGGCTATGCCTTGGCACGCGCCGCGCGCGAAGCCGGCGCCCGCGTCACCCTGATTTCAGGCGCGACCTTCCTGCCGGTGCCGCGCGGCGTCACCGCGCTGTCCGTCACCACCGCTCGCCAGATGCACGACGCCGTAATGGCCAGCGCGGCCGACGCGGACATTTTCATCGCCGTGGCCGCAGTGGCGGACTGGCGCGTCAAGAACGTCAGCACCCAGAAGCTGAAAAAAACCAGCGAGGGCGGCGGCGCCCCCTTGATGGAATTCGAACCCAATCCGGACATCCTGGCCGAAGTGGCCAAGCTGCCCAATGGCCCCTGGTGCGTGGGCTTCGCCGCTGAAACCGAAAAGCTGGCCGAGCATGCCGAAGCCAAGCGCATGCGCAAGGGCATCCCGTTGCTGGTGGGGAACCTGGCCCATAAAGTCATGGACGCGGACACGACCGAGCTGGTCTTGTTCGACGAGCACGGCACGCACCCCCTGCCCGCGGCCGACAAGCTTGACGCGGCGCGCCGCCTGATCGCCGAAATCGCAGCCCGATTGCCCGGTTAAAAACGGGCCTGGTATCCAGGCCTTGATACCGATGAACCCCTGTCCGCGGACGGGGGTTTTTCTTTGTTCGCGGGCGGGCCGTGCCTAGTGGATGTGTTCCTGCGAGGAACGGTCATCGCGCTCCATTTGCAGCGTCGTATGGTGCAGGTCGAAATCCGCTTGCAGCCGGGTTTCGATGTCGCGGCGCACCTGCTCTGCGTCTGCTCCGGCCGCCAGAACGACGTGGCCCGTCAGCATCGGATTGCTTTGTGTCACCGCCCACAGATGAATGTCGTGGATGGAGGCTACACCGGCGGTGCTGGCGATGGCATCGCGCACTGCCTGCAGGCTCATGCCCGGCGGGACGCCTTCGAGCAGAATGTTCACGCATTCGCGCAGCAGCACCCAGGTGCGCGGAAACACCATGAACCCTATGCCCACCGCCAGCGCGGAATCCACCCAGCGCCAGCCCGTGAACCAGATGAGCGCGGCGCCCACGATGACGCCGATCGAGCCCAGCATGTCGGCCCATACCTCAAGGTATGCGCCCTTCACGTTCAGGCTTTCGTCCTTGGCGCTGGCCAGCAGGCGCATGGCGATCAGGTTGACGACCAGACCGACCGCGGCCACGGCCAGCATGCCCAGCGACTGGATGTCCTGCGGCGCCGATATCCGCTGGTAGGCCTCGTACAGGATGTAGAACGCGACGCCCAGCAACACCAGCGCGTTGACCGCCGCCGCCAGGATCTCGAAGCGGGCGTAGCCGTAGGTACGCATCAGGTCGGCCGCCTTGCGGCCCGCGCGTATCGCCACCAGCGCCAGCAACAGCGCCATGGCGTCGGTCAGCATGTGCATCGCGTCGGAAATCAATGCCAGGCTGCCGGTGATCATCCCGCCCGCCACTTCCACCAGCATGAACGTGCCCGTCAGGGCAAGCGCGATCCAGAGGCGGGATTCAGGCAACGCGCGCACGTCGCCGTGCTGATGGCTATCGCTCATTGCTGTCCTTGTCGGATAAAGGCTCTATAAAAAAGCCTGAAGCCGCTTCAGAGTCAAGCGCGACCGGCCGCGCAATAAAAAAACCCTCCGGAGTAGCGGAGGGTTTGTCGGCCTGGCTTACTGCTCCAGGCTGATGTTGGCTGCCTTGACGATGTCCGCCCACTGCTGGCGGTCCTTCTCCAGGAACTGGCCGAATTGCTCAGGCGTCATGCCCGTGACCGGCTCGGAACCCAGACCCGCCATCTTCTCGACCAGAGCCGGCTGCTTCAGCACGTCCTGCATGGCCGCGTAGTAGGCGGCAAGCACGTCGGCAGGCAGACCGGCGGGCGCGAAAACGCCTTGCCAGGTCGGCATGTCGAACCCCTTCAGGCCCTGCTCGTCCAGCGTGGGCACGTTGGGCAGTTGCGGCGCGCGCTTGAGCGATGCCACCGCGATCGCCTTCACCTTGCCCTGCGAGGCCAGCGGCGCCGCGGTGGAGATGTTGTCCATCGTCATGGCGATGTGGCCACCCAGCAGATCGGTGATGACGGGCGCGGCGCCGCGGTATGCGGCGTGCGGCACCTTCACGCCCAGCTTGTACAACATGGTCTCGGCGATCAGGTGGTTGGAAATGCCCACGCCAGCGGTGCCATAGGTAGCGGTCGGCGTCTTCTGGAAGTATTCCTTCAGCTCGGCCAGGTTGTTGGCCGGCACGTCCTTGTTCACGATGACCACGTTGGGCTGCACGGCGGCCAGCGTGATAGGCGTGAAATCGGCCGGCTTGTAGTTCGTGCCCTTGGGGTTCAGGACATGCGTGATGGCCATCGAACCGGCGGCGGCGATGCCAATGGTGTAGCCGTCCGCAGGCGACTGCGCCAGGCGATAGGCCATGATGTTGCCGCCCGCGCCGGCCAGGTTTTCGACCACGACGGGCTGGCCCAGGCGCTGCGACAGCGGCTCGGCCAAAAGACGCGCCAGGGTGTCGGCGGAACCCCCGGGGGCGAAGCCCACCAGCAGGCGCACCGGCTTGGCGGGTTTCCAGGCGTCGGCGGCAAACGCCGGCGCGGCCGTCATGGCGGTGACGGCGAACAGTGCGCCTGCGGCGCGATACAGAGTACGGCTGAACATGAAAAACACTCCCAACGATTGATTGACGAAGCCTGCTTCGTCTCCTCTCGCCGCTCGTCCGCCCCAGCCCCGCCGCCCACCCGGGTGCGCGGCAAGGTTGCGGGACGGTTCCCGCGGCGTTATTCCAATATTTGCGCCAGCGTCTGCGCGACCATGCGGTTGGACAGCAGCACCGGGCGGCCCGAGGCTTGCGCCACCGCAAGGCGCATGCGCTCGGCATAGCCCATGCAATGCATGACGATCAGGTCGCAGGATGCGAGTTCACGGCCGGCCCGCTCAAAATTGCGGGCAGCCTGCTCGGGGTCGGCCTCGTAGGGCGAGGCGTGCACGACCAGGGTCTCGCAGGACAAGGGCACGACCATGTGGAAGGCGTCGACCTGGGCTTCCAGAGGCACCACCAGCCCCACTTTGCGGCAGTGCTCGGCCAGGCCTGCGACCAGATGGTCCACGACCTGCTGCGGTTCAACCACCAGCGTACGCATCGGAGCGATCGCGGTGCCGGTGCACAGCGGCACCAGCACGTCGTAGCCCGAGGCATCGGCCTGGCGCATGACATCAGCCAGCCGCGCCTCGGCGGCGGCTGCATCCAGCACGATCTGCGAGCCGTCGCGCAGGCGCGTGGCGAAGCGGTACTCGCCCGGCTTCGGCGCCAGCGCGGCCAGGCCGGCGGCGTCCAGGCCGTCGAGCGCGCCGAACTCGTCAATGCGCACCTGCGCGCCCAGCAGCGACGCCATCTCGGGCACCACGTCGCTGCGCGGCGACTGTCCGATGGTGAAGAACGCCACGCGGCGCTGTGGCGCGCTCATGCCGCGCTCCCGCTTTCGCGGCCCACGGTCTGCAGATGCGCCATCGACCCATAACGGCCCTGCAGCGCAGCCCATTCGGCTTCATCCACGAACGTCATGGCGCCTTGGCCGTAGAGCTTGGCGATTTCGATGCAGAAGCGCATGGCGACATCGGCGTCCACGGCATTGGTGACGCCGGTGGCGCAGCCCGGGACCGTGGTCTGCGCGGTCAGCGCCACGCCCACCACCGGCGCACCCGTGACGATCGTGGGCTGCATCAGCGAATTCACGTGCCACAAGCCATTTTCGTACGGCGTAATGTCTTGGGTGGTCAGCGGCAAGGTCACCGGCAGTTCGCCGCTGACCCAGCCCATCACATCCAGCATGGTTTCCGGGATGCGCAGCAGATAGCCCTGGCGGGCGACCGGCGTCAGCGCCACGCCGCGCTTGTTGACCAGCCGGTTGCCGCGTGTGGTGTCCACCGACAGGATGGCGTCCATGCGCGGGTCGACTTCATGGGACATCATTTCGCGCATGGGGAACGGCGAACGCATCATCGGCACCGGATGGTGCGGACGCGTGCCGGCGCGCGGGCAGATGTGCGTGCGGATGCGTACCGTGCCCGGCATGACGTCGCCCTGGCGGGCCATGGCCATGAGCTTGAATGCCGCGGCGATGGCGACCACCGCGCCGTCGCTGTCGGACACCAGGCCGGTGACTGCGGGGCGCGCCCCGATGCCGCCCAGCCGGCCGACGATGCCGAGTTGCGGCGCGGTGTCATCGGCGCCGGGAATCACGATGGAAAGGAACTCGGTTGCGGCGCCGTCGCGCTCCAGCCGGGTCACCTCGACCTCGCAGTTGCCGGCCGCGCGCAATTGCTCGGCCACGGCCTCGCCCGTGATGTGCGCGGAAGACAGCAGTTCAATGGTGTCGATGACGTGCTTCATGCCTGGATCTCCACGGATCCGGGGCGGAACACGCGCGGCTCTTCACGCCCGAGGAACAAGGGCGCGTCGTGCGGGCCGATCAGATCGATCTGGCTGCCACGCACGCGCAGCGCGGAACCTTCCGGCAGGCCCAGCACAGGCATCTGCGGATTCAGCGTGCAGAACTCGGCCAGGCGCTGGGCGCGCGTTTCGCCGCGATGCCCCGGCGGATGGGCGTTGGTGTAGTGCGGATTGATCTGGAACGACAGCAGGCCCAACGCGTCGAAACCCTTCGGGTCCGTGATGGGCATGTCGTTGGTGGTGCAGATACTGGGGCAGCTCAGGTTGGAGCCGGCGCTCCAACCCAGATAGGCCGCGCCGGCGCGCACGCGGCGCGCGATGACCTCAAGCAGGCCTTGGCGACGCAACTGGCCCAGCAGGTTGAACGTATTGCCGCCGCCCACGATGATGACTGCGGCGCCTTCCAGCGCAGCCACGGGATCCGCCGCGCGGTGCAGCCCCTGGATGTCCAGGCCGGTATCCGCCAGCGCCGATGCCACCAGCGCGGTGTATTCGTCCCAGTCGCGCGTCACGCCTGCATAAGGCACGAAAACAGCCGGCGCGCCTTGCGGCAGCGACGCGATCAGTTCGCGGATGTCAGGCAGCGCGTGGACCAGATAGCCGGCATCGCTGCTGGAGTTGCTGAGAAGCAGTAGGTTCATGTGTAGGATTTCCGTAAGGGGATTTTCTGGGTGTCCGGCGGCGCGGACGCATCTGTGGATAGGGTTCAGGCAAGCCAATAGGGATCGTTCAGTTCGCGCCCCAATGCCCCGACCTGCCGCAGCACGGACTCGCGCAAGCGCGCAACCCGGGCGGCATCGGCCTGGAAGGAAACGAACGACAGGCACAGGCCGCGCAGTTCACCAGTGGCGGGGTCGCGTACCGCGGCTGCCACCGCGCCGATGCCCGGCATGGCCTGGTCGATAGCCACGCCACAATGGTCCGCGCGGGTCTGCGCCACCAGGCTGGCCAGCTCACCAACGGTCGCGGGACAGTCCCGGCCTTCCCTTTGCAGCGGCTGATCAGGATCGGCGCCGTACAGCGCCTCGAATTCGGCTTCGCTCAGGCGGGACAGCAACGCGCGACCCATGGCCGTGCCCGACGCCGCGCGGCGCGAGCCGGGCGGCGACAGCACCTGGACCGGGTGCGAACCATTCAGGCGCTGCAGCACCACGGTTTCGCGTTGATTCAACGTGGAGAGGTAGGCGGTGAGCCCGCTGTCGTCGGACAGCCGGGCCAGCACGGCGCGGCAAGCGTCGTCCAGCGGCGTGGCCGCCATGCCGGCGCGCACGGCCTGGGCCAGCATCGCGCCGGCGCGATAGCGGCGCGTGACGGCGTCCTGGTCAAGCAGCCCGTAGTGCTGCATCTGGTTGAGCAGGCGCGAAGCGCTGCTCTTGGGCATGGACAGGCGCGCCGCCACTTCGGTGAAGCTGAGCTCCGACGCCCCTTCCGCGTACAGCCCCAGCACCCGCTGGACGCCATCGAGAATACTCATATTTGTTCCATAAAACGGAACTCTTGTTCCTATTAAGTGAACAAGAATAATGCAGGGTCAAGCTGGCGGTCAATATGGCGCAGCCATGAAAAAGCCCCCGGAATCGCCGGGGGCCGCAGGCCATGGAAGGCCCGCAGAGCGTCCTTCAGCTCATCGGCGCCCCGTCGGGCGGCGCGCCGCAGAACTGCAGGAACTGCTGAAGCAGCGGCTGCCGTTCAGCGGCGCGCTGCCACGCGACCACCGTGGGCGGGTTGTGCTCATGCAGGTCGATCGGCAGGATGACCGCCTCGGCCGCCAAGGTGAGCCGTCGCGCCGCAGCCAGCGGCAGCATGACCAGGTAATCCGTCGTGCGGACGAATTCATCGGTCAACAGCAGGTCGCTCACCTGGATCCCGCGCGAAGGCAGCCCCAGGTCGCAGGCCAGGAACAGCGCGGTCAGCTTGTCATGCATCATCGTGCCCGGACGCGGCTTGCACCATGGTTGCCCGTGCAGATCCTTGAGCGTCAGCCGGCGGCGGGCCGCCAATGGCGACAGCCGCGCATTGGCGACGACCACCAGCGGCTGCGGCGGCACCAGCCTTAATCGGCCCACGCCGGGCGCGATCAACTCGGCCGCGTCGTAACACACGAGGGCATCCAGCTCATCGTCCAGCAACAGGTCCGCCATCGCGCGGTACCCGCCGGCCTGCACGTCCAGCGCGACGCCCGGCTGCGCCTGATTGAAAGCGTGGATCAGTGGCGCAAGTGTGAGCTTGCCCATGTCCGTCGCCACGCCGATCCGCAACTCGCCCTGGCGGCCGCTGCGCACGTCCATGACGGTCTGGGCCAGGCCGCGCGCCTGCGCCACGACGGCCTCCATCATCGGCAGGACCTGCCGGCCCATCTCCGTCGGGCGTTTAGTGTTGCCCGTGCGTTCGAACAGCTTGAAGCCCAATTGCGATTCCAGCTCGGCCAAGGTTTTCGAAACCGCGGACTCGCTCACATTCGCGGCGGCGGCCACCTCCTTGGCAGAGGGAGCGTCGCGCAGGGCCAGCGCAATCTGCAAATGCCGCAGCTTCAGGCGAGAAGCCAGGGACTCCAGGGATGGCTTGAGCATTTCCTCAACACCTTGTGCAAATAATTCACTATACGGTAAACCGAGGCGACCTGATCATAGCGGCATAGCGCGTGGCCACGGACCGATCCGTGGGCATCGGATCCACGGGAGTGAAGCCGCGCCGACAGGAGACTGCCTTGCTTGACCGCACCCGACTGCTTGCCTTCTTTCTGGCCGCCGCCACGACGGCATGCCTGCCACCCTCTGCCACGGCCCAGGAGCCCGCCAGCGACAAGGTCGTGCGCCTGGTGGTGGGCTATGCGGCGGGCGGTGCAGCCGACGCCGTGGCCCGCGCCTATGCCGAACAATTGCAAACGGCGGGGTATGCCAACGTCATCGTCGAAAACCGCCCCGGTGCATCCGGACAGCTGGGTTTCGATGTGGTGAAACGAGCCAAGGCGGACGGCCTCACCCTGTACCTCGGCTCATCGCCGATGTTCGTGATCTTTCCGCTGACCTACAAGAAGCTGGCATACGACCCGGACCACGATTTGCGGCCGGTTGCACTGGTGGCCGACGTGCCCACCGCCGCGGTGACCGGCGCGGCCCAACCCTACGGGGGCATGGCCGAATATGTGAAATGGGCCAAGCAAACGCGCGCCAAGGCAACCCTGGGCCTGGCGACCCAAGGCAGCCCCGGGCAGCTTGGAACCCTGGAAATGGGCAGCCAGAACGGCCTGGAGGTGGTGCCCGTGCTCTATCGCGGCGCAGCGCCCATGCTGGTGGACGTGGCGGGCGGCGAGGTGTCGATGGGATGGGACGCCGTCGCCAGCATGCTGCCGCTGTATAACGCCGGCAAGGTGAAATTCCTGGGCGTGGCGGGCACCCGCCGCTTGCCCACCCTGCCCGATGTGCCGACCTTGCTTGAACAGGGCTTTCCGCAGTACCAGCACGCTGCCAGCTGGTATGGCGTATACGCGCCAGCGGCCACGCCGGATGCCGTCATCGCCAAACTGGAACAAGCGTTTCTGGCGGCGGGCAAGCGGCCGGCGCTAGTGCAGAAGCTCCAGGCCGGCGGTTTCCTGGTCGATCCCCAGGACGCGCAAGCCGCGAAGCGCCGCATCGGGGTGGAACGCGCGCATTGGGCGCCCATCGTGAAAGCCGCCGGCATTGCTTTCGACGAATAGGCGAGGCGTGCACTGAATGAGCGATTCTCTTTGCGAGCTGAGCGCCGTCGAAGCGGCGCATCTGGTCCGCGCCCGGAAGGTATCCCCGGTGGAACTGGTGCGCGCTTCGCTGGAACGGGCCGAGCGGCTGCAGCCGGTCCTGAACTGTTTCATCACGCTGTGCGCCGAGCAGGCCCTGGCCGAAGCCAGGCTTGCCGAGGCAGCCCTGATGCGCGGCGATCCCACGGGCCTGTTGCACGGTCTGCCATACACGGTAAAGGATCTGGTGAACACGGCGGGGGTGCGGACCACTTTCGGCGCCGTGCCGTTCAGCGCGAACGTGCCGGCCGAAGACGCCGTTGCCGTGGCGCGCCTGCGCGAACAAGGCGCCATCCTGATCGGCAAGACCACGACGCCTGAATTCGGCTCCAAGTCCATGACCGATTCTCCGCTGTTCGGCCAGACCCGCAACGCCTGGAACCGGGACCGCACCTGCGGCGGTTCAAGCGGCGGCGCCGCGGCGGCAACGGCTGCCGGCATCACCGCGCTGGCGGTGGCCTCGGATGGCGGCGGCTCCACCCGCATTCCTGCCGCATGCAATGGCGTGGTGGGGTTCAAACAGAGCCTGGGCGCCATCCCTCACAGCCAGGCTCAGGACGCCATCGGCAACCAGACCTATGTCACGCCGACCACCCGCACGGTCGCGGACACACGGTTGATGATGGCGGCCATGGCCGGACCGCACGACTGCGACCCGTGGTCCCTGGGCGTGCCCAGGGCCGACTACGCAGGCGCGCCTGCTGGGGTCGACACGCTGCGGGGCAAGCGCATACGCTACTGCGTGGCGCCCCCTGGCCGCCCCGTGGCAGCCGACGTGCGCCGCGCGTTCGAAGCGGCTCTGGCGCGCCTGGCAAGCCTGGGCGCGGAGGTCGAAGCATTCGATGGCGCCGGATTTGATGTCGAACCTATCTGGCGGGTCATCAACCATACCGTCTGGCGCACCCGCTTCCTGCCCCTGATCGAGCGCGAACCGGATGCCTACAGCCCGACATTTCGGCGGCAGATCGCCTCGGCCGCGGAATTCAGCGCACAGCAGTACCAGGAAGCCATGTTCGCGCGCACCGCGCTCTACCGCAAAGTGCAGGCGCTGTTCGACGAGGCCGATCTGCTCGCCATGCCGACCATGTCGCGCACCGCGCTGCCGCTGGGCACCGACATCTTCGACACGATAGACATCGACGGCCGTTCGTACGGCGACATCCGCGCCCATTGGTATCCGTGGACCATGCTGTTCAATCTTACGGGCCACCCCGCCATCAGCATGCCTTGCGGACTGGGCGACGACGGTATGCCCGTGGGCCTGCAACTGGTTGCCCGCTGCCACGGCGACCTGCAATTGCTGCAGGCGGCCGAAGCATTTGAACAGGCCTCTGCGCCGCTGGCGCCGCCCCCGGTCATCGCGTAGATCCGCCGCGCCTATCGGGTGGAAAGCTCCGACCACTGCGCCAGCGGCAAGGGGGGCTGCGCATGCAGGATGCGGGCCAGCACCAGCTTCAGTTCAGCCCATCCGCCGCGCTCGCTCGGCCAGCTGGAAGGCGTCACAGCATGCCAGCTGCCGTCTGCGGCGCGTTCAGCCATCTTGAAACGGAAGGTGTAATGCCCCGCCATGCCCATGCGCAGATCCGTCACGACCAAGGCATCGCCAATGACGTCGTAGCGCAGCCAATCGTCCGTGAACCAGCGCAGGCGCTGGTGCAGCGGCACGTTTGCCAACGGCTGCGCCACATCCAGATTGAGCGGCTGGCGCAGCCATTCCGGAGGCTCGCCATCGAACAGGCTGCTGACCGATTCGTAATAGTCGCCGTCAGGCGTCTTGGCAATGACGCGCCACACCAGCGTATTGAACGGCATGGGCACGGCCCGCAGTTCGCTGACCGCGATGCCCTGCCCCTGCATGGCCGCCCGCACGCGATCCTCGGCCGTGATGCGCCCCGCCAGCCCGAACCCGAGGTAGGCCGTGCTGAAGACCAGCGCGGCGGCCAGCAGCCGGCGCGCCGTCCGCGTCATCCCGAAGCCGATCGCAAACAGCACGGCCGCCAATAGCGGCACGGTATAGACCGGGTCGATGATGAAGATGGCCGCCCAGCTTTCAGGTATGCGCGCCAGCGGCCAGAACAGTTGCGTCCCGTAGACCGTGAAAGCGTCCAGCACGGGATGGGTCACCAGCACCAACCATAAGGTCAGGAACAGCCTGCGGCCGCTGTACGGCGCTTGCGGCCAATACTTGCGGATCAGCCAGGCGAGGAACGCGGCCAGGCCGGTCAGCACAAAGACCGAGTGCGAAAAACCCCGATGGTACGTCATCAGCGAAACCGGGTCCGGATAGCTCATCAGGACGTCCAGGTCGGGCACCGTGGCCAACGCCGCCCCGTATATCAGGGCCCGTCTGCCCTGCACGCGGCCCATCAGGGCCCCCTGTATGCCGGCGCCCAGCACGGCCTGCGTAACCGAATCCATAACTCTCCAAAAAAATAGGGCCAGTTCATATCGGACGAAGCCCACATGGGTCCTGGGGTGTCGTCCCGCAGGTTCGCGCGCCTGACCGGCTTCATCCAGACGGACTATACGGCGCGCGGCTCGTTCCGCGAGGCGTTAACATACCTGATTGCGTTCAGCTAATTTTCAACTTTGTATATATGGACCAATACGTCGACCAGATCGCGGTGTTCATCGAGGCCAACCAGGCTTGGGCTGGGCCGATCACCTTCCTGCTCACGCTGGGCGAATCGATGGTGCTGCTGGGCCTGTTCATCCCGGCCACGGCCCTGATGCTGCTGACCGGCGGCCTGATAGGCGCGGGCACCCTCAACCCTTGGGGCATCATCGCCTGGGGCATCGCCGGCGCCATCGTCGGTGACGCCCTGTCCTACTGGCTGGGCCGCTGGGCCGGCCCGGGCATCCTGCGCCGCTGGCCGCTCAAGCAACAGCGCAGCGGCGTGGCCCGCGCGCGCCTGTTCTTCTACCGCTATGGCTTCGCCTCCGTGCTGATCGGCCGCTTCCTGGGCCCCATCCGCTCCACCATTCCCACCGTCGCCGGCGTGATGGGCATGGGGCACAGCCGCTTCCAGATGGCCAATATCGCCTCCGCCATTCTCTGGATGCCGCTGATGCTGGCGCCCGGCTACATCACGGCGCGCAGCCTGGGCACGGCGGACAATGCGCAACAGATTGCCATGATGATCGGCGCAGGGCTCTCGGTGCTGCTAGGATGCGGGCTGTTGATAGCCATGCTGCGCAAGCGCCGGATTCCGGCGCGCCAACGCCGCGGCAATTGAACCGGAGAAGGGCAATGGCCATAGATGGCGAACCCAGGAATGGCGACTTCGCGCGCTATATCGAGAACCTGACGCGCGCTGGCGGCGCGACGCCAGGCAGGGTCCCGGACAAGCGCGCGGCCTCCCGGACGGCCTCCTCCTCTGTCCCCGCGCCGCCCGTGCCTACGCCCCGGGCCGAGACCCTGTCCAACGCGCCTTGGGGCAATGCAGGCACGCCGTCCCAGCCACCCTGGCAGGCTCCCCCGGCTCCCGGCCAGGAGGACGCCGGCACGGTCTCGCTCGCCCGCCACGCCACCCAGCGCAGGATCGGCGTCATCCTGACCGTAGGCGGCATCCTGGCTGGTTGGGCCGCCGCGCGCATCATCTTCGAAGCCCTGCGCGGCCCCGGTTTCGACCTGGACCAGGCGATGCCCGCCGTATTCCTGGCCTTCTTTGCCATCATGCTGTTCAAGGCTGCGCGCAACGCGCGCAATCCGCGCAACAAGGCGCCGCTGCCGCCGTTCAAGCACTCTTCGTACCGCAAGGATGGCGAGGCCTGAGCATGCCGGCCAGGGCAGCGCTTGCGGACAATGGTGCTAACATTTCCGCCGCTGTCGAAAGACCCCACGAAACACGGAGTGAAAGTGAATAACGTTGTCGGATTGAACCAGGCCCAGGCGGCCACGATGCTGAAGCTGCAAGGCCACTTGAACAGCATGATCAATCCGGATTGGGTCAATGGCGGCGCCCGCTTCCTGCGCGCGGCCTTCGTCGAATCCGCCGAGGCGCTGGAACATTACGGCTGGAAGTGGTGGAAGAAGCAGACCATCGACCTGCCGCAAGTGCAGATGGAACTGGTGGACATCCTGCATTTCTACCTGTCGCACACCATTGTCGAGGCCCGCGGCGACATCGGCGCCGCCGCCGACGCGCTCGTAACCGACCTGGCCAGCCCGGCGTCTGTCACCCTGGACGGCAAGACGCATGCGCTGGACCAGTTGAACGTGCCGGAACTGCTGGAACTGATCGGCGGCCTGGCCGTATGTGGACGCGCCAGCTTCAAGGTGCTGGAACAGGCCATGACGTCCTGCGAAATGAGCTGGAACGACGCCTACACGCAGTACGTGTCCAAGAACGTGCTGAACATCTTCCGCCAGCAGCACGGCTACAAGGAAGGCACCTACATCAAGATCTGGAACGGCGAGGAAGACAACGTCGTGCTGGCCCGCCTGCTGTCGCAGCTGGATCCGGCGCGAGAGGATTTCGCCGATCTGCTGCACCGCGACCTGGAACAGGCGTACTCGCGTCTGTAAGCCGTAACGGCGCTACCGCATGAAAAACGCCGCGTATGCGGCGTTTTTGTTTTGGAGACGCCGGCGCAACAAACGGAGTTTCAAAATGGCGGTGGATTTCTATACTGGACTTGCCTGCAAACACAAGGAGGTCTGGCTATGCGCGCCGCGGCCCGCGAGGAACAGGATCATGACAGCCGGCGACTATGACTGGGCAAGCGTGGAGCATGCGCTGGATGGCCGCGGCAACGCCGTTCTGCCGGGATTGCTGACGCCAGCGCAATGCCGGGGCCTTGCAGCGCTCTACCCGGACGACACGCGCTTCCGTTCGCGCATCGTCATGGCGCGCCATGGATTCGGACGGGGGGAATACAAGTATTTCACCTATCCCCTGCCACCGCTGCTTGAGCGACTGCGCCACGCGCTTTATGCCCGGCTTGCGCCGATGGCGAATCGCTGGAATCAGCTGCTGCGGACAGACACGCGATACCCGGCCGAGCTGGACGCCTTCCTGCAACGCTGCCACCACGCTGGCCAGACCCGGGCCACACCCCTGATGCTTCAGTACGGCGCGGGCGACTACAACTGTCTGCACCAGGATCTCTATGGCGATCATGTGTTCCCGCTGCAGGTTGCCATCCTGTTGTCTGAGCCAGGCAAGGATTTCACCGGCGGTGAATTCATCATGACCGAGCTTGCGGCCAAAGGCCAGCGTGCGGACGTCGTCGCGCTGAACCAGGGCGACGCGGTGGTGTTCACCGTGCATCAACGCCCTGCCGCAGGGCCGCGCGGCCCACGCAAAGTCGCCATGCGACACGGCGTAAGCCGCGTGCACAGCGGCCGACGCCACACGGTGGGCCTCATATTCCATGACGCGAAATGACGGCACCATCGCTTCCCCACCGATTTCCGATAGACGAGGATCCTATGCGTGACAGCGGCATGACCGCCTTCGATACTGACCTGGACCGTTTCGATTGGGCGGCCATCGGATCGCAGCTCGATGCCGAAGGCTATGCCTTATTGCCCGGACTGTTGGGCGCCGATACTGCTCGCAGCCTGGCGCGGCAGGTCGACGCACCGCAAGCCAGGCGGGCAAGCCTGGAATCCAGCGGCCTGGGGCGCGGCGATCTGTACTATTTCGATGCTGGCTTGCCGGCGCCGCTGGAGCACTGGCGTGCCGCGTTCTATCGCCGGCTGGCCGTTCATGCCAATCGCTGGAACGAGATCCTGGGGATCCGCGCACACTATCCCGCCGAGCTGGGCGAATTCCTGGAACGCAACCGGAACGCGGGCCAGGGTCAGGCGCAATCCCACCTCAGCCGCCTCGGTGTCGAAGACTACGTAGCCCTGCACCAGCGCAATGAGGGCGAACTGGTTTTCCCCATGCAGATCGTTGCGCTTTTGTCCGAACCCGGCGCCGGCTTTCAGGGCGGCGAATTCGTGATGACGGAACAACGCCCACGCATGCAGTCGCGTCCGCTGGTGGTGCCGCTCAAATTCGGCGACGCTGCCATCATCGCCACGGCTGAGCGCCCGTTCCAGGGATCCAAGGGCTATTACCGGGTCAATCTCAAACATGCCCTCAGCCGCGTGCGCCAAGGCGAGCGCATCGGGCTGGAACTGTCTTTTCACGATGCGCCCTGATGCCGACCGACGCCATGCCTGCCTCAAGCCCGTTGCACGATAAGCCAGAAAGCCGGATCGCCATGCTGGACTGGGCTACCGCCGAAGACGACCTCGGACGCGACGGCTACGCCGTGCTCCCTGCGTTGCTGACGCCCGCCCAGTGTGCGCAACTGGCAGGCTGCTATTCCGACGAGACGCGCTTTCGCAGCCGCGTCGTCATGGAGCGCCACGCGTTCGGCCGAGGTGAATACAAGTATTTCAGCTACCCGCTGCCCGCGACGGTCGAAAGCCTGCGGCAAGCCCTTTATCCGCGCCTGGCGCCCATTGCCAACCGCTGGCATGCCGCCATGCGCCTCCACGAGCGCTTTCCCGCAAGCCACGACGAATTCCGGGACATCTGCCATGCCGCCGGGCAACGGCGGCCCACGCCGCTATTGTTGCGCTACGAGGCGAACGATTATTGCTGCCTGCACCAGGATTTATATGGCGCCCATGTTTTCCCGTTCCAGGCCATCTTCCTGCTGAATGAGCCGGGGCGGGACTTCGAGGGCGGCGAACTGCTACTGGCCGAGAGCAACCCCAAGCAGCCCGGGCGGGCCGACGTGGTGCCCTTGCGGCAAGGAGATGCCGTAGTGCTGGCCGTCAACCACCGGCCAGTACGCTCGGCGCGCGGCTACTACCGCGCGAATCTGCGGCATGGGGTCGGCCGGCTGCACAAGGGAAACCGGCACACGCTGGGCATCATCTTTCACGATGCCGCTTGAATGGCCACATCCCATACCGATGGCGAGCCGATCTGCCGACGCAACTGTTCCGTGAAGGCGCGGATCCGCGCATTGGCGCGCGGCATGGCGCGCAGCAGATAGATACCGCTTTCCGGCGGCGGGCTGGCGTCCTGCAAAGCCAGTTGCACCAGCCGGCCCGCGCCGATGTCCGCGCCCGCTGACCAGTTGGGCATGAGCGCGATGCCCAGCCCTTCAAGCGCCGCGAACCGGCGCGCATCGCAGTCATCGCACTCCAGCACGAACCGGGCGTCCTGCGCCCACTGCCCGTTGCCCAGCTCGCGCCAGCCGCGCACGCTGGTGCTATGGCGCCGGTCGATGAGGCGATGGTGCGACAGGTCCGCCAAGGTGCGCGGCACGCCGTGGCGCTCCAGATAGGACGGGGCCGCGCAGATCAGGTAGCGATGGCTGCCGATGCGCTGCCCGATCAAGCTGCTGTCGGGCTGCTGCCCCACGCGCACCACCACGTCCATGCGTTCCACCACCGGATCCACCACGCGCTCGGTCAGCTCAAGCTCCACTTGCAGTTGCGGATGGCGTTCGCCCAGTTGCTGCAACATGGGCACCACATAGCGCCGCGCGAACGCGGGCAGGCAACTTACGCGCAGCAGGCCTTGCACGGTCTGTTCCAGCGAAATGACTTCAGAGCGCGCTTCGGTCATGTCATGCAGAATTTTGACGGCGCGCTCGTAAAGCACCTCGCCCGCCTCGGTAGGCATGAGCGCACGGGTGGAACGCACAAACAGCGGCACCTTCAGTTCGGATTCCAGCGCTCCGATCTGGCGCGCCACGGACGAAGCCACCATGCCGCGGCGGCGAGCCACCTCGGAAAAACTCTGCGCCCGGGCGACGTCCACGAATATGGACAGGCTTTCGGCAAATTTGACGGTTTTCATTTGTGCGTATGGCGCAAAAGGGTTTGGCGCGCGGCGCCTGCTTTCCTGGGGAAGTTGGCAATTACGATACCGTGCATGGCCGTATTTTGGCAATTTGGACAAAAATAAACGGCCGGCAATAACAACGACAACCCCAGGAGACCTCCATGCCCCCGCTGACCGCGCCCCTACGTTCGACCCGCTACCTGCTGGCCAGCACCGCCTTGGCCGCAGGCGCCTGGACGGCCGCCGCGCCCGCACTGGCGGACACCTACCCCAGCAAGCCGGTGACGGTAGTGGTGCCCTTTGCGGCGGGCGGCACCGTGGACAGGGTGGCGCGCCAGGTGCAACAGGCCCTGCAGGACAAGCTGGGCCAGACGGTGGTGATCGACAACCGCGGCGGCGCTGGAGGCACCATAGGCACGGCACTGGTGGCCAAGGCCGCACCCGACGGCTATACCGTGGAAATGGTGTTCGATTCCTATGCCACCGAACAGCATATCTATCCCAAGCTGCCCTATGACGCGGCGCGCGACCTCACCGGCGTGTCGTACATGGTGCGCTCGCCCATGGTGCTGGCGGTAACGGGCAATGGCCCCTATCAGACGCTGGCCGACTACGTCGCGGCCGGCAAGAATGGCAGCGTATCGTACGCGTCCGTGGGCGCGGGCAGTTCCAATCACCTTGCGGCCGAAATGTTCCACCAGGCAGCGGGCACCAGCGGCATCCATACGCCTTACCGGGGCGGCGGCCCGGCCGTGTCGGACCTGATGGGCGGCCATGTGGAATCCATCATCGCCAGCCTGCCGCTGGTGCTCCCCCACATCCAGAGCGGCAAACTGCGCGCGCTGGCCGTGACGGCGCCCAAACGCGTAGCCGCCCTGCCGGACGTGCCCGCCATCGCCGAAAGCTATCCAGGCTTCGAGATCTATTCCTGGGTAGGCATGGTGGCGCCCGCGCAAACACCGCCAGCGACGCTGGACAAGCTGGCCGACGCCACCATCGCGGCGCTGCGCGACCCGGCCGTCGCCGGCCGCATCACAGAGTCCGGTTTCGAAGTCGTGGCTGGCGGCCGCGCCGACATGGACAAACTGGTGCGCGCCGAATCCGAACGCTGGGGCCAACTCATCAAGAGCCGCGGAATCGTTGCACAATGACCGACATGCAGACTTCGAACACCATGCAATCCTTCGTCTATGCCAGCCGCGCCCAGCGCGTGGTCTTCGGTCCGGGCAGCCTGGGCGGCCTGGCGGCCGAACTCGATACGCTGGGACTGCGGCGCGCGCTGGTGCTCTGCACGCCGCCGCAGCGCGCCCAGGCCGAGCGGGTGGCGGCGTTGCTGGGCGGGCCGCGCGTGGCAGGAATCTTCGACCAGGCCGTCATGCACGTGCCCATCGAGATCGCGCGACAGGCGCAACAGGTGGCACGCGAGCTGGGCGCCGATTGCGCGGTGGCCGTCGGCGGCGGCTCCACCATCGGGCTGGGCAAGGCCATCGCACTGGATTCCGGGCTGCCCGTGATCGCAGTGCCCACCACCTATGCGGGCTCCGAGATGACGCCGATCTACGGCATCACCGAGGCAGGGCTGAAGAAAACCGGCAAAGATGACCGCGTCCTGCCACGCTGCGTGGTTTATGACCCGGAATTGAGCCTGTCCCTGCCCGTGACATTGAGTGTGACCAGCGGCATCAATGCCATCGCCCACGCGGCCGAAGGGCTGTATGCGCGTGACGGCAACCCGATCATGGACCTGATGGCCCAGGAAGGCATACGAGCGCTGGCGCGAGCGCTGCCTGCCATCCAGGCCGAGGCGGACGGTGCGCGCCTGCTGCAGGCGCGCAGCGATGCGCTTTACGGCGCCTGGCTGTGCGGAGCGGTGCTAGGCAGCGTGGGCATGGCGCTGCATCACAAGCTCTGCCACACGCTGGGCGGCAGCTTCAACCTGCCGCATGCCGAAGTCCACACCGTGGTGTTGCCGCACGCGCTGGCCTACAACGCCGCAGCCACGCCACAGGCCATGGAACGCATCGCGGCGGCGCTGGGCGCGCCGGCTGCGCCGGCCGGCGTGTTCGACCTGGCCAATTCGCTGGGAGCACCCACCGCATTGCGCGACATCGGCATGCGCGAACAAGACCTCGACCGCGCCTGCGACATCGCGTTGCAGACTCCCTACCCCAACCCCCGTCCGCTGGAGCGCGCCGCCCTGCGCGCCTTGCTGCAAAACGCCTACGACGGCGCCCGGCCGTAGGAAGCGGTTCGGGCTAGCGCTGGCCGAAGCTGGTTTCGCCGAACAGCGCCTTTTGATCGCGCGGTTGCGAACGCCAGTACTGGCGCGGCGCGCTGACCTGGCCGCCCAACTGCGCCGCGGCGTGCCAGGGCCAACGCGGGTCGTAAAGCATGCCGCGCGCCAGCGCGACCAGGTCGGCCTGGCCCTTTGCCAGGATGTCCTCGGCCTGCTGCGCCTCCGTGATCAGGCCCACCGTGATGGTGGGCATGCCCACCTTGCGCTTGATCTCGTCGGCGAACGGCACTGGGTAATTCGGCCCCACGGGAATTTTTTGCTGGGACGAGACGCCGCCGCTGGAGACGTCGATGAATTCGCAACCGCGCTCTTTCAGCGCTTGCGCCAGCACAAGCGTCTGTTCCAGGTCCCAGCCTCCCTCGACCCAGTCGGTCGCCGACACGCGCACACCCAGCGCCAGGGACGATGGCGTGGCTTCGCGCAACGCCTGGAAAACTTCGAGCGGAAAGCGCATGCGGTTCTCCAGCGAACCGCCGTAGGCGTCGTCGCGGCGGTTGGAAAGCGGCGACAGGAACTGGTGCAGCAGATAGCCATGCGCAGCATGCAGTTCGATCGCGTCGAACCCCAGCCGCACGGCACGCCGGGCGCTGGCAACGAAGGCATCGCGAATACGCGCGAGGCCCGCCGCGTCCAGCGCATGGGGCGCGGGTTCGGACGGATTGTGCGGCACCGCCGACGGGGCCCAGCCCTGCCAGCCGCCGGCTGACGGCGGGATCAGTTGCCCGCCATTCCAGGGGGCTTCGCTGGAAGCCTTACGGCCCGCATGGCCAAGCTGTATGCCCAGCTTGATGGGCGAATAGCGGCGCACTGCGGCCACGACCCGGCCGATGGCCGCCTCGGTGTCGTCGGACCACAGCCCCAGGTCTCCCGGCGTGATACGCCCTTCTGGCTCCACGGCGGTGGCTTCCACGAACAACAGCGCCGCGCCCGACAAGGCCAGATGTCCCAGGTGGATCATGTGCCAGTCGGTGGCCAGGCCGTCCTCGGCCGAGTACTCGCACATGGGCGCGATGACGATCCGGTTGGCCAGTTCGAGCTTGCCGATGGACGTGGGGCTGAAGAGTAGGGACATGCTGGGGTCTCCGGGCGTTGGATTCGAAAGCATAGCGCCCCGCCCCGCCCGGCAACCTGAATACCGAAGCCCGGAACGGGGTTAAATCGCTGCCCGCAACGCCGCGCTACTGCCCTTCGATCACCGAATCCAGGAACTGGCGGGTGCGCGCCTCCTTGGGCTGGGCGAACAGCACCGAGGATTCCGCGTCCTCGACGATATTGCCCTCGTCGAAGAACAGGGTCCGGTCCGAACTGCGCTCGGCGAACTTCATCTGGTGGGTCACGATGATCATCGTCATGCTGCGCCGGGCCGACAGGTCGCGCAGGATCTGCAGGATGCCGCCCACCAGCTCCGGGTCCAGCGCCGAGGTCACCTCGTCGAACAGCATGATGTCGGGACACATCGCCAGCGCGCGCGCAATGCCTACGCGCTGCTTCTGTCCGCCCGAGAGCTGGGCAGGATAGACGTCCAGCTTGTCGCCCAGACCGACCATTTCCAGGTATTCGACGGCACGTTCACGCGCCTGGCTGCGCGACATGCCCAACACGTGCAACGGCGCTTCCATCGCATTGCCCAGCGCCGTCATGTGCGGGAACAGGTTGAAATGCTGGAAGACCATGCCGATCTTGCCGCGCACCTTGCGCAGGTGCTCCGAGTTGGCCCCCGCGCGCCGGCCCTGGGGATCCGTCCACATGGGCACGCCATCGATCTCGATATCGCCGCTGGTGGGCTGGTCCAGTGTCATCAGCACGCGCAGCAAGGTTGACTTGCCCGATCCTGACGGGCCGATAACGGCCACGGTCTGGCCCGCCGGTATCTCCAGGTTTATGCCGCGCAACACCTCCAGTTCGCCGTATTGCTTGCGCAGATTCTTGATGCTTACGCTGGCGCTCATCGCTTTCCTCCATATCGTTGCAGGCGGGCCTCCAGGCCGCGCACGCCCCAGGCCGCCACCAGGCTCAGCGCCAGGAACAGCACGCCCACCAGGGTCAGGGGCTCGGTGTAGCGGAACGTGGCAGAGCCGATCATCTTGCTCTGCTGCAGCAGCTCCACCACGGTAATCGCCGACAGCAGCGGTGTGTCCTTGAACATGGCGACCAGATAGTTGCCCAGGGCCGGGACCACCGGGGGAATGGCCTGCGGCAACACCACGCCGACCGCGGTGCGCCAGCGCGACATGTTCAGCGCGGTCGCGGCCTCCCATTGGCCGCGCGGCACCGATTCGATGCCGGCGCGGTAGACCTCGGCGCAATAGGTTGCGTAATGCAGGCCCAGTGCGGTGATGCCGGTCGCCAATGGCGACATCCGCACGCCCGTCAATGGCAGCACGTAGAACAGAAAGTACATCTGTACCAGCAAGGGCGTGCTGCGCACGAACTCGATCACAAAGGCCGTGGGCAACGACACCATGCGCAGCCGCGACCGCCGCAGCAAGGCCAGCACCAGGCCCAGCGTGATGGCCACCAGCATGCCCAGCAGCGTGGCCTGGATCGTGATGAGCAGCGCGGAACCCAGGGTGGGCAGGATCTCCAGGGCGAAGGACCAATCGAATATCGGCTTCATCGCACTCGCACCTTGCGTTCCAGCAGACGCACACCGGCAGTGATCACCAAGGCCACCGCGAAGTACATCAGGAGCATCAGGCTGAAGATCTCGGTCGTGCGCAGGGTCTCGCTGCGCAGCAGTTGCCCGCGGAAGGTCAGGTCCGTGATGGTAATGAGGGACACCAGGGCCGTGTTCTTCAACAGCTCGATCAAGAGATTGCCGGCCGGGGGCAGCATGGCCGGCACGGCTTGAGGCACCACGATGCGGCGCATGATCTGGCCGCGCGTGAGGTTCAGCGCGATACCGGCTTCGCGCTGGCCCGGAGGCACCGCGCGGATCGCGCCGCGCACCACTTCCGCGCCGTAGGCGCCAGCGTTCAAGGCCAGCACCACGATACCCACCAGCATGGCGGGCAGCTGCACACCGAACAGCGGCAGCACGAAGTAGAACCAGAAAAGCTGCACCAGGGCCGAGGTGCCGCGGAAGACCTCGACGTAGACCGCCGCGACCCAGCGCAAGGGGCGCAAGGACGACAGGCGTCCAATGCCCGCGGCCAGCGCCAGCGGCACCGCCAGCACCACCGCGCCAGCCATGATCTGGAGCGTGACTCCCAGCCCCTGCAGCAGCGGCGGCGCCAGTTCGGCGAAATGCTCGGATATCAGCCGCATGCGCGCCTCCTTACTGGCCCGCGCACAGCTTGGCGGCCGTGACCCCCTTGGGCAGTTCTTGTGGCGTAAAGCCGAAAGGCGCCACCAGCTTCTGGTGTTCTTCCGTGCCGATGAACTTGGCCAGTTCGGCATTGAAAGCCTCGGCAAAGGCCTTGTCCTCCGTGCGGAAGGCATAGGCGCCATAGCCGCGCACGTCGTGGCCGTCAATCACCGGATCCTTGAAAGGATCGGCCTTTTCCAGGCCGCTGGCCGCGCTGGTCTTGCCCATCAGGTCATTGACCGTGAGCGCCGTGGCCGCGTAAGCGTCGGCGCGCCCGGCCTGCACGCCGGACAGCGCGCTGACCGCGTCGGGAAACACGACGACCTGCGCCGGCGGGACCTTGATCTTGGAGGCGTACTCGGCTTCGATCGCGCCCACCACGACACCCAGCTTCGCCTCGGGGTTCTTCACCACGTCTTCGTAACTGTGCAGGTTCTTGGGATTGCCCTGCTTGACCAGGAAGGACTGGCCGACCCCATACGTGGGATCCGAGAATGCCACTTGCTGGCAACGTTCGGGCGTGACGTACATACCCGCCGCGATGACGTCGAAACGCTTGGCCTGCAAGCCCGGAATGAGGGAGCCGAATTCAGTGAGAACGCCCTCCACTTCATTGATGCCCATGCGCTTGAGCACCACTCGGGCAATCTCCACGGATTCCCCGGTGACTTTGGCCTCTTTGCTGTCCATATAGGCAAAAGGCGCTTCATTGGCGTAGCCGATGCGTATCTTGCCCGCGGCCTTGGCGGCGTCCAGGGTGGATCCGGCAGCCGGCGCGTTCGCGGCCGGCGCAGCCTTGTCGGATCCGGAGTCGGAACATGCCGCCAACACACCCAGGCTCAAGGCGGCCAGCAAACGTCTGGATCGGATCAGGCTCATGGCAGTTTCTCCTATATTTATTTCGAGGTATATGTGTTCACCAAAAATAATACGCCATTAAATGATTTCGATACGAATGATATGACCCAAAAAAAGCAGGCTCAAGCCTGCTTTTCATGCCCCGGCCCCTATGGGGCGTCAGGACAGGTTACAAACAGTAGGGAGATATGTCCCCGCTTATTCCGCGTAGGAAAAGCGGCCATTCTTGACCACGCCCATGACACGGGCGCGTTCATCGAAGCCTTGATGATTGTCCTTGGAAATGTTCAGCACACCATTGGGCACGACCAGGTCACGCGTGTTTTCCAACGCATCCCGCAACGCCACGCGGAACTCCGCCGTACCGGGCTTGGCGCCGGTTTTCAGCGCGCGAGCCACCGCCGAGTCCAGCAGCACCCAGGCACCGTAGGCGTCACCCGCAAACTGCGTCAACGTGTTGGCGCCGTAACGCGCTTCGTACTTGTCGGCAAAAGCCACCGCGACCTTCTTTACGGGGTTGTCGTCCGGCAGTTCGCGTGCCACCACGCCAGGGCCCGTCGGGAACAAGGTGCCTTCCACATCCGTGCCGCCGACCTGCAGGAATTCCAGGGTCCCGATGCCGTGGGTCTGGTAGATGGCGCCCGTATAGCCGCGTTCCAGCAGCGTCTTCTGCGGCAGGGCGGACGGCGTGCCCGCGCCGGCGATCAGTACTGCGTCCGGCTTGGCGGCAATGACCTTCAGCACCTGCCCGACCACTGAGGCGTCCGTGCGCTGGAAGCGCTCTTGCGCGACGATGGTCAGGTCGGTCCCGGCGGCAGCGGTGAATTCCTTCCACCAGCTGTCCCCGTAGGAATCCGCGAATCCAATGAAGGCCACGTTCTTCAGGCCCTTCTTCTTCATATCCGCAACCAGCGCGGTGGCCATCAACGAATCGTTCTGCGGCATTTTGAAGGCCCAGGCGCGCTTCGGATCCGACAGCGGCTCGACGATGACGCTGGACGCGGCCAGCGCAATCATGGGGGTGCCGGTCTCGGCCAGTACATCCAGGCCCGCCAGGGCGGCGGCCGTGGTATTGGGCCCGACAATGGCGTCGACCTTGTCTTCCGAGGTCAGCTTGCGCATGTTCTTCACCGCCCGGCTGACGTCGGTGCCGTCGTCCAGCACCACATAGCGCGCGGGCTCACCGCCCAGCGTGGCGGGCCAAAGACGGATCGCGTTATTGGTCTGGATGCCGATGGCGGCGGCCGGGCCGGTCGTGGACACATCCACGCCGATTACGATTTCGGCCTGGACGGACAACGCGGGGGCGAGCAGCGCCACGGCGCAGGCATAGCGGACAAGCTTAAGAGACATAACAGCGGTTCTCGGCAAAGTTTAAGCAGATGCCCGTATTTTGCCTCATGGGTGCGAGCCGCTTCGCGACCCACATCAAGAACCCCGCTCGCGACGCGCGGTTACATCGGCTTGCCGTTACGCGCAGTCGCTTTCCGCGCCGTGAGCCCTGGCCGGCCGTATCATCGTCGATGCCATCCCAGGCATCGCGCCCCGCCCCCGCCGGCGGCTCGCGCCCCTCCACACCGGCCGCGCTCGCGACGGGCGCGGCCCTTTCACAGGAGTCACGCATGAAGAAAACTGCAACCGCCCACTGGTCGGGCGATCTGAAGACCGGCAAAGGCACGATCTCCACGCAGAGCGGCGCGCTCAAGAGCCAGGCCTACGGCTTCAATACCCGTTTCGGAGATACCCCTGGCACCAACCCCGAGGAACTGCTGGGCGCGGCGCACGCCGGCTGCTTCACCATGGCCTTGTCCAATATCCTCTCGGAGGCGGGCATGGTCGCGGAAAGCCTGGACACGAAGGCCGAGGTCACGCTGGACAAGGTGGACGACGGCTTTGCCATCACGGCCGTGCACCTGACCGTCGAGGCCGTCATCCCCGGCGCCAGTGCGCAAGCCTTCGAGGATGCCGCCCGCAAGGCGGAAAAAGGATGCCCCGTATCCAAGGTGCTGAACGCCAAGATCTCCATGGACGCCAAGCTCAAGTCCTGATCACGCCCCGGCCCGTGGCCCGTCTGGCAAGGCGGCGCCATTGGGCCGCCCTATCCCCTGTTTGTCCAAAATCAATTTGACGGGCTCGCCTACCAAGCGGATGATGAGAATCATTCTCAGGAGCAAGCATGGGGCAATTCATCTACGCGATATCCAGCGGCAGGACCGCGCTGGCGCAGGACGTCCAGGTGTCGGCGGGACTGCGCCGCATCGCGGGCCCGGGCATCCTGGTAGCCGTGGGCTACATCGACCCGGGCAACTGGGCGACCGATATCGCGGGCGGCAGCGGTTTCGGCTACGGCCTGCTGTTGGTCGTCGTCGCCTCGGCCCTGCTGGCCCTCGGCTTTCAGATCCTGGTGTCCCGCGTCGCACTGGCCACCGGGCAGGACCTGGCCACGCTGACAGCGCGCCACTTGTCCCCGCGCCTGGCCCGAACCGCCTGGCTGGCCGGCGAGGCGGCTATCCTGGCAACGGCCCTGGCGGAACTCATCGGCGGCGCGATTGCGTTGCGCCTGCTGTTCGGCCTGCCGCTGATCGCGGGCGTGGCAGCCACCGGGGTTGGCACCTTCGCGGTGCTGGCCTTGACCCGCGGCAACGCGGACCGGCACGAGCGTTTCATCGCCCTGCTGCTTTCGGTGGTCGCCCTGTCCTTCGTGTTCCTGCTGTTCAAGGCACACCCCGCCTGGACCGAGGTGGCGCACGGCGTCACGCAGACCGGCCGCGCATTGCGCGACCCGCAGGGTTTCCTGATCGCCCTGGGCATCCTGGGCGCCACCCTGATGCCGCACAACCTGTACCTGCATTCCGGCTCGCTCGCCCAGCGCGCCCAGCATTTGCCGCCGGTCGCGCGCGACATCGCCATGCGCGTCGCGCGCAACGACACCATCGTGTCCTTGAGCGTGGCCATGCTGATCAACGCCGCCATCATGATCGTCGCGGCCGCCTCGCTTTCCGGTTCGGGCATCATCGTCGGGAGCCTGGACGACGCGCACGCCGTCATCGGCCAGACGCTGGGCGTGGGCGCAGCCATCGTGTTTGCAATCGCGCTTTACGCTGCCGGACAGAGCTCCACCATCACCGGCGTGCTGGCCGGCCGCATCCTGTCCAACGGCTTCCAGGTCCGCAGTGGCTGGTCCGACCGCCGGCGCGCCCTGGCCACGCGTCTGGTGGCAGGAGCGGCAGCCATTGGGCTGCTGGCGTTCACGGGCGGCCAGGACCCGGACGGCTTGCTGGTACTGAGCCAGGTGATCCTGAGCCTGGCTCTGCCCTTCGCGCTGGGCCCCCTGGTACTGCTGGCCTGCCGTAAAAGCCTGATGGGCAAGTATGTGTTGCACGGCGGCTGGGCCTGGGCCGCGGTCGCGGCCACGGTCGGCATCCTGCTGCTGGACGGTTATCTGGTGGCGGACATGTTGGTCTGAAGCCGGGGCAAGCGGGCAGCTTCGCGAAGTCCCGCTGCCGCCGCCCCGGCCGGACGTGACGCGATGGCCTGGCGCAGCATGCCGATCATGGCGCGCGTCTTGCGCGGCAGCGGTCGTTGCGCCGGCGCCAGCGCGGTCACCGGCAATGCGCGCAGACCGTGGTCCGGCAACAGGCGCACCAGCCTGCCGGATGCCAGTTCGGCGGCGCAGGCCGGTTGCTGGACAACGCCTATCCCGCCCGCGCCCAGAATAATGTCGTACATCGCGCGCCAGTGAGTAGTGGTGACGGCAGTGCGGATTGGTGCAAACACGGCGCTGCCCGTTGCACCGTCCAGCATGGGCAGGACCCCGTTCGGAAAGGTGTCCTTGACCCGAATGAACGGATGCCCGGCCAGGTCCTCCCCGCTGGCGATCCGGCCGCAGCGATCCAGGTACTCCGGCGCCGCGACCAGCACGCTATCCACCTCGCCTAATGGATATGCAAGATAGCGCCCGTCCCCTGCGCTGCCAAGACGGATGGACAGATCGACGCCTTCCACCGCCGGGTCCACGAGGTCGTCGTTCAGGACCAGGTCCACCAGCAAGCCAGGGTGTTCGGTTCGCGCCGCGATGATCGTCGGCACCACGACTTTCTCGCCATAACAGTGCGCGGCGGCAATCCGCAGCGTGCCGCCGATCTCCTGGTTCGCGGACCAGACAGCCTCGGCCGCCTCTGCGGCGCCAGCCAACAGGCCCTGGCTTCGCTCGTAAAAGACCCTGCCCGCTTCCGTGCACTTCAGGGCGCGCCCCGTGCGCAGCAGCAAAGTGGCGCCCAGGAACCGCTCCAGTTTCTCGATGCGTTCGCTGACGGCCGGCTGGCCCATGCCCAGGTCGCGGGCGGCGCCCGACATCGTCTCGCGTTCGACGACGCGCACGTAAATCCGCATCGCCGCCAAAAGATCCATACCCATCCCAATATCCCACGGGGCGCGTGTTCCACCGACTCCGCTAATCTCGGGACGCCGGCGCATACGCTCTCACGCGCATTCTAGGGAGGGCTATGTAAACCGAAAAGCCAAAATTCTCTTATCATCGGTTCCATTAGGTTTACATATAAAGCGTGCCCACCCATGAAGCCCAACCAGTTGCACGCCTTTGTCGCCGTCGCCACCCAGCGCAGCATACGCGCGGCCGCGCGCAGCCTGGGCGTTTCAGCGCCTGCGGTGACCAAGATCGTGCGCGAGCTGGAACGCGAGCTCGACGCGCCACTGGTGGAACGCAGCGTCAAGGGCATTCAACTGACCGACTGCGGCGCAGCTCTGCTGCCCAGAGCCCGCCTGCTGCTTGATGACCTGCGGCGCGCGCGCGAGGAAGTCGCCCAGCTGCGCGACGGCAATGCCGGCCAGGTGCGCATGGCGGTCAGCGCGGCGTTTGCGCAAACGCTGTTCGTGCCGGCATTCCAGCGGCTGCGCGAACGGCGGCCTGGGGTGTCCTTGCACGTCAGCGAAGCCGGTCCCGCCGGCATGCTTGCGCGGCTGCGCGAACCGCAGGTCGATTTCGCGGTCATGCATGCGGATCCGGAGTTGCTGCAGGACGAGTTCATCTGCCTGCCGCTGTTTCCGGTCCGGCTGGTGGTGGGCATGCGCAAGCAACATCCGTTGCGCAACCGCCGCTCGATCCGTGACCTGCTGGATGCCGAATGGGCCCTGCCCGGCGATGGCGGCGATCCGCTCTCGGCCACGACCCGGCTGTTCGCGGCCCTGGACTTGCCCGTGCCGCGCCGCGTAGTGCAGGGAGATTCGCTCAGCGCCGCGCTGGCCCTGGTGTCACAGACGGATCATATCGGGCTGTTCATCGAGCCCTTGGCAAAAGCCGTCTTCGGCAAGTTGGGCATCCGCCTGTTGGAGCCTGAAGATCCACTGCCGATCCTGCAGGTGTGCGTCATACACCGCCGCGGCAGCGAGCTGACGCCTGCCGCGCGGCAATTCATTGTGTGCCTGCGCGAAATCCTGGAAGAGAAAATGCCGGCACAATGAAAAAGCGCCGGCTGCATGGCCGGCGCTTTTGCTCGCGATGCGGTGTGCGCATCGCACTGGGACCCATCAATGGTAGGCAGAGACCACCGGATGCTGGCGGCGGCCGGCGTCCATGTCATGCAGCACCTCGCCCACCGCGCCGCCGAAAGCGGACAGACGCACTTTCAGGCGCAGCCAGCGCGAACCGGAGGCATGGCCGGACAGGCTTTCCGCAACGATGGCGTCACGGATCAGGGTACGTTCCAGCTCATCCGACATGCGGGCATTCTTCAGCGCGGTATCGCTCATGGTTCTCTCCTTGAGAAAGCGATGTGGAACAACACGAGTCCATCTTAGACCCGCGCTTGCTGCGCCGCAATAAAAATCTTCAACCATTTTTTTGTGCGTTGCGCAATGGGTACAAACACCAAAAATGGTGCAGGTACGCACTATCGCGTGCACCAGCCTGGTGCCGGCGGGCCCTTCAGTCCCGCGCCGCGCCTGGAGCGGTGGATACGCCGGGAACCCCCAGATGCGCCTGGATCAGCTTGTCCGCCATCTGCGCGACGCGGCCGGCAGGCCCGCCTTCGCCAAACAGCTGGCTGGAGACGAAGGCGCCCTCGAACAGCAACAACAGGCCGTCGCCCAACGCTTCGGGGTCGGCCGCCCCCATTTCCGCTGCCATGGCCGCAAGACGCCGGCGCAGTTCCGCTTTGTGTTCCACCGCCACCGCGCGGGCGGGATGCCCCGCTTCGGGATACTCCACCGCCGCATTGGTCAGGCCGCAGCCCCGATACCCGTTCTGTACCGCGCGCGCGCCCAGGCCGGACAGATAATCGAGGACTTGGGCGCGAGGGTCGCCGGGGTGCGCCGCGCACGCGGCATCGAAACGCGCCCAGAACTCGGCGTCGTAATCGCGCAGATACGCCGCCGCCAGCTCATCCTTGGACGAAAAGCTGCGGTACAGGCTGGGCTTGGTCACCCCTGCCTCGTTGACGATGGCGTCCACGCCCACCGCCCGGATGCCGTCCCGATAGAACATCTCCCGCGCGGTCTTGCGGATGCGCTCGGCCGCCAGCGGCGGCTTGGAGGCGGGCCGGGCCGCGGCAGTAGTCTTGCTGGCCATAGATGGGCTCCTTTTCCGGATGACGGATGCGACGAAAAATCGCTTGACGATGTTACTGACCGGTACGTACTATTCGCAAACCCCATTACGTACCGGTCAGTAACATGAGTATAGCCCACCCTCCCGTCCCTTTCCGGCGCGCCGGCCAAAAGTACGCTTTTGTCGTCGTCGCGGTGATTTTCCTGTCCCTGCTGGTTTCCGCCGGCCTGCGCTCTTCACCCAGCGTGCTTCTGGTTCCCCTGGAAGAAGCGTTTGGCTGGAGCCGCAGCACCATCTCGCTGGCGGCCGCTGTCGGGATCTTCCTGTACGGCATGGTCGGGCCTTTCGCCGCCGCCGCGATGGAACGTTTCGGCTTGCGCCGGGTGCTGATCAGCGCGCTGGCGCTGATGGCGGCGTCCAGCGCCGCCAGCGCCTTCATGACCCAGTCCTGGCACCTGCTGCTTACCTGGGGCGTGTTCTCGGGGCTGGGCTCCGGCGCGGTCGCGGTGGTGCTGGGGGCGACGGTCGTCAACCGCTGGTTCACCAAGCATCGCGGCGTGATGATGGGACTGCTGACCGCCAGTTCTGCTACCGGCACGCTGGTGTTCCTGCCGGTTCTGGCAGCGCTGGCCTCGTCGGGCGATTGGACCCGGGTAGTGTGGGCCGTGGCGGCCGCGGCGGCGGCGTTGGTGCCGCTGGCATGGTGGCTGGTGCCCGACCGTCCATCCAGCGTGGGGCTTGTGCCCTTCGGCAGCGATCCCCATGCGCCGCCCGCGCCGGCCGCGCCGCGCACCGGCATGCTGACCGCCACCTTCGGCGCGCTGGCGCGGGCCTCCCGTACCCGTACCTTCTGGTTCCTGTTCGCCACCTTCTTCGTGTGCGGCTTCACCACCAACGGCCTGGTAGGCACGCACTTGATCGCGCTTTGCGGCGACCATGGCATGCCCGAGGTGCAGGCCGCCGGCCTGCTGGCCCTGATGGGCATATTCGATCTGATCGGCACCACTGCTTCCGGCTGGCTGACCGACCGCTATGATCCCCGCAAGCTGCTGTTCGTCTACTACGGTCTGCGGGGGCTGTCGCTGATCTACCTGCCCTATTCGGACTTTTCGTTCTATAGCCTGTCGATCTTCGCCATCTTCTTCGGCCTGGACTGGATCGCCACCGTACCGCCTACGCTGCGCCTGACCACCGAAGCCTTCGGCGAACGCGACGCCTCTATCGTGTTCGGCTGGATCGTCGCCGGCCACCAGCTGGGCGCCGCCAGCGCCGCCTGGATGGCCGGCGCCGTGCGCGAAGCCCAAGGCAGCTATCTCATGGCCTTCGTCATCTCCGGCATGACGGGGTTGGCTGCCGCCGTCATCGCGCTGATGATAGGCAGGAAGCGCGTGGTGCCGCAGCCGGCCTGAACGCGTCGGCGCGCACGCGGGTGGACGCTCAGGCCTTGGGCGCGCCGCCCGCGCGGCCACGCAGGTTGTAGGTCTTCTTGCTGCCCACATGCTTGCGGATGAGGGACTCCGCAAGTTCGCCGTCACGCTGCATCAGCGCACGCACGAAAGCCTCGTGGTCGGCCACCGCCGCCGTCCATTCATCGATGTCGAAGTTGGATTTGTAGCGCAGCGCCTGCACCTGCAGGTTCAGCCGGTCGTAGGAATGGGTCAGCGCGGGGTTGTGCGCGGCCCGGTTGATGGCGATATGCGTGCCCATGCTGGCCGCAAAGTACGCGCGTATGTCGCGCTGCTCATACCCCTGGAGCATCTGCGCGTGTAATCGCGCGATATGCGCCAGTTCCGCGTCCGTCGCGCGCTCGGCGGCACTGCGCACCGCCAACCCCTCCAGCACCGACAGCACGTCGAAAATGTTTTCGATGTCATCGGCCGACAGCTCGATCACCATTGCCCCGCGCTTGGGCTGCAGGGTCACCAGGCCGTCCGAGGCCAGCATGCGGTAGGCCTCGCGCAGCGGCGTGCGCGAAATCTTCAATTGATCGCACAGATCCCGCTCGTTCAACCAGGTGCCCGGCTTGAAGGTGCCGTCGATGATGAGCTGCCGCAGTTTTTCGGCCACTACGGCGGGCAGCGTCGGGTGATGGATGGCCAAATCGGGGACGGACTGGTCCATAACTTCAGGGTTAGCCATGAGTTGTTCGCACTCGCTAAATCGACTATTTTTTGTATCTGGTATACCAAACACCAAAGGAATACCAACCTGACCCCATCATAGAGCAAGCAACACGCGGGCAGGCTTACATCCACCAAGGAGACCCATATGCATAAGCACGCTCGCGCCTGGACCGGCGCCCTGGCGCTGTCCGCCGGCCTTGCCGCCGCCAGCCCAGCCCTGGCGCAGGACGCCTCGAAATGGCCGGAAAGACCTGTACGCCTGATCGTCGGTTTCGTGCCCGGCGGCGGCACGGACGTGTCGGCCCGGATCCTGTCCGCCCGCCTGTCCTCGCTGCTGGGCCAGCAAGTCGTGGTCGAGAACAAGCCTGGCGCCTCCGGCCTGATCGCGGCCGACTTCGTAGCCAAGGCAGATCCCGACGGCTACACCCTGTTGCTCGCCAATATGCAATCCACCGTCGCCGCGCCCTATGTCGTGCAGTCCAGCGTCGACCCGATCAAGGATTTCACGCCGGTGCGCTACATCGGCTCCGTACCGAACGTACTGGTGGTCAATCCGAGCAAGCACAGCTACGCCAGCGTGCAGAACCTGGTGGACGACGCCCGCGCCAAACCCAAGCAATTGACCTATGCGTCTTCCGGCATGGGCAGCCCGCAGCACCTTAGCGCCGCGCGCTTTTCGCAGATTGCCGGCGTCAGCATGGAGCACGTGCCGTACAAAGGCAGCGGCCAGGCCATGACGGACCTGCTGGGCGGCAGCGTGGACATGAACTTCGACACCCTGCCGGGCGCCATCAACCAGATTCAGGCCGGCAAGCTGCGGCCGCTGGCGGTGACCAGCACCGAACGCAGCAAGCGCCTGCCCGACGTGCCCACGCTGGCCGAGTCCGGCATCAAGGGCCTGGACATCGTGCAGTGGTACGCCGTGCTGGCTCCGGCCAAGCTGCCCAAGCCAGTGTTGGACAAGCTTGATCAAGCCCTAAGCCAGACGCTGGCCGACCCCGATATCAAGGCCAAGCTGGCCGACCAGGGCATGGAACTGGGCGGCGGACCGGCCAATCCCGCGGCCTTCGCAAGCTATGTGCAAGACGAATGGAGCAAGTACGGCAAGCTCACCGCCAGCCTGGGCCTGAGCAAGCAGTAACCCGCAGCGACCCGGCGGGGGCCCGCCCCCGCCCATGCAAAGGAACACTATGAGCGCTACTCCCACCCCCGACTCCTCCCCCATCCTGCGCCAGCGCGAAGGCGACATCGTGACCGTGGTGCTGAACCGCCCGGAAAAGCTCAACGCCTTCACCATAGACAGCTGGCGGCTGCTGGGCGACACCTTTCTGGACCTGGATGCCGACGACAGCGTGCGCTGCGTGCTGTTGCGCGGCGCGGGCGAGAAGGCCTTCTCGCCGGGCAACGACATCAGTGAATTCGAGACCGCGCGCAGCAACAAGCGCCAGGCTGTCGAGTACGGCGCCGTCATGCGCCGAACCATAGAGGCCATCGGCAATTGCCGCCACCCGGTGGTGGCGCAGATCCATGGCATCTGCGTGGGCGGCGGGATGGAGATAGCCAGCCTGGCGGATATCCGCATCTGCGGCGAGAGCTCGCGTTTCGGCGTGCCCATCAAGAATCTTGGCCTGGTCATGTCGTATTCCGAACTGGCGCCGCTGGTGCGCCTGGTCGGTCCGTCCGCCGCGTTGCAAGTGCTGCTGGAGGGCACGATTTTCGATGCGCAGGAAGCCTTGCGCCTGGGCGTGGTCACTCGCGTGGCGCCCGACGCCCAGGTTGCCGAGGAAGCCCGGGCCGCCGCCCGCCGCATCGCCGATGGCGCGCCGCTGGTCGCGCGCTGGCACAAGAAGTTCATCCGCAACCTGGTGAGCGGCAAGGCGCTCTCGGACGCGGATCGCGATGAAGCCTTCGACTGCTTCGACACCGAGGACTTCCGCACGGGCTACCAGGCTTTCCTGGCCAAGGCCAAGCCGCAATTCAATGCCCGCTGAACGCAAACTAGGAGGATTCATGGACAACGATACCCAGCGCCCCGCCGGCGCGCTCACCGGCATGCGCGTGATCGAGCTGTCGCAGATCATGGCCGGTCCAACCTGCGGCATGATGCTGGCCGACATGGGCGCCGACGTCATCAAGGTCGAAAAGCTCGATGGCGGAGACGATTCACGCCAGTACCGCGATCCGCAAATCAACGGCATCTCGGCGCCTTACCTCATGCTCAACCGCAACAAGCGCGCCATCGCGCTGGACCTGAAGCACCCGGAAGGCAAAAAGGTCCTGCTGCGTATGATCCGCGACGCCGACGTGGTGACGGAGAACTTCCGCAAAGGCACGATGGAAAAGCTGGGTCTGGGCTACGACACGCTGCGCCAGGAAAATCCCGGCCTCATTTACTGCGCGGTATCGGGCTACGGCACCACCGGCCCGTACGCCGATAAAGGCGGCTTCGATCTCGTGGCCCAAGGCTTTTCCGGCCTGATGGCGATTACCGGCGAACCGGGCGGGCCGCCGCTGCGCACCGGCAACTCCGTCGCAGATATCAACGCTGGCCTGCTGGCGGCATTCGGCGTGCTCGCGGCCTACCAGCACAAGCAACGCACCGGCGAAGGCCAGATCGTAGAAACTTCCCTGCTCGAAGCCAGCCTGCAGCAGCTGTACTGGCACGCCGCCATCTATTTCGGCAGCGGGGTTTCGCCCGGCCCCACGGGCTCTGCGCACGTACTCAGCGCACCCTACCAGGCCTTCCCCACGGCCACCGACTGGATCATCATCGGCGGCGCCAACGAGAAGAACTGGCAGCGCATCGCGCAGGCGCTGGGCAAGCCGCAGTGGGCGGACGATCCGCGCTACGCCCGCAACCGCGACCGCATGAATAACCGCGACGAACTGGTGGCAGAGATGTCGGCCATCCTGGAGACGCGCAGCGCGCAGGAATGGCTGGACGTTTTCGACGAGGCCGGCGTGCCCGCCGGGCCGGTGCATTCGATCGCGCAGGCGCTGTCGCATCCGCAGACGCTGGCACGCGGCATGGTGGTGGAACAGGATCACCCGGTGGCCGGCAAGGTGCGCACCGTGGGCATGCCCGTGAAGCTGTCGGCCACACCCGCCCAGTATCATCGCGCGGCGCCGCGCCTGGGCGAGGACAGCATCGCCATCCTGGGAGAGTTCGGCTACGGAGAACAGGAAATCGATGCGCTGATAGACGCCGGCGTGGTCGCGGCCGTAGACCGTGAACGCGCACCGGCTTAGGGCATCTTAGGCTGAATCGCTGGCGTTTGGTTTCGCAAGGCTGGGGGTTCTTGCGCCGCCGGCGTCCGGACTGCGGGATTCCGATGCTCGCCCCGGCGGGGCTGCGCTTCGGATCCCTCCGCCCGGCCACCGGCTCATGGCATCTGCCCATGAACGCGGTCCGAAACCAATGCATTGCGCGACCGCTAGCCGAGGACCCCGGAGCCATACGAAGCGCAGCCCCATTGGGGCGAGCATCGGAATGGCGCAGGGCAGCCTCGGCGGGCTAAAGAACACTGACATCGGCAAGCTCGAAGCCCTGCCGCCCCGCACTTCCTTCTTATGAGACAGGGTTCTTGCGCCGCCGACGTCCGGACTGAGGGATTCCGATGCCCCCCCCAATGGAGCTGCGCTTTGGATCCCTCCGCCCAGCCACCGGCTCATGGCACCTGCCCATGAACGGGGTCCAAGACTAACGTATGGGGCGACTACCAGCCGAGGACCCCGGAGCCATACGAAGCGCAGCCCCAGCGGGGCGAGCATCGGAATGGCGCAGGGCAGCCTCGGCGGGCTAAAGAACTTTGACATCCGCAAGCTCGAAGCCCTGCCGCCCCGCACTTCCTTCTTATGAGACAGGGTTCTTGCGCCGCCGACGTCCGGACTGCGGGATTCCGATGCTCGCCCCAATGGGGCTGCGCTTCGGATCCCTCCGCCCGGCCGCCGCCTCACGGCATCTGCCCATGAACGCGGTCTAAAACCAGCGCATTGCGCGACTGTCAGCCGAGGACCCCGGAGCCATACGAAGCGCAGCCCCGCCGGGGCGAGCATCGGAATGGCGCAGGGCAGCCTCGGCGGCTAAAGAACCCTGACATCCGCAAGCTCGAAGCCCTGCCGCCCAGAAGATCCCGGCCCCGCCCTACTCCGACTCACCCAGGTAGGCCGCACGCACCTTGGGATCGTGCAACATGTCGCCGGCGGGACCTGACAGGATGATCTCGCCGGACTCCATCACGTAGCCGCGATGGCTGTTTTCCAATGCCAGGCGCGCGTTCTGCTCGATCAGCAGAATGGTGACGCCTTCGCTGGCGATGGTGCGCACCACTTCGAAGACCTTCTCCACCATCAGCGGCGCCAGGCCCATCGAGGGCTCGTCCAGCAACAGCAGCCTGGGGCGCGCGATCATCGCGCGGCCCATCGCCACCATCTGCTGCTCGCCGCCGGACAACGTGCCGGCCGCCTGCTTGCGACGCTCGGCCAGGCGCGGGAACAGCGTGAAGACACGGTCGGTGTCCTGGCGGATCTGGGCCGCATCGCGGCGGATGTAGGCCCCCATCGCCAGGTTTTCCTCGATGGTGAGCTGGCCGAAGATGCCACGCCCTTCCGGCACCATCACCAGGCCGCGCCGCACCAGCTCGTGCGATTTCTGCCCGCCGACGGATTGGCCCGCGTAAACCACTTCACCGCCTGCCAGCGGCACCAGTCCGCAGATAGCGCGCAACGTGGTGCTCTTGCCGGCGCCGTTGGCGCCGATCAGGCAGACCAGCTCGCCTTCGTCCACACGCAGGTCGATGCCGCGCACCGCGCGGATGCCGCCGTAAGAGACCTGCAGGCCCCGTAATTCCAGTAGGGGTTGGGATGCTGCCGTCATGCCGGGCGCTCCTGATGAATCTGCGGATCCTGCGCAGCGCCGGCGCCCAGATACGCTTCGATGACCTTGGGATCGCGCTGCACCTGGGCGGGTTTGCCCATGGCCAGCACCTTGCCGTATTCAAGCACCAGCACGCGGTCGCACAGGCCCATGACGAGCTTCATGTCGTGCTCGATGAGCAGCACGGTGATGCCGTCGGCGCGGATCTTCTCGACCAGCTTGCGCAACACCACGGTTTCCGACGCGTTCATGCCTGCCGCCGGTTCGTCCAGCGCCAGCAACTTGGGATCGGTGGCCAGGGCGCGCGCAATTTCCAGGCGCCGCTGGTCGCCATAGGGAAGCGAGCGCGCGACGTCGTTGGCGCGATGGCCGATGCCGACATAGTCCAGCAACTCCTGAGCCCGCGCTTCCGTCGCGGCCTCTTCGGCCCGCGTGGCGCGCGTGCGCAGCACGGCGCCGAACACGCCGGACCGCGTGCGCATGTGGCGGCCGATCATCACGTTCTCGATGGCGCTCAGGTTGGCGAACAGCCGGATGTTCTGGAAGGTGCGCGCCAGCCCCGCATAGGCGACTTCATGCGGCTTCTTGCCGGTCATGGATTCGCCGTTGAAAGTGCAGTTGCCCTCTTCCGGGATGTACAGGCCCGTAAGCACGTTGAACAGCGTGGTCTTGCCCGCGCCGTTGGGACCGATCAGGCCGTAGATCTCCCCCTGCTCGATATCAAAGCTGACGTCCGACAACGCCTGCAGGCCGCCGAAGCGCTTGCCCAATCCTTGGGCTTGCAGCAGTTTGCTCATGCCGCGCCTCCTTGGGTCTTCGTCGCCAGTTCACGCTTGCGCACCGCCGAGGGCCACAGGCCGGCAGGACGGAACAACATCACGCACACCATGGCCAAGCCGAACAGCAGCATGCGGATGCCTTCGGGATCCAGCACCACGGCACCGAACAGCATGTGTTGAACGGGTTCGACCACTGCGCGCAGGAACTCCGGCAGCGCCGCCAGGATCAACGCCCCGAGGATCACGCCCGGGATGTGGCCCATGCCGCCCAGCACCACCATGCACAGGATGGAGATGGATTCCATCAGCGAGAAGCTCTCGGGACTGACGAAGCCCTGCATCGACGCGAACAATGCGCCCGCCACGCCGCCGAAGGACGCGCCCATCGCGAACGCCAGCAGCTTGATGTTGCGGGTATTGATGCCCATGGCCTTGGCCGCGATCTCGTCTTCGCGAATCGCTTCCCAGGCTCGGCCGATGCGCGAATTCTGCAGGCGCACGCAGACCACTACGATGATCAACGTCAGGGCAAGCAGCAGGTAGTAGTATTTTTCGGGCCCGGTCACGCGCAGACCCAGCAGGCTCTCTGTGCGGCCGAAAGCGAATTCGCCTACCTTGAAGGTGTCGATACGGTTGATGCCCTGCGGTCCGTTGGTGATGTTGACCGGCGCATTCAGGTTGTTCAGGAAGATCCGGATGATCTCGCCGAAACCCAAGGTCACGATGGCCAGGTAATCGCCTCTGAGCTTGAGCGTGGGCGCCCCCAGCAGCACGCCGAACAGGCACGCCACCGCCAGCGCGATCGGCAGGATCGCCCAGAACGGCAGGTGCAGGCCGAAATGCGGCGAAGCCAACAACGCCCAGGTGTAGGCGCCCACCGCATAGAACGCGATGTAGCCCAGGTCCAGCAATCCGGCAAAGCCCACCACGATGTTCAAGCCCAGCGACAGCATCACGTACAGCAAGGCGAAGTTCAGGATGCGCACCCAGCTCTGGCCGGCCATGCCGATGACAAACGGCAGCACCGCCAGGACCACGCCGATCAGCGCGATGCCGATCAGGTTGCGGGTCGAGAACCCGCTGTTCTTCAGGGTTGTGCTCATGCCCGGTCTCCCACGCGTTCGCCCAGCAGGCCCGAGGGACGGAAGATCAGCACCAGCACCAACACGAAGAACGCGAACACGTCCTGATAGTGGCTGCCCAGGAAGCCGCCCGTCAGGTCGCCGATGTAGCCGGCGCCCAGGGATTCGATGATGCCCAGCAGCAGGCCGCCCGCCATGGCGCCGACCAGATTGCCGATGCCGCCCAGCACCGCGGCCGTGAAGGCTTTCAGCCCCAGCATGAAGCCCATGGTGTATTGGGACACGCCGTAGTAGGTCGCCACCATCATGCCGGCCACCGCGGCCAGCGCAGATCCGATCAGGAAGGCTGCCGAAATGACGGTGTTGATATTCACGCCCATCAGCCCGGCCACTTCGCGGTTCTGCGCGGTGGCGCGCATCGCCGTGCCCAGCCGCGTCTTGTGCACCACGGCCAGCAGCCCGCCCATGATCAGGGCGGCGATCACCACGATGGCGATCTGCAGCGAGCTCATGCGCGCGCCGCCGATCTCGAACACCTGCGGCGACAGCACCTGCGGAAAGTTCAGGTAGTTGCGGCCCCAGCCCATCATGGCCACGTTCTGCAGGATGATGGACACGCCGATGGCGGTGATCAGCGCGGCCAGGCGGGGCGCGCGGCGCAGTGGCCTGTAAGCCACGCGCTCGGCGGTCCAGCCCACCGCCATGCACAGCGGCACGGACACCAGCAAGCCGACGCCCAGCACGACGAAGGCGGACGTGGAGGGATCACCGCCCACCAGCGAAATGGCAATGGTGGTCGCTGCCATCGCGCCGATCATGACGACGTCGCCATGCGCGAAGTTGATCAACCCGATGATGCCGTACACCATGGTGTAGCCGAGGGCGACCAGGGCGTACACGCTGCCTAGCGTGACGCCGTTAATCAGTTGTTGAATGAAGATATCCATAGGGGCCGCGGAATAAGCCTGGAAAAATCGCGCGGTGGCGGCCCTCGGGCCTGCCACGGCGCCGCGCGTGGCGCGCGCCGGACGGCGCGCACGCTGCAAAGCGGGCGGGACGCGGCGCGCAGCCGGCTTCCCGCCCGGGTCCAACCGCCTTAGTTGGCTTGGCTGACCATCGTTTCAACCATCTCCCACTTGCCGTTCTTGACTTCGTAGATGGTGACCGAGATTTCCTTCAAATCGCCGTTGGCGTCATACGAGATGTGCTCGCTGGTCGCGCCCTTGCGGTTCAGCTTGGCCAGGGCCGGCAGGTACTTCTCGGGCTTGGCGGAACCGGCCTGCTCGATGGCGGAGATCATGTTCCACGCGCCATCGTAGGCGTAAGGCGCGTACACGCCAGGCGCCTTCTTGAAGCGCGCCTGGTAGCGCTGCTCGAAGTCCTTGCCCGCGGCCATCTTGTCCAGCGGCACGCCGGCCAGCGAGGCGTAGGTGCCATCGGCGGCATCGCCCGCCAGCTTGATGAAGGTATCGCTGCGGGTCATTTCACCCGAAACCAGCGGCGCCTTCAGGCCCAGGGTCGCCAACTGGCGCTTCATGGGACCGGATTGCGCGTCCAGGCCGCCATAGAAAATGGCGTCGGGAGCGGAACCCTTGATGTTGGTCAGGATGGCGGTGAAGTCATTGGCCTTGTCGGTGGTGTACTCGCGGCGCACGACCTGGCCGCCGGCCGCCTTGACGGCCTTCTCGACCTCGTCAGCCAGGCCCTGGCCATAAGCGGTGCGGTCATCAATGATGGCGACCTTCTTGGCCTTCAGCTTTTCCACCATGAACTTGCCGACCGCGGCGCCCTGCTGGGTGTCGCTGGTCATCATGCGGAAGGTAGTCTCGTAGCCTTGCTTGGTGTATTCGGGAGAAGTCGCCATGGCGATCTGGGGCAGGCCGGCTTCATGGTAGACGCGCGAAGCCGGGATCGTCGTACCCGAGTTGAAGTGGCCCAGGATGCCGACCACGTCCTGGTCGACCAATTGCTGGGCAACCTGCACACCGACGCGGGGATCCGCCTGGTCGTCGCGCGACACCAGCACGAACTTGGCGGTTTCGCCGTCGACCTTGATGCCCTTCTTGTTGGCTTCTTCCAGGGCCAGGTTCAGGCCGTTCTGCATGTCTTCGCCATAGTGCGATTGCGGACCGGTCAGCGGCGCGGCAAAACCGAACTTGACGTCGGCTGCCTGCGCGGAGGCGGCCATGCCGGCGGCGGCGATGCTGGCGGCGAGAAGCTTCAAAGTGGTGCGGAACTTCATGGGTATCCTCCGAGTGTCGGACTTAAGACCTTGTTATACCTGAGCTTTTAGCCAGGCTTTTGGTTTTTCACTACTGCAAGCCCGATGTAGCGGGAGCTTGCGCCTGCAAATTCTGCAAGATCCGGAAGCCGGGTTGCGACTTCCGGATTTGAGGTGCGACCGGATTTTGCTTCCAGTGCAACCCCGGCCGATATTGGAGATAACCCTTGGATACCCAAGGGTTGCCCACAGCCGGCCTCAACCGATGGTCATGAGGCTGGCGTTGCCGCCCGCCGCTGCCGTATTGACGCTGAGGGAGCGCTCCGCCAGCAGGCGTTCCGGGACATAGCTGGCGCCCGCCGCGATCGCGTCGGACGTGAGGCCATGCACCGACAGAATGGCCCCCGGACGCTGCGCGATGCGCTGGTTCAGCGCCCGCAGCGCGTCGCCATCGCCTTCGAACAGCACGGCTTGATAGTCCGCCTGGTCGACCTCGTCATCGGCCAGAATGCCTGCCTGCTCCTGCTGGCTGGCGTCCAGCGACGCCAACAGCGCCTGCGCCGCCGGCGTGTCCGCGAACCAGGCATGGTTGCCGGTCAGTCTGGCGACCGACCATTGCGCCCGCGCGCCGGCTTCGGTGGCGGCCACGCAATACACCGCGCCGCGCGGCTCGACCACATAAGTATTGGTTTCGCCGGTCGGGCCCGGCAGCGCAATGCGCTGCGGCAAGGGCGCTGCCGCATCGAGGGCCGGTGGCAAGCCAGCCGGGCGCGTGCCCAGCAAGCGATACATGTAGAGCGGACCGCCGGCCTTGGGGCCGGTGCCGGACAGGCATTCGCCGCCAAAGGGCTGCACGCCCACCACAGCGCCCACGATATTGCGGTTCACGTAAACGTTGCCCGCGTGGACCTGGCCAGTCACGTGCGCAATGGTTTCATCAATGCGCGTATGCACGCCGAATGTCAGGCCATAACCGGTGCCGTTGATAGCGTCCAGCAAGGCGTCGAGCTCATCGCGCTTGTAGCGGACTACGTGCAGCACGGGGCCGAACACTTCGCGCGTCAGTTCGCTGATATGGTCGATTTCGATGATGGTGGGCGGCACGAAGGTGCCATGGCGGCATTCGCCATTCAGTTCCACCTGATCGACGCGGTGGCCCGCCGTGCGCAGCGTCTCGATGTGGCGCTGGATGCCATTGCGCGCTTCCGTGTCGATCACGGGCCCCACGTCCACGGACAGGCGGTCGGGGTTGCCCACGCTCAGTTCGCGCATCGCGCCGCGCAGCATGGTCAGCACGTGGTCGGCATTGTCTTCCTGCACGCACAGCACGCGCAGCGCCGAGCAACGCTGGCCCGCCGAATCGAACGCGGAGGTCAGCACGTCGAACACAACCTGCTCCGACAACGCCGAGGAATCCACCACCATGGCGTTCTGGCCGCCGGTCTCCGCGATCAGCGGGATGGTGTGACCGGCGTCGTCCAGGCGGTCCGCCAGCGTGCGGGCGATGATGCGCGCGACGTCGGTGGATCCGGTAAACATCACACCGCGCACGCTCGGGCTGGCAACCAGTTGCGCGCCTACGGTTTCGCCGCGGCCCGGCAGCAGCTGCACGGCCCCGGCCGGCACGCCGGCCGCGCGCAGGATGGCGACGGCTTGCGCGGCGATCAACGGCGTCTGTTCGGCGGGCTTGGCAACCACCGTATTGCCGGCGGCCAGCGCGGCCGCCACCTGGCCCGTGAAAATGGCCAGCGGAAAATTCCAGGGGCTGATGCACAGCACAGTGCCCAGCGGGCGATGCGTATCGTTGCTGAACTCCGCCTCGGCCTGGTCCGCGTAATAACGCAGGAAGTCCACGGCCTCGCGTACTTCGGCGATGGCGTTGGGCAGCGACTTGCCGGCCTCCCGCACGATCAGGCCAAGCAAGGTCTGCATCTGCTCTTCCAGCAATTGCGCGGCACGGCGCAAGCACTGGGCGCGCTCGGTCACCGGCGTGGATTGCCAGATGGGCGCCGTATTGGCGGCGGCACGCAGCGCGGCCTCGGCCTCCGCTTCCTGTGCCTCGATCACGTGGCCCACCACGTCGCGCAGGTTGGCGGGGTTGCGAACCTCGATGGCGCGGGCGGCATCCCAAGCCCCCTCGCCTTCACCCAGCATGGGCCCGGCGCGCCACGGCATCGCGGCGCTCGCCAACAAGGCGGCGGACAGCGATCCCAGGCGATGTTCATTGCTCAGGTCCAGGCCCGCCGAATTGGCCCGGGCGCCTTCCTGCGGATCGCCATAGAGTTCCCGCGGCAGCGGAATCTTCTCGTGCGGCGCGCCCAGCGGCACGATGCGCGCGGCGGCTTCCACCGGGTCGGCCACCAGTTGCTCGACCGGGATGCTCTCGTCGCCGATCAGGTTGACGAAGGACGTGTTGGCGCCGTTTTCGAGCAAGCGGCGCACCAGGTAGGCCAACAAGGTTTCATGCGTGCCCACCGGCGCGTAGATGCGGCACGGGCGATTGAGCTTGCCTTGGGACAACGGGCCCACTACTTCGTCGTACAAGGGTTCGCCCATGCCGTGCAGGCATTGGAATTCGTACTGGCCGGGGTAGTAATTCTGGCCCGCCAGCTGGTAGATGGCCGACAGCGTGTAGGCGTTGTGCGTGGCGAACTGCGGGAACACCGCCTCCGGCGCGCCCAGCAGCTTGCGGGCGCAGGCCAGGTAGGCCACATCCGTGTAGACCTTGCGCGTGTAGACCGGATAACCTTCCAGGCCATCGACCTGGGCGCGCTTGATCTCGCTGTCCCAGTACGCGCCCTTGACCAGGCGCACCATTACGCGATGGCGGCTGCGGCGGGCCAGGTCGATCACGTAGTCGATCACAAAGGGCGCACGCTTCTGGTAGGCCTGGATCACGAAGCCGATACCGTTCCAACCGTCCAGCTCGGGCTCGAAGCAAAGCGCCTCCAGCAGGTCCAGCGATATTTCCAGGCGGTCGGCCTCCTCGGCGTCGATATTCAGGCCGATGTCGTAGCTGCGAGCCAGCACGGTCAGCGCCTTCACGCGCGGCAGCAATTCAGCCATGACGCGCTCGCGCTGGGCGCGAGAGTAACGCGGATGCAAGGCAGATAGCTTGATCGAGATGCCCGGGCCTTCGTAGATTCCGCGACCCGCCGCGGCCTTGCCTATCGCGTGGATGGCCTGCTCGTACGACGCGTAATAGCGGTCGGCGTCCTCGGCCGTGGTCGCGGCCTCGCCCAGCATGTCGTAGGAATAGCGGAAGCCGCGTGCCTCCAACTTGCGGTTGTTGGCCAGCGCTTCGGAAATGGTCTGCCCCGACACGAATTGCTCGCCCATCATGCGCATGGCCATGTTCACGCCCTTGCGCACCAGCGGCTCGCCACCCTTGCCGATCAGGCGGGTCAGCGCCTTGGACAGCGATTGCTCGCTGCTCACGGCCACCAGCTTGCCCGTGATCATCAGCCCCCAGGTGGCGGCGTTGACGAACAGGGATTGCGAGCCGCCCATGTGCGACTTCCAGTCGCCGCGGGCGACCTTGTCGCGGATCAGCGCATCGCGCGTGGCGCGATCGGGAATGCGCAGCAGCGCCTCGGCCAGGCACATCAGCGCCACGCCTTCCTGGCTGGACAGCGAGAATTCCTGGATCAGTCCCTCTACCCCACCGCCGCTGCGCTTGCCGCGCAACTTCCTGACCAGGTCGGCGGCCATGGCGTGGATCTTTTCCAGGTTGGGCATGCGGGCCTGGCCCAACAGCAGGGGCACGCACTCGGGCTCGGGGCGCCGATAGGCCGCGGTAATGGCCGCGCGCAACACCGACTGCGGTTGCACGTCCTGGCCGAATTCGTAGAACGGCGGCGTGGGCGTGGCATGGCCCTCGCCCGATTCGTCGTCGCCGCCTGCATCCATACCCAGATGAGACATCTCGGCAGGCAGGTGGCCGCGCTCGATCTTGTCCAGGTAGGCAAGAATCGCCTGCTTGTGCAGCCAGTGGGGCGTGCAATTGAGCTTTTGCGCGGCGGCCTTCAGCCGGTCGCGGAGCGCGTCGTCGACTTTAACGCCTAGGGTCGTGCTGGCCATAAGAGATTGCTTCCTGTCGCATGGCAATGGTGATACCGGGTCCACGGGAGACCGAGCATGGGTAGGACCGTATGCTAGACAGGTTGCAACTTGGTTTGCACTATGGTTAACCCTAGGTTAACCACTTGAGATCAAGAAGGAATTTTCGCGCTAATCCTTGAGCGCCGCGCACCCCAGCATCTGGACTGCAGCCGAGCCCCCCGGCGCTTGCCCTCGGATGGCCGTAGCCATGGCGCCAGCCAGGCTGACCACCGCGCGCTGTTGCGCGGCGATGAGCGCAGGCACGCTGTCTTCCGTCACCGATTCCGTGACCACGCTGCGGCACAGCAGGCCGGACCCCTTCATATTGACCGGCCGCACACGCCAGGTTGCATCCAGCTGGGCCATGCGTCCCGGCTCCAGTTCGAAACGCTGCACGTCGGTCTGCACCCGCCAGACCGCGGCGCCCGGCCCCGGCTTGACCAGTTGCACGTCCAGCGCGCCCAGCTCGCGCTTCAACGCATCCGACAGGGCGCCGCGCAGCTCGTCGCCCAGCGGCGAGCTCCAGCGCTCGGAATAGAGCGCCGACAAGCTGCCCTCGCCAGTGCGCACCATCAACTGGGGTTGGTCCGCCTGCGTCGAGATATTGACGGGTTGCACCTCGATCAGGAAGCTGGCCGGAGCCACACTGGCGGCTGGCGCCTGGGCGGCCGGCGCTTGCAGAGTGTGGTAATGCACCGGAGAGGAGGCGCCGCAGCCAGCCAGCGCTGCCGACAGCGCCAGCAACGACAGGACCGGGCGCAAACGGGAGACTCGCTTGCCCGCGGCACGGGTTTGCTCGGAACTCGAGCTCGCCTGGCGGGCGCAGGGGAATGGGCGTCTATTCATGGGTATCAGTTCCTGACAGGACCGGCGCCGGGGATCGGGTCTGGGCCGCGGCCGCGCAACAAGGCCTCGGGATTAGCTTGCAGGAAGTCGGCCAAGGCCCGCAGCGAACGAGCCGCGCGGCCCAGTTCCTGCATCGCCTTCTCCGTGTTGACCGGCAGGGAAGCGTCGGAGGCCAGCAGCGCATTGACCTGCGCCATGGACTCCTTGGCCTGCTTGAGCATGTTCTGCGCTTCCGGCGCGACTTGCTTGTCCAGGCGGTTCATGAGCTTGGAGGTACTGGCCAGCGTGGTGCGCAGGTCCTCTCCGATCTTGTCGAACGGTATCTTCTCGATCTTGGCAACGATATTGCTGATCTGCTGCTGCAGCTGGTCCAGGTTGCCGGGCACCGTCGGGATCATGGCGGGATCCGACATCTTGAATTCGACCGGCTTGGCGTTGGGGAAATCATCCAGCGCCACATACAGCTGGCCGGTCAGGAGATTGGCGGTACGCAGCTGCGCGCGCAGGCCGTGCTTGACCATGCCGCCCAGCAGACGGCCGCCGGCAACGTCGCCGTCCTTCACGGCGCGTTCGCGGACTTCGTCGAACACGCGGCCCAGGCGCTCCGGATACAAGGTGGCGTCCACCAGCGAATAGAAGCGCTTGGCCACCGGATCGAAGTCCATGTTGATCTGGGTGACGTTGCCCAGCGTGATACCGCTGAAGTCGATGGGCGCGCCCACCGTCAAACCGCGGATTGACTGGTCAAAGCGCATGCGGATGGGGAAGGCTTCGCCGTCCGGGTTGGCCTTGGCGGCAGCCTCGGTCGCATACAGGTCGAACTGCGCGTCGGCCTGCGCCTGCTTGCCGGAATCGCGCGCGGTCAGGACGGGCTCGAATGCCACGCCGCCCACCGCCATCGACACCAGCGATTGCGTGCGCACTTTGAGTCCGTCCGCATTGACGCTGAAATCGACGCCGCTGGCGTTCCAGAAGCGCGTTCCCTGGGTAACGAATTTGTCGTTGGGCGCGTCCACGAATACTTCCACGTTCACGGCCTTGCCGGTTTCGTCGAGCGCGTAGCCGATCACGCGGCCGACGTTGATGCGCCGGAAATACACGGGGGAGCCGATATCCAGGGACCCGAGGTCGGACGCCTTGAGCTTGAAACGCTTGCCGGCCCGGTCATGCGTGACGGCCGGAGGCACTTCCAGACCTTCGAAATGCAGCTTGGTCGCCTTCTTGGAACTATCCTTGCCTTCGACGGCGTCCACGCCGATATAGGCGCCCGACAGCAGTGTGCCCAGACCGGACACGCCACTCACATCCAGACGCGGGCGCACCACCCAGAAGTTGGTGCCTTCGCGCGCCAGGTCCGACACGTCCTTGGACAGCTCGGCCTGCACCACCACCTTGCTGCGGTCTTCATTGAAGCCAATGGACTTCACGGTGCCGATGTTCACGTCCTTGTAGCGCAGCTGGGTCTTGCCGACTTCCAGCCCTTCGGCCGTGTTGAATGAGATGGATATGTCCGGCCCGGCCTGCATCCAGGTCCGCACGACCAGCGACAACCCCATCAGGGCCGCCACGATGGGCACCAGCCAGATCCATGAAATCCGGCTCTTCTTCTTGCGCGAGATCGCCGGTGACGCGAACTTCTCTTCACCAGATCCGGGTGCTTGCTCGGACATCTACTCTTCCTTGTTCGTGGACGGAAGCCGCGGCGCTTCCTAGCCCATTTCCTTGCCGGCAACAGGCGCCGATTGGCGCCCGCCCTCCACCGGTGGCGATTCTATTTCACTTTGTTCTTCAAGATCCCAGCTCCGGCGCAGGTCGAAACTCATGGCGGACAGCATGGTCAGGATCACGACCACGCCGAAGGCTGCTGCGCCCGCGCCGGCGCTGATCTCCATCAAGCCCTGGAAATCGGCCAAGGCCGCCAGCAATATAACGACAAAAACGTCCAGCATCGACCACTGGCCGATGAACTCCACCATTTGATACAAGCGCGTGCGCGGACGCAGGTTGGTGGTGCTGCGCCATTGCTCCGTCAAGAGCAGCAGGATAAGCGCCAACAGCTTGGTCAGGGGCACCGCCACACTGGCGATGAATACGATCAGCGCGATATCCCAGGAGCCCATTTCCCAGAGCTCGACCACGCCACCGAGGATAGTGTGGGCGCTGTCACCCAGTACGGAACTGACCTGCATCACCGGCAATACATTGGCGGGGATGTAGAACACCACCGCCGCCAGCAATAGCGCCCAGGTGCGCGCCAGATGGTCGGGCTTGCGGTAGTGCACCTGGGCGTCGCAGCGCACGCAATGGTGTTCTTCTTCCGGATCGCCCGCGCGCGGCACGGCCTGCACCTGGCCGCAGACATGGCATCCGGTCAGCACGGTGTCGGGCCCCGCTTGCGGCACGTGCACGGGCACAACGCCCACCGACTCGGCATAACGCCACAGCACATGGGGCGACAGGCGCCCCAGCATAGTCAGCAGAATGGTAAGAATGCCGAATGCGGCCAGCCCGATGCCCGGCGCCACGGCCGCCATGCCGGCCAGCTTGACCACGGCCACCAGCACTCCCAGCAGGAATACCGGAACCATGCACCAGGGCCGCAGCACCCCCAACAGGCGCATGGCCGTGCGAAAGGCCGCGGGCTCGCGTCCGCGCGATAGCGGCCCCAGCACCCACAGCAGCACGCTCAGCTGCAACATGGGCAGCGCGAAGCCGGCCAGGCCCGTCATGACGGCCACAACCCAATGCCCTTGGCGCCAGGTAATGGAAATGGCGTCCAGCAGGGACGCTTGCTGAGTCATGCCCTGCACGGACATGGACGCGACGGGATAGGCATTGGCCACCCCGAACACGATGAGGGCGGAAATGGCGAGCGCCAGCCAATTGGACAAAGTAAGCCCGCTGTAGCGCCACAAAATGGCACCGCAGCGGGCGCAATTGGCGGTCTCTCCAGGTTCAAGCTGATGCCGGCGATAGATGCTCGCGCAGTGTTCGCACTCGATCAGCGGCTGGCGGTCCGCGGTCATTGAGTACCCTAGTCGACCAATTCGACTTCCTGCTTGTCAGGCGCATCCGACGAAGGCGGCTTGCCGTTCTCGTCGAAGTCCAGCTTGACCTTGCCCTCCTCGTCCAGGTCCACCGTCACCGTGCCGCCATCGACCAGCTTGCCGAACAGCAACTCGTCGGCCAGCGCGCGCCGGATGGTGTCTTGAATGAGGCGCTGCATGGGGCGGGCGCCCATCAGCGGATCGAACCCTTCCTTGGCGAGATGCTCGCGCAACCCCGTGGTGAAAATGGCTTCCACGCGACGCTCGTGCAGTTGGTCTTCCAGTTGCATGAGGAACTTGTCCACCACACGCAGGATGATTTCGCGGTCCAGCGGCGCGAACGGGATGATCGCGTCCAGGCGGTTGCGGAACTCGGGCGTGAACATGCGGCGGATTTCCGCCATTTCGTCGCCCACCACACGCGAATTGGCGAAACCGATGGACGGACGATTCAAGGTTTCGGCGCCCGCGTTGGTCGTCATGATCAGGATGACGTTGCGGAAATCCGCCTTGCGGCCGTTGTTGTCGGTCAGCGTGCCATGGTCCATGACCTGCAGCAGGATGTTGAACACATCCGGGTGCGCTTTTTCGATTTCATCGAGCAGGAGCACGCAATGCGGCTGCTTGGTGATGGCCTCGGTCAGGAGCCCCCCCTGGTCGAAACCGACGTAGCCCGGAGGCGCGCCGATCAGGCGCGACACTGCGTGCCGCTCCATGTATTCCGACATGTCGAAACGCAGCAGTTCCACGCCCAGCGTGAACGCCAGCTGGCGCGCGACTTCGGTCTTGCCCACGCCGGTGGGGCCGGAGAACAGAAAGGCGCCGATCGGCTTTTCCGGCTTGCCCAGGCCCGAACGCGCCATCTTGATGGCGGCCGACAGGGCTTCGATGGCATTGTCCTGGCCGAAGACCACGGTCTTCAGGTCGCGGTCCAGCGTCGCCAGCTTGCTGCGGTCGTCGTTGGAGACGGACTGCGGCGGGATGCGCGCAATCTTGGACACGATGTTCTCGATGTCCACCTTGCCGATCACCTTCTTCTGGCGGGAACGCGGCAGCAAGCGCTGCGCGGCGCCGGCCTCGTCGATCACGTCGATGGCCTTGTCCGGCAGGTGGCGGTCATTGATGAAGCGGGCCGACAATTCGGCAGCGGCTGACAATGCGGCGGACGAGTACCGCACGCTGTGGTGCTCCTCGAAGCGGCTCTTCAAGCCGCGCAGGATCTGCACCGTTTGCTCGACGCTGGGTTCGGCCACGTCGATCTTCTGGAAACGGCGCGACAGCGCATGGTCTTTTTCAAAGACGCCGCGGTACTCGGTATAGGTGGTCGCGCCGATGCACTTGAGCTGCCCGGAAGACAAGGCCGGCTTCAAGAGGTTGGACGCGTCCAGCGTGCCCCCCGACGCCGAACCGGCGCCGATCAGGGTGTGGATCTCATCGATGAACAGGATGGCGTCGGGATTGCCGCGAATCTGCTTGAGCACGCCCTTCAGGCGCTGTTCGAAATCGCCGCGGTATTTGGTGCCCGCCAACAAGGCGCCCATGTCCAGCGAATAGACCTGCGCGGCCTGCAGGATTTCCGGCACTTCGCCGCGCGTGATGCGCCAGGCCAAGCCTTCGGCGATTGCCGTCTTGCCCACGCCAGCCTCGCCGACCAGCAGCGGGTTGTTCTTGCGGCGGCGGCAAAGCACCTGAATCACGCGCTCGACTTCGTGCTCGCGCCCGATGAGGGGATCGATGCGTCCGGCCAGCGCGGCGGCGTTCAAATCGGTGGCGTACTGGTCCAGCGGCGACTGACGAGATTCGCCCTGTTCTTCACCATTGGTCTGCTGCTCTTTCTGCACGGCCGCGGACTCCACCTGGGGCTGTTTGGTAATGCCATGCGACAGAAAATTGACGACATCCAGCCGCGTCACCCCCTGCTGCTGCAGGTAGTACACGGCATGCGAATCCTTTTCGCCGAAAATGGCCACGAGCACGTTGGCGCCGGTGACGGGCTTCTTGCCCGTGCCTCCCGCGGATACATGCATGATGGCGCGCTGGATCACACGCTGGAAACCCAGCGTGGGCTGCGTGTCGACCTCGGCTCCGCTGGGGATGACCGGGGTGTTCTCCGAGACGAACTGGCGCAGGTTGCGACGCAGGTCATCCAGGTTGGCAGCGCAGGCGCGCAGCACTTCAACGGCCGAAGCGTTGTCGAGCAACGCCAGCAGCAGATGCTCGACGGTAATAAATTCATGCCGGGCCGAACGGGCCTCGACGAAAGCCATATGCAGGCTGACTTCAAGCTCTTGAGAAATCACGCTTCCTCCGTAACGCATCGAAGCGGGCAAATACACGATTCATATTCTATGCCGATCATGGCGTAACGCCAGCGATTTCAAAAACCACTCTGTCGTGGCGGCCTTGCGCATCCATGACGGTAAGCGTATACCGGCCATCCATGGCCAGCACTAAATTAAACGGATGACCCGACGCGCCATGACCAACCACGCGCCCGTCAAGCATCCACCATACTTCGCCTTCTGCTCCTTGCACATCCACGTCCAGCGCCACCTGGCGTGCGCTGGGCACTGGCCGCAGCACCGAACCGGTGGCCACGCCGCCCAGGCGCAAGGGACCGCGCGAGGCATCGGCGTAGCCGGCAAACGACGGCGGCGCCGTTTCATTCAGCACCCAGGCCGCGCGCTGTTCCGGACACTCTCCGGACGGCACGCTGCCGAGCTTGTAGCCCAAGGGCCAGCATGTCACCGCCGCCTGCACCGTTTCGGGCCTGACGCGGACCTGCTGCGCGCCTTCCGGCAACGCCGACACAATATCCTGCAGTAGCGGCGCCGCCACGTTTGCCCCGAAAAATCCGGGGTTGGGCGTGCCGTCGGGACGGCCGACCCAGACGCCGATCGTCCACCTGTCGGTCACTCCGACGGCCCAGGCATCCCGGAATCCGAAACTCGTCCCGGTTTTCCAGGCCAGTTGCCGCGCCGGACTGCCAGACTGGTAAAACGGCCGGTCAGGGTGCCCGCCGCTTTCCAGGATGTCCCGGACGATCCAGGCCGCGCCAGGGCTCATCATACGGGACTCGACCCGAGGCTGCTCCGCCCGCAGGCGGGGCCGCCCGGAGACGCCACCGCGCGCCAGGGCCCGGTAAGCGCCCACCAGTTCTTCCAATGTGGTGCCACCCCCGCCCAAAATCAAGCTCAAATTGGGTTCCGCGCCGGCAGGTAAACGTAACCGCACCCCGCCGGCCAGCATGGCCGAGGCGAAACTGCTGGGTCCGACGCGATCCAGGAGGTCCACGGCCGGGACATTGAGCGAGCGCTGCAAGGCCTGGGCCACGCTGATCGGACCGGCGAAAGCCGCCTGGAAGTTCCCTGGCGCGTAACCGCCAAATGACATCGGCGCATCGATCAGCAGGCTTTCGGAGTGGATAAGGCCCTCATCGAGCGCCTGCGCATACAGGAAAGGCTTGAGCGTGGACCCCGGCGAACGCACGCCTCGCACCATGTCCACGTGGGCGGCCCGGCTCTCGTCGGAAAAATCGGCTGAGCCTGCGTAGGCCTTGACCTCCAGCGTGTCGTTGTCCATCACCAACACAGCCATCGACACCTTGGGCGGCAAGCCGTCCACCCGGTCTTGCAACATCCGTTCCACTGACGCCTGCATGTCGGCGTCCAGGGTGGACGTGATCACGGCCGGCCGTTCGCCGGGGCGCCGGCCGGCCGAGCGCTGGCTGCCCGCTTCCTGCAGCAGGCGCTGGGCGGCCAGGGGCGCCAGCCAGCGCGCCCGCAACGGCGGCGCGACCACATTCTCGATCTTCGCGTCGGCCACCTCGGCCGGCGTCCAGCGGCCGAGTTCGACCATACGGTCCAGCACCTTGTCCCGCGCGGCCTGGGCGGCGTCCGGATGCCGGTCGGGACGCAGGCGCGACGGTGCCTGCGGCAAGGCCGTCAGCATCGCCGCTTCCGCCGGACTCAGGTCCCGGGCTGGCTTGCCCAGCCACAGCCGCGAACCCATTTCCACGCCTTCCACGATGCCGCCCATGGGCGCGTGGGTCAGGTACAGCGACAGGATTTCGTCCTTGCTGTAATGCATTTCCAGCTGGATCGCGCGCCAGGCTTGCCGCAACTTCGCCGACATCGAGCGTGAAGGCTTGCCGGCCAACTCCGGATCGATAAGCCGCGCAACCTGCATGGTCAGCGTGGAACCGCCCGATACGATGCGGCGGTTGGTGGCCCACTGCCAGCCCGCGCGCGCCATCGCCACCGGGTTGACGCCCGGATGCCAGTAGAACCAGCGGTCCTCGTAGGTAAGCAGTGTTTCCAGATAGCGCTCGGACACCTGATCAGGCTTGACCGGGTAGCGCCAGATGCCGTCGCGGCTGGGATAGTTGCGCAACGGCGTGCCGTCGGCGGCAACGACAACGGCCGCACCGCCCGAATCAACGGGCGGCAAGGGATACAGGCGGTCCAGCGTGAATAACAACGCGGCCAGCGCAAACAACGCGCTGGCCGCGAAGATTCCTCGCCGCCGCCAGCGGCGGGCGCTCGAGGCGCCCGCCACGGGGGTGGCGGCGGGGTTCAAGGACGCTTGGCGCCGCGATCGCGGATCTCTACCGTGCTCCATTGCTCGCCTACGCCCCGGATCTCAGGCCGGTACATGTCTTCGGCCACCGTCGACGGCACCGCGTAGCGGCCCGGCGTCACCACCCGCACCAGGTAGAACACGTCCACCTTGCCGCGCCCCAGCGACACAGCGGCCACATAACGGTCGTCGCGGAATTCGCGGTGCTTGATGTTGGGATCGGACATGGCTTCCGCAACGCGGCGTCCGCCGATGGTCCATTCCTGCATCTCGGGGCTTTGCGACAGGTTCAGGTTTTCGACTTCAAAACCCGCCGGCACGCGGTCCACCAGCAAGCCATCTGGAATGTTCTGGTTGGCGCTGGCCTGCACCCACACCACCAGCATGTCGCCGGTCTGCAGGCTGCCGCCATCCCACGGGCGGCCGTCCGGACGGTACCAGCCGCGCTTGAGCTGGATCACGTCATTGCGCGGCGCGGGCGCGGTGGTCGGACTGCCCTGGATGTCGTATTCGACGAACAGGGACTGGCTGCCGGTGTTCAGCAACTGCACGCCGGCCAGATCGGCCGCCGACAGCGACACGGTCTGGTCGCTGGTGCCGCCAGCGAGCGCCTTGGTGGAACCGTTGACGGTCAACGTGGCGGACCAGGGCGTGGCCTTGTCGCCGCCCATGGCCCGGGCGGCCAGCAGCAGGGACATCTGCTCTTGCGTCGACAGGTACGAGCGGTTACCCAGGCGGGAAGCCAACTGCGTCAGCAAGTTGTCCAGGCGCTCGTGATGCAGCTCGTACTTGTTGGCAATCGCATAGGCCAGCGCGTAGTCACGCACGCTGCTGCCATAGTCGCCCAGCCATTCGTCGTAATAGCCGGAGTTGCGGCGGGTGTTCAAACCGTACTCCCGCGCCATGGCCTGATCGAGCGCGCTCTTCATGCGCCCTTCGTCGCCCATGAGCTTGAACGCTGCCGCCAGCTGGACCAGCGGCAGCGGCGAACGGGCACGCTCCTGGTAGTTGTCGTACAGCTGGCGCACCGTGGACAGCGGCGCCTTCTTGTCGCGCGCCAGCGCCAGGGCGGCCGTGGCCAGGCCGGCAAAGCGGCGGTGATCTTCCCGCAGAATGTTGGCGTCGTTGGAATCGTAACGTCCGGATTCGACATTGCGCTTCAGGTTGGCCGACCAGGTGCCGAACGCGCCAGAGCTCTGCTGCACCTGCTCCAGCAGCCACTGACGCGAACGGTCCAGCGATGCTTCAGGCACTTCGAAACCGTTGTCGCGGGCGTCCTGCATGAAGCCGACGGCGTAGGCCGTCAGCCACACGTCGCGCGAGGACGAACTGCTCCACAGGTTGTAAGAACCGACGGCATTGCGCATGCCCGCCAGGCGGCCGATCGCGCCGGCCACCTTGGCTTCGCGCTCGGCCTGCGTGCGCGGCTTGAGGCCGAACTGCTTGGCCGCGGCCTCATCGAGCATGACCCACGGCAGGGTCGCGCTGATGGTCTGCTCGGTGCAACCGTAGGGGTAGTTGAGCAGTCCTTCGACCAGGCGGTTGACGTTGATCGGCGGACGGTTCGATACCGTCATGCTGACCGTGGTCGAATCAGGGTAGTAGGAAGCCACCCAAGACGCCTGCGGCGCGTTGGTCTCGCCCGGATTCAGGCGCAAGCGGCGCACCTGGCGCTCCGCCGCGTAGGCGGGTTGCACCTGCAGCACGGACTCGCGCACGATGCGCACGGGCTTGCCACCGCCCTGCCCGTCGACGGTCAGGCGCATCAGGCCCAGGCCGTACGAGCCCGTGGTGGTCGCAGTGAAGCGCAGCGTGGTGCGCTGCTTGTCCTTCAGGGTCACGGTCTTGACGCCGTCCACAATGCCCAATGGGTCCAGCGCTTCAAGCTTGACCGTCACCTTCTGTTCGGCGCCGCTCAGGTTGGTCACATCCAGCGCGATCGCAGCCTGGTCGCCCGGCGTAATGAAACGCGGCGTGTTCAGCTCGGCCACGATGGGCGCCGCCACCACCATTTCGGTGTCGGTGCTGCCATAGTTGTCGGGCGTGAACGCCACCGCCATCAGGCGCAGCGTGCCGTTGAAGTCGGGCAGGTCCAGCGGGATGTCCGCCTCGCCTTGCGCATTCAGCGTCACCGGGCCCGAGAACAGGTCGACCAGCTTGACCTTCTTGGGCAGGCTCTTGCTGTCGCCGCGCATGGCGGCGTCGCCGCCCCACTTCAGCTTGCCCTTGGTGCCGTCCATCTTCTCGATCAGCTTGCCGTACATGTCCAGCAATTCGGGCGCGTAGCGATGCTTGCCGAAGAAGTAATCCAGCGGGTCGGGCGTGCGGTACTGGTTGATGTTCAGGATACCGACGTCCACGGCGGACAGGGTCACCGTGGCCTGCTTGCCCTGGGCGCCGTCGACCTTGACGCGCACGGTCGTCTTGGTCTCCGGCACGGCCTTGGCGGCGGCCGTCAGCTTGACGTCCAGCTTGCGGTCGGCGCTGGCAATGGGCAGGAAGGTCAGGCCCAGCGCGCGCGCCGGCGTCACGCGATCGCCTTCGCTACCGGGACGGAACACCGCAGCCGCGATGTACAGGTCGTGACGCTTCCAGCTTTTATCAACGGGGATCTCGACCTGCGTGCCCGTCGCCTTCACGGCCACCCAGGTCGACCACAGCATGCGGTCGCCTTCGACGGTGATGAGCGCCTGGCCGTCATGCGGCGGAGTCAGGGTCAGCTTGACGGTATCGCCCGGCTTGGCCGGCACGCCTTCAAGCTTCATCTGCACGCGGTCGGGACGGTTGCCCATGGCATCGGCGTCCTGCGCGTTCCAGCCCGCATAGAAGCGGTAGCGCATGGTCTGGCCGGTTTCCGGATCCGCGATTTCCAGGCGGTAACGACCCCACTTCACCGGCACGGTCAGCTGGGCGCGGTCGTTCAGCGCGATTTCGCGCGAATCCACCAATTCCTCGGTTTCGGTATAGCCGCTGTTCCAGCCGCGTTGGTCATCGAAACGCCAGTAATACTGGCGCTCTTCGCGGTACAGGCGCATTTGCGCCTGAGCGAGCGGCGCGATCTTGCCCTGCGCATCCACGCGCAGCACTTCAAAACCGGCGGGCGCGCCTTCGCGGGCCACGTCGCCGTCAAACTGCGGACGCACGGCGATCAGGCGATCGGCGGGCCAGACACTGCGCTCGATCGAGCGCACCACGGGGCGGCCGCCGGATTCCAGCAGGCTGGCCGACACGCGCACCTTCATGGGCGAACGCGTGCCGCTGGTGCGAGGATCGACCTCAAGTTCGCCCCGGCCCTTGTCGTCCAGAGCCGTTTCGGGCAGTTCCTCGAAGTGGCGGCGAGCATCGTCGGCAACGTCGCCGAAAATGAAGCCTGGCCATTCCTGGGGCAGCGCATAACGGTCGCGCTTGACCTGGAAGCTGGACAGCAGGCGGTTGCCGGCGGCGGGCGCGCCGTAGAGATAGTCGCCCTGCACGTCCACGGTCAGGGTTTCGTCCGGCGACAGCACTTCCTGTCCGGAGGTCAGCGCCATTTTCATGCGCTCGGGCAGGAATTCCTCGACCTGGAACTTCCAGGACGCGTCCGGCGCGCGCGACGCGGGGTCCACGCGCAGTTCCAGCATCCAGGTGCCCGTCTGCGCGTCCAGGGGCAGATCGATGCTGCGCTCGATGTAACCCGGCAGGTCCTTCCTGGGCTGCCACAGCGTGGTCAACACCGTGCGGCCATCGGGGCGCTTGATGGTGGCGGTCAGGGGCGACGGCGTCAGCACGCGGCCGTCCAGGTCGCGCGGCAGCACCGACACATTGAAGGTTTCGCCGGGGCGGTACAGATTTCGACCGGCATAGACAAACAGGTTGTTGGGGCGGGAAATATGGCCGCCGGTATCGAATTCCGACAGGTCCAGGGCGGGTTCGCCCAGGGCCAGTACCGTCATTTCCTTGTCGCGCGAGGCGCGGATGACGCGCGCATTGGCGAAACTGCCGTCAAAGCGCACATGGCCTTGGCCATCCGCGGCGGCCTTGGCCAGCGACTTGCCTGCGCCGTCGACCAGTTCGAACACGGCGCCCGAGATCGCGGTGCCGCTCTTCAGGGAGACGGAATACGCCTCGATGCGGTCGCTGTAGCGGCGCGCGTGCAGACCGATGTCGCTGACGTAGAAATACGTCACCTGGTATTCGTAACGGAAACGGCCAGGCTGGCTCATCACCGCGATGTAGATGCCAGGCTCCTGCAGTTCCTTGATGCCTTCGACCGGCAAGAACGTCACATGACGGCGGTTGGGCTTATCGTCGGTAAGGAAGCGGCCTTGATAGACGCTGGTCGTCAGCGAATTCAGGCGGTCCAGGTCCCAGTTGCTGACCGAGCCTTTCAGGCTGCGATTGTCGGAATAGCGCCAACCGTCCTCTTCGCTGTCACCGTCATCCTCTTCATCGGCGGAGGCGCTGCTGCGGCCCACGCCCAGAACCGTGTCGAACAGCTCCGGCACGCGTTCCGGCGACACGCGCAGAAACTGCACGTCCACTTCGGACACGTTCACCGTGGCCACCGGCAGGCCGCCATTCTGCCCGGCCGGCAACACCACGCCGCGGCTGGCGAAATAGAACGACGGCGGCATGGCCTGCGTATTCACCTCGCAGTTCGATGCGTCCGCCAGCTTGACCCCGGCGCCGGCGCCAGGCAGCCCGGCGCGCACCGAGATCGCGTAGGAACGCTGCGGCTGCACATAGGGGAAATAAACCATGCGGGGGTTGTCGCCCACCACCCAGTTGCCCTTCAGGATCTTGCCCTTGGGCGCCGAGTCGCCCGGCCGTACCGAGGCCGGCTGATCGCCGTTGGTGGCGGCCGATTCCGTGTCCCGATCGGTCGCGGTGCCGGTATCCGTCACCTGCAGAAAGCCGTCCAGATTGGCCTTGGCGTCTACCGGTTGCGTGAAAGTCACCGCCAGCGCCAGCGTATCGTTGTACTGGCGAGGCTGGCAGGAAAGCGCCGCGAACGGATCGGCTGCGCCAACCACGGCGCTGGCAGGCAAGGCCGGCTTGGCGTCGCCGCCGCCCGCCGCAGGCGCAGGCTGCGACACGACGGCTGGCGCCGGATTGGCGGGCTGGCGTTCCTTGCCCATCCACCAGCCCACGCCGATGGCGCCGGCCAATACAACGACCCCGGCTGTCGCCAGCCAGGCCTTGCTGATCTTTCCACTCACGGTAAATCTCCCGCTCACTCAAATTCAGACGCACCGCTCCTTTGCGGCGGAGCTGCCGACCTGATCACTCCGCGCGCTTCTCCGGTGCGCGGATACTACTTTTCAAAATAACCTGACAACACAACGCCGCCATGACAGGCGGCGCATTGGATGCTGGGATTCAGACGGGTTCCATCACGCATTGCAAGGGGTGCTGGCGTGCCCGTGCGTATTGGGCTACCTGCGCGATGCGTGTCGCGGCGAGGTCCCGGGGATACACCCCGCATACTCCCCGACCTTCGTGATGCACCTGCAACATGATCCTCGTAGCCTCTTCGTGATTCTTATTGAAGAACTTTTGCAGTACTTTCACGACGAACTCCATCGGGGTGTAGTCGTCGTTCAGCAGCAGGACCTGATACATCGGAGGCGGCGCGGCGCGCGCCGGAGCCTTCTCGACGGCCAAATCATGCTGGGTATCCAAGGTAGAACTCATAGGGCCGCTATTCTATTTAAACTGGGGACGGCTAGCGTGCAACTTACGGAAAATTACACGTAGAAATGCGTAGTTTCCATACTTGACGCCGCAAAGAAAAGCGGCGCATTATCCACGCATTCTGGGGTTTTCAACGCATCGAAAATCTGCCAGGAAGCCGGAGGGGGGACAGGGGTCTAGGCCGCGATGCCCTTCGTCAACATACGATTCAATGAGGCAGTCCGCATGTCTGATACGACCGCAACCGCCGTCCAAGGGGACAATCCCAAATCGACGGGCACCGTCAAATGGTTCAACGATGCAAAGGGGTTCGGCTTCATTACGCCCGACGACGGCGGTGAAGATCTGTTCGCCCATTTTTCGTCCATCCAGATGAATGGTTTTAAAACCCTGAAAGAAGGCCAGAAAGTGGCCTTCGAGATTATTCAGGGGCCCAAAGGCAAACAGGCACTTAATATCACGGCTGCCTGAGTTACCCTTTAAAGCGCAACGGTAAGGTTGCGCCATTATTCAGGCGGGGCTTTCGGGCCCCGCCTTGTTATTTTTCATTCATTGCGCCAGGTCATGCCCAAGAACGCCGTTTTATTTCCTGTCAGCCTCACGTTGTTCAAGACAGCGTTCTTCAGAAACCTCCTGCCGAAAGCCCTGGCCTCCATTGCGCTGGCCTTGCCTGCGGTTGCCGGCGCGCAACAGACTGGCCCGCAAGCCCCTCTGCCCACTACCCAACTTTCGGCCGGCATCCATATTATCCGCGCAGAAGTCGCGAACACGGAAGCCACCCGGCGAGACGGCCTGATGTTCCGCAAGGAGCTGCCCGGCAACGACGGCATGCTCTTTGTCTTCGAACAGCCCGACGTGCAGTGCTTCTGGATGCGCAATACCATCCTGCCGCTCTCGATTGCCTTTATCGCCGACGATGGCACGATCGTCAACATCGAGGACATGGCGCCCCAGACCGAGGATCCACATTGCGCCAAGAAGCCGGTGCGCTACGCCCTCGAAATGGCGCAGGGCTGGTTCGAGCAGCACGGAATCAAGGCCGGCAAAAAGCTGGACGGCCTGCCCTGAAGCTGGCGCCGCGCCCAGCCGGCATCACGCAACAACGGAAAGGGAGCCACGAAGGCTCCCTTTTTCGTTCCTGCGAGGAACGGACCGCAAGCGGCCCGCCGCCTCTGGCGATTACACGCGCTCGATGATCAGCGCGATGCCCTGGCCCACGCCGATGCACATGGTGCACAGCGCATAGCGGCCGCCGGTGCGGTGCAACTGGTTGATCGCGGTGGTAGCCAGACGCGCGCCGCTGGCGCCCAGCGGGTGACCCAGGGCGATCGCGCCGCCATTGGGATTCACGCGCGGGTCGTTGTCGGCAATGCCCAACTGGCGCAGCACGGCCAAACCCTGGGCGGCGAACGCCTCGTTCAGCTCGATCACGTCCATTTGCTCCAGCTTCAGGCCGGTCTGCGCCAGCACTTTCAGCGTGGCCGGCGCCGGGCCGATGCCCATGATGCGCGGAGCAACGCCGGCGGTGGCCATGCCGACCACGCGGGCGCGCGGGGTCAGGCCGTGACGGGCGGCACCCTTTTCGTCGGCCAGCAGCAGCGCAGCGGCGCCGTCGTTCACGCCCGAAGCATTACCTGCCGTGACGGTACCGCCTTCGCGGACCACGCCCTTCAGCTTGGCCAGCGATTCCAGGCTGGTTTCACGCGGGTGCTCGTCCTTGCTGACGACGATGGGATCGCCCTTTTTCTGGGCGATCGACACCGGCACGATCTCGGTGTCGAAAAAGCCTTCCTGCTGCGCGCGCGCGGTCTTCTGCTGGCTGGCCAGCGCGAACAAGTCCTGGTCTTCGCGGTTGATCTTGAAATCGTCGGCAACGTTCTCGGCCGTTTCGGGCATCGAATCCACGCCGTATTGCGCCTTCATCAGTTTGTTGATGAAACGCCAGCCGATCGTGGTGTCGTAGATGGCGGCGCTGCGCGAGAACGCGCTGTCAGCCTTGCCCATGACGAAAGGCGCGCGGCTCATGCTTTCCACGCCGCCAGCCAGCATCAGGCCGGCTTCACCCGCGCGGATGGCGCGCGCAGCGCTGCCGATGGCATCCAGGCCCGAACCGCACAGGCGGTTGACGGTGGCGCCGGGCACTTCGATCGGCAGGCCGGCCAACAGCGTCGCCATGCGGGCCACGTTACGGTTGTCTTCACCGGCCTGGTTGGCGCAACCCATGATCGCGTCGTCCAGTTCTTCCCAGCGCACGCCGGGATTGCGTGCCACCAGCGCCTTGATGGCTACGGCAGCGAGATCGTCGGGGCGCACGGAAGCCAGCGCGCCGCCGTAGCGGCCGAAGGGGGTGCGGATCGCATCACAGATATAAGCATGCACGGTCATGGGAAGCTCGAAGTAAGTGAGAAAAAACCGGATCGGCCGATCTTAACGCAGCGCTTTCGCGCCAAGTTGGTGCACTTGCGGGATGTCCGCCCCACGGACAGTGTCCAATGGCTGTTCACCCTAAGCGTGCCCCCAGGCACCGCGACGGGGCACGCGGCCGGGATCAGGGCGCGGGCGGTCTGGCGGCGCGCGCCGCGTCCACGATGGCCTGCCTGCGGAAACGCCCCGCGGCCAGGTGATAGAACGGTTGCGGGCAGAACTGGCGCGACACTCCAGAGGCCAGCAAGGATCCGACCAGCAGCCAGAACAGCATGGGCTGGCTGCCCGTCATTTCCATCACCACCACGCTGGCGGTAAGCGGCGCCTGGGTCGCGGCAGCCAGGAAAGCGGCCATGGAAATCAATACCAGCACGCGGTGGTCGACGCCCTCTCCCGCCAGTTGCCAGATGTGATGGCCGATGCCCGCCCCGGTGGTCAGGGCCGGCGTGAAGATGCCCCCAGGAATGCCGGCCCAATAGGAGGCGACGGTCGCGGCCAGCTTGGCCAGGCCGAAGCTGGCCGGCGCCGTATCCTTCCCGGACAGCAGATCCGCCGCCACGCCATAGCCCGTGCCATAGACGCTGCCGGCCGTGGACAAGCCGATCACCGCCAGGATCAGCCCCATGATGAAGGCCGTCCAGATCGGATGCGCGCGGATCCAGGCACGCCAGGACTGCGGAGCGCTGCCGGCCGCCCCTTTGCCGAGCAAGCGGGCGAAAATGCCGCCCAACGCGCCATTGAGGGCGGCGCAAATGGCCACCCACATCACCATGCCATGGGTGAGCGGCGCGCCGCCAAATACGCCGAAATACGGGTTGTTGCCCACCACGGCCACAACCAGGAAGCCCGAGGCCAACACCCCGATCAGGACCAGCCGCTGCCAACGCAACACCGTACCCCTGCCCAGCTCCTCGATTGCGAAGATGACACCGGCCAGCGGCGCATTGAAGGCGGCGGCCAGGCCGCCCGCGGCGCCGGCGGCGATCAGTTCATTGGCATGAAAGCCGCGCAGCTGCACGCCGCGCCGCTTCCAGAAATCGCCCCAGGCCAGCATGAGGGCGGCGCCCACCTGGACCGACGGCCCCTCGCGTCCGATCGATGCACCCGCCAGCATGCCGAAGAACGCAAGGGGAATCTTCCAGAGGGTCTGCCCCAAGGCGACCAGGCTGTTCTGGCTGGGGCCCGGCGGCAGCGACAAGGCGCCAATGACCTGGGGAATGCCGCTGCCAGAGGCGTTTGGCGCAAAACGCAGGGTCAGCCAACGCAAGGCAGCCAGGCTCAGGGGCAGGACCAGCAGAGCCAGCCAGCCGTTGTAGGCCACCCACTCCCGATTCCACTCCAGCGCCTTGTCGGCCAGATAGGCAAAGCCCAGCGACATCAACGCCACCAGGCCAGCGCCTCCGAGCAGCAGTCCCATCTGCACGCTCTTGCGCGACAGGCGATTGATCTGGCGCACCTTGCGATGCGCCCATCGGCGCGGGCCGGCCAAAAGCCGGCGTAGAGGGTCGGGCAGGTTCATGGGCAGGAGCCGGCGCGGTTGAAAGTGGCTAACCTTACCATTCGCTCCTGACCAACAGCCCAAAGCGCAGGATCAGAACGTCGACCAGTCGTCGTCCGAAGCTTGCGCCAGCGCGGGGCGCGCCACGGCGACCGCGGGCTTGCGCGGCGGCGCGGGCACAGCCTGCACCAGGCGGGCCTGGGCTTCGCGGGCAGATCCGCCGCCTGCCTCCACCTTGAAGCGGCGCACTTCCTGGGCCAGGCGGGTAGCCTGTTCCTGCATGCTGGCGGCCGCCGCGGCCGCCTCTTCCACCAGCGCCGCGTTCTGCTGGGTCACCGTGTCCATCTGCGCCACGGCCTGGTTGACCTGACCGATGCCAGCGGATTGCTCTTCCGAAGCGCTGGCGATTTCCCGCACCAGCGTTGCGACCTGACGCACACTGTCCACCACTTCGCGCATGGTTCGGCCCGCCTCATCGACCTGACGCGTCCCGCCCTCGACGCGCGTAACCGACTCGTCGATCAATGCCTTGATTTCCTTCGCGGCCACGGCCGAGCGCTGCGCCAGCGTGCGCACTTCGCCCGCGACCACGGCAAAGCCGCGGCCCTGCTCGCCGGCCCGCGCCGCTTCCACGGCGGCGTTGAGCGCCAGGATGTTGGTCTGGAATGCTATGCCGTCGATCACGCCGGTAATGTCCGCAATGCGCCGCGAACTGTCGGAAATCGCGCTCATGGTTTGTACCACGCCCTCCACGACCTCACCCCCGCGGACCGCCACGGTGGAGGCTTGATTGACCAGGCGATCAGCCTCGCTGGCGTTGTTGGCGTTTTGCTGCACGGTGCTGGTCAGCTGCTCCATCGACGCGGCGGTTTCCTCCAGGGACGAAGCCTGCTCTTCGGTGCGCTGGGACAGATCGGCGTTGCCCTGTGCGATTTGCGACGAGGCCGAAGCGATGCTCTCGCAACCGTCACGCACGTCCTTGACGATGCGCGCCAGGCTTTCGTTCATGGTCTTGAGCGCCCCCATCAGGTCGCCGGTTTCGTCACGCGTGGCAACCTGGATGTCGGTCGTCAGGTCGCCAGCCGCAACCTGGCGCGCGGCCGTCACCGCCTGTTCCAGCGGACGCACGATGCCACGCGTCACCAGCCAGCCCAGCAGCATGCCGACCGCCACGCCGATCACCGCAAGCAGGATCATGACTGCGCGCAGCGTTTCATACAGGTCCGTGCCGTTCTGCACCGTTTGTGCGGCGACGCTTTCCTTGGCCTTGGCCAGGGTCGTCATCAGGTCGTCCAGCTTCTGCGACGAGGCGATCACGCGCGCCTCGATCTCGGCCACGCGCGGATCCGCCTGTGTCAGCGGACGTGCCTGGGCGGCAGCGAAGAATGCGGCGGATTCGCGCTTCCAGACCTGCTCGGTCTCGGTGAACTGCGCCAGCAGGCGCTTGCCCTCTTCAGAATAGAAATTGGCTGCGGCTTTTTCCCGCAGGCCGTCCATGTTGGCGACGGCGTCGTCGAACTGCTTGCGCAATGCCTGCCGCTCCTGATCGGTGGATGCGGCCAGATAGCCGTTGCGGGCCCGGCCCGCGTAGATCAGGTTGATATTGGCTTCCTTGATGTCCGAGATGCCACGCAGCTCGGTGTCGTACAGCCGGTCGTTCATTTCATTGATGCGCGCCAGCCCCCAGACACCGAAGGCCCCGATCGCACCGCCTATTACCGCCACCAGCAAAAACGCGCCTGACAGGCGCGCGCCGATGCGCAAACCCGAAAAAAACCGCAACATGCTTCCCTTCCCTGTAATTACCACGGTTTATGGCGGGCATGCCGCAGTCGTGAACCCCGTGGTTCAGTCGCAGACCGGCGCCAACGATAGTGGTTGGAAAACCTAGGGATTACCCGAAAGAAAAGGCGGTTTACACGTTATTTCGCCGCAATGAATTCGACAATCGACAGGGATTTCGAATGCTGAATTTTTGCTGAACAAAAAGAAAACCCCAGGCTTGCGCGTGGGGTTTGCAGCAGGCCGCGGCGCAATGCCGCGGCGGGCCTGAATTCGCCTATCAGGCGAAGTTCTTGGCAGCGAATTCCCAGTTCACCAGGGCCCAGAAGTTTTCCAGGTACTTGGGACGGGCATTGCGGTAGTCGATGTAGTAGGCGTGTTCCCACACATCACAGGTGAGCAGCGGCTTGTCGGCCGTGGTCAGCGGGGTGGCGGCGTTGCTGGTGTTGACGATGTCGACCGAGCCGTCGGCCTTCTTGACCAGCCAGGTCCAGCCCGAACCGAAGTTGCCGGCGGCCGACTTGTTGAAGGCTTCCTTGAAAGCGTCGAAGCTGCCCCACTTGGCGTTGATGGCGTCAGCCAGCTTGCCGGTCGGAGCGCCGCCGGCCTTGGGAGCCAGGCTGTTCCAGTAGAACGTGTGGTTCCAGATCTGAGCGGCGTTGTTGAAAATGCCACCCGAGGACTTCTTCACGATGTCTTCCAGCGACAACGTTTCGAATTCCGTGCCCGGGATCAGGTTGTTCAGGTTCGTGACGTAGGTCTGGTGATGCTTGCCGTAGTGGAACTCCAGCGTTTCCTTGGAGATGTGCGGAGCCAGTGCGTCCAGTTCGTAAGGCAGGGGGGGAAGAGTATGTGCCATGTGAGGTTCCTTCTGTTGAGTGCACGATCAAGCCGTTCAATTGTATCGGCAACTACTGAGGATACCGCGTTAACCCCGCGCTCGCGCGGGGTTAAGGGACGCATGTGCTTATGACTCGACGCATCTGCTCATGAGCGCCGCGCGCCACGCGGCGCGCAGGGGCTCAGGAGGCTTCGCGCGTATCTCGGGTGCGCGTGACGGCAACTTCCGCGCCGCCTTGCGCAAAGCTCAGGTCCAGCGCCTGCCCCGCCGTCAACGCGGCCGCATCACGCACGATGCGGCCCTGATCGTCGCGAGCGATCGCATACCCGCGGGCCAGCGTATTGCCCGGGTCCAGCGCGCGCAATTGCGCGGTGGCGGAGGCCAGGCGGTTGCGCCGCTGCACCAGCAGCCGCGCATGCGCCTGCCCCAACTGACGCGCAGCGCCCGCCAGGCGGTCCGCGGCGCGGCCGGTATCGGGCGCGCGATGCGCCAGACGCTGAGCCAACAGGTTGACGCGGGCACCGCGGCGCTCTTGCGGGCCGGTCCAGGCCGTGGCCAGCCGAAAGCGCAGGCTGTTCAGGCGTTCACGCTGATGTTCCAGGCGCTGGGCCGGCGACACCAGTTGCGCCGCCGCGCGGTCCAGCCGTTGCGCGGCGCGCTCCAGGCGGCGTTGCTGGCCGCGCGCCAGGGATTGGGACGCCTGCATGACGCGGCCCAACAACTCGGAACGCGGCACGCACGCCAATTCAGCAGCCGCCGTCGGCGTCGGCGCGCGTACGTCGGCGACGAAATCGGCGATGGTGAAATCCGTCTCGTGCCCCACCCCGCTGATGACTGGAATCTCACTGGCCGCGACCTCGCGGGCCAGCGCCTCGTCGTTGAAACTCCAGAGATCCTCGATGCTGCCGCCGCCGCGCACCAGCAGCAGCGTGTCGACCTCGGCGCGCTGATTGGCAATGCGCACCTGGGCAGCCAGCCGGCCCGCGGCGTCCGCTCCCTGCACCGGCGCCGGGTAGATGATGACGGGCACCTGGGGCGCGCGGCGTGCCAACGCGGACAGCACGTCGCGCAGCGCCGCGGCATGCAGCGACGTGACCACCCCGATCGCCCGCGGCAGATGCACGGGTTCCCGTTTGCGGGCGGGATCGAACAGGCCTTCGGAAGCCAACTGCTCCTTCAGGCGCAGGAAGGCCTCGTACAGATTGCCTAGTCCTGCCCGCCGCATGGCGTCAGCCTGCAGTTGATAGTCGCCGCGAGGCTCGTACAGGGACACCCGCGCCCGGATTTCGACCTGGTCGCCCGCTCGCGGCAGGAAACCCACCGAACTGGCGCGGCTTCTGAACATGACTGCGCGCACGGAAGCCCGGCTGTCCTTGAGTGTGAAGTACCAATGCCCGGAAGCCGCCGCCGTGAAGTTGGAAATCTCTCCGCGCACCCACAATGCCGGGATGCTGCGCTCCAACAACTGCCCCACCGCTTGGTTCAACTGGGCAACCGTCAGGATATCCCGCGCAAATACGTTGTTTGTGACCGTAGATTCAATTGTCATGGGGCTTTCCGATGCGTACCTGTCCACAGGGACCGCGTAGCGGGCCGCCATCATACCGCGTCCCAGCATATTTGCCGCAACCGGCCCGAAAGCCAGCAAATTAGGATTAACTTATTGATTTTTATGGGTATTTATTAAAATCGGAGCTGCTCGCAATTGAAGCAAACAAGTGCAAGCCCTGTGCCTGCAAGCCTTCCCGGGAAGTTTTGCACAGAATTATCCACAAGATCTGTGGATAGATTGGGGGTCGTACCGACTTGCAAGGCCCCCGCCGCACCGTTACAGTTTCGGCTTGATCAGATGCCGGCGCGCGCCGGTTCTCCTCGGAGTTGAACGCTTTGCTTTCCATACTGCGCGAGGCCGGCTGGCCTATCTGGCCCCTGCTGGCGACATCCGTCCTGGGCTTGGCGCTGATCTTCGAGCGCTTCCTCTCCCTGCGCCGCGGGCTGGTCATGCCCCGTGGCTTGAGCGATCAAGTGGCTGAAATGCTGCGCAATCGCCAGGACACCCCCGAATCGATCAATCGCCTCGAGCGCAACTCGCCGCTGGGCCGGATCCTGGCCGAAGTCATGCGTCACCGCCACCTGCCCCGCGAGGAACTGCGCAACGTGGTCGAGGACACCGGCCGCGCCGTCGCCCACGACCTCAGCCGCTATATTTCGGCCATCGGCACCATCGCGGTGGTTGCACCCCTGATGGGCCTGTTCGGCACCGTCGTCGGGATGATCGAGATCTTCGGTTCCTACACCCCCGGCGGCGGCGACCCGGCGCAGTTGGCGCGCGGCATCTCGATGGCGTTGTACAACACCGGCTTCGGCATCCTGATCGCGATTCCCGCCATGATCGCGCACCGGTATCTGCGCGGCCGGGTGGACAGCTACCTGAGCGCCATGGAACAGACTGCTTCGCGCCTGGTCCGCGCCGTCTCCCCCGGCTCCGCGCTGCGCGAGGGCCGTTCATGAATTTCCGCGGCCCCCGCGGCGACCGGGACGAGCTGGATATCAACCTGATCCCGCTCATCGACGTGCTGCTGGTCATCCTGATCTTCCTGGCCGCGACCACCTCCTTCGCGCGCTTCACGCAGTTGAAGGTGACGCTGCCCCAGGCATCGATGGAACAAGACACGCCGCCCGCGCTGGAAGTCGCCATCAGCCAGGATGGCCGCTATGCGCTCAACGGCACCCTCATCGACGTCTCCACGCCGCCCGAAATCGCCGACGCGCTGCGCCAGGCCGCGGCCGGCAAGACGGAGCCGCTGGTCGTCATCAACGCCGACGCGCAGGCCACCCACCAGTCCGTGATCAATGTCATGGAAGCGGCCCGCCTGGCTGGCATCGGCCGCGTCAACTTCGCCGCGCAGACCAGCCGGTGAGCGCCAAGCGTGCCTCGACGCTGCTGGCGCGCCAATGGCAGCACGGCGGCTGGCTCTCCAACCTGCTGCTGCCGCTCTCCAGGCTGACCGCCTGGGAGGTCGCGCGCAAACGCCAGGGCTATCTGGACGGTACCCGCAGCGCCTACCGCGCCCCGGTTCCCGTCGTGGTGATCGGCAATGTCTACGTTGGCGGCACGGGCAAAACTCCCATGGTCATCGCCACGGTGCAAGCGTTGCGGGCCCGCGGCTACACCCCCGGTGTCGTCAGCCGCGGCTACGGCGTCAAGATCGGTCCGCACGCGCGCGTCGGGCTCGGCGACCTGGAAGCCTCCCGCTTCGGCGATGAGCCCGCGCTGATCGCTCGCGCCACCGCCGCCCCGGTTGCCGTGCATCCCAAGCGCGCCCTGGCCGCTCAGGCCCTGCTGCGGGCACACCCCAAGGTGGACGTAATAGTCTCGGACGACGGCCTGCAGCATCTGGCGCTCGCCCGCGACGTCGAAATCGTGGTGCAGGACGAGCGCGGCGTGGGCAATGGCCGCCTGCTGCCCGCCGGCCCCTTGCGTGAACCCGCCGAACGCCTGCGCGAGGTCGATGTGGTGGTCACGAATATCGGCACACCCAGTCAAGAGCCGCCCGGCGCCAGTGCCGGCGGCCGGCCAAGGCAAGTCCGCATGTGGCTGGAGCCCGACGGCACGCGTCAGGTCTCGGGCCACGGCAGGCGCCCCCTGACCGACTTCGCTGGCCAGCCGCGCATTGCGGCGGCCGCCGGGATCGGCAATCCTGAGCGCTTCTTCACAACGCTGCGCAGCGCGGGCATTCAGCTGGAAACCGCGCTGCCCTTGCCGGATCACCATGACTATGCCGAATCGCCCTTCCAGGCGCTCAAGGCCGACGTCATCCTGGTCACCTCCAAGGACGCTATCAAATGCTCGGCCCTGAACGATGCGCGCCTCTGGGAGGTTCCAGTGCGCGCCGGTTTTTCCGACCCGCAGCTGTTCGATTGGCTGGCCCAGGCGCTGCCCCCGCCGGCACGGGCGTAGGACGCGGCCGTCTGCCAGCCGCGCTGGACCCGGCGCTGGGCAAACTGCTTTAGAATTCCGCTCATGGAATCCCGCCTTCTCGACATCCTCGTCTGCCCGCTGTGCAAGGGCCGCCTCGAACACGACCGGCAGCACGCCGAACTGGTCTGCCGCGCCGACCGCCTGGCCTTCCCCGTGCGTGACGGCATCCCTGTCATGCTGGAATCGGAAGCCCGCGCGCTGGACGACGCACCCGCCTCATCCTGACCCGCCGCCGCATGAGCTTCATCGCCCTGATCCCGGCGCGCACCGCTTCGACCCGGTTGCCCGATAAACCGCTTGCCGACATCGCCGGCAAGCCCATGGTCGTGCGCACTGCCGAGCGCGCCGCGCTGTCCAGCGCTACCCGACTCTACGTGGCGACGGACGATGTCCGCGTCCAGCAAGCTGTGCAGGCGCACGGCCTGCAGGCCTTGATGACCCGCGCCGACCATCCGACCGGCACCGACCGCCTGGCCGAGGCCGTGGAACAACTGGGTCTGCCCGACGACGCCATCGTGGTCAATGTGCAAGGCGATGAGCCGCTCATCGAACCCGAACTCATCGATGCCGTCGCCGCCAAGCTGCAAGCCAGCCCAGAGGCCGACATCGCCACCTGTGCCTGCCCGCTGGCCGACGCCGACGCGTTGTTCAATCCCAATGTAGTCAAGCTCGTCTGCGCCGCGAACGACCGCGCGCTGTACTTTTCGCGCGCTCCGATTCCCTGGGCGCGTGATGCGCTCGCCTCGGGGGTGCGCGTGCTGGCCGAGGGGCTGCCCGCGTGGCACCACATCGGCCTGTATGCGTACCGGGTGTCGTTCCTGCGCCGCTACCCCTCCCTGCCGCAAGGCACGCTTGAGCGTTTTGAGTCGCTGGAGCAATTGCGGGCCATGGAACACGGCCACGTCATCGTCGTCCATCGGGCGTCCCACCCTCCTGCCGCAGGCGTAGATACCCCGGCAGACCTGGAACGCGTCCGACTGGTCTACAGCAAGCAGATATAAGGGTTATTTCCTATGGCGCGGCTCCGCATCGGCTGCTGCATTGCGGCATAATTCCCCGGATCACAAAAAATACACCCCTTCAGGAGCACTCATGCGTCTCATCTTGCTCGGACCTCCCGGCGCCGGCAAAGGCACCCAGGCCGCGTTTCTCACCCAACATTTCGGCATCCCCCAGATCTCCACCGGCGACATGCTGCGCGCCGCGGTCAAGGCGGGCACGCCGTTGGGCATTGAAGCCAAAAAGGTCATGGATGCCGGCGGCCTGGTTTCCGACGAGATCATCATCGGCCTGGTACAGGACCGCCTGAAGCAGCCTGACTGCGCCAACGGCTACCTGTTCGACGGTTTCCCGCGCACCATCCCGCAGGCAGACGCGCTCAAGAGCGCGGGCGTCAAGCTGGATTACGTGGTGGAAATCGAAGTCCCCGAAGAAGACATCATCGAACGCATGAGCGGGCGCCGCGTGCACCAGCCCAGCGGCCGCAGCTACCACGTGCGCTTCAACCCGCCCAAGGTCGAAGGCCGCGACGACGTCACCGGCGAAGAACTGATCCAGCGCGACGACGATCGCGAGGAAACCGTGCGCAATCGCCTGTCCGTGTACCGCGAACAGACCCGCCCCCTCGTCGACTACTACTCGTCCTGGGCGCAGCAGAATCCCGCCGACGCCCCGAAGTACCGCAAGATCTCCGGCGTTGGCGCTGTCGAAGAAATCAAGGCACGCCTGTTCCAGGCCGTCCAAGGCTGATCGGCGCCTCGATGGCTCACAAGCCTTCGGCGCCGGCACCGGAACGCATCGCGTCCGGCCGGCACCGCAGGCCCAGGGCCTGTTCACATCCAATGTGAACAGGCCCTCGTCACATCCGGCGCCTGCCGCGCCGCTTTCATCCCTAGAACTGACTGGTGGTAGACACATGGAAATCGCGAACAAGGTATTCATCGTCACGGGCGGCGCGTCCGGACTGGGCGCCGGCACGGTGCGCATGCTGGTCGAAAACGGCGCCAAGGTCGTCATCGCGGACGTGCAGGACGAACCGGGTTCGGCCTTGGCCAAGGAGCTCGGCCAGCGCTATGTCCATTGCGACGTGACCCAGGAGGCCGACGGCAAGAGCGCCGTGGCCGCCGCGCTCGAACTCGGTTCGCTCTTCGGCCTGGTGAACTGCGCTGGCGTTGCGCCCGCCGCCAAGATCGTGGGCAAGAACGGCGCGCATTCGCTGGAACTGTTCCAGAAGGTCGTGTCGATCAACCTGATCGGCAGCTTCAACATGATGCGGCTGGCCGCCGAGGCCATGAGCGCCAACGCCCCCGAGCCCACCGGCGAACGCGGCGTGCTCATCAACACCGCTTCCGTGGCCGCCTTCGACGGCCAGATCGGCCAGGCTGCCTACGCTGCCTCGAAGGCGGGCGTGGCCGGCATGACCCTGCCCATCGCGCGCGATCTGTCCAAGACGGGCATCCGCTGCATGACCATCGCCCCCGGCATCTTCGGCACGCCCATGATTTTCGGCATGCCGCAGGAAGTGCAGGATTCCCTGGCCGCCAGCATCCCCTTCCCCGCCCGCCTGGGCCGCCCGGAAGACTATGCCAAACTGGTCCACAGCATCATCACGAACGATATGCTGAACGGCGAAACGATCCGTCTGGACGGCGCCATCCGCATGCCGCCGAAATAAAAAAAAGTGCCCCCACGCGGCGCTCGCCCTGCTCGCTTGCAGCCCCCCCCGAGGGGGCTGCGCCGCCTTGGGGCGGCCCGGCGGCGGCGCGGCTATGAAAGTGCCCCCACGCGGCGCTCGCTCCGCTCGCTTGCTGCCCCCCGAGGGGGGCTGCGCCGCCTTGGGGCGGCCCGGCGGCGGCGCGGCTATGAAAGTGCCCCCA
>NZ_NJIF01000006.1 GCF_002209555.1 Achromobacter insolitus
TGGTCGTCGTGGAAGACGGGGATCTTCATGCGTTCGCGCAGCTTGCGCTCGACGGTGAAGCATTCCGGCGCCTTGATGTCTTCGAGGTTGATGCCGCCGAAGGTGGCTTCCAGGCCGGCAATGATCTCGACCAGCTTGTCCGGGTCGGTCTCGTTGATTTCGATGTCGTACACGTCCAGGCCGGCGAACTTCTTGAACAGCACCGCCTTGCCTTCCATCACGGGCTTGGAAGCCAGCGCGCCGATGTTGCCCAGGCCCAGCACCGCGGTGCCGTTGGTGATCACGCCCACCAGGTTGCCGCGGCCGGTGTACCGGTACACATTGGCCGGATCGGCCACGATTTCTTCACAGGCTGCCGCCACCCCGGGCGAATACGCCAGGGCCAGGTCCCGCTGGTTGACCAGCGGCTTGGACGCCACGACGGAGATCTTCCCCGGGGTGGGGAACTCGTGATAGTCCAGTGCTGCCTGGCGGTCCGATTGCGTATTCATGGGGCAGAGCCTCCTAGTCTTGATATAGGAAAAATTCTAGGCTCCAATACATAATCAGATCATTCAACTTTAATATTGTTCCATAACCTTTATCTTATGCATTGCCTATGACAGCCTTTGATCCGGAACTCGTCATCCGGAAACTGACCTCGCGGCTGAAAATGCGCCATCTGGTCTTGCTGCTGCAGATCGAGCAGCACGGTTCGCTGACCCGGGTGGCCGAGCACATGGCCACCAGCCAGCCAGCCGTCACCAATGCCCTGGCGGAACTGGAAAGCATGTTCGACGTGCCCCTGTTCGAACGCTCGGTGCGCGGCATGACACCGACGCCCCTGGGCGCGGTGGTGCTGGCGCGGGCCCGCGCCCTGGTCCACGATCTGGGGCACTTGGTCCAGGAGATGGAAGCCGTCGCGGCCGGCCATGCAGCCCATCTGCACATCGGCGTCATTCCGTTCGTATCCGGGCAGATGCTGTCGTCCGCCATCGGGCGCACGCGGCCGGCGGGCCGCCGGATCACCGCCACCATCCACGAGGGCCAGGGGCCGGCGCTGCTACGCCAATTGCGCGACCATACGCTGGACATGGTGGTGGGCTGGGCCACGCCCTCGGTGGACATGGACAACCTGGGTTTCGAGGTGCTCTACCACCAACAGCCGCGCCTGATCGCCAGCCGCCGGCTGGCTGCCCGCCTGGGTCGCTCGCGGCTGGAATGGAACCGGCTGGCCGACCTGGACTGGATCCTGGGCACGCCCGACAGCCCGATCCGCGAACAGGTTTCCGAGATCTTCCTGCGCGCAGGCCTGGCGCCCCCGACGCCCTCGGTACAGAGCGACTCCTCCAAGCTGATCGGGGAAATGATCGTGGCCAGCGACCGCGCCGTCGCCATCCTGCCCGCCGACATCGCCGACGAACTGGTGCGCATTGCGGGAGCGGCCATCGTGCCGTATTCCTTTGACTGGACCCTCCCGCCTATCGCGCTGTTCACGCGCGCGGACGGACTGCGCCGCAACGTGGACGCCCTGTTCGCCGCCGCGCTGCGCGAGGCCTATACCAAAGGCGCGCGCCCGCCCGCCTGAACCGCGCCCGCGCCGGGAAAATTGCCAACAAATGCAAATGCGCTCGCTCTGCGGCCGCACGCCCTCCTATACTTCCCGCGCCAAGCAACAAGCAGGAGGGCACGCAGTTTGTTCACACTTCCGCCTATCAACCCGGGCCGCGGCGCGATCGCCCTCGTCATGTTCGCCGCGCTCGCCGGATTGTCCGGCTGCAATTCGCTGCTGAACGAAGGCACGGGCGCCGCGGCCGGTATCGCCGGCACCGCCATCGCCAACAAGGTCACGGACAACGCCACGGTGGCCACCGGCATCGGCCTAGGCGTGCAAGCCGGCGCCAAGGCCGCGCTGGCCTACGCGCAACGCAAGACCCGCGGCGAAGAGCAGGATGCCATTGCCATGGCCGCCGGCCCGCTGGCGGTAGGCAAGGTGGCCAACTGGCAAGTCAAGCACCAGTTGCCCATCGAAAGCGACGCCCGGGGCCAGGTCACCGTCAGCCGCCTGATCGGCGGGGTGAACCTGGAATGCAAGGAAGTGGTCTTCTCGATTGATACGCCCGCCGACAAGGCCGGCGCCGATCCCCAACGCGAGTTCTACGTCACCACCGTCTGCCGCGACGGCGAGCACTGGCGCTGGGCCAGCGCCGAACCCGCCACGGCCCGCTGGGGCTCGCTGCAGTGAGGCGCGCCGCGAGTCTGCTGGCGCTGGCCGCCTGCCTGGGCCTGGCCGGCTGCCAGAGTTCCTCGATCGGCGGGGCGACCGGCGCCGTCGTCGGCACGGTCAGCGGCGCCGCCACCGCCAATCCGGTAGCGGGCTATGCCATCGGCGTCACCGTGCAGGCCGCCGTGGACGCCACCGTGAAATACGTGCTGCGCGAATGGAAGAACGACCAGCAGAACGTCATGGCCAACGCCGCCGGCGCGCTGGCCGTCGGCGAGGTCCGCCAATGGGAAATCCGCCATGCGCTTCCAGTGGGCAACGAGCGCGGCAGCATCCAGGCAGTGCGCGACATCGCCACACCGCTGGCCCATTGCCGCGAAGTGCTGTTCACGGTGGAGCAGAAGGATGCCCCCGCGCCCGCCTACTCCAGCATGATCTGTCAGCAGCCGGGCGGCCAGTGGAAGTGGGCCGCGGCCGAACCCTCGGTCGCTCGGTGGAACGGGCTGCAGTAGCCTGAACGCCGACCCGCTTGATCCCCCCGGGATGCGCGGGCGATACTGCATGCAGGCCCCACCCCCATTCCCGCCCATGAATTCAGGCCAGTTCGTCATGCAACGCAGTGCGCTCGCCGGCGTGCAGGCCGTGGCCGCGCACAGCCGACATGCATTCGCGCGCCATACGCATGAGCAATTCGGCATAGGCGTAATGCGCCTGGGCGCCCAGGTCTCGCACAGCGGCCGCGGGCAGGTCGAGGCCGGCCCCGGCCACGTCATCACGGTAAACCCCGGCGAAGTGCATGACGGCGCCCCCATCGGCGATCACGGGCGCGCCTGGCAGATGCTGTACCTGGATCCCGAGGTCATTGCCCAGGCTGCGGCGGAACTGGACGCAGGCAGCCAGAGCTACGAATTCGAACATCCCGCGCAAGACCGCCCGGCGCTGGCGCGCGACGTCCTGGCGCTGTATGCCGAGGCCACCGCCGGCGCCGCGCCTCTGGCTTGCGAAGCGCTGCTGCTGCGCATCCTGGCCCAGGCGCGCGGCCGCGACGCGGCGCGCCTGCCCCCCCGCCCACGCGCCGCGCCCGACGCCATCCGCCACGCGCGCGCCCTGATCGACGATGACCCGGCCGCCTTGTTGTCGCTGGCCGACCTGGCCGCAGCCTGCGGGCTGAGCCGCTATCAGGTGCTGCGGGCCTTTGCCCGCGAAACCGGCCTCACGCCCCACGCGTACCAGATTCAGCGCCGGCTGCTGCTCGCCCGCAGCCTGATCCGCCGGGGCTCGTCCCTGGCCGACGCCGCCGCCACGGTCGGTTTCGCCGACCAGAGCCATATGACCCGCCTGTTCGTGCGCGCCTATGGCGTGTCGCCGCGCCGCTACGCGCTGGCCGCCGGCTGAGCGCTGCAATTTCGTTCAAGACCCGCCCCGGACCGGTCGCTTAGCCTGTGCGCCTTACTCCTATCGGGCGCGAATCGGGTCATGAACAATCGCATGCAGGGCTATTGCTATCTGGCGGCGGCCATGGTGCTGGTAGGCAGCACGGTGGCCGCCAGCAAGATCATCGGATCGGGCTTGCCGCCCTTCACCGCGACCGCCTTGCGCTTTGCCATTGCCCTGCCCTGCTTCATTCTGCTGATGGCATTCACCGGCGCGCGCCTGCCACGGCTGTGCTGGCGCGACTGGCTGCTGCTGGCGGCCCAGGCCACCGCCGGCAGCGTGGGCTACACCACGTTGCTGATCGCCGGCCTGCAACGCGCGTCGGCCGTCGATGGCGGCATCATCCTGGGCACCCTCCCGCTGGTTTCCGCCGCTATCGCCATCGTGCTGCTGGGCGAACGTCCGGCCAAGGCCACGCTGGCCGCCATTGCCGCAGCGGGCTTGGGCGTCTGGCTGATGATGCGCCATTCAGCCGATACGGGCGGCGCGCACTCGTTATCCGGCAATGCGCTGATCCTGGGCGCCGTGCTGTGCGAAGGGTTGTTCATCCTGCTCAATAAACGGCTGCGCCAGCCGGTGGCGCCGCTGGCCTTGTCCACGCTCATGACGGGTTTCGGCCTCGCGTTCTCGGCGTTGGCAAGCATGGCGGAAGCCCCCTGGAGCCTGTCCTTGCCCCTGCCGGCCCTGACGGCGGTGGCCTACTACGCGCTGGTGCCCACCGTGGGCGGCTTCCTGCTCTGGTACGCCGGCGCGGCCCGCGTGCAGGGCGCCGAGGCCGCTTTGTTCACCGCGCTGGCGCCGGTATCGGCCGTGGCGCTGGCCGCCGGACTGCTGGGTGAATCCTTGGCCTACGCGCAAGTGGCGGGCATGGCCTGCGTGCTTGGCGCAGTGATGACGCTGGCCTGGTCCGGCATTCGTACACGCAGCAGACAGGCCGCCGCCGCAGCGCAGGCTCGTCACGACGATGGAGCCCGCGCGGATCCTAGCCGCGGCTGAACGCCAGAGCGAATTCGTCGGAAAAGATATCGGCCAGAGAACGCCGTAGCGCGGCCGCCCGCTCGGGGCCGTAGGCCGACTCGAAGCGGCGCTGCGCCTCCTTCCACAACCGCCGGGACTCCGCCAGCTTGGCGCGGCCGGCATCCGTCAGGGCCACCCGCCGGCTGCGGCCATCCAGGGGATCGCGCGACATCTGCACGTAGCCATCGCGCTCCAGCGGCTTGAGGTTGTGCGCCAGCGCCGACCGGTCCAGCACCATGATCCGCGCCAGGTCCGTCATGGACGGCGTGCCTGCGCGCGCGATGTGCACCAGGATGGAATGCTGCGACACTTTCAGGCCGCAAGGCGCCAGCACCGTGTCGTACAACTGGGACACGCGCCGTGTCGCCTTGCGCAGCGCGGCGCCGTTGCAGACGAGCGGGTCGGGCGCAATGGAGGCGGCGGGGACGGAAGGCTGTTCGTCGGACATGACAGGCGCAATAAGTGTTGGGCGGCAAGGACTAAACGCTACCGCCGGGCCGGGTTCCAGTCTAGCCCAATCTTGACTTTTATTGGCATATGCACATAAATATCCGGACGCCATCCTCAGGCTTCCTGCCATGTCCGCGTCCCCGCCTCCCCGCCCCGCCAACGCGCGCCTGCACGCCATGCTCCATGCACCCATCGCGCCCACGCTGGCGCGGCTGGCATGGCCGAACATCCTGATGATGCTGGCGCAATCCTCCACCGGCTTGATCGAAACGTGGTTCCTGGCCCGCCTGGGCACGCCCGTGCTGGCGGGGGTCGCCCTGGTGGTGCCCGTGCTGATGCTGATGCAGAACATGTCGCAAGGCGCAATGGGCGGCGGCATCTCGGCTGCGGTGGCCCGGTCCCTGGGCGGCGGCCGACAACGCGAGGCCGACCAGCTGGTGCTGCATGCCGTGGTGCTCAATGGCTTATTGGGCCTGGGCTTTTGCGCGCTGTTGCTGCTTGGCGGTCCGCGCCTGTACCGAGCGCTGGGCGCGGAGGGCGAGGCGCTGGAGGCGGCGTTGGCCTATTCCGACGTCATCTTCGGCGGCATCGTCCTGATGTGGCTGATGAATGCGTTCGCCAGCGCCATCCGCGGCACCGGCAACATGCTCGTGCCCGGCGCCGTGATCTGCGGCGGCGCCCTGCTGCTGATCCCGCTATCGCCCTGCCTGATCTTCGGCTGGGGGCCGTTTCCCGCCTTGGGCGTGGCCGGAGGCGGCTGGGCGCTGGTCATCTATTACGCCCTGGGCACGCTGATCCTGGGGCTGTACTGCGCCAGCGGGCGCAACGCGGCGCGGCTGGTGCCCAGCCGCCTGTATCCGGGCCTGATGCGCAACATACTCAGCGTGGGCGCGCTGGCCACCATCAACCCGCTCTTGACCAACGCCCTGGTGGCCCTGACGGCAGCGCTGGTTGGCGCATACGCCGGCACGGCCGCGGTCGCCGGCTATGGCATCGCGGTCCGCCTGGAATACCTGCTGATGCCCATTGCCTTCGGACTCGGCGCGCCCATGGTGGCGATGGTGGGATCCAACATCGGCGCGGGCCAGCCCGAACGCGCGCTGCGCATCGCCTTGACCGGAGGCGCCATGGCCTTTGTGCTGGCCGAGACCATCGGACTGGCGGCGGCGTTCTTCCCCGAGGCCTGGCTGCGCCTGTTCGGCGCGCAGGACCATATGCTGGAAGCCGGCGCCAGCTACCTGCGCACCGTCGGCCCGGTCTACGGCTTCTTCGCCCTGGGCTTCTCGATGTACTTCGCTTCACAAGGCGCGGGCCGCCTGAAATGGCCGCTGATCGCGGGTTTTCTGCGCTTGCTGCTCGCCATCGGCGCCGGCGCCATCGCCTTGCGCCTGACGGGATCGTTGAGCCTGTTCTTCGCGATTGCGGCCGTGGCGATGTGCGTCTATGGCCTGGTCATCCTGGGCGCCATCGCTTCAGGCTCCTGGTTCGATCGCGCGCCTTTGCGCAAGCGCGGGCTGTTCGCGCGCCCCTAGCGCGCTATGGCGCCGGGGCGTCGCGCAGGGCGTACGCCACCAGCTCGGCCGCGTAGGCCGGCAGGGTGTCGCGCACGCACAGCACCAGGTCGCGCGCGGCCCAGTCATCGGCCAGGGCTACACGCCGCACGCCCGCCGTCCGGCCATAACGCGCCGCAGCCACGCGCGGCACGATGCCTATGCCTACTCCCTGCCCCACCATCCGGCACACGGCGTCGAAGCTGCGCAGCCGCACGCGGTACGACAAGGCCTTGCCGCCTCGGCGCGCGTGATGCGCAATGTGTTCCTGCAAGGCGCTGCCCTCGACCAGCCCGACAAATTCCTGGTCGGCCACATCAGCCAGCAGCACCGACGGGCGTCCGGCCAGCGCGTGGTCCGGCGGCACGATCAGCGTCAGCGGGTCATGGCGAAAGGTCTGCGTGCTGAGGCCGTGCAGGTCGGCGGAATCCGCCAGCACGCCGATGTCGCAGGTGCCCGCGCGCAACGCGTCGGCAATCTCATGGCTCAGGCGTTCCTCCAGGTCCACTGAGACGCGGGGATGGTCCTTGAGAAAGGCGCCCAACACCGGCGGCAGGTATTCACTCAACGCCGTGGTGTTGCACAGCACACGCACATGCCCCTTCAATCCCTGCCCGTAGTGGTCCAGTTCACCGCGCATGCGGTCCATCTGCGCCAGCACCACGCGCGCGTGGTGCGCCAGCGTGCGGCCCGCCGGCGTAGGCTCGACCCCGCGCGGCTCACGCAGCAGCAGCGGCACGCCCAGCGTGTCCTCCATGCCGCGTATGCGTTCGCTGGCCGAGGCCAGCGTCATATGGGAACGCCTGGCCCCAGCCGTGATGGAGCCGGTTTCCTGCACATTGAGGAACAGCCGCAAATCGGTGAGATCGAATCGCATGCCCCAAGCGTAGCACGCGGACCCTCAGGCCCAACCATAGGGTCGCTATGCAATTTCCCGATATGCGCTTCACTTCCGGGGAAGGACAATGAACCCCGAGCACCTATTTTCCGGGGAAAATCCATGAAAACCTTGAATCCGCGCTCCGCGCTGGCGCACCGGTCCGCCCTGGCTCTGCTGGCGTTGGCCTTGCATGGCTCAGGCATGGCCGAAGCCAGCAGCCTGGACCCGCACACAACGCCGGCACAGAAATACGCGCTTGCGTTGGAGGCCCAGACCGTGGGCGACTACGCCGCCATGGCGCAATGGCTGCGCGCAGCCGCAAGCGACGGCCACGCCGCCGCGCAGCGCATGCTGGGAATTGCGCTGCTCGGCGGACCGGCGTTGTACGGGGAATCGGTGCGCGCCGACCTGTGCGAAGGGCGACGGTGGCTATTGCTGGCCGCCCGCCAGGACGGCGCCGCTACGGACGACGTAGCCTATGCCCTGTTCGGCCGGCCCCGCACGGGCCTCACCGCCCACTGCGAGCCAGCATGAGTTTTCCTGATCTGCTTCCCGGCGGCACGCCAGCGTTGATCGCGATCACCCTATCCGTGTTCATACTGGCCGGCGTGGTCAAAGGCGTCGTGGGCCTGGGCTTGCCCACCATCTCGATGGCCATGCTGGCGCTGGTCATGGCTCCGGCCCAGGCCGCGGCGCTGTTGATCGTGCCCTCCCTGATCACCAATCTCTGGCAGGCCCGGCCGTGGCCCACGCTGCCGCGAGTCTTGCGCCGCATCGGCGCCATGCAGGCGGGTGTCTGCGCAGGCACCATAGGCGGCGCGCTGTGGCTGGGGCCGCCTTCGGGCCAGTGGGCAAGCGTGTGCCTGGGCCTGGCACTGGTGGCCTATGCCGCCTGGGGCCTGTTCGGCTCGCCCCCCAGCGCGCCGCAACGTCACGCAGGACTGACGGGTCTGGCGGTCGGAGTCGTCACCGGCCTCATCACGGCCGCGACGGGGGTGTTCGTGATTCCCGCCGTGCCCTATCTGCAAGCCCTGAACCTGGGCAAGGACGGCCTGATCCAAGCGATGGGCATTTCGTTCACGGTGTCCACCGTGGCGCTGGCCGTGGGCCTCGCCATCAACGGGAGCTACTCGCCCGAGGCGGCCGGCGCATCCGTGCTGATGCTGTTGCCCGCGCTGGCCGGCATGGCGCTGGGCACCTGGTTGCGCGGCAGGATGTCGCCGCAGGTATTCAAGCGCTGCTTCATGGTGAGCCTGGCGCTGCTGGGCGCCTATCAGGCCGCCCAGGGCTGGACAGCCTGATACCGGCAATCAAGCGGCCAAACGCCTTTCGTCCACGAAGCCGATCGACACGGACATCTCGCGCCAGCGCGCCAACTCCTGCTGCACCGACTGGATCTTGGCGCGGGCCTGATCGAAGGCATCGCGTCCCAGGAACAGGTGCAGGGGCGCGTACTGCGCTTGCGCCGCGTTGATCAGCGCTCGCGCCACCTTGGCGGGGTCGCCATCCGAGTCGCGCGCCGGTGCATTGCGCGCCGCCTGTTCGGGCGCGTCGCCCCCTCCCGCGGCCGCATGCATCGCGCCCGGATACACCAGCGACACCCGGATGCCGAAAGGCTCGGTCTCCGCCGCCAGCGCTTCGGTCAGGCCGCTGACCGCAAACTTGGCTGCGCTGTAGGCGCCCCAATCGACGCGGCCGCCATCGAATCCGAGAATGGACGAGATGTTGAACACATGCCCGCTGCGCTGCGCGCGCATGTGCGGCAACACAGCGCGGATCACGTTCAGCGTGGCGAACACATTAATGTCGAAAGTGCTGCGCAAGTCTGCATCCGGCAAGCTGTCCAGTGCGCCCCGCAACCCATGGCCCGCGTTGTTCACCACCACGTCCAGCCCGCCGAAAGCCGCAACCGTGGCGTCCACGGCGCGCCGCAGTTTGCGCTCGTCCGCCAGATCCACCGTCAGGGGCAGGAACTGGCCTTCCAGCTTGGCTCCTACCGCGTCCAGCAGCGCATCGCCGTCCTGCGACGTCGCCGCCACCTTGTGGCCCAAGTCCAGCAGCATCTTCACCAAGACCAGGCCCAGCCCTGAGGATGCGTCCGTCACAAACCAGATTTTTTCGGTATTCATGCGATTCCTTCCCTTGCGTGCGCTGCCGCCTACGCGCCCGGCAGCGTGGCGGGGGCGGCGCGTCCGCCATGGACGCACCGCCTCGACCTCGGAAGAGATGGTAAGAATCGCAAGCCGGCGCGTACAGGCTCGTTCTTGCGTGAAACCTGCCTATTCCTGCAACGCTGTGTTCCGCGCTCAGCCCAGCGCGCTGCGGTAGTGCTCGCTATCGAAGGCGGGCGCGCTCGCGGTCCGCGGCGCGGCCGGCTGCTCCACCGCCGTGCCAGGCGTTTCCACGCCGAAGAGCGAGAGTTCCGCGTTGACGAGTGCCAGGATGAAATTTGCCATGATGATTCCTTGGATATTGCGTCCGGACCCGCGCGGGCCGCGCAGGTCTTATAGAGGACATGGCTGCCATGGTGCGGGCCTGGGCGCGCGCCGTCCATTTGCTTTGTTCAATGGCGGCGATTGATGGCATGCAAGCCTGGAGGCGCCCAAGGCGGGAATGACGGATAATTCGGATGTTTTCCGCGACACTGCGGGAAGCGGCACTGTTTTTTTGGGCCTTGCGCCCGCCCGCATTCGGAGTCAGTCATGCATCGCGGTATCGAGGCGATCGAAAAATTCATGGAATCCGTCGGCCTGGCCTGGCACCCCGGCTCGACCGAACGCGCCGAGCTGAAAGTCAGCTACCGCATCGGCAACACCCGTCCGCTGGGCATCGACCGCACGTTGGTCGAGTTCCATTGCGACCCCAAGCGCGCCAAGGTCTGGGTGCCGGAATTCTCGCGCACCAGCTTCCACCAATGGTTCGAAGTGCCCTACCAGGAATTCGAGTTCACGCCTGGCGGCTCGATGCTCAAGATCAAGGCCCCGGCGCGGGGCAATGCTCCACCCTACACCGTGGGCATCAAGCCGCTGGCCTGACCCGGCCGCCGTCTGGCGGCGCCTACGACAGCTGCTTGTACATGATGGTGGTTCCGTCCAGCTTGGCGGCGTCATGCGGATCGCGGCTGAATCCCGGTATCACTCCCACCGTCTGGTAGCCCTGGGACGCGTACAGCGGCTCGGCGCTATCACCTGTGCGCGTGTCCAGCGTGAGCAGGCTGCGGCCCTGGCGCCGCGCCATGGATTCCGCCTCCGCCAACAAGGCGCGCGCAATGCCGCGGCGGCGGAAATCCGGATGCACCAGCAACTTGCGCACTTCGGCGCGGTGCGGCTGATTGGGCGGTGTATCCCAATCCAGCTGCACCGATCCCGCCACGCGTCCGTCCTGCCGCGCCACCCACAGCGCCGCCTTGCCCCCGGCGACCGCCGGCAGCACCTTGGCGCGCCAGAAAGCCTGCGCGTCCTCGGAGGAGTACGGCAGCACGAAGCTGACGCTGGCGCCACCCTGCACACAGGCACGCAGCAGTTCGGCCAAATCGGGCACGAGGGCGTCGGCGGACTGCGCCGACAGCAGTATCAATTCGGGATTCGGATAGGACATGGCGGGCTCAGACAATAAAGAGCAGATAGCGGGCGCCGCAATGCGGCGGGGTTGAGAATTCGCTGGCGCCGAACAGCTGGTAGCGCAGGCAGTCGCCCTGCGACAGGCTGTGCGCCTGCCCGTCGACGGTGATGGCCAGTTCGCCTTCCAGCATCAGCAGGTGATGTTCCAGTCCCGGCCGGGGCGAGCGCTCGTATGCGATGCGCGCGCCGGGCGCCAATTCGCACGCCAGCACCTCGCCCGCCAATTGCTGCGCGGGCGGGGACACCGAGCGGCGGCGAAAGCCGGCGCTGCCGTCGACCCACACGGTTTGCGCCTGCTGGGGCACCAGCGGCACGAAGTCATCCTCGACCATGAGCATCAGGCGCGACATGGTCAGGCCGTAGGCAGAGCACAGCTTGCCCAGGGCGCTGGCGGTGGGACTGACTTCCGCGTTTTCCAGGCGGGACAAGGTGGCGCGGCTGAGGCCCGCGCGAGCGGCCAACTCGTCCAGGGACCAATTGCGTTCCTGGCGCAACGCCTTGAGCCGCCCTGCGATGCGGCGGTCCAGATCAGCTTCGGATATCGGGCTGTTTTCCATATAAGAGAATTTCTCTCAAATACGGAAAACCGTCAAGATCATTGTGAGTAGGCGCATTGGACAGGGCCAAATCGAGCCCGCGCCCCGATTTCGGCACAATACGGGTCATGCACCTGGCCAAACCCCTGATGATGACCACTCTTTGCCTGAGCCTGCTGAGCGGCTGCGGCTTGCCGCCGCTGGACAACCGCAGCGTATCCCGCGCCCTGACGCCCGAGGCATCGCAAGATACCGCCCTGGGCCGGGCCATCGCGCCGCTGGCAGCCGGGCATCCCGGCAAGTCCGGCATCCATCCCCTGCCCGACGCCTATGATGCCTTCGCCGCCCGCATGCTGCTGGCGCGCGCCGCCCAGCGCAGCCTGGACGTGCAGTACTACATCTGGCACAAGGACATGACGGGCACCATGTTGCTGGAGGCGCTGCACGAAGCCGCCGACCGCGGCGTGCGCGTGCGGCTGCTGCTGGACGACAACGGCACCTCCGGACTGGACGAAGAACTGTCCGCGCTGGACGCGCACCCGAACATCGAGGTGCGGCTGTACAACCCCTTCGTATTGCGCTGGCCCAAGCCGCTGGGCTACGTGACGGACTTCCGCCGGCTCAATCGCCGCATGCACAATAAGTCCTTCACGGCCGATAACCAGGCCACCATCATCGGCGGCCGCAACATCGGCGACGAATACTTCGGCGCGGCCAGCGGCGTGCTGTTCACCGACCTGGACGTGCTGTCCATCGGCGCCGTCGTCAACGATGTATCGGTGGATTTCGACCGGTATTGGGCGAGCGACTCGGCCTATCCGGTGGACCGGCTGCTGAAAAAAACCGACCCGGGCGAACTGGACGAGCTGGAACAGGCCGCGGCGCGGGTCGAGCGATCTCCGGAAGCCGCCGCTTATGCCGAAGCCATGCGCAAGCTGCCCTTCATCCAGCAACTGTTGCGCGGCGAACTGACGCTGGAATGGGCCGATACGCGCATGGTCAGCGACGATCCGCGCAAAACACTGGGCACCGCGCCGCCCGAAGCAATGCTGCCGCATCAGCTGCATGAAATCCTGGGCACGCCCACCACCGATCTCGAACTGGTGTCGCCCTATTTCGTGCCCACCGCCGTCGGCACTGAGTCCTTCGGCCAAATGGCGCGTAGCGGCGTCAAGGTCAAGGTCCTCACCAATGCGCTCGAAGCGACGGACGTCGCCGTGGTGCATTCCGGCTACGCCAAGCGCCGCAAGGACCTGCTGGCCAGCGGCGTGGAACTCTACGAAATGAAGCGCATGGGCGCCGAAGTCGAACGCAACAAGAGCATGGGCCCCTTTGGCAGCTCGGGCTCGAGCCTGCACGCCAAGACCTTCGCCGTCGACGGCAGGCGCATCTTCGTCGGTTCCTTCAACTTCGACCCGCGCTCGGCCAAGCTCAACACCGAGCTGGGCTTCGTCATAGACAGCCCCACGCTGGCGCGCCACATCGCCGACGCCTTCGACAAGGACATCCCCAGATCCGCCTACCGCGTCTGCCTGGACGACAAGGGCCAGCTCTATTGGCTGGAACAGCGCAACGGCGACACCATACGGCACGACACCGAGCCCGGCACCACCGTGTGGCAACGCCTGTCGGTCTGGTTCGTGTCGCTGCTGCCGCTGGAACCGCTGCTGTAGGCTGGCATGACTACCAACCTGGACCTGTTTGGCGAAGACGGCGACGACGGCGCCGTACAAGGCGGACGCGTCGTGCTCGGTCCGCAATCCTTGGTGCTGCGCGGCTTTGCCCTGCCCATGATGGACGCGCTGCTCGCCGGAGTCGATGCGGTGGCCGCGCAGGCGCCCTTCCGGCACATGGAAACCCCCGGCGGCTACACCATGTCAGTGGCGCTGACCAATTGCGGGCAGCTGGGCTGGACCAGCGATGCGCGCGGCTACCGCTATACGCGCACCGATCCGCTCTCCGGCCAACCCTGGCCCGCCATGCCCCCGGCCTTCATGCTGCTGGCGCAGGCCGCCGCGGCCGAGGCCGGCTTTCCCGGCTTCGAGCCGGACGCCTGCCTGGTCAACCGCTATGAGCCAGGCTCGCGCCTGTCGCTGCACCAGGACAGGAACGAACGCGACTACGGCGCGCCCATCGTCTCCGTATCGCTGGGCATGCCCGCCATGTTCCTCTTCGGCGGCGAGCAGCGCGCGGACAAGGCCAGCCGCACACCGCTGTTCCATGGCGACGTGGTCGTGTGGGGCGGGGTCGACCGGCTGCGCTACCACGGCATCATGCCAATCAAGGATCTGCCGCATCCGCGGCTGGGCAGCCAGCGTATCAACTTCACCATCCGCCGCGCCGGCTGAGCGCGGCATGAGGGTTCCCCGCGTCTGGCCGGGCGCAAGCGACGGCTCTACTATTGCGCACCCCTCATGCTCCGCCTACCGGATTCCCATGCGCACACGCACCGCCCTGGCTTTGCTCTGCACCCTCGTATCGGCGCCTTCCTGGTCGGATGAACCGCCCGCCCTGATCGAAAATTCACTCGGCATGACCTTTGTCCGCGTGCCGGCCGGCAGCTTCCAGATGGGCAGCGACGAGACGCCCGAGGCGCTGGCGCGCGACTATCCGCTCTACCCGCCGGACCGCTACGCCCAGCTATCCGATGAAGCGCCAGTGCATACGGTGCGCATCACCCGCCCGTTCTACCTGGAACGCACCGAGGTCACCGTGGGCCAGTTCCGCCGCTTCATCGAGGCGTCCGGCTACGTGCCGGAGTCGGAGGCCGACGGCACGGGCGGCTATGGCTACAACCCGCAGTACGACCCCGACAAATCCGAGCGCGGCGATGCCTTCGAAGGCCGTGACCGCCGCTACTCCTGGCGCAATCCGGGCTTCGCGCAAGGCGACGACCATCCCGTGGTCAACATCAGCTGGAACGACGCCACGGCGCTGGCGCGCTGGCTGACCCAGACCGAAGGCAAGGTCTACCGCCTGCCCACCGAGGCAGAATGGGAATACGCCTGCCGCGCCGGCACACGCACCCGCTACCAGAATGGCGACGATCCCGCCGCCATGCCCGACGTCGGCAACGGCTTCGACGCCGACGCCGCGCCGCTCTGGCCCAAATGGCAGGCGCATGCCTCCGCCCGCGCCGACGGCCATGCCTTCACCGCCCCGGTCGCCAGCTACGCGCCCAATGCCTTCGGCCTGTACGACATGCACGGCAATGCCTGGGAGTGGGTCTCGGACTGGTATGGCGAGGACTACTACGCGCATTCCCCTGTGGATGACCCCCAGGGCCCCGCCAGCGGCAACGTGCGCGTGCGGCGCGGCGGCTCCTGGCATACCTGGGCGCTCTACACGCGGGCCTCCTACCGCAACTGGAACACCCAGGAAACGCGCTATCCTCTGGTGGGACTGAGGCTGCTGCGGGAGGCCGATTGAAACAAGACTGGATACTGCGCGCCGCGCCCTCGGGCCAGCTGGAGCGCATCGAGGCCTATTTCGGGGGCTCCGGCTATGGCATGCACCGCCACGACACCTACGCCATCGGCCGCACGCTGTCGGGCGTGCAGAGCTTCCACTACCGCCGCGGACTGCGTCACAGTTTGCCCGGCGGCACCATCGTGCTGCATCCCGACGAAGCCCACGACGGCCAGGCAGGGACAGAGGCCGGTTTCCACTACCGCATGATCTACGTCGAGCCGGCACTCATCCAGCAGATCCTGGGCGGACGGCCGCTGCCGTTCATCCCGGGCGGCATCTCGGCCGATCCGCGCCTGTACGCAGCCAGCGCCAGCCTGCTGCGGGACACGCATGATCCGATCGACCCGCTGCAGGAAGACGACGCGCTGTACGAGCTGAGCCATGCCCTGTGCGCCGCGGCCGGTGGCAAGCCCGGGCGCCGCAGCGCCGACTACGCCGCCGCCGAGCGCGCCCGCCAGTACATCCACGCCTCCCTCGAACAGTCCATCACCCTGGACCAGCTGTCAGCGGCCGCGGGCAAGGACCGCTGGAGCCTGTCGCGCGACTTCCGCGCGCTGTTCGGCACCAGCCCCTATCGCTACGTGATGCTGCGCCGCCTCGACGAGGCGCGGCGCCTGATTGCCGCCGGCATGCCGCTGGCGCAAGCGGCCGCCGCGTCGGGCTTCACCGACCAGAGCCACCTGACGCGCCGCCATGCCCAGACCTACGGCATGGCGCCCGACCGCTGGCGCCGGATGCTGCGCCGCTGAGCCGCCAGCCCCCACGCGCAAGGCTGCACGATCGTACAAGACGACGCCCGCCCGGCCTTCTATCCTAGGGTCTGCTCAACCCCGCCCGCAGGCCTCCCCATGCCCGATATCCTTCCCATCAACTTCGCCGAAAAACTGGCGCTGTTTTCCGAACAATGGATGCCCAAAGTCGTCGCGGAGATGAACGACTACCAGTTCAAGCTGGTGAAAATACAGGGCGAATTCGTGTGGCACAGCCACGCCGACACCGACGAAACCTTCATCGTCATCGAGGGCCATCTGCGCATCGAACTGCGCGAGGGCCACATCGACCTGGGCCCCGGCGAAATGGCCGTGGTCCCCAAGGGCGTGGAGCACAAGCCCTGTGCGCCCAAGGAAGTCAAAATGCTGTTGATCGAGCCGCGCGGCGTACGCAACACCGGCGACCAGGGCGGCGATCGCAGCGCCCCCAATGACGTCTGGATCTGAGTCCGCCGCCATCTGCTAAGGTGTAAGCCCATCAGGAGCAAACCATGTCCAAGATCATGCTCGTCACCGGCGGCGGCCGCGGCATCGGCGCCGCCGTCGCCAAGCTGGCTGCCCGCCGCGGCTACGCGGTGGGCGTCAACTACCATTCCAACGCCGACGCCGCGCGCGCGGTGGTCGAGGAAATCGTGCGAGGCGGCGGCCGCGCCGTCGCGCTGCAGGCCGACGTCTCGCAAGAGGACCAGGTGCTGCGCATGTATGGCGAACTGGACCAACAGCTGGGCCGCATCGATGCGCTGGTCAACAACGCCGGCATCCTGGAGCAGCAGATGCGCGTGGACCAGATGAGCGCCGACCGCCTGCTGCGCGTGCTGTCCACCAATGTGATCGGCGCCTTCCTGTGCGCCCGCGAAGCCGTGCGCCGCATGTCGACGCGGCATGGAGGCCAGGGCGGCGCCATCGTCAACGTGTCGTCCGCGGCGGCTCGCCTGGGCTCGCCCAACGAGTACGTGGACTACGCCGCATCCAAGGGCGCCATGGACACGATGACCATCGGCCTGTCCAAGGAAGTCGCGCCCGAAGGCATCCGCGTCAACGGCGTGCGTCCCGGCACCATCTACACCGATATGCACGCCAGCGGCGGCGAGCCAGGCCGCGTCGACCGCCTGAAGGGCGTTATCCCGCTGCGCCGCGGCGGCACGGTGGAGGAAGTGGCGGGCGCCGTCATGTGGCTGTTCTCGGACGAAGCCGGCTACACCAGCGGCTCCTTCATCGAGGTGTCCGGCGGCAATTGAGACGCCGCGCCGGACTTATTTGTTGTCGGTGGCAATGACGCTGGCCTCCTTTCTGGCGGCAATGCGCGCCTCGACGCGCCGCAGCACCGCCAGCACGAATAGCGCCATCACCGTGCTGACCACGGCCGTCGCTTCGCGCCCCATGCCCGCCGCCACGCCAATCGCGGCCGTCATCCAGATGCCGGCCGACGTCGTCAGCCCGCGGATCTCGCGCTCGTCGCTCAACTTGATGATGGCGCCCGCGCCCAGAAAACCGATGCCGGCGATCACGCCCTGCAGCACCCGGCTCAGGTCGCCGACCTCCATGCCGCCCTGCAGCGGCACCAGCACGAAGATCGCGGCCCCCAGCGCCACCAGCATGTGGGTACGCAGGCCTGCGTCCTTGCCGCTGCGTTCGCGCTCGTAGCCCAGCATGCCGCCCAGCAGCATGGCCATGCCCAGGCGGAGCACGATGCGGGTCGCCTCCCCGACATCCGGAATGTCGGCGAATTCGCTGCGCACCGTGGACCAGATTTCCAGCCAGATTTCCGTCATCGCCGGCTCCTCGTGGGAAAGAGTCGGGCCAGCATAGCAGGCGCCACGACGCTGCCGCCATGCTGCGCACGCACTGGCACATGTAGGCACAACTGGTTTACAACCGAGCTGGCGTCACGCGGCGTCGCGGACGAAACTGACCGGAGGGTTTCATGGATTTGCAGCTAGGCGGTAAACGCGTGCTCATCACGGGCGCATCCAAGGGCATCGGCCTGGCATGCGCCCTCGCCTTCGCCCGCGAAGGCGCCGAACCGATACTGGTGGCCCGTGACGACGCGGCGCTCGGCGCGGCGGCCCAGGCGATCCGCGAACAGACCGGTAAGCAGGCGCGAGCCGTCACGCTGGACCTGGCGCAGGCCGGCGCCGCCCAACGCCTTGCCCAGGAAGCGGGCGACATAGACATCCTGGTCAACAACGCCGGCGCAGTGCCCGGCGGCGCCCTGGACCAGGTGCAGGACGAGCGTTGGCGCGCCGGCTGGGAACTGAAGGTCCACGGCTACATCGATCTGGCCCGCCTCTATTACCCGCGCATGCGCGACGCCGGAGCGGGCGTGATCGCCAATATCATCGGCATGGCGGGCTCCGCCCCGCGCGCCGACTACATCTGTGGGGCGGCGGCCAATGCATCGCTCATCGCCTTCACGCGCGCGCTGGGCGGGGATGCTCCGCGCCACGGCGTGCGGGTCTTTGGGGTGAACCCCTCGCGCACCCGCACCGACCGCGTGCTGACGCTGGCCAAACAGCGGGCTCAGGCGCGCTGGGGAGATGAAAACCGCTGGCAGGAAACGCTGTCGGACCTGCCTTTCGGCCGGCTGATGGAACCCGGCGAAGTGGCGGACATGATCGTGTTCGGCGCGTCCCCGCGCGCGGGCTACCTAAGCGGCACGGTGATCGATCTGGACGGCGGCGAACAGTACGCGCGCTGAGCGGGAGCCAGCGCGCCCGGACCTAGGCCGCCGCCCGCCAAGCCGCCAGCAACCCCGGCAGCGCGTTCATGTCGGTGAACACGTGGGCCACGCCCACGTTGCGCAAAGCCTCGGCGCCGCTATGGCCGTTGGCGTCCGGGCTGTAACCGAATACCGTGGCGCCAGCGGCCACCCCGGCCGTGGCGCCCGTCACCGTGTCTTCCACGATGGCACACCGCCTGGGATCGACACCCAGCGCCTGCGCGGCCGCCAGGTACACATCCGGGTAGGGCTTGCTGCGCGGCATTTCATGGCCGCTGAAGACCCGCTCGCGGAAGCAGTCGGCAATACCGACCTTGGCCAGCTGCAGTTCCACCTTGCGGCGGTCGGCTCCCGAGGCAACGGCAATGCGGCCGTCCAAGGCCACATGCAGGGCCCGCACCGCATCCGGCGCGCCGGGAATCTCGACCAGGTCCCTGTCCAGTGCCTCGTTGCGGCGTTGGCGGAACTGGTCGAACCACTCCGGCGTGATCGTGGCGCCCGTGCGGGACTCGATCAGCGGCAGTTCGTCCCTGACGGCTTTGCCCGTGAAGATCTGCATGGTTTCCGCATGCGTGATGCCCCAGCCCAGTTCATTGAGCATCTCGGTCAGCACACGGCTGGTGATGGGTTCGGAGTCGACCAGGACGCCATCGCAGTCGAACAGCACGGCATCGAAGGGAAAATCAGTCATTGCAGAGGGCTTTGGGGTGTCGAGGAAGCCGGTAAGCATACTTGAAGCAGCGTCCGTGCCCTTCGCTTATATTGCATTTTAAATATTCAAAATGCAAAATAAGCGGCATGACCATTTCCGCCACGCCCCGCCACGCCGCCTTCACCCTTGATGGCATCCGTTACACCTATCTGGACCTGCCCGGCATGTACGGGGCGGAATACTTCCGGCTGCCGGTAGTGCTGCGGCTGCTGCTGGAAAACGCGCTGCGCAACATGCGGGACGCGGAGCGCGACGCGGCGGCCACGGCGTTGTTCGGGTGGCTGGAGCGCGGCACCAGCGAAGCGGAAATCGCCTTCCTGCCCGGACGGGTACTGATGCATGACACGACCAGCACCCCCGCGCTGGTCGATATCGCCGGAATGCGCGATGCCTTGGCCGAGGCCGGCGTGGACCCCACGGCGCTGAACCCGGTGCTGCCGGTGGACGTGTCGGTCGACCATTCGCTGGCCGTGCAATCCTATGCCCGCCCGGACGCCGCGGCGCTGAACCTGGACCTCGACCTGCAGCGCAACGCGGAGCGCTACCGGTTCCTGCGCTGGGCCTCCAAGGCCTTGTCCAACGTGCGCATCCATCCGCCGGGCACGGGCATCATGCACACCATCAACCTGGAACAATTGGCCACCGTGGTCTGCGGACAGGAGGGCACCGATGGCGTCACGCTGCATCCGGACATGATGATAGGCACCGACAGCCATACGCCCATGGTCAACGGCATCGGTGTGCTGGGCTGGGGCGTGGGCGGGCTGGAAGCCCAGACGGTGATGTTCGGCATGCCCACCCTGCTGCGCATTCCCGATGTGATCGGCGTGCGCCTGACCGGCGCATTGGCGGCCGGGGTCAGCGCCACCGACCTGGCGCTGACCGTCACCCAGCGCCTGCGCGAGATCCAGGTTTCCGGAGAATTCGTGGAGTTCTTCGGTCCGGGCGTGGCCACGCTGCCGGCGGGCAGCCGCTGCGTGGTCGCCAATATGGCGCCGGAATATGGCGCTACCACGGGCTATTTTCCTATCGACACGGAAACGCTGGCCTATCTGCGCCAGACGGGCCGGCCCGAGTCGCTGATCGCACAGGTGCAGGCCTACGCCGAACGCGTCGGCATCGCCTTCGATCCAGCCGCCGAACCGCGCTATAGCCGCGTCATCGACATCGCGCTGGATCAGGTGCAGATGCATGTAGCCGGGCCCCGTCGGCCGCAAGACCTGCATCCCTATGGCCATACCAAAGCGATCCTGGCAGGACTGGCGGACGCGCCAGCGGCTTTCGCCGGCGCCTTGCCTCGCTACGCGGTCGCGATTGCCGCCATCACCAGCTGTACCAACACAACGGACCCACGTCTGCTGACAGCGGCCGGCCTGCTGGCGCGCAAGGCGCGCCATGCCGGCCTGCGCGTGCCCGCCTGGGTCAAGACCTCGCTGGCGCCGGGATCGCCGGCGGCCGCGGCCTATCTGGCGCGCGCCGGCCTGCTGGAAGACCTGTCCGCCGTGGGCTTCGACATCGTGGGCTACGGCTGCACCACTTGCATCGGCAATTCCGGGCCCCTGCCCGACGCCGTGCGCGAGGCGATGGCGGCCGGCGCGGTCCACCCGGTAGCGGTGCTGTCCGGCAACCGCAACTTCGCCGGCCGCATACACCCGGACCTGGACCTGGGCTTCCTGATGTCCCCAGCGCTTGTCATCGCCTTCGCGCTGGCGGGCGATGCCGAACGCGACCTCAGCCGCGACCCCGTGCAGACCGCGCCCGATGGCCGCCCCATCCGCTTGCGCGACTTGTGGCCCGGCGACGCCGAGATCGAGGCCGCGCTGGCGGCGGGCCAGCAGCCCGCCGACTACCGCGCGGCGTTCCAATCGGCCAGCGCCAACCCGGCATGGCACGCCCTGGACTCGCCGGACTCGCCGTGCTTTCCCTGGAACCCGGCCTCCACCGCGTTACGCCGCCCGCCGTTTGCGCGCACCGAAGAGGCCAGCCAATTGGGCCGCTACACCGCGCATCCCCTGCTGGTGCTGGGCGATGACGTGACGACCGATCATCTGTCTCCCGCCAGCGCCATTCCGCCGGACAGCCTCATCGCCGACTTCCTGGTGGAGCGCGGCGACGACCGCAACGACCTGAACGTCTTCGCGTCGCGCCGCGGCAACTGGCAGGTGATGCTGCGCGCAGCCTTCTACAGCAAGAGCCTTGTCAATCTGCTCTGCCCCGGCGCGCCGGTGGGCCACACGCTGCACGCCCCAAGCGGCCGGGTGGAGCCGATCTGGGAGGCCGCCGGCCGTTACGCCCGGGCCGGCCAGCCCGTGGTGCTGGTCGCAGGCGAACGCTATGGCGCGGGATCCTCCCGCGACTGGGCGGCCAAGGGCCAACGCCTGCTCGGCATCCGGGCGGTGCTCGCGGTGAGCTTCGAACGGATCCACCGCTCCAACCTGATCGGCATGGGCGTCCTGCCCCTGCGCCTGCCTGCCGGCGTCACGCCGGCCACGCTGCGGATCCGCCCGGGCGACCAGATCGAGATAGACGCCCAGGCCGCCGCCCTATCGCCGCGCATGCCCGTGGCGGTGCGCATCCTGCGCGCCCATGGCGCCGTCGAGACGCTGCAGGCTACCGCCGCGGTTGAAACCCGGCTGGAAGTCAGGCTGCTGCGCATGGGCGGCGTCATTCCCGCTATCCTCACGGACACTCTCCATTCCGCCGTCCGCAACACATGAGCGTCCACACCAATACCGTCGCCAGAATCCTGACGCTGATCGAGGAAGACCGCCTCTGCGCGGGCGCGCACCTGACCGCGCAGAAAATCGCGGACCGGCTGCGCCTGTCGCGTTCGCCGGTGAACGACGCGCTGGGTATCCTGGAGCAACGCGGCATCGTCTCGCGCAAACCCAACCGCGGCTATTTCCTGGAACGGGACCACGACACGCTGGCGGATCTGCGCGAGAACCTCGCACCGCCTTCCGTGGACGACATCGTCACGCACAGCTACTTCAAGCTGGCCGATGAACTGCTGCGGGGGGCACTCCCCATGCAGTGCAGCGAGGCCCTGCTGCGCGCGCGCTATGGCCTGTCGACGGCACAGACCCAGGCCTTGCTCGCTCGCATCGCGCAAGAAGGCTGGGCGGAGCGCCGGCCCGGCTACGGCTGGGAATTCTCTTCCATGCTGACCACGCCCGACAGCCTGCTGCAATCCTATCGCCTGCGCTTGGCGCTGGAACCCGCAGCGCTGTTGGAACCCGGCTTCCGCATCGAAAAACACGTGCTGGCGCGTTGCCGCGCCGCCGAAAAACACCTGCTGGACGGCGGCATCCGTACCGACACCGCCGACCAGTTGCATGAGCGCGGCGTGCGCTTTCATGAGTCTCTGGTGGAAGCCTCGGGCAATCCATTCTTCATCGACGCCATCAAACGCGTGAACCGGGTGCGCCGGCTGCTGTCGTACCGCTCCATGCAGGACCGCCGCCGCTACAAACAGCATTGCGACCAGCACCTGGCCATCCTGGATCTGCTGGAACACGAGCGCAACGAGGAAGCCGCCGCCGCGCTGGCGGACCACCTGCGCAGCACCCTGGACAATCTGGCGCGGATCAGCGGGCTGCTGGCCTCCTAGTTCAGCAAGAGACAAGCAAGATACCGTCAGAAGTCCATCGACGCGGAGAGCATCAGCGTGCGCGGCACGCCCTGGGAAATCGTGCCGTACGAAGCCACGCCCGACCAGTAGGCCCGATTGAATACATTGACCACATTGGCCCGCAGCGTGAGGTCCTTGCCATAAACCTTGGTGGCGTAGCGCGCCCCCACGTCGAAAGTGGTCCACGACGGCACCGACTGGGTGTTGGCCTGGTTGATGTACTCGCTGCCGGTATGCATCACGCTACCCGTCAGGGTCAGGCCCGCCACCCAGGGCGTATCCCATTCCGCCCCCAGGTTCACCGACACCTTGGGCACGCCCACCGGCCGGTTGCCCACCACGGCGCTATTGCCGGCGCGTGTCAGTTCCGCATCCAGCAAAGTCACCCCGCCCAGCAAGCGCAGGCCGCGCCATGGCTCGCCGGCCAGATTGAATTCCAGACCGCGATTGCGTTGCTCGCTGTCCACGCCGTAAACGCCATTGGTCAACTGGCCGCTGGGTTTAGTGATCTCGAAGGCGCTCAGGGTCAGCATGGCGCTGTCCAGATCCACCTTCACGCCCACTTCCTTTTGCCTGGCCTTGTAGGGTTTAAAGACCTGGCCCGCATTGGAGGCCGTGGCGGGCGCCACGTCGCCCTTGCTCAAGCCTTCGATGTAGTTCGCATACAGCGACACATTGCTCCAGGGCTTGATGACGATGCCAGCAAGCGGCGTGGTCGCCTTTTCGTCATAGCTGACCGTGCGGGCGCCAGTCGCGGCGTTGAAGTTACGCGATTCGATACGCTGCTGGCGCACGCCCAAGGTCAATTGCGCGCGCTCATCCAGGATGCTGAGCGTATCGGCCAGCGCCAGGCCGGACAGGTCCGACGAGGCGATCTTGGGCACGCTGGCCGGCGCCGGAATATGTTGCTCGGGCCGCGTGATCGGATGGTAGATGTTGGAAGTAAGCGGCGTTCCCAGCACGCTGGCCTGGGAGTTCCGGTCGCTGTACAGACTGCCCATGAAGCTGATGGCATGACGCACGGGCCCGGTGTCCAGCTTGGCGCGCAGCCCGGCGTTATAGGTGCTGCGGTCGACCTGAAATCGGAAATTGTTCGGCGTGACGACGGTATCGCCGTCCGCGTTGACGATGGTCGGCGTCTGATCCGACAAGCGCGCAACGCTGGTATCCGAGCCGCCCGCGTCGGCAAATACCGTCAGGCGATCACTGATGTCGTACTCAATCCGCAGCAGCGCCGATTGGCCATCGGACTTCCACCAGCCCCAGGGCTGGGTAGCATTGCGCCGCCCGTCCGCCGCGTGGGGTACATCGATGCCCGCGGCCACCAGGAAAGGCCGCGTGGGAGCGTCGATCTTTTCCTGTTGCGTCAACAGGTCCAGAGAGGCGCGCAAGCGTTCGCCTTGATAATCCAGCGACAAGGCGCCGATGTCGGTGCGCGAATACAGGTTGTCCAGCGGGGTATCGCCCTGGCGGTGCATGCCGTTGACGCGCACGCCCCATTCTCCATCCGTGCCGAACCGGCGGCTCAGGTCCACCCGCGCACCGAATTGCGAATCCCCCGCATAGTCGGCGGACACGCGGCTCAGGTCCCGCGGCAGCGCCCGCTTGGGCACCATGTTGATCACCCCGCCCACCCCGCTGTTGGGCGACATACCGTACAGCAGCGCGGCCGGTCCTTTCAGGACTTCGATCCGTTCGATGTAATCGGTAAAGACGTGATAGTTGGGCGCTACGCCATAAACCCCATCAAAGGCGATCTCGCCCAGATTGCCTTCGCCGATGGGAAAGCCCCGGATGTAGAACGAGTCGGTCACCCCGCCTATCTGGCCGGTGAAACGCACCGAGGGTTCGACGTTCAATGCGTCGGCCAGCGTCACCGACTGGCGGTTCGCCATCAAGTCCGAGGTGTAGTTCGTGACATTGAAGGGCGCATCCATCACATCGCGGTTGCCCAGCAACCCCAGCCGGCCGCCCCTGGCAACCTGGCCGCCTTCGTATTCTGCCGGCAATGCAAAGGGGGCTGCCGCGCTGCCTGCCACGGTGACTGCCGGCAGCACGGTGGCCGACTCCTCCGCCCCCGCCGGTGGCAGCTTACGCAGGGAATAGGCGCCGCCGCCCTGTTCCGACAAGGCGTAGCCCGATCCGGCCAACAAGCGGGAAAAACCTTCCTGCACCGTATAAGCGCCGTCCAGTCCGTTGCTGCGCAGGCCAGACACCAATGCTGGATCGAACGACAGCGGCACTCCGGCAACGGCGGCAAAGCGGGCCAGCGCATCGCCCAAGGGTCCGGCGGGAATCGCATAGGACTTGCGCGCAACAAGGCTCGCGGCATCGGCAGCCATCGCCTGAGGCAGAGGTCCCCCCGCAGCCAGCAATGCCAACGCCACGCCGGCAGCCCGCGCCATTGCCGCTGGCAACGCCAGGCCGGCAGTATCACGCGCCAGACGTGGCGAACGGGAGATTCGGGAAACCATGAAGCTATCCTTCGTAAGGGTCTGGGTGGCGCGCGATTCGCGGCGATTCACCCGGTACACCGGACGAAGCGAAAAAAAGTGTCAGTCGGTCCGCGATTAATTTGTAACGCCGGAGCGGGGAACGATCGTCGTCCAGTACGGCGTCATCCGGCTCACCCTCACGGGCAAGGTCTTTTCCAGCAACCGCAAGCTGGCATCGGTGTCGTTCAACGGGAACGCTCCGGACACGCGCAGCCCCGCTACCGACGGATCGCAGCGCAGTACGCCCGGGCGATACCGGCCCAGCTCGTCCGCCAGATCAGCCAGCCGCCAATTGCGGACGGCAAGCATGCCCTGCTCCCATGACGCAGCCGAGGCGTCCGCCAGGACCGCAGGCTGCACCTCGCGCCCGTCGAAGACGGTTTGCTGTCCGGCTGGCAGCACCGTCGCGGCGCCAGCCGCGGCGATGGGCCGGATCTCCACCGCTCCCTCGAACACCGCAACAAGCACGGCGCCGCCTTGGTCACGCACCAGAAAGCGCGTGCCCAGCGCGCGTATGGCGCCTTGGGTCGTCCGGACGATGAAGGGGCGCCGTAGCTGCGGAGAATCGCGGCCGGTGGTAAGCAGGATTTCCCCGGCGCGCAACCAGACGATGCGCTGTTGCGCGGTGTAGTCGATATCGACCGCGCTGGCGGTATTCAGCATCAGCTGCGTGCCGTCGGCCAATCCCATGCGCCGCTGTTCGCCCGTGCCGGTGCGCGCATCCGCGCTCCACTCGCGCCAGGGAAGGTCGCGCCAGCCTAGCCATGCCGCGGGTCCCAGGATCAGGAGCCCGGCAAGCGCCCGCATGGCCTGGCGACGGCCCGGGCGATCCAGCCGCCGCAGGGTATCTCCCGCGATCCCTGGCGGAACCTGGCCGAATCCACGCAGCATTTCCTCGGCACGCTGCCAGGCCACAGCGTGCGCCGCGCTGCGGCCGCGCCAGCGAGCGAACGCCTCTTGGTCGGACGGCGACAAGGTCTCGGACTGGAAACGCACCAGCCAGCCGGCCGCTTCCTTCAGGATGGCGGGATCGATCACGCCTCGACCTGGCTTGCAATCAGGCATGCGGTCAGCGCGGCCTGCATATGACGCTTGACCGTGGACAACGACACGCCGAGGCCTTGCGCGATTGCGTCATAGCCCATGCCGTCAAATTGCGACATCAGGAAGATTTCGCGAGTCTTGGAGGACAAGGTCCGCAGTGCCGCATCGACGGCGCGCAGCGTCTCCAGGATCAAGGCACGAGCCTCTGGCGACGGCGCCTCATGCTCCGGCAATTGCGCGACAGCCGCCAGATAGGCTTCTTCCAGCGCCCGGCGGCGCCAGTGATCCACCACCAGGCCCTTCGCGATATGGGTCAATAGCGCTCGCGGCTCGGTCCCTGCATCTGTTCTACGTCGACCGGCCATCAACCGCACAAAGGTGTCGTGGGCAAGGTCTGCGGCGTCGAAGGAATTTCCCAGTTTCTTGCGCAACCAGACCGACAGCCAGCCATGATGGTCACGATAGAGTTGCGCGACATTGTCGGCGGGAGGGGAGTCGGGCGAAGACAAGGCGCACCTGTCGATAGAATGCAAATAGGAACTGTTTTCATTCTATCGCATCCGCAACCGGCAATGGGCGCGTGCCGGCGCCGCTAGTAATCCATCGGAATGTGGCTCTGCGCGGCCCTCAGTTCCTGTATGTGGCGTTCGGCCTCTTCCTTCTCGACGGCGGGCGGCAAGGGCCGCCAGCTCACCATGTTGCCGGGCGTCTTCACCGGCATCCAGCCCAGCACGCTGTAGAGCGTGATGGCCGTGCATCCTGTGTCGTACCGCGTTTCGTAATAACCCTGCCGATCCGGCTTGGTATCGCCGGACATCCAATCCAACTGAGACATCCATGTCTCCTCATTCTGAAGCTTGTAGTCCCGCACCGGACGAACCGTCCCCGATGGTATAGCGGCTATTTCCGTCCGTGCTGCCACCTTGCGCCCGCTTTGCAATTCTTGATAGAGGGGAATCCCTGAGACGAGGCGAGGCGTCGATTGCTAAACCAGGAAATCCGGGGATAGGATGTGGCAAAACATTTTTACAAACCCAGGAGCGGAGAGATTCGCTTGCACGGACTCTGGGCGAACCGCCATGTCGAAACTGGCCCTGATGCGTTATCCGAAAGATCGGCTGGCCGCGCTGGCGGGCGCCAGCGCCTTGCGCGCCATACGCGAAGGCCTGCTCTGGACGCTGCCCTGCCTGTTGATCACGGCGCTCTTCCTCGTCCTGTCCGTCATCGCCCGCCAACTGGGCCTGCCCGCGGCCCTTGTCGACTTGCTGACCGGCGTCCACGACAAGCTATCGGGCATCATGCCGATCCTGGCGGGCACCTCCATCGGCTACATGCTGTCGTTCCGCCACCGCGTGCCGCACCTGCCCACCGCGTTCCTCTGCCTGTCCTACGTCATGATCGCCGAAGGCCTCATGGCGCCCTATCCCCAGGCCGCCGCCACGCTGGTGCTCTTCATCGCCATCATCTCGCCCCTGCTCACCGTGCCCTTGATGGCATGGCTGCACCGCCGCCGCTGGACCCAGCTGGCGCCCGACGGCGTGATCAGCGAAAACGTCCGTGACACGCTGAACATGGTGGTGCCCGGGCTGCTGACGGCCGGCCTGGTCGTGCTGGCGCTGTCGGCCGCGCTGCAGATCCCCGCCGTCGCGCAATTCAATATTCCGCTGGGCCTCGCCTCGCTGGATAGCCCTTTCACCTCGGGCGCGCTGATGGCGGGGCTCAATTCCCTGCTGTGGTTCTTCGGCATTCACGGCTATCACGCGCTCACGCCTCTGATGAGCGTGATGGATCAGGCGGCCATGCTGAATTCCGCCAGCCAGTCCGCCGGCTATGAAGGCATGTATGCCTTGAACAGCACATTGCTGGGCGCCTTCGTCTTCATCGGCGGGTCGGGCGCAACGTTGTCGCTGGTGGCAGCCATCCTGGTGTTCGCGCGCAGCGAGCCGCTACGCGTGCTGGCATTGGCCAGCCTGCCGGTCGCGTTGCTCAACGTGAACGAGATCCTGCTGTTCGGACTGCCCCTGATCCTGAATCCGCGTTTGCTGGTTCCGTTCATCCTGGCGCCAGTCACGAACGTCATCCTGGCGCTGGGCGTGGTGCAGATGGGGTGGCTTCCCTCCGCGTCGACGGCCCTGCCCCTGACCTCGCCCGTGCTGTTCAACGCCTATGTCGCCGCCGGCGGCAGCCTGGGCGGCGTGGTCCTGCAGATCGTGCTGATCGCCATCGGCACCTGCCTGTATGCGCCCTTTGTCGTCGCGCTGGAACGCCAGCGCCAGGAAAGCGGCACCGTCTACTTCAAATCGCTGGACACGACTTTCACCCGGCTGCAGGAAGAATCGTTGCTGTACGCCCATGATCCGGTCGTGCAGACCTACGCGGACCGCGCGCGCCGCAATGCCGAAAACACGCGCATCCGCGCCATCAGCCAGTACGACTTCCATCTGGAATTCCAGCCTCAGGTCTCCTTGCGCAGCGGCCTGTGCACCGGATGCGAAGCGCTGTTGCGCGCCACCGGTCCGGACGGCGCGCGGCAGACCCCGCTGGAGTTCCTGCGCTGGCTCGCGCAGGCCGGACTGATGCGGGAAGTGGATCTATGGGTGGCCAGACAGGCGGTGCAGCAATGCCTGCAGTGGCGCAGGCATGATTTCGCGCTGCCGATGACCATCAACGTCACGGCGGGCACACTGACTTCAGAAGACTATCTGGAAAAGCTGATCAAGGTACTGGCGCAGGCCGACGGACAGATCTCGGTGGAACTGACCGAAGACGCTCTGGTGGAGGACACCCAGGCGCTGCACACGGCCTTCGACCGCCTGCATGCGATCGGCGCCCGGGTCTACATCGATGACTTCGGCACGGGCTATTCGGCCTTGAGCTACCTGCACCAGTTCGAGATCGATGCGGTCAAGATCGACCGCAGCTTCGTGGTGGCGCAAGACAGCGACAGGGGCGCGCTGGTCCTGACAGGCCTGCTGCGCTTTTGCGAAGCGCTGAACCTGCAGATCGTGGTCGAAGGCGTGGAAACCGACCAGCAGTTGAAGGCGCTGCAATCCCCTGCCGAGATCATCGTGCAGGGGTGGTACTACAGCAAGGCCTTGCCGGGCGGCAGCCTCATGGACTACGCGCGCCGGCGGGAAGCTGCCGCGCCTACTTGATGCCGATGAACGGCAAGGCCGCGTTAGGCACCTGGGTGGTCGGCAACACGCCATCCCACTTTTCCACCGCGTTCAGGCTGACCAGATTGGTGTTGGCGGCCAGGGCTTCGGCCTTGGCGCGGATCGCGGCCGCTTCGGCGTCGCCGCGCATGCGGATGCCATCGGCCTCGGCAGTGAACTGTTGACGGCGCGCATCGGCTTCCGCCTTGGCCTTGACCACCTGGATCTCCGCGTTGATCATCGCCGTTTCCTTTTGCTGGCGGGTCGTCTCGATCTGCACCTGCGCCAGCATGCGCTGCTCGATCGAGTGCTCATAGGCCTGCGAAAAACCGACTTCCTCGATCTGCACGCCCACCACCTGCACCGGCGCGCCTTCCATCGTCTTGAGCACGGCCGTGTTCACGTCCTGGCCCAGCTTCTGGCGCTCCTGGATGGCGCGCACCGCGGTGTACTGGCCGAACACGTTCTTCACCGAGTCAGGCGTCTTGCGCTCCAGCACGCGCATCTGCAGGTTGCTGATCGTGCCGTACTCCGAGTACAGCTCGGCCACGTGTTCCGGCGGCACGCGATAGGTCACCGATACGCGCAGAGTGGCTGGCTGCTGGTCATAACTGTAGGCTTCCAGTTTTTCAAACACGAACGTGTGATCGCGCACCGATACCGTCATCACGTTGTCGATAAATGGCGTCTTGAAGTCCAGGCCCGGTTCGGACACGCGCACCAGCTTGCCGTTGCGCAGCACCACGCCGCGCTCGCCCTGATCGACCTGGAACCAGGAGTCGAAAGCCAGGAACAGGATCAGCAGGAACAGTATCGCCGTGATTACCGCAATCTTGAAACTGCGCGGCTTTACCGCGCCAATCGTCTTGACCATCTGGATGTCTGTCGGCTTCACTTCGAATCCCTTTCTGATTTTGAACGTTTACGGTCCGAGAGCACGGCGGCGATGCCGCGCGCCAGCAAATAGGCGACCACGGCCGCCCCAACCAAGATCAGGAAATACCTCATCGCGTGTTCCCCCCGGAAAATAAGCAGGGGATTCTATCGCGAGTGGAAGTCAAACGAATTGTGGCGATTGTTGCAGCAAGACCAACGCCACAACCATCGCAACCGACCTGCTCGCAAGAGCGCTTCTATCAGGTGTCGGGCGCGCCTGGCGACGCAACGCGGCGTCTAAAGTTCCTAGCATCAGGCCGCACACTGTTACGTCCCTGCGGCGGGTCTATCTGCTACCGTTGAATCGCCTCGCGCCGCGGCCCTGGCCCCGGCGCCCACGACGGAGACCGCGCATGCCACGTCCTTCCGAGTCCGCGCCGTTGATTGGCGTGATCCCCCCGTACATGCTGGATCGGCTGGCGCAGCATGCCGACTCGCGGGTCAGCATGCCCGCGGTCAAGACGCTGATCATCGACCAGCAACAGCGCAGCTTGCGCGAAATGGCGGTGCAGCCGCCACGCGCCAAGCCCGCTCGCCCCAAAAAGGCGTCCCCCGCCGGCACGCCCCAGCGCGCCGTGCACGACGCTGCCAATACCACCACCCTGCCCGGAAAATTGGTGCGTGCCGAAGGTGCCCCCGCCAGCAACGACGTGGCGGTGAACGAAGCCTATGAGCACCTGGGCGCGACCTACAAACTGTTCTGGGATGTCTACGAGCGCCATTCAATCGACGGCCAGGGCCTGCCTCTTGTCGGCACCGTGCATTACGGCGAAGACTACGACAATGCCTTCTGGAACGGCGCGCAAATGGTGTTCGGCGATGGCGACGGCGAAGTGTTCAACCGCTTCACCGTCGCGGTGGACATCATCGGCCATGAACTTACGCACGGCGTGATCGATGCCGAGGCCGCGCTGCTCTATCAAGGGCAATCCGGTGCGCTCAACGAATCCCTGTGCGATGTCTTTGGCGCGCTGGTCAAGCAATACACGCTCGGCCACGATGCGCGACAAGCCGACTGGCTCGTGGGCGTGGGGCTGTTCACACCCAAGATCCGCGCCCGCGCCCTGCGCTCCATGGCCGAGCCGGGCAGCGCCTACGACGATCCCCTGCTGGGCAAGGATCCGCAGCCCGCCCACATGGACAACTATGTGGACACGCCGAGCGACAACGGCGGCGTGCACATCAATTCGGGCATCCCCAACCGCGCCTTCTACCTGGCGGCCACCGCGCTGGACGGCCCCGCGTGGGCCGGCGCTGGCCGCGTCTGGTACGACGCACTCTGCGACAAGCGCCTGCGCCACGACGCCGACTTCGCCCAGTTCGCGAAGCTGACCGTGGCAGTGGCTGCGGAACGCCATGAGGCGGCCGTGCGCGATGCTGTCGCCCGCGCCTGGGCCGGCGTAGGAGTCAAAACATGATCGAACTGCCTTCGCTGGACCTGGCTCTCTTGGTGCGCCTGACCCGCGAAGGCGGGCTGGCCTATGTGCCCGCGCTGGCGCAACCGCGCAGCATCGACCTCGTGACCTGCCCTCCCGGGCTGAGACAGGAGGTCTGCGACGCCCTGCAACGATCCGCGCCTGTCGCCGTCCCGCGCTGCGCGGACGCTGGCGGCGACCAGCGCTACTTCCACGTGGAAGTCGTGTACGAAGGCGACGACATTGCGGACATCAGCTTCGACGTGCCGGAGACCGACGCGCCCGAGCCGCTGGTGCGTTTGTGGAAAAGCCAGGTCCAAGGGGTTTGAGCGCGGCATCGCGGTATCGCCCGATCTGGATGGCGCGGCCGGCGTACAAGCCGGTGGCCGCCATGGCCAGGCTCAGGACCGCGCACAAGCCGAGCGCCATGCTCCAGTTTCCCTGGGCATCATGCAGTGTGCCTGCCAGGGCCGGGCCGCAGGCCGCGAACAGATAGCCGACGCATTGCGCCATGCCCGACAGCGCCGCCGCCTGCTGCGCATGGCTGGCGCGCAAGCCCACGAACGCCAGGCCCAGGATGATGCCGCCTCCCGTACCCAGACCCATCAGGACGATCCACAGCGTCGCCCAGCCAGGCGCGGCGATAAGGCCCGCGAACGCGACGAACGAGGCCACGGCCGAGCAGAACGCGGCGCTGCGCTGATCCTTCAAGCGCCGCACCACCGGAGCCAGGAACAAGGCGGGAACGGCCGACATGAGTTGCAGCAGGCCGTGCAATGCGCCGGCGCGTTCAGCCGTATAGCCGGCGTCGCGCAAAATGGCCGGCAGCCAGCTCACCCCCACATAGAACACGAAGGAATTGATGCCAAGGAACAGCGTTACCTGCCACGCCAGGGCAGAGCGCCACAGGCGGTCGCCATGCGGCGCATGCGCCGTGCTTGCCGCGGGCGCGGTGTGCTTGGCCAATTGCGGCAGCCACAGCAAGGCGCTGGCCACCGGCACCAGCAGCAGGCAGCCCGTGGAAAATCGCCACGTTGCCTGAGACAGGTCTGCCAAGGGTATGGCAATGGCGGACGCCAGACCCGCGGCCAGGCTCATGGTCAGCACATAGGCCGAGGTCAGCCCCGCGACCTGCTGCGGAAAATCGCGTTTCAGCAAGCTGGGCAGCAGCACGTTGCCGATGGCAATGCCGGAGCCGATGACCGCCGTGCCCAGGAACAGGCTCCAGGCCGGCCCCAGCGTGCGCACGGCAATGCCCGCCGCCACAAGCAGCATGGCCGCGAACAAGGTGCGCTCCAGGCCGTGGCGGCGCGCCAGGCCCGCCGCGAACAGCGACACCACGGCAAAGGCAAGCAGCGGCAAGGTAATCAGCATGCCGGCAGCCGTGGCGCTCAGCCCCAGCTGTTCGCGGATCATGCCGGTCAGCGGCGGCACGCCGGTTATGGGCGCGCGCAGCGCCATGGACATGCAAAGAATGCCTGCGATCAACAGGATTGGATTGCGGACGGGATGTTGGGTAGGGATGGGATGCGAATTCATGCCTCAAGCTTACGCATCGCCGCCTCAGCCGAATTTCGAGATAATGACAACTTATCCTTAAATTCAGCCAACCCGTTCCTATGCATCGACTGGATGAGCTCGCGCCGTTTTTCGATTCCGATATCGACTCGCAGTGGCCCTATGCGATGCGCGTGCACGCGGACGAAAACGACCAGGAGTCCCCGCCCCATCGCCACGCCATGGGCCAGCTGGTGTTGTCCATGCAGGGCGGCGTGACCTGCTCGGTGCCCCAGGGTTTATGGATGGTGCCGCCGCAATGCGGGGTCTGGATTCCAGGCGGCGTGCCGCACAGCAACCGGGTCACGCAAAACGGCCGGGTGTGCTTCTTGTTCGTGCCTCCTGACGCGCCCGGCCTGCCGCGCCAATGCTGCACGTTGGCCATCACGCCCTTGGTGCGTGAGCTGGTCGCCCATCTGGCGGACCTGGCCCCGGAAGAGACGGCGACTGCCGCCAACCGGAAGCTGGCCGAGGTACTGGTCGAGCAATTGGCACGCATGCCGGCAGAGCAGTTGCATCTGCCCATTTCGGACCATCCGCGCCTGCGCGAAATTGCCGACGCCCTGAACGCCACCCCCGCCGATCGCAGCACCGTGGCGCAGTGGGGCAAACGCGTCGCCATGAGCGAACGCACGCTGGCGCGCCTGGTGCAGCAAGAGCTCGGCATGAGCTTTGGCCGCTGGCGCCAACAGATGCACATCATCCAGGCGCTGCAACGGCTGTCCGCGGGGGTCTCGGTCCAGCGCACGGCGGATGACCTGGGCTACGAATCCGTCAGCGCCTTCATCACCATGTTCCGCAAGGCCCTGGGGAAGACGCCCGCCCGCTATTTCGCGGATAAGGCGGACGGGCTCAATTGACGGCGGGCGGATAGTCCAGCTCGCCCGACTTCATCAGGCCGCGCATGCGCGCCTCGCGCATTTCCGCGGCCGCCTGTTCACGGGTCTTGTCAGACACGGATCGCGGCGTCGGCGGATAGTCCAGTTCGCCGTGGGTGACCAGCCCCGCCGCGCGCGCGGCGTCGAGTTCTTCGCGCACCTGCTGGCGAGTTTTGGCTGCGCCCATCGGCAGGTCCACCGGATACTGCTGTTCGCCGTAGGTGACGAGGCCGGCTGCCTTGGCCTCCAGCAATTCGGCGCGCACCTGTTCGCGGGTCTTGCCTTCTGCGTGCGCCACGGCGGCGGCAAGCGTCATGCTCAGCGCCAGTGCGGAGAGTCGGAATGTATTCATGAAATCCTCTGCGGTTAACGAGTGCTGCATTATTCGTTCGCCGCCCCGCCCGGATAAATCCCGCAAGACGCAATCCAAGGTTGTGCCGCGCGCAAGCCTCGCCGCGCCCGGCGCCGCGGCGTTCAGCCTTGCGCTGGACGCAAGGGTGGGTTGAGCCGCGCATGGTTTTTCCCGTCCCTGCATCTCCCTAGACTGAGTAGCTCCTGTTATCCAAGGACGCTATTCCATGTTGTCTTCTTCATCTCCAGGCGGGAGCGGCCAGCGATCATGACGGCCGCCGCTCCTTCCGCCCCGCCCGCCGCGGCGGCCTTCGGCTGGCGCATCCTGACCGGATTGCTCGGCGTGCTGCTGGCGGTGATCCTCGCCGGGCTCAACGAAAACGTGACCAAGATGGCGCTGCCGGACATCCGCGGCGCGCTGGGGCTCAGCTACGACCAGGGCACGTGGTTCGTCGCGGTCTACGCCGCGGCATCGGTATGCGCCATGGCGTTTGCCCCCTGGTGCTCGGTCACGTTTTCATTGCGCCGCTTCACCCTTGCAGCGCTGGCGGGTTTCGCGCTGTTCGGCGCGCTCTGCCCGTTTGCGCCCAACTTGCCCGTGCTCTTGATCTTGCGCACGCTGCAGGGCCTGGCCGGCGGCGCGCTGCCGCCCATGCTCATGACCGTCGCCCTGCGCTTCCTGCCCCCCGGCATCAAGCTTTACGGACTGGGCGGGTACGCGCTGACCGCCACGTTTGCGCCCAGTCTGGGCATCCCGCTGGCCGCCTTCTGCACCGAAGTGCTGGGTTGGCGCTGGGCCTTCTGGCTGATCGTCGGTCCCGCGGCGCTCGCCGGCTACGCCGTCTGGCGGGGCCTGCCCCAGGATCCGCTCAAGCTCGATCGCCTGCGCCTGTTCGACTGGCGCGGCTTCCTGCTGGGCGCGCCGGCGCTTTCCATGTTGGTCATCGGCCTGTTGCAGGGCGACCGGCTGGACTGGCTGAATTCACCGCTGATTGCCGTGCTGCTGGGCGGCGGCGGCGTGCTGATGGTGCTCTTCATGATCAACGAATGGTCCCATCCGCTGCCGTTCTTCAAGATCCAGCTTTTGCGCAACCGCAACCTGAGCCATGCCTTGCTGACGCTGGGCGGCGTGTTGATCGTGCTGTTGGGCGTGATCCTGATCCCTGCGACATTCCTGGCGCAATTGCGCGGCTACCGCCCGCTGGAAACCGCGCCGGTGCTGCTGACCATGGGCCTGCCGCAGTTGATCGCGCTGCCGTTGGTGGCCGCGCTGTGCAACCTGCGCCAGGTGGATTGCCGCTGGGTGCTGGCGGCCGGGCTCGGGCTGCTGTCCTTGTCCTGCCTGCTGGGGTCGCAACTGACGCCCATCTGGTCGCGCGAACAGTTCTACCTGCTTGAAGCCGTTCAGATCTTCGCCCAGCCCATGGCCGTCATCCCGCTGCTGATGCTGGCCACCGGCGGCCTGGCGCCGCAGGACGGTCCCTGGGCCTCGGCCTGGTTCAACACCATCAAGGGCTTCGCCGCCGTGGCCGCCACCGGCCTGCTGGACGTCCTGACCACCTCGCGGCGCAACTACCACTCCAGCATGCTGGCAGACCAGTTGGGCAATTTTCCGCTCCGCGCGGAGGGCGAAAGCGTGGCCGCGCTGTCGCGCCGCATCCAGGAGCAGGCCGCCGTGCTGACCTCCGCGGACCTTTATCTGTGCATGGCCGGCGTGGCCGTGCTCCTCATCCTGCTGATCCCTTTCGTCGCCACCCGGATCTACCCTCCGCGCGCAGCGACCTGAACTCGAGTCAATACCATGCCTTTTCCTCTTTCACGCGCTTCTCTTCCACGCGCCGGCGCCCTGGGCGCGCTGATCCTCCTGGCCTATGCAGGCTGGTCATGGTCCGCCACCGGCGCCGCCGAATCCACCGACGACGCCACCATCGTCGCGGATCACACCATCGTCGCGCCTCAGGTCTCCGGCTTCATCGACGCCGTGCTGGTCGACGACAACCAGGTCGTCAAGCAGGGCCAGCTGCTCGCCCGCATCGACGACCGGGACCATCAAGCGGCGTTGGCGGCCGCAAGCGCCGACCTCGCGGTGGCCGTAGCACGCTTGTCGGACGCTTCCGCAACACTGGAACGCCAGCAGGCCGTTATCGACCAGGCCCTGGCGGTCACTCGCGCCGACCTCGCGGACATACGCTATGCCGAGAGCGAGGCCCAGCGCCACCGCAGGCTGGCCAGCGCAGGCGCCGGCACGCAGCAGGCCTTTGAACAGGCCAGGAGCCGGCTCGACATGGCGCAAGCGCGCCAGGCAGAGCATACGGCCACGCTACAGGCCGCGCGCAAGCAGCGCGAGGTGCTGGCGGCCAATCGTGAAGCCGCGCAGGCCGGGTTGCTGCGCGCGCAGGCCCTGAAGGATCGCGCCGAGCTCAATCTGTCGCACACGCAGGTCGTGTCCCCGATCGATGGCATTGTGGGCCGGCGTTCGCTGCGCGTGGGCGCCTACGTCAGCCCGGGCACGCCGATCCTCGCCGTGGTGCCGCTGCAGCAAGCCTATGTGGTGGCGAACTTCCGCGAAAAGCAGTTGACCCGCATGCGTCCGGGCCAGCCCGCGATCATCACCGTCGACGCTTACCCGGATGCTCGCCTGCACGGCCGGGTGCAGAGCATCGCGCCGGCGACGGGCCTGAGCTTTTCACCGATCGTCCCGAGCAATGCCACCGGCAACTTCACCAAGGTAGCGCAACGCCTGCCCGTCAAGATCGTGCTGGATGCGCCGGCCGAAGGCGCGCCGCCGCTGCGGGCGGGCATGTCCGTCGAAGCCGTGGTCGACACAGGCGCCGCGGCAGAGGAGTCCGCACGATGAGCCCGCGCCAGCTTGCCAATGTCGCGCTGGTCTGCGCCCTGCTCGCCGCGGGGGGTTGCGCCGTGGGACCTGACTATCAAGCGCCTCAGCCGCAATTGCCCGCGCAATGGCGGATGCCCGATGCGTCCGCCGCGGCCAGCGTCCCCGTCTCGCAAAGCGTAAACACATCCTGGTGGGATAGCTTCGGCGATCCTGTCCTGAGCGCGTTGATCGCCGAGGCGACCGACGCCAACCTGGATATACGCATTGCCCACGAGCGCCTGCTGCAAAGCCGCGCGGCGCTGCGCGTAACCGAGGCCGACAGCCTCCCCAGAATTAACGCCGGTGCAAGCTACAAGCGCGGCCAGAACAGCGAGGTCGGCCTGTCCGACCCCTCCGGACGCCAGGGAAAGTCCTCGTTCAATCTGTGGCAGGCTGGCGCGGACCTCAGCTGGGAACTGGACCTGTGGGGCCGCGTGCGGCGCGAAGTAGAACAGGCTGGGGCCCAATCCCAGGCGGCGCTGGAGGCGCAACGCGGCGTGGTGCTTGCAATCCGAGCCGAAACGGCGCGCAACTACATCCTGCTGCGCGGCGCGCAAAACCAGCTCGACGTGCTGCGCCAGACACTCGCCAACGCCGAACGCAACCTTGCGCTCACCCAATTGCGCCAACGCGAAGGCGTGGCCACCGAGCTGGACGTGTCGCAGGCCGACGCGCAGGCCGCGGCCATCGAGGCCGCGGTGCCGCCGCTGGCGCTGCGCATCGACCAGTTGATGAATGCGCTGGCGCTGTTGCTGGAGCAACCGCCCGGCGCGCTGCGGGAACGCCTCGCGGCCATGGCCCCGATACCGGGCGGCCCGGTGCAAGTGCCCGTGGGATTGCCCAGCGAACTGGCCGAACGCAGGCCCGATATCCGCCGCGCGCAAGCCGATCTGCATGCGGCCGTGGCGGCGATCGGCGTGGCCGAGGGAGACTTCTATCCCCGCATCACGCTCTCAGGCAACCTCGGCCTGCAGGCGCTGCAGCTGCGGGACCTCGACACGGACAACGCCGGCATCTTCGGGGTCGGCCCGGCGCTGCAGATTCCGATCTTCCAGGGAGGCCGCCTGCGGGGCCGTCTGCGGCTGCGCGAATCGCAGGCTCAGGAAGCCGCGCTGCTGTATCAACAAACGGTACTCAATGCCTGGCACGAGGTCGATAACGCCATGACCGCCTATCAGGCGCAACAGTTGACCCGGACCAGTCTGGAGCGCGCGTCCGAAAGCGCCCGCCACGCGCTGCTCAACGCCCAACGCCAATATGCCGCGGGCGCATCGGACTTCGTGAACGTGCTCAGCGCGCAAAATGCGGTCCTGGCCAGCGACCAGGCCCGCGTGTCCACCCAGGCCGCGGTGTCCCTGGTGCTGGTAGACCTGTACCGGTCGCTGGGCGGCGGCTGGGAAGCAGCGGCCGCCGGCCTCAACCCTGCTTCGGCCCCGCAACAATGAACAGCCGCGGGAACGGCAGCAACACGGTGCCGTCGGCCATTGCTGGATACGCCTCTTCGATCAGGGACTGATAGCGGGCCAGGAAACTGGCCTGCCCGGCCGCATCCAGACGGTCGAGATAGGGCCGCAGCGCGGTGCCCTTGAACCATTCCACCACGGCCGCCGCGCCGGCAAGCGGATGGTGATAGGTCGTACGCCAAACGTCGAGCAAGCCGCAATGCGGCTTGAGCAATTCGTAGTACCAGGCGGCGCTGTGCCGCGGCGGATGCTTGAAGCCGCCAATAGCGGCCGCCCAGGGAGCCTCGCCGGCCACCTGGCGCGCCAGCCGGTGCGCGGGCTCCTCCAGGTTGTCGGGGGTCTGCACCGCTAGGCTGCCGCCTGGCGCCAGCTTGCCGACCAGGCGGGGATACAGCGTCGCGTGGTCTGGCACCCATTGCAGCGAGGCATTCGCCAGGATCACATCGTAGGTGCCGGCGGGATCCCACGCGGCGATGTCCGCGAGTTCGAATTGCATCGCCGGCAGGCGCTTCCTGGCGGTCTGGATCATGTCCTCCGAGCTGTCCATGCCGCTGACCTCGGCATCCGGGTATCGGCTCGCCAACACCTCGGTGGAGTTGCCTGGGCCGCAGCCCAGGTCCACCGCGCGCCTGACCTGCTGGTTGGGCAAGGCGGCGACCAGGTCCCGCACCGGGCGGGTGCGTTCGTTTTCAAAGGCGGAATACTGTTTGGCGGACCAGCTGGTCATGACGGCTCCTTGCGGCATAGGGATTGCCCAGCACTCTACGCCGGCCGCATGGACGCGACAAATCCCAAAAAATGCGCCCGCCATATCCATCGGATATGGCGGGCGTGTCAGAACGGGACCTGAGGGTTACTCAGCCGCCAGCTCACGCTTGGAAGCGTCCGCCCGGGTTTTCCACAGCGAGAACAGCACGCCGCCGAGGATCAGGCCGAAGGTTACCGACAAAGACAAGGCCGCCGGCACCTTGCCGATGAAGCCGACCAGGAAGATCTTGCCTCCAATGAACACCAGCACCAGGGCCAGCGCGTACTTCAGGTAGTGGAAGCGGTGGATCATCGCGGCCAATGCAAAGTACAGCGCGCGCAGGCCCAGGATGGCGAAGATGTTGCTGGTGTACACGATGAAGGGGTCGGTCGTGATGGCGAAGATCGCCGGCACGGAATCCACCGCGAACAACAGGTCCACGAATTCGATCAACACCAGCGCCAGCAACAGCGGCGTGGCCCAGCGCACCTTCTTGGACGTGGCGGGATCGGTCTCCATCACCCAGAACGCGTTGCCGCGCAGCCCTTCCGTGACGCGCATGCGGCGCTTCAGGAACTTCAGGATCGGGTTGGACGCGATATCGGGCGTCTGGTCCGCGATCATCCACATCTTGATGCCGGTGAACACCAGGAAGGCGCCGAACAGATACAGCAGCCAGCCGAAGTTGCTGACCAGGGCCGCGCCCAGGCCTATCATGATGGCACGCAGGACGATCACGCCCAGGATGCCCCAGAACAGCACGCGGTGCTGGTACTGGCGCGGGATCGCGAAGAAGCTGAAGATCAGCGCGATCACGAAGACGTTGTCCATCGACAACGACTTTTCGATCATGAAGCCCGTGTAGTAGGCCATGCCGCTGGCGGCGCCCATCTGCCACCAGACCCAGGCTCCGAAAAGCAGCGCCGCGGTGATGTAACCGGCAGAAAGCAGCAGGCTCTCGCGCACGCCGATCTCGCGATCTTCCTTGTGCAGCACGCCCAGGTCAAAGGCCAGCAAGGCGACCACGATGCCGATGAATAGCAGCCAGCTCCAGGCCGGTGTGCCGAAGAAATCGGCGGAGAGTAAGGTGAGCAAGGTGTCCATGATGTTCCCGCTTGTGTTCGAAGGGGCTCATGATCCAGATCCTGGCCGCATGGAGAAATCAGCCTGAAAGTGAGTTAAGGTTCGAAAAAACCGAAGTGATTCCTGCCATGCTCAATTATCGACACCTGTACTACTTCTGGATGGTCGCCAAGGAAGGCGGATTTTCCCGTGCTGCCGAAAGGCTGGACATGGCAATCCAGACCATCAGCGCGCAAGTGCGCGAACTGGAAAAGAACCTGGGCCACCAGCTGCTCAAGCCGGCCGGTCGCGGCGTGGCGCTGACCGACGCGGGAGAAGCCGCGTTCGCCCGCGCCGAAGAGATCTTCCAGATCGGCCAGATGCTGCCCCAGGAGGTCCGCGCCGCCGCCACCAAGCCCGTCATACGCCTGTCGGTGGGCCTGTCGGACGGCATTTCCAAGCTGGCCGCGCAGGCCCTGCTGGGCCCGGTGCTGCACACGCCGGACCTGCGCCTGACCTGCCACGAAGGCGAGGTCGAGGAACTGCTGGGCGAACTTGCCCAGCATCATCTGGACCTGGTGCTGGCCGGCCAGGGCGCGCCGGCCAACCCCAACCTGCGCTTGACCAGCGACCGCCTGGTGTCGTCGCCCGTGGACTGGTACGGCCCCGCCAAGCTGGTGCGCAAGGCGGACACGCAGGATTTCCCGAATTGCCTGGAACGCCTGCCGGTACTCCTGCCCACCGGCCATTCCGTGCTGCGCCAGACGCTGGACCGCTGGTTTTCCGAACAAGGCATCTATCCCAACGTGGTCGGGGAATTCGAGGACAGCGCCCTCATGTCGGTATTCGCGGCCCGCGGCCTGGGCGTATTTCCGCTCAGCCGCCTGGGCGGCGGCGACATCGGCGTGTTGCGCGGCTTGCGACCCCTGGCGCGGTGCGACGACGTGCACGAGGAAATCCACGCCATCCGCAACCGCCGCGGACAGCACCATCCGCTAGTGCAGATTGTCCTCGCCAAGGCAAAAACTTCGGTTTTTTCTTAATGTTTGTCACAACCACGCTGGTTTTTCAGAAATAGAATCCGCCTTATCGTGGACCCTCTTTTGAAATATCGGAGTACCACCTCAATGAAAAAGATCATCTGGCTCGCCTTCGCCGTGCTCGCCGCGCTCTGGACCGGGCTGGTTGCGCTGACGCTGCAGCTGACCAACTGGGTCCTGTCGACCATCGCCACGACCCAGGTGCCCGGCACGGCGCTGGACACGTCGCAATGGGTGCCGCCTGCCTGGGCGGCCGCCTGGGTCGACCCCGCCTGGCTGCAGACGCTGCAATCGGGCCTGGTCTGGGCCGCGCAGGGCCTGAATCAGGTGCTGCCCTTCGCCGGCAGCCTCGGCACGCTGATCTCGGTGCTGGCATGGATCTTCTGGGGCTTCATCATCGTCGGCCTGCTGGTGCTGGCGCTGATCCTTCACTGGCTGGCCGGCAAGCGCCAGCAAGACCCGGCGCCTGGCCGCCAAGTGGTGTAATAGGGCAGCAACGCGGCAACCCGGCGCGCTGCAGTCTCTAGGAGCGTGCCGTGTCCACCGTCCATTCCCCTGTCCCGATGTTGCTGGCGGCCCTGCTCGCCCTGGCCGCCACGACCGCGCAAGCCCACCCCACGCGCGCCCCGTACGGCGTCGAGGTGTGCACGGTCACGGGCACCTCCGGGGAATACAGCGTGCGCGTGCGCAACACGGGGACCGCCCCCCTCGCCCGCGCCGAAGTCAACGGCGTCAGCCTGGACTCCAGCGGCCACCCCGCCGGACCGCTCACCGTCAACCTGACCGATATTCCCCCCGGCAAGTACAAGACCGCGGTGCTGGGACGCCCCGGCAATGGAGCCGCGTTGGTCAGCATTGCCACCTACGTGACCGCCAACGGCACTGAAACCCATCAGCAGGATCTGTTCGCCGGCAAGGTGGCGCATGTCTCGCCGGGCTCCGCCTTGCAATACACGCTGGCGCCCCTGGCCGTGCGCGGCTGGACCGTGGCCTATGGCACCAGGCAGGATCCCAAGCTGGAAGCAGGCAGCGCCGTGCTGCTGATCTATCCCGTCACCCTGGGCAAGAAGCGGGACGCGACGCGGCCGGATGCGGGGCGCGCGCCTGCCGACGTGGTGCCGCTGGCGCCCTGCGGCGCGGCCAAGGCATCCTGAGCCTGCTCAAGTTCCGCTGAGCAGGTCGCGTTCGTTCAGGAGCGCGTAGACGATTTCGGGCCGGTTATCGAAGCCGCGGCGGATGGCGGCGGGGATTGCCGTTCGTGTCTTGCGGCACAAGCCGGGCAGATCGTCGAGCTGGATCGCGATGCCGCGCGACGTGCGCACCTCGTTATCGCTGGGAATGATGTGAATCACGATCCCCAGCTGCGCGTGGATGCGTCCCTGCATGGCGCGCAGGTCCTCCAGGCTGGAAATGTTCTCCAGCCGCGCCACCAGGCGCTTTTCCTCTTCCTTGGTCAGCCGGAGCACCCGGATGTCCGCCGAGGGATCGGCAAGCAGCCGGTCACGGTCGCACACGCATGCGCCCGGCGGGCATTCTTGGCGGATGGGAAACGGAAAATTCATGGCGGGCGGCGCGCGTCGCTGCAATCTTGCGTATCCTGGAATTCTACCCAGGATCTCCTGCCGCCTGCCCGGCGGCAAGTCCTGGTTTCCCCGCAAGCCGCTGCGGCATAATGCCTCACCGAATTTACGGCGCGGAGGCTGCCCGCATGAAAGGTTTCCTGTCCATGGCCGCACTGGTCGCCCTGGCCGCGTTGAGCCAGGACGCGGCCGCGCGCGATTACTCCTATACCGTCCGGCCCGGCCTGTCCGCGGTCGTGACGATTACCGACTTGCCAGGGCAGCGCCTGAGCGCCCGCATCGCCGATGGCCCGGCGCAGGAAATCGCGAACCTGGGCGGCGACGAGGAGGTCGACCAGTTCCAGGACGTGGACGTGGACCATGACGGCTACCGCGACTTCGTCATCGGCCAGACTGGTGGCGGCACGCAAGCGATATCGCGCATATTCCTGTACCGGCCGCAGAATGGGCGCTACCAGGAAGTAACACATCCCGATGCGGCGGCCAGTCCCTGCCACGGCTTCGTCAACCCGGATTTCGACGCCGCCAAGCCCGTGTTCTCCGTGGCCTGCCGCTACAGCGCCGACACCTACGGCTTCGAGGTATACCGGGTGTGCCCGGACGGCTCGGCCCAAGCCGTCTCCTGGACCCGGCGCGAGGGCGAATCCGAACAACGCGTCCCGCATCCCGGCTCCAAGGGTGGCAATTGCGGGCAACGACCCGGTCGCTAGCGGCCACGGCCGCTATAGTTGCGCTTCCGCCTTCCAGGCTCTACGTCCGAGGACACCCCTGCCGTGCTGATTTTCCACAATCCTGTCCATGAAAAACACGCCGGCCGGCAGGAAATGTTCCGCGGCAAGCTCGTTCCCTGCCATGAAACCCCGGCGAGGCTGGAGTTCGTGCTGCAGGCACTGCATCAGCGCGGCATCGGAGAGTTGCGCGCGCCGTCGGTGGTGGACCTGGACCTGGTCAAACGCGTGCACACGCCGCGCTATGTGGATTTCCTCGCCCGTGCCTGGCACGATTGGATCGCGCTGGACCCCGCCAACGCCGCGCTGGATATCCTGCCCTCGATCTGGCCCGTGCGCGGCTTTCGCCACGATATCGAACCCACCAACTTTGCCGCGCGTGTCGGCCTGTTTTCGTTCGATAGCGGCTGCCCGCTGACCGCCGGCACCTGGGAGGCAGCCACCGCAGGCGCCGCCTGCGCCATCGACGCAGCGCGCGCCGTATCCGCCGTGGGCGGCCCCCGCGCGGCCATGGCGCTCACGCGCCCGCCCGGCCACCATGCGGGGCCGGATTTCTTCGGCGGCTATTGCTTCCTGAACAACGCGGCGCTGGCGGCCCAGGCGTTGCGCGACGCCGGCGCCGAGCGCGTTGCCATCGTGGACGTGGACTACCACCACGGCAACGGCACCCAAAGCATCTTTTACGAACGTGCCGACGTGCTGACCGTGTCGGTCCACGGCGATCCGACCACGGAGTATCCCTTCTACCTGGGCTACGCCGACGAACGCGGCGCGGGCGCGGGCACGGGCTGCAACCTGAATCTGCCGCTGCCCGCAGGCACTGGTTTTGCGGCCTGGACACAGGCGCTCGAGCAAGGCTTGGCCGCCGTCCGCGCCTTCAAGGCCGATGCCGTCGTGATCGCGCTGGGCGTGGATACGTATGAAGGCGATCCCATTTCCAAGTTCCGGCTCAAGAGCGCCGACTACCTGCGGGTGGGCAGCCTGCTGGCCAGCCTCGGCCTGCCTGCCGTCTTCACGATGGAGGGCGGCTATGCCGTGGCGGACGTCGGTATCAATGTAGCCAACGTGCTGGAGGGCTACGCCGCCTGAGCGCTTGCGCACATCCGTTGCCACATTGCTTCCACCGCGGGACGCGAATCGGCCCGATCCTTGAACGCCAGGATCGATACCTCGATGTCCCACAACCGGCTGGCCAGCGGTGCAAGATCCGCCGACGCCAGCCGCTCCAGCGCGCTATCCGCCAACCAGGCAACGCCTAGCTCCTGGGCGGCCATGTCGCCCAGCACGTCCGACATTTCGGCCTCGAACACGCGCACGCCGTGCAACGGCGCCGCGGCGCCTTCGATGGCGGCGTCGATCAACCGCCCGAAGTAGACATTGGCCGAGTACATCAGCAAAGGCACGGGGTGGGCTGCCGTGCCGGGCAGGTCCAGGCCCGTGCGCTCAATCAGGGCGCGAGCGGCGTAGGGCCGTATCAGTTCGCGGCCCAGGGTCACGCAGTCATAGCGCGCGGGATCCAGCGGCAGAGGCTGGGCGACCTGGTGGAAACAGACCAGGAAGTCCGCCGCGCCCGAGGTAAAGGCCGACACGGTATCGTGCACATTACCCGTCTGCAGGCTGCAACTGAGCAGCTTGCCTTCGCTCCATGCCTTCCACCACTTGGGCAGATGTGCGGTTGCCAGCGCGTACGAAGTCGCCAGGCGCAGCTGGTTCTGGGCCGGCACCCCCGCAATGCCCGCCCGCGCTTCCGCCAGCTGGTTGATCAACTCTATCGCCGCGCCGCGAAAGCGCTCGCCCGCTTCGGTGAGCTGGGTCGGGAATGCCGTGCGGTCGATCAGTCGCGCCCCCGCCCAGTTCTCCAGGCTCTGGATGCGGCGGCTGAACGCGGCCTGCGACAGATTGCGCGCCTCGGCGGCGCGCGTGAAATTGCGCACCTCCGACAGCGTGATGAAGTCCTGCAACCACCGGGTATCCATAGTGCTCCTTGCATCATGCGTAATCCGCATCGGCCATGCGCGCGGCGCATCGGCGCGCATGCTTAGTTCGCATTGGACGATGCCCGCGCCCTGCCCGACACTGCGGCCATCGGTTCCGCATTGGAGCCCACACGCCACGGAGTGTAAACATGGATGAAACCCTGCGCGCCGCCGCCCGCGAATACCTCGTACGCTACGGCGGCGATACCTTCCCCAACCTGTTCACGTCCGCCCGCGGCGCCATCGTGCGCGACGATACCGGGCGCGAGATCCTGGATTTCACCTCGGGCCAAATGTGCGCCACCATCGGCCACAACCATCCCGCCATCGTCGAAGCCGTGCACAAGGCGGGCGAAACCGCCTTCCACTTCTTCAGCGGCATGATCCCCGAAGCCGTGGCCCAGCTGGCGGCCACCGTGGCGCGCGACTGGATGCCCGCCGGCCTGAGCAAGTCCATCTTCGTCAACACCGGTTCGGAAAGCAACGAGATCGCCCTGCGCATGGCCAAGATGCACAAGAGCGGCTTCGAGATCCTGGCCATTGGCGGATCCTGGCACGGCGTGACCAGCGGCGCGGGCTCGGTATCCTACGCAAGCGACCGCAAGGGTTATGGCGTACCGCCGGCCGGCGTGTACGTCATGCCGGAGCCCAACGCCTACCGCCCCTATATCGCCGGCATGGACGCCGAGCAATCGGCGCTGGCCTGCCTGGAGATCGGCCTGAAGATGTTCGACATGGCTTCCGCCGGCAGGCCGGCCGCCATCATCGTCGAACCCGTCATCAGCGCGGGCGGCGTGCTGGTGCCACCCAAGTCCTATATGCAGGCGCTGCGGCAGGCGGCCGATGCACGCGGCATGCTGCTGATCTTCGACGAAGCGCAGACCGCCTTCGGCCGCATCGGCTACCGCAGCGGCGCGGAGTACTTCGGCGTCACCCCCGACATCATGAGCGTGTCCAAGACACTAGGCGGCGGCCTGCCGCTGGCCGCCGCCGTGACCACGCCCGCCATTGAACAGGACGTGCACGAGAAGGGCTTCACCTTCTATACCAGCCATGTCTCCGATCCGCTGCCGGCCACCGTGGGCCTGGCCGTGCTGGACACGATCCAGCGCGAAGGGCTGATCGAGCGCGCGCGCACGCAGGGCGACTACCTGCGCCGCGGCCTGCTGGAACTGCAGCAGCGCCACGAAGCCATCGGCGACGTGCGCGGCCTGGGACTGCTGCTGGGCGTGGAGCTGGTGCGGGACCGCAATACCCGCGAGCCCTATCACCAGCTCGGCGCCCTGACCACGCAGCGCTGCTTCGAACTCGGCCTGTCCATGAACATCCGACGCCGTCCCGAACGCGGCTCGGTGTGGCGGATCGCGCCGCCGTTAACAGTGAGCAATGCAGAGATCGACCGCGCCATCGCCATCCTGGACCAGGCCCTGACCGAGAGCCTGGACAAGATCGCCAGGCCGGCGGCAAGCCACGCCTGAAGGCACCCTTCCGCAACGCATCCGGCGCCGGCCCGCCCGGCAGGAGAACGACATGCACCGACGCACATTCGCCATCTGCGCCCTGGCGCTGGCCGCCGTATCCAGCCAGGCGCTTGCCGGCCCCACGCTCGACACCGTCCGCAAGCGCGGCTACCTGCAATGCGGCGTGTCGACCGGCATACAGGGATTTTCGGCGCCCGACAGCAAAGGAACCTGGCACGGACTGGACGTGGATATGTGCCGCGCCATCGCGGCGACGATCTTCAATGATGCGACGAAGTACCGCCTGACGCCGCTCACGACGCAGGCCCGCTTCACCGCGCTGCAATCCGGCGAGGTCGACGTACTCACACGCAACGTCACGCCCACGATGGCCCGCGACACCACGCTCGGCCTGCTGAGCGTGGCGGTCAACTACTACGACAGCCAGGGGGTCATGGTATCCAGCAAGCTTGGGGTCAAGGCGCTGCGCGAACTGGACGGCGCCACCATCTGCGTGCAACCGGGGACCGTGACCGAACTCGATCTCGCGGACTGGTTCCGGTCTCAGTCGCTGCGCTTCAAGCCCGTGGTCATCGAAAAATACGATGAGATCGTGCGCGCCTTCTCGGCGGGACGCTGCGACGCCTTCACTTCGGACAAGTCGCAACTGGCGGCGTCGCGCATGACGCTGGAAAATCCCGACACCTACGTGATCCTGGACGAGAACATCTCCAAAAGCCCGCTCGGCCCCATGGTGCGCCAGGGCGACGACAACTGGGTCAACATCGTGCGCTGGTCACTCAACGCAATGCTGGAAGCCGAGGAATTCGGCATCACCTCATCGAACGTCGACGCGCAGCTCAAAGCCAACAGCCCCAACGTGCAGCGCATCCTGGGCGTTACCCCCGGCATGGGGCGCAACATGGGCGTGGACGACAAGTGGGCGTACCACATCGTCAAGCAGGTGGGGAACTATGGCGAAAGCTATGAGCGCAACCTGGGCATGAGCAGCCCGATGAAGCTGCCACGGGCGCTGAACGCGCAATGGCGCGATGGCGGATTGATGTACGGCTGGCCGGTGCGCTAGCCGGCGCTTCGGGAGACCCGGCCGCGCCCGCGGAAGATCCGCGGGCGCGGCCTTTTTCAATCCCGCGTTTCGAGAACCTTGTTGACGCGCAATGCCACCAAGGTGCATGCCGCGCCCGACAGCAGGTAGATGCTGACCGCCACCAGTCCAAAGCGCGCAGACAGGCCCAAGGCGACCAGCGGCGCGAACGCCGCGCCGATCAGCCACGCCATGTCGGAGGTCAAGGCCGCGCCCGTGTAGCGAAAACGGCGCGTGAAATTCGCGGTGACGGTGCCCGAGGCCTGGCCATAAGACAGCCCCAGCAGCACGAAGCCCACCAGGATGAAAGCATCCTGCGCCTTGGGCCCGCCGCCCAGCAGCCACGGCGTGAACAGCGCAAACACGGCGATCAACGCGGCCAGCAGGCCCAGCGTGGTGCGCCGGCCGATGCGATCGGCCAGCCAGCCCGATGCAATGGTGCCCAGGATGCCCAGCACGGCGCCTATGATCTGCACGACCAGCACGTCCTGGATCTGCTGGGTCGCGCTTACTGCAATCCAGGACAGCGGGAATACCGTGACCAGATGGAACAAGGCATAACTGGCCAGCGCCGCAAACGCGCCGATGAACAGGTTGTAGCCTTGCTCGCGCACCATCTGCGTGGTGCTGATGGGTTCGAGTTCGCCCTCTTCCAGCAATTGCGTGTATTCCTCGGTCACCACCAACCGCAGCCGCGCAAACAAGGCCACCACGTTGATCGCGAATGCCACGAAGAAGGGATAGCGCCAGCCCCACTCCAGGAAGTCGGCTTCGGTCAGCGTGACATGCAGGAAGAGGAACAGCGCGCTGGCCACCATGAAGCCCACCGGCGCGCCCAGCTGGCCCAGCATCGCATACCAGCCCCGGCGATTGGGCGGCGCATTCAAGGCCAGTAGCGAAGGCAGGCCGTCCCAGGACCCGCCCAAGGCCAGTCCCTGCAGGCACCGAAACACCGCCAGCAGCGTGATCGCGTGCGCCCCGATGACGTTGTAGCCGGGCAGGAAAGCCATGCCCACCGTGGCCGTTCCCAGCAGGAACAAGGCAATGGTGAGCTTGGTCGCTCGCCCCCAGCGCCGCTGCGCAGCCATCGACAGCGCCGTGCCGATGGGCCGCATGATGAACGCGAACGAGAAGATGACGAAGGACCAGAGCGTGCCTTCCAGCCGCGGTTCGAAGGGGAAGAAGACCTGCGGAAACACGAGCACGCAGGCAATGCCGAACACGAAGAAATCAAAGTACTCGGAGGCCCGTCCAACCACCACGCCCACCGCGATTTCCCCTGGCGCCACCTTGGCGTGGCTGCCGTCGCCGGCCGCGGGGAATGATGGAGCATGACCGGGATATTGCGTGGTGGTCGCCATGTGAATGCTCGCTGAAAGGAGGTTCGGAACAGCCTGGCCTACGATCCTGAAACACACCTGCGCGCCCGGAGCCCATATCGCGCAGAGCCGCCCCGTTATTGGTATGCAGCCCTGGTCCGCGCGCCTTGCCCTGCACATTTTTGTTCTTTTTACCCTAGATTTTTCGCGGCTTCCAGCGTAGTGTTGCGTTTACTTCCCACGGTTACGTTTCGGGGTATGGTCATGCCGTCCTTCCCAAGGTTCCGCGGATTGATCATGGTTGCCGCTCTGCCATTGCTCGCCGGATGCAATGCGGTCCTGCTCTCGCCATCAGGCGACGTCGCGTTGCAGCAGCGGAATCTGATCATCATTTCAACCGGCTTGATGCTGCTGATCATCGTGCCGGTGATCTTCCTGACCTTCCTGTTCGCGTGGCGTTACCGGGCCAGCAACAAGGATGCGCACTACGACCCTGAATGGAACCACTCCACGGTGCTGGAGCTCCTGATCTGGGCGGCGCCGCTGCTGATCATCATTGCGCTGGGCGCGCTCACATGGGTCAGCACGCACCAGCTGGATCCCTACCGCCCGCTTGCACGCCTGTCCGAGGGCCGCGAAGTGCCGCCCGACACCAAACCGCTGGTGGTGGAAGTGGTGGCGCTGGACTGGAAGTGGCTGTTCATCTATCCCGAGCAAGGCATTGCGGCGGTGAACGAAATGGCGGCCCCCGTGGACCGCCCGATCCAGTTCAGGATCACGTCGTCCACGGTCATGAATTCCTTCTTCGTGCCCGCGCTGGCGGGCCAGATCTACGCCATGCCTGGCATGCAGACCACGCTGCACGCAGTGATCAACCATCCCGGCGAATACGAAGGCCTGTCCGCCAACTACAGCGGCTCGGGCTTTTCAGGCATGCGCTTCAAGTTCCACGGCGTGGACCAGCAGGGCTTCGACAAATGGGTGGCCAACGCGCGCGCGTCCAAGGCCGCGCTCGACCGCGAGTCCTATCTGAAGCTGGAACAGCCCAGCGAACGCAACCCGGTGCAGCTCTATGCCTCCAGCGCGCCCGGCCTGTTCGAGGCGATCGTCAACCGCTGTGTCGAGCCCAACCGCATGTGCATGCGCGACGCAATGGCCATCGATGCGCAAGGCGGCATGGGCATACCCGGCGCGCTCAATGTCACGACGCTGGACGCGGAAACGCGGGAGCGCCTGGGACTGACGGGCGCCCCGCGCAAGTATGTGGGCGCGATGTGCACTGCCACCGAAGGACTGGTCCTGTAGCGGATCGCCGGCGACCGGCGATCCGGATGATGCAAGGGCTTCGTGAAATTGTGGTCTTTTTGCTGGAATCGAAATGCCTGACCAACCAGACCTCACCAAGCTGATCTTCGGTAAGTTGACCTGGGAAGCCATTCCCTTGCACGAACCGATCCTGCTCGTCACCTTCATCATGGTCGCCATCGGCGGCATCGCGGTGCTGGGGGCCATCACCTACTACGGAAAGTGGGGCTATCTGTGGCGCGAATGGTTCACCAGCATCGACCACAAGAAGATCGGCATCATGTACGTCATCCTGGGTATCGTGATGCTGCTGCGCGGCTTCGCCGACGCCATCATGATGCGCCTGCAGCAGGCGGTGGCGTTCGGCGATTCGATGGGCTACCTGCCGCCGCACCACTACGACCAGATCTTCACCGCGCACGGCGTGATCATGATCTTCTTCGTGGCCATGCCGCTGGTCACGGGCCTGATGAACTACATCGTGCCCTTGCAGATCGGCGCGCGCGACGTGGCCTTTCCGTTCTTGAACAACTTCAGCTTCTGGATGACCACGGGCGGCGTGATCCTGGTCATGATGTCGCTGTTCGTGGGCGAATTCGCGCGTACCGGCTGGCTGGCGTATCCACCGTTATCCGGCATCATGCAGAGTCCCGACGTGGGCGTCGATTACTACATCTGGGCCTTGCAGATCGCGGGGGTGGGAACGCTGCTGTCCGGCGTCAACCTGCTGGTCACCATTGTCAAGATGCGCGCGCCGGGCATGACGATGATGCGCATGCCCATCTTCACCTGGACCGCGCTGTGCACCAACGTGCTGATCGTGGCCGCCTTCCCGGTGCTGACCGCGGTGCTGGCGCTGCTGTCGATGGACCGCTATGTCGGCACCAACTTCTTCACCGCGGACTTCGGCGGCAACGCCATGATGTACGTGAACCTGATCTGGATCTGGGGCCACCCCGAGGTCTACATCCTGATCCTGCCGGCGTTCGGCATCTTCTCCGAGGTGGTTTCCACCTTCTGCCGCAAGCGCCTCTTTGGCTACGCGTCCATGGTGTACGCCACGGTCGTGATCACGGTGCTGTCGTACCTGGTGTGGCTGCACCATTTCTTCACCATGGGGTCCGGGGCCAGCGTGAACTCGTTCTTCGGGATCACCACCATGATCATCTCGATCCCGACGGGCGCCAAGATCTTCAACTGGCTGTTCACCATGTACCACGGGCGCATCCGCTTCGAGGTCCCGATGCTGTGGACCCTGGGCTTCATGGTGACCTTCGTGATCGGCGGCATGACGGGCGTGCTGCTGGCCGTGCCGCCCGCCGACTTCGTCCTGCACAACAGCCTGTTCCTGATCGCGCACTTCCATAACGTGATCATCGGCGGCGTGCTCTTCGGGCTGATGGCCGGCATCACGTACTGGTTCCCAAAGGCTTTCGGCTACAAGCTGGATCCGTTCTGGGGCAAGTGCTCGTTCTGGTTCTGGCTGGTGGGCTTCTATGTCGCCTTCATGCCGCTGTACGTACTGGGGCTGATGGGCGTGACGCGCCGCGTAAACCACTTCGAGGACATGTCCCTGCAGATCTGGTTCCAGGTGGCGGCCTTCGGCGCGCTGCTGATCGCCTGCGGCATCGCCAGTTTCCTGATCCAGCTAGTGGTCAGCTACCGTCGGCGCGAATCGCTGCGCGACACCACCGGCGACCCCTGGGACGCGCGCACCCTGGAATGGTCGACTTCGTCGCCGCCGCCCAACTACAACTTCGCCTTTACGCCGCGTGTGCATGACCAGGACGCCTGGTGGCAGATGAAGCAACACGGCTACGTGCGGCCGCAGCAGGGCTTCATCCCCATCCACATGCCCAAGAACACCTGGGCGGGCATTGTGCTGGCGGGCATCAGCGTGGTCATGGGCTTCGCGTTGATCTGGCACATGTGGCCGCTGACGGTGCTGTCGTTCGCGGCGCTGATCCTGGTGTCCATCGTTCATACCTTCAACTACAAGCGCGACTACTACGTGCCGGCCGAAGAGGTCGTGCGCGCCGAAGACGCCCGCACAAGGTTGCTAGCGAAAAATGTCTGATATCCTGGCCCCCAACCTGCCCGGCGGCGCCGCGCCGCCCGCGGAGCCCGTGTTCTACGTCCCGGGCGAACACCACCCCAAGAACGGCACCCTGCTGGGATTCTGGGTGTACCTGATGAGCGACTGCCTCATCTTCGCCTGCCTGTTCGCGACCTACGGCGTGCTGGGCCGGAACTATGCGGCTGGCCCCTCGGGGGCTGATCTGTTCGACCTGCCGCTGGTGGCGGTGAACACCGCGCTGCTGCTGCTGTCGTCCATTACCTACGGTTTCGCCATGCTGGAGATGCGGCGCAACCGCGTCGGCGCGACCCAGCTATGGCTGGCCGTGACGGGCATCCTGGGACTTGGATTCCTGTCTCTGGAACTGTATGAATTCGCGCACCTGATCCACCAGGGCGCGGGCCCGCAACGCAGCGCCTTCCTGTCGTCCTTCTTCACGCTGGTCGGCACCCACGGGCTGCACGTCACCTTCGGGATCGTTTGGCTGGTGACGATGATGATCCAGGTCCAGATGCACGGACTGATCCCGGAGAACCGCCGCCGCCTGATGTGCCTGTCCATGTTCTGGCACTTCCTGGACTTGATCTGGGTGGGTGTCTTTACCTTCGTGTACCTGATGGGAGTGCTGCCATGACCGCGCACCTGAATCATCCGGCCGATCACGGCCACGGCGGCCATGACCACCACGACGACGATGACGGCGCCGCCCACGGCACGCTCAAGAGCTATGTCACCGGCTTCGTGCTGGCCGCGATCCTGACGGCCATTCCTTTCTGGCTGGTCATGAACCGGGTCTTCTCCGAATCCCGCACCACCGCGCTGGTGATCCTGGCGTTCGCCGTGGTGCAGATCGTGGTCCACATCGTCTACTTCCTGCACATGGACACCAAGTCCGAAAGCGGCTGGAACATGTTGGCGTTAATATTCACGCTGGTGCTGGTCGTAATCACGCTCAGCGGATCCATCTGGATCATGTATCACCTCGACTCCAATATGATGCCCATGTCCACTCACGACATGCGGAAAATGCCCTGATGGCTGCAGTAAACGACTCTACTTCCGGCGACACCTCCTCCCGTAATCCGCGCAGCAAGACGACCCTGGTCATCCTGGGGCTGCTTGCGGTCGCCATTTTCGCGGGCCTCTGCGCCCTGGGCACCTGGCAGGTGCACCGGCTGGCCTGGAAACGCACCCTGATCGCGCAGGTCGAACAGCGCGCCCATGCTGCGCCCGCGCCGGCTCCGGCCAAGGCTGAGTGGCCCGCCCTGACTTCCGACAACGCCGAATACCGCCGCGTCACGGCCACCGGCACCTACCTGTACGACCGCCAGACCCTGGTACAGGCGGCAACCGAACTGGGCAGCGGCTACTGGGTCATGACCCCGCTGCAATTGCCCGAGGGCGGCACGGTGCTGGTCAACCGCGGCTTCGTGCTGCCCGAATGGCGCAAGAGCAAGTCCGCCATACAACAAGCGCCGGAACAGGCCAGCGTCACCGGCCTGCTGCGCATGGGCGAGCCCGGCCATGGTTTCCTGCGCAACAACGACCCCGCCACCAACCTCTGGTACTCGCGCGACCTGCCCGCCATCGCGGCGGCGCGCGGCCTGACCGACGTGGCGCCGTACTTCATCGACGCCGACGCAACGGGCAAGGACGGTAGCGGGCGCACCGCTCCGGTGGGCGGCCTGACCGTGCTCAATTTCCCGAACAATCACCTCAGCTACGCCATCACCTGGTACGCGCTGGCGGCCATGGTGCTGGTCGGCGTATTCATCTTCGTGCGCGAGGAAAAGCGCTCGCGCCGCAAGGGCTGATCCGGCCGGCCGCGGCCGGTGTCCTACAATGGGGGCCGGGAACAGTGCTGGGCGTCATGCTCGGCGTGCTGTTCCCTTTTGTTTTTTACACCCCCTCAACAGGAGTCCCCAAGGATGAAAAAGACGCTGCTCGCAGCCGCAATGTTCACCACTTTTGCAGGCGTTGCTCAGGCAGAATCGTCGGTAACTCTCTATGGTGTCATCGACACCGGCATCGGCTACAACAAGATCAAGGGCGATGGATACGACGGTAGCAAGATAGGCATGATCAACGGCATCCAGGCCGGCTCGCGCTGGGGCCTGCGCGGCGCCGAAGACCTGGGCGACGGCCTGCGCGCTGTGTTCAAACTGGAAAGCGGCTTCGACTCCGCCAACGGCCAGCGTGGGCAATCCGGCCGCCTGTTCGGCCGCCAGGCCACCATCGGCCTGGCCAACGACGCCTGGGGCACGCTGGAGTTCGGCCGCCAGGCCACGGTGGGCTCGAACTACCTTGCGGACATCGATCCCTTCTATACCAGCTACACCCAATCCAACATGGGCCTGGGCTTCAGCGCCGCCAACACCATGCGCTGGGACAACATGGTCATGTACAAGTCGCCTTCGATGAGCGGCTTCGAATTTGGCGTGGGCTACTCGTTCAATGCGGACGACACGGTCGCGGACCAGACCGGCTTTCGCACCGCCGACAACACCCGCGGCATCACCGCCGGCCTGCGCTACGTGCAAGGCCCGGTGAACGTCACGCTGACCTACGACCAGCTCAACGGCTCCAACCGCGGCGCCATCGACCACGACGCCACGCCGCGCCAGTACGCGCTGGGCCTGTCCTATGACCTGGAAGTCGTGAAGCTTGCGGCCGCTTACGGCCGCACCACCGACGGCTGGTTCGTCGGCCAGGACCTGCCGGCCGGCACGCCCTTCAGCGATGAATTCGGCACCAACCGCTTTGTGGATGGCTTCAAGGCCAACTCCTACATGCTCGGCGCCACCCTGCCCATGAGCAGCGCCGGCAGCCTGTTCGCTTCGTGGCAGCACGTGTCGCCGAACAACGACAAGCTGACGGGCGGCGACACCAACATGAACGTCTGGAGCGTGGGCTACACCTACGACCTCTCCAAGCGCACCAACCTGTATGCCTACGGTTCGTACGGCAAGGACTATGCCTTCATCGACGGATTGAAGAGCACGGCCGCCGGTATCGGCGTGCGCCACACGTTCTAAGCAAGACGGCGGAGCGGCTGCGGGGCCGCCTCCGCCCACGCTTGCGGATAAACCGCTACCCGTGCAATCTTCGGGAAACACGCGTCCCTCATGATCGGCCATCTTTGACACCAGATCCCGATACGGACCATGCTCCCGAAACCCCGCCCCTTGCACGCCTTCCCGCTCTATCGACAACGCCTGCTGCGCGCGCTGGCCGCGACCTTGCTGCCGCTTGCGCTTGCAGCATGCAACGGCGGCGACGGCGACGATGACGACGAACCCGTCGCCGTCGCACCGCCGCCCGCAGAGGAAACCCCGCCGCCCGCCGAGACCCAGCCCCCGCGCAATACGGCCTATCTGGAGGCAAAGCCGGGCGACGTGATTCAGGTCCGCATCGAGGAATTGCACCCTACCCAGGCCGCCATTGGCTACGACCAGATCTATTACAAGCTGGGCCGCTGGCAGGGCGACTTCGAGCGCCCGACCTGGGCCGACAAGCCGGTCCAGCAACTGGACTACCTGAATCGCACCGTCGGCAAGAAGTTCGACGACTACTGTGAAGACATGGGCGGCACCGAGCGCGCGCAAGCCTTCCAGACCATCGCCGAGGCGCGCGCCGCGCGCCTGGACCAGCCCGCAACCTACGCCTGCAAGGACGCTCCCGGCACCCATGCAGCCAATCTCAAGACGGTGGTAGTCGGCTGGGACGGCAATCTTTACCTGACCGATGGCCATCACACGTTCTCGTCACTGCGCGAAATTGCGGACGGCGGGCCCAAGCTGCCCGTCTGGGTCAAGGTGGACGCCAACTACAGCAGCCTGCCCAACGCGGCGGCCTTCTGGCAGCGCATGGTCGACGAACGCCGCGCCTGGCTGCGCGACGGCCAGAACCAACCCATCACGGTGGACCAACTGCCTGCGCGGCTGGGACTGCCCAATGCCCAGGAAGCCGGCGGCATGCAGGAAGACCGCTATCGGTCGCTGGTCTACTTCACCCGCGACATCGCCTACAGCAACGGCAACCTGCCGGAATTCGCCGAGTTCCTGTGGGGCGACTGGCTGCGTCGCCAGGCGGCGGGCGGCCAGCTTCCGGGATTGGACCAGTACAAGATGATGGCGCCGGCCCTGCCCGCGCAGATCCTCGCCGTCAGTACGCTGGACAAGAGCCTGGCCGCCGCTGGCGCGAATGACAGCTATGCCGCCGCGGTGCGCGACGCGTCCCTGAAGATGGCTGCGCTCAAGGACACCGACATCGTCTTCGGCGACCGCGATGCTGCCGGCCTGGGGCGCATTGCCCTGGCGCCCGATGCCGCCAGCGGTTCGCCCACCAAGAAAGCGCGCGATACCCTGGAGGAATTGCCGCGCAATGATGCCAAGGCCGACGGCAGCCCTCGAGGCGCCGGCAAGCTGTGGTTCGCGGTGAACTACCGCAACTGCGGCAAACCCGCCGCCGGCAGCTGCTGGGGCTGGTAGCAGGCCATGCCGGCTACGCGGCCCTAGGCGTCTATCTGCATGGCGGGTCGGGCCTGTACCCGGCCCAGCCAAGCCTGCACATGGGGGTGCGAACCCACCCGGGCGCCTAGATAAGCGCTATAGCCAATCACCGAACCCACCACCAGGTCGGCCAAGGAGTACGCGGTGCCCAGTATCCAGGGCCCGCGCGACAGATGGCCGTCCAGCACCTCCAGCAAGGTATCCACATCCCGTAGAACGCGCTCCGCCTCGGCGCCGCCAGGCGCGTCCTCGCCCTGCGTGGCGAGGTACAGACGCATGACAGCCGCGCCATAGCTGACATAGGACCAGGCGCACCATGACATCGCCAGCAAACGTTCCGGCGTATCGGCGGCGGGCCACAGGCCGCGCTCCACGCCGTAGCGCTCTCCCAGCCACAGCTGGATCGCAAGGGTTTCAAACAGGGGAGCGCCGTCCACCGTCAACGTCGGCACCTTGCCATTCGGATTGAGCGCCAGGAATTCCGGCCGGCGCTGTTCCCCTGCCCTGATGTCCACTTTGACACGCTCGTGCGGCACGGCCAGTTCGGCGAGTGCGCTGGCCACCGGCGTCGCGCTGGACATGGGATGCCAATAGAAAACGATAGACATGGGCAAATCTCCAATTCAATCAAGGGATAAGCGTCGCGGCCCCTGCCGCTGACTACGGTAGCCACTGTAGAGTCCATTGCGGACAGATTCCGCCCTCAATATGGGTTAAGGTGGCGTCATGCTTACCTCCAGCAACCGTCTCCTGCGCCTGCTGTCCCTCCTGCAGACGCGGCGCCATTGGGCCGGCACCGAGCTGGCCGCCACGCTGGCCATCCACCCTCGCACGCTGCGGCGCGATATCGACAAGCTGCGTGAACTCGGCTACCCCATCCATGCCAGCAGCGGCGTGGCAGGCGGCTACGCCTTTCGCGCGGGCCATGCCCTGCCGCCCCTGCTGCTGGATGACGACGAAGCGCTGGCCGTGGCGCTTACGCTGCGCACGGCGGCCACGGGCACGGTGGGAGGCATAGAGGAAACCGCGCTACGGGCGCTGGTAAAGCTGGAGCAGGCCATGCCGCAACGCCTGCGGCGCCGGGTGGACGCCCTGCGTTCCGCCATCGTGCCGATACCGCGCGAAGGCGCCGCCGTCGACGCCACGCTGCTGGCGACGCTTGCGGCCGCATGCCGCGACCAGTTGCGGGTCGGCTTCGATTACGCGGACGCCAAGGGCCGCGCCAGCACCCGGCAGGTCGAACCGCAAGGATTGGCGCACACTGGATATCGCTGGTACCTGGTGGCCTGGGATCCGGCACGCGAGGACTGGCGCACCTTCCGCATCGACCGCATCGCGGGGGCTCCGCAAGTCGGCGCGCATTTCGTGCCGCGGCCTCCACCCGAAGGCGGCGACCTGCGCGCATACGTGTCGCGGTCGGTGAACATGGCGCCTCACCCCGAGCCCGCGCGCGTGATCCTGCACGCGCCGCGCGCCGTCATGGCGGCCCGCATTCCGCCTGGGGCCGGCCAGATCGATTCCCTGGATGCGGCCCGCTGCCTGCTGCAATGCCCCGTGCAATCGCTGGACGCGCTGGTGTATTGGCTGATGGCGCTGGACGTGGAGTTCGAAGTGCTGGCCCCCGCTGCCTTGCAGGAGCGCCTGCAACGGGCGGCCGACAGGCTGGCGCGCAGCCTGCAAAAAAACCCCGCCTCCGAAGCGGCGGGATAAGGGTCGGATTTGGCTGTTTTTCGGCCGATCCCACCCTGTGTATTTCGCCGGCAATTCGAGTATCTTGGCTGCTTTCCGGAACATTCCAAGAGCACCCCATGAGCAACGTTACCAACGCCAGCCTGGCCTCTGGCGCCACGCCCGACGCCGACGCCTTCCTGCAATTCCTGGTCAACCTGGTCAACAACGGCAGCCAGATCGAAAGCATCGGCGTCACCCTGCAAATGGGCGGCATGCTGGTATCGGGCTCTATCGTGTCCGGCGCGGAATACTTCGACAGCTTCGCAGCCAGCTTCACGGGGTCGCTGAACACGCTGGACGAAACCACCCGAAAGGCCGTGCACGCCTCGCTGGCCGAATTGGGCGACGTCTTCCGGGTCCCGCAGCCCGCGGATCCACTGCCGAACTACATCCACCTGGCCGACGCGCTGTTCTTCACCGCCGACGGCACTCCCGTCGCCGGACAGCCGACCCTCTGGCGCGGCCGTACCAGCGCGGTCGACGGCTTCGTCCTGGGCCGCCTGCAGGAAGAAGCGGCCGGCTGAAGGCTCCGACCTGCGCAAGCTCTACGTCCGTATCGACCAGGAACTGATCGCTTTCTGCGTGGAAAGCGAAATATTCCAGTAGGCTGTGCGTTTTCCGGACATTCAGGCAGGAACGCAGGGCATGACGCAAGACGCAAACGAGATAGTCACGGGCCAGGAAGTGGACCGCAAGATGATGCAGGCCTTGATCGAACGGTCTGGCGGCCGCCCGCTGTCGTTCCATGACTGCGACTTGCAGGACGCGGATTTCTCGCGCCTGGATCTGCGCGGCGCGCAGTTGACGGCCTGCGCGATCGCCGGCGCCTCCTTCCAGGGCGCCACCCTGGCGGACTCCGCCTGGCTGCGCTGCCGCGGGGGCCAGGTCGATTTCGCCTCTTGCGACGCCAGCGACGCCGTCTTTGAAAACTGCGACCTCAACAATGCCAGTTGGCGCCGCGCCAGGCTGGCCGCCGTCCGATTCCAGGGCTGCAAGCTCACCGGCAGCGACTTCGACGGCATCGCCTGCCTGGGCTGGGCGTTGCAGGAATGCCTGCTGGTCGGCGCGCTGCTGCGCGGTGTGTCGTTTCGCAAGACCGACGTACAGCAGCTGGATTTCTCCGATGCCGACCTGACCGGCAGCGATTTCCGCGACACCGTGTTCCACGGCGGCAGCCTGCGCAACGCCAACCTGAAGAACGTGCGTTTCGAAGGCGCCGACCTGCGCGAAGCCGATCTAGGCGGCCTGGACCTGAATTCGGCCGCGCGCCTGGCAGGCGCCACCATATCCAAGACTCAGGCGGCTGCCCTACTGGCCGAGCTGCGCATCAGCGTGATCTGAGGCGCGCCGGCCGCGGCGGACAAAGCGCTGCTCGACCACCACGCTGCCCCATTGCCTGCCTTCGGATTCTTCCGCCAGCTTGAAGCCCGCGGCCTCGTAGAGATGCCGGGCCGCATCCAGGCCCTTGAAGGTCCACAGATAGGTCTCGTCGTAATGCGCATCGGCAAAGGCCAGGGCCCGCTCAAGCAGGGCGCGGCCCACGCCCATGCCGCGCAGTGACTCATCGACGATGAACCAGCGCAGGTGCGCCTGGCGAGCAGCAAGATCGCCGTCGATGACGATGGAGGCCAGCGCCCTGTCATTGTCCACGTACAACCAGATGTTCTTGCCCGCGGCGGGCAGGCTTTCGGCGAACGCCGCCAGCCCCGTGGCCACCTTGCGCTCGAAATACACCCCGAAACCCGCGGTTTGCGCGTAGTAGCGCGCATGCAGGCCGGCCACGTCGCCAATGCAGCCGGGCAGATAGCCTGCGTGGATCTGCTGGTCGATGCCGCCCGCCTCGACAGCCGGCGCCGTGTTGGGATTCTCGTGCGACAGGGCATCCGCATAAAGGGAGAGAAAACGGATCAGCGACTGCTGGTCCGGCGGCGCCAGTTGCCGCAAGGCGCGCGACACCTGGTCCGTGGCGAACTGGTCGATCTGCGCGCGCAGCTTGTTCCCCGCCGCGCTCAGGTACAGCCGGGACGAGCGGGCGTCTTCGCTGTCCGCCTCGCGGGTGAGCAGCCCCGCCGACTCCAGCTTGGCCACCTGCCGGCTGGTATTGGACTTGTCCAGCCGGAGGATGGCCGCCAGATCGCGCGCCTGGATGCCCGGCTGCAGGCCGATTTCGATAATGGCGTGAACCGCGGACGGCGCCAGCTCGCTGCCCGCCAGCGAGCTGCGCATGAAGCCCAGCTCGCGCACCAGTTTGCGGGAAAACTCCCGCAGGTCCCGGATGGTCTGCTCACGGGATTGGATGGGAACATCGATCAGGTCCATGGCGCGCCTCTAAAGTTGCGGTTCGCAACCAATATACTTGCGAGGCGCAACCAATTCAATCTTTTTCGCGCGGCCCCCGGCGGAACTGATCAGGCCCTATCCGGGCCGCTTGAACTGGGCCCGCGCCGTTTCGACCGCCTGGCGGCAGACGCAGCCGCTCATGTGATCGTTGACCATTCCGACGGCCTGCATGAAGGCGTACATGGTCGTCGGACCGACAAAGGTCCAGCCGCGCTTCTTCAAGGCTTGCGACAGGACCGTCGACGCCGCCGAGGTCGGATTGCCATTCCAGTAGTCCAGGTCCACCGTCGCCGGCCTGTCTTGCGCGGACGGCTCGTGACGCCAGAGCCAGGCCGCCAGCGACCCCGTTTCTTCGGCCAGGGCACACGCGCGCTTGGCATTGTTGATGGCGGACACGATTTTGCTGCGGTTGCGCACAATGCCCGCGTCGCCCATCAGCCGCTCGACGTCGCGCTCGGTGTAGCGCGCCACCCGCTCGAAATCGAAGTCGTCGAAGGCCGCGCGGAACGCCTCGCGCTTGCGCAGGATCGTGATCCACGCCATGCCCGCCTGAAAGCCTTCCAGGCAGATCTTTTCGTACAGGCGGCGGTCGTCCGCCACTGGCCTGCCCCATTCGTGGTCGTGGTAGTCCGGCATGGACGGCTGCCAGAAGCAGCGCGTCACGCCCTGCCCATCCGTGATCAAGCCTGGGTTGCCGTCGCGCATTTCGTTCGTCTTCATGAGGCGGCTTACTGCTTGCCCGGCACGGGGCAGCTCAGGTCGCCTTCCTCGCATTTCAGGTAGGCTTGCAATTCCTTGGTGCGCGCCTGCGTCAGCTTGTCCAGGCACGTGCTCAGCACCATGGGATAGGCGCTGCCGCCGGACGTGCTGCTGGACGCGAAGGCGCATTCCGCGTCGCGGAAGAACAGCCAGGCCTTCTGGGCGGCATGCAGACGGGTCGTTGCGTCCCTGTCATTCTTGAGACGCGCCGTCACCTCCTTGTAGGCGGCGTTCAGGGCGGCATCGGACTTCCGGTACGCCTGATCGGCGCACAGACTCATGTCCGTCTGCGTGGCCGCGTTGCCGCAATCCAGCGGCTGCGCCTGCGCGCTTGCGGCCAGCGCAAGCGCGGCGGCGGCGGTCATGATGGCGATACGCATGGAATTCCTCCTGTGTGGCTGGTGAACGGAGAAAGTGTCGCATGGAACAATGGCCGCTCGCAGCGGCGACCCCGCCGCCGGTGGCCTAAGATGGCGGCTATGAAGATCCAATTGCTCTCAGACCTGCACCTTGAAACCGACCCGGACTTCCTGGCACGGCCCGCGCCGGGCGCGGACCTGCTGGTGCTGGCCGGCGACATAGGCTCGTACCGCCGCGGCTCGCGCATGACCACGGCAGACTTCGGCCTGGGCAGCTACTCGCCGCACAAGGGCTGGCCCACGCCCGTCCTCTACGTGCCGGGCAACCACGAGTATGACAATGTCGATTTCGACGAAACCCATGCGCGGCTGCGCGAGCTTTGCCGCGAACTAGGCATCCACTGGCTGGAACGCGAAACCCTGGTCATCGATGGCGTGCGCTTTGTCGGCACGACGTTGTGGACGGATTTCGACGCGCTGGCCGCGCCTGGCGACACGGTAGGCGCGGCCTTGAAAAAACGTGAAAAGGCATTCCGCGCCGCCAACTTCTATCTGGAGAAGGCCGAGATGCGCCGCAACGGCGCGCCCTTCATGGCCGAGCAGATGCGCGAACAAGGCCTGCTCTGCCAGCAGTGGCTGCAAGACGCCCTGCGCGCGCCCCACGACGGCCCGACCGTGGCTATCACCCACTTCGCCCCGACACTGGCGAGCGCCGATCCGCGCTATGGCGTCACACCCGGCACCGCAGGCTTCTGCAACGCGCTGGACGCCCTGCTGCCCCTGGCCGAGGTGTGGATGCACGGCCATCTCCACTGCCCGCAGGACTATGTGAAGAATGGCTGCCGCATCGTGGCCAACCCGCTGGGCTATGCCAAGAAGGACGAGCAGCAGGACTTCGCGCCGGACCGTCTGTGGGAAGTGGCGTCTAGAACCTGAGGCTGGCGCTCAAGGCATAGGTGCGCGGGTCGCCGGCCTTCACGTAGTCCGGGGACTGGTACAGCCAGTAGCGCTTGTCGGCCAGGTTGTTGATGCCCGCGCGGAACGTGGTCTCGTAACCGTAGATACGCGTGTCGTAGGTCGCGCCGATGTTGACGATGGCGTAGTCCGATACCTGGACCGCGTTGGACGCCCCCAGCATGGTGCTGCCGGTGTACTTCACGTCGGCCCTCAGCTTGAGGCCCGGCAGTTGCGGCACCGAGTATGCGACCTGGCCGGCGGCCACGAATTTCGGCGCGCCCGCGACGCGATTGCCGGTGAAACTGGATCCTTTCTTGTATTCGCTGTCCAGGAACATCAGGCTGCCGCCCACGTTCCAGTTTGTGGCAATGCGCGTGGAGGCGCCCAGCTCCAGCCCCTGATAGATGGACTTACCGTCCTGCACCAGTTCATTGGCGGCGTTCGTGTACTCCGCTTTTTTCTCGATGCGAAAGAGCGCTGCCGTGGCGGCCCAGCCATCCTGGTTGGTCTTGATGCCCAATTCGTATTGCTTGCTCTTGAGCGGGTCCAGCAGCGCGCCGTAGTTGGCATACGTATTGCCCACGGACGAGCCCGGCTCCAGCGATTCGATGTAGCTGGCGTAGGCCATGGTCTGGGGCGTGATGTTGTACATCAGCGCCACCGTCGGCGTCAGCACCCCGCTCTTGTCGTAACGCGAATTACGCGCTCCTGCCGCATCGAAGCCGACCTGTTCGTAGTCGGTGTAGCGCAGGCCGCCCAGCACGGACCAGCCGCCGGTCAGGTCTATGGTGTCGCTCGCGAACAGCGCCTTCTGCGTAATCTCTGCGGCGCGGTACAGGTCCAGGCTGCCCTCGCTGTAATAGGTGTTGGTGTTCTGCGCACGCAAATTACCCGTGCCTTGCAGCTGGTACACGCCGTTGGCGCTGTAGTCGTTCTTCTGCTTTTGCCAGGACGCGCCCGCCACCACCTGATGCTTCAAAGGACCGGTGCTGAACCTGCCTTCGACCATGCCTTGCAATTGGTTGTAGGCGTAGGCCTCGCCGTAGTCCGAGCGGTAGTCCTGGTAATCGCCCGCCTGGTTCTGCAAGAACAGCACCGATTCATTGCGGCGCGTGCGGGTGGAACTGTAGCTGTAGTCGGTGCGCACCGACCAATCGGAAGACAGCTGGTACTTCAGCCCTGTGGAGTAAAAACGGAATTTGTTGTCGGCATATGGCCCCTCGCCCACCAGCCTGCCGTTGTCGTTGCGCACCGGCGAGGGCAGCTCCGAGCCCGCCATCTGGCCGGCGTAGATGGTGGGCTCCTGCCCGATCGCCTTGCGGTCCTGGTAGATGGACTGGAAGTCCCACGTCAGCTTGTCGGTCAGGCGCGCGTCCAGCGCCAGCGACACCGAATCCCGATACAGCGAGCCGCCGTTATAGGTATTGCCCTCTTCATGCGTGGCGTTCAGGCGATAGCCGAAGCGGCCGTCGCCGCCCACGCGCCCGCCCAGATCGACGTGTTCACGCAGGAGGCCCTTGGACACATAGCCCAGCTCGATGCTGCGCACCGGCTCGTCGGTCGGCTTCTTGGTGACATAGTTGATCAGTCCGCCCGGCGAACCGAAGCCGTACATGAAACCGGATGCGCCCTTGAGCAGGTCGATCTGTTCGAAGTGCTCGTAAGGCAAGGTGGTGACGTAGCTAAGGAAGGGCTTGCCGTCGATGCGGTAGGAATTCTGCCAGTCCAGCGGCAGGCCGCGCACGCTCAGGTAGCTTGCCCAGGCGCCGTAGGAGGCGCTGTTGTCGGTGACGGATGCGTCCAGGGCGAACACGTCGCCCAGCTTGCGGACCTGCCGTTCCTCGATATCCGCGGCGGTGACCACGGCCGTGGAAAACGGTGTCTCCAGCTGGCTGCGGCTGCCCAGCGCCCCGCTGTTCACCGGCGCGGACAGATGTTCCCGCGTGTCGTCCACCGATGTCGCGTTGACGGTCACGGCGGGCAACTGGGCTACGCCCTGGGCATCCCCTGCGTCATTCGGAGGCGCCGCCGCGGCGGACTGGGCATGGACACCTGCGGAGTGGGCCATGCCCAGGGTCAGGGCTAAGGCATAGGACGCAACGGCATGCCGCGCTTGCTTGCGCGCGCGGCACTTCCTGACGGAAGCGGAACGGACCACGTTGAATTCTCCAGAGCGGGAGGGGAAGAAATGACGAATTTTATAAATAGGACTGATTCGCAATTATATTATCAACCGCGAACACCCTCATTCCGCTCTGGCCCTGCAGTCACTGCTTGGACGTTTTCTCCAGCTGGTTGCGCAGCCGCTCCTCCTGGGCGCGCAGTTCGGGCGTGAATTCCTCGCCAAAGTCCTCGGCTTCGTACAACGGGCGGATTTCGATGTCGGACGGGCCGGGCATCGGATTGGGACAACGCTTGACCCATTCGATCGCCTCTTGCAGGGACGCGCACTCCCAGATCCAGTAGCCGGCGATCAATTCCTTCGTTTCGGCGAAGGGGCCGTCTATCACCTGCCGGCTGCTGCCCGAAAAGTGCACCCGCGCTCCCTTGGAACTCGGTTTCAGCCCATCGCCCGCCAGCATCACGCCCGCCTTCACCAGCTCCTCGTTGAACCGCCCCATGTCGGCCAGCAACTGCTCGGTGGGCATCACGCCGGCTTCGCTATCGGCAGTCGCCCTGACTTGAACCATGAATCGCATCTCGGTCTCCTTGTGTGGATGGTGGAACTTGCATGCTCCATCCACACGACGAACAGCGCCAGGCGAAATCGACAACGGCCGCGAAAAAAAATGTATCCGCGGCCGGATCCCGCATTTTCGCGCCCATGAAAAAACCCATGACGCCCCGGGAAGCATCATGGGTCCTGGCCAGGCTGGCGGACAGAGAGGATCAGCGCATCAAGGCGCCGGATTCGGCTGGCGGGTGTGGATCTTGTCGATGGCTTCCAGCACCTCGGCCGACAGGGTCACGTCCACGCTGTCGATGTTCTCCTTCAACTGCTCCAGCGTCGTGGCGCCGATCAGGTTGCTGGTGACGAAGGGACGCTGGTTGACCCAGGCCAAGGCCAGGTGCGTAGGCGAGATGCCGTGCGCGCGCGCCAGTTCGACGTACGCGCGGGTGGCGGCCTCGGCCTGCTCGTTGCTGTAGCGGGTGAAGCGGGTGTAGAGCGTCAGGCGGGCGCCGGCGGGGCGCGCGCCGTCCAGGTATTTGCCGCAAAGCATGCCCATCGCCAGCGGCGAATAGGCCAACAGACCCACGTCTTCGTGGTGCGAGTACTCAGACAGGCCGATCTCGTAGACGCGATTCAGCAGGCTGTAGGCGTTCTGGATGGTCGCGATGCGCGGCAAGCCCTTGTTTTCCGCGTGGCGCAGGAACTGCCCGACGCCCCAGGGCGTTTCATTGGACACGCCGATGTGGCGTACCTTGCCGGCCCGCACGAAGTCCTGCAGCACCTCCAGCGTTTCCTCGATCGGCACGGTGTAGTCGTCCTTGACCCAGGGATAGGACAGCTTGCCAAAGGTGGCGGTGCTGCGGTCGGGCCAGTGCAACTGGTACAGGTCCAGATAGTCCGTCTGCAGGCGCTTCAGGCTGGCGTCCAGGGCGGCGGTCAGGTTCTTGCGGTCCAGGTGGGTCTTGCCATCGCGGATGTGGCCGGGACGCTTGGCGTCGCGCACGGGGCCCGCCACTTTGCTGGCCAGCACAATGTCATTGCGACGCTTGCTGCGCGCGAGCCAGGTGCCGATGTAGGTTTCGGTCAGGCCTTGCGTTTCGGGTTTGGGAGGCACCGGGTACATCTCGGCCACGTCAACCAGATTGATGCCCCGTTCCAGCGCGTAGTCCAATTGCTGGTGCGCCTCGGCTTCGGTGTTCTGCTCGCCCCAGGTCATGGTGCCCAGTCCGATCAGGCTGACATCCAGGTCGGTACGGCCGAGTTTGCGGTATTTCAATTTCTGCTCCGTGCGGTGTCGCTTACAAGGGAAGCGACACCTTACTCCAAGACGCGCCCCGCAGGACCGGCAACAATGCCCGGCTCCGGGTTATTCGCCCCTTGCCCGTCCCGATCCTCTCGGCATACGCTTTATCCCCAAATAACTACAGGAAATCAACGTGCTGCGGGACATCGATGAAACCTACGTCTTTTTCATCTGCGTCATGGTTTGCCTGGCCATCATCGAGTTGGGCTTCCGGCTGGGACGCAAGCGCCGCAGGGCGTCCGACGACGCGGCCAAGACCCACATCGGCGCGCTGCAGACCGCCCTGCTGGGCCTGCTGGCGCTGCTGCTGGGTTTTACCTTCGCAATGTCCGTAACGCGGTTCGAGACACGCAAGAACCTGGTGCTGGAAGAGGCCAACGCCATCGGCAATGCCTACTGGCGTTCGCAACTGCTTCCTGCCGCCGCCCGCGAGCCCATTGCGAAGCTGTTGCTCGAATACACGACGACGGCGCTGGAGTTCAGCGACGCCGACAACGATAAGCAGCGCCTGACGGCAGCCAGCGCGGAGTCGCGCCGCATCGAACGCCAGATCCGCGCCACCGCGGCAAGCGTGCTGGAAAATCCGCCTTCGATTTCGACCGTCATGTTCATCCAGGCCATCAACGAGATGGCACAGGTCAATGAAAAACGCCGAGTTGCGCTGGAGAACCACGTACCCGAACCCGTCTTCTACCTGCTTTTCATCGTCACCGCGGGCGCGATGGGGTTCATCGCATACGGAACCGGCCTGCACAAGCGCAGGCGCATCATCTCGACCGGCCTGTTCGCCACGCTTATTTCGCTGGTCCTGACGTTCATCCTCGATATCGATCAGCCGGCCACCGGCGTCATCATGGTCAGCCAGGAAAGCATGGTGCGGATGAAGGCGACGCTGGAGCAAGAGCGCTAGGCCAGCAGCCCGCGCCCCGGCTCCAGGCGCATCAATACTGGTAACGCATCGTCAGCATGGCGCTGCGCCCCGCCGCCCAGGCTCCCTGGCTGTAGAACCCGATCTGGCTGTAGTACTTGCGATCGAACAGGTTGTTCACGTTGAGCTGGGCGCTGAGGTTGCGGTTGAAGCGGTAGCGGGCCATCAGGTTGGTGATGGCGTAGCTGCCCTGCCCGACGCGCTCGTCGCCATTAGGCCCGCTGGCGATGGTGTAGACCTGACTTTGCCAGTTGACTCCACCCCCCACGGTCAGCCGGTACCAGTCGCCGGGCAACTGGTAGGTTGTGAACAAGCGCACCAGGCTGCGCGGTTGATCGGTCTGGATGGCATTGCCGTTGCCGTCGCGGCCGGTCCAATGCGACCAGCCAGCGGCCAGGTTCCAGCCCGGCATCACCTCGCCCGAGACTTCCAGGTCAAAGCCGCGGCTGCGGGTGCCCTGCGCCGCCGTATAAGCCTGGTTGACCGTGCCCGGCACCATGTGGCCGGGGTCCACCTGGGCCACATTGTCCTGCTCCACCTGGAACACGGCGGCGCTGGCGTTCAGCCTGCCTTCCAGGAATTCGCCCTTGATGCCGGCCTCGTACGACTTGCCTTCCAGCGGGTCCAGCCAGTTGCCGCTGCGGTCCTGATAGCTCTGCGGATTGAAGATTCCGGTATAGCTGACATAGGCCGTGTAGTTTTCGTTGAGATCGTAGAGCAGGCCGGCATACGGAATGAACTCGCTCTTGTCGAACGCCTGGGCGTCGCCTCCGCCAAAGCCGACGGAATCCGTCTTCCAAGTGCTGTAGCGGCCACCGACGATGAGCTTGAGCGGATCCGCCAGATTCAGGCGCAGCGCGCCGTACCAGCCGGTTTGCTTGGTGGTGTAGCGGCTGGCAGTGGTGGCGGAATCGCTCCAGTCGGGCTCGGGATATGAGCCATTCCAATCCAGGAAGTTGCCCACCGGCGCCACGGACAGTGCCGAACGGTAGTCGAAATCGGCGTACTGGCGGTTGAAGCTTGCGCCCACGACGGCCTCGTGCCGGCGCCCGAACAGCGTGAACGGGCCCGAGGCCTTGAGATCCACGCTGTTCTGCTTGCGGTCGCCCAGGTACCAGGCGGGCGACGCTCCCATGCCCAGGCCGGTTTCGCGGTCGGGCCACCCGAACAGGTACAGCAGCTTCGCGTCCATCTCGTTCTTGGAGTGCGAGGCCACCGCATTGACGGTCCAGCCATTATCGAAGCGGTGCTCGAGATTGGCGAACGCACCTTGTGTCGTGCTGCCCCACGACGTCCAGTCGGCGCCAGTGTTCAGCGAGCGGCTCCAGTCGGTACGGCCACCGTCGGCATACCAGAGCGGGAAGCCGCCCCAACTGCTGCGCTTCGGGTCGTTGTCCTGGTAGTTGAAGCCCAGGCTGAGCGTCGTGCGAGACGTGATGTCCGCATCCACGACGCCGTAGAAGATCTTCTTGCGGTTCTGGTAGCCATCCAGGTAGGAATGGCTGTCCTGATAGGCCGAAACGATGCGCCCGCGCACGCTGCCCGCCGTGTTGAGCGGCGTAGACAAGTCCACCGTGGCCCGGTAGGTATCCCAGTTCCCTGCGCTGACGCTCATGTCCGCCGTGAATTCGCGGCTGGTGGCGCGCTTGCGCACCAGGTTGATCGACGCCGACGGATTGCCCGCGCCGGTCAGGAGCCCCGTCGCCCCGCGCACGACTTCGACACGATCGTAGATGATGGGGTCCAGCGCGGACTCCCCCGCGGCATAGCCGGTGTCGAAACTCGTGGGGATGCCGTCATACATGTAATTGCTGATGCTGAACCCGCGCGAGTTGAATGAATACCGCTCGCTGTCGAAGTTCTGCACCGAGATGCCCGGCGTGCTGGCCATCACGTCCACCAGCGAGAGCATGTTCTCGTCCTCCATGCGCTGGCGCGTCACCACCGTGACCGACTGCGGGGTTTCTCGCAAGGTCAGCGGCAATCCCGTGCTGGCGGCGGTAGCACGCGGCGTATAGGAGCCGGTGCCTTCGGTGGTCGTGCTGTCGGCGTTGCCGATCACCTGCACCGAGGGCAAGGTGGCCACGCCCTCCTCCTGCGCGGCGACCGCGCCGCAGGCTAATGCCATCAGCACCAGGCACGGCGTGCGCCGCAAGACCAGGCGTGGACGCGAGGAATGAAGGCGGCGCGCAGGCCGGACGTGTTGCATGTTGGCTTCCTTTCCCATGTTGAGCTAACAAATCGGAAGAAAGTGTAATGCAAACGATTCTCAGGCGCTTTTGCAAATAAAGGACCGGATTGTTTGGACGACTCGGCCGCCAGAATGACAACTGGCGCGGCCACCTGCGCGGCCGCGCCAGAAAATCCGGCACTCTTGGCGCGACGCGCGTCGCGCCCGTATGCCCGTATGCCCGTCAGCCCGCCTTGGCCGCCGCCGCCAACACCGGCGCGGCGGACTCGCCCGTGTCCGCACAGGCCGCCGGACTGCGGTCGGCCAACGCTTCCAGGAGGTCGGCCGATGGCACGAAGAACAGGCCGCCCGTGACCGCGTGGCTGAAATCGAGCAGCCGGTCGTAATTGCCGGGCGGGCGTCCGACGAACATGTTCTCCAGCATCAGTTCGATGGGACGGGGCGAACGCGCATAACCGATGAAATAGGTGCCGAACTCTCCCGCGCCCGGCCGGCCGAACGGCATGTTGTCGCGCAGGATCTTCAGTTCCTGGCCGTTTTCCTCGATGGTCGTCAGGGCGCTGTGCGAAGACGAGGGCTTGATGTCGTCGTCGAGTTCCACGTTGGACCATTTATGGCGGCCGATGACCCCTTCCTGGCCTTCGACGGTCAATGCGTTCCAGGCCGCCATGTCGTGCAGGTACTTCTGCACCAGCACGTAGCTGCCGCCGGCGAACTCGGCGTCTTCGTCGCCGATGACGGTGAAGTCGACCGCTTCCCGCCCTTCGGGGTTTTCGGTTCCGTCGACGAAGCCGATGATGGCGCGACGATCGAAATAGCGGAAACCATGGACTTCATCCACGACGGTGACGGCATCGCCCAATCCGCCCAGCAGCAGGGTCGCAAGTTCGAAACAGAAATCCATCGAGTCCGCGCGGATGTGCAGCAGCAAGTCGCCGGGCGTGGCGACGGCCAGGCGCTCGCCCGAACCGAATTCGCGGAAGGGATGCAGCGCGGCCGGTCGCGGCGCACCGAAAAGCGTGTCCCAGGCTGTGGAACCAAACGCGGTGACACAGGAGAGGTTCTGCTCGGGCGCGCGCGTGGCCACCGTTCGGACCACGCCCGCGATGTCGGCGCACCAGCCGCGCACGGTGTCGGCCGCGGCGGCACCGTCATTAAGCGTGGCAACGATGAAAATCGCGTGTCGGGTAGTCGGATTGTGTACGGCTTGGGGTGCGGATTGACGGTCTGACATCGGATCGGGAACCTTGAAAAACGGGCGCGCTGGCGCGGGAAAAGCGAGTCCAATTCTAAGCGCGGACGATGACTGCGTGAACCCGGCCCGCTACGGCACCGCCCTCAGCCACTCGCTCACCACATCCAGCACGATGCGGCTCTGCTCGCGATGCGGAACGTGGCCGCAGTTTTCCAGCAGCACGGGGCGCGCGCGCGCAAGCGCCACGATTTTGTCCTGATGCAGCGGCGAGCCGTACTCGTCCATTTCACCGTGCAAGGCCAGCACGGGACAGCGGACCTGGCGCAGTTGCTCGTCGAGATTCCAGTCGGCGAAGCTGGGCGACAGCCACGTATTGATCCACGCGCCCAGCACCCATTCGGCTTTTTCGCCGTGGTACTTCTTCAGGCGGTCCAGTTGCCCAGGTTCCGCGAAGTTCTGCCTGGCCGCGCGGATGCCTTCCAGCGTGCGGTCTTCGGCGTACATCTGCGCCGACTCCGTGATCAGCGCCTGGCAATCGTCGCCATACACGCCAGCGCTGCAAACCGCCATGCCCCCACCCACACTGTGGCCGAACGCCACGAACGAACCAATGCCCAGTTCTTCGCGCAGGCGACGAAAACCGCCTTGCGCCTCTTCTGCGACGAAGCCCGGTTCGAACACCGCGTCGTTGGGATCGGACCGGCCGAAGCCAAGACGGTCGTAGGCGATAACGCTGCGTCCGGTCGCCTGCGCCAACTGTTCGGGGAAATCCCGCCACAGCTCCACGCAACCCAGAGAATCATGGAACATTACGATCGGCGCTCCGGCCTCGTCCTCCCCGGCGGGGTCCCAGCGGCGCGCGAAAAGACGCCCCTCGCTGGTCTGCACGTAGACATCCTGGCTGGTAATGGCAAGCATGAAATCGTCCTGGGAAAGAGCGGCAACGCGCCGCGGCAACATGCTCCGATTATAGGAAAGCCGCCGCCCCTAGCTCAGTCCGGACACGATGCCCGCCGCGATGATGAGCAGCACCAGTCCCGAGATCACGGCGTAGGCGTAGTCGCGTTCGCGCAGGAAGATCGCCAGCATCAACCCCACCCGCGCCACCGGCAACAGGATGAAGAGGGCCACCCCGGCCTTGACCAGCTCGAGCCCGAAGCCGGGCCCGGGCAAGCCGACCTCCCCTGGCCGGGCGAACTCGAACGCCATGCCCGCGGCGATAAGGGCCGAGGCGATCCAGGTGCCGTACCACAGCAGCGCCGCGATGATGCGGTCGCGCCGTCCCGGGTTGTCCGCCGCGCGCGTCATGCCGGGCCTCCCGGAAACTGCACGCCCAGCGCGCTCAGGAGCATTTGCACCGCCAGCAGGGACAGCACGATCACGAAGAAGAGGCGCAGCTTGTCCGCGGGCAAGCCCATCAGCAGGCGGGCGCCGAGCAGCGCGCCCGCGACCGAGCCCAAGGCAACAGGACCCGCGATGCCGATGTCGATGTCGCCGCGCACGAAGTAGGCGCCCGCGCTTGCCGCGGCCGTGACCCCGATCATGAAGTTGGACGTGGCCGACGAGACTTTGATAGGCAGCCGCAACGCGGCGTCCATGGCGGGAATCTTCAGCACGCCCGAACCGATGCCGAGCAAGGCGGAGATCAGGCCGGCGCCGTACATCAATGACAGGCCCAGCGGCACGCGGCCCACCCGGTAGTGCACCTCGCGCCCCAGCGCGGGGTCGGGAAAACTGGAATGCAAACGTAGCGCCGTGGCCCAGCCACGGGCGTCGGACACGGCTGCCGGCGCCTCGCGGCGACGCGCCAGCATCTGCCGCGCGGACACGGCCAGGATGGCGGCAAATAAGCCATACAGGAAACTCGTGGAGACCACGCCGATGAGGAACACGCCCGTCAACGCGCCCAGCGTGGTGGCGGTCTCCAGGACGATGGCCAGCCTGACGTTGGTCAGGCGCCCCTTCAGGAACGGCGCAGCGCTGCCGCAGGAACAGGCGATCACCGAAATGATGCTGGCGCCGATGGCCACGTGGATATCCACGCCGAACAACAGCGTCAGGATGGGCACGATGAAAATGCCGCTGGCCATCCCGAGCACGCCGCCCAGCGCGCTGGCGCCAAAGGCGGCGGCGAACAGCCAGAAGATCGTCGATGTCTCCATGGCCGCCAGCTCAATCCCGCTTGCGCGGCAGCCGGGACAGGCGAGTGGTGAACCGGATCAGGTCACCGCGGTAGTACAGCTTTTCATAGTCGACGGGGCGCTGTCCCTCGCTGTAAGAGGTGCGCTCGATAAGAAAGATGGGGCTGCCGGGCTCGACCCCCAAGGCTCTCGCCACGCGCTCGTCCGCCGTCACGGCTTCGAGCTGGTACTGGGCCTCGATCAGCGGGAGGTCGTAGCGCAGTTCCAGCAGGTCGAAGATGGGTTCGGCTTCCAGGTCATTGCTGGCGACCTTTTCGCCGATGTCCAGCGGCAAATAGGTTTCATCGAACGACATGGCCACGCCATCGGCCAGGCGCACGCGCTCAATGCGGTAGACCAGCGCACCGCGCGCCACGTCCAGCTGGCGCGCCACGTCCTCGGTGGCAGGCACCGGCCGCTTGTCCAGCAGGCGCGCCGTCGCGTGGCGGCCAAGCTCGGTCATGTCTTCGACGAACCCGCTCAGCGACGTCAGCGCCTGGGTCAGCTTGGGTTCCGTAACGAACGTGCCCTTCCCGCGCCGGATTTCGACCAGGCCGCGGGCAACCAGGTTTTCCACCGCCTTGCGCACCGTGGTGCGGCTGACGGTAAAGCGTTCGATCAGCCGGTCTTCCGTGGGCAACTGGCTGCCGGCCGGCAGGATGCCGGCCGCGATTTCCGCGGCCAGCGCCGCTTCCACCCGGGCGTAAAGAGGAGCATGTTCGGCGTCATTTTGCATAAGTCATCATAACATCATGATGTCATGATGACGCAGCCCTCAAATCGCGTTACGGATGCCGAGGCCGGCAACTGGTAGTCTTCGCAAGCCTGCTGGCGCCTCCCGCGCCAGCGTCCACTCTCAAGCGAGACACGAAATGAGCAGTTTCATGCACAGCGCCTCCGTACCCGTCCTGACGCAAATGCTGTCGGCCCTGTCCGACGTGCTGAAGAAAGCCGAAACCCACGCCACGGAAAAGAGCATCGATCCGCAAGCCTACCTGGGTGCGCGCCTGTTTCCCGACATGTTCCCCTTGTCGCGCCAAGTGCAGATCGCGTCGGATTTTGCCCGTGGCATCGCCTCGCGCCTGGCTGGCGCAGAAGTGCCGTCCTGGCCGGACAGCGAAGCCAGCTTCGCCGGTTTGCAAGCCCTGATCGCCAAAACGCTGGAGCATCTCGCCTCGTTTGGTCCCGAACAATTCGAGCAGAGCGAAGCCCGGGAAATCGTGCTGCGTCCCGGCACGCCGAAGGAAAAGAAGCTGAACGGCAGCGCCTATCTGCTGCACTATGGCCTGCCGCAGTTTTTCTTCCATGTGACCACGGCCTACGACATCCTGCGCCACAACGGCGTGGAAATCGGCAAGCGCGATTACATGGGCAAGTATTGATGGGGTTACGCGGGCCCCGCGCAACGGGGCCCGCGCCCGGCTACTCCGCGTAGCCGGGGTTGCGGCGATCCAGGCGGCGCAGCAGACCTGGCCAGGCCAGCATGGCTTTGTGCGCGCGGTCGGCCTGCGACTCAACCGTCGCATTCTTCAGGATGTCGGGCGGAATGTAGGTCAGCTCGCCGCCGGCCTGCGCCCGCACCTGCACCATGCAGGCGGCTTCCAGCCGGTGCATGGCCTGGAACGCTTCGGCCATGCTCTGCCCCACGGTCAGCAGGCCGTGGTTGCGCAGGATGAGATAGGTGTTGCTTCCCAAGTCCCGCACCAGTCGCGGCTGCTCCTCGGGATTGAGCGCCAGCCCCTCGTAATCGTGGTAGCTGAGCGAACGCAACACGATGAACGCGAACTGCGACAGCGGCAACAGCCCCGCCTTCTGCGCAGACACCGCCACGCCATTGATGGAATGCGTGTGCAACACGCACATCGCGTCCTTGCGCGCAGCGTGGATACAGCTGTGGATGGTGAAGCCGGCCGGGTTGATGTCGTACTCGGACTCCATGACCTTGCGGCCGTCCAGGTCGATCTTGACCAGGCTGGACGCCGTGATCTCGTCGAACATCATGCCGTAGGGGTTGATCAGGAAGTGTTCGGTCCCCGGCACCTTGGCCGTGATGTGGGTGAAGATCAGGTCATCCCAGCCAAACAGCGCCACCAGGCGGTATAGCGCTGCCAGATCCTTGCGCACCTCCCACTCTGTTGCGCTGACCCGTTCGCGCACGCTGGCGCCCGTCTTGCCTACCGTATCCATGTTGTCTCCCAGTCTTGATGATTGTCCGCGGCGGCTGCGCGGACGCTATCTGGCACTTTATTCGTTTTGCCCGCGGCAGGCACGGACGACGGCCAAGGGGCGGTCATCTCGGCCTCGCGGAGCGGCCTGGACCGCCTTTCACCAAAAAAAAGGGCGCCCCGCTGGCGCCCTGCTTATTTCCTGCTGCGTCCTTGCCGCTTACTGCGGTTCGATCTTCGCGTCGACCGCGCGCTGGGTCCAGACCTGGCGCTGCGATTGCGCAAAGGCCTGGTGCTCGGCCAGCGTGTTGGGCGAGACCTGCATGCCCAGGGATTCAAAGCGCTGCAAGACATCCGGCTCGCGCAGGATGGCTGTGACTTCCTGATTCAGCTTCTGCGCGATGGCATCGGGCGTCTTGGCCGGTACCGCCACGCCGACCCACACGACCAGGTCGAACTTCTGGTAGCCCAGCTCGGCCAGCGTCGGCACGTTCGGGAATTCCTTGGCGCGCTCGTGGCCGGTGTAGGCCAGGCCACGCAGTTTGCCTGCTTGCATAAAGGACGTGACGACGGACAAGTCCGCAAACAGGTAGTCGACGTGCCCGCCCAGCAGGTCGGTCACGGCGGGAGGCTGGCTCTTGTAGGGCACGCCGTTGGCGGCGGCGCCCGCCACGGTGTTGAATGTGGCGCCCGCGATCTGGCTGGTGGGCGAGCCGTATGCGTAGTTCAAGGGCTTGGCCTGGGTGGCCTTGACGAGTTCCTGCAGCGATTTGTAGGGCGCGTCCTCGCGCACCACCAGCATCATCGGAATGGTGGCGATACGGACCACGTGGGTGAAATCGCCCGTGGGGTCGAACGGCAGCTTCCGGAACAGCGCCGGCGTGGCCGAGTGCGTCGAGCTGCTGGTGAGGATGAGCGTATAGCCATCGGGCTGGGCGCGTGCCACGAACGAGGACCCGATGGTGCCGGACGCGCCGGGCTTGTTCTCGATAACCACCGGCACGTTCAGGCGGGGCCCGAGCTTTTCGGCGATGATGCGCGCGCTGGTATCGGTTGCGCTGCCTGGCGAGAACGGCACGACGATGGTGATGGGCTTGTCGGGATATGCGCCCTGAGCCAACGCCGCGGACGGCAGGCCGCCAGCCAGCGCAGTCAGGACGGTGAGGCTGCCGGCGGCCAGCAGGCGGCGGCGTACGCCAAACGGTCGAATCATGCTTGTCTCCTGTGAGGGGCCGCGGGTCGGCCTCTTGAACTCTGACCGTATGATGCTTGCGACCCGCTTATCCCAACAAGGGACTAATTTTCATAGACTTATTCCAAACTGGGATTAATTACCTTCGGCTTGGCGCTGCCGCAGATAATCCTCGGTGGCCTGCAGAAAGGCCGATGCCGCCAGCGACAGCCGCGCGTTGCGGCGCTGGATGAGCCAGAGTTCGTGCCCGTGCTTGCGCGCGCCGTCGATGGCCAAGATGCGCAGGCCCAGCTGCCGCGCCAAGTCGCAGGCATACCCGGGCACCACCGTGATGCCCAGGCCCGCGCCGACCAGCTTCAGCGCCGAGGTCAGCATGCCGGCTTCGATACGGTAGCGGAATTCCAGGTTCAGGTCGGCCGCCACGCGGTCCAGGCTGCGCCGCACGCTGTACACGTTGCGCAGCATGATGTGGTCGTGGGCGGCCACGTCGGCCCACGACACGGAACGCTTGCGCGTCAGGGCGTGGCGTGGCGCGCACACCGCATACATGGTGTCGCAGTAGATGACACGCGTGGCCAATTCTTCCGAAGGGGTTTCAACCGAAACAATGCCGAAATCGGCGCGGCCGTTGCGCACGTGTTCGATGGTGTCGTCGGTGGAGAGCTCGAACAGGTCCAGCTTCACGCTGGGATGGGCGCGGTGATAGTCGGCCACCACGTCGCCCAGCAGGCCGACCATCATCAGGGGCGACGTCGCCACGCCCACCGTGCCGCGTTCCAGCGTGCGCAGGCCCGACATGCTGCGCTCGGCCGCGCGCACGGTCCCCAGGATTTCCTGGGCGTAGGCGTAGAAATCCGCCGCGCCGTCGCAAGGCGTGACACTGCGGGTGGAGCGTTCGAACAGCGGCTGGCCGACCTCGGCCTCGAGTTCCGCGCAGAGCTTGCTGACGGCCGATTGGGTCACGAAGGCCGCGCGCGCGGCCGCCGTGAAACTGCGCAGTTCGTAGAGCGCGCAAAATACGCGCAATTGCTTGAGAGTGATGTTCATGGTCGAAGTCGCCGCCAGGCGCCGCCGGCCATGCCGGCCTCAGCGCGCAGGCTTGAGCATATCGCGATCGGCGTCCTGACGCGGCGCCTGGCGCTTGATCTCTCCGGGCGTGCGCGAGAAGCGCACCGGAATGCCTGCTGCCATCAGCGGCCCTTCGGTCGGATGCTCCACGGGCTGGAAGAACCCCGTCGCCCGCAGGTGCGGATCATCGAACAGGGCTTCCGGCGTGTTGACGCGCGAATGCGGGATGTCGGCATCGACCAGCAGCGCCAGCCACTCTTCGGTGCCCCGCAACGCGACGATATCGGCCAGGTCCTGGTAGAGCTCGTCGAAATGCCGGGCGCGCGCCGTTGCGTCGACGTAGCGCGGGTCCACCGCCAGGTCGTCGCGTTGGGCCAGGGCGAAAAAGCGCCCCCACTGCGCGTCGGTGTAAGGCAGCAAGGCCAGATAGCCATCGCGGGTGCGGTAGGGACGCCGTTGCGGCGACAACACGCGGCTGTAGCCCATGGGCCCCAGCGGCGGCACGAAACTGTGGCCGCTCATGTGCTCGACCAGGGTGAAGGAAACCAGGGTTTCGAACATGGGGACTTCGACGGCCTGCCCCTCTCCCGAACGCTCGCGCTCGTAAAGCGCCATGGGAATGGCGTAGGCCAGCGTCAACCCCGCGACCTTGTCGGCGAGGATGGTGTTCACGTACGCTGGCGCGCCGCTGTTGCGGCCCTGCAGGTCGGCCAGGCCGCTCATGGCCTGGATGATGTCGTCAAAGGCCGGGCGCGCCGCATACGGGCCGTCCTGGCCGAAGCCCACTGCGGAGCAATGGATCAGGCGCGGGTTGCGCGCGCGCAGCGTGGCGGCGTCCAGGCCCAGCCGCGCCAGGGCCGCGGGACGCACGTTGGATACGAACACGTCGGCCCCGTCGATCAAGCGCAGCAGGCTGTCACGGTCGGCCGGCGTTTTCGCATCCAGCGTCACGCTGTACTTGTTGCGGTTGAGGTTCAGATAGGCCGGCCCCATGCCCGGACTCATCGCCGGGGCCGAAGTGCGGAACACGTCGCCTTCGGGCGATTCCACTTTAATGACCTCCGCCCCCATGTCGGCCAGGATCTGCGTGCCATACGGCCCCATGGCCACCGAGGTCATGTCGATGACGCGCACGCCCGCGAGCGGGCCAGCCATTACTTGGCCTCCTGGTGCTTCTTGCGGTTGACGAAGGGCGCCATGTAGCGGCGCGGCTCGTCGGTAGTGAAGGCTTCACCGAATGCCGCCACGCTGCGGTCCAGGCCGGCTTCGACCGTGGATTCGCTCCAGTAGCGCAGCAACGCCTTCTGCGAGCGCACGGCGATCGGGCCGCTTTCCGCGATGGGCGCCACCGTGCGTTCGACCAGCGCGTCGAGCGCCCCGGTCTCGCTGACGAACTCCAGGAAGCCCCACTGGCGAGCCTGCGCCGCATCCACGGTCTCCCCGGTGAGCAGCAGCCAGTTGGTGGGACCGGGGCCGATGATCGCCGGGAGCAGCACGGCATGGATCACCGATGGGATGCCCACACGCACCTCGGGCATGCCGAACACGGCGTCCGCCGACCCCAGGCGGATGTCGCAAGCCGCAGCCAGTTCCATGCCGGCCCCCAGGCAGAAGCCCGGAATACGGGCGATGGTCGGAACAGGAATTGCGGCGACCGCGTCGCACAGATCGCGCAGTCGGGTGATGAATTCGCGCGCCCCCTGAGGCTCGAGTTCGACCATTTCATAGATGTTGGCGCCGCCCACGAAGGCGCGCTCGCCCGAACCACGGATAACGACCGCGCGAGCATCGTCCTGGGCCGCGACCCAGCGCGCGGCCTCGGTCAGGCTCAGCGTGACCGTCGAGGCCAGGATGTTCAGGCTCTTGGCATCGTGGATCTGCAGGGTGTAGACACCGCGCTCGTCACGGGTCACGAGGGCATGGGCGAAGGCAGGGATAGGCGCAGTCATGGAAACTCCAGCTAGGGTTATGGCTACCGATGCTAAGGGCGAGGTTTCATCACAACAAACGAGTAATTTTCATGAAATAAGTCTGGAATGGAATAAATACTGAAGCCCGCCTGGCTTGGGTACGATAGGGCGGCGCCGAACGCAGCGTGGCCGGCATCGACCGCGGCGACTTCTCAATCGCAGCGCCGCCTATCATGACGCATACCCTCATCGCACCGGTAGTCATGCGGTCTCCCGCGTCGCACCCTACCATTTTCCCCGCAGCCTTCCCCCATGAGCCCCGCCCCGCCGCCTTGCATGCCCGACCGACTGGCGTCCTACTACTGGAGCGGCAATACCCTGCGCAGCCGCAGCGTCAGCGGCGCCGTGCTAAGCACCACCTTGGACCTGCCCGCGCCGCCCCCCCGTGTGCTCGCCGACTGGGACCGGGAGATGGCGACACGCCTGTTCCTCGAACCCGGCGACGTGGAACAGATGCCCTTGGCGCGCACGCAGGCACGCTGGCCCGAGTACGGCCTGTGCCTGCAAGCCATGCGCCAGTGGACGCGAACACTGGGGTTGCCCGGCGTGCTGGATACCGCCGACACTGCCCTCATGGCCTGCCTCGGCGCCCGCTACCACCATGACGGCGCGCAATATGGCTGCGCCGCCTTCTGCAACCTGTTCTTGAGCGAAGACCGGGGCCTGGACGTGCACTTCCCAGGCACCGGCCTGCGCATTCCGCTGCAGCGCGGCACCGCCATCATCTTCGATACCGGCCAGCCCCATGGCGTCATCCCGCGCCGTGGCACGGGCTTTCACGAGGCCGATTTCGCGGGCGGCCTCGATCTGGCGCAGCTCTTCCTGACCTGGGAACTGCCTATCGACGACGCGCGCGTCGCCGGCGCGCTCGGCATCGCCTTCGACATCGATCCGGCGACCGCGGCACGGCTGGACGAGGAGCAGGTACGGATGGACGGAAGACGCGTGGACGTCGATCCGGCGTCCGGGCGGTGGCTAGCGAGCGACTAGCGTTGCCGCGCAGAAATAGCGCGCCCTATGAGCAGCCCAGGGTCAGGATCCTGGCAGCGCCGCGCCCATGGCAGCGAACAGGCCGCCGCATACTTTGTTGAAGCGCCGGCCTGCGCGCTCCAGCCAGGGACGCACACGATGCGCCAGCCGCGCCAGCACATACTCGACCAGGAACTCGACCACCACGAAAGTGGCGGCCATGATCGCGAACTGCGTGTAGAGACTACGGGTCGGATCGATGAACTGCGGCAGGAACGCACCGTAGAACAGCAGCGCCTTGGGATTGGAGATGGCGGACAGGAGCCCTTGGCTGAACATGCGCATGCCACGTGCGCGCGGCATGTCGGGCGCGGGCTGCAACTGCACGCCTGGCGCGCGCCAGAGCTGGATGCCCAGCCAGATCAGATAGGCGCCCCCCGCCCACTTCAGCACTGTCAATGCAGGCCCCCAGGCCTTGAGCAAGGCGCTAATGCCCAGCATCGACAAAGCGATCAACGCGACAAAACCGACCGCGCCGCCAGCGATGGTGCACAACGCCTTGCGATGCCCGTGCAGCGCGCCGTGCGTAAGGGCGAGCAGGGTATTCGGTCCCGGAGTCACCGACAGGCCGATGACCGCGACCAGATAGATAAGCCAGCTATGCAGCGCCATGGCGGAATGCGTGAATGATAAGGAAGGGAAGCGGCCAGTCTAGTCCGCGGCGGCGGGGCTACGCAAATTCGCGGGATGGCCCTGAGGCCATTCATCTCCCGCGCCCTGCCGTGCGCCGGTCCAAGGTATCTGCGTCAGCGGCGGAAGCCGCCCCCATGGAAGCCGCCGAAGCCGCCACCCCAGCCTCCCCGGCCGCCCATGCCGCGCCCCTGCCAGCCGCCGCCTTCGGCGCCGCCCATCCCACGGTCCCGCCACCCACCGCCCTGCCAGCCTCCGCCTTGCATGCCACGGTCTTGCCAGCCGCCGCCCTCCGCGCCACCCATGCGCTCGCCGGAATAGTCGCGCGCCTGGCGCTGGCCGTTCAGATAGTTGCCACCCGACTGCGCGCCAGGCTGCACCGCTTGCCAGCCCGAGCTGGTGTGTTGCTGCCAGCCGTTGTCCGTGTGCTCATAGACGTTGCCATTGCGATCGGCGTATACGTTGCCGTTGTTCCACGCCATGCCGCTGTCCGTGTTGCGGTTATAGGTGGCGCCGCGGCGGTCCACGCTGCTGGTCCCCTCGCCAGCCGTACCGGTCGCCGTGGCGGAAGAGATAGTCGTGCGGCCGGTGTTTGTATTCGTACGCACATCCTGGCGGCCGGCGGCCCATTGGCCATCGTCGTTGGCGACCACTCCCGCGCGGCCGGCGCCGGAAGCCCCCGTCACCGGATTGGTGTAGGCATCGCGCCTGCCCGCGGCCGCATTGCCGGTGTACTCGTTGTAGGCCGCGCCGCGCGTGCCTTCGAAGGCCGCGCCGGTCTGCGGGTTGTAGCCCTCGGCGTGGGTCCCCTGCCATTCAGTGCCCGTCCAGCCATTCCAGCCGGCCGCGTGCGTGACCACGCCGGAACCGCCCCAGGCGCCATAGACGTCCACCTGGTTCACGTTGACCCCGCCCCAATAGGGCGCGCCCCAATACGGCCCCCAGTAGGGAGCCGCGCCGCCCCAGGTTTCGCCGGCGACAAAGCCAAAAGCGAAGCCGGTCGCGGTGGCGAAGGCCGCGTCGTAACCGTAGCTGGGCGGATAGCCTACCCACGTGTCCTGCACGATGACCGGCGGATACGCATAACCCGTGCCGTACACCACCGTGCCGTCGGGACTGGCCACCACGCCCATGTAGCCAGGCGTATAGCCGAACACCACGCTTTGCGGGGTGGAGCCGTATACCTGCACATAGGTGACGTAGTGCAAGGGGGAACTGACCGGTATCGCGTAGATGGCGGCCGGCACATGATCGGCCACGCGCCAGGGGCCCATCGGAGAGTCCGCCACGAACCACACCGCGCGCGACAAGGCGTAGTAGCGTCCTTCGGCCTGGATCACCGGCACCGGCGAGTTGGCCGCGTAGTAAAGCGCCGTGCCCGGGATGGGCCGCAGCGTCGGCGAACCGCCGGCATACTCGACCTGCAGCTTCGCCGCGCTGCGAGACACGGTGGCGGTCTGCGGAATGGTCGAGGCGATGAGCGCCTCTTTGGCTTGCGGCGTGCCCGGCACCGATGCCAGCACACCCGATTGCGGATCCTGGGCCGGAATCCGCGCGAAGTCACGCGGCAACTGCTTGCCCGGCACATAGGACCAGGGGCCGTCCAGGCTGGCGCCGCGGAACCAGCGGCCGGACACCAACAGGTAATAGCGGTTGTCGCCCGGATTCATGAACAGGGCGTGGTCGGCGTTGGCCACCGACAGCAGCGAAGTACCCGGCACGGGCCGCATTTCGGGCTGGCCCACGGTCACCAGCAACTCGGCGGGCACGGTCGACACCGCGATGGCCGGCGCGCGATGCGGCGGCTTTCCGCCATGCGGCAGCATCGGATCGGGCGCAGCCTTGCGGCGCGCGGCGTCAGCGGCCGCAAGCAACGCCGTGGGCGGCTGCGGCAGGTCCGTCCACGGACCGTTGACGCCGCCCGCTTCGTACCAATGCCCGGCCGCTTCGAGGAAATAGCGGTCCGCGCCGTTGGCCAGCATCAGTGCGCGCGTATTGACCACCCGGCGCCAGCCCGCGGCCTCGGGCACCTCGGCCAGCACGGGCTCGCCGTCGATCAGCACCAGGACGGTGGGCACCGTGCGATAGACGATGCGCGGCGGCGCGTTGTCCACCGGAACCGTCTTCGTGGCCGGATTGTTCTGGGACAGGGTGTAGCTTAGCTGCAGCGCATCAAGCTTCGTGACCACTCCCTTGGCGGGCAGGCGGGCTTCGAGCTGGCTGCGCAGCCTGGCGGCTTCCTGCGGCGCCGTGGGAACCTGCACGCGCTCAATCCGGAAGTCCGACAGGTGCACCAGCCCGGCAGGCTTATTGACCTCGGCCCGCGCGGAAAAATCGGCCACGCCATAGGTCGGGCTACCCTTGGCGGCGCCGACTGCCACCGCCATCCGGCCCGAAATACGGTCGGCACTCCAGGTATCGATCTGGGGCTGATAGAGCTCCACCCGCGTGCCGTCGGCAGCCTCGAAGCTGCGCGGCCACTGCAGCGAACGTGCGGCCTCCTCCTGGGCGTCGGATTGGGTGGACGCCGATTGCGTCGGGGTCTGTCCCTGCCCTTGGGCCAGTGCCACGCCGCCGGGCATCAGGCTCGCGCCGGCAGCCACGCCAGCCACGGCCAATGCGAGGGCGAGGCGTGAAAGACGCCCCGGCGGACTCGCGGACACGAACGGCGTTGTCGGGGATCCATGCACGCGCCACAGTCGGGTCAGGCTATACATCTCGCGCTCCTCGTTGCGGGCCGCAGCCGCCAGTCGGGCCCTTGGCCACTCTGATTTCCCGCAGCGCCGCCGCTGCGGGCCATGCGTCAGCCGGCCTCTCTGCGAGGCGTCCTGCATGCGCCGGCTTCTGAATAAGCAACAGAACGTTAACACCGCTGAAAAGCTATTGCCCGCTTTTATCAGACCTTCTATAAAACATCTCACCAGGGCTGCTACTTTTGCCCGATTGCCTTTCCGCTGCAATCCAACTAGAAGCGCGGCGCAACGCCCGCCACACGCCGGCACTCCCGCGCGTTGCGCCTACGCCCGGACCCTTGCCCGAGGCGCTCTGGCCGTCTCTCGAAGACTCTCCTGCTGCAAGCACACGTCGCCTAGTAGCCGTGGAAAGGAGCAGTTCATGGCGCCTGCCCTGAATCATCCAGGGGTGTATATCCAGGAAACGCCCACTGGCGCGCAGACCATTGCCGGCGGGCCCACGTCGGTAGCCGCATTCCTGGGCACGGCCATGCGCGGACCGCTCAACCGACCGGTCCGGATCCTGGATTTTGCCAGCTACGAACGCGAGTTCGGCGGGCTGGCCGAGGATTGTGACCTCGGCTATGCGGTGCTCCAGTTTTTCCTCAACGGCGGCGCCGAGGCCTGCGTGGTGCGCGTGGCCCCGCCTGGGCTGAACGGCGCACAGGACGCGCACGCGGCCTTCATCGGCCAACCTGCGCAGCGCCTGGGCCTCCATGCACTGGACGAAGCCCATCCCTTCAACCTGCTATGCCTGCCTGGCATCACGCACGCCGGCGTGCTTGCCGATGCCGTGTCCTACTGCAAGAAGCGGCGCGCCTTCATGATCATCGATGCACCGCCACAGGCGGTCGACGCCGCGGCCATGGCCACCGCCGTCATGGGTTCGGCGCTACCCAGGTCCGATCAGGCCGCCGTATATTTCCCCTGGATTCAGGCGACCGATCCCCTGCACATCGGCCAGCGCCGATTGACACCGCCCTGCGGCGCAATCGCCGGCCTGTACGCGCGCACCGATGGCAATCGCGGCGTCTGGAAAGCGCCGGCCGGCATTGACGCCAGTCTTGCCGGGGTGCTGTCCCTGGCCGTCACGGTCAGCGACGACGAGAGCCGCAACCTGAATACCCTGGGTGTCAATTGCCTACGCACGTTCCCCGGACGCGGCACGGTCTGCTGGGGTGCGCGGACCCTCCAAGGCATGGACCACTTCGCTTCGGAATACAAGTACGTGCCGGTGCGCCGCCTGGCGCTCCATCTGGAAGAATCGCTCTATCGCGGCACGCGGTGGGCCGCCTTCGAACCCAATGACGAACCGCTCTGGGCGCAGATCAGGCTGAACGTCGGCGCCTTCATGAACGCATTGTTCCGCCAGGGCGCATTCCAGGGCGGCACGCCGCGCGACGCCTATCTGGTCAAGTGCGACGCGGAGACCACCACGCAACATGACATCGATCATGGCGTCGTCAACATCCTGGTGGGCTTTGCCCCGCTCAGGCCGGCCGAGTTCGTCGTCATCCGCGTGCAGCAACGAGCGGGACGGACTGAAGGATCGCAGCCATGAACGTGCCCGCCGAACCGCGGATTCTGGCGCTGTGGGACACCGGTAGCGAGAGCCGTTCCCACGCACTGGCACAGGCATCCGCAGGCGCCGAGGCGCTGGCGCGCGAAACCGGGCTGACGCTGCATCGCGTCGACCTTTCTCGCATCATCGGCAAGTACATCGGGGAAACCGAAAAGAACCTGAACCGCCTGTTCGAGTCCGTGGAGCAAGCCGGCGCCATCTTGCTGTTTGACGAAGCCGACGCGCTCTTCGGCAAACGCACGAACGTCAGGGACAGCCATGACCGCTACGCAAACATCGAGGTCAGCTACCTGCTCCAACCCATAGCACCGTACCTCGGCCAGGCGTCCGGGGCCGCGGGCCTTAAGTCCAACGTGGACAGCACGTTCCTGCGGCGGCTACGCCTTGTTGTCGTGTTTCCGGCTGCCGCGCCGGATCCCCGCGCGCGCATCTGGCGCCGCGCATTCCCGGCCGCCGCCCCCGGCGCCGAAGTCACCATGACGCGCCTGCTGCAAGCGGTCCGCGCCGAAGCAACCCCACATGCCCGGCCCTTGCCTGGCACCAAGCTGAGAGAACATCCATGAAACCCGTCATCAATGAGTATGTCCGCGAGCTCAGCCACCCTGGCTACGACGCGGCCCAGCGCAATGCCTTCGTCGCCGCCATGGTTAGCAGGCGGCTGATGCGGCGCACGGAGGAGCAGCGCGAGGCGGGCGAGGCCGATGCCGCGCTGGCAAGCGCCCTCGGCGACAATGCCACGGGCTCTGACGCCCGCGCCGACAACGGCAAGACTTGAGTGCTGCGCCGCTGCAGGATGACCCTGCGACCGCCATGGGCGCCGCGCGCGCGGACAAGCCCGGCCGGCCGCCACGGTATCATCAGGCCTGTTGCGCCGGCTTGCTCCTCCAGGGGCAACTGGCGCTGCCATTCCCGCCCACATCCTGCAAAACGCGATGACCCCATACATCTCGGCCGGCATTCTGCTATCAGGCGTTTTCGCCGCCATCGCCTACCGCGGGAAGCGGCAGCGCGCGATAGACACAGCCGGCCGGCGCCTCGGCAGCGATCTGGTCGCGGGCGGCGCGCTCTACGGCGTGGCCGCGCCTCCTATCGGCGGCGCAGGCGTGGTCATGGGCCTGACCGCCGCAACCCGTGATCCCGAGACCCTGCTCATGCTGGTCTACGCCTTGCCCTGGTTCTACATTTTCGGCTTTGTACCCGCATTGCTGTGCGGGGTCGTGGCCGGCGCGCTGCGGCCGGCGCATCCGTCCTGGCGCGCCTGCGCCGGGATGGCGCTGGTCGGCGCCGTCTATGGCTTCGTTTTCCTGGTCGGTTTCATTTCCCACAACAGACCATGGCAGGAGGAACTGGGCTTCCCCCTGACCGTGGGCGCCGCGCCCGGCGCGGTGAGCGCTTTCCTGTGCGCGCGCTTGTTCTATGGCAGGCCGGGCGGCCGCGGCGCGTCAGGCGGCAACGCTCCGCAATCGGCGATGCAATAACGTCCCAATGTGCCATCACGGCCGGCCCTCAACCCGCTTCGGCGCGTCTGCGCGGCAGGTCGTTCAACAGGCTTTCCAGTCGGTCGAAATCCATGGGCTTGACCAAATGGTGATCGAAGCCTGCATCGCGTGACCGGCGCAGGTCTTCCTCCTGCCCCCATCCCGTCATGGCAATCAGCACAATGTCGGCGGCCAGCGGGCCGGCCCGCACCCGGCGCGCGACCTCGTAGCCGTCCATGCCCGGCATGCCGATATCCACCAGCATGACATCGGGCCTGAAACCGTCCAGCATGGCCAACGCGGCAGGTCCGTCGCCCACGCTGCGGACGTCGGCGCCCAGCGCTTGCAGCACCATGGCGGTGGTGTCTCCCGAGTCGGGACTGTCATCGACCACGAGGATGCGGCCCAGCGAGCGGGCTGGCGACGCCTGGACCGTGCGTGGCAGTGTCGCCGCAGCCGCGCCCATGGCCGGCAAATGCACCAGGAATTCAGACCCGGCACCCGGGCCCGGGCTGCGTGCCTCCACCCCGCCCCCATGCAGTTCGACCAGGCGGCGGACCAACGTCAGGCCGAGGCCCAATCCGCCTTCTCCCTGCACGCGATCGACTTGCGTGAAAGGCTCGAACACCGAGGCCAGCATGTCGGCGGGAATGCCACGGCCGTTGTCCCGCACCGACATGAGCAGATTGCCGTCGGCCTCCCGGCTGGCGCGGACGCAAATCTCTCCGCCCCGATCGGTGTACTTGACGGCATTGTTCAATAGATTGGAAACCACCTGCGCCAGCCGCACGGCATCGGCCTCTACCATCAATGGCTCTTCGGGCAGATCGACGCGCAGTGTGTGCCCCTCGGCCTCGACCGATTCCCGGCTGGCCTCCAGGGCATGGCGCAGCACTTCGCCCAGATCCACCGGAGCCTTGCGCAGCAGGATCTTGCCCTTGGTGATCCGGGAGATATCCAGCAGGTCGTCCACCAGGCGCGCCATGTGGCTGACCTGGCGAGCCAACATGTCGTGAACACGGCGTGTCCGCTCATCGCCGGCGCCGGAGAGCCGCAGCATGTGCAAGCCGTTGTGCAGCGGTGCAAGCGGATTGCGCAGTTCGTGCGCCAGCATGGCCAGGAATTCGTCCTTGCGGCGATGCGCGAGGCGCAGTTCCTGTTCCGCGCGCATCAACTCGGTAATGTCCTGCACGACGGTGCACGCGCCGACCAGCTCGCCATTCTCGGTGCGCAAGGGTGCGGCGCTGACGCGCATCCAGCGTTCCTGCCCATCCTCGGCCAGGTACTGCATTTCCGTGCCCGGCATCACCATTTCGCCGCGCAGTGCGCGCTTGCCGGGCCAGTTCTCGGGCGGTACGGGGTCGCCGTGTTCGTCCCAGCCGCTCCAGCGCGCAGCCAGTTCGGGACGCGCCGAGGGCACGGCATGAGGCGCGCAGCGTTCCATGAGCGCATTGGCCAGTATCCACTCGCCGCTGGCGTCGCAGACGCCCACGCCCACAGGCAACTGATCGATAATCGCCCTGAGCCGCCGTTCGTTGGCCCTGAGCGCCGCATAGGCCTGACGCCGCAGCATCGCAAGGCGCAAGTGCGCATCGACGCGCGCCTGCAGCTCGCGCGCGGCAAAGGGCTTGATCAGATAGTCGTCGGCGCCCGCCTGCATGCCTTCCACGCGGGCCTCTTCGCCGGCGCGCGCCGACAGCAGGATCACCGGAATCGCGCGCGTGCGCTCGTCACTGCGCAGGGCCTGCAATAGGCTCAGCCCGTCCATGCCCGGCATCATCACGTCGGAAATCACCAGGTCGGGCGGTTCCTGGCGCGCGCTCCGCAGCGCGGATGCGCCGTCGCCCGCAAGCCGCAGCGCATACTTGGACGACAGCAGGCCGTGTAGGTAATCGCGCATATCGGCGTTGTCATCCGCACACAGCACGACTGGCCGTCCGCTTTCTGCCGCGCTGGACGGCGGCGCCTCCGCGGGCGCTGCCGTCCAGCGCGCCGCTTCCTGCAGATAGGGCGCGCCTGCGCCCGCCGTCGTTGCCTCCAACGACGCCACCGCCACGGCCGGCGTCATGGGCTTGCCGCCCTTGGGCAGCGTAACGTTGAATGTGCTGCCCACGCCTGGCTGGCTTTCGACGGAAATCGAACCGCCCAGCAGCGTGACCAGCTCGCGGACCAGCGCCAATCCTATTCCCGTGCCTTCGTGGGTTCTTGCGGCCGCGCTTTCGACGCGATGGAAGCGTTCAAAAATCCTGGGCCGCTCCTCGCTCGCAATGCCGATGCCGGTGTCGCGCACCGACAGCGCCACACTGGAACCGCGATCGGACAGGATGACCTCGATGGACCCTTGCAGGGTGTACTTGAACGCGTTGGACAGCAGGTTCAGCAGGATTTTTTCGTACAGGTCGCGATCCAGCCACACCGCATCCCGCAGTTCGTCACACTGCACGCGCAGCGTCAGTCCGGCAGCCTCGATCATGGAACGAAACGCGCTGGCATGTTCCATCGTTGCACGGACCAGATCGGTGGGACTTGCGCGCGCCGCGATGGCGCCCCCCTCGATACGCGAAAAGTCGAGGAGGGAATTGACCAGCTTCTGCAGCCGCAGCGCATTGCGATGCAGCATCTGCAACGCACCCCGGTCCAGTGGCCCGCCCTGTTCGCCCAGCGCCTGTTCCAGCGGCCCCAGGATCAAGGTCAAGGGCGTGCGGAATTCGTGGCTGACATTGGAAAAAAAAGTCGTCTTGGCCTGATCCAGCTCTGCCAGGGCCTCGGCCCGCCGGCTCTCCTGCTCATAGGCCGCAGCGTTGGCGATCGTGCTGGCGGCGTGGTGCGCGACCAGATCGAGAAAATCGCGGTAGGCGTCGTCCAGCGGACGCCGCGAGCTCACGCCCAACACCATGATGCCCGACACGGATCCGTCAGCGGTCCAGCGCATGGGCACCACGCGTGCCCACTGTGCCGGATCGTCCCAGGGGCCGCCAGGCAGTGCAAGCCCCAGCGGCGCCAGCGCGATGGTCTGCGGCAGGGCCGCCTGCGCCACCGCGTCCAGCGGCCAGGCTGCGGGCGCCATCGCCGCCGGAGCGTCCACGCCCGTGGACGCGAGCAATTCCGTCCCGCCGTCGCCGCAGCGGTAGATGAGGCAGAACGGCACGTCCATCCGGCTCTCCGACATCACCGCGCACAGGCCTTCGGCAGGCGCCTTGAGGCCGTGCGCGCGCAGAGGCTGCGCGCCAAGCTTGCGCAGTATTTCCAGCCGTCTTGCGCTGACGATCTTTTCAGTTGTTTCGGTGCAGGGGCAGAACACGCCCTCCACCGTTACGCCGTCCGCGGCCAGGATGGGACCATAAGTAAACGTGACATAGACTTCTTCGCGCGGGAGATCACGATCGAAAAAATACTGCGCGTCGTGCGACCACGTTGCCTGGCCGCACTGGTATACCCCTTCCAGCATGGGGCCGATGGAGCCCCAGATTTCGCTCCAGCAGACCTGCCCTGGCTGCATCAGCGCGGCCGGGTGCTTGTGGGCGCCCAGAAAGGGGATGTAGGCGTCGTTGTAGAGGATACGGAAGTCCGCTCCCCACCAGATCAGGATGGGGAAGCGCGAACTCAGGCACAGGCTCAGCGCCGTGCGCAGGTTCTGCGGCCAGGTGCCGGGCTCGCCCAGCGGGGTCTTGCTCCAGTCCAGTTCGCGCAGCCGCTGCGCCATTTCTCCGCGCTCGGGCAAGAATTCCAGACTTGACTCGGATGTCACGGCCTTTCCTATTTTGTGGAACAGAGGTGGTCGCGCATGCGCGACTCCCGGAGAGGCGCGGCCACTTGATGATATCCCACGGAGGAAAGGCGATTCGAGGCAAGTCGCAACTGAAGTAACGAGTTGCCTCAATGCCGCAGCGCGGCCGCCAACCCCCTTACTTCTTCCAGTGCGCCAGCCACGCCGCGTTCGGCCAACACCTGCGCCAGCCGTGAACCGACAACCACCAGATCGGCGTATCGGGCGACAAGCCGGGCTTCGTCGGGCGAGCGCACGCCAAACCCGGCGGCCAGGGGCAGCCGGGTCTGCGAGCGCAAGCGATCCAGGTCCTGCGCGATGCGGCGCTCGTCCGGCAGATCCGCGCCCGTCGTCCCGGCCAGCATGATGTGATAAACAAAACCGCTGGCGTCGTGCAGCAATGCGGCCAGCCGGGCATCCTCCGAAGTCGGCGCGGACATGCGGATGAGATGGATGCCGTGCGCGCGCGCTTGCCGGGCGATATCGCCGGCATGCTCGATCGGCAGATCGATGATGATCAGGCCGTCCACACCCGCGGCGGCGGCGTCTTCGATGAAGGGCGCCACGCCATGACGCAGAATGGGGTTCAGGTAGCCCATCAGCACCACCGGCGTGTGCGCGTCCGTCTCGCGAAACTCGCGCACCAGGGCCAGCGTGCGCTTCAAGGTCTGGCCGCCCGCCAACGCGCGCACGTTTGCCTGCTGCAGGACGGGGCCGTCGGCGACCGGATCGCTGAACGGCATGCCGAGTTCGATCATGTCGGCGCCCGCCGCGCGCAAACCGCGCAGCAGTTCCAGGCAGGCGCCTGGATCGGGATCGCCCGCGGCAAAATAAGTGACCAGGCCGCTGCGTCCGGATTGGCGCAGCGCCGCAAGGGTTTGGTCCAACCGAGTCATGCCGCCACCTCGCCAAATTGCGTAACCGTGTCCATGTCCTTGTCGCCGCGTCCGCTGAGGCACACGACAAGAATCTCGTTGCGCGCCATCTGCGGCGCCAGCTTGCGCATATAGGCCAACGCATGCGCGCTTTCCAGCGCCGGCAGGATGCCCTCCCTGCCCGTCAGCCAATGAAAGGCCGCCACGGCTTCCGCGTCCGTGACGGACACATAGTCCACGCGCCCACGATCATGCAACAGGGCGTGTTCGGGGCCGACGCCGGGATAGTCGAGTCCGGCCGAAATCGAATGCGCGTTCACGATCTGGCCGTCGTCATCCTGCAGGTAATAGCTGCGGCAGCCGTGCAGCACGCCTTCGTGGCCCGCGCTGATGCTGGCGGCGTGCGCCCCGCTGGCCAGGCCCAGACCGCCGGCTTCGACGCCGTACAGGCGCACGTCCGCCAGTTCAAGGAAGGGATAGAAGAACCCCATCGCGTTGGAGCCGCCGCCCACGCAGGCCACCATGGCGTCGGGCATACGGCCGGTCTTGGCGGCGATCTGCTGGCGCGTCTCCACGCCGATGACCTTCTGGAATTCGCGCACCAGCCAAGGATAGGGGTGCGGGCCAGCCCCCGTGCCCAACAGGTAGTAGGTAGCGGCGGGATTCGCAATCCAATCGCGCAGCGCCTCGTTCATCGCGTCCTTCAGCGTGGCGGTGCCGGCATGCACGGCGCGCACCTCTGCGCCCAGCATATGCATGCGCCGCACGTTGACGGACTGGCGCGCCATGTCTTCGGCGCCCATGTACACCACGCACTCCAGGCCGAACAAGGCGCAGACCGTCGCCGTCGCCACGCCATGCTGTCCCGCGCCCGTCTCGGCGATGATGCGGCGCTTGCCCATGCGGCGAGCCAGCAGGATCTGCCCCAGGCAGTTGTTGATCTTATGCGCGCCGGTATGGTTCAGGTCTTCGCGCTTCAGATATACCTGCGCGCCCCCAAGCTCCTCTGACACGCCGCGAGCCAGGAACAGCGGGCTCGGCCGGCCCACATAGTCGGCCAGCATGCCGCGATAGCTATGCCAGAAGTCCTCGTCGGCCAGCGCTGCCTTGAACTCGCGTTCAAGCTCGTCCAGGGCGGGGACCAGCGTTTCGGGCATGTAGCGCCCGCCGTAGGGGCCGAATTGGCCATGGCTGTCGGGCGCGGCCGGATGGATGGAGGATGGCATGGGCTAAGGTTCCATGAACAGGTGGTAAGGATTTTTCCTTATGCTATCTTCATGGAAAATTTATTTGAATCAATGATTTATTAATTATCCATGTAAGTTGAACTAACAGATTTCATGAGACGCCTACCCTCCCTCAATGCCCTGCGATTCTTCGATAGCGCGGCCCGCCAAGCGAGTTTCACGCTGGCGGCGAAGGAACTGTGCGTGACCCACAGCGCTGTCAGCCAGCAGATCCGGCAATTGGAAGAATGGCTGGGCTGCGCGCTTTTCGAGCGCCGCGCCGCACGCGTCCAGCTGACGGCGGCCGGCTTGAGGCTGCAACAGGCGGCCCACGATGCCTTCGATCTGCTGGAGCGACGGTGCGACGAACTCAAGCGCAGCACGCAGCCGGCGGAACTGACGGTGGGAGCACCGGCCAGTTTTCTCTCCAATTGGCTGATCCCGAGGCTCGAACGTTTCGAAGCCCTGCATCCGGCCATCCGCGTCAGGCTGCAGACGGCGGCGGATCCCGCCTTGCTGAACACGCAGCGCGTGGACGCCCTGATCCTGGCCGGACGCACATGGCCGCAAACGTGGGATGTGACTCCGCTTTTCGCCGAGACGATAGGCCCGGTCTGCACGCCGGCCCTGGCTGCGCGTATCCGCAGCCCTGCCGATGTGCTGGACGCGCCGCTGCTGCACACCAGTTCACGGCCCGACGCCTGGAAGGATTGGGCAGCGCTCCAGGGCATCGCGCTGGCCCCGCGACAGCCGGGGCGCGAATTCGACCATCTGGGCCACATGCTGGAAGCCGCCGCCGCCGGCCTGGGCATGGCCATCGCGCCCGCGGTGCTGGTGGAGTCCGAGCTGCATCGCGGCAGGCTGGCCGCCCCCTTGGACTTCGTAGAAAGCGGCGCGGCATTCAGCCTGTGCCTGCGCAAGGCTGCGGCCCGGCCCGATGGCGCGCACGAGCGCTTGCGCGACTGGCTGCTGGCCAGCGCCGGGCTGGATCTCAGCCCATACCAGGGCGATAAGGCCGCAGCCACGCAGGGCCGCTAGCGCCAGGGGCCGACCGCGCCACAGGCGGGGCCTCTACCGCCCCCATTTATTGCAATCCCCCGCCGCTATACTGGACTTAACTCAATACCCTTTACGCGCCGCGCCTTTTCTGCTGCGCCCCGTTATGTCCGTCTTGTCGTCCATGCTGCGCCCCGTTGGCCGGGCGCTATTTTGTGCCTTCGCCACCCTCCTCTACGCCCATGCGTTCGCCGCGCCGCCAACGCTGGCGCAATGCCACGGCATCAAGGATCTGGCTTTCGTTGCCCATCTGGACGACGACCTGCTGTTCATGAACCCCGACATCGCTTCCAACATCGAGGCGGGCGGTTGCGTGCGCCTGGTGTATCTGACTGCCAGCGATGCCGGCGAAGGCGACGGCTACATGCTGGGACGCGAGCGCGGCGTGCGCGCGGCCTATGCCTATATGGCGCACCAGCCCGATGAATGGAAGGAAGACGCCGGCACGGCGGGCGGACGCCGCATCGCGCGCTTCACCCTGAAGGGCAACCCGCGCGTGCAGCTTTGGCACATGCGCCTGAAGGACCCCTGGCTGGGCAAGGGCTGGGGCAGCCTGACGCCGCTGAGCCGCACCGAATCCGAACCCGGACAGAACGTCGACACACTCGGTCCTTATGCCGAGTCCTATACGCGCGAGCAGCTGATCGACACGCTGGCCGACCTGATCCGCCAGTATGCCCCGACCACGGTGCGCCACCTCGACGACACGATCGCCGTCCCCTACACGCAATTGTGCTGGCGCTGCGCCGGTCACGGGCATCCCGACCACATCGCCAGCGCGCGGCTGGCGCGCGAGGCCATGTTGCGCGCGCCCGGCAACTACGCCGAGATGGGCTATGTCGACTACCCCAGCCAGGAACGCGCCACCAACCTGACCGAAGCCGAGATCGCCAACAAGTCGCTGATCTTCCAGCACTATGCCTGGAACGACTATCACTATTGCGCGGGCCCCACCGGTTGCAAGGAACCCGCCGGCCCGGCGGCCGCCTGGGTGCAGCGCGCCTATTACGTATCGCGCCAGGACATTGCGCCGCAGCTCTACCCGGACGGGCGCGGCGGCCTGGTGGTGTTTGCGGCCGGCGAGACCAACGGCGCCGTCAACCGCTGGGATGCCGGCCAGCGCCGCTGGCAAAGCCTGGGCGGCCGCACCAGCGGCCCCCTGGTCTCGTTCACGCATGCCGACGGCACGGCCGGGCTGATGGCTCGCGACCCGCTGGGCGGCGTATGGGCCAACAAACAACGCCACGACGGCACCTGGCAAGGCTGGCAGGCCCTGGGCGGCCTGCGCGTGACCCAGATACCTGCGGTGGCGCCGCGTGGCGAAGCCGCCGCCGTGGCGCTGGGCTACGACGGGCTGCTGCACTGGATCACGCCGTCCGGCGTCGACGGCAGCTGGAGCACCTGGCAGGACCTGCCGCCGCTTGAAGGCGTGACCGGCTCCCCGGCTGCTGCGCTGGGCGGTGACGGACGCTACGTCATCTTCGCCGTCACGGGGAACGGCGAACTCCACTACACCCGCCAGTTGCCGGCGGCCAAAGGCCAGCTTCCCGAATGGCAGGACTGGCGCCGCGTGCCCGCCCCCCAGGCCGCCGGCGGGCTGGCAGCGATCCGCAACCACGAAAACCGCGTCGAACTGTACTTCCGGCAGCGCGGCAACAACCATCTGACCCGCCTGATGGAAACCGGCGATACCACCGACCTCAATATGGACTGGAGCGCGCCGACCGACATGGGCGTGCCCTACATCGGCCGCCCCGCCATCAGCGCCGACGCCACGGGCAATGTCATGGTCGCGCTGCTGGAACGCGCCGGAGGACAGCTCTGGCTGGTGGAGCACGGCAGGCCGGCCAAACTGGACGCCGAAGCCGCATCGCCGCCTGCGATCAATCTGGTCAATGGCACGCTTTACATTGTGGCCCGCGCCACCGGCGGCCCGCAGCGCTACGAAGTACTGTCGCGCCACGAAGGCAACTGGACCCGCGGCCTGACGCTGGAAGGCGTGCCGTCCGCCGGCGGCGGCCCCTTCGAGGCAGTGGCCGCCCGCCCCGTGGACCTGCCCAAGCTCGGCGCCAACAACGCCAACAATGCGGCCGTGGTCCGGCCGTCCGCGGACGATCCGGGCGCGCTCAGCGTGGGACGCATGCCGACCCAGGCTTCACAGGCAGCAACCCCCACGACGGTCCGATAATCCGTTTGGTCTTGTCATCCTTCGTTACCGGAGAGAAAATTCCGCCTAGCCGCGCGGTCCAGCCCGAGCGTGCATGAAGCGCCATGTCGCCGCAGGGGGAACCGCAAGTGAAGGATGCTGGCCAGTACCAGACACACGCCGCCACCGTGCTCGAACCCAGTCCCGCATCGGACTGGCTTTACCACTGCGCGATGAGCCTGCTCAAGCTGCCGGCCGACGACGCCATATCGGAACAGCTGGCGTACATGGGCGAGACCTCCGACGTGGACCGGTCCTGGATGATCGAATACCGCCCGGACATGCTGCGCCTGCGCAATACCCACGAATGGTGCCGGGGCCAGACCGAGCCTTTCGTCGCCGAACTCCAGGACGTGCCGACTACGCTGATCGCCTGGCTGCACAAGTTCATGATGAAGGGCCAGGCGGTTGCCATACATGATGTCAACGACCTGCCCCGCACCGCGCGCGCGATCCAGGTCGAGTTCCAGCGCCAGGGAAATAAGAGCGTGCTGAGCGTGCCGGTTTTCCATGACGGAAAGCTCTACGGCATCATCGGTTTCGACACCACCGTCCGGCACCGCAACTGGTCTGCCGGCGAAGTCGGCGCCCTCTTCCAATGCGCCAACCTGATCGGACAAGCCAAGTACGGAAACGGCCGCGATCCCCACCGGCCGCGCCATGACAGCGCCACCTCGGTGATCTATCTGAGCATGCGCGGCGTGGTCCGCGGTGTGCTGCCCGAAACCATTGTGGGGGTGCGCTCCGCGGGAAACTACAGCGAAATCTGGCTTGAAGACGGATCCATGGTGCTGGACTCCCGTGCGCTCGGCATATGGTCGACCCTGTTGCCGGAGAAGACCTTCTTCCGGGTGCACCGGACCGCCATTGCAAACGCGCTGCATGTCATGGACGTGGACCGCAGAAGCGTGGACAAGTGGCTGATCAGGATGCGAGCGGTGGACGAAACCTGGCCGGTGTCCCGGTCATACCGCAAGCCGCTGCGCGAACGCATGGGGATCTGAATCCAGCCCGCCGGCCACGACGCCCCGTCAATATGCAATTCGTCATGCCGGCATGTTGTTTCGTCCTTGGAGAAGTGGCCGCGCATCGAGTTTTTGGGATCATCGCGCATGCGGAGGAAATCCCCGTTCCTCGAGCTACCTGGAGAACCGCATGCCGACGTCCCGCATCCTGTCGCGCCTCACCATACTGGCGCTGAGCGCCGCCTGCGCCGTGGGCGCAAGCCAGGCGCGGGCGACCGACCTTGCCTTGCAGGATGCCGTCTCCATGGCAGGCATGCAGCTGTATCTGAATTCAGGCGCGCCTGGGTTGATCATCGCTGCGGTGCGCGGCGATGACGTGGTGGTCCAGGGTTATGGCGAAACCGCGCCGGGCAGCGGCGTCGAGCCCGACGGACGATCCATTTTCCGGATCGCTTCCGTTTCGAAAGTATTTGCGGGCGACGTGCTGGCGGCGCTGGCGGCCAAAAACAAGCTCAAGCTGACCGATCCCCTGGCGAAATATGCGCCGGAGAACGCCAGGGTGGAAAGCAACGGCCGCCCGTTGACGCTGCTGGACCTGGCCACGCATTCCGCCGGCCTGCCCCGCGAACTGCCCAATCCCGATGCCAAGCCGTCCGACAACCCGTTCGCGGCGTTCGATCGCGCCTATTACTGGAAATGGATCGGTAGCCACAAGCCGGCTTATGTGCCCGGCACCACCACGCTGTACTCGAACCTGGGGTTCGGGCTGCTGGGCGATGCGCTGGCCAAGGCCGGCGGCGCGGATTATTCGACGGTGCTCGCGGACGAAGTCCTGAAGCCGGCCGGCATGGCCGACACCACCAATGCGCTGTCAGATGCCCAGAAAAAACGCTTGATGACCGGCCTGGACCCGTTCGACAAACCGGATCCCAACGCCCCAGTCCCCGACGTGATGTACGCCAGCGCCGGCATCTACTCCACCGCCGATGACATGGTGCGCTGGATGCGCTGGCATCTGGACGGCGCCAGGCAGGCCAGGGAGGCAGCCTTGCTGGCCCACACCTTGTGGCTGCCTTATGACGGGCTGAAATCCGTCGTGGGCACCGAGGTCACCGATGCCGACGGCATGGGGCTGGGCTGGGTCGTGACCCTGCCGCGCAACGGCACCCCCTTGCTGCTGGGCAAAAGCGGCGGCCTGGGCGGCTTCATGTCCTACGCGGTCCTGTCGCCCAACCGGGGGCTGGGCGTATTCGTCGTCGCCAGCCGCGTGAACTTCGCCATGTTCGGCAATATCCATTCCCAGGTGCGCGAATTGGCGGCAGAGTTGGCGCGGTGAAAAGATTTTGTCGGACGCTGCGCAAAGCCGCGGCGGCAGCGCTGTTGAGCGTGGCTGCCCAGGGTGCCGGCGCGCAGGAAGCCCGGGATATCTTCAAGACGGAGATTTTCCTGACCCCCTACAGCGAACTGGGCGACGGCGGCGAAACCTATCCGCAGTTAAACGGCCGGTTCCTGCTGATGACCGGCTACACCGGGTTCTTCGGCGTGCAGGACGATAACGGCCAGCTCCCGCGCTCGCACTGGAGCAGCGTCCAGCCCACCGCGGAAGCCGCCCTGGTCCTGCAGCTGACGCGGCAGTTTTCCATCCGCACCAAGGCGACCTTCAATTCGTCCACCAACGACACCAAGGACAATGCCTTCTCCGACCTGGGCGTGGACCTGGACAATCTGTTCGCCGCCTACACCGCGGACAACTACGCGCTATATGGCGGCAAGATGGACCTGGGCTTCGGCGACGCCTGGCATGTGGTCGACGGCTTATACACAGGTTTTAACGAAAACTCCGAGTTCCGCGGCTCGATCGGGCTGGGCGGTCGCTACACCCTGGGCACTTCTGGCAGCGGAACGCATTCCGTGGCCGCCATCCTGTTCAAGCGCGACAACACCGCCATGAACCATCGGCTGAGCCTGGACGGGGGCCTCATCGGGCCCGATCAACCCCCGATGTTCAGCGACCAGCTGAAGTCCTTCATTCTTTCCTATGATTTCCGCGACCTGCCAGGGCTGGAGGGCCTGTCTGGCGGGCTGGATGCCGGCCGGCTGCACCTGGATCCCCAGCAGGGAAAAAGCGCCAACACGGTATCGGCGCGCCTGCGCTACGACGCGCCCGTGGGCCGCGCCTGGAACCTGAGCTGGTTCAACGAGGCCACCTATTCCAGCGCCTTTCGCGGAGCGCCCGTGTCCAACGGCAACGGCGTCACCTCCCTATCGCTGTCGCGCGACCGCTGGCAGTTGACCGCCACGGCGGCCGTGCGCAAGCTGTCCGGCAACGGCCAGGAACTGGCCCGATACGGCTTGCAGGACGATACGGATTGGGGCATTTCAGGCGCGGTCACTTACGTCACTCCCATTGGTTTCATCGTGCAGGCAGGAGTCACGCATCAACGCGACCAAACCTTGCGCATCAACCAGGGCGTTTTTCGCATCGCTTATCAAGCAGGATTCTGAGGCCATCATGAACAGCAGACACACGCTCATTGCCGGGGTATTCGTTCTTGCACTGGGCGGCGCTACGCCAACCTGGTCACAGCCGGTGACCATCGCCAACGCCCCCAACCCGCCCGCCGACGCGGTGGCCATTCCTGCCGGAAGCAGGGAACGCGCGGTGCAGGAACTGCCGCGCGTCGTCGCGGAAATCATGAAACGCAGCCAGGTCCCGGGGATGGCGGTCGCGGTGGTCGTCGATGGCAAGACCGTGCTGACGCAGGGCTACGGCACGCGGGAAGTGGGCAAACAGGCGCCCGTGGATGCGCACACCGTGTTCCAGATCGCCTCGATCTCAAAATCGCTCTCGGCGACAGTCGCGGCCATCGAAGTGTCCCAAGGCAAGGCCGCCTGGGACGATCCCGTATCGCGTTACTTGCCGGACTTCAAGCTCGGCAATGCCTATGTGTCAGAACACGCCACCATCGGCGACTACTTTGCCCACCGCTCCGGCTTGCCGGGCACCGCCGGCGACGATCTTGAAGACCTGGGCTTTAGCCGCAACGAGGTCCTCGCCCGTCTGCGCCTGCTGCCGCTGGACGCATTCCGCACCTCTTACCACTACGCCAACTTCAGCACCACCATAGGCGCGGAGGCAGTCGCCAAGGCCGCCGGACGCCCCTGGGAAGCGCTTGCCGACGAGCAACTCTTCAAGCCGCTGGGCATGAAATCGACCAGCTACCGCTACCGCGACTTCGAAGCTCACACCAACCGCGCCGTGCTGCACGCCTATCAGAACGGTCGGTTCGTGCCGGCGGGCCAGCGCGATGCGGATCAGCAAGCGCCCGCGGGCGGCGTGTCCTCCACGGTCGTCGACCTGGCGGAATGGCTGAAGCTGTTGCTGGCGGACGGACAGTACCAAGGCAAGGCCATGATCTCCCCTGCCGCCCTGCTGCCCGCGCTCTCTCCCCAGGCATTCAGCGCCCGCGCGCACGACCTGGACTCGCGCTCGGGCTTTTATGGCTATGGCTTCAACGTCAACACGGAGCTGGGAGGGCGTCCTTCCATGGGGCATTCCGGCGCCTTCCTGATGGGAACAGGCACTACCTTCAGGATCGTGCCGTCCGCCGGCATCGGCATCGTGGTGCTGACCAATGGCGCGCCGGTGGGCGCGGCGGAATCCGTCGCTGCCTCGTTCATCGACACTGCGCTGTACGGCAAGCCCACGCGCGACTGGTTTGCCGCCTACAACGGCGCCATGAAGGCATTCTTCGAGCCCCAGGCAGATCTGTCCGGTCAGGCCGATCCTGCCAGGCCCGCGGCGCCGCAAGCGCTGTCGCAATACACGGGGCGCTTCGACAATCCCTATTACGGCCCCGCCGAAATCCAGGAGGCCAACGGCGCCCTGACGCTGGTACTGGGTCCGAAAGGCATGCGCTTCCCCATGCGGCACTGGGACGGCGACACTTTCGCCTTCTCGCCGGCGGGCGAAGCCGAGCTGGTCGCGTCCCTGGCGTCCCTCTCCTTCGGCAAGAGCCAAGGGCAGGTCCAGGACTTCGACATCAAGTTCTACGGCGACAACGGCCTGGGACGGTGGACCCGCAAGTAGTCTGCGGGGCCGCCTATCAGAAGCGATAGGCGGCCCGCAGGGTCAGGGACTGGTCGCGGTATTGGCCGTTGCCGCGCAGGCCGTACTCTGTCTTGAACTCCACGCCCTTGCGGGTCACGTATTCCAGCCCCGCCGACAGATTGCCGTAGGTCTTCGGCATGCCGGACCGCAGCGTGAAAGGCACCGCGCCTGGACCATTGAGCTGCATGGTGGTGACCACGTCGCCCCCGCTGAGAAAGCTCATGCCGCCCGCTACGTATGACCGCAAAGTCGCGCCGTTGGCAAGATCCTTGCGTCCACCCAGCTCTATCATGGGCGTGGCCATGAACGAGGTCGTATCGTTTCCGCGCACCTTCAGGTTGAAGGCTCCGGCCCCCTGTTCGCCATAGCCTTCCTGCCGGACATGGTTTACATCGAAATCCACGTACGGACGCAGGTACCACGAGGGCTGACTGAACTCGTAGGCGGTGCGCAGCCGGGCGGCAAGAAAGGAAGATTCCGGCTTGCTCTTGGCCACGCCATCCAGCGTGCCGCGCGACATCCTGCTTTTCTCCACGCCGCCGTGGACGGCAACGGACACCTGCCACGGCGCATTGTTGTACTTCAAGGCCAGGCCGCCCGCGTAGGTGTCGCTATTGCCCGAAAGGTCCGAGGCCGAGGTGGTCTTGCCGTAGGCGTAGCTCAGCGACCCGCCCAGGAACCAGTTGGTGGCGATTTCCCGTTGTGCGCCCACAGTGAGCGTGCTTTGGCGGACGCGGTAGCCCTCGTCGTCCGACGTGGACTTGCGCTGCGTCCAGTTGGTGTCCAGCCGCGTCCAGACGCAATCGCCTTCGCGCAGGATCGTGCTTTCACCGACGAACGTCGGACAACTCATCATCCGGTTCAACGATGCGTAGGACGCGTGCATCTGGTTGGCAGCGCGGGCAAACTGGCCATCATGGGCAATGCCGTTCAACGCATCGCGGTACTGCTCCGCGCTCTGGATTCCCGTGAATTTGTCGAAGGTGGAGGCATCGCTCTTTTTTCCCTGGTCCCACAGCGCCTGCAGCGAATTCGCGATCCTCGCGCGATCGGCATTGAGCGGGAACGCGGCGGGAGTAAAGTCGGCATCGACGGAAATCAAGGGATCGCGCAAGCCCGCGGCGCCGTTGTTCTTGAGCGTGTACTGGAACAAGGGGCTATCGCTTGCGGTCGCGGGCATGCTGTCTTGTTCGGCAGCGAAATGGCCGATGCCCAGCCACACGTTCTTTACGGGATTGCGCAATACCGGCCTGACGGTGCCGGCCAGGGTCGATGGACCCGAGACCGAAATGAAGTCGCTGTTATGGCCGCCAAAATCCAGGTCCGGCCGGTAGGTCCCCGTGTGGTTCAACGTGCCCGTGATGCGCGTGGCCGTGAACACACCCGGGCCGCCGGGGTTCAGGATGCCGGCGCTGGCCAGATCGCCCTGGAATCGCGCGCCGCTATATAGCGTGGCGCCCGGGTTGTTGTTGAAGGTGCTGCCGGGACCCATCAGCACATCGCCCGCCACGGTCCCGTTGTTATAGACGACGGCAGCGCCGGCCACGTCGATCGCCGTCTTCGCCTGGATGACGCCGGCGTTGGTGATGGTGGTGCCAGCAAAAGGCGTCACCGCCAGGATGCCTGTTCCGGAGGTGCTGTCGGCGCTGACCAGCGCGTTCTGACCCAGGTTGACCGAAATGGCCCGGCCGCCCCCATAGGCGCCGTTGCTCAGCGCGACCACGGCCGGCGAACTTCCGCCGGAGGCGATCACCTGTGCCGCATGGCCGATGTCTATGCTTAGCGGCCCGCCGTAAGCCGGATCATTGCCCGGGGTGCTGTATTGGTAGAGGACGCCATCCTTGAACACGCCGCCTCCGCCCACGCTCATTGCCAGGATCGCGGGCGCGTTCGAGCCTGAGGTCTGGACCGTTCCTCCCGTGCCGACGGTCACGTTAACCGCGCCGCCGTTGCCCTTGCCGCCGGTGAGGCCGGCATTCTGTACGAGGCCGGCCAAGGATTGCGAGAAAGACTGGTCGCCCGCCAATCCGCCGCCCCCGCCCACGCTCTGCGCCAATATGCCGGCAGCCCCCCGGCCCGAGGTCGCCACCCGGCCCGCGACGGACACAGTGACCGTGTTGCCGTCGCCACCTTGCGCGGGGGAAGCAACGGATTGCAAGGCCACCAGGCCTGCTTGCGTCGCCAAGCCGGCGATGCCCCCGCCGCCGCCCACGCTTTGCGCGACGATGGCGTGCGAATTCGTGCCGGCCGTGACGATGCTGCCGCCCACGTCCTGCGTCACGGTAACGGTCCCTGCGGGGCCTGCCATTGGCGCGCTCGAACCGAACCTGATGTTCGCCGCATTCGCGGCGGGTCCGGCGCCGTTGTCTATCGTGACAAGTCCACCGCCCCCGCCGACACTTTGCGCCAGCACGCCGAACGACAGCGCGCCGCTCGTGGCGATGCTGCCGCCCGTGTTCGTAACCGTGACATTGCCGCCCGCACCATTCAGGTTACTGGCAAACGGGCCTCCCGCATCGGTCGCGGTGCTGCCCAGCCGGATATCGACGCCGCTGAGGATAACGGTGGACGACACTGCGGCCACGCCGCCGCCACCGCCCACGCTTTGCGCGAGTATCCCCGGCGCATACACGCCTTGCGTCACGATGCGGCCGAGGTTGTTGGCCGCATTTACGGAACCGGCGGACAACTGGCTCGCGCTGAATCCACTGTAGCTGTCTGACGGATAGTCGCCGCCCACGTTGATGGAGAGGGTGGCGGTCTGCGCAATGGCGGCGACGCTCGCATTGCGCATGGCCAAGGCGCTGACGCCCCCGCCTCCGCCCACGCTCTGCGCCAGGATCCCCGCCGAACCACTCCCACCGGTCGCGAGCGTCCCCCCGTGGACCACGCTTGCCGCGCCTCCCGTGCTCGTCTTCATGCCCTGCCCCGGATCTCCCGCGGCGCCCAGGGATAGCGTCGATGTGGCCTGGCTCCACAGGAACAGAGGCTGGTCGACCATCGATATGCCGCCACCTCCGCCGACGCTCTGTGCAAGGATCCCAGGCGCTTGACTGCCCTGCGTCGTGACCCGGCTGGTCGAGGCGCTGGCATCGACCGTGACCGCGCCGCCCGCGCCGCTGGCTCCCGCCAGGCCGCCGTTGCGCACATTGATGAGCCCGCCCAGCAGAGACCCGCCCTTCGTCCCCAGAATATTGATGATGCGCGTGATCCCGTCGATGATCGCGGGCGCCTGGCCCCCCGCGCCGGCCGACACCACCGCCTGCAGATCCTGGCCGCTGGCAGCGCTTCTGCCGCCGCCTCCGCCTATGCTTTGGGCGACGATGCCGGCCGAACCATTGCCCTGCGTCGCGATCGTTCCGGTGTTTGTGACGATCGCCGGATCGGAGGCGGTGCCGCCACCGGTGCCCGCCGCGCCGCCGTTGCCGCCGGTCTGATGCGTAATGTTCGTTTGCGGCAGCGCCACGGTAAACAGATCCTGCGCGCCCGATTCGGCCGCCTTGATCAACGCATCGATGCTGGACAACAGCGTGGACGCCCCCGCCGAATCTATCGCTCCGGCGTTGCCGCCCCCGCCGCCCACGCTCTGCGCAAGAATGCCGAGCGCGTGATCGCCCGCCGTGGCGATGGCGCCGTCGTTGCGCACGCTGAAGGCGCTGGCCGCATTACCTGCCCCGCCGTTGCCGCCGGCCGTCACGCCGACGGACAGGCTGACGGCCTTGCTGAACGCGAGTTGCGGCCCCTTCTCCAGCCAATCGGCTGCTTTCGTCAACAAGCCGGCCAGGTTACCTGGCGCGCCCAGGATGTCATTGAATGAGCTGGCGTCATGCATCTGGACTATGCCGCCGTTGCCGCCACCCCCGCCTATGCTTTGCGCGACGATCCCGGCCGCTCCGACGCCCGCCGTCGCGATAATGCCGGTAACGTCATTTCCGGCTTGCACGGGGCCGCCGCTGCCGCCTGGGCCTCCCTGCCCGCCATGCTGGACGGTCAATTGCAGATTGATCAGCGAATTGCCGATGACTGGCGTCTTGACGGGCGCCAACACACCGCCGCCATTGCCGCCGCCTCCGCCTATGCTCTGGACCAGCACGCCATTGCTGTGCGCGTCCAAGGTATGGATTTCCCCCTGGTTCATAACCAGGATCGTGCCGCCATCGCCAGCCCCTTGGCCCGCGCCGCCGTTGGAAACCGCCAGCGTGACCGCCCCGCTCGGGTTGTCGCCCAGTTGCGGCGCAATCGTGACGACGCGGGAGTTTGCCAAGCCGCCGCTGCCGCCGCCTCCGCCTAGGCTTTGGGCCAGCACGCCATTGCTGTGCGCGCCCTGCGTCGTAATGACGCCCTGCCTGGCCTGCGTAAACGACACCGTGTTGCCGGAGCCGCCGCTACCGCCCTTGCCGCCGGTCGCCAGCGCCACGTTGAGTCCCACGCCCACCCCCACCGCATTGGCCGAGCCGCCGCTGCCTCCCCCGCCGCCGATGCTTTGCAACACCACGCCGGAGGCATTGCCGCCCCGGGTCAGGATTTTTCCTTGTGAGAAAAACTGGATCAGGCCGCCGTTGCCTGCCGCGCCTCCAGAGCCGCCGATGGCCACCGACGCGATGACGCCGGTGCTGTTCGCGTCGCCGCCCACCCCGCCGCCGCCGCCGATGCTTTGCAGCAGCACAGCGGCGCTGTTGTCGCCCGAGGTGTCGATGCCGCCGCTGTTCGACATGGCGATGCCTCCGCCGGCACCGCCCGTTCCGCCGTGCCCTCCGCCCACGGCGATGATCCCGTTGCTCGAGGAGGCCAGCCCGCCGCCGCCACCCGCGCTATTCGCGATGACGGCGGCGGCGTCGTTGCCATAGGTGCTGATGGCGCCTGCATTGGTGATGGTGATCGCTTGCCCCGCGACGGCGCCCGCGCCGCCATTGCCTCCCGCTCCGAATGCGCCGCTGGCGCCGCCGGGACCACCCTCTCCGCCCAGGACGCTGGCCACGATGCCCTTCGCGCCCACGGTGTCATTCGTGCCGACCGTGATCGAGCCCGTGTTCGTGATCGTGATGGCGCCTGGCGATCCGCCCGCGCCTCCATCGTGGCCCCCCGACCACGAGCCATTGCCGCCGTTGCCGCCATTGCCGCCCTGGGTCAGCGCATAGATGCCAATTCCGCGATTGCCATCGGCCAGGATCGCGCCGCCGTTGTTGATGGTGATCTGGCCGGCGTTGCCTCCCGCAGCCGCCTTGGTGTCGGTGCCGTTGGCGGTTGACGCATTGCCGCCGAGGGAGCGGGCGATCACGCCATGCCCCCCATCGCCGTGGCCAGCGACGGACACGCCCGCCGATGACGTGAACGTGACCGCCGAGGCATCGCCGCCACGCCCGGCATCGCTGTGCCCGCCGAAGTCCCCCGTGTGTTCAGCCGCGCCGCCGTTTCCGCCCGACGAGATCAGGCCCACCCCCGCGCTGACGTCGCCCGGCCCCGGTCCGCGCGCGGTCACCGATGTCGTGCCTTGCAGGATCACGGCCGCCAGGCCGGCGCCACCGCCATGGCCGGATGTGTACGCCCCGCTGAAGCCATCGGCGATGGCGCTGTCCGTTCCCGCCCCGCCCCAGGACTGGACGGCGATGCCGAAGCCCGTGCCCGATACCGTCACATTGTTCAGCGTGGCACGGGCCTGATGCCCGTCGCCGCCGATGCCGTAGCCGCCATTAGGCCCGTCCGCATTGCCCCACAGGCCGCCGTTGCCTCCGGTCGAATACAGGTCTATGCCGCGGCCCGCGGCATAGACCGTGCTGGCTGCCAGGGTGTAGTCGATGATCCGCCCGCCGCCGCCATTGCCGCCCCAGTGGTTTTCGTTTGCGTCCCTGCCGTTACCCCCGTTACCGCCGCTGACGTCGATCAGGATGCCGGTCTGGCCCGGCGCGCCCGCGCTGATGCGCTGGTTGCTGTCCGTCTGCACGAAGTCGCGCTGTCCCCATTGCCCGTCGTGGCCGTTATTGGGATGGCCGCCACTGGAACAGCATGTGCCGTCGGCGCCGCGCAATTGATAGGCCAGCGGCGCCGTCTGCGCCGATGCCGGCCGGCCGAAGACGTACACCGTGGAAAGTCCTGCCTGCAACAACAACGCCAGCCAGGTAAGCCGCAGACCGTTGCGGCCGGGCGTCGGAAAGTCTTGCGCGGAATTCATGGCGGCAGTTGCAGCAGAAATGGGCAGATTGAGAAATTCGCCGTTCGCCGCCCGCGGTACAAGCCCAAGATGACGAATCAACCATTCCGTCTGATGAGTAGCCGACGCCCGCGGCCCCGGATCCCGTGCCGCTACAAACCTTTGAGTTACATCAAGGTTTGACCGGCGAGCGCCACCGCGGGCCGCCGCCCCTGCGCCATAATCAGAATGCAGCAGCCCCTCAGCGCTGCGCGGGGCTTCCCGGCCTCTTCGGTTTCCCTTACCTCGATCAGGCGGACCCGGCATACATGCAAAGACTTATCCTCCCGCTGCCCGGCAATGAAGGATTCGCCAAGCGCCTTGCCGCCCTGTGCCAAGGCGAACTCGGCGCCGTGGAAACCCGCCAATTCCCCGACGGCGAAAGCTACGTGCGCCTGCATGGCGATCCGCGCGGACGCGCGGTCGACATCGTCTGCACGCTCGCCCGTCCAGACCCGCGCTTCCTGAGCCTCGTGTACGCGGCCGACACCGCGCGCGAGCTGGGCGCGACTCAGGTCAACCTGATTGCGCCCTATCTGGCCTACATGCGCCAGGACAAGCGATTCCAGGAAGGCGAAAGCATCAGTTCGCTGTCGTTTGCCCGCCTGGTGTCCTCGACCTTCGACCGCTTGCTCACCGTCGACCCGCATCTGCATCGCCACCCCACGCTGTCTGCGCTGTACACCATACCCACCACCACACTGCACGCCGCCCCGCGCCTGGCCAGCTGGATCGCGGCCAACGTGCAATCGCCACTGATCATCGGACCGGACGAAGAAAGCGAGCAATGGGCCGGCTCCATCGCCGAGCGCATCGGTGCGCCGCACGTGGTGCTGCGCAAGACCCGGCAGGGCGACCGGCAGGTCGACATCCAGGTCCCCGACCTCTCGGCCTGGCAGGATCGCACGCCGGTCCTGGTGGACGATATTGCCTCGTCCGGCCGCACCCTCGTCGTGGCGGCCGGAAAACTCGCCGGCATGAGGCCGCCGCAATGCGTGGTGGTGCATGCCCTGTTCGCCGAGGACGCGTGGTCCCAGGTATCCGACTGCTTTGAACGCGTCGTTTCCACTGACGCCGTGCCTCATCCCAGCAACCGCATCGAACTCGCGCCGCTGCTGGCCAACGCGCTCTTGCGCGATTTGCGCGATTGACCACCCGATTTCAAAGGAACCCGCGATGACGCTCCGCGAGCATTGGCTTTCCGGCCATGGCCCGATCCAACACCGCGCCGACACCGTCGAGCGCGTCGACGCGCTGGTGCGGCGGCTTGCCGCCAGCGGCCGCCTTGCCCACCAGGACGAGGCCTACGCCATGCTGGCCGCCGCCGACAGGCTCTGCTGCGCGGCGATGAACGTCGTGGCGCACATGACCTATGCGCGCCGCATCGCCCTGGACGGCGCTTCACTATCCGCCGATGACTTCAAGCCCAATCCCGAAGGCCATACGGGCGGCTCGCTGAATATGGTGCCCGCCTTCGTCGCCTATCTGCTGGCCAATGCGTTGACGGGCAAGACCCGCGGCTGGCTGATGGGCCAGGGACATTGCGTGGCCGCCATCGAGGCCGTCAACGCCTTGACCGGCGACGTCTCGCCTGCCCAGCGCGGCCGCTACGATCGCAGCGAGGCGGGACTGGCACGGCTGATCACGGACTTCTATTCCTACGCCATCGACGCGCAGGGACTGCCTGCCGCGCCGTTGGGCAGCCATGCCGGCCCCAATACGGCGGGCGCCGTGTCCGAAGGCGGCTACCTGGGATTCGCCGGCCTGCAATACGTGCACATGCCGCTGCCGGGCGAAAGCCTGGTGGCCTTCCTGAGCGACGGCGCCTTCGAGGAACAGCGCGGCTCGGACTGGGCTACACGCTGGTGGCGCGCCGAGGACTGCGGCCAGGCCGTGCCCGTCATGATCCTGAACGGACGCCGCATCGAGCAGCGCACGCAGATCGTGCAGGAAGGCGGCGCGCACTGGCTGGCCGAGGACCTGCGGCACAATGGCTTCGATCCGCTCATCGTCGACGGCCGCGATCCAGCCGCCATCGCCTGGGCCATCCTGGCTGCCGAAGAGGATCTGGCCGACAAGCTCGCGGCGCCGGATTTTCAATATCCCGCCCGGCTGCCCTACGTCATCGCCGAAACCGAGAAGGGATTCGGCTTTCCCGGCGCGGGCACCAACGCCGCGCACAACCTGCCCCTAGGCGGCAACCCTCACACGGACAGCGCAGCCCGCGCAGCGTTCAACGCCAGCGCGGCCCGGCTATTCGTCCCTGGGCCCGACCTGGACGCGGCGCTGGCCGCGCTGGCCAATCACGCTGCACAGCAACGCCCGCTGGAAAGCGGGCATCCCATGGCGCACCGGCACCCTGAAGCGCCGGCCCTACCCGAGCCCGCCTGGGAGGCCGCGGGCTCCCAGGGCAGCGCCATGGCCGCGCTGGACCGCTGGTTCGTGGAACTGGTGCGCGCCAATCCTCGCCTGCGGGTGCGCATCGGCAACCCGGACGAACTCGCCAGCAACAAGATGGGCGGCACGCTGGCATTGCTGAAACATCGCGTCGATCATCCCGAGGCCGGCGTCGCCGAAGACCGGCATGGCGCCGTCATCACTGCGCTGAACGAAGAAGCCGTGGCTGCCGCCGCTCTGGCGAACAAGGGCGGCCTGAATCTCATCGTGAGCTACGAAGCCTTCGCCGTGAAGATGCTGGGGCTGCTGCGCCAGGAGATCATCTTTGCCCGCCGCCAGAAAGAGCTTGGGCAGGCGCCGGGCTGGCTGTCGGTGCCGCTGGTGGTCACTTCCCACACCTGGGAGAACGCCAAGAACGAGCAGTCGCATCAGGATCCCACGATCGGCGAGGCCTTGCTGGGGGAAATGTCGGATACGTCCCGCGTGCTTTTCCCGGTGGACGGCAACAGCGCCGCCGCAGCGCTGCGGGCCGTCTATGCGCAGCGCGCCCAGGTCGCCTGCATGGTCGTATCCAAGCGCGACAGCGCGCAGCGCTTCGATGCGCAAACGGCGCAAACGCTGGTCGAACAGGGCGCGGCCCACATCGCGGGCGATCCGACGGCCAGCGCACTGCAGTTCGTCGCCATTGGCGCCTACCAGCTTGAAGAAGCGCTGAAGGCCCGCGCCCTTCTGGCGCGTCTGGGCCATGAGTGCTGCGTGTCGGTGGTACTGGAGCCCGGCCGTCTGCGCGTCCCGCGCGATGACCTCGAATCCGCCTTTGTCCTGTCCGACGCCGCCGTGCACGCGCTCTTCCCGCCCGGCATGCCGCGCGTGCTGTTGTGCCACACGCGTCCGGAACCCATGCTGGGCGTCCTGCGCCGCCTGGACGGCGGACCGGCGCTCACCCGGGCGTTGGGCTACATCAGCCGGGGCGGCACGCTGGACGTGCCCGGCATGCTGTTCGCCAACCGCTGCACTTGGGCCCATGCCGTCGACGCCGCGGCTGCCGTCGCCGGCTGGCGCCGCGAGGACGTGCTCGATACGCCGAGGCTGCTGGCTATCGACGGCAGAGGCAATCCCGCCGACCTCGCCCATCCACTCTGAAGCCGCACAAGGAAAACCATGCTCGCACTCACCTGCCTGGGCGGAGCCGGCACCGTCACAGGATCCAAACACCTGCTGAGCCACGCAGATACCCACCTGCTGATTGACTGCGGCCTGTTCCAGGGCCTGAAGAACCTGCGGGAGCTCAACTGGCAGCGTCTGCCATTGGCGCCCGCCGATATCGATGCGGTGGTCTTGACGCATGCCCACCTCGATCATTGCGGCTACTTGCCACGGCTGGTGGTAGAGGGCTTCAAGGGCAAGATCCACGCCACGCCCGCAACGCGCGACGTTGCCGAGCTGATCCTGCTGGACAGCGCCAATCTGCAGGAAAAAGACGCGGACTTCGCCAACCGCAAGGGCTTCTCGAAGCACAAGCCGGCGTTGCCGCTCTACCGCGTGGTCGACGCCGAGCGCGCGCTGGCGCGTTTTTCCGACGTGGCGCTGCACCAGGAAACCGTCCTGCCAGGCGGCGCGAAGCTCACGCTGCGCCGCGCCGGCCACATCCTGGGCGCGACGACCGCGCAGGTCGACATCGGCGGCATGCGCGTGGTGTTCTCCGGCGACCTGGGGCGCTACAACGATCCGGTCATGCATGATCCCGAACCCGTGCCACGGGCCGACTACATCGTCATCGAATCCACCTACGGCAATCGGCGCCACGATCCCGCCGACCCCATTGAAGCCCTGGGCGCCATCATCGAACGCACCGTGCAGCGCGGCGGCACCGTCGTCATACCCGCGTTTGCAGTGGGCCGGGCGCAGACCCTGATCCATGCGCTCTGGAAGCTGCGTCAGGCGGGCAGGCTGCAGAACATTCCGGTCTACCTGGACAGCCCCATGGCAACCAGCGCCACTGAACTGCTGGACCGCCACGCCGCGGAGCACAAGTTGTCTGCGCGCGAATACGAGGCGGCCTGCTCCGCCGTGACCTACGTGCGCGACGTCGAGGAATCCAAGGCGCTGTCCGCCAACCGCTATCCCAAGGTCATCATCTCGGCCAGCGGCATGGCAACCGGCGGCCGGGTGCTGCACCATATCGCCGCCTTTGGCACAGACCATCGCAACACCCTGCTCTTCTCCGGCTTCCAGGCCGCGGGCACGCGCGGCCGCAAGCTGCTCAACGGCGCCACGGAAACCAAGATCTACGGCCAGTGGACCCCTATCAATGCCGAGGTGGCCGAACTGCCCATGCTGTCGGCCCACGCGGACAGCGATGAACTGATGCGCTGGCTGTCCGGATTCCATGAGGCTCCCCGTCGGGTCTTTATCGTCCATGGCGAACCCGAAGCCTCCGAAGCGCTGCGCGAACGCATCGAGCGCGAACTGAACTGGCATGCCACCGTGCCGCTGCAGGACCAGAGGTACGAGCTGTGAGCAGCATTCCCGAATTGAAGCCGCCCGCGCTGCGCGCCACGCGCATGCGTCTGCATGCGCAGCACCAGCCCATCGCGCTGATGCGCGCGGACTGCCACGTCTGCCGGTCCGAGGGACTGGCTTCCCGCTCGCAGGTCCTGATCACATCCAATGGCCATGAAGTCCAGGCTCAGCTGTACCAGATCGACAGCGACCTGCTGGCGCTGGACGAAGTGGCGCTGTCCGAGGAAGCCTGGGATGCCTTGGGCATCCGCGACGGCGACAGCGTGCACGTGCGGCACCCGCCGGTGCTCGAATCCCTGGCCGGCGTGCGCCAGCGCATCTACGGACGCCGCCTGGGCGAGGAAGATCTGGCCGCCATCGTCCACGACGTCGTGCGCGGCCGCTACACGGACGTGCACTTGTCGGCTTTCCTGACCGCCACGGCCACCCTGCCGCTGAGCATCGACGAGACCATTTTCCTGACCAAGGCCATGGTCGAGGTCGGCGACCGCCTGAGCTGGCAAGCCCCCATCGTGGTGGACAAGCATTGCGTGGGTGGACTGCCCGGCAACCGCACCACGCCGCTGGTGGTCGCCATCGCCGCCGCCAATGGCCTGGTCATGCCCAAGACCTCGTCGCGCGCGATCACCTCGCCCGCGGGTACCGCGGACACCATGGAGATGCTGGCACCGGTGGAGCTGGGTATCGAACGACTGCAGCAGGTCGTGCAGGCCGAGGGCGGCTGCATCGCCTGGGGCGGCGCCATGCGCCTGAGCCCGGCCGATGACATTTTCGTGCGCGTGGAGCGCGAACTCGACATCGACACCGAAGGCCAGTTGATCGCCTCGGTGCTGTCCAAGAAGATCGCAGCCGGCGCCACGCATGTCGTGATCGACATACCGGTAGGTCCCACGGCCAAGATCCGCAGCCGCGAGGCGGGCGAGCGCCTCGCCGGGCATCTGATAGAAACGGCCGCTCATTTTGGGCTGACCTTGCGCTGCCTGTACACCGACGGCAGCCAGCCCGTGGGCCGCGGCATCGGTCCGGCCTTGGAAGCCCGCGACGTCCTGGCCGTCCTGCGCAACGAAGCGGACCAGCCGCAAGACCTGCGCGAACGCGCCGCCCTCGTGGCGGGCGCCGTGCTGGAAGTCGGCGGTGCGGCGCCGGCAGGACAAGGCATTGCCCTGGCCCTGCGGACCTTGGACAGCGGCCTCGCCTGGGAAAAATTCAGACGAATCTGCGCCGCCCAGGGCGGGCTGCGCGAGCCGCCCCGAGCTGCCCACGTCGAACCCTTGGCCGCGCTGCAGGCCGGCCGCGTCACCCACATCGACAACCGCAAGCTTTCACGCCTGGCCAAGCTGGCCGGCGCGCCGGAACGGCCCGCCGCGGGAGTGTCCCTGCACGCACGACTGGGCGACGAGGTGGCGCGCGGGCAACCCTGGCTCTTTCTCCATGCGCAGACCCGCAGCGAAATGGCCTACGCGCTGGAGTACGCGCGGCACGCCGGGGATATCGTGACGATAGAAGCCTGAGGCGGGCGGCACAGCCATCCGCCATGCGGCGACACGCTTAGAAATCCATCGAGGCGGAAAGCATGAAAGTGCGCGGCGCGCCCAGGGCCAGGCTCGACAACTGCGGCATGCCCCAATAGGCCTTGTTCGTCAGATTGTTGACGGCCGCCCGCAGCACGATCGGGCGGTCGGCCACCTTGGTTGCGTAGCGCGCGCCCACGTCGTAGGTCGTCCGTCCCGCCACCGATAGCGAATTGTCGGCGCTGATGTACTGCTTGGACACGGCGGTCGCGTTGGCTGTCAACGTCAGGCCCTGCACCGCCGGCACATCCCACTCCACGCCCAGCTTGCCCTGGAGCTTGGGGATGCCGGTGGCCTGCTTGCCCTCATTGGCGGCGATGGCGGTCTTCGTTACCTTGGGATCGATGTATGCCACCCCTCCCATCAGGCGCAAGCCGCGCATCGGCTCGCCGAAGAAGCCCCATTCCACGCCCTGGTTACGCTGCTCGCCGCCGAACGAGAAAACGTTGGTGGCAGGGTCCGTGTAGCTGCTGGGCCGTTTTATCTCGAACAGGCTGACGGTATGGGTGAAGTCCCCCAGATCGACCTTGACGCCGACTTCTGTCTGCTTGGTCTTGTACGGCGCGAACAGCTGCCCCGCGTTGGCCGCGGTGACCGGCGCCGTCTGGCCCTTGCTCAAGCCTTCGATGTAGTTGGCATACACCGAAATATTGTCGGTCGCCTTGATCAGCAGCGCGGCGGCGGGCGTCGTTGCGCTGGCGTCGTAGCGGCTGGTCCGCGCCCCGGTCGTAACGCTGTAGCTATCGGTACGGACTTCCTGCCGCCGCGCGCCCAGCGTCAGCTGCACCCGGTCCTCTGCGAAAGACAAGGTGTCCGCCAGGCCATAACTGACCAGGCGCGTCTTGCTATGCAGTATCGGCGGCCAGCTGGTGTCGGGAGCCGGCCCCCAGACCGGGTGGTAGATGTTGGTCACCCAATCCGCCCCAGGCACCGTTCTGCGGCCATAGTCCCGCTGGTTGTCCGAATAGTAGGTGGCGTTCAGCACCCACTGGTGCTTGATGCCGCCGGTCTGCAGCTTGCCGCGCAAGCCGGCCTCGCCCGACGTTTTCTTCACGTTCATGTTCAGCTGGCCCATCGAGGTGCGATAGTCGCCCGCCTCGTTGAACACCTGCGCCACCATGGCGCCATTGTAGGTGTACTCGGACCGGCTCTTGCCTATGGCGGCGTAGGCCATCAAGTTGTCGCTGACGTCGAACTCGCCGCGGATCATGGCGGCCCTGTCCTGGTTCTTCACATAGGCCCAGTCCGGATTCAACAGGGTTTCAGGCTTGGGCGGCTTGGGCACGCCGATGCCGGGCGCCAGGTTGATGCCGCGGGTCACGCCGTCCACGCGCTCATCGCTGTCGTACATGTCAATGGAAATGCGCGCTCGTTCGCCGCGCCAGTCCAGGCCCAGCGCAGCCAGCTGCGCCTTCTTCTTCTGGTTATCGACCGGGCCGTCGCCATCCCTGTAGACGCCGTTCAAGCGCAGGCCGAACTGCTGGTTCTCGCCAAAGCGCCGTCCCAGGTCCAGGTGTCCGCCGAACTGCGAATCGGACATGTAGGTCGCGGTCAAGCGCGTCAGGGGCTCCGCGCCCGCGCGCTTGGGCACCAGGTTAACGGTGCCGCCGACGGAACCGCCTGGCGGCATGCCATTGAGCAAGGCCGACGGACCTTTAAGCACTTCGATGCGCTCGAACATTTCCGGCGTGGTCCGGTAGTACGGCGCCATGCCGAACAGCCCGCCAAAGGATATGTCGGTGGTGCTGGAACTGAAGCCACGGATCGAGTAGTTCTCGCTCCATGCCCCCGTCACGCCGTTGCTGAATACCGAAGGATCGGTCCGGGCGATCACGTCAGTGATGTCCTGCGCCTGCAGGTCCTCGATGTACTTTTCCGTGTAGCTGATGACGGAAAACGGCGTCTCCATGGAATCCTTGTCACCCAGGAAGCCCACACGCCCGCCATAGGTAACCTGTCCGCCGGCATAGGGCGTGGCCGGCGCTTCGGCCTGCCCCGTGACCGTCACCGTCGGCAGGGTTTTGACCGCGGCCTCGGCAGCTTCCTGGGCCCAGGCGGAAGGAGCGGCGCCCAGCGTCAGTCCGAACAAGGCCGCGGCCAGATGGTTGGGGGAAAAGATGGGGTGTGCGTGGCTGGCGTGCGATGAAGGACGTGCGACGCGGCCGCGATGGCGACGTTTGCTCATGGAATGCTCCGTTCGGTTGAGCGATGGGTCGCCTGCCATATCAGGCGACTGGGAATCATTTACATATGGACCGGCAACTTCCCCCGATCCCGGCACTGATATCAGTGCTGATAGGCCTTGATGACGTCGTCGATGATCAGCTTCAGCGAACTCACGCTGGCGGCCGTGACATACCAGGCCTCGGCATCGGCAAAGACCACGCGGCCGTTCTTCCAGGCCGTTGTCTGCCGCAAGAGCGGGTTGCCCAGCGTCTCGGCGTTGAGGACGGGCCGGCGCTCCATCACCGCCGTGCGATCCACCACATACAGAATGCCGGGGTTGGCCTGCTGGATGAACTCGCTGGAAATGGGCTGGCCGTGCAGTCCGGAGTCGGCTGCGGGGCTGGCGGACTTGACGCCAAGGGTCTTGAAGACAAAGCCGTAGCGGGACTGCTCGCCAAAGGCGCTGAAAGCGCCGTTGTTGTGCAGCACGATGAGCGCCGTCTCGGGACGGCCGTGCACAAGTTCTTTTGCCTGACGGACCTTTGCATCCAGCTCCGCCACCTGCTGACGGGCGAGATCTTCCTTTTCGAAGATCCGGCCCAGCGTCAGGAGATGGTCCTTGATGACCTCGATGTGGTTTGCCTGACTGTCCCGATAATCCACGTCGAAATGGATCGTGGGCGCGATCTCGCTGAGCTCCTTGTAGTGGTTCGCCTGCAGCGAGGTAATCAGGATCAGATCGGGTTTGGCCGCGTGCACCCGCTCCAGGTTGGGCTGGACAATCGCCCCCATGTCCTGCACGTCGACCGCGTGCCGGTACTTGGCCAGAAAGTGAGGCACGAAGTCCTTGGGCATGCCAACAACCTGGACGCCGAGCTCGTCCAGGTTATCGACTTCGTTCATGTCCAGCGCCACCACGCGCCGTGGCAGCTTCTCGATGACGGTCGTTCCCAGCTTGTGCTGGACGGTGATGCTGGCATAGGGCTGCCGGGAGGAAGGACTCCCCGCCGGCTCTCCCGCTGCCTGGGGTGGTTTGGCGGCTTCCTGGCCGCAGCCCTGTAGGGCGACCATTGCGGCCAACACCAGGGCCGGCGCCCAGGGCCTGTGTTTGGTGATCATTTCAGTTCTCCAGGGGGATTGAAGTAGTTGCACAGGCGCCCGCGGTCGCCTTGCATAATCTCGAAATCCAGTCCGTACAGTTCCCCCAGCTGATCCGCGGTCACGACTTGCGGTACGGTCCCCGCGCGATGCACCACGCCGCGCTTCATTGCGACGATGTGGTCGGAATAGCTGGCCGCGAAATTGATGTCGTGCACCACCAGGATTACCGTGCGGCCGTGCTCATCGCACAGGCGGCGTAGCGCGCGCATGATCTGAACGGCATGCTTGATATCGAGGTTGTTCAAAGGCTCGTCGAGCAGCAGGCAATCCGTCTGCTGGGCGATCGTCATGGCCAGGAACGCCATCTGGCGCTGCCCGCCGCTGAGTTCGTCGAGATAGGCCGCGCGCAGCGGTTCCAGCGAGAGGAATGCAATGGCCTCGCCGATCACGCGGCGGTCTTCCTGTGTCAACGCGCCGCGGCTGTATGGAAACCGTCCGAAGGCGACGAGCTCCTCCACCGTCAGCCGCAGGTTGAAATCGGGCGATTGACGCAACGTGGCCACGCGCTTGGCGTAATCCCCGATACGGATGTCCGACACCCTGGCGCCCTCGATCAGGATCTCTCCCCGGCTGGGTTCCAGCAGCCGCGCGGCCATCATCAGCAATGTGGTCTTGCCCGCGCCATTGGGGCCGATGAGCGAGGTCAGCCGCCCAGCGGGGAACTGCACGCTGACATCGCGCAGAACCGTCTTCGGCCCATAACTTTTCGAGAGATTCTTGATCGTGATCATGCGGTGCCCCGCGAGCGTGCCATCAGCGCCAGGAACCAGGCGCCGCAAACCAGGTTGACCAGGATGCCGACGCTCGTTCGATAGTTGAAGAGATGTTCAACCGCAAGCTGCGCCAGGATGAAAATGCCGACCGCGATCGCGCAGCCGGCGGGCAGCGTAGCTCGATGCCGGCGCGTGCGCGTCAGGGCATAGGCCGTGTTGGCGACGAAGATGCCCATGAAGGCGGTGGGTCCCAGCAGGCTGGTCGACACTGCGACCAGCACCGCAATCAGCGCCAGATGCAGCCGCAAGGCGCGCTGATAGTCCACACCCAGGGAGATGGCCTGGTCGCGTCCCAGCGAGATCACGTCCAGCGCCGGCAGCGTCTTGATGCCGGCCAGGCACACCGCCGCGACGGCGATCGCGGAAACCAGCAACTGGCCGGGTTCCGCCTTGTTGAAGGAAGCCTGGGTAAAGCCAAGCAAAATGGAGAATTCGCCAGGGCTGGTCTTCAACTGCACGAACTGCGTGAAGGTGCCGATCACCATCGTCAGCACCAGTCCCACCAGCAGCAGGAAGTACACGTTCTGCCTGCCATCGCGGAATAGCCAGCGTTGGATGATCCACGAATAGCCCAGCATCAGCAGCACGGACAGGGAGAAGTGCCCGTTTGCGCCCAGCAGGACCAGGCTCTGGGCCCCCATGGCCAGGATCATCAGGGATTGCAGCAACAGGTAGACGGCCTCATAGCCCATGATGGCCGGCGTCAGGATCCGGTTGCCGGCGATGGTCTGGAACACGATGGAGGACCACGCAATGCAGACGCCACCGATAAGCATGGCCGCAAGCCGGGCAAGCCGCCTGGGAATGATGTAGTCGAAGTCCAGGTTGGAACGGAACAGCAGGAAAGCCACGGCCAACGCGATGACCGCCACCCATACCGTATGCCGGGGAAGCGCGCGCATCACCGGTGCCTCCAGAAGATCAGCACGAGGAACAGGATGCCGCCCACGCCACCCGCGGTGAGGCCGATGGGCACCTCAAATGGGTAGATCAGAAGGCGGCCCAGGATGTCGCAGGCCAGCAGCAGCGTCGCGCCTCCCAGCGCGACGACGGGCAAGGTGCGGCTCAGGTTGTCGCCATAGCGCAGCGCGACCAGATTGGGGATGACCAGCCCCACGAAAGGAATTGCCCCGACGGTAATGACCGTGGCGGACACGGTGACGGCCACCAGGATCAGCCCCAGCGCGACGGTAGCCGGATAGTTCAGGCCCAGGCCCGCCGCCATGCCTTCGCCCATGCCTAGGACGGTGAAGCGGTGCGCGTAGAGATAGGTCAGCGCAACGATAGGCAGGATGAGGTAAATGATCTCGTAGTTGCCCTGCACGATCCTGGAGAAGTCGCCCAGCAGCCAACCCTGCATGCTCTGCATGATGTTGTTGCGATACGCGTAGAACTCCGCCAGGGCGCTCAGCACGCCGCCATACATCAGACCCATGACCGGCACGAGCACCGTATTTTTGAATTTGACGCGGCGGACGACGGCGATGAAGACCAGGTTGGCCGCGAAGCAGAAGCCCAGCGCGAATAGCATCCGTGCAGCCGGCCCGGCGGCAGGCATCGACAGCATCGACACCAGGATGCCGAGTTTGGCCGCATCCAGTCCGCCCGACGTTGCCGGCTCGACGAATTTGTTGCGCACGATGTGCTGCAGGATCACGCCGCACACGGCCAGGCCGATGCCTGTCAGCACCAGCGCCGCCAGGCGCGGTAGCCGGCTTGCGGTCAAGGTGAGCCACGCATCGCCCGATAGCGAGAACAGCTGCGGCCAGGCGATCTGGCGCGCGCCCACCAGCAGCGACGCGCCGCAAAGCACGAAGAACAGACCGACCAAGCTGACACGCATCAGGAGCGCGCCCCTGCAATGCGCCAGCCGCGGGCGGCCTTGCGCTGATCCAGGAATTGCGCGTATAGCCCCTGGCTCTCACGCAGCGCCGCGGGCGTGCCTTGCTCGGCGATCCGTCCGTCCTCAAGCACGACGATCTGGTCGGCCATCGCCACGGTAGAAAGCTGATGCGCGATCACCACCAGCGTGCGCTCCCCGCGCAGGCGCGCCAGAGCGCCGGTGATGATGGCCTGGTTCTCCGTATCCAGCGCCGCGGTCGCCTCGTCCACCAGCATGATGGGGGCATTATTGAGCAGCGCACGCGCGACGGCGATGCGTTGGCGTTCGCCGCCGGACAGGCGCGCGCCGCCCTCGCCTACCTGCGTGTCCAGCCCCTGCGGCAGGCGCGCGGCGACGCAGTCCACGCCGGCCCGACCTGCGGCTTCCATCAACTCGGCATCGCTGCAGCCCGGCCTGCCGGCGCGGATGTTGTCGGCGATGGATCCCGTGAACAGGTAGTTGTCCTGGAAGACCTGGCTGATCTGGCCGGCCAGCCTCGAGCTGGACATCTGCCGCACGTCCACGCCGCCAACCAGCACGCTGCCCTGGTTCACGTCGAAGAAGCGCGCGATCAGGCGCGCCAGCGTGGTCTTGCCCGAACCGGATGCGCCGACCAGGGCAATCATGCTGCCCGGTTCGATGCGCAGATCCACGCCTCGCAGTACCTCCGGCTCGCTATCCGCGTAGCGGAAATGCACATTGCGCAATTCGATCGACGCATCGCGCGGTTCCAGTGGCGCGTCGGGCTCGGGCAGCGGCTGCACGGCGTACAGCGCTTCGATGGCGTCGAGTTGTCCGCGCGCGCCGCGCAGCACCTCTCCATAGCCGGCCACCTCCAGCAACGAATCGATGTAGCGGACCGCGAGCAGAAGCGCGACGATCGCAGCCACGCTCTGTCCAGGTGCCAGCGGTTTGCCCAGGATACCGTCCAGCCACCAGGCCGCGGCGGCCAGCAGGACGGCAAAGACGGCCTGCACGGCCGCGAGGTTGAGAACGGCCGCCCCGGCCGATAGCCAGATCAGCCGAGCTCCGGACTGGCGCTGCCGCTCGACGGCCTGTTCGAGAAAGCGCGTGCTCCCGCCCTCGCCATTGAAGGCGCGCAGCACCGACTGGGCCTGGGCGAACTCGACCATGCGCTGGCTGGCATCGGCGAAGCGCTGTTGGAATGCCTCGTCCGCGCGCCGCGCCAGTCTTGCCGTGAGCGCCAGGACGCCGGCCAGCAGCGGCAGCGCCGCCAAGGCGATCAGACCCAATAGCCAGTGCTGCGCAAACAGGGCGACGACGAGCACCGCGGGCGTCACCACCCCGACGATGACGGGCGTAAAGACATGCGCGGGGAGCTGGGCCACGGACATCATTCCCTGCGTGACGACGTGCCCGAGACGGGCCGTGTTCTGCGGTGTGAACCAGCCCACGGGCAGGCGCGCCACATGGTCGCCGAGACGGTGGCGGGCGTCTTGCAAGATTGCGACGCCCACCCGCACGCCGGCCCGCTCCACATGGCGCCGCAGGCCCCAGCAGACCGCTACGCCGGCCAGCAGCGCGCCCAGCCACGGGGCGGCAGCCTGCACGTCTGCCGCAAGCAGATGCGTGAGCAGCGGCACCAGCGCGGTAATGGTTAGCCCGCAAAGCACGCCATAGGCCACGGCCATCCGGCCATAGCGGCGCAGCACGGATGCGTCCTGGCCAAGCAGCAGCATGAAGATCTTCAGCATGCGGCCACCTCTTTGTCCTCGGAAGTTTCATAACCGCCTTGCGCCCACAACCGCGCATAGCTGCCGCCTTGCGCGAGCAACTGTTCGTGTCTGCCTTGTTCGACAATGGCGCCGTTCTCGACGACGAGAATGCGGTCGGCGTGCATCACCGTATCCAGCCGGTGCGCGATCACCATCACCGTGCGCCCCCGGGCGAAGCGGGACAGCGCGCCCTGGACTGCCGCCTCGTTGCCGGCGTCGGCCCCGGCCGTGGCCTCGTCCAGCACCAGCACGGGCGGATCCAATAGCAAGGCTCGCGCGATGCTGGCGCGCTGGAGTTCGCCGCCGGATAGCTGCGCGTCCTCGCCGATCACCGAATCGTAGCCGCGCGGTAGCGCCAGGATGCGTTCATGGATACTGGCGCTGCGCGCGGCGTCCTCGATCTCTTGCCGGGTGGCGGAGGGCCGGCCGAGCGCGATGTTGTCGCGCACGCTGGCATGGATCAGGCGCACCTCCTGCAATACGAAGCCGACGCGCCGGTAAAGCTGCGCGCTCTCGATTCGCTTGAGATCTGCGCCGCCCAGCGTGATGCGCCCTTCGTCGGGGTCGAAGAATCGCAGCAGCAGCCGCGCCAGCGTGGATTTGCCCGCGCCCGAAGGACCGACGATGGCGGTGACCGTGCCGGGTTCCAGGGTGAAGCTGATGCCGGACAGCGTCCGGCGCTCCGCGCCATAGGAATAGCCCACGTTCTCGAACCTGACTTCATGGCCCTCCGGGATCTGCTCCTGGCCGGGCGCCAGGGGCTCCAGTACCGGTGTCTCCAGCAGCGCCTGCACGCGCTGCGCCGCGCTCGCGGCGCTGCCCAGATCATGCAGCAGCGTATGCAGCAGCAGCACCGGCGCGCATATGCCCGGCGCCACCAGCGCAAACGGCAGCACGTCCACGGGCGCCATCCAGCCCAGCCCGACGAACAAGGCGCCCGCGGCCAGCACCACGCCCAGCACGGTGACCGGCGCGATCATTGCATGGGCGTGCGCCATCGCCGCCACCAGCGGACGAGTAAAACTGGCGAAAGCTGCGGCAAAGGCGTCGACGGCCTCGCGGTAGCCGCGATGCGCCTTGCCCGGGTCGCCGAACGCCTTGACCACGGGCATGCCGCCCACGAACTCGACCGTTGCGCCATTGAGGCGCCCTAGCCGTTCGACGAACTCCTGCATGTTCGCCCCCCCGGCCTTCATGGCCCGGCGCAGGAACAGGAAGAAGCCGGGGAACGGCAGCAACGCCACCAACGCCAGGCGCCAGTCCTGCACGAACAGGTAGATGACCGCAATCGCGATGCCGCCCGCGGCGCGCCCCACCGCCGTGTAGAAATGCGCGGTCAGGCTGTGCAGCGTGCCGATGTCGTCCTGCATCGCCTGCTTGACCTCGCCCGACGCCCGGTCGGTGAACCAACCCAGCGACACCTGCGACAGCCGCTGCGCGGCGGCCAGGCGCAGGCGGTGCGTAAGACGGTTATCGGCCAGATGGGCCGTCAATTCACCGGCCGAGATCAGCGCCATGCCAACGAACATGGATGCCAAACTGGCAATGACAGTCCACCAGATTCCAGGCCAGGCGTGCGCGCCTGCGGAAGGCTCGGCGCCGGCGAGGGCGATACGGGCAATGTGCGCAATTCCCGCCAGCGGCACCAGGGTGAGCATGGTGCCCGCCGCGGCCAACGCTGCGGCGGCCATCAATTGCCTGCGTATCGGGGCCAGCACCAGGCCTAGCGGACCGGGTTTCCCGGGTCTGGCCGCGGTCGCTTCAGAACTGCTCATGAAATCAACTTATCCAGATGTTGGTGATAATTATTTGCATCACTATAAACTAAATTTCCGAATTAGTTGCATGACACTAAACTAAATAAATCGGGCCGGGTTAAAGTGCAGGTTGAATGACGCCACCCAACCAGGAACAGCCATGACACCGCCAGAGCGCCGCCCCGCGCGGGGACGCCCTCCTACGATCACCCGGGAACGTATCGCCGATGCAGGCATAGCAATGGGCCTGCCGAACATCACTTTCGTCGGACTCGCGGCGGCGCTGGGCGTCAGCCATATGGCGCTGTACAAACACGTGCCCAGCCTGGAGGAACTCAAGCGCCTGGTTGCCGAAGAGATCTTCAAGCGCTGGCAGATACCGCAGGCCTGTAGCACCGACCGCGGCGAACTGAAGGAATACCTGACCACGTTCGCCGCGTCCGTGCGGGAGTTCGTCAAGGCGCACCCAGGAGTCACGCCGTACGTGATCCGCAGACTGGCGGCCACGCCGTCCATGCTCGCGAAGATCGACGAGCAACAGCGCCATATCGCCAACGCCTACGGCATTTCAAGGGAGCAGTCCCGCATCCTGCTGGCGACCGTGGCCTTTCACGGCATGGCGGTCGCCGACACGGTGTATTCGGTCGCCGGGCTGGAGCCGGTCGTGGACGCGGAACGGACGGCGGAAGAATCCGAGATGGAAGTGGAATTGGACCAGGGCATGCAGGCGCTGATCGTCGGCCTGCTCGCCACGCTGGCGCTTGAAGATCCTCCGCGCGGTCCCGCATAAAGACCTGGGTTGTTGGCCGCAAGACCGGGGCGTCGCCGGCTCGCTTTCATATGCAAATAAAAAGCATTATCATGAAAGCCCTCCCGACCTCGCGCCATGCCATCACGTCCCCCCCGCCCGCAAGGCTTCCTGGCCTACTACGAAGAGCTGCTTGCGGTCTGGACCCGGAAGTTGGGCTGCCGCGATGCCGCGCGCGATCTCGCGCACGATGCCCTGGTCAAATGCCTGGAAACCGATCCCGACCGCGTGACGCAGCCCCGGGCCTATCTGCATCAGGCCGCGCGCAACATGGCCGTGGACAATTTCCGCCGGACGGACGGGCAGGAATGGGTACCGCTTGATACCATAGCCGGCCATCCCAGCACCTGGGGCGATCCCCTCGCCCAGGTCCGCACCGAACAACTGAGCCTGGCCTTGGAAACCGCGCTGGCCGAGCTGCCGCTCAAGTGCCGCCAGGTATTCATCTGGCAGCGCCTGGAAGGCCTGACGCAAGCGGAGATCGCGGAACGCATGGGCCTGAGCAAGAACATGGTCGAGAAGTACATGATCCGCACCGCTCTGCATCTGCGCGAACGGCTGGGAGCCTATGCCCCGAACTGACAATCCGCTCCAGGCGTCCGACGCTGGCGTCGATTCCGTCCGCAATGCAGCGGCGCGGTGGTTCGCGCGCGCGCACTCAGGCGAATGGAGTGCCGCTGCGCAGGCCGAGCTCGATGCCTGGCTCGCCGCGGATCCGCGCCACGCCGCCGAATACCAGATGCTGGAATCGATCTGGCAGGCGGCGGCCGCCCTGCCCGAGGACCGGCTGCGCGCGCTGGCGGAGGAACCCCGACGCGCGCAACGTCCGGCGCGGCGGCGGGCGCTGGGACTGGGGCTGTGCGCGTTGATGGGGGCCATTGCGCTAGGCCTCTGGCAGCACGCCGATCCCGTGACGGAATACCGTACGGCTGCAGGAGAACGCCGCAGCGTCACGTTGCCCGACGGCTCCACCGCTGAACTGAACAGCCGCAGCCGGATCGAGGTCCGTTTCGACGGAGCCCGGCGCCTGGTCCTTCTGCAAGAGGGCGAAGCCCTGTTCGCGGTGGAAAAGGATGCGGCGCGGCCCTTCGTCGTGGATGCGGGGCTGGGCAGCGCCAAGGTGACCGGCACCCGTTTTGACGTAAGCCGCGACGCGGATCAGCTGCGCATCGTGGTGGAGTCGGGCTCGGTCGAGGTGGCCGGCAGCGCGGACAAGACCGCGGTTGCCGTCCGCGCCGGCAGCGCGGTTCGCATCGATGCCGAGGGCCGTGCCGGCCAGGTCCGGGACTATCCCGTGGCCGCCGCGCTCGCCTGGCGCCAGGGTCAGATCGTGTTTGCCGATACAGACTTGGCCAGCGCCGTGCGCGACGTCTCGCGCTACCGCCCGCAGCCCATCCTCCTGGCGCCACACCAGGGATTGGAGACGCTGCGTCTGACCAGCGTGTTCCAGACCACCGACACCGACGCCTTCTTGACGGCGTTGCCGCACATCCTGCCCGTCGCGGTGCGACACCTGCCCGGCGGTCAGGCCGAAATCGTCGCGCGCTGACTCGGGCGGCCATCGCTGTTACAAAAAAAGCCGCCGCGGCGTTCAGGTATTTTCTGCGTATTGCGTCTTCTTCCTGATAACCAGGCGGGCATCGTGCCCGCCTACATGCTTCAGGAGCACAGGAAGTGGATCGCAAATCATGGGGAAGGCGCGCGCGGATGCGAGGCCTGGCAACGACGGCGCTGGCGGCGGTGCTGATGACGGGCGCCGCGGGCGCCCTGGCGCAGGCCGCACCGGTAGCGATCAATATGCCCGCGCAATCGTTGGACCAGGCTTTGCGCACGCTGGCCCAGGCCCATGGCTTGCAGATCTTCTATGCGCCGCAGACCGTCGCGGGCATGCAGGCGTCGGCCATCTCCGGAACGATGACGCCGCAGCAGGCGTTGTCCGCGCTATTGAAGGACCAGGCCCTGCGCGTGCGCCAGGACGGCGCCGCAACCATCATCGAGCCGGAAAGCGCGGGCCAGCCCCAGGTGATGGCGCCCATCGAGGTCTCCGCGTCTCGCACATCCAGCAATCTTGTCAGCCCCGTGCAGCAAACCATCGTGCTGGAGCGCGATGCCCTGCAGGAACTGCGCACGGGTTCTGACAGCCTGGCCACCGTGCTGTCCAAGACCGTGCCCGGCATGGCCGACTCCAGCCGCACCATGACCGATTATGGCCAGACGCTGCGCGGCCGCGGCGTGCTGGTGCTGGTGGACGGAATCCCGCTCAACACAAATCGGGACTCATCCCGCAACCTGGCGAACATCAACCCCGCCACCATCGAACGGGTCGAAGTGCTGCGCGGCAGCAGCTCGATCTACGGCGCCGGCGCGACGGGCGGCATCGTTTCGATCACTACCCGGCCTGCCGGCGGAGAGCCCGTATCCGAGACGACCGTGACCGCCGTCAGCCCGCTGAGCCGGCTGCGCGCCGACGGACTGGGCGGGCAGCTGCAACAGCACTTCGCCGGCAGCCAGGGCAAGCTGGACTATGCCCTGGACCTGGGCGCGCGCCACAATGGCGCCTCCTATGACGCGCAAGGCAGGCGCATCGCGCCCGAGCCCAGCCAGGGCGACCTGTTCGACTCCAACATCTACAGCCTGGGCGGCAAGCTGGGACTGCGCATCGACGACAAGCAACGCCTGCAACTGTCCGCCAGCTACTACAACGCAGACCAAGACTCCGACTACACCTCGGACCCCTCCGTCGGCCGCCTGCCACCAGGGTCGGCACGCGCCCTGCCCATGGACGGCCTGCGGCTGGCCGACCAGAACCAGATCCGCAACACGCTGTTGAATCTGGAATACGAACACCTCGACGTGCTGGGCAGCAAGGTCACGGCCCAGATGTACTACCGCGACTACTTCACCCGCTTCACGCCCTTCGACGCCCGTGCCGTCGTCACGCGCGGCAACAACGTGGACCAGGTGACGCAGAACACCAAGGTATTCGGCAGCCGGCTGACCGTAGACACGCCGCTGGGCGAGCAATCCAAGGTGCTATGGGGTGCGGACTTCAACCAGGAACGCAGCGATATGCCGATCGACATCTTCGATCCCGCGGCCTACGACCGCAGCGGCGGACGGGTATTCAACAGGATCGGCAGCCTCACCTACATGCCCGAGTTGACGACCCGCAGTACCGGTCTCTTCGCGCAGCTTGAACACCGCTTCGACGAGCAGTGGTCGGTGCAGGGCGGCGCGCGCTACGAATATGCTTCCGCCCGGTTCGGCGATTTCGTGCCGCTGTCGCAACTGCGCGTGCCCTCGCCTGCCACTGTCCAGGGCGGCTCCGTCAATTACGACGCCTTGCTGTGGAACTTCGGCGTCGCGTACGCTCCGGCGCGCGGCCAGGAGATTTACGCCAACTTCAGCCAGGGCTTCCAATTGCCCGACATCGGCGTCCAGATGCGCAATGCGCGTCCCGGCTTCGACATCGGCTCCTCTGACCTGCAGCCAGTCAAGACCAACAACTACGAGCTGGGTTGGCGCGGCGGCGCCGGCAATACCTCGGCGTCGCTGGCGGTGTTCTACACCACGTCGAAACTCGGCGACGTGCAGAGCTTCAACAACGGCCTGATCCTCACGCGCACCGAAGAACGCATTTACGGCGTCGAAGGCACCATTGACACCACCACCGACGACGAGAAGTGGGGCGCCGGCGGCACCTTCACCTGGATGAAGGGTCGCGAGCAACCGGATGGCGGCAGTTGGCAAGGCATGACCGGCTACCGCATTCCACCGCTCAAGTTGACGGCCTATCTGCAGTACCGGCCGAACGAGCGCTGGAACGGCCGGCTGCAGGCCAACTACTTCGGCGCGAAGGACTACCGCCTGGATGGAAAGGAGAGCTTCGGCCGCAGGGATGTCGGCAGCTATTTCACGGTGGACCTCATGGGCCGCTATCAGCCCGACCCGCGCAACACCTTCATTCTGGGCGTCGAGAACCTCTTCAACCGCGATTACTACCCGCTGTACAGCCAGCTGTTGCGCAGCAACACCAACACCAGCCGGCTCCCCGCCGCGGGAGCCGTGCTGACGCTGACCTACCAACACCGGTGGTGACGCGCCATCAGGCGATCGGCCATTTCGGCAACCTGGCCTTGCGGTAGGTCAGGCTGCGCCAGTCCGGGCTGGCTGAGCCGGGCGCCGCCACATAAAGCACCGCCTTGGCCAGCGGTGCGTACTTGGCGTGGAAATGGTGAGCGGACTTCACCACGATCAATCGCTGCGCGCTCAGGTCGCACCCTAGCTGCGTGAACAGATCCGTGTGATACGCCTGGGTGCGCAGCGAAACCAGCGCGACCAGGATGCCGTCCACGTCGACCAGCGCGCAGTCCCCCAGGGCGATGCGGGTGTTGGAATTGCCCGTCATGGTCATATCGGCATGCGTGGCCACGACCCGGCAGCGCGCATCCACCGGGCTGCCGGACAGCGGGCCGACCTTGCCGCCGATGCGCAAGTCCAGCACCGCGCCGGGGCCTGCGTCGAAGGCAATGCGGGCCGCTACTGGATCCCACATGGGACCGATGGCGGCATTGCGTATGCCGCGCTCTCGCATCCTGGCGAGCAGGTAGGTGGAGTCGCCCGCAGCGCCGCTGCCGGGATTGTCCGAGCGATCGGCCAGCACGACGGGACCGTCGCCGAAAGCCAGCGCTTCGTCCAGCGCCTGATCGACGCTACGGTACGGCACCATGAGCTGTTCACGCATGGCGATGAGTTCGTCGGCCAATTGACGGGCCAGCGCTTGCGCGCGGGCGGCATCGCCGTCGGCATAGACCAGCACCTTGGTGCCCATTTCCGGCACGTCGCCGGTGGCAAAGCCTTGCGCCGCCGAGATCGACAGGATGCCGTCGCGGCCTTCCAGCGCCTTGATGCGGCTGACGAAGCCCTGGGCCGGTTCGCGGGTGGTATGCATGGGCACGATCATTTCGCAGTCGACCAGCGCGGCCACGGGCCGCGTGCGGCCGGCCTGCGCGTCCAGGCACAGGGCCAGCAGGTCTTGGGCTCGCTCCAGCACATCGATGTGGGGATACTCCTTGAACAAGACCAGTACCGTGGCCTGCTGCACCATCAGCGGGCTCAGGTGCGCATGCGGATCCAGCTCCGCGCCGACCACGACGTCGGGGCCGACGATCTCGCGCACGCGGCGCAGGATGTCGCCTTCGCAGTCGTCATAGCCGTCGGCCACCATGGCGCCGTGCAGGCCCAGCAGCACCATGTCCACCGGCAGCGCCGCGCGCAGGTCGGCAAGCAACTCATCCCGCAGTGTCTCGTATGCGGCGCGAGTGGTCGTGCCGCCCGGTTGCGCGGAGGCCACCAGCCCCTCGACCAGCGTCCAACCCATTTCCCGCGCGCGCTGCCGCGCCGCCCACAAGGGTCCGGCATAGAAGGTCATGTGATCGGGATGCGTGCCCGCAGGCAGGTATTCCCGCGATTTGAACGCGGCAAGGCCGGTCGGCAAGGGCGAGAAGGTATTGGTTTCCGTGGCGAGGGCGCCAGTGAAAATGCGCATGGGGCGGCTCCAAGGCGCGGTGCGCCGTTCAGGGCAGGAAAACACCGGACCGCGGCTGGCCGACGGAACCGGAACGGATTCTGATTCTGGGCAAGTCCGCGCAAGCCAACAAATTCCAATTCATGAACTGTCCATAACCTTTCATATCCGTTGCGCACAGCCTTCCGGGCGCCCTATCGTTTTCCCTTAAAAAAGGTCCATCTGCACGCTTTTCGCCGCGATTTCCCCCGAAAAACCGCACACCATAACCTTGGGTTATCCATGGACGCACGTTAGCTATTTGTGCCGCGCTTGTGTGCCGCCGATGATCCGCGGTACGGAACGCAAGGCCCCCTTTTCATGTGGCGGCAGTGACGGTCTTCCGATCCATACAAGGGGAAATCTATGTCGTCGTACTGGAACGCCGCGCGCACCGCGGCGCATGCTCCAGCCTGTCGCGGAGCACGCCCATGAAAATCTTCAGCGCCGGCCTGGGCACGGAAACCAACACTTTCGCCCCCATGCCCACCAGCCTCGCCTCCTTCCAGGACCGCGACTACTATCCGGCGGGCACGCACCCAGACACGGTCACCTTTGCCGGAGCGCCCCTTTACGTGGCCCGCCAGCGAGGCCGCGAGGCCGGCTGGACCCTGGCGGAAGGCCTCGTCACCTCGGCCCAGCCAGGCGGCACGACGACGCGTGCCGCCTACGAAACTTTGCGAGACCAGATCCTGGCCGACTTGCGCGCGGCGCTGCCGGTGGACATGGTGCTGCTGGGCCTGCACGGCGCCATGGTGGCCGACGGCTATGACGACTGCGAAGGCGACATGCTGCGCCGCGTGCGCGAGATCGTCGGCCCCGACGTCGTGGTCGGCGCGGAGCTGGATCCGCATGCGCACCTGAGCCCGCTGATGGTCGAACAGGCCACGATCCTGGTGCTCTTCAAGGAATATCCGCACACGGACATCCGTGAACGCGCGGAAGACCTGCTGGCCCTGTGCCTGGACGCGCAGGCCGGCCGCACGCGGCCCGTGGCCGCGCTGGTCGACTGCGAAATGATCGTGCCCATGCACACTACCCGCGAACCGGCCCAGGGCTTCGTCAGCCGCATCAAGGCGCTGGAAGGCCGCGACGGCATCCTGTCGATCTCGGCGGCGCAGGGCTTTGCCACCGGCGACGTGCCGGAAATGGGCACCAAGGTGCTGGTCTATGCCGACGGCGATGCCGCCCGCGCGCAAGCGCTGGCCCGCCAACTGGCCGACGAACTCATCGCCATGCGTGAACAGCTCATGGTGCCGTACCGTAGCGTCGATCAGGCGCTGGACGAAGCGCTGGCCTTCGGCGACGGCCCCATCGTGCTGGCCGACCGCCCCGACAATCCCGGCAGCGGCGCGCCGGGGGACGCTACCTTCGTTTTGAGCCGCATGGTGGAGCGCGGCGTGACAAACGCGGCGCTGGGACCCATGTGGGACCCGGTATCCGCGCGCATCGCCTTCGACGCCGGCCCCGGCGCGGTGCTGGACCTGCGCATCGGCGGCAAGGTCGGCCCGCTGTCCGGCGATCCCCTGGACCTGCGCTGCACGGTCAAGGCCATACACGCCGAACTCGTAATGACGGGCCTGTCGGGCGCGCCGGCCGCCATGGGCGATTGCGCTCTGGTCGAAGCCCAAGGCATCGAGATCGTGCTGACCTCGCTGCGCAACCAGGCCATCAACATGGACCTGTTCACGCAGCTCGGCTGCGATCTGGCCGCCAAGCGGATCGTGGTCGTCAAGTCCGCCCAGCATTTCCACGCCTCGTTCTCGAAAGTCGCGCGGCACATCATCTATGTCGGCGGCAAGGGCGTCGCCACGCCCGACTGGAAAACGCTGACCTACCGCAATATCCGGCTGCCCAAGTGGCCGCTCTAAGACCCCGCCGGCGCGCCGACGCCGGCAAATCCACCAACACGATGGGAGCCTAGCGCGATGAAAAAACGCCTGCTTTGCCTGTTCTCGACGGCCACGCTCGGCCTGGCCTTCACCTTTGGCGCCGCGCCGGCGCACGCGCAGCAGGCCAAGACCCTGCGCATCGTGCCGCACGCCGACCTGAAGGTGCTGGATCCGACCTTTACCACCGCCTACATCACGCGCAACTTCGGCTACATGGTGTACGACACGCTGTTCGCGATGGACTCGCACAGCAAGCCGCAACCGCAGATGGTCGAAAAGTACCAGGCCAGCGACGACAAGAAAACCTGGACGTTCACGCTGCTGCCCGGCCTGAAGTTCAGCGACGGCCAGGCGCTCACGACCGCGGACGTAATCGCGTCGCTGCAGCGCTGGTCCGCGCGCGACAACATCGGCCAGGCCATTACGCGCGCTGGCGGCAAGTGGGAAGCCGTGGACGACGCCACCTTCAAGCTGACGCTGGACCAGCCGTTCGACCTGGTACTGGACGGCCTGGCGAAGGTGTCCAGCTATCCCGCCTTCATCCTGCCCAAGCGCCTGGCCTCGCAGCCCGCCGACCGCCCGCTGACCGAAGTCGTCGGTTCCGGCCCCTACGTCTTCAAACGCGCCGAATGGGTGCCCGGCAGCAAGATCGTGTTCGAGCAGAACCCCGCCTACGTCGGACCCAAAGCGCAAGCCGATGGCCTGGCGGGCAACAAGACGCCGAAGATCCCGCGCGTGGAATGGCGCGTGCTGCCCGACTCCAACAGCGCCACGGCCGCGTTGACCAATGGCGAAGTCGACATGATCGAGCAGGCGCCCGCCGACTACATCGATGCCTTGCGCGGCAACAAGAACGTCAAGATCGGCGTGATGGAACGCGCCCAGGGCTACATCATCCTGAACCAGTCCATGCCGCCCTTCAACAATGAGAAGGCGCGCCAGGCCGTCGCGCACCTGGTGGACCAGGACAAGTTCACCGCGGCGATGGGCTATCCCGACGACCTGCGCATGAAGTATTGCGCCACGGTCTTCATCTGCGGCGGCCCCCACGACACCACCGCCGGCGCGGCGCCCTATGCCAAGCCGGATCCGGCCCTGGCCAAGAAGCTGCTGGCCGAAGCCGGATACAAGGGCGAAAAGGTCGTGATCCTGCTGCCCACCGACCTGGCCTACCTGAACTCCGCTACGCTGGTCGCGATTCAGGCGCTGCAGGACATCGGCGTCAATCTCGACATCCAGTCCATGGACTGGGCGACGCTGACCGCCCGCCGCGCCCGCAAGGAACCCATCGACAAGGGTGGCTGGAACATCTTCCTGTCGGCCGCCTCCGAGTTCAACGTCGATTCGCCGATCAGCAACACGTATCTGGGCGCGGTATGCGGCAATAGCCTGCCCGGCTGGCCCTGCGACAAGAAGCTGGACGAACTGCGCGCCCAGTGGATTGCAGCGACTAGCTCGGACGAACGCAAACGTGTCCTCGACCAGTTCCAGGAACGGGCCTACGAGGCCTTCCCCGCGATTTCGGTGGGCCAGTACTCGCGGGCCTTTGCCTCGCACAACAGCCTGAAGAACGCGGACAAGATCTGGAGCCTGCCGAACCTGTGGGTGCTGGACAAGTAGTCCGCCGCCGGCACCATCGATACGCGAGACAACTATGGGTTACATCATCCGGCGAGTGCTCGCCATCGTGCCGGTCATGGCAGTGGTGGCGGTGATCGTCTTCCTGCTGATCCACCTGTCGCCCGGGGACCCGGCGGCGCTCATCGCCGGGGACTTCGCCTCCGCGGAAGACATCGCCAAGCTGCGTGTGGCGCTGGGCCTGGACGAGCCGCTCTGGCGGCAGTTCGGGCTATGGGCCGGCAAGCTGCTGCAAGGCGACCTGGGCACGTCCATTTTCACTCACGTGCCCGTGACCCAGCTGCTGGCGCAGCGGGTGGAACCCACCTTGTCCATCGCCGCGCTCACGATGCTGGTCTCCATCATCGTGGCCGTGCCTCTGGGTGTGCTGGCCGCCTACCGGGCGGGCACCTGGATCGACCGCCTCGTCATGCTGTTCGCGGTGCTGGCGTTCTCGGTGCCGGTGTTCCTGGTGGGCTACCTGCTCATCTATGGCTTCGCCATCAAGCTGCAATGGCTGCCGGTGCAGGGCTACGTCAGCCTGTCCGAGGGCGTAGGCCCCTGGCTGCGCAACCTGACGCTGCCCTGCATCAACCTCGCGCTGGTGTACATCGCGTTGATCACCCGCATGACCCGCGCGACCGTGGTGGAGGTGCTGCACGAGGATTACATCCGCACGGCGCGCGCCAAGGGCCTGGCCGTGCTGCCTGTGCTGGAGCATGCGCTGCGCAACGCCGCCATCCCCATCGCCACCACGGTGGGCGTGGGTATCGCGCTGCTGATCGGCGGCGTGGTCGTGACCGAAACGGTGTTCGCCATCCCCGGTATCGGCCGGCTGGTCATCGACGCGGTCCAGCACCACGACTATCCGGTGATCCAAAGCGTACTGCTGCTATCGGCGGGCACCTACGTGCTGATCAATCTGCTGATCGACCTCAGCTACCGGCTGTTCGATCCTCGCATCCGCTACTGAGCCGGGCAGGAAAAAATCATGTCAGAAAGTTCGATTTCGTCCAACGCTCCCGGCGCGCCCATCGTGCTGCACGAGGCGCTGAGCGCCAGCGGCCGCCGCTGGCGCTGGGTACGCAAGCACCCGACCCTCATCCTGGGCCTGGCCCTGCTGCTGATCGTGGCGGGGCTGGCGATCGCAGCGCCGTGGATAGCCACGCACAACCCCATCAACATCAATCCCCTGCAGCGCATGAAGCCGCCCTCGGCCGATCACTACTTCGGCACGGATGCGCTGGGCCGCGACGTGTTCAGCCGAGTGGTCTGGGGCGGCCGCGTATCCCTCGTGGTCGCCATCGTGGTGGCGCTGATCGCCACCGCGGTCGGCGTGGTGCTGGGCCTGCTGGCGGGCTTCGTGCGCTGGGCCGACGCCATCATCATGCGCATCATGGACGGCATGATGGCCATACCCGACATCCTGCTGGCGATCGCCCTGATGGCGGTGATCCGCGCCAGCCTGACCACGGTGATCATTGCGATCGCGATCCCGCAGGTACCGCGCGTGGTGCGGCTAGTGCGTTCCCTGGCGCTCACGCTGCGCGAGCAGCTGTACGTCGAAGCCGCGCATGCCGTGGGCACGCGCCTGCCCGTCATCCTGCGCCGCCACGTTCTGCCCAACATGGTCACCCCGCTGGTGGTGCAGGCGACGTTCATCGCCGCGACCGCCGTGCTGACGGAAGCCGTGCTGTCTTTCCTCGGGGTCGGCGTGCCGGCCCAGGTTCCCAGCTGGGGCAACATGATGGCCGACGCCCGCAACTACGTGGCCGTGGCGTTCTACACGATCCTGTATCCCGGCATCCTGCTGGCCATTACCGTGCTGGCGATCAACCTGATGGGCGACGGCCTGCGCGATGCGCTGGATCCGCGCCTGACCAACCAACGCTAGGAGCACGCCATGGCCATATCTCCCGCCGCCGTCGCCCCTGGCGACGTGCTGCTCGAAGTCGACAACCTGCGCACCTACTTCGATACCGTGTCGGGCACCGTTCGTTCGGTGGACGGCGTGTCCTACCAGGTGCGGGCCGGCCGCACGCTGGGCGTGGTCGGCGAGTCCGGCTGCGGCAAGAGCGTCACGGCACTGTCGATCCTGCGGCTGATCCCGACCCCGCCCGGACGCTATGCCGGGGGCCAGATCCGCTATCGCGGCACCGACCTGCTGGGCCTGACCGAAAAGCAGATGCGCCAGATCCGCGGCAACCGGATTTCGATGATTTTCCAGGAGCCGATGACCTCGCTGAACCCCGTGCTGACGGTGGGCCGGCAAATCGCCGAAACCGTGATGCTGCATCAGAAGCTCGGGCGCCGCGAGGCCTACCGCCGTGCCGAGGAAATGCTGCGCCTGGTGCAGATTGCCGAGCCCGAGCGGCGCGTGCATGAGTATCCCTACCAGTTGTCGGGCGGCATGCGGCAACGCGTGATGATCGCATTGGCCCTGGCCTGCAATCCCGAAGTGCTGATCGCCGACGAACCGACGACCGCGCTGGACGTGACCATCCAGGCGCAGATCGTGGATCTGCTGCGCAGCCTGCAGCAGAGCCTGGGCATGGGCATCGTGCTGATCACCCATGACCTGGGCGTGGTGGCCGAATGCTGTGACCGCGTGGCCGTCATGTATGCCGGCCGCAAGGTAGAGGAAGCGCCCGTCACCGAATTGTTCGACCGGCCCCTGCACCCGTATACGCGAGCGCTGATGGCATCGATGCCGTCGATGAACACAACCACGCAGCGCCTATCCGAGATCCCCGGCATGGTGCCCGCGCCCAGCGAGCTGGGCAAGGGCTGCAGCTTCGCGCCGCGCTGCGCCTACGCCACCGAGCGCTGCCGCGCCGAAGCGCCCGAGCTGATGGAACACGGCAGCGACCATGTGGTCGCCTGCCACGAAGCGGCGCGCGTCGCCGCGCAACCCGCCCCGCAGGCGGCTTCGGCGACGCCTGGCGACGCCCTGACTGGAGTCCGAGCATGAGCGCCCGCAACGAGCCCGCCGCCCCGGCCACGCCCTTGCTGGACGTGCGCGACCTGAAAATGCACTACCCGGGCGCGGGAGGCTGGTTCAAGCCGCGTCGCAAAGTCATCCAGGCCGTGGACGGCGTATCCTTCACCGTGGCCAAGGGAGAAACCCTGGCGCTGGTGGGCGAGTCCGGCTGCGGCAAGACCACCACGGGCAAATCCGTCCTGCGGCTGATCCAGCCGACCTCGGGATCCGTGCGGCTGGAAGGCGAAGAGATCCTGGCCCTGACCCCCGAGCAGATGCGCAGCCGCCGGCGCGACATGCAGATCATCTTCCAGGATCCGTATGCCTCGCTGAATCCCCGCCTGACCGCGGGCGAGATCGTCGGCGAACCCTTGCAGAACTTCCCTGCCTCGGGCGACCGTTCGCGCGCGGACGAGATCGCCTGGCTGTTCTCGAAAGTCGGCCTGCGTCCGGAGGCAATGAAGAAATTCCCGCATGAATTCTCTGGCGGGCAACGGCAACGCCTGGGGATTGCGCGCGCGCTGGCCTTGCGGCCCAAGCTGATCGTCTGCGACGAACCCGTGTCGGCACTGGACGTGTCGGTCCAGGCGCAGGTCATCAACCTGCTGATGGACCTGCAGCAAGAAATGGGCATCGCCTACCTGTTCGTCGCGCACGACCTCGCCGTGGTGCGCCACATCAGCCACCGGGTTGCAGTGATGTACCTGGGCCGTATCGTCGAAGTTGCCGACCGCGACACGCTGTTCTCGCGGCCGCAGCATCCCTATACCGAGATCCTGCTGTCCGCGGTGCCCGTGCCGGATCCGCACAAACCCGCGCAACGCAAGCTGCTGCAGGGCGACCCGCCCAGCCCGGCGAATCCGCCCAGCGGTTGCCGCTTCCACACGCGCTGCCCGCTGGCCCAGCCCTTGTGCAAGGAAAAGCAGCCTGTCCTGACGCAACGCCCTGGCGCCTCGGATGCCGGGCAACACTGGGTGGCGTGCCACTTCCGATGAACGTACCGCGCCTGCTGGCGGCCCCCCTGCCAGGCAACGATCCCGTCTTTGGCCGCGGTATTGCCGAGTTGCGCGCGGCCATGGACAGCGGACGCCTCGGCGCCATGGACCTGGTGCGCGCCTACCTGGCGCGCATCGCGGCCCACGATCAGGCCGGGCCCACGCTGAACGCGGTGCTGGCGATCAACGGCCAGGCGCTGGCCGAGGCCGCGCTACGTGACGCGGAAAGGCACGCGGCAAGTCGCCGCGAGGCGGTGCTGGGCCCTTTGCATGGCATTCCCATCCTGTTCAAGGACAACATCGATACCGCCGGCATGCCGACCACCGCGGGCTCGCTGGCCCTGGCCGCTCGTCGGCCGCAACGCGATGCCGACGTCGTGCGACGGCTGCGCGAAGCCGGCGCCGTGGTACTGGGCAAGACCACCCTGCATGAACTGGCCTGCGGCATCACCAATGTCTCTTCCCTCTCCGGCCGCACGCGCAACGCCTACGATGCCTCCCTGGTGCCGGGCGGTTCCAGCGGTGGCAGCGCCGTGGCGGTGGCGTCCAGTTTCGCGGCAGCCGCAATAGGCACGGACACCAGCGGTTCGATCCGCATTCCGGCGGCGTTCAACCAGGTATGGGGACTGAGGCCCACGGCCGGGCGGTACAGCACCGCTGGCGTGGTGCCGCTGTCGCCAACACTGGACACCGTTGGCCCCATGGCGCGCCGCCTTGGCGATCTGGAAATCCTGTGGGCCGCGATGACCGGCGCCGAACCGCCACGGGAAGCAGACCCGCGGCAAGCATCCCGCGTTTGGCGCATCGGCACGCTGGACGCCCTTTTTGGGTCCGCCCTGGCGGAAACAGAGGTGTCCGGGCACGTCCGCACAGCGCTCGGCGGCTGGCGGGCCGACGGCGCGCACGTCCAAGCCGTTTCCCTGCCTCTGGAAGACGCGCGGCTGGCGGCCGCCAACATCACCGGCTACGAATTCCGCGATGCGCTGGCGCGTTGTTTGCGCGACGCGGATCTGCCTGTGCAGAGCCTCACGGACATCCTGGATGGAGGCTATCCGCATCCCGAAGTCACCGCCCTGCTGCACGAACGCGACGCCATGCGGGACCCGGATGGCAGCGCGCGCCTGGCCGTGCTTGGACGCGCTCGGGCGCTGCGCGACGAAGTGCTGGCGGCGATGGAGCACGGCCAGCTGGATCTGCTCGCCTATCCCACCGTACGCGGCGCGCCGGCACGGCTGGGCGAGCCGCAGCGTGGCGGCAACGGCCTGCTTGCGGCGGTAACGGGACTGCCGGCCTTAAGCGTGCCCATCGGCTTTACGGCCAGCGGCGCCCCCGTCGGCCTGGAGTTGCTGGGCCCCGCAGGCAGCGAGCGCCTGCTGTTGGAGGCGGCGCGGCGCTTCGATGCTTGCGGGTCCGCGTAAATCCCGGCTTCCCAGAGGCCCGTCATTCCGGCTGTATGCCCGCCTGCTTCACTTTTTCGCCCCAGACCTTCAGTTGCTGCGCCACGAAGGGGCCTAGCTTCTCCGCCGGCGCCGGCGTGGGTTCGGCCCCCATCTGCGTCAGCTTTTGCTTGACCTCCTCGGAAGACACGACGGCGTAGAGTTCGTCGGCCAGGCGCTTGCTGACGGGCGCCGGCATGTTGGCCGGCCCGAAGATGCCGACCCAGGCCGCCAGGTCGAAACCCGGCTGCCCCAGGGCCTCGGACACGCTGGGCAGGTCCGGCGCCAACGCGCTGCGCTTCTCCGTGGTGACCGCCAGCGCCTTCAGGCTGCCGGCCTTGATCTGCCCCGCCGCCGAAGCCAGATCCACGAACATGAAGGTCGAGCGGCCGCCGATAATGTCGGTCATGGCCTGCGGCGTGCTCTTGTACGGAATGGCAGCCGCGCGCATCGAAGTCAGCTTGTCGAACGACGCGGCCGAGATCTGCCCGGTGCTGTTGCCATAGGCGTAATTGACTTTGTCAGGATTGGCCTTGCCGTACTTGAGCAGGTCCTGCACGCTGGACACGCCAAGCTTGTCGCTTACCACCAGCACGAAGGGAAAATTGCACACCTGCGCCAGCGGCGTGAAGTCCTTGACCGGATCGTAGCGCAGGCTCTTGTAGAGGAACGGGTTGGATGAATGCGTGGTGTTGGTGGCCAGCATGATGGTATAGCCGTCAGGCTGGGAACGCGCCACCAGATCGGTGGCGACCTGCCCCGACGCCCCTGGACGGTTCTCCACGATAACCACCTGGCCCAGCCGCGTCTGCAACCGCTCCGCGATCATGCGGGCGACGATGTCGCTGGCGCTGCCCGGCCCGAAGGCGGTGATCATTTTGATGGGCTGTTGGCTCGGGAAGTCGGCGGCCGCGGCGGCCGACGCCGCTCCCAGGAAAATAGCGGCGGCGGCACATAGCCGTCTTGCTGCGGAATGCATCATCTCAGTCTCCTTTGGTGAAACGCCGCCCGTCTCAGCGGGCGGTCGCATGGGGTGCACTACGGCATGTCGGGCGCCCCCGCCAGTACGCGCAATGCCTGTTTCAGATGCGGACGGTCCAGCATTTCGCCATCCAGCTGCAACGTTCCCACGCCTGGCGACTGATGAAACGCGGCGACAATCCTGCGGGCCTTTGCGATCTCGTCCGAGGAAGGCGTGAACGCCTCATTGATGATGGCGATCTGGTCCGGGTGGATGGCGATCTTGCCCAGAAAGCCCGCGCGCCGGGCGCGCTTGGCATCACGGCGCAAGCCTTCGGCATCGCGAAAATTCGCGCAGATGGTGTCGATGGGAATGACCCCGGCCGCCTGCGCGCCAAGCAGGCAGAGAGAGCGTGCCAGCCGGTAGCTGAACTCGTACTCGCCATCCTCTTCCCGGTTGCTGATGGCTCCCACCGCGGCGGCAAGGTCTTCCGCGCCCCAGGTCAGGCCGCGCAAGCGCGCACTGCAGTCCACATAGCTGCCCAGGTTGAACATGGCTGCCGGCGTCTCCGTTGCCACGGGGATGATGCCGATTCCGCCGATGGGCAGTCCTTCGCGGGCCTCCAGGGCGCGCAGATAGTGATCCAGGGTGACAATGTCTGCCCGCCCCTCGCACTTGGGCAGCAGAATGCCGTCCGGCGCCGCGCGCACCACGGCAGCCAGGTCGTCCAGGGCCAGGCCTGAATCCAGCGGATTGACGCGCACCCACAGCGCCGGGCCCGTCTGGGGACGCGCCTGCAGGTACTCCCGCACCATGCCGCGAGCCTGCGGCAGGCGCGCCGCGTCCACCGAGTCTTCCAGGTCCAGCACCAGCGCGTCGGCGCCGCTGGCGGGCGCTTTCGCCAGCTTGCGCTCGCTGTCGCCCGGTACAAACAAAAGAGAACGCATTGCCATGGCTACCTCATCGTCCGTTGAAAACAGGCGGGCGGCGTTCGGCGAACGCCTGCACGCCTTCCGTCACATCTTCCGAGCCCTGCAGCACCCGCAGGAAAAGTTGCTCCATGCGCAAGCCTTCCGTCAGGCTCAGGTCTCGGCTGCGCACAGCCAGCTCCTTGGCCGCCTGCACGGCCAAAGGCGCGTTGGCGGCAAGGCGCCGCGCGTAATCCATCGCCGCCGCCATCAGGCGGTCCTGGGCCACGATGGCGTTGACCAGCCCCCAGCGCTCGGCGCGCTCGGCATCGAAGGCATCGCCGAGCAAGAGCAGTTCCATTGCAATGGCGTGCGGCAGCTGCCGCGCGATGCGTTGGGTGCCGCCGTTGGCGGGAAAGACGCCGCGCTTGACTTCGGTCAGGCCAAAGCTCGCATGGGGCGCACAAACGCGGATGTCGGTGGCCAGCAGCAAAGTCATGCCTCCGCCCAGGCAGTAGCCGTTGACGGCGGCAACCACCGGCTTCCAGACCTCCAGGCCGCGGTTCAGCAGCTGGCCGCTCTGCGTCATCGCCAGCGCGGCCAGCGAAGGCGGCGCGCCCACGAAGGATTTGAGATCGGCTCCGGCGCAGAAGGCCTGGTCGCCGGCTCCGGTGATGATTGCGGCCCGGATCGACGTGTCGTCGCGCACCCTGCACCAGGCGGCCGACAAGGCGTCGTAGTGTTCCTGGTCCAGCGCATTGCGGCGTTCGGGCCGGTCTATGGTGATGCAGGCAATGGCGTCCTCGACCTCGAATCGGATAGGCATCAGCGTGGCTCCTGCGCGCGGGGGAAATCGCGCTGTATGGCGGCATCGTCGTAACCCAGCTCGCGCAGGACATCCTCGGTATGCGCGCCCAGCACGGGCGGCGGCGCGCTCGGCCGGGGCCGCTGTCCATCGAAGCGCAGCGGTTGCGACACGACGTTCAGGCTGCCGCGCGCGGGATCATTCAGCGCGTGGACCATGCCGCTGGCCTGCGTATGCGGATGCGCGATCAGTTCTCCCAGGCTGTGTATCGGCGCGCAAGGGATGCCCGCGCTTCCAAGCCGAGCGATCCAGCGCTCGCGCGTGTCCGTCAGCAGGATCCTGCCCACTTCCTCCAGCACCTGCGGCCGGTGGGCGACGCGCTGCGCATTGCTGGCGTAACGCGGGTCCGAGGCCAGGTCTTCGCGGCCAGCCTCGTTGCAGAAGGCCCGCCACAGCGTGTCGTTGGCCACGCCCAGCAAGAACGGCCCGTCGCTGGCCTCGAATACCTGGTAGGGACACAGCGACTCGTGTGCCGAGCCCCAGCGGCGCGGCTCCGTGCCACGCTCCCAGTAGCTCTGCATCACGTATCCCATGAAGCCTACCGCGGTGTCGAACAGCGAGGCTTCGATCTGGCAACCTTCGCCGCTGCGCTGGCGGCGCAGCGCGGCAGCAAGGATGCCGATGGCCGCATGCATGCCGGTGGCCTGGTCGATGGGGGAAATCGGGCTGCGCACCGCGGCGCCCTCTTCCTCGCCCGTCAGCGCCATCATGCCGCTGAACGCCTGCAGAATGACGTCATAACCCTTGGCCTGGCTAAGCGGCCCTTGCGTGCCGAACCCGGAAATACTGCAATAGATGATTTCCGGACGCAGTTCGCGCGCGCTGGCGTAATCGATCCCCAGCTTTGTGGCCACGCCAGGCCCATAGCTTTCCACCACGATATCGGCGCTGGCGATCAGGCGCCGGACGGCCTCCCGCCCGGCGTCTGACTTCAGGTCCAGTACGACGCTGCGTTTGTTGCGATTGGCGCTGAGGAACACCGTGCCGTCCTCGCCGCGAAACGGCGGCCAGCGCCGGGTATCGTCGCCGCCCAGCGGTTCGACCTTGATCACCTCGGCGCCCATGTCGCCCAGGTACTGCGTGCACAGCGGACCGGCCAGCACCTTGGAAAAGTCCACCACCCGCATGCCGGAGAGCGCATCCATCATGTTTGGCTCCTGCTCAGAACGCGACCTGGTCGCGGCCCTTGGTCTGGATCATGGCGCGTGCCTCGGCCGGGCTGGCGATCTCCAGCGACAGCGCTTCCAGGATGCCGCGTATCTTCGATACCTGCTGCGCGTTGGACGCGGCGAGCTGCCCGCGGCCCAGGTACAGGCTGTCCTCCAGCCCGACGCGCACATTGCCGCCCAGCAGCGCGCTGGCGGTCACGAAAGACATCTGGTGGCGCCCCGCCGCCAGCACCGACAGGTAATAGTCGTCGCCGAAGAGCCTGTCCGCGATCAGCCGCATGTGCATCAGGTTGTCGTGGTCCGCGCCTATGCCGCCCAGGATCCCGAAAATGCATTGCAGGAAGAACGGCGGCTTGGCCAGTCCGCGGTCCACGAAGTGAGCCAGGTTGTAGAGATGGCCCACGTCATAACATTCGAATTCAAAGCGCGTGCCGTTGTCGGACATGCTCCGCAACCCACGCTCGATCTGGCTGAAGGTGTTCGACAGAATGAAATCCCGCGTCATCTCCAGATAGGGCTTTTCCCATTCGTGCTTGAACTGGCTGATGCGCTCGCCCGCTCCCGCGATGTTGAAATTGAGCGAGCCCATGTTCATCGACGCCACTTCCGGCTTGGCCCAGAGCGCCGGCGCCAGCCGCTGCTCCAGCGTCATGCCCAGGCCGCCGCCCGTGGTCAGGTTGATGATGGCGTCGGTGCGCGCCTTGATGTCTGGCAGGAACTGCGCGAAGCGCTCCGGCGTCTGATCGGGCTGGCCCGTCTTCGGGTCGCGGGCATGCAAGTGCACCATCGCAGCGCCCGCTTCGGCCGCGGCCACCGCCTCGTCGGCGATCTGTTGCGGCGTGATGGGCAAGTGCGGCGACATGGACGGCGTATGGATGGATCCCGTCACAGCGCAGGTGATGATGACCTTCGGCGATTTACGCATGGCTGGCCTCCTTGAATTCGGATCAATAGGATTTCGGCAGGCCGAGCACTTTCTCGGCGATGTAGCAGAGGATCAGCTGCGGCGAGACGGGCGCGATGCGCGGCAGCATGGCCTCGCGCAGATAGCGTTCGACGTGGTATTCCTTCGCATACCCCATCCCGCCATGCGTGAGCACGGCCGTCTCGCAAGCGCGGAACCCGGCCTCGGCGCAAAAGAACTTGGCGGCATTCGCCTCCGCGCCGCAGGGCCGCCCCTGGTCGTACAGCCAGGCGGCTCGCCGGTACAGCAACTCGGCAGCCTCCAGGTCCACCCAGCGCTCCGCCAGCGGGTGCTGTATGCCTTGGTTCTTGCCAATGGGACGGTCGAACACCACCCGCTCGGCGGCGTAGCCCGCGGCCTTGCGCAAGGCCGCGCGTCCCAGCCCGGTCGCTTCCGCCGCCAACAGGACGCGTTCGGGATTGAGGCCGTGCAGGATGTAGGAAAAGCCCTTGCCTTCCTCGCCGATGCGGTCCTCGACCGGGACCTCCAGCCCGTCTATGAACAATTCGTTCGAATCCACCGCTTTGCGGCCCATCTTCTCGATCTCCCGCACGCTGACGCGGCGGCGGTCCAGGTCGGTGTAGAACAGGCTCAGCCCGCCGCCGGGCTCCGTGACCTGGTCCAGCGGCGTGGTGCGCGCAAGCAGCAGGATCTTGTTGGCCACCTGCGCCGTGGAAATCCAGATCTTCTGGCCGTTGACCACATAACGGTCGCCGCGGCGCACCGCCTGGGTACGCAGCTTCAAGGTGTTCAGGCCGGTGTTCGGTTCGGTCACGCCGAAGCATGCCCGCTGTTCTCCGCTGATGATGGGCGGCAGCCAGCGGGCCTTCTGCTCCTCGCTGCCATGCACGACCACCGGGTGCAGGCCAAATACATTCATGTGGATCGCGGAGGCGCCGCTCAGGCCCGCGCCGCTGGCAGACACGGTCTCCATCATCAGCGCGGCCTCCAGGATCCCCAGGCCGGCGCCGCCATAGGCCGCGGGCATGGCTACGCCCAACCAGCCCGCGCCGGCCATTGCCCGGTAGAAATCCTCGGGAAAGCCGCCCTCCCGGTCGCGCTCCAGCCAATAGTCGTCGTCAAAGCGCGCCACGGTTTCCTGCACGGCGCGCTGGATCGCCAACTGGTCTTCGTTCAGGGAAAAGTCCATCGCGCGCGTCCTCAGGCCTGGGGTTGGCGCAGCATCAGCGCGCTGCGACGGCATGACGCCACCAGTTCATTACGCTGGTTGAACGCCAGGTGCTCGAAGATGACGATGCCGTTGGCGGGGCGCGACTTGCTGTCGCGCAGTTCCAGCACCCGCGACTCCGCGCGCAAGGTATCGCCCGCGAAGACCGGCATTGGAAAGCGCACCTCGTCCCAGCCCAGATTGCCGACCGTGGTGCCCAGCGTGGTGTCCCCCACCGAGATTCCCACCATCAACCCCAGCGTGAACGCGCTGTTCATCAAAGGCCGGCCGAACTCGGTCGTCTTGGCGTACTCGGCGTCCAGGTGGATGGCTGCCGGATTGTGCGTCATCGTGGTGAACAGCACGTTATCGGTCTCGGTGACGGTGCGTCGCACGTCATGCACGAAACGCTGGCCGACATGGAACTGCTCGAAATACAGCCCTGCCATTCTTGTCTCCTTGGCGGTGTGTCCCGCAGTCGCGGCAAGCCGGTAGCTACGCTTGCGTCTTAATTTACGCTACCATACTGTATGCATGCATACAATATAAGTAAGAACCCGAGGAGACCCCCATGCCCGTCAATCGCCAGGTCGTCCTGACGTCTCGCCCCCACGGCATTCCGCAGGCGGAACATTTCGCCATTCGCGACAGCGCGCTGCCGGCGCTGCAGCCCGGAGAACTGCTGGTCCGGAACCTCTATCTTTCGGTCGACCCGGCCATGCGCGGCTGGGTCAACGCCGCCGCCAACTACTCCGATCCCGTCGCCTTGGGCGAGGTAATGCGCTCCTTCGCCGTGGGCCGGGTCGTGGAATCGCGTCACCCGGACTATGCCGCGGGCATGCACGTCATGGGCATGTTGGGATGGCAGGACTACGCAGTCACGGATGGCAGCCCCATCCGCCGCATCGTGCGCGAAACCGATCTACCCTTATCCCTGTCGCTCGGCGTGCTCGGGCTGAACGGCATCACCGCCCATTTCGCGTTGTCCACGCTGGGACGGCCGCAGCCCGGCGAGACCTTGGTCGTCTCCACCGCGGCCGGCGCGGTCGGCTCCATCGTGGGCCAGCTTGGCCGGCTGGCTGGCTGCCGCGTGGTGGGCATCGCCGGCGGCGAGGAAAAGCGCCGCATCTGCCTGGATGAATTCGGCTTCGACGCCGCCATCGACTACCGTGCTGGTGATCTGGCCCAGGCGCTGACGCAGAGCTGTCCCGACGGGATCGACGTCTACTTCGACAACACCGCCGGCCGTATCAGCGACGCCGTGCTGCCGCGCATCAACCGCCACGCGCGCATCGTGGTTTGCGGCACCGCCGCCATCGCCAGCTGGGATCCCTGGCCCGAAGGCCCGCGCGTCGAACGCCACCTGCTCAACAAGGCTGCGCAGATGTCGGGTTTTCTGGTCTGGGACTACGAACACCGCTACGAGGAAGCCGTTGCGCGCCTCGCTCCGCTGGTGCGCAGCGGTGCGCTACGCTATCGGGAAGAAATACAGGAAGGCCTGGAAAGCGCCCCGGGAGCCATCGCCGACCTCTACGCCGGCCGCAACCTCGGCAAACGCCTTATCCGCCTGACCTCCAACGATGAATGAACCTATGGCCAACAAGGCTGAAAAAAGCAGCTCCACCCCCGAACGCAACGTGTCCGAAAACTGGGATCAGCGCCTCGGATTCCTGATGCACGACGTCTCCCGGCTGCGCCGCAAAGTCTTCGACGAAGTCATGAAGCCCGAAGGCATCACCCGTTCCCAGTGGTGGGTGCTGGCCCATCTGTCACGCCATGACGGCATGTCGCAAAGCGACCTGGCCGATCGCCTGGACCTCGGCCGCGCCGCATTGGGCGGTTTGATCGACAGGCTGGAAGCCATGCGGCTCGTGCGCCGGGGCGCCGACGGCCAGGACCGCCGCGCCAAGCTGGTCTTCCTGACCGAGGACGGCGTGGCCATGATTGAACGGATGCGCGGCAAGAGCGACCGCATGAGCGAAGCAATTCTTGAAGGCTTGAGCCAGGCGCAACGCCACCAGCTGGCCGACATGCTCAGCCTGGTAAAGGCGAATCTGCTGGCTTTCGGCAAGCCCCTGGATTGAGAGCCGGGCCGGCGAGTCACGCCGCCGCCTCTTCCAGGATCCAATCGATAAAGGCCCGGACTTCGGGACGCTGCGCCGCGCCGGGACGGCTTACGGCGTAATAGGCGAAGCGCGAGGGCCAGGGCTTGTCCAGCACCTGCACCAGGCGTCCGGCGGCAATCTCCTCCTGGGCATGGGCTGCCGGCACTAGCGCAAGGCCCTGTCCCGATTCCGCCGCGCGGATCAGCAGAAAGTCATCGTCGAACGCATTGCCGCGCTGCGCCCTGGGATCCTGGGCAACGCCGTGCGCGCTCAACCACAGCGGCCAATCGGCGCGGTCCGCATCATGCAGCAGCGGGTAATCCAGGCAGTCCGCCGGTTCTGCCAGAGTCACGCTGGCGGCCAGCCCTGGCGCGGCCACGGGCACGAGCACCGGCGCCATCAAAGGCACCACGTCCAGCCCGGGATAGTCGCCCAGCCCATGGCGCAGGGCGACGTCCACATGGTCGCGCCGCAGATCGACCAGGGCGGGCGTGGCTTCCACCCGGATTTCTATGTGGGGATGCCTCTGCTTGAATCGTCCCAGGCGCGGAACCAGCCACGACGCCGCAAACGTCGCCACGGTGCTGACCGTCAGGCTCTGCCGCGCCTTCATGGCTTCAAGCATGTCCACCGCCTTGTCGATCTGCGCGAACGCGGCGCTCAGCATGGGATAGACATCCGCGCCTGCCTCCGTCATGCGCATGCCATGGCGTTCGCGCACCAGCAGCGCAATGCCTAGCCGTTCTTCCAGCAGGCGGATCTGTTGGCTGATGGCGCCGGGCGTGACATGCAAGGCCTGCGCAGCGGCCGTGATGCTGCCGCGCTGGCTCACCTCGACAAAAGTACGCAGCGCCTGCAGGGGAAGCATCGCCGTCATTTTAGGTTTCCTAAATTCAATGTTGAGAAATGATCGCTGTACTCGACACATAGACAAAAGCAGAATTCCAGGACTGCAGCAGATCCCGAATATTTAGCAAATCTAAATAGGCAAGCATATGTTGAATCTATACACCGATAGTTCGCCGAATGGCTACAAGGCAACGATTGCCCTGGAGGAACTGGGGCTGCCTTACCGCCTGCATCATGTGCGCATCGCCGAGGGCGATCACCGCCGGCCGGAATTCCTTGCGCTGAACCCGCATGGCCGCATCCCCGCCCTGACCGACGAAGACACCGGCGTCGTGCTTTTCGAGTCGGCGGCGATCCTGCTGTATCTCGCGGAAAAGACCGGGAAGCTGCTTCCCGCCGACACCCTGGGCAGGTGGGAAGCGATCAAGTGGCTGCAATTCCATTCTTGCAGCGTCGGCCCCATCATCGGACAGCGCGTGCATTTCGACGTGTTCGACAAGTCCGGCAACGCCGCCGCAATCGAACGCTACCGGCGCCTGACCGACGACGCACTGGCGGTGCTGGACCACCGCCTGGCTGAACACCACTATCTGGCTGGCGACACGTACTCCATCGCCGACATTGCGCATTTCGGCTGGAGCCATATCGCGCGGGTGATCGATTTCGACTTCAGCCATCACCGGCACTTGAGCGCATGGCACGAACGCGTGGCCGCCCGCCCCGCCGTCAGCCGGGGCATCACCCTGCCCGCGGCGGCAACCGGCGCGTGACGACCAGAAGGACACCCGGCATGGATACCACTCAATCGCGCCTGGACACAGCGGGCGCATCGTATTTCGCGTTTTCCGCCCATCCCGGCTATCGGCGCATGTTCGCGCCCGGCCGCCTGACACTGGGCATCTTCCTGCCACTGCGCTTCTTTGAAGGCAGCATGGCGGTGCTCGCAGGCCAGGCGGAACTGGTGAAGCAGATCGATCGGCAGGAGTTTGCCGCCGTGTGGGTGCGCGACGTGCCCTTGTTCTCGCCGTCATTCGGGGATGCGGGACAAGTGTTCGATCCGTTCACGTACCTGGCGTTTCTGGCGGGACACACAAAAAAGATCGCGTTGGCGACAGGCAGCGCCATCTTTGCCCTGCGCCACCCCATCGACCTGGCCAAGGCGTCGAATACCATCGACCAGCTGTCGGGCGGCAGGCTGGTGCTGGGAGTGGCGTCGGGAGACCGGCCGGTCGAATTTCCCGCTTACGGGCTGGAACATGACGAACGCGGCGCGCGTTTCGCCGCGGCGGTGGCGTACTTTCGCCAGTTGATGCGGCCCGGCCCGCTGGAAATCGATTCGCCGCTGGGACGCTTCAACCGCGCGGAGTTTCTGCCCAAGCCCGCCGCTGGCGTCATTCCGGTGATCGTGACCGGCTCGTCGGGGCAGCCGCTATCGTGGATCGCCGAACATGCCGATGGCTGGCTGACCTATCCCGATGCCACGCATACGCCCCAGGGGCCGCAACGCCTGGCGGAAAAAATCCGTGCCTGGCGCGCCTTGATACCCGACGGGGGCTTCCGGCCGCACATGACCAATGAGTGGCTGGATCTGACGGACGACCCGGACCATCCGCGCACGCCGTTGCACAACGGATTCGTGCTGCGCACGGGTAGAAAGGGTCTGATCGCCTTGCTGGAGGAATGGCAGGCGGCCGGCGTCAACCACGCCGCCCTCGGCATCCAGTTCTCGCAGCGGCCCCCGGCAGAAGTGCTGCAAGAACTGGCGGAGGAAGTGCTTCCGCTTTTTCCTTCACACCCGGGCCCGCCCACGCTGCCGGCCTCGTGGTAGCGACGCACGGCCGCAAGCCATGAACGGGGGCCGCTACGCTATCCTTGACGGTTTTCATCCCGAAGCCCGCCATGGCGCAGCCCTCCGCCCGCATACTTGAAGGAACCATCCACCAGATCCGGCTCGCCGTGCCCGTCGTGCGGCGCGATGCTTTCCTGCGCATCGGGACAGACAGCGTCATCGCCGCCGGACTCGAAGCGTCACAGATCAACCAGCTGCAGCGCATGCATGAGCAGGGGATCCCGCTGCGCGTCGGCGTGATGGACGGCAATGACGGCCAGCTCGTCTTCTCCTGGGCTGTTCCCGCAAGCGGGGAGCCCATTCCACCCCGCTACTACCAATCGTTGAAACGGCGAGGATGGCGCGAGGTTGCCATCGGCACGGCGGTGGGCGCGGCATTCCTCTGGCTGGCGTGGCTGCTTGGCATCGGCAGCCTCACGCGGGTGTTCTTGATGGTCTTCGCCCTGGTCGTCGCCCTGGTGGCGTTGATGGTGGCCGGGTCTGCTTTGCATGGTCTTTGGCACAACCGCCGCGACCGCCCGCTGATCCTGGCAAGCGAAGCGCTGTTCGATCCCCGGCGCAAGCCCAAAGCCGCCACCGCGGGCCCGCCGCCCAAAAGGCCACGGCTAGAGCCGCTGTCGCAAGAGGACGCTGGCGAGCCGCCCATCGCGCAGGTGCGGGGCCATATTTCAGGCCTTACGCACGAAACGCGGCAGGTCCACAAAGGGCCCAACTATGGCATCTATCGCTATACGGTCAATGGCGAGAACTTTGTGCTGCTCGCCCAGGAATCCTTCGGTGACGCGCTACCCTTCCTGGCCGAGGATGACCGCGTCGACATGGCGGTGCGCGCGGCCCCGGCCCATGACGGCCAGCGCGTCGTTTATGCGCTGCGTAATCTTGAAGACGGCCGTTGCTACATGTGCCACCGCTTCCATGGCGGCGAGCAAGGCAAGGACACGCCCATCCGCGTCGGCATGTCCCAGCGCGCGCGCCTGCTCAAGTTGATGGGCGGACTGATGCTGACAGCCTGGCTGTTGGTGGTCGGCCTGCAGTACTTCGCCGGCGCGGACGATCGGTCGTCACAGGATTTTCCGGAATTGGCCACGTTCCTGCTGGTGGCTTTCTTGGTCGTCTGGATGGCTTTTGCCCTGCCTCTGCTGTGGCTGGACACGCGCTGGCGCATGGGCAAGCCCACGCGGCGCCAGCGGTTCACGCAACGGATCTATGCGCTTCTGCAACTGGGCACGCCTTTCGCGCCATCGCAACGCGTCGAAGACGTGTAGCGCGCGCTGGCCTCAGTTATCCAGCAACTTCACGGTTTGCGGGTTGTAGCCGAAGTATGCGCCGCCGCAGCCCGTATAGGCTTGCGCCGCGGCGGGCAATCCGGTGGCGCGTACGAAGAGTTCTCCTCGCGCGCGGATCTCCTTGTAGCGCTCGGCCGCCACCGTTCCGTCAGGCAGGAAATACAGACGCACGCGCAACAGGCCTTTGTCCGGATCTTTTTTGCTCGCCGCAGTGAAGGCTGGCACGGTAATCGTCGCCTCGCGCCAGGCCCCGGGCGTCTCGATCGTCTGCCAACGTACCCGCACGGGTTGATCCAGATCCAGCAAGACCGGGCTGCCACCGCGCATGGGGTCGCAAGGCCGGGACAATAGGCTGCGCGCGGCGTACGAACCCATGTCGTAGGACTGGCCGTTGATCTCCACCCTGGCGATCGTCTGCTGCGTGAGATTCTCCAGGCCGAACAGGGCCAAGCCGGGAATGCCGGCAGCCTCCATCTGGCTCTCGGTCGTGCCGGCAAAGCGCGCGATGCCCGGCGCGACCTCGACGTGGTCCGCATAGTGGTAGTACTGATAGACCACCAGCGCGGCCTCGCCGTACGCAAACGCCGAAGGCAGCTTGCCCAGATCCGGATACGGCAGCCGGCGCAGCGGCAGGGAAGCGGCGGGCTCTCCATCCTGGCTGGAATACACGTAGCGATCCACGCCATCTCGCAGGCGCGCGCCCACGTAGGGGAACAGGTCGCCAGACGCGGATCCGGGGTTCGGATAGCGGTGAAGGTTCAGGAACATGCGTTGCTCAGCCGATGCGGGTTCCAGATACCGCGATGCGCCGGAAGATATGCTCCCGCCGCGCATGTCCGGCCAGATGCCATGGCCGCTCAGGTTGACGTGCGTTTCCTGGATCGCGGGGTTCGATTCCCGGAAGCTGTCCTGCCGGCTCCGCTCGATGGAGTCGCTGATGGGCACGATGGAAAGCGCGGACAACGCAGGCAGGAACAGCAGCGCATGGACGCGCCCCGGCACTCGCCCCTTGTCGCGCACCATGTACACGATCCAGCAGAGCGCCAACAACACCGCCAGCGGTCCGCCCAGGATCACCCCGTAGCTCAGCAGCGCCTGCGCCCCCCAACCCAGGTTGTCGGCGGACACGAACACGATGCCCAGGAATGCGAGCAGGCTCGCCAGCAGGAGCGAGACCGCGATGCCAAACCAATAATCCCGGAACTTCTTCAACTGGATCGTCCTCGTCGGTTGCGACATGGCCGAGTGTAGACGGTCAGGGCGTCGCATGGCATACGGCCGCCATGAGCCGGGTCCGGGAATTCCAGCTTGCGATAGTTCACGGCCTGGGCGATGCTAGGTCTCACCTCACGCGTTTCCGCCCGGAGCCCCATCATGTCGCTTGCGCTTTACGGCCACCCGTTCTCCTCTTACACACAGAAGGTGTTGATCGCGCTGTACGAAAACGGCACCCCGTTCGAGTTCCGCTGCATCGGTCCCGAAACCCCGCAGCACGCGGCGGAATGGCTGCGCCGCTGGCCCTTGCACAAGTTTCCCTTGCTGGAGGACGGGGACCGCAATATCGCCGAGACCAGCATCATCATCGAACATCTGCAACTGGAACATCCCGGACCGCAGCGCTTGCTGCCCGCCGAGCCCAAGGCGGCGCTGGAAGTGCGCTTCCTGGACCGGTTCTTCGACCTGCACGTCATGAACTGGACGCAGCATGCGGTGGGCGGCGCGCTCTCCGGCGACGAAGCCAAGCGCCGCGAAGCGCTGGCGCTGGCCGTGGAAAAGCTGGAGGTCGCCTATGCCTGGCTGGAAACCCATCTGGCCGGCAAGGCCTGGGCGGCTGGCGAAGCCTTCACACTGGCGGACTGCGCCGCCGCGCCCTCGCTCTTCTATGGCGACTGGACGCATCGCATTGCCGAGACGTATCCGGTGTTGCGCGCCTATCGGGCGCGCCTGTTGGCACGCCCCTCGTTCGCGCGCGCGGTGGAAGAAGCGCGGCCTTATCGGCCGCTGTTTCCATTAGGCGCGCCGGACCGGGATTGAATCCAGTCCTGGATCCGTAATGGACCCGTCGGACGTCACTCATTGCCCGCGGCCATGTCCCATACCTTCTGCGCAATGGGATTCTTCTGTTCCTCGATGATGTGCGCCATCAAGCCCACCGAGCGGCCGATCATCGTCAGCGCCTTGCCCAGTTCAGGCGTCAGGCCCATGTCCAGGACGATGGCGCCCTTGGCCCCCGTGGCATTCAGTGGAATCTTGCGACCCGACTGCCGGGCGGCCGCGGCCGCCAGTTCCACGGCAAAGCGCGAGTAGTTGCCGTAATAGCCGCAGTCCTTGGCGATCTCGAACATCTTCTCGCAACGAGGATCGCCGTCCACGTGTATCGGGTGCCCGACGCCGGGAATCTTGCGTTTGGCCGCCTTGTTGGCCTTGACGCATTCTTCGGCGTAATGGCGCAGCTCCTCATCCGTGTAGCGGTCCTGCTTAGGCAGCGCGTCGCGCAAAAAGCGCGCCGCGTATTCGATCACGCCCAGAAAGCGGCTCCCGGCGCCCAGCAGCCCGGCTGCCAGTGCGCCTTGCATGGCCTCGGGCGCGCCGTGCAGGGTCAACCGGGCCGACAGGGCGCTGGGCGTGAGGCCATGGTCGGTGGCGCTGACCAGGAACAAGTTGAGCATGGTCTTGAGCTGGGGCGTGGGGAACTCGCCCAGCAGCTCCAGGGCCAGCACGTCGATGAAGTCGCGCTTGAACAGGTCGTGCACCAGGTCATGGCCACGCACCAGAATGGTATGGGCGTCGCCGCCTCCGATCTTGCTGTCGAACATCTGAAATCTCCGTGAACTTTTTGGGCGGTCTGCTATTCAATGACGGCGTCCAGGGCCACCACGCCCCTGCCTTCGTCCAGCACGACCAGCGGGTTGACCTCCAGCGATTGCACGCCGTCTCCCAGGGCGCTGAACAAGGCGGCGATGCGCCGCACGGCGTCCACCAGAGCCTGCCTGTCGCGCGCCGGCAGGCCGCGATGGCTGGCCAGGCGCTTTGCAATGCGCGCCCGGTCAAGCGCGCGTTCGATCTGGGCGCGACTGGCAGGAAGATGGCAGCGCGCCACGTCGGCCTCCACCTCCACCCACACGCCTCCCGCGCCCACCGTCAGCACCGGACCGAAGACCTCGTCCCGATGCAGGCCCACCAGCATTTCCACGCCATCCACCACCATTTCCGACACGAGCACGCCGTGGATGGCCGCGGACGGCACCTTATGCCGCGCCGCATTCGAGAGGATGCGTTCAAAGGCGCCACGGACCTCGGTTTCATCGCGCAGCCCCAACTGCACTCCGCCGATCTCGCTCTTGTGCAGCACGCCGTCCGCCACCAGCTTCAGCGCCACGGGAAAGCCGATGGCACGCGCTGCGGCAGCCGCCGCGTCGGCGGTGGCTGCCTGGGATTCCCGCGGCGAACGCACTCCGTACTGGCCCAGCAGCGCCTTGGCCTGCGCCTCGTTGCAGGGGAACTGGATAGCGGGCGCCGCGACTGGCAGCCCCGCAGGCGGGGCATCCTGGGCGTCGTCCCGGCCCTGCTCCGCGTACCCGCTGACGCGCTTGAGCGCCAGCATTGCATTGCGCAAGCTGTAGAAAGGCGCGAAGCCCTCCTCGATGAGCAGATCGTGGGCCGGCCCGCGCCGGCTGCTCATCCAGACGGGCACGAAAGCCTTGGCGCCGCCTTGCGCAACGGCCAGCATGTTGCGCACCAGGCCCTCGGTGCTGGCCGAATAGTTGGAGGTAATGGGATAAAGCACCGCGTCAACGCCGGGATCCGCGAACAGCGGCGCCAGGCAGCGCCGGGCCAGGTCCGGATCCACCAGCGCCTTGGTGGTCAGGTCCACCGGATTGCTCAGGGCAGCATAGGCAGGCGCATGGCGCGCCATTTCAGCCACCGTGCCATCGGCCAGCACCGCCATGGCCAGGCCGGCTTCGCCCACCTTATCGGCGGACAACACGCCCGCGCCGCCCGACGACGAATACACGCAGATGTTGCGCAGGCTGCGCACCCCCACCCGCGACATCAGGCTGGCCACATCCAACAGCTCGTCCAGGTCCTCCACGCGGATGACGCCGTACTGCGAGAACACTGCATCGTTGACAGCATCTTCGCCCGCCAGCGATGCGGTGTGCGACTGCGCCGCCTTCTTGCCGAAATCCGAGCGGCCGATCTTCAACGCGATCAACGGCTTGCCCGCTCGGCGCGCGGCGGCCGCGGCCGCGATGAAACGGGGGCCGCTGCGTATGCCTTCCATGACTGCGCAGATCAGGTCGGTGCCGGGGTCCTGCGCCAGCCAATTGATGAAATCAGCGCTGTCGAGGTCCAGCTCATTGCCAGTGGAAAACCAGCGCGAAAAACACACGCCGCGCTCATTGCCCTGCATCAGCGACCGGCCCAGTCCGCCCCCTTGCGTCACCAGGCCGATGCGCGAGAGCCTGCCCGTCCTGCCGTCGTTGCGAAATTCAGTGGAGAAGGTCAGGCCCAGGCGTGGCGCCAACATGGTCATGCCCGCGCAGTTGGGCCCGTACAGGCGCATGCCGCTACCCTGGGCCACGGCCAGCATCTCGGCCTCGACCGTGCGCCCCGCGACGCCAAGCTCGGCGAACCCGCCCGTGAACACGATGACGTAGCGCACGCCCTTCTCTGCGCAGGCGCGCAGCGTGGCAACGGCGGACTCGGCCGGCACCAGCAGCAAGGCCACATCGATGCCCTGGACCGGCACCGCCGCCACGCTGGCGTGCAAGGGCTTGCCGAAAAGCTCTCCGCCCTTGGGATTGACCAGATGCACCTCGCCGTCGAAATCCGAATGCTCCAGCACGTTGACCACCGTGGTGTGGCCCAGCGTGCCCGGCGTGGTGGACGCGCCCACGATCATGACCGACCGCGGCTGCGTCAGCGCCACGAGATCGTCGAAACGGACGTCGGGATCGAACTGGGACGGACTCACGCTCATTTCGCCTCCTGCCGGCATTTCATCAGGGTGGTCCATTCCGACTCCACCACGATCTCGCCATTCTGGTTCTTGACCGTGCGCAGCATGGTCACGCGGCCCGTGCCGGGACGTTTCTGCGACAGCGCCTTTTCGCCGATGCTCAGTTCGACGTGGATGGTGTCGCCGATAAGCACAGGCTTACGCCACTGGCAACGCAGTTCCGTCAAGGCCAGGCGGGTACCATCCATCAAGCGGTACACGGGCATGCGAGTGGTCAGCCCCGAGGCGATGGCCAGGGTCAGCATGCCGTGGGCGGCGCGCTGGCCGAAGGGATGGCTGGCGGCGAACACCGCGTCCGTATGCAGCGCGTTGTAGTCGCCGGACAAGCCGGCAAATTGCACCACGTCGGCTTCGGTGACCGTGCGGCGCGGGCTTTCCCAGCACTGCCCGGAAGCCAGATCCTCGAAGTACAGGCGACGGCCCAGATGCTCGTCCAGATCGAATGGCGTGCTCATGCGTAGCGTCCTCCGGTTACGTGCACGGTCTCGCCCGTGGTGAAGCCGGCCAGCCGGGACGCCAGGAAGGCAACCGTGGCGGCCACGTCCGCGGGGTCTCCCAGGCGGCCGACCGGCGTGTTGGTCTTGGCGCGTTCGGTCAGCTCTTGGTAGTCGGGCCGCTTCTGCATGCGCGGAGTCGAAATGACGCCGGGGGCAACCGCATTGGCGGTAATGCCGAACTTGCCGGATTCCAGCGCCAGCGACCGCGTGAAGCCGATCAGGCCGGCCTTGGCGGCCGAATAATTGGTCTGCCCGGGATTGCCCAGGTGAGCGCGCGAAGCAATATTGATGACGCGGCCAAAGCGCTGTTCCATCATCAGCGGCAGGACCGCCCGCGAGCAATGGAAGGCCCCCTGCAGCGTCACGTCCAGCACCGCGTGCCAATCTTCCTCGGACATCTTGGTCAGATAGCGGTCGCGCGCGAAACCCGCGTTGTTGACCAGGATGTCGACCTTTTTCCAGCGCTCTACCGCCTGCTGCACGGCTTGGCCCACATCGTCCTTGTTCGTCACGTCGGCGCGCACGCCCAGCACCTGACCGCCCAGGGCCGACAATTCCTCGCAGGCGGATTCGATCGCCGCTTCATTGGCGTCGCACACCACCACGTTGCAGCCTTCCTGCACGAAGCGCCTGGCCATTGCCATGCCCAGCGTGCCCGCGCCGCCCGTAATGAATGCGGTGCAACCGTTCAATTCCAGATCCATGATGCCATTCCATTCAAGTTTCAATGTTCCTGCCGCGCGCGGCCCGGCTGGGCCCGGCGGTCAATCGACCTGCAACCGGGCTTGCTCCACCAGGGTCTTGGCGCCGGCTCTTTCCTTGGCCCAGAACGCCGCGAAGGCTTCCGGCGAGCTCCCCACCAAGGGCGTGTATATGCGTGCAAAGCGCTCCCGTACTTCCGGCATTTGCAGCGTTTCGCGCAGCGCAGCGGAGAACTTGTCGACGATGGGCTGGGGCGTCCCGGCCGGCATGACCACGGCCTGCCAGGTAGTCACCTTGAAGCCGGGCACGCCGGACTCGGCTACGGTCGGCACGTCCGGCATGTCGGACACGCGCTGGTCGCCGCTGACCGCCAGCGCGCGCAGGGTGCCTTCCTTGATGAAGGGTGCGGTGGTGGAGCGGCTGTCCACCATGAAGGACAAGCGTCCGGCGATCAGGTCCTGCAAAGCGGGCGCGCTGCCCTTGTAGGGCACGTGCGTCATGGGCGCGCCCAAGGCCAACGACAGCGCGGCGCCGGCCACGTGCATGGAGCTGCCATGGCCAGCCGATCCATACGACAGTCCTGAGTCCGGCTTCCTGGCGGCCTGCACCAGGTCCTCCATGGTCTGAAACGGCGACGACTTCGGCACCACCACGACCAGGGGCGAATCGGTCAATTGCGTCACCGGAACAAAAGCCTTGCCGGGATCGAGTTCCACTCCCTTGTAGAGATAGGTATTGATCGCCAGCGGCCCCACATTGGCCCACAGCGCGGTGTAGCCGTCAGGCTCGGCCGTGGCTACGGCCTGGTTGGCGATGTTGCCGTTGGCGCCCGGCTTGTAGATCGGCACCACCGGCTGTCCGAGCTTTTTCGAAAGCTCGTCCTGCACCATCTTGAAAGCGATGTCCGACGCGCCGCCCGGTGCAAAACCGATGACCATGCGGATGGGCCTGTCCGGCCACGCGGCATGCGCGGCCGCGGCCAGCATGCAGGCCGCGAAGCCCGAGGCCAGCTTGACGATGAATTTCATGTTGTCTCCGTTGCTAGCCGCTGACGCGCTAGATGGTGGTGTCGTACTTGACGTTCTTGAGTTGCGTGTTTTCGTAGATGGCTTCCAGCCCGCGTTCCTTGCCGATTCCGGACTGCTTGTAGCCGCCGAACGGCGCGTCGAACGACGTGCGCAGGCCGGTATTGATGGCGACGCTGCCCGACTGCAGGCCGCGCGCCATGCGCAGGGCCCGGCCCCCGTCGCGCGTGTACAGCACCGCGGCCAGGCCGTAGCGCGTGTCGTTGGCAATGCGCAGGGCCTCTGCCTCGTCGCGAAAGCCGATAAGGGACTGGACCGGGCCGAATATCTCGTCCTGCGCGCTTTGCATCCGCGCATGGGAGTTCAGCAGCAGCGTAGGCGGCACGAAATAGCCTCGGGCCGTATCGGCTTCCAGTTTCATCTGGCCGTAGCGCGCAGGTAGCGCGCCTTCTTCCGCCGCCAACCCCACGTACTTCTCGACCCGCTGTTTCTGCGCGGCGCTGACCAGGGGCCCCATCTCGGTGGCCGGGTCCGTGGGTGCACCGATGCGCACGGCGTCCAGGCGCTGCTGCAACAAGCCCAGGAACTCCTCGCGCACGGATTCCTGCACCAGCAACCGCGTGCAGGCAATGCACACCTGGCCGGAATTCTTGATGAGGTCCCCCGCGGCCACGGCGACCGCCTTGTCCAGCGGCGCGTCCTCGAACACGATCAGCGGTGACTTGCCGCCCAGTTCCAGCGTGACCCGCTTCACGTCGGCCGCCGCGGCCGCCTGGATGCGCGCTCCCGTCACCGTGCCTCCGGTAAACGAGACCCGCGACACCAGCGGATGGGTGACCAGCCGCTCGCCCACCGTGGCGCCCGGTCCGTTGACCACGTTGATGACCCCCGGCGGAAATCCCGCTTCCTCGAACAGCCGGGCCAATGCCATGCTGGATAGCGGCGTCACCTCCGACGGTTTGAGGATCACCGTATTGCCCGCGGCCAGTGCCGGGCCGAGCTTGTTGACCGTGAGGGTCATCGGATAATTCCACGGCATGATGAGCGCGCACACGCCCAGCGGCTCGCGGATCGTGAAATTGAGCACGTCGACGTTGCCCACGGGGATGGTCTCGCCGCGCAGGGCCGGGATGATGCCCGCGAAGTACTCCAGCGATGCCGGCATGCCCTTGAGCGAATCCAGCGAATGCGTGATGGGCTTGCCCACGTTCAGCGTTTCGATCCAGGCCAGTTTTTCTCGGTCACGCTCGAACAGCTCGGCCAGCCGCCGCAACAGCTTGCCGCGGTGGGCAGGCGTGGTGCGGCGCCAATGCGTTTCGTAGGCGGCGTGCGCGGCTTGCACCGCGGCGTCGACGTCGGCCGCCGACGCCTCATGCACGCGGGCAAGCACCTGCGCCGTTGCAGGATTGAAGGTATCGAACGTGCGGCCTTCGGCGCCTGCGCGCCAGCTTTCCCCGATCAGCAGATCATAGGGACGGGAATCAATGACATCCATGCGGGCGCTCCTTACGCGGCCATTTGCAGGTATAGGGATTGGATTTCTGCGGGCGCGAGGACCCTCGGATTGATGGGCATGGAAGCGCTCAGCATGGCTTGGCTTGCAAGCAAGCCAGCATCCTGTTCCGACAGCGTCAAATCCGCGAAACGCAGCGGAATACCCGCCAGCCGCGCCAGAGACTCGACCGCTTCGATCAGCGCCGTGGCGTCCTGGTGATCGTTGCCTGTGGCGGCGATACCCAGCGCGCGCGCGGCCGCGGCGTAGGGTGCGGCGGCGGTCTGCGCCGTATGGCGCGCCACCACGCTGAAGATCGGACCCAGTACTTCCGCATGCGCCATGTGGACGCGCGACTCCAATGGCGTGCACATGGCGTGCACGGCGTCCACCTTGCTCATGCCGATGGCCAGCCCCGCCATGTAGGCGCCCATCTGCATGTCGGCGCGCGCGCGCAGACTGTCCGGCGCGCGCAGCACGTCGGGCAGCGTCCGCATGCACAGGCGCAGTGCCTGCAGCGCCATCGCCTTGCCAACCGGCGATGGATCGGTATTGATCCACGCGCCCAGCGCATGCAGCACCGCGTCGAAGCCGCCTTGCGCTGTGGGGCGTGGCGGCAGGCTGAGCGTCAAGTCTGGCTGCAACGCCACCAGGGACGGCCGCGCGCGATTGGAACGGATCAGCCGTTTGCGTCCGTCGTCGCCCTGGATCAGCGCCGCCGAACTGCTTTCGCTGCCAGTGCCCGAGGTGGTGGGAACGGCAATAAAGAGAGGATCGGCCGCGTGGGCGGCGGCGGCCAGCCAGGCCTGTCCGCTGGGCTCCTGCAGGTCCTCGGCATCCAGTCCGCCCGCCAGGCAGGCGTAAACCGCCTTGGCCACGTCGATGGCGCTGCCGCCGCCGACGGCCATGACGGTGGCGCAACCCAACTCGCGGGCCGAGCGCAGCGCGGCCCGCACCTGCGCCATGGCGGGATTGGGCACTACCCCGTCATAGACGTGCCATTGCAGTCCTGGCACGGCCGCAAGCGCCGCCTCCACGCGAGTGCCCACCGCCCCCCAGGTGCCGGCGTCGGTCACCACGAGCGGTAGCCGCAGGCGCGTGCCGGCGGCACCCAAGGTCCGCGCCAGGGCATTGGCGCCCCAATGGCAAACGCCCGGCCAGGCCATCACGCCCTGGGCCTGGAGCGCACAATCCTGCTCACCGCTCACATCGTCCTCCTGATCTTGCATAATTTGCTATGCGAATTTATAATTCATTTAGTGAATTGATCATAAAAAAGGAGCTTGCCCGTGTCAAGAGCCTCATCCCGCGCGCCCAAGCAGGACGCCACCGAAGAATCCGCCGAACCCGACCGCCAATTCGTCACCGCGCTTGCTCGCGGGCTGGACATCCTTCGCTGCTTCAGCGCCGAACGGCGCATGCTGGGCACGACGGAATTGGCCCATCTGACCGGCCTGGCCCAGCCCACCGTCTGGCGCCTGTGCCATACCTTGCAGAAAACAGGGTTCCTTGCTGCCGTGCCCGGCAAGGACAAGCTGCAACTGGGCATCGCCGCCATTGCGCTGGGCGGCTCGGCGCTGGCAGGCCAAGAAGCGCTGGACGTCATCCGGCCCATGCTCCAGGCCTTGGCAGACCGCTATCAGGTGGCTGTGGCTCTGGGCCGGCGCGACGGCGACAGCATCGTCTACCTCCTGCGCTGCCAGGGGAACTCGCCCCTGCTGATGAACCTGCGCGTGGGTTCACGCATTCCGCTGTTCCACAGCGCGATCGGCTGGGCTTACCTGGCCTGCTGCTCGGCCGAGGAACGCGACGCGCTGCTGCAGGAAGCCCGCGCCTCCGGCAAAGCCGGAGACACGGCGGAACAGCAAGCCATCGCGGATGCCATCGCGCTGTACCCCGAACGCGGCTTCGTCTATCACGAGCGTCCCGCCTATCAGATCAACACAGTCGCCGCCGCGATCGACCTGCCCGCCGGCGAACGCTATGTCGTCAGTTGCGGCGGTCCCGCGGCGCTGCTGCCCCGCGCACTGATGCTCGATGAAGCCGGCCCTACGCTGCAGCAGCTGGCGCGCGAACTCCAACCCATACTGCTGATGGGGAGGCATGTGTGACGCCGCCCCTCGCGCCGGCCCGCGTGCCCGCCATTCCCCAAAGCTGGCCCACCCGCATCACGGAATTGATGGGCATACGTTGGCCCTTGCTGCTTGGCGGCATGATGTGGCTGTCCGATGCGCGCCTGGTAGCGGCCATGGTGCGCGCTGGAGGCATGGGATTCATTACCGCGCGCAGTTCGCGCACGGATGAAGATTTCAGGCAGGCGCTGCGCGACTGCGCCGCGCTGACGGACGGCCTGCCCTTCGGCGTCAATCTCACGCTGTCGCGCCGCGCCGCCCGCAATGACGCCATGCTTACCCGCCTGCGCATCGCGCTCGACGAAGGCGTACGCCTCTTCGAAACGGCGGGGCTGCCGCCCGCTCCCTTGCTACCCGCCATACGCGAGGCCGGCGCCATCGTCATCCACAAATGCGCGCACGTGCGCCATGCCGTCGCCGCGCAGAACATGGGCGTGGACGCGATCACCCTTGTCGGCATGGAAGAAGGCGGCCACCCCGGCAGCAACCAGCTGCCAACTTTCCTCAACGGCGCCTACGCCCTTGAACAGCTGCACATTCCGCTGGCGCTGGGCGGCGGCATCGGGCATGGGCGGCAGATCGCCGCGGCATTGGCACTGGGCGCCGATGCGGTGGTCATGGGCAGCGTCTTCACGCCAGCCCAGGAAACGCCTGCGCATGACGCCTATAAGCAACGGGTGGTCGCCACCAACGAACACGGCACTCGCACCGTGCTTGGCGGCCTGGGCGACACCTGGCGCATCCTCGACAACGAAAACGCCCGCAAAGTCGCCGCCCTGGAACAGGCGGGCGCGAACAGCTATGCGGACTTCGGCGAGCTGATCAGCGGCGAACGCACTCAGGCGCTTGCCTATCAAGCTGGCCTGCACGAAGAAGGCATGCTGTCGATGGGCCCCGCGGTGGGCTTTGCGCGCTGCATCGAGCCCGTGGAAAGCATCGTGCGGCGGCTGCAGCAGGAATGCATGCAGGCCAGCGCGCGCTTCCGGCGCATGGTCGATTCCGCCTGAAGCTTCCCGCGCCAGCGGCGTCCTTCCCCCTCTCATCCCTGCCCCGCCCCCAAAGCGCGGCAGGGATTTTTCATTGCCGCGTAACGCGCGCTCTCTCGCCAATTCACAACCCTTATTGCGGCGTGAAAACCGGCGCAGTATTATCAATTCATTAAACGAATTATTAATTCGTTATGCGAATTACAAACGGACCAGGCAAGAGTCCGTCCCGCGCGTCGCGAGCGCGTTCAATCCAAAAAAACAGGAGACAGGAATGGAGTTCAGCAAGATGGTTGCGGCAGTTCTGCTGGCCGCGGGCTTCGCAACGGCGGCCTCCGCCGCGGAATGGCCGGACAAGCCGATACGCGCGGTGATCGGGTTTGCGCCAGGAGGACCTTCGGATATCGCGTTCAAAATGATGCAGGACGAGCTCAGCAAGAAGCTGGGCCAGCCCGTCATCCCGGAATACAAGCCTGGCGCCAACGGCAATCTGTCGCTGCTGGCCGTGGCCAGCGCTCCCGCCGACGGCTACACCATCCTCTGGACCAATGCGGCCACCATCGCCGTCAATCAGTACCTGTACAAGGACCTGAAGGTCGATCCCGCCCAGGCCTTCGCGCCCGTCGCCCAACTGACGGATTCGCCCCTGGTGGTCGTGGTACCCAAGGATTCGCCCTACAAGACCATGGCGGACCTGATCGCGGCCATCAAGGCGGACAAGCAGGCCACGCTGACCTATGGCTCACCCGGTTACGGCAGTTCGGCGCACACCGCGGCGTCCTCCCTCGCGCTGGCCCTGAACACCAAGCTCACGCACGTGCCGTACAAAGGCAGCGCGCCCGCGCTGCAAGACCTGATCGCCGGACGGCTGACGTTCATGATCGACAGCCGCTCCAGCTCCCTCCCCTACATCAAAGACGGCATGCTGCGGCCCCTGGCCGTCAGTGGCGCCACCCGCGTCAAGGATCTGCCAGACCTGCCCACCATCGCCGAATCCGGCGTGCCCGGCTTCAAGGTCACCACCTGGCAGGCGGTGGTCGTCCCCACCGGCACGCCCAAGCCCATCATTGACAAGCTCGCGCGCGCCCTCGAAGACACGGCCGCCATGCCGATCGTGCAGGAACGCTTCGAACGCATCGCCACGCCGCTGGTCAGCAGTTCGCCCGAGGCGTTCGCCAAGTTCTGGGCGGAGCATCGCGAGGCCACCCGAGACCTGGTGGAACGCGCCAATCTGAAGATGGAGTAAGGGCATGAGCAACATTGACCTGACGCCAGAACAAGAAGCGCTGCGGGACAGCATCCGCCGCTTCATGCAGGCGGAAGTCGTGCCCATCGTGGCGCAGCACGAGAAGGCGCGGACGTTTCCGTTCGACCTGATGCCCAAGCTGGCGGAACTTGGCTACCTGGGCGGCAACCTGCCGGAAGAGGAAGGCGGGCACGGCATAGACATGCCGACGTGGGCCATGATGATGGAAGAGCTGGGATACCACTGGCTCTCCTTGCGCACCATCGTCAACATCACCAACGGCTCCATCAAGCGCCTGGCCGCGCACGGAACGCCCGCGCAAAAGGAGAAGTACCTGAAGCCGCTCATGGCCGGCCGCCTCAAGGCCTGCACCGGGCTGACGGAACCGAATACCGGCTCCAATATCGCCGGCATCCAGACCCGGGCCGAGCTGGTCGGCGACGAATGGGTCATCAACGGCCGCAAGCTATGGATCACCAATGGCTGCGACGCGGATTTCGTCATGGTGGTTGCGCGCAGCTTCAGCCCTACCTGCGAAGGCAAGCTGTCTACATTCATCGTCGAACGCGCGCTTGCCAACTATGACGTCCGCAAGCTCGACACCATGGTGCTGCGCTGCACCGGCACTGCCGAGTTGGGTTTCACGGATGTGCGCATCCCGAAGGAAAACCTGGTCGGCGTTGAGGGCGCGGCGCTCTCCGGCACGCTCAAGGGCCTGGACGCCGCGCGGCTGAACATCGCCATGGGCGCCGTTGGCGCGGCGCAGGCAGCGCTGGATCTGTCCACCGACTACGCCAGGCAGCGCGAGCAGTTCGGCCGCCCCATCGGCAGCTTCCAGCTCGTGCAAAAGCATATCGTCGACATGACGGTTCGCGTCGAAGCGGCGCGCGCCCTGGGCATGCGCGCCGCCCACGCGCTGCAAGCCGGCAAGGACGTGCGCCAGGCCTGCTCCATCGCCAAACTCTACGCAACCGAAGCCGCCCACGAAGTGGCAAACATGGCGTTGCAAGTGCATGGCGGCCTGGGCTATTCGGAGGAGTATCCGATCGAACGCATCTTCCGCGACACCCGCGGCGGCATGATTCCGGAAGGCACGACGGAGATCCAGACCCTGATCGCCGGACGCGAGATCCTGGGCATGAACGCCATCAGCTAGGCGGCGGACGCGGCTGCCATCCCCGTTCGGGAGCGCAGCCGCGTTGCTCAGGCATCCCCCTCGTAATTGACGATAAAGTCCGACGGCAATGCCGGGCCCCACACGTACAACGAATCCTCCGGCGGATAATCTCCCGACGGCCACTGCTGCCCTTCGGCGATGTAGTCGATGTCGTATGAATACTCCGCGTAGCTGCCCCAAGGATCGCGCACATAACGGAAGTAGTTGGAGCCCAGTACATGGCGGCCCACCCCCCAGCCCTCCGCGTAACCCGCCGCCCCCATCTGCTCCATGCCCAGTCCCACCGCATCGATGGACGACACGCACCAGCTGCTGTGATGCAGGCCCAGGCCATGGGATTTGGCCAGCGCGATCAGATGATGGTCGCTGCCGTGCGGACTGTGAATGAAGGCGATCACATCGCCCGAAATGTCCGACACACGCAGGCCGAGCGCGTCGACGTAGAACCGGGTCGCGCCGACCACGTCGGCGCTGAACAGCAAGATGTGCGACAGGTACAGCGGCTTGACCTGGCGCACCTGGCTGCGCGCAGGCGCGCGGCCGGCGTTGCCGCTGGCCTGGCGCGGTTCTTGCGGCGCGGGAGCCGATGGCGAGGACTTGCGGGCGATCCGCAGCTGCAAGGCCAGCCCGTCGGGAGCCTCGATCCAGAGCCCGCCGGGATCGGCGCCCGGCGGCGCGGCGATGCGCGCAATGCCCTGGCTGTCCAGGTGCGCGGCGAAGCGCTCCGCGTCGCTGGCGTGGATCCCCATGCTTAGCCACAGGAGGCGTTTGCGGTCCCCTTGCCGGATACGCGCCCAGCGTTGCGGATGACCATGGGTGTAAAGCGCCAGGTATTCGCCTTCATCCCGCACATCCAGGCCGAAGTTCGAATAGAAGCGCCTGGCCTCTTCGATATCGGGAACGCTGAACACGAACTCATCCACCGAGTGCACGGCGAGCGGCGCTGTCTGCGCATTCGATTGCATGTCTGTCTCCAGGAATCTTGTTCTGTTTTGGCCCGCATGCCCTGCATTTACTGCTCGACGGCTACTTTCCGCGCCAGGCCTTCATACAGGGCCGTCTCCGTTGCATAGAAGTCGCGCAGGTCCGCCAGAGTATTCTGCGCGGCCAGCTCCATTCCGGTCGAAACAACATACTCGCGAAACGCTGCGTCTTCCATGGCCTGGACGATCGCGCGGTTAAGGCTGGCGACAGTCGCATCCGGCGTCTTGGCCGGCACCAGGAAGGCTATCCAGGTCCCGTACACGAAATCCCGCAGCTTTACGCTGGACGCCGAGAGGGACGGAACTTGCGGCAACTTTGGGCTCGGCGAGGCGCCAGTCGTGCCGTAGGCCCGTATGCGCCCCGACTCGATCAGGTCCAGCGTCGAGCCGCCCAGGGGCAGGAAGCTCAACTCTATCTGTCCGCCCATCAGATCCTGCGTGACCGGCGGCACACCGCGATAGACGACATGATTAAGTTTGAATTCACTTTGCCGCGCCCATTGCTCCCCCAATAGGTGAATCATCGAACCCGGGCCGATATGGCCGAAGTTCAGCCCCTTGTCCCCCTGGTTCCGCGCGAGCTGGGTCAGTTCATCGAGGTTCCTGGCCGCAAGCGCATTGCTACCGGTCAGGATGTAGGGCAGGCGCGCCACCACCGCCACGGCGCGCAGGTTTTCGGCCCGATACTTCACATGCTGCATCGTGGCAGGCGTCAGGATGGGTTCGGTCTGGGACGCGATCAACAACATGCGCCCATCCGCCGGCGCGTTCAGCACCCGTTGCGTGCCGATCGAGCCGCCCGCCCCAGGTTGATTCTCCACAATGACGGTTCTGCCCAGCGCGGCCTGCAGCAGCGGCTGCAGCTTGCGAGCGACACCATCCGTGGGATTGCCCACCGGTTGTGGAACGACAATGGAAACAGGCGGCGCGTCGGCCTGCGCGTGCCCAGGAGTGAACGCCAGGACGCCGATCAGGGACTGCAGACATGCGGCAACGCCGCTAAGCAACGCTCTCATTGCTGGCCTTTCTGGTTGGACTCGTTGGACGGTGAGACGCCGCCGGCGATCAGTGTCCCGCAACGTCGTCACTCGAGTTGAAGGCGTGAAACCATAGGGCCGAATTGGGCGAACTGCCCTTTCAGCAGTGCGCTCATCTGGTCGGGGCTGGACCCGCTTGGTTCGGCCCCCAGCTCGGCAAGACGTTGGCGGATCGCGGGCTGCTGGACGGCACTGGCCACCGCCTCGCGTATACGCGCCACGACGGCATCGGGCGTCTGTGCCGGCACAAGTAGACCGTTCCATCCCTCGGTGTCGATACCGGTAAAACCCAGCTCACTGGCTGTGGGTACGTCAGGCAGGGATGGCGAACGTTGCGGAGACGTGACGGCCAGCGCAGTCAAGGAGCCGGCCCGGATGTCGCTCAACGATGAAGACAACTGGTCGCCGCCCATCTGGATGCGGCCCGCAAGCATTTCACTCTTCAGGGGCGCCGCGCCCTTGAACGGCACGTGCGTCATGGCGGCGCCGGTCTGCTCCTGGAACCATACGCCGAATACGTGGATGTAGGAGCCTGGGCCCGTCGAACCGTAGGCGTAGTGGGTGGCGGGATTCTGCTTGAGCAGGTCCGCGAACTCGCGCAGATTGCGCGCCGGCACCGAAGGCGTGGACGTGATGACCAGCGGCACGTTCGCCACCACGCTCACGCTGCGCAGGTCGGCCAAGGGATCAAAGTTCAGCCGCTTCGCCCCCTGCGCCACCAGCGCGGCCAGCGGGTAGGAGATATTGGCCATCAACAGCGTATAGCCGTCTGGCGCCGCCTTTGCGACGGCATCGGCGCCTAGCAGGCCGCCCACGCCCGGACGATTCTCGACCACCACCGCTTGCCCCAGCTGCTGCGACATAGGCGTCGCGATCAACCGCGCGATCAGGTCGGTGGTCCCGCCTGCCGCGAACGGCACCACGATCTTCACGGGCCTCGCCGGCCAGTCCGCGGCGCTGGCCACGCCCAGACTGGAGGCCAGCCCGGCCGCCAACAGCAGTTTCGCCCAGCGCCGGCGCGCGGGACTCGTCACGGATCGGTTCACAACGGAAGCTACGGTACGCATGTCTGGAATTCCTGGAAGGGAGCGGGGCTGCGCACCTCGGCGCCATGAATGGCGCCGAGGCCTCTGGATGCGTGGCGAACTGCCTAGGCGGCGGAGACTTCGTCGCGGATGCGGTTGCGCAACACGCCGATGCGTTCAATATCGACTTCGACGGTGTCGCCGTCCTTCATGTACAGCTTGGGTGTGCGGCCGAAGCCGACGCCCGCGGGTGTCCCGGAAAAAATGATGTCCCCGGCCTGCAGGGTGATGGCCTCGCTGACCGTCGAGATCACGGTGGCCACGTCGAACAGCATGTCACGGGTGTTGGACGACTGCATCGTCTCGCCATTGAGGCGGGTCTCGATCCGCAACCCGCTTCCGCCCGCCGGCAACTCGTCCGCCGTGACCACGTATGGCCCCCAGGTACCCGTGCCGTCGAAGTTCTTGCCCACCGTCCATTGCGGCGACTTGAACTGGTATTCGCGCACCGAGATTTCATTACCCACGGCGTAGCCGAACACATGGTCCAACGCCTGTTCCTTGGAAATCCTGCGCCCGCCCTTGCCCAGGACCACGACCATCTCGCCCTCGAAATCCAGCGTATCGCTGAGCGCGGGACGCTCCACGACGGCATCGTGGGCGCCCAGGCTCGTCGACACCCGCAGGAAAAGCGTCGGGTAATCAGGCTGCGCGTACGGGCTTTCCTTGGTGTGGTCCGCGTAGTTCAGGCCGACACAGAGAATCTTGGGCGGTTCGATCGAGGGCGATAGGAAGGTCGCGCGGTCGGGATCGACGAACTGCGTGGCCGCGGCGGCCAGGCGTTCCAGGTCCGTCAGCGTCTTGCCCTGGCGCAGCAGCGCGCCCAGGTCGGTGCCGGGAGCGGCAAGCAGCGCCAGGCGGCCTTGCACGAGAGCGGCGGCGCACGGCGCGCCGTCGATTTGTAGGGTGGCCAGTTTCACGTGATCTCCTGATGGTGAGGGCTGACCGAAGAATATGTAATCCTAAAAAATATATATATTCTGGTTTTCCCTGGATAACTTGAGCTTCATAGATAAAAACCTTATCGTTTCGCATGACTTCCGCCTCGACCCCATTCCGGACTGCGGCATCGGCCCTGGCCAATGACATCCGCGCAGACATCATCACGGGCCACCTGCCCCCAGGGGCACGCCTGCGCATCAAGGATCTCTGCGAACGCTACGACAGCGGGGCCATCCCGCTGCGGGAAGCGCTCTCGCGCCTGGCCACCAGCGGATTCGTGGTCGCGGAAGACCAGCGCGGCTTCCGCGTGGCCGACGTCTCGGCGGAAGAATTGCTCGACATCACCGAAACCCGGATCCACATCGAATGCGAAGCGCTGCGCCGCGCCATTGCGCGCGGCAGCCTGGACTGGGAAGAGCGATTGGCGGGCGCGCACTACCGCCTGAGCCGCCTGCCCCTGCATGCGCCCGACGGATCGGGGCTATCCGCCGAATGGGAACAAGCGCATTCCGCCTTCCATTCGGCACTGATCAGCGGCAGCGATTCGAAGTCGCTCATTGCTATCGCCGAACTGCTGCGCGATCAGACCGCGCGTTACCGCTACCTGTCCGTGCAACGCAATACCGGTGCTAAAAGCGCAACGGCCCCGAAGAAGGGCAAGGAACGCAACGTGGCTGACGAGCACCGGCAACTGCTGGAAGCCGCGTTGACCCGCGATGCCGACACCGCCGCCGAACTGCTGGCCCAGCACTTGCGCCAGACAACACAATTGGTACTGGCGCAGATTCCCAGCCACTAGGCACAAGGCCGGCCTCTCCGGCATTCCTTCATCGCAATCCGCTCGCAGGGCTTGACACTGCACGTCCAGTCTACAACCTACCAATAGTAGGTTACTATTGGTAGGTTAACTATCAATGGAGTGGATAGCCATGCACGCGCTCATCGTTGTCGCACACCCCGATCCCGCCTCGCTCACTCATGCGGTCGCAAGACAGGTAGCGGAAGGAATTTCCGCTTCCGGCTCGGGGCATACTTTCGAGATCGCGGACCTGACCGCGGAAGGATTCGACCCCGGTTTCACGCAACGGGACGTGCTGCTCGCCCAAGGCAAGGCAGAGCCGCTGCCGGAAATCGCCGCAGAGCACGCGCGCCTGGAACGCGCGGATGCCCTGGTACTGGTCTATCCGGTGTATTGGTGGTCTTTTCCGGGGCTGCTTAAGGGTTGGATCGACCGCGTCTTCACGCAAGGCTGGGCCTACGACGATACGGACGGCAAGCTGGTCAAGAAACTGCAGCGCCTCAAAGTGCATCTGATCGCCCTCGGAGGTGCTAACCAGCGCACCTATGCCCGCCACGGTTACTTCGGCGCGATGAAAACCCAGATCGACCACGGCATCTTCGGCTACTGCGGCGCCAGCGTGGCGACGTCGGAACTGCTGCTGCCGTCGGACGCCGGCTTTCCCGCCGCGCACCTCGCTACCGCCCGCACGGTGGGCGAGAAGGTTTTCGCTTCGCGTGCTGTAATCCGCGAGGAGGTAGTCGAACCATGACCATACAAACACCGGGCGTCGCCAAAGCAGCCACTCATCGCCGCTTGTCCAAGGACGAGCGGCAGCGCCAGCTGCTGGACGTCGCCTGGAAACTGATCCGCGACGAAGGCACCGACGCCCTGACCCTGGGACGACTGGCCACGGAAGCGGGCGTCACCAAACCCGTTGCCTATGACCACTTCGCCACACGCAACGGGCTGCTGGTCGCGCTGTATCAGGACTTCGATGTCCGCCAGACGGCGTTGATCGACGCCGCCATCGCCGCCAGCAAACCCGTCCTGAAGGAAAAGGCCCGGGTCATCGCATCCGGCTACATAGAATGCGTCATGACCCAAGGGCGTGAAATTCCCGGCGTGCTGGCGGCCCTGGGCGGCTCGCCGGAACTGGCTGCGGTCAAACATCGGTACCAGCAGGCCTTCATCAAGAAATGCCAGGCCATCCTGGCGCCTTACGCCGGCCCGGCCGGCATTCCGCCCGCCAGCATGTGGGCGATGCTCGGCGCGGCCGACGGCCTGGCGCATGCCGCCGTCACGCATGACATCAGCGTGGAACAGGCGCGCGACGAGTTGATGGAGACCATCCAGGCAATGGTCAAGCGCAGCAAGTCAGCAAGCGCATGAACGTCAGCGAAAAGCGTGCGCCCCCAGTCCCTCACCGCAAGGGCATCGCCACCGGGCGCAGCGGCGCGGCATCGCCGCCTCGGATCTTGAGCGGTCCGCCGATGAAGGCAAATTCATAGACCTTGTCGCGCGACAATTCGTCCAGGGCCGCCAACTCGATGATGGGCACGCCCTTTTGCGCCAGCAGATAGGTATGCAACGGCACATAGTCGTCGGCGACCTCGGAGGGGAAAGTCTCGAAGCTGAGATTGTCCGCGCCCAGGATCATGGCGCCTCCTTCCTCGACCAGATAGCGCGCCGCGTCCAGCCCCATGCCCGGCGGCTTGGCCATGTAGGCGGCGGGATCGTTGTACAACTTCATGCGGCCCGTGCGGATCAGGACGATGTCGCCTTCGCGCAGCTCGGTCTTCTGGCGCGCCAAGGCAGCCTTCAAGTCCTGTCGGGTGATGCGGTATTGGTCGGGCAGCATGTCCACCCCCTTGAGCGCGGCCACGTCGATCAACACGCCACGCGCCACCAACGGCGGGAATTTCTCGATCCCCGTGCGCTTCCAGCCGCGGTCGCCCAGATGCTCGTCGGCGCGAAAGCCATTCCAGATCTTGCCATGGATGCCGAAATGGTTGAGCGCATCGATGTGCGTGCCCGTGTGGCTGTACATCGAGAATGCCGTGCCTGTGTAGCTGCGCATGGCATTCATGTCCTTGCCCACGCCCATCGGGTCGTCCACTTCCGTGCCACGCGGCGTGTGCGTCATCCAGAACTGATAATGCGGATCGCCGGCGTCCTGCCAGCTGGGCATCCCCACGTAGTACTCCGTGGCCAAGTCATAAACCTTGCCGCCCGCCACGCGCGACATGACGGCGGCGCGCGACTCCGGCGTGATCAGATTGAGGCGGCCGATTTCATCGTCCGGCCCCCACGGACTGATGCCAACCTCCTGCCCCGGCGCGGGCGGCCGCGCGGGCGCGCCGTGCGCGAGGGCGTTGAAGCTGATGGCGGCGCCCAGCGCCAGGCCGAGCAATTTTTGGGTGTAGCGGATAGTCATGGTGCACCTTGTGCGTAGTTTCCCGTGCAGGGACGAGAAGAAGAAAGAGAATGAGGAAGACGTGCCAGCGATCAGACCGGGGCCGGAGCCGGCATCAGCGCCAGCAACCTGTCCCGCAGCTCGACAGTCGACATGGTGCGCAGGCGGGCGCGGTGCGGGCCGGCGATCAGCGTGGGGATGGAATCGATGGCCATCCGTGCAGCGGCCTCGCGGTCGGCTTGCACGCGCTGCAATGCCATAGGGCCGTGCATGTGGGCGGCGAACTCGTCACGGTCATGGCCGAGTTCAGTGGCGATGTCCAACAGCACGGCGCTATCGCCGACGTTGCGGTGCAGACTCAGATGCGCGTGCTGTATTGCATCGAACATGTCCCAGTGGCCCGCGTCGCCGCCGAGCAGGTGCGCGGCCTGGCATGCCAGGGCGCCCGCCATGCCGCTGGGATAGTCGAACGGTTCGGCGCGCATGCCCTCGACGTCGATGCGGGGCCGGTCGTCGTGGCGGGCGCAGGCTTCCCAATGGCCCAGGATCACCTGCTTGGCGCGCTCCATCGAGCCAAATACCTGGCACATCTGTTCGGGCGTATCCTGCAACACAAAGCTGCGCTGGCGCACGGCGATGCCCAGTTCGGCCGCGACCTGGCGCAGGCGGGGAGACATGACATAACACCAGCCGCAGACCACGTCGTGGAAGAAGTCCACGGTCAGCGGCGCGGAAGAGGCATTGTCGGGGGTCGAAATCATGCTGGCATCCATCTCGTTTCAATGGACGCCAGCTTAAGGATGGGCCGGCGCGGGAGTAAGGTGTCCGCCGGCAGGACTTTATTCGCTGGCCGTTAAGAATCGCCGCGCATGGCGGCGGGCAGATGCTCCGCCAGAAAATCCACGAAGGCCTTGACCTTGGGCTGCAGGTGGCGACTGGTCGGATAGACGGCATAGACATGGCGCGGCGCGGCCGGCCGGTCCGGCAGCACGCGAACCAGCTTACCCCTGGCGATCGCGGGCGCGGCCAGAAACGATGGAAGCGCGCCGATACCCAGCCCGTGTTCCAGCATGTCGCGCAGCATCAGGCTGTTGTTGACCTGAACCAGCGCGGAACCGGCCAGCGGGTCCGCCCGCGCGCCGCCGTCTTCGTCCGGCATGGTCTCCGGCCCCTCGGCCAGGGTATAGCTCAGGACGTCATGCCCATGCAGCGCTTGCACACCGTCCGGCCGCCCGCGGCGGTCCAGGTATGACGGCGCCGCGCAGAGCACCTGCGTCAGCGACGCCAGCCGACGCGCAATCAGCGTGGAATCATCCAGCTGCGCCCGCAGCCGGATCGACACATCGAAGCCCAGTCCCACCGCGTCGACCAGACGGTCTTCCATCGCCAGGTCCAGCCGCAGCTCGGGATACTGGCGCAAAAACCGCGCCAGCAGCGGCGACAGCACGCTCAAGGCAAAGGACACCGGCGCGTTCACGCGCAGCCGTCCCGCGACCAGCCGCGATTGCTGCTTGACCGACCTTTCCAGGGCATCCAGCTCATCAAGCAGCCGGCAGCATTCCGCGTAATAGGCAGCGCCCGTGTCGGTCAGGCTCATCTTGCGGGTGGTCCGTTGGATAAGCACCGCGCCCAGATGGGCTTCCAGCGCCCGCAATTGCTTGCTGAGGCCGGCGGACGACATATCCAGGTCCTCGGCCGCCTTGGCTAGGCTGCCCATTTCCACGATGCGCCGGAAGGCGCGCATGTAGTTGAAGGTGTCCATGAAGGCAGGAACGAATGATGACGAAGCCGGGATTCTGCGGGGAATCGCCACAATCGCCAAACCTGATGTCGCTTGCCACCCGCCGCAGCCCCCAAAACCGCGCGCGCCTGTGGAGGGCAGGACTGAACGACACATTTAGTTTCAAGGGTTCATAAGTCCATAACAATGAATAGGGCATATTGCTCCCCGCCACTGATATGCCTTTCCGGCTTTCAGGCGTGCACATGATTCCCTTAACGCACTGGAGACCTGAATTGCCGACTTTCAAGCAAGCTTGCGCCCTTGTTTCACGCCAAAAGGCGGTCTTGGCAGCCGCCGTCCTCGCCCTGGGCAGCGGCGCCGCTCTTGCGCAGCAGGCAGCGCCCGGCCAGATGCCGAGCCTGGCCGCCCTGAGCGGACAGATGCACGCGGCCGCGGAGTACTGCAATGCCTATCCGGCCGCCCAGCTTGACCAGATGAAGCAACAGCAGAAAACCGCGGCAGGCGCCCAGGGTCTCTCGGCCGCGGACTTTGATTCCGCGTTTGCGCAGGCCTACACCACCACCAAAGGCCAGTTGGCCACGTTGAGCGCAGCCGACAAGGAAAAAACCTGCTCGCAGCTAAAGGCCATATCGGCGGCGCGCCCGCAATAACCGGCCTTTTCGACAGGTCGGACCGTCTCCGCCTGCCCTGTGAACAGGCGGAAGCGCGGCGCCCGCGAGGCGCCGCGTTGGCGGCGCAGAACACTGTGGGAAACCACGGGCCTTTATCATCGGATCTACGGCGGCGTTGCGATCGCGATCGCGCACCGCTTTTCTTGGCCCAGATCACAGGAGACTCTCTAGTGGTTAGATCCGCAACGACAGCATCGATTTCTTTCCTGCCCCCAAGACATGCCACCAGCTTCTGGCGGCGCCGACGGGAGCGGCCCTGGCTGGCATTCCTGTTGCTGGCGGCGATGCTGTGTTGCCTATCCTACTCCTGGCCAGCGCAGGCTGCGGGACTGCTGCAACCGTCCGCAGCGGCGGCGGCGCCCGCCTCCGCGCTGACCCCGGCGGCGCTGGCCGACCTGCTGGAAAATCCCGACGCGCGCAAAGCCCTGGTGGACGAGCTGCGGGCCCAGGCGGCGGGAAGCAAGCCGCCGGCATCCTCCCGCCCCGCCACCGCCGCTCCGGCGCCCGCGCAGCCGGCCGAGCCCGGCCTGCAGGAACGCATGGCCGACAATGTGCAGCACTTCCTGACCGGCCTGGCCACCGATATGGGCCAGGGCGTCGAAGACATGCGCGCGCTGGCGTCGGGACACAGCCTGCGGATGGACAGCGGCGCCGCGGGACATGCGCTGCTGCCCCTGGCGCTGGCCGCGGCGGCCACGATCATCGCCTTCGTCTTGCTGCGGATGATCGCCATGCTGATCTACACCCGGATCGACCGCTGGGTGGCACGGCAGTGCAACGAGCCCGAAGCGCCACCGAAGCGCGGCGCGCCTGCGACCGTGCGCGCGCTGTACCGGCGCGTGGGCGCCATCGTGGGAGCCGTGGCCATCGACGCGGGCGTGGTGGTGCTGGCCGCCATGGCCGGCGGCGCCGCTGCCCTGTGGGGCACGCCGGGGCGCGGGGCGCTGGACGCGCTGGCCGCCGTTTTCCTGCGAGCCTTCGTGTCAGTGGAGATCGTCAAGGTATTGATCCGCACGGTGTTCGCCGTCAGGCATCCCCATCTGCGCCTCCTGCCCATGAGCGATGACCTGGCCGCGTATTGGGCCAACTGGCTGCTGCGCATCGCCACGGCGGCAGGCTACGGCACGCTGCTGATCGATCCGGTCGTGTCGGCCTCGCTGTCTCCCGCCCTGGGCCGGCTGGCCAACCTGCTCATCATGCTGGCGGTGTATGTGTACGCCGTGCGCGTCATCTGGCGCAATCGCCAGTCGGTGCGGGAACGCCTGGACCGCCGGGCCGCAAGCGCCACCACTTTCATGGGCTCGCGGCTGCATTTCCTGTCGCGCGTGTGGCACGTGCTGGGCATAGGCTACTTCACCATCCTGCTCGTGGTCAGCCAAGTGGACCCGATCAACGCGCTGCCCTTCATGGCCCGCGCCACGGGGCAAACGTTGCTGGTGATTGGCGTCGGCAGCCTGCTGATCCTGCTGCTGAACACGGTGCTGGCCAAGCCGATCCGGCTGCCCGCGGATCTGCGCCGCCGCCTGCCGCTGCTGGAGGCGCGCGTGAACGCCTACGTGCCCGCGACGTTGAAGCTGTTCGGCCTCATCATCCGGGTCGTGCTGGTGCTGCTGGTCCTGGACGCGTGGCGGGCCTTCGACCTGTCGCGGTGGCTGGCCTCGGACGCCGGAGGCGCGGCCATCAAAATGACGGTGAACATCGTCATCGTGCTGCTGATCGCGGCGCTGGCCTGGACCGTGATCGCCAGCATCATCGAACACCGCCTCAGCCAGAGCGAGGGACGGGGCATGCCCAGCGCGCGCGAGCGCACTCTGTTGGCCTTGTTCCGCAATGCCTCGCTGATCGTCATCGTGACGATGACGCTGATGGTGCTGCTGTCGCAGATCGGCATCGACGTCGGGCCGCTGATTGCAGGCGCCGGCGTGGTAGGCCTGGCCATCGGCTTCGGCGCTCAGAAACTTGTCCAGGACATCATCACGGGCGTTTTCATCCAGCTGGAAAACGGCATGAACGAGAACGACGTCGTGCAGGTCGCGGGCGTGTTCGGCACCGTCGAGAAAATGACGATACGTTCGGTGGGCATACGCACGCTGGACGGCGGCTATCACCTGGTGCCCTTCTCGTCCGTGGACGTGGTGGCGAACCACATGCGCGACTTTTCTTACCACCTGGGTGAATACACCATCGCGCATCGCGAAAGCGTGGACGACGCCATCGTGCACCTGCGCGCCGCCTTCGCCGAGCTGATGACCGATACGGTGCTGGGGCCAGAGATCCTGGAAGACATCACGGTGGCCGGCGTCACGGCGGTCAACGAAAAGGGCGTCACCATACGGATCCTGATTAAGACCACGCCAGGCATGCAATGGGCCGTACAGCGCGGCTACAACCGGCTGCTGAAAAAGCACTTCGACGCGGCCGGCATCGAACTGCCTTACCCGCACACCGTGGTGTACTTCGGCCAGGACAAGCGCGGATACGCGCCGCCTGCCAATGTGTACGTGCAGCCCGAGCGTCCCAGCACAGGCGAGGACGCGCCCCCCGCCGGACATACTCGCCGGCCCCTGGAGCCGGCGCCCCGCGGCGAGGACTCAGCCGAGGTGCTGGGCAACGAGCTGGAGGCGCGCGAGGAAAGCGACACGCCCCGCGCATGAGGACACGCCCGGCAGCGACGGCGGGCCGCCGCCCCCTTAGGCGGGACTGGCGGCCCGCCTACTTCCCGTACGTCGATATCACCGCTTCCAGCGGCACATGGCCTTTGCACAGCCCCGAGTACACGGGCTGTTCACCGGCTTCCACCGCCATGGCGTACTTGACCGCCGGGTCGTTTTCCAGACGTTGGCGCAGCTTTGCCAGTTTGGGCCAACGGGACGAAGCGGCGACCTGATGAAAATCCAGCCAGCGCGCGACCCCGACCAGCAAGGCATCCGCCAGTGTCGGACGGTCGCCCATCACGAACGGGGTGTCGCCCAGCATTGCCTCCAGCTTGTCGTGCCGCTCGATCACGCGTTGCGCCCCCCACTCGCGCAACGTCTTCTGCAATGCCGGGTCCGGCGGATCCATTTCCAGGGCGACCCAGTGCGGCGTAAAGGCGCCCGTGAAGCCTGTATTCAGGAAAGCCATGAACTGGTGCATGCGGTCGGACTCTGGAGAGAGCGGGTCAAAGCTGATTCTCCGCTCGCTGTCCCGGTTCTCTATCCACCGCGCAATCGCCATGGTTTCCGTGAATACTGCGCCGTGTTCGCTGACGAATGCGGGCGTCTCATGACGCGCGTTGATCCGCGCGTACGAAGGCAGCCGCATTTCGCCCAACATGTCCACGCGGCACAAGCGATAAGGTTTGCCCAGCCACTCCAGCGCAGCGACGAGCCCCATGGAACTTCCTAGCGGAAATCCGTATACAAGAATGGGTTCCAAGATGATTTTCTCCGTAGAAGATGGTCACGCTGCGCAGCGCAATGGATTCTACGGATCTGATGGGCCAAGTAAACTACGCACATTTTTGTGACCATGGCTCGTCAATGAAAGACCTGGTTTCGCGCTGCCCTATTGAAGAGGTCATGCAGATCCTGAGCGGCCGATGGCCGACGCTGCTGATCTATTACCTCAAGGACGGCACCAAGCGCTTCAGCGACCTGCGCCGCGACAATCCGACGATCTCCCACCGGATGCTGACGCTGGAGCTACGCAAGCTGGAACTGGCCGGTATAGTCCGGCGGACCGATTTCGACGGCTATCCGCGGCGTGTGGAATACGACCTCACGCCGTCGGGCAAAACGCTCGTCCCGCTGCTGGGGGCACTGGGCGATTGGTGGGACGAGGACGCTGCAGCGTCCGGGGACGCTCGCTGACCGGACCTGTCGCCGTCACGCCCCAGGATCCTGGCCGTCCGCTTTGCCCGTGCCGATCAGATCCACCAAACCATCCGACAAAGTACCGCGCCAGACCAGGTAATCGTGGCCGCCCGCCACCTCGCGGTGCGTCACCAGATAGCCCTTGGCCAGCAGCACGTCCCGCAGATGCCGGTTGGTTTCCAGAATGCCCGGCTGGCCGCCGCGCCCGGATTCGAACAAGCCTGCCCCGAGGAAGAAGCGCACCGGCAACTTGCGCACGGCGACGAATTGCCGCGTCAGCCACTGGTCCTCTTCACCCGCCGGTGACCACCAATAAGAACCGGACTGGCTGAGCACATTGCCGAAGACCTCCGGATGACGAAGCGCGGCATAGGCCGACGCCAGTCCGCCATAGCTGGATCCCCCGATGACCGTGCGCGCGGCTGGCGCAGCAATGCCCTGCTTGCGCGCCCAAGGCATCAGCTCTTTGGCCAGGAAGTCGGCGAAGTCCGGATTGGGCGGCAATTCCTGGCTGCGGGACTCAGCGGTGGGGTTGTCGATGAGCAGCGCCGCAGTGGGGGGAATGACGCCTGCGGCGATCATATTGTCCAGGATGGTGGGCGTGGGTACCCGGCCCAGATAGGCGCCGGCGTCAAACAGCACCAGCACGTGGTTGTTCGCGGCATCCGGCTGCCAGCCTGCGGGACGGTACAGGTGAATCTTGCGCGTGTTCTGCAGGCGCTCGCTGCGCAACTCCAAAGTCTGGACCGTGCCCTGCCGCACGTCCGCGCGGGGCTCTACCCAGGGTTGTGGCGGCGCATTCGCCAGTTCCACCATGGAGTTGGTCTGAAAGGCATCGACGCCCCGCTGCGGATAAGCCTTCGGGTTGTATGGATCCGCCTGAGCCGTGGCCAGGATCGCCCGGCGCCGCGCCATCCCGGACCCCGGAAGCTCCGGCACATCGGGCGCCAGGCGGTACGACAAACGCGTGGATCTGGGCACGACGAAGCTCGCGTACCAGACGTCCGAATCGCCCAGGCGCGCCAATTGCGCGTGGTCCGATGAGGGTCCGCCGAACAGGCGCACGTTGCGTTCCGCGCCGCGCCACAGGAATGTGACGCGGTCATGCTTGGCGTCCACCGCTTCGACCAGCGGCGCGCCTTGCCGAGCCACCTCTTCCCAGAAGGAATCCGTAGTTTCCCCCTGGGCCAGCGTGGCCGCGAGCGCGGCCAGGCGCGGGCTGTCGAGCGTCGACATCGGCGCGCGCTGTTGCGCCAGAGGCAGACGTTCCGTCACGGCCCAGCGGAACGCGCCCTGCCCCTGCGCCCGTACGGTGTAAAGACCGTCCGCGGGCGCCACCAGCATCAAGCCTCCCGCGGGCTTCTCCTGGTCGCTCAGCCGACGCACATGACGGCCGGCGCTGTCCAGAAGATCCAGGGTCACGCCGGCATCCGCCGCCCAGGTACCCGCAAGGAACTCTCCCTTTTGCAGGGATATCCGTTCGTCCACGCGGCCCTGGGTGGGCACGGTGCCCTGCTTGGACTGTGCTACCGCCATGCCCGGCGCGAGCCCAGCCATCGATACCGCCAGAGTCGCCGACGCCATCCACTCCCGCCATTCCAACCTATTCTGCTTACGCATATGCATCCATTCAGTTATCCACAATGCTGCCGTGTTCACGCGCGCGGCAGCCGCTATCCCTCGCGGGCCGCAAGCCGCCGGGGGGCCCATGCGCTATCTGGCGCTCCTTTCCCGATCCGACGCGCGCTCACGGCCGCCATCCAGCCAAAACCCAGCGCAGCCGCCAACGCCGTCGCATCCACGCCCAAGGCCGCCGCCGAGGTGTGCGCCCATAGCCCGGACGCGGGAAACAGGCCGCCCGCCAGCGAGGTCAGGGGAATTGCCAACGTCAACGCGGCCGCCGCCCATAGCAGGTGAACCCCCGCCACGGCGCCCCCGCGCAGAAAGGCCCAGGCCACGCAGGTAAAGAACGCGGCGTAGTACAGCCCCTGGAGCCACGCGTTCAAATCACCGACATGCCCGTTCAACCATTTGGCGGCAACCATCATCAACGAAATGCCGCATACGCATCCCAGGCAGATGCCGACGGTGGCCGAGGCCATCAGCCTCGTGTCCAGCCGCTGCACCGGGATTTCACCGGTCTGCCGATTGGCGCGCTTGCGGCGCGTTTCAATCCAGAGCAGATTGCCGCTGTAGAACAGCCATGCGCCCGCGAGCCCAAGCAGGAAGTAAAGCCACTGCACCGCCACGCCGCCAAAGGACGCCATGTGCAAGGCGAAAAAGCTGCTGATCCAGAGATTCGGCGCATCCTGCCCGCCAGGCAGGTAATCCCGATTGAGCACCTTGCCGGTATAGGGATCAAGCGCTACAAAGCCGCCCCGCGCCCTGGGCGACACCGCACTGTCGTCCTTGCCCCACACGCGCACCACGGCGCGCGCGCCGGTGACTTGCTGGTACTGCAGCGTATCGGGCTCGAAACCCGGCGCCAGGCCGCGAACCTCGGCCACCAGCTGCTGGGGTGTCAGCATGGTTGCGGGATTGCGGGTGTGCACCGCCTGACCGCCGCCCCCGGACCGTTGAAAGACCGACTCCAGCTTGCCTTCGTACATCAACTTGTCCTGCAGGTCGTAGATGCCGTCATGAAACGCAAACACGACAGAGCTGAGCGCCATGATGATGTGAAACGGCAATGACACGATGCCCACCACGTTGTGCGCATCCAGCCACATGCGTTTCAAGTTCTTGCCCACCCGCAGGGCAAAGAAGTCCTTGACCAGCGAAGGCAGCAGCACGATCACGCCCGAGACCAGCGCAAGCGCATACAGCGACGCGACGATGCCCATGAACCAGCGGTTGGGATCACTGTCCACGGGCAGGCCCACCACGCGATGGAGCACGTCGATGAACGGCATCAGCCCGCTGGGCGCGGAGGGCTCCAGCTTGAGTTCTCCCGCCGGATCCAGGTATGCCACGTAATGACGCACTGACGACTCGTCATGGTCGTCGGCGTGTGAGTCTCGGACTTCCCAAGCCAAGCGGGCCGGCACGTGCTCGGCGTCCTGCAGATGGATGCTGAAGCCCTTGGCCACGTCCGGCCGCGCCTCCACGGTTCTGGCGATGAGGGCCGGCACCTCGTCCAGCGGCACAAGCGGCACCGCGGCAGGCGGCGTCGCCCAACGCGTCAACGGGTCCTTGAACACGGTCAACGCGCCGGCATAGAAGGCGATGAAGAGCGCCATGCCTGCCAGGATGCCCGTCCAGGTATGGACCGATTTATAGATGCGTATGTAGTCGGCTCTCATGATTGCGATTTCCCCTCAGATCGCCTTGGCAAGGAACAGCCCGCCATAAAGCAGCGCGCACGCTCCCCCCAGCCATATCCAGGCACGCAGGCCGCTGGCGAAGAAGTACACGGTGCTGGCAATGCCCAGCCAGACCGGCGGCACCAGCCACATGGCAAGCTGCGATCGCGTCGCCAACGGAATGCCTGCCGTCACCGCCGCCAGCGCAGCGCTGGCACCCATGGCCAGGGCGAAGCCGAGCAATACGCCCGCAAGACTCTTGGAGATCCAGTCGCGCCGGATCGGCGCGGGCTTAGCTGGCTTCATGCGTATCGGTTCCGCGCAAGCCCGCCAGCACGCCCAGATAGGGAATCAGGCAGAAGAACAGCATCAGGGCCGTGCAAAACACGAATACGGCAGCCACGATGGAAAATGCACGCAGGCAGCCCCAGCCACCCAGCGCCAGCAACAATACGCCCGCGATGCGGGCGGGCAGGATCGGCCACGACGCAGCGCCCCATTGTTGGTTCGGCGAGGCGCGATAAACACAGAAGCAGCCCAGAAACAGGCTGGCCAGACTGAGGACGATGATAGTTGCCATGGTCATCCCTGGATGAAATGCGCGGTCGGTCTCCGCCCGCCCTCGGGCCCATGACGGCAGCCCGAGACACCCGGCGAGCGGGACGCGCCGCCGGCGTTCAGAAGCTGATGCTGGCGGAAGCGGTGACGGTGCGGGCGGGTCCGAGCGTCGCGATCGGCGTCGTGTCGCTGAAGCTCCCCGCGTAGTAGTGCTTGTCGAAGACGTTGTTGACGTTCAGCCGCAGCACCACGTCCTTGCCATTGACCTTCGTGGCGTAGCGGGCTCCCAGGTCCAACTGCCCCCAGCCGGGAATCTCCAGCTTGTTGGCCGCATCTGCGTACTGGCTGGACGTCGCTTGCACGCGGCCGCTCAACGTCAGGCCAGGCACCCAGGGCGTGTCCCATTCCAGCCCGGTATTGGCCTGCCAGCGCGGCGCTCCCACCGCGGTGTTGCCGTCATAGCGGCCGTATGAGGTCTTGACCTGCGTGCCTTGCGTGTACGTGACGCCTCCCAGCACGCGCACGCCGGGCACCAGTTCGCCGAAGGTGTTCCATTCCACGCCGCGCACGCGCTTCTCGCCGCCGTCCGCATAGGTCGGATTGGCTGCGGAGCCCTCCGTGACCAGCATGGGCTTGTCGATCTGGAACAACGCCAAGGTATTGGTGAACGTGCCCGCGTTCCACTTGACGCCCACTTCCTGCTGCTTGGTTTTGTAGGGAGCAAACACCTGCCCGTAGTTGCTTGCCAGCGTGTCCGTAACGCTGTCGCCTTTGCTCAAGCCTTGCACATAATTCGCGTACAAGGAGACATCCGGTCCCCAGGGCTTCACGACGATGGCCACGGCTGGCGTCACGGCATCTTCGTCGTAGCGGGACGTCGTCTTGCCTGTCTTGTCGAAGTTGGTGGTCTTCACGCGTTGGTTGCGCAGGCCGCCGGTCAGGAGCAGCTTGTCGTCGAAGAACGACATGGTGTCCACCAGAGCCAGGCTGGTGAGCGTGTTTTCCGCGGTCTTGGGCGCGCTACCCGGCACCGCAGGCATGACCGGCGTGATCGGGTCGTAGATGTTGGACTTGAAGGTCGATGGAGTCCCCGCGGCCGACCCGTCCTCCAGTTTCAACAATGAGGCCTGGAGCACCAGTTCGTGGCGCACGCTGCCCGTGTTGAAGCGCGAGCGCAGGCCCGCTTCGGCCGACGTGGCGTCCGTGTATGCGCGCTGCCCGACCATGTTGCCGGTGAAATTGCCATTGGCGTCGATCTGCCGCGCGTGGGTGCCGTTGATCAGCCCCGATTGGTGGCTGTCGCGCTTGCCCAGCCCGGCGAAGGCCGACACGCTGTCATTGAAACGATACTCGGCGCGCGCCACCACGGCGTTGCTCTGGATATTGCCGTAGCCGGTGCTGAACTGATTGATACGGGGATCGGGCGCGTCGGGCACGACCGAACCGCCGAACCAGAACATGGCGGGCGAGCCGCCCGAGAACGACTCCTGGCTATGGTAGGCGTCTATCGACGCGCTCAGGGCGCTGCCTCGATAGTCCAGGCCGGCCGAAAGAAACTCGCGCTTCCTGGACTGGCCGTCCAGCGTGGTGGCGCCGTCGCTGAAAGAACCATTGACGCGGGCGCCCCATTCATTCGCGCTGCCGAAGCGGCGTCCGGCATCAACTGTCGTACCCAACTGGCCGTCCGCCTGCCAATTCACGCCGAACGTGGCATTGGGCGTATCGTCCGCCCGCTTGGGCACCAGGTTGATCGTGCCGCCCACCGCGCCGCTAGGCGCCATGCCGCTGAACAAGGCGTTCGGCCCCTTCAGCACCTCTACCCGTTCGACGAATTCCAGTGGTGTGCGGCCCATGGGCGCCAGCCCGTACATGCCGTTGATCGCCACATCGTTCTGGTTGACGTCGAAACCTCGAATGCGGAAGTTTTCGTAGGCATGCCCGCTCGATGTCGTGAACCGTACCGAGGGGTCGTTCGCCATGACGTCCGCGAGCGTGCGCGCCTGCTGGTTCTGGATCAGTTCGGAGGTGTAGCTGGTAACGTTGAAGGGCGTGTCCATGACGTCCTGATTGCCCATCATGCCTAATCGCGCGCCCTGCGCCACTTGCCCTCCGGCATAGGGCGCCGGCAGTTCCTCGTCCGACACCGTGCCCGCAGTCACCGTGACGGGCTGCAGCGTCGTGGTTTGCGCGGCAGTCTGGGCGCTGACGCCGGCGGGAACCATCAATGACAAGGCAACTGCCGGACTGAGCCATTGAGCGCGCCGCGCGAGCGCCAACTGTGTTTTCTTAGACAAGATTCACCGCCCCAAAACGTAAATGAGAATGCGTATCAGAGGAATTATATGTCTATGAAAGCAGATGTAGGAAGCCGCCCAGCGTCAAAAGCTGATACAGGACAAACTTCATGAGGTTGATCTGCGGGTGCACCGAGGGCGCGCCAGTCAGCGCCCGGCTGGCGTCCGGGTGAAACTTTTTTCCTTAATCGGGCGGTAACCCGCCCTGAACGAAAGAACATTCTCCGGGAACGTTTGTATTATGGAATCGCCATAAGCCAATGGCCGCGATGACTAATGTTGGCAAGCCATGTCCGAAAAAATCCGCCGCTATCCTTCCCTTTCCCATTGGGGCGCATTCACTGCGGTCGTCGCGGACGGCCGCCTCGTCGATTGTGAACCCTTTGCCCGCGACTGCGCCCCGTCGGACATCCTGCGGTCCATGCCGGCCATGGTGCATTCCCCGCTGCGCGTGAATCGCCCTGCCATTCGCAAGGGGTGGCTGCGCGACAGGCACCTGAGCGATGGAAGCGAACGTGGGCGCGACGGCTACGTGGAGGTCAGTTGGGACGTCGCGCTCGCCGCCGTCCATTCAGAGCTCCAACGAGTACGGTCCCAACATGGCAGCGAGGCCATCTTCGGCGGTTCATATGGCTGGTCGTCGGCGGGGCGGCTGCATCATGCGCGTACCCAGACGCACCGCTTCCTGAATGCCGGCGGCGGCTGCACCAACCAGGCAGGAAACTACAGCTGGGGCACCGCGCAATTCCTTTTGCCCCACGTGATCGGCAGCTACACGCCCGTGACCGGACGCGTGACGGACTGGAACAGCGTAACGGCCCACACGCGGCTATTCATCGCATTCGGCGGCATGCCCCTGCGAAACACGCAGATCACCTCCGGGGGGGCCGGCGACCACCCTGTGTCCGGACAGCTCGAACGCGCACGGGCAGCGGGTGTCGAATTCGTCGTCATCAGCCCTACCCGGCGGGACGTGCCCGCCGGCCTGGAAGCGCGGTGGATACCCATCCGGCCGAACACCGACGCCGCCTTGATGCTGGCAATGATGCAGGCGCTGATAGCCGACGGCATCCACGATGCAACATTCCTGCGAACCCACTGCGTCGGCTTCGATGCCCTGTGCGCGTACCTCGAAGGAAAAACGGACGGCATTCCCAAGACCCCTGAATGGGCGCAGGCAATCTGCGACGTGCCCGCCACGGTCATCCGCGAGCTCGCGCGCGAGGCCCGCAATGTACGTTCGATGCTGACTTGCGCCTGGTCACTGCAGCGCGCCCACCGGGGCGAACAACCCTACTGGGCCTGCATCGCGCTTGCGGCGGCCCTGGGGCATATCGGCATGCCCGGCGGTGGCGTGGCGTTCGGCCATGCTTCCATGAACGGTGTCGGCAACCCGCGCATGGAGATCGCAGGCCCCGCCATGGAATCGGGGCGCAATCCGACCGGCTCGGTTATCCCCGTGGCCCGCGTCACCGACATGCTGCTGCACCCCGGAAAGACTTACGAATTCAATGGGCGCGAAAGCATTTATCCCGATATCAAGATGGTGTACTGGGCGGGCGGCAATCCCTTCCATCACCAGCAGGACCTGAATCGTCTGAGCCGGGCATGGGCCAAGCCACAGACCATCGTCACGCACGAGATCTGGTGGACGCCCATGGCGCGCCGCTCCGACATCGTGCTGCCAGCCACCACGACCCTGGAAAGAAACGACATAGGCGGATCGACGCGGGACCGCTACGTATTCGCCATGCATCAGGCATTGGCTCCGATTGGCTCCAGCCGCAATGATTTCGACATTTACCGGGAGCTGGCTGCGCTGGGCGGCTATGAAGAGGCCTACACGCAAGGCCGCGACGAGATGGCGTGGATACGGCATATTTTCGATTCCATGAGCAAAGCGTGGCGTGACAGCGGTTGCGAGGCGCCTGAGTTCGACGCATTTTGGGACCAGGGGTATGTGGCCATTCCCGAGCCCAAGCGGCCCTTCGTGCTGTTCGAGGACTTCCGCCATGACCCCGCGGGCCATCCTCTGCGCACGCCATCCGGCCGTATCGAGCTGTATTCGGAAAAAATCGCGGGCTTCGGCTATGCGGATTGCCCGCCCCACCCCGCCTGGCTGGCGCCAGCGGAATGGCTGGGATCGCCAGTGGCCGCCCGCTGGCCGCTGCACCTGCTTACCCCTCAACCCGCGGGCAAGTTGCACTCCCAGATGGATGGCGGCAAGGCCTCGACGGATCTGAAGATCAAAGGCCGTGAAGCACTGCACATCTCGCCCGCAGATGCCAAAGACCGGCGCATAAGCCAGCATGATCTCGTCAAGGTGTACAACGACCGGGGCGCCTGCCTGGCGGTGGCGGTGATCGACGCGGATCTTAAGCCGGGGGTCGTGATGCTGCCGACGGGCGCATGGTTCGACGCCGTGGACGAAGGACTGGAAGTCCACGGCAACCCGAACGTGCTGACGATGGACGTGGGCACCTCGCGGTTGACTCAAGGCAGCAGCGCCCAGTCGGCGCTGGTGGAAGTGGCGCCCTGGAAGGATGCCGCCCCGGTAGTCCGAGCCCTCGAGGCGCCCGCCATCACCGAGCTGGCGCACAACGCGTAGCTATCCGTGGTCCCGGCGTGTGCCGGGACCGCGTGGTTACCGCTCCCTGCCTATATCACGATGGCCGGGCCGGTTTGCATACCCCGGAGACTGGCCTCATTCCGCGGTGATGTTCGCTTTCTCGATAATGCTGCGGTATCGCGCCGTCTCGGACTGGATGTATTTCTCAAAGTCCGCGCTGTTCCTGTAGCCGCTTTCGAAGCCCAGGTTCTCAAGCTGCTCTTTCATGCTTGGAGCCGTCATGACGTTCTGCGCGGCCGCATCCAGCTTTTGGCGGATGGGCTCTGGCAGCTTTGCGGGTGCCCACAGTCCATACCAGGAATAGAACTCGAAATTCTTCAGCCCTTCTTCCTGCATCGTGGGCACGTCCGGCAACAATGGACTGCGCTTGCTTCCGGTCACCGCCAATGCGCGTATCTTGCCTGCCTTGGCCATGGGCAGGGAGGAGAGCATCGGATCAATCAGCGCCTGGACCTGTCCGCCCGCCAAGTCGCTCAAGGCGGGGCCTCCGCCCTTGTACAGGACGATGGGGATCTGCAGATCGGACAGACCCGCTTCATAGGCGAATTGCGCAATGGCAAGATGCCCCGCCGAGCCGAAACCCGTCGTTGCGAAGCTGTACTTGGCGGGGTCGGCCTTCACGGCGCCGACGAACTCCTGCACCGTCTTTGCCGGAACCTTGTTGCTTACACTGAATATCAACGCGCCTTGGGCGAGGCCGCTGATGGCGGTGAAGTCCTTCACCGCGTCGAAGGTCATCTTCTTTTGGTAAAGCAACGGATTGATGTTGTGGATAGACGCATTGAGATAGAGCGTATAGCCATCGGCCGCCGAACGTGAAACCACGCCGGCGCCTACCATCCCGGACGCTCCCGCCCGGTTGTCCACGATGATCGACTGCTTCAATTCCTCGCCCAGTTTGACGGCGAAGATGCGGGCCAGGCCATCCACGGATCCCCCGGGCGGATGCGGCACCACGATGGTTATCGGGCGGCTGGGATAGGCGGCGTCGGAATTTGCCTGCGCATGCGCGGAACCCATCAACATCAAGCCGCCAACGGCGGCGACCAGGGTTTTTACGCAATTACGGCGGGAGTACGGATAGGGCTTTCGCATGACAGCCTCATTGAAGATGAATGAAGGTGTAAACAGCGGTCCCGCCGCCGGCAACCCGGTGTCCACCGGATTGCTCAGAGGCTGGGAAACGCAGGCAGACTAGTAGGTGCCTGGGTAGGCGGCTCCGTCTATCAATATGTTCTGGCCGCAGACATAGCCGGCCTGGGCGGAACACACGTAGGCGCAAAGCGCGCCCAATTCCCCGGGCTCTCCGTAGCGCCCCGCCGGATTGCCTGACCCCCGGGTTTGCCAAAGTTCGTCAAATGACTTTCCGCCCGGTTCCAGCATGCCCTCGATGTGGCGTCGCTGAGCATCGGTCGCAAAGACGCCGGGCAGAAGGTTATTGATGGTGACGTTGTACCGAACCGTCTGGCGAGCCAGACCGGCAACGAATCCCACCAGGCAAGACCGGGCGCCGTTGGACAAACCCAGTTCGAGCTGGGGTGTCTTGACGCTGCGTGAGACGATGTTCACGATGCGCCCGAAGCGGCGCTCCATCATTCCATCCACCACTCGCCGAATCATGTCTATCGGCCCGAGCGCCATGGAATCCAGGGCGTCATGCCAGTCGGCCTGGGTCCATTGGCGAAAATCGCCGGGTGGCGCTCCATCGGCGTTGTTCACCAGGATGTCGGGACCGGGACAAGCCGCGAGAGCCGCCTCCCGGCCCGCATCCGTCGTGATGTCGGCAACCACATACCGGACCGGAGCCCCGGTCGCGGCGGTCAGCTCTGCGGCGGCCGTTGCCAGCGTGCTTTCGGTGCGCGCGGCGATGACCACGTCAACGCCTTCACTTGCCAACTGCGCAGCGCACGCGCGTCCCATTCCCTTGCTGCCACCAAAAACAAGCGCGCGGCGCCCTCGAATTCCAAGATCCATGGATTCCCCCTGTCGAACCCTGCGCCGTTCAAGCGGCTTTCAGCGCCGGAGAGCTCCAGCCATACTTCTTGTCGAGTTCCAGGTCCTTGATCACACGCAGCCCCTTGAGCAGCGCCTCGCCTTCCAGGCCGCGCAACGGCTTGCGCAGGTCGCCAGCGGGCAAGCCCACGGCTTTCATCAAGGACTTGATGGCTACGGGATTGATCGCCGAGTAGGAGTAATGCAGCAATTGCAGATTGCGTAGATATGCCTCGCGGAAGCTGGTGCTCACCTCGGGCGACGTCCAGGGCTTGGAGATCAGCGCCAGCTCCGCCGGCGCGATATTGCCCGTCATGTTGGCGGTACCGTGGCCGCCCAGGCTCATGGTCGGCACGACCAGGCCCAGGTTCGGCGAATCGCAACACATCACCGACACGTCGGGCGCGCCGCGCAACACCTGCGCCACCTGTCCCACCCGGGTCGTGGATTCTTTATGGACCACGTAGTTCGGATGCTTGAATATGCGCAGCAGCTGGTCCCAGTGCAGATCGCTCTTGACGCGAGGCGGGTTGTTGTAGATGCCCAGCGGCAGGTCCGTGGCGTCCGCGACCTCAAGGAAGTAATCCTCGATATCCGCCTCCGACGCGCAGATGTAGGCCGGCGCCGCCAGGATGGCGCCATCCGCGCCGTTTTCCCGCGCAAAGCGCAGATAGTCCTTGGTCGTCTCCGTATTGTTTCCGGTGCAACCATAAAACAGCTTCATCTTGCCCGTCTTCATCTTCGCGGTCTTGGCGATGATGTCGTAGCGTTCCTGTTGCGAAAGCATGGACACTTCGCCCGTGGATCCCATGATGAGCACGGCGCTGGTGCCGTTGTCCTCATGAAACTTGAGAAGCTCGCGGAATGCTTCGAAGTCGGCGCTGCCGTCTTTATTGAACGGCGTGATCAACGCCACGAAAGAACCGGTGAGTTTCATCTTGCTCATGCTTATTCCTTTGACTGTCAGGTTGAGAGAGTGCTTTTGAATATTCCGGCTATGCGGCGGTAGGCTCGGCGGCTTGCAGCAAGGATTTGCGGGCGGCCAGGGCTGCCAGCCCCCTGTTCAGGTCGGCTATCAGATCCTCGGGGTCTTCCAGGCCCACGTGCAAGCGCACCGCTTTGCCTGTGTACGGCCAGCGCGCCCCATGGTGCTTTCCCGGCGTGAACGGAATGGCCAGGCTTTCATATCCGCCCCATGACACGCCAATGCCGAAATGCTGCAAGGCATCGACGAAGGCAGCCACGGACTCATCCTCGCTTGCGCGCAGCACGACCGTGAACAAGCCGCTGGCGCCCCTGAAATCCCGCTTCCAGAGAGCATGGCCAGGATGCGAGGGCAAGGCGGGGTGCACCACCGCCTCGACCTCCGCCTGCTGCTCCAGCCACTGCGCGACGCGCAGCCCGGACGCCCAGTGCCGTTGCAAACGCACGCCCATGGTGCGCAGCCCGCGCAGTGCAAGATAGATATCGTCGGGCCCCGCGGTCTGGCCCATGTATTGCGTCGTCTTCTTGACTTGCGCCCAAGTGGCCTCATTGCAGGTAACCACGCCCAGCATGGCGTCCGAATGGCCCACGATGTACTTCGTCGCCGCGTGGATGGACACGTCGACGCCGTGCTCGAACGGCTTGAAGAACAAGGGCGTTGCCCACGTGTTGTCCATGACGACAAATGCGCCGTGGGCATGCGCAACGGCGGTGATGGCCGGAATATCCTGGATTTCGAGGGTTTCGGAGCCCGGCGACTCGACATACACGACCCGCGTATTGGAGCGCATGACAGACTCGATGTTCTTGCCGCGGCCCGGATCGTAGACCTCCACCTCGACGCCGAGCCGGCTGAGCACGTGGTCCAGGAATGAACGCGTGGGCGAATAGGCGCTGTATGTCACCAGCACATGATCGCCCGCCGAAAGCAGCGCGGTCAGCGTCGTGACTATGGCTGCCAGCCCGGAGGGAAACGCGAGCGATCGGTGTCCGCCTTCCAGCGCCGCAATGGCTTCCTCGAACGCATGCGTGGTGGCGGTTCCGTAGCGGCCGTAGGTGGTGGCTCCCGGCTCTTCCGCGGCGCGAGCACGCTTCATTTCTTCCCACTCCGCCATCGAACCCGCAAGAATGGTGGATGCTCGGCAGATCGGCGTGTTCACCAGGCCGCCGAATCGCTCCGGATGCCGTCCGACTGTGACCAGTTGAGTATCTTCCTTCATGACTTTCAATCTCCAAGAATGGGCGGCCTGAACACGGTCAATTGCCGCTGATGTTCTGGAGTAGTCTAGGAGCGGGTCCGGAGAAAACTTTTCGATTCTGAGTTCCCGGACGTCCGAAAAAGAGAATATTTATCTCCGCCTCCGGCAATGCAGGCATGGCTTAAAGGTAGTCCAGCGGGAGCGCCGTGGTGTACTTGATTTCTTCCATTGCAAAACTCGAGCTGACGTCGAAAAGCTCTGCAACCTGGATGAGTTTCTTGTAGACCAGATCGAACCCGGCGATATCCGGCGCCACCACCTTCAGGAGATAGTCGGTATCGCCACTCAAGCGATAAAACTCCACCACCTCGGGCATATCCTTCACGCCGAGCGAGAATTTCCGCAACCACTGCAGGTCGTGGCATCCCGTCTTTATCGACACGAACACCGTCACGCCAAGGCCGGCCTTGCAACGGTCCAGCAGGCAGACCTGCCGCCGGATGAGGCCGGATTCCAGCATGTGCTGGATGCGCTTCCAGCACGCCGTCGGCGAGAGATGCACTCGCTCGGCGATGTCGTTGTTCGACAGACGTGCATCATTCTGGAGAAACTCGAGGATGCTGCGATCTTTCTTGTCCATAGCGTTGAGCTGCGATCAGCTATTTGACTTAGCCGCGCGGCAAGGCGCTCGGGGACCGGCCCCAAAATGCGGCATCACATCCGACCACCGCAATGCAATACACGGCGGTCAACCTGGAACCCATTTTATGTACGGAATACCGTCGCAACGATACAATTCATAGGCTTAAACTTATAACTATATTTATAAGTTGACCGCCTACAGGAGTAGCCATGAAAGAGGTCAATCTCACCCTCACACAGACCTTTTTCCTCGCGGCCCAGGAAGGCACGTACTCGGCGGCCGCTCGCCGGCTGAACATTTCCTACCAGTCCGTGGCCAACCACATCCGGCGTCTAGAACAGCGCGTCGGCGAGAAACTCATCGTCGCCAAGCGCGGCGCCAAGTCCATCTCGCTCACGCCCCGCGGCACCAGTCTCTATCGGCTGCTCGAGCCCGAGTTCGATGCCATGCTGACGCGGCTCGGCAGCCTGATCGACAAGGAACGGCCGGTCATTCGTATCGGCATGCCGCAGGCGATTTTCTTCTACCTGCTTCCGCCCGTGCTGACGGCGTTCCGAAAATTCCACCCCAATGTTGAAATCGTCGGCTACGAACGTGATGTGTCGTTGCCGGACCTGATACACAGCGGTTCGCTGGACGTCTGCCTGAGCGAACGCTACTTCGGCAACACCGTCATGTCGCAACGGGTGGTCTGCCACTATCGGCCGGCGCTGGTATGCCCTGCCGGCTGGCCGCTGCCAGCCACCGAAGCCGCGGTACCCAAGTGGGCTCTCGGAAGGCCGCTCATCACCTATGAACCGGGGCAGATGTTGCGCAACATGGCATTGGAGTATCTGTCGATCGACAATGAGCGGCCCCGGGTCGTCGTGTCGACGTCGACCAGCGCAAGCGCCAAACGATGCGTCGACGAAGGCCTGGGCTTCGCCTTGCTGCCCACCTGGTGCATAGAGGAAACCGACAGCCGCATCCAGTGCGTCGCCCTGACCAATACCCCGAAGATTCCCATTTACTTCGGCGAGGCTACGTATCTGCGTTCCAATCCCTTCGTTCAATCGATGTACAGGCTTTGCCTGGATGTGCTGGCGAAATCCGTCGAAGAACGCGCGAACCGTTGCAAGCCTCTCAAGGCGCGCAAAGCGACTGCGCGCCCCGCGGCCGCCATACGTTGACCTGAAGTTTTTTTCCTATTGCGGCAGAGGGGACCGATAAAAGGAAATAATTTTTCCTGTCGCGTCTCTTACGCTTGCGAAAGTTCACCGCTTCGCAATCGCAACCGGCCTCCAGGTCGATCAAGAAATAGGAACCCATGAAGATCCTCGTCCTAGGCGCCGGCGTGGTCGGAATCTCCACGGCCTATTACCTGACCCGCGCGGGCCACGAGGTGGACGTCGTGGAACGCCACCCCGGCGCGGCGATGGAAACCAGCTTTGGCAACGCCGGGGGACTATGCCCCAGCTTTGCCGCGCCGTGGGCAGCGCCTGGAATGCCAATCAAAGTGTTGAAGATGGCATTGAAGGCCGATGCGCCCGTCCGCTACTCGCTTTGGCCCGAACTCGCAAGACTGCGCTGGACGCGCCTGTGGCTCAAAGAGTGCAATGCGCCACGATTCCGGGTCAACAAATTGCGCATGCAGCGCGTGGCGCACTACAGCCTCGCATGCCTGCGGGAACTCATGGCGGAAACCGGCATCGCATTCGACTTTCACGCCGACGGCGTCCTGCAGCTTTTCCAGACCAAGGCAGAATGCCAGTACGGCGATATTGCGGCCAGCGCCCTCAAAGAATTGGGCATCGCCCACCATCGGTTGGACAGGCATGGCGCGATCGCCGTGGAACCCGCCTTGCGGGACGCGACGATCAACATCGAAGGCGCGCTTCATCTGCCGTCCGACGCGTCGGGCGACAGCCATCTCTTCTGCCAGGCAATGACGGCATGGCTGCGGAACGCCGGGGTGCGATTTCACTTTGGGACCGAGGTCAGGCGTTTGCTGAAAGAAGGCGGCCGCATCGTTGGAGCGGAAACTTCAGCCGGCGCGCTCAAAGCGGAAGCGACCGTCGTCGCCATGGGCAATCAGGCGCCCGCGCTTGTCGCCCCCCTGGGGATCAAGCTGCCGGTGTACCCGCTCAAGGGATTTTCCATCACGGTGCCCGTGATAGACGGCGAGCAGGCGCCGAACATGTCGGTGATGGATGAACACAACAAGATCATGGTTTCCCGCTTGGGCAACAGAATCCGCGCCGCCGGCATGGCAGAACTGGTCGGCCACGATCTGTCGCTGGATCCGGGCCGCAAAGCCGTGCTGGTCCGTGCCGTGCGCAACATGTTTCCAAACGGCGTCGACTACGAAAACGCCAAATTCTGGGCGGGCCTGCGTCCCATGACACCGGACGGCCCGCCGATTCTGGGCCTGTCGGGCTGGGACGGGCTGTTTCTCAACAGCGGACATGGGTCGAATGGATGGACACAGGCTTGCGGCACGTCCCGCGTGGTTGCGGACCTCGTGTGCGGACGCAAACCCGCAATCGATCTGGAAGGGCTTACCATCGGCCGCTTCAGCTAGACCCGCCCCGCCACCGGCGCGGAATGGATGGCGGCCCCTGCCAGCCCTGCTTCTAGAGCTGATCCAGCCTCAGTCGTTCCACCAGGTGATCGACAAACGCGCGCACCTTGGCGGGAGGGAGTCTGTTCTCCTGCCACAACGCGTGAATAGGCACTGGCTTGGGTTCGAAATCCTCGAGTATGGTTTCCACCTGGCCCGCATCCAGCAAGTGTTTGATCTGCCACAGCGGCGAATAGCCGATGCCCAGCCCGGCGCTGACGGCGCGGTAGATTGCCGCCATCGTATTGGTACGGAAGGGACCGCGGACTCCCACCGCGCGCCGCTTGCCGTCAATCTGGAAAACCCATTGGCCGGGATGTTGATCGACGGTCCTGACAATGCAGGCGTGCTGGCGCAATTCCGACGGATGCGAGGGGCGGCCATGCTGCTCGAAGTAGGACCTCGCGCCGAATACGACCCGCCGCAAGGTTCCCAGCTGCCTTCCCTGCAAGCCTGAATCGGGCAGGTCGGCAATACGCACCACTAGGTCCAGGCCAGCACTGGACAGATCGGTAAACGAATCCGTCAGTTGCAGGTCGACTTCAACTTGTGGATAGGCTTGCATGTATTGCGCGATGACCGGAACCAGGAAGTCCGGACCGAACAGGATCGGCGCTCCCACGCGCAACAGGCCGGACGGCGCCGTCCGGCGATCGGCGACCTCAAGCCGCGCCTCGCCGATCTCCGCTACCGCCGGCTTCACACGCAAGAAGAATGTCTCCCCGGCTTCGCTGAGCGCGCAATGCCGGGTACTGCGGTGTACGAGCTGAACGCCGACATCCTGTTCCAGCGCAGCCAGGGAGCGGCTGACAGCTTGCAGCGAACGGTTGAGAAGGCGCGCAGCCTTTGTCAGGCTCCCGGTTTCAGCGATATGGATAAAGGCTTCAAGGTCTTCGAGGCGGCTCATTATTATCTCGAATAACGTGATTTAGATTCACATTTTGCACTTATTGTTTCGACAATACCGAGAATCTACACTGCCCTCGATCGTTCATCCATCCCGAGGAGAAACCAGTGGGCAGCGCTCAACCCATCGTTCTGGTCGTTGGGGCCACCGGCAAATTTGCAAGCCTGGTGGTTCCCGAATTACTGCGGCGCAAGGTCGCAATCCGGGCTCTCGTGCGCGATGCGGCGCGGGCAGCGGTTGCCCGCTCGCTCGGAGCGAGTGAGGTGGCCATCGGCGACCTCCGCAATATCCACAGTCTTGCCGAGGCAACGCGCGGCGTAGATGGCATTTTTCATATCGGCCCCGCGTTTACTGCGGACGAAGCCGCGATGGGCGTGGCGCTGGTTGCCGCGGCACAACGCAACGGCGTGCGGAAATTTGTCTTTTCGTCCGTCATCCAGCCGACGAACACGCGCCTTGCCAATCACGCCAGCAAGATACCCGTAGAGGACGCCCTATACGCGTCACGGCTGGAATATACGATCCTGCATCCTGCCAATTTCATGCAGAACATAGGCTTGGCCTGGCCATCCATCCGTGACCATTCCTGCTTCGGCGAGCCTTTTCCCAATGACGCAAGAATCGCGCGCGTGGACTACCGGGATGTCGCGGAGGTCGCCGCGATCGCATTGACGGAAGACCGGCTTGCCTTCGCCACGCTGGAGTTGTGCGCCGGCATGTTCGACCGCATGGACATCGTAGCCGCCTTGTCGGACGCGCTGGGTTATCCGGTCACTGCACGGCAGCCTGAATTCAACGCATGGGCGGCCAACGCCCGTCTGCCTTATGGCGACGAGCAGATCGTGTTGCTGTCAAAAGTGTTCGATCACTACCGGGCCGTTGGACTAGGGGGCAACAGCCTCGCCTTGACGGCCGCGCTCGAACGGGAACCGCGCTCGCTCCGCGCGTACATCAAAGACCTGGTCGCGGAGAAAAAATCTGCCCGCCAGGATAAGGATCATTGAAATGCCAAAACTCCCTCAAGGCTATGCCCGCTTTCTCATGCCACTGGTACTTTCAGTGTTCATGTCGGCCATTGTTTCGGCTGTGGCGACCGCCACAAGCGTCGGCGTGGGCGCCGATTTTGTCCTCAGTTGGCCCAATGCCTGGGGCGCCTCGTGGATCGTCGCGTTTCCTAGCCTGCTACTCCTGCTGCCCGTCGTGCGCCGGTTCGTCGCCTGGATGGTCGTCCAGGCATAGCGCCGCCCCCGGCCCCGAGGAGGCCTCGCCCCCGCTATCCCGCGGCGGGCCAGGCAAGCATGGCGGCGTCGATGATCACATTCAGCTTGTCCACGGAGGCGCCGTCACGGGCCTGAATGGAAAGCCCTTCGAGAACGGTGGTGTAAAAGGCCGCGAGCTGGCCGACATCCGCCGAGGAATCAAGGTCTCCCGCTGCAATACCTTGCGCAAGGCGGTCTCTCAGCATCGTTTCGCCGTTCAAGCGGTTTTCGGCAAGAAACGCGCGCACGCTCTCGTTCTCGGGAGCGCCAAGCAAGGATGACAATACGATCATGCAGCCGCGCGGCCCCTCTTCGACGACATAGGCTCGCGCGTTGGCTCGCAACATGGTCTCGACGGCTTCGCGGGCTGTGCCGGCCTTGGCAAGGCTCTGCGACGTCGCACGGCCCTCGATGCGATCGTAAAGCTCGACGGCTTCACGGAAGATCTCTTCCTTGCAACCAAAGGTGGAATACAGGCTGGGCTTGTTGACGCCCATGGCTGCGACCAGGTCCTGGATCGACGTGCCTTCATAGCCTTGCGTCCAGAAGGTTCGCATGGCGGCAAGCAAAGCCGCGTCCCTGTCAAATTCCCTGGGCCGGCCGATTTTCGGCGCTGGCGCCGATTTTGTTTTGCCACCGATACTCACGATTCAATTATCCGCAGACCCGCTACGCCTATCCCTATCAGCCCCAGGAACAGCAGCTTGGCCGATGACATGTGCTCGCCGAGCAGCAATGCGCCGAAAGCAGCCACGCCAAAGGCGCCAATACCCACCCAAATGGCATATGCGGTGCCAACGGGCAGATGCTTGAGGGCCAAGCCGAGCAGGACCAGGCTTAGCATTGCAACACTAACACCGATCACGCTGGGCCAAAACCTCGTCAATCCGTCAGCCTGCTTGAGCGCCAATGCCCAGACGATTTCGAGCATGCCGGCCAGTGCCAATAGTCCCCAGGCCATCTGAATCCTCACTGTTGTCCGCTTCGGCCAGCGGCTTGCGTTTGGTCCCTGCGCCGCTACGCTGTGAAGCCACCATCAATGGCCAGCGCAGATCCCGTGATGAACTGACTCTCGGCCGCTGCAAGATATGCAACGGCTGCCGCGATTTCCTCGGGTTTGGCGTATCGCTTGATCGCCATGAGTTCCAGTTCGGCCGCGACCGTCGGGCCGTCGGCCGGATTCATGTCGGTGTCGGTCGACCCTGGATCGACAATGTTTACCGTGATGCCGCGCGCCCCCACCTCGCGCGCCAGCCCCTTGGTAAAGCCGATCAGCGCGGATTTGCTCATCGCATAGAGCGTCACCCCACCATAGGGCACGCGCTGCGCAAAGCACGAGCCGATCGAGATAATGCGCCCGCCGCAACCCATGTGGGCAAGTGCCGCTTGAGAGGCCACGTACACCGCTGCGGCGTGGATCGCCAACGTATCGTTGATCTCCTGCAGCGTGGCGTCCTCGATAGGTCCTGAAGGAAATACGCCCGCGCTGTTGACGAGTATGTCCAGCCGGCCGAACTCCCTGGCGGTCTGATCCACCGCTGCGCGGACCGCAGCCATATCACGGCTATCCGCCTTGACGCCGAGGACCCGGCCCCCGGTGCCGCCCAGCTCCTGGACCAGGTCTCTGGCCGCCTGCTCCGACCTGGCGTAAGTAAAGGCCACATCCGCCCCCCTTTGCGCCAAGCGCCGCACGATAGCTGCGCCAATGCCACGCGTCCCTCCCGTGACCAGAGCAACCTTGCCTTGGAATTCCATCTTGACGCCCCTTTTATACCGATCGGTTAAAAATAGGCTACGTGAACTGGCATTCGCCGTCAAGACTTGCCATGCAAGCTGGGAAAAAAGGCCGGAAGCTGGCGTTGCCCTCTGCGCAGAACCGGTCAGGCACTGTGATTGCTGACGCGCAAGGCCCACGCCCACAGATCGATCCGCATCCCGAGGAGGCCCACATGACCGCGCATGTCCAGCACCGCCGCATCCGCGTCGACAACATCGACACCTTCTACCGCACAGCGGGCCGGCCGGACGCGCCCGCCATCCTGCTGCCGCACGGATATCCCTGTTCTTCCTACGAATTCCGCAACCTGATGCCCCGCCTGGCGGACCGCTGGCTCCTGGTCGCACCCGATTACCCCGGTGCGGGCTACAGCGCCACCCCCGATGGCTTTAATTACAGTTTCGATGGCTATGCGGTCTTCCTGGATCGTTTCGTCAAAACGCTGGGCCTGGACCGCTTTGCGCTCTACCTGCACGACTTCGGCTCACCCATCGGGGCGCGATTGGCCATGCTGGCGCCACACCGGGTGACCGCGCTGATCATCCAGAACGGCGACGTGCCATACGAAGACGCCTTGGGCCCCAAGTACGCGGACATCGAGGCCACCTGGGCGTTGCCGCCAGCGGAAATGCGCCTGGCCATTGGCGACAGCATTACCGAAGCGAGTTTTCAGGAAGAGTTCCTGAACCATGTCCGGCCAGACATCGCCGAGAGAATTTCGCCAGACCTATGGACGCTGCACTGGTCACTGATGACGGCACGCCGCAAGGAGGTTGCCATCGACCTGATCGCCGGGCTGAAACAAAACCGGTTCTGGTTCGCGCAGCACCGGCAATACCTGGCCAAACACCAACCGCCGACACTGATAGTCTGGGGCCCGCAAGACCATTACATGCCCGAAGCCTCGGCCCGCGCGTATCTGCGCGACCTGCCGGATGCGGAGCTCCACCTGCTGGACGGCGGCCATTGGTTGTTGGAGACGCATCTGGATGAGGTGGCCACGCTGATACGGACATTCCTGCAACGGGTGCATGCTGCCGGCGCGAGTGGCCACAACGCGTGAATCAGCCGCCCGCCGCACCGTTTCGTGGTGGCGTTCCAGCCCCGGCCATGCGCCTACTGTGCCGGTGACAGCTTGGCCGCCTTGGCCGCCGCCGCGTACATCGGAATCTCCTGGGCCATGGTATCTGCCAGGGTTTTCGATGCGCTGCCTACGGGATCGATCCCCAGTTCCAGCAGGCGCTCCGCCACGGCGGGATCGCGCACGGCGGCGGACACGGTGGCCTGCAGCTTCTCGATGACGGCCGGCGGCGTGCCCGCAGGAGCGTACAGGGACGACCAGAACGACATCGCGAAGTCCGGCGCTCCGGATTCGCTCACGGTAGGAACGTCAGGCAACAAGGTGAAGCGCTTCGCCCCCGTAACAGCCAACGCCTTCAACCGGCCGCTGCGGATCTGAGGCAGCACGGCCGCGGTATCGATCAACGCAAAGTCGATCTCATTGGCCAGCAATGCCGCGACCACGGCGGAGTTCCCTTTGTAGTTGACGACCTCCGTCGCCAGGCCGACACGCTTGGCGAAAATTTCGGTGGCAAGCTGGAAGGAGTTCGCGCCCGAGCCTGCAAACAATGGCTTGCCGCCCTTCTTTCCCTGGCCGACCAGATCCGCCACCGAGCGCGCCGAGCTTTCCGCCTTGACGGTGAGGATCATGGGAATGTCCCCAACCAGGGAGATCGGCGCAAAATCTGCGACGGGATCGTAGTCCAGGTTGTTGTAGATGGCCGGATTCACGGTCATGCCGCTGCTTGGCCCCACCAGCAAGGTGTAGCCGTCCGGCTCTGCCCGCTTGACGGCGCCGATGGCAATAGCGCCGCTGGCGCCGGGCCGGTTCTCCACGATGAAGGGCTGGCCCAGGCGGCGCTGGAATTGCTCGGCCATCAGGCGGGCAAGGATATCGTTGCCGCCACCTGGCGCGAAACCCACGATCATGCGCACGGGCCGCGCCGGATATTCTTGCGCAGCCGCATGACAGGCTGACACCGCGAGCAAAGCACCCATCCAAATAGACAAAAGCCGTTTCATGCCACGCTCCATTCGTTGAACATAGTGCGCCGTTACTGGGGAATGCACGGATGGCCCATTCTCCACCGCCTCGCTACATTGCGCATGACCCAACGTGCCAGCCAATGCCGCTGGCAGCGACAGCACGCGACGGACCCCGGAGCCGAGATGGCACCTGAATGGCACAACTGGAGCACCCTCGATCACGGCCAGCACGCCCTGGCGTTCTGGCAGGACGCGGTCTGCGCCGGCGTGCTCGACTCCGAATTCCGCGCCGAACCGGACGCCGGCTTCGCCGGCACGATGTCGAGCCAGAACCGCGCGGGGGTCCGGCTGGTGAACTTCGCAAGCTCCCCGCACATGATCCGGCGCTCCCAGCGGCAAGTCAGCCGTCTCAATGGCGATCACCTCATGCTCAGCCTGCAATTGCAGGGCAGCGCCGTGATGGCCCAAGGTGACGAGCAGCTGTGCCTGAGGCCGGGAGAATTCGGGCTGCTCGATACCGGATCCGCGTTCGACATCACGTTTCCCGAAGCGACCTCGCGCCGGCTGGTCCTGCTGCCGCGCCACGCCTTGAGCGCGCGCGCTCCTGGCCTGCGGCGGCTGCGCGCTCCGGCGAGCCTGCCGGCCGACATGCCGTTCGCGCCCGTGCTGGCCGAAACCATGCGCTTGCTGACAGACACCGGCGTCAAGCTGCAAGACCGAACCGTCGACACGCTGCTGAATACCGTCATCGAGATCGTCGCCCTGCATTGCGCAGCCATCACGGACGCCGCGGCGCCCCCCTCTACCGAACTGAGTTTCGTCGGCATCAAGCGCCACATCGATACGACGATCGCCGATCCTGGCCTGTCGCCCGCGACGGTAGCCGCCGCGTGCCGCATTTCGGTCCGCACCCTGCACCGCCTGTTCGCTCGGCACGCCCAGCTGTCATTCGAGGCGTACGTGGTCCAGGCCCGCCTGGCGCTCGCGCATGAACTGCTGGCGGCCGGCAAGACCCGTACAGTCAGCGAGGCCGCCTTCGCCTGCGGCTTCAACAATCTCTCCCACTTCACGCGGCGGTTCTCCGAGCGCTACGGCGAATTGCCCGTCAATCTCCTCAAGCTGGGGCAGACGCGCAACTGACGCCCTGGGCGGCGTCCGCTGGCGCGCTGGGCACAGCCCGGCATTCCTGGTGGCGACAGAATGAGCTTCATCCCGGCCCCGGCCGGCAAGCCTCAGTCGCCCCATGCCCAAGACCATTACCATCCACCGCCAGGAATCCGTCCGCGCCGCCGCCGAGAGTTGCGTGCATTTCGGCTTCTGCACCGCAGTCTGCCCGACCTATGTGCTCGATGGCGAAGAGCTTGACTCGCCCCGCGGCCGAATCGCATTGGCCCGCGAGATGCTGGACAGCAATGATGCGCCCAGTCCCGCCGCCGTGCGGCATCTGGACCGCTGCCTGTCCTGCCTGTCATGCGAGACCACTTGCGCGGCCGGCGTCTCGTACCACGCCATCATCGACGGCGCGCGCGAACACATCGAGAAAGCCAAGGTTCGTCCGCTGACACAGCGTTTGCTGCGCACTGCGCTGGCTCGCATCCTGACGACGCCCACGTTGCTGCGCCCCGCCGCGGCCATGGGCCGCTTGCTGCGCGGCGCCATGGGCCGCCTGGGCGGGCCGCTGGGCGCCTTGGCCTCGCTGTCCGCCGCCCCCGCCCTCGCAGCGCTCGCACCGCGAACCGTAGCGGCCCCGCAGCCGCCCGCCAACCCGACGCGCCGCGTGGCGCTGCTGGACGGCTGTGCCCAATCTGTGCTCGGCGCCGAAATCAATGCTTCCGCCACACGCCTGCTCACGCGCGCGGGCATCGAGGTCGTCAACGTGCCCGGCGTACAGTGCTGCGGCGCGCTCGAACTGCACATGGGACGGCGCGAGGCCGCCACCCGGCATATGGAACAGGCGGTCCGCAGTTGGTCGGCCGCGTTGGAAGCCGGACACATCGACAGCATCATCAGCACCACTTCAGGCTGCGGTTCGGTGATAAAGCGCTATGAGGAATTGCTGTCAGACCGTCCTGCCCTCTCGGCCCAGGTACGCAGAGTGGTCGAAGCCACCCAGGACATCACGCAGATTGCCGCCGGCCTGCCGCTGACCGCCACCGGCGCGGCGCTACGCCTGGCCGTTGCTTATCACGACTCCTGTTCGCTCAAGCATGGCCTCAAGATCGAGCGGCCGCCGCGCAGAGCGCTGGGCAAGCTGGGGATCGAGGTGCGCGACATCGCGGAATCGCATCTGTGCTGTGGCTCGGCAGGCACCTACAACATCCTCGAACCCGCCATTTCAGACCGCCTGGGACAACGCAAGGCGGCCCACGCCTCGGCCAGCCAGCCAGACGTAATCGCCGCCGGCAACATGGGATGCCTCGTGCAGATCTCGCGCTACACGCCAGTGCCCGTAGCCCATACGGTCCAGTTACTGGACTGGGCCACGGGCGGCCCGCCCCCCCGCGGCCTGGAGAACTTCCAGCCCCCGCCGCCGCTGGCGGCAGACGCTCCAACGCCGGCGGCCACGCCGGTTCCAACAACCGCCGGCAGCGGCGATCTTCTGTGGTGAACGACGAATGCCCTCCAATGACCCTATCGTAGATTTCGCCAATGCGGCCGCGGCCGAGCTAGGCGCGGACGCCATCACATTGGGCGAGGACGTCCTCGGCCGTTACGGCGAACATACGCTGCCCGGCGCCGACGTGCGGCCCGGGGCGGTCGCCTACCCGGACTCGACCGAGGCGGTGCAGACGCTGGTGCGACTGGCGAATCGCTTCCGGGTTCAGCTCTATCCCATCAGCAATGGCCAGAACATCGGCCTGGGCACCCGCTCGCCCATTCGTCCCGGCCAGGTGGTGGTGGACATGGGACGACGCATGAACCGCATCCTGGAAGTCAACGAAACGCTGGGCTATTGCGTGCTTGAGCCCGGTGTGAGTTTTCGCGCCATGCACGACGAGTTGCGACGCCGGGAAAGCAAGCTGATGATCTCGCCGACGGCAGGCCCCTCGCAGGGCAGCATCCTCGCAAACGCGCTGGACAAAGGCGGCGGCAGCGGCGCCTACGCCGATCACTTCGGCATGAGCTGCGGCATGGAGGTCGTGCTGGGAAATGGCGACGTGATCCGCACTGGCGACGGCAGCCTGACCGGTTCCTCGCATCCCAACTGGCATGTTTCCAAATACAGCTTCGGCCCGACACTGGACGGCTTGTTCTCTCAATCCAACTTCGGCATCGTTACCCGCATGGGCATGTGGCTCATGCCCCGACCGCCGCATATCGAACCCTTCTTCTTCACCTTCCCCGACGACGAAGATCTGGGCGAGATCGTTGAACGCATCCGCCCGCTGAAGCTGAGCAATTTTGTACCGACGCTGATCCGCGCCACCAATGACCTGTATCTCCTGTCCTCGGCGGCCACCCATCCGGAATATGCAGCCAACGGGGGCAAGCGCGCGCTGTCCGACGAAGGCCGTGCCGCCCTGAGACGGCAGTATGGCCTGGGATCGTGGACCGTATCGGGGGCTGTGTACGGCGCCAGCCGCGCCGCCGTCCAGCCGCAGATCGACCGCATCGCCCAGCACTTCCTGGCCTCGGGCAAAGGACGCCAGATCCCCATGGAGGAAGCGGAAGACATCGGCCCGCTGCACATCGCCATCAATTCCAACACCGGCGTGCCGACCGACAGCGAATTGAAGATGCTGGGCTGGCGTCCGGGCGGCGGCGCGATCTGGCTGTCGGCGGGATCGCCTGTCGCTGGTGACATCGTCAACGCCCTGCAGGCGCAGGCGCGCAGCATTTGCCAGGACCACGGGCTGGAGTACCTGTTGTCCAACGTGTGCGGCGCGCGATTCGCCCGCGCCATCCACGCGATCATCTACAACCGCGAAGACCCCGACGAGGCCGCCCGCGCGGACGCCTGCTACCGGGCGCTGGGCAAGCTGTTCGCCGATCGCGGCATCTTCGTGGGCCGCGCACCCACCATGTACCACGGGTTCCACCAGGCCCAACGCATGCCGGAAGTGGTGCGCGCCTGCGCGTCGATCAAATCCGCCCTGGACCCGAACGGGGTCATCGCTCCTGGCAAATACGGCATCGAATGAGGTGGGGTGCCCGGGATCGCAGCATCCCGGGCGCGCGGGCCGGGGCGCACCTTTGAATGCACATGTGACAGATGCCGTCAGGCAAAATAGCTGAACGTTTCACTCCAAACAGAGCCCGGTGAGACCTGGAGATGAGAGTGATTTCGCGCATGCCTGGCCCTTCTCCATGGTGTATGATTCACCTCTTTCTTGCGAATGCGAATTACTTTCGTTCGCAGCACCTAGACAGAGGGGCCCCACCGCCGCGGGCTTGAACAGGAATGAAGGCTGACGGATACGGTGCGGCACCGTCGATGGACGTGATCTACGGCGATCACCACGAATGGCTCCAAGGGTGGCTGCGACGCCGTCTGGGCAATGCGGCGGACGCCGCCGACCTGGCCCATGACGCCTTCCTGCGCCTGCTCAGCAAGCCGGCCTCGCAGGGATTCAAGAGTTTCCCGGAAGCGCGCGGCTATTTGCGCGCCATGGCCAATGGCTTATGCGCCGACTTATGGCGCCGCCGTGAAGTCGAACAGGCATGGCTGGACACACTGGCCGCGCGCCCCGAATCGTTCGAGCCCTCTCCCGAGCAGCGCGCGTTGATCATCGAAGCGTTGATGGAGATCGGCACGCTGCTGAGCCGCTTGCCGCACAAGGCCGCCACCGCCTTCATCATGGCACAGGTGGACGGCGTGCCTTACCGCGACATCGCCCAGACGCTCGGTGTGTCGGAACGCATGATCCAGAAGTACATTGCTCAAGGCATGTTGCAGTGCGCATTGATCGATGCGGGGCTGGGCAGGTAGACGGATGGGGCTGCCGTCAAGAAACCTGCCGGCCGACAGCGGCGCCGCGCCCTCGTCGGGAAGCGCGCTGAAAGCCGATTTCGACAGCCTGCAACAGGCCGCCGATTGGTTTGCCTTGCTGCGCGCGGATGGCGTGACCGATCAGGACCGGACCGCATGGCAGGCCTGGCTGCGCGAACGTGCCGAGCATGCGACCGCGTGGCGTCACATCGAAGCCGTCAGCCAGCGGTTCGAGCCGCTGCGTCCAGGCGGGGCCAAGGCTGCGCTGGCAGGCGCAGCCGTGGCGCGCAAGGGCGCGCTGAAGCGGCGCCAACTGCTGGGCAGCAGCGCCATCGCCCTCGGCACGAGCGTATTGGGCTGGCTGGGGTGGCGCTATACACCGCTGCGCGATCAGGCGCTGGCGTTTACGGCAGACTACGCCACGGGCACGGGAGAGCGGCGCGCCCTGCTGCTGGCAGACGGATCGAGAATATGGTTGAACGCCCGAAGCGCGCTGGACGTTGATTACCGCGACTCGGCGCGGTGTTTGATACTGCGGGCGGGCGAGATCCTGGTCGAAACGGCACGTGACCGCGCGCAACGGCCGTTCTATGTCGAATCCCGCTTTGGACACATGCAGGCATTGGGCACGCGCTTCAGCGTGCGCCAGACGGAAAGCCAGATCCAGCTGGACGTCTACGACGGCGAAGTGGCGGTACGCAACCACGCCGGCGCGTCGGTGAATGTAACGGCAGGCGGCCAAGCCCGCTTCGACGCCGACCTCATCGTGTCCACCGCGAGCGCCGACCCCGCCCGCGAAGCGTGGAGCCGAGGCGTGGTGGTCGCCGACAACCTGCCCCTGAAAGTGCTCGTCAATGAACTCGGGCGCTACCGCAAGGGCTATCTGGGCGTGGCGCCGGAAGTCGCCGACCTGCTCGTCATGGGCGTATTCCCCGCCGACGACTCCGACCGCGCGTTGGACATGCTGGAACGCAATCTGCCCGTGCGCGTGCAAAGGCCGCTGCCGTGGTGGACATCGATCGTCGCGCGCTGACAAGATTTTTTTTGAAAATCAGTTCGGGTTTTTGAATCTCATCCGATTTACGGAATGAGAGAAGATCAGATCGACGCGTCGATGACCTCCCTCTCGCTGCCCACCACCACGCCTTGAGGGACTTCCGCCTTATGCTTCGCCGCCGTACCCGCTTCTGCGCCGACCGCGCGCCCAACACTACCCCGCGTCTTGCTGTGCGGCCCCTGGCGCTCACACTGCACCTGGCCGTTGCCGGCCTGATCGGCGGCGCGGCGGCCTGGGCGCCGACGGCGCAGGCACAAGCCAACGAGGTCCGCGACTACGCCATCCCGGCCGGGCCCTTGACCGCCGCACTGAATCAACTGGCCGCGGACGCCGGCGTATTCCTGACCGCGCCCGGCGCGCTCACGCAAGGCAAGACCACCGCCGGCCTGCAAGGCCGCTACCACGTGCAGCCCGCCTTTCAGACGCTGCTCCTGGGTTCCGGCCTGCAAGCCGTCCGGCAGGCAGACAACACGTACACGCTGCGCGCGGATGGCGCCAACGCGAATGCGGCGACAGTTCTGGAACCGGTCGCCGTGTTCGGCGACTTCGACGCCCCCGCCAGCGAAGGCACAGGCAGCTACACGGTGCCGGTCAGCAGCACCGCGACGAAGATGAATCTGTCCATCAAGGAAACGCCGCAGTCGATCAGCATAATCACTCGGCAGCAGATCGAGGATCAGCAGCTCAACAGCATGACCGCCGTGCTGAATCAGACGCCGGGCATCACCATGTCGCAGGACGGCGGCGAACGCTTCAACATCTATTCGCGCGGCAGCGCCATGGATACCTATCAATTGGATGGCGTGACCACCACCCAGGTGAACCAGTCGCGCACCATGCCCAGCACGTTGCTCGACATGGCGCTGTACGACCGCGTGGAAGTGGTGCGCGGCGCCACCGGCCTGATGACGGGCGCCGGCAGCCCGAGCGGTACCGTCAACCTGATCCGCAAGCGGCCCACGCACGAATTCCAGGCTTACGCACAGGTGGGAGCCGGCTCATGGGACCTGTATCGCGCTGAAGCCGATATCTCGGGCCCCTTGGGCAGCAACGGGAAATTGCGTGGCCGACTGGTGGCCGCGAAGCAGGACAACCATACTTTCATGGACGCCTACACCCAGGACAAGGACGTCCTGTACGGCGTGGTCGAAGCCGACCTGACGGATACCACGCTGCTGCGTTTCGGCATCGACCACCAGCGGTACAAGGCGACGGGCGCGCCCGGTGTCCCCTTGATCTTCACCAATGGCCAGCAGACGGACTTCACGCGCTCGACGAGTTCGGGCGCGCGCTGGATGTACGACGAGTTCAAGACCACCAATTACACCGCGGCCTTCGAACAGGCCTTGGCGCATGACTGGCAGTTCAAGGTCGCCGCCAACTACATGGACGTGGAACGTTCCAATTTGAACGGCTCGTATCGGGTAGGGTCGGGCCGCTCATTCCTGGACCAGGCCACGGGCAACGCGGGCATGCTGGCCTACCGGGCTGGCGCGACGCAAACCCAGACCGGCGTGGACGTCACGATCCAGGGTCCCTTCGAGCTGGGCGGACGGACGCATGAATTCATTGCGGGCTTCAACTTCCAGAACTACGAGAACAAGCACAAAGGCTGGGACGTGGGCGTCTCCACGGTCGATTTCTACACCTGGGGCAACAACATGGCGAGGCCGGGCGACACCGGCACCGTAGGTGAGATCTTCAATGTGAAGTCGCGCCAGAGCGGCAGCTATGCCGCATTCCGCCTTAACCCCATCGATGACGTGCATCTGATTCTGGGCGCGCGGCGGTCCGACTACAACTACGATTATCACTATGAGAGCCCGACCGACAATTTCCTGCAAACCTACACCATGCGCGCGCGCGGTGAGATCACTCCCTACGCCGGCATCGTCTACGACCTGACGCCCGAGCAATCGGTCTACGCCAGCTACACCGACATCTTCCAGCCGCAATCCTCCCAGGACCGCAATGGCAACGTACTCGACCCCATCGTGGGCAAGAACTATGAGATGGGCTGGAAAGGGGAATTCCTTAACGGTCGCCTGAATACCAGCGTGGCGATATACCGGTCCCAGAAGGACAACGTCGCTGAGCTGGATCCGGGCTACACGGTACCGGGTACGGAAAACGCGGCGTACCGCGCGGCCAAAGGCGCCAGAACGACAGGTATCGACCTGGAAGTGGCCGGTGAAATCCGGCCGGGCTGGAACATGCATGCGGGCTTCAGCCACGCAAAAAGCGAAGACGCGCAAGGCGCGCAATTGCTGACCCAGCTGCCGGTCAACACATTGCGCCTGTGGACCACGTACCGGCTGGGCGGAACCTGGAACGGGCTGACGGTAGGTGGCGGCCTGGACTGGACGTCGAAGACTTCGTTGTACTTCAGCCGCTATGACAGCACGGTCAAGCAGGACGCGTACACGGTGGTCAACCTGATGGCGCGCTACCAGTTCAACAAGAAGCTGGCGGCAACGTTGAACGTCAATAACCTGTTCGACAAATCCTACTACCAGGGCATCGGCGGCAGCTACGGGCATTACGGCTCGCCACGGTTCGCGAGCGTGACGCTGCGCTACGATTTTTGACCGGCCGGGACGTCCTGAGCGCTCCTTCTCTAGTCCGTGCAGGGCGGAATGATCTTCCGCTCCATCAGCACCTTCAGCCAGTGCTTGACGCAAGCCTCTGTGTCGTAGGTCTGGGTGAAGCCGGCCTGCTTGATCTTCACCGTGCTGACAAAGGCCGGCGGCGGCGGCGCCTTCAGGCCGTAGCCGAACCGGGCGTCGGCGGAGTAATGGGATTCGCCCAGGATTTGGGCCATGGTCAGGGGCCGCAAGCTATGCTGCTTGACGATATCGTCCCACAGCCTCGCGCGGGTGGGCAGATACTCGGCCAGGCGGACGGGGCGGTCCGGGCCCGTTTCGACGCGCAAGAACTCTGCAAGCGACGGCCACAGGTCGCACCAACTGAAGACCTCGCCATTCGTGAGGTTGAAGTGTTCGTTCCAGGATTGCGGATTCTCCGCGGTCCAGACGCCCGCATCGCCGATGAGACGCACATCCACGGCTTCGCGCGGATAGGATATGTGACCGGGATAGCCGAACGGCTTGCCCTCGGCGCGGCATATCGCCGCATAGACACCGATGACCGGTACGGTATTCATGGCTACGCCCACGTTCGGACCGACCACGATCGTGGGACGGAATATCGTCCAGCCGAAGCCGCAGCGCGCCGCTGTTTCGCGGATGTAGTCTTCCTGGAACCAATACGAGTTCGGATGGTTGTCCCGGGGCTGGCGCTCGCGGGCGGGAACGCGGATGGGGTGCAGGTGTACGCCATAGGCCTTGGTGCCCTGCAGTACCGTGACATGGCGCAGACTACCGGTGCGGGTCAGCGGGTCGATCACGTTCCTGATCATGCTGAGGTTGGTGGCCATCTGCTCCGGATCCTGCCAGCCCGCAATGAGGCCGGGCTTTTCATAGACGGCCGCATAGAACACATGCGTGACTTGCGGCAAGGACTCGAAGGCGCGGCGGCAGGCGTCGGCGTCCTGCAGGTCCAACTGCAGATGGGTGAACGGCCGTTGGCTGAAGATCTCCGGACGACGTCGGGAGACGGCGACGACGTCCCAGCCGGCGTTCAGGAAGGAGTCGATGGCAGCGGAGCCAACCAGCCCGCTGGCGCCAGTGACGATAACGGTTCGCGACATGATTCCCTCAGTCCATCACAAGGTTGATCTGCTTGAACAGCTCCTTGAAGCGCACGTACTCATCCGCCATGCGCTTGCCGAAGGCCGCCCGGCTGTCCGCGGACGGCACAATGCCCAGGCCGGCGAACTTTTCTTGCGTTTCTGGAGTATTCACCGCCTTGATGATCTCGTCGTGGAGGCGATCCAGGATGGCCTGCGGCGTACCGGCGGGCGCCACGATTCCGTACCAGGCGACGCTTTCGGCGCCCGGCAGGCCGGCTTCGCCAACGGTGGGCACATCCGGCAGCAGCGGCGAACGTTTGGTGTCCGCCACGGCCAGGGCGCGCAGCTGGCCGGACTTGACGAACGACAGGATGGGCGGAACGCCGCTGATGACCATTTGGGTGCGCCCGCCCAGGGTGTCGGTAATGGCATCGCTATTGCCCTTGTAGGGCACATGCAGGATTTCGGTCTTGGACAAGTGCTGGAACAACTCGCCTGCGATATGGCCGCTGGTGCCAACGCCCGCCGAGGCGTAATTGACCTTGTTAGGATTGGCCTTGATGTAGGCAATCAGTTCCTTCAGGTTCGTCACCGGAATCGACGCGTTGACCAGGATGACGTTCGGTCCCGTAGCCACCAGGGCTACGGGCGCCAGGTCTTTGAGCGGGTCATAGGGCATCTTGCTGCGGGCATTGGGATTGACGGTTATCGGCCCGGCCGAGGCGAAGCCGATGGTGTAGCCATCCTTGGCGGACTTGGCGACAAGGTCGGTGCCCAGGTCGCCGCCGGCGCCTGGCTTGTTCTCGACGATCACCGGCTGGCCGAGTTGCTCGCCCAAAGGCTTGGCAACCAGGCGGGCAATGATGTCGATGGAGCTGCCCGGCCCAAAGGTGGCGATCAGGCGGATGGGACGCGCGGGATAGGAATCGGCGGCCTGTGCGCTCGTAACCGCGGCCAGGCACAGCGCCAGCCCGGCAATCAATCGGAAGAAAATCATGATGTTGTCTCCGGTATACGTGTTTTTTGCGTGAATGGTGTGCGTGGGATGCAGGTCAATCCATGTGCGAGTACATCGGCTTGCCGGGATGCGGCAGACGCGCGCGCAGGATGACGCCCTGCTCCGCTTCGGTGATGTACAAGCTGCGCATGTCGTCGCCGCCGAATGCGACATTGGTGCTGCGCATGCCCGCGCAGGACCGGATGCGGTAGAGGGGTTCGCCCAAGGGGCTGAACAGCCATACAGTGCCCGCCTGGGCATGGACGACCGCCAGGTTGCCAGCGCAGTCCAGGGCCATGCCGTCCGGCCCGGCTGTACTGCCGGACAGCTGGATGAAGCGACTGGCTTTCTTCATCTGGCCGCCGGGTTCCAGCCGCAGCGCATAGATCGCGTTGTCGTGCGTGATGGCCACATAGAGCACATTCTCGGCTTTGTTCATGACCAGGCCGTTGGGCCCTGCCAGGCCATCCATCAACAGGTCCACCGTCTTGCCATCGGCGCGCAGGCGGAACACGCGGCCGGTCGGATCCTCCAGGGCGCTCTCACCCTGGTCGGTGAAGTACAGGTCGCCATTGGATGCGAAGAACAGGTCGTTCAGGCCCTTCAGTCCTTCACGTTGCACGTGCTGCAGGTATGGCCGGATGCTGCGGGATTCCGGATCCAGGAGCATCAGCCCGTGCAGGTGATCGGCGACGAAGATGCGTCCGTCTCGATGGATTTTCAGGCCGTTGGGCTCGCCTTCGTAGCTGACGATGACCTCAAAGTTGCCTGCCGGGTCCACGCGCAGGATCCTCCCATGCGCCAGATCTACGCACCAGAGATTGCCGGCGCGATCGAAGGCCGGCCCTTCCAGGAAAGAGTGCATCTTTACGTGGCGCGCTGCCAGCCAGCTCGAATGCTGTTCGGTCAGGTGCAGGGATTCGGGCAGCCGGGCGAATACCTCGGTGCCCATGGGTTCAGCGGGAGGATACATTGCGGGTCCTTTCAGGATTGCGGTTGATCGGCCGAAAGCTCGATTCCCAGCATCAGCGAGCTGAGCGACTTGCCGTGCGGATCCAGGCGCAGCGAGCGCGTGACGCCGCCGGACAGCACGTTCGGAATAACGAAGTTCAGCGCTTTCAAGCTCTCTACCTCGTAACGACGCACCTTCCCTGCCCCCAGGTGCGCGAAAGCCTGTTCGACGCGTTCGGCGGTAAGCGCCTGGCGCAGCACCCGCCAACCTTCGTCGTCGTAGGCAATGACGGCGATGCTCGAGGTATTGCCCTTGTCGCCAGCACGCGCATGCGCCAGGTCGTAAACCAGAATGCTCATGGTCGAGCTCCCAAGGTAATCACTTCCGGGGTGACCCAATCGCGCGGGATCAGCAAGGAATCCACGGCGATGATCTCCTTCGCCCCCAGGTTGACCGGGCCGCCTGCGCCATAGGGTCCCTGCATATTCAGCTGCCGCACATGGTCGCCGAGCAGGTGGGCGCTCTTTCTGTCGGGGCAGCGCGCCGCGACCCGCAGCCGCACCTCGTAGGGATGGCTGGCCAGCGCTTGTGCGTGGTCGCCATGCAAGCTGCTGATGCCGATCAAGTCAACCTGGATTTCGCTGGCCACGCCGCCATCGAGACGGAACCGTTCCTTCACGGTGTCGGCCGCCAGCCGGGCCCGGGCAATGGCGTTCACGCCCGCGTAGGCGACTTCTCCCGTGCCTATCCAGCCGTCGAAGTAACCGACCACAACCTTATAGCTGTCGGTACGTGGCGCGGCGTGAATGCCGCGCACCGCCACCCGATCGGCGCTCCGCTCATCGAAATGCAGGCCGTCCAGATTCAGTACGCAATCCGGCGTGACATAGGCTCTCGGGTCGTGAATTTCGTACAGAGCCTGCTCGGCACAGGTCATGCGGTCCAGGCGCCCGCCAGAGCCGGAAGGCTTGCCTATGTAAAGCTCGCCGTCGCTATAAAGGTCGGCATAGGGATACGCCAGCTCGGCCAATCGCGGAACGTCCTTCTTGCCGGGGTCGGCGAAGTAGCCGCCGGTGATCTGGGCAGAGCATTCCAGCAGGTGGCCCATGATGGTACCGGCCGCCAGCCTGGGCAGGTCGTCGTAGTCCCACCCGTGGTGATGCAGGGCCACGCCCAGGAACAACGAGGGATCGGCGACTCGGCCAGTCATCACAACTTGCGCACCGGTGGCCAGCGCATCGCGGACGACATCGGCGCCCAGATACGCGTTCGCGGAGGCAAGCTGCGGCAGGATCGCTTCCAGCGGCAGGTCGCGGTCCATCAATCGTAGTTCTGGGTGCTGGCGCACTCGGTCAGCGACGTCGTCGCCGACGACGGCGGCGCATTTCAGGTCGCCCCACCCCATGTCGTGGCCGATGTCCAGCGCGGCCTGCGCGGCGCCGGCCGGATTGGCCGCGCCCATGTTGGACACCAGCCTCACGCCTTTTTCCCGGCACGCGGGCAGAAAGGCACGCATGCGCGCCTGCAGCATCGGGTTATACCCGTGAGCCCCATCGTGCTTGCGCGACAGCGTTTCGCGCGCGATCGTCCGCTCGGCCAGGCACTCGCACACCAGATAGTCGATATCGCAGTTTTCCAGCAATGGCATGGCGGGGCCGATGCGGTCATCGGCCATGCCGGCGCCAACGCCGATGCGCAGCCGCTTGCGCGGTTCATTCATGTCTGTCTCCGTCCGTCCTTACGGTCCAGCCCAGTATGGTGCGAGTTTCCTGATCTGGAAATTGATATATTTATATCTTGGTGATAACGCATACGCATTACCTACGCGATGACCCTGACCATTTCCGAATTGGAAGCCGTGCTGTTGGTGGCGGAGACGCTCAACTTCCGCATGGCCGCCGAACGCGCTCATATCTCGCAGCCGGCCCTGAGCCGCCGCGTGCAGGCCGCGGAGCAAAAGCTTGGCGCCCGGCTGTTCGACCGCGACAAGCACGGCGTCGCGCTTACCGCAGCCGGCGCGGAACTGATGCCCATTGCGATGCGCATGCTGTCGGAGTTCCGCGACTCCCTCAGCGATCTGTCAGAGTTCATTGCGGGACGTCGCGGCAGCATCAACGTCTGGGCGCTGCCCTCGGTAGCCTCCGCCTTGCTGCCCGCGGCGGCGCGAGCCTTCCAGAAGTCGCATCCCCAGGTGCGGCTCAATATCCACGCCGTCTCCGCGCGCCAGATCACGCAGGCCGTGTCGGAAGGCACCGCCGACATCGGCATATCGATTGAAGTGTCCGACCAGCCGGCCAGCGTGACCTTCTCTGCGCTGCTGCAAGAAAAATTCGTGTTGATCTGCCCCGTCGACGATCCACTGGCGCGGAAAAAGCGCGTGGACTGGAGTGTTTTCGCGGACCGTCCCTACATCGCGAGCGGTCCGGCCAGCAGTATTCGCCAGGTTACCGACAGGATTCTTGCCGCCTCGGGGCGGATGCCGGAGATGAACTACGTGGCCGACAATATTTCGGTGGTGGGCGCGATGGTAGCCGCCGGTGTAGGCATCGCGGCCGTGCCGCAGTTGGCTCTGCGCCTGATGGATGCCACGCGCCTATGCAGTTTGGCCCTGCATTCGCCCGTCGCATCAAGGGAGATCGGCATATTGCTCAAGAAGCAGCGCTCGTTGTCGGCAGCGGCGCTGCATTTCCTGGACACCTTGCGGCGGACGGATCCGGACTAGGATCGCGCAGGATGGGCTGGGGGTTTAGCGCATCGTCGATGCCCGAACACGCCGCCACAACATGAGCGGTCTGCGAAGTGCAGCAAACGATAAGCGGCGAATTCGCTCGCAAGGCAGACATCGCTCCACGACACCTCAATTACTGCAAGGCCGGGAGGCGAGCCATGGCGAAAGTCTGCTTCCGGCCATTTTCGGTCATTCGACGCCGTTGCTCAGATTGTCGACATAAGCACCCCAGATATTGAGATACCCGTTTCTCCGTGCACAAGTGCGCCTCTTACTTAAGAGGGGTACACGCGATAAACTTGTATCTGTTTCATGTGTGGCAGCATTAATTTCGCCAGCGTCAGTGCCGGGAGATTGTGCCGGTCGGAACCATTATGGGGCTGGCTGTTCGGCATACACCGGCAGCTTCAATCGCTAAGCTCCCGACAGGTAGGGGTTGCTGGCATTTACGCGGACGTCGGCGGCGCTGGGACCGGAAAGGTTTGTCCTGGCTTGCCAAGCGAAGGATTTGCGGCGCCCCGAGCACTCGTCGGCCTCGACTTCTGCAACGACCATTTAATCAACATGAGCTGATCAGCAAAACCACGCATTTACAAGCTCAACGCTAGGAAGCTCAACGCATTGCTGGAGGCAATTAAATTCCGCGAAGCCCCCTTGAAGCAGAGCCGCTTGCCAGCGAACATTGGACGAACGCACCCGCGCTTGATTTCGATATCTGACGAAGGACGCGCGCTAAAGCTACTCTTAATTCACCATCGAGCGCCTTCTCTAGCGACAGAGGGCTACGGTCATTCGCGAACATTTACCCCCGAAGCATGTGGTCGTGGACAAGACGCCACAGTTGAGTACGTGACTGGCGTCTGTACAAGTTCCAGACCTTTTAATTATCGGAGACCGTCCGGGTATGATCCGCAATCCGTACCTTTCCGGCCCCCCTGTATGCCCATCGACAACTGTACACATACCTTCGACGAACTGGCGACGACAGTTCTTCCGGCCCACTTGGACCGGTTGAATGCAGCGCTCGAAACACCGCTACCGGCCAACATGTTCGTGGGGTTCAAGAGCGCTCGACGTGAGTTGCTCACCAGGCTCGGACACTCCACCGACTTTCCCGGTTGTTACGTCTTCATCGACGGGGACCGCCCGGTTTACGTCGGAATATCCCGCGGAGTTGTCAAACGGCTGGTGCAGCACCTGAATTTCGAATCGCACTTCACCGCCAGCCTGGCCTACAAGATGGCTCGCGAGAACTACCCACACGAAATGAAACGCGACCAAGCCATGATGGACGAACAGTTTCGCAAGATCTTTCTCACCGCTCAGGGCCGCCTGCGGGACATGTGGGTCGCGTACGTCCCGATCGACAACGACCTCGAGTTGTATCTATTTGAGGTGTTAGCGTCCATGCACTTCGATACCGACACTTGGAATACCTTCCGCACACACTGACCACTCTAGCCCGCGCCCGATATATACGCACTGTCGCCAGTGAGAGGCATCTTCCGTCAATACATAGCCCAAAAACGCGTAACTCAAGCGCTTTGGGTTACATTTAAAACCCGCGTTAGGCGGGGCTTTCGGCGCACCGATGCGCGCACAGATAATTTTGGAATGCCATGGACGTGGCTTGGTTTCTTAATCGTCGTTTGGACTTTATCCGACAGCTTTACTCGCGGTCGTCGGCACCCTTCGCCGATATCCGCGCGAAGATTGAAAATGAAGAAGCGCCCTATGTGTCACCATGCTCTGAGGACGATGAACCTCCGTTCATGCTCGAATGGCAGGAAGCTGTCGACTCGATCGACGTCTTGGGCCACGCATGCTTGTGTATGGTCGTGTCGTCGTTGCAGGCTTACCTGCACACGTGCGTCTCGCGCTACTGCAAGAAGCTTTGTGATAAGGACCGAAAACGGGTATTCCGGAATGGCTGGGTAAAGGGATACGATCACATCTTTACCGAAGCGTTCGGCATTCCGTTCGCCGATGGACCCGTGTCCATCGCTGTCCTCGAAGACATCGTACTGACGCGCAATAGCATCCAGCACGGCCTTGAGATAACCAATAATCGGCCCAAGCACGCCCAGAAGACCCGCGGCGTCACTCGATCAGTGTTCATAAATGCTCGCGAGGTGGAGCTGCTCGAACGCCTGGATCCAGACGCAAAGACGTGGTTGGCGCCCCCCAGTGTGCATGTCAGTCAGACCTCGCTGGAAGATACCGTAAACACCGTGGAGATCTTCGTAGCCTGGCTTGATGCGGCCATTATCGAGAGGCTGTCCCAACTCGCACCAGGATCCGAGGATCTTGCGCCAATATGCGCGGCAAGTGGCAGAACATGAAAATGGGATGAAATCGCTCGCTGGGACGGACTAAAGTCCGGCCCTTAACTAAACCTTAGCTCGCCTCAGAAAAGGGATTTCGGTGACCCGACCAATCGCAGAACAACCACTCCTTAAAGCAAAGATCCTCGTTATTCTGCTCAAGCTGGCGGATGAGAAACGCGATGTTGACCTTAAGCAACCCGCTGCCGCGCAGCTTTGGGATCTAGATCGCCATGTCAATGACTATCTCTTCGAATTGAACGATGCCGACGCCATTGATTACGAGGAGATAGGAGAAGACGGCTTCGCACCGATTGTCATCTGCTCCGTCAGCCAGAAAACACTTGAACATCTTACTGGCTGCCTGGCCGCACTTACAGGCGACATAAACCTGCTTCATGAGAGAGTTCAATCTCTCCTCCGACATGATCCAAATAAGCTAAGGGAAGACCTTACTCAGTCGGAGCGGCACATAGCCGAAGCAAGGGATAAATTACAGAAGAATCCAATCCTCGCTCCGCTGAAGAAGCCGCTCGACGACATCAGCCACCACTTTGAGAGCATTCGTAAAGTCGCCGAAAACTACGACGACATCTACCGAAATATTCTTAAGCCAGTGCAGGATGAGGGGCGGAGTGGGGTCCGAGCTACCGTTCGCTGGGCAATCATTGGCATTGCCGCATCATGGTTTCTCACAAACTACAAAGACATTTTGGCGCTTATACAGGCCGTGCAAGGTACGGGCTAACCGTTCCATCAAGATGTCGTACCCCAGCAAGCTAGGGCCCAGCTTTTGTCAAACGTCTGACCGCTTCTGAGCATTTATTGCCTTTGGGGATCGGCGGCTTCGGGTCGGAAGCTGTCTGTCATCGACCGCCGCTTTCGACCACGAACGGTCACTCGGAAGGCATCGCGGAGAACAGTCATTCGCCAGTATTGACCTGCACAGCCCAAAGCCGATAGGATTGTTCGCATGGCTAGTCGCTCCAAATCCCTCCCTTCGCAGGTCCGTGCATGTTGTCAGAACGTGCCAAGGGGAGACTGCGTCTAGCACTTAGCTACACGTTGAATCAATCGCCTCTGGCCGCCCGTTGCAAAACCGGCGGCTTTTTTGTTTTCGTCTGCGCCTTTCGATACGGAGAAAGTTGATGTCACTTGCGTTGTATGACACCTGGTCGCGTCACGTGCGTTCGTTCACGCCAATCCACGCTGGCCATGTCGGCATGTATTGCTGCGGACCCACCGTCTACGACCATGCGCATATTGGCAATCTAAGAACGTATGTGTTTGAAGACATTCTCCGCCGGGTACTCATTCGCAACGGCTACGAGGTCCGTCACGTCGTTAATATCACCGACGTCGGTCATCTGACTTCGGATGCCGACGAAGGCGAAGACAAGATGGAGAAAGGTAGCAGGCGGACCGGGGAGTCCGCATATGCTATTGCTCAGCGCTACACCGAGGCCTTCGTCGCGGATTGGCATGCCCTCAACTTGCTTGAGCCGACGGTATGGTGCCGCGCGACCGATCACATCGCCGAACAGATCGCGTTTATCGGCGAGTTGGAGCGGTTCGGCTACGTGTATAGGACCAACGACGGCCTCTATTTCGACACAAGCAAGCAGGATGACTACGGCTTTCTGGCCCGACTCGACCGTGCCGGCCTGCAGGCGGGCAAGCGTGTAGCACTCGGCGCAAAGCAGAACATCACAGATTTTGCGCTATGGAAGTTCAGTCCGGAGGGCGTGGCGCGGCAGATGGAATGGGATAGCCCGTGGGGGCGTGGATTTCCGGGCTGGCATATTGAGTGCTCGGCCATGTCGGCGAAACACCTTGGCATCTGGTTCGACATCCACTGCGGCGGAGAAGACCACATCGCCGTGCATCACAGCAACGAGATTGCGCAAACACAAGCGGCCCACGGCACTCGTCTAGCGAACTTCTGGATACACGGACATTTTCTAACACTCAATGCCGATAGCAAGATGTCGAAGTCGACTGGGGATTTTGTTCGCTTGCAGACCTTGCGCAGTCGGAACATCGATCCGCTTGCCTACCGTTACCTGTGCATGACAGCTCATTACCGGAGCAAGCTGCAATTCAGTTGGGTGTCTCTTGGTGCAGCGCAGACCGCGTTAAACCGGCTGCGGCATCTCTATTCCGGTTGGTCGGACGGTGGCGGAATCGATCCGGATTTCGCCGCTCGCTTCAACGCCGAATTGAATGACGACCTGAATCTGCCGAGGGCATTGGCCGTGCTATGGGAGCTCGTCAAAAGCGAGCTCCCGCCAGCGACCTTGAAAGCGACTGTAGACAGCTTTGATTTTGTACTGGGCCTCGGGTTGCGCGATTGGAATCCAGTTGCGTCTGAAATTCCGGAAAGTATCCGGGTGCTGCTCGGTGAACGCGCTCAAGCCCGAGAGGCAAAGAACTGGGCAAAAGCCGATGAGATACGGAAGATGTTAAACACCCGAGGCTGGAGAGTCGAGGATGGCAACGACGGGCAACGCCTGACTGAAATCGCGACACCTCCCAAAGAAATCGGAAGCTAGTGAAACAGCATGGGCGCTCGGAACTGAAGCAAGGGTCGTGACGCATTCTTCCCGCGCCGTCGCCGCCGGGCACGTTCGAGTCGGTCGCTCGCGGCCGGGGATGGTGGTCCCAACCTAGGCGCTTGCCGGCCCGGGTACGCGCATGCGGCGCAATTCAACCACCTGCGCCGCGCCGACGGCGCGCGCGCGCAACTGGCCACAACCACCGTCCACATCCTGCCCTGCGCTGTTCCTCACCTTGGTCAGCACGCCACGGCTCTGCAAATAGCCGACGATCTCGCGGATTCTCTCGGAGTCGGGGCGCTGGTAGTCATCTCCTTCAAGACTATTGAAGGGGATGACATTGAGCACGCCATACTTGCCCTTGAGCAGACGCACGACTGCATCGAGTTCGTCATCGCCGTCGTTGATGCCCTTGAGCAGCGTCCATTGATACTGGATCGGATAGTCGGTGTCGCGAGCGTACTTCTCGCCGAGTTCAATGAGTTCTTCCGGCCGGATTTTCGGCGCGCGCGGCAGCAGGTGTTCGCGCAGCGCGGCTTTGGTCGTGTGCAGCGACAGCGCCAGTGCGGGCTTGACGCGTTGTCGCGGCAGGGCTTCGAACACGCGCATGTCACCCACGGTCGAGAAAACGAGATTCTTGTGGCCGATATTGCCTTCGGTGCCGAGCAGGTCGATGGCCTCGAGCACGTTGTCGAGGTTGTGCGCCGGTTCGCCCATGCCCATGAAGACGACTTTCTTGACCGCGCGCAGCCGCCGCGCCAGCACCACCTGGGCAAGGATCTCCATGCTCGTGACCTGGCGGATCAGGCCGCTCTTGCCGGTCATGCAGAAGCGGCAGCCGACCGCGCAACCGACCTGGGTGGAGACACAGAGTCCGTCGCGCGGCAACAGCACGCTTTCCACCATCTGCCCGTCGGCCAGTTCGACCAGCAGGCGCGAGCCGTCGTTGCCCGCGTGTTCTGACCGGACGCGCGCCAGGCCGTCCAGTTCCGCCGTCAGGGCGGGCACGGCTTCGCGCAGCGCCAGGGGCAGAAAGTTCTCGGAGCTCCGCCGTCGCGTGCCGGCGTCGAGGGCTTGCCCTTTCAGCCAGACGCGCACGATGCGGCCACGATGGACAGGCAGGGCGCCGAGAGCGGCAAGGCGTTGGTCGAAGTCGGAGTAGCGCATGGGGCGCGAATTTTACTCTGCGCCAGCAAGGGGCTCTCAGTCCCGCCGGCCAAACAGCATGGTTAATCCAAACAACGCCCCCAGCCCGCCGACGACGGCGAGCGACAGGGATGTCTCGCGCAAGCCAAGCGCCATGATCGCCGAGCCCGTCCCCAGAATGGTAATCAGCAAGCCCACCAGACGTCCGCCCGTGGAGCCATAGAAATGCTTGCGGCGCGCCGCCAGCGTACCGGCCGGCTGGCGTTTTTGCCACGCCGCTAACGCGTGCTCGAACTCGCGCAACAGACGTTCGCGCCTGGGCAGATCGACCGCGCTGACGAGTAAAGTCGGCAGTCCGGGACGGACCAGCTTGAGATAATCGTCCGTGCCCCAACTGGACAACTGGGCGTAAAGGACCGGAGCGCGGCGCGAAAACTCCAGCCCCTCGGGCGTCACCTTCACGACATTGCGCGTTGGAAAGCCTCTGAACGCCACCAGGGGCGGCAAAAGCAACCCCAGCACCGCCAGCACGGCCGCCAGGCCGATCGGCCCGCGGTTGAACACCACCAGCATGAAACCGCCCGCAGCCAGGGCGAACGCCAACGGCACCGATAACTGGTGCCATCGGGTATAGACCGACGCCTGGATCCCTTCGTTGCTAACCATGCTTGAGCCAATTGCGCATCGACTTCCTCGGGAATGGGTGCCGAGCAAGCGGCAACAAGCGCAATCATACCGAGAGCATCGGGCTGACGTCTGCGGTCTTGCACGCCACGGAGCAGGCGCAGTCCGCAGGTGTAACGCCGCTGGGGCTCCTAAAGGGCGCGCAGCACATCAATGAATGCGCGGCTGAAGGCAGGAATATCGTCGGGCTTGCGGCTGGAGATGAGCATACCGTCCACGACGACCTCCTCGTCCACCCACCGCGCCCCGGCGTTGCGCAGATCATCCTGCAACGACGGCCAGCTGGTGAGTGTGCGGCCTTCTATCACGCCGGACGAAATCAACAGCCAGGCGCCGTGGCAGATCACGGCCACGGGCTTGCCGGCGTCGAACATTGCCCGTACCAATTCCTGGGCCTTGGGATGCATGCGGATTTCGTCGGCGTTAACCACACCACCGGGGAGCAATAGCGCGTCGAAAGCCCCGGGTTCGGTAGCCGCCTGCAAAAATGTCAGATCCACGGGAAAGCGGTCGCCGGGCTTGTCGTGATGCATGCCCAGAATGGGGTCGGTACGCGCTGACACCAAGACGGTGCGAATCCCCTCGGTTTGCAAACTATGGCGTGGGCCGGTCAATTCCACTTGCTCGAAGCCATCGACGGCAAGTATCGCTACGGTGAGATCGTTCAGTATTGCCATGTTGGCTCCCGGTGAGTGGGCCCAGGAAAGACGGCAGCGGGCGGGCCGGGTCGCGCTGCCGTAGTGACTGCCATGCCTTGGCATGCCGACTCCATTCAGCAAATACCGTGCCGCCGCTGCGCCGCAATTCTTGTGCCGCCTGCATGCTAGGGCGGCGACGCCCAGCCCTCGCGCAAGGCGCTGGCAAATCCGCCCTCCACCCGCGAGTAAGGACGCGCGCTGGTGGTCACTCGCGGCAGGCAGGACCACGCGATGCGCGCCCCGTCTTGCTCGAGCCTGTCGACCAGAGCCTGGTCTTCGCTGCACGCAAGCGCCGCAAAGCCGCCGATGCGCCGATACGCATCAGCCTCGATTCCCAGGTTCGCGCCATGCACATGGCGATGGCCGTCGCGATCCTGATAGCGCTGCGCGAACCGCTTGCGGGCTGACGAGGCGTGCGCGCCATGCGCGCCCCATCCCGACACTCCCACCGTGCCGCACACCACCTCGGCCCCCAAGGACAGCTGCGCCACCAGCCAGCCGGCGGACACGCGGGTGTCGGCGTCGGTGAACGCCAGCCAGCGAGCGCCCGCATTCAGCAAATGCTGCGCGCCCGCCGCCCGAGCGGCGCCCACATTGCGTGCCCGGATGCTGAGGCAGTGCACGGGCCAGGCGGCCGACAACGCGGCCGTTCGATCCGCGCAATGATCCAGCACCACCACAATGCGCACCGCTTCCGCATGCAGACGGGGATGCCTGGCCGCGCGCGTGGCGGCGCGCAGGCAGGCGGCGATGCAGTCTTCTTCGTCATGCGCCGGGATGCAAATTCCGATCATGGCTCGTTTCCTCCGCTTGCCTGCGCCAGAGATCCATGCGGAACTCGGCCTCCAGATGGTGGGATTGCAGCGCTAGCCCCGGCAGCGCCGCCATGGCCTCGTGCAGGGCATCGGTCGACTGGAGCCGGTCATGAAATGCCTGCCGCCAATGGCAGGCAACGAGCTCGCCGCCGTGCGCCAGGGTCGCATCGAGTGCGCTGAGAAACTGCGCCAACGCCGCGTCGTCCAGGTAGTACGCCAGCTCTGACACGATGATCAAATCGAACCCCCCGGGCGGCGCCGGCGGCCAATAGCGGGGCAGGTCCAGGACCATGATGTCCACATTGCTGATGCCATCCGCCGCCAGACGCCCGCGGCAATGGCCTATGGCGGCGATGGACACGTCCACCGCGCAGAGGCGTGAGCAACGCCGCGCCAGAATTCGCGTCAAGTCACCCGCGCCACATCCGGGCTCGAAGGCATGCAGATAGGTTTCGCGGCCCAGCATGGCCAGAAGCAGCGCGCGCTTGCGCCGCTCATACCAGGCGGTCCCCACGTGCCAGGGATCGGCTTGCGCGCGGTAGAGCCGCTCGAAGTGCTCGCTCATAGCGCCCATGACGTGTCCTGTCTGAGAACAACCGCGCCGTGCGCTGCCTGGTCACGCTCCGCGTGGCTTTGTCGAATGAATACCGGCAGGTCGGCCATCAGTTGCGCAAACGCCGCGTCGCGGCAGAGCGGCCCTGCCCCAAGAGCCCGCGATGCGCGCTCCAGAACTTGCGATGCGGCCGACTCCACGGCGAGCCGGGCGCGCGCGCAGGCCAGTGCGCAATCGTCTTGCGGATGCGCATCAATGTGGCCGGCGGCTTCGCGCAACGCTGCGCGCGCCTGAACCATGGCGACGTCCACGGCGCCCAGGTGCGCCAGTCGATGGCCGTCGCACGATCCGGCAGAGAACGCCGGCGATAGTGCTGCGCGTAGTGCATCGGCGACGTGGTTCAAACCACCGTACCAGCAGGCGGCGACCCCTGCCCCTCCATGCAGAAAGCCCGGCCGACGAAGATAAGCACCCGGCGGACCGACCGCGACGCCGACGGCCTTGTCGAAGATCACGTCCACGCTGCCCGAGGCCCGCATGCCAACGGCGTGCCAGCCCTGATTCGTGATCGTCACGCCCGCTTGATCCAGGGCCACGGCCGCCAGGCAGGATTCGCCGTCGGCGTTCCAACCGCTTACCACGGCATGGCTCAGCGACGCCGCGCCTGAGCACCACGCCTTGACTCCGCTCAACGTGGCCGAGCCGTCTGGCATGGACAGAATGGTTACGCGGTGATCCGGAGGCTCCGCGCACCAGACGCCCCATAGCCGATGGTCATGCGCGACGTCGGGCATCGCCGACGCAGCCATGGAGGGCACAGTACGGGACGGCGCGGGAACGGATAGCTCCGCCAGGATCGCCAGCGCATCGGTGTGTCCCTCGAATAGCTTGGCCAGGCTGAGATCCACCGATGCCACGCAGGCCAATGCCTGCCAGCGGCCCAGGGTGTCGCCCTGGCCCGGTAGAGGCAACTGGTCAAGATCATGGTCCACCAGCATGCGCAGCGCGAGGCCGGGATTGCTCGGCTCGCGCACCCGGGCCAGAAGCAATTTCAGCGCATGCAAGGGAGATTCCAATAAGGAAACCGAACCAGGCAGATCAGTCATGGGAATTGACGAAAGGCAATGGTGATACGGAGCATGCGGATCAGTTAGCAAGCGCCGTGCCCGGGACGCAAAGTAGGCCCTGGAGATTCAACAATTTGTATGGGCCTTGGCGGTAGAATCTGCCCGTCTGCAGGGGTATGGCGCGCAATTTCTCACTGCCAAACCTCGTCTTCGGTCCCGGCGCGCAAGGTGGAATCGAGCTATGTGATCTCACACTCGCCGAAATCGGGCTGATGCTTTTCGTGGCCCCCCACGACTATCGTTCGTTTGTCTTTGCCGGGCCCACGAGTAGTGAATGAAGCTGCTGAAGCAGCGTTTTGAGGAAATGATGAATTTTTGGGTCCCTGTAATCTTCGGTACGTTCAAGCTCCTCGTGTTGGGCACGGGCATGTTCCTCGCCATTAAGTCGCATTACGACGGCGAGAAAAAAGAGAAGGCGGAGAAGGAGAAAAAAGCGCAGTAATGGAGACCTCGCTGCTATCGGGGAGGTCTCAGTTCGTGTGCATGCGCGCTCGCAGGAACCTGGGCGCGCCTTTGGCCGCCACATCGCAAGGCTGCGCATTTACCTGCTGATGGCTGGCCGCTGGCAGCACGCTCATAACGTCATGGTCGGCTGGTCTTCGATCCGGAAGAACAGGGGGCTCGGCCCCATGAAGCCCGTCCCGTCCAGATACTCGAACTCGACGCGCTGCCCCAGCAAGGCTGCCTGCCCGAAGTGCTCGACCCGGTACATCGCGCCTCCGATGCGATAGTTGTGAACCAGCGTGGACGCGCCCGAGTTGGTCGTGCGCACACGATACGTCACGGCTTCCTCGACCAGGCCGCGCACCCCATGCTTGTAGCGAGCACGCTTCAACCTGGGACTGCGCATGCCCAGGACGAGCCCCATCAGCACGAAGAAGCCGGCCAGCAGGATCAAGGGCCCCAGGAACAGGCTGCCGGCCAGCGGCAACAGGGCGAGCGCGTAGAAGAACTTACGCACGCTCAGTTCTTCCTTGCGCACGCCCCCCCGGTCGGCATCGCTGACTTCCTCGACCGAATTCCAGGCCTGCGCGCTCGTCGGGTATTCGGCCCGCAGCAGTACGGGCGGCGCGTCGGGGAGCAGCGTCAGCAGATGCAGGCGAACCCGCAGATCCGTCAGCGCCGCGGCAGCCATGGGCCGCGCCCCGTCGCGGGTGTCCCTCGTGATCTCGTTCCAGAACGGCAGAGCCACATCCACGCACTGCTCGCCAGCAGCAAGAACATCAAACCAGCGAACACCGCCGTCAGCGATCTGCCACTGCGGCCGCGGCGCAGCAGCAGCATGTCCTCCTCGGAAAGGAGTTCTTCCGTGACTTGCACGGGCGCAGTCATCCTCGCGTCGCCCGTTCGGCCAGTCGCAGCGCCATATCCTGCTGGCGCTGCATCAGATCAGCGATCTGCTCCGCGTAGAGGTCCGTGAGATCACCGCTCAGCGGCTCCGAATCGGTCAAGTCATCGATCACGACGACTGTCCCCTCCTGATCCACGCCCCAGATCCGGCTGCCATCACCCACGATCTTCAGCAAGGGCAGGATGCCGTGCAAGCCCGCCTCGGCGAGCTGGCGCTGCTGGGCCGATATGCTGGCCCATTCAGGTAGTTCCGGAGCGTCGATGCCCAACAGCACCAAGCCTCGCCAGAAGGTCCAGGCGGGCCCTACCTCGAACTCTTTCGCGTGCGGCCAGACTTCCTCGCGCGCCATCACGCACAAACCGTTGGTGCGCTGGCAGAAGGCCGCAAACGCCGCCGGCAAGGGGAAACCGACGGCGGCCTCAAGGCGGGCGATCGCTTCCGCGTCGGGCGCGGGCGCGGCCACAACCTCGAAATACTCGGAATCCACGGGATCCAGGATCTCCCATATGCGTTGATGGAACTGTTCGGCGGTCATGGTCATGCAAGCTTCCTGAATCAAAGACAAGTCCCGGTTCGCCGCAAAGGCGGGAACCTCGAGGGCGCCCACTCCATTGGGCGGGCTATCGGCGTTGCCGCGCCTCGGCGCGACGCCGCCCGACGTGCATCAGCGTCATGCCCGAGATGGCAAGCGCGGCGCCGATGAACAGGTTCGCAGGCGTGGCCTCGCCCAGCCAGAGGCTCGAGAACAGCACGCCGAAGACGGGCACCAGCGTGATGTAGCCGGAAGCCGCCCCGGCGCCCAGCGCCTTGACCCCTTCGAAATACCACGCGTAAGCGATCGCGGTGGCGCCGAACGCCAAGGCCAGCAGGCTGCCCCAGGCGCTGGCGGGCGCCTGCCCCAGTTTTTCCCAGGCGGGCGTACCCTCTACGATCAGGCTGGTCAGCAGCAGCATCAGCGCGCCGATAACAGTGGTGACCGTCGTCGTGGTCAAGGCGTCCACGCCCTTGAGCACCAGGCGGCCGATCAACGTATAGGCCACCCAGCATGCCACACAGCCAAGCAACAGCAGTTCGCCGATGCCCACCCCAGCCCCGGTCTGCGAGCCACCGCCGCCAATGGCGATATACGCGCCTACGGCCGACAGGACCATGCCGGCCAGGATGGCGGGATTGAGGTGCTCGCGGAACAGAATCGCGGCCAGCAGCAGGGTCGCGCCTGGATTCAGGGTCACCACGATAGCGGCCTTGCCGGCGGGCACCAGTTGCAGGCTCAACATGAAAAAGCTGGAGTAGCCGAAGACACCCGTCAGGGCAGCCGCGGCCAGACCAAGCCATTGATTGCGGGACAGCGACTTCAGGCCCCGCAGCGCTGAAGCGCGATGCATCCACAAGACCAACGCCACACTGGCCAACAGGAATCGGAGGCTGGCCGCGGCCAGCGGGGCCATCGACTGGGCGACGACCTTGCCCCAGGACCACGACGCGCCCCATAGCGCTGCCATGCCGACCAGGCGCAGGTGCGTGGCCATCAACGTGTTTTTCATGTGTGCTTCGATGGTGAGCGGCGGAGATCGCACGAGGGAGCCGTGCAAAGACAACGCGTCGAGGTCGCCAATCCGTGGCAGCCGTCAACGCCCGTGCGAGATTTTAGCTGGCCGCGGCAAACGTGCCGCCGGCCAGGAGATCGCAAGGGGGGGGCTGCGCTGCATTCCGGAATTCCTGCTCCGGTCGCAACCGCTCAGTCGCTCAGTGAGCCAAATCCCAAATCGAATGGGATCCGGCGCATGCCAACGTAGCACTTCGATGTTTTCTCAAGGCCGCAGTGCAATGCCGCTGGCGATCACCTTGAGATCCGCGCCTTCCTTATCCATGCTGGCAGCGAACGCGGGTGCATCCTCGTACGTGTCCGTGGTGAAGAACTGCTTTTCCATCACTTCCCGCAGTTCCGGATCGCGCATGGACTTCTCAGTCGCCTCGCGCAGCACCTGCACCACGGCGTCCGGCGTGTCGTTGGGCACGGCCAGCCCGCGCCAGGTTCCCAGAACCAGGTCCATATTCCGCTCGCGCAGCGTAGGCGTATTGTCCAAGCCTTTGATCCGCTTTTCCGACATGACGCCCAGGGCCCTGAGCTTGCCCGAATTCACATAGGGAATCACCTCCGGCGCGCTCGCGATCACGGCATCGATGTGCCCGCCCAGCAAACCGAGCAGCGCCGGCGCTCCACCCTGGTAGGGAATGTAGTTGAACGTGGCCTTTCCCTTCTCGGCCAGCGCGGCCGAAGCCATGTGCCACATCGACCCCTGGCCCGCGTTGCCGATCTGGATGTTGGCGTCGGGCTTGCGCGCCTGGGCCAGGAAGTCCTCGATGCTGGCATACGGAGAATCGCTGCGCACCACGATCACCGCCGGGTCCGCGTTCAATTTGGCTATCGGGCGCAACGCATGCTGATCAAACTTGGCCAGGCCGAGGTGATGCAGGAAGGTCAACTCCACCGTCGTCAGCGCCACCTTGTAGCCGTCCGGCTTGGCGCGGATAACTTCCTGCCAGCCGATAACGCCAGCCGCGCCGGGCTTGTTGACGATGACGATGCCCTGGGGCAGCACCTTGGCGGCCGCCTTGGAAAAAGCCCTGGCCATGACGTCCGCGCCGCCGCCGGCCTGGTAGGGCACGACCAGCTGGATCGGATGCTGCGGATAGTCGCCGGCCCCGGCCAGCGCAGGCGCCGCGGCCAGCGCCAGCATGGCCATGCCAGCAAGCAGCTGCCTGCGGCGGGCCGGCACCGAAGTCTTCGAAAGGGATTGGTGCATGAGAGTCTCCAGTTTTCTTATGTTCAGGAATCGTTGTCAGGCGGGCAGCAGGATGGATTCGTCCACGTCCCGTATGTCGGTCTTTCCGCAGAACGCCATCGTCAGGTCGAGCTCCTTGCGGATGATCTCCAGCGTCCGCGCCACGCCCTGCTCGCCCATGGCGCCCAGGCCGTACAGCATGGCCCGGCCGATGTAGACGCCCTTGGCGCCCAGCGCGACGGCCTTGAGCACGTCCTGACCGGAGCGCACGCCGCCGTCCATGTGGACCTCGATGTCCGAGCCCACCGCCTGGGCGATCGCCGGCAGCGCGCGGATCGAGGACGGCGCACCGTCCAGCTGCCGCCCGCCGTGGTTGGACACGATCAGGGCATCGGCGCCGCTGGCCACCGCCAGCCGCGCGTCCTCCACGTCCTGGATGCCCTTCAGGATCAGCTTGCCTTTCCACAACCGGCGGATCCAGGCGATGTCTTCCCAGCTCAACGCCGGGTCGTATTGTTGTGAGCTCCATTCGGCCAGCGAGGTCATGTTGTCGACGCCGTCGACGTGGCCGATGATGTTGCCGAAAGTATGCCTGCGGGTTCCCAGCATTCCCAGGCACCAGCGCGGCTTTCCGGCCATATTCAGCAGATTGAGCAAGGTGAGCCGGGGTGGCGCGGAGAGGCCGTTCTTCAGGTCCTTGTGGCGCTGGCCGCTGATCTGGAGATCCAACGTCACGACCAGCGCGGAGCAGCCCGCGGCGGCGGCCCGTTCGATCAACCGCTGGACGAACTTGCGGTCGCGCATCACGTACAGCTGGAACCAGAACGGATGCCCGTCCGTGCCCTCGGCCACGTCCTCGATGGAGCAGATGCTGACCGTAGACAGCGTGAACGGCACGCCGAAGGCCTTGGCCGCGCGCGCCGCCAGGATTTCGCCGTCGGCGTGCTGCATGCCGGTCAGGCCCGTGGGCGCGATGGCCACCGGCATCGCCACGTCCTGGCCGACCATGGTTGATGCCACGGAGCGGCGCGAAAGATCGTGCGCCACCCGCTGGCGCAACAGGATGCGCTGGAAGTCTGCGGTGTTGGCCCGGTAGGTGCTTTCGGTCCAGGAGCCCACATCCACATAATCGTAGAACATGCGAGGCACGCGCTTTTCCGCCAGCGCGCGCAGGTCCTCGACGCAGGTGATGGTTCGCTTCATGCGTCCTCTCCCTTGGCGCCGGCCCGTCCCATTTCGTACAGGCGGATGAGGGATGCCGAATCGGCAAGCGCTCCGCCCGCTTCGACGTAGCGCGAAAACAGCCTCGCTGCCTCTTCCACCATGGGCAGATCGCAACCCGCCTCGCGGGCGTGCGCCTGCACCGCCGACATGTCCTTGGCCAGCTGGCGCGCATAGCCGATTGGGGGATCGAAACGCCGCTCAAGAATGCGCGGGTAAAGTTTCTGCAGCAGCACGCTGTCCGCGAACCCTCCCTTCAGGCAGTCGGGCAGCCTTGCCGCGTCGATGCCGGACGCCTCCGCCAATAGCACGGCCTCGCTCATGAGCGCGAAGCCCGCACCGACGATGGCCTGGTTGATGATCTTTGCTGTCTGTCCGGCGCCGACAGGCCCCATGAGCGTCACCTGGCTGCCCAGCGCCTGTAGCACGGGGCGGGCCTGCTCGAAATCCTCCGGGCTCGCCCCCGCCATGATGGTGAGCTGACCATCGCGCGCGGCTTGCGGTCCCCCGGACACCGGCGCGTCCACCCACCCCATGCCTGCCAGCCGCCTTGCATGCTCCGCCAGCGTCCGCGTGGTGGCGGGCGCGATCGTCGAGAAATCGACGACCAGCTTGCCCTCGCCGCCGCTGGCCTGGACGATGCCCTGCGGGCCCCGGGTGCAGAAGTCGACCGCCCCGTCGTCCAGCACGCACATCAGCACCACGTCGCTCTGGCGCGCGACCTCGGCTGGCGATGCCAGCGCAATGGCGCCCGCCGTCTCCACCGAGGCCAGCCTCTCGGGCTCGCGGTTCCAGACGAATACCGGATAACCCAGGTCTCGCAGGCGCAGCGTCATGGCTTCGCCCATCAAGCCGATGCCGATAAAGCCAATGCTAGGGAAATTCATGTCAGATAAGCTCTCTTGCGGCCAGATTGCGCATCAGCGCGCCGATGCCGAAGGTCCAGGCCGGCAGGCGATTGCTCAAACCGACCCGGTTGAACAACCCGCCCAGCCGGGCACTGTAGATGCACACTGCGTCGTCCACATGGTGGGTAAAGCCCGCGCCGGGCGCGCCGCGGTCCTCCGTCGGGGCGAACATGGTGCCGCAGAACAGGAAAATGCCGTCCGGATACTGATGGTGCGCGCCCATGGCGTGCGCGACCAGGCTCTCGGGCGAGCGGCTGATGCATTGCATGGAGCTACTGCCTTGCAGGACGAAGCCGTCGGCGCCGGATATGGTCATTTGCACGTCGGCAGAGGCGATGTCGCGCAGCGTGAAGCTTCTGTCCAGCAAGCGCACGAACGGTCCGATGGCGCAGGACGCATTGTTATCCTTGGCCTTGCCGAGCAGCAACGCGCTGCGCCCTTCGAAGTCCCGCAGATTCACGTCATTGCCCAGCGCGGCTCCCACGATCTCGCCGCGCGAATTCACCGCCAGCACGACCTCCGGTTCCGGATTGTTCCACTGCGATTCCGGATGCAGGCCGACGGCGGCGCAGTGGCCCACCGAGGACAGCGGCGCCGCTTTGGTGAACACTTCGGCATCGGGCCCGATGCCGACCTCCAGGTACTGCGACCACAAGCCCTTGCCCGACAACATTTCCTTCAGTTTGCGCGCCTCGTCGGAACCGGGCTCGATGGCCGATAGGTCCTCGCCTACGATGGCGGTCATCGACGCCCGGATCGCATGGGCCTTGGCGGGCTCGCCGCGGGCCTGCTCTTCGATCACGCGCTCCAGCATGCTTGCCGCGAAGGTGACCCCTGCCGCCTTGACGACCTGCAGATCGCAGGGCGCCAACAGATGCGGATGCCGCTGATCGCCACCATGGCGCAAGCTGCTCTCCAGCCAATCCTGCACCGGCCCCAGGTCCGCGCCCGGCGCGTGGGCTGCCAGCGCCAGGCGGTCTTCACGCTCCAGCAAGGCGGACAGCGTGGGCACCTGGACGCTCAGGTCAACCAGGCGGCCATTGCGCACCGCGACCACGCAGGGGCCCTCCAGGCTGCCGTCCGCGCCCCCGGGACGCCACACCCTGCCCACCAGCGCGGCTGCGGCCAGGTCTTCGGGAAGGGTGCGTTCAATTACGAATTTATCCGTGTTCATCTTCAGACAGTCACATTTGCATCACGAATCACCTGGGCCCATTTGGCTTTCTCGCTCGCGATGAACGAAGCGAATTGCGCCGGCGACCCACCGCCGTCTTCCGCGCCGAGCGACAGCAGCTTCTCGGCTACCGCCGGCACTGCCAACGCGTCATTGATATCCCGGCTCAGCGCCTGGACCAGGGCATCGGGCATGCCGCCCGGCCCCACGATCCCATACCAGACCCGGGCATCGAAACCCGGATAGCCGCTTTCGGCGAGCGTGGGAACCGAAGGCTGCGCCTGCGCGCGCCTGAGACTGGTCTGGGCGATGGGCACCACCGCCCCGCTCTGGACCTGGGGCGATGCCGACGCCATGGTTTCAAAGCTGTAGTCGATCTGGCCGCCGATCAAATCGGAAATCATGGGCGCCGATCCCCGGTAAGGAATGTGCAGCGCCTTCACGCCCGTGCGCAACTGGAACATTTCCAGTGCCAGATGTTGTATCGAGCCCGCGCCCGCCGAACCGAAACTCACCGAGCCGGGGCTTTCCTTGCAGCGCCGTACGATGGCCTCCAGCGTCTGCGCGCGCTGTTCCTTGCGACAGATGAGCAGGCAGGGCGTGGTTCCCACCAGCGTAATGGGTGTGAAGTCGCGCTCGACCACATAGCCGATCTTGGGGTACAGGCTGGGCGCCACCACGTGGTTGCTGAAATTGGTCATCAGCAAGGTCGTCCCGTCGGCTTCCTGCTTGGCCACGTACTCGGCTGCGATCACGCCCGCCGCGCCAGTCTTGTTCTCTACGACGACGGTGCGCCCCCAACGGCTGCCCAGCTGCTGCGCCAGAACCCGCGTGACCACGTCCGTCCCGCCTCCGGGCGGAAAGCCCACCACGATACGGATGGGGGCCTTGGGCAGCAGCTCGCCCGCGCTGGCGGCCCTGGCCATGCCGTGCATGGCGGCCAGCCCCGCCGCTACCAGAAATTGGCGTCGTTGCATGTCTCGTCTCCTTGGTTTCCTGCTCCGCGCCTGCTTCTTTGGTGAGGTCCGGATGGCCTCCTCAGGCTGTGGTCGAAAAAAGTATAGGAGCCGCCATTCGGCCCAACAACGTGGAATATTTCAGGCGATAGACAAGTTTTTCTCATGCACCGCTAGCTGAGTTTTTCTTGGGCAGACACCCAATTTTTCTCGGTTGAGCGCGTGGACCGCGCTTCCTACACTTTTCGCATGCGATGGCAACTTCGCCCCACCCGATACAAGGCATTCGATCCATGGAAGACGCAATCCTCCTGTCCCGAGACGAACAACAGATCGTCACCCTCACGCTGAACAATCCGCTCAAGATGAACGCCATGAACCTGGAAATGTGGCAAGGCCTGGGCGACCTGATGCAGGAGCTGGATGCCGACGACGCTGTGCGCTGCATCGTGGTGCGCGGCGCGGGCGAACGCGCCTTCTCGGCAGGCGCCGACATCGAGGAGTTCCCCCGCACCCGGCTGAACAAGGCGCAGGCCATGGCCTACGGCAAGGTGACGCACCGGGCCATGCAGGCGGTCTCGGCCAGCCGGCATCCCACGCTGGCCGTCATCCAGGGCGCCTGCGTGGGCGGCGGACTGGAACTGGCCTCGGTCTGCGACATGCGCGTATGCGGCGAATCCAGCCGTTTCGGCGCCCCGATCAATCGCCTGGGCCTGGTGATGTCCTATGGTGAACTCGGCGGCCTCGTGACCCTGGCGGGCCCCGCCGTCGCGTTGGAAATCGTGCTGGAAGGCCGCGTGTTCGACGCTGCCGAAGCCCTGCAAAAAGGCCTCGTCAACCGCGTGGTGCCCGACGCCTCGGTATTGGAGGAAGGCTACGCCGCCGCCCGACGCATTGCCGCGGGCGCGCCGCTGGTGGCGCGCTGGCACAAGGATTTCGTGCGGCGCCTGGCCCAGCCCCACCCCCTGACGGACTCGGAACAGCAAGTGGCGTACGACTGCTTCGAAACCGAGGACTTCCAGATCGGCTACCGCGCCTTCCTGGCCAAGCAGCGCCCTGCCTTCGTCGGCCGCTGAGCCACTCCGCCCACTCTTCCCTTCTTTACCATAGCGATGACTCTTCCTCTTTCCCGAATCCGCGTACTCGACGTCAGCCAGATCATGGCGGGCCCCTATTGCTGCATGCTGCTGGGCGACATGGGCGCCGACGTCATCAAGGTGGAAACGCCCGGCGTGGGCGACCAGACGCGCCGTGCCATGGGCTTCAAGCTCAAGGGCGAGGACAGCGGCGGCTTCATCGCCCTGAACCGCAATAAGCGCAGCGTGGAGATCGACCTGAAGAATCCGCAGGGGCTCGAAGCGTTCTACGAACTGGTGCGCAGCGCGGACGTCCTGGTGGAGAACAACCGGCCCGGCGTTGCCGCTCGGCTAAAGATCGACTACCCCAGGCTGCAAGCCATCAATCCACGCCTGGTGTATGCCAGCATTTCCGGCTTCGGGCAGACGGGCCCCTGGGCGCTGCGCCCCGGCCTGGACTTGATCGCGCAAGCCAGCTGCGGCGCAATGAGCGTGATGGGCGAGCCCGGAGGCGAACCCATGAAGTCCAGCGTACCCTTCGCGGACCTGGGCGCGGCGCTGTTTGCCGCCTATGCCATCCTGAGCGCCGTGATCGGCCGCGGAGAAACCGGCCTGGGCCAGTACATCGACGCCTCGCTCTTCGAAACCGCGCTCGGACTGTCGATCTGGGAAACCGCGGAATTCTGGGGCACCGGCCGGGTACCCTCGCCCCTGGGCAGCGCCAATCGCATGAGCGCTCCGTACCAGGCGATCCGCGCCGCCGATCGCCACCTGGTGATCGGTGCCGCCAATCCCAAGCTGTGGGCGGCCCTGTGCGCAGTGATCGATCGGCCCGACCTGCTCGCCGACCCGCGCTTCCGCGACAACGTGGAACGTCTCAAGAACCGGAAGGCGCTGATCGCGTTGCTGGAACAGGAGTTCGCCCGCCGGCCCGCCGCCGAATGGGTGGACCTGCTGCTGGCGGCCGGTGTACCGGCCGCGCCCATACAAAACTACGAGGAAGCCCTGGACTGCGAGCAGGCCCGGGCCCGCGACATGGTCGTGGAGGGCGAGCATCCCGTCGAAGGCACGGTCAAGATGCTGGGCTTTCCCGTCAAGCTGCGAGGCACGCCGCAGCAGATCCGCCGCGTCGCGCCCTTGCTCGGCGCGCACACCGCAGAGGTCTTTTCCGAGCTGGGACTCTCGGCCGAGCGCATCGAGCAGCTGCAGGCAGCCGGCGCTTTTGGCACTCGGGACAAAGCCGCCGTAGCCGCATAAGCGGTACATTCCATCGACCCTCCGCGGCCTTACCCCGCCATGACTCCTGCAGACAACGACATTCCGGCATTCATCGACGCGCACCAGCACTTCTGGGACCTGGACCGAAATCCCTATCCCTGGCTGCAGGGCGAGACCGTCGAAGGTTTCCGCTATGGCAGCTACGAAGCGCTGCGGCGCAACTACCTGCCGGAAGACTTCGCGGCCGACACCCGGGGCTGCGCGCCGACCGCCACGGTCCATATCGAAGCGGAGTGGGATCGCCGCGGGCCGGTGGACGAAACCCGTTGGCTGACCGGGCTGGCGCAGCACCATCGGCGCCCGTCGGTCCTGGTTGCGCACGCCGATCTGGACGCGCCGGACGCCGGGCAGGTCTTGGCGGCCCAGGCTGCGTTCTCCATGGTCCGCGGCATCCGCCACAAGCCCGCCGTGTCGCCACGGGCGGCCGACGCGCGCCGCGGGCAGCCGGGATCGATGGACGATGCCCGCTGGCGCGAAGGCTATGCGCTGCTGCAACGCTTCGGCTTGTCGTTCGACCTCCAGGCGCCATGGTGGCATCTGGAACAGGCACTGGAATTGGCGCGCGATTTTCCGGCCACCCCGCTGATCCTCAACCACACCGGCCTGCCTTCGGATCGCAGCCCGCAAGGACTGGCGGGCTGGCGCAAAGCGCTGGAGACGCTGGCCCTCGCGCCCAACGCGGCGCTGAAGATATCGGGATTGGGCCAAGTCGACACGCCATGGTCGGCGCAAGCCAACATTCCATTGATCCGAACCGCTATCTCCATCTTCGGCGCGGAACGCTGCATGTTCGCCAGCAATTTCCCGGTCGACAGCCTTGTCACCAGCTACCCCGCCATCGTGGCGGCCTTCGCCGAGGCCATCGCGCCCCTGGCGGCCGCGGAACGGCATGCGCTGTGGGCCGGCAATGCGGCCCGCATCTATCGGATTGGCGCCCACGCGCAATGAGCGGCAGCCCGGCCCGCCGCTAGGCGGGCGTGTCGCGAGCCAGTTCTTCGCGCATCCAGTCGACAAAGGCCGCAATGCGTGGATCTTCCAGGCGATTGCGCGGGAACACCAGGTAGTAGGCGAATTCGATGGGCAGGCTGTGCTTCGGGAACAGCCGCACCAGTTTGCCGGATGCCAGGTCCTGGCTCACCCAGCTCTTCTTCACCAGCGCCACCCCCTGCCCATCGATCGCCGCATCGATCACCAAATGGCTGGGCCAGAACGAGGGTCCGCGGGTGGCATCCAGGTCATGCACGCCCATGTGCGCCAGCCAGGTACCCCAATTCGGATTGCTGACGTCGTCGTAGGTGCTGTCGTCGTGCAGCAGCACGTGGTAGCGAAGGTCGGCGAATTCATGGATGGGATGCGGCCCTTGCTGGAGAGCGGGGCTGCAAACGGCGAACACTTCCACGGGCAGCACCAGTTCCGAGTACAGTCCGGCGTACACGCCGCGTCCGTAGCGGATTTCCATATCTACGGCATCGCGGGAAAAATCCGCCATCAGCTTGGAAGTGGAGACCTTCAGGTCCAGGTCCGGATGTTGACGGCTGAAGCGGCTCAGCCGCGGGATCAGCCACTTGACGGCAAAAGTCGGTGGCAGATTGATCTTGAGCAGCGAGGTGCTCTTCTCGCGGTGCAGCTGATAGGTAGCGACCTCCAGTTGCCGGAACGCCTCCTGCACGCCGGGCAGGTAAGCCTTGCCCGCCGGGGTGAGCGTAAGGATCTTGGAGTCGCGGACGAACAAGGCGATGCCCAGGTTCTCTTCCAGCGACTTGACCTGATGGCTGACCGCCGAAGACGTCACAAACAATTCTTCGGCCGCTTTGGTGAAGCTCATGTGTCGCGCCGAGACCTCAAATGCGCGCAGCGGATTCAAAGGGGGGATTTTTCTAGCCATAGGAGAAGCGCGCATCCATCCGGAGTTGCAAAAAAAGTCGCTCATTGGGTGCCAATGAGCGACTTTACTTGGCCTCATGCGAGCCGCGGCGGACTGCGGCGCCGCCGTGTGACTCGTGACCGGATTCTACCCCCGCTTCAGGGCTGCTCCATCGCGCCATCGACCAGGCGCCACACGCCCTGCGGATTCGCCTGCTGCAAGGCAGCGGGAAGCAATTCGTCGGCGATGTCCTGGTAGCAGACCGGCCGCAGGAACCGGTCTATGGCGCTGCTGCCCACCGAGGAGTACATGGCATTGGAGGTAGCCGGGAACGGCCCGCCATGCACCATCGCGTGGCAAACCTCGACGCCGGTCGGAAAACCATTGGCCAGGATCCGGCCGCACTTGCGTTCCAGCACAGGCAGCAAGCGGCGCGCGGCGCTGTGATCACCCTCGTCCAGGTGCAGGGTCGCTGTAAGCTGGCCTTCGAGCAGGTCGGCCACCTGCAGCAGTTCGTCGAGGCTGCGCGCCTTCACCACCACGGACGCGGGGCCGAACATTTCGGCCTGCAGCTCGGGCGTGCGCAGCAGGCGCTGGGCATCCGTCACGTACAGCGCTGCCTGGGCGGCATTGGCCTGGCCGCCGGCCTGCGCGCCGCTGGCCACTCGCTCCACGCCTTCCAGAGCATCCACCTGCGCGCGGCCGCTCTCATAGGCGGCGTGGATGCCTGGCGTGAGCATGGTCTGCGCCGCCTTGGCGCTCAGCGCCTTGCCGGCCGCGGTCACGAAGCGCTGCAGATCGGGTCCGTCGATCGCCAGCACCAGGCCGGGATTGGTACAGAACTGGCCGGCGCCCATGGTCAGCGAGTCGGCAAAGCCCTGGGCCAATGCCTCGGTCCGCGCCGACAGCGCCCGCGGCAGCAGGAACACGGGGTTGATGCTGCTCATCTCGGCATAGACCGGAATCGGCTCGTGGCGGCTGTTGGCGATGCGCAGCAGCGCCAGGCCGCCCTGGCGCGAACCCGTGAAGCCGACCGCCTTGATGCCGGGGTGCGCGACGAGCGCCTCTCCAATGTCCCTGCCCGCGCCGATCAAGAGGGAGAAGACGCCCTCCGGCATGTCCAGCCGCTCGGCCGCCTTCTGTATGGCCCGGCCGACGAGTTCCGAGGTGCCCAGGTGCGCGCTGTGCGCCTTCACGATGACTGGCGCACCCGCCGCAAGCGCGGAAGCGGTATCGCCGCCGGCCACGGAGAAGGCCAGCGGGAAGTTGCTGGCGCCGAACACGGCCACCGGGCCCAGCGGGATCTTGGCCAGGCGCAGGTCGGCGCGTGGAGCCGGCTGGCGCTCGGGCTGGGCCGTGTCGATCGTGGCGCGCAGGAAATGCCCGTCGCGCACGACCTGCGCAAACAGTCGCAGTTGGCCAGCGGTGCGCGCGCGCTCGCCGGTCAGGCGGGCCACCGGCAGGCCGCTCTCGGCGTGGGCTCGCTCGATCAGCGCATCGCCCAGCGCCAGGATCTCTTCGGCAATGGCCTCTAGGAACGCGGCGCGGCGCTCCAACGGCAGATTGCGATACGAGTCGAAAGCGCGGGTCGCCAGATCCACGGCTCGCTCCACGTCCTCGCGCGAGCCCAGGCCGAATTCCGGCTCCGGGATCTCGGCATTGGCCGTGGGATTGAAAGCACGCTGGCTTCCAGCCTGTCCGCGGATGGCTGCTCGGCCGATCAGCATTTCTCCAGTGAGTTGCATGGGATAGGTTTCCTGTTGGATGGTTGGAATGGGAGTTTGTGGTGGATTCAGTCGTCCAGCGGCTGGCCGCTGCGGTCGCGCGCCATGGCCACGGCCCCGATGGAGACCACTGCGCAGACGGCGAGGAAGAGCACCACGGGCACATAGCTGCCGCTGAAGTAGGCGATCAGCGCTGTCGCGATCAGCGGCATGGGGCCGCCGACGAGCGCGGCGCCGATCTGGTAGCCGAGCGACATCCCGGTGTAACGGATCGAAGCCGGAAACGCCTCGGCCAACAGCGTCCCGATCATGGCCCCGTAGCTGGCCCAGATGATGCCCAGCCCCACGACGATGGCCAGCGCCGCCGCAGGGACGGACTTCTGGTCCAGCAGCCAGAAATACGGGAAGATCCAGGCAAGGAACGCCAGGCTGCCCAGAATGAAGACCTTCTTGCGGCCGATCCTGTCGGACAGGTAGCCGAAGAACAGCATGAAGGGGAACGCGATCAGCGCGCAGACCAGCACGATGTTCAGGATGGTGGAGCGTGCAAACCCGTGGTCCATCATGTAGGAGACGGTGAAGGTTGCGTAGAGGAAGAAGGTCGAGGTCTCGATGACCTTTGCGCCAATGGCGATCAGCACCTCGCGCCAGTGATGCTGCAGTGTCTCCTTGAGCGGAATGCGCGCACTGCTGCGGGTAGCCTGGATTTTCTTGAACGAAGGCGTCTCGCCCACGGCATTGCGGATCCACATGCCGATCAGCACGAGCACGATCGAGCCCACGAAGGGAATGCGCCATCCCCAGGACAGGAAGGCTTCCTCGCTCATGCTGGCGCTCAGCATGGACGTGATGATGTTGCCCAGCGCCAGGCCCAGCACCGCGCCCGTCTGCGGCACGGCGCCATAGAAGCCGCGCTTGGTGCGCGGCGAGTACTCCACCGCCAGCAATACGCCGCCGCCCCACTCGCCGCCCAGCGCCAGGCCCTGCAACAGACGCAATATGGTCAGTAGTATGGGCGCGGCCAGGCCGATCTGCGCGTAGTTGGGTAGGAGCCCCATAAGCACGGTGGACAGGCCCATGATGGACAACGTCATGGCCAAGGTCTTCTTGCGGCCGACGCGATCGCCGATATGCGAAAAGATCACGCCGCCCAGCGGCCGGATGAGGAACGCCAGCGCGAAGGTCGCCAGCGCCAGCATCTGGCTCACCAGCGCGTTGTCGCTGGGGAAGAACTGCTTGGCAAAAATGATGGACGACATCGTTCCATAGAGGAAGTAGTCATACCATTCGATGGTGCTGCCGACGGCGCTCCCGAAGAGTGCGCGGCGACGCTCGGCGTCCGGAACCATGGTCTCCTTGGAGCTCATGGAATCCATTGCGTTTAAAGAGGTGCTGCTCATGTCTCCACCTGCTTCTTTCTATGTTTGGCTATGGTTTCGTCATGCACGCCCATGAGCGGCCCGGCTGCGGCCGCCTGGGCATGCGTGGAATTCACATCGATTGCCGCAGCATCTCGACGTAGTCCGCGGCGGACGCTTCCCGCGGGTTGGTGCGGTGGCTGTGATCGGCCAGCGCGCCCTGCACGATGCGGTCGAACAGCGCTTCGTCCACGCCGAGCTGCCCCAGGCCCGTCGGCAACTGCAGTGCGCGGGACTTGGCAACCAGCGCATCCTCGATCGACACGGAAGCCGGCAGGCCCATGGCCTGCGACAGGCGCGCGATCTTGTCCTCGCGCACCACCGATTCGGCGCCGCGGTTGTAGCGGATCACCGCCGGCAGCAGGATCGCGTTGAGCGTGCCATGGTGCAGCTTGGGATTGATGCCGCCCAGCGAATGGCTGAGGCTGTGCACGCATCCCAGGCCCTTCTGGAACGCCAGCGCGCCCTGTAGCGAGGCGCTCATCATGTTGGTGCGCGCTTCGATATCGGCAGGCTCGTGAAAAGCCCGCTCGATGTGGCGCCAGGCTCGCCACAGGCCGTCCAGCGCGATGCCGTCCGCCGGCGGGTTGAAGGCCGGGGCCAGGAAGGTCTCGATGCAATGCGCGATTGCATCCATGCCGGTCGCCGCCGTCAGTCCGGCGGGCAGGCCCAGCGTAAGCGCCGGATCACAGATCGCCACCTTGGGAATCACATACGGAGAGAGGATGCCGACCTTGCGCCCGTCGTCGAGGATGATGATGGCGCCACGCCCGACTTCGCTGCCCGTGCCTGCGGTCGTCGGAATGGCGACTATGGGCAGCGTGGCGGCAGTGATGCGCTGCAGCCCGCCCTCGATCAGCGCGAACTGGCGCAACGGCCCTTCGTGGCGGGCAGCCACGGCCACCGCCTTGGCCAGGTCGATCGACGAGCCCCCGCCCACGGCGACGATGCCGTCGCAGCCACCGGTCTTCAGGGCTTCGACACCCGCGCGGACTGCCGATTCGGACGGGTTGGACGGCGTCTCGTTGAAAACTGTGCCCGGCTGGCCGAGCACGGACTGCACCTTCTCGACGATGCCGGCGGCTTGCACGCCCTTGTCCGTCACGATGCAGGGTTTCGCAATACCCAGCTTGTCGCAGACCTCTTTCAGTTCAGCCAGGGCGCCGGCGCCGAAACGCACTTCGGTCACGTAATTGATCAAAGCCATATTGCCTCTTCGTTAAAACAGTTTGCGAAGGGCAGTCTAGGGAGGCGGCCGATTTCGGTACACTGACAGCTTGCGATAGAGATATAACTTTTATTCATAGTGAATCCCGCGCCGAGTCTGAATTCCGTGATGTCGCGGCTGCACGCGAAGCAGTTGCGGCTGCTCATCGCCATCGAGGAAAGCGGCTCCCTGCTTGGCGCGGCGGACAAGGTCGGACTCACCCAGCCCGGTGCGAGCAAGGCCTTGCGCGAGCTGGAACAGACCTTCCAGGTCGAACTCTTCGCACGCACCAACCGAGGGTTAATACCTAATGAAGCCGGAAAGTGCGTGTTGCGGTTTGCGCGACTGATCCAGGCCGACATCAATAACCTGAGGTTTGAGCTGGAAGCGATTGCCAGCGGCGCGGGCGGCCGGCTGGCGATCGGGACCATCATGGGCGCGGTGCCCCTGCTGACCGACGTGATCTCCGACCTGCTCCAGCAGCAGCCTCGCACGACCGTGGAAGTGGTGGAGGACACCAGCGAAACCCTGCTGGACCTGGTGGACCGCGGCCGCCTGGACGCGGCCATCTGCCGCTCCTCGGTAAGCAGGACGCCGGACATTTACGAATCGATCTTTATCAAGGACGAATCGCTCTCCGTGATCGCCAACGTCGACCACCCCGCCATGGGATCGGAATCCGTCGAGTTGACCGACCTGCAGGACAGCCGCTGGGTGGTCTACCGCGCCCACATGCCCATGCGCCGGCTGCTGGAACGCGAGTTCCACGAAGCGCAGCTCAACTTCCCGCTACACCTGGTCGAGACCACCTCCACGCTCACCACCCTATCCCTGCTCAGCCGCAATACCGACCTGGTGGCCCTGGTGTCCGACGACGTGGCGAACTACTTCTGCCGCCACCACCTCGTCGGCGTGCTGCCTCTGCACCTCAAATCGCGCAGCGAACCTTATGAGCTGGTGCTGAGAAATGGCGCGCCACGCAGCCCCACGCTCAACCTGTTGCTGGAATCCCTGAACCGCGTGCTGACCGCCGGCTCGCTCCAGGGTTGACCCCAGGTTCCGCCTCGTTCAAGGGAATTCGACGGCAGCCGCCAATATGTAACAGCGCGCCTTCCCCCCTTGAACCCTAGAACATCATCCCTATAATTAGCACTCGACACCGGTGAGTGCTAACAACGTTCCCGGGCCTAACCGATCATTTCCTTCTCTTTTTTTGCAACAGGAGTTCCTCATGGCCTTGCGTCCCCTGGGCGATCGCGTGATCGTCAAACGCCTCGAAAACGAGCGCAAGACTGCATCGGGCATCGTTATCCCCGACAGCGCCGCCGAAAAGCCCGATCAGGGTGAAGTCGTGGCCGTCGGCCCCGGCAAGAAGACCGAAGACGGCAAGATCCTGCCGGTCGACCTGAAGGCTGGCGACAAGGTGCTGTTCGGCAAGTACGCCGGCCAGTCCGTGAAGGTTGACGGCGAAGAGCTGCTCGTCATCCGCGAGGACGAAATCCTCGCCGTGGTCCAGTAAACCCCGCCTCAAACGAATTTTCGAAGGAAGCTAAGAAATGGCTGCCAAGCAAGTATTGTTCGGTGATGACGCCCGCGTGCGCATCGTCCGTGGCGTGAATGTCCTCGCCAACGCTGTCAAGACCACCCTGGGCCCCAAGGGTCGCAACGTCGTGCTGGAGCGCTCGTTCGGCGCCCCGACCGTGACCAAGGACGGCGTGTCCGTCGCCAAGGAAATCGAACTGAAGGACAAGTTCGAGAACATCGGCGCCCAGCTGGTCAAGGACGTCGCCTCGAAGACCTCCGACAACGCCGGTGACGGCACCACCACCGCCACCGTGCTGGCCCAGGCCATCGTTCAGGAAGGCCTGAAGTACGTTGCCGCCGGTTTCAACCCGATCGACCTGAAGCGCGGCATCGACAAGGCTGTCGCCGCCGCCGTCGCTGAACTGAAGAAGCAATCCAAGCCGGTCACGACCAGCAAGGAAATCGCCCAGGTCGGCTCGATCTCCGCCAACAGCGACACCTCCATCGGCCAGATCATCGCTGACGCGATGGACAAGGTCGGCAAGGAAGGCGTCATCACCGTCGAAGACGGCAAGTCGCTGGAAAACGAGCTGGACGTCGTCGAAGGCATGCAATTCGACCGCGGCTACCTGTCGCCCTACTTCATCAACAACCCGGACAAGCAAGTTGCCGCGCTGGAAGATCCGTTTGTCCTGATTTTCGACAAGAAGATCAGCAACATCCGTGACCTGCTGCCCGTGCTGGAACAAGTTGCCAAGTCGAGCCGTCCTCTGCTGATCATCGCTGAAGACGTCGAAGGCGAAGCCCTGGCTACCCTGGTTGTGAACAACATCCGCGGCATCCTGAAGACGACCGCCGTCAAGGCTCCTGGCTTCGGCGACCGCCGCAAGGCCATGCTGGAAGACATCGCCATCCTGACGGGCGGCACGGTGATCTCCGAAGAAACCGGCATGTCGCTGGAAAAGGCCGGTCTGGCTGAACTGGGCCAAGCCAAGCGCATCGAAGTGGGCAAGGAAAACACGACCATCATCGACGGCGCTGGCGACAGCAAGTCGATCGAAGCTCGCGTCAAGCAAATCCGCGTCCAGATCGAAGAAGCCACCTCCGACTACGACCGTGAAAAGCTGCAAGAACGCGTGGCCAAGCTGGCCGGCGGCGTTGCCGTGATTCGCGTTGGCGCTGCCACCGAAGTCGAAATGAAGGAAAAGAAGGCTCGCGTCGAAGACGCCCTGCACGCCACGCGCGCTGCAGTGGAAGAAGGCGTTGTGGCTGGCGGCGGCGTTGCTCTGCTGCGCGCCAAGCAAGCCATCGCTGACCTGAAGGGCGACACGCCTGACCAGAACGCCGGCATCAAGCTGATCCTGCGTGCTGTGGAAGAGCCGCTGCGCACCATCGTCACCAACGCCGGCGAAGAAGCCAGCGTGGTCGTCAACACCGTGCTGAACGGCAAGGGCAACTACGGCTACAACGCCGCGACCGGCGAGTACACCGACCTGGTCGAGCAAGGCGTGCTGGATCCCACCAAGGTGACCCGCACCGCCCTGCAGAACGCCGCTTCCGTCGCCAGCCTGCTGCTGACCGCCGAAGCTGCCGTGGTCGAACTGGCCGAAGACAAGCCCGCTGCTCCGGCCATGCCCGGCGGCATGGGCGGCATGGGCGGCATGGACTTCTAAGTCCAGCCCTCCTTGCAAGGCCTCCCCGGCTCCGGCCGGGGAATGCAGTATCCCGAAAAACCCCCGGTCCTTCGCCCCGGGGGTTTTTCTTTTCCCGCGCAACGCGGCCTCACTAGCGAACACGTTTGCGCACAATCTGCGGGTTTCGCCGCGGCGCATGCGTCCCTACAATGAAGGCTCCCCCAGAAAGAGCCGAGCCCCATGCGTTTTCCGAAGACCCTGTTGCGTACGCTGCACCCGTCCGAAATCGGCGGGCTGCTGATGGACTCCGCCAAGCAGTGGTCGACCCATCGCGCGTCGAGCAAAGGCGCGGCGCTGGCGCTGTACATGGTGTTTTCGCTTGCGCCCATGCTGATCCTGGTGATCGCGGTGGCGGGCGCATTCTTCGGCGAGGACGCCGTGCGCTCGGAGTTGTTTTCGCAGCTGCGCGACCTGACCGGCGAACGCGGCGCTGAAGTCATCCAGACCGTGCTGGCCAGCGCCCATGAATCGGGCAAAGGCTGGATCGCGGCCCTGATCTCCATTTTTGTGCTGATCTTCAGCGCCACCACGGCCTTCGCGGAACTGAAGGCCAGCCTGGACGAACTATGGGAGGTCTCGGCCAACCAGAAAGGCGGGCTGCACGGCATGGTCCGCAGCCGCATGCTGTCGTTTGGACTGGTGCTGGTGCTGGCGCTGTTCCTGTTGATCTCGCTGACAGTGAACGCCGCTCTCGGCGCCGCGCGCACCTACTACGGCGATTTGTGGACGGCGTCGTCGTTCGCCTTGGTGGCGGAATGGATCTCCAGCCTGTTTTCGTTTTCCATCGTGGTGGCGCTCTTCGCGGTCATCTATAAGCTGCTGCCCAGCGCCAGGATTTCGTGGCCGGACGTGATACCCGGAGCCATCGTGACGGCGGCGCTGTTCCTGGTGGGCAAGTGGGGCATTGGCCTCTACCTCAGCCGCGGCGCGGCCGTGTCCGCTTACGGCGCGGCGGGATCGCTGATCGCGCTGCTGCTGTGGATCTACTATTCAGCGCAGATCTTCTTCTTTGGTGCGGTGTTCACGCGCCAGTTTGCGCTGCGGTTCGGCAGGAAAAACCCGCCCGGGACGGCCACGGTGGATTCAACCGCCGCGCCCGGCTCCTGAACGCCGCACCGTCACGTCGCGGCGCCGTCCTGTTGTTCCAGCCCTGCCATCAGGCGCAGGCATTTCAGGAACACGGGCCGCAGGTCCTCCGGTATGGGCGCCAGCACCTCCGCTTCCACGGCGGCATCCTGCGGCAGGATGCGCGCCAGCAACGCAACCCCCTCTTCCGTGATCTCCAGCGCGTAAGCCCGGCCGTCCTGCGCTGAGCGCTTGCGGCGCACATAGCCCTTCTTGGTCATGCGGGCAATCATCTCGGCGAAGGAATTGCGGTCCAGCGCGATCAGTTCGGCGATCCGGTTCTGCGTTGCGCCCGGATTCTGGTAGACGGTGATCAGCAGCGCCTTCTGGCGCGGCGTCAGGTCTTCATCGGGAAAGGCCTGCGCAAACAGGGCTTCGGCGCGGAAATGGGCGCGACGCAGCAGATGGGAGGCGACCTGGGTCAGGTCGAACGCCTGCAAGGCCTGGGGAGCGGCCTGCTCGGCACGGGCGGGTCTGGCGTTGGCGGTCATCGGGCTTCCAAGGGATACGCCTGGCGATTGTAGGCGCTGGCATGGACAAAATCGGCCATGGAGGGAGACCTTGCGCTTCTTTTGATCCGCCAATATAGTACGTATACGTATTTATTTTACATCCCCACCGAGTGCTGGACATGACGATCCGACAATTGCGCAACTACATCGACGGCCGCTTCGAAGACGGCGCGTCCACCTTCAACAAGCACAGCCCGGTGGATGGGCGGCTGATCGCACACGTCCACGAAGCGGGCCGCGACCAGGTGGACCGCGCCGTCGCGGCTGCGCACCGCGCTTTGCCGGCCTGGGCGGGATTGCCGGTGGCTGCGCGCACGGATTATCTGCTGGCGCTGGCCGATGGCATCGCTCGGCGCTTCGACGACTTCCTGCAGGCCGAGATCGGCGACACAGGCAAGCCGGTGGGCTGGGCGGGCAAGATCGATATCCCGCGCGGTGCGGCGAATTTCCGCGCCTTTGCCGAGCTGGCGCGCACGCTGGACATGGAAAGCTACATGACGGACACCCCGGACGGCAGGCAGGCGCTGAACTATGCCTACCGCAAGCCGCTGGGCGTGGTGGGCGTGATTTCCCCGTGGAATCTGCCGCTGCTGTTGCTGACCTGGAAGGTGGCGCCCGCGCTGGCCTTCGGCAATACGGTGCTCATGAAGCCATCCGAAGTCACGCCCTCCACGGCCACCCTGCTGGCTGAAGTGGCCCACGAAGCCGGCCTGCCAGCCGGCGTGCTGAACCTGGCGCATGGCTTCGGTCCGGCTTCGGCGGGGGAATTCATGACCACGCATCCTGACATCGACGGCATCACTTTCACGGGAGAGTCCGCGACGGGCGCCGCCATCATGCGGGCCGTAGCGCCCGGCGTGAAGCCGGTGTCCTTCGAGCTGGGCGGCAAGAACGCCGCGCTGGTGTTCGCCGACGCGGACTTCGACGCTGCCGTGGACGGCGTGACGCAATCCGTGTTCGCCAATTGCGGGCAAGTCTGCCTGTGCACCGAACGCGTCTACGTCGAACGTCCGATCTATGAACGCTTTGTCGCGGCGCTGGCGGCGCGGGCCGAAGCCTTGCGCATCGGCTGGCCCATGGACCCCGCCACCGAGATGGGGCCGCTGGTGTCGCGCGAACATCGCGAGAAAGTGCTGTCCTACTTTGCGCTGGCGCGCGAGGAAGGCGCAACGGTCGTGACCGGTGGCGGCGTGCCGGCGTTCGGCGACGCGCGCGATCACGGCGCCTATGTGCAACCCACGATCTGGACCGGTCTGGCGGAGGACGCCCGCTGCATCAAGGAGGAGGTCTTTGGCCCGGTCTGCCATGTGGCGCCTTTCGACACGGAAGACGAAGCCATCCGCCTGGCCAACGATACGCGCTATGGCCTGGCCGCCGCGGTATGGACCCAGAACCTCGCGCGCGGACACCGCGTGGCCCAGGCCATGAAGGTGGGGCTGGCCTGGGTCAATTGCTGGTTCCTGCGCGACCTGCGCACGCCGTTCGGCGGCAGCGGGCTGTCGGGGATCGGCCGCGAGGGCGGCCGCCATTCGCTGCATTTCTATACCGAACCCACCAACGTCTGCATTAAGCTCTGACCCACCCCACGCAAAGGAAGATGCGATGAATCCGTCCCAGCCCCAATCGGACCCAGCCGGCAGCACCGCCACCGTCGTCGCCGGCAAGGCCACGCCGCGCGGCAAGTATCCGCACATCAAGCGCGCCGGGGACTTTCTTTATGTCTCAGGCACCAGCTCGCGCCTGCCCGACAACCGCATCGCTGGCGCCGAGGTCGATGCGATGGGCACCGCCACGCTGGACATCCAGGTACAGACGCGCGCCGTCATCGAGAACATCCGCGATATTTTGGCCACGGCGGGCGCCACGCTGGCCGACGTGGTCGAGATCAGCACCTTCCTGGTCAACATGAACGATTTCGGCGGCTACAACAAGGTCTATGGCGAGTACTTCGACTCCGATGGCCCGGCCCGCACCACCGTCGCCGTGCACCAGCTGCCGCACCCGCAGCTGCTGATCGAGATCAAGGCGGTCGCCTACAAGCCGCAGGCGCGCTAGCGGCCCATGGCGGACTTCCGCATCACGCCCAACGCGCTCAGCCGCAAGCTGAAACTGCACCAGCTGCAGATCTTCGAGCGCGTGCTGGCCTGCCGGTCGCTGTCGCGCGCCGCGAGCGAACTGCACCTGACCCAGCCCACCGTCACCAAGGCCATCCACGAAATGGAGGCCTTCTTCGGCGCCACCCTGTTCGACCGCTCCAATCGCGGCGTCACCCCGACGGAACTGGCCATGGTGCTGGGCCGCCGCGTGCATGCCATGATGGCCGAGATCCGCTACATGGCCGACGACATCGACGCGGTGCTGGGCGGCGCCAGCGGCCACGTGGTGGTGGGCACCCTCATCGCCGCCTCTGCCAAACTGCTGCCCGAAGCCATCGCGCGCCTCATGACCGCGCACCCCGGCATCCAGGTCAGCGTGCGCGAGGGACCGACCGCGCAACTGTTGCCGGCGCTGGCGACAGGAGACCTGGACATCGTGGTCGGCCGCCTGCCGGGCGCCGACATGGCGTCCATCTCTGGCGTGGCGGTCGATCATCACAAACTCTACCGGGAAGAGCTATGCCTGGTGGCGCGCGCCGCCCATCCCCTGGCCGGCGCGCCGCCTGCGGCACTGGCCGACCTGGCCGACCACATCTGGATCCTGCCCGCCCCCAGTTCGCCGCTGCGCGCCTCGATAGAACGCAGCTTTCTCGACGCCGGCCTGCGCCTGCCGACCCGGCATGTCGAGTCGCTGTCGCTTTTGACCAATATCGGCGTACTCATGCATAGCGACGCGCTGGCGCTGTTGCCCTACGACGCGGCGGCGCCGTTCCTGTCCATGGGCATGCTGGCCCGCCTGCCCACCGATGCCTTCGGCGCCTTTGGCGACGTGGGCTACTCAGTCCGCGCGGACCGTCCGCTGACGCCGGCCTGTCAGCGCCTGGTGGATTATCTGAAGCAAAGCGCGGCGCAACGCGTCGAGACCGGGGGCTGGCACACGACCTAGGGTTATCCCGCCATAGACATCAGGCATGGCCGACCGCGTAATTTCTATTGTGCAGACCCGCCAGGTCCCGCCTAGACTTCACGCTATGGGGCGGCCTCGGTTCGCCCCCAGACTTCCGGAGATCCCGATGCCCGCCTATGGCCCGCCGTTGAATTTCCAGCGCTGGATTGACGATCACGCCCATCTGCTCAAGCCGCCGGTCGGCAATCAGCAGATCTGGCAGGACGCCGACTTCATCGTCACCGTGGTCGGTGGCCCGAACCACCGCACCGACTACCACGACGATCCGCTGGAGGAATTCTTCTACCAGTTGCGCGGCAATGCCTGGCTGTCGCTGTGGGTGGACGGCAAGGCGGAACGCGTGGACCTCAAGGAAGGCGACATTTTCCTGTTGCCGCCCCACGTGCGTCATTCGCCGCAAAGGCCCGAGGCCGACAGCGCCTGCCTGGTCATCGAACGCCAGCGCCCGCAAGGCCTGCTGGACGGTTTCGAATGGTACTGCCCGTCCTGCGGCAGCCTGGTGCACCGCGTGGAGGTGCAACTCAAGAGCATCGTGACCGACCTGCCGCCGCTGTTCCAGGCCTTTTATTCCAGCACCGAAAAGCGCACCTGTCCCGGCTGCGGCGAGATCCATCCGGGCAAGGGGCATGCGCCCTCCGCTCAGGCGGGGCCGGCCTAGATGCCTTTTCAGCCAGACCAGCCTTGCGGCAAGCCGCCGCACGCCCGACCGACTTCCTTTCTTTTGCACATGACCCAAAAAATCGACATGCACGCGCACTTTTTCCCGCCGATCACCCGGCAGGAAGCGGCGGCGCTGGACCCCGTCAACGCGCCCTGGCTGCGGTTGGACGGCGACGGTTCGACCGGCCAGATCATGGCGGGCGACCGCCCGTTCCGCCCGGTGGACGCCACCTTGTGGGACCCGGCCCTGCGCCTGCGGCAGATGGACCGCAACGGCGTGGACCTGCAGATCCTGTGCGCGACGCCCATCATGTTCGGCTATTCCTATCCCGCGCAGGCTGCCGCGGACTGGGCGGCCCGCATGAACGACCTGGCGCTGGAGCATTGCGCGCATGCGCCGGCGCGCCTGAAGGCGCTGGCGCAAGTCCCGTTGCAGGACCTGGAGCTGGCCTGCAAGGAAGCGTCGCGAGCCCGCGCCGCCGGCCACCTGGGCGTGCAGATCGGCAATCACGTCGGTCCCCGCGACCTGGACGACGAGACCCTGGTGCAGTTCCTGATCCACTGCGCCAACAATGACATTCCAGTGCTGGTGCACCCCTGGGACATGATGACCGACGGGCGCATGAAGAAGTGGATGCTGCCGTGGCTGGTGGCCATGCCCGCGGAAACGCAACTGGGTATCCTGTCGCTGATTCTCTCTGGCGCCTTCGAGCGCATACCGCGCAGCCTGAAGCTCTGCTTCGCGCATGGCGGCGGCAGCTTCGCCTTTCTGCTGGGGCGCGTGGACAATGCCTGGCGCCATCGCGACATCATCCGCCAGGACTGTCCGCAATTGCCCTCTTCCTACACCGACCGCTTCTACACCGATAGCGCGGTGTTCGATCCGCGCGCGCTGCGCCTGCTGATCGACGTAATGGGAGAAGACCGGGTGTTGCTGGGCTCGGACTACCCCTATCCGCTGGGCGAGCAGGAAGTGGGCAAACTGGTGGCGAACGCCGGCCTGCAGCCCGAGGTGCAGCAGAAGGTCTTGAGCCGCAACACGATGGAGTTCTTCGGCCTGGCCCCCTGATACTTCTTGCGTAGGCGGGACGGCTGCGCTCAGGCCTCGCCGTCCAACGGCACAAACGCCGGCAGCGGGAGCCCCAACCTGGCGCTCCACTCGGCCATTTCAACCTTCAACGCCGGCGGCACCGGAATCCCCCCGGCCTGGCGCTGCGCCTGCGAGGCCAGTTCGGGATCGCCCGGCACGCGGGGCGATCCGGGCTGCGCCGCCAGTTCGGCCGCCATGCCCGCCGCCACGGCAGCCAGTGCCGCGCCGCCCGCGAACCGGGCGGGATCCATGACGATGAAGAACGCCCCCAATTCGCGCGGACGATCCAGCTGCTCGTACATGGGACCGATGTGCGGTCCGTAAGGATTGCCGTTGAGCGGCCCGCACAAGAGCTCGATCATCATCGCCAGGCCGTAGCCCTTGTGGCCGTAGTCGCCGCCCAAGGGCGTCAAGGCGCGGACACGCTCCGCGTCGGTCACGCTACGCCCCTCGGCATCCAGTGCCACCCCCGCGGGCAGTTCCACGCCGTCGCGACGCGCATTCATGACCCGGTTCCACGGGATTGAAGTCGTCGCCATGTCCAGGCATAGCGGCTCGCCGCCCTGCCTGGGGAAGGCGAAGGAAATGGGATTCGTGCCGAAATACGGTTGCCAGCCGCCGAATGGCGCGGCAATGGAATCGGAATGCGTGAAGGCGATGCCGATCAGTCCTTCCTTGGCGGCCGCGCGCGTGTACAGGCCGATGGCCCCGCAATGCGAGGAATCGCTGACTCCCACGGCGCTCACGCCTGCTTCTCGCGCCAGCGCCATCGCGGCCGCATTGGCTCGGTGAGCCACCACGATGCCGTGGCCCCTGCCGCCATGCACCTGCGCGGTCGCCGGCCCGCTCTGCTCGATACGGATTTGCGGCCGCGCCAGGATGGAGCCATGGACGACCCGGTTCAGGTAATGCGGCAGCCGCGCGATGCCATGGGAGTCGATGCCCCACAGGCTGGTCTGCGCCAGGCTGGATGCCAGGCACTGCGCGTCGGCCGCGCTGAAATCCAGGGCCCGCAAGCAGGCTTCGGCCCATTGCCGCCACTGCGCCGCGTCCACGTTTTCGCGCCTGTCCATGCTGCGCTCCTTATCGATGCTGGCGGCATGCCGCCTGAGGTCATGCGGCCGACACAGGCAAGGGTGCGCCCGCCTGGGCCGTGTCCCGCTCCAGGGCTTCCAACGCGCCCAGCACACCCAGCGTCCGCAGCCGCTCCCACTGCACGGCCAGCACTTCGACGAAAGCAGGCTTGCCGCCCAGGTCCCCGAAAACGGGCCGGAACCCGGCCACCACCATGGCGCGCCGGTGCGCCGCCTGCGACGGGGCCGAGGCCGTGGCGGCCACTTCTGCGCGCGCCAGCAGCTTGGCCAGCGCCTCGGCTAGCGGATCCTGTATGGAATAGGTGTTGCCCTGCTCGTCATATCCGCGCAGATAGTGCAGCCACGCGGCCACGGCCAGGGTCAGCCGGGCGAAATCCTCTCCGCGTTGCTTGCGATCGCGAATGGCAGCGAGCAGGCGCTGCGGCACCTTCTGCGAACCATCCATCGCGACCTGCCGGGTGAGGTGAGGCAGCGCCGGATTGGACACGCGCGCCAGGAAGCGCTGGCGATACTCATCCAGCCCCGATCCCGGAACGCCGCGCAGCGTGGGCGCAAGCTCCAGCCGCATCATGTCGTCGACATAGCGGCGCAGCGCCGGCGTCGCGGCGGCCTCGCTATTGGTGCGCAGACCCAGCATCGCGCCCAGGTACGCGAATGCGGAATGCGGCGCGTTGACCATGCGCAGCTTCAGGCGCTCGTAAGGCGCGGCGTTGCGCACGAAGTTCGCGCCGGCCGCGTCCCAGGCTGGCCTGCCGGCCGCGAACTTGTCCTCGATGACCCAGTTTAGGAAGGGCTCGCCCACGACCGGCCAGGCGTCCTCGAATCCCAGGCGCGCTGCCACGCGCGCGCGGTCTTCATCCTGCGTGCCCGGCACGATGCGGTCCACCATGGAATTCGGAAAAGTGCAGTTGTTGTCGATCCATGCGGTCAGGCCCACATCGACCCGCAAGGCGAAGGCGAGCACCAGGCTGCGCAGCGTGTCGCCGTTGGCGTGCAGGTTGTCGCAGGACAGCAGCGTGACGGGGGGCAGGCTGCGTTCGCGCCGCAGCGCCAGGCCATACACCAGGATGCCGATGGTGCTGCGCGGCCTGACCGGATGCGCGAGGTCGTGAACGATGTCCGGATCATCCCAGCGCAGGTGGCCGGTAGCGGGTTCGTGGCTGTAGCCCTTTTCGGTGACCGTCAGGCTGACGATGCGCGTCTGGGCGGACGCGATGCGTTCCAGCACCGCCTGGGGGTCTTCCTCGGCCACCACGACCCGCAACACCGACCCGACCACCCGCAGTTGCTCGCGCTCGTTCCCTTCAGGGTCGGCGTCGCGCAGCGCCAGGGTGTACAGACCGTCCTGCGGCGTCAGCGCATCGCGCGTGGCGGGGCTGCGCAGCGAAACGCCCACGATGCCCCAACTCAGGTCCCCGCTTGCCGCCATGGCCAGGTCTGTCACGACCGCCTGGTGGGCGCGATGGAAAGCGCCAATACCCAGGTGCACGATGCCGGGCGTCACCCGGCTGCGGTCATAGGCGGGAGATTCCACATCTTCGGGCAGATGCGGGAGCGACTCCGAGTTCAAGCGTTCGAGCATGGATTACCAGTGCCATAGTGCGCCATCATGCGCCTGCCGGTTGACTGGCAGGTAGGCGCGTTGGTAGGGATATCTGGCGGCGAGCTTTTCGTCGATGTCGACGCCATGGCCCGGCGCGTCGCCAGGGTATAGCATGCCCTGACTGAAGCTGTAAGCATGGGGAAACACTGCGTCGGTTTCGTCAGTGTGCCGCATGTACTCCTGGATGCCGAAATTCGGCACCCACAGGTCGAAATGCAGGGCCGCGCCCATGCAGGCAGGCGACAGGTCGGTGGCGCCGTGGCAGCCGGTGCGCACCTGGTATAGCGAGGCCAGATCGGCGATGCGGCGCAGATGCGTAATGCCGCCCGCGTGCACCACCGTGGCGCGGATGTAGTCGATCAGCTGGTGTTCGATCAGATCCTTGCAGTCCCAGATGGTGTTGAAGACCTCGCCCACGGCCAGCGGCGTGACGGTGTGCTGGCGGATCAGGCGGAAGGCTTCCTGGTTTTCCGCCGGCGTGGCGTCCTCCATCCAGAACAGGCGGTACGGTTCCAGCGACTTGCCCAGCCGGCCGGCTTCGATGGGTGTCAGCCTGTGGTGCACGTCGTGCAGCAGATGGGTCTCCCAACCGACCGCATCACGCACCCGCTGGAACAGGCGCGGCGCATGGTCCAGGTATTTCTCCGTGGACCAGTCGTGCTCGGAAGGCAGCGAGGCATCGGCCGGTTCGTAGAACATGCGGCCACGGCCTACGCCGTACACCGAGTTCAGCCCAGGCACCCCGCTCTGGGCGCGGATGGCCAGGTAGCCCATTTCGCGATAGCGCAGCACCTCGTCCACGGTTTCATCGATGTCGCGGCCATTGGCGTGGCCGTAGACCATGACGCCCGAACGGCTCTTGCCGCCCAACAACTGGTACAGCGGCATGCCCGCCGCCTTGGCCTTGATGTCCCACAACGCCGTGTCCACGGCGGCGATCGCGGACATGGTGACCGGTCCGCGCCGCCAGTACGCGCCACGGTACAGGTATTGCCAGATGTCCTCGATCTGCTGCGGGTCGCGGCCGATCAGGCAGGGAATCACGTGTTCAGTCAGGTAGGCCGCCACGGCCAGCTCGCGCCCGTTGAGCGTGGCGTCGCCGATGCCGTACAGGCCTTCATCGGTCTCGATCTTCAAGGTGACGAAATTGCGGCCCGGGCTGCAGACGATGACGCGCGCTTGGATAATCTTCATGAGTGGTCCTGTGTAAGGCTGAAAATTCCTGGCGGAAGCCGGACGCCTACATCACCGCGCCCAACTGCCAAGGCACGAATTCGTTCTGGCCGTAGCCGTGTTCCTCGCTGCGCGTGCGCCGTCCCGAGGCCGTTTCCAGCATCAGGCGGAATATGCGCTCGCCCATCTCGGCCACGCTCTGCGCACCATCCACCACTTCACCGCAATTGATGTCGATATCGTCGGACTGCCGCTGCCACAAGGCCGTGTTGGTCGACAGCTTCAACGACGGCGCGGGCGCGCAACCATAGGCCGAGCCGCGGCCGGTGGTGAAGCAGATCAGGTTGGCGCCCCCGGCGACCTGGCCGGTGGCGGAAACCGGGTCGTAGCCTGGCGTATCCATGAATACCAGCCCACGCTCGCGGACTGTCTCGGCATACTCATACACATCCGCCAGGCGGGTCGTGCCGCTCTTGGCGATGGCGCCCAACGACTTCTCCAGAATGGTGGTCAGCCCGCCCGCCTTGTTGCCGGCCGACGGGTTGTTGTCCATTTCGGCATCGTTGCGGGCACAGTAGTCCTCCCACCAGCGCAGCCGCGCCAGCAGCTTGGCCGCGACCTCGGGCGTGGCGGCGCGCCGCGTGAGCAGATGCTCTCCGCCGTAGATCTCCGGCGTCTCCGACAGGATGGCGGTACCGCCGTGGCGCACCAGCAGGTCCACGGCGGCGCCCAGCGCGGGGTTGGCGCTGATGCCCGAATAACCATCAGACCCGCCGCATTGCAGGCCTACGGTCAGCCTGCTTGCAGGGACGGGCTGGCGGCGCGCGCGATCGGCCTGCGCCAGCATGGCCTGGACCAGTGCGATGCCGTGCTCCACCGTCTTGCGCGTGCCGCCGGTCTCCTGAATGTTGAAGGTGTGCAGCAATCCGTTTTCGCGCAGCCCTTCCTGCTCCATCAGGCCGCCGATCTGATTGGTTTCGCAGCCCAGGCCCAGCACCAGCAGACCCGCAAAGTTGGGGTGCCTGGCGTAGCCGCCGAGCGTGCGACGCAGCACGCGCAGCGGCTCGCCTTCGCTGCCGGTGGCGCAGCCCGCGCCATGGGTCAACGCCACCACGCCGTCCACGTTCGGATAGGCAGCCAGCGCGTCGGGGTGGATGTCGCGGCGGAAATGGTCGGCGATGGCGCGCGCAGCCGTGGCGGAACAGTTCACGCTGGTGAGAATGCCGATGTAGTTGCGGGTGGCCACGCGGCCGTCGGCCCGCAAGATGCCGTCGAATTGCGCCGGCGTTTCGACGTAATCGGTGGCGCGCGCATCGGCGCCCACGGCGTAGTCGCGCTCGAAGTCGGAGAACTCCAGGTTCTGCGTGTGCACGTGCGAACCCGGCGCGATGTCGCAGCGGGCCACGCCGATCACCTGGTTGTAGCGGCGTACAGGCTCCCCGGCGGCGATAGCGCGCGTGGCCACCTTGTGCCCAGGCGGCACCAGCCCGCGCACCGTGACGTTCTCGCCGGCCAGGCGTGTGCCGCCGGCCAGCTGGCGCCTGGCGATCACCACATTGTCCGCCGGGTGGATGCGTATGACCGCGGTATCGGTTTCAGACATGGATGGCTCCTGGCGCGCGCGCCGCTAACCGTCGATCAGCGAAGGATCCCAGGCGTGGACGCGCTGGCGCTGCTCGCCCAGCCCCTCGATGCCCAGCCGCATCTCGTCTCCCGCCTTCAGGTACACGGGCGTAGGCTTTTGCCCCATGCCCACGCCCGGCGGCGTGCCGGTGCTGATCAGATCTCCCGGGTACAGGGTCATGAAGCGGCTTACGTACGACACCAGCTGCGCCACGCCGAACACCATGGTGCGGGTACTGCCATTCTGATAACGCTTGCCGTTGACATCGAGCCACATGCCCAGCGCCTGTGGATCGGCGATCTCGTCGGCGGTGGCCAGCCAAGGGCCAACCGGGCCGAAGGTGTCGCAGCCCTTGCCCTTGTCCCACGTGCCGCCGCGCTCGATCTGGTATTCGCGCTCGGACACGTCGTTCACCACGCAGTAACCGGCCACGTGGCGCATGGCATCGGCTTCGCTGACGTAACGGGCCCGCTCGCCAATAACCACGCCCAGTTCGACCTCCCAGTCGGTCTTGACGGAGCCCTGCGGCAACACCACCGGATCGTTGCAGCCCACCACAGCCGAGGTAGGTTTCATGAAAATCACCGGTTCGGCCGGCACCTGCAAGCCGGACTCGGCCGCATGATCGGCGTAGTTCAGGCCGATGCAGATGAACTTGCCCATGCCGCTCCATGGCGGGGCCAGGCGGCCCGGCCGATCCACCAATGGCAGGCTGGCCGGGTCCAGCTCGCGCAGCGGCGCCAGCCCGGCAGGCGTGAGCATGGCGGCGGCAATGTCCGGCACGATCGCCGACAAGTCCCGCACCTGCCCGCTGGCGTCCAGCATCCCCGGTTTCTCCGCGCCTTTCGCGCCATAGCGCAACAATTTCATCGTATGTTCCTCATGTGTGTTGTGAGTATTCAGTTCGACCAGCCGCCGTCGATAACCTGCGCCGTGCCGGTGGTGAAGGCGGATTCGTCGCTGGCCAGATACACCGCCAGCAAGGCAATTTCCTCCGCGCTGCCAATGCGCCCCATAGGCTGACGGGCAACGAAGGCGGCCTCGACAGAGGCCAGCGTCTGCCCGCCGGCTTGCGCCTGTGCCTCGATGCGCTGGCGCAGCGAAGGCGACTCCACGGTGCCCGGGCAGATGGCGTTGCAGCGTATGCCCTGGCCCACGTAATCCGCGGCCACGGACTTGGTCAGCCCGATCACCGCCGCCTTCGTGGCGCCGTAGACGCAGCGATTGGGCGCGCCCTTGATGCTGGAAGCCACCGAGGCCATGTTGACGATGGAGCCGCCGCCGCGCGCCAGCATACCGGGCAGGCAGGCGCGGATCATGCGATACATCGACTTCACATTCAATTCGAACGAGAAGTCCCAGGCCTTTTCGTCGCAGTCCAGAATAGTCCCGGCGTGGACGAAGCCGGCGCCGTTGAACAGCACGTCCACCGGCCCCGCCTCGGCGGCCAGCGCGCCGATCGCGCCGGCGTCGGTCACGTCCAGCGTCCGCCGCCGGCATCCCGCCAGCGTCTCCAGCGCCTCGCCATTGATATCCAGCGCCAGCACGTCGGCGCCTTCGCGGACGTACGCCTCGGCCACGGCGCGGCCTATGCCCTGGCCTGCGGCGGTGACGATGGCGATCTTGCCTTGCAGCCTTCCAGTCATGACGTTTTCCTTTTTTACTTGGCCATGCCCATGACGGTGGGCAGCCAGAGCGTGATCTGCGGGACGTAGGTGATGGCAATCAGTGCCAGGAACAGCGGCACCAGCCAGGGCAGGATCGCAACGGTGGTCCGTTCCACCGACAATTTCGAAACGCGCGCCAGCACGAACAGCACCATGCCCATGGGCGGATGCAGCAGTCCGATCATCAGGTTCAGCGTCATGATCAGGCCGAAATGGATCGGGTCGATGCCCAGCTTGAGCACGATGGGCAGCAGGATCGGCACCAGAATGGTGATGGCGGCGATGGTGTCGATGAAGCAACCCACGATCAGGATCAGCACGTTGGCCATCAGCAGGAACACCCACTTGTTCTGCGTGACGCTGAGAATGCCGTCGGTCAGCGCCTGCGCGGCCTGGGTGGTGGTCAGCAGCCATGCGAACACCGAGGCGGCGGTCACGATGAACAGCACCGACGCGGTGGTCTCAATGGTGTCGAACGTAGCCTTGGCGAGCGTGCGCAAGGTCATGGAGCGATAACGCACCAGCCCCAGGAACAACGCCCATATCACCGCGGCCACGGCGGCCTCGGTGGGCGTGAACCAGCCTAGCGTCATCCCGCCGATCAGGATCACAGGCGCCATCAACGCCATGACCGCCGAGAAGTTGTAGCGCCAGTCCAGCGCCAGCAAGACGGCAAAGGCGATGGCCGCGGCCAGGTTGGCCGACATGCCGGCCAAGGTCATGAGCCAGATCGCCAGCGGGAACGCCAGCACGATGCCGACTTCCAGCGTGGCGCCCCCCAGCCGCTTCCAGTCGAAGGACACGTCGCCGCCCCAGTTGTTGCGGCGCGCGTAGTAGGCCACGGTCAGCATCATCAGCACGGTCAGGACCGCGCCGGGAATCAGGCCGGCCAGGAACAGCGAACCGATGGACACGTTGGCCATCATGCCGTAGATGACGAAAGGCAGCGACGGCGGAATGATGGGACCCAGCGTGGCCGAGGCCGCCGTCACGCCCACCGCGAACTCGGTTTCATAGCCATGGTCCTTCATGGCCTTGATCTCGATGGTGCCCAGGCCCGCGGCATCGGCGATGGCGGTGCCCGACATGCCGGCAAACACCACCGAGCCGATGATGTTCACCTGCCCCAACCCGCCGCGCATCCAGCCCACCAGCGCCACGGCGAAGTTGTAGATGCGGCCGGTAATGCCGGCGATGTTCATCAGGTTGCCGGCCAGGATGAAGAACGGCACCGCCAGCAGCGGAAATGACTCCACGCCCGCAATCATGCGCTGCGCCACCACCACGTCGGGCACGCTGCCCGAGATCAGCACGAACAGCAGCGACGCGCCCGCCATGGCCACCGCCACCGGCAGGCCGAAGATCATCAACAGAAGAAAGGTCCCGATCAGTATGCCCATGTCTCGCTTCCGGTTGTCGTTGTCGGATTCCGGGTGCCGCCCCGGCTAGTCCTGCGACTCGTAGGCCGCGGGGTTTTCCAGGATGGAGTAGCCCTGGCGCCAATTGCACATCGACACCTGCACGGAACGCAGGAACATCAGGACAAAGCCCGCCAGCGCCATCCAATAGACGTAGGCCTTGTTCCAGAAAAGCGTGGTCATGGGTTCGTCGCCCACCAGGGTGATGTAGCGGTACGTCAGCCACACCGCATAGCCGAAGAACGCCGTGCGCAGCAGATCGATGACGGTGGCCAGCGCGCGGCCGACGGGGCGCGGCAGGTAGCGATACAGGAAGTCCACCTGGATATGGCGACAGGTGCGCACGCACATGGCCGACCCGATGAAAACGACCCCGATCAGGCAGTAGACGGCAAGCTCCTCGGTCCATGCGTAGGAGTCATTGAGCACGTAGCGCGAAAAGAACTGCAGAAAGACCAGGAGGGCCATCGCCCAGAATATGCCCAGGCAGATCCAGTCCTCGGGTTGGTAGCCAGCCAGGCTGACCTCGTGGTGGTCTGCCTCCTCGAAACTATGGACGATATCCTCCGCCGTGGCCGGCGGGGGCTGTTGCCCGGCGGGCCGGACAGGATTGTTGCTGGCGGCCGCCATGACGGCGGCCTTGGCATCGGAATGCATGGCGTTCCCCTTGTGCGCAATCGGACGGGGCGCTGCGGAGCCGCCTGAGCGGCCCCGGGCGCGCTCACTTCACGGCCTGGATCCGTTCCCAATCCGATTTTTCGTAGCCGTATTGCTTGAACGGCACTTTCTCCAGCACGGTGTCGCGGAAATCCTGCACGTTCACTTCCGCCACGTTCAGGCCGCGCTTGCGGAACACCTCGACCATCTTTTTCTCGCTTTCCGCGACCTCGGCGGACGCCTTCTCCGCCGCCTGCTGCGCCACTTCGGCGAAGATTTTCTTGTCCTCGTCGGACAGGCTCTTCCACAACTTGCCCGAGATGACGGTGTTCAGGTGATCGACGATGTGGCCCGTGAGAATGATGTTCTTCTGCACTTCGTAGAACTTCTTGGCCTCGATGGTGGTAAGCGGATTCTCCTGCGCTTCCACGGTGCCGTTCTGCAAAGCCAGGTAGACCTCGGCGAAGGCGATCGGCGCGGTGTTCGCTCCGCAGGCACGCGGCATGGCCAGATAGGCGGCCACATCGGGCACGCGGATCTTCAGCCCCTTCATTTCGGAACACTTGGTGAAGGGACGGTTGGACGTGGTCTGCCGTGTGCCGTAGTAGGTGGTGGCGACGATATGGTTACCGCTCTTTTCGTCGTAGCCCCGCGTGAGCTCTTTGTAGATGTCGCTCTTGGTGTAGGCGATCAGGTGCTCGGGATTGCGGAAGATATAGGGGTAGTAGGTGACGCCGATGCGGGGAAAGCTCTTGGCCGCGAAGCTGGACCCCGAAATGATCATGTCCACCGTGCCCAGGGTCAGGCCCTGGTTGATGTCGTTTTCCTTGCCCAGCTGCGAAGCGGGGTACACGTCGATCTGGTAACGGCCATTGGTGCGTTTGCCGATCTCCTGCGCCGCCCAGACGGAAGCGGTATGGAAGGGTTCGGATGTCTCGTACACGTGGGCCCATTTGAGCTTGGTCTGCGCCAGCACGCTACCGCTGGCGGCGAGCGCCAGGGCGGCAACCAGCGCCTTGACGGCGTTGCCTAGGTTCATGTCGTCTCCTCGTTGTTTTTCGGATGGCCGGTCTGGCAGCCCTTGCCGGGCCGCCTGCGGGTCATGCTTCAACTACAAGTTGCACCTTGGTACTGCGACTGCGATCCGCCGCCAGCTCGAAGGCCTCGAATGCCCGCGACAACGGCAACTGCGCGCTCATCAGGGGCCGCACGTCCACCTTGCGCGTACGCAGGTAAGAGACCGCCCAATCGAACTCCACGCCCGCGCGGAACGCGCCGACATAGTCGAGCTCCCGCGCCATGATGTTATTGGCGGGAAACGCGATGCCCTCGGCGGGCAAGGTTCCCACTTGCACGATGCGGCCGCCGCGCCGCGTCGCTCCCAGGCAGGTCGCCAGCGCCGCGGGGCTGCCTGCGGCCTCGATGCTGACGTCGGCGATATCGGCCAGTTCGGCTGGCGCGAGCAGGTCGCTGCGCAAGGCCTCGTCGGCGCCGACCCTGCGTGCCATGTCCAGCGGCCAGTCCGCCACATCCATCACGGTCACGCGCGCCGCGCCCGCGAGCCTGGCGGCCAGCACGGTCATGCAGCCTATGGTGCCGCCGCCCGTCACCAGCACGCTCTTGCCCATCAGCGGCCCGGCTCGATTGACCGCATGCAGGCCGATGGATAGCGGCTCGGCACAGGCGATCTCGCCCAGCGACACGTCTGCTTCCGGCACCGGCGTGAGCTGACGCTCGCCCATTACGAAGCGTTCGCGAAACATGCCTTGCACATGGGGATAGATGCTGGCGCTGCCCAGAAAGCGCATGTTGCGGCACAGGTTGTCGCGGCCGGCGCGGCAGTACTCGCAGCCGCCGCAAGGATGGGAAGGGTTGATGGCGACCCTCATGCCCGGCTCCACCGAGCGCACGGCCTCGCCGGTCCGCAGGACGACGCCCGACGCCTCGTGGCCCGGAATAAGGGGTTCGCGGATGACGAAGGCACCCACGCGGCCATGCAGGAAATAGTGCAAATCGGATCCGCAGATGCCCGCAGCGCCCAGTCTCAATTCCACGTCGTGCGGCGCCAACGGCGCGACCTCATCCGGTTCCAGGCGCAGGTCCCGCGCCCCGTGGATACGACAGGCCAGCGTCATGGCGACTTCCTCCTTGGCGTTCCGAGCGGGCGGCATCCGCGGGCGATGCTCATGGTTCCAGCTGCTCCCGGTTGTCGAGTTGCTGGACGGGCGCATCGGCGCCGGGCCAACTGGCGGTAAGGCGATCGTGGGAGCAGGCCAGATGGTGGTGCATGGCGGCGCGCGCGCCGCGATCGTCGCCTGCGCGGATGGCGTCGATCACCTTGCGGTGCTCGGCGATGGCGCAAGCCCAACTCGCGGGATTCTCGAAGTAGTCGCCCAACTTCACGGACAAGGGGTTGTGGCGTTCGTCGAACAGCTCGCTCACGACGCGCACCAGCACGGCGTTGTTGGCCATCTCGGCGACGCGCAAGTGGAACAGGCGGTCGCCACGAATGGGCACGTTGCCGGCCAGCGCCTCGTCTTCCATGGTCCCGACCGCTTCGGCCAAGCCGTCCACCAGCGCGGGCGTGTTGCGCAGCGCGGCCTGCGCGGCCAGTTCGCCCTCGATCACCTGGCGGGCACGTATGGTTTCCAGGGGACTCTCGGCCATCAGGCTGGCGCGCGGTGCCCCGGCCAGGCTTTGCACATAGACACCTGAACCCATGCGGACTTCCACCCAGCCCTCCACCTCCAGCGCGATCAGGGCTTCGCGCACGGATGGGCGGGACACGCCGAGCTTGAGCGCAAGGTCGCGTTCGGGCGGCAGGCGCGCGCCAACCGGAAACTCGCCCGCCTCGATCAGCAACCGCAGCTGGTCGGCGATCTGGCGGTACAGGCGGCGAGGTTCGATGGTCTGGATAGGCATGGACTGCAGGAGAAAGGTGAGGAATCGAGCCAAAAAGGTAAAGTGGCCTTACCAATTGACCAAAATCTTGCGCCGACCGGCGATGCGTCACAATTAGGGTTTGCCCAAAGACGCGCGCGATACCCTCACGGGCAATGCTTATCTGTTAAAAAGCCGCCACACCCAGCCCACTTTCCGCACCCATGTCACCGAATCCGCATCATTCGCCCTACAAGAGCACCGGCGGCCTGCGTCGCATCCTGAACGCGCTGCGCTACTCCCTGCAGGGCCTGCAGGCCGCAATCAAGTACGAGGCGGCCTTCCGCCAGGAACTGGCCCTGGCCGTCTTGATGATCCCGGCAGCGTTCTTCCTCGGCCGGACGACGGTCGAAGTGTTTTTCCTGGTGGGCACGGTGATCATGGTGCTGGCGGCAGAGCTACTGAACTCCGCCATTGAAGCGCTGGCCGATGCGCTGTCGGTCGAGTCGCACCCGCTGCTGGGGCGCGCCAAGGACCTCGGCAGCGCCGCCGTGATGCTGCTGCTGATCTTCGCCGGCACGGTCTGGGTGGGCGTTGCCATCAGCCGTTTCGTCATGCATTGACACGGCTGGTTATCTCCCCGGAGATGCGACGCTACTTATACTGGAAGCCATGATGCCTAGATCGACGCCCGACTCCACTGAGCGCATTGTCATCGTCGGCGGCGGCGCGGGCGGCCTGGAATTGGCCGCCAAGCTCGGCCGCGTGCATGGCCGCCAGCACATTACGCTGGTCGACAGCCGCCCCTTCCATATCTGGAAGCCCTCGCTGCACGAGGCGGCCGCGGGCACGCTGGACATCCACCAGGAAGGCCTGTCCTACCTGATGCTGGCCCACATGAACGGGTTTTCGTTCGCGCAGGGCCGCCTGGAACAGGTCGACCGCGAGCAGCGCCGCATCACGCTGGACGCCGTGAACGATGCGCAGGGCCTGGAAGTCCTGCCACGCCGCGAACTCGCCTACGACACCCTGGTGCTGGCCCTGGGCAGCACCTCCAATTTCTTCAATACGCCCGGCGCGGCCGAACACGCGGTCACGCTGGACTCCACGGAAAACGCGGAGCAATTCCGCCTGACCATGCTCAAGGCCATGGCGCAGGTCGACCTCGCCAAAGTGCGCAATCCCTCGGCCCGGCTGGACCTGGTGATCGTGGGAGGCGGCGCCACCGGCGTTGAACTGGCCGTGGAACTGGTCGAGGCCAGCCATGTGGTCAGCGCCTACGGCCTGCCCAATTTCCGCGCCGAACGCGACCTGGCCATTACGCTGGTTGAGGGCGCGCCTCGCATCCTGTCAGCCCTGCCCGAGAAAATCTCGGTGGCGGCCACCAATCGCCTGACCGAGCTGGGCATCCGGGTGGAAACGTCCTGCCGGGTGTCCGAGGTCACCGCCGACAGCGTCAAGACGGCCGACGGCCGCGAATTCCCGGCCCAGCTGTGCATGTGGGCGGCAGGCATACAAGGCCCCGCTCTGCTCGCCGACCTGGACCTGCCGCTGAACAAGGTGGGCCAGCTGGAAGTCAACGAACGGCTGGAAACCGCCGATCCGCACATCCTGGCCCTGGGCGATTGCTGCGCGGCGCCCTGGCGCGAGGGCCGCACCGTCCCCGCCCGAGCCCAGGCCGCGCACCAGGAAGCCGACTACCTCGCCAAGAAGCTCACCGCGCGCCTGCGCCATGCCGCCGAACCCACCGGACCCTATGTCTACGAGGACCACGGCTCATTGGTGTCGCTGGGCCAGGACGCCGGCGTGGGCAGCCTGATGGGCAAGCTTGCCGGACGGGGATTGTTCGTAAGCGGTACACTGGCACGCCTGATGTACATGAGCCTGCACCTGATGCACCACAAAGCGGTGCTCGGCATCTCGCGTACCGCCTCCCTTGCCCTGGCCCGCCTGCTCATGCGGCGCACGCGCCCGCGGGTCAAACTGCACTGAACTCCCATGAATTTCCTGCAAAAACTCGAACACGCCTGGACCACCAGCAACTCGCTCCTGCAAGTCGGGCTGGACCCCGATCCGCAGCGCTTCCCTCGCGAGCTGCAGGACAAGCCGGACGCCATCTTCCAGTTCTGCCGCGACATCGTGGACGCCACGGCGCCCTACGCCTGCAGCTTCAAGCCGCAGATCGCCTACTTCGCCGCCCATCGCGCCGAAGAGCAGCTGGAAGCGCTGTGCCTGCATATCCGCGAAAAGCATCCGGACCTGCCTATCGTGCTGGATGCCAAGCGCGGCGATATCGGCTCCACCGCCGAAAACTATGCCCGCGAAGCCTACGAACGCTACCAGGCGCATGCGCTGACGGTCAGCCCTTACATGGGCCTGGATTCGGTCGAACCGTACCTGGCTTGGCGCGACCGCGGCGTGATCGTGCTGTGCCGCACCTCGAATCCGGGCGGTTCGGACCTGCAATTCCTGAATATGGACAATGGCGAGCCGCTGTATCTGCACGTCGCGGGCCTGGTCGCCGACAAATGGAACGCCAACGGCCAATGCGGCCTGGTGGTGGGCGCCACCTTCCCGAATGAGCTCGCCGCCGTGCGCCAGCGCATCGGCGACGCGGTGCCCCTGCTGGTGCCCGGCATCGGCGCCCAGGGCGGCGACATCACCGCCACCGTGAACGCGGGCGCCAACGCCGCCCGCAACGGCATGATGATCAACTCGTCCCGCGCCATCATCTACGCCAGCGGTGGCGATGACTGGCGTGAAGCCGCCGGCGAAGCCGCCAAGGGCCTGCGCGACGCGATCAACGCGGTGCGCTGATCTTCGCGGCATGGGGGCTTGCCCCCCCTGCCGCCATGCGGTTCTTCTTTAGCGCCGGTTGACGGACGCGCCCAGCAATTCCAGCACCCCGCGCAGCGCGTAATCCACCGCCGCCTGGCGCACTTGCGCGCGGTCGCCGGGAAACACATGCGTCACGGCGCGGCTGCTGATGCCCTCCCCGGCGCGCAGCGCGAAGCCAAAGCACACCATGCCCACCGGCTTGCCGGGCGTTGCCCCGCCCGGGCCTGCGATGCCGGTCGTGGACACCGCCACGTGCGCGGCAGGGGACGCCAGCAGGACGCCATTGGCCATCTCCAGCGCAACCGGCTCGCTGACGGCGCCGAAATGGTGCAAGGCGTCGGGCGATACGTCCAGCTCGGACACCTTGGCCTCATTGCTGTAGGTGACGAAACCGCGTTCAAACCAATCGCTGGAACCCGCCACCGCCGTCATGGCTCCGGCCAGCAGGCCGCCCGTGCAGGATTCGGCCGTGCCCAGCATCCAGCCCTTGCGCCGCAACGTCTCGCCCAGCCGCTCGGCCAATGCCAGCGACGTGGCCTGAGCCAGTTGTTCGGCCGACAGATTGGGCCGGGTACTTTCTTGTTGTCCGCTCATCCCAAGACTCCTGTGCGCACGACCAGCGCCATGACCAGCAAGGCGTATGCCGCCGCGACGATATCGTCCCACATCACGCCGAAACCGCCCTTGATATGGGCGTCGAAGAACTTGATGGGAGGCGGCTTGACGATGTCGAACGTGCGGAACAGCACGAACGCCAGCGCCTGGGGCAACCAGCCGGCCGGCGTCAGCCACAGCACCAGCCAGAACGCCACCATCTCGTCCCAGACCATTCCGACATGATCCGATTGCTGGAGTTCACGGCCCACGCGATGGCAAGCCCAGCAGCCGTACAGAAACGCCAAGGCCAGGAACGCGCCGATCGCCAGATCCGACGCGGCGGGCGCCGCGGCGACCCAGATCGCCCAGGCCAGCAGGGTGCCCCAGGTGCCCGAGGCCGGCCGGATCAGGCCGCTGCCGAACCCGAACGCGATGAGCCTGCCCGGATCGCGGCAGACCCAGGACAAAGGCGGGTATGCGGTCCGGGCGCGGTCGCGCATGGAGGTGGGACGGGTGTCGGTCGGAGCCATGGTTCAGGGATGAAAGCGCGGAGGATCAGGCCGCGGGGAAGTGATCAAATCCGGCGGGCAGCTCGGCCAAAGGCTGGCCCTGGCTGTCGAGTACCGCCAAGCCGGCCTGCGCCTGCGTCTGCCCGATGCAGGTCACGCGCGCGCCGGCCGTTGCTGCCGCAGCCAGCACCGCGTCGCGCCGGGAGGCGGGCGCGGTAAAGCATAGCTGGTAGACGTCCCCGCCCCCCAGCACCGCGCGGCGCAGCGGCGCCTCGTCCAGCGATGCGAGGGCCCCGGCCACGGGCATCTGTGAGTAGTGCAGCGTAGCGCCCAGGCGGCTGGCGTCCAGGATGTGGTTCAGGTCTTGAAGCAGGCCGTCGGATATGTCGATGGCCGCGTGGGCGACGCCGCGCAGCGCCAGACCCAGCGCCACTTGCGGCTGCGGCCATTCCAGCGCGCCGCGCGTTGCCGCGAGCATGGCCGGATTGGCGGGATACTGCCCGTCCAGCAGCCGGTAGGCGACATCCGCCGCCCCCAGCTCGCCCGAAACCCAGATGTCGTCGCCAGCCTGCGCGCCGTCGCGGCGCAAGGCCTGTCCGGCAGGCACCGCGCCGAACACGGTGACGCTAATGGCAAGATCATGCGCGCTGCGCGTGGTGTCGCCGCCGATCAGCGGGCAGCCGTGAGCGGCCGCCAACGCATGAAAGCCTTCCGCAAACGCCGCCAGCCAGGGCTCGTCCAACCGCGCCAAGGCCAGGCCCAGCACGCACCCGATGGGACGCGCGCCCATCGCCGCCAGGTCGGACAGGTTCACCGCCAGGGCCTTGTGCCCCAGCGCCTTCGGATCCACGTCGGGAAAGAAATGGCGGCCTTCCAGCAGCAGGTCCGTGCTGGTAGCCACCTGCTCGCCGGGCGGCACCGGGAACAGGGCGCAATCATCGCCCACGCCCAGCAAGCCCGTGGGGGCCGCGCGGGTGAAATAGCGCGCGATCAAATCAAATTCGGACGCCAAGGCAACTCCGCAGTCCGGCGCTGCTGGCCGGCATTGAATCCCACGGGGCTTACACCCCACAAATCATGCGGCGCTCTCATACAACGGGAGAGGCCGCCCGCTCTGCCTCTGGCAAGAAAGAGGTGGTCCCATCAAAACGGGGCCGCGCGGATCCGGCCCCGCCGGTCCGCAGCGGCGCCCCCCCGGAGGGGGAAGCGCGCAGCGCTTCGGGGGGGCTACCTCTTATTCACCTCGTGCGCGCGCACGTCGGCAGCCAGCTTGTCGAGCACGCCATTGACGAACTTGAAGCCGTCGGTGCCACCGAACGACTTGGCCAGTTCGACGGCTTCATTGATGGCGACCTTGTAGGGCACTTCGACGTGATGAATCAGTTCGAAGCTGCCGATCAGCAGGATGCCATGCTCGACAGGCGACAGTTCGGCCAGCGGGCGGTCGACGTAGGGCGTGAAACGCTCGCGCAGGGTGGGCGCTTCGCGCAGAACGCCATGCAGCAAGGTCTTGAACCACTGCGCGTCGGCCTCGGAAAAATCCTCGGTGTCGCGCAGATGGGCGTCGATCTCGCCGGCGTCCTGCGTGCCTTCGCCGCCGCGCAGCAGCCACGCGTACACGCCCTGCAGGGCGAATTCGCGTGCGCGGCGGCGCGCGCTGCGCGCGTTGGCGCGAGCCTGCGCCGCGCTATCAGCGCTGGTCGTCGTCTTCTTCGTCGTCAAAATCTTCGTCCTCGTCTTCGTCGTCTTCGTCGTCTTCCTCGGGTTCCAGGGCCGCTACCAGGTTGGCCATTTCAACGGCGACCTGGGCGCAATCGCGGCCCTTGCCGGCGGCGCGCGCCTGCGCCTGCTCGTCGGTATCGACGGTCAGCACGCCATTGGCGACGGGGATGCCGGTTTCCAGGGAAATACGGGTGATTGCCGTGGCCATTTCATTGCTGACCACTTCAAAGTGATAGGTTTCGCCGCGGATGACCGCGCCCAGCGCGATCAGGGCGTCGAATTCAAACGTTTCGGCCATATGGGACAGGGCCACGCCCAGTTCCAGGGCGCCCGGAACGGTAACGACCATCACGTCGCGCTCGTCCACGCCCAGTTCGGCCAGTTCCTTCAGGCACGCTTCGAGTTCGGCCTGGCCGATTTCCTCATTGAAGCGGGCGCGTACGATGCCGATGTGCAGCCCTTCGCCGTTCAGGTCGGGGGTAAGGATGTAAGGGTTCATATGTCGGCCTTCAGTGTGTTGCGGGAGTATTCGGAGGGTCGCAATCGTAACCCGTAATGGTGAGCGAGAAGCCCGCCATGCTGGGCATCTTGCGGGGCCGGGCCAGCAGCTTCATCTGGCCCACGTTCAGGTCACGCAGGATCTGCGCACCAATTCCGTAGGTGCGCAGGCCGTAACGGTCGGTCTTGCCCTGGTCGGCCTGGGCCTTCGGGTCATTCCAGCCAGCGATCTGGCCAAACAGATGTTCCGTGGACGATTGGCAGTTCATCAGCACCAGCACCCCGGCAGGCGCGGCCGCGATGGCCTGCAGGGCCTGCGCCACCCCCCAGCTGTGCGGGCTGGCGCCAGTGTCCAGTACGTCCAGCACGGAGGCCGGCTCGTGCACCCGCACCAGCGTCTCGGCGTCGGGAGTCACGTTACCATGCACCAGCGCCAAATGGGCGGAGCCGGTGGCGGCGTCTTCGTAGGCAACGGCCTCGAATTCGCCCCAGGCCGTCTGCATGGTCCGCTTGCCAACGCGTTTGACGATGGATTCGTGTTCGCTGCGGTACTGGATCAGATCGGCGATGGTGCCGATTTTCAGGCCGTGCTCGCGGGCGAAGTGCACCAGGTCCGGCAGGCGGGCCATGGTGCCGTCGGGCTTGAGGATTTCACAGATCACGGCGGCGGGCGTCAGGCCGGCCATGGCGGTCAGGTCGCAACCCGCCTCCGTGTGGCCTGCGCGCACCAGCACGCCACCAGGCACCGCGCGCACCGGAAAGATGTGGCCGGGCTGGACCAGGTCCGAAGGCTTGGCGTCGCGCGCCACCGCCACCTGGATGGTGCGGGCGCGGTCGGCGGCCGAAATGCCGGTCTCGACGCCTTCGGCGGCCTCGATGGACTGGGTGAAGTTGGTGCCGTAACGCGTGCCGTTGCGGGCCGCCATCAAGGGCAGGTCCAATTGGCGGCAGCGGTCTTCGGTCAGGGTCAGGCAGACCAGGCCTCGGCCGTGCGTCACCATGAAGTTGATGGCTTCAGGCGTGACGAACTCGGCGGCCATGACCAGGTCGCCTTCGTTTTCACGGTCTTCTTCGTCAACCAGGATGACGATACGGCCGGCGCGCAGCTCGGCGATGATCTCGGCAACCGAAGCGATGCCGAAGGATTCCGGCTCGGAGCCGGGCAAAGGGGACAACTGGACGGACATGGCAGGCACGTAAACCAGGCGGGAAAGCCCGGATTTTACCGCCCCTCGAGGCGGAAGCCCTATACGGCCCCGCAGGCCCCGCCAGCCGGGGGCGTCCGGTAAACTTTCGCCCGGAGACCACCCCTTAAAAATCCAGCCAAGGAAACCCCACATGCAAGCCCTTGCGGCCATGCCTTTGACCGTCGCGGCGGCCGTCCGCGTCGTGCTGACCGACATCGACGACACGCTGACCACCGAAGGCCGCCTGCCGGCCGAGGCCTACGCGGCGCTGGAGCGCCTGGAACAGGCCGGTATCCAGGTCGTGCCCATCACCGGCCGTCCGGCCGGCTGGTGCGACCACATCGCCCGCATGTGGCCGGTGCGCGCCGTGGTCGGGGAGAACGGCGCGTTCTACTACGCCTATGACCGCCAGGCCCGCCGCATGACCACGCACTACTGGACGGATGCCGCCTCGCGCCAGGCCAGCCGCAGGAAGCTGGACGCCATCCGCGACCGCGTCCTGGCTGAAGTCCCCGGCGCCGCCGTGGCCAGCGACCAGGACTACCGGGTGGCCGACCTGGCCATCGATTTCTGCGAGGATGTGCCCGCCCTGCCCGATACGGCGATCACCCGGATCGTGCAGATTTTCGAAGAAGCCGGCGCCCAGGCCAAAGTCAGCTCCATCCACGTCAACGGCTGGTTCGGCGACTACGACAAGCTCACCATGACGCGCACCATGTTCCAGCGCGAATTCGGCGCGGACGTGGCGACCGCCCTGGACAGCACCCTGTTCATCGGCGATTCTCCCAACGACGAGCCCATGTTCGCCTACTTCCCGATTTCGGTCGGCGTGGCCAACATCCAGGCCCAGTTGCACCGCCTGACGCACCGCCCCGCCTTCGTCGCCGCCTACCATGGCGGCGCGGGCTTCGTGGAAATGGCCGACCGGCTGCTTGCCGCGCGGTCCTCCCAAGCACAGCCGGCCTGAGGTCCGCATACCGTGGCGACATCCCATACCGCTTCATCCACGGCCGCAAACGACGGCCGCCGCAGCATCCAGTCGATCGAAGTCGGGGTGCCGCTGCTGGCCGCCCTGGTCGACGCCGGCAAGCCCCTGACCCTGCGCGACCTGGCGGCCGGGGCCGGCATGACCTCGGCCAAGGCGCATCCCTACCTGGTCAGTTTCATCCGCGTCGGCCTGGTGCAGCAGGACGCCATCACCGGGCAGTACGAACTCGGCCCCTTCGCGCTGCAAATGGGGCTGGTCAGCCTGCAACGCCTGGATCCGGTGCGCGTCGCCATGCCGGAAATCGCCAAGCTGCAGTCGGAGATCGGCCACACCCTGGGCATCGCCGTGCTCGGTTCGCACGGCCCCACCATGATCCACATGACCGAAGCCAGCTACCCGGTCCACGTGAACATGCGCAAGGGCACAGTGATGTCCATGCTGCATACCGCCACCGGCCTGGTATTCGCGGCCTGGCTACCGCCCAAGGTCAGCGAACACTACATCGCCCGCGAAGAAGGCGATACCGCCGTCATCGCCAGCATGCCGCCGCCGCGCAAGGCCTCGCGCGCCAATATCGAGGCGCAGCTGGCCGACATCCGTGTGCACGGCATGGCGCGCGCGCTGGGCAATCCGCTGCCGGGCGTCGACGCGCTATCGGTGCCGGTCTTCGACAACACCGGCAATATCGCCCTGGCCCTGACCAGCCTGGGCCCCACGGGGCTGTTCGACGTAGCCTGGGATGGCGCCATCGCCCGACCGCTGCTGGCCTGCGCGCAGGAAATCTCGCGCAAACTGGGCTATCGGAGCTGAACGGCCGAATTTCGCGCAAAAAAGAACATTAAACGAACAAAACGAACAAAAGGCGAAAAGAAAGGCAGGGACTTTCCCGAGTGCGTCCCCTCCTCTTCCATGTTTGAATTCAGGTTGAATTAAGTGACACGTCACACAAACAAAGAAAGAGGAGACACAAGATGCAAGCTCTGCGCCTGCTTCAAGCGGCTACGCTGGCCGCCTTCGCCCTGGGAGCGTCCGCCGCGCAAGCCGCCGACACCTGCGCCAACCGCGGCGACCTGGACCAGATGTACTGCGACGCCAACAAGGATCTGGTGGCCGACACGCCCACCGATCCGGCCAAGCTGAAGACGCCGTCCACCCTGGTGTTCACCTACACCCCGGTGGAAGACCCGGCGGTCTACGAAGACATCTTCAAACCCTTCACCAAGCACCTGTCCGAATGCACGGGCAAGCGCGTGGTGTTCTATCAGGTGCAAAGCAACGCCGCCGAAATCGAAGCCATGCGCTCGGGCCGCCTGCACGTCGGCGGCTTCTCGACCGGCCCCACGGCTTTCGCGGTGAACATCGCGGGCGCCGTGCCGTTCGCCGTCAAGGGCTACGCCGACGGTTTCCAGGGCTACAACCTGATCGTCATCGTCAAGAAAGACAGCCCCTACCAGAAGCTGACCGACCTGAAGGGCAAGAAGCTCGCGCATACCGCGCCCTCGTCGAACTCCGGCCACATGGCGCCTGTCGCGCTGTTCCCCAAGGAAGGCCTGACCCCCGACAAGGACTACAAGGTCATTTTCTCCGGCAAGCATGACCAATCCGTCATGGGCGTGAATTCCGGCGACTACGACGCCGCGGCGGTCGCGTCGGACGTGTTCAAGCGCATGGTCGAACGCGGCCAGGTCAAGGAAGCCGACTTCCGCGTGATCTACAAGAGCGAGAAGTTCCCCACCTCGTCGTTCGCCTATGCGCACGACCTGGAGCCGAAGTTCCGCGACCAGATGCTCAAGTGCTTCTACGACTACCGCTTCCCGGCGGAAATGTCGAAGGCCTTTGACGGCGCGGACCGCTTCTATCCGGTTACCTATCAGAAGGATTGGGCCATCGTGCGCCAGGTCGCCGAATCCGGCGGCGAGAGCTTCAACCGTGCCGCCTACGACCGCGAATCCGCCAAGAGCAAGAAGTAATTCCGTATGACGACGTCGCTACGCATTTCCGGCCTGGTGAAGGAATACCGGGCCGGCCGGCCGGTACTCAACGGCATCGACCTGCAAATCGCGGGACAAGGACTGACCGCGATCATCGGCCCCTCGGGCACCGGCAAAAGCACGCTCCTGCGTTGCATCAACCGGCTGATCGAACCCACCAAGGGCGAGATCGTGCTCCAGTCGCAGGATGGGTCCGTGGACCTGGCCCGCGTGCGTGGCGCGTCGCTGCGCCGTGCGCGCCGGCGCATCGGCATGGTGTTCCAGGAATACAACCTCGTCGAACGCCTGACGGTCATGGAAAACCTGCTGACCGGGCGGCTGGGCTACACCTCTGCCGTCAAGGCCTGGATGCGCCGCTTCGAGCCCGAGGACATCCAGCATGCCTACAAGCTGCTGGACACCGTGGGCCTGGCCGGCTTTGCCGATCAGCGCGCCGACGCCTTGTCGGGCGGCCAGCGCCAGCGCGTGGGCATCGCCCGCGCACTGATGCAGCGCCCGCAGCTCCTGTTGGCCGACGAACCCACCTCCTCGCTCGATCCCAAGACTTCCGTCGAAATCATGGAACTGCTGTCCGAGCAAGGCAATGCCACGGGCATTCCCGTTATCGTGAACATCCACGATGTCGAACTTGCCCGCCGCTACGCCACCCGCATCGTCGGCATGTCCGGCGGACACGTGGTCTATGACGGCGATGGCCAGGGACTGGACGCCACCATGCTCAAGACCATCTACGGAGGCGAGTCTTGGCTGGAATGATCCAACCCAAAGGGGCTCGCCCCTTCGCCATGTCCGGACGCGCCAAGGCCGGGATGCTGTTGCTCCTGGCCTACACGCTGTACGCCGGCGCGCAGCTGGACTTCAGCTGGGCGCGCTTTGAAACCGGCATGGGCCACGCGTCCACGTTTCTTGCGCGCATGTTTCCGCCCAATTTCGAAAAGCCCGCCACTTTGTGGAAGGGCATCGCGGAAAGCCTGGAAATCGCGGTGCTGGCCTCGGTGCTTGGCATCATCATCGCGCTGCCTGTCGGCCTGCTGGGCGCGCGCAACCTGATGCCCACCTGGGTGTCCTGGCCTGCCCGCGCCATCGTGGCGCTGTGCCGCGCGCTGCATCCCGTCATCGTCGCCATCCTGTTCGTCAAGGCCGTGGGCTTCGGCGCGCTGGCCGGCATCCTGGCGTTGACGGTCGCGTCGGTCGGCTTCATCGGCAAGCTGTTCACCGAGGCCATCGAGGAAATTTCGCTCAAGCAAGTAGAAGCCGTGCGCGCCACGGGCGCCTCGTTCGCAAACGTCATCATCTTCGGCGTGTTGCCGCAAGTGTTCGCCCGCTTCATCGGCTTTGCGACTTACCAGTTCGACTCGAACCTGCGCAACTCCACCATGGTGGGGATCGTGGGCGCGGGCGGCGTGGGCGGCACGCTGTTCTCGGCGTTCCAGCGCTTCGACTATGACTTCGTCAGCGCCATCCTGCTGACCCTGATCGCCATCATCATGCTGGGCGAAATCCTGGCGGGCTTCGTGCGCGCCGTGTTCCTGGACAACCTGGGCTTCGAGCGCATCCTCCAAGGCCGATTCAGCGGCGCCCGCGGCATCGGCGGCAGCACGACGGCCGTCAAGCGCCGGGCGGAGGTGGACGAATGAACGCCCACGCCTCTACCTTGAACCCCGCAGGCTCGCCGCGCGTCTGGCAACGCTACAGCATGGGCCAGCGTCTGCTGCGCTTCGCGCTCTACCTGCTGGTGGTCGCGGCCATTGTGCAGGCCATCCGGGGCGTGGAGATCATTCCGGAGTTCCTGTACGACGCGCCCGAACAGATGGCCGACCTGTTCCAGCGCATGTGGCCGATAGACTGGGCTTACTACCCGGAAGGCGTGCACGGCGCGCTGATCGAAACGCTGCACATCGCCACGCTGGGCACCATCCTGTCCGTGGTGATGGCGGTGCCGGTGGGCCTGCTGGCGGCCAACAACCTCACGCCCAGCAAGACCGTCAACATGCTGGCCAGGTTGATCCTGGTTTCCAGCCGCTCGGTCAATTCGCTGGTGTGGGCGCTGCTGTTCATCGCCATCTTCGGACCGGGCGCGCTGGCCGGCACGCTGGCCATTGCGTTCCGCTCCATCGGCTTCGTCGGCAAGCTGGTGGGCGAAGCGATCGAAGAGGCGCAACGCGGCCCCATCGAGGCCGTCACCGCCACCGGCGCCAGCAAGGCATCGGTAATCTGGTATGCCTATTGGCCGCAGATCCGTCCGGCCTTCTGGTCCATCGTGCTGCTGCGTTGGGACATCAACGTGCGCGAATCGGCTGTGCTTGGGCTGGTGGGCGCAGGCGGCATAGGCATGGCGCTGGATACGGCGCTGAACCTGTTCCAGTGGGACCGCGTGGCCCTGGTGCTGGCCGCCATCTTCGCAGTGGTCGTGGTGGCCGAAATCATCATTACGCAGGTCCGCAAACGCATCCTCTGACGCGTCCGCGAGCCCTCAACCGCGTTCCTTTGCTCCGCCCGGAAACGGGCGGTTTTTTTTTGGAGGGAGATTTGCATGCGGCAGGCACGGCCTGCCGCCATGGACCTGGGCGGCGCCTGCCGGGCGCCGCCCCTCCCGGCGCAGGCGGCTCAGAAACGGATGTTCAAGCCGGCCCTGACCCCGTGGTCCTGCGTCGAGCTGGCGAGCTGGCCCTGATAGGACAAACCGAAAGTCGCCCGCGACGTGATCTGAACGTCCACGCCCGCCTCGATCACGGCGCTGTCTTTTGCGATGGGCACCCCCGCCACGGTAAAGGAATTTCCGGCCGACAAAGTTTGCGCCGCAACCGGATTGACGTCGCCGAAGGCATGGCGCCAGCCCAGCGATCCGCGCGCCGCAGCCTGCGCGCCGGCCAGCTCGAAGCTGGACGAGGCGCGCGTTCCCAGCGTCGTAAACGTGGTGTCGGTAGTCTGCCCCTTTGCGCGCAGAGCGGCAGCGCCACCACTCTCGGTATAGCCGTCCGTCTTCAGATTGACATACGCCACGTTCGCAAACGGCTCGAAGGACACCGAGGACATATCGATGCGATAGCTCAGGTCCGCGAATACCTGCGCCGTGCGGCCGTCGTAATTGGCCTTGAGCCGGTCAGTGAAGCTAGGGATGGAGACCGACCTGCGGGTCGTAATGTCGTGCCAGCTGTAGGCCACGCCCCCCCGCAGGCCCAGCGCGCCCCACTGTCCGCCGCCATAGGCCCCGAGGTGATAATTGTCGCTGTTCCCCGACGATGCACGGTCCTGCACATCGAAGTCCGTGCGGCTGTAGCCCGCCATCATGCCAAGGCGCCAGGCATCGGACACAGGCGTGTCGGCTCCCATCAGAAAGCCCCCGGTCGAGCTCTTGACGCGCGCGGCGTTGCCGTCGCTAACGATATGACTCCAGGAACCCATGGCCTGGATCCAGCTGGCCGGCCCCTTGGCCGTGGCCGGCGCCAGGCGCTGGCCGCTACCGGCGGAAGCGAGAACCGGCGCGGAGGATGCCGCGACACCCCCGACAGCCGAACGCAGGCGCTCGCCGACCGCGTCGCGCACATAGCGGCTGTCCTGCAACAACACGGTTTTGGCCGACGCGTGAATCTCACCCGACAGCTGGTCGAAGCTGGAGCGAAGCAGCCCCTTGTCGTCCGGCATTTTGGCAATCGCGTCGTAGACTTGATGTCCGCGCGCAATGCCAATGCTGTCGATGGCGCCCGCGGAAGCCCGCTGGTTGCGCGTGGCCGCGGCTGAAATCATGGCCTCATCGTTGCGCGCCAGATCCAGCGTGACGCGCCGCCCGTCATAGTCGTAGGCAAGCGTCGGCTTCAAAAAGGCGAAGTCGGACGTGACTGCGTCGAACTCGCCCGACAGCGCGCCATCCGCGGCGAGGATCGTGTAGCTGGAGCGCAATCCATAGTTGCCGTTAGCGCCGATATGGGCCACCGAGCCGCCATTGAGCGCCGCGCTGCCGGTGACGCGCACCAGATCGGCGTCCGCGCCTGCGGGATTCGCTTCAACCTCGAAGCGCGCGCCAGGCTGGACCATAAGATCTCCATCGACGGTCAACGTGCCGATCGAATTGCCGGGAGACAGGATGCCGCCGGGCGCGACCGTGACCGTCGAGCCCGCGCCGGAGCCGATGGTGCCCGAACCGCCGAGCACACCGCCCGCACCGATGCTGATCGATCCGCCCAAGCGTCCATTCAGGGCCAGCCGGCCGCCATTGATCGTGGTGCTGCCGGAAAAGCCCGAACTGTCGCCCGTCAGGCCCAGCGTGCCGGCGCCGTTCTTGATGAACGCGCCGTCGCCGGAGATCGCGCCGCCATAGAATGCGTCCACCGGCTGCTCGAACACGAGTGTGCCGCCGTTGTCGACGTTGCCCCGAAGCGAGCCTGCATTGGCAATCAGTGTGCCCGCCAAGATGCGCGTGTCGCGGTAGGTGTTGCCGGCATTGTCCAGGCGCAGGGTGCCGGCGCCCGCCTTGATCAGGTCTGCGCTGCCCGCCACCGTGCCGGCCAGGCCCAACAGCGTCCCGGCAGCCACGTCGAAACGGCCTGCCTGCACGAGCGTGATGGCGCGCGAGGTGTCGAAGGAGCCGGTGGCCGCCAACGTGCCGCCGCTGAACGTCAGGCCACCCGTGGCCGCGCCCAGGTTCGCGTCCCGATCGACTTGCAGCGTGCCGCCCGCGAGCTGCGTGCCTCCGGTGTAGCTATTGTTGCCAGCCAGCACCAGCGTGCCTGCGCCAGCCTTGGTCAGCGTCCGGCCGTCCCAACCCGTCGCGGCGTTGGCCATCTGATCGACCAGCGGCGCGCTCACCACGAAGCGGTCCGTGGCGTTGGCCAGCGTGAAGGTGCCATGGCTAAGATTGTTGCCGGCCGTCCAGGTCAGGCCATAGGTCGCAAGGTACTGCCGGTTGTCCGCCGACTTGCGCGTGTTGACGTTCAAATAGTCCACCGCGCCCGTAAAGCCGCCCACGCTCACCGAGCCAAACTCGCCGCCGATACCCGAGCGGGTATCGATCAATACCTTGTCCAGTTGGCTCGCGCTGGAGATTCCGCTCAGCCTGAACGCCACGCCATCGCCCAGCGTGATGGTGTCGGCCGTGATGGACGGCCCGCCCGCGCCCGCGGCGATATCCAGCACCGTGTGATCGGCCAGGCCAATGTCGCCCGCCACCGCCAAGGTCGCAGGGCCTTGCACCGACAGCGTGCTGCCGCCCCCCACTCGCAGATTTCCGCCCAGGCTGCTGGCCGCGCCCGCCACGCCATTGCCGAACTGCAAGACGCCCCCAGCCACGTCGGCCAGGCCGCTCAACACACCCTGCACCACCAGCTTGCCTTCCGACACCGTGGTCTTGCCGGTGTAGCCCGCGTGATTGCCGGTCAGGTCCAACGCCCCTGC
>NZ_NJIF01000007.1 GCF_002209555.1 Achromobacter insolitus
CTCGCAACCTCGATGCGCCCGACGGAATCCGAAGGAACCGCCGCAGGCGGTGACGAGGATGAGGACGGGGAAGTCCGGAGCGAACGCTCCGGACCGCAATCGTGGGCGCGAGCCGCCACGCCGCCCGCGCCTACGGGCGACCTACGAAGAACGCGCAGCCGCCAAAAAGATCAAGTCTTAACCGACCGATGCCGACTAACACTCATCATGATCCCAAACGCAATCCCCATGGTGAACAACGCAGTCCCCCCATAGCTCATGAACGGCAACGGCACCCCCACCACAGGCAGGATCCCTGTCACCATCCCCACGTTCACGAACACGTAGATGAACAGCATCATCGTCAGCGCCCCCACCAGCAGCCTGCCGAACTGCGATGACGCCCGCGATGCGATGGTCAGGCCGCGCGCCATCATCAGGCCGTACAGCACCAAAATGGCTATGCCGCCATACAGGCCGAACTCTTCGGCGTAGACCGCGAAGATAAAGTCGGTGGTGCGTTCGGGGATGAAATCCAGGTGGGTCTGCGTGCCCTTCATGTAACCCTTGCCGTACACCCCGCCCGAGCCCACCGCGATCATCGACTGAATCGTATGGAAACCCTTGCCCAGCGGGTCGGAGCTCGGATTGAGCAGGGTGCACACGCGATGCTTCTGGTAATCGTGCAGCACGACCCAGTCCACGTCAGGCTCGCATAACTGGTCCTCGTAATAGACCAGTGTGCCGATGGCGATGATGCCGGCCAGCATGACAGGGACAAGCAGCTTGAAGGAGAGGCCCGCGAAATAGATGACGAAAAAGCCTGCGCCGAACACCAGCAGCGCGGTACCCAGGTCAGGTTGCAGCACGATCAGGCCGAAGGGTGCGGCCAGCATGGCGGCTGCGGCCAGGAAGTCGCGGATGCGGACCGCGCCTTCATGGCGCTGGAAGTACCAGGCCAGCATCATGGGCACGGCGATCTTCATCATTTCGGACGGCTGGATGCGGGTCACGCCCAGGTTCAGCCAGCGGGTCGCGCCCTTGCTGGTTTCGCCGAAGAACTCCACGCCCAGCAACAGCACCACCCCCACCACGTAAAAGGGCAAGGCCAGCTTCATCAGCCACTTGGGAGGAATCAACGCCATGGTCCACATCGCGAAAAAGGCGATGATGAAATTGCGCGATTGCTCGGCGAAGCGCCAATCGGTTCCGCCCACCGCGGAGTGCATGACCGTCAGGCCAAGCGCGGCGAACATCAACAGGATCGCCAGCAACGGCCAATCGAAGGCCGTGAATACGCGCAGCAGGATAAGGCCCAGGCGTTTCATTATTGGCGCACCACGTCAGAAGCAATGGCCTCGACCGAGGCCAGGGGGTCGGCGCGCTCCGGCCGCACGATTTTGTCCTGGCGTTCCTTGGCCAGCCAATAGTCGAACACCTTGCGCGCGACCGGCGCGGCAACGCTGGCGCCCCAGCCGGCGTTCTCGACGATGAGCGCCACGGCGATACGGGGATGTTCAAGCGGTGCGAAACCCATGAACAGCGCGTGGTCCCGCAGGCGCTCGTCGATGGCGCTGGCGCGGTAATGGCCGCCACGCAGGCTGAACACCTGCGCGGTGCCGGTCTTGCCCGCTGCCTGGTAGGCGGTGTTGGCGAACGCGCGCCGCGCCGTGCCCGCGCGCACCACGTCCGCCATGGCGTTCTTGATCACGTCGACGTTGGCTTGCTTGAGCGGAATGCGGTAGTCGGGCGTGGACTCGGTCGCCTTGGCCACGCCGCTGCGCGGATCGCGCACGGCATGCACCAGATGCGGCCGACGATACAGGCCATTGTTGGCCAGCGTAGAGGTGCCTTGCGCCAGCTGCAGCAGCGTGAAGGCGTTGTAGCCCTGGCCCACCGCCACGGAGATCGTCTCGCCGGCGTACCAGCGCTGGCGCTCCTTGTCTTTGTAGGCCGATCGCTTCCAGTCGGTCGATGGCAATACGCCGCGCTTTTCGCCTTCCAGGTCGATGCCGGTGATCTGGCCAAAGCCGAACTGCTTGGTGAAATCGTGCAGCGCGTTCACGCCGATCTCGGGGCCCAGCGAGTAGAAGTACGTATCCGACGATACGACGATAGCCTTGTGCATATCGGTCATGCCGTAGGCAGCGCCTCCGGCATTGCGGAATTTCTGGCCGCCGAACTCGTAATAGCCCGGGTCCGAGATGCGGTCGGTGGCGCGGCGCTTGCCCAGCTCCAGGGCGGCCAGGCCTACGAAGGGCTTATAGGTCGAACCGATGGGATAGGTGCCGTATAGCGGCCGGTTGATCAGTGGATGATCGGGCGATTCGTTCAACATGCGCCAGTTGTCCACGTCGATACCGTCCACGAACAGGTTCGGATCGAACGACGGCTGCGAGACGAAGGCCAGCACCTCGCCCGTGTCGGGGTCGATGGCGACCAGTGCTCCGCGCTGTCCCTCGAAGGCCGCTTCAGCCACCTTCTGCAGCCCCAGGTCGATGGACAGCATGATGTCGGACCCGGGCACCGGGTCGATCCGGCGCAGCGTGCGCATCGGCCGACCGCCGGCGGTGACTTCGACCTCTTCCAGGCCGGTGCGGCCATGCAGTTGTTCTTCCCAGGTCTTCTCGATGCCCTTCTTGCCGATGACATCGGTGCCGCGGTAATTGCCCAGTTGGCCGGCGCGGTCCAGTTCTTCGATGTCGCCCTCGGCGATGCGGCCGATATAGCCCACCACGTGTGCCGCCGACAGGCCCTGCGGGTACTCGCGCACCCAGCGCGCGCGCAGCTCCACGCCCGGAAACTGGAAGGAATGCGCAGCGAACCAGGCAGCTTCGGTTTCGTTGAGATTGTTGCGCAGCTGCAGGCTGGCGTAGCGGCTGGATTCGGCGGCCCGGCGCTTGAAGCGCCGCTGATCGGCCGGGCTGATGTACACGACTTCGGTCAGGCGCTCGAACAGCTCTCCGAGGTTCCCCGCATGCGCCGGCACAACCTCCAGCGTATAGGTGCGGTAATTGCGCGCCAGCACCTCGCCGTTGCGGTCCAGGATCTCGCCGCGGCGCGGCGGGATGGGCACGACCGCGATGCGATTGCGGTCAGCGCGTTCGGACAGGCCTTCGTAACGGTCCACCTGCAGATACCAGAACCGGCCGACCAGCACGCCGAAGCAGGCCAGCGCAAACAGCCCGCCCACCCAGGCGCGCAGGCGGAAACGCTGCTTCTGCTGCTGGCCGGTTTTCTTGAATTCGAACATGACGCGGCGCCGCCGTCAGGCGGAGGAAGATTCGGCGTCGTCGACACCGCGCTGCGGCAAGTGCAGAACCCAACCGGCCAACGGCCACAAGGCGGTGGTCAGAAGCACGCTGATGCCCCAATCCCAACCCGGCCACTTGCCTGCCAGCCACGCATGGATGATCTGGGTCACGAAGCGGGCAATGAAGAACACAGGCAACATGTGCATGGCCTGGCTCCAGAGGTCGAACCGCTGCAGCCGGCGGTGCAACGCCACGGCGCCATACGCGACCAGCGTGTATGACAGCGCGTGTTCGCCCAGCAGGCCGGCGTCGTGCACGTCCATCAGCAGGCCAAAGAAGAAAGCGGTGAACAGGCCGACGCGGCGCGGCTCGTGCACGCACCAGAAGGCGATGATCAGCAGCAGGATGTCAGGCGCGCCCTGCCACAGGCGCCACGGCAGCAGGGATACCAGCCATGCCACCAGCACCGTGCCCCATACGAATACGCCATGCGCCGGACCGGAAAGCCGGTCGGGCTGCACATTGCTGGGGGTGCCCAGGCGGCGCGAGGCCTGCCCATAGGATTGGTTAGTCCGATCCACCGGAATCGACCTCCTGACGGTTGGACTCGGCGCGCTCCACATCGACCTGCAGGACCAGGAAGTGGCGATAGCGTTCGGGGTGGGCCAGCGGTTCGCACACGGCGCGCGCGAAGCCCGAGGCGGTATCGCGTTCGACCGAGGTTACCTTGGCCACGGGCAGGCCGGCGGGAAACAGCCCGCCAACGCCGCTGGTGACAATAGTATCGCCTTCCTTGATGTCGGCATTGGCGGCGAGGTAACGGACCTCCATCTTGCCCGGCGAGTTGCCACCGAACGCGATCAGGCGCAAGCCGTTGCGCAGCAGTTGCACAGGGATGGAGACCTGTTCGTCGGTGACCAGCGCCGCCTCGGCCGTCATCGGCGTGACGCGCACGATCTGCCCGACCACACCGCCTTCGTCGATCACCGGCATGCCGGGAGCCAGCCCGGCCTTGCTGCCCTTGTTGAACACCAGACGCTGCGTGAACGCATTGGTGGGCTCGTACATGACCTCGACCACCACGGCCGACTGCGCCACGGTGTCGGTCACGCCCAGCAGCCGGCGCAACTGCGAGTTTTCAGCGGCCAGCTGGGCACCATGCGTGGTCACCTGCGCCAGCTCGATGCGCTGGCGTTGCAAGGCTTCGTTTTCGCTACGGATGAGATTGGCCGCATTGACCCATTCGTTCACTTGCTGGACGAGGTCGCGCGGCGCCATGACGGCGCGCTGGAAGGGGTAGAGGGCCACGGACATCGCCCGGCGCGCCGGTTCCAGCATGCGCCATTGCGAATCCATGACGATCAGGGCCAAAGCAAGGACGACCAGAACGACCAGCCGCACCTCCGCAGGTGGGCCGCGCCTGAATAGGGGAGGAGTCCCTTGTCGTTGCATGAATCTCAGCCCGGACGCCCGCGTCCGTCGCTCCGGCAGCGGCCGGAGCCGTGAAAAAGCTGGGCTCCGGGCTGGCGGGCAAAATTAGTCGTTGATGAAGATGGCGCCCAGTTTCTCAAGGTGTTCCAGCGCCTCGCCGCAGCCGCGCACGACGCAGGTCAGCGGATCGTCCGCCACCACGACGGGCAGGCCGGTCTCTTCCTGCAGCAGACGGTCCAGGTCGCGCAGCAACGCGCCGCCGCCGGTCAGGGCAATGCCCTTGTCGGTGATGTCGGCGCCCAGTTCGGGTGGCGTCTGTTCCAGGGCGATCTTCACGGCCGAAACGATCTGGTTCAGCGGATCGGTCAGCGATTCCAGGATCTCGTTGGACGAGACGGTGAAGCTGCGCGGCACGCCTTCGGCCAGGTTGCGGCCCTTGACCTCGATCTCGCGGACTTCGGATCCCGGGAACGCCGAGCCGATTTCCTTCTTGATCAGTTCGGCGGTGGGTTCGCCAATCAGCATGCCGTAGTTGCGGCGGATGTAGTTGACGATGGCTTCGTCGAACTTGTCGCCGCCGACGCGCACCGAACCCTTGTAGACCATGCCACCCAGGGAGATGACCGCCACTTCGGTGGTGCCGCCGCCGATGTCGACGACCATGGAGCCGCTGGCATCGGACACGGCCAGGCCGGCGCCGATGGCCGCGGCCATGGGTTCTTCGATCAGGAAGACGTGGGACGCGCCCGCGCCCAAGGCCGACTCACGGATGGCGCGGCGTTCAACCTGGGTGGAGCCGCAGGGCACGCAGACGATGATGCGCGGGCTGGGCGCCAGCATGTTGCGGGGGTGCACCATGCGGATGAACTGCTTGAGCATCTGTTCGGTGACCGTGAAGTCGGCGATGACGCCGTCCTTCATGGGCCGGATGGCCTCTATATTGCCGGGAACGCGGCCGAGCATCTGCTTGGCTTCGTGGCCGACGGCCTGGATGATCTTCTTGCCGTGAGGACCGCCTTCATGACGGATTGCGACCACGGACGGTTCATCGAGCACGATGCCCTTGCCGCGGACGTAGATCAGCGTATTGGCGGTACCGAGGTCAATCGCCATATCGCTGGAAAAATAACTGCGCAGGAATCCGAACATGGGAGCTCAGCTAAATTCTGGGGGGGAATTAGGTACATGCCGCGGGGCGTAGGGCCCGTAAAACAACGGGTCCGCCTGTCATCACGGCGATTAAACCGTGAATCATAACTTATAATTTCCCCGGAAATAGCGCATAAATGCAGGCTATTCAAGCTTTGTAACGGGTTCGGCGTATGCATACTGCCCTGTCCCGCCCCTCGGCCTTCGCTTATCGATTTGCAATCCCCCATGGCGCTCAATGACACAGATGTGGCCCGCATTGCCCGGCTGGCCAGAATCGAACTGACCCCCGACCAGCGCACCCTTGCGCAGGCCGAACTCAACGGCATCCTCCACCTGATCGAACGGCTCCAGTCCGTCGACACGCAGGGGGTCGAACCCCTGGCTCACCCGCTGTCCGCCCACGAGGATATCGTGCTGCGCCTGCGTGAAGATGTCGTGACCGAACCCAGCTCGGAAGCCCGGCGGCAGGAGCTGCTGGCCAACGCCCCCGATGCCCAGGAAGGCCTGTTCCTGGTTCCCAAGGTCCTGGATTAAGTCATGACGAAACCCGCTCTGCACACCCAATTCAAGGGGATCGCCGCCCTGCGCGCGGCCCTTGCGCAACGCCAGGTCAGCGCCGTCGAACTCGCTCAAAGCGCCTTGACGGCCGCCGAAGGGGCCAGCGGCCTGAATTGCTTTTTACATATTGACGCCGAATTGACGCTGGCCCAGGCCCGCGCCGCCGACGCCGCCCTGGCTTCGGGCTCGGCTGGCCCGCTGGCGGGGATCCCGATCGCCCACAAGGACGCCTTCGTCACCCGCGGCTGGCGCACCACCGCCGGCAGCAAGATGCTCGAGGGCTACGTCAGCCCGTTCGACGCCACCGTCGTCGAGCGCCTGGGCGAGGCCGGCGCCGTGTCGCTGGGCAAGCTGAACTGCGACGAATTCGCCATGGGTTCCGGCAATGAAAATTCCGCCTACGGGGCCGTGAAGAACCCCTGGGACCACGCCGCCGTGCCCGGCGGCTCGTCGGGCGGTTCGGCCGCCGCCGTGGCCGCCCGCCTGGTTGCCGCCGCTACCGGCACCGACACCGGCGGCTCGGTGCGCCAGCCCGCCGCCCTGTGCGGCGTCAGCGGCATCAAGCCCACCTACGGCACCGTCTCCCGCTATGGCATGGTGGCCTTCGGCTCCAGCCTGGACCAGGCCGGCCCCCTTGCCGAAAGCGCCCGCGATCTGCTCGAGCTGCTGGACGTCATCAGCGGCTTTGACCCGCGCGACGCCACCAGCCTGCAGAAATGCGATGCCGCCACGAACGAGCCCGGCCGCGTCCGGCGCGACTTCGAGGCCGCCCAGAGCCGGTTCGACGCCGCCGGCAGCCAGCCGCTCAAGGGCCTGCGCATCGGCGTGCCCGCCGAGTACTTCGGCGCGGGCCTGGCACCCGACGTGGCTGCCGCGGTCGAGGCCGCGCTGACCCAGTTCGAGGCCCTGGGCGCCGTGCGCGTGCCGGTCTCGCTGCCGCGCACCGAACTGGCCATTCCCGCCTACTACGTCATCGCGCCCGCCGAAGCCTCCAGCAACCTGGCGCGTTACGACGGCGTGCGCTATGGCCACCGCGCCGCCCAATACGGCGACTTGAACGAGATGATCAGCCGTTCGCGCGCCGAAGGCTTCGGCGATGAGGTCAAGCGCCGCATCCTGATCGGCACCTACGTGCTTTCCCACGGCTACTACGACGCCTATTACCTGCAGGCGCAGCGCTTGCGCCGGATGATCGCGCAGGATTTCCAGCGCGCCTATGCCGACCAGTGCGACGTGATCATGGGCCCGGTGACCCCCACCGTGGCCAAGAACATCGGCGACAACCGCGACGATCCCACCGCCGACTGGCTGGCCGACGTCTACACGCTAGGCGTGAGCCTGGCCGGCCTGCCGGCCATGTCCATACCTTGCGGCTTCGGCGGAGGACTGCCCCCCGAGGGGGCTGCCAGCGCCCTGGGGCGGCCTGGCGGCGCTGGCGCCCGTCCGCGCCCCGTCGGTCTCCAAATCATCGGCAACTACTTCGACGAAGGCCGCCTGCTGGCCATCGCCGACCGCTACCAACAAGTGACGGACTGGCATACGCGTGCCCCTGTCCAGCAAGGCTGAGAACATGAACTGGGAAATCGTCATCGGCCTGGAAACGCACACGCAGCTTTCCACGGACTCCAAGATTTTTTCGGGTAGCAGCACCCAATTCGGCGCCGCGCCCAACACCCACGCCAACGTGGTCGACCTGGCGCTGCCGGGCAGCCTGCCGGTCATGAACCGCGGCGCGGCCGAACGCGCCATCCGCTTCGGCCTGGCCGTGGGCGCCACCATCGCGCCGCGCTCGGTTTTCGCGCGCAAGAACTATTTCTATCCCGACCTGCCCAAGGGCTACCAGATCAGCCAGTACGAGCTGCCTGTGGTCGTGGGCGGTTCGCTGTCGTTCTTCGTGGGCGAGGAAGAAAAAACCGTCAACCTGACGCGCGCCCACTTGGAAGAAGACGCCGGCAAGTCCCTGCACGACGACTTCAGCCTGGCCAACGGCGCCCCCGGCAGCGGCATCGACCTGAACCGCGCGGGCACGCCTCTGCTGGAAATCGTGACGGAACCGGAAATGCGCTCGGCCGCCGAGGCCGTGGCCTACGCCCGCGCCCTGCACAGCCTGGTCGTGTGGCTGGGCATTTGCGACGGCAACATGCAGGAAGGCTCGTTCCGCTGCGACGCCAACGTGTCCGTGCGCCCCGTGGGCCAGAAGGAATTCGGCACCCGCACCGAGATCAAGAACGTCAACTCGTTCCGCTTCCTGGAGCGCGCCATCACCTATGAAGCGCGGCGCCAGATCGAACTGATCGAAGACGGCGGCACCGTGGTGCAGGAAACCCGCCTGTACGATGCCGACCGCGACGAAACCCGCAGCATGCGCAGCAAGGAAGACGCGCACGACTACCGCTACTTCCCCGACCCCGACCTGCCCACGCTGGTCATCTCGCGCGAATGGGTGGACGAAGTCCGGGCCGCCATGCCCGAATTGCCGGCCGCCCAACGCGCCCGCTTCGAGTCCGAGTACGGCCTGCCCGCCTACGACGCAGCCCAGCTCACCGTCAGCCGCGACCTGGCCGCCTACTTCCAGGCGGTGGCGAACGCGCTGCCCGCCGGCCAGGCCAAGCTGGCCGCCAACTGGGTCATGGGTGAGGTCTCCGCCGCCCTGAACAAGGACGAAAAGAGCATCGCCGAGTCTCCGGTCCAGGCGCCGGCACTGGCCGCCCTGATCGGCCGCATCATCGACGGCACGATCTCCAACAAGATCGCCCGCGAAGTCTTCGGCGCCATGTGGGCCGGTGAGAACGGCGGCCAAGCGGACGCCATCATCGAGGCGCGCGGCCTCAAGCAGATCAGCGACACCGGCGCCATCGGCGCCATGATCGACGAAGTGCTGGCCGCCAATCCCGCCATCGTGGAAGAGTACCGGGCCGGCAAGCAGAAGGCGTTCAACTCGCTGGTGGGCCAGATCATGAAGGCCGCGCGCGGCAAGGCCAACCCGCAGCAGGTGAACGATCTATTGAAGCAGAAGCTGGATAGCTGACCGCGCGGGGCGCCCCGGCAACGGGCGCACTCCCGACGTATCAGACGAAACGAAGGGCCGCGGCATATTGCCGCGGCCCTTCGTTTATCCATCATGCGCTCCTGGATCGAGGAAGGCCGGGAATGAATCCGATCCGCTTGATACCGGACGCATCACTCGCCCTGGCCTGGCTGATAAGTCGCACCGATGCCCGTGAATCACTGCTGGCTCAGCACCTGCTGGAAGTCGCCCATGGAGCCAAAAACACGGTGCCGCCCATTTGGCGAATCGAAGTCGTCTTCGGCCAACCCCACGGCCTCGCCGAGCCTGCGGCAAGCTACGGATGAAGGGCGACGCCTGGCCGCCCAATATCTGCGCTCACTGAACACAGGGTTTACTTCACCCCGTACTTCGTCCGATAAGCCAGCACCGCCTCGCGGTGCTCGGCAAACGACGCGTCGTCCTGCAGCAGGGCCAGGATGTCTGCCAGCGAAGCAATCGACACCACAGGAATGCCGTAGGTCTTGGCGACGTCCTGCACGGCGGAATGCGCCGACAGCGCGTCGTCCGGGCCCGCGCGTTCCATGCGATCCATGGCGATGAGCACGGCGGCGGGCTCGGCGCCAGCTGCGCGGATGATCTCCACCGATTCACGCACGGACGTCCCGGCGGTGATCACGTCGTCAATGATGACGACCTTGCCCTTGAGGGGCGCACCTACCAGGGTGCCGCCTTCGCCGTGGTCCTTGGCTTCCTTGCGGTTGTACGCGAAAGGCACGTCAGCGCCGTTCATGCCGGCATGGCCCGCCAGTGCGATGGCGGTCGCCGTGCCGAGCGGAATACCCTTGTAGGCCGGCCCGAAAAGCATGTCGAATTTCACGCCCGAATCCAGCAACGCCTGGGCATAGAACTGAGCCAGCTTGCCAACCGAACGCCCGCTGTTGAACAGTCCGGCGTTGAAGAAATAGGGACTGATGCGGCCCGATTTGACCTTGAAGCTGCCAAAGCGCAGCACGCCCTCGTTCAAGGCGAAGCGGACGAAATCAAGGGCAGTGGCGGAGGAATTGGCGGCGGGCATGCGTAAAGGTCCGGTAGATGGCAAACGCAGGCATTTTATCCGCTGTCGGGGCTATTCCTGGGCATCCGCGCCGAGTCGGTTAAATTGCTGGCATTGCCCCGGCCCTTCGCGGCCGTTCAACAGGAGTTTTGCTTTGCTGCGCATCACGTCGATCAATCTCAATGGCATCCGGTCCGCCTTCCGCAAGGGCCTGCAACCGTGGATGGAAAAGCATTCCGCCGACGTGCTCTGCCTGCAGGAAATCAAGGTGTCGCATGATGATTTGACCGACGATCTGCGCAATCCGCCCGGCTACACCGGCCATTTCCACCATGCCGTCAAAAAGGGCTATAGCGGCGTCGGCATCTACTTACGAGACGCGGCCGAGCGCGTCAACATCGGCCTGGGCTGCGAGGAGTTCGATCCCGAAGGCCGCATCATCCGCGCCGACTGGAAGAACCTGTCGGTCATCAGCGCCTACCTGCCCTCGGGCTCCAGCGGCGACGAGCGCCAGCAGGCCAAGTATCGTTTCCTGGACCGCTTTGGCCCCTGGATCGATGCCCTGATGCACGAACATAAGACGACCGGCCGCGAGTTCGTCATCTGCGGCGACTGGAACATCGCGCACAAGGAAATCGACCTCAAGAACTGGAAGGGCAACATGAAGAATTCGGGCTTCCTGCCCGAAGAACGCGCCTGGCTGACCGACGTGTTCGACAAGCGCGGCTTTGTCGACGTGTTCCGCACCATCGACGACCGCCCTGACCAATACACCTGGTGGAGCAACCGCGGCCAGGCCTGGGCCAAGAACGTCGGGTGGCGTATCGATTACCAGATCGCGACGCCCGGCATCGCCGCGCGTGCACGCAATGTCGCTATCTATAAGGACGAGCGCTTCTCGGACCACGCCCCGTTGACGATCGACTACGACGCCACGCTCTGAGCGGCGTCCACCGGGCCCGCCGCCGCCTCCTGCAGCGACGCGGCGGCCTCCCGGCGCAACCATTCCAGGAAGACCCCGGCGCGCGGGTCGTCCGCGCAAGGCCGGGGCGATAACAGGACGTAGGCCGAGCCATCCCGCGCGAAGCCGCAAGGCGCCTCGAGCCGGCGGTCCCGCAAGGCGTCGCAGACCATCAACGCGGAGCCTATTGCCACTCCGAGCCCGGCCGCGGCCGCCTGCAAACTCAAATAGAAATGCTCGTAGGCGGGTCCAGCACGGCGCGGCGGCTTCACGCCTGCGGCGCGCGACCATTGCCGCCAGGCTTGAGGGCGGGTCGCGCTGCCGAGCGCGGGCGCGCCGGCCCAGACGCTTTCGGCCGGCTCTGCGCGCGCCGCGCCTGCCAGCCCTGGCCGGCGCACCGGCCCCGTCCATTCCTCGCACACCCGCTCGACATGCAAAGCAGGATCCCAATCGAAATCGTTGCGGCGTAGTGCCACGTCCACTCCCTGGGCAGCGAAATCCACCGGACCTCCCGCCGCGTACAGATGCACCTGCACGCCCGGGTGAGCGCGCTGGAAATCCGGCAGGCGCGGGATCAGCCACATCATGGCGATGGTGGGTTCGCACGACAGCACCAGCGGCGCGTCCACCGACGGCTGACGCAGCTTGGCCAGGCCTGCCGTCAACTGCTCGAACAAGCCGCGAGTCACCTCGAACAGCTGCCTGCCTGCATCGGTCAGGAAAACCGCCCGGTTGCGACGCTCGAACAAGGCCAGTCCCAGGGCCTCTTCCAGGAGCCGAACCTGCCGGCTAACGGCGCCATGCGTCACGTGCAGCTCTTCGGCCGCCTTTCCGAAGGCCTGATGGCGGGCGGCGGCATCGAAGACCCGCAGGGTATTGAGGGGCGGCAATTTCATGGGGAAAGGTGAATTTTTCTCACGGATATTGGGCATTAGAAATCGTTTTTCCACCCCGCGCCAGCGCCCGACAATGCCGGTTCCGTATCACCCTCCGCCGCTTTCGCCATGACCGAATTGTTCGCCGTCGCCCTCATCACGATACTTGCAGTCATCAGTCCCGGCCCGGACTTCGCCATGGTCATGCGCAATAGCTATCTATTCGGACGGCGCACCGGCCTGATCTGCGCGCTGGGGATTGCCCTGGGCGTGCAGGTGCATGTCTTCTACACGATGTTTGGCGTCAGCTTGCTGGCGCATTACGCGCAGCCCGTGCTGCAGGGCATCAAGCTGGCGGGCGCCTGCTATCTGGTCTACATGGGCTGGAAGACCTTCTTCAACCGCACGCCGGTCAGCCGCGACCTGTCCGCGCGGCCGCCGCTTTCGTCCTGGCAGGCGCTGAACAACGGCTTTCTGACCAATGCACTCAACCCCAAGACCACACTGTTCGTGGTGAGTACCTATACCCAGGTCGTGTCGCCCGGTACGCCGCTGCCATGGCAGTTTGGCTACGGTCTGTTCATGTCGCTGGCGCACGCCATATGGTTCGGCGTGGTGGCGTGGTCGGTGTCGTCGCCGGTCCTGCGCGGCGCGCTGCTGGACCATCAGCTCGCGGCGGACCGAGTGGTCGGTGCGATCCTGATGGCCCTGGGCGCGGCGCTGGCGGCCGTGCAGTTGTAATCCCGCACCCAGGATGTGATCTTTCGCAAATAAATAACGGGGACGCATTAAGAGCATTCACCGGCGCTGCCCGTGACAGATAACCGAAATGAGCCGTCAATACTCCGCGCTCGCATGCATCCAGAGCCTTGCCGCATCAACGATTAAAACTGGGGACATATTATTTTCCCCAGTGAATTCAACCGCTTTTCTTAAAAGTTCGGCATTTCTCCTGCTTTTCAGTCAATTTCGATTTTTATGCGTCCCCAATTTAAATGACAAAAAAGCGCTTTGATATCAAGGTGATGGCGGAATTTTCGACTTTGCGCAGGGCAACATTTTGCCCCTACAATTCCGCACCATACCGGTGCGACCGTGCACCAAAAAGAATTTTTCGCGCCCCAATCCGGCGCAGTCCGCACCTATTCGAAGCGCCCCCAAGGAGATCATGTTGAAAGTGCAGAGTCTGGACGACTTCCTGCGTGGCGTCGCCGCGCGCGACCCGCAGCAGCCTGAGTTCATGCAAGCCGTCCAGGAGGTGATGCTGAGCCTGTGGCCCTTCATCGAAAAGCACCCCCACTATGCCGAGCACGCCGTGCTGGAACGCCTGGTGGAGCCGGAACGCGTGATCCAGTTCCGCGTGTGCTGGACCGACGACCGGGGCCAGGCCCAAGTCAACCGCGCTTTCCGCATCCAGCACAGCTCGGCCATCGGCCCCTTCAAGGGCGGCATGCGGTTCCATCCTTCGGTGAACCTGTCGATCCTGAAGTTCCTGGCTTTCGAACAGACCCTGAAGAACTCGCTGACCACTCTGCCCATGGGCGGCGGCAAGGGCGGCTCCGACTTCGATCCCAAGGGCAAGTCCGACGCCGAAGTCATGCGTTTCTGCCAAGCCCTCATGATCGAGCTGTACCGCCACCTGGGTCCGGACACTGACGTGCCGGCTGGCGACATCGGCGTGGGCGCGCGCGAAGTCGGCTTCATGGCCGGCATGATGAAGAAGCTGTCCAACTCGACCGCCAGCGTGTTCACCGGCAAGGGCCTGACCTTCGGCGGCAGCCTGATCCGCCCCGAAGCCACCGGCTACGGCACGGTGTACTTCGCCGAAGAAATGCTCAAGCGCGTCGGCCGCTCCTTCGACGGCCTGCGCGTCTCCGTGTCGGGCTCGGGCAACGTTGCCCAGTACGCCATCGAAAAGGCCATGGCGCTGGGCGCCAAGGTCGTGACCGTTTCGGATTCGAACGGCACCGTGGTGGACGAAGCCGGCTTCACGCACGAAAAGCTGGTGGCGCTGATGCACATCAAGAACGATCTGCGCGGCCGCCTGGACACCTATGCCCGCCAATTCGGCCTGACCTATGAATCCGGCAAGCGTCCGTGGCACGTGCCGGTGGACGTGGCCCTGCCCTGCGCCACCCAGAACGAGCTGGAACTGGCCGACGCGCAAACGCTGATCAAAAACGGCGTGCTCTGCGTTGCCGAAGGCGCCAACATGCCTGCTACGCTGGAAGCCGCCAAGGCCTTCATCGCCGCGCGCGTGCTCTACGCGCCCGGCAAGGCCAGCAATGCCGGCGGCGTGGCCGTCTCCGGCCTGGAAATGGCGCAGAACTCGGCTCGCCTGGCCTGGACGCGCGATGAAGTCGACGCCCGCCTGCACGCCATCATGCGCGACATCCATGAAAACTGCGTGCGCCACGGCCACAGCGAACGCGAGTACGTCAACTACCTGGACGGCGCCAACATCGCCGGCTTCGTGAAGGTGGCTGACGCAATGCGTCAGCAAGGCTTGTACTGACCCCCCGCAGCGCTGCGCGCTTCCCCCCAGGACGGGCCCGCTGCGGACCGGCTGAGAGGGCCCACCCCGAAGCGCTACGCGCTTCCCCCTCAAGGGGGCGCCGCTGCGGACCGGCAAAGCCGGCTCCGCGCGGCCGCGATTCGGGCAGATCTGCTTTATCAGGACAGCGCGGGCAGCGCGGAGCGCTTAGTGTTTCATCGTGCCGTGGTTCATGCCGCCGTGGTTCATGCCGGGGTTGTGCGAGGCCGGCTTGACCTTGAACTGCACGGTGACTTCGCCGGCCTTTTCGAATTTCAGCGTGGCCGGGACCGTGCCGCCTTCGGCGAACGGGGCCTTCAGCTTGATGAACATGACGTGGTAGCCGCCCGGGCTGAGCTTGACCTCGGTATCGGCCGGCAACGCGATGCCGCCTTCCACCTGACGCATCTTCGACACGCCGTTCTCGGTCTGCACCGTGTGCAGTTCGACGCGTTCCGCGGCATCGGAAGACACCGACAGCAGGCGGTCCGGGGTCTTCGCGTCGTTGTCGATATCCATATACCCCGCGCCGTTGGACTGGCCCGGCGCGGACGCGCGCACCCAGAGGTCATCGACCTCGATCTGGCCAACCTTGTAGTCCTTTGCCCACGCCGAACCGGCCGTGCACAGGCCCAGGGCGGCAATGACAGCGAACTTGCGGATGTTCATGGGGTGTTCTCCTAGTGGGTTAACGTCGCCTGACCAGGCTGCGGGCGGCTGAAAGGACCGAATCGGTCAGGGCTTCCATTGCTTCGGAGTTTACCCGCCAATGCTGCCAATACAGCGGCACGTCCTCCCAGGCGCGGCCCCGAAGCAGCATCAGCTGACCTGCGTCAAGGTGTTCCTGCACCAGCGGCAAGGGATTCATGGTCCAGCCCAGCCCGCCAAGCGTGGCCTGCACAAACGCGCGCGTGGAAGGCACCCACCAGACCGGTGGCTGCCAAGGCGCGGGATCGGCGATCTTGTGCGCGAAGCGGGCCTGCAATGCGTCCTTGCGGTTGAACACCAGCACGGGCGCCTGCGCCAGCGTCTGGGCGTTAACGCCTTGCGAAAAATAGCGCTTGTGGAATTCAGGCGTGCAGGTCGCCACATAGCGCATGCTGCCCAGCGCATGGATGCGGCACCCCTGCACCGGTTCGGCCAGCGCGGTGACCGCGCCCAGCACTGAGCCATTGCGCAGCAGCGTGGCGGTGTGATCCTGGTCTTCGGACTGCATATCCAGCGTGGCCCGCGTGCGGGCCGAGAACTGCACGGCCGCATCGACGAACCAGGTCTCCAGGCTGTCGTGATTGACCGCGACCGGGATGCTGGCGTACGGCACGTCGTCATCCGCCACCCCCAGGCGATCGAGCGCGTCATGCTCCAGCAGCGCCGTCTGCTCGGCCAGCCGCACCAGCACCTGCCCGTCGGCAGTTGCCACAGCCGGCACGGTGCGCTGGACCAGCAAACGCCCCATGCGGTCCTCCAGCGCCTTGATCCGCTGCGACACCGCCGAGGGCGTGACGCTCAGCGACAGCGCTGCCCGTTCGAAACTGCCTTCCCGCACTACCGCCGCCAAGGCCCGCAGGTTGCCGTGATCGATTTTCATGAGATTAGTTTTACTTAAGATAGTGAAGGAAAATTAGCTTTATTTCATATGCCGTGCAAGCGAAAATGACGCATTACCGGAGCGCTTCCCGGCGCCCGGCATTGTCATCCAAGCGCCGCCACAGGCGTAGCAGCACAGGTGCAGGTCATGTTCGCCACGTTGTCATCCCCCCTCTTCTTCACTGCCTGGGCCAGCGGCACGGCCACCGGGCTGGGCCTGTTCGCGGTCGTGGGCGCGCAAAGCGCGTTCATCCTGCGCCAGGGGCTGATGCGCGCGCACCTCTTGAGCGTGGTCGCCATCTGCGCGCTGATCGACGCCATCTTCATCTTCGCCAGCGTCTCCGGCCTGCAGGCTCTCACCTCCTGGTTTCCCTGGCTGACGACCGCCGTGCTGTGGTTCGGCGTAGCCTTCCTGTCCTGGTATGCGCTGCAGTCCGCGCGCCGCGCCTGGACCGCCACCGGGGGCCTGGCCGCAGCTCGCGACGTGGTTCCGTCGCGCCGTGCGGCCATGCTGGGCGCGCTGGGTTTCTCGCTGCTGAATCCGCACTTCTGGCTGGACATGGTTGTGGTCGGTTCGCTGGCGCATGGTTTCGAGGACGCCCGCATGGCGTTCGCCGCCGGCGCCTTCACCGCCAGCCTGTTGTGGCTTGCCGTGCTGGGCATCGGATCCCGCCTGTTCGCCCCGTTCTTCGCCAGTGCTTCCGCCTGGCGTATCCTGGACGGCCTCATCGCGGTCGTCATGGCGGCGCTGGCGATCAGCCTGGCGCTCAAGGGCGTATAAGCGACGTTATCGTCTGACTCGCCGGACCCTCCCCATGTACAGCTCCACGTTCATCTTCGCCAAGAAGCAGTTCGACGATGACTTCCACCGCCTTGACCAGGCCATTGCCGCCGCCGCGCGCGCCATCCCCGGCTATCTGGGAGAAGAGAGCTGGGAGGACACGGCGCGGGGACTGGTCTGCAACGTCTATTACTGGGAATCGATGGACGCCCTGGAGCAACTGATCCGCCATCCGGAGCACCTGCGCGCCAAGGCCGGGCAAGCGCGCTGGCTGGACGGCTATCGCGTGGAAATCGCCCAAGTGCTCCGGCGCTATGGCGAAGGGCTGCCGCCGCCGTCCTTATAATCTCGCGGTTGCCACTTTTTCGTCGGGCGCAGCACCGGCCCGCCAGACGATCATGCGCGGTCCCTCCCCCTCCAAAGATGTGCGCCTGCCACCCCTGGCCGCCATCCAGGCTTTCGAAGCAGCCGCACGCCTGGGCTCTTTCGAACGCGCCAGCGAGGAGCTCTTCGTCACCGCCAGCGCCATCGGCAAGCGCATTGCCGCGCTGGAGGCCTTGCTGGACGTCACCCTCTTCATACGCAGCAGCCGCGGCGCCACGCTGAGCGCTGCCGGCCGGGAGTACCTGGATCAGGTCCGCACGGCGCTGGACCTGCTGTCGGACGCCTCCCTGCACAAACGCGGAGAACCCAAACTCGAGCCCCTGCGGGTCGTGTCCACCCCCACTTTCGCCCGCCAGGTGCTGATCCCCGCCCTGCCCGGCTTCACCGCCGCGCATCCCGAGGTGGAACTGGAAATCATGTTGTCCATACCTTACCTGGACATCATGCCGCCCAACGCCGATGTCTGGGTGCGCTTCGGCAGTGGCAAGTATCCCGGCTTGAATGCGCGCCAATTGACCGCGGATCCGGTGTTCGCCGTCTGCGCGCCGGACTACCGCGACCGGCACGGTCCCTTTGAGCGGCCCGCGGATCTGGCGCGGGCGCAGTTGCTGCGCTGTCCCATGGAGCCATGGCGGCCCTGGCTCGCCGCCGCCGGCCTCGACTGGCCCGAGCCTACGCGCGGCGTCTGGCTGGTGGACCTGGGCATCATGCTGGCTGCCGCGCGCGCCGGTCAGGGTCTTGCGCTCACGCGACGCGCACTGGCCGCGGAATGGCTAGACGAAGGCAAGCTGGTGCGCGTCCTGGACATCGAGATTCCCGGGGAATCCCAGTATTACCTGTGCACCGAAAGCTCGCGCCCACCCGGCAACGCGGTCCAAGCGTTTTCCCTATGGTTGGAAGGCGTGTGCAAACAGGTGGCCCAATGGCCACGCGGCCCGCAGGCCAGCCAGGAATAAATTTCCAGTCCAGGGCGGAATGAAATTCCGCGCAACCCGGCGCAGCGCTGGCTAGGATGCGGCCAATGCAACGTCCCGTCCATGCCCGCCACGGCACGCCGCCGCCTTTCCCCTTCCCCATTTCAGGCTGCGCCTTGGCGCATGGCAGGTGCGCCTGTGCGTCCGTACTAGGTATTTACGCGGAAAAACCCCGCCGGGTCAGTTTCGCGTAAGTGATTAGGCAGACAGTCACGACACGCCACACAGGAGAGCGCCGCAGCATCTGATTTCCGCCGCCCGGCGCCGGCACACGGTTTTCCACGCAGTTCTACCAATTACAACGGAGACATTCATGGATTTTCGTTTGAAGCTGCTAGCAGGAACCCTTGCACTTGCCGCAACGGCCGCGTCCCACGCCGCCGACCCCATCAAGATCGGCGTAGCCGGCCCCTACACCGGCGGTTCGTCCTCCATGGGCGTGAGCATGCGCGACGGCGTGCGCCTGGCCATTGAAGAAATCAACAAGAACGGTGGTGTGCTGGGACGCCAGCTGGTCGCCGTGGAACGCGACGACGAAGCCAAGAACGAGCGCGGCGTGCAGATCGCGCAGGAGCTGATCAATAAGGAACAGGTAGCGGCCACCGTCGGGTACATCAATACCGGCGTGGCGCTGGCCTCCCAGCGCTTCTACCAGGATGCCAAGATCCCCGTGTTCAACAACGTGGCCACGGGCAGCGTGATCACGCACCAGTTCAAGGCGCCGGAATACCCGAACAACTATGTGTTCCGCAACGCCGCGCACGACAGCATCCAGGCCCCGATGATCGTCGAAGAAGCGGTGACCCGCCGCGGCTTCAAGAAGGTCGCGATCCTGGCCGACTCCACCAACTACGGCCAGCTCGGCCGCGAGGACCTGGAAAAGGCCCTGGATTCCAAGGGCATCAAGCCGGTGGCCGTGGAAAAATTCAACATCAAGGACGTCGACATGACGGCCCAGCTGCTGAAGGCGAAGGCCGCCGGCGCTGAAGCGGTGCTGACCTACGGCATCGGCCCCGAGCTGGCGCAGATCGCCAACGGCATGACCAAGCTGGGCTGGAAGGTGCCGATCATCGGCAGCTGGACCCTGTCCATGGCCAACTACATCGACAACTCCGGCGCCAACGGCGAAGGCGCGCGCATGCCGCAGACCTTCATCCAAGATCCGGACACGCCTAAGCGCAAGGCTTTCATCGACGCCTACCTGGCCAAGTTCAAGCCCAAGAACAACCGCATCGATTCGCCGGTGTCGGCTGCCCAGGGCTATGACTCCATCTATCTGCTGGCCGCGGCCTTCAAGCAGGCCAATTCCACCGACGGCCCGAAGGTCCGCGAGGCCCTCGAAAACCTGCAGACGCCCGTCGAGGGCGTGGTAATGACCTACACCAAACCGTTCAGCGCGGACAACCACGACGCGATTACCGCGAAGGAAGTGGTGATCGGCGAGGTCAAGGGCGGCCGCGTGGTCAAGGCCAACTGACGAAGCGTTCCACCCCCGAAGCGCCTTGGAGCGCTTCCCCCTCGAGGGGGCGCCGCAGCGGACCGGCATAGCCGGCTCCGCGCGGCCTGGACAACTAAACACCGCGTTCTGCCCATGTAGCCTGGGCCGAAACGCCGGCGCTACGAACACACACCATGATTCTTCTACAGCTCATCTATAGCGGTATCGCGCTGGGCATGATCTATGCCGTCATCGCGTTCGGATACCAGCTCACGTTCGCCACGTCGGGCACCTTGAATTTCGGCCAGGGCGAAGCCCTGATGCTGGGCGCGCTGGTTGGCCTGACACTGGTCGGCCTGGGCGTGAACTACTGGGTGATGATACCTATCGTCTGCATCTTCGGATTCGCGCAAGGCGCGCTGGTCGAACGCGTGGGCGTCAGGCCCGCCATCAAGACCCGTTCGGAGTTCGGCTGGATCATGGCCACCATCGCGCTGGGCATCATCTTCAAGAACGTGGCCGAAAATATCTGGGGCCGCGACGACCTGCGCTTTCCCTCGCCGCTGCCCGAAGCGCCCATTCAGGTGCTGGGCGCCAACGTGCTGCCGATGGAGCTTCTGGTGGTGTTCGGCGCGCTGGCGATGATGCTGTTGGTGGAAATCTTCAATCGCAAGTCCATCTACGGCAAAGCCTTCGTCGCCACGTCCAACGACCGCGACGCCGCCGGTCTGATGGGCATCAACACGGGCATGGTCATCACGTTTTCCTACGCGCTGTCCTCGCTGACGGCGGCGTTCGCCGGCGTGCTGGTCGCGCCCTTGACGCTGACCGGCGCCACCATGGGCGCCGTGCTGGGCCTGAAGGCCTTCGCCGTGGCGATCATCGGCGGCCTGTCCAGCGGGATGGGCGTGGTGGTGGGCGGGCTGATCCTGGGGATCGCCGAAACAACCACCGGTTTCTATCTTTCGACGGGGTACAAAGACGTGCCGGGATTGGTGTTGCTGCTGCTCGTTCTGACCTTCAAACCCGCCGGCCTGTTCGGCAAGACCGCGATCAAGAAGGTGTAAGCGATGAAACCCTTGCACCTTTTCCTATCCATCGTAGCCGTGGCCTGCCTGGCCGCCGTGCCGCTGGGCGTGACCAACACGTACTACCTGCACCTCATCGAAACCATCATGATCTATTCGATCCTGCTGTTCGGGCTCGACATCGTGGTGGGCTATACAGGCCAGGTGTCCCTGGGCCATGCCGGCCTCTTCGGCATCGGCTCGTATGTCGCTGGCGTGCTGTTCTTCCACCTGCAGATGCCTATCTGGGTCATCCTGCCCGCCGCCATCCTGATCGCGGCCGCCTTCGGCGCTGTGCTGGCGTTGCCGGCGCTGCGGGTCACCGGGCCGTACCTGGCCATGGTGACATTGGCGTTTGGCACGATCATCCAGATCCTGATCAACGAGATGACCTTCCTCACCGAAGGCCCTCTGGGCATCAAGATTTCCAAGCCGGCCATTGCCGGGCACGTGCTGACCAAGAGCGAATACTTCTGGCTGGTCGCCGCGTTGCTGGTGCTGTCATTGATCGTCGTGCACCGCATCCTGAAGTCGCACCTGGGCCGCTCGTTCGAGGCGCTGCGCGACAGTCCGATCGCGTCGGACTGCATGGGTGTATCGGTCTACCGGCACAAGGTATTCGCCTTCGTCATCAGCGCCGGCTTCGCCGGCCTGGCCGGGGCGCTGTACTCGTATTCGGAACAGTACATCTCGCCCAACACCTACAACTTCGAACTGACCATCCTGTTCCTGCTGGCCATCATCATGGGCGGCCGCAAGAGCCGCACCGGCGCGCTGCTGGGCGCTTCCATCATCGTGCTGCTGCCCAAGATGCTGGACGACATTTCGACCTTCAGGCTGATCGCGCTGGGAGTGGCCATCCTGGTCACGGTGGGCAGCGCAATCGCCATCTCCAAGGGCCGCACCGAACCGCGCCGGGTCGCCGTGCCGGTCATCGGCACCATCCTGCTGGCGGTGTTCTCCTACTGGCTGGACGCAGTTACCGACTGGCGCCTGACCATCTTCGGCGCCATGATCCTGTTCGTGGTGTATTACCTGCCCGACGGTATCGTGGGCTTCGTGCGCAACCTGTTCTTCTCCAATCGCCGCGCCGCGCTTTCGGTCAAATCGGATCTGATCAAGGCGCAGGAAGCGGTACCCGACGCGGCCAAGGGCAACGGCGATACGCTGCTGGCGGCCAAGGGGGTGCTGATGCAGTTCGGCGGCCTGAAAGCGCTGAACCAGGTGGACCTGACCGTCAAGCGCGGCACCATCCATGGCTTGATCGGCCCCAACGGATCCGGCAAGAGCACCATGATGAACGTGCTGACGGGCATCTACGTACCGACCGCCGGCGCCGTGGAGTTCTCAGGCAAATCGCTGGTCGGCCTGACCCCGGCCGACATCGCCGAGAACGGCATCGCGCGCACCTTCCAGAACGTGCAGTTGTTTGGCGAAATGACGGCGTTGGAGAACGTCCTGGTCGGCCTGCACCATACCTTCACGACCGGCCTTGCCGGCATCGCGCTGCGCACGTCCAAGTGGAAGGGCGAGGAACAAGGTGCTCGTGCCCGCGCCATGGCGTTGCTGGAGTTCGTCGGCCTGGAGTCCCTGGCCAGCGAGGAAGCACGCAACCTGCCCTATGGCAAGCAGCGCCTGCTGGAAATCGCCCGCGCGCTGGCGCTGGACCCGCAATTGCTGCTGCTGGACGAACCCGCGGCCGGCCTGACGGCACCCGACATCGTCGAGCTGCTGGCCATCATCCGCAAGGTGCGCGACCACGGCATCACGCTGATACTCATCGAGCACCATATGGACGTGGTGATGGGAGTGTGCGACACCGTGTCCGTGCTGGACTTCGGCCAGAAGATCGCCGAGGGCCTGCCCAATGAAGTGCAAAGCAACGCCAAGGTCATCGAGGCGTATCTGGGCGGCGCGCCCGCCTGACGCCAAGGGGACATAGAGATGCTATCGATCAAGAATCTGGAAGCAGGCTACGGCAAGGTAAAGGTGCTGCATGGCATCAGCATGGAGGTGCCCAAGGCCAAGGTGGTGACGCTGATCGGCTCCAACGGCGCCGGCAAGACCACCACGATGCGGGCGCTCTCGGGCATGATCCGTCCCACCGCGGGTGAAGTCACGCTGAGCGGCAAGCGCATCGACGGCCTGGAGTCCCATCGCATCGCGCGGCTGGGCCTGGCGCATTCGCCCGAAGGCCGGCGCGTTTTCCCGACGCTGTCGGTCACCGACAACCTGCTGCTGGGCGCATTCCCGCGCCTGACCGGCAGCCGGCCGAAAGGCGACGTGCAGTCCGACCTGGGCCGCGCCATGGATCTGTTTCCGCGCCTGAAGGAACGGCGCGATCAGCTCGCCGGCACGCTGTCCGGAGGCGAACAGCAGATGCTGGCCATGGCGCGTGCGGTGATGCTGAATCCGGAACTGGTGCTGCTGGACGAGCCCTCAATGGGGCTGGCGCCGATCCTTGTGGAAGAAGTGTTCCGGATCATTGCGCGGCTCAAGGAAGAAGGGGTGACGATGCTGCTGGTGGAGCAGTTTGCTGCTGCTGCGTTGAATGTGGCGGATTATGGGTATGTGTTGGAGAACGGGCGGATTTCGGTGCATGGGAGTGCGGAGAAGTTGAAGCATGATCCGGCTGTTGTTGCGGCTTACTTGGGGGGGTCGCATTAGAGGGATGGCGTTGTTGGCGTTCTTTTGACGCCTGCCACGTCGGGGACTCGCGCTGCGCGGGGCAACGATTGCGGTCCGGAGCCTTCGCTCCGGACTTCCCCTTTGTCATCCTCGTTGTCGCCTCCGGCGACTGCCTTCGGATTCCCTCGGGCTTATCGACGCCCCGCGCAGCGCGAGTCCCCGACGCGGCAGGCTGCGCTGTCTGAATCTTCACGGGCGCTGGGGCGAGCTGTGTGCTTGGCGTTTTTTTCCGCATCGGGGTGTGGTGGCGTGTCTTGCGGGGCCCGCCCCAGGCCGGCCGCGCGGGCGGCCTTCTGGGGCTTACGCGGTGTCTTGCGTCGCGGGATGGCGCTGCGCGCAGTGACTGCGGCATAACGTCTGCTCAGTTACGCCAAGCCCAGCATCTGCATTCAACTCGGGGACCGGATGAGCGACGACGGGCGGCCTACGAACAAGACCGCCCGCCAATAGAACATCAAGAACCCATCAACGATCAAACAATCGTCAACGTCACGTCAATATTGCCCCGCGTAGCATTCGAATAAGGGCAAACGATATGCGCCGCAGCGACCAGCTTTTCCGCTTCGGCCCGTTCCATCCCCGGCAAAGAAATCTTCAATTCGACTTCGATCCCGAACCCCGTAGGAATCGGACCGATGCCGACAGCGCCGTCGATCGTCGCATTCGACGGCATGGCGATCTTGTCGCGGCCGGCGACGAATTTCATGGCGCCCATGAAGCACGCGGAATAGCCCACCGCGAACAATTGCTCCGGATTGGTGCCTGCCGCGCCCGCGCCGCCCAGCTCTTTCGGTGTGGTCAGCTTGACGTTCAGGTTGCCGTCGTCCGAGGCTCCCGTGCCTTCACGGCCGCCGGTAACGTGCGCATGGGCGCGGTACAGCACTTTTTCGATAGACATGATGCGTTTCCTTCAAGGGAAAGTGGAGGTTGGACTGCCAGGCCCGGCGGGACCATCCCGCTGCGACCCTTACTAATTAAATAGCGCAATATTGAATAGCACGCTATTTATATGATCTAACAATAGCGGGCATTGCCCGCCGCGTCACCCGTCAAAGACTTGCGGTCAGCTTCTCCCGCAACGCGTGCAGTGTTTTCATCATGCCCTGCGCCTCTTCGAGCGAACACTGCGCAGCGTTCGCGATGGAATGCGGAACGGCCTGCGCCTGCGCGCGCAGTTCGCGCCCCTGGCGGGTCAGCCCCACAATCACCTGGCGCTCGTCATCCACCGCCCGCTTGCGGGTCACCAGGCCCGCCGCTTCCAGCCGCTTGAGCAACGGCGTCAACGTGGCGGAATCCAGGAACAAGCGATCGCCGATATCCGTCACCGTAATCTCGTCGCCCTCCCACAGCACCAGCATCACCAGGTACTGCGGGTAGGTCAGGTCCAGCCCGCGCAGCAACTTGCGGTACACCTTGTTCATCGCCAGCGAGGTCGAGTACAAGGCGAAGCACAGTTGGCTGTCCAGCAGCAGCGGATTGAATGCGGCTTTGGCTTTGGATCTGGGTTTCATTGCGCAATATTAAATAGCGCGCTATTTATCGTCAAGCGTTTTTTTTCGACGCAACCGCCGGCGTCTACGCCGGCTCCCCTTCGGCCGCGGCGCGGTCCGACCCGTATTGTTTCAGACCGTCCAGATCCAGCACCCGGACCGCGCCGTACTCCACATTGAGCAGGCCGGCGTCTTCCAGCTTGCGCAGCGCCTGGTTCGCGCGCTGGCGCGACACCCGGGCCAGATAGCCTACCTCTTCCTGCGTAATCGTCAGGCGCATGCCCATTCCGGGATACAGCAAAGGGTTGAAGAGTTCGGCCAGGCAGCGGGCCACGCGCGCGTCGGGATCCAGCAGGCGGTCGTACTCCGCCTTGCCGATGAATTGCGCCACGCGCTCGTTCAATTGATGGAGCAGATAGCGGTTGAACGGGATGCTGGTGTCCAGCAGCCAGTCGAACGTGGGGGCCGGCAGGCGCGCCACCACCGAATCCCGCAGTGCAACGATGTCGTACTTGCGGATCTCGCGCTTTAGCAGTGAGCCCTCGCCTATCCAGCCGCCCGCCGGCACGCCGGTCAGCGACGCCACCTTGCCCTCGGCGTTGCCCACCGAAACCTTGACCAGTCCCGCCAGAACACCAATCCAAGCCTGTGCGAGTTCACCTTTGCGCTCTATGATCGACCCGGCAACGACCTGCTGCACGGAAAGGTCCCGCTCGACGCGCTCTTGCTGATCGCGGCTGAGCACGCGAAACCAGGCCGCGGCGAGTTGCAGGGAGTCGGATAGCTGCATCGGGAATACCCTAAAAGTTCCTTGAATGTCGCGATGGTGACAGTTGGTAGCAACCCAACCTTATACCTTAACTCCTGCCGTAAATCTAAAACCAACTGGTCAAGCGCTCCATCGCCACTGCCGCCCATGCGGACTCCTGGCCCGATGCGCCCAAACCGGAGGAGACATCGTGGCACATACACCGCCCGCATCCGCACGGATGCCGGCGGCGCCGGACACCTTTCCGGCGCTGCTGTTCACGCATGCCAGCGTTCGCGGGTCGCGGCCCGCCATGCGCGAAAAAGATCTGGGGATCTGGCAAACCCTTACGTGGTCCGAAGTGGCGGAACATGTCCGGCACGTCGCTCATGGCCTGGCCGCATTGGGCATCAGGCCCGGCATGCACGTAGCGGTGGTCGGCGAGAACCGCCCGCGCCTGTACATGGCCATGATGGCCGCGCAATCGCTGGGCGCGATACCCGTTCCGCTCTACCAGGACGCCGTCGCCCAGGAAATGGTCTATGTGCTGCAAGACGCCGAGATCAGCGTAGCCATCGTCGAAGACCAGGAACAGGTCGACAAGATGCTCGAGGTCCATGAGCAATGTCCGGCGCTCAAACATGTGGTGTACGACGATCCGCGCGGCCTGCGCCATTACTCTGACCCCATGCTGCGTTCGTACGACCAACTGGAAGAACTGGGCCGCGAATACGCCAAGCAGCATCCGGGCTTCTTCGACCAGGCCGTCGCCGCCGTGCAGCCGCAAGACCCGGCTGCCATGTTCTATACGTCGGGCACCACGGGCAAGCCCAAGGGCGTGGTGCTCACGCACCATGCGCTGATCGACCGCGCGCGCGCCGTTTCCGAGATGGAAAAGCTGACCGACCAGGAAGACGTGCTGGCCTACCTGCCGCCCGCCTGGATCGGCCAGAACATGTTCTCGTACACGCAGCTGCTGGTGACCGGCTTCACCGTGAACCATCCCGAATCGCCCGACACCGTGTCGATCGACATGCGCGACATCGGACCCACCTATTACTTTGCGCCGCCGCGCGTGCTCGAAGGCCTGCTGACGCACGTCATGATCCGCATGGAAGACGCGGGACTGATCAAGCGCAAGCTGTTCGCGGCCTGCATGAAACTTGCGCGCCGCGTCGGCGCCCGGATTCTGGACGGCGAGCAGGTCGGCGCCTGGGACCGCCTGCGCTACGCGCTGGGCAACGTGATGATCTATGGCCCGCTGCGCAATGCCTTGGGCATGAGCCGCGTGCGCGTGGCCTACACCGCGGGCGAGGCCATCGGCCCCGACCTGTTCGTGTTCTACCGGTCCATCGGCATCAACCTCAAGCAGCTCTACGGCTCGACCGAAACCTCGGTGTTCGTCTGCGTGCAGCCCGACGGTCAGGTGCGCGACGACACCGTGGGCCCGCCCGTGGACGGCGTGGAGATCCGCGTGGCCGACAACGGCGAGATCCTGGTCAAGAGCCCTGGCCTGTTCAAGGAGTACTACCGCAACCCCGAGGCGACCGCCGAGGCGCGCAGCGCTGACGGCTGGTTCCACACGGGCGACGCGGGATATCTCGACACCGACGGCCAACTGAAGATCATCGACCGCGCCAAGGACGTCGGCAAGCTCGCCAACGGCAGCCTGTTCGCGCCGAAGTACATCGAGAACAAGCTCAAGTTCTTCCAGCACATCAAGGAAGCGGTCGCGTTCGGCGCGAACCGCGAGGATGTCTGCGCCTTCATCAATATCGATCTCGAAGCCGTAGGCAACTGGGCCGAGCGCCGTGGCATGCCCTATGCCGGCTACACGGACCTGGCATCCAAGGACGAGGTCTACCAACTGATCGCCGACTGCGTGGAGCAGGTCAACGCCGATCTGGCCACCGATCCCAAGCTGGCCGCGTCGCAGATCAGCCGCTTCCTCATCCTGCACAAGGAACTGGATCCGGATGACGACGAATTGACCCGCACGCGCAAGGTCCGCCGCGCCTTCATCGCCCAGAAGTATGGCGTGCTGATCGACGCGCTCTTCAGCGGCAAGCAGTCGCAGTTCATCGAGACCGAGGTGAAATTCGAAGACGGACGATCCGGCAAGATCTCGGCGGACCTGAAGATCCGCCCGGTCAAGACCTTCCCCGCCATAACCGCCCGAGCCGCGTAGAGATCATGAGCAACAACGACCGCGACCAGCGCATCGGCGACGTTATGCTGGACATGCAGAACATCTCCTTGTCCTTTGGCGGCGTGAAAGCGCTGACGGACATTTCCTTCAATGTGCGCGAGCACGAGATCCGCGCGATCATCGGCCCCAACGGCGCCGGCAAAAGCTCGATGCTCAACGTCATCAACGGCGTCTACACCCCGCAGCAAGGCGGCATCGAATTCCGCGGCGAGCGCTTCTCGCGCATGAACCCGCGCCGCGCCGCCGAAATGGGCATTGCACGCACGTTCCAGAACCTGGCGCTGTTCAAGGGCATGAGCGTGCTGGACAACATCATGACCGGCCGCAACCTGCGCATGAAGTGCGGGTTGCTGGCCCAGGCCTTCCGCCTGGGGCCGGCCGAGCGCGAAGAAATCAAGCACCGCGAGTTCGTCGAGAACATCGTCGACTTCCTGGAAATCCAGGCCTACCGCAAGACACCTGTGGGCCGCCTGCCCTACGGCCTGCAAAAGCGCGTGGACCTCGGCCGCGCGCTGGCGATGGAACCGCGCCTGTTGCTGTTGGACGAGCCCATGGCCGGCATGAACATCGAAGAGAAGCAGGACATGAGCCGCTTCATCCTGGATGTGAACGACGAGTTCGGAACCACCATCGTGCTGATCGAGCACGATATGGGCGTGGTCATGGACATCTCGGACCGCGTGGTGGTGCTGGACTACGGCAAGAAGATCGGCGATGGCAAGCCGGACGAGGTCCGTGCAAACGAAGACGTCATCCGCGCTTACCTTGGCGTCGGCGGCGAAGCCGCCGTCGCCAAGGATGCGCCTGCGCGGGAGGGAGCTCCCTCCCCTAACCCTCCCCCCAAGGGGGAGGGAGAAAGCAAGCCGGCAACGCTGAACTAGGAAGCGGACATGGGATTTTTTCTAGAGACCTTACTCGGCGGCCTGATGAGCGGCATGCTGTATGCGCTGATCGGCCTGGGCTTTGTGCTGATCTTCAAGGCATCCGGCGTCTTCAACTTTGCGCAGGGCGCGATGGTGCTGGTCGCCGCGCTGTCCATGGCCCGCTTCTCCGAGTGGCTGCCGCGCTGGTTTGGCTTTGACAACATGATCCTGGCCAACGTGCTGGCCTTCATCGTCAGCGCCATCGTGATGTTCCTGCTGGCAGTCGCCATCGAACGCTTCGTGCTGCGCCACCTGGTCAACCAGGAAGCCACCACCCTGCTGATGGCCACGCTGGGCATCAGCTACTTCCTGGACGGCCTGGGCCAGATCACCTTCGGCAGCTCGGTGTACTCCATCAACGTGGGCATGCCCAAGGATCCGCTGATGATCCTGGACTCGGTCTTCGAGGGCGGGCTGTTGATCAACCTGGAAGACCTCACGGCGGCGGTGATCGCCGCCCTGCTGGTGGCCGCGCTGGCCCTGTTCTTCCAGTACACCTCGACCGGCCGCGCCCTGCGCGCGGTGGCCGACGATCACCAGGCCGCGCAGTCCATCGGCATTCCGCTGAACCGCATCTGGGTGATCGTCTGGAGCGTGGCCGGGCTGGTGGCGCTGGTGGCCGGGATCATCTGGGGCTCGAAATTCGGCGTGCAGTTCACCCTGTCCACCGCTGCGCTGCGGGCGCTGCCGGTGGTGATCCTGGGCGGCCTGACCTCGGTGCCGGGCGCCATCCTGGGCGGCCTGATCATCGGCGTGGGGGAAAAGCTGTCCGAGGTGTATCTGGGGTCGCTGGTGGGCGGCGGTATCGAAATCTGGTTCGCCTATGTGCTGGCGCTGGTGTTCCTGCTGTTCCGTCCACAAGGGCTGTTCGGCGAGAAGATCATCGACCGTGTCTGAGCCCGCAGGCCCTCTAGGATAAAAACATGTTCTATCGCGAAAACGGCCAATTCAAGACCAGCTATCGCGCTGACCAGCAGATCTTCCCGATCCGCCAGGACCGCATCTTCATCTGGCTGCTGCTGGCGGTGGCATTTGTCGCCATCCCGGCCATGGCGAGCGACTACCTGCTGCGCGCCATCCTGATCCCGTTCCTGATCCTGGCGCTGGCCGCCGTGGGCCTGAACATCCTGGTGGGCTATTGCGGCCAGATCTCGCTGGGCACGGGCGCCTTCATGGCGGTGGGCGCCTATGCCGCCTGGAACTTCGGCGTGCGCTTTCCCGGCATGCCGCTGATTATCCAGATCCTGCTGGGCGGCTTCTTCGCCACCATCGTGGGCGTGATCTTCGGCATACCCAGCCTGCGCATCCGCGGCCTGTACCTGGCGGTGGCGACGCTGGCCGCGCAGTTCTTCGTGGACTGGGCATTCCTGCGCATCCCTTTCTTCACGAACTACTCGTCATCGGGGAACGTCTCGGTGCCGCCGCTGACGGCCTTCGGCCTGCCGGTGCAGAGCGCGCTGGAGAAGTACTTGTTCGTGCTGATCCTGGTCGTCATCTTCAGCCTGCTGGCCAAGAACCTGGTGCGCGGCGCCATCGGCCGCCAGTGGATGGCGATTCGCGACATGGACGTGGCCGCCTCCGTCATCGGCATCCGCCCCATGTACGCCAAGCTCACGGCCTTCGCGGTCAGCTCGTTCATCGTCGGCGTGGCCGGGGCCTTGTGGGGATACATCCACCTGGGTTCCTGGGAGCCGCTGGCGTTCGACCTGACGCGTTCGTTCCAGCTGCTGTTCATGGTCATCATCGGTGGGTTGGGCTCGATCATCGGCAGCTTCTTCGGCGCGGCCTTCATCGTGCTGGTGCCGGTGGCCCTGTCCAACATCCCGCATGCGCTGGGCATTCCGCTGTCGGTGGACACGGCGGCGCACATCGAACACATGGTGTTCGGCGCGCTGATCGTGTTCTTCCTGATCGCCGAACCGCACGGGCTGGCAAGGCTGTGGAGCATCGGCAAGGAGAAGCTGCGCATCTGGCCCTTCCCGCATTAAGGATAAGACCCACCCCCGAAGCGCCTTCGGCGCTTCCCCCTCAAGGGGGCGCCGCTGGGGACCGGCAAAGCCGGATCCGCCGCGGCCCGGATGGAGTGGCCTAAGTTTTGATCACCGTCGGCAGTAGCGGCATGAGCGCTGCAACCGGCATCCTGAATACCCGGCTCAAGACCGGGCCAATCCCGGTGTCCCAGGGTTTACTGACCCAAACACCACGCAGGAGGTAAATGGAGATGAAGCGTCTTAACCTGAAGTTGGCGGCAGCTTTGATGGCCGCAGCCGGCGCCGCAGGCGCCGTGGCCACGCCGGCAATGGCGGCGGAAGAGCAGTTCGTTCCGTTGCTGGTGTATCGCACCGGGTCCTTCGCGCCCCTGGGCATTCCCTGGGCCGACGGCAAGCTGGACTACCTGAAGCTGGTCAACGAACGCGATGGCGGCGTCAACGGCGTCAAGATCACGTATGAGGAATGCGAAACCGCCTATGCCACCGACCGCGGCGTTGAATGCTACGAACGCTTGAAGGGCAAGGGCACCGGCGCGTCGGGCTTCGACACCCAGTCCACCGGCATCACCTTCGCCGTCAGCGACAAGGCCATGGTCGACAAGGTTCCGGTCGAGACAATGGGCTATGGCTTGTCGCAGTCGGTCGACGGCAGCGTGTTCGAATGGAACTTCCCGCTGCTTGGCACCTACTGGACCGCGGCCGACGTGATGATCCAGGACATCGCCAAGAAAGAAGGCGGCATGGACAAGCTCAAGGGCAAGAAGATCGCCCTGGTCTACCACGACTCGCCATATGGCAAGGAGCCCATCCCCCTGCTGCAGAAGCGCGCGGCCAAGGAAGGCTTCGAGCTGGTGCTCTATCCGGTGACCGCCCCCGGCGTGGAACAGAAGTCCACCTGGCTGCAGATCCGCCAGGCCCGTCCTAATTACGTGCTGCTGTGGAGCGCCGGCATCATGACGCCGACCGCCATCCGCGAAGCCCAGGCCAGCGGCTATCCGCGGGACAAGATGTACGCCATCTGGTGGGCCGGGTCCGAAGGCGACGTGAAGGACCTGGGCGATGTCGCCAAGGGCTACAACGCCATCACCATCCACAACAGCGGCGCCGAACACGACAAGGTCTACGACGACCTGAAGAAGTTCGTCTACGACAAGGGCCAGGGTTCGGACAAGACCGGCAAGACCACGCTGGGCACCATCGCCCATACCCGCGGCATGATGATTTCGATGCTGCAGGTGGAAGCGATTCGCACCGCGCAGGAAAAGTTCGGCAAGGGCAAGGCCCTGACGCCCGAGCAGGTGCGCTGGGGCTTCGAGAACCTGAACCTGACGCAAGAAAAACTGGACAAGCTGGGCTTCGGCCAGATCATGCGTCCGGTCAAGACCTCGTGCAGCAACCACAAGGGCGACGACTGGGCCCGCATCGTGCAGTGGGACGGCGCGAAGTTCAAGGTGGTCTCCGACTGGTATCAGTCGGACAAGACCATCCTGGACCCGATGGTGCAGGAAGGCGCAGCGAAGTACGCCAAGGAAAAGAACATCACGCCCCGCAAGTGTGAGTAGTCCCCCCGAAGCACCTGCGGTGCCTCCGTCCAAGGGGCGCCGCACGCGGACCGGCAAAGCCGGCTCCGCGGCGGCCCCGCTTGAGCCGCGCCCGCGGCATGCGGCGCGGGTACCGCTGATGCAAAGGATGTTGATACGAACCGGCTGCCGTCCCTTGGGACTGGCAGTCGCCACACCGCAGGAACCTTTATGAACGACGCCAATATTGCTGCTGCGACAGACACCCCCAAGGTGCTGCTCGACGTGAACGGCATCGAGGTGATCTACAACCACGTGATCCTGGTGCTCAAGGGCGTTTCCCTTCAAGTGCCGGAAGGCAAGATCGTGGCCTTGCTGGGCGCCAACGGCGCAGGCAAGACCACCACCTTGCGCGCCATCTCGAACCTGCTCAAGGGCGAGCGCGGCGACGTCACCAAGGGCCATATCCAGTACCGCGACCAGCGCATCGAAAAGCTGTCGCCGGCGGAACTGGTCAAGCGCGGCGTGGTACAGGTGATGGAGGGCCGGCATTGCTTTGCCCACCTGACCATCGAAGAGAATTTGCTGACGGGTGCCTACACGCGCAGCATGAGCCGCAGCGACACCGCGGCAGCGCTGGACCGCGTCTACCAGTATTTCCCGCGCCTGAAGCAGCGCCGCACCAGCCAGTCCGGCTACACCTCGGGCGGCGAACAGCAGATGACGGCCATCGGCCGCGCACTGATGGCCAATCCCAACATGATCCTGCTGGACGAACCTTCCATGGGTCTGGCGCCGCAGATCGTTGAAGAGATCTTCGAGATCGTGCGCGACCTGAACCAGCGCGAACGCGTCAGCTTCCTGCTCGCGGAGCAGAACACCAACATTGCGCTGCGCTACGCCGACTACGGCTACATCCTCGAAAACGGCCGCGTAATGATGGACGGGGCGGCGGCCGACCTGGCCCAGAACGAGGACGTGAAGGAGTTCTACCTGGGCATATCCAGCGGCGAACGCAAGAGTTTCCGCGACAACAAGTTCTACCGCCGGCGCAAGCGCTGGCTGGCGTGATTCCTCGCATACGAGAGGGTGTGATCCCATGTCCCAGTTTTTCGATGTTCTGGAAACCAGAGCGCCCGAGCAACGCGAGCGCGAGCTGATGGCCGCCCTGCCCGGCGCGATCGCCCGGGCCATTGCGCGCGCGCCGGCCATCGCCGAGCAGTTGCGCGGCATCGACCCCGCCACCATCACGTCGCGCGCGGCGCTGGCGAGCCTGCCGGTGCTGCGCAAGCATGAATTGCTGGAACGCCAGCAGCACAGCCGCGCCGACGCGGCCGCGCCTGCCGGGCCGCAGAAAGCCTTCGGCGGCTTCTCCGCCATCGGCTGGGGCGAAGCGATGCGTGTGTTTGCATCTCCCGGCCCCATCTACGAGCCCGAGAGCGCGCGCGCCGATTACTGGCGCTTTGCCCGCGCCCTGCATGCCGCGGGGTTCCGCGCGGGTGAACTGGCCTACAACTGCTTTTCCTACCATTTCACGCCCGCCGGCTCCATGATGGAAACCGCGGCGCACGCCGTGGGTTGCACGGTGTTTCCAGGCGGCACCGGCCAGACCGAGCAGCAGGTACGCGCGATCCAGGACCTGGCCCCCACCGGATACACCGGCACGCCGAGCTTCCTCAAGATCATCCTGGAAAAGGCCGACGAGCTGGGCGTGAAACTGGATTCGCTGCGTCGCGCCCTGGTGTCCGGTGAAGCCTTTCCGCCTTCGCTGCGCGACTGGCTGGCGGCGCGCGGCATCGACGGCTACCAGGCCTACGGCAGCGCCGACCTGGGCATGGTCGCCTTCGAAACACCGGCGCGTGAAGGCCTGGTGCTGGGCGAAGACATCATCGTCGAAATCGTGCGACCCGGCACCGGCGAGCCCGTGCCCGAGGGCGAGGTCGGCGAAGTCGTGGTCACTACCCTGAATCCCGACTACCCGCTGGTGCGCTTCGGGACAGGCGACCTGTCCGCCGTCATGCCCGGCATCTCGCCTTGCGGGCGCACCAACACCCGCATCAAAGGCTGGATGGGACGCGCGGACCAGACCACCAAGGTGCGCGGTATGTTCGTGCATCCTTCGCAAGTCGCCGACGTGGCGCGGCGCCACCCGGAAATCCTGCGCGCGCGGTTGGTGATCAGCGGCAGCACCGGTTCCGACCGCATGGTGCTAAAGGTGGAATCCAGGGTCCGTGGCGAAGATCTCGGCAAGCGCATCGCGGACTCAGTGCGCGACGTGACCAAGCTGCGCAGCGACGTGGAGTGGGTGGATGCGGGCGGGCTGCCCAACGACGGCAAGGTCATCGACGACATCCGCACGTACGAGTAGGCGGCGCCCGTCGCGGCCTTATACGGCCGCGATCAGCGCCAGCACGCCCTTGGCAAGCATGGCGGCCGCCACCAGGCCGGCGAACAGCGCAAAACTCTGCTGCAGGCGCCGGGGCGGAAATCGGTCGGCCACCGCGCGGCCCGCCAGCATGCCCAGCACTGCCGCCGCCGTGAACGGCGCCGCGATGTTCCATTGCAGGTGGCCGCCCGCCGCAGCGGCCGCGACGCCGCTGGCGGACACCAGCGCGATCACCGCCAACGATGTGCCCACGATGGCCTGCATGGCCAAGTCCGTCGCGCGCCGCAGCGCCGGCACGATGACGAAGCCGCCCCCTACCCCCAGCAAACCGGAAAGGAATCCCGCGATCACGCCCGCGCCCGTCAAGGCGCGCGCGCACGGCGCGGTCCAGCGCAAGCGGCCGGTGCTGGCATTGATCTGGCAGGGTGGAGTGCGTGGCGCGGACTGCGCGTTTGCCGCGGGCCTGGTGCCCTGGGTCCACATGCGCCACGCCACCGTGCCCAGCACACCGGCAAAGATGATGGCCAGCGGCGCGTTGGGCAGGCGCCGCGCCGCCCACAGGCCCAATGGCGACACGAGTGTGCCGGTGAAGGCCATGAAACCCGCTGCCCGGTAGCGGACCTGGCCCTTGCGCAACCCCAGCACCGCGCCCAGCGCGGCGGACAGTCCGACCGCCAGCAAGGCAATGGGCGCAGCCTGCGATACCTGCAGGTGCAGGCCGAAAACCAGCAGAGGCACCGCCATGATGGCGCCGCCCGCGCCGGTGAGCCCGAGGATCAGGCCCACGCACGCCCCCAGCGCCGCGCTGGCGGCCAACAGCGTATCGATCATGGCCGCCGCTCAGTTGCCCAACGGACGAGCCAGCCATTCGCGGCCCTTGAGCATGCCGTTCCAGTAGATCCACGGCAGCAGGGTCGCCTTGAGGAACCAGGCGCTCTTGCGCGGCACCGTCGGGTCCAGCGGAAAGGTGGGCAGCAGCTTGCCGCCATAGCCGAATTCGGCCAGCACGATGCGGCCGCGTTCCACCGTCAATGGGCAGGAACCGTAGCCGTCATACTTCACCGGCATGCCATGGCCCTCGCGCAGCGCCAGCAGATTCTCCGCCACCGTAACGATCTGCTTACGCGCCGCCGCCGCGGTCTTGGCATTGCTGGTGCAGATGCCATCGCCCAGCCCGAATACATTGCCGTAACGCACGTGCAGCAGCGTGGCCGGATCGACTTCGCACCAGCCGGCTGCGTCCGCCAGCGGACTGTTCTTCAGGAAGTCGTGCGGTAGCTGGGGCGGCACAGCGTGCAGCATGTCGAAGGACTTTTCCACGCGCATCACTGTGCCCTCGGCGTCCTTGACGTCGAACCAGGCTTTGCGCGCGGCGCCGTCCACCGCCACCAGCGCCGAATTGAACGCTAACGCGATGCCATAGCTTTCCACGTAACGCATCAGCGGCGGCACGAAGGTCGGCACGCCGAACAGTGCCGCGCCGGCCAGGTCGAATTCGACTTCGATGCGGTCCAGCACCCCCGCGCGCTTCCAGTGGTCGCAGGCCAGATACATCGCCTTCTGCGGCGCGCCCGCGCATTTGATGGGCATGGCCGGCTGCGTGAAGAGCGCCTGCCCACCCCGCAGCCCGCGCACCAGTTCCCAGGTGTAGGGCGCCAGATCATAACGGTAGTTGGAACTCACGCCATTCTTGCCCAGCGTATCGGCCAGGCCGTCTACCTTGTCCCAGGCCAGCCGCAGACCGGGGCAGACGATCAATTGCTGATAGCTCACGGCGCTGCCGTCGGCCAGCCGCACTCGGTTGGCTTGCGGCTCGAATCCCGCCGCCGCGGCCTGCAACCAGGTAGCGCGACGAGGCATGACGGCGCGCGTCGGCCGCACGGTCTTCGCGATGTCGAAGGCGCCCCCGCCCACCAGTGTCCAGGCGGGCTGGTAATAGTGCTTGTCGCTGGGTTCGATGACGCCGATCCGCAGGTCCGGACGCCGGCGCAACAGGCTGGCGGTGACGCCTATGCCCGCCGATCCGCCGCCTACCACCACTACATCGAAATCACGCTGCGTCTCTGCTGTAGGCATGCCTGTCTCCTCGCCGGTCTACCGGCTTTTGAATTTTTCCAGCATGGAAAATATCGCCATGCCCGCCACCATGGCGGCCACGAAAATCAGCGCCTCGGGCACGCCGGCCGACGCCGCCACCAGGGCCGGCCCCGGACAAAAACCCGCCAGCCCCCAACCCACGCCGAATGCCAGGCTGCCGACGGCCAGGCGCACATCCACGCGCGTGGCCGTCGGCCAGCGCAGCGGCTCGCCCGACAGACTGGCGCGGCGGCGGCGCAAAAGCGCAAACCCCACCGCCGTAACCAGCACCGCGCCTCCCATCACAAAGGCCAGCGACGGGTCCCAGGCGCCAGCCACGTCGAGAAAACCCAGCACCTTGGCCGGATTGGCCATGCCGGAAATGATGAGGCCCAGGCCGAATACCAGGCCCGACACGAAAGCAATCAGTGCAACCATGTCAGAGCCCTCCCAGGTGGCGGACGAGGTAGACCGTAGCGAAGCCCGCCGCCATGAACAGAACGGTGGCCGTCAGCGAACGGCGCGATCCGCGCGACACGCCGCAGACGCCGTGGCCGCTGGTGCATCCCGACGCATAGCGCGTGCCGATACCGACCAGCAGGCCCGCCACGATCAGGCGCGGCACGCTGGCCTCCGCCATGATGGGAGGCAAAGCGCTGCCCAGGCGGTACAGCCAGGGCGCGGCGAACAATCCCAGCAGGAACGCCAGCCGCCACATGCCGCCGCGTTCGGGTCGTAGCAGACCGCCCAGGATGCCGCTAATGCCGGCGATGCGGCCGGCGCCCGCCATCAAGAGCACGGCCGCGGCGCCGATGAGCAACCCGCCCGCACTGGCGGAGCCGGGCGTGAAGGCGGACCAGTCCAGATTCACTTGAGTGACTCCATCGCGCGGCCGCAGTACAAACTCGATAGCGTCTTCATGACCTGACTGACCTCGAAACTGGCCATCTGGTAGTAGACATACTTGCCTTCGCGCCGGGTCGCGACCAAGCCTTCGTCGCGTAGCACGCCCAGTTGCTGGGACAAGGTGGGCTGGCGAATGCCGGTCAGCGATTCGAGTTCACCGACATTGCGTTCGTTCTGGACCAGTTGGCACAGCAGCAGGAGGCGGTCTTCGTTGGCCAGGGCCTTGAGCAAGGCGCAGGCCTGGGAGGCGGATTCGCGCAAGGCGGCGACTTCGCACTCGGTCAGGGCGTCGTTCATTTGATGCGTATCAATCGGCGTAACGGGGTTTGATCATTATATTGACCAATATAATATTCAACAATATTATTGAAATATATATAGTGTTTCATCGTGCAGCGACTCGCTGCAACGCGAGCGACCATGTCTCCCCAGATCCAGGCCTTCTTCGATCCCGTCACCGCCACCGTCACCTATGTCGTGCATGAGCCTGCGCCGGGCGGCGCCTGCGCCATCATCGATTCGGTGCTGGATTACGATCCCAAGTCCGGCCGCAGCAGCACCGCCAGCGCCGACCGGGTGGCCGATTACGTGCGCCAGCATGACCTCAAGACCGAATGGCTGCTGGAAACCCATGCCCACGCGGATCACCTTTCCGCGGCGCCCTACCTGCAGCGGCAGCTCGGCGGGGTCATCGCCATCGGCCAGAGCATCCAGGCCGTACAGGGCGTGTTCAAGAAGATCTTCAACCTGGAGCCAGAGTTCCAGCTGGACGGCTCGCAGTTCGGCCACCTGTTCGCCGACGGCGAAACCTTCCGCATTGGCGCGCTGACGGCGCAGGCCATCCATGTGCCCGGACACACGCCGGCTGACATGGCCTACCTGATCGGCGACTCCGTGTTCGTCGGCGACACCCTGTTCATGCCGGACGTGGGCACCGCGCGCTGCGACTTCCCCGGCGGCGACGCCCATCAGCTGTACCGTTCGATCCAGCGCCTGCTGGGCCTGCCCGCCGACACGAAGCTGTACATGTGCCACGACTACCCGCCCGCCGGCCGCGACGCCTCGTGGCAGACCACGGTGGCCGAACAACGCCGCGCCAACATCCATGTGCGCGACGGCATCGGCGAAGACGATTTCGTCGCCATGCGCACGCGGCGCGACGCCACGCTCTCCATGCCCACCCTCATCCTGCCCGCCATCCAGGTCAACATCCGCGCTGGCCACTTCCCGCCAGCCGAAGACAACGGCGTGCGCTATCTGAAGATACCGGTCGACGCGCTCTGACCACGGCCGCCGGGACGGCGCGATCCGGGCTTGCGCCCCCGGGGCTTATCCAGCAAGATCGTCCGATCGCAAAATTGCCGATCAGACGGATCTCCCATGTTTGCAGAAGCCGAAGCCGACCCCAGCCTGTCCAAGGAAGAATTCAAACCGCTGGAAGCAAAGCTGCGCGTCGCCCTGCTGAATGCGCAGTACCAACGCCTGCAGAAGGCAGACAAGACGCTGCTGGTCGTCATCGCGGGCATAGACGGCGCCGGCAAGGGCGCCACCGTCAACCTGCTCAACGAATGGATGGACCCGCGCCACATCAAGACGCTCGCCTACGGGCCGCGCGAGGGCGCAGAGCTGGAGCGTCCGCCCTTCTGGCGCTACTGGAACGACCTGCCGCCCAAGGGCAGCACGGGCATCGTCTTCGGATCCTGGTACGCGCCGCTGGTGCTCGAAGCCACGCGCAAGCGCCCCGACCAGAACAGCATCGAGGCACAGGCCGCGGCGATCCGCCACTTCGAGGCCATGCTGGCCTCCGAGGGTGTGCAGATCGTCAAGCTCTGGTTCCATTTGTCGGCCCAGGCCCAGAAGGCCCGAGCCGAGCGCCTGCTGGCCAGCCCTGAAACTTCCTGGCAGGTCAGCCCCATCGACTTGAAGGTCTATAAGAAATACGACCGTATCTGCAACGCCGGCCAAGTAGTCTTGAACCTCACGGACAGCGGCCATGCCCCCTGGGTCGTAATACCCAGCGCCGACGAAGACATGCGCGCCGCGCGCACCGCCGAAGCGGTGCTGGCCGCCATGCGCCAGCGCGGGGTGCCACGCATCCCCTCCGCCTTCGTGGCGCATGCCCGGTCCACGCGCATCGTCGACCGTCTGGGCGCACTGGACTACGACGCCAAGGTCGACAAAGACGATTACGAATCCGAACTGGGCCTGCTGCAAGGCCGGCTGGCGCGAGCGGCGCGGTCCAAGAAGTTCCAGGACCGTTCGCTGGTACTGGTGTTCGAAGGCCAGGACGCGGCCGGCAAAGGCGGCGCGATCCGCCGCGTGACGCATGCGCTGGACGCCCGGCAGTTCGACATCACACCCGTGTCGGCACCCAACAGCGAGGAACTGGCGCGCCCCTACCTGTGGCGCTTCTGGCGCCATGTGCCGCGCCACGGCCGTATCGCGATCTTCGACCGTTCCTGGTATGGCCGGGTGCTGGTCGAACGGGTCGAGAAGCTGACCGCGCCGGCCAATTGGCGCCGCGCCTATGCCGAAATCAACGACTTCGAGGGACAGCTCGCCGCGAGCGGCGCGATGGTGCTGAAATTCTGGCTGGCGGTCACGCCCGACGTGCAGCTTGAACGCTTCAAGGAACGCGAGAGTTCGCCCTTCAAGAATTTCAAGATCACCGCCGACGACTGGCGCAACCGCGACAAATGGAAGGACTACGCGGCCGCCGCCAACGAGATGCTGGCCCGCACGGACGTCGCCCACGCGCCGTGGCATCTGGTGTCGGCCAATGACAAGCGCTACGCTCGATTGCAAGTGCTGCGACACATCGTCGAAGCCATGGAAGACCAACTCTGAATCCCGCCTGGAGGCCGCAAGCCATGAGTACCGCAGAAATCCGACCCATCGTCGCAGCCGACTTCGAAGCCTGGTTGCCGCTATGGAAAGGCTACCAGGACTTCTACCGCGTCAACATCGACGACGCGGTGACGCGCAATACCTGGGCGCGTTTCCTGGACCCCGCCGAACCCATGCACGCGGCGCTGGCCTACGAAAGCGGCCGGGCCATCGGCATGGTGCACTGGATTTTCCACCGCTCCACCTGGACCGCGGGCGACTACTGCTATCTGCAAGACCTATACGTGGATCCGGACGTGCGTGGCACCGGCGCGGGCCGCAAGCTGATTGAACATGTGTATGCGCAGGCGGCGGCGGCCAATTGCTCGCGCGTGTACTGGCTGACCCACGAAACCAACGCCACCGCCATCCAGCTCTACGACCGCATCGCCGACCGTTCCGGCTTCATCCAGTACCGCAAGGTGATGCCGTGAGCGCGCGCGACCCCAACTGTTCGCTGTGCCAGGAGGACGGCGGCACGGTGCTGTGGCGCGGACCGCACCTGCGCATCATCGAAGTGGATGACGCCGACTATCCCGGCTTCACGCGCGTCGTCTGGAACGGCCACCTGGCCGAAATGACCAGCCTGTCCACCCATGGCCGCGATCTGCTGATGCGCGCCGTGTATGTGGTGGAGGAAACGCAGCAATCGGTGCTGGGGCCCGACAAGATCAACCTGGCCTCCCTGGGCAACATGGTGCCGCATCTGCATTGGCATGTGATCCCGCGCTGGCGCGGCGACCGCCACTTTCCCGATCCGATCTGGGCGCAGCCGCGCATCGCGGCCGGCACGGAATCCGCCGAATGGCACGAACGCCAGACGCGCGTCCAGGCCCTGTTGCCGCGCTACCGCGACCGGCTGGTCGAAGCCATGAACGCCCTGCTCTGGCACTGATCAAACCGCGTGCATCAGGCCGCGCGGGCACCGTCCCGCAATTCGGCCAGCCACCCGGTATAGGCCTGCTCCACCAGGGCCGCCGTCCGCTCGGCGGAAAACTGGCCCTGGCCGCGGATCAATTCACGGCCCGCTTCGCCCATGCGGCGGCGCAGCGCCGGATCGGCCAGCAGGCCTTCCAGGGCCCCCGCCAACGCCTCGGGATCCGCGGGCGGCACAAGCAAGCCGGTCACGCCGGCCTGCATGGTTTCAGGCACCCCGCCCACATTCGTGCCGACAACCGGCAGCCCCATGGCCGCGGCCTCTATGAAGACGGTGCCCAAGGCTTCGCGCAGTGTGGGCAGCGCAAACACATCGAAGGCCATCAAGACATTGCCGATGTCGTCGCGTCGGCCGGTGAAATGCACGCGCGGCGCCAGGCCCAGCGCTTGCGCCTGCGCCTGCAACTGCCCGGCCAATGGCTGGCCTTCGCCCACCAACACCAGGTGAGCGTTCGGGAAGGTGGCGGCAATTCGGTGGAAGGCGTCGATCAGGTCGCGATGGCCCTTGTCCGCCCGCATGACGGCCACGCAACCGATCACCAGCGCATCGTCCGGCAAGCCGAGCTCACGCCTGACGCAGACGCCGCTGCTCACCTGAGGCAGCACCACCGGCGAATGGATGGTGGCGATGGCTTCCGCCCGCGCGCCGCCGTCCAGCAACTGGCCGCGCACGTAGCGGCTGACGGCGATGACGCGATGCGCCAACCAGGTATAGGCATAGAGGGACTTGATGGGCTTGGCCAAATGGCGCGTGCGCACGATAAGCGGCGTGCCGGCCAGGCGGGCAGCGATCGCGCCCAGGACCGTGTCGCGGCGGCTGTGCGTATTGACCACGTCGAACCGCCGGCTGCGCAGCAGGCGGCGCAGCAAAGCGACGCAACGGACGAAGTTGAGCGGGCCGTCCATGGAAACCAGGTGCACCGTGAAGCCCGCCTCGCGCAGGCGCTTGCCCAATTCCGCGTCGGGCTGGCAGACTGCCTCCAGATGATGGCCGCGCTCGCGCATGGCGATCATCTCTTTGTAGATGCAGAATTCCTGGCCACCGAAGGAGGTGGCGGCTTCGGTATGCAGGATGCGCAGGCGCGCGGGCTTGTCGGACCGGCGCTCAGGCATTTCAATGGGGGTCGGCATGATCAGGGGCGGCCGCCTTGGGTGGTATCGGTGTCGTTCCAGCTTCGGCCCTGCGACAGCAGGTAGGCTTCGAGATAGGCGATGTCTTCGCGGTCCAGCGCGGCCGCGCCCGCGCTGGCGCAATCGCGCGGACACTCGGAAGCCTGGAGCCGGCCTTCGGCCCAGACGCGGGCCGCGCCCGTGCGGGACAACTCGAAACGCGCCCCCTCGCGGGCCCAACCCAGCAGGCGCGCGCTGGGAGTCAATTGCCGCGTCTGGTATACGCCGTGCGGGCAGGGAGCCGCCGGCGCGGCCAGCGTATCGCCGACATCCACCAGGCGGCTCGCGGCGCCGGGCTTCCCGGGCGTGTAGGTCAATACCGTAAGAGGGGGTAATGGCATTTAGCTAGCAAGAGTCGCCAGGCGGCGTTGCTAGCCACAGACTGGTCGGGATTCGGGGAAGGAGTTTGTCGCCGGGGGAGCAACGCCTGAATTTGACGCTGATAGCCTGCTTTTTCTACAAAATGAAAGACGTTCGACGAAGTAGAAGAATTCCGGACTATGAATTCAGGTAAAATTCAGGAATGAAACGCGCATCTTATCAAAACGTAAACACGGGCGGTACTGCATGAACTTACAGGGAGTACCTGCCCACAAGCCGCCTTCCTTCCTGCAATCGTTCCTGCGTTCCGAAGCGTTGGGCGGTTATGTCCTGATGCTGGCCGCGCTGATCGCGCTGGTGGTCGCCAATAGTCCGGCGGCGCCCGCGTATTTCAGCGTGCTGGAAACCAAACTGGGTTTCCAGGCGGGTCCGGTGGTGCTCAAGGAAACCGTGCTGCACTGGATCAATGACGGCCTGATGGCCGTGTTCTTCCTGCTGGTCGGCCTGGAAATCAAGCGCGAAGTGCTGGACGGCCAGTTGCGCGGAGCTGCCCGAATCGTCCTGCCCGGCATCGCCGCCCTGGGCGGCATGCTGCTGCCGGCGCTGATCTACGTGCTGATCAACTTCGGCAGCCCCGACACGCTGCGCGGCTGGGCGATTCCGGCCGCCACCGACATCGCCTTCGCGCTGGGCATCCTGGCCCTGCTGGGCAGCCGGGTACCGACTTCCCTGAAGATCTTCCTGACCGCGCTGGCCATCCTGGACGATCTGGGCGCCATCGTCATCATTGCCTTGTTCTACACCGCCGAGCTCAACGTGTTCGCGCTGAGCATGGCGGGCGCCTTGCTGGCCTGCCTGGTCTGCCTGAACCGCGCTGGCGTGCTGCGGCTGACGCCCTACCTGCTGATCGGCGCCGTGCTGTGGTATTTCGTCCTGAAGTCGGGCGTGCACGCCACGCTGGCTGGCGTGGCGTTGGCGCTGACCATTCCACTGCGTCCGCAAAACCAGGGGCATCCGGGCGCGCATTCGCCCCTGCATGAACTGGAACACGTGCTGCACAAGCCCGTGGCCTTGCTGATCGTCCCGGTGTTCGGCTTCGCCAATGCCGGCGTATCGTTCGCCGGCATGGGGCTGGGCAGCCTGGCGCAACCCGTGCCGATGGGCGTGGCGCTGGGCCTGTTCCTGGGCAAGCAGCTGGGTGTGTTCGGCTTTGCCTGGCTGGCCATCAAGAGCGGCATGGCCGCCCTGCCGCGCCACGCCAGCTTCGCGCAGTTGTATGGTGTGTCGCTGCTATGCGGCATAGGCTTCACGATGAGTCTATTCATCGGCGCGCTGGCGTTCACGGAGCCGGCCGCCATCGACGCCACCAAGATCGGCGTCCTGACGGGCTCGCTGGCGTCCGCCGTCGTCGGTTTCCTGTTATTGCGCGCCTGCGGGACGCGCGCCAACGCAGCGGAAAATCCTTAAACGCAAGCGGCGCGGCCTGAAGGCGGGCGGCGGGCGCTAAAGTAGCGGGATCCGCCACGATTCCGGGAAGCGCCATGAAACCGTCCGCCATTTCCGTGCAACGCGTCTATGAAGGCATCGGCCCGGACGGCAGCTACCGGGCGCTGGTGGACCGCATGTGGCCGCGCGGGCTGCGGCGGGCCGACCTGCACCTGGACGAATGGGCCCGCGATATTGCGCCCACCCAGGAATTGTGCAAATGGTTCAGCCACATCGAAGAGCGCTGGGATGAATTCCGCGCGCGCTACCAGGCCGAACTCGCCGCACCCGAGCAACAAGCCCGCATGGCCGCCCTGCTGGACGCGGCCGGCGACCGCCCGCTGACCCTGCTTTACGGCGCCCGCAACACGGAACACAACCAGGCCGTCGTGCTGCGCGACGCCCTGCAGGACTACGTCCGACATCACCGCAAGCGCAAGACCTGACATCCGCGCGGCGCGTTCAGCCAGCTCTCATCCTGCGGCGCTACCATCAGTCCATGCTCCCCGCATCCGTGGGCGACAGGGCGCGGCCCGGCCCACCGGCAATCCAACCGGAGGTTCCAGCATGCACAACCTGAATGGAAAAGTCGCCGTCGTCACCGGCGCGGCCAGCGGCATCGGCAAGGAAATCGCCCTCACGCTGGCGCGCGCCGGGGCAGCCGTGGCCATCGCGGACCTGAACCAGGCGGGCGCCGACGCCGTCGCTCGCGAAATCGAACAAGCCGGCGGCAAGGCCATGGGCGTCGCCATGGACGTCACCAGCGAAGAAGCCGTGAACCAGGGCATCGACCGCGTCGCCGCCGCCTACGGCAGTATCGACATCCTGATCTCCAACGCGGGCATCCAGATCGTCAATCCGATCGAGAACTTCTCCTACTCGGACTGGAAGAAAATGCAGGCGATCCACGTGGACGGCGCCTTCCTGACCACCAAGGCGGCGCTCAAGCATATGTACAAGGACGACCGCGGCGGCGTGGTCATCTACATGGGCTCGGTCCATTCTCATGAAGCCTCGCCGCTGAAGTCCGCCTACGTAGCCGCCAAGCACGCCCTGCTTGGCCTGGCACGCGTGCTGGCCAAGGAAGGCGCGGCGCACAACGTGCGCTCGCATGTCATCTGCCCGGGTTTCGTACGCACGCCGCTGGTGGAAAAGCAGATCCCCGAACAGGCCAAGGAACTGGGTATCAGCGAAGAGGAAGTGGTCAAGAAGGTGATGCTGGGCGACACGGTCGACGGCGTGTTCACGACGGTCGAGGACGTGGCGCAGACCGCCCTGTTCCTGTCCGCCTTCCCCAGCGCCGCCTTTACCGGCCAGTCCTTCGTGGTCAGCCACGGCTGGTACATGCAGTGATGCCAGACGCGGTGCCTTTACTCGCGCGGTCTTTGATACCCTAGCCCTCTTTGTGGACCGGCGCGCGGCCGCGCGCCGGCAGTCTGCCTAGAGGAACCCCATGTCTTTCAGCTCCGACGCCTGGGCGCGCAATGCCGCCCTGTACGAGAAAACGCGCGACATGCCGTTCAACCGGGAGTTGGCCAGCGGCCAGCTCGACGAGAACGCGTTCAAGCATTACATGATCCAGGACGCGCACTACCTGGTGGCGTTCGGGCGCGCGCTGGCCATCGCGGCCGGCAAGGCCGACGACGCCGACGGCGTAGTGCAATTCGCGGATGCCGCCAAGGGCGCCGTCGTGGCGGAACGCACCCTGCATGCGGGCTTTCTGCAGCAGTTCGGCGTCGATGCCGCGACTTTCGAAGCCACCCCGCTCACGCCCGCCTGCCACCACTACACCAGTTTCCTGATCGCCACTGCCTGGAGCGCCCCCTACCCGGTCGCATTGGCCGCCCTGCTGCCGTGCTTCTGGATCTACGCGGAAATCGGCCGCGAGATCCATGCGCGGGCGGCACAACCCAACCCCTATGCTGCCTGGATCGAGGCCTACGCGTGCGAGGACTTCCACACGCTCGTGCGCAAGGTCATCACGGCAGTCGACCGCGTCGCCGAAAAGGCATCGCCCGACACGCTCGAACAGATGCACGCGGCCTACACGCGCGCCGCGCAGCTGGAATGGATGTTCTGGGATTCCGCCTATCGCCAGGACGGCTGGCCGGTGTGATCCGGGAGCGGGCGGCGCGCCTCCGGCCTGCCGCCCGCCCTATGCCAAAATCCCGCCCATGCCGACCGATAACCGACTGACACCCCACGCCCTCGCCGCCCAGACGGCGCAACTGCCCGCCCCCTGGCAGGAGGCTTTCACCTCCAAGCCGGTGGCCGAGGCCCTGGCCGCCGTGACCGCCCATGTCGAAAAACGCCTGAGCGAAGGCGCGACCGTCTATCCCGCGACGCCTTTCCGCGCCTTGCAGGGCCTGGCGCCCTCCGACGTGCGCGTGGTGATCCTGGGCCAGGATCCCTACCATGGCCCCGGCCAGGCGCAGGGCCTGGCCTTCTCGGTGCCGGACGACTGCAAACGTCCGCCCAGCCTGCGCAACATCTTCAATGAGATCGCCCAGGAGTTTCCGGGCACCGCCGTGCCCGCCGGCAATGACCTTGCCAGCTGGGCCGATCAAGGCGTGCTGCTGCTGAACACCGCGCTGACGGTGGAAGACGGCCAGCCCGCATCCCACGCCAAGCGGGGCTGGGAAACGGTGACGGACGCCCTGATCTCCCTGGTGGCCCGGGACGCCTCGCCGAAGGTTTTCATGCTCTGGGGCGCCCATGCCCAGGCCAAGCGGGCGTTGCTGCCGAACAACAGTGGTCATCTGGTCCTGATGTCCAACCACCCGTCGCCACTGTCCGCGCGGAGGCCGCCGGTGCCTTTCCTGGGCTGCGGCCACTTCCTGGCCACCAACCAATGGCTGGCCAACCAAGGGAAAAACCCTATTGATTGGGGACTGGACAAAAAAATAATTCCCATGCAGGGCGAATTCAGGTTATGATCGCCGCACTGCACAAAACGAGTTCGGCATTTACCGCCTTGATTTAGCGGAAGTTTTCGCAGTCTGCCGGGCAAACAGCCCCGGCCCCATGCCGAACATCATCGATTCCTGACCTCCTTTCCTTTCGCCCTGCGTTCCAGTCGGTATACGAGAACGCGCCACGCGCACGGTTGATTCGGTCGGCACGATGCTCCATCAACCGTCGCCTGGATCCGGCCGCCTAATCCCCTGGCCCGACCAAGCACTGCGCCGCATTGATCGCGGCAAGGGAAAGTAATGTCTTTCGAAAACCTGGGTCTTGCGCCCGCTCTGTTGTCGGCCCTCCAAGACGCTGGCTTCTCCACCCCCACCACCGTCCAGGCCGCCGCCATTCCGCAGGCCCTGGCTGGTCACGACCTGATGGTGTCCTCGCAGACGGGTAGCGGCAAGACCGCCGCCTTCATGCTGCCGGCGCTGCACCGCATTGCCCAGATGCCCGCCAACAAGGGCGTCGGCGTGCAGGTCCTGGTGCTGACCCCGACCCGCGAACTGGCCCTGCAAGTCACCGACGCAACCGCCACCTACGGCCGCAAGCTGGCCGATCTGCGCACCGCCACCGTTGTGGGCGGCATGCCCTACGGCGCGCAGCTCAAGGCGCTGTCGCGCCGCGTGGACGTGCTGGTCGCCACCCCGGGGCGCCTGATCGACCACCTGAACTCGGGCCGCGTCAAGCTGAACACCGTGCACACGCTGGTGCTCGACGAAGCCGATCGCATGCTGGACATGGGCTTCATCGAAGATATCGAGACCATCGTCAGCCGCCTGCCCGAAGGCCGCCAGACGCTGCTGTTCTCGGCCACGCTCGACGGCACCGTCGCCAAGCTGGCCTCGCGCATGATGCGCGAACCGCAGCGCATCGAGATCGCCGGCCACAAGGAAAAGCACACCAACATCACGCAAAGCCTGCTGTACGCGGACGACGCCAGCCACAAGATGCAATTGCTGGACCACGTCTTGCGCGACGCCTCGCTGGACCAGGCCATCGTCTTCACGTCGACCAAGCGCGGCGCCGACGATCTGGCCGACCGCCTGGCCGACCAGGGCTTTGCCGCCGCCGCCCTGCATGGCGATATGAACCAGCGCCAGCGCACCCGCACACTGTCGCAACTGCAACGCGGCCAACTGCGTATTCTGGTCGCCACCGACGTGGCCGCCCGCGGCATCGACGTGCAAGGCATCAGCCACGCCGTCAACTTCGACCTGCCGATGCAGGCTGAAGACTACGTGCACCGTATCGGCCGCACCGGCCGCGCCGGCCGCAATGGCCTGGCCTTCACGCTGGCCACCCACTCCGAGCGCCACAAGGTGCGCCGCATCGAACACTACATCGGCCAATCGATCACCCCTGAAGTGATCGCTGGGCTGGAGCCCAAGCGCACCCCGCGTCCCTCGACTGGCGCCGGTCCGCGTGGCGGCAAGCCGTTCGGCAAGCGTCCTGGCGGCGGCTACCAGGGCAACCGCGAGGGTCGTTCCTTCGGCGGCCCGCGTGGCGAGTTCAAGCCGCGTGAAGGCGGTTACCAAGGCAACCGCGACGGCGCTCCTCGCGAAGGCGGCTACCAAGGCAATCGCCCGTTCGGCGATCGCCCGGCACGCTCCTTCAGCGATCGCCCCAGCTTCGGCGACCGTCCGCAGCGTGAAGGCGGCTACCAGGGCAACCGTCCCTTCGGTGACCGCCCCCAGCGCGAAGGCGGCTTCCGCGGCGGCGACCGCGATTCGCGTCCCAGCTTCGGCGACCGTCCCAGCTATGGCGACCGCCCTCAGCGCGACGCCCGCCCGTTCAGTGAGCGCGGCCCGCGTGAAGGCGGTTTCCGTGGCGGCGACCGTGATTCGCGTCCCAGCTTCAACGACCGCGCCAGCTTCAGCGACCGCCCGAGCTTTGGCGACCGTCCCAGCTTCGGCGACCGTCCGCAGCGTGAAGGCGGCTTCCGCGGCGGCGACCGTCCGGAAGGCGGTTTCCGTGGCAAGCCCTCGTTCGACAAGCGCCCCGGCGGCCCCGCCAAGCGCTTCGGCAAGTCGGCTGACCGCCGCGGCTAATCCGCCCGCTTGAACCCAACACAAACCCCGCGCCTGTCGCGGGGTTTGTTTTTTGGGAAAATGTCCGCTTGTCCACGCACCGCCCGACCATGCAACGATCCGCCCCCGCCAACCTGCCCGCCCTCTCCCCTGCCGCCCAGGAACACAGCGCAGCCGCTGCCGCGCATCTGCGCGCCACCATCGCCACCCATGGCGGCTGGCTGTCGTTCGACCACTGGATGGCGCAGGCTCTATACGCGCCCGGGCTGGGCTATTACGCGGCCGGCAACGTCAAGCTGGCCGAGGCCGACGGCGACGTCCGCGCGCCTGCCGGCGACTTCGTCACCGCGCCCCAGCTGACGCCGCTGTTCGCCCGCACGCTGGCGCGCCAGGCCGCCCAGGTGCTGCGCCAGACGCAGACCGACGCCGTGCTGGAATTCGGCGCCGGCACCGGCGCCCTGGCCGAAGGCGTGCTGCGCGAACTGGATGCGATGGGCCTGGATCAAACCCGCTACCTGATCCTGGAAGTGTCGGCCGACCTGCGCGCCCGCCAGGCTGAAAGGCTGGCGGCATTCGGCGAGCGCGTGCAATGGCTGGACGCGCTGCCCCAGCGCTTTGCCGGCTGCGTGCTGGCCAACGAAGTGCTGGACGCGATGCCCGTGTCGATCTTCCGCTGGAGCGATACGGGCGAGGTGCTGGAGCGCGGCGTGGCGATGGACGCCGCGCAAGGCTTCGTCTGGGAAGACCGCCCCGCGCCGCCAGCGCTAGCCGCCGCTGTCGCCGCCCGCATGCCGGCCCTGCCCGGTTACGTGTCCGAGATCAACCTGCAAGGCGAAGCCTGGATCGCCGCCATGGGCGGCTGGCTGGAACGCGGCGCGGCGCTGCTGGTGGACTACGGCTTTCCGCGCAGCGAGTACTACCATCCGCAGCGGGCCGGCGGCACGCTCATGTGCCATCTACGCCATCACGCCCATGGCGATCCGTTCACCGCGCCCGGCCTGCAGGACATCACCGCTCACGTCGACTTCACCGCCATGGCGGATGCCGCGCTCGAGGCCGGCATGCAAGTCCTGGGCTATACCTCGCAGGCCCGTTTCCTGATGAATGCGGGGCTGATGGATCTGTTGGCGCAGCTGGATCCGAGCGACGTGCAGCAATACGCGCAAGCCGTGGCGCCCGTGCAGAAGCTCTTGTCCGAATCGGAGATGGGCGAACTGTTCAAGGTATTGGCGGTGGGACGCGGCATCACCGAACCGCTGGCAGGGTTCTCGCGCGGCGACCGGTTAGGCAAACTGTAGGAACGCGTGGCGGCCTCATAGGCATGGCCGCCACGTTTTCAGATCCATAGCGGAATTACTGCGCCCGCAGGCGCTCCAGGCGCGCGGCGCGCACCTGCTCCTTGATGCGCGCCGGTTCTCCGGCGCAAGCTTTGGCGATAGCTCCGGCGTCCACGCCGCGCACGATCGCCACGCGCGATTGCCAGGCCGCTCGGTCCACGGAGCGCAGCACGGCCGCCGCATCCAGCAGATCCAGAAAGCGTTCCGGCTTGCGCAGCGCATCGGCGCGCTCCATCAGCGCCAGTTGCGCATCGGCGGGGTCCGAACCCTGTTCCGCCGCATCCAGCCCCGTCAGCACTTCCGGCAACAGCCGCGCATAATCATTGCACTCGGTAGGCACGCGCAGGCGGCGGCCCATGGCGTCGCGCTCAGGCGTCAGCCGGCACAGCAATGCGTAGCGGCCCGGCAGCGCCAGGCCCTGTGCGGCGGCGCGGTCCACCTCGGCCGCGGTTTCGTCCACGCCCTGCAGTTCGGGCATCACCCGCGCCAACGCGCCGCATTGCTGCAGGACGCCCAGCATGCGAGAGGGCGCGGCCGCCATCAGGCCGCGCGACAATTCCTTCCAGACCCGTTCGGCCACAAGCGCATCGGCCTCGCCAGCCTGGACCATGCGTCGGCATAGTTCCAGGGTCTCGGGCGCCACGGAAAAATCGACAAAGCGCGCCGCAAAACGGGCCAGCCGCAGGATGCGCACCGGGTCTTCTTCGAAGGCCTCGCCGACGTGGCGGAAAATGCGGTCCCGCACGTCAGCCGCGCCGCCCAGCGGGTCGACGAGTTCGCCATCCTGCGTCTGCGCAATGGCATTGACGGTCAGGTCGCGGCGGCGCAGATCCTCTTCGAGCGTGACATCCGCGCCCGTGTAGAAGGTGAAGCCCTTGTAGCCGCGCCCCGACTTGCGCTCGGTGCGTGCCAGCGCGTATTCCTCTTTGCTGCGCGGATGCAGGAAGACGGGAAAGTCGCCGCCCACGGGCACGAAGCCGCGCCGCGCCATGTCCTCGGGCGTGGCCCCCACCACCACCCAGTCGTGGTCGCCGGGCGGCAGGCCGAGCAGCGCGTCCCGCACTGCTCCACCCACGATATAGACCTGCAAGCCGTCAGTGGCCGGATCCCGCGTCATGGGATCGACGTGCTTTCCGCGCCCAGCGGCACGACGTTGCCCAGGCGCTCTTTAAGGGACTGGGGCTGGCCGGTGAACATCGCCGCGTAATACACCGAATTGGACATGACGTTCTTCACGTAGGTCCGCGTTTCGTTGAACGGGATGGTCTCGGCGAAGATGGCGCCTTCCACTGGATGCGAGAACGTCGAACGCCAGTTGTGCGGACGGCGCGGACCGGCGTTGTAGCCGGCGCTGGCCAGCATTTGCGAACCGTTCAGGTCGCGCAGGACCATATTCAGGTAGTTGGTGCCGAGTTCGGTATTGGTGTCGAAATCGTTGACGCTGTCGGGCGTGAAATTGCTCATGCCGATCTTGCCCGCGACCCACTTGGCCGTAGCCGGCATCAACTGCATCAGGCCGGAGGCGCCCACGTGCGAGCGCGCGTCCATGATGAAGCGGGATTCCTGGCGGATCAGGCCGTACACCCAGGCCGGGTCCAGCGCGATGGCGTTGGCCTTGGCGGTGACGCGGCCCTCGAAGGGCGCAATGAAGCGCTGACTGAAGTCGAACTCTTTTTCCGTGCGGTCGGAGGTGTTGACCACGCGGTCGTAGATGTTCTCGGCGCGCGCCAGCTCGGCGGCGGCCATCAGTTGGCGGTCGCTCATGCCGCGCAGCGAGAAGTTCCATTCCGGCACGGCCTCGGCGCGCCAGCCGAGGCGGAAGAGCTGGATCGCGCGGCGCAGGCCGGGGTTGGCGCGGGCCTCGGTGATTTCCTGGTCGCTGATAGGCGCCGGGCGCGGCGGCACGGTAATGCGCCGGCCCAGTTCCTCGGCCGCGAGCTGGCCGTAGAAGTCGAAGCGGTCGGCAATGCTAGCGTAGGCGGCGGCAGCTTGTTCCTTGTTGCCGCGTGCCGCCTGGCCGCGCGCCTTCCAGTAGATCCAGGACGAATCGGCCTGCTGCGAGGCGGGCATCTGGTCGATGGATTCGATGACCCACTTCCAGTCGATCTTGGGCTGGCGCAAGGCAGCGCGCACCTTCCAGGCGGCGTTGTACTCCGTCATGCGGATGTGGCCGGCCTCGTGGTACCAGTCGTCGGCGCGGCTATCCAGGTTCAGCGCGGCCACCAGCGCGTACTGGCCGCGCACCCAGGCCAGGTTCGACTTGGCCATGGACTTGGACCAGTCGCCGGACTTGCCCCATTCGCGGCGCAGATAGGAATCAGCCACGCTGACGTCGGAACGCGCCAGGCGCGCCAAGGCGATGGTCACCAGTTCCTTCTCGTTGCGGCCCACGGGCTGACGGCTCTGGCGCGTCAGCCACTTCATGGGATCCTTCATGAGCAAGTCATAGGTTTTCAGGTCGGCCGGCTCGAACATGTACTGCGCGAACTTGCGCGCGTCGGCGGTCTTGTTGGCCTCGATGGCGTCGCGCAGCTGGGGCTCCAGCTGTTCCCAGCCCATGATGCCGTCGGCGACCAGTTGGTCGTACAGCGCCCAGCAGGCGCCGCCCGGCGCGAACACGGCCGCGGCCTGCGCCGCCGTGGCCCGCTGCCCGGTCATGTGCTTGGCATCGAGGATGGCGCATTCGATCTGCGCATTGCTGTTCTTCACCGGCGCGAGCTTGCGCACGGTTTCGAAGTCCCCGCTGCGGGCCGCGGCCAGCAACCAGTCGCCGCGCAGGCGGTCGGCCAGATAGGCGTCGGAATTGCCGCTGATGAATTTCTGCAGCTCGGCAGTGGGCCGGCCCGTGGCGGGCGGGGTCCATAATTGGTAGCGCAGCAGCCAATATTCGGGATACATGCCGAGCGGATCCGGCTTGGCCTGAGGCACCAGCGCACCCAGTACGGACCACTGCTTGCGATTCATGGCTTCGCGGGCGGCGACCACGGCGGCCAACGCGGGCGTCTGGGAAGTCGGCGGCAGGCCAGCCAGCACCGCAGGCGGCACGGAAATGGCGGGTTGCGCAGCCTGTACGGTCGGCTGAGGCTGGGGCTGGGTGTTGACCGCCGCGCTGCGCTGTTGCGCGTCCACCGGCGCACAGGCCGCGGTGAACAGTGCCAGGAGCGGCAGCCAGCGGCGCAGGCCGGGAGCGGCTTCCAGAGTGGTGGCGGCCCCGGATTTCCGCGCGGTTTTCTGATACCGTCCGGGTTGCAGAGTCTGTGTCATGCCCTGTCCCTCATACACTGGCCTTGCCGTACGCCAGCATGCCGGCAATCCACATGTTCATCCGCATGCGTCCGCACGTTCGCCATCATTTGTCCATCCCTCTTACCGCCACAGCATGACTACGCAAAATACTCCAGAGGATACCGCAGTACAGCTACGCGCGCGATTGCGAAAACTGCGTGCAGAACTGCCGGAAGACCAGCGTAGCCGCGGCGGCCTGCTCATGCGCGCCCGGCTGTTCACCTGGCTGAACGTCGCCCGTGACGAGGCCGTGCGCGCGGGCCGTCCCGCGCCGGCCACCGTGGCCGCGTTCTGGCCCATGGCCGACGAGCCCGACCTGCGCCCCCTGCTCCAGCAGTGGGTTGAAAACGGCGTGGCCGTGGCGCTGCCCGTGGTGCGCGAACGCAACGCGCCCCTGGCCTTCCTGCCCTGGACGCCAGAGGCCGAATTGCGGGCCGGTCCCTACGGCATCCAGGAACCGGTCGCGGGTGCCGAACTGCTGCCCGACGTCGTACTGGTGCCCACCCTGGGTTACACCGAACAGGGCGACCGCCTGGGCTATGGCGGCGGCTATTACGACCGCACCCTGGCTGCGCTGCGCGAGCGCGGCCACCCCTTCATTACCATCGGCATCGCCTGGAGCTGCGGCGAACTGGACGCCGGCTATGAACCCGCCGCCCACGACTACCCGCTGGACGCGGTGCTGACCCAGGATGGCTGGGTGCCCCAGGCGCCGCTGGAACAAGGCGGCACCGGCGGCGCCACGCTGCACAGCTTCCGCATGAACTGACGCACCAGCTTTGCCCGCCGGCTTGCACCAAAACAGTGCAAGTCCTAACATAAGCAAGGCCGCCGGGCTTCGGCCCGGCCCCATCACGCAGCACCCGCGCATCGTTGCGCGCCTCCCCTCGACAGCGCCGCAGGCGCTGCCCACTTCTCCTGGCCAGGCTTTTCCGCGCCAGTCCGACTGACCCCGTTCAACCCGCCCGCCCCGGCCAGTCCGCGCCTGGCGTGCTCGCCATCCCCGGCCTCAACCGCTGCGGCGATGGCGCCGTAACGCCCTTCGGAGGATATTGATCCCGAGGGGCGCCCCCGCCCATGCCAGCCAGGCTGGCATGCGGGTTGCTTAATCCATTACACCGGCCGGATATCGGCCGGACGGCGGTCGCGCGCAAGCCAGCCGCCGGCACCAGTACCGGAGGAGCCATGAAGGACAGATCATCCCGTCCCGCCGCCTATGACGAAATGCGCGACAGCGCTGGCGGCATACGCTCCCACTACCAGGCTTTCGAGCACTGGCACGACGAGCAGTCCGCGCAGGCCATGGCCGCGCGCCGCCTGGAGGCGGACCTGAGCTTTCGCAGGGTGGGCATCACATTCTCGGTGGCGGGCGACGCCGCCGGTACCGAACGCCTCATCCCCTTCGACCTGATCCCACGCATCATCCCCGCCGACGAGTGGCGCCTGCTGGAAGCCGGCCTGAAACAGCGGGTGCGCGCGCTCAATATGTTCATCCACGACATCTATCACGGGCACGACATCGTGCGAGCGGGGGTCATCCCCGCCGAACAGGTGTTCCTGAACGCCCAGTACCGTCCCGAGATGCAGGACGTGGACGTGGCGGAGGACATCTACTGCCACATCGCCGGCGTGGACATCGTGCGCGCCGGCGCAGGCGAGTTCTACGTACTGGAAGACAATTTGCGCGTTCCGTCGGGCGTGTCCTACATGCTGGAGAACCGCAAGATGTCGATGCGGCTGATGCCGGACGCCTTCAGCCGCATCAAGGTGGAGCCGGTGGCGCATTACCCCGATCTGCTGCTGGACAATCTGCGCGAAGTGGCGCCGCATGGCGCGGACGCCCCTACCGTGGTGGTGCTGACACCGGGCATGTACAACTCCGCGTACTTCGAACACGCCTTCCTGGCGCAGCAGATGGGGGTGGAACTGGTCGAGGGCCAGGACCTGTTCGTCGAACAGAACACCGTCTACATGCGCACCACGCAAGGCCCGCGCAAGGTGGACGTCATCTACCGCCGGCTGGACGATGACTTCCTCGACCCGCTGTCGTTTCGCGCCGACTCCGCACTGGGCGTGCCCGGCCTGCTGTCGGTTTACCGCGCCGGCCGCGTCACGCTGGCCAACGCCATCGGCACCGGCATCGCCGACGACAAGTCCACGTATCTGTACGTGCCGGACATGATCCGCTTCTACCTGAACGAGGAACCGGTGCTGTCCAACGTCCCCACCTGGCGGTGCAGCCGGCCCGACGAACTGTCGCACGTGCTGGCACACATGCACGAACTGGTAGTGAAGGAAGTGCACGGTTCAGGCGGCTACGGCATGCTGGTGGGCCCGTCGGCTTCGCGCGCCGAAGTCGAGGCGTTCAAGGCGCGCGTGCGCGCCAACCCCGCCAACTACATCGCGCAGCCGACGCTGGCGCTGTCCACTGTCCCGACCTATGTGGAATCGGGCGTGGCGCCGCGCCACGTGGACCTGCGTCCCTATGTGCTGTGCGGCAAGGACATCCGCACCGTGCCGGGCGGCCTGTGCCGCGTGGCGCTGACCGAGGGCTCGCTGGTGGTCAACAGCAGCCAGGGCGGCGGCACCAAAGACACCTGGGTGCTGGAGGAGGACTGAACATGCTGAGCCGAACCGCCGACAACCTGTTCTGGATGTGCCGCTATACCGAGCGCGCTGAAAACACCGCCCGCATGCTCGACGTGAACCTGCAGATGTCGCTGCTGCCGCAAGATGCGCAAACGCGCGAGGGCTCGTGGCTGGGCGTGCTGCGCATCTCCGAGCTACAGGGCCTGTACCAGAGCAAGTACGCGTCCATCTCGCCGCACGACGTGCTGCAGTACATGGTGCGCGACCCCGAGAACCCCTCGTCGATCTATTCCTGCATGCGCGCGGCCCGCGAGAATGCGCGCGCCGTGCGCGGCAGCCTCACCACGGAGGTCTGGGAGACCTACAACACCACCTGGCTGGAACTGCTGAAGCATCTGCATACCGGCTTGCTGGAACGCAATCCGGGCGAGTTCTTCGAATGGGTGAAGTTCCGTTCGCACCTGGCCCGCGGCGTCACGATCGGCACCATGCTGGAAGACGAGGCGCTGTACTTCCTTCGCATCGGCATGCACCTGGAACGCGCCGACAACACCGCGCGCATGCTGGACGTGAAGTTCCACGAACGCGGCGCCAACGGCAATGACGGCCGCGCCGACCCCGCCGGCGCGGCAGCCCTGCAAAGCGAGTTCTACCGCTGGTCGGCGCTGCTCAGCTCGGTCTCGGGGCTGGAGATCTACCGCAAGGTGTACCGTGACGTCATCACCCCCGACCGCGTCGCCGAGCTGCTGATCCTGCACGGCGACATGCCGCGTTCGCTGCTGGCCTCGATGCGCGCCGTTGCCGACGACCTGGCGCGCGTATCCAACCAGCGCTCGACCGAAACCGAGAGGCGCGCCGGCATGCTGTGCGCCGAACTGCAATACGGCCGCGTCGAAGACATCCTGGACAGCGGCCTGCACCAGTACCTGGAGCACTTCCTCGACCGCATCAACGATCTGGGCAACCGGATCAGCCAGGACTTCCTGGTGCCGCTGTCATAGCCTGGAGACCGGAATGAAACAGATCATCACGCACGTTACGCATTACCGCTACACCTCACCGGTCGCCTATAGCATCCAGACCCTGCGCCTGACCCCGCGCGACGACGAACACCAGCGCGTGCTGCGCTGGCACATCGAAGCGCCCGGCGAACTGGACAAGCAGGTGGACGCCTACGGCAACATCACGCATACGCTCACCCTGAACCAACCTCACACCGACATCGAACTGCGCGTAGTCGGACAGGTGCTGGTGGCGCCGCTGGAACGCGGCCTGCTGGGCAGCGAGGACAGCCGCCTGCCGGTGCACGCCTATTGCGTGCAGACGCCGCTGACCCAGGCCGACGACACCATCATGGCCTTTGTGCGCGAGGCGCTGCCCAACGGACTGCATACGCCCGACGACATCCTGGCCCTGGCTACGGCGGTCAGCGACCGCGTCGCGTACGAACCCGGCACCACCGACGTCACCACCGCCGCCAACCAGGTGCTGGCGATGGGCCATGGCGTCTGCCAGGACCACGCCCACCTGTTCCTGGCCTGCGTGCGCGGCCTGGGCGTGCCCGCCCGCTACGTCAGCGGCTACCTGTACACCACCGCCGAGCACGCCGCCAGCCATGCCTGGGCGGACGTTTGGCTGCCCGACGTGGGCTGGACCAGCGTGGACATCACCAACCGCCAGTTCGCCTCCGACTGCCATTGCCGGCTGGCTGTGGCGCGGGACTATGACTCGGCCTCGCCGGTGCGCGGCGTGCGCAGCGGCGGCGGCCAGGAATCCATGGAGGTCAGCGTGCAGGTCCAGACCGCCGCCCAGCAGTAACATCCGGTCTGCCGCGCCGCAATACAATGCGGCGTGGTTTTCCCTATTTCCGATCATGACCTACTGCGTCGCAGCCCGCCTTGATTCCGGCCTGGTCTTCCTGTCCGACTCCCGCACCAATGCCGGGGTCGACCAGATCAGCGTCTTCCGCAAAATGACCGTCTTCGAGCGTCCGGGCGACCGCGTGATGGTGCTGATGAGCTCGGGCAACCTGGCAGTAAGCCAGGCCGTGCTGAATGCGCTGGCGCGCCAGCACCACGAAGGCGGCGAAACCGTCTGGAATGCGCCCGATATGTTCGAGGCCACCCGCCGTGTCGGCGCTGCGGTGCGCGACGTCTATCACCACGAAGCCCCGGCCTTGCGCGAGCAGGGCGTGGACTTCAACGTCAACCTGATCTTCGGCGGCCAGATCGGCGCCGAACGCTGCCGGCTCTTCCAGGTGTATTCGGCCGGCAACTTCATCGAAGCCGGCCAGGAATGCCCGTACTTCCAGATCGGCGAGGCCAAGTACGGCAAGCCCATCCTGGACCGCGTGCTGCGTCCCGATACCTCGCTGGACGAAGCCGCCAAGTGCGCCCTGATCTCCATGGATTCCACGCTGCGCTCGAACATCTCGGTGGGTCTGCCGCTGGATCTGCTGGTCTACGACACCCATTCGCTGCGCGTCACGCACTTCGCCAGCATCGATGAGCACAACGAATACTTCCGCATGATCCGCGGCACCTGGGGCGAACGGCTGCGCCAGGTCTTCGCCGAGATTCCGGACCCGCTGTGGACCAATCCCGACGCCCCGGACTCGCTGGTGCCGCCCAGCCGCGTGCACCAGCCGCTGCGCGCCGAACCCGTGGACGCGCCGGCGCCCAGCTACAGCGCGCCGCAGGTGCTGGCGCAAGACCCGGGCAAAGACCAGGCAAATTAGGGACGCGGCCTCGCCGTCAGCGCCAAACGCCCGCAGGCAACTGCCAGGTTGCTGCGGGCGTTTGTTCTTGCGCGATCGCCATTGCGCGTAAACCCTCCTTTCCAGCAACCGAAACCAGGCTTGCGGAACTGCGAATTCTCATCCGGGCGCCAGCGCGCCAAACTGGTGCCCGGCCGTCATGCTTTGCCTTGGGGGCCCTCACAGAACCACAAGGAGCGAGACATGCCCCCTATCTATGCGCGCGCGCTCAAGCGCGCGGCCTGGCCCCTGCTGGCCCTGTCCTGCCTGGCCTCTGGCAACGCCGGCGCCCAAGGCGCCTATCCTAACCATCCCATCTCGCTGGTCGTGCCGTTCGCGGCGGGCGGCCCCACGGACGTCGTGGCGCGCAGCCTGGGCGCGTCCATGTCCAAAACGCTGGGCCAGAGCATCATCATCGAAAACCGCACCGGCGCCGGCGGCACGCTCGCCTCGCAGCACGTGGCGCGCGCCGCGCCAGATGGCTATACCTTCCTGATCCACCATAACGGCATGGCCACCGCGCCTGCGCTATACCGCAAGCTGTCGTTCAATCCGTTGACGGACTTCGCCTACGTGGGCCAGGTTGCAGACGTGCCGATGACGCTGCTGGGCCGCAAGGACCTGCCCGCGGACGGCATGAAAGACTTCATCAAGTACGCCAAGGAAAACGGCAACAAGATCAACCTGGCAAACGCCGGCCTGGGCGCGGTGTCACAGCTGTGCGGCATGCTGCTGCAGGAATCGCTGGGCGTGCAGTTCACCACCGTGCCTTATGCCGGCACGGCGCCAGCCATGACCGCGCTGCTCGGAGGCCAGGTGGACGTGCTGTGCGACCAGACCACCCAGACCATTCCCCAGATCAAGGCGGATCGCGTGAAGCTCTACGGCGTCACCACGCTCGAACGCATCAAGACGCTGCCCGATGCGCCGACCCTGCAGGAGAACGGCCTGAAGGGCTTCGAGGTCAAGGTGTGGCATGGCGTGTACGCGCCCAAGGGCACGCCGCCCGAGGCCGTCGCCAAGTTCAACGAAGCCTTGCGCGCCGCGCTGAAGGATCCCGCCTTCACGCAAAAGATGGCGGAGCTGGGCGCCGAGATCGTGCCGGAATCCAAACAGACTCCGCAGGGCCTGCAGACCTGGCTGCAATCCGAGGTCGACAAATGGGGCGGCATCATCCGCAAGGCGGGTGTATACGCGGACTGATTGCGCAGGGGGGCAGCGGCGGTTGCCGCTGCCCGTTCATGAATATATATTCCCGTGCATGAGCACGAACGACGTAAAAAGCGCCAGGCGCGTCCTGGACATTCTGCAATTCTTCGCTGCGACGCGGGCGCCTGCCACGCTGTCGCAGATTGCAGCCGGGCTGGGCATCCCCAAGTCCAGCTGCCTGGCCTTGCTCGACACCCTGGAAGGCGACGGCTACGCGCACCTGACGGCTGGCCGCTATTACCTGACCCGCCGCTGGCTGAACGAAGCCCGGACCGTCGCCGAACACGACCAACTGACCACGCGCATCCGGCCCACGCTGGAAGCGCTGCGCGACGAGCTGGGCGAGACCCTGATCCTGGCGCAACGGTCCGGCGACCACGTGGTCTACCTGGACGTCGCCGAGCCCGAACGCATCGTGCGCTTCACCGCCAGGGTCGGCCAATTGAAGCCGCTGCATGCGTCCGCCTCCGGACGCGCCTTGTTGGGCGCCATGCCGGCCGCCGACCGCGAAGCGCTGGCCGCTCGCCTGACCCTGGATCGCTATACCGGCAAGACGGTCAAGACCCACAAGCAGCTGCTGCAACTTATCGACGCCGAAGCCAACCGGGGCTGGCACGTCAATCTTGCGGAACACCAGGCTGACACCCTGTCGGTCGCCGCACCCCTGGTCCTGTACGGCGCCGTGCTGGCGCTGGTGGTCGGCGCACCCCTGGACCGTTCCGCCGCCCGCGCCGACCTCATCGGCCAGACCCTGCTCGCCGCCAGCCGCGACCTGACTCAGCGCATCGACAGCCAGGCCCCCGCCGTGCCGGCGTACTAAGGCCCATCCCCTCCCCAGGCGCTTCATGCAGGCGCCTGCCAGTCCCCCTTTGTCTCATTCGCCCTGCGGCTCATGCCTCGGGGCGCAATGCCGCGCCCCCCGTTTGCTGCGGGTTTACGCCAAAGCAAAATCCATTGCTCGCTTGAGTTCATATCTATAAACTTTTGTTCAAGAGCAAGAACGCAAGCCGGATCCCGATTGCGGGCGCTCGACAACCGGGCGACTGCCCGGCGCTCACTTCTTGAAGGAAGGAACATGGCTGGCCTTTATTACGAACAGTTTTCGCCCGGGCAGGCGTTCGAACATGCCTGGACCCGCACCCTGACCGAAATGGACAACGTGCTGTTCAGCTCCCTGACGATGAACGTGCAGCCGCTGCACCTGGACGCGCATTTCGCGGCGCAGACGGAGTTCGGCAAGCCTCTGGTCAACAGCCTGTTCACCTTGGGCCTGCTGATCGGCATGACGGTCAACGACACCACGCTGGGCACCACGGTCGCCAACCTTGGCATGACCGACGTGAACTTCCCGAAACCCGTCTTCGCGGGCGACACCCTTCACGTGCGCACTCGCGTGCTGTCAGTGCGCGAAAGCAAATCCCGTCCCAACGCCGGCATCGTCGAGTTCGAGCACACCGCGCTCAACCATCGTGATGAAGTCGTGGCCACGTGCAAGCGTTCGGCGCTGATGCGCAAGCGCCCGGCCTGAGCCCGGCGCCGCTCAGGAGGATCACGATGACTCGCTCTCTGCTGTTCGTGCCCGGCGATTCCGGGCGCAAATTCGATCATGCGGCCGCCAGCGCCGCCGATGCCCTGATCCTGGACCTGGAAGACTCCGTCGCACCCGACCAGAAAGCCGCGGCACGCAAGGAAGTCCGCTCCATGCTGGAACGGGGCTCGGCAGGCAAGCAGCTATGGGTGCGCATCAACGCGCTGGAGGGCGACGACGCCCTGGCCGATCTGGCGGCCGTGATGCCCGCCGCCCCCTCCGGCATCGTGCTGCCCAAGTGTGCGGGCCGCGCTGGCCTGCTGCAGTTATCGCACTACCTGGACGCCTTCGAGGCAGCGGCCGGCACGGCCCCAGGCGCCACGCGCATCCTTGCCATCGTCACCGAGACCGCCCAGTCCCTCTTCGGCCTGCACGACTACCGCGACGCCACGCCGCGGCTGTGGGGACTGTCCTGGGGCGCGGAAGACCTGGCCGCCGACGTCGGCGCGCTGCGCAATCGCGATGCCGGCCGCTACACCGAACCCTTCCGCCTGGCGCGATCGCTGTGCCTGATGTCAGCCGCGGCGGCCGGCGTGCGCGCCATCGACACGGTCTGCGTCGACCTGGACGCGCCAGAGGTTTTGGCGGCCGAGGCCGGCGAAGCCTTCCGCGACGGCTTCGTCGGCAAGATGGCCATCCATCCGCGCCACGTCGACGCCGTCAACGCGGCGCTGAGTCCGGACGACGGCCAGTTGCAGTGGGCCCACGCGGTCATCGCCGCATTCGCCGCCAACCCAGGCGCGGGCACCTTGCGGCTGGACGGCAAGATGATCGACCGGCCGCATCTGCGCCTGGCGCACCGCCTGCTGGGGGAGGATTGACCATGCCCGGACCACTGCACGGCATACGCGTCGTCGACATGACCAGCGTCGGCATGGGGCCCATGGCCACCCAGATGCTGGGCGATATGGGCGCCGACGTGATCAAGGTGGAATCCGCCGAGGGCGACGTGTTCCGCCACGTCACGCCCCAGCGCCACGCCGCCATGAGCCATACCCATCTGAACCTGAATCGCAACAAGCGCAGCGCGGTGATCGACGCCAAGACCACCGAAGGCCGCGCCCAGCTGGACGCGCTGATCGGCGGCGCCGATGTCTTTATTTCCAATATGCGCGCCCCGGCGATGCGCCGCCTGGGCCTGGATTACGCGACGCTGCAGCCGCGCTTTCCGCAGCTGGTCTATTGCGCCTGCTATGGCTATTCGGAGCAAGGCCCCTATGCCGGACGCGCCGCCATCGACGACACCATCCAGGCGGCCTCCGGCATGGCATGGCTGCAGGGCGGCGCGGGCGCGGACGCGCCGCGCTACGTCAACTCCGTGGTTGCCGACAAGGTGGTGGCGCTGTACGTCGCCAACGCCGTCACCAGCGCCCTGCTGGCCCGCGAACGCGGCGCGGGCGGCCAGGCCGTGGAAGTGCCGATGTTTGAGTGCATGGTGGCCTTCCTGGCGCCGGAGCACCTGGCCGGACTGACCTTCGTGCCGCCTGAAGGCCCGGCGGGTTACTCGCGCCTGCTCAATGAGTACCGGCGCCCTTTCCGCACGCGCGACGGCTACATGAGCGTGGTGCCCTACACCACGCCGCAGTGGCAACGCTTCTTTGCGCTGGCCGGCAATCCCGAGATGGCGCAGGATCCGCGCTACCTGACGCTCAACAGCCGCAGCAAGCATTTCCCCGAGCTGTACAGCTACGTGGAAAGGGTGCTGCGCGAGCGCACCACCGCAGAATGGACCGAGCTGCTGGCTACCGTCGACATTCCGTATGCGCCGGTCAACGACTTCGAGGAGTTGCTGGCCGACCCGCACTTGCGCGCCACGGGTTTTTGGCATGAATCCGAGCACCCCACCGAAGGGCGCCTGATCCAGGCGGGCCTGCCCGTCAGCTTCAGCCGCACGCCCGCCGAAATCCGGCGGCACCCGCCCGGACTGGGCGAACACACGGCCGAGATCCTGGCGGAAGCCCAGGCCGGCCGGGCGTCCTGAGTCCCGGTTCCAAGCACGAGGAGACAACCATGAAAAACAATATCCAATCCGCCTTGATCGCCGCTACGCTCTGTCTGCCCGCGCTGGCCGGCGCAGCCAGCTCGGGCGCGTCGAGCTACCCGCAGGCGGATAAGCCCATCCACTTCGTCGTCGGCTTTCCCGCCGGCAGCACCATCGACAACGTTTCGCGCGTGGTGCTCGACGATATCCGCACCCGCAGCGGCGCGCAGATCATCGTCGAAAACAAGCCCGGCGCGCTCGGCGTGCTGGGCGTGGACACCGTGGCGCGGGCCGCGCCAGACGGCTACACCATGATGCCGAGCTCCAGCGCCACCAGTTCGTCCGGTCCGTATCTGTCCAAAGCTTTCCAGCGCTACGACGCGATGAAGGATTTCACCCAGGTTGGACGCGTGGTCCGCTTCGACGTGGTCATCGTTACGCGCGCCGCCGGCCAGCATGGAGATGCGCGCCAATTGGTGGCGGCGGCCAAGGCCAAGCCTAACGCGGTCACCAGCGGCTACGGTTCGGGCACGGGCCAGGTCGTGGCCGCGGCCTTCAGCCGCGCTGCGGGTGCGGACGTGCTGGGCGTGCCCTACAAGGGCCAGCCGGCCGCAGTGACCGACCTGCTGGGTGGACGCATCGATTTCGTGGCCGCCGATCTCGGCGCCGTCCTGCCGCAGATCCGCGCGGGTAACTTGAACGCCGTAGCCCTGGTATCCAGCAAGCGCTCCACCATCCTGCCCGCCGTCCCGACAGCCCAGGAGCTGGGCATGGGCAGCCTGGACCTGACCGGATGGATCGGCGTGGCCGGCCCCGCGGGCCTCGCTCCCGAAGCCGCAAGATGGTGGTCGGAACAGCTGACCGCGACGATGCGTGAGCCAGCCGTCCAGGAAAAGCTGCGGGCCATGGGCATGGAGCCTGATCTGGCCACGGGAGACCCTTTGCAGCAATTCGTGCGCGCCCAGTATGACGCCTGGGGCCAGCAGATCCGCCAAGCCGGTATCCAGCCGGAATAAACGGCCGGCGCGGATCCAAAGAAAAGCCCACCCGCAAGGGTGGGCTTGGCCGCTACCGCGCCATGCAGGCGCGTTGCCGTCAGGCTTGCAACGACAGTTCCTTCCACACGGCCATCGGCGCTTCCGCGTGGTTCAAGGTGTAGAAGTGCAGGCCCGGCGCGCCGTTGTCCAGCAGCGTCTGGCACAGCTCGGTCACCACATCCACCCCGAAGGCGCGGATGGAGGCCTTGTTGTCGCCGAATTCGGCCAGGCGCAGACGGATCCAGCGCGGCACTTCCGCGCCGCACATTTCAGAGAAGCGCAGCAACTGCGTGTGATTCGTGATGGGCATGATGCCTGGCACGATAGGCACGTTCACGCCCTTGGCCTGCGCCCGGTCGACAAAGTCGAAATAGGCGTCGGCATTGAAAAAGTACTGCGTGATCGCAGCGTCGGCGCCAGCCTTCACCTTGTTCACGAAATGGTCCAGGTCCGCCGAGGGATTCAGCGCCTGGGGATGCATCTCGGGATAGGCCGCCACTTCGATGTGGAACCAATCGCCCGTTTCCTCGCGGATGAACGACACCAGTTCATTGGCGTAGCGCAGTTCCCCGGCATCGCCGCCCATGCCCGAGGGCAGGTCGCCGCGCAGGGCCACCACGCGCCGCACGCCATCGTTCTTATAGGCTTGGAGGATATCCCGCAGGTCCTGGCGGCTGGCGCCCACGCATGACAGGTGCGGCGCCGCCTCGCAGCCCAGGTTGCGCAGCGTGCGCACGGCATCCGCGGTGCCGGCACGGGTGGAACCGCCCGCGCCGAAGGTCACGCTGACGTACTTGGGCTGGATGGCCAGCATCTGCTTGGCTGCTCGCACCAGCCGCTCTTGGCCAGCCAGGTCGCGCGGGGGAAAGAATTCCAGACTGAATGCTGGAGAAATCGAATCGGACATTATCAGTTATCCATGGCGCTACGCGCATCGCATGTAACGGGCTCCTCCCCATCGGGATGCCGCGGAGCCGGCTTTGCCGGTCCGCTGGCATGCCCCCTGGAGGGGGGAGCGCGCAGCGCTTCGGGGGGAGCCCTAACTACATTCAGGGAATCAGCTTGGTCAGCAGGCCAGAGATGATGCTGTACAGGATCGCACCACCCACGGCCCACCAGAACCCGTTGACCTGGAAGCCCTTCAGCACGGAGCCGACGAACCAGAACAACAAAGCGTTGATGACGATGAGGAAGAGACCGAGAGTGACGATCGTGATGGGCAGCGTCAGCAGCACCAGCACCGGCTTGACCAGCATGTTCACCAAGCCCAGCACCAGCGCGGCGATAAGCGCCGATCCGAAGCTGGCCACGGTAATGCCGGGGAGCAGGTAGGCAACGGCCAGCAAGGCCACCGCGTTCAGGATCCAGACGAGTATCAATGCCATGTTCGACCTCCTGTTGTGAGTCCGTCGGCCCTGCCGCGGCGATGCAATCGCGACAGGGATCCCGCAGACCGGAAAGCCCGCGCCGACATGGCGCGGCACCTCCCTATTTTGCTACAACCATCAATAGCGGTAGTGTTCGGGCTTGTAGGGGCCTTCCACGGGCACGTTGATGTAGTCGGCCTGATCCTTGCGCAGGGTCGTCAGCTTGACGCCCAGCTTCTTCAAGTGCAGGCGGGCGACCTTCTCGTCCAGGTGCTTGGGCAGCACGTAGACCTGGCCGGACGTGTACGCTTCGTTGCGCGTGAACAGCTCGATCTGGGCGATCGTCTGGTTGGCGAACGACGACGACATCACGAACGACGGGTGGCCGGTGGCGCAACCCAGGTTCACCAGGCGGCCCTGGGCCAGCAGGATGATGCGCTTGCCGTCCGGGAAGATGACGTGGTCGACTTGCGGCTTGATCTCTTCCCACTTGCAGTCGGCCAGGCTGGCGACGTCGATTTCGTTGTCGAAGTGGCCGATGTTGCACACGATGGCCTGATCCTTCATGGCGTTCATGTGCTCGCGCGTGATGACGTGGTAGTTGCCGGTAGCGGTGACGAAGATATCGCCATGCGCGGCGGCGTCTTCCATGGTCACGACCTTGAAGCCTTCCATGGCGGCCTGCAGGGCGCAGATCGGATCGACTTCGGTGACCCAGACCTGGGCGCGCAACGCGGCCAGCGCCTGGGCGCAGCCCTTGCCCACGTCGCCGTATCCGGCCACCACGGCGATCTTGCCAGCGACCATCACGTCGGTGGCGCGCTTGATGCCGTCAACCAGCGATTCGCGGCAGCCGTACAGGTTGTCGAACTTGGACTTGGTGACCGAGTCGTTGACGTTGATGGCGGCAAAGGCCAGCTCACCCTTTTGCGACATCTGGTAGAGACGATGCACGCCGGTGGTGGTTTCCTCCGTCACGCCCTTGATCAGGGCCAGGCGGGTCGAATACCACTTGGGATCGCGCTTGAGCGTTTCCTTGATGGTGGCAAACAGGATGCGCTCTTCGTCGCTGCCCGGGTTGGCCAGCACCGAGATGTCCTTCTCGGCCTTGGTGCCCAGGTGCAGCATCAAGGTGGCATCGCCGCCGTCGTCGAGGATCATGTTGGCGTTTTCGCCATTGGGCCATTCGAAGATCTTGTGGGTGTACTGCCAGTATTCTTCCAGCGTCTCGCCCTTGACGGCGAAGACCGGCGTGCCCGACGCGGCGATGGCCGCGGCGGCGTGGTCCTGCGTGGAGAAGATGTTGCACGAGGCCCAGCGCACTTCAGCGCCCAGCGCCACCAGCGTTTCGATCAGCACGCCGGTCTGGATGGTCATGTGCAGGCTGCCGGCGATGCGCGCGCCCTTGAGCGGCTGCTTGGCGGCGAATTCCTCGCGGATGGCCATCAGGCCGGGCATTTCGGTTTCGGCGATGGCGAGTTCGCGGCGGCCCCAGCCGGCCAGCGACATATCGGCGACGAGGTAGTCGGAGAAGGATTTATCGGTCACAGCGTTCATGGTGTGTAGGCTCCACGTGAAATACGAACGGCGCAGGATATGGCCGGACACGCGAAGACACCACGACAGTCGAGTGCTCGCCTTTCCCGCCATATGCGACAAAGGTGAGCGCCGTTGCTGTAGCGCCGCGCAAGGCGCGCCGCTTGAACAAGGATTCCTGAGCCTGGCGAGCCTGGTTCCGCTTGCCAGGCTGGCTGGCGGGAACCGCAGGGTCGTCGCAACGCTCCTCAGGATTGCCGGGCATTGTACCCGGGAACCGCGCGTCAGGGATCAAACCCCTGGCTCCCTGGCGGGCATTTCGGCCGGCGAGCGTCCCGGCAGCCCGCTCCCTTCCGGTGCGCCTGGCACCTCGTCGTGCCCGGCGCCACGAGCGCTCCCGTCCAAGGGCACCAGTGCAGCCAGCAGCCCGGACGCAACCGAGTCCCAGCTGCGGGTCAGTGCAAGCCCACGCACCGCGTGCCTGTCCAGCGACAAGGCCGCGCGGCAGGCATGGGCCAGGTCCTCGTCCAGGAAACCGGTGACGCCCTGGGTAACCACCGCCAGGGGCGCTTCGCTGCGGAAGGCCGCCACCGGCGTGCCGCAGGCCATGGCCTCCAGCATGACCAGTCCGAAAGTGTCCGTCAGGCTGGGAAATACAAAAGCGTCGGCGGATCCGTAGAGCGCAGGCAGGGCCTCGTCGTGTCGCATGCCCAGGAAGATGGCGCCGGGAAAGCGCTTCTTCAGCCGCGCTTCATCCGGCCCGGCCCCGACCACCACCTTGCTGCCCGGCAGGTCCAGCGACAGAAAGGCGTCCAGGTTCTTTTCGCGCGCCACGCGCCCCACGCTCAAGAACACAGGACGTGGCAAGTCCGGAAAGGCCTGGCCGGCGCCCGGCTGGAACTTGCGCGGGTCCACGCCGCGCGACCAGATCCGCAGGTTCGCCAATCCGCGCCGCGCGAGCACGTCGCGCACCGTGGGAGTAGGCACGAGCACGCGTTGCGAAGGCCGGTGGAACCAGCGCAGGTAGCGCCAGGGCAAGGCCGCCGGGATGCCCATGCGCGCCTGCAGGTAGTCGGGAAACATGGTGTGAAACGAGGTCGTGAAGCGCCAGCCGCGCGCCAGCGCCATGCGGCGCGCGGCGAGCCCCAGCGGGCCCTCGGTGGCGATATGCAGGGCGTCGGGCACGATGTCGCCCAGGATGCGGCGCAATTGCCTTCCGGGCTGCAGGCACAGGCGCAGGTCCGGTTCGGAGGGCGCGGGAACGGTGCGGCTGCCCTGCGGGTTCACCACGATCAGCTCGTGGCCCCATTCGCCAAGGATCTGCTGCATGGTCGTCCAGGTGCGGACGACGCCATTGACTTGCGGATGCCAGGCATCCGTGACGAGGACGATGCGCATGATGGAGCCGGAAGTGGGCGACAAGCGCGATTTAGCCCGCGCTATGTGACATGCCCAAGACGACGGCCCGCGTCGGGCTCGCCCTATACGCCCTGGCCCTAATTGTTGCGGCGGGGATACCCTTGCGCCGTGATGCGCACCCAGACCTCGCGCTTTTCCGCTTCCGTCATGAATACCCAGTTGGCGACTTCCATGGCCGTACGGCCGCAGCCGCGGCAGATATCGTCAAACAGCGTGGAACAAACCGCCACGCAAGGCGAATCGGACGCCTTGAAGGCGCGTTGCGCGTCTTCGGCTTCGGGCAGTTTGGAAAGGTCGACATGGTACTGATTCATCGGGTGAAGAGTAACACCCGCGGTATGTCCCCTTTTGGAAAGCCCTATGTCTCGCCCGGACTTGGCCGCCTGCCCGCGTCCGGGATGCTAGACGCCGCCGTTACCCGGGGAAAGGCCGCATAGGCGGATCTCGCGGCTCCTGGCGCCAGCCGAAGAACTCCCCGGCCTGTTCCAGCAATGCGTCGGGACATTCTTCCGCCAGATAGTGCGCGCCCGGCAGCGGCCCGCCGGAAACCTCATCGGCAATCCGCCGCCACAATCCCAGCACATCGAAATTCCGGCCTACCGCCCCCCGCTCGCCCCACAAGACGCGCAACGGCAGGCGCAGACGCTCGCCTGCCGCCCGGCCGGCTCGGTCGTGCTCCAGGTCCAGGGTGGCGGAAGCGCGATAGTCTTCGCAGATGCCGGTGGCCCAGCCGGGCAGGCGCGCGGTGCGTTCGTACTCCGCCATGGCTTCGGCGGAAAAATGCGCCAGTCCGCCAGGCCGCCCGCCCATGACGGATCGCAGGTAGAACACCGGGTCGCGCTCGATCATGGTTTCGGGCAGCGGCGCCGGCTGGATCAGCCAGAACCAGTGGAAATACGCCTGCGCGAAGGCGCGCGTGGTGCCTTCGTACATGTCCAGCGTGGGCGCGATATCCAGCAGCATCATGCGGCTGACGGCTGCGGGATGATCCAGCGCCAGCCGGTGCGCCACCCGCGCGCCGCGGTCATGAGCCAGCACCTCGAAACGCTCGTGTCCCAGGGCGCGCATCAGTCCGACCATGTCGGCCGCCATCTCGCGCTTGGAATGGGCTGCATGGTCCGCCGACGCGGCCGGCTTGTCGCTGTCTCCGTAGCCGCGCAGGTCCGCTGCCACGCAGGTGCGGTGGCGCGTCAACGCCGGCCAGACCCGGTGCCAGATGGCGTGGGTCTGGGGATGGCCGTGCAGCAACAGGAGCGGCGGGCCCGAACCGCCGACGCGCGCGGCAATCTCTATGCCGTTGGCTTTGAAGCGGCGCACGGGCAAGTCGAAGAATGCGGTCATAGGGTCTCTCGGTCCAGGCGGTCGCGCACGCGCCGCGCCAAGTCTTTCATCCAGGGATGCCGCGCCCAATGGCGGGCCTCGAAACGCTCCACCTCGTCCAGCTGCTGCAATGATGCGCCCACCATGTCTTGCCCTTGCATATACATGCGGCGGTGCCGCTCAGGCAGCGTGAACCCCGCCTCCCAGCCGTCCGCAGCAACGACGCGTCCGGCGGCCACGTCGATGCTGACGCGGTGGGTGGCCGTATTGGACACCCTGGCGAGCAGGGCGTCGATCTCCGCCGGCGCCAGACTGATCAACAGCAGGCCATTGTTGACCGCATTGAAGTAGAAGATCTCGCCGAAACTGGGCGCGATCACCGCGCGGATGCCGAATTGCTGCAGACCCCACACCGCATGCTCGCGGCTGGAGCCGCAGCCGAAGTTCGGACCCGCCACCACGATGGATGCGCCGGCATAGGCGGGCTGGTTCAGCACGAAATCGGGCCTGGGCATGCCCCCCTCGTCAAAGCGCAGATCATGCAGCAGGCCGCAGTCCAGCCCCGCCTTGTCGACGATGCGCAGGAACTGCTTGGGCATGATCTGGTCGGTGTCCAGATTGGAAAAAGGCAGCGGCGCGGCGACGCCATCAATCGTTGCGGTCATGCGTATTGCTCCAAGGCGCGGACGTCGACGATGCGGCCAGTTAGCGCAGCGGCGGCGGCCATGGCCGGCGACATCAGGTGGGTACGGCCCGCCCGCCCCTGCCGGCCTTCGAAATTGCGGTTGGTGGTCGAGGCGCAGCGCTCGCCGGGACTCAGCACGTCGTCGTTCATGGCCAGGCACATGGAACAGCCCGGCTGGCGCCATTCAAAACCCGCCTCGATCAGGGTCGCCGCGACGCCCTCGGCCTCAGCCTGTGCGCGCACCGCCCCCGACCCCGGCACCACCATGGCCCGAACGCCCGCGGCGACCTTGCGCCCGCGCACCACCGCCGCCACCGCGCGCAGGTCCTCGATGCGCCCGTTGGTGCACGAGCCGATGAACACGCGGTCTATCGGCAGCCCGGCTATCGGCATGCCGGGCACCAGGCCGATGTAGTCCATGGCTTTTTCAAGCGCCAGGCGAGCCAGTGCATCGGGCTCGGCCTGCGGATCCGGCACCACGCCGTCCACCGGCATGGCCTGGTCCGGGCTGGTGCCCCAGGTGACGAAAGGCGCCATCGCGGCGGCGTCCAGCACGTGTTCGGCGTCGAACACGGCATTCTCGTCCGACCGCAGCGTGGCCCAATAGGCGCGCGCCTGCTCCAGCATCTCGCCACGCAGTTCCGGCGCATGCGCGGCGACATAGGCTTCGGTAGTGGCGTCCGGCGCGATCAGCGCGGCGCGCGCGCCCGCCTCCACTGTCATGTTGCACAGGGTCATGCGGGCCTCGGCGGACAGCGCCGCTATCGCTTCGCCGCAGAACTCCACCGCGTGTCCGCGCGCGCCCTGCGCGCCGATGCGATGCACGATGCAAATCACCAGGTCCTTGGCCGTCACGCCTGCCGGAAGCCTGCCGTCCACGCGGATACGCATATTGCGCGCCACCCGGTACACGAGCGTCTGCGTGGCCAGGATGTGCTCGACTTCGGACGTTCCGATGCCAAAGCCCAAAGCACCCAGCGCGCCATAGGTCGTGGTGTGGCTATCGCCGCACAGCACCACCATGCCCGGCAGCACCATGCCATGCTCGGGCGCGATCACATGCTCGATGCCTTGCAGCGGGTCGGTGGTGTCGAACAGCGCAATGCCCTGTTCGTCGCAGTTGCGCTTGAGATTGAGCGCCTGGCGCGAGGACGCGTCGTCGGCGATCACGCGCAGCGCCGCCGGCACTGGATGCGTGGGAATGATGTGGTCCACCACCGCCATCTGCTGCCCGGGACGCAGCACGCCGCGTCCACGCGCAGCCAGGCCGCTGAAGGCCTGCGGGCTGGTGTATTCGTTCATGATGTGCAGGTCGACGTACAGCAGGATGTGTTCCTCGTCGATCCGGGCCACCTCATGGCTGGCCACCAGTTTGTCGTACAACGTCATGCCGGGCATGTCTTGCGTCCTTCGATTGTGGATCAGTTGGCCTGGATGCCGGCATCTTTGACGATGCCCGCCCAACGCGTCATCTCGTCGGCGACCATGGCGTCGGTCTTGGCGGGCGAAGTAATCAGCGGGTCAAAACCTTCCTTGCCCATGCGCTGCGCGAGTTCCGGCGAACGCAAGGCCTGTTCGAGCCTGGCGTTCAAGGTGTCGATCACGGGCTGGGGCGTGCCTGCCGGCGCGCTGATGACGAACCAGGTGTTGAACTCATAGCCCGGCAGGCCGGACTCGGCGATCGTGGGCACGTCGGGCAGCAACGGCGAACGCGTCGTGCCCGTCACGCCCAAGGCCTTGAGCTTCTTGCCGTCCACTTGCGGCTTGGCCGCCGACAGCACCGGAAAGCTCATCTGCACCTGGCCGCTGATCGTATCCACCATGGCCGGGCCACCGCCCTTGTAGGGCACGTGCAGAATCTGCGTCTTGGACACCGACTTGAACAGCTCGGCGGCCATGTGGAAGGTGCTGCCCGTGCCCGCGGATCCAAAGCTCAGGTCGTTGGCGGGGCGCGCGCGCACATAAGCCAATAGTTCGCTCACATTGGCCACCGGCAGGCTGTTGGTGACCGTGAGCACGTGCTGCGACGTCCCGATGGTGCCAACCGAACGCAAATCCTTCCGGGTGTCGAACGGCATGTTCTGGAACAACGCGGGGTTGATGGCCAGCGACATGGTGTTCACGGCCAGCGTGTAACCGTCGGGCTCGGCCCGTGCCACCGCGGCCATGCCGATGTTGCCGGACGCGCCAGCGCGGTTTTCCACCACCACGCTCTGGCCCAGGGCGCGGCCCCAGGCATCCGAAATCAGGCGCGCGGCGATGTCCACGCTGCCGCCGGGCGCGAATGGCACGATGAGCGTCACGGCGCGCTGGGGAAAGGCGTCGGCGGCGGCCGGCTGGGTCCAACAGGATGCGGCGATGGCTGCGCACAAGGCGCCGGCCGCTTTGTTGATCTTCATTCCTGGTCTCCTCGTTTGGCCGCGCCAGGCGGCTCTTTAGTGGTGGGGCCAGTGTATAAGCCGATCCCGTTCTTATAATTAATGATCGAAATAAAGCTTTATTAAATTCGGTTTATAAATAAGCGCATGGACGCCCTATCCGACCTCGCCTTTTTCTCGCTGGTGGTCAAGCACGGCAATCTGTCGGCCGCCGCCCGGGAACTGGGGCTGACACCGCCCGCGGTAAGCACGCGGCTGGCCAAGCTGGAGCAGCGCCTGGGCGTGCGCCTGTTGAACCGCACTACGCGCCGGGTCAGCGTCACGCAGGAAGGCGAGCTGTACCTGGCCGAGGGCGGGCGCATCCTGGCTGACCTGGAAGCGCTGGAACGCTCGGTGTCGAGCGCCCGCGCTCGCCCCCAAGGGCTGCTGAGGCTGAACGCGACCTTCGGTTTCGGCCGCGCCCACATCGTGCCCGCAGTGTCGGACTTCGTCCGCCAGTATCCAGAAGTAGAGGTGCAGATGCGGCTGACCGACAGGCCGTTGAACCTGATCGAGGAAGGGTTCGACGTGGCAGTCCGCTTTGGCGACCTGCCCGACGCGCGCCTGACCGCGCGCAAAATCGCCTCCAACCGCCGGGTGTTGTGCGCATCGCCGCGATATCTGGAAACCCATGGCGAACCCCGCGCGCCGGGCGACCTGCAACGCCACCGCTGCATCGTCGTGCGCGAGAACGACGTGGCCTACGGTACCTGGCGCCTGGAATCAGGCTCGCGCGCGGAAACCGTGAAAGTACGGGGCCCGGTCAGTTCCAACGACGGCCAGAGCGCCCTGGAATGGGCATTGGACGGCCACGGCATCGTCATGCGATCGGAATGGGAAACGGCCGAGCACCTGCGCGCCGGACGCTTGCGCGTAGTGCTGGCCGATTGGCGCACGCCTGCCGCCGATATCCACGCGCTCTACCCCGAACGCCTGAACCTGCCAGCCAAGACGCTGGCGTTCGTGGAATTCCTGTCGCAACGCTTCGCGCGCCATTTGCGCGCGCCGGGCGAACAGGACTCGGTGTGGTGAAGACGCCGCCTCAGATCTCGTCGATGGCAGTGCTGGCTACCGTTCCCGGCTGCGCGCCGTTTTCGCCGATGGCATAGCGGTCGCGCGTGGTGACATAGAAGCTCGCGCCAAAACGTCCCACGGGAAAGTAGTCCTGCAAGCGCACCCGCCACGACACCGTGTCGACGAGGCCGTCACGCGCATGCAACCAGCGCACCTGTCCGATAAAAATCTGCCGGCTGGCGGTTTCCATTGTTTCGTACAGCGTGCACTCGAATGCCACCGGCGCCTGCAGAATGCGGGGCGGCCTGACGCGATGGCTGGGCGCGGCATCCAGTCCGGCATGAGCCAGCTCGCTGATGTCCGCCGGAAGGCGGTCGCCGCAGCGGTGCATTTTTTCGGCCATCGCCTCGTCGGTCAGGTGCACGACGAATTCCTTGTCGCGGGCGATATTGCGCGCCGTATCCTTCAGGCCGCCGTCCTCCAGACGGTTGATGCTGACCATGACGATGGGCGGATCCTCGCCCAGCATGTTGAACATGCTGAATGGCGCCGCGTTGACCACCCCGGTTTCGGACAGGGTCGTAATCAGCGCGATTGGCCTGGGCACGATCAGGCTGGCCATGAGCTTGTAGCGCTGGTATTCGGTAATTGCGTCGAAATCGATTTCCATATCAGGCCAGTCCCAGCATCTGGGCGAGGGTTTGCGCGGGCTGGGGACGCTCCAGGCTGATGCGCCGTTCCAAGTCCACCAGGTGGTTGTCATTGATCTTTACGGCCTCGGCGACGGCGCCGCTCTCCATCAGATCGACGATCTGTACGTGCTCGCCATGTTCGCACGCGGCATTGCCGGGCGGCTCGTACAACGCCACGATGAGCGAACACCGCGACACAAGCTCCGCCAGGTAGCCTTGCAGGATGGCGTTGCCGGACAGCTCGCCCAACCGCAGGTGGAAGGCGCTGGCCTGGCGTGCCCAAGCCGGCTGGCCCGCGCGGTGCAGCAAGGCATGTTCCTCCCGCAATTGCTTGCGCAAAGACGCATAGTCGGTCTTGGTGGCGCGAGCGGCAGCAAGGGGGACAAGCGCCGCTTCCAGCGCGCGTCGCGCCTGGAAGATTTGTCGTGTGTCTTCCGGGGTCGGTTCTGCCACCACGGCGCCCCGATTGTGATGCAAGTCCACGACGTGCTCGTGCGCCAATCGCTGCAAGGCCTTGCGCGCCACCGAGCGCGGCACTCCGAACAGTTCGCAGATGGCCGCCTCGGGCAATTTCGTTCCGGGCGTCAGCCGCTGGCTCATCACGCTTTCATACACTGCCTCGCAAATGCGACGCTCCATGTCGCCCTCCTGGGATCCGGCCGCGGTCGCGGCCGTGGACGTGGACGTGGACGCTGTATCGGCAACGGTCTTGCCGCGAATGGCAGGCTTGGCTCGGGTTGTAGCGGAACTGCGTAGGGACATGCTGGCCTCGTCTTGCGGGCGGATGGATCGGAATATCAGGGCGCGGCAATCACGCCGGGCGGCAGGCTGTCCACATGCCGGCAGATCTCGCCAGGCGTGGTGAACCAGATTTCGCCTCGATCGCGTGCGGCGGCGAGCGGTGCCAGCGCGCGCCGAAGATGCCGCAGCCGGTATGGCTGGCCCACGATGTAGGGATGCAGCGCAATACCCATGACCAGGGGCTGGCGGCTGGCCTGCGCGCGCATTTCCTCGAACTGGTCGAGAATCATGTCCGCAAAATCGCGCGCGTCCATCTTGCGCGCCATGATCATTGGGATGTCGTTGAGTTCCTGCGGATACGGGATCGCCCATAGTTCTCCACTTCGGGTCCGCATGCGCATGGGCTGATCGTCATGGCACCAATTCAGCGTATAGCGGTAGCCCGCTTCCGCCAGCAGGTCGGGAGTGGTCCGACTTTCCGAGATCCACGGGGATAGCCAGCCTGCGGGCGCGTGTCCCGTGTGGCGCCGGATGCGGTCGCGGCAGTGACCCAGCAAGGCGCCTTCGTCGGCTTCCGTCAAGCCGCCCTGCCGATGTGCATTGCTGTAGCCATGCCCTATCAATTCGTCTCCGCGCGCAACAAGCGCATCCATCAAATCGGGGCAGTGCTCATACAGGGCGGTATTGATCAGCGCGCCGGCCGGCAGCCTCAGATCGTCGAACAGTTCCAGGCAGCGCCACGCGCCCACCCGGTTGCCGTATTCGCGCCAGGCGTAGTTCAACACGTCGGGATGGGGCGATGCCGGGCCCAGTTCCGCACCCAGCCCTTCGCCAAACGCGAAGTGCTCGATATTGAAGCCGATATACACGGCTAGGCGCGCGCCATTGGGCCAGGTGTAGTCCTTGCGCCCGGCTATCGCTTGGTAAGCGAACCGGCCATGGCAAGCGAGCGGCGCGGGCGCCCACCCGGCCGATTGGTCACGCCCCGGACTAGTGCTTGAAAGCAAGGATGGATTCATTTTGGTGCAAATCCTGATGCATGATTGTTCACAAAACCTCTGGCTCTTTGAAAACAAAATGGGCAGCTGGCGCGGACAAAAGCGCTGGCGACCGCGCCACATCCGCGGGCATCCCCTTGCTGGCCGCGCCATCGGCGCCGCGGCGAACCGGGCCGAATCAGATGGCATGGATCTTGCATGGGAAAGCGAAGCAGCACTTAACCCCATGCAAGATCCGTTCCACTTTTCCCGGAGTGCCCGATGATCCAGACCCGCCGTTCCTTTCTGCTTTGCGCCACCGCCGCAGCCCTCTTCGCGACCGGCCTCGGCTTGCAACCTGCGTTGGCTGCCGATCCCATCAAGATCGGCCTGATCACGGCGCTGTCCGGGGAGTCAGCGCGCGCTGGCGAAGCGCTGACCCGCGGCATGGCGATCGCCATCGACGAGATCAACGCGAAGGGCGGCCTGCTGGGCGGCCGTCAGATCGTGCTGGTGCGCCGCGACGACGAGGGCAATCCCGCCAAGGGCATGGCCGCGGCGCGCGAGCTGATCTTCAAGGAAAAGGTCACGGTGCTGTTCGGCGGCCTGGACACGCCAGTTTCCATGGCGATCGTGCCAATCGTGAATCAGGAAAAAGTGCCGTTCATGGGGCCGTGGGCCGCCGGAACGGCCATCACGCAGAACAAGGGCAATCCGAATTTCGTGTTCCGCGTCTCGGCCATGGATGAAATCGTGGACAGCGCCATGGTCCAGTACGCGCAGAAGACGTTCAAGAGCGCCAAGCCGGGCATGATCCTGGTGAACAACCCCTGGGGCGAATCCAATGAAAAAGGCCTGAACGCCGCGCTGGCCACGGCCAAGGTCACGCCCGCCGGCATCGAGAAGTTCCAGCCCAATGACCTGGACGTGGTGCCGCAGCTGAGCCGCCTGAAGGCCGAAGGCGCGGACACGCTGTTTCTTGTGGGCAACGTGGGACCGTCGGCGCAAGTCGTGAAGTCGCTGGACCGCATGGGCTGGAAGGTGCCCATCGTGTCGCATTGGGGCCCGGCGGGTGGCCGATTCACCGAGCTGGCCGGCCCCAACGCCAAGAACGTGCACTTCGTGCAGACCTACAGCTTCTTCGGCAAGCAGGGGCCCGTGGGCGAGAAGGTGATGCAAGCCTTGAAGGCCAAGTACTCCGACATCAAGGGTCCCCAGGACATTACGCCCGCCGTGGGCGTGGCCAATGCCTATGACGGCATGCAACTGGCCGCGCTGGCCATCGCCCAGGCGGGCTCGACCGATGGCGACGCGGTGCGCCAGGGCTTCTACAAGATCGGCAAGTACGAGGGCTTGATCAAGACGTATGAACAGCCTTTCACGCCCGCGTCGCACGATGCCCTGCGCGAAGACGACTACGTCTGGACGCAGTTCATCGACAACCGCATCCTGCCCGTCAAGGGCGTGCAGTAAACCGGCGCGGCCTCGCGGGAGACACGCATGTTGTTGATGTCCGCCATCGTCAGCGGCCTGGGCCTGGGTAGCATGTATGGACTCATGGCCCTGGGCTTTTACCTGACCTACGCCGTGTCGGGCACGGTGAACTTCGCCCAGGGCAGTTCCATGATGCTGGGCGCCGTGCTGACCTACACGTTCGCGCAGACACTGGGTTGGCCTCTGACACCCGCCCTGCTGGTCGCATTGGCGCTTTGCGCGCTGTACGGCCTGGTGGTCGAACGCCTGGCCGTGCGGCCGTTCGCAAGCCGCGGCTCCAATGCCTGGCTGATGTCCACCGTGGCGCTCGGCATCGTCCTGGACAATATCGTGATGTTCACCTTCGGCAAAGAGCCGCGCAGCCTGCCCTCGCCGCTGGCGCAAGCGCCGCTGGAGATCAGTGGACTGAGCCTGGGCATCTACCCGCTGCAATTGCTCATCCCGGTGGTCGGCCTGGCGTTGGCCGCAGCGCTGCACACCTTTTCGCATCGCACGCGTTGGGGCGTGGCGCTGCTGGCGGTGGTGCAAAACCCCAGCGCGGCGCGGCTGATGGGTATTCCAGTGCGCCACGCAATCATGGCCGCGTTCGCGGCGTCGACGCTGTTCGCCGGCGTGGCCGGCGCACTGGTCGCGCCGCTTTTCAACGTACAGGCGGATATGGGCACCCTCTTCGGCCTGAAAGCCTATGTGGTCGCGATCCTGGGCGGCATCACCAGCGCCTGGGGAGTAATGCTCGCCGGGCTGCTGTTCGGCGTGGCCGAAGCGCTGATCACCGTGGTTCTCGGTTCCGGATACACCCAGATCATCAGCTTCACCCTGGTGATCGTCATACTGGCCCTGCTTCCCAACGGACTGTTCGGACGCGCCGACCTCAGGAAGGTCTGATGGAAAACAAACTCGCATCGCGCCATGCGGCGCTGGCGCTTTACGCCCTCCTGGCCGCGGCAGCCCTGGCCATGGCGGCAACGGTCAACGGTTATTACGTTTTCGTGCTGGGCAACATGGCGCTGCTGGCGCTTGCCGGCATTGGACTGAACGTTTTGCTGGGTTTGACCGGACAAATGTCGTTCGGCCATGCTGGCTTTTACGCCATTGGCGCGTATACCGTCGCCATCCTGACCGGCCAGGCGGGCTGGAGCTTCTGGCTGGCCTGGCCGGCGGCGGCGCTCGTCGCCGGCGCCTTTGGGCTGTTGCTGGCTCTACCCGCGCTGCGCGTGAAGGGCCCTTACCTGGCAATGATCACTATCGCCTTCGGATTCATCGTGGAACACGCGTTGATCGAAGGCGGAGAGGTCACCGGCGGCCAGAACGGCCTGATGGGAATCGCGCAGCCCTCGCTGGGCGGCATCGGCGGAGATCGCGGCGTCGCCATGCTGGCCATCGTGACGGTGTTCGCGGCGCTGGCTGCCTATGCGCTGCTGTCGCGCGGCACGTGGGGCGCGGCGATGCGCGCGGTCAAGGACAGCGAAACGGCCAGCGAATCCATCGGCATCAATCCTCTGGCGGTCAAAACCGTTGCGTTCATGGTTTCCGCCGCGCTGGTGGGCCTGGCGGGCGGACTCTACGCGCCCCAAGCCGGCATGATCACGCCGCACAACTTCAACTTCATGCAATCGATCCTGTTCGTGCTCGCGGTGACGCTGGGCGGCGCGGGCTCGCTGGCGGGACCCTTGCTGGGCGCGGTCGTCGTGGGACTGCTGCCGGAACTGCTATCCGGCCTGGAGGAATACCGCCTGCTGTTCTTTGGGGCCTTTCTGCTTGTTGTGCTGTGGGCGGCGCCCGAAGGCATGGTCGGACTCCTGTCGCGCTGGCGGCGCCATGCGCGGGCCCATGCGCTGACGCCCCGCACGGGCGGCGTCATTTTCAGCGGGAACCGTCTGCGGCGCCCGTTGCGCGCGGAGATGCTGACCATGACATTCGGCGGCGTGCGCGCCGTCCAGGCGGTTTCCTTCGTCGTGCAACCGAGCGCGGTGACCGCGCTGATCGGACCGAATGGCGCGGGCAAGTCCACCGTCATCAACATGCTCAGCGGCTACTACCAGCCAACCAGCGGCGCAGTCGCGCTGGGAGACGCGCCATTGGCCGGTTTGCCCGCGTACGGCGTTGCGCGCCATGGCATAGGCCGCACCTACCAGACGTCGCAATTGTTCGACACTCTGACCGTGGAAAACAACGTAGCGCTAGGCATGGCGCGCGGCCGGCTGGGCGGCCTGCTGGCATCGCGCCGCTACCTGGCGCCGGACGTGCGCGAACGAGCTCGCTCGCTGCTGGCATTCTGCGGCTACGAAGGCGCGCTGGACGCGCCTGCGGCCGACCTGCCGCACGTGGACCGGCGATTGGTGGAAATCGCTCGGGCGCTGGCCACGGACGCCGACATCCTGCTGATGGACGAACCCGCCGCGGGCCTGTCACGCGAGGACAAGACGCGCCTGGCCACGCTGCTGCGCCGCATCGCCCAGGCCGGCACCGGCGTCCTGCTGGTAGAGCATGACATGGCGCTGGTCATGGGGGTGTCGGATCACATCGTCGCCATAGACGCGGGCCGGGAACTGGCGCAGGGCTGCCCGACCGACATCCAGCAATCGCCCGCCGTGCGCCAGGCCTATCTGGGCGATGAAGCCGCCCGCAAGGAACGGGAGACCCGCCACAGGCCCGAAGGCGCTCCCATGGCTCCGGAAGTGCTGGGCGTGGGCAGTCTGGTCACCGGCTACGGCGCCAATCCGGTGCTGCATGGCATCGATCTGCAAGTGCGTCAGGGTGAAATGGTTGCGCTGCTGGGCGCCAATGGCGCCGGCAAGTCAACGTTGATGCGCACACTGGCCGGACTGCACCGGCCTGTGCAAGGCGGCATGCATCTGCAGGGGCTGGAGCTGAACGGACTCTCCGCCGATCGCATCGTGGCGCGCGGCCTGGTGCTCGTGCCCGAGGGTCGCCAGGTCTTTCCTGGCCTGAGCGTGCTGGACAATATCCGCCTCGGCGCGTTCCTGCATCCGCAGGACCGAGAGGCGCGCGTGGAAGAAATGCTGACGCGCTTTCCGCGGCTGCGCGAACGCCTGCATCAACGCGCCGGGCTGTTGTCCGGCGGCGAACAACAGATGCTGGCGATCGCGCGCGGACTGATGTCCAAGCCTGTCATCCTGCTGCTGGACGAGCCGTCGCTGGGTCTGGCTCCCCGAATCATCGATGAGCTGTTCGACTCCCTGGACCGCCTGCGTTCGGAATCCATGACGATCCTGCTGGTGGATCAGATGGCCCCGCTGGCGCTGGCCCTGGCTGACCGCGCCTACGTGCTCGATTCAGGCCGGGTGGCCGCGCACGGCACGGCCCAGGATATCGCGCGGGACGGGACCCTGGCCCGCGCGTACCTGGGCGGCTAGATCGGCCGAGGCAATCGCAGACATGCGCGGGAGCATTGCCCTTGAAACCGGCAACGCTACCCCGCCTCGGCCGCCAGCCGCGCGCCGGCTCGTACGATGCCGCAGCGCTTGTGCGCCCGCATCACCACGCCGACTTCGCTGTTCAGCACGCCGTCCAGCTCGCCCAGGCGGCGCGTCACCACGTCCCACAAGTGCAGGCTGTCACGGCACAGCACGTGCCAGAACAGCTGGGATGCTCCGCTGGTGCCGAAGAGGCACCGCGTATTGGGGTCCAGCGCCAAATGGGCGGCCAGCGCGTCCACGGCTTGCGGGCGCACCTGCACGGAAATCACCGCCTCTACCGGGAAGCCCACCAGCGCCGGCTCCACCTCGACGCGGAAGCTCAGCGCGCGGCGCTCCACCATGTTGTGCAGCAGGCGCTGCGCGGTGGGTTCGCTGACGCCGGCGTGCTCGGCCAGTTCGGCCAGGCTGGCGCGGCCGTCGCGCATCAAATAGGCCACCATGCGCTGTTCGGAGTCCGTCAGGGCGGCGGGCGGTTGCGCAAGGGCGGATTCGGCAGCGGCATCAGCCTGGGCCTGGATGCGCCACTGCCCCGCGCGCCGGAACGGCCGCAGCACCAGCCGCGCCTCCACGTGTTCCACGCCGTCGATGGATGGCAGCACTCGCGTTACCACGTCCGGCATGTCGGCGGCATCCGCCAACGTCAGTTCGGCCATCAGGTCGGCCGAGCCGGCAAGCGTGACCACCAGTTGACTGATGTCCAGGCGCGCGAGCTGGTCCGCTACCTCCGGCACACGGCCCGAGCGGCAGCGCACCCAGGCATGCAGCACCACGCCCCGGCCAGTGGCCAGCGGATCGGGTTCGGCAATGACACGCAAGGCGTCCGCATCCATCAGGCGCTTGATGCGGCGCGCGACCGTGCGCTCGGCAATGCCTGTGGCGGCGCCCAACTCGCGCCAGGACGCGCGGGGGTCCGCCTGCAGCGCGATCAGGCAGGCGAGATCGGTGTCGTCCAGCCCTGGGGCTAGGGGCTTACCCTTACTTGACGTGTCCATATTCATTAAATTAACGTTCGCGCATTGATAAAAACACAAAATTAAACGGTCTTTTTGACCAAAAATAAATTCTTATTTGAGGTTTTCATGAGCAGCACTTCAGCGCCCCTGCGCAAGCAGCAGGGGGCAGCCGCCTCGGCCGGCACCGCGCCCGTTTCCCGCTCGCGCACCATTCTGGCCGGTAGTGTAGGCAATGCTGTGGAATGGTTCGATTGGACCATCTACGCTTCCTTCGCCATATTCTTTTCCAGCCAGTTCTTCCCCGAAGGCAACGAAACCGCCGCCCTGCTGGCGACGTTCGGCATTTTCGCGGTGGGCTTCTTCATGCGCCCGGTGGGCGGCTGGCTGCTGGGCATCTTTTCGGACCGCTACGGCCGCAAGGCCGCGCTGGGCCTGACGATCCTGATGATGGCCGGCGGCTCGCTGATCATTGCCATCACCCCTACCTACGCCACCATCGGCCTGGCCGCGCCGCTGCTGCTGACCGCCGCGCGCCTTCTGCAAGGGTTGTCGCTGGGCGGAGAGTATGCATCGGCCACGACCTTCCTGGCAGAAATGGCGCCGCCCAACAAGCGCGGCTTCTACTCCAGCTTCGTGTTCTTCAGCGCCGCCGTGGGCATTCTGGCCGCCTCGGCCATCGGCTGGGTGCTGACGTCGACGCTGACCAAGGCCGACATGGCGGCCTGGGGCTGGCGCATTCCGTTCCTGCTGGGCGCCCTGGGCGGCCTGGCGGGCATGTGGATCCGCCGCTCGATCCCCGAAACCGAGGCGTTCTCACACGCCAAGAAGGCTGGCGTGGAAAAGCAGCCGCTGCGCACCCTGCTGCGCGACCACCCGCGCGAAGTGCTGCGCATCGTGGGCTTTTCCATCCTGACCACCTTCGCGTTCTACATCTTCGTGGCTTATGTGCCCACCTACGCCATCCGCCAGGTGCACGCGGATCCGAAGACCGCATTCGCCGCCAACACCGTTGCGCTGGTCGTGTTCATGCTGGTGCAGCCCCTGTTCGGCATCCTGTCCGACCGCATCGGACGCAAGCCGCAGCTGATCTTCTTCGCCGCGGGCTACCTGATTTTCTTCTACCCGCTGATGACCACGCTGGGCCCCTCGTTCGGTTCGATCCTGGCGGTGGAGCTGTTCGGCCTGGTGCTGTACGCCATGTACACCTCCATTGCGCCGGCCATCATGTCCGAGCAGTTTCCCACCAGCGTGCGCGCCGTGGGCATCGGTACCCCTTACAACCTGGTCGTGGCGCTGCTGGGCGGCACGACGCCTTATCTGCTGACCTGGCTGCAAAGCAAAGGCATGGAACGCTGGTTCTTCTACTACGTGCTTGCGGGCGCCGTGATCACGCTGATCACCTTCATCCGCATGCCTGAGACCAAGGGCCAGAGCCTGAAATAAGTAGAGAGAACGAGCGTCATGCACTAGCGCTTTCCGGTTCCCGCCAGGGCCGGAAAGCCTTTTCTTTTTCGATGAGACCCATGCCAGCACAAGACAACGCCCTGCATTTCCAAGACGCCCTGGCCCTTGCCAGCGGCATCCGCCGGCGCGAACTCAGTTCGCGCCAGGTCACCACGCACTTCCTGGACCGCATCGAACGCGCGCCTGCGCTCGCCGCCTACAGCGAAGTCACGGCCGAGCGCGCGCTGGCCCAGGCGGATGCCGCCGACCGCCTGCGCGACGCGGGCATTCTGCTGGGCCCCTTGCATGGCGTGCCCGTGGCGGTGAAGGACAGCGTCCAATGGGAAGGCGTCAGTGCGAGCCTTGGCTCGCGCGCCCTGCAGGGACGGATCAGCAGCGAGACGGCGGCGCCGCTGCGCATGCTGGCCGCGCGGGGCATGGTGGTGCTGGGCAAGACCCGCATGACCGAGTTCGCGTTCGGCCTGTCGGGCCAGAACCCCACGCAGGGCACGGCGCGCAACCCCTGGGACGCCCGGCTCGCGCGCGCGCCGGGCGGCTCGTCCAGCGGCGCGGGCGTAGCCGTGGCCGCGGGCTTGGCGCCACTGGCGCTGGGCGGCGACACCGGCGGCTCGGTGCGCGCGCCCGCCGCGCTGAACGGCGTGGTCGGCTACAAGCCATCCAGCGGCGTCATCAGCCGCGCTGGCTGCCTGCCGCTGTCGGACACGCTGGACGTGCTGGGCCCGATCACGCGCAACGTGGCGGACGCCCGCCTGCTGACGCAACTGCTGGCTGGACCGGATATCGACGACACCGCCACGCTGGATCTGCCGGCAGGCGCCATCGCCGCCTTGCGCCGACCGGCCGTGCGCACCCCGGGCCCGATCGCGGTACTGGCGCCCGAAGCGTGGCCCGCATCCCTGGCGGACGCCGGCCAGCGAGCCTGGCACGAAGCCCAAGAAGCCCTGGCACGGGCGGGCTACACGCCCACGCCCTGGCATCCGCCCGCGACGCTTTCGTTCGCCCGCATGGCCGACGACAACTCACTGGTGCTGGCCTACGAGGCGTACCGTTATTACGGCACGCTGGCGGAAGACGCGGCCCAGCCGCTGTGGGAAGTGGTCCGCAAACGCATCGCGGCCGGCGGCAGCATCGCGCAGGCCGACTATGAAGCCGCGCTGCAACGCCGCGCCGCCGATATGGCCACCTTCGCCCAAGCCATGCAGGGCCACGACGCCTTGCTGATGCCCGCCTGCGACCAGGCCGCGCAAGCGCTGGATGCCGACGATACGCGCCACGCCGGCCTGGGCAAGTTGCTGCGTCCCGCCAACTTCCTCGGCGCAGCCGCTATCTCGCTGCCGGCGGGTTTTGACGCGGAAGGCATGCCCATGGCGGTGCAACTGCTGGCGCCCGCTGGCGCCGACGCCGCCCTGCTGGACTGTGCGGCGGCGCTGGAACCGGTGCTGGCGCCCGCTACGCGCCGGCCGGATTTGTCGGAGTGGGGACTGTAAGGTCCGCACCGACAAAAAAAAACCCCCGCATTGCGGGGGCCTTCATGCACCTGAACGGCTTACAGACCCTTTTTCAGCGCCTGAACCTTGTCCGTGGCTTCCCACGAGAATTCCGGCTCGGAACGGCCGAAGTGGCCATAGGCGGCAGTCTTGGCGTAGATCGGGCGCAGCAGATCCAGCATGTTGACGATGCCCTTCGGGCGCAGGTCGAAGTGCTCGCGCACCAGCTTGGCGATCTGGTCGTCGGGGATGACGCCGGTGCCTTCCGTGTAGACCGTGATGTTGATGGGCTCGGCCACGCCGATGGCGTAGCTGACCTGCACCTGGCACTGGCGCGCCAGGCCTGCGGCCACGATGTTCTTGGCCACGTAGCGGGCGGCGTAGGCGGCCGAACGGTCGACCTTGGACGGATCCTTGCCCGAGAACGCGCCACCGCCGTGCGGGCATGCGCCACCGTACGTGTCGACGATGATCTTGCGGCCGGTCAGGCCGCAATCGCCTTGCGGGCCGCCAATGACGAAGCGGCCAGTCGGGTTGACCAGGAACTTCGTTTTCGGCGTGATCAGGCCTTCCGGGAAGCTGGGCTTGATGATGTCTTCGATCACCGCTTCGCGGATGGTCTCTTGCGAAACCTCGGGCGCGTGCTGGGTCGACAGCACCACCGTGTCGACTTCAGCCGGGCGGCCGTCGATGTAGCGGAAGGTCACTTGGGACTTGGCGTCGGGACGCAGCCACGGCAGGCGGCCATCCTTGCGCAATTCGCTCTGGCGCTGCACCAGGCGGTGCGCGTACCAGATCGGGGCAGGCATCAGGTCAGGGGTTTCGTCGCAGGCATAGCCGAACATCAGGCCTTGGTCGCCCGCGCCCTGGTTCAGGTAGTCTTCGGAGCTGCGGTCCACGCCCTGGGCGATGTCCGGCGACTGCTTGTCGTAGGCGACCAGCACCGCGCAGCCCTTGTAGTCGATGCCGTATTCGGTGTTGTCGTAGCCGATGCGGCGGATCGTGTCGCGCGCGACCTGGATGTAGTCGACGTTGGCGGTGGTGGTGATCTCGCCAGCCAGCACTACCAGGCCGGTGTTGCACAGCGTCTCGGCTGCGACGCGCGCATTCGGGTCCTGCGTGAAAATGGCGTCCAGGATCGAGTCGGAGATCTGGTCGGCAACCTTGTCAGGATGCCCTTCAGAGACGGATTCGGAAGTAAAGAGAAAGTCGTTGTTGGCCACAGATGCGTCCTTGGTGGCCGGCATTGCCGGCGCATAGGTTCACGAGGCGCGTTGCACCCCCGACGCATGACACACGCTAATCTGGGCGCGACGCTTTAGCGGATTTGGCAAAAGGCGCGCAAAGCGCTACACCCTTGCCGTCGCCCCGCAAGTTGTCGGTTAACTCGGCGACTGACCTATTTTAAGCGAAAATGCGGTTCTGCCGCCAAAAGCCAGGGGCGTATGCATATTCTCCCCTGGCCCGGCGCACTTTCCGCCCGTCCCACTTTCCTGCCGCATGCTGCTCTTCCTGTTCAGACTATTCGCCGCCCTGCCCCTCTCCGTCGCGCACGCCGTGGGGCGTCTCGCCGGGCGCGCGATCTACGCCTGGCCGGGCAAGTACCGCCAGCGGCTGCAGGCCAATGCGATCCAGGCCGGCTACGCCGATCCTGCTTTCGCGCGGCGCGCAGCGGGCGAAATCGGCGCCATGATCCTGGAGAGCCCGCGCGTCTGGTTCCGCAACGAGCAAAGCCTGGCCCAGGTCGTATCGGACGACAACGACATCGTCAGCGCGGCCCGCGCCGAGAACCGGGGCATCCTGTTCCTGACACCGCATCTGGGCTGCTTCGAGATCACGGCCCGCTACCTGGCCCGCCAGATGCCCATGACGGTCATGTTCCGGCCCCCGCGCAAGGACATCCTGGCCCCGCTGCTGGAAACCGCGCGCAACACCTCGGCCGTCAACGCCGTGCCAGCCACGATGCAAGGCGTGCGCGAATTCGTCCGCGCCCTGCGCCGCGGCGAATCCGTCGGCATGCTGCCCGACCAGGCGCCCAGCGTGGGCGACGGCGTCTGGGCGCCGTTCTTCGGGCGCATGGCCTACACCATGACGCTGCCCGGCAAGCTGGCCACGCAGACGGGCGTACCCATCATCCTGACCGCGGGCGAACGGCTGCCCGGAGGCCGGGGCTGGCGGATCCACTATGTGCGCGTGCCCGAGCCTCTGCCTGCGGACGCCGAAGCGCAGGCAGCGCTGCTCAACGCAGCCATGGAAACGCTGATCCGCCGGTGCCCGGAGCAATACCTCTGGAGCTACAACCGCTACAAGACGCCGCGCGGCGCGCCCGCGGCGCCTGCCGTCGACCCCGCGTCCCCGGCGAATTGAACCGCTGCGCCCCGTCCGCTCCATATTGCTCACCATGACTGATTTCAAAACGCGCGCGCTGGTATCCCTGTTGAAATGGTTCGGCCGCATCAAGCCGTCGACGCGATTGCGCATCGGCGCAGGCCTGGGCTGGCTGGCGCCGCGGCTGGCCAAGTCGCGCACGCGCATCGTGCGCCGCAATCTCGAACTGTGCTTTCCCGACCAGCCCGAACATGTCCGCGAACAATGGGTCGCGGACCACTTCCGCGCGCTGGCGCAATCCATCGTCGACCGCGGCGTGCTCTGGTACGGCACGCCCGAGGCCATTAAAGAGATGGTGACGCAAAGCGGCGCGGAACGGATCAACGAACTGGTCGCGCAAGGCCGCCCGGTCATCCTGCTGGCGCCGCATTTCATCGGACTGGACGCCGCCGCCACGCGGCTCACCATGGAGGTGCCCAGCGGCGCCACCATGTACACGCCGCAAAGCGACCCCCAGGTCGACGCCATCGTGGCGGCGGGCCGCAAGCGCTTTAACGAAGTGTTCCTGGTCAGCCGCAAGGACGGCGTGCGCGACCTGATCCGGCATCTGCGCGAGCGTCGCCCCGTCTATTACCTGCCGGACATGGACTTCGGGCGCCAGGGCGCCACCTTCGCGCCCTTCTTCGGCGTGCCGGCGGCCACCTTGCTGGCCACCGCCCAACTGGCCAAGAAATGGGATGCCGCCGTGCTGCCGATCCTGGACTTCTGGAACCCGGATACCGGCCGCTATCATGTCGAAGTTCTGCCGCCGCTGGCCGACTTCCCGGGGGAGGACTCGCTGGAAGACGCCACGGCCCGCCTGAACCTCGAGCTCGAATCCTGGGTGCGCCGCTGCCCCAGCCAGTACTACTGGGTCCATCGCCGCTTCAAGACCCGTCCGCCCGGCGAACCCAAGCTCTATTGAATTTCGGGCTCGCGCCGCCCGTTCCCCAATATGGGCGATAATCCGGTAATGAACTGGAACTTCACCAAAATGCATGGCGCGGGCAACGATTTCGTCGTACTCGACGGGGTCCGCCAGACCATCGAAATGACGCCCGAGCGCGCCCGCGCCCTGGGCGACCGGCATTTCGGCATCGGCGCCGACCAGATCCTGCTGGTCGAACGCGCGACCCGCCCGGACGCGGACTTCCGCTATCGCATTTTCAATTCCGATGGCAGCGAGGTCGAACATTGCGGCAACGGCGCGCGCTGCTTCGTGCGCTTCGTGCACGAGCAAGGCCTGTCCGACCGCAACCCGCTGCGCGCCGAGATCGCGACCGGCATCCTGGTCCTGGATGAAGGCGACGACGAACAGGTCACCGTCGACATGGGCAGCACGCGCTTCGAGCCTGCCGCGCTCCCCTTCGACACCGCCGGCCTGGCCTCGCGCACCCAAGGCCAGGACACGCTGTGGGAACTGGAACTGGACGCCCCTGCGGGCCTGCCGCGCACGGTCGCGGTTTCGGCCGTGGCCATTTCCAATCCGCACGCGGTGCAGGTGGTGGACAACGTCGACACCGCGCCCGTGTCCGTCCTCGGTCCGCTGATCGAAACCCATCCTCGCTTCCCGCGCCGCGTCAACGCCGGTTTCATGCAGGTGGTGGACCGCAACAACATCCGCCTGCGCGTGTTCGAACGCGGCGCGGGCGAGACCCTGGCCTGCGGCACCGGCGCCTGCGCCGCGGTCGCTGCCGGCATCCGCCGCGGCCTGCTGGACTCGCCAGTACGCGTGCAAACTCGCGGCGGCATGCTCACCGTCGCCTGGAATGGCGAGCAACTGCGCATGACCGGCCCCGCCGAGTCCGTTTTCACGGGGCAGGTCGACATCGACAAGCTCGTCTTCTCCATGGGGCTGAACCGATAAGCCATGACTGATACTGCTTTTACCGCCCAGGATATCGCTGGTTTCCTGCAAGAGAACCCTGGCTTCTTCGACGACCACGCGGATGTCTTCGCCACGCTTCAAGTGCCCCATCCGCATGGCTCGCGCGCCATTTCTCTGGGCGAGCGCCAGATCCTCACGCTGCGCGAGCGCAACCGCGAACTGGAATGGCGCCTAAACGAACTCGTACGCAACGCCACTGCCAATGAAAGCATCGGCACGCATGTGGCCAAATGGTGCTGCCGCCTGCTGTCCGAATGCGATCCGCAACACGTGCCCGGCGAAATCGCCCTGGGGCTGGCCGAACAGTTCGAGCTGAACCACGTGGCGCTGCGCCTTTGGGACCTGTCAGAACTGCCGGCGACCGGCTACGGCGAACCCGTCACGCAGGATGTGCGCACCTTCACCGATAGCCTGAAGACGCCTTACTGCGGCACCGATACCGAATTCGAAGCGGCCGGCTGGCTGGACGCCAAGCCCAAATCGCTGGCGCTGGTGCCGCTACGCCTGGAAGCGGACGGCCCCGCCGTCGGCCTGCTGGTGCTGGGCTCGGACGACCCCGAGCGCTTCAACCCCGAAATGGGCACCACGTTCCTGGAATCCATCGGCCAGCTGGCTTCGGCAGCACTGCATCGCCTGAATCCAGCCTCGCCCAAGGCCTAGCGGACGCGGGCGGACGCCATGTCGAAAACACCAGATACGGCCCCGCCCGAAACTCCCCTGCCGGACGCCATGAGCGCCTGGCTGCGCCATCTGGAAACGAATCGGCGCTATTCCCCTCATACGCTGGACGGCTACCGCCGCGAGCTGCATTTCCTGCGCGACCTGGCCGACCACGCCAAGCTTCCGCTGGACAAGATCGGCAACGGCCATATCCGTCAGTTCGTGGCGCGCCTGCATGCCCAGGGCCGCGGGCCGCGCAGCCTGGCGCGCACCTTGGCGGCATGGCGCGGCTTCTATCAATGGTGGGCCCCGGCAATCGAGCTGGCCGGCAATCCCGTGGCCGGCGTGCGCGCGCCCAAGGCGCCGCGCGGCCTGCCCAAGGCCTTGTCCGTGGAACAGACCCAGGCCCTGCTGGACCGCCCGCCCGCACAAGTGGCCACCGAGCCCGCAGCGCTGCGCGACCAGGCCATGCTCGAACTGCTTTATTCCAGCGGCCTGCGGCTGTCGGAACTCGTCGGGCTGGACCTGCGCTACCAGCGTTCCGGCGATTACGAATCGCGCGGCTGGCTGAACCTCGAAGAGGCCGAGGTCGTCGTGCTGGGCAAGGGCGGCAAGCGCCGTTCAGTACCGGTGGGCCAAGCCGCCCTGGCGGCCCTGCGCAAATGGATTGCGGTTCGCCCGCAACTGGCCCCCTTCACGGCACAGCCCGAGGACGCGGCCGCGTTGTTCCTCGGCGCGCGCGGACGCCGCATCTCGCCACGCGTGGTGCAGTTGCAGCTGGCCCGCATCGCGCAACAAGCCGGCGTGCCCACGCATGTGCACCCGCACGTGCTGCGCCACAGCTTCGCCAGCCATGTGCTGCAATCCGCGCAGGATTTGCGCGCGGTGCAGGAAATGCTGGGCCACGCCAACATCTCCACCACCCAGATCTACACGCGGCTGGACTTCCAGCATCTGGCCCGCGCCTACGACCAGGCGCATCCTCGGGCCGGACGCAAATCCTGAACGGCCGAGGCCGCTTGCATACGCCCTGAATGTCGCCCGCGTAGAGAAAGCCCGCGGGCGCGGCGACTACCCGCCTCCCGCTATCACGCCGCCCAGCAGCATCACGCCCAGCAACAACACCGCCAATGCCGCCAGCGCTTCCACGCCGTAGCGCAAACGCGCCGCGCCTTTGCTGGACAGGCGGTGGCCGATGCGCTCGGCCGCGCCGCCCGCTGCAACGGCCAGGCAGGCGAGCACCGCCACGGTCAGTCCGGTACCCAGTCCCATCGCCAGGGCCGAGGCCACGCCAGCCAGAAAGAAGCCTTGCGCCAGGGCGAACACCAGCACGATCAGCGCGCCGCTACATGGACGTAGCCCCACGGCCAGTACCGCTGCCCATGCGCGGCGCCAGTTGAGCGGGCCCGCGACTTGCTCCGGCGCCGGCGCATGCGCATGGCCGCAGGCGCAATCTGCCCCGTGATCGTGAAGATTGTGGTGCGGGTGGGCATCCACGTGGGCGTGCCCATGAGCGTGCGCATCCCCGCTGCCGTGGAAATGGCCATGGCTGTCATGGGCGGCAGCAACGGACACGCGCCTGGCCCGCCCCCGCAGTAACGGACGGATTGCCTTGACCCACACCAGCCACGTCCCAAGCAACGTCACCAAGGCGTAGGAAATCAGCTCAAGCCAGCGTGTCGCGTTGTTCATCGTTGCAGCCGTGGCATTGAAGACCAGCGCCAACGCCGCCACCAGCGCGATCGCCACCAAGGCCTGGATCAACGCGGACACCAACGCCAGCAGCGCGCCATTGCGCGCGGTCTGGCGGTTGGCGAGCACATAGGAAGAGATCACCGCCTTGCCATGCCCGGGCCCCAGGGCGTGGAACACACCGTATGCGAACGACAGACCGATCAAGGTCCAGGCTGCGCCACCGTCCGCCTGCCAGACGCGCACCGCCCCCGTCAACTGCCGGTAAAAATGGCTCTGCCAAACGGACACCTGGCCGAAAAAGCCAGCCAGCCAACCTGGGCCGCCCATGCCCGCGCCGCTTTCCGGCACGCCAAAGGGATGCGCGCCCTGGGCCATGGCGGCGCCCGGCCCGCCCAGCAGCAAAACCGTCAATAGCAGCAAGGCCGGCGCTAGGGGCAACGTACCTCGATGCGATGCGTGAGTCCTTTGGTGATGGCGAAAAGCTCGTCCGGCAAGGCGTCCGGGTCGGCCGGGATCGCGGCCAGTTGCTGCATGGTTTTCCAATCCAGTTCCTTGGGCTTGCGGTAGGCGGATGTACAGGCACGGGCGTCCTGGCCGCCCAGCGAGACTGCGCCGTTCTCCTCAAAAGCGTAGGCGACGAAATAGGTGGGATCGTAAATATCCACCTGCGCGCCGCGGGCGCCTGGCGCCACGGGTGTGGCCAGAGGCAGGGTGAAGGACAGCGTCAGCCGCGTCGTCTTCGGATCCCAGTCGACGCGCGCATCGCGCGGGGCCGCAAACACGGCCGTCTTGCCGTCCACCGTAACGCGGGTGAAGTAGTGCGAGATCGGCTCGCCCAGCGCCTGCATCCAGTCCCGCGCCATGCCCTGCAGGATCTCGGGCGACAACGAGCCGTCCTTGCCCTTCTTCAAACCCTGCGTGGCGTAGGCGCCGAACATGTCATCGAATCGCCAGACCTGCCGCACCGCAGTGATGCGCTGCTGTTCATCGATATCGATGGCCGCGCGGGCATCGATCCACATATGGGGGTGCGCGCTGGCGGCGCCTGCCGCCAGCAGCATCCCCGCCGCGGTCAAGGCTGCATGGCCGCGGCGAGCTGACTTGCGTTCCATTCAAACATTTCCAGATAGGTAGCGCCGGGCTGTCCAGGTTTGGACAAGGCATCGGAATAAAGCGTACCACCCACCTTGGCGCCGGTTTCGCGGGAAATCTGCTGCACCAGTCTGGGGCTGCTGATGTTTTCCACGAAGACCGCCGGCACGCGTTCGCGCTTGACCTGCTCGATGATGCGGGCCACCTCGCCTGCGGCGGGCTCCGCATCGGTCGACACCCCCATCGCGGGGATAAAGGCTACGCCGTAGGCATCGCCAAAGTAGCCGAAGGCATCGTGCGAAGTCACGATCTTGCGGCGCTCGGCCGGAATTGCGGCAAAGGTCTTGCGGACCTGGGCGTCCAGCGCTTGCAGGCGCGCGACATAGGCCTCGGCGCGCTGGCGGTACGCTTGCGCGTGCGCCGGGTCGGCGGCGGCGAGACCCTCCGCCACATTGCGCGCGTACATCACGCCATTGGCCAGGTCCTGCCATGCGTGCGGATCGGCGCCGCCATGATGGTGACCGTGACCATGTTGGTGTTCTTGATCGTGGTCGTGGTCGTGGTCGTGGTCATCATCATGCCCGTCGCCCGCGAACTTACGCGCCTTCACCCCCTGGGAAGCGACCACGGTGGCGCCGCCAAAGCCGGATGCCTTCGCCAGGCGCGGCATCCAGGTCTCGAAATCCAGGCCGTTGACGAACAGCACGCGCGCGGCGGCCAGTTTCTTGGCATCGCCGGGCGTGGGCTCGTATTCGTGCGCGTCGCCGTCGGGGCCCACCAGCGTAGCCACGTCGACATCCTTTCCACCCACTTCGCGCACGATGTCGCCCAGGATGGAAAAACTGGCCACGGCTTTCAGCGGCTCGGCGGCATGCGCGACGCCGAACAGCGTGGACAGGCACAAGCCTGCCATGGCAAGCAGCGCGCGGCGGCGTGCCGGGGGTTGGAAACGCATGGCGTATCTCCTATTGGTAAGTCAGGCCCGGCGCATGCGGCGCCGCGCCGGCAGCAGTCCGCCTTGCGGGCCGCCCACGATGGAAAACAGATAACAGGCGCCGGCCGCCAGAATGATGGCGGGCGAGGCGGGCACGTTGTAGTGGTACGAAATAAGCAGGCCCGCCACCGAGGCCGCCACACCCAATCCCGCGGCCAGCGGAATCTGGCGGGCAGCCGAGCGGACCCAGAAGCGCGCGGCGGCGGCGGGCAGCATCATCATGCCGACCACCATGAGCGTGCCCAGCACCTGGAATCCCGCCACCAGGTTCACCACCACCAGCACCAGGAACCCCATGTGAACCCAGCCTCCGCCGCCGCCGCTGGCGCGCAGGAAGCCCGGGTCCAGGCATTCGGCGACCAGCAGCCGGTAGATCGCGGCCAACACCAGCAGCGTCACGCTGGCCGTGGCGGTGACCAGCAGCAGCGCCGCGTCATCCAGCCCCAGCACGGTGCCGAACAACACATGCAACAGATCCATGTTCGAGCCGCGCAGCGACACCAGCAGCACGCCCAGCCCCAGGGATATCAGGTAGAAGGCCGCGAAGCTGGCGTCTTCGCGCAACGGAGTCAGGCGCGCCACGAGCCCCGCCAGCAGGGCCACGGCCAGTCCCGTGACGATGCCGCCCAGCATCATCGCGCCCAGCGACAGGCCGGCCAGCAAGAAGCCCGCCGCCACCCCCGGCAGGATGGCGTGCGACATGGCATCGCCCATCAGGCTCATGCGCCGCAGCACCAGGAACACGCCCAGGGGGGCAGCGCCCAGCGACAGGGCGCAGGCGCCCGCCAGCGCGCGCCGCATGAATCCGTAGTCGAGGAAGGGCGAAAGCACCCATTGCGCCAGGCTCATGCGCGGCTCTCCGCCGACCATTGCCGCGCCCGCTTCAAATGCGCGTCATTCAGGGTGTCATCGGTATTGCCCCAGGCCACCACCGAACCGGACAACAGCAGGCATTCGGGGAAATGGTCGCGCACGAGGTCCAGGTCATGCAGCACCGCGATCACGGTACGGCCCTGTCCATGCAGCCCGCAGAGCAAAGCCATCAGGTCATCTGCCGTATGGCTGTCCACCGCGGCGAAGGGCTCGTCCAGCAGCAGCACGGGCGCATCCTGCATCAACATCCGCGCAAACAGCGCGCGCTGCATCTGTCCACCCGACAGTGCGTCCACGCCGCGTCCTGCCGCGTCCGCCATGCCCACGGTTTCCAGCGCGTCCATGCAACGGTCCAGCTCTTCATTGGCATAGCGGCGCCATCCCCCCACGCGACGCCACGCGCCCATGGCCACCAGGTCAAGCACCGACACCGGAAATGAACGGTCCAGCTCGGCGGCCTGGGGCAGCCAGGCCAGCTCCGATCGCCCCCCGCCGCTGATGCGCACACTGCCGGCCATGGGACGCAGCACGCCCATGATGCCCTTGATCAGGGTGGACTTGCCGGCGCCGTTGGGCCCCACCACGGCGGTCATGGCGCCCGCGGCGAAACGTCCCGACACGGACTTGAGCGCCGCGTGCCCATGCCAGCCGAAAGAAGCATCTGCCAGCTCGATCGTGACCGGCGCGTTCATCGCGGCCACCAGTCCAGTGCCCAGCCGGTCAAGGTCCAAAGCAAGGCCACGGCGGCCAGGGCGATACCCATGCGGCGCCAGGCCGAGACCAGGAAGGCGGAACGCGGTGGAAGGGTTTGCCGGAGCGGGGCGTCGGGCCGCCGGGGCAAAAGCGTGAAATGGGACATGGAAGGAATGCGGAGGAGAATTTCGGCTGCAGCCCGTTTTTATTATGTTATATCATAACTAAAAGGCTTGATTCCTCGGCGTTCGCCCGCAGCTGGATGTTTTCTGCTACCTTCCAGGCATCTCGCGCGCATTGCGCGCGTTTCCCATAGAGATAAAGCCAGCCATGTCCGCACCGCCCCGCCCCCCTCGCAGCGATACAGTCGGCGCCCAGCTCAGCGTCGCCGAAGCGCTATGCGAGCAGCGCGGACGCCGCCTCACCCCCATACGCCGCAAGGTGCTGGAACTGCTGCTGCGGCATGGCCGCAGCCTGAAGGCCTATGAATTGCTGGACGCGATGCGCGCGGTGCATCCAGGCGCCGCGCCCCCGACCGTGTACCGCGCCCTGGACTTCCTGATGGATGAGGGCCTGATCCACCGCCTGGATGCGGTCAACGCCTGGAGCGCCTGCCACGATGCCGGCGGCGCCCCCCATGACCTGCTGGTGGTCTGTACGGGCTGCGGTGCAGTCGCGGAAGTGTCCGACCCCGCCATGAGCCGCCAATTGGCCGAACGCGTGGCCCAGACCGGTTACGTCCTGGCGACGCATGAAACCGAAATCCGCGCGCTGTGTCCCCAGTGCCAGCAAAAGCAGCCCGCCGCGGACGCCGGCCACGGCCACCACCATCATTAAGAATTAGTGCCTGCGGGGCAGGCACTGCCCTGCCTCTCCACCCTCAGGCGCAAGCCCGCACGCGGCAGCTCGCCCGGAAGTGCGCATCGCGCCCTTGAAATCCGGCAAACCGCCCCCAAATAGTGGTATCGCCCGATACTTGACGGCGTACGGACGCCATCTGGATGGCTACGGCCCCAGGGTTGACCCTGGGTTTGCCCCCTGCCCCCGACTGTGCTGTAATCCTGCGTCCGGCCGCTGCAGGCGGCCCATGCAGCCTGCGGCAAACATCCTCCGGCAAAGACTGGGAAACCCCGTTCACACGTCGCACGACGGCGTTGCAAAACAGGGTTGCGATCCCCGCCGAGAGTTCCTGTTTAACGCCTTGACTTCACGCTAGCAGCTTCGCCATGAACACCCCGCGCAGTTTGGACAAAATGGTTCCCGTCACCATCCTCACCGGCTTTCTCGGTGCGGGCAAGACCACCCTGCTCAAACGCATCCTGACCGAATACCATGGCCGCCGCGTCGCGGTCATCGAAAACGAGTTCGGGCCGGAAAGCATCGACAACGACCTGCTGGTGCAGGACAGCAACGAAGAAATCATCGAGCTGTCCAACGGCTGCGTCTGCTGCACGGTGCGCGGCGACCTGATGCGCACCCTGGGTGAACTGCGTGCCAAGCGCGAAGCGGGCGAACTGACTTTCGAACGCGTCATCATCGAGACGACCGGCATGGCCAACCCCGGCCCCGTCTGCCAGACGTTCTTCATGGATGACGATATCGCCGAGTACTACCGTCTGGACGCGGTGGTTACCGTGGTCGACGCCAAGCACGGCATGGCCACCCTCGACGCCCAACCCGAAGCCCAGAAGCAGGTCGGTTTCGCCGACCGCATCCTGATCTCGAAGCGGGACCTGGTCAACGAAGTCGACTACGAAGCGCTGCGCCACCGTCTGGTTCACATGAACCCGCGCGCGCCGATCACGCCGGTCAACTTCGGCGAAGTCGATCTGAAGTCCATCATCGACATCAGCGGCTTCAACCTGAATTCCATTCTGGACATCGACCCGGATTTCCTGGCCGATGAACACCCCGACGCCGCCCACGACCACGACCATGGACACGAGCATGGCCATGACCACGGTCACGATCACGACCATGATCACGAAGGCGAGTGCGGGGCGCATTGCAATCATGCCCATCATCATCACCATCATCAGCACGACGACGAAATCGGCGCGTTCGTGTTCCGTTCCAACAAGCCGTTCGATCCCGCGCGGCTTGAGGAATTCCTGGGCGGCGTGGTGCAGGTCTATGGTCCCGACCTGATGCGCTACAAGGGCATCCTGTACATGAAGGGCATCAACCGCCGCATGTTGTTCCAGGGTGTGCACATGATGATGGGCGCCGAACCCGGCAAGCCGTGGACCGCAGCCGAAAAACCGTCCACGAAGATGGTTTTCATCGGCCGTAAGCTGCCCCAGGAGATTTTCACCCGGGGCTTGGAGCAGTGCCTGGCGGGGTAATCCCCCTTCCTGACGTGACGTGATGCGACGAAGGCAGTACTGTGAGGTACGAATAGCGTAGGCAACAAGTAATACGGACCGGGAATGGACGCCCGCGCCAGGATCGATTCATAGTGGAGTGTTTTCATGGCTACCAAGGCAGCAACCAAGAAATCAAGCAAGTCGACGAGCGATACGGCGATTGATCTGCCCAGCGAGAAAGAATTGCTGGCCATGCCCGAGTCCGACTATATGAACGAACGCCAGCTGGCATTCTTCAAGGAACGGCTCAAACAACTCGAGCAGGACATCCTGGCCAACGCCGGCGAGACCACCGAGCACCTGCGGGAAACCCAGTTCGTGCCCGATCCCGCCGACCGCGCCACGATCGAGGAAGAACACGCCCTGGAGCTGCGTACCCGCGACCGCGAGCGCAAGCTGCTGAAGAAGGTGCAACAGTCCATCGCCCGCATCGACAGCGGCGAGTACGGCTGGTGTGAAGAAACCGGCGAACCCATCGGCATCCCGCGCCTGTTGGCACGCCCGACGGCCACTCTGTCGCTCGAAGCGCAGGAACGCCGCGAGATGCGTCAGAAGCTCTACGGCGACTGATCCGTCCCGTATTCAAGCCATGCGCTGAAAGGCTATGCTGGTTTCCAGCATGGCCTTTTTTTCAGGCCGGCTCCAAAAGGGGACACAATCGTCCCGCCTTGATTTCCTCGGAACCGCCCCCAGCTAATCCCTTCATAGGAAGGAACGCATGGAACAATTTCACGCCACCACCATCGTGTGCGTGCGCCGCGGCAACCGCGTCGCACTGGGCGGCGATGGCCAGGTCACCCTGGGCAACATCGTCATCAAGGGCACTGCCCGCAAGATCCGCCGCCTGTACCACGACAAGATTCTGGCCGGCTTTGCCGGCGCCACCGCCGACGCGTTCACCCTGCAGGAACGCTTCGAAGCCAAGCTGGAAAAACACCAGGGCAATCTGATGCGCGCCGCGGTCGAACTGACCCGCGACTGGCGCACCGACCGCGTGCTGCGCCGCCTGGAAGCGATGCTGATCGTTGCCGACGCCGAGCACACCCTCGTGCTGACCGGCAACGGCGACGTGCTCGAACCGGAACACGGCCTGGCGGCCATTGGCTCCGGCGGCGCCTACGCCCAGTCGGCCGCACTTGCGCTGCTGCGCAATACCGAGCTGCCGCCCGAGACCATCGTCAAGCAATCGCTGGAAATCGCCGGCGACCTCTGCATTTACACCAACCAGAACCACGTCATCGAAACGCTGGGTGACTGACATCCGCTGGCGGCGCCCAGCGCGCCGCGGCCCCACCCCAGCCCGCCCTAGCTTCAAGGATCCGCCCTCATGTCCGCATCCAACATGACGCCCGGAGAGATCGTCTCCGAACTCGACAAGTACATCGTCGGCCAGAACCGCGCCAAGCGCGCCGTGGCCGTGGCGCTGCGCAACCGCTGGCGCCGCCAGCAAGTCGCCGAGCCCCTGCGCCACGAGATCCACCCCAAGAACATCCTCATGATCGGCCCCACCGGCGTGGGCAAGACCGAAATCGCGCGCCGCCTGGCCAAGCTGGCCAACGCGCCCTTCATCAAGATCGAAGCCACCAAGTTCACCGAGGTGGGCTACGTGGGTCGCGACGTCGACACCATCATCCGCGATTTGACCGAATACTCGATCAAGCAGACCCGCGAACTGGAAATGCGCCGCGTGCGCACCCAGGCGGAAGACGCTGCCGAAGACCGCATCCTGGACGCCCTGGTCCCGCCCGCGCGCGGCGCCTCCGGCGAACCGGAACGCGGCGAGGACAACAGCGCCCGCCAGACCTTCCGCAAGCGCCTGCGCGAGGGCAAGATCGACGACCTCGAGATCGAGATCGAAGTCGCCCAGGCCGTGCCGCAGATGGACGTCATGACGCCCCCGGGCATGGAAGAAATGGCCGAGCAACTGCGCGGCATGTTCGCCGGTCTGGCCCGCGACAAGAAAAAGCCGAAGAAGATGAAGGTGCGCGAGGCCTTCAAGCTGATCGTCGACGAAGAGGCCGCCAAGCGCGTCAACGAAGAAGACCTGCGCACCGTGGCGATCAACAATGTCGAGCAGAACGGCATCGTCTTCCTGGACGAAATCGACAAGATCGCGGCCCGCCAGGAATCCGGCGGCGCGGACGTGTCGCGCCAAGGCGTGCAGCGCGACCTGCTGCCCCTGGTTGAAGGCACCACCGTCAACACCCGCTACGGCATGGTGCGCACGGACCACATCCTGTTCATCGCGTCCGGCGCTTTCCATCTGTCGCGCCCCTCGGACCTGATCCCCGAACTGCAGGGCCGCTTCCCGATCCGCGTCGAACTCGAATCGCTGACCGCCGAAGACTTCGTGCGCATTCTGTCCGACACGGACGCGTCGCTCACCAAGCAGTACACGGCGCTGATGGCGACCGAAGACCTGCAACTGGAATTCACGGAAGAAGGCGTGCGCCGCCTGGCCGAGCTGGCCTACGAGGTCAATGAAACCACCGAGAACATCGGCGCCCGTCGCCTGTACACGGTGATGGAAAAGCTGCTGGACGAACTCTCCTTCGACGCCACTTCCAGCAGCGACAAGAGCGTGAAGATCGACGCCGCCTACGTCAACGCGCAATTGGCGGAAGCCGCCAGCAGCCAGGACCTGGCGCGCTACGTGCTGTAAAACGCGGGCGCGCGCCGCGCGCTCACGACAAAACGCCGTCCGGCGCCTCAGGGCAACGGACGGCGTTTTCTTGGGCGGCGAGCGGACGGCGTCAGTTCGCGATCGCGGTGACCATGTACTTGCCGTCCTTGCGGACAGCGGTGAAGCGCACCTTGTCGCCCGCCTTGATCTTGGCCAGCAACGCCGGATCCGCTTCATAGACCAGCGTCATGGCGGGCAGGTCCAGTTGTTTGATGGCGTCGTGCTTGATCGTGACCTTGCCAGCGGCCGGATCCACGCGCCGCACTTCCCCGCTGGCCTCTGCCTGCTGGGCGAACGCCAGCGGCGCTGCCAGCGTGACGACGGCCACCACCGCGGCTGCGGCCATGGGTATTGCATACTTGCGGTCAAAAACCATGCAGATATCCTCCGATTGCAAGAAAAGCGTGGAGCCGGCGTGCGCCGCCCCCTGCTATCCGTAGTGCTAGGATACCGCCCTTGTGCAACAGTTCCCCCGCCGTGACGCAACAATTTTGACAGTTGATTGCTGAACACACGGCCCGCGCCGCCCAGCATCATGGCTGGACGCAAAAGCTATACCTTTCGTCACTCATTTCAGGAGCTCCCATGGCCAACCGCTTATCCGTCATTGCCACCCGCACGGGAGACGACGGCACCACGGGTCTTGGGGACGGGTCCCGGACACCCAAGGACGCCCCGCGCATCGCAGCCATGGGCGACGTCGACGAGTTGAACAGCGTGATCGGCGTTCTGCTGACGGAAGACCTGCCCGCCGATATATCCACCGACCTGCTGGCCATCCAGCATGACCTGTTCGACATGGGCGCGGAGCTCTGCATCCCTGGCCATACCGCGCTGACGGACGAACACATCGCCCGTCTGGACGCCCGCCTGGTCCACTATAACGAGACCCTGGCGCCCTTGCGCGAGTTCATCCTGCCGGGAGGCTCACGCGGCTCGGCGCAGGCGCATGTGGCACGCACGGTCTGCCGCCGCGCCGAACGTGCCGTCGTGGCGCTGGCCCGGGTCGACCCGGTAAACCCGCCGGTGCGCCTGTACCTGAACCGCCTGTCGGACCTGATGTTCGTGCTGGCGCGTTGTATAAACCAGCATGCGGGGCAGAAAGACACGTTCTGGGCCGGCGCCCAGGCGCGCAAGTAGTCTCGCGCCCGGCCGCGCCTGTCGCGGTTGGGCCTGGGAAGCGTAATAAATTGGGCAAGGGCGGCGTGAAAATTCTATTGCTGGGCAAGGACGGCCAAGTCGGCCAGGAACTGCGCCGCGCCCTGCTCCCCCAGGGAGAACTCGTGGCGCTGGGGCGCGGCGACGTCGATCTACGCGACCAGGACGCCCTGCTCGCGCTTCTGTCGTCCCACCGGCCGGATGCAATCGTGAATGCCGCCGCCTATACGGCAGTGGATGCCGCCGAGACCGACCGCGATACCGCCGCCCAGGTCAACGCCGCGGCGGTCGCCATCCTGGCGTGCCATGCCCGGGCGGCCGGTGCCTTGCTGGTCCATTTTTCCACCGACTATGTGTTCGACGGTACGCAAGAGCGAGCCTATCGGGAAACCGACAGTCCCAATCCCTTGAACGTATATGGCAGCACCAAGCTGGCGGGCGAGCACGCCATTCAGGCCGCCGGTTGCGATGCGCTGGTGTTCAGAATCGGATGGATTTATTCAACGCATGGCCGGAATTTCCTGAAAACCATGCTGCGTTTGGCGGGGGAACGGGAACGCCTGGAGGTGGTGTCCGATCAGCACGGCACGCCCACGTCGGCCGAGCTGGTCGCGGACCTTGCTGCCCTGGCGATCCGGCAACATCAAGCGGGTCGGTTGCCCGGGGGGACTTACCACTTGGCCGCCGGCGGCTCGACCAACTGGCATGCCTATGCAAAGTACATTGTTGCCGGGGCCGCTGCGCGCGGCGCCATACTGGCTTTGACCCCCGAACGGATACATGCGATTGCGGCCCGGGACTATCCGGCGGCCGCGCAACGGCCGTGCAACTCCACGCTGGATACGACCAAACTGTCGCGTGCACTTGAACTGCGCATGCCATCATGGACCGAACAGGTGGATCGCACCCTGGATCAGCTCATCCAACCTGGCAAACAACCCGCATTCTGATGAAAGCCACTCCTCTCGCCATTCCCGACGTGCTGCTGCTGGAACCCAAGGTATTCGGTGACGAACGCGGCTTTTTCTTCGAGAGCTTCAACCAGGCTGTGTTCGAGGCGGCCACTGGACTTCAGCGCCGGTTCGTGCAGGACAACCACTCACGCTCGGTCCAGGGCGTGTTACGCGGGCTGCATTATCAAGTCGAACAACCCCAGGGCAAGCTCATGCGCGTCTGCGCGGGCGAGATCTTCGACGTGGCGGTGGACTTGCGCCGCGGCTCGCCGTCATTCGGCAAATGGGTAGGCACGCTGCTCAGCGCGGAGAACAAGCGCCAAATATGGATTCCCGAGGGATTTGCCCACGGCTTCCTGACGCTGTCGGATGCTGCCGAGGTCCTGTACAAAACCACGGATTATTACGCCCCGCAGCACGAACGCTGCATCCGGTGGGACGATCCGGACCTGGCGATCGCCTGGCCCTGCCGGCAGCCGCCGCTGCTTTCCGAGAAGGATCGCAACGGCGCGTCGTTCGCCGACGCGCCGGCCTGCTGATTCAGTTCACGCCAGCGGCGTGCGCCTGTTCGTCGGCGTGGTACGAAGAACGCACCATCGCGCCCACCGCAGCATGCGAGAAGCCCATGGCATAGGCTTCGCGCTCGAACATGGCAAAGGTGTCCGGATGCACGTAGCGCAACACCGGCAGGTGGTGCTCCGAGGGCTGCAGGTACTGGCCGATGGTCAACATGTCCACGTTATGCTCGCGCATGTCGCGCATCACCTGCAGGATTTCCTCGTCGGTCTCACCCAGGCCCAGCATCAGGCCGGATTTGGTGGGGACCTCGGGGTGCAGCTTCTTGAACTCCGCCAGCAGCTTCAGCGAATGCATGTAATCCGAACCCGGACGCGCCTGCTTGTACAGGCGCGGCACGGTTTCCAGGTTGTGGTTCATGACGTCCGGAGGGCCGGCGTTCAGGATGGTCAATGCGCGGTCCAGGCGGCCGCGGAAGTCGGGGACCAATACCTCGATGCGGGTATTGGGCGACAGTTCGCGGATATGGGTGATGCAATCCACGAAGTGGCCGGCGCCGCCGTCGCGCAGGTCGTCGCGGTCCACCGAGGTGATCACGACATACGACAGCTTCATCGCGGCGATGGTGCGCGCCAGGTTCAGGGGTTCGTTGGTGTCCAGTGGATCCGGGCGGCCGTGGCCCACATCACAGAAGGGGCAGCGGCGCGTGCACTTGTCGCCCATGATCATGAACGTGGCCGTGCCCTTGCCGAAGCATTCGCCGATGTTCGGGCAGGACGCTTCCTCGCACACCGTGTGCAGGTTGTGCTCGCGCAGGATGCGCTTGATGTCGTAGAAGCGCGAGCCGGGCGCGGCGGCCTTCACGCGGATCCACTCGGGCTTCTTCAGGCGCTCCGCCGGAACGATCTTGATGGGAATGCGCGCCGTCTTGGCCTGCGATTTCTGCTTTTGCGTCGGATCGTAGGCCGCGTCCGCGGGCGCGGCGGTGGATTCGTTCGAGGGAACAGGAGACTCGGCGAGCGTAGACATGGGACACCTTCATGACCGGCGCGCGGACACGCCGGGTCTGGGACAAAAACGGCATTTTACCCTCCGCCGCCCGGATCCGCCCGGCGGGGCACCGCCCCCCGGGCGACCCGCTCCCGCGGTCGGGGCTGGCCTGGGTTATCGTCACGCCTGATGACCCCGCCGATTTCACCCATGTCTTCCCTGCCCCTGCCACGCCCCATCGCCCTGATCGCGCCCCGACTGGACTGGGCGCCCGCGGCCCGCGCCATGCAGGCCTGCACCGAATTGCTGTTGCCCGCCGGCTACTACCTGGCCGCCGGCCCCTGGCAAGAGGCCGCGTCCCTGCCTCGGCTCGGCGACCTGCATCCGGCCGCCGCCCTGATCATCGGCCCGCTGGACAATCCCGCCCTGCGCAACGCCGTGGCCGCGCTGGAGATCCCCGTCGTGGAAACCTGGAGCGCGTCCGCCCAGCTGCTGGACAGCGCCATTGTGATCGACAACGAGGAAGCCGGCCGCATGGCAGCGCGGCACCTGGCCGCCAAGCGCCACGCGCGCGTGGCCTGCATCAGCGCCGACAATCCCTGGGAACGCGCCCGGCGCGAAGGCTTCATCAGCAGCGCAGCCGCGCTGGGGCTGGAATTGGTTGCGGACATCGTGCAACCCGAGGCCCAGCACATGAACGACGGCCGCATGGCGTTCCTGCGCCTGCTGGCCACCAACACGATCTTCGAAGCCGTGTTCTGCACGACGGACCTGCTGGCGGCAGCCGCGGTGTCGGAAGCTCATAACCGCGACCTGCACGTGCCGCAGGACCTGGCCGTGCTGGGCTATTCGGACGACGGCAGCGCCGCGCAATGGGCGCAAGGCTTGACGACCCTGGGCGCCGATGCCGCCACCCTGGGCCGGCGTGCCGGCCAACTGCTGCTGGACCGCCTGGAAGGCGAACGCGGGACGGGCGAACGTGTAACCGTGGAAGTGATGCTGGAAGAACGGCTGAGCACCTAGCTCGGTTAACCCGTCAACCCGCGCTACGTTTCATACAGCGCCGGAAAACCGCAGTCCTCCAGCATGGCGTTGGCTTCCCGCAGGAACGCGGGCGTGGCCGTTTCCGGCACGCGGACCAGCCATTGCGCGGCATCTTGCTTGCGCCCGCGCAGCAACAGCAGCCGCCCGAGATGGAACATGCCCCGGAAATCGCCCCCCTCGGCACAGCGCCGATAGCAATCGAAGGCATGCTCCATGTCCTGCCCGACGACCTCGCCGGCTTCATAGTAGCGGCCGACCACGCCGATCGACTTCACATGGCCGGCGTCTGCCGCTTTCTGATAGAGGGCCAGCGCTGCCTTGGAATCCTGCGCTACGCCGCCGCGGCCGCTGCGCAGCATATGGGCGTAGTTGTACATGCCCCAGTCCAGGCCGTGGCCCGCGGCCAGCCGGAACCAGTAAGCCGCGACAGTGTCGTCCCGAGGCACGCCCCAGCCGTTCTCGTAGCAGCGGCCCACCATATTGACGGCCATGGGATGGTCGGCATGGGCGGCGCGCTTGAACCAGGCCAGCCCCTGTTCCGGATCGCGCTCAACGCCCACGCCGTCCAGCAGCATCTGCCCGTAGATGGTCTGGGCTTCGATCAGCCCCAGTTCAGCCGCGGCGCGAATCCATGCGGCATAGTCCTCGGCGGGACCGTGCTCGCGCAAACGGGCCAATGCCTCGGGGGTAGTCGCGGCCACATCGGCTGCGCTGTAGGTCTTCATGTTTTGTTCCTTGCCCGGTCCCAGGCCTGCGCCAGGTTGCGCGCCAGCGCCTCACCGGTCTCGGTAGGCTCGCGGCGCACGCCACAGGCCGCCATGTCCACGGTGCGCAGCCCTGCATAGCCGCAAGGATTGATGCCGAGGAACGGCGCCAGGTCCATCTGCACGTTCAACGAAACGCCGTGATAGGCCCGGCCATTGCGGATCTTGATGCCAAGAGCTGCGATCTTGGCCAGCTCGCCGCCGTCCGGATCGGGCACATAGACCCCTGGCGCACCAGGCTTGCGGCAGGCATCGGCCACCCCCATCTCGGCCAGCGTGTCGATGACCGCGCCCTCGAGCAGATTGACGTATTCCTTGACGTAGATGTCGGCGCGGCGCAGGTCGAACAGCGCATAGGCCATGACCTGGCCTGGACCGTGGTAGGTCACCTGTCCGCCGCGGTCGCAGTGGACGATAGGGATATTGCCGGGGTTGAGCACGTGCTGGGGCAGGCCAGCCTGCCCCAGCGTATAGACGGGCGCATGCTCGCAGAGCCAGATCTCGTCAGGCGTATCGGCGCCGCGCAGATTGGTGTACGCCTGCATGTCGTGCCAGACCGACAGGTAGTCGGCCGGCCGCGCGAGCCACTTGATCACAGCAGTCCTGCTTTTGCGCTAGAGGACGATGGACACCATCGGGTGGCCGTGCAGTGCACGGTAGAGCGCGTCCAGCTGCTCGCGCGAGGTCGCACGCACCGTGAAGGTCAGGCCCATGTAGTTGCCGCCCTTGCTGGGCCGCATCTCCACCGTGGCGGCGTCGAATTCGGGATCGAATTGCAGCACGACTTCGGTCAGCGTCTGCGCGAACTCAGGATGCTGCTTGCCCATGACCTTGATGGGAAAGTCGCTGGGATATTCGATGAGGGATTCTTCGGGCGGGATTTGTTGCATGATGTGCCTATATGGTGTTGCCCCCCAGGGCGCGGCCACCGCTCGATTTGCACCCAAGGGTGTCTGCCACGGGGCGGCCAGATCCTGTTTATATGGGGGCAAACCGCCAGCTGGCAAGGCCGCCGGGGCGGCCCCGCGGGAGCCGCCCGGTGACGCCGGACTTAAAGCGCGGCGATGCGGGCATCATAACCCGCCCGCAATTGCGCAAAAACAGGGCCGGGCTTGCCCGAGCCCACCGGCTTGCCGTCCAGCGACACGATGGCCAGCACTTCCTTGGTGGCCGAGGACAGCATGAGCTCGTCCGCCTGTTCTACCTCTTGCTGCGAGATGGGACGCGACTCGAACGGGATGCCGGCCTCGGCGGCCAGCTCGCCCAGCAAGCCGTAGCGGATGCCTTCCAGGATCAGGTTGTTCTTGGGCGGCGCCAATAGCTTGCCGCCGGAAACCACCCAGATATTGGTGGACGAGCCTTCCGTCAGATAGCCGTCGCGGAACTGCACCACTTCGTCGACCTGCGCATCAACCGCCTGCTGCTTGGCCAGCACGTTGCCCAACAGGGAAACCGACTTGATCTCGCAGTGCAGCCAGCGTTCGTCGGGAATGCTGATGGCGGCGAGGCCACGCTCGCGCTGCGCGGCTGGCGGCGGCGCCCAGGCCGAGATCATGCCGAAAACCGTCGGTGCGACGGGAGTCGAGGGGAACTGGTGGTCGCGCTTGGCTACGCCGCGCGTCACCTGCAGGTAGACGATGCAGGTTTCCAGGTTGGTTCGCGCCAGCAGCTGCTGGATCAGGTCGATCCAGCCTTCGCGGTCGAAGGGCTGGGCAATCCGCAAGGCAGCCAGGCTGCGGTCCAGACGGTTGAGGTGTTCGGCCATGCGGAATGCATTGCCTTGGTACACGGGGACGACTTCGTAAATGCCGTCGCCGAAAATGAAGCCGCGGTCGAGGACGGAGACCTTGGCCTCGTCCACGCGCAGGAACTCACCGTTGAGATACACCTGGCTTTCGCCCGGCACGCCCGGAATCATGAGGCACTCCTGAGTATGAAATGGATAGGGACGAACCGCCCGGCCCGTCCCGTGAATAGAGCACGGGCGTTTCATGCGAAACGCCCGTTGCTAGCTTACACCCGCGACCGCGCCTGCGGCGCGGCGGGATTATTCGAACCAGCGCTTGACGGTATCGACCATGCGGCCGAAGAAGCCAGCGCGTTCGACCGCGTCCTGCACCACCAACGGCTCGGTGCGCAGCACCTTGCCGTCCAGCGTGAACTGCAGCGTGCCGACTTGCTGGCCCTTGGCCAGCGGGGCGATCAGCGGATCCGTGCGCTGAGCCACCGGCTTGAGGTCGCCGGCCTTGCCGCGCGGCACCGCGATCGACACCGGGTTGGGCGGACCGAGCTTGACGTTTTCAGCCGTGCCTTCCCAGACGCGGGCATCGATGCCGGGCTGGCTCTTGTCGAACAGCTTCACCGTGTCGAAGTTCTGGAAGCTCCAGTTCAGCAGCTTCAGGCTTTCCTCGGCACGGGTGGCCTCGCTGTCGGTACCCACCACGACCACCAGGATGCGGCGGTCGCCGCGCACCGCGGTCGACACCAGGCAATAGCCGGCCGAATCGGTATGGCCGGTCTTCATGCCGTCCACCGAGGGATCGGCCCACAGCAGGCGATTGCGGTTGGGCTGCGTGATCTTGTTGTAGGTGTAGCTCTTCTGCTTGTAGTAGTGGAAGTGGTCCGGGTGATCGGTGATCAGATGCGAAGACAGGATGGCCAGGTCGCGCGTGGAGGTCATGTGCTGCGGATCGGGCAGGCCGGTCGCGTTCATGAAGTGCGTGTTGCGCATGCCCAGGCGCTCGGCTTCCTGGTTCATCAGCGAGGCGAACGAGGCCTCGCTGCCGCCCACGGCCTCGGCCAGGGCCACCGACGCGTCGTTGCCGGACTGCACGATCATGCCTTGGTTCAGTTCGTCGACAGTGACCGGCTTGCGCGGTTCGATGAACATGCGCGAACCGCCCGTGCGCCAGGCGCGCTCGGAGACCGGCACGGTCTGCTCCAGCGTCAGGCGCTTTTCATCCAGCGCGTTGAACACGACGTAGGCCGTCATGATCTTGGTGAGCGAGGCAGGCTCTACCTTCATGTCCGGGTTGGAAGCCGCCAGGGTCTGGCCGCTGTTCACGTCCATCACGATCCAGGCCTTGGCCGCGATCGTGGGGGCCGGCACGGCCGATACGTCGCCCACCGGCACCACCGCCGACGCATTCGGAGCCGGGGCCGCGGCACCGGCGGCTGCGGCGGGCGCCGCGGCCGGAGCCTGCTGCGCCCAGACCGGCATCGAAGCTGCCAGCATGGCCGACAGCACCGCACCTGACAGCAGGCGGCGGGTAAAGACAACGGGGGAGTGAGCGGAGTAAGGCAAATTCTTCATCGGCAACGTGGGTCCAGTAATGACGCCCGCCGGCGCGGGGCAAGTGGCTGACAATTATAGGCAGTCGATCAGACCGGTCCCGCCCGCCCGGGGTTCCCCTGCAACTAAAACATGCAACCTGATGCAACCTTCGAGCCTTGGCGCCGTGAATAACATCAATCGGGATTGTCGCCGTGATGCCGGCGATACACGGCCGGCGAAACGCCCACGTGCTTGACGAAGGCGCGACGCAAGGTGTCGACGTTGGCGAAGCCGCATTGCGCCGCGACTTGCTTGGGCGTTGCGGCGCCACCCTCCAGCAACGCACGGGCCGCGGCGATGCGGGTCAGCTCGACCCACGCGGCAGGAGTGATGCCCACCTCGGCATGGAACAGCCGCGCAAAGTGCCTGGAACTCAGCCCCGCATGATCGGCCAGCGCTTCCACCGACAGCGGCATACCGGGATTGCTGGCGACCCAGCGCTGGACTTCCTGCAGCGCCGAGCGTCCGACCGGTCCGGCTTGTCCCTTGCGGCTGAATTGCAGTTGTCCGCCGGGCCGCTTGAAGAACATCACCAGCTGGGAAGCGACGCTGGCAGCCAATTCCCGCCCCAGGTCTTCCTCGACCAAGGACAACGCCAGATCCAGGCCCGCCGTCACGCCGGCCGAGGTACGCACCTTGCCGTCGCGCACATGCAGGGCATCCTCCTCGACGGTCACCTTGGGATAGGCCTCGCGCAGCCGCGAGGCCGCGTTCCAATGGGTAGTCACCCGCCGGCCGTCCAGCAGGCCTGCCGCAGCCAGCATGAACGCGCCGGTACACACCGAGCCATAGCGCCTGGCGCCTTTGGCCGTCGCGCGCAGCCATCGCATGGCGGAGTTGCTGAGCACGGCGCCGGCCGCTTGCGGCGTGCCGGCCACAAGCAGGGTATCGAAACGGGGAGCCGGATCGCCCACCGCCATGTCGGGCAACAGGCGCGCGCCAGACGAACAGCGGATGGGACCGGCCTCGTAGCCCACCACGCGCAACGCGTACAGCTCACGTCCTAGCTCGGCATTGGCCTGGGCGAACACATCCAGGGGTCCGGAGACGTCGAGCATCTGCACGCCGGGCAGCGCAAGAATGGCAATGGTCTTGGTCATGACAGGAGCGCCTTGCCGCCAAGCGTCGCGAAATCGCATGTTTTGGCGGAATTTGGCGTATTACGACAATTGAAGCCATTCTAGTGCGGCGGGAGAATTTATCGACCTCTCCCCTTCCAAGGACTCCCGCCATGAATCCAGTCATCGACGGCATTCAGATTCCCGACAGCAAACTCGCCCGCGAGATCACAGAGCTGGTACGCGACACCGCCACGCCGCTGCTCTTTCATCATTCCAGCCGGGTCTATTACTTCGGCGCCCTGGCCGGCAAACGCCGCGGGCTGGCATTCGACCCGGAACTGCTTTATTGCGGCTGCATGTTCCACGACATGGGCCTGACGCATCAGCACGGCAGCGACTGCTGCCGCTTCGAAGTGGACGGCGCGAACGCCGCCCGCGATTTCCTGAAAAGCCGCGGCATTTCACAGCAGGACATCGATCTGGTGTGGACTGCCATTGCGCTGCACACAACCCCGGGCATTCCGGAGTTCATGCATCCCGTCATCGCGCTGGTTACGGCGGGCGTGGAAATGGACGTGCTGGGCTTGACCTATGGCGAATACGGCGATGCCCAGCGCGAAGCGGTGGTGGCGGCGCATCCGCGCGGGCCCCGCTTCAAGGAGGAAATCATTCAAGCCTTCTACGACGGTATCAAGCACAAGCCGCAGACGACGTTCGGCAACGTCAAGGCGGATGTCATTGCCGACAAGGAGCCCGCCTTCAGGCCCGGCAACTTCTGCAGCGTGATCCGCGGCTCGCGCTGGCCCGGCTGAAGCCGCTCGCGCCGCGACAGCGGCGCTTACGCTTCAATCCAGCGCAACCTTCAGCCGCGCCTGCACCAGTTGGCGCAGCACCAGCAGCTTGCCATGGAAAAAGTGCGATGCGCCCGGCACCACCACGACGGGAATGGAACGCGGGCGCGCCCAGTCCATGGCCTCGGACAGCGGCACCACCTCGTCTTCCTCGCCATGCACCATCAGCGTGTCGTCCGGCACCTGTACTTCGTGCGACTGGAAACGGTTCACGGCCGGGCCCATCAGCATCAAGGCGGAAGGCAGGACGGCGTCGCCCTGCTCTGCCAGCGCCGCATAAGTTTGCGCCGCAACCGCCGTGCCAAACGAAAAACCGGCCAGCACCCATGGCGCCTGGGCCAGATCGGGGTGCAGTTCACGCATCTGCGCCACCACCGCCAACATGTCCTGGGTCTCGCCCACGGACTTGTCGAACGTGCCTTCGGACTGTCCGACCCCGCGGAAATTGGGGCGCACGGCTACCAGGCCGTGCTGCACGCAGGCGCGCGACAAGGTCGTGACCACCTTGTTCTCGCGCGCACCGCCCTGCAGCGGATGCGGATGCAGGACCAGCGCCCAGCCTCGCGGCGTGCCCGCGGGCCAATCCACGGCGCAATCGATGCGGCCGGCGGCTCCAGTGAATGCGTGGGTTTCAGTGCGTGCGGACATGGCGAGACTCGGAATGCGGGAAAAATAGCGATGTTAACCGCCCGGTCGGGGCGTGGGCTTGAGGGTCGTGGCCAGCCACTGTGCCAATTGGTCGGCAGCCTCGTCCGTCGCTTGACGCAACGCCGCGACCCCGCCTTGCGCGTCCTGCGTGGGAGCGGGCGCCTGCGTCGCGATACGCGTCTGGCCCAGCACGTTGCGGCCGCTGAGCAAGACCGCTTGCAGCACCACGCGGCCTTCGCTGGCCTGGCCATCGGGCGCAAAAACCTGCTCGAACTGGGACAGGGACACCTGCAGCTGCGGCGTCTGGAGGGTGACGCGTTCGTCCAGCACGGGCCCCTGGCGCGACAACCGCTCCGTGAGTCTCTGACGCACCAGGTCCGCCGGCGGCGACGCCCAGCGATAGCCGGCATAGGCCTTGGGCGCGGCGCTATCGCCCACGCGCCAGATCACCCCGGTATCAGACAGGCTGGGCACGGCCTGGAAAACCAGCGCGACCGTGTCGCGGGCAGGCAATGCCGGCACCGGACGGGAATCCAGGCCCAGGTCGAACACCGAGGGCGGGGCAGCCACGCGGCCAATGCCGCATCCGGCCAAAGCCAGCGTCAGGATAAGAACGGCGCTACGCATCTTCATCATTTGGACGATCTCCCGAAGCCTGCAAAGCCGGCCTCGCCGGGTCCGGGCTCGCGGGGCGCCGGGCCGAACAGGAACGATTGCGGCGTGTTGTCCACACGGCGCAGGGTAACGGTCGCGCCTCGCGCGGCCGCGCTGACATTGGTGGCCATGCTGGTGATCGCCGGCAGGGTTTCGCCATCCAGCCGCGCGGCGGCCAGGGCGATGTCATTGAGGCTGCTGGTAGCGGCGGACAAGGGCCCGTCGGGCGCATTCAGCCGCGCCAGCGACTGGCGGGCCTGCTCGGCCAGGTCGGCGACTTCGCGCGCCGCGCGGTCGGCCTGGCGCGAAGTCTTGCCCAGCGAATCCATCAGAGGCCCAAGCTTGGCCAGCGTGGGCGCCAGATCCCGGCTGGCGTCCCTGAGCGATTGGGTGATGTCGGTGGCGTTCTGCAGGCTGGCGGTAAGCGCCTGCACGTTCTGCTCGCTCAGCACGCGCCGAAGCTGTTCGGTGACTTCTTCCACGTTCGAGATCAGCTTGCCGCCGCGCTGCTCGATGCGATCAAGAAAGCCGGGGCGCAGCGGAATGGCGGCGGGGTGCGCGGCCGACGACGCCAGCCGCTTCGTCGAGGTGCCGTCGTCGCGCAATTCCACGTTGGACATGCCCGTCACACCCTGCACGCCCAGCTCGGCCCAGGTCGATTCGGTGATCGGCGTATTCGGCGCAACGCCGATGCGGATGCGCACCTGCCCGGGCTTGTCCGGGTTCAGGGCCAGCGACTGCACCTTGCCCACCGGCACACCCTGATAGCGCACCGTGGACTGCGGATTCAGGCCGCTGACGGCGGTGGCGGAGATGATTTCGTATGGCTGCAGTTGGGTCCGGTCCCGTCCGATCCAGACGGCCACCAGCGCGGCGGCGGCCAGCAGGACCAGCGTGAAGATGCCGGCCATGAGCGCATGACTACGGTTTTCCATGATGCAATCCCTTCGGCGCCAGATCCCCGAGCGCGCGCAGGCCGCGCTCGCCAAGGAAGAACGTGTGAATGAACGGGTGATCGACCTTCAATACTTCCGGCACCGTGTCACACACGATCACCCGTTTGTCCGCGAGCACGGCGACGCGCGTGGCCAACGCCAACAGCGTGTCCAGGTCGTGCGTCACCATGACGACGGTAAATCCCAATTGCCGGTGCAGACTGCGCACCAGATCCACGAATTCGTCGGACCGCAGCGGATCCAGGCCGGCCGTGGGTTCGTCCAGGAACAGCAGTTCCGGATCCAGCGACAGCGCACGCGCCAGCGCCACGCGCTTGACCATGCCGCCCGACAGATCCGAAGGCCGTTTGTCGGCGTCGCGGGCCGACAGGCCCACCATGGCCAATCGGCACATGACGACGTCGCGCACCAGGTCTTCCGGCACCGTGCGCAACTCCCGCAGCGGCAAGGCCACATTGTCGAACACCGACAGCGCGGAAAACAACGCCCCCGCCTGGAACAGCATGCCCCAGCGGTAGGACAGCCGCCGGCGCTCGGCCGGCGTCAGCTCGAACAGCGAATGGCCCAGCACCCGCACCGTGCCGGCGGCGGGCTGGTCCAACCCGATGATCTGCCGCAGGAGCACCGTCTTGCCCGTCCCCGAGCCCCCCACCAACACGAGGATCTCGCCCGGAAAGACGGTCAGGTCCAGGTTGTCGTGCACCACGTGATCGCCGAATGCGGTGCGCAACCCGCGCACCGTGATGACGGGCTCTACGGTGACCCCGTCCTCCACGAACAGCTTGTGCTGGGTGGCGCTGTTCATCAGATGCCCACCGAACTGAAGATCACGGCGTAAAGCGCATCCAGCAGGATCACGCCGGTAATGGAAGTGACCACTGATGTGGTGGTGCCACGGCCCAGGCTTTCCGTGTTGGGCTGGATGCACAGGCCAAAATGGCAAGCGATCAGCGCAATCAGTATGCCGAACGTCACCCCTTTCAGGATACCGATCCAATAGTTGGTCAGCGAAATGGCATCCGGCAGCGACTGCAGGAACCATTGGGCCGATATGCCCAATTTCGCCTGGGCAGCCAGCATGCCTCCCATAAGCGCCATGGCATCTGTCCACAGCACCAGCAGCGGCATGGTCACGGCCAGGGCCACCACACGCGGCAGGATCAGGCGCTGTCCATGGGAAATACCCATGACCAGCATCGCGTCCAGCTCCTGGGTTACGCGCATGACGCCAATCTGCGCGGTGATAGCCGAACCCGAACGGCCAGCAACCAGAATGGCAGCCAACACCGGTCCCAATTCGCGCACGATCGACACGCCCAGCAGGCGGACGATGAAGCGATCGGCACCGAACATCTGCAACTGCTGCGCGGACAGATACGACAGGACCACGCCTATCAGGAAGCCGACCAGTGCCGTAATGCCGAGCGCTTGAGCCCCGGTGCGGTACACCTGCGCCGAGATCTCGCGCCATGGCCCCCTGCTCGGACGGCGCAGCATCCCGCCCAGGTCCAGGATGAGCTGCCCGAGCATGATCAACAAAGCGCGCCCGTTATCGAGGCCTTTGAATATGGCCTCGCCCACGGCGCGCAACCAGCTCCAGGGATCGCGTTTGGCAGCCGCAGCCGGGGCTTCGCCCTTGTTCATGGCCAACGCATTGAATACATCCTGCTGCCCGGCGGACCAGCGCACCCGTTCGGGCAGCTTGTGGCCCCAGGCCTCCCAGATCAACAGCGCGCCTATCGTGTCCAGGCGGCCAATGCCATGCAGATCCCAGCGCGCCCCGCCATCGGTCGCGCAGGCCAGCGCCTCCCGGCGGCGCTGCACCTCGCCCGGTTCGGCCAGCGCCAGCACGCTCCAGTCGCCGGCCACATGGCACACGCCTCCTTCGAAGCGGAAAGGCGCGGCGGCGGGTGCGGACGAAGCGGAATGCGGCATGCAGAGAGGCTACCAATGCAAAATGTGTCGTCAATGATATACGCAGATATGCGCCCCGCGCAGGCGCGCCGCCAGCGCGGCCGTACGCGGTGTGCCCTACAATCGCCGCCATGTCCGATCAAGTCCGCCCAATCGACCTGCCCGCGCCGCAAGCCCTGGCCCGGGAACTGGCCGCTCGCCTGCCCGCCTTCCAGGATATCGCCTGGACCGGCAGCACCGGGTCGACCAACGCCGACCTGCTGGCACGCGCCCGTGCGCGCGGGGTAGGCAAACCCTGGCTGCTGGGCACGCACCTGCAGGAAACGGGACGCGGACGCGCGGGTCGGCCCTGGCAGAACCGTTCGGGCTCCACCTTGATGTTCTCCTGCGCCTTCGACGTCCACCTGCCGGCCGTGCAACTGCCCGCGCTGTCCCCGCTGGCCGGCGTAGCCGCCTGCGAGGCCCTGCGCGCCGTCGCCGGGCCGGGCGCGGCGGGACTCTGCATGAAATGGCCCAACGACGTGCAATGGCGTGACGCCAAGCTCGCCGGCGTGTTGGTGGAAACCACCCGCAATCCTGGCGGCGCCGAAGCCGGCTACACGGTCGTCATCGGAATGGGCGTCAACCTGATCGATGCGGACCGGCTGTCGCTTGCGCTGGAACGTGAAGTCGCCGACTGGAGCCAGGTGCAGGCCCACGCTTCCCACATTGCCACCGCCGCCGATCTGGTCTGCGCCAGCGCTACCGCCTGGCATGAAGCCATCCAGACCCTGGAAAGCGAGGGGTTCGGCGCATTCAAGCGGCGTTTCGACCAGGTGGACGCCCTGGCCGGCCGCAAGGTCAACGTCCTGGACAAGGGCGCTATTCTTCTTAGCGGCACCGCATGCGGCGTGGACGATCATGGCCGCCTGCTGGTGCAAACGCCCGAGGGCGCCAAACCGATCCTGGTCGGTGAAATCTCGATTCGACGCCAAGCATGATTATTCTCATCGACTCCGGCAACAGCCGTCTCAAGGTGGGTTGGCTGGACGCCAGCAACCCCGACACGCCGCGCGAGCCTGCGGCGGTCGCCTTCGACGGCCTGGACCTGGACGCCCTGGACCGCTGGCTGGCCGCCCTGCCACGCCGCCCCTCGCGGGCGCTGGGCGTGAACGTGGCAGGCGAGGCCCGCGGCACGGCCATCGCCGCCATTCTGCAGAAGCACGGCTGCGAGGTGACTTGGTCGCCGTCGCAGGCGGCAACGTTGGGACTGGTCAATAGCTACAAGACACCCACGCAGCTGGGCGCCGACCGCTGGGCATCTTTGCTGGGCGTGCTGTCGCGCCTGCCCGGCGCGCACCCGCCCTTCGTGCTGGCCAGCTTCGGCACCGCCACCACCATCGATACTGTCGGCCCGGACAACGTCTTCGCCGGCGGCCTGATCCTTCCCGGCCCCGCCATGATGCGCAACGCGCTGGCCCACGGCACCGCAAACCTTCCCATCGCCAATGGCCAGGTCGTGGCCTACCCCACGGATACGCACGAGGCCATCGCCTCCGGCATCGCCGCCGCGCAGGCCGGCGCCGTGGTGCGCCAATGGCTGGCCGGACGCCAGCGCTACGGCCAGACCCCCCAGATCTACGCGGCGGGCGGTGGCTGGCCTGAAGTGCACCAGGAAATCGAACGCCTGCTGGCAGACGCGGGCGGCGCATTCGGCGCCGCGCCCGTACCCATCTATCTGGATCACCCCGTCCTGGACGGGCTGGCCGCGGTCGCCCGCGCCACCCTGGACGCCGAAGCCTGAACCGGAGCCCCGGCCATGCGCGTGCTCTTCATCCTCATCCTGCTTGCAAATCTGGGGGTCTATGCGTTGGGTCAGGGTTGGCTGGGGGTGCGCCCAGAGGACGAAGGCCGCGATCCGCGCCGCTTCAACCAGGAACTGAACCCGGGCGCCGTCACCTTGGTTCCCCGGACTACGCCCCCTCGCGCCGCGCCTTGATGCAGGATTCCGGGCTGGCGCCCCGTGGCGCAGGCAAACCGCAGCGCTATCCCGGAGTTTGCGTCTCCAGCCAGGGCGCCAATGCCTTGAGCGTGCGTCCCGTGGCGCCGGAATGCATGCGAAACCACGCCAGCGCCGCCTGCGCCGCGCGCCGCCGGCGCGCTTCGTCGCCCAGCAGCGCCATGGCGGCCTCCACTGCTTGGCCGGTATCGGGCGCGCGCAGCGCGGCGCCTGCCGCAATGGCGTCTTCCGCTGCCTGCTTGAAATTGAACGTATGCGGACCAACGATGACCGGCACGCCCGCTGCGCAGGCCTCGATCAGATTCTGGCCGCCCAGCGGCGCAAAGCTGCCTGCCACGATCGCGACATCCGCAGCCGCATAGTAGAAAGCCATCTCGCCCAGCGTATCCCCCAGCATGACCGCGGTATCCGGCCCAGGCTCCGCGCCCTGTGAGCGCCGGACATATGGCAGCCCGGCCTCCGACAAGAGGCGCGCGGCCTCGTCAAAACGCTGAGGATGCCGCGGAATCAGCAGGAACAGTGGTGCCCCCGGCAGCGCCGATTGGCCTTTGATGGCCTGGATGAAGCCGCCGTCCTCGCCCTCGCGCGTGCTGGCCACGGCCACCACGCGCCGGCCCAGCCGTTCGTGCCAGGCCTGCCCCGCGCCGACTTGCGCCGCAGGCAGGACGAGATCGAATTTCAGATTCCCCGTCACCACAGGTTGCGGCGCGCCCGCCTGCACCAGCCTGGCCGCATCCTCCGAGGTTTGCGCCAGCACCGCGTCCAGGCCTCCCAGGGCTTCGCGCATCACGCCGCCCATCCTGCCCGCTTGGCGCAAGGAAGACGCCGAGAACCGGGCGCTCACGAGCGCCATGGGTACTTTTGCCCCCCGGGCCGCGGCCAGCAGGTTCGGCCAGATTTCGCGCTCGATGAGCAACCCGCAGCGGGGCCGATAGGCCGCCATGAAGCGCCGCGCCGCGCCGGGAAAGTCGTAGGGCAGCCACGCCTGGCGCAACTGCCCGCGGGCGATGGCCTCGGCAAACAGGCGCGCGCCCTCGGCGCGGCCGGTGGCCGTCATGTGTGTAAGCAACACCGGCAAGCCGCGGTCCAGCAACGCCTGCAGCAGGGGCTGCGCCGCGCGGGTCTCGCCCAGGCTGACGGCGTGCACCCAGACGGGCGCGGTCCAAGATGCAGCATGCGCCCCGGCGACGCGGCCGAAGCGTTCCGGGGAAAAGATTTCCCATTGGCCCCCCGCGCGCCTGGCGCGGTGGCCCATCCAGAGCCAGACCAGCGGTGACAATGCCCTGAGCGCCAGCGAGTAGACGCCGCGGTTCATGTCACTGGGCGGCCAAAGCCTGCTCCACCGCCGCCATCACGGCCTCGCGCGACGGCGAAGCCCCGCGGTCGCCCAGGCTGGCGGTGTAGCTGGAGCCGACCAGCGGCGTGCGTACGGGTGTGGAAGCGCGGTAGATACCGATAGTGGGACGACCCAGGGCGGCCGATAGGTGGGTCAACCCGCTATCGAGCCCAACCATCAGGCGCGAACCGGCCAGCAGGCGCGCCACGGCAGTCAGATCCATGCGGGGCATCACCTCGGCGCCATCCATGCCGGCCACCAGCAAACGGGCGCGCTGGGCTTCCGCTTCGTTGCCGCACAGCAAGCGCAGCGTGCAGCCGGCATCGCGCAAGCGGCGGAATACTGCGCGCCAATCATCTTCCGGCCAGAGTTTGTCGTCGCGGCTGGCCGACGGCATGATGACTGCATAACCCCGGTCGGTATCCAGATGATGCAACCGCGGCGGATCGGCCGGCTCGTTTTCCGCCATGGCCTCTGCGTTCCCGGCCTGCGCTGCCTGGCGCGAAAACGCCTGCAGCCCGAAATCGGGCTGGCCGGCGTATTGGTAGCCGAATGTCAACGCGGCCAGCTTGCGCTGACGTATGACGGCCGGTTGCCAGAACTCGACCCGGTGTCGCACGTTATAGAAAAGCGACGCCAGCGGCTCGCGCGCCGAACGCCAGTCCAAGCCATGCCGCACGCCTCGCGCCTGGCGAACCAGCCAAGCGGATTTGAGCAGCGCCTGCATGTCGAGCACGATGTCATATTGCTTGGCGCGCAAGCGCTCTTTCAGTGCGTGCCGTTCGGCCCGGACCTGCGACGACCACCATGCCTTGCGCCAGCGTCGGTGCGCTACTTTGATGACCTCATTGACTGCGGGATGCCAACCGGGAATCTCGGCGAATGCTTCTTCTGCTATCCAGTCGATTTCGGCGTCCGGCACGTGGCGCGCGATGTCGGATATTGCCGGCAGCATGTGCACCAGATCGCCCAGGGACGAGGTTCGGACAATGAGAATGCGGGTTGGCATCAAATCATGAGCAATACGGTCGAAAGAGCGAATGTACAACAACATACGTTGTGCGCTGCGGGAGGGACGAGGCTGTCCCCGATAGCCCGCCACTTAGCACATTTTGATGGCCCCGCATAGCATCGCGCGCCCCACGCATCAGGTCACAATCTTCTAACAGATTTATGCATCATCATTGTGACGACACGGCGGGAGCCCGGCATAATGCCAAAAATCAGACTCCTCTCAAGCGCCACCGGTAAAAATCAGATTCGTCCTGCGCAAGGCGGGCAAAAATCTCTCATACCGAGTGCTTATGAGGAACTTGCTGGCGGCGATATTGCCGCGCATAGACGCCACGCGACGAATATCGATACGACGAAGACCATTATGAGTTCATCTCCTTACAGCGATTCTGAAAATGATCGCTTCCTGCAGAAAATCCTTATTTCGCACTGGCTGCCCATCATCGCTGGCGCATTGGTGGGCGTCGTTATTGCAGTCGCCATTGTTATGGCACAACCGAAATTGTGGCCAGCCATTGCACTGGCGAAAATTGGCCAGGTTGGCGGCTCAGGTCCCGTTACCGACCCTGCGGCTGTGCTCGCCCGCACTCAATTTCCGTCCTTCATCCAGGACGCGCTTCGCGCAGCCGAGATGCCCATCGATATATACGGCGATGAGAGGGCAAAGCTGGCAAGAAAAACGCTCACCACGCTAATCCAGAGAGGCCCCAGCCTTTTCCAGATGCAGGTGGATGGATATACCAAAGAAGATGCCCAAAAACTCCTGATGGGCGCTCTCGCCGTCCTGCAGCGCGAACACCAGGCCCTGTTGGATGTCGCCGTCGAGGAAAAGAAGGAACGGCTCGCGAGCTTGGCGAATTCGATCGAGAGCAACTTGAAGGAACGACAGACCATACTCAACAGCATAGAGAGCAATGCGGTGAAAAGCGGGCAATCACAGCCCGATCCGGTCATGGTTTCCTATCTGTTGCGGGCGAACGAAGTGGAACATGCGCGGTTTGTGGAACAGCAGACCATCCTGAAAGATCAACTCCAAGAGGCCAAGACATATAACACCCGCCTCGAAGCGCCGATCTACGTCACCGAAACGCCCCGGAGCCCCAGCAAGATCATTGCTGCCTTTGTCGGAGCGTTGTTAGGGTTTGCGTTCATGGTGGCCCTCTTCGCCTTCCGCGCGTGGCTTGTGCCCAGCCGCAACTGAAACCCGGCCCCGGCCACGCACCCGCCGCATTACCCGCCCCTGCTCCGGCCGCGCCGGTCGCGCCGCCGCTGCCAGGGACGGATTACGCAGCTAGATCATATGCCCGCTCGCCGCCTTCCGACTGCTTCGAAAGCTAGATTATTACTGCTGTGTTCCGTGCTGGTTTACGGAGCTTCGATTTCCGTATCGCATGCGCTCTATCTCAGTTCGGAGCAGGCTTATTGGGGGTTTTTCGAGCCATCGCTCGACATTGCAAAAATTGTCGCGATCATTGTTGCGCTGGTGATGCCCACGCTGGCCATGCCGCTCAAATTCAACCGGGCTTCTTCCGTCATCCTGCTGCTGTTGTTTCTGCTCGTTTTTGTTCCGGCCGTCGTCATTAATCTGGAAAATCACGACGAAAGCATAGATAAATATGGCTACCTGATGGGAGCCTTTTCGCTCGGCATGACTTTGCTGTTCGCCTCGGTGCGAGCCTTCGGCGCGGAACCGGCAGCCGCTCCGGCCTATATTCCCAGCAAACGGATTGTCTCGATATTCTTCCTGTCCTGGTTATTTTGCTGCTTAATGCTCGTGGCGATTTACCACAACAGCATGAGCTTCCAGAGCCTGGAAAACGTCTACGACCAGCGAGAAAAAGGTGCGGCCACTTCACTCGTCGTTGGCTATGCGCAGGTCTATTTTGCTTATCTCTTCAGCCCTTTCCTGTTTGCCTACGGTTTGGCAAATAAGCGCCCGCTCGCAATAGTGTTTGCATTGTGCGGTTTTCTTATTACCTACATGATTACCGCGGAGCGGACGGTATTCCTGCTTCCCATCGCGATGTATCTGCTTTACCAGATCGTGCGGCGCGGCCTGATGGAGGCGCGGCATGTGGCGGTGCTGACCCTGGGTTTCTCCACACTGACTTTGCTGATCGCCTTTCTCTGGCGCTTCATAGGAATATTCGAGAAGCTCGGTTTTTACTTCCTGACCCGGCTTATCGCTTACCCGGGCGTCTTTGTGGCGCAGTATTACGACTTGTTTTCGCGGCTGGGATACACCTACTGGTCCCACGTATCCGGTGTCAACAAGTTCGTTGCCGCGCCCAGCCTGCTCGATTTCGACAGGAAATGGCCGATGCTCGGGCGGATTCTCGCCGAGCGCTCGTTCAATGTGGAAAGCAACTCGAACGCCAGCCTCTTCGCCACTGACGGCGCCGCAGCCCTGGGCCCCATCGGCATCATCGTCATCAGCATCCTGCTGGCGGCGTGGTTGATCCTTCTGGATCGTGCAACCCGGGACTGGAACCGCCGACTCGTACTGCCGTTGCTGCTGCCTATCGGGCTCGCCCTGGTAAACGTCTCGTTCTTCACGATGCTGACGTCTTTCGGCGGCATCATCTGGCTGTTGTTCTTCTATGGCACCTGGATCACGGCAAATCAGGTCGGACAAGTGCGCCGGGCTTGAGCCCCTTCCACCGCAACCTTCCCAGATGGCGGCATTCCCGCCGCCACGCGCTCAGGCCGACACCGGTTTGCCTCCGACGGTTTGGCCGCATGCCGCCTTGTACTGCAGGACGAAGTGCAAGGCATACATGACGCAGTACGCCGCGACCAGGAACACCACGGAGTAGAACAGGGAATTCAGGAAATAATATCCTGCCCATATTCCCACGCCGACCAAGACAAGGCGGGTCACTTGCCAGATCAGATCCAGCCGGTACATCTTGGTCAGCAGAACCGTGTAGCTCAACGGCGAAACCACCGTCTGGAAAAAGATCAAGGCTCCCAAGACTGCCGCTATTTTTCCGGCTTCGGCCCAAGCGTCGCCGAAGACGATGGAAAAAAAGAACGGAGAGGCGGCCATGGTGACCACTGCGGGGACCGCTCCGAGTATCGCCAGTTTCTTGGCAGTCTTCAGGAATACGGAACGGCAGTTTCCAATGCGATTGAATGTGGCCGCAGCCTCTTGGCGATACACCTCTCCGATCGAGGACGCGATAAAGGCGCATGGCATGACCAGCACCCGTTCAGGCAGGGAATAGAGGCCAACGGCGTGAGAGTCATATAGAAACGCCAGAAGAATGACGGGCGCCTGGCCCGACACCACGTTCGCCAATTGGCCAATGACCATGAAACGCGGAAAGTCCTTGTAGCGCTTGGCCACGGCGACCACCCGCTTCAGGCTTGCCGTACGCCAGAACCTGCGAAATTCGTCTGCATACTCTTGCAAGAGCTTGAGCATCATGCAGGCTGCGCCAAGCGCATGTCCAAGGATCAAGCCGAAACCACTCAGGGAAAGCGCGCCGAGCGCCACCTGCCCCGAACACAGCGTCAGCGCCTGAATGACTCGGGCCTGCGAAATGCCTTTGTAGCGCTTGCGGCGAGTCCCCCAGGACGTCAGGATCAGGTTGGCAGTGGTCAGGAAGATGCCCACCGTCAACATCGGAAATATGACAAACGGGGGAATATGCCTGGCGATCAGATCGGGGATTGCCATCACGACGATCCCCGACAGAACGATAAAGCCAGCGCTGAAAATGCCTGTCAGCCCAAAGGCCAGGAGCAACAGATAATAGGCGTACCGGTCCGTTGGCGCCAAGACTATGGTCAGCTCGAACCGAAGTGAAGCGAAAACCGAGCCGATCGCTGCAAGCGACGCATAAACGGCAAGGTACCCGAACTGTTCCGGCGAAAAAAACCGCGACAACAGAGGGCTGAGCAGGAGCGCGATGAGCAATGCCAGCGAACTACCGCTGAGCACAGTGAGTACGTTCTTGGAAAAATCGCTTTTTAGTAATTTCACTGGCTTTCAGCACGCTTTAGAGATGAGCCGAGCCCGCGAGCCTGTTTCGCGCGGAGATTCGGACAGGAATACGGATTCCCTGGAAACCTGACTGCTCGGACAATGCGCTACTGCAGAATGCGGCGTGCCATCTGCGAATAGTCCAACAGGCGACGCGCCACTTCAAACGAGCCCTGGGACATCGCTTCCAGCTGCGATTTGTCTGCTTCGATGGCAAGAAAGACCTGTTGCAGATCGGCGCCATTGCGAACCAACCAGCCGTTGCCCGCCACAAAGGGCTGGTGGCTGAGCACATCGTCCACGATGACCGGACGCCGGCAGCACAGCGCGGCCTGCATGGATGCCGACTGGCTCCCCGGCTGCACGTAGACGTCGGCCGCGCACAGCAGTTCGTGCAGCTCCTCGGACGTCTTCCATCCCAGAAAACTGACTCTGGAATCGGCCGCCATCAGCGGGTTTATTTCGGGAGCGACCGTCTCGGAAATGGCCCCGGCCACGACAAACTTCAGTTTCGGATCCGACGTCCTGGCAAACGCCCGCAAACTGTCCGCCAATTTTTTCTTGGCGTCTATTTTTCCAGACTGGAGAAAAACCACCTCATCGTCGGCGAACCCGTACTTCTCGCGCGTGCGCTTGCGGACGTCCGCATAGGCGGCGTCGTCCAGCACATTTCCGCCCAAGGGAAAGAACTCCAGCTTTTCCCTCGGAATGCCGTACTGTGCATGACAGAATTCCATGGTCTCCAGCGAAATGCAGAGCACCTTCGCGATATAAGGCAGGCATGCCTGAATAATGCGCCGGTAATACTGGCCGTGCAGCAGATGCTTAGATATGAAGTTCGTCGCGCTGTTATTGGCGTCTTCGTGGCTATCGGCATAAAAGATCACGCCCGGATGCCGTTTCACGTATCGGGCCACCGTCAGCAGTTCCCAGCCACACAGGCCGTGGAACATGATGGCATCCGGCTTGATTTCTTCCAGAATGCGGTCAATGCCCGGATGCACCCGCAGCTTGCGTCGCACAGCGCTCGGGAATGGTCCTGAATAGGGCAACCGGATTACCTTGGCGCCCTCCGCGCCGACATAAGTGCCGGGCTCGGTATAGCCAAGGTCCATATTGTTCACGAAGGTTTCCGTGGACGCGACCACAGTGACTTCGTGCCCCGCCTTGACGTGCTCGCGGATCAGTTCGTTCTCTTGGTACCTGTAGCCGTCGATATAAAAACAGGAGACGCAAAAATGGACAATCTTCACAGCAGCCCTTTCTTCTTGAGGAGCGCGACGGGATCCACGAACAACGGCGCCATCTCTGTTATTTCTTCGTCGGTCAACGACCACCAGCGCAAACGCTCCAGCGCAGCGATCACGTCGTCCGGAAACCGGCGCCGGATCAATCGCGCGGGATTGCCGCCCACTATCGAATACGCTGGCACGTCCTTGGTTACGACGCTGCCCATGCCAATCACCGCGCCATCGCCGATCGATACGCCGCCCTTTATCAGCACCCGTTCGCCGATCCAGACATCGTTGCCGATCCGTGTTTCGGGCTCCCACGAGTAGACATGGCGCGAAAGCTTGGTTTTGACGCTGTCCTTGTGCGACAGGAACACGGGGCTGGTGGACACGTACTCGATTGGGTGCCGGGCTCCGCCCACCACCACGCCGTTGGCGATCGAACAAAACGCGCCAACGCGTGTATTCAGAAAGGTGCAGTCGTAGCCACAGAATGAATGACGATCAAAACTCGAATTGACGACGACGCTGCCGGACTCGACCTTGGAGGTTGAATGGATATTGGAATTCTGAATGGCGGAGCCACGCAATTTTCGCAACACTCGGGAATATATGTATGCAAGAGATCTCATAGAACTCTGGGCAGGCCGCTTCGATTTATAAAGTGTATCGACGAAAAGGTATGGTTTACATAGTGCAAATCAACTAATTGCACCTCGCCACTTGCGCCTGAATCGGAAAATTAAACGGTGACGGGCCATTTGAAATAGGAATATTCCCGTTTGTATTTTTCGGCAGCAAATTGCTAAATACCCGAAAGGGTCCGGCAAAAATCTTCAACGGCTTCCATGCGTATGATTTTGAGCATGAAAGCTCTACTACAAATGGCTGAGCATATGGCAGAACGCAGACGGCTATAGTATAGTCTTTGGGATTGCTGCGCGCGACTCTGCTACCTGCGAATGCCGCAAGTTCTGCCAACCAGCAATACCCCGCATCGGGTCCGTTCTCGCCTACTATTTCGCTCTATTGCCGCCAACATGAAGAACGTAGCTCAGGTGGACAAGTCGGGCCGGCAGGTGAACCTTCGTCCTGACAGCCTACCATGCTTCCCCCGCGTAAATGGGGACGCCAGAATCCCTACGTTCTCGCTCCGCGCCGTCACCGACCAAGATGGCGCTTATCAATTCGTAGCGCATAGTAGCCAGGCTGTAAGCCTGCCGTCAGTGTGTTGCAAAGACCCCACCATTGCGTGGCGCGGGCACATATACTTTCACCCGAATTCGAGCAACAAGGCATAGTTGCTCCTGGTCATTTTTGCGTTTGCCCCCGGCCCATTAATCTACCGCTAGACACACGACAATTCCATGAAGAATTTTGCCCTGATCGGCGCAGCTGGATACATCGCACCGCGCCACATGATTGCCATCAAGGAAACCGGCAACGAGTTGGTCGCCGCGTTGGACCCGAACGATTCCGTAGGCATTATCGATAGCCATTTTCCCACGGCCGACTTCTTTACCGAATTCGAGCGATTTGATCGCCATCTGGATAAACTGCGCCGAGCGGGCGACTCGAAGCGCGTGGATTATGTCTCCATCTGCTCGCCTAATTATCTTCATGATTCGCACATGCGGTTTGCATTGCGCTCAGGCGCCGATGCCATCTGTGAGAAGCCGTTGGTATTGAATCCCTGGAATATCGACGGCCTGCAAGACATCGAACGTGACACGGGCCGCAAGGTAAATACCATTCTGCAGTTGCGCGTGCACCCGGCAATCATGGCCTTGCGCGAAAAAGTACAAAAAGAGAAAAAGGCGACCAAGCATGAAGTCGACCTTACCTACATTACTTCGCGCGGCCACTGGTATCTGCAGTCATGGAAGGGCGACCTGAAGAAATCAGGCGGCATCGCCACCAATATCGGCGTGCACTTCTTCGACATGCTCCATTTTATTTTTGGCGCACTGCAGGAGAACATTGTCCATAAATCCGAAGACACCAAGGCCGCCGGCTACCTGGAATATGAGCACGCACGAGTGCGGTGGTTCCTTTCCGTGGATGTCGAAGACGTCCCGCAAGCGCAGCGCGAGGCCGGGCAGCGCACGTTCCGCTCCATTACCGTGGACGGCGAGGAAATCGAGTTTTCGGGTGGCTTCACCGACCTGCATACGCGCAGCTACCAGGAAATCCTGGCCGGCCGTGGTTTCGGCCTGGAAGAAAACCGAGTGGCCATCAGCACCGTTGCCGCGATCCGCCAAGCGCCCATCGCCCCGCTCGCAGGCGACTATCACCCGTTCCTGAAGAAATGAGCCACTACCAGCATCCCAGCGCCATCGTCGACGACGGCGCCCAAATCGGAGACGGCTCTCGCGTCTGGCATTTCGTGCATGTGTGCGGCGGCGCTCGCATCGGCACCGGCGTTTCGCTGGGCCAGAACGTCTTCGTGGGCAACAAGGTCGTTATCGGCAACGATTGCAAGGTGCAGAACAACGTGTCGGTCTACGACAACGTCACGCTTGAAGACGGCGTGTTCTGCGGCCCCAGCATGGTCTTCACGAACGTGTACAACCCCCGCTCGCTGATCGAACGCAAGGATCAGTATCGCGACACGCTGGTCAAGCGCGGCGCCACCCTGGGGGCTAATTGCACCGTGGTGTGCGGAGTCACCGTGGGCGCGTTCGCCTTCGTCGGCGCCGGCGCGGTCATCAACCGCGACGTTCCCGACTACGCATTGATGGTCGGCGTGCCCGCGCGGCAGATCGGCTGGATGAGCGAATTCGGTGAGCAGCTGGATCTGCCGTTGGAGGGTACGGGGGTCGCGGTCTGCCCCCATACCAATGCCCAATACGTCCTCAATGGCAACGTCGTGACCAAAACGGATACCAAAGCATGATCGATTTCGTCGACCTCAAAGCTCAGCAGAACCGCATCAAGGACAAGATCGATGCGGGCATCCAACGCGTGCTGGCGCACGGCCAGTTCATCCTGGGACCGGAAGTCGCGGAACTTGAACAGAAGCTGGCCGCCTATGCTGGCACCGAATTCTGCATCAGCTGCGCCAACGGCACGGACGCCCTGCAGATTGTGCAGATGGCGCTGGGCATCGGCCCGGGCGATGAAGTGATCACCCCTGGCTTCAATTACATCGCAACCGCCGAGAGCGTCGTCCTGCTGGGCGCCAAACCGGTCTACGTGGACGTCGACCCGCGGACCTGCAACCTCGACCCCGCGAAGCTCGAAGCCGCAATCACGCCGCGCACCAAGGCCATCATCCCGGTTTCGCTGTATGGCCAATGCGCTGACCTCGACGCGATCAACGCCGTCGCCGAACGGCATGGCATTCCCGTCATCGAGGACGCGGCGCAGAGCTACGGCGCGACGTACAAGGGCCGCAAGTCCTGCAACCTCAGCGCGATCTCGTGCACCAGCTTTTTCCCGAGCAAGCCGTTGGGCTGCTATGGCGATGGCGGCGCAATCTTCACCAACGATCCCGATCTGGCGCGCGTTATCCGCCAGATCGCTCGTCACGGCCAGGACCGGCGCTATCACCATGTCCGCATTGGCGTGAACAGCCGACTGGACACGCTGCAAGCTGCCATCCTGCTGCCGAAGCTGGAGCTGCTGGACGAAGAACTGGCCCTGCGCGATCAAGTCGCCGCCAGCTATACCGCAGCCTTCCACGCCGCCGGGTTTACCGATACGCCTTACGTCGCGGACGGAAACGTCAGCGCATGGGCGCAATACACGATCCTGGTGCCTCATCGGGCCGCGCTGCAGGAACACCTGAAAGCGCAGGGAATCCCCACGGCCGTGCACTACCCGATCCCGCTGAACAAGCAACCCGCGGTGCGCGACGACTCGGTCAGCCTGCCGATAGGCGACAGCCTGGCCGAAAAGGTCATGAGCCTGCCCATGCACCCTTACCTGACCACGGATCTCGTGCAGCAAATCGTTCAAGCCGTTGCACAGGGAATCGAACGCAACTCGCGAACCTGATGCCCCGCCAGGGGCGCTGGCGCGGCGGGCCCAGGCCTGCCGCGCCAGCGCCTCACGGCGCGCCGTCAATCAACATCGGGTTCAACCCGAAAGAACGGGGCGCCGGATCTTGCCGCAAGCCTCACGCCAGTACCGAAATAACATGAGCCAAAGTTACCGTATCTGCACACGCACCATCATGGACACCAGCGATCCGAACATTACGTTCGATGAACGCGGTGAATCCGACTACTGCGCAAATTTCGACACGCAGATCAAACCCAACTGGCACACCGATGCCCGCGGCGAAGCCGAGCTCATGCGCACGGCCGAAAAGATCAAGGCACAGGGCAAGGGCAAGGACTTCGACTGCATCATCGGTCTGAGCGGCGGCCTGGACAGCTCGTACACGGCTTACATCGCGAAGGAAAAGATGGGCTTGCGCCCCTTGCTGTTCCACGTCGACGCCGGTTGGGACACCGACCAGGCCGTGGGCAACGTGGAAAAGCTCGTCGATGGCCTGGGGCTGGAGCTGTACACCGAGGTCATCAACTGGGAAGAAATGAAGGACCTGCAGGTCGCTTTCCTGAAGTCGCAGATCCCCGACCAGGACCTGCCTCAAGACGTCGCATTCTTTTCGGGGCTGTATAAGTTCGCCAACAAGCACAAGCTCAAGTATGTGCTCACGGGCGGCAACTACTCGACCGAATGCTGCCGCGAACCCGAAGAATGGGGCGGCTATCCGGGTATCGACAAACGCCTCATCCTGGATATCCACAAGAAGTTCGGCAAGCGTCCGCTCAAGACCTTTCCGATCGTCGACATCCTGACCTACAAGCTCTACTACCGTTACGTGCTGGGCATGCAGGTCTTCAAGCCTCTGAACCTGGTGCCCTACATCAAGGCGGATGCGGAACAGGAACTGGAGACGCGCTTCGGCTGGAAGAAATTCCAGCACAAGCACCATGAATCGCGCTTCACGCGCTTCTACGAAGACTACTGGATGCCGCGCAAGTTCGGCTACGAAAAGCGTCGCGCCCACTTCTCCAGCCTGATCCTGACCGGCCAGATGACGCGCGATGAAGCATTGGACCGCATCTCCCGGCCAGAGCTCGACGAACACTTCGCGCGCCAGGAGTTCCGTTACGTCGCGCACAAGCTGGACCTGACCGAAGACGAACTGCAAGAGATATTCGAAGGCCCGAACCGGACCTTCCGCGATTACGCCAACAAGAAGGCGCTGATCGGCCTGGGCGCCAACGTCATGCAGAAGCTCGGCCTGGAAAAGAGGCTTTTCCGATGATCGCCATTATTGACTACGGCCTGGGCAACGTCCTGGCGTTCGCCAACATGTACCGCCGGATGGCGGTGCCCGTGTCCATCGCGCGTACCGCCGATGACGTGGCGGGCGCGACCAAGCTGATCTTGCCTGGCGTCGGCGCCTTCGACTACGCCATGGATTCGTTCCGCGAGTCCGGCATGTACGACATCGCGGTCAAGCGCGTGACGCAGGACAAGGTTCCGGTGCTGGGCATATGCGTCGGCATGCAGATGCTGGCGGGCGGTAGCGAGGAAGGCTCGGAGCCTGGCCTGAATTGGGTGCCGGGCATGGTCCGCAAGCTGGATACCACTCACTTCACGCAGCGCACCCAATTGCCTCACATGGGCTGGAACGACGTGCGGCCGCGCCAGGCCTCACCGTTGTTCAATGGCCTGGAAACGGATGCGCGCTTCTACTTCCTGCATTCGTACTACTTCGATTGCCAGAGCCAGGACGATGTCCTGGCGAGCGCTGAGTACGGCACCACATTCGCTTGCGCGGTCAATCACGAGAACGTGTATGGCGTGCAATTCCACCCCGAGAAAAGCCACGAATTCGGTGCGCAGCTCCTGAAGAACTTCGCGGATATCTAACGTGCTTCGTCCCAGAATCATTCCCTGCCTCCTCGTCCGAGATAAAGGTCTGGTCAAGACCGTGAAGTTCTCGTCCGATAAATACGTCGGCGACCCCATCAATGCGGTCCGGATCTTCAATGAAAAGGAAGTCGACGAATTGATCGTCGTCGACATCGACGCCACGACCAAGGGCCTCGGCCCCGATCTGAAAATGATCGAACGTCTCGCCGCCGAATGCCGTATGCCGTTCTGCTACGGTGGCGGCGTCAAGACGGTCGAACAGGCCCAGGCGATCATCAGCCTGGGCGTGGAAAAGGTCGCGCTCAGCTCCGCGCTGGTCGAGGACCCCACGCTGGCCAGCCGGATCGCCGAAAAGCTTGGCCGGCAAAGCGTTGTCGCCGTCCTGGACGTCAAGAAAAAGCGCTTCAGTTCGCGCTACGAGGTCTGGACGCACAATGCCACCAAGAACACGCACCTGAATCCGGTCGAACTCGCGCCCCTATTGCAACAGCACGGCGTGGGCGAGATCGTCATCAACTCCATCGACCACGACGGCGTCATGAAGGGCTATGACCTGGGCATCGTTGAACAGATTCGCAACGTGACGACCGTGCCGATGTCCGTGCTGGGCGGCGCGGGCTCCGTCGCAGACATCGGCGAACTCATCAAGCAGTTTGGAATCATCGGCGCCGGCGCCGGCAGCCTGTTCGTATTCAAGGGTGCGTACAAGGCCGTGCTGATCAATTACCCCACGCTGGCCGATCGCGAAGCGCTGGTGCGCGCGGCGCATCTGCGCAGCGCTTGAACGGCATTGCGTCGTTCCATAGAAAGAGACTTGCGAATATGTTGAAACCAAACGCCAAACTGCTCATCACCGGCGGCACGGGATCCTTCGGCAATGCCGTCCTGAAACGTTTCCTGCAGACCGACATCGGTGAAATCCGCATCTTCAGCCGCGACGAGAAGAAGCAGGACGACATGCGCAAGCGCTACTCGCATCCAAAGCTTAAGTTCTACATTGGCGACGTTCGCAACAGCCAGAGCCTGCTGAACGCCACGCGCGGCGTGGACTATATTTTTCACGCGGCGGCGCTCAAGCAGGTGCCCTCCTGCGAATTCCACCCGATGGAAGCGGTCTACACCAACATCCTCGGGACCGAAAACGTCCTGGAGGCCGCCATCCGCAACAAGGTCAGCAAGGTCGTCTGTCTCAGCACGGACAAGGCGGTCTATCCCATCAACGCCATGGGCATTTCCAAGGCCATGATGGAGAAGGTCATGGTCGCGAAATCGCGCGACCTGGACGCGACCGAGACGGTGATCTGTGGAACCCGTTACGGCAACGTCATGGCATCGCGCGGTTCGGTGATCCCCCTGTTCATTGAACAGATGCGGGCGGGCATACCGCTGTCCATCACCGACCCCGACATGACCCGCTTCATGATGACGCTGTCGGACGCGGTGGATCTGGTGCTGTATGCGTTCGAACACGGCAACAACGGCGACCTCTTCGTGCAGAAGGCGCCCGCGGCCACCGTCCAGACCCTGGCCAAGACCCTGGCGCGCATGGTCGGCAAGCCCGAGCATCCGATCAACGTCATCGGCACGCGGCACGGCGAAAAGCTGTATGAAGTCCTGCTGAGCCGCGAGGAAATGGCTTGCGCCGAAGACATGGGCGACTATTACCGCATCCCGCCCGATCTGCGCGACCTGAACTACGCGAAGTTCGTCGAGCAGGGCGAAGAAAAGATCTCGCGCAGCGAAGACTACAACTCGCACAATACCCAGCGTCTGGACACCCACGGCATGGAGCAACTGCTGCTCAAGCTGGAGTTCATGCAAGCCATCCAGCGTGGCGAGCAAGTGACGCCTGAGGAGTAAGCCATGAAGGTTCTCATTACCGGCAGCAACGGATTCGTTGCGCAGAATCTCATCGCCACGCTGGAAGAGCGCAAGGACGTCGAAGTCCTGCGCTTCACGCGTGGCGACAACGCCTCCCGGCTGGACGAACTGACGGCCCAGGCGGACTTCATCTTCCATCTGGCCGGCGTGAACCGGCCCAAGGACCCCGCCGATTTCCAGAGCGGCAACGCGGGACTGACCCAGCAGCTTTGCGAGAGCATCGTCCGCAGCGGCCGCCGCGCGCCCGTGATCTATTCCTCGTCGACCCAGGCCAGCCAGGACAACCCCTATGGCCAGAGCAAGCGAGAAGCAGAGGACGCGCTATCGCAATTGGCGGACAAACACGGCTCGCCGGTCTATCTGTTCCGACTGCCCAACGTATTCGGCAAATGGGCGCGCCCTAACTACAACTCCGCGGTGGCCACGTTCTGCCACAACATCAACCGCGGCCTGCCCATCCAGATCAATGATCCGGCCGCCGCGATCACGCTGGTCTATGTGGACGATGTCGTCGCCCGCTTCGTCGAACTGATGGATGGCGCCGTCGCCGACGACCGGTTCTGCAGCGTCGCGCCCCAATACCGCATCACGGTCGGCGACCTCGCCGCACAGCTGGAGACGTTCCGCGACAGCCGCCAGACACTGATCACCGCGGCCGTGGGTACCGGACTGACCCGGGCGCTCTACGCCACCTATGTCAGCTACCTGCCGCCCGAGCGCTTCTCCTACGAAGTGCCCAAGTACGGCGACCCGCGAGGCGTGTTCGTCGAAATGCTCAAGACGCAGGACAGCGGCCAGTTCTCGTACTTCACCGCCCATCCCGGCGTGACGCGCGGCGGCCACTACCACCACTCGAAAACCGAGAAATTCCTGGTCATCAAGGGACGCGCGCGCTTTCGCTTCCGCCATATCCTGACCGGCGAATTCCATGAACAGGACACGGATGGCGAAAAGCCGGAAATCGTGGAAACCGTGCCCGGCTGGACGCACGACATCACGAACATCGGCGACGACGAAATGGTCGTCATGCTGTGGGCCAACGAGATCTTCGACCGCGCCCGTCCCGACACTTACGCCCGCCCCCTCTGATATGAAAAAACTCAAAGTCGCCACCGTCGTCGGTACCCGGCCGGAAATCATCAGGCTGTCTCGCGTGCTCGCGAGCCTGGATCGCCATTGCGACCATGTCCTGGTCCACACCGGGCAGAACTACGACTACGAACTCAACGAGATCTTCTTCCAGGACCTGGGCATCCGCAAGCCGGACCACTTTCTGAACGCCGCAGGCGCCTCGGGCGCCGAGACCATCGGCAAGGTGATCATCGCCACCGACCAGGCGCTGGCCGACATCCAGCCCGATGCGGTCCTGGTGCTGGGCGACACGAACAGCTGCATGGCTGTGCTGCCCGCCAAGCGCCGCAAGATCCCGACTTTCCACATGGAAGCCGGCAACCGCTGCTTTGATCAGCGCGTGCCCGAAGAGATCAACCGCCGCATCGTCGATCACACTTCGGACATCAACCTCACGTACAGCGACATCGCACGCGAATACCTGCTGCGCGAAGGCCTGCCCGCCGACCGGATCATCAAGACCGGCAGCCCGATGTTCGAAGTGCTGAATCACTATCGCGACGGCATCGAAGCGTCCGACGTGCTCGACCGGCTTGGACTGACTCCCGGCCAGTTTTTCGTGGTCAGCGCGCACCGCGAAGAGAACGTGGATTCCGACCATAACTTCGCCAAGCTGGTCAACCTGCTGAATACGGTAGCGTCGACCTATGGCCTGCCGGTGATCGTCTCCACCCATCCGCGCACGCAGAAGCGCGTGGACGCGCTCGGCGCCAAGTTCCATGACAACGTGCGCCTGCTGAAGCCGTTGGGCTTCAAGGACTACAACAAGCTGCAAGTGTCCTCGCGCGCGGTGCTATCCGACAGCGGCACGATCACGGAAGAGTCCTCGATCCTGAATTTTCCGGCATTGAACATCCGCGAAGCGCACGAACGTCCTGAAGGCATGGAAGAGGCCTCCGTGATGATGGTCGGCCTGGAATCCGACCGCGCGCTGCAGGCGCTGGAGCTGCTGGCGCATCAATCCCGCGGCGCCGAGCGCGACTTCCGGCTGGTGGCGGACTACAGCATGCCCAACGTGTCCGAGAAGGTGGTGCGCATCATTCATAGCTACACCGACTACGTCAATCGCGTCGTATGGAAAAAGGCGAATTGAAGATCGCGCTCGTCACCCAGTACTTCTGGCCCGAGTCCTTCTCGATCAACGATCTGGTGGAAGCACTGGTCGCCCAGGGCCATACCGTGGAAGTCTTCACTGGGAAGCCGAACTATCCCGACGGGAAGATCTTCCCCGGATATCAGGCGGAAGGCGCGTCCGAAGAGGTGTTCGCCGGCTCCGTCGCCGTGCATCGCGCGCCGTTGCGGCCACGCGGCGCAGGCGGCGCGGCGAATCTTGCGCGCAACTATCTGTCGTTCGTCTGGAATGGCCTGCGATATTTCCCGCGGCAGGCCAAGGGCAAGTCGTTCGATATCGTCTTCGTCTTTTCGCTGTCTCCGATCACTGCCGCCATTCCGGCAATCTATCTGAAGTGGCGCCTGCGCAAGCCCATGGCAATGTGGGTGTTGGACCTGTGGCCAGAAAGCCTGAGCGCGACCGGATTCATCAAGAACAAGTTCGTGCTGAGCGCGATCGGCCTGATGGTGCGTGGCATCTACGCGTGCTCCGGCCTGATCATGGTGCAGTCGCGGGCGTTCATCGCAGCGGTCTCGCGCTACGCCAACCCCGCCAAGCTCGTCTACTACCCGAACTGCTCGCGGGACACACCCAGCACGCTGTCCGCGGATACGCAGGTGCCCCGCGCGCTGCTGGATGAACTGGACTCGCGCTTTTGCATCGTGTTCGCCGGCAATCTCGGCACGGCGCAAGCTGTCGAGACCCTGGCCGAGGCGGCCGAACGGCTCAAGCATCTGACCGATGTCCGCATCGTCCTGGTCGGCAGCGGCAGCATGTCGCCTTGGCTGGCGGAACAGAAGCAGTCCCGCAACCTGGACAACCTCATTCTCGCCGGACGCTATCCGTCCAGCGAGATGCCGCAGTTCCTGACGCGCGCGCAGGGGCTGATCGTTTCGCTCAAGCGCAGCGAAATCTACGCGCAAACGGTGCCTGCCAAGATCCAGTCCTATCTGAGCGCCGGCCGCCCCATACTCGCCTCGATCGACGGCGAGGGTGCTCGCGTCGTCGAAGAAGCCGGTGCCGGCCTGGTCAGTCCCGCCGAAGACGCCGTGCAGCTGGCCCGCAATATCGAACAACTGCATGGCATGTCCGCGCAAGCGCGTGCCGCCATGGGCGAACGCGGGCGCGCCTATTTCCTGGAGCATTTCGAGCTCGAGAAACAGGCTGCCCGCCTGGCCGAATTGCTGCAGCAACACATCGATCGGGGTGGACGATGAGCGATGCAATTACCGTGGGCGTCCTGGGCGCGACTTCCCCGGCCGGCCGGCAGGTGCTGGCCAAGCTCACCGCTGCCGGCCATCGCGTGGTGGCCTTTTCCCGCAGCCCCCAGCCGGCCGGCGACAACGACGCCGTGCAGTGGGTGTCGCTCGCCGACGCCCACGCGGAAGATGCCGCCAGCGCGGCAGGCCCCATCACCGTATGGATAGCGCTCTGCCACATCTGGGTCGTGGGCGAGCACTTCGAATTCATGCGCAGACTGGGCGCCCAGCGGGTCGTCTGCCTATCGTCCACCAGCCGCTACACCAAGGTCACTTCCCAGAATCCCTATGAAGAGGCGCTGGTGCAGCGTCTGTCCCAGGGAGAACAAGCGCTGGCGCAATGGGCGGAAGGCGCCGGCATCGGCTGGACCGTGCTGCGGCCCACGCTCATCTATGGGCGCAGCACCGATCGCAATCTGTCGGAGATCGTCCGCCTCATCCGCAAGCTCCATGTCTTCCCCGTCTTCGGACGCGCGGGCGGACAACGCCAGCCTGTGTATGTGGATGACGTGGCGCAAGCCGCTGTGCTTTCCGCGTTTGCGCCGGGCGCCGTCAACAAGGGCTACAACATTTCCGGGGCGGAGGTACTGAGCTACCGGGAAATGGTTGCGCGGATATTCAAAGCCATGGGCAGGACGCCGCGGCTGCTGACAGTCCCGATCTGGCTGTTCAACACCGGCCTGTTTTTCCTGCGCATGATTCCGCGTTACCGCAACTGGAATGCCGACATGGTGCAGCGCATGAATCGCGACATGGTATTTAGCCATGACGATGCGGCGCGGGATTTCGGCTTCAAGCCCCAGCCGTTCGTCCTGCGCGACGTCGACGTTCTCTGATTCCCGGAACGTATCCATTTTCCACTGGCCAGAATTCAGCCATTTCCGTATTTGACGACACGATGGATGCCATATCGTTACCCTGGTGGTTATTTGCAGTATTCGCAGTGCTGGCCTGGCTGTTGACCGGCGCGCTGCGCCGCTATGCGCTCACGCATAATGTGATCGATGTGCCGAACGCGCGCAGTTCCCACAAGACGCCCACTCCGCGCGGCGGCGGCATCGCGTTCGTCATCAGTTTCCTGGTGGGATTGGGGACCCTGGCGGCAACCGGAAACGTCGCGCCGGTGGACGCCTTGGCGCTCGGCGGCGCCGGCGCCTGGATTGCACTCATCGGCTTTCTGGACGACCACGGCCATATTCAGGCCCGCTGGAGACTGCTCGCCCACTTCGCCGGGGCGGCCTGGGTGCTTTACTGGATCGGCGGAGTTCCGTCCGTATCGCTCTGGGGCCTGGAGCTGCAAAGCGGCTGGATGCTCTCCATCCTGGGCGCCCTGTACCTGGTCTGGATGCTGAATCTCTACAATTTCATGGATGGCATCGACGGCATCGCCAGCATCGAGGCGCTCTGCGTCACGGTCGGCGGCTGCATCCTGTACGTGCTGGCGGGCCAACCGCTGGCGGCCGCTCCCAGCGCGCTGCTGGCAGCTACGGTGGCGGGCTTCCTGATCTGGAATTTCCCGCCTGCCAAAATCTTCATGGGCGATGGCGGCAGCGGCTTCCTGGGCCTGGTTCTCGGTGCCCTTTCCCTTCTGGCGGGCTGGCATTCTCCGGCCATGCTGTGGGCCTGGCTGGTGCTGCTGGGCGTATTCATCATCGATGCCACCGTGACCTTGATCCGCCGCCTGTGCCGCGGGGAAAAGGTATACGAGGCGCATCGCACTCATGCCTACCAATATGCAAGCCGAAAATATTCCAGCCACCGCCGGGTAACCCTGACGGTACTTGCGATAAACGTGCTGTGGCTGTTTCCCTGGGCAGTGGCAATATCGACCGGATATATCGAAGGCCTCACCGCAACGATATGCGCCTATATACCGCTTATCGCTCTGTCAATACTGCTTAAGGCTGGGACGCCCGAAGGCTCAAACTGAACGAAAGCTAGAACTGAACATTTAGTAGCCCGGCGCAGGAAACATCTTGAGTAGAATCCTGTCAGCGTGCGCTCGGCCGCTAGACATTAGCGAAAATGGCGTAAATATGAATTCGAAAGGCATCTTGCTCATCGTAGGCAGCGGCGGACATGGGCGCGCAGTCGCCGAAGCCGCCGCGCTGACGGGCGAGTGGACCGACATAGTCTTCGCCGATGACGCATACCCCGCCCAACAGCAATCGGGCGAGTGGCGCATCGCGGGCTCCACCGCGCAACTTCCGGAACTGGCCGGCAATTGCCAGGCGGCGCTCGTCGCCATCGGCAACCAGGCTGTGCGCCAGCGCCTGACCGATGCCCTGGCGGATCTCGGCATCCCGCTGGCGACCATCGTCCATCCGCGGGCCTGGGTCAGCAAACTGGCCGAGATCGGCCAAGGCAGCGCCATCATGGCGGGCGCGGTGGTCGGCGCCTGCGCGCGCCTGGGACGCGGCGTCATTGTGAATGCCAACGCCACTGCGGACCACGACACGGTGCTCGGCGACTTCGCCCACCTGGGAGTCGGGGTGCAACTGGCCGGCGGGGTGGTCGTCGAAGACCGCGCGTGGCTGCAAGCCGGCTCCTGTGCAGGATATCGCGTCCGTGTACCGGCGGACGCCGTGCTGCCTCCGGGCTCACGCCTGATCGCGGATTGATTTCAGACTCAAAGAAAAATGATCATCCCTACCCGCTTTCGAACCGCTCTGGTGTTCCTGTTTGACCTGGCGGCGATCATCATCGCCTGGTTTGGCGCGTTCCTGATTCGTTTCAATTTCGACTGGCCCACCGACTGGGAAGGTCCCATTGCCCGGGCGCTGCTCGTGCTGCTGCCCGTACAGATCATCGCCTGTCGCTGGGCGGGCTTGTATCGCGGCATGTGGATCTTCGCCAGCCTGCCGGACCTCAAACGTGTCCTGAACGTCGTGCTCGCGTCCACGGTCGCGCTGCTGCTATTCGCCTTCCTGAACCGCGGCCAGCCCGCATTGCCGCGCTCCATCCTGGTGCTGTATCCCCTCTTGCTGCTGTTGGTCATGGGCGGTGGACGCGCCGCTTGGCGCATGTGGAAGGAACACTGGCTGTACCGCGCCGGCTTGGGCCGGGGCACGCCCGTAGTCGTGGTCGGCGCGGGCACCGCCGGCGCCATGCTGGTCCGCGAACTGGGCCGCAGCTCCGATTGGCATGTGGTGGCGCTGGTCGACGACGATCCGGCAAAGCGCGGCCTGGAAATCTCCGGCTGCCGCGTGGCGGGCGGTACCAACAGGCTGCCCGAGATCCTCAACGACTACGGCGCCAAGCACGTGATCCTGGCCATCCCGTCGGCCAAGGCGCCGGCCCTGCGCCGCGTGTCCGACATCGCGACCCGCGCGGGCGCATCGTTGTTCACCGTGCCCGGCCTGAGCGAACTGATGAGCGGCCGCGTCGCCATCAACATGATGCGTCCCGTGAAGATCGAGGATCTGCTGGGCCGCGAGTCCGTGTATATCGACAACATCAATATTCACGAGATGATCGCCGGCAAACAGGTGCTTGTGACCGGCGCTGGCGGCTCTATCGGCAGCGAACTTTGCCGGCAGCTTGCGCGGTTCGCTCCGGCGACCATCATCCTGTACGAGGCAAGCGAGTTCGCCCTCTACACCATCGAACAATGGTTCACCGACAACCAGCCTTCCGTTCGCGTCATCCCGCTGGCGGGCGACGTGAAGGACCTGATCCGGGTGGAAGAGGTCTTTACCCGCTACAAGCCGGATATCGTGTTCCACGCGGCAGCCTACAAGCACGTGCCGCTCATGGAAATCGGAAATGCCTGGCAAGCCGTGCGCAACAACGTCCTCGGCACCCTGAACGTGGCTCAATGCGCCGAGCGCTTCCATGCGAAACGCTTCGTCCTGATCTCGACCGACAAGGCCGTGAACCCCACCAACGTGATGGGCGCCACCAAGCGCATGGCGGAAATGGTGTGCGAAGTGCTGCATGGGCGCGGCGGCACGACGCGGTTCCAGATCGTCCGCTTCGGAAACGTGCTGGGCAGCACGGGCAGCGTCATCCCCCGATTCCAGTCGCAGATCGCTCGCGGCGGACCGGTGTCGGTGACCCACCCCGACATTACGCGCTACTTCATGTCCATACCGGAAGCGGCGCGGCTGGTGCTGCAAGCCGCCGCCATGGGCAATGGCGGGGAAATCTTCGTGCTGGACATGGGCGAACCCGTCAAGATCGCCGATCTGGCGCGCAACATGATCCGCCTTTCGGGATTTACCGAAGAGGAAATCCGCATCGAATTCACGGGCTTGCGTCCGGGTGAAAAGCTCTATGAAGAGCTGCTCGCGGATTGCGAAGAGACGCTGGAGACCCCGCATCCCAAGCTGCGGATCGCCCGCTCGCGCCCCGTGCCCGAAGGCTTCCGCGAAAGGGGCATCGAGTGGATCACAGGCGCGGACCCGGTGGAAGACGAGGCGGTACGGGCAGAGCTGAAACGGTGGATGCCCGAATACGAGCCCTCGAAACAGCAATAAGCCGATAGCGCGTCTCGGCCGTGCGCTTCCTAGCGCGCGGCCTTCGCTGCGACGCAAGCGCGCACCGCGGCCGCCGTGTCGCGCGAGGGCTTGAGCACTTGCTGGCGCCGGGCCTCATCGGCGTGCGCAGCGTCCGCTTGCCTGACGATTTCACCCACCGGCACATAGTCCATCACGGCGTCGGCGCCATATCGGGCCAGCACGGCCTGTGGAATCGCGCGTGGCGACTCCGGCTCAAGCAGCAACCAGGACGAAGCCAGCACTTCACACGAAACGGAATCCAGGGCCTGCGATACGAAGCCGAGGCTCCCCGGATATCCGCCGATCAGCCATGGCTGCCCCACGTTGAGTGCGCCCCCCGCGTACAGCACGCCGGGGGCACGGCCCGTCAGATCTATCATCGGCGTGCCGGCGGAAAACCCCGCCTTGGCGGCTGCCTGCTTGAATTGTTCTATGTAACGATGGTCGGCTTCGGAAAGCAGCAAGGAAGATCCCCCGCCCGGTCCCAGCACGGTAGGATGCGCATTCGTACGCAGTGCCTCGAGCTGCCGATAAGGCCTGTCCATGGCCAGTTGCAGCAGCAAGGCCGCTACAACCAGCGCAATCGCCCCCATCGGCAACAGGCTGACCCAGGCCCCCGCTCTGGGTTTGGTCAGGCCCCATAATCCTGCTCCCGCCAACAGCCAGAAATAGCCGGTGGCCGCAGCGCCGACCCAGTAGTTGTTGTTGGTTCCGAACGCATAGGCAAACGGCAGCATGGCGCACAGCAAGAGCAAGGCCCATTTCTTCAGCTGCAATGCCTGCCAATGGCCCATGAGCCCGCGCGCGGCGAATACGCCCAGACCGGACAAGGGCGCCGCCAGCACCGCCATGCCCTGGAATTTGCCAAAATCCTGCGCGGGAAGCCAGCCCCAAGCCAGCCCGACTGCGTAGACCAAAGCCGCCAGCAGCGCCAGCGCGCCCACCGCTTGGCTGAACCACCCCGTCGCCCCGACCAGAAACGCAACGATCGCGGCCGCAGCGCCCGCCGCCAAGATAGACAGGGTCAACGGATCTGGCAGGAAAATGGGATCCACGCGCAGCATCTTGCCGAATTCATGGCCTCCACCCAGCGCCTGCGCCAGCGCCAGGCCGGACCGGATCCGCTGAATGAAGCCCTGAACGGAGCCGTCGATCAGCCAGGCGCTCACGACGAGCAACACCGCGGCGCCGAGCAGGCTGATGATCGCTCCACGCAGGCTCAATTTGCGAGCGCACAGTAAATACATGGCACAAAGCACCGCCAGGGCGAGCGCGGTGGTGGGCTTGGCCATGAATGCCATCCACCCGCCCAATGCCACCAGCAGCCATCCCGCGTCGCTTGCGCGCGCGCGCCTGCGGTCGGCCAGCAGAAGGCCGCTGAACGCCACCAGAATCGCCTGGAACGTCAAGCTGTTGTAGCTGGGAGACGGCAGCCAAAGCTGGAAGAAAATCAGGCTGGAGCCTGCAAATACGGCACTGATGACCAGCCGAGTGGTTTTGGTGGCCTGCTCGTTCAACATCGACGACAGAAACAGGTATGCCGCCACCCACGCCAGCCCCCAGGTCAACAACACGTTTGCCCGCCGGAGCAAGGCGATGTCTCCCCCGAGCAGCCAGTCCAAGGGGTGGTACACAAAACCGAATTGCGTGACCGAGGCCGCGTATGCGTGCGGACTATGCAGCCAGATCAGGTACAGGCTTTCGTCCGTGAAATCAAAGCCTCGGCCGCAAGCCCACAGGACCCACCCCAGCAATGCCGCCGTAACGGCGCCTGCTCCCAGTTGCATGCCACGGGCTATCAGCATCGTCGGCTTTATCGAGATGGTTGCATTGCAGCCGGCCGGGACATTTGGCCTTGCCGGTTTCCGTTAACGCGCATAGTGCTTCTCGACCCAGCTGCGATGATGGGCTCCGGTGATGATGTCCCGCACCCATTGCTCGTGGTCCAGATACCATTGCACGGTCTTGCGCAGTCCGGTTTCAAAGGTTTCCGCCGGCCGCCAGTTCAGCTCTTTATTGATTTTGGAGGCATCGATCGCGTAACGGCGGTCATGGCCGGGCCGATCCTGCACAAAGGTGATCTGCTGCTTGTACGGAATGCCATCCGCCCGAGGCCGCAACACGTCCAATAGGGCGCATACAGCCGTGACGATATCCAGGTTGGGATGCTCGTTCTCGCCGCCGATGTTGTAGGTTTCCCCAACACGGCCCGCCTCGAGCACGCGGCGCAGGCCGCTGCAATGGTCAGCCACGTACAACCAATCACGCACCTGCCGGCCATCGCCATAAACGGGCAGGGGCTTTCCGGCCAACGCGTTGGCTATCACCAGGGGAATCAGCTTCTCCGGGAATTGGAAAGGGCCATAGTTGTTGGAACAGTTCGTCGTCAGCAGCGGCAGGCCGTAGGTGTGGTGATAGGCGCGCACCAGATGATCGCTGGCAGCCTTGCTTGCCGAATATGGACTGTTGGGCTCGTACCGATGGGTTTCAGTAAAGCCATTGCCGTCCTCCGGCAACGAACCATAGACCTCATCGGTAGATACGTGCAGGAAGCGAAATTCGGCGCGTGCTGCCGGATCCAGTTCGTTCCAGTAGGCCCTCACCGATTCCAGCAACCGGAACGTGCCGACGATATTGGTCTGGATGAACGCTTCTGGCCCATGTATGGAACGGTCCACATGGGATTCCGCCGCCAGGTTGATGATGGCCCTCGGTCGATGCTGTTTCAACAGGCTGCCGACCAGCGAGGCATTACATATGTCGCCGACGATCAACTCATGCCGCTTATCCCCGTCCAGCGCCTGCAGGCTCTGCGGGTTGCCCGCGTAGGTAAGCTTGTCCAGGTTGATTACGGGTTCGTCAGTGCGGGCCAGCCAATCGAGCACAAAGTTGGCTCCGATAAAGCCAGCACCTCCGGTAACTAGGATAGTCATGGGTATTACAGGGGAAAAGGAGCGCCGGCTGTGGATGGCGGACAGAGCTTGATTCTACTCTGCGCATCCCTGATGGATTCGACGAGAGTCCAGAGGCAAAAAGGCCGATATTGGCGTTTTGCGCGAATTGGGTCCACAATGAAAGCGAGACTGTACCAAGCAAGGAGACAGCCATGCGCATTGCAGATGCCCAGTGGATTCCTTCAACCCAGCATCAGACTTGGGACGCTCTGACAGATCCGGCCGTGCTGCAGCGATGTATTCCCGGATGCATCGCTGTCGACAAGCGCAGCGACACGGAGTACGCAGTCACCCTCCGGGCAAAGATTGCTGGCCTGGACACCGACTACGAGGGCGAAATCCTGCTCTCGGACGTCAATCCCCCCGACAGTTGCACCCTGGTATTCGAGGGCAAGGGCCGCGCCGCCTGCTTGGCCATCGGCACCGCCCAGGTCAACCTCAGCACCAAGGATCAGGGCACCCGCGTCGCCTATACGGTGGCCGGCATGACCGGCGGCAAGCTGGCCGAATGCGGCGAGGGCCTGGTACTGAAGGCCGGCGAAAAGATCATTGAAAAATTCTTCGCCGCCTTCATCGATTACATGGCCGCCCAGCCCCGCCTGGCGCCGCCTCCCCCTCCCCCCGAACCGGAGCCGCGCGGCCTGTCCAATTCGCGCTGGTCCTGGATCATGGTGGTTCTGGTCATCGCGGTTTTCTGGGGTTACCACACCTTCTATAAGTGAAATCCCTGACGCGCCGGTGATATGCTCTGCGGCATGACGCCGCCACCTGAATCACCCCCGCCAACCGCCTCCGCCCCCGCCCCCGCCCATACACGACGTGACCTGCTGATGGGCATGGCGGGGGTTTCGGCAACGGTTGTGCTGGCCGCGCTGGATTCCACCATCATCAGCACCACCCTGCCGCGCGTGGCCGAGGCGCTGAATGGCATGGCCCTTTACGCCTGGGTCGGAACGGGCTACCTGCTGGCTACCGCCGCGTCCATCCTGATATTCGGCCGCCTGGGCGACATGTTCGGCCGCAAGCCCTTGATGTTGCTATCGGTTTTGATCGTGGCGCTGGGCTCGATCGCCTGTGGCCTGTCGCAAAGCATGATGCAGTTGATCATTTTCCGGTCGCTGCAGGGCATAGGCGGCGGCATGATGATCGCGACCGCATTCGCCGCGCCGGCGGACTTGTTCCCCGACGCCAAGCAGCGGGTGCGCTGGATGGCGCTGGTGTCGGCGGCGTTCGCCATGGCCAGCGGCATTGGCCCGGTGCTGGGGGGAGCGGCCACGCAGGCACTGGGCTGGCGGGCGGCCTTTTTCATTGCGCCGATCGCGGCGGCGGGCGCGTTCTTCCTGCTGGCCCGTTACTTCCCGCGCATCCGGCCCATCCATGATGGCAGCCGCAAGATCGACTGGCTGGGCGCCATCCTGCTGGTGCTCGCAGTAGGGGCGCCGCTGGCCGCGCTGGAGCTCGCCTTCGCCAGCGGCGACCATGCCCAGCCCATGCTCGGATTGGCGCTCGCCATAGTCGGCGTCGCGGCCATCGCCATCCTCATCCCCACGGAACGCCGCGTAAAGTCCCCCATCTTCCCGCTACGCGTGCTGGGCGGCGCGGAATCCCGGCTGTTGAATCTGGCGGCGATGATGGTGGGCGCCGTCATGTTCGTCCTGATCTTCTATAGCCCGCTGTTGCTGCAACAGGTGCTTAACTACACCCCCAGCGAAGCCGGGCTCTTGCTCACCCCGCTTGTGGCCGCCATTTCTGTGGGCAGCATTATCAATGGCCGCTTATTCCCCAAGCAGACCGAACCGCAGCGCTTGATGGTGTTCGGCGCCTGCCTGCTGGCGGCCGGCGCGCTGATGGTGCTGCTGATCTCGCCGGGCACCTCCGCCTGGTGGATTCTGGCTGCCTTCTTTGTCAACGGCTGTGCACTCGGCTTCCTGTTGCCGAACCTGACCCTGTTCATGCAGATGCTGAGCGAGCGGCGCGACGTGGGCGTGGCTTCGGCGCTGGTCCAGACCACCCGCGCCATCGGCAGCGCGCTGGGAACGGCCGTGGTCGGCATCATTATTTCCCATAGCACGGTACTAAACGGAGTGCGCGCGGGCCTGGTGCTCTGTATCGTCCTGTCCCTGAGCTGCGCCCTGCTGGCGCACCGCGTCAAGATGAAAAACCTGACCGCAAACCGCAAATGAGCCCCCGACGGGACTGACCATGCGTCAACGTAACCTGCTGGATCTGCTGCTCCTGGCCGCCGTCTGGGGCGGCTCCTTTCTGTTCATGCGCCTGGCAGTGCCGGAGTTCGGGCCGATCGCCCTGATCGAGCTGCGCGTTGGCCTGGCGGCACTGGTCTTGCTACCCGCCGCGCTGTGGCGGGGCAAGCTGCCCGTCATCGCACGGCACTGGAAGGCCTTGCTGATGGTGGGCGTGCTTAACGCAGCCGTGCCGTTCCTGCTGTTTGCCTATGCCGCGCAATCGCTGGGCGCCGGGTTCCTGTCGGTAGCCAATGCCGTGACGCCCGTCTGGGGCGCGGTCATCGGCTGGCTGTGGCTCAAGGACAAGCTTGCCTGGACCCGCTCCCTGGGCCTGATGATCGGCGTGGTCGGCATCGTAGTGCTGGTATGGGACAAGCTGAATTTCAACGACGGCGGCACGGGGCCGGCGGTCTTGGCCGCCGTGTCGGCGCCGGTGTTCTACGGCATCGCCGCCAACTGGACCAAACGCTTCCTGACGGGCGTGGATGCCCTGGCCAACGCCACCGGCAGCATGATAGGCGCGACGCTGGTATTGCTACCCATGGCGGTCACCCATTGGCCCGAGGCTCCCGCCTCCATGCAAGCCTGGATCGCCACCATTCTGCTGGCTGTGGTGTGCACGGGCGCGGCCTACATCATCTTTTTCCGATTGATCGCCAACGTCGGCCCGACCGGCGCCGTCAGCGTGACGTTTCTCGTGCCGATCTTCGGGGTGCTGTGGGGCTCGTGGTTCCTGGACGAGCGCATCACGCCATCCATCGCGGCGGGCGCCGCGATCATCCTGGCAGGCACCGCGCTGGCGCTGGGCCTATTGCGCTTCCGTCCTCGAGCGGGTTAGATCCGTTTCCGCAACGCGGCGTCCAGCACCTCGACCACCAGATCCTGCTGGGCGGCCGTCAAACCCACCCAGAACGGCAAGCGCAGCAACCGCTCGGAATAATCGTCGGTGACCGCCATGCTGCCGGCCGCACGCCCATAACGAAGACCTGCGGGCGCGGAGTGCAGAGGAACGTAGTGGGAGACGGGATAGATCTGGCGTGCCCGGAACTCTTCGATTACCTCGCGGCGGCTGACGGTCGCAGGCAGCAACACGTAGTACATGTGCGCATTGTGCTCGCAGCCTTCCGGCACGATGGGCCGGCGCAACCGTTCCTGGGCCTCCATAGGCGCCAGCGCCGCATGATAGCGGTCCCAGATCGCCAATCGCTGTTGCGTGATGTCCCGAGCGGACTCCAGCTGGGCCCAGAGAAACGCGGCAATCAGCTCGCTTGGCAGATAGGAAGAGCCCGCTTCCTGCCAAGTGTATTTGTCCACCTCGCCGCGGAAGAAGCGGCTCCTGTCCGTCCCTTTTTCACGGATGATCTCGGCCCGCAGCGCCAGATCGGGATGATTGACGAGCAGCGCCCCGCCTTCCCCCGAAATCACGTTCTTGGTTTCATGGAAACTGAACGTGCCAAGATCGCCAAGACTGCCTAGTGGACGACCTTTGTAACTGGCCATGATGCCCTGCGCCGCATCCTCAACCACCCGGATTCCATGTTGCGCCGCGATGGCCAGCAGTGTGTCCATTTCGCAGGCGACGCCGGCGTAATGCACCGGCACGATCACCTTCGTCCGCGGAGTAATGGCTTGCTCCAGGAGCATTTCGTCCAGATTCATCGTGTCCTGGCGCACGTCGACGAACACCGGCACCGCGCCGCGCAAGGCAAATGCATTCGCCGTGGACGCAAAGGTATACGAGGGCATGATCACCTCGTCGCCCGGCCCCACGTCACAAAGCATGGCGGACATTTCCAGGCTGGCGGTGCAGGAGTGCGTCAGCAAGCCTCGGGCGCATCCCACGTGCTGCTCGAACCAGTCGTGGCACAACTTGGTGAATGCGCCATCGCCCGCCAGCTTCTGGTTGGCCAGCGCCTGGGCGATGTATCCGGCTTCCTTGCCTGTCAGGTAGGGCTTGTTGAAATCAAGCCGCTGCGCGCTCATTGTGCGCCTCCAAATCGTTTGGTTTCGTCCGCGACGCTACGCAGGTAGTCCCGATATTGGCAATTGGGCAATTCGTTCACCAATTTTTCAAATGCTGCCAGACTGAGGAATCCGCGAACAAGCGCCGCTTCTTCGGGGCAGCCGATCTTGACGCCCTGGCGGCGTTCGACTGCCTCGATGTAGGCGGACGCTTCCTGCAGCGCAGAACTGGTGCCGGCATCCAGCCAGGCAAAACCCCGGCTGAGCCGGTTCACCTTGAGTTTTCCCCGACGCAGATACTCGATATTGACATCGGTGATCTCGAGTTCACCGCGAGGCGACGGCTTCAGCCCTCTCGCGATGTCCACGACGTTCTTATCGTAGATATACACGCCCGGCACGGCATAGCTGCTACGAGGCTTCACGGGCTTTTCCTCGAGCGAAAGAGCGTTGCCCTTCGCGTCGAATTCCACGACTCCATAGCGTTCGGGATCTCGCACGTGATAGGCGAAGATCGCGGCGCCATCGCGGAACTCCGCCATGGCTCGCGGGAAATCGCCGCCTCCGGAAAAGATGTTGTCGCCCAGCATGAGCACCACATCCTCTCCCGCGATGAAATCCTCGGCGATAAGGAACGCTTGCGCAATGCCTTCCGGTCTGGCCTGCTCCCGGTATTCGATACTGATTCCCCACTTGCGGCCATCTTCAAGAAGATTCTCGAATTTGGGCAGGTCCTGCGGTGTGGAGATTAGACAGAATTCGCGCACCCCCGCGGCGATGAGAACGGTCAGGGGGTAGTAAATCATCGGTTTGTCGAAGACCGCCTGCAACTGTTTGCTGGTTACCTGAGTCAGCGGATACAGCCTGGAACCGGTTCCGCCCGCAAGAATAATCGCCTTCATCGCTATTCAATCCGTTGAGCAATCACGAAGCGGGATCCGCCCGCCGCAAAATCGACACCCGCCCTGATCAGCGAGGCCTCTCCCTTCATCACGCGGTACAGCATGGCGTTCAACCCCGGAGAAAGCTTGAACTCGTCGGCAGCGTCGAACTCGCCTCCCTGTTTCCGCTTCTTCAGGCGGGACATCATCATCAAGGGCAACAACAAGGAGACGAAGGAGGTGCTGCGCACGATGTGGAATCCTGCGGCACGCAGCTTGGCATGGCAATCCCTGGATGAGTAGCGGCGGACATGGCAAGCATAATCGTCGCTGGGGCTCCACAGCCAGTCGTGCTGCGGCACCGTCAGCAATAACATGCCCTGCGGCTTGAGCGCCTGGCGAATCTGCTGCAGGACGGCTTCATCTTCCTGGATATGCTCCAGGACATCGAACGCGCCGATAACATCGAATTCCTCGCGAAATGGGATTTTGCGGGCATCCATCTGGATAAAAGCGGCCTGCTGCACGCGCTGTGCAGCGAAATGCAGTCCCTGGGAAAAAATCTCGCTACCAAGCATTTTTCCGAATGCAAACCGCTTGGCCATGCCGGCCAGTACAAAACCCGTGCCGCATCCGATTTCGAGGAAGTTGTCTCGCGTCGGGCAGTACTTTTCAATCGCCCAGGCGATCAGTTCGTTTCGCGCTTCAAACCAGAAATGTCCTTCCTCGAGGCTCGCGAGTTCAGCGAAATGGCTTTCCTTGAAGCCTCCGCCCTCGCGGGCGAGCTCCGGCGCGTATGCTTCAAAACCGTCCACCACTACGGGTTTGGCGTGGCACGACGGACACCCTGGTTCATCGCGGGAAAACGCGGCACCGCAGGTCAGACATTGCTTCATCCCATCTATCCTTTCGCCTTGTCGGCGAACACGAACCAGCGAAGCGCGCAGAACATGAATCCCGCCACGATGAAGACGGCGGCCAACTGGACCCACTGATGCGGTATGCCAAGGCGATCGGCAAAAAACGCCAGCAAGCCAATATTGATCAGGTATCCCACGCCGTGGGCCAGCACATACCGTAGTGCGGGCCCCAGGATACGGCCGTTGCTCTGGAAGGTCAGGCGACGGTTTCCAAAAAATGCCAATGCCGCCGTTACCGCATAGAGAAGTGTCACCGTAATCTTGGGCGCCATACCCAGGTGCGTGACCAGCAGATAGACCGCATATCCCAGGGCATTGCTCACCAGCCCGACCAAGGCATAGCGCAGCAACTGGAAGCGGTAGCCGGATCGTCCGGCACGTCGGTCCGGATTCAGCACGAGGGCGGTTCCGCTGCGGTGTTCGCCTTCACTTCCTGCCAAAACGTTTCGTCAGCCCATGCGTCCCCGGAGGACCCGAAGGGATTGAACATGACGTCCCTGCCGCACAGGCGCAGCAAGCGTGCACGTGGCTGCCCGGCGATACCCAGTTGGCTTCTCAAGGCTTCCAGCAAGGCGAGGCAGCCGGCGCGGAACACCAGGTCCATGACGTGATCGACGTCATCCCCGGCCTCGACCGGGATCGCCGCCTGAGCCAGCGGCCGGCCCGCATCGACTTCGGCCGAGACCCGATGCGCGGTCACGCCCAGCAGCGTGACGCCGTACTCCAGCGCGCGCCGCACGGGCTCGACGCCAATGGTCCCCCCAAAGGCCGGCAACAGGGAATAGTGCAGATTGAGCAAGGCGTGCTCGTATTCCGCGACAAAATCCGGGGTCAGGATCTTGTGGACATTCGTCACCACCGCATCAGGCGCGAGGCGCCGGAGCTCAAGCTGCACGTCCGCCTGGCCTGACCGCGAAAAATCCATGCAGCGCGTAAACAAGCCGTTGCCGCGCGCAAATTCGCTGGCGCCGCATTCGCGGTCGGTCAGCACGCCCACGATCCGCCCGCCGGGCAACCACCCTCGCTGCATGGCCGCCTGCACGAACCTGAGGTTGCCGCCGCCACCCGAGCATAGAAACACCACGCTTTTCATGGCGCGCCGTTCCGATAGATATCGCGGACTATCGTGTACGGACGTCCCTTCGCTTCCGTGTAGATCTTGGCCACGTAGATGCCAAGCACGCCCAGTGACGACATCAGCAGCCCCCCCAGCAACCAGATGGAAGCCATGACCGAAGTCCAGCCCGCCATGGACGTATCCTCCAGCCACCACCGCAGCACCAGGAAGACGATGTAGCACCCCGCCACCAGGGAAATCAACAATCCCAGGTAGAAGATACTGATCAGGGGTGCGTTGCTGAACGCGGTGACCGAATTCACGAGCAAGGACATTTTCTTGCGCAGCGTATAGGTCGAGGTCGAATTGCTCAGCTTGTCGACCTCGCAGGCCGATTGCCTGAACCCGGTGATGAACCAAAGCCCTGCGATGAAGACTTCGCGCTCTTGATGCTGCAACAAGGCCTGCACATAGCGCCGCGACATCAGGCGCGCGGTGGTGACGTTACCTGGCAAGGGCATGCCGGTCAGCTTTTTCAGCGAATACCAAAACAGCCGGCCGGTTACCCGTTCAAACCAAGCTCCTTTGCGTTGCCGCTGCACCCCGTACACCACGTCGCTGTCGGTCTCGGCGCGCAGGGCGGCAAATTCGGCAAGCCATTCAGGGGCCTCTTCAAGGTCGGTGTCGATAAGAAAGACCTCGTCGCCGCTGGCATGCGCCAAGCCTGTCATCATGGCCTTGTGATGGCCGAAATTGCGCGACAGGTCCACAACCACCAGCTTGGTATCGAGGGAGGCGATCTGCCTGGCGATTTCCAAGCTGTCGTCAGGCGAGCCGTCATTGACCAGGATGATTTCATAGTCATCGCCCGCGTGGTCTTTCGCGGCCAGTCGGACTCGGCGGCAGAATTCGTCGATATAGGGCGCGGACCGATACAGGGTGGCGACAACGGAGAGCTTCATTTCACGTATCTCATGTACTGGGACGATTCTGTGCCGCAGTTGAACAACAGATCCAATATGGAAACCCCATGTTCGAATTTTCCCCATAACTGAGGATATTCCGGATACCCGGCGTAATCGAACCATGCAACGCTGACGCCTGCCGCAGCAAACTCACCTTCATCGAGATAGGCCTTGGCAGCAGGACCCGATAGATAGCGGTCGGCGCCCGTCTGGCGGCATAGGCCGACCAGCCTTCCGGTTTTACCGGCCGAATACTCGAAATCCGCCGAATCGCTGATTTTCGTTTTGATTCCTAGATACGCGCAAATGGCCTTGATGAACGCGACGTTCAATTCAGATAGACGCTGATAACCTCCCTCGAGGTACAAGGGCTTCAGCCAACGCGCCACGTCTTCAAAACAATGGGCACGTCCGTAATTCGCAGCCAGGGTTTTCCAGTGCTTTTCGGCCCATGGGCCGGCAGGCAGTTCCACTTCGGAAATCCGCCGCTGGATATCCGAGCCAACTGGAATTGAGAGCCACTGTATGCCCTGCGGCGTCTTGATCTGGTTCCTGTTGCGCCAATCGTTCTTGGTGAACTGGACTTCATCATAAATAACGAATTCGTCCACCGCCGCGATCAGGTCAAAATATCCCTTCCACGGCACGTAGTTCGACTGCAGGATTGCCACTGTTTTCATGACCGCGTTCCCCTGTCCCCATCGTCGAAAATCAACCGCGGACATAGCTGTTCTCGACTCGCGCAATTTGTGCTGAATTCTACTCCAGCGCCCGCGCTCAGTACTTGTCGGAAGTTCCCGTCAGCGCCACTCCAATGCGCAACAACGTATAGGAAACCGCGTCGACCCAGCGCCGCAACCATCCCCGGCGCTGATACTCCAGCGGCCGGATGAAGCGCCCCCCCTCGCGGATGGCGGTCTCCAGCCGTTCCTGCAGGTCCCAGGAAAACGGCTGGTCGTCGACGACCACGTTGGCTTCGCGCGCCAGCAGCAGGCTGAACGGGTCCAGATTGGACGAACCCACGGTCGCGACGTTGTCGATGACAGCCACCTTCGCATGCAGGTAGCTCGGCATGTATTCGTAGATCTCGATGCCGTCACGCAGCAGCTGGTCGTACAGCGAGCGCGTGGCGTGGTACTGCATGCGGTATTCGATCTTGCCCTGCAGCAACAGGCGCACGCGCACGCCGCGTGCGGCCGCCTTGGCCAGCGCGCGGCGGAACTGCCGGCCGGGAAAGAAATAGGCGTTGGCGATCAGGATATCGCGGCGGGCATGCGCGATGCCATAAAGGTAGGCACGTTCAAAGGTCTGGCGGTACCGCAGGTTGTCACGCAGCACCAGCGCGGCGCGCAGGTTGCCGCAAGGCGCAACGGCAGCATGCCGCGGCTTCAGCAGCCGCATGCGGTTCCAATCACGAGGATGGCGGCGCAGACGCGCCCAGTTCAACCGTACCCACAGCAGTTCCTGGGCATAGGCGGCTTCGGTGACCAGCGGTCCCTGCACCTGCACCGCGAAGTCGAAGCGCGGTCCGGTAATGCCGTCCGTGGGGTCTCGGTCATCGTAGTCGTCGATGATGTTGATCCCGCCGATGAAGGCGATGCGTCCGTCCACCACCGTAACCTTGCGATGCAGGCGCCTCAGCCTGCTGCGCGACGGAATGTAGCGCGCGAACCAGCGAGGCTCAGGACGGAATATGCGGCACTGCGCGCCAGCGTTGGTCAGCCGCGTGCGCAAGGGCTCGACGAACCCGGCGCTGCCAAAGCCATCGAGCACGACGCGAACCTTGACCCCGCGTCGCGCGGCCGCCTCCAGACTGTCCAATACCAGGGAGCCGGTGCGGTCCGGCGTGAAGATATAGGTTTCCAGGTGCACGCTGACCTGGGCAGCATCGATGGCCGCGACCAACGCGGGAAAGAAGTCGGAGCCGTTCTGGAGCAACCGGACGTCGTTGCCCTCCGTCCAGTCCAGCTTGGACTGCTCAGCCCTCACGGCAGTTCCAGCTCGGCCAGCAAGGGAGAATGATCGGAAAGCCTGGCCCATTCGCGGCCGCGCAGCACGCGGGCGCTGCGCACGGCAAAGCCGCGCTGGTAGATGCGGTCCAGGCGGAACCACGGGAACACCGCCGGGAAAGTGCGCGGCGGCGGCAGCAGCAGTCGCGAATTGCCATCCATGCCGAGCTGGTTGGTGCGCTCCATGATGGACACGCCGCTATTGGGCAGCCCGCGCAGCGCGTTGCTCAACCGCTTCACGGAATCCCGCAGACGCGGCAGTTCGCCGCCATGGCTGCGCGGAGCATGCGAGAACACTTCATACAGGCCCAGCTGCTGCACGAACAGGGGCGCCAGGCGATCGCCCCAGTCATTGAAGTCGCCCGCGATCAGGATAGGCTCGCCGTCCGGCACCATGCGCCGGATGCGTTCGGTCAGTGCCAGTATCTGGCGGCTGCGGCTGGTAGCGAACAACCCCAGATGCACGACGAAGCAATGCACCGCCCGTCCGTCGAGCTCGATGCGCGCATGCAGCAAGCCGCGCTGCTCGAGCCGGTGATCGGAGATGTCCTGGTTTTCGTGGTCAAGAATGGGAAAGCGCGACAGCAACGCATTGCCGTGGTCGGTCTCGTGACGGACGGCGTTGCGGCCATAGGCGACATCCAGCCGCAACGCGGCGGCCAGGGACTCATGCTGGGCATCTAGCAGGGATTTCTGCTCATTTCGGCCCTGGACTTCCTGCAGGAAGACCAGATCCGGACGCAGGCCATACAGGCCCAGGCGCAATTCGTTCAGGGAGTCGCGCCGGCCCAATGCCGAGCGGCCCTTGTGAATGTTGTAGCTGACGACGCGGATGAGCGACATAGAAAATGGCGCCTTTCAAAGCTGGGGAACCGCCAGCCGCAGCAAAAAAGAAACCCGGCCAGCACCGCCCATAAGCGAGCGGCGTTTGCCAGATTACTCCAATTCAGAAGACAGTTGCTGCGCCTGCGACGCACTCCCGTTTTCCAGGAACAACTACTTTCTTTAACTGCCCAATCGAGGCACGAACGCCACAGCCGCACAACGCCCCTCAAGCCAGGCCGCACGGATCCGGCTCCGCCGGTCCGTAGCGGCGCCCCCCTGGGGGGGAAGCGCCTACGGCGCTTCGGGGGGGATCACTTCGTCTCTACGTTCCGCAAGCGGATGTGCAGCTCGCGCAGTTGCTTCTCGTCGACCTCGGACGGCGCTTGCGTCAGGAGACACTGGGCGCGCTGGGTCTTCGGGAAGGCAATTACGTCGCGGATCGATTCGGCGCCGGTCATCATCGTGACGATGCGGTCCAGGCCGAAGGCGATGCCGCCGTGCGGAGGCGCGCCGTATTGCAGCGCGTCCAGCAGGAAGCCGAACTTCTCGCGAGCTTCCTCGGCGCCGATCTTCAGCGCGCGGAACACCTTGCTCTGCACTTCCTCACGGTGGATACGGACCGAGCCGCCGCCGATTTCCCAACCGTTGAGCACCATGTCGTAGGCCTTCGCGAAAGCCTTGCTGGGATCGGATTCCAGGAAGTCTTCGTGACCGTCCTTCGGGCTGGTGAAGGGGTGGTGGGCTGCGGTGTAGCGGCCATCTTCCTCGTCGTACTCGAACATCGGGAAGTCGACGACCCACAGCGGCATCCAACCGGCGGTGGACAGGCCGGCCTTCTTGCCGAACTCGCTGTGGCCGATCTTCACGCGCAGCGCGCCGATAGCGTCGTTGACGACCTTCTCGCGGTCGGCGCCAAAGAAGATGATGTCGCCGTCCTGCGCGCCGGTGCGCTTGACCAGTTCGGCCAGGGCAGCGTCATGCAGGTTCTTGACGATGGGCGATTGCAGGCCGTCGCGGCCCTTGGCCACTTCGTTGACCTTGATGTAGGCCAGGCCCTTGGCACCGTAAATGCCGACGAACTGGGTGTAGCTGTCGATTTCGCTACGCGACATCTCGGCGCCACCGGGCACGCGCAGGGCGACCACGCGGCTGCCAGGCGCCGTGGCGGCGGCGGCGAACACCTTGAAGTCCACATCGCGCATGACGTCGGTCATGTCGGTGAATTCCAGGTTCACGCGCAGGTCCGGCTTGTCCGAACCGTAGCGGCGCATGGCTTCCGTCCAGGTCATGATCGGGAACGGCGTCGGCAGATCGACGTCCTGAACCACCTTGAACACGTGGCGGATCATGTTTTCGAAGATTTCACGGATCTCGAACTCGTTCAGGAACGAGGTTTCGCAGTCGATCTGGGTGAATTCGGGCTGGCGGTCAGCGCGCAGGTCTTCGTCGCGGAAGCACTTGGTGATCTGGTAGTAGCGGTCGAAACCGGACACCATCAGCATCTGCTTGAAGAGCTGCGGCGACTGCGGCAGCGCGAAGAAGTGGCCAGCATTCACACGCGAAGGCACGAGATAGTCGCGCGCGCCTTCAGGCGTGCTCTTGGTCAGCATCGGGGTTTCGATGTCGATGAAGCCCAGCTGGTCCAGGAACTTGCGCACTTCGATGGACACGCGATAGCGCAGCATCAGGTTGCGCTGCATCTGCGGACGGCGCAGGTCCAGTACGCGATGCGTGAGGCGCGTCGTTTCCGAGAGGTTGTCGTCGTCCAGCTGGAACGGCGGCGTGACCGACGCGTTCAGGATCTCGACTTCCTTGCAGAGCACTTCGACTTCGCCCGAAGCCAGCTCGGCGTTGGCGGTGCCCGCCGGACGCTCGCGCACCAGGCCGGTCACGCGGATGCAGAACTCGTTGCGCAGGCGCTCCGCGGTCGCGAAGGCGGCGTTGTCCGGATCGAACACGATCTGCGCCAGGCCCGCGCGGTCGCGCAGGTCGATGAAGATGACCCCGCCGTGGTCGCGGCGGCGGTTCACCCAGCCGTACAGGGTGACGGTCTGGCCGAGATGGTCACGGCAAACCTGGCCGGTGTAGCAGGTACGCATGCGGGATGACTCCGTTTATGTGCTTGGTTGTAGCGTAAGGGTTACGAATCGGCGCGAGGCGTGTCTTGCACGTCGGGCGCCGGAACGGGAGCGGCCGGCCGGGACACAGGCGTCGCCGCCTGGACCGGGGCGACAACGCCCATGGAAACGATGTACTTCAAAGCCGCGTCCACGCTCATCTGAAGATCCATCGCGTCTGCGCGCGGGACCATCAGGAAGAAGCCGGACGTCGGATTCGGCGTGGTCGGCACGTACACGCTGATGTGGTCGCCGGGAAGCTGGTCGGCCACTTCGCCGCTGGGCGTGCCGGTAACGAAAGCAATGGTCCAGCTGCCTGCGCGCGGGTACTGCACCAATACCGCCCGGCGAAACGCCTGGCCGTTGGGCGCAAGCACGGTATCGCTGACCTGCTTGACCGAGTTGTAGATGGAACGCACCAAGGGAATGCGGCCCAGCAGGCTTTCCCACTGGTCCACCATGGTACGGCCGATCAGGTTGGCCGCGAAAACGCCCGTCAGAAGAACCACTACCACCACCAGCACGAAGCGGAAGCCGGGAATGTCGATGCCGAACAGCGATTCGGACGACAGGAAGCCGGGCACGAACCCTTCCAGGGTCGCGACCAGCAAGCCCAGCACCCACACCGTGATGACCAGGGGAACCCAGATCAGCAGCCCGGTGATGAAGTACTTCTTGATGACGCGCATACGCATCGCGTGTGCTCTAGGAGGCGGCGCTACCGGCAGCGGGCGCCGCAGGAGCGGCCGGGGCTGCTGGCGCCGCGGCAGGCGCGGCGCTTTCAGCGGCCGCCGGCGTACTGGCCGAGGCCGCGCCCTGGCTGCCGCCGCTGCCGTTGCCACGGAAGTCCGTGACATACCAGCCGGAGCCCTTGAGCTGGAATCCAGCCGCGGTCACCTGCTTGGAGAACGTGCTTTGGCCGCATTCGGGACAAACCGAAAGCGGCGCATCGGAAATCTTCTGCAAGACGTCTTTGGCATGGCCGCAGGCGCTGCACTTGTAAGCGTAAATGGGCATCTAAAGCTCCCAGGCGGGGGCCCGGCGTATCAAAAGCCGCTATCCAAAAGCCGCTGGCGCCAGACGCAAGGTCCGGGGCCGGATCGGGTCGGGGACCTGGTCCGAACGGAAGCGGCCGGTGGGCGAGGCCGGAAAAAATACGGGAAAGTCTTGAATTTTAGCGGTTTTTCGTGAATGGCCGGTGTCCGCCCCCCGCGGACCGCCTTGGGGCGCGCCGCAAGGGCTCCGTCAGCGGCTCCGCCGGCGCTGCCGCCCTATACGGGAAGCAGGAACATGACGGCCGCCACCAGGGTCGGCGCGAGGGCAGACAGGAACAGCCGCCCCGACGAAATGCTGCCGTCCGGGAAGTGGTTCTTCAGGATGGCGAAGCCAGCCGGGTTGGGCGCGTTGGCGATCACGGTCAGCCCCCCGCCGGTGACCGCGCCGGCCACCAGCATGTAGCGCCAGGCCTCGCTGGTGCCCTCGACCAGCGAACCCAGGTAGGTCAGCGCGGCGTTGTCGGTAATGGCCGTAAGCGCCGTCGCGCCCCAGAACAGCACAAAGGGCTCCAGGCCACCCAGCAGATCCTGCAGCCACCATTTCTGCAGGCCGCCCAGCACCACCAGCCCCGCGAGGAAAAAGCCCACCATCAGGCCTTCTTTGATCATCAGGCGGCTCTGATAACGCTTATAGGCTTCGGCAAAGCCGATGAACATCATCAAGAGGCCCAGAAAGATGGCCGGATGATGCGCGCTGAGCACCACGGCGACCAGGAAGCCCAGGTGCACCAGCATGACCAGCACCGGCACAGGCCCGCGCCCGTCGCTGCCTTCAGGCGCATCCACGCCCCCGCCCGTGCCCACCGAGCGCTCCAGCAGCGCCTTGCGGCAGATGAACGTCAAGAGCGCCGCGTTCAAGCAGACGGCGATCGCGGCGCGCCAGCCGAAATGCTGGACCATGAAGGTCGAGTCCCAGCCAAAAGTGGAAGCCACCATCAATACCGGCGGCGCGGCATAGGAGGTCAGCACGCCGCCAATGGACACATTGACGAACAGCACCCCGAGGGTCAGATACTTGAAGCCCGCTCGTCCGCTGCTGCGGAAATAGGCATCGCGCAGCAGGATGGCGGCCAACGTCATCGCGGCGGGTTCGGTAATGAAGGAGCCGCCCAGCGGCACCAGCGACATAACGACGAAAAAGGTGGCGAGTTCGCGCGGCAGCGGCAGCACACGCGCCACCAGACGCACCAGCATGCCTACCAGCTCCAGGATCGGCCGGCTGGCAGCCACCACCATGATGACGAAGACGAACAGCGGCTCGGTGAAATTGCGCGTGTCCATGTACTCGATGGCGTGCGACGGGCCCGACAGCGCCGCCATCGCGACGATCAGCACAAAGGCCCAGACACCGAACACGGCCTCGACTTCGGAGAACAGATGCCAGATGCCCGCGTGCGGTCCGCCACGATGCGCAAGCCGCGCGAAAAAGGGAACCGAGAAGGTATGAAGAACCGCCACGGCGAACAGGATGGTGGCGATGACTTCAAGTGTCTGGGGCATGTAAACGACTTCCGGAAGAAGGATTCGACAGCGCGGACGCCGCCCGGCGGGCCTGCGGGACAAGGGTCGCAATATAGCGCAAGGCCCTTGCCGTGTAACGCAGGGTCAACACCGAGGCGCGCGGGCCCGCGCGCCTATTTCCGCAAGTCTTGCGCGTCGGTGGCGCCCATGCCCTGGCGCGCATGCCGGAACGGCAGCAGCCGCAGATCCAAGGCCGCGGGCCCCGGCGCGTCGACGTCGATGATCGCGGCGCACAGCGGCAGAAAAGCCGCCCGGAAGTGGTTCTTGGCCTTCACGCACAACAGGCGCACATGATCCAGATCGATACCGTGCAGCGCGAAGAAGCCTGGATCGTTGGCGGGCGCGACCCGTTCGGTCACGATGACCTGTACGTTCGGCCGATCGCGTAGCGACAGCAAGGCAGTGCGTCCGCAACTCGTGCGCACGCCTGTTTCCATCGGGCCGGTGTTGCTGAATTCACCGTCGGTATAGCGCTCGACCCGGAACGCCGCGCGCACCGCAGGCCCGAAATCGCCGCTCACGCGGCCGCCCAGGGCCAGTTCGCAATCGCCGCCCTGCCCGGCTTCGTGCGCGCGCCGGACCGCGTCAGGGTCCGCGAAGCTGGCGAATACGCAGGGCAGGTCGATTTGCGCATCGAGCAAGGCGCGAAACAGCGCCGGGGTATCGCACACTCCGCCCGACAGCGGGTTGTCGCCAGGATCGGTGACGGCGACCAGGCCGGCGCCCGAGCGCGCCGCCTCGACGGCCAACGCCAAGCCTTCCTGCGGCGTCGGCAGGCTGACCGCGAACGCGGGTGCCAGGCGCCGCATTGCCGCCATCATGGCCTCGGCCGCGGCGCTCGCCCCCGCGCCACCGGCGTCGCGGACCTTATCAGCCACCACCAGCACCGAAGCGCCGGTATCAACCGTGTCGGCATAGGGAAAACCGCCAAACACCGAGACTTCGGCCACGCGATCGTCCGCCAGGGCTGCGGCAAGATCCTGCAATTCGCGCATCGGGCCTGCATCGGTGCGCATGTTGAAACTGGGCAGCAACAGGTCCGGTTTGGCCACGAGCACGCGGGGCGACAGCTCGCCGGCCTGCATACGCAGCAGCATGTCGAGCACCCGCCGCGCCGCCTCGCGCATGTCGATGTGGGGGTAAGTCTTGTAGCCGCTGGCGCAGTCCAGCAGGCCGCCCAGCTCCGGGGACAGGTTGGCATGCAGGTCGAAGCTGGCGCCCAGGGGCACGCCGGGCAGCAATGCCCGCACCGCGCGCACGAAATCCAGATCGGGCGACTGCCGCCGGTCCGTGATGGCGGCGCCATGCAACGACAGGTATACGGCGTCCCAGCGGGACTCGCCCGCCGCCAGGTCTGCCAGCACCTCTTCCGTGAAGGCACGGTGCACGGCATCCTCGATCGGACCGCCCGGCAGGGCGGACGCGCAGCGCAGGGCCACGACTTCCCAGTCAGGATGCGTCCGGAGGAACTCGGCGACTTCACCCAGTTCGGTGGCCGTGCCGTCGGCGGCGGCCAAGGCGTCGCCGCCTTTGCGCCATTCGCGCAGCTCGAAATCCGCCATGGCGCAAGGCACCGGGCAGAAGGCGTTGCCTTCATACCAGAAGCGCGCCACTGCAAGCCGTTTTTTTATGCTCTTGCCCATGCGCTTTCCCGATTATTCCGGACGGATGTCCGTGCCCTCGATCAGGACGCGGTACTTCTCGCGCTCCGTCTGCAGATGCTGCGCCAGCGCCTGCGGCGTACCGCCCATGGGTTGCGCCGCAAGCGCGGCCAGCCGTTCGCGCGTGGCGGGCGAATCCAGCACCCGCTGCGCGGCGGCGTTGAGCTTATCGATGACCGGCTGCGGTGTGCCGGCGGGCGCCATCACCACGAACCACGAAGTCAGCTCGAAGCCCGGCACGGCCTGCGCGATGGCGGGCACGCCCGGCGCGGCGGGAACCGGCTGGGCCGAAGTCACGCCCAGCGCAATCAACTTGCCCGCCTTGATAAGCGGCAAGGCCGTGGGCAGATTGTCCGCGGACAGGTCGATCTGCCCGCCAAGCAGGTCATTATTGGCCTGGCTTGCCCCCTTGTACGGCACGTGGCGGATGTCCACCTTGCCCATGCGCTTGATCATCTCCAGCGCCAGGTGGCCCGAACTGCCCACGCCCGGCGAACCCCAATTCAGACGCCCGGGCTCCGCGCGCGCGGTGCGCAGCAGGTCCTCCATGTTTTTCAGGCCAGACCCGGGATGCGTCAGCACCACGTTAGGCACCTGCGCAACATAGGCCACCGGGGCGAAATCCTTGACGGGGTCGTAGCCGATCTTCTTGTAGACGTAGGCGTTGATGATCTGCGTGCCGGGCGTGCCCAGCAGCAGGGTATAGCCGTCCGCCTGCGCATGTGCCACCTCGGACGCTCCCAGGCTGCCGCCCGCGCCGGCCTTGTTCACCACCACCACGGACTGGCCGAGTTCAGCGCCCAGGCCCTCTGCCATCAGGCGTCCCAACAGATCGGTAGTGCCGCCGGCTGCGAACGGCACCACCAGCCGCACCGGCTGCTCCGGCCAGGCAGCACTGGCCGGAGCAGCCGCGCCCAACGCGGCGAGCGCCGCAATCCCGAAAGTCCAACGATGCAACAGACTGGAAAAGTTCATGACGCCCCCTTGAGCGAATGATGACGCAATGGCCTATATGGCGATAAAACCGTTTGGTTTATTTTTACAATAAATATACCATGTGTTTTATTCGATAACCCCATCCGCCAATACCGCACCACACCATGAGCCGCATCATCCATCGCAACGCCAGCCCCCTTCCCGTCGCCATCAAGGGCGAAGGCTGCTTCATCATCGACCAGGAGGGCCGGCGCTATTTCGACGCATCGGGCGGCGCGGCGGTCTCGTGCCTGGGCCATGCGCATCCCGAAGTGCGCGCCGCGGCCGTGGCGCAACTGGATGCGTTGGAATACGCGCACACCAGTTTCTTCACCACGCCCGCGGCGGAAGAACTGGCCGAGCTGCTGGCGGCCAACAGCCCGGCATGCCTGGGTAACGCCTACTTCGTCTCGGGGGGATCGGAAGCGGTCGAAACGGCCCTGAAAATGGCGCGCCAGTATCACGTCGAACGCGGCGAGCCCGAACGCTACCGCTACATCGCGCGCCGCCAGAGCTATCACGGCAACACGCTTGCGGCCTTGTCAGTGGGCGGCAATGCCGGCCGGCGCGCGCTCTACCAGCCCGTACTGATTGAAAGTCACCACGTTTCGCCCTGCTTCCCCCTGCACTACCGCGCGGCCGGGGAAAGCGATGAGCAGTACACCGACCGCCTGGCCGCGGAGCTGGACGCCGAGATCCTCCGGTTGGGTCCGGACACGGTGTCCGCCTTCATCGCCGAAACCGTGGTCGGCGCCACCGCAGGCACCGTCGCGCCCGTGCCCGGCTATTTCCGCAAGATCCGACAGGTGTGCGACCGCCACGGCGTGCTGCTGATCCTGGACGAGGTCATGTGCGGGCTGGGCCGCACGGGCAGCTATCACGCCTTCGAGCAGGAAGGCGTGGTGCCGGACCTGCTGACGCTGGCCAAGGGCCTGGGCGGCGGTTACCTGCCCATAGGCGCGGTGCTGGCGCATGACCGGGTCATTGGCGCCATCAATGCAGGCTCGGGCGCGTTCCAGCATGGCTATACCTATGTGGGCCACCCGGTGGCCTGCGCCGCAGCGCTGGCCGTGCAGCGCATCGTGCTGCGCGACAAACTGGTGGACCGCGTGGCAGAAATGGGCGGGAAGTTCGGCGCCATGCTGGCCGCGCGCCTGGGAAGCCACCCGCATGTGGCCGACATCCGCGGCCGGGGAATGTTCTGGAGCGTGGAGCTGGCCGAGGACCCCGGCAGCCTGCGCCCCTATGCGCCAGAGCGCCGCCTCCATGCGCGCATCAAGACGCAGGCGCGCAAGCTGGGCCTGCTGTGCTATCCGGGCGGAGGGACCATAGACGGCACGCACGGCGACCACGTGCTGCTGGCGCCGCCCTATCTCAGCACCGCCGATGAACTGGGGTTCGCCGCGGACGCGCTGGCCCGCGCCATCGATCTCGCGCTGAAGGACGATACGCCATAATACGCGGCACCTAACCCGGAGCGCAGATGGATAAAGCCGCCATCGACAAACTGATCGAAACCCAGTTTTCCGCCTTGCCGCCCAAGCTGCGGCAGGCGGCCCGCTACGCGATCGATCATCCCAAGGACATCGCCCTGGAATCGATGCGCGCCACAGCCGGCCATGCGGGTGTGCAGGCCGGCGTCATGCTGCGCCTGGCACGCCAACTGGGATTCGAATCCTACGAGGCGTTCCGGCAACCGTATCGCGACTGGCTGGCCGCGGGCGGTTCCAGTTTCTCGGGCCGCGCCACGGCGCTGCGCAAGCGTCCACAGCATGATGCCGATGCCGGGCTGGTCGCCGACATCCTCGATGCCGAAGTCCATAACCTGGGCAGCAGCCTCGGCCCCGCCGCCCTGCCCGCCCTGAAGGCCGCGCACGGCGTGCTGGCCGGCGCGCGCCGCATCTACGTCATAGGCCTGCGCAGCCTGTATCCCGCGGCCTATCACTTCAGCTATGCCTGCGGCATGTTCCTGGACAACGTAACGCTGCTTACCGGCGTGGGCGGCACACTGGCCGACGAATTGCGCCGCATTGGCCCGCGCGATGCCCTGGTCGCGTTCAGCCAGGCGCCCTATGCCCAGGTGGCGGTCGCGGCGGTGGAATTCGCGCGGGAGCGCGGCGCCAGCGTGGTCGCGGTCACCGACAGCGCGGTTTCACCCATAGCCCCCGGCGCGCGCGCACTGCTGCTGGTGGCCAATGACACGCCCTCGCTGTTTCCGTCCGTGGTGCCTGCCCTCTCCATCGCCCAGACGCTTACTGCCATGCTGGTCGCGCACAGCGGCGAGGAAAGCCTGCGCGAAATCGCCAATAGCGAAGCGCAACTGCAGCGCTTCGGCGTGTACGCCGAAAAACGCTGAGGCCCGGCGATCAGGCGATCGGCGCAGGCGGCTCGCCGCCTTGCTGCGCGTCCTTCATTTCCATCAGCAGGCTGTGCAGCATCTCCGTGGACAGCCCATGCAGCACCAGCCGATAGCCCGCGCGCAGGGTCGACATTGGCACCAGGGGATGGTTGTTGTTCACCAGGATCAGATGCTGCGGCGCGCCCAGCAGCTTGGCCGCATAGATGCCGATGGTCTCGTCCAGCTGCAATGAATTGGCTGCGCGCCAGAAGTCGTTGTCGGTCAGCATCAGCTGGTACAGCGGCGTAAAGAGCTCAATCGCGCTTTGCAGGTCCAGAAAATTCAGCTTGCCCTGCGGCATGTCTTCGAGCAGCAGATCGGGATCGCGGATCATTGAAAAATCCACCCGTGGCGGCGCGTGCATCTCTACGCCCGCATCGCGCAGCGCCTGGTTCAGGCGGATGACGAAGTTGAACAGGTTCAGGTCGTGCTTGACGAAGAGTTCATCCTTCAGGTCATCGATATCGCGCGGCTCCAGCGGCGTGGTCGTGATCGGCACCGGCGAGTTGGCGGCGATGAAGGACAGGATCTGCGCCCCCAGATGGAAATGGCGCAGGATCAGCCAGTTGGCCTCGGGGGATACGAAACGCTTCAGGCCCCATGCCAGGATCCGATGCAGCAGCTTCGAGTGCGACCAGCGGCGCGGCAGGAAGGTCTTGATGACCTGGATCAGGATGATAAAGGCCCGCGCGAGCGGCCGCAGGAACGGCAGCAGGTATTGGCGCGAGGCGCAGCTGGAATCCGTCAGCCAGGCCTTCTTCACCTTGTCGGGCAAGGGCGTGCTGCGATCCAGGTAGAGCGCCAGCCACGGGCTGGGGTCTGCCGGATCGTGCGGCTTGGCAAGGAATTCAGGCTCTTTGCTCATGACGCGTCGCCTTCCATCACGTGGTGAAACTGCATCAGGTACAGCGCGGCCGTGCGGCGCGCCGTGTCGACAATGCGCTGCTCGGCGCGGCCGTCCTCGTCGCAATCCAGCGCCAGCTCCACCGCCGACAGCCAGCGCGCCAGGTGATGCTCGTCGTTATGGCCGTGATATTCCAGGAAGCGGAAGGCGTCCGGCGGCAGCTTCAGGCTGGCCTTGAGCAGCGGCAGCAGCGCCGGCACGATGCGTTGGCCCGTGCCTTCAATGATGTAGATGGCGCCCAGCAGGCCGATGGGGTCGCGCGTGGCGGCCAGGCCGTGCAGATAGGCGTTGAGCGCTTCGCCCCCGGGGTTGCGGCGCAGCGCGTCGATATCCTCGACCGCGCCGCCCGCGTTGCGGTAGTCCTGGAACAGGATCAGGAAGTCGTTCTGTTCCTCGCCCGCATGCGTGTCGATCAGCGCCGCAAGGGGCGCGTATTGCTCCGTCAGCGAGGCCGCGCCTTCGCGCATCCACTTGCTGCCTTCGCGCACCTGCGGAATCCAGTTCTCCATCCAATTCAGATAGTCGGCCGTCTGGAATTCCCGATTGCGCAGGCGCCGCACCACCGGCGTGCGCCACACACGCGAGCGGTAGTCGTGCCAGATCGCGGCCAGCTCGGTCAGCAGCTGGCCCAGGCCCTGCGGCGCCATGTCCGGATCGTGCGGCGGCGCGATCGCGGCGGCATCGTCGCTGTTCGCATCCTCGCGCAGCGCAGACGCGGCGGGCGCGCCAGCGGCGATCTGCGGCGCATGCACGGCCTCGGCCTCCAGCAGCATGTAGGCCGCCATGAAGCGTCCCGACTCCGGGATGTAGCAGAAGATCTGCTCGCCCGGCTTCACTTCGCGCGTCTCCAGGAACTCGGCCAGCATGATCAGGATGGACGCCGCGCCGGTATTGCCACGCCACGCCAGGTTGCTGAACCAGCGCTCACGCGGGATCACGAGGCCTGCCTTCTCCATCAGGTCTTCCACGACCGGGATGAACTTCTCCGACGAGTAATGGCACAGGAAGTGGTCCACCTGGTCGGGATCCACCCAGCCGTCGCGCACCAGCTTGGCGTATTCATGGATGCCGATGTCGAACAGATGCGGCAGCAGGCGGATGTCCTGCCGCAAGGAAAGCGCGCCGTCCGCTTCGGCCTCGTTCCAGGAGGGATAGTCCAGATGGCCGCGGGCGCGATCCGCGGACAAGCCCAGCTGCATGCACACCGGGTAGTCGCCCGAGAACGAACGCTGGTGCACCCACTTCAGCCGCAGGCGCACGCCTTGCGAGGCCCCCGGCAAGGGCCGGCCGCTATTGCCCAGCAACACCGCTCCCGCGCCGTCCGACAGCATCCACCGCAGGAAATGCGCATCGAAGTCAGCGTCGTAGCCTCGCGCGGCGAAGCGTGAACGCTTGAACAGCCGCGACGGCAGCTCGCTGGCCACGGCCAGTGCGCTGCCGTGACCGCCCAGCTCCACGCCCTGCGCCGCCGTCTGGATGGCCGATACGCCTGCCGCGCAAATGCCATGCACCGACAGCGTCTCCATCGGATGCGCGGCCAGTTCGCCTTGGATCATGTTGGAAAAGCCCGGCATCAGCGCGTCTCCGCCCGACGAGCCGCTGGCCAGCAGCGATACCGCGGACAGGTCGCTGTCGTGGCGCCGCAGGCAGTCGCGGATGGCGTTGGCCGCTAGCTGCGCATTGGTAAACACCGTTGCGCCTTCAGGATCGATCGCGTAATAGCGCTGCTTGATGCCGTTTTCTGCCAGGATGCGGCTCTTGATGCGGCTGGACATGCGGTTCAGCGGCGCAATGTAGCTGTCCATGGCATCGTTGGACACGGGTTCGCCCGGCATGAAATAGCCGGCGCTTTCCAGATAGACACGATGAAACGCTATGGGCATGAGAGGCCTCTGGTGGATGTATGGAGTTCGGCGCTAGCGGATGTGCTCGGGCGCCATGCATGAGCGGCTGCGAAAGCGCGGCATCAAGGCGCCCAGCACGAACACGCGAAACATGTAGGGCGTCAAGCCGGGCTCGTTCAGGACCGGATCCACGCGGTTGCGGTATTGCTCCCGGTGCAGGCGCACCAGCTCGGACCAGTGCGCCCGCGGATGCTCGTGATGCGCCGTGTGCAGGCCGATATTGAAGAGCAGCGGATTGACCAGCCCTTCGAAGTTGCGCGCATAGTTCAGGCCTGCGACGGCCCGGGGGCCACCGTCGGCATGGGCATGCTGCAGGTAGTTGGTGGCCAGCAGCCAGTGCAGGCCGTGCAGCTGCGGCACGATGACAAACACCAGCGCCTTGATGGGATTCACGGCCAGCAGCCCGCCCCAGAGGCCCAGCCACACACCGTACTGCGCCATGCAATAGCGCCAGGCGCCCGGCCAGTGCCGGCGCAGGCGCCCCAGCCACGCGAAGAACAAGGGATACAGCACCCAACCGGCCTGGAAGGGATGGATCAGATAACCCCAGAGGTGGTTGGTGTCGCCGCCAAAACGGTAAGTGCGCGCCACGTCGCGCGCGCCGTGCTTGTAACGGTGGTGGTTGGCCACGTGCGCCGGGTAGAACACGAAGGTTGGGTGCCCTTGCAGCAACGTGATCCAGAAATCGGTGGCGCGATTGCTCCAGCGCCCGCGCCACATTCGGATATGCGTGTGGTTATGATGGATGACGCCCACGCCCAGGGTCAGGAACAGCATCAGGCCGTATAGCGGCCACCAGAAGCCATGGACCCATTGCCAGGCCGCCAGGGCGGGCAGCGCGGCCAGGTAGACGAGGCTTTGCCAGTCGCGCCGGTTGCGCAGCGACGGCAGCCGGCGTTGCCGCTTAAGCGCGCCCGCCAAGCGATTCTCGTTGTTGGTAGGCATTCAGCTGGGGCTGCGCCGCCTCGGCCTTCAGGCGGGTGCGGAACAAACGGTCCATGAAGGTGAACTGGAAGCCGTAATTGCCGTTGTAGCAGGCATGGTGCAGATGATGCCGGCGGCTGGCGGCGAACCAGTGCGCATAGGACACCTTGGGAAAAAAATCGTAGTTGGCGTGCCCGATGCAGTTGAAGAACAAACTGAACAGCGGCACGGAGGCCAGCGACCAGAAGCTGAAGTCATGCAGCACCATGGGCAGCATGATCACGTTGCCCAGCATCAGCGCTTCGATAGGATGGAAGCTGTAGGTTGAAAACGGCGTGGTCACGACCGAGCGGTGGTGCGGCAAGTGGAAGCGGCGCAGCAGCTTGGTGTGCAGGAGGCGGTGATTGATCCAAAAATGCACGTCGTTCCAGGCCACCAGCACCAGGATTTCGACTGTGATCTTTTGCCAGCTGGCGTCCGGGTCCAGATGCGCCCAACCCAACTGCAACAGGCCCCACGGAAAAATCATGCCGGTGCCAAACAACAAGATGGACAGGCCGGATTGGGCGAATTCGCGCCGCAACTGGCCCGGCGCCAGCGGGCGCGGATCCAGCGCACGCCCGATGCCCAGCGAAGGCAGGATGTAATGCGTCAGCAGCCAGGTGGCCGCACCGAAGACCAGATAGATGCCGCCGAAGAAAAGCAGGCCCGCCAGCATGACTTGCCAGGCGGACAAGGCTACAAAAGCTTGGGCCATGAACGTTCTGTTTCACCCGAAGAATGGGCGCATGATAAGCAATCCGTCAGCTTCCAGGTAGGACATTTATTACAAAATGAATCCGAAGACCACAAAGCTGGCGGACTGCTCACCAGGTTCCGGCTATTGGCAAGGATACTGGCGATTCAGTCCCGCCACGGCGGCGTCCATGCGCGAAGCCAGCCCCATGCTGGCGGGCGGCATGGGCAAGCGCAGCTCTTCGCTCAACAGGCCTTGACGCCCGAGCTGCGCCTTCAAGGGTCCGGGGTTGGGCTCGGCGAATGTCAACTGGATGATGGGAACCAGCGCGTGGAAGAGCTTTCTCGCTAAATCCAGCTGCTGTGCCCGCACGGCCTGGTACATGGCCACGAACAGGTCGGGGCGGATGTGCGCGGCCGCGGCGATCATGCCAGCGCCCCCCAGGCTCATCACGGACAGGGCCTGCAGATCCTCGCCCGCAAGCACGTTCATGTTGCCATCGGCGATCAGCGCGATCGTCTTCTCCAGTGAGCCGCCGCAGTCCTTGATGGCCGCAATGTTGGGATGCGCCGCCAACGCCAGCAGGGTCGCTGTATCCAGTGTGGTACCCGTGCGATATGGAATGTCGTAGAGCACCAGGGGGAAGCGCGAGGCATCGGCCAGGCAGCGGAAATACATGGCGGCGCCTTCCTGGCCTGGGCGAACGTAGTACGGCGCGGGCGCCAGGATGCCAGCGAGCGGCCGCGTGCCGAAGGCGACCAGGCGCTGCATCACGTGGCCATGGTGATTGCCGGCCAAACCCATGATGACGGGCATCCTGCCCGCCTCGGTCAGCACGGCCTCAAGCACGGCAAGTTGCTCGGCGTCGTCCAGCGACGCGGCCTCGCCGGTGCTGCCGCACACGACCAGGCCGTCCACCCCCGCGGCGGCATAGTGGCGCACCAGCCGCCGCAAGGCGCCGCCATCGACGGCGCCGCCGGAAAACGGCGTGACGAGAGGCACCCAGACGCCCTGGATCGGTGATTGATGAGATTGCATGTGAACACTCCTTCGGTGTAAGCGGACCGTGGTTGGACCGTACAGAAGTGCTCGGGATACTAGGGGTGCGCGGACGGCGCCATGCGCCGCCAGGAGGCCGCTGTTCCGTCGCCCATCTGACGGAACAGCATGCTCCGGTCAGATGAGCGGCTGTTTTTTGGATTTCAGGCCGACGCAAGCCAGCACCACGCCCAGGGCGCGGAACGGGAAAGCGGATTGGATGGCCTGATGAATCATGAATGGAACGGATGCGGTTGTCTGCAAGCGCAGATGCGGGAATCTACCGGGACGCCGCATCCGTGTCAACGCTGCGGCTCAGCCCAGGCTGGCCAGGAACACCGCGCACAGGGCTTCCATGCCCTGGCGGTCGTCTTCGTCGAAGCGGTCCGGCACCGGGCTGTCCACGTCCCAGACGCCAATCAGCTGGCCGTCACGCACCAGCGGCACGACGATCTCGGAACGCGAGGCCGCATCGCATGCGATGTGGCCGGGAAACGCATGCACGTCGGGTACGAGCTGCGTCTGGCGCTGGCTGGCGGCCGCGCCGCATACGCCGCGGTTCAGCGCAATGCGCACGCAGGCCGGCTTGCCCTGGAAAGGACCCAGCACCAATTCCGTGCCATCGAAGAAATAAAAGCCTGCCCAGTTCAGGTCGGGCAAGGCCTGGTAGGCCAGCGCGCTCAGATTGGCGGCGTTGGCAATGCGGTCATGCTCGCCATCCAGCAGGGCACGGGCCTGGGAGGCCAATCCGGCATACAGGGCGGCCTTGGAATCGGCGACGATCGGAGCGGCTTCAAACATGGGAAATGTAACTGTACAGGCGGTTATCGATGCAGGTGATTTTAGGGCTTGGCTGCTTTAAGGGGGCCAGGCTGCCGCCGTGTGGGACAATAGTTTTTCGAAATATTTTTTCCGCCGGGCCACCCAAGGGATCAACCGCCCGTATTTTCCTACCCTTCTTGATCAAGAAGCACTCCATGGACAAGCCTCTCGAACCTGCGTTTTCCTTTTCGGAACGCGCCCAGCAACTCACCAGCTCCGCCATCCGCGAGATCCTCAAGGTAACCGAGCGCCCCGAAGTCATCTCGTTCGCTGGCGGCCTGCCGGCGCCCGGCGGCTTCCCGGTAGAGGTAGTTCGCGCGGCATTCGACAAGGTACTGTCCACCAATGGCCGCGCCGCCCTGCAATACGGCCCCACGGAGGGCTTTGCGCCCCTGCGCCAATGGGTTGCCGACGACCTGAACAAGGCCGGCGCCAGCGTCGCCGCCGACCAGATCCTGATCGTGTCGGGTTCGCAGCAAGCGCTGGACCTGTTGGGCAAGGTGCTGATCGACAAGGACAGCAAAGTGCTGGTCGAAGACCCCAGCTACCTCGGCGCGCTGCAGTCGTTCAGCCTGTACCAGCCCAATTTCGTGCCGGTGCCCACCGATGAAGGCGGCCTGATCCCCGAAGCCATCACGCCCGAACTGGCCGCAGGCGCCCGCTTCCTGTACGCCCTGCCCAACTTCCAGAACCCCACTGGCCGCACGCTCAGCCTGGAACGCCGCATCGCGCTGGTCAAGCGCGCCGCCGAGCTGAACCTCACCATCGTCGAAGACGATCCCTACGGTGAACTGCGCTACGCGGGCGAACCGCAGCCCGGCCTGATCGCGCTGGCCGCCGAATACGGTGCCAACGTCGTGCGCCTGGGTACGTTCTCGAAGGTGCTGGCCCCCGGCCTGCGCCTGGGCTACATCGCCGCCGCGCGCCCGCTCATCAACAAGCTGGTGCAAGCCAAGCAGGCCACCGACCTGCACACGCCCACGCTGACGCAGATGGCCGTGTACGAGATCGTCAAGGAAGGCTTCCTGGATGAACACCTGCCCAACGTGCGTGAAATCTACCGCGCCCAAGGCAGCTGCATGCTGGACGCCATCAAGCAGGAATTCCCGGACACCGTGCGCTGGACCAAGCCGGAAGGCGGCATGTTCATCTGGCTGACGCTGCCCGAGCACATCGACACCACCAAGCTGCTGGAAAAGGCCATCGCGCAAAACGTGGCGTTCGTGCCCGGCGCGCCGTTCTACTGCGGCGCCGGCAAGACCAACACCCTGCGCCTGAGCTTCGCCACCGTGCCGGAAGACAAGATCCGCCGCGGCATTGCGATCCTGGGCAAGCTGCTGAAAGAGGCGTGACCCCCCGAAGCGCCTGCGGCGCTTCCCCCCAGGGGGTCGGCACGGACCGGCGGAGCCCGGATCCGTGCGGCCCCGCTTACGCCACGACAGTGGCGATATGACGCGGGCGCCTCGCAGGGGCTGCAGGACATGAACGGCGGCTGGGCGCGATGCCTGGCCGCCGTTGTTTTATGCTCTTGGTTTTCCCATTCCGTTTCGCCGTGACAGTGAGCGCCCCCCAACAAACTCCCGTCGACCTCAGCGACATCGTCTTCACCGACTGGGTCGAACGCTGGCTGCCCAAGTCCTGGCGGCCCTATGCCCGGCTGTGCCGCCTGGACCGTCCCATAGGCACCTGGCTGACCCTGCTGCCGGCCATCGCCGCGCTGGTCCAGGCCGCGGGTGGCCTGCCCGATCTGCAGCGGCTGATCGTATTCTCGCTGGGCGCGCTGTTGATGCGCGGCATCGGCTGCACCGTCAACGACATGTGCGACCGCAACTTCGACAAGCACGTCGAGCGCACGCGCTTCCGTCCGCTGACCAGCGGCCAGCTCACCATGAAGAACGCTGTCTGGTTCCTGCTTGGACAGTTGCTGGTCTGCGGGTCGCTGCTGTTTTTCCTGAACGAAATGAGCCGCTGGCTGGCCGTGGCCGTGCTGCCGTTCGTCTTCATCTATCCGCTGTGCAAGCGCGTCACTTACTGGCCGCAAGTGGTGCTGGGCATCTGCTTCAACTGGGGCATGCTGATGGCTTGGTCGGACACTCAGAACCACGTCCCGCTGGCAGCCATCGCCATGTGGGCGGGCGCGGTATTGTGGCAGGTGGGTTACGACAGCATCTATGCCTATGTGGACGTGCGCGACGACCGCAGCCTGGGCCTGCATTCGACCGCCATGCGCTTCGGCGACCAGGGCAAGCTCTGGATCGGCGGCTTCTATCTGGGCACCATCGTTCTATGGGCCTGGGGCGGCTATGCCATCGGCCTGTCGTGGGCTTACCAGGTCGGCATGGTCGCTGTTGCCGCGCATCTGGCGTGGCAACTGAAGGTGTTCGACATCCAGCGCCCCGACCGCAACTTCATGCTGTTTCGCGCCAACCTCTGGTTGGGCGCCCTGCTGGTCGCTGCCGCCCTGGCCGGCACCTTGATCCGCTGAGGCCGCGTCCGCGCCTCAGCCGCGCCCCGTTGACGCCGCGCATTGCCGGCGGCGCCGACTGGGCCCATGATGTAGCCTCCGAAACGCTTTACGGAGACCACGCATGCCCTCATTGCTCAAATCCCTTGCCGTGACGGCCGCCGCGGCCGCCGCGTTCATGGCGGTGCCAGCACAAGCCGCCAGCGATTGCTCGGCCCAACGCGGCTGCGCCGCCAAGTTCTGCGAAATCGAAAACGATATCGCGACCGCCAAGGCGCAGAACAATACTCGCCGCGAAGCCGGGCTGCGCAAGGCCTTGGCAGAAGCCAAGGCGCATTGCACCGACAGCCGCCTGCAATCGCAACGCGAGGCAGACGTACGCGACAAGCAGAGCAAGGTCGCCGAACGCGAAAGCGAACTCAAGCAGGCCCGCGCCAAGGGCAAGCAAGACAAGATCGAAAAGGCCCAGCGCAAGCTGGACGAGGCCCAGGCGGAATACAACGCCGCCCTGGCCGAACTGAACCGCTGATCCCCCTTCCTCCACGCCAGTCCCGGCACCTTGCCCGGGACTGCGCGCCCGCTGAGCCCCCCGCCGCCAAAAGAAGCTCCGCCGTCCCGCGCGGACCACCTCCTATGGTGTCATCAAATGGAAATTCCACCACCCATGGTGCCATTTGGTGAAATGGAAACCTATTAGTCTTCTTTTTGGAAAGATGTTTTCAGGGAATCAGGGTTTATCCGGAGATGTTTTGCGCCCAGAATGCAACTCATCGGGACACAGCAAGCGAACCCCAGGCAATCACGCCGGCGGTTCGGCTCCCAAGCTCAAGACATTGGAGGTCTGCCATGAAAACCCTTGCTACCGCTTTGATGCTGTCCATGTCCGTTCTGGCTGCCGGCGCCCAAGCCGCCGAGGCCGATCAGGGCCCCACCCGCGCTCAAGTCCAGGCCGAACTGCAACAAGCCAAGGTTTCGGGCCAATACACCTTCGGCGAAGAAGGCTACCCCGCCGCCATCGCTCCGAAGTCGACCCTGACCTCGCAGCAGGTGCAAGCTGAACTGCAACAAGCCAAGAATGCCGGCGAAGTGACCTTCGGCAACCTGGACTATCCGCCCGTCGCCGCCGCTGAACAAGCCACGTCGCTGACCCGCGCCCAAGTCCGCACCGAACTGGCTCAAGCCAAGTCGGAAGGCCTGGTCACCTTCGGCAACCTGGACTACCCGCCCCTGGGCAGCTGATCCCCCCCTGGCCTCCCCGGCCAGTCAGCGCCCCGAAGCCCTCCGGCCCCAAACCGGAGGGCTTTGTTTTTGACGATCCGACATTTAATTAAGTCGAAATAACGTTACCTACAGCCGATTCGACTATTTGGTCTCTACACATCGACAGCGTCCACGCATAGGATGAGCTCACCTCTCCCCTTCGATGCAGGAGCCGCACCATGTCCACCGTCTCTCCCCGGCCCGTCCTACTTCTCGGCGCTGGAAAAATCGGTTTCGCCATTGCCCTCATGCTGGAACGCAGCGGCGCCTATTCGGTCGTGGTCGCCGACCAGGATCCCGCGCGGTTGCGCATCGTGGCCGAACTAGGCTGCGAAACCCGCCAGGTCTCCGATGACGAGACCGTGGCGCAATGCATCGAAGGGCGTTACGCCGTGATCAATGCGCTGCCTTTTCACCGCGCCGCCGCCGTAGCCGCGCTGTGCGCCAAGGCGGGCGTGCACTACTTCGACCTGACGGAAGACGTGGCCAGCACGCACGCAATCCAGGCACTGGCGGAAAGCGCCGACAGTGTGCTGATGCCGCAGTGCGGCCTGGCCCCAGGCTTCATCGGCGTGGTCGGCAACGCACTCGCCCGCCGCTTCGACACCCTGCTGGACTTGCGCATGCGCGTGGGCGCACTACCGCGCTATCCCTCCAACAGCCTGCGCTACAACCTGACGTGGAGCACCGAGGGGCTCATCAACGAATACTGCAATCCCTGCGAGGCCATCGTCGACGGCCAACTGACCAGCGTACCCGCCCTGGAAGGCTATGAAACCTTCGCGTTGGACGGCGTGGAGTACGAGGCCTTCAACACTTCGGGCGGACTGGGCACCCTGCCCGCAACGCTGCGTGGCCGCGCCCGTAACGTGGACTATAAATCCGTGCGGTACCCGGGTCACTGCAGCATCATGAAGCTGCTCCTCAATGACCTGCGCCTGCGCGACCGCCGCGACCTGCTCAAGGAAATCTTCGAAGCCGCCATCCCCACGACCGAACAGGATGTCATCGTGATCCACGCCTCGGCCTCGGGCCACCGGCATGGACGCCTGGAAGAAGAGTCCTACCCCATCCGCATCTTCGGCACGGAGGTCGACGGCCACCGCCTCAGCGCCATCCAGCTGTCCACCGCTGCAGGCATCTGCGCGGCGCTGGACCTGGTGGCTCAGGGCGCGTTGCCGCAACGCGGGTTCGTGGGCCAGGAGGCCATAGACCTCGACGCTTTCATCAACAACCGATTCGGGCGGGTCTATGCGGGCAAACCGCTGGCCCTGGCAAGCAGCGGCGCGATGGCCGACCGTTAAGGCCGGCCGGCGGCGGGTGGGCTGGGGTAGGACGGGAACTAGCTCCAGCCTTCCAGCCGCAACGTCGCGCGCACCAGGCGCTGCTCTTCCTGTTCGATATCGGCCAGGCTTTGGCGCACGCTATCCACGTGGTCCGCGGCCGCCCTGCGCGCCTGCTCGGGCTGGCGCGCGGTTACCGCATTGAACAGACGCGTGTGCTGGCGGTCGATCTGGCGCTTCTCGGGCTGGCGGTGGTACAGGTTGTTGACGCAGGCAAAGACCGATCCAAGCAGCAAGTCCGTCAAGGACTGCAGCGTGTGCACCAGCACGGGATTGTGCGAGGCCTCGCAGATGGCCAAGTGAAACGCGTGGTCCAGGTGCGCATGCGTCGCCGTGTCGGTGGCTGTGCCCTGCGCGGCCACCATCTCGTCATAACGGCGGCGGATCATGATGAAATCCGCCTCGGTGCCACGTATGGCCGCCAATCGGGCCGACTCGGCCTCCAGCAGGGAACGTACTTCCAGCAGGTCGTAGAGCGTGCGCGGCTGCGAATTGAACAAGTGCATGAGCGGGCCGGCGTCAACCTTGGAGATGTGCGCCACATACGAACCCTTGCCCTGCGCGGTATGGATGATCTCGCGCGCGCGCAAGAGCTTCAGCCCTTCGCGCAACGCCGTGCGCGATACACCCAGCTTTTCCGTCAGCCGCCGCTCGGAAGGCAGCGCCTGGCCGGCCTTCAACACCCCGTCCAGGATCAGGCGCTCGATCCGCTCGGCGACCTCGTCCGCCACCTGACGGGGCTTTTCTTCAGTTTCCGCGTACATGCACTCTCCGCACCAGTGGTATGACCAAGTGCAGCCCCGATTGGAACCCCGCCACCACACCCCTGTAAGTAGCTGATATAAAACCATAAAAAATACGGCTGTGCGCATACGGCACTGCACAAACTGGTATGACCAGTGGGTTTTGATATGGACATTGCGACAGGCGCGAACGATGATGTCGGGACCAGATATACGCCCGGCGCGCGGCGTCGGCCAGTCCCTTACCGCTAGAGAACCGCATGACTCAACGCATCCAGCACCACGGCCTGCAAGTGGCGGCCAATCTCAATCAATTCATTGAACAGGAAGCCCTGCCCGGCACCGGCCTGGATGCCGAAAGCTTCTGGCAAGGCTTTGCGGCCCTGGTGGATGACCTGGCCCCCAAGAATCGCGCCTTGCTGGCCGAGCGCGACCGCTTGCAGGCCGAGCTCGACGCCTGGCATCGCGCCCATCCCGGCCCCATCGCCGACCCGGCCGCCTATCGCAAGTTCCTGGAGGGCATCGGCTATCTGCTGCCCCAGCCGGCCAGCGTGCGCGCCACCACCGACAACGTCGACACCGAGATCTCGCAGCAGGCCGGTCCGCAGCTGGTCGTGCCGATGTCCAACTCGCGCTACGCGCTGAACGCCGCCAATGCGCGCTGGGGCAGCCTGTATGACGCGCTCTATGGCACGGACGCCGTCCCGGCCACGCCGGGCGATACGGGTCGCGGCTATAACCCGGAACGCGGCGCCGCCGTCATCGCACGCGCCCGCAGCTTCCTCGACACCGCCGCCCCGCTGGCCCAGGGCTCGCACGCCGACGCCCGCGGCTACACCGTCGAAAACGGCAAACTGCGCGTGGCGCTGGCCAGCGGCTCCACCGAGCTCAAGCAACCCGCGCAGTTCGTTGGCTATCAAGGCGACGCCTCCGCACCGTCGGCCATCCTGCTCAAGAACAACGGCCTGCACTTCGAAATCCAGATCGACCGCAGCCACAGCATCGGCGCCACCGACGCCGCAGGCGTCAAGGACGTGCTGGTGGAAGCCGCGCTCACCACCATCATGGACTGCGAAGACTCCGTTGCCGCCGTGGATGCCGAGGACAAAGTCCACATCTACCGCAACTGGCTCGGCCTGATGAAGGGCGACCTGACCGAAGAAGTCACCAAAAACGGCAAGACCTTCACCCGCAAGCTCAACGCCGACCGCAACTACACGCAGCCGGATGGATCGCCGCTGACCCTGCACGGCCGCTCGCTCATGTTCGTGCGCAACGTCGGCCACCTGATGACCAACCCTGCCGTGCTGGACAGCGCCGGCCGCGAAATCCCCGAAGGCATCCTGGACGCCGTCGTCACCAGCCTGGCCGCGCTGCAGGACCGCAAACACAAGCTGAACTCGCGCACCGGCTCGGTCTACATCGTGAAGCCCAAGATGCACGGTCCAGCCGAAGCCGCCTTCGCCAGCGAGCTGTTCGACCGCGTCGAAGACCTGCTCAAGCTGCCGCGCAACACCCTGAAAATGGGCATCATGGACGAAGAGCGCCGCACCAGCATCAATCTGAAGGCGTGCATAGAAGCCGCCGCCGCGCGCGTTGCCTTCATCAACACCGGCTTCCTGGACCGCACGGGCGACGAAATGCACTCCAGCATGGAAGCAGGCCCCATGCTGCGCAAGGGCGACATGAAGTCCACCGCCTGGATCACCGCCTACGAACGCAACAACGTGCTGGTCGGCCTGGACGCGGGCCTGCGCGGCCGCGCGCAGATCGGCAAGGGCATGTGGGCCATGCCGGACCTGATGGCCGCCATGCTCGAACAGAAGATTGCCCATCCCAAAGCGGGCGCCAACACTGCCTGGGTGCCTTCGCCTACCGCCGCGACCTTGCATGCGCTGCACTACCATCAGGTCGACGTGCAGGCGGTGCAACAGGAACTGGAACGCACCAGGCTCGACAGCGTGCGCGACGAACTGTTGGGCGGCCTGCTGACCGTGCCGGTTGGCGACCCGTCCAAGTGGTCTGCCCAGGACATCCAACAAGAACTCGACAACAACGTCCAGGGCATCCTGGGTTATGTCGTGCGCTGGATCGACCAGGGCGTGGGCTGCTCCAAGGTGCCGGACATCCACAACGTCGGCCTGATGGAAGACCGCGCCACCCTGCGCATCTCCAGCCAGCACATCGCCAACTGGCTGCGCCATGGCGTGACCAACCGCGAGCAGGTCATGGAAACCTTCCAGCGCATGGCCAAGGTGGTCGACGGCCAGAACGCGGGCGACGCGCTCTACCGCCCCATGGCAGGCAACTTCGATACGTCGCTGGCGTTCAAGGCTGCCTGCGCGCTGGTGTTCGAAGGCCTGACCCAGCCCAACGGTTACACCGAGCCCCTGCTGCACAAGTACCGCCTGGAGTTCAAGGCCGCCCAGGCCTGACCACGCCAATCTCGCAGTAACGCAACCGGACAGCCCTGCTGTCCGGTTTTTTTTGGGGCGCGACCCCGTAAAAATCAGCTTGGGTGTTTTCGCACGGTCGTGCTAAATTTCTGGCATGACTGCCAAAACCGAAAAAAGCGAGCTGACCTTCGCGGCCATTGTGGACGCGGCCCTGGATATGGCCGCGGCGCAAGGCATGGAAAGTCTGTCGCTCGGCCAGATCGCCAAGCGCCTGGGCATCAGCAAAAGCGGCGTCTTCTCGCGCGTGGGTTCGCTGGAAGCCTTGCAACAGGCAGTGCTGGACGAGTATGACCGCCGTTTCATCGAGGCCGTGTTCACCCCGGCCATGGCATATCCCCGCGGCCTGCCGCGGCTGAACGCCCTGGTCTCGCTTTGGATCGAACGCGCCAGCAATGTCGAGACGCTGACCGGCTGCATCTATGTGGCGGGCGCCTTCGAATACGACGACGTGGAATCCCCATTGCGGTCGGTACTGGAAGACAATCTGCGGCGCTGGCGCGCCGCCATGCTGCGCACGGTCAACCAGGCGCTTGAAGCCGGGCATGTCCGCCCGGACACGGACCCCGAACAGCTCGTATTCGAGGTCTACAGCCTGATGATCGGATTGATGCACGACGCCCGCTTCCTGCGGGACCCCAAGGCCCCCCAGCGAGTGCGGGCGGCCTATGAGCGGTTGATTTCCACTTACCGCAGTTTCAAGTACCTCGAGTAGCGCTTTTATCGCGCCGGCCTGTGCCGGCAATTCTTTACCTTAATTTCGCACGATCGTGCGAAATTATCCGGGAGCCTGACATGTGGATCGTTATTGCAGTGATCGCGGTTTCAGCGGGGGCCAGAGTCTGGCTGCAATGGCGGGCCCTGCTGCGTCAATTGCCCGACCGCGCCGAACATCTCGTACTTTTCTAGAATGACATGGCCTTCTATATTTCAGGTTCGCCTCCCCCGAACGTCGTCATGCCGCGCTCCAATCATCTATTGATCATCGATCCGCAGAACGACTTCTGCGACCTGCCAGAGCCCTACCTGCCCAAGGATCCCGTGACTGGCCACACACATGCGCCCGCCCTGCCGGTGGCTGGCGCGCACGCCGACATGCAGCGGCTGGCGCGCTTCATCGACGCCACGGCGCCCGTCCTCACGTCGATCACGGTCACGCTGGACTCGCACCACCGCCTGGACATTGCCCACCCGACCTTCTGGTCCACCGGCGACGGCCAGCCCGTCGCTCCGTACACGCAGATCACGGCAGCCCAGCTGCGCGCCGGAGAGTTCCGGCCGCGCCACGCAGATGATCTGCCGCGCACCATGTCCTACCTGGACGAACTGGAAGCGCGCGGCCGCTACACGCTGATGGTGTGGCCGCTGCATTGCGAAATCGGCACATGGGGCCACAACGTGCACGCCGACGTGCGCGCCGCCTACAGCCGCTGGGAAGACGAACGCCAGTTCATCGTGCGCAAAGTACCCAAGGGTATGAACCCCTGGACCGAGCACTACAGCGCGCTGATGGCCGAAGTGCCGGACGCGGACGACCCCCGCAGCCAGCTCAACCGCAGCCTGCTGGATTCGCTGGACCGCGCCGAACTCATTCTTATTGCCGGTCAGGCCGGCAGCCATTGCGTGAAGGCCACCGTCGAACATCTGGCGGAGCACCTGCCCGGCCGCGATCTGTCGCGGCTGGTGCTGCTGACGGATTGCATGAGTCCCGTTGCCGGGTTCGAGGACGCGCAGGCCACATTTCAGCAGCGCATGCGCGACCTGGGCATCCAGGCGCGCACCAGCGTCGATATGGCACGGGCGCTGCTCGCCGCCTGATTTCTCCATGCAAAAGACAACGGCCGCCTGCTTGCGCATGGCGGCCGTGGAAACGTGTTGGGCAGGAAGCGCTCAGGCGCCGCCTTGTTTGTGTTCGCATTGCACGTACAAGGCGCCAATCGCCTCGCACAAGGCCGCCGGCTGCTGGAACAGGCGCGCAATCAGTATGCAGCCCTGGACCGTCGCGAACACCGCGCGGCCCGCTGCCTCGGGCGTGCCGGAGAATTTCATCGTGCCTTGCGCCGCGCCTTCGGCCAGCACACGGGCCAGCCAGGCTTCATGCGCGCGGAAGAATCCCTGCAATGCGCCCCGCACGCGCTCGGGCAACGAGTTGACCTCGGCCGCCAGCATGCCCGCCAGGCAGAGTTCGCCCGACCCGCAGGCACGCGATTCCATCATCGACAGATAGTGGTCGAGCTGTTCTTGCGCCGGTAGCGACGTATCGATACCTCGCACGGCAGCCAACGCGCGAGCGCTGTAGGCTTCGACAGCCTCGTAGAGCAAGTCGTCCTTGCCCGGAAAGTAATAGTGAATGCTGGACGTCTTCACGCCCACGTGCTCAGCCAGGTCGCGGTAGCTGAAACCGTTGCATCCGCGCGTGCGGATCAGCTTCTCGGCATGGGCCAAAAGCTGTTCGCGAGTGGTGTTGGAAGTAGGAGTGTCCATGGCTGAATATTACCTACTAATAGGTTGATTCGTCATCGGTTCCGGCAGCGTTTGCACTGCTCCAAAACCCTTGCGGACCCCGGCCGGGTACACCCCGTCCCCCGGGATCCGCATGTGCCGGCATAAGCTTCAGCCTTGCACGGGCGGGTAGTCGAGCTCGCCACTGTCGGTCAGGCCATGCGCGCGGGCGGCGGCCAGTTCTTTCTGGACCTGGGCGCGGCTCTTGTCACCCGAAGCAGCAAAGATCGTGGCGGCGTAGCCTTCTTCGCCGGACACTAATTCGCCATTGGCGCGAGCCTGGGCCAACTCTTGCTGCACCTGGGCGCGGGTCACCGTGCTTTCGGTGTTCAGGGGAGGCGGGTAGTCCAGCTCGCCGGCTTGGGCGGCGCCGATGAAGGAAGCGGACAGGATCAGGGCGGATACGAGGGTTTTCATGGTTGATCTCCAATAAGGATCGAGTGCTGCGTCAGGGGTTTCGGTAGCGCTATCTACTTATAGATAGATTCCCGAGGAAAAATAAGCTCAGCCTTGCACGGGCGGGTATGCCAGTTCGGCACTGTCGGTCAGGCCTTGGGCGCGGGCGGCAGCCAGCTCTTTCTGGACCTGGGCGCGGCTCTTGTCGCCCGAAGCGGCAAAGATCGTGGCGGCGTAGCCTTCTTCGCCAGACACCAGTTCGCCATTGGCGCGGGCCTGGGCCAGCTCTTGCTGCACCTGGGCGCGGGTCACCGTGCTTTCGGTGTTCAGGGCGGGCGGATAGTCCAGTTCGCCGGCTTGGGCGGCGCCAATAAAGGAGGCGGACAGGATCAGGGCGGATACGAGGGTCTTCATGGTTGATCTCCAGATAACGATTGCGTAGCGGTTCAAAAAACTATCTACTTATAGGTAGACGAGAAGGGAAATAAAAAGCGGTCCTACTGTATTTCTGGTTTCGACGGCGGCGGGTGGTTGGTTTGCTGCGTCGATGGATGAATCTTATCTACTACTAGGTAGACAGCGCAAGGGGTTTTTGCGAAACAAAATAATTCAATCCTCTGCGCCCGGTGGCGGCGAGCGTCCATCGCAGCGAAATCCAGCGCGTGGACGGGGCACTGATTACTGGGCAAGCTCCGGGGCGCTGCAAGCCCCGCGCATAGCAGGTCCACGGCACGCTTCTGGTTGGAAACAGGCAAGAAAAAGGCCTCTGCCCGAACGGGTAGAGGCCCTTCAACTGCAACCTTCCGATGAAGCGGAATCAGAACGGAATATCGTCGTCCATATCCGCCAGGTTGGCGCCGCTGCTGGCCGGAGCCGCTGCGGGAGCCGGACGCTGCTGCGGGGCCGGGCGTTGGGCCGGAGCGCGCTGCTGCGGCTGGCGCGCCGGGGCGTCGTCGTAGCCGCCACCGCCGCCGAAGCTTGCGCCACCGCCACCGCCGTCTTCGCGGCCGCCCAGCATTTGCATCTGGTCGGCGACGATTTCGGTGCTGTAACGGTCCGCGCCGGTGTCTTTGTCTTGCCACTTGCGCGTCTTCAGGCGGCCTTCGATGTAAACCGAGCGGCCCTTCTTCAGGTACTCGCCGGCGATTTCAGCCAGGCGGTTGTACATGACGACGCGGTGCCATTCCGTTTCTTCGCGGCGTTCGCCCGAAGCCTTGTCTTTCCAGGTGGAGGTGGTGGCAATGGACATATTGCAGATTGCCGCCCCTTCGGGGCTGTAGCGGACTTCCGGGTCGCGTCCCAGATTGCCCACGAGTATGACTTTGTTAACCGATGCCATGCCGTTGTCCCTCTGTTGTTGACAGCCTGCGTGTGCGTTGCCGCGGACGCGCCGGCAACAACATTAAAAGCGATGATGTTGAAGACCGGCTTCATGAAACACGCCGGTCACCGTAACGATGACCGGCGACGCCGGGTTGAACCCTGAGTGAAGCCCTATTTGATGCGTATTATCGACGAAAAGCGCCTGCCGCGCCAAACCAGGATGTGACAAAGCCGTCCATGCCGGCAAGCCGATTTTGGCGGCGGATACGCGCTTTTCGGGGCACGATCCGCCATTTTTCAGCCGGCCCGGGGCGAGGCCTGACGGTCCGGTTCGGGCAGCGGCCGCAGTGCCCAGGTCACGGCCAGCCAGACCGCCGACAACACGGCTGCCGCCATGAAAACGGCGCTGGAACCGGAATGGGCGGCCAGCCAGCCGCCCAGCGCGCCGCCCGCGAACAGGCCGGCGGCCTGGGCGGTGTTGTAGAAGCCCAGCGCAAGACCTTTGTAGGCCTGCGGCGCCACGCGGGATACCAGCGACGGCTGCAAGGCTTCCAGCACGTTGAAGGCCACGAAAAAGCCCGTGAGGGCGGCGGCCAGGGTGTAAAAGCCATGGCTCGCGGCGGGCAACAAGGCGCACACCAGCACCAGCCCGGCAACGGCGGCGCGCAGGGCGCCGCGATGGGCACGGCGCTTTTCCGCGATGAACACCACCGGCACCATCAACACAAAAGACACCAGGATGACCGGCAGATACACTTTCCAGAGTTCGCGGGCATCCAGGCCGCCCACCTTGGCCAGCAGCGCCGGCACCACGACGAACAGCGCAACCTGGATGAGGTGCAGGACGAACACGCCGAAATTCAGGCGCAGCAGATCGCTGTGGGTGAGGACTTCGCGCGGCTTGGCCGCCTGCATGGTCCGCGCCTGGGTCAGGGGCACCACGGGCACCACCCAGCCCGCTACGGCCAGGCAGACCACGCCCAGGCAGGCAATGGTCCAGAACAGGCCGGACAGGCCCCACCAGCCGACCAGCACGGGCGACAGCACCAGCGAGACGGCGAAGGACAGGCCGATCGAACCGCCCACCATGGCCATGGCCCGGGTGCGGACCTCGTCGCGGGTCGAGTCCGCGAGCCAGGCGGTCACGGCCGCCGAAATGGCGCCGGCGCCCTGGATGGCGCGGCCGATGGTGATCCAGTACACGTCGGACGCCAACGCACAGACGATGCTGCCCGCCACGAACAGCAGCAGGCCGAACAGCACGACCGGGCGGCGCCCCCAGCGGTCGGACGCCAGGCCGAAGGGAATCTGCATGAAGGCCTGCGTCAGGCCGTACATGCCCAGCGCCAGGCCCACCCGGGCAGGATCGTCCCCGCCCGGCATGCCGGCGGCGGCCACGGCAAAAACGGGCAGCAACAGGAACAGCCCCAGCATCCGCGCGGCGAACAGGCCGGCCAGCGCCACGCTGGCGCGGCGCTCGGACGGGGTCAATTTCAGTTTTTTATCTGCCTGCATGCGGAAGTTTCAACGATGACTAGGGCTGCTCACGCGCGTGGGTGTCACACGCTCAAGGTCTGATCTGGCGGTGCGGCGCCACCCCCGGGGCCATCCAGGCTGAAGTAACTGCCCCGAACGCAGGGGGATTCGGCGCGCTATAGTACCAAGTTGGCCTTTGAAACCGCTTAAAAGAGCCCGATAGACGTGACAATACGCATTCGGGGTGCGCGCACCCACAATCTCAAGAACGTCTCGCTGGACCTGCCGCGCCACAAATTGGTGGTCGTCACCGGCTTGTCCGGCTCGGGCAAATCCTCGCTCGCCTTCGACACGCTGTACGCGGAGGGCCAGCGCCGCTATGTCGAAAGCCTGTCCGCCTACGCCCGGCAGTTCCTGCAACTGATGGACAAGCCGGACGTGGACCTGATCGAAGGCCTGTCTCCGGCCATATCCATCGAGCAGAAGGCGGCGGGGCACAACCCCCGCTCCACCGTCGGTACCATCACCGAAATCCACGACTACCTGCGCCTGCTGTATGCGCGGGTCGGCACGCCCTACTGCCCGGACCATGGCCTGCCGCTGCAGGCCCAAAGCGTCAGCCAGATGGTGGACGCGGTGCTGTCCTGGACGCCCGAAACGCGCCTGGCCGTGCTGGCCCCGATCGCGCGCGGCAAAAAGGGCAGCTTCGAGGACGAGTGCGCCAGCCTGCAAGCGCAGGGCTACGTGCGGCTGCGCGTGGATGGGCAGATGACCGAAATCGACGGCATGGCGCCGCTGAAGAAGACCGAAAAGCACGACATCGATGTCGTGATCGACCGGCTGCGCATCAAGCCCGAAAGCAAGCAACGCCTGGCGGAAAGCTTCGAGACGGCCTTGCAGCTGGCCGAAGGCCGCGCCTTGGCCCTGGACATGGACAGCGGACGCGAACAGGTCTTCTCCAGCCGCTACGCGTGCCCGGTGTGCAGCCACAGCCTGCCGGAGCTGGAACCGCGCCTGTTCAGCTTCAATAATCCGATGGGCGCCTGCCCCAGCTGCGACGGCATCGGCCAAGTCGGCTTCTTCGACCCCAAGCGCGTGGTCGCCTTCCCGGAACTTAGCCTGGCGGCCGGCGCCATCCGCGGCTGGGACCGCCGCAACGCGTTCACCCATTCGCTTCTGACCAGCCTCGCCGCGCACTACGAATTCGACATCGAGGCCCCTTTCGAGGAACTGCCCGAAGCACTGCGCGACAAGGTCCTCTACGGCTCCGGCGACGAAGAGATCTCGTTCCTCTACCTGAACGAAAAAGGCCGCAGCACGGTCAAGCGCCACACATTCGAAGGGGTGATTCCGAACCTGGAACGCCGTTGGCGCGAAACCGATTCGGCCACTGTGCGCGAAGAGCTCGGCAAGTACCGCAACATCAAGACCTGCCCGGACTGCGGCGGCTCGCGTCTGCGGCCCGAGGCCCGCAACGTGCTGATCGGCCAGGATCCGCGCGGCGGCGAGCGCCATGGCCAGGCCATCTACGAGGTCGAGGCCATGCCGCTGTCGACGTGCCTGACCTGGTTCCGCGACTTGAGCCTGACGGGCGCCAAGCAGGAGATCGCGCAACGCATCGTGCGCGAGATCGAGGCGCGCCTGAGCTTCCTGAATAACGTGGGCCTGAACTACCTGTCGCTGGACCGCAGCGCCGACACCATCTCGGGCGGCGAGGCGCAACGCATCCGACTGGCCAGCCAGATCGGCTCCGGCCTGACCGGCGTGATGTACGTGCTGGACGAGCCGTCCATCGGCTTGCACCAGCGCGACAACGACCGCCTGATCGGCACCCTGCAGCATCTGCGCGACCTCGGCAATAGCGTCATCGTCGTCGAGCATGACGAAGACATGATCCGCATGGCCGACTGGGTCGTGGACATGGGACCGGGCGCGGGCGAGCATGGCGGCCAGGTGGTGGCGCAAGGCGACCCGGAAACCGTGCAGCGCGATCCAAATTCGCTGACCGGCCAGTACTTGAGCGGCGCTCGCGCCATCGCCATCCCGAAACGCCGTCCCGTCACCGACGAACTGTCCTGGCTGACCCTGACGGGCGCCAGCGGCAACAACCTGAAGAACGTGGACCTGCGCATCCCGTCGGGTCGCCTGGTGTGCGTGACCGGCGTGTCCGGATCGGGCAAATCCACCCTGGTGAACGACACGCTGGCGGTGGCGGTGTCACGCCAATTGCATCATGCGCAAAGCGAACCCGCCCCCTATGTGTCGATGCAGGGGCTGGAGAACTTCGACAAGATCATCAGCGTGGACCAGAGCCCCATCGGCCGCACGCCGCGCAGCAACCCAGCCACCTACACGGGGCTGTTTACGCCCATCCGCGAACTCTTCGCGGGCGTGCCAGAAGCGCGCACCCGCGGCTACGATCCTGGACGCTTCAGTTTCAACGTCAAGGGTGGACGCTGCGAAGCCTGCCAGGGCGACGGCGTGGTCAAGGTCGAAATGCACTTCCTGCCCGACATGTACGTGCCTTGCGACGTCTGCCACGGCAAGCGCTACAACCGCGAAACGCTGGAAATCCGCTACCGCGGCCGCAACATCAGCGAAGTGCTGGACCTGACGGTGGAGCAGGCGCTGGAATACTTCGAGTCCGTGCCGGCCATCGCGCGCAAGCTCCATACGCTGATCGACGTAGGCCTGTCCTATATCCGGCTGGGCCAAAGCGCGACCACCCTGTCGGGCGGCGAGGCGCAGCGCGTGAAGCTGTCGCAGGAACTGTCGCGGCGCAGCACGGGCCGCACGCTCTACATCCTGGACGAGCCCACCACAGGACTGCATTTCCGCGACATCGAGCTGCTGCTGCAAGTCCTGAACCAGCTGGTCGACAGCGGCAATACCGTGCTCATCATCGAACACAACCTTGACGTCATCAAGACGGCGGACTGGGTGGTCGACATGGGCCCGGAAGGCGGCGACGGCGGCGGCCGCGTGGTCGCGCAGGGCACGCCGGAAGACGTGGCCGGGACCTCCGCCAGCCACACCGGGCATTACCTGGGCAAGCTGCTGCGCCGCAATCCCGACGCGTAAACCATCACATCAACGGCTATAAGGCGCGTGATATGTACACCTTGATCATCGGCAACAAGAACTACTCGTCGTGGTCCCTGCGCCCCTGGATCGCCTTGCGCGCCACGGGCATTCCGTTCACGGAGCAGAAGCTCGGCTTCTTTACCGAGGAATTCTCGCGCCGCGTAAGCGCGGTGTCGCCCGCAGGCCTGGTGCCGGTGCTGCTGGACGGCGACTTCGCCGTCTGGGATTCGCTGGCGATCTGCGAGTACCTGGCCGAAAGCCATCCCGAAGCCGGGCTGTGGCCGCAAGACCCCAAGGCTCGCGCCCGCGCGCGCTCGCTCGCCGCGCAGATGCACAGCGGCTTCGGCGCGATGCGCCAGGCGCTGCCCATGAATGTCGAGGCGCAACTGCCCGGCATTGCGCTTCCCGAGGCCGCGCAACAGGACATCTCGCGCCTGCAAGCCATCTGGCACGACACGCGCGCAGAGTTCGGCCAGGGCGGCCCGTTTCTGTTCGGCAGGTTCTCGATCGCCGACGCGTTCTTCGCGCCGGTGGTCTCGCGCTTTACCACTTATGGCATTGCGGCCGCGGGCCCCGTGCGCGACTACATGGACGCGGTGCTGGCGTTGCCCGCCATGCAGGAATGGACCCGGGACGCGCTTGCGGAAGCCACCTTCGTGCCCGAGGACGAGCCCTACCGCAAGCATCGCTGAACCGCGATCAATCGCGCAGGCGCTGCGCCACGAATTCGCGCACCAAGGCCATCGCGGGAGCCTCGGTGCGGCCCGTCAAGGTCACCATGGCAAATAGCGCGTGACTGCGCAGCGGCGGATCCGTGGCCAGTTCGGTCAGCTCGCCTGCGGCAATGCCCAGGCGCGCCGCGCCCACGATGCCCAGGAACACCGCGTCCGACACGCGCACCGCTTCAAGCAGGCTGCCGATTTCGTCGCAGCGCAATCGCATCGAGGTCTGCGGGTCCGCCTCGATGCCGAAATGCTCCACCAGAATACGCCCGGTGTCGGCCGCCAGGAACGTGGACGCCAGCGGGTACGCGGCGATCTCCGCGAATCGAGCCGCTCTGCCCAGTTGGGCCAGCGGGTGGCCTCGTCGGCAGATGAACCCGGCCCGCATTTGCGACGTGGGCTCGATGCGCAGATCGGCCGCCGGCACGATGCCCCGGGTATCGACGATCAGCGCATCCAGGCGCCGCTGGCGCAACAGCGCCAGATGGGCCTCCAGCGAACCGCGCATCACGTCCAGCCGCAACTGCGGATAGCGCTGGGCCACATGCGCCAGCAGCGGCGTCATCAGCATGACGCCCGGACCCGATCCCAGGCCGAGGCTGATGCTGCCGCGATCCCCCTGTGTCAGCAGTTCCGCGCTGCGGCGCAACTCGCCCGATTCAAACAGGATGCGCCTGGCGCGGCTGGCAACGGTCAGCCCCAGCGGGGTCAGCTCCGTGCGCTTGCCCATGCGATCCAGCAGCCGCGCCCCCAGGTCTTCTTCCAGAAGACGGATGCTGCGGCTGAGCGCCGACTGCGTCAAATGCAGGTGTTCGGCCGCTCGGCTGAACGAGCCTGCCTCGGACACCGCCAGCAGATGTTCGAGCTGTTTGAGGTTCATGCCCGAGTTCTCATCCAAGTATGAGTTTTTTTTCTAGCTTCCAGAATAACAATTCGTTAGACAACTAGCGAGGCCAGTCCCTAGCATGCGGATCACGCTATATCCATTCCAAGGGGAAATTCGTGAGCATGCTTTCCAATAGCCTGCGCCTGGCCGGCTGTGCGCTGGCGCTGGGCGCGGCACTGCTGGGCCAGGGGGCCCGGGCCGCAGACTATCCCGATCGGCCAGTCATGATGATGGTGCCCTACCCGGCCGGCGGCGCGTCCGACTCCATCGCCCGGGTCGTGGCCACCCCTGTATCCAAGCAGCTTGGCCAGCCCGTGCTGGTGGAGAACCTGGGCGGCGTCAGCGGCGCGCTGGGCGCACAGAAGGTGCTGGGGGCAAAGGCCGACGGCTATTACCTGTTCCAGGGATCACCCAATGAGCTGATTCTTTCGCCCATTGCCAATCCCGCGGTGAAGCTCAAGAGCGAAGACTTCCGCCTGGTACAGATGATAGGCATGGCGCCGCTGGTGATCGTGGCGCGAGCCGATCTACCCGCCAACAGCGCCGACGAGCTGGTCGCGCTGGCGCGAGCGCGCTCGGCATCCCAGCCGTTGACGTTCGGCAGCGTGGGCGTGGGCTCGCTGTACCACGTGCTGGGCGAACACATGGCCCGCACCATCGGTGCCAACATGATGCACGTGCCCTACAAAGGCGGCGCGCCGCTGATGCAGGATATCGGCGGCGGCCAGGTCGACCTGGCCATCCTGCCGCTGTCGCAGCAACAAGTGGCGTTGGCCGAGCAGGGCCGCATCAAGCTGCTGGCCAGCCTGGACCCGCAGCGCAGCCAGCTGCCCGCGCTCAAGGCGGTGCCCTCGGTCAACGAAGGCCAACTGCTGAAGGGTTTCAACTTCACCACCTGGACCGGCTACTTCGTCAAGCGCGACACGCCGGAAGACGTAGTGTCGCGCCTGAATGCCGCGCTCAACACCGCCATGCAGGATCCCGCGGTGAAGGACAGCCTCGCCCATCAGAACATCGAAGTCTCCGCGCCCATGAGCGCGGAACAAGCCAACGCCATGTACCGCGCCGAAACCGAGCGCTTCCGCGAGATATCCAGCCACGTGAAGCTGGCCGGCAATCAGTGACCCGATTCAAGGAACGATCCGACATGCATCCCATCCTGCAGACCATGACCGCCCAGGCCGACGAGTTCGTCTCGATCCGGCGCGACATCCACCGCCATCCCGAGCTTGGCTTCCAGGAGTTCCGCACCAGCGATCTGGTGGCGCAATGCCTGACGCAATGGGGTTATGCAGTGGAACGCGGCCTGGGCGGCACCGGCGTGGTCGGGCAGCTGCGCCGCGGCAGCGGCGCCAGGCGCCTGGGTCTGCGCGCCGACATGGACGCCTTGCCCATCCAGGAGGCAACGGGCCTGGAGCATGCCAGCTGCAACGAGGGCGTGATGCATGCCTGCGGCCATGACGGCCATACGGCCATGTTGCTGGCGGCCGCGCATCACCTGGCCAAGCATGGCGACTTCGACGGCACGCTCAACCTGATCTTCCAGCCCGCCGAGGAAGGCCTGGGTGGCGCGAAGCGCATGATGGAAGATGGGCTGTTCCGCAAATATCCCTGCGACGCCATCTTCGCCATGCATAACATGCCGGGTCACCCGCAAGGCCGCCTGCTGCTGCGCGACGGCGCCGCCATGGCCTCTTCCGACAACGTCACCATCGTGCTGGAAGGCGTGGGCGGGCATGGCGCCATGCCGCATTGCGCAGCCGATCCGGTCGTGGCCGGCTCGGCCATCGTGCTGGGATTGCAGAGCATCGTCGCCCGCAATATCGATCCCCTGCACATGGCGGTGATAACGGTCGGCGCGTTCAACGCCGGCCGCGCCAATAACGTGATTCCGCAGACCGCCACGCTCAAGCTCAGCGTGCGCGCGCTGGACCGCGGCGTGCGCGACACGCTTCAGGCGCGCATCACCGAGCTGGTGCACAGCCAGGCGGCCAGCTACCAGGTGCGGGCGACCATCGACTACGGCCGCGGCTATCCCGTGCTGGTGAACACGCAGGAAGAAACCGATTTCGCGCGCCGGGTAGCGGTGGAACTGGTGGGCGCCGACAACGTGGAGCTCCAGACCCGTGCGCTGACGGGCAGCGAGGACTTCGCCTTCATGCTGGAGGAAGTGCCCGGCTCCTACTTGCTGGTGGGCAATGGCGACGGCTCGGCGGACGGCTTCAACAGCGGGCACGGGGCCTGCATGGTGCACAACCCGGGCTACGACTTCAACGACCACAGCCTGCCGGTGGGCGCGGCCTACTGGGTGCTACTGACGCAGCGCTTTCTGGCCGGCTGAGACAGCGCGTCCAAGGCGCGTGCCCGCACAACATGGCGGGCGCGCGCCTCAAGCCATCTCGAACAGACGCTTGTGCTCGCGGATGGCGTAGCGGTCGGTCATGCCAGCGATGTAATCGGCGATGGCGCGGGCCTGCTCATTGAACGCCGGCCTGCGATAGTCGGGCGGCAGCAAGCGCGGATCATCCAGGAAGGCGGCGAACAGTTCGCGCACAATGCGTCGCGCCTTGGTCGTCATGCGCAGCACGCGGTAATGGCGGTACAGGTTGTCGAAGAGGAACTTCTTCAGTTCGTCGGCCTCGCGGCGGATCTCGGGCGAAAACGTCGCCAGCGGCGGTGCCCGGCGCACGTCATCGGCGGTGGCCGGCGCGAACTCGCGGATGCGCGCCTGCGACGTGCGCGTCAGATCGCCGATCAGGGTATTGATCATGCGGCGTATGGTTTCGGCCACGGCGCGCCGCGGTGCCAGGCCGGGATAGCTTGCCAGCACATGGGCGTGATGCCGCTCGAAGATCGACACGTCCTTCAACTGTTCCAGCGTGATCAGGCCCGAACGCAAGCCATCGTCGATGTCGTGGTTGTTATAGGCGACTTCGTCGGCCAGGTTGGCCAACTGCGCTTCCAATGACGGCTGGGTGCGGTCCAGGAAGCGCTGGCCCACGTCGCCCAGCTGGCGCGCATGCGCAGCCGAGCAATGCTTCAGGATGCCTTCGCGCGTTTCAAAGCACAGGTTCAGGCCATTGAAGTCCGCATAGCGTTCTTCCAGCTCATCCACGACGCGCAGGCTTTGCAGGTTGTGCTCGAAGCCGCCCGCCTCGGGCGCGAGTTCGCGCATGCAGGCGTTGAGTTCGTCCTGACCGGCATGGCCGAACGGCGTATGCCCCAGGTCGTGCGCCAGCGAGATGGCTTCGGTCAGGTCTTCGGACAACCCCAGGCTGCGCGCCAGCGTGCGCGCGATCTGGGCGACTTCCAGGCTGTGGGTCAGGCGGGTGCGGAACAGGTCGCCTTCATGGTTCACGAAGACCTGGGTTTTGTATTCCAGGCGCCGGAACGCGCCGGAATGGACGATGCGATCGCGGTCGCGTTGGAATTCCGTCCGATTTTCCGGCGGGGGCTCGGCGTAGGCCCGCCCGCGCGATTGAGACGGGTGGGATGCATAGGAAGCCAGTTCTTTCATCTGCAACACCGTCTCCAGCGTGTCTATTGCGTGGTGCGGGCCAGGACGGCGCGCACGGCGTCGTCGGGGACTGCCCGCGTCAGGGCTTCACCGATGCGGGGCATGAGCACGTAGCGGATCGAGCCGCCCTCGGTCTTTTTGTCCACCTGCATCAGGTCCAGCCAGCGGTCCGCGCCCAGGTCAGGCGCCACGGCGGGACAGCCGATGGCGGTTACCAGCGCGCGCACGCGCTCCACGTCGGCGCGGTCAAAGCCGGCAACGTCCGCCGACAATTCGGCGGCCTGCACCATGCCGCAACCCACCGCCTCGCCGTGCAGCCAGGCGCCGTAGCCCAGGCCGGACTCGATGGCGTGGCCAAAGGTATGGCCCAGGTTCAGGATGGCGCGCAAGCCGGATTCGCGCTCGTCCTTGCCCACCACCTGCGCCTTCAGCTCGCAGGACCGGCGGATGGCGTAGGCGACGGCGTCCGGGTCCAGCGCGCGCAGCTTCTGCGCGTTTTCCTCGCACCAGGACCAGAAGGCCGGGTCCAGGATCAGGCCGTACTTGATCACTTCCGCCAGGCCGGCGGACACCTCGCGGGCAGGCAGGGTGTTCAGCACGTCGGTATCGATCTCGACGGCGACCGGCTGGTAGAACGCGCCGATCATGTTCTTGCCCAGCGGATGATTAACGGCGGTCTTGCCGCCCACCGACGAGTCGACCTGCGACAGCAGGGTCGTGGGCACTTGCAGGAAGCGCACGCCGCGCATATACACCGCGGCCGCGAAGCCCGTCATGTCGCCGATGACGCCACCGCCCAGCGCCACCAGCACGCAGCGGCGGTCCAGGCGGTTGCCCAGCAGCGCATCGAAGATCAGGTTCAGCGACTGCCAGTCCTTGTAGGCCTCGCCATCGGGCAATTCGATCCGCAGCACTCGCTTGCCTGTCCTGGCCAGCGCCGCCTCGGCGCGCTCGCCGTACAGGGCGGCGACGGTCGGGTTGGTCACCACGGCGATCGCGGTGGCGTCGGCGGGGATGCTCTGGTCCAGGGCGTCCAGGCGGCCGGGACCGATGTTGATCGGATAGCTTCCGCCCGGGGTGTCGACGTGTACAACGTTCATATGCGCTTCTCGAAGGCTTGCAGTTGCGGCAGCAGCGCCTTGACCAGGGTGTGTATGGGCATGGCGCCCGTTTCCACCACCAGATCGGCCACTTCCTTATAGAGGGGTTCCCGCAGGGTCATGAGTTCGCGCAGCGTGCCGCGCGGATCGGCGGTGGCCAACAGGGGACGGTTGCGGTCGCGGCAGGTGCGCCGGAACAATTCGTCCACGCTGGCCCGCAGGTAGACCACGATGCCACGCTCACGCAGGCGCTGGCGGTTTTCGGGTGCCAGGATCGCTCCGCCGCCGGTGGCGAGAATTATGTTGCGCCGTTGGGTACACTCTTCCAAGGCGGCAGATTCCCGGCGACGAAACCCGGCTTCGCCCTCGATTTCGAAGATTACCGGCACCCGCACGCCGCAACGCGCCTCGAGCTCATGATCCAAGTCCATAAACTCGCGCCCCAGCGCACGCGCCAGGCCACGTCCTATGGTCGTCTTGCCCGCGCCCATCATCCCGACCAGGAAAACCGGCAGGTCATGCGGCAGCGTGGCGGCCTTGCCTGTGCACTCGATCGCGCAAGGCGGGTTTTCGGGCGTCTCGCCGGAGGACGCCGGGTCCGGGTCAGCCTCCGGACATGAGTTAGCGGAAAAGTTCATGACGGCATTATCACATCAGCCGCCAGTTGCCCGCGTACCACACTGAACGATTTTGTTACAGAAACCGGTTCCCCGTGCCGGGACGGACCCGGAGATACCCGTAAAATCGCCGCGATGAGCAAGCCCCAGAATTCCTCCAAGAAAGACAAGCCCGCCAAGAGCGGTTCCCCGATACTGCGATTCTTCGTAAAGACCGGCATTTTTTTCGCCGGCCTCTTCCTGTGCGGCGTACTGCTGGCCGGGATGGCGTTGGCGCTGGCCTGGCCCAACCTGCCAGACCTGAACGCCATGACGGATTACCGCCCGCGGGTGCCGCTGCGCGTCTATACGGCGGATCGCGTCCTGATCGGCGAATTCGGCGAAGAACGCCGCAATGTGCTGCGCTTCAACGAGATCCCGGACGTCATGAAATCCGCGGTCCTCGCGGCAGAGGACGACCGCTTCTACCAGCACGGCGGGATCGACTGGATGGGCGTGGTGCGGGCGGGCCTGACCAACCTGGTCAGCATGTCGAAGTCGCAAGGCGCCAGCACGATCACGATGCAGGTGGCGCGCAACTTCTACCTGTCGTCCGAGAAGACCTATTCGCGCAAGTTCTACGAGCTGCTGCTGACCTTCAAGATCGAATCCGAGCTCACCAAGGACCAGATCCTCGAGCTCTACATGAACCAGATCTACCTGGGCCACCGCGCCTATGGTTTCGCGGCCGCCTCGCGTACCTACTTCGGCAAGCCCCTGTCCGAAGTCACGCCCGCGGAAGCCGCCATGCTTGCCGGCATCCCCAAGGCGCCGTCGCGCTTCAACCCGATCGCCAACCGTCCGCGCGCCGAGCTGCGCCAGCGCTATGTGCTGGGCCGCATGCACTCGCTGGGCTACCTGACCGAGCCTGAATACCAGCAGGCGCTGGCCCAGCCCATCGTCATGAAGTCCGCGGAGGGCACGCCCGCCGGCGGCTATTCCATCCATGGCGAATACGTGGCGGAACTGGCGCGCCAGTTGCTGTTCAACGTGTACCAGGACAACGTCTATTCGCGCGGCATCAATATCTATACCACCGTGCAGTCCAAGGACCAGGAAGCGGCCTACCGCGCCGTGCGCGAAGGCGTGCTCGAATACACGCGCCGCGCCCCCTACCCCGGCCCTGAAGAACAGCTGGACCTGCCCCCGGGCACCGAGAACAATCCGCAAGCACTCGACGAATTCCTGGACGGCGTGTTCGACAAGTTCAGCGACAGCGGCGACCTGCTGACGGCGCTGGTGCTGTCGGCCAGCCCCACCGAAGTGAAGCTGGCTCGCAGCTCGCGGGAGATCATCACCGTCACGGACAAGAAAGTGCTGGGCGTCGTGGCGCGTGCGCTCAACGACAAGGCCAAGCCCGAACAGCGCATCAAGCGCGGCTCCGTCGTCTACATCCGCAAGTTCGGCGATAACTGGGAAATCATCAACCTGCCCTCGGTGCAGGCGGCCTTCGTGGCGCTGTCGCCGCAAGATGGCGCCATTCGCGCCATGGTGGGCGGCTTCGATTTCTACCGAGGCAACTTCAACCGCGTCACGCAGGCCTGGCGCCAGCCCGGTTCGAACATCAAGCCCTTCATCTATGCGGCTTCGCTGGAGCGCGGCCTGACCCCGGGCACGCAGATTTCCGACCAGCCCTTCGAGCTGACGGCCGCGCAGACCGGTTCCAAGGCCTGGAATCCCAAGAACTACGGCAACCAGTACGAACCCATGCTGACGCTGCGCCAGGGTCTGTACAAATCCAAGAACATGGTGTCGATCCGTATCCTGCAGGCGATCGGCCCGCAGTACGCGCAGGACTACCTGACCCGCTTCGGCTTCGACAAGGCCCGCCAGCCCGCCGTGCTGCCGCTGGCGCTGGGCGCGGGCTCGGTAACGCCTCTGCAACTGGCCGGCGCGTTCTCGGTGTTCGCCAACGGCGGTTACCGTGTCACGCCTTACCTGATCGACCGCGTCACCGACAGCAGCGGCAAGGTCATCATGCAGTCCAAGCCGGTCGTTGCCGGCGACGCCGCGGCCCGCGCCATCGACCCGCGCACCGCCTGGGTCATGGACGACATCCTGCGCGGCGTGGCCACCTACGGCACTGCGGCGCGCGCGCGCGTCCTGCTCAAGCGCAACGACATCGCCGGCAAGACCGGCACCACCAACGAATCCGTCGATGCCTGGTTCTCCGGCTACACCCCGTCGCTGGTCGCCACCGCGTGGCTGGGTTTTGACCAGCCGAAATCGCTGGGTTCGCGTGAAACCGGCGGCGGCGTCGCCATGCCGATCTGGGTCGACTACATGCAGACGGTCCTCAAGGGCGTGCCCGAGGAAAAGCCGCGCCCCCGTCCCGACGGCCTTCTCGTGGAAAACGGCGAGTTCTACTTCTCCGAATTCCCGCCCGGGCAAGCCGTGGCCCGTCTGGGCCTGCCCGAGGCCGACACGCTGGGCGAATTCCTCAATGGCCTGAACGGCAGCACCAGCGAGGAAACCAAGATCAAGGTGGCGCCGGGCGTGGGCACGCAAAGCAACACGCCCTGGTCCCAGAAAATTCCGTTCTGACGCGCAAATGACAAGGCCGGCCCGATGGGCCGGCCTTTTTTTGCGCCGTGGCCTGCCCTTTTACAGGCGTATGGTCACGGGAACGCCAGCTGCTGCGGAGCAGATCTGAGACAAGGCGTCCGGCAGCTGTGGGCCGCCTCGGGTATCGTTCCAGTGCTGGCCATCGTAGCGGTAGTGAAAGCCGCCGCTGCGCGCCGCGACCCACAGCTCCTGCATGGCGGCCTGGCTGTTCACCACCACATGGGTGTTGTCTTCGAAAACCATTGTCAGCACATTGCCGCTGCGGCTGGTTTCGACATCGACGTCGAGCGAAGCCGCCCAGTCATCGGCCTGGCTTTCGATGCTGTTCAGCACCTGGTCGATCAACGCAAGAAATTCGGTTTCGGTCATAATCGAGCCTGCAAGAATTAGGAGTTCCCAGTGTTCCACTTGGCATTTCGCCGCATGGTCCTTCGCATTGTAGCCACGCTGATGGCGACCGGCATGGTTGCGGCCTGCGGGTACAAGGGTCCCTTGTACTTGCCGACGCCTGACGGCAAGCCGCCCGCGCGCACGCAGCAGCAATCGCAGCCGACGGTCATCCCGCCGACGCCCTCGCTTCCATGACTTCCCGATTCCCCGCGCAGCCTGAACTGGCCGGCCATCCGTACTTCCAGTTCCGCAACAATGTCCTGTACGCCGAGGACGTGCCGCTGGATCACCTGGCCGAAAAGCTCGGCACCCCGCTGTACGTATATTCGCGCGCCGCGCTCAGGGCCGCCTGGGAATCCTACCGCAACGCCGTCGGCGAGCGCCCCGTGCTGGTCTGCTACGGCATGAAGGCCAATTCCAACCTGGCCGTCCTGAAGGAATTCGCGCGGCTTGGCGCGGGTTTCGACATTGTTTCCGGCGGCGAGCTCAAGCGCGCCCTGGCAGCCGGCGCGGACCCGTCCCGGATCGTGTTTTCCGGCGTGGGCAAGCAGGCCTGGGAAATGCGCGACGCGCTCGCGGCCAAGGTCAAGTGCTTCAACGTCGAATCCGAAGCCGAACTGCGCCGGCTGTCGGAAATCGCGCATGGGATGGGCCTGCGCGCGCCCGTCTCGCTACGGGTCAACCCGGACGTGGATGCGCAGACGCATCCCTATATTTCCACCGGCTTGAAGGAAAACAAGTTCGGCATCGCCATCGGGTCGGCGCTGGACGTCTACCGCAGCGCCCAATCGCTGCCGGGCCTGGAAATCGTAGGCGTGGACTGCCACATCGGGTCGCAACTTACCGACATCAGTCCCTATTTCGACGCGCTAGAAAAGCTGCTGGACCTGATCGAAAGACTGGACCAAGAAGGCATCCGGATCGCGCACCTGGACCTGGGCGGCGGCCTGGGCATCCGCTACACCGACGAAATCCCTCCGTCGCCCAAGGCCCTGCTGGACCGCGTATTCGAACGCTTGAACGCGCGCGGCTTCGGCCATCTGCACCTGGTGCTGGAACCCGGCCGTTCGCTCGTGGGCAATGCCGGCGTGCTGCTCACCCGGGTCCAATACCTGAAGCACTCGGACGCGCGCAACTTCGCCGTTGTCGACGCCGCCATGAACGACCTGCTGCGCCCCGCGCTGTACGAGGCCTTTCACGGCGTGCGCCCCGTGCATCCGAGGGCGGGCGAGGACACCGTCTACGACATCGTCGGCCCGGTCTGCGAAAGCGCCGACTGGCTCGCCAGGCAGCGCAAGCTGGTCATCGAGCAAGGCGACCTGCTGGCCGTGGAATCCGCGGGCGCGTACAGCATGGCCATGGCCAGTAACTACAACGCGCGCCCGCGCGCGGCCGAAGCCATGGTCGACGGCGACAAATACTACGTTGTGCGCCAGCGCGAAACACTGGACGACCTGCTCAAGGGCGAATCCACCCTGCCCTGACCGGCCGCCGCAATCCGCGCCGTCACCCATGCACCGCATACGGGCGCGATATCTCGTCCCTCAGTTGAATTCATGCGTGATGGATGCCGGCCGGCCCGGCGCCACGGTCAGCGTCATGCGGTGGTCTCCTGCCGACGCGTTGCGCACGATCACCTGATAGCGGCCCGGCGCCAGCGACAGTTCGCGCAAGGGCGGACTCACACCGCGCGAGCGGCCATTGACCAACACCTCGCCCCAGGGACGCACCGCCACACGCACCAATACCGGTGCGGCGGGGGGTGGCGGCTGGGTCGCGGGCGCGGGCGGTTCCGACGCCGCAGGAGCCACGCCAGCCTGCGGCTCGGTGGTGGTCGCTGGTTTTGGTTCGTCAGGCAGCGCACCCGGTTCGACGGAGACTGATGGCGGCGGCGGATCCGGCTCGACTGCGGCGGGGGCTGGGGCGGTCTGCGGCGCGGGCTGCGGGGGGGACGGCGGCTGCGGCTGGACCGGGGCTTGAGGTTCAGGCTGAGGTTCCGGCCGGGCCTGCGCCTGCGGCGAGCCAGCCAGTTCGACGGGCGCCTGGGTCGGCTTCAGCCAGGCATACGTGCCCGCTGCAAGCAAAAGGACGACCGCCAAGGCTAGCGGCAGGACGCGCCGCGCCCGCGCCGGATGTTCCGACCGCATTGCCGTCAGGCGCACGGCGGGCGGTGGCATAGCGGCAGGCTCGTCCGCGCGCGCGTCCGCCATCAGGGTAGGCATGGCCATGTCCGACTCCTGGCCTGACTCCTCCGCGGGCGGCAAAGACGCTCCCATTGCCGCCGCCAGTTCTGCCACCGTCTGCGGCCGCGCCTGTGCCGCCATCGCCAGACCGTCGTCGACCGCAGCACAGAACTGCTGACCATAGGCACCCGGCTCCCATACGCCCAACGGCAGGTAGTCGTCGCACACGCGGCGTGCCAGCGCGTCAGGCGGAGCCGACCCGGTCGCCAGGAAATACGTCAGCGCAGCCAGTCCGTACACGTCGGTCCATGGGCCGCAAGGATAGGCCGGATCATCCGTGTACTGCTCGAATGCGGCATAACCGGGGTGCCGGATGGCGTCTTCATCATCGGGCGCCGCCGCAGGCGGCCGCAGGTTGGCGGATCCGCGCGCGTCATCGACCACGGCATCGGGGCATATGCCGCCGTGCATCCGGCCAGCCCCGTGCCAGGCTGCCAGGGACAGGGTCAGGTCGGCGATCACCCGCAGGATCTTCTCTTCGCGCCGTGGCCCGGGCGGCAGGCGCAGGATTTCGTCCAGGCGCGCCGCGTCCATGGCGGCTGGCGAGCGGGCCAGGCCCGGCTCTGGTGGCACAGCGGAAGTTCGAAGCATGCGCGTTCCTCCGGCGGCTTCAGGGATGCCAGGTAGGCAAGGAAGAGAACAACCTGGCGAACAGCGTGGCGTTCAGCGCCCCGCCGTGGACATAGGTCTGCAAGGCTGCGCCGTCCGCCTGATTGGTCCACCAGTAACTGGTGTGCGAACTGGGGTTGAAGCAGAAAGGCAGATCAGGCCAGGCGCCCAGCGCGCGGCGCGCCAGTGGCACGGAATCCTGCTCCCGGCCAGCGCTCAGGATGTCCATGATGTCGTTGCCTCCGCATGGCGCGGGCGCGCCTGGCGCCACTGCGGGCGTACGCACTTGCTGGAGGCTGCGGTCGAACTGTTCCGCCGGGCACCCATGGCGCACCGCCGCCAGCATGCTGGTGCCGACTTGCCGGTAGTAGTCGCTGGCGCCGTCCAGGATGCTGCTGTGGTATTGCGCGGGCGGCAGGGCCATGACCACGCACAGGGGATAACCTCGGCCTACGCGGTCGCGGCTGGGCGTGATGCAGCCCAACTGCGCAACGCCCGCGCCGGGACCGGCTGGAATCGCGAAATTCCAGATGGGCGCCGACGCGAAGCCGCGCGCGGCGTTGACGTCCGGCGCCTGCTTCAGCGCCGCCAGCCCGAACTGCAGCCAGCGGTCCCACCACGTGATCAGTTCGCGCGGCAGGCGGCGGTGCACGAAGTCGCCCGCCGCCGGAATCTTGCCGTACCAGCCCACACGCCCACGCTCCAATCCTAGCTCCATGTCCATGTCCTGTTCACGACGCGCCCGGGCAGGCAAAGGCCTGCATCTCGGCCAGATGAAAGGGGCTCTTGACGCTGCTGGCGGTAATTTCCAGCACCACCTTGCGTCCGCCCAGGTCGAAGGTGGCCAGCGTGACTTCCGGTGTCGGCCCGCGCCGCAGTTGGGCACGGTCCAGCATGCGGTTCAACGCCCAGGGCCCTGACGTGGTCATGCCGGCGGCGCCTTCTTGCGGCGTGAGTTCGATGCGCACCTGGTTGCTGCCGCGCGGGCCGGGCCATTGCACCGTGGTCGCCACCTGGGGGCCGTGCGCATATCGCACGGCCTGTCCGTCCACGTCCATCACGAATTGGGTAATGCCCGCGTCCATTTCCACCGGCCTGATGGCCACCCGGTACGACGGCATGGGGTTGCCCGCCATGAAGTACACGTCGCGGATGACGCCCGCGCGCTGGAAGGCGTCCAGCGTGGTGGAGTTTTCTCCCGACTTGCCGTCTATGCCGGGCTTGAAGCGCCAGCGCTGGCCAGACACGTCGATCTGGTTTGCGAGGTTCTTCTGGAAGAAATCGTCCATCAGACCATTGGGGCCGAACAGCCGGGCCATATCGTTAGGCGCCACGTCCCGCGCGGACCGGCTGGAGAACGGATAGCGTCCCGCCACGGACTGACCACAGAACATGCCGATGGTGGCGGATACGGTCTCGCCCATGCGTGCCCGGGCGACGTCGGACACTTCGCCGGACGCGTTCACGGACAGCGAGTTGAGCACGTCGCGCAAGGGCCCCGGCAAGCGTCCCGCCTCGGCGCGCAGCTTGGTCACCGCATCCGAGCTGGGTGCGGGGCTGCCGCTGCGCAGGGCCGCGTCCGCCGCCGTCAGGTAGGTATAGAGCTCGTTAATGAGTCCCGTGGTGGCGGCGATCGGCGTGGAGGTGCCGCCCGATCCGCCCTCGCCCTGCGCCAGACGGCGATATGGCTCGAAGTGCTGGTCCACGATGCGCTCCAGCTTCTCGTCGGATGCGTCGGCCCGCAACGCTGCGCCCGGTCCCGTGGGTCCGAACATCTGTTCCAGCGCCTCGCGCGTGCTGCTGACGCGGTCTCGCGCCTGGTCCACCAGCGACCGGTCATCCTTGCCGGTATCGCGCAGCAAGGAGGTTTCGCGAGCGACGCCGCGCACCAGCTGCACCAAAGGTGATTCCGGCGCTGACAAGGTCCGCGCCATCTGGATGTTCTGCAGCAGGGACTTGCTTGGCGCAAGCTGCAGGTCATTCAGGTAGCCGTCCCATTGCGCAACGTAGTCGTTCATGTACAGCCGCTTGATATCGGCCACCAGCTGGCGTTGCGCGCCCTGGTCCAGCGGGCCGCGCAACGGGATATTCAATATCCATGCATCGTCCGACCGCAGCACCTCGGCCACGCCGGTCACACGCTTGTTGAACACATCCCAGTAGCCGCGATAGCTGTAGAGCGCCGGGATTCCCTGGCTCAGCGGCTTGCCGCTCTTGCGCACGAACACGGCGCTCGCCTGGGCGCCGCCCAGCGTGACCACCGTGTTCTCGGGCACCGCATCCGCATTGGCCAGAGTGCGGCGCAAGCGGCTATAGGCGCGTTGGGCAAGGGTATAGCGCGCCAGCTTCTCGCGCGCCTGCGCCACCAACGCATCATCCTTGGGAAAGGGCGAAGCCAGCACGTGGCTCTGCGTCAGGTTGCGTAAATGCAGCGACAACTGCTCATACTGGCGCCGTGTGTAGCCTTCGGGCAGGGTGGCCTGCATGTCCGACAGCAGCCACGCATGCATGAACTCCGCATCGTATCGGTCGGCCTCGTACAGCATGAGATAGGCACGCAGTGCCTCGTAGGAATACTCGAGGTCGCTGGCCGAGGCGTCGCGAAGCGCGGTCTCGACGCGCCGCGCCACTTGCGGCAGCAGCACCTGGTCCAGCGTATTGCCATACACGCCCTGTGCGGCCGCCTTGAGCTTCATGCCCTGGTAGAGCCCATAGCGATAGCTTAGCGGCGGATTATCGATATCGAAGCCCTCATGCTGCGGCAGATACCACAGGCTGTCCAGGAAGGGCATCAGGCCAAGCAGGTCCCCTGTGCGCGTGATCTTGATATCGCGGCTCAGCTTTTCCACGGCCGGCACGCGGCGCGCCACTTCTTCCACATAGTCGGCGTTATTGCGATAGCTCATCGCCCAACCCGCGATCAAGGCAACGAAGGCCGCAGTTACCAGGCCGTAGCCGGCCCAATGCAGCTGCCGGTAGCGGCGCTCCCAGCGCAGGTTGCGACTCGCCAGGCCCGCTTCGCGAAAGATGACGTCCTGCAGCAGGTTTTTCAGGAAGTAGCTGCGGCCCTCTCCTTCCCCCGGAACGCTGACTGCGGGCGCGGCGCCGCCGTCTATGCGCAGATAGCGCTTCAAGTGGCCGGTCACCTGGTCGAAGGTCTCTCCGCCCTGCGTGCCGCTGGTGAAGTAGACCCCGCGAGGAATGACGCGCGCCTCGAACTTCGAGGTGGCAAACACATCGCTCAGGAAGTGGCCAAGGATGGCCTGCAGGCCGGCAAACTGCTGCGGCAACATGTAGGCGAGCGCGCGCCTCGCCGGATCGGGTTCCGCGGCCACCACCTCGGGCAAGGCGTCGTCCAGACGCCGCTGCAACAAGGCATATTCTTCATGAAAGGCCTCGTACAGATCAAAGCCCGGATCCTGCGCCCGCGCATACGGCAGCGTAAAGCCCCAGATCTGCGCCAGCTCTTCGCGCGTGAACGACGCAAAGTATTCTTCGAAGCCCGACAACAGGTCGGTCTTTGTCACCAGCACATAGACCGGAAACGCGATGCCCAGCTGCTCGCGCAGTTCCTGCAGGCGGCGCCGCAATACCGCGGCGTGCTGCGCCCGTTCCGCGTCGGACGCCGACAGCAGGTCCTCGACGCTGACGGTAAGCATCGCTCCATTGATGGGCTGCCGGCCGCGATACTTGGACAGCAGGCCGAGAAAGCCGCGCCATTCTTCTTCGTCGCCAGTCGGATCGCTTTCGTGCGTGGTGTAGCGTCCCGCAGTGTCCAGCAGCACGGCATCATCCGTAAACCACCAATCGCAATTGCGCGTGCCGCCCACCCCACGCAAGGCAACCTTGCCATAGCGCTCCGCCAACGGGAAATTGAGTCCAGAATTGACGAGCGCGGTGGTCTTGCCCGCGCCCGGCGCGCCAATGATCACGTACCAAGGCAGCTGATACAGGTATTGCTTGGAAAACCGGTCCAACGCGCCGCGTTTGCCCCGGCTTTCGAAGCGGGTCTTGCGCAGCAGTTCCACCGCCTCGTGGAATCGTGCCTCCAACTGGCGGATCTCGTCATTGCCGGCAGCCTCGTCCAGCGGCTTGTCCGCTTTCGGCTTCGGACGGCGCAGCTGACTCAGTAGCTGCGCATTCAAGCGCCCTTCGCGCCACTTGCGCCACAAGAGCCGCAGCAGCCAGATCGCGAACATCGCCACGATCACCGCAATGCGCACCGTCTCGCTTTCCAGCGGACGCACCGTGCCTATCGCGATCAGCGGGCCAGCAATCCAGATCAGCACCGCCAGGGCCACCAGGCCCAGGAAGTTCCACACGCGGCGGCTGAAAAACCATCCGAACAGCCTGTAGATCATTCCTGTCCTCCCTGCTCGTGAGCCACCGGCGGCACGAGCACCGTAATCTCCACTCTCCGGTTCAGCGCGCGACCTGCGGCCGTATCGTTTGGCGCGACCGGATCGGCGTCGCCGCGGCCCTCTGCCCGCACCCTCGCGGTCTGCCCCAGGCGTTGCTCCAGCATGTCCTTGACAGCGTCCGCACGCGCCTGTGACAGATGCCAATTCGACGGGAAACGTGCGCTGCGCATCGGCGTGTTATCGGTATAGCCGCGCACCAGGATGCTGCCCTGGGTCTCACGCAAGGCGTCGGCAACGCGTGACAGCACCGGCAGGTATTGGTCGCGCACGGAGCTGGCGCCCGACTCGAACACACCGTCCCCGCGCAGCACCACCACGCTGCGGTCAACCTCGTCGCGCACGCTGACCAGTTGGTCCCGGATTTCCGGCGCCAGGAACACAGCCAGCCGAGGCGCGGGCGCCGGCCGCTTGGCTGCGGTCGGCGCGATCTGCACGGTGGGCGGCCGGAGTTTTGCGATGGACGCGAATACCTCGTCGGATTGGCCGCCCAGGCGCCAGCCCAAACCCCAATACAGCGCCAGCGCCAGGACGGCGGCCAGCGCGCCGAACACCCACAGCGGCACCGGCAGCCTGCGCAACGGTGTCTGCGCCGGTTCGTCGCGCCAATGGGGCGACAGCGCCAAGGGATAATCGCCGCGCGCGCCGCGCAAGATCCTGAGCAGCCGCTGGCGCAACGTTTCCAGTTGAGAGCGGCCGTTGTCGATCACGCGGTAACGGCCTTCAAAGCCCAACAGCAGGCAGTAGTACAACAGTTCCAACAGGTCCAGATGCTGCCCCGGATTCTGCGACAGCTTGGCCAGCAGCTGGAAAAATTTCTCCCCGCCCCAGGTCTCGTTGTGGAAGGTGACGAGCAGGCTGTGCGCGGACCACACGCCACCGCCGCCCCAAGGTGTGAGCGCGGCGGCTTCGTCCAGCGCCGTGCACAGGCAATAGCGCGCACCGAGTATGGTCTCGTTCGATATGCCAGCCTGCTGCGCGCGCAGTTCGAACTGACGCACCTCGTCCAACAGATGCTCGCGCAGCATCGCGGGCGACGGGTGGGTCGCCGTGGCGCGGATCTGCGGAATCAGGTCCAGCAGCGGGTTTGCCGCGGCCACCAGCGGATTGGTGCCGCTGATGACGTAATCGTGAGGACGCAGCCTGCCCGCCGAACCGGCGGCGCCTTCGCCCATGCCGCCCGGAGGCCCGGCCAGCGTGTGATCCGAAGCATGCATAATTGTCTCCGCCTGGTTGGCCGCGCTCAATCGCGCAGCGCCCAGAACTCCATCGTCAGCCCGGGGAAATCGCCCGCCAGATGCAACGCGAGCGCACCGGTGCGCTCCAGCTGCTTCCAGAATTCGCCGCTCTTATCCAATTCAAAGTAAACGTGTCCTGCGCTGTAGGGAATCTGCCGCGGCGCCACCGGCAGCGCGCGGACCGCAACGCCGGGCAATTGCAGGTGCACCAGATCCCGGATGCGTTCCACGGGCCCGATCTTGACCTGCGCCGGAAAGCGCGCGCGTACCGTCTCCACCGCCAGGTCCGCATGCACCGCCAGCACGAAGCCAGCCGACTGCAACAGCTCCGCATCCTGGACCTGCGCCACGCGCACGCCCTGGCCCCGGTCCTGCAGGGGAATCTGCAAGGCGCGCTGCTCCAGCACCGCCGACAGCGATCGGCGCAGCTCGTTCATCAAGGGCGTAAAGCTGCCCTGCAGATCGTCATGCGCATACCCGGGCAACACACCTGGCCGCCGCGTGACCGCAGTAAAGGTAGCGAGGTCGCAGGCCAGCATCAGCCAATCGTGGAATAACCTCTCCGGATGCAATGAGGGACTTTGCCGCGCATGCCAGATGGATCCCATGTAGCGATTGACGGTCTCCAGCAGCATGAAGTCGGATACTTCGGACACGCCTCCACGGCCGGGCTGCGACAGGCGTGCAGCGAGCGCCTCGCTGCGGGCGTCGAGCAAGCCTTGCAGCTCATCGACGAAACCGCGCAGAACGGGGTGCTCGCCCGCGGCCAGCCACGGCGCCACATACGCTTCGTCCAATACCACCCGGTTATCCGAACGTCGCTCCAGGACTCGCGCCACGCCCAATCCGATCCAGTCGTCGGTCAGCTCGTCCTCCAGCATCAGCCGCAGCCGCAACCGGCCCAGCTGCATCAAGACGGGTTCCAATGCGACGGAGCCGCTGTCCTCCACCTCGGCCTCGTGCACCAGATAGCGCGCCAGCGTATCTTCTTCACCCTCGTAGATCACATCGCTGGCGCCCGCGCGCATGCGCGGCAAGACCAACATGACGCGAGCGCCACGGGTTTGCACTGGCACTTCGAACGCCGCGGGCGCCGTGTCGGGGTGCGAGAAATCGAAGGGCGTGCCATCGGGCATGACGCCTTGCGCCTGGCTCAGCGCCACTTTGCCGATCGCCAGCGCGTCGCGGTCCAGCGACAGCTGGCCGAATCCCCAGAAAAATCCCTGTAGCGCCGCCGCACGCTGTTGCGCGGCATGCAGCATATGGCGTTCAAATTGCTGGAAATGCTGCGGCCGCAGGAACATGCCCTCCGACCAGATCACTTTATCTCTGCTCACCATGTCCGGTTCTCTTTGCGTCTAAAAAGGCCACCACGATCGGCTGCGATCCACCTCTTCCAGTCCATCGCGCTTGACCGCGACTTTCACCGTCTCCTCATTGGGCGAAAATTGCCAGACCTTGTACATGTTGGTGTTCTGCGCTTCGGGCAGCGGCACCAGCAGCCGCCACTTGCTTTGCTCCAGTTCGCGATAGGCTGCCACCACCCCCACCACGCGCGCCTCGGGGTTGCCGGGGTACTGCACCACCTTGGTTTCGCCGGGCTTGAGAATCACCTGGTCGACGTTGAGCAATTCCGCGCCCAGCGCCGCGTGCGCGTCGCCCTGCAAAGTAAAGAAATCACGCGATTCGAAGATGCTGGCGGACTTCAGTTCATAGATCGTCACCTGCACAGGCGACGGTCTGCCGCTGGCGTTCTGGTTCACTTTCGGATCCGCGCGCAACTCAATCGCGTACGGCACAGGCACGCGCTTGGCGGTCGAAGAACATGCCGCGAGCATCACCGCCGCCATCACACCCGCAACGATGGCGGCGCTGCGGCGCCTCGCTATCGGAATCCTTCGTAGGCATGGACTGCTCATAAGACCTCGGAAATAAAAGTACACACGTCTGTTACGCCGCGACGCATACGTGGCGCGGCAGGCCGCTATCATCGGCGGAATGACCAGGCCTACTCACCCCAAACGACACGCCCGCGCCATGAAACAGCCCGTACGCATGTGCTTGATGTCCACGCTCGCGCTGCTTGCCGCCTGCGCTTCCACGCCCTCGCCGCAAGCCGTGGAGGCTTTGCAGCAGGTCCGCGACGAATATGCCGCCAGCCGCTTCGGCGCCGTCGTGCGCACCGTGGCCACCTCCGACGCGCTTGCCACCGCGCCCACGGCCGTACGGGTCGAAGCTCTCAAACTCCAGGCTTTCAGCTACTGCGTCACTAACTACCGCCAGCTGTGCGAGGACAGCTTCGTGCGCATCCTGCAGTTGCAGCCCTCGTTCCAACTCGCGCCGAATGAGGCCGGGCACCCCCAGTGGGGACCGGCGTTCCAGGCAGCGCAGGCGTCCCAGACCCGTTAACGCGCCGCAGGCGCCCAGGAGACAGGCGTGAAGCTCACCGTGTTCCAGCATGCCGGCGATCCGGCCTTCGAACCTATCCATGTCGTGTTCACCGCGCCGGGCGGCACGATAGGCCGCAGTTTCGACAACCAGCTCACCCTGGCCGATCCCACGGGCGGCATCTGCCGCGTGCAGGCGGCAATCCGCGTCAACGACATGGACGCGGGCTTTCTCCTGAACCTGAGCGACATGAGCACCGTCAGCGTCAATGGGCGGGCGCTCGCACGGGAGCAGGAGGTCCCGCTGAATCCGGGCGACGAGCTGGAAATCGGCGACTACCGGCTGCGTGCCGAAACGGCCCCGCACGCGGCAGAACCGGCCGCTCCGGCTTCGTTGGCCGCCGTGGCCGACGAAGACATCTTCAGCGACCTCATCGGCCCAGGTACCCTGCCCGTCGGCAGCGCGCCGGACGTCTCCACACACCCCTTCGATCTGGACTCCGCGCAGGCGCGCAACCCGGAGGATCCCCTGCGCCACCTGCCCCCCGGCGACGGTGTGGTGTCGCGCGCGGCCACCGACCCGCTGGCGCTGTTCGACGGGCCGGGAGACGGCACGCCCAGCATCTTCTCTGACGGCACGCCGTCCACCCTGCCCGCCCACGACGCGCTGGCCGAACACCGCACCCATCCCGTTGATGACGCCTTGGGCGGCCCGCGCGACGCCGGCGAACGCCACAGCGCGCCCGATCACCTGCGGGAAATTGGCGGCTACATGCGACCAGCGTCCATCAAGCCGGATCCGGGCGACAAGACCGGCTGACGTCTCAAGCGTAGTCATAACGGAACTCTCCCTCCGCGGCTGACAGGCCTACCCGGGCGAGCCTGCGATCCTGCATCGACGCGCCCAGCAGCTCCCGGCTGATGCGGGGCAGCACCGTGTTGGTCAGCACGGCATCCACCATGCGGGCGCCCGATTCCACCTCCGCGCAGCGCGCAACAACCAGCGCGATCGCCTCGGGCGTCACCTCCAGCACAATGCCGTGGTGCTCAAGGAGGCGGCGGCGCACGCGTTCGAACTGCAGGTCCACGATGCGCGCCAGCATGGCGTCCGGCAGCGGCAGGTAAGGCACCGCCACCAGCCGGCCCAGCAGCGCCGCGGGAAAAGCCTGCAACAGCGGCTCGCGCAGGGCCGTGGCCAGCGCGGCGGCGTCGGGCAACAACTCGGGATCGCGGCACAACGCCGCAATACGATCCGCGCCCACGTTAGACGTAAGGATGATGACCGCATTGCGGAAGTCGATATAGCGCCCCTCGCCGTCCTCCATCCATCCCTTGTCGAAGACCTGGAAGAAAATCTCGTGCACGTCGGCGTGCGCCTTCTCCACCTCGTCCAGCAGCACCACGCTGTACGGTCGCCTGCGCACCGCCTCGGTCAGCACACCGCCCTCGCCATAACCGACGTAACCCGGCGGCGCCCCTTTCAGGGTGGATACCGTGTGCGACTCCTGGAACTCGCTCATGTTGATGGTGATCAGGTTCTGTTCACCGCCGTACAACGCCTCGGCCAGCGCCAACGCGGTCTCCGTCTTGCCGACACCGCTCGGACCGCAGAGCAGGAAGACGCCCACCGGTTTGCCGGGGTCTGTCAATCCGGCGCGTGAAGTCTGAATCCGCCGCGCCACGGCCTCCAGCGCGTCACGCTGTCCGATCACCCGCCTCTCCAGAGTGTCCGCCAGGTCCAGCACCGCGCGCGCCTCGTCGCGCAGCATGCGCCCCACGGGTATGCCCGTCCAGTCGGCCACCACCGCTGCCACCGCGGCGGCATCAACCGCGCAATGCACCATCGCCGTCTCATCCTGGCTGGCGGCCAGCGCTTCGCGCGCCTGCGCCAGCGCGCGGCGCTGGTCGTCCTGCGCGTCGGAAGAGGCAAGATCCAGCGTCTGGCGCAACGTCAGCACGCGCCCGGCCAGAGCGCGCTCCGACTCCCAGCGCACCGCCAACACCCGCTCGTAGTCCGCGGCGTCGGACTGCTCGTCAATCAGCCGCTGGACCCGTTGCGCGTCGCCTTCGCCCAGGCGCAGCTCGCGCTCCGCGATGCCCCTGGCCAGCTCCAGCGCCTGCACTCGCCTGCGCGCGTCCTCCAGGCTGGGCGGCATGGCATGCTGGCTTACCGCCACGCGCGCGCAAGCGGTGTCCAGCAGCGCAACAGCCTTGTCCGGCAGTTGCCGCGCGGGAATGTACCGGTGCGACAACGTAACCGCCGCTACGATGGCTTCATCCAGCACCAGCACGCCATGATGCGCCTGTAGCGTTTCGGCAAGCCCGCGCAACATGCCGAAGGCGCGCGCCTCATCGGGTTCGTGCACCTGTATGACCTGGAAGCGGCGGCTGAGCGCAGGATCCTTCTCGATGTACTTCTTGTATTCCGACCAGGTCGTGGCCCCGATGGTGCGTAGCTCTCCGCGCGCTAGCGCAGGCTTCAACAGGTTGGCCGCGTCGCCCGTGCCCGCGGCGCCACCGGCGCCCACCAGCGTGTGGATTTCATCGATGAACAATACGATGGGCCTCTCGCTGGCCTGCACCTCGTCGATAACGCTGCGCAACCGTTGCTCGAACTCGCCCTTCACACCCGCGCCCGCCTGCAACAGGCCTATATCGAGCAGATACAGCGCGACGTCGCGCAGTTGCGGCGGCACCTCGCCCGCTGCCAAGCGCAGCGCCAGGCCTTCCACGACGGCCGTCTTGCCCACACCGGCTTCTCCGGCCAGCAGCGGATTGTTCTGGCGGCGCCGCATCAGCACGTCGATGAGCTGGCGGATTTCCTCGTCGCGCCCCGACACCGGATCGATCGCCCCCTCGCGCGCCCTGGCGGTCAGGTCCACGGCGAATCGCCCAAGCGCAGACCCGCCCTCGTCCGGCGGCCCGGCCGCGGCGGAAGCGGGCTCGGTTTGGCCCGTGCCCTCCGGGGATCCCTGCACGATCTCTTCCAGCTGTTCCAGCAGCGTATCCGGCGCAATCTTCGAGAACTGCCCGGACATGCCCACCAGCACATGTCGCAGCGCATAGGTGCGGGTCAGGCCCGCCAGGAGATGCGCGCTGCGGATGCGCGCCGAGCCATAGCGCAGCGATCCCAGCACCCAGGCTCTCTCGACCGCGTGATCAATATGTTCGGACAGGTCGGAGACCGAGCCCGCCCCCGCCGGCAGGCGGTCCAGTTCCGCCGTCAGATCGGCCTGCAATCTGCCCATATCAAGTTCGAAGCGGCGAGCGATCCGATGCAGGTCGCTGTCCTGCGCGTGCAGGATCTGATGCATCCAATGCACCAGCTCGACATAGGGATTGCCGCGCAGCTTGCAGAACGCAGTGGCGCCCTCCAGCGTCTGGTAGAGCAGCGGATTGAGTTTTCCGAAGAGGTCGATGCGGCCGATATCCGACATGGCATGTGGGCGCGTCAGGCGCGCGCAGTCGTTGAGGTGGAGGCCCGAGGACGGCCACGTTGCGGGGCGCTGCCGCGGCTTTCATAGTCCAGCAGGAGATCGCGCGCCGCACCTTGCTCCGGCCGCCGCTTACCCAGCCACGAGGCCAGGCCCAGCGGACGCTGCGCGCCCAGGGTCAATCCGCGCGCATCCGGCGCGCGCAAAACCGGCCTCAGGTCCCAGGCCAGCTCCATGCCGATGTAGTGCCGGACCCAATGTGTCAGCTGACGGGCGCGCGTGCCCCCAGGGAGGAAGCTCTGGTAATCCTCAAGCGCCAGGGGACCAATTTCAATGCGGAACTTGTGCTGGGCATCGCGCACCGCCACCCCCAGTACCGTGTCGCGCCCCAGCCCCGAGCAACCGCCCAAGCCCAAGCGCTGCTCGGGCTCCAGCCGGATCCACTGCGGCACGAACTCGCGGATACGTACTGGCAGGCCGAAGAACGACTGCAGGATGTGTTTGAGGCCTTCGGGATTCCGGGTCTGTCGCGTCAGATGGCCCGCCATGAAGTACTTGGCATGGTCCAGCACGGCGTCGCGGCGCCGCATCGACGGCTCGCCCATATGCAACAGGCTGGCCACGTAACGCGTGAAGCGCTCGTCCTTACGGTCCAGGCTGACCGTGCTCTGGGCGTCTGCCCAGGCGCGGTAGAACAGCAGGATGAGCCGGTGATGGAACACGTCTGCAAATGCCGACAGCGTGCGGTCCCCATGATGCGCCATGCGCTCGCGGGCGTGCTCGGTCAGGTGCAGGGGCAAGGGGCCATTCGGGCCGAACAGGCCGAAACTGTATATCGACAGCTCCGCGGGCCGTCCGCCTTCGGCGGCGCGCGCGCTTGCCACGGTGGACGGCGCAAACGCCATCGACGGTTCCTGCCGCAGCCGGACGGGTTCGTGGCGCGCCACCGTGTCGCGTCCCAGGGGCTTACGCGCCCCGGACAGCGCGTCTATCCAGCGCAAGGCATGGAACAGATCGTGGGCATGCGGTTCGCGCTCCACCGCGCGCCACCACCGCGCCAGCACGTCGGATGGCGTAGCGGGCGGGCGGACGGCAGGAGGGGCGGATTGGGCGATATCCACCGTCCTACCCCATGTGGATCTGCTTGGCGTCCACCTTGACCAGGTCCCCGCCCGTCACCACCGTATAGGCCGCGTGCAGCCGCGCCGTGTGATCGGCCTGGAAATCGATCGCACCGGCGCGCACCTGATCCATCTCGCTGACGCTGCGCAGCGACAGCCGCGCCATCACGGTCAGGCGGTCCAGCACGGCTTCGTAACTGCGGCCCACCAGTCGCACCTCGCCCACGGTGGCATGCAATTGCTTCGCCACCATGCGAATGCGTCCGCAAGTATGGCGTTCGTCCTCCGCCTCTATCGCATAGTCGGGTGTGCGCACTCGCACGGCGCGCCCGCTCTCCAGCAGCACGTCCCCCGTGCATGAACGCAATATCAGGTCGCCCTCGGCTTGCATCGTGCTGCGCGTCGCGTCGGCTTGCACGGTTACGGCGATCAGGTAGATCCGCGCGGGATCCGGGCCGCTGATCAGCACCTCGTCCCCGGGCTGAGGCTCCAACAGGCAGCTGGCCGCTCTCTGCACGGTCCAGACCCGGCCGTCGCAGGCAACGGCATAGCTGCCGTCGGGTTCGCGGTGCAGCAGCTCGCCCAGCAAATGGACGGGATCGTAGGCCATGCGGTTCAAACGTGCGGCGGACTTCATCATGCGCTCCTGTGCTTGGCGAACGCTGGCCTAGACCACGGGCCGACGCCCCATGCGGGGTCGGTAGCGGGCTATCTCGCCACGCTGCAAGGTCGAAAGGACCAGCTCCGACATCAAGTTGATCGATACATGGCGCGCGAAAAACTGCTCCAGCACGGCGCCAAACAGATAGGGGCTGATGCCCGAAAACGCGGCCTCGTCCACCTGCAAGGCGATGCGAACGCCCCGCCCATGAACGATGGGGCCGGGCACGGGCAGGCGGTGATGCACGGGCGTCGCACTGACATGCCGAAGCCCGGAGATATGACGGCGCACCGCGGGTTCCGCCAAGTGGCCGTAGACGTGCAGCATTTCGCGCAAGGTCTGGGCCCCCTGCTCCGCATCCAGATCGGTCAGGCTGAGGTAATTCAGGCCCAGGTGGCTGATCAGATGCCAGGTAGCGGCATTCTCCGCCAGCGCCGCGCGCGGCCGCGTAGGCCCATGCAGCACCTTTACCGCGCGTACCGGCGCCGATACGCGCAAGGTCATGTCGGTATCGCCGCCCAGCGGCAACAGCAGCGCCAGGTCCCGGTTCGTGCACAAGGTTTCCAAGGTCAAGTGACGCAGATCGCCGGAGAACGGTGCCTCCTGCCTGTCCACCAACGACAGGAACACCTCGCTGCCCAGGTAGCCGCTACGAGTACCGTTGCGTTGCGCCGTGTCGGACACCAGCCGCGGTTCGCGGCGCATGGAAAAATATGCGCCATGTTCGTCCGGATCGCTGCCCAGCGACCCGTAGAACGGCCGGAACTCCTGCTCCTGGCGCTGGGCGGAAGCATGCCCCGCGACGCGCGTCACGCCGTAGACCTCGTAGTCCAGCGGACGGCTGCGGTCGATTACCACGTGGTACTCGGCGGTCCGGGGCGTTACCGCCACCCGGTCCGCCCGCTTGGCGAACAGGTTGATCACCGGAGCGCAATTCAGCGCCAGGTTGGCGGCCGATATCGCGCCTTCCAGTTCCGGCGCCGCCATCGAAAACAGGAGGGTCAGGTCGAACGCGCGGGTCTCGCGCTGCGCGCCCTGCGGCATCGCAGGAGTGCGCAAGCCTTGCTTCAACCCGTTAACGCTGAAGAACAGATAGCGCTGCGCGAACGCGAAGTACTCCTGCAGCAGGCGATAACCCTGGAACACCCGGGCATCGCCCGGCAACAGGGCCTGGTCATCGGCAAAGCCTTCGTGGCGCACCGCGCTTGCGGCCAGGCTATTGATCCAGCCGACCGGGCGCGCGGTGTCGTGACCCAATACCGCCACGGTGTGGCCCATCACGACTTCCAATAGGCGCTGCATCTGCAGGTCCTGCCCATTCAAGTGGAAGACCAGCTGATCCAGGTCCAGGTCCTCCAGCCGCTGCCCCCCGCAGACCTCTATCCGGATGCGCAGCGCGCTCAGCACGCGCGCGGCCCGCCCCGTGAGGCCCAATCGCGCCAGTGGTAGATCCTGCGGCGCCGCAGTGAACTCCGCCTGCGTGACCTGCAGGGGCCACAGGCGCACGGCGTGGCCAGTCGTAAAGTCGCAGGGCGTCTGCTCGCCACGCGCCACGCGGCCGCGCAGCAGCGTACCGCGAGGCAGCTCGAACCCTCCCGCCAGTGTTCCCTCGTTCATGCTGGGGGAGAACTGCACGATGGCCATGGCCGGCGTGGGCGCCAGGTAATTGGGGTACACCACCTCCAGCAGCCGCTGCGAAAAACGCGGAAACTCGGCATCCATCTTCATGTGGATGCGGGCGGTCAGAAAGCTGAAGCCCTCGAGCAAGCGCTCGACGTAAGGATCGGCCACTTCAGTGGCGTTCATGCCCAATCGGCCCGCCACCTTGGGATGAGCCTGAGCAAACTCCGCGCCCAGTTCCCGCAGATAGACCAGCTCCCGGTTGTAGTAATCCAGCAAACGGTCGTCCATCAGGCACCACCCAGATCGCGCAGATCCATGTGGCCGCTCTCCAGGTCGATATCCGTGCGGAACAGGAACTCGAGCGGCTGCGGCACGCACCACAGCATGCCGCGTATTTCCAGGCTCAGTACGTTGTGATGCTCCAGCGTGCCCGCATCCGACACGCAACGCACTTCGACCGATGAATCCAGGATGCGCGGCTCGAAGGCGGATATCGCTTCGCGGATCGACTCTTCGACATCGATCCAGTCGATCTCCGACATGCGCTTGCCCGCCATGGCGCGCACACCGAAATTGAGCGTCGAGGTGGCCACGGGCCGATGCGCCGACAGGTCCTGGGACGCCTGCAAGTTGACGGTATTGAGTAGCCAGCGCAGGTCCCGCAGCACGGCCGCGCGCAGCGCCTCATGCGTCAGCATGGCGTTTTCCCGCGGCTCCTCGCGCTTGGCGGGATCGTTGTCCATCAGGCGATCCAGCAGCGACGGCTGCAGGCGGTCCCGCGCGGCGCGCTGGCCACGCGACAGCGGCTCCCAAGCGCCGGGACGATCAGCGTGGCCCATTACGCCAGCTCCAGGCTACGGACCTCGAGCAGTGCAGTTTCCGCGGCATCGGTCAGCCACATTTTCTGCCCCACGCCCGCATAGGTGTCGCCATGCAAGGCGCGCCAGTCGGTCGTCCTGCCCAGCTTGGCCGAGTCCGACAGTTCGGCCATGCGGGCGCCCGGCGCCGCCGGATAGCGCGCTGGCACCAGCCCCTGCCGCACCCGCCCGTCATCCAGCTCGATCTCGGCTTGCGCCCAGATCAAGTCGCACAGGCCCTCGGGCGCGAGCAAACGGACGCGCTTGAGTGCGGCGAAGGGCAGCCAGACGTAACGTCCTCCGGCCAGGAACTCGAATACCGGCCCGAGGCGGCTGTCCGCATCGCAGATCCACTGGAACGGCTGAGCGGCTTCTTGCGTAGCCACCTCCAGCGCCCCCCCCCGCGCACCGGCGTCCTCAAAGGCCTTGCCACGCAGTTCCGCGGCTTGAGCCGGCGACGTCCCATCCAGGCGCAGCGCCGATATCATGGCCCGCAACCAATCGCACGGTTCGTCCAGCAGAGCGGGTTCAGCCTGTCCGCCAAGCACGGATTCGCGCTCGCGTTCCGCCGCGATGGCGCTGGCGTAGAGCACCTGCGTCGGACGGGCCTGCGCATTGAGATGCCCGCAGACGTTGAGTTGCTCGGCCGCGCGCGCCCAATCGCCCTGCACCGCCAGCAGCTGGAACAGCTGGGCGCGCAGGTCCGCGTCGGCGGGCTGCCGGCGCACCTGCGCCTGCAGCTCGTCCAACTGGCCGGCCAGGCTCAATGCGCCGAAAGGAACGGCAGCGATGGACATGGGCGCCCCGTCCTAGCCCACTTCCTTGTTCTGCTTGATGTCCCAGGCCACCAGGCTTTCGGCGCCCTTGCCGCCCTTGTCGGTCTGCTCCCAGTACTGCTGCTTGACCTTGGCCGCCTGGAAGGCAAAGTTCACCACCACGCCTTCGGCGCTGCGGTCGCCGGAAATCTGCACCGACGACACCAGCACGTCCTCCAGCGTGATCTTGGAATACTCGATCTGCTCGCCGCCCGCCTTGCACATGGACAACTCGATCTTGCTGAGATGCTTGCCGCTGGCGCAGTGCTTCATCACGGCCGGCGCAGCCTTGTCGATCCGCGCCACCACGTGCAGGTCGTTGAAGCTGGCCTTGCCCGCGCCCAGGCCGCCGCCGCTGGCCAGGTTGCCTGGCTGAGTGGCTCCCCACGAGAAGGACACGATGTCGGTCCAGTCTTTGTGGTTGGCGTCCTTGGATTCGCCATTGGCTCCATCGATTTTCATGAACATGTCCACTGCCACATCTGTCTCCCGGAGTTATGGGGCGCGGTCGCACCCCGACTTGTCAGCTCCACTCAGCCTTCGTTCTGTTTGAGCGAGGGCAGCTTGGAAACCAGCCGCAGCGACACCGTCAGCCCTTCCAGCTGATAGTGCGGCCGCAAGAAAAATTTGGCGGAGTAATAGCCCGGGTTGTCCTCGATCTCCTGCACCTGCACCTCGGCGGCGGCCAGCGGCTTGCGCGCCTTGGTTTCCTGGGAAGAGTTCACCGGATCGCCGTCGACGTAATTCATGATCCAGTCGTTCAACCAGCGCTCCATGTCGTCGCGCTCGCGGAACGAACCGATCTTGTCGCGCACGATGCACTTCAGGTAGTGGGCGAAGCGGCAGCATGCAAACAGGTAGGGCAGGCGCGCGGCGAGCTTGGCGTTGGCCGAGGCATCAGCCTCGTAATAGTCATGCGGTTTTTGCAGCGACTGCGCGCCGATGAAGGCGGCAAAATCGGAGTTCTTCCGGTGCACCAGCGGCATGAAACCGTTCTTGGCCAGTTCGGCTTCGCGCCGGTCGCTGATGGCGATCTCGGTCGGACACTTCAGGTCCACGCCACCGTCATCCGTGGGAAAGCTATGGCACGGCAGGTTCTCCACGGCGCCGCCCGACTCCACGCCACGGATCGAGGTGCACCAACCGTACAGCTTGAACGAGCGGTTCACGTTGGCCGCCATGGCATACGCGGAATTGGTCCAGGTGTAGCGATCGTGGTTCGCGCCGTCGGTGTCTTCCTCGAAGTCGAACTCGTCCACAGGATTGGTCCGCGCGCCATAAGGCAGCCGGGCCAGGAATCGCGGCATCGCCAAACCGATGTAGCGGGAATCTTCCGACTCCCGCAGGCTGCGCCAAGCCGCGTACTCGGTGTTGGTGAATATCTTGGTCAAGTCGCGCGGGTTGGCGAGCTCCTGCCAGGAATCCATCTGCATCACGTTGGGCGAAGCGCCCGCAATGAAGGGGCAATGCGCAGCCGAAGATATCTTGGCAATTTCTCCCAGCAGCTCTACGTCGGGCGGGCTGTGATCGAAGTAATAATCGCCGACCAGGCAGCCGATGGGCTCTCCGCCGAACTGGCCGTACTCTTCCTCATACACACGCTTGAAGATGGGGCTCTGATCCCAGCCCACGCCCTTGTGCCGTTTAAGCGTGCGGCCCAGTTCCGCCTTGGACATGCACATCACGCGGATCTTCAGGAGTTCGTCGGTTTCTGTGTTGGTGACGAGGTAATGCAGGCCGCGCCACGCCCCCTCCAACTGCTGGAAATCGGGGTGATGCATCACGCGATTGATCTGCTCCGACATCTTTCGATCGATCTCGGCGATGATGGCCTGGATGGTGCGATAGGCGTCCGAGGACAGGCCGACGCCGCTGTTCTCCAGCGCCTGGTGCGCCAGCGTGCGCACGGCATGTTCCACTGCCTCCTGCGCCTGCTCGGTCTTGGGCTTGAATTCCTTCTTCAGCAGGGCGGACAAGTCATCCGCCTGCAAGGTCTCGACAGCGCGCGCGTCGGCGCGTTTGGCCACTGCGGTCATGGCATTCTCCGAAAATCGATTCGAGCGGATATCAGGCGGCCGGATCCGGGGCGTCGGATGCCCGCGTTTCCTCTTGCGGCTTCGGCGCGGCCGCCAGCGCGTTCATCAGCGCCGGATTCTTGAGCACGCTGCCGATCAGTTCCTCGGCCCCGGTCTTGCCGTCCATGTAGGTCAGCAGATTGGCCAGCTGTGTGCGCGCGCTGAGCAGTTCATTCAGCGCCCCGACCTTTCTGGCAACGGTGGCGGGAGAAAAATCGTCGATGCTCTCGAACGTGATATCCACGTTCAGATTGCCTTCGCCGGTCAGCGTGTTGGGTACCTGGAACGCCGCGCGCGGCTGGATGGAGCGCATGCGTTCATCGAAGTTATCGATATCGATGTCCAGGAATTTGCGCTCGCCCACGTCCGGCTGCGGCGTTTCAGACTTGCCGGCCAGATCCGCCAGCACGCCCATCACGAACGGCAGCTGAATCTTGCGCTCCGCGCCATAGATCTCCACGTCGTACTCGATCTGCACCCGCGGCGCGCGGTTTCTTGCGATGAACTTCTGGCCGCTTCCCTTCAGGCTGGTCGCCATGGTGTCGTCTCCTCTTGTTGGTGCGGCGGCTGGCCCGCCTCAGGGTTCCTGCCGGTTTGCTTCCGCCCGCGGCAACCACGCCTCGAACTGCTCCAGGCCTTGGGGCGCCAGATTCCTGATGATGTCGTGAAAGCTCATCGGTATGAGCTGCTGGGCGCGGCGGATGAGATATGGCGCTGGATGGCCGGGCTCATTGGCCTCGAAGTACGCGCACACCTTGGACAGCATCGCCACGGCCTCGTCGCGTGACTGGATGGGCAGGTCCTGCCTGCGCCCCGGTCCGCCCGCCGTTGCAGCGGCCTGCGCGCCCGCTGCGGGCGGGTCTTCCGCCCGCGCTTCGTCCGCGAGGGGTTCCGCGGGCTGTGCAGGGTACGAGTCCCGCGTCGCGTCCAACACGAGATCCAGGGTGCGCAGCATGGCGGCGTAATCCGGCGTCCACGACGCACCCAGTTTGTCCGTCACGAGCTTCTGCATGCGCCGCAGCGCTTCGGCGGCGGACTGCAACGCGTGCACATCCGTGTTGCCTTGCGCCCAGGCCTGGCGCAAGCGTTCCACCAGGCGAGGCCGTCCGCCCGGATAGGCATCGGCATCCTGGCGGCTGCCATCGAGCAAAGCCTCGGTATCGCGTAGGCTCAGTTGTCCGTGCACGCCACTGACCAGGCTGGCCGAGCGCACGCTGCGCGCGCAGCCTTGCATGTCGCCAAAGGCGGCCAGCGCGTTCATGCGGGGCATGGGGTCGTTTTCGCCGACGCTGTCCAACCGGGGATGCACTGGCTCCCAATAGCGCTCCAGGGTGTCCACGGCCAGCGCGAGACCATCGCTGTAGCCTGGCAGGCCGCGGATTTCGGTCCAGGCGGAGGTCAATAGGGCGATGATGCGCAGATCGCGGGTGCGCTCCAGCAGCGCGCGCGCCAGGCGTTCCACCTCGCGCCAGTCAGGCGGCTGCGCGGCAATGATGGTCGAGCCGAACTGCTGTTCGTCGCGGCCCGCCGCGGCTTGCTGCAGCTGCAGGAAGTCGGCGTCGTATTCGAGGTCTTCCCCGCAGGGCAGACGTGAATCGAGTGTATTGAGGATGTCGGCGAATTCCATAGTCATCACTTAAATGCCTGCTGGGATGCTGCCTGGATACAACCACTACGCTCCGCGCTGCTTCACGGAAGGGTGAATTCTAGGCATGTCTTTCCGCATGCAACGGCAACCTAACAACTCCAGATTTTTCTTACAGATAGCTAACACCCGAGTAAACAATTGAACACTTGTCTCCCTGCTGCATTGATTTTTAGACACAGACCTTACGGAAACGGCCACGACACGGAAGGACTGTTACCGAAGCGTAAAAAACACAAAAGCATGTGATTGCGCTTCTCGCGCGCTTTGCGCGCTGCCTACAATCGGCGCTCACGCTGGCGGCAGACCGGCGCGCTACAGACTCAGAGACAGAATTCCCCGGTGGCAGGCCCGCTCGTGACGAGCCTTTGCCCACCCTTTGCAAGCGGCCCCATCGCGTGGCCTTTCATCCCATTGCAGTCATCGCGACGCGCCCTGCGCGCCCGCGCGGAAATCCAAAGCAGCACACGCAGCAACAGGCGAAGCATTCTCATAAGGAGACGGTGAGATGGACCGCAACGTGCCGAGCGAACGTGTCGTCAAGGCGCATACGCCCCTGCCGCCCGAGGCTCTGAAGTTCCGCGCCATGCATGGCGCCGAAAGCCTTTCGCAGCTGTTCGAGCTGGAGATCGAATTGGTCTCGGAGTCCTATTCACTGGACATGAAATCCCTGCTGGGCAAGCCGCTGACGCTGGAGATCGAAACGGGCGCCGCCAAGCCGCGCTATCTCGGCGGACACATTACGCGCTGCGTGCTGGTGGGCCGCGAGAACAACACCTCGCGCTACACGATCTACCGCGCCACGGTGCGGCCGTGGCTCTGGTACCTGACCCAGACCTCGGACAACAAGATATTCCAGAACAAGAACGTGCCCGACGTCATTCGTGAAGTGCTGAAGGACTATGACTACCCCGTCGAGTTCAAGCTGGTGGACAGCTACCGCAACTGGGAATACTGCGTTCAGTATCAGGAGACCGACTATGCCTTCATCAGCCGCTTGATGGAGCATGAAGGCATCTACTTCTGGTTCAAGCACGATAAAGGCAAGCACACGCTGGTACTCACCGACGACATCACGCAGCACGAACCTGTCGCCGGCTACGAGCAGATCCCCTACTACGGGCCCGACCGCATCACCATCCCGCGCGAAGACCATGTCTACAAGTGGGAAGTGGCCGAACAGATCACGCCCGGCGCATTCGCCACCACCGACTACCACCCGCTCACGCCCGCGGCCAGCCTGGAAGCGCGCCGCAACAATCCGGGCGCGCATGACCACGGCGACCTGGAGATGTATGAATGGCAAGGCGGCTACACCAACCCCGATGACGCGGAGCATTACACGCGCGTGCGGCTCGAGGACCTGCAATGCAGGAAGGAACAAAGCACGGGCGGCTCCAATGCCCGCGGGCTGGCCACGGGACACCTCTTCACGCTGCGCAATCATCCGCGCCAGGCCGAGAACCGCGAGTATCTCGTCGTCAGCACCTACTACAGGATCCGTGAAACAGGCTACGCCAGCGGCCAGCCCGATCCGGGAGATTTCGACCTGGAGTTCGTGGTGCTGCCATCCAGCACGCAATTCCGCGCGCCACGCGTTACCCCCATCCCCCGCACCCATGGCCCGCAGACCGCGACCGTGGTGGGCAAGGAAGGCGAAGAAATCTGGACCGACAAGATGGGCCGCGTCAAAGTGCAGTTCCATTGGGACCGCTATGGCAAGAAGGATGAGAACAGCTCGTGCTGGGTGCGGGTTTCCAGCCCGTGGGCTGGTGGCGGATTTGGCGGCATCCAGCTGCCGCGCGTGCGCGACGAAGTGATCGTCGACTTCATCGGTGGCCAGCCGGACCGCCCCATCGTGATCGGTCGTGTCTTCAATGCCAACAATCTGCCGCCTTGGGATCTGCCGGACAACGCCACGCAAAGCGGCTTTCTGAGCCGTTCCAAGAGCGGCACGCCCGCGACGGCGAATGCGCTCATGTTCGAAGACAAAAGCGGCAGTGAACGCATCTGGCTGCACGCTGAGCGTGAACTGTGCACCGAAGTGGAAGCCAACGAATTCCACTCGACGGACGAAAACCGCACCACCACCATCGGCGATAACGACACCACCAAGATTGGCGGCAACCGCGACATCAAGGTCACCGGTACCGACAATCTGCGCGTGGAAAAGCGGCGCGACGTCTTCGTCAAGGGACACGAGGAATACACCGTCAAGGCATCTCGCACCGTCAATGTGAAAGACGGCCTGATGGATGAGAAGTTCGACAACGGCTTGAAGACCACGGTCGCAGCCAAGGGCGAGGAACGCGAGATCACCGGCCTCTTCAAGGAAACGCTGAAGAACGGCGAACAGGTCTACGTGAACGAGGGCGATTCGCTGCACCACGTGAAGACGGGCGCGCTGACCGAAAAGGCCAAGGGCAAAGTCGAACTGCTTTCGACCGACGCGAACATGGACGTCAAGGCCAAGACCGCGATGTGGGTGGAATCCGAAACCTCCACCATGGATCTCAAGGCCAAGGGCAAGATAGACATGGAGTCCGTGGGATCCACCGTGCTGGTCAAAGCGGACGGCAACATAACGTTGAAGACACCCGCCGACGTCGTGATGGACGCGGCCAACGTCAAGGATCTTTCCAAGGAAAGCTGGCTGCAGGCCACGCCGTTCTCCATAGGCCTCGCGGTAGCCAAAGCGGAATTCGGCATGCACCGCCTGGCCTTGTTCCGCACGACGGTCATGCTGAACATCTCCTTCACCAACTACGCCATGGTCAGCAGCATCGGCCAGATGGTGTCCTACCGCACCACGGGCGCCAGTTATCAGTTCGACGCCGTCGCCGCGGAAAAGGTCGGCCTGGGCGCGTCGATGGTTGGCCTCTGGAGCATCATCTGAGACCCCCATGTCCGACTTCTTCGATGCATGGCCAAGCTGGGCAAAGTGGGTATGGCTGGGCTTGCTGCTATCCCTGGCGCAGGCAGCGTATATGTTGTGGCGCGAGCGCCAGCGGCGCGCGGCGGGACGCCGGGACGTGCAGCGGCAGGATGCCGTGCGCGCCCACGGCGTCGCCAGCACGGCGCTCGTGACCGCTGCGCGCGACACGCGGCGCCGCATCGGCGATACGCTCTACTTCATCGTCGAACTGGACCTGGAAGTCGCTGCAACCAGCGCCACGCCCGCTCTCTCACGCACGCTCAGCGTCCCGCTATCGCCGCTGCACCTTGCCGATTTCAGCGCAGGCAAGACCATCCAGGTGCGCGTCGATCCGGCAAGCCGTGAAGTCGCCGTGGACCAGGCCACGGGATAGCCATGAAGACCATCAAGCCGTTCCGCCTGGGAGTGCTGACTCGTCCCTACCGTTGGCAACGCCGCGACGTGTTGGGCGTGGCGGTGTTCGCGCTGGTCGACATTGGCCGCACGCCCATGCTGCTCATGGACCAGGAGCTCTGGAAACTGGCTGGAGCCGAGGCCGGCGGTCTGCTGGACCTGGCCACGCCCAAGCTTTGTCCGGAAGTGCTCGTCTCGGGCCACGCTTATCCGCATGATCCGGCCCACCCCGGCGCCTGTGCGGTACGCCTGAAGGTCGGCGCGATCGACAAGTCGCTGCTGGTATTCGGCGACCGCTACTGGGTAGACGGCAAGGCCTCCGACCCGCAGCCCTTCGATCGCATGCGCCTGGACTGGCGGCATGCTTACGGCGGCCCGAGCTGCACCGACAATCCGCTAGGCATTGGCGCGCAGGACGAAGACATCAACGGCGTGCGCGTGCGCCGGCTACCCAATATCGAAAGCCCGCATGAGCGCATTGCTTCGCCCGCTCAGCGCGTGGCTCCCGCCGGCTTCACGGCCTTGCCCATGGACAGTCCGCAACGAGCTGCGCGGCTAGGCCGCCAGTATGGCCAGCAATGGCTGGAGCATGACTTCCCGGGGTTCGCGTCCGACATGGACTGGCGCTTCTTCAATGCCGCGCCCCCCGATCAATGGGGCGCTCCCAACGCGGCGCTGGCTGGCGGCATGGAATACGAATTGTGGAACATGCATCCCGACCAGCCGCTGCAACGCGGCCGTCTGCCCGATTGGCACGCCCGTTGTTTCGTCAGCCGCCAAGCGGATGGCAGCGCACTTGAAGAAGTCGCATTGCGCCTCACCACGGCCTGGTTCTTTCCCGAGCGCAATCAGCTCGCGCTGATCTGGCACGGCGCGCTGGCGGTGCTCGAAGACGATGCAGCCGACATCCTCTACATCATGCCGGCACTGGAACATGCGGGCCAGGCGCGCGATGCGGCGCACTATCAAAGGGTGCTGGAACAGCGCCTTGATCCCGATCTCGGCGCCGTCTACGCCCTGCATGACGCTCAGCTGGTGCCGGAAGACATCTGCGGCGAACTGCCGCAAGCCGCAATGGAAGCCGTTGCCCAGCGCCCCTCGCAGCGCAACCTTTATGCCGGCGCCGCGCGGCGGCATGCCCGAGAGCGCGAATCCCTGCTCGCCCAGGGTCTGGATCCCGACTTGTACATGGCGCCGCTAGAACCGCCGCCTCAAGCGCCACGGCTGTCCGACCTGCCCAACACGATCCAGCGCATGCAACAGGAACTGGAGGAGGCCAAGCGCCTGTCCGGAGGCACCGCCGCCAGGGCGCTGGCCGATCCCAACCTACCATCCATGGCCGAAGTCTCGGGTGTCGACATCGACGCGCTGCGCAAGCTGGACAATGACGGCAAACTTCCGGCGGGTTTCGATCCCCGCGTGGTGAAGCGGCACATTGCCGACTTTGACGCCAATCCTCATACACAGGCCAAGCGAGCCGGGCAGAATGGCGACGGCGCGCCGCCTCCGCTCAGCGAAACGCTGGCCCCCCAAGTGCATCAGGCCTATCAGCAATCGGCGCACCAGTTCGCGCCGCCCCCGCCCATGCCACCGCTGCGTGCGCGGCGCACCCGCATGAAGCTGGAAGCGCGGCTGAAGGGCAACCGGGACTGCCGGGACATGAACCTGACCGGTGCGGACCTGAGCGGCCTGGACCTTTCCGGCGCCGACTTCCAGCGCGCCATTCTGGCGGGCGCCAAGCTTGTGGACGCGCGGCTGGATGGCAGCAACCTTACCGATGCCGTGCTGGCGGGCGCCGACCTGACGCGCGCCAGCCTGCGCGGCGCCAATATGTCGCGCGCCAACCTGGGACGCACGCAATGCTTCCAGACGGACTTCAGCGAAAGCCGGATTGCGGAGACCATCTGGGACCATGCAAGCTGCGAGGCATGCAGCTTTGCCGGCAGCACGTGGCGGCTCGGACGATTGAACCAGGCACGCCTGCGAGGCTGCGATCTGCGCGGCGCATCGTTCGAACAGTGGGCCGCGATGACGGCAGTCTTCGAAGACTGCCGCTTTCACGACGCGCGGTTGAATCAATGCGTGTTCATGCAGGGAACAATCGCGAACGCCGACTTTTCCCGCGCGGACCTGCAGCGCGTGAGCTTCATGGATGTGGAGTTTTCCGGCCGCTTCAGCCTGGAGAACGCCACGCTCGATGGCTGCGCCTTCGCCGGCCGCGTCGAGCTTGCCGGGGCATGCCTGCGTGGCATGCAGTTCAAAGTGGGCAGCATGCGCGGCGCAATGCTCGATCGGGCAGACATGCGCGGCGCGCAGCTCGCGGCGAGCGACTTCTCGAACTGCCGCTTGCGGGAGGCCGACCTTACCGGCGCGGCCGCCCCCGACACGCACTTCGTGCGCACCGATTTCTCGGGCGCGCGCCTGCGCAACGCCAACTTGATCAACAGCTTGCTCGGCAAGGCCGTCTTGCTGCGCGCCGACCTGACGGGCGCCAACCTCTTTCGCGCGGATGTCGCGCAAGCGCAGATGGACGGCAGCACCGGGCTGCACGACGCCTACGTCCAGGGCGCCAAGCTCTGGCCTGCCCGGCAGCCGGAGAACGCCTCATGAAGCGGGATCAATTGCTGGACCAGGTACGCCATGGCGAACCGATAGCGCACGTCAGCCTGGCCGGCCAAGACTTGCGCGGACTGGATCTCGCGGGCGCATTTTTCGACCAGGTGGATTTGAGCGGCGCCAAGCTAAGCGATTGCCAGTTGCAGGACAGTCAATTCCTCAACTGCGTGCTGACCGGCCTGGACGCCGCGGGCGCCAACCTGGACACGGCGCGGTTGTTCCGCTGCCAGGCCCGCGGCGCCGTGCTGGATGGCAGCCATGCCCATGGCATCAGCTTCACCGAATGCGATCTGAGCCGGGCCAGTCTGGATCAGGCCGAGCTGAGGGAAGCATCCTTCAACTCCACCGCGCTCGAAGAAGCCTGCTTTCGAGCTGCGCGCCTGGAGCGCTCGGTATTCTCGCGCAGCGCCTTGGCGCGCGCCGACCTATCTCGGGCGTGGATGAGCTTCACCCTGTTTCACCAGTTGGACCTGCGCAACGTCGTGCTGGCAGGCGCCAACGCGGAGAGCACCATGTTCATCGAATGCAATCTGGCGGCGCAGGACTTTGCCTCGCAAGCGTACCCGCTCTGCCATTTCACCGACTGTCAGCTGGATGCGGCGGACTTCCGCAATGCAGATCTGCGGCAGGCCGGATTCAAGGGTGCATCGTTGCGCGGCGCGCGCTTTGCCGGCGCCTCCGCGCCACAGGCGCTGTTCCCGCAAGCGGATCTGAGCGGCGCCGACCTGCAGGGCGGCCGCTTCGACGGCTCCATCTGGGCCGAGGCGACCCTGGACGACGCGTCCCTGCGCGGCGCCAGCCTGTCGCTGTGCATTTTTCAGCGCGCGCGTTGCGCCAAGACCGATTTCCGCGGCGCCAACCTGACCGACGCCGACTTTTCGCTGGCCGACCTGGGCCAGGCCGACCTGCGCGACGCCACCTTCCAACGCACGCGCATGCATCGCGCATTGACCCAAGGCACGCGCTGGACGCAGCGCCACGGCATTATCGAAAACGACGCCCCCCTGCTTGAGGCCGAACTCTGGTCGGCCGGGCGCGCCCCCACCTGACCTCGCGCGGCATCGCCGCCCCCTTTTTGCGCAAGGAGATAAACATGCTCGCTGTCTGCCAGTTGCCCAGCCTGGCCGTGGGCGTTCCAGACGTCTGCAAGACCCCCGTGCCGCCGATCCCGCATATCGACACGGCAACCTCGGCCATGGGCATTCCCGTGGTCTGGAACGTATGGTTGATGGCGGCGCCCGTGCACAACATGGCAACGCTGATACCCGTGACGCTGGGCGATACTGCCGGCGTGGGCGGCGGACTGATTTCGCAGACCTTCATGGGCCAGTCACGCTACATGACGGGCGCGTTCACCATGCTGGTACGCGGCGCGCCCATCGTTCGCATGACCAGCCTGACCCTGCAGAACACCATCAATGCGCCCGGCTTCAAGGCCTATTCGCCACAGCCCGTCATGGTGGTCCTGACGACCTGAACAGGCTGTGCGCAACTACAGTTCGCCGTAGGAGTGCAGCCCCGACAGGAACATGTTCACGCCCAGGAAGGCAAAGCCCGTGATAAGCAGGCCCATCAGTGCCCAGTAGGCCGCCATGGTGCCGCGCAAGCCCTTGATCAGGCGCATGTGCAGCCAGGCCGCGTAGTTGAGCCAGACGATCAGCGCCCAGGTTTCCTTCGGATCCCATTGCCAGTACGCACCCCAGGCGTCAGCCGCCCACAGCGCGCCCAGGATCGTAGCAACGGTGAAAAACGCGAAGCCGATCGCGATGGCGCGATACATGATGTCGTCCAGCACTTCCAGCGAGGGCAGTGCCGCGGCGATGCGGCGGCGCCCCAGCAGGATCGCGCCGACGATCACCGCGCCCACACCGAAATACAGCATCCAGGTGGCCGACAGGCCATCGGTGCGAAACACCATGGGCTCGGCGCACAGCAGCACGCCCAGCACGAACAACGGCGCCAGCTTGGCCCACGACGTGGTCTGCCCGTGCTGCTTGATCAGATAGGCAAAGCCCACCATCGCCGCCAGCGAGAAAGTGCCGTAGCCGATGAAGTTGGCCGGAACGTGCAGTTTCATCCACCAGCTCTTGAGCGCCGGCACCAACGGCTGGATCTGCCCGGCGTCGCGCGTGAACGAATACCACAGCAGGAAAACCACCGCCGACGTGACCACCAGCAACACGAAGCCGCCCAGCGCGCGCGTCGCGTACTTGCGTTCGTAATAGAGATAGAACAGTGCCGTGATCAGCGCAAAGAGCACGAACACTTCATACAGGTTACTGACCGGGATGTGGCCCAGGTCCGGCCCCATCAAGTGCCCTTCGCGCCACCGCACCAGCAGACCGGTAACGCCGGCAAACACCGCGCCCCAGGTCAGGGCCGTGCCGAGCCACGCGGCGGTGGGGCTGAAGAAGCCGATCCAGTAGCAGGCCATGGCCAGTGCAAACAGCGCGCACATCCAGAGAATGGCCGATTGCGACGAGAACAGGTATTTCAGGAAGAAAACCTGCTCGGCCCGGGCCAGATCATTGCCGTACAGCATCAGCGCCAGTCCGGCCGCGATGGCACAGGCAACCATCAGGCGGCGCAGCGGGCGCCACAGCCAGCCCATCCAGGCCAGCACCGGCACGGTGCCGCACAGGATGATCTTCTCGTAATAGTCCATCGCGTTGCTGTAGCGGTTCAGGGCGAAGCCCGCGCCCACTGCCAGCAACAGGAAGAAGACAACGTCGGTCCAGTCGGGCCTGCCGCGCTGCGCGCGGCCGTCACCGGTTTCGGACAGGGCGTCCTGCCAGAGCTGATCCGGCGCGGCGGCCAGCGATTGCGGCGACGAGGGATGCGTAGTGGTCGTAGTGGACATAGGAAACCTTAAGACCTCTTCTGGCGCAGCAGCGCCTGCTTGAAGCGTTCAAACTCCTGGTTGAAGTCGAGTGTACGCTTCTGGGACGTCATGGCCGCCAGGACGCTGCTGCCGCCGTTTTGCGGCTTGATCCAGATCCAGATGCGGCGGTCTCGAATATAGAACATCGAGAACACGCCCAGGACCAGCAGCAGGCTGCCCAGGTAGACGGTGTTCTTGCCGGGCGTGCGGCTCACCTGGAATACGCTGGCTTGCACGTGCTTGAAATCGGCCAGCGACAGGAACACGGGCGCCGGATAGACGGTCAGGTCGGACAGTGCCGCCACCGCCAGGCGCGACCACACGGCGGCGCGCTCGCCGTCCGGGCCCTCGGTCGCCACGGCGGGCAGGCCGGCGCGCTCGCGCTCGATGGCACGCAATTCGTTCATGCTGGCGCCGATCAGGCGGATCACGACGTCGGCAGCCCGTTCCAGGTCTTGCGGCGGCGTATTGGCCTGCAGGAACGAGGCCACGGCTTGCAAGCCGCCGGAGGCAAAGGTTTCCAACGCGCGCTCCGCGGCCGTCTGCAGGGGTTGACGATCCGTCCCCGACGGGCTGTTGCGCTCGGCGAAGCGGCGCGCGGCTTCCTGGCGCACCGCCGGATCGGCCAGGGTGGCCCGCAGCCGCATGAATTCGGCAATCGAACTATCGTCGTCCGCCGGAATGCGTAGATAGCGGAAGGGTTCGGAGGCATTGTTGCGCACGCCCGCCAGGAACACGCTGGCACCATCCAGCTCCACAGGCAGCATGTAGTTCTGGAATTCATGGGCCTGGCCGGCGTCGTCGATCAGCTTGTATTCGACACTGGGACCGACATTGCGCAGGTTTTCGTTCTTCTTGCCTGCGGCGCTGCCGGAGACGGAAGCGACATGCTCGGCAAAGCTCTGATTGCCGCCCTTGGGAGCGCCGCCGGTGAGATCCTCTACGTTGATGGGGCGCAGCGCCGTGATTTCGACGCCCATGCTGCGCGCCCCGCGCGCGGTGTGAGCAGTTACTTCGCTGCTCTTGCCCACGGTGCCGTCCACTGCGAAAGTAGCGATTTCAGATCCTACTAGCGGATAGCCTTTCAGCGTTACCGTACTGCCGCCGTCGTCGAAACTGGACTGGTAGACGGTCATGCCCTTGAAGCGCAGCGGCTCGTTGACCTCGATGGTGGAATCGAAGGTCTTGCCCGTATCCGGATCAGTGACCTCCACCTCGCTGGCGAAACGGCTGGGCATGCCGGTGGAGTAATAGTCCACCACGAATTTCTTGAGCTTGAGCGTGAAGGGCATCGGCTGGACCAGCGCGCCGTCGCCCACCATCACGACCGCCGTGCTGGCCTGCCCGCCCTCAGGCACCAGCACACTGGCGCGGAAGCTCGGATTGTCGACCGACAGGCGGCCGCTTTCCGGGACTTCCGAAATCAGCATGTTTTCGACGATGGGCTTCTTACCGCCGAACATGACCTGCAAGCGCACCGGCAGTTCGCTGTCCAGCAGGCCTCCAATACAGATGATGACCATGGCCGCGTGGGCAAACACGTAGCCCAGCCGGTTGGCGCTGCCTTTCTTGGCCGCCAGCAGCACCCCGTCCGCATCCTGGCGTTCGCGCACGGCATAGCCCAGCCGGCCCAGCAGGGACTTCAGGCCAGCGGCCGTCTGTGGCACGTCGGTGGGCTCGTCGGTTTCCACCCGGTGCGGGAAGGCGCGCAGGCTGCTGGCGCGCACATGTTCGCGGAACGAGCGCGCATCGCGCAGCATCTTGGGCGCGTTGCGGATCAGGCAGACCGAAGTCGACACGACCAGGAACCCCATGATCAGCAGGAACCACCAGCTGTTGTAGACATGCCAGATCGAGAACTTGTCGAACACCTCGAACCAGAACGGACCGAACTGATCGATGTAATTGTTGGACGAGCGGTTCTGCTGCAACACCGTTCCGACCAGGCTCGCCACGCAGATGAACATCAGCAGGCTGACGGCAAAACGCATCGAACCCAGCAATTCGAAGAAATCGCCGGGCAAGCTGCGCAAGGAGGGACGGGAGTGTGTACGGGTCGAATTCATGAAAAAAGGGGGGCCGCGCTATCGGCTACCCCCCTCATAGACAGCGCGCGGCGGAACGAGGTTCCGCTGCGCTAAGTTTGCAGAACGCGGACCAGCCGCGCGCGTGGCGGGCTTGCGCCTACCGCAGGCCGGCGGCGTAGTCCGACACGGCCTTGATGTCGGCGTCCGACATGCGGTCCGCGATGGCGAACATCACGTCGTTCTTACGGTCGCCACTGCGGAACAGCTTCAGCTGTTCTTCGATATACATGGGGAACTGGCCCGACAGCCGGGGGTACTGGCTGGGGATGCCGGCGCCATTGGCAGAATGGCACGAGGCGCATGCCGGAACCTTGCGATCCGGCAAGCCGCCGCGCCAGATCTTTTGACCCAGATCAACAAGCTTCTCCTGGCCGGCCGTGGCGGGCTCCTTGAGCGGCTGTTGCGCCAGGTACAGCGCGATGTTCTGCATGTCGGCGGGCGTCAGGTTCTGCGCCATAGCCGTCATCGGGGTGGGATTGCCGCCTGCACCGTTGCGCACCGGCAACTTGGCGCCGGGCTTGACCTGGAAGTCCGCCAACTGCTTGGCCAGGTACTCGTGGGACTGCGCGGCCAGGTTGGGATTCACCGGGATGGTGCTATTGCCCGCCGCGCCATGACAGGACGCACAGGCGATGATGCCTCTGGCCGCATCACCCTGGTCAAACAGCTGTCCGCCCTTGGCGGCATCAGGTTTTACCGGGCCCGCAGCGCCTTCGGCGGCGAAACTCGTAGTAGATAAGGCGGAGGCGCCGAGCAACAGCCCGCTCGCAACCAACATCCGGGACAGCACACGCTTCATGAAGACCTCGACGATCGCATCGATCAAGGCGCAAAAAGGCGCCCACGCCTGCCCGCACACCCTGGAATACCGTATCGAACCTGTTTTGCCTTCCTGCCTGCGATGTTGCTGCGAACTTGCCGGATAAAGCGTTCAGCAAGCTAAACAGTAAGCAAAAAAGACGGCTCCGCGCACGGGGACCACTGTTGCAAACGCCGGATTATACAATAGGGCTCGAAACCAACCGTATCCAAAGCCACCCGTGTCCCTCCTACATCGCGCCTCTTTCCTCACTTCCGCGGCTCGCCTCGACCAGCTGCCGGCCGCCGGCGCTCCCGAGGTCTGCTTCGTCGGCCGCTCCAACGCCGGCAAGTCCACGGCCATCAACGTGCTGTGCAACCAGCGCCGCCTTGCCTTTTCGAGCAAGACGCCAGGCCGCACGCGCCTGATCAATATGTTCAGCCTGCCCGACCCGCTGAACCCGGAAGGCCACATCGGCTATCTCGTCGACCTGCCCGGCTACGGCTACGCCTCCGTGGCCCGCGACGAAAAGGAAAAGTGGGCCGACATCCTGGGCGGCTACCTGCGCGACCGCGAATCGCTGGCCGGCATCGTGCTGCTCATCGACATCCGCCGCGGCGTCACCGAACTGGACCGCCGCCTCGCCAATTTCATCGCGCCCACCGGACGCCCGGTACTGGCCCTCCTGACCAAAGCCGACAAGCTGCCCTATGGCCAGCGCGTGCGCACGGTGTTTTCCGTGCGCAAGGATCTGGCCGATATTGGCGCCCTGCACACCATCCCCTTCTCTGCGCCGGAACGCATCGGCCTGGAAGAGGCTGGCGCGCACATAGAAAACTGGATTTCTCCCAAGGTCGTACCATGAACCCGCAGATCATTTCCCCTGAATTCCCGGTATCCCGCCCGCGCCGCCTGCGCCGCGACGACTTCACCCGCCGCCTGGTGCGCGAGAACGCCCTGACGGTCAACGATCTGATCTACCCCGTGTTCGTGGCCGAAGGAACCGGCCTGCAGCAAGCCGTGCCGTCCCTGCCGGGCGTGGTGCGCTATTCGCTGGATACGCTACTGCCCGTGGCGCAGGAATGCGTCGACCTGGGCATTCCCGTGCTGGCGCTCTTTCCCGCCATCGATCCCTCGCTCAAGACGCCCGACGGCATCGAAGCCACCAATCCCGACGGCCTGATCCCTCGCGTAGTGCGCGAACTGAAGGCCCACGTGCCCGAGCTTGGCATCCTGTGCGACGTGGCGCTGGATCCCTACACCAGCCACGGCCAGGACGGCGTCATCGACGACAACGGCTACGTCATCAACGAAGCCACCGTCGAGATCCTGGTCAAGCAGGCGCTCACTCAAGCCGCCGCGGGCGTCGACATGGTCGCCCCCAGCGACATGATGGACGGTCGCATCGGCGCCGTGCGCCGCGCGCTGGAGGCCAACGGCCATATCCACACGCAGATCATGGCTTACTCAGCCAAATACGCCAGCGCCTTCTATGGCCCCTTCCGCGACGCCGTGGGCTCGGCCACCAACCTGGGCAAGTCCAACAAGATGGCCTACCAGATGGACCCGGGCAACCTCGACGAAGCCCTGCGCGAAGTCGCGGCCGACCTGCAGGAAGGCGCCGACATGGTCATGGTCAAGCCGGGCATGCCCTACCTGGACGTGCTGCGTCGGGTCAAGGACACGTTCCGCGTGCCCACCTTCGCCTACCAGGTCAGCGGCGAATACGCCATGATCAAGGCCGCTGCCGCCAATGGCTGGCTGGACCACGACAAGGTCATGATGGAAGCCCTGCTGGCATTCAAACGCGCCGGCGCCGATGGCATCCTGACCTACTTCGCGATCGAAGCCGCGAAGCTGTTGAAGAACCAGCGCTAAACGTTCACGGCGTCGCGGGTCGGGCCGGCACGGGCCTCCCGCGATGCGTACCGTGGATCAAGTCTTCGCGGCCGCATTGCGGCCCGCCACGGGCGCCCCCCGGCGTAATCCCAGCCAGGTTCCGGCCAGCACGCAGGCCAACCCCGCGACGTGCGTCAGCGTGACGTGCTCGTCAAGGAACAGCGCCGCAAACAGCAGGCCGAAGATCGGCAGCCAGTTCACGAACAAGGCGGCGCGGCTGATGCCCAGGCGGGCGATCCCGGCATTCCAGACAATGTTGCTGACCCCGGAGGCGATCACGGCCGAGAACAGCAGCACCAGCCACGGCCACCACGTCATCTGCCAGGTATCACCCTGGTAGGACGCCGGCGTCAGGGCCGCATGCACCACCAGCATCAACCCGCCGGCCAGGTACATGTACCAGAGCATGCCCAACGGATCCATGCTGCGCGACATGCGCTGGATCACCAGACCGCCGCACACGAACACCAGCACCGCCACGAACACGATGGCGTCGCCCCAGCCCGTCAGGCCGATCCGCGCGCCGCTGCCGACGACCACCATGCCTACGCCCAAGAGACCCAGCAAGGCGCCGGAAATGCGCACCAACGTCAGTTTCTCGCGATAGAAGATCGCCGCCAGCAACGCCGACAGCAAAGGACTGGTCGCCATGATGAGCGTACCGTTGGCGGCCGAGGACACCCGCAGGCCCGTTACCAGCGCCATTTGGTGCGCGTACACGACCAGGAAGCCCGCCAACGCCACCCAGCCGAGCTCCGCGCCGCCCAGCCGGGGGATGCGGCCACGGCGCGCCTTGATGATGAGGGTGACGGTAATGAACGCGATGACGATGCGCACGGCGGCCAGCGCCTGCACATCCATATGCAGCGTCAGGTACTTGACCGACACGATGTTCAGGCCCCATGTGGCCATGACGAACATCAATTGAAGATAGATAAGACCTGTGCGGTCCTGGCTTGCATCAACTGTCGGGGACGTCACGGGCGCCGGCCTGGAGGGAGGATTGGATGCGCCGCCCACGCGGCGCCGTGGACATGGTATCGCGCCTGGGTCCGGGACTCAATGCGCGCCGAGGTAGGCCGCCCGGACGTTCGGATCGCGCAGCAGTTCAGCGCCCGAGCCGCTCAACGTAATGCGCCCGGTTTCCAGCACATACGCCCGATCGGCCACACCCAGCGCCTGGTTGGCCATTTGCTCCACCAGCACGATGGTCAGGCCGTCGTCGCGCAGCTTGCAGATCGCGGCAAAGATGTCCTGCACGATCAGGGGCGCCAGGCCCAACGAAGGCTCGTCCAGGCACAGGAGTCGCGGCTCGCTCATCAGGGCGCGCGCCATCGCCAGCATCTGCTGCTCGCCGCCGGACAGCGTGCCTGCCAGCTGATCGCGCCGTTCGCGCAGCCTTGGGAACAGCCGGTATCCGCGCTCCACGCCTTCGGCCACCGCCGCCGGGTCCCGACGCCGGATGTAGCCGCCCAGCACCAGGTTGTCGTAGACCGTCTGGTCCGCAAACACCCCCCGCCCTTCCGGCGACAGCGCCAGGCCCAGGCCCACGCGCTGATGCGCCGCCACCTGTGTAATGTCGCGCCCGTCAAAGGTCACGCGCCCGCCCTGCAAGGGCTCCAACCCTGCCACCCCCTTAAGCAAGGTGCTTTTTCCCGCGCCATTGGCGCCGATGATGGTCACGATCTCGCCCGCGCGGATCTCCAGAGACACGTCGCGCACCGCCTGGATGGCGCCATACGAAATTTGCACGGATTCTAGTTTCAGCATCGTCTACGGCCTGTTCATACCTAATGACCTGGCGCTCAGGCCATGCCGGTCCCGAGATACGCCTCGATCACCCGTTTGTCCGCCTGCACTTGCGCCGGCTTCCCTTCGGCGATCTTGATGCCGTAGTCCAGCACTATCACGTGGTCGGAAATTGCCATTACCAGATCCATGTGATGCTCGACCATCAGCAGCGTAATGCCGCAGGACGCGCCAATGCGCACCAACAGCTGCCCGAGTTCCGCGGTCTCCTGGGGGTTCAAGCCCGCCGCCGGTTCGTCCAGCAGCAGCAAGGTCGGTTCCGTCGCCAAGGCGCGCGCCAGCTCCACCCGCCTTTGCAGGCCATAAGGCAGGCTGCCCGCTGGCGTATCCGCCAGATGCTCCAGGCCCACCATGCGCACCAGCCGGTATGCGTGCTCACGCGCGCGACGTTCCTCGGCGCGGGCGCCGCGCAGTCCCAGCAGCGACGCCCAGAAACCGTTTTTCATGCGGCTATGGCGACCCAGCAATACGTTGTCCAGCACCGACAGGTCGCCGAACAAGCGCAGGTTCTGGAAGCTGCGGCCGATACCCATCTTGCAAATGGCGTGCGGCCGCTCGCCCGCGATGTCCGTGCCCAGGAAGCGGACCACGCCCGCGTCCGGCAGCACCACGCCGCTGAGCATATTGATCAGCGTGCTCTTGCCCGCGCCGTTCGGTCCGATCAGCGCATGCACGTGGCCACGGCGCAAGCAGAACGAAATGTCCTGCGCCGGCTTTACGCCGCCATACGCCTTGCTCAAGCTCTCGACCACCAGCAGCAAGTCCTCCTGCGCCGGGGCGGCCGGCTTGGTCATGGCGGGTTCCGCCTCGCCCCCGCCTTGCGGCCGCGCATCCGCGACGCGGCGTGCACGCCGCGCAAACAATCCCATCACGCCGCCCGGCATGAAGTACAGCGCGAAGAGCAACAACGCGCCATAAAAGAAGTGCTGCACCGATGGCCAGCGCGCCAGCATCGCATCGATGATGGTAAGCGCTATCGCCCCCACGGCCGGCCCCGCCTTCGAGCCCGCCCCACCGAACAACACCAGCAACAGAATGAAGATCGACAGGTTGAAGCCAATGAAATCCGAGTTGATGTACTGGTTCTGTTGCGCCACCAGCGCACCGGCAATGCCGCAGGTCACGGCCGCCACGACAAACGCGATGACCTTGGCGCGATACACCCGCACCCCGACGGAAGACGACGCGATCTCGTCGGCCTGCACCGACAGCAGCGCCCGGCCGAAGCGCCCTTCCAGCACGTTGCGCAGCAACAGCTGCGTCGCCACGCACAGCACCAACGCGAACCACACCCACTGCTGGTTGGTGAACGCATTCCCTCCCCAGGTCAGCGGCATGATGCCGAACAGACCCGACGGGCCGCCGAATACGTCCACCCATTCGGTGACGATCTTCTCCATGACGATGCCGAACGCCAGCGTCACCATGGCCAGATACGGCCCCTTGACGCGTAACGACGGCAACGCGATCAGCACACCGAACACGCCCGCCACCACCGGTGCCGCAGCCAGCGCCAGCCACGGATCCACCTGCCAGCGCGAGGTCAGCAGGGCTGCGGTATAGGCGCCAGCCGCAAACAGGCCCGCCTGTCCCAGCGACTTCTGGCCCGCATAGCCCACCAACACGTTCACACCCGCAGCGCACAAGTAATACACGCAAGCCATGAACACGATGCGAAGGTAGTAATCGTTGTCCACGAGCGCGGCGAAGGCCGCGAGCGCTGCCGCCAACGCTACGGTAATCAGGGTCTGCCCGTGCCGCGTCATACCTTCTCCACCAGGCGCTTGCCGAACAGGCCAGTGGGCTTGACCGCCAGCACCAGGATCACCAGGCCGAAGATCGCCACTTCGCGCCATTGCGACTGCCAGAGGTTCACATAGGACTCCAGCAACCCCAGCACGAAGCCGCCCAACACGCAGCCGCGCGGATTAGACAGGCCGCCTATCATCGCGCCCGAAAAGCCTTTAAGACCGATGGCCAGGCCCATGAAAATCGAAGCCGACGTGATCGGCGCGACCAGGAAGCCCGCAAGCCCGGCCAGCGCCGAACTGGCGAAGAAAGCACCGGTCATCACCGCATTCACATTGATGCCCATCAGATTGGCCACGGCGGGGTTCGCCGCCACGGCTCGCATTGCCTTGCCCAGAACGGTCCGGTTCATGACGCGGTCGAACAGCACCATCACGGCCACGGCCACCGCGAGCAGCAGCAATTCCTGGCTGCGCACGCCTGCGCCGAACACGCGGATCACCTCGTCGCCGAAAGGCGCCGGCACCGTGACGGGCGCGGGCCCCCACACCGCGAACGCGGCACTCTGCAGCAGGATGCCGAACCCGAGCGTACTCATGACCCATGCCATGCCCGGACGCGAGGCGAACGGCCGCACGCCGAACACGTAGAGCAGCACGCCCAGCAAGCCCATCACTACGACTGCCGCCAACCCGGCCAGTAGATATTCCCAGCCGTTCAGCGCAAGGCCCGTGAAGGCTGCGGTGGTGATCGGCTTGCCCGCAAACAGGAACAAGGCGCCTACCCCGATGAACGCACCCACGGACACGAACTCCCCATGCCCGAAGTTGAGCGTACGGGTGGTCGTGAACGTGATGCTGAAGCCCAGCGCCACCAGCGCATACGCGCCCCCCACGGCTAGCCCGCTGACGAGCGCCTGCAACAATGTCGCCAACATGACGGCCCCTTATCCCTGTCGCGTTCCTGCTTCTACTTGGCCACGGCGACAGTCACGTCGTCCGCGTAGGGAACCAGCTTGCCGTCCTGCCAATGCGCCCACTTGTAGTCGCTGACCAGCAGCGCGTCATGCACCGTGGCCGAGAACGGTTTGGTATAGGTTTTCATCGCGCCTTCGTAGGTACCCTGCAGGTTCTCCAGTGCCAGACGCACTTTGTCGCCATCGGTGGAGTTCGCCTGCTTGATCGCCATGCCCAACAGGTTCATGCCATCGTAGGCGTGGGCCAGGAAGCCGAAGGCGGTGGGCGAAGTCATCTTGGCCGACACGCGGTCATACAGCTTTTGCTGCGCGGGCGTGCGGTTGTCGGTGATGGTCCGCAGGAAGAAAGGCTTTTCGGACAGCGTCTTGCCCGCGGTATCGTAGAAGGCGATGTTGTCCGCCGCCCACGAGGTCAGCGTCAGCGGAAACCAATTGATCTTCTCCATGCTGCGGAACACGTGAGCGATCGGCGTGCTCTGCGCCCAGATCACCACCGTGTCCACGCCTGCCGCTTTCAGCTTGTTCAGCTGCGAAGTCATGTCGGTGTCGGCCACGCCGAACTTTTCGACCGCCACGGCCTTGACGCCCTGCGCCGCGCCCACTTCCTCCAGGTCCTTGAGCGCGCTCTGACCGTAGCCGGTGGTCTCGATCATGAAGCCCACGTTCTTGACCTTGGGGTTCTTCTTCAAGTAGCCGATCACGCCGTTTACCTGTTCGCGGTCCACCATGCCGACGCGAAACATGTAATTGTCCGCCCCGGCCCGCATGGGCTTGGTGATGTCCGTGCCGGAGCCGATGGCGCCCATGACGGGGATCTTCTTCTGGTTCGGAATGTGCTTCCAGGCCAACGCGTTGCCCGAGTTGGTCGGGCCCACGATGGCCACCACCTTCTCGTTATCGATCAAGTCCGCCATGTTCTGGATCGACTTGGGTGGCTGCGAAAGGTCATCGCGCACCACCAGCACCACCTTGCGGCCCAACAGGCCGCCGGCGGCATTGATGTCGTCGATGGCCGTGCGCAGTCCCAGCACGGCCGCCTGCCCGCTTTGCGCGGAAGGCGAAGCCGACAGATCGCCGTTAAAGCCGATCTTGATGTCCTGGGCGTACGCCTGCGCGCCAAGGGCCAGCGCGCATAAGGCGGCCGCCTTGGACAAGGTGGAGAAAATCCCCGTTGCTTTCATCGTTGTCTCCTGTGTTTTTCAGATGTGCTGCACGTCGATGATTCTTCGTCCGGCCCCAGGCGCGCGGAGGCTGCGGCTATACCGCGAGGTAGCCGCCATCCACAGGCAGGGATACGCCTGTCACGTACTCCGCCATCGGCGAAGCCAGGAACACGGCGGGGCCCACCAAGTCTTCGGGCTGTCCCACCCGGCCCAGCGGTATGCGCTGCATGAAATTCGCGAGGCGGCCGGGATCGTCCCGCGTGTACTGCGTCATCGGCGTTTCGATGACACCCGGAGCGATGGCGTTGACTCGTATGCCGTCGGGCGCAAGGTCGCGCGCCATGGCCTGCGTCATCATCTTCACGCCACCCTTGGACGGCGAATAGCCCAGCGTGGCGCCCACGCCTGCGAACGACGCAATGGAGCCTACGTTGATGATGACACCGCGCGTGGCACGCAGCGCCCCCAGAAAGGCATGGATCATGTTGAAGCTGCCGTTCAGGTTCACGTCCAGCACCCGCTTCCAGTTCTCGGCCGCGCGCGGGCTGTCGATGCCCTCGCGGATGAGGATGCCCGCGTTGTTGACCAGTACGTCGATAGGACCGACTTCCAGCTGCACTTGCGCCGCCACGGCCGCGCAAGCCTCGGAGTCCGTCACGTCCAGCACGTGGCTCCAGGCCTCCCCGCCCGCGGCGATGATGGCGTCCGCGGTATGCCTCGCCTTATCGGCCTGCACGTCGGTCGCGACCACGCGCGCGCCGGCGGCCGCCAGCCCCAGCGCCAATGCCCGTCCATTGCCTTGGCCCGCGCCTGTTACCAAGGCTAGCTTGCCCCGCAGCAGTCCTGCCGGCGCGGCGCTCATGCGGCGGCCTGCGCGGGAGCGCCCGTCGCGGGTACGTCCGCCCGAGCCTGGCCGGCGGCAGCAATGCTTTGCCCCGCGATATAGCCAAAGGTCAGCGCCGGGCCCAGTGTGATGCCCGCGCCGGGATAGTTGCCGCCCATAATGCTGCAAGCATCATTGCCCACGGCGTACAGGCCGCGAACGACTACGCCTTGTTCATTCAAGACGCGACCCTCGCCATCGACCTTCAGGCCCGCGAACGTACCAATGTCGCCGATCATGACCTTGATCGCGTAATACGGCCCCTTCACTATCGGCGCGACGCAGGGATTCGGACCGTGCAGCGCGTCCCCTTGATATCGGTTGTAGGCTTTGCTGCCCTTGCCGAACTGTGGATCGCGCCCCAGCACCGCCTCCCGATTGAATGCCTCGACCGTCTGGCGCAAGCTGCCGGCGTCGATACCTGTTTTCTGCGCCAGTTCCGCGACCGATGCGCCGCGCGTCAGATAGCCGGTATCCAGATAGCGCTTGATCGGCAGCGGAAATGGCGCAGCGCTCCCCAGGCCGTATTTGCGCAAGGTCTTGTGGTCGCAGATCAGCCAGGCGCAGGTCTCGCCCTGCCCTTCACATGCGCGCACCATCTCTTGCACGAAGTCATGGTACGAGCTGCCTTCGTTGGTAAAGCGCTTTCCGTTGCGCGTGACGGCGATGACCCCCGGCTTGGCGCGATCGATGAAGTGCGGCATGTAGCCCGGACTGCCATCCTTGCGCGTCACCACGGACACCGGCACCCACGCGGCGGCATTGGGCAAATCGGTGTTGACCTGTCCGCCCGCGCTCTCAGCCAGGCGTAGCCCGTCCCCGGTGTTTCCCGCTGGCGACGGCGAATAGTGTTCCGTGCCGTTGGGCGCATGCGCGTACAGGCGTTTGCGCCGCTCGATGTCATAGGGAAAGCCCCCGGAAGCCAGCACCACGGCACGCGCGGCACGCACGCGCACCGTCGCTCCGTCACGCTGCACCACCGCGCCATGGACGGTGCCGTCCTCGATGATGAGCGACTTGGCCGGCGCATTCAGCCATAGAGGCACGCCCAGTTTGAATGCCGACGCGGCCAGGCGGCCGGCCAGCGCATTGCCGTTGGTCAAAGTCATCCCGCGGCCATGCTTGAGCACATCCAGGAAATGCCGGGACAGGCGCTTGGCCACGTACCAGGCCGAAGCCAGGGAGCGCGTGGCCCGCATGAAATGCACGATTTCCTTGCCTGAACCCAGCATCATGCCGAATACCGTCAGCTCAGGCAGCGCCGGCGCCAGGTCGCGGATATGGGCGCCAAGCTTGCGGCCGTCATAAGGCCGCGCCACCATCGAACGCCCACCCTGCTTTCCGCCTGGCGCTTCCGCGTGATAGTCGGGAAACACCAAGGGCATGTCGAACTGGACTTCGGTATTCGACGTAAAGAAATCCACAGCGCGCGGACCATGCTCGAGAAACGCGTCGACCCGTTCAGCGTTGTAGCTGTCGCCGGCCTCATGTCGCAGATAGGCCCGCCCCTCGTCCGGGGTTTCATGTATGCCCTGCATCTTGGCCAGCGACGTGCCCGGAATCCAGAGCCAGCCCCCCGAGCGCGCGGTGGAGCCGCCGAAGCGCGGCTCTTTTTCAACGATAAGGACCTTCAGGCCCGCAGTGGCCGCAGTGATTGCCGCGGCCATGCCCGACGCGCCCGACCCGACCACCAACACGTCGCAATCGTATTGACGAGAATCTTCCACGTTGTCTCCATACCCTTTGGCGGCCTGCTCCCGATCGCGGGATCGAGGCGGCCTTCTTATTCTTTCGACTGTAGATAAGGCATTTGATAATGTCAATATGGTTCACGATTAGCGAAAGTACTAACATAGGCAATCTCGTTCGATAAAAGAAAATGGCCACCAGACCCAGCTCCGGCAAGCGCAATGCCGACCACACTCCAGCTCCGCCGCCCCGCAGGCGCGGTATCCAGTCCATCGAAGTCGGCGGCAAGATCCTGCTGGCGTTGCTGGAACACTCGTCCGCGCTGCCGCTGGGCGCGCTGGCCAAGGCGGCGGGCATGTCGGGCGCCAACGCCCATGCTTATCTCGTCAGCTATGGCAACCTGGGCCTGGTACGGCAAGACCCCAACACCGGCGAATACGAGCTGGGTCCGCTCGCGCTGCAGCTGGGCCTGGCAGCGCTGCACCGGCTGGACCCCATCAAGATCGCCGTGCCCATGACGCGCGAGTTCGCGGAAAGAACCGGACAGACCATCGCCATCGCGGTGCTTGGCAACCTGGGGCCGGTCATCGTGCATCTGCACGAATCCAACTATCCCATCCACGTCAACATGCGCACCGGCACCGTCATGTCGCTGACCAACACAGCGACCGGCAAGGTATTCGCCGCGTTGCTACCGCCAAAGAAAATAGAAAGCCTGCTGCACGAAGACCATCTGCGCCTGGGCTCGGTGCCCTCATTGGGCAAGACGGAAAAATTCGAGCGGACCCTGCGTGAAGTCCGTCAGCGCGGCATTGCCCGCGCCGTCGGCGATCCCATTCCGGGCATCAATGGCCTGAGCGCGCCGGTGTTCGACTCCAACGGCAACGTGGTGCTGGTGATCACCGCTATCGGCGCGGCCGGGGTGTTCGATGTGCGCTGGACCAGTCCGCTCATCGACGACCTCAAGCGCTGCGCCGATGCCATATCGGCGGAACTGGGCTGGCAGAACCGCGACGTACGCGCGACGCGCCAGGGCTGAAGCCAATCCACCAAACAGCCCCAAACGGCAAAAGGCCGCTCCACGGACGGGTCCGTGGAGCGGCCTTTGGGCACGGCGGGCAACTTGCGGCAAGGCCGCCGCGCATCAGCGCAACAGCACCTTGTCGAGCGATTCAGTAAAGCGCTTGGCGTCCTGGAAACCGACCACGCGCGCGTCAGGCAGCTCCTTGCCGCCTGGTTCGAAAAACATGATTCCCGGCGGCCCGAACAGGCGGAAACGCTTGAGCAGCGCGCGGTCATCGGCATTGTTCGCGGTCACGTCGGCCTGTACCAGCAGCATGCCTGCCATGCGTTGAGCGACGCCGGGATCAGTAAACGTAAACCGCTCCATCTCGCGGCACGACACGCACCAGTCCGCGTAGAAATCCAGCATGACCGGCTGGCGGCTTTGCGCCAGCAAGGCATCCAGTTCGGCATTGTTGCGCACGCGGGTAAAGTGCACTTCGCCGCTGTTGGCTGCCACGCCTGCAGGTGCGTCGGTGCGCGCGGCCAGATGCGACAGCGGTTGCAACACATCGCGTCCGCCGCTTGCCGCGCCAATGAGCCAGGCAGCCGCCGCCAGCGCCAGCAACAGACCCACGCCCTTGCCGAACATGCGCGCCGAACCTGCGCCTTCCGGCAAGGCATCGAACGCCCGCAGCATCACCGCAGCAACAACGGCCAGGAATGCCCAACCCGTCATCTGCACCCAGGTCGGCACCACCGGAATCAGCATCCACCAGGCCGTGGCCAGCAACAACATGCCGAACAGGCGCTTCACGCCATCCATCCAGGGGCCGGCCTTCGGCAGCAAAGCGCCGGAGGATGCGCCTACGATCAATAGCGGCACACCCATGCCCCATGCCATCGCGAATAGGGCCGATCCACCCAGCACCACATCGCCCGTCTGCGAGATATACAACAACGCGCCCGCGAGCGGAGCAGCCACGCAAGGTCCAACGATCAGCGCAGACAAGGCGCCCATCACCAGCGCGCCCGTGTAGCGTCCGCCCGGAATACGGGCAGAGCGCTGCGATAGCCAGCCCTGGATGCCGGCGGGCATCTGGAACGTGAAGGCATCGAACATCGCCAGTGCCAGCACCGCCAGCAGGATCGCAAACAAGCTTAGGATCCACGGCGTCTGCAGCCAGGCGGCCAGCCCGGCCCCGCTCAATCCCGCCGCCACGCCCAGCGCGGTGTAGACAACAGACATGCCCAGCACGTAGGTGGCGGCCAGCGCCAAGCCGCGGCCGCGGGACGGCTTGGCCTGCGCGGCGCCGCCCAACACGATGGACGACAGGATGGGAATCATAGGCAGCACGCAAGGCGTGAAGGCCAGTAGCAGGCCCAGCACCAGGAACACACCCGCGGTCTTGACCCAGCCGAGGCCGCCCAGGGCGTCGGCCAGTCCGGTATCGCCGGCATTGACCAGCGCGCCCAATCCACCGGACGCGCTGGACGCGCCGGTGGCGGCTGCTGCGGCACCGCCCGGTCCAGCGAGGGCATAGCCAGCGGCTACCGGCGTGAGTTTCACGCTACTGTCCATGGGTGGATAACACAACCCCGCGTCAGCGCAGCCCTGTGCCGTCACGGTCAAAGTGAAGGGCTGTCCGCCCGCAGCCAGCGGCACGCGGATCACCACGTCCTGGTGGAACACCTCCATGTCCTTCTCGAAGGTCGGGTCGTACTTGACCTCGCCCTTGGGATAGACCGCGTCGCCCAGAGTTGCGGCGCCGATGGGGCTGATGGTGATACCGAAGCGTTCCCGGTACATGTAGTAGCCGGGCGCCACGCGATAGCGCAATTCCAGCGTTTCAGGCGCCACCATCTCCGCGCTGAATATGAAGGCCTTCTCGGGTTCAAGAAACTCGGCCTCGGCACGCGCGGCCGTTTGCCAGCCCAACAACAGCAGCAGCATGGCCAGCAAGGCCAGCCACTGCCTGAAGAAGGCGCGCGACGCGCAGGACTCGCGCCGAAGCGCGCCGATACCGGCTAGTTGCAACATCAGTCTCTCTTGTTCTGCGTGACGGCCGTCTGTTCGCGCACCCAGTCCAGATAGGGCGCCGCGCCGCCGATGACAGGCAGCACAATGATCTCGGGCACATCGTAGGGATGCATCTGCGCCAAGGCCTGCACTACAGCCTGGTGGCGCGCGTATGTGGTCTTGATGTGGATGGGGATTTCCTCCGCCCCTTCGACTTCTCCTTTCCACATGTAGATGGACAGGCCGGGCGCGCCAAGGTTCACGCACGCGGCAAGACCGTCTTCGACCAGGACATGCGCAATCCGCTTGGCCAACAGCAGGTCGGGCGCATTGCTGATGACCAGCACAACGTCGTCATCTCGCAACATGAAGGCTCCTCGGGATACCCGTATGGGACGTAACTCGGGGTATTTTATCGGTATTGCGGCCATCGTCCGGATTCGCCGGGCCCGCACGCGCCGCCATGCAACCCGCTACCAACGAGGCACGCATGTCCGATAACTGTCTGTTCTGCCGTATCGCACGCCACGAAATCCCCGTGCACGTGGTCCACGAAGATGACCGCCTGCTGGCGTTTCTCGATATCCACCCTGTGCGCCCCGGACACACGCTCATCATCCCCAAGCAGCACTATCCCTATTACGAGGACATGCCGGCCGATCTGGCGGGCAGTATCCTCAATCTGGGGCAGAAGCTCGGGCGCCACATGAAGCGCCTGTATGACGTGGAACGCGTGGGCTTCGCCTTCACGGGCATCCACGTGGCGCACGCGCATGCGCACGTCATCCCCATGCATCATCCGCAAGACGTCACGTCCACCCAGTACATCGAGCAACAGAACCTGACTTTCACCATGCCGCCCCAGCCTGCAGCAGAGGCGCTGGCCGAGACTGCCGCGCAATTGCGGGGCGAACTGCACGCCTCGTGATCCTAGGCGGGCGGCCAAAAAAACAAGGGCGGGTCCGAAGACCCGCCCTTGTCGCTTATCGAGCTACCGAGGTTACTCGGCGCTGTCCTCAGCGGCTTCATCGACTTCCGGACGGTCAACCAGTTCCATGAAAGCCATGGGAGCGTTGTCGCCTTGACGGAAGCCCATCTTCAGCACGCGGGTGTAGCCGCCGTTGCGGGCCGCGTAGCGCGGGCCGATTTCGGCGAACAGCTTCACCACCGCATCGCGATCGCGCAGACGGGCAAAAGCCAGACGCTTGTTCGCGAGCGTGGGCTCCTTGCCCAGCGTGATCAGGGGTTCGATGACGCGGCGCAATTCTTTCGCCTTCGGCAGCGTGGTCTTGATCGCTTCGTGGGTGATCAACGAAACGGCCATGTTGCGGAACATGGCAAGACGGTGACTGCTGGTGCGGTTGAGCTTACGCAAGCCATTACCGTGACGCATGATAAGTTTCCTTTGAATCTAAAGACGGCGTTTCCGCCATCGGGTTATCCGGCTCTTCTATCAACCTGCAATCAGGCCGCGGTCCGGTAGAAAACGGTGCATTTTACGACGATTTCGCAAACCGGCCGGCACGAGGCCGGCTGGCAGCGGGAGCCCCCCTTCCAGGGATGGCCCCCTTTTCAAGACTTAGGGACGCTCCAGGCCCAGGGGGGGCCAGTTTTCGAGCTTCATGCCCAGCGTCAGGCCGCGTGCGGCCAGCACTTCCTTGATCTCGTTGAGCGACTTGCGACCCAGGTTCGGGGTCTTGAGCAGTTCGTTCTCGGTACGCTGGATCAGGTCGCCGATGTAGTAGATGTTTTCGGCCTTCAGGCAGTTGGCCGAACGCACGGTCAGCTCCAGGTCGTCGACCGGGCGCAGCAGCACCGGATCGATCTGCGGCGTGCCGCGGACCGGGGCTTCGTAGGAATCGCCAGCGCCTTCCAGGGCGGCGAAGACCGAGATCTGGTCCATCAGGATGCGAGCCGACTGGCGCACCGCTTCCTCGGGCGAGATCACGCCGTTGGTTTCGATGTCCAGGACCAGCTTGTCCAGGTCGGTGCGCTGTTCCACGCGGGCGCTTTCAACAGCGTAGCTCACACGGCGAACCGGGCTGAACGAGGCGTCCAGGACGATGCGGCCGATGGTGTGGGTGCGGTCTTCCGACAGCGCGCGCACGTTGCCCGGCACATAGCCGCGGCCCTTTTCAACCTTGATCTGCATTTCCAGCTTGCCTGCATCCGTCAGGTTGCAGATGGCGTGGCCGGGGTTGATGATCTCGACGTCGTGCGGCAGCTCGATGTCGCTGGCCAGCACGGTGCCCGCGCCGGTCTTGCGCAGAACCAGGGTCACTTCGTCGCGGTTGTGCAGCTTGAAGACCACGCCCTTCAGGTTCAGCAGGATGTCGACGACATCTTCGCGAACGCCCGGGATGGTCGAGTATTCATGCACCACGCCCGTCATCTGGACTTCGGTCGGCGCATAGCCGGTCATCGAAGACAGCAGGATGCGGCGCAGGGCGTTGCCCAGCGTATGACCGTAGCCACGCTCGAACGGCTCCATCACGATCTTGGCATGGTGCGTGCCGACCGGTTCGACTTCAATGGAGCGCGGCTTCAGGAAACCTTGAGTGGACATTTACTGTGTTCCTTTTCAATACCCTCGGCTCGTTACACCGATAAGGCTGATGGACAGGGTGAAACTTGAAACGCGGACGGTGCAAAAAACACCGGCCGATACTTACCGCAAAGCCCGCCCCGCCAAAAAGCGGAAAGCGGGCTGCTGCGGGACGTGCAAACGGGTCGCGAGACCAGCTCGCCGGCGCATTGCGAAGGTAGCGCCGGCAGGCCTGATTAACGCGAGTACAGTTCGACGACCATCGATTCGTTGATGTCGCGAGCGACGTCAGCGCGATCGGGGGCCGACTTGAACGTACCGGTCATCTTGGTCGTGTCGACTTCCACCCACTGGGGGATGCCGATGCTGGTGGCCAGATCGAGCGATTCCTTGATACGGCCTTGCTTCTTGGCCTTTTCACGGATCGAGATCACGTCGCCAGCCTTGACCAGCATCGAAGCGATGTCAGCCGTGTGGCCGTTCAGTTCGATGGCGCGGTGGCTCACCAACTGGCGAGCTTCGGCGCGCGTCGAGCCGAAGCCCATGCGGTAGACGACGTTGTCCAGACGCGATTCCAGCAGCTGGATCAGCGTTTCGCCGGTGTTGCCACGGCGACGCTCGGCTTCAGCGAAGTACTTGCGGAATTGCTTTTCCAGCACGCCGTACATGCGCTTGAGCTTTTGCTTTTCGCGCAGCTGCAGGCCGTAGTCGGAAGTGCGAGCACCCGAAGTGCGGCCGTGTTGGCCAGGCTTGGAATCCAGCTTGCACTTGGAATCCAGCGAGCGGCGGGCGCTCTTCAGGAACAGATCGGTACCCTCGCGGCGCGAGAGCTTGCATTTGGGTCCAATATAACGTGCCATGTGGATTCCCTTTAGATACGACGACGCTTCGGCGGACGGCAGCCGTTGTGCGGAACGGGCGTGATGTCGGCGATGCTCGAAATCTTGATGCCCAGCGCGTTCAGAGCGCGGACCGACGACTCGCGGCCGGGGCCGGGGCCCTTGATACGCACTTCCAGCGTCTTGATGCCGTACTCCAGCGCGACGCGGCCAGCCGTTTCAGCGGCAACCTGCGCGGCGAACGGGGTCGACTTGCGCGAACCCTTGAAGCCCGCACCGCCCGACGTGGCCCACGACAGTGCGTTGCCCTGACGGTCGGTGATGGTGATGATGGTGTTGTTGAACGAAGCGTGAACGTGCGCGATGCCGTCCGAGACGTTCTTCTTGACCTTTTTGCGCACGCGCGAAGCGCCGCTGGTGGAAGCTTTCGCCATAATCCAGTTCCTCGATTATTTCTTCAGGGACGCAGCAGCACGACGCGGGCCCTTGCGGGTGCGGGCGTTGGTGCGAGTGCGCTGGCCGCGCACGGGCAGGCCGCGCTTGTGGCGCATGCCGCGGTAGGTTCCCAGGTCGATCAAACGCTTGATCGAGAGCTGCACTTCACGACGCAGGTCACCTTCGACCGTGAACACACCAACGTGTTCGCGGACGCGTTCCAGTTCAGCGTCGCTCAGATCCTTGACCTTTTTGTCAAACGGGACGTTTGCCGCTTCGCAGATCTTGCGAGCGCGCGTACGACCGATGCCAAAAATGGCGGTCAGGCCGATCTCGGCGTGCTGATGCGGCGGAATGTTAATGCCAGCAATACGGGCCATGACTGTTCCTTGAATAAATCCGTTGCGTAGTCGCTAACCCGAGTTAGCCTTGACGCTGCTTGTGACGCGGGTCGGTGCAGATAACGCGCACCACGCCGTGACGTTTGATAACTTTGCAGTTGCGGCAGATCCGCTTAACCGATGCCATTACTTTCATGGTTGACTCCTAATTTTCCGTAATCCGGTTCCGCTCATTTGGAGCGGAAAACTATCCTGGCTCGCGTCAGGTCATAGGGCGTGAGCTCCACTGTGACCTTGTCACCCGGCAGGATCCGGATGTAATGCATACGCATCTTGCCGGAAATATGGCCCAACACCACGTGGCCGTTTTCGAGCTTGACGCGAAATGTCGCGTTCGGGAGGTTCTCAAGAACCTCACCTTGCATCTGAATGACGTCGTCCTTGGACATTCTTTTGCTTACCGCATCGGCAAACCCGCACCCTTGAAGTTAGCCTTCTTGAGCAGCGAGTCGTACTGGTGAGACATCATGTAGGCCTGAACCTGCGCCATGAAATCCATCGTCACCACCACAATAATCAACAGAGACGTACCACCGAAGTAGAAGGGGACGTTCCAGCGCATCACCAAGAATTCCGGCAACAGGCACACCAACGTGATGTAGATGGCACCTGCGAGCGTCAAACGCATCAGGATCTTGTCGATGTAGCGCGCCGTTTGTTCGCCCGGACGGATGCCCGGAACAAACGCACCACTCTTCTTCAGGTTGTCCGCCGTTTCGCGGCTGTTGAACACCAGAGCCGTGTAGAAAAAGCAGAAGAAAATGATCGCGACCGAGTACAGCGTGATGTAGAGCGGTTGACGAGGCGAGAGGGCCGCAGCCAGGTCGCTAAGCCAGCGCATGTTCTCACTGCTGGAGAACCAGCTCGTGATCGTGGCCGGGAACAGAATGATCGACGACGCGAAGATCGGCGGAATCACCCCAGCCATGTTCAGCTTCAGCGGCAAGTGCGAGCTTTGACCACCGTAGACCTTGTTGCCGACCTGACGCTTGGCGTAGTTCACCGTGATCTTGCGCTGTCCGCGTTCAACGAACACCACAAAAGCGGTAACCAGCACCACCAGAGCCACGATGAACAGTGCCGAAAGCACGGACATCGAGTTGGTGCGGACCAGGTCCAACAGTGCAGCCAGCGCCGCGGGCAGACCCGCAACGATACCTGCGAAGATCAGGATGGAAATCCCGTTGCCCAGACCACGTTCCGTGATTTGCTCACCCAGCCACATGACGAACATGGTGCCAGTGACCAAGGTCACGACGGTCGTGAAGCGGAACAGCATGCCCGGATCGATCACCAGTCCCTGCTGGGACTCCAACGCTACCGAAATGCCCACAGCCTGCACCAGCGCCAGCACGACTGTGCCGTAGCGGGTGTATTGGGTGATCTTCCGACGGCCGGCTTCGCCCTCTTTCTTGAGCGATTCCAGCGACGGCACCACCACAGACATCAGCTGCATGATGATGGATGCCGAAATGTACGGCATGATCCCCAGGGCAAAAATCGAGAAGCGCGAGAGCGCCCCGCCCGAGAACATGTTGAACAGGCCCAGGATCCCGCCCTGGTTCTGACGGAACAAGTCCGCCAGCGCATCCGGGTTGATGCCCGGCACGGGGATGTGTGTACCCAAACGGTAAACCACCAGGGCGAGCACCAGGAACACGAGGCGGCGCTTCAGATCGCCGTACCGTGCTCCGGTTTTGCCCAATGCCTGCGCGTTAGCCACTCGTCACCTCGTGATCAAGCAAGCGAGCCGCCCGCGGCTTCGATGGCGGCGCGAGCGCCGGCCGTCGCGGTAATGCCCTTGAGCACGACCTTGCGCGAGAGTTCACCCGACTTGATGACCTTGGCGAAACGAACCGCCTGGCCAATCACGCCAGCGGCCTTCAGCACTTGCACGTCGACTTCGTCGATGGGCAGGGCTTGCAGGTCCGACAGACGGACTTCGGCAAACAGGTGCTGGCCGAGCGGGGTGAAACCACGCTTGGGCAGACGACGCTGCAGCGGCATTTGACCGCCTTCGAAGCCAACCTTATGGAAACCGCCCGAGCGCGACTTCTGACCCTTGTGACCACGGCCGGCGGTCTTACCCAGACCCGAACCGATGCCACGGCCGACGCGGCGCTTGGCGTGCTTGCTGCCCTCAGCGGGCTTCAGCGTATTGAGTTGCATATCCGACATGGTGATTCCTTAGGCTTCCGAGACGGAAATGAGATAATCCACCTTACGGATCATCCCACGCACCTCGGGCGTATCGACCAGCACGCGGCTGCTGTTGATGCGGCCCAAGCCCAAACCGCGAACCGTATCACGGTGCGATTGCTTGGTACCGATCACCGAGCGCACGAGGGTCACTTTGATCTGCTTCTGAGCCATGATTTACCCCAGGATTTCTTCGACGGACTTGCCGCGCTTGGCAGCAACATCAGCCGGGGTCAGGGAAGCGCGCAGGCCATTCAACGTGGCGCGAACCATGTTGTAGGGGTTGCTCGAGCCCAGGCTCTTGGCAACCACGTTACGCACACCCATCACTTCGAAAATAGCGCGCATCGGGCCGCCGGCGATGACGCCGGTACCTTCAGCAGCGGGCGAAATCAGCACGGTAGCGGCGCCATGCTTGCCAACCACGGTGTGGTGCAGCGTGCCGTTCTTCAGAGCGACCTTGAACATGCCGCGACGGGCTTGTTCCATAGCCTTCTGAACGGACACCGGCACTTCACGCGCCTTGCCCTTACCCATGCCGATGCGGCCATCGCCATCGCCAACCACGGTCAGCGCGGCAAAGCTCATGGTGCGACCACCCTTGACCACTTTGCTCACGCGGTTGACCGCGATCATCTTTTCGCGGAGGCCGTCATCGTTCTCTTTTTCCGCGGCGTTCTTGCCTTGTACTTTAGCCATTTGACAGATCCTCGCTTAGAACTTCAGGCCGGCTTCACGCGCGGCATCGGCCAGCGCTTTCACGCGGCCATGGTAACGAAAGCCCGAGCGATCGAAAGCGACCAGTTCGATACCGGCAGCCTTGGCCTTTTCGGCCACGCGCTTGCCGACCAGCGACGCAGCGGCTTTGTTGCCGCCCTGACCGGTTTGGCCGGCCAGTTGCGCGCGCACTTCGGCTTCGACCGTCGAGGCGCTGACCAGAACGCGATCGCCTTCCGGCGAAATGATGTTGGCGTAGATGTGCTGGTTCGAGCGGAAAATCGAGAGGCGATGAACGCGCAGCTCGTTGATCTTCCGGCGGGTCGGAACCGCACGACGCAAACGGGAAACTTTTTTGTCCATGATTCGTCCTTGCGTGCGCCGTTATTTCTTCTTGGTTTCTTTGATGACGACGCGTTCGTCCGAGTAACGCACGCCCTTGCCCTTGTAGGGTTCGGGTTCGCGGTACGAACGGATTTCAGCGGCCATCTGACCGACGACTTGCTTGTTGGCGCCCTTGATGACGATTTCCGTCTGGGTCGGGCACTCGGCCTTGATACCAGCCGGCAACTTGTGCAAAACGTCGTGCGAGAAACCGAGCTGCAGCTTAACGGCGTCGCCTTGGATCGAAGCGCGGTAACCCACGCCGACCAGGGTCAGCTTGCGCTCGAAGCCCTTGCTCACGCCCGTGACCATATTGGCCACCAGAGCGCGCACGGTACCCGACATGGCGTTGGCGTGACGGCTGTCGTTGGCGGCAACAAACGTGAGCTTGCCGTTGTCCAACGCAATCGTGACGTCGCCGGTCAGGGCTTGGGTCAAGGTGCCCAGCGGGCCCTTGACGGTGATCTGATCCTGCTGGATGTTGGCTTCAACACCCTTGGGCAGTTCGACCGGATACTTAGCGATACGTGACATTAGAATTTCTCCTTAGGCCACGTAGCACAGCACTTCGCCGCCGACGCCGTTGGCGCGAGCCTTACGGTCGGTCATGACGCCGCGCGAGGTCGAAACGATAGCCACGCCCAGGCCGTTCATGACCTGAGGAATGCTGGTACGGCCCTTGTAGATACGCAGACCGGGGCGCGAAACGCGCTCGATGCGCTCGATGACCGGACGACCAGCGTAGTACTTCAGGGTGATCTCGAGCTCAGGCTTGGCCTGGGTGCCCTTGATTTCAAAGCTGTCGATGTAGCCTTCGTCCTTCAGCACAGCGGCAATGGCCGCCTTCAGCTTCGAGGAGGGCATGCTCACCGTAACTTTGTCCACTTGCTGCGCATTGCGAATGCGGGTCAGCATATCGGCGATGGGATCGCTCATGCTCATATTGTTTCTCCTACCAGCTGGCCTTGGTGATGCCGGGGATTTCACCCTTCATCGCCATTTCACGCAGTTTGTGGCGCGTCAGGCCGAACTTGCGGAACACACCGCGCGGACGACCAGTGACCACGCAACGGTTACGTTGACGCGTCGGGTTGGCATTGCGCGGCAGCTGTTGCAGCTTGAGCCGAGCTTGGTAACGTTCTTCGTCGGTCTTCGACTGATCGTCGATGATCGCCTTCAACTCAGCGCGCTTGGCGGCGAACTTGTCAGCCAGCTTGGCACGCTTGATGTCGCGATTGATGAGGGAAAGTTTAGCCACGTCATCAGCCCCTTAGTTACGGAACGGGAAGCTGAAGGCCGTCAACAGCGCCTTGGCTTCTTCGTCGGTCTTCGCGGTGGTGGTGATGCTGATGTTCAGCCCACGCAGCGCGTCGATCTTGTCGTACTCGATTTCGGGGAAAATGATCTGCTCTTTCACCCCGATGTTGTAGTTGCCACGGCCGTCGAACGCACGACCCGAGATACCGCGGAAGTCGCGCACGCGAGGCAGCGCAACCGCCACCAGGCGATCCAGGAATTCGTACATGCGTTGACCACGCAGCGTGACCATGCAACCGATCGGGTAGTTTTCGCGGATCTTGAACCCGGCGATAGCCTTCTTGGTCTTCGTCACGACGGGCTTTTGCCCGGCGATCTTGGTCAGGTCGCCAACAGCGTGCTCGATGACTTTCTTGTCCGACACCGCTTCCGACACACCCATGTTCAGGGTGATCTTGGTGATGCGCGGCACTTCCATCGTGCTCTTGTAGCCAAACTTGGCCTGCAGGTCGGCAGCGACCTTGTTCTTGTAGAAATCTTGCAAACGAGACATGTCTATCGCCCCTTACGCCTTGGCGCCGACAACGGCACCATTGGAACGGAACACGCGAACCTTGCGGCCTTCGACTTCTTGCACGCCCACGCGATCGCCACGGCCGGTGGCCGGGTTGAACAGCGCGACGTTCGAGATGTGAATCGGCATGGTCTTTTCGACAATCCCGCCCGGGTTGTTAGCCATCGGGTTGGCTTTCACGTGCTTCTTGACGACGTTGACGCCTTCGACCAGGACGTGGTCGGCATCAACGCGGGCCAGCACGGTACCGCGACGCTTCTTGTCGCGGCCGGTCAGGACGATGACTTCGTCGCCTTTACGAATGTTGTTCATCGTAGGGCTCCTTACAGCACTTCCGGGGCCAGCGACACGATCTTCATGAACTTCTCGGTACGCAGTTCACGCGTCACGGGTCCGAAGATGCGGGTGCCGATAGGCTCCAGCTTGGCGTTGAGCAACACGGCGGCATTGCCACCGAAACGAATCAGCGAACCGTCTTTACGGCGCACGCCCTTGGCGGTACGAACCACCACGGCATTGTAAATTTCGCCTTTCTTGACGCGTCCGCGCGGAGCCGCATCTTTGACGCTCACCTTGATGATGTCGCCGATACCGGCATAACGGCGCTTGGAGCCACCGAGCACCTTAATGCACATGACATGACGCGCACCAGTGTTATCGGCCACATCCAGCGTGGTCTGCATTTGGATCATGATTTTTCCTGTTCCAACTTAACTGGAAATACGGTTTTCCCAACAAGGGAACACTGCAATTCCTGCCAGTTTTGGTCCCGTCAGGTCTGCCGCCCTGCTTTAGTGTTGGCACGCCTAGCGCTTTCGCCCTACGCCTGCAACTGGTTGGCAACGCAACGACCCTGGGTTGAAATCCTGCGGGTATTCCCCCAACACGTCGGGTTAACCTGCAAAGGCGCGGGCCAACTCGATCGACAATCTGGGAAAGCTGATAATTCTAACGTGGTTAATTTTTGAGCGCAAGCACTTTGTGTGGATAACGCACAAAAGCCACGCTTCGCTGTCAAGAGGGGAGCGCGAACCATCCGCCCCCTATTTCTGGCGGTAGTAGCCCTTCTCCCAGGCGTCGTGATTGGCCTTGCCGCGGCGGATTTCGTCCGTAAACGGCGCGGCCATGAGTACCAGGCGGTTCAGCCACTTGATCGGCGCCCGGCAGGGTCGCTCGAAGTCCACGAAAAGGACCGCGCGCAGGCCGGATGTGTCGTTATGGACCTGGTGAGGGTACAGGTCGTCGAACACCACCGCCCGTCCTTCGTGCCAGCTGTAGCGTTCGCCCCCCACTTCGATCCAGCATTGTTCAGCCGGTTCCGGCACCACCAGGCCGAGGTGCAGGCGTAAGACACCATTGTACGGGCCCGTGTGCAGCGGAATGCGCTTGCCTGCCTCCAGGATGGAAAAGAACGCCGTGCGCAGGCCCGGAATCCCCTGCAACGCGCGGGCGGTCGCGGGGCAACGCGCCAAATTGCGTTCAGAGCGCAAGCCGTAGCCCATGAACACGAAGGTCTTCCATTGGTCGTCCGAGGTAATCTGACCCACGTCGGGGGAGATTTCGTGGAAGGCGGGCAGGTGCTGGCGTTCAGCGAGCAGATTCGACAGTTCCGCCCTGATGGCGGGCGCCTGGGCCTCCAGGACGGTCACCCATGGGAACTGGCCGTTGTCGAAGATCGGCCGGTCGCCGACCAGCGACGCCTGGGCGATGCGGTTGCGCAACCAGTCTATGAAGCGAAAAAAGGTGCGCGAGTAAAAACTGGGCTTGCCGGGCGGACGCGCATCGATGGGTTGCACAATAAGTAGCCGGATGGACAGCCAAAGATGCACCATTTTGTCGATGCAGCGGCCGCCACGCAAGACTTGACGTCCACATATTGGCTCCAATGCGCCGTCCGGCATTGGCCCTCCCCGCCGCGGACAAGCTGGTTTAGACTGGCGTGGGCGACAGTGATCGCTATCCACTCCTATTTCGCAAGGGAAGACAGGCATGTATGAACAGTTGGCGCTGTATATCGACGGCGAATTCGTCGCCGGAGAGGGCAGGCGCACCCAGGACGTCATCAACCCGGCCACGCTGGAAGTTCTCGGCCAGCTGCCCCACGCCACCGAAGCGGATCTGGATCGCGCGCTAGCCGCCGCCCAGCGCGCGTTCGAGTCGTGGAAGAAATCCTCTCCCATGGACCGTTCGGCCATCCTGCGCAAGGTCGCGACGCTGTCGCGCGAGCGCGCCCAGGAAATCGGCCGCAACATGACGCTGGACCAGGGCAAGCCGCTGGCCGAAGCCGTAGGCGAGGTCACCTCCTGCGCCGAGCACGCCGACTGGCACGCCGAGGAATGCCGCCGCATCTACGGCCGCGTGGTCCCGCCGCGCAATCCTGACGTGCGCCAGATCGTGGTCCGCGAACCCATCGGTGTCTGCGCCGCGTTCACGCCCTGGAACTTCCCCTACAACCAGGCCATCCGCAAGATCGCCGCCGCCATCGGCGCAGGCTGCACCGTGGTGCTGAAGGGTCCGGAAGATTCGCCGAGCGCCGTGATGGCAATCGCCCGCATGTTCCATGACGCCGGCCTGCCCAAGGGCTGCCTGAACATCGTCTGGGGCGAACCCGCCAAGATTTCGGACTACCTGATCCGTTCGCCGATCGTGCGCAAAGTGTCGTTCACGGGCTCCGTGCCAGTGGGCAAGCAACTGGCCGCGCTGGCTGGCGCCCACATGAAGCGCGTCACCATGGAACTGGGCGGCCACTCGCCCGTGCTGGTGTTCGACGACGCCGACATCGACCGCGCCGCCACCATGCTGGCCAAGTTCAAGATCCGCAACGCCGGTCAGGTCTGCGTGTCGCCCACCCGCTTCTACGTGCAGAACGGCGCCTACGAACAGTTCCTCGCGCGCTTCTCCGAAGTGCTGAAGAACATCAAGGTAGGCGACGGCCTGGAAGCCGGCACCGACATGGGCCCGCTGGCGCACGAGCGCCGCGTTCCGGCCATGAGCGCTTTCATCGACGATGCCAAGAAGCATGGCGGCAAGGTCGTGGTCGGCGGCGGCCCGCTGGACCGCAAGGGCTTCTTCTTCGCCCCCACGGTCGTGACCGACCTGCCCGACAACTCGATGCTGATGACCGAAGAACCCTTCGGCCCGGTCGCGCCGGTGGTCCGCTTCACGGATACCGATGAAGTGCTCAAGCGCGCCAACAGCCTGCCGTTCGGCCTGTCGTCCTACGTGTTCACCAACTCGCTGCAGACCGCCACCAAGGTCTCCAACGGCCTGGAAGCGGGCATGGTCAACATCAACCATTTCGGCAGCGCCCTGGCCGAGACGCCCTTCGGCGGCATCAAGGACAGCGGCATCGGCAGCGAAGGCGGCCTGGAAACGTTCGACGGCTACCTGGTCACGAAGTTCATCACGCACATCTGACCTGGCGCTTTCGCCACGAAAAAGCCCCGCGGTTTTCCGCGGGGCTTTTTTTTGCCCTGCCGCACGGCACAGGCAGACTTGGCGGTTCGATCAGGAACTCGCCCGCAAGTCGCGCGGCGTCATGCCGAAGCGGCGCTTGAACAAACGGCTGAAATGCGAGGGATGGGAAAAACCCACCTGATAGGCCAACTCGGCGATGCTGCGATGCCTGTGCTGCGGGTTCAAGAGCAGTTCACGGCACTTGTCGAGCCGCTGGTCAAAAATAAAGGATTCGGCCGACAGCCCGCCCGCGCGCAGGATACGGTGCAGATAGGCCACCGAAATGCCGCAGCCTTGCGCCACCTGCTGCGGCGACAACGCCGGATCCGCCAGATGCTGGCGGATGTAGGCCAGCACGCGCTGGCGGTGCGCCAGCGTGACGCTGCTGTCCGACTCCGATGCATGCCCCTGCCCTGACTGCACCAGGAACAGCACGATCAGGTCGATCAGGCGCTCGCCGAGTTCCGCCACCTCCACATCCGACCAGCCATCCACGCCCTTGAACAGATGGTCCATGTAACTGGCCAGCAAGGCGCCGCGAGGCGAGCCGTCATCGACCCGCAACTTGTAGAAAGCACCGATGCGGGAATCGCGCTGCAGCAGCGCGCTGCGCGGGAACGATACGCTCAGGCTGCGATAGCCGGCCGCCCCCTGCGCCGTCGCCTGATAGGGCAGGCTCTGGTTCATCAGGTAGACGCAGCCAGGCTCGACCTGGAACTCCCGGCCTTGCTGCTGCACGGCCAGCGGTCCGGCCAATGGCAGGCCGAAGGTATAGAACTCCTGGTCCAGGCGCGACACGTTGCCGGCGGTCCGTTCCAGCTTCTGCCCCTGGTAATGCAGATCGTTGAACTGCAGGCTGCCCCGGCGCGCGTAGCGCACATGGCCGGCGAAATTGTCGGGCCGGCCGCCATGCACCTCGAACGGTCCGAACGCGTCCGACAGGGCCGCGCGCCATTCGTCGCGCCGGTCAGCGCCAGCGCTGGCCGAAATGGCGAATTCCGTATCGGACATGGCTCGGTCTCCTTGGACCCCCGCGCCGCAGGCGGGCGCTCGTGATCCTGCGTCTACATATTCTTGACTCACCCTGCTCCGGGGTGTCCGGCGTCTTGAAGGCGCACTTGGCGCAAGTCTATATTCAGCCCGATAAGCACACAACCTGGACAACCCGGGAGGAGACCCATGGCACCTGCGTCCGCATCGGCCGGCCGCCACGCGCCCGCTTCGCGCTATCTGCGCTGCGCAGGCCGCGAGCTGCACTACACCGAATGGGGCGCCCCTCACGCGCCTGCCGTCATCATGTGGCACGGCCTGGCCCGCACGGGCCGGGACTTCGACGACCTGGCACAGGCGCTTGCAGACGACTATCGCATCATCTGCCCGGATACGATTGGCCGCGGTCTCTCGCAATGGAGCTCCGACCCTGTCGCCGAGTACCGGCTGGACTTCTACGCCACGCTTGCCCGCGCCCTGGTGGACGGCCTGTCGCTGGAACGCGTGCGCTGGGTCGGCACCTCCATGGGCGGGGCCACCGGCATGCACGCCGCCGCCACCACCTTGCGCAACCGGATTTCCCACCTGGTCGTGAACGATATCGGGCCCGAGCTTCCGCAACCCGCCATCGACCGCATCGTCGCGTATGTGGGCGCGCCGCCGGCCTTCGATACCGTAACGGAACTGGAAGCCTGGCTGCGCATCGCCTACAAGCCCTATGGATGGCAGAGCGACGAACAATGGCGCCGGATGGCCGAAACCTCGGTGCGCCGGCTGCCGGACGGCCGCGTTACGCTGCACTATGACCCGGCCATCGTCGGCCAGTTCAGCAACCATCCGGACGACTACGATCGCTGGAGCGGTTACGACTCGCTGAACATGCCACTGCTATTGCTGCGCGGCGTCGATTCGGACCTGCTGCTGCCCGAGGTCGCCGATGCCATGACCCGCCGCGGACCGCGCGCCCAGCGCATCGACTTCCCCGGCTGCGGCCACGCCCCCGCCCTGAACGTCGCGCCCCAGATCGACGCCATCCGACATTTCCTTGCCACGCCGGACCACACGGCTGCTGTCCGCCACCAATAACAGGAGACTCCCATGAAACGCGTCCTGCTCGCCGCGCTCGCCGGCCTCTGCATGAACTCTGCGATAGCAGCGAAAGATTTCGTCGTTGCCCACGTCTATGACAAGACCGGCCCGCTGGAAGCCTATGCCAAACAGACTCAAAACGGCCTGATGCTGGGATTGGAGTATGCGACGCAAGGCACCATGACGGTGGCAGGCCGCAAGATCCGCGTCATTGAAAAGGACAACCAGGGCAAGCCCGACGTGGCGCGTGCACAGCTGGCCTCCGCCTATGCCGACGACAACGCCGATATCGCGGTGGGGCCCACCTCATCGGGCGTCGCGCTAGCCATGCTGCCGATCGCCGAGGAGTACGAGAAGATCCTCCTGGTTGAACCCGCCGTGGCGGATTCGATCACCGGCGACAAGTGGAACAAGTACATCTTCCGCACCGGCCGCAACTCTTCGCAAGACGCCATCGCCAACGCGGTCGCCTTCGACCAGGCAGGCACCTCCATCGCCATGCTGGCGCAGGACTATGCCTTCGGTCGCGACGGGGTCAAAGCCTTCAAGGGCGCGCTAAAGAACGCCAAGATCGTGCATGAGGAATACCTGCCCGCCAACGCGACCGACTTCACTGCCGGCGCGCAGCGCCTGTTCGATGCGCTGAAGGACAAGCCGGGCCGCAAGATCATCTTCATTCTCTGGGCCGGCGCAGGCAATCCGTTCAAGATCGCCGACCTGGATCCCAAACGCTTCGGCATCGAGATCGCCACGGGCGGCAATACGCTGGCCGCCATGACGCCGCTGAAATCGCTGGCCGGCATGGAAGGCGCCACCTATTACTACTACGGCATCCCCAAGAACCCGATCAACGACTGGCTGGTGGCGGAACATCAGAAGCGCTATGGTCAGCCGCCAGACTTCTTCACGGCGGGCGGCATGGCTTCGGGGATCGCGATCGCAACCGCGCTGGCCAAGACCAATGGCAATTCCGACACCGACACCCTGATCAAAGCCATGGAAGGCATGAGCTTCGATTCGCCGAAGGGCAAAATGACCTTCCGTCCCGAGGACCACCAGGCCATGCAGTCCATGTACCACTTCCGGATCAAGAACGATCCGTCCGTGCCTTGGGCCGTGCAAGATCTGGTGAAGGAAATCACGCCGGACCAGATGTCGGTGCCGATCCAGAACAAACGCTGAGACCGCGGCCGATCCATGCTGGAGACCCAATCGCTCACGATCCGTTTCGGCGGGCACGTGGCTGTCAATGCCGTCAGCTGCCGCTATGCGCCTGGCACATTGACCGCCATTGTCGGCCCGAACGGCGCGGGCAAGACCACCTACTTCAACCTGATCTCCGGCCAGCTGCGCGCCAGCGCGGGGACGGTGCACCTGAACGGGCGCGACCTGACGCCACTGGCCGCGCCCGCGCGCATGCATGCGGGCCTGGGTCGTGCCTTTCAGTTGACTCAGCTGTTCCCGCGCCTGAGCGTGCATGAAAATGTGCGGCTGGCATTGCAATCGCGTCAGCAAGGCATGAGCTGGCGCCAGATCCGGTTCTGGCGCACCTGGAACGACGACCGCGACCTGATCGCGCGTGCTGATGCACTGCTGGAACGCACCCGCCTGTTCGCGCGTCGCGACCAGTCCGCCGCCGACCTGCCGCACGGCGACCAGCGCAAACTGGAAATCGCCATGCTAATCGCCCTGGAACCGCAGGTATTCATGTTCGACGAGCCAACGGCAGGCATGAGTGTGGACGACGTGCCCGTCGTACTGGAGCTGATCCGCGACATCAAGAACGACCCAAGCAAAACGATTCTGCTTGTTGAACACAAGATGGATGTGGTGCGCGAGCTGGCAGACCGCATCGTCGTTCTGCATAACGGCCAACTGATGGCCGACGGCGACCCTGCCGCGGTGATCGCCTCGCCTATCGTGCAACAGGCCTATCTGGGCATAAGTCCGGCGGAGAAGGCGGCATGACGCAAGCGTTGCTCGAACTGAAGGACGTGCACACGCACATCGGCGCGTATCACATACTCCACGGCGTGGACCTCGCCGTCCCGCCCGCTGCGGTGACCATGCTGCTGGGCCGCAACGGCGCCGGCAAGACCACCACGCTGCGTACGATCATGGGATTGTGGCGCGCCTCGCAAGGCAAGGTGAGCTTCGACGGCGCAGCCGTCGGCGGGCCTGGCACGCGCACGTCGCCGCCCGACATGGCACGCATGGGCATGGCCTATGTGCCGGAGAATATGGGCATCTTCGCCGACCTGTCCGTAAAAGAGAACATCCTGCTCGCGGCTCGGCAGGCCAGGAACGCCAGCCAGCTGGACACGGCGCGGCTGGAATGGATCTTCGGTTTCTTTCCCGCACTGAAGAAGTTCTGGCTGCATCCGGCCGGCAAACTATCAGGCGGACAGAAGCAGATGCTGGCGGTGGCGCGCGCCATCATCGAGCCGCGCCGGCTGCTGCTGGTGGATGAACCCAGCAAGGGCCTGGCGCCCGCCATCATCCAGAACATGATCGACGCCTTTCTCGAACTGAAACAGGCGTCCACCACCATCCTGCTGGTCGAGCAGAACTTCAACTTCGCGCGCCTGGTGGGCGATCACGTCGCCGTGATGGACAACGGCCGCGTGGTCCATGCCGGCCACATGGCGCAGCTGGCCGAGGACGACGAACTACAGACGCGCCTGCTGGGCCTGTCGCTGGGAAGCCATCAATGAGCACGCTCGAAATCGATACGCCCTTGCCGCGGGTGCGCGCGGACCTGCGCCCTGTCCTGCTGGTACTGGCCCTGGCCGCGCTGGCCTTGCCCCTGGTGGGCTCTTTCTCTACCTGGGTCACCCTGACGCTCGCGGGGCTGGCGATGGGCATGATCATCTTCATCGTCGCTTCGGGCATGACGCTTGTGTTCGGCCTGATGGACGTATTGAACTTCGGCCACGGACTGTTCATTGCCATCGGCGCCTACATGGCCGCGACCGTACTGGGCTCCATGGCCGACTGGACGCAGTCTGGCAGTCTCTGGATAAACCTGGGCGCGGTGCTGCCGGCCATGATCGTCGGCATGCTGGTTGCCGGCGCGGTGGGCCTGGCGTTCGAACGCGTGATCGTGCGGCCTGTCTATGGCCAGCATCTGAAGCAGATCCTCATCACCATGGGCGGGATGATCATCGGCGAAGAGATCATTAAGATGCTGTGGGGTCCGCAAACGATTTCCCTGCCGCTGCCCGAAGCGCTGCGCGGCGCATTCCTGCTGGGCGACGCCGCCATCGAGAAATTCCGCATCGTCGCACTGCTGATCGGCTTGCTGGTCCTGGGCGGCATGCTATGGCTGCTCAACCGCACCAAGCTGGGACTTTTGATCCGTGCCGGAGTCGAGGACCGCGAAATGGTGGAGAGCCTGGGCTACCGTATCCGCCATCTTTTCGTAGGCGTCTTCGTCGCCGGTTCGATGCTGGCGGGACTGGGCGGCGTGTTGTGGGGCATGTACCAGCAATCCGTCGTGCCGCAACTGGGCGCGCAGGTGAACGTGCTGATCTTCATTGTCATCATGATCGGTGGGCTGGGCTCGACCGTGGGCTGTCTGATCGGCGCACTGCTGGTCGGCCTGATGGCCAACTACACCGGTTTCCTCCTGCCCAAGGCCGCCCTGTTCTCGAACATCGCGCTGATGGTCGCCATCCTGCTCTGGCGCCCGCAGGGCGTGTACCCGGTCACGAATCGCTAGGAACCGCCGACATGTCCGTACGCCTGCTTTCCGGCGATCCCCCCCGCAGCGCGCTGCTGGCCGTGGCGCTGATCCTCATCGTCGCCCTGCTGGCTGCCGCGCCCTTCCTCTTCCCTGGTCCCAAGTCCCTGGCCGTGGCCGCGAAGATCCTGGTATTCGTGATCCTGGTCGCCAGCTATGACCTGCTGCTGGGATACACCGGCATCGTCAGCTTCGCTCACACCATGTTCTTCGGCATTGGCGCCTATGGTGTGGCGATTGCCAGCATACGCATGGAGCCAGGCTGGACCGCGGTGTTCGCGGGCCTCGGTGGCGGCTTGGTCGTGTCGCTGGCGTTCGCGCTGCTGATCGGCCTGGCCAGCCTGCGCGTGCGCGCCATCTTCTACGCCATGATCACCTTGGCGGTGGCCGCGGCGTTCCAGACGCTGGTGTCCCAGCTGTCCGACCTGACAGGCGGCGAGGACGGCCTGAATTTCAAGGTGCCGCAAATGCTGCGGCCGGCCTTCCGGCCCTTCTCCGAACCGATCTTCGACGTCACGGTGGACGGGCGCGTCATCACCTATTACCTGATCGCGGCGGTCTGCCTGGTGTTGTTCCTGCTGCTGCTGCGGATCGTGAATTCGCCCTTCGGCCGCGTGCTGCAAGCCATACGCGAGAATCCGTTCCGTGCTGAAGCCATCGGCTATCGCACCGTGCTTTACCGCAGCTTGTCCAATCTGCTGGCTGCCGCGTTCGCCACGCTGGCGGGCGCCATGTATGCGCTCTGGCTACGTTACAACGGTCCGGATACCTCGCTGTCCTTCGAGATCATGCTCAATATCCTGCTGATGCTGGTCATCGGCGGCATGGGCACCATGTATGGCGCCGTGGTGGGCGCCAGCCTCTTCGTCTTCGCGCAAAGCTATCTCCAGGACGGCCTGCATGTGATCCACGATGCGGTATCGGGGGTGGCGCCATTGGCGCTGCTGTTCGAGCCGGACCGGTGGCTATTGTGGCTGGGGATCCTGTTCGTGGTGTCCGTGTACTACTTCCCAACCGGCATCGCGGGACGGTTACGGGAGTTGGCCCGCCGACACTGAGGCAGGCTTTCTCAGCGTCCCCGCTGGCTCAGCGCATCCGCCTCGCGTCGCAATCCGTCAACGCGCCGCTGCATGTCATCCAGACTGCGGCGCGTATCCATGCCGCCCCGGTCCAATTGCGAGCCGGAAGGCACCGGCGCCAGGCCGGGCATGGCCATGGGCGCACCGTGATTCAGGGGAATCATCGCCGGCGGATGCGGATCAACCGCCGGCGGCTTCTCCGTCAGCAGCTTTTCCAGCACGCGCATCTGCTCCCGTCGCGCCTGGATCGCGCGCTCCTGCTCCATCAATGCCTGCTCATTCTGATCTTCGGTCCCAAAGATCGCGGCATGATCGCGCGACAGCCCGTCCAGGCGCACACGTGCGTCCGGCCCCGCATTGAGCAATGCGCGGCCAAGCGCTGCGGGATCCTTGGTCGAGGCGTCGGACCCACGCGGATCCGCGATGGTAGCGTTCGGGGAGATCAACGCCCCGGCAGAGGCTTCGGTTGACGGCGGGATCGACCCTGAGGCCGGTGCCACGGTCTGGACCTGTTGCGCCTGCGCCGCCCAAGGCAACGCCGCGCCCCACCCGCAGCCTGCGAGCCATAGGCCGATCCGGGCCGCATCCATGAAACCGCGCATGATGTCCTGATCCCTGGGTTCGTAAGGCGAAAAAAGAGGCAAAAAAAACGGCAAGGGTTTGATCCCTTGCCGTCTTATATCAGAACGGCGCGCCGTCCCGATGTACTACTTAGATGATACGTGCGGCTTCAACCAGACGCACCACGCGCCACGACTTCGAGCGCGAGATGGGACGGCCTTCAGCGATTTCAACCGTATCGCCTTCGTTGTACTGGTTCGATTCGTCGTGCGCCTTGTACTTCGCGGAACGCATGATGATCTTGCCAAAGATGGGGTGCTTGACGCGGCGCTCAACGAGCACGACGACAGTCTTGTCCATCTTGTTGCTGACGACCTTGCCAACCAGCGTGCGCTGGCGCTTGGCCACTTGGGTGTTTTGAGTTTCGCTCATCTTTATTTCCCTGCCTTCTCGGTCAGCAAGGTACGAACGCGCGCGATATCGCGACGCACGTTGCGCAGCTGGCTGGTGTTGGCCAGTTGCTGCGTGGCCTTCTGCATGCGCAGACCGAATTGTGCCTTCAGCAGGCTTTCGAGCTCTTTGCCGAGCTCGGCGGCATCTTTCGAACGGAGTTCGCTAGCTTTCATGTTAGTACTCCTTAAGCACCGATATGACGCGCGACGAACGTGGTCGAAATCGGCAACTTGGCAGCGGCCAGGCGGAAAGCTTCACGCGCGAGCTCTTCGCTAACCCCTTCCATTTCGTAGAGCACCTTGCCGGGCTGGATTTCAGCAACCCAGTACTCCGGGTTGCCCTTACCGTTACCCATACGGACTTCGGCAGGCTTCTGCGAGATGGGCTTATCCGGGAAAATGCGAATCCAGATACGGCCGCCACGCTTGATGTGACGATTGATGGCACGACGAGCAGCTTCGATCTGGCGAGCGGTCAGACGGCCACGGCCGGTGGCCTTCAGACCGAATTCGCCGAACGACACGTGGGTACCACGGGTCGCCAGACCGGTGTTGCGGCCCTTCTGCTCTTTGCGATACTTTCTGCGAGAGGGTTGCAGCATGGTTATTCTCCTTCAGGCGCCGGAGCAGCGTCCGCCTTGCGGGGACCACCACGACCACGACCACCCGGACGACCGGTGCGAGCACCGTCCGGACGATCACCACGCGGAGCGCGGCGCGGACGACGTTCTTCTTCGCGCGGGGCAGCGGTTTCCGGCGGCAATTCGCCGTTGGCCAGCATGTCGCCCTTGTAGACCCAGACCTTGATGCCGATCACGCCATAGGTCGTGTGGGCTTCGGAGGTGCCGTAGTCAATGTTGGCCTTCAGGGTGTGCAGCGGCACACGGCCTTCGCGATACCACTCGGTGCGAGCAATTTCGATACCGTTCAGACGGCCCGAGCTCATGATCTTGATGCCTTGGGCACCCAGACGCATGGCGTTCTGCATCGCGCGCTTCATGGCGCGACGGAACATGATGCGCTTCTCGAGCTGTTGCGAGATCGAGTCGGCGATCAGTTGAGCATCGGTTTCCGGCTTGCGGATTTCTTCGATGTTGACGTGCACGGGCACGCCCATCAGACGCTGCAGATCAGCCTTCAGGCTTTCGATGTCTTCGCCGCGCTTGCCGATCACCACGCCCGGACGAGCCGAGTAGACGGTGATGCGTGCATTCTTGGCGGGACGCTCGATGATCACGCGACCGACGGAGGCGCTCTTGAGCTTCTTCTTCAGGTACTCGCGAACGCGAATGTCTTCGGCCAGCATCGAGCCGAAGGCCTTGTCGTCGGCGAACCAACGCGAGGACCAATTACGGGTGACCGCGAGACGGAACCCAGTGGGGTGAATTTTCTGACCCATCGTGACTCCTTAAGCTCCGACCTTGACCGTGATGTGGCAGGTCTGCTTCTCGATACGGTTGCCGCGGCCCTTGGCGCGAGCGGAGAAGCGCTTCATCGACTGAGCCTTGTCCACGAAAATCGTGGTGACTTTCAGTTCGTCGATGTCGGCGCCGTCGTTGTGCTCGGCGTTGGCGATGGCGGATTCGACAGCCTTCTTCAGGATGGCGGCCGCCTTCTTCGGCGAGAAGGTGAGGATTTCCAGCGCACGGCCGACCTTCTGGCCGCGGATCAGGTCCGCAACCAGACGGGTCTTTTGAGCGGAGATGTGAACCCCACGGATAATGGCAGTAGTTTCCATCGCTTACCTCTTCGCCTTCTTGTCCGCGGCGTGACCCTTGAACGTACGGGTCAGCGCGAACTCGCCCAGCTTGTGACCGACCATGTTCTCGTTGATGTACACGGGAACGTGCTGCTTGCCGTTGTGCACAGCGATCGTCAGACCGATGAACTCGGGCAGGATCGTGGAGCGACGCGACCAGGTCTTGATCGGCTTCTTGTCTTTGCCCGCGACGGCCGTGTCCACCTTTTTGATCAGGTGAGCATCGACAAACGGGCCTTTCTTGATCGAACGTGACATAGTGTTCGCCTCTTACTTGCGCTTGCGCCGTTGGACGATCATATTGTTCGTCCGCTTGTTGCGACGGGTCTTGTAACCCTTCGCCGGAGTGCCCCACGGGCTGACCGGTTCGCGTGCTTCACCGGTGCGGCCTTCACCACCACCGTGCGGGTGATCCACCGGGTTCATGGCAACGCCACGGACCGTCGGGCGGACACCACGCCAACGCATTGCACCGGCCTTGCCGATTTGGCGCAGGCTGTGTTCTTCGTTACCGACTTCACCGATGGTGGCGCGGCATTCGATGTGCACACGGCGGACTTCACCGGAGCGCAGACGCACTTGAGCGTAGATGCCTTCGCGAGCCAGCAGGACGGCGGAAGCGCCGGCCGAGCGGACCATCTGGGCACCCTTGCCAGGCAGCATTTCGACGCAGTGAATCGTCGTACCCACCGGGATGCTGCGGATCGGCAGCGTGTTGCCGGCGCGGATCGGGGCTTCAGCGCCCGACAGCAGCGTGGCACCAACTTCCAGGCCGCGGGGAGCGATGATGTAGCGACGTTCGCCGTCGGCGTAGCACAGCAGAGCGATGTGCGCCGTACGGTTGGGGTCATACTCCAGGCGCTCGACCTTTGCCGGAATGCCATCCTTGTCGCGACGGAAGTCGACGACACGGTAGTGCTGCTTGTGACCACCGCCACGGTGGCGGATCGTGATGTGACCGTTGTTGTTACGGCCAGAACCACGAGTCTTCTTTTCGAGCAGCGGCGCGTAGGGCTCACCCTTGTGCAGGTTCGGGCTAACAACCTTCACCATGCCACGGCGGCCAGCCGAAGTCGGCTTAACTTTTACGAGGGCCATTTACTTCACCTCCGCAAAGTCGATTTCCTGGCCGTCCTTGAGCGAAACGTAAGCCTTGCGCTCATTGCGACGACGGCCAACGAATCGGCCAAAGCGCTTGACTTTGCCCTTACGGTTGAGGACCTGCACGGACTCGACCTGCACCTTGAAGAGCAGTTCGACGGCAGCCTTGATTTCCGGCTTGGTAGCGTCAGCCACGACACGGAAAGCGACTTGCTGATTCTTCTCGGCAACGAAGGTGGCCTTTTCGGTCACGATCGGGGCCAGAATGACTTGCATCAAGCGTTCAGCGTTCATCCCAGCATCTCCTCGAGTTGAGCGATGGCCGGCTTGGTGATCAGCACTTTCTTGTAGTGGACCAGCGACAACGGATCGGCATAACGGGGCTCGACAACAGCAACGTGCGGCAGGTTGCGGGTGGCGAGGTAAACATTTTCATCAACGCTGTCGGTGATGATCAGGACCGAGTCCAGGCCCAGGCTCTTCAGCTTTGCAGCGGCAGCCTTGGTCTTGGGCGATTCCAGATCAAACGATTCGACGACGGCGATGCGGTCTTCGCGAGCGAGCTGCGACAGGATCGAACGGATCCCGGCGCGGTACATCTTCTTGTTGACCTTCTGGCTGAAGTTCTCTTCGGGCGAGTTCGGGAAAATCCGACCACCGCCACGCCACAGCGGCGACGAAGTCATACCGGCGCGAGCGCGGCCGGTACCCTTCTGGCGCCAGGGCTTCTTGGTCGAGTGCTTGACTTCAGTGCGATCCTTCTGAGCGCGGTTGCCGGAACGGGCGTTGGCTTGGAAAGCCACCACGATCTGATGAATCAGCGCTTCGTTGAAGTCACGGCCGAAGATGGTGTCGGGAGCGCTGAACGTAGCAGCGGCCTGACCTTGGTCGTTCAGGAGCTTGAGATCCATTTACTTACGCTCCCTTCTTGGCCGGGGCCTTGATGGCCGGGCGCACGACGATATCGGCACCAGCGTGGCCGGGGACAGCGCCCTTGACCAGCAGCAGGCCGCGCTCGACGTCAACGCGAACGATGTCGAGGTTTTGAACGGTGCGGGTGACATCACCCAGGTGGCCGGCCATGCGCTTACCCGGGAAAATACGGCCCGGATCTTGAGCTTGACCAATCGAGCCCGGGACGCGGTGCGAACGGGAGTTACCGTGCGACGCGCGTTGCGAACCGAAATTGTGGCGCTTGATGGTACCGGCAAAGCCTTTACCAATGGTGGTGCCCGTGACGTCGACCTGTTGGCCGGCTTCGAACACCGATTCCACGGCGATCACGGCACCGGCCGAAAATTCGGCGGCACGGGCGGGATCAAGGCGGAATTCTTTGAGGATGCTACCGGCTTCAGCGCCGGCTTTGGCGTAGTGGCCCGTTTGCGGCTTCGCCACACGCGAGGCACGACGAGTGCCATAAGCCACTTGGATCGCGGCGTAGCCGTCGGTTTCCAGCGACTTAACCTGGGTCACGCGGTTGTTCGACACGTCCAGCACGGTCACCGGGATGGATTCACCTTCCTCGGTAAAAATGCGGGTCATGCCGACCTTGCGACCCACCAGCCCCAGCCGGTGAGCGGCGGGCGTGGGTGTCGAATTCGACATCGTTTTCTCCATTCCCGACTGCGATTGGTCGGGGCTAATCAGGCAAAAGGTAACGGCCTTTGCCCTACGACTATGTTCAACCTGGTCAAGATTCGGGCACGTATTGAGCACGTATCCCTGGTATGCAGTGACTGCCAGCCCAGAGACTTGCCCTTCTCTTTTCCATAGTTGTTCTTGCCACAAAATGGCAAGCTTCGCATATTAGCACGTTTTTTTCAGTCAGCACAAGCACTTAGCGCGCTTTGGCATCGTTGAGCAAGGCGATTTCGCGACACTTTGCGCGCCACAAAGCGACCGGCCGCGCAACGTGAAGCCGAAGGCGACAGTGAGCGCCTGCTAACTTACTCTGAAGTGACGTGGCCGTTCCCGGCTCATCCGCCTCGCGGGCCGACTTGGCGCAGGAAAGATGCCGAGGACGTACATAAAAAACAAATGGCCGCACTCACAAGGAATGCGGCCATTTTTTCGTGCCTGCCGGCGAAGGTAGCAGGCCCGATACGCTTTACTGCAGCGCGATTTCGACGTCGACGCCAGCCGGCAGGTCCAGACGCATCAGAGCGTCAACGGTCTTGTCGGTGGGATCAACGATGTCCATCAGGCGCTGGTGCGTGCGGATTTCGAACTGGTCACGCGACGTCTTGTTGACGTGCGGCGAACGCAGGACGTCGTAGCGACGGATACGCGTGGGCAGCGGCACCGGACCGCGGACAACAGCGCCGGTACGCTTGGCGGTATCGACGATTTCAGCGGCCGACTGATCGATCAGCTTGTAATCGAAGGCTTTCAAGCGGATACGGATCTTTTGGTTTTTCATGGCGTTTCCTAAAGAACGAGAGGCGAGGGCGACGAGGCCGCCCTCGCTGGTTGTGTGCTGCTTAAGTGATCCGGATTACTTCAGGATCTTGGCGACGACGCCGGCGCCGACGGTACGACCGCCTTCACGGATGGCGAAACGCAGACCTTCTTCCATGGCGATGGGGGCCAGCAGCTTGACGGTCATCGTCACGTTGTCGCCCGGCAGAACCATTTCCTTGTCGGCCGGCAGGTCGATCGTGCCCGTCACGTCCGTCGTGCGGAAGTAGAACTGGGGACGATAGCCGTTGAAGAACGGGGTGTGGCGGCCGCCTTCTTCCTTGGACAGGATGTACACCTCGGACGTGAAGTCCGTGTGCGGGGT
>NZ_NJIF01000008.1 GCF_002209555.1 Achromobacter insolitus
ATACGTCGCTACTCAAAGGAAGTGAGGTATGTGCTTAGACTTGACATCTAAGGTACTTCACTTCTAGTGAGCACTTGATTTCTTGTGCTTGCGATCAGGACGGGGTTTTAAACCCAACCCAATCACTGTGCACTCGCATCAAGCGCCCACACTTATCGGTTGTTTAATTGTTAAAGAGCGGTACTGCTAAATTCGGTACTACTTACTGCCCACTGGCAGCGGCGCCTGCTTTCGCTAGCGCTGCGTTGTCAGCAGCAGAGAAACGAGATTATGAAGAAGTTTTTTTAGCTTGTCAAGTTAGCGTCACAACCTTCGTTTCGCTCACTTGGCTTGCAACCCCTTCAGGTCCGCCCCTCTTAGCAGCTATCGAAATATCAGGGTTAACCCTAAGTTTTCGGCAACTGCCAAGCCCAAAACTATAACACGATTTTTGCAGATTGCGCAACTGGCTTTTGCCTAACTTGCTGCAGTCCTTGCAATAACCGCTTGGCTTTCAGTACTGACCGCCTTGCGGCAGACCCGGCTGATTTCTCGTGCCCGGCCCGTTGTGCTTGCTTGGCTTCGCCGCTCAGAACTGCCCGAACTGCGAAGGAGCGAGACTATAGCACAAGTTTTGGGTTTGTCACGAGCGGAGGGCAGACTTTATTCAAATGCCTACCTAGCCGATTGCGATTCAGCTGGCGCCCGCCAGGGCCATCCTCTACATTGATCATGAAGATGCGCCCCACCCAAGGCCGGTTGCCCCGCCTTCTATATATATAGATGAACGGGGCCGGTCATGGAGGACACCCGCGCGGAGAAGGAAAGTGGCCCGCGTGGAGCAGGGAAACGCCGGCGGCGGGCGAAGCTCCGCCTACCAGCGCAGATAGTCGGCGTCCCGAAGTCTGGCAAGGTCGCGCTTGACGGCGGCTTCGTTCATCAACCATCTGGGCGCACCGAGGTCCTTCAGCATGTGCTCGTCGAGGTCGGCAGCCAGCTGACGCAGGCGCGCTTCGTTGCGCCGCTTGCGAAAAGCAGCGATCAGCTTCGCGAAGAAGCCGGAACGAGGCGCCGCGGGTTCAACGGAGGGCGCCGCCCCCGGCATCGGTATCGACGGCGCACGATCCCTGGAAACGGAGGCCAGGGCCGGGGAAGACGGGGTGCAAAGCTGTGCAGACATGATGGGCTCCAGGTGTTTATGCACTTTGGTAAGCGTAGTCGCCCAATGCCTCACTGAAAATCGAATTGTTTTGGGGTTATCGGTAAGCTATGATGACCAATCTCTACCCCTTCGGCCTTTGCCATGCGCCTGCCACTGAGCACCCTCCCCGCCTTCCGTGCCGTGGCCGAGCTGCAGAATCTGCGCGCGGCGGCGGAACGCCTGCACCTGACCCACAGTGCCGTCAGCCAACAGATCAAGGTTTTGGAAACCCAACTGGGCTTTCCCTTGTTCGAGCGCAGCGGCCGCGGCATCGTGCTGAATACGGCGGGCGCTGCCCTCTTGTGCAGTGTGCAAGGCGCAATGGCCCTGCTGGATGAAGGAACGCTGGCCGCGTCGGCCGCGGCCTCGGGCAGTGAACAGCGCTTGCGCGTGTCCGTGCTGCCTTCTTTCGCGCAACGCTGGCTATTGCCGCGCATGGCGCGGTGGCGCGCGCGCAATCCTGGCCTGACACTGGAAATCGAGACTTCCCAGCAAGTGGTGGATCTACTGCGCGACGGCTTTCACGCGGCGCTGCGCTTCGGGCGCGGCCCTTGGGCAGGCGTGGAATCGGAGCCTTTGTTCGATACCCCCCTGCCCTTGATTGTCCTGGCCTCGCCCGAAACCGCGGCGGCGCTCCCCGACCATACGCCCGCCACATTGGCGCGCCAACCCTTGCTGGGTGAGCGAGAGCTCTGGCAAACCTGGTTCAACGCGGCGGGATTGAACACGCCCGTCACGCCCGTGGCTTCCTTCAACGACGCCGGCATGATGATGCAAGCCGCCGAACAAGGGTTGGGCATTACGCTGGGACGCGAGCTGCTGGCCGCCGACGCCTTGTGCGCAGGCAGGCTGGTGCAAATATCGCCCATCAGTATCGAGTACGAGCAGGCGCAGACCTATCATCTGGTCTATCGGCCCAGTCTTCGCGACTGGGCGCCGCTCGTGGAGCTGAAACAGTGGCTGCGCGACGAACTGCAGATGTCGCGCGAGAACCTGACGGCACCGAAGTCCGATTCCGGCAAGAAACGCCAGGCAAAAAAAAGGTAAAGCAGCGTACGCTTCTTTACCTCTACCAAATCGCGGCGCCAGGCGGAAACCATGATCCGCGAACCGGATTCGCTACGCGAACGAACCGGCAGGCGCCGCAGCGGCGGCAGTCATTGCTCAGGGTGGACCTCAGGCGACTTTGCGCGCAGCCGGCTTGGCCGGCCGCATCGTATCGGTTTCATTGAAGCGCTGGTGCCAGGAGAATGCTTCCTCGAGCACGTGCGGGGTCTGGCCGCCGCGCTCGCAGGCGCGGTCGAAATAGTCCTGCAAGGCGTCCCGGTAGGACGGGTGCACGCAATTCTGGATGACCGCGCGCGCGCGTTCGCGAGGCGCCAGGCCGCGCAGGTCCGCCAGGCCGCATTCCGTGACCAGCACGTCGACGTCGTGCTCGGTATGGTCCACATGGGACACCATGGGCACCACGCTGGAGATGTCGCCATTCTTGGCCATGGACTTGGAAACGAAGATCGCCAGATGCGCATTGCGCGCAAAGTCGCCCGACCCGCCGATGCCATTCATCATGTGGGTGCCGCCCACGTGCGTGGAATTCACGTTGCCGTAGATGTCGAACTCCAACGCCGTGTTGATGGCGATGATGCCCAGACGGCGCACGATCTCGGGCGCGTTGCTGATCTCCTGCGGGCGCAGCACGATGCGCTCGCGGTAGTGCTCCATGTTGGCCAGGATCTTTTCATAGACAGGCTTGGACACGGTGATGGAGGAGGCCGACGCGAAGGCCAGCTTGCCCTGGTCCAGCAGTTCGATGGCGCTGTCCTGCAGCACTTCGGAGTACATCGTCAGGTTTTCGAAGCTGGACGACTCAAAGCCATGCAGTACCGCGTTGGCGATCGTGCCAATGCCGGCCTGCAGAGGCAGCAGTTCGTTCGTCAGGCGGCCGGCGTCGACCTCGCGGCGCAGGAAGGCGTTGATGTGGCCGGCGATGGCATTGGTCTCTTCATCCGGCGGCAAGGCGTTGGATGGACTATCCGGCTCTTGCGTGATGACGATGGCTGCGATTTTGGACGGATCCACTTCGATGAACGTCTGACCGATCCGCTGATCCGCGGCGATCAGGCCCATGGGCTTGCGCGCCGGCCGGTCCGCCGGCACGTAAATGTCGTGCAGGCCTTCGATAGCGGCGGGCACGCTCATGTTCAGTTCGATGATGATCTTGTCGGCCTGCTGCGCGAAGGAGGCCGAGTTTCCTACCGACATCGTCGGCACGATGGAGCCGGTTTCGGTGATGACGGCGGCCTCGATGATGGCCACGTTGATGGGGCCGATATGGCCCGCGCGCAACTGCTCGACGGTTTCGGACAGATGCTGGTCGATGAAAGCGATCTCGCCCTGGTTGATTTTGCGGCGCAAGGTCGTGTCCACCTGGAACGGCAAACGGCGAGCGAGGGCGTTGGCCTGCGCCAGCATTTTGTCCGTGTCGTGGCCCAGCGAAGCGCCCGTGATCAAGGTGATGGAGAACGGCTCACGCTCGGCGCGGGCCGCCAATGCCGCCGGCACGGATTTACAGTCGCCAGCGCGGGTGAAGCCGCTCATTCCGACGGTCATGCCGTCCTGAACCAGCAAGGCCGCCTGATCGGCGGAAGTAATCTTGGCGCGCAGCCCAGGGTGGCGGATACGGTCGAGATGCATGGTGTCTCCAGATTCAAGGGCCTACGTGCGGCGGGGCGCGGCGTTGCCGCTGGCGCCCAGGCGCCGTCTGACGCGGCGTTTCCCGAGGTTCCTGGGCCAGCCAGAGGCTGTCCAGGAACGAATTTTCGGCAGTATAGGAAGGCCGGCTCAAATCTCGTAATGACTTAAAATCATCCAAATAAGTCGTTTTTTTCATTGTTTGAAGAGTTTTGCGCGCAACGCGCTAAGGAATCCCGCTCCATGGACGTGCGCGCATTGCGGTACTTCGTTGAAACCGTCAGGCACGCCAGCTTCACGCAGGCCGCCAAGGTGCTGTTCGTGACACAGTCGACGGTGAGCAAAATGATCCGCCAACTGGAAGAAGAGGCTGGCACGCCGCTGCTGATCCGCGACGGCCATACCGCCCGTCCCACCGACACCGGCCGGGTCATGTACCAGCGCGGCCTGCAGGTGCTGGAAACAATGCGCCAGTTGTCCGAGGAATTGCGCCAGACCGCGGACCTGCGCCGCGGTGCGCTGGAGGTCGGCATCCCGCCCATGATCAACCTGCTGTTCACGCCGGTGGTCAAGCGCTTCCGCGACCTGCATCCCGGCATACACCTGACCTTGCGCGAAGGCACCGGGCAGGCCGTCGAAAGCCTGGTCGCAAACGGCGAACTGGAGGTCGGCGCGACCATCCTGCCGATTGCCCCGGAGGGCGGCTTGGCCGCCCAGCCTTTCGGCAGTTACCCGATCTGGGTGATAGGCCCGCCCGACGCCCCCTGGGCTGGCAAGACGTCGCTGCCGCTCGCTGCCCTGCGGGACGCACGCCTGCTGATACCCACGGACGACTTCGCCATCACCCGCCGCTTGCGGCAGGCGTTTGCCGATGCCGGCTTTCAGCCCGGCATCGCGGCGCAAAGCGCGCATTGGGATTTCCTGGTGGCGATGGCCTCCGCGGGCCTGGGCGTGGCCCTGCTGCCCGAGCCCCTGATGCAACGCATGAAAACCCGCGGCCTCAGTACGGCAAAGTTGGCCAAATCGGGCATGCAATGGGAGGTCGGCCATATCTGGCAGCAGTCCGGCTATCTATCCTATGCCGCCCGCGCCTGGCTGGAGGTATGCGACGCCGTGCTCGGCAAACCCAAAAAAGGCATTGCACGCGGCAACTTGCCAGCCTGAGTTGAATCCAAACGTTGGCCTCGTAAACATGCTTTGCCGCAAACGCCCGTGCCCGAGCTGGGCGGGGTACCGGGCAGCCTATCCGACCCTGTTTTTACGCCCCGCTCAAGCCGTCATTACACCCGTTTGACTCGCCTTTAAAAATAGGGCCGCAGCGCTCGTTTTTGTTGCAACGGACGGGGCGCCGGCTTGCTATGCTCCCGCCTCGATGCGAGCGACTCGCCCAAGAACATGACACACACTTTCCCTTCCCTGCGCGCGCGCCCTCATCGCGCCCGCTACCCTGCTTTCGTGGCGCTGATGGCAGCGCTGCTGCTGGTGCTTTTCCTGATGCCGGCCCACGCGGCGGCACCGCCCACCCCAGCCGACACGGAAGCGGCGCTGGCAACCGCCCGCAAGCAGATCGACGACATCCGCAAGCGGGTCGCCGACGAGACCGATGATGCCACCTTGGTCAAGCAACGCGGCGATGCGCTGGATATCCAATCCAAGGCCGATGCCGCGGCCGAAGCCCTGACACCGCAACTGGCCAGTGTGACGGCCCGGCTGAGCGAACTGGGCACGCCGCCCGAAGGCGCCAAGGAAGCGCCCGACGTTGCCGCGCAGCGCATGCAGCTGGAGAAGAACAGCCGCGCGTTGGACGCGCAGATCAAGCTGGCCAGGCTACTGTCGGTGGACGCCGGACAAACGGCGGAGCAGATATCCGCCCAGCGCCGCACGCAATTCCAGGCGCGCCTGGGCGAGCGGCGCGACTCATTCCTGTCCGGCCAGTTCTGGACCGAGTTCCGCGAAGAGTTCCCGCGCGACCTGGAGCGCCTGGAGGTCCTGCGCGACGACCTCGCGACTGCGGTCGGCCAGACGCCGAAGTGGGGCTGGCTACTGCTGGGCGCGGCGATCGCGCTCACGATCGTCTTGCGCGTCGCCATCGGCCGGCTGCTGCTGCGGATTACCGCCACGCGCGTGCCGCCGGGGCGCCTGCGCCGCTCCTTTCTTGCCGTTGCGCACCTGGTGCTGGCCGTGGCCACGCCCGGGGTCATCGCGCTGTTGATCCACATGGGCCTGGATTGGGATTCGCAACTGAGCGACAACACATCGTCCCTGCTCGCGAACCTGGTGGCCACAGTCTGCTTCGGCGGCTACGTGTCGGGCCTGGGCTATGCGCTGCTGTCTACGAACCGACCGTCGTGGCGCCTGCCACCCATCAGCGATGCCGTGGCGACGCGGCTGCGCTGGCTGCCCGGCGTGCTGGGCGTGCTGGTGGTAATGATATGGTTGGCCGAGCGGCTGCCGGTGTTGCTGAACGCCAGCCTGACCACCACCATTACGCTCACGGGCATTGTCGCCGTCCTGACCATGGCGACGATAGGGGCGGTGCTGGCCATCAGCCGCCGGCTGCGGCGCCAGGCCATGCAGGAGAACGATGCGCCCATCCCGTTCTGGGTCTCGCTGCTGCTGACTTCGGTGTGGACCGTTCTGATCCTGAGCCTGGCCAGCATGCTGGCCGGCTACGTGGCGTTCGGCAGCTTCATGGTCAAGCAGGTGCTGTGGGTGCTGATCATCCTGGCCTCCGCGTATCTGCTGTCCACGCTGATCGAAGACGGCTTCAGCACGCTGCTGGGAACCACGCACCGCGACGGCGGCGAACACGAAGCGCCCAGCATGCGCGACCAGGCGGCCGTGCTGCTGTCGGGCGTCGGCCGCGTGGCGGTCGGCCTGCTGGCCGTGACCTTGCTGCTGGCCCCCTTCGGCGAAGCGCCCATGGACCTGCTGCAGCGCTTCGACCAGTTGCGCAAGGGGCTCGCCATTGGCGAGGCGCAGATCCGTCCGGGAGCCGTCCTGCAGGCGCTACTGGTGCTGGGGCTGTCGCTGCTGGCCGTGAAGATGCTCAAGCGCTGGCTGTCCAACCGCTACCTGCCGACAACCGAACTGGATCCGGGCATGCAGCTGTCCGCAGCCACGCTGTTCGGCTATGCCGGTTTCGTGCTCGCGGTGGCGCTGTCGCTGTCGGCCGCTGGCATCGGCCTGGAGCGCGTGGCATGGATCGCGAGCGCCCTGTCCGTGGGTATCGGTTTTGGCTTGCAAGCGGTGGTGCAAAACTTCGTGTCCGGCCTGATCCTGCTGGCCGAACGCCCGGTCAAGGTGGGAGACTGGGTATCGCTGGGCGGTGTGGAGGGCGACATCCTGCGCATCAATGTGCGCGCCACGGAAATCCAGATGGGCGACCGCTCCACGGTGATCGTCCCCAACTCGGAGTTCGTCACCAAGACCGTGCGCAACGTGACCCGATCGAACCCGCTGGGACTGGTGCAGATCAAGCTGCCCTTACCGCTGTCCACCGACGCCGAGCAGGTGCGCGAATTGATTCTGCAGGCTTTTGCAGACCATGAAGACGTGCTGGACACGCCGGCGCCGAATGTTTTCCTGGATGGCATCGACGGCGGCCATCTGATCTTCAATGCCAAGGGCTACGTGTCGTCGCCCCGCGCGGCTTACGGGGTGCGCAGCGCCTTGCTGTTCACCCTGCTCAAGCGCCTGCACGACGCAGGCCTGGAAGTGTCCTCGCCGCCCACCATGCTGCTGGCCTCCGCGCCGCAGCCGGCGGCGGCGCCCCAGGCCGTTCCGCCGCCCGCCCAGTCCTGATCCACGGAATCCCGTGCTCGTCCCGGTCTCGGCCCCGGCCGGGACGGACAGGACGCCCATCTCAGCCCGGCGTGTATAGCTCGGTATAGGTGCGATTGCGCAGCGGCGGCGACGCCAGCGCAGCGCTTTGCACGCTACGCACCGGATAGGCCCGTGCTTCGGGCGCCGGCGGCAATTGCGGTGCCGGCCGGTCAGCCACGACCGGGCCTGAAGGCGGCGCCACCTGCGCCACCGCATTACTGTCGAAACGATGATCCGCCGTCGTCAGGGCAGGATTGGTGCATAACCCCTGCGCCACCAGCGCCGCCTTGGTACGGTCGTCAGTCTGGCACAGGATGTCGATGGCCGCGGTTTCCAGCCGGCGCGAACGGTCCGCATCCTTGGTCGAGGCAGCGGCCTGCATGGTCCGTTCGAAATTGCGCCGCAAGCTGCACTTCTGATCCTCGATCGGGATCGCGACGTTCATGCCGAAGCCGACCACGGCGCCGCCTCCTCCCGCCGAGACCATGCAGCTGTCGGACGAAAAGGAACCGTAAAAGCTCTGCCCGCCCAAGGGCGGCACGCTACGCACGGTGCTGGACCCGCCGTTGTCGGAGTTGAAGGTAATGCCCTGATTGTTCCCGGCGTTGGTCGAACCGGACGACGCCGAAGTCGTCGCGCTGGAACTGCTGGTCTGGGCGCTGGCGGAAACCGCCGCCAGCGACAGGGAAATGGCAAGCACTATGGTCTTCATGATGTCCCCTCGCCCGGACGGCCGAAGCCGTCCGGATAACTGGGTCAGTGATTGAAACCACCGACATGGCCCACTGGACCAATGCCGTGTATCGACCCAAACGCGCCCACATTCACCGCATGGAAGGAACCCGTCGCCGAAGCGCTGGTATCCGTCTTGGCAAACGTGGCGCCGCCGTTGGCGATGCTGTCGCCCACCATGATGGGCGCGTTGCCCGACACTTGACCGTACGAGTCGCTGTTGGCGTATTGGCGGGTACTGGTGACCACCTGCGTGCCGTCGTGGCTGAAGGTGCCGCCCACTTCCGCCACGCCGCCCGTCATGCCGAACGACACTTGTGTCGAAGAGCCATAACCGTTGATCTGTGTCGCGGCCACGGAACTGCCTGTGGAGACGGACGATGCGGTGCCATTGATTGCGCCGGCGTGGCCGGTCACGGATCCGCCGAACTGGCCTGCGGCATGGGCCGAGACGGCGGCCAGGGACAAGGCGGCGACTGCTGCGAGCTTTTTCATTTCAGCTCCTCCTGCTCCGTGCATGCACGGATTCACGATTACCGGCAACCGACCGGCGCGGACCGTTACCGCTCAGCGCCACGCCCGGTCAATGACGAAAGGCGTGGGACTTTCGTATTGGTACGGAATGATTGCGCCGTCCTAGGCAAGTCGATATCGGCTAAACGGGCGACCGAGTTCCGACAACCAATCCAGTGCTGTAAAGCAATCAGCCAGATTTGCGGCAATCTCGCGCGGCGCCCATGCGTATGCACGAGGAGAAACTCCGCGCGTCCGCGCCCGCAGTGCGCGGATTCAGCTCTATGGACGGGATGGGGGGGAGACCGACTCGGGCATGTTCCCTAGCGCGCACAACCGAAGCACACCGACCGATGCGCGCCCCGGCCGGAATTTTCAGCGATACTACGGCGGCCAGCCGGGCGCTACCCGGCTTCCTCTGTTTGGAGACAGGACCATGATCCAGGAGATTGCCAGCATCCATGTCCGCGAAGGGCAGGAAGCGCTGTTCGAAGCCGGTGTCGCACAGGCGAAACCGCTGTTCTTGCGGGCCCGCGGCTGCCACGGCATGGAGCTGTACCGCAGCATCGAACAGCCGCAGCGCTACACGCTGGTCGTGGACTGGGAAACCGTCGAGAACCACATGGTGGATTTCCGCGAATCCAGCGATTTCCAGGAATGGCGCAAGCTGGTGGCGGGCTTCTTCGTCGAACCGCCCCAGGTGCATCACGAGCAAAAAGTGATCTGACGCGACCCCGGCCACGCCTTGGCATCAGGATAGTTCGGGCGGATCGTCGTACTTGCGCGCACTGCCGCGAAAACGATCCGCCGGGTATTTCTGCGCGTTTTTGACCATTTTGCCCGCGACCGCGCCGGCGATATCAATGCCGAGCTGGTCCGCCAGGGCAACCAGGTACATCTGCACATCGGCAATTTCGTCAGCGGCGTCGGCCAGCCGCTCCGGCGGCATCTTGCGCGACTCCTCTTCGCTCAGCCATTGGAACAGGGACACGAGCTCGCCCGCCTCTCCGGCAAGCGCCATCGCGAGATTCTTGGGCGAATGAAATGGCTGCCAGTCCCGCTCTTCCGTAAATCGGCGCACGGCAAGCCTGATCTGTTCCAGGTCGGACATCGAAACTCCTAGGCCGAACGCCGGGCCTCAGCCTGCGGCAAGGCGGGAACCTGCCGCCAGCGCCACGGCCACGGTCGTGCGCACGTCGGCAAGCGCGCGGTGGGTGGGATTGGAAGCGCCGACATGGCGCGCCAGGATTTCCAGCTTGTGCGAGGGCAGCTCCGGCCATGCGCGGCGCGCCAACGCCAGCGTACAGTGGGTGGAGTTGGCGAACGGCAGGCCCGTCTGGTCCGCCGCCGCGCCCAGGAAGCGCCGATCGAACGAGGCATTGTGGAAGAACACCGGCAGGTCTTCCACGAAATCCAGGAATGAAGAAAACGCCTGCGCCACCGGCACGCCGTCGCGGTCGACTTCCGCCTGCGTAATGCCGGTCAGCCGGCTGATGAAGGGTGGGACGGGACCGCGCGTGCGCACCACTTGCGTGTACTCGCGCTCCAGCGCCCCTGCGGCGCCCACGCGGACCGCCGCGAACTCCAGGATCTCGCAGGTCGCCGTGGACAGGCCCGTGGTTTCCAGGTCGGCCACGATGAAGGGACCGCGCAACGCCTGGAGCGCCGCGGCCAGGGTCGCTGCCCCCGCCTTGCCGCCCGCTGCGCGGACAGACGGGCCGCCGACAGACGGAGCGCCGTTCGTGCGCGGCCGCCGGTAATAGAACGCCACGGCCTTACTCCGCCGGCCGCAAAGGCGCGAAACGGGGAGCGCCGTCGGGCAACTGGCCGAAGAACATGTCCGCAGGACGCACCCACAAGCCACGCTCGTGCGGCCACAGATGTTCGTAGACGACCATGGACTCCTCGGTTTCGGAGTGGCGGGCGGTGCCCAGATAAAGATAGAGCCCGCCCTTGTAATGGCGGTGCGAGGCAATAGCCAGCGCTTCGGATTCGGTCATGGACGGTCGCTGCAAATGGCGCGGCCCGGGCGGAATGGCTCCTGCCCGGGCCTGCGGGTTCAGATCAATACCGTCTTTATAGCGCATCGGGCCGGCTCGCCGGCTCGCTGCGTGATGTCCTCGGTCACCTCGCCAAGCTTGGCGGACTGGGCCAACGACACCTCCACCACCTCCGCCATGATCTCGGTGACGCGGCGGGACGATGCAACGATATCGTCCATGGTGGCGCCTGCCGACTGGACTTGCCGCGCGCCACTTTCGACCTGCTGCACCGAGGACGTGATCAAGTCCTTGATTTCCTTGGCCGCGGCGGCACTGTTCTGCGCCAGGCTGCGCACCTCCGCCGCCACCACGGCAAACCCCTTGCCATGCGATCCGGCGCGCGCGGCTTCGACCGCGGCGTTCAGCGCCAGGATGTTGGTCTGGAACGCGATGCCGTCCATGACCCCGATGATCTCGGAAATGCGCCGCGAGCTCTGGGTAATGCCGCCCATGGTCCGCACCACTTCCTGCACCGTGTTGCCGCCCTGCTCGGCCACCCGACAGGCGTCCAGCGCCAAGGTGTTGGCCTGGCCCGCGCGCTCGGCGTTTTCGGTCAGGCCCTGGACCGCGACGCGCAAGGTCTGCGCTGCGGTGAAGCGCCGCGTGATGTCGGTCGCGTACTTCACGACTTTGACCGGACGACCCTGCGCATCGAAGATCGGGTTGTAGCTGGCTTCGATCCAGACCTGGCGGCCGCCCTTGCCGATGCGCAGATACTGTCCCGTGTCATGTTCGCCGTTGCGCAGCCTGCGCCAGAACTCCTGATACGCCGCGCCGCGCGCCTCTTGCGGGGGGACGAACATGCTGTGGTGACGCCCCTGGATTTCGTCGGCGCGGTAGCCCACGGCATCCAGGAACAGGTCATTGGCACGGATGATGGTGCCGTCCAGCTCGAACTCGATGATGGCCTGCACTTTGGAAATCGCCGCCAGCTGGCCTTCCACGTCGGCTTGCCGCTGCTGCTGCGCGGTGATGTCGACGGCGTACTTGACCACTTTGATCAGGCGCCCATGGCGGTCGAAAATCGGGTTGTAGGAAGCTTGCAGCCAGACGTCGCTGCCATTCTTGCGAATCCGGCGGTAGCGCCCCGCGTTCCGATTGCCTTGATGCAAGCGGCGCCAGAACTCCGCGTAGGCAGCCGATCCACGCTCCGCCGGATCGACAAAGAGGCGATGGTGCTGCCCCACGATCTCGTCCAGGGCATAACCCATGGCGCCCAGGAAATTCGAATTGGCCGCCAGGACATGGCCGTCCAGGTCGAACTCGACGACCGCCTGGGCGTTATTGATCGCTGCGATCTGCCCGAGCATGTCTGCCTTGCGCATGCCGCGGTCTATGCGCAGCAGCTGGCTTAGGTTGATCCATTTCATCGCGACGTCTCCCACCCGGAACCAGGGCAGCCAGACGGCGTCCGGCCCACCCGCCTTGAGACAAATGGATATATTTACTTAACAATTCGAAAGAATTTAATCCTAAAAGTGAGCGGACTCAAGGAAAGCCTGGATCCGCCGAAGAGAAATCGGCATTCCGCAACACAGGGTTAATCCCGACTCAGGCGGCGTCCAATTCGCGATATTGGCGGAAAATGCCCTCCCCGAATGGCAGGCGCCTGCCGCTTTCAAAGTAAGGTTGCAGCTCCGCAAGCGCTGCCACGCGCGCATGCAGCGCCATGACCTTCGGATAATGCACGGCCAAGGTGGCCATGCGTTTCGGAAAGGCATACAGCAGGCCGTCGACGAGGTGGAATAGGGACAGGTCCACATAAGTCCAGCGTTTGCCGCCCGCCAGCCATGCCTGCGGTCCTTCCAGCACGCGTTCGAAATAGCCCAGGAATTTGGGCATGCGCTCTTCACGGAAGCAGCGCGCGCGCCGCGCGGCCTCGACTTTCTGGTCTTCGTAATATTCGCTGGCGGAAATCGGATGATGCGTGTCGTGCGCTTCAGCCACCACATCCGCAATGGTGAGCTGCAACTGATTCACCCAAAGTCGCCCTTCGAGCGAGTCCGGTGCAAGACCGTGCTTTTCGCCCAGAAACAGCAGGATGTTGGCCGTCTGCGCCAGCGTCATCTTTCCCGCGACCAGATACGGCGGCGCGAACGGCGGATGCTTGCGCGCCGAGCTCAAGTCCGCCACCAGCGCGCCCTCGTCCGCGCCCGGCTGACGCGCGCATTCGCGATAAGGGATGCCGCCGGCCTCCAGGGCCAGGCGCACGAACTCGCCGCGTCCGGGGATGCCGTCCCAATACCAAAGGTCATAGGTCATGCCGTCTCCTTCCGTTGATTGGCCCAGGGCCCACTCGCATCGGTACGAGCCGCGCGCAAGTCCTAGGCAGGGAACACGCTGACTCCGACGTCGCGGCCGGCAGCCTGCTGATACTGCCGCGGCGACTGCCCGAAATGCGCGCGGAAATCGCGCGAAAAATGCGCGCCGTCCGCAAATCCGCAATCCAGCGCGATCTGCGTGATGCTGCTGGGATTATTCAATAGCAGCCAACTGCCGTACTCCAGCCGCAACTGCCGCTGGAACGCCATGGGCGACATGCCCGTGGCCACGCGGAACGCGCGCTCCAGCTGCCTGCGCCCCACGCCGACATAGCGCGCAATCGCGTCCAAGGGCGGCGGATTGTCGATACGCTGCTCGATGAAATGCGCTGCCTGGCGCACGCGCAGGTCCTGGATACCAGAGAGGTCCGTGTGGAAGTGGGCCTGCGGCACGCGCCCCGGACGCACCCCCTGCAGCATCATGTGTCGCATGGCCTGCTGCGCCTTGTCGCGCCCACAATGGCGCGCCACCAGGTACAAGGCCAGGTCGATTGCGGCCGTGGAACCCGCGCAGGAAATCAGGTCGCCTTCGTCCACGAACAAGCGGTCCACCACCGCCCGGGCCTGCGGAAAGCGCTCGCGGAAGGTGTCGAGCACATTCCAGTGCACGCACACGGTACGCGGCCCGATGACGTCCGCCTGAGCCAGCGCAAAGGTGCCCGTGCAGATGCCCAGGAGCCGCACGCGCTGCGCGGCCGCCAACCGCAGCCAGTCGCGCAGGGGCTCAGGCAGACGGCCATTGAAGTAGTCGTTTCCGCCGCATACCGCCACGTAGTCGAACTGCGTCGGATCGTCCGGCAAGCCGTCGGCCACATCTATGGTCAGGCCTGCACTGGAACAGCGCGGCTTGCCGTCCCAGCTCATGACGCGCCACGCGGTATGGATCTGGCGGCTGCGGCCGCCGTGGTCGCCCGCCAGCCGCAACACGTCCACCAATCCAGCAAAGGCCGCCAGCGTGAACTGGTCCAGCAGCACGATGCCTATGGTCAGTGCGGGTTTCCCCTGAGGCAGGCCGCCGAGCTCGTCGTCATAGGAGAAAGACGGAACTGGGGCGGGCGTAGCGGTGTCCATGTCGCAATTATTCAAGTTTTTGTCCCAGGCCTTCAAGCTGGTTTTCCCGGGGATCGCCCAAGATTCATCTATGGCTCCGTCCTGCCGCGCTCGTCGGCGCAGCGAAAGCGGGCCGATAAATCGACAAGGGGAATCCGACATGGCAACACCTACCCGCCGCGCGCTCCGCGCCGCCTTGCTGGGAGCCGGCCTATTGGCCGCCGGCCAGGCGCTGGCCCAGCAAAAGATCACCGTCGCCTGGTACGGCGGCAACTGGGGCGACGCGTTCCGCGCCTGCGTGGCCGATCCCTATACCAAGGCGACCGGCGTGACCGTAGTGCCCGAAGTGGGCACGTCCACCACCACGCTGGCCAAGCTGCAACAGCAGAAAGGCGCGCCCACCATAGACGTGGCCTGGATGGACGGCGGCATCAGCGAACTGGCCGCCGAAGCAGGCGTACTGGACCCGCTGGATGCCGCGGGCATTCCCAACCTGAAGAACGTCATCGACCAGGGCGTGTACCGCAACGGCGATGCCGCCTATGCGGTCAGCACCGGTTATTACTCGCTGGGCATCGCCTATAACACCAAGGAGGTGACGCAAGCGCCGGCCAGCTGGAAGGATCTGTGGAAGCCCGAGTATGCCGGCGCCGTGGCCATTCCCTCGCCCGCGAATTCGTCCGGCGTGCCGTTCGTTTTCTTCCTGGCGCGGGTGTTCGCCGTCGATCCGTCCAATCTGGCGCCGCTATACGCCAAGCTGGCCTCGCTGGACACCGCGCTGTTCTTCGACAGCTCCGGCGCGGCCACCAATGCCTACCAGAGCGGTGAAGCCATCATCGGCGCGCATTTCAACGTCGGCGCCTGGGACCTGATCGATAAAGGCCTGCCCATCGGCTTTGCCGTACCCAAGGAAGGCGCCTGGGCCACCGATGCGCGCCTGCACCTGGTGAAGAACGCGCCGAACAAGGCTGCCGCACAGAAATTCATCGACACCGCGCTCACGCCCGACGCGGCGGCCTGCCTGGCCACACGCCTGTATCTGGGCCCTGCCGTCAAGGATGTGCAAGTGCCGCAAGACGTCGCGCGCAAATTGCCTTGGGGCGCAGACGGTTCGGTGAAAAACCTGAGCCTGTTCGATTGGAACCTCATCAACAGCCGCCGCGCCGAGGTCACCGACGCGTGGAACCGCCAGGTTGCCCGCAAGCGCTAGGCCGGGATAGAACATGTCCGCTTTGCTCACCATCGAAGGCGTATCGATGCGCTTCGGCGCCTACCAGGCGCTGGATCGCATCAATCTGGAGATCCGGCAGGGAGAGTTCGTCGCCCTGCTCGGTCCCAGCGGTTGCGGCAAGACCACCTTGCTGCGTTCGATCGCCGGATTCCTCAGGCCTGAATCCGGCCGCATCCTGATCGAAGGCCAGGACATCAGCCGCCTGGCAGCGCACCACCGTCCGCTTAATACCGTGTTCCAGAACTATGCGCTGTTTCCACACATGAACGTGCTGGAAAACGTGGCCTACGGCCCGCGGCGCCAGGGCGCTTCGCGGCAGGCGGCGGCCGAACGCGCCCGCGCGGCGCTGGACATGGTGGGGCTGGCGGACTTCGGCCCGCGCTATCCGCGCGAAATGTCCGGCGGCCAGCAGCAGCGCGTTGCGTTGGCGCGCGCCATCGTGAATCAACCTAAGCTGCTGTTGCTGGACGAGCCGTTATCGGCGCTGGATCTCAAACTGCGCAAGCGCATGCAACTGGAGCTCAAGCACCTGCAGGCCAGGCTGGGCATCACGTTCATCTTCGTCACGCACGACCAGGAAGAAGCCATGACCATGGCCGACCGCGTGGTCGTCATGCACGCGGGAAAGATCGAGCAGGTGGGAGGCGGAACCGAAATCTACCGACATCCCGCTACCCGCTTCGTGGCGGAGTTCATCGGCGATGCCAACTTCATGCCTTACACCGCGAGCGGCGACGGCGCGCTGCAATTGGACGCGCAAGGGCTCCGCGTGCCGCTTCCTGACAAGGCGATACCCGCGCGCGGCACCGCCGTGCTGCGGCCCGAGGATCTGCGCCTGGCCGATGAATCGGCGGCCCATGCGCTCACGGGGACGGTCACTGACGTCATCAACGTGGGCAGTCACTGCATGATCCACGTGGATATCGGCGGACAGGTGCTGGTGGCTCGCCACGGCGGCATCGCGCCATCCGGCCTCGGCGCGGGCGCCACGGTGCGCCTGGCATTCGCGCCGGAGCACTTGCACCTGATCGGTGAACAGCCATGAGCTCGCGTGCCTGGCGTTCGCCCTGCCTGCTGCTGGCGGCTCCCGTCCTGTTTTTTGCGGCGTTCTTCCTGGCGCCGTTGGCAGTGGTGGCGCTGGCCAGCATCACCGGCGGGCCCGACGGACTGACCCTTACCCCCCAGCAGTATCTGCGCGTGTTGGGCGACCAGTACCACTGGGACGTGATCCTGGTGACGTTCCGGCTGGCGTTCTTCACCACGGTCGCCTGCGTGATCCTGGGTTATCCGCTGGCCTGGTACCTGGTGCGCGTTGTGCGTTGGTGGGCCTGGCGGCGCTTCTGCGTCATCTTGCTGGTGGTGCCGCTATTCACCAGCAACATCGTGCGGGCATTCGGCTGGATGGTGCTGCTGGGCCGCAACGGGCTGGTCAATCAGGCTCTGGTGGGCGCGGGTGTTGCAGACCGGCCCGTGCGTTTCATCGGCACCGAGCTGGGCATCCTGATCGGCATGGTCTACGTGCTGCTGCCCTTCGTGGTGCTGGCGGTGGGCAATGCGCTGGCGCGGGTCGATCCGGCCTGCGAGCAGGCATCGGCCGACCTGGGCGCCAGCCCCGCGGCCACCTTCTTCCACATCACCTGGCCGCTGACCCTGCCCGGCGTGGTGTCCGGCGCCATCATGGTCTTCACCCTGGCAGTCAGCGCCTACGTGACGCCGGCCCTGCTGTCGGGCGGCCGCGTGTCGGTGCTGTCCATGCTGATCTTCCAGCAGTACAGCACGGTGTTCGACTTCCATTACGGGGGTGCGCTGAGCATGGTGTTGCTGGTGTTCACCCTGATTCTCGTGGCGCTGGCCAACCGCGCCGCCGTCCTGCCGGGAGCCGCGCGATGATCGCCCGCAACCTGATCCGACTGACCGCCCTGGGTGTGCTGGCCTATCTGGCATTGCCGCTGGTGGTCATCCTGGGCTCTTCGTTCACGGCTACGCCCTATCTGGCGTTTCCGCCCAAGGGATTCACGCTGGAGTGGTATCGCACGCTGCTGATCGAAGCGGGCTATGTCGCTGCATTCACCACCAGCACGGTGCTGGCGCTGGCGGCCACGGTGGCAGCCGTGCTGTTGACCGTACCTGCGGCGCTGGCGGTGGCGCGCTACGAGTTCCCGGGCAAGGCCGCGTTGACCTCGGTGCTGATGTCGCCGCTGGTGCTGCCCCACATCGTGCTGGGCGCGGCGCTGCTGCAGTACGGCGCGTACTTCGGCCTGACGCGCAGCTTCCTGTCCTTGTTGATCGGGCACATCGTCATCATTGCCCCCTTCGTCCTGCGGTCCACGCTGACCTTGTTGACGCCTGAGCAGCGGGCGCTGGAAGAAGCGTCGGCCGACCTGGGCGCGAATCCCTGGACGACATTCTTCCTGGTGGTCCTGCCGCAGATCCGGCCAGGCATCGTCACCGGCTCGATCTTCGCGTTCATTTCTTCGTGGATCAACGTCGAGCTATCCATTTTCAACACCACGGCGGACCTGAACACCATCCCCGTAAAGCTCTTCAACTACGTGCAGTACACGATAGATCCGACCATCGCAGCCGTGTCGGGCGCCACGATCGTGGTTGCGGTGATCGCCATCGTCATCCTGGATTTGACCGTCGGGCTGGACATGCTGTCCGAACGCGGCAAATAACTTTTCTTCCCTACCTTACTGTCTGGAGCCACAGTCATGCGCAAGCAAGACGCGTTCGATGTCATCTATACCCATACCGAAGGCGAGCCCCTGTGCATCGTGCACAGCGGCATCCCCTACCCCGCCGGCTCCACCATCCTGGAAAAGCGCGCCTTTCTGGAACAGAACTACGACTGGCTGCGCAAGGCCCTGATGCGCGAGCCCCGCGGCCACAAGGACATGTTCGGCGTGTTCCTCACGCCGCCCTCCAGCCCCGAGTACGACGCCGGCCTGATCTACATCGACGGCACCGAGTATTCGCACATGTGCGGCCACGGCACCATCGCGGTCAGCATGGCCATGGTGGCGCACGGCCTGGTCGCGCGCGGCAAGGATGGCATCACCAAGATCCGCTTCGAGACCACCGCCGGGCTGGTGGTGGCCGAAGTGGCGTCCGAGGGCGACAACGTCCTGTGGACGCGATTCGAGAACGTGCCCGCCTACGTGGCCGCGCAGGACATCCCGGTGGAACTGCCGGGCTACGGCAAGCTGTCCGCGGACATCGTCTGGGGCGGCAACTACTTCGGCATCGTGGACCTGTCTGGCTGCGACCTGCGGATATCGCCCGACAACGGCACGGAACTGTCGCGCATGGGCCTGATCGTGCGCGAACAGCTCAACGCCCGCCACCGCATCCAGCATCCGACCGAAGCGCACATCAACAACCTGAACTTCATCACCTTCTGGCACCAGCCGACCATCGAGGGCGCGTTCTACAAGAACGTGCACGTATTCAGCGCCGGCCAACTGGACCGCTCGCCCGGCGGCACCGGCACCAGCGCGATGATGGCGATGTTCGAGGCGCGCGGCAAGATGGGACTGAACCAGCCGATCAAGTCGGAAGGCCTGCTGGGCAGCGGCGTTTTCGAAGGCTGCCTGCTGGGCGAGGTGGACCTGAACGGCACCCGCGCCGTGCGCCCCACGGTGAAGGGCACGGCCAGCATCCTGGGCACGGCGCGTTGGGTGATCGATAAGAACGACCCCGTGGGCGCCGGGTTCCTTATCCGCTGAGGTGTTGCCCCCCACGCCGCGCGCACTTCGTGCGCTAGCTGCCCCCCCAAGGGGGGCTCTTTCGCCTTGGGGCGGCCCGGCGGCGAAAGGCCCCCCACGCCGCGCGCACGTCGTGCGCTAGCTGCCCCCCCAAGGGGGGCTCTTTCGCCTTGGGGCGGCCCGGCGGCGAAAGGCCCCCCACGCCGCACGTACTTCGTGCGCTAGCGGCCCCCCAAGGGGGGCCCTTTCGCCTTGGGGCGGCCCGGCGGGGAAAGGCCCCCCACGCCGCGCGCACTTCGTGCGCTAGCGGCGCCCCCAAGGGGGGCTTGCCTATTCCCGAGCGGCATCCTCCAGGATCATCTCCGCCCCCCGCTCGGCCACCATCATGACAGCGCCCTGCGTGTTGCCGGACACCATCTTCGGCATCACCGAGGCATCCACCACGCGCAGGCCGGACAGGCCGTTCACCCGCAAGCGCACGTCGGTGACGGCGGCGGCGTCGGAACCCATGCGGCAGGTGCCTATGGGGTGGTAGATGGTCTGGCCGTTGCGCCGCGCGAAGTCCAGCCATTCGTCGTAGCTGTCCACCGCCGCGCCGGGGCTGATCTCCGATTCGATGTAGCGCCGCATGGCCGGCTGGCCGACGATGCGCCGTGCCACCTGCATGCCGCCCACCAGGCTGTCGCGGTCCACCTGGGCCGACAGGAAGTTGGGCCGGATCGCCGGCCCGGACTGCGGATCCGCCGACTTGATATGGATGGATCCGACCGACTCGGGCCGCAACTGCGCCACGCCTATCGTCATGCCTGGATGACGGTCCAGGATGCGTTCGGCCGCATTGGCGTAGCTGGCGTGCACGAAGAAGTACTGCACGTCGGGCGCCGGCAGGTCCGGCGCGCTTTTCACGAAGCCGTGCACCAGCCCCGTGCCCAAGGTCAGGATGCCCTTGTGGCTGGCGTAGTAGCGCGCCACCTGTTGCGCCAGCCGCCAACCGCGCGACATCTCGTTGAGCGTTACCGTGCCCTTCACCCGCCAGTTCATGCGGGTAGCGAAGTGGTCGATGTAGTTCTCGCCCACCTGCGGCTGCGCCAGCACCGGCGCGATGCCGAACGACTGCAGCAAGGCGGGATTGCCGACGCCGGACAGTTCGAGCAGCTGCGGCGACTGCACCGCGCCCATGCACAACAGCGTCTCGCGCCGCGCGCGCACGATGTGCTCCTGTCCGTTCTTGCGATAGGCCACGCCCACGCAGCGTTTGCCTTCGAACACCAGCCGCGTCACGTGCGCGCCGCATTCCACCGTGAGGTTCTTGCGGCTGGAAGCGGGTTTCAGGTAGCCGTCCACCACGCTCCAGCGCCTGCCCCGATGCTGCAGCACCTGGTAGTAGCCCACGCCTTCCTGGCTGCCGCCGTTGTAGTCGGGATTCAAGGGCTGGCCGTCTTCTTGCGCCGCCTGCAGAAAGGCATCCGATATGGGAAAGCGTTCGGACACCTCTTCCAGATGCATCGGGCCGCTCTTGCCGCGGCTGGCGTCGCCGGGTTCGTAGCATTCGATCTTGCGGAAGATGCGCTCTGCCTGCTGATAGCCCCAGCCGGTGGCGCCGGCCGCCTCCCAGCCGTCATAGTCCTGCGGCTGGCCGCGGACGTAGATCATGCCGTTGATGAGTGTCGAACCGCCCACGCCTTTGCCGCGCGGCACGGCGATGGTCCTGCCGTGGACGTTGTCCTCTGGTTCGGTGGCGAAGCGCCAGTTGTATTCCGGGTTCACCAGCAGCTTGGAAAAGCCCGCCGGTATCGAGATCCACATGCTGCGGGCTTCATGCCCGGCCTCCAGCATCAGCACGCGGTACTTGCCGTCGGCGCTCAGGCGGTTGGCCAGGATGCAGCCCGCCGTGCCGCCCCCGGCGATGATGAAGTCGTAATCGCTCATTCGGGTCCGTATCCTGTGTCGGCCTACTTGGCTGCGTCCACGCCCAGCATCTGCGCCATCAGTTCGATCTGGCATGCCAGCATCGGCGCCCCATAGTGCACCTTGCAGCCGCGGGCCTGCGCCGCCAGCAGCAAGGCCGTGTCCTTGGGTTGCATGATGACTTCGCAGACCAGTTGTTCCGGCGTCAGGCGGCTGGCATCCAGCGGCAAGGCATCGTCGGGCTTCATGCCCAGCGAGGTGCCGTTGACCACCAGGTCGTGCCCCGAGGGATCGGCCGTGCCCACGTCGATCCGGGCACCGGGATGCAGCGACAGGATGCGCGCCTTCAGGTCCTCGGCCTTGGCCGTCGTGCGGTTGGCGATGGTCAGCCGCGACACGCCTGCCTGGACCAAGGCGAAGCCGATTGCATTGGCTGCGCCGCCCGCCCCCGCCAGATAGGCGCTCTTGCTCTGCGGCGACACGCCCGCGCTTTGCAGTCCGCGCACGAATCCCTCGCCGTCCAGCATGTGCGCCACCAGCTTGCCGTCCGCCTCGCGGCGCACCACGTTGGCCGCGCCGATCTTGCGCGCCACCGGCGTGGCGTCGTCGACCAGTTCCAGGATGGCGGTCTTGTGCGGAACGGTAATGATGACGCCGCCGAGGTTCTCCAGGCGCCGCAGGCCGGCGACCACTTGCGCCAGGTTGTCCGGCCTGGCGTGAAACGGCACGCACACGCCATCAAAGCCGATGGCGGCGAAATGCTCATTCATGCGCTGCGGCGTCTTCACGTGGTGGATGGGGTCGGCCAGGATGCCGAACAGGCGCGTGGTTCCGGTAATTTCCTTCATGGTCGTCTCCGAGGCTCAGGGCTGCAGTGATGCGCGCGCGACTTCGGCGATGCCGGCGGCGTCCAGCTTGTAGTGGGCATACAGGGTGGTGGGCGGCGCGATCAGGCTGTACTCATCGTAAATGCCATGGCGGCGCAGACGCGTGCCCGTGCCCGCGTCCGCCAGGACCTCGGCCACGGCCGAGCCCAGTCCGCCCAGCACGTTGTGCTCTTCCGCTGTCATGAGCAAGCGGGATTTGCCCGCAGCAGCCAGCACGGCATCGCGGTCCAGCGGTTTGATGGTGGGCATGTCGATCACGCCGACCGACAGGCCTTCGCCCCGCAACTGCTCGGCCGCCGCCAGGGCTGCGTGCACGGTGATGCCGCAGGCAATGATGTTCAGGTCCGTCCCGCTGGAATGCACGATGGCGCGGCCGAACTCGAATGGCACGCCGTCTTCATAAACCTGCGGGTCGCGGCCGCGGCCGATGCGGAAGTAGATTGGCTCGGGCCAATCCACCGATGCCTTGATGGCCGACGCGAGCTGCGGCCCGTCGGCGGGCGAGACCACGGTCAGGCCCGCCAGCGCGCGCATCGTCGAGATATCTTCAGTGGCATGGTGCGAGGTGCCGTAAAAGCCCAGGCTTATGCCGGTATGGTGGCCTATCAGGCGCACGGGCAGCTTGGTATAGGCAACATCCATGCGGATCTGCTCGCAGCACAGCAGGCCCAGGAAGGAAGCGAAGGTTGCGACGAAGGGCATCATGCCTGTCGTCGCCAGGCCTGCCGCCGCCGACACCATGTTCTGCTCGGAAATGCCGAATTGGACATAGCGATCGGGATAGGCCTGCGCAAAGCGATTCAGGCCGTTGGAATACTGCAGGTCGGCCGAGCCAGCCACCACCGGATGCCCGGCCTGCGCCAAGTCGATCAACGCGTCGGACAGATAGGACAGCCCGGGATTCACCGCATTCAGGGCGCGGTATTGCCAGGAGTCGGGAGAGAGGACTTGTGCCTGTGCCATTCAGATCTCGCGGGAAAGGATTTCGTCGACGGCGCTTTGCGCGTCTTGCGGCGCCAGATAGCCCAGGTGCCAGCCGGGCTCCGTTTCCATATAGGACACGCCTTTGCCCTTGACGGTCCGGGCGATGACGCAGGCGGGCTTGCCACGCGCCTGCTCTGCGCGCAGGCGCCGCAGCAGGGCGGTCAGTTCCGACAGATTGTGGCCGTCCACTTCGTGCACTTCCCAGCCGAAGGCCTGCCATTTGTCTTTCAGCGACTCCACGCCCATGACGTCGTCGACCTTGCCGTCCAGCTGGTAGCCGTTGCGGTCGACGATGGCGATCAGGCGCGACAGGCGGTTATGCGCGGCGAAGAGCGCCGCCTCCCAGACCTGCCCTTCCTGCATTTCGCCGTCGCCCAACAGCACGAAGACATTGAAATCGCGCCCGTCCATGCGCCCGCCCACCGCCATGCCCACGCCGTTGGACAGCGCGTGGCCAATGGAGCCCGAGCTGAAATCCACCCCCGGCACCTTGCTCATGTCGGGGTGGTCGCCCAAAGGGCTGCCCAGCCGGGTGTATCCGTCGAGCAGTTCGCGGTCGATGAAGCCGTGATCGGCCAACACCGGAAAGAGGCCCACCGCCGCATGGCCTTTGCCCATCAGGAAGCGGTCCCGGTCAGGCCACTGAGGCTCGCCCGGCCGCAGGCGCATCACGTCGTAGTACAACGCGGCGAAGATTTCCGCGCACGAGAACACCGAACTGTAGTGCCCGACCTTGGCGATTTCGATCAGTCTGATTGTCTCCAACCGGATGTGGCGGGCCTTTTCCCGCAACATTCCGATTTCCCCTTCTGTGGGGGCCTCCCTGTCACTTCTCATGGCGCTTCCTTTTCGCTGTTAGGATATATGATATATAATATACCCATTGAGCTCGAATTGGCCATGGCGGGATAGAATTCACCCCGAATCCACCCGCCCCATCAATACAGCAAGCCTGAGCCTGTCATGTCCAGCCTGAAACCGGTAAAGAAAGAGAACCTGTCCGTCAGGGTCTACAACGAAATCCGCAATGCCCTGATCAACGGGCAGTACGAACCCGGCGAGCGCCTGATCATCGGCGAATTGGCCCAGGAAATGGGCGTCTCCATCACGCCCGTGCGCGAGGCAATCTTCCGGCTGATCAGCGAACAAGGCCTGGAGATGCAGGCGGCCACCGCGGTCTACGTGCCCTACGTCAATTCTGAAAAACTGCGCGAAATCCAGCAGATCCGTTTCCACCTGGAAGGCATGGGCGCGGCCGAGGCCGCCCAGCACATCACGCGCAAGCAGCTGGACAACCTGATCGCGCTGCAACGGGACTTCATCTCCTGCACCTCCAGTGACCCCAAGCGGGCCAGCTACCTGAACCGCAAGTTCCACTTCGCCATCCTGGAAGCCAGCAACAAACCCATCCTGCGCGCCACGGTGGAATCGTTCTGGGTGATCACCGGCCCCATCCTCAAGGTGTTCCACGTCAAGACGTCGGGGCTGGACTATTCGCAGAATGAACACCGCCACGAGGCCGTGCTGGAAGCCCTGGAAGCCCGCGACTCCGAGGCGGCCCGGCAAGCCATCCAGGCCGATCTGGTCTGGGGCGGCAAGATCATGATCGACTGGCTGGTCGAGCGCGAAAAGGAACTCGACTACCGTCCTCCCGCAGCCCGTAAATAGGCAAACCCGAAGGAATCTCCCATGCTGAAGATTTTTGGCGCACCCAGCCGCTACATCCAGGGTGCCGGCGCCCTGGACACCCTGGGACAGTACGCAGCCCTGTTCGGCCGCCGGGCGGCCCTGGTCATCGACAGCTATGTGCACGGCGTGCTGGGGCCAAGAATCGAAGCCCTGTGCGCGGCGCAGCAGGTATCGCTGGTGCCGCTCATCGTCGAGGGCGACCTGACGCCGGACGTGATCACGCAATTGAGGGCGCAGGCGGCGCCTGCCGGCATCGACATGGTGATCGCGGTGGGCGGTGGCAAATCGCTGGACGCCGGCAAGGCAGTGGCTAAATCCTCGCACTGCCATCTCATCACCGTGCCCACCGTCGCATCCAACGACGCGCCGACGAGCAAGAATTACGTTCTGTACGACGCCCATCACAATCTCCTGGCGGTGGAGCACATGCTGTTCAATCCCACGATCGTGCTGGTGGACACCGCGGTCATCGCGACCGCCCCCGCGCACTTCTTCCGAGCCGGCCTGGGCGACGCGGTCTCCAAGAAGTTCGAAGCCGAACAATGCGGCCGCAATGGCGGCCGGAACATGTACGACGCCGCGCCTCCCCTTACCGCGCAGTACATCGCCGACGGCTGCCTGCGCACCCTGCTGGCCGACGGCGCCGAAGCCGTGGCCGTCGCCGGCAGCGGCCAGCCCACGCCGGCGTTCGAACGCGTGGTGGAAGCAATGATCCTCATGAGCGGACTCGGTTTCGAAAGCGGCGGCCTTTCCATCGCCCATGCGTTGACACGCGGACTGCCGAAGATCAGCGGTGTTGCCGCCGCCCCGCACGGCCTGCAGGTGGCCGTCGGCCTGCTGGTGCAACTGGACCTGGAGAACCGGGCGGACGGCATGCTGGCCGAATTGACCCGCTGGTACGCCCAGGTAGGCTTGCCCACGAGCTTGCGCGGACTGGGCGCGGCCGAAGCACCGTCCGACGCGGAATTGAAGCTGGCGGCGGAACTGAGCCTGAAGGCCCGCCACGCCGCCAACTTCGATCGCGAGCTGGATACGGACACCTTGGCCGCCGCGTTGCGCCGCCGCGCCTGATATCGCGGAGGCCGGCCAGGCCGGCCCCCTTGGACATCAGAACGCGACGTTGTCCTTGCCCTTCAAATCCAGTTTGGCGCGCGCTTCCTCAGGCGTGGCGATTTCCAGGTTGAGCGCCTCCAGGATGGTGCGGATACGCTCCACCTGAACCTGATTGGATTTCGCCATTTCGCCCGGGCCGATCCACAGCGAATCCTCCAGCCCCACCCGCACGTTCGACCCCATTGCCGCACCGATGGTAGCCAGCGGCATCTGGCCCCGACCTGCCCCGAGGATCGACCATTCATAGTCGTTGCCAAACAAACGGTCAGCGGTGCGCTTCATGTGCATGAGGTCTTCGGGATGCGGACCGATGCCGCCCAGGATGCCGAATACCGACTGGATGAAGGGCGGCGACTTGACCAGGCCGCGGTCCACGAAATGCGCCAGGTTGTACAGATGGCTGATGTCGTAGCACTCGAACTCGAAGCGGGTGCCGTTGGCGTTGCCCAGCGTGAGGATGGATTCAATGTCCTGGTAGGTATTGCGGAAAACCAGCGAACGGCTGTTCTCCAGGTGTTCGCGCTCCCAGTCGTGCTTGAATTCCTTGAATCGACCCAGCATCGGATACAGGCCGAAGTTCATGGACCCCATGTTCAGCGACGCCAGCTCCGGCTTGAAGGTGGTGGCCGGGCGCATCCGTTCTTCCACGGTCATGTGGGGACTGCCGCCCGTGGTGATATTGATGATGGCGTCCGTTTCCTGCTTGATCCGCTCCAGGAAGGGCTTGAACAGCGCCGGGTCCTGCGACGGCTTGCCGGTCTGCGGATCGCGCGCATGCAGGTGCAGGACCGCCGCGCCCGCCTTGGCCGCGCCGATGGCCGCTTCCGCGATCTCGTCGGCGGTGACCGGCAAGTGAGGCGACATGCTGGGCGTGTGGATCGCACCCGTCACGGCGCAAGTGATGATGACTTTCTGCTTGGGCTTAGCCATTGTTGTCTCCGTTGTCCTGCTTGTGGCGCATGAGGCGCATCAGTTTTTCATCGCGCCAGAAGCGGCGCTTGGCAAGATCTTCCCGCGGCAACAGGCCGCGGCGTTCCTCCGACAGGGCATCAACCAGCGCGCCCTCCCAGGCGACCGGCTCGCCCTGGGTCGCGCCGATGGACTGGTACAGCCCGCCGTAGCGCGCGCAGTAATCGGCAATGCCGCCGGGCGCATTGAGGTCTATGGTCTCGAACGGCCCCATGAACGACCAGCGCAGGCCCAGGCCGTCCTTCACCGTAGTGTCGATGTCCTCGGCGCTGGCGATGCCTGCACTCGCCAGACGGAATGCCTCGTGCAGCAACGCGCCCTGCAGGCGGTTCAGGATGAAGCCCTCGATCTCGCGCCGCACCAGCACGGGCTTTTGCCCGATGCCGGCCATCACGGCGCGGGCGGCTGCGACCGCTTCGGGACGGGTCCAGGGCGCGGGGCACAATTCCACCACCGGGATCAGGTAGGGCGGATTCACCGGATGCACCACCAGGCAGCGGTGCCGGCCCGCCAGGTGCGCGGTGAATTCGCTGGCCGGTATGCTGGATGTGGAACTGCCAATGATGGCGTCCGGTTCCGCGGCGGCGTCCAGTTCGGTGAAGAGCGCCCGCTTGATTTCCACGTTTTCCGGAGAATTCTCCTGGACGTAGCTGGCGCCCTTCAAGGCATCGGCCAGACTGCTTGCCACCTGGACGCGGTCGCCGATGGCCTCGGCATGCGCGAGCAGCCCCTGGGACTCCAGTTCGCGCAGCTGCTGCAGGATCAGTCCGCGAGCCTCCGCGAGCATAGCGGCGTTGACGTCGTAGAGGCGCACTTCCCAACCCATGCGGGCGAACACAATGGCCCAGCCCTGGCCGATCAGTCCTGTCCCGACAATGGCGGCACGCCGCGCTGTCGTCGCGGCGTCCATCAGTAGAGCTTCTGCGTGAAGCCGTCCACCACGATGGCCTGCCCGGTGACACTGCGGGCGGCCTCGCTGGCGTTGAACAGCACCATGTTGGCGATATCGCGCGCCGTGACCATGCGGCCCAGCGCCGCCTGGTTCTCGTATTGCGCGGCGATCTCTTCCACCGGACGGCCCAGCGTATCCGCCTTGGCCGCGATGACCGCGCGTATGCGCGGCCCCTCGACCGCGCCCGGCAGAATGGCGTTGACGCGGATGCCATGCGGCCCCAGCTCGATGGCCAGGGACTTGGTGAATCCGATCACCGCCCACTTCGAGGCCGAATAGACGGAGCGTCCGGCGAAACCCAGGTGGCCGGCCGCGGAGGACAGGTTGATCATCACGCCGGCCTTGGACTCCTTGAGCAAGGGGATCGCCTGGCGGGCGCATAGGAATTGCCCGGTGATGTTCACGGCCAGCGTCCGGTCCCAATCTGCCTTGGACAGGGTTTCCACATAGCCGGTGGGCCCGGCCACGCCCGCGTTGTTCACCAGGATGTCCAGGCCACCAAGTTTGGCGCGCACCTGATCAAAGAGCGCGGCAACGCTGTCCTCGTCCGAGACGTCGGCCAGCGCGGCGTGCACGCCGGGCAGTTCGGCCGGCAGCGCAGCCAGGCGCTCCTGGTTCACATCGCACACGAATACGGAGGCGCCAGCATGGCGGAACACCTTCGCCATCTCCAGGCCCAGCCCGTCCGCGCCGGCGGTGATCAGCACCCTTTTCCCGGCGAAATCCACTTCCTCGAACATGCCTCTGTCTCCTAGATTTTTATGTAAAAGCGGCCGATTGATGATATACGATATATGAAAAAAGCCGCTACTTCCGGATGTTTCCGCTCGCCGTCAGATCCGCCAAACCGTGTCATCCAGAAGCAGGGTAAACCCATGAATTTGCGCAGGATCATCCCGCTAAGTCTTTATTCATGCGGCTTTAGGGAATTCCCCGATTCGGCGGGTTACGACCCCAACTAGAATCCAAGGCGGGGTTTGCTACCCGGCCGGCAGATATATCATATATTCAAAAAAAGACGGACCAACCAAGAAAGTCCGCATCCCATACCGACAAAGGAGCGTAGACAGTGTTCAAGTTCAACAAAATTGCTTTGGCGCTGGGCCTGTGCGGCGCGCTGGCAAGCGGCACCGCAGCAGCCGACATGAAGGTGGGCGCACTCTTCCCGTTCAGCGGCGCGCTCGCGCTCCTGGGGCAGGAGAGCTATCGCGGCCTGGAGCTGGCCGTCAATGAAATCAATGCAGCGGGTGGCGTCAACGGCGAAAAGATCGAGATCATCAAGGCCGACGCGGTCGACCCGACCCAAGCCGTGTCGGAAACCAAGCGCCTGATTTCCTCCAACGTGGTCGGCGTGTTCGGCAGCTACGCTTCCGGCATTTCCTACGCGGCCTCGCCCGTCACGGAATTGGCCGGCGTGCCCTACTTCGAGCTGGGCGCCACTGCGCACAAGATCACCACCCGTGGCTACAAGTATCTGTTCCGCAGCAACCCCAACACCGCGCTGTACGGGGTGTCGGTGGTCAATGCGCTGCACGACACCATCGCGCCGGGCATGGGACTGAACCCGAAGGACATCAAGATCGGCATCATCCACGAGGACGGTCCCTACGGCACCGACGTGGCCGCCACGGAGAAAAAACGCGCCCAGGAACTGGGCTACACGGTTGCGGAAGTGCTCCCGTATTCGGCCAAGACCGTCGACCTGTCCTCGCTGATCCTGCGCCTGAAGGGAGCCAAGGTCGACGTGGTGCTGCAGACCGCCTACCAGAACGATGCCATCCTGTTCTTCAGCCAGGCGCGTGCCGCGGGCTTCAAGCCCAAGGTCGTGATCGGCGCGGGCGGCGGCTATTCGTTGGCCGACACGGCCAAGGCCGTGGGCGCCGACATGAATGGCGTGTTCGACCTGGACTTCCCCCAGGCTTCCATCAACCCGGCTGGCGCGCCAGGCCTGGACAAGTTCCTTGAAGCCTACAAGTCCACCTACAAGAGCGACCCGCAGTCCGGCCACAGCCTGACCAACTACGTCGGCGCCAAGGCCTTCTTCGAAGCCATCGGCAATGCCAAGTCCACGGACAAGGACAAGATCCGCGCGGCGGTGCTGGCCTACAAGAAGCCGGCCGGCCAGACTGCCAACGGCTGGGCCTTCGACTTCGGTGAAGACGGGCAGAACAATGCATCCACGTTCTACGTGATGCAGTGGCAGGACGGCAAGCTCGTCACCATCGCACCCGGCAACCTCGCACTCGGCAAGCCCATTTTCAAGAAATAAACGCCTAGCCAGTGCTCAGGCGCTCGGGGGCGCCTGATGATTCCCGGAGTCCGCGCGCCCGGGTCCGGCCGAATTCACGGCCGGGCCCGGGCCGCAGCTAAGAGGTTGCAACATGGAACTATTCATTCAACTGGTCATCAACGGCCTGTTGCTGGGCGGCGCATACACCATCATCAGCCTAGGGCTGACGCTGATTTTCGGCGTGGTGCGGGTCGTGAACTTCGCGCACGGCGAATTCCTCATGATAGGCATGTACATGGTCTATCTGATCGCGGCGCAATTCGGGGTGCATCCCTACGCCGGCCTGGTGCCGGTCGCCATCATCCTGTTCGCGCTGGGCGCGCTGACGCAAAAGGGCATCATCCAGCCGCTGCTCAACGCCGACCAGCACATCCAGATTTTCGCCACGGTGGGCGTGTCCACCATCCTCCTGAATCTTGCCCTGGTGATCTTCGGCGCCAACGTCTATCGCGCGCCGGTCGAACTGGGCACCAGCGCCATCGACGTCGGCCCCTTTTCGATGGTGACCGGGCAACTCGTCACGTTCGTGATCGGCCTGAGCCTGGCGGTGCTGCTGCACCTGTTCATGCACCGTACCTACCTGGGCCGCGCGTTGCGCGCCGTGGCCCAGCACCGCTACGCCGCCACGCTGATGGGCGTGAACGTCAACAACGTCTATGCCATCGCATTCGGGCTGGGCACGGCTTTCGTCGGCATTGCCGCCGGTTTGCTGGCGCCGCAGTATCCGGTGTTTCCCACCGTGGGCACATACTTCGTGCTGACGGCATTCGTGATCGTGGTGCTGGGCGGACTGGGCAGTCTGTACGGTGCCGTGGCCGGCTCCATGATCATCGGCATCGTGGACACGCTGGCCGGCTTCTACATCGCCCCCGACCTGAAAGAGGTCGTTTATTTCGGGATCTTCCTCTTGATCCTGGTGCTGCGCCCGAACGGCCTGTTCGGCGTCGGCACAGAGTGATCAGAGCAACAAGGAGCGAGACGTGTTTCCCGATATTCGACACCCCAAGACTTACGTCAGCCTCATCCTGCTGATCGCGATGTTCCTCTTGCCCGTGATCATGGGCACGCCCTTCTGGACCAATCTGTTCGTGCTGCTGTTCGTGTTTTCGGCCCTCTCGGTGGCCTGGAACATCGTGGGCGGCTATGCCGGCCAACTGTCCCTGGGCCATGCGGTGTTCTATGGCATCGGCGGCTATACCGCGACCCTGCTGACGCAGAACTTCGGTATTTCCCCCTGGTTCGGCATGCTGGCCGGCGCGGCGATCTCCGGAGCGGTCGCCATCCTGATCAGCTACCCCACCCTGCGTTTGCGCGGTCCGTTCTTCGCGCTGGCCACCATCGCAATCCTGGAGGTGGTGCGCCTGCTGGTCATCCACGAAGAAAGCTGGACCGGCGGCTCCAGCGGCATCAGCCTGCCGCTGAACATAGGCTGGACCTGGATCGTGTTCCGCGAGAAGGTCAATTACGTGATCATCGCGTTCGCCCTGTTCCTGCTGGTAACCTGGGTATCGTGGTACATCCGCAAGTCGCGGATCGGCCACTACCTGATCGCGATCCGCGAACGCGAGGACGCGGCGCTGGCCGTCGGCATCCATACGGTGCGCATGAAGATCATCGCGGCGGTGGTGTCGGCCATGCTGACGAGCATCATCGGCACGTTCCACATCACCTATCTGACCTTCGTGGATCCCAGCTCGGCGTTTTCGCTGGAACTGTCGATCCAGGTCGCCATGTTCGCCTTGATCGGCGGCCTGGGCACCGTGGCCGGCCCCATCGCCGGCACCTTCCTGGTGCTGCCTATTGCCGAATTGGCGCGCGGCTGGCTCAGCAGCGTGGGCAACGGCATGCACGGCCTGATCTACGGCCTGATCCTGGTGGCGGTGGTGCTGACCATTCCCCGCGGCCTGGCCGGCGCCTTCGGTCCCGCCATCGAGCGCTGGCTGTCGCGCCTGCCCTACCTGGGCACGCCCCGCGCCAAGCTCAAGCTGGCCGACGAACTGCGGCTGCACAGCGCCGAACGTTCGGAGCAACCGGTGCTCAAGGCCGACAAGCTGTTCAAGAGCTTCGGCGGGCTGCGCGCCACCAACGACGTGTCGCTCACGCTGAACCAGAACGAGATCCTGGGCATGATAGGCCCGAACGGCGCGGGCAAGACCACGGTGTTCAACTTGCTGTCTGGCTTCCTGTCTCCGGACAAGGGCGGCATCAGCATGCTGGATGCGCACGGCAAGTGGGTCACCTGCAAGACGCCCGATGAGTTCGCGCACCAGGGACTGGGTCGCACCTTCCAGATCGCCAAGCCGTTCACCGGCCTGACGGTGCTGGAGAACATCATGCTGGGCGCCTTCATCCGGACGTCGAACCGGGACGAAGCCGAGCAGATCGCATTGAAGGTTGCCGAACAGACCGATCTGGTGAAGTACCTGGGCATCGAGGCGCGCAACTTGACCGTAGGCGGCATGAAGCGCCTGGAGGTTGCGCGCGCGCTGGCGATCAAGCCGCGCATCCTGCTGCTGGACGAGGTCATGGCGGGCCTGAACCCCACCGACATCGAAAAGTCGATCCAGATGATCCGGCGCATCCGCGATTCGGGCGTGTCGGTGCTGCTGATCGAGCACATGATGCAGGCCACCATGGCGCTGTCCGACCGCATCATCGTGCTGAATGAAGGCGCGGTGCTGGTCAGCGGCGCGCCCAAGGACGTGGTCGAGAACCCAGCCGTCATCGAAGCCTATTTGGGCAAGGAGTACCAGGATGCTTAAGGTTTCGAATCTGTCCTCCGGCTACGGCAAGAGCCAGGTCCTGACCGGCCTGAATTTCGAAGTGAACGCGGGCGAGATCGTCACGCTGATCGGGGCCAACGGCGCCGGCAAGACCACCACGCTCAAGACCCTGTGCGGAGTCATCGGCGCAATGGAAGGCAAGGTCGAGTTCGAAGGCCAGGACCTGACCAACCGCAAGCCCTATGACATCGTGGACGCGGGCATCACGATGATTCCCGAAGGTCGCCAGTTGTTCCCGCACTTCACCGTGCGCGACAACCTGCTGATGGGTTCATACAAGCGCGCCGCGCGTCCCATCGTGCAACGCAAACTGGACGAGGTGCTGGGCATCTTCCCGCGGGTGAAGGAACGGTTGAACCAGTATGCCGGCTCGCTCTCGGGCGGCGAACAACAGATGGTCGCAATTGCGCGCGGCATGATGGCCGACCCCAAGCTGCTGGTGTTCGACGAGCCTTCGCTAGGACTGTCGCCGCTGCTGGTGCAGCAGATGTTCGACATCATTCGCGGCGTCACCGCGCATGGCGTGACCGTGCTACTGGTAGAACAGAACGTGTTCCGCACCCTGCGGCTGGCGGACCGGGGCTATGTGCTGGAGAACGGAGCGATCGTGCGCACCGGCACCGGCGCGGAATTGCTGAGCGACCCGCATGTAAAGAAGGCCTACCTGGGCCATTGATACCGAGGATCCATTTTTTATGTCTTTACGCTGCACATTCATCGACCATGGCCAGGGCGGCGCGCCCGATTGCATGCGCCTGGCTGAACGCGATATGGAGACGCCCGCCGGCCGGCAGGTGCTGATTGAAGTCGCTTACGCGGGCGTCAACCGGCCCGACGTGCTGCAACGCTCCGGCTCGTATCCGCCGCCACCGGGGGCCTCGCCCTACCTCGGGCTGGAGGTGTCCGGCACCGTCATCGCCACGGCCCCCGAAGCCAGCCTCTGGAAGGTCGGCGACCAAGTCTGCGCGTTGACCCCAGGTGGCGGCTATGCGCAATACTGCCTGGCCGACGAACGCCATTGCCTGCCGGTGCCGCGCGGCCTGGACCTGCTGACGGCCGCCGCCATCCCCGAGAACTACTTCACGGTCTGGACCAACGTGTTCGACCGCGCCCGGCTGGCAGCGGGCGAGCGGTTCCTGGTGCACGGCGGCTCCAGCGGCATCGGGCTGACGGCAATCCAGCTGGCGCGCGCCTTCGGCGCCGAAGTCTGGACCACCGTGGGCAACCAGGAAAAGGCCCAGGCCTGCCTGGCCGCCGGCGCGCACCACGCCGTGCTGTACCGTGACACCGACTTCGAGGCCGAGGTGCGCCAGGGCAGCGGCGGCCCGGGGGTGGACGTGATCCTGGACATGGTGGGCGGCGCTTACATCAACAAGAATCTGCGGCTGCTGGCGGTCAACGGCCGCTTGGTGCAGATCGCTTTCCTGGAGGGCAGCAAGGCCGAGATCGATGCCATGCCCATCATGATCAAGCGCCTGCAGTTCACCGGGTCCACCCTGCGTCCCCGCTCCGATGAAGACAAGGGTGCGATCGCCCGCGCGCTGGCGGAGAAGGTGCTGCCCTTGATGGAGCAGGGGCAATGCCTGCCGCGGATACATCAGGTGTTCCCGCTGGCCGAGGCAGCCCAGGCGCATGCGCTGATGGAAAGCAGCAGGCACATCGGCAAGATCATGCTGAAGGTGGCCGCATGAGCGCGCGTTTCAAGGATCAGGTCGCCATCGTGACCGGCGCGGTCGGCGGCATCGGCTCGGCCATCGTAGAGGGTTTCCTGGCCGAAGGCGGTCGCGTGGGACTGATCGATTTCAATTCGCAGGGCGGCCAGGCCTACGAGAAGGAACTGCGCAAGCACGGCCACGAAGTCTGCTTCGTGCACGCGGACGTTGCGCGCTTCGAGGAATGCCAGGCAGCCTATGAGCGTATCAGCCGCGAGCTGGGCGCCGCCACCATCCTGGTCAATAACGTCGGTATTTCGCCGAAGACGGACGGCCGCGCGCTGAAGGTCTGGGAGATGCCCCCCAGGGAATGGGAGAACGTGGTCGCCGTCAATCTGAACAGCGTGTTCTACATGACGCATCTGGCCACGCCGCACATGGTGCGCGAACGCCAGGGCCGTGTGATCAATATGTCATCGGTGGCCGGCCGGGCCTATTGCGACATCGTGGCCGCGCACTACGCAGCCACCAAGGCTGGCCTGATCGGCCTGACGCGCCACTGGGCCGCCGAGCTGGGCGAGCACCAGGTCACGGTCAACGCCCTGGCACCGGGACGGATCAGCACGCCCTTGCTGAAGACCGTGCCCAAGGAGATCAACGACGCCGTGGCGCAGGTGACCGCGCTGCGCCGCCTGGGCACGCCCGAGGAAGTGGCGGATGCCTGCCTGTTCTTCGCGTCGGATCAAGCCCGCTTCGTGACCGGCCAGGTGCTGGACGTGGCCGGTGGCTGGCTCATGACCTGACCTGGAGGCGACAGCGCCCCCCTGCCGCGGCGGGGGGCCTCCGCGCGATCAGGCCTGCGTGCCCAGGTGGTAGACCACCGTATCCAGCCGGCTGACCCCGGCTGCCAGGAATTTGGGCTCTTTTTCCAGGATATCGCGGCGGTCGATGATCCTGGCTGGCGACACGCCTGCATAGATTGCCTGCACTTCGCTGTCCACGACCGAAAACGGCGGCCCCGGCATTTCTTCCTGGGGATAGTCCAGGGTAATCAGCAACCCCTGATAGGTGGGCGAAAGATTGCCGTAGACGTGGCGCACGTAGTCGGCGCGCATCGCGTCGGGCAACGCCACCAGCGCGGCGCGGTCATAGGCGCCGACGCAATGCGACAGCAGTTGCGCGTCCAGCTTGAAGATGTCGCCGCAGATGATTTCGATGCTGCCCGCCACATAGTGCTTGCCATAGACGGACACGTGCGTGAGCGGCTTGAGTTCGTTTTCTTCGAAGAACTGTTCGACCGCGAGCTGCGACAGCTCGACGCCCAGCACGGAATGCCCTTGTGCCGCGATCCACACCATGTCCAGGGACTTGCCGCAAAGCGGCACGAGCACCCTGCCGTCTTTAGGCACGCCCAGCGTCGGCCAGTACTTCTGCAGCAGCGGGGTGACCCGCGTTTGATGAAAATGCGTGCGCCCTTCGCGCCACCGCTCCAGCCAGAATTCCGCGTCCATGCCCGGTCTGCCTCCTATGTATCGGTGCGAGGCATTGTAGTTCCCCCTGGCCGCAGATACCGGGACCGCCTAGGCGCGCAGCAAGAAACTGCGCAGGTCATCCACGATGGGCACCACGGCCAGCAGCATCAGCATCAGCGCCAAAGGCACGGTCGAGATGAAGCCAAAGGTGAAAAAGGAATAGGCGCCGGTCACGCCGCCCACGAAAAAGAGCGATACCAGGGTCGTGAGCACGATCAGTTTGACGCGGTCCGCCCGCACCGGCTGCCTGGCATCCGCATTGCCCTTGGCTGCGTTCCAGTAGAACAGCTTGCCTAGCTCTATGCCGATGTCCGTGACCATGCCCGTGATGTGCGTGGTGCGGATCTCGGAGCGCGACAGCTTGGTGATCATGGCGTTCTGCAGGCCCATGATGTAGCAAAGCAGCATGACCGTGCCAGGCACGTAGAACCAGCGCAGCGTTTCCAGATTGGCGCCCAGAAGGCCGAAGCCCAACAGCAGCGCGGCTTCGAACAGCAGGGGCAGCGCATATTCGCTGGCCAGGTGCGAACGGCGCCCGAAGTTGATCAGGAAGGCCGAACCGGCCGCGCCGGCAAGAAAGGACAGCAACGCGGCCAGGCCTTGCAGCACTACGATCATGCCGCCCAGCGCCAGGTTGTCGGCCATCATGGAAACGATGCCCGACATGTGCGAGGTGTATTGCTGCACGGCCAGGAAACCGCCGGCATTGACGGCGCCGGCGGTGAAGGTCAGGAAGTAAGCCAGGTGCCTGTTGGCCTGGGGGCTGCGGCTGACAGCCGTCAGGCGGCGTAAATACGGAATGGCCACGCGCGTCCTCGAAGACAAGAATGCATGCACTGCAACGTGCATGACATTCTAGTCGTCGAGGCGGGCGCCCGGGTCACTCCGCCCCGGCGTCGCTCAACTGCTTGCGCCGGTATTCGCCCTGGCGCACATGCATCCAGCCCGGATACTCCGGCGGCAAGGCGCTGACCTGATCCAGCTCGGCCAGTTCTTGCGCCGTGAGCTGAATGCCGGTGGCCGCGAGGTTGTCGTCGAGCTGGTCCACCCGCTTGGCGCCGATGATCACGCTGGTCACGGCCCGCTGGTGCAGCAGCCAAGCCAGCGCCACCTGCGCCACGGACACGCCGCGCGCGCCTGCAATGCGTCTGAGCACGTCGATGCTGTCGTAGGCACGCTCCTGGTTGACCGGCGGAAAGTCGAAGAGGGCCCGGCGGCTGCCTGCTTCGGCCTGGCCGTCGCGCGCGTACTTGCCGCTGAGCAGGCCGCCGGCCAGCGGGCTCCATACCATCAGGCCCACCCCTTCGCTTTGCAGCATGGGGACGATCTCGCGTTCCAGGTCGCGGCCTGCGATGGTGTAGTAGGCCTGCAGCGATTCGAAGCGCGCCAGGCCCAGGCGTTCCGCGATGCCCAGCGCCTTCATGATCTGCCACGCAGCCCAGTTGGACACCCCCACGTAGCGCACGTGGCCATGCTGCACCAGGTTGTCCAGCGCCCGGACCGTTTCCTCGACCGGCGTGGCGGGATCGAACCCGTGGATCTGGTAGAGATCGATGTGGTCCAGCTGCAGGCGCGACAGGCTTTTCTTGACGCCGTCCATGATGTGCGCGCGAGAATTGCCGCGAGCATTCACGCCGGCGCCCGTCTGGCCGAATACCTTGGTCGCGATGATGACGTCTTCGCGAGCCACCTTCAGGTCACGCAGCGCCTGTCCGGTAATGACCTCGGAGCGGCCCTCGGAATACACGTCCGCCGTGTCTATGAAATTGACGCCGGCATCAAGCGCCCGGCCAACGAGCCGGTTGGCCTCTTCCTGCTGCAGGCTGCCGATCTTGCTCCACAACTCGCCTTCGCCGCCAAAGGTCATGGTGCCCAGGCAAAGCTCCGACACGAACAAGCCAGTGCTTCCGAATTTTTTGTACCGCATGATTGCACTCCTACAAGGACGCGGCGGGGACCAGCGCCCCGGGATGGAACGCCTGCAGCCCGCCTGCCGGGATGCAGGCAGTATGCGTCCGGCAAGGAGGCCGGACGCTGCTTGATCCTGCCCTTTTTTTGCCCAATCCTGCGGCGCTGCCGGACCCGCGGCGCGCGGGCGCTCATTCCTCCGAGTTTTATGCCCATTTCTCCATGATGCGCGCCACGCCAAGGAAGCCACCCCACTTGGGCATACACTAAAAGCCACCTGATCCTCCGATTTTCCGCCGCACCCTAGCCTGCGGCGCGGCGCGCCAAGGGAGCCCACCAGACCATGACCACCGCACTTGCCGCCGGCGCCGCCGGCCCCGTACTGGACGCCGCGTATGAACCGGCGCGGCGCGAGCTGCTCTGCACGCTGGAACGCATGACCGGAGACCTGGAGGGCTCGCTGGACACGCCTATCGAGGGTCTGTTCCTGCACCGCATTTCGCAACCCACCGGCGCGAAGCCCGGGCTGCAGAAGGCCGCGCTGGGCGTCATCGCACAGGGTTCCAAGCGCCTGCTCATCGGCGACGAAGCCTACGAGTACGACCCCTTTCACTATCTGATCTCTTCGGTGGATCTGCCGGTCGTGGCCAAGGTATCCGTCGCCAGCCCGACCCTGCCCTACCTGGGGCTGCGCCTGGATTTGAACGGCGAGGAAATCACCGCATTGATCAGCGACGAGAACCTGCCGCCGCAGCCGCCGGCGGAGGCCGTGCGCGCGCTCTGCGTCAATCCGCTGGGCGGCTCCCTTCTAGACGCCGTGCTGCGCCTCTTGCGCCTGCTGGACACGCCGCGCGACATTCCCATCCTGGCGCCGCTGGTCAAGCGCGAGCTTCTATACCGCCTGCTGATGAACGGCCAGGGCGCCGTGCTGCGCCAGTCAGTGCTGCAGGACAGCCAACTCAATCGCGTGGCCAAGGCCATCCGCATCCTGCGCGACAACTACGCGCAACCGCTGCGCGTGGAAGAGATCGCGCGCGACGTGCACATGAGCGTTTCCTCGCTGCATCATCATTTCAAGCAGGCCACGGCCATGAGCCCGCTGCAATACCAGAAGCATCTCCGCCTGCAGGAAGCGCGACGGCTGATGCTGACCAACGACGCAGGCGTAGCGCTTGCCGCTCACGCCGTGGGCTATGAAAGCTCGTCGCAGTTCAGCCGGGAGTACAGCCGCTTGTTCGGTTCCCCGCCCCTGCGCGACAAGCAGCGCTGGAAGGACGAAACCGCGCTGGCGCCCGCCTGAAGCGTCCAGCTTCCACTTCCCTAGGGATTGCCCTAATCCTAATTTGACAACGTTACCATTAGACTGCCGCCACGAAATGACAACGTTGTCATAACCCTGGATTTTTCTTCGGCGGCCGCATGAATCCCTTCCTGGAAACCCTGCTCGATACTCCCCTGGACGACACGTACCGGGGCATTCCCCCGGGCGAGCCCGCAATGCCGCTGCGCGCCGTGGCAACCCGAGGCTGGCAACCCAGGAAGGGCGACATGGCCCTGCCCGTCCTGACTCTGGACGAAGCCGCCTTCGCTCACAACGTGGACCAGATATTCCAGTACGCGCGCAGCCATGGCGCGGCGCTGGCCCCGCACGCCAAGACGCCGATGTCGCCGCAGATCGTGCAGCGCCTGCTGGATGCCGGCGCCTGGGGCGCGACGGTAGCCAACCTGCAGCAGGCCGCCGTGCTGCTGCGCGCCGGCGTGTCCCGCCTGATGCTGGGCAACGAAATCGGCGGCCTGGCCAGCGGCGCGCGCCTGGGCAAGCTGCTTGCCGCCTATCCTGATGCGCGTCTGCTGGCGTTCGCGGATTCCGCCCACACGGTGCGGTCGCTGGCCGCGGCGGCCATGGAAGCCGGCCGGCCCGTCGAAGTCCTGGTGGAAGTCGGCGGCGGCCGCGCCGGCGCGCGGGACGATGCCGCGGTCGACGCCATCCTGGGCGCGATCCGCGAGCAAGGCGACAAGCTGGCGCTGGCGGGCGTGGCCACGTACGAAGGCGCCGTCGCTTCGTCGGATGCGGCGCTCACCGCCAGCAACATCGCCGCGCTGATGGAGCGCGCGGCGCGCGTCTTCAAGCAGGTGCGCGCCCTGGCGCCGCGCGCCCCCCTGGTCTTCACCGCGGGCGGCTCTGCCTTCTTCGACCAAGTGACGCAGGCCGCGCAACCTTGGCTGGCCGCGGACGGCAATGCCCTGTTGGTGCTGCGCAGCGGCGCCATTTTCTTCCACGACCATGGGACGTACCAGCGCGCGCTGCAAGCCATGGACGCCCGCTCGGGCTTCCAGGTCGACGGTCTGGCTCGCGCGGCAGCTACGGGCTTCCGGCCCGCCCTGCGCTTGTGGGGCGAAGTCCTGTCCCGTCCCGAGCCCGGGTTGGCGATCTGCGGCTTCGGCATGCGCGACGTCTCCTACGACCAGGACCTGCCCGTAGCGCTGGCGGCCTACCGCGAGGGCACGGCGCTGTCCGGCTGGGACGCGCAGACACGCGTCACCCGTCTCAACGACCAGCATGCGTTCCTGGCCATTGCGCCGGACAGCGAACTGGCACCGGGCGACGTGATCGAGTTCGGCATTTCCCACCCCTGCACCTGTCTGGACCGCTGGCGCGTCTTCTTCGGCCTGGATGCCGACGGCCGCGTGCAGTCGGCCTACCGCACGTTCTTCGGATAAGCCATGCAACAGCTGAATTTCCAACAGATCTGGCGCTATCGCGAACAGCTCTGGGACGGCATCCAGGTCACGCTGGAGCTCACCGTCATCGCCGTGGTGGCGGGCCTGGCCATCGGACTGGCCGGCGCCCTGCTGACACGCCACGGCGCCAAACCGGTCAAGCTGGCGCTGCGCGCCTATGTCGAAGTGTTCCGCAACACGCCATCGCTGATCCAGCTGTTCGTGGTGTTCTTCATCCTGCCGGGGCTGGGCCTGCGCATGCCGCCCTTCGTGGCTGCAGCGCTGGCGCTGAGCCTGTACTTCGGCGCCTATGCCATCGAGATCCTGCGGGCCGGCCTGGACTCCATTCCGCGCAGCCAGATCGAGGCCGGCCACTGCCTGGGCCTGAGCACCTGGCAGGTGTACCGCCACATCGTGCTGGCGCCCGCCCTGCGCAACGTCTATCCCGCCCTGGGCACGCAACTGGTCATCCTGCTGCTGGGTACCTCGCTGGCCTCGCAGGTATCGGCCGAAGACCTCTTCCATGCCGGCAGCTTCATCGAAAGCCGCACCTACCGCAGCTTTGAAGTCTATGCGGTGATCTGCGGCATCTATTTCACGCTGGTCCTGACCACCAAGGCCCTGTTGGCCCTGGCCGGCAGCCTGGCCTTCACCTGGCCCGTGCGCCGCTAAGTCAGGGAGCCGCAAGCATGCGTACGTTCACTCTCAGCGATTTCGCCTCCCTGCTCAGCGCACTGCAATGGACGGTGGCCCTGGTGCTGATCGCCCTGGCTATCGGCGCGCCGCTGGGCCTGGGCCTGGCGCTGCTGCGCGGCCATCGCGCGGCGCCGCTGCGCTGGCTGGCCGCGGCCCTGCAACAGCTGGTCCAGGGAGTTCCCTTGCTGGGCTTGCTGATGTTCTTCTACTTCGGCATGCCGGTGTTCCTGGGCATCGAGGTGCCCGCGCTGACCGCCGTCAGTGTCGCCTTCATCATCTACACGGCGGCCTTTCTTGGGCAGATCTGGTATGGCGGCATCCAGGCCGTGAAGCATGAGCAATGGGAAGCGGCCGCCTGCCTGGGCCTGTCCAAGTGGCACCAGTTCCGCCACGTGATCGCGCCGCAGGCATTCCGCCTGTCGCTGCCGCCCACCGTGGGATTCCTGGTGCAGTTGATCAAGGGCACCTCGCTGGCTTCCGTGGTGGGTTTCGTCGAACTGGCGCGCGCCGGGCAGATCGCCAGCGCCGCCACCTTCCAGCCCCTGCTGGTCTATTCCTGCGTCGCGTTGCTGTACTTCGCGGCGTGCCTGCCCCTGACGATGTGGGCCCGTAACCTGGAGGGCCGCTTCCATGGCGCTCGTTGAAGTCTCCAACATCCATAAACGCTTTGGCGCCAACGCGGTGCTCAATGGCGTCTCGCTCGACATCAACGAAGGCGAGATCGTCACCATCATCGGCCGCTCCGGCTCGGGCAAATCGACGCTGTTGCGCTGCCTGAACGCGTTGGAAACGGTGGACGATGGCGACATCCGCATCGGCGGGGAACGGGTCCATGCCGCCATGCCCGGCCTGCGCCAGTTCCGCCAGCGCGTGGGCATCGTGTTCCAGCAGTTCAACCTGTTTCCTCACCTGAACGTCGAACGCAACATTACGCTGGCGCCGACGCTCAACGGCAAGATCTCCAAATCGCAGGGCCGTGCGCTGGCGCTGGACGTGCTGCGCCGCGTCGGCCTGGCCGAAAAGATCGACGCCTACCCGGCCGTGCTGTCGGGAGGCCAGCAACAGCGCGTGGCGATCGCCCGCTGCCTGGCCATGGCGCCGCAGCTGATGCTGTTCGACGAGGTCACCTCGGCGCTGGACCCGGAGCTGGTGGGCGAAGTGCTGAAGGTCATGGAAGACATGGCGCGCCAGGGCATGACCATGGTGCTGGTGACACACGAAATGGCCTTCGCGCGCAACGTCGCGTCCAAGGTGATCTTCATGCACCAGGGCCGCGTCTGGGAACAGGGCCCGCCCGCCGAACTCTTCTCCAACCCCCAAACCCCCGAGCTGCGCCAGTTCATCGGCACGGCCGCGCCCGCCACTCATTAAGGCATCCACCACTGGAGTCATCGCATGAAACTGTTCGCCAAGCTGGCCGCCGCCGCGGCCGTCTGTCTCTCCCTGGCCGCCCCCGCCACGGCCGCCGACAAACTGCAGGACGTGCTGGGCGCGGGCAAGCTGCGCGTGGGCGTGCTGATGGATGCCGCGCCCTGGGGCTTCAAAGACGCCAAGGGCGAAGCTGCCGGCCTGGACATAGACCTGGCAAGGTTGATGGCCGCTGACATGGGCGTGAAGCTGGAGCTGGTGCAGGTGACCGGCGCCAGCCGTATTCCCAGCCTGCTGGCCGGCAAGGTCGACGTGCTGATCGCGGCCGCCGGCGCCACGCCGGAACGCGCCCAACAGGTCATGTTCTCGCAGCCGTATGCCGCCGTGAACCTGGGCGTCTACGGTGGCGAGAGCATGCAACAGGCCAAGACCGTGGAAGAACTGAAGAATCACAGCATCGCGGTCGCCAAGGGTTCCACGCTGGACATCTGGCTTACCGACAACGCGCCGGGCGCAAAACTGGTGCGCTTCGAGGACACGCCTTCGGCCGTGGCCGCCTATCTGGCCGGGCAGTCGGAATCCTTCGCCGAAAACAGCGCCATCGCGCTCAAGGTGTCTGAAGACAATCCCGCGAAGGCGCCGCAGCTCAAGTTCCTGATCCGCCAATCGCCCGCCCACGCCGCCGTGCAGCAAGGCCAGCAGAACCTGCTGAACTGGATCAATACCTTCCTCTTCACCAATCGCCTGAACGGCAAGCTGCCCGCCCTGCAGGAAAAGTGGTTCAAGGAAGCCCAGACGCTGCCGCAGATGTAAACCGCCTCATCATCAAGGACTCGCATGATCAAACGCTACAAATCCGGCTCGCGCATGAGCCAGGCCGTTTCGTACAACGGCTTCGTGTTCATCGCCGGCCAGGTGGCCGACAACCGCCAGGGCTCGCTCGAATCCCAGACCCGCGAAGTGCTGGCCAAGATCGAAGCGCTGCTGGCCGAGGCCGGCAGCGACAAGTCGCACCTGCTGGCCGTGGACGTGTTCCTGCCCGCCATCGGCGATTTCGATGCCATGAACCGCGTCTACGACGCCTGGATCGACCCGTCCAACCCGCCCGCCCGCGCCTGCGTCGAAGCTCGCCTGGCGGACCCCGACCTGCGCGTCGAGATGACCGCGGTTGCCGCGCTGCGCTGAAAGCGCGGCGCTGCGGCCTTCCGATCCCTTTTCGCGCCGCTTCGCGCGGCGCTGTTGTATCCCTACATGCACACCGGCCTGTTTCACGAGATAGACTTCGACGCCGACGGCAAGGCGCTCAGCTTCCTGGGCACCCCCTATTCGGTGGACCGTTCGCCCTACTACCAGATCAAGACGCCCATCTGCCGCATCCGCAACGGCAGCGGCCCGCGCGTGCTGCTCATGGCCGGCAACCACGGCGATGAATACGAGGGCGAAGTCGCCCTGGGCCGCCTGATCCGCCGGCTCGAGCCATCCCACGTGCGTGGCGAGGTCACGATCCTGCCGCTGGCCAACCTGCCCGCCGTAATGGCGGCGCGCCGGCGCTCTCCGCTGGACAACGGCAATCTCAACCGTGCCTTTCCAGGCGCGCCCGGCGGCACCCCCACGGAGCGCCTGGCACACTTCCTGGAACACGAACTGTTCCCCCGCCACGATGTGGTGTTCGACATCCACTCCGGGGGCACCTCGATGGCGCATCTGCCCACCGCCCTGATCGAACGCCAGGCGTCTCCCGAGCGCATGGCGCGCGCGCTGGATCTGATGGCGTCGCTGGGCATGGGCCACGCCTTCGTCGCAGCCAATGGCCGCGATGCCCCCACCTCCATGGCGGCGGCGGCGCGCGCGGGCGCAATCGGCATCAGTGGCGAATTCGGCGGCGGCGGCACGCTGACCCCGGCAACCCTGGCCGCCACCCAGCGCGCCATCGACAATCTGCTGCAGAAACTTGGCGTGACGGACGCGCCGCTGCTCGGCCCGCACGCGCCCGGCGCCCCTGCCATGCAGTTGCTGGAACTGGACAGCCACGAACAGAATATCTTCGCCACTCGCCGTGGCTGGTTCGAACCCGCGGTGGACATCGGCGCAACCGTTCGCGCCGGCGATATTGCGGGTTATTACCACGATCTCAATCAGCTGGACGCGCCAGAGGAGGTCTTGCGCTTCCGGGTATCGGGTATCGTGATTTCCCGGCGGCTGCACACCGACTGCGAGTCTGGCGACAGCCTGATCCAGGTTGCCCGTCCGGCCGGCCAGGCTGATATCCTGACGCCTGTCGCCTGATCCCGGAACAATCAAAAGAAATCGCATGACCCACCGGCCCGCGCCCTCCTCCCTTCCCACCTACGACGACGTACTGCGCGTGCGTCCCGAAGGCGCCGCCGCCCCCGCGCGCGCGGCCGCCCCCGCCAAGCCGCCGCGCATCGAGGAAGTGGCCAGGCTAGCGGGCGTGTCCCCCATCACGGTATCGCGCGCCCTGCGCCATCCCGAGAAAGTGGCGCAGGAAAAGCGCGACCGCATCCTGCAAATCGTGGCGCAGACCGGGTATGCGTCCAATCCGCATGCACGGGCCTTGCGTTCGGGGCAATCCAGTGTGGTGGCGGCTTTCGTGTCCAACATCCTGAGCCAGCAATTCGCGCTGGCCGTGCAGGGCTGTGCAGAGGTGCTGGAGCCGCAGGGCTACCAACTGATGGTGGGACAGACTTCGTATTCCTACGCCAAGGAAACCAGCATGATTGCGTCGCTGCGCGCCCTGCGCCCGGCGGCGGTGTTGTTCACCGGCGTCATCGAACTCGAAGAAAACCGCCAATCGCTGCGCGAACTGGGCATTCCCATCATGGAAACCTGGGCCTATCCGCGCGACCCCATCGACATGCTGGTGGGTTTCTCCAATTACGACGGCGGCGTCATGGCCGCGCGCCATCTGGCGGAACGCGGCTATCGGCGCGTCGCCTTCCTGGCGCGCCAGGGCGGGCGCGGCGAACTGCGCCGCCAGGGCTTCAACGCCGCCTCGGCCGAGCTTGGCCTGCAAGTGGTGGCGGAGCTGGCCGTGGACAATGCCCAGACCATCGCCGACGGGCGAGCGGCCTTGACCCGTCTGCTGGGCATGGGCCAGGCCTTCGACGCGGTCTTCTGTGCCAACGATCTGCTGGCGGTGGGCGCGCTTTTCGAAGCCCGCGACCGCAAGCTCGCCATCCCGCGCGACATTGCCATCCTGGGCTTCGGCGATACCGACATCGCCAATGAGATCGAACCCGGCCTGACCACCATCGGCGTGGACAGCCGCAAGCTGGGCGCGCGCGCCGGGGAACTGCTGCTGCAACGCCTGAACGGCGGGACGCCGGCAGCGCGCCAGGAAGTGTTTCCACTGACGCTCAATCAGCGCGCCAGCGCCTAGACCCCGCAGCTGCCTCCAGGCGGGGCACGGGGTCATTCGTCGAACACGATACGCAGGCCAGGCAAGCCTATGCCCTCCAGCGCGGTGCTCCACGTTTCGCCCGCGTGTACCGGGTGGGCCTGGGTCAGCGTTCCCGTCGTGACCAGCTCGCCTGCCTGGATCGCCTCGTCGGCCGGCCGCTCCGCGAGCACAGCCAGCAGATGGGCCAACGCCGCCAGCGGACTGCCAAGCACATTGGAACCGTAGCCGGTTTCCCGATGAATGCCGTTGCAGGAAAGGTCTATCCGGAAGTCCGCCAACCGTCCGATCAGCCCCGGCCCTAGATCGGTAGCCTCCATCAGCGGCCCGACAAAAAGCGCGCCATGCAAGGCGTTGTCCGCCACGGTGTCGGCCGCCTGGAACTGCCACGCGGGATAGTGCGATTGCACCAGCTCAAAACCGTGGGCGATCCAGTCCACGCAGGCCAATAGGGTGGCGGGATCCCGCGTTGCCGGTGGCGCGGAATGGAAATGCAGCACGATTTCAGGCTCGATGCGCGGTTCGACATAGCGGCCCAGGCGGCAATGGACTTCTCCGGTATCGTCGTAGAAGGCGCTGTGTTCATAGACGCGCCCCCATACGGGAAAGTCCACGCCCAGCGCCGCCCACATCGCGGGATTGGTGAATCCGATCTTGCGGCCGACCAGAAGCGCGCCCTCGGCCAGCCTCGCCTGGTGAATCCGCGCAGCCACGTCATAGGCCGCGTCCAGGTCGAAACGCGGCCGCCTTGTTGTGAGCGGCGCAATGTAGGAAGCATGGTCCTGCGCCGCCTTGACTTCGCGGGCAAGCACCGCAGCGTCGGAAGCGGGCATGGTGGCTCCTGAAGGTACGCTCAAATGTAAAAGAAAACGCGCCCGCGCAGTACCGCAACCGGTATATGCTCCCCTGACGTCCTATTTTCAGAACAGCGGGGAAGCGACATGCATGACTTGAATGACCTTTATTACTTCGTCCAGGTCGTCAAGAATGGCGGATTCGCGCCAGCGGGACGCGCGCTGGACATCCCCAAATCCCGCCTCAGCCGGCGCATCGCGCTGCTCGAAGACCGGCTGGGCGTGCGCCTCATCCAGCGTTCCACGCGCAGCTTCGCCGTGACGGAACTGGGTCAGGAATATTACGAGCAATGCCTGTCGATGCTGGCTGGCGCGGAAGCCGCCCAGGAGGTCATCGACCGCACCCGCGCCGAACCGCAGGGCACGATACGCATGAGCGCGCCGCCCGCGCTGATCTACTACTTCCTGGGCGATCTGGTCGCCCGCTTCATGGTCCGGTGTCCCAAAGTCCACGTCTACCTGAAGAGCTTCAGCCGGCCGGTGGACGTGCTGCGCGAAGGCTTCGACATCGCGGTGCGCGTGCGCTTCGGCCCCATCGAGAGCAGCGACCTCATCATGAAGCCCCTGGGCATGAGCTGCCAATGCCTGGTGGCTAGTCCGGCGCTGGCCCGCGGAATCTCGCTGCCCGCCGATCCCCACGCCCTGAGCCAGCTGCCCACGCTGGCGCTTGGCACCGAGCAGCGTGAATCCCATTGGCGGCTGGACGGACCGGACGGCGCCCGCATCGTCGTGCCGTTCACGCCTCGCCTCGTGACGGACGACATGCTGGCGCTGAAACAGGCGGCCTTGCGCGGCGTAGGCGTCGTCGCCCTGCCCCTGTTGATGATCCGCGAAGAGCTGGATGCGGGCACGCTGGTGGACATCGGCGCTCCCTGGCAGCCGGAGGCGGGCAGCGTCCACGCCATCTTCCCCTCGCGCCGCGGCCTGCTGCCCGGCGTGCGTGAACTGCTGGACTTCCTGAGCTCGGAATACCAGGAGGTCGCCAGGCGCGAACACGATACGCAGGTACGCCACAAGGTGCCCACCTTGAAGTAGCTCCGGGGGATCGCGCAGCGTTCGACATGTGGGACGCAGAAACCCATTTTTCCTGCCTACCCAGCCGGGCGAGTTGCTCCTAGCATGGTTAGCCCCACATCAACAGGAGCATCCCATGAGCGTCCCCGCCAACTTCAATGGCCAACGCCCCGTCATCGACCCCGATGACGCCGCCATGCTGCTGATCGACCACCAAAGCGGGCTGTTCCAGACGATCGGCGACATGCCGATGACCGAACTGAGATCGCGCGCCGCTGCGCTGGCTACCATGGCCACGCTGTCGAAACTGCCCGTCATCACCACTGCCTCGGTGCCCCAAGGTCCCAACGGCCCGCTGATCCCCGAAATCCACGAAAACGCCCCGCATGCGAAATACGTGGCCCGCAAGGGCGAGATCAACGCATGGGACAACCCTGAATTCGTCGCCGCCGTAAAAGCCACCGGACGCAAGACTCTGATCATCGCCGGCACCATCACGAGCGTATGCATGGCCTTTCCCGCCATCAGCGCAGTCGCCGACGGCTACAAGGTCTTTGCTGTGGTCGACGCCTCGGGCACGTACAGCAAGATGGCGCAGGAAATCACGCTGGCGCGCGTGGTCCAGGCCGGGGTGGTCCCCATGGACACCGGCGCAGTCGCCTCCGAACTGCAACGGACCTGGCACCGTGAAGACGCCGCGAAATGGGCCGAGGTCTACACCAAGATCTTCCCGGCGTACCAGCTGCTGATAGAAAGCTACGGTAAGGCCCAGGATGTCATCAAGAATGGCGAAGTGCTCGACTCCCAACGCTGAGACTCGCCGTTTTTTTTCCCGCGAGCCGCAAGGCGCGCACCCCTGCCTCTCATGGAGCACGCAATGTCCAAGCCCTACGTAAAACTCGACAAGACCCAGGCAGCGGTACTGCTGGTCGACCACCAGGTGGGCCTGCTGTCCCTGGTCCGGGACTTCCAGCCCGATCAATTCAAGAACAACGTCCTGGCCCTGGCGGACCTGGCCAAATATTTCAAGCTGCCCACGATCCTCACCACCAGCTTCGAGGATGGCCCCAATGGTCCGCTGGTGCGGGAACTGAAGGATCAGTTCCCCGAGGCGCCCTACATTGCCCGTCCGGGCAACATCAATGCCTGGGACAATGAAGACTTCGTCAAGGCCGTCAAGGCCACTGGCAAGAAGCAGTTGATCATCGCCGGCGTCGTCACCGAAGTCTGCGTCGCCTTCCCGGCGCTGTCGGCCCTGGAAGAAGGCTTCGACGTGTTCGTCGTCACCGACGCGTCCGGCACCTTCAATGAAGTGACCCGCAACGCCGCCTGGAGCCGCATGGAGCAGGCCGGCGCGCAATTGATGAGCTGGTTCGGCGTGGCCTGCGAACTGCATCGCGACTGGCGCAACGACATCGAGGGCCTGGGCACGCTGTTCTCCAACCACATCCCGGACTACCGCAACCTGATGGCCGCCTATTCCACCGTCAAGGGAAGCAAGTAATGTGGCGCCCGGCCATGCCCGGGCGCTAAGCCGGCTTGCGGCCTATTGAACGGCGGCGCGCCCGATGCGCGCCGCCGTTCTATTTCTTGCGGGCGAACGGATAGGCCTGCTGCGCCAGGAAAGTGCCCGGCATGTCGTTGTCCAGGATGCCGTAGTTCTCGGGCAGGCGCTTGCTCACGCCCCGCACCGCCGTGCCGAACGCGTAATCGATGAACGAAAAATGGGCGGCATAGTTGCGGTCGATTGCCTCGGTGTCCGACGAATGGTGCCAATGGTGGAAATCCGGCGTCACGATGATGTAGCGCAGCCAGCCCCAAGGCAGCCTGACGTTGGAATGGATCAGCACTGCCTGGAAGCCCACGATGATGATGTAGGCGTCCAGTACCGGCTTGGAAAAGCCCAGCGCGAACAAGACGCCCAGCACCGCCACCCGGGTGATCAGCAATTCCACGATGTGCAACCGCGAACCGGCCAGCCAGTCCAGCGTGCGAGTGCTGTGATGCACGGCGTGAATGCGCCACAGGAACGGAACCTCGTGGTAGGCGCGGTGCGCGGCGTACTGCACCAGGTCCGCCACCAGCACGGCCAGGAACAGTTCCACCAGATAGGGCAGCGACACGATTGCCTGCTGCAGCGGTTCATAGGCTGCCCACGAAAACAGCCGGTGCACGAAAAAGTTGATGCACAGCAGCACCGCGCCCACGGACAGGTGGTTGAACAGGAAGTGCTTCATGTCCACCTGCCATTCGCCGCGGAATACCGGCTGGCCGGGATATAGCGGAAACAGCTTCTCGAAAATGATGAACACCGTGCTGGAAGCCAGCAGGTCCAGGATGAACCAGTCCAGCCCCAGATAGGGGTGGTTGCCCGTATTGGACGTGGTCACCACCACGTTGCTGCCCCCTGCGGCCACCGCCCCGCACACGAGCACGAAAGCCGCGATGTTCAGCCAGCGCTGGCGGCCCAGCACGGTGTTGGCCAGCGCGATGGTGCCCGAAATCAGCAGCGCGGTGAACAGCAGGGCCCGCATCGCGTCCACGTTGTAGAAGCTGCGGAGCTCCGGGGTGGTCAGGTAGGCAGGGAAGTGGAACGCCAGGACGCCCAGGACCGCCAGGATCGCCAGGAACAGCGCGATCACGCCGCTCATCATGCCCGTACCCGGATGGATCCTCCCGTCCTGCTTGAAAAGCTGTAAGACTTGGCGAAGGATGGACGCGCGCTGATTCATTTCAAATTTATGGCAGACCACGGGGAAGCGAGTGTATCGCCGGGGACAGATGTTCATGTAAGCAAACGTGATCAGCCACGACAGAATCAGTGCCACCCAGGCTTGCGCCGCATCAATCCGCCGGGGGGCGGCAGCCCCCCAGGCGGTTGACAACCGCCCGGGGTTGGCGTGTCATGGAATCGAAAGCTTTATGGATCATCAGGTTCCCCGGTTTCCCGCAGTGCCCATCAACCGGTTCTTTAAAGAGGCCCCTATGTTCCCTGAATACCGCCACCTCATTACCCAACTGAAATCCGAGAACGCGCATTTCTCGGCGCTGTTCCAGCGTCACAACGACCTGGACCAGGAAATCAAGAACATGGAGGCCGGCATCCAGCCTGCGTCGGGCAACGAGGTCGAAGTGCTCAAGAAGGAAAAGCTGCACCTGAAGGACAAGCTGTACAGCATCCTGCGCGCTGCCGACCAGGGCGGCAGCTGAGCCCCCCAATTGTTACAGGCGGCATCGGACCGCGTCGGTTCCGTGCCGCCATCGGCGGTTTCTCCGCCGGCCCGCACAGCTCGTAAGACCAATTAGAAAAACTGAATATGGATTAGGATAATTAGTTGTCCTAATCTTTCCCAGCAGGCTAGGCTGTCGCCCTTCTCTGAAGGGTAATGATGACCACCGCCTACATTCCTGGATTCCTGCTCGGCCTGAGCCTGATCATGGCAATCGGCGCGCAGAACGCTTTTGTGTTGCGCCAAGGCCTGCGCCAGGAACATGTGTTTGCCGTCTGCCTGACCTGCGCCCTCTCGGACGCCATCCTGATCGGTGCCGGCGTGGCCGGCTTCGGCATGGCCGTTGGCGCCCTGCCCTGGCTGGAGCCCGCGTTGCGCTACGGCGGCGCGCTATTCCTGTTTGTCTACGCCGCGCGCAGCCTGAAGTCGGCGCTGCGCGCCCGCCACGACAATCTGACACCTTCGTCCGGGCAGACTGCGGGACGGTACGCCGCACTGGCGACCTGCCTGGCCCTGACCTGGCTCAATCCGCACGTGTACCTGGATACCGTGGTCTTGCTCGGCTCGGTGTCCAGCCAGTACGACGGCCACAAGACCGCCTTCGCGTTAGGCGCGATTTCGGCCTCGTTTACCTTTTTCTTCGCGTTGGGCTTCGGTGCACGCCTGCTGCGGCCCGTGTTCGCCAATCCCGCCGCGTGGCGTGTCCTGGACGCCTGCGTCGCCACGGCCATGTTCGTGATCGGCCTGCAATTGGTGCGCTGAAGTGGGCGGGCCACGGCCCAGCGGCTACTGGCTCCTGCCCGCCCCGGCGGAGGCATTCATGTAGTCCTTCACCGTGCGGTCCTTGTTGAAGATCACCGTCAACGTCTGCTGGTTGTCCATCGCACCATAGGCGCTATTGTTGAAGTAGAACCAGCTGGCCGTCGTCCGCCCCTCGCGATCCACGCTTTGGGAACGCGGCGGGCCATAGTCCCGGACCATTTCCTCATAGGTGGTGACGTTAAGCTTGATGTCCTGGACCTTGGCTTCGGTCAGCAGGTCGCCGGAAGGGCTGGCGCACCCCGTCACGATGGCGGCCATGAAAAGCACGGACGTTCTCATTCTGTCTCCCCGGTCTGGCGGGCCGCGCCTGGCGGCCAGCCTGTTTGCGTATTCTTGATAGGCCGAGATTAGAACGCAAATTGCCCTGCCGCGGGGCGCTTACTCCACCTGCATCTTGCCAATGTCGGGCGCAAACGCCTGGGGTGGATGCTTGGCGATGGAGCGGCACAGCAGCTCGGACATCCCCTTGGCCAATTGCTTGTTGTTCCATTCGCCCGCGTCCGAGTACCACTTCGGCACCCAGTTCACGGCGCCAAAAATGGAAAAGATGGCCAGCTTGGGATCGCACTCGATGATGCTGCCGTCCTCGATGCCTATGCGCACGAAATTGCGCAGCTTGGCTTCGAAACGGTCGCGCTGCTTGACGATCTCGGCGCGGTCGGCCGGCTCCAGCGCATGTTCCTCGGTGATGATGACGCAGCGGCTCATTTCACTGAGCGTCACCTGCAGATACAGGCGCAGCGCGAGTTGCAGCTTTTCCAGGCCGGTACCGCCATGGCGTTCTGCCTCTTCGATGGCCTCGAACCCCACCCGTAGCGCCTCGGCAAACGCCTCGTACAGCAGGGCATGCTTGTTCGGAAAATAGTGGTACAGGGCTGCCTTGGTGACGCCCAGGCTGGTCGCGATGTCTCCCAGCGAAGTCGCGTGGAACCCCTTCTGGTTGAACGCGGCAATCGCTTGGCGCAGCAGCGCTTCGCGCTTCAATTGGTGCATCGCCTTGTGCGTCGGCACCGAATTATTCCATGTTGCCACTGATCAAACCCTCCCGGTGAATTGCGTGGACCGGCCGCATATTTAACTTTTTTTCCCTGAGAGGAACAACTCGGTGAGCGTTCCCTCGTACGCCTCGGCAGCAAACGCCAGCGTCTCGGACAGGCTCGGGTGCGGGTGTATGGTGAGCGCGATGTCGCCGGGCTCCGCGCCCATTTCGATGGCCAACGCCGCCTCGGCGATCAGGTCGCCCGCCTGCGGCCCCACCATGCCCACCCCCAGCAAGGCACCGGTCTGCGGGTCGACCAGAATCTTGGTCAGTCCCTCGCCGCGTCCCAGGCTCAGCGCGCGGCCGCTGGCCGCCCACGGGAAGCTGGCCGATTCAAACGCCACGCCGTCCCGGCGCGCGACCGTCTCGGTCAAGCCCACCCACGCCACTTCCGGATCCGTATAAGCGACCGCCGGAATGACCTTGGCGTCGTTGCCTGCCTTTCTGCCCGCGGCCACTTCGGCTGCCACCTTGCCTTCGTAGGCCGCCTTGTGCGCCAACATCGGTTCACCGACGACATCGCCGATGGCAAAAATGTGGGCAACATTGGTGCGCTGGCGCTGGTCCACGGGGATGAAACCGCGTTCATCCACATGGACTCCGGCGCGATCAGCGCCGATCCTGGCCCCGTTGGGCCGGCGGCCGGCCGCAACCAAGACGGCATCATACACCTGGGGTCCGGCGCCTTGCGGCCTGTCGAACACGACGTGCACCCCGTCCTCCTGGGCGCTGGCCGAGACCACCCGCGTGCCCGTCAAGATAGCCTCGTAACGGCTGGCCACCCGTTGCTCCAGCGGCTTCACCAAATCGCGATCGCATCCGGGCAACAAGCCCTCCGTCAACTCCACTACCGTCACGCGGGCGCCCAGCGCCGCGTAGACCGTGGCCAACTCCATGCCAATGATGCCGCCGCCCACGACGAGCAGGCGCCGGGGCACTTCCTTGAGCGCCAGGGCGCCACTGGAATCCATGACGCGCGGATCTTCCGGCAGGTCCGCCAGACGCACGGGGTGCGAACCCACGGCAATGACCGCCTGCTTGAAGCGCACGGCCGGGCCGCCAGCGACCGCAAGGGTGTGGGGGCCGGTGAACTGCCCCACGCCGTGCACGACACGCACATTGCGACGCCGCGCCAGGCCAGCCAGTCCGCCGTTCAATTTGGCGACCAGCGCCTCCTTCCATTGCCGCAGCTTGTCCAGACGGATGCGCGGCTCGCCGAATTCGATACCCAGCTCGTGCAGGCCGCGCGTCTCTTCCAGCGCGCCAGCCGCATGCAGCAGCGCCTTGGAGGGGATGCAGCCCACGTTCAGGCATACGCCCCCCAAAGCCGGACGATCCTCGACCAGCGTCACCGACATTCCCAGATCGGCGGCGCGGAACGCCGCTGTATAGCCGCCCGGCCCTCCGCCCAGCACCAGCAGATCCGCATCCATGCTCTCGTCCAAGGGAGGTCCTTTTTTTTGATCCATCTGCATGTCTGCCTATTCCGTTCTGCCCGCGCCCAGATAGGCGCGGGAAAGCTCCGCGCCCGCGTTGCTCGTCAGCACGTCGCGCGTGCCCTCGAAGACCGTCTTGCCGTGCTTGAGCACATAGCCGAAATCGGCCACCCTGAGCGCCAGGCTGGCCATTTGCTCGCTCAGCAGCACCACCCGGCCGCCCTGCGCGCAATATTGCTTGATGAAGTCGAATATCTGCGCGACCACGATCGGCGCCAGCCCCAGGGAAGGTTCGTCCAGCAGCACGCAGCGCGGCTCGTGCAGCGTAGCCATGGACAGGATCAGCATCTGCTGCTGGCCGCCGCTCAAGGTCCCGGCCTTTGCCGCGCGCCGTTGCGCCAGCACCGGAAAGTTGCCGTACACCTGCTCCAGGGCAGTCTTGAAGTTGCCCTTGGGCTTGCGAAAATGCCAGGCGGTGATCAGGTTTTCCTCAACCGTGTGCTGATGGAAGATGCGTCGCCCCTCCATCGCATGCGCCAAGCCGCGCCGCGCGCGCTCGTGGGGCGGCAAACGGGATATGTCTTCACCATCCAGCAGAATCTGCCCGCCCTTGATGGGGGTGACTCCAGATATGGCTCGCATCAGCGACGATTTGCCGGCTCCATTGGCGCCGATCAACGCCGTGATGCCATCGGGGCGCGCGGTCAGGCTGACGCCGCGCACGGCGTCGATCGCGCCGTAGCTGACCTGCAGATTGCGGACTTCAAGCATGGGCGGGCTCCTCGACGCCAAGATAGGCCTGTATCACGGCCGGGTCGGCGCGCATACCGTCCATGTCGCCCCGATAGATTTCCTCGCCGGCTTCGAACACCACGACTTCCTCCACGAGTTCGGCCAGGAAATCCATGTGGTGATCGATGATCATGATGGCTACGCCATGGTCCCGCGCCAGGCGGACCAGCCGGATCAGGTGCTCCGATTCCAGCTCGGACAGGCCGGCGGCCGGCTCGTCCAGCAACAGCAATTCCGGATCGCTGGCCAGGGCGCGGGCGACCTCGGCCAGGCGCTGGATGCCATACGGCAGTTCGCTCATGATGGCGTCCGCGTGACCGGCCAGCCCGGCGGCCTGCATCAGCGCTTCGACCTGGCGCAGCAACGCGCCCTCCTCGCGCCTGGCGCCCGGCGTGTTGAACGCCGCGGCCAGGGCGCCATGCCGGTAACGGCGATGGGCCCCCATCAGGATGTTTTCCCGCACAGTGAAGCTGGGCACGTTGCGCGGGTCCTGAAAGGTGCGCGTAATGCCAGCCTGCGCCACTTTGTGGGAGGGCCGCCCCGCGATGTCCTGGCCCTTGTACAAAATGCGTCCCGACGTAGGCGCGTAGATGCCGCTGATTACATTGACCAGGGTGCTCTTGCCCGAGCCATTGGGGCCGACAAGGGCCGTGATGCTGCCGGCGCGCAACTCAAGCGAAACGCCTGCAAGCGCGCGCAGGCCCGAGAACTCCATGACCACGTCCTCGACGCGCACCAGTGCCTGAGTCCCCTCGGCCCGCGCCGCGGATTCGCGCCGCGACAGCGGGGGTTCCGCCGCGCCGGATGCTGCGGGACGCAACTGGTCGAACTTGCTGTAGCGCGTCTGCGTGCGCAGCAAACCGGCCAGGCCCTTGGGCAGCAAGGTAAAGATGAACACCAGGATCAGGCCGTACACGATGTACTGGTAGTCATTGAAGGCCTGCAACTTCTGCGGCAGGTAGGTGAACAGCACCGCGCCGTAGACTTGCCCTGCCAGCGACCCCAGTCCGCCCACGATGGACATCACCAGGATCTCGATGGACCGCATCAGGCCGAAGCTTTCCGGTGTCAGGTAGCCGATCATGTGCGCATAAAAGCCGCCCGCCAGCCCCGCGAGTCCACCACTAATGGCGTAGGCCGCGCGCTTGACGGCTGCCTGCGATATGCCGAGCGAACCGGCGGCGATTTCGCTGACGTGCACGGCGTAGAACGCTCTGCCGAAGTGGCTTTTGACGAAGTTGCGCAACATCAGCATAACGACCAGCAGCACCACCAGCAGGATGCGGAAGTACGCGACGGTATCGATGCTCCAGCCGAAGATCTGCAAAGTGCCGATCTGCGACGAGGGGATGCCCCGCATGCCCATTACCCCGCCCGTCACGCCGCGCAATTCGCGCGCCAGTTCATAGACAATCAGGCCGAAGCCCAGCGACATCATCGCCAGATAAAACTCGCGCACGCGGCCTGCCGGGCCAGCCAGCAGCAACCCCACCGCGGCTGCGCCAAAGGTGGCCAGCACCAGCGCCACCGGAAACGGCACGCCCCAGGACTTCATTGCGATCGCGCTGGCATAGGCGCCGATGGCGAAGAAGCCGGCGTGGCCCAGCGAAATCTGGCCGCTTATGCCGGTCAGCATATTGATGCCCTGCGCAAGCAGGATGTTGATGATGACGAAGCTCCACATCTGGACCGTGCCGGTGGCAACATGGCCGGCGCCCACTGCCAGCGCCACGGCCAGCGCGCCCAGCGTCCAGGAGTTCGACAGAATATTCCCTAGCTGTTTCATCGTCCTCACACCTTCACTGTTTCGCGCTTGCCGAACAGGCCCTGAGGCCGGATCGTCAACACACCGATCAAGAGCACAAAGGCGACGACCTCGGCCGCCGCAGGCGAGACATAGCCGCCCACCAGCTTTTCCAGAATGCCAAGAATCAGCCCACCCACCAGCGAGCCGAATGCGCTGCCCATGCCGCCCATGACGGCCGCGACAAACGCCAGGATCAGCAGGTGCAGGCCGAAGTTCGGATCCACGGTGCCCGATACCTGTGACACCAGAATGCCGGCGATGCCCGCCAGCACGCCGCTCACCAGGAACGAGAAGACCACCACCCGGTAAACCGGTATGCCCATCAACGCCGCCAGGTCGCGATCGTGGGCGACCGCGCGCACGCCGTAGCCCCAGATGGAATGGCGCAGAAACAGTTCCATCAGACCGACGATCATCACGCTGATGACAAACACCGCGATGTATTGCAGGGAGATGTAGGCGCCCATGAACTCCACCGTGTCCGTGCTGCTGAAAAGCACGTCCGGAAACGCCACGGCCTGGGTGCCGAACAACCAGCTCGCCACGCCCTGCAGGAAAATGCCTATGCCCAGGGTGGATACCACCCACCCCATGCTGCCGGCGATGCGCCGCGTAGGCCGCACGCCGACGACCTCTACTACCCACAGGATGAAGGCCGTGGCCAGCAGCGACACGCCCACCGCCAGGAACACGTTGACCCCCGCGCCGACCATGACGGCTGTGAGCATCGCTCCGGCCATCAACACCGACCCTTGCCCAAAATTGAGCACGCGCGTGGTCCAGAACGTCAGGTTCAGGCCCAGGCCGATCAGCGCATAGGCGGCGCCCACGCTCAGTCCCGACACGATCATTTGGATAAAGAAATCCATATCACCATCATCCATGCAGGCAGGCGCGGTCCGGCGCCGCCTGGCGCCGAACGCTCGCCGCGCCGATTACTGGGCGACCGGCTGCAGCCGGACCTTGTCGTCCTTCTTCACGTACTCGAACACCTTGACGCCGTCCGTCTCGATTCCGTGGTGGCGATCCTTCGAGAAGTTGTAGGTGGTGTTGACGCCCGGGAAGTCCTTGATCGACTCGATCGCCGCGATGACGGCTTTGGGGTCGGTGGAATTGGCCTGGCGGATACCCTCGAACAGGACATTGGCGGCGTCGTAGCCGTTGGACACGGAGATCGCCATGAACAGCTGCGGATTCTCCGGATCGTTGCCCCACCAGCGGTCCGCGCCGTACTTCGCCTTATAGGCCTTGGCGAAGTCCGCCGCGGCAGGACGCATGGGATTGCCGAACGCGCCTATCATCGTGCCCAAGGTGCCCAGCGTCAGGTCGCCCGCGCCTTCCTGATAGGGTTGCCCCAGGGCGCCGTTGGAAGCAACCAGCGGCACGTTCACGTTGAGCCGGGCCATCGTCCGGCGCAGAACGGCCAGGTCCTTGCCCAGTCCAATGGCGGCAATGGCGTCGACGTTGGCGCGCTTCATGCGCGCGACCTGCGCAGTCATGTCCTGCGCGCCCTGGTTGTAGGAGTCGGTCGCGACCGGCTTGGCGCCGCCATTCTTGCCGATGGAAGCGGACAGGTAATCGACCCCCGTCACGCCGTAGGCGGTGCTTTCATGCACGATGCCGATGCGCTTGAAGCGCTTGGCCAGGTACTCGCCCATCGCCACGGCCTCGATGTCATTCTGCAGCGCGAACGAGAAGACATTGGGGCGCGGCTTCTCGCCCGTCTTCTCGCCCGCATAGGTCACGACGGGTGTCTGCGCGATGGGATTCATGTAGGGCCGGCCATCGGCCTGGGCCATGTCGATCACGGCCAGCGTCGGGCCGCTGCCGGCCGGACCGATGATGCCGACGATCTCCTTGTTGTCCAGGATGGCGCGCATGTTCTGCACGGCGCGGTCCGGATTCAACTGGTCGTCCAGCAGCATCGCGATCTCGATCTTCTTGCCATTGATGCCGCCTTTGGCATTCCATTGCTCGACCGCCAGTTCGACGGCCCGGCGATTGCCCTCGCCGAATTCGCTGTAGGGGCCGGTCAGCGCCGACGTCATGCCGATCTTGATGGTATCTGCCGCCAACGCGGATCCCGAAACCAATGCAGCCACCGCGACCGCCAGCCACGCAGGCGTGGATTTCCTGTACCAGGACATGTTGTCTCCTCCTAGGTTCTTGCACGTTGTAGTGACGCGCTCCGAGGTTGCGGAGCGCCATCCGCCGGCCTCTCAGCGGGCCGTCTGGATCTCTTTGAAAGCGGCGAGGACGTCGCCCAGGTCGGCATGCGGCAGCGCGGCCGCGAATCGCTCGAGATGGTCGTAGGCCTGTTGCGCCACGCCGGTCTCCTCGCCGATGCCGCGCACCAGCGCCGACACGCGCGCGCGGTCATAGCTGTATTCGGTGTGGTCCGTGTCCATGCGCACGATCATGGGTTCGTCCGCGTTCTCCAGATCCGCCTCTATCCGGCAGGCGAGCAACCCCAGCGACTCATCGGCGTGCAGCCGGATCCGCGGAATCAGTCCCGCAACGGCCGCATCGTCGAATTGCGCCATGCGCGCGATGGTGGGTGTTCCGTGGAGCAAGGTCGTGGCCACGCAGAACTGGGTACTCATCAGCGTCCCGGAAATACTTTGGAACGGGCCTTCCTTGTCCATGCCCGCGTAGCCCACCACGGTGGGATTGAGATGCACGCGCAGGGCTCGCACGGCCGCGGCGCGCGCGCCCAGCAGTTCGCGCAACTGGAGGCAGGCGCGGACCGGCGTCTGGTTCAGCGCGCAGACCGGATAGGGCTTGAACGTCACCTTGAGCAGCGACCAGTCCTGGCCAAGCCGGCCGCCGATGGCATCGACGTCGCACTCCGCCCGGACGAAGCCACGGACAAAGCCCGACTTGCCCTCGAAAGCTCCCTCCGCGGAGACCGAGCCCTTGGCTGCCAGCGTCGCCGCTGCCAGCCCGTTGCGCCCGGCCATGCCGACCTGGTAGCGCCATTCGTCCGTGCCATCACCGAAGGATTGCAGGATGCCGCCCGTGAAAGAAGCGGCGTTGGACAGGGCCGCGGCGCAGCGGTCCACCGGCAACCGCCACAGGCGGGCGACGGCCGCCGCCGCGGCGATCGTGCCATACAGCGGCGAGGCGCGCAGGCCCGCCGCGGTGGTCCGGGCGGAGAAGGCGGTTTCCAGCGCGCCGCCGATTTCATAACCGGCCACCAGCGCCGGCACGAAGTCCTCCATGCTGCCCTCGCCCTGCTCCAGCAACGCGGTCAAGAGTGGCAGCAGGATCGCGCCGAAGTGAGCCACCCCGCAAGTATCCTCTTGCGCCCTTCCATGGAACAGGGCCGCATTGGCCAGCGCTGCCCCCGCGACCGTGCTGCGGCGGCCGCTGCCCAACAGCGTGGCGCCGCCCGGACGCTCTCCATCCATGGCCAGGGCGGCCTCTTCGGCCAAGCCAAAGAACGGCGTGGGGTGCGAGCCCAATGCAATGCCATAGCCATTAAGCACGCAGGCGCGGGCCTTTTCGATCACCGGCGCGGGAAGATTGCCGATGGTCAGGCCCGCCGAGAACGTCGCGAATTGTGTGGCCAGATTCATGTTGTCACCCCCTGTTTTCTTGTGCTGTCCGGTTGCTGCTGCATCAGGCGTTGTAGCGGTCCCGCAATACCCGCTTGAGGACCTTGCCGGATGGATTGCGCGGTAGTTCCTCCACCACTTTCAGTTCGCGCGGCACCTTGAAATTGGCCACGCGCTTGCGGCAGTGGCTGGCCAGCTCTTCCAATGTCAGCGTCTGCCCGGGATTGAGCACCACCACGGCCGTGATGCGTTCGCCCCATGTTTCGTCCTGCACGCCGATGACCGCGGCCTCGGCGATCTGGGGCATTTCGTAGAGCACTGCTTCGACTTCGCTGGAAGCCACGTTTTCCGCGCCGGTCAGGATCATGTCCTTGGTCCGATCGGTGACGAACAGGAATCCTTCGTCATCCAGATAGCCGACGTCGCCGCTGCGCAACCAGTCGCCGAAGAAGGCTTCGGCGGTTTTCTCGGGCGCGTTCCAGTAGCCCTTGGTCACCTTTGGCCCGCGCACGCAGATCTCGCCCTTCTGGCCGGCGGGCAGCCAGCGGCCTTGGTCGTCGGCAATGCGGATCTCGACGTGCGGCAGCGCGCGCCCGGTAGAGCCGATCTTCTCGATCTCGCGGCCTGGCTCCATAAGCGTGTCGCCGCTGCAGGTCTCCGTCATGCCGAAGCCGTCGATGAAGCGGCCCCGGGTGAACACGCGCGTGAAATCACGTATGCGCGATTCGGGAGTCTTCTCGCCGCCCGCAATGCACCAACCGAAGCTGTCCAGGGAGTACCGTTCGGGGTTCGGCACGGCCAGCACGCGGCTGAGCATGACGGGCGCCATCCAGCCGCAGGTGAGGCGGTGCCGTTCGATGGAGGCCAGCACCGCTTCCGGATCGAATTCCCGGTGTACGCACAAGGTGCCGCCCACCCACAGCACCGCGATGCCGGGCAAGTCGAACGCTCCGACGTGATACAGCGGGCCCACCACCAGCAAGCGCTCTTGATGCGTCAGGCCCAGCGCGATCACATGGTCGATCGACTTCCAGTGGATGTTGCCGTAGGTGTGCATCACGCCCTTAGGCCGCGAGGTGGTGCCGGAGGTATACATCAGCCGTACCAGGTCGTCCTGCGCCGTGGCGGCTTGCTCCGGAACGGCCAATCCCTGTCCGCCAAGGCGGCGAGAATCGGCCTGCGCCTCCGTGCCGAGCACCACCTTGGGAACCTCCAGCGCGGCTACCTCCGCGAACTCCTCGTCCACGAACAACAGCTTGGCGCGTGCGTCGGCAAGAATGTAGCCGGCCTCTGGCGCCGCCAGCCGATAGTTGATCGGCAGGAACACCGCGCCCAGGTAACTGGCCGCGAACGCCAGTTCCAGGAATGCAGCGCTGTTCTTCATGAACAAGGCCACCACGTCATTGCGGCCGATGCCATGCGACTGGAGCATTGCCGCCGCCTGGCGAATGCGCTCATGGAAATCGGCATAGCTGATCGCCTCATCGCGGTAGACGATGGCTGCGCGGTCGGGTGCGCGCCGGGCGTGATAGGCGATGGCTGCACTCAGATTGAACATGGAAGGTCTCCCTTGGATGGCGGCTCGGCGCGGGTTGCGGCCTGGGCCGGTCCCGCTACTCGATTCTGGCGCTTCAGTAGGATTTCGGCATGCCGAGATCGTGTATGGCGATGTAGTTCAGGATCATTTCTTCCGACACCGGCGCAAACTTGAACAGCCGCGCATCGCGCCAGAGGCGCTCGACATGGAATTCGCGCGCGTATCCCATGCCACCCATGGTCTGCATGCTGCGCTCGATGGCATGGCTGGCGGCTTGCGATCCTATCAGCTTGGCAACGTTCGCCTCCGTGCCATAGGGCAAGCCCTGATCGCACAGCCACGCTGCGTTCAAGTTCATGAGACGGGCGCACTGCAGCTCCGCGTGCGATTGCGCCAACGGAAACTGCAGGCCCTGGTACGCGCTTATCGGCTTGCCGCCGAATACCTTGCGATCATTCGCATATTGCACCGCCAGACGCTCGGCCAGGCGGCCGGCGCCGACCAGGCTGGCCGTGGTCACAATGCGTTCGGTGTTGAGCACGTCCAGCAACTCGCGAAAGCCCTTGTCCAGCGTGCCCACCAGCTCGTGCGGTTCAATGCGCACGTTATCGAAAAACACCGAGCACGCGCTCAGGGTCTGCGTGCCCACCTTTTCGATGGCCGAGTAGGTCAGGCCCTCGCGCTCGACGTCCACCATGAACATGGAGATCCCATCGGTGGGCCGCGCCCCTTCAACGGGTTTTGCGGTGCGCGCCACTACCAGCATCTTCTGCGCGGCGTCCACCGCGGTGATCCAGATCTTGCGTCCGTCCAACCGCCAGCTGCCATCAGGCTGCGCGGCGGCGAAACTCTTCATCGCCAAGGTGTTGGTGCCGGCGTCGGGTTCGGTCAGCGCCATGCAGAAATTGATCTTGCCGCTGGTCAGCCCCGGCAGCAGGTCCCGCTTCATCTGTTCGCTGCCGAACCTGGAGATCGGCACACCGCCGAAAATCGGGTTGATCATGAACAGCTGGCCCAGCGTCGAGCCACCGCCGCCGGCGGAAAGCTCCTCTACGATCAGCGCCAGTTCCACCATGCCCAAGCCCGACCCGCCATGCTCCTCGGGCAGGGCCGCGCCCGCCAGGCCGGCCTCGCAGATTGCCTGCCAGCACTCCTGCGGGAAGGCGTTCTTGCGGTCCTGTTCGTACCAATAGTCCACGCCATACGTTTCACCGATGCGGCGCGCGGTCTCGACGATCAGCTTCTGCTCGTCCGAAAGCGAAAAGTCCATGTGATCTATCCTTGGATATGGGTGCGCAGCAGCCGGTATGGGTCCTGCAGCAACTCGATGACGCAATTGAGGAATTTCAGCGCGCTGGCGCCATCATGCAGACGGTGATCCGCCGCCAGCACCAGGCCCATTTCGCGCCGCAACGTCGGCGCGCCTTGTGCGTCGGGCCGGAAAATCTCGCGGATACTGCCCACGCCCAGGATCGCCGACTGCGGCGGATTGATGATGGGCGTCATGTACGTAACGTTGAACATGCCGGCATTGGAGATCGAAATGGCTCCGCCGCTCATGTCGTCGCGCGTGGCATTGCCCGAGCGCACGCGCTCCAGCAAGGCATCCGACTGCCGCGCGATGCCGTCCAGCGTCGCTCCGTCCAAACCGTGCAGCACGGGCGCCATCAGCCCCCGCTCGGTGGTGACCGCCACGCCGACGTCGATATCCTGGAACTGCACGATGTGGTCGTCGTTCCAGATTCGGTTCTGCGCCGGCAGCGCAACCAGCGCCCTCGCTACGGCGGCGATGACGAAGTGATTCAGTGTGAGCCTGGGCGCGTCGGACTGGGCATTCAGCCGGCGGCGCAGGGCAAGCAATTCGCTGACTTCGGCCTCGGCCGCCAGGTAGAAATGAGGCACCTGCTTGGCCTGCGTCATGCGCCGGGCCATGGATTGCACGAGCCCGCTGGCGGCGACACGCCGCCCGGCGTCCTGCGCGGGGGCTGCTGGCTTGGCAGGTTTGGCCGCGTCCGTGCGCTGGGCCGCCAGCGCCAGCTCTCCGGCATGCCGCACGTCCGCGGCCTTGATGCGCCCGCCGGGGCCGGTGCCGCCCACGCTTGCCAGATCCACTTCCAGTTCGCGCGCAAGGCGGCGTGCCAGCGGCGTCGCGACGATACGGCTGCCCCGCGATGCCGGCTCCGCGAGTGTCGTTCCTGACTGGACGGGCGCGCTGGCCGTCTCGTGTTCGGCCATCACGTTGGATTCCAGGTCCGCTCTCTGCCCAGGCCCCGTCCATCGCGCAACCACGGAACCGACAGGCACCGTTTCGCCAGCCTGCACCAGGATCTCGCCGATCAGGCCATCCGCCTCTGCCGAGATTTCGTTGGCGACCTTGTCGGTTTCCACGACGAATAGCGGGTCGCCGGCCTTGACCTCGTCGCCGGCGGCCACGCTCCATTCGATCAGCATGCCCTCGGTCATGGTCAGGCCGAGCTTGGGCATGAGCAGGTCGTTCAGCGCGCCCATGGGCTATTGCCCCGCAAAGCGCGCGTCGCGCTTTTCAAGAAACGCGCCGATGCCTTCATGGGCGTCGCGCGTGTCCAGCACCAGGCCGATCATGGCCTGCTCGTGCGCAAGTGCATTGGCCAGCGGCATGTCGGCGCCATCGCGCAGCGTGCGCTTGAGCAGCTTGAGGACCAACGGCGACTTGCCTGCGATCTGTTCCGCCAGCGCCAAGGCCTGCGCCATGAGCTGGTCTTTCGGCACCGCCCGGTTGGCCAGGCCGATGCGCACCGCTTCGTCGGCGCTGATGCGCCCCCCGGTGAACATGAGCTCCTTGGCCAGGCAGGGAGCAACCTGTCGGATAATGCGCTGCGTGCCGCCCGCGCCGGGGAAGAGGCCGAGATTGATCTCGGTCAGCGCGATCATTGCGCTGTCAGCCAGGATCCGCAGGTCCATGGCCAACAGCAATTCAGTGCCGCCGCCCAGTGCCCAGCCATTGACCGCGGCGATCGTGGGTTTGTCGCTGACTTCGATGCGCCGGAACACGCGGTGGATGTCTTCGGCGAACTCCTGGTAGTGCGCCAGACCCTGGCGGGAGTTCAAGTCGGCCAGATCGCCGCCGGCCACGAAAGACTTTTCCCCCGCTCCGGTGATGACGATGACCCGGCACTCGTCACTGGCTTCCAGGGAGGCGAATGCCCGTTCCAGTTCGATCAGCGTGGGGATGTCCAACGCGTTGTGCACTTTGGGACGGTTGATCGTGATGATGCCGACGCGGTTGCGGACGTCGGTAAGAATGCTGGGTTCGTTCATGCTGTCTCCTGGTATCAGGCGCAGAGCTTGCGCGCCGCGGCGATGACATCGGCTTCTTGGGGCTGGTATTGCGTTTCGAGCGACGGCGCGAATGGCACGGGAACAAACGGCGCAGCGACACGCGCGATGGGCGCGTCGAGTTCATCGAACCCGATGTCGGCCATGCGCGCCGCGATCTCGGCGCCGACGCCGAATGCCTCCACGGCCTCGTGCACGATGAGCAGGCGATGGGTGCGTTTGAGCGAATCCAGCACTGCCTGCTCGTCCCAGGGTTGGATACAGCGCAGGTCCAGCACCTCGGCTTCGATGCCGTCGCCAGCAAGCGCCTGCGCCGCGCGCAACGCCTTGTGCACGGCGGCGCCGTAGCTCACGACGGTCAGGTCACGGCCCTGGCGCGCCACGCGCGCCTGGCCGAGCGGTATCGGTCCCGCATCGTCGGCCACCTCGCCCTTCAGGGCGTACAACGCCTTGTTCTCCACGAACACGACGGGGTCCGGGTCGCGGATCGCCGACTTCAGCAGGCCGTAGGCATCGGCAGGATTGCTGGGGCACACGACTTTCAGGCCCGGAACATGGGCAAACCAGGCTTCCAGGCATTGGGAATGCTGCGGCCCGGCGCTGATGCCGCCGCCATGCGGCGTGCGCACCACCATGGGCACGCTGGCCTGGCCGCCGAACATGAAGCGGGCCTTGGCCGCCTGGTTGACCAAGGCATCCATGGTCAGGGTCATGAAGTCCATGAACATGATCTCCAGCACCGGCCGCAGCCCTGACAGGGCCGCCCCCACGGCGGCATTGGCCATGGCGGCTTCGGAGATCGGCGTATCGCGGATGCGGTCCGGACCGAACCGTGCATGCAATCCGCGCGTCACGCCGAACGGGCCGCCGGCCTCGGCGATATCTTCGCCGAACAGGAACACCGTGGAATCTTCTTCCATGCACTCGGCCAACGCGCGGTTGATGGCATGGGCAAAACGCAATTCGGCCATCTCAGTTCGCCTCGGTAGTGGTGTAGACATCATTGCGGGCCGCTTGCCAGACCGGCGGTCGGCCCAGCCGCGCGCGCTCGACCGCGCGTTCAACCTGCGCCTGGACCTCCTCGAAAGCCTGTTCGCGCAACGCCTTGGCCACCCCTTTCTTCTCCAGCACCGCTTCGAAACGCGCTACCGGGTCATGCTCGCCCAAGCCCTCGATCTCTTCCGTGGGGCGGTACTTCTGGGGGTCGCCTTCGTAATGGCCGCGCCAACGATGAGTCATGCATTCCAGCACCCTCGGCCCCTCGCCAGCCCGTATGCTCGCGACGGCCGCACTCGCGGCATCCGTCACCCGCAGCACGTCGTTGCCGTCGATTTTCTCGTGGGGTATGGAAAAGGCAGCCGACAGTTTGTCCAGGGGTGCCACGAACTGCTTGTGCGTCGGGGAGAACTCGGCCCAGCCATTGTTTTCACACAGGAACAGCAGCGGCAGGCGCCATAGCGCGGCGAGGTTGAGGCTTTCGTGCAGTACGCCCTCGGCCATCGCGCCATCGCCAAAGAAGGCCACGGCCACGCAGTCCTTCTTCCGGACCTGATGGGCCAACGCGCTGCCCAGGGCTATCGGTATGCTGGCGCCGACAATGGCATTGGCGCCCAGCATACCGATCGACAGATTGGCCACGTGCATGGAACCGCCGCGTCCTTTGCAGATGCCTTCCTCGCGCGCCATCAGTTCCAGGAAGAAATCCTCGATATCGATCCCTTTGGCCAGGGCGTGGCCATGGCCGCGATGGGTCGAAGCCACGGTGTCGTCCGGCCGCAGCACCATGCCCATCGCAGCCGCCACGGCCTCCTGGCCGATGCTCAGGTGTATGAAACCGGGCACCTCCCCATCCGCGAACAGGCGTCCGAGCCGAAGCTCCGCCAATCGGATGCGCAACATGCGCCGATACGCGTCCAGCAACTGCTCTTTGTTGGCGCTAGCCACCATTGCCTCCTCGTAACAACCGCTCTCTGATTCGACGCGGCCTGTCTGCGGCCGCTGTGCCATTTATAAGTTACCGGTCAGTTAATTTACTAACCGGACGGTTAGATGAATCATAAGCAAAGGTTCTCGTGAACGTCAATCAGGTTTTTCAGGGTGGGAGAAACGGCGCAACCGCCTAAGCGTGCACAAGGTTTTCGTGCACGCGGCTGCGAGGCCGGAGGACTGTTCGGTAGCAGCGACTGGGCGCGGCCATGCCATGCATCATGGCGACAGCGGTTGTCAGCAGGCGCTTTGCCAGCTCGACAGAGATCGCGGCCGGCGGAGCAACGCCGTTCTTCACCGCAAGGATCTCAGCCCTGGGGGAGCATGGCTTGGGCGCGCGGGAGCCGCGCCCAAGCCGCCGCCAGGCGCCACGACTATTTGAATCCTGCCGCCGGGCGGGTTGAAGCGCTGCACCGGCCAGCGGCCAGCGGCCAAACCGATGACAGTGGGCGGTTCCCCGCGCGTGGTGTCAGGCGACTCTGCGCACGGGCAGATTGCGAATCCGCTTTCCGGTGGCAGCAAATATGGCATTACATAGCGCAGGCGCTACGGGCGGAACCGGCGGTTCTCCCACGCCGCCAGGGGGCAGAGTGTGGTCGTCGTTGACCAGATGCGTCCGGATCACGCGCGGCGACGCATTGTGGCGCAGCACTTCGTAGTCGTGGAAATTGCTTTGCTTCACGCGGCCTTTCTCGAAGGTGATTTCGCTGGTGAGCGCAAGGCTCAGGCCCATGACGGCGCCGCCTTCCATTTGCGCGCGTATGCGTTCGGGGTTGATCTGCGGGCCGCAGTCCATCGCCATGTCCACGGCAACGACGCGTACCTCGCCCTTCTCATCTACGGCCACCTCGACTACGGTGGCGGTGTAACTCATGAAGCTATAACAGAATGCCAAGCCCAGGCCATGGCCCTTGGGCAATGTCCGGCCCCATTCAGCTCCTTTGCAGGCCGCTTCGATCACGCCGCGCAGGCGGCCCGTGTCGTAAGGGTAGCGTTCTGGCGATTCCGAGTAATTCCAGGTATCGGCCAAGGTGCCCGGATCGATTCGACGCGCCGGACCGATAAGGTCAAGCGCGAAATCCTTGGGGTCCTTGCCCGCGCGCTCGGCCAGTTCGGCAATGAAGCATTGCGCCGCGAAGGCATGGGGGATGTTGGCGACCGAGCGGAACCATCCGATGCGGGCATGGGCTTCTACTTCGGCTGTTTCCACCCGGACGTGCGGAATGCGGTACGGCATGTTGATGGCCGACATTGCCGACTCGAACATCTGCTGGCCCTTGGCTCCCTCGGAGAAGAGAGAGGCGATGGTGGGAGCGGCGCTGCGGTGCAGCCACGATTGGACTTGTCCGCTTGTGTCCAGGACTGCCTCCAGGCGCTCGACCGACACGGTGTGCAGATAGTCATGGTGAATGTCGTCTTCACGCGTCCACACCAGCTTGACCGGCGTGCCTTCCGGCATGGCCTGCGCAACAATAGCGGCCTCGTCCACGAAGTCGGGCTTGGACTTGCGGCCAAACCCTCCTCCCAGCAGCAGGACATTCACCTTGACCTTGGCAGGGTCCAGCTTCAGTCGGGCCGCTACCGCATCTCGCGCCGCGACGGGGTTTTGAATAGAGGTCCAGACTTCGGCGTTGCCGCCTTTGATCTGGACGGTTGCCACCGGCGGCTCCATCGAGGCATGGGCCAGGTGCGGGACGTAGTATTCCGCGGCCAGGCGCCCGGCTTCGGGTGCCTTAGCCCAGACTTGCGCCACGTCGCCTTGATTGCGTATCGCCTTGCCGGGTTTGCGCGCAGCCGATTCCAGCGCCTGGTGATAGGCGACCGAGTCGTAGCTGCCGTTGGGTCCGTCGTCCCATTCGATGTCCAGTGCGTCGCGGCCCTGGCGGGCTGCCCAGGTGTTGCGCGCGACGACGGCGACGCCGCCCAGAGGCTGGAATGCCGGCGCGCCTTGCATCGGGGGAATTTCCACGACCTTCAGCACGCCAGGAACGGCCAGCGCCCGAGCACTGTCGAAGCGACGCAGCTTGCCCCCGACGACCGGCGGGCGTGCCACGACGGCATAGACCATGCCGGGCAGGCGCATATCCATGCCGTAGCTGGCCTGGCCTTTCCCGATGGCTTCCAGGTCCACGAGCCGGACCTGGTCTTTCCCGATGTAGCGGAACTCACTGCGATCCTTGAGTTTGAGCGCGTCTCCCGTGGGAACCGGCTGCCTGGCCGCGTCGGCGGCAAGCTCGCCATAAGCCAGACGGCGCCCAGACGCCTGGTGCAGCACCTCATGCTGAACCGCCTTGACTTCGGCGAGCGGAACGGACCACCGCGCCGCCGCCGCTGCCTCCAGCATCTGCCGGGCCGCCGCGCCGACGCGCCGCATGGGCATCAGGAAGTGGCGCACACTTCGCGACCCATCCACGTTCTGGTTGCCGTAGCGCACTTCATCGGCCTGCGCCTGTATGACCTTTACGCGGTCCCAGCGCGCTTCCATCTCGTCGGCTACCACCATGGGCAGGCTGGTGCGGACTCCCGTTCCCATTTCAGCGCGATGCGCAACGATGGTAACGGTGCCGTCCGCGGCAATGCTGACGAAAACCAGCGGGTCGTCGACAGTGCCGCCGGGCATGCTGTCGGCGCCATACTTCTGGGTGGCGGGTTCCGCTGCCCAGACTGTCGTGATGAGTCCTTTCGCTGTGATAGCCAGCGTAAGCGCGCCCAGGCCGCCCTGCAAAAACCCGCGCCGGGAAAGTTGAGCGGTGAGCATCATTGCTTGCCTCCCTGGGCCAGGCGCTTGGCCGCCTGCTGGATGGCGGCGCGAATGCGGGGGTAGGTGCCGCAGCGGCAGATATTGCCGCTCATGGCGTCTTCGATCTCTTGATCCGTAGGCTGGGGAGCGGCTTTGAGCAGGCTGACCGCGGTCATGATCTGGCCCGCCTGGCAGTAGCCACATTGAGCCACATTCTGCTCGATCCAGGCTTGCTGCACCGCCTGGCCGACGGCATCGGCCTCCATCCCTTCGATCGTGGTGATATGGTGGCCCGCCACCGCTGAGAGGGGGGTAACGCAAGAACGGATTGGCGCGCCGTCCATGTGCACGGTACAGGCGCCGCACAGCGCCATGCCGCATCCGAATTTGGTGCCGGTCATGCCGAGCTCATCTCTCAAGGTCCAGAGCAAGGGCGTTTCGCCCGGAACGTCGACGTTCTTTGCCTGGCCGTTGATTTGGATCTGGGTCATAGCGGAATCCTTGGGATAGGGGCAGGAAGGGCCGTGCCTTGCCTCAGACACGCGTTAAGCACCTATTTATATCGGAATTCCGCCCAGAATCTACAAACCAATTTATTAGTTTCGCTAATAAGCCTATTAAGGGGGCGGTCAGCAACCGCCGCGTTACGCAGGTTTCGGTTCCTGGCCTGTTGCATGAACTTCACCAACAGGGGCGGCGGCACATGAGTGGCGGGAAGTCAGGCGCGGCCGCCGGACAAGGCTCGCGTGATCAGGGCGGCGCGGTCGCGCAGATCGGCGCCCAGGCGCTCCAGGGCATCGCCCGAGAACTGCGCGCTGAAGCCGACCGCGCTGACGGCCATGGCGGGTTTGCCGAATTCGTCGAGCACCGCGGCAGAGACGGTGCTTACGCCTTTCACATAATTGCCGGCATCCACCGCGTAGCCCTTTTCGCGAGCCTCGCGCACACCTTCCAGATAGTCCTGGAAAGGCGGCTTGTCGTCCCATCGCAGGTTGTCGAAACGCTGGCGCAATTCCTTGTCATCCAGCCCGGAATGAGCCGCCATGCAGCGGCCCAACGCCGCGATATACATCGGCAAGCGCTGGCCCACGCTCATGTGCACCCGCACGGAGCTATCGGTATCGGCGCGATCCACCAGCACTACACGTTCGTTCGACGTACGCTGCCAGAGCGTCGCGGTAACACCGTGTCCGCGCGCGATGTCGCGCAGATGCGGATGGATCAGCCGCACGTAGGACCCCTGCTCCAGCACGCCCTTGGCGAGTTCGACCATGCCCAGCGCAATGGAATAGGTTTTGGTGGCTTCGTCGAACGACACCAGCCCTTCGTACACCAGCGTCTTGAGAAAGTTGTAGCAAGTGCTGGAATTGAGTTGGAGGTCACGCGCCACCCGGGTGACCCCCACGCCCGAGGGGGCAGCGCTCAGGTAGCGCAGGACGCGCAACCCGCCCACGAGAGCGCCCACGAGTTTTTCCGGTTGTTCGGTCGTCATTCTGAAGACAGAGAAATTCTCTGGATAGAAAAGAGCAAAAATTGTGGCATAGAGCCCCAACTGGCACAAACCCGGCCGGCGTTTCAGCCCGCACGCCGGGCGCGCATGCCATCAAGGTAGGCACGTATGGACTCCTGCACGCCGGGCCTGCTGAAGTTCTCGTGCATAAGTGGTTCGAGCGCTTGGAGACGCCCAAGGACGGGATCGGGGGGCTCCAGCAGCAAGCGCGCTTTGCGGGCGATGGCCAGGGCTTCCCTGCGCGCGAGGTAGAACTCCAGGCGGTCAGCGGACAGCCGCTCGAAGTCCGCCACGGGCAACACATCGGTCACCAAACCCAGTTCACGGGCCGGCTCGGCGTTCAGCACCTGGCCGCTGAGGCATAGCTGCCGGGCCCGCGCGGCGCTGATCTTCGTTTCCAACGCCGCCTGGACCATGACGGGATACATGTTGAAGGCGATCTCCGGGCAGGCAAGCGCCAGGTCAGTCCCGGCGATGACGATATCGGTCATGGCCAGCAGGATGACGCCGGCCCCCGCCGCCCTGCCCTGGGCAATCGCCAGGATGACCGCCGGACAGCGCGCCATGGCCGCCATCAATTCCCGCAACCCTACGCCCTGCGCTTCCAGCAGCGCCGCGCTGCGGACGAATTCCTCGATGTCGCCGCCGGCGCAGAACAAGGACGGCGATGCGCTGCGCAGCACGATCAGGCCAATGCCGTCCTGCGGCGCGCTGTCGATCGCGCGCCGCAGGACCGAGAGCATGTCCGCATTCAGCGCGTTGGCCTTGGCCGAGCGGTTCAAGGTAAGCGTGCGAACGCCGCCCTCGTCGTCGACCAGCACATAGGACGAGGGGGCCGTCATAGGAACCTGCTGACCACGGCATCGAGCACCCACGCCCGTCCCTTGCCCACAGCCAAGGGATTGATCTCGATTTCCGCCAGATCGGGCCGCGCCAGGAAGGCGTCGCACAAGCTGGCGATCTGTTGCGCCAGGCCAGACAGATCCACCGCGTCGCGACCGCGGAAGCCTTGCATCAGCCTGGCGAAACGCAGGCCTTCGATCATTTCCCGGATGCGTGGCGCATCCAATGGCAGCAGGCGGCTGACCACGTCGGGATCCAGCTCTACTTCCACCCCGCCGCGGCCCAGCGTCAGCGTGGGGCCAAACCTGCCGTCGCGGCGCAGCCCCAGCAGCAACTCGTGGTCGAAGCGCTGCATGGATTCCAGCAGGACGCCCTTTGCAACGATGCCGCGGTCGCGAACGATGCCACGCAGGTGCTTGAGCGCAGCGTGCAACTGCGCGTCGTCCGCAATGCCGAGCACCACGCCGCCGATGTCGCTCTTGTGCAGCACGTCATCGGCTTGCAGTTTCGCGACGACCGGATAGGACAAGGACGCTGGCAGGCCCCCGGACAGTTCACCCTCCACCAGCACCCCGTCGGGAATGCCGGCGATGCCGAGTTCGCGCAACAGCTTCTTGCTATCCCATTCCGCCAGGAATGCGGTCTTCGTTGCCGCCGCGGGGGCTCGCCCGCGCTTCGGCAGCGGCGGCGCCGTCAGCGCCGCAAGGCGCAGGCCGTTCAGGCGCACCGCGCCCCCCAGGGCCGCGACCGCCGGCGGGATGTCGCGAAAAACCGGAATGCGCGCCTGCTCCAACACGGCCACCGACTCTTCCGTGGCGCCGATCCAGATGACGACGATGGGGCGGTGGGTCCGCTGGCGCGCCTGGGCGATCGCATCGGTGAACGCCGTGGCGATGCTGTGCATCAAGCCCACGAAGAGCACGATGGCGTCGTTGCCCGGGTCACGCGCCACGGCCTCCAGCGCCCGCGAGATGCTGGCCGTGTCCTGCACCACGTTGCCGGTCAGGTCCAGCGGGTTGGCCGCCTTGACAAAGGAAGGCAGCACCGGCTTGAGCGCATCCGCCGTCTGCGGTGCCAGCGCCGGCAGCTCCAGCTCCCAGCGTTCTGCCTCGTCGGCGATCAGTACCCCCGCCCCTCCCGACACGGACATGACGGCAAGCCGCGGGCCTTGCGGCACGCTATCGAACAGGAACAGCCGGGCCACGTCCATCATCTGGCCCAGCGAATCCACCCGCAGCGCGCCCTGCTGGCGCAGGCAGGCGTCATAGAGCGTGTCGTCGCCGGCCAACGCGCCAGTGTGGGAGGCCGCCGCCGCCGCGCCCGCCCGCGAGCGGCCGGCCTTGATAGCGATGACCGGCTTGCCTGCCGCCGCCGCGCGCAGCAGGGCCCGCCGAAACGCCTCGGCATCCCGGATGTCCTCGACGTAGAGTCCGATGACCCGCGTTTGGGGATCGTCCGCCAGATATGCGATGGCCGAGGCGGCATCCATATCGCATTCGTTGCCGGTGGTGATCCATTTGCTGAACCCCAGGCCCGACCGCAGGCAGATGTCCATCCAGTAGGCGCCCAGCGCGCCGCTTTGGCTGACGAAAGCAAAACCGCCCTGCCGGATCGGCGTTTCTTCCAGCGCGGTGGTAAAGGAAGCAATGAGTCCGGTGGCACTGTTGGCCACGCCCAGACAGTTGGGCCCCAGTATCGTGACGCCTTCAGCGCGCGCAAGCTCACCCAGCCGGCGCTGCAGCGCGGCGCCCTCCTCGCCCGTTTCGGAAAAGCCCGACGAGAACACCACGAACGCCTTGACGCCCGCGGCCGCGCCTTCGCGGATCACGTCTTCGACCGAGCCCGCCGGCGTGCCGACGATCGCCAGATCCACCGGCTCTCCGATCGCGGCCAGCGAGGCATAGCTCTTGAGGCCTTGCACCTGCTCACGCGTCGGATTGACCGGGAACAGCTTGCCGACGAAGCCGCGCGACAGCATGTAGGCCAGGGGACGACCCGCGATCTTGCCCGGGTCCGCCGAAGCACCCACGATGGCCACGCTGCGCGCCTCCAGCACCGCCGCCGCGCGCGCGGCCCCCTCCGGCGCCAAGGACGGCGCGCTCACCGCGCTACCCGCGCTATTCATCTCATCCACCATTTCAGTTCGCATCGATGCCTGCCGTTTTGATGACCTGGGACCAGCGTTTCATTTCGCCGTCCAGGAACTCGCTGAAGTTCTGCGGCGACGATGCAACCGGGATCACGCCCTGCCCCAGCAAGCGCTTGCGCACGGCGGGATCCTCGAACTCCGCGCGCACCGCCCCCTGCAACTTGTCGACGATGGCCTTGGGTACCCCGGCCGGCGCAACCAGGCCCAGCCAGGTGTTGCCATTGAATCCCGGCAGGCCCGATTCATTCAGCGTGGGATAGTCCGGATAGGCCGGCGACCGCTCCAGCCCGGTGACCGCGATCAGCTTCAGTTTCCCCGACTTTACATAGGGTTCCGCCGACAGCGCGTCCACGAACATCACCGACAACGACCCACCGAGCAAGTCCGTCAGCGCCTGCGCGCTGCCCCGGTATGGCACGTGCACCAGCTTGATGCCTGCCGCCTGCTGCAGCAATTCGCCGGATAGATGATTGGATTGGCCGACGCCGGCAGACCCATAGGTCAGGGTGCTTGGCTTGGACTTCGCCAGCGCGATGAATTCTTTGAGATTGGACGCGGGAACCGCCGGATTGGCGACCAGGAAGTTGGTCAGTTCCACCATCTGTGTAATGTTGCTGAAGCCGCGCGCCGTGTCGTACTGCAGCTTGGCATACATGCTGGGGTTGATGGCATGGCTGGTGGCCACAGCCCCCAGGGTGTAGCCGTCGCCCGGCGCGCGCGCCACCGCCTGCGTGCCGATGGTGCCGCCGCCGCCCGGCAGGTTTTTGACCACCGCGGGCTGGCCCAGGCGTTCGATCCCGTGTGCCGCGGTGCGCGCGATGGTGTCCAGGATGCCGCCGGCGGACGAGGCCACGATCACCTCGATCGGTTTGGAGGGATAGGCAGGATCGGCGTGTGCCGGCGCGCTGCCCAAAGCCATAAAGGCGGCCACCGCCGCACTGGCCACCCGCGATGAGAATGAGGATTGAAGCAGGGGTACTCCGGTCTTCATGTTGTCTCCTTTATTCTGTATAGCGAATATTTATCTTTATAGCGAATAAAGTCTAGGAGTGCCCTTCCGGCTTGTCAAGAACAAAACCCCTTACGGTCCGATGATTGACGCATCAATGAACGCTCGCTATTATATTTTTTAATGAGAATATTTTTCTCTATAAAGAATAATCTGCCGTCTGGAACAGACCCGGAACGGGCGTCGCCAGCTGAGACAAAAGGAGCATATCCGTGAGCTTGAGCTTTGCCTTCTCCAATGAGCATGAGGCCGTGCGCGACACCGTACGGCGGCTTTGCCAGGAAGAACTCGCCCCCCTGGTATTCGAGGCCGAAGAACAGGAGTCCTTCCCCAAGCACATCTTTGAACGCTGGGGAGAACTCGGCTTGCTGGGCGTACGCTATCCGGAAGCCGATGGCGGCAGCGGCCTGGACAAGATCAGCGATTGCATCGTGCGCGAAGAGCTGAGCTATCTGTCCCAGGCGTTCGCCTCGACCTGGTCGGCGCATACCCACCTGGGCATCTGGCCCATCTGGAAAGCCGGCACGCCCGCGCAGAAAGCCCGCTTTCTCGCGCCCGCGCTGGCCGGCCGGAAAGTGGCGGGATTCGGCCTGAGCGAACCCGACGGAGGCTCCAACGTGCGCGCCATGAAGACGCGCGCGGAACGTGTCGAAGGCGGCTGGCGCCTGCATGGCAGCAAGCTGTACATCACCAATGCCCCATTCGCCGATTTCCTGCTGGTAGCCGCGCGGACCAGCGCGGAACTCCGTCCGGAATCGATCAGCCTGTTCATTGTCGAACTGCCCAACCCGGGATTCGAGATCGCCAAGCTCAAGAAGGAAGGGATACGCGCCTCGGAAACGGCCTTGATCCACATCGACAACGCATTCGTTCCGGACGATTGCCTGTTGGGAGAGATCGAAGGCACTTATCCGCTGATCCTGGAATCCCTGAGCGAAAACCGTGTGGGCGTGGCAGCCAATGCGTTGGGCATGGCGCGCGCCGCCTTCGACGCCGCCACCGCCTATGCCAATGACCGGCTGGTGGCCGGCAAACGCATCGGCCAGTACCAGGCCATCGGCCACAAGCTCGCGGAAATGTCGGCGCAGATCGAAGCCGCCCGCTGGCTGGTCTATTACGGCGCCTGGCGCGTGGATCAGGGCACGCTGGACGCGGCCACGGCGGCGCGCGTCAAGCTGGTGGCCAGCGAAACCGCCGTATCGGTGAGCGAGCAGGCCATCCGCATCTTCGGCGGCGCCGGCATCATGCGCGAGTACCCCGTGGGCCGCATCCACCGCGACGCGCTCGTTTACATCATCGGCGAGGGCACCAGCGAAATCCAGAAGAACATCATCGCCAACAGCCTGGGGTTCAAGCCATGAACGACTTCGTCCTGCGCGAGCGCCGCGGCGCAACGCTCATCATCACCCTCAACCGCCCCGAACGGCGCAATGCCTTCGACCTGGAGGTGCGGCAGAGCCTGGCCGAGGCCGTGCTCGAAGCGCGCGACGACGACGCGGTAAAGGCCGTCGTCATCACCGGCGCCCAGGGCGTGTTCTGCGCGGGCGGCGACCTGAAATCGCTGTCCGAAGCCAAGCGGCCGGTCTACAAGGATCGGGACCGCATACGCAGGCTGCACACCTGGTTCCACGAACTGGTCAATCTGGAAAAGCCCGTTATCGCCGCCGTGGATGGGCCAGCCTTTGGCGCAGGCTTCAATCTGGCGCTGGCCTGCGATTTCATACTCGGCACGCCCGCGGCGCGTTTTTGCGCGGTATTCGGCCGCATCGGCCTGGTGCCCGACCTGGGGGGATTCTTCTTGCTGCCACGCATCGTCGGGCTGCAGCGCGCCAAGGAGCTGGTGTTCTCGGCGCGTGAAGTGGACGCCGAAGAAGCGCGCGCGCTTGGCATCCTGTACCGCATCGTTCCGGCGCCATCCCTGCTGGAGGAGGCCCTGGCGCTTGCCGCGCGCTTCCATGCGGCATCGACCGAGGCGCTGGGCATGTCCAAGAACATCCTTAACCGCTCTTTCAACCTCGACCAGAACACGCTGGCCGAACTGGAAGCCCATGCGCAGGCGCTGGCGCTGCACACCGCCTACCATGACGACGCAGTGAGCCGCTTCCTGGACAAGCAGCCGCTTGCGTTCAACTGGTCCGCTAAACCTGGCAAGGACGGCGCCGCATGAGCATGAACGCCTATATCACCGGAGCGTGCGACACGCGCGTCGGCGAGCTACCGGGCTCCAGCTGCATGGGCCTGCATGCGGAAGCGGCATTCGGCGCAATCCGCGACGCGGGGCTGGAGGCCGGCGACATCGACGGCGTGCTGTGCGCCTACTCCTTCACTGAATCGCACCTGATGCTGGCCTCGGTGTTCTGCGAGTACGCGGGGCTGAGCCCGAAGTTCTGCGCGGCCATCCAGGCCGGCGGCGCCAGCGCCTGCATCATGGTCATGCAGGCGGCGGCGCTGGTGGCCAGCGGCCAATGCAGCCACGTACTGGTCGTCGCGGGCGACAACCGCCTGACCGGGCTGTCGCGCGATGGCGCGGTGGCAGCGCTGGCCGAAGTCGGCCATCCGCAATTCGAGCGGCCCTTCGGCATCAGCGTGCCTGCTTCCTACGCGCTGGTGGCGCAGCGCTACATGCATGATTACGGCGTGACATCCGAGCAGTTGGCCGCCATCGCCGTAGAGCACCGGCGCCACGCCGGGCGGCATCCCAAGGCGCACAAGCGCGAGCCGATCTCCATCGACGATGTCCTGAACTCACGCGTCATCAGTTCGCCGCTGCGCATGCTCGACTGCTGCCTGGTTTCGGACGGAGGCGCGGCGCTTGTGATCAGCCGCCGTCCCGCAGGCGACCGCAGCCGCCCCGCCGTGGAGATTCTTGGGGCCGGCCAGGGCCACACGCATGAACATATCGTGGCCGCGCCCAGCCTGGTCGACTTCGGCTGCAAAGCATCCTCCGCGCAAGCCTTCGCGGCGGCAGGCTTGATGCCCGCCGACATCGACGTCGCGCTCATCTACGACTCTTTCACCATCACGCTGCTGGTGGAGCTGGAATCCATCGGGTTCTTCGCCCGCGGCGAAGCCGGTCCGGCGGCCCTGCAAGGCGCGCTCGGCCTGGGCGGCGCCCTGCCGTGCAACACGCACGGCGGCCTGCTGTCGTATGGCCACTCTGGCGCGGCGGGCGGCATGTTCCACGCGGTGGAAGCGGTCCATCAACTGCGCGGCCAGGCGGACGTACGGCAGGTGGATGGCGCCAGGCTGGCTTTCGTGCACGGAGACGGCGGCATCCTGTCCGCCCATTGCTCACTCGTCCTGGGAGCCGCCTGACATGGAAAAACCCTCCATACGCCCCACCGCGGAAAGCCTGCCCTTCTGGGAGGGCTGCCGCCACGGCAAACTGCGCTATCAGACCTGCTCGGATTGCGGCGCGGTACCGCGCATACCGCGCAGCGTCTGCCCCCAATGCCACGGCCCGCATCTGGCATGGAACGATTCCGCCGGGCTGGGCACCGTGCTCAGCCACACCACGGTGCATCGTGCCCCGACACCCGCCTTCAAGGCCGAAACGCCCTATGTGATTGCATTGGTCGACCTGGACGAAGGGTTTCGACTGATGGTCAATACACGCGGCGGCGCCAACGCGCCGCTCACCATAGGCCAACGGGTGCGGATCGGATTCGAGCCCCGCGGTGATTACCTGCTGCCGATCGCGGAACCGGAGGAGCCATGACCGCGCTGTACACCTATGACAGTTTCACGCCCGACCGTGTGCTGGGCCACTGGGAAGAACCGCTGGAACCCGGGTTGCTGGCGCTTTGGGAACGCTTGTTCGGCGCGCAGGCGCAGGACGCGCCCGCCCGGCAGGCCGGCCTGGCCGTCGCCCTGATGATGCGTGCCTACCTCAACGTGGTCACACCGCGCCCGCCGGGCAACATCCATGCGCGGCAGGCGCTTTCGGTCCACGGCCTACCGCGTTCCGGTGAACGCGTTCGCTCCACGGTACGCTGCGTGAGCAAGGAAATGCGGGGCGAACGCCGCTACCTCCAGCTGGAAGTCGCCGGCGAAGGCGCCGAGGGACGTCCCCTCTATACCGGCCGCATGAACCTCATCTGGGCCGCCTAGGACACGCCAATGACGCCTACTCTTGAAGAAGTCTCCATGTCGGTCACGCAGGCGGAAATCGATCTCTACGCCGAGCTGACCAATGACTTCAACCCTCTGCATGTGGACCCGGAGTTCGCCGCCGCCACGCCCATGGGCGGCACCATTGCCCACGGCACGCTCTCCGTCAATCTGATCTGGCAATCGCTGGCGCGCACCGTCGGCGCCACGGCATTGGAGCGCTTCGACCTGGACATCCGCTTTCTCAAGCCTCTGTATGCCGGCGGCGTGATTACCGCCGGCGGCACCCTCCTGGCGGATGTTCCGGGGCGCTACGAGGTATGGGTAAGAGACGCCGCCGGCACCACGCTGATTGCCGGCGAGGTAACGCTCGCCAATGCGGGCAGCCCCCCGGTAACCCACTGAACCCACCCGGAACCGCCATGCACTTCACTCACGAACATCGCGAACTCGAACGGACCACCCGCCGCATCATCGCCGAACATATCGACCCCTACCTGGACGAATGGGAGGCCGAGCAGATGTTTCCCGCTCACCGCGTCATGAAAGCCCTGGGCGCTGCGGGGCTGCTGGGCATAGGCAAGGCGGCGGAGTACGGCGGCATGGAACTGGACTTCAGCTATGAAATGGTCTTCGCCGAGACCCTGGGCGAAGTCCGCTCCAGCGGACTGACCTCGGCCATCGGCGTACAAAGCACCATGTGCACCCCGGCCTTGGCTCACCATGGCAGCGACGCCCTCAAGCGCGAATACCTGGCGCCCACCATCGCGGGAGACCTGGTCGGCTGCATAGGCGTGAGCGAAGCCTCGGCGGGTTCGGACGTATCGCAGATCAAGACCTGGGCACGCCGCGACGGCGATGACTACATCATCAACGGCTCGAAGATGTGGATCACCAATGGGGTGCAAGGCGACTGGATCTGCCTGCTTTGCAATACCTCGCAGGAAGGCGGCCCGCACAAGAACAAGTCGCTCATCATCGTGCCGCTGAAATCGCCTGGCGTCAGCGTCTCGCGCAAGCTCGACAAACTGGTCCTGCGCGCTTCCGATACCGCCGAGCTGTTCTTCGACGACGTGCGCGTGCCGGCAAGCAACCGCATCGGCGAAGAAAACATGGGCTTTATCTACCAGATGGAGCAGTTCCAGGAAGAGCGCATGTTCGTCGCGGCGCGCAGCATGCGGTCGATGGAACGCGCCATCGAAGAGACCATCGAATACGCAGGCCAAAGGCAGGTATTCGGCGGCACTATCCTGTCCAACCAGGTCGTCTACCACAAGCTGGCGGAAATGCAGACCGAGATCCAGGCCCTGCGTTCGCTGCTGTACCGGGCCATCGAACAATACATGGACGGCCAGGACATCGCCCAATTGGCGTCGATGGCGAAGTACTACGCCGGCAAGCTGTCCATGAAGATCCCCAACGAATGCCTGCAATTCTGGGGCGGCCAGGGAGTCATGAACGAGAACTGGATCTCGCGCGCCTACCGCGACCTGCGCCAGACGGCCATCGGCGGCGGCGCCAACGAGATCATGCTGGAGGTCATCGCCAAGACCATGGGCATACATCCCGGCAAGCGGGCGTAGCCCCATCGCGCGCTGTGTAAACTCTCCGCTAGCTGAAAAACTGTCGGGAGTGAAGAACATGCGCGTCGATCTGGCAGCCCTGCGGCTCCAGCTCATACAGATCGCCACGGCGGCCGACACCGGCGATGGCGCTCATGACCTGAGCCATCTGGAACGCGTATGGAAGGCGGCCAGCGGCATGCTGGCCCACCATCCCGAAGCCGACGCCATGATCGTCATGGCCGCCAGCTACCTGCACGATCTCGTCAACCTGCCCAAGGACCACCCCGACCGGGCGCGTGCCTCGACGCTGGCCGCCAGCCAGGCGGCGCATGCGCTCCAGGCCATCGGCTTTCCATCCGCCAAGCTCGATGGCGTGCGTCACGCCATCGAAGCCCACAGTTACTCCGCCAACATACCGCCCCGGTCGATCGAGGCCCGCATCGTGCAGGACGCCGACCGCCTGGACGCGCTTGGCCCCGTGGGACTGGCTCGCATGTTCCACGTCGGCGGGCAATTGGGACGCGCGCTGGCCCATCCATCCGATCCGCTAGGACGGCAGCGGGAACTGGACGACAGCGCCTATGCGCTGGACCACATCGAATTGAAGCTCGCCCGCATCGCCGGTTCGATGCAGACCGAAGGCGGGCGCGTGATGGCGCGGTCCCGGATGGACTGGATACGGCGGTTCCGGGACGAGTTCGTAGCGGACTGGTCAGCGTAAGACAGCAGCCCGCCGCGCGGGCGGCGCCCGTTACTCAGGTAGACCGCCGATGGGCATCGACCAGGCAACGCCCATGATGGATGGCGGCATCTACCGCCATCACCGGACTGGCAACAAACCCGCCTGAAGCAAAAAATGGCACGGCTTGCGGTTCATTCGACTCGAACTGATCCGCCACCGCGTCCAATGCGACCGTCGCGGTAAAAGCGGGTCGACCACTGCCTCCGACGGATATGCGGGAGACATTGGCCGTCAGCCGATAGCCCTTGTAGACCATGTTGTTATGGAACATGAGCCCTCCTGTCCGTGCGCCCATGCGGGCGCTCTATTCACAGGGCGCGAATCTGCGTCGCCTGCGGACCTTTGGCCCCTTGCGCCGTGACATAGCTGACACGTTGGTTTTCGACCAGGACCTTGTGGCCGTCGCCGCTGACGATTTCAGAGAAATGGGCGAACAGGTCTTTGCCGCCGTTCTCGGGCATGATGAATCCAAAGCCCTTGGCGTCGTTGAACCACTTAACAATTCCGGTTTCCATGCGTTTACTCCTTGAATAGCGGGCATTGCCCGAAAGGGAGCTAGTCAAGGAAAGGACTGCGAACAATGAAGCACCAGGAAGGCGCAAAACCGGACGAAAATCGCGATGCTCGAAAAGCCGCTAACCCACTATGGGCGCGCGTGATCTGAAAGTCAATCGACGTTTCCAATTAGCACCTTTGACGGCAAGCCCGAGACACGCGGCCGCGGCGGCCAGGCGAACGGAACACAACGCGCGTCATTGTGTAACGGTCTCAGCCTCGCCGAGAAGCTGTTCGAAGATTCGCCACCGGTGTGGAGTGAGCTGGTCAACCGTGACAGCGTCTCGAGCAATAGCGTCATTCGTCGATGTCGAAGTCGGTAAGCCTAAGCCGTGAAGTGCGACGAACCCATTCAGGTAAATTGAACACCATAGCCACCAGGCCACAAGCGGCCTCGAGCGGGTCGGCTGTTCCTGCGCTTTCGCCGATTTCGGCTAGGAGCTTCGAGATGCCTGCAAGGATGGCACTGCATACATAAAGGCTCTGCGCGCGCCGCTGCAAGAACTCGCTGGCGCTTACGACAAGATGCTCAGCGAAGTTGAATCGAAGATCCTCGCCGCCCTCGACTCGAGCCGGGACGAACTAGAGACCTTGCGCGAGAGGGCGACGGCCGTCTCCGGCATCTCAGGCGATTTCCAGATGGATGGCTTCGCGACACGCTTGGCCAATTTCGACGGATCGCAGGCATCCCTGGAAGGCATCCTAAGCCTGGCAGCCGAGCGACCGCCTCGCGACTGGGTGGATCGACACATCGACGCGGCGCTTTTGGAACTGACCAAACTCGCCCGCAACTTTCGTGAATCCGAAGCATTCGTCGCAGTGCAGGGGCGTAAGGCTCACAGCGAGGCCATTGCCGTCATCATCGGCACGGGCTCAGACACGAAAACGATTTCGCGCTCGTTTTCCATCTCCGATCGCCATCGCAAGGCTGTAGAAGCTAAAGCTGAGGAGGTCGCCTTGATGCTAGAGGGCCAAGGTTTGGAGACAGAAGTTATGCTGGCAATCCTGGCCAAAGCCGGCATGAAGCTAGCATCCATCGACAAGGAGGCAGCCAATGACTGAGCGGCACGTTCTGGGTATTTCTGGCGGCAAGGACAGCGCGGCGCTGGCTGTCTCCAAGGAACTCATACCGAATGGGCGTGAGGTCAAACGCGACTGAGTTGCCCAGCCCTGGTGAAAGCGACACATCGAGCTGCGGGCGACCGTTACCCTCGTCAAGCTTGATGGCCATGCCGACGCCGCCCTGCCTGCGAGCAGGTGTCTCGTGGTTACAAAGCACACTCACGCGGCTTTGCGTAAAGCCACCGGAGCTCGCGATAAAAATGCGGTCAGCCTCCAGTCCGAATACTCAAGAGATCTCTTACAGAGAGACGGAGGGCTACACAGTAATGTTGGTCACCACGAGAGAGTCGGCGGAGACACCCTCCTCGTCCTGCCCCAGGATAGCAACAAATGCCCCCCTAAAGACAGCGGTCGCGCCTGCAGCCAACAGCCCTACCATTTTCCCGAACGTGTTCGACCCGCAGTTACTCACCTTTTCGTCCGACGTGACATGAGAGTGTGCGGCTTCGAAGAAATAGGCGTGCGGCGGTACTACCAGGGATGGTGGATGCACTGGGTCGAGCGGTCGTGATGCCGCCGCCCGGCTCGGGCGGAGCATACATTCCACAGCCAGTCGACGCGGCTTAGGGAGCGAGATACATTTGCCTCATGAACTGGGCCACGTCGGGCTGAAAGGTAGAAAATTTCTTCTTCACGTGCGCGTCGAGTTTTGACTTGATCCAACAAAACACTGCCACTTCTCGATCGTCGCGCACAAGCGCCTTACCTTCGAACTTGAGCTTGGCCAAGCCCGCATCCCCAACAACGGGATGCCAGGCTTCGCCAATTTCCAGATTAAAGATGTAGCGCCTATCGTCCGTCAGCCAGTTCACGGGCAACCCGGACCGGGCGACAAGATGGTTAAGAACCAGTTGCGACGACATACTGCGGTTAGGGCCGCCTTCGTCGGGCCATGTGGGAAGCTCTCTCACGGTCTGAAGTAAGTAATCAATGGCCTGACCCGGCGGGAAAGAGTTCATCCCACCGATGGCGTAACGGGTCCCGGGAACAGTCAGCCCTCCACCACAATCCAGTACTTGGTCGTCGCGCCGCCCGTGCGCCATGACGTTGACGTGACCGGGCAAGAAATGCTCCGACAACGGCCGAAGAACCAGCATATCCGCGTCGATCCAGCATAGATCGTCATCCGGGTACATTTCCTGAGCCCTCTTCAGGAGAACATACCGACTGACGTTTCGAAACTGTCCATTCGTCTGCTGGTAAAACGGATCCAGGTCCGACACGAGCTCCGAATAGTCGACCGGCACGATCTCCGCGCCAGATAGCCGGCTTGCCATATCCGTAAAGACAATGACCTTCTCCTCGGGCGCGAACTGCGCAAAGCTCCGCAACAGCCCGCGGATCGACAGGAAATAGGGCTCCCCAAATGCAGCAGTAACGAAGCGGAACATGACTCGGCTTAGTGATTGGCGACGCCAGAGTGTACTGGGTCTTAGGCTGCCAGAATCCCCCCGGGCGTCAACTCAATACCACCAAGTGCTTCAGACGAGAAGCGCAACCAGATGGCGGCCCAGAGGCTGGAATCGCCGCGCAAGCTGCGAAAAGGGATGGCGCCGCGAAAATTTGGCTAGATAGAAAGGCAAGTAACAAATCGCTAGAATCGAAAGACTTGCTCGCTCATGGGGAGTGCAGCATGTCAATAACTTTTGAGAGATCCATGTCAGAAAACGAAAAACCCGTAGCCGCTACGACGACTACAAGTTCTGCGGATTGGTTGTTGCAGGAGTGGGTGGACCAGATTAATCGCCTTGGAATTAGCGCTTCTATTACCCTCCAAGTCAATGGGTTAATTGTCAGCGGTGTCGCGATACCAGGTGATCTGTTCTTTGAGAAGTATGCTGAATTGATGGCCTCTGCATTCAGAAGTGGAAGCACCAGAATTCCGGCAGAAGAGGCCGAGGCGCATTTCAAGAAGTACGCCAACATCTATAAAGAGGACGATACCTCAGAAATTCCTCCAGCCCCGCCGGAATATATTCATTTGGAAGATGCGCGGTACTGGAATGCCTCGGGTCAGCACATCCCTGGTCATGGCGTGCTATGGCGAGGCCGGCTGTCACAAGTGAGTGGATACAACATCGGAAGTCTCACACCAAGCAAATAAGCCAGCTAGTACGGGTCGGGGCGGATGCTCCTGATGTAGCCCTGAAGACCGTTCACTTGGTCAGCCCATCCTGCAGCGTCTTTTCCCACCGAGCCAAGTCGGCGTCCAAGGCTTTGAGCTCGGCCGACACACTCTCCAAATAGACCGATACAGTCGGGGCCGGCGCCATCAGATCCGCTGCTGGCGTCGGGTGCCGCGGCGTCCCGGAGGTCGAGCTGCTTGCGCAGCCGGTCAACGCGAGCAAAAGCGGCATCACGATCACGCTCAGCCCGAACCAATTTCGATTCGGTTTCCGCCACAAATACCACGCCGGGAATCGCTTTGACGCCAGCTCCGACTTGCCGTGTCGCGGGGGCATGCATATCCTCAGGCGTTTGATGTCGCCACGCTCGACAGCCTCCAACGCCCGGGCTATCTCCGCGTGGTGCGGAGCCGACCGATAGCTGGGTAACGTGTACATCGTAAACTCCAGTAGGCTTTCCCGCGCTTTACGCCGCGCTAGCAGCTCAGCGGCCGCCTGTTGCGGCGATAGCGGCGAGCTGGTCATCAGTCAACTCTGACGCGTTGATCTGGATTGGGGGCAAATCCGGCGACCCACTGATGGGCTGCGCTGCTTTGCCAAACCCACGATCCAGCAATTCCTTGATTGCTGCGACGTGGGCAGCGGGCGGAGTTTCAGCGCTCTGGAAGATCGCCACCAGGCGCGCTATTGCGTCCGGGCCATGACTCTGCGCCAAGCTCTTAATATCTGCCGTCGCCCGATTCGGAATGCCGGGTTTACGACCGGCTCCGGGGCGCGCTCGCCTCGTGCCATATTGATAATCCTTGATAGTCTTTCAGTAACTGCGCCAGAGTCTGATAGCTTTCACTATCGGATATGCCAGCGCACACACAGTGAGCGACGCGCACACTGCACTTGCCGCAACGTATGCAAGAAACACCAGTAAGTCGTGCATTGCCGCCTCGCTAGCATGGCGCTTCGATCAACGAGGTACTCATCCACGAAGCGGCGCTGTTTGTCTGCCAGCGCCATATTGAATATATTCCTTCAGTGTCAATTGCTTACAAGTAAAAAATGCATCCCACATCCCAGCGGCATCGAACTAAAGTTGTGAAAACTCGCCGATTGATCATGCTATTTCTCGCATTCCCCGCGACGGTGGCGACAATTGCCATAGGGCTATTCATCTATAAGTTTCATGGCCGGTCGCTTTCTCCAGAAACCGGAGATTGGGGCACGTTTGGCGACTTTCTGGGAGGAATTGTCAATCCCATCGCAGGCCTCGTGACAATCGTGCTACTCGTACTCACATTACGCTCGCAACAGGATGAGTTGGAGGAGCAGCGCAGGCAGCTTGCCAAGCAAGCCTTCGACCAATCATTCTTCGGCTGGACGAGCAGCTACCGAGAATTGATTGCAGAGTTGCAGCACGGCGCCGGCACTGAGGATGACCCTCGCACGGGAGGTGTAGTTGCGCTTGACGCGATCATTCGAGGCTGCGCACTCAATAACTTTCAGACTACGACTTTGATAGAACAGTATCAAGCTGCCAGCAACGCGGAGCAAGACAGACTTAGATCTGAGCAAAAGATCGAGGCCGCAGATCGGTGGAAGCGCGTATGCTCGGCGAACGAGCCTCAGCTAGGCGCGCTTGTTAGAACGCTCTATTCCTTGCTGAGGTGGATAGATTCGCATCCGAACGTCAGTTGGGCTGAAAAGTGGGATGCTGTGTCGATCTTACGAGCTCGGCTTTCGGGCCCAGAACTACGAGCTATCTTTTTCAATGGGTTTCTACCTGAGGGAAGAAAGTTCAACGAATACGTCCATCGTTATGCACTGTTGGATAATTTGCCGCTCGTTGGCCACAATCGCATCAAACTGGCGATCCACCTAGACCTCCACCCCTTCGAACGAGCGAGCTTCGATTCTGACCTAGCGAGGAAGACACTTCTCGAATCGGTTGGGGTGGAACCGATTTCCGGACCAGCCCGCACTACAGTCGACACATAGGAAACTACATAGACTCAACTAAACACAAGACCCGGCGCGGATTAATTATTTTCTTGTCCAGCCTTTGCGTCAGACTGCGGCTGTTCCCACACGGCTGGCGACTGACAGCCCTTTGCTCGGCGTTACCCGTTAGCGGTGCTGACCAGTCGCCAATCGTCTGAAAACAAATAGGCATTACGGGAAGCATCTTCGATCGATATTTTCGGAGGCTGACCCATGAACTTTGACACGAGGCACGTACGATACATTTCGTATAGACTCTGCTGAATGCAATACCCATCACCATCTGCAATTCGCTACCCAACGGAATCCAATATGAATGAGTCTGAAGAATTTTTGAAGTCTGTTTTCCTTGATATCAAAGATGTATACCAAAGCGGCGTCACGACCTATTACGTGCCAGCCAAGTGGCAGTCAATGATGGAGACCGTTGCTGAGCATCTTCGAGGGTTAGAGAACGCTTACGACGTGGAAATTGATCTTCAAGGGAAGCCAAAGCTAACGATCTCGTGGGTGCCCCAGCCCACTTCTGATGAATAGCCTAACCGTTCCTCCCTCTCGTCCACAATCTGGCTTACATCCAAGGGGTAGATATGCCAACCGGAAACGCACGGCTTATTGGCGGCAATTGCCATGGTCAGCAATTTAATTTCCCGCTGAGTAGCGAACACTTGGCCTTCATCGAGACAGGAGATAGGTACACCGCATTTTTAATCTCTAACCCCGCTCTGAGAAAGCCACGCACCTATCTCGTGTCGAAGGATCTACTCGATGAAAAAGGTGGAATAACTGACCTAGCGATCTCGTATATCAACGACAATGATCTATGGGAATGGGGCGTGGAATGAAGAATTTCGCCAAAATGCAAGCACCAATTTGAACTTGGCGGCTATCCTATTTCCAAGGCGCAAGTGCCCGCACGTATTGTGATGGTTCCTGAAATGCTTTTCCAGAAGCCGATGTTGTGGTTGACCACCAGTATTCGACGTGGACGCGGCTTTCTACCTCATCGCCGGTACTTGCGATTTGACCAGATTCCTCCAAGGCGACAAGCACGCGCCACACACCGGTACGAACCACGGCGCGTTGGCGCTGGTCAGCTCTCGGCGCCACGTGGTTGATGATCTGCCGCATCTTGAACCGGCGATCTAGAAAGGCCGCCATCAGGTCGATCACTTCGTGCGCGTACTTCATTCGAACTTCCTCCATACCTGCTGCTTGAAACTGCCGAGCGCGAGCTTGTAGTAAGGCAGCGCGATGCCGATCACACGGCACGCCTTGTCCTGGCGCAAGTGTGCTGGCAGGTCGCCGTACTCGGCACGCCGCGTGTATTCCGCCTGGATCACGCGCTGTTCAACGAGGGGCAGCGCCTCGTAGAGACGATGAACCTGGCGTGCACGCTCATGGTTCACGGGTATTCGAGGCAGCTCCTCGTCATTTGCATGACCTGGCTCCGGCGGGAACGCGCAAACCGCAGGCTCGTCAGGGACCTCACGCCCGGGCCCGGGCCAGTCTCCTTCCCACTGCGAGCGAGCCCAGTTATGGATTTCGTCGTCCACCCAACGTGGAAGCCCGTCTGTTTTCCGATCCGCTCCTGACTGCTTGACGATGCGGCGCGCTGTGGCCTCCAAGGCCGCAGACGGAGCCTGAGAAATGGGCAGTATGCTCATTAGGCAGCTTCCCGTTGTGTGCTGAATTCGAGGTACGAGCGCCCCGACGGTTGTTGTCGGGCGTGAATTGTTGGGCCTCACGACAAAAAAACAGATAGATCTTGCGGTGTCCCGCCTCGCCATTGCGGTCTTTGACGAGCTCCAAGCTGGCGTCTGGTTTTTCATCTTCGAAGCCCGCTTCCTTCCGCGCAGACCAGACCACGAACACGTTGTCGGCGCCGTTGGTGATATGGCCGCTGCCAGCCACATCCAGCTTGCCTGGCGCCTTGTCCTCGGTTTGACCTTTCCGCGGATGCCCAACTAAAGGCCGGCGCCTCGGCGGCGCGTGTCCTGCTGTCTACCGCAGGACGAGCCCCCGCCACGGAGAGATCCACATGACCACCATCATCGAACTTCTCAACCAAAGGCGCCGAGCGCTTCTGGTGCAAGAGCTTGAGCGCCAGTGGCCTGGCTGCGGTGCCCACACCAAACGCAACCAGCTAACCAGGCAGGACGACGTGGTGTGGAGCCTTCTGCTGCCGAAGCATGTCGACGCCGAGATCCGTGTGTACGTGCGCGGGTGGAATGCTGCTATGGACGATGCCCAGCGCGTCGTAGCAGCGGCAAGCCCTCTCGAAGGTAGCGACGTTCCGGCCACCCCAGCCCAAGCGGCCTCCGGCCCCAGAGGCAACCGACCACCTGGCCGACGAGACCCCGCCGCGGCGCGTGCCGCACGGAACAGCTTGGAAGCGCTCTTCGCCGACGCACCTGGAGATGCCAATGCGTGAACAAGGAGAATGCCTGCTCCCCCTGCCGGCGGTGAAGGCACGCGTAGGCATGGGAAAGACCAAGATCTATGAGCAGATCAAGATTGGCGAATTCCCGAAGTGCATCAAGAATGGTCGAACCTCGCTTTGGATCGCGTCTGAGATTGATTGTTGGGTGATGGGAAAGATCCAAAAATCAAGATCGAGCTAGATTCAATTGCAAAGCCGCCAGAGATTCTGGCGGCCTTTTTACATCAAGAGCAGTCTAACTGATACCCAAAATTTTCACGTCCCTAAGCAGGTTTCCGTGAACCCGGGCTTCCAAATGAAGCGTGACTGTTTTGCGGGAATTAAGCGCATTGGAGATCTTAGATTTGTACCGTGCGTCTAAGGTGTCATCCTGCAGCGGACACGTTATCTGCTGCTGGGTATCGGATAGCAAAATAGTTACCTTGTACTTTGCGCTGTTCGCGGTATCGACACGCAGGACTCTCGCTTTCTTCTTGAAAGTACGCAAAGAGAATTCCCGACGCCGAGCGCTATTTATCTCGCGAATGAACTCACCCGGCACCTCCACGCCTTGGATGGTCGCCACATCGGCAGACTTCGCGGCCTTCAAAAATTCGTCGTGCGCAGCCTGTGCATTCTGCGAGACTTGAGCCAGTGCCGGATTGCCGGAAATGATGCCGCTGAGTAGCTCCATCCGCCGCGTTTCCTCTTTCGACATCGAAACGGTCATGTCGCGAGCAGCGCTATCCTCATCCTTCTCAAGTTCTTTTAGACGAACTTCTTTGCGGTTGTTCAGCCATGCCTTAACCGCACTTGTCCCGAAATAGGACAGTGCCAACACTATCAGCACAGCAGCGCTATGGGTTGAAGTCATGTTGGTCAATGTAGTGGCAATTGCGTCAAAAATCTTTGGAGTATTTACCGTAATGAGATCAGACGATCCCTTACCTACATGTACCTCAAGCTCCAGTTCATCGCGTTCTTCGCGACTCAAGTTGGGCTGCCGCTCCTCGCCGAACTTCACGATCGTATAGCTACGGTTCAGTTCCTGTTGCAGGGCCAGATACCCCGTCATCACACTACTTGTGATGCTGCTGTCAAACTTATCGCCCTTTAGGTTCGTTGTTAGCACCGGCCAACCTTCGAACTTGATTTGGAAGGTCAGCTCACCCGGTTTATTGGTCAGATCGCTCAGCACATCTAGGGCGTCTTTCTCAGATCTGATGACTTTTGCCGGGCGGACGTCACCACCACCCGCCTGGAGATCTTTCGCCGAACTGTTCTTCTTCTTGCTGACCACACGCGCCTCGTCTCGAATTTTTTTTGCGGGGGATTCTCTGACCGTTGCCGTGGCCGAATTGCGTTCAGTAGCCTGCTGGGTCCGGGAATTGCGCGGTCAGTGTATCAAGATAATTCTTTCGCACCTTCCAGGGCTTTTCTTTCGGTTGCCCCATAAGTTGCCCCATCACGTCGGATAAGACAAAGGCCGTTAGTGAACACTATCACTAACGGCCTTGATTTTATTGGTCGGGGCGGTGGGATTCGAACTCACGACCCTCTGCTCCCAAAGCAGATGCGCTACCAGGCTGCGCTACGCCCCGAAGGGTGGCAACTATACCAGATACCGGGCGCGCAGCCTATGGCCAGCCTGCAACTGACGCTTCCCGCGCGTCATGCGCCCTCTGACGGACGGCAGAATTCCGGCGATCAGCCGAAACGGCCCGTGATGTAGTCTTCCGTTTCCTTGCGCGCGGGCTTCACGAAGATCTGGTCGGTCTGGCCGAATTCCATCAGTTCGCCCAGGTACATATAGGCGGTGAAGTCCGAGCAGCGCGCGGCCTGCTGCATGTTGTGCGTCACGATGACGACGGTGTAGTCGTTCTTCAGTTCCGCGATCAGTTCTTCGATCTTGGCGGTCGAGATCGGATCGAGGGCCGAGCACGGCTCGTCCAGCAGCAACACTTCCGGCTTGATGGCCACGCCTCGCGCGATGCACAGACGCTGCTGCTGGCCGCCCGATAGACTGTTGCCGCTCTGGTGCAGCTTGTCCTTGACTTCGTTCCACAGGGCGGCCTTGCTCAGGGCCCATTCCACGCGCTCGTCCATTTCGCCCTTGGACAGGCGCTCGAACAGGCGCACGCCGAAGGCGATGTTGTCGTAGATGCTCATGGGAAACGGCGTGGGCTTCTGGAACACCATGCCGACCTTGGCGCGGATCAGCGAAATGTCGGTCTTGGCCGTCAGCAGGTTTTCGCCGTCCAGGATGATCTCACCCTCGGCGCGCTGGCCGGGGTACAGCTCGAACATGCGGTTGAAAGTGCGCAGCAGCGTCGACTTGCCGCAGCCCGACGGGCCGATGAAGGCCGTGACCTTCTTCTCCTGGATCGACATGTTCACATTGCGGATCGCGTGGAACTTGCCGTAGTAGAAGTTCAGGTTCTTGACCTCGATCTTGTTCTTGACGGCGGTAGCGGTGTTTTCCATTTGGTTTCCCTAGGCTGCGGCGCGCCCTGCGCGCCGGCAAAGCGATCTTTACTTGCGGAACATGTTGCGGGCGATGATGTTGATGCCCAGCACCAGCAGCGTAATCAGCGTGGCGCCGGCCCATGCCAGGTTGTTCCAGTCCTTGAAGGGGCTGGCGGCGTACTGGTAGATCACGACTGGCAGGTTGGCCATCGGGCCGTTCATGTTCCAGGACATGAACTGGTTCGACAGCGCCGTGAACAGCAGCGGCGCAGTTTCGCCGGAGATCCGGGCGATGGCCAGCAGCACGCCGGTGATGATGCCGGTCTTCGCTGCGCGATAGCACACCATGGTGATCATGCGCCACTTGGGGCAACCCAGCGCGGCAGCGGCCTCGCGCAGACTATTGGGCACCAGCAGCAGCATGTTGTCGGTGGTACGCACCACGACCGGTATCACCAGGATGGACAGCGCGATGGCGCCGGCCCAACCCGAGTAATGCCCCACCTGGGCCACGTACACGGCGTAGATGAACAAGCCGATGATGATCGACGGCGCCGACAACAGCACGTCGTTCAGGAAGCGCGTGGCGGGCGCCAGCCAGCCGCGCTGGCCATATTCGGCCAGGTAGGTGCCAGCAAGAATGCCCACGGGGGTGCCGATCAGCGTGCCCACGCCGGCCATCATCACACTGCCGAAGATGGCGTTGATCAGGCCGCCGGTCTGCCCCGGCGGCGGCGTGATCTCGGTGAAGAGCGTGTACGACAACGCCGGCGCGCCCTTGAGCAGCAGCGTCAGAATGATCCAGAACAGCCAGAACAAGCCGAACAACAGCGTGCCCAGCGACACGGTCAGCATGACGCGATTGATGACGCGGCGCCGGCGATAGGTGCCGTTCTGCATATTGAGTACGGATACAGCCATGATCTTTTCCTTGTGCTCGCGGCGCGTCAGGTTTTCTTGCCTTCGCTGGCGGACAGGCGGACCAGCAGCATCTTGGCCAGGGCGAGCACGATGGTCGTGATCAGGAACAGGATCAAGCCCAGCTCCAGCAGCGCCGACTTCTGTATGCCGCCCGCTTCATTGAATTCATTGGCCAGCGCGGAGGCGATCGAGTTGCCCGGCGAGAACAGCGAGCCGGACCACTTGAACGCATTGCCGATGACGAAGGTGACGGCCATGGTTTCGCCCAGGGCGCGGCCCAGGCCCAGCATGATGCCGCCGATGACGCCCGACTTGGTGTAGGGCAGCACCACGCGCCACATCACTTCCCAGGTCGTGCTTCCCAGGCCGTAGGCCGACTCCTTGAGCATCGCCGGCACCAGCTCGAACACGTCGCGCATGACGGCGGCGATGAACGGGATGATCATGATCGACAGGATCAGGCCTGCCGTGAAAATGCCGATACCGAAGGGCGGACCGGCGAAGATACCGCCGATCACGGGCAGGCTGCCCAGGGTGGCGATCAGGAAGGGCTGCACGTACTGCTGGAACACCGGCACGAAAACGAACAGGCCCCACATGCCATAGATGATGGACGGAATCGCCGCCAGCATTTCGACCGCGGTGCCCAGCGGACGGCGCAGCCAGGTCGGTGAGAGTTCGGTCAGGAAGATGGCGATGCCGAAGGACACCGGCACGGCGATGATCAGGGCGATGGCCGAGGTCAGCAACGTGCCGATGATGGGCACCACGGCCCCGTAGTTCGAATTGACCGGATCCCAGTCATTCAGCCAGAGGAACGACAGGCCGTACTTGGCCAGCGATTCTCGGCTGCCGTAGATCAGGGAAACAAGAATAGCCGCCAGCAGAATGAACACCAGGAAGGCGAACAGGCGGGTCAGGTTCTTGAATAGCGCATCCATCAGCGCGTTGTTGTTTTGCTTCATAGGCGAAGGCGTGCCGGTAGTCACGGAGTCCGCCCCGCTGGGCGAAAGCGGCACACTATTATCCATTACCGCGCTCATGGATGGACTTTCCTTAGGAAACCAGGGGAGAAACTTCGAAGGTCTTGCGGCGGGCCGCCACTATCGTTCCTTGTCCGGAACGCCAGCGGCGGCCGCTGATGATTGCGCGCGGGAGAGGCTGGCGTCCCTGCCGGGCCCGCCCCACGCTCAACCCATTACTGCCAGACAGCCTTGCCGTCGGCGGACTTGACTTCGCCCCAAGCGGCGCGGATTTCCTTGGTCACGGCTTCCGGCAGCGGCACGTAGTCCATGGCTTCGGCAGACTTGGCGCCGTTCTTGAAGGCCCAGTCGAAGAATTCCAGCACGGCCTTGCCTTGCGCCGGCTTGTCTTGCGACTTGTGGACCAGGATGAAGGTGGCGGCGGTGACGGGCCACGAATCGGCGCCCGGTTCGTCGGTCAGGACCACGCCCATGCCCGGCGCGCTCTTCCAATCGGCGTTGGCGGCCGCGGCGGCGAAAGCCTTCTGCTCCGGCTGGACGAACTTGCCGTCCTTGTTCTGCAGCTGCGTCCAGGCCAGCTTGTTCTGCTTGGCGTAGGCGTATTCCACGTAGCCGATCGAGTTCTTCAGCTGGCCGACGTAGGCGGCGACGCCTTCGTTGCCCTTGCCGCCCTGGCCCACGGGCCACTTCACGGCCTTGCCTTCACCGACTTGCGACTTCCAGTCCGGCGACACCTTGGACAGGTAGTTGGTCCAACCGAAGGTGGTGCCCGAACCGTCCGAACGGTGCACGACGATGATGTCGGCCGACGGCAGCTTGAGGTCGGGGTTCAGGGCCTTGATGGCGGCGTCATCCCACTTCTTGATCTTGCCCAGGAAGATGTCGGCCAGGACCTTACCCGACAGCTTCAGCTTGCCGGGTTCGATGCCGTCGATATTCACCACGGCCACCGTGCCGCCGATGACGGCCGGGAATTGCAGCAGGCCGTTCTTTTCCAGGTCGGCTGCCTTCATGGGATCGTCCGAGGCGCCGAAGTCAACGGTCTTGGCGATGATCTGCTGCTGGCCGCCGCCCGAACCGATGGACTGGTAGTTGACGGCGCTGTTGGTGGCGGCCTTGTAGTCGGAGGCCCACTTGGCGTAGATCGGGTACGGGAACGAAGCGCCGGCGCCGGTCACGTCGGCGGCCTGGACGGCAAACACGGCGGCGCTCAGCGCGACGCCCAGGGAAACTTGTTTGAAGACACGTTTGAACATCTGGGTTCCTTCTGTGCTCGTTGGAGGAGTCTGGCAGGCTTGGAAAACTGCCTGTCTTTCAGCGACCCTCGAATATTAGAAGCCCTACATGACAGGATAGTGACAGTCATGATCCCCTCCGAGGCGCTACGCGCCTCCCCCCGGGGGGCGCCGGTGGCGGACCGGCGCCGCCGGATCCGCGCGGCCCCGCTTGCGAGGCGCTTTGGCTCGAATGCCGGCAGGAAATGGACTTGGGGGGCGCTTTGCCCCCGTATTCGGCTGTGAAAGAGGGACAGGGCGGGCCAGGAGACGCTTTAGGCTCGGATGCCGCCCTGGAAAAAGGAACGGAGCGGGCCGGAAGCAGCGGCCCCGTTTCAGGTCGCCGCCCTGCGAGGGGGCAGCGGGCGTGGTTACACGCCCAGCTTCTGCATCAGGTACTGGTGCACGTTGAAGGGCTCGCGACGGCTCTTGACTCGGGCGTAGTCGCCGTCGGGCTGTTGCTGCCAGGCCAACTGGTTGTCTCGCAGCGCATAGGTGAAGGCTTCGTCGATCACGCGCTTCTTCAAGGTCTTGTCGTAGATCGGGAACGCGATCTCGACGCGACGGAAGAAGTTGCGGTCCATCCAGTCGGCCGACGACAGGTAAACGGTTTCCTCGCCTTCGGCGTAGAAGTAGAAGACGCGCGAGTGCTCCAGGAAGCGGCCGACGATGGAGCGCACCCGGATGTTCTCGGACAGCCCCGGCACGCCCGCCCGCAGCGCGCACACGCCACGCACGATCAGGTCGATCTTCACGCCGGCCTGACCGGCCTTGTAGAGCTCCTCGATGATCTGCTCTTCCAGCAGCGAGTTCATCTTGGCCATGATGCGCGACCGCTTGCCGGCCTTGGCCGCGCGGGCCTCGGCGCGGATCAGCGCCACCATGCCGTCATGCATGGTGAAGGGCGACTGCATCAACGCCTTGAGGGAACGGCGCGCGCCCAGTCCGGTCAGCTGCGCGAATACCTTGTCCATGTCTTCGCACAGCTTCGGATCGGCGGTGAGCAGGCCGAAGTCCGTGTACAGGCGCGCCGTGCGCGGGTGGTAATTGCCGGTGCCCAAGTGGGCATAGCGGCGCAAGCGCCCTTTCTCGCGGCGTAACACCACAGCCATTTTCGCGTGCGTCTTATGCGCCACCACGCCGTACACCACGTGCGCCCCCACTTCTTCCAGCTTGGAGGCCCAGTTGATGTTGGTCTGTTCGTCAAAACGGGCCATCAGCTCCACCACCACCGTGACTTCCTTGCCGGCGCGCGCGGCGGCAAGCAGGATTTTCATCAGCTCGGAATCCTCGCCGGTGCGGTAGATGGTCTGCTTGATCGCCATGACGTCCGGATCCAGCGCGGCGGCGGTCAGGAAATCGATGACCGGCTGGAAGGACTGATAGGGATGGTGCAGCAAGCGGTCCTGCTCGGCCACGGCCTCGAACAATTCAACCGGCTTGTCGCCCACCCGGTCGAACGGCGCCGGCACGGGCGCGCGGTAATCGGGAAACAGCAGGTCCGGCCGCGAATCCGAATTGCACAGCTGCATCAGGCGCGACAGGTTCACCGGGCCCGGCACGCGGTAGGTGTCCTCGGGCTTGAGCGAGAACTCGCGCTGCAGGAAGTGCTCCAGTTCGACCGGCGTCAGCTTGTCGATCTCCAGCCGCACCGCGGCGCCGAAGTTGCGCTGCGACAGTTCGCCCTGCAAGGCGTGGCGCAGGTTGGTGACTTCTTCCTCGTCCACGAACAGGTCGCTGTTGCGCGTGACCCGCCACTGGTAGCACCCCAGCATCTCCAGCCCCGGGAACAGCTCGCCCACGAAGGCGCGCAGCAGCGAGGTCAGCAGGATGTAGCCTTCGGGTTGGCCCGACAGCTCCTGCGGCATCTTGATCAGGCGCGGCAACGCGCGCGGCGCCTGCACAACGGCGATCGAAGCCTGGCGACCGAAGGCGTCGGCGCCCGACAGCGACACAATGAAATTCAGGCTCTTGTTGTAGACGCGCGGAAACGGGTGCGCCGGATCCAGCCCGATCGGCGTCAGCAGCGGCATCACATCGCGGTTGAAGACCTCGCGAGCCCATTCCTGCTGCTGCGGGTTCCATTCAGATGCGTGGTGCAGCGAGATACCCTCGGCGTGCATGGCCGGCAGGATCTCGTCATTGAGGAGGTTGTACTGGCGGTTGACGAGCTCGTGCACCGCATGCTGGACGTTGTCGAACGCCTGGTCGGGCGTCATGCCGTCCGGCCCCACCAGATTCGGCGACTGGCGCTGCTGCTCCTTCAGGCTGGAAATCCGGATCTCGAAGAACTCGTCCAGGTTGGAACTGACGATGCACACGTAGCGCAGGCGTTCCAGCAGGGGCGTCTTGGGATTCTCCGCCATCGCCAGCACGCGTTCGTTGAATTTCAGCAGCGACAACTCGCGGTTCAGAAGCAAGGGCTCGGCAGGAGGGCGTGAAGGCATACCGGATTCCATACGTAGGGAGAGCGTGGAGTTTTACTGCAAAAAAGTGACGGTTCCATGACACAACGCCAAAAACGTAGCGTACGCTAAAACCGGGACATATAGCAGGGCCATTGCGCGCTGCAAGCCACTGTTCCGTAAGAAAAAAATCGCATCGCCGGGCGCTGTCACATGGGGTATCTATAATCGGGCCACTCTCACAGACAATATTACGAGCCGCATGGATCAACTTCTGGCCGCGGTGGACCTCGGGTCCAACAGCTTCCGCCTCTCCATCGGACGCATCGTTCAGCAGGACGGTACGCCCCAGATCTATCAGATCGACCGCCTCAAGGAAACCGTCCGGCTCGCGGCCGGCCTGGATTCCGAAAAACGGCTGGGCGATGACGCCATCGACCGGGCCATCGCCGTGCTGGAACGCTTCGGCGACCGCCTGCGCAGCTTCCACCCCAACCGGGTCCGCGCCGTCGCCACCAACACTTTCCGCGTCGCCCGCAACACCCGCGACTTCCTGCCGCGAGCTGAAGCCGCCCTGGGCTTTCCCATTGAAGTCATCGCCGGCCGCGAAGAGGCGCGCCTGATTTTCTCGGGCGTGGTCCACACCCTGCCCCCTTCGCCCAATAAGCGCCTGGTCATCGACATCGGCGGCGGCTCGACCGAAGTCATCATCGGCAAGGGTCATGAGCCCGGCCTGATGTCCTCGCTCTACATGGGCTGCGTCAGCTATAGCCGCCAGTTCTTCTCCGACGGCGTAGTGGATGCCCACCAGATGAAGCAGGCCGAGCTGGCTGCCCGTCGCGAGATCGAAGTCATCGCCAAGCAGTACCGCAAGATGGGCTGGAAAGAGGCCTACGGCTCTTCCGGCACGGCCAAGGCGCTGTTTGCGATCCTGACCGAATGCCGCTTTTCAGACCGAGGCATCACGCGCGCCGGCCTGAACAAGCTGAAAGACCGCATCGTGCGGTCGGGCCGCGTGATTCCGTCCGAATTGCCCGGCATCAAGATCGAACGCGCGGACGTGCTGCCCGGCGGGCTGGCCATCATGAGCGCGCTGTTCGACGAACTTGGCATCGACGTCATGCATACCGGCGACGGCGCCCTGCGCCTGGGCGTGCTGTACGACCTGCTGGGCCGGGATGACGAACATGACAAGCGCGACGAATCGGTGCGCCAGTTCATGAAGCGCTACCACGTCGATGTAAACCAGGCGCGGCGCGTGCGCCACGCCGCGCTCACCCTGTTCGACGCAATGTTCCCGGACGGCCCGGAACGCGCCGAGCTGCGTCCCGCGCTGGGCTGGGCGGCCGATCTGCACGAAGTGGGCCTGTCCATCGCCCACAACGCGTATCACAAGCACACCGCCTACGTTCTGGAAAACGCCGACATGCCGGGCTTCTCGCGCGCGGACCAGCAACTGCTGGCGCTGCTGGCGCTCGGCCACCAAGGCAAGCTGACCAAACTGGAACCGTTGGTGCGTTCGCGCGCGCAATGGAAGGCCATCCTCAGCCTGCGCCTGGCGGTGCTGCTGTTCCGCCGCCGCAACGAAATCGAACCGCTGCCGCTGACGGCATCGGTGCGCGACAACTCCATCGTGGTGCGGGTCAACCGCGAATGGCTGGCGCAGCATCCCCTGAGCGACTTCACGCTGCGCGCGGAAGAAGCCGAGTGGAACAAGGTAGGGTTTTCGTTCGAGCTGCTGGAGTTCTGAGCAACAGGCCGGGCGGCCCTTGAGCCGCCTCGGCCGGCGCCGCCAAACGCTAGAACGGTGAAAGATCGGTTTCGCGATCCAGCCGCTTGAGCTCCATGCGCAAGGGCCGCGTAGCCCGCCGTATCAGCCTGATCTTCATGCGGCGGAACAGGCGGCGCATGATGCTCAGCGCTGGGCGGTGGCGGTGGCGGGCTGGTCCAGCCCGAAGTGACGGCGGTAGCGCTCGTCCATGCGGTCCATCTTGAGCAGGACCGGGAAATCCGCGGCATTGAAATCGGGGTCCCAAGCGGGTTCGCCACAGACCTTGGCGCCCAGCTTCAAATACCCCTTGATCAGCGGCGGCACACGAGCCGGCAAGGTGCTGTTGAGCTTCTCCACCGGATAGCGATGCAGTGGCGTCACGCAGGGTTCGTCCCCTTGCGGCAGCTGTTTGGAAATGGTGCGCCACACTTCGGCGGCAGTGACGCCGTCGTCGCGCAGGCTGACGCTGGCGCAACCCAGCACATACTGATAGCCACCACGGCGCAGGTATTCGGCCAAGCCGGACCACAACAGCATGATGACGCCGCCGCCGCGGTAGTCGGCGTGCGTGCAGGAGCGGCCAACTTCCACCAGCTCGTCCTGGATCGGGCCCAGGCCGGACAGGTCGAACTCGGACTGCGAGTAGTATCCGCCCGCCTCCCGCGCCTTTTCCGGCGTCAGGATCCGGTAGGTGCCAACAACGCGGCCGGTATCCAGTTCACGGACCATCAGGTGTTCACAGAACGGATCGAAGCGGTCGTGCTCGATGCCGTCCTGCGCATCGGGAAACACCGCGCCCATGTCCTCGGTGAAGACGTCGTAGCGCAGGCGTTGAATCTGCTCGATTTCTTCAGCGGTGCGCGCCAAGCCCACCACCAGCACCTTGGCGGCGGCGCCGGTCCAAGGTTCTGCGGCATTACGGCTCGGATTGATGCGTGCTAATTCCAGCATTGCGCGAAGCTCCTAGAGAGTCCAGTCAGTGTGGACGCCCTGTATGTCAAAGACTTGACCAATATGTTACGTGACTATGAAGTTTAGTTCGGGGCGGACATATCAATCGCCCGCCGAAATCGACAAAACTTTACAAATATATACAGACCTTGAACAAACAAAAGCCACCCGTCGCGCGACGGGTGGCCTTGCTTCGGCATTGGAAAGTCGGCATTTACCCCAGGCTGGCCGCAAGCTTCTCGGCGCAGGACACGGCAAGCGCCTCGTCCTCGGCCTCGACCATCAGCCGCAGCTTGGGCTCGGTACCCGACGCGCGGATGAGGATTCGGCCGCGGCCGTCCAGTTCGGCTTCCACGGCCTTGCGCGCGGCGCTCAGGCCCTCGTGCGTCTTCCAATCCTGGCCCGGCGTCAGCGGGACGTTGATCATCTTTTGCGGGTACATGCGCAGATCGCTCACCCACTCCGACAGACCCACCGAGTTGCGGCGCAGCGCGGTCAGGACCTGCAGCGCGGCCACGATGCCGTCGCCGGTCGAATGGCAGTCCAGGCACAGCAGATGGCCTGAGCTTTCGCCGCCATACAGCCAGCCCCGGGCCTGCATTTGTTCCAGCACGTAGCGGTCGCCCACGTTGGCGCGCTCAAAGCCGACGCCCAGGCGCTTCATTTCGCGCTCGAAGCCGAAGTTGGTCATCAGCGTGCCGACCACGCCGTCCACCTTGCCGCGTTGCATGCGTTCGCGGACGATGGCGTACATGAGCTCGTCGCCGTTGTAGATGCGGCCCTCGCCGTCCACCATCTGCAGGCGGTCGGCGTCGCCATCCAGCGCAATGCCCAATTGGGCGCCGCGGGCGTGGACTTCCTTGGCCAGCAATTCGGGGTGCAGCGCGCCCACGCCCTTGTTGATGTTGAAACCATCCGGGTTGACGCCGATGGCGTGCACTTCGGCGCCCAGCTCACGGAACACATGGGGCGCGATGTTGTAGGCGGCGCCGTGGGCGGCGTCCACCACGATCGTCATGCCGTTCAGGTCCAGATCGTTGGGGAAGGTGCTCTTGCAGAACTCGATGTATCGGCCCTGCGCGTCGCCCATGCGGCGGGCGCGGCCCAGCGCTTCCGAGGCGACGCAACCCAGCGGCTCGTCCAGGGCGGCTTCGATGGCGGCCTCGATCTCGTCCGGCAGCTTCATGCCCTGCGCCGAGAAGAACTTGATGCCGTTGTCGTGGTAAGGATTGTGCGAAGCGCTGATGACGATGCCGGCCACCAGGCGCAGCGCCCGGGTCAGGTAGGCCACGGCCGGCGTAGGCACGGGACCGGCCAGCAGCACGTCGATGCCCGCGGCCGAGAGGCCGGCTTCCAGCGCGGATTCCAGCATATAGCCGGAAATCCGGGTGTCCTTGCCGATGACCACCTGCGGGCGGCTGCCGCCGCGCACGGCGTGCTCGCGCGCCAGCACGCGGCCGGCCGCGTAGCCCAGGCGCAGGGCGAATTCGGCGTTGATCACCGGACCGCCGACCTCGCCGCGTACACCGTCGGTACCGAAATATTTGCGTCGAATCATGAACTGATTGCTCCTTGTTCTGCCGCGTGCCATACCTTGAGCGCGTCAACCGTGGCCGCCACATCGTGCACACGCACAATGGAAGCGCCACGCGCCACGCAAGCAAGCGCTGCGGCGATGCTGCCGGGCAACCTGTCGCCCACGGGCCGGCCGGTAGCTTGGCCGATCATGGATTTTCGCGACAGGCCGATCAGCAATGGATAACCGGCGCTGCGCAGGCTGGACAGCCGGCGCAGCAGTTGAAAATTCTGGTCGCCTGTCTTGCCGAAGCCGAAGCCAGGGTCAAGCACGATGCGGCGAGGATCGATCCAGGCCGCGCGCAGCTTATGTGCGCGAGCCCCCAGGAAAAGCCCGATTTCACCGATCAGGTCGGTGTACTCGGGCGGGGCGGCCTGCATGGTGCGGGGCTCGCCCTTCATGTGCATCACGCACAATCCGCAGCGCGAATGCGCCACTGCTTCGACAGCGCCAGGCTGCCTGAAGCCGTAGATGTCGTTGATCATGTCCGCGCCGGCATCCAGCACGGCGCGCATGACTTCCGGTTTGAATGTGTCGATGGACAGCGGCACGCCGCAATCGCGCAGCGCCTCCACCACTGGCAGCAGCCGGGCCAGTTCGTCGGCCACGGAGACCGGATCGGCCCCCGGACGCGTCGATTCGCCGCCCAGGTCCAGGATCTGGGCGCCTTCGGCAATCAATTGGCGCGCGTGCGCTACCGCGGAATCCGTATCGTCGTGCTGGCCGCCATCGGAAAAAGAGTCCGGCGTGACGTTGACGATACCCATGACAAGCGGGCGCTCGAGATCAAACTCGAAGCGCCCGCAAAGGAAGTTATTTGCCATAACTCAGGATGAGCAGCCTCAGACAGCGGCAGCCGTATTGCCACCTGCCGCCAGGCCCGTGGGCGGCGTGTCGGACGTGTCCGACGGGCCCTGAGGCGTCTTCGGGGGACGCGGGGGACGGCCCTCGATGATGTCGTCGATCTGGTCCGCGTCGATGGTTTCCCATTCGAGCAGCGCGGATGTCATCACTTCGACCTTGTCACGGTTGTCTTCCAGGATCTTGCGCGCCACGCCGTACTGCTCGTCGATGATGCGGCGGATCTCGGTGTCCACCTTCTGCATGGTGGCTTCGGACATGTGCGTGGTCTTGGTGACGCTGCGGCCCAGGAACACTTCGCCTTCGTTCTCGGCATAGACCATGGGACCCAGCTCGTCGGTCATGCCGTAGCGAGTGACGATGTCGCGGGCGATGGCGGTAGCGCGCTCGAAGTCGTTGGAGGCGCCGGTCGTCATCTGGTTCATGAAGAGTTCTTCGGCGATGCGGCCGCCAAACAGCACGGCGATCGTGGACAGCAGACGGCCCTTGTCCATGCTGTAGCGGTCGGTCTCAGGCAGCTGCATGGTCACGCCCAGCGCGCGGCCGCGCGGGATGATGGTGACCTTGTGGACCGGGTCGGTCTTGGGCAGCATGCGGGCGACGATCGCGTGGCCGGACTCGTGATACGCCGTGTTCTTGCGTTCCTCTTCGGGCATCACGATGGAGCGGCGTTCCGCGCCCATGATGATCTTGTCCTTGGCCTTTTCGAAGTCGGACATGTCGACCGTGCGGCCGTTGCGGCGCGCGGCAAACAACGCGGCTTCGTTGACCAGGTTGGCCAGGTCGGCGCCGGAGAAGCCCGGCGTGCCGCGTGCCAGCACGGTCGCGTCGACGTTGGGCGACAGCGGGACCTTGCGCATGTGGACCTTCAGGATCTGCTCGCGACCGCGGATATCGGGCAGCGGCACCACGACCTGACGATCGAAGCGACCCGGACGCAGCAGCGCGGGATCCAGCACGTCGGGACGGTTGGTCGCGGCGATGACGATGACACCCTGGCCGGACTCGAAGCCGTCCATTTCCACCAGCATCTGGTTCAGCGTCTGTTCGCGTTCGTCGTTGCCGCCGCCCAGGCCGGCGCCACGCTGGCGGCCGACCGCGTCGATTTCGTCGATGAAGATGATGCAGGGAGCATGCTTCTTGGCGTTTTCGAACATGTCGCGCACGCGGGCCGCGCCCACGCCGACGAACATTTCAACGAAGTCGGAACCGGAGATGCTGAAGAACGGCACCTTGGCTTCGCCCGCGATGGCCTTGGCCAGCAGCGTCTTGCCGGTACCGGGGGAACCGACCATCAGCACGCCGCGAGGAATGCGTCCGCCCAGCTTCTGGAACTTGCTAGGGTCGCGCAGGAAGTCGACCAGTTCCTGGACGTCTTCCTTGGCTTCGTCGCAGCCGGCAACGTCGGCGAAGGTGATCTGGTTGGTGTTCTCGTCGAGCATGCGGGCGCGAGATTTGCCGAAGCTGAACGCCCCGCCCCTGCCGCCGCCCTGCATCTGGCGCATGAAGAACACCCAGACGCCGATCAGCAGCAGCATGGGGAACCACGAGACGAAGATGCTCATCAGCAGCGATTGCTCTTCACGCGGCTTGCCCGAAACCTGGACGCCGTACTTCAGCAGATCGGAGACCATCCAGAGGTCGCCCGGCGAAGTCAGCGTATACGCACGGCCTGCATCAGGGGTGACGTACAGCACGTCGCCCTGGACGTCGACCTTGCGGATACGTCCCGCCTTGGCATCGTCCATGAACTGCGTGTAGGTCACGCCGTCCTGGGTCTGAGCGCGTCCGTCGAACTGTTTGAAGACGGTGAACAGCACGAGGGCTATCACCATCCAGACAGCGACTTTCGAAAATGAATTATTCAAGGTCGATCTCCTGCTTTCGATTCCGACCGGCGACCGCGCACCCGCATATGGCACAGTCACAAGTATGTCAATAGCTCATTCTACCCTGTCAGACCAGATTGCGTCCCGGGATCCCTGAGCCCCTCTAAGTTTTGTCTGATTCGCGAATTTTCTGGTCGTTATCCCGGCAGGCTGTGAGTTTTTCGGATTCAGGGCGACGCGCCCCGAACCCGGGCTACTTCAGATCGCGCGCAACCAGAAAGGTTTCGGAGGATTTGTCCCGCGATGCCTTCGGCTTGCGTTCGACCACCCGCTTGAAGCGCTGTTTGAAAGACTCCACGATCTGCGAAAAGCCGCTGCCGTGGAAAGCCTTGACGATCAGCGCCCCGTTGGGCTTCAGGTGGGCGCAGGAGAATTCCATCGCCAATTCGCACACATGCTGGATGCGCGCGGAATCGGCAATACCCACCCCAGACAAGTTGGGGGCCATGTCGGAAATAACAAGGTCCACCGCCCGCGATCCGACCATGTCTTCCAATTGTTTCAAGACTTCATCTTCGCGGAAGTCGCCCTGGATGAATTCGACGCCCGCCACGGGCTCCATGGGCAGCAGGTCCAGCGCAATGATGCGGCCGTCCACGACCCCGCCCGGCCCCGCCAGGCGCTCGCGCGCGACCTGGGACCAGCTGCCCGGCGCCGACCCCAGGTCGACGACCAGATCGCCCCGGCGCATCAGCTTCTCGGTGTCCAGGATCTCGATCAGCTTGAAGGCGGCGCGGGCCCTGTAGCCCTTCTGTTGCGCCAGCTTCACATAGGGATCATTGATGTGCTGGTGAATCCAGTCTTTGGAGAATTTATTCTTGGCCATTACCGTACAATTCCACGCATGCCTATATTAGAACTTACCTCTCGTGAGCGCAGCGACCTTCGGTCCGCCGCTCACCCTCTGCGCCCCGTCGTCCTGATTGGCGACAATGGCCTGACCGAAGCCGTGCTCAAGGAAATCGACCTGGCACTGACCTCGCACGGCCTTATCAAAGTGCGTGCCGGCGGCGACGACCGCGAGGCCCGCGACGCAATGCTGTCGACCATCTGCGACACGCTTTCCTGCGCGCCGGTGCACCACCTGGGCAAAACCCTGATCCTGTTCCGCCCGCTGGCCGGCAATATCAAGCCCGCCGCGCTGGCCGCCATGGAACCCGAGCGCCCCGCCAAGCGCCGCGCCTCCGAGCCGCATACGCCCAAGAAGCTGGCCGCCGAAGGCAAGACCCTCGCCAAGCGTCCGCGCCGCAGCGAATCCGAAGAGCCCAAGCCGAAAACGCGCTTCGTGCCCCAGGACCAGCTCAACAAGAACGGCAAGCCCATGCGTCCCAGCACCAAGAAAGCCTCCGCCAGCGGTCACGGCATTCCCCGCCGCGCCGGCAGCGCGCTCAGCCTGCGGGCCGGCGCACGCAGCGGCACCAGCCGCAAGACGACGAAAAGGTAAGCGCAGGCACAAAAACGGGCGCTTTACGCGCCCGGTCCACCATAGCGATCCGCATTAAACCGCGGAATTCAGTCGAACGCACGGTTCTGACTATGGTGTTTTGACAGTTTCCAGCTTACTACGTTGGCGTCAGATGTAGCGGACGCTCAGGACTTCATACTCGCGAATGCCAGCCGGGGCCTTGACCTCGACCACGTCGCCTTCGCTTTTGCCGATCAACGCGCGGGCCACGGGGCTCGACACGGAAATCAGGTTCGACTTGATGTCGGCTTCAACGTCGCCGACGATTTGATACGTCACACGATCGCCCGAATCCAGGTCCTCGATATCGACGGTAGCACCAAACACGGCGCGGCCTTCGGCATCCAGGGCGGTAGGATCGATCAGGTGGGCATTGGAAAGCGTGCCTTCAAGCTCGGCAATGCGGCCCTCGATAAAGCCTTGGCGCTCGCGAGCAGCGTCGTACTCGGCATTTTCCGACAGATCGCCCTGCGCACGCGCTTCAGCGATCGCGTTGATAACGGCAGGACGTTCCACGGTTTTCAGCCGCTGGAGCTCTTCTTGCAAGCGCTCGGCCCCGCGCACGGTCAAAGGAATGGCAGACATGTCGTTTCCCAAACAAAAGTAGAAAACGCCCCGGACGGAGCGTTCTCGGTGAAGGTCGTTACCTGGGCGCGCACAGGCAATCGGATGTAGCGAAACTGACTGGCGGCTCGAACGACCAAAACAAAACCCCGGCTCGGGTCGGAACCGGGGCAATCAAGGTCATATTGTGGGCAAAGTCCACGGGAATTGCAAGCCGCTGGAGAAAACGCCGTTTTCGCCGCATTTCGCTGCTGTAACCCGCTAAAACCCGTCATTTCTTCCAAATTCTTTCGAACCCAGCCGATGGCACCATCGGCTGGGCTTGCGCCTGGGCGACCGGCTCCGGCCTGTGTTGCATAAAAACTACTTTCAGATAGTTTTTTTCAACGCGGCTCGGGTAAGGCTCGAAAAAATGCCTGGAAATACCAGCCAGAATCAGGATAAAACAACAAATTGTGTCATTGATAACAAATTAATACACGATGGTTTTCAATGAACGATCGTCCCGCTGGCGCTGGCATGCCCAGCAAAAGCCGGACGCAATGGGCTTGTCTTTTTACGGGTGTTTGCAGTGGTGGCGAACGCATCGCAGCCATCCGGCTCGACGTTCGCCGTTCCGCCACGCATGGACAGGCGGCTTGGCCGCCTCCGCTCGCGGCGGATCGCGTTCGAGAACGAGGAGCTCTCATGCTGGAAAAATTGAAAGTCCGTACTGGAATGTTGTTAGTTCTGGGCTGCTTCGTCGTCGCCCTGGCGCTGGCTTGCGGCTTGGGCTGGATGAACGCCGAAAAAAGCGTGACCGAGATCAAGGACCTCAACAATGTCGCGGTCCATCAGGTCGACCCGCTCTATGAAGCCAACGCAGCCCTGCTGCGCGCGCGGCTGGCGCTCGGCGCGGGCATGGCTGCCATGCAGACCGGCGGCATGGACCAGGCCGGGCTGGCCGGCGAGGAAGCCGCCAGCCATCTGAAGCAGGCGCGCGAGCGCTTCGCCCGCTATATGGCCGTGCCCAAGAGCCCGCGCGGTCAGGAGCTGGCCCAGACGCTGCAGGGGCGCTTCACCACATACGCCGCCATCCTGGACACACTGGAGTCCGACCTCAAGGAACGCTCGCCCGCCAAGTACCGCCAGGACGAGGGGCGGCTTCCCCAGGCCGACGCCTACTTCATGAAAGACATGCAAGCCTTCCTGGCCCGGGTCCAGGAGCGCAGCGACGGCGTACTGGCAAGCTCGGAGCAAACCTACTCCACCGCCCGGATCTCGGCGGTCGCGCTGATATCGGCCGCCCTGCTGCTGACGGCGCTGTGCTGGACCTTCATCCGGCGCGCCGTGCTGCGTCCGCTGCAGGAGGCCGGCAGACACTTTGACCGCATCGCGGCAGGCGATTTGACTCAACGCGTGGAGGCTCGCTCCAACAATGAGATCGGTGTCCTTTTCGCCTCGCTCAAGCGGATGCAGGAAGGCCTGACCCGCACCGTGACATCCGTGCGCCAGGGGGTCGATGAGATCAACGTGGGCGCCGCGGAGATCGCTGCCGGCAATGCCAACCTGTCGGTGCGCACCGAGGAACAGGCCGCCGCCCTGGAGGAAACCGCGTCCACCATGGAAGAGTTGGCAGTCACCGTAAAACAGAATGCGGAAAACGCCTCCCAGGCCAATCAGTTGGCCGCGGTCAGCATGGACGTGGCGCAGCGCGGCGGCCAGAACGTGGAGCAGGTGGTGGCCACCATGCACGGCATCTCGGATAGTTCGCGGCGGATTGCGGACATCGTGTCGGTCATCGACGGCATCGCCTTCCAGACCAATATCCTCGCGTTGAACGCCGCCGTGGAGGCTGCTCGCGCCGGGGAACAAGGCAAGGGTTTCGCCGTGGTTGCGGGCGAGGTCCGCTCGCTGGCGCAGCGCGCCGCTCAGGCCGCCAAGGAGATCAAGACGTTGATCGAGACCTCGGTGGAAACTGTGGCCGCCGGCTCGGCCCAGGTCGCCGCCGCCGGACAGACCATGCAGGAAATCGTGGAGTCGGTGCAGCGCGTGGCCGCCATCATGGGCGAGATTTCAGCGGCCTCGGCCCAACAGGCCGGCGGCATCGACCAGGTGAGCCTGGCGATCACGCAGATGGACGAAGTGACTCAGCAGAACGCCGCCTTGGTGGAGGAAGCATCCGCCGCAGCGGCCGCGATGGAGGAACAGGCGCGGCGCCTGGCTGAGGCCACCGCGGTGTTCAAGACGCAATCGGGACAGGTGATCGAAGCGGCGCCAGTGGAACTGCCGCGTGCCGCCCCGGCGTCGCGATTGGCGCGCACCTAGGGGCGCCAGGCCTCCATGCGCGGCGCGACGGCGCCCGCGCATGGCCGCGCCGGCTATTTCCTGCGACGCAGCAAGGCGTACAGGATGATCGCGCCGAAGGTGGCGGTACCGATGCCGCCAAGCGTGAAATTGCCCAGCTTGACCGTGAAGTCGCCCGCGCCCAGCACCAGCGTGACCGCGGCCACGATGAGGTTGCGGTTGTCGCTAAAGTCGACCTGGTTGACCACCCAGATGCGGGCGCCGGCAATCGCGATCAGGCCGAACACCACCACCGACATGCCGCCCAGCACGGGCGCGGGAATCATCTGGATCAAGGCGCCGAACTTGGGCGAAAAGCCCAGCACGATGGCGATCACCGCGGCCACCACGAACACTAGCGTCGAATAGATGCGCGTGACCGCCATCACACCGATGTTCTCCGCGTAGGTGGTGACGCCCGTGCCGCCCACCGCGCCGGACACCATGGTGGCAACGCCGTCGCCGACGAAGGCGCGGCCCAGGTAGCGGTCCAGGTCCTGCCCGGTCATGGCGCTGACGGCCTTCACGTGGCCCAGGTTCTCTGCCACCAGGATGATGGCGACGGGCACGATCAGGCCCATCGCCTCGGCCTTGAATACAGGCGCGGCAAAATGCGGCAGACCGAACCAGGCCGCGGCGGACAGCCCGGAAAAGTCGATCGGCTTGCCCAGCCCCATGCCATTGGCGAGGATTCCGTACACCACGCAGGCCAGGATCATGCCCACCAGGATCAGCAGGCGCTGCACCATGCCCTTGGTGAACACGGCGATGCCGCCCACGCAGAGGATGGTGACCATGGACATCACGCTGTCAAAACCCGATGCCCCCATCGCACCCTTGGCGGCGATAGGCGCCAGGTTCAGGCCGATGACCGCAACCACCGCGCCCGTGACGACGGGCGGCATCAAGGTATCGATCCAGTTCGCGCCGCCCCCGGCGCGCGCGTTCGCGTACCAGACCACCAGGCCGATCAGCGTATAGGCCAGGCCGCAGGCGATGATGGCGCCCAGCGCCACGCCGATATTGGCGTTCGCCCCGCCGCCCGCGTAGCCGGTCACCGCGATCACGCCGCCGATGAAGGCGAAGCTGGAACCCAGATAGCTAGGAACCCTGCCTCCCACGAACAGGAAGAAGATCAGCGTGCCTATGCCTGACATCAGGATGGCGACGTTCGGATCGAAGCCCATGAGCAGCGGCGCCAGCACGGTGGAGCCGAACATGGCGACGACGTGCTGGGCGCCCATGGCCACGTTCTTGGGCCAGGACAGTCTTTCGTCGGGCGCGATGATGACGCCAGGCTCGGCGTCATCCGCCAGGCGCCAGCGCGGAAAGTAGGAATTGGACATGGATATCCCAAAGTAGGTGTTGGGTGTGAGCGGGCGCCAGTGTAAAGGGGGCCGCAAACCGGGGGCAATGCTTAAGTTCACTGCCGGAATGCCGTACTAGTGAAAACCCCGAAATCCACACAGGCGGCAGGAGCAATCATGGCGATCGATCCCATCAGCGGCAGTTCCCGAATCAACAGCCTGGCCGACCTCTGGGCCCAGAAGATCCAGGCCAACAAGGAAGCCAAGAGCGCCTCGGACGCGGAAACGAGCACGGTATCCGCGGACGGCAAGATCCGCGTCAGCACCCCCGGCGGCCTGAAAGTGGGCAACACGCAGGCAGCCAAGGAAACCGAGGACTCCAGCAACGACGATGCATACACGCGCCAGATCAAGGAACTGCAGAAGCAGCTCAAGCGCGTGATGGACCAGATCGCCAAGGTCAAAGCCAGCGGTATGCCCGCCGAAATGAAGGCCCAGCAACTGATGGCGCTCAATGCCCAGGCGATGCAGATCCAGCAGCAGATCACCGAAGTGATGGAGCAGCAGGCCCGGGCCATGCAAGGCGGCGTATCCGCCAGGGCCTAGCGGGCAAGACACGGCGCCCCCCCGGCCGGGGCGCCCGCATTGATGGCGCGCATCAAAATTTGTGATTGGACGCTGCCCAGACCGGCCAGTACTGTCTCCGGACAAATCTAAAACTACGGAGACAAACCATGCATGCAATGCGCACAGCCCTTGCAGGTGCGGTACTGGCCGTTTGCGCGGCCCCTGCCCTCGCAGGCACCGTCACGGTGATCACGTCGTTCCCCAAAGACCTGACCCAGGCCTACAAGACGGCCTTCGAAAAGGCCAACCCCGGCATCACGCTGGAAATCCTGAACAAGAACACAGTGTCGGGCATCGCGTATGTGCGCGAAACGCCCGCAGGCCAGCGCCCCGAGGTGTTCTGGGCCAGCGCGCCCGACGCCTTCGAAGTGCTGGGCCGCGACAAACTGCTGGCAAGCTCCGCCGACGTAGCGAACAAACAGGTGCCGGACAAGATCGGCAACTACCCCATCAACGATCCGGGCGGCATGTACCTGGGACAGGCGCTGGCCGGCTACGGCATCATCTACAACACCCGATATATCGCGGCGCACAAGATCCCGGCGCCCGTGGAATGGAAAGACCTGCTGTCGCCACAGTGGTTCGGCCACGTCGGCATCACCTCGCCGTCGCGCTCGGGCACCATGCACCTGACGGTGGAAACCATCCTCCAGGGCGAAGGCTGGGACGAGGGCTGGAGCACCTTGCTGCGCATGTCGGGCAACAGCAGCGCCGTCACCGAGCGCTCGTTCGGCGTGCCGGACGGCGTGAACAACGGCCAATTCGGCGCCGGGCCGGTGATCGACTTCTTCGGCCTGTCCAGCAAGTATTCCAAGTTCCCGGTGGAATTCGTCTACCCCTCGGAAACTGCGATCGTTCCTGCCAATATCGCGCTGATCGAGGGTGCCAAGAACACCGAGGAAGGCAAGAAGTTCATCGCCTTCACGCTCAGCCAGGCCGGGCAGGAGCTGCTGCTGGAACCCAAGATATCGCGCCTGCCGGTACTGCCCTACTCGTCCCTTGCCGGCAAGATTCCGCAGGGCTATCCCGACCCCGCCGAAATCGCCAAGCGCAGCAAGGTGCAGTTCAACGCCGACCTGTCGCAGTCGCGTTACTACGTCGTGCAATCGCTGTACGACCAGACGGTCACGTTCCGCCTGAAGGAACTGCAGGCCGCCACCAAGGCCATCTACGACGCTGAAGCCAAACTGGGCGACAAAGCCAAGAGCGGCAAGGCGGCCGAACTGCTCGCGCAGGCCCGCAAGCTGACCTGGGCGCCGCTGGTGGATGGCAAGAAGGCGGCCGATCCGGCCTTCCTGGCAATTTTCGCGGGCAACAAGAAGGACGCCGCCGTGAACCAGCAGATCACCCAGCTGGAAGGCGAATGGAACGGACGTTCCAAGGCGAACTACGAAGAAGCCGTAAAGCTCGCCAAGCAGGCCGCCGCGCTCTAGGACGATCGCTGGACCCGCGTTGAGCGGACGGGAGCGGTCCCGTCCGCGCGGCGCGGCTTTCCCCCTGGCAACGATTTCGGGAATCTCGATGAATTCTTCGGGCCACTCGCGCCTGCCCGTCGGCCCCTTGCTGACGGCGCTACTGGTGTTCGGTTTTCTGCTGCTGTTCTTGGCCGTGCCGGTGGGCACGGTGTTCTACAGCGCCTTCGTGAACGCCGACGGCAGCTTCACCATGGGCCATTTCGGCGCGTTCTTCAACCAGCCGCTGATGAAGGAGGCCTTCTTCAACAGCCTCTACGTCGCGGGCTGGTCGGCCCTGTTGGCGTCCCTGATCGCCGTGCCGCTGGCGTATTTCACAGTGCGCTTCGATTTCCGCGGCGCCCTGTTGATCCAGACGTTGGGCGTGCTGCCGCTGATCATGCCGCCCTTCGTGGGCGCGGTCGCGATGCAGCTGATCTTCGGGCGCTCCGGCAGCGTGAACCTGCTGCTCAACGACTGGTTCGGTTTCACCATCCCCTTCATGGAAGGCCTGAATGGCGTCATCTTCGTGGAGGCGCTGCACTATTTCCCCTTCATCCTGATGAACCTGGTCGTCGCGCTGCGCAATATCGACGGCGCCATGGAGGAAGCCGCCTTCAACCTGGGGTCGCGCGGGTTCCGCCTGTTCCGCCGTGTGATCTTTCCGCTGGCGCTACCGGGCTATGTGGCGGGCGCGTCGCTGGTGTTCGTCAAGGTCTTCGACGATCTGGGCACGCCGCTTGTGCTGGGCACCACCAACATGCTGGCGCCGCAGGCCTACTTGCGCATCACGCAGGTCGGGCTGGAGGATCCGCTGGGCTATGTGATCAGCGTCATCATGGTCGGGTTCTCGATCCTGGCGTTGTGGCTCTCGGCGCGCGTGCTCAAGGGCCGGGACTATTCCACCCTGCAAAAGGGTGGCAGTTCCATTCAGAAGCGCAAGCTGAGTCCGATGGAAAGCGTGCTGGCCTATGGCTGGATCATCCTGGTGCTGCTGCTGGTGCTATCGCCGCACATGGGCGTTCTGCTGCTATCGCTGGCCAGCGTCTGGAGTTTTGCGCCGCTGCCTGACGGCTACACCCTGGCGCATTACTCGGCGGTGTTCTCCGAATCCCAGGGCATGATCGCCAACACGCTGCTCTATTGCGGCCTGGCCGCGGGCGTGGACGTGATCCTGGGCACCGCCATCGCCTACCTGATGCTGCGCACGAGGCTGCCCGCGCGCCAATGGCTGGACTTCCTGGCCTCGGCTGCGCTGGCGATTCCGGGCATCGTGCTGGCCATCGGCTTTCTGCGCACCTTCCGTGGCATCGAACTGCCCGGCACGGGCACCCTGCTGACCTCGTCGTGGATCATCATCATGATCGCGTACTCGGTGCGGCGGCTGCCCTACGCCCTGCGCTCTTGCGTGGCATCGCTGCAGCAGATCAACATTTCGCTGGAGGAAGCCGCGCAATCGCTGGGCGCAACCCGCATGAGCACGATACGCCGCGTGGTGGTGCCGCTGATGGCCGGCGGCATGCTGGCGGGCTTCGTGACCAGCTTTGTGACGGCGGCAGTGGAATTGTCGGCCACCATCATGCTGGTGACCAAGGACAGCCAGGCGCCCATGAGCTACGGCATCTATCTGTACATGCAGAGCGCGGCGGGCCGGGGCCCGGGCGCCGCGCTCGGCGTCCTGGCGGTGGCCGCGGTGGCCATCGGCACGTATGTATCGCACCTGCTGGTGGAACGCGCCCAGGCGCGCCAGCGGCCGGCTCGCAATGAAGGGGAATCCGCATGAAGAAAGTCAGCGTCGAATGCCGCAACATCCGCTTGTCCTACGGCAAGACGGAAGTGCTCAAGGACGTCAACATCAGCATCGAGCCCGGCGAGTTCTTCGCGCTGCTGGGGCCGTCCGGCTCGGGCAAGTCCACACTGCTGCGGCTGATCGCCGGCTTCAACCGGCACAGCGCGGGACAACTGCTGGTGGACGGCAAGGACATCAGCGGCACGCCACCCTGGAACCGCAATATCGGGATGGTGTTCCAGAACTACGCCCTGTGGCCGCATATGACCGTCTGGGACAACGTGGCCTTTGGCCTGGTCGAACGCAAGCTCCCGCGCGCCGAGATCCGTGCCAAGGTGGAGGCCGCGCTGGATCTGGTGGGCCTGTCCCAGTATGGCAAGCGCCGTCCCAATCAGCTCTCGGGCGGGCAGCAGCAGCGCGTGGCCCTGGCCCGCACCATCGTCATCGAACCGCAGGTGCTGCTGCTGGACGAACCCCTGTCCAACCTGGACAAGAAGCTGCGCGTGCAAATGCGCCAGGACCTGCTCAGCCTGCAGCGCCGGCTCGGCATCACCACCATCTTCGTCACCCACGACCAGGAAGAGGCCATGACCACCGCCGACCGCATGGCGGTGCTGGACCACGGCGTGGTCCAGCAGATCGGCGCGCCCAGCACCTTGTTCGACTATCCGGTAAACCGCTTCGTCGCCAACTTCGTGGGCACGATGAACGTACTGGAGGGTGAAGTGCGTGAGCGCACCAGCGGCAGCGTGGTGCTGGCAGTGGAAGGCGTGGGCGATTTGCACCTGCCCCTGTCCGGCGAAGCGCCGGATGCCTCGCGGCTGGCAGCCAGCTTCCGCCCCCACACGGTGCAGATCGAAATGGCGGACGGACTGGGCGACGCGCGCTATGTCTGGCTGCCGGGCATCGTGGAAAGCAGCGAATTCCTGGGCGAATTCACGCGCTACCAGGTCCAGATCGGCGAACAGCGGCTGACCGCGGACCAATCGCATCTGGCCGGGCTCTCGGCCTTCCCGGTCGGCGCTCCGGTCTCCATCGGGCTTGAGCCTACTCAAATACGGCTGCTGGCGGCCTAAACTCGGGCCCATGGAAATCTATCAGATCCGCGCCTTCGTCACGGTCGCCCGGTTGGGCAATCTGACGAAGGCAGCCGAGGCGCTGTCGCTGACCCAACCTGCCGTGACGGCGCAGATCAAGGCGCTGGAACAAAGCCTGGGCGTGGCGCTATTCGACCGCAGCGGCGGCCGGCTGACACTGGCCAAGGCTGGCGAGGTGCTGCTGCCCACGGCCGAATCGCTTCTGGTGTTGGGCGCACAGTTCAAATCCGAGGCCCAGCAACTACAGGGCAGCCTGCATGGCGCGGTGGAGCTGGGCGTGCCCAGCGAAAAGCCCGATTTCCTGCGCCTGGGCGAGCTGGCTTCGGCCGTGACCCAGCGCCTGCCGCTGGTCGAACTGAAGACCCAGACCCTGCCCGCCGCCACGCTGGCGGAACAGGTCAGCACGGGCCGCCTGCCGGCTGCGCTGATCATCGCCGCCAATCCACCGCGCGGCGTGCTTTGGCAACCCTTGCGCAGCGTGCGCTACAGGATCGCCATGCCGCGGGAGCACGCCGCGGTACTCAAGCGCGGCGGCTGGCGCGAGGTCGCGCAACTGCCCTGGCTGGACGGCCCGTCCGGCAGCCACACGCACCTGCTGCTGCGCGACATGTTCGAACGCCACGGCCTGTCGCCACGCATCGTGATGCAGAACGACGACCAGGCCAACCTGGACGCGCTGGTGCGCGCCGGCGCCGGTTGCGCCCTGTTGCGCGAGGAAGCGGCGCTCGCGGGCGCGGCCTCGAACGACTTCATCGTCTGGGGCCAGGCTCGCGTGGACGCCATGCTGGGATTCATCCTGCCCTACGAGCGCGCTAGCGAGCCCGCGCTGGTCGCGTTAAGCTCGATCATTCAAACCATCTGGAAACCGCGCGCGCCCATCGCGCCCTCCCAGCTTTAATCCCTGCATCAAGATCGTAATGACTGAAATCTGGTTCATCCGCCACGGCGAAACCGACTGGAACCGCCAGCGGCGCCTGCAAGGCTGGCAAGACATTCCCCTGAACGAATTCGGCGTCAACCAGGCCAGCCTGCTGGCCGCGCGCATGCGCGAAGAGGCCCGCCGCACCCCGATCCACGCCATCTACAGCAGCGACCTGCAGCGCGCCCATGCCACCGCCCTGCCCGTGTCCGAACAGCTGGGGCTGCGTGTCCGTGTGGAGCCAGGCATCCGCGAGCGCGGTTTTGGCGTACTGGAAGGCCTGGACCACGAGCGCATCGACGTGCTGGCCCCCGAGGCCGCGGCGGCCTGGAAAAGCCGCGATCCGCTGCGTCCGCTGGACGGCGGCGAAACCCTGGGCCAGTTCCAGTCCCGGGTGATTTCCACCGTGGACGACATCGCCAGCCGGCACGACGACGAACGTATCCTGATGTTCACGCACGGCGGCGTGCTGGACATCATCTGGCGCCATGCCTCGGGCGTGCCGCTGAACGGCCCGCGCGACGCCGCTTTGCTGAACGTAAGCATCAACCGCGTCGGCGTTCAGGGCCGCAAGTGGCAGGTACTGGACTGGGGCGACGTGGGCCACGTGGCCGACGAAGTCGGCAACGACGTCGTGCCTTGAGCGTTCAGCGCTCGCGTCGCGGCTTGCGCGGCGCGTTGCGCGCCAACCGGTCGTAGACGGCATTGGGCAATAGGCGCATCAGCTTGGCCACAATGCCCATCTGCCACGGAATCACCACATAGGAAGTGCCCCGCTCGATCGCGCTGCGCGCGCGGCGGGCGAAGGCATCCGCTTCCATCAGGAAAGGCATGGAATACGGGTTGTGCGCCGTCATGGCCGTCTTGATGTAGCCGGGCGCTATGGTCACCACGTCTATGCCTTCGGCCGCCAGCTCCAGCCGCAGGCTTTCGCAATAGGTAACCACAGCCGACTTGGACGCGCTATAGGCGCCCGCCCCCGGCAATCCTCTGACTCCCGCCACGCTGGCGATGCCCACCAGCCGTCCCGACCCAGCCGCACGCATGGACGCAATGAAGGGTTCGAAGGTCGCCACGGTGGCCAGCAGATTGGTATCGACGATGGCCTTGAAGACGTCGTAGTCCTCGCCGTGCTCGGTCAGCGTACCGGCGCTGATGCCGGCGCTGGCAATGACGACGTCCACCCGCCCCTGGCAGAACGCGATGAAATCCTGGGCGGCGGCATGCAGCGCCTGCCGGTCGCGCACGTCGACCGCGTAGCACCGATGCTCGCCGGGCAGGCTGTCGGCCAATTCCCGCAGGGCGTCCTCGCGCCGGCCCAGCAGGCCCAGGGCGGCGCCGGTGGAGGCGTACTGCTGCGCCAGGGCGCGTCCCAGGCCGCTGCTGGCGCCGGTGATGAAGACTCTTTCCATGTTTGCCTGATGCCTGTAGTGGCGTTGCGGAATCGCGTTGCAAAAAAAATAGGGCACGCTCTCGCGTGCCCTATTGTTCGCCAGCCGGCTTAACCGTGCAAGGAAGCGTGCAGCTCCTGCAGCGGATACACCTGCAGGCCCAGGCCTTGGCGCAGGTATTGCATGCCTTCGACCGCGGCGCGGGCGCCGGCGATGGTCGTGAAGAAGGTCACGCGGGCGGCCAGCGCCTGGGTGCGGATGGTGCGCGAATCAGCGATGGCGTTGCGACGCTCTTCGACGGTGTTGATGACCAGCGAGATCTCGCCGTTCTTCACCATGTCGACGATGTGCGGACGGCCTTCGGTGACCTTGTTCACCAATTGCACCGGGATGCCGGCGGCTTCGATCTCGGCGGCCGTGCCGCGCGTGGCGACCAGCTTGAAACCGAGGGCGTGCAGGCCGCGCGCCACTTCCACCGCCAGGGGTTTGTCCTGGTTCTTGACGCTGATGAACACCGTGCCGGATTCCGGCAGGCGCACGCCCGCGGCCAATTGCGACTTCACGAAGGCTTCGCCGAAGCTGGTGCCCACGCCCATCACTTCGCCGGTCGACTTCATTTCAGGACCCAGGATGGTATCCACGCCCGGGAACTTCACGAACGGGAACACGGCTTCCTTGACCGAGAAATAAGGCGGCACGACTTCCTTGGTGATGCCTTGCGCGGCCAGCGTCTGGCCGGCCATGGCGCGCGCGGCGATCTTGGCCAGCTGCAGGCCGGTGGCCTTGGAGACGTAGGGCACCGTGCGCGAGGCGCGCGGGTTCACTTCCAGCACGTAGACGTCACCGCCCTGGATCGCGAACTGCACGTTCATCAGGCCGCTGACGTTCAATGCCTTGGCCATCATCGTGGTCTGGCGCTTGATCTCGGCGATGACTTCCGCCGACAGCGAATACGGAGGCAGGCTGCAAGCCGAGTCGCCCGAGTGCACGCCAGCCTGTTCGATGTGTTCCATGACGCCGCCGATGAAGACGGTTTCGCCGTCTGCCAGGCAGTCCACGTCCACTTCGGTGGCGTTGTTCAGGAAGCGGTCCAGCAGCACGGGCGAGTCATTGCTGACCTTCACGGCCTCGCGCATGTAGCGTTCGAGGTCCTGCTGCTCGTGCACGATTTCCATGGCGCGGCCGCCCAGCACGTAGCTGGGACGCACCACTAGCGGATAGCCGATTTCAGCGGCGTGGGCCAGGGCCTCGCCTTCCGTGCGCGCGGTGCGGTTGGGCGGTTGGCGCAGGCCAAGCTTGTTGAGCAGCTTCTGGAAGCGCTCGCGGTCTTCGGCCACGTCGATGGATTCGGGGCTGGTGCCGATGATGGGCACGCCGTTGGCTTCCAGGGCGCGCGCCAGCTTCAGCGGGGTCTGGCCGCCGTACTGGACGATCATGCCGACCGGGTTTTCCTTGTGGACGATCTCGAGCACGTCTTCGAGCGTGAGCGGCTCGAAGTACAGGCGATCCGAGGTGTCGTAGTCGGTGGACACGGTTTCCGGGTTGCAGTTGACCATGATGGTCTCGTACCCGTCGTCGCGCAGCGCCAGCGCCGCGTGCACGCAGCAGTAGTCGAACTCGATGCCCTGGCCGATGCGGTTCGGACCGCCGCCCAGCACCACGATCTTCTTGCGATCGGTGGGCGCCGCTTCGCACTCTTCCTCGTAGGTCGAGTACATGTAGGCCGTGCGGGTGGCAAATTCAGCGGCGCAGGTATCCACGCGCTTGTAGACCGGGCGCACGTTCAGCTGGTGGCGCAGCTTGCGGACCTCGGATTCCGAGGAATCCAGCAGGAAAGCCAGGCGGCGGTCGGAGAAACCGCGGCGCTTGAGTTCCCACAGCGTGGCGTAGTCCAGATCGGCCAGCGTCTTCTGTTCGAGCGCCAGCTCGATGTCGACGATTTCCTTGATCTGCGACAGGAACCAGGGGTCGATGTGCGTGATGGCGTGCACTTCGTCCAGCGTGAAGCCCTGCGCGAAGGCATCGCCTACGTACCAGATGCGTTCCGGACCGGGCTCACCCAATTCGACCTGCAGCTTCTCGCGGTCGGTGGTCTTCTGGTTCAGGCCGTCGACACCCACTTCCAGGCCGCGCAGCGCCTTCTGGAACGATTCCTGGAAGGTGCGGCCGATGGCCATGACTTCGCCCACGGACTTCATCTGGGTCGTCAGGCGCGCGTCGGCGGCGGGGAATTTCTCGAAGGCGAAACGCGGCACCTTGGTGACGACGTAGTCGATCGAGGGCTCGAACGAAGCCGGCGTGGCGCCGCCCGTGATTTCGTTCTTGAGCTCGTCCAGCGTGTAGCCCACGGCCAGGCGCGCTGCAACCTTGGCGATCGGGAAGCCGGTGGCCTTGGACGCCAGCGCCGACGAACGCGACACGCGCGGGTTCATCTCGATGACGATCATGCGGCCGTTCTTGGGATTGACGGCGAACTGCACGTTCGAGCCGCCCGTATCCACGCCGATCTCGCGCAATACCGCGATCGATGCATTACGCATGATCTGGTATTCCTTGTCGGTCAGCGTCTGGGCCGGCGCCACGGTGATGGAGTCACCCGTGTGCACGCCCATCGGGTCCAGGTTCTCGATGGAGCAGACGATGATGCAGTTGTCCGCCTTGTCGCGGACCACTTCCATCTCGAATTCCTTCCAGCCCAGCAGCGACTCTTCGATCAGCAGTTCGCTGGTGGGCGAAGCTTCCAGGCCGCGGCGGCAGATGGTTTCGAATTCTTCGGCGTTGTAGGCGATGCCGCCGCCCGAGCCACCCATGGTGAAGCTGGGGCGGATCACGGCGGGGAAGCCGGAGGTGCCGACTTCGGCCGCAATGCGGCGCTGCACTTCCCAGGCTTCTTCCATGCTGTGGGCAACGCCCGACTTGGCCGATTCCAGGCCGATGTCGGTCATGGCCTGCTTGAACTTCTGGCGGTCCTCAGCCTTTTCGATGGCGTGCTCGTTGGCGCCGATCAGTTCCACGTTGTGCTTCTTCAGCACGCCGTGGTGGGCCAGGTCCAGCGCGCAGTTCAGCGCGGTCTGGCCGCCCATCGTGGGCAGCAGCGCATCGGGCTTTTCACGCTCGATGATCTTTTCGACGGCTTGCCAGGTGATGGGCTCGATGTAGGTGACGTCGGCCGTTTCCGGGTCCGTCATGATCGTGGCGGGGTTGCTGTTCACCAGGATGGTGCGGTAGCCCTCGGCCTTGAGCGCCTTGCAAGCCTGCGCGCCGGAATAGTCGAATTCGCAGGCCTGCCCGATGATGATGGGGCCGGCGCCGATGATGAGTATGCTTTTTAGGTCTGTACGCTTGGGCATGATGCAATCTTTACTTTTGGCCGGACATCAGGCTGATGAACTTGTCGAACAGCTCCAGGATGTCGTGCGGACCCGGGCTGGCTTCAGGGTGGCCCTGGAAGCAGAAGGCCGGGCGGTCGGTGAGCTCGAAGCCCTGCAGCGTGCCATCGAACAGCGAGACATGCGTCACGCGCGCGTTGGCCGGCAGGCTGGCTGCGTCGACCGCGAAACCGTGGTTCTGGCTGGTGATGAACACGCGCTTGGACTGTAGGTCCTGCACGGGGTGGTTGGCGCCGTGGTGGCCGGTCTTCATCTTGAGCGTCTTGCCGCCCAGCGCCAGGCCCATGATCTGGTGGCCCAGGCAGATGCCGAACACCGGCAGCTTCTTGTCCAGGAAGGCGCGCGTGGCCTCGATGGCGTAGTCGCAGGGCTCGGGGTCGCCGGGGCCGTTGGACAGGAACACGCCGTCGGGATTGAGCTTCTGGACTTCCTCGGCGCTGGTCTGGGCCGGCACCACCGTGAGACGGCAGCCGCGGTCGGCCAGCAGGCGCAGGATGTTGGTCTTGATGCCGAAGTCGTAGGCCACGACATGGAACTTGGACTGGTCGGGCTTGGAGAAGCCCTCGCCCAGTTGCCAGGTGCCTTCGGTCCATTCGGCGCGGTCCTTGACCGACACGACCTTGGCCAGGTCCTGGCCGGCCATGCCGGCAAAGCCCTGGGCCAGTTCGACGGCGCGCTCTGCGTCGGTACCGACGAAGATGCAGGCGCCCTGGGCGCCCTTCTCGCGGAGGATGCGGGTGAGCTTGCGGGTATCGATGCCGGAAATGGCGACGACGCCTTGCTCGGAGAGGTACTCAGGCAACGATTGCGTGGAACGGAAGTTCGACACGCGGGCGGGACAGTCGCGGACCACCAGGCCGGCGGCAAAGACGCGCTTGGCTTCCACGTCCTCGGCGTTGACGCCGGTGTTGCCGATGTGCGGATAGGTCAGCGTGACGATCTGGCCGCTGTAGCTGGGATCGGTGAGAATTTCCTGGTACCCGGTCATTGCGGTGTTGAACACCACTTCGGCGACGGTATGGCCAGGCGCACCGATCGACACGCCTCGAAAAATGGTACCGTCCGCCAGAGCCAGAATTGCAGGAGGGAAGCGGTTGATCCCCTCGGGAAAGAGTTGCGGCAGCACAGTAAACCCCGGTTTTAGAATCGATAATCAAACCTTCGGATTATACCTTGAGCGGCCGTTTTTCCCGGCGAACCGCGCCAAATAAGGCCGGAAACGGCATTTTGGCCTGTTTTTCCGCGTCCCGCTGCCCCCCTCCCTCGTCCGGCCGACAGCGCCAGGACGGCCTCAGTGATACGCTAGGACACCTTCAACCCTAGCCAGCTGCGAGCCGTATCGTCCATGTCCAGCCAACTTGACGCCCTGCGCAACCACACCACCGTCGTCGCCGACACGGGGGATTTCGAAGCCATGAAGGCGCTGCGTCCCACCGACGCCACCACCAACCCGTCCCTTATTTTGAAGGCCGTCCAGCAGGACGCCTACCGTCCGCTGCTGGAAAAGACCGCGCGCGAACACCGCGGCGCATCCACCGCCGAACTCATGGACCGCCTGCTGGTTGCCTTTGGCCGCGCGATCCTGGACATCGTCCCCGGACGCGTGTCCACCGAGGTGGACGCCCGCCTGTCGTTCGACACCCGCGCCACCATCGAACGCGCCCGCAGCCTGATCGCCCTGTACGAAGCCGCCGGCGTGCCGCGCGAGCGCGTGCTGATCAAGATCGCATCCACCTGGGAAGGCATACAGGCGGCCCGCGCGTTGCAGTCCGAAGGCGTGCGCTGCAACCTGACCCTGCTGTTCTCGCTGCCGCAAGCGGTTGCCTGCGCCGATGCGCACGTGCAACTGATTTCGCCCTTCGTCGGCCGCATCTATGACTGGCACAAGAAATCCGCCGGCGCCAACTGGGTCGAAGCCGACAACGCCGGCGCTCGCGATCCGGGCGTGCTGTCCGTTACCCGGATCTATGAGTACTACAAGCACTTCGGCATTCCCACCGAAATCATGGGCGCCAGCTTCCGCAACGTCGGCCAGATCCTGGCGCTGTCGGGCTGCGACCTGCTGACCATCAGCCCGGAACTGCTGACCAAACTGGCAAGCACCGAGGGCGATGCGCCCGCGCAGCTGCGCGCCGACGACGTCCCCGCCAACATTGCGCGCATCGGAGCGGACGAGGTCACGTTCCGCACCCTGCTCAACGACGATGCGATGGCCAGCGAAAAGCTGTCGGAAGGCATCCGCCTGTTCGTGGCGGACGCGGTCAAGCTGGATGCGCTGATCGAGGCGCAACGCGCCTGAGACGGTACCGGGCCGCCGGCGCCGCCGACGGCCTTGCCGCTAAACGCCCGCGCGCATGTCGGCAACGAATGCGCGCGTTACTTCGTCCAGGGCAGCGCGCCGCCGCGTGACCATCCGGAAAGTGACGTCGTAGTGCAGCACTTCGGGGTTCAGGGCATGGAGCAGTCCCGCCTCGATATACGGCCTGCAGAAGTGTTCTGGAAGATATCCCAGATGCGCGCCGGACAGCACCAGCATCGCCACCGCTTCCATGTTGTCGGCCTCCGCCGTGACCCGCGCCTGCCAGTCCGGGAATTCGGCCTCCGGCACGGGGTAAGTCCGCCACGCCCACTCCCATTGAGCGACGTCTTCCTGAGTCGCCCGACCCGCCCTCGCCGCCAACGGATGCGAGGGCCCGCAACAGGCAACCTGCCGCTCTGCATACAAGGGCGTGTAATCCAGGAACGGGACGCGATGCCAGAAATAGCCTATTGCCACCTGGATTTCGCCCTGCAGCAGCAGCCCTTCCAGTTCGCGCGGACCGCACACTCGCAGTGACAGCCGCACGGCTTCGTCGCGCTGGCGAAAGCGCTCGATGGCCTGAGCCATGCGCACGTTCTGCTGCATGGTGGAATGGCCGCACAGTCCTAGCGTCAGGCGTCCGACCAATTGCTTGTCCATGTTGCGCGCCTCGGCGCTGAAATCGCTGAGCGTATTCAGCAGCCCGCGCGCCATCCGCACAAAGCGCTCGCCCTTTGCCGTCAGGCGAAAGCCGCCCCTCCCGCGTTCGCACAGCGTGAATCCCAGCCGAACTTCCAGCGTGGCCAACTGCTCGCTGATTGTCGACTGGCCCACGCCCAGCGCGCCCTGCGCCGCCGAAACGCCGCCCGCATCCACGATGGCAAGGAAGATGCGCAACAGCCGTATGTCCAGGTCGGTGGTCGAAGTCAGCATGCGGGAAAACCCAAAGTAAAGATCGGCGACGGCCCATGTTCATACCGCCAATTGAACATGGATCGATATAACCGGCTTTCCTAAGATCTGCACCTGCCCGCCGCCATGCGCCCGCGAATCTAAGAACGATTAACGCGTAACGACGCCGTGACGCCACGGGCCATACCGATAAGCACTTGAACCGGGGCCTGCGCTTTCGCGGCATCGATGTCCGCGTCCGGCGCATCCTCGGTCCCGCCAACAAAATGGGGAAACAAGCATGATTCTGGATATCGTTGTCGTCGTCGCGTATGCCGCGGCGATGCTGCTGCTGGGTTGGCACGGCATGAAACGCGCCAAGACGCGCGAGGAGTTTCTGGTGGCCGGACGCAACCTGGGGCCGGGCTTGTACATGGGCACCATGGCCGCGACCGTGTTGGGCGGCGCCAGTACCGTCGGAACCGTGCGGCTGGGATATGTGCACGGCATCTCGGGTTTCTGGCTATGCGCCGCCTTGGGCCTGGGCATCATCGTGCTGAACCTGTTTCTGGCCAAGCCGCTCCTGCGCCTGAAGGTCTACACCGTCACCCAAGTGCTGGAACGGCGCTACAGCCAGCGAACCCGACGCTTCAGCGCGCTGGTCATGCTGGCATATGCGCTGATGCTGGCCGCCACTTCGGTGATCGCGATCGGCACCGTGCTGCAAGTGCTGTTCGGCCTGCCGGTCTGGATCGCCATCGTGCTGGGTGGCGGCGTCGTGGTGGTGTATTCGGCCATCGGCGGCATGTGGTCATTGACGCTGACAGACATCGTCCAGTTCCTGATCAAGACCGTCGGCCTGATCTTCATCCTGCTTCCCCTGTGCATGCTCAAGGCTGGGGGCTGGGACGCGCTGGTGGACAAGCTGCCGGCCTCCGGGTTCGGCTTTACGTCGATAGGCTGGGGCACCATCGTCACCTATTTCGTCATCTACTTTTTCGGCATCCTGCTGGGACAGGACATCTGGCAGCGCGTCTTCACGGCCCGCAGCGGCGCGGTGGCGCGGGCCGCTGGCACCGCGGCCGGAGTGTACTGCATCGCGTACGGCCTGGCATTGGCGCTGATCGGCATGGCGGCAAGGGTCCTGCTGCCCGAACTGCCCGATGCCAACAACGCCTTCGCCGCCATCGTGCGGGCCACCTTGCCCGACGGTATGCGCGGCCTGCTGATCGCGGCCGCGCTGGCTGCCATGATGTCCACGGCAAGCGCCGCCCTGCTGGCGGCCTCGACCACCATCACGGAAGACCTGCTGCCCTGGATGCTTGGCCGCCCGGCCGCGCACGACGTGCGCGCCAACCGGTTGTATACGCTGCTGGCGGGCATCGCCGTGCTGGGCATTGCGCTGGTGGTGGACGACGTGCTCAGCGCCCTCACCTGCGCCTACAACCTGCTGGTGGGCGGAATGCTGGTCCCCTTGCTGGGCGCCATCTACTGGAAACGCGCAACCACCCGTGGCGCCATCGCCAGCATGATGCTGGGCTGCACGGCGGCCATCGTGCTGATGGTCGCCGACGGGCTGGATTCGAACTGGCCGATCCATGGCGGGCTGGCCGCCGGGCTGCTGGGCTTTGTCGCCGTCAGCCTGTACGGCAAGCCGGATGCGGCGCCTGCCAACGCCAGTGCCGTCTGAGCGATTTCCCCCATCTGATAAGGAGACCCATCCATGACATTCAGTCCCGAAACCCTGCAAGCCTTGCGCGCCAAGTACGGAGGCGAGAATGAATCCGTCATCCACGACGGACATTTTCGCGCCGTGGCGCGCGACGTCATCGACGAGAGCGGGGTGCGGCAAGCACCTTACGCCGGCATCCCCACGCTACTGGATGCCCCGATCCGCCACATCGACTGGGCTGCGCCCGATTTCGGCGACCTGGAGGCCGCGCTGCTGGGCGTCCCCATGGACCTGGGCATCAGCAACCGCAGCGGTTGCCGCTTCGGGCCTCGCGCCCTGCGCGCCATCGAGCGCATCGGCCCCTACAACCACGTTCAGCGGATAGCGCCCACGCGCGCACTGCGCGTGGCGGACATCGGCGATGTTCCTCTGAGCAGCCGCTTCAGCCTTGAGCAGTCGCACGCCGACATCGAGGCCGCCTATCGCGTGCTCCACGCCGCCGGCGTGATACCGGTATCCGCGGGCGGGGATCATTCGATCACTCTGCCCATTTTGCGGGCCCTGGGTCGGCACCGGCCCGTGGCGTTGGTGCATATCGATGCGCACTGCGACACTGGCGGTCCATTCGACCAAAGCCGCTTCCATCATGGCGGCCCCTTTCGCCAGGCAGTGCTCGACGGCGTGCTGGATCCGATCAAAACCATCCAGATCGGCATCCGGGGCTCTTCCGAATACCTGTGGGAATTCTCGTATGACTCGGGGATGACCGTGATCCACGCGGAGGAAGTCTGCGCGCTGGGCATTCCAGCCATTGTGCGCCGTGCCCGCGAGGTGGTGGGCAACGCCCCCGTCTACGTCAGTTTCGACATCGACGGCCTGGACCCGGCCTATGCCCCAGGCACGGGAACGCCGGAGGCGGGCGGCCTCACGATGCGTGAAGCCTTGGCGCTGGTGCGCGGCCTGGCGGGCCTGGACGTCATCGGAGGCGATCTGGTGGAAGTATCTCCAGCCTATGATCCTTCCACGCTTACGGCCCAGGCGGGCGCGCAAATACTGTTCGAGATCCTGACGCTGGTGTCGTTGGCGCCCCGCAGAGGAACCTAACGATGGTCGTGCGAATGCACCTGCAACGCTTCCAGGAAGCGCGACACCATGTTGTAGGCAGCCACCGTCGCGGTCAGTTCGACCATGAGCTTGTCGGAGCCCATGGCGGCCCGTGCCGCCTGGAACACCGGTTCCGGCACCTGAACGTGCCGCGTCATGGCGTCGGTATAGGCCAACACCGCCTTCTCGCGGTCGTTGAAGAGGCCTGAGCTTTCCCAGGCGTCCAGCGCGTCCAGCTGCGCCTGGGACACGCCCTCTTTGAGGGCGATAGGCGCATGCTGGTCAGCCTCGTACGGTGCGCCATTGATGGCCGCCACCCGCATGATCACGAGTTCGCGAAGGTCGCCGGGCAAGGTGCTGAGCTGGCGGATCGAGGTGAGGTAGTTGAGCCACCCGCCCGCCACGGCGGGGCTGTGCAGCAGCATCTGGTACAGGTGCAGCACGCTGCCCCGTTCGGCGACGATGCGATCGACCAGGGGCTTCGCTTCAGGGTGAGCCAGGTCGGCGTACGGTAGACGGGCCATGACAACTCCAATCAGATCTTTTCGGTTTCGCCGGACCTCGGCTGCCATTTCATCAGGCGTTTTTCGCCTATGCCGACCACGGCGTCCAGCACCAGCGCAAATGCGGTCAGCACAATGATGCCCGCGAACACGGTGTTTACGTCGAACGTGCCTTCCGCTTGCAGGATAAGGTAGCCCACGCCGCTGGCAGAGCCCAGGTATTCACCCACGACCGCGCCGACGAAGGCCAGGCCCACCGAGGTGTGCAGGCTGGAGAACACCCAGCTGGTGGCCGAAGGCAGGTACACGTGCCGCAGCAACTGGCGCCGCCGCGCACCCAGCATCCTGGCATTGTCGAGCAAGGTGGGGCTGACTTCGCGCACGCCCTGGTAGACGTTGAAGAACACGATGAAAAACACCAGCGTGACGGCCAGCGCCACCTTGGACCAGATGCCCAGGCCGAACCACATGCCGAAGATGGGCGCCAGGATCACGCGCGGCATCGAATTCGCGGCTTTGATGTATGGGTCCAGGATCGCGCTGGCGCCGGGCGACAACCCCAGCCACAGGCCGAAGCCCAGCCCCGCGATCGTGCCGATGAAAAAGGCCAGCACGGTCTCGGTCAGCGTCACGCCCAGATGCGTATAGATGTCCGCGTTGGTGACGAACCACGCCCAGATGCGCCCCCATACCTTCAGCGGCTCGCCAAAGAAGAACGCCACTTTCGGGTCGCGCGACGCGACATGCCACACCAGCAAAATGACGACGAGCAGCAGCAACTGCCACAAGCGCAGGCTGGCCGAACCGGGTTTGATCAGCTTGGGCATGCTCAGACTCGCTTTTGTTGGGCGTAGCCCTTCAGGACTTCTTCGCGCAGCACGCCCCAGATGGCGGCGTGCAGTTCCACGAAACGCGGATGCGTGCGCACTTCGGCCACGTCGCGCGGCCGCGGCAGGTCGATGGTGAATTCGCCAATGGGATGCGTGCCCGGCCCTGCTGACAGCACCACCACGCGGTCGCTCATGGCGATGGCTTCGTCCAGGTCGTGCGTGATGAACAGCACGGCCTTGCGCTTGGCCATCCAGAGATCCAGGACCTCGTTCTCCATGAGCTGGCGGGTCTGGATGTCCAAAGCCGAGAACGGCTCGTCCATCAGGATGATGTCGGGGTCGCGGATCAGCGTCTGCGCCAGCATCGCGCGCTTGCGCATGCCGCCCGACATCTGATGCGGATAGCGGCCTTCAAAGCCGCCCAGGCCGACGCGGCGCATCCATTCGCGGCCGCGCTCGAGCGCTTGCGGACGCGGCACGCCCGCAAAGTCCAGGCCGGCCACCACGTTGTCCAGCGCGCTGCGCCAAGGCAGCAGGGCCTCGCCCTGGAACATGTAGCCGGCGCGCTCGTTGATGCCGGACAGGGGCTGCCCGAACACCTGCACCCGGCCCGACGACGGCGCCAGCAGGCCGGCGCTGACGTTGAGCAGCGTGGACTTGCCGCAGCCGGTCGGGCCCACCACCGACACGAACTCCCCCGGCGCGATGGCCAGGGAAGTGTCGCTGACGGCGGTGTAGCGCTGCGAGCGGTCGTCGCGGGAGACAAAGGTGCAGCTGATGTTTTCCAGCGACAGCGCGGCTTCAGCCATTGGGGTACTTCTCGTTGGCGCGGCGCGCGTAGTCGTTGGTCCAGACCTTGGACGGATCGATCTTGGCGCCGTCGAAGTCCGCCTGGTAGGCTGCCAGCGCCTTGAGCGCGGTGGCCGCGCCGTCCTCGGGGATCATGCCATCGGGCGACAGGCCTTCCAGGCTCTTCGCAATGGCGGCCTTATAGACGGCCGGATCGCCCAGTAGATAGGTTTCCGGGACAACCTTGGCGATCTCGTCGGCGCCGGCCTTCTGGATCCACTTGTCGGCGCGCACCAGGGCGTTGGCCAGGGCCTGGGTGGTGTTGGGATTGGCGTCGATAAAGGCTTGCGGCGCGTACAGGCAGCCCGCCGGCATGTTGCCGCCGAAGATTTCCTGGGTGTCCTTGAGCGTGCGCGTGTCCACGATGATCTGGATGTCGCCGGGCATTTCCAGCATCGACACCACCGGGTCGGTGTTGGAAATGGCATCGATCTGGCCGCTGCGCAAGGCGGTCACCGCGCCTGCGCCTGCGCCCACGCCGATGATGGAAACGTCCGAGGCCTTCAGGCCGTGCTTGGCCAGGAAGAAGCTGACCACCATGTTGGTGGATGAGCCCGGCGCGGTCACGCCGATCTTCTTGCCCTTCAGGTCGGCGGCGCTCTTGTAGTTGGGCAGGTTCTTCTTCGACACGCCCACGCCGATCATCGGCGCGCGGCCCTGCAGCACGAAGGCGCGATAGGCCTGGCCCTTGGACTGCATGGACAAGGTGTGTTCGAACGCGCCCGACACGATGTCCGCGCTGCCGCCCACCACGGCCTGCAAGGCCTTGGAGCCACCCGCGAAGTCGGCAATGCTGACGTCCAGCCCTTCGTCCTTGAAGTAGCCGCGGGCTTCCGCGATGGACAGGGGGAGATAGTAGATCAGCGGCTTGCCGCCGACGGCGATCTGGACCTTGGTCTTCTCCAGCTTCTGCGCGCGCACGATAGCGGGCGCCATGCCCATGACGCCGGCGGCGCCGGCCATCTTGAGCAGATCACGGCGAGTGACTGACATGTGGTTGTCTCCTAGTTGTCGGGCAGACCGATAGCGCCGGTCTTCGCCAGCTCTTCTATAGCCGCTGAATCATACCCCAGCGATTTCAGGACTTCCTCGGTATGTTCCCCTAATCTCGGACCCACCCAGCGCGTCTCTCCGGGCGTCTCCGACAACTTGGGCACCACGGCCGGCAGCTTGACGGGCGTGCCGTCGGGGAAGCGATGCTGCTCTATCATGCGGCGCGCCAGGAACTGCGGGTCGCTGAACATGTCGGCCACGCTGTAGATCTTGCCCACGGGCACGTCGGCGCCCTTCAGGATGCCCAGCGCCTCCTCGATGCCGCGCGCGCCGCACCATTGCTGGATGGCGCCGTCGATCTCTTCCACGCGCCTGGCGCGGCCGTCGTTGCGCACCAGCGCGGGGTCCGTCGCCAGGTCGTCGCGGCCAATGGCGCGCATCAGCCGGTGGAAGATCGCGTCGCCGTTGCCGGCGATGACGATGTTCTGGCCATCCCGGGTGGTGTAGGTATTCGAAGGCACGATGCCCGGCAGCGCGCCGCCAGTGCGTTCGCGCACGACGCCGGCCACGTCGTATTCGGGCACCAGGCTTTCCATCATGTTAAACACGGCTTCGTACAGCGCCACGTCCACCATCTGCCCCTGCCCCGCCTGGCATTCCGCGCCCTGCTTGCCGTTCCAGCGCCCGCCCGTGGCATCCCGGTGGCGCAGCGCCATCATCGCGCCGATCACGCCGTGCAGCGCCGCGATGGAATCGCCGATGGAGATGCCCACGCGCAAGGGCGGCCGGTCCGGATGGCCGGACACATAGCGCAGACCGCCCATGGATTCGCCGATGGCGCCGAAACCCGGCTGGTCTTTCATGGGACCAGTCTGCCCGTAGCCCGACAGGCGCACCATGATGAGCGCAGGGTTGACGGCACGCAGTTGCTCATAGCCCAGGCCCCACTTCTCAAGCACGCCGGGCCGGTAATTCTCGACCACGACATCGGCGTCCAGCGCCAATTGGCGAGCGATTTCACGCGCGCGCGGGTCCTTGAGGTTAAGTGCGATGGATTGCTTGTTGCGGGCCTGCACCGTCCACCAGAGGGAGTTGCCTTCGTGCAGATGGCGCCAGCTGCGAATGGGATCGCCGCCGCCCGAGCCGTCAGGCCCATGCGGCGTTTCCACCTTGATGACGTCGGCGCCGAATTCGCCGAAGATGCGCGCGGCGAACGGGCCGGCAATGAGCGTGCCGAGTTCCAGGACCTTCAGTCCGGTCAGCGCTGACATCGTTTGTCTCCTCGCTTTTTGCTTAGGCGGCCCTCGATGCGTTGCCGAAGGCTCACGATTTTGTACTGACGGGGCCCGCGCCGGCGAGCAGGCGGAGGGCGTAATCTTCAGGTGGTCTTGCGCTCCATCAGGGCCCACGCGATAGTGCCGGCGTCCACGTATTCGAGTTCGCTGCCGGCGGGCACGCCGCGCGCCAGCCGGGTAACGCGCAGGCCGCGTTCGCTGAGCGCCTCGCCCAGGAAATGCGCGGTGGTCTCGCCTTCGGCGGTGAAGTTGGTGGCCAGGATGACTTCCTGCACCACGCCGTCGGTGGCGCGCTTGATCACCCGCTCGAAATCCAGTTCGCGCGGGCCGATGCCTTCCAGGGGCGCGACGCGGCCCATCAGCACGTAGTACAAGCCACGATAGCCGTGACTGGACTCGATCATGTTCTGGTCGGCTGGCGTCTCGACGATGCACAGCAGAGAGGGATCACGCTTGGGGTTGATGCAGGTGCCGCAGACCTCTTCTTCCGAGAAGCTGTTGCAGCGTGCGCAATGCTTCAGGTCCCGCACCGCGCCCGCCAACGCCTGTCCCAGCATGTCCGCGCCTTGCGGGTCATGCTGCAGCAAGTGATAAGCCATGCGCCGGGCAGAGCGCACGCCCACGCCAGGCAGGCGCCGCAGCGCCTCGATCAACGAGACGAGCGGCTCGGGTTCAGGCAATAGCGGGTCCATTGCGGCCTGGGGGCTGCGCTTAGAAAGGCAGCTTCATGCCCGGGGGCAAGGGCATGCCAGCGGTAACCGACGCCATCTTTTCCTGCGAGGTCGCCTCGGCCTTGCGCAGTGCGTCGTTGAACGCGGCGGCGACCAGGTCTTCCAGCATGTCCTTGTCGTCACCCAGAAGCGACGGGTCGATGGCAACGCGCTTGACGTCGTGGCGGCAGGTCATGGTGACCTTGACCAGGCCGCCGCCCGAGGCGCCTTCGACCTGGATCTCGGCCAGCGCATCCTGCGCCTTCTTCATGTTTTCCTGCATTTGCTGCGCCTGGCGCATCAGGCCGGCCAGTTGTCCTTTCATCATGATCGATGCTTCCTTGAATGAGGGGAATGAGAGATGGCCGCCGCTTCAAGCAGCGGCAGCGGGGGAATCGACGTGGCGGATCGAGCCGGGCACGACCTGGCCGCCGAAATCGGCAACCAGTGCCTGCACGAAAGGATCGACGGCGACAGCGTCCTCGGCGGCCTGTTGGCGAGCCGCGCGTTCGGCCTGGGCCACGGCATGCGCCGTCGCCTCGCCCGTTGCGCCGACCTCGACGTCCAGCCGTATGCCTTGGCCGAAATGTTCGCACAGCACCGTCTGCAGACGGACGCGGCTTTCGCTTTCCGCCAAGGTTTTGACGGCGACGCGCAGGACGATGGCATCGCCCTGCACGCCGGCCCATTCGCTTTGGCGCGCCAGTTCGGCCGCCAGGCCGGTGACCGGCAGGCGCGCGGCCAACTCAGGCCAGGTGTCGGAGGTCATGTCCGCCATGCGGGCGCGCGACTGCCGCTTGCGCGCGGACGGAGGGCCTTCGCGGCGAGCCGGGGCCGTGGGCGGCGGCGCAGCCGAAGGCGAGCTGGCCAGGGTTTCAAAACCATCGTCGTCGGGATCCGACGTGAAGCCGCTGTCGGGCGAGTAACCGCCTTCTGCTTCGAACGGGATTTCTTCGTCGACCCAGGCAGGCGGACCATCTGCGTCGTCGGCCTGGGGCGCAGGCGCGATAGCGGCGGCGGTAGCCGGCGTGACCGCCAGCGCCGCAGTGCCGGCAGCCTTGCCGGCGTCGGCCTCGGGAGCCGCGGGCGGCGCGGCGGGCAGATCTTCCCAGGGAGGCACGCTACCGCCCTGGACGGTCTGCGGGGCCGCGGCGTCCGGTTCAGATGCTGCGGAGACGACATCCGGCACAGGCGCCTGCTCGGGGGTGATCACGGGCGCGGCGGGGGCCTCGGCCGGCGCGGGCGCCTGCGCCGCAGGGGCCGGGGCCGGCGCAGCGGCCGCTGGCGCTGCCGGTGTTGCGGCAACCACGGGGGCAACAGCGGCCGGCGGGACGGGTGCGGACGCAGGCGCCGCCGCCGTGACCGGCGCGGATGCCGCAGCCGCATCGGCGGTCTGGCGGGCGGGCGCGGCGGGCGCTTCCACCGCGGTCTGCGGACCGGCTTCGCCATTGAGCGCCAGCATGCGCAGACAGGCCATGATGAAGCCCGCGTACTCGTCGGGCGCCAGGGTCAATTCGCTGCGGCTATGCACCGCCACGGAATAGAAAAGCTGCACGGCGTCGGGATGCAGCGCCTGTGCCAGCCGGGCGATGTCGCCGGCAAGAGGATCCTCGGCGGGCGTCACGCCGCGCACGCGCTGCTCGATGGCCACGCGCGACAGCAGCACCGCCAGGTCGGCCAGCGCGCCAGCGTAGGACAGACCGCGGATCGCCAATTCGTCCGCGACCGCGAGCACGCCCTTGGCATCGCCCGTGGACAGCGCGTCTAGCAGGCGCACCAGATGGCGCTGGTCGATCGTGCCGAGCATGCCGCGCACGGCATCCTCGGTCAGGTTGCCGGCGCTATAGGCGATGGCCTGATCGGTCAGCGACAGCGCATCGCGCATGGAGCCTGCGGCCGCCTGCCCGATCAGCCGCAGGGCGGGCACTTCGAATCCCACCGATTCCTGGCCGAGCACGGCCTGCAGGTGCCCGACGATGGAGTCGGCCGGCATCTGCTTCAGGTTGAACTGCAGGCAGCGCGACAGCACCGTCACCGGGATCTTCTGCGGATCGGTGGTCGCCAGTATGAATTTGACGTGGGGCGGCGGCTCTTCCAGCGTCTTGAGCATGGCGTTGAACGCATGCCCGGTCAGCATGTGGACTTCGTCGATCATGTAGACCTTGAAGCGTCCGGCGCCCGGCGCGTACACCGCCTGCTCCAGTAGCTGCGTCATTTCCTCGACGCCGCGGTTCGAGGCCGCGTCAAGCTCGAGGTAATCGACGAAGCGCCCGGAATCGATTTCCGTGCAGGCGCGGCACACCCCGCAAGGCTTGGAAGTGATGCCTGTTTCGCAGTTGAGCGACTTGGCCAGGATGCGCGAAAGCGTGGTCTTGCCCACGCCCCGGGTCCCGGTGAACAGCCAGGCGTGGTGCAGGCGTTGGGTGTCGAGCGCATGCGTCAGCGCGCGCACCACGTGATCCTGTCCCACGAGGGTATCGAACGATCGCGGCCGCCACTTGCGGGCCAGTACCAGATAAGTCATGGGTGGATTGTAGAGCCTGTTTCGCAAGCTGGCCCGAAATGGCCTGTCCAGCTTCCGGGGTTCGGCGCGGGAACAGGGCATTCATGCTCCGCGCGGCCTGAAACACAAAGGGGACGGGCTTATTCCCGTGGAACGTATCCTTGGAAAATAACCCCGTCCCCCTTGAAAGCGGCAATGTCATGGATAGACATGACACGCTGCTTTGAAGAATCCGGTTGGCGAGCCTTACTCCGGCACTGACCCTAAACGACTATGGCTGCTTCGTTCCCGACCTGACCAGGTTCACCGCCGAACCATGCGGAGGGGCCCGCCAGCCGAGATTCTAGCAGAGCTGCGCTTCGCTTGCTTGCTCGAATCTCGGCTGGCGGGCCCCGAGGGGCAATATGTGCGCCCCCGCCCCGGCCCTCCCCCCGAGGGGGAGGGGGTGGGACTTCGCTTCGCTGGTCCTTTTGGCTCGCTTCGCTTTGCCTTGCTTGCTTTGCTTGCCTTGCGCCGCTTTGCCTTGGCTTGCTGGCTGGGGTTGGGGTGGGGAGCGTTATTGGGGGGAGGCGGGAGCCAGGACGTAGAGTTTGCGGACTGGGGTGTGGATGTGCCAGATGCCTTCGGTGTTGGGGGACATGGCCAGGGTGTCGCCTGCCTGGAAGGGCTGTGGGGCTTGGCCGTCGGGGGTGAAGGTGCCGGAGCCGGCGAGGATGTGCATGATTTCGCCTTCCTTGACCTGGCGGCGGAATTGGCCGGGAGTGCATTCCCAGATGCCCGCGCTGGTGGCTTCCGCGCCCGGGATCACGATTTTTCTGGCGCGTAGCGCGCAGGCGGGTTCGCTGAGCGGGATGCCGACCGGGCCGAGGTCGTCCAGAGGCGTGGTCTCGCGGGTCTGGGGGATATGCTGGATCGTCATGGGGTTCTCCGGGGCGTGAAGCAGGCGTCTACGAAAACTTGTCGCACAGGCCGTAATAGGCCACGCCCAGCGCAATGTAGAAGCGCTTGAGGCCATGGAACGGCAGCGGCGTGATCGGGGTCACGGGGTATGGCATGGGCTCGCCCTGGGCAATGCTGCGGGCCAGGCAGCGGCCCATCTGCGTCGCCAAGGCGACGCCGCGGCCGTTATAGCCCAGCAGGATATGCAGGTTGGGCGAAGGCTGATGGACATGCGGCACGAAATCGCGCGTCAGGGCAATACGGCCGGCCCAACGGTAGGTGAACGGAATCCGGGCAAGTTCCGGAAACAGCATGCGCGCCCCGCGCACCAGGTGGTCCCAGTCCTGCTCTGCGACGGGGTCGGCGAAATGGCCGCGACCTCCCAATACGAAACGGCCCTCGTGATCGCGGCGGAAGTACAGCAGCAGACGGCGGGAGTCGGATGCCACCACGCCCCCAGGCATGATGTGGCCGTATGCCTGCGCATCCAGCGGGCCCGTGGCGACGATAAAGCTGTTGGCGGCGATGACACTGCGCTGCAAGCCTGGCCACAGGCCGTTGGTATAGCCGTTGGTGGCGATCAGCGCATGTTCGGCCTTGACCGTGGCGCCCTGCTGCGTGCGGGCCAGCCATTGCTGGCCCGAGCGTTCCAACGCCGTGACGCAGCTATGTCCATGCACCGACGCTCCCGCGGCTTGCGCCGCCGCCAGCAACCCCCGCGTGTAGCTCAGCGGCTGAATGCTGCCGGCGCGCCGGTCTATCCAGCCTCCCAGGAAGCGGTCCGTTCCCAGGCGCGCGCTGACCGCATCCCGCTCCAGGATTTCCACTGGCGCCCCGCGCTCCAGCCACTGCCGGGCACGGTCCGACACCGTCTCCAGGGCCCGCAGCGAATGGGCGGGCTGTATCCAGCCGGCGCGCGTCGCATGGCAGGAGATTCCATGCTTGTCGATCAGTTCGAACACCGTGTCGGCCGCCGCCCCCACCATGCGCAGCAGAGGTTCACCCAGCTCTTTCCCATAGCGAGCCAGGATTGCGCGCGGATCGTGCTTGATACCGGGGATGACCTGCCCGCCATTGCGGCCGGACGCGCCCCAACCCGGGTCCTGGGCGTCGAGCACGCAGACGCGCAAGCCCGATTCGCTAAGGTGCAGGGCTGCCGACAGACCGGTGATGCCGGCGCCGACAATGACGACATCGCATTGGACGGAACCGGCCAGGACAGGCCCGGCAGGCGCCTGCCCCGCGGTCTGCTGCCACAAGGATTGCCGGGCATCGCCCGAGTCTGGTGCGCGCATGGTGTGTATCAGCGTCCGCTTGCCTGGGGAAACACGAAAGGAGTCGCGTCGGCGAAACGGCTCAGCACGTTCGCCGTGATACGCGACACGTTGTTGTCATAGCCGTTCCAGGCCAGCGAAGCGCCCCAGGTAATCGAACCCGTGGAGAAAACAGCGCCGCCGTTCAGGCATTCGTAGAACACCAGGTCCGCGTAGCAGTGCTTGGCCTCTTCGCCGTTGATGGTGGGATGGTGATAGGTGGTTTCCTCTGGCACGACGTTGTAGTAGCGCGTGTGCTTTTCCGAGCGGGCCACGATCAGCGTATGCGGCGGCGTACCCAGGCGGAAATCGACGCGGTCGATCTCGTCGCCTGCGGCGCCGCCTCCACTGCTGCCAAAATCGCCGATGATTTCATCCTCCACCCCTGCGAACATGAACGCCACGCGCGGGTCGTGGCTTTCAGGCCGCCGGCGGTAATAGGAGGACGCGTCGAACCCGGTCGCGGTCGTGCCGATGCCGGTCAGCGTCTGCGGCGCAATCCCGATGCGGCGCCAGGTGCCACCGTACTCGCCGGTGTAGCTGTGATAGCTTTCGCCGGCCGGCGTCTCGCTGTAGCGCGCGCCCGTCTCGGTGCGGCGCAATTCCATCAACCAGGGCTTTTCGGGGTGATAGGCGCAGCGCCAATAGAAGCCGTTGCCTCCCATGTACATAAGGCGGCCTCCCAGCCCCTGGTACGCCACCATGGCCTGCCACATGCGCGTGGTCCAGTACTCGGGGTGCGCACCGGTCATGACCACCTTGTAGCCTTCCAGGGCCTGCAGCCCTTCGGCGTGCAGCATATCGTCCGTAATGACGTCGTAGTCGTAGCCCTTTTCGTCCAGCCAGTCCAGGAAGTGCGTATCGCCGTTCAGCGACCAGGTGCGGCATTGCAGATGCATGCTGAAGACCGGACGCAGGCGCGAGGCGTAGTAGACGCCATAGCCGTCGGAATGGGTGTCGTACATGGACAGGCCCAGTTCGCGGTGCTCGCCCAGGTAGGTCTCCCAGGGATACAGGACCATGAAGTTGCCCGACTTCATTTCCATGCCTTCTTCGTCCAGGCGGTAGTGGGAATTCGAATACGCCATGTACGTGGCCGTGGATGCAAGGAACGCGATGCGCTTGCGCGGGCCGCCCGGTTTCGGCCGCACGATGAAGGTGATGCGTTCCTGCTCACCTCTCGCACCGGTCAGGCGCGCTGCGTACAGGCCGCTGGGCAGGTCCTCCGGCACGGTCAGGCTGAAGTCGGTTTCCCAGCGCGCGTCCTCCAGCGTGTCGTCATGGAAGTGCAGCGCGGCGAAATGGTCGGGACGTTCGCGCCAGAACATGACGCTGGAATCCCAGCGCAGCCCGGGCACGCCGCGGGCGGGCAGGTTCTCGATACGCCCCTCGGACCAAGGCCTCGCCGTGTCGACAATCACATCGGTGTCGATGCGCCGCGAGAAATCCCACGCAACCAGGGGCGGAGCAGCAAGGCGGCGCGCCTGCGGTTCCACCCGTAACTGGGCCAGGTCGGCGTCCGCGGCGCCATAGGGCAGCAGCGTGGGCGAATCGAGCCGGCCGTTGTAGTGCCTGGCGTACTGCGGAAACCGCTTGCCGGTGGCGGCCGCCCCCATCGTCAGCGCAAGGCCCGCCAACGCAACCGGATCCACGGACGCCAGCCGGCCGCTGGCCTGGGCGTGAGAATCCACGGCCAGCAAGGGATTGGCCGGAATCTGGCGCAGCGCGACAGTCCCCGCGTCCAGGTCCATGTTCACCGCCACCAGATACCACTGCCTCGCGGTCATGGGCAATCCGAGCGTGAGACGCTCGCTCTTGCCGCCGCTGCCCTGCTCCCAAAACAGGCAACCTTCGCGGTCCAGGCCCAGCAGGTAGCCTATGCGCGCCGCCTCGTCCCAGCGCGACAGGATCACCTGATCCCCACCGTTGCAGAGCAAGGTCGGCATCACCGCCAGGATCCAGCTCTTGCTGCCGGCGGCAGGCTCGCTGAATGCCGGCGCCACCGCGCGCGAACCGGTTTCGGTGCCTTGCGGACGTCCCGCGATGCCGGTGGCGATGCCAGGCAACACCACGGTTTCCTTCAGGCCGGGCGCGCCCGGCGATACGTCGCCGCTGCGGATGCGCACCAAGTCCGCGTCATAGCGCAGCGCCTGCGCGCAGCTGACTTTGAATTCTATGGTTTCGCCGGGCGCGACCGTCCAGGTGCTGGGGTATCCCAGGATCTCGTACATACAGGCTCCGTCAAAGGGTATCGGGCAACACGGTGTGGGGGGCCAGCGTTCAGTCCAGGTCGGACGGCCAGGGATAGGGGGAATGGATGGCCCAGCGAATCTTCAGCAGCGCCCATTGCGCGTCGGCCAGCTTGGCGTAGCGCTGCGGCGCCAGTTCCACCGGATCGCCACGCCCCTCCCCCAGCCGGCCAATGGCGTATTCCGAGTAAGGCTTGGTGCACACGATGACCTGCTTGCCGGCCATGGGCTCCATCCGCAAGCGATTGAGCAGCCGGTTCAGCTTCAGTGGCCGATTCTTGGTGGTAGTGGTCCTGAAGTGCTTGAGCAACTCCGCATCTTCGGGCTGGATCTCGTACATATTGCGCTCCGGGCATGAAAGAGGGTTCAGTGGTCGCGTTCAGGCGCGGCGAACATTTCGAGTCCGACCGTGCGTTCCAGCAACAGCACCAGGGCAAGCGTGAAGACGATCAGCGACGTGGCGATGGCGGCGATCACGGGGCTGGCGCTTTCCTGTATCTGCGTGAGGATGCGCACAGGCAAGGTATTGACGTCGGGCGCAACCAGAAAGACGGTGATCGTTGCTTCGTCGAACGACACGATGAAACAGAACAGGAAGGCGGTGATGAGGCCGGGCTTGAGCATGGGCAAAGTCACGGTGCGCAGGACCTGCGCGGGCCGCGCTCCCAGGCTCATGCTGGCCTCGCCCAGCGCGGGGTCCAGCTTGCGCAGCGAATTCAAGATGGGGCGGTACGCAAACGGCAGCGTGATGATGCAATGCGCGAGCACAATGCCCAGGTATGAACCGCTGACGCCCAGCAACCCGAGCAGGCCCAGGAAAGCCACACCCAGCGCCGCGTTGGGAAACACCAGCGGCAGCATGATCAGGGATTCGATGACACCGCTGCCCCTGATGCGGCTCCGGTCCAGCACCAGCGCGGCCAGCAGGGCTGCCGACGTGCTGATGAACGCCACCAGCAGGGCGATGCCGGCGCTGACCGCCAGCAACCCCAGCCATTGCGCGTCGGTAAAAAACTCCAGATACCAGCGCCAGGAAAGCGATGCCAGCGGCACAGTGAAGTAGCCGGTGGACGTGAACGACGATACCGCCACAATCAGGATGGGCAATGGCAGAAAGCCGAACAGCAATACCAGCAGCAAACGGTAGAGCCAGCGCATATCAAGCTCCCATTCCGGACACCCGCGCGGCGACGCGGCGTTCAAGCCATTGCAAGGGGATGACCAGCGAGAACGCCGCGAACAGCAGGACGATCGCCATGCTGGCGGCCTTCGGATAGTCGAAGACCTGCAGCACGTCCTGATAGATCTGCGTCGCCAACATTCCGTCGCGCACGCCGCCCAGCAGGAGCGGCGTCACGATGGCGCCGGTCGACAGCAGATAGACCAGCATGGCACCGGTAATGACACCCGGCAGGCTCAAGGGCAAGGTGACGTACAGGAAAGTCTTGATCGGGCCGGCAGACAGTGTCTGCGACGCCTCGTCCAGGGCGCGGTCCAGATGCAGCAGAACCGCCAGCACGGACACGATGAAGAACGGGCTGAAGACATGCACCAGACCGATCACGACGCCGGTCATGTTGAATATGAGGCGCATGGGCGCATCGATCACGCCCAGCGACAACAACAGCGAGTTCAGCGTGCCCTTGGGTCCCAGGATCACCAGCCAGCCGTAGGTGCGCACCACCACGCTGACCAGCCATGGCGTGATCACCAGCATCATCAGGAAATTCCGGTTGCCCCGGTAACGCGAGATCGCATAGGCGATGGGATAGCCGACCAGCACGGAAACCAGCGTCACGACCAGCGCGATCCCGATCGTGCGCAACAGCACCGCGACATAGTCGGCGCGCTCGAAGAAGCTGGTGAAATTTCCCAGGCCGAAGCCGTCCCCGGTGCGCAGCGATTCGACGACGAGATAAGCGATCCCCGTGACGAACATGAGGATCAGGATCGCCGGAGGAAGCAGCAGTATCAGCGGCGGCCTGGTGGATTTCATCGCGGCGTCTCCCGGCTTAGCGGCCGGCGCCCGCCATGGCGCGCTCGACCAGCTCGATGCGCGACTTGCGGGATTCGGCGATGTAGTTCCAGTCCGGCTGGTAGAGCTGGTCGCGCAGGGCGTTCAAGGGTTGGCCCAGTTCCTTTTCAGTCGCAGGCGACAGCTTGGCCGTGCTGTTGAGCGGCAGATAGCCGGCGATGTCGGCAATGCGCGACTGCCCTTCCGGCTGGGCGACGTAATTGAGCCACTTCAGGTAGCTGGCCCGGCCTTGCGCCTTCTTCGGCACGACCACGAGATAGGGCAGGATCAGCGCGCCCTCCTTCGGAATGACCATCTCGATGTTGTTCTGCCCGTCGCGCTTCATCTGCCACACGCGGGTCGAGTAATAGGGCGCGGCCGTGACTTCTCCACGTTGCAGCAGTTGGTTCATCTGCGCCATCGAGCTATACATCGCAAGCGAGTTCTTGCCCAGCGCGGTCAGCAAGGCCAGGCCCTTGGCGGTATCGCGCTCGTTGCCCCCCTCGGCCACGGACATGATCGTCAGATCGTAGGCCGAGCTGTATACCGGACGGGTAACGGACAGCTTGCCCGCCCACTTGGGGTCGCCCAACGCCTTCCAGGACGAGAAATCGGAGGGCTTCGCCAGGTCCTTGTTCACCGCGATGCCGTAATAGGCGAAGTAGGTGCTGACGCCGATCAGGCGTCCGCCGGGCGTCTTCAGCAGGTATTTCTCCGGCACGTTCTTTAACGCCGGCACCTCGTTCATGTCGAAGTCTTCAAGCAGGCCATCGCTGTACATTTGCGCGGCCTCGAAGAATGACGACAGCGCCGCATTGAATTTGGGAGCGTCCTTCTGCGCGCGCACCTGGGCTTCGGGCGTTGGCACTTCGACGATTTTCACGCCGATCCCGGTTTCCTTGGTAAAGGGTTCGGCATAAGCCTCGCGCCAGGCCGCACCGACGCCTCCGCCCCACGTGGCCATGGTGATGTCCTGCGCGCCGGCTGTGCCGCAAACGGCCATGAACGCGGCGACGGTCCAATTGGCGAATCGATGTGTGCTCATTGTGCGACTCCAGTGAGAGAGAACAGCGCTAGAGGGATACAACCGAAATGCGGCTGTCGTCCCAGGTCAGTCCGACGGTTTCGCCCTGCCCTGGCAAGGGCAGCCCAGCCTGCGCCGGCCAATCGGCGATCAGGGTCCGGGCGCCGGCCCGCAGCCAGACACGGGTGTTCTGCCCGGCATAGACGCGGCGCTCCACACGGGCTTGCAGGCGCGCACTGCCGGCAGGCGCCAGCTTCAGGTGCTGCGGCCGTAGCGATACGCCCACGGCGCTGCCCGCGCTAAAACGCGTGCCCGGCAAATCGAATCCGCAACCGAGTTCCGCGCAATCCAGGCGGGTCGCGCCGGCCTGCACCACTCCTTCGAAGAAATTCGTGTCCCCCACGAACTCCGCAACAAAGCGGGTCTGAGGGTTTTCGTAGATGGTGGCGGGATCGCTGACCTGGTCGATCAGGCCGTTGCGGAACACGGCGACGCGATCGGACATGGTCAGCGCCTCTTCCTGATCGTGCGTCACGAAGATAAAGGTAGTACCCAGCTTTTCCTGGATCAGCTTCAGCTCGGTCTGCATCTGGCGCCGGATCTTCATGTCCAGCGCGCCTAGCGGCTCGTCCAGCAGCAGCACCCGGGGTTCCATGACGATGGCGCGCGCCAGCGCCACGCGCTGCTTTTGCCCGCCCGAAATCTGGCCGATGTAGCGCGCCCCATAACCTTCCAGGCCGACCATCGCCAGCGATCGCTCCACCTTGCCGCGGATGCCGGCGGACGTTTCGCGCCGCATCCGCAAGCCGTAGCCGATGTTCTCGGCAACGGTGAGGTGCGGGAACAGAGCCAGGTTCTGGAACACCATGCCCAGCGGGCGGCGGTACGGGGGCGCTGACAGGATCGACTGTCCGTCTATCTTCACCTCGCCGGAAGTGGGCGTTTCAAAGCCCGCGATGATCCGGATGAGCGTGGTCTTGCCGCAGCCGCTGGGCCCCAACAAGGTCAGAAACTCTCCTTCGCGCACATCCAGGCTGACACCTTTCAATGCCGCCGATGCGCCGAACGTCTTCGTGACGTTCTGGATCTGGAGGATCGGCGTTCCCGCTGTTTTCTGGCCCTGCCCCATGCTCACACACTCCGGCAAAACAGATGAATGAGCGCAGGATATTGGAGCTAATATGCTTTGGGCAATAGTAAAATCCCGTACTGAGGTTTATTATTATCGCTAGGCGGTAATTGACACTCAAAATACGGGAAAACGAGGAGCCAAAAATGCTGGAACAGGCCGAATTGGATGTCGACGATGGCATGTTCAATCACTCGTTCGCGAGAGGGCTGAAGGTCCTCTTCGCGTTTCGCGGCGCGCAAAGCGCAATGTCGCTGTCGGAAGTGGCGCAAGCCGTGGGCACAAGCGTCAGCACGGCCCAGCGCACGGTGTACACGCTTGAAAAGCTGGGCCTTATCAGCAAATCGCCCAAGACGCGGAAATTCAGTCCCACGCTGCGCGTGCTGGAGCTGGGCTACAACTACATCGCTGCCGATCCCCTGGTCGAAGCTGCCAACCCCTTCCTGGCCGAGCTGTCCAATATCACCGGGGAAACCGTCAACCTGACCGAACCCCTGGACCACGAGATGGTGTATGTATCCCGCGTGGTGGCGGCAAAGTTCATCCCCATCCACATGCCCATCGGCAGCCGCATCCCGATGTACTGCACGGCCAGCGGCCGCGCCTATCTGGGCGCACTGCCTGACGAACAGGCGCAGGCCATCCTGGATGCCTCCGCGCTGCAGCGCCATACGCAATGGACCGAAACGGATCCGGTAAAGCTGATGGAGATCGTCCGGCAGGCGCGGCGCGAAGGCATCGCCCACAACAAGGAAGAACTGTTCCTGGGCGATATGACGATTGCCGCGCCCATCATGAGCCAGCGCGGCACGCCCGTTGCGGCCGTGCACATCGTGGCGCCGACCAGCCGTTGGACCCTGGAAGAGGCGTTGGCACGCCTGGGACCGCTGGTGTTCGATTGCGCACGAGGCATCAACAACTCGGTGCGCTCGTTCACCTGACGGCCGCCTGGACGGCGGTCCGCGCTACAGGTCGATCCAGGCGCGAGCCCGCGGGAAGTACAGCGCAGCCCGCGCGGCGCGGCCATCCAATGCCGTGACCTGCGCGCAGTAGCGCAGCAGCTGGTCGCCGTGCCGTTGCCGCATGCGCGCGGCGAAGGCTGCCGGTGACTCGCCTGGATGCGGCCGGCCGGTCTTGTAGTCGACGATGAGCCAGCCGTCCTCGGTGCTGAGCGCGAGATCGATCACGGACACTTTGCCCGCGGCGTCGATCAGGGGCCATTCACGGCGCGCGCCGGATTGCGACAACAGCCACAGGCCGCGTTCGTCGGCCAAGGTCGCTTGCAAGGTTTCCAGCACGGCTTCGGAGGCCGCGTCCGCCTGGCTGGCGGGTATGCCTGCGCGCGTCAATTGACGGCGCATGGCGGGCAGACGCTGGGCCAGCGCATCCGCGGACCAGGCCTGCACGCCGTCCTGGCCGATGCGCGCCAGCCACGCGTGCGACAAGGTGCCGATGGCCGCGTCGTAACCGGCTTCGAGTTGCCAGGCGGGATGTTCGCCGCCCTCGCCCCAGACGCCGCGCGCCGCGGCGCCAAAGCCCGGGCTGACCGCCACGTCCGCCAAGCGCGCCAGCTGCGCCAGGCCATCGCGGTCCACGCGCCGCAATGGCTCGCCCTGCCATTCGGGGCCGTCTTCCGCTTGCGCAATGGCTACGCCATCCAGCGGCGGCGGGACTGGCACGGTCAGGCAAGGCCACAGGCGTCCCAGCAGGCTGGAGGACGACGGCGTCTTGGCCTGGCCGCTGGCCTCGTCCACCGATACGTGGCCCACCAGATGCAGGCGCTTGCGCGCCCGCGTTGCCGCCACGTACAGCAGACGGTCGATTTCATATGACGCGCGGCGCGCTTCGCGCGCCCCCAGGTAGCGCGACAAGGGATCCGCCTCGGTCTCGGCGCGCGGCTTGACCGGACCGAACAACACGCGGCCGCCGCTCTGTTCAAAGCGCACCAGCGGCGCCTGGTCGCCGCGCGGCGCGCGGTGCAGGCCGTAAAGAATGACCGTTTCGAATTGCAGGCCTTTGGACTTGTGCATGGTCATGATCTCGACCGCGCCCGCGTCTTCGTCCGCCGCGTCCGGCGCGGCGAACAGGCGCGCGATGCCCGCATCCAGCGCCGCCACGTCGATGGCGCCGTGCGGCGCCAGGCGCTCGACCAGCTGGAACAGGCTTTCCGCGTCGTTGGCGACGGACAGGCCGGCGTATAGCGCCGGGCCGCCCAATCGGCGCCATAGCGATTCCACCCAGGCCGCGAATGGCATGGCGCCCGAGGCATTGCGCTTGTCGAGCAAAATTTCCGCCACCTGGCGCAGGCGCTCGAATTCATCCGCGCCCAGCACGCTCTGCGCAGATGGCGCTTCGGGCGATTCGGGCGCCGCGTCGAACAAGGACCCCTGCGGCGCGCTGGTGACTGTTGGCGGCGCGGCCTGCGACGAAGTCTGCGGCGGGATGCGCAGCGCGCGCTCCAGCAGCACCGGCACCGGCGTGATGTGATCGTCGCCGAAAAGGCGCTGCAAAGAGGTCAGCGTCAAGCCGCAATACGGCGCGCGCAGCACAGAGAGCCAGGCCAGGCGGTCGCCCGGGTGCGACAGGGCGCGCACCAATTGCACCAGATCGGCCACCACGGGCCTGAGCGCCAGCGGCACCAGGTCCACCGCGCGGCAGCGTATTCCTTCCTGGGCCAGCCTCCGGGTCAGGTTGCCCAGGTGGCTGCGAGCCCGCACCAGCACGGCGACGGGATGCTTGGCGCCTTTGTGATCGATCAGGGCCTGGCGCACCAGTTCCACCGCGATATCTTCGGCCTGGGTTTCGGCGGGGGCCGCGCCCTCGCGCGACCATGCCGGATGGAAACGCACTGCCGGTTCCGGCAGCGCTTCGTGAAAGGCAGTGGACGGACTGTAGGCAATCGCCCCCGCCGCCGCATCGCTGCGCCGCGGCAGCAGTTGCGCAAACGATTGGTTCACCCATTCGACGATGCCCGCCTGCGAACGGAAATTGTCGGTGAGGTTAAGGAAATCCGGCTGCAGTTCGCCCACGCCTATGTCCGCGACCTCCAGGAAGAGGCCCACTTCCGCCTTGCGGAAGCGGTAGATGGACTGCATCGGGTCGCCCACCAGGAACAGGCTGCGACCATCGCCCTGCTGCCAGCCCGAGGTGAGCGTGCGCAGCAGGTCCAACTGGGTCTGGCTGGTGTCCTGGAATTCGTCGATAAGCAGATGGCGGATCGAGGCGTCCAGCTTCAGCAGCAGTTCGCCCGGATCGTCGGCGCTGCCGAGCGCGGCCGCCGCGCGTTGCGCGATCTCGATGAAATCCACCTCGCCGGTGTCGGCAAAACGCAGCCGCAATTGCGCCACCGCCAACGCCAAGGTCATGAGCTGCGCGCCCAGCACTTCCCATTGGGCATCAGTGAAATGCGGCATGGGCACGTCGCGCACCGCATGCAGGCGCCGCACCCAGGCCGCGTCGGGGTCGGCGGATTCCAACCAAGCCACGAACGGTTCTTTGTGCGCGCACTTGGGCGGGAAGCCCAGGTTTTTGTTGACGGTCTTGCGCAGGGTACCCGTGCCGGTCAGCAGCAGATGCGCGACGGCTTGCCATTGATCAAGCGCGTCGGCGTCCGGCGGCAGTTCTTCGGTCCAGTCCAGCAAAGCCAGCAGCTTGTTTTCGCCTTCGCCATCCTGCAGGCTCGTGGCGGCCAGCCGCGCCGGGCCACAGAGCGCCTCGGCCCAGCCATAAGGCATCGCTTCGCAAAGCGCATCAAGGTCTTCCCCGATGGCCTCGGCCAGCATGGCTTCCATGCCTGCCCTGTCGGATCCGTGACGCAGCAGCGGCAGCCATTGGTCGCGCTGCCCCAGCATGCTGGCGATGGCCTCCTTGGCCGCCTGCACGTCCACGTCCAGGTGCTTGAGCAAGATGCGCACGGCTTCGTAGTCGTCGGCGAGATCCAGGGTGGCGCGCGCGGCGGCCTCGTAATGGGCGCGCGCATCGTCGGTGATCTCGGGCATGCCGCCCAGTTCCGACAGCCACGGCATGCTGCGCACCAAACCCGCGCAGAAAGAGTCGATGGTGCGTATCGCCAGCCGCGCGGGATGATCCAGCAGATGCCAGCCCTGCGCTTCGTTGCGCGCCAGCGCGGCGCGGGCCAGATCCCAGCTGCGGCGCTCGTGCATGGCTTCGGGCGGCGCGTCCAGTCCGCGGCGCAATTTGCTCAGCACGCGCGCATGCATTTCGGAAGCAGCCTTGCGCGTGAAAGTGATAGCGACGATTTCTTCCGGACGGTTCACTGTCGCCAGCAGCGCCAGGATACGGTCCGTGAGCAGCTCGGTCTTGCCGGAGCCCGCAGGCGCCTGCACCAGGAACGAGCGCGTCGGATCCAGCGCGTCGGCGCGCGCCACGTGGTCGTGCGGCAAGCGTTCTTGTTCAGCCATGGCTCATGCGTCCTCATCGTCCAGATGCAAACGCAGGAACGGCAATGCATCGCAGTATTTCAGATCGTCGCGGCGGTACGCCACGTTGGCCGCATGACCTGCGGCATACTCGTCGGCCAGGGCTTCGATGGCCGTGCGCCAGCGCTGCCGTATCTCCACCCAGCTCAGGCCGTCGAAGTACTTGCTCTCGCTTGCCAACGTGACGCCAGGCACGCCCAGGTCCTCATCGGCCAGGCCTTGCGCGGCCACCTGGCGCGCATGGATCTGCGCCAGCACCAGGCCGGCCACTTCGCCGCCAGCCGCATCCGCCAGCACCGACGCATAAAACGGCAATTGCACGTTCACGGGGCGGCTGCGCGACCAGTCCGGTTCGGGCTTGGCTGCCGCCACGCCGGTCTTGTAGTCGACGATGACATTGCGGCCATCGCCCAGTGTGTCGATGCGGTCCAGCCGCAGTTTCAGGCTGAGCGCGCCACGTTGCCATTGATGGTTCTTTTCTACCTGCGCCACCGCGAAGGGCAAACGCTGCGCCTCCATGTCCAGCCAGGACGCCAGCACGGCCTGGGCGCGCTGGCATTCCAGCGTCTTCAAGGCGGGCGCATAGTCTTGCAGCTCTTCGTCCGCGGCCTGCGCCACCGCTTGCTCCAGCAAGGCAGGCAAACGGCCCGTGGCCATGATCTCGTGCAGCGCGTCCTGGTCGGGCATCATGCCCCACACCAATTCCAGCGCCTTGTGCAGGAACTGGCCGCGCACGTTGACGGTGGCCGCATCGGCATAAGGCGCCATTTCGCGTCCGCCCAGGCGATGCCGCACGAATGCCCACAGCGGATTGCGCGCCTGCGTGTCCAGCACGTCCAGCCCCCCGCCGCCCCGATTGCCGGCAGCCAGCGCCGGGCCTTGGGCGTCATCCAGCGATTCTTGCGGCAAGACGGCCTGGGCTTGCGCCACAGCGGGCGTCCAGTCCGTCAGTTCCGCCAGCGCGATCAATGGCGACGGGCGCAGTTCACGTTCGCCATCCATGTGGGCATGGCTGACGATGATCTCGGGCGCGCAGCGGCAGAGGGCGGCGTGCATGCCCTCGGCCCATTCGCGTTCGCGTTCCGGCGTGGCGCGCGGCGCCTTGGCCTGGCGCAGCACGGCCAGCGGCAGGAGCGGATTGGGCTTGGGCGATGCGGGCAGCACATCGTCGGTCAGGCCCAATAGCCAGACGCCGTCCCAATAGCCCCCTTCCGCTTCCAGCAAACCCAGCACGTCCAGGCGCGCCAGCGGGTCGCGCTGCGGCTGGAAAGAAGCGGAACGCGCCACGCTTTCCAGCAGGTTCACCGCCGCCACGCCCCCAAGGCGGCCGGCGGCCGGCGCCAGCGCGGAAAAGCTGCCCAGCGCGTCGCCCAACGCGCCCATCACCTGATAGCCGACGCTATCCAGCACGCCCTCGCCGGGAAAGCCCAACGCCATCAGGGCGGCTTTCATGCGCAGCATCCACACATCGCAGGTGGCCTGGCGGCCTCCCTGCGTCCATATCTCCATGGCCTGGCTCCAGGCCGGCGCCAACAGCGGCAGGTCCGCCAACAGCCTGCGCCAGTCCTGCGGACTGACGTGCAACTGCGCCTGACGCCGCCAGCGCGCATCAATCGAGGCCAGCCGCGCGCGGTCGCGCACATCGCCCGCGCAATGTCCGCCCAGCAACGCCGCGCCAAGCACCTCGACGCCGCAGCCCTTGCCTGGCGCGCATTCGGCCAACGCGCGCAGCCACGCGAGCGCGGCGCGCGCCATGGGCCATTCGTTCAAAGGCCGGCCCACCGCCACGTTGAACGCAAAGGCGGGTTCGCCACCGCGTCCGGCCAGGGCCTGACTCAGCACACGGCGGGCGAAAGGCGACTCCGCCTCCAGCTGCGGCGAAACGATGGCATAGCGGCCATGAGGATGCGCCTTCAGGCGTTCGGCCGCCCAGGCCGCGGCGGCGCGCCATTCCGCGCCTTGATCCGCCGCTTCGAACCGGCGCGCCGCCGTTTCGATCCGCTGCGCATCCCGCCATTGCACAACGGCCGCGCCCTGCTCTTCGAAGGCGCGCAGCAGCCGGCGGAATCGCGGCGAGATGTCTGTGAACCCAGCCAGCACCAAGTGTTGCGGAATAGGCAGGCGCCCGTCCTGCAACGCCCGCAGCACGCGCGCGTAGCCTTGGTTGGCGTCCTCGGCATCGATGCCGGCCAGCACTTGGCGATAGCGCGCGCGCCATTTCGCAAAACCGCGGTACTCATCGGTGTCCGCCCCCGAAGGCACCTGCAGTTCCCATTCGTCCATGAGCAGGTCCGCATCCATGGACAGGCGCGCGGCCTGGCTGGCATCCAGCAACACGCGTTCGGCCTCTTCGGCTCGGATTGCCTCGGTCCATACCAATTGCGTGGCAAAACTGTCCAGCCGGTAAGCAGGCACTTCGTCATCTGCCTCGAACGCGAGTTCGTTGGCGGCATCGGCCAGCCATGCGGACAAGGGCAGGATGCGCGGCAATTCGCTGACCTGGCGCTCCTGGCGCAGCAGCCCCGCCAGCTCCAGCGTCAGGCGGCGCGACAGCCGGTTGTTCACCGTCAGCACGAGCGTATCGGCGGCGGACATGCCGCCGATGGCCGGCAGCGATAGATCGGGATAGGAAGGCGATGAGTCCTGCATGGGCACCCGGAGCGCCGCGGAGTAGCGGCGCGGAATGATGGAAGAAATACCGCCGTAGGATACCGCGAGGCAGATCGGAAAATGCGCCTAGAAGCCGCAGAGCGCGGCCAGGTTTTCCCAGTGGATCTGCATTTCGGGGAGGGTGTAGCCCCAGAACGCCAGGCCCAGGACGGCGGCCAGCGCAAGCACGCCCGCGACCCGCCAGCCGCGATGGCGGCGGGAGGCGGGTGCGGAATGCGCGGAGGATTTCATTGGCGATCCTGGAATCAGGCAGCGGCGGGTTGGGCCACCGGCTGTTCACGCACCGGCAGGCACAACAGCGCAGCAATGATGGCAAGCGCCACGCCCAGCCACCAGACTGCGTCGTAGTTGCCGGTCTTGGCATAGGCATACCCGCCCAGCCATACGCCGATGAAACTGCCCAGTTGGTGCCCCAGGAAGACAATGCCCGACAAGGTGGCCGCGTAGCGCAATCCGTAGATCTGGCCGATCAGACCCTGCGTAAGCGGCACGGTCCCCAGCCAGAACAATCCCATCCACGCAGCGAACGCGTACAGCACCCATGGCGACAATGGCAGCCACAGCAACAGCAGGATGCCGAAAGCGCGCATGCCGTACACCACGGCCAGCAGACGCTTCTTGCTGTACTTGCCGCCCAGCTTGCCCGCATAGAACGAACCCAGCACGTTGAACAACCCGATCAGCGCGATGGCGGTTGCGCCCTGCCCCGCGCTCAGGCCGCCGTCGGAGACGTACGCCGGGAGGTGGAGCGTGATGAAGGCCGTATGGAAACCGCAGACGAAATAGCTCCAGAACAGGAAATGGAACGAAGGGTGGCGCACCGCCTGCTTGACCGCCGAGGCCAGCGATTGCTGCGGCCCGGTGTGGGCTTGGGGACGTCCGCGCAGGAAATAGGCAAGAGGCGCGCCGCAGGCGACGAACAGCGACAGCACCCACAATGCGCCCGGCCAGTCCAGGCCGCTGATCAAGACCTGGCCGGTGGGCACCACGGCGAACTGGCCCAGGGACCCTCCGGCGCTGGCGATGCCCATGGCCGTGCTGCGGTAGGCCGGCGGCACCGCGCGGGCCACCACTGGCAGGATCACCGGGAAGGTCGTGCCGGCCTGGCCGAGGCCGACCAGCACGCCGGCCGTCAGGTAGAGCGTGGCTTCGTCGGTAGCGAAGCGCGTGCCTATCATGCCCAGCATGTACAGCAGCGCGCCCAAGGCGATGGTGCGGCCCGAGCCGTAGCGGTCGGCCAGGACGCCCATGAAGATACAGGCCACCCCCCACACCAGGTTCTGCAGCGCGAAGGCCATGGAGAACACCTCGCGCCCCCAGCCCTGCGCCAGGCCCATGGGTTGCATGAACAGGCCGAAGGTGGCCCGCACCCCCATGGCGAGCAGCACGACCAGCGTGCCCACGATCAGGGTACGGATGAAATTCGTATCGGTTTGGCTAGACATGAAACCCGTTTTTCGTTGTTTTGGTTCGTCGCCCCCTCCTCGGGACGGTCCGGCGCGCAGCGCGGGACTCGGACATCATATACAAATAGCGTCCGGACTCCGGGAATATCCCCATTGAAGGTCGGGTCCGGGCATCGAAGCCGAGGCTCTGGATTTGGGGCTTGCGCCGCCTGCTGATAGACTTGCGTCCTGCGCCGAAGCCCGCGCCGCCAGTGCTAAACTCAGGGCCGGAAGTTTCGTAGCGATATCAAGGCCTTAGTGAGCAGGCATGGCCCCTGTGGCCCGCGCTGCCGCCAGATCCCACATCGTCTCGCCGTAGTTAAATGGATATAACCGGCCCCTCCTAAGGGTCAATTGGTGGTTCGATTCCACCCGGCGAGGCCATCTCCAGCGTCGATTCCGGCGCTTTTCTTTTCCCCGCGCACGCAGCGCGCCCCCGTATGGCGCATCCTCGCCCGCGGGCGTGTCCGTCCCGGTCCCAGGGATAAAAGCCGCGCGTTCAGCCAGATGAGGGTTAATCCGGGCTACGCTCACGCGCGGCGTGCCGTTAGCTTCTCGGACTTGTCTTGTGACGAATTGAAGCGACGTCAATACGTCACTAATATTTTTTTCGACGATGATAGCGAATCGTCTTGCGCACGACTTGAAATTGCTGTTTAAATTCGACGCGTAAGCCTCTAATTCATCTGGACTTTTCCTGGCCCGACGAAACGCCGGCTTAAGAAACATTTACTGACAGACTGACAAGCCAGCTCAAACCATGGCATTTTCCTGGAAACGTGCGATTGCGAACGCGATAGCGCCTGCGGCGCTGGCGGTGTGCGCGCTCCTGCCCCCCGCCGCGCAAGCAGCAAAGAATACCGACCCCTGCAAGACCAACGCCAAATCGTCGGCCTGCAAGGCGCAACAAGCCAAGAAGGCTCCGGCCCCCAAGGCCAGCTCCGGCAAGAGCGCCTCGGGCAAACAAGCCGCCTCCTCCGCCAAAAAGGCTCCCCCCAAATCTTCCTCCGGCAAGAAGGCCGCCGCTCCCAAGGGCGGCAAACAGGTCGCAGCCAAGGGCACTCCGCCCAAGAAGGGCGCCGCCGCCGGCAAGAATGGCAAGCCGAACAAGCCCTCCCGCGCGCAGCGCGCCGCTGCCGCCGCCGCGCTGGGTTCGGCCGCCATGCCGCCGCCCGCTACTTCAGTGCGCGCCGAAGCCGCCGCGCTGCGCTCCAGCACCGCCTACGTGCAAGACCTGGAAACCTCCACGGTCATCTTCGCCAAGAACGAAAACGTCGTGCGTCCCATCGCTTCCATCTCGAAGCTGATGACCGCCGTCGTGGTGGTGGACGCCAACCTGCCCATGGATGAAATGCTGGAGATCACCGACGAAGACGTCGACGGCCTCAAGCACACCACGTCGCGCCTGCGCGTGGGCACCAAGCTGTCGCGCGGCGACATGCTGCACCTGGCGCTGATGTCGTCCGAAAATCGCGCCGCCAACGCGCTCGGCCGCCATTACCCGGGCGGCTTGCCCGCTTTCGTGGCCGCCATGAACGCCAAAGCGCAAGCCTTGGGCATGACCAGCACGCGTTTCATCGAACCCACCGGCCTGTCCAGCGACAACGTCTCGTCGCCGCACGACCTGGCCCGCCTGCTGCGCGCAGCATCCCAACGCCCGCTGATCCACCGCTACTCCACCGACACCGAGTACGAAGTCGAGGTCAACAACCGCACGCAGACCTTCCGCAACACCAACCTGCTGGTGCGCAAGCCCGATTGGGATATCAAGGTGTCCAAGACGGGCTACATCAATGAAGCCGGCGAATGCCTGGTCATGCTGGCGCGCATCAACGGCCGCGACCTGGCCATCGTATTGCTGGATTCGCAAGGCAAGCTGTCGCGCATCGGCGATGCGGTGCGCATCCGCCGCATCGTCCAGAACGAAGTCGCGTTGGCATCGATCCAGTCCGGAGGCTGAAGGCCCACCGCCGTTGGCGGCGACCTCGGCAAAAGGGCCCGACAAGTCGGGCCCTTTGCTTTTTCCGGCGCAGCCCGGAATGACCGCCGGCGGGTTATGCCGCCTTGCGCTTGGGACGTAGCGGCTCCGTGTCATACAGCGTGGGCGGCAGGCCCTCCAACACGGCTTGCGGATTGAGCGAGCGGATCGGCACAGCGGCATCCCGCGGAATGCGGCCCTCTGCCTGCAGCAACTGATAGCGCAGGCAACACACGCGCAGGAAAGAAGTGAAGTTGGCGGCCTCGCCGCGGTACTCGATCAGTTCGTCGTACAAACGTTCGATCAGCTGCGTCACGCGCATGCCGTCGCGGCCCGCGATTTCTTCCAGCACTTGCCAGAACAGCCGCTCCAGCCGCAGGCTGGTGGCCACGCCGTGCAGCCGCAACGAACGGGTTTCGGGCGCGTACGACTGCTCGCTGGCGCGGATGAAGATTTCACACATGGGAGCTCCTGGAACTCGAAACGGGGCCGGGATAGCTACGGCTCACTGTACGCCGGTTGACGCGCCCGCGGCAAGGCGCGGCGACGGCCCCAGAACTTCAGCAGCTTGCCGCCTCATTGTGAAACCACACGTTTCCGCTGCCCATGCGCAAGCGGCCCTGTTGATATAAATCATGGTCGGGAATGCGTCCACGTTCGAGCATAAGGAATCTTGATCAGACTTCGGAGGCAGTGATGGATAAAACCATGAAAGCGGCGGTTGCACGAGCATTCGGCAAGCCCCTGGCAATCGAAGAAGTCGCGGTGCCCCGCCCCGGTCCGGGCGAACTGCTGGTAAAGATCGAAGCCTGCGGGGTATGCCACACCGACCTGCATGCCGTCGAAGGCGACTGGCCCGTCAAACCCAACCCACCCTTCATCCCTGGCCACGAAGGCGTCGGCCACGTCGTCGCCGTGGGCGCCGGTGTCACCCATGTCAAGGAAGGCGACCGGGTCGGCATCCCCTGGCTTTACTCTGCCTGCGGGCATTGCGAGCACTGCCTGGGCGGCTGGGAAACGCTGTGTGAACAGCAAAAGAACGCGGGCTACTCCGTGAACGGCGGCTTTGCCGAGTACGCGCTCGCTGACGCGAACTATGTGGGCCTGCTGCCCAAGAACGTCGGCTTCGTCGAGGTCGCGCCCGTACTGTGCGCTGGCGTCACCGTTTACAAGGGCTTGAAGATGACGGATACCCGCCCAGGCAACTGGGTGGTCATCTCGGGCATCGGCGGGCTGGGGCACATGGCGGTGCAGTACGCCAAGGCCATGGGACTGAACGTGGCCGCGGTGGACATCGACGACACCAAGCTGGACTTCGCCCGCCGCCTGGGCGCCGAGGTCACGGTCAACGCCAAGTCCACCGATCCGGCGGCTTATCTGAAACGCGAAATCGGCGGCGCGCACGGCGCGCTGATCACGGCCGTGTCTCCCAAGGCCTTCGAACAGGCGCTGGGCATGGTGCGCCGCGGCGGCACCGTGGCGCTCAACGGCCTGCCCCCGGGAGACTTCCCGCTCTCGATCTTCGACATGGTGCTTAATGGCGTCACCGTCCGCGGCTCCATCGTAGGTTCGCGCCTGGACCTGCAGGAGTCGCTGCAATTCGCCGAGGAAGGCAAAGTCCACGCCACCGTGGCCACCGAAAGCCTGGAGAACATCAACGACGTGTTCGACCGCATGCGCCGCGGCCAGATCGAAGGCCGCGTCGTGCTCGACTTCGCGTGACCGGCACACGATGATGCAAAAGCGCCAGGGGCGGCAGAAATGCCGCCCCTGGCGCTTTTGCATGCCCTCATCGCGCACGGCGCGAGGGCATTTTTTCCTGGAGAATCAGGGCGTGATCTTGGTGCCCAGCACCGCCAGGAATTGCGACATCCAGGCAGGATGCGCGGGCCAGGCCGGTGCCGTCACCAGGTTGCCGTCGGTGTAGGCCTGATCGATGCCGATTTCGGCGTAGGTGCCGCCCGCCAGCCGCACTTCGGGCGCGCACGCCGGATACGCGGAGCAGGTGCGGCCCTTCAGGATGCCGGCTGCAGCCAACAGCTGCGCCCCATGGCAGACCGCCGCGATGGGCTTGCCCGCCTGATCAAAGGCACGCACGATGTCCAGCACCTTTTCATTCAGGCGCAGATACTCCGGCGCGCGGCCGCCCGGGATGACCAGGCCGTCGTAGGACGACGGCTCGACGCGATCAAAGTCGTAGTTCAGCGCGAAATTGTGGCCGCGCTTTTCGGTATAGGTCTGCGCGCCCTCGAAATCGTGGATCGCGGTCGCGATGGTGTCGCCGGCCTTCTTGTCCGGACATACCGCGTGCACCGTGTGCCCCACCGTCAGCAGGGTCTGGTACGGCACCATGGTCTCGTAATCCTCGGCGTAGTCGCCGACCAGCATCAACAGTCGCTTGCTCATGTTTGTCTCCTAGGGATGGCGGAAAGCCGGTTCAGCGCCCGTGGCCGGGCCCGGTTCTTGATCTACGCCCCTATTGTGGCGCGGCCGCCGGCCTGGGAGGTGGTATGGGGATACCACGCGGAGGGCCAACACGCGGGTCGGCGGCTACTCCAGCGCGACGGACACGCCCTTGGCGCCCAGGAGACTGACCAGGACCTTGGGATCGATGCCGATCAGATAACCGCGCCGGCCGCCGTTGATGTAGACCACGGGGTAATCCAGTACTTCAGCCTCGACCCACACCGGCATTTTCTTGCGCGTGCCAAAAGGCGAGGTGCCGCCCACCTGGTAGCCCGAATGGCGTTGCGCCACCTCGGGCTTGCAGGGCTCGACCCGCTTCAGGCCTGCCTGGCGCGCCAGGTTCTTGGTGGAAACCTCGCGGTCGCCGTGCATGACGACGATCAGGGGCTTGGCGGACTCGTCTTCCATCACCAGGGTCTTTACCACCGCATGCGGATCCAGGCCCAATTGACGGGCGGCTTCGCCCGCGCCGCCGTGGTCCACGTAATCGTAGGTGTGTTCCGTGTACGCCACCTTGTTCTGCTTGAGGAACTGCGTGGCGGGGGTTTCAGAAACGTGGCGGGCTTTGCTCATGAGTATGTGTGAAAGAAGAATTGTGAGAACGTCGCAGGGGGCTAGCCACGCGGATGATGCGCCGCATGCAGCGCCTTCAGACGCTCGCGCGCGACGTGCGTATAGATCTGCGTGGTGGAGATGTCGGCGTGGCCCAGCAACATCTGCACCACGCGCAGATCTGCCCCATGGTTCAGCAAATGGGTGGCAAAGGCGTGCCGCAGCACATGCGGCGACAGCGGCGCGCGCACGTCGGCCTGCAAGGCGTATTTCTTCACCAGCTGCCAGAACGCCTGGCGGGACATCGCCTCGGCCCGGCCCGTGATGAACAGCGCGTCGCTGACGCGGCCGGCAGCCAGTTCCGGCCGTCCAGACTTCAGGTACCGGTCGATCCAATGCGCGGCCTCGGCGCCCAATGGCACCAGCCTGTCCTTGCCGCCCTTGCCCAACACCACCCGCACCACGCCCTCGTTCAGGCTCACATCCAGCGTGCGCATGCCGACCAGCTCGGACACGCGCAGGCCGGTAGCGTAAAGCGTCTCCAACATGGCGCGGTCGCGCAGGCCGCGGGCCTGCTCCAGGTCGGGCGCGCGCAGCAAGGCGTCCACCTGCTGCTCCGACAGCGTCTTGGGCATGCGCGGCGGCTGCTTGGCGGCGATCAGCGTCAGGCAGGGATCGCGTTCGGCGCGGTGCTCCCGCAGGGCCCAGGCATAGAAGCGGCGCAGCGCGGCCAGCCGGCGGTTGGCCGTGGTGGCACGCGTTTCCTCGTGGCGAAAGGCGAACCAGGCTTCGATGTCGGCCTTGCCGGCATCGCGCAAGGGTTTGGCCGGTCCGGCAGGCAGCGCGTGAGCCTGCGCGACCTCGCCATGGCGATCGGCCATTTCGCGCGCGTAGGCCTCCGGGTCTTCCAGCCAGCGGGCGAAGCCGGTCAGGTCGCGCCGGTAGGCGGCCAGGGTATTGGCCGACAGGCCGTCCTCGAGCCATACGGCATCGATGAAGGCGTCGATATCGGCCTGGGATTGAAGCGGCGGACGGGTTTCGGGCATGCCTGGATTCTACGGCTCAGCGTCCGCCCACGCCCGCGGCGGCGGTCTTCAGCCAGCTCTCGAAGAGCTTCAGCGCCTCGGAACGTTCACTGCGCTGCGGATAGCCGAAGTAATAGCCCTGGCTCACCGACAGCGATTGCGGCACAGGCATCACCAGCGTGCCCTGGTCCAGCGCAGGCTGGGCCAGGAAGCGCGGCATCAACCCGACCCCGAGGCCCGCCTGCACCGCAGCCATCACCATGGTGAAAAGCTCGTAGCGCGGCCCGCCGGCAGCGTGAGGACCGTACAGATGGTTGTTCGCCCCATACCATTGGCGCCAGGCATCCGGCCGTGACGCCAAATGCAGGTGCGTCATGCCCGCCAGCGCGCTGGCGCCCGGTTCCGGCTTGCGCTGCGACAATTCCGGCGCGCATACCGGCACCAGCTCGCGTTCGGGAAACAGCAGCACGCCCTGCGTGCCCGGCCACAATCCGTCCCCGTGGTACAGCGCGCCATCGAAGGGCTGGTCCTTGAACTGGAACGGCAGCGTGCGCACGGACAGGCTGACCGTGATGTCGCCGTGTTCGCGCTGGAAGTCCGCCAGGCGCGGTATCAGCCAGGTGGTGGCCAGCGTGGGCACCACGGCGATGTGGATGCTGCGGCCCATGCCGGTGCGGCTGACCAGACCGAAGGTGTCCTTTTCGATCTGGTCCAGATGGTGACGGATGCGGCCGGCGTACTCCGCCCCGTGGTCGGTCAACACGATGCGCCGCCGTACCCGCGTGAACAGCTGGACGCCCAGGCGCGCCTCCAGGCTGGCAACCTGCCGGTAGACGGCGCTGTGCGTCAGGGACAGTTCCTCGGCCGCGCGGGAAAAGCTGCCCAGGCGGGCCGAAGCTTCAAACGCCTGCAAGGCGCTCAGGTTGGGAATGCCGTTTCTCATGGAGCGGGAACCGCCAGGTGCAAGCAGCGCCGCCGCGCCAGGGCGCGCGGTTCTTGCCGCGGCGCAGCATGGCAGGTCGTGCCGGTGGGTCAATAGATTGTGCAATTTTATCAATTGCATTGTGCGATCAAGGAACATTATGCTCGGATGTCCTAACCTCGGCTCATCATGACTACCACCCCCATGTCCCAGCAAGAATCCCGCCTTGGCGGACACATCCTGGTCGACCAGTTGGTTGCGCAGGGCGTCAAACATGTTTTCTGCGTCCCCGGCGAAAGCTATCTGGCAGTGCTGGACGGCCTGCACGATGCGGACATCAAGGTCACGGTGTGCCGCCAGGAAGGCGGCGCGGCCATGATGGCCGACGCCCACGGCAAGCTGACCGGCGAACCCGGCATCTGCATGGTGACCCGCGGGCCCGGCGCGTCCAATGCGCTGGCTGGCGTGCACATCGCCAAGCAGGACTCCACTCCCCTGATTCTCTTCGTCGGCCAGATCGAGCGCGGCATGCGCGAACGTGAAGCCTTCCAGGAAATGGACTACCGCGCCGTGTTCGGCACGCAGGCCAAATGGGTCACTGAAATCGACCAGGTCGAACGCATTCCCGAACTGGTTTCGCGCGCCTTCCACATCGCCACTTCGGGCCGCCCCGGCCCGGTCGTGATCGCGCTGCCGGAAGACATGCTGGTCGAAGCCGCCAAGGTGGCCGACGCGCCGCGCTATGAAGTCATCGATTCCGCCCCCACGGCCGGCCAGCTGGCCCACCTGGAAAAGCTGCTGGCCGACGCCACGAACCCGGTCGCCATCCTGGGCGGCACGCGCTGGGACGCCCGCGCGGTGCAGCAGTTCGCCGATTTCGCGCAGCGCCACGCGCTGCCCACGGCCGTATCCTTCCGCCGCCAGATGCTGTTCCCGGCCGACCATCCCTGCTTCATCGGCGACGTGGGCCTGGGCATCAACCCGGCGCTGCTCAAGCGCGTGGCCGATGCGGACCTGATCCTGCTCGTGGGCGGACGCATGTCGGAAAACCCCAGCCAGGCCTATACCCTGCTGGACATCCCGGTGCCCAGGCAGAAGCTGGTGCACGTGCACCCCGATTCCGCCGAACTGGCGCGCGTCTACCGCCCCACGCTGGCCATCAACACCTCCCCCGCCGCGTTCGCGCAGGCATTGGCCGGCCTGAAGGCGCCTGCCCAGCCCGCCTGGGCGGCCGGCACGCCGGTCATGCGCGAGTCCTACCTGAAATGGAGCGACCCCAGCGCCATCACGACGCCCGGCGCGCTGCAGATGGGCCAGGTCATGGCCTATCTGGAAAAGACGTTGCCCGCCGATGCCATCATGACCAACGGCGCCGGCAACTACGCCACCTGGCTGCACCGTTTCCACCGTTACACGCGCTACGGCACGCAATTGGCGCCCACCTCGGGTTCCATGGGCTACGGCCTGCCTGCCGCCGTCGGCGCCAAGCGCGTCTCGCCCGACAAGACCGTGATCTGCTTCGCGGGCGACGGCTGCTTCCTGATGCACGGCCAGGAATTCGCGACCGCGGTGCAGTATGACCTGCCCATCATCGTCGTGCTGGTGGATAACGGCATGTACGGCACGATCCGCATGCACCAGGAAAAGCACTATCCCGGCCGCATTTCCGCGACGGAGCTGAAGAATCCGGACTTTGCCGACTATGCCCGCGCCTTCGGCGGGCACGGCGAACGCGTCGAGACCACCGAACAATTCGGCCCGGCCTTCGAACGCGCCATGGCCAGCGGCAAGCCGGCCATCTTGCACTGCTTCATCGATCCGGAAACCATCACCCCGGGCACGACCCTGGAGAAAATCCGCGACGCAGCGCTCAAGGCGCAGCACTGAAGGCGGGATGGAGCGGCGGCGCCCGCCGCTCCATCCGCCGCTTGCCGCCCGAATTATTTTAGGTTTAAACTTTCTAGCATTCCGAAATCCATAGCGGAGACCCAGCATGTCCTCGAATCCTTCCTTTCACTGGCAAGACCCCCTGTTGCTGGACCAGCAACTGACCGAAGAAGAACGCATGGTGCGTGACGCAGCCTACGCCTATGCGCAGGACAAGCTCGCCCCGCGCGTGCTGAACGCATTCCGCAACGAACAGACCGATCCGGCCATCTTCTCCGAAATGGGCGAACTGGGCCTGTTGGGCGCCACCATCCCCGTCGAATACGGCGGCGCCGGCCTGAACTACGTCAGCTACGGCCTGATTGCCCGCGAAGTCGAACGCATCGACTCCGGCTACCGTTCCATGATGAGCGTGCAGTCGTCGCTGGTGATGGTGCCCATCAACGAATTCGGCAGCGAAGAGCAGAAGAAGAAGTACCTGCCCAAGCTGGCCCGCGGCGAATGGATCGGCTGCTTCGGCCTGACCGAACCCAACCACGGCTCCGACCCCGGCGGCATGGAAACCCGCGCCGTCAAGACGGCCGACGGCTACAAGCTGACCGGCAACAAGATGTGGATCACCAACTCCCCCATCGCCGACGTCTTCGTGGTGTGGGCCAAGTGCGTGGGCGGCGACTTCGACGGCAAGATCCGCGGCTTCATCCTGGAAAAGGGCATGAAGGGCCTGTCGGCTCCGGCCATCCACGGCAAGGTCGGCCTGCGCGCCTCGATCACCGGCGAAATCGTGATGGACGAAGTGGAAGTGTCCGCCGACCAGATGATGCCTGGCGTGTCGGGCCTGAAGGGTCCGTTCACCTGCCTGAACTCGGCCCGCTACGGCATCGCCTGGGGCGCCGTGGGCGCCGCGGAAGCCTGCTGGCACACCGCCCGCCAGTACACCCTGGACCGCAAGCAGTTCGGCCGCCCGCTGGCCGCCAATCAGCTGATCCAGAAGAAGCTGGCCGACATGCAGACCGAAATCACGCTGGCCCTGCAAGGCTGCCTGCGCCTGGGCCGCATGAAGGATGAAGGCACCGCCGCCGTCGAAATCACCTCGATCATGAAGCGCAACTCTTGCGGCAAGGCGCTGGACATCGCCCGCCTGGCTCGCGACATGCTCGGCGGCAACGGCATCTCCGACGAGTTCGGCGTGGCCCGTCACCTGGTGAACCTGGAAGTGGTCAACACCTATGAAGGCACCCACGACGTGCACGCCCTGATCCTGGGCCGCGCGCAGACCGGCATCCAGGCGTTCTATTGATCGCCTGACCGGCCAAAGCCAGCCGCCCCTCGGGGCGGTTTTTTTTGGCGGTTCCGCTGGTCTTGCAAGCCGGCTTCCCCGATACTGCATCCATGGCGCCTGTGGGCGCCATCCGCATTCGACGCAATATCAGCCGGCTTATCCAGAATGGAAATACACATGACTCCGCGGCAGCTTGTCGAACTTTGGGTCGAGCGGTTCAATGCCGCCGACGCCGACGGCCTGGCCGAGCTTTATGATGAAAAGGCAGTGAACCACCAGGTCACCCAGGAACCGATTGTCGGACGCGATGCCATAAAGGCGATGTTCGAACGGGAGTTCGCCCAGGCCGACATGACCTGTATCGTGGAGACGATCCACGACGCAGGCGAGGTCGCAGCCCTGGAGTGGCGCGATCCCTTGGGCTTGCGCGGCTGTGGGTTCTTTACCGTGCGCAACGGCCGGATCGTTTTCCAACGAGGGTACTGGGACAAGCTGTCTTTCCTGAAGATGCACGGCCTGCCCATCGCGTAAATACCGCGCGTCCGCAGCCCCCCCAAAAAAGTCCGCGCATTGCCGAAAGCCCGTATAGGCGAGTCCTTGCACAGGCCGTACGCTTTGCGGCATCGGCCAGGCACAGGCCCGGGCGCCCCTTGCGCCGTTCCGCGTGTCCAGACCAGGATTTCCCCTCGACCAGGAGCCGCGCATGCAAGGTTGTCCTACCCTCCGCCTGATGGCGGGTATCGCCATGGCGTTCGTCGCCCACGGCGCGTACGCCGCCACCACTCTTACGATGGCCACCGAATACCCGCCCACATCCATGCCCGGGCAAGGCGTGTCCACCTTTGCCGACCTGGTTCGCGCCAAGACGGCGGGCAAGGTGATCATCGATGCCAGCTATGACGCGTCCAAAGGGATCAAGTCGGCCGACATGATAGATGCGGTGCAAGCACGCCAGGTAGATGCCGGCGACGCCTTCGCCGGCGCGCTGGCCAGCAAGTACCCCTTGTTCGGCGTGTCTTCCCTGCCCTTCCTGGCGGACTCTCTGTCCAAGGCCCGCAACCTGAACAAGGCGGCCCGGCCTGCGTATGAAAAGCTGCTTGCGGCGCATGGACAAAAACTGCTCTACACCACGCCCTGGCCGGCATCCGGCATCTGGTCCAAGCAGAAGCTGGACAGCGTAGGCGCCCTGAAGCGCCTGAACATACGCACCTACGACGCCACGTCGCAGGACGTCATGCAGAAAGCCGGCGCCCAGGCGCGCAGCATCTCCTTCGCGGACGCGATGCCCCTGATCGCCTCGGGCGAGGTGAACGCGGTGCTGTCATCGGGCGACGGCGGCGCGGGCCGAAAGTTGTGGGAACACCTGCCCAACTTCGCTGAAATCAACTACGCCATGCCGATCTCGGTGGCGACCATGAACCTGCAGGCCTACCAGGCGCTGGATGCGCGCACGCGCCGCGCCATCGACCAGGCGGCGGCCCAGACCGAGACCGAACAATGGAAGCGCATAGACGGGCGCCTGCAGCAGAACTACGCCAACATGCGCAAGAACGGCGTGGCGATCAATACCTCGGTGCCGCTGCCCGTGCGCCGCGCGCTGAAGGACGCGGCCGCGGATTCCGTCAAGGCGTGGAAGGCGGCGGCCGGCCCCGACGCCGCGGCCATCCTGAAGCAGGCAGGCAAACGCTAACGCGCCTGACGGCGGCCGGCCCCAATGTCGCGGACCACGTGATGCATCAGTCCGCTGGCCCTTGAGCCATGCGTAGTTCTGCCGGGAGATATTCGCGCATGACATCGATGAAGCGGCGTAGCCGGACCGGCTGGTAGCGCGAGGGCGGGTAGACGAGGTAAACCGGCAGCGGCTCGGCGTGCCAACGCGGTGCCACGTGCACAAGGCGACCCTGGGCAATATCCTCGGACATTGCCCAGGCAGAGCCCAGGCCCGCCCCCAGGCCCAGTACCGCGGCCCGGCGCAACGCATGCAGCCCGTCCGTGGACAAGCGCGGCGTGATACCAAAACGCGCAACCTCACCGGTATCCAGATTCGTCAGGACGACTTCATCGCGATAGAAGGTGCGCAGCGCCACCCAGGGCAAGGCGGCAAGCTGCCTGGGATCATCGGAACTTTCAATCGACTGCAGCACACCGGGCGCCGCCACCACGATGCGCGGCACCTCGCCCAGTTTCAGCGCAACCACCGAAGGGTCGGTGATCGGGCCGACGCGCAAGGCGCAATCGATGTTCTCGGCAATGAAATCAGGCATCCGGTCGTGCAACAGCCATTCGACCCGCATCTGGGGATACTGCCGCAGATAGCGCGCGAGCGGCTCGACGAACTGGTGCTGGCCGAACGCATGAGGGGCAACCACGCGCAGCATGCCCGCGGGCTCTTCGCCGCCGCCGCGCACCTCGCTTTCAAGCGAATCCCAGCCGGCGATGAGATTCTTGGCGCTTTGATAGCAACGCTGGCCGTCCTCGGTCAGGCGTATGGCGTGCGTGGAACGCTGCAGCAAGCGCACGCCCAGCATGCGCTCCAACAGTTGCAGCCGCCGGCTCACGGTGGGCTGTGTGCCGCCCAGTTGCACGGCGGCAGCCGACAGGCTGCCGGCCTCGACGATACGCACGAACGTCTCGATGAGAAGCACGCGGTCGGTGCTGGATACGGGAGATGGGGGCTTGGTCATACGCTCATCGTATAACGGATTTACCCACTGACGGGCTACCAGACAGCTCCCGGGACGTCCACAATCTGCGCCACACCCTACATCGGACTTCCATCATGTCTTCGTCGAATACTCTTGAAAACGCGCCTGCACGCGGCCTCATCGCGCTACTGGCGGTCGCCGCCGGCCTGGCGGTCGCATCCCTGTACTACAGCCAGCCGATGCTGGGCCTGCTGGGCGCGGAGCTGGGCGCCACGCCCAGCTCGCTGGGCTGGATTCCCACGCTTACCCAGCTTGGTTATGCGTTTGGCATATTGCTACTGGCTCCCCTTGGAGACCGGTACAACCGCAAGCGCATCATCCTGATCAAATCTCTCTTGCTTGCCACCAGCCTGCTGATGGCCGGCTTCGCCCCCGGCATGGGCTCGATGCTGGCCGCCAGTTTCACGGTCGGCCTTGCCGCCACCATGGCGCAGGACATCGTGCCCGCGGCGGCCACGATGGCTCCCGCACAACAGCGCGGCGCCATCGTCGGGACGGTGATGACCGGTTTGCTGCTGGGCATCCTGCTGTCTCGCGTGATCGGCGGATTCGTGGCCGCCAACTTCGGCTGGCGGGTGATGTTCTGGTCCGCGGCGCTGGCGATCCTGTTGCTGACGCTGGCGCTCTGGCGCAGCCTGCCCGCCTTCGCACCCACGAGCCGGCTGCCCTACCGGGCGCTACTCCGGTCGCTGGGCACCTTGTGGCACCAGTACCCCGAGCTGCGTCGTAGCGCCATGGCCCAGGGACTGCTGTACATGGGATTCAGCGCGTTCTGGTCGACGCTTGCCGTCATGTTGCAAGGGGCGCCGTTCCATCTAGGCGCCGATGCCGCGGGCGCCTTCGGCCTGGCGGGTGCCGTGGGCGCACTGGCGGCGCCGTTTGTCGGCCGGCTCGCCGACCGTCATGGTCCAGTCACGCTGGCCCGCCAGGGCGCGGCTCTGACGGCAGTTTCGTTCGCGTCGATGGCGCTGCTGCCCGCGCTGCCCCCGTCCGCCGCGCTATGGCTCATTGCCGCCAGCACCGTAGGCTTCGATCTTGGAATCCAGATGTCGCTGATCGCCCATCAGAGCATCGTGTATGGTCTTGATCCCGCCGCGCGCAGCCGGCTGAATGCGGTGCTCATGACCAGCGTTTTCGTCGGCATGGCGGCGGGAGGCGCGCTGGGCAGCTTGGCGCTGGGACAGTGGGGCTGGGCAGGCGTCACCGCGTTGGCTACCGCAACCGCCCTCGGCGCGTTGGTTCTGCGAAGCTTGCGCCAACGGCCGGCTGACACGGCAGCGTGCAGAGCCTGATTGGCGGCCAGCCTTCAGCTGTCGCCTGAGAGATCGAACAGACTGGTCGCGTCCAGTTCCAGCACGCCTTCATCGTGCTGGTTCAGGACTGTCCAGGCCCAGGTGATGATGCCCAGGTCCGGGCGCGACGATGAATGGCGCACGCCTTGCACGCGCGCTTCGAGGCGCAGGGTATCGCCGGGACGCACCGGCGTGCGCCAGCGCACCTCGCCCAGGCCGGGCGAGCCAAAAGACTCGGAATCGTGCAGCGCCGCGTCGACGGCCATGCGCATGGCCAGCGCGCAGGTATGCCAGCCGCTGGCGATCAGCCCGCCCCAACGGCCTTCCGACGCGCGCTTGGGATCGGTGTGGAACCATTGCGGATCGAACCTGCGTGCGAACTCCAGTATCTCGGCTTCCGTCACGACGACCGGACCGCCCTTGATGACCATCCCGTCCTTGAACTCGGCGAACTTCATGTGTGGATTCCCCCCGCAAATGCAATCGGCGCGCCACGGCGCGCCGATTGCCACGCATGTTTGTGGATTCAGTACGTTTCGAAATGCAGGCGCCCTTCGCGGCGCAACGCATCATGCAGGATAGACCAATCCTGGCCCCCTTGCACCGTCACATCGCGCAAAGCGTCCAGCACGCCGACCTCCATGCCTTTCAGGCCGCACACGTAAATGCAGGTATTGCGATCCGCCAGCAATTCCCGTACCGAGGCCGCGCGTTCGCGAATCAGGTCCTGCACGTAGCGCTTGGGCTGCCCCGTTTCGCGCGACAGCGCCAGATTGATATCGATGAAGTCGCGCGGCAGTTTCATCAGCGGCCCGAAGTACGGCAACTCGCGCTCGGTTCGCGCGCCGAAAAACAGCAGCAGCCGGCCGTTTTCGCCGGTGTCGATGCGGCGGCGGTAGCGTTCCGTCATGGCCCGCATGGGCGCCGAGCCCGTGCCGGTGCAGATCATGATGAGATTGGCGCGCGGGTGGTTGGGCATCAGGAAGGTATGCCCGAAAGGGCCGATCACCTGCACTTTGTCGTTCTTGGCCAGATCGCACAGGTAATTCGAGCACACCCCGTGGGCGGCCGCGCCGGCATGGTCTTCGGTGACGCGCTTCACGGTCAGGGAAAGATTGTTGTAGCCGGCACGTTCGCCGTCGCGCGGACTGGCCAGCGAATACTGGCGCGCGTGATGCGGCCGCCCCTGCGCGTCCACGCCCGGCGGCAGGATGCCGATGGACTGCCCTTCAAGCACAGGGAATGGCAGTTCGCCGAAGTCGAGCACGATATGGTGGATGTCGCTTTCCGTGTCGGCGCCCGTCACGCGGTAATTGCCGACCACGGTGGCCGTCATCGGCGTCTTGTGCGTGTACAAGTTGACGTAGGGATGCGCGGCGGACCAGGGCGGGACGGTGGCGCCAGGCGCGCTGAATGGCGCCGGCGCGGCCAGGTCCGTTGCTGCCGGCACATCGTCGGCCGGCAGCGCAGCCGCCGTCTCGGGCAAGGCTTTTTCGCCAGGCAATTCCTCCCAGCCCAACTGCTCCTGCACACCATAGGCTTCGGCGCGCACCATCAGCCGCCAGTTATCGATGGCTCCCGTCGGGCATGGCGGCACGCAAGCCATGCAGCCGTTGCAGATATCGGGATCCACCACGTAGTTGTTCGAATCGTGGGTGATCGCCTTGATCGGACAGGTTTCTTCGCAGGTATTGCAGCGGATGCAGATCTCGGGATCGATCAGATGCTGCTTCAGGACTTCTGCTGGTAAGGGAGCGTTCATCTCGGTCTTCCCCATGCTCCGGTAGGCGGCCGCATGCGCGGCCGCCGCCCCGCTTTAGTTGAAACGGACGTAATCGAAATTCACCGGTTGGCGGTTGATGCCCATGACGGGAGGCGCGATCCAGTTGGCGAACTTGCCCGGCTCGGTGACGCGCCCCATCAGCGACGCGACAAATGCGCGATCTTCCGGCGTGGGCAGCCATTTGTGGCTGTTGGCCTGCCATTGCGATTCAGAGAGGATCTCGCCTTCGGGCGACATGCGGATGCCGGCCAAGGTGCCGATCTGGCGGTTGAAGGCCTTGTGCGGCACCTGCAGGCGGAACGGCACGCCGCTCTTTTCAATGACCTTGTTCCAACGGCCTATGCCGGCAACCGAGTCACGGATGAAATCGTCTCGCAGCACTTCGTTCAAGGCGTTCAGCATCGGCACCTCGGTCTCGCGGAGCTTGCCGTTTTCCACGGCCAGCACGCGGTAGGTGTCGTTCTTCAATTGATGGTCGTCGGTGCGCTTGCTCTCTTCGTAGCGGCCTTTCAGGCCCGAACCGTAAAAGATGGCGGCGTTGGACGACTGGTCCGCGCCGAACAGGTCGATGGTGACGCTGTAGTGGAAATTCAGGTAGCGCTGGATGGTGGGCAGGTCGATCACCCCGGCCGCGCGCACCGAGTCCGGGTCATCGGTCTTGAGCTGGTTCATGACTTCGCAGGTACGCTGGATGACGCGCGAGATGCCTGATTCGCCCACGAACATGTGGTGCGCTTCCTCGGTCAGCATGAACTTGGTGGTGCGCGCCAGCGGATCGAAACTGGACTCCGCCAACGCGCACAGCTGGAACTTGCCGTCGCGGTCGGTGAAGTACGTGAACATATAGAAAGCCAGCCAATCGGGCGTCTTTTCGTTGAACGCGCCCAGGATGCGCGGATTGTCGGAATCCCCCGAGCTGCGCTGCAAGAGCGCGTCGGCCTCTTCGCGGCCGTCGCGGCCGAAATAGCGGTGCAGCAGATAGACCATGGCCCACAGGTGCCGGCCTTCCTCGACGTTGATCTGGAACAGGTTGCGCAGGTCGTACTGCGAGGGCGCGGTCAAGCCCAGGTGGCGCTGCTGCTCGATCGATGCCGGCTCGGTGTCGCCTTGCGTGACGATGATGCGGCGCAGGTTGGCGCGGTGCTCGCCGGGCACGTCCTGCCAGACGTCGCGGCCCATGTTCTCGCCGAAGTGGATCTTGCGCTGGCCATCCTGCGGGGCCAGGAAAATCCCCCAGCGGTAGTCCGGCATCTTGACGTGGTCGAAGTGCGCCCAGCCGTCGGGCTGCACGCTGACGGCGGTGCGCAGATAAACGTCGAAGCCATGGGAGCCGTCGGGCCCCATGTCCTGCCACCATTGCAGGTAGTTGGGCTGCCAGTGCTCCAGCGCGCGCTGCAAGGTGCGGTCGCCGGACAGATTGACGTTGTTGGGAATCTTATCGGTGTAGTTGATGCCAGACATGTCTCGCTCCTGTTCCTTGGGGGTGGCCGCGGTGCGCGGCGCGGTGTCGCGGGGCCGTCAGACCCTGTTCCAGTCGAATGCGGCTTGCTCGCCCTTGCCGTAGAGCTTGAGCGCGCCCTTGTCACCAGCGGCGTTGGGGCGATTGAAGATCCAGTTCTGCCAGGCGGTCAGGCGCCCGAAGATGCGGGTCTCCATCGTTTCCTGCCCGCCGAAGCGCAGGTTGGCTTCCAGTCCGGTCAGGGCGTCGGGCGACAGCGCGCGGCGCTCCTCCAGCATCATGCGCACCTCGTCGTCCCAATCGATGTTGTCGGGCGCATAGGTGACCAGGCCCAGCTCCAGCGCGTCGGTGGCCGACAGCGGCTGGCCGGCGCGCGCGCGCACCGCTTCCAGGGGCGCTTCCTCTTCATAGAAGCGGCGTTGCAGGCGGCTCTGGCCGTTGACCAGCGGATAGGCGCCGAAATTCCGCTCGCCCACCACGATCTGCGCGGGCGCGGATTCGTCCTCGTTGTCCAGCATGTAGCTGCGGTCGGCGGCCAGCGCCAGCTCAAGCAGCGTGCCGGCAAAGCAGGAGCCCGGTTCGATCAGCGCGAAGAGGCTGCGCGAGGTAATGTCCAGGCGCGCCAGCGTGCGGCGCAGCATGCCGGCGGTTTCGCGCACGAACCAATGGTCCGCATGCTGTTGGAGCGCGGCGTCGGCGGCCAGCACCAGCGCGGCATCGCCCTCCGTCTTGATGATCCAGGTGCCGATGTCCAGCTCGTTGGTGCGCATCGACAGGATGGCATCGTCCAGTTCGCGCGCCATCTGCAGCGGCCACCACGCGGCGCCTGCGGCGACGATCTCCTGCAGTTCGGTTTGCACTGAACCCTCGGGCGCGCGCACCGTCCAGGTGGCTTGGCGCTTCTCGCGGTCCAGCTGGATGTCCACATAGCGGTAGGACAGGCCGTCGGCGCTTTCCGCGCGCTGCACCGGCGTCAACGCGATGCCCTGCTCGCCTGCCGGGCGGTCGCTGCCCTGCGCCAGCGCCTGCGCGCGTTCGCGCACGGCCGCCTCGAAGCGGGCCGGCTTGACCACGTCATCCACCAGGCGCCAGTCCTTGGCCCGCTGGCCGCGCACGCCTTCGACCAGGGTGCAGAAGATGTCCGCGTGGTCGTGCCGCACGCGGCGCTTGTCGGTCACGCGGGTCAGTCCGCCGGTGCCGGGCAACACGCCCAAAAGCGGCACTTCGGGCAAGGCCACGGCGGAAGAGCGGTCGTCGATCAGCATGATCTCGTCGCACGCCAGGGCCAGCTCGTAGCCGCCCCCGGCGCAAGCGCCGTTGAGCGCGGCGATGAACTTCAAACCGCTGTGGCGGCTCGAGTCCTCGATACCGTTACGCGTTTCGTTGGTGAATTTGCAGAAGTTCACCTTCCAGGCGTGCGAGGACAGGCCCAGCATGAAGATGTTCGCGCCGGAACAGAAAATCCGATCCTTCATGCTGGTCACGACAACGGTGCGCACTTCCGGATGCTCGAAGCGGATGCGCTGCAGGGCGTCGTGCAGTTCGATGTCGACGCCCAGGTCGTAGGAATTCAGCTTGAGCTTGTAGCCCGGACGCAAGCCGCCGTCCTCGGCGACATCCATGGCCAGCGTGGCAACCGGGCCGTCGAAGCTCAGGCGCCAGTGGCGGTACTGCTCGGGGTCGGTCCGGAAATCAACCCGGTTGAGGGTGCTGCTCATTGTGTGTCTCCTCGTACGCCTGCCAAAACAGGAAAAATACTGCACTACATGAATTATTGTGCAGATTAGAGGACAAAAAAAGCCCCGTCAAGCGGGGCATGCACAAAAATGCATATTGCCTGCCTGGCAAGCGTCGAAACCCGCCTACAGCGGCAGGCCGCAAGCCTTGCGCACCTGGGTCCGCAAGCCCGCAAAGCTTTCCTGCACGTCCAGGTTGCTGGTGACCCAGGTCAGGTCGGCCTTGGCATAAAAGGCCTCGCGGCCGGCCAGGATGCGCTTCAAGTCGGCCATGGCCTCGTTGTTGCCCGACATGGGGCGGAAGTCGCCCTGCGCCATCACGCGGCCCATATGCTCCTCGGGGGTGGCCCGCAGCCACACCGTATAGCAGTGCGCCAGCAACAGGTTCAGGGTGGCCGGCTCGGAAACCAGCCCGCCCGGAGTCGCCAGCACCATTTCCGGGTAGATCTGCACGGCCTCTTCCAGCGCCCGCCGTTCGTAGCGGCGATAGGCGTTGGGACCGTACAGATTGTGGATTTCCAGGATGCTGCACCCGGCCACGCGTTCGATCTCGCGGTTCAGCTCGACGAAGGGGTAGCCGAGGTCGTCGGCCAGCATCTGGCCCAGCGTGGATTTGCCCGCGCCACGCAGGCCAATGAGCGCCACGCGCTGGGTGCGGTTGGGACGCTGCGCGCCCGCGCCTACGCCGAACAACTGGGTCAGGGCCTCACGTGCGCGCTGCAGGTCGGATTCCGTGCGGCCGCTGAGCAGTTCCCGGATCAGCAGCCAATCGGGCGACTCGGTGGTCACGTCGCCCACCAGTTCGGCCAGCGCGCAGTTGAAGGCCCGGGCGATCTGCAGCAACACCAGGATGGAGGCATTGCCTACGCCGTGCTCCAGGTTAGCCAAATGGCGTTCCGACACACCGGTTACCTGCGACAGGCTCTTGCGGGTCATTCCGCGTATGGCCCGCAGGCGGCGCACCCGCTCGCCCAATGCCACCAGGAAGGCTTCCCGCCTGGGTTCGGATGGCGCCGCGTCTAGCGCTTGATTCATGTTTACGTGACTCCGCAAAAACCCTGATTACCACGTTTTATGCACTATAGTGCTTGACCATAATCAATGGAAGCACTATTTTTCCATTCAGCGAGTCGAAAGCGGCTCATATGCAAAAAAACAGCAGTCGATTTCATATCGATTCTGAAGCGCCGACAGTGTAAAGGAGGAGCCAGGTGAGCACGCCCGATCAATTCCATGCCCTGATGCGCGAGGTCACGCGCCTTACCGCGGGCCAGCCACTGGACGCAGCGCTCCAGGAAAGCCTGAATCGCGAAGCCGGGCCGCAAAGCGCCCTCTTCCAGGAGATATACGCCGCCTGTAGGCAAGGCGTGACCGAGGGCTGGATGTGCAGCCGGGAAGGCGGCGGCATCCGCTACGGCCGCGTCATCAAGCCCGCGCCGGACTTGGCGGACTGTTCGGTCGACGTCGTGGACATGGACGATCTGGCCGGCCCCCATCACGAGCATCCCAATGGCGAGATCGACATGATCATGCCGCTGACCGAGGGCGCCCGCTTCGACGGCCACGGCGCCGGCTGGCTGGTCTACGGCCCCGGCAGCGCGCACAGCCCGACCGTGAGCGGCGGCCGCGCGCTGGTGCTGTACCTGCTGCCGGGCGGCGCCATCGAATTCACGCGGTCCTAGCGCCGCCCCGCCGCCAGAAAAACACACACAGCGCGGCCCCCACCCACAGGACATCAGGAGACAACCGTGAACACCTGTCCCGCCGAACTCAACTTCGCCAGCCACCTGGCGGCGCTCAATGCGCCGCGCGCCGCCAAGCCAGCCTACATCGACGACACCCGCCAGATCAGCTACGGCGAACTGGCGGAACGCGTGGCCCGCATGGCCGGCGCCCTGCGCCAGCTGGGCCTGCGGCGCGAGGAGCGCATCCTGCTGCTGATGCAGGACACCGTCGACTGGCCGGTGGTCTTCCTGGGCGCGCTGCACGCGGGCGTGGTGCCGGTAGCCGTGAATACCCTGCTCACCGCGGACGACTATGCATACATCATCGGCCACAGCCGTGTGCGCGCGATGTTCGTGTCGGGCGCCTTGCTGCCGGTGGCGCAGACAGCGCTCGCGCAAGCCGGCGCCGATGTGGAGCATCTGGTGGTTTCGCAACCCGCCGGCCCCTTGCCCGAAGCCGCGCGCGAATTCGAATCCTTGCTGGCGGCCGCGCCGCTCGCTCCCGCTGCGCGCACCCTGTCCGACGAGATCGCCTTCTGGCTGTATTCATCCGGCTCCACCGGCAAGCCCAAAGGCGTGGTCCATACCCACGGCAATCTGTGGCACACCGCCGAGCTGTATGCCAAGCCGGTGCTCGGCATCCGCGAGGATGACGTGGTGTTCTCCGCCGCCAAGCTGTTCTTCGCCTATGGCCTGGGCAACGGCCTGACCTTCCCCCTGTCGGTCGGGGCGACCGTCATCCTGATGGGTGAACGCCCCACGCCGCAAGCGGTCTTCAAGCGCCTTACCCAGCATCGCCCCACGGTGTTCTATGGCGTGCCCACGCTATACGCCAGCATGCTGGCTTCGCCCGACCTGCCCTCCCGCGACCAGGTGGCCATGCGGATCTGCACATCCGCCGGCGAAGCCTTGCCGCGTGACATCGGCGAACGCTATACGCGGCATTTCGGCTGCGAGATCCTGGACGGCATCGGCTCCACCGAGATGCTGCATATCTTCATCTCCAACCAGACCGGACAGCTGCGCTACGGGACCACGGGCAAGCCGGTGCCGGGCTACGAAGTGCAATTGCGCGACGAAAGCGGCGCCCTGGTGCCGCCCGGCGCCATCGGCGATCTCTACATCAAGGGGCCGAGCGCCGCCCTCATGTACTGGAACAACCGCGACAAGACGCGCCAGTGCTTCCTGGGCGACTGGCTCAAGAGCGGCGACAAGTACACCTGCGACGCGGACGGCTATTACACGTATGCCGGGCGCAGCGACGACATGATCAAGGTCAGCGGACAATATGTGTCGCCCGTGGAGGTCGAGAACATCCTAGTACAGCACGAGGCCGTGCTGGAAGCGGCCGTGATTGGCGTGCCGGACCATGACGGCCTGGTCAAAACGAAGGCCTACGTCGTGCTGCGCCCAGGCTTCGAACCCGACGCGCAGACCGGAGCCGCGCTGCAAAGCTACGTCAAGCAACACCTGGCGCCGTTCAAGTATCCGCGCCAGATCAACTTCACCGACGAACTGCCCAAGACCGCCACGGGCAAGATTCAGCGCTTTCGCCTGCGCCAGCTGGAAGAGGCGACGCTATGAGCGCGTGCGACATCGCCGAGACCGTCTTTGCCGAGCTGCACGCTGGCGGACGGGACCTGCGCCTGGAATGCCAATGGATCGGGTCCGACCGTCCTGGCGCTGCGCTGATGGTGTTCCTGCATGAAGGGCTGGGCTCGGTATCGATGTGGAAGGACTGGCCCGTGCGCGTGTGCCAGGCGGCCGGCTGCCGCGGGTTGGTCTATTCGCGCGAAGGCTACGGACAGTCCACGCCGTTGCGCCCGGACGAGAAACGCGCGGTGGATTTCATGCACCGCGAGGCCGGCGAGGTGCTGCCCGCGCTGTTGAGCGCCCTGGAGGTGGACGCCAGGCAGGACAAACCGGTGCTGTTCGGCCATAGCGACGGGGGCTCGATCGCCCTGCTTTATGCAGCCATGCATCCGGACGCCGTCGCCGGCGTGGTGGCCGCCGCGCCACATATCCTGGTCGAAGACGTGTCGGTCGCCAGCATCGCGCAAGCGCGCCAGGCCTATCTGGAGACAGACCTGCCCGTCAGGCTGGGCCGCTACCACGCCAACCCGGATTCGGCATTCTGGGGCTGGAACGACATCTGGCTGGACCCGGCCTTCCGCCGTTGGAACCTGGACGAATACCTGTCACGCATTGCCTGTCCGGTGCTTGCCATCCAGGGCCTGGACGACGAATACGGCACGCTGGCGCAGATACGCGGCATCCGCCGGCTCGCGCCTCAGACCGAACTGCTGGAGATCCCGGATTGCGGCCATTCGCCGCACAAGGATCAGCCGGCCCGCGTTATCCAGGCCGTCGCCGGCTTCGTCGGCGGCCTGGCACAACCCCGCTGACCTCGCGTCGGCCCATAACAAGCACGGAGACTAACCATGAACCACGCCCTGACCCGGGCTGCGCTTGCCGCGGCTCTGACGCTCGCCGCCACCGGCGCCCAGGCCGCCGACAAGATCAAGGTCGGCTTCATGCTGCCCTACAGCGGCACCTACGCCGCGCTGGGCAACGCCATCGAGAACGGCTTCAAACTGTATGTCGCCGAGCAAGGCGGAAAGCTGGGTGGACGCGAGATCGAATACTTCAAGGTGGACGACGAGTCCAACCCCGCCAAGGCCGCCGAAAACGCCAACCGCCTGATCAAACGCGACCAGGTGGATGTGCTGATCGGCACCGTGCACTCAGGGGTGGCGATGGCGCTGGCCAAGGCCGCCAAGGATGCCGACACCACGCTGATCGTGACCAACGCGGGCGCCAACGCCATTACCGGTCCGCTGTGCGGCCCGGGCATTTTCCGCACATCGTTCACCAATTGGCAGCCAGCCTACGCCATGGGTCCGGTGGCCTTTGCCAAGGGCCATAAGACAGCCGTCACCATCACCTGGAAATATGCGGCCGGCGACGAGGCCATCGGCGGCTTCAAGGAAGGCTTCGAAAAGGCCGGCGGCAAGGTCGTGAAGGAACTGAGCCTGCCGTTTCCGAACGTGGAGTTCCAGCCGCTTCTGACCGAGATCGCCGCGTTGAAGCCAGACATGGTGTTCACCTTCTTCGCGGGCGGCGGAGCCGTGAAGTTCGTGCAGGACTACCATGCGGCCGGCCTGGGCAAGACCATCCCGCTGTACGGCTCGGGCTTTCTCACCGACGGCACGCTGGAGGCCCAGGGCGCTTCAGCGCAAGGCCTGCTGACCACGCTGCACTACGCCGACGGCTTGAACACGCCGCGTGACAATGCCTTCCGCGCCGATTACAGCAAGGCATACAAGGCGCAGCCCGACGTCTACGCGGTGCAGGGCTATGACGCGGCGCAGCTGATGCAATCGGGCCTGGCCGCGGTCAAGGGCGATTTCGCCAAGAAAGAGGATTTCCGCAAGGCCATGCGCGGCGCCACGGTGGATAGCCCGCGCGGCCCCTTCACGCTGTCCAGCGCCGGCAATCCCGTGCAGGACATCTATCTGCGCCGCGTCGACGGACTGGAGAACAAGGTCGTGGACGTCGCGGTGAAGAAGCTGGCCGATCCGGCCCGCGGCTGCAAGCTCTGACACCTGCTGCAATCCGCCACAGGGAGGCCCCATGGACATCAGCATCCTGCTCATCCAGAGCCTGAACGCTTTCCAGTACGGCTTGCTGCTGTTCCTGGTGGCCAGCGGGCTTACGCTGATCTTCGGCATCATGGGCATCATCAACCTTGCCCACGGCAGTTTCTACATGATAGGGGCGTACATGGCCTTCGCCCTGGGCCCGGCCGTCGACCGCTGGCTGGGCGGCGGCTTTCTCGCCACGCTGGCCGTCTGCGTGCTGGCGGCCGGCGCGCTGGGCTATCTGCTGGAGGCCGCCTTCTTCAGCTACCTGTACAAGCGCAACCACCTGCAGCAAGTGCTGATGACCTATGGCTTGATCCTGGTCTTCGAAGAGCTGCGCAGCATCCTGGTTGGCAATGACGTTCACGGTGTGCCGCTGCCCGCGTGGCTGCAAGGCAGCATCGCGCTGGGTGATGTGATGACCTATCCGGTTTACCGGCTGTTCATCTCGGCGGTCGGCATTGCGGTGGCGCTGCTGTTGTACTGGGTCATCACGCGCACACGGCTGGGCATGATGCTGCGGGCAGGCGCGAGCAACCGCGAAATGATCGGCTCGCTGGGCATAGACATCAACAAACTCTACCGCCTGGTGTTCGCGGCGGGCGTGGCGCTGGCCGCCCTGGCGGGCAGCATCGCCGCGCCGGTGTCTTCCGTCTATCCGGGCATGGGCAATGGGGTGCTCATCATCTGCTTCGTCGTGGTCGTGATCGGCGGCATCGGCTCGATCCGCGGCGCATTCCTGGCCGCAATGCTGGTGGGCGTGGTGGAAACGTTCGGCCAGGTGCTGTTTCCGTCCGCGGCAGGCGTGCTGGTTTACCTGCTGATGGCATTCATACTTCTTTGCAAGCCCGAAGGGCTGTTCAAGCAGGGCTGACCATGTTGAACCGACTATTGCCCCTTGCGGCGCTGCTGGCCCTGGCGGCCTTTTCCTGGAGCGGCAGCGACTACTACACCGGCCTGGCGATCAAGATCATGATCTATGCGATCTTCGCGCTCAGCCTGCAACTGCTCGTGGGCGGCGCGGGATTGGTCAGCCTGGGCCACGCCGCCTTCTTCGGCATCGGCGCCTATGCCGCGGCGCTGCTGTCGCCCGAATCCGAAGCCGCCGGCCTTTGGTGGCTGCTGCCCGCCGCCCTGCTTGCCGCCGCGGCCTACGCGCTTCTGACCGGCGCGCTGGCGCTGCGCACGCGCGGCGTGTACTTCATCATGGTCACGCTGGCTTTCTCGCAGATGGCCTACTACGTGTTCCACGACACCAAGATCGGCGGCGGCAGCGATGGCATCTATCTGTACTTTCGCCCAGAGCTGTCCGTGGGCGGCTGGATGCCTTTCGACCTGAGCGACGCCAGGACGTTCTACTTCTTCGTGCTGGCCTGCCTGGCATTGGCCTGGGGCTTTCTGGCGCTGTTGCGGCGTTCGGCTTTCGGCGCCGCGCTGGCCGGCATACGCATCAACGAACAACGCATGCGCGCGGCGGGCTACTCGACCTATCCATACAAGCTTGCGGCCTATGTGGTGGGCGCCACGCTGGCCAGCCTGGCGGGATTTCTGTTCGCCCTCAAGGATGGCTTCGTCACCCCGGAATTGCTGGCCTGGGAACAGTCCGGACTGGTGCTGCTGATGGTGATCCTGGGCGGCATGGGCAGCCTGGGCGGCGCGGTGCTGGGCACCGTGGCGCTGGTGCTGCTGCAGGAGCTGTTCCAGTCGCAGGAACTGTTCGGCGAGTACGCGCGCCATTGGCACCTGCCCCTGGGCGTGGCCATCATCGCGCTGGTGGCCCTGTTGCCCAATGGCCTGGCCGGCTTGCCGGCGCAGCTGCGGCAGCGGCGCGCAGGGCGGGCCCCGGCTCCGGCCTCAAGCACCGCCCCCGCCCGCCTGCCTATCCAGGGAGAACCGCATGTCTGACATCCTGCTTGCCGCCAAGGCGGTCACGCGCCGTTTCGGCGGCCTGACGGCGGTGAATGGCGTATCGCTGGAATTGCAGCGCGGCCAGGTCCACGCCGTCATCGGCACCAATGGCGCTGGCAAGTCCACGCTGATCAACATCCTGTCGGGCGAACTGGCGCCCAGCAGCGGCCAGGTCATGCTGGGCGGCCGCGACATCACCGCGTGGCGCCAGCCCGACCGGGCGCGCGCGGGCCTGGGCCGCAGCTATCAGCGGTCTACGATCTTTCCCGAGCTGAGCGTGTTCGAAAACTGCAGACTGGCCGCCCAGGCTCGGCGCCAACGCTTCTGGCACTGGTGGCGCCCCGCCTCGGAATGCCGCCACAGCGCGGAACTTGCGCGCCACGCGCTGGAGCGCACCGGTCTGGCGGACGAGGCCACTCGCGAGGCCGGCCTGCTGCCGCACGGCCGCAAGCGGCAGCTGGAGATCGCCATGTGCCTGGCGGGCGAGCCGCAGGTGCTGCTGCTGGACGAACCCCTGGCCGGCATGGGCCCCGAGGAAACCGACCGCATCCTGGAACTGTTGGAGACGCTCAAGCCCGGTCACGCCATCCTGCTGGTCGAACACGATATGGACGCAGTCTTCCGCGTCGCCGAAACCCTTACCGTCATGGTCAACGGCGCCACCATCGCCAGCGGCACGCCCGCCGATATCCGCGCCAATGCCGATGTGCGCACCGCCTACCTGGGCGAAGAAGCGCATGGAGCCAGCCTATGAACGCCTTGATCGAAGCCGGCGGCCTGCAGGTCTATTACGGCGCCAGCCACGTGCTGCGCGGCGTCGACATGCATATCGCACCCGGGGAATCCGTCGGCCTGGTGGGCCGCAACGGCATGGGCAAGACCACGTTGATCCGCAGCCTGATGGGCCACGTCAAGAGCACCCAGGGCAGCGTGCGCGTGGATGGCCGCGACTGCACCCGCGCACAGCCGCATGCCATCGCCCGCATGGGAGTGGCTTACGTGCCCGAAGGGCGCGGCATTTTTCCCAATCTGAATGTGCGCGAGAACCTGCAAGTGGCGGCGCGCGCCGGCAGGGACGGACGCCAGGAATGGAGCTATGCCCGGGTTCTGGACGTATTTCCGCGGCTGAAGGAGCGCCTGGGCCATGGCGGCCAGCAGCTATCGGGCGGTGAACAGCAGATGCTGGCCATCGGCCGGGCGCTGATGACCAATCCCGAATTGCTGATCCTGGACGAGGCCACCGAGGGCCTGGCGCCGCTGATCGTGGCCGAGATCTGGAAGATCATCCGCCAGATCCGCGCCAGCGGCATGTCCACCTTGATCGTCGACCGCAATTACCGCGCGGTGCTGGAACATACCGACCGGTGCCTGGTGATGGAAAAGGGCCAGATCGTGCAAGACGGCGACAGCGCGTCGCTGGCCCGGCAGCCCGAGCAGCTGACGCGCTATCTGGGCGTTTAGATCACGGCTTCGATCAGGAACGGGCCGCGGCGCTTCAGGCCTTCCTGCAGCGCGCGCGCAAATCCTTCCACGGTGTCCACGCTGACCGCCTCGACTCCCATGCCGCGCGCCAGATGCGTCCATTCGAGGTGCGGTTCTTGCAGATCCAGCATGCGCCGGGCGTTGCGTCCCGGCTCCATGACGCCCACGTTCTTCATTTCGCCGTGCAGCGTGGCGTAGGAACGATTGGCCAGGATCACCGTCAGGCAATCGAGGTTCTCGCGCGCCTGCGTCCACAGTGCCTGCAAGGTGTACATACCGCTGCCGTCCGCCTGCAAGGTGACGACCTTGCGGTCAGGGCAGGCCACCGCCGCGCCAGTGGCCATGGGCAGGCCGATGCCGATGGCGCCACCGGTCAGCATCAGCCAATCGTGGGGCGCGCTGCTGGCGCTATAGATAGGGAATTCGCGGCCCTGGGTGATGGACTCGTCGCAGACGATGGCCTGCTCCGGCAAATGGTGCGCGATCAGGATGTTGACGGCGGCGCCGGTCAGCTTGCCGGATTGCGGCACTTCGTAGCTGGCGGCCGGCGCAGCCAGGCGCGGGGCGTCCGGCGCAATGCCCAGTTCGTCGGCCAGCCACTCCAGCGCATGCGCCAGGTCCTGCTCGGGCGTAGCGAGCACGACCTTGTTGGCGTCCGGGGGCGCCAGCAGGCTGGGCTTGCCGGGATAGGCGAAAAAGCCGACCGGCGCTTTCGCGCCCACCAACACCAGATGCCGCACGTCCTTCAGCTTGGCCACTGCCAGGTCGATCGGATACGGCAGGCGGTCGACCGGAGTGCGCGAGCCGCCGCGTTCGATGCGGCGGTTGGAGGTTTCCGACACCAGGCGCACGCCGGTGGCGCGCGCAATGCGGCCAGCGGCGTTGAGCGCGCGTTCGCGCAGCGCCGCGCCACCCAGCATCAAGGTCGTGACTTCACCGGAACGTATCGCGGCAGCCGCCGCGCGCACCGCTTCGGTCGAGGTCTGGGTCAAGGCCTCGTGCCTGGCGAGTACCGGTGCGCTCGCATTGGCGGGCAGTTCCGTCCAGGCCGTGTCGGCCGGCAGGATCAGCGTGGCGATGTTGCCCGGCGAGCGGCGCGCCACGCCTACCGCCTCGGCGGCGTCCGCGGACAGGTCCGCGGCCTTCATCGTGCGCTTGACCCAGTGCGACATCGGGCGTGCAACGCCCTCCACGTCGCTCGTCAGCGGTGCGTCGTATTGGACGTGGTAGGTAGCATGATCGCCCACGATGTTGACCATGGGCGTGCGGGCGCGCTTGGCGTTGTGCAGGTTGGCCAGGCCGTTGCCCAGGCCCGGCCCCAGGTGCAACAAGGTGGCGGCGGGCTTGTCGGCCATGCGCGCGTAGCCGTCGGCCGCGCCCGTCACCACGCCTTCGAACAGGCCCAGCACGCAGCGCATTTTGGGCTTGCGATCCAATGCCGCGACAAAGTGCATTTCCGATGTGCCGGGGTTGGCAAAGCAAACATCCACATCGTTGGCAAGCAAGGTATCGCAAAGACTATCAGCGCCGTTCATCGTTTTTTCCCTGATCATTTTCCATTGGCGGTGCATGGGCGCATGCGCGCCCGCGTGACATGCATGATAGGTAGCGTAGCCGAAACCGGCTAGAGCCATTTCAGGGCGCCGTCATGGAACCATTCCACAGGTTCCGCCACGCGGAATTTTCGCAGTCGGCCTCAGGCCAGTATTTGCCCCAGGAACGCCTGCGCGCGCTCGGTGCGCGGCGCGCGGAAGAAATTGTCGGGCGTGTCGGATTCAACAATCGCCCCCTGGTCCATGAAGACCACGCGGTCGCCGACCTCGCGCGCGAAACCCATTTCGTGCGTCACGCACACCATGGTCATACCATCGCGGGCGAGCGCCACCATGGTGTCCAGCACTTCCTTGACCATCTCCGGATCCAGCGCGGAAGTGGGCTCATCGAACAGCATGATCTTCGGCCGCATGCACAAGGCCCGGGCAATCGCCACGCGCTGCTTCTGCCCGCCTGACAACTGGCCCGGATATTTGGCTGCATGCTGCGGGATCTTTACCCGTTCCAGGTATTCCATGGCCCGGGACTCGGCCTCCTCGCGCGGCACTCCTTTCACCAGCATCGGGGCCAGCGTGCAGTTCTCCAGCACCGTCAGATGCGGGAACAGGTTGAAGTGCTGGAACACCATGCCGACCTCGGCGCGGATGCGCTCGATATTCTTCAGATCGTCGTTCAGCTCGATGCCGTCCACCACAATGCGCCCTTTCTGGTGTTCCTCCAGCCGGTTCAGGAGCCTGATGGTGGTGGACTTGCCGGAACCTGACGGTCCGCACAGGATCAGCTTCTCGCCCGGCAGCACTTCCAGCGCAAGATCGTCCAGCACCTTGAAGTCGCCATACCATTTGCATACGCCCTGCATCGTGATGATAGGGGCGGCGTAGTTCAATCCATCCATCGCATCAGGCCTTGGAAATGTCATGGTTTTCGCCCGCGCCGCTCCAATAGCCCGGCACGGTCAGGCGTTTTTCGGAACGGCGGAACACGTAGGACAGCACGCTGCACATGGCGAAATAGATGATCCCCACCATGGTGTAGACGGTCAGCGCCTGGAAGGTGGCTCCCGCCAGCATCTCGCCGGCGCGCATCAGCTCATAGACGCTGATGACGGCAACCAGCGACGTTTCCTTGATCAGCACCAACGCGTAGTTGCCCAGCGCCGGGAACACGGTGCGCAATGCCTGAGGCAACACGATGCGGCGCAGCCGCTGCATCTTGCCCAGTCCCAGCGCGCGCGCCGCCTCGTACTGGCCGGAGTCCACCGACTGGATGCCGCTGCGGAAAAGCTCCGCGAGGTAGGCGCCAAAATTCAGCGTCAGGCCCAGCACGCCGGCGACGAAGCCGTTGATGACCACGCCCATTTCCGGCAGGCCGTAATAGATGTAGAACAGCTGCAGCAGTAGCGGCGTGCCGCGTATCACATCTATGTAGAAGCGCGCGCCCCGGCTGAGCAGCCGCGACGGCGACAGGCGGCACAGACAGACGAGCAGGCCCAGGGCCACCGCCAGGAATGCCGAACAGAAAAACAGCGCCAGGGTCCAGACCGTGCCCTCGGCCAGAGGGGTCAGGTACATGCGCAGGGTTTCGAGATCCACGTCGTGCTCCTTATCCGTGCCGCTGCCGCGTCACTTGCTCATCAGGTCGGCAACGCCCCACTTCTGCCCGATGGCGGCGAGTTCGCCGTTCTGCTTCATTTGCGCCAGCGCGCCGTTGACTGCCTCCAGCAACGCGGCGTTGCCCTTTTGCACGGCCATGCCCACCTGCCACTTGCGCTGTGGCTGGTAGCCCGTATCGAGCTTCACGCCCGGGATGTTCTTGGTCTTGATCTGGTAGATGATGCTGGGCGGATCCACGATGCCCAGGTCGATGCGTCCAGCCCGAACGTCGGCCAGCAGCGTGGAGTAGTCCTGGTAGGTCGACACTTTGGTGCCGGGCATGTCCTTGATCATGTTGAACTGCACCGAATCCACCAGCACGCCGACGCGCTGGCCCTTCATGTCCTCGAACTTGGCGTACTTCTTGTCCGCCTTGTCGCTGACCACGATGCCCTCGCCCCATTCATAGACCGGCGCCGAAAAATCGATGGCGCGTGCACGCTCTTCGGTGATGAAGAGCGGCGCGGACATGACGTCGGCTCGCCCCGAGGTCAGTGTGGGAATCAGGCCGGAGAACGGCACGTCGGACAGTTTGTCCGAGACCTTCAGGTGCTTGGCCACGGCGGCGGCCACGTCCACCATGATGCCTTCGAGCTGATTCGACTTCGGATTCTTGAAGCCGTGCGGCGGCGCGGACGCCGTGGTCACCACGTTCAGGCTCTGATCCGCGCGGATCTCCTCCAGCGTGCGCGCCTGCGCACCGGCTTGGGCCAGCAGGCCGGCAGTGGCCAGACCCAGCAGAATGGATTTGAGTTTCATCGTTTTCCCCTTGAATGAAGTCATCGGAGGGTTTGCGCCGGCTCAGGCCGGACGCCCCTGCGGATACTGCTGCACCGCTACCGCCGCCAGCGCGCAGAATTCCTGCATGACGGTGGCGGCCAGGAAGGCCGTGGCCCCCTGCACGTCTTGCGGCGGCGACACGGTGTTGACGTCGAACGCCACGAAGTTCAGGCCCGCCAGCTGACGCAGCAGCGCCAGCCCTTCCTTGGCGGAAAGCCCGCCCCACTCCGGCGTGCACACGCCCGGCGCGCAGGAGGGATCGAAGATGTCCATATCGAAGCACAGGTACACGGGCCGCTGGCCGATGCGCTGCTTGATCTCGGCCAGGGCGCCCTTCTGGTCCTGGTCGAAATCGTCGTAGGGCAGGATCGTGTAGCCGACCTCGCGGCCGAACTCCAACACGCCCGGCATGAAGGAACTGCCACGCGTGCCGACGTGGAAGCTGGACGCAACGTCCAGCAATCCTTCTTCGGCGGCACGCGTGAACGTGGTCGCCGTGTTGTACCCGGGTATGGGGTAAGTGTCGGTGTGCGAATCGAAATGCAGCACCACGAAATCAGGATGGCGGCGCGCCACGGCTCGCAGCTGCGGCAGCGTGACCGCGCCATCGCCCCCCATGGAAATCGGAATGGCGCCCGCATCCAGAATGGCGCCGATGCCAGCCTCGATGAGCGGGTAGGAGGCATCCGGATCGCCCGGATGGCAAGCCACGTTGCCGACATCGATGGCACGCAGGAACTCCGGCGGATTGTCGATGCCATGGCGCCGGAAGATGTCGATGGGCCGCAGCAGCCGGGATTGCTCGCGGATCGCATCCGGTCCCTGGCGCGAACCGACACGGAACGGGTGCGTGCCGCAATCGAACGGAATGCCCACTACGCAGGCGCGCGCCGCGCCCGTGCCCGTGGCGCGGGCGGAAGGCAGGCCCATGAACCCCGCGACGGGATGAAAACAGACTTCGGCTGGCTGCTGCACAACTCGGCTCCTGTGTGACGACCCGTCCTCTCGAACCGGGCCTGGATCACTATTTAGATTCAATCAAATCGCTGTGCGATATGATCATGTCGAAATAAGAGTAGCGTGCGTACAAGCATCCGGCCAATTAGGGAGTTTCCCCTAATCGGATTTATGAATACCCTACTTATTTAGTATGAAATTAGTCCGCAAAGCGGCCCGCGCGATGCCCCGGCAAGGCAGCCGCGAATCAACCCTCGTCGCTTGCGAACGGCATCGCGTCGCGCAAGGCGCCGCCCGGCGGCTCCATTTCATAGAACGGGCGCGACCGCCCCAACGTGCGCGACGCGCTGATAGCGTGCGCCGTTTCCACCACTTGCGGGCCGAACACCGCCTGCGCCTGCTCGAATGACCAACGGCTGGACGGCACCGACACGTTGACCGCCCCCACCGGCGTGCCGCCGGCATCCAGCACCGCGGCGCTGACCGTGATGTCGCCGGGATAGAACTCGCCGTCCGAACGCGCATAACCGTGGCGCCGCGCGAAGTCCAGCTCCGCAAGCAACGCGTCCATTTCGGTGATCGTGGCGGCGGTGTAGGACTTACGGTCACAGCGCTCCAGCAGGTCGCGCGCCACCCCTGGATCCAGCCTGGCGAGCACGGCGCGGCCCGCCGCCGTGCAATACAGCGGCAGGCGCATGCCCACCGGCATGTTCACGAACATTTCCTTGTGGGTGGCAAAGCGCGCCACATAGACCATGTCCAGACCGTCGGGCTCGGCCAGGCTGCAGGTTTCCTGGCTGTTGCGGTTGAGCGAGTGCAGGAACGGATTGCCACCCAGCACCAGCGGGCTGGTCTGGACGTACTTCATGCCCAGTTCCAGCGACCAGGGCCCCAGCGAAAACTTCTTGCTCAGAGGATCCTTGCGCAAATAACCCAAGGTCCACAAGGTATGGGCGAAGCGCTGCACCGAACTCTTGCTCAGGCCAGTGGCATCCGCCAGTTCCGGCAAGGTCATGGCAGGCTGGCCCTCGCTGAAGGCTCGGAGCACGGAAACGCCGCGCGCCAGCGCGGCGATGAACAAAGGGGAATCCTCGGCGTTTCGGATTTGCGTCATGGCGCGTGGGGCGTCCAATGGAAAGCGCATAGCGTACCGCATTACGGTGCGAACGTATCGCATGGCGATGTCGCGCTTTTGTCTTGGGGCGGCCGGGGCGACAAAAACGGCCCGGCGTACCGGGCCGTCTTGACTGGAGTGCGGCTCTAGCGGATCGGCCAGGGATACATGGCGCCGCCCTTGTTCCACAACGCGTTCGTGCCGCGCTGCAAGCCCAGCTTGCTGTCCTTGCCGACGTTGCGTTCGAACACTTCGCTGTAGTTGCCCACGGCCTTGATGGCGTTGTAGGCCCACTTCTCGTCCAGCCCCATGTTCTTGCCCGCGCCCGGGGTCACGCCCAGGATGCGGGAAATATTGGGATTGTTGCTCTTCAGCATTTCGTCCACGTTCTTCTGCGTGATGCCGTATTCCTCGGCCTCCATTAGCGCGAACAAGGTCCAGCGCACGATCCCGAGCCAGTTTTCGTCGCCCTGGCGCACCATCGGGCCCAGCGGCTCCTTGGAGAAGCGTTCCGGCAGAATTTCGTAGTCGTCCGGCTTGGCGACCTGCGTCGCACGGACCGCGGCCAGTTGCGAAGCGTCATCGGTGAAGGCGTCGCAGCGTCCCGACTCGAAGGCCCGCACGACTTCGGTCACCTTGTCGATCACCACCGGCTTGAACTCGATGTTGTTGGTGCGGAACCAGTCGGCCAGATTGAGCTCGGTGGTGGTGCCGGGCTGCACGCAAACGGTGGCGCCATTGAGTTCCTTGGCGCTTTTCACGCCCAGCTTCTTGTTCACCAGGATGCCCTGGCCATCGTAGAAGCTCGCGGCCACGGCCGCCAGGCCCAGCGAGGTATCGCGAGTCTGCGTCAGCGTAACGGTGCGAAGCAGCACGTCCACTTCGCCGGATTGCAGCGCGGTGAAGCGTTGCTGCGTGGACAGCGGCGTGCCCTTGAATTTGGTCGGATCACCGAACACGGCCGCCGCCACCGCGCGGCAGATGTCCACGTCCATGCCTTCCCATTCGCCCTTGCTGTTGGTCGCCGAAAAGCCGGATACGCCGTCGGTCAGGCCGCACTGCACGTATCCCTTTTTCTTTACGGCATCGAGGGTGGGCCCCGCCACCGCCGCCTGGGATGCGCAAGCCAGGGCAATGGCGCTGGCTGCAAACAAGATGGACCGCTTCATGATCACTTCTCCTGAGATGGATGCCCGCGCCGGCTTGTAAGCCGGCTGCGTTTGAAACCGAGCCCTGCCTTACTGGGCCGGCCGCCAGATTAAGCGATGTCCACGGCGTGAACAACGCGGCGGCGCCTAGTGGAAACCCGGAGCGGGGCGCGGCTTTCCAGTCCATGCCGGCGTTGTCCGGTGAACGAACTTTATCCTCTCGCCCGCCGCCGATGAGGGCTTGCCTTGCGTGCCATACTTTTTTCGCGTTCCGGGCCCGCTGCTGCCGGAGCCGCGATCTCTCAAAAATACGGCCGGGCGTGGATACCGGCCGACTCATGGAGGAGACCCACCCATGACCCGTGCAAGCCTCTTGCAGTCCCGCCGCGATATCTTCAAGACCCTGCTGGCCGCCGCGCTGGCGGCGGCAGGACTGGCCAGCGGTACCGGCCATGCCGCTGATGCCTGGCCCAGCAAACCGATCAAGATCATCGTGCCTTATACGCCCGGCGGGTCGACCGACATCGTCACCCGCATCGTGATGGACAAGCTGGGCGCGCGCCTGAAGCAGACCATCATCATCGAGAACCGGCCCGGCGCGAACAGCAGCGTGGGCTCGGCCGTGGCGGCAAAAGCGGAGCCAGACGGCTACACCTTCCTGTCCATCCTGCCGGCCTACATCATCAATTTCCATCTGTACAAGCTGGGCTATCGCCCGGCCGACCTGACGCCCGTGGTGCAGATGGCGGACCTGCCGCTGTTCCTGTTCGTCGCCGAAGACATCCCGGTGAAAACGGTTGCCGAACTGGTCGACTATGCGCGCAAGAATCCAGACAAACTCACCTATGCGTCCAGCGGCAACGGATCCAGCGCGCACCTGACTGGCGCCGACTTCGCGCTGCAAAGCAAGATCACGATGACCCACGTCGCCTACAAGGGCAGCGCGCCCATCCTGGCTGATCTGCTGGGCGGGCGGGTCTCCATGGTCTTCGATCCGATCCTGGTTCCCATGCAATACGTGAAACAGAACCGGCTGAAGGCACTGGCGTTCACGGGCAAGCAACGCTGGCCGACCGAGCCCTCCATTCCGACCATGGAAGAAGCCGGCCTGCCCGGTTTTGTCACCGGCTCCTGGGCTGGCCTGATGGCGCCCGCAGGCACGCCCGCGCCGATCATAGAACGCATGGCGCGCGAGATCAGCGAGATCGTCAAGGAGCCCGACGTCAAGCAGAAATTCCTGGACGCGGGATTCCTGCCGGCCAGCGGCACCACCGCGCAATTCGCCGCGCTGATGAAGACCGACTCGGCGCGCTACGCCGAGATCATCAAGCAGGCGCGCATCAGCGTGGACTGAACGCGGAGCCCAACCATGATCGACAAGTTCTACGACACGCCCGAGTCTGCCGTCGCGGACATCCACGACGGCGCCACCGTGCTGATCAGCGGCTTCGGCGGCGCCGGCATGCCCACGGAACTGATCCACGCGCTGATCGCGCAAGGCGCAAGTGATCTCACCGTGGTCAGCAACAACGCCGGCAATCACGAAACCGGCCTGGCCGCGCTGGTCAAGGCCGGCCGGGTGCGCAAGGTCATCTGCTCGTTTCCCAAGGCCTCGCACTCCTGGGTCTTCGACGAGCTCTACCGCCAAGGCCGCATCGAACTGGAATGCGTGCCGCAAGGCACCATCGCCGAACGCCTGCGGGCAGCCGGCGCCGGCCTGGGCGGGTTCTACACCCCCACGGCCTACGGCACCGAACTCGCGCGCGGCAAGGAAACCCGCATGATCGGTGGCCGCGGCCATGTCTTCGAGGAGCCCCTGCACGGCGACTTCGCGCTGGTCAAGGCGGACCTGGCCGACCGCTGGGGCAACCTCACCTATAACAAGAGCGCGCGCAACTTCGGCCCCGTCATGTGCATGGCGGCCAAGACCGCCATCGTGCAAGTGCGCGCCAAGGTGGCGCTGGGCGAGCTATCCCCCGAATCCGTCGTGACGCCGGGCATATTCGTCCAGCGCGTCACCCAGGTGGCCAACGCGGCGTTCTCGAGCTAGCAGCCCCCGAACCCAGAAGGAGTCCACATGTTCCAACCCCTGACCCGCGAGGCCATGGCGCGCCGCCTGGCCCAGGACATTCCCGACGGCAGCTATGTCAACCTGGGCATCGGCATGCCCGTGCTGGTGGCCGCCCATCTGCCCGCCGGGCGCGAGATCATCTTGCACAGCGAAAACGGCATCCTGGGCATGGGGCCGCCCCCCGCCGAAGCCGATATCAACCTGGACCTGATCAATGCAGGCAAGCAGCCCGTTACCCTGCTGGCAGGCGGCGCGTACTTTCATCACGCGGATTCATTCGCGATGATGCGCGGCGGACACCTGGACATCTGCGTCATGGGCGGCATGCAGGTCGCCGCCAATGGCGACCTGGCCAACTGGTCGCTGGCCAAGCCGGGAGAAGCGCCGGCAGTGGGCGGCGCAATGGACCTGGCAGTCGGCGCGCGCAGCGTCTACATCATGATGGAGCACACCTCCAAGAGCGGCGAACCCAAGATCGTCGAACGCTGCACCTATCCGCTGACCGGCGCCGGCGTGGTGGATCGCATCTACACGGACCTGGCCGTCATCGAGGTAACGCCGGACGGGCTGCTGGTTCGGGATATGATCGACGGCATGACCCTGACAGCCCTCCAGGCGCGCACCGGCGCGCCATTGCGCGCAGCCTGATGCGGCCCAATCTTCCTCCGCCCGGCTACGCCGCGCCGCTTGCGGCGGAAGATCATCCCGACCATCTGCGCGGCGATCCGGACTACATGCTGACACTTGCGCGCGGCCTGCACGTGATCCGCGCCTTCGGCACGCGCCGCCATCCCCAGACCGCGGCCGAACTGAGCCGCCGCGCGGGCCTGCCCCGGGCCGTGGTGCAGCGCTGCCTGCACACGCTGATCCTGCTGGGCATTGCCGAGCAGCACGGCAGGCTCTATGTGCTGACCCCGCGCATCCTCGGCCTGGGCTACGCCTACTTCTCCTCCACGCCCTTCGTATCGCTGGCACAGCCGGTGCTGGAGGAGCTGAGCGCAACGGTCAACGAGACCTGCGCCCTGGCCATCATGGAAGGCCACGAGATGCTCTATCTGGCGCGCTCGGAAGTCCACCGTCTGCTGGCCACGTCGATGGGGCTGGGAAGCAGGCTGCCCGTCTATTGCACGTCCATCGGCCGGGTGCTGCTCGCGCAGTTGCCGGAGCCGGCGCTGGCACGCTATTTCGCGGCGACAGAGCTGCAGCCGTACACGGAATTCACCGTCATCGCCGAGGACAAGCTGCGCGCCGAATTGGCGCGCATCCGCGAACAGGACTACGCGGTCGTCGACCAGGAGCTGGAATTGAATGTGCGTGCCATCTCGGTGCCCGTGCGTTCGGCCAGCGGCAAGGCCTGCGGCGCGGTCAATGTCAGCGTCAAAGCGGCGCGGGTGCCGCTGAACCGCCTGACGGAAGACTTCCTGCCGCCCTTGCGGCAGGCCGTGGAAAGAATCGGAGAGTTCCTGGTGGCCTGAGGCCACGGACGGGGCAAGCCCGCGCGCCGCCTCTGGACTTACAGGTCCGTCGTGTCCAGCGTGAAGGCCGCGGCGGCGCGGCCGATGCGATCATTGACGGCGTGCCAGTCGTCGGTGGCGGGTGGCGCCTGCACGATGATGCGCGCATAACCTTGCTTGTCCAGATCGCGCAGCAAGCCATAAAGCGCCTGGGCGTAGCGCGCCGGATCGGCGGGCACGGGCTGCCATTGCACGCGGGCGTCCAGCGCAGCCGGCCGGTCGCCGTAGGCAACCACCACGACCTTGCCTTCGGGCAAGCCCAGTCCTTGCGCCACGTCGCGCAGGCGCGCGTCATTCGCCAGTTCCAGCGCCGTGCGCGGCGCGTAGTGCGCCTTCAATGTGCCCGAGGCCCGCGGTGCGGTTGCGTCGGGGGCAAAAACCTGCACACCCAGCACGGCTTCGATCTGCGCGGCACTGATGTGGCCGGGACGCAGCAGCACCGGGCCCGCGCCGCGGTCCAGGCGCGACAGGTCGAGTATGGTGGATTCGATGCCGACTTCCGACGCGCCGCCTTCCAGCACCGGCATGCCGGCTGCGACTTCCTCGGGGAATTCGCTGCGCACGTGTTCGGCGCGCGTTGGCGATACCTGGCCGAACTTGTTGGCCGACGGCGCGGCGACGCCGCCCTGCCCGTTGGGCTTGCCTGCGGCAAACGCTGCCAGCAGTGCCTGCGCCACGGGATGCGATGGGCAGCGGATGCCGATGCTATCCTGGCCGCCGCTGACCGTGTCGGCGATATGCGCCGCGCGCTTGAGGATCAGCGTCAGCGGACCTGGCCAGAACGCGTCGATCAGCAGACGCGCCTCTTGCGGCACTTCCGCCGCCCAGTACGACAGGTCGCCTTGCGGCGCGATGTGCACGATGACGGGGTGATTGGACGGCCGGCCCTTGGCCGCATAGATCTTGGCGACCGCTTGCGGATTCTCCGCGTCCGCGCCCAGGCCGTAGACGGTCTCGGTGGGAAACGCGGCCAACTCGCCGTCCAGCATGCGCTGCGCGGCGTGGGCGATCTCCGCGGCGCTGGCGGAAGCTGACGGGGACAAGGAGGTCATGGAATCGCGGCGCCCTACTCCGGAGCCTGCATGCCCAGCGCCGCGGCCACGCGGGCAGCGTCGTCGCGAGCCTGTTGCAGGGTGGGCGCCACGATGGTGATGTGGCCCATCTTGCGGCCGCGGCGCGCTTCGCGCTTGCCGTACAAGTGCAGCTTGGCCGTGGGCACGGCCAGCGCCGCGGCCCAATCGGGCTCGCGCTGGGTCGTGGCGGTGGCCGACGGATACCAGATGTCGCCCAGGATGTTCAACATGACCGCGGGCGCCAGCAGGTCGGAACCGCCCAGCGGCAAGCCGGCCATGGCGCGCGCCTGCTGCTCGAACTGGCTGGAGAGGCAGGCGTCCATGGTGTAGTGGCCGCTATTGTGCGGACGCGGCGCGATCTCGTTAACGATAAGGCTGCCGTCCTTGAGCACGAAGAACTCCACGCACAGCACGCCGTGATAGCCCAGGCCTTGCGCGATGGCTTGGGCGGCCTGCGTGGCGCGCGCCTGCCGTTCGGCATGGGCCGCGTCCTGCTGCACGGGCGCGGCGGTAGATACTGCCAGGATGCCGTCGCGATGCACGTTGCGCGCCACCGGGAACACGACGCTCGCGCCATCGAAGCCGCGTGCCAGGACCACGGAGATTTCGTAGTCCAGCGGCATCAGCGCTTCCAGCACGCAGGCCACGCCGCCGAACTCGGCGAAGGCGGCCAGCGCCTCCTCGCGCGTGCTGATGCGGGCCTGGCCCTTGCCGTCATAGCCCAGGCGGGCGACTTTCAGGATGCCGGGGAACAAGCCCTGCGGCGCGGCGCGCAAATCGGCCTCGCTGCGGATGGCCGCATGCGGCGCCACGGGGATGCCCTGCGCGGCGATAAAGGTCTTTTCGGCAATGCGGTCCTGCACGATGGCCACGGCATCACCGGCCGGGCTGACGCGGCAGCGCGTGGCCAGCGTGCGCAGGCTGTCAGCGGGCACGTTCTCGAATTCGGTGGTGACGGCCTGACAGGTATGGGCCAGGCGCTCGAGGCCGGCCTCGTCGTCATAGGCCGCCTGGATGTGCAGGTCGGCCACCATGCCCGCCGGACATTCGGCGGCCGGATCCAGCACCGCGACCTTGTAACCCAGGCTCTGGGCCGCGTGGCAGAACATGCGGCCCAGTTGGCCGCCGCCCAGCAGACCCAGCCAGCCGCCGGGAGCAATCATGAAAGGAGTCGATTGAGTCATTCTGATCAGGCCTCGGGCGGAACCTTCATGTCGCGCGCGGCTTGCGTCTGGCGGGCGCGGAACGCCACCAGCTTCTTATGCAAGCCGGCGTCCGTGCCAGCCAGGGTGGCGATCACGTGCAGCGCCGCATTGGCGGCCCCGGCTTCGCCAATCGCGAAAGTGGCCACCGGCACGCCCTTGGGCATCTGCACGATGGACAGCAGCGAGTCCTCGCCGCGCAGGTATTTGGAGGGCACCGGCACGCCGAACACCGGCACTTCGGTCAGGGCGGCCATCATGCCCGGCAGGTGCGCCGCGCCGCCGGCGCCAGCGATGATGCCGCGCAGGCCGCGGGCATGCGCCGCGGCGCCATAGTCAGCCATGTCCTGCGGCATGCGGTGCGCGGAAATCACGCGCGCCTCGTAGGGAACGCCAAATTCCTCCAGCATGGTAACCGCGTGCTTCATGACCTCCCAATCGCTGGAAGAACCCATAATCACGCCCACCACGGGGGTGGCCTCTGCCGCTGCGGAAGTCTTGGCTGTCATAACCGGTGTCAAAGAGTTGAGACCGCGGCACAACGCCGCGGAGAGTCAAAGGACCGCGGACGGATGCCGCGAAACCCGGTATTTTACCCGGCGCGGGAACACGCCTAGGTAGCGGCGGCGGAATCCAGCCACTGATAGCTGGTGGGATTGTCCGGGCAAGGCCCGAAACCGCACTCCAGCGTGGTGCTGCCTACATTAGCCAGCGCCATCAGGAAAAACAGGGCCATGACCAGCACACCCAGCAGCGAGACGGGTTTGCGCAGCATGTTGTCACCCCATTTGCGGTCGACGGCCAGCATTGCCGTGCAGAACACGATGATCGCGCTGAAGGCGATGAACCCCCAGGTGTAGAAGTGCAGGCCCAGCATCGGTGAACCGTAGCCCGGGTCTCCGGGCGCGATGTGCAGCAGCACCTGGCGGCCGGAGGCCAGCATGCCGCCCAGCGCGGCCGCGATACTCATCGCGTAGTGCATGGGCGAAGGGCCCAGGCGCATGTTCAGCAGAAAACCCACGCCTGCCAGCAAGAGCGCCACGCGCTGCAGCAGGCACAGCGGGCAAGGCAGCTCGTCGTAGGCGATCTGCCAGAAAAAAGCCATGGCCAGGGCGCCGGTGATACCCAGCAGCGCCAGGCCGTTCAGGATGCGCGAGCCGCGCGCGGGATTGCGGGAGAAGATCATCGCCCCGCCCTCAGAACGACAATGCGAGCGGGCTGTTCATGTGGTACTGGCACCAGGCGGCAAACAGCGCCAGCGTCAGCAGCCAGAAGGTCACGCAGGGACGGCGCCTGCCTAGCATTCCGAACCACACTGCGACCAGGCCAGTCAGGAAAGGCAACATCATTACCATGCTGGGAGCTCCTTTCTGGGGAACGTCCCCATGCAAGCAGCCGGGAATTATAACGTCACAATTCGCAATAAATCCTATCGAAAGCCCTGACAACTCTTGTAGGGCACGTGGCTTCAGGGCGAAAAACCCTTTCCAATTGAAGCGCCCCCCAGGAAGCGGGACATAAATCCAATTTCCTGGGGTGGTGCGGTACGGCAAGGCTTCGAGCTTGCGGATGTCAGGGTTCTTCAGCCCGCCGAGGCTGCCCTGCGCCATTCCGATGCTCGCCCCGGTGGGGCTGCGCTTCGTATGGCTCCGGGGTCCTCGGCTGACAGTCGCGCAATGCGCTGGTTTTGGACCGCATTCACGGGCAGATGCCGTGAGCCGGCGGCCGGGCGGAGGGATCCGAAGCGCAGCCCCGTTGGGGCGAGCATCGGAATCCCGCAGTTCGGACGCCGGCGACTCAAGAACCCTGCCTCACAAGATGCAAGTGCGGGGCGGCAAGGCGTGGAGCTTGCGGATGTCAGGGTGCTGTAGCCGCCGAGGCTGCCCTGCGCCATTCCGATGCTCGCCCCGGTGGGGCTGCGCTTCGTATGGCTCCGGGGTCCTCGGCTGGCGGTCGCGCAATGCGCTGGTTTTGGACCGCGTTCACGGGCAGATGCCGTGAGCCGGTGGCCGGGCGGAGGGATCCGAAGCGCAGCCCCGTTGGGGCGAGCATCGGAATCCCGCAGTCCGGACGCCGGCGACTCAAGAACCCTGCCTCACAAGATGCAAGTGCGCAGCGGCAGGGCTTCGAGCTTGCGGATGTCAGGGTTCTTCAGCCCGCCGAGGCTGCCCTGCGCCATTCCGATGCTCGCCCCGGTGGGGCTGCGCTTCGTATGGCTCCGGGGTCCTCGGCTGGCAGTTGCGCAATGCGCTGGTTTTGGACCGCGTTCATGGGCAGATGCCGTGAGGCGGGGGCCGGGCGGAGGGATCCGAAGCGCAGCCCCATTGGGGCGAGCATCGGAATCCCGCAGTCCGGATGCCGGCGGCTCAGGAACCCCAGCCTTGCAAAACGGAAGTGCGCAGCGGCAGGGCTTCGAGCTTGCGGATGTCAGGGTTCTTCAGCCCGCCGAGGCTGCCCTGCGCCATTCCGATGCTCGCCCCGGTGGGGCTGCGCTTCGTATGGCTCCGGGGTCCCCGGCTGGCGGTCCCGCAATACGCTGATTTTGGACCGCGCTCATGGGCAGATGCCGTGAGCCGGTGGCCGGGCGGAGGGATCCGAAGCGCAGCCCCATTGGGGCGAGCATCGGAATCCCGCAGTTCGGACGCCGGCGGCTCAAGAACCCCGCGTCACAAAACCGATCCGGATTTTCCTCCTCCGGCCCTCCCTAGGAGCGGGTTTTCCTTGGCCGGCAGCGGTCAGGCGACCAGGCGGTCCAGGGCTTCGCGATATTTGGCGGCGGTCTTTTCCAGCACGTCCTGGGGCAGGCGCGGCGCGGGCGGGGTCTTGTCCCACGTCTGGGTTTCCAGCCAGTCGCGCACGAACTGCTTGTCGAACGAGGGGGGGCTGATGCCCACGCGATAGCCGTCGGCCGGCCAGAAACGCGAGGAGTCCGGCGTCAGCACTTCATCCATCAGGTACAGCGTGCCATCGTCGTCCAGGCCGAATTCGAACTTGGTATCGGCAATGATGATGCCCTTGGTGGCAGCGAACTTGGCGGCTTCGGCGTACAGCTTGAGGGTCACGTCGCGGATGCGTTCGGCCATTTCCTGACCGACTTCCTTGACCACGTGGGCAAAGTCCACGTTTTCGTCGTGCATGCCGAATTCAGCCTTGGCGGCGGGCGTGAAAATGGGTTCGGGCAATTGGCTGGCTTGCTGCAGGCCGGCGGGCAGCTTGATGCCGCAGACGGCGCCCGTGGCCTGATAGTCCTTCCAGCCGGAACCGATCAGGTAGCCGCGGGCCACCGCTTCCACCAGGATGGGCTTGAGGCGCTTGACCACCACGGCACGGCCGCGCACCTGGTCCACTTCGTCCGGCGCCACCACGTCTTCGGGTTTGATGCCCGTGGAGTGGTTCGGCAGGATGTGGGCCAGCTTCTGCAGCCAGAACTCGGTCAGTTCGGTCAGCACCTGCCCCTTGCCGGGGATGGGGTCGTCAAGAATCACGTCGAACGCGGAGATACGATCCGACGCGACGATCAGCAACTTGTCGTCGCCCACCGCGTACATGTCGCGCACCTTACCGCGGCCCAGCAGCGGCAAGGACTTGATGCTGGATTGATGCAAAGCAGAAGTCACGGGAATGGCCTATGGCAATAATGAAGATTCCCGCCTCGGGCAAGCGCCAGGGCGGGAAGTAGAACGGAATCCGGAAACGCGGACAAGGCTGGCGCGGCGCGCGCGGGCCCTGCAAAGCGCATAGGTTACTGCAAATAGGCCAGTTTTGCCGGACCGCTCGACGCCGCCCGGCGGCCGGGTTAGGCTCTGATCTCCAACACGATGCGCGCCGGCCGCCTTTGGCGTCACGACGCCGCCCCACACCCGGAGACAGAGTCGTATGCAGGATGCTTCACTCAAACGCAGCGCCCACGCCGACGCGCAAGTGCATTTCACTGGCGGTTGCCAGTGTGGCGCCGTCCGATACGCCATTACGGACGAACCCATCATGGCAGCCACCTGTCATTGCCGCGACTGCCAGTATTCCAGTGGCGGCGCCCCCGCCCACGCCCTGATTTTCACGACCGGCTCCATCACACTGTTGCGCGGCAGCGCCAAGGAGCATCGCTACCGGGGCGAATCCGGCCATACCGTCATGCGCAGCTTCTGTGCGGACTGCGGCACCCCGCTATTTGGCAATTCGGCAGGCATGGGCTACGAAATCGTGCGGGCCGGTTCGCTGGACGACCCCGAGGCATTCCGCGCCCGAGCCAGCCTCTGGACCGAATCGGCGCCGTCCTGGCACCACGTGGACCGGACGGTGCCGCACTTCCCACGCAACTCGCCCGCCCCCTGAGGCACGGCACAGACAAAAAAAGAGCGGTCCGCATGGTTTGCGGACCGCTCTTTCATTGCATGGAGGCGCCGGATGCCGATGGCGTCCGGCGCGCCGTGCACGTGCTTACTGGACCACCTGGGCCAGCTTGCCCGACGCGTATTGCGCGGCGATTTCGGTCAAAGGCAACGGCTTGATCTTGCTGGCGTTGCCGGCGGTGCCGAATTCGGTGTAGCGAGCCACACAGATGGCCTTGGCGGCGGCGCGGGCCGGCTTCAGGTATTCACGCGGGTCGAACTTTTCCGGGTTTTCGGCGAAGAAGCGGCGGATCGCGCCGGTCATGGCCAAACGGATATCGGTGTCGATATTGATCTTGCGCACGCCGTACTTGATGGCTTCCTGGATTTCCTCGACGGGCACGCCGTAGGTTTCCTTCATGTTGCCGCCGAATTCGCGGATTTCGGCCAGCAGTTCCTGCGGCACGCTGGAGCTGCCGTGCATCACCAGGTGGGTGTTGGGCAGGCGGGCGTGGATTTCCTTGATACGGGAGATCGACAGGATGTCGCCGGTGGGCTTGCGCGTGAACTTGTAGGCGCCATGGCTGGTGCCGATGGCGATGGCCAGGGCGTCCAGCTGGGTCTTGCGCACGAAGTCGGCGGCCTGTTCCGGATCGGTCAGCAGCTGGTCCATGGTCAGCTTGCCGTCGGCGCCGTGGCCGTCTTCCTTGTCGCCCTGCATGGTTTCGAGCGAACCGAGGCAGCCCAGTTCGCCTTCGACCGTCACGCCCAGCTTATGGGCGGTGTCCACGACCTTCTTGGTCACTTCCACGTTGTAGTCGTAGTCGGCGATGGTCTTGCCGTCTTCCTTCAGCGAGCCGTCCATCATGACGCTGGAAAAGCCCAGGTCGATGGCGCCTTGGCAGACCTTCGGCGACTGGCCGTGGTCCTGGTGCATGACCACGGGGATGTGCGGATAGGATTCCACGGCGGCCTGGATCAGGTACTTCAGAAAGCCTTCGCCCGCATATTTGCGCGCGCCGGCGGAAGCCTGCATGATCACCGGGCTGTCGGTCTCCGCAGCGGCTTCCATGATGGCCTGGACCTGCTCCAGGTTGTTGACGTTGAAAGCGGGAATGCCGTAGCCGTGCTCGGCGGCGTGGTCGAGCAACTGGCGCATGGAGACTAGGGCCATGAGTGGTCCTCCTTAGGTACTGTCTATTGAAAGATGGTTGAAGTCTTGCTGAATGGGGAGATTTTACGGGGGATTCGACGAAAGGTCTTGCAACCGCCCGTATCCGGTCCATTCAGATGAGCACGAAAGGCTCAGCCCCCCCCTTCCCGATCCCCCAAAGGACCGATGGCGTCCCGGAGCCGACACGGCGCCGGGACGATGCCGGCTACGGCCTGCCGGCGTGCGGAACGTCCACCCGCGTCATCAGGATCCGGGCCTCGTGCTTGGCCCGACGGTTGGCTTCGATGAAATCCGGCGCGGCGGCCATGAACAGGGTCCGGCCGTCGGGTCCGCCCAGGGCGGCGGCGAAGATGCCGAATTCCCCCGTGTCGATCTGTTCCAGGATCTTGCCGCCGCGCGCGACGCGCACGATGCGTTTGCCGATGGCGTCCGCCACCCACAGGGCGCCCTCCGCATCCAGCGCGCCGCCATCGGGTCCGATGGCGGAGGCGGCAATCAGGACGCCCAGGTCGTCGCTGGCGGGCAGCGGGCCGAAGTCAGCCCAGTCGCGGCGCGGCCCCAGCCCGCCGTCCGCCAGGATGTCGAATTCGGAAATACGGTTGCCGAAGGTTTCGTTGACGATCATGGTCTTGCCGTCCGGCGTGATGAACGAACCGTTCGGAAAACACAGCCCGTCGGCCACCGTGCGCATCGAGCCGTCGGGGTCGACGCGCACGATGCCGGTATTGCGGACCGGCTCGCCGGCCATCAGGTCGAAACCGAAATTGCCGACGTAGGCCCTGCCCTGCGCGTCCACGACCATGTCGTTGACCGGGCCGCCCGTGAGCGCCGACAGGTCGGCGTGCACCGCCAGCGTGCCGTCGGCCTCGCGGCGCAGGAGCTTGCGGTCCTTCATGGAAGCGATGAGGAGGCGGCCGTCCGGTAGCCACCCCAGGCCCGACGGCTGCTGCGGCACTTTGCAAACCTGCTCGACCTTGCCTTCCAGGTTCACGGCAATGACCTGTTCGGTGTAGAAGTCCGACGCCCACAGACGGTTCTCGTGCCAGCGCAGCCCCTCCAGATAGGTATATCCGGACGCCAGCACGGACAATTCGCGTTTCGGCATTGCCTAGTCTCCTTGTGCGGCCCCGCGCGGGGGCCCGTTGTTCGCTGTTGTTCGCGTTGCCCGCCGCCCGCTGCCGCGCGCGTCGGGATCAGTCCATTCTGGCACGCTGGCGGCCGATAGTGCAGCAGTTCCAAATTGATACAAATCTGCTATCGCCGCCCGCCCCGGGGAAGCTTCCTATCCGTCCCCCACCTGACAACTGCGTGTCAGCTGCGCGGCGTTAACATCGCGCCCCGAGGGTAAACCCGCATCTTTCGCGCACACCCTGGCATTCCGTCTCCGGATCTCCAGCCCGCCCATTGCCGGGCGCCGCCCGCCCGCGGGCCGGGCAAAGCGATCCCTGTTTTCCGTTTTGATCATGAACACTAAGAAGCTGACGCGTTATATCGGCATCGCCATGGTGCTGGGCATCCTGGTGGGCTACTTCTGCCACAAGTACGCGCAGAACGAGAAGGAGGCGGCCCAGATCGCCTCGTACTTCAGTCTCATCACCGACATCTTCCTGCGCATGATCAAGATGATCATCGCGCCCCTGGTCTTCGCCACGCTCGTGACCGGCCTGGCCAGCATGAGCGACGCCAGCGCCGTGGGCCGCATCGGGATGCGCGCCATGATCTGGTTCATCGCGGCCTCGGCCTTGTCGCTGTTGCTGGGCTTGGCGCTGGTGAATATTTTCCAGCCTGGCGCGCACATGAACCTTGCGCTGCCGGACGCTGGCATGAGTTCAGGCCTGAAGACGGGCGACTTCACGCTCAAGGCGTTCATTACGCACGTGTTCCCGCGCAGCATCGCCGAAGCCATGGCCAACAACGAGATCCTGCAGATCCTCGTGTTCTCGCTGTTCTTCGGCGCCGCCCTGTCGTTCATCCGCGGCAAGGGCCACAACACCATCTATAACCTGATCGATGAACTGGCCAAGATCATGTTCCGCGTGACGGACTACGTGATGCGCTTCGCGCCCCTGGGCGTGTTTGCGGCCATGGCCGCGGCCATCACCACGGAAGGCTTGGGCGTGCTGGTCAGCTACGGCAAGCTGATCGGCGAGTTCTACCTGGGCCTGGCGCTTCTGTGGGCCATTCTGTTCGCGGTGGGCTACCTTTTCCTGGGCAAGTCCGCGTTCCGTCTCGGGGGCCTGATCAAGGAACCCACACTGCTCGCGTTCTCCACGGCCAGCAGCGAATCCGCCTATCCCAAGACCATCGAAGCACTGACCCGGTTCGGCGTGCCCAAGCGCATCTCAGGCTTCGTCCTGCCGCTGGGCTATTCGTTCAATCTGGACGGATCGATGATGTATCAGTCCTTCGCGGTGCTGTTCATTGCGCAGGCTTACAACCTTCAGATGAGCTTTGCCCAGCAGCTGACGCTGCTGCTGGTGCTGATGGTGACCAGCAAAGGCATGGCCGGCGTGGCGCGCGCCTCGCTCGTGGTGGTCGCAGCGACGCTGCCGATGTTCAACCTGCCGGAAGGCGGCCTGCTGCTGATCATGGGCATCGACCAATTCTTCGATATGGGCCGCACGGCAACCAATGTGGTCGGCAATAGCCTGGCTACCGCCGTCATCTCCAAACTGGAAGGCAATCGCGAAGTCCCGGCCGAAACCGCGGACGCCTCTGACGAGGCCCCCGCGGAACAGGCCGCGAGCCAGCACGCCTGAAGCAACAGGCCATGAAAAACGGGCCGCATGGCCCGTTTTTTTATGGCTTGCGCCTGCTTGACCGGCGGCATGGCCGAGAGCAACATATAAGCCCTTCGCGACCTATCCCGGCGCGGCGCGCATGGGCGCCACGCTCAGTTCTCATGCCATGAAACGCCCGAGCCTGCGCTGCTGCGCCCTGGTGGCTGCGGCCCTGATGTCCGCCACGCCCGCCTCATACGCCTGGACCCGCATTTCCTGCGAGCTGGGCGGCACCGTGACCAACCTGCCGGTAGTGATGCGCCAGTACCGCACCGACGGCACGGAACTGACGCAATTGATGTTCAGGCTCAGGGTCAGGAACGCGGACATCCCCGAGGGCGCCCGCGCCGATACGGACTGCACTGAATTCGTCGGCCGCGAGATCGACGTCGTGCTTGAGGACATAGCCGCCAACGCGGTCCGCAAGGGCAAGTCCCTGAAGATGCTTTACCGCTATGACGATTCGCTGGGCCAAAGCCAGGCGACGAAGTTCGAGCTGGACCGAAACCAACGGCCCTAGCGGCTCTTGGCGGGTCCTAATCGTTGACGGAGCACGAGACGGGCGCGCCGTCCTCGAATTCCACGTCGTAGGTGTGCACCGGATCCCAGGGCAGCGTGAACCACAGTTCGTAACCGTCGCCGTCTTCATCGAACAGCCACAGGGCGCGCAGCACCGCGTGTTGCGCCATGGCTTCCGGGGTTTCTTCCTGCAGCAGCTGGTTGTCGTCCAGGCCGAGCTTCTTGTAGTGCTCGTAGGAGTAGTTTTCCAACAGGAACTCGGCCGCAGCCAGGATCTGGTCGTCGAGGTCGTCGATGATGGCCTTGACCACCTTGGAGGCGCTGCTGTCGGGTTCTTCGCCGTCGGTCTGGACCATCACGTGGATCGGCGGGCGTCCCTTGCCGGCGGCGACGTTTTCCGCGGCCCACAGATCGGGTTCCTCGGGATCTTGGGTGAAATTGAATCGTGCCATCGCGCGCTCCGGAAAAAGGGCCGGCGCGCCGCGGAAATCGTGGTCACGCCTTTCCCGCCATTTAACCAGATGCGCGGCGTCCCGGCTGCGCATATCGGCGATGTTTTTGCGACGGAACGCGTCTGCTGCGCCGCCCGGCCTCAGACGCGCTCCAGGGGCAGGTGCGGCAAGTCCGGCAGCACCACGCGGATCTCATCGCCCGCGCTCACCCGCCCTCCTTCGATCACGATGCCCATGATGCCGGCGCGGCGCATCAGGCTGCCGTCAGGATGCCGGCCCAGCACGGCGGCGGTCAGCCCTTTCTGGTAGTTGTCGAGCTGTGAGCAGGGATTGCGCAGGCCGGTAATCTCGACGATCGCTTGCGCCCCGAAACAGAGGCGCGCGCCGCGCGGCAGGCCCAACAGGTCGATGCCTCGGGTGGTGATGTTTTCGCCCATGGTGCCTTCCGCCACATTGAAGCCGGCCAGTTGCAGCTCGTCGTGCAGCTCGCCGTGGATCAGGTGGACCTGCCGCAGATTGGGCTGGGTGGGATCCGCCCGGACGCGGGAGCGGTGTTTCACGGTGACGCCCATGTGGGCGTCGCCTTCCACCCCCAGCCCCTTCAACAGCATGATGGCGGACACGACCGGCTTGCTGAACCCGTGCATCGGGCTGCAGGCCACGGCTGTCACGATGGGATGCATCATTTCTCTCCAGTATCCGGTTCAGGCCATCATGGCCTGCGCCTCGGGCGCCCGCTGCTCGTTCGCGTGCGCGTGCGCTTGCGCTTGCGGATAGTGCGCCGAGAATACCAGCCGTCCCGCCGACCAGGTGTGGCTGATCAGGGGCTGCGCCCCTACCTGCGCCACCGCCACCAAGTCCGCGCGCAGCCCCGGCGCGATCCGCCCGCGGTCGGAAAGGCCGCAAGCCTGCGCGGGATTCAGCGTGACCAGCGCAACCGCCTGCGGCAGCGTCAGGTCCGTCTGCGCAGCCACCGTGAACGCGGCCGCAATCAGTGCAGAGGGCTGGTAGTCCGAGCACAGGCAGCTGGCCACGCCGGCCCGGATGGCGTCGATGGCGCGCATGGAGCCGCTCTGGCTCTGGCCTCGCAGCACATTGGGCGCGCCCAGGATGGTGGGCAGGCCGCAAGACACCGCGGCGCGCGCGGTATCCAGCGTGATCGGGAATTCGCTCATGGCCACGCCCAGGTTGCGCATGGTGGCGATGCGATGGATCGAATCGTCATCATGGCTGGCGGTGGGAATGCCCCGCCCCTGCGCATGCGTCAGCAGCGCCTCCACCCGCGCCACCGCGCCATCCTTGGCGCGCGTCTTGGCCTGGGCAGCTTCTTCGGCCTGTTCTCGGCTCATCGCGTGGTTGCCCATCATGTATTGCAGATAGGACTCCAGCGTCTTGAACTGGCCCTGCCCGGGCGAATGATCCATGACCGACAGCAGGTCCACCGCGCCCTCGTCCATCAGCGCGCGCAGCACGTCCACCGAGGTGGCGTCGGTGACTTCATACCGGCAGTGGACGCGATTGTCGACCAGGCTGTGCTGACGAAAGGCCCGCAGGGTGCGCACCACTTCCGCCGCCGTCTGGTTATTGCGCACGCCCCATTCGCTGTTCGCGAACGACAGCGCGTGATAAGGCGTGGTGATGCCGGCCGCGGCGTTGCGGCGATCCACCTGGGCCACCGCGAAATCCAGTGGAAACAGCACGCGCGAACGCGGCTCGGCTTCCTTTTCGATGGCGTCGCAATGCAGGTCGATCAAACCCGGCAGCAGGGTCTGGCCGCCAAGATCGATCTCGCGGTCCGCGCGCGCACCGGCCGGCTCGATGGCGACGATGCGGCCGTCGTCGATCAGCACGGCGCTGTCCTCGAGGACGCGGTCTTGCAGGACCACGCGGGCATGGGTGAGATAGGTGCTCTGCATCATTGCTCCAGATCGGCCAGGGCGGGTTGGGCGGGACGCAATGCCAGGATCTGCGTAGCGACGGCATCGCGCACTTCGGCATCGTGGAAGATGCCCAGCAGGCAACGGCCCTCGGCCATGGCCTCGCGGATCAGCGCGATCACCACCTGGCGATTGTCCGCATCCAGAGAGGCAGTGGGTTCGTCCAGCAGCAGGATGGGATGGCGGGCGATGAAGCCGCGCGCGATGTTCACGCGCTGCTGCTCGCCGCCTGAAAAGGTGGCGGGAGCCAGGCCCCACAGGCGCGGGGGGACGTTCAAACGTTGCAGCAGCTCGGCGGCGCGCGCCCGAGCCTCCTCGGCGTCCACGCCCGCCGCGCGCAAGGGTTCGGCCACCACGTCCAGCGCGGACACGCGCGGAATCACGCGCAGGAACTGGCTGACGTAGCCGATCACCTCGCGGCGCAGCGCCAGGATGCGCTGTTCGGGCGCGCCCGCCAGCTCCACCCACTCATCGTTCCAACGCACCCGGATGCTGCCCTCGGTCGCCAGATAGTTGCCGTACAGGCAGCGCAGCAATGTGCTCTTGCCGGTGCCCGACGGGCCCGCCAGCACCAGGCAGTCGCCAGCGGACGCGTCGAAGTCCACCGATTCCAGCACGGGCAGGCGCATGCCGCCCTGGTTGTGCAGGGTGAACATCTTTCCGAGGCCCCGCACCTCGATCATGGGAGTCTTTTGGCGCATGGTCAGCTCTGCAAAATGGAAGACACCAGCAACTGGGTGTAGGGATGCTGCGGGTCGTCGAGGATCTGGTCGGTCAAGCCGCTTTCCACCACCTCGCCACCGCGCATGACCAGGGTCCTGTGCGCCAGCAGGCGCGCCACGGCCAGGTCGTGGGTGACGACGATGGCGGCCAGGCCCAAGTCCGCCACCAACTGGCGCAGCAAGTCCAGCAGGCGCGCCTGCACCGACACGTCAAGCGAGGCCGTGGGCTCATCCATGAACACCAGGCGGGGATGCGTCACCAGGTTGCGGGCGATCTGCAAGCGCTGCTGCATGCCGCCCGAAAATGCGGTGGGCCTGTCGTCCAGCCGGCCCGCGTCGATCTCCATCTTCTGCAGCCAGTTGCCGGCGGCCTGGCGCAGGTCGCCGTAGTGCCGGTCGCCCACGGCCATCAGGCGTTCCGCGATATTGGCGCCCGCGCTGACCTGCATCCGCAGGCCGTCCCTGGCGTTCTGCCGCACAAAGCCCCAGTCGGTGCGCGACAGCAATCGCAGGCGCGCGCCCGGCAGCGCGGCGAGGTCGGTAAAGCCCTGGTCACGCGTGTCGTACCAGACGCTGCCCGCGTCGGGCCGTGTCTGGTACGACACGGCCGACAGCAGCGTGCTCTTGCCAGAGCCGGATTCGCCGACCACGCACAGCACTTCACCGGGATACAGATCGAAGTTGACGTCGCGGCAGCCGTGCACGCCGTCCCAGGTGCGCGTCATGTTGCGCACGGAAAGCAAAGGTTGGGCGTTCATGCCGTGGCCTCGTCGGTGAATGGATTTACGCCCTGCCCCAGCTGGCGCGCATTGCAATATTCAGTGTCCGAGCAGACGAAGCGGCGCGTGCCCGCGTCGTCCAGGATGATCTCATCCAGATAGCTCTCCCGCGATCCGCACAGGTCGCAGCATTCGCTCCAGGTCTCCACCCGGAACGGGTGATCCTCGAAGTCCAGGCTTTTCACCTCGGTGTAGGGCGGCACGGCGTAGACCCGCTTCTCGCGGCCCGCGCCAAACAGCATCAGGGCGGGACTGCCGTCCAGCTTGGGATTGTCGAACTTGGGGATGGGCGAAGGCCGCATCATGTAGCGGCCGTTCACGATGACCGGATAGTCGTAGGTGGTGGCGATATGGCCGTGCTGGGCGATATCTTCGTACAGCTTGACGTGCATGCCGCCGTATTCGGCCAGCGCATGCATGGTGCGCGTTTCGGTTTCACTTGGCTCCAGCCAGCGCAGCGGTTCGGGAATGGGCACCTGGAACACCATGATCTGCCCCTCCGCCAGCGGCGTCTCCGGAATGCGGTGGCGCGTCTGGACGATGGTGGCCGCCGGGGTGGATTCCGTCGTCGCCACGCCCGTGACGCGGCCGAAGAAGCGGCGGATGTTGATTGCGTTGGTCGTGTCGTCCGATCCCTGGTCTATCACTTTGAGCACGTCGCCGGAACCGATGATGGACGCCGTGACCTGGATGCCCCCGGTTCCCCAGCCATAGGGCAAAGGCATTTCGCGGCTGCCGAAAGGCACCTGATAGCCGGGGATGGCAACCGCCTTGAGCAGAGCGCGGCGCAGCATGCGCTTGGTGGATTCGTCCAGATAGGCGAAGTTGTAATGGTCGTCGCGTGCGACCGTTGCATGTTGCGTAGTCATGAGGAAACGGCCTCGTCCATCAGATCGTTGCGCGCGGCCTCGGGCGCGGCGCGTTCGGCGCGCATGCGCCGCAATAGTTCCAGATTGGCCTGGAAGTCCACGTAGTGCGGCAGCTTCAAGTGCTGCACAAAGCCGGAGGCTTCGACGTTGTCGCTGTGGTAGAGCACGAACTCGTGGTCATTGGCCGGGGAATCCGCGCGCTCGCCCAGGTCGCGCGCCTTGAGCGCGCGGTCCACAAGCGCCATCGACATGGACTTGCGCTCGCCATAGCCGAAAGTCAGTCCGTAACCCCGGGTGAACTTCGGGCCTTCCGCGGCGGAGCCGGCAAATTGGCTGACCATCTGGCATTCGGTGACTTCGATTTCGCCTACAGTGACGGCGAATCCAAGTTCCTCGATGTGCATATCCACTTCCAGCGAGCCGTAGCGGATCTCGGCGGCGAACGGGTGGGTGTTGCCGTAGCCACGTTGGGTCGAGTAGCCCATGGACAGCAGGAAACCTTCGTCTGCGCGCGCCAGGTTCTGCAAGCGGGCCGCGCGCGATGCCGGAAAGTCCAGTGGCTGCCGGGTCAGGTCGAACGGTTCTGGATCGCCCTCGGGCACGGGCTCCGCATCGATCAGGTCGTCATGCGCCAGCAGATCGGTGACGCGCGGCATCGCACTGTCCAGGACCTCGTCGCCCGCAGGCAAGGCATCGGCCTCGCGCTGCGCTTCCAGCGAAAAGTCCAGCAGCCGCTGGGTGTAGTCATAAGTCGGCCCAAGGACCTGGCCGCCAGGCACGTCCTTGAACGTGGACGAAATGCGCCGCTGCAAACGCATGCGGCCGGTATCGACAGGCTGCGTGTAGCCGAAGCGCGACAAGGTCGTGCGGTAGGCGCGCAGCAGGAACACCGCTTCGATCACATCGCCCGCAGCCTGTTTGATCGCCAGCGCCGCAAGCTGCGGATCGTAGAGCGAGCCCTCCGCCATGACCCGCGATACCGCCAGCGGCATCTGTTCACGGATCTGGTCCAGGCTCAGCTCGGGCACTTCACGATCGCCGCGCCGGTAGTCGTCCAGCATGCGGTAGGAATTGAGGATGGCGCGTTCGCCCCCTTTGACGGCTACGTACATGTCAGTTCTCCCTGCGCGTGCTGCGCGGCAACGCGCAAATCCGCCGTTCCTGCGTCAGGAACACATCGACGCCCAGCGGAAACCGTTGATGATTGATGCGCCATTCGCGCCAGAAGCCTTCGGGCAGACCTGACGCGGCGAGGGTCTGCTGGCCCTTGATGCCTGGGCCGCTGAGAATCGCGGGCTCGCCTGTCGATAGCGATTCGACCTCGATCAGCAAGGTGGTCGACAAATCGGGATAGGCAGGATCGCCCTGGTGGCAGGCCGACAGCGCGGGCGCTTTGCCGCCAGCGGGCACCGCCGCAAAGCGCGCCAGCGATGGCGAGGGCACGATGGGGCAACCACAGTGAAAGCGCAGGAACGCGATCGCATCCGCGCTGACGGTCTCCGGCAGCCAAAGCGGCGTGTCCACGTCCACCAGCGTCAGCAGCATTGCTGTCATGGCGGGAGAGAGGCCCGCGGGAACGCCCGGCGCGGCCACGATGTCATGGATGCGTCCCGGATGCGCCATCGCATTGAGCGCGGCGCGGAACGTGGCCTGCGCATCGCCGACAGGATCCGCGAAACCCGCAAGCAGAGCCCGGCCCGAGGCCGCGGCGGCAGTTATCTGTTGCTGCATATCAGTCCTCGCCTCGTACCATCGTGAAGAATTCCACCTTGGTCTGCGCGGCCACGCGGGCCTGGCGCTCGATCCGTTCGGCATGCTGGCGCGCCAACGGCTGGATCAACTGCGCCTGTACCGTGTCGTGCCATTCCGGCAATTGCAGGAGCGCGTCGGCCACGGCGGCCTGTTCGGCGTGGCGCTGCGAGCGGCCCTGTACGTACGCCACGCCGACCACGCCCTCGCCCATCGTCACCGCGCAACGTGTCACGGTCATTTCGCCCAGGTTGAAGCGGGCGCCGGTGCCGCCGCTGCGGGCGCGCACCATGGCCATGCCGGTCTGCGCGGGGCGCAGAGTCTGGTGCTCGGGTTTGCCCGCCAGCGCGCTAAAAGCGCCGTCCAGCGCGGCCGGGTCGGCCAGCGCCAGCACGCGCATCCAGGCGGCGCGCCGGGCGTTCGCCGCATCCTGCCCTGTCTTCGGGTGATCCATTTTTTCCTCTAAACGTCTAGACGACCGGATGGAGTATGATCGCTCCGAAATGGAAGTTCAACAGCCTGGCGTGAATTTTTGATGACAGTTGCAGCGTGCGCGCAGCGCCTTTCCGGCGGCCGCGGCATGGTGCACAATCACAGCCATTCTTCATGAAGCTGATGTGACAGCACGAGCACAACCTATGGTCGAAAGAGGTTCCGGCATCGCCGTCTGGCGGCAAATCGGCGAAGCGCTTGCGGACGACATCCGCAACAAGCTCTATGCGGCAGGCGAGCAATTGCCGTCCGAGCCCGAGCTGGCCGCCAAGTTTTCCGTCAACCGCCACACAATCCGCCGCGCGATGGGCGAACTCGAACAGGGCGGACTGGTCCGCATCGAGCAAGGACGCGGCACCTTCGTCCAGGAACATGCGATCGACTACGCCATCGGCAAACGCACGCGCTTTTCCGAAAACCTGCGCAGCCAAGGCATGTTGGGCCACCAGGAAGTCCTGGGCAGCCAGAGCCTGCGGGCGGGCGACATCGCCAAGCACCTGGGCCTGGGCCGCACCGCGCCGCTGCTGCGCGTGCAGATCGTCGGCAAGGCGGAGAACCGCCCGATCAGCGCGTCGGAACATTTCTTCGACGAAAAGCGGTTTCCCGATTTCGCGGAACGGCTGGCATCCCTGCGCTCGATCTCCAAGGTCTATGCCCACTATGGCATCGGCGACTACACACGGAAGTGGTCGCGCATCACCGCCGCCCTGCCCACGCCTGAAATCGCCCGCCTGCTGGGCCAACCCAAGACCCGCCCCATTCTGCAAGTGGAGGCATTGAACGTGGACCAGGAAGGCGCGCCGCTGCAATACAGCGTCGCCCGCTTCGTGGGCGACATGGTGCAGTTGATGGTGACGGACGACAGCTGACCGCATACCTCCGCCTGCGCGCGCAATAGCGCGCAGGCGGTAGACGATTGCCCGCCACGCCGCCCAACTCATCTAGACATCTGGTTGTAATGCAATCCCGCTAACGTCACGCCATGAACACACACACGCACGCCCCATCGCCCCTGGCCGGTGTAACAGGCCAACGCATCCTGACGCCGCGCGGCGTCGAACAGGCCAGCCTGCGGTTCCATGGCGGACTCATTGAAGGCTCGCCCGCGGCGCAGCGGAGCGCGGCGCCGTGGTTCGACGCCGGAAATCTGCTGGTGCTGCCCGGTATCGTGGACTTGCACGGCGACGCCTTCGAACGCGCCATCATGCCGCGGCCCAGTGTGACGTTTCCGTATGACAGCGCCCTGCTCGACGTGGATCGCCAATTGTTGGCCAATGGCATTACGACCGAATTCCATGGCGTCACCCTGTCCTGGGAAGGCGGACTGCGCGGCGAAGCCTATGCCGAGCGCATGTTCAGCGCGTTGGAAACCATGCGCCACATCATGGGCGCCCGGCACTATGTGCATCTGCGCTTCGAAACGCATCACGTGGGCGGCCTGGAAACCGCCCAGCAGTGGATACGCGATGGCCGTGTCCGCTTCCTGGCGCTGAACGACCACTTGCCCAGCATGGCGCGCCGCCTCGGTGACGAACGCAAGCTGATGCAGTACGCGAACCGCGCAGAGTGCGACCTGGACGTCTTCCAGGATCGCATCCGCGCCGCCATGTCCGCGGCCGATTCGGTGGCGGACGCAATGCGCGAGCTGACCGCCTGCGCGCAGGAAGCCGGCTTAAAGGTGGCCTCGCACGACGATCCGGATGCCGCCACGCGCCGCTACTACCACCAGTTGGGCTGCGGCGTGGCGGAATTTCCGTTGACCCGCGAGGCTGCCGGCGTCGCCCGCGACCTGGGGGACTCCGTGGTCTTCGGTGCGCCCAATGTCGTGCGCGGAGGCAGCCACACAGGCGCGCCCAGCGCCACCGAGATGATCCGCGCGGGCCTGTGCGACATCCTGACCTCCGACTACTACTACCCAGCTCCATTGGCCGCCGTGATGCGGCTGGTCAACGATGGCGTGCTGCCGCTGGCGCAAGCCTGGGAGCTGGTGTCGCTGAACCCGGCGCGCGCCGCCGGCCTGAAGGACCGCGGCGCGCTGGCGCCAGGGCTGATCGCCGATGCCATCGTGGTGGACGACCAGGTGCCGGGCCTGCCCCGCGTCTGCGCCGCCATCGTGGGCGGCGAGCTGCGCTATGCCACACGCGCCTTCGGCGACAGCCACAGCCAGAGGATGGCCGCCTGACCATGCCGCTTGCCCATCGCTACGCCCTGTACCTGGCGCCCACGGGCCTCTGGCGCGAACACGGCAGCCGCTGGCTGGGCCGTTGCGCCGACACCGGCGAGGCCCTGCCGCCGCTGCCGGACCAACCCGCCGAGTCGCGCGCCTGGACCGAAGCACCTCGCCACTACGGCCTGCACGCAACGCTGAAACCGCCCTTTCGCCTGAGTCCGGGCGCCAGCCCGCAACAGGTCGACGCCGCCGCGCGCCGACTGGCCGAAGGCAACGCTCCTTTCTCGCTGGAATTGGAATGCGAACCGCTGCGCGGTTTCCTGGCCTGGCGCATCGCAGCGTCCGATGCGCCAGGCCGGGCCCGGATCCAGACGCTGGCCGAGGCGGCCGTGCGCGACCTGGATTCCTTGCGCGCGCCCGCAACGCCCGAGGAAATCGCGCGCCGCCAACCGCAGTCGTTGAGCCCGGCGCAGCAATCGATGCTGGCGCGCTGGGGCTATCCGTACGTATTCGACACCTACGTTTTTCACATCACCCTGACCGGCAAGCTGCGAGACGATGCGCTTGCCCAGGCGCAGGCCGGCATTGCCACGTTCGCGCAGCCCTTGCGCGGCCAGGCCATGTACGTGCCCGGAATCAGCGTCTATGTGCAGTCCGCCCCGGGCGCGGACTTCGTCGCCGCGCGCCACTATGGCTTTGACGGCTCCTGCACCGACGCAGCGGGCGCCGCCTATCTGCAGGGTCCCGCGGCCACATGACGGCCTACGCTCCCGCCGACGGCACGCGGCTGATCTACTTGATGGGCGCGTCCGGCAGCGGCAAGGACACCATGCTGCGCCTGCTGCGCGCCGAGTTGCGCGGCGACGAGCCGGTGCTGGTTGCGCACCGCTACATCACGCGCGACAGCGGCGGCACCGAGGACGCGCTGCGCTTGACCGAAGACGAGTTCGGACGCCGCGCCGCGCTGGGGTGCTTCGCGCTGCGCTGGACCAGCCACGGCCTGCAATACGGCATCGGCATCGAGATCGACGCCTGGCTGTCCTGCGGCGCCGCGGTCATCGTCAACGGCTCGCGCGCGCACCTGGAAGAAGCGCATTCGCGCTATCCGGCGCTGACGGCGGTGGAAGTCACGGTGGACCCTGCTCTGCTCGCGCGCCGCCTGGCGGGACGCGGCCGGGAAAGCACGGAGCAGATCGCGCTGCGCCTGGCGCGCGCCACGCAGGCATTTCCGGTGCCGCGGCAATGTCGGCTGCTGCGGGTCTGCAACGATGCGGCGCCGGAGACCGCCGCAGCGGTCCTGCTGGATATCGCCCGCGGCAAGCTCGGCGCGTAGCGCGGCGCTTCAGCGCGAAGCGCCCTGCGCCCAAGGCGCGGCAGCGTCTCCGCACAGGTCCAGCAAAATCTCCGAAAAGCACTCTTCCGCTGCCAGCGGCTGGTCCCGCCTGCGCCGGATCAGGTTGATCGGCGGCAGTTCCCAACCGAAGTCCCAGGGCACCATGCCCAATTTGCCGCGCTGGCAGAGTTCACGAGCGATATCTTCCGGCACGACCGAAACAAAGGTCTCGTTCATCGTCAACATGCCCTCGATCACGTCGGTGGAATAGGCCTCCAGCACTGGTGACGGCGGCCGCAGCTCGGCGCGGATGAAATGCTCCACGATAAGTTGCCGCGTGGGCGTATTCGCCGCCGGCAGCACCCAGTCCATCGCCGCCACCGCGGCCCAATCCGGCTTGCGCCGCGCAAGCCGCTGCGCAAGCCGGCCATGCGCGATGAGGCGGGGCCGCTGGCGGTATAGCACGCGGTGGATCAGGTCGTCCGGCGCCAGGGTGGAGGTGGCACGGCTGATGATGCAATCCAGCTCATGCTGGCGCAGCATGGGAACCAGGTGGTCGGTCGTGGCGCGGTGCAGGCTTAGCGTCACCCCGTGGCGCTGGTGCAGTCGGCTGATCGCCACCGTCAACAGCGCGCTGGACACGTAGGGCACTACGCCCACGTGCAGATGCGCGGAACGGCCGGCGTGCAGCGCTTCGACCTCGCGCGCCCACAAATCCAGGTCGTTCAGCATGTGGCGCGCGCGCACCAGGGCCAGGTTGCCCAATGGCGTGGGCTGCAGGCCTCGCCCGGTGCGCGTGAAGAGCGGCGCGCCGAAGATGTCCTCGATTTCCGTCAAGGCCTTGGTAACGGCCGGCTGGCTGATGCCCGCAGCCGCCGCCACCCGCGTGAGCGAACCGTGCTTGGCGATATCGATCAGCAGCGTAAGGTGACGATGCTTGAGACGGTTGGCAAGACGTGCGGCATCCCAGTTCAAGAGCTTTTCCTATAACCAAACGGTTATTCAATTATGCCAACAAAGGAAAAAACAGTTATTTCATGACCCTATACTGAAACACCTCCTCGCAGCCCGGAATGGTCCCATGAGCGCATCCTTCACCACTCGCCCTGAAATACGCGGCACCTTCGGCGTGGTTTCCTCCACCCACTGGCTGGCCTCGCAAGTGGCCATGAGCGTGCTGGAACGCGGCGGGAACGCCTACGATGCGGCGGTCGCGGGCGGCTTCACATTGCAGATCGTCGAACCGCACCTGAACGGACCCGGCGGCGAAGTGCCCATCCTGCTGTGGAGCGAGCGGGAACAGCGCATGCGGGCGCTATGCGGCCAGGGCCCCGCGCCCGCGCTTGCCACGCCCGCATACTTTCGCGGCCTGGGCGTGGAACTGGTGCCCGGCATAGGCCTGCTGCCCGCCACCGTCCCCGGTGCGTTCGGCGCCTGGCTGACCTTGCTGCGCGACTACGGCACCTGGGAGCTGGCCGAGGTCCTGCGCCCGGCCATCGACTATGCGCGCGAAGGATTTCCCCTGGTGCCGCGCATCTCGCAGGCCATATTGGCGGTACAGGCGCTGTTTCGCGACGAATGGACCAGCTCGCGCGACGTGTGGCTCCCCGACGGCCGCGTGCCCGCGCCAGACGCGCTGTTCCGCACGCCCGCCATCGCCGCCACCTATACGCGCATCCTGGACGATGCGCACGCCAAGAGCACCGACCGCCGCGGCCGCATCGATGCCGCGCTGGATATCTGGTACCGCGGTTTCGTGGCCGACGCCATCGACGACTACTACACCCAGGCGGCGGTGCGCGATACCACCGGCCAGCGCAACCGCGGCCTGCTGCGCAAGGCCGACCTGGCGGACTGGCGCGCCACCTACGACGAACCCCTCACGGTCCAGTACGGCCGCTACACCGTAGCCAAATGCGGCGTCTGGTCGCAAGGGCCGGTCCATCTGCAGCAATTGGCGATGCTGCGGCATCTGAAGCTGGACGGGCTGGAGCCCACTTCCCCGCAATTCGTGCACCGCGTGGCCGAAGCGGCGAAGCTGGCTTTCGCCGACCGCTGCGCCTGGTATGGCGACCCCGATTTCACGCAAGTACCGCTAGCCGCCCTGCTCGGCGACGATTACGCGCGCGCCCGCGCGGCCGGCATCGGCGATCACGCCTCGTCCGAGTTTCGGCCGGGCAGCCCCGGGGGGCTGGCGCCGCGCTTGCCCGACCTGGACGCAGCCGCGCGCACGTTGGCCGCGTCCGATACCCGCTTCGGCGTGGGCGAACCGACCTTCGCGGCGCTGCCGCCGGTGGCCGAGTGGGCCGCGCGCGAGATCTTCGTGGGCGACACCTGCCAGATAGACGTCATCGACCGCGACGGCAATATGGTGGCCGCCACGCCCTCGGGCGGCTGGCTGTCCTCCAGCCCGGTCGTGCCCGGCCTGGGTTTCCCGCTGACCACCCGCCTGCAGATGACCTGGCTGGACGAAGGCGTGCCGGGCCAGCTGCAGCCGGGCAAGCGGCCCTGCACCACGCTGTCGCCCGGCCTGGCTTTGCGCGACGGGCAGCCCTATATGGCTTTCGGCACGCCAGGCGGCGACCAGCAGGACCAATGGACCGTGGCGTTTTTCCTGCGCCATGCCATGGGTATGAACCTGCAGGAGGCAATCGAGTCGCCCTCCTGGCATATCGATCATTTTCCGGGCTCGTTCTGGCCCCGCAACCTGACCTTGAACCGGCTGACCGTGGAATCGCGGATGCCGTCCGCGACGCTGGATGCCTTGCGCGCGGCGGGCCACGAGGTCAAGGTGGGACCGGACTGGTCCGAAGGCCGCATCAGCGCCTGCACCCGCGAGCCCGCGGCCGGCGGACGGCTGCTGCTGCGCGCCGGCGCCAACCCGCGCGGCATGCAGGGCTATGCCGCTGGCCGCTGAACCTGTTTCATTCAACCGGCACACAGACCGGACACCAAGCAAAGGGGTAAACACCATGAAACTGCAATTCAAACGACTGCTGCGCACGTTCGCGCTGGGACTGGCGCTGTCCGCGCCCGCGCTGGCCCATGCCGCGTGGCCCGAAAAACCCATCACGCTGGTCGTGCCGTGGGCCGCCGGCGGCTCTACCGACATCCTGGCACGCGTGCTGTCCGAGGGACTGACCCAATCGCTGGGCCAGCCGGTCATCGTGGAAAACCGCTCGGGCGCATCCGGCAATATCGGCACCACCTTCGTGGCGCGCGCCAAGCCCGACGGCTACACCTTGCTGGTGGGCTCGATGAGCACGCACACGATGAACCAGGCCCTGTATTCCAGCATGCCGTTCGACGGCGTGAAGGACTTCACGCCCATTGCCGAGCTCGCCCTGGTCACCAACACCATGGTGGTAAACCCGTCCGTGCCCGCCTCCAACCTGAAGGAATTCATCGCCTACCTGAAGGCCAATCCCGGCACGGTGGCCTACGCCTCCGCCGGCCAGGGTTCCACCAACCACCTGAGCGCGGCGCTGTTCGAGAAAGCCGCCGGCGTGAAGATGATGCACATCCCTTATCGCGGCGGCGCGCCCGCGGTGCTGGATACCGTGGCGGGCCGCACGCAGGTGCTGTTCAGCGCCGGCACGCAGACGCTGCCGCACGTGCAGAGCAACAAGCTCAAGCTCCTGGCGGTCACCGAGGAAGCGCGTTCGCCGTTGCTGCCCGACGTGCCCACGGTCGCCGAGACGCTGCCGGGCTATGAACTGTCGGTCTGGTATGGCGCCTTTGGCCCGGCCGGCATGCCGCCCGAACTGACGGCGCGCCTGAACCGCGAGATCAACCTGATCCTCAAGCGCCCCGAGGTCATCAAGAAGATGGCCGACATGGGCGTGCTGCTGACCGACACCACGCCCGAACAATTCAGCCAGATCCTGGCGCGCGACGCCGACAAGTACGGCAAGCTCATCAAAGAACTGGGAATCACCGCCGAATGACCGTCAGCAGCAACCGCGTCTCGCCGCCGCCGGCGCAAGCTGGCGTATCCGCCGTCGTCCTCGCCTACGCCGCCGCCGATCCGGCGGCCGCCTTCCGCGCCATCGACGCCCATGCGCACGCCGCCCTTGGGCATGCGCTGTGCACCGTCAACCGCTATGACGCGCAAGCGATGCGGGTGGTGCGCTTGTACAGTTCCAACCCCGAAGCCTATCCGCCGGGCGGCAGCAAGGACAAGAACGGCACGGCGTGGGGCCGCCATGTCCTGCTGGAGCAAAAGCTGTTCGTGGGCGAAGGCGAGGAAGCAATCCGCGAGTTCTTCGACGACCATGACGCCATCCAGCGGCTGGGCCTGCGGTCCGTCATCAATGTGCCGGTCGTGTATGGCGGAGTCTGCCTGGGCACCGTCAACTTCCTGATGCCCCGCGTGGCGGTCTCGGACGCCGACGTAGAAGCGGCGCAGCTCGCGGGCCTGCTGGCCTTGCCGGCGTTCCAGGCGCTGCAGCCGCCGGCGTGAGCATGGCGGGGCCCGCAAGGGCCCCGTCGTCTCAGATCAGCGCGCGCCGGATGCGGGCCGACGCCATGTCGATCACCACCACGAAGGCGACGATGATGATCATCACTGCGCACGTTTCGGCGTAGCGGAAGCTGCGGATGATTTCCCACAGCACGGTGCCGATGCCGCCCGCGCCCACGATGCCGACCACCGAAGCCGAACGCACGTTGGACTCGAAGCGGTACAACGAGTACGAGATCCACAGCGGCAACACCTGCGGGATCACGCCATAGACGATTTCCTCCAACGCATTGGCGCCGGTCGCGCGCACGCCCTCCACGGGACGCGGGTCGATCGCCTCGACCGCTTCCGAGAACAGTTTGGCCAGCACGCCCGTGGTGTGCACCCACAGCGCCAGCACCCCGGCGAATGGGCCCAGGCCCACCGCCACGATGAATAGCATCGCGAACACCATTTCATTGATGGCGCGGCAGGCATCCATCAGGCGCCGCATGGGCTGGTACACCCAGGCAGGCACCATGTTCGACGAGCACAGCAGCCCCAGCGGCACGGCTACCACAATGGCCATGAAGGTGCCCCAGACAGCGATCTGCACGGTGACGATCATCTCGTCCAGGTACATGCGCCAATCGCGGAAATTCGGCGGAAAGAAGTCGGCCGCGAACTGCGCCATGTTGCCCGAATCGCGCAACAGGTCCAGCGGCCGCATGTCCGCGCCCTTCCACGACATGACCAGCAGCGCCAGCACGACGGCCCATACGAGCAGGACTGGCAGCGACGAGCGCGGCGCGGCGGAAAGGCGAGAGGTCTGCATGGCTACGTTCATATGAAAAGGCGATCCGCGTTGTAGTGATCAGTGGCGGACAAGCCGGCGCGCCCCGCGGCGTTCCGGCTTGCCGGTACGAGGCTTATTGCTTGGCGGCGGGCTGGCCCAGGCTGGCCAGCTTGCTGTCCAGTTCGGCCAACTGTTTCTGCTTTTCGGCCTGGCCCAGCGTGGTGTCGGCTTCGACCTTGGCCTTCTCGCGCGCCAGTTCGATCTGGCGGATCGGCACCAGTTGCTGGTTATCGGAAGCGCGGAAGCCCTGGTAGGTCAGCGCCTTCAGATTCGCGAGTTCACGCTCGGCGTCCTTGCCTTTGCCGTAGTTGACGAAGAAGTCGCGGATGCGGGCCTTCAGGTCCGCAGGCAGGTCGCTGCGCATGACCAGGGGATCCGCGGGAATCAGCGGCGACTTCCACAGCACGCGCACGCTGTCGTTGGCGTCCTTGCCCGTGTTCAGGCGATAGCGCTCCAGCGCCTCGGTGTTGTTGACGGCCACGTCCACCTGCTTGTTGATGACCGACAGCAGATTGGTTTCGTGGTTGCTGGCGCGCACCGTCTTGAAGAAGGTCTTGGGTTCAATCTTGTTGGCGGCCCACAGGTAATAGCCCGGCACGGCCGTGCCCGAAGTCGAGTTGGGATCGCCCGCGCCGTAGCTGAGCGCGCCGCCGCGCTTGAGCACGTCGTCCAGCGTCTTCAGGTCGCTGTCCTTGTTGACGATCAGCAACGACCAGTAGCCGGGGTTGCCGTCCTTGTCGATGACGGAGGCAAACACCTCGCCCTGGGCGCGGTCCACGGCTTCGATGGCGGATTTGTTGCCGAACCAGCCCATCTGCACCTTGTTAAAGCGCATGCCTTCGATGATGCCGGCGTAGTCGGAGGCGAAGAAAGGCTTGACCGGCACGCCGATGGCGCGGCTCAGGTCGTCGATGACGGGCTGCCACACCGACTTCAGGTTGGTGGACGACTCCGTCGAGATGATGCCGAAGTTCAAGGTCTTGGCATCTTGCGCGTAGGCCTGGGTGGACAGGGCGGCGGCGGCGATCAGGGTGACAAAGGTTCTGCGTAGCATGGAAAGGCTCCGGGGAGAAAGGGTTCGGAAGATCACGCGGCTCGCGCCAAACGGGACAGCGGCGCCATGCCCGGCCTGGCGGGCGCTTGCGGCGCGTATTCGGGAAGCAGCTCGCTTAGCTCGGAGCCGTACAGCTCGCTCAGCATGGCGGGCGTCAGGTTCGCGGAGGGACCGTCATAGACGACTTTGCCGTGGCGCAGCGCCACCACGCGAGGGCAATAGCGCAGGGCCACGTCCACCTGGTGCAGCGACACCACCACGGCCACCTTGCGGCTGCGGTTGATCTGGGCCAGCGTGTCCATCACGCGGCGCGACGATTCGGGGTCCAGCGATGCGATGGGCTCATCGGCCAGGATGACGCGGGCGTTCTGCACCAGGGTTCGGGCGATGGCTGCGCGCTGCTGCTGGCCGCCGGACAGCGTGGAGGCACGCTGAAATGCGTAGTCGTCTATACCAACCTGGGCAAGCGCTTCGAGACCCTGGCGCACTTCGCCGCGCAGGAACCAGCGCGTCAGGCTGCGCCACAGGGGCACGCGCGGCAGCAAGCCGGTCAACACATTCGTGATGACCGGCAGACGGCCCACCAGGTTGAATTGCTGAAACACGAACCCGATGCTGGCGCGCGCGGCGCGCACGTCGCGGCTGAGGCGGCCGTCGCGCTGGATCATGCGGCCGTTGACGGCGACGCTGCCCGAGTCTCCCGCCACGAAACCCGACAGATGGCGCAGCAGCGTCGACTTGCCTGACCCCGAAGCGCCCAGCAAGGCAACCATCTCGCCGTCGGCGACCTGCAGGTTCACGCCGTCAAGCGCCTTGGCGCCAGCGTGAAAGCTCTTGCAGAGCCCTTGTACTTCGATGGCGTAAGTCATCGTTGAATCCCCATGGTTGTGTTCATGGCGGCATTCTGTTTTCGTGGCATGACAGCACGATGACCCGCGGATTGATTCATTTGGCTGAAAATAGGGACGCCGCAACGATCTGAAAGACGTTCGTCATAAAAGCCGGTTCCCGCGCCACGCGCCGCAGGTATATTGGGGATATTCCCCCACCAGCCTGGCGTTCATCATGATCAAAGGTTCCTGCCTGTGCGGCCGAGTCGCCTACGAGATCACCGGCCCGCTCACCGACGCCCTCAATTGCCACTGCACGATCTGCCGCAAAGCACATGGCGCCGCATTCCGCAGCCGCGCGACGGTCCAGGCCAAGGACTTTGCCTGGACACGCGGAGAAAACCACGTCACCTGGTACTGCTCGTCCCCGGGCAGCTATCGTGGCTTCTGCGAAGCCTGCGGGACGCCCTTGCTCACCCGCTTCGACCAGACCCCGGACGTCTACGGCCTGCCGCTGGGTCCGCTGGACGACGATCCGGGGATCAAGCCAGCTGCGCACTGCCATGTGGCCAGCAAGGCGCCCTGGTACGACATTACCGACGACCTGCCGCAGTACCCGGACGCGTATGGCGCAATGGAAGAAGATCATCCGCAGGCGGTTACATAAAAATTCAACCATATAGTTGAATCTCCCGCGGAGGCTGGCCTATATTCAACCTCATGGTTGAATCAATCCCCTCCCCCATCCTTGATGCCGTCTTTCGCGCGCTGGCAGACCCCACGCGCCGCGACATGCTGCGCAGCCTGGCCCAGGGCGAGCAGACCATCGGCGAGCTGGCGGCGCCCCACCGCATGAGTTTCGCGGGCGCCTCCAAGCACGTGCAGGCCCTGGAACGCGCCGGCCTGGTCCGGCGGGCCATCCATGGCCGCACGCACATATGCAGCCTCAATCCCGAGCCCATGGCCGAGGCCATGCAATGGCTGCGCTTCTATGAACAATTCTGGTCGGGCAAGCTGGGCGCGCTGGAAGCCGCGCTCGTCGCCAGCCGTTCCCCGGCCGCGTCTCCTGGAGAACCTCAATGAGTGATCACGGCGTCGTTCTTGACCCCACCTCCATCCGCTTCACGCGGATCCTGCCCGCCAGCGTCGAGGAGGTCTGGGCATTCTTGACCGAATCGGAAAAACGCGGCCGCTGGCTGGCCACAGGCGACATGGACCTGCGCGAAGGCGGCGGCGTCACGCTGCGTTTCATGCATGCCGACCTGTCTTCGGTCGCCGAGCCGGTCCCAGAAGCGTACAAGCCATATGAAGACGGCGTGACGACGCAAGGCATCGTCACGCGCTGCGAGCCGCCACGGCTGCTCGCGTTTACCTGGGGCGGTTCCCCCGGCCATCCTTCCGAAGTCACGTTCGAGCTGACGCCGCAAGGCCAGGAAACGCGCCTGGTGCTGACGCACCGCAAGCTGGCCTCGCGCGACGCCATGGTGGACGTGGCCGGCGGCTGGCATGTGCACCTGGGCGTGCTGGAGGCCCGGCTGGCCGGCCGCGCCCCCGGCCCGTTCTGGTCCGTCCTGGGTCAAGTGGAACAGGAATACCGGGGCCGGATCTCCGGCTAGCAGAGTCGCCGAGTAGCAACTATCACGGCGTGGCTACAGATAAATACTGGCTAATTATTGCTCGATGCAGTAACATAAGTCCGTGATTTTTCCGCAAAAACCGGGCTTCGGTCACTCTGAGTGCCAACCTGTACCGCGTGCGGGCAACGCTCCGGGGCAACCCGGAACTCGCCCGGTTTTCCCGGAACAAACCCGCCGCCAGGCGCGCCTGCTTCTCTACCGTTGCGCGGCCTGGCAGCAAACGCTCCACCCCGCTTCTTCCGGCGATTTGCGCAAAACGCGCCGCCGCGACCAAGCCGCGCATCGCGCGCACACTGCCCACGCGGCGCGAGTATCCGTCAATTCAGACATCCGCTTCGGATGCCATGGCCCATACCCGCGCTTGCCCGGACGTTTTACGTTCAAACCGCTGGACCTGCTAGTCCGGGTCCGACGCGCTTGCCGCTTCGCGCGGCGCGCCATGCCGCCGGTATGGCTGCGCGTTTTGATAGGAGAAAAGAATGGCTAAAGAAGAACTCATCGAACTGGATGGCATCGTTGACGAAGTGCTGCCCGATAGCCGCTACCGTGTCACGCTGGATAACGGCATCGAAGTCGGCGCCTACGCCTCCGGCCGCATCCGCAAGCACCGCATCCGCATCCTGGCTGGCGACCGCGTCACCCTGGAAATGTCGCCGTATGACCTGACCAAGGGCCGCATCAACTTCCGCCACAAGGACGAACGCGGTCCCGCGCCGCAGCGTCCTCAGCAATACCGCCGCTAAGCCGGCGCGACAGGGCCGGCCTTGCGCCGGCTCCCCTTTTCTCGCGAGCCTTAACCTTGGGCCGCGCGATGCCGTAATGCGTGGAGCGCCCGTTCATGAAAGAATGGCGCCCTCTGCCAGGCGCGACGCCGGCAGGAAGAGCATGAAGCAAGATGGACCTGACACAAGACCTGCAAGCCGCCGCCGACCAGCTTGCCCTGGCGCGTAGAAAATTCGTCAAGGGCGAGGAAGGCTTGCGCCTGCTGCATCAGTCGCGCGAGACCTTCATCAACAGCTTGCGCAATACCGGCCTGACCTACGCCGAAGCCAAAACCAAATACGACAACTGCCTGGACGAACAGGAGTCCGAGCAGTTGCGGGTGCGGCAGCAGATGGAATATGCGGAGCGCGTGCATCAGCACGTGCTGCAGCTGATTGCGCAACAGGCCGCCACGGCCTGACTGCAAGCGGCGCTGGCTGCGCGGCGCCCCTCTCCCCTGGATCAGGGCTTGAATGCCCCGATGAAGATCGCCGGATCGACGCGCGCGTCGTTCAGGCTGACGTTCCAGTGCAGGTGCGGGCCGGTCGCGCGGCCTGTGGCGCCGACCTTGCCCACCAGCCCGCCGCGCGGCACCTCGTCGCCGACTTTCACGTCGATGGCCGACATATGGCAAAACATGCTGACGAAGCCCTGGCCATGATCCAGGAACACCGTCTTGCCATTGAAAAAGTAATCCCCCACCAGCACGACCACGCCCGCGGCCGGCGCCTTGATCGGCGTGCCCGCCGGCACGGCGAAATCCAGCCCCGAATGCGGATTGCGCTCCTCGCCATTGAAGAATCGCCGCAGGCCGAACGGGCTGGACAGCCGGCCGCCATTCACCGGCCGGTCCAGCAGCAGATTGCTGGGCGTGACGCCCGCACGGTAGCCGCGGTTGGCCGCGGTCTGCTCGGCCAGCTCGCGTTCGATGCGCGCCATGTCGTCGGGATTCGGATTGACCTGGCGCGGATTCTTCAACGTGATGTGCTGGGCCTTGTACTCCTTGGCGCCGACCTTGAAGGACAGGGCGCGCTTGCCTTGGGCGTCCTTCACGTCCACCTGTTGCTCGCCGGGCTTCACGCTCAGCGGGATGCCGACCACGGCGATCCACTGCTTGCCTTCTTCACGCACGACCAGCACGCGCCGCCCCAGGAAGGTGACCTCGGGCGCGCGCTCGGCGTTGCCCAGGCCCAGGACCGCAACGCCGCCCGGCACGGGAACATTGAGCTTGCGGCTGATGAAGCCCGCCTGCTGCGCGCGGGCCGGCAGGCCCAGGCAGAGAGCGGCGGCGGCCAGGCCCAGCCGCAGGACGTCGCGACGATGATGCATGGCGTTCACAGGCACAGATTGGCGGGTTCGATGATGCTCTGGTCGCGGCGGGCGATGCGCGTGGACAGGCGCACGTCCGTCTTGCCCTTCCAATGTATGGTCGTCAGCACGGCTTCCACCCCCAGGCTGTCTTCCTGGATCAGTTCAAAACCATTGCGCACCGCCTTTTGCTGGAAATTGATGCCCATGTTCTTCCAGGACTCCGCCACGCAGGCCGTGTAGTCCTCGGGCGTGCGCTGGGTAGAACCGTAGAAGACCGGATCGCGGTCGCGCACGTCTTTGACGTTGGCGCAAGCCGACAAGGCTGCCAGGACAGTAAGGGACAAAGCGGTGCGGACCTTCATGGCGATGGAACTCTCAAACGGTTGGAGGTGGATGGGGCGGCCAATATAACGTAACGCCGCGAGGCGTCAGGACGCGCGGCGGGCCGATTTGGGGCGGAAAGCCGCGATGACTTCCGGCCGGGTCTCGGCGTACGGACCGCCGATCAAGTCTATGCAATAAGGAATGGCGGCAAAGATGCCGGGCACCAGCACGGCGCCGTCTTCGCCCTTGAGACCTTCCAGCGTTTCGCGGATGGATTTGGGCTGGCCCGGCAGATTCACGATCAGGGCGGCGTGATCGGGGGTTTCGCGGATGACCGCCACCTGACGCGACAGGATGGCCGTGGGCACGAAACGCAGGCTGATCTGCCGCATCTGCTCGCCAAAGCCGGGCATTTCCTTGGTGGCGACGCCAAGCGTCGCCTCGGGTGTCACGTCGCGGCGCGCCGGTCCGGTGCCGCCGGTCGTCAGGACCAGATCGCAGCCGCAGCCGTCCACCAGTTCGATCAGCGTTTCGGAAATGCGCGCGGGTTCGTCGGGAATCAGGCGGTCCACCGCCTGCCAGGGCGAAACCAGGGCGCCGCCCAGCCATTCGCGCAGCGCGGGCAGCCCCAGGTCCTGATATGTGCCGCTGGAGGCGCGGTCGGAAACGGATACCAGGCCGACGATCAGTTCGTCGGGGTGCTTGCGGGCGATACGGGTAGTAGCGGTCATGGGCTGCGGATCTGGCTGAAGTGCATTCAAGCGGCGCGGATGCGGCCGCGGGCGAGGTCAATACTGGAAATCCAGAAGCCCCCGCCACAGCGATGCTATCGCATTCTCTCCCTGCGGGATTCACGGCGCCGCCTGTGGCAAAAAGGCGAATCGGCCGCAGGCGCGGGTTTCCCACGCTTGTTCCGGTCATGGCCGCTCGATAACATCCGCTAACAAACCTCTCCTCTTACCTGGAAATAGAGGCGCCCCGCGCTTTATTGGTTCCCCATGTTCAAACGCACACTACGGCAGCATGCGCTGGCGGCGGCGCTGGCCTTCGCCGCGGCGGCTGCCGCCGGGTGGGGCGCCTGGCACTCCCTGGCGTTGAAAACGGAGCCGGTACCCGCCGCCGCGCCCGGGATCTACATCCCTAACCTGGGCAATACGCTGCAGGAGCAGACACGTAACCTGTCGCGCATGAGCCAGGCCTTGCGCACAGGCGACCGGCTCGTGATCCTGGGGTCGTCCGAACTGACCAGCAACGACCTGCGTTTCGTACCCTACCGCTATCTGGCTGACGAATTGCAGATGCCCGTGCTGGCCTATGGCCATTCGGGATTCCAGTCGCTGGGCATGCAGTTGGTGCTGGCAGCCATGGCCGAAGACCTGTCGCCAGCGTCCCGCGTGGTGGTGATGCTGTCGCCCGGTTGGTTCGATGGCGACGGCGGACTGGGTCCGGACGAGTTCAAGGAGCACGCCAATCCGCTGCTGCCCCGCCTGCTGCGGCAACCCGAGGGCCGGGCGGAGGTGGTCCGCTGGCTGCAGGCCAAGGGCGATGCGGGCGTCGCCTGGTCAATGGCGGCCGAGCAGGCCTACGTCTTCCGCCAGCGCCTGGTCGATCTATGGACGCCCGCCCACGCGGCGCCTGCTCCGGAACGCGAGCGCGAGGGACCGCCGGCGGCCGCCCGGGTGGTGGACTGGGAGGCACTGGCCGCGCAGGCCCAGGATGCCGAGCAGGCCCTCATGGCCGGCAACCGCTATGCCGTGCGCGACGAGTTCTTCAACAAGTACCTGCGCAGCATTCCCGCGGGCGGCAAGACCGCCTATCAGCCCCAGCCGCTGACTGGCCGGGATGAACTGCGCGAGCTGGACTCCCTGATGGCCCTGCTGCGCCAGCGAGGCGTCCCCGCCCTCTTCGTCATGCAGCCGCTGCATCCCCTGGTTTTCAAGGACCTGGACCGCTTCAGGCCGGTGCAGCAGGAAGTTGCGGCGCTGTGCCAGCGTTACGCCATGCGCTGCATGGACATGTACAGCGCGCCGTTCGAAGTGGGAATGCTGCGCGACGTGCAGCATCTGGGCGAGCTGGGTTGGCTGCGGGTCAACCAGAAAATCGCGGAAGTTTTCTATCCATGAAGGACTGCCGGCAATGAAAAGAACCCTTTGGCTGTGCCTTCTGTATCTGGGCGTCCTGGCGGTGATGGTGATCCAGGCGGACACGTCCGCCAACCTAGGCAAACCGATGGAAATCGAGTTCCAGTATTCGAAATTCTGACCGGCTGCGGGAGCAGTGCCTGCAAATTGGTAGCCGCAAGCAACCAGTGACAGGTCACAAATCTGCAATAATCGGCTCCTCTCGCCGGAACCTCCCCCGCCTCCATGTTCGACCTCTTCCACGGCCTAGACCTCTGGGTAGGCCTCAGTCTTGCGCTGGCCCTGACATTCGTCCTGGCCTTCGAATTCATCAACGGATTCCATGACACGGCGAACGCCGTGGCCACGGTCATCTACACCAAGGCCATGCCGCCCCACCTGGCGGTGGTGCTTTCCGGCATATTCAATTTCCTGGGCGTGCTGCTCGGCGGCGTGGGCGTGGCCTATGCCATCGTGCACCTGCTGCCCGTGGAACTGCTGATCAACGTCGACACCGGCCGCGGGCTGGCCATGGTGTTCGCCATGCTGGCCGCGGCCATCGCCTGGAACCTGGGCACCTGGTATTTCGGCATCCCGGCGTCCAGCTCGCACACCCTGATCGGCTCGATCCTGGGCGTGGGGCTGGCCAATGCGCTGATCACCGACCTGCCCCTGGCGGACGGCGTCAACTGGGGCAAGGCCATCGACATCGGCCTGTCCCTGGTGGTTTCGCCCGTGGCCGGCTTCCTGGTGGCGGGCGGACTGCTGCTGATGCTCAAGCGCTGGCTGCCACTGTCGAAGATGCACAAGACGCCGGAACAGCGCCGCGCCATCGACAACAAGAAGCATCCCCCGTTCTGGAACCGCCTGGTGCTGGTGCTGTCGGCCATGGGCGTGAGCTTCGTGCACGGCTCCAACGACGGCCAGAAAGGGATCGGCCTGATCATGCTGGTGCTGATCGGCATCGTGCCCGCCAACTTCGTGCTGGACACCAACAGCACCACCTACCAGATCGAGCGCACCCGCGACGCGGCCAACCACCTGAACGTGTTCTACCAGCGCAACGAAGCCATGCTGGGCGAGTACCTGGCGCTCAAGCGCGTGGACGCCACCACCGAACTGCCGCGCAACTTCCGCTGCGACCCCGAGTTGACCATGCCGACCATCGCCGCGCTGCAGTCCGAACTGCACGGCGTGTCCAACTACGCCGACCTGTCGGCCGAAAAGCGCATCGCCGTGCGCCGCTACCTGCTCTGTCTGGACGATACGGCCAAAAAGGTGGCGCGCATCGAAGGACTGCCCTCGCGCGAGCGCGCGGACCTGCAGCGCCTGCGCGCCGACCTGACGGCCACCACCGAATACGCTCCCTTCTGGGTGATCGTGGCGGTCGCCCTGGCGCTGGGCGCGGGCACCATGGTCGGCTGGCGCCGCGTGGTGCTGACGGTGGGCGAAAAGATCGGCAAGCAGGGCATGACGTATGCACAGGGCATGTCCGCGCAGGTGACCGCCATGGGCGCCATTGGCATTGCCAACGTCTTCAGCCTGCCCGTATCCACGACCCACGTGCTGTCTTCCGGCGTGGCAGGGACCATGATCGCCAACAAGAGCGGCCTGCAGGGCAGCACGGTGCGCAACATTCTGATGGCCTGGGTACTGACCCTGCCCGCCTCGATGCTGCTGGCCGCCGGCCTGTTCTGGGTCGGCGTGCAGATCGCCGGGTGATGATGTGCGGCCGTGCAGGCAATCTGCACGGCCGATGCAACACTCTGGCTACCCGGCCAGGCTTTCTTCCTTCCCGGCCCGCGTCTACCATGGCGCCATGGCTACCCCACACCCCACCCTGCATTACATTTTCGACCCGCTTTGCGGCTGGTGCTACGGCGCCGCGCCCCTGGTGGAGGCGGCCCGCGCCATCGCCGGTCTGGACATCGCCCTGCACGGCGGCGGCATGATGACCGGCAGCAACCGCCAGCCGGTCACCGACAGGCTGCGCCGCTACGTCATGCCGCATGACGAGCGCATCGCCGGCCTGACCGGCCAGCCCTTCGGCGACGACTATTACAACGGCCTGTTGCGCGATGAAGGCGCCGTGTTCGATTCCGAGCCGCCCACCACTGCCGTCCTGGCCGCGCAGACGCTCGCCGGCCGAGGACTGGACCTGCTAAAGCGTATCCAGCGCGCGCACTACGTGCAGGGCCTGCGGATTGCCGATCCGGCCGTGCTGGAGTCGCTGGCAGCGGACATCGGACTGGACCAGGACGCCTTCCGCGCAGCCTATGCTGGCGCCCAGGGCAGCGAAACGGCGGCGCACATCGCGGCCAGCCGCCGGTTGCTGGCCCAGGTCGGCGGCAGCGGCTTTCCGACTCTGGCGCTGGAACAAGGCGGCGCCTTCGACATGCTGGAGCCCAGCCGTTACCTGGGCCGTCCGGAGCAATGGCAGGCGGACTTGCGCGCTCGCATCGACCGCGGTTGAAGGCCCGGACTCCGCCTCAGGTTTCTTCGATGTCGCCGTCGCGCTGCAGCGCGCGGTGCATGGCTGGACGGTCGCCCAACCGTTCCGCATAGGCCGTGAACACCGGCGTTTCAGGCATGACCTTCACCTGCATCATGTATTGCAAGGTGCCGCCCAGCACGATGTCCACCGCCGAGAACCTCTCACCCAGGAAAAAAGGGCGTGCCTCCAGGACCCGGGTCAGCACTTGCTGGACCTCGTCGGCCGAGCCCCAGCCCAGCGCGCCCGCCTGGTGCGGCGTCTTGAAGGCGCGCTCGGCCATCGCGGGCTCGAACACGCCGGTGGAGTATGCCAGCCAGGTCAGGTACGGGCCGCGCAGCGGGTCGCCCACCACCGGCCCCAGCCCGGACTGGGGAAACAGATCGGTCAGATAGAGCGCGATGGCGGGCGTCTCGAATACGGGCACGCCGTCGTGCACCAGCGCCGGCACCTTGCGGTGCGGATGGATATCGATGTAGTCCGAGGGCATGTGGCCGGCGCTGTCGCTGCCGCGGATGGACACCATTTCGGTGTCGTAGGGCACCCCCAGTTCTTCGAGCAGCCAGAGTATCCGGAACGACCGCGAGCGCGGCGCGTGATAGAGCGTAAGCATGGTCGGTCTCCATGGAAGTCCGACCATTTTGCCCCGCGGGCGTTACGCCGCCAAGGCCAGCAACACCCCGTAGCCGGCCATGCCCAGCAGCACCGCAACGCCAGCGTTGCTGACCAGGCGGGCCGCCACGGCAGTCACCACCAGGCCGCCCACGTAGGGACCGATGGTCGCTGCCTGCTCGCCGGCGGCAAGCAGGTCCGGCACGATCACCGCGGCGGCGATCCCCGCCAGCAGCGAGGGCCCGAGTGCGGCCAGCGCCGAGCCTTCGCGCGACAGGTGGCGCAACAGGCGGCTGCGCTCGGACAGCATGAAGGGCAAGGCGCGTGTCAGATAGGTGATGGCCGCCATGGCGATCACCGCGCCCCAGAAACCCAGTCCGTCCACGTTCATGCGGACCTCCTCAGGCGATACGCGGCGCAGCCGATGACGGCGCCGGCCAGAATGGCCAAGCTGGTGTGGCCCAGCGCGGCCACGACTCCGGCGCCCGCGACCGCCGCCACGATGGGTAGGCCCATGCCCCGCTTGGCGCTCTGGCACACCAGCGCCATGAACAGCGCAGGCAACGCAAAGCGCATTACCTGGGACAGCATGGGGTAGTGGCGTTCCAGCCCGTCGCCCGCATAGACGCCAACGGCGGTGCCGGCGATCCACGTGAGCCATGCGCCCAGCCCCAGGGCGATCATCCAGCGCTGGCGGCCCGCGGGCTCCACGGCCTGCAGGCGGTTGAAGGCAGTGGCGAACACCTCATCGGTCAAGAGGAACGCGACCTTCAGGCGGTCGCGCAGCGCGGCGGGCAGGAAACGGGACAGCAGCGGGCCGTACAACAAGTGGCGGGCATTGAGCAGCGAGCACAGCGCCACCACCCACAGCCATGGCGTGCCGGCCTTGATGGAGGCGAGCAGCAGGAACTGGCTGGCCCCGGCGTAGACCAGCACGGAAATCAGCACGACCTGCAGGGGCGTGAGGCCTGCAGCGACCCCGGCGATGCCGAAGGTCACGGCTACCGGGAAGTAGCCGATCATGACGGGCAGGCAGGATTTCAAGCCATCGATGCGGGCGCCGCCCGCCAGGGCGGCCGCCGCGGGGGCGGAAGGTGTCTCCAAGGTGTGTTCGCTTATCCGGTTCTACGACCAGCTAGTTTACCCACCCGGGAAACGCCCCTACTTGTCCTCCAGGCCCAGCGCGCGCAACTGCGCCTTCAGGCGGCGGACTTCCTGGCTCAGGTCCAGGATCAGCGCCGCCGCGTCCAGGCCGGCGCCGTAATCGCGCACCAGGCGGCGGGCGTCCAGCGCGCGCTGCAGGTCGCTGCTGTAGAAGCGCCAGTCGGCGGGGCCGGGGCCGCTGGCATTGACGATGCCAACCTCGACCAGCCGCGCAACCCATTCGACTTCCTCGCCGCAGGCGCGGGCCAGATCGTCGGCGGATAGCGGGCGGGACTTGCCCACGACCGTGGCGGTGGTGACGACGATTTTTTTCATGGTCATACCCCCAGATGACGCCGCGGGTTGAAGGGCAGGTCCTGTTGCAGCTTGCGATAGGCCTCCTTGGCCGCCTCGCTGTCGGCGGGCGGCAGCACCAGGTCCAGCACCAGGTAGAGGTCACCCGGCGGATCGCCGGGAATCCCGCGCCCGCGCAGGCGCAGCTTGCGGCCGTTGGCGGACCCCGCCGGTATCGAGACTTCCACCGTGCCGCCCGGCGTGGGCGCGTGCACGCTGGCGCCCAGCGCGGCTTCCCAGGGCGCCACCGGCAAGGTCATGTAGAGATCGCGGCCATCGGCGCGGTAGCGCGGATGCGGCTTGAAGCGGACTTCCAGGTAGAGGTCGCCGTTCTCGCCGCCGCCGTAGCCCGGCATGCCCTGTCCGGCCAGGCGGATGTACTGGCCTTCGCGCACGCCCGCGGGAATGCGCACGCTCAACGTGCGGGTCTGCATATGGGGGCGGCCCTGCTCGTCCATCTGCATGGAGCGCAGGCTGATGTCGCGCGTGGCGCCCTTGAGCGCGTCTTCGAGATCCACCTCGATCGCGGCGTGGTGGTCATCGCCGCGCGCGCGGAACTCCTGTTGCTGCGCGCCGCCGCGCCGGCCGCGGCCACCGAACAGCGAAGAGAAGAACTCGCTGAACTGCGCCTCGTCGCCGGGCGCCGCCCCGCGGTGGAACTCGAAGCCCTCGTCCCAGCCGGGCGGCGGCTGGAAGCTGCCCTCGGGCGATACGCCGGCGGCCAGGTTGTCGTAGGCCAGGCGTTTTTCCTTGTCGCGCAGCACGTCATAGGCTTCGTTGACGTCGCGCATGCGGGTCTCGGCGTCGCTTTCCTTGCTGACGTCGGGATGATACTTGCGGGCGAGCTTGCGGTAGGCGCGCCGGATGTCGTCTTCGGAGGCCTCCCGCTCCACCCCTAGAATGCTGTAGTAGTCCTTGAACTCCATGTGCAGCCCTTGGCAAAGCGTTGCGGCCGCCTCCGGGTGAGCCGGATCCGGCCTGGGATATCAGCAAGATAGGGGTTATGGGGCGATTTTTCAATGCGCCCGGTCAGGCTTTCGGCCTGCGCTCGCGTAGTATCTGCTTTTTCCATGGGCGCGATTCCGCCCGGACTTCGAGACAGGATCCACGATGAAGATGAGCAACATCCCCTTCGGCACCACTGACTGGTCCGAGGTGGAACCCACCGAACACGCCGGCGAAACCGGCATGGCCTACTGGCGCACCCGGCAATTCGGCGATCTGCGCGTGCGCATGGTGGAGTACACGCCGGGCTATCTGGCCGACCACTGGTGCAGCAAGGGCCACATCCTGTTCTGCCTGGAAGGCGAACTGCACACCGAACTCGAAGACGGCCGGCAATTCGTGCTGAAGCCGGGCATGAGCTACCAGGTCGCGGACCAGGCCGAACCGCACCGCTCCTCCACCGCCACCGGCGCCAAGCTCTTCATCGTCGACTGACTCCCCCCGGGGCGACACGCTGGCCGCAGATGCGTTACGCTTTGATGTGTCCGCGGCCTCGCGCCACGGCCCTGCCGCTACCCGTCTGACCGGAGACTAGATTTTGGGCGCCCCGCTTACGCTATACGTCGATTCCCTGTTCCTCAGCCCTTACGCCATGTCGGTCTATGTCGCGCTGACGGAAAAACAGCTGCCATTCGAGGTGCGTCCCATCGACCTGGAAGCGGGCGAACAACGCATGCAGCCCTACCAAAGCCGCGCGTTGACCTCGCGGGTGCCCGCGTTGACGCATGCGGATTTCAGCCTGACTGAATCCAGCGCCATCACCGAATACCTGGAAGACGCCTTCCCCGCCCCCGAGCACACCGCGCTTTATCCGCGCGACGTCCGCCAGCGCGCTCGCGCCCGCCAGTTGCAGGCCTGGCTGCGCAGCGATCTGGGCGCGCTGCGCCAGGAACGGCCGACCGAAACCGTGTTCTACGGCGCCGCCGGCCTGCCGCTGTCGGACGCCGCCCATGCAGCGGCGGCCAAGCTCATCCATGTGGGCACTCACCTGGTGGGCAATGGCCGCACGTCGCTGTTCGAAGACTGGTGCATTGCGGACACCGACCTGGCGCTCATGCTCAAGCGCCTCTTCCAGGACGAACTGCCCGACGCCCTGCGCGCCTACGCCGACGCCCAGTGGCAACGCCCCTCCGTCCAGAAATGGCTGGAGCACAACGCGGCTGCGCGCGCCTGAAACGCCCCACAAGGAGCCGCGATGCAATTGCTGGATCACGTCTCCATCGCCGTTACCCGACTGGACGCGGCGCGGCCGTTCTACGACGCCATCATGCAGGCGCTGGGCGCGGCCAAGGTCTATGACCGCCCCGATGCGCTCGGCTATGGCGAACGCTGCCGCGCCGGCAGCAGCCAGCACAGCTATCTGTCCGTGTTCGCCGAGGACGGCGCGGCAACGTCCGCCGCGCGCCGCCACTGGTGCTTCAAGGCGCCCAGCCGCGCCGCTGTCGACGCCTTCCATGCCGCCGGCCTGGCTCATGGCGGACGCGACGATGGCGCGCCGGGCTTGCGCGAACACTATCACCCCCACTACTACGCCGCCTTCCTGCTGGACCCGTCCGGCAACCGCATCGAAGCGGTCTGCCATGACCCTGCTTGAGCTGTAGCCTGGCTGCCCGTTCCTAATGGGGACAGGTAGATCAAGCCTCTTTGACCTGTATCAAGATGTCCGATGTTGCAGCGCAACATCAGTTGCGGTGTAATGGAGAGGTCAACTCTGCCGGTTCCACTCGGAATCGGCGCGGCGGCTCGCCGCCGCATGCAACCTACAGGAGATCGCCATGGCCGGATCCGGCAACGATCGCGTACCCGCCCCGTCTTTCAACCCCTGGACAGCCGCCTACGAATACGCGGTGGACGCCTGGCAACGCGGCGTGCTTTACGCCGACGTGATGCGCCAGCGCGGCAACCAGTACCACGAACACATGGCCAAGCGCGCACCCAATGTGCTGAGCATGGAGTCCGAGCTGGTCATGGACGGACGCTGCCTGCCCCGCCCCGTCAACTACGGCCTGCTGCGCATCAAGCCGCCCGAGGGCGTGGAAACCGACCCGATCAAGCGCCCCTTCCTGGTGGTCGACCCGCGCGCCGGACACGGGCCCGGCATTGGCGGCTTCAAGCCTGAAAGCGAGATCGGCGTAGCGCTGCGCGCGGGCCATCCCTGCTACTTCGCCACCTTCCTGCCCCAACCCATGCCGACCCAGACCGTCGAAGACGTGATGATGGCCGAGGCGCGGTTCCTGGAAGAAATCATCGCGCTCCACCCGAATGCCGAAGGCAAGCCGGTAGTCGTGGCCAATTGCCAGGCAGGCTGGCAGATCATGATGACCGCCGCGGTGCGGCCCGAGCTGTTCGGCCCCATCATCGTGGCCGGCGCGCCGCTGTCGTACTGGGCGGGCTGGCGCGGCATGAACCCCATGCGCTACGCCGGCGGCCTGCTGGGCGGCAGCTGGCTCACCGCGCTGACCAGCGACCTCGGCGACGGCAAATTCGACGGCGCCTGGCTGGTGCAGAACTTCGAAAACCTGAATCCGGCCAACACCCTGTGGTCCAAACAGTACAACCTGTACTCCAACGTCGACACCGAGGCCAAGCGCTACCTCAGCTTCGAAAAATGGTGGGGCGGCCACGTCTTCCTGAACGGCCCGGAAATCCAGTACATCGTCGACAATCTTTTCGTCGGCAACCGCCTGGCCACCGCCGGCCTGGTGACCTCGGACGGCATCCGCATCGACCTGCGCAACATCCGCTCGCCCATCGTGGTGTTCTGCTCCAAGGGCGACAACATCACGCCGCCGCCGCAGGCGCTGGGCTGGATCCCCGACCTGTACCAGGACGACGCCGAAGTCCTGGCCCATGGGCAGACCATCGTGTATGCCGTGCATGAAAGCATCGGCCACCTGGGGATCTTCGTGTCCGGCAGCGTGGCGCGCAAGGAGCACCAGGAATTCACGTCCAACATCGACATGATCGACGTGCTGCCGCCGGGCATCTACCAGGCCGAGATCGCCGACAAGACGCCCGACACGCCCAATGCCGACCTGGCCTATGGCAACTATGTGCTGTCGTTCGAACAGCGCACCCTGGACGACGTGCGCGCCATTGTCGAACGCAACGAAGAGGACGACCGCCGCTTTGCCGCCGTCGCCCGCATTTCCGACATCAACCTGGGCATGTACCGCAGCTTCCTGCAACCCTGGCTGCGCGCCCTGGTGACGCCGCAATCGGCGGAATGGTCGCAGCGCCTGCATCCGCTGCGCCTGCCGTACGAACTGATCTCCGACCGCAATCCGGCCATCGCGCCGATTGCCCAGGTCGCCGAACAGGTGCGCGAACACCGCCAGCCGGTATCGGCCGACAACCCCTTCCTGATGGCGCAGGAAATGTTCTCGAACCTGGTCGAAACCAGTCTGAACATCTGGCAGGAACTGCGCGATTCCGCCGACGAGCGCACCTTCATGGGCGTTTACGGTTCGCCGCTGGTGCAGGACCTGGCCGGCCTGGGCGCGCGCTCCGGCCCGCCCCGCAAGCATCCGGGCGTGTCACCCGAGCACCGCCGCTTCATGGAAGAGCGCGCCGCCGAGCTGCGATCGCTGATGCTGGAAGGCGGCCTGCGCGTGGCCGCGATCCGCATGCTGCTGTATGTGTCGGGCGCCGAGGGCGGCCTGGACGAACGCAGCTACGCGCTGATCCGCAAGATGCGCGCCGAATCCGACACCGCGCTGTCGTTGCAGGAGTTCAAGGACATCATCCGCGATCAGGCCTTGATGATGACCCTGGACGCCGCCGGCGCCATCCAGGCCATACCGCACCTGCTGGACAACGCGCCCGCCGCCGCGATCCGCGAAACGCTCGACACCATGAAGCACGTGCTGGAAGCCGCCGAGCCCCTGAGCGAAGCCGCCCGCATCAGCCTGGACGAGATGGAACGCATCTTCGAATATGCCGAGCGCCGCGCGCAGAAGCGTGAGGAGGCCCAACAGCCCGCGCCCAGGAAAACGGCGACGGTCGCGCGCAAACCGGTGCGCGAGGCGGCCGCCAGGCACGAAGCGCCCTCGGCCACGGCCGAGCCTGCTGTCCCCGTACGCGCCAAGAAGCGTAGCGCCTCCGCCAAACCCGCCGCGCGTCCCGCGCGCAAATCCACCAAGGCAAAATCCGCATGACGCTGCCTACATCCACCCATTACGACAAGCTCATCGCGCGCGCGCAGACACTTGCGCCCGCGCATTGCGCCATCGCCCATCCCTGCGACGAACCGTCGCTGTCGGCCGCGCTCGAAGCGCGCGACCTGGGCTTGCTGCGGCCGATCCTGGTGGGCCCCGAGCTGAAGATCCGCGCCACCGCCGCCCAGCATAAGCTCAACCTGGGCGACGCCCGCATCGTGGACGCGCCGCACAGCCACGCCGCGGCCGAATGCGCCGTCGGCCTGGTGCGCAGCGGCGAAGCCGAGCTGCTCATGAAGGGCAGCCTGCACACTGACGAACTCATGCACGAAGTGGTGGCACGCACCACCGGGCTGCGCAGCAGCCGGCGCATCAGTCATGTGTTCATCATGGAAGTGCCGACCTACGCGGAGCCGCTGTTCATCACCGACGCCGCCATCAATATCTTTCCGGACCTCGAAACCAAGGCCGACATCATCCGCAACGTGATCGACCTGCACCACGGCCTGGGCCTGGGCGAGCCGCGCGTGGCGATCCTGTCCGCAGTGGAACAGGTCAATCCCAGTATTCCCAGCACCATCGAGGCGGCCGCGCTGTGCAAGATGGCCGACCGCGGCCAGATCACGGGCGGCCTGCTGGACGGTCCCCTGGCGCTGGACAACGCCATCAGTCCCGACGCCGCCCGCATCAAGGGCATCCGCTCGCCGGTAGCCGGCGTGGCGCAGGTGCTGGTCGTGCCCGATCTGGAAGCCGGCAACATGCTGGCCAAGAACCTGACCTTCCTGGCCAACGCCGAAGCCGCCGGCATCGTGCTGGGCGCGCGCGTGCCCATCATCCTGACAAGCCGTGCCGACAGCCCGCGCTCGCGGCTCGCGTCCTGCGCGGTTGCCGCGATCTACGCGCACCACCTGGCCCAGCAGGAAGCCCGCCCGCTCGCTTAGCACATGGAAACCACCCCCTACCCGCTTACGCGGGCCCCCTCAAGGGGGCGGCACTGGCGGACCGGCAAAGCCGGATCCGCGGTGTCCCGGATCGGCTCCGACGCGTATTGCGCAAGCCACGGCGCGCTTCGAGTCGAGGCCCTGGAACGGGATTTTTCGTTTTGTCTTCGGCAGGTCGTACCGCGGGCAGAGAAGCTCGCGCGCAACTTGTCTCAACGTGGAATCACAGCGCCATGACCGACACCATCCTCGTCATCAACGCCGGCAGTTCCAGCATCAAGTTCTATCTATACGACATCGACGGCGCGCAGGAACTCGCCCCGCGGCTGGGCGGGCAGCTCGAGGGCATAGGCACCTCGCACCCCAAGCTGCGGGTGCGCGATGCGGCCGGCCAGACCCTGGTCGAACGCGAAATCGCGCCTGGCCACGCGCCCGACGTGCCCAATGCGCAGGAAGTCGTGGGCACCTGGCTCAGCGGCCATCTGGGCGGCGCGCCGCTGGCCGTGGGCCACCGGGTGGTGCACGGCGGCCCCGAGCTCTCCGAACCGGTGCTGATCGACGACGCCATCCTCGCCAAGCTCGACACCTTCACGCCGCTGGCCCCGCTGCACCAGCCAAATAACCTGGCGCCCATCCGCGTGATCCGCGAGCGCCGGCCCTGGATCCCGCAAGTCGCCTGCTTCGACACCGCATTCCATCGCAGCCACTCCGATGTGGCCGACCGCTATGCGCTGCCGGAACGGCTGTACCAGCAAGGCGTGCGCCGCTACGGCTTTCACGGCCTGTCCTACGAATACATCGCCCAACGCCTGCGTAAGGCGCTGCCCGACATCGCCGACGGCAAGATCATCGCGGCGCACCTGGGCTCCGGCGTGTCGGCTTGCGCCATGCACCATGGCAAGAGCGTGGACAGCACCATGGGCTTCACCGCGCTTGAGGGCCTGCCCATGGGCACGCGCCCCGGCCGCCTGGACCCTGGCGTCGTGTTGTGGATGATGGAACGCGGCATGAACCACGACGAGATCGAGCACTTGCTCTATCACGATTGCGGCATGAAGGGCCTTTCCGGCATCAGCAACGACATGCGCGAATTGCTGGCCAGCGACGCGCCGTCGGCCAAGCTGGCGCTGCAGTACTTCGCCTGGCGCGTGGCGGAAGGCATGATAGGCCTGGCCTGCGCGATGAACGGCGTGGACGGCATCGTTTTCACGGCGGGCGTGGGAGAAAACTCCGCCGAGATCCGCCAGGCGATCAGCGAGCACTGGGGCTGGCTGGGCATCAAGGTTGATCCCGAACGCAACGCCCGCCACGGACCTCGCATTTCCGCGGACGACAGCCGCATCGGCGTGTATGTGGTGCGCACCAATGAAGAACTGATCATCGCGCAGCACACGCTGGCGCTTGTGAGGCAGCGATGAGCGCGCTCTTGCCACTGGCCGGCAAGCGTGGCCTGGTGACAGGCATCGCCAACGCCGACTCCATCGCCTGGGGCTGTGCCAAGGCCTTCCACGCGCTGGGCGCCGAGCTTGCCGTGACCTACCTGAACGACAAGGCCCTGCGGCACGTGGAGCCGTTGGCCCGCCAGGTGGAAGCGCCGCTTCTATTGCCGCTGGACCTGATGCGCGACGGGGAACTGGAAGCCGTCTTCGACACCGTCGCCAACGAATGGGGACAGCTGGATTTCGTGCTGCATTCCATCGCGTTTGCACCCCGCGACGATCTGCACGGCCGCGTGACCGACTGCTCGCGCGCCGGCTTCCTGCAGGCCATGGACGTCTCCTGCTGGTCCTTCATCCGCATGGCCAAGCTCGCCGAGCCGCTGATGCGCAATGGCGGCACACTGTTCTGCATGAGCTACTACGGTTCGCAGATGGTGGTCGAGCACTACAACATGATGGGGCCGGTGAAGGCAGCGCTGGAATCCGCCACCCGCTATCTCGCGGCCGAGCTGGGCCCGCAAGGCATACGCGTGCACGCCATTTCTCCCGGACCGCTGAAGACGCGCGCCGCCTCGGGCATCGCCGAGTTCGACGCGCTGCTGGACCGCGCACAGGCCAAGGCGCCCACGCGCAGCCTCGTGTCCATCGACGACGTGGGCGAAGCCACCGCCTGGCTGGCCACCGACGCCGCCCGCCGCATGACCGGGCAGACGATCTACATCGACGGCGGCTATCACATCATCGACTAAGCCCTGCGCAAGGCGCGTGGCGCGGTAAGCCGCCCTTAGCCCAGCGCGGCGGGCGGTGCCTGGCGCCAGCGCTCGATCGCCTCGACCGCCTGTTCAGGGCTGCCAAAAATCTTCTCGCGGCCGATCTTCTTGACCAGGCCCGATCGCTCCAGCGCGGTGCGGAACTGACCGTGCCCGCCCGCGACCAGCAGCGTAATGCCGCGTTCGTCGAGTTCGCGCTTGAGCTCATACAGCGCCTCGACGGCATCGGCATCGGCCTGCGTCATGGCTTCCGCGTCCAGCACGAACCAGCGCACATCGCCCGCCTGCTCCATGACTTCACGGGCGCGCCGGCGGAAGGTGTCGGCATTGAAAAACCAGACCGAGGACTCAAACAGCCAGATCACCGTGCCCGGCACCGGCTGCGCTTCGGGGTTCAGATGCAGCTTGCCCAGCACCGACTCCCCAGGCAGCCGGCCCAGCAAGGCGTCACGCGGATTGCCCGACACGTACATCGCGTACAGCAGCGTGGCGCCCACCGACACCGCCACGCCTTGCAGCACGCCGAAGCCCACCACCCCGACCGCGGCGAGAACGCCGAACGCCAGCTCGATGCGCGAAATTCGGGCCAGGCGCATGAAGGCGTGGCCGTCGAACAGGCTGACGGCGGCCAGCAGCAAAATGGCCGACAGCACTGCCTGCGGCAACCAATACAGCGGACCGCTCAACAGGCCCACCACGATGGCCAGCGCCGCCGCCGCGGTGACGCTGACCAACGGCGAAGAACCTCCGGCCACCAGGCCCACCGCCGTGCGGGAATCTGCGCCCGTCACGACAAACCCCTGGAACAGGCCGGCCGCCATGTTGGCTGCGCCAAAGCCCACCAGTTCACGGTTGGGATCCACGTGCTCGCCGGTGCGCGCGGCAAAGCTGCGGGCCGTCACGATGCCGCTGGAAAAGCTCACCACCAATACCCCTGCGGCGCCCAGCAGAATGCCATCCACGCCCTCCAGCCGCAGCGGCAGGCTCAGGGCCGGCAAGCCCGCAGGCACTTCGCCAACGACAGCGATGCCCAGGCCAGGGAAATTGAAAAGCCATGACAACAGGCAGGCCAGCACCACCAGCATGATCGGGCCAGGCCAGGTCGGCCGCCAGCGCTTCACCGCCACCAGCAGCGCGCAGGACGTCAGCCCCAGGATCAGGGTGGGTATCTGGATTTCCGGCAGGCGCCGCGACAGTTCCAGGAAGGGATGCACCAAGCCGCTGTTGCGCAGGCCCACGCCCGTCAACCCGCTCAATTGCGACAAGGCCAGCGTGATCGCCACGCCCGCCATGTAGCCGATCAGGACGGGCCGGGACAGCAGGTTGGCCAGCACGCCCAGCCGCAGCGCGCGCGCGATCAGGCACCCTACGCCCACCGTCAGGGCGATGCCGGTGGCGGCGACCAGGCGGTCTTCCGGCGTGGTCAGCGCCATGCCGGTCAGGGTGGCTGCGATCAGGGTGCAGGTGGCCGTGTCCGGCCCCACGATCAAGGTACGCGACGAGCCGAACAGGGCGTAGCCCAACATTCCGGCGATGGCTGCCCACAGCCCCGCCACCGGCGGCACGCCCATCATGGCGGCGTAGGCCAGGCCCACAGGCAACGCCACCGCCGCCACGCTCAGGCCGGCAGTGACGTCTCGCCGCGCCGATTCCCGGGTAATCCCACGGAAGTTGTTGAGGCCGGGAATGAAACGAAGATTCATGATGCTGCGGGAATCGGAGAGAAAGCGCGCACAGCGCGCCGATTTGCGCCAAGGCTACACCAAGCCAGACAGCCCCGGGCGGACCGGGATCAAAGCCCCGTCACTTTATTCCTCCGAGGAATGAACTTCCTTAAATTTTTATCCCTTTTCGACAGCAGCCCCAATGCGTAGAGTCGCCAGCATAAGAAAAAGCGGCCGGCAGGCCGCGCCTGTACATCACTATGGCCGACTCTCCGCCTCCTCCCGGGCGGACAAGACGGCTCGCACAACTGGAGACACCATGTCGTTCGCTTTCCTGCGCCGCGCCGGCAGCGCGCTCGCGCTGGCCGCGCTGGCCACCGCCATCGCCCCTGCCGCCTCCGCCCAGTCCTATCCGGACCGTCCGATCAAACTGGTGGTGCCCTGGCCCCCGGGCGGCGCCACCGACGCGCTGGGCCGCATGCTCGCCCAGCGCCTGACCGAGAGACTGGGTCAAACGGTCATCGTGGACAACAAGGCGGGCGCAGGCGGCAATATCGGAACCGCGGCATTCGTGCGGGAAAAACCCGACGGCTATACGCTGCTGGTCGCCACCAGCTCGACCAACGCGGCCAACCCGCACCTGTATGCCCGGCTGGGCTTCGATCCGGTCAAGGACTTCACGCCCGTCGCCTTCGTCGCCGAAATCCCCAATATCCTGGAAGTCCCGAAACAATCGCCCTTCCAATCCGTCACCGACCTGATCACCGCGGCCAAGGCCAATCCCGGCAAGTTGAATTACGGGTCTGGCGGTGTCGGTTCATCGCAGCACCTGGCGGGGTCGATGTTCAAGTATTTGACCGGCGTGGACGTGATGCACATTCCTTACAAGGGCAGCGGGCCGGCGGTGTCCGATCTGCTCGCGGGCCAGGTCGACATGATGATAGACACGGGTTCCCTGGCCCAGGTGCAGGCCGGCGCCTTGCGCGCGCTGGCGGTGGCGTCGCGCCAGCGGCTGCCCGCGCTGCCCGACGTGCCCACTTTCGCCGAAGCCGGCGTGAAGGATATGTACGCGTCCGCCTGGTACGGCATCGTCGCGCCCGCCGGCACTCCGCCCGACGTGGTGCAACGCCTGAACAAGGAAGTCAATGCCGTGGTCGCCGATCCGGAGATGAAAAAGCGGATGGAAGGCATGGGCGCGCTGGTCCCCGAAGGCCAGACGCCCGAAGCCTTTGGCGCATTCATACGGTCCGAGATCGACCGCTATGCCGACATCGTGAAGATGTCGGGCGCCAAGATGGAATAGGCCATCCCAAGGCGGGACAGCCCCCCTACCTCTAACTCTTACTTGGTGGCCCGCGCTTCGAGCACGGCCACGGCGGGCAGCGTCTTGCCTTCCAGGAATTCCAGGAAAGCGCCGCCACCGGTCGAGATGTAGCCCACCTGCTCGCCGATGCCGTACTTGGCGATTGCGGCCAGCGTGTCGCCGCCGCCGGCGATCGAGAAGCCTTCCGATTCGGCGATCGCGCGCGCCACCACTTCGGTGCCATTGGCGAACTGGTCGAATTCGAACACACCTACCGGGCCGTTCCAGACGATGGTGCCCGCCTGCTTCAGGATCTGGGCCAGCTGCGCCGCGGTCTTCGGCCCGATGTCCAGAATCATGTCGTCGTCGGCCACGTCTTCAGCCGCCTTGACGGTGGCCTCGGCGTCGGCGCCGAAGGACTTGGCGCACACCACGTCCACAGGAATCGGCACGGCGGCGCCGCGCTGCTTCATGATGTCGATCACGGCGCGCGCCTGATCGACCTGGTCGGGTTCAGCCAGCGACTTGCCGATGGACAGGCCGGCAGCCAGCATGAACGTGTTGGCGATGCCGCCGCCCACGACCAGCTGGTCGACCTTGTCGGCCAGCGACTGCAGGATCGACAGCTTGGTCGACACCTTGGAGCCACCCACGATGGCGACCAGCGGGCGCTTGGGTTCGTGCAGCGCGCGACCCAGGGCTTCCAGTTCGGCGGCCAGCAGCGGGCCGGCGCAGGCCACGGGCGCGAAACGCGCAATGCCGTGGGTGGTGGCTTCGGCGCGATGGGCGGTGCCGAACGCATCGTTGACGTAGACGTCGCACAGCGCGGCCATCTTCTTGGCCAGCGTCTCGTCATCTTTCTTTTCGCCGACGTTGACGCGGCAGTTTTCCAGCAGCACGACCTGGCCGTGATCGACCTGGACGCCGTCGACCCAGTCGCGCACCAGCTGCACGGGCATGCCCAGCAGCTCGGACAGGCGCTGGCCGACCTTGGCCAGCGAGTCGGCATCAGTCAGCACGCCTTCCTTGGGACGGCCCAGGTGGGAGGTGACCATGACGGCGGCGCCGGCGTCCAGCGCCATGCGGATGCCGGGCACCGAAGCGCGGATGCGGGTGTCTTCGCTGATGCGGCCGGCGTCGTCGAACGGCACGTTCAGATCGGCGCGAATGAACACGCGCTTGCCGGACAGGGCGCCGGACTTGGCCAGCGCGGACAGAGTGTTGACCTTGGACATATTTGGATTCCTACGATGGGCGTACAAAGGGGACGAACCCATTTTCCGCACGCGCGGAAAACAAATCCGTCCCCTCTATGGACTAGGGCCTGTTCACACTAAAGCGAGCCATGCACGGGCCCTCGCCGGGTTGCTTACTTGGCCGACATCAGCGCGACGGTGGTGTCGAGCATGCGGTTCGAGAAGCCCCACTCGTTGTCGTACCAGGACGAGACCTTGACCAGACGGCCCGAAACCTTGGTCAGCGACGCGTCAACGGTGCTGGAGGCCGGGTTGTGGTTGTAGTCCACCGAAACCAGGGGCTCGGTGTTGTAGTCCAGGATGCCCTTGAGCTCGCCTTCCGAGGCGGCCTTCAGGATGCCGTTCACTTCTTCGACGGTCGTGTCGCGCTTGGCCACGAAGGACAGGTCGACGATAGACACGTTGATGGTCGGGACGCGGATGGCGTAACCGTCCAGCTTGCCATTCAGTTCCGGCAGCACCAGGCCCACGGCGGCGGCAGCGCCGGTCTTCGTGGGGATCATGCTCATGGTGGCCGAACGCGCGCGGCGCAGGTCTTCGTGGTAGACGTCGGTCAGGACCTGGTCGTTGGTGTAGGCGTGGACGGTGGTCATCAGGCCGTTTTCCAGGCCCAGCTTGTCGTTCAGCGGCTTGACCAGCGGGGCCAGGCAGTTGGTGGTGCACGACGCGTTGGAGATGACGGTGTCGGAGGCCTTCAGCACGCCATGGTTCACGCCGTACACGACGGTGGCGTCGACGTCCTTGCCGCCCGGAGCCGAGATGATGACCTTCTTGGCGCCGCCCTTGATGTGCGCGCCGGCCTTTTCCTTGGTCGTGAAGAAGCCCGTGCACTCCAGCACCACGTCGACCTTCAGGTCGCCCCAGGGCAGTTCGGCCGGGTTGCGGTTGGCCAGCACGCGGATCTTGTCGCCGTTGACGACCATGAAGTCGCCGTCGACTTCGACGGTGCCCGGGAACTTGCCGTGGGCGGTGTCGTAGCGCGTCAGGTGCGCGTTGGTCTTGGGATCGCCCAGGTCATTGATGGCGACGATTTCGATGTCGTGCTTCTTGCCACCTTCGTAGTGGGCACGCAGGATGTTGCGGCCGATGCGACCGTAACCGTTGATGGCGACGCGAATGGTCATGACTAAGCTCCTTTTTACAAAACTTGGCGGACGGTCTCGGCCACCTTGTCGGCGGTCAGCCCGAAGAACTTGAACAGAGCGCCGGCCGGCGCGGATTCACCGTAGCGGTCGATGCCGACGACGGCGCCTTCCAGGCCCACGTACTTGTGCCAGAAGGCGGTAACCCCGGCTTCGACGGCCACACGCGGCAGGCCCTTGGGCAGCACGGATTGCTTCCAGGCGGCGTCCTGGCGGTCGAACACGTCGGTGCTGGGCATGGAGACCACGCGCACGGCGATGCCGTCCTTGGCCAGTTGCGCCTGCGCGTCCAGCGCGATGGCGACTTCCGAGCCCGTTGCGATGATGACGGCGCGGGCGCCTTCGGCATCGCGCAGCACATAGCCGCCGCGGGCGATGGCTTCGACGGTGGCGGCATCACGCTGCACGAAAGGCAGGTTCTGGCGCGACAGCAACAGGGCCGTCGGACCGCCGTCGTGCACGTCCATGCCGATGCTGGTGGGGCGCGTCACGGCCGCGTTCCAGGCCACGGCGGTTTCAGCCGTATCGCAAGGACGCCACAGCGACAAATTGGGGATCAGGCGCAGGCTGGCCGCGTGCTCGATGGACTGGTGGGTCGGGCCGTCTTCACCCAGGCCGATGGAGTCGTGGGTGAACACGTGGACCACGCGCTGCTTCATCAGCGCGGCCATGCGAATAGCGTTGCGCGAGTAGTCGGAGAACGTCAGGAACGTTCCGCCAAACGGCAGGTAGCCACCGTGCAGGGCCACGCCGTTCATGATGGCGGCCATGCCGAATTCGCGCACCCCGTAGTTGATATGGCGGCCGAACTGGATGCCCTTGTCGCCGGCGCGGACGGCGGCGACGCCCTTCCAGTCGGTGAAGTTGGAACCGGTCAGGTCGGCCGAGCCGCCCAGCATTTCCGGCAGCAGCGGAGCCAGCGCGGCGATCGCGAACTGCGACGCCTTGCGGGTGGCGACGGTTTCCGCCTTTTCCAGCGTGGCGTCCAGGAAGGCCTTGAACTGTTCGGCGTAGCCGGCGGGCAGTTCGCCCTTCATGCGGCGCTTGAATTCGGTGGCTTCGGCGGGGAATGCAGCGGCATAGGCGTCGAACGCGGATTGCCATTCGGCCTGAGCGGCGGCGCCCTGCTTGCGGCCATCCCAGCCGTCGTAGATGTCTTGCGGAATCTGGAACGGTTCCGACGACCAGCCCAGCGCGGCGCGGGTAGCGGCGATTTCGTCCTTGCCCAGCGGCGCGCCGTGCACGTTGTGCGTGCCGGCCATGTTGGGCGAACCCTTGCCGATGACGGTGCGGCAGACGATCAGCGTCGGCTTTTCCGATTGCGAGCGGGCGGCCTTGATGGCGGCGTCCACGGCGGCGACGTCATGGCCGTCGATGCCACGGATCACGTTCCAGCCATAGCCTTCGAAGCGCTTGGCGGTGTCGTCGGCAAACCAGTGCTCGACGTGACCATCGATGGAAATGCCGTTGTCGTCATACAGCACGACCAGCTTGCCCAGCTTCAGCGTGCCAGCCAGAGAGCAGACTTCGTGCGAGATGCCTTCCATCAGGCAGCCGTCGCCGGTGAAGGCATACGTATGATGGTCGACGATGGTGTGGCCGGGCTTGTTGAATTCGGCGGCCAACAGTGCTTCGGCCAGCGCCATGCCCACGGCATTGCCCAGGCCCTGGCCCAACGGGCCGGTGGTCGTTTCCACGCCCGGGGTAATGCCCACTTCGGGGTGGCCCGGCGTCTTGGAATGCAGTTGGCGGAAGTTCTTCAGCTCTTCGATCGGCAGGTCGTAGCCGGTCAGATGCAGCAAAGCGTAGATCAGCATGGAGCCATGGCCATTGGACAGCACGAAGCGGTCGCGGTTGGCCCAGGCGGGATCCTTGGGATTGTGACGCAGGTTGCCGGCCCACAAGGCTTGGGCGATTTCCGCCATGCCCATGGGAGCACCCGGATGCCCGGAGTTCGCTTGTTGCACGGCGTCCATCGCGAGGGCGCGGATGGCATCCGCCAAGGCAAGTTTAGGGGCGGTCGGATTGCTCATTCGGAAGGCTCTTTGAAGCTGGCGTGCCTACGGTCAAAATAGGGGCCAGTTGAGTAGGTTGCGAAGCATGGGATTTTAGCATCCAGGGGTTTCCCCCACGCCATCGGCCAGAAGGCGGCCCCATGCTAGGCTACCGCCCCGGGGGCAAGTGCCCCCGCGCCGCGCCCGGCAGCGGGCTGGCGGCCCCTTTTTTCCATAGCCAGCCGTACGTACATCCATGTCAGCCCCCCGCTTCTTCTGCGACATCCCCCTGACCGCCGGCGCCCGCGTGGCGCTTCCGGAAGCCCTGGCGCACCACGCCCTGCGCGTGCTTCGGCTGCGCGCGGGCGAAGCCGTGGTGCTGTTCAACGGCCAGGGAGGCGAATATCCCGGCACGCTCGAGGTGGACGGCAAGGCCGGTTTCGCCCAGCTGGGCGAATTCGTGCCGCGCGAGGCCGAGCTGGCCGGGCGCGTCACCCTGGTGCAAGGGCTGCCCTCCGGGGACAAGATGGACTGGGTGGTGGAAAAGGCCGTGGAACTGGGCGCCGCGCGAGTCAGCCCCATCGCGGCCCAGCGCAGCGTCCTGCAATTATCGGGCGCCCGGCTCGACAAGCGCTTGGCCCATTGGCAGCGCATCGCGCAGTCCGCCAGCGAACAATGCGGCCGCAACCGGCTGATGGCCGTGGACGCGCCCCTCACCCTGGCCGAATGGCTGCAACAGCCCGCCGACGGCCTCCGCCTGCTGTGCCACCCGGAAGCGGACGAGGACCTTGCCGGCACGCTGCGGGCCGCGGCCGGCCTGCAGGCCCTGACGTTGCTGGTCGGGCCCGAGGGCGGATGGTCGGATAAGGAATTGGCCCAGGCCCGCGAGGCAGGCGTGCAGGCCGTGCGCTTCGGCCCGCGGGTGCTGCGCACCGAGACCGCGGGGTTGGCGCTGCTGTCGGCGGCCAGCGCGCTGCTCGCCTGGTAAGGCAACCGGATCAGCTGTCTTCGCCGTAGGGCGCAGCCGCCACCCCGGGTTCGGGATCCGGATGGCGCCCGGCGTGTTCGATGACATACGCAAAAACGCGACCATTCTCGCGCGCGAAATCCGCGGCGTCGGAACAGACGGTTTCGATGCGGCCAGAATCCTCTTCCAGCGCAGGGTCGCCCGAGTGCAGACGGTACAGCCAAAGCACCACGCCCGTTTTGTGGTCCAGCACGGTGTCGCACAGGCAGTCGTAGAGGGCGTCCAGGTTGCCGCCGAAGTATTCGGGGAAATCGACCGCCTTGACGATGGCGCGCAGCACCGCGGAACGGCTGCGGGCAGGATCGCAATTGGCGACGAACAGGGCCAGGCCGAGCTCATGGGCGGCGTCCACGACGGCCTTCTTGTCCAGCCCTTCATGGGCCAGCGCACCGCCGCGCATCAGTTGCCGCTGCAGAGTAGATTGGCCATTGCGCGTCATGCCTGAGCCTCCTTGAAAAAGGCGATCACTTCGTCGTTACGCTGCATCGTATCGGCATAACCCAGTTCAATCAATCGCTTGGTGTAGCTGGATTCAAATAAGAGGTAGGACATCAGCGATCCGCCGCCCGGACGGTCTGGATCGGACGATACACCGAGTACGCGGAAAAGAGCACGCGCCTGGGCCGGCATATCCCGCAAATGTTCCAGCGCCATGACATCCAGCGACTGGCTGGGCGTGATCGTCAGGACCTCGATGCGCCGCGCATGGCCCTGCGCGGCGTCCGCGCCGGACTGGTCCATGAGGAAGTTGATGCGTTCCAGGCGTTCGACGTCGGCCGACAGGCCGTCCAGGAAAATGCTGGCCAGCGCGTGCCCGCCGACCTGCGCCAGCGAGGGATAAGGCGGCGAGTCCTCGCGGTTCTCGGGATGCGTTTCGTCGCGGAAACCGGTGCCGATCACCAGCACGCGATGCGCGCCCAGATGGATGGCCGGACTGATCGGCGCCAGCTGCCGCATCGAGCCGTCGCCGCACCACTCCCCCTTGCCATGCACCTGTACCTGCCGGGCCGGAAAGACGAAAGGAATGGCGGACGAGGCCATGAGATGGTCGATACCGATAGGCGTAGGCAGCGCCAGGCGCAGATAGCGATGCCAGGGCTCGATGGGCGTATGCGCCTGGTAGAAGGTCAGGTGCTCGCCGCTGGTATAGCCGGACGCCGTGATCGCCAGCGCCGACAGCGCTCCGCTTTCAAGGTTGGCGCGCAGATGCTGGAAGTCCAGCACGCGCTCCAGCAAAGCCTGCATTGGGCTGTTGTCCAGCAAGGAATGGGGCCGCTTTCGCGTCAGCCCCGAATACATCCATCCCAGCGACAGCAGACCCAGCCAGCGGACGCCGGTGCGTATGAGACCGGGCGCGTCGGCCCGGTAGATCATGTCGGTGTTCAGGGAAGACCACAGGCGGCGGATGCGGCGCACGCCCAGATGGGGCCTGTCGGCGCGGCAAGCCAGGGCGGCGGCATTGATGGCGCCCGCCGAGGTGCCGCAAATGATGTGGAAGGGATTCTGGAAGCGCGAATGCCAGTCCGGATCCAGCAATTCCATGATGGCGCTGAGCACGCCCACCTGATAGGCGGCGCGGGCGCCGCCTCCGGTCAGGACCAGGCCGGTCGGCGTGCGCGGGCACGCCGGACCGGCAGGCGTTACTTCAACGCGGTGTGTTGACATCGACCACCGTCATCGCGGTCATGTTGACGATGCGGCGCACGGTGGAGCTGGAGGTCAGAATGTGCACCGGCGCATTCGCGCCCAGCAGGAACGGGCCCACCGCCACGTTGCCGCCCGCGGCCGTCTTGAGCAGGTTGTAGGCGATGTTGCCGGAGTCCACGTTCGGGCACACCAGCAGATTGGCCTCGCCCTTGAGCGTGGATGACGGCAGGATGCGCATGCGCAGCGCTTCGTCCAGCGCGCAGTCGCCATGCATCTCGCCGTCGATCTCCAGGTCCGGCGCGGCCTGGCGCACCAGTTCCAGCGCGCGGCGCATCTTCGCGCCCGACGCCGAACTGCCCGAACCGAAGTTCGAGCGCGACAGCAGCGCGACCTTGGGCGCGAGATACATGCGGCGCATCTCGTTGGCGGCGGCGATGGTGAATTCGGCGATCTGTTCAGCCGAGGGTTCATCGTTGACGTGCGTGTCCACCAGCACCACCGTGCGCTCGTTGAGCAACAGGATGTTCATGGCCGCGTACACATTGTGGCCAGGACGGCGGCCGATGACCTCGTCCACGAAGCGCAGGTGGTCGTGGTAGGCGCCGACCGAGCCGCAGACCATGCCGTCGGCATCGCCCAGGCGGACCATCATCGCGCCGATCAGGGTCATGCGGCGGCGCATTTCGACGCGCGCCATTTCCTTGGTGATGCCGCGGCGGCACATCAATTCCCAGTACGTGGTCCAGTACTGATGAAAGCGTTCGTCGTATTCCGGATTGGTGACCTCGACGTCCTCGCCCAGGCGCAGGCGCAGGCCCAGCTTTTCGATGCGGGTCAGCAGCACGGACGGCCGGCCCACCAGGATGGGACGGGCCAAGCCTTCATCCACCACCACCTGCACCGCGCGCAGCACGCGCTCGTCTTCGCCCTCGGCAAATACGATGCGCGCCGGGCCGCCTTCGCGCACGATGCGTTTGGCTGCCGAGAACAAGGGCTTCATGAAGGCGCCCGAGTGGTACACGAACTGCTGCAATTGCTCTTCGTAGGCTTCCAGGTCCGCCAGCGGACGCGTGGCCACGCCGCCATCCATGGCCGCCTTGGCCACCGCCGGGGCAATGCGCACGATCAGGCGCGGATCGAAGGGCTTGGGAATCAGGTATTCGGGACCGAAGGAGATGTCGTAGGTGCCATAGGCCGCCGCCACGACTTCATTCTGTTCTTCCTCGGCCAGTTCGGCGATGGCGTACACCGCCGCCTTTTCCATCTCGCGGGTGATGGTGGTGGCGCCCACGTCCAGCGCGCCACGGAAAATGTACGGGAAGCACAGCACGTTGTTGACCTGGTTCGGATAATCCGAACGGCCGGTGGCCATGACCACGTCGTCGCGCACCGATTGCGCCACTTCCGGCAGGATCTCGGGCGTGGGATT
>NZ_NJIF01000009.1 GCF_002209555.1 Achromobacter insolitus
CGCGGGGCGTCGATAAGCCCGAGGGAATCCGTAGGCAGCCGCCGCAGGCGGCAACGAGGATGACGACGGGGCAGTCCGGAGCGAAGGCTCCGGACCGCAATCGTTGCCCCGCGCATCGCGAGTCCCCGACGCGACAGGCGCCTTAAGAACCAACACTTAAAAACCAACACCTAAAAACCACGAAACGCCAGCAGCCCCCCCCTTACGGTCTACCTCTCAACCACTCCTCAAGATCAGCAGCCGGCAACGGCGGAGAAAACAGAAAGCCTTGCCCCGCCGCACATCCCTGCTCGATCAGGAACCGCCGCTGTTCCTCGTTCTCGACGCCCTCTGCCACCACAGGCAGGCTCAGGCTTTCCCCGATGCGAATCACCGCGCTGGTCAAGGCCCGTGCCGCGTCGTCGCTTTCCAGGCCCTGCACGAAACTGCGGTCCAGCTTCAGTTCGTCCACAATCAGGCGGCGCAAATGCCCCAGGCTGGAGTAGCCCGTGCCGAAATCGTCCATGGACAGGCGCACGCCCAGGCGGTGCAGCTCGGCGATGGTCCGCAGCGTGCCAGCCGTCGCATCCAGCACGACGCCTTCCGTGATCTCCAGCATCAAATCTGCTGCGGCCAGCCCGAACTCGGCAAGCGTCGCCTCGATCATCCGCGGCAGGTTCAGGTTGTGGAAATTCGTTGCGGACAGGTTCACCGACACCGACGGCACGCGCAAGCCCTTGGCGCGCCATACCGCCAACTGCGAACATGCCTCGCGCACCGCCCAGTCGCCCAGGTCGCCGATCAGGCCGCATTCCTCGGCCAGCGGCACGAAACGCGCCGGAGAGATATCGCCCAGGGTCGGATGGCGCCAGCGGGCCAGCGCCTCAACCCCATAAAGCTGACCGTTCTTCAGGCCCACCTGCGGCTGATAGTGCAGTCGCAACGCCTTGGCCTCCAGCGCGTCTCGCAGGGCCGCCTCCAGCGCCAGGCGTTCTTGCGCCTGGCGGTTCATCTCGGCGCTGAAGAAGGAAATACGGTTGCGTCCCGCCGTCTTGGCCTGGTACATGGCCATGTCGGCATGACGCAGCAGCGTATCCATGTCGCGCCCGTTTTCAGGGAAAACGCTGATGCCGATGCTGACCGACGGATTCAGCGTGATGCCGCCCACCGAGAAAGGATGGGCCAGGGTCACCAGCACATGCTCGGCCGCGGCGGTCAGACGGCCATGCTCGAAATCCGGCATCAGCATCACGAACTCGTCGCCCGACAGCCGGCCCACGATATCCGTCGCGCGCGCCAGGCGCCGCAAGCGCTGCGCCACGTCGCGCAGTAACGCGTCACCAATGGGATGCCCCAGCGTATCGTTGACCTGCTTGAAGCGGTCCAGGTCCAGGAACAGCACGGCGACCCGCCTGCGCTCCGGTTCCGCGCGCGCAATGGCCTGCTCGGCCTGGGCCAGCAGCAGGTTGCGGTTGGGCAGCCCGGTCAGCTCGTCATAGAACGCCAGTTGGCGGATGCGGGCCCGCGCCTCCTCGCGCTCCAGCGCCAGCGCGCACAGGTATACGCACACGTCCACCAGCCGGTGATGGAAATCGTCGGGCAGGCGCCGTTCGCGGAAATAAAAGCCGAAAGTGCCTATCACCCGGCCGTCGCTGGACTTGATGGGCGACGACCAGCAGGCCTTCATGTCTTCGGGCAGCGGGAGATGGCGGTAGTCGTCCCACAGCGGATCGGTGGAGATGTCCGGCACGATCACGGGCCGTCCCAGGTACGCGGAGGTGCCGCAAGCGCCCGCCTGCGGGCCGATGGCCACGCCGTCCAGGGCGTCGGCATAGGCCTGCGGCAGGCTGGGCGCGGCAAGCGGCCGCAACAGGCCGGCGTCGTCCACCCGCAGGACGCTGGCGGCCACCTCGGGCGCCAGGCGCTCGACCTCGCGGCACACCATATTCATGACCTCGACCACCGAGGCCTCGTTGACCATGGCCTGCAGCACGCGGCGCTGCAGGACTTCATGCACTTTGGTGGGCGTGATGTCCGTCAGCACGTCGACGATGTTGACCAGGGCGCCCCGTTCATCGAATACGGAGTTCGCCATCACCGACACCCACAGCGGCCGGCCGGCGCGGTCGTAGACCAGCACGTCCTTGTGGTAGCCCTCGCGGCAGGCGATGCGGCGGCCTAGCTCCTCGCGCGTGCCGCCATCCTGCCTGCCGCCGGCCAGCAGTTCTCCCAGCTCCTGGTTCACGGCGTCGCCGCGCGCAAAGCCCAGCATGCGTTGAAAGCCGTCGTTCACGTAGACAATGCGGCCATCGCGGCCCGACACCGCGACCGCGTTGCCGGTTTCATTGATACCCAACAGCAGGAGTCGGATCTCTTCCTGGCGGTCGGCGTCTGCGATGGACTTGCGGGAAATGACGGAAATGCGGACGATCTCGCCGGCTTCGTCGGCGATAGGCATGTAGGTGGCTTCGATCCAGACGAAACCGCCGTCCTTCTTGCGGTACCGGCAGGTGCCGGTGAAATGCTTGCCGCCCAGCAGCCTGGCCCACACCTGTTCGCCGCCGACGATGCCCTTGCCCCCGTCCATGCTGTCGCAAAGCATGTCGTGGCGCAGCGCCAGAGCCTCTTCGCGCGCGTAGCCCGTCAAGGCAAGAAAGTTGGCATTGGCGTTCAACAAGGAGCCGGCCGGGTTGAAATCGAACAGCAACAGCGCCCGATCCATGGACGCCAGGTATGTGCCCGGGTGCCACGCGGCGCCTTGCGGGCGCTCGCCGGTGACCCCTGGATAGGAATCAAGCATATGGGGCTCCATGCCGGATAACAGCTGATCCGGTTTCATTCAGCGTTTCGGAAACCCGAGTTCGACGCGGTCGCGTCCGTCCTGCTTGGCCAGATACAAGGCCTGGTCCGCGCGGCTGAGCGTTTCAGAGAAGGTTTCTCCCAACTGGTGATATGCCATGCCTATGCTGACCGTCAATCGCAATACGCCATCCCCCACCGTAATCGCCAGGGCCCGCACCGCGCCGACCAGCCGGTCCATGACGCGCTGCGCGCCCTCGGGCTGGGTGCTGGGCAGCAACACCAGGAATTCCTCGCCGCCCCAGCGGCCGCACAGATCGTATTCACGCAGGTTGTTGCCCAGCGCGCCAGCCAGCTCGACCAGCGCGCGGTCGCCCGTTTCATGGCCATAGCGGTCGTTGACGGACTTGAAGTGGTCCACGTCCAGCATCGCCACGACGAAAGTGGGGCCGCCGCGGGAAACGCGCAAAACCTCCTGCTTGATCATTTCCATCAAGGCGCGCCGATTCAACAGCCCGGTAAGGGGATCGCGGTTGGAGGTTTCGAGCAACGCCGAATTCAGGTCCCGCATCATGTTCTGATAGTGGTCCGAAATGCGCGCTATGCGGGTCAGGCGACGCAGCTGCCGGTCAAAACGGTCGCACAGGCCCAGCTCGCGCTCGTGCGCCATGCTCTGGTAGGCATCCGACAGCTGGGTCACGCGCTCGATGCGCGCCATCTGCTCGGCCGTATGCCGCCAAAGCGCGCCAAGCGCTTCATGCAACGGATGGCCCTGATAGGCCGGGTCCGCCAGCAATTCGGCGATGCGCTTGTCCAGCTGGGCGGCGTCGGATTTCATTGGCGGCCGACGACCGAAAATGGAAAGGTGCAGTCTTCCTTGAATTCCTCGGCCAATTCGCCCACGCGCTCATTGCGCATGTCGTAGAACCAGGTAACGCTGACTTCACGGCCTTTGCCATGAGCCGCTTCCAGCAGATCGAAAATGTCCATGACGGACTTGATGCTGCTGGTGTTCAGGTACAGCAGTTCCAATTCCAGCTTCAAGGGTGCGGCGCTGCTCAGCAGGTAGGCCTCGACCCATTCAATGACCGGACCGAACAGTTCGAAGGAATTCTCGGGGTAGGAGTCGCCGCGCATCGTCAACACGCCGGCCGCGGTGTCGGCCGTAATGGCAGGCGTGGACTGGGTCCCGGGAATATTCAAATCTTTCATCAATTGCTCCAAATATATTTCTTGGACAGGCGCGGCTCAGATCACGACGCTCAGACTGAAGAAGGCCTGCCCTGGCGTCGCGGCAGGCGTCAGGCTGGCTTCCAGCGGCGCGCCGGCCCGGCGGGCGATGTCGATCAGGCCCAGTCCCGCGCCCGAGGCGACGCCCTGGGCGCGCGGCTTGTGCAGCTGCGCCTTGTATTCGGCTTTCAACGCCGCCTTGTCCAGCGCCGCCAGTTCCTGGATGCGCGCGACCAGCGACCGTCCGTCCTCCGCCTTGACGAGATTGCCCGCGGACACCACGTAGCGGCTTTCATCGCGCCGCCCTATCACCACGGTTGCCGAGGCATCCCCGTCGCCATGCAGCGCGGCGTACTGGCGAATGTTCTGGATCATTTCGATGTAGACCGAAAAAACGTCCATGGCCTCGGCTGGCCGCACGTGCTCCGCGTTCAGGTAGTTCTTGAGCGCATTGCCGATTTCCTCGATCAGGCTGCGGGAAATCGGTCCGTTAAAGCACAACAGGGTGCGATTCTGATTGAACCGTTCGCCCAATGCGTATAGATCGGAGGCATTCATGGGGGTCACCGCCCTGATAACGTTTATTCGAAACGGAACGACAGCAGGGTGATGTCATCACGCTGCGGGCGTCCGCCTTGGTACTCGGCCAGCGCCTGGGTAAAAGCGGCCGCCTGTTCGGTTAACGGCCGGCGCGCGTGCGTCTTGAGCATTTCCGCGAACCGGGTATTGCCAAAGCCAAAGCCGTGCTCGCCCCCGGCCTGGTCCAGGAACCCGTCCGTAACCAGGTAAAAGGTCCAGCCGGGTTCCATCTTCAGTTCGATGTTTTCGTAGATCTCGGTACGCTTGTCCCCCAGCGCCCGCTTGCCGCCGGGCACCTCGCGCAACGCTTCACCGTTGCTCGCGTAGAGGCTGATCTTGGCGCCGGCATAGAGCAGCCTGCCGGCTTGGCGGTCAATATAAACCAGGGCCGCATCGGTATTGGTGGCCAGCGCGCGCGGCAATTGCGCGTCCGCAAGCATGGCGCGGATGGCGCTGTCGGTGCGCGTCAGGATGGCGGCCGGATCCGCTGGCCCCACCTCGGTGATCGCCAGGTCTATGGCCGCGCGGGCCAGCATGGTCATCAGGGCGCCGGGCACGCCGTGGCCGGCGCAATCCATGATGCCCAACAGGCAATTGGCGCCGTCGGAACGGAACACGTAGAAGTCGCCGCCCACCACGTCGCGGGGCTTCCACAGCACGAAATGGTGCGCGCCCAAGGATTGGGTGAGTTGGCGGTCCGGCAGGATAGCGCGCTGGATCAGGCTGGCGTAGTCGATCGAATCGTCGATCTTTTTATGGGCGGCGGCCATGGCGCGGTTGGCGTCCTCGAGTTCGGAAGTACGCTCGCGTACCTTGGTTTCGAGTTCGGCCGTGTGCTGGCGCACTTTGTCCGCCATCACGCCGAATGCGCGGCTGAGGTCGCCGATCTCGTCCTGGCCGCCCGGCGGCAGGCGCACGTCGTAGCTGCCGTCCGCTATCGCCCGAGCCGACTGCTGCAGGCGGCGCAGGGGACGCAACATCAGCCGTTCGATTGCGTATCCGAAGCACAGCAGCATGGCCGCAAACAGCACCACCAGGCCGATGGCGGCGGGCCAAAGCCAATCCGTATCCAGCACCCGGGCGGCGCCCAGGTCCACCACCGTCAGCACGTGCCAATGCAGCTCCGGCATGTAGGCCACGGAAACCAGCTGGCGGATGCCATCCATTTTGACCCATGCGGATTGCACCGATTGCGGCGCGGCCCGGGCCGCCTTCATGGCGGCGGCCAGCTCGGAGCGCCCCTCGCCGCCGTCCAACAGGTCGAACACCATGCCGCGGCCGGCGCCCGCACCCCCGGCACCCGAGTTGTAGGCAATGAGCGAGGCATCCATGTGCGCCTGGATCGCGCCTTCCTCGTCGACGATGATGGGGGTGACTCCCGGCTGGCCGCTATTGACGAATTCGTGCAGGAATCCGCCGACGTCCAGGCCGGAGCCGGTCAGGCCGATGACCCGGTCGCCATCGCGCACCTGGACGTTGATCCACACCTTGGTCGTCTTGAGCTTCAGGTCCGGATTGACGTTGATGTTGTATTTTGCCGGCGAGCGCAACGTCAGGTAGAACCAGGCATCATCCGCCGCGCTTTTGCTCAGCGTATAACGCGGCGTCTCCGACAGGGGCTGGTCGTCGTTGAAGTAATAGTTGCCAGAAGCCGCGCTGGCGATGAAATAGGCACGGCCCAGCAGATCGCGGCGGTAGCCATCGGCTTCGCGGAAGAAGAGCTCGCGGGCGGCCGGATCGCTCTCATGGCGCAACCAGCGGCGGGTGACCTCGCTGTCCGCCAGGCGCAGCGACAGGGCCAGTTCGCGAGAGACCGGCGCCAGGATGCGCTGGCGGTTCAATTGCGTGAAGTTGTCGGAAAAAGCACGCCCGAAGTGCTCCCTGACCCCGTCCAGCACCTGCCAGCCGATCAGGGCCGCTGGCGCCAACGCCACCAGGCACGCCAGCAACAGCGCCATCAACGATTTTCTGCGCAAACCCCATTTCGCCATGCAAAGTCTTCCTGACAGCCTGATAAGACGTAACGTGCGTAAAAAGGGGCGCGTGAATGGGCTTCGGCCGGGAACCAGCCTTTGCCGCGCGATTGCCCCGCTTGTTCGGCCATGAGCCTGATGCGGGCGTACCCACGCGGCACGTCCGGCGCGACAAGTTTAGAGAACAGTGGTTCCAATTGAAACAGGTGCAAACGCCTGTAAGGCGTTCCCCCGTTCTTAGTTTCAGCGCTGCAATGTAAATGTCGGTTTATTGCTTTTTATGTCACGACAGCCGGCTTTTACCCGGTTCCATTGCAGCTTTCTTACTACACGCCCAGGTAGCGCTCCCACAGGCTGCGGTCCGCGTCCAAGGCCTGGGAGTCCCCCGTCCACACGACCTTGCCGCGCTCGAGGATGACGTGGCGGTCCGCCAGGCTCAACAGCCGCTCGACATATTTGTCGATCACCAGAATAGTCTGGCCGGCTTGGCGCAAACGCGCCAGGCAACTCCAGATCTCTTCGCGGATCTTGGGCGCCAGGCCTTCGGTGGCTTCGTCCAGGATCAGCAGCCGCGGATTGGTGACCAGGGCGCGGCCGATGGCCAGCATCTGCTGTTCTCCGCCCGAGAGCTGGTTGCCCATGTTGCGGGCACGTTCGTGCAAGCGTGGAAAGAGTTCGAATACGCGTTCGGGCGTCCAAGGTTCGCCGATGTCCGGATTGCGGGCGGCGACGAAGGCGGTCAGGTGCTCGCGTACCGTCAGGTTGGGAAAACACTGACGCCCCTCCGGCACGATGGCCATGCCCACCCGGGCGATGCGGTCCGGGCTCCAGCCGCTGATATCTTGCCCGGCGAACTGGATCTTGCCGCCGCGCAAAGGCAACTGGCCGAACAATGTGCGCAACAGCGTGGTCTTGCCCATGCCATTGCGGCCCAACAGGGTTACCACCTGGCCCGCTCCGATCTGCAGGTCCACGCCGAACAGCACCTGACTGGCGCCGTAACCGCTCTTGGCGGATTCGATGGTCAGCATCACGCGGTCTCCTCGTCGCCCAGATAGGCTTGCCGCACTTCCGGGTTGCCGCGGATCTCGTCGGGGGTGCCGGTCGCAATGACGCGCCCATACACCAGCACCGAGAGGCGATCGGCCAGCCGGAACACTGCCTGCATGTCGTGCTCGACCAGCAGCATGGCAGCGCGGCCCCGCATGGATTCAATCAATTCGGTCAAGCGCACGGTTTCATCGGGCCCCATACCCGCCATGGGTTCGTCCAGCAACAGCACGGCGGGGCGCGCGGCCAGGGCCAGCGCAAACTCCACCTTACGCTGCTCACCGTGCGGCAAGGTGCCGGCCGGGCGCTCCAGCAGGCTGGCGTCGATGGCGCATTCGCGGGCCAGTTCGCGAGCCTGTTCGTACAGGGCGGATTCCGCGGCCCGCGGCTTCCAGAAGCGGAAGCTGCTGCCAGCATGCGCTTGCACCGCAAGCACCAGGTTATCCAGCACGGTGGACTGTTTGAAAATATTGGTGATCTGGTACGAGCGCGAAAGCCCGGCGGAGACGCGCTGGTGGGCGTTCATGCCGGTGACGTCGCGCCCGCCCACCTTCAACGTGCCCGAATCCGCCGCCAGCGTCCCCGACAAGAGATGGATCAGCGTGGACTTGCCCGCGCCGTTGGGCCCGATGAGCGCGTGGATCTCGCCCGGGTTCAGGGATAGCGACACATTGTCGGTGGCGACCAGCGCGCCGAAGCGGCGCACCAGCCCCGACGCCTGCAGGGCCGGCGTTACGGTAGCGTTCATGATCCCACCTTGCCGGATTGGGGAGCAGCGGCGCGGCCGCTGAACAGGGGGCCGAACAGCCCCACCAGGCCACGCGGCGCGCCGAACACCACGCAAAGCAGCAGCACGCCCAAGGGCAGGTGCCAATATTCCGTCCACAGGCGCAGCACTTCCTCCAGGGTCAGCATGACCACGGCGCCTGCCACGCCGCCATAGCGCAGGCCGATGCCGCCCACCAGCACCATGATCAACAGGTTGGCCGACTGAGTCCAATGCATGAGGCTGGGGGAAATGAAGAGGTTGTGATTGGCCAGCAGAGCGCCAGCCAGCCCCGCCACCGCGCCGCTCAGCGTGAAGGCCATCAGCTTGATGCGATAGACCGGATAGCCCATGGATTCCATGCGCGACTCGTTTTCGCGTATGCCCTGCAGGGCGGTGCCGAAGCGCGAGGCCACTACCCGTCCGAACACCCACATGATCAGCGCGAACAGCACCAGCACCAGGTAATAGAAGCTGACGTCATTGGCCAGGTCGATGCCCGGCAGGCTGGAATAGCCCGGCAGGTTCAACCCGTCCTCGCCGCCATACTGGCGCAGCGAGATAAAGATGTAGAACAGCATCTGCGCAAAAGCCAGCGTGATCATGATGAAGTACACGCCCCGGGTGCGCAGCGAAATCGCCCCCGTGATGCAGGCCAGCAGCGCCGCCAGCAACATGGCCACGGGCCACGACACCAGCGCCGACGTGACGCCCGACATGGCGAGGATGCCGACCGCGTAGGCGCCCGCGCCGAAGAAGGCCGCGTGGCCCAGCGCCACCATGCCGCCGTAGCCCAGGATCAGGTTCAGGCTGGTCGCGGCCAACGCGTAGATCAGCACGCGCCGCACGAAGGAAATATAGAAGTCCAGGCCCAGCGCCGGCGCCACCAAGGGGAAGACCGCCAGCGCAAGCAGCAGGACCACGGTCCAGATCGTGGATTTCATGCTTACCCTCTCGCCGGAAACAAGCCGGAGGGCCGGAACACCAGCACTGCCGCCATCAATACGTAAATGGCAATCGCGGCCAGCGTCGGTCCGACGCTGGAGGCTACAGCCGGAGAAAAGACCTGGCGCAACAGCATGGGCAGGAAGGCCCGCCCCGCCGTGTCCACCATGCCCACCAGCAACGCGCCGACGAAAGCGCCGCGAATGGACCCGATGCCGCCGATGACGATGCACACCAGCACGAGAATCAGGATTTCCTCGCCCATCCCCACCTGCACCGAGGTGATCGGGCCGAGCAAGGCGCCCGCCACCGCGGCCAGCATGGCGCCCAGCACGAACACGCCCAGGAACAGGAGCGGTACGCGCACGCCCATCAGCGTGGCCATCTGGCGGTTGGATGCGCCCGCCCGCACCAGCACGCCCGCCCGGGTGCGCGTCACGAACCAGTACAGGCCCGCCGCGGCGGCCACGCCGAAGACGATGATCATGAGCCGGTAGGCGGGATAGAGCAGGTCGGGCAGCAGCCGCACCGGGCCGGACAGCGCGGCCGGCATGTTCAGCATGACGGGGGCCGGCCCCCAGATCATCTTGACCAAATCATTGGCGATCAGAATGACCGCGTAGGTGCCCAGCACCTGGGCCAGGTGATCGCGCAGCGCGAGGCGGCGGATCAGCGTGAGTTCCAGCACCACGCCGACGATGCCGGTGGCGACTGCCGCTACCAGGACGGCGGCGGTGAAGGAACCTGTGCGCTGCATGGTTTCGGCGGCGACATAGGCGCCGGCCATGTAGAGCGAGCCGTGAGCCAGATTCATGATGTCCATGATGCCGAACACCAGGGTCAGCCCGGCCGCGATCAGAAACAACATCAACCCAAACTGCAGACCGTTCAGCAATTGCTCGACGATCAGCGTAAACGTCATGAAAACTTCCCCCTGCCGCGAATTGCCGATGGCCTAGCTCGCGGCCTGATCATTAAAGCCATCTGATTGCCCATCACGCTGGCGCACCCAGCGCCGCGCGTGCAGAGGTGCACCCGATCCGGATGCCGCGGATCCGGCTCCGCCGGTCCGCAGGCATGCCCCCTTGAGGGGGAAGCGCGCAGCGCTTCGGGGCGTGGGCTCCCTCTACAGCTTGCACTCGCCGACGTAGACGTCCTGGTATTTGTCGAACACCTTGCCCACCAGCTTGTTGGTGATGCGGCCGCTGCCGTCCTTGTCGACGACGCGCAGGTAATAGGACTGGATGGGGTAGTGGTTCTTGCCGTAGGTGAAGCTGCCGCGCACCGACGGGTAGTCGGCCTTTTCCAGCGCGCGCACGATGGCTTCGCGGTCCGTAGCCTTGCCGCCCGCCTGTTTAACGGCGGCGTCCATGGCCATGATCACGTCGTAGGCCTGGGCGGCGTACACCGAGGGATAGCGGCCGTTGTATTCCTTTCGGAAGGCTTCGACAAAGGCCTTGTTCTGCGGCACATCCAGGTCGTGCGCCCATTGCGCCGTGTTGTACATGCCCAGCATGGGCTCGCCCACCGCCTGGATCACGTCCTCGTCGGCCGAGAAACCCGGGCCGATCAGCTTGACGCTTTGCGACAGGCCGGTCGACACGAACTGCTTGACGAAATTGATCCCCATGCCGCCCGGCAGGAAGATATAGACGGCGTCCGGCTTGGCTGCGCGGATCTGCGCGAGTTCCGCCGCGTAGTCGATCTGGCCGAGCTTGGTATAGACCTCGTCGCCCGGGGCGGTCTTGTAGCCGCGCTTGAAGCCGTTCAATGCATCCTTGCCGGCCGGATAATCCGGGGCCATGATGAACATTTTCTTGAAACCGCGGTCCGCCGCGACCTTGCCGGCCGCTTCATGGAAGGCATCGTTCTGGTAGGAAGTGCCGAACCAGTATGCATTGCACTGCGCGCCCGCGAACTGGCTGGGACCGGGATTGTTCGACAGGTACGGCACCTTGGCCGCGAACAGCGCGGGGCCGACGGCCAGCGCCACGTTCGAGCCGATGGGGCCGGTGAAGAAATCAACCTTGTCGCGCTGGATGTAGCGCGTCACCAGTTGACGGGCCTGGTCGGGGTTGCCGCCCATGTCGGTCTGCACGAATTCGGCGGGCTGTCCGCCCAGCTTGCTGCCCAGTTGCTTGAAGGCGAGATTGAAGCCGTCGCGGGCTTCAGCGCCCAGCGCGGAGAAGGGGCCGGAGATGTCGTTGGCGATGCCGACCTTGATGGTGTCGGCGCCGGCCAGTGCCGGCACCAGGGCGGCGGCGGCCAGAAGGGAAGTGATCAAACGCATGGTGGTGTGCTCCGTGCGCGAGCCCGCGCAGAGGGTGTTCTTTTTTGAAATCGCGATTCGAAAAACTTCGTGCAGCACAGCCAAGGCTGGCGTGCTTCATAGTTTAGGTTTAAAGTATTCGGCAAAACAAGTCTAGGGTTTTTACCAAAGGGTTTTTACTAATAAGCTACCGCCATGGTTACCCTCCGCCGCACCTATGATCGCGCCACGCCGGTTGCCCGGCACAACGTTCGCGCGACAGTACCCGACATCCCGCCGATACTCAAGAAGCGCGCCGATCACGCCGCCACTACGCGACCGACGGCGATTCCCGCGATCCTCGCTCGGAAGCCTCTGGCGCCCGCCCCTCATTCCCGGTAATTTCCATAGCCATGACCGACACTCCCGACCTGGAATCCCGCGCCGCGCCCGACGATCACCATGCGTTGCGCCTGTGGCTGCGCATGCTGACCTGCGCCAATCTCGTCGAAAGCGAGATTCGCAGCCGCCTGCGCAATGAATTCGACACCACGCTGCCGCGCTTTGACCTGATGGCGCAATTGCAGCGCGCGCCCAAAGGCATGAAGATGGGCGAGCTGTCGCGCCACATGATGGTCACCAACGGCAATATCACCGGCATCACCGACCAGCTCGAAAAGGAAGGCCTGGTGGTGCGAACCAAAGTCGAATCCGACCGCCGCAGCTCGCTCATCAAACTCACGCCCCTGGGCAAGAAGAGCTTCGCCCGCATGGCCCGCGCCCACGAATCCTGGGTCAAGTCCATGTTTGGCGACCTGCCCGAAAATACCCGCAATGCGCTGTTCCAGGCCCTGGGCGAACTGAAGCTGCAAGTGGTGGCCACCCGCTCGGAATCCGCCCGGAACTGAACACCCGTCCGCGCCTATGTCCGCTTGCGGATTGGCGCATAATTGCCGCCATGATTCCGGTTTCTCTTCCTGGCGGTAATTTCTACGTGCTGATGGCCGCGTCGCTGGCCTGCCTTGCCACATTGCTGACCTGGCTGGCCGTACTGGCCACTACCCGCAGCGCCAGGGAATGGCTGGGCGGCCACCGGCGCGGCGGCGCCATCCTGATGGCCTTCCTTGCCATCGTGGGCGCCATCTTCCCCTATCAGCAGTTCAGCCTGTGGTTCTCGGCCCGCCAAAGCGCCCAGGCCGACGCCGAGCGCAAGACCGTGCTGCCCCAGGCCACCCAGCTGGCAGGCGTGGAGATGCCGGCCGGCACCGTCCTCAGCCTGGGCACGCCGGGCGAGCTGGCCTCGTTCGACCTCGCCGTATTCCCGGACGGCCACCTCGCCTCCATCCAGGGCATTGCCGCCACGCGCGTGTTCCGCTACCCCGCCAGCGCCAAACAGGCCGAGACCCTGTCCGTCGAGATCGCCCGCGACCAGGCGCTGGACGGCTGGCTGTGCGCGCACGGGCATCGCCTGGAGTTCGTCCTGCGCGACGGGCACCCCCGCTTCGCCAGTTGCCACCTGGCCATCGGCAATACCCTGAACCAGCAAGCCGTGCCGCCCGGCGCCTGGCTGAAAGCCATTCCCGCAGGCGCCCCCGATGCGCCGCGCTGGCTGCTGCGCACGGAAGGCAGCGAGGCGCTGGACGTCGCCCGCATGCCGCTGCTGAAGGTGGACATGCAGCTGGACAGTCAACGCCGCATGCTGGATTTCGAGGGTCTGCTGGCTCGCGAAACCGTGCTGGGCGACATGACCTACCAGCCCGGCACCCGGGTGATGGCCGCCAATTCCCGCCTGCCGGGCGCCCAACCGGGCGATCTGCTGTTTTCCCCATCGCGCGGACGCTCGGCGCGCCGCGCGGGCGGCGAAGACGTGCCCGCCGGCAAGTCGGTGCTGCAGGCCCCTGACGGCGCCGTGCGCAGCGTGCTGGGAAACCGCGAGGCCGGCGTGCTGGACGTGGCCGCCATGCGGATCGGTCCCTGACCGGACGCTGTCCCAATCCGGTGGGATAATACGAAGCTTTCCCCCGCGCGCCGCCTCGCCTGGCGGCGATTCCGTCCTGCTCATACATGAGACGAAGTCATGGCCGTTAATCTGCAGATCCCCTCCGAGTCCGAAATTTTTCCTGTTGCCGGCGTTGAAATCGGCGTTACCGAGGCCGGCATCCGCAAAGCCAACCGACGCGACCTGACCGTATTCCGCTTCGCGCCGGGCACCAGCGTGGCGGGCGTCTTCACGCGCAACCGCTTCTGCGCCGCCCCCGTGCAGGTCTGCCAGGCCCATCTGGCCGCCGGCGGCCCGATCAGCGCCCTGGTCATCAATACCGGCAACGCCAACGCTGGCACCGGCGAAGAAGGCCTGCAGAAGGCCAAGGACACCTGCGCCGCGCTGGGCAAGCTGCTGGGCGTGTCCGCCGCCGAGGTCCTGCCGTTTTCCACCGGCGTCATCCTGGAGCCGCTGCCGCTGGATCGCCTGGTGGCCGGCCTGCCCGCCGCCATCGCCAACCTGGGTCCCGACCACTGGTTCAGCGCCGCCCACGGCATCATGACCACGGACACGCTGCCCAAGATCCACTCGCGCAAAGTCCAGATCGACAGCAAGACCGTCACGTTCACCGGCATCAGCAAGGGCGCCGGCATGATCCGGCCCAATATGGCCACCATGCTGAGCTTCCTGGCCACCGACGCCGGCATCGCCCAGCCCCTGCTGTCCAAGCTGGCCGGTGAAATCGCCGACGCCTCGTTCAATCGCATCACGGTCGATGGCGACACCTCCACCAACGACTCCTTCATCATCGCCGCCACCGGCAAGTCGGGCGTCGAAGTGAACGCCGAGTCCGATCCCGCCTACGCCGCCGTGCGCGAAGCCCTGACGGCCGCCGCGCTGGACCTGGCCACCAAGATCGTCCGCGATGCCGAAGGCGCCACCAAATTCATGACCATCCGCGTCGAAGAAGCCGGCAACACCGAAGAAGCGCTGAAGGTGGCTTACGCAGTGGCCCATTCGCCGCTGGTCAAGACCGCGTTCTTCGCCTCGGACCCCAACCTGGGCCGGATCCTGGCCGCGGTGGGCTACGCCGGCATCGAAGACCTGGACGTCTCCAACATCCGCCTGTGGCTGGACGATGTGCTGGTGGCCAAGGACGGTGGCCGCAACCCCGCCTACCAGGAGGCCGACGGCCAACGCGTGATGAAGCAGGCCGAGATCCAGGTGCGTATCGCCCTGGGCCGCGGCCAGGTCAGCGACACGGTCTACACCTGCGACTTCTCGCACGAATACGTGTCGATCAACGCCGACTACCGCTCCTGATCCGCAACTTCCGGGACTTCAGACGTGACCGCAACCGAGTTCTCCACCCTTATCCAGCGCGCCGAGCGCGTGCTGGCGCAGTTGGAAGCCTGGCTTCCGCCCGCAACGCCCGAAATCGACTGGACCGCCCACGCCTACCGCTGGCGCAAGCGCGGCGCCCGCGGCTGGCTGGACGCCGTGCGCCACGTGGCGCGCATCGACATGGCGGACCTGCAGCACATCGAGCGCCAGAAGGGCATCATCGACCGCAATACGGTGCAGTTCCTTGAAAAGAAGCCGGCCAACAACGTGCTCATGACCGGCGCCCGCGGCACCGGCAAGAGCTCGCTGGTCAAGGCAATGCTGGCCGCCTATGGCGACCGCGGGCTGCGCCTGATCGAAGTGGACAAGTCGGACCTCGGCGATCTGGCCGACATCGTCGAACTGGTGGCTGCCCGCCCGGAACGCTACATCGTGTTCTGCGACGACCTGTCGTTCGAGGAAGGCGAGGCCGGCTACAAGGCGCTGAAGTCGGTGCTGGACGGCTCGGTATCGGCCGCCGGCGACAACGTGCTGATCTACGCCACCTCCAACCGGCGCCACCTGATGCCGGAATACATGAGCGAGAACCTGGCGGCCAAGCATCAGCCCGACGGCGAAATCCATCCCGGCGAAACGGTCGAGGAAAAAATCTCGCTGTCCGAGCGCTTCGGCTTGTGGCTGTCGTTCTACCCCTTCAAGCAGGACGACTACCTGGACATCGTTTATCACTGGCTGCGCGAACTGGGCTGCCCCGAATCGCAGATCGAACCCTCGCGCACCGAGGCGTTGCAATGGACCATCGAGCGCGGCTCGCGTTCGGGCCGCGTAGCCTATCAATTCGCGCGCGACTGGGCGGCCCGTCATGTCTGAAAAAATCATCGACGTCGCCGCCGGCCTGATCCTGCGCCCCGACGGCATGCTGCTGCTGGGCCAGCGCCCTGAAGGCAAGCCCTGGGCAGGCTGGTGGGAGCTGCCCGGCGGCAAGCTGGAGCCCGGCGAAACCGTGCTGCAAGCGCTGGCGCGCGAACTGCAGGAAGAAATCGGCATCCGCGTCACGCAATCCCGCCCCTGGGTTACTTATGTGCACGCCTATCCTCACACCACGGTGCGCCTGGCGTTCTGCCACGTCACCGGCTGGGAAGGCGAACCGCGCAGCCTGGAAAACCAGCGCCTGGAATGGGTAGACCCGGCCAACGCAGCCTCCGTCGGCGACCTGCTGCCTGCCGCCCTGCCCCCGTTGCGCTGGCTGCAACTGCCCACCACCTACGGCATCAGTTCCGTAGGTTCGCGGGCGGGCGTGGCCGCCTTCCTCGGCCGGCTGGAAGCCGCCTTGGCGCGCGGCGTGAAACTCGTACAGCTGCGCGAACCGCAGTGGCCGGACGGGGTCGCTTCCCCTTCGCTGCATGAAGTACTGCAGCAGGTGCTCAAGCGCTGCCGCGCCGCGGGCGCCCGGGTACTGGTCAACAGCGTCCACCCCGCCGCCTGGTGGCGCGAGGCCGACGGCGTGCATCTGCGCGCGGCCGATGCCGCCAAGCTCACGGCCCGCCCCGAACTCCCCGCAGGCGCGCTGGTCGGCGTGTCCGCGCACGACAACGCCCAAATCATCCACGCACGGGATCTGGACGCCGATTTCGCGGTGCTGGGTCCGGTGCTGGACACGCCCAGCCATCCTGGCGCTCCGACGCTGGGTTGGGAAGGTTTCGTGCAAGGCATCCACGATGCCGGCATTCCCGTGTTCGCGCTGGGCGGGCAGTCCACCCAGACCGTGTCACAGGCCTTGCGCCATGGAGCGCATGGCATTGCCGGGATACGCGGGGTGCTCTGAGCCGCGCGGCGGCTTTGCTGAAAGCCGCCGTCTGCCAGCTCCGCGGGAGCATCCAACCGCTCCCTCTGGGGCAGCCTCCGGCCCTCTTCGGATTGCCGCTACTCCACGATTCCTTGCGGAACGCCGGCATGTGCCCTACGCCGCGATACGCTTTCCCAAGCCGCCACCAGAATCATGATCAATGTGGTCAAACCACCCACCATGAGGTTGTCGGTCACAAAGGCCACGGGCGCCAGCACGGCCAGCAACACCAGCCCCACCACGTGCGACAGCGGGAAGCGGCCGTAGACCACTGTCTTATAAATGCCGTTGCCAGCCAGGTAGAGCGCCGGGCCACCGATCAGCGCAGCCGCCGCCGGCATGGCGATGCGCCCGTCCGGATGCAAGATGACCAGCTCGTTGGCCACGGCGGACACGATCACCCCGGCGATCAGGACGACGTGTACATAGTGGAACCAGGCGCCGATGCGGCCTGGATCGTTGCTATGCACGATGGCCTCGCTGCCGTCGCGGCTGCTGGTGTCGAAATACACCCACCACATGGCGGCCGTGCCCAGAAATGCGGCCAGCAGCGCAATCAACGCGGGCGCGCTCCAGCGCTCCAGGCCTGCCAGCGTGGCACCGGTGATGAGCAAGGTTTCGCCCAGCGCCACGATGACGAACAGCTGGCAGCGCTCGGCCAGGTGTCCGCCCTCGATCGTCCATTCACTGGTGGTGGAATGACCCAGGCCCGGAAAGCGGAAGCCGATCATGGGCGACAGATACTCGCAGGCCACCGCCAGCGCCCACAACGCCAGGCGCGTGCCGTCCTGAGACAGTCCGCCGGCAATCCACAAGACCGCCGACACGCACAGCCAGGCGAACATGCGGCGGAAGTTGGGTGCCAGCGGATGCGCAGGCCCCAGATGCAACACGATGAACAGCGTGCGCCCCACCTGGATCAGCGCGTAGCTGACGGCGAACACCAGCCCGGTAGCGCCGAATGCGCCCGGCAGGGCAGCGCCAAAGACCAGGCCGGCCAGCATCACGGCAAACAGCATGACGCGCATGGGCACGGCGTCGGGATCGAACCAGTTCGTGACCCAGCAGGTGTATTGCCAGCCCAGCCATACGGCGAACCACAGCACCAGAGAGTGGAGCGCGCCCATCAAGGTCAGATCGTGCAGCAGGCCGTGGGAGATCTGGGTGACCGCGAAGACGTACACCAGATCGAAGAACAGCTCGACAAAGGTGACGCGGGCTTCGTGCCCGTCGCGGCGGCGCAGCAAGTTGGCGCTTGCGAGAAAGGTCATGGCATGGGCCTCGCCGTGAAGATGATGGCGCAACCAGATTAGCGCAAGGCAGGTCTTGCCGGATCGTCAAATAATGCAAAGTCGGGCGGGCGTGGCAGCGGCGCTACGCGCCTTTTACGGTAGTGCGACCTGGCCGCCCAAGCGGATGTGCTCACGCCCGGTAATGCTTTGCCCGGGACGGCCATTTCGCCGCCCCCTTCTTCCTCAATCGATCTTGTAGTCCATCCAGGACGCAACCATCTCGCGCAAGCCTCCGCCGTCGTCAAAGGCCTCGCGCCCACCTTCGGCCTTGTTGCGGCCCAGCTCCAGGATGTACATGTAATCCGACACCTCGGCGCACCGGCGCACGTTCTGGTCCACCAGCACCACCGTCATGCCCTCGTCCGCGAATCCGCGGATCAGGCCGTAGATCTCCTTGGAAATTTTCGGCGCCAGCATGGCCGTGGGCTCATCCAGCAGGATGACGGAAGGTTCGATCAGCAAGGCCCGTCCGAATTCCACGAAACGTTGCTGCCCCCCGCTCATGCTGGACACGGGGTCGTCGCGCTTCTGCGCCAGGATGGGGAAGCGGTCGTAGACCGAATCGATACGTTGACGCACGCGAGTCTTGTCGCCGCGGAACGGCCAGCAGCCCAGCAGCAGGTTGTCGTGCACCGACAGCTCGCCGAACAGACTGCGGTGCTGCGGCACGAAAGCCACCCCGTGGCTCGCGCGCTCATGCGAAGGCTGTGCGCTGATATCCGCGCCGCGCAGCGTGATGCGGCCGGTGCGCGGCGGCAGGAAACCGAACATCGTCTTCAACACTGTGGACTTGCCCGCGCCGTTGGGTCCGATAACCCCGGTCACCTTGCCCGCGCGCGCCTGGATATTGACGTGGTTCAGAATGGTGATGTCGCCGTGGTACGCCACGGTCACGTCTTCCAGCGCGAGTATCGACGTGCTCATTTCAGGCTCCCAGATAGGCTTCGACCACGCGGGGGTCGGCGCGCACTTGCTCGGCGTTACCCTGGCTCAGGATGGCGCCTTCGTTCATGACGATGATGTGATGGGACAACTGGTAGATCGAGGTCAGGTCGTGCGAAACCAGCACCACCGAGCAATCGTGCTCGCTCGGCAGTTCCCGGATCACCGAGATCAGCAACTGCGCCAGCGCCGGATTCACGCCCGCGAAGGGTTCGTCCAGCAGCACCACCTTGGGCCGCGCCACCATGATGCGCGCCAGCTCCACCAGTTTCTGCTGCCCGCCAGACAGCTCTTCGGCGTAGTTGTGGCGCAGCCTGTGCAGCTCCACCTTGTGCAACCAGTACTCGGATTGTGCATAGCGCTCATCCGCGCTGCGGCCAGTCTGCTGCTGCGCCACCTCCAGGTTGTCCAGCAAGGTCAGCTGGCGGAAGATGCGCGGCACCTGGAAGGTGCGCCCCACGCCCAGGCGGGCGACCTCGTGGATCTGCTTGCCGGCGATGTTCCGGCCATCGAGCTCGATGCGGCCTTCGTCCGGCGTGTAGATGCCGTTAATGCAGTTGAGCATGGTGGTCTTGCCCGACCCGTTCATGCCGATGACACCCAGGATGGAACCGCGAGGCACGTCCAGGTCCACGCCTTGCAGGGCCACCAACCCGCCGAAGCGCTTCTTGAGATTGCTGACTTTCAACATGTGTCAGGCTCCTTTTAGCGCAACGCCTGGCGGCCGAAGAGTCCGCTGGGCCGGATGAAGATGGTCGCGACCATGAGCGTGAAGCCGCAGATGGTGGCAATGGAAGGGTTGAAGAACACCACCGACACTTGCTCCGTGACGCCGAACAGCAGCGCTCCCACCAGCGCCCCGACCGGATGGCCGAGGCCGCCCAGCACGATCACGATGAAGCCGATCAGGGTGTAATCGTTGCCCATGAATGGCGAGAACGAGGGGAACACCATCGCCACCAGCACGCCGCTGGCGGCGGCCAGGCCTATGCCCAACCCGAAGGCCACGGCGGACAGGCGTTCGGCATTGATGCCCACGATGCGCACCGCGTCGCGGTTCATGATGATGGCGCGCAGCGCCTTGCCGAGCTGGCTGCGGTACAGGAATACCGTCAGCGCGCCGATGATGGCCAGCGCAATGACCAGCGCCAGCAGGCGCACGGTGGGGATCAGCACAGGTCCGAACTTCAGGAAGACGGGTTCGATTTCATAGGGCAGCGAACGGGCGTCGGCATCGAACACCAGCAGCATGATGGCGCCCAGCATGATGGACACGCCGAACATCAGCAGCAGCGAACTGATCTCGGGATCGTCCGCCTTGGACAGGCGCGGGATCAGTACGAAATAGAGCAGATAGCCCGCCAGGAAAAATGCAGCGAATGCCAGCGGCAGCGCCACCAGGGGGTTGATGCCTGCATACTCCATCAGATAGAAGGCAAAGTAGGCGCCCAGCACCAGGAATTCGCCGTGCGCAAAGTTGACCACGCGCAGCACGCCGAAGATCACGTTCAGCCCCACGCCGATCAGCCCGTAGATGGCGCCCAGGATCAGGCCGTTGATCAGCCCTTGGATAATCAGTCCGGTCATGGTGGTTCCTCAGGCGATGTAGCGGCGCAGTTGCGGCTTGCGTTTGATCAGGCTGCCCACGATGCCGCGCGGCAGGAACAGCATCAGCAGCACAATGATCAGGCCTAACAGCAGCAGGTTCACCACCGGGAATTTCTGCCAGATCATGTGGTCGATGCCCAGCAGCGCCAGCGTGCCGACAACCGGCCCGAGAATGGTGCCGAAGCCGCCCGCCATCGCGTAGATGATGCTCTTGGCGGTGATCAGCACGTGGAAGGCATATTCCGGATCCACCACGTTCGTGTACCAGGCCTCGATACCGCCCGCCAGCGCCGGGAACAGCGCGGCCAGCAGCCAGGCCTTGAGACGGGTGTTGGGCACGTGGATACCCACGCAGGCGGCGGCGCCGTCATCGTCGCGGATGGCCTTGAGCGCGCGGCCCAGGCCCGACACCGACAGCCAGGTGACGGTGGCCAGCGTCGCGCCCATCACGGCCAGCATGGCGTAGTAGCTGTGCGTGGGATTGTTGGCGTTGGACAGGATGATGCCCATGCTGCCGCCTGTGAAGGACTGCGGCAGGTTGGAGATGATCAGCTTGACGATGGTGGCCAGCGCCAGGCTCACGATCCCGAAGTACACCCCGCGCAGGCGCAGCGTGGGCGCCAGCAGCAGCGCAATCGCTACGCCCACGCCTCCCGCCGCCAGCAGCGACGGCAGGATGGGCCAGCCCAGGATCTTGTAGCAGATGCCCGTCGCGTAGGAACCCACGCCGTAGAACACCACGTAGCCAAACGGCAGGTAGCCGGTAAAGCCGACGCAGATATTCATGGCGCTGGCCATGGTGATCCACAGCATCAGGTAGAACGCGAACGAGATGTTCGACGTCGTCATGGGGATCAGCGCCAGGCCCGCGGCCAGGGCGGCAAAGACGATTACGGCGATGCGGGTGCGCAACCGCAATGCGCGCTGATCCTGCGCGCGATGCGAGGCGGCGCCCGCCGCCAGGACGGGACTGCTGCTCATATGTCTTCCTCCGGGCCGTTTCCGGGTTGGACGGCCGCTTTATTTGGAGGCGATTATGACCAGTTCAAACCATAACTGCAAGTTAAGGACTAACCCTTATTTTCGGCCGGAAATGCCTCGGCAAGCACGCCGCGCAGCTCTTTGATGAACGCCAGCGCGATGGATGAAGGCTCGCGATTGCTGGCATAGACGGCCGAGATATTCAGCGGGATACGCTCGACCAACGGCACGATGACGACGTCGGGCATGGTGTTCTGCATGACGGTAAATTCGTCCACGATCGCAATCCCCACCCCGGCATTCACCAGGGCGCAGGCCAGTTGACTCCAAGGCACGTCGGCGCACATGCGGCAGGGCAGGCCCGCCTGCTCGAAAGCGCCCAGCACCAGCATGCCGAAGGGCATGCGCGTACCCACGACGATGTGCGGATGCGGCGACAGGTCCGCCAGGCTCACCTGAGCACGACCCGCCAGCGGATGCGCCTTGGGGATGGCGGCAACCATGCGCCCGACGTGCAGCGGCTGGGAGGTCAGGAATGGGTGATCAGCCTGCATGACCACCAGCCCCAGCTCGGCCTCCCCCTGCAGCACATCGGTAATCAGGGTGGGCAGCGCCGTCGTGTTCAGCCGCAGCAGCAACTCCGGATGGCGTTGCTGAAAGCGCGCCACGGCGCGCGGCACCAGGAACTGCGCCAGACTGGGAATGGACGCCAGGCGCAGCACCCCGGTGCCGTGCTCCGCCAGGGCGTCGGCCAAGTCATTGACGCGCTGCATCATGCGTTGCGTTTTCTCGATTTCCTCAAACAGGCTCTGCACTTGCGAGGTCGGCCGGAGCTTGCCGCGGACCCGCTCAAAGAGCGTCACGCCCATCGCCTTCTCGGTATGCGCCAGCATCCGGCTGACGGCCGGCTGCGAGATGTTCAGCAACCGCGCAGCCCCGCTGATGGACCCCGCCATGACGATGGCCCACAACATTTCGGTCTGTCGGTAATTCAATTTATTCAAGGCGTGCGCTCCATGCCTATTTGTTATACGCTATCTCGCGTGTTGAGCAAACATTGCCCAGCACCAGGCCTGTGTCCGATGGTCCGCCACGGAACGCGGGGCCGCATACCAAAAACGATAGGAGACCTCCCATGCACGCTAAACCCTGGCTGTCCCGCATACCGGCGCTGGCCCTGGCCATCGCCGCCCTCACCCCTGCCCTGGGCGCCGCCCAGACCTCGGACAAGATCCGCGTCGGCATGACGGTATCGTCCACCGGCAGTTTCGCGCTCGCTTCGCAGTCGGGCGTGCGCGGCGTCGAACTCTGGGTCGACGACGTCAACCGCCGCGGCGGCATCGAAGTCAAGGGCAAGAAATACCCCGTCGAGCTGGTCAAGCTGGACGACCGCAGCGACAAGCAAATGGTGACCCGCGTTTACGAACGCCTGATTGTCGATGAAAAAGTGGATCTGGTGTTCGCCCCCTTCGGCTCGACGCTGACCGCGGCGGCCGCCACCGTCACCGAGCGCCTGGGCAAATACATGATGGTCTGGTCCGCCGCCAGCGACGATCTGTACAAGCAGGGTTTCAAGAACATGGTGTCGGGCACGCAGATGCCGGTGTCGGCGATGCTGCGCGCCAACATGGAACTGGCCGCCAAGCAGGGCGTGAAGAAGGTCGCCCTGCTGTACTCGGATGAACCGTTCCCGGCGGGCCTGGCCGAAGGCGGCAAGGAGCAGGCCGTCAAGAACGGCATGGAAGTCGTGCTGTTCGAGAAGTACCCCAAGGGCCAGAAGGACTTCAGCACGATCCTGCAGAAGGCCCGCGCGGCGGGCGCCGAGGCGCTGGTGCCGACCTCCTATGAGGGTGACCTGATCAGCATGACGCGCCAGATGAAGCAGCTGGACATCAACTTCCCCTACGTCTTCATGGTCTATGCGTCGACCCCGCAATTCCAGGCCATTGGCGCGGACTCCAACTACATCTACAGCCACACCAACTACCACCCCGCGATCAACTGGAAGGTCAACGCCGGCATGACGCGCGAACAGTTCGCCACCGCCTACGACCAGCGCTTCCCCAAGGCCGAGTTCCCGCCTGACTTCCAGACCGCGCTGGCCTACGGCGCGGGCGCGCTGACCGAGGAAATCGTCAAGCAGGCCGGCAGCACCGACGCAGCCGCGCTCAAGAAGGCCTCGCTGGACCTCTCGGGCAAGCTCACCGTCATGGCAGGCCCCTATGCCATCGACGAAACGGGCAAGCAGCTGCTGATGCCCTTCCCCGTGGTGCAACTGCTGCCGGGCAAGGGCATGGTCCCGGTCTGGCCCGCTGACGTGGCCACGCAAAAGCCGGTGTACCCCGCCCCCGACTGGAACAAGCGCTGATCGCGCAAGCAGGAACACGGCGCGCGGCAGCCGCGCGCCGCGCATGACATCACCCGAGGAAAACATGTCTGACATTGCATTTGCCACGCTCAGCGAACTTGCGCAGGGCCTGGCCGACGGCCGCTACAGCTCGGTGGAACTGGCACGGCACTACCTGGACCGCATCGACCGTGCCAACCCGGCGCTGGGCGCCTACGTCAGCGTCGACCGCGAGGGCGCGTTGCGCCTGGCCGAAGCCGCCGACGCGCGCCGCCGCGCGGGCTACGGCCTGCTCGGCCCGCTGGACGGCCTGCCCGTGGCGGTCAAGGACCTGTGCGATATCCAGGGCCAGCTCACCACGGCCGGATCGCAAGCCTGGCGCCAGCGCCGCAGCGAAGTCACCGCCACCGCCGTGACCCGCCTGCTCGACGCCGGCATGGTGGTGCTCGGCAAGACCCACATGGTGGAGTTCGCGTTTGGCGGCTGGGGCACCAACCCCGTCATGGGCACCCCGCGCAACCCCTGGGATCTGGTGCGCGCCCGCATTCCCGGCGGCTCTTCCAGCGGCTCCGGCGTGGCGGTGGCCGCCGGCCTCGCGCCCGCCGCGCTGGGTTCGGACACCGGCGGCTCGGTGCGGATCCCCGCCGCGCTAAACGGCATCACGGGCCTGAAGACAAGCCGTGGACTCATCAGCCTGTATGGATCGGTGGCGTTGTCCCATACCCTGGATTCCATCGGCCCGCTGACGCGCGACACTCGCGACTCCCTGTTGCTGACCGAAGCGCTCTCCGGCCCCGATCCACGCGACCCCGTGACGCGCGGCATCCCCGCTTACCGCTACCGCGAACCGCGCGCGGGCGCGAAACCGCTCGCGGGCGTGCGCATCGCGCTTATGCCGCAAGCGCAGTACCCCATTGCCGTCGACGCGGCCGTGCAGGGCGCCCTGGACGACACGCGGCGCGCGCTGGCGGACCTGGGCGCGGAGTTTGTCGAGGCGCCCTTCCCCTTCGATTTCCACGACATGATGCTGCGCAACGGCCTGATCATCGCAGCCGAAGCCTACGCCCAGCATCGCGACTACATCGAAGACGACAGCCTGCCCCTAGGCCGCTATGTGCGCGCCCGCGTGCTGGGCGGCAAGCAGCTCGGCGCCGCCGACTACGTACTGGCGCTGCAGGCCCATGCCCGCGCCTGCGAAGCCTGGCGCGACTGGATGCGCGACTATGACGCCGTCCTTGCGCCGTGCCTGCCCTTTGCTGCCTGCCCGCTGGAGGAAGTGGACGAAGCCGCCACGCCGCTGGCGGCTTTCACCCGCCCCGGCAATTACGTCAATGCTTCCGGACTGGCCCTGCCCGCCGGATTTGCCGCGGACGGCATGCCCATCGGCGTGCAATTGCTGGGCAAGCCCAATGGCGAAGGCGCGCTGGGCCGAATCGGCATGGCCTTCCAGGCCGCGACCGATTGGCACCTGCGTCGCCCTGACCTGTCGGCGATCCAGCTGTAGCCGCCGCTGCCGGGGATCCCCCAAAAGGCCGGCCAGCCCCTCGCGGCGGCCGGCCTGTTTTATTCAGTGGCTCTCGCAGATCGGCCGCAACAGCGTTTCCAGCCAATCCGCAAACACCTGCACTCGCCGCGATGGCTGGCGCCGCTGCGGATAGAGCAATGTCATCGGCATCGGCGCGGGCCGATAGTCCGGCATGACTTCGACCAGTTCACCCGCGGCAATCTGCGGCTGTACGTCGTAGGCCGGAATCTGGATCAGCCCCAACCCGGCGACGCAGCTGGCGATGTAGGCTTCGGCGCTATTGACCGTGACCCGTCCGCGCAATTGCAGGGTGCGCAACATGCCACCATCCTGCCATTCCCAGGGCGCCAGCCGGCCGGTCGAGGGCGAGGCGTAGTTCACGCAGCCATGGCCGGCCGCGAGGTCGTCCGGCGTCAAGGGCAGGCCATGGCTCGCCAGATAGGCCGGACTGGCGACGTTGATCAGGCGCAGCATGCCTATCGGCCGCGCCACCAGGCCGGAATCGGGTAATACGCCGACCCGCAACACACAATCCACCCCTTCCTCGATGAGGTTGACCGCGCGGTCGGTCACCCCCAACGTGACGTCGATCTGCGGATAGGCGTCCAGGAATGCCGGCAGCGCCGGCGCCACAATGAGGCGGCCCACGCGCCCGGGCACGTCAACGCGCAACATGCCGCTGGGGCCCACCGAGGCATGGCGAAATAGATTCTCCGCTTCCTCCATGTCGGCCACCAGGCGCAGGCAACGCTCATAGAAGGCCGCGCCCTCCTGCGTGGGCGCCACTTGCCGCGTGGTGCGATTGAGCAGCCGCGCGCCCAGCCGTCCCTCCAGCTCCTGCACGGCGGCGGACACGGTGGAACGCGGCAGGCCCAGCGTATCCGCCGCGCGCGAGAAGTTCGCGCATTCGACAACGCGGGCGTAGACGCGGAACAGATCGATGCGATCCATGGGCGGGCCTCTCCAGCAAGGCAACATTGTTCGCGATTTCTGGATATACATACCAGGAATAGCGGTTTTATGCGGTTTTTTTGGAATATATCATCGTCTGCATTGGGGCTCGCATCCGGCGGGCCGATAGCGGAGAGGACCATGGCAGACCACGGAATCAAAGGCAAAACCGTCATCATCGCGGGCGGCGCGAAAAACCTGGGCGGACTGATCGCGCGCGACCTGGCGCAACAGGGCGCCCGGGCAGTGGCGGTGCACTACAACAGCGCGAGCACCAAGGCGGACGCGGAGGCGACGGTCGCCGCCGTCAAGGCCGCCGGCGCGCAGGCAGTTGCCCTGCAGGCCGACCTGACCTCGGCCGGCGCGATGGAGAAACTCTTCGCCGACGCGGCAGCTGCGGTAGGCCGTCCGGACATCGCGATCAATACCGTCGGCAAAGTGTTGAAGAAGCCCTTCACCGAAATCACCGAAGCGGAGTACGACGATATGGCGGCGGTAAACGCCAAGTCGGCATTCTTCTTCCTGAAGGAAGCCGGCCGCCACGTCAACGACAACGGCAAGATCTGCACCCTGGTGACGTCGCTGCTGGGCGCCTACACGCCCTTCTACGCAGCCTACGCCGGCACCAAGGCGCCTGTGGAGCACTACACGCGCGCCGCCTCCAAGGAATTCGGCGAACGTGGCATTTCCGTGACCGCGGTGGGACCGGGCCCCATGGACACGCCGTTCTTCTATCCGGCCGAAGGCGCCGACGCCGTGGCGTACCATAAGACCGCAGCCGCCTTGTCGCCATTCTCGAAAACCGGATTGACCGATATTGAAGACGTCGTTCCCTTCATCCGGTTCCTGGTGTCGGATGGCTGGTGGATCACCGGCCAGACGATTCTGATCAACGGCGGCTACACCACCAAATAGGAGCCGCGTCATGCACGTACTGTTGACCATCGTCGGAGGCCTGCTGCTGCTGGCCGTGTTCGCGCTGTTCGGCAAGCAATGGGGCGGCGACGCCGCCGGCTCGATTGCCGCCGCCAAACTGTTCCTGCCAGCGTGGCTGCTGATGGCGATCGTCAACATGTGGGTCGGCGTCACGCGCGCCGGCTACACGGTGCGAGAGGAACTACCCATCCTGCTGCTGGTGTTCGCGGTGCCCGCGGCGGCGGCCTGGTTGGTCATTACCTTCCTGCCTCGCGGTTGACCGCAGGCGGGCTGCGGCGGCACCGGCGTTCGGCCACGCCCAGCGCGCCCGAACGTCAGGGCAGCGCGGGCGGTGCGGCGCTCGCGGGCGCCGCTTGGTCAGCCCGCGCCTGCTCTGCCGCGCGCGGCAGTCCTTCCCAGCCGCCACCCAGGGCCACGATCAGGTTGACGCTGGCCGCGAAGCGGTTGCCCAGCAGGCTCAGCGCATTGCGTTCGCTATTGAGCGCCGTGGCATCCACCACCGCCACGCTCAGGTAATCGACCAGGCCCGCCTTGTACTGGTTCTGGGTGAGACGCAGCGATTCGCGCGCCGCTTCGAGTGCGCGGCGCTGCACCACCTGTTCATTCTCCATGACACGCAGCTGGATCAGATAATCCTCGACCTCGCGCAACCCGGTCAGGGCCGTCTGGCGATAGGCGGCCGCCTGCGCGTCGTAGGATGCGCGGGCCTGTTCCACTTGCGCTTCGCGCGCACCGCCGTCGAATATCGTCAGCGCCAGCGCCGGCCCCAGCGACCAGAAACGCGCCGGCGCCGTCAGCAATTCGGCGAACTGGCCGTTGCGGAAGCCCCCATCCGCGGACAGCGTAAGGCTGGGGAACCACGCGGCCTGCGCCACGCCGATCTGCGCATTGGCGGCCGCAGCGCGGCGCTCGGCCGCCGCCACGTCTGGGCGGCGCTCCAGCAGCTCGGACGGCAAGCCCACCGGAATCTGCGGCAATTGCAAGGCAAACACCGTGGGCGGCAGGCTGAACTGCGACGGCGCCTGGCCCATCAACACGGCGATGGCGTGTTCAAGCTGGCCGCGCTGCCAATCCAGGTCGATGGACTGCGCCCGCGTGCTTTCCACCTGCGTGCGCGCCACGGCCACGTCGGCCTGGCCGGCCACGCCCACGGCATAGCGGTTCTGCGTCAGCTGCAGGGATTTTTCGTAGGCAGCCACCGTGGCATCCAGCAGGCGCTTCTGCTCATCCAGCACGCGCAATTGCAGATAAGCCTGCACCAGCGCGGCCTGCGCGCTCAGGCGCGTGGCGCCGAGGTCGGCCAGGCTGGCGGCGGCGCTCGCCTCCGAGGATTCCACGCTGCGCCGCACCCGGCCCCACAAGTCCACTTCCCAGCTGACGCTACCCGTCAGCGAATACTGGTTCGAGACGTTGCTGCCCGACGACGACGAGGAGCCGTTTTGTCCGCCGCCACTCCCCGCGCGCGTCATGCCCGCGCCCGCGCCCACCGTCGGGAAGAAACCGGCGCGCGCGCCGCGCACCAGGCCCAGGGCCTGCCGGTAGTTGGCCTCGGCCTGGGCAACGGTCTGGTTCGAGGCATTCAAGCGCGCCACCAGATCGTTCAGCGTCGCGTCGTCATACACGCGCCACCATTCGCCGCGTTCCGCCTGGTCCAGCGGCCGGGCAGGCTTCCAGCCCTCGACCTCCCCCTGGCCCTCCTTGTAGGCGGCGCCCACGTCCAGCGCGGGGCGCTCGTAATCAGGGCCGACCGCGCATGCGCCCAGCAGCGCGCACAGCGCGGCCGCGGCGATGCTGCGGGAAAGAAAGAGGCTCGGGACTGGCGTGGCGTCGCGCATCATATGGGTTCTATGGAAGCGGAGGACCCGTCCTTGGGCGCGCGCCGGCGCGCGGCCCAGAGGCGGAAGCGGTCCAGGTAAAGATAGACCACGGGTGTGGTGTACAGCGTAAGGATCTGGCTCAGGACCAGGCCGCCGACGATGGTAATGCCTAGCGGCTGGCGCATCTCGACGCCTGCGCCGGTGGCCAGCACCAGCGGCAACGCGCCAAAGATGGCGGCCATCGTCGTCATCATGATGGGACGAAAACGCGTCAGGCATGCCTGGAAAATGGCGTCCCGCGGACTCATGCCCTGGGTGCGCTCCGCATCCAGGGCAAAGTCGACCATCATGATGGCGTTCTTTTTGACGATGCCGATCAGCAGGAACACCCCGATCAAGGCAATCAGCGTGAAGTCGTAGCGCACCAACAGCAGCGCGAGCAGCGCGCCCAGGCCGGCCGACGGCAGGGTCGACAGAATGGTCAGCGGGTGCACGAAGCTTTCGTACAGGATGCCCAAAACGATGTACATCGTGACCAGCGCGGCGAGGATCAGCCAGGGCTGCTGCGCCAATGTCTGCTGCAAGGCCGCGGCCGTGCCCTGGAAACCCGCCTGTATCTGGTCCGACGGCAGGCCGATGCGCGCCACGGCGGCATCGATCGCGCTGGTAGCCTGGCCCAGCGACACACCCGGCGCCAGGCTGAAAGAGATGGTGTCGGCCACGAACAGCCCCAGGTGCTGCACGCTCAACGGCGCGTTGGCGTTTTCCAGACGCGTGAAGGCCGACAGCGGCACGCGCGCGCCGGCCTCGGTAATGACCTCCACCTGCCTGAGCGATTCGATGTCCTGCGCGAATTTCGGGTCCACGCCCAGCACCACGTGGTACTGGTTCAGCGGCCCGTACATTACCGACACCTGGCGCTGGCTGAACGAGTTGTTCAGCACCGTGGATATGGTGGACATGCTGATGCCCAGGCGGGTAGCCGCCTCGCGATCGATCACCAGGTTGATCTGGCGGCCCTTGTCCTCGACGTCGGTGTCCACATCGGTGATCTCGGGAATCTGCGCCATCGCCTGCTGCACTTTAGGCATCCAGGTGCGCAGCAGCTGCAGATCGCCCGCCATCAGCGTGTAATCGTAGGAGCCCTGGCTCTGGCGGCCGCCGATCCGTATGTCCTGCTGCGACACCAGGAACATGCGCGCGCCGGGCATATTCTGCAGCTTGCCGCGCAGGCGGTTGATGACGACGTCCGCCGAAACCTTGCGTTCGCCCAGGGGCTTGAGCTGGATCTGCATGAAACTGCTGTTGCTGCCGCCCCGTCCGCCCGCATAGCCCGTCATGCTCTGCACAGCGGGATCCGCCAGCACTACTTTGCGCAAGGCCTCCAGCTTGGGCAGGGTGGCCTGGAACGAGGTGCCCTGGTCCACGCGGAAAAAGCCCAGCAATTGGCCCGTGTCCTGTTGCGGGAAGAAGCCCTTGGGCACCACGGTGTACAGGTAGACGTTCAGCCCCACCGCGACGGCCAGTATCAGCATCATCAGACGGTTGTGCGTCAGCGCCCAGCGCAGGGTGCTGCGATAGCCGTCCATCATGGCGTCGAAACCGCGCTCGGACCAGCGCGCCAGCCTACCCGCCGGCTTTTCCTCGGGCGTCTCCTGGCGTAGCAGCCGCGCGCACATCATCGGCGTCAGGGTCAGCGACACCACCAGCGACACCAGGATGGCGGCCGACAGCGTTACCGCGAACTCGCGGAACAAGCGCCCGACCACGCCCCCCATCAACAGGATGGGAATGAACACCGCCACCAGCGACAGGCTCATGGACAGCACGGTGAAGCCCACTTCGCGCGAACCGCGCAGCGCCGCGCGCATGGGCGACATGCCGCGCTCCACATGGCGCATGATGTTCTCGAGCACCACGATGGCGTCATCCACCACGAAGCCGGTCGCCACGATCAGCGCCATCAGCGAGATGGTGTTCAGCGTAAAGCCGCTGAGATACATGATGCAGAACGTGCCGATCAACGATACCGGCACCGCCACACTGGGAATGATGGCCGCCCGCCAGCGCCGCAGGAACAGCAGCACCACCAGCACCACCAGGCCCACCGCGATGATCAGCGTCAGCTCGGCTTCGTGCAGCGAGGCCCGGATGCTGGGGGTGCGGTCCTGCGCCACCGTCATGTTGGCGTCCGCGGGCATCAGTGCCTGCAAGATCGGCAACTGGGCGCGCACGGCATCCACGGTTTCGATGATGTTGGCGTCGGCCTGGCGCCTGACGATCATCAGGATCGCCTTGCGATCGTTGTAGAAGCCGGTCTGGTACAGGTCTTCGACCGAATCCTCCACGCGGGCCACGTCGGATACGCGCACCGGCGCGCCGTCCTTCCATGCCACGATCAGCGGCCGGTACTGCTCGGCGCGGCTGAGCTGGTCGCTGGCCATCACCTGCCAGTGGTAGCGGTCGTTCTCGAGCACGCCCTTGGGCCGGTTGGCATTGGCATTGGCCAGCGTGGTACGCAGCTGGTCCAACGACACGCCGCGGTTTGCCAGCGCCCCCGGCAGCACGGTCACGCGCACCGCCGGCAGGGAACTGCCGCCCACCGTCACCTCGCCCACGCCGTCCACCTGCGAGAGCTTCTGCGCCACGATGGTGGAGGCAATGTCGTAGAGCTGCCCCTGGCTGAGCGTGTCGGACGTCAGCGCCAGGGTCATGATGGGCGCATCGGAAGGATTGGACTTGTGATACGTGGGATTGCTGCGCAGGCCGGTCGGCAGCAACGAACGCGCCGCGTTGATGGCGGCCTGCACATCGCGGGCCGCGCCGTTGATGTCGCGCGACAGATCGAATTGCAGCGTGATGCGGGTGGACCCCTGCGAACTGCTGGAGGTCATTTCCGTCACGCCCGCGATGCTGCCCAGCGATCGCTCCAGCGGCGTGGCCACGCTGGACGCCATGGTCTCAGGACTGGCGCCCGGGAGGCTGGCGGATACTGAAATGGTAGGGATGTCCACCTGCGGCAACGGCGCCACGGGCAAGAGGAAGAACGACAGCAGACCCGCCAGCACGACCGCCAGGCTCAGCAGCGTGGTCGCCACCGGCCGGACGATGAACGGTGCCGACAGAATCATGACGCATCCCCCGCAGGCGCTTGGTCCACGCCGCGCCAGCGGCGCGACATGCGGTCGAACATCAGGTAGATGACCGGCGTGGTGAACAGAGTCAGCACCTGAGACAACAGCAGCCCGCCCACCATCACCAGGCCCAACGGCTGGCGCAGTTCGGCGCCCGTGCCGGTCGACAGCATCAACGGCAGCGCGCCGAACAAGGCGGCCAGCGTAGTCATGAGGATGGGCCGGAAGCGCAGCAGCGCCGCCTCATGGATCGCCGCGCGCGGGCTCAAACCCCGCTTGCGCTCCGCGTCCAGCGCGAAGTCGATCATCATGATGGCGTTCTTCTTCACGATGCCGATCAGCAGGATGATGCCGATGATGCCTATCATGTCCAATTCCGTGCCGCTGATCAGTAGCGCCAGCAGCGCCCCCACGCCTGCCGATGGCAACGTGGACAGGATGGTAATGGGGTGGATGTAGCTTTCGTACAGCACCCCCAGCACGATGTACATTGTCACGATGGCGGCCAGGATCAGCCACAGGGTGCTGGACAGCGAATTCTGGAACGCCAGCGCCGCGCCCTGGAAGCGCGTCTCGATGCCGGTGGGCAGGCCGATCTCGGCCTCGGCCGCCGCTATGTCCACAACTGCGCTGGAGAGCGAGGCGCCGGGCGCCAGGTTGAAGGACACCGTCACCATGGGGAACTGATCGAGCCGGTTCACGGCCAGCACCGTCTTGCCTTCGCTGATGTGGGCAACGGACGACAGCGGCACCTGCGCGCCGGTGGACGTGGGCACGTGGATCTGGCCCAACGAGGCCGGCGTCACCTGGAACTGCGGTTCGACCTCCAGCACCACGCGGTACTGGTTGGACTGCGTGAAGATGGTGGAAATCAGCCGCTGGCCAAAGGCGTTGTACAGCGCCTCGTCGATCACCGCCGCCGTGATGCCCAGGCGCGACGCGGCGTCGCGGTCGATCTCGACCCAGGTCTGCAGCCCGTCGTCCTGCAGGTCGTCGGTCACGTCCTTCAGGCCGGGCACCTGACGCAGGCGATTCACCAGCTTGGGCGTCCACTCGCTCAGTACCTTCAGGTCGGGATTGGACAGGGTCATCTGGTACTGCGTGCGGCTCACGCGGTCCTCGATGGTCAGGTCCTGCACCGGCTGCATATAGACCGTCAGGCCGTCCTGCTTGTCCAGGGACTGCGCGAGGCGCGCCATGACCGTGCGCAGGTCGCCGTTGCGTTCGGCCTGCGGCTTTAGCGCGATCTGCATGCGTCCGGCGCTGAGCGTGGCGTTGCTGCCGTCTACCCCGATAAAGGAGGACACGGCCTGCACGTCGGGATCTTCCAGCACCAGGCGGGCGGCCGCGCGCTGGCGTTCGGCCATGGCAGGAAAAGAAATTGATTGGGGCGCCTGGGTAATCGCCTGGATCAGGCCGGTGTCCTGCTGCGGAAAGAACCCCTTCGGAATCACCAGATACAGCAGCACGGTCAAGGCAAAGGTCGCCAGCGCCACCAGCAACGTCAACGGCTGATGGCGCAGCACCACTTGCAGCCAGCGGTCATAGCCCGCGATCACGCGGTCGATGAAGGCGCCCGTCACCTGATGGAAACGGCCATGTTTCTGTTCGGACTCGGCGCGCAGCAGACGCGCGCACATCATCGGCGTCAAGGTCAGCGACACCACCAGCGATATCAGGATGGACACAGCCAGCGTGATGGCGAACTCGCGGAACAGCCGTCCCACCACCTCGGTCATGAAGAGCAGCGGAATCAGCACCGCGATCAAAGAAAAGGTCAGTGAAATCAGCGTGAAGCCGATCTGCGAGGCGCCCTTGAGCGCGGCCTGCAGCGGGGTCTCGCCCTCCTCGATGTGGCGGGCGATGTTTTCGATCATGACGATGGCGTCATCCACCACGAAGCCGGTGGCGATCGTCAACGCCATCAAGGTCAGGTTGTTGATGGAGAAGCCGGCCAGGTACATGATGCCGAAGGTGCCGACCAGCGATAGCGGCACGACCACGCTGGGAATCAATGTGGCCGTCAGGCTGCGCAGGAACACAAAGGTCACCATGACCACCAGTGCCACTGCCAGCATCATCTCGAACTGCACGTCGGCCACCGAATCGCGGATGGTCTGCGTGCGGTCCGACACCACACTCACGTCCAGGGTCGCCGGCAAGGCGGCGCGCAGTTGCGGCAGCAGCGCCTGGATCCGGTTGACCACATCGATCACGTTGGCGCCAGGCTGGCGCTGGATGTTGAGCAGGATGGCGGGCTTGTCGCCGGCCCACGCCGCCTGGCGCGTGTCTTCCGCGCCCTCGACCGCGCGCGCCACGTCCGACAGGCGCAATGGCGCATTGTTCTTGTACGCGATGATCAGGTCGTTGTAGTCGGTGGGCGTCTTGAGCTGATCGTTGGCGTTGATGGTGGTGGACCGCTGCGGCCCATCCAGATTGCCCTTGGGCTGGTTGACGTTGGCGCCTACGATGGCGGTGCGCAGATCCGACAAGGACAGGCCGTTGGCCGCCAGGGCCTGCGGGTTCACCTGCACGCGCACGGCCGGCCGCTGGCCGCCCGCCACGCTGACCAGGCCCACGCCAGGAATCTGCGACAGTTTCTGGGCAATCCGCGTATCCACCAGGTCGCGCACCTGCGGTAATGGCATGGTGGGCGAAGTGATCGCCAGCGTCAGCACCGCTGCGTCAGCGGGATTGACCTTGTTGTACGTGGGCGGCACCGGCAGGTCGCTGGGCAGCAGGTTCGAGGCCGCGTTGATCGCCGCCTGTACCTGCTGCTCGGCCACGTCCAGCGGCAAAGTCAGGTTGAACTGCAGCGTGATGACCGACGCGCCGCCCGAACTGGTGGACGACATCTGGTTCAGGCCCGGCATCTGCCCGAACTGCCGCTCCAGGGGCGAGGTCACCAACGAAGTCATCACATCGGGACTGGCGCCCGGGTACAGCGTCACCACCTGGATCGTCGGATAGTCCACTTCCGGCAGGGCCGAAACGGGCAGCAACCGGTAGGCGATGAAACCGGCGATCAGGATGGCCACCATGGACAGCGTGGTGGCCACCGGACGCAGAATGAAGAGGCGCGACGGGCTCACGGCGTGTACCGGCTTACTTGGACGGCGGCGTGGTGCCGGCCGGGGCGCCCGCGCCCAGGGTCTTGTCGCGGGTGGCGGGGATCACGTCCGAGCCGCCCACCACCTCGACCTTGGCGCCGGCACGCAGGCGATCGGTGCCTTCGACGACCACGCGGTCACCCGGCTGCAGGCCCTCATTGACGGCCACCATGCCGTTGTTGACCGCGCCCAGCTTCACCTGCCGCACCTGCACGGTGTTGTCCTGTTGCACCAGGAATACGAAGGCGCCCGCCGAGCCCTGCTGGATGGCGGCGGTGGGAATCGCGGTCACGTCCTTGCGCGTGAGCACGTGCAGGCGCACGTTGACGAACTGGTTCGGGAAGAGCGCATCATCCGCGTTCTCGAAGCGCGCCTTCAGCTTCAGGGTGCCGGTGGTCACGTCGATCTGGTTGTCCATCGTTTCCAGCTGACCCGTCGCAATGCGCCGGGTGTCCGCGCGGTCATAGGCGTCCACGGCCAGGGTCTTGCCGGCCGCGATCTCGGCGCGCACCTCGGGCAATTGGGTTTCGGGCAGCGTGAACACCACGGAAATCGGCTGGGTCTGCGTAATGACCACCAGGCCGTTCGTGTCCGAGCTGGACACCAGATTGCCGCGGTCGACCTGGCGCAGACCCAGGCGGCCGCTGATCGGCGCGGTGATCCGCGCGTAGTCCAGCTGCAACCGGGCATTGTCCACATTGGCCTGGTCGCTCTTGACCGTGCCTTCATACTGACGCACCAACGCCGCCTGCGTATCGACCTGCTGCTTGGCGATCGAGTCCTGCTTGTACAGCGCCTGGTAGCGTTGCAAGTCGCGACGGGCGTTCTCCAGCTGCGCCAGGTTCTGCATCTGCGTGCCGCGGGCCTGATCCAGCGCCACCTGGAACGCCCGCGGATCCACCTGCGCCAGCAGGTCGCCGGCCTTGACCCGCTGGCCTTCCTGGAAGGCCACTTCCACCAGTTCGCCGCTGACCCGGCTGCGCACGGTGACGGTGTTGTAGGCGGTGACCGTGCCCAGCGACTTCAGGTAGATGTCGATGTCCTGCTTGGTGGCGGTGGCGATGCGCACCGGCACCGCGGGATTCATCACGGCTCCCGCCGCAGGCCTGCCCCCTGGCCGCCCCCCGGGCCCGCCTGCGCCGCCCGGCTTGGCCGCGGGCCGCAGCACCAGCCAGGCGATGCCCGCCGCAACTAGCAATACCAGCGCCAGCCCGACAAGGCGGCGGCGGGTCCAACGGGTGGGCGGAGATACGGGACGGCTATCAGGCATGGAACAGTTCCGGCACGGGCGGAGAAAGCCGTATTGTCTACCAGACAGTCCCGGTTTCCAGCGCCGCGAGGCCGAGTTGAAACTGGGAGCAACAGGAATCTGGCCGAGCGAAACGCGCGGGCGGCTGCCCGGCCACTTCCGTCAGGCGCCTCCGGCGGCGGCTACGCGCCGCAGGGCTGCCTGGCGCGGTGACCCGCCGGGCCTGCCTTAAGCGGCCCTGCCTTAAGTGGCCCTGCCCTAAGCGGCCCTGCCTTAAGTAGCCCTGCCTTAAGTAGCCCTGCCTTACGCGGCCCTGCCCTAAGCGGCCCTGCCCTAAGCGGCCCTGCCCTAAGCGGCCCTGCCTTAAGGCAAGGAGGCCCGCCGCGCCGCTGTCAGGAGCTGCAGAGCGTCATCTGGAAGGGGACGTCGCGCGCGACCTGCTGGGGTTTGAATTCGCCGTCCTGCGTAGAAAAACGTATCCAGATCATGTACTTATTGGCGCTGATCTCTGGAAATACGCCCTGGCTGGGGTCCAGCCACACCCGCAGCAACTGGTATTGCTTGCCGCCCAGCATCTGCTGGTAAGCGCCCTGCTCGCCCACGATGTCGGCCTTGCGGCCGGATTCGCGCAACAGGCGCAAGGCCAGGGTCAGGCCGTCATACAGGGGAATAAAGGGCGCCACCCAGGCCTGCAGATCCGCGCAGCGGGCGGCTTCCGATTTGTTCTGCCACGCAAAGTACGAGGGCATGTCCACCTGCGTGGCGCTGCCGGGCACGGACAGGCGGCCTCGCAGGCTGGTCAACCATTCGTTTTCACGCAGGGACTGGCCGGTCTTGCCCGGCGCGGCCAATGCCGTGGTCACTTTTTCCATTTCGCGCAGCATCGCTTCAAGCGCATCCTGCGCCACGCCGGGATGATCGCGCAGCCCAACCAGCGCCAGGCGCTGGCGCTCCAGGTCTTGCAGGACCGCGCCTTTGACGTCGGTGCGTTCGCAGGCGTCAAGCAGATCGAACAGGGAGGTGACGGCAACCTGATGCTGCCGCGAGTCCCCCTCGCGAGCAAAGAAGAACAGCCTGTCGAACAGGTACTCCAGCCGCAGATAAGCGCGGATGCGCTCATTGAAGGGGTATTCGTAAACAATCACGCTTTTTTACAGGCCCATCTGTGTTTGGCCGGCGGGCCAATATTATTCAGGGGTGCCGGCCTGGTCTTGGGCAGGTCGGCCCGTCGTGCTCGCCAGCGCCAGCCAGCGGTCATGCAGGGTCTTCGCCTGCGCGCGCAATTGTTCTGGCGTCGTGTCGCCGTCATTGATGATGACGTCGTCGGCAACTTCCAGACGGCTTGTCCGCGCAGCCTGTGCTGCCATGATACGCCTGATGGCTGGCTCCGTCAGCCCGCTGCGCTGCTGCACCCGCGCCACCTGAGTGTCCGGGTCGCAGTCCACCACGCAGATGCGGTCCAGGCGCGCACGCCAGCGCGGCAGCGACTCCACCAGCAGCGGCACCACGAAGACCAGGTAGGCGCCCCGCGCCGCGGCAGCCTGGCGCTCGGTCTCCTGCCCAATGACCGGATGCAGCACGGCCTCCAGGCGCTGGCGCACCTGCGGATCCGTGAATGCCTGCTCGCGCATCCACCCGCGGTCCAGCGCGCCATCGGGCGTCAAGGCACGGGATCCGAACTCACGTTCGATCGCAGGCATGGCGGCCCCGCCAGCAGCGGTCAGCGCACGCGCGATCTCGTCGGTATCGACCAACGTGGCGCCCCACTCCGCGAGCATGTCCGCCACCCGGGACTTGCCCGAACCGATGCCGCCCGTCAGACCTATTTTCAACATACCGACCATCCCATGCAGGGCATGAACCGCCCTACTGCAAAAACCGCCCGAGCCCCTGCTCGCCGCCTGCCAGCAGCGTCACGACGCCCGCCAGTGCCAGATAGGGGCCGAAGGGCAGTGGCTGTCCGCGACGGGCGCGGCCGCTTAACGTCAGCGCGCCGCCGATCAACACGCCCAACAGCGATGCGCTCAGCAATAGCGTCGGCAGGGCTTCCACGCCGAACCATGCGCCCAGCGCCGCCAGCAACTTGAAGTCGCCATAGCCCATGCCCTCACGCCCCGTCAGCAGGCGGAATACATGAAAGATAACCCAGAGGAAGACGTAGCCCGCCACGGCCCCCACCACCGCCATCTGCAAGCTGGTGTAGGCATCGAACAAATTGACCAGCAATCCGGCCCAAAGCAACGGCTGCGTCAGCACATCGGGCAGCAGCGTGGATTCGAAGTCGATCCAGGCCAGCGCCACCAACACGGCCGAGAGCCCCATGGCGGACACAGCGAGCGGAGTCGCGCCGAACCTCCAGGCGCATGCGGCGAATAGCGCGCAGGTCAGCAACTCGATGGCCGGGTAACGCCATCCGATGGCCGCGCCGCAAGCGCCACAGCGGCCCCGCAACAATAACCATCCCAGCAATGGCAGCCGTCGCCAGCCGACCACCGGGCTGTCGCAGGCGAGACAGTGCGAGGCCGGCGACCACAAGCCATAGCGGATATCGGACGGCGGCTTGCCTGCGGCGTCCTGGCAGTGTGCCTGCCATTCCTGTTCCATCATGCGTGGCAGCCGGTGCGTCAGCACCGTCAGCCAGTTGCCGACGAACAGGCCCGCCAGCGCCGCCAGGCCGATGAACGCGCTCAGGGGCAGATCGAAGACATGCCGCATCACCGTCATCCGCCCGCGTGGCGCACGGCCGCAACGCCGCCGCCACCAGGGCGGGCGGCGGAGCGTGGCGCGGGTCGGCAGCGGCCGTGTCGTAAATAGTGCATAAAGTGTTGACGATACCCAAGAGCGGCTAAGGGGAACGTATCGAATCTTCGCATAAGTGCGTAAAATCGGAGACAGACTCACCACACGGATAAGCTGCCATGACCGCGCGCGTAGAACTCGGTACCCGCTCCCGCAAACTCAGCGTCATGGGGCTGCTGCTCGCAGGCACCGCATTGGGCGCGGCTGGCTGTGCCCAACAGAAAACCGAAGGCTATTACGACCCGCCTGCCGAAAGCACCGTGACCGACGCGCAGTACCAGGGTTCGGGCGCGGGCTACCGCAGCGTCATCCGCGCGCCGTCGCAGGTGCAGATCGCGCTCAAGCCCGACGCTCCGCGCAAGCAACAGAACCAGGCCGCCCAGGCTGCCGCCGGTGGCCAGACCACCGAAGACGGCCAGGCCGTTCCTGCGGAAACCGAACATACCGCCACCTCGGCATCGGCGGCGAGCGCCCCCGTCGCCAGCCCGGCTGCCCCCAACGCCGCCGTGCAGAACCTAGTGCCGCAACCGCAGACCTACATGGGCACCCTGCCGTGCTTCTCGCCCGCCATGCAGTGCACGGCGCAGCGCGTGACACTGACTCTGGCGCCCAATGGTCGCTGGCGCGGCCGAGTGGCCTATCTGGAAGATGACCCCAAGAAAGGTCCGCCCGTCACCGAGCAAGGCTGCTGGGACGCCACCGACGAGCGCCCGCCGCGCGTCATCCTGATGGACAGCAAGGGCAATGGCCGCGCGGAGTTCGTGGTTGCGGCCAACAACGTGCTGCGCGTGCGCTCCATCGACGGCCAGACGCCCAATCTCAACTACAACCTGACCCGCCAGCCGGATCTGGACCCGATCGACGAACTGGCCAAGGCCGCAGCGCCCAAGTGCCCGTGACGCCTGCCGGCGGCCGTTAAGCGCCGCCTTACGCGCCGCCTTACGCGCCGCCGCTCGGCAACCCGAAGCTCCAGGCCGGGCCTGACGAACACTGCGTTCGTCAGGCCCGATGCTTTTGGACTAGCGCATCCGGCGGATGGCTGTCAGGGCGGGCCTATCCTGGATCGGGGTCCGCCTTGGAATGGGTAGGCGCGAGGTCCGTCTGACAATTGCCGTATGCCGGCGCTGGCTGTTCATGCAAGACATGGGCCGAACCCGGGCTGCCCGCTGCGGCCAGCCCGGGCGGCAACGGCAGCCCGCGTGGGCCATCCGTGCCGGCCGCGCCCGGCACGGGCGACGCACCGGAACGCCCGTGTTCGCACAACCGGCATGCCAATTGCATGGCGTTACGGACTTGCAGCTTCGTGAAAATGCGGGAGCGGTGGGCTTCGACGGTGCGCAGCGAAATGCTCAGGTCTATGGCGATGACCTTGTTGGGACGGCCGGCTGCCACGTAGGTGACGATCTGCCGTTCGCGGGGAGTGAGCGAAGAAAGAACAGCTTCCAGGTCAGGACGGGGCATGTGCATGGGGCGACTCGCTTGCAATGTAGGATTACACCGAGTCTGATCCGCCGCCCGCCGAGATATAAGCTGGCAATTCTGTCAGGGGGTGGACATAGACGCCACCCCCCGTTTTGCCGCCTCAGGCCGTGTAGGCCAGTTCCAGATTGTCGATCAGGCGAGTGCTGCCCAACTTGGCGGCCGCCAAGGCCACCAACGGTTCGCCGGCTTGCAGGTCGGCCGCCTCCGGACGCTTCAGGTCGCGCTGGCGCCGCACAGCCACGTAGTCCACCTGCCAGCCACGCTGAGTCAGGGTGTCGATGGCTTCGCGCTCCAGCGCGGCGGCGTCGCGCTCGCCCTGCGCCAGGCGCTGGCCGGCATGCCGTAGCGCAGCATACAGCGCAGGCGCCTCGGCGCGATCGGCGTCGCTGAGATAACGGTTGCGCGAGGACAGCGCCAGGCCGTCTTCCGCGCGCACGGTCTCGTGCGCCAGCACTTCCACGGGCAACTGGAACTGCCGGCACATGTTGCGCACGACCATCAGCTGCTGGTAGTCCTTCTTGCCGAATACGGCCACGCGCGGCTGCACGCAGGAAAACAGCTTCAGCACCACGGTGCTGACGCCTTCGAAGAAGCCGGGACGGAATTCGCCTTCCAGGATGTCGCCCAGGTCATCGGGCGGCTGGACGCGGAAATTCTGCGGCTCCGGGTACATCTCGCGTTCGTTCGGTGCGAACAGCACATAGACGTCGCGCTCGCGCTCCAGCTTCTCGATGTCCGCAGCGAGCGTGCGGGGATACTGGTCGAAGTCTTCGTTCGGGCCGAATTGCAGCCGGTTCACGAAGATGCTGGCCACCACCGGGTCGCCATGCTGGCGCGCCAGCTTCATCAGGGATAAGTGGCCTTCGTGCAGATTGCCCATGGTGGGCACGAACGACACGCGATTCTGGCCGCGCAGGTGATCGCGCAATTCCTGGATGGTGTGTACGACTTTCAAGGGATTTCTCCGGGGTTGGGGGCAGCCCGGTCAGGATCAGGCCGCGACCGCCGCCACGCTGGTATAGGCCAGGCGCACATAGATGGGAGCATAGGGCTCGGCCTGCGTGATTTCCAGCAAGGACTCGCGGGCCAGCTCCAGCATGGCGATGAAATGCACGACAACCACCGCCGCGGGCGCGCCCTCGCGGACGCGCTCCATGAAGAGGTCGCCGAATTCCATGAAGCGCACGTCGTTCAGGCGCCGCAGGATGTGCGTCATGTGATCGCGCACGGACAGCTGTTCGCGCGTGATGTGGTGATGCTGGTTCAGTTTGGCCCGCTTCATGATGTCGGCCCAGGCCGCGCGCAGGTCGTCCACGCTGACTTCCGGCAGCATGCGCTCCACGCTCAGGTCGGCCACCGCCTGGCTGCTGACAAAGTCGCGGCCCAGCTGCGGCATCGCGTCCAGCTTCTGGGCGGCCAGCTTCATCTGCTCGTACTCGAGCAGGCGGCGCACGAGTTCGGCGCGCGGATCTTCCGGCTCTTCGCCGGTGTCGGTCTTTTTGACCGGCAGCAGCATGCGCGACTTGATCTCGATGAGCATCGCCGCCATCAGCAGGTACTCGGCCGCCAGTTCCAGGTTGTGGATACGGATCTGGTCCACATACGACAGGTACTGCCGCGTGACATCCGCCATGGGGATGTCCAGCACATTGAAGTTCTGCTTGCGGATCAGGTAGAGCAGCAGGTCCAGCGGCCCTTCGAACGCTTCCAGGAACACTTCCAGCGCATCCGGCGGGATGTACAGGTCCGTGGGCATCTGGAACAGGGGCTCGCCATAGAGGCGAGCGAACGCCACGCTGTCGATCGTGTCAGGCGTGCTGTCGACGGGCGGTTCCACTAGCGCGGCCAGGGCGTCGCCCGGGACGGAAGCGTGTTGGGCCATGGTTGCCGCAATGGGCTCAATCGGCCTGGTAGACGTACGGCTTTTGCGGCACGCGGGCCGCGCGGAAGCCTTCCAGCAGTTCCGAGTCCTGCGGTTTGTCCCAAAGACGGGCGCGGCCCTCGCGCTGGCGCTCTTCAGTGCCAGGGTGCGATTTCTTGTAGTCCTTCAGGAAAAGGGTGATCTCGGATTCGTAGTTGGTCGCCATGGCACCAATTTCAGTGGGTTTCGGATAGGGGGAGTTTACTTCACGGCGGGCTACCCCCCGGCGTTACAATCTCGCGGCACCCATCGCCCCCTCCCGCCATGTCCGCAGAAACCGCAGCAGCAGCCCGCCCCGCCTCGTCCGCCAGTGAGCAAGCAGCGCGCGCGGCGCGCATGATCCCCTTCATCGTAGGCTGCGCGCTGTTCATGCAGATGCTGGACGCCACCGTGGTGGCCACCGCTCTGCCGGCCATGGCGCACGCCCTGGGATCCACCCCCGTGCGGCTCAACGTGGCCATTACGTCCTATCTGCTGTCGGTGGCGGTATTCGTCCCTGTCAGCGGCTGGGCGGCCGACCGCTACGGCGCGCGGCGCGTGTTCGTGGCGGCTATCGGCCTGTTCACGCTCAGTTCCGTGGCCTGTGCGCTGTCCCAGGACCTGCCGCAGCTGGTCCTGGCCCGCGTCGTCCAGGGGATGGCGGGCGCGATGATGGTCCCCGTGGGGCGCATCATCCTGCTGCGCACCGTGCCCAAGCAGGACTTGCTGAAGGCCATGTCCTTTCTTTCCATTCCGGCCTTGCTGGGCCCGGTGATCGGCCCCCCGCTGGGCGGGTTCATGGTCACCTATATGTCCTGGCACTGGATCTTCCTGATCAATATCCCGATCGGCGTGCTGGGCATTTTTCTGGTGCTGCGCTATGTCGCGGAAATCCGCGAGGAATCCGCTCCGCGCCTGGACTGGCCGGGGTTCCTGCTCAGCGCGATCTGCCTGGCCACCCTGGTCAGCGGCTTCGAGGCCATCGGCCGCGACGTGATGCCCCTGCCTGTGCTGCTGGGACTGATCGCCGTGGGCACCATCTGCGGCCTGCTTTATGGCTGGCACGCTCGGCGCACGGAACATCCCATCATCGACCTGTCCCTGATGCGGATCCCTACCTTCGCCATCTCCACGCTGGGCGGCAATCTGTGCCGCTTCGCCGTGGGCGCCACCCCCTTCCTGCTGGCCATGTTGCTGCAAGTCGGCTTCGGCCTCACGCCTTTCTCGGCCGGCCTGATCACCTTCGCCAGCGCCGCGGGCGCGCTATTGATGAAGTTCGTGGCCACGCCCATCGTCAGGTACTTCGGCTTTCGCCGCGTGCTGACCGTCAACGCCTTGCTGGCGGGCGCGTTCATCGTGGTCTGCGGCGCCTTCACACCCACGACGCCGGTGTGGCTGATGATCGCCGTGCTGCTGGTCGGCGGCTTTTTCCGTTCGCTGCAATTCACCGGGGTAAATACGCTAACCTATGCTGACATCCCCCCGTCCAAGATGAGCCGCGCCAGCAGTTTCGCTGCCATGGCGCAACAACTGGGCATCAGCCTGGGCGTGGGCGTGGCCGCGGTGACGCTGAACATCAGCATGTCCTTGCGCGGCGCGGAAACGCTGGCGATTCGCGACGTCGTCGCGGGCTTCATCGTCGTCGGCGTGCTGTGCATGGCTTCGACCTTCTCCTTTAGACGCCTCGACCCTCTGGCCGGGGCACACCTGAACGGCGCCAAACAAAGTGACGACGAATGAATTTGTCCTAGCCCTGGACCAGGGAACGACCAGCTCCCGCGCAATCGTGTTCGATCGTGAAGGCGTGGTGCGCGGCGTAGGCCAGCGCGAATTCCGCCAGCACTATCCGCGGCCGGGCTGGGTAGAGCACGACGCCAGCGAGATCTGGCATAGCCAGCTGGACGTGGCGCGTGAGGCCCTGCGCAATGCTGGCGCGACCGCCGCCGACATCGCCGCCATCGGCATCACCAACCAGCGCGAAACCACCCTGATCTGGGAACGCGCCACCGGCCGCCCGCTTGCGCGCGCCATCGTCTGGCAGGATCGCCGCACGGCGCCGATGTGCGACCAGTTGCGCCAGGACGGCCATGCCGCATTCCTGCAATCGCGGACCGGCCTGGTGCTGGACGCCTATTTCTCCGGCACCAAGCTTGCCTGGCTGCTGGACCACGTGCCGGGCGCGCGCCAGATGGCCGAACGCGGCGAACTGGCCTTCGGCACGGTGGACACGTGGCTGATCTGGCAACTGACCGGCGGTGCCGTGCACACCACCGACCCAAGCAACGCGTCTCGCACCATGCTGTTCGACCTGCATACCCAGGACTGGAACGACGAGATCCTGGCGCTGCTCAAGATCCCGCGCAGCGTGCTGCCCCAAATCGCGCCCAGCAGCGCCGTGGTGGGCGAAGCCCTGCCCGAATGGCTGGGCGGCTCGATCCCGATCGCCGGCAATGCCGGGGACCAGCAGGCCGCCACCTTCGGCCAGGCCTGCTTCACGCCCGGCATGGCCAAGAACACCTACGGCACCGGCTGCTTCATGCTCATGAACGTGGGCGAGAAGCCCGTGCAGTCCCGAAACAATCTGCTGTCCACGGTGGGTTGGGGCCTGCCCCAGGCCGCCGACGCGGGCTGGCGCCCGACCTACATGCTGGAAGGCGGCGTGTTCGTGGCCGGCGCGGCGGTGCAATGGCTGCGCGATGGGCTGGGCATCATCCAGCGTTCGGAAGAAATCGAATCCCTGGCCGCCAGCGTGGCCGATACGGACGACGTCTTCATGGTCCCGGCCTTTGCCGGCCTGGGCGCGCCGCACTGGGATCCCTATGCGCGCGGCACGCTGGTCGGCCTGACCCGCGGCACTACCCGCGCTCACATCGCCCGCGCCACGCTGGAATCCATCGCGCTGCAAAGCGCCGAGCTGCTCACCTGCATGAACGGGGACAGCGGCATCGCGCTGACCGAACTGCGCGTGGACGGCGGCGCCGCCCGCAATGACCTGCTGATGCAGATGCAGGCAGACCTGCTGGGCGTACCGGTCGTGCGCCCCCGGGTATCGGAGTCGACGGCGCTAGGAGCTGCCGGCCTGGCGGGATTGGCGGTGGGATTCTGGTCGGGGTTGGATGAGTTTGCCTCGAAGTGGCAGGCGGAACGCACGTTCGAGCCGACTTGGCCGGAATCTGTGCGGGATGCGCGGATGAAGCGGTGGAGGCAGGCCGTGGAGTTGTCCAAGGGGTGGGCGGATAGCGCGGGGAAGTAGGCGAGGGTTTCTTGGGTTTGCAGATTGCTGGCAAAGGCCGTTGCTCTTCGTAGGCCACCCAGCCGTCCGCGCCGACGTGCTACTTGAGTCTGGGCTTGTTACGCTGCTGGAATTACGGTCGGGGATGACGCTTGGGTTGCCCGTCACTCTCGGCCGCGCGGGCGGCGTGGCGGCGGGCAACCTCGATGCGCCCGACGGAATCCGAAGGGAAGGCCGAAGGCCTGGACGAGGATGAGGATGGGGCAGCCCGGAGCGAAGGCTCCGGGCCGCAATCGTGGGCGCTCGCCGCCACGCCGCCCTCGCCAACGGGCGACCTAAGAAGCGCGAGCCACAACAACAGCCAAAAAAAAAAGCGGCGCCCAAAAGCGCCGCCCTACTCAAAAGTCAGCAGCCAACAATCACCGCTTGCCCTTCTGCTTCAGCTGCGACAAATCCCGCACCGCCCCGCGATCCGCTGAAGTCGCCAACGCAGCATAAGCTTGCAACGCCTGCGACACGACACGCTCGCGCCCGACCGGCTCCCAGCCGTCGGCCCGCGCATCCATCGCCGCGCGGCGGCGCGCCAGTTCCTCGTCGGACACGGCCAGATGCATTTTGCGGTTCGGGATGTCGATCTCGATCACATCGCCCTCTTCCACCAGGCCGATGGTGCCGCCTTCCGCCGCCTCCGGCGAAGCGTGGCCGATCACCAGACCCGACGAGCCGCCCGAGAAGCGGCCATCCGTGAACAGAGCGCAGGTCTTGCCCAGGCCCTTGGACTTCAGGTAGGACGTGGGGTACAGCATTTCCTGCATGCCCGGACCGCCCTTCGGGCCTTCGTAGCGGATCACCACCACGTCGCCCGGAACGATCTTGTCGCCCAGAATGCCTTCGACGGCATCATCCTGGCTTTCGAAGACGCGCGCGCGGCCAGTGAAGACCCATTGCGACTCGTCCACGCCAGCCGTCTTCACGATGCAACCCTTTTCTGCCAGGTTGCCGTACAGCACGGCCAGGCCGCCATCCTTCGAATAAGCGTTTTCCTTGCTGCGGATGCAGCCCGTCTTGCGGTCCGTATCCAGCGTCAGGAAGGTGGCATCCTGGCTGAAAGCCACCGTGGTGGGAATGCCGCCGGGGGCCGCGCGATAGAACTTCTGTGCTTCCTCGCCGGCGCCGCCGGCCACGTCCCACTGCTTGATTGCATTACCCAGCGTGCCGCTGTGCACGTTGCCGCAGGACAGGTCCAGCAGGTCCGCGCGCGCCAGTTCGCCCAGGATGCCCAGGATGCCGCCCGCGCGATGCACGTCTTCGATGTGGTACTTGTCGGTGGCGGGCGCCGCCTTGCACAGGCAGGGCACCTTGCGCGAGATGCGGTCGATGTCGGCCATGGTGAAATCCACACCCGCTTCCTGCGCCGCGGCCAACAGGTGGAGCACGGTGTTGGTGGAACCGCCCATCGCCACGTCCAGCGCCATGGCGTTCTGGAACGCGCTCTTGGTGGCGATGCTGCGCGGCAGGACCGAGGCGTCTTCTTCCTGGTAATAGCGGCGGCACAGGTCCACCACCAGGCGGCCGGCCTGTTCGAACAGGCCGCGGCGCCAGGCGTGCGTGGCGACGATGGTGCCGTTGCCCGGCAGGGCCAGGCCAATGGCTTCGGTCAGACAGTTCATCGAGTTGGCGGTGAACATGCCGGAACAGGAGCCGCAGGTCGGGCAGGCGCTGCGTTCGACTTCGGCCACATCGGCGTCAGATACGTTGGGGTCCGCGGCCTTGATCATGGCGTCGATCAGGTCGATCTTGGCGATGACCTTGCCGTCAGTGGGCGACTTGACCTTGCCCGCTTCCATGGGACCGCCCGACACGAATACGACCGGGATGTTCAGGCGCATGGCGGCCATCAGCATTCCGGGGGTGATCTTGTCGCAGTTCGAGATGCAGACCATGGCGTCGGCGCAATGCGCGTTGACCATGTATTCGACCGAGTCGGCGATCAGTTCGCGGGAGGGCAGCGAATACAGCATGCCGCCGTGGCCCATCGCAATGCCGTCGTCCACGGCGATGGTGTTGAATTCCTTGGCGACACCGCCGGCAGCCTCGATTTCCTTGGCAACCAGCGCGCCCAGGTCGCGCAGGTGCACGTGGCCCGGCACGAACTGCGTAAACGAGTTCACTACCGCGATGATCGGCTTGCCGAAGTCGCCATCCTTCATGCCGGTGGCGCGCCACAGGGCGCGGGCGCCGGCCATGTTGCGGCCGTGGGTCGAGGTGCGGGAGCGGTAGTGCGGCATGGTTTGTCTCTGGCTGTAGCTGTTAGCGTAGGCGGCAAAACGTTAAATAATACGCTGGTTCCGGGGCCGGCCGTCTCTGGGCCGTCCACGGGACGCCGCCGCGGCCATCAGGCGGACGCCACCCCGCGCGCCGCAAATGCGCTGGGCGGCTCGCCCACGGCCTTGCGGAACATGGCGGCAAACGCGCTCGGGCTTTCGTAGCCCAGGTCCAGCGCCACTTCCAGCACGCGCTCGCCGCGCGCCAGCCGCTCCATCGCCGCCAGCAGCCGCGCCTGCTGGCGCCAGCGGCCGAAAGTCATGCCGGTGTGGCGCAGGAACAGCCGGTGCACCGTCTTCGGGTCCACCCCCAGCGCGCGCGCCCAATCGGCCGCGCCGTCCTGACGTTCCGGATGCCGCACGATGGCGCGGCAGATACGCGCCAGACGAGGTTCGGTGGGTTGCGGCAGATGCAGGGGCAACGCGGGCTCCTGACGCAATTCGTCCAAAAGCAGCATCATCAACCGGCCGTCGCGCGTGCCGGGCGCCCAGTCCAGCGGTACCTCCGCCGCGGCGACCATCAGCTCGCGCAACAGGGGCGAGATCGACAACACGCAGCACTGGTCGGGCAAGTGGTCAGCGGCGCCGGGTTCGACGAACACCGTGCGCATGCGCGGCTGGCCGCTCATACGGATGCCGTGCGGCACCCAGGCAGGCACCCACACGCCGCGGGTGGGGGGCACCACCCAGATTCCTGCGTCCGTATCCACCACCATCACCCCGGAGATCGCATAAACCAGTTGGGCTCGGCGATGCCGATGGCGCCGGATGCGATGGCCGTCCTCGTAATCCACGGCCAACCCGGCCACCGGACGGCGCGAGGACTCGTAGGGGAACAAATCCAGATCTGCGGGTTTGTAGGGCGCGCGGGCGGCGGGTATGTCCATTTTGCGATGATTGTGGCCAGAATGGCGTTAGACGGTCGTTTCCAGTGTACCTATCATCCTCGCATCCTTCAGGCTTTACCCAATTCACCCCATGTCCGTGTCCGCACAGTCCGCCGCTATCCGCTTCCGTGCCGCGCTTGCGGCCGCCGGCTGCGCGCGGGTTGGTGGGATGGGCCGCCCTGTTCTAGCGCTGCGACTAGCGCGCGGTTGCCGGGCCTTGCGCCCCGTGGCCGCCCGGCAGCCCAGGGCCCTCTGACGGACCCTGCCGCCACCTCCCCTTGCCTGGCCGTCCCGCCTCTGAACGCGGGCGGCCGACTGCCGCCGCATCCCGGCCGGAGGTTTCCATGCTTGAACAACCCCAGCACAAATACCGTCCCACCCTTCCCTTCGCCCGCGACTATGCGGAACGCACCTGGCCGTCGCGGCGCCTGACGACGCCACCCATCTGGATGAGCACCGATATGCGCGACGGCAATCAAGCGCTGATCGAGCCGATGGACGCGACGCGCAAGCTGCGCTGCTTTGAACAATTGGTGGCCGTGGGGTTGAAGGAGATCGAGGTGGCCTTCCCCTCGGCCTCCGACACCGATTTCAATTTCGTGCGCCAGCTGATCGAAGAGCGCCGCATTCCCGGCGACGTCACCATCGAAGTGCTGACCCAGTCGCGTCCCGACCTGATCGAACGCACTTTTGAGGCACTGCGCGGCGTGTCCCGGGCGATCGTGCACCTCTACGCGCCCATTGCGCCGCAATGGCGCCGAATCGTGTTCGGCATGACCAAGGCGGAGATCAAGGAGATCGCCCTGGCCGGCACGCGCCAGATACGCGCGCTTGCCGATGCCCGCCCCGAAACCCGTTGGATCTATGAATACTCACCTGAAACCTTCAGCCTGGCGGAACTGGAGTTTGCGCTGGAAATGTGCGATGCCGTGAGCGAGGCCTGGGGACCGACGCCGCGGGACAAGATGATCATCAACTTGCCGTCCACCGTAGAGTGCACCACGGCCAACGTCTATGCCGACCAGATCGAGTGGATGCACCGCAATTTGGCACGACGCGACAGCATCATCCTCAGCGTGCATCCGCACAATGACCGCGGCACGGCGGTAGCGTCGGCGGAGCTGGCGGTGCTGGCCGGCGCAGAGCGCGTGGAAGGCTGCCTGTTCGGCAACGGCGAACGCACCGGCAACGTGGACCTGGTGACGCTGGCCCTGAATCTGGACCTGCACGGCGTGCGCAGCGGCCTGGACTTCTCGGACATGGCGGCGGTGCGCGAATGCGTGGAAGCCTGCAACCAGCTGCCCGTGGACGTATTCCACCCGTATGCGTTCACTCACGCAACGCCAGCAGCGCCTCCTGCAGATGCCGCAGCCCGCGGCTGAGCGGTTTGTCCCGGCGCAGCACGATGGCCAGGCTGCGTGACAGACGCGGCGCAAGCGACCGCAGCTCCAGCGCCTTGCGCCGCCCCGCGCCTGACACGGCCAGCCTGGGCAGGATCGCGCACCCCAGGCCGGCGGCGACGATCTCCTTCATGGCCTCTGTGCTGCCCAGCTCCATGACCGGCTTGGCGGCCAGGCCGGCCTGCTCGAACCAGTCGTCCACCAGGCGGCGGGTGCGCGCGCCCGGTTCGAACAACACCAGCGGCAACTGCGCCAGCGCCTGCGGCGTGGCGGCAGCGGGAATGGACGCCGGATCGCCGGCGGGAAAGATTGCCACGAACTCGTCTTCCAGCACCGGCGTGACCTGAAACATGCGCCCTGGCGCAGGCAAAGTGACCAGTCCGATATCCAGCGTGTTGTTCTCCAGTCCGCGCAGCATGTCCGCCGTGTTGCCGGTGCTGGCGACGATGTCCAGGGCAGGGAAACGCCGCCGCAGGTCGGCCAGGATGGGAGGCAGCAGATAGGTGCAGGCGGTGGCGCCCGTGCCCAGCCGGACGCGGCCGGATACCTGCGAGGCATGCGCGGTCATGGCGAGCTCGGCCTGCGCCAGCGCGGCGTCGATGACCCGCACGTGCTGCAGCAGTTCCAGCCCGGCCGCGGTCGGCCCGGCGCGGCGGCCGACGCGTTCCACGAGCTTCAGGCCAAAGCGCCGTTCCAGTTGGCGGACCTGCAGGCTGACGGCGGGCTGGGTCACCCCGCCCCGTTCCGCAGCAGCGGAAAAGCTGCCCAGTTCGATCACCTGCGCAAAGGTGCGCAAGTGGTCCAGGTTGAGGCCGCGCATCGCTAAATCCAAAGTTTTACTTATTCAAATCATAATAGACCAAAGCTTTATTAATAAATAAGCTTGCGCGACACTGGCGGCTTGTTCCTTCCTCGATAGCCCTCACGGCCCGCCATGTCGTCTCCTTCCTCCACCGTCCTCATCCGCGACAGCGCGGAAGCCGATCTGCCCGCCATCAAGGCGATATATGCCCACCACGTGCAGCACGGCACGGCCTCGTTCGAACTGGAACCGCCTTCCATTGCCGAAATGCGCCAACGCCGCGCCAGCGTCCTGGAAAAGGAAATGCCCTATCTGGTGGCCGAGATCAATGGCGAGGTCGTCGGCTATGCCTACGTCACGCCCTATCGCCCGCGTCCTGCCTACCGGCACACGGTGGAGGATTCGGTGTACGTGAAAGCGGGCCGCTCTGGCCTGGGCATCGGCGGCAAGCTGCTGGCCGCGCTGATCGAACGCTGTACCGCCGCAGGTTGGCGCCAGATGCTGGCCGTGGTGGGAGACAGCCGCAACGCTGCGTCGCTGGCGCTGCATGCCAGCCAGGGCTTCCACCCCGCCGGCACGCTGCGCTCGGTCGGACACAAACACGGCGAATGGCGCGATACGGTGCTGATGCAGCGCGCGTTGGGCGAGGGCGACACCACACCGCCGCAGCGGCCGTGATCCCGCCGCGCGCCATCGTCTGCCTGGGGCTGACCCAACTGGTCGGCTGGGGCGTGACGTACTACCTGATAGGCGCCCTGGGCCCGGCCATGGCCGCTGACCTCGGCTGGAACGCGGCCACGGTGTATGGCGGATTCTCGGCGGCCATCGTGGTGATGGCCATGGTATCTCCACTGGCCGGCATGGCCGTGGACCGCTGGGGCGGACACCGCGTCATGCCCGCGGGCGCGGTGCTGGGCGCGCTGGGCTGCGCGGGCCTTGCGATGGCGCACGCCCTTCCCGGGTACTTCCTGGCCTGGGCCGTGCTGGGCGTGGGTATGAGGCTGTGCCTGTACGACGCGGCCTTTGCGTCGCTCGCCCGCGCCGCCGGCCCTTCGGCACGCCGGCCCATGTCGCAGATCACGTTGTTCGGCGGACTGGCGTCCACGGTGATGTGGCCGGTGGGCCACGCGCTGTCGGAATGGCTGGGTTGGCGCGCTGCGGTGCTGGCGTATGCCGCCCTGGCGCTGGCCACGCTACCGCTGTATCTGGCGCTGCCCCGCGGACGCTACTCCGCGGCAGCGGGCGGCAAGGACAAGGCTTCGTCCGGCCTCACGCGCAACGCAGCCGAACGCCGGCTGGCGGGCGTGCTGTACGCGTTGATCGCCATGCTGACCAATTTCCTGGCGGCGGGCAACGCCGCCCATCTGATTTCGCTGCTGTCGGGCCTGGGCCTCGCGGCTGCCGCCGCGGTCAGCGTTGCGGCACTATGGGGAGTCGGTCAGTTCGCGGCCCGGCTGGCCGACGTGGCGCTGGGTTCTCGCCTGCATCCCCTGACGCTTACGCTGGCGGTCTGCGCGGTATTGCCGCTCTGCTTTCTGCTGGCGTTGCTGTCCGGCGGCAATCTCTATGCGACTGCCGCCTATGCCCTGCTCTACGGCGCCTGCAATGGCCTGCTGACCATTACACGCGGCACCTTGCCGCTGGCGCTGTTCGACTTTCGCAGCTACGGCGCGCTGGTCGGCGCCCTGCTGATTCCCAGCTTCCTGCTTACCGCCGCCTCGCCGGTGGCCTATGCTTACATCGTAGACAGCTACGGCACGCGTAGCGCGATGGCGCTATCGGCGGGCCTGGCGGCGGCAATCTGTGCGGCGGCGTTCGCGCTAAGGTGCAAGTTCATACAAAGAGCGCGCACGGCGTACGCCTGAGACCCGGCAAACGCGCCCGCGCCTCGGCGCGAGTCCCGGCGCCAGCGGGTCAACCTTCGGCGGCGGAAGCCACGACCCATTTCTCCCAGCCGATCTTCCTGAGCTTGCAAGCCGGGCATTCACCGCAACCGTAACCCCAGTCATGGCGCGCGCCGCGTTCGCCCAGATAGCAGGTATGGCTTTCCTCGACGATGGTTTCCACCAGCGCGTCGCCGCCCAGTTGGTGCGCCAGCGCCCAGGTTTCGGATTTGTCGATCCACATCAGAGGCGTCTCGATCGTGACCCGGGAGCCCAGACCCAGTCCCAGCGCCACCTGCTGCGCCTTGATCGTGTCGTCGCGGCAGTCGGGATAGCCGGAGAAATCGGTTTCGCACATGCCGCCCACCAGCACGTCCAGCTGGCGGCGGTAGCCCAGCGCGGCCGCCAGCGTCAGGAACAGCAGGTTGCGGCCGGGCACGAAGGTGTTGGGCAGGCCGTTGGCCTGCATCTCGATGGCGCGGTCGCTGGTCATGGCGGTGTCGCCCACCTGCCCCAGCACCTTCAGGTCCAGCAGATGGTCCTCGCCCAGGCGTGGCGCCCAGTCGGGGAAATTGCCGCGGATCTCGCGCAGCACATTCAGCCGCGCGGACAGTTCGATATGGTGGCGCTGGCCGTAATCGAAGGCCACGGTTTCCACATGGGCGTAGCGGTCCAGCGCCCAGGCCAGGCAAGTCGTGGAATCCTGGCCGCCCGAAAACAGCACGAGCGCGCGACGTTGGTGATTTTGCATAAAAGGGGGCTTCTGGAAAGACGAAGGAATTAGTCGGACTTTAACGCAGCGGCACGACTTCGCCGTAAGGATCGCTGCGTAAAATCGTCGGTCAGATTCATTTTCCGGTTTACCTGCAACGCCCCGTATTGTCTTCCTTTCCCTTCAGCAGCCTCGACGGATCCCCGCCAGATGAATGCCATGCGCCCGCAGTCCGATTCAGCAGAACCCTTGCGTCACGATATCCGGCTGTTAGGCCGGTTACTGGGCACCGTCATCGAGGAATGCGAGGGCAAACGCGTCTTCGACACCATTGAAACCCTGCGCCGCACGGCGGTGAAGTTCCGCCGCGAAGGCAATGACGCGGACGGCAAGTTGCTGGAGCAGCGCGTCAAGCGCCTGCAAGGCAGCGATCCCAACTCGGTCGCGCGCGCCTTCAGCTACTTCCTGCACCTGGCCAACATCGCTGAAGACCGCGATCAGAACCGCCGCCAGCGCGCGCGCGCCATCGCCGACGACACGCCCGCACGCGGCAGCCTGCGCGAAGCCGTGCAGACGCTGGGGCGCCACGGAGTGGGCGTGGCGCGCATTCGCCGCCTGCTGGCCGAGGCCTGCGTGATGCCGGTGCTGACCGCGCACCCCACCGAGGTGCAGCGCAAGAGCACGCTGGACGTGCACCGCGAAATCGCCGCCGCGCTGACGCAGCGCGAAGGCCCCCTCACCCCCGAGGAACTGGCCGACCTGGACGCTTCGCTGCTCGGCCGCGTGGCCACGCTGTGGCAGACCCGCATGCTGCGCTACACGCGGCTCACCGTGGCCGACGAAATCGAAAACGCGCTGTCGTACTACCGCAGCACCTTTCTGCAGGTCATTCCTCGGCTGTACGGCGACCTGTCCAAGCTGCTGAACCGCGAATCCGCCAAGCCGTTTGCCGCGCCGCCCCCGCCGCTTGAGCCGTTCCTGCGCATGGGCAGCTGGATCGGCGGCGACCGCGATGGCAATCCCAACGTGGACGCCAATACCCTGGAACGCGCGTTGCTGCGCCAGGCCACCGTACTGTTCGAACACTATCTGCAAGAAGTGCACGCGCTGGGCGCGGAGCTATCGGTCACCACCTTGCTGATCGGTGTCGACGCCCAATTGCTGGCGCTGGCCGACGCCAGCGGCGACGATTCTCCCCACCGCCGCGACGAACCCTACCGCCGCGCGCTGGTCGGCGTATACGCCCGCCTGGCCGCCACCGCGCAGCGCCTGACGGGCCAGGACCTCGCACGACGCAGCACCGTCGCCGCCATCCCCTACGAGCGGCCTGAAGAACTGTCCGCGGACCTGGCCGTCATCGCCGCATCATTGGCCGCCCACCACGGCTCGCCCATCGGCAAGCTGCGCCTGGCCGGCCTGCAGCAGGCCGTGGAAGTGTTCGGCTTCCATCTAGCCACGGTGGACCTGCGCCAGAGCTCCGACGTGCACGAGCGCGCACTGGCCGAACTGTTCACCTGCGCGGGCACGCAGCACGACGGCAAGCCGCTGGACTATCTGGCCCTGACCGAGGAGCAACGCGTCGAACTACTGCGCGCCGAGCTGGCGCAGGCGCGCCCGCTGGCCTCCCCCTGGATCGCCTATACCGAAGACACCACGCGCGAACTTGCCGTGCTGCGCGCGGCTGCGGCCGGACGGGCCCGCTACGGCAAGCAGGCCGTGCGCCAGACCATCGTGTCGCATACCGAAACGCTGAGCGACTTGCTGGAAGTGATGGTGCTGCAAAAGGAAGCCGGCCTCATCGCGCCGGCCGGACAGGAAATCCAGCCCGAGGATGGCCTGATGGTCGTGCCGCTGTTCGAGACCATCCCCGACTTGCAACGCGGGGCCGACATCATGGCCGCCTGGCTGGACCTGCCCGAAGTCCGCCAACGCGTGAAGCTGGCGCAGAACGGCGCGCAGGAAGTCATGCTGGGCTATTCGGACAGCAACAAGGACGGCGGCTTCCTCACGTCCAATTGGTCTCTCTACCAGGCCGAGCGCGCGCTGGTCGACGTGTTCTCCGCCCGCAACGTGCGCCTGCGCCTGTTCCACGGCCGCGGCGGCTCGGTCGGCCGCGGCGGCGGTTCCAGCTTTGACGCCATCCTGGCGCAACCCCCGGGTACCGTAGCCGGCCAGATCCGCCTCACCGAACAAGGCGAAGTCATCCAGAGCAAGTACAAGGACGCCGAGGTCGGCCGCTGGCACCTTGAACTCCTGGTCGCCGCCACGCTGGAATCCAGCCTGGCGCCGCGCGCCGAAGCCACCAGCGCCGAAGACGCGCACATGGCCCAGCACGGTCCGGCCATGTCCTTCATGTCGGATACCGCACAGCGCACCTACCGCGGCCTGGTCTACGACACCCCGCGCTTCGCCGACTACTTCTTCGCCGCCACGCCCATCAGCGAAATCGCCGGCCTGAATATCGGCTCGCGCCCCGCCTCGCGCAAAAAGGGCCAGCGCATCGAAGACCTGCGCGCCATTCCCTGGGGCTTTTCCTGGGCGCAATGCCGCCTGATGCTGACCGGCTGGTACGGCATGGGCTCGGCGATCGAGGCCTATCTTGAAACCGGCGCCCCGGACGCGCCGCGCTCGCGCCGCAGCCGCCTCGCGCAGCTGCGCGAAATGGCACGCGACTGGCCCGCCTTCCGCACGCTGCTGTCGAACATGGAAATGGTGCTGGCCAAATCCGACCTGGCGATCGCCGCGCGCTATGCGCAACTGGTGCCGCAGCGCGGCGTGCGCGAACGCATCTTCGGATCCATCAGCGCCGAGCACGGCCGCACGCTGGCCATGCTCAAGCTGCTGACCCAGCGCGAACTGCTGGCCGACAACCCCACGCTGCAGGCGTCGCTGCGCGAGCGCTTCGCCTACATCGATCCGCTCAACTACCTGCAGATCGACCTGATCCGCCGCCACCGCGCGGCACAGAAGCATCCCGAGGCCGAGGTCGACAAGCGCGTGCAGCGCGCCATCCACCTGACCATCAACGGGATTGCGGCGGGGCTGCGCAACTCGGGCTGACGCATTGCTCGCGCCGCGGCGCGCGGCATGCAAGACCTCCATTGGGTGAGGGACCCGGCCCGCGCCATTCCGGCGCGGGGCGGCCCGCTCCCTCCTCAGGCGTCCACCAGACGGACACCAAAAATTCCTCATTTGTCCGCCCCCCGCGACTTTTAGTACTATCTCTTTCAGAAATTCTATATACGCACAAATGTTCGCATATAGAACAAAACGATTTTTCTGGCCAGGCGCACAGGAAGGCACACCGGAAGAGACAGAAAGTATCCTGGTTCCGCACGTGCCCGCCCGCAAAGCCCGGCATATCAGTACCGAGCGAACCATCATGGATACCCCCCTCAAGAATCTCGCCATCGTCGGCGCAGGCGCCATGGGCAGCGGCATTGCCGCGCTGTTCGCCTCGAAGGGATTGAATGTCGTCCTGATCGATCCGATGGAAGGCGCGCTGGATCGCGCGCTCCAAACCATAGACCGCCAACTGAATGTGTACGCGCCCGGCCAGGTCCAGGAAGCGATGCAGCGCATTCAGGTCGCGCCCGGGCTGGAAGCGGCCTGCAACAGCGACCTGGTCATCGAAGCCGTGCCGGAAAACCTGGAGCTCAAGCGCGGCATCTTCGCCAAGCTCGATTCCCTCTGCCCCGCGCACACCCTCTTCGCCACCAATACCTCCGGCCTGTCCATCAACGCCATCGCCAGCGCCGTCGTGCGCCGCGACCGCTTCGTGGGCACCCACTTCTTTACGCCCGCCGACGTGATCCCCCTGGTGGAAGTCGTGCGCAACGACGGCACCTCCGAGGACACCGTTGCCAAGGTCATGGCCACATTGCGCCACGCCGGCAAGCGCCCGGTGCTGGTCCGCCAGGACATTCCGGGCTTCATCGCCAACCGCATCCAGCACGCCCTGGCCCGCGAGGCCATCTCGCTGCTGGAGAAAGGCGTAGCCAGCGCCGAAGACATCGACGAAGTGGTCAAGTGGAGCCTGGGCATCCGCCTGGCCCTGTCGGGTCCGCTGGAACAACGCGACATGAATGGCATCGACGTGCACTACGCGATCGCCAGCTATCTCTACAAAGACCTGGAAAACCGCACCGAACCCTCCGAACTGCTGAAGAGCAAGGTTGAAAGCGGGCAGATCGGCGCCAAGAGCGGCCAGGGGTTCTACACCTGGAGCCCGGAGCGCCGTGAGCGCGTGCTGCGCGAAAAGAGCGCCGCGCTCGGCGAACTCGCCGCCTGGCTCAACGAGAAGGCCAGCGGGTCCTGACGGCCGCGCCAGCAAGCATTCACTACATAAGGCGCGGGGCTTTCCGCCACCAGCGCCATCGGGCCACAAGCCCAACCACACAAAGAAAACCATCGTCCCACCCGCCCCCGCCGACACCCGGCGCCAGGGCGGCGCAAGACACGAGAAAACTTAGCCTTACCGGAGTTCGTAGGAGGCACCATGAATAAACTGGCTTCATTCTTTACGGAGCTGATGCGCAAGTATCTGCCCGACCCCTTCGTGTTCGCCATCGCGCTGACCTTGCTCACCGTGCTCTTGGCCATGGGCGTGGAAGGCAAAGGCATCGGCGACATTACGCGCGCCTGGGGCAACGGCTTCTGGAGCCTGCTGGCCTTCACGACCCAAATGGCCGTGATCCTGGCGATGGGTTACGTGCTGGCCACCGCGCCGCTCACCGACCGCCTGCTCAACCGCATCGTCAGCCACGTGCACAAGCCGCACACCGCCATCATTGTGGCAACGCTGGTCGGCGGCATCGGCAGCTATCTGAACTGGGGCTTCGGCCTGGTCATCGGCGGCATCGTCGCCAAGAAGCTGGCGCTCAAGGTCAAGGGCGTGCACTATCCGCTGATCATCGCCGCCGCCTACAGCGGCTTCACCATGTACGGCCTGGGCCTGTCGGCCAGCATCCCCGTGCTGGTAGCCACCCCGAACCACCCCACCGCCAAGCAGATGGGCACCATCCCGCTGTCGGAAACCATTTTCTCGGTGCCCATGCTGATCACCAGCCTGGTCATCATCGTGACGCTGCCGCTGCTCAACGCCTGGCTGCACCCGAAAAAGGGCGAGAAGATCGTTGAAGTGGACCCGGCCATCGACCGCGACACCGCTACCGCCAGCGCCGCCGAAGACCTGCTGGAAAAAGGCACCCTGGCCTCGAAGCTGAACAACAGCCGCATCCTGAGCCTGCTGATCGGCGCGCTCGGCATCGCCTACGTGACGTTCCACTTCATGGACGGCGGTTCGCTGGACCTGAACCTGATCAACTTCATCATCCTGTTCCTGGGCATCATCCTGCTGGGCACCCCGGCCGCCTACGTCGCCAAGCTCACCGAAGGCATCAAGACGATCTCCGGCATCATCCTGCAATACCCCTTCTACGCCGGCATCATGGCCATCATGGCCGCTTCCGGCCTGGTCACCACGATCTCGCAAGTGTTCGTTGACGTGGCCACGCCCGAATCGCTGCCGTTCTGGGGCCTGATCAGCTCGTTTGTCATCAACTTCTTCGCACCGTCGGCCGGCGGCCACTGGGTCATCCAGGGTCCGTTCATGATCGACGCCGCCAAGGAAATCGGCAGCGCGCTGAACCAGACGACCATGGCCGTCATGCTGGGCAACGCCTGGAACGACCTGGTGCAGCCCTTCTGGATCCTGCCCGCGCTGGCGCTGTCCAAGCTCAAGCTGCGCGACGTCATGGGCTATACCGTCATCATGATGCTGTGGGTCGGTGTGATCCACATCACCGCGGTCCTCCTCTGGGGTTACTTGACGCATTAAGCCCCCCATACGCGCTTACGCGCGCCGCCCCTGGGGACGACACCTGCAGACCGGCAAAGCCGGATCTGGCGGTGTCCCCGCCAGGGGAGAGGACAGACGAATTAGTACCGGCAGCGTTTCAGCCTGCGTTGGAATTTGGAATAGGGAACTGATATGAGCAAACCTACTGCGTATCTCGTGACCGGCGGCAGCGCCGGGATCGGGGCGGCGATCATCCGCATGCTGCTGGATGCGGGGCATAAGGTCGTCAACATCGACTACAAGCTGCCCGAGAATCCGCCCGCGGGACTGGTGTCGTATCAGGCGGACCTGACCGACGAAGCCCGCACCAAGGAAGTCGCCCGGGAAGTGACCGAGGCCTACAACATTGTGGGCCTGGTCAACAATGCCGGCGCGACGCGCCCCGGCACGGCCGACACGGCCACGCTGGCGGACCTGGATTACGTAGTCAACCTGCATCTGCGCACCGCGCTGATCCTGGTGCAGGCGGCATTGCCCGCCATGCGCGAGGCTGGCTTCGGCCGCATCGTGAACATGTCGTCGCGCGCCGCGCTGGGCAAGCCGGACCGCGTGGTCTATTCGGCCACCAAGGCGGGCCTGGTCGGCCTGACCCGCACGCTGGCCATGGAACTGGGCGGCGACGGCATCACCGTCAACGCCATCGGACCGGGCCCCATCGCCACCGACCTCTTCACCAAGAGCAATCCGGCAGGCGCGCCGCAAACCGAACGCATCATCAACAGTATCGTGGTCAAGCGCCTGGGCACGCCGGAAGACGTGGCGCGCGCCGCGATGTTCTTCCTGTCGCCTGACAACGGCTTCGTCACCGGCCAGATGCTGTACGTCTGCGGCGGCACGACGCTGGGCGTCGCCCCCATCTGAGGCCCGCCATGCGCACGTCAGCCACCCTCTTCCGCCCCCTGGCGTGCCTAGCGGCGCAGCAGGGCGTGGTTGATCTGGTCGGCCGCGCGGCGCAGAGGCGGCAGGAAGGCCTCAAGCATTTCCTCTCGCGTGAAGCGATTGGCGTGGCCGCTGACGTTCATCGCGGCGATCACGCGGCCGCTGCGGTCCATGATGGGCACCGCGACCGACTGCAGCCCCGGCTCCAGCTCCTGGGCGACGCAGGCGTAGCCGTCGGCGCGCACGCGGGCCAGCACGCGCTTGAGCTCGGCAATATCGGTAACGGTGTGCGGCGTATAGGACTGGATCTGGCTCTGCGCCAGCACCCGGTCCAGCTCCGGCTCCGTCAACCCCGCCAGCAGCACGCGGCCCATCGAGGTCACCCAGGCCGGCAGGCGGCTGCCGACGGCCAAGTTGATCGTCATGACCTTGTGCGTGGACAGGCGCAGGATGTAGACAATGTCCGCGCCCTCCAGCACAGACACCGAACACGACTCGCGCGTCTGCTCGGCCACTTCTTCCATGTACGGCAGCGCCAGGTTCCACAGCGGCGTGCCGGACAGGTAGGCATAGCCCAGTTCCAGGATGCGCGGGGTCAGGGAAAACTTGCGGTCGTCGACGGTGACGTAGCCCAGGTGCTCCAGCGTCAGCAGGATACGGCGCGCGCCGGCGCGCGTCAGCCCTGTCACCGCCGCGACCTCGGACAGCGTCATCTGCGAACGGTCGGGGCCGAAAGCCCGGATCACGGACAAGCCGCGCGCGAAGGACTGCACGTAGCTGTCGCTGGGTTGCTGGGTATCTTGCTCGGCCATCCGTCTACCGCAAAAAGAGTAAATGGAGATTACGCCGCGCCGGCTCGCCTTGACGCTCGGCTCATCCCCATGAAACGATGTTCTTCAGAAGAACGAAAGTTCTAATTAAGAACAAATTATGACACGCCACCTATGAGCAAACATCATGATTTCTAAGCTTGTTGCAAGCGCGGCCGCCGCCCTGGCGGACGTACCCGACGGCGCCACCGTCATGATCGGCGGCTTCGGCACTGCCGGCCAGCCCATGGAACTGATCGACGCACTGCTGGAGCAGGGCGCCAAGGACCTGGTCATCATCAACAACAACGCCGGCAACGGCACCACCGGCCTGGCCGCCCTGCTGGGCGCCAACCGCGTGCGCAAGATCATCTGCTCGTTCCCGCGCCAGGTGGACTCGCAAATCTTCGACGGCCTGTACCGCAGCGGCAAGATCGAGCTTGAGCTCGTGCCCCAGGGCAACCTGGCCGAGCGCATCCGCGCCGCCGGCGCCGGCATCGGCGCGTTCTTCACGCCCACCGGCTACGGCACGCCCTTGGCCGACGGCAAGGAAATCCGCGAGATCAACGGCCGCCAGTACGTGCTGGAGTATCCGCTGCATGCTGACTACGCGCTCATCAAGGCCGAGCGCGGCGACCGCTGGGGCAACCTGGTCTATCGCAAGACCGCCCGCAACTTCGGTCCCATCATGGCCAGCGCCGCCCGTGTCGCCGTGGCACAAGTGCGCGAAGTCGTCGAACTGGGCGAGCTGGACCCCGAAACCGTCGTGACCCCCGGCATCTTCGTGAAACGCGTCGTGCAGATCCAAGCCTCCCCGGCCGCCAAGGAGCAGCAATGAGCACCAAACTGACCCGCGACCAAATCGCCGCCCGCGTCGCGCAGGACATTCCTGAAGGCGCCTACGTGAACCTGGGCATCGGCCTGCCTACACTCGTCGCCAACCATCTGCCGGCCGACCGTGAAGTCATCCTGCACACCGAAAACGGCATGCTGGGCATGGGCCCAGCCCCCGCCAAGGGCGACGAGGACTACGACCTGATCAACGCCGGCAAGCAGCCCGTGACCGAGCTGCCGGGCTGCTCGTTCTTCCATCACGCCGACTCGTTCGCGATGATGCGCGGCGGCCACCTGGACATCTGCGTGCTCGGCGCCTTCCAGGTGTCGCAGCATGGAGACCTGGCCAACTGGCACACCGGCGCGCCCGACGCCATTCCGGCAGTGGGCGGCGCGATGGACCTGGCCATCGGCGCCAAGGACGTCTTCGTGATGATGGAACTGCAGACCCGCGAAGGCCAGAGCAAGCTGGTCGAAGCCTGCACCTATCCGCTGACCGGCGTGCGCTGCGTATCGCGCGTGTACACCGACGTGGCCGTGTTCGACATCCGCGCCGACGGCGTAACCGTCATCGACATGTTCGGCGACACCACTGCCGAGGAGCTGCTGCGCCTGACCGGCCTGCCGCTGAAGTTTTCCCGCTGAGTTTTCGTGATCCCGCGCTCCGGCCCGGCCGGAGCGGCATTCCTGGAGAGAGTCATCATGCTGTTCATGGTTCAAATGCAAGTCAATCTTCCCGTCGACATGCCCGCCGAGCGCGCCGACAAGCTGAAGGCCGATGAGAAGGCCCTGGCGCAGCAACTGCAGCGCGACGGCAAGTGGAAGAATCTGTGGCGCGTGGCCGGCCGCTACGCCAACGTCAGCATCTTCGACGTCGAAAGCAACGACGAACTGCACACGCTGCTGTCGTCGCTGCCGCTGTTCCCGTACATGGACATCAACGTCACGGCGCTGGCACGCCACCCCTCGGCAATCTGATCAGGAGCGGCCGATGCCCTACATCATCGAAACCTTCGACAAGCCCGGCCACCAGGAAGTGCGCCAGCAGCATCGCGCCGCGCACCTGGAATACCTGGACGCGAACAAGCAGCTGTTGCTGGCCTGCGGCGCCAAGCTGCAGGACGACGGCAAGGACGCCGGCGGCGGCCTGTACATCGTTGCCCTGGAAACGCGCGAAGCCGCGCAGCAGTTCATCGACGCCGATCCGTTTTCCAAGGCCGACCTCTTCGAACGCGTGACCATCACGCGCTGGCGCAAGGCCTACGTCGACGGCGTCTGCCATCTGTAATCGCAAGGAATAAACCCGCATGTCTTACGCCGATCTCAGCCAGGCACGGCTGTTCTACGTCATCGATGGCCCCGCCGACGCGCCGGTGCTCGTGCTCTCCAACTCGCTGGGCACCTGCGCTGACATGTGGGCTCGCCAGATCCCCGAACTGACCAAGCACTTCCGCGTGCTGCGCTACGACACCCGCGGCCATGGCAAGTCGTCCCTCCCCGAAGGCGAATACAGCTTCGAGCAGTTGGGCAACGATGTGGCCGAGCTGCTGGCCCACCTGGGCATCAAGCGCGCGCATTTCTGCGGCCTGTCGATGGGTGGCCCCACCGGCTTGTGGCTGGCGCTGGCGCGTCCCGAGCTGCTGGACAAGCTCATCCTGTGCAATACGGCCGCGCGTATCGGTTCGGCCGAAGGCTGGAGCGCCCGCATCGCCGCGGTCGCCGAGCAGACGCTGGAAAAGATGGCGCCCGCGCTGGTCGAGCGCTGGCTCACCGATAGCTACCGCGCCGCGGAGCCCGGCCTGACCCAGGTCCTGATCGACATGCTGCGCCGCACGCCGGACGCCGGCTACTCGGGCAATTGCGCCGCGCTGCGCGACGCCGACTTCCGCGAGCAGGTAGGCTCGATCAAGGCGCCCACGCTAGTCATCAGCAGCACGCACGACTTGGCGGCCACCCCGGCCCAAGGCCGTGAACTGGCCGCAGCCATTCCTGGCGCGCGCTATGTCGAACTGAACACCTCCCATATCTCGAACTGGGAGCAACCGGAAGCCTTCACCCGCGCGGTCGTCGACTTCCTGAAGGGGTAAACGGCATGCAGCGCTGGAAAAACCGGCCCGAAGGCTCCAACTGGGGCGACTTCGGACCCGACGACCAACTCGGCCGCCTGAACCTCATCACCGAAGAACAGGTCCTGAAAGGCGCGCGAGAAATCCGCGCCGGCAAGACCTTCTGCCTGTCGCTGCCGTTGGACCTGCCCGGCGGCAACGTGCTCAACCCGCGCCGCCATCCGCCGCAGCTGAGCCCGACGCGTCTCGCGGACACGCCCTACCTGAACTTCCCGCTGCGCAACGTCAACCCGGACGCGGTGGATGTGCTGAGCGACGACCAGGTACTGCTGTCCATGCAGTACTCCACGCAATGGGACGCGCTGGCCCACGTGGGCGCGCTGTTCGACGCCGATGGCGACGGCAAGGCTGAGCTCCGCTACTACAACGGCTACCAGGCCGGCGTGGATGTCATCGGCCCGGCCGACGGCGACCACACCGGTTGCGGCTGCAACAGCGGCGGCCCGTCCGCGGCGTTGAAGCTGGGTGTCGAAAACCTGGCACAGAAAGGCATGCAGGGCCGCGGCGTGCTGGTGGACCTGTTCCGCCACTACGGCCCCGGGCGCACGCTGATCGGCCACGCGGAACTGATGCACGTGCTGAAGGCCGACAACATCAGCGTCGAAGCGGGCGACATGCTGGTGCTGCGCACCGGCTACGCGGAAGCGGTCGTTGCCATGAACGGCAAGCCCGACGCCGAAACGCTGCACACCTACGGCGCCGCGCTGGACGGCACCGACGAAGCGCTGCTGCAATGGATCACGGACAGCGGCATTGCCGCCATCTGCGCCGACAACTACGCCGTGGAAGCCTACCCCGCGCGCGAAAAGACCGGCCCGCGCGCCATGCTGCCGCTGCATCACCACTGCCTGTTCAAGCTGGGTCTGCCGCTGGCGGAACTCTGGTACCTGAAGGACCTGGCGGACTGGCTGCATGCCAACGGCCGCCACCACTTCATGCTGACCGCCCCGCCCCTGCGTCTGCCGCACGCCATTGGATCGCCGGTCACCCCGATCGCAACGGTGTAGGCGTCAACAACCCGCCGCCGTCGCGCAAACAAAAAGAGCTCCGGACTGGAGCTCTTTTTTATGCAGCGATCGTTACTTCATGCCTTCCCAATGCGGCCCGGGCACGATGATATCGAACAGCTCCAGCACCCGCGCCACGGTGTGGTCCACCATTTCCTCGATGGAAGCGGGCCGGTGGTAGAACGCCGGAAGCGGCGGAAACACGATGCCGCCCATTTCGGTGACCGCAGTCATGTTGCGCAGGTGCGCCAGGTTGAAAGGCGTCTCGCGCACCATCATGACCAGGCGCCGGCGTTCCTTGAGGGTAACGTCCGCGGCGCGGGTAATGAGGTTATCCGACAGGCCGTGAGCCACCGCTGCCAAGGTGCGCATGGAGCACGGCACGATGACCATGCCGGCCGTCTGGAACGCGCCGCTGGCCAGCGTAGCGCCCACGTCGCGCACACTGTGCACGTGGTCCGCCAGGGCATAGACATCGTGGCGGCTGACGTCCAGCTCGTGCTTGATGTTAAGCACGCCGGACGCCGACACCACCAGATGCGTTTCGACATCGTCCACGCCGCGCAATGCCTGCAGCATGCGCACGGCGTACAGGGAGCCAGTGGCGCCCGTGATGCCGATGACCAGTCGCCGCATGGACTGATCAGGCCGTGGCGCCGGACTGGTCCAGCAGCGTCTTCAGTTCGCCGGATTCGTTCATCTCGTTCATGATGTCCGAGCCGCCGATGAATTCGCCGGCCACGTACAGCTGCGGGATCGTGGGCCAGTTGGAGAATTCCTTGATGCCCTGGCGGACTTCGTCGTCCTCCAGCACATTGACGGTGACCAGCTTCTTCACGCCACAGCCCTTCAGGATCTGGATGGCCTTGCCGGAAAAGCCGCATTGCGGGAATTGGGCAGTGCCCTTCATGAACAGCACGACGGGGTGCTGGGTCACGGTTTCGCGGATGAATTCTTGAACGTCGCTCATGGTGGTCTCTTGGACAGGCATAACGGAATACGCCAATTATAGGTACAGCGGGGAAATCCGCCCGGATACCCCGGGCCCCGCACCGGGAATCCGGTCAGGCGGACAGCCGGCCGCCGGAAATCCGCTCGATGCCAGCCAGGTCCTTGCGGCTGTGCACATCCTGGAATCCGGCCCCCGCCAGCAGGTCCCGCACGGCTTGCGCCTGGTCCCAGCCGTGCTCCAGCCACAGGGCGCCGCCCCGCTTGAGGTGGCGGCCCGCGCCCTGGATGATGCGGGCCAGGTCTTCCAGGCCGCCCGCTTCATCGGTCAGCGCGCCACGCGGCTCGAAACGCACGTCGCCCTGATCCAGGTGGGGATCGTCGCAGGCGACATAGGGGGGATTGGACACGATCAGGTCGAAGCCCTCGCCCGCCGGCACGGCGTCATACCAGCTGCCTTCGACCAGGCGCACGGAGGCGGCCAGGTCCCAGGCGTTGGAGGCCGCCACCGCCAGCGCGGCCGCGCTGAGGTCCGACGCCATCACCCGCGCATCGCGCCGCGCCAAGGCGATAGAAATCGCGATCGCGCCGCTGCCCGTGCCCAGATCCAGCACCGCCGGCGCGGCCAGGCCGGCCAGGCATTCCAGCGCGGTTTCCACCAGCACTTCGGTGTCTGGGCGTGGAATCAGCACATCCGGCGTCACGCGGAAGCGGTGGCCCATGAATTCACGATGGCCCACCAGATAAGCCATGGGCTCCCCCGCCAGACGCCGCTGGGCCAAGGCCTCGTAGGCCGCAGCCGTCTCGCTCAGCAAGGGGTCCGTGTCGTGCGCCAGCAGCCACGCACGTGGCTTGGCCAGCACGTGCTCCAGCAACATGCGCACTTCCAGGCGTGGCAGGCGCGTATCGAGCAGCAGGCTTTTCAGCTGGGGCGGTGTCATGGGCAGGCTCAGATGTCGTCGCCCAGGGCCGCCAGCTGCTCGGCCTGGTGTTCGGAGATCAGCGCGCCGGTCAACTCTTCCAGATCGCCTTCCATGATCTGCTGCAGCTTATACAGCGTCAGGTTGATGCGATGGTCGGTCACGCGGCCTTGCGGGAAGTTATAGGTGCGTATGCGCTCGGAACGGTCGCCCGAGCCGATCAGGCTCTTGCGCTCGGCGGCTTCCTTGCTCTGCCGTTCGCGGGTTTCCTTGTCCTTCAGGCGCGCGGCCAGCACCTGCATGGCCTTGTCCTTGTTACGGTGCTGGGAGCGGTCGTCCTGGCACTCCACCACCAGCCCGGTTGGCAGGTGGGTGATACGCACCGCCGAATCGGTCTTGTTGATGTGCTGGCCGCCCGCGCCGCTGGCGCGGAAGGTGTCGATGCGCAGATCGCTGGGGTTGATGACGATTTCCGACATTTCGTCGGCTTCAGCCATGATCGCGACCGTGCACGCCGAGGTATGGATGCGTCCCTGCGCCTCGGTGGCGGGCACGCGCTGCACCCGGTGCGCGCCGGATTCGAATTTCAGGCGGCCATAGGCGCCGTCGCCGTCGATACGCGCGATCACTTCCTTGTAGCCGCCAAGCTCGGACGGACTCTCGGACATCAGCTCCACCCGCCAGCCGCGCTGTTCGGCGTAACGCGTGTACATACGCAACAGGTCGCCAGAGAACAGCGCGCTTTCGTCGCCGCCCGTGCCGGCGCGGATTTCCAGGAACACGCTGCGCCCGTCGTTGGGGTCGCGTGGCAACAGCAGCAATTGCAGCGCGCCTTCCAGTTCCTCGAGCTTGGCGCGGCCGGACTTGATCTCGTCCTCGGCCATGGATTTCAGGTCCGGATCAGACAGCATTTCCTGGGCCGCGGCCAGGTCATCTTCGGTGCGGGCGAAGGCGGTGAACGCCTCGACCACGGGCTCCAGTTCCGCGCGTTCGCGCGAAAGCTTGCGGAAACGGTCCATATCGGACGCGGTCTCCGGTTCGGCGAGCAGGGCGTCGACCTCGATGAGGCGGTGACACAGGTGCTCCAGCCGGCTGCGCATGGAAGATTTCATGGGGAATGACCAAAAAGAAAAGCGGGAAAGCGGATAGCGGGCGCCCAAAAGACGAACGCCCGCCAGGAGGCGGGGCGTAGGGCAGAGTCGCTAACGGCGGGAGTCGCGGCCGGGAAAGAGGCGCGGCATCCAGGCAAGCAGTTGCTTGCGGTCGTCGCCTTCGCTGCGGTTCAAAGCCGCCAGCGGGCCGTGCAGGTACTTTTGCGTCAGGCCGTGGGCCAGTTGCTCGAGCACGGCCTCCGGCGATTCGCCCCGCGCCAGCAGGCGGCGGGCGCGTTCCAGCTCGGCGCTGCGCACGTCTTCGGCGGCCTGATGCAGGTCGCGGATGACAGGCACCACTTCGCGGGATTGCATCCAGTGCATGAAGCCCTGGACACGGGTTTCGATGATCGCTTCAGCCTGCACCACTGCCGCGCGTCGCGCGTCGGTGCCGGTTTGCACCAGCCGGCCCAGATCATCCACCGAATACAGGTAGACGTCGTCCAGGCGGCCGACTTCGGGTTCGATGTCGCGCGGCACGGCCAGGTCGATCATGACCATGGGGCGGTGGCGGCGCAGGCGCGTCGCCCGTTCCACCATCCCCAGGCCGAGGATGGGCAGGGAGCTTGCCGTACAGGACACGATGACGTCGAACTCGGACAGGCGGTCCGTCAGGTCCGACAGCTTCATGGTGCTGGCGGCAAAGCGGTTGGCCAGGACTTCAGCGCGTTCGGCCGTGCGGTTGGCCACCACCATGCTGCGCGGACGCTGCGCGGCGAAGTGCGTGGCGCACAATTCGATCATTTCGCCCGCGCCGATGAACAGCGTGCGGGCCTGGTCCAGATTGCCAAACACGCGCTCGGCCAGGCGCACCGCGGCGGCGGCCATGGACACGGACTGCGCGCCGATGGCGGTCTGCGACCGGACTTCCTTGGCCACGGAGAAGGTCCGCTGGAACATCTGGTGCAGCAGGGTGCCCAGCGATCCGGCTTCGCCGGCGGCGCGCACGGCGTCCTTCATCTGGCCCACAATCTGGGTTTCGCCCAACACCATGGAATCCAGGCCGCTGGCCACGCGGAAAGCGTGACGCACGGCGTCGTCCTGGTGATGGCGATAGAGATGCGGGCGCAGCGTGCCGGCGTCCAGGCGGTTGTAATCAGCCAGCCAGGCGGGCAGTTGATCGGCCACGTGGCCGTCGGCTGCGCAATAGATTTCGGTGCGGTTACAGGTGGACAGGATGGCGGCTTCGCGGACCGAGCCGCCGAATGCCGAACGCAGGCCTTCCAGCGCGGGCTTCACCAGATCGACGGGCATGGACACGCGTTCGCGGACCGAAACCGGCGCGGACGTGTGATTCAGACCGAAGGCAAGGACAGCTACCGACATGTAGAAGGGATGGCCGGGCCATCCGTGCGTAAGCGTTAAGTACTGCCACTAAGAACGAGGCGCCGCAAACCGGGGGTTCCAAACCGGGGGTTCTAAACCAGTCCGCAGCGTCAGACCGCTAACGATTATACCCCTGCGGGTTATCCCCAGGCCAGTTCTGCCCTCGGGCGCGACCCTGGGTCGCACCTTTCGTGCCGTCCGCCCAACAGTCCGAGGGTTGCGGCCTGCCGGGGACGGCGGTACCCAAAGATTTTTGCCCTACGCTGGCGCAAGCCTCAAAAATTGTGTATAGTTGCGGACTTCGTTGGCCTGGTAGCTCAGTCGGTAGAGCAGAGGATTGAAAATCCTTGTGTCGGTGGTTCGATTCCGCCCCAGGCCACCAGAATTATTGGAACTCCTGATTCATCAGGGGGCCAACCCGCTCAAAAGCAGGTTGGCGTTCCAGAAAAGCCCAGCCCTTGCCGGCTGGGCTTTTTGTTTTCCGCTTGCAGCGCAGTTCCAGAGGCGCGCCGTTTCCGCCCCTTTCCCCCGCCCACGCTTCCGCGATATCGTAAGACGCCCTTCTCCGTAGCCCGCCGCCTTCCATCCACCGGAGCCGCGACATGCGCGCCCAAGCAACAGCAAAAGCGCTATTCGGCCTGATTGCACTGCTGGCCGGCCTGCTTGGCCCCGCGTTCGGACAGAGCGCCGCGACGGCGCCTGCCCATCTCGCCCCACCCACCACGCAGGCCCAGGCCATCCTGGTGGCGGACATTCCGCTGCGCGCGGACACCGATCACCGCTACGCCGAAGGGGTCCTGGAGCGCATCGCCGGAGCCGACCCGACCGACGCGCTCGCACCGCGCCTGGAAGCGATTTCCCGGTCCATCGACGAAAAGCTCCAGCAATTCCAGCCCGCCCAGCTGCGCACCCTGCCCATCATGCGGCTGGAAAGCCTGGAGCGGCATTGGATGTTCGACGCCCGCCGTTTCGCGAGCTGGCAGGAGGACATGCGGCAGGCGACCGCCGCCTACGCCAGCGATGCCGCCGAACTGGCCCGCCGGCGGGAAGCATGGCAGGCGCTCAAGAACGCGCCCGGCGCGGCTGACCTGCCCCCTGCCCTCACAGGCCGTATCGACTCCGTCATCGCCCAGCTGGCGCGTGCCGAACAAGCCCTTTCGGTGCCGCTCGCCCGCCAGATTGCACTGGGCCAACGCGCCAACTCCGTAGAAGAACGCATCCAGGCGGGACAACGCGCGGTCGCCGACGCCATCAACTACATCGATGCCCGCCTGCTCGAACTGGACGCTCCACCGCTCTGGGACGCCACCTTCACCTCTACCGCCCGCAGCGACGCCATGGCCTATCTGCGCAGCGGCCTGGACCTCGAACTGCGCTTCGCCCGCCAGTACGCCGCGGCCGACACCAGCAACCAGCGCGCCTTGCACGTGCTGCAGCTCGTGCTGCTGCCGCTGCTGCTCTGGCTGGCCTGGCACAGCCGTCATGCCATCCGCGCTGGCGAAATGAGCGAGACGGCTGCGCGGGTGCTGGGCCGCCCGCTGTCCGCCTGGCTGCTGCTGGCCATGATGGGCGTGCAGCTGCTGGAGCCCGACGCGCCCTTGATCGTGCTGCAGATAGCGCTGCTGCTGGCCGTGGTGCCCGTCCTGCGCCTGTTGCCGCCGACCACGCGCGAACCCCTGGACCTGTGGCCCTATGCGATCACGGGCCTTTATCTGGTGGAGCGGCTGGGCGTCTTCTTCCTTGCCAGCGAAACGCTTTACCGCCTGCACAACCTGGCCATGACCCTGCTGGCCCTGGTGACCGCGCTGTGGCTGCTTGCCCGCGCCAAGCGCCGCGGCGACACGCAGGCGCCCGGCCGGCTGCACCGGATATTGCGCGTCAGCGCCTGGGGCGCCGTGGTCCTGCTGGCCGCCGCCGGCGTCGCCAATCTGGTCGGCAATCTGTCGATGGCCGAAATGCTGACCAGCGCCATCATCAGCAGCGGCTATTTCGGCTTGATGCTGTACGCCGGGGTCACCATCATCATCACCCTGCTGCAATTGATGCTGGCTCGGCCGGGGGTGTCGCGCTTCCGCATCGCGCGCGAACATGCCCCGCCTCTCGTGCAATTGTTGATCCGCCTGGTGACGGCCGCCGCGGTGGTGGGCTGGACGCTGTACACGATGGACCGATTCCGCATTCTGCGGGCCACCTACGCCATCACGACCAAGGTGCTGTCGTACACGCTGGCGCTTGGGGACATCACGCTCAGCCTGGGCAACATCCTGGTGTTCGCGATCTCCGTGCTGATCGCGTTCTGGGCCGCACGGGCCATTCGCCTGGTGCTGCACGACGAAGTGCTGGCCCGCATGCCGCTGCCCCGCGGCGTGGGAAACAGCATCGCCTCGCTGACCTATTACTCGGTTCTCCTGTTGGGCCTGGCGGTCGCCCTGTCGGCGGCCGGCGTCAAGACCAGCCAACTGGCCATCGTGCTCGGCGCCCTGGGCGTGGGCATAGGCTTTGGCCTGCAGAACGTGGTCAACAATTTCGTGTCCGGCCTGATCCTGATGTTCGAGCGCCCGATCCAGCCCGGCGACGTGGTGGAGATCGGCGACACCTCGGGGCAGGTGCGCGACATCGGCATGCGCGCCACCCGGATCAAGACCTTCGAAGGCGCCGACGTGGTAGTCCCGAACGGCACCCTGCTGTCGGAAAAGCTGACCAACTGGACCATGCTGGATCGCAACCGCCGCATAGAAATCAACGTCGGCCTGGCTTACGGCACGAATCCCGCACAGGCCATCGAACTGCTGGGCTCGGTGGCGCGCGGAACGCTGGGCGTCTCCTCGCAACCGGCGCCCATTGCGCTTTTCATGGGTTTTGGCGCCAGCACCCTGGATTTCAGCGTCCGCGCGTGGACGCCCGACTTCGACCAGTGGATGTCCATCCGCAGCGACATGCTGACACGGATGTATGAGGCGCTGACGCGTGCGGGCATCGGGATACCGTTCCCGCAGACCGACCTGCACCTGCGCAGCATTTCCGAGGACGCGGGCGCCGTGCTCACGCAAGCCCGCCGCGCCCCGTCCGGCAACGGCCCCGCCCCCACGTAACGCGGATATTGTGTATAGTGGCGGACTTTCGCGTTGGCCTGGTAGCTCAGTCGGTAGAGCAGAGGATTGAAAATCCTTGTGTCGGTGGTTCGATTCCGCCCCAGGCCACCAATGAATTCAAGCACTTGGCCCCGCCTTTGGCGGGGCTTTTTGCTTTGGAGCCCCGGCGGCGCTGGTCGGATAGCATAGGCAACGGCTTGCCCCCTGACTTTCCTCTTACGCGATGAAGCCTGATTCCTCTTCCCCGTCTTCCTCCATCGGCATGGGCCGCGCCGCGCTCGTGTTGTATCGCGCGCTATGGCAATACGCCGAGGGCGCGCGCCGGCAACTGATGGGCGCCGTCGCCCTGCTGTCGGGTGCGCAGTTGGTAAAGCTGACCTTGCCCTGGCTGGCCTCCCACGCCATCAACGCCCTGCAGCAGAACGAAATGTCCACGGCCGGCCTCTGGATACTGTTCCTGGTCGGAAGCTACATGATGTCCTGGGTGTTCCATGGTCCGGGGCGCGTCCTGGAGGGCAATGTGGGCGTGCATGTCCGCGAGCGGCTGGCCGACGACCTCTACGCCCGCATCGCGGCCGCTCCGCTGACCTGGCGCGATGGCCGCCATTCCGGCGACCTGCAGCACCGCGTGCTGCAATCCAGCCGCGCGCTGTCGGGATTTGCCCGAGGCATGTACGGATACCTGCACAGCGCCCTGAACTTCATCGGCCCGCTGGTGGCGCTGACCCTGCTATCGCACGTCAGCGGCATCGTCGCCGTGACCGGCTATCTGATCATCGCCCTGGTCACGCTGCGGTTCGACCTGGCGCTGATGCGGCTGGCGCGTGCCGAGAACGACGAGGAACGCCGCTATGTCGCGGCCTTGCTCGACTTCATCAGCAATGCCGGCACCGTGATCGGCCTGCGCTTGCAGGCCGCCTCGCGCAAGATCCTCGGCCGCCGCCTGGAAACCGTCATGAAGCCCCTGCGTCGCGCCCTGTGGGTCAACGAGGTCAAGTGGTGCGTGGTGGACCTGGCAGGCATGTGCCTCACCTGGATTCTGGTCGTGGAATATGTGCTGCGGCACCGCGAACCCGGCCAGGCGCTGCTGCTGGGCACGATCTTCATGATCTACCAATATGCCCAGCAGGCCGCCTCGGTCGTCAGCGCCATCGCCTCGAACTTCCAGAGTTTCTCGCGCATGCACACGGACTACAGCAGCGCCGAGCCCATTTGGCAGGCCCCCGGAGATCCCAAAGCGGCCGTGCCGGCCGTGCGCGCAGACGCGCCGTGGCAGACCCTGGAGTTGCGCGGCGCGACCTGGCGCTATTCGGACGAAGGACGCGGCGGCCTGCATGGCGTCGACCTGGTGTTGCGCCGGGGCTCACGCGTAGCGCTGATCGGCGCCAGCGGCGGCGGCAAGAGCACCCTGCTGCGCACCCTCGCCGGACTTTATCCGCCGCAACAAGGCGAACTGCTGCGCGACGGCAAACCGGTAGCCTGGGCCGAACTGCGCACGCTGGCCACGCTGATTCCGCAAGAAGCCGAAGTCTTCGAAGCCAGCGTGCAGGAAAACCTCACCTTTGGCGAACCCGCCGATGCACAGGCGCTGCAAGCCGCCGTGCATACCGGCGTGTTCGACGAAGTGCTACAACGCATGCCCAATGGCCTGGCCAGCCCGGTGAACGAGCGGGGCAGCAATCTTTCTGGCGGCCAGCGGCAACGCCTGGCTCTCTCGCGCGGGGCGCTTGCCGCGCAGGGAAGCAGCTTGCTGCTGCTGGATGAACCCACCAGCGCGCTGGACCCGCAAGCCGAAGGCCGGGTGTTCGACCGCATGTACGCCGCGTTTCCTTCGGCATGCATCGTGGCCTCCGTGCACCGTCCCAGCTTGCTCAACCGCTTTGACACCATCGTGGTAATGGAAGCGGGGCGCGTGGTGGATGCGGGACCGCGCGACGAGGTGCTGGCCCGGCACAAGCTTTGATGCGCAACGCGCAACGCGCAACGCCCGCCTGCCTAGCCGCTACACTCGATCTCCATGACGCAACCGCCGACTCCCCATGCAGCGCCGCGCCCGCCCGGCCGAACGCGACCGAATCTATTGGCCTATGCCTGCCTGGTGATCAGCGTGGTATTTGTCTTCTTGGGCGCAGGAATGATCCTGGATGGCGCCGAGGCGGGAGTTCCCGTCACACTGTTCTTCGGCGTCTGCGCCCTCACTGCCGTGCTGCAGATATGGCCGAGGTTGCTGCAGCGCGAGTCGCGCTCGGCCACGACGCTGCTGGCCCGCTATCCAGGCCCATTGGAGTTCAGGGCCGCGAAAGGCAAGCTGCTGGTTTTCTCCTTCCTGTCAGCGGCCTTTGGCGGCGTAATACTATGGATGCTGCTGCACGAGTCGCTGCCCCCGCTCAAGCAATTGATCCTGTGGCCGGGCTCCGTGTTCTTTCTGCTCGGTGCGGTCATGCTGCTCGTGCGCGCCGCCAAAGACGACACCGCCCTGCGGCTGGGCCGCGATGGCTTCGACACCCGCCACGTGTGGAACAGCAGGACGATACGCTGGCAGGACACCAGCGAGTTCACCGTGGCCAACGTCAGCCGCGCGGTGCCCAAGCTCATCGTTTTCGACGATGCCGCCGTCGACCGTGCCGGCAAAGCCGGATTCAACCGGCATTTCGTGGGCCGCAATTCCAGCCTGGCGGAAACCTACGGACTCACCCACGAATCCCTGGCCGAACTGCTCAATGCCTGGCGCGCGCGGGCGTTGGAGCAGGATGCCGTGTTTACGCGCTGGCCCGAGAACAGATAAGGCCCCCCACCCGGCCGCCCGTCCAACATTACAAAAAAGTAATCTACGCGTAACCTCCACGCCCCCGTCGCCGCTCCACACTGGAGTCCATGCACTTTTGGACCACAAAGGAGCCGACGATGAAAACCCCGCCCTCCTTGTTCAATGCGTACGCCTTGAGTCTCGGGATGCTGGGCGCACATGGAGAACTGCCGCACCGCAGGCATCAGGCCTCGGCATAATGGCAACGCGACGGATCACACCAGGACTCAAAAAGGGATGGGTATGAATCACTCTCGTCACGGCGACGCTGCGTCGAAGGAAAGCACGCTCTTCGTGTGCCCCATGCACCCGGAAATCCGGCAGGACCAGCCGGGCCGCTGCCCAAAATGCCAGATGCATCTGGTGCCTAAGGGACAGGAGCAGGATCAACCCGCGCATGGACATGGCGGCCGCGATCCACAAGCGCATCACGGTCACCACCACTCAAGTGCCGCTGACCCCGCGCAGCAGCCCGCAGCAGCACCCGCTGCCGCCCCCGCTGACGTGCCTGCCGGCACGATCTATACCTGCCCCATGCATCCGGAGATCCGCCAGGACCACCCCGGGAGCTGTCCCAAATGCGGCATGACGCTGGAACCGATCATTCCGCTGGACGAAGAAGACAACAGCGAGCTGAAGGATTTCCAGCGCCGCTTCTGGTCGACGCTACCCCTGACGATCATCGTGGCCGCCCTGGCCATGTTCGGCCATCGCCTGGGCTGGTTCGACATGGCGACCCAGAGCTGGCTGGAGCTGGCGCTGTCCTTGCCGGTAGTGTTCTGGACGGGATGGCCGTTCTTCGTGCGCGGCTGGCAGTCTTTCGTGCATCGCAGCCCGAACATGTGGACGCTGATCAGCCTGGGCACGGCGGCCGCATTCGTCTACAGCGTCGTCGCCACCCTCGCCCCGGGCGTATTTCCGGATTCCTTCGTGTCGATGGGGCGCGTGGCGGTGTACTTCGAGGCGGCAGTGGTCATCATTTCGCTGACCATGCTGGGGCAGATCCTGGAGCTGAAGGCGCGCTCGCAGACGTCCGCGGCGATCAAGTCCCTGCTTGGGCTGGCTCCCAAGACGGCACGGCGGATCAATGCCGATGGCGGTGAAGAAGACGTGCCCTTGAACCATGTGCACGTGGGCGATCTGCTGCGCGTGCGTCCGGGCGAGAAGATCCCGGTGGATGGTGTGGTCACCGAAGGCCGCAGCGCCGTCGACGAATCCATGCTCACGGGCGAACCGGTGCCGGTCACCAAGCGCGAAGGCGACAAGCTGATCGGCGCCACACTCAATACCAGCGGCAGCCTCGTGATGCGCTCGGAAAAAGTGGGTTCCGCCACCATGCTGGCGCAGATCGTGCAAATGGTTGCCACCGCGCAGCGCTCCAAGGCGCCCATGCAGCGCATGGCGGATGTAGTGGCCGGAAAATTCGTCATCGCCGTGGTGCTGGTTGCAATCACCACACTGCTGGTGTGGGGCTTCTTCGGGCCGGAGCCCAGCTGGGTCTATGGGCTGATCAATGCGGTCGCGGTGCTTATCATCGCGTGCCCGTGCGCCCTGGGCCTGGCCACGCCCATGTCGGTGATGGTGGCCACGGGGCGTGCCGCCGCGCAGGGCGTGTTGTTCCGCGATGCGGGGGCAATCGAGAAAATGCGCGAGGTAGACACGCTGATCGTGGACAAGACCGGCACGCTGACCGAAGGCAAGCCAGCTTTCGATCAAGCGATCGCCGCGCCAGGATACACACCAGAAGAGGTGCTGCGCCTGGCCGCCAGCCTGGATCAGGGCAGCGAACATCCGCTTGCCGACGCCATCGTCAGCGCGGCGCGGGCGCAGAACCTTGCGCTGGCCAAGGCCGAAGACTTCGACTCCGGCAGCGGCATCGGCGTGCGCGGCACGGTGGACGGCAAGCGCCTGGCGTTGGGCAACACTGCCCTGATGGAACAGGAAGGCGTGCAGGTCGAGGCGTTGCGCGCGGACGGCGAGCGCCTGCGCGGCGAAGGCGCCAGCATCATGCACTTGGCCGTCGACGGGCAGTTCGCTGGCATCCTCGCCGTCACCGATCCCATCAAGCCAAGCACGCATGAAGCCATTCAGCACCTGCATGACAGTGGCCTGCGTATCGTGATGGCGACGGGGGACGGCCTGACCACCGCCCGAGCCGTCGGCGCCGCGCTGGGCATCGACGAGGTGCACGGCGAGGTCAAGCCAGCCGACAAGCTGGCATTGGTCGAAAAACTGCAAAAGGACGGCCACGTGGTGGCGATGGCGGGCGACGGCATCAACGACGCGCCCGCGCTGGCCCGCGCCGATGTCGGCGTGGCCATGGGCACGGGCACCGACGTGGCCATGAACAGCGGCCAGGTCACGCTCGTCAAGGGCGACCTGCGCGGCATCGCCGCATCGCGCCAGATCTCGCTCGATACCGTGCGCAACATGCGGCAGAACCTGATGTTCGCCTTCATCTACAACGGCATCGGCGTGCCGATAGCGGCCGGCCTGCTCTATCCCTTCACGGGATGGCTGCTGTCGCCCATGATCGCAGCGCTGGCGATGAGCCTGAGTTCGGCTTCGGTGATTTTCAATGCACTGCGGTTGCGGGGCGCGAAATGAACGCGCAGGCTGCTTATGCTCGCCACCGCGCCAGCGTCCGCGCAACCACCCTGTCGCAATCATCCCCATCGAACTCAAACAGGCTCTTCTCCACCGCCCCGATATCCCGCGCGAGCGCTTCACGCAGCAAGGCATTGGCGCGGAAGTGGCGACTGCGGACGGTGGCCTCGGGGATGTCCAGACAGCGCGCCGTTTCCTCTACGGACAGTTCCTCGACCGAGCGCAACACGAACACGGTGCGGAACGCGATGGGCAAGGAGTCCAGCCGCGCTTCCAGCAAGCCTCTGATTTCGGCGCGGGCGGCGGCGTGGTATGGCGGGTCGAAGTCGTTGATGGTCATCGCATCAACCTCATGCTCTATATCGTCGGCGATGGGAAACAGCGCCTCGCGGCGGCTGTGCTTGCGCAACCGGCCGTAGCACTCGTTGAGCAACAGCCGCGACAGCCAGGTGAACAGCGTCGATTCGCCGCGGAAATCTCCGATGTGCCTGTAGGCCGCCAGATAGGCCTCCTGCAGGGCGTCTTCGGCGTCGGCATCGTTACGCAGCGTGGCGCGCGCCAGGCGGTAGAGGCGTCGGTTGTGCCGCCGCATCATCAATTCGAATGCAGTTTCCTCGCCCGCCGCAATGCGATGCGCAAGGGCCAGGTCATCATCCTCGGCCGGCGTCGGCGCCAGCGCCGCAAGTGCAGTCATGGGTCAGGCCTCCGCCCGCGCATCATTGCGCAATCAGGGTTCCCTGCATGGTCGGATGGAACAGGCAGACATAGGCGCTGCTCCCTTCCTCCCGCACAGTGTAGGTCCAGGACGCGCCCGACGCGATCACACCCGAATCAAACGCTTTGGAAACGGCGGTCGCGGTATGCGGGACCAGATCTTTGTTGATCCAGGTGACCGTGTCGCCACGCTTGACCATCAGCGTCGCTGGCATGAACTGCATCCCTTCTATGGTTACGACATGCTCGGCCAGCTGCGTGCCGGGCGGGGCCTGTTGGGCGCTTGCGGGCCCGCCAGCCAGCGCCAGCCCCGCGCACAGGGCGGCCACGGCGGCGCGCCCTCTCGCCGCGAGTGGGGAAGGATCAGCCACCGTTGAGCCTCTTTTGCAGGGATCTGGCGTGTTCCAGGTGTGCGAGGAATGCGGGCCGCACCTTGACCAGCAAGGCCTTCAGTTCCGCATTGTGCGCGCCGGGAATCAGGGTCGTGTCCAGCGCCTGGATTACAGCCTCGTGATAGGCCACTTCGTGGTCGACATAGGCCTTGTCGAAGGCGGCGCCATTCAACCCCTTGAGCGCGGCCAGGTTCTTGTCGCCGCCTTGTTGCAGGCTGTCGCTGGTCGCGTTCGGTTCAGGCGCGACTTTGAGCTTCTGCACCAGTTCGCTAGCCGACTTGTTGACGGCGGAATGATCCGTCACCATCAACGTGGCGAACTCGCGGACATCCTTGTTGCCGGTCTTGTCCCGCGCCAGCTTGCCGGCGTCGATGTCGACCTGATTGGCCACCACGACAATGGCCGCGATCTGCGGATCCGTCGGCCCATTGCCGTGGGCAAACACGCTGCAGCTGACCAAGGCCAGTGCGTAGAACCATCTTGCATGAATCGCTTTCATCTCCGCCCCCGATACGATGGATGCAGGCGCGAAGCCCTCGCCGGGATGGCGTGGCGTCTTGCTTGCATATGGGGTTGGATGTCGCGAAAACGCGCCGCGTTCCGGCGCAAGGCAGCGCCCGGGAATCAGCCCACCGGCACCGTCATCCCGTACTTGGCTCGATTCAATACCACCAGGGTGGAAAAGCGCTTGACGTTGGGATTGCCCCAGAAATTGCGTTGGGCAAAGGCCTCGTACTCAGCCATGTCGCGCATGGTGATGGTCAGCACGAAGTCCACCTCGCCCGTGACGGACAGGCACTGCATGATTTCCGGCGCGGACTGCATCGCGCGCTTGAATTGGTCGAGTTTGTCGGCGCGCTCGCTCTCCAGCGTCACCAGCACGACCATCATGATCGCCCGGCCCACTGCGGCGGGGTCGACCACGGAAACGTCGCCCAGCACGATCTTGGACTCGCGCAGGCGTTTCATCCGGCGCAGGCACGAGACCGGCGACAGGTTCACGCGCTGCGCAACTTCCTGGCTCGTGCGCTGATTGTCTTCCTGCATGCTTTGCAGGATCTGGAGGTCGAAATCGTCTAGTTCCATAAGGGCCTCGGAACGGGTCTCGGAACGGCTGGAAGCAGGCCGGGAAACGCCCGCGGATAGATTCTAAGCCCGGCTGCGACGGAATCCGACCCCATTTTGAAGGGAAACTTCATTTCCGCCCGCCGGGATGCAGGAATTTATCTTCCGGCTTGCTTACACTGGAAGCCCTCTGCCCGCGCCGCGGGTACGTCCCACCCCCGTATCATGCCGTCACTCCAGCTTTTTCTGCTGTTCCTCGCCGCCGACGCGGCGCTCAAACTCACGCCGGGCCCCGACATGGCGCTGACGCTTTCCCGGGGCATGACGCAGGGCTTCCGCCCTGCCTTCCACAGTGTCCTGGGCAATGTCGCCGCCGGATTCATCCAGGTGCCGGCGGTGGTGCTGGGCCTGGCTTCGGTGCTGCAGGCATTTCCGTCCCTGTTCATGGGCATCAAGGCGGCCGGAGGCCTGTACCTGGGCTATCTGGGCATCAAGGCCATCATCCGCTGCGCGCGCTCGGCCGACGTGTCGCTGGCGGCGCGGCCCGGGGACGCGCGCGACGCCTTCTGGCAGGGATTCACGACAAACCTGCTGAATCCCAAGGTGCTGCTGTTTATGATCGCGTTCCTGCCGCAGTTCACCACGCCCGACAACGGCCCGGTGTGGATACAGATGCTGGTGCTGGGCGTGACGATGAAGGTACTCAGCCTGCCCTATGGCAGCTTCTTCGCCTACGGCGCCTCGCGCATCCGGGGCTGGGTAGGCCGCAACCCCTGGTTCCTGCGGATGCAGCAGGGCCTGCTCGGTGCCGTCATGCTCGGCCTGGCCCTGTATGTGCTCTACTCCACCGCCGAACACCTGACGCCCTGAAACGCCTGACGCCCCCTGCCGTCCCTATAGTCCCCTGCCGTCCCGATACGTAGCGAGCTTTTCCACCCTTGCCATGACCGCCGCCACCCTGAACACCGGACGCAACGCGTCTTCTTCCACCCTGCTCCCCGTGCTGTCGCTGATCGGCGCGATGGCCTCGCTGTGCGTGGGCACCTCGTTTGCCAAGTCGCTCTTTCCCATGGTGGGCGCCCAAGGCACGACCGCCTACCGGATCGCCATCGGCGCGCTGATCCTGGTGGCGATCTGGCGCCCGTGGCGCTTTCCGCTGACGCGCCAGGCGGCGGCCAAGATCGCGCTGTATGGCGTGACGCTGGCCTGCATGAACCTGCTGTTCTACATGGCCCTGCGCACGCTGCCGCTGGGCGTGGCCATCGCCATCGAGTTCATCGGCCCGTTGACCCTGGCGGTGGCACTGTCACGTCGCGCCATCGACTTCGTCTGGATCGGCTGCGCCATCGCCGGCCTGGTGCTGCTGATTCCCACGGGGCAATCGGTGCATGACCTGGATCCCGTCGGCATCGCCTTTGCACTGGGCGCGGCGGTGTGCTGGGCGCTCTACATCATCTTCGGCAAGATGGCCGGCAACGTGCATGGCGGACAGGCCACGTCGCTCGGGCTGACGGCGGCGACGCTGGTGGCGCTGCCCATCGGCGCGGCGCATGCCGGCACGGCCCTGCTGGATCCGACCTTGATCCTGGCCGGCATTGCGGTGGGCGTGCTGTCCAGTGCCTTGCCCTATTCGCTGGAAATGGTGGCGTTGCGGCGCCTGCCGCAAAAGACTTTCGGCGTGCTGCTGAGCATGGAGCCCGCCATGGGTGCGCTGGCAGGTGTAATCGTACTGAACGAACAGCTGTCGCAAACGCAATGGCTGGCCATCTGCGGCATCATCGTGGCTTCCGCGGGCTGCGCCGCCACGGCCCGACGGCAAAATACCGCCCCCACGCCCGCGCCGGATTGAGCGCGGACGCGCGTCGCCGCCGCGGTCCGATGCCGCTTCAGCCGAATCCGATCTCGCGCTGGGGCGGCGCCAACGGGTCGAAGTCTTCCCAGTGGTTGTTGCGCCAGCGGCCGTTGGCATGTTCCACGTCCGCGCCGCCGGCGTCACGCAGGATGCGGCACGCCAGCATTTCACGCTGCGGCCGTGTGCGCACGGCAACCATCACCCCGGCCTGGCGGATCTCGGCATGCGAATCGGGGTTGAAGTGGCCATGCTGGGTGCTGCCGTGGCCCGTCACCCACAAAGCGCCGAACAGCGATCCCAGATAGGCGCCCACCCCGGCGGCGGCCAGGATCAGCGGCGTGGAGTCGCTGATCTCGGACATCACGAACCCGCCAAACACCGCAAAGCCGGCCCCTACGGCGCCGGCGCCCAGGAACGCCCCGATGTCGGCGCGCCCCGAGTCCGGGTCGGAACGGCGGTCGCCACCCAAGGGATAGCGGCCATGCTCGCCCGCCGGATTCACGTAGAAGGTGTTGATGTCCCAGTGGGGAAAGCCACTGGCCGAGAGACGCTCGGCCGCGGCCTGCGCCGCCTCGAAACCTTCGAACCGGGCTGCTACGATCAGAGACATGATGTGCTCCTTGCCCGGGCTGCCGGGCAGGATGTACGTGCCTTTATCGTACGCCCGCGCCGTGCTCGCGCGCGCGCCGGTTACACCTTGCGGCGGCTGTTACCGTCCGCCGTCATTGAGCGGAAATGTTCTTGCTCCGGATCACCGCGCCCCAACGCTCGTATTCCTTGCGTGCGTAATCCGCGAAGGCCTGCGGAGTGCTTCCCGTGGGCTCCATGCCCTGCAGCTTGAGCTGTTCGGCCACCTCAGGCGAACGCAAGGCCTGCGCGATTGCCCCGCTTAGTTTTTCGACCACCGGAGCGGGCGTGCCGGCAGGCGCAACCACGCCCTGCCAGGCGGCCGCCTCAAAGGCCGGGCCACCCGCCTCGGCGAATGTGGGCACTTGCGGCAATTGCCCGGAACGCTGCGCGGCCGGCACCGCGATGGCACGCAACTTGCCCGCCTGGATCAGCGGACGGGCGGCGGCCAGGTCGGCCATCATCATCGGCACCACGCCAGCAGCCACGTCCTGCAGGGCGGGCGGCGTGCCCTTGTACGGAATGGCCGTGGCCCGGCCCTGGATGGTATCCAGAAAAAGCTCCATGGCAAGGTGATGGGGGCTGCCCACGCCCAGCGATGCGTAGCTGCCCGGCTTGTCGCGCTTGAGATAAGCCTTCACGTCCGCCAGCGTATGCATCGAAGAATCCGGCGACACGACCAGCACGATGGGCAGCGATACCAGCGTGGAAACCGGCGTCAGATCCTTTCCCGGGTCGTAGGGCAGCTTCTGGTATAGCCAGGGATTCAGTGCCAGCGTGCTCATTCCTGCGGTCAACAGCGTGTAGCCGTCGGGCGCGGCACGAGCGGTTTCCTGCGCGGCGACGATCGTGGCAGCGCCCGGCCGGTTTTCCACGACAACCGGTTGTCCCAGCGCATCGCCCACGTGCTTGGCGACGATGCGGGTCGCGATGTCGCTGCCACCGCCCGCGCTGAATGGCACCAGCCAGCGGATCGGATGGTCCGGAAACCCGGCCGCGGCCTGGCCGGCAATGGCTGAAAACCCGGTCAACGCCGCCGCGAGCAAGGCCCGCCGCACTACGCCTTTGAACATGTCGCGCTCTCCTCGCTTGCCCATTTATTTAACATATTAATGATTTATTATCCGACCCGAAGCGTCCGCGCACATCACCGGAAAAACCCGAAGTCCCGCGGACCTCAGGTACGGGCGGCGGACAACCAGCGCAGGCCGGCCGAGGTGCCGGCGGCAGGACGGTACTCGCAGCCTATCCAGCCGCTGTACCGCAGTTCGCGCAACACGTCGAACACCCAGCCATAGTCCAGTTCGCCGCGATCGGGCTCCTGGCGCAGCGGCACCCCGGCGATCTGCAGATGGCCGACCCGCCCGGTGGGCAAGTATTCGCGCAACTTCATGGTGACGTCGCCCTCGACGATCTGGCAGTGGTAGAGATCCATCTGCACTTTCAGATTGGGCGCGTTGACGGCTTGCACAACGGCGTGCGCGTCGTCCTGGCGGTTCAGGAAATAGCCGGGAATATCGCGGGTATTGATCGGCTCGATCAGCACGGTGACCCCGGCCGAGCGCGCCTGGCGCGCCGCCCAATCCAGGTTCTCGCGGTAGCAATCCAGCATGGCCTCGCGCGACGCGTCGGGTGGGACCAGGCCCGCCATCACATGGATGTTCTGACAAGCCAGCGCCGTGGCATAGCACAGCGCCTGCTCAATGCCCGCCTGGAACTCCTCCTGCCGACCCGGCAAGGCAGCCAGGCCGCGTTCGCCGCGCGCGGCAACGCCGGGCGGCGCATTGAAGAGCACCTGGGTGACGCCCGCCGCGTCCATGCGCTCGCGCACGAAGGCGGCGGGCGCCTCGTAGGGAAACATGCATTCCACCCCGGTGTACCCGTCCGCCGCAGCGGCCGCGTAGCGATCCAGGAACGCGTGTTCCGTGTACATCATCGAAAGATTGGCGGCGAACTTCAACATGGCGGGCTCCGGACCAGGCGGCATGCATGGAAATTAGCACACGCGCCCGGCCTGCCCTCGCCGTCATATCAAGCGCCCAGATCGGGCGCCGAATTCAAGCGCCAAAGTCTGGCGCCGGGTGCAGGGTCAGGCGCGGCCCCGCCTTGAGCAGCTGGCTGGGGATGTCATGCCCCACCAGCGCGGGCAAGGTCGCCGAGATACCCAGTATGGCGTCCAGGTCCACGCCAGTGTCGTAGCCCATCAACTCAAGCATGTGCACCAGCTCTTCCGTGCAGACATTGCCGCTGGCACCGGGTGCATAGGGGCAACCGCCCAGGCCGCCCAGCGACGCGTCGAAGCGGTCGATACCGGCTTCGATGGCCATCAGGGTGTTGGCCAGCGCCATGCCGCGCGTATTGTGGAAATGCATGGTCGTGGTCAGGCCGGGGAACAGCTTGCGGACCTCGCGGCCGATCTTGCCGACCTGCGTGGGATAGGCCATGCCGGTGGTGTCGCACAGCGTCACGCCGTCCACGCCCAGCGCGGCAAAGCGTCCCACCAGTTCGAATACCTCGAAGGCGTTGATGTCGCCTTCCATGGGGCAGCCGAATACCGTGGACAGAGACACATTGATGGCGACCCGGCTGCCGCGGACCGCGTTGACCACATCGCTCAATTGTTCGAATGACTGCTCGCGCGTCATGCGCAGGTTGGCGCGATTGTGGGTCTCGCTGACCGACATCACCAGGTTGACCTCGTCAACCTTGCACTCAAGCGCCCGCTGCGCGCCGCGCACGTTCGGCACCAGCACCGTATAGACGACGTCCGGATGACGCTCGATTTCGTGCATCACGACTTCGGCATCGCGCAAGGCCGGGATCGCCTTGGGCGAGGTAAAGGAAGTCGCCTCGATCTTGGCGAAACCACTGGTGGACAGCCGGTTGATGAATGCGATCTTGTCCTGCGTTTCGATGAACTGCTTTTCGTTCTGGAAGCCGTCGCGGGGCGCGACCTCCTGGATGTACAGCCGCTGGCGGCTGGCGTTGGTTCCGGGGTTGGTCATATTCATGGCCGCTTTCCTCAGATGATGCCGCGCGCGCGCCAGTCCTGGCGTTGCGCCTCGTCTATGCCCAGGCCGCCCAGCACCTCGTCGGTGTCCTGGCCCAGCGCCGGCGCGGAGCTGCGCACTTCGCCCGGGGTTTCCGACAATTTGGGCACGATGCCCGGCACCTGCACCGGCGTGCCGTCGGGCAGCGCGCCATCCAGGATCATGCCGCGCGCCCGGTAATGCGGGTCGGCCGCGATGTCGGCCACGTCATAGATCTTCCCGGCCGGAATCTGCCCATCGTTCAAGCGCGCCAGCACCTCGTCCAGCGGATGCTGGCCCGTCCATTGCGAAATCGCGTCATCCAGCATGACCACATGCTTCACGCGGCCGGCGTTGTTCGCCAGCTCGGGGGCCTCGGCCAGGTCAAGCCTGCCGATCACACCCATCAGCCGCTTGAAGATGCTGTCGCCGTTACCGGCGATCAGCACATATTTGTTGTCCTGGCAGCGGTAGGCATTGCTGGGCGCGATGCCCGGCAGACTGCTGCCGGCGGGTTGGCGGATCTCTCCGAACACCGAGTATTCCGGCAGCAGGCTTTCCATCATGTTGAATACGGATTCGTACAGCGCCACGTCGATCATCTGGCCGGTGCCGTTCTGGTCGCGGGCGCGCAGCGCCAGCAGGATGCCGATGACCCCGTGCAACGCCGACAGCGAATCGCCGATGGACACCCCGACGCGTACCGGGGTGCGGTCCGGCTCGCCGCTCAGGTGGCGCAAGCCGCCCATGGCTTCACCGATTGCGCCGAAGCCGGGCAGATCACGGTACGGGCCGGTCTGGCCATAGCCCGACACGCGCAGCATCACCAGGCGCGGATTGATGGCGCGCAGTTCCTCCCACCCCAGTCCCCAGCCTTCCATGGTGCCGGGCTTGAAGTTCTCGACCACCACGTCGATGTCCTTGACCAGCGTCCGGATCAGATCCTGCGCCTCGGGCTTGCGCAGGTCCAGGCTGACCGACTTCTTGTTGCGCGACTGAACCTGCCACCAGACGGACGTACCGTCGTGGATCAGGCGCCAGTTGCGCAGCGGATCGCCCTTGCCGGGCGGCTCGATCTTGATGACCTCGGCGCCGAATTCGCCCAGCATCTTGGCGGCGAACGGTCCGGCGATCAGCTGGCCCAATTCCAGCACTCGGATTCCGCTCAATGGTTTGGATGACATGATTGCCTCGTCAGCTCTTGTGTTTGCCCAGATAGGCCTCGCGCACGCGCTCGCTGGCCAACAACTCCTGGCCCGTGCCCTCCATCACGATGGAGCCCACTTCCAGGACATATGCGCGGTCGGAAATCGCCAACGCCTGATTGGCCATCTGCTCGACCAGCAGAATCGTCATGCCGCGCTCTTTCAGCGACTTGATGATCTTGAAAATCTCGGCCACGATCAGCGGTGCCAGGCCGAGCGAAGGCTCGTCCAGCATCAGGATGCGCGGCTTGCTCATCAGCGCGCGGCAGATCGCCAGCATCTGCTGTTCGCCGCCCGACAGCGTGCCCGCGTACTGGTCGCGCCGTTCTTTCAGGCGCGGGAACATCGCGAAGCAGTTCTCGATTTCCGCGGCCAGTTCGGCGGGTGACTCCTTGCGCAGGAAGGCGCCCAGCATCAGGTTGTCGTGGACGGTCTGGTCAGGGAACACCTGGCGGCCTTCGGGCACATGGGCAATGCCCAGCCCGACGCGCTTGTGTGCGCTGACTCCGCCCATGTCCTGCCCGGCGAACGCGATGTCGCCGGTGGATTTCTCGATGCCCGACAAGGCGCGCATCATGGTGCTCTTGCCTGCGCCATTGCCGCCGATGATGGTCACGATCTCGTTCGTGTCCACATGCAGCGACACCTGCTTCAGGACATTGACGGCGCCATAGCTCACCGCCAGGTTCTTGATGTCCAGTAAACGGCTCATTGCGGTCTCCTATGCCGGCGCGCCCAGGTAGGCTTCGATGACTTTCGGATTCTCCTGGATGTGGTTCGGCAGCCCCGAGGCGATCTTCACGCCGTAGTCCAGCACGACGATGTGGTCGGAAATGGCCATGACCAGGTCCATGTGATGCTCGATCAGCAGAATGGTCAGGCCCATGTTCTTGAGCTTCACGATGAGTTCGGTCAGTTGCTCAGTTTCAGCCGGATTCAGGCCCGCGGCCGGCTCGTCCAGCAGCAGCAGGTCCGGCATCGCCGCGACCGCGCGGGCGATTTCCAGGCGCCGCTGCAAGCCGTAGGGCAAGCTGTTGGCGGGCTCGTCCGCATAACGGTCCAGCTCGAAGAACTTGAGGATGGCATACGCCTGCTGGCGGATGCGCCGCTCTTCAGCCAGGCTCGCGGGCAGGCCCAGCAGATTGGAGAAGAAGCTGGATTTCTGCACGCGGTAGAAACCCACCATCACGTTCTCCAGGGCGCTCAGCCCGTCGAACAGCTTCAGGTTCTGGAACGTGCGGCCAATACCCGATGCGGCGATCTCATTGGGCGACAGGCCGACCATCTGACGGTTCTTGAACCGAATGCTGCCAGCGTCCGGCACCACCAGGCCCGACAACAGGTTCAGCGTGGTGGTCTTGCCGGCGCCATTGGGGCCGATCAACGACACCACGGCGCCTTGCTCCAGCGTGAACGACACCTTGTTGGTCGGCACGACGCCGCCGAACGCCTTGTACAGGTCCTTCACTTCCAGGAAGCTGGATGCCGCGCCGCCGCGGGAGGCCGGCGGCGCCGGAGTCCAGTCGGCATCGCCCGCCCGGGCCGCCAGCGCCTCGCGCTGGCCGCGCTTGGGCAGCACCTTCGCCAGCAGGCCGGCCAACCCTTCAGGCATGGCGTAGAGCGCGAACAGCAGGATGAGGCCGTAGGCAAAATGCTGAACTTCCGGCCAACGCGCCAGCATGGCGTCGATAACCGTCAACACGACCGCGCCCAGGAAGGAGCCGCCCGGGGTGCGACCCCCGAACAGCACCAGCACCAGGAAGAACACCGACAGGTTGAAATTGACGAAGTCGGAGTTGATGTACTGGTTCTGCTGCGCCACCAGCCCGCCCGCAATGCCGCAGGTGATCGCGCTGATGGCGAAAGCCAGGATCTTGAAGCGGTACACGCTGATGCCCACGCTCTCGGCCGCGATTTCGGAGGTGCGCACGGCGGCAAAGCCGCGTCCGAAACGTCCGTTCAGCAGCAGCGAGGTCATGGCGTGCAGCGCCAGGCCGAGCACCACGACCACCACTACCCACTGGCGGCTGTCCAGCGTGGCACCGCCGAACGTCAGGCCAGTAATGCCATAAAAACCTTCCTGCCCCTTGAACACGTCGGTCCATTCGGACACGATTTTCTCGATCAGAAGGCCGAAGGCGATGGTGACCATGGCCAGGCTGGGGCCCTTGACCTTCAGCGCGGGAATCGCGATCACCACGCCAAAAATCGCGGACACGACCGCGGCGCAGGCAAGCGCCAACCAGGGGTCGACCTGATAATTCACGGTCAGGAGCGCCACCGTGTAGGCGCCCACGCCGAACAGGCCGGCATGGCCCAAGGACTTCTGTCCGGTCTGGCCGACCAGGATATTGAAGCCGGTGGCGGCAATGTAATAGACCCCGATGTTGAATAGGATCAGCAGATAGAAGTCATTCAGGCCCGAGTAGGCATAACCGATGGCGAGCGCCGCAATGACCAGGGGGATGAGGATTTTGGAGAGCTTCATACTTTCTCCGCATGCACGCGGCCGAGAATGCCAGCCGGGCGGAAATACAGCACCACGATGATCAGCGCAAACACCGCGATCTCGCGCAGGTTCGAATACCAGAGGCCGATCAGCGACTCCAGCAGCCCGATCAGGAAGCCGCCGAAGATGCAACCGCGAGGATTCTCGAGGCCGCCCAGGATCGCGGCCGAGAAGGCCTTCAGCGACAGCAGCGTGCCCACGAAGACCGAAGCCGTCGCAATCGGCGCAACCATCACGCCCGCGATCGCGGCCAGCGCGGAACTGATTGCAAACACGGCGACCGCCACCGCATTGGCATTGATGCCCATCAGGCTGGCGGCGGTCTTGCTGAAAGCCACCGCCCGCACCGCCTTGCCCATCTTGGTCTTGTGCAAGGCCCAGTCGAACACGATCATCAGCACCAGCGTGGTGCCGAACACCAGGATCTCCTGCGGGCGCACGCCGGTGCCCAGGACGGTGATAACGCCCTCGCCCAGGGGCGAAGCCACCGCAATGGGGGCCGGGCCCCAAATCAGCAACGCCAGGTTCTGGATGATGATGCCGAAGCCGATTGTGCTCATCACCCAAGACAGCCCCGCCTCGCCCACGAAGTGGCGGATGGCGGTGACGTAGAGCACGTAGCCCAGCAGGCTGAGTACCAGCATCGCGGCCAGCAGGGCGAACAGGAATGTCCCCCAGGTCACGTCTTCCGGATTCGGAAAGCCGATCAGCTTGCCCTGGCTGACCAGCAGAATGGCGCTGATGCCGATCAGGCCGGCCAGCGCAAGGAACGCGCCCTGTCCGAAGTTGAAGGTCTTGGTCGTGGTGTACGTGATGCTGAACCCGAACGCGACCAGGGCATAGACGCTGCCCATGGCCAGCCCGCTCAAGATGGCTTGTAGTATTTGCATGCTGGATGCCCCCCTATTGACGACTCCCCGGGGCGCTTCCGCGCCCCGGGGAGAGATCCTTATCGTTGCCGCGCCGCCTTACAGCTTCAGGTCTTCCGGCTTGATGGCGCGGGTGTACTCGTCATCGACCGTCACCACCTTGCCGTCGATCCAGCGCACCAGCCGGAAGTCCTTCACGGACAGCGCTTCGTGGTTTTCCGCGGTGAACGGCTTTTCGTAGGTCTTGATGACGCCCTTGGCCTGCGCCAGGTTCTGCAGCGCCGCCTGCACCGCCTCGCCTTCGGCCGATTTAGCCTGCTCCATGGCCGCGGCAATGAGCTTGACGGAGTCATAAGCCTGCGCGGCCATAACGTAGGTCGGGACCCGGCCATCGCGCTTCATCAGCGTGTCGTACAGCGCCTTGGATTCCGGCGAGGAGTCTTCCGTGATCGACGCCGTGAAGATCATCTTGCTGGCCAGCTCGGGACCGGCGATGCGCAGGAACGGCGAACTCAGGTTGGCCCAGGAGGCCAGCGTGGTCGGGAAGTAGTTGATCTTTTCCAGGCTGCGCATGACGTGCGCATTGGAATCCGCCAAGGCGTAGACGATCAGCGTATCGGCGCCCGAGCTCTTGATCTTGTTCAACTGCGACGACATGTCCGTGTCCTTGGGACCGAACTTCTCGTTGGCCACGGGCGTGATCTTGTGCAGGGCCAGGATCTCGACCGCATCCTTGGCGCCTTGCTGGCCGTAGCCCGTGGTGTCGGCGATGATGGCGACCTTGCCGGTCTTGCTGGCGCGGGCGGCGTAGGCCGCCAGGAGCGCGATCTGGTCGCGGTCGCGCATGGACACGCGGAACACGTAGTTGGCCGGCGACTTGGCGTAGCGGCCGGTGATGTCGGTCGCGGTGGCCACCGGCGAAATCGTCGGAATCTTCTTCTGCTGCACCAGATGCAGCCAGGCCAGCATGTTGCCGGAGTTGACGCCGCCCAGCATGGCGTTGACCTTGACGTTGTCGACCAGCTCGTTCGTATTCTGGATGGCCTTCGGAGGCGCGCCCACGTCATCGCGCTCGACGATGACGACCTTCTTGCCCAGCACGCCGCCGGCCGCGTTCAGTTCGTCGGCCGCCTGGCGCGCGCCCGCCAGCGCGGAAATGCCGAAATCCGCCGAACCGGTGGCCGACATATCACTGTTGAAGCCGATCTTGATATCGTCGGCCAAGGCGGCGCCGCTGGCGCCTGCAAGCGCCGCCGCCAGCAGCAGGGATTTCATCGTCTTGGGGAAATGCTTGAGGTACATCTTGTCTCCTTCTGGATCACTCTGGTGACCGCTGATTGGCAATTCAGGATTGTTTGATGAGGTCGGCGGCCTTGTTGCCGATCATCATGGTGGCCGCGCAGATGTTGGCCGAAGGCATGGCCGGCATCACCGAGGAATCGATGACGCGCAGGTTGCCAACGCCGTGCACCCGCAGCTGTGGATCGACCACCGCGTACTTGTCATCGGCCTGTCCCATGCGGGCCGTGCCGTTGACGTGATAGGACGACACGCCATAGCGGCGCGCGAAATCCAGCAGTTCGGAATCGGATTCGCACATCGGGCCGGGCAGCACCTCGCTTTCGAAGTACGGCGACAGGGCCTGCGAACGCAGCAGCTGGCGCGCCAGCCGGATGCCCCGCACCAGCGTCATCTGGTCGCGCTCGTTCTCCAGGTAGTTGGCCAGGATCACGGGATCCTGCAGCGGGTCCGCCGAGCGGATGCGCACCTGCCCACGGCTTTCCGGCCGGTGCTGCCAGACGCCCGCCGTCATGCCGGGGAAGTCGTCCAGCATGCCCACATAGCCTTCCTTGTAGCTGGCGGGCGTGAAAACGCCTTGCAGGTCGGGCAGCGCCAAGTCTGGCGTGGACTTCCAGAAGTAGTGCAGCAGCGACGGGCTCAACGCCATGATGCTGGGACGCTTCATCAGCCAGCGGCTGATCTGGCCGGCCAGGCTCAGCCCCTTGACCAGCTGGTTCATGGTCTGGCTGTTCTTCACGCGCGCAACGACGCGCACCGAATAATGGTCGCTCAGGTTCTCGCCCACGCCGGGCAGGTCGCAGACCACGTCGATGTTGTGCTGGCGCAGCAGCTCTGCCGGCCCCAGGCCGGATAGCTGCAGCAGTTTCGGCGTGTTGATCGCGCCGCAGGACACGATCACCTCGCGGCGCGCGCGCACCGCGCGGACTTGCGAAGGATGCGCCGGATGGCAGTAGGCGACGCCCGCCGCCTTGCCGCCGTCGAACAGAATGCGCGTTGCCTGCGCGTAGGTCCGCACTTCCAGGTTTTTTCGGCCCATGGCGGGCTTGAGGAAGCATTTGGCCGTGCTCATGCGCCAGCCGCGGTCGATAGTGCGCTGGAAGTAACCCACACCGGCCTGTTCCGCGCCGTTGTAGTCGGGATTGCGGGGAATGCCCTGCTCCACCGCACCGGCAATGAAGGCCTCGCACAGCGGATGGATCCAGTCTATGTCCGTAACCGGCAGCTCGCCCTTGCGGCCGCGGTAGCGGTCCTCGCCGCCCACGCGCCGTTCCATGGACTTGAAGTACGGCAGCACCTCGTCATAGGACCAGCCGGTGTTGCCCAGCGCCGCCCAATGATCGAAATCCGCCGCCTGGCCGCGGTTGTAGACCAGGCCGTTGATGGAAGTCGAACCGCCCAGGGTGCGCCCCTGCGGAATCGGCACTCGCCGCCCGTTGGTCTGCGCCGTGCCTTCGCTGCTGAACTGCCAGGCGTACTTCTTATTGAACACCGCCTTGATGAAGCCGGCGGGAATGTGCAGATAGGGACTGCGGTCAGGCGGACCGGCCTCCAGCACACAAACGGTGGAACCGTCCGCGCTCAGGCGGTTGGCCAGGATGGAACCGGCCGCGCCGGACCCCACGATCACATAATCGAACTGATCCGCATCGCGGAGGGAGGGCTGTGCTTGGCTCATGTCTGGATCCGCGGGCGTCAGGGAATCGCGTTGAACGACTTGCCGGCAAGGCAGACGTACTTGATTTCCAGGAACTCTTCGATGCCGTACTTGGAGCCTTCGCGGCCCACGCCCGACTCCTTGATGCCGCCAAACGGGCCCACCTCGTTGGACACGGCGCCGGTGTTCACACCGACGATGCCGTACTCCAGCCCCTCCATCATGCGCCAGACCCGTTCCAGGTTGGCGGTATAGAAATAGGCTGCCAGGCCCGAGGCGCTGTCGTTGGCGCGCGCCAGCACGGCCGCTTCGGATTCGAAGGTGCTGATGCCCACCACCGGCCCGAAGATTTCTTCGCGCGCAAGTTCCATGGCATCCGTAATACCCGCGAGCAACGTCGGCTCGTACAGCAGGGTACCGGGCTCGCGCAGCTTGCCGCCTGCCAGCAGACGCGCGCCGCGCGCGGTGGCGTCGTCCACCAGGCGGGTCACCTTGTCCACGGCGCGCCGGTCGATCAGCGGTCCCTGCGTGACGCCGTCTTCCAGGCCTCCGCCCACCTTCATGCGGCGTATCTCCGCCAACAATTTTTCATTGAAGGCATCGGCGACGCTGGCATGCACGTAGACGCGGTTGGCGCAGACGCAGGTCTGGCCGGCATTGCGGAACTTGGACAGCACCAGACCCTGCACGGCTTCGTCCAGGTCGGCATCTTCGAACACGATGAAGGGAGCGTTGCCGCCCAGCTCCAGCGACAGCTTCTTGATGTTGGATGCGCTTTGCTGCATCAGCAGCCGGCCCGTCTGCGTGGAGCCGGTAAAGGTCAGCTTGCGCACCGTGGGGTTCTGCGTCAGTTCCGTGCCGATGGGCGCGGGGTCGCCGATGACCACGTTGAGCACGCCCGGCGGGATGCCGGCCTGCTCGCCCAGCCAGGCCAGCGCCAGCGCCGTAAAGGGGGTCAGCTCGGATGGCTTGAGCACCACGGTGCAGCCGGCGGCCAATGCGGGGCTGACCTTGCGGGTCACCAATGCCGAGGGAAAGTTCCAGGCGATGATCGCCGCGCACACGCCCACGGGCTGGCGGATGGCCAGCATGCGCTGATCGCCGCGGGTGTGGGGCAGCACATCGCCGTAGACGCGCTTGGCCTCTTCGGCAAACCATTCCACGAAGGAAAGCGCGTAGTTGAGTTCGCCCCTGGCCTCGGCCAGCGGTTTGCCCTGCTCCAGCGTCAGCAGCAGGGCCAGGTCGTCGGCGTTCGCCTCGATGAGCGCATGCCATTTGCGCAGGATGGCGCCGCGCTCTTTGCCTGTCCTGGCCCGCCAGGCCGGCAGGGCGTCATCGGCTGCCGCGATGGCACGGGCGGTCTCGGCCTGCCCCAGGTTGGGCACCGTGCCCAGCACGCTGGCGTCGAAGGGATTGCGCACCGTGATGGTGGCGCCATTGTCGGCGTCGCACCAGGCGCCGCCGATGTAGGCCTGCTGCCGCAGCAGCTGGCTATTCTGCAGATTCATTTGTCTCGCGCTCCATCCGTCATGCTCCGCACGGTCCGCGCTTGGGGCCGGGCGAAATTTTTGGGGGAGGATAGCCCTGGCGGCGGCCTCCGCAACAGCAGTGATTAGCGATGCCGCCATCGCCATCCGCGATGACAAAACCCGGCATGGCTACAATGGACCGTCTCGTCCGCCTTTCCGCCCGCCTTGCCATGCGTCTCGATCCCACCTCCCTCAAGCTCTTCATCAGCGTGGTCGAGCAAGGCACCATCGCCGCGGCGGCCGAACACGAACACATCGCCGCGGCGGCCATCAGCAAGCGGATCAGCGAGCTGGAAGAGAACCTCAAGATCCGGCTGCTCATCCGCACCAACAAAGGCATCCGCCCGACCCCGGCGGGCATCGCGCTGTCCACCATGGCGCGGCGCGCCCTGCATGAGCTGGACGAAATCTCCGTGCACATGCGGGATTACTCGCGCGGCCTGCGCGGCTTCATCCGAGTGCATGCGAATATTTCCGCGATCACCCAGTTCCTGCCCCAGGACATCAAGCTCTTCCTGAACGACTATCCCAACGTACAGGTCGACCTGGAAGAGAAAATCACCTCCACGATCATCAAGTCGGTCGCCGAAAACGCGGCCGACGTGGGCATCTTCTCCGGCACCGCGCCAGACCACGACGTGGAGATCCATCCCTACCGCGAAGACACGCTGGCGCTGGTGGTGCCCGCCGACCATCCCTTGCAGGACAAACCGGGATTCCGCTTCGCCGATGCGCTGGAACACGACTTTGTGGGCCTGCATCGCGGCAGCGCAATCAACCGCATCCTGTCCAACGCGGCCAGCGACGAAAAGCGCAATATCCAGCTCAAGGTGCAGGTCACCGGCTTCGACGCGCTGTGCTTCATGGTGAACTCGGGGCTGGGCATCGGCGTGCTGCCCCTGGACATCGCCCGCCGCTACTCGGTCATGTTCGACATCCGCATCATTCCGCTGACCGAGCCGTGGGCACGGCGCCAGATCCAGATCTGCGTGCGCTCCTTCGACGCCCTGCCCACCGCCGCCAAGCTCTTCGTCAACCACCTGAGCAAGCGCCAGCCCTGAACCCGGGAGCCGGCGCTGGCGCCCGCCTTACTGCTTGAGCTCTTCCGGCTTGATGCTGCGGCTGACCTCGTCATCCACGGTCACGACCTTGCCGTCGATCCAGCGCACCAGGCGGAAATCGCGGTAGGACAACGCTTCGTGGTTTTCCTTGGTGAAGGCCGGCGCATAGGTCTTGATCACGCCGTCCACCTTGCCCAGCTTGTCCAGCGCCTGCTGCACCTTTTCGCCGTCCGTTGAATTGGCCTGGGTCATCGCGGCGGCCAGGATCTTGACCGAGTCATAGGCATGGGCGGCGAAAACGTAGGTCGGCAGCTTGCCTTCCTTCTTGATGATGGCGTCGTAAAGGGCGCGGGATTGCGGGGTGGAGTCCTCGGTGATCGACGCGGTGAAGATCATCTTCTTGGCCAGTTCCGGTCCCGCGATGCGCAGGAACGGAGGGCTGAGGTTGGCCCAGGAACCCAGCGTCACGGGGAAGTAGTTGATCTTTTCCTGGCTGCGCATCAGGTGCCCATTGGCGTCCGCCAGCGCATAGACAATCACGGTATCCGCGCCCGCGGCCTTGATCTTGTTCAGCTGCGACGACATGTCCGTGTCCTTGGGACCGAACTTCTCGTTGGCGACCGGAGTGATGCCGTACAGGCCCAGCACGTGCGCCGCGTCCTTGGCGCCCTGTTGGCCGTAGCCGGTGGTATCCGCGATGATGGCAATCTTCTTGTTCTTGGTGGCCTTGGCCGCATAGGCGGCCAGGAGCGTAATCTGGTCCAGGTCGCGCATGGATACGCGGAAGATGTAGTTCGCCGGTTCCTTGCTATAGCGGTTGGTGATTTCGGTGGCCGTGGCCGACGGCGAAATCGTCGGGACCTTCTTTTGCTGCACGATATGCAACCACGCCAGCATATTGCCGGAGTTCACGCCGCCCAGCATCGCCACGACCTTCTCGTTGTCCACGAGTTCGTTGGCATTCTGGATCGATTTGGGCGGCGAACCCACGTCATCGCGCGGCACGATGACCAGCTTGCGCCCCAGCACGCCTCCAGCCGCGTTGATCTCTTCGGCGGCCTGGCGCGCGCCCGACAGGGCCGACACGCCGAAGTCGGCCGAGCCGCTGGCCGACATGTCGCTGTTGTAGCCGATCTTGATGTCGGCCTGTGCCCACGCACCCGGCGCAATGGCCATGAAGGCGGCCGCGCAAGCGATGTGGAATAGCTGCTTCTGCTTTTTCATTACCTTGTCTCCAGACGTTTTGTAATGCTGCTTCGACTTGCTTCCGCCCTCGGTCTGTGTGCCGTTCGCGGTCCACCCTGCGCGCTGATGCCGTGGAAATCGTCCAGGTCCCGCCCAGGACGCTAGAGAATCAATTCGATCGGATTCTCCAGCAATTGCTTTACCGCGCCGAGGAAGCGCGCGCCCAAGGCGCCATCAACTATCCGGTGATCCGCCGACAGCGTCAGGCTCATGACATGGCCCACGCGGATGTCGTCGCCGTCGACTACGGGCTGTCTGACCACGGCGCCCGCGGCCAGGATGACGCTTTGCGGCGGATTGATGATGGCGGCGAACTCGCGCACGCCATGCATGCCCAGGTTCGACAGCGTCAGGCTGCCGCCTTCGTATTGTTCGGGCCGCAGCCGGCCTCGGCGCGCCTGCTCGGCCAGTTGCGCGATCTCGGCGGAGATCTCGCTCAAGGACTTGCGGTCGGCATTGCGCACGATGGGCGTGATAAGCCCGGAATCCAGCGCCACGGCTATGCTCAGGTCCACCTGGGCAAGCCGCGCGATGCCTTCGTCCGTCCATTGCGCATTGATGGCCGGCACCCGTGCCACCGCCCGCGCCACCGCCATCGCCAGCAGGTCGTTCAGGGAATGACGCACGGGCTCCGGCGCGGACTGGCCACGCGCATTGAGCGCGGCGCGGGCGGCCATCATTGCATCCATGCGGCAATCGACCGTCAGGTAGAAGTGCGGCACCTGCTGCTTGGACTGGACCAGGCGGCGCGCAATGGTGGCGCGCATGGGCGTATGCGGCTGCAGCGCGGCGCCGGCAGGAACCGCAACGGCAGGCGCGGACTGCGCGGGCCGCGCGGCCGCGGCGTTCTCGATATCTACCCTGACGATACGGCCATTCGGGCCGCTACCTGCCAGCGCATGCAAGTCCACGCCCAGCGCCCGCGCCAGGCGCCGCGCCGAAGGGCTGGCGAACAGGCGATGCTCGGCGAGGCCGGAGCGGGCGTCGGCAGGCGCGGCGACAGCGGCAACCGGAGCGGGCGCCGCAATGGGCGCGCTGATGGGCGCGCTGACGGGCGCGGCGGCGGGCGGCGGGTTGGCGGGTGGCCGCGCCCCGCCCCCTTTGCGCATCAGCGTCGCAATGACGTCCCCCACCGGCACCTCGGTATCGCCTGCGGGCACGTGGATGCGGTCCAGCACGCCGTCATCCAGGGCTTCCAGTTCTATGACTGCCTTGTCGGTTTCGATCTCGGCCAGGATATCGCCTACCTTGACCGTGTCGCCGGACTGCTTCAACCATTGCAGTATCTTGCCCTGCGTTGTGCCCGCGCCGATGGCGGGCATCACGACCTCGATATCCATGTCTTACTCGCTCTATGTGTTGGCCAGATTGCCTATCTTCTCGATGTACTGGGCAGCGTCCGAAATGTCCGCCACGATCGCCGCGCGCGCGCCTTCGGCGTCGCGGCGTTTCAGTGCATCCAGCAGGGCGGTGTGGTGGCTGAAGGACTCCCAGCTTTCCGACTTGCGGTCCTTGCTGCCCATGCTTAGCGAAAACAGCGGCGCGATCTGCAGCCAGATGTTCTCGATCATGGTCACCAGCAGCGGCATGCCCGCCGCCTCGTACAGCGTGAAATGCAGGTTGCGGTTAGCCTCGATGGTCTTCAAGGTGTCGATCTTGCGCTGATGCCCGAGCTTGTCGAAATCGTCGGCATGGCGCTGGATACGCGCAACCGTCGCATCCGTCATGATCTTGGTGGCTTCGGCCGCAGCAAAGCCCTCCATGCAGCAGCGGATGCGCACGATTTCGCGGAACTTGGTCAAACCCGGCTTGGGCACGCGCAACCCACGGCTGGGCAACATTTCGAGCGCGCCTTCGGCGACCAGCTTGTTGACGGCTTCGCGCACCGGCATAGGGCTGGTATTCAGTACCGAAGCCAGGCCGCGCAACGTGACTTTTTCTCCTGGCGGCACGGCGCCGCTCATCAGAAGCTCGCGGGTCCGCTGGTAGATCTGGTCCGCGACGGTGATGCGTTCCTGCTTGTCGAGCAGGCCTTCCAGTGTGCTGTTGTCCATGTCGTCTCAATTCATGTAGACGCCACCGTTCACGTCCAGGGTGGCGCCGCAGATGTAGCTCGCGCCATCGGAACAGAGAAAGGCGATGGGCAAGGCGATTTCGCGAGGCCGGGCGATGCGCCGCAGCGGAATTCTATTCGCATCGAAAGTCTGCCCCCGGGTCATGCCCGTCTCGGTCGCGCCGGGCGCGACGCTGTTGACGGTAACTCCGGAATCGGCCGCCTTGCGGGCCAGCCATTTGACGAAGGCGTGCGTGCCGCCCTTGGCCGCAACGTAATGCGGGCTGGCGGCCAGCCCGCCCATGCGCGCCGCCACGGAAGACACCAGCACCATGCGGCCGGCGCGCTGCGCGCTCATCTTTGCCAACGCGGCGCGCGTCAAGTGCATCAGCCCCAGCAGGTTGATATCGATGACCTGGTGGAAAACCTCGTCCCAGCCTGTCTCGTTCCAATCGTCCCAGGGGCAATAGCCCGCGTTGGCCACCAATGCATCCAGGCGCGGAATAGCCGCCACGGCGGCCTCGGCCGCGGCCCGGTCGGTCACGTCGAACGCGATGGCGCGTGCCTGCGCGCCGTCGCGTGCCAAACGCTCGGCCAGTTCCTGCGGGGCCTCGCGGTCCGCCAGCACCAGCGAAGCGCCCTGCTCCGCGCACACCTCCGCGGTCGCCTGGCCGATTCCACCAGCCGCGCCCGTTATCAGTATGGTCTTGCCCTCAAGCGCGCGCGGCATGGACGCTCTCCGAACGGGCCGCCGACAGCGCGCTGTCGGCCTGCATTTCCTGGATAAGGGAACGGATGTCGTCCTCGCCTGCCAGCGCGGCGCGCTCCAGCGCCTGCGAAACCACGGGCGGCGCCCAGCGGCCGGTGACGCGCTTGACCGGTTGATCCAGATAATCGAAATAGCGGCGCTGGATCTCATCCGCGATCAGCGCGCCCAGGCTGGCGCCCCGCGTGGTCTGTTCGACAATGGCGACGCGGCCCGTCTTCATGACCGAACGGCCAATAGTGTCGTAATCGATATCGCGTTGCGATAGCGTGCGCAGATCGATGACATCCGCGCGGATGCCCGTCTCGTCCACCATGCGGCAGCATTCTTCCACCATGGTCAGGGTGGTCAGCAGCGTGATCTGGTCACCCTCGCGCACGCGCTTGGCGCGGCCGATCGGGATGTAATAGTCCAGGACCTTGGGCACCGGTGTCTTGCGCTTGTGCAGTTGCTGCGGCTCGATCACCAGCACGGGGTCCTTGCAACGCAGTGCCGAGTTCAGCAGGCCGACGTAGTCGAAGGCGTTGGAAGGCGCCAGGATGCGCCAGCCCGGGAACAGGGCGAATACCCCAGCCGGGTCCATGGAATGCTGCGAGCCGTAGCCTTCGGGCCCGGGGATGCGGGCGCGCAGTACCAGCGGCACTGCAGCCGTGCCATTGAACAGATGGCGGATCTTGCCCGCCTGGTTCAGCAACTGGTCGCCCGCCACCAGGAAGAAGTCGCTGTACATCAGTTCGACCACGGGCTTCAGCCCCGACAGGGCCGCGCCGGTGGCCAGGCCGCAGAATCCGTTTTCGGTAATGGGCGTGTTGACGAGCCGGCCGGCGAACTTCTCGGTCAGCCCGCGCGTGGCGCCGACCGTGCCGCCGCCCATGTTCGCCACGTCCTCGCCGAACACATGGATGCTGTCGTCCTCGGCCATGCGCGCCCCCATGGCCCGGGACATCGCCTCGATATAGGACAGAGGTTCCATGTCCTCGGGCGTATAGTCCTCGGCCTCGGCATAGCGCACGCCCTCGAACTCCGACATGTCGCTATTGAGGTTCTCGTCCACGCTGGCCGCGGCGGGCCACAGGCTGGCCTTTATGCGCGCCGACGAACCGGTGCCTTCGATGCAGGACGCGGCGGCAGCCTCCACGGCGTCGGTCACGGTGGCATCGACAGCCGCGAGTTCGTTCTCGCGCAGGATGCCGCGAGCCTTCAGCTCCTGTTGCAGGAACAGCCAGGGGTCGCGCGCCTTCCAGGCGTTTTCTTCTTCGCGCGTGCGGTAGCCGAACGCGCTGCCTGGAATCGACGAACTCTGGTGATAGTAGCGATAGACCTCGGCCAGGATGAAGGCCGGCCGGCCCGTGCGGGCAATATGCTCATGCGCCCAACGCGTCGCAAGCCAGGTGGCAAAGGGATTCATGCCATCCACCTTGACCCCCGCGATGCCATGGCCCTGGGGCCGCGTCAGCAGCTCGGTTTCGTAGGTGGACTGCTCCACGCTCATGGACACCGCGTACTTGTTGTTCTCCAGGAAGAAGATCATGGGCAGGCTGTAAAGCGCCGCCAGGTTCATCGCTTCATGGGTGGCGCCCTGGTGCACGGCGCCGTCTCCGAAGAACGTCACCATGGTCTTGCCCGAGCCGCGCTGCTTTTCCGCATAGGCATGGCCACAGGCAATCGGGATGCCCCCGGCCACGATGGCGTTGGTGCCCATGATGCCGAGTTCGGCGCGGCGCAAATGCATGGAGCCGCCGCGCCCCCCGGTCCAGCCGTCCTTCAGGCCCAGGATCTCATGCATCATCCCCTGGATTTCCTGGCGCATGCCCAGGGTCAGGCCCGCCGCGGATGGATCCAGGTCCTCGCCGTACAAGGCATTGATGGCCTTGGCGATGCACTGGTGATGGGCGCGATGGGTGCCGTTCATCAGCGTATCCGGCGGCAAGGCCGCGATGCAGCCCGCGGCGGCGCCTTCCTGGCCGATGCTGGAGTGCGCCGGTCCGTGCACCAGGTTCAGCTTGTCCAGCTGCAGGATTTTTTCCTCGAAGCGGCGCGCCGCGAGGAACAGCGTCGTCAGGCGCAGCGCCTCGGCGCGCGTCAGCTGCGCCCAGTCGCTTTCTTCCACCACCAGTTCATGCACGGGCGTCTTCTGCCGGAGTTCCTCGAATCGCATGCCGTTCCCTCGTTGTTCTTTCGGGCCGCCGCTAGGCGTTCAGATGTGCGCCGTCACGCCGCCGTCCACCACCACGCTCGCCCCCGTCATGAAGTCGGACGCGGCGCTGGCCAGGAACAGGGCCGGGCCGACTAGGTCTTCGGGTTCGCCCCAGCGGCCCATCGGCGTGGTGGCGACGACGCGCTCGGCGTGTCCGGGAATGTCCACGCGCGCCTGGCGCGACAAGGCGGTGTCGATCCAGCCCGGCTGGATAACGTTGACGCTGATGCCGTCGGCGGCCCAGGCGCAGGCCAGGGAACGGGTCAATTGCAGTACGCCGCCCTTGCTGGCCGAGTAGGCTGCCGTCATGGCATTGGAGGCCAGCGCCAGGATGGAACCGATATTGATGATCTTGCCCTTGCCGCGCGCCTGCATCTGGGCGTGCACGGCCTGGCACATGTTGAAGCTGCCCTTGAGGTTGATGCCGATGATGCGGTCCCAGACGTCTTCCGCGTACTGCTCTGGCCGCATGCGGGTGTTGACCCCGGCGCAGTTCACCAACACGTCGACCCCGCCGAAGGCCGCCACCGCCTCGGCCACGACCGCCGAGCACGCCGCGCGGTCTTCCACTTGCAGCGCGTAGCTTCCGGTCTTGGCGCCGGATCCGCGCAACTCGGACGCCAGCGCGTCGAGCTTTTCCCCCGCCAGGTCGGTCAGCACCAGCGTCGCGCCCGCCCGGGCATATGCCCGGCTGAGCGCAGCGCCAATACCGCCTGCCGCGCCGGTGATCAAGACAACCTTGCCTTGGAGATCGAAGAGATCGTGTTGGGCCATGCTGCGTCCCCTGAATGCTATTTTTGATATGTGATCACAAATTTGATTCTAGGAACCCGGCCCGGTAGGCGTCAACGGGGAACGTATCGGGGTCTACCCGTAGAACGAAAAAATGGCGGAACGGGATCCACCCGTTCCGCCATGGCGCATTAGCTGCTTGGGATGGATTCGTCAGTAAGTCATGCGCACGCCCAGCAGCACGCTGCGTCCGGGCAGCGGGGCCACCGTGGAGATGAAGGACGCGTGGTTGTATGCCAGCTTGTTCAGCAGGTTGGTGCCGCGCAGGTAGACTTCATAGCCCGTGGCGCCGTACTGGCCGCGATACGCGACCACTGCGTTGACCATGTTGTAGCCGGGCGTGCTGTCCTCGTACGCGGCAATGTCCTTCTGGGCGAACACACGCGCATACTCGACGCCGCCCGACCACTGCTGCCATTTCATGTTGGCGCGCAAGCCGGCGCGCGCCGCCGGAATGCGCGGCAGGTTGCCATCGCCGCCGGTCAGTTTGCCGCGCACGTAGTCGCCAAATACGGCAGCCGAAAACACCGGCGTGAACTGGTGACGCAGCTCGCCTTCCACGCCCGTGAACTCCGCGTCGCGCTGCGAGTATTCGATCAGACGGAAATCCTCGTAGCGGTCCAGCGTGTTGGCGTAGATGTAGTTTTTCACGCGGTTGTGGAACACGCTGGCCGAGAACGTCGTGTCGCCGGCGTGCTTGCGCAAGGTCAGGTCGATGTTGTGCGAAGTCTCGCGGCTCAGGTCCGGATTGCCCAGTTCATACGTGTTGGTAGCCAGGTGCACCCCGTCGGCATACAGCTCCTGCGCGGTGGGCAGGCGCTGCGAGCGCGACAGGGAAAGCGCCACCGAATACTGCGGCGCGAAATCCCAGATGGCCGCGGCCGACAAAGAGGTGCCAGACAGGCTGCTGCGCTGCGCGCCGCCAGTGGGCGAGATGCGCTGCCAGTCCTGACGCGCGCCCAGTTCGAAGCGCCAATCGTTCAGCTGGTATTCCTCGAGCACGAACAGGCCATAGGAGCGCGTCTTGCTGCGCGGCAGGAAAGCTTCTTCGCCATCTGCGCGGAAATCGCTGTAGGCGTTCTGCACGCCCACCACGCCGCGCCAGCCTGCAACTGGCTTGTGCTGCATTTCCACTCGCAGGTCGTAGCCCTTGTTCTTGAAACGGGTGCCCACCTCGCCGCCTTCGATCTCGTCGTGCTGGTAATCCGTCAACCCTCCGCGCACGCGGATTTTTTCGAAGCCCGCGAAAGGATCCTGGTATTCGGCGCGCAGATCGAGGCGGTTGCTGCGCAGCTTAACGTAGGGCACGCCACCGTGTTCGTGATCATGGTCGTGATCGTGCCCCTCTTCTTCGTGATCATGGTCGTGGCCGCCGCAGTGCAGATGGGTGCCGTGGGGATGGCAGCCTTCGTATTCGTGGTTATGCCCAGGCAGCCCGTATTTGCTTTCCAGGTGCGTAAACGCCAGGCCCACGTAGCCGCGCGGCGTAATCCATGACATGCCCACCGAGCCCTGTGACGATTCGCTGTATGAGCCTTCCAGCTTTCCGCCGGGCCAATCCGGCACGTCATAGTCGCTGGTGCGGCGCTTCAGGCCCTCGACGCGTACCGCGAACTGGCCTTCGCCCGCGGTGATGCCTACCGCGCCCGCGCGCTCCTTGGTGCCGGTGGCGCCGCGCAATTCGGCTTCGGCTTCGATGCCTTTTTCGGGTACCGCCGTGGGGATTTTCTTGTCCACGACGTTGACCACACCGCCGATCGCGCCGCCACCGTACAGCAGCGTGGCGGGCCCGCGCAGTACCTCGATGCGCTCGGCCAGCAGCGGTTCCACCGTCACGGCATGGTCAGGAGAAATGCCGGACGCGTCCATTACCTCTGAACCGTCGGACAGCACCTTTACACGGGGCGCCGTCTGGCCGCGGATCACCGGGCGGCTGGCTCCGCCGCCAAAGGTATCGCTATTGACGCCGGGCAGGTTCTTGAGCGTGTCGCCCAGGGTGCCATTGCGCTGCTCGATCAACTCGTCGCCTTCCAGCACCGATGCCGGCAACGTGGTGCTGTTCAGGTCCAACCCCAGCGGATTGGCCGAGACCGTGATGGGAGCCAGCGTCCTGGCTCCAGCGGCATCCGGCGCCGTCTGGGCCTGAGCCGCCGGCGCGGCCAGTATCAGTGCGCAGGCCAAGGGCTTGAGGCCGCCCGTGAAACGTGCCCGCCGACCGCCTCTTGCGCCAATTTCACGCACCCGCCCCTGCTTCTTGCCGTTCATTCTTGCCCTCTTTAAATGTTATATCATTACAAACAAGGAGCAAATGATATAACATTTCAATTGCAAGGCAAGAAAAAGGGCGCCGTTTGGACACTCATCCAACCGACGCCCCATCCGGCTCAGGCAGCCGGCGCCAAGCACGTCCGCCGAAAAGCGCTGCCGCCGTTTTGCTCCGGGCTTATGCTTGCAGCCCGCACAGCGCCTGAAGCACCGCCACCCGGCTTTGTCCCAGCACCATGCCCTGCCAATCTTCCTGGCCGCAATAGAACGCGTCCAGCGTCGCCTGCAGGATCTCGCGCCGCAACGCGTCGCCGGCTTCGGGATGGGCGCGCAGCCAATTGCGCCCGCGCAGCGCGAGAACCACGTCGGCCCACGGCTGGGTGCCGAACTCCAAAGCCATCAGCGTGGGTTCGGAATCGGGGCAGGCCTGGTAAATCAGACCTGCCAGATGGCCGGTGATGTCCACCGAGGCGGAACTGCCCTGGTATGGCACGGCGATATCGGCGCCCCACCAGCGCCGCGCCCGCGCCACCTCGGCCTCGTCGCGGCGGCCCGCATAGATCTTCTCGCCATGGCCCCGCGGTCCCAGGCCGGTGTGCACGTCTATCCAACCGATGCGTGCATAACGGCTGGCATGGGTTTGCAGAATGTCGCGCAGGTTCACGAGCGACGCCGCGGGACGATCACCGCCATAGAACAGGCCGTCGGCATGGGTGTACTGTCCCTGCGAAACGGCCTGGGTCACGGCGGGCAGGCCGTGCTGCTCGATATGGCGCGCGAGATCCTGCCGGTTCTGATCCGTGGGCGGCCATTCTTGCGGCAGCAGCAGGCCATGAACCAGGCCATAGCCGGGGTTGGCCGGCAATGCCTGGCTGCCGAAGGGTTGCGCATTGCGGTTCAGGTCCACGTTGCCTTCATCCGTGCGCGCGACCCACGAAAAACCGTACGGGTTGACGGCGTGCACCAGCAGCAACGCCACGCCCGCGCGCCTCGCCCGCTCCAGCATGGGCGCGTCATCCAGCAGCGCGAGCTGGCAGCCCGAGCCGCAAAAGCCCTCCACGCCGTGCGTGGCCGAGGTCATGATCAGCAGCCGCTCGGCGTTCGCGTCACCGATCAGCGCCACGTCTGTCGCCAGGGGTTCGCCTTCGCTGCCCAGCGGCTCGATCGCGTAAGACTGGACGTGCGCGGCCAAGGGCGCCGCGGCGGACAGGAAGCGGTCGCGGGCCTGCGCGTAGCTGGAGGAGAAATAGCGTGTGATGGACTGCATGCTCATGCCTCGCGGTTGTCGATTTCATGGCCGGTACGGTCCTGGATCCAGAACAGCACCACGGTGGAAAGCGTCACGGTCACCATCAGGTACCAGGCCGGCGCCATCGGATTTCCGGTGACGTGCAGCAGCCAGGTCACGAAAAACTGGGCAAAGCCGCCGAACACGGATATTCCCAGCCCATACACGACCGACATTCCGGTCGTGCGCACCGCCTTCGGAAACAGTTCCGGCAGCATTGTGATGACAGGCGCGGTCTGCAACGCCAGCAGCACCGCCAGCAAGGCAATCACCGTCATCAGGCGCCCGGTGCTGGGCGCGGACACCAGCCATTGGAAGCATGGCAGCAAGGCAGCCACGGTGGCCGCGCGGGACCAGAAGATCACCCGCTTGCGCCCGGCCCGGTCGGCCAGCATGCCGACAAACGGCGCGAGCAGGAAGCCAATGGCGCCCAGCACCACGCTGGCGAACAGGGTGGAAGTGGCAGGCAGACCCAGCTCCTTGTTGGCGTAGGCCGGCATGTAGAACCCGATAATCTGCGCGCACACCATGCCTCCGATTACCAGCAGGATGCCCTTGGCCACTGGCGCCTTGTGTTCGGCAAACACGCGGCGCAGGGGCTGATGGCCAGTCGCGGCCCGCGGATGGTCTGCGGCGGTACGGGAGGGCTGCTCCAGCGTTTCCTCAAGATTACGGCGGATGTAGGCGCCTACGGGCACGGTCAGGATGCCGATGACGAAAGGCACGCGCCAGCCCCAGGCCTGCATCTGCTCCTTGCTCAGCGCCGCGGTCAGCAAGGCCACCGTCAGCGCCCCCAGCATCACACCGAGCGACTGGCTGCCGAACTGCCAGCTGGAGTAGAAGCCGCGCTTCTCGGGCGGCGCGTGCTCGACCAAGAGCGTGGTCGATGCGCCCACTTCCCCGCCTGCTGCAAATCCCTGGATCAACCGCGCCAGCACCATCAGCACCGGCCCCACCACTCCCATTTGCGCGTAGGTCGGCGCAGCCGCGATCAGTGCGCAGCCCAGACCCATCAACCACAGGGTCAGCGTCATGGCCGCGCGCCGTCCGTGGCGGTCCGCATAGGATCCGATCAGCATGCCGCCTACCGGCCGCATCAGGAAGCCGACGCCGAAGGTGGCGGTGGTCAAGAGCAATTGCCCGTAGCCCGAGGCGGCCGGGAAAAACAGCGGCCCGATGACCAGCATCAGGAATGTGAAGACGGTGAAGTCGAAGAACTCCAGCGCGTTGCCGATGGTGGTGCCGGCGATGACCCGCCGGCGCATGGTCGGCGTATGAAGGTCCTGCCGCCCCGGCGCGGCGGCGATAGCGATAGACATTTTTTCCCCTTGATGTCCGTTCCGGTGACGGCCGGTCCGTGAATCCGGACGCTGCGCCTGCCCCGTGGACACGAATATACGGACGACAGACGATAAGGAAAAGACAGCATTTTTGTTCCAGTGCATACTTTTTCTTATACGATGGCGAAAATCGATCCGCCGGATCCGGAGCGCGTCCCATGAACTTGCGCCAATTGCGCGCCTTCGTACTGATGGCCGAACACGGCAGCATCCGCGCTGCAGCACGCGCGCTGTTCGTCACCCAGCCCGCGGCGACGCGCAGCCTGCGCGAGCTGGAACAGAGCGTGGGCGCCGAACTGGTGCGGCGCAGCGCCCGGGGCGTGGAACTGACGAGCTACGGCCAAGCCCTATACAAGCGCGCCATCCTTATCCTGCAGGAAGCGCGCAAGGCGCAGGAAGAGATCGGCCAGATGCGCGATGGCGAAGGCGGCACGCTGAATCTCGCCTTCAGTTCGGCCGCGCTGACGATCCTGCCGGCCGCGCTGGCCGCCTTCCGCGCGCGCATGCCGCGCGTGGCCGTGACATTCAACGAGGTCGCGCCGCCTTATAGCCATGAACAGCTGGAATCGGGCCGCTACGATTTCCTGGTGCAGACGGAGTACGACGGCGACATCGACGACGGCTTCGCGCGCAGCCCGCTCTTCACGCTGCCGCTCGCGGTCGGGGCGCGTGCCGGCCATCCGCTGCGCCGGGCCACCAGCCTGGCCGAACTGCACGATGCCCTGTGGCTGCTGCCCGGCAATATCCAGGCGCCCGCCAACCTGCTGCGGCTGGCCTTCGCTGCCCACAAGCTGCCGGCGCCCCGCGACGTCATCCCCTGCCAATCCATCGCAGTTGCGTTGGCCATCATTGCCGAAAGCGATGCATTGGGCATCTTCGTGCGCAACCTGTTCGACCACAGCCTGCTGCCGCGCGGCCTGCGCATGTTGCCCTTGGCGCACGACCTGCCGGCCGCCCGGGTATCGATCCTGACCCGCGCGGACTCTCCGCCGACACCAGCCGCGCAGTGCTTCATCGATTGCCTGCTGGAAGCGCGTGCAAAATCGGGCGGCAGCGCGCCGCCGACGCCACGCTGATGGCGCCACGGCCTCGGGCCAAGCGCGTGTGTGCCGGGCCACGACGGCTACCGGTTATCATCGACGCTGCTCCTGCCCTGGCCGCCATAGCGGAGGCCGGCCTTTCCTGTCCTCCCCATCAATGGCGTTTCCCCGACTACCCTCCCCGCCCACGCTGACCGATACCGTCGCCAAGCGCCTGCGCGCCGAAATCGACGAAGGTCGAGTGCTGCCCGGCGCCAAGCTTCCGACCGAGAGCGCACTGGCCGAACAATTCGGCGTCAGCCGCACCGTCATCCGCGAAGCGGTCTCGCGGCTGCGCCAAGATGGCGTGGTGGAAGCCCGGCAAGGCAGCGGCGTGTACGTCACCGGCCCCAGTGGCAACCGGGCGCTGCGCATCGACGCGGCCGAACTGTCTACGCTGGACGCCGTGCTGCACATCGTGGACCTGCGCCGCGCGCTGGAAACAGAGATCGCGGCCCAGGCCGCCGCGGTGCGCAAGAAGCAGGACATGGTCGACATCGACGCAGCGCTGGCCGCCATTTCGCAGGCAGTCGAAAACGGCGGCGACGGCGTGAAGGAAGACGTGGCGTTCCACCGCAGCATCGCGCGCGCCACAGGAAATCCCTATTTCATGACGACACTGGCCTTCGTCAGCCAGTTCATGGAAGCGGCCACGCGTGTGACGCGCGGCAATGAGGCCCGCCACGCGAGCCTGATGCGCGACGTGCTGCAGGAACACATCGCCATCGTCGAGGCGATCCGCAAGAAGGACGTGGACGGTGCGCGCGAAGCCGCGCGCATCCACATGGTGAACGCGGCCAAGCGCCTGCGGCAGGCGCACCGCTAGCCGCCGGGCGTCAAGGCGTATTGAACGCCTTGGTGAAGAAATCCCGGACGCCGAAGTTTCCGGACTTCAGCGCGATGCTGACATCGCCCTGCGCCGCCGGCGCGTAGCCCGAGCACCAGGGCACGCCCGGATCGATCTGTTCGCCGATGGCCATCTGTTCCAGTCCCAGCGCCTGCACCACGGCGCCGGAAGTCTCGCCGCCCGCGACGATCAACTGGCGTACGCCGCGTTCGACCAACCCGACTGAAATGCGCGCGATGGCGGCCTCGATCAGCGATCCAGCGCGCTCGACGCCCAGCGCGCCCTGGGCCTGCTTCACCTGATCGGGCTGCGCGGTCGAATAGACCAGCACGGGCCCGTCCAGCATGCGCGACTCGGCCCAGGCCAGCGCCTCGCCCACGACGTCCTCACCCGCCGCCAGGCGCAACGGATCCAGCGCCAATGCCGGGCGTCCGCTTTCGATGAACGCGGCGACCTGCCCGTTGGTGGCCGCGGAGCAACTGCCGGCCACCACCGCCTGCAGCCCCGGGGTTCGTGGCAGGCTCGCGGTCTGGCCGGCGGACAAGCCCCAATTGGCCGGCAGGCCGATGGCCACGCCCGAACCCGCCGTCACCAAAGGCATGCCGCGCAAGGCCGGTCCCAGCACCAGCAGATCCTCGTTGGACACGGCGTCCACGATGGCGATCTCGATGCCCTGGGACGCCAGTTCCTGCATGCGCGCGCGGATCGCGTCGCTGCCGCGCGCGACGACGCTGTAGTCGACCAGCCCGACCTTGCGCGAGGTCTGCGCGGACAGCACCCGGACCAGGTTGGGATCGGTCATGGGCGTCAGCGGGTGGTGCTGCATGCCAGATTCGTTCAGCAACACGTCGCCCGCAAACAGATAGCCCTTGAATACGGTGCGCTTGTTATCCGGAAACGCTGGCGTCGCGATGGTAAAGGCCGTGCCCAGCCGCGACATGAGCGCGTCGGTGACGGGGCCGATGTTGCCTTGCGGCGTGCTGTCGAAGGTGGAGCAATACTTGAAATAGATCTGCTCGGCACCCTGCGCCTGCAGCCATTCCAGCGCCGCCAGCGACTGCGCCACGGCTTCGGCGGCGGGCAAGGTACGGGTTTTCAGTGCCACGACCACCGCGTCCGCGTCCCCGCGCAGCGGCGTTCCAGGCACGCCGATGGTCTGCACGGCGCGCATGCCGGCGCGCACCAGATTGTTGGCCAGGTCGGTGGCGCCGGTGAAATCGTCGGCGATACAGCCCAGTTTGATGCTCATTTCGCCTCCGGCAGGGAAATACCCGGGAAAATCTTGATCACCGCGCTGTCGTCCTCGCGGCCATGCCCGGCCGTGGAGGCCTGCATGAACATCTGATGCGCGGTCGACGCCAGCGGCAGGGGAAACTTGGTATGCCGGGCGGTGTCCAGCACCAGGCCCAGGTCCTTCACGAATATGTCCACCGCCGACAATGGCGTGTAATCACCCGCCAGGACGTGGGCCATGCGGTTTTCGAACATCCAGCTATTGCCCGCGCTGTGCGTGATCACTTCGTACAGCGCATCGGCGTCCACGCCTTCGCGCAGGCCCAGCGCCATGGCTTCCGCCGCGGCCGCGATGTGCACGCCCGCCAGCAACTGGTTGATGATCTTGACCTTGCTGCCCGCGCCCGCGCGGTCACCCAGGCGATAGACCTTGCCGGCCATCGAATCCAGAACGGCGCCGCAGGCCTCGTAGGCGGCCGGCCGGGCCGCGGTCATCATGGTCATCTGACCAGAGGCAGCCTTGGCCGCGCCGCCGGAAATGGGAGCGTCCACATACAGGATGCCCTGCTCCGCCAGCCGCGCTTCCAGCGCGATCGACCAGTTGGGATCCACGGTGGAACACATCACGAATACGGCGCCCGGGCGTAGCGAGGCGGCGATGCCTGCATCGCCGTACAGCACCGCTTCGGTCTGTTCCGCATTGACGACCACGCTGATGACGATGTCGCAGGCGGCGGCCATGTCGGCCAGCGTGGTGCACGCCACCCCGCCCTCAGCGGCAAAGGCGGCGGCGACGCCGGGCCTGATGTCGTAGGCGTGCACCTCGTGGCCAGCGCGGCGCAGGCTTTGCGCAATGCCGGCGCCCATTGCGCCCAGGCCGATGACGCCGACGCGGCGCGGGGTAGTTTGCGGATGGCTCATGGTTACATCGTCCATAGAAAAACTGGGAAGCAGGGCGTCGCGCACTCAGCGCGGCAGGTCGTCGGCGATGTAGGCGCGGATGATCTCGGCGAAGTCGCCGTCACCCTTCAGGCCCAGCCGGGTCGCGCGGGCCGTGTCCCACCGGCCCGGCCAGCTACCCACGATGCGCTCGACGCGTTCGTCCGCCTGCCATGTGATGCGATCGGCGACCTCGTCGCCGGCCACCTCGCGCAAGGCCTGCACCATCTCGGCCACGGTGACGGACACGCCCGGCAGATTGATGGGAGCGCGGTCGGCCACCGCTTGCGCCGGCAGTTCGCAGCCGGCAATCAGTGCTTGGATGGCGCCGCGCGGGGACAGCAGCCACAGGCGCGTGTCAGCGCCGACCGGGCACACCGCGGCCTCGCCGTTGAGGGGCTCGCGGATGATGCCGCTGGCGAACGACGAGGCCGCCGCGTTCGGGCGGCCGGGACGCACGCTGATGGTGGGCAAGCGCAGCACGCGGCCGTCGACGAAGCCGCGGCGCGTGTAGTCGGCCAGCAACAATTCGGCGATCGCCTTTTGCGTGCCATAGGACGACTGGGGATTGAGCGCGGTGTCGTCGCGCACGGTTTCAGGCAAGACGCCGCCGTACACAGCCACCGAGCTGGTGAAAATCACGCGGGGCTTGTGGCCCAGTGCGCGGCAGGTTTCCAGCAACGCCCGCGACGCGTCCAGGTTGATCCGCATGCCCAGGTCGAAGTCCGCCTCGGCCTGGCCGCTGACGATGGCGGCAAGATGGAAGATGGCGCGCGTATCCGTGCCTATGGCTTGCCGCAGCACGGCGGGGTCGGCGATATCGCCCACGATGGAATGCACGCGGGGGTCCGCCAGCGCGTCGGTCTTGGCGACGTCCAGCAGGTCGATCTGTGTAATCGCCTGCGGCGCGCCGTCCAGCGTCAGGGAGCCTTGTTCCAGCAACTTGCGGGCCAGGCGCTGGCCCAGGAATCCGGCGCCGCCGGTGATCAGGATTTTCATGGTGGAATGCTCAGTGATTGGCAAGATAGGGGTGGGCCCAGCCCAGACCCGCGGACGTGCCGGCCCTGGGACGGTACTCGCAGCCGATCCAGCCCGTATAGCCGAGCGCGTCGATGCGCTCGAACAGGTAGGGATAGTTCAGCTCGCCCAGGTCGGGTTCGTGCCGGTCGGGCACCCCAGCGATCTGGATGTGGCCGATGCCGGCGATATCGCGCTGCAGCTTCATCGCGATATCGCCTTCGACGATCTGGCAGTGGTAGATATCGAACTGCACCTTCAGGTTGTCCGCGCCGACCTCGGCGCAGATGGCCTGGGCCTCATCCTGGCGGTTCAGGAAGAAGCCGGGAATGTCGCGCGTGTTGATGGGTTCAATCACGACGGTGACCCCGGCCGACGCCGCCGCGCGCGCAGCCGATGCCAGGTTCTTGAGGTAGACCTCGCGGTGCGCCGAGCGGTCCTGTTCCGGGCGGATCAGGCCCGCCATCACATGCAGCTTGCGGTTGCCGAGCACCGCGGCGTACTCCAGCGCCTGGTCGAAGCCGCGCTCGAATTCGCCTTCACGGCCCGGCAGGGAAGCAATGCCGCGTTCGCCGGCGGACCAATCTCCGGGCGGCGCATTGAACAGGGCCTGCTCCAGGCCACTGCCATCCAGTCGCGACTTGAGCTCGGCGGCGGTGAACTCGTACGGAAACAGAAACTCCACTCCGGTGAAGCCATCCCCTGCCGCCGCCTTGAAGCGGTCCAGGAAGGGGTGCTCGGTGTACATCATGGTGAGGTTGGCGGCCAGGCGTGGCATTGCAATTCCTTGTGAACGAAAACGGCGCGTCAGCGATTGACCAGCTTGGCCGGCGTGAACCAGACCGCGATAGCGCCAACGACCAGCACGCCCGCCAACACGTACATGCCGGACGCGGTGGAACTGGTCAGATCCTTGAGATAGCCGATCATGTAGGGGCTGGCGAAGCCCGCCAGGTTACCTACCGAGTTGACGATGGCGATACCCGCAGCCGCTGCGGTGCCCGACAGGAAGGCCGTCGGCAGCGACCAGAACAGGGGCGCGCAGGTCAGCACGCCAGCGGCCGCCATCGACAGAAAGACCAGCGATACGACGGTGTTGTCGGCGAAGGACGCCGCGACGGAAAATCCCACGGCGCCAAGCAGCGCCGGCACGATCAAGTGCCAGCGGCGCTCGCGGCGCTTGTCGGCGGAATGGCCCAGCAGGTTCATCACGACAATGGCGCAGATGAACGGGATGGCGCTGAGCAGGCCGATGTTGAAGGCGCCGGTGACGCCAGTGGATTTGATCAGGGTAGGCATCCAGAACGTCAGGCCGTACTGGCCCGCGACAAAGGCGAAGTAGATCAGGCACATCCACCACACGCGCTTGTCGGCGAACACCGCGCGCACCGAATGCTTTTGCGTGCCGGTCTGCTTCTGGTCCTGTTCGATTTCCCGGGTCAGTATCTGCTTCTCTTCGGCGGTAAGCCATTTGGCGCTGGCGATGCCGTTGTCCAGGTACATGATGGTCACCACGCCGATGACCAAGGCGGGAATGGCTTCGATCAGGAACATCCATTGCCAGCCCTGCAGGCCGTGCGTGCCATGAAACGCTTCCATGATCCAGCCGGACAGCGGATTGCCGAAAATCCCGGCCACGGGGATGGCTGACATGAACAGCGCGATGATCTTGGCGCGGCGATGAGCCGGATACCAGTAGGTCAGGTACAGGATCACGCCCGGATAGAAGCCGGCTTCGGCCAGGCCCAGCAGAAAACGCAGGATGTAGAAGCCGGTGGGCGTTTCGACGAACATGAAGAGACCCGACAGAATCCCCCACGTAATCATGATGCGGGCGATCCAGATGCGCGCGCCCAGCTTGTGCATGAACAGGTTGCTGGGCACTTCGAAGAGGAAGTAACCGATGAAGAAAACACCGGCGCCCAGGCCGAACACGGTTTCGCTGAAGCCCAGATCTTGCGACATCTGCAGCTTGGCAAAGCCGACATTCACCCGATCGAGGTAGGCGATCACGTAGCAAAGCATGAGAAACGGCACGAGCCGCCAGAACACTTTGGCGTAGGCCCGCGCGGTTTCGCGGGAATCTGCCTGCTTCGGCGGCACGGGCTGCGCGCCGAGCGTGGTTTCCATCGGGGGCATGCAAGTCTCCAAGAGGATGCGCCTTTCCAGTCCGCAGGCAGGCGGCGGGAGGGCTTTCTGAATAAATGGATCAGTAACGCGCGCCGAAGACGGCACGCAATTCTTCGATGGCTTCGGGCCCGAGCGGCTCGGGGCGGGGATCGCTCATCAGCCACAGCCGCGCGGTTTCTTCCAGTTCTTCGAGCGCATAAGAGGCATGCGACACCGAGCGCTCCCACACAACGGGCCCCAGTCGTTCGAACAGCGCGCCGCGCACCTGCGCCGCCACGGCGGCCACCTCGGCCGCGGCTTGCGCGTCTCCTGGGCGGCGATAGCCGATCAGCGGAATCCGGCCCACCTTCATGACCTGGTATGGGGTGATGGGCGGCAGTACCTCGTCCTGTCGCCACACGCCCGCCAGCGTCAGCGCGACCAGGTGGGTGGAATGCGTATGGACCACGCCGCGCGACTCGGGGCTGGCGCGATAGATGCCCTGGTGCAGCACCAGGGTCTTGGAGGGCTTGGCGCCAGACACCCAGTTGCCGGCCAGATCGACCTTGGCCAAGTCAGCGGGATCCAGGCGCCCGAGGCAGGCGTCCGTTGGCGTGATCAGCCAGCCGTCGTCCAGCCTGGCGCTGATGTTGCCGGCCGCGCCGACCGTGTAGCCACGGTTGTACAAGCTGGCGCCGACGGTGCAGATTTCTTCGCGGATGCGGGATTCGTCAGTCATGGAAAGCCCCTGGAAGGCAGGGGCGGACTTGCGGTACAGACGGCTGCGGGGCCAGCATGATGACGTGTCTCTTGAGTTCAAGTTATCGGGTCATCATACAAATTTGAGGTGCACAGGAACATAGGGTAAACCCGTTATTCGTGTAACAAGAATGAAGCGTTCAGGCGGTGTCGCGCTCTGGCCGACACGCGGCTGCCGGGCGTATCCAGGCCATCGTGGCCAGCGCCAGCAAGCCCAGCAGCGAGGGATACAGCATGCTGAGGTTGCGCATTTCGCCTGGCGAGCAAAACAGCAGGAACAACGGGAGGTTGATGGATAAGGCCAGCAATGCATGCCGGCGCATGGTTCGCGGCAGGCGCGCCCAGCCGCAGACGGCAATACCCGTGCATGCCAGCAGGCTGACGATTCCGAAGCCGCGCGGCAGCAGCACGCCGTAGGTGCTCTCCGTACGCAGCCAATTGCCCGGGTCGACGTAGAAGCGCAAGTTGTCCCACAACTGGAAGTCGACCGTCGAACCCGGATTCCCCGCAAACCGCATGCGCAGGGCCAGATAGACGCAACCGCACACGAAGACCAGCCCCGCCACCAGCGCCGTCGCCTGCGTGCGCGAGAGATTGCGCCGCAGCAACGGATACAGGGCGGGCGCAAAGAAGAAAAACGCCTCTTTATTCCAGGTGGCCACGCCCGCCAATAGCAGCAGGGCGATCAGCCGCAGCGGCCTGCCTGGGGACGCGCCCATTGCCAGCAGCATGGCGCTCATCATGAAGAGCAACTCAAAGAAGTCGTAGAAATAGCCCCCTTCGGTCAGGAAGAACGGCAGCATCAGCGCGACTGCGGCCGGCGCGAGCGTCGCGGCCACCGCGTCCGCCCCCACCGCCAGGCATACCCGCCGCATAACGAACAGTGCTGCCAGGAGCGCGAAGAACGTCAGGTAGTAAACGAGGTGATAGCGCAAGGTAAAGGCCGGCACCAGCGCTTCGGACGCTGGGTAACGCATCGCCAGCCCCGAACGGCTATTCAGCCTGCGAGGTTCCGCCAGGCGCTCGGAAAGGCGCGCAACGGTAGCCGGCGGCAGCAAGTTCTGGATGCCATTGGCTATTGCGGGCACAAACTGCCGATACACGTACGGACGATGCGCCGTTCCCTCCACCATCTGCGACAAGCCGAATGACGGGTGCCCATCGCCCAGTCTCCACTTTGTGTAGAAGCCATTGATGACAGCGGCCGCAATGACGACGTAGGCACAGGATAATAGAAACCCGCGGTAGGCCGGACTATCGAAAAACTGTTTCATGGAATGCCCTGGCGCCTATTTCGACATCAGGAAGACGCCGACGGCGATGCAGAACGCGCCCGCCATGCGCATTACGGAAATGGACTCGGCACCGGACAGAAGGCCGTAGCCAAACACGCCAACGATGGCGCATGCGACCATCAGCGGGTAGGCCTGGGTCAGGTCCAGCTGGCGCAGCGCGAGCGCGTAGAAGCCAAAACCCAGGCCATAGGCGCCGACGGCCATCACGTAAGGCAATGTCTGCGCCAGGAGCGAAGCCGACGCCGCCCTTGAGGATCCCGACCCCGCCACCTTGAGCGCCGCGCTCGCGGCCACGCTGCAGGCCCCGCTGAGAATCAGCCACAGATATGCCACCGTCAGGTTCCCACGAGCAAGAGCACCACCACTGCCCAGGCCGCGACCGCGATGCGTATCTGGTTGTCGGCCAGCAGGTCGCGGCCCGGCTCCTCGCCCGAGCCGCCGTTGTACAGCAGATGCAGGTAGCGGAAGACGCCAAACGTCACGATCGGGAGGGTAAGGACGAAATGCGCGGTGCCATGCAACGCCGCGGTCTCGGGGTCGACCGAATACAGGCCGTAAGTGAGCAGGCTGGCGCTGGCCGTGATGGCCACCAGATTGTCCAGCAGTTGCGGGCTGTAATGGCGCAGCACGATACGCGTGCTGCCCTGCATGGCGAGGGCGCCACCTGGCAACGCGACGATTTCCGCGCGCCGCTTGGCGAAGCCCAGGAACAAGGTCAGCATGAAACTGCACAAGAGCATCCAACGGGACGGCGTGATGCCTACCGCATAGGTGCCACAGGCCAGCCGCAGCATGAAGCCGGCGGCGATACAGAACACGTCGACCAGCACCTTGTGCTTCAGGCGCAGCGTGTAGGCGATGTTCAAAAGCAGATAGGCGGCCACCGCCAGCGCCACTGGCCATTGCCCGCAAGCCAGCGGCAGTCCCAACGCCGCGCCTGCCAACACCGCGATCAAGGCGCGCGCGGTCGGCAGCCCGACCTGCCCGCTGGCGATGGGGCGATGACGCTTCGTCGGATGGGCGGCGTCGGCGGCGCAATCGTGATAGTCGTTCAACGCATAAATCGCGCTGGAGGCCAGGCAGAATGCCACGAATCCCAGGCCGACACCGAATACCAGTTCGGAGTCCGTCCACCCGTGGCCAAAAATCAATCCCATCAGCACGAAGGCGTTCTTCAGCCATTGCTGCGGACGCAGCAGCGCAAGGACGGCGCTCATGGCTTGACCGCCTGGCCGCGATACCAGGCGTGCTGGGCGGCATCGATCATCCATTGGTCGCCGCGGCTGTCACCATAGGCGTACAGCTCATACCGTTCCGGGGGGCCGAAGCGCTCGATCAGGCGGCGCATCTTTTCGGCCCCCCAGCAATTCGGTCCGTCGAAGTCGCCCGAGAGCCTCCCCTTTTCGTCCACTGCCATCCGGGTGCAGATCAGGTCATCGAAGCACAGATGCCGCGAGACCGCTTCCAGGTAGATGTCCGGCGAGGCGCTCACCAGGACGCAATGGTCGCCACGCTGCTGATGCCAGCGCAGCCGCTCCACCAGCGCGCGGCGCAATGGAATGGCGGGCACCCATGCGCGCGCGATGCGAGCCAGTTCGGAATGCGAGCGGCCCTTGAGGGCACGTCGGCAAAGCGCCGCCTTGGCCTCCTCATTGCTGCGCATGCGCAGCACAAACCCGGCCAGCGCGGGCGCGGCGCACAGTAGCGCCGCAAGCAGCCTGCCCCACGAAAGATGGGCCAGGAAGGGAATGAGGGTGTCGCGATGGGTTAGGGTGCCGTCGAAGTCGAAGGCCGCGATGACATCTGCAGGAACGGGAAACTGGGATGGGGAGGGCATACTGCTTTGGCTGCGCAAGCCGGTCGCGCTGGACTGAGCAGACTATGCCAGGAAAGCATAGACATCCGGCAAGCAGGGCACGCTTTATCGGACGCACGCCCATCTTGCAGACTGAAAGCCAGCCCTATCCCATTTGTGCCGGCGGTCAGTTGACCGTAATGCCGGCCTCCTTAATCAACGTGGCAAAGCGCGGCACATCGCGAGCAATGAGCGCCTGAAAGGCGGCGGCCCCCTGCTCCTTTTCTCCGGGCGCCTGGGCGGCGAGCTTGCCCAGCGACTCGCGCACGCCCGGATTTTTCAGCGCCGCCGCCAACGCCTGCTCCAGTCGGGCAACCACCTCGGGCGGAGTAGCGGCGGGCGCTGCAATGCCGTTCCATACGCTCATGTTGAAGTCGGGCACGCCCGCCTCCGCAAAGGTGGGCACGTCGGGAATCTGAGGCAACCGGCTCGCGCTGGCCACCGCCAGGGCGGTAACGCGCTTGCCCTCGTGGATAGGAATCATCGTGACCGTCTGGTCGATAACGGCATCAACCGTGCCGGCCATCAGGTCGCTGATCGCGGGTCCCGCGCCCCGGTATGGGATCTGCATGCCTTGCGTTCCGGTGACGTGCAGGAAGTAGGCCGCCGCGATGTGGCTGGTCGAGCCCGAACCAGCATTGCCGAAGTTCACGTCCTTGCCTTGCTTGCGCAAGCGCTCGACGAAATCGGACAGCTTGGTAATGCCGCTGGCCTTGCTGACGGAAAGCACCATGGGCACGGTGGCCACCAGTCCGATCGCGGTCATATCGCGGCGCGGGTCGAACTTGCTGGCGGGGTAGAGCGACGGCGCAATTGCCAGCGACCCCATATTGCCGAAAGTGATGGTGTAGCCATCCGGCGCGGCGCGCACGACGCGCTGGTTGCCAATCATGGTGCCTCCTCCGCCCTGGTTTTCGACCACGACGGGCTGTCCCAGATTCTCGCCCATGGCCTGCGCCACAATGCGAGCGAGGCCGTCCGTGGAACCGCCGGGCGCATAGGGCACCACCATTGAGATGGCGCGGGCGGGGTAGGTCTGCGCACCCGCCAGGGCGCTGAACACGAACAGGCAGGCGCCAGCGGACGCCAGTAAGGTCTTTCTCATGGTTTTGCTCCTCGGTTTTCATTTGCGCCGGCAACAGCCGGCCCTCCGCCTTGTTCCGGCGGATACTTGTGCTTCGTTGGCATGGGAGCGGCACGGGCGTATCGCCCGGCCGCGGCTTTGGTCAGTCCTTGGGCTTGGCGCCCAGCTCCACGCCGGCCAGTTGCTCGGACAGGCGCGCGACGGCGGTGTGGTCCTGCCCCTTGCCCAGCGTCTTGCCGGCCGAGGCCCACAACTCGCGGCAAAGCGAGGCGAACGGCGTGGGCGTGCCGGTATCGGTTGCGATGCCCAGCGCGATACCCAAGTCCTTGACCATCAAGTCCAGGCCGAACCCGGAATTGAACTGGCGCGACAGCACGAATTGCTTGAACTTTTTCTGGGTGGAGTTGTTCATGCCGGTCGACGCGTTGAGCACGTCGACGATCACGTTCGGATCCAGGCCGAACTGCTGTCCGATCAGCATCGCCTCGACGCCGATCAGGAAGCCGCCCGCGGACACCAGGTTGTTCAAGGCCTTCATGGCGTGGGCGCTGCCCACCTCGCCCACCGCCGTGATCGACGTGCCCATGCTGGACAGCGCCGGGCGAACGCGCTCCAGCGTCGCCGCGGGGCCGCCGTACATGATGGCCAGCTCGCCCGTACGGGCGCGCGGCACTCCGCCTGACACCGGCGCGTCGACCATGACGCCGCCTGCCGCGGCCACGGCCTGCGCCAGGCGCTGCGTGTGCGCCGGCACGCCGGAACTCATGTCCACGACGACGCTATCCGGGCGCAGACCCGCCAGCACGCCTTGCTCACCGTTGAGCACCTGCTCGACGATCGCACTGGTGGGCAGCATCGTGAAGATAATGTCCGACTGTGCTGCCAGTTCGGCGCAGGTAACGGCGGCCTGGCCGCCTACTTCCTGCGCGAACTTCGCGGCCTGGCCCGGCACGGCGTCAAACACCGTGACTGAAAAGCCGGCCTGCACCAGGCGGGCGGCCATCGGCCAACCCATGCTGCCGATGCCGATCAGGCCCACGCGCTCTTGCGGGGCGCTCATGCCTTGGACTCCTTGAAGGCGCCCTCTTCTTCCAGCACCTGGTTGGCGACCTTGAACGCATCCAGCCCTGCCGGGATGCCGCAATAGACCGTGGCCTGCAGCAGGATTTCCTTGATTTCCTCGACCGTCACGCCATTGTTCAGTGCGCCCTTGACGTGCAGCTTGATCTCGGCGGGACGGTTCAGCGCCGTCAGCATGGCCAGGTTGAGCATGCTGCGCGTCTTCTTTTCCAGGCCCGGGCGGCCCCAGGTGTAGCCCCAGCACCATTCGGTGGTGATGTGCTGGAAGGCCATCATGAATTCGTTGGCGCGGGCCAGGGAGCCGTCCACGTATTCGGTGCCCAGCACCTCGCGGCGCAGGTTCAGGCCTTGGTCGAACAGGGCCTGGGTTTCGGATTTGATGTCTGCCATGAGTTCCTCTTTTCGTGGTGGTGTGGCGGGCGGCGGATCAGGCGTCTGCCCAATCTGTTTTGTCTGATTGTCAGTCAATTATCCAAACATCGTCAATAGTCAGATTGTCAGACAATCTTCTTGACTGCTTAAAATTTGAGCACAATAATGTGCCGCAGAGCGCAGGGCCGGCAGCCTTGCGCCGCACACGAAAAAGCCAGGAGACAGACATGACAAAACCCCAACAGGCCATGCGGCCCGGGCGCAGGGAATTCGTCGCTGGATTGGGCGCAGCCGCGCTGGCAGCCAGCTTGCCCGGACGGGCGCTGGCCGCGCCGTCGGAAATCAACGTGGGCGTGATCTTGCCGCTGTCGGGCGCCAACGCCCAATTCGGCATCAACTCGCGCCAGGGGCTGGAGCTTGCTGCCGACGAGATCAACGCGGCCGGCGGCATCAAGGCCATGGGCGGCGCCAAGCTCAAGCTCATCATCGCCGACGCTACCTCCCAACCCACCACCGCGGCGACGGTGGCGCAGCGGCTGATCACGCAGAACCGCTGCGTCGCCATCATTGGCGCCTACGCGTCGTCCTTGACGCTGGCGGTATCGGAAGTGACCGAGCGCCGCGGCATTCCCCTGCTCACCATGTCGTTCTCCGACGTGCTCACCGAGCGAGGCTTCAAGCACATCTTCCAGGTGGTTTCCAAAGGTTCGGTGTTGGGCCGCGCGCAATACGACTACGCCGCCTCGGTCGTGGCGGGCGCCTCGGACATCAAGAAAATCGCCTTGCTGTACGAAGACACGGCCTACGGCACCTCGCAGGCAGTCGGCGTGCGCAATGCCGCAAAGGCGGCAGGCACGCAGATCGTGCTGGACGAGGCCTATCCCTTGGGCATCACCGACGTCACCCCGCTGATCAGCAAGCTGCGGGGATCGGACGCCCAGATCGTCTTTCCCATCTCTTACCTGAACGACAGCCTGCTGATCATCCGCGTCATGCGGCAACAGCGCCTGACCGTGCCCATCGTGGGCGGAGCGGCGGGCTATGTCATTCCCGATTTCGCCAAGGCACTCGGCCAGTACTCGGAAGCCGTGCTGTCGATCGCCCCGGCCAACTACGACCAGGCGCCCGAATACACCGAACGCTACCGCAAGCGCTTCGGCACCTTCATGCCGCACGAGGCGCTGGAACACGCCGTATGCGCGGGCGTGCTGGCCCAGGCCTTGGAAGTCGCCGCCTCCGATAAGCCGGAAGCTGTCTCCCAGGCCTTGCGAGCGAAAAAGTACGACCAGGGCTGGGCAGGCGTGATGTCGGGCGGCGGCGTGCACTTCGATGCCAATGGCCTGAACACCATGGCGCAACCCATCATGGTCCAGTGGCAGAAGGGCGAACTGGTGTCGGTCTGGCCACAGGCGCTGGCCAAGGGCCGCATCATCACGGCCTCCTGAGCCCCGGGCGCGGAGAACAGTCATGCAATTCCTGCAGGCACTGGTGGACGGCATTCTGCTGGGCGGGGTCTACGCGGTCATCTCCATCGGGCTCACGCTCGTCTTCGGGGTGGTGTCCATCGTCAACTTCGCCCAGGCCGAATTCCTGATGGTGGGCATGTTCGTGGCGTATTTCGCCTGGAAACTGCTCGGTCTGGACCCGCTGCTGGGGTCGCTGCTGTCGTTCGCGGTGGCCTTCGTGCTGGGCGTACTGACGCAGAAGTACCTGATCAACCGGGTACTGAAGGCGCCGGCGGTGGCGCAGATTTTCCTGACGGTGGGCCTGCTCATCGTCATGGAGAATCTGGCCTTGATCCTCTTCGGCTCCGAGTTCCGCTCGGTGCAGACGCCCTACCAGATGACGGCGCTGGCCGTGGGACCTATCCTGCTCAGCGCGCCCTACCTGCTGGCTTTCGCGGTCGCGTCCGTGGCCGGGCTGGCGCTTTGGTGGGTGCTGAAGAAAACCTGGTGGGGCATGGCGGTGCGCGCCACCGCCCAGGATCCCATGGCCGCCAGGCTGTCCGGCATCTCCACGCACCGCGTGCATCAGCTGGCGTTCGGGCTGGGCGTGGGCATGACGGCGCTGGGCGGCGGCATCATCCTGCCCTACCTGACCGCCTCCACCACCGTCGGCGCGCAGTTCAGCGTGCTGATGTTCACCGCCGTGGTGTTGGGCGGGCTGGGTAGCGTGATAGGCGCGGTGGTGGGCGGCGTGGCGGTCGGCGTGATCCAGTCGCTGTCCTCGCTGGTACTGCCGATGCAACTTCAGAACCTGGCGTTGTTCGCCATCTTCATCCTGGTGCTGGCCGTGCGCCCGGAAGGTCTTTTGAAAAGGGCGGGCTGATGGCCAAGAACCGACAACTCCTGCTGTGGGCGCTGCCGCTGGCGGCCGCCCTTATCGTGCCATGGCTGATGGAAGACCAGGGCTACGGCATCCGGGTCCTGACGCTGGTGCTGCTGTTCGCGGCCATGGGTCAGTCGTGGAATATCGTGGGTGGCCTGGCCAACCAGATCTCGCTGGGGCACGCGGCCTTCTTCGGGCTGGGCGCCTATACGTCGACGCTGCTGCTGATGCGCTACGGCATTTCGCCCTGGCTGGGTATCGTCGCCGCCATGGCGGTAGCCGCGGTTGCGGGCGCATTGCTCAGCCTGCCCACCATGCGCCTGCGCGGACACTATTTCGCGCTGGCCACCCTGGCCTTCGGCGAGGTGCTGCGCGCAATCGCCAACACCTGGGCCTCCGTGACGGGCGGGCCGGTAGGCGTCTCGATTCCGTTCTCGGAAGGCCTGGCCCAGATGCAGTTCAAATCCAGCATCCCCTACTACTACCTGATGCTGGGGGCCGCGGTCATCACGTCGGTGGTCTTTGCGCTGATCAGCCATTCGCGCCTGGGCTACCGCCTGCGCGCGGTCAAGGCCAATCCGCAGGCGGCCGAGGTGATCGGCGTGGACACCGCCCGTACCCGCATCCTTGCCGCCGTCATCTCCGCCGCGCTCATGGGCGCCTGCGGCACGCTGTACGCGCAGTTCATCTATTTCTTCGATCCGGACACGGTCTTCTCGCTGGTCGGCGTTTCGGTGCGCGTGGCGCTGATCTGCATCATCGGCGGCGTGGGCACCGTGGCCGGCCCGCTGATCGGTGCGCTGGTCATCATCCCGCTGGAAGAAGTGTTCAACGACTGGCTGTCTGGTCACACGGCGGGCGTATCGCAGCTGGCTTTCGGGCTGATCCTCATCGCCATCATCCTGATCGAGCCGCGCGGCCTGTCGGCGCTGTGGACCCGGCTGCGCAACCTGACGCGAGGCCAACATGCCTGACATCCTAAAGGTGTCCCACATCCAGCGCCGCTTCGGGGGTCTGAAAGCCGTGGACGACGTGTCGTTCAATGTGGCCCGCGGAGACATCCTCGGCCTCATCGGCCCCAACGGGGCGGGCAAGACCACACTGTTCAACCTGCTGGTCGGGCTGTACCGCGGCAACGGCGGCCGCATCGAACTGGAGGGACGCGACATCAGCGGCCTGCGGCCCCACCAGATCGCGGCGCTGGGCATGACCAAGACCTTCCAGAACGTGGCGCTGTTCCCCGAAATGACGGTGCTGGACAACGTGCTGGTCGGCGGATTGCTGCGCTATGACGTGAGCCGCGCCCGGGCGCTTGCGCTCGACAACCTGGACCGCGTCGGCCTGTCCAGCATCGCGCGCAAGCCGGCCGGCGAGCTTTCGTTTCCGGAACAGGCGCGCGTGGAGCTGGCGCGCGCGCTGTGCACCGACCCCAAGGTCTTCCTGCTGGACGAGGTGATGGCGGCGCTGAATGAATCCGAGATGGACGCCCTGCTGGACCTGATCCGCACCCTGCGCGACGAATCGGGCATCACCTTCATCGTGGTGGAACACCATATGCGCGCCATCATGCGCCTGTGCAACCGGATTCTGGTGCTGTCGTTCGGCCAGAAGATCGCAGAGGGCAGCCCGGCGCAGATCGCGGCCGATCCCACGGTAATCGAGGTCTACCTGGGCAAATCGCTGGAACAGCTGGAGGTGCCGGCATGAGCCTGTTGCAGATCCAGGGGCTGACCGCCGCCTACGACCGCAGTCCGGTGCTGCGCGACATCACGCTGGACGTGCCCGCAGGCGGCTTCATCGCCGTGGTCGGCGCCAACACGGCCGGCAAGAGCACGCTGCTGCGCTGCATCTCCGGCCTGCTGGACAAGGTCGGCGGCAGCGTCAAGTTCGACGGACAGGAGATCCTGCGCCTGCCCCCGCATCGCATCCCCGAACTGGGTATCGCCCACGTGCCGGAGGGTCGCCATGTCTTTCCGGAAATGACGGTCGAAGAGAATCTTTACCTGGGCGGTTATACCCGCCGCCGCGACATGGCGGGGATCAAGCGCGGCTGCGACAGGATCTACGCGCTGTTCCCGCGGCTGCGCGAACGACGCCGCCAGCAGGCCGGCACGCTGTCGGGTGGCGAGCAGCAGATGGTGGCCTTTGGCCGCGCGCTGATGCTGGAACCCCGGCTGTTGCTGCTGGACGAGCCCAGCCATGGCCTGGCGCCCAAGATCGTCGAAGAAATGCACCAGGCGATGATAGACATCCATCGCAGCGGCCTGACCATATTGCTGGTGGAGCAGAACACGCGCCTGGCGCTATCGGTAGCGGAGTACGCCTACGTGCTCCAGTCGGGTTCCCTGGTGCTGTCCGGGCCCAGCGCCGAATTGCTGGAAGACAGCCGCGTGCGCGCGGCCTACCTCGGGCTGTAACCATGGCCCGCCGACGGGATATATTGCGTCTTTACGTAGACACGGCGGTTCGCCGCGGCGCGGCGATGAGCCGGCGCCAGCGCGCGGGCTTGCCGCCAGCATAAGCGAGAGACAGCCATGGCCACCCCGACAGGCGCGGTATTCGAGAAACCCGGCACCCTGCGCACCCGCGTAGAGGAATTCCTGCGCACATCCATCATGGACGGGCGGATCAAGGGCGGGGAACGCCTGCGCGAACAGGAACTGTGCGATCAACTCAGCATCAGCCGCAGCACGCTGCGCGAGGCGCTGCGCACCCTGGAAGCCGAACGCCTGATTTCCATCGAGCCGCACCGTGGCCCCACGGTGGTGCGCATCACGGAAAAAGCCGCCCGCGACCTCTATGCGTTACGCGCCCTGCTTGAGGGCTTTGCCGCGCATGAATTCGCCAGGCTTGCGAGCGATGCCGACGTGGAGCGCCTGCGCAAGGCGGTCGACGCCCTGCACCGCCAGGCCAAGGGCAACAACAAATCGGCCCTGCTGGCCGCCAAGCGCGACTTCTACGACGTGTTGCTAAGCGGCTGTGACAACGACCTGATCAAGGACATGCTGCCGGGCTTGCTGTCGCGGATCAATCTGCTGCGCGCCACCTCCTTCGCGCGCGCCGACCGGCTGCCGGAAAGCATGGCTGAAATCGACCTGATCTTCGAGCGCATCCGGGCTCGGGATCCGCAAGGCGCGCAAAGCGCGGCGCAAAGCCACATCGTGAACGCGGAACGCACTGCGCTCGAAGTGCTCAAGCGCCAGCAACAGGAGACATCCGACAGTGAAGGCGATCGCCCAGAAACTAAAGGCCGGGGCAGCCCTGGCTCAGCAGGATAGCGAATTCATCCTGGCCGCCCGCGGCCTGCCCTGCGCCATCTGGCTGCAGGCAGGGCCCGGGCCGGAGGAAAGAATAGCGGTCTGGGCCGGCCAACCCGCCGCCCCCTCGCAATGCATCGTCGTCAGCGCGCCGCCCGACACGTGGCAGAAGCTGCTCAACGACACCCCGCCCCCCGGCTACCACTCCTTTACCGCAGCCCGTCGCCAGGCGCAGGGCCTGCGCATCAGCGGCGATGCACTGGCCATCGCGCAGGCCCTGCATGCGCTGGAGCGGCTGTTCGAGATCCTTCGCGGCCAGCTCGCCGCGGCGCCCGAACTGCTGGACCGCAGCCCGATTTCCGGCGCCTACGCCACGATAGACATCGGGCCTTCCCAGACCTCCCTCTACTATGAAACCAGCGGGCTCGACGCCGGGCCGCCGCTGTTGATGCTGCACACGGCCGGCGCGGACTCCCGCCAGTACCATGCACTGATGGCCGACCCCGGGTTGCGCGAGCAATGGCGCATGATCGCATTCGATATGCCTGGCCACGGACGCAGCATGCCGCTGCCCGGCCAGGCCTGGACCGAAGCCGGCCTCACCCGCGACGCCTATCTCCAGACCTGCCTGGCGGTGATCCGCCAGGTCGCGCGCGCGCCAGCGGCATTGCTGGGCTGTTCGATGGGCGCGGCGATGGCGCTGCTGGTCGCGGCGCGCAGCCCCGCCGACGTGACCGGCGTCGTCGCGCTGGAGGCGCCCTACAGGGCGGCCGGACGCCGCACTCCCATGCTTTGCCATCCCCAGGTGAACCAGGCGGCGCACAACCCCGCCTACGTGCGCGGTCTGATGGGGCCAGCCGCCACCTTGCAGGCCCGCCGCGAAGCGGCCTGGATCTACTCGCAGGGCGGTTTCAACGTCTACGCCAACGATCTCTGGTTCTATAGCGAAGACTTCGACGCCGCCACGCACCTGGCTGGCCTGAACGCCGACGCCTTCGGCATATCGCTGCTGACCGGCGCGTACGACTATTCAGCCAGCCCCGAGGATTCCCGCCGGGTGGCCGCCCTGATTCCGGGTGCGCGCTTTCAGGCCATGCCGGACCTGGGACACTTCCCCATGGTAGAGAACCCTCGACGCCTGCTGGAGTATCTTCGGCCCGAACTGGACCACCTGCGCACAACCGGAGCCATCGCATGACGCTGCCCGATTATGAAATCTATGCCCTGCGCTACGCCACGGTGGCGCGCCGGAAAAACCAGAACTTCATCACCCCACCGGATCCGCATGACGGCCCGATGCCGATGGACTATTTCGTCTGGGTCATACGCAACGGCACGCGCGTCTACCTCGTCGACACGGGATTCAACGAGGACGCCGCCCGCGCGCGCGGCCGCGAGTTCCTGCGTTGCCCGATCGAGGCCCTGGCGAAACTGGGCATCTCGCCCGCCGACATCCGCGACGTCATCGTCACGCATCTGCACTACGATCACGCCGGCAATATCCGCAAGCTGCCGCAGGCCCGGCTGCATATACAGGAAAGCGAACTGCACTATGCCTGCGGTTGCAACATGCGTTTCGACATGCTGCGCCACGCCTATGCCGTGGAGGACGTGATCGACGTGGTGCGAGGCGTCTATGACAAGCGAGTGGCCTTCTACCACGGCCATGACGAGATCGCGCCCGGCCTGCAGCTGCTGCACATCGGCGGCCATACCCGCGGACTGCAGGCCGTGCGCGTGCACACCGCCCGCGGCTGGATGGTGCTGGCCTCGGATGCCAGCCACTACTACGACAATATGGAACGGGACGCGCCCTTCCCCATCGTCGACAACGTGGCCGACATGCTGGCGGGCTACGAGATCTTGCTGAAATTCGCGGAATCTCCCGACCACATCGTGCCCGGACACGATCCGCTGGTCAGGATGCGATATCCCGCCCTGGCCGGCGCGGACACCGACGTGGTGGCGCTGCACCTGGACAAGGGCGCCCGTTCCTGAGAGCAGCGACGCTTTCCGGCGTCACATTCCCAACGGCCGGATCGCCTCGTCCACTTCCTCGGCCGACAGATCCTGCACGATCAGGACCATGGCGCCTGCCTGCGCCGCGCCTTGCGGCACGGCGACCGGTTCGGGCGTGGCGAAGACATGCCGCACCCCGTGCACGGCGCGCAGGGTTCCATCCGTCCAGCGCAACAGGCCTTTGGCGCGCAGCAGGCGATCGCCGACCTGCCTCTGCATATGCCGGGTCCAGCGCGCGTAATCCTCCCAGCCCACCGGACGGCCTTGCGGGTAGGCGTAGGACACGATGCCGTAGCGCAGCACGTGCGCGAGCGGACCCGCGACCGGCGGCGCGCCCACCTGCAGAATGGCCGCGTCCAGGTGTTCGGCGCGCAATCCATCGAACAGCGCCGGCGCGTCCTCGCCCACGGTATCGGGCGAAACCCGGCGGATTTCCGCGCTGGCGTTATAGCCGCGCAGCGTGGCCAGCAGCGTTTGGATGGTTGCCTCATCGGCCAGATCGACCTTGGTCAGCGCAATACGGTCGGCAATGGCGACCTGGGTGCTGGCTTCGCGGTATGCGTCCAGCGTGGAGGCGCCATGCAGCGCATCCGCCGTCGCCACCACGCCGCCGAAACGGTAATGACGGGCGATCAGCGGGTCTGCCGACAGCGTGTTGATCACCGGACAGGGGTCTGCCAAGCCGGATGTCTCCACCACGACGCGGGTGTATGGCGGAATCTCCCCTCGCTGGCGCCGGTAATAAAGCGATTCCAGCGTGTCCTGCAACGAACTGGTAGCCGCGCAACACAGGCAGCCCGAATCCAACAGCACCACGTCCGTGTCATCGGCCTTGCCCACCAGCATATGGTCAAGGCCGATCTCGCCGAACTCATTGATGACCACGGCCGTGTCGGCAAAGCGCGGGCTGCGCACCAGGCGGGACAACAGCGTGGTCTTGCCGCTGCCCAGGAATCCCGTCAGCAGATAGACCGGCAATGGCTCGGCGGCAACCGGCATGGCGTTGCTCAGCCCTGGTTGGCGGCGTCGGGCGCCGGCAGGTTGCGCAGGTAATCCTGCACTTCACGCGACGGAATCACGTCCGCGTACTTGCAATTAAGATCGAACAGGCTCATCGCATGGCTGGCCTGGAAGCGGTCGAACGCCGCCTCTTCGGGAATGATGACCTTGAAGTTGTACGAGTATGCGTCCACCGTCGTGGCCCGCAGGCATCCCGAGGATGTGCACCCCACCAGTATCAGCGTGTCCACATCCAGGAAGTTCAGGTGGCTCATGAAGATGGTGCCGAAGAAGCACGACGGCTTCTGCTTGGTGATGCGGATGTCCTGCGGACGCGGCGCCAGCGGCTCCACGGTCTGGGTGGCATGGGTGTTGGCCAGCACGGTCTTTTCGCCGCCACGGTGGTTCTTGCCCACCTGCACGCCGCTATCCAGCAAATCGGCGCGGCGGCCGCTTTCGGTGTAGAAAACAGGAATGTTCTTGTCGCGCGCCAGTTCCAGCAGCGGGACGATGTGCGCCACCGCGTCCCAGGCCTCGCGGCCGCAGTGGGTACGGTACTGCTTCAGGCCTTCCAGGATGTCCTGGGGCGTATCGCCGCAGAAGTTGTATTGAACGTCGATGATGAACAGAGCCGGACGCTTGCCGAAGCCGCCGCGCTTGCCATAGCCGGCTTGCGCCAGGACCTGCTTGTCGCGCTCGGTCAGAAAGTCGTCCCAGATTCGCTTGGTTTCGCTCATGGTAATGCCTGCCAGAAAAAGAGTGGGTTCAGTTCAAAGACGCTTGAGGTAGCGGCCGCCAGGATTGCTGCGCGCCGCATCGGTGATGCGGCCGTCCAGTGCCACGGTGCGGCCGCGCACCAAAGTGCGCACGGGCCAGCCCTTCAGGGTCATGCCCTCGTAGGGCGAATAATCGGAATTCGACTCCAGCGTGGCGGGATCGACAGTGCGCTCCAGGTCCGGGTCGACCAGCACCAGGTCGGCGTCCTTGCCGATCTCGATGCTGCCCTTGCCGGGCATGCGATAGATGCGCGCGGAGTTCTCGGCGGCAACCTTCATCAGGATTTCCAGCGGCACGCCGCGGCGGTGATAGCCCTCATGCAGCAGGATCGGCAACATCAGGCCGGTTCCCGGAAAGCCGTTGCTGGCGGCCCAGATGTCCGTATCCTTGGTGGCGCGCTTGCGCGGCACGTGGTCGGTACCTATGGTGGTGATGGACCCGTCCAGCACGCCTTCCCACATGGCGTCCACATCGCTTTGCCCACGCACCGGCGGGTTGACCTTGGCGTAGGTGCCGGCGGGCGACTCGTCGTTCAAAAACAGGTAGTGCGGGCAGGTCTCGACGTAGATGGGCGGTGCATCCGCCGTACGGCGATGGCGCCGCGCCTCGTCCAGCGCTTCGCGGCTGCTCAGGTGCACGATATTGACCGCAGCGCCCGTCTTCGCCGCGAAATAGCAAACGCGGTGCACGTTTTCGGCTTCCAGGAAGTCCGGGCTTTGTTCGTTCCAGGCCTTCAGATCGTCGCGGCCCGCCGCGCGTAGCGGATCCCTCAGCACCGGAATCACCTCGACGTTCTCGCAGTGCACCCCCATGATGGCGCCTGGAATCGCGGCGGTGGCGCGCAGCGCCGAATACAGCAGGCCGTCGTCGATATCCGTAAAGCCCTTGGACAGCCCCGCCGCGCCCTTGTACATCATGTAGAGCTTGTACGAATTCACGTTGAAGCGCCGCGAGATCTCCTCCAGCGTTTCCACGTGCAGATTGCTGGTGATGCCGAAGTGAAAGCCGAAGTCCACGCAGCTTTGCGACAAAGCGCGGTCGCGCACCTTTTCGAAGGAATCCCGGATGTCCGCCGAGCGATGGAACGACAGTACGGTAGTGGTGCCGCCCAACGCAGCGAAGCGCGATTCCGTTTCGAAGTCCGTTTCGGGCGAGCCGAAGCCGAAATGCACGTGCGGATCTATCAGCCCCGGCAGCACCCACAGCCCTTGGCAGTCTATGGTTTCGCGGGCCTCTAGTGGCGTGCCTGGCTCGGCAATGATCGCGATGCGGCCGTCAATGACGCCGAGCACGCCTTCGGTCAGTCCCTGCTGCGGCAAATACAGTCTTGCATTGGTGAGTAACAGATCCAGCATAATGTCTTGTTTCCTGAGTAATGCGTTTTTTCAGCAATGGGCCGCGCCCGCGGCCTCCGTGTCATTCAAGAAGCCATTGAGAACGCTGGCGGGAATGCCGCCTTCAGCCATGAGTTTGCGTTCGGCCCGCGTTAACACCTGGGCGTAGACCAGGAAGCGGATGCGTCGTGCACCGTCCTCGGCGACGACGTCTATAGGTTCGCCCTTGAGCACGCCGTTAGCCACGTTTCCGAAACGCAGCGTTTCGGCGCCGGTCAAACCCAGTTGGCGCCAGCCCTCGCCGGGCGCGAACGCAAGCGGCAGCACGCCCATGCCCACCAGGTTGGCGCGGTGGATGCGTTCAAAGGATTCCGCGATCACGGCGCGCACGCCCAGCAGCGCCGCCCCCTTGGCGGCCCAGTCGCGGCTGCTGCCCATGCCGTAGTCCTTGCCTCCCAGGATCACGCTGGCATCGCCCGCGGCGCGGTACGCCTCCGCGGCATCCACCACTGCCATGCGCTGACCGCTGGGAAAATGGCATGTCACGCCGCCTTCCACGCCCGGCACCAATGCGTTCTTGATGCGGATATTGGCAAAGGTGGCGCGGGTCATCACATGGTGATTGCAGCGGCGCGCCACATAAGTGTTGAAGTCGCGCGGCGCCACGCCGTTGGCAATCAGGTACATGCCGGCGGGCGTGTCGGCCGGAATCTCGCCGCTGGGCGAGATATGGTCGGTCGTCAGCGAGTCGCCGAACGCCGCCAGCACGCGCCCGCGCGTCAGGCTGGCTTCCAGATCCGCCAACGCATCGCGGCCCGGCTCGGTCTTGAAGAACGGCGGCTCGACCAGGTACTGCGACTGCGGATCCCAGGGAAAGCGCAGGCCGGAAGGTGCTTTCAGATCGCGCCAGATGGTGCTGTCCAGACTGGCGGGGTCATACACGTCGGCGAACAATCCGGGGGCCGCGGCCAATGGCAGCAACGCGGCGATCTCTTCCTGGCTGGGCCACACATCCCGCAGATAGACGGGCGCGCCGTCGGCGCCCGGCCCCAATGGCTCATGCTCGAAGTCCAGATCGATTCTGCCCGCCAATGCGTATAGGACCACCATCGCGGGCGACCCGATGTAGTTGGCGCGCAGCAACTTATGGATACGTCCTTCGAAATTGCGATTGCCCGACAGCACCGCGGCCGCCACCAGCCCGCCTTGCGTGATGGCATCCGCGGCAGCCGTATCCAGAGGACCGGATTTACCGCCGCAAGTGGTGCATCCGTACCCGATGACATGAAAGCCCTGCGCCTGCAAAGCCTGCAGCAGGCCCGCCGATTCCAGGTAACGCGTGACCGCGCGCGAACCGGGTGCCAGCGACCGCTTGACCCAGGCGGGCGGTGTCAGGCCTCGCGCCAGCGCCTTCTGCGCAACCAGGCCGGCGGCCAGCATCACGCTGGGGTTGGAGGTGTTGGTGCAAGAGGTAATGGCGGCCAGCGCCACGGATCCGTGGCCCAGGACTTCGCGGCTGGGCGGACGCGCGGTCCCGTCCACGCCGAATCCGCCGTCGGGCAAGGACATGGTCAGGCGCCGGCGGAAATCCGCTGCGACCTCAGCGACGTCCATCCGATCCTGCGGTCGGCGAGGGCCGGCCATGCTGGGCCTCGCCGCCGACAGATCGATTTCTATCACGCGGCTGTAAGCCGGCGCGGTTTCACCGGCTGCGCGCCACAGGCTGTTGCTCCGCGCATAGGCTTCGATCAGCGCAAGTTGCTCGGCGTCGCGCCCGGTCATCCGGGCATAGTCCAACGTACGTTCGTCGATGGGGAAAAAGCCGCAAGTGGCGCCGTACTCGGGCGCCATGTTGGCGATGGTGGCGCGTTCCGGCACGCTGAGCGTTTCGGCGGCCGGTCCAAAGAACTCCACCATGCAGCCCACCACGCCTTCCCCGCGCAGCCGTTGCGTAATCAGCAAGGCGGCATCGGTGGTGAGCGCGGGAGCCGTGATGGCGCCATGCAAGCACACCCCTACGACTTCCGGTATCGGGAACGTGTAGGCATGGCCCAGCAGCGCCGCTTCGGCATCGATGCCGCCCACTCCCCAGCCCAGGACGCCCAGCGCGTTGATCATGGGCGTATGGGAATCGCCGCCGATGACGAAATCGGGATAGGCCCATTCGGCGTCCGGCCGCGATTGGCGCGCGACCACGGGCGCCAGGTATTCCAGGTTGACCTGATGGATGATGCCTATGCCGGGCGTAATCACGCGCAAGCCCTTGAAAGCCTGCTGCGCCCATTTCAGGAATCGGTAGCGCTCGTCGTTCCGTTCGAATTCACGGCGCAGGTTGCGCTGCACCGCCCCCGTGTCGCCCCAATAATCGACCTGCAGGGAGTGATCGACGATCAGGTCCACGGGAATCCTGGTATCCACCCGCGCGGCATCTCCCCCGGCCTGCGCCACGGCGTCGCGCAGCGCCGCCAGGTCCTGAAGCACCGGCAGGCCGCTGGAATCAGGCAGGATCACCCGGGCCACATGCAAAGGCAGATCAGCGCCGGGGTGCTCACGCCACGCCCAGAGCCTGCCGATTTCCTCAGCCGTAACGGCAGCCCCCCATGCGCGGTGCCGCAAGAGGTTCTCCAGCAGCACGCGGATGACATAGGGATAGTCGCGGATGTCCCGGCCAGCGGCATGGGCCGCGGCGGACAGGTCCGCGTAGCGTAGCGTCCTGCCGCAACAGGGGAAAGACTGGATCATGGCAGCGGTAATAAGGAAAATCTCAACTGAGGCCATCTTACGGCTTACAAAACAATAGTGTCAACACTATTGCCAGGACCGCCAGAGGCTTCATATGGCAAGAATACAGATTACCGCCACCGCATTGAAAGTGTAGATAGATGGGTGCGCCCTATAGCGCTAGGGAATACCCCGATAACCGTCTGTAAAATAGACAAAATATCCATGCAACTGCCCGCAGGCAGGCATCCGGACCCAAACAATGTCACCTTCAAAAGAGTTGACACTTTTAAGATCCCTTTGATAGGCTGTCAACACTATGAACACCGCCACGACCTCCATCGCCACCAAGGAAGACGCCTCCGGCCCCCTGGCCGACGTGGTGTTCGACCAGGTGCTGGATGCGATCTACCAAGGCCGGCTGGCCCCAGGTAGCGTCATTAATGAAGTCGCGCTGGCACAAGAATTCGGCGTCAGCCGCGGCCCGGTGCGGGAGGCCGTGCGCCGCCTGCAGGGCATCCAGCTCATCACGCGCGAGCCCTACATCAAGGCGCGCGTGGTGACCCTCTCGGCGGAATCCGCGCTGGAACTCTTCCAGATGCGCATGGCGCTGGAAGGCGTCGCCTGCAATCTGGCCACCCGCCGCATGAGCGACGAGGAAATCGCGCAGTTGCTGGTCGAGCTGGAACAGGACCGCCAGCGCCGCCTGGACGCGTCCAATGGCGGCTCGCCCGCGCCGCGTGTCTTCGACTTCCACGAACGCATCGTGCGGGCCAGCGGCAACAACCGCATCATCAACGCCCTTTGCGGCGACCTCTATCACCTGCTGCGCGTCTATCGCCGGCACTCCGGCACCGTGCTGGAGCGCAAGGACGACGCCTACGCCGAGCACTGGCAGATCCTGCGCGCCATCCGCGCGCGCGACGCCGAGCTGGCGGAATCGCTCATGCGCTCGCACATCGAACGCGCGGCGCAACATCTTTTTGATCATCTGGCGGAAGGGGCGTCCGGCATTGCCGGACACCCAGTCTCGGCCGCCTAACGCCCTTTGGAGCAGTACGACATGAACAACCCGCGCCACCAGTTCCGGCATTTGCTGAAGAACGAACCCTTCATCGTCTCGCCCGGTGTGTACGATGGATACAGCATCCGCCTGGTCGAAGCCGCGGGTTTCAAAACCGCCTGCACCAGCGGCGCGGCCGTGTCGAACGCGCTGCTGGGCATCGCCGACATCGGCGTGATGGGCCTGTCGGAGAACGTGACCCATTGCCGCCACCTGGCGCGTTCGGTCTCCATCCCGCTCACGGCCGATGCCGACACCGGCTACGGCAATCCCGTGAACGTCTATCACACGGTACAGATGTTCGAGGAAGCCGGCGTCGCCGGCATCAACCTCGAAGACCAGGTCAGCCCCAAACGCTGCGGCCACATGCCTGGCAAGGATGTGGTGAGCGAAGCTGAAATGGTCAAGAAGATCGAGGCCGCCTGCCTGGCGCGACGCGACGATGACTTCGTCATCATTGCCCGCACGGACTCGCTGGCCATCGAAGGCATCGAAGGAGCGGTCAAGCGCGCCCGCGCATACGCCCGGGCCGGCGCCGACATGCTGTTTCCCGACGCGGTCCGCACCGAGGACGACATCAAGCGCCTGGTCGACGCCGCCGGCATTCCCGTCAGCATCAACATGGGCTTCGGCATCCGCAACCGTCCGACCACGCCGCTGATTCCGCTGCCGCGCCTGAAGGAAATCGGCGTCAAGCGTATCAGCCTGCCGCGCATGCTTCCCGCCGCCGCCATACATGGCATGCGCGAGGCGCTGCAGGTGATGCAGGGCGTGATCGCCAGTGGCGTGCCCGCGGACCGCCCCGACCTGCTGGTGGGCATCGAAGACATCATGCAATTGATGGGCTACGAGCAGATGCGCGCCATGGAAAAACGCCTGACGACCCTGGCCGACTGAGCGTACTGTCATGACTGAGCGGAATGCGCAGGCGCATTGCGTCCTGACAGGCTCGTCCTCGGGCATCGGACTGGCGTTGGCGGAAAGCCTGCTGGCATCTGGCTGGCAGGTGACCGGCGTGGACATCGCTCCCGCCGCCATCCACGGACACGCGCAGTATCGCCACCTCGATTGCGACCTGGCCGATGACCGCGCCTTGCATGACCTGGGCGCCCAGCTGCAAGACTGCGCCCCAACCGCGCTGGCGCATTGCGCCGGCGTGGTCCGCACCGGCGGCGCGCTGGACACACGCCCGGAAGACGCGGACCTTCTGTGGAAGCTTCATGGAGCCGCGCCGATGGCGCTTGCGCGCGTCTTGGCTCCCCAATTGCCCGACAGGCGCGGCCGCATCGTACTGGTGTCCAGCCGCGCCGTGCTGGGGCGCGCACACCGTCTCGCCTATGCCGCGACGAAATCGGCGCAGATCGGGCTGGCGCGCAGCCTGGCGGCCGAGCTCATCGGCCGCGGCATTACCGTCAACGTGGTCGCGCCCGGCGCAGTCGATACGCCCATGCTGCACGATCCCAAGCGCGGCGCGCCGCCACGGGTGGACCTGCCGCTGGGGCGCCTGATCGACGCTCGCGAAGTCGCGGCAACCATCGCCTTCTTCCTCGGCGAGCAGGCCGGCGCCATCACCGGGCAGACACTTTACGTCTGTGGCGGCGCTTCGCTGGGAACGGTGCCGCTATGACGACGGACATCACCGCATTGCACGGCAAGACAGTAATCGTGACCGGCGCCGCCGGCGGGCTAGGCCAGGCAATCGCGGCGCACTGCCTGCGCGCCGGCGCCCGCGTGGCCCTGCTGGACCGGGACCCGGCGCTGCTCGCGCAATGCGGCCAGACATTGGATCCGACGGGCGCCCGCGTATTGACGCTGGCTTGCGACGTGAGCAACCCGGACGACGCTCGCGACGCCATCGAAAAAACAGCAGCGCATTGGGGCTCCATGCACGCGCTGGTGAACAACGCCGCCGTCGCCACGCCGGGCAACAAAGTCGCGGACCTGACCCTGGAGCAGTGGCGCCAGGCCCTGGACGTGAACCTGACCGGCGCATGGCTGATGAGCAAATACGCCATCCCCCACATGACGCGCGCAGGTGGCGGCGTGGTGCTGAACATCGCGTCACAACTGGGCAGCGTGGCCGCGCCGGGCCGCGGCGCCTATGGCGCCAGCAAGGCTGGCCTGATTGCGCTGGCGCGTGCCATCGCAGTGGACCACGCGGCCGACGGCATCCGCGCCTTGAGCCTGTCTCCCGGCGCGGTACTGACAGGCAGGCTGGTCGCGCGCTACGGCAGCGCCCAGGCCGCGGCAGCCACACTGGCGCCCAAGTATCCGGCGGGGCGCCTGGGCACCGTCGACGAAATCGCGCAGACGGCAATTTTCCTGATCAGCGATGCCGCCTCGTTCATTACGGGCACGGACATACGCGCGGACGGCGGATACACCGCGCTGTAAAGCAGCGGCCACCGCTACCCACTTCACGCAAGGCTTACATCACACAAGGGGCTTGAACCATGAAGTACACGACTACCTCCGCAACACACGGGCGCCCCGCGCGACCCGCCATCCGCCGCACGCTGCTGGCGCTCGTCGCCGGCGCTGTCGGCCTGGCCGCCGCGCCAGCCTTTGCGCAAGGTGTGGACAATTTCCCCAACCGCGCCGTCACCATCGTCGTGCCCTTCCCTGCGGGCGGCGCCACTGACATCACCGCGCGCCTGGTCGCGGAAGGCCTCTCCAAGAAGTGGGGACAACCGGTAGTCGTCGAGAACAAGCCCGGCGCTGGCGGCAACGTCGGTTCGGAATACGTGGCGCGCGCCGCGCCGGACGGCTACACCCTGGTGCTGGGCGTGACGGGCTCGCACGGCATCAACACCTCGCTTTACAAGAACATGCGCTATGACCCCGTCAAGGATTTCGAGGCCATCACGCAAGCCACGCTTTATCCGAATGCCATCATCGTCAACAACGACGTGCCGGCCAACAACCTGCAGGAGCTTATCGCCCTGCTGAAGAAGCCCGACGCCCATTACTCATATGGTTCGGACGGCAACGGCACGGCGTCGCACCTGGGCATGGAACTGATCAAGAACCAAGGCAAGTTCGAGATCTCGCACATTCCTTACCGTGGCAGCTCGCCGATGGTGACCGACCTGCTGGGCGGCCAGATCCAGGTGGGCATCACTGGCCTGCCCGCTGTCCAGGCGTATGCCAAGAGCGGCAAACTGAAGATCGTGGCGCTGACCACGGGCGAACGCTTTGCCAGCGCGCCCGACTATCCCACGGTGGCCGAGCAGGGCTTCCCTGGCTATGCCGCGCCGCCATGGTCGGGCTTTTTCGCCCCTAAGGGCACGCCCAAGCCGCTGGTGGAGAAAATCTCGGCTGACATGCGCGACGTCATGGCCGATCCGAAGACGAAGGAAAAGCTCGCCGCCTCCGGCAGCGAGTTCACGCCTTCCACGCCTGAACAGTTCCAGGCCTTCGTGCAGCAGGAAATCGCGAAGTGGGCGCAGGCCGTCAAGATCTCCGGCGCGCGCATCGACTAAGCGTCAAATGCGACAAGCCGGCGCCGCGGCTGCGGCGCCGGCGCGCTGTCCCTCAGTTGTAGCGGAACGTGGCGGTCAGCATCGCCGAACGGCCAGGCGCCACGTAGCTGAACAAGCCCACATGCGACGCCTCGTAGATGGTTTCGTCGGTCAGGTTGTTCAGGTTCAGCTGCAGGCCGAAGTTCTTGTTGAACTGATAAGCCGCCATCGCGTCGTAGCGCCAATAGGACGGCAACTGGTAGACGTTGGCATCATCCACGTAGCGCTTGCCCGTGTAGGTGGCGCCCGCTCCCACCGTCAGTTCGGGCATGAACTTGTAGGTAGTCCACAGGCTGGCGCTCTGGCGCGCGATGAATTTCATCTGCTTGCCGCTGTAGTCGGTGCCGCCGCTCTGGTAGTTGGTGACCTTCGGATCCATGTAGCTGTACCCGCCCCACACCTGCCACTTGGGCGTGATGGATCCCGCCGCGCCCAGTTCAATGCCGCGCACCCGGTTGCTGCCTGACAACGTCACGTCGCCCGTGATGGGATCGGAGCTGCGGGCGTCGGTCTTGCGGGTTTCGAATACGGCAGCCGTCAAGGACAGGCGCTCGTCAAACACGTCCCATTTGGTGCCGACTTCGATGCTGCGGCTCTTCTCGGGCGCCAATGCCGCGGTACCCGCGGTCAGGCGGCCGCCTGCCGCGCCATCCGCTCCGCCGGACTGGCCCGCCGTTTCGCCGGAGGGATTGGACGAAGTGCCGTAGGACACATAGATGCTGCCGTTGGGTGCGGGCTTATAGACCAGGCCCAACTGGTAGTTCCACATATTGTCGGTGCGCTCGACATTGCCGCTGGTCACACGGTAGTTGTCATAGCGCAGGCCGGCATTGGCTTCCCATTGCTCGCTGAACTTGACCGTGTCGAACACGTAAGCAGCGCGCGTGATGGTCTTGGCAGCGTCGTAACGCGGCCCCCAACTGAGGCTTCCGGTATGCGGTTGATGCGGGTTCGGGTTGTACAGATCGTCCAGCAGGGTCTTGTCGAAACCGCCCGCAGGCACGCCGTCGCGCTTGCTGATCGTCTCGGTGCTGAACTCCAGGCCGGCCACATAGCTGTGCCGCAGGCCGCCCGCAGTGAACTCGCCGAACATGTCGGTCTGATTGATGAAGGACCGATTGGTCTGGTTCAGGCTGCGCAGGGCCTTGCTCATTCGCACGCCCTCCGCCTCGTTCGAGCATGGCGCCACGCCGTAGGCGGGGTTGGGCCGGCCGCCCACGCGCGCCGCGCAATTGTCGAAGGACGGGCGTGTCATCACATATTCGTTGGTCGATTCGCTGTAGCGCGTGCCGTTACGCAGCTTCAACTTGTCGCTGAACTTGTGCTCGACCATCAAGGTGGTCATGTCGGCCTGGTTCTTGCGGTAGTCGCGTCCGATGAGGCCGTAGTAATTGTCGCGGTCCACCTTGGGCGGGGTGACGCGGCCAGGGCGCGATTCATTCTTGAACGGAATGCCCAGGTCCGGCGTGTCGTCATTCTGCAGGTGGTAGTAGCTGAGGGTCACCTGCGTGGGCGTGCCCAGGCCCCAGGAGAACGAGGGTGCGACGCCCCAGCGGTCGGTTTCGACGTGATCGCGGCCCGGGATGTCGCCGCCCTGCTTCATGAAATTCAGGCGGAAGGCCGAACTTTCCCCCAAGGCCCAGTTGCCGTCGCCCGTCAGCCGCCAGTTGTCGTCGGTGCCCACACCGACCGTGCCTTCCGCGAAATTCTCGAGCTTGGGGCTCTTGCTGACCAGGTTGATGCTGCCGCCGGTCGAACCGCGGCCTGAATAGGCGGAGCTCGGCCCCTTCAGGATTTCGACCGACTCCAGGTTGAAGGTTTCGTGCGAGAAGCGGCCCAGGTCGCGCATACCGTCGACCATCATGTCGGTGCTGGCCTCGTAGCCGCGCACGAATGGCCGGTCGCCAGTGGGTGTTCCGCCTTCGCCTGCGCCGAAAGTGATGCCCGGCGCGGTGCGCAGCACGTCCATCAGTGACGTGGCCGCGCGATCGCGCATCAGTTGTTCCGTGATCACCGTGACCGAACGCGGCGTATCCAGCAGCGGCGCCGTCATTTTCGGGGAGGAAGCGATGTTGGCTTCGTAGCCATCGCTGACTGCCTGCCCCTGCACGTGGACGGGCGACAATTCGTGCACGGCGCCGGGCGCCAGGCTTCCTTGGGCCAGCGCCAGGCCCGGCGACACCAGTGCGCCGCATACCGCCGCATAAATGGACGCCGTAGTGTTGCCACCGGCCTTGGCATAGGCCGTCGATCGATCTGCTTTGCTCATTGGACTCTTTCAGAAACCGCCCCGCGGCGGGTGCGCTATCAGCGCGATCTTTGGTTTTTTAAGAGCGCCAATGATATGTATTCTTATTTTTACATTCAACAAATAGTCAGCTTTTATTCAGAAAACTGTCAATTTTGAGGGGTCTCACAGCCCATAATGGGGAAAAATGCGGCGCAATAACAACAGCCGGACGCATCAACGTGCTCATAGCATGCGCACATCAACGCGCATCCGCCGGCTTCTAACGAGAAAAAGCCCCTTTTCCACCAGAGGCCGCATCCTCGGGAGAAAAGGGGCTGGCGGGCCCGCCATCGGTCAGCCGGCGTCAGCGCTGCACCGCCTTACAGCGAATACCGGTACTCGCAGTTCAGCGTGGCTTTGAGCGGCGTGGTGGCCTGCACGCCCGATACGCTCTGCGGGCGCGGAGCCGTCAGCTTGGCTTGGAACTTGCCCGCGGCATCGCCGTTCTCGCTCTTCTTTACCGCGACGCTGGACGGCAACGCATACAGCGTCAATGGCTGTGCCTGCGTTGCCACTACCAGTGTGAACACTGACTGCGGAAAATCCGTCACCACATAGCTGGCATTCGCGTCCGAATTGAATGCCAGGCCGCCGTCGGCGTAACGCAGCTTAAGCGTCAGCTCTTCCGAAGACGGCGACGGGATCACGCCTTCCAGCGCCACCTTGCCGCTTTCCGACACGCAATTCAGTTCCGCCGGCGCCGAACCCGCATGTGCGACGCCGGCCAGCAGCAGACCAGACAAAAGCCAGATACCCCGTACGACTGCCATAAGACTCTCCTTGGTAAACATCAGCCTTGCTCTTGGGCCGAGGCGCAAATCGGAGCGCGCTCCCATCCGCGTGCTCGGGCACGCCTGCGTCCAGCGGTGCCTCGCCGGCGCTGCGACGGATTTGCCGGGCCGGATTTCGCGCCGCGAAGCATAGCGCTCATTGCCGACGCGCGCTTGCCCCGTCTGCCACGACGCCCGCGGCGCCCTCTCTCGCAAGGCCATGGCCTTGCGCGACATAGGCTAGGATGGAGGAGTCGTCCGGACGCTGCTTGGAGCAGGGCCCGGGCTTGCGCCAGAAGGAGTCTGCCATGCCCTCAATGAGACAACTCGCCCGCGCCGCGGCCCTTGCCATGCTGCTGCCCTGCGCGGCATACGCCGAAACCGTCGTGCTGCACGTCGAGCGGGCCACCGCCGGCGTCGATCCGCACACTTCCGCCAGGATGGTGGACGTCGAACTGAAGCCGGAAAGCCGCCAGGCCCTGGCCGATTTCACTCGCGATCGCGTCGGTAAACGCATCCAGCTGCGTTCGGCTGGCGTGCTGCTGTCATCCGCCACGCTCCAAAGCCCGCTCGAAGGCGACAGCTTCCGCATCACCGCGGGCGAACATGGCTTTGGCGGGAAATCCGCCGAGGAAATCGCCCAGGGCATCATGAAAAGCGGCGGTCTGACGGTGGACGACGAAAACACCGCCAAGTAGCTGCCTCAAGCCAGGGCCTGACCCTGGGGCGCCCTCAGCGCCAGCGTGGCCGTCAGCACCGTCTGCCCTGGCCGCGACGCGACATTGAGCTGGCCTCCCACCCGGGCGATACGGGTATGCATACTGCGCATGCCGACGCTGATGCCAGCCCGCAGCACCGCCGCCACATCGAAACCGGCACCGTCATCTTCGATACGCAGCTCCAGGCTATCCGGGTCGGACTGGCGCAGCGCTACCTCCACACGCCGAGCGCGGCTGTGTTTCAGCACGTTTGCCAGCGACTCTTCCACCAGCCTGGTCAGCGCCATGCATTGCAGGGCACTGGGCGGCGCGAGCCACTGCTCGGGAACCCGCCAGTTGGCCTGCAGATCCAGCTCGTCAAACAGCTGCATGAAGCGATGGCGCAAAGGCGCTATCCACTCACGTGGCGTGGCCGGCACCTTGATGCCTGCGCTCGATCCGCTGTCGATGGTCTGCCGCAGGTCGTCGCGCAGCAGCTTGAGCATGGAAAGGAATTGCTGGCTGTGCACCGGCGTGCTGGCCTGCTCCACCATCGCCATCATGCGCACCAGCGAGCCGCCCAGGCCGTCGTGCAGATCATGGGCGATCTGCAGCCTGTCCTGCAGCCTGGCGTTGGCCAGCGCCAGCGTGTGTTCGCGCTCCAGGGTCGTGGCCAGCTCCGTGCGCGCCTGGTCGATGCCGTCCGCCAGCTCCTGGTTGAAGCGTTCGATACGGCGCACATTGCGCGCGTGACGCAGCCCCAGCACGGCAGACATGCACAGCGTGACCACCACGCTGGTAAACGGCGTGTAGGTGCTTTCGGTATCGATGAGCTTAAGCACCCGCAGCAGGTCGTGCGCGCTGGCCGCCAGAAAGACAAGCAGACACACCGCCAGCATTCCGTGCTCCGGCTTGCGCGTACGCAGCGCGTGCAGGGGGAATTGCAGGCAATTGGCGAAGAAAATCCCTGACACGATCAACACGATGCCCAACTGCACCCTGGCCAGCTGTCCCTGCGGCACGAACGCCTCCAGCGCCAGCAACGCGGCTGTAAGCACCCACAGCGCCTTTTCCACGCGCGGCAGGGACTGCCCGCCAAAGCGCCAGGTGAAGATGCAGAAACAGGCGACATAAAGCACCAGCACCATGATGTTGGCGCGTGCCGCCATGAGACTGTTCGGGAAAGGCCAGGGACTGGTCATCAGGACGTTGGCGATGAACAGCACCCAGAACAGGGCCATCAGCGCATACCAGCCGTAAACGCGCTGCTCTCGGCGCATGAGCCAGATGCAGAAGCACAGCCCGCCCAGGACGGCCGACACGATCAGATTCAACGTGAACAGCGTGCGATGGCGCCACCACAGGTCCTCATACAACTGCAGCACCGTCCATTGCCCGCCCAGGTGAACCGGCCCCAGGCCAGGCGACTGACCCGCCACACCGACCACCCGGATCCACAACGTATTCTCGCCAGGACCCACCAGGGCATCGGGGATGAGCCAATACCGCGGCATGTTCCAGCTGCGCGAAAGCGGCTCGGTCAGATGCGCATCGCTCCAGATCCGCTGGTCATTGATGTAGACCTCGCCCGCCATGACGACGGATTCCAGCGCCAGCGCAACCTGCCCTGTGCCATGGCAGTCATGGCGCCAGCCTATCCGGTACCAGGCCGTGCCGCTGTACCCCGGCCAACGGGCGCTCCAGTCATCCGGCAGCTGCACGGCCTGCCACTGGGCCGCATCCGGTCGCCGGCCGTCATCGCTACCCTTGGCAACCTGTACGGACGAGACCTGCGCCGTGCAGGCGCCCGCCGGCTCCTGCGCCCAGGCCGGCGCCAGCCATAATGCCAGCCACAGGACGGCCAGCCACTTCAATCGAGCAGGCCGCGCGTGCGCGCCGCGTGTATCGCCCGAGTCCGAGAAGAAACGGCGAGCTTGCGATAAATGTGCTTCACGTGGCATTCCACGGTGTAACGCGACAAGAACAGCTCCTCGGCGATCTCGCGGTTGCCCAGTCCCTCGGACACCAGGCGCAGTATCTGGCTTTCACGCGGGCTCAGTGTTTCGCCCGGATCGGCGGAATCGCCCGCTTCCGGGCCCCCGGCATTGGCCGGGCTCGCCGGCCTGGGGCGCAGCTCTTCGATGATGCGGCGCGCCACGAAGGGGTCGATGGGAGCGCCTCCCCGCAACACACTGCGTATCGACAGGGACACCTCCAGGTCGTCCCGCTCCTTGAGTACGTAGCCCGTCGCGCCTGCGCGCAACGCGGCAAGAATCGCGTCTTCGGTGCTCCAGGCAGAAATGACCAGGATCGCCAGGCTGGGATCTTCCGCGTGCATCTCTGCAATCAGCTCCGTGCCATTGCCGTCGGGCAGACCCAGATCGACCAGCGCCAGCGCAAACGGCTGGCTGGCGAGCCTCTCGCGCGCTTGCGCCAGCGTAGCCGCGAACACCAGCGCTTCCGGCGCATAGCCGAGCTGCAGCAGCAAGCCTTCCAGCCGGCGGCAGATCAGGGGTTCGTCCTCCACCAGCAGCACCGGGGCAGGCAGCGTCGACTCGGAAGCAAGCATATGGGCAGTCATCGGATGAGAGCGGGCGGAATTGCCCAGACTGAACTATGTCTCAGGCCGGCAGCATGGCATATCCCTGGAAGTTGGTATTTTCACAGATTCGATCAATGCAACGCGCTCAGGCGATGCCGGACGCCGAAACGCGGACCGGCAGTTGGTCGGCGGGCCGGCTTTCGAGCATGTCCGTCAGTTCCCGCCGCTGGGCGGCGTAGCCCGGATCATCGAAAAGATTGTCCATCTCGTCCGGATCTTCGGACAGGCAATACATCTCGCCCGCGCCGCTTCCCAGTTCCATGGTCAGTTTCCAGTCGCGCGTGCGCACCGTGCGCAACTTCAGCTCCACGCCGCAGCGCGATGCCGCCACGTCCCATTCGCTCAGCGCGAACTCACGGCCGGCATCCCGGCCTTCAAGCAGCGCACGCAGGCTGCGGCCATGTACCGGCCCCAGGGCGGACGCGCCGCCGTAGTCGTAAAAGGTCGCTGCCAGGTCCAGCGTGGACACAGGGTCTTCCACCCGCTGCCCGGCCACGACGCCGGGCCCGCTGGCCACCATGGCCACGCGCAGCAGGCCCTCGTACGGCATGGGCCCCTTCAGCATCAGCCCATGGTCGCCCAGCCATTCACCATGGTCGGACGTAAAGATCACCAGGGTGTTCTTGTCCAGGCCATACTCGCTCAGGGCCTTCATGACCCGCCCGATCTGGTGGTCCACCAGCGAAATCATGCCGTAGTAGTTGGCGATGATTTGGCGCAGCGCCTCGTCGGACTGGGTCGGCATCCGCGAGAAATTCTGGCGCACCGCCTGCACCTCCGCGTTGCCCATGGGCTTGCTCTCCATGCTGGCCCTGTGCCACCAGGGCCGGCGGTCGTAGTCGGTGACGCGATGCCGCGGCAGATCCACTTCGTCGGGATGATGCAGGCGCGACCAAGGTTCAGGACAATCGAAAGGGTGATGCGGATCTGGAAACGAAGCCCACAGGCAGAACGGGCTGTCTCGGTGCTCCCGCAGATAGTCGATGGTCCGGTCGCCGATCCAGGTCGAATTGTGCCAGGCCACCGGCAATGCGGAATGGAAGGTTTGCGGCGCGCCGCTGGCCGGCCCCAGATCGGTCTGGTACAGCTGGTTGCGCAACTCTCCCAGTCCGTCGCCATAGTGCCAGCGCGAATGGTTCAAGCCTCCCGGCAACGGCGTGGGCAGCCAGTAGTTATGGCCCTCGACCACCAGCTCTACGTGCTCGAATCCCATATACGGTCCCGCCCAGCCCGGGCCCATGCCTGCCTCGCTGTACTGGCACTCGGGCCGTCCCGTGGCCTGGAACGTGTGGTGGGTGGAGAAATGCGCCTTGCCGATGAAGCCCGTGTCGTAGCCCGCGGCGGCAAGGCTGCCGGCAAAGCCCGCCTCGCCGGTGCGCAAGTCCAGGTCTATGCCGTTGTCGCAGACGCCATGCGTCAGCGGCAGCAGGCCTGTCAGCATGGAGGCGCGCGAAGGCTGGCAGACGACATTGGGCGTGATGCAGGCCGCAAAATGCGTGCCGCTGCGCGCCAGATGGTCGATATGCGGCGTCTTGACCCGCCGCCCGGCAAAGCCCAGGCAATCGCCGCGATGCTGGTCGGTCGTGATGAGCAGGATGTTGGGACGTTTCATTGCTGCTTGCTGGTGGCGGTTTTGATGTCGGAAAGCACGGGCGCGAGAAGGCGGATGTCGTGGGCGATACGGTCGCGCAGGCCCTGCCCGTCCTCGTCGCCCACGATCATGCCCTGGGCTTGCATCTTGTCCCGAACCTCCGGGCTCTTAAGGACGGCTGCGATGGAGCGCTGCAGTTCGGCAAGCACCGGCTGCGGCGTCTGCGCCGGCGCGAACAGGCCGAACCAGCTGTAGAAGGTGAAGTCCTTCACCTCGTCTTTCACCATCGGCAAATCAGGCGCGCCCGCGATGGGCGCCGCGCCGGCGTTGGCAAGGCCCTGCACCTTGCCCGCCTTGATCTGCGGCACGGCCGTGCTGGCAACGATGAACATCAGGTCGACCTGGTTGCCCATGACGCCCACGAACCCCTGGGGCGCGGCCTTGTACGGCACGTGCTTGAGAGAAATGCCGGCAGCGTGTTCGAACAGCGCCATTGCCAGGTGGTGGGTCGAACCCGGGCCGCCGCTGGCATACGTAATAACGTCGGGCCGGGCTCGCGCCTGGTCCAGCAGTTCGCGCAAGGACTTGAACGGCGCGGCAGGCGAGGCGACCAGCACGTATTGCAGGGTCGATAGCGTGGCGATCGGCGCGAAGTCCTCGGTTCGGTACGGCACGTCCTGCATCAGATACGGCACCGCCGTAAACGAGGCGTCCGGCCCCAGCAGCAAGGTATAGCCGTCGGGCTTGGCCCGAGCCACCGCCTGGGTGCCGATGACGCCGGCTCCTCCCGCGCGGTTTTCCACGATGACGGGAACGCCCCATTGCCGGGACATTTCCGCGGCAACCAGGCGTCCCACGTTATCGGCAGCGCCCCCGGGTACAGACGGCACGACCAGCGTAACCGGACGGTCCGGATAGGCCGCGCAGGCCACCAAGGGCACCGCGAGGCTCAAGGCGGCCAGCGCGCCGCGCACACGTTTCAGCATGATTGTCTCCATCCTGCGGCTCGCCTCGTTCCGGGGAGCTCGCTGGCAAGGATCATCTGCCAGCCCATCATTCCAGTCCAATGATATATTTTTGCCTTTCCATATCAGACTTGGTATGTAGAATGAATCCTCCCAGCGCCGTGCCCACCCTGCAGCCTGGCTGGTATCTGCGCGGCCGGCTACGCCTGCGCCATCTGCAGCTCATGCTGCTGCTGGATGAAGTCCACAACGTCGGCGCGGCGGCGCAACGCATGGCCACCACCCAGCCCGCGGTGTCGCGCATGATCGCCGAACTGGAAGACATGCTCGGCGCGCGGCTGTTCGACCGGACGCCAAAAGGCACTTTCCCCACTCCCCACGGCGACTCCCTGATCCGGCATGCCCGCTGGGTCCTGGGCGACCTGGAACGCATGAGCGGCGAATGGTCCGGCGCGCCCGACCTGGACGTGGAGACCATTCATCTCGGCGTCAACTCCGCGGCGGCCGCCTACCTGGTGCCGCGCGCGCTGCTGCGCTTCGAACGGCAAGCCGCCAATGTCAATGTGTTGGTGCGCGAGGGTTCGCTGGAAGCCTTGGTGCCCGACCTGCACACCCGCAAGCTCGACCTGCTGGTCGCGCGCATGGGCGCAGCCGTGCGCACGCCCGACACCATGGCGCAAGTGCTGTACGAGGAACCGATGTGCGTGTGTGCGCGCAACGGGCATCCGCTGGCGGGCGTGGCACAGGTCTCGTGGACGCAACTGGCCGCCTACCCCTGGATCATGCCGCCCCGCGGCAGCCCCGCGCGCATCGGCCTGGACATGCTGCTGCAGCGCCATGGCCAGTACCCGCCGTCGCGCATCGAATCGGCTTCGGCGTTGAACAACATGATGCTGATGGCCAGCAGCGACCTGTTATCGCTATTGCCCCGCTGCGTCGCCCGCCACCCGGCCAGCGGCCGTGAGCTGGCCATCCTGGACATCGAACTGCCGCCCGTGTTCGGCCCTTTGGGCATCGTGCGGCACCATAGTCTGGATCTGTCGCCGCGCATGCTGGATTTGATCGAATGCCTGCGCGCGGAAGCGGCCGAGGCAGCGGCCGCCCCCATGACGCGTTGAGCGCAGGCGGAACACGCGCTCGCGCATTCCGCCTTGATCGCTATGCCGTGGCGCGGCGAGCGGTCAGCCATTGCGCCGGCTTGAGCGCCTTGTCGACTATGCGGATCTCGCCAATGCTGCCGAAGAAGCCATCGGCGCGCTCGCCATCCCACGAACCTGCCCCGATGACCCAAGGCATGTCCGCGGCCAGCGTTGCCAGACCGGGCGCGTTGCTGACGTTGCGCAGTACCGGCGCGCCCTCGATGTAGAGGATGGTCTCGTGCGTGGCGTCGTCGTTCACCACCGCGACGTGCAGCCACTTGTCCGCGATGATTTCACCGGACCAATTCGTCTTCCCGCCGCGCTCGCCCGCCACGACCGGCACGACCTCCCACTGGATCTCGCGCAGGCTCGACAACGCGAAGATCAGGGGCGGGGATTCCGGATCGCCGCCATTGAAGCCCGCCAGGTCGCCGCGCTTGCCGTCGCGCGTCATCACGTTCATCCAGGCATGCTTCTGGGCGCTCCAGTCCTTGTCGATCTTGAGGAAAGCCTCGACCGTATAGCCGCCAGGCACCGTGGCGCTGTTGATCGCAGCGGCGGCATCGGTGGTGAAGTAGCTCATGCGCGCCGTGTTCTTGTCTGTGTTCAGGAAGCGCACCGAACCCGGCGCGGCGGACAGATAGTGATGATCGTCCGACCAAAGCAGGTCGCCTTCCTGTGCGCCAGCCACGCCATCCACATTGAGCGCCGCGCGGCGTATCGGGTTCAGGCCTGTCACGTCCGCGACGGTTTCGCCCACTTTGACGGGCTGTCCTGCCTTGCCGCCGAAGAAGCGCCAATGCGCCAGGGTTCCGGCCACCAGCGGGTAGTCATCGGCATTGGCGGCGGGTTTCTGTTCGACGGTGGCGGGATCCGTGTAGTTGGCCAGGATCAGCGCCGTCGCCTGTTCGACCAGCGAGGTATGCGAGGGCTTCGCGGCCTTGAACGTCTTGTTGAAACCGGAGAACCGGCTGGCGAAGTCCATCTTGATCGTGAACTGCTCGTTGGGCGCGGTCAGCACTGCCTGATCGAAGGCATTGAGCGTGTCCTTGGGCTTTTGCGGCACCCACGGCGAAAACGACAGCACCCGGATCTCGTTGTTGCCCAGGTCGAATTCGTACAAGCGCATCAGGCCGTTTCCGCCCTGATAAGCCATTTGGTAGTCCACTACCATTTCCTCCACCGCATTGCCGTACGCGTTGGTCTTGGTCAGCCGCGTCGCGCCGTGGTAATGGCCATTGAGCGTCATGAAGATCTGATCGTTGTCGCGGATCAGCTTCTCCCACAGCATCTTGCCGTAGGGGACTTCCAGAGGACTGATGCCGTCCTTGTCGATATTGAGCAGCTGGTGGTTGATCAGGATGGCGGGCAAGGTGGGATTGGCGCGCAGCACCTGGGTGGCCCAGGCCAGCGCGTCGTTCGACACGCGCCAAGACAGAGACAGCACCAGGAACTTCTGCCCTTCGGCCTCGAACACGTGATACTCGTGGAAGCCGCTGGCGTCGCGACCGCCGAAGGTGGCCTGCTGCCTGGCGCGGGTGGCGCTGAAATGCTGCAGATACGGTTCCTTGGCCAGATCGCGCTGCGCGTCCGTGTTGGCCGACTGGCTGCTCTCGTCCACGTAGTCGCGATCGACGATCACATCGTGATTGCCCGCCAGGATCGAGTACGGCACCTTGGCATCTTCCAGCACCTTCATCGCGGCGCTCGCCACCTTCCATTGATCAGGCTTGCCCTGCTGGTCGACCACGTCGCCCAGATGAACCAGGAAGGGAATATTGAGCGCCTGCGCGTGCTCGGCCACCCAGCGCGTCTGGGCCTGGAAGGGTTCGCTGCCGTACTTGCGCATGAACTGCTGGTTTTCGGCGTCCGTGGCGTAACGCGAATAGAACTGAGTGTCGGGCAACACCGCCAGCGCGAAACTCGACACCAGAGCCGGCTGGGGCTTGCCGGTACCGCCATCGCCGTCCTCGGCATCGTCGTCATCGCCACCGCTGTTGCAGCCGCTGAGCAGGAAACCGCCCATGGGCAAAAGCGTCACCCCCAGGCCGGCGCGCAGCAAGCTACGCCTCCGGTCATCCGGTACGAGCAGCGATGTTTCCGCCACCTGCTCCACGTCTTGCGTACCGATCTGTCCGTTCTTGCCGTGCTTCGTCATCTCTGCTGCCTGTTCAAAAAAGGCGGGAGTCTAGAGAGGCGCGATGACGAGGGGATGACCAAGTCCGACATGCGAATGCAAGAATGCCGGTACGCAAGCACGCGTTGCCACAGTCATGCAACACGGTGGTGCTACACAGCCAAGCCACATAGTCAACAATAACGACGGGCAACAAAAAAGACCCGATGGCCATGCGGCTAAAGGGTCTTCTGTCGGGTGTGACCACTAATCAGTGGTCGGGGCGAGAGGATTCGAACCTCCGACTCCTGCGTCCCGAACGCAGTACTCTACCAGGCTGAGCTACGCCCCGGTTACTTCAACTTTCTTGATTTGGCTGCGCTCAGTGCAACCAGATCATCTTTCGCTTTGACGGTACCGCTACGCTTCAGGCTACTGGGTTCCCCAAATCGGGTTTTCCAATCGGGTTTTCCAAAAATTTTTGCCTAATTCGCTTAGCGATCTCTGTTCACCGCGAAAGCGCAGAATTCTAACAGAGATTTTTGAAAAGGGGAAATGGGGTAGCCAGAAAGTGCCTGACGGGCCAGGTCGGCCTCGGCGATGGCGGCCTGGCGGGCGTGTTCCAGGGCATCCGTCGCCTGGATGGCGGCGGCCACGGCCGCGAAGTCGGCGTCGCCCGTCTTGATGGCGTCACGGATCAGTTGCTGCTGTTCCGGGGTGCCCACTTCCATCACGCGGATGAGCGGCAGCGTGGGCTTGCCTTCGCGCAGGTCGTCACCCACGTTCTTGCCCAGGGCGGCGGCGTCGCCGCTGTAGTCCAGCACGTCATCAACCAGCTGGAAGGCGGTGCCCACGTGGCGGCCGTAGGCGGCTGCGGCGGCTTCCTGTTCGGGAGTGGCGCCGGCCAGCACGGCCCCCACCTGGGCGGCGGCCTCGAACAGCTTGGCGGTCTTGTAGCGCACCACCTGCAGGTAGCGTTCCTGGGAAACGTCCGGGTCGTGCACGTTCAGCAGTTGCAGCACCTCGCCCTCGGCGATCACCGTTGTGGCTTCGGACAGGATGCTCATGACGCGCATCGAATCCGCTTCCACCATCATCTCGAACGAGCGCGAATACAGGTAGTCGCCCACCAGCACGCTGGCGGCGTTGCCAAAGACGGCGTTGGCGGTTTCGCGGCCGCGGCGCAGGTCGGATTCATCCACCACGTCGTCGTGCAGCAGCGTGGCCGTGTGGATGAACTCCACCACGGCTGCCAGCAACTGGTGATGCGTGCCTTCATAACCCAGGGCACGCGCCACCATCAGCACCATGGCCGGACGCATGCGCTTGCCGCCCGCTCCAATGATGTAGTCGCCGATCGTGCGGATCAGGACCACGTCGGAGTTCAGCCGCTCGCGGATAACCGCATCGACGGCTTTCATATCGTCTGCAATGGGGGCAACAAGCTCGGGGAGATTCAAGACGTATCCGGGAGAGTGAAACGAGCCGTGGCGCGGACGCAGACCGGCTCTTACCGCTGGGCCCGCCGGAGGCGGCGGGAGGATTCGACCAAGGATTATACGGGGTGTGACGGGCGCGGGCCGCCCCTTGGTGGAATCGCCGGGCCAGGCGGCGCCCGGCGCGCGCCCTCCCCGGCGGCTATGCCGTATTCGGTCGGTCAGGATCCCTGCAGACCCCGGGCGGCCAGATTGGCATACAGCGCGCGCACCCCGAAATTCCAGGGCGCGATCTCCGTGGCCAGCCGCACTTCGTTGACCAGCGCGCCCAGGCGCTCGGAGGCGATCACGACGCGGTCGCCCAGCTTATGGGTAAAGCCCGTGCCCGGCCCCATGCGGTCCTGGGTCGGCGAGAACATGGTGCCCAGGAACAGCATGAAGCCGTCCGGGTACTGGTGATGGCTGCCGCAGGCCTGCCGCACCAGGTCCAGCGGATCGCGGCTGATCTCGCGCATGTGGCTCACGCCGTCCAGCACGAAGCCGTCCAGGCCCTCGATGCGCAGGGACACATCGGCCTGGCGGATGCTGTCCATCGTGAAGCCGCCGTCGAACAAACGGATGAACGGCCCGATGGCGCACGAACCGTTGTTGTCCTTGGCCTTGGTCAGCAGCAAGGCGCTGCGGCCTTCGATGTCGCGCAGGTTGACGTCGTTGCCCAAGGTGGCGCCGACGACTTCGCCGCGGCTGTCCACCGCCAGCACGATCTCGGGTTCGGGATTGTTCCAGCGGGATTCGGGCAGCACGCCGATCTGCGCGCCGGTCCCCACCGACGCCATGGGCGGCGCCTTGGAGAAGATCTCGGCGTCCGGACCGATGCCCACCTCCAGGTATTGCGACCACTGGCCGCGTTCGATCAGCTCGGCCTTCAGCTTGAGCGCTTCCGGCGACCCCGGACGCAGCCGGGACAGGTCGGAACCGATCAGCGCCTGCATGCGGACGCGGATTTCCTCGGCGCGGCTGGCATCCCCGCCCGCCTCTTCCTCGATCATCCGTTCCAGCAGGCTGATGGCAAAGGTGACACCCGCCGCCTTGACGGGTTGCAGGTCGCAGGGCGCCAACAGGCGCAACCCGTTCTGCCCCTCCGTGCTGGCGGCCACCAGGGCCTGCGCATCGCCCAGCGACTCGCCCGCCGCGCTGGCCGCCAGGGCCACGCGGTCGGGACGGTCCAGGAGGTCGGCCATGGTGGGCACGGTGGCGGTGATGTCGATGACTTCGCCCCGGCGCACCGCCACCACGCTGGGGCCATTCACGGCCCCCGGCCGCCACACCCGCCCCACTAGCAGTGCCTGCCCCAGATCGACAGGCAGCATCCTTGCTTGGTCCATGTATCGCCTCGGTTGGAATGGTTTGCGAGGCAGTCTAGGAGACTTCCATTATCATGTCCAACATCATGAATTTATGTCCAATATATTGGACAACCTGACTATGGCCTCGGAATATGACGTCCCCGCCATTCGGCGCACGCACGACATCCTGCGGGTGCTTGCCAGCCACCGCAGGCCCGTCAAAGCCTCGGAATTGGCCGAAGCCTGCAAGCTCGCCCGCAGCACCCTGTACCTGCTGCTGGATTGCCTGGAACAGCGGCGCTGGATCGAACGGCGCGATGGCGGCTACGTCGTGGGCATCGAACTGATGGCGCTGGGCTCCGCCTACCTGCGCCAGGATGGGTTGCAGACCGCTTTCCAGGCGGCCGCGGGCGCCTTCGTGGCGCGGCACAACGAAGTGGTGCAGCTCGCGACGCTGGACGGCTTCGACGTGGTCTATCTGGCCCGCGAAGACGCGCGCCGCCCGGTACGCCTGGTGTCGGACCTGGGCCTGCGGCTGCCCGCAAGCGCCTGCGCGCTCGGCAAGGCGCTGCTGGCCAGCCTGTCGCCCGAAGACCTGGCCGCCCGCGTGCCGGATACGCTGCCGCGCGTCACCGAGCGCAGTCTCGCCACCCGCGCCGCGCTCGACCAGGAATTGGCGCAGGTGCGCAACACCGGGCTGGCGCAGGATCTCGAAGAAGTGGCGACAGGGCTGGTCTGCTTCGCCGCTTACGTAGGCGTGACGCCCCTGGGCAAGCGGATAGCCGTCAGCACATCCATCCCCACCGATCGTCTGGACGAAGCCCATCGCCGCGACGCCATGGAAGGCATCCGGCTCGTGGCACGGGACATCGCCTTGCGCGTGATCCCCGGCGCTTGAAGCGTGCACGCGACACCTAAGCCCTTAACCTGCAACAGCTTTTTGACTTTCTGAAAGTCCCAGGCTAATATCGCAGATTCGGTCAGCAATGCCCGAATTACGTCGGTTGCATTTGCGCCACCCCTCTGGGTGCAAGAGCAGGCTTCAGCCCCGGCTTTAAACCCCGGTTTTGAACCTTCCTAGCATCAAGACCTTTTCTCTCTTGCCAGGCTCTGGCGCCAAGAGACAAAAGCGTCCTGCCGGAGCGGCAACCCGCCCAGCAGGGCGGACAGCGCGGATGAACCCATTTACCTATTTAAGGAATACCCCATGTACGCGGTCGTAAAAACCGGTGGCAAGCAGTATCGCGTTGCCGCTGGCGAAAAACTCAAGATAGAACAGATACCGGCTGACATTGGGCAAGAAATCACCCTGGACCAAGTGCTGTCCGTGGGCGAAGGCGACCAACTGAAAGTTGGCACGCCCCTCGTCTCCGGCGCCGTGGTCAAGGCAACGGTTCTTGCGCAAGGCCGCCACGACAAGGTCAAGATCTTCAAGATGCGCCGTCGCAAGCACTACCAGAAGCGTCAGGGCCACCGTCAGAACTACACCGAAATCCGCATCGAAGCCATCACGGCTTAAGAAGCGACTCGGTACCACTTAGCAGGAGCTAAACATGGCACAGAAAAAGGGCGGCGGCTCTACGCGGAACGGACGCGACTCAGAATCGAAGCGTCTGGGCGTCAAGGCATTTGGCGGTGAATTGATTCCCGCTGGTTCGATCATCGTGCGTCAGCGCGGTACGCGCTTCCACGCTGGCGTGAACGTCGGCATGGGCAAGGACCACACCCTGTTCGCGCTGGTCGACGGCAAGGTTCAATTCGGCTTCAAGGGCGCATTGAACAAGCAGACCGTTTCGATCGTCGCTGCCGAGTAATCGGACAAGCACGGTCAGTAACGCGGCTTGCCGCGTTCCAGAACGGCAAAAGCCCTGTCGCATGCGGCAGGGCTTTTTTGTTTTAAGCTTTTTTTGTTTTAGGGCAGCTGCCGGAAGGTTCCGGCCCCTGCCTCCTGGCCTTGCCCGATGACGGGCCTGGGCCCCACTACTTACTACACGCGCGGACATCATGAAATTCGTAGACGAAGCCACCATCGAAGTCGTCGCCGGCAAAGGCGGCAATGGCGTGGCGAGCTTTCGCCGCGAAAAATTCATCCCCAAGGGCGGCCCGGATGGCGGCGACGGCGGCCGCGGCGGCTCGATCTATGCGGTTGCCGACCGCAACATCAACACGCTGATCGACTTCCGCTACGCGCGCCTGCATCGCGCCAAGAACGGCGAAAACGGCCGCGGCTCGGACCAGTATGGCGCCGCTGCTCCCGACATCACGCTGCGCGTGCCGGTCGGCACCATCATCCATGACGCCGACACCGGCGAAGTCCTGTTCGACCTGAACCAGCACGACCAGAAGGTGGTGCTGGCCGCTGGCGGCCAGGGCGGCATGGGCAACATCCACTTCAAATCCAGCGTGAACCGTGCGCCCCGCCAATGGACGCCCGGCAAGGAAGGCGAGCACCGCTACCTGCGCATGGAATTGAAGGTACTGGCGGACGTGGGCCTGCTCGGCCTGCCCAACGCCGGCAAGTCCACGCTGATCACCCGTATTTCCAACGCCAAACCCAAGATCGCGGACTACCCGTTCACCACCCTGCACCCGAACCTGGGCGTGGTGCGTACCTCGCCGTCGCGCAGCTTCGTCGTGGCCGACATCCCCGGGCTGATCGAAGGCGCCTCCGAAGGCGCCGGCCTGGGCCACCTGTTCCTGCGCCACCTGGCGCGTACCCGCGTGCTGCTGCACCTGGTGGACGTGTCCACGCCCGATCCGGATGCCGATCCGGTCGAGCAGGCCGTGGTGGATGCGCGCGCCATCGTCGAGGAACTGCGCCGCTACGACCCCGAACTGGCCGCCAAGCCGCGCTGGCTGGTGCTGAACAAGCTGGACATGGTGCCCGATCCCGAAGACACCAAGCGCCGCTTCCTTGAACTCTACGACTGGAAGGGCCCGGTGTTCGGCATTTCCGGCCTGTCGGGCGAAGGCACGCAGGACCTGATCTACGCGCTGCAGGATTACCTGGACGCCGAACGCGAAAAGGAACACCTGTCGCAAGACAAGGCGGACGACAATTATGTCGCCCCCGACCCGCGCTTCGACGACAAGCGCTCGGATGCCGACCAGCGGCCCGCGCCGCGCGGCAACGACGAATAAGCCATAATCGCAGTCCTTACGATTACGTCCTTATTCTCGCCGCAGCCGGCTTCCATCATGTCAGCTGAAACAACCGCCGTTTCCGTCGTCACCAACGCCCAGCGCCTCGTCGCCAAAGTCGGCTCGTCGCTGGTCACCAACGAAGGCCGAGGCCTGGACCGCGCCGCCGTGGCGCATTGGGCCGCGCAGATCGCCGCCCTGCACAAGCAAGGCAAGCAGATCGTGCTGGTCTCCAGCGGCGCCATCGCCGAAGGCATGGCCCGCCTTGGCTGGCGCAAGCGCCCTTCGGTCATGCACGAATTGCAGGCCGCAGCAGCAGTGGGCCAGATGGGTCTTTGCCAGGCCTATGAGGCGGCCTTTGCCGAGTACGGCCTGCGCACCGCCCAGATCCTGCTGACGCACGAAGACCTGGCCGACCGCCACCGCTACCTGAACGCGCGCAGCACGCTGTTCGCGCTGCTGCGCCTGGGTGTGGTGCCGATCGTGAACGAAAATGACACGGTGGTCACCGACGAAATCCGGCTGGGCGACAACGACACGCTGGGCGCACTCGTCACCAACCTGATCGAAGCCGACACCCTGATCATCCTGACGGATCAACGCGGCCTGTACGACTCCGACCCGCGCAAGAATCCCGACGCCAAGTTCATGTCGCACGCACAGGCCGGCGACCCCGCCCTGGAAGCCATGGCCGGCGGCGCCGGCAGCGGCATCGGCACCGGCGGCATGCTGACCAAGGTGCTCGCGGCCAAGCGCGCCGCGCACAGCGGCGCCCATACCGTGATCGCATCCGGCCGCGAACGCAACGTGCTCACGCGCCTGGCCCAAGGCGAATGCATAGGCAGCGAATTGCGCGCCGTGCTGCCGGTGTGGTCTGCACGCAAGCAATGGCTGGCCGACCACCTGCGACTGCGTGGCCGCGTGGTGCTGGACGACGGCGCCGTGCAGGCCCTGCTGCGCGAAGGCAAGAGCCTGCTGCCCATCGGCGTGACCGAAGTGGACGGCGAGTTCGGCCGCGGCGACGTGGTCGCTTGCGTCGACAGCCAAGGGCGCGAATGCGCTCGGGGCTTGATCAACTATTCATCGGCCGACACCCGCCGCATTCTGCGCCAACCTTCGTCGCAGATCGCGCGCATCCTGGGCAGCATGACTGAGCCCGAGCTCATGCATCGAGACAACCTGGTCGTGCTCTGAGGCCGCTTGCCCGGCCTTCCGGTAGCAGGATGTAGCCCCATCCGCGCACGGCCAGTACGGGCAATTCGATATTGAGGCTGCGCGCCTTGCTGCGCAGCCGCGACAACAACACATCCACCCGCCGCGCCCCGTCCTGGGAGGCGCGCGCGCCGACCGGCATGAAGCATTCCCGGCGCAAACAGTAGCCGGGTGCGTTCAACAAGCGGACAAAAAAGGCACGCTCCGCCGCCGTTAACGGCAGTCTCTCTCCGGCAGGTCCGGACAGCGCGCTCGCGCTGGAATCGACCCGCCAAGGCAAGGCGGCAGGCGACGAGCGACGGTACAGGTTACGCAGCATGGCGTCCCATTCCAAAGGATCCATGCCGGCCGACACGCACACGTCCGCGCCGGCATCCAGTGCGGCAATACGTTCGGACGTATTGGCGGCCACCGCCCGCCAGACTAGCGCCACGGACGGTGCTGCGCCACGCAGCATCGAGATGGTATCCGACACGCCCTGCGCGGCCCCGTCCAGCACCAGCACGTCGGCGCCGTGGGCACGCAGATCGTCAAGCAAGACCGCGCAAGAATCGAAGACGCGGACCTGCCAACACAATAGGCGCAACGCCTTGGCGAGATCCTCGGTCGCCGTGTCGTCAAACCGCAGGACGAGCACGCTGCCCCGTTTCTCCATGCTCCTACTCCCCCATAAATATCACTTATGTAATATTTATAACCACCAAAGAATGTAACCAGCAAGCTTCAATCGCCCTGTGAAAACATTCTCAGACCGGCTGAAGCATGCCCGCTTGCTGCGTGGCCACACGCAAAAGGCTCTCGCGCGTCTGGCGCGCATCTCGCAAAGCGCTATCGGCAGCTACGAAAGCGGGCTGCGGCATTCAAGCCGCTCGGCCCGCAAGCTGGCGCAAGTCCTGAAAGTCGAGGCCGAATGGCTGGAAACCGGCAAGGGCCCCATGGAACTGCCCGTGGAAGGCTACGACCTCAGCAATACGCTTCCCTCACCGGGCCTGGCGGAACCCCAGCCACGTCCCGGCATGCGACCGCGCCCCATGGCGCCCTGGCCCTTCCCGAACATTTCGCCCTCGCAGTTCGAGTCGCTTACGCCTGAAGACCGCCTGGTGCTCGAATCCATTACGCAGGCCTTCATCGAAAAGACGATACTGGTCCGCCGCGGCGCGAAGACGCGCGGGCGCAAGCTGGGCTGATCGCGGTCTGCCCCATAGTGCAGACGAAAAAAAGCCCGGCATGCCGGGCTTTCTTTATCACTGTACCAACTCAGGGCTTGGCAGCGGGGGCCGGAGCAGCTCCGCCCGCTGGCGGCACGGCTGCGTCGCCACGGATCTTGGCGGCAATTTCCGAAGCGGCTTGGGCCGACTGCACGCCAAAGGCCAGCACGCCGCGGTTCAACGGCTCACCGATGAGCGGAGCGGCGACCAGTTCCTGGTCGATGACGAGCGCCAGCATGTTGCCGACGTTCTTGGAGCTGACGTCATTGAGCTTGCGAGCGCCGGCTTCCGAGAAGCGCAGGCCGACGAAGTTCTGGCCCTGACGGTCCACCAGCGCGGCGGCGTCGGTCAGGTCGGCACGCGTCAGGACGGGCACGGTCTGCATATACAGCTTGCCATCGGGCAAGGCAATTTCGCGCAGGCCCGCGGCGGGTTGCTTCTGCGCCAGATAGAAGTCCACCGATGCCGCGGTAACGGCAGGCTTGGTGGCCTCTTGGCCAGCTTGCGGCGTGGCCGTGTCGCCGGACGTCTTAGTCGGGGCGGTCTTGCAACCCGCTAGCGCCAACGTCACGACTACAAGGGCGGGCGCCAATTTGCGTAGGTTCAGTTGCATGCTCGATTCCTTCTTAAGTGGACTAAGACCAGGCGATGCGACTTCATCCCCGGTACTGGGAAAAGTGTACAGAACCTGAATGACAGTGTCGCCCCAGTCTGAATCCAATTGTAAAGCTGTAATACCAGCTCCCGCCTGCACTGGCTGACGCGGCGCAGCAGCCGGGCGATTCGTCGGAACGCGCGCCAGCCTCTATACTTCGCTTTCGCGCAGGGGTACTCGTCCCGCCTACATGGCCGGACGTGTTGAGAGAGTCCCTTCGTACCAGTACGGATAATGCCGATGCTGGGAGCCGTATTCCCGCCATGCGTCCTTGCGCGCGCGGCGGGAATTCCTTCCCGATCGGCTCCAACCACTCGCTTGGAGCTTTCCATGAACGCCAATCCCAAATTCCTGGCCGCCACCGCCGAAGTCGACGCCGCGGCCGTCGCGCCGTTGCCCAAATCCCGCCGGGTCTATGAAGTGGGCTCGCGCCCCGACATCCGCGTGCCGTTCCGTGAAATCGAACAGGACGACACCCCGACGATGTTCGGCGGCGAGAAAAACCCGCCCTTGACGGTCTACGACTGCAGCGGCCCCTATACCGACCCCGAAGCCAAGATCGACATCCGCCGCGGCCTGCCCGAACTGCGCCGCGCCTGGATCGAAGAGCGCGGCGACACGGAAGTGCTGTCGGGCCCGACCAGCGACTACGGCAAGGAACGCCTGACCGATCCCAAGCTGACGGCCATGCGCTTCGACCTGCAGCGCCCGCCGCGCCGCGCCAAGTCCGGCGCCAACGTGTCGCAGATGCATTACGCCCGTCGCGGCATCATCACGCCGGAAATGGAATTTGTGGCGATCCGCGAAAGCCTGCGCCGCGAGCACTATCTGCAGACGTTGCGCGACAGCGGCCCCGACGGCGAGAAAATGGTCAAGCGACTGCTGCGCCAACACCCCGGCCAATCGTTCGGCGCTTCCATTCCCGCCGCCATCACTCCCGAGTTCGTGCGTGACGAGATCGCGCGCGGCCGCGCCATCATTCCCGCCAACATCAACCACCCGGAAGTGGAACCGATGGCCATCGGCCGCAATTTCCTGGTGAAGATCAATGCCAACATCGGCAACTCCGCCGTCAGTTCCGGCATAGGCGAGGAAGTGGAAAAGATGACGTGGGCGATCCGCTGGGGCGGCGACACGGTCATGGACTTGTCCACCGGCAAGCACATCCACGAAACGCGCGAATGGATCATCCGCAACTCGCCCGTGCCCATCGGCACCGTGCCGATCTACCAGGCGCTGGAGAAAGTGGACGGCAAGGCCGAGGAACTGACCTGGGAAATCTTCCGCGACACGCTGATCGAGCAGGCCGAGCAAGGCGTGGACTACTTCACCATCCACGCCGGCGTGCGCCTGCCCTTCATCCCGATGACCGCCGACCGCATGACGGGCATCGTCTCGCGCGGCGGCTCCATCATGGCCAAGTGGTGTCTGGCGCACCACAAGGAGAGCTTCCTCTACGAACGCTTCGAGGAAATCTGCGAAATCATGAAGGCCTACGACGTCAGCTTCTCGCTGGGCGACGGCCTGCGCCCGGGCTCGGGCTACGACGCCAATGACGAGGCGCAGTTCGCCGAGCTGAAGACACTGGGCGAACTGACTCAGGTGGCATGGAAGCATGACGTGCAGGTCATGATCGAAGGCCCGGGCCATGTGCCGATGCAGATGATCAAGGAAAACATGGAGCTGCAGCTGGAACACTGCCACGAGGCGCCGTTCTACACGCTGGGCCCGCTGACCACCGACATCGCGCCCGGCTACGATCACATCACCTCCGGCATCGGCGCCGCGCTGATCGGCTGGTACGGCACGGCGATGCTCTGTTATGTGACCCCCAAGGAACACCTGGGCCTGCCGAACAAGAAGGACGTGAAGGACGGCATCATCACGTACAAGATCGCAGCCCATGCGGCCGACCTCGCCAAGGGCCATCCGGGCGCGGCGATCCGCGACAACGCCCTGTCCAAGGCACGCTTCGAGTTCCGCTGGGACGACCAGTTCAACCTCGGCCTGGACCCGGACACCGCCAAGGAATTCCACGACGAGACGCTGCCGAAGGACTCCATGAAGGTGGCGCACTTCTGCTCGATGTGCGGCCCGCACTTCTGCTCGATGAAGATCACGCAGGATGTACGGGATTATGCGGCGGCTCAGGGGGTCAGTGAGAAGGATGCGCTGCAGAAGGGGATGGAGGAGAAGTCCATCGAGTTCGTTAAGAAGGGGGCCGAGGTTTATCATCGGCAGTGATGTTGTTCTTGTGACGGGTGTTGGTTCTTAAGACGCCCGTCACGTCGAGGGCCTGCCATGCGCGGGGCAACGATTGCGGTCCGGAGCCTTCGCTCCGGACTGCCCCATCGTCATCCTCGTCCTCGCCTTCGGCGACTCCTACGGATTCCCTCGGGCTTATCGACGCCCCGCGCATGGCAGGCCCCCGACGCGACAGGCTCTGCTATTGAATCTTCACGGACGCTGGGGCGAACGGTGTGCTTGGCGTTCTCGCCACCGGGGGGGGTGGGCGAGGATCTTGCGGGGCCCGCCCCCGGCCGGCCGCCCGGGCGGCCTTTGGGGGCTTACGCGGTGTCTCGCGTCGGATGATGACGCTGCGCGCTGGTGGAGAGTGCGTGGAGGTGGACAGGAAGGGGGGAGCGTGTAAGGGTCCGGCCGTGGGCTACGTGTGCTGGACGCTGGGGTTCTTACTTGGAGCTTCACCCATCCCACGGAAACGTCATGAGGCGCCAAACGTTCGTCATTTCAACTCCACCACCCGATGGGCGGCGCGCGAGAGGACTGCGTGCGCAAGCTTCCGTCCAACGCGCGCCACCCATCACCGCCCCCAAAAAACGGCGACAACCCCTAGCAAACCGCTCGTCGCATTCGCGCCAGCGCATCCATCACGACGCACACGAGCGCGCATGCTCATTACGGCCGCCCGGGCGGCCGCAATGAGCGGGCCCCGCAAGACTCGCCATTGAACACGGCTCTGGCGACGCAACAAGCCAAGACGCAGATAGCACGGCGGTGCGGGCGGCATGGCGGCGAGCAACCTCGATGCGCCCGAGGGAATATGAAGGAACCGCCGAAGGCGGTGACGAAGATGACGACGGGGCAGTCCGGAGCGAACGCTCCGGACCGCAATCGTGGGCGCTCGCCGCCATGCCGCCCGCGCCGCCGTGCGGCCTAAGAAGCTTCGCTTATGCACACCGACAAACAACCTACGAAGCTCCGCGCGGTCACTATGACTGACACGCCCAACAAGCCAACTACAGCAATTTCCCAGGATTCATAATCCCCGCAGGATCCAACACAGCCTTGATTTCCCGCATCAACCGCAGCTCCAGCGCATCCTTGCTGTGCAGGAAATGGTCCCGTTTCAACTGCCCGATCCCGTGCTCGGCAGAAATACTCCCGCCGTAACGATTTACCTCATCCAACACCGCGTCCGTGATCGCCTCCCCATGCACAGCGACCCAATCTCGGTCCGCGCCGGCCGGGCGCGACAGGTTGTAGTGCAGGTTGCCGTCGCCGAAATGGCCGAAGATGAAGGGGCGGATGTCCGGGTACAGCGCGCGCACGCGCGCTTCGGCGGACTCCATGAAGTCGGGGATGCGCTCGATCGGCAACGATACGTCGTGCTTCAGGTGGGGACCATCGGCGCGCTGCGCCTCCGAGATTTCCTCACGCAGCTTCCACAGCGCCTGCAACTGGGCCAGCGATGCGGAGACGGCCGCGTCCAGGCACAGACCGCGCTCCAGCGCCGTGCCGATGACGTTCTCCACCAGGCCGTTCAGCGCCGCTTCGTCCGCAGTGTCCGCCAACTCCACCAGCACATAGGCGGGGTAGCGCTGCCCGAACGGTTCCTGCACCCCTGCGGCGTGCGCCAGCACCAGATCCAGGCAATCCCCCGAGAAATACTCGAATGCCTGCAGGCGCGCACCGCATTGTTCGAACAGGATTTCGAACAATTGCAGCGCCTGCGCCGGCGACTCGACGGCCGCCAGTACCACCGAGCGCACGTCAGTGCGCGGGAACAGACGCAGGGCGACTGCGGTAATGACGCCCAGCGTGCCTTCGGAGCCGATCAGCAATTGCTTGAGGTCGTAGCCGGTGTTGTCTTTGCGCAGGGTGCGCAGGCCGTGAAAAATCTCGCCCGTGGGCAATACGGCCTCCAGGCCCAACACCAGCTCACGCGCCATGCCATAGCGGACCACGTTCACGCCGCCCGCGTTCGTGGCCACGTTACCGCCGATCTGGCTGGAGTCTTCCGCCGCAAGGCTCAGCGGCAGCAGGCGGCCGGCGTCTTGCGCGGCGCGGCGCAGGTTGCCCAGGATGGCGCCGGCTTCGGCCACCATGGTGTTGGCGATGGTATCGATGGAACGCACCGCGTTCATGCGGTCCAGGCTCAGCACCACATTGGCTACGCCGCCATCCGGCGTGGCGCCGCCGCACAGGCCGGTGTTGCCGCCGCGCGGGACCACCGGCACGCCGGCCTCCTGGCAGAGCGCCAGGCAGGTGGCGACCTCGGCGGTCGTGCGCGGACGCACCACCGCCTGGGCATTGCCCTTGTACAGACCGCGCCAATCGGACAGCCAGGGCGCGATGTCCGCTTCGGCGGTAATGACGGTGTCGGGACCCAGGGCCTGGACCAGGCGTTGCGTAAAGTCGGATGCGCTCATGATGTCTGCCTTGCGGCGGGAGAGAGTAGATCGAGTTGCAGGCGGCTGGCCGCCTGCTGTAAGTGGCGGGCAGCGGCATGCCGCGCCCGTTCGGGATCGCGCGCGCGAATGGCCTCGAAGACGGCCACGTGTTCCTGGTGCACGGCAGCCGTCAGGCCCGCCTGCAGGCGGCTATTGCTGCGCGCGGTACTGACGGCCAGGCGGAGTTGCAGGTTCAGGTACTGCAACAAGTCTTGGTAGCAGCTGTTGTGGGTGGCGGCGGCGATGGCGCGGTGAAAGGCGATGTCGTGTTCCACGCCCCGCTCCGGATCTTCCAGGTGCGACTCCAGGTCCGCCAAGGCGCGCGCCATGGCAGTCAGGTCCGCGTCGTCGCGCCGTTGCGCCGCCAGCGCGGCCGCGCCGCCTTCCAGTTCCATGCGCAATTCGTACACGCCGGCCAGTTGCTTGCGGTCCACGGCGATGCCTGCGGACAGCTGGAAGCCCTGCGCGCCCGTGCGCGACAGCACGGTGCTGCCAGATCCCTGCCGGCTCTGGATCAAACCCTGGGCGCGCAAGCGCTCGGTAGCCTCGCGGATGACCGCGGCACTGACGCCGTATTGCTCGGCCAGGACGCGCCCCGCAGGCAGCTTGGCGCCGACGGGATAGGCGCCGCCAGCGATATCGGCGGCTATCTGGCGGGCGACCTGTTCGGTCAGCGTGAGGCTCTTGGTCAACATTGGCGCATTATAGACATACTTTTCAGGTTATCTGATAACTTTTTGGCTGCGAATTACATTGCTTTCGAGTGGAACAAGAAGGCTGCGCGGTCCCGCTGGGGGTTGCTCAGGCCACGGCGGGTTCGCCGCCGGGCACGATCTTCTCGACCTCTTCGACCCCGGCCACGGCGCAGCAGCGCCCGCCCTGCGCCTTGGCGCGATAGAGCGCGGCATCGGCGGAATGCAGCGCCGCCTCGGGACTGCGATTGGCACCCGAAACGATGGAAATACCGATGGACAGCCCCACGTTGACCCGCGTGCCGTCCATCAGCGTGATCGGCTGCGAGACATCGTGCAGCAGATGTTCGCCCAAACGCAGGGCGGCCGTGGCGTCGATGCCGGTCACCAGCACGATGAATTCGTCGCCGCCGATCCGCGCCGCCACGTCGTCCACCCGGAGCATGGACCGCATGCGTTGGGCGATGGTCGTCAGCACCTGGTCGCCGGCGGCATGGCCATAGGTGTCGTTGATGAGCTTGAAGTCATCCATGTCCATATAGAGCAGGGCCGCAGAGCTGTCCTGGCCGCGCGCGCTGGTGCAGACGCGCTCCAGCGCGGCCTGCAGGCCGGCACGGTTGGCCAGGCCGGTCAGCGCGTCCTGGCTGGCGCGGCGTTCGCTGTCGCGTTCGGCCAGCATGGTGGACACCAGGATGCGATTGAGCCGGTGCGAAGCAATGCTCATGCTGACCAGATAGAACGGAATCTGGATGAAGACGATGGCGGTGACGTATTCGCCCGTGAAAGCCGCGCCCAGGCACATGGGCCCCAGGCTCAGGAAGATCATGGCGCCGACCAGCCGCGGCGCGCCATAGTTGCGAAAGCAGATGCCGCCCGCCATGGCGCCGCAGGACACGCCGGCCAGTGTGGCAGCCAGCCAGTCGCCATTGATGAATGTGACGAAGACCCCATAGCCCACGCTGAACGCCCACAGCAATGCCAGCAGGATATAGATATCGGTATGGGTGTTCCCGCCCCTGGGCGCGGCGCGCAGGGCGGACCGCAGGATCAGAACGCGCACCACCGCCAACAGCACCTCCATCGCCAGCCATGACAGGTAGAGCGGTTCGGGACGGCGCCAGGCGACCACGCCGGCGATCATGAGGGTATTGATGACGCCGCCGGCAAAAATAGGCAGCGTGCCGAACAAGCTGGCGATCAGCGCCGAGCGGATGTCCGCAGGGGTATCGTGCCCGGAATGCGTCAGCCAACGCGTCAGGCGCCATTTGGGCAAACTGAACTTCAGTGCTGTATCCACGCGGTCACGTCCCTGGCCATCTACCCGCTTTCGGGTAGGCTGGCTGGCGTTATAGCAGGTATTTCAAGCCTTTAATATTGTCCGCGGGGCCAATCCCGGACGCTGGATCAGTGTCCGCGATGGCCGCAGACCGCGCATTCGGGATCGCGCTGGACGTTGACGCTGCGCCATTGCATGGTGCGCACGTCCAGCCAAAGCAGGCGGCCCGACAGGCTTTCGCCCACGCCGGACAGCAGCTTGAGGGCCTCGGCGGCCTGCATGCTGCCGATGATGCCGACGACCGGAGCGAAGACGCCCATCGTCGCGCAATTGGCTTGCTCGACGTCGTCGCCTTCCGGAAACAGGCAGTGGTAACAGGGCGCGTTATCGTCACGCAGGTCATAGACGCTGACCTGGCCGTCGAAGCGGATCGCGGCGCCGGAAACCAGCGGCTTGCGGTGCTGCACGCAGGCGCGGTTGATGGCGTGACGGGTGGCGAAGTTATCGGTGCAGTCCAGCACCAGGTCCGCCTGCGCGACGGCGTCGGACAGCGCCTGGCCTTCAAGCCGTTCAACCCGGGCATGGACCCGCGTTTGTGGATTGAAGGCCGCCAACATATCGCGTCCGGATTCCGCCTTGTGACGGCCGACGCTGGCGCTAGTGTGCAGGATCTGGCGTTGGAGGTTGCTCAGCTCGACGACGTCGTCGTCGGCCAGGGTGATGTCGCCCACGCCGGCGGTGGCCAGGTAGAGCGCGGCGGGAGAACCCAGTCCACCCGCCCCCACGATGAGCACACGCGCCGCCAGCAGTTTTTCCTGCCCTTCGATTCCCAGCTCGTCGAGCAGGATGTGGCGGGCGTAGCGCAGCAGTTGCTCGTCGTTCATTTGTCCTTGTTGGGCTCGACTCCGGTCGGCGTGATCTTCATGCGCTGGGGCACACCGCCGCCGGCCTTGGCATCCGCCTTGGCCTGGGCGCGGGCCGAACCCTTCTGCACCGGCTTGCCAGCCAGCACGTTCAAGGCCTGTTGCAGCTGGAAGTCATCCTTGCCGCCGAATTCAAACACCTTGGCCGGCACGTCGACGTTGTCTTCGCCAGCGCTGGACTTCACTTCGTTGGCCGTCTGCTGGTTGGACAGGTGGCGCTGCAGGTCGGCTTCGCGCGGCAGGCGGAACAGATCGCCTTCGGCCGTGTCGGCCACGACGTAGTCAGGCTCGATGCCGGTGGCCTGGATGGAGCGGCCGCTGGGTGTGAAGTAGCGCGAGGTCGTGAGCTTGACCGCGGTGGTTTCGGACAAGGGCAGGATCACCTGCACCGAGCCCTTGCCGAAAGTGCGGTTGCCCAGGACCTTGGCACGTTTGTGGTCCTGCAAGGCGCCGGCCACGATCTCGGAGGCCGAGGCAGAGCCCACGTTCACCAGCACCACCATCGGCACCGTCTTGGTCCAGGCCGGCAGGCCGGCAAGGTAGTTGCTTTCGCCGCGTGCGTACTCCGACGGCGTGGCCAGGTACTTGTGGCGGGCGTCCGGGGTACGGCCGTCGGTGGTCACCACCACCGAGTCGGGCGGCAGGAACGCGCCGGACACGCCGATGGCGCTGGTCAGCAGGCCGCCCGGGTCGTTGCGCAGGTCCAGCACCAGGCCCTTGGGAGCTTCCTTGGCGCCCAGGTCCTTCAATTGCTTGGCCAGGTCGGAGCCCGTCTTTTCCTGGAACTGGGCGACGCGGACGTAGCCGATGCCGTTATCCAGCATCTTGCTGCGCACGCTGCGCACCTTGATGATGTCGCGCACGATCTTCAGCACGATGGGCTGGGGACGGTCGGCGCGCATGATGGTCAACGTGATCGGCGACTTGGGCGCGCCACGCATGAGCTTGACCGCGTCGTTGAGCGTCATGCCCTTGGTGGGCGTGTCGTCGATCTTGATGATGAGGTCGCCGGCCATGACGCCCGCGCGGGCGGCAGGCGTGTCTTCGATGGGCGAGATCACCTTCACGAAGCCGTCTTCCGCGCCGACCTCGATACCCAGGCCGCCGAACTCGCCTTGAGTGGCCGTCTGCATTTCGCGGAACGCGTCGGCATCCAGGTAGGCGGAGTGCGGATCCAGGTTCGACACCATGCCGGAAATGGCGTTGTCGATCAGGGTCTTGTCGTCGACTGCCTCGACGTAGTTGTTCTTGATGGCGGCGAACACGTTGCTCAGCTGCCTGAGCTCGTCCAGGGGCAAGGGGCTGCCGCGCTGGGCGACGGCCGTCACCCCTACGCTGAGCAAAACACCAGCCACCGCACCGATGGCAATCAGACCGAAACCGCGAAACTTACGAGTGCCCATGCACACTTCCCGAATTTTGTTTTCGCCGATGGGGTTTGGTAATTACCAACGACATCAATCTACTGCGCCAGCCATTGTGCCGGATCCACAGGAGCGCCACGATGGCGAATTTCAAAGTATAGGCCGGATTCCACTTGGCCGCCGGTTGCTCCTACCGTAGCAATAGTATCGCCACCCGTCACCGAATCTCCCACCCGTTTGAGCAGACTTTGGTTGTAAGCATAGACGGTCAGGTACTGCTGCCCATGATCCACAATGATGAGGTTGCCAAAACCACGCAGCCAATCGGCGTAGACCACCGTGCCCGGGGCCACCACCTTGACCGGCGTGCCCTCGGGCGCGCGCAGCACCACGCCGCGCCATACGCCGCCATCCGGACGATCGACCCCGAAACGCCCCTGTATCTGTCCGCGCACCGGCATGGAAAGTCCGTGGCGCAAGCCGTTGCCGCCGCCCACCGCCGGCGCGGCGCGCGCGCTCTGGGTCTGCTGGGCAGGCTCGATACGGGTTGGAGCGGGATTCTCCTGGACAGGTTCCGCCTTTTTGGGCGGTTCCGCGGGTTTGGCCGCAGGCGGCGGTTCGGGCGTGGTCACCCGGGACTGCTTCTGCTCGGCCGGACGCAGTCCGGCGGCATCCGGGTCGGCCACCGCGACCGGGCCGCGGTTCTGGCGGCTGGCGGCCTCGACCTGCTCACGCGCCTGGGCGGCATCGCGGGCCTCACGGACATCCCGCTCGCGCTTGGCGTTGTCGGCGGCAAGCTTGCGGTCGGCCTCGGCCTTCTTGCGGGCATCCTCGGCGGCGCGGCGCTCGGCGTCGGCGCGCTTTTTGGCTTCTTCGGCGGCGCGGCGCGCCTCTTCCGCCCGGCGGACTTCCTCGGCCCGCTTGCGGGCTTCCTCGAGGCGGCGGGCCTCCTCGATCTGCTTGGCGATGGCCGCGTCCAGATCGGTGATGAGCCGCGACAGACGCTGGTCGTCGCGTCCCAGCTTGTTGGCTTCTGCGCGCTGGGCGGCAATCTGCCCTTCCAACTGCGCCAGCAGCGTGGCCCGCTCCTTCTGCTGACCGACGAGCGCGGTCTTTTGCTCGGAGGTTTCCGCCACGACCTTTTCGATCTCGGCCCGGCGGGCGTCGGCGCGCTCCTGCAGGGCAGCCAAGCGCTCGATATCGGCGCGCAAGGCCTGCACGGCGCTGGCGCGGGCCTGAGACACGTAATCCAGATAGCCCAGGTTGCGCCCCAACACCTGGGGATCGTCACCGGACAGCAGGGCCGTCCAGGGCGACAAGCCGCTGGTGTATTGGGTGCGCAGTTGCTCGGCCAGTTCCGTGCGGCGCTTGGCCAGCACGACCTGTTGCGCGCCGATCTGCTTTTCCAGGCTGGTCAGGTCGGCCTGCGCCTGGCGGTTGGCCTCGGCCAGTTCCCGCAGGCGCAGATTGATCTTGGAAATGGCCGATTCGGACTGCTTGAGCGCGTCGGCCGCTTCCTTGCGGGCAGCCTCGCGGTCGTCGATATCCTTTTGCAGGTTCTCGATGCGATCGCGCAAGGCGGCCTGCTGCTTTTCCGCGTCCGACTGGCGGCCGGCGAGGTCGTTGGGCGCGGCGCGAGCCGACAGCGCCCCACCGGTCAGCATGACCGCCAACAACAACCCTGCCGCGCGACGCATAGGAATATCAGTCCTTCTTAGCCTTACCCTGGGCCGCCACGGCGGCCATGGCCGCCTCGATCTCGGCGGCATCGCCCAGATAATAGTGGCGGATCGGGCGCAGGTCATCATCCAATTCATAGACCAGCGGCTGGCCCGTGGGGATGTTCAGATTGACGATGTCGTCGTCCGAGACGTTGTCCAGGTGCTTGATCAGGGCGCGCAGGCTGTTGCCGTGGGCGGCGATCAGGACGTTGCGGCCGGCGCGGATGGCCGGGGCAATCGATTCGTTCCAGAACGGCAGCACGCGGGCCACGGTGTCCTTCAGGCATTCGGTGGCGGGCAGCTGGTCTGCGGGCACCTTGGCGTAGCGCTTGTCGAAACGCGGGTGGCGTTCATCGTCCAGCGCCAGCGGCTCCGGGGCGATGGCATAGGCGCGGCGCCAGATCAGCACTTGCTCGTCGCCGTACTTGGCCGCCGTTTCAGCCTTGTTCAAGCCTTGCAGCGCGCCGTAGTGGCGTTCGTTCAGGCGCCAGGTCACGCCGACCGGGGTGTACATGGCATCCATGGCGTCCAGGGCGATCCACAGGGTGCGGATGGCGCGCTTGAGCAGCGAGGAGTAAGCCAGGTCGAAGGTGTAGCCTTCTTTCTTGAGCAGTTCGCCGGCCTTGCGGGCCTGTTCGCGGCCGGTCTCGGTCAGGTCGACGTCGGTCCAACCGGTGAAGCGGTTTTCCAGATTCCACTGGCTTTCGCCGTGGCGCATCAGAACGAGTTTGTGCATGATTTGGGACGCTTGTAACGCGGGTTAAAGTGAAGGAATGCGCTCATTTTATAATTGAGCGATTTTGCCCTTGATTTTGCCCCGGCGCACCCGCCCATTTCCGCGGCGCGGCGCATCAGGGTTCGCCTATACCAGGCTAGTCGCCGCACTTCAGGATGCCCCGTGGACCTTTTGCAATTCTTGCTCGATAAAAACAACATCTTCATTGTCGCCGTTGCCGTGATCTCCGGCATCATGCTGGCCATCCCGGCCCTGCGCAAAGGCCGCACCGGGTCGGCAGTGAGCACGACCGAGGCCATCCAGATGGTCAACCAGCGCCAGGCGGTCTGGGTCGACGTGCGCCCCGCCGAACAGTTCCAGGCCGGCCACATCGCCCAGGCACGCAACGTGCCGGCAGCCGACCTGGAGCAAAAGGCCGCTTCGCTGCCCAAGAACAAGCCGCTGGTCGTGGTTTGCGACAATGGCCGCGACTCGGCCCGCGCCGCCGCCAAGCTGCGCGCCCAGGGATTCGCCGACGTGGTGCCGCTGGAAGGCGGCATGCGCGCCTGGTCGGCCGCCAGCCTGCCGGTGACCCAGAAGGGTTGAAGCCAGGGGCCGCGCCCCCATCTACCTATTCTTGTACCCACAGGAGCGCCTATGAACAAAGTCGTCATGTACAGCAAGGACTATTGTCCCTATTGCGCCCGCGCCAAGGCCTTGCTGGAGCAGCGCGGCGTGACGGACCTGGAAATCATCCAGATCGATCGGGATCCGTCCCAGCGCGAGGTCATGATCGAACGCACCGGCCGGCGCACCGTCCCGCAGATCTTCATCGGCGATACCCATGTCGGCGGTTGCGACGACTTGATGGCCCTGGACCGCTCGGGCGGCCTGGCCCCCATGCTCAACGGCTGACACACAGGCTGTACCTCCCCTTTTTGCCCCTCCCACCAACGGAAATACTCATGGCTGATCAAGACCAAAACTCCCAGCAAGAAGGCGGCAACGACGCGCCCTCGTTCAATCTGCAGCGCGTCTACCTGAAAGACCTTTCGCTGGAAATGCCGAATGCCCCCCACGTCTTCCTGGAGCAAGAAGCGCCCCAGGTCGAGGTGAGCATCACCGTGGGCGGTCAGCGCCTGGCCGAAACCGTGTTCGAAACCACGGTCACCGTCACGGTCACCACCCGCGTCAATGAAAAGGTCGTGTACCTGGTCGAAGGCACGCAAGCGGGCATCTTCGAGGCCGCCAACATCCCCGCGGAACAGCTCGATCCGCTGCTGGGCATCGTCTGCCCGACCATGCTGTACCCCTACCTGCGCGCCAATATCGCCGATGCGATCACCCGCACCTCGATGCCGCCGCTGCACCTGACCGAAGTGAATTTCCAGGCCCTGTACGAACAGCGCCTGGCCGAGCTGCAACAACAACAAGGCGCCGCCAACGGCAACGGTAGCGACTCGGGCATCATCCTGCCTCCCGGCGCGACCCGCCAGTAAGCAGGCCGCGGCGTCCCATGAAAAGAGCCCCCACGCTGCGCCTTCGGCTTGCTGCCCCCCGTGGGGGCGCTTTTCATCTTGAGGCGGCTCGGCGATGAAAAATCCCGATCCGCCACGCCTGCGCGTCGCCGTCCTGGGTGCGGGAAGTTGGGGCACCGCGCTGGCGGCGGCAGCTAGCCGCCGCCACGCCACCGTACTCTGGGCGCGCGACGCCGCGCAGGCGGCCGGCATGGCCGCCACGCACGAGAACGCGCGCTACCTGCCTGGCATTTCCCTGCCCCAGGCACTGAATGTTTCCTCAGACCTCGACGCCACGTTGCGCAGCCTCCAGGAACCCGGGGCGCGCCGCCTGATCGTGCTCGGCGTACCGGTGGCGGGGCTGACCGCCATCTGTGACGAGCTTTCCCGCCGGCTGCCCGCGCTGGGATTGCAGGACACCCCCATCGTCTGGACGTGCAAGGGCTTCGAAGCCGACACGGCCAGGCTGCCCCACGAAATCATGCGCGAGGCACTGCCCGGCGCCGTGGGTGGCGCACTGTCGGGCCCCTCGTTCGCGCGTGAAGTCGCCCAGGGCCTGCCCGTGGCGCTGACCGTGGCCAGCGATAGCCCCGCCTTGCGCGAAGCCACGACCGCCGCCTTTCATGGCGCGGCCCTGCGCGTGTACGCCAGCACCGACCTGGTCGGCGTGGAAGTCGGCGGCGCGCTGAAGAATGTCATCGCCGTCGCCTGCGGCATCTGTGACGGCCTGGCCCTGGGCACGAACGCCCGCGCGGCGCTGATCACGCGCGGCTTGGCCGAGATGACCCGCTTCGGGGTGGCGCTGGGCGCGCAAGCCGAGACCTTCGCCGGGCTGACCGGCCTGGGCGACCTGGTGCTTACCGCGACTGGCGAGCTGTCGCGCAACCGCCGCGTCGGCCTGGAAATCGGCGCCGGTCGCAAACTGGCCGACATCCTGGCCAGCGGCATCACGGCCGAAGGCGTGCGCTGCGCCCGCGCCGCGCTGGAGCGCGCCCGCGCCATCGGCGTCGAATTGCCAATCACTGAAGCCGTCTGCGCCGTGCTGTTCGACGGCGTGGCTCCCATGACGGCCGTGTCCGCCTTGCTGGCGCGCGATGCCCGCTACGAAAGCGGCGCGACTGACGGCCAACCGGGCGCAGCGACGGCCCCCGGGCCCCACTGACCCGCCCAAAAAAACAAACACCCCGCACAACCCCGAGGAGACATCCTTCATGACGCAAACCCGCAAGTTCCGGGTCGGCCCGCTGCTACGCGGCCTGTGCCTCAGCCTGGCCGCCATCCTGCCGGCCGCCGCCCACGCCGACTGGCCCGACCGTCCGATCCACATGGTCGTCCCCTTCCCGCCCGGCTCGTCGCCGGACATCCTGGCGCGCACGATTTCGGAACCGCTGTCCCAGGCGCTGGGCCAGCCCATCGTGATCGACAACAAGCCGGGCGCCGGCGGCAACATCGGCACCCGCATCGTGTCCCAGGCCAAACCGGACGGTTACACCCTGCTCTACACGATCAACGGTCCTCTGGTCACGGCGCCCACGCTGTACAAGAAGACGCTGGGCTACGATCCGCTGCGCGACCTGCAACCGGTCTCGCTGGTGGGCACCAGCCCCAATGTGCTGGTGGTGCCCAGCAGCTTGAAGGTCGATAACGTCAAGGACTTCGTCACGCTGGTGAAGGGCCGCGGTAATTCGCTGAACTACGGTTCCGTCGGCCCGGGCAGCTCGGCTCACCTGGCGATGGAAATGTTCAAGGAAAGCGCCGGCGTGGACCTGGCCCATATTCCGTATTCCGGTTTTCCGCAGGTCATCTCGGCCATCATCGGTGGCGACGTTCAGGCCGGTTTCATGGTGCCTGCCATCGCCGTGCCCCAGGCGCGTGACGGCAAGGTGAAGCTGCTGGCAGTGACCAGCCTGCAGCCCAGCGAAGCACTGCCGGGCGTGCCTACGATGGCATCCCAGGGCTATCCCGATTTCGAAGCCATTTCCTGGAACGCCGTACTGGTTCCGGCCGGCACGCCCACGCCTATCGTCGAACGGCTCAACAGCGAACTGGCGCGCATCATCGACAGCGAAGCGGTGCGCAAACAGCTGGCACTGCAGTACTTCACGCCCGCGCCGTCCACGCCCGAAGCCCTCACCGCGCGTATCAAGAACGAAAAGGCGCGCTGGGACCAGGTGATCGAAAAGCTGAATCTGTCGCTGGATTGATTCCGGCGCCACGTTGATGGGTCACGCGCGTTGGATGCAACGCGCCCCCATCACACTCCCCCTTCATACCCCTGCTGGCGCCAGGCCTCGAACACCGTCACCGCGACGGCATTGGACAGGTTCAGGCTGCGCTGGCCGGCACGCATCGGCAGCCGCAGGCGCTGCTGGGGCGGAAACATCGCCTGATGTTCTTCCGACAAGCCCGCCGTTTCCCGCCCAAACACGAACACATCGCCCGGCTTGAAGCCGATATCCGCCACGCTGCGCTGCGCATGCGTGGTCAGTGCGTAGATGCTGGATGGCGCGGCGCCCGTGTCGGCCAAGGCCTCCTGCAGCGAGTCATGCACGCGGACAGGCTGCCATTCGTGGTAGTCCAGCCCCGCGCGGCGCATGCGAGCATCGTCGAGCTCAAACCCCAAGGGGCGCACCAGGTGCAGCTGCGCGCCCGTATTTGCGCACAAGCGGATGGCGTTGCCGGTATTGGGGGGAATTTCGGGACAGACGAGGATGACGTGGAACATGGCGCTAGGAACTCAAGACGGCTTGCGGCTGGAGACGCCGCACACCCGGAATTGTCGCCGATTTACCCGGGGACGGACTCAGGGGGTGCGCGCGGCCACCAGCATCGTGACGCTCGCCGCTCCGGCGGCCAGTAGCGCCGAAGCCGCATCATTGGCCGTGCTGCCCGTGGTCATGACGTCGTCCACGACAAGCACGTGCCGTCCGCGGACGTCGCCCACGCAATAAAACACGTTTTGCGCCCCAAGCCGGCGGGCGCGGCGGCCCTGTCCGGTCTGCCGGGGGGCTTCGCGCCGGCGCCGCAATAGCCCGCGCGCCACCTGCAGGTTGAGCTCGGCCGCGAGGCTGCGGGCGATTTCGGCGGCCGGATTCATGCCGCGTTGGCGCAGCGACGCGCGGCTGGCCGGTATGGCCGCCAGCAAGGCGCCGTCCAGCAAGGGAGCGTCGCGAGCCGCCGCCGCAGCGATCAGCCGGGCAAGCACGGGCGCCATGCTGAGCCGTAGCCGGGTCTTGAGCATCAGGATCAGCGTATCGGCGGGCGGCGCATAGTCAAAGGCCGCAACCGTGCGCGAAAACGCCCAGGGCGTGCCCAGGCAGGCGGCACAATGCGGTGTGTCCGGCCGCTGCGCCAAGGCACAACGAGGGCAACGCGGCGGCGGGCCCCCGCGGATATCCGCCTCGCACCCCTCGCAGAGGCGCGCGCCGGCCACGCGGGCGCCGCACAACGGGCAATCACAGCCTACCCGCGACAACAGCCACCGCCCCATTGCCCGTAGGGGCAATCGGAAGCCGCGGCCGGGATGCGCAATAATGGATGCCATCCCTCATGAAACCATGATCCGCCCGCGACGAAGACGCGGACGCGACCGAAATGTCCCTGCCAGAATCCGCAACGCTCCCCACCCTGCCCATCGTCAGCGCCGACGTCCCCAGGCAGTTCGCCCGCCGCGGCGACCTGTCCGACGCCCAGTTTCTCTATGGGGAAGTCGCCCGCCGCATGCTGGGGCGCCTGCAATACATTCGTGTCCAGCCCCAGGCGATGCTGGACGCAGGCTGCGGCGCGGGCGACAACCTGCCGCTGCTGCGCGAACGCTATCCCGACGCCGCCTATACCGGCCTGGACAACTGTGAACCGCTGCTGGAGCAGGCGCGCAAGCGCCATGCGCCGGCCGGTCTGTCGGCCTGGATCGGCAAGCTGGCGCGGCGCGGTCCGGCCGCTCCGGCCTTCGTCAACGCCGATCTGGCGGGCACGGGCCTGGCGCCCGAATCGCTGGAACTGGTCTGGTCCAACCTGGCCATGCACTGGCACCGCGCCCCCCACGCCGTGCTGGCGGAATGGCGGCGCATCCTGAAAGTGGGCGGATTGGCCATGTTTTCCTGTCTGGGACCGGCCACGCTGCGCGAGCTGCGGCAGGCCCTGGACGACGCCGGCCTGCGCACAGCCACGCCATCCTTCGTGGACATGCATGACTTCGGCGACTTGCTGGTGGAAAACGGCTTCGCGGACCCGGTCATGGACCAGGAGATCCTGACCCTGACCTACCGCAGCCCCGAAAAGCTGCTGCAGGACGTGCGCGCGCTGGGCGGCAACCCTGCCGAAGGCCGGCGCGGCGGATTGGTGGGCCGGGACTGGCGCGACCGTCTTTGCGGCGCATTGGAAGCGCAGCGCCGGCCGGACGGCCTGATCGTCCTGAGCATCGAGGTCGCTTACGGTCATGCCTGGCGCGCGGCCGCGCATCGCACCACGGCCGGCGAAACCCGGCTGTCGGTCAGCGCCATCGGCGGCCGGCACCGGGCTCCCTGAACCCGGCCCAGCCGCGCTCAGCGGGCATGGCCGGCACGCTTTCGCCTGCCGGCCGCCTTGTCAGTGCAGACGTTCCGGAATGGGCACGCTGACCCCCGGCTCGGAAGCCGGCAGGGACGACATGGGCTCGGAGGTCGCGCGGATGCGCCTTCTCAGGACTGCCGTGGGCTCGGCCGGTCCTACCCCGGGCGAAGCAATGCCCCGCCATGCACTGGACATGGCTTCCACCACCAGCGGCAGATCGCGCAAGCGATGGAACTGACTGCGCAGCCAGCGGGAATCGTTGCCGCTGCGCATGGATTCATCGCGCAAGGCGGCGATCATGTCGCCCGTGCCCAGTTCCTCGGCCACCGGCATCAGACGCTGGAACAGGTTGCGCAGGTGGTCCATCAGCCGCAGGCGCTGGCCGTCAGGCGTCACGTAACTGCCTTGCAGGCCAAAGCGGCAGGCCTGGAAGTGGTTGCTGCGATAGGACAGCCAGGCGCCGTCGCCGGGATCGCCCTCGCGCATCAGCAGCACTGCCAGGGCTTGGGCAAAGGCCGCGATCTGGCAGGCGCGCTCGACTGTCAGCGGCGTATCGCAAACGCGGATCTCGACGGTGCCGAATTCCGGCTTCGGACGGATGTCCCAGTACAGGTCCTTGATGCTTTCCGCCAGGCCGTAGGCTCGCAGCTGCGCCAGATGCGCCTCGAACTGGTACCAATCCTTCACTTCGGGCGGCATGTGCCCGGCCAGCGGGAAGCTGTTGACCGCGTTCAGGCGCGAGCACGAGAACAGCGTATCCACGCCCTCGCAATACGGCGACGAGGCCGACAGCGCGATGAAATGCGGCACATAGGGCGACAGGCGGCGCAACAGTTTGATGGAATCGTCGCCACTTTTGACGCCCAGGTGGATGTGCTGGCCGAAAACCGTAAATTGACGCGCCAGGTAACCGTACATTTCGGCCAGGTACTGGAAGCGCGGGGTGTCCGAAATAGAGCGCTCTTGCCAGCGCATGAAAGGATGTGCGCCGCCGCCGGCAACCGACACGCCCACGGCGTCCGCCGCTTCGATCAGCGCATCGCGCATTTCGCGCATCTCGGCCAAGAGGCCCATGGGGTGCTCATGCACCGAGGAGTTCAGTTCGATCATGGACCGCGTGATTTCCGGTTTAACGCGGTCGGCGATGGGATGGTTGGCCATTTGGGCCAGCAGCTCGTCCGAGGCTGCGGTCAGGTCAAAACTGCGGGGGTCTATCAGTTGCAGCTCGAGCTCGATGCCCAGGGTGTTGGGGGCCGACGAAATGAACGGGATCTGTTCCATCTCGGACTCCTTTCTGAATGTTTGATGAGGGTATGCGCCGTTCGACCTTGAAGCCCGGAAACTTCCCGGGGGGCACTAGACGGCAGCTTGTGCACGCATGATAGCCGCTGTTTTATGGCAAAAAGATGGAAAATCGTGACATTTATGTGCAACATCACGAAGCAATCGGTTTTTCCCTGTGAAGGAAAGTGAGCGAGTGCTCACGGCGTAGAAATGGCGCGGCCTCCCGGCCCGCGATGCCCGCATAGGTAGCCAGGACGGGGCTTTCGGGAGGGGGCGGGAAAACCCTTTTTAGGGTTATTACCTAGGAAATCCGCGGCTTCGTCGGGCAGCAAGCACGCGCAGCGTGCGCTGCGTGGGCCCCCCCCACTCTATTTCCGCCAGAAGATCGGGGTGAAGAGCACCAGCACCGTCAGCAGCTCCAGGCGCCCGATCAGCATCGCGAAGGTGCAGACCCAGATCTGGAAATCGGAGAGCACGGCGAAATTGCCCATGGGGCCTACCGGGCCGAGCCCGGGACCGGTGTTGTTGACGCTGGCGAAAACGGCCGAGAAAGCCGTGATCGGGTCCAGGCCGGAGAGCAGCAGCAGGCTCGTGAAAACCGCAATGGAAAGGCCGTAGAACAGCATGAACGCCAGTACGGAGGACATGGTGCGGGTCTCGACCGCCCGGCCATTGATGCGCACCGGACTCACGGCGTGCGGATGCAACATTGTTACCAGCTCGTTGCGGGCCTGTTTGACCAGGAGGATCGCCCGGATCATCTTGATGCCGCCCCCGGTAGACCCCGCCGAGGTGGCAAAACCCGACAGCAGCAACATGGTCAACGGGGCGAACAGCGGCCACTGCGCGAAGTCGGTATTGGCGTAGCCCGTGGTGGTAGCCATGGAAATCGTGTTGAACATGCCGTAGCGCAGCGCCTGCAGCGGATCGGTATAGACCCCTTTCAGAAACAGGAACACGGAGATGACGAGGCCCACCCCCAGCACCACGACCAGGTAGGGAATCGCCTCCGGACACCGCAGATAGGCACGCCCGCTGCGCTGGCGGAAGGCGTTGAAGTGGGTGGCGAAGTTGATGCCGGCAATCAGCATGAACACCATTGCCACCATTTCCACCGCCACGGAATCGAAATGGGCGAAACCGTCGTCCCAAGTGGAAAAGCCTCCCAGACCCATGGTGGTGGCCATGTGACACCAGGCTTCAAACCACGATAACCCCACCGCCCGATAGGCCAGGAAGCACAGGATGGAAAAGACAAAATAGACCGCGTACAACGCCTTGGCGGTGCTGGCGATGCGAGGCGTGAGCCGTTCGTCCTTCATCGGGCCGGGCGTTTCCGCCCGCACCACCTGATGCCCGCCCACTCCGAGCAGGGGCAGGATGGCCACGGCCAGCACCAGGATGCCCATGCCGCCGATCCAGATCAGCGTGGCGCGCCACAGGTTGATCGAGGCGGGCAGCGTGTCCAGGTTGGTCAGGACCGTGGCGCCGGTAGTGGTCAGGCCCGACATGGCCTCGAAGTAGGCGCCGGTGAACGACAGCGGCAAGCCGGCGCCGTGGAAGTAAAGCAGCAGCGGAATGGCAGCCAGCAGGGGCAGGCCCGCCCACACGGCCGACACCAGCACGAAACCGTCCCGCGCCCGCAGCTCGCAACGGGCGCGACGCGTCACGGCCGCCAGCCCCCCGCCAATGCCCACCGAGATCAGGAAGCCGTCCAGGAACGCCTCGCGCGCCGCATCGCCCCCGACATAGGCGACGGTCAAGGGGATCAGCATGGTGAGGGCGAACATCACCATCGTCAGACCCAGGATATAGAGGGTGCCCAGGACGCGCTTCATGGAGCTATCCGGCCGCGCGCGGCTCGCGCAGAAGGAAGGAAGCGGCGCGCATCAGAAGAAGGACGCCGAAACTTGGAACAGCTTTTCCACGCGCGGCATCTGCCGGCGCGAGGGCACGAAGACAATGACGTGGTCGTCGGATTCGATGACGGTATCGGCGTCCGGCAGGATGATCTCGTCCTCGCGCACCAGCGCGCCGATGCTGGCACCCTTGGGCAGGCTGATCTGGCCGACCGCGCGCCCGACCACCTTGGAAGTGGAGCGGTCGCCATGGGCGATGGCCTCCAGCGCTTCCGCCACGCCCTGGCGCAGCCGGTGCACGGCGGCCACGTCGCCGCGGCGCACGTGGCGCAGGAGTTCGCTCATGGTGGCCTGGGACGGCGACACCGCGATATCGATATGGCTGCCCTGCATCAATTCGCCGTAGGCCTGGCGGTTGATCAGCGCGATCACCTTGCGCGCACCCAGCCGCTTGGCAAGCAGGGAGGACATGATGTTGTCTTCGTCGTCGCTGGTCAGTGCCAGCCACGTGTCCATGTCTTCTATGTTCTCGCGTTCCAGCAGCGCTTCGTCCGTGCCGCTGCCGTGCAGGACCAGCACACTGTCGGGCAGCTGGGTTGCCAGGTACTCGCAGCGCTTCTGGTCGCGTTCGATGATGCGGACGCTGTATTTTTCCTCGGCCAGTTGGCGCGCCAGGCGCAGGCCGATATTGCCCCCGCCCGCGATCATCACGCGGCGCACGGCGCGCTCGGCTTCACGCAGCTGCCGCACCGCGCGGCGCGCATCGCGCGAATCCACCACCAGCACCACTTCGTCGCCCGGGGCGATCACCGTGCCACTGCCAGCCCTCAGCGGCCGGCCACCGCGCAGCACATCGATCACGCGCGCTTTGACGTCGGGCCAGACATCGCGCAGCTTGTCGACGGGGGAATGGGCCATGGGGCTGCCCGCCCCGACCCGCACCGTCACGACGCTGACCCGGCCTTCGGCGAACTCCACCACCTGCAGCGCCTCTGGAAACTCGATCAGGCTGTGCAGATACGTGGTGACGCTGCGCTCGGGGCTGATCAGCGCATCGATGCAAAAGCCCTCTTCGCTCATGAGTTCCGGGTGTTCGGCGAACTCGACCGAGCGGATGCGGGCAATGCGGCGGGGAATATTGAACAACTGGCGCGCGATCTTGCAGGCCACCATGTTGGCCGAATCGGACGCGGCACAGGCGATCAGCAGGTCGGTGTCGGCGGCGCCGGCGGCTTCCAGCACCGATACCTGCGAGCCGTCGCCGTGGACGACCCGCAGGTCAAAGTGTTCTTGCAGGTATTGCAGTTGGACGGGATCCGAATCGATCACCGTGATGTCGTTCTCTTCGGACACCAGGTTCTCGGCCACGCTGGTGCCTACGCGACCAGCGCCCATGATCAGGATCTTCATGAGCTCCGCTTGCGGGCGGACTCGATGCCCAATTGCTTGAGCTTGCGGTACAGATGGGTACGTTCCAGCCCGGTGCGTTCCGACACCCGGGTCATGCTGTGGCTTTCGCGAACCAGGTGGTATTCGAAATAGATGCGCTCGAATTCATCGCGCGCTTCGCGCAGCGGCTGGTCCAGCGAGATGCTGCCCAGTTGGCCATTGGAGGTGACCGGAACTTCGTTGGCGGGAGCGGCGGCCAGGACCGGAGGATCCAGTTCGTCTTCCAGCGCGACGGCGGCGCTGGCGACTGCCGGATGCGCAGCGGCGGGCGCCGGGTGCGGCGCGCGGCCGCGCGCCAAGCCGGCGGCGACGGTTTTCAACAGGCGCTGCAGCGTGATCGGCTTTTCGAGGAAATCCATGGCGCCGATGCGCGTGGCTTCGACTGCCGTATCGATGGTGGCGTGACCGCTCATCATGATCACGGGCATGTCGAGCAGGCCTTGTGAGCCCCACTCCTTGAGCAGGCTGACGCCGTCCGTGTCGGGCATCCAGATGTCCAGCAACACCAGGTCTGGACGCATGCGCAAGCGTGCGGCGCGCGCTTGCGCCGCGTTTTCAGCCAGCTCGACCGTGTGTCCTTCGTCGTATAGGATTTCCGACAAAAGCTCGCGTATACCGACTTCGTCGTCAACCACCAGAATTCTGGCCATAAAGCATCCACCTATTGCGTAGCCGCATTATCCTTTTCTTGCGCGGTCGCGTCCATAGTATCGGCCTCGGACGCCAGCCGGGTCAACAATATGGAGATCCGCGCGCCCCCCTCCTTGCGGTTGGCAAGGTCTATACGGCCGCCGTGTTCTTCCACGATCTTGCGTACGATAGCCAATCCTAACCCAGTCCCGTGGGACTTGGTGGTGACGTAGGGCTCGAACGCGCGCTGCATGACCTGGGGCGGAAAGCCCGGTCCCGTGTCGGCGACGGTGAACCTGAGCGCCTGATGGGCCGCCCGGTCGGGCTGTTCGCTGCGCATGAGCTGCGTGGTCACGCTGACCCGGCCTTGCCCGCCCTGCTCGGCGATCGCGTCGCGGGCGTTGGACATCAGATTGTGGATCACCTGACGCAACTGGGTGGGATCGCCCTCGATGGGCGGGAGGTCCGGCGCCAGCGTCACGTCCAGGTTCAGGGCCTTCTCGGCAGCCAGGCGCGGCGAACCGCCTTCGGGGTCCCATCCATACAGCGACAGCACGTCGGCCACCAGGGCGTTGAAATCGATCCGCTGCATCACGGCGGGCGGCGTGCGGGCGTATTCGCGGAAGTCGTCCACCATCTGCTTGAGCGACGCCACCTGATTGACGATGGTATTGGTGGAACGCTCGACAATCTGGGCCTCGGCGGGGGGCAGCTTGCCCTCCAGCTTCATGGCCAGGCGTTCAGCCGACAGCTGGATCGGCGTCAGCGGGTTCTTGATCTCGTGCGCCAGGCGGCGGGCGACCTCGCCCCAGGCCACGGTCCGGTTGGCCGAGATCACTTCGGTGATATCGTCGAACACCACCAGATAGCCGTTGCCGCGCCCATCCACGCGCAGGTGCGTGCCGCGCGCAAGCAGGGTCAGGGGTTGGGCCGCGGCGGGCGCGTCGCCCTGGCCCGGGGCGATTTCAAATTGCTGCTGCCAATGTTGGCGTTCGGAGCCCACCGCGGCATGGGCGGAAAATGCCTGCCGCACGATGTTGGCGAACTCCAGCATGCCGCTCACCGTCTCCAGCGGACGGCCGATCACCGAGCGCAAGTCCGCGCCCAATATGGTCTGGGCACCCTGGTTGACGGTGGTGACGCGGAAAGATTCGTCAAACACCAGCACCCCGGAGGACAGGTTCGACAGCACGCTTTCCAGATAGACATTGGAACGCTCCAGCTGCTGGCGGTTGCTCTCGACCATGCGGCGGGCCTCGTCGAGCTGGCGCGTCATGGCATTGAAGGACCGCGTGAGCTGGCCGACTTCGTCGCGTTCCGGAGGTTCGGGCAGCGGCCGGTAGTCGCCCACCCCTACGGCCTGCGTGCCGCCGGCCAGGCTGAGCAGCGGCCGCACCAACCGCTTGGACAACGACAACGCCACAGCGATGGCGCCAAACGCCGCCAGCAACAGAGCCAGGGTCAGGGTGATGCCATAGAGTTTGCGCAGGCCCAGCCGCGACAGCGCCAGCTCCTGGTAGTCGCGAAAGCCTTGCTGCACCAGGTTGGCGTTATGGGCGATCTGCTCGGGCACCGGCTGCAGCAGCTGCAGCCAGCGAGGTTCGGAGGCCGGTCCCAGCAGGTTGTCGTAGCGGTCCGGACCGGTAAGCGGAATCACCACGCGCAAATGCAGGCCGCCTTCGGCGCCAGGCGCCACGGGGTCGTCGGCTTCAGCGGCCGAGTAGCCGCGCGCCAGCCGCAGCTGGTTCATGACGGTGGATGGCGGCGTGGCCGGCAGCAACTGGCCGTACTGGCTGGTCGAGAACGCGATCATGCGCCCGCTGCCCGTGAACACCATGGCTTCCTGCACGCCATTGGCCTCGCGCAAGCGCGTCAAGGCCAGCGTTACGCCGCTGTCGGAGCTGCGGTTCAATTCCATGGCCATGGAGCGCGCGCGGGCGTCCAGATCCGCCAGCAGCGAATCCAGCGCGGCGCGGCCCAGGTTCAGGCCGGCTTCCAGGGCCGTGTCCACGCGCACGTTGAACCAGGATTCGATCGAGCGCGACATGAACTGCACCGACACGGTGTAGATCAGCGCGCCGGGCACCACGCCGATCAACGCGAACGCCAGCGAAAAACGGGCCGTCAAGCGAGCGCCGAACTGCCGCCTGCGAATCTGCCGGGCCAACCGCACGGTCAGCGCGACCACCCAGATGAAGAGTGCCAGCGCAAAAATGCCGTTCAGCACCAGCAGCGTGTCGTAATAGCGCGCAAAGCGCGAGGCGTTTCCGGTGGACCACGCCAGCAACCCCAGCAGCGCCAGGCCGCTTACCGCGCCTACCATCAGGGCCAGCCGAAGCAAAAGCCTCATGATGGGTCTTTCTCCTTGTCGCTGAGCACGAACGTGAAGTCCATCCAGGGAGTGGCCTGCACCCAGGAACTGCTGTTCAGGGCGTTGACCTGGAAGGGCCGCGGCAGCAGCGAGGTATCCAGGCGCAGGCGCAGTTGGCCGCCGTACAGGACGTCGGCGTCGAAGTCGCCGGCGTCCGCCACCGGCCAGTTGCGGATGTGGCGGATGACGCCCATGGCGTCATCCAGCGAGGCGACCGGGAAGGTCAACTCGCCCACGCCTACGCGCCATTGCCGGGTCAGGGCGTTGTAGATGATGCGCCACGTACGGGAAGTGTCAACCAGGGACTTGTCGAACCACCACCAGCGTTCACGCGTGATGGTGAGATCGGCGGTGAGATACAGCGGCACCCCACGCTGGGCCGCTTCCCGCAACTGGGAGTTCAATTCGAACTCGATGTCCGCGTCGATTTCGAGCTTGCCGTCGCGCACCGCCGGGCGAACCTCGGTGACCTTGGGTTCGGCCCCATGCGCCTCGCCGCCCGGCACAAAGGAAAGCAAGGCAGATACGAGCAACAACCCGAGAAATAAGCGCGGAATAATGGACATACGGCACCGGAACTACGTCATGCCCCTATTCTTGGCGATTCAGGACTGCTTGGCAAACAAGGCATAGAAAAACCCGTCATGCTGGGCCGCGGGTGTTGCATCGACAGCAACGGGGAGCAACTGGCCGGGCGCATCCAGCCGCAGCGCCTCGGGGTGCCGCTGCATGAACTCCAGTGCCTGGCGGGTTCCCTCGATAGGGAAGATCGAGCAGGTCACGTAGAGTAGCCGCCCCCCGGGCGCCACGGTGCGCCAGAGCGCATCCAGGATCCTGGCCTGCAGGGTGGCCGTGCGACGCACGTCGTTCTCGCGCCGCAGCCAGCGGATGTCCGGATGGCGCCGCACGATGCCCGACGCCGTGCAGGGCACATCCGCCAACACGGCATCAAACGGCTTGCCGTCCCACCAGGCGTCCAGATCGGCGGCATCAGCCGCTTTCAACTGGACACGGTTGCTTGCCAGGCCCAGCCGGTCCAGGTTCTGCCCGACGCGGTCCAGCCGGCTGGCGTCGGCGTCCAGGGCCAGCAGGTCGATATCGGCCAGCTCCAGCAGATGTGCGGTCTTGCCGCCCGGCGCCGAGCAGGCATCCAGCACGCGCATGCCATCCGCGGGCGCCAGCAATTCGGCCGCCAGCTGCGCGCCGGCGTCCTGCACCGACCACCAGCCTTCGGCGAAACCGGGCAATTGCGTCACCGGCTTGGGGGTGGCCAGCACCAGGCCGGCCTGTCCGACGGCTTCGGCGGCAAGGCCGGCAGCCTGGAAGGCCGCCAGTACCTGCTCGCGGCTGGCGCGGCGCCGGTTGACGCGCAAGGTCAGCGGAGCGGGCAGATTGGCCGCAGCCAGGATCTCGCGCCATTGCTGCGGGTAGGCCACGCTGAGCTGCTTGACCCACCAGCCAGGGTGATTCCATTGGGCCTCAGGGCTGTCGGCAACGGCGGCCCCCAGGGCCGCGCGCTCCCGCAGGAAACGGCGCAGGCAGGCGTTGAGCATGCCTTTATAGGAAGCCAGGGCACGGGTGCGGGACGCGGCGGTCACCGCCTGATCCACCACCGTGTGCGCAGCGTAGACCGGCATGCCCGGCAGGGCCGAGGCGGCCTCGCCCTCTTCCTTCAACAGGGTCAGCGATACCAGCAGCAAGGATTCGAACAGCACGCTGGGATAGCGCTGCACCATCTCGCGGCCTACGGCGTCGGCCCAGCCCAGGTAGCGCATGGCATGGAACGACAAGGCCTGCGTGGCGGGCCGCAGGGACGACTCCACGTCGGCCAGCGCGTCCGTCAGCGAACGGCCGTCCAGCACGCCTTCGACCACCTCCGCGCTGGAAAGCAGGACGGAAGACAGCGGAGGGGCCAGATTGGGGGAGTCGGGACGGGTGGACATGATGCGAATTCAGGAGATAAGACCGCTATGGTAGCCGGACCTGGACGAACGGCGGCCGTCGCGGCACACTGGCCCCAGCCACGGAGCCACCCAATGACCCTTGCCACCCTGCTGCTGTTCATCCTGGCCTCGGCCGTCACCATCATCACCCCGGGCCCCACCGTCCTGCTCGCGATGAGCAATGGGTCGCGTCATGGCGTGCGCGCTGCCTGCTGGGGCATGGGCGGCGCGGTGCTGGCCGACCTGGTCCTGATCGGCGCGGTCGCTTCAGGCCTGGGCGTAGTGCTGGCGGCGTCCGAAATCGCCTTCCAGCTCATCAAATGGGTGGGCGCGGCCTACCTCGCCTACCTGGGCTGGAAGATGCTGCGCTCGGACGCGGCGCTGGTCATGCCGGCCGCGCAAGCGGAAACCCGGCGCCCCGCCGGCCTGGCGTTGGGCCTGCGCAGCTTCGCGGTGGCCCTGACCAACCCGAAGGCGCTGCTGTTCATGTCCGCCTTCCTGCCCCAGTTCATCAATCCGGCCGCGCCGCTGCTTGCGCAGTACGCCGTGCTGGCCAGCGTCATGGCGCTGATGAATGTCGCCGTGATGCTGGCCTACGCGACGCTGGGCGCGCAAATGGTGCGCGCCTTCCAGGGCGCCGGCCTGCGCTGGCTGAACCGAGTGTGCGGCGGCCTGCTGATCGGACTGGCGGGAACGCTGGCGCTATACCGGCGCAGTACGCCGCTCTCTTGAACTTTGGCGTGCAGGGCAGAAAGCATTCCACGGCCCGTCAAGCCACCGGCAGTTCCCATTCCGCATGGACTCCCGCCCTCGGGACTACGGCAATGCCGTATAATTCAAAATTCGCCTACGCCGCCATCACGGCGCAACGCCCTGAACCCGGGACATCACACAGGCGCCACCCGACTTTTGAAGATCCATGAAGAATGCAGCCCCGACTGCGTCCAGCGCACCGTGGCAGGCGTCGCACATCAGCGAAGCACGCAGCCGCGTGGGCCTGCCGCAAACAGATTTCGCTGAACTGCTGGGGGTGAGCGTACGCACCCTGCAGGATTGGGAGCAAGGGCGGCGCACCCCCTCGGGCGCGGCGAAAACCCTGCTGCAAGTAGCCATGTTGCATCCCGAGACCCTGCGAGAGCTGCCCCCGTGGCCCGCCAACGAACACGCTGAACCTATTTGAGGCCCGCCCCCGGGCCTCGCTTAACACGAACAACACATCCGCCGCGCCACCTGCTCGCCGCGCGATTTTTTGGTGAACTACATTGGAAATCCTCGAAACTTCCCGGCCTGGCAAGGGCCCCGGCAAGGCCAACAACGCTGACGCGAACGCGTCCGCCACCTCCGCCCTGGCCGACACCATCGCCGCCGCCAACGCCGACGGCCGAACCCCACGGGTGGGATTCGTTTCCCTGGGATGTCCCAAGGCCCTGGTCGACTCCGAACGCATCCTGACCCAACTGCGCACCGAAGGGTACGTCGTCACGCCCGAGTACAACGACGCGGACGTGGTCGTCGTCAATACCTGTGGTTTCATCGACAGCGCCAAGGCGGAATCGCTGGAAGCCATTGGCGAAGCCCTCGCCGAGAACGGCAAGGTCATCGTGACCGGGTGCATGGGCGTCGAGGAATCGGTGATCCGCGACGTGCACCCCAGCGTGCTGGCGGTGACCGGCCCGCAACAATACGAAGAAGTGGTGCGAGCCGTGCATCAGGCCGCGCCCCCCAAGAAGGACCACAATCCGTATCTGGACCTGGTGCCGCCGCAAGGCATCAAGCTCACGCCGCGCCACTATGCCTATCTGAAGATCTCGGAAGGCTGTAATCACCGCTGCAGCTTCTGCATCATCCCCTCCATGCGCGGCGACCTCGTCAGCCGGCCGGTGGGCGACGTGCTGAGCGAAGCCGAGCGCCTCGTCAAGGCTGGCGTGAAGGAACTGCTGGTGATCTCGCAGGACACCAGCGCCTATGGCGTGGACGTCAAGTACCGCAGCGGTTTCTGGAATGGCCGTCCGGTGAAGACGCGCATGACCGAACTCTGTACGGCCTTGTCCGATATGGGCGTCTGGACACGCCTGCATTACGTGTATCCGTATCCCCACGTGGACGAGGTGATTCCACTGATGGCCGAGGGCAAGATCCTGCCCTACCTGGACATCCCGTTCCAGCACGCCAGCCCGCGCATCCTGAAGGCCATGAAGCGCCCGGCCTTCGAGGACAAGACCCTGGCCCGCATCAAGCGCTGGCGCGAAATCTGCCCGGACCTGACGATACGCTCGACCTTTATCGTTGGCTTCCCCGGCGAGACCGAGGAAGACTTCCAGTACCTGCTGGACTGGATGCAGGAAGCGCAACTGGACCGTGTGGGCTGTTTCCAATATTCGCCGGTGGAAGGCGCGCCCGCGAACCTGCTGGACAATCCCGTGCCGGACGAAGTCAAGCAAGATCGCTGGGAACGCTTCATGGAGCTGCAGCAATCGATCTCCACCGCGCGCCTGGAAAAGAAAGTGGGCCGCGAGATCGACGTGCTGATCGACGAAGTGGACGAAGATGGCGCCGTGGGCCGCAGCAGCGCTGACGCGCCCGAGATCGACGGCTGCGTCTATGTCAGTTCGGACAAGCCGCTGAAGGCGGGCGATCTGGTGCGCGCCCGCGTCACCGATTCCGACGAGTACGACCTCTGGGCCGACACGATCTGAACTCGGTCCCCGGGGCTCAGGCTTCCAGCAGTTTGAGCCCCGCCACCCCGCCCACGATCATCGCGATGCAAAGCAGGCGCGCGGCCGATGGCGAATCCCCGAACAGCATGATCCCCAGCACGGTGATGCCCACGGACCCGATACCCGTCCAGATGGCATAGGCCGTGCCCGCGGGCAGCTGCTTCATGGCCAACGTAAGCAGGAATACGCTGCCGAGCGCGGCGGCAATGCCGATCACGCTGGGCCAGAAACGCGTCCACCCGTCCGCGTACTTCAATGCCAGCGCCATCACGATTTCCACCGCGCTCGCGGCGACCAGAATCAACCAGGCCATCACGGCCTCCTGCCAGGATTAGGGAACGGCTAGCTTAGAGACTATAGTTACCAAAGAACAAGTACGCACCTTTTGGTAACCATGAAAAAGCCCTCGATATCCCCGTCCGCAGGCGACGTCTTCGACGCATCATGCCCGTCGCGGCGCGCGCTGGAATTGATCGCCGGGAAATGGGTGCCGCTGATCCTGCCCGCGCTGGAGCAAGGTCCCCTGCGCAACAGCGAGCTGCTGCGCAGGCTGGATGGAATTTCGCAAAAGGTCATGACGCAGACGCTCAGGGAGCTGGAGCGCCATGGCCTGGTGCTGCGCGAGGACCTGGGCACCGTGCCGCCGCATGTGAGCTACCGGCTGAGCGAGCTGGGCCAGTCCCTGAACGTGGCCTTGATCGCATTGGACCGCTGGGCCGAAGCGCATCATGCGGCGCTCGACGCGGCGGCGCGCCACCACGACGCGCGCGCCGCGGCAGCGCAGCGCGCGCGCTAACGCTTGGCCAGGAAGTCCGACATGTCGTCGGCGTGCTCTTCTTCCACGGCCAAGATGTCTTCCAGCAGGCGGCGCGTGGTGGAGTCCTGCTCACCGATGTATTCGATCATCTGGCGATAGCTATCGATGGCGATACGCTCGGCGATCAGGTTTTCCTTGATCATGTCCTCCAGCGACGTTCCTTCGACGTACTCGGAGTGGCTGCGCTCCAGCAGGCCCTTGGGCGACAGATTGGGCTCGCCGCCCAGCTGCACGATGCGTTCCGACAGCCTGTCGGCATGATCCTGTTCCTGCGTGGCATGTTCCGCGAATTCCGCGGCCACGGGCTCGGCGTTCAGTCCGCGCGCCATGAAGTAATGGCGCTTGTAGCGCAGCACACAGACGATCTCGGTGGCCAAGGCCTCGTTCAGCAGCTTCAGCACGGTCTGGCGGTCGGCGCGATAAGTGTCGGTCACGGCGCCGGACTCGATGTCCTTGCGCGCCTTGGCGCGTATCGCCTTGACGTCCATCTCGAACGGGCGGCCGGCCTGTTGGGGGGTACGGGTTGCTTGTTCCATATCGTGGCTCCTCTTGGTTAAGTGAAAGCACTGCGACACTGGATTTCCAGTCTCTCCGAACAACCCAGTCTACCGATCGTGGCGGAACATGCTGTGTCCAAACATTGCCTCCGGCCCTAAATTGAGGTGGCCAAAACGGTTTTCGAACCTTGCGTAAACTATGGGCTTCCCAAAACCCGTGACGCAATCTGTAACGGGATAGGCATCACCCAATATCTATGACTCTGAAGAACATCTGCGTGTATTGCGGCTCGAACCCGGGCGCCCGGCCGGACTACATCGAACAGGCCCGCGTGCTGGCCCGGGAACTGGTGCGGCGCGATCTGGGATTGGTGTATGGCGGTTCGGTCGTAGGCATCATGGGCGTGGTGGCCAATGAGGTGCTGGCTGGCGGCGGCCGCGTGATCGGCGTGATCCCCGAGCTGCTGATGAAGAAAGAGCAGGCGCACCGTGGCCTGACCGAACTGCACCTGGTGCAGAACATGCACGAGCGCAAGGCCATGATGATGGAAAAGGCCGACGGATTCATCGCGTTGCCGGGCGGCGCGGGCACCCTGGAAGAGTTCTTCGAAGTCTGGACCTGGGCGCAACTGAATATGCACCAGAAACCCTGCGGCCTGCTGAACATCGCCGGCTACTACGATGCGCTGGTCCAGTTCGTGGACCACGCGGTCGAGGAAGAATTCATCCGCCCCCAGCATCGCGATATGCTGGTCGTGGAGGAGGATCCCGCCTTGCTGCTGGACCGCTACGCCATGTACGAACCGCCCAATGTCTCGAAATGGTTCGAACAGATCAAGGCCTGACGCCCTCCCCTAACCAGACCCCAACGGAAGCCCCGCAATGTCTACCCATGCGTTGACTCCCGCGAGCACCGAGTCCGTACTGCGCGACTACTTTCACGCCAAGGACGAGAACCGCCCGCACTACATGGCCCGTGCGTTCGCCCCGGATGCGGTGCTGAAGATGGCCTTGCGCACGCAGGCCATCGCTTTTCCGCCCGAGTCCCATGGCCTGGCCGCAATAACCGACACGCTGGTGCGCAAGTTCGGCCAGACCTACGACAACGTCTACACGTTCTACCTGGCGCGCCCCGAGGCGGGATCCCGGCTGCCCACCTACCAGTGCGACTGGATCGTGGGCATGACGGAAAAGGCCACCGGCAATGTGCGCGTGGGCTGTGGCCGCTACGACTGGGAGTTCCAGGCGGAGCCCTATCGCGCCACTCATCTCGTCATCACCATCGAGACCATGGTGTCATTGCCCGCCCACGACATGGAAGCGGTGTTCGGCTGGCTGCTGGGGCTGGACTATCCCTGGACCAACGCCGCCCGCGTCGTGTCCAGCGCGCCGCCGCTCGAGGCGCTGGCGCCCGTTGTCCACTATCTGCTGCATCCCAACGGCATCTAGAGATCCGCGATTTGAAATACGACATTGCCGCTTTCGACTTCGATGGAACCTTGGCGGACACCATGCCCTGGTTCAACTCCATCCTGAACACCGTCGCCGACAAGTACGGTTTCCGCAAGATCGACGCGTCGGAACGCGACCAGCTGCGCCATCGCGATGCCGCCGAGATCCTCAAATTCCTGGGCATACCGCTGTGGAAGCTGCCAGCCATCATGGCCCACGTGCGCACGCTGATGCAGGAAATCGATCCCAGCGTGCATATGTTCGACGGCATTCCGGACGCGCTGGCGCGCCTGAAGGGCGCCGGGCTGCGCCTGGCGGTGGTCAGCTCGAATTCCATCGAAAACGTGCAACGCGTGCTGGGCCCGGAAACCGCCGCCCTGTTCGACGACTACGAATGCGGCACCGATCTATTCGGCAAGTCCGCCAAGATCGACCGCCTGCTCAAGCAGCACGGTACCGCCCCTGAACGCTTCCTGCTGGTAGGCGATGAAATGCGCGACATCGACGCCGCCCGCAAGGCCGGCGTGCGCGTCGGCTCCGTCGCCTGGGGCTACAACCATGTCGAGGCCCTGCGCGGGCGCGGCCCCGATGAACTCTTTCTGACCGTTGCCGACCTGCCAGCCGCGCTGGCCTGAACCTGGAACCCGAGCCATGCACATTGATCCCGCCCATCTGGTCACCGACGCAGACGCCCTGCAAGCGCTGTATGGCGCCTCAGGCGAAGCCTCTCTCAAGAAGGAAGTGGATCACGTGCATCCGCACTACCGCGCCTTCATCGAAGCCGCGCCGTTCGCCGTGCTGGCAACCGCGGGGCCCGACGGACTGGACGCCTCGCCACGCGGCGACCCCGCCGGCTTCGTGGTGGTCGAGGACGACAAGACGCTGCTGCTGCCGGACCGCCGCGGCAACAACCGCATCGACAGCCTGCGCAACGTCCTGGCGGATCCGCGAGTCGCTCTGCTGTTCCTGGTACCCGGCGTGGGCGAGACCTTGCGGGTCAACGGCGCGGCGCGGATCAGCGTCGACCCCGCGCTTCTGGCGCGCTTCGAAATGGACGGCAAGCTGCCGCGGTCGGTGCTGATCGTGGACGTGCACACGGTGTATTTCCAATGCTCGCGAGCCTTGCTGCGCTCCAAGCTGTGGGACCCCGCAACGCAGGTGCCGCGCGACGCACTGCCCAGCGTCGGCCGCATCCTGTCGGACCTGACGGCGGGCACGTTCGACGGCGTCACCTACGACCGCGAACTGCCCGCTCGCGTGGCCAGCACCCTGTATTGAAATCGGGCCCCGGAGCCGCCCGGCTCCGGCATCGTTCAGGCGGGCTGCCAGCCGCGCGCAAACACGTCCACCGGCTGGCGCTTGCCGCCAGCCTTCTGCAGTTCCAGCAGGCGCAGCACGCCGTTGCCCGTAGCGATATCGATGCCTGAGGCATCGGCCCGCAAGACGCTGCCGGGCTCGGCCGAGGTGGCCTGGTCCAGCGCCTGCGCGCGCCAGACCTTTACCGGATCAGCCAGGCCGGGCAGACGGATGCTCGCGCCCGGCACGGGATTGAAAGCGCGCACGCGGCGGGCCAGCAACTCGGCCGGCTGGGTGCAATCCAGCGCCCCTTCCGCCTTGTCGAGCTTGGCCGCATAGGTGACACCGGCCTCGGGCTGCTTGCGCGGCGTCAGGCCGCCCTGCGACAGGGCGGCCAATGCTTCGACGATGGCCTCGCCGCCGGCAACCGCCAGCATGTCATGCAATTCGGCCGCAGTGGTGTCGCCTGCTATGGGCACGACGCGTTCCAGCAGCATGTCGCCCGTATCCAGGCCTTGGTCCATCTGCATGATGGTCACGCCAGTCTGCGCGTCGCCAGCCTCGATGGCGCGCTGGATGGGCGCGGCGCCGCGCCAGCGCGGCAGCAGGCTGGCATGGATATTCAGGCACCCCAGGCGCGGCAGGTCCAGCACCCATTGCGGCAGTATCAGGCCATAGGCGGCCACCACCATGACATCGGGTGCCACGCGCTGCAGCAGGGCCTGGGCCTCGCTGGCCTCTTCGGGATAGCGGCCGTCCAGGCGCAGGCTGCGCGGCTGGGCGACCTCGATACCCGCTTCCAGCGCCGCCTGCTTGACGGGACTGGGCGTCAGTTTCAACCCGCGGCCGGCCGGGCGGTCGGGCTGGGTCATCACCAAGGGAATTTCATGGCCGGCGGCGCGCAAGGCGTCGAAGGCGATACGGGCGAATTCCGGCGTGCCGGCAAAGACTAGGCGCATGGGATGGAGAACAAAGAATGGAACAGATGTTCAAAGAAGGGCTTTCCCGCAGCCAGGGACACTGACCGATCCGGGGCGCCGCGGATCCGGCTTCGCCGGTCCGCCAGCGCGGCCCCCTTGAAGGGGCCCGCGCAGCGGGTTGGAGGGATGGGCCCCCTATGCGCGCAGCGCTTCGCGCTCGGCTTTCTTCAGCTTGGTCTTGATGCGGTTCTGCTTCAGGTTGGACAGGTATTCCACGAACACCTTGCCTTCCAGATGGTCCAGTTCGTGCTGCACGCACACGGCCAGCAGCCCGTCGGCGTCGAATTCGAACGGTTTGCCGTCGATATCCAGCGCCTTGCAGCGGATGCGGGATGCACGCTCGACTTCGTCGTAGATGCCAGGCACCGACAGGCACCCTTCTTCGTAGATTTTGTAGTCGTCGCTGCGCCAGGTGATCTCGGGATTGATCAACACGAGTAGCTGATTGCTTTCCTCGGAGACGTCGATCACGACGACACGCTCGTGCACGTCGACCTGGGTCGCGGCCAGGCCTACACCCGGAGCGTCATACATGGTTTCGGCCATGTCGCGCACCAGTTGACGGATGCGGTCGTCGACCTCGGCGACCGGCTTGGCCTTTTTATGCAGGCGCGGGTCCGGGTAGCGGAGAATAGGAAGTAAAGCCATTGCGGGGGAATTGCCGGTAGTCAGGTTTACATAAGAGTTTAATTCATTAGACTCTTGATTTCTAATAGTTTTCGGCTAATTTCGGGATTGGCGGCATTGCGCAGACCCGCGTATTCCTGCCCTCCTGAGGCGCAAATCAGTCCCCCCGGCCCGGCGCCCGCGCGCCCCGCATGCGACACTCTCGCCCCATCGACGCTCTTACGCGCCCGCCCCATGCCGCTTACGCAATCCCCTTCTGAACTCGCCGCCTGGCTGCGCCTGTCCCTGGAGCCGAATATCGGTTCCGCCACCGCTTGCACGCTGCTGGGTGCCCTGGGCCTGCCGGAACAGATCTACGCGCAGCGCGCCACGGCACTGTCGCGTCATCTGCCCGAGGCGCTGGCGCGGCAGCTGGCCGCGCCCATGCCGCCAGAGATGGCTGAGCAGGTCGAGCGCGCGCTGGAATGGGCGGCTGCGCCGGGACGGCACGTCCTGACGCTGGCGGACCCGACGTATCCGCAAAGCCTGCTGACCATTGCCGATCCGCCCATCCTGCTCTATGTCGCGGGCGATCCGGCATTCCTGCAGGGACCGTCGCTTGCCGTGGTGGGCGCGCGCAACGCCACCCCTGGCGGCCAGGAGAACGCCCGGGCCTTTGCACGGCATCTGGCCGGGCACGGCTGGCGTGTCGTCAGCGGCCTGGCCCTGGGCATCGACGGCGCGGCCCATGAAGGCGCGCTGGACGCCGGCCCCGAAGGCGCCGGCACCGTGGCGGTCATGGGCACCGGCATCGACAGGATTTACCCCGCCCGCCACCGCGACCTGGCGCACCGCATTACCGCGCACGGCGCGCTGGTATCGGAACTACCGCTGGGCACCGGCGCGCTGCCGCAGCACTTTCCGAAGCGCAACCGCATCGTGGCGGGGCTGGCGCGCGGCGTGCTGGTAGTGGAAGCCGCCCGCCAGAGCGGATCGCTGATCACCGCCCGCCTAGCCGCCGAAGGCGGGCGCGAGGTCTTCGCCATTCCCGGATCCATACATTCGCCGCTATCGCGCGGCTGCCACGCCCTGATCCGCCAGGGCGCGAAGCTGGTCGAAACCGCCCGCGACATCACGGACGAACTGGGCGGCAACCCGACTCCCGCCACACGCGCCCAACCCGCTGCCGCCCCCTTGCCTGACCACCCCGTGCTCGATGCGCTGGGCTACGATCCGCTGCACCTGGACGCGGTCCAGGCGCGCAGCGGGATGGACACCGCCAGCCTGCAGGCGCAACTAGTCGAACTGGAGCTGCAAGGCCGTATCGTCCGGTTGGACGACGGCCGGTACCAACGCCTGAATTAGGGGACTCTCCCAAGGCCATTGGCCTTTGCCGATCCCGCAAACAGCGTCTGCCCTATGGCGCTAATATTGTGCAGATTGCGTCGCCGCATTGCCGTGGCGCGCTTCCCATCCCGAGACAGGAATAGACATGGCTTTGCCCTCCCGCGTGAAGATCGTCGAGGTGTCGCCCCGCGATGGCCTGCAGAACGAAAAGGAATTCGTGCCCACCGACATCAAGGTGGAACTGGTCAACCGCCTGGCCGCCGCGGGCTTTCCCAACGTGGAAGCCGCCTCGTTCGTGTCGCCCAAATGGGTGCCCCAAATGGCCGACGGCGCCGAAGTCATGGCGCGCATCGACCGCCGCCCCGGCACCATCTATTCCGTGTTGACACCCAACATGAAGGGCTTCGAGGGCGCGCTGACCGCCGGCGCCGACGAGATCGTGATCTTCGGCGCCGCCAGCGAGGCTTTCTCGCAGAAGAACATCAACTGTTCCATCGCCGAATCGATCGCCCGCTTTGAACCCGTGGTGCAAGCCGCGCGGGCGGCCGGCATCCGCGTGCGCGGCAGCATCAGCTGCGCGCTGGGCTGCCCCTACCAGGGTGAAGTGCCGGTGGAAGCGGTGGTGGACGTGGCGCAGCGCTACCTGGCGATGCAGGTGGATGAAATCGACGTGGCCGACACCATCGGCGTGGGCACGCCCAAGCGCGTGCGCGAAGTCATGACGGCAGTAACCCGAGTCGCTGATCCGGCGCGCATCTCCGGCCATTTCCACGACACCTACGGACAGGCTCTGGCCAATATCCTGGCGGCGCTGGAAACCGGCATCTCGATTTTCCACACCTCGGTGGCCGGCCTGGGCGGCTGCCCCTATGCCAAGGGCGCCACCGGCAACGTCGCTACCGAAGACGTGCTGTATATGCTGCGCGGCCTGGACATCGATACCGGCGTGGACTTCGACGCCGTGGTCGACATCGGCCAGTGGATGTCGGCTCACCTGAACCGCAAGGGTTCCAGCCGCGCCGGCAACGCCATTGCCGCCAAACGGGCGGCATGACGGACCGCATGAGCGCTTCCGCCAGCACGCCCTCCGCCGAGGACCACGCGGCGCTGCTGCGGGCCATCGGCCCCCTGCCCTTGTCGGGCCAGGCCTGGCCCGACTGGGTCCGCATCCTGACGTGGGTCATTCTGGCGGTACTCGGCGTGCAGGTGGTCACCACGGCCATCCGCGCGCCCTCGCAACCCTTCGATACACTCTTGGCCGCCGTGGTGGCGGTGTGCTTCCTTGGGCTGCTCTTCGTGTCGTGGCACATGCAGACGTCCATCACCACCATCGACGAACGCGGCCTGCGCCAAACCTGGTTCACGCGCCGCGAGGTCGCCTGGGAAGACGTGCGCTACGCGCGCTTTGTTCCTATGCTGTTTTCCAAGCGGCTGGTGGTGTTCACGCATCGCGGCCGGCCGATGATCTTCCAGGGCGGCACGCGGGAATTGCGCGCCGCCTTCGTGAAGATCGCCGAACTCTACCGGCGCGGGTAAAGCCTCCGGGGCTACACGCAGGGCAATCGATGCCCAGCGCGCGCAGCCCCCTCACCATTACCGTATCGGCAACGCGTACATCAGGCCGCCCTGCGTCCATTGCGCATTCAGGCCGCGCTTGATCTTCAGGGGACTGCCCTGGCCGACGTTGCGCTCGAAGCTCTCACCGTAGTTGCCCACCTGCTTGACGATGTTATAGGCCCACTTCTCGTCCAGTCCCAGGTTGGCGCCGCTGCCGGGCGTGACGCCCAGGATGCGCTTGATGTTGGGGTTGGCGCTCTTGGTCTGTTCATCCACATTGACGGACGACACGCCGTATTCCTCGGCCTCGATCATGGCCGACAGCGACCAGCGCACGATGTTCAACCAGGCGTCGTCGCCCTGCCGCACGAACGGACCCAGCGGCTCCTTGGAGATGATCTCGGGCAGCACCACGTAGTCGTCGGGGTTCTGCAGCTTGGAGATGCGGATCGAGGCCAGGCCCGATGCGTCCGTGCTGAACACGTCGCAACGGCCGGCGGCGAAGGCGTTGACCACTTCGTTGAAGGTCTCGATCACGACGGGCTTGTAGCTCACGTTGTTGGCGCGCGCCCAATCGGCAAGCGTATTTTCGTTGGACGTGCCGGTTTGCAGGCAGATGGTGGCGCCGTTGATTTCCTTGGCGCTCTTTACGCCCAGGGACTTCGGCACCAGGAATCCCTGGCCGTCATAGAAGTTGATGCCGGCGTGGATGATGCCCAAGGCGGTGTCGCGCTGCTGCGTAACGGTGGTGTTGCGCGTCAATACGTCCACCTCACCGGATTGCAGGGCGGTAAAGCGCTGCTGCGAGTTCAGCGGCACTACCTTGATCTTGTTGGCGTCGCCGAACACCGCGGCGGCGATGGCGCGGCACAGGTCCACATCCAGCCCCTGCCACTTGCCTTGCGCGTCGGGCGCGGAAAAGCCCGCGAAGCCCGTGGTCGTGCCGCAAGCCACCGCGCCGCGCTGGCGCACCACGTCCAGCGTGGCCGCCTGCGCGCCCTGCGCCGCAGCCGCCAACAACGCCGCGCCGATCAACCCTTTTGCAATGTTCATGACCTCGTTTCCTGTTCTGCTTTGCGGGCGCCATAACGCGCCGAGGCAAGAAGCTTATAGACATGAAGCGCCCAAACCAAATAACAAGCGCTTATTTAGGTATGCGCGTCCCTGCGCGCCAGCGCGGGGACGGACAGGCAAGAAAGCATAGCAACAGGCAAGACGGCGGCGGATGCGCGCCGTCAAGCCGGGTTCAGGCCGCCAGCGAGATCGATACCGGCTCGTTGGCTTCGCAGGCGTCCAGCGCGCGGCCCAATCGCACCATGCCCTGGGCGATCTGGCTTTCGTTCATGGTGGCGAACGACATGCGCATGGCATGCAGGTCTGCCTGCGCCGCGTCCGCATAGAACGCCTTGCCCGGTACGTAGACGACCTCGTGCTCGATGGCATAGGGCAACAGGCGCGTGGCATCGATCTCGCCGGTCAGGCGAGCCCAGAAGAACATGCCGCCTTCGGGCTTGCTGAAGGTGACGCGGCCATTGAGTTCGCGGGCCAGCGATTCAGCCATGGCGTCGCAACGCAGGCCGTAGGCAGCACGGATGCGCGGCACGTGTTCGCCGTAGCGGCCGTTGGCCAGGTACTGGGCCACGACCTCCTGGATCCAGGCGGACGAAGCCATGTCGTCGGCCGCCTTGGCGCTGACACAGCGGCGGCGGACTTCGGGCGGAGCCACCAGCCAGCCGATGCGCAACGCCGGCGCCATCGTCTTGGACATGCTTGCCAGGTACACGGCCCAATGGCGGGCCTCGCCTTGCGCCAGCGCAGCGATCGGCGGAACCGCCTCGCCTGCAAAACGCAGCTCGCTGTAGGGATCGTCCTCGACGATCAGGAAACGATGCTTGACTGCCAGTTCCAACAGCCGCAAGCGGCGCTCGCGCGTGAGGGTCGCGCCGCAGGGGTTGGAGAACGAGGCGACGACGCAGACCATCTTGGGCTTGATGCGGCCGGCCAGTTCATCCAACGCGTCCACGTCGATGCCCTCGGGGCCGGATTGCACCGTATGCACGGTTGCGCCGGTGTAGCGCAGCGCCTGCACGGAATTGGGAAACGCGGGCGACTCGATGATTGCGTGGTCCCCGGGCTGCAACATGACGCGGGTCAGGAGCGCCAGAGCCTGCTGCGAACCGCCGGTCACGACCAGCTCGGTATCGGCATTGCAGATAAGACCGCGCTCGGCGGACAGGCGCGCCAGTTCGTGGCGCAGGCTGGCCTGGCCGTCGATATTGGAGTACTGCAAGCATGCGCCCAGGCGGGCCAGGACCTGGGTGCTTGCAACCGACAGTCCTTCCACGTCGAACAGTTCCTGGGCGGGATAGCCGCCCGCCAGCGAAATGGTGCCCGGCCGCATGGCATACGGCATGAGCGATCGGATGGGGGAAGCGGGGGGATTCAGGAAAGGCGTGGCAAAAGCGTATTCAGGCGCTGCGGTGGACATGGCGGGAGACTATGGAAGTGGGAAACCGTGTCGCCCGCTGGGGCGGCGCCGGACGGCATAGAACATTGAAATATAAACAAATATCCTCAAATTCTAAGCCTGCCGATTGCACAGGGTCAACGATGCGCCCGGGCGTTGTGGCTAAACGATCCGGCACAGTCCTACACTATGGGACATCCCGTATCTACCCGAGAGCTGAATGACCGCTGTAGACACCATGGCCGGGCGCCTTGCCCAGATCCAGCAACGCATCGCCAGCGCCTGCGAGCGCGCCGGGCGCAGCCCTGACAGCGTGACGCTGCTGCCCGTCAGCAAGACGTTCGGCGAAGACGCCATCCGCGAAGCCATGGCGCTGGGGCTGACCCGCTACGGCGAAAACAAGACGCAGGAAATCCGCCAGAAAGCCACGGCCCTGGCCGGCCTGGGCCTGCAATGGGTGCTGATCGGCCATCTGCAGACCAACAAAGCTCGCGACGCCGCGCGCGACGCTGCCGAGGTCCAGTCACTGGACCGCGTGGAGCTCGCCGAAGCCCTGCATCGCCGCCTAACGAACGAAGGCCGGACCCTGGACGTGCTGGTGCAGGTAAAGACCTCGCCCGAGCCCAGCAAGTACGGCATGGATCCGGCCGACGTTGCCGGCTTTCTGCGCCGCGTCGCCACCGATTTCCCGACGCTGCGCGTGCAAGGCCTGATGACGTTGGCCGTGAATTCACCCGACCCCGCCGAAGTGCGCGCGTGCTTCCGCGCCCTGCGCGAGTTGCGCGACCGCCTGCGCCAGGAGAACCTGCCCGGCGTATCGCTGGACCGCCTGTCCATGGGAATGAGCGGAGATTTCGAGCTGGCCATCGAAGAAGGGTCGACCGAGGTGCGCATAGGCTCGGCGATTTTCGGGGCTCGCCACTACCCCGATCCGCAATAAGCCGCTGAAAACAGGGCACAAAACATCCGCCGATTGCCGGGGACGCAAGGCATAATATCGGCGCATAACAGGCCCCCCGCACGCCCTGCGGCGGCGGCCCATACTCAATTCCGCACTTGGAGACACCCCATGCACAAGCACGCGAAGCGCCTGTTGGCGCTAGCCGCCCTGTCCCTGGCAGCCGGCACCGCCGCCGCCCAATCCTGGCCCGCCCAGCCGATCCGCTGGATCGTGCCCTACCCGGCCGGCGGCGGCACCGATGTCGTGGCACGCACGGTGGCAAGCGGCCTGGAAAAGCCGCTGGGCCAGACCATCGTGGTCGAAAACCGGCCCGGCGCGGCGACCATCATCGGCGCCACCGCCATCGCTCAGGCCGAGGCCAACGGTTACATGGTCGGCACGGCCGACTCGGGCACGCTGGCCTTCAACCCGTCGCTGTACGCCAAGCTGTCCTACGATCCGTCCAAGTTCACCTACATCGGCGGCATCGCCAAGTTCCCGCTGCTGCTGGCCGTGAACGTCAACTCGCCGTTCAAGACGGTGGACGACGTGCTCCAGGCCGCCAAGAAAGAGCCGGGCAAGTTGTCGGCGGCCTCCGCCGGCGCGGGCTCGCCGCATCATCTGGCGCTGGAACTGTTCAAGCAGCGCACCAACGCCAACGTGCTGCACGTGCCCTACAAGGGCGCGGCTCCCGCCGTCCAGGACCTGCTGGGCGGACAGGTGGACCTGATGTTCATCGACCTGGCATCGGGCCTGCCCAACGTCAAGGCGGGCAAGCTGCGCGTCCTGGCCGCGGCCACCCCGGAACGCGTCGCCGCGCTGCCGGACGTGCCCACCATGGCCGAGCAAGGCGTGCCCAACTTCACCGCCTATGCCTGGCAAGGCCTGGTCGGCCCAGCCGGCCTGCCGGAGCCCGTCGTCAAGAAGCTGGCCACCGACCTGGAAGCCACGCTGAAGTCGCCCGCCGTTTCGCAGAAGATCCTGGACATGGGCGTCATCCCGATGCCGCTGTCCTCGCAGGAATTCAAGGCCTACGCCGAACAGGAACGCGCCGCCTGGGCGGACGTGATCAAGAAGGCCGGCATCAAGCTGGAGTAATCCTTCCAGCCGTGCCCCAACAAAAAACCGCGGCCATCGCTGGCCGCGGTTTTTTGTTGCGCGTCTCTTGCGTGGACCGCCGGCCTAGACCAGCACCCGCTCGATGCCGCCCGCGTTGGCGCGGCGCACGTACTCTTCCATCCAGCCTTCGCCCAGGATGTGACGCGCCATCTCGACCACGATGTAGTCCGCGTCCATGCCGGTGTCGCCTTCATAGCGCGACAGGCCTTGCAGGCACGACGGGCAGGAGGTCAGTACCTTCACGTCGCCGGTAAAGCCATCGCTGCGCAATGCGGCATCTCCCTTGAGCAGCTCTTCCTGCTTGCGGAAGCGCACCTGCGTGGAAATGTCCGGGCGGCTGACGGCCAGCGTGCCCGATTCACCGCAGCAGCGGTCGCTCTTGATGGCGTCATCGCCGACCAGGGCGCGCACGGTCTTCATGGGCTCCTGCAGCTTCATGGGCGTGTGGCAGGGGTCGTGGTACATGTAGCGCACGCCCTTGGCCCCTTCGAGCTTGATGCCTTTTTCCAGCAGGTACTCGTGGATATCGATCAGGCGGCAGCCCGGGAAGATCTTGTCGAACTCGTAGCCCGCCAATTGGTCGTAGCAAGTGCCGCAGCTGACCACGACCGTCTTGATATCCAGGTAGTTCAGCGTGTTGGCGACACGGTGGAACAGCACCCGGTTATCGGTGATGATCTGTTCGGCCTTGTCCGTCATGCCATTGCCGCGCTGAGGATAGCCGCAGCACAGATAGCCTGGCGGCAGCACGGTCTGCACGCCAGCGTGCCACAGCATGGCTTGCGTGGCCAGGCCCACTTGCGAGAACAGGCGCTCGGAGCCGCAGCCCGGGAAATAGAACACCGCTTCCGTGTCGGCCGTGGTGGCCTTGGGATCGCGGATGATGGGCACGTAGTTCGCGTCCTCGATGTCCAAGAGCTTGCGCGCCGCCTGCTTGGGCAGTCCGCCAGGCATCTTCTTATTCACGAAGTGCACCACCTGCTCGCGCAACGGCGGCTTGCCCACCGTCGCCGGCGGGGCGGAAGTCTGTTTCTTCACCAGGCCGGACAGCAGGTCGTGCGCGGCGCGCTGGACCTTGTAGCCCACGCCCACCATTGCCTTGCGGGTGGCGTTGATGGTGGCCGGATCCTTGGCGTTCAGGAAGAACATGGCGCTGGCCGTGCCCGGATTGAACGACTTCCGGCCCATGCGGCGCAGAACGGCGCGCATGTTCATGGACACGTCGCCGAAGTCGATGTCGACCGGACAGGGGTTGTAGCACTTATGGCAGACCGTGCAATGGTCGGCCACGTCTTCGAACTCTTCCCAGTGCTTGAGGCTCACGCCGCGCCGGGTCTGTTCTTCGTACAGGAAGGCTTCCACCAGCAGCGAGGTGGCCAGGATCTTGTTGCGCGGCGAATACAGCAGGTTGGCACGCGGCACGTGGGTAGCGCACACCGGTTTGCACTTGCCGCAACGCAGGCAGTCCTTGATGGATTCCGAGATAGCGCCGATGTCGCTTTGCTGCATGATCAGCGACTCGTGGCCCATCAGGTTGAAACTGGGGGTCCAGGCGTGGCGCAAATCCGCACCGGGCATCAGCTTGCCGGCATTGAAGTGGCCGTTGGGGTCGACGCGGCGCTTGTAGTCCTGGAACGGCGCCAGTTCGGCCTCGGTCAGGAATTCGTACTTGGTCAGGCCGATGCCGTGCTCGCCCGAGATCACGCCGTCCAGGTCACGGGCAATCTGCATGATGCGTTCGACGGCCTGATGGGCCTCCTGCAGCATCTCGTAGTCGTCCGAGTTGACCGGGATATTGGTGTGCACGTTGCCGTCGCCGGCGTGCATGTGCAGCGCCACGAACACGCGGCTCTTGAGCACGCGGCCATGGATGGCGATCATCTCGTCGACGATCTTCTTGTAGGCCGCGCCCGAGAACGTGCGCTGCAGTCCGGCCAGCACCTCGGTCTTCCACGACAGGCGGATGGTGCGATCCTGCACCACGTCGAAGACCCGCGCGCCAGGCTGCGCCGCCAGGCGGTCCGACAAGGCCGGCTGCAGGTCGCCCAGGCCCAGGCCATGCAGCTCGGGCAGCGCCTGCAAGAGCGGCAGGTCCAGATTGTCCAGCAGCCACTGCCAGCGCTGCCTGACCGCGGCCAGGAGTTCCAGCGCCTCGCGGGTACGCTCGGCCAGCACTTCCGCGCGGGTGGTTTCAATGTCCGCGTCATCGATCTTGCCGACCGGCAGCGGCGTGCACAGATACGCGTCCAGCTCGCCCAGCAGCTTGAGCTTGTTGCGGGTCGAGAGTTCGATGTTGATGCGTTCGATGTGATCCGTATATTCGCCCATGCGGGGCAACGGGATCACCACGTCTTCGTTGATCTTGAAGGCGTTGGTGTGGCGCGCGATCGCAGCGGTGCGCGAACGGTCGAGCCAGAACTTCTTGCGCGCTTCGGGGCTCACGGCCACGAAGCCTTCGCCATGGCGGGTGTTGGCCAGGCGCACCACTTCGCTGGATGCCGCGGCCACGGCGTCCTCGTCGTCGCCGACGATGTCGCCGATCAGGACCATCTTGGGCAGCACGCCGCGTTTGCTCTTGGTGGCGTAGCCAACCGCGCGCAGATAGCGTTCGTCCAGGTGCTCAAGGCCTGCCAGGATGGCACCCCGGGCGCGGCCTTCGCCGTCCAGGTAGCCCTTGACCTCGACGATCGACGGGATCGCATCGCGCGCCTGGCCGAAGAACTCCATACAGACGGTGCGCGTGTGGCGGGGCATGCGGTGCAGGACCCAGCGCGCCGACGTGATCAGGCCATCGCAGCCTTCCTTCTGGATGCCCGGCAGGCCCGCCAGGAACTTGTCCGTCACGTCCTTGCCCAGGCCTTCCTTGCGGAACACGCGGCCCTGGATTTCCAGCGTTTCGGTCTTGAGCAGGCGTTCGCCCGGCTTGCCGCGGCCGTCGAACCACTTGAGCTCGAAGCGCGCCACTTCCACGTCATGGATCTTGCCCATGTTGTGGTCCAGGCGGCTGACTTCCAGCCAGTTGCCGTTCGGGTCGACCATGCGCCACCAGGCCAAGTTGTCCAGCGCGGTGCCCCACAGCACGGCCTTCTTGCCGCCCGCGTTCATGGCGATGTTGCCGCCCACGCAGGAGGCTTCGGCCGAGGTCGGGTCGACCGCGAACACGAAGCCTGCCGCTTCGGCGGCCTCGGACACGCGCTTGGTCACCACGCCGGCGCCGGCATGGATGACCGCCACGGGCTCGGTCAGCCCGGGCAGCAGACAGGACTCGACCTTGCCCAGCTTGTCGAATTTCTCGGTGTTGATCACCGCCGACTTCCAGGTCAGCGGGATAGCGCCACCGGTATAACCGGTGCCGCCCCCTCGGGGAATGATGGTCAGTCCCAGCTCGATACAGGCGGTAACCAGCGCGGCGACCTCGTCCTCCGAGTCCGGCGTCAGCACCACGAAGGGATACTCCACCCGCCAGTCGGTGGCGTCGGTCACGTGCGACACGCGCGACAGGCCATCGAACTTGATGTTGTCGCGCGCGGTGATGCGACCCAGCACCTTCTGGGCCTGCTTGCGCATCATGGCGGTCTGGTCGAACTCGCCCTCGAATGCGGCAATGGCGGAACGCGCCCGCGCCAGCAGGCCGACAACCTTCTCATCGCGGTGCGGATCATGGCCGGCTTCGGCGGGCACGTCGGGCTCGCGGCGGCGGTCGATCTCGCCCAGGCGGTGATGCAAGGCTTCGATGAGCTGCTTGCGGCGCTTGGGGTTGTCGAGCAGGTCGTCCTGCAGATAGGGATTGCGGCGCACCACCCAGATGTCGCCCAGCACTTCGTACAGCATCCGGGCGGAACGGCCGGTGCGGCGTTCGCCGCGCAGATCGCTCAGCAGGCTCCAGGCGTCTTCGCCCAATAACCGGCCGACAATCTCGCGGTCGGAGAACGACGTGTAGTTGTACGGGATTTCGCGCAAGCGCGCGGGTGCTGCGGGCGGCATCGCCCCGTTCAAGATGTGGCTAGCGAGTGGGGCGTTCATGGCTGCAAGAGGGGGCCCTTAAAAAATTATTTTATGCCATTGGCGGAGTCCGGCCCCTAATACCCCTAAGGACGCGCTCAAAACCCGGGAATGGCGGGGACTATATGTCCCCAATTAAATGCGATATCAGCGCTAGACCTGGCCTGGAAAAAACCACAGCAGGCTGGCGGTCATGACCAGATAGCGCAGGAATTTGCCGATGGCCATGTAGAGCACGCAAGGCCAGAAAGACAGCCTCAGCCACCCCGCTACGGCGCACAGGGGATCGCCTACGGCCGGCAGCCAGGACAGCAGCAAGGCCGGCGGCCCCATGCGGTGGATCCAGTCATGGGCGCGCTCGTTCCAGCGCCCGCGCATGCGGCCGCCTTCGGTCGAATCGGGATGCGGATGGGGATGATGTTCCTTCCAGCGCTGCACGGCGCGTTCGGCCGCCAGGCCCATGGCGTAGCTGATGGCTCCGCCCACGGTATTGCCCAGGGTCGCCACCAGGATGGCCGGCCAGAACATGTCCGGTGCCAGCTTGATGTAGCCGAAAACGGCCGGCTCCGAGCCCATGGGCAGCAAGGTGGCGGACACCAGTGAGACCGTGAAGATCGCGGACAGGCCCACCGAGGGCAGCGCCAGCACCCCGAGCATCCAATGCACAGCGGATAACAGACTTTCTTCCATAGTGGAGCGAGTGTAGCCGCGCGCGGGTGCAATAATCTGGTCCACCCCCCACTCTTGCCGCCAGCCGCAGTCCATGTCAACTGATTATCTGAAACGCATCCTGACTTCCAAGGTTTACGACGTCGCGGTCGAATCACCGCTGGAAGCGGCGCCTCTGCTGTCTCAACGGATTTCGAACACGGTGCTGCTCAAGCGCGAAGATACCCAGGCGGTGTTCAGCTTCAAGCTGCGCGGGGCGTACAACAAGATGGCCAACTTGACGCCGGCCGCGCGCAACCGCGGCGTCATCGCGGCGTCCGCCGGCAACCACGCCCAAGGCGTCGCGCTGGCGGCCAGCCGGCTCGGCTGCCGCGCCGTCATCGTCATGCCCACCACCAGCCCGCAGGTGAAGATCGACGCGGTCCGCCGCCTGGGCGGCGAAGTGGTGCTGGCCGGCGAGAGCTTCTCCGACGCCTACGCCCACGCGCAGATCCTGGAAAAGAAAGAAAAGCTGACCTTTGTCCACCCCTTCGACGATCCCGACGTCATCGCCGGCCAGGGCACCGTGGGCATGGAGATACTGCGCCAGCACCCCGGCCCGATCGACGCCATCTTCGTCGCCATCGGCGGTGGCGGGCTGATCGCGGGCGTGGCCGCCTACATCAAACAGCTGCGTCCGGAAATCAAGATCATTGGCGTGCAGACGGAAGACTCCGACGCCATGCTGCGCAGTGTGCGCGCGGGCCGCCGCGTGCAGCTGAACGACGTGGGCCTGTTCTCGGACGGCACGGCCGTCAAGATGGTGGGCGCCGAAACCTTCAAGCTCACGCGCCAGTATGTGGACGACTTCGTAGTCGTCAACACCGACGCGATCTGCGCGGCCATCAAAGACGTCTTCCAGGACACCCGCAGCGTGCTGGAGCCTGCCGGCGCGATGGCGGTCGCGGGCGCCAAGCAATATGCGGCCGAACATAATCTGAAGGGCAAGACGCTGGTGGCGATTGCCTGCGGCGCCAACATGAACTTCGACCGCCTGCGCTTCGTGTCCGAGCGCGCCGAGGTGGGGGAAATGCGCGAAGCCGTATTCGCCGTCACCATGCCGGAGCAGCGCGGCAGCTTCCGCCGCTTCTGCGAACTGGTGGGCGAGCGCAGCGTGACCGAGTTCAACTACCGCATCTCCGATGCGGATCGCGCCCACGTGTTTGTCGGCATCCAGGTGTCATCGGCGTCCGAGCCCGACAAGATAGCCGCGAACTTCCGCCGCCATGGCTTTGACACGCTGGACCTGACCCACGATGAAATGGCCAAGACCCACTTGCGCCACATGGTGGGCGGGCGCTCGGCGCTGGCACGCAACGAACTGCTGTACCGCTTCGAATTTCCGGAGCGCCCGGGCGCTCTGATGCGCTTCCTGAACGCCATGAATCCGGACTGGAACATCAGCCTTTTCCATTACCGCAACCAGGGCGCGGACTATGGCCGCATCCTGATCGGCATCCAGGTCCCGCCCGCGGACAAAAAACAGTTCCGCAGCTTTGTGGCGGAACTGGGCTATCCCCACTGGAACGAAACCGAAAACCCGGCCTATAAGCTGTTCCTGTAAAGCGCCTCCACGCCCCGCCAAAACGAGAGGGCCTCCTTGCGGAGGCCCTTCCCTTCCCAGCTCTAGAAACGTCCGGCGGCAACCAGTAGGGGGGTTCGCTGTCACTCGGCGGCCCACGGAGATGAGCCGCGCATTCAGCAAGGTCTTGCCGGACGTCCTATGGCTTAGAAACGGTGACGCACACCCACGGCGACAGCCGTGTCGGTCGCATCGCGCTGGAACGCGTAGTTGTCGCCGTAAGAGGCGTACGCGTACAGGTTGGTGCGCTTGGTGAAGTCGTAGGTGTAGCCCAAGCTGTAGACATTGAACGTTGCATCGTCGCCCGTCAGCTTGTCGTTGCTCGCGGTCGCGCGCTGCCACGAACCGAAGACCGCGTGGCGGCCCAGCGGCACGGTCGCGCCGATCATGTACGAGTTGGCGCGGAAGCCATCGGCCAGCTTGAACGTGCCCAGGTTCTGCATGCCGGCGGGCGTGGTGCCCATGTTCTGGCCGACGAACCAGCCGTCGCGGGTCTGGCCGAACGCCGCCGCGACCTTCACGACTTCGAAGTCATACGAACCGCCAACGATGTATTCCTGGATGCGCGCTTCGGACTTGCCGCCGGTTTGCCCATTGGACGGGTTGAAGCGGTCATACGCCGCGGCCAGGTTCAGCGGGCCGTTGACGTATTGCACGCCCGCCGTCAGCACACGGTTGTTGTCGCCCGTCTGGAAGCCGGTCTGCGACGTGTCGCTGACCGCGTCGTCGGCGCTGAACGAGTAGCCCACGCCCAGCTTGAAGCCGCCCATGCTGGGGGTTTGGTACAGGACCATGTTGTCCAGGCGCATCGTGTTGGCGCTACCGAACGTGGTACCCATGTTGGCGGTGTTGTAGCTGATCGAGAACGGATCGATCGAGCCGAAGTACTTGGAAGCCAGGTTGGTCTGGCGGCCGAATTCCAGGCGGCCCCAGGTATCGCTGTCCAGGCCCACGGTGGCCTGACGGCCCCACAGGCGGCCGTTTTGCAACGACTTGCCGTTCATGGGACCGAAGCCGCCTTCCAAGGTGAACACGGCGCGCAGGCCGTCGCCCAGATCTTCAGTGCCGCGCAGCCCGAAACGCGAGCCACTGCTCACGCCCTGGACGCCGCCAAAACGGCTTTGCGAATTGCCGTCGAACTTCACTTTCTCGTAGCCGATACCGGCGTCGATCAAGCCGTACAGCGTCACGGAGTCTGCGGCTTGCGCGGCGCCGGCAAAACCAGCCAGCAGCGCGACAGCCAATAGCGTCTTCTTCATATAAGTCCCCAAAATGGCGAGATGAAAGGCAAACCGCAAACCCACCGCGCACAGGGCCGGGAATCTGCGTGCCGCTGCGAACAAGTTAGCGGCGCATGCACTGGAATCAGTGTCCAGCCTGCGCCAATTCGAAGTAACCCGGATTTCGAAGAACTACTTTCCATGGTTGGGATAATGACGGCCTTCTTACAAGCTGCTCTCTTTGGAAACCTGCGTTAACGTGTTGATATCAAATGCGAATTAAGGCTCGCAAAACATCCTGCGGGCCTTGGATATTCTCCTGCCGCGCATGAAAGACCAACAACAGTTGTTGTGAGCGGCGAATAGTTTTGATGCGGAAACGCGACACTATTGCAGGCAGGTTCCGGCCACGGCAACCCGCCATGAAAAAAGCCCCTCGGCGTCATGAGGGGCTTTTCTTGCGGGCGGGGCGACTTATTGGCCCAGGGGCGGGTAATCCAGTTCGCCGAAGGTGTATTCGCCGCGTGCCTTGGCCTCGGCCAGTTCCTGGCGCACTTGCTCGCGGGTCTTGCCACCGGATTGCGACACCGCGGCTTTGGGCGGGTAGTCCAGCTCGGCGGAGGTCACTTGACCAGCAGCCTTGGCGCTTTGCAGTTCCTGCTGAACCTGCTCGCGCGACAGGCTGGTGCGTTGGACAGTGGCGGGCGGGTAGTCCAGTTCACCAAACGTGACCTGGCCGGCGGCCTTGGCGGCTTGCAGTTCCTGCTGGACCTGTTCACGCGTCTTGCCATCGGCGTGAGCGGCGGACATACCCACCAGCGTTGCGGTAACCATGAGTGCGGTAGCTAGGGCTTTCATTGAGATGACTCCATCCTAAACCTTGCACACCGTCTTCTGCCAGGCTGGCAGGTGCGATGTGACAATTTGATTGCTGGGACGAAGTATCTGGCGATTGCAGCCTAGTAAAAACCCTTATTTTGGTGAACATATTTGCACAGATGGGACAATTACGGGTTGCTACCGCCAAAATCTGCGCATTTTCTGCACACTCCCGGGCCGGATCAAGCAACGACAAGCCTTGCCAGCGTTCAGCCATAAGCAAGCTCGGTAACGAAACATCCGCAGGCGATGTGGCGGGCGCGCCATCCAGCTTGGGGAAATAGACATTTCTGCTGGCGGGACAATTATTCCATTTATCATACAAATCCCCCAGAAATGGAATTTTGAACATCGAGGGCCCCATGGATATCCAGCTTAACGACATCGCCCTATTTGTCGAAGTCGCCAAGCGCAAGAACTTCAGCCACGCGGCCGAAGCCTTGAATATTCCGACATCCACGCTCTCGCGCCGAGTCAGCGAACTCGAACGCAGCATCGGCATGCGCCTGCTGAACCGCAGCACGCGCAAGATCGACCTGACCGAGGCGGGCGCCATCTACTTCGAGCGCTGCCGGCATATCGTGGAAGAAGCGCGTATCGCGCACGATCAACTATTGGACATGGCGGTGCAGCCCAAGGGTCGCCTGCGCATCTCCCTGCCCACCAGCCTGGCGCAACTGTTCCTGCCCGCCGTCATCAGCGAATTCCGCGAGCAGCATCCGGACATCGAGTGCGACTTCGACCTGAGCATGCGTCCGATCGATCCGATCAGCAATCCCTTCGACCTGATCCTGCGCTTTGGCCAACAGCCGGACTCCAGCCTGATCTCGCGCAAGATCGTGCTGATGGCCCATCAGCTGTATGCCTCGCCCGAATACCTGGCCCGCCATGGCGAACCGCGGGTACCGGCGGATCTGAGCCACCACGAATGCCTGCGCCCCACCATGCGCGAGGAATCCTCCTTCTGGATGCTGCATTCGGGCGACAAGGTAGAGCGGGTCCAGGTGTCGGGGCGCCTGTCGGCCAACAATGTCGGCATGCTCGGACGGCTGGCCGGACAAGGCCTGGGCATCACTCCCCTGCTGGTCTTCGATGCCATGGAGCGCGCCATCAAGCAGGCCGGCCTGGTGCGGGTGCTGCCGGAATGGAGCCTGACTCCCCTGCCGCTCTTTGCACTGCTGCCTTCGCGTATGCTGCCGGCGAAGACCAAGGCTTTCCTGGACTTCATCCAGCCGCGCTTGTCGGACGCGTAACTCCTACGCCGGGGAGTCAGCGCCGTATTGACAGACTGTGTACAGCGGGGTGCCCGTGGCGGCCACGCGGGCCGAACCGCCGAGGTCTGGCAGGTCGATGATGGCGGCAGCCTCGACCACGTTGGCGCCCAGGCGCTGCAGCAGCTTGATGGCGGCCAGCATGGTGCCGCCGGTGGCGATCAGGTCGTCCACCAGCAGAACGCGCTGGCCGGTGCGCACCGAATCCGTGTGCATTTCGACCGACGCATTGCCGTACTCAAGGGAATATTCCTCGGCCACGGTGCGGAACGGCAGCTTGCCCTTCTTGCGCACGGGCACGAAGCCCAGGTTGAGTTCATAGGCCAACACGCTGCCTATGATGAAGCCGCGGGCATCGACGCCGGCAACCAGATCCAGGCGCTGGCGCATGTAGCGATAGACGAAGAGATCGATGAGCACCCGAAATGCGCGAGGATCCTGCAGCACGGGCGTGATGTCGCGAAAAATGACACCGGGTTGGGGCCAGTCTGGAACGCTGCGGATGGTGCGCCGGATGTACTCGGCGTTGTCGGTCTGCATGGAAGACGGCCCTGAAGAATTGAAGCAAGGCGAACTATAACCTCGCAACCGAGCTTAAGCCAGGATTGCCGTCCCCGATGACAATTCATATTCATGTAGCCGGCCAGCCCGCAGGATATAGCGCCGGTCGACAGCCCCTGGAGGCAAGACCGCATGGGTGGCGAGCACCACGGTGCGTCCCCGCACGGCGCCTGCCAGATCGCTGAAGAATGCCGCCTCGGCCTCGCCATCCAGCCCGGCAGTGGGCTCATCCAGCACGATGACCGCCGCGGGCGACAGCAGCACCCGCGCCAGGCACAGGCGGCGCGCCTGCCCGGCCGACAGCTGCGACCCCGTCTCGCCGGCCCAGGTATCCAGCCCCTCGGGCAAGCCGCGCACGAAATCGCCCAACCTTGCGGCGTCCAATGCGCGCCACAAGGCGGCATCGTCCGCCTCGGGGTCGCCGATGAGCAAGTTCGTGCGCAAGGTTCCCAGGAAAACCGGAGCGTCCTGTGACAGCAGCGCGATGCGCCGGTGCCAGTCGGCTTGTGTGCAGTCGCGCGCGTCGCAGCCGCCAAAACGCACCTGCCCCGCCTGGGGATCCTCCAGGCGCAAGAGCAAGTGCAGCAGGGTCGACTTGCCGGCGCCGCTGGGCCCCAGGATGGCAATTCGCTCACCCGGCTCAACACGGAGGCTGGCGCCGTCAAGCACAGCCGGACTCGCAGCCGTGTCTCGAGGGGAGTAGGCAAAGCGCACGCCATCCAGTTCCAGCGCGCCGGTGTCGGGCAATGCCCGCGGCGCGGGCGGATCCTGCATGTCCGGCTCGCTTTGCGTTACTTCACGAATGCGTCCCGCCGCCGAAATTGCCGAACCCATGCGCGACGCCCCCCGCATGATAGGGCCCGCAACCTCGAAAATACCGATAACCGCGAGCAGCAGGCCAGCCAAAGCCGGGCCCTCGATCCGTCCCGACTCCATCGTGTCCAGTCCGAACCAAAGCAAGGCCAGCACCGCGGCGCCAGCGGCGGCCTGCAGGAAGAACTGTCCGCGGGCGGCAACCCGTGCCTGGCTGCGGCGCGCCAGTGCGCTGGCCTCGCACAAGCGCTCGAAATGCGCCGCCGTCTGCGCCTGTGCATGCAAGGCCACCATGTCCGCATGCCCGTCCACCGCGTCCAGCGTTGCGGCGCGCAAGCCTGCCGCGCTTTCCTGAGCGGCGGCGCCGGGCTTGCGCGCCGCGCGCAGCAGCCACAAAGGCACCAGCACGCAAGCCACCAGCAAAGCCAGCGCCAAGGCCAGCGCGGCGGCGGGCACCCAAAGTCCCAATACCGCGGTCAATATCGCGCCCGCCAGCACGGCGGTGGCCAGCGGCGCAAGCACGAACAGAAACACTGTGTCGAGGGCGTCGACGTCACCCGTCATGCGCGCCACCAGGTCGCCATCGCGGTAGCGCGCCAGCTGCCGCGGCGTCAGCCGGATCAGCGCCGAGAACACCTTGGCGCGCAGGTCCGCCAAGAGGCGCAGCGTGGCGGAATGGCCGACAACGCGGTCCGCATAGCGCGCCACGATGCGCAGAAACGACAAGCCGCGCACAAGCGCAGATGGCGCGAACAGATTGAAGGCGCCGCCCGCCCCCGCCAGGGCAGCGCCCGTCAGGAACCAACCCGAAACGCCCAACAGGCCCACGCCGGCAGCCACGGTAGCCAGCGCACAGAACAATGCGAGTAAAAGCCCGCTTTTTCGGCGCGCATACAGCGGCAGGAGCAGCAACAGGTTCTTCATGCGTCTTCCACTTTCCCGGCGGCTACGCGCAGGGTCCGGCCCAACCGGGCCGCCACCGCGGGCGCGTGCGTCGCCATCAGCAAGGTGCGCCCGGCCGAAAATTCCAGGATCGCGTCCAGCACGCGCGCCTGCGTGGCCTCGTCCAGATGCGCCGTGGGTTCATCCAGCAGGATCAGGCCCGGATCGCGCAGGAACAGCCGCGCCAGCGCAACGCGCTGTGCCTGGCCGCCGGACAGGCCATGTCCGCGCCCGCCCAGCGGCGTCGCCAGCCCCTGCGGCAAGGCGTCTGCGAACTCCAGCACACAGGCGCGGCGCGCGGCGGCCTGCACCTCGGCTTCGGAGGCATCCGGGCGTCCCAGGCGTATGTTGTCGGCGATGGACCCAGCCAGCAATTGCGGCTTCTGTCCGATCAGCGCCACCCGCTCACGCAGCGCCGCTTCGTCCCATTCGGGCAAGCGCAAGCCATCGATGCGTATGTTTCCCTCAAACGGGCGCAGCCGCGCGATCGCCTCGATAAGCGAGGACTTGCCGATGCCGCTGGGTCCCATCAGCGCGGCGTGCTCGCCCGCGGCCAAGGTCAGCCCTGCGTCCGACAGTACCGCCTGGCTGCGGCCCGGAGCATCCAGGTGCAGGCCGGCAATGGCGAGAGCGGCGCCTCCGCCCTGGCGCGCGGGCTGGCGGCCGTCCGAAACGGTCTCGGCCGAGACATCGCCCTCCTGCGGCAAGCCGTCGAACAGCAAAGAGATCTGCGAAACGGCCGCCAGCGCGGCCGCGCGGTCGTGATAATGCGCCGCAAACTGGCGTAGCGGCGCGTAAACCTCGGGCGCCATCAACAAACAGAACAGCCCCGCCTGCAACGTCAGCGGCGACCAGCGCAGGTCCAGGAATCCCAGATAGGTCAAACCGATGTAGACGGCCACCCCGGCCACGCCCAGCGCCGCGAAGAACTCCAGCACCGCCGACGAGAGGAAAGCAATGCGCAACACCGACATCGTGCGCTGGCGCAGGGCATCGCTGGCCGCGACCACGGACGCCGCTTCGGCCTCGGCCCGGCCGTGAAGCTTCAAAGTGGACAGGCCCCGCAACCGGTCGGCAAAAAAGCCCGACAGGCGTGCGAAGGCGCGCAAATGCCGGCGGCTCGCGCCTTGGGCGCCCCAGCCCACCAGCGCCATGAATAAAGGAATCAAGGGCGCCGTGATCAGAAGAACCAGTCCGGCGATCACATCCATCGGCAGCAGCACGACGGAGAAGGCAACGGGCAGCATGGCGGCCGCGGCCATGGCGGGCAGGTATTTGGCGAAGAATCCGTCCAGGGCTTCGACCTGGTCCACCACCGCGCTGGCCAGTTCACCGGATGCCTGGCCCCGGCTCCAGTAAGGTCCCTTCCGCACCAGGCGCTTGAACAGCGACTGGCGCACGTGGCGCTTGATGCGTTCGGCCGCGTCCGCCCCCGCGCGTTCCCCCGCCCAGGTAATGCAGGCTCGCAGCAGCATGAGCCCCGCGATGGCCAAGATGTCACTCAGCAGATCCTGCCGGGGCACGTCCCGGACGATGGCCGCGTCGAGCACGCTGGCCAGCAACCAGGCCTGCACGACCAACAGTGCGCCGCTCACCAGGGGCGCGGCGCCCGCCAGCATCAGCGGCAGCCTGGCCGCCTTGGCGAGCGCCATCAACCACCGCGACTGAGCGCGCGGCGGTTTGTTCAGGGTTGCCGAGGGATCGTGCTCGAGGCTGCTAGTACCGCCGCTCACTCGTCGTTACGGCTGGCGCGCGGATCATGGGTATGACCCTCGCGCAGCTCGAACCACATTGCATTGAGGATGGCGAAGGCGCACGCCAGGCCCAGACCGAGTATCCACGAGAAATACCACATGGTGGAGGCTCCTTTTTCAGTATGAGTTGGGCGTGTCGCCCACCGATTCCTGGGTGACCTTGCCGCGCATAACACGGTAGACCCAGGCGGTATAGACGGTCACGATGGGCAGGAACACGGCGACGGCGATCACCATGATCCACAGCGTCAGGTGGCTGGACGAACCGTCCCAGATAGTCAGGCCTGCCTGGGGCTTCGTCGACGAAGGCATGATGAACGGGAAGAGCGAAAAGCCCACCGTCAGGATCACGCCTGCGATCGACACCGACGACGCCAGGAACGCCAGCACGTTGGCGCGCGCGCTCAGCAGCAGCGCCACCAGCAGTGCGCCACCCACGCCCAGCGCGGGCGCGATCCACATCAACGGCCATTTCGCGTAATTGGCCATCCAGGCGCCGTTCTGCACCGTCACGGCCTTGAGCATCGGATCCGACGGACCAGCCATGTCCACCGTGCTGGTGATGACATGGCCCGGGACGCCGCCCGCCACCCAGAAGCCGCCCGCCACGAACAACGCGGCCGTGAGCAAGGCGCACAGCCTGCCCCAGTTGCGGGCCCGCGACGAGACCGGATCTTCCGTGCGCCAGGCCAGCAGCACGGCGCCGTGCATGGCCAGCATCACCACGCTGAGCACGCCGGCCAGCAGCGCGAAGGGCATGAACAACTGATAGAAGTGCCCTTCGTAGACCGGACGCAGCGTGACCGGATCGAACGTGAACGGCACGCCCAGGATGATGTTGCCCATGGCCACGCCGAACACCAGCGACGCCACCACGCCCGAGAAGCACAGCACGCCGTCCCAGCGGTTGCGCCAGCTCGTGCCCTCCATCTTGCTGCGGTACTTGAAGCCCACGGGCCGCAGGATCAGCGCGATCAGCACCAGCATCATTGCCAGGTAGAACCCGGAGAACGAAGCGGCATACAGCAAAGGCCATGCAGCGAAAATGGCGCCGCCGGCCGTGATGAGCCAGACCTGGTTGCCTTCCCAGACCGGCCCCACTACGTTGATCACCACCCGGCGCTCGACGTCGGTCTTGGCGACCACGGGCAGCAGCGCGGCCACGCCCAGGTCAAAGCCGTCCATGACGGCAAAGCCGATGAGCAACGCGCCCAGCAGCACCCACCAGACCACGCGCAGCGTGCCGTAGTCGAAAGGAATAAGAGTATCCATCGCTGTCTTCTCCTTCAGGCCCGCACGGCGGCGCGAACAGGATCGGCGGCGGCAGTGCCGGGCGCCGGCCCATCGGATTTCGGTCCAGCCTTCACGGCGTGCAGCATCACCTTCACGCCAATGATCAGCAGCACCGTGTACAGCACCAGGAAGATCGTCAGGCTGATGGCCAGGTCAGCGATGGTCAGGCCGGAAGCCGCGTAATAAGTCGGCAACACGCCTTCGATCACCCACGGTTGGCGGCCGTATTCGGCCACGAACCAGCCGCTTTCTATGGCTACCCAGGGCAGCGGCAAACTCCACAGCGCCACCTTGAGCAGGCCGCGCCGGCTGTCCAGCCGCCCGCGCGAGGCCAGCCAGAACGCCACGCCGAAGAACAGGATCAGGTACATGCCCACCGCCACCATGATGCGGAACGCCCAGAACAGCGGCGCGACATTCGGCACGGTGTCGACCGCCGCCTTCTTGATGTCGTCTTCGGTGACTTTGCTCATGTCGGGTTGGTAGCGCTTGACCAGCAGCGCGTAACCCAGGTCGGGCCAGGTCTTGTCGAAGACCATGCGCGCGTCCACGTCCTTGGGATTGGCACGGATCTTTTGCAACGCGTCATAAGCCACCATGCCATCGCGGATGCGGTTTTCGGCACGCCGGATCAGGTCGTCGATGCCCAGCAGCGGCGTGGTGAGCGAACGCGTGCCGATGATGCCCATGACGTAGGGAATCTCGATCGCAAAGTCGTTCTTGCGCTCCGCCTGATTGGGGATGGCGATCAGGTTGAAGGACGCGGGCGCCGGCTCGGTGTGCCACATGGACTCGATCGCCGCGATCTTCATCTTTTGATGTTCAGTGGTGAGGTAGCCGCTTTCGTCACCCAGCACCACGACCGACAGAGCCGAAGCCAGGCCAAAGCTGGCGGCGACCGCCATCGAGCGTTTGGCCAGGTCGATGTGACGGCCCTTCAGCAAATACCAGGCGCTGATCGACATGACGAACATGGCGCCAGCGACGTAACCCGCGCTGACCGTGTGCACGAACTTGGCCTGAGCCACCGGATTGAAGATCACCGCCGCGAAGTCGGTCATCTCCATGCGCATCGTGTCGGGATTGAAGATCGAACCGACCGGATTCTGCATCCAGCCGTTGGCGATCAGGATCCACAACGCCGAGAAGTTGGTGCCAAACGCCACCAGCCAGGTCACCACCAGGTGGCTGACCTTGGACATGCGGTTCCAGCCGAAGAAGAAGAGACCGACGAAGGTGGCTTCGAGGAAAAAGGCCATCAAGCCTTCGAGCGCCAACGGCGCGCCGAAGATATCGCCCACGTAATGGCTGTAGTACGACCAGTTCATGCCGAACTGGAACTCCATCACGACGCCGGTGGCGACGCCCAGAGCGAAGTTGATGCCAAAGAGCGTGCCCCAGAACATGGTCATCCGCTTCCAGATGGCGCGGCCGGTCATGACGTACACGCTTTCCATGATGGCCAGGATGAACGACAGGCCGAGCGTGAGGGGGACGAAGAGGAAGTGGTAGAGCGCGGTCGCGGCAAACTGGAATCGCGACAGATTTACGACGTCGAGATCAATCATTGGGTCGCTCCCAAGCAGTTGAGGTGCCGCGGCAACCGGCATGGTTCCCAGGCCGTCTCTCGCGCCATGTTACGAGCGTTGCATACAACTTCATAGAGGTTCCCTGAAAAATCGAGGCGGATCAAGGTCAGCCCTTGCCCCGCAATTTGCCGGCGAAACCCAGCACCTTCTGTACTTTCGAACCGAGCTTCATCAGGTTCTGCAAGGTTTCCGGCGGCAGTCGTTGAACCTCATCGAACCATCCGGTGGACAGTTCGATGAGCTCCAGCATTTCGTTCATGCGTTGTTGCGCGTAGGCCTCATCGGGACCCGATGGGGGCTCCAGCAAGGTGTCCCGTAGCAGGGTGAGCGTGGGATCGATTTCGCGCTTGCGCTTTTCTTCCATCAGGATGCGGAAGATCTCCCAGACGTCCTTGGGAGTTTCGAAGTAGTCGCGGCGGTCGCCGACCTGGTGGATGAGCTTGACCAGGCGCCAGGACTGCAGCTCCTTCAGCCCCAGGCTGACGTTGGAGCGCGAAAAGCCGAGCGTTTCGGCTATGTCGTCGGCGTTCAATGGCTTGGGCGACAGGAACAACAAGGCGTAGATCTGGCCGACCGTGCGATTCACGCCCCAGCGGCTACCCATCTCGCCGAAATGCAGGACGAAGCGTTCGTTTTGGGGGGACAGAGCCATGGATCGACCTACACCGGCAGAAGCCAGGGCCTTCGGCCCGGCTGATAAATGCAGTTACACCGCTTTCAGAAATTTCTGAAATTATCGAACAAACTATGCGAAAGCGCAAACCACACTATGGGAAGGGGTATGGCCGCAAGGTTTGAGCGCCTGAGGCGCAGCCGCCGCCGCGCGGGTTTGCCGCGCCGATTTGCTGCGCCCAAACGGTAGCGGCCACCTGCCCTGGAGCTGGTGGCCGCTGCTGAAAAAGGGGAAGCGGGATGCGTTAGCCGGCCTTGACGGACACCGCGGCCGACACCCGCTTGGCCTTGGCCCGGGCCGCCGCCACGTCCTCGGCCACGGCCAGCCCCACGCCCATGCGACGCTTGACGAAGGATTCAGGCTTGCCGAAGAGACGGATATCGGTGCCGGGCTCGGTCAGTGCTTCGGCCACGTTGTGGAACGAAACCGCGCCAGCATCGACCCCGCCATAGATGACGCTGCTGGCGCCGGGCTGGCGCAGGCTGGTATCCACGGGCAGGCCCAACAGTGCCCGGGCATGCAGTTCGAATTCGTTCTGGACCTGGGTGATCATCGTGACCATGCCGGTATCATGCGGACGCGGGCTGACTTCCGAGAACCAGACCTGGTCGCCGGCCACGAACAGTTCCACACCGAAAATGCCCAGGCCGCCCAGGTTGGAGGTAACCGCCAGCGCGATTTCCCGGGAGCGTTCCAGCGCGGCGGGAGACATCGGATGCGGCTGCCAGCTTTCCACGTAGTCGCCGTCGACTTGCTTGTGGCCGATGGGGTCGCAGTAGCGGGTCTCGACCTGGCCATCGGCGCCGCGGGCGCGCACGGTCAGCAAGGTGATTTCGTAGTCGAAACGGATAAAGCCCTCGACGATGGCGCGTCCGCCGCCCACCCGGCCGCCCTCCTGGGCGTAGCGCCAGGCGCATTCGACGTCATCGGCGCTCTTGATGACGGACTGGCCCTTGCCCGAGGACGACATGACCGGCTTGATGACGCAGGGATAGCCGATGCCCCCGTCAATGGCCTGGCGCAGTTCTTCTTCCGTGTCGACGAAGCGGTAAGGCGACGTGGGCAGCCCCAGGGTTTCGGCCGCCAGGCGGCGTATGCCCTCGCGATTCATGGTCAATTGGGCGGCGCGCGCGGTCGGCGTCACCCGGGCCACTCCGGCCGCCTCGAGTTCCACCAGCAAATTGGTGGCAATGGCTTCGATTTCGGGGACAATAACGTGGGGCCGTTCCTGTTCGATGACCTTCCGCAGGGCCTGCGGGTCCGTCATCGAGACCACATGCGCCCGGTGCGCCACCTGGTGGCCCGGAGCATCGGCATACCGATCCACGGCAATGACTTCCACGCCCAGCCGCTGCAGGGCAATGATGACCTCTTTGCCCAATTCGCCCGAGCCGAGCAGCATGACTCGGGTGGCCAGGGGAGACAGGGGCGTGCCAAGGACGGGGCTGGAAATGCTGGACATGGAGCGGGCCTGGAAAGAAGGATTGAAAGCCGTTGAAATGAGCCGCCAGGATGCCATAGCCCCCTTCCCGGGGCAAACCCGCATACTGATATTAAAATCCACGTATGACTGACCATCCCACAACATCGTCCGAGACCGCGCTGGCATCTGCGCGTAGAACGCTGCAGATTGAATGCCAGGGCCTGCTGGACCTGTCGGCCAGGCTGGACGACAGCTTCACGCAAACCGTCGCGATGCTGCTGGCCTGCCGCGGCCGCGTGGTCGTCAGCGGCATCGGCAAGACCGGCCACATCGCCCGCAAGATCGCGGCGACCCTGGCTTCGACCGGCACGCCGGCCTTTTTCGTGCACGCCGCCGAGGCGGTCCATGGCGATCTGGGCATGATCACCCAGGACGATGTCCTCATCGCGATTTCCTATTCGGGCTCCGGCCAGGAACTGCTGACCATCCTCCCGGTGGCGCGCCGCATGGGCGCCAAGCTCGTCGCCATCACCGGCAATCCGCAGTCCGAACTGGCTAATCTGGCCGACATCCACCTGGACGCCAGCGTGGCCCAGGAGGCCTGCCCGCTGAACCTGGCCCCCACGGCCAGCACGACGGCGGCACTGGCCCTGGGCGACGCCCTGGCCGTCGCCTGTCTGGAGGCCCGCGGTTTCGGACCACAGGACTTCGCCCGCTCACATCCCGGCGGCGCGCTCGGCCGCCGCCTGCTGACCCACGTGCGCGACGTCATGCGCGAAGGCGACGCCCTGCCCATCGTAATCGCCGGCACGCCGGTATCGCAGGCGCTGGAAGTCATGTCGGCCAAGGGTATGGGCATGACCGTCGTAACCGACCCGCAACACCGCCCCGTAGGCATCTTCACCGACGGCGACTTGCGCCGCCTGATCGCCCGGCACGGCGACATTCGCAGCCTGACCGTCGAATCCGGCATGACGCGCTCGCCGCGCAGCATCACCCCCGACGCGCTGGCCGTCGAGGCCGCCCAGCAAATGGACAAACTACGGCTCAACCACATGCTGGTGCTGGATGACGACGGCGTTCTGCTCGGCGCCCTACACATGCATGACCTGATGGCCGCTAAAGTGGTATGACTATGACTCTTTCTGCTCCCGTGACTCATCCGGCCGAAGCGCTGGTCCTTGCCCGCATCCCGGCCGGCGTGCGCGAACGCGCCGCCGCCGTGCGTCTGATGGTGTTCGACGTGGACGGCGTGCTGACCGACGGCAGCCTCTACTACGGAGAAAACGGCGAGCTGCAAAAACGCTTCAACGCGCTGGACGGCCACGGGCTGCGCCTGCTGATGGAAGGCGGCCTGAAGGTCGCGCTGATCACGGGCCGCTCCGGCCCCATCGTGGCGCGCCGCGCGGCCGAGCTCGGCATCGCCGAGGTCATCCAGGGCGTTCGGGACAAGGGCGGCGCCCTGGCCGAACTTGCGCAGCGATCCGGTGTCCAACTTAACCAGACCGGTTACATGGGCGATGACGTCATCGACCTGCCGGCCCTGCAGCGCGCCGGCTTCGCCGCCAGCGTGCCGAACGCACCCGGCTATGTCAGCCAGGCCGCGCATTGGGTGGCCACGCATACCGGCGGCAACGGCGCCGTGCGCGAATGCTGCGATCTGCTGCTGGCGGCCCAGGGGCGTCTCGGCGCCTTCCTGGCGGCGCCGGGCCTGCTCGGCCCCGGCGCCATCCAATGACCGCCGCCGCAACCCCTAAGCCCTTGTGGCAAACCCGATGAAAGAACGCTTTCCCTCCCTGATCGCGCTGTTCCTGCTGCTGGTGCTGGTCACCGGCTCATGGTGGGCGGCCGATTATGCGCAGCGGGCCATCCAGACGGATCCGCCGCGCCGCATTACCCACGAGATGGACGCCTGGTCGCGCGACTTCGTCATGCTGCGCACGGATCCCAACGGGCGTCCCATCAACCGGCTGGAAGGCGTATACGCGGAACATTTCCCCGATGACGACTCCTACCACGTGACGACTCCGCGCGCCGTGGGGCAACATGAGAACAACCCCATCACCGTCGCCGTCTCCAAGACTGCCGTCATGGAACAAGGCGGCAAGCGCATCATCATGAACGGCGACGCCCACGTGCGGCGCCAGCCCGACGCCAATAACGACCTGCTGGACGTGCGCAGCCAGCAGTTGATCATCCTGCCCGACGACGACGTGGTCTACACCGACCTGCCGGCGGAAGTCATCAAGGGCCGTTCGCGCATGAACGGCACGGGCATGCACTACAACAACAAGACGCGCCAACTGCAGGTTTCGGCATCGACCGATGTGGAAATTGCCGGTTCCGAAGGCAAACAGCAACGCCGGACCGAAATTCCCGCCAACAACACTGATCAGAAAAAACCATGACCGACCTCCGGATTCTCCTTGCTCCGACGACTCGTTTGCTCGGCGCCCTCCTGCTGACGGCGTCCGCCGCGGCCCATGCCGCGGATCCGGCGCCCAAGGCGGCGGCGCCGGCCGAAGAGCCCAGCACGCTGATCCTGTCGGACACCCTGCATTACGACGACGTGAAGAAGAAAAGCGTCTTCACGGGCAACGTCAACATGACGCGCGGCCTCATGACCCTGACGTCCGACGTGCTGGAAATGAACGAAGACGCGCAAGGCAACCAGTTCGGCACGGCCACCGCCAACAAAGGCAAGATCGTGACCATCCGCCAGGAACGCCCGGAAACTTTCGAACTCATCGAAGGTACCGGCCTGCGCGCCGAGTACGACGGATCCAAGAGCACGTTCGACCTGATCGGACAAGCGGTCGTGATCCGCTACGTCTGTGGGAAACCGTTCGACACCATTCGCGGCGAGCGGGTACGCTACAACGAGAAGACCGGCACTTACGAAGCTCACGGCGGCCCCAACTCCGCCGCCGCGGGCGGCCGGGTTCGCTCGGTGGCTGAGCCACGCGCCAAATCGGATGCCGCCATCGCCGAATGCCGCAAGCAACAGGCCGCCAAGAAGGGACGTTGAACGTCTCCCATGCAACACCACTCGCAGCCACGATGAACCAACCTTCAGTGCCGACTCCGGTAACCTCCGCCCCTTCGGGCGTCAAGCAGGGCAGCCTGCGCGCAACCGGTTTGCGCAAGACCTATAACGGCCGGACCGTGGTACAGGATGTTTCCCTGTCCGTGGTCAGTGGCGAAGTCGTCGGATTGCTCGGTCCCAACGGCGCAGGCAAGACCACTAGCTTCTACATGATCGTGGGCCTGGTGCCCGCCGACGCCGGCCGCATCGAGATCGACGGTTCGGTCATCACGGCCATGCCGATCCATAAGCGCGCGCACATGGGCCTGTCGTACCTGCCGCAGGACGCCTCCGTGTTCCGGCGCCTGACGGTCGAGCAGAACATCCGCGCCGTCCTGGAGCTGCAATTGGGGCCGGATGGTCGCCCGCTGTCCACGCCCAAGATCAACGAGCAGATGGAATCGCTGCTCGAAGAACTGCAGATCGGCCACATCCGCAGCAACGCGGCCATCTCCCTGTCGGGCGGTGAACGCCGCCGCGTGGAAATCGCGCGCGCGCTGGCCACCAGCCCGCGCTTCATCCTGCTGGACGAACCGTTTGCCGGGGTGGATCCCATTGCGGTCATCGAGATCCAGCGCATCGTGCGATTCCTGAAGGGACGCGGCATCGGCGTACTGATCACCGACCACAACGTGCGCGAAACCCTCGGCATCTGCGACCGCGCCTACATCATCAGCGAAGGCAAGGTGCTGACCGACGGCCACCCCGATGAAATCGTGGGCGACCCCGCCGTCCGCCGGGTCTATCTGGGAGAGCATTTCCGCATGTAATGCGGCCCTGGGGAAGACCCCTAGGCGCTGCTCGCGCAAGCACGCATGCACCCTAGGGGCTCAGCCATAAAAATGCCATGTTCTTGCGCTAGGTCAGCTTGTTTTATCGGCCCGAGTCTATACACTAGTACTAAACGAACCTGCTCAATCAAGGAGAACGCCTAACGAATCAGCCGCGCTTTTTGCGCACCTTTTTTTCCTCTTTTAGAAGGAGAGCACACTATGAACCTGAGCATCTGCGGTCGTCACCTCGACGTCACCCCGGCCATCCGGGAATATGTCATGAACAAACTGGCGCGAGTGCTGCGGCATTTCGATCACGTCATCGATACCCAGGTCATGCTCTCGGTAGAGCCCCTGCGGCATAGAGCCGAAATCACCATGCGTCTAAGCGGTAAGGACATTCATTGTGAAGCAACCGATGAAAACCTCTATGCAGCCATAGACCTTCTTGCTGACAAAGTCGACCGTCAGGTCATCAAGCACAAGGACAAGGTACGAAGTCACACGGCGGAGTCCGTGAAGCGGCAAGCGGCGAACCTAACGCCACCCCAGCAGTAACGCGCTTCATGAGCACTCGCACTGCGAGACTAGCTAAACAGCGATTCTAGAAATCCTGCCTGAGTCCCGGTGTCCCGCTAGACGCAACGTCCAGCCGGGGCATCGGCAAACTTCCCTCCTGTAGCACTCCCCCATTTCGTCCCCCATTCCCGGCGTTCCGCTGGCGAGCCCGTTTTTTCCTGATTCCCGCCATTTCGCACTGCAGCCGTCCGCAGCGGGCCGCAAGAATGCCCACAATCCCCCGCTATCGGTCTATGCTGTCGCTCTTGCCGCCCCTTGATGCGACCGCCCCTGCGCGCGCATCCCCGAGGCCGATTATTGCAGTGCGTCATATACCCATATAATGATCCGATGAATCATTTGTCGCGCATCCTACCCGCCGGCAACGTCGTGCTCGATATGCTCGCAACGAGCAAGAAACGTGCGTTCGAACAAGCCGGCCTTCTATTCGAAAACAACCATGGCTTGGCACGCGCGCTCGTGTTCGACAGCCTGTTTGCCCGAGAGCGCCTGGGTTCCACCGCGCTGGGACAGGGCGTTGCCGTCCCGCATGGCCGGGTGAAGGGCCTGGAGCAGGCCCTGGCGGCCTTCATCCGCCTGGCCCAACCCATCACCTTCGATGCGCCGGACGGACAGCCTGTCTCGATGCTGCTTTGCCTGCTGGTGCCGGAAACGGCCACGCAGCAGCACCTGGACATCCTGGCCGAACTGGCGCAGCTCATGTCGAACAAGGCATTGCGCGAAGCCCTGGCCACAGAGCCCGATCCGGCCGTCGTCCACAAGATGCTCACGACCGGCCAACTCTGACCCCTCCGCGGAATCGCTGCCATGCTCACGGTGCAGGAACTCGTCGACGACAACGCCGACAAAATCCCCTTTAACTGGATTTCCGGCCAAGGCGCCGCGGACCGCGCGATTCCCGATGACGGCATGTCGGCCGCGGATCTGGTCGGCCACTTGAACCTGATCCACCCGTCCCGCATCCAGGTGTTCGGCCAGGAAGAACTGGCGTACTACACGCGCTTCGACCTGCGCCGGCGCATGCACCACATGGACGAGCTGCTGATCGGCGGCGTGCCCGCGATCCTGCTTGCCGACGGCCTGACGCCGCCGCAAGACCTCATCGACCAATGCGACCAGCATCAGGTGCCGTTGCTGTCCACGCCGGTGGCAGCCGCGCAGCTGATCGACCTGTTGCGTATCTACCTGGGCAAGAAGCTCGCGCCCACCACCACCGTGCACGGAGTATTCCTGGACGTGCTGGGGCTGGGCGTGCTGATCACGGGCGAATCCGGCCTGGGCAAGAGCGAACTCGCGCTGGAACTGATCTCGCGCGGACACGGCCTGGTGGCCGACGACGCCGTGGAGTTCTCGCGCACCGCCCCGAACATGATCGAAGGCCACTGTCCGCAGCTGCTGCAAAACCTGCTGGAAGTGCGCGGCCTGGGCCTGCTCGATATCCGCACCATCTTCGGCGAAACCTCGGTGCGCCGAAAAATGCGCCTCAAGCTCATCGTGCACCTGGTGCGTGCCACCGCGCAGGACAAGTTCGAACGCCTGCCGCTGCAGGACATCACCCAGGACATGCTTGGCCTGCCCGTGCGCAAAGTCATGCTGCAGGTGGCTGCGGGCCGCAACCTGGCGGTGCTGGTGGAAGCCGCCGTGCGCAACACGATCCTCAAGCTGCGCGGTATCGATACGCTGGGTGAATTCATGGAACGCCAGGCCATGGCGATCCTGCAAAGCAGCAAGTAGGCGCGCGTCGCCCGGCGGCACCTTGAGCCTGTATGAAACCCTGGCCGCCGAGATCGCCAAGTCGATCCGCGACGGCGTGCTGCGCGCAGGCGACAAACTCCCTTCGGTGCGGGATGCGTGCGCCGCGCGCGGGCTCAGCCCGTCGACGGTGTTCCAGGCCTATTACCTGCTGGAAGCGCGCGGCCTGATCCGCGCGCAGCCGCGTTCCGGCTACTACGTCAACACGCCGGCAGCTTCCCTGCCTCCGGAGCCCGGCGCGTCCAGCCCGGACGGCGAATCGACCGAGCTGGCAATCAGCGAACGCATCTTCGATATCCTCGGCTCGGTGCGCAACCGTGACGTGACACCGCTGGGCTCCGCCTTCCCCTCCCCGCTGCTATTCCCGTTGCCGCGATTGGCCCAGGCCATGGCCGCGCACCTCAAGCGCCAAGACCCGCTGGACACCGTGGAAGACCTGGCGCCGGGTAATCCCGGCCTGCGCCGCCAGATTGCGCTGCGCTACCTGATTGGCGGAATCAATGTCCCGGCCAGCGACATCGTCGTCACCAATGGTGCGCTGGAAGCTCTGAACCTTTGCCTGCAAGCGGTCACGCAGCCCGGCGATACGGTCATGGTCGAGGCCCCCACTTTCTATGGCGCGCTGCAGGCGCTCGAACGCCACGGCCTGAAGGCGCTTGAAGTGCCCACCCATCCACGCACCGGCATCGACCTGGACGCGATGGAAGCCGCCATCGAGCGCCATGCGCCCAAGGCTTGCTGGCTGATGACGCAATTCCAGAATCCACTGGGCACTCTGATGCCCGACGAAAAGAAGCGGCAGCTGGTGCAATTGCTTGCGCGCCACTCGATCCCGCTGATCGAGGACGACGTGTACGGCGAGCTGTACTTCGGGACCGCGCGGCCCGTGCCGGCAAAGGCCCATGACACACAGGGATTGGTGTTGCATTGCTCGTCATTTTCGAAGTGCCTGGCGCCGGGCTACCGCATCGGCTGGGCCTCGGCCGGCCGCTACACGCAACGCGTGCAGCGCCTGAAGCTGGCGTCGACGCTGTCGGCGTCCGGCCCCGCCCAGGGCGCAATCGCCGAGTACCTGGAGCAAGGCGGCTATGACCGCCATCTGCGCCGCCTGCGCGAAACGCTGCAGACCCAGCAACAGCGCATGGCCGAGGCGATCGCCCAAGAGTTTCCAGCCGGCACCCGCTTGACGCGGCCGCAGGGCGGATTCTTTCTCTGGCTGGAACTGCCGGCCGCCGTGGATGCGCTGGCGCTGCACCGGGCGGCGCTGGCGCGCGGCATCAGCGTAGCGCCGGGACCGATTTTTTCGGCCAGCGGACAGTTCGGCAGCGCGCTGCGCCTGAACTACGGACACCCCTGGAACACCGCCACGCAAGCCGCCATCCGCGTGCTGGGCGAATTGGCGCGCGAGGCGTGCGCGCAGGCCTTGAAAGCGCGCTAGTTCAGCGTGGACGCGGCGCGAGCCCGCTTGACCTCCAACGCCGTCACTCCCCCAGCCTCATTGCCCCAGCTATTGCGGATGTAGGTGACCAGCATCGAGATATCGCTATCGTTCAGCAACTGGCCGAATGGCGGCATGCCATGGGGCCGCGGATTCGCCGCCGTGGCCGGGGCGTAGCCACCGTCCAGCACCATGCGGATGGCATTGACGGGCGATGGCGCCGTCACGGTCGGGTTGCCGGCAAGCGCGGGCCACGCCGTGCCGCTGCCTTCGCCCGCTGGCTGATGGCATTGCACGCATTGCTGCCGATAGATCTTGCCGCCCAGTTCCATGGCCGCCGGCGCGACGGCCGCGCGCGAGCGCTCCGTCGAGGCCGCCGTCGCGGGCAAGGACTTGATGTAGACGCCAATGGCCAGCGCATCCGCATCGGTGAGGTGCTGCGTGCTGCCCAGCACCACCTCTGCCATCGGCCCGCTGACGCTGGAATGCTTGGAAATACCGGTCTTGAGCAAGGCGGCGATGTCCTCGGCGGACCAACGCCCCATGCCGGTTTCGACATCATTGGTGAGTGGCGGCGCGTACCAGTCCAGCACCGGGATCACACCCCCGGCCAGCGTGTCGGCCGACCGCAGCGCCCCCAGGCTGTTGCGGGGCGTATGGCAAGCGGCGCAATGCCCCAGCCCTTCCACCAGATAGCGCCCGCGATTCCATTGCACGGATTTGCCCGCGTCCGCTTCCTGCACGCCCGGCTTGAAATACAGCGCGCGCCAGGCCGCCAGCAACGCCCGCTGGTCGTAGGGGAACTCCAGCTCGGGCGGCCGGTTGGGCTGGCTGATGGGCGCCACCGTGCGCAGATAGGCATACAGCGCGTCGGAATCGGCGCGGGTCACGCGTGTGTACTCCGTGTAGGGGAAGGCGGGATACAGCAGTGTGCCGTCGCGCGACTTGCCGTTGTGCAGCGCCTGCCAGAAATCATCGGCCGTCCACGCACCAATGCCGGTCTTCTCGTCGGGCGTGATGTTCGGGCCGTACACCGTGCCAAAAGGCGTGGGGATGGGCGTGCCGCCTGCCAACGTCTTGCCTCCCCGGCTGGTATGGCAGGCCATGCAGTTGCCCGCCAAGGCGAGATAGCGTCCGCGCTCGACCAGCGTCGCGGCGTCGGCCGCCGCTGCGGCGGGACCGGTGCTGGCATCGTCGCGCGTGCCCAGCCAATACAGCCCCCCAATGGCAGCGACGACAAGCAGCAACAGGACCGACAGGACTTTCTTCATGAGCGACATCCGTCCTCTCCCTTACCGTTGTGCCTGGCTGCCGCACTGGACGGGCAGGCGTATCGAATCCGCCGCTTGGGGCGCGTAGGGTTCGACGACGGGTTGCGAGGACAGCCATGCGGCCAATGCGCCGATATCCTCGGGAGTGAGTTTGTTGGAGATGTCCGCCATGCAGTCCGGTTCAGCCGCGCGGCGCAAGCCGTTTTTCCAGCTGCCGATCTGCGAGCCGATGTAGTCACGCGGCAAGCCCAGGAGGCCCGGGATGGCGGGCAGCACGCCGCCCAAGGCGGCGCCATGACAGGCGGCACAGGCGGGCAGGCCGCGCGCGGCGTCCCCATCCAGGGCCAGCTTGCGTCCGGCTTGCAGCGTGGCGGCGGAGACCTCCGCCCGCGTCGGCGGCGGATAGGGCACTTGCTGATCGGAGAAATAGGCGGCCATCTCGCGCAGATAGTCGTCGGGCAGGCCTGTCAGCAGGTGCGTCATCGGCCGGTACTGGCGCCGGTCGTCGCGGAAGTTGAGCAACTGGTGATACAGGTATTCCTGCGGCTTGCCGGCCAGGCGCGGATAGTAGCCATCGGCGCCCGCCCTGCCCTGCGCGCCATGACAGGCCGTACAGGCGGCCACGCGGGCTGCCATGGTGTCCGGGCGCAGGGTTTCAGGCGGCTGCTGGGCCTGTGCAGGCCTCGCCATAAAGACGGCGGCAGCGGCCCCGAGTACGGAAATTGCCCAAAAACGCGGCAGTGAAACACTACGAAAGGAAATGAAGGCTAACATCTAGGTCGAATTCCATTCCCCCGAAACGCATGACGGCGGGGCGCGTATGTGAATCTGTCGAGTATCCGGCCCCAAGCTTACGCCAGGGGGGCCGAACCGGTACAGGCGCAGATTGGCAGTTTACGGCCATATCAGATGTCATCCCGCCGGCATCGTCCTCGAAAAGCGTGCCACAATCATGTCCATGTTGAAAGTCGTCCTCGTCACCGGCATCTCAGGCTCAGGCAAGTCCGTCGCCCTGCGCATGCTTGAGGACGCCAGCTATACCTGTGTCGACAACCTGCCTGTGCGGTTCCTGACCGAGTTCATCGCGAACGCCCGGGATGACGGCATGGAGCGGGTTGCGGTCGCCATCGACGTCCGTTCCCCCGGGGAACTCGCCGAACTCCCCGATGTGGTCACCGCGCTGCGCGCCATGGGCACCAGCCTGCGCGTGGTCTTCCTGGACGCGAGCACGGCGACGCTGGTGCAGCGCTATTCCGAGTCTCGCCGCCGCCACCCATTGACCGACCGGCTGCAGCGCGGCGGCACGGCCCCGACACTGACCGAATGCATCGCGCTGGAACGCGAACTGCTCGCGCCGCTGCGCGAACAGGAACACGTCATCGACACCTCGGACCTGACGCCCGGCCAGTTGCGCGTCTGGATCCGCGACCTGATCAAGGCCGATCGCGCGCCGCTCGTGCTGACGTTCGAGTCCTTCGCCTACAAGCGCGGCGTGCCGCGCGATGCGGACCTGGTGTTCGACGTACGCTGCCTGCCCAACCCCTACTATGACCGCAACCTGCGGCCGCTGACCGGACGCGACGAGCCCGTGGCCGCCTGGCTGGCGGGCTTCGATCTGGTGGGGCAGATGATCGATGACATCGCCGGCTTCCTGAACCGCTGGCTGCCGCAATACACCCAAGACACCCGCAACTACCTCACGGTCGCCATCGGCTGCACCGGAGGCCAGCACCGTTCGGTCTACGTGGTCGAACAACTGGCGTTGCGGTTTTCCGACCACGACCCGCTGCTGGTGCGCCATCGCACCCAACTGCCCGACGAATCCGCATGACCCTGTCCCGCCCGACCCGCCTGTTCATGATGTTGCTGCTGGCCATAGCCGTGGCCGGCTGTTCCTCCACCGGCGGACGCAAGAAGGGCGGCGGGTACTACAAGGACGACGGGCCGGACGCGAACCCGCCTTCGAACCTGGACCAGGTGCCCGACGCGGTGCCGCGGATCGAACCCTATGCCAGCGGCGCGAACCGCCCGTACGTGGTCTTCGGCCAGCGCTATGTGCCAGACACCAGCGGCCAGCCTTACAAGAAACGCGGCATCGCCTCGTGGTACGGCAAGAAGTTCCACGGCAATTCCACGTCCATCGGCGAGTCCTACGACATGTACGCCATGACGGCCGCCCACACCACGCTGCCGCTGCCCAGCTATGCCCGCGTCACCAGCCTGGTCAACGGCAAGACGATCGTCGTGCGGGTGAACGACCGCGGTCCCTTCCACAGCGACCGCATCATGGACCTGTCCTACGTGGCGGCGTACAAGCTGGGCCTCATCGGGCCAGGCAGCGGCCAGGTAGTGGTGGAAGCCATACCGCAGGAGGAAATCCGGCGGCTTGCCTCGCAAGGGGCGCCCGCTGCAGCCGCGCCCGAACCCGTTTCGGCGACGGGTTCCACGCCCGTGGCGGCGCCGATCGCCGCCGTGCCCGTGGCGCTCGCGGCGGAACCCCTGCCGGGACCTGCGCCCGGTTCGGCGCCGGTGCGCCAACCTGCAGCGGCCGGCATCGGCAATGTCTACCTCCAGGTGGGCGCGTTCAGTCAATCCGCCAACGCGCAATCGCTGGTCAGCCGCATCAACACGCAGCTGGGCGCGGAAGGCGCGCCGCCTGCCTCGGTCGAACAATCCAACAATCTCTACCGGGTCAAGATCGGGCCCTACCCAGATCGGCAAAGCGCGCTGAACGCCGTGCCGATGGTGTCTGACCGCATTGGCATCCTGCCGAGCATCGCCTCGCAATAATCCCGGCCGGCCCAGGCCGGCCGCGACACCCGCCTACCAGGGCAGTTCCGCCTGCCCGTCGCAGACCCGGCGCGCGCTTGCGCTGCGGCTGCGGTAAAGGTTGCCTTCGTGCGCCAGCAGGGCCTGCTTGCGCGGCAGGCCGCCGCCAAAGCCGGTCAGCGAGGTGTCCGCGCCGATCACCCGGTGGCACGGAATGATGATGCTGATCGGATTACGCCCCACCGCCCCGCCAACCGCCTGGGCGCCCTTGGGCCGCCCGACGGTGCGCGCCAGATCGCCATAACTGGCCAGCACACCGAAGTCGAGATCGCACAAGGCATGCCAGACCTGGTGCTGGAATGTCGTGCCTACGGGGTCCAGCGGCACGTCGAAGACGCGGCGCTGGCCGGCGAACCATTCGTCCAGTTCGCGGCGCGCCTGTTCCAGGATGGGATCGGATTCCATGAGGATCCAGCCTTCGGCCGAAGGCAGCAGCTCCTGGTCGGTGAACCAGGCCCCGCGCAGTCCCTTCGGGCTGGCGACCAGGCGCATGTCGCCCAGCGGAGTGGGGATGTCGCGGTAGACCAGGCGTTCGTCGGGATCCGCGGGTTTGTTCGACACGACTGTGGAATACACCATGTCTTACTCCGCCGATTTCTTGCGGGACAGGGCCCGGTTGTACAACACGTCCCGCGGCAGGCCGGACACCTTGGCAGCCACCCGCGCAGCATCACGCAAGGACAAAGACTCCAACAGCGCATCCAGCAACGCATCGGTGCGCGGATCGGCTTCGTCGTCGGCCGCTTGCTCCTCGGGCGCATGCGCAATCAGCACGAATTCACCCTGCTCGCGGTGCGCGTCCGCGGCTAGCCATGCCGCGCCCTCGCCCATGGGAAACGTGGCGATCTCTTCAAAGCGCTTGGTCAGTTCACGCGCCACGGTCAGCAGGCGATCCGGGCCGCAGACGTCCAGCAGATCGGCCAGCGTGGCCGCCAACCGGTGCGGCGATTCGAACATTACGACGGGCGCGGGCAAGGCGCACCAGGTGCGCAGCCAGCGCTGGCGCGCCACAGCCTTGGGTGGCGGAAAGCCGGCGAAGGCAAAACCCGGGTTTTCGTCCGTGGTGACGCCGCTGCCCATCAGCGCGGCAATGACCGCGCTGGGCCCCGGTACTGGCACCACGCCGAAACCGGCAGCGCGCACGGCGCGCACAATGCGCGCGCCGGGATCGCTGACGGCGGGAGCGCCGGCATCGGACACCAGGGCCACGCGCTGCCCCTGCGCCAAACGTTCGCAGATGGCCTGGGCCGCGGCGGCTTCATTGTGGCGGTGGGCCGCCATGAGCGGCGTGCTCACGCCCCAGGCGTCCAGCAACGCCCGGCTGGCCCGCGTGTCTTCGGCTGCGATCACGTCGGCCCGCTGCAAGGCGTGCCAGGCGCGCAGCCCCAGGTCGCCCAGATTGCCGATCGGCGTAGCCACGACATACAGCGTCGAAGCGGGCCAATGCTGCCCCGCCACGCGTTCGGCAACGCGGGACCAGGCATCTCCGGCTGGGGGAGGTGAGACATTTTGATTCATTGCAACCTACTGACACGGAAAACCATGTCAGTGTAGCCGTCTATGCCCGCCCCCTCTGGAGCGCCCATGACGGATGACACTTTGCGCCTGGCCTGCGAGCTGGCCCTGGCGGCCCGCCGCCGCGCCGCCCGGCGCCGGCGCCGGTCCACGCGTGCCACGCCCGTGGACCGGCCTGCCCCGCAGCGCTCACCCACCCAGCGCAAAGGCGACCGCCACGAGGATGCCGCATTGCGGCTGCTGCTGGCGCAGGGGCTGATCCTGCTGGCGCGCAACCTGCACACCCGCGCGGGCGAGATCGACCTGGCGATGCGCGACGGCGACACCCTGGTGTTCGTCGAGGTCCGTTCCCGGGCCCCGACCCGCTATGGCGGCGCCGCGGCCAGCATCGGCCGGGACAAGCAGGCCAGGCTGGCCCGCGCCGCGGCATTCTGGCTGCCCGAGCTGGCCCGCCGCCACTGGCACGGCACACTGCCGGCAGCGCGTTTTGACGCGGTCGTGTTTGACGCCGGCGCTCCGGCGTGGCTGCGCGGCGCGTTCTGGCAGCCCTGACCCCCACCCGTACCCGTAACCGCAACCCCAACTGTCGTTACGCCTGGACAGAACCGCGCCATGGCCCCGTGAGATAATCGCGCCCATGGATATGACCTCTCGTATGACGTCGCACTTTCGCGACGCCATGGCTGCGTGCGAACAAAGCATGAACGTCCTGGCCGAGCCGTTGGCCGTGGCAGTGGACGTGCTTTTCGGCGCCCTGGCAAACAACGGCAAGATTCTGGCTTGCGGCAATGGCGGCTCGGCCGCCGACGCGCAGCATTTCATCGCCGAACTGGTAGGCCGCTTTGAACGCGAACGCCTGCCCCTGGCCGGCATCGCGCTCAACACCGATACCTCGATCCTCACCGCGGTGGGCAACGACTACGGGTTCGACGAGATCTACGAACGCCAGGTCAACGCCTTCGGCCAGGCTGGCGACGTGCTGGTGGCAATATCCACCAGCGGCAATTCCCCCAACGTAGTGCGCGCCATGGAAGCCGCCAGCGCCCGCGAAATGCACGTGCTTGCCCTGACGGGCAAGGGCGGCGGCGTCATGGGGGAACTCATTACGCCGATGGACGTCCATCTATGTGTTCCCAGCGATCGCACGATGCGCATCCAGGAAGTCCATATTCTGCTGCTGCACGCGCTGTGCGACGGCATTGACGCTCTTCTGCTTGGAGACACCGAATGATTTCTGACGTCCGTACCGCAGTCCGCCCGTTGATGCTTGCCGCGGCGCTATCCACCGCCGCGCTCTCGCTGTCGGCCTGCGCGCCCCTGATCGTGGGCGGCGCGGCCGCCACCACAGCCGTCGTCGTCACGGACCGCCGCACCTCCGGCGTCCAGCTCGAAGACCAGAACATGGCGTTCAAGGCGCAAAGCCAGATCTCGCAGAAGCTGGGCGACACGGCCCGCGTCAATGCCATGGCCTACGGCGGCCACCTGCTGTTGACCGGCGACGTACCCACCGAAGAAGCCAAGAACCAGGCTACTTCCATCGCCCAGGGCGTGGAAAACGTCAAGCAGGTCATCAACCAGCTGAACGTGGGCCCCATCGCCTCGTTCGGCACGCGCTCCAACGACACCTGGCTTACCTCCAAGGTCAAGACCGCCCTGCTGAATACCAAGTACGTGCCATCCGGCACCATTGCGGTCACGACCGATCACAGCGTCGTCTACCTGATGGGCAAGGTGACGCAGGCCGAAGGCGAATACGCCGCCAACGCGACCGCCGACGTCGGCGGCGTGGCCAAGGTGGTTAAACTGTTCGAGACGATCAGCCGCGAAGAAGCGATCCGGCTGTCCAACAGCGGTTCCAGTTCCACCACATCCACGGAAAGCAAAGCGCCCATCGAAAGCGGCGCCGGCGCTGCCAGCGATAACGCGTCCGGCACCAGCAACGGCGTAGAGGCCATGCCCATCAAATGAAAAAAGCCATCATCGCTCTGGCCGTCCTGGTGGCGGTCGGCATCGGCGCCTGGTTCGTCATGCGCCCTGTCCAGACCGCGCCCGACGTCACGTTCACCACGCTGGAAGGCAAGACCTTCTCCATGCAGGACCTGCGCGGCAAGGTCGTGCTGGTCAAGTTCTGGGCCACCAGCTGCGTGACCTGCGTGAAGCAGATGCCGGAAACCATCTCGGCCTATAACGAGTATGCCGCCAAGGGCTACGAGGCGGTGGCGGTCGCCATGAACTACGACCCGCCCAACTACGTGCTGAATTTCACCGAAACCCGCAAGCTGCCGTTCCCGGTCGCGCTGGACACCAAGGGCGACATCGCGCGCGCCTTCGGCGACATCCGCCTGACGCCCACCGCCTTCCTGATCGACAAGCAAGGGCGCATCATCAAACGCTATCTGGGCGAATACGATGTGGCGGAATTCCACGCCACCGTGGAAAAGGCCCTGGCCGCGGGCTGAGCCCACCCCGTGCCACGCAGACCGCCCTCATCAGGGCGGTTTTTTTTCGCCTGGACAGGGTGCCGCCCGCGCGTGCCCAAAAGAAAAACCGCCCGATCGACGGGCGGCTTCCTGATCAGGCCACGGCAGGCCGGGCTTAGAAGGCGGGAACCACGGCGCCCTTGTACTTGTCCTGGATGAACTTCTTCACCTCGGGGGTATGCAGGGCCTGGACAAGCTTCTTGATTCCCGGCGCGTCCTTGTTGTCCGTGCGGGTCACCAGGATGTTGGCGTACGGCGAATCCGAACCTTCGATGAACAGGGCGTCCTTGGTCGGGACCAGGCCAGCTTCCAGCGCGTAATTGGTGTTGATCAGCGCCAGATCGACGTCATCGAGCGAACGCGGCAGCATGGCGGCTTCCAGTTCGCGGAACTTCAGCTTCTTGGGGTTCTCGACCACGTCCGCGGCCGTGGCCAGGATGTTGGACGGGTCCTTCAGCTTGATCACGCCTTGCTTCTGCAGCAATACCAGTGCGCGGCCGCCGTTGGATGGATCGTTCGGGATAGCGACCGTGGCGCCATCCTTGAGCTCGGACAGATTCTTGATTTTCTTGGAATAGCCACCGAACGGCTCGACGTGCACCAGGGCCACCGGCACCAAGGTGGCCTTGCGGTCCTTGTTGAAGGAATCCAGATAGGGCTTGTGCTGGAAGAAGTTGGCGTCCAGCTGCTTGTCCGCCAGTTGCAGGTTGGGCTGTACGTAGTCGCTGAACACCTTGATGTCGAGCTCGACACCTTCCTTGGCCAGTTGCGGCTTCACCACTTCCAGGATCTCGGCATGGGGGACCTGGGTCGCGCCTACGACCACTTTTTCGGCATGGGCGGCGTTCGCCGCCACCAGGAAGGCCGACGCCACCAGGGCGGACCGGACAAAGTTCAAACGCATGTGTTGCCTCTTTTATGGGTAAAAAATTGGGGGCCGATGCCCTGCCGGTGTGGCTGCGCCCCCTTTTGCGGGGCGCGCCGTTGCGAAAACGCCCCCAATTTACCTGAATGCCGGTTATTTGTCGGGCATATCAACATGGGTTTAAAGCATAAGAAACCTGTGGGTACTACAATCCGTCGTATGCTTGCGCTACCGCGTTCCGAACGCGTTTTTGTGCAGGCATTTTTTCTAACCACTCATACGTATATTTGCCGACTTAGCTGCCATGACCGACACCCCCGACCCTGCTGCCGTTTCGTCTCCTGCTGTCAAAGCTGCTGTGCTGTCTGAAGCACTGCCGTATATCCGACGATTTCACGGCAAGACCATCGTGGTCAAGTACGGCGGCAACGCCATGACGGAAGAGCGTCTGCAGCGCAGCTTCGCGCACGACGTCGTGCTGCTGAAGCTGGTGGGTCTGAACCCGGTAGTGGTGCACGGCGGCGGTCCGCAGATCGACGACGCGCTGCGCCGCATCGGCAAACAGGGCACGTTCATCCAGGGCATGCGCGTCACCGACGCCGAGACCATGGAAGTGGTCGAATGGGTGCTGGGCGGCCAGGTCCAGCAGGACATCGTCATGATGATCAACGAGGTCGGCGGCAAGGCCGTGGGCCTGACCGGCAAGGACGGCGGACTTATCCAGGCCCAGAAGAAGCTGATGGCCAACAAGGACAACCCGTCCGAACCCATCGACATCGGCTTCGTCGGCGACATCACCATGGTCGAGCCGGCCGTGGTCAAGGCGCTGCAGGACGACCAGTTCATCCCCGTCATCTCCCCCATCGGCTATGGCGAAGACGGCACGGCCTACAACATCAACGCCGACGTCGTCGCCGGCAAGATGGCGGAAGTGCTGGGCGCCGAAAAACTGCTGATGCTGACCAACACCCCGGGCGTGCTGGACAAGAGCGGCAAGCTGCTGCGCAGCCTCTCGGCGCAAACCATCGACGAACTCTTCGCCGACGGCACGATCTCCGGCGGCATGCTGCCCAAGATCTCGTCCGCGCTGGACGCCGCCAAGAACGGCGTGAACTCGGTGCACATCGTCGATGGCCGCGTGCCGCACTGCCTGCTGCTGGAAATCCTGACCGACCAGGGCGTGGGCACGATGATCAGCTCGCACTGATGGGGTCCCCCCCCGCAGCGCTGCGCGCGTCCCCCCCGGGGGGGCGCCGCTGCGGACCGGCGGAGCCGGATCCGCGCGGCCCCGATCGGGAAGGTCTTGCCGCACCGGCGGCGGGGCGTGCTTCGGTCGGTTTATCGGGGATGGCCGGCGGCGCCATGGACAACTGATGCGAATCCATCGTCAATTGCTGCGGCCCGCGCTGCGGTTGCGCCGCTCCCGGCGAACGGCCGAAGGCGCTTCCGAGCGCCTGTGGCTGTTCGACCTGGACAATACGCTCCACGACACTTCGCACGCCATCTTCCCCAAGATCGACCACGGCATGACCATGGCCGTGGCCGAGGCGCTGAACGTCGACATCGACACGGCCAACCGCGTGCGCTCGCAGTACTGGAAGCGCTATGGCGCCACCATGATAGGCATGGTCCGGCATCACGGCGTGGATCCCCATGATTTTCTGCACCGCAGCCACGATTTCGACGTCGGCCCGCTGGTGCGCTCGGAAAGCGCCCTGGCCTATAAGCTCGCCCGGCTGCCCGGCCGCAAGGTGCTGCTGACCAACGCGCCGTTGCACTATGCCCGCGCCGTGCTCGCGCGACTTGGCATCCTGCGCCAGTTCGACAGCCTGTGGGCCATCGAACACATGCGTCTGCATGGCGAGTTCCGGCCCAAGCCTTCTCCCGCGCTGCTGCGGCATGTGCTGGCGCGCGAAGGCGTGGCGGCGCGCAACGCCGTGCTGGTGGAAGACACGCTGGCCAATCTGCGCGGCGCGCGCCAGGTGGGCCTGCGCACGGTCCACGTCTTTCACCCCGGCACGCCGTTTGCCCGCGGCCGTTCACAGCGGCCGGCTTACGTCGACTTGCGAGTAAACTCCGTCAGTGATTTGCTATTACGCCGACGCCCCTTGCGGGGGTAGCGGCGCGCTCCTCCCTCCCCCTTCACCGTCAAGCCTGCGCGAGAGCAGACCCTTCCATGGCGAGCAAAACCGGCGAGCGCAAGACCCAGATTCTGCAAACCCTGGCCGAAATGCTGGAGCAACCACACGCCTCCCGCATCACCACGGCCGCGCTTGCCGCGCGCCTGGAAGTCTCTGAGGCCGCGCTGTACCGCCACTTCGCCAGCAAGGCGCAGATGTTCGAAGGGCTAATCGAATTCATCGAAACCAGCATCTTCACGCTGGTGAATCAGATCGCCATCGCCGAACCCGAGGGCCTGTCCCAGGCCCACAAGACCGTGTCCATGCTGCTGACCTTCTCGGAATGCAACAAGGGCATGACGCGGGTGCTGACAGGCGACGCGCTGGTCACCGAAGACAACCGCCTGCAGGAACGCATCAACCACATCAACGACCGCATCGAGGCGTCGTTGAAGCAATCGCTGCGCATCGCGGTCACGGATGGCGGCCTCCCGCCGCAAGCCAATGTCGCGGCGCACGCCAGCCTGCTGACACATCTGGTGCTGGGCCGCTGGCTACGTTATGCGCAGAGCGGCTGGCGCGTCGCGCCTACCTTGCACCTGGACGAACAACTGCGCCTGGCCTTGGGTTGAGCTTGCTGTAACGGCCGATCGGCCTGATCTTGATTAGCATCGTGGCACGATCTAATTAATTTCGCTTCCAGCTTTTTTACGGTCGATTTGTATAACTTCATGCAACAATCTCCGCTTGCCGGCGCTGCGGGGCGACGAGCATAATGCCCGTCAGAGGTTTTCCACAAGCCCAAATCTCCACAGGCTTGATCAGTATCAATACGGGTTTTCCGCAATGCCGTCACGATCATGCTGTAGCGTCGACACACCGATTTGACCTATCCCGTTGCTCGCGGGGCGGTGTGTCGGCAGTTTGACCTCAACCGGAGATGGATATGACCGCGCAAGCCGCCGTCCCTGCCTCGCAAGCCCCAAAGAAAACCAAAATTCCCATCGGACTGGTCGCCGGCATCCTAGTGATGATCGGCGTGCTGATGATGCCGCTGCCTGCCGACCTGCCCGTCGCGGGCCATCGGATGCTCGCCATCCTCGCATTCGCAGTGGTGGTCTGGATTACCGAAGCCGTGTCCTACGAGGCCAGCGCGATCATGATCACGACGCTGATGGCCTTCCTGCTGGGCACGGCTCCGACAATCAAAGACCCGCAAGTGGTCTACGGCACGTCGGCCGCGATCAGCATGGCGCTGACCGGCTTCTCCAATTCGGCGCTGGCGCTGGTGACCGGCGCCTTGTTCATTGCCGCCGCCATGACCTTCACCGGGCTGGACCGGCGCATCGCGCTCGTGACCCTGGCCAAGGTAGGCACCAGCACGCGCCGCATCCTGATCGGATGTATCGCGGTGACCATCGTGCTGAGCCTGGTGGTGCCCAGCGCCACCGCCCGCAGCGCGGCCGTGGTGCCCATCATGATGGGCGTCATCGCGGCCTTCGGCGTGGACAAGCGCTCCAATATCGCCGCCGGCATCATGATCATCGTGGCGCAAGCCACCAGCATCTGGAACGTCGGCATCCAGACCGCCGCCGCGCAGAACCTGCTGACCGTGGGCTTCATGGAAAAAATGCTGGGCGAACGCGTGGCATGGTCGGACTGGCTGATCGCCGGCGCTCCCTGGTCGCTGATCATGTCGGCCGTGCTGATCGTCATCGTGCTCAAGCTGCTGCCGCCGGAAAGCGACAGCATCGCGGGAGGCAAAGAAGCCGTCGAGAAGTCGCTGCTTGAGCTGGGCCCCATGACAGGCGCGCAAAAGCGCCTGATGGCCGTGTCGCTCATGCTGCTGCTGTTCTGGTCGACCGAAGGCAAGCTGCACAAGTTCGACACCACTTCCACCACCTACTTCGGCCTGGTCCTGCTGCTGCTGCCGCGCTTTGGCGTGATGACCTGGAAAGACGTGCAGACGCGTATCCCATGGGGCACCGTGATCGTGTTCGGCGTCGGCATCAGCCTGGGCACCGCCCTGCTGACGACCCAAGCGGGACAGTGGCTGGGCAACCAGGTTGTGGCACACACCGGCCTGGACCATCTGGGTCCGCTGGCCATCTTCGCCATCCTCGCCGCCTTCCTTATCGTCATCCACCTGGGCTTCGCCAGCGCCACCGCGCTGACCTCGGCGATGCTGCCGATCCTGATCTCGGTGCTGGCCACGCTGCCGGGCGATTTCAGCCGGCTGGGCATGACCATGCTGCTGGGCTTCGTCGTCAGCTACGGCTTCATCCTGCCGATCAACGCACCGCAGAACATGGTCTGCCTGGGTACGGAAACCTTCAACGCCAAGCAGTTCGCCAAGGTCGGCATTATCGTCACCATCGTCGGCTACCTGCTGATGCTGCTGATGGGCATGACCTACTGGCGTTGGCTGGGCTGGCTGTAAGGAGATCGCGTCATGAAGATTTCGATCGCCCAAGCCAATGAATACGGCCGCCGCGTACTGATGGCCCAGGGCGTGCCCGAGGACATCGCCCGCGACGTGGCCGAACACCTGGTCGAGTCGGACCGGGTGGGCTATACCAGCCATGGATTGTCCATCCTCACCAACTACCGGCGTGTCCTGTCTGAAGGCCTGGCCCAGGCCGACGGCCGCCCCGAGCTGGTCAACGATCGCGGTGCGATGTTGGCCTACGACGGCCACCACGGTCTGGGCCAGTACGTCGGCAAGGTGGTCATCGAGAAGGCCATCGAGCGCACTCAGGAGCACGGCCAGTGCATCCTGACCCTGCGCCACAGCCACCACCTGGGCCGCATGGGCCACTACGGGGAAATGGTTGCCGCCAAGGGTCTGATCCTGCTGGCCTTCACCAACGTGATCAACCGCTCGCCGACCGTGGCGCCTTTCGGCGGCGCGCAGGCGTGCCTGACCACGAACCCGCTGTGCTTCGCCGGCCCGTTGCCGGGCGGACGCCCACCCTTCATCGTGGACATGGCCACCAGCTCCATCGCCGTCAACAAGGCGCGCGTGCTGGCGGCCAAAGGCGAGCAAGCGCCTGCGGGATCGCTGATCGACGCCCAGGGCAATCCCACCACCGATCCCAACGCGCTGTTCACCGACCCGCCCGGCGCCCTGCTGCCGTTCGGCGGCCACAAGGGTTACGCCCTGGGCCTGGTGGCCGAACTGCTGGCCGGCGTCCTGTCCGGCGGCGGCACGATCCAGCCCGAACACCCTCGCACGGGAGTAGCCACGAACAATATGTTCGCGCTGCTGCTGGATCCGCAAGTGGACTTCAATACGGATTGGCGGTCGATGGAGGTGGGCGCGTTCATCGATTACCTGCACGCCTGCAAGCCCCAACCCGGCGTCGAAGGCGTGCAGTACCCGGGCGAGTACGAAGCTCGTAATCGGGCGCTGAACGCGGATTCGCTGACGTTCGACAGCCGGATCTGGGACGGCTTGACCAAGCTGGCCGTCGACCTTGGGGTGCCTGAGGCGTTGCCTGCTTGAGGTTGTAGGCGGTTCTTGCGGGTAACGTTTGTTTGCTTGCTTTCGGGCGTCTTGGGTTCTTAAGACGCCCGTCGCATCGGCGGCCCGCCATGCGCGGGGCAACGATTGCGGTCCGGAGCCTTCGCTCCGGACTGCCCCATCCTCATCCTCGTCACCGCCTGGGGCGGTTCCTTCGGATTCCGTCGGGCTTATCGACGCCCCGCGCATGGCGGGCCGCCGACGCGACGGGCTCGTCCAACTGCAATTCGGCCTCAGCTGAGGCGAGCGGTGTGCTTGGCTTTCTAGCAACGGGTGGGGTATGGCGGTGGATCTTGCGGGGCTCGCCTCGGGCCGGCCGCCCGGGCGGCCTTCCGAGGCTTCCGCGGTGTCTTACGGTTGAGGATGACGCTGCGCGCGTGTGAGACACCCATCAGCGTTAACGCCTCAAGGGTGCTGCTCATCACCGAACGTCACCAGGCCGTTGATCATCACCGACCGCTAAGCCACGGTGCCGGATGGGTGGTGCGCGCGAGAAAATCCTCAAGCGCAAGCCGCTGCCTGCCGCGCACCACCCATCACCGCCCCACCCCAATGATGAGCGGCCACTAGCAAACCACGCTCCGCAAACGCGCAAGCGACCATCGCCACGACGCCCAAAACCACGTATGTAGCTTACGGCCGCCCGCGCGGCCGTAAGCTACGGGCAACGCAAGACTCGTCACCGATCACGGATCTAGCAGCGCAGCGACCCAAGACGTACGTAGCCCGTAGGCGCGGGCGGCGTGGCGGCTCGCAACCTCGATGCGCCCGACGGAATCCGAAGGAACCGCCGCAGGCGGTGACGAGGATGAGGACGGGGAAGTCCGGAGCGAACGCTCCGGACCGCAATCGTGGGCGCGAGCC